>CAVZHT010000001.1:0-4047046 GCA_963775175.1 uncultured Actinomycetota bacterium
CTCGGCGGCTCGGGGGAGCCGGGATGAGCCGGCGGCTGCGCCGGATTCGAGCCCGCCTCCGCCGCGAAGCTGACCGAGGCTCGATCTCGCTGTACTTCGCGATCATCACTATCGCCGCGCTTGCAATGGCCGGTCTGGTGCTCGACGGCGGAGCCGCGCTGGCGACTCGGGAGAAGGCGGCCGACCTGGCCACCCAGGCAGCGCGCGCGGGAGCGAACGCGCTCGCGCCGACCTCACTGCGGGGCGAACCTGGCGAGCTGCGAGCCGATCCCGCTGCCGCCCGCCGGGCCGTCGACGAGCTGCTGACCGCGGCAGGCGCGCACGGGAAGACCACGGTCTCCGGCGACACGGTCACCGTGAAGGTGACCGTCCCCAAGCACACAGTGATCTTGTCTGCGGTCGGTGTCGACGACATCTCCCAGACAGCGTCCGCCAGCGCCACCGCGGTGTACGGCGGCACCACGCAGGACGGAGGTTGACACGATGATGCGTCGCATACGGGGTCTGCTCGGGCTGGTGCTGCTCCTGGCGCTGGCGATCGGGTTGCCGTGGGCGCTCGCGGCCACTATCGGCAACCCGCTCGACCAGTGGTCCTCGATCAAGGCCGGCGACATGTCCGATCAGGACGTCATCGCCATCATGGCCGCAGTCGCGTACCTGGCGTGGGCGACCTTCGCGGTCGCACTGGCCGTCGAGCTGGCCGTGGGCTTGCTGGCGGCTGTGACGCGACGGCCCCGCCGCACGATCCGCATCCCGCTGCTGGGCGTGCAGCAGGACCTTGCCCGCACCCTGATCGCCGCGGTGCTTCTGCTAGGACCGGCCGTGATCAGCGCGGTCGGCCCGGCGACGTCGGCGTTCGCCTCCGCCCCGGCGACGTCGGCGAGTTCCTACGCCGCTGCCCAACACCAGAGCAGCACGGTGGCCGCTGCCCAACGGCCCCAGACTCCGGCCACACCGGCCACGTCTGACGAGCATCACAGCACCAGGCCGACCGACACCTACGTCATCCCCGCCCAGAGCGGGATGCGCAGTTACTGGGATCTTGCCGAGCACTATCTCGGCAACGGGCAGCGCTGGCCTGAGATCTGGCACCTCAACGAGGGCCACCGCCAGGCGGACGGATCGGTGATGGACTCGCCGAACCTGCTGCGGCGCGGCTGGACCATCACCGTGCCGGCCACGGTGACCACCAGCCCGTCGTCGGCCGTTGGTGAGCACATCGTCACGGTGCACGAGGGGGACACGCTCTCGGGCCTGGCCGAGGACGCTGGCGTCTCGGACTGGACGACTGTCTGGCCTGAGAACGCCGATCGTGCTGAGCCAGGTGCGCAGCATCTCACCGACCCGGACCTGATCAAGCCCGGCTGGACGGTCGTGATGCCGGGCGCGGCCTCGTCGACGTCGCCGGGCACGAGCGTTCCGACCCCCCTGAGTCCGCAGGTTCCGCCGGCCCGGACAACCCCGCCAACCAGCACACCGGCGGACAGCACGCCTCCCGTCCCGGCGGCGCCGGCCACGCCCGCTCGTCCGACCACGCCTGCGTCGGCCCACGCCACTCCCGCGGCCCGGCCGGCGCACGCTGCTAGTCACAGCAGCTCCTCTGAGATCGTCACGGTGGCGCAGTGGGCGGCGTCATTGTCAGCAGGTGCCGGAGTCCTGGCGGGCGGACTGTTCCTGGCGTTGCGCCGACACCGTCGCCGGCAATTCCGTCATCGGTCACCCGGGCGCACCATCGCCGGCCCCGCGCCTCAGCACGTGCCGCTGGAGAAGGTGCTCGTCACCGACGGTTCGGCCGGAGTGCGCGACACCGACTTCATCGACCGGGCGCTGCGTGGCCTGTCGCATTCGCTGGCGGCGGCGAATGGCCGGCTGCCCTCAGTGTTGGCTGCCCGGCTGACCGATCAGCACCTGGACCTGGTGCTGGCCGACCCGCAGCTGGAGTCGCCGCCGGCGCCGTGGGTTGCGGTCTCACCGACAAGCTGGGCGGTGGAGAAGGCCTCCGACTTGCCCGTGATCGATGCGTTCGACCAGATCCCGGTCGCCCCGTATCCGACCCTGGTCAGTGTCGGATACACCGCGGCGGGAGAGGAGTGGCTGGTCGACCTCGAGCAGTGCGGCGCTCTGGTCGTGGATGGTGACCGTGACCGCTGCTTGGACCTGACGCGATTCGTCGCTGCCGAGCTGGCCCACAACATCTGGTCCGATCACCTGACGGTCACGCTGGCCGGTCAGCTCGGCGCCGAGTTGGTCGAGCTGAACCCGTCGCGGCTGATCTACACCGACGACATTCCGGCCGCCGCCGCGGTGGCCGCCAACGACGTGCTGGCCAACCGCGACGTCGCCGACGGCGAGCGCGTCGACGTTCTGCACGGGCGACTGCACGGGGTCAGCGGCGACACCTGGATGCCGCAGGTGCTGCTGCTGTCGCCGGCAGAAGCCGACCCAGCCGACGCCGCGGCCGTCGAGTCCCTCCTCGACACCGTGGCCGAGCGCTCTACCCGCACGGCAGTCGCGGTAGTGCTGCTGCCCGGCTCGCACCCCGCACCGGCGGCGAACGGGCTCCGGCTGCACGTCGACGCCGCCGGCACGCTGACCATCCCGGCGCTGAACGTGACCGCCACGGCGCAGCAGCTGCCGGCCGATCAAGCGGCCGAGCTGAGCATGTACCTGGCGGCGGTGCGCGACAGCGCGGCCGACGTTCCGATGCCGGCCGCCGCAGCCGACGATGGCACGCCGGGCTACACCGATCTGGCCGGCGCGGTATTGCCGGAGCACACCGTGCCGCGCCCAGACCAACCCGCCGAGGGCCCGGCAGTGGTCGGCGTGGCCTCGCCCGCAGCGCTGCCTGACTTGGCCTCTGAGCCGATCACCGCCGCGTCGTTGCTGCCGTACTCCACCAGCAGTTACCTGCTGACCAGCGCGGCAACCCCAGCCGAGATCGCGGCCTTGGCACCGGTCGTGAAGCCGGAGGTCAGCGCGGCCTTGCTGGCCGCCGATCCACACCTCGACGAGGACCTCGCAGCCTGGCACGACCAGGCCAGCGATCGGCCGAAGGTGCAGTTGCTCGGCGACGTGCTGGTGACGGCGGCCGGACAGCGCCCAGACGCCAAGACCGCGATCGCCACGGAGGCCGTGGCTTACCTTGCCCTGCACGGCAGCGGAGTCACCGGCGACCGGTTCGCCGCGGACTTCTGGCCGCAGAACAACTACACGATCAAGGACAGCAACCCGAAGAACCTGCTGTCGATCGTGCGTAGCTGGCTGGGCGTCAACCCGCTTACCGGGTCCCCGTGTCTGCCCTACGCCAAGAGCGCCGGACGGGCATCGGGCAGCGCCCTTTACCGGCTAAGCGGCCCGCTCGTTGACTGGGATCTGTTCTGCCGCCTCCGCAGTAGGGCCGAGGCCCGTGGCGCGGAAGGGCTCGCCGACTTAGTGGCCGCGATCGACCTGGTCAGCGGCATTCCGCTGAACGGGCTCCGCCCCGGCGGTGGGGCGTGGTTAGCCGACGGGACGGTGGCCGATAGCCACGTGATGACCGCGGCCGTGGTCGACGTGGCCAGCGTGGTCGTGACCCGCGCGCTCAACGAGGCCGACCTCGGTCTGGCTCGCCGGGTCGCCGAGAAGGCGGCGGCCATGGAGTCCGGTTCCGACCGGCCGCTGCTCGATCTGGCCGCGGTGTGCGAGGCCGAAGGCCGAACGGCCGAGCTGGGCGCGACGATGCGGCGCATCGTCACCCACCACGGCGCGGTGGTCGAGGAGGACGTCCCCAAGGACACGTACGACGTCATGCTGCGCCGCGGCTGGGTGGGACTGACCCAAGCAAGCTGAGCACCGCCGCCACGGGGGTGACCGACGGCAGGACTCGTCGGTCACCCCCGTTTTTGCTGGGCTGCATCGTCGTCACCCCGCCGCCGGGGTCGGCTGCGCACCACCAGCCGGCGTCCTCGAGCTGGCAATGGGTGACCGCCGGTCACCCTCCCGCGCCGCCGGTCACCGTGTCATTCGGGCGACCGGAAGGTGACCGTCTTGTGGATCTCCGTGCGGAGCGTCGGGCCTGTCAAGGCCCCGACTTCCCCCGGAGATCCCGATGTTCGACGTCACCCTGCTCGGCGTATCACGAGCCGAGCTCGTCGCTCGGCTCGACGCCGCGGACACCTTCGCACGCTGGAGCGGGATCGTCCCGGAGCTGGCCAGCGACCCGGCGATCAGAAGCGTCGCCGACGTGTTCGCCGCGCTGGCCCCGGGTGCCTCGGCGGCCCGCTGGGACATCCTGCTGTGGTCGTTGCTGCGACTGGCGGCGGCCGACGGAGGCAACCAGGACGACGCGGTGCTGGCCGTCCTGCACGCGGTCGCCGGCGGCGCCAGCCGCCTGGTCAACCGCGGCTTCGACGACGGTCTGGTCCTCGGCGAGCTGACCATCCAGATCCGCACGTACCCTTGGCGTACCCGCCGCCGGGCGGTCGCGGCGAACCTGCTCCGTGACACCGAGCACGCCCTGTGCTGCGAGACCTCACCAGCCTGGATGCGGACCCGGGGCCACGCCCAGCGGGTCACGGAGATTCCGGTCGACGTCACGCCCGGGGTCAGCGGTGCCGGCAGCGAACTGGACTGCCCGGCGGCCTCCGATTCCGAGGATCTGGACCTCGTGGACCTGCTTATGTGGGCTGAGCGGACCGGCGTCGTCAACGCCCGCGGCCTCTCCATGTTGATCGAGTACCACTACGGCCGTGACGCCACCGGCGCCGGCCACCACCACGTGGCGCAGCTGTTCGGCGTCAACGTGCGCACCTCCAAGCGCCGGGTGGCCGCGACCCTCGACGCCCTGCGAGCGGCGGTGCCTCAGTACCTGGCCGCTTAACAGGGGGAGGTGGTCAGCGGTGGCCGGCGAGGAACTTCCTCGCCGGCGACTGTCACTTTTCGGGGCCCGTTCCTCACATCTCCCGGCGAGACCCGATCGTCGAGGACCGTCAGGAGTCATGCCATGAGTCGTCCGGCCGCCGACCCCAGCCCTCTCGAGCCGCACCAGGTGGCCGACATGCTCGACACCCTGGCGGTCGCCGATCAACAGGTCGCGCAGGTCCTGGACCGGATCTCGGCCTCACGCTCGCCGGTGAGCCGGGCGACCGTGACCGCGTTGGAACGGCTGCTCGCGACGCTGCGGCCCGCGGCCGATGTCCGGAGCCGACTGGCCGGGATCGACCTGCAAGTCCTGGCCGCCGGTATCCGTCTTCGGCGTGAGCGGCACGACGGTCTACGGCTGGTCACCGGGGAGCTTCGGTGACCGCGACCGACAACACCCTGACGGCCCGGCACACTCCGTCGGTCAGCGAACTGCAGGCCGCGCTGCTCGCGGCCCGCAACGGTCAGTTCGCATCCCCCAAGACCACCCCCGTGGTGGCGGCGCCGCCGCCGAGGCCCGAAGTGGCGACGCCACCGGCGGCGGCGTTCGTGGCCACACCCCCAGCAGCTCCCCCGGCCGGACCAGCACCGTCGGGCGGGGCCGGCGTGTGGCTGCTGGGCACGCACGGCGGCTCAGGAGTCCGCTACCTCGCCGCGTTGCTGGCCGGCACCCGGTCTGCCGGCAAGCTGTGGCCGGCCCCGTCCAGCGGCCGAGAGCCGGTCGTTCTCGTGTGTCGCGGCAACCAGCGCGGCCTGAGCTCGGCCCAGGAGTACGCCCGGACCTACCGCGACCGGGAGCTGGGCGCGCACCTGGACTTGCTGGGGGTGATCGTCTCGGCTGATGCCCCCGGCCGGGTCCCGCCGCCGCTGCGCCGCCTGGAGCGTCTGCTGGCGGGAGCCGTGCCGATCCTGGGCCGGGTGCCGTGGGAACCGACGTGGCGGCTCGGGCCGCCCACCGCAGACGGTGAGCCGCTGCCGTGGGTCGGCCAGCTCGACCGGGCCCTCGCCGCCGCGGCGGTTCCGCGATGACACACCGCATCAGCGCGGCCGTGATCTGGGCCCTGGTCCTCCTCGTTGTGCTGCTTCCGCTGGCCGGCTGCTCTCGGAGTCAGACCACCTCGACCACGAGCACCACCCGGTCATCAGCGGTGTCGCTGGCCGCCTCGCCCGCCGCGGACTCACTGGCGCGCACCGACCCGGCAGTGTGGGCGGCCGTCCGGTTCGAGCAGGCGCACTGCAGCTGGGACTGGCGCCAGCCGCGGCAGACCTACATCGCCGCGCAGCAGGCCCTGGCCACCGCCGCGTACGGCCGTCAGCTCGCGGCCGACGCCGACCCGGCGTCGTGGCGGCAGGAGGTCGTCGCTGGCAAGCAGCAGGTGCGTTGCACGGTCACCGCACCCACCCGGCTTGGCGGCGCTCCGTCGACGTCGACCAGCGTGTACGTGCGGATGAGCGTGCGCGAGCACGTCACCTCCACCATGGGCAGCTTCGACGGCGGCGACAAGATCGCCTCCTGGCTCGTCAGCCTCGTCGACGGCCACTGGCTCGTCGCCGGCACCTTCGCTGGAGGCTGACCGTGGGCGCCCAGAAGCCGATCGTCGCCGCGGCCAGCGCCGCCGGTGGCCTGCTGGCCACTGTCGTCTTGATCCCCACGGTGCTGCTCGGCGGAGGCGGAAGCACCGGCGCCGCGGCCGCCGCCTCGGCCTCACAGAACGCGGCGGCCACCGGAGGTCGGTGCACCTACACGCCGAAGAAGTCAGGCGGGGCGACCGCCGCCGGCATCACCTTGTCGGCGAGCCAGCTGCAGATCGCCGGCACAGCGGTGGGTGTAGCCAAGCAGCGCAAACTCCCGACGCAGGCCTCGATCGACGTCCTAGCCGCCGGCATGCAGGAATCGACCCTGACCAACCTCGATCACGGCGACCGCGACTCGGTCGGCTTCCTACAGCAGCGGCCCTCGCAGGGCTGGGGGACGGTCGCGCAGATCATGGACCCGGCCTACGCCGCGGGAAAGTTCTTCGACCACCTGGTCAACGTCGCCAACTGGGCGAAGCTGCCGCCCGGCGAGGCGATCCAGACCGTGCAGATCTCCGGCTCGCCGGACGCCTACACCCAGTGGATGCCGATGGCCACGGCGCTGGCGGCGTCCCTGCTCGGTGACCCGTCGGTCGCGCTGACCTGCGCACCCGGTGGTGCCGGTACGGCGCCTGGCCAGGCACCCAACCCGAAGGTCGGCACGGTCCTGGCCCGCGCCCTGGCGCAACTCGGACTCCCTTACTGCTTCGACGGCGGCACCTCGACCGGGCCGAGCCACGGCGTAGGCGGTGCCGGATGCGACGGTCAGACGGTTGGCTTCGATTGCTCGGGTCTGGCGCTGTACGCCTACGCCGGTGTCGGCGTGTCGTTGGAGCACTCCGCAGCCGACCAGTACACCGACCCGGCCGGTCACCATGTGCCCATCACGCAGGTGCAGCCAGGCGACCTGGTGTTCCTGTCCAGCAACGGCAGCCAAGCCGGCATCCACCACGTCGCGATGATCTGGTCGATGACGGGCAAGCCGAACGGCTCCGGCCAGATCATCGAGGCGCAGGACTTCAACGTCCCCGTGCACGTCCGCACCTGGGCCGGCACCGGCGAGAGCGAAGTCATGCCCTACGCCTGGCGACTGACCGTCTAAACACCTCGCATCACGCCCCGCAGCGACCGGCCGGAAACTGTCCGGTCGGTCGCTGTCACTTTCCGGTGCTCGACCCGCACATCTCCTGCTGAGAGCAACCACCTACTCGCGAGGAGAACACCATGATCGACACCTTCACCACCGTGGCGGCAGCCACCGTCGACCGCGGCCTCGAGTTGGCCCACCGAGCCGCCTCTCTGCCGGTCGGCCTGGCCCGGCAGGCCTACTCGGTGGTCCTGGCCGGCCCTGTCCCCAAGGTGAGCCCCACCGAGCCGCCGGGCGGCGCGAAGGTCATGACGGTCGTCGGCTGGGTGGGATGGGGCGTGTTCGCTGCCTCGATCGCCGGGGTGCTGATCATCTGCATCAAGATGGCCACCAGCGCCCACCGCAACCGCGCCGGTGACGGCGGCGGCGAGGAGGCCGGCAAGCTGTTCTGGCCGCTGCTGGCCTGCATCGTCGGCAGCAGCGCCGGGTCGATCCTGGGCGTGGTGGCCTGATGTTGCGCGGCAGGCATGACCCCGCCCCTGGCCGCGAGGACGACGGCGACGGCACGTCGCGCTGGACCAAGGCGGGGACCGCGTGCGCAGCCATCTTCGGTGCGATCCTGGTCAGCAGCATCGGCATCATCGCGTGGAACCGGATGAGCGGCGACTCACCTGCACACGCGGACCAGCTGCCGGTGACGGCCACGGTGCCGGCCACTGGCACGGTGCCGGCGCCGGTGCGCTCCGGCTCGTCGGGTACCCCGGGCTCGCCGACGCCGACGGAGGTCACCTGGCTGCAGGTCGGCCTCGGGGCGCTGCCGTTCTCGAGTACCGCCGGTCCGTCAGCGATCCGCGCGGGCGTGCCCTCTGGGTTCGTGCACACTCGGGCCGGCGCCGTCGAGGCATCGATCCAGATCCTGGGCCGGCTGTCGTGGTCGGCCCAGAGCAAGGCGTCGATGCACGAGGTCGTGTCGGCGTCGACGACACCACAGGCGCAGGCGCAGGCGGTGCTGACCTACGGTCCGCCCAGCGACCCGTCGGTGATCCCGCAGGTGGCGGGATTTCAAATCGTCACCTACAGCAGCACGCAGGCGGTCCTCAACCTCGCGCTGCGCTTCAACGGCACGCTGCGGGTCTCGCCGACCACCCTGCAGTGGGTCGACGGTGACTGGAAGCTCGCCGGTGCGCCCGGCCCGCTTAGCCAGACCAGCTGGGCCGCGGTCGAGGACCTCACCGGCTACACCCTCTTTTCCGGACAACCAACGAACGCCGGTGACTGATCATGGGCTGCAGCATCAATCCGTTGTCGTGGGGCGACTGCGCCGGCGACCTGCTCGGCAAGGCCGCGGGCGGGCTGGCCTCGGCCGGCTTCGACGCCGTGGTCAAGGAGTTCGCCAAGGGCGTCGGGAACATCGTGAAGACGCTGGCCACGTTCTGGACCAACGTACCGACGCAGAAGCTGTCCACCGCGCAGGGGACCCCGGTTGGGATGCTCACCGCGATGCTGGACTGGGTGATGCTGGCCGTCGGACTGCTCAGTATCTTGCTCGTCGCCGCGCACATGGCGCTGACACACAGAGGTGATGCGTTGGCCGATG
The DNA here is from genome assembly GCA_963775175.1 of uncultured Actinomycetota bacterium. Taxonomy (GTDB): domain Bacteria; phylum Actinomycetota; class Actinomycetes; order Mycobacteriales; family Jatrophihabitantaceae; genus Jatrophihabitans. The sequence goes on from CAVZHT010000001.1 coordinate 9,159, forward strand.
CGGGGACGGGCATCGTCAGGTTCAGCCTCGTCTGCTCATGCCAAGTCCCAGCGATCGCACTGCTGGCCGGCGCGGGCGACGAGTTCAGCAAATGGATCATCAATACCGCGGCCGGCGGCAACTTCGACAAGCGCGTCGGCGAGGTGTTCGGCACTGCGCTGGCCACCGGCCCGCTCGGCATGGCGGTCGTCTTCATCGGATGCCTGCTGGCGATCGTGTCCTCCATCGCGCAGGTGATCGCCATGGTGGCCCGCAACGGTGTCCTGATCATCACCGCCGCCGCCTGCCCCATCGCCGCGGCGGCCGCGATCTACAAGGGCAACGAGGAGATGTGGCGCAAGCTCTGGATGTGGCAGCTGGCCTTCGTGCTCTACAAGCCGGTGGCGGCCACCGTCTACGCCGCTGCGTTCGTGACGATCGGCAACGGTAAGTCGGCCACCGACCAGCTGTCCGGACTCGCCCTCATGATCATGTCGGTGTTGGCGCTGCCGGCGCTGCTGCGGCTGATGATGCCGCTCTCCGCGCGGATGAGTGCGGGCGGCGGCGGGGGAGCGCTGGCCGGGGCAGCGGTCGCGGCGACGGGTGTCGGAAGCGTCCTCGCCTCCCGGCCCAGCGGCGGCGGTGGCGGCGGTGGCGGCTCGTCCCCGCAGGGACCCTCCGGTGCGTCCGGGGTCAACACCTCGGCCCCGGCGGCTGCAGGCTTCACCGGCGGCGCCTCGGGTGCCGGTGCAGCCAGTGCCGCCGGCGGCCCGCCCGGGATGGCGGTCGGCGCGGCCGTGCAGGCCGTCGGTGCAGTCAAGGGCATGGCCGAATCGGCGGCCGCCTCCGGGACACAGGAGAAGTAGCGATGACGATGCTCGACAACCGCAATAACAGCCCGCAGCCCGGAACCTCCGACTTCGGCAACTGGCAGCGCTCAGCGAACATCGGCCTGTTCGGGATGAACCCCGTCGTCTCCTTCGCCGGTCTGGTTCTTGTGCTCGGCGCCGGCGGCATGATGATGTTCCTCGGCCCGCTGCCGGCCCTGATCTACCTCGTGGTCGCCGCGGTGCTCTACGTGCCGCTGGCGGTCAAGATCGAGGGCAAGTCGGTGTTCGCCCGGCTGGTGCGGCGCACCAGCTTCGGACGTGCGCGCCGCCGGCGGGAGACCGCCTACCTCAGCGGACCGCTGTCCCCGCAGCCCAAGGGCCGGTACCGCCTTCCCGGGCTGCTGGCCGCGAGCCGTCTCTACAGCGCCACCGACGCCTACGGCGAAGAGTTCGGGTTCCTGCGGATCCCGGTCACGAACTCGTACCCGGTGATCGTGCGCGCGAACGCCGACGGTGACGCCCTGGTCGACGCGGCCACCGTGGATACGATGATCGGAACCTGGTCCGGCTTCCTGCAGACGCTGCCGCAATGGCCCGACGTCAAAGCGCTCTCCGTTACCATCGGGTCCGTCCCCGACCCTGGGCACATGATCGGCAGCGAGATCGACCGCATGCGCACCGACCAGACGGTGTCGACGTTCACCGAGCGGGTGTTCGGCGAGCTTCGCGAGGCCGCCGGCGTCGGCTCAGCCGCCCAGCACACCTGGCTGTCGGTAGTCTTTGACGGCGGCCGCGGCAAGGACAGGCGCGGGGTGGACGACATGGCCACCGAGATCGGCACGCAACTGCCCGACATCATCGGCGCGCTCGCCGGCACCGGTGCCGGCGCCGCCGCAGCCATGCGCCCCTCCGAGATCGCCGAGACCGCGTGGGCGGCGTTCCACCCTGAGGAGGCCGCCGACCTCGACGACGCCCACGGCCGCATCGAGCTGGACTGGGAGTCCGTCGGCCCCGCGGCCGCGCAGGAGCTGTGGGATCGCTACAAGCACGACTCCGGGATCTCGGTGTCCTGGGTGATGGAAGGTGCGCCGCGCGGGTCGGTCAAGGAGACCGTCCTTAAGCGGCTACTCGAGCCGCACCCGCACCTGCCCCGAAAGCGGGTGACGATCTACTACCGGCCGCTCGATCCGGCCGGTGCCGCGCAGTGGGCTGACCGTCAGCGCAACATCGTGGCCACCAACCACGGGCAGAAGGCCGCCGCCCGTGAGTCCTCCACGCTGCAGGCCGAGGCCAACGCCCGCGACGAGGCACGCGGCGCGTCGGTGGAGCGCTTCGCCGTGATCACCACGATCACCGTGACCGACGAGGAGCAGCTGCGCCGCGCCATCAAGGCGGTGCGCAACCTGCACGCCGGCGCACGGTTTGAGATGCGTCGCGCCTACGGTCAGCAGTCCGCGGCGTTCTCGGCCGGCCTTGGTCTCGGCGTGCTGTTGCCCGATCACATCACGCTCCCACGGCTACTCACAGAGTGAGTAACCCGCTGAGCGCCGTGGGCGACACGCTCGAAAGCCATTCGGTAGGCGCCGGCCGGCTCCCGCGTCGCTCCCGCCGGCCACCGACCCTTAAAGATTCTCCCCGTCTCCAGAGGTTCCCGGCGATCTCGGCAATTCGCGCGGTCCCCTACCTTCGATCGAAGGACGCTCTGCGCGCGCGATGTCGGCCGGTCCATCGTCGAGGATCGATCGAGTTTCGCTGAGGCGGCCCAGCGTCTTGTCTACGAGTTGCACCCCGGCCCGATTACTCAGTAAGGCCAGTGATCGCCGCGCGTCGACAAGCAGCGATTCAGCCTCGGCGAGGAGGCGCAGCCGTTCGGGCACTTCCAACCCGCCACCCGACGCCATATCGATGTATATCGAACCCAATGTGTGATTAGCGTGGGCGATGTGGCGTTGGTCATTGAGTCGCTGACCAACATGAATGCTCGCGCGCGCAAGTCTCCGTGCCTCAGCTAAATGTCCTAGTCGGCGTTCACTCGCTGCCGTCATGTTGAGCAACTTAGCCAACGACCTATCTGCGACCGCGTCACGGCGCGCAATTTCGGCTGCCTCGGCGAGCAAGAGCGATGAATCACCAGATCGACCCAGATCACTGTAGATTTTCGCTAGGGCTGACCTCGCCGCGACCGCGGCCTCTCCCGAAGCCGAGATCGAGACTGCGCGCTCTGCGGCACGAAGCGCTTCGGTCTCACGGCCGGCGAGCATTAGGATTTGACCTAAGGCAATCTGACAATTCGATTCAAGCTTCGGGTCCTTCTCCTCGGCACACAGGTTCCGAGCTTCAGTCAATGCGTCCACAGCCGCATCAAGATCTGCACGACGCCCAAGGTTCCGAAACGCGTCCCGCTTGAGCCTGCCCAAGGTAGTTAGCGTCATAATTAGGCCCCTGATGTCACCTAGAGACCGCAAATCCTGGATCGCCTGGACTAATAGAATCTCCGCTTGCTCGAGGTCGCCGCTCTCATACGTATGCACGCCTACGAGGTGACCCGCTATTGCGCCGGCCTTGTCCACGCGACGGTCACCGAGGACAACCTCGAAGGCAACTCGCGCCTGCAACCGCCTGCCACTCAGCCACAAGAACAACCCGCGTAAAAACTCAACGCGCCGATCCCGCTTGAAGACATACGACTCAAGAAGATTCGCCGCAACGTCCGCGTCCCGCCGCTCGCTGTCGCCGGTCGCCTCGCGCACCATGTCGACGAGTGTGTTAAAGTCCGTGTCTCCATCCCGATCGGCCGCCACGCGCAATACTCGGATGTTAATTTCGCTCCCGTGTCGTCCCATGATCGATCGCAGCTGCGGGCTAAGGCCGTTCTCTGCATGCTCCGAAAAGATGCGCAATGCGCTCATGTAGAGGTCTACGTTTTCCGCATAGAGAGCTTGTCGCAATTCGGTTCTCAGAGGTTCGACCACCCTCCGAGACGAGCCGTGCCGTAGCAGAAGGCCCGACCGCTCCAGCGAGGCGAGTCTCGCAGTCATGGCTCGCGGAATGTCCCCCGCGGGCCGCTCATGAGCCTTCAGCGTGATCAGTTCGAGAGCCATAGCGTCGTCGAACCAGGGCGATGCGCTCAGGAGTCGCAGATCATCGTCGATGACAGTCATCGGTGCGCCTCCCTCTCAAGCTCCAACAAGTGAGAAGTCCTGAGGCTCCGCACGTCCCAATACGACAGGTCAGCACCAGCTTCCGATCGGGCGGCGAACGCACCCACGTACCTGGCGAGGTGTGACTCAACCTGGTCCCGCTGCAGAGAGCCAGTAGATACCCACACGATGGACTCTGCAAGGCCGTCGGCACGCCGGCTCGGGTCCGCTGAAAGCACGATGGACACATCCCCGCTGCCTTCGAGGCGTGGAACCGCCGTGGCAAACATCCATTGAGAGTCCGCTGGAGCAAGCATATCGATCGAAGACAAGACAATTACGACATGTTGGTCGCGACCTTCGATTAGCTCGACGAGCCGTATCAAGCACGCGTCCCTTGCTTCGCCGTGAAAATCGAAGCCGGGATCCGCCTGCTCGATCAGATTGACCAGCACATCCGTGCACGTCGCAGCACTAGTGGATTCAACGATCGCGAAGCTCGAAATGACGAGCGTATCGCCAGCAGCCCGAGCCCAAGCCTCGACTGCCCGGAGAATGTCTTCACGACCGTCGCGATCGCAAAACGGCTTCAGGCTAAGCTGCCCAGTTACAATAGCGGTTAGACGTGAATTGACCGCCCATTTCATCTCCCGGAGCGCCTGCGTGTGGTTAATTAGGTCGTCCTGAGCAAGGTCCGCGGCGATGATGGCCAGGACATCCGGGCTCGGCTCGGTGCCCGCAAATGGCGAAGCGATCCGATTTACTCGAATTGCCCGGGATAGACGGGCCGCGCCTCCGAAACCATCGCTAAACTCGGACTCAACCAATGCAATCTGCCTGCGCAGCTTCTCGACGATCCATCTCTCGACAGACGTCAGCATCTCGCTCGATTGACCAGCCATCTGCTGACAGGTCACGCTTAAATAGATATTGCCCTGCGCGTCGTACTCGACGTCGGCGCCGGTGACACATTGGTGTTTGAGTGCGTGGGCGGTCGAAACTCGAGTCAATGTGGCGTCCCCTACCGGCGGACGAGCTCGTTCGTAATGGAGATCCATCTCATCGGCCATAAGCAGAATCGCTCCGAGCAGCGGCCCGCGCACTACCTGGTTTCGTACCCTTGTGTAAGTCCGCAAGAAATCCACGGAATCGGCGTAGAAGTGCGTACCGTGCGCTCTCGCCACATAGGCGACCACTGTGTGAAGTGGCGTGTCGCCGACAGGTAGCCCAATCAGATCTGCGTTGTCGGCAATGAGGATCGCGCTTTGCGATGGGTGTTCGTGACGGATTCGTTCGTAGCCACTTGCCTCGATTGAGCCGAGAGGCATGCCAAGAAGTGACTGCATTCCAAGGTCGTGCAACCAGGCGCTTGCCCAAAGAATAAAACGCTCCAGCGACGTGAGAGCTAGTAGTCCACCTACATTTGCAGACGAGGCGAGCTTTTCGGCGTACGCGGCGACGCGCTGCGAGTGTCCGGACCCGTGATCTGTGAACCATGGCAGGTACGGTTGTGTCCACCATTCGGTGACATAGTCCCGCACTCGAGGCATGGCCTTGGCCAGGTCGGCAAAGCCGTCATCACGAAGCGCCTGTTCAAGGCCGACCACACCGTCCCCTTTCGAAGATCACAAGCCTCCCATACGTCGAACGCGGTTCCGGCAAGACACTCGGACAACGAACCCCGGAGAAGCGCCATCACCGAGAACTCGCTCCATTGTTCCGGACGTGCTGCCACCCAGCTACTCGCGCGCGTGGCCTGAGCCGCCAGCATCGAAGGCAGGATCGGTCCGATCGGAGACGGGCAGAGACAGGGCGAGCCGGTTCGCGATAGGGCAACCGCCAGCTGAAATCGGGCCGGAACGATGCATACGGAGTTCTCGAACTTGCCGATCGTCGACGCGCGCAACTGGCACACGCCCACTGCCGCGCTGACATCAGCCGGCAACAGGTCGAGTGCCCTCGCCTCGGCCACCGCTCGGATAGCCGATCTTGCCGGTGACTGTCACTTTCCGTCGTGTATCACGCACGTCTCTCGGTAGCAGGCACCCCGAGCACTGAGGAGTGAGATCGCATGCCTATCGCTACCGAGTTCGAGCTGACGTTCGGTTGTGGCCACGTCGGCACCATCGACCTATCTGCGCTGCCGGCGGACCGTCGCGGCGGTCGCATCGCTTACCTGAAAGACAAGGGTCTGTGCGGCGACTGCTTCGAGCACACCCGGGAGAAGCGCCGCGAGCTTGAGCGCAGGAGCTGGGTGACCGCTCGGCGCAAGGAGGAGGACGCCCAAGCCGCTCAGTGGGCCCGCGGCGAGGGCTACGCGCCACTTGCCGGCAGCGTCAAGCAGACCTCGTTCGCCCTGCGCGTGCGGTTCGAGCTGATGCATCTGCTCTATGAGTGGGCCGTCCAGGAGGAGCACGACCCGGCTGGCTACGAGCGGGCCGAGCAGACCGCCAAGGGGATCGACACCGCCCGGTGGTGGCTCGACCAGCGCCGGCTGGTCACCGATCGCATCGGTGACCTGGTGGAGCTGCTGGACGCTGCCGCGGCCACCCATGAGGGCCAGGCCTGCGAGAACACGGCATGAGGACCGTTCGCACCCTCTCTTCCCGCGGCTACGCCGGTCCTGGCGGTGGCCGCGTCGGCTATGTCGAGGCGCCCACCGAGTACTTCGGCACGTCGCGCCAGGTCTGCGGGTTGTGGCCCTTCGCCGCCGGAACCGGTGCCCCGACCACCGGCGTGCCGCTCGGCACCCACATGCGCACCGGGGCGTGGGTGTGCGGCGACCCGCTGTCCTACTTCACGCGGGCCAACCTGATCCGGGTCCCGTCGGCGTTCCTGTTCGGCCAGCCCAGCCTGGGCAAGTCGACGCTCGGCCGGCGGTGGCTCATCGGCGCCGAGTGGAACGGCTACAAGCCGTGGGTGCTCGGCGATCTCAAGCCGGACTACGTCGATCTGATCAAGGCGATGGGCGGGCAGATCATCACGGTCGGCCGCGGCCTGGCCGGGATCAACCCGCTGTCCGGCGGGGATCTCGCCGCGATCCTGCCTCGCATCGAGCACCTGCCCGATCTGCACCGCAAGATCCGGCAGAAGGTTCACGGCCGGCAGCTGGCCATGATGCGGTTGCTGATCTCGCTGTCGCGGCACCGCTCGGTCAACGGCGACGAGTCGACGTTGCTCTCGGCCGCGATCCGGATGGTCGACGAGCAGCACTGGGCCGCCGGCACCACGCCGCGGGTCGGGCACCTGATCGAGGTGCTGACCAACGCTGCGCGGGAGCTGCGAATGGTCATCCTGGCAGGCGACGACGAGCCCTACTTCCGTACCGTCTCCGACGGGCTGCGCCGCGCCCTGGCCGGCCTGCTGGAAGGCCAGCTCGGCGACGTGTTCGCCCGCGACACCACGGTGTCCTTCGACGTGCACGCCCCGGCCGTCGACGTCGATATCTCCTCGATCGACGGCAGCGATGTCGAGCTCGAGGCGGCCGTGCTGACCGCGACCTGGAACGAAGGCTTTGCTGCGGCCGAGGCTGCCCACGTCCTGGCCGACGCCGGCCTGGGCCCGCACCTGAACTTCTATCTGACGATGGACGAGCTGTGGCGCGCGATGCGCGGTGAGGGCGAGATCGTCGACATCATCAACGACCTGCTGCGCACCGACCGGCAGAAGGGCATGGGGGAGCTGTTCATCTCCCACTCGATGGGCGACCTCGATCAGCTGGCGACCGAGGAGGCACGCAACAAAGCCCGCGGCTTCGTCGAACGCGTCGGCATGATCGGCTGCTTCGGACTGCCGCAGGTCGAGTTCGGCCGACTGGCCAACGTCGTCGAATTCAGTTCGGTCGAACGGCAGGAGATCGTGTCCTGGTCAGCGCCGCCGTCGCTGGACACTGCGACGGGCCGCATGTCCGCCCCGCCCGGGCGCGGGAAGGTGCTGCTCAAGATGGGCAACCGGCCCGGCGTCCCGGTCAACGTGAAGCTGACCGACGCCGAGCTCAACGCCGGCGTCCACGACACCAACAAGCGGTGGCACCACCGCGGCCGCACGGCATGACCGCCGCGACCATGTCACGTCCGGCCGCCCGCCTCAGCTTCCACGAGCAGGAGCTCGCGGCGCTCGACGACGTGTGCCGGCTGGCCGAGCTGTGGGAGTCCGCGCTGCGCGCCAGTTTCCAGCTCGGCTACGACAGCGGCTACCAGCGTGGGGTGCGCGCCGGCCGCGACGAGGAGGCCACCGCTTGGACCGCGATCGTCACCGGCTACTCGGCCGCGCTCGACGGCCCAACGCGCGACGAGCTTGCTCGTGTCCGTAAGCCGAGCAACGAGCCGTGTCCGACCGGCTGCGGCCGGTGCAGCCGCTGCATCCACGCCGCCGCAGTCACCAGCAACCGCGCCAGCTACGGCCGCCCGGACTTCCCGGGCTGCCGCTACCTCGAGCAGGAGCGGTCATGACCGAGCCCCAGAAGCGGCCCAACGACGGCATGTTCCCGCTGATCGCGCTGCTGACCGTCGTCGGTGTCGCGCTGCTGGCCTGGTGGCCGATCATCCTGATCGCACATCAGCACGGCGAGCGGGTGCCCGCAAACCCGACAGCGCTCGTGGTGGGCCTGGCCCGGCACACCGTGGCCTGGCCCGGCCGGTCCGTGCTGGTCCTGTATGGCCTGCAGCTGCTCGTCGTGGCTATCGCCGCGGTGCTGGTGCTGCGAGTGCGGCACCGTCGCGCTCGGGGCCGCACGCGGGCCGACCGAGCCACCCGGCACCTGTCGCGACCGTCGGAGATGGTCGGCCTCACCCCGAGCCAGGTCCGGGAGTCCTCGCGCCGGCTGCGCCCAGGCGCGGCCGGCGACGACCCGGACCAGCATGGCGTCCTGCTCGTCGAGACGCTGCTGAGCCACACCCCGCTGCGGATGTCGTGGGAAGACATCGCCGTGGTGATCGCCGGCCCCCGCGTCGGCAAGACGACCAGCAGCGTCGTCCCGGCCATCGTCGCCTACACCGGCCCGGTCAAGACCTCGAGCAACAAGCCCGACACCCACGACGCAACCCGCGAAATCCGCGAACGACGTGGCCAGGTCTGGCTGTGCGACCCGCAAGACCTCGTCGGCGTGGGCAACCGCACCGCCGACCCCGCGTTCTGGTGGAACCCGCTCGCCGACGTCACCGATCTGGCCGTGGCCCGCGAACTCGTCCAGATCATGATCGACACCACCGTCGACGCCGACGCCAAACCCGACGCCTACTTCCACCCGACCGGCAAAGCGACTCTGGTCAACTACGTGTTCGCCGCGGCGCTGGGCAACAAGACCCTGCTCGACGTCGACGCGTGGCTGTCCGACGTGCAGGACACCGAGGCCTGCACGATCCTCACTTCTCGCGGCTTTCCCGCCGCGGCCGCCCAGATCAAGGCGGTCCTGGCCAAGCCCGACCGGCAACGAGACGGCGTGCTCGGCACCGCGCAGAGCTGGCTATCGGTGATCACCGACCCGCGCTACGCCGCCTGGGTCAGGCCGCCGGCCGGCGCGGCGTTCTCCCGGACACCGCGGTTCGAGCCGGCGACGTTCGTGCGCTCGAGCGCAGACACGATCTACCTGCTCAGTCAGGAAGGTCCGGCCTCGGCCGCGTTCGTCACCACCGCCCTTAACGCCGCGATCGACCGGGCCGCGATCGCCTACGCCCGCACCCTGCCGGGCAAGCGGCTGACCAACCCGGTGCTGTCGATCCTGGACGAGGCCGCGAACACCATCCGCGACACCACGCTGCCGGACAAGGCCAGTCACTACGGCTCCCGTGGCCTGCCCACCGCGATCGTCCTGCAGTCCTGGTCCCAAGGCGTGGAGGTCTGGGGCGAGCGCGGCATGCGCAAGTTGTGGTCGGCCGCGAACGTCAAGGTCTACCTCGGCGGCGTCGCCGAGACCGAGTTCCTCAAGTCGATGTCGGACCTGCTCGGCGACCGGGACGAGCGCTACTGGACCTCCAGCAGCAACCGAAGCGGCACCTGGGGATCAGGTGCCTCGTCGACCTCGACCGCCGAGCAGATGCGCCGGGTCCCGATCATGTCCGTCGCCGAGCTCGCCGCGCTGCCCCGCGGCCGGGCGCTGCTGTTCTCCAGCGGTAACCGGCCCGCGCTCGGCCGGCCCACGCCGTGGATGGCCGGCTCGTACGCCGAACAGATCAGAGCCTCACTAGCCAAGTGGGAAAGCGATGACAGCCGGCACCGCCGGGTCGCCGAGACCGAGTCCGCCAGCGCTGAGGCGCGTCTGGCCGAGTTGAACGATCACCTCCTGCAAGACGAGCGACTGGCCTCGTCGATGAAGAACGAAGGGGTACTGCTGTGAGCAACGAAACCGAACTCGACCAGCAAGGTGAAGCCGGTCGTCAGTTGTCGGCCCTGCTGTCCGCGGCGCTGGCCGCGGCCCAGGCCGGTGCCCAGGTCGCGGCCCAGCGGCTCCGGCATCGCACTCACCAGGCCGACGAGCAGACCCGGCAGGCCGAGCAGCAGACGCGGGAGCAGCAGCGGCAGGCCCAGCTGGCCGAGGCCGCGGCGCAACGGCAGCTCGAGCGTCAGCAGCGCGCCGAGCAGGCCGTGCGCCACCGGCAATGGGGTCTCAAGCCCACGTCGCTGTGGTTGCACGACAACCCGCTGTCGGCGGCCGCGGCGTGGGCCTCGGCCGACGTGCACCGCAGCGACGATCCCGTCGCGGCCCGCCACGCCGAGCAGTGGGAGACCGTCTTCAAGCGCGAAGGCATCGACGTCGACGACGTACGAGCCAACGCGTCGGCCGCGGTCACCGCCGCCGAACAGGCCAAGGATCCCGCGGCAGGGCCGTTGGCGACGGCCGGGCCGGCCGAGATGGCCGGTGACCTCGCCGCGGCAGAGGTGGCCGCCGGAGCCGTCATTGGTGGCGCGGTCGACGCGGCCGGGGCCGAGTTCGCCGAGCACGCTCACAGTGCGGGCGGCGCATCGCAGTGGAGTGCCTACGCCGATGGCGCACCCGCCGCAGCCCTCGGCGGCCGCGGCGTCTCGACGCCGCCCAACCAGGTCCTCGCCCAGGCGCGCGAGGCACCGGACCTCGCGGCGGCCGCACCCCAAAGGGCCGCCCGGACGTTCGAGCTGGCGCGGACGAGCGGACTCGACCGATGAGCGACGAGGACAAGTTGCCCGACTTCGTCTACAGCTGCGTCGAGGACTGGTTCATGAACCTGCTCGCGCCGACTATCGAACGGCGCCTCGATGCCGCCGGCGCCGGCACCCTCACCTGGTGTCCCGAGTGGTGGCAACACCCCGAGGCGGTCGCCCGCCTCGAGGCCCTGTGGCGGGCCTGGGAGGTCTGCCGCGACGCCGACGGGGAGGCACCTTCGCGTTGGTTCTGGCAGCACTGCGACCCGATGATGGCCGTCCTCATGGACGCCAAGGCCGGCCCGTTGAGCGACTGCAAGCCCGATGAGCACCGCAGGTACACCGCCGCCAGCGAGTTGCCGTTCAAGCCCGCCCCAGCCGGCTACTGGGGCACAGACGTCAGTGCTATCGCCTAGCAGTGCAAGAAGAGATGAAACGAGCCCCGGGCGCCGGGCCGTTGCCGGCCTCAGATGATCGACTACATCGGCGACACCGGGGCCCGCTCCGAGATTTTGACAGCCCTATGCCGGAAGATGCGTAACTGTGGCGACAGTTTACGACCCTCGCGCGGGTCAGGTCCTCGATGCGATCGGTGCGGCATCGCTGCTGAAGGTATCCACGAAGACAGTCCTGAAACTCGCCCGTGCCGGCGAGTTGCCCGCACGCAAGATCGGGCGCGAATGGCGCTTCGAGACGTCCGCGCTGCTCGACCATGTTGCTGGGCGGGTGTCCGCATGACGGCACCCCGGAGCTACGGCGTGAAGCTGACGCGCTCGACGCCTCTCGTCCTCGACCGCCACGCCGATGCGCCTCGGCGGCAGCCCTGGCGGACGTGGGTCGAGGAGCAGGCGGAGCAGGGTCCGATAGCGATCGACCTATTTTCGGGGGCGGGCGGACTGAGCCTGGGTCTGGAGGACGCAGGCTTCAACGTCATCCTCGCCGTCGATCACGACGAGGCCGCCGTCCAGACTCATCTGGGCATGTTCCCCGGCCTCTGCCTGGACCTCGATCTCTCCGAGGCCGACCGCATCGACGACCTCGTCGGCCTCCTCGACGGCATCGACATCGACCTCATCGCCGGCGGCCCACCGTGCCAGCCGTTCTCGCGGGCGGGCCGATCGAAGATCCGCGATCTCGTAGACCGTGGCATCCGGGAGCCGATCGACCCCCGCAGGGAACTGTGGCGGGCGTTCCTCGCTGTTGTCGAGCGCGTTCGTCCACACGCGGTGCTCATGGAGAACGTGCCTGACATGGCGCTCGGCGATGACATGCGCACGGTGCGGTACATGGCCGACCGGCTGGAGGCTTCCGGCTACGAGACCGACATGCGGATCATCGAGGCGTGGCGTCACGGGGTCCCCCAGCACCGTCAGCGCCTCATCCTCGTCGGCGTCCGGGACGGGGTGTTCGAGTGGCCGAAGGAGAGCGAGGAGGTCACGCTTCGCGATGCGATCGGTGACCTGCCGAAGCTGCGCGACACGTCGGGTGCGCGGGAGCTGAGGTACCGCGGCCCGAAGACGGCCTTCCAGGCGCGGGCGCGACTCGGGGTCCTCACGTCGGAGGCCAACATCATCTACGACCACTTCACCCGCGCCGTCCGTGCTGACGACCGCGAGGCGTTCGAACTGATGGCGAAGGGCTACCGGTACCCCGATCTTCCTGATCGGCTGAAGCGGTACCGCGACGACATCTTCGACGACAAGTACAACCGCCTGCGCTGGGACGACCGCAGCCGATCGATCACGGCACACATCGCCAAGGACGGCTACTGGTACATCCACCCGTCCGAGCACCGCACACTGACGGTGCGCGAGGCTGCCCGCATCCAGACCTTCCCGGACCATTTCCGGTTCAGCGGGAGCCGCAGCGACGCGTTCCGGCTAATCGGCAATGCGGTCCCGCCGCTGCTCGGTTCGGTGATCGGTACAGCAATCCGGGAGGCGCTGGATCGACCCGCGACCGGCAGCGAGATGCAGCCGGCCGATCGTCGGCACGCGGTTCGCAAGGCCCTCATCGACTGGTCAGCCGCCGAGACGCCGCCGGCATGGCGACGTGTCGGCGACCCGTGGGCGGTGCTCATCGGCGTCATGGCCGGCCGCAACAACACGGCACTCGCCGACGAGATCCTTGCTCTGTGCCCGGCACCGAAGAACGTCACCGCGCACCGCGTCTCGAGATTGGCCGCGCAGCGCCGGAGCCAGCGCGAGACTCGGGTCATCCTCCGTCTGCCCGACGTCGCGGCGGCGGTGAAGCGCGACGGCTGGGACGACGGGACGTGGTCCTCGGCCGCGCATCTCGGCCCGTCTGATACCCAATGGGTGGAGGCCGTCGGCCTCGACCTCAAACACGTCGCCTCGACCACGGGCACGCTTCGGGTGGCCGGCCGAGTGATGGGCGAGCCGGACGCCGATGGTGTGCCCGGCCGGATGTTGCTGGCGCAGGTCGTCGGGCACACCGAGTCGTCGTCTGCGGTCACGGCGGCGCTGGCCGGCCTCGGTGCCGACATCTGCGGTCCGGTCGCGGACTGCGCACGCTGCCCGCTGGTCGACATCTGCCTGGCGGCCAATAGCCCGGCGGTCAGCTAGTGCGCTGCGCCGTGGCCACCAACTTCGAAGCTGGAGCGCCACCGGACCGCGAGTTGCTCGGCCACCACTTCGGGGTCCTCGTGCTCCCAGACATGGACCGGCTCCCAGCCCATTTCGGCGAGCCTGATGTCGTTGCGGCGGTCTCTGGCCACATTGGTCGCCATCTTGTCGGCCCACCACGCGGCGTTCGACTTCGGCGGGACCATGTGTTCAGGGCAGGCATGCCAGTAGCAACCGTCGACGAACACGGCGACCCGCAACCTGGCCAGTACGACGTCCGGTCGGCCGGGCAGGTCGCGGCGGTGAATCCTGAAGCGGACGCCGCGGCGGTGCAGCGCGCTCCGCAGTCGCCGCTCGGGTCCCGTGTCCTTCGTCCGCTGCCTCGACATGAACGAGCGAACCTGCTCCGAGGACGCCGCCGGGCGCCCATCCGACCTACCGACCATGGGGATCACTGATGGCCCGCCGCCCGGAAACCGTCGAGGTACTGCCGTCTCCACGACGGCTCGTCGAAGCTCTCCGCGATGTCGGATACGACTTCGTCGGAGCGGTCGCTGACCTGGTCGACAACAGCATCGCCGCCAACGCTACGACCGTCGAGATCGACGTCCAGTGGGACGGCGCCGACTCGTGGTTGCGCATCGCCGACAACGGCACCGGCATGGACTCCCGAACTGTCACGGAGGCCCTGCGCTTCGGTTCGGAGCGCTTATATCGGCCCGATGATCTCGGCAAGTTCGGGCTCGGCCTGAAGACCGCGAGCCTGTCGCAGTGCCGCACGATCTACGTTGCGTCGCGGTTGAGCGAGCAGATCGCGCGGATGGAGGCGCGGCGGTTCGATCTGGACCGGATCATCGAGGACGACGAGTGGGCCGTCGAGATTCTCGCCGGCACCGACCGGCCCGATGAGCTGACCTCACCGCTGAAGGAACACCCCGGAACGGTCGTGCTCTGGCGCAACCTCGACCGGCTCTTCGGCTCAAGGATTCCCACCGGCGACCGGGCCCAGGCCGCGCTCTGGGGAAATGTCGAACGCCTGGAGCAGCATCTGGGCATGGTCTTCCACCGGTTCATCGAGGGTGATCTGTCCGGCACACGTCGCAGGCCGCTGAAGATCACCCTCAACGGCAATCGGGTCCATCCATGGAACCCGTTCGCCAGCAGCGAGGAGCACACCCAGCGGTTGAAGCAGCGCGACTTCGACATTGCCGCGCATGGCGTCTCAGGTGTCGTGAGCTTCGAGCCCTACGTTCTGCCCACCCAGGCGCAGTTCTCCACCGACGCCGAGTTCAAACGACTCGCCGGGCCGAACTCGTGGAACCAGCAGCAGGGCTTCTACATCTATCGCGCCAACCGCATGATCCAGTCCGGCGGCTGGTCACGGATGCGTGCCCCCGACGAGCACACGAAGTACGCCCGCGTCGCACTCGACTTCTTCCCGGAGTTGGACGCGGCCTTCGGCATCAACATCGCCAAGATGCGGGTCAACTTCCCCTCCCAGCTCCGCGAGCGTCTCAAGGACCCGGTCGAGGACCTGATCCGCACCGCGAAGCGCGCCTACAGCGCGAAGCCGGCACAACCCGCCGGGCCCGCGAAGCCGACGGCACCGCGCGGTCCCGTGACTCCCGCGCCGCGGCCGCCGGCGCGACCAACTCCGACACCGCCGCAAGGGGGTGCGGAGCTGCCGTTGCCCGGTTCCGTCTCGCCCGCGGCGCCGATCGCGTGGCCGCCACCGCCGCTGAAGCGCCGGTCCGTTCGCGACGACCTCGTCAGTGCGGCCGAGGCCACCGGCGACGTCGAGGCCCTGACCCGCATCATCGAGCACCTGAAGCAGACGAAGCCGGAGGTCGCTTATGACCTCGGATGGTGACCGCGCCAAGACCCTGGAGGCACAACGCCGGGTGCTCGCCGTCAAGATGGACGCCCTCCGGATGGACTTGGAGACGGCGCTCGCCGAGACGCCAGAAGATCTGCGCGCGGATCTCCGCAAGCAGATCGAGGCCGAGCAGCGCGCGGTCTCGATGTACTACCGGAACGGCGCAGAGGTCATCGACGGCGGACCCCGACCATGGTTCGACAGTTGGGACCCCAACGCTGGCTACTACTGGCGCCGCCTCCGCGAATACCTCGTCGACCGCAAGGGTTGGAACCTGCGCGAGGTCGACGACCTCAACGCCTCGTCCAACCGCGTCCTTCGACACATCGAGGACCCGCGCATCGACGGCCCCCACTCAAAACAGGAGTTCCGGGTGCAGGGGCTCGTGCTCGGCTACGTCCAGTCCGGCAAGACAGCCAACTTCACGTCGCTGATCGCGAAGGCCGCGGACCGGGGTTACGGCCTGATCATCGTGCTGTCGGGCATCCACAACAGTCTCCGGGCGCAGACGCAGCGGCGCCTCGACCTGGAACTTGGCCTGGTCGCGGACCCCAAGGGTGTCGGGCGACCCGATCAGGAGCATCGCTGGTGGGCCATCACCAGCGCCGACCTGAAGGGCGACTTCGACCCGCGCACCGACGCGGGACCGATCGCGCAGGGCGCCCGAGGAATCATGGTCGTGAAGAAGAACGCGACCGTCCTGCGTCGGCTCGTGAACTGGCTCAAGGACGAGGTGCCCGCCGACCTCGCCGCCCTGATCATCGACGACGAGGCCGACCAGGCGTCCATCAACACCAAGCCGTCGATGGAGGAGGCCGACCTCGGCGACGACACCGGCGATGTGGCCCCGGAGAAGGAACTCGACCCATCGACGATCAACGGGCTGATCCGCGATCTCATCGGCCAGTTCCGACGTGCCTCCTACGTCGCGTACACGGCGACGCCCTTCGCGAACGTGCTCATCAACCCTGACTCCGAGAGCGACAAGTACGGGAGCGACCTGTTCCCGAAGGAGTTCATCATCAGCCTGCCGCGGCCGGCGGCCTACGTGGGCGCCGAGCGCATCTTCGGGCGGCCGGCCCTCGACGACGAGAATGACGACCTTTCGGGGCTCGACGTCGTCAGGATCGTGCCGGACAGCGAGATGCCTGACCTTGTCCCCAAGGGGCGAGCGGCAACCGCGTCGTGGGGACCCGTGGTCACCGAGAGCCTGCGGCTGGCGATGCTCGACTGGATTCTCGCGACAGCCGCGAAGGTGCGCCGCCTCGGCGACGGCATCTCCAGCATGCTGATCCACACGACGCAGCGGATCGCCCAGCAGAACGAACTTGCCGGCGTTGTCGGAGCCGAACTACGCCTGATCCAAAACCGGTGGCGCTACGACCGCAACAGCATCCGGTCCGAACTTCTGGAGCGGTGGAACACCGACTTCCGTCCCGTGACCGTGAGCATGGACGCATCGCTGGACGCGCCGTTCTCCGGGATCGAGCCATACCTCGATGACCTGCTCGGGCAACCGGACGCACTGCGGATGCTGGTGCTCAACAGCGAGAGCCCGGACCTGCTCGACTACGAGGCCGAACCAGACCTGAAGGTCCTGCTCGTCGGCGGGAACAGGCTCAGCCGAGGTCTGACCCTGGAGGACCTCACCGTCTCGTTCTACGTCCGCGAGGCCGCCACATACGACACCCTGCTCCAGATGGGTCGGTGGTTCGGCTACCGCGGCAAGTTCGTCGACCTGACCCGTCTGTGGACGACGGCCGAGCTGGTGTCGCGCTTCCGTCATCTCTCGCTGGTCGAGGAGGACCTGCGCAACCAGATCAAGATCTACGAGCGCGACCACCTCACCCCCGTCCAGGTAGCGCCGAAGATCCGCGCCCACCCCGACATGCTCGTCGTCGCGAAGAACCGCATGGGCAGCGCCGAATCGGTCCGGCAGTCCTACGCCGGCGAACTGATCCAGATGACGCGCTTCAAGCTCGACGACGACGCCTGGCTCCAGGAGAACCTCACGACGACGGCGCAGCTTCTCGCCTCGCTCGATGCTCCGACCGGAGCGCCCAACGTGCGCCAAGGGCGGCCGGCCTGGACCGGGGTGCCGTGGGAGTACATCGAGGCTTTCCTCCAGCGGTTCCACACTGCACAGGACGCAATGTCCTTCGACGCCGCCACCGCAGCGCACTACATCCGGGTTCAGGCCGAGCGACACCGTGAGCTGACCCAGTGGACGGTGGCGGTGCAGTGCGGGCTCCAGGCAGACCCGCTGCTGGGTCTGTGCGACCTCGGGATCACCGTCGTGGGGCCGATACCGGCGATCGGCCGCAGCCGGTTGAAGGCTGACGCGCTGTCGATCGGTGCCCTCGTCAGCCCGGCGCGGGAGGGGAACCTTGGCGCCGCCGATGAGTCAGTCGACCTGACCAGCGACGAGATCGCGCGTGCCACAGAGGCAGCCGACGGCTTCCCGACCAAGGGCCACGCACTGCGGTGGCAGCGGCCGAGGACGAATGGGCTGCTGCTGATCTACCCGATCAGTCCGGCCTCCAAGCCCGGAACCAACGCGCGGAACCGCAACCCGCTGTTTGATGACCCCGAGGGACGACCGAACGTCGTCGGGATCGCGCTGTCGTTCCCGCCGTCCAACACCGGGGCCACCGTTGAGTACCTGGCCGGTCGCCCGAGCGTGCACGCCGTGCAGCTCACGGAGGACATCGGTTGAGCGCAACCGTCGATTTCGTGTGGGCGAATCTCGATCGCCCGAACAAGGGTCTGTCCGCGCAGCTCCACCCCGAGAGCCACGACGTGTGGCTGGCCCTTGACGAAAGAGGTCGTCGGCACCTGCTTGTCCGCGCTACCGACGCCGAGGTGGGGCGCGTTCTCATCAGCACGCACGGGCTAAAGGCCGAGACCGTCGAGATCTCCGTCGAAGGTGGAGCACTCGACGTCTGGGCCGATATCGCCTGCGTGGACAGCAGTCTCAACCAGACGTTCGTCGCGGTCGCCACTGATCTGGTCGCCGACACAGCAGCCGCGGACACGCCGCTGGAGGCTGTCGAGCGCACGCTGCGGACCTGGCGCTGGTTCTGGGGTGTGGACACCAGCACTCTGTCGGAGGCCTCGGCGCTCGGCCTGTTCGGCGAGATGTGGTTCCTCGACCGCTGGGCACCATTCCCTGACGCGGTCGAAGCTTGGCACGGTCCGACCGGCGTCCGTCACGACTTCTCCGGGCCGTCGGTCTCCGTGGAGGTCAAGGCGACGAGCTCCCACGGGACAGGGGCTCCCCGACACGGGATCGCCACCCTCGACCAACTGGACGATCCCGACAACGGCAGCCTCTACCTGTTCAGCCTCCAGGCGATCCCCGAGCCGAGCGCCGGCAACACCCTGGCCTCCATCATCGGCAGGCTCCGCGCGCGGCTGACCGACCGCCCCGACTTGCTCGACTCCCTGGACCGTAGGCTCGCTCTCGCCGGCTGGTCCCCAGCCACAGCCGATCAGCTTCGTACCGCGTACCGCGTCGCAGCCGAGCGGCTGTACTCAGTCGGCGACCGCTTTCCACGCCTCACCCGCGCGAGCTTCGTCGGCGGGCTCCAAGCGGGGATCGACGACGTCAGCTACAGCGTCGACCTGGCCGTGTGCGCCGAGTGGCTCGTCGCGACGACGCCGGATCAGGCGGCCGATCTGCTTCGGGGCATGGCATGACGATCAGGCCACGGTCGATCACATCGCTGACGCTCGCGCGGCATGGCCACCACGACTACGGCGTAACCCTCTGGCCCGACGGGGTCGGCCGCTTCGACGGACGCACCGGCCCACGCCAGGGCGCATGGGAGAGCCGCTTCGACGGGCAGTGGTTCTCGTGGATCGCCAGCCTCGCCAGGGACATCGAGCCCGGCCAGGTTCCAGCGTCTGACTCGTTGGTGACGCTGATCGTCGAGACCGGCGACGACCGGTTCGTCTACGAGTCCGGCGACGGGCACGAGCCCGGCTCGTTCTGGCTCCTCGGAACCGCCATCGACGGCCTGATCCACCGAGTGCATTGGGCGCCGCTCGACGTAACAGGCAACGAGGACTTCGCCGCGTGGGCCCTCGGCACACCTATGTGGATGAGCGCCGGCAGCACCGTCGCCTCCGGGCTCGCCGCGAACGGCTCGATCGTGGTTCTCGCCGGCTGTCAGGCCAGCACGACGACCTCGCCGTCCCTCGAATCCAATTACAAGGAGATGCGCACCAGTCTCATCGACGACGGGACGCTCGCACTTGAAGGTGACCACTTCCGGCTCACGCGCCACCTGCACTTCGCCTCGCCGTCCGCGGCGGCGAGCGTGCTCGTCGGCTCCAACACGAGCGGGCGGCGCGCTTGGCGCAATTCGGCCGGGCACTCGTGGTCAGAGATGGATCTGGATGCCTAGTCCGCATCGCGGGTCCGACGTCACCCATGTGATGTCCCGGCCTGATGACTAGCCCGTCGAGCGACGCGTCGTTCGACGTGTGGCGGCATCAGTTACTGAAGCTGACCGCCTCGGATGCCGATGCCCGAGAGTGGCGTCATCGTCGCTACCGCTTCGCGCACCATCTCGGGGAGCGGCTTGTCTCTGCAAGGGAGGATGCTCCGGCTCTGACGGGGCCTGCCATCTACGGGGTTTGGCTGGATTGGGGGCTGATCTACGTCGGCCAGACGCAGGAGGCACAGAGGCGCCTGCGAGATCTGCCGATCGGCGAGAGCCATCACTTGGCGAACACCTTTCCGCCCGAGATCTGGCGCCGGGTCGTTGTGATTGCCTGGCCGTTGCTGCCGGAGGCCGCATCGGTCGTCGCCGAGTTGCCAGCAAAGGTCATCGGGCTCGCCTTAGAGCACCGGCTACAGAGTGCTCTGATGCCCCTCGCCAACGGTTCTCGCAGGCGAACCGATGGCACTTTCGCAGTGGTGAACTGGGAAAGCAGTCGCTCGGAAGGGGCCCGCCGGGCTGCCCAGATCGACGTTCTCTTCAGCGCAGTACGCGCGATATGGGATCAGGCGGCGACACTGACGACGGATCGTGTCGCCGGGGCGTTGCGCGTTGTGTGTCCCGGCACGTGGCTTTAGGTCGTCATCGCGACGATCAACCCGCGATGCCGATCGCCTCGCCAGTGGGAACACGCCAGACCATATCGACGCCAGTGCAGGCGAACCGCCCTGTCCTCCAGCCAGTGCAGCCGGCCATCGACAGTGGCCGTCATTCCGTTACCGGCTCGCGGACTCCTCCGACGTCGATCACGCATCCGTACACAAGGGAGCCTGCGGGCCGCCGAGCAGGAGCGACCGGGTCGGATCTCGATCGCGGCAGCGCGGGGCGCGTCCGAGAGGACGTGAACTGTGCCGGTCAGCACTGGCAGCGGGGCATGCCGGATCTCATCGGCCGGGCTCGTTCGGATCGAGCCCTGGCTGCGGGCCGGCGGTGCGCCGCACTTCAGGCTCGGGGCCCATGCCGGCTGCGCGGGCACCGCGCGCCGAGTCGATGACATCGGAACCGGTCCTGGTGAACTGCCACCCCAGACCACGAACCGGTGCCGCAGCAGCCACGGCTGCCTGACGGGCCGCCTCCGCTGCACGGCGCTGTGCGGCGGTCGCCTCGCGCTGGGCGGCCAGCGTCCGCGAGATCTGCGCTGCCAGCTCGATCGCTTGAACGATGAGCGCTCGGACCTGAGCATGGTGCGGGGCGTCAGACAGCTTGGCGGCCATCAAGACGCGGGAGGCGCCAGCGAGCAGGGTGGACACCTCGGCCGTGGCCGCCGCTGGTGCTGGCGGCGGCTCGGGCCACACCACGGCCGGCCGCTCAGCGCGTTGGTCGGGGTCGACCAGGCGCAGCTGCGCGGCGTCGCCCGGCGCCACCTCGACGCCGACGCTTGTCGCGGTCGGTGTCGCCCGGTTGATGGCCTGCCAGGCCCTGATCAGATCGCGCCGCAACCGGTCGTCGGTGGTGGTGTTGGCCGCCGCGGCGACCACGCCGGCAGACTCGGTCGCTGCGACGTACCAGGAGAACCGGTCCTCCAACGGCACCTTCTGCAGCTTGCCGGCAGCTTCCTGGAGCGCCGCCGCCGCGCCGGACAGGTTGACCGTCTCTGCCTTGCGCCGCTGCGCAGCATCGCTAAACCAGGCCCCGGCCGCGGCCTTGCCCTGCTCGTCGCTCTGCCCCCACTTGGTCCGCAGCGCCGGCAGTCGTAAGTCTTTGCCCAGCCGTCCCCCGCCGTACCAAACCAGGCGCCCGTCGCCGCCGCGCTCGGCCACGGAGTAGCCGGTGATCACATCAGGCCGGCCCTTCTCTTGACGTGCCCGCACGATCAGGCCTTCCCCGCGCAGCCGCTCGACGAACTCCGGTTCGGAGCGGGCGCCGGTGGCCACCGCGCGGACGATGGTGGCCACCCGGTGCTGTGCGAGATCGCTGACGCTGGCCACCGCGCCGGAGCGGACCTGCTCGACCTCGCGCCGCGACAGGGACCGCCCCTCCCCCAGCCCGGCCGGCGAGGTCGCGGTGAGTCCGAATTCTTCCTCGAGCTCGATGCAGGCCTCGCGTCGCCGCATCCGGTCGAACGCCAGCCGATGGGCGTGGCCGTCGTCAGCGCGGACCAGGTTCGCCACAATGTGGATGTGGTCGTTGCCGTTGGTCGAGGTGCCGTGGTTGATGGCGATCCAGTGGACCTGCTCATCGAAGCCGAGCTTGGCGGCGAACCGCTGGGCAGTCTGCTGCCAACGGGCGTCGCTGAGTTGCCCGTCTGCGGCCGGCACCGACACGACCAGGTGGTAGACGTAGCCTGCCTTTGTGGCGTCGCCGTGAACGATGACCGGCTCGTCCAGCTCGGAGATGAGCTGCGCCAGGGGCTGCGAGTCGGGCTGGACTGTGCCCAGCCACGTCGGGTCCGACGCCGCCACGATCCGCTGGTTGGTGTGCTCCTCGGCGCGCCCTGGCCCGAACAGATACTTGACTAGGCCGCCCATCCGGTTCCCCCGCAGAGCCTTCGAGATCACCGGCTGCCACCGGTAACCACGGTCGCGACCTCAGCGATCGCGTCGTCGACGCGCGCCATCACCCGCTCCACCGCGGCCACGACTGCCGGCAACGCCTGGTCGAACTCGCCCGTGCCGTGCAGCTTCGCCGTGAGCTGGTTGAGGTTGTTCGCGACGCCGGCCAGCACCCGCCGCGCACCGCGGGCGTTGATGAGCGCAGCCTTGGCATCACCGGCCGCGACACCCTCCGGCCGCAGCCCGGACAGAGCCAGGTACGACGGCACCGTAAGCCCTGCCGCGATGGCCCGGGCGGCCATCGACTGGTACTCCGCCTCGGTCAGCTTGACGTTCACCTGCACCTGCCGGCCGCCCATGATGCGCGTCCTGCGAGCTCTCCCGGTTGCCATGCCCGCCCCCCTTCCGCGTCAGCTTCCCCTTGCCCAGCGCAGCGCCCGGACCTGTGGTCCGGCCAGGTGACCGACCCGCCGTTTCGGTCGATCACCCGCTATCAGGTACCTGATAGCACCTCTTGCTCCGCGATAGCGTACGTAAAGCGTATATCATTCGGCTAGGCCTTGGGGACGAAACGAGCAGCACATCTGGCGAGGGGCTCGATGCACACGACGGCACGCTGCCCACGGCGGCGTGCACGCGAACGCGGGGGCGATCAACCAGGTTGAGGGTGTCCCTTTCCGGGTCCAAACCCGCACTTCTAAGTCAGCACATCAACGATGAAGGGGTGATCGAATGACGAGTCGCAACAACGGTCCGCAGACGGCAACTCGGGCCACGATCAAAGAGTTGCTCAAGGGCCGGACGCAGGTAGCGGAAAAGCTCGCCGACCAACTCGACAAGTGGGCGCAGGCCAAGGATGCCGTCGCCGCGGCGCAGGCCAAGGCCGACGAGGAAGCAGCCGCCGCTCGTGCGGTGTACCAGGAGGCACTGGACGCCGGATGGGCTGCCGGCGAGCTCGCCGGAGCCGGCCTCAAGCCGCCGGCACCGCCACGTCAGCGTGGGGCGAACGCAGAGGCCGCGTCAGCTGCGGCGCAGTAGCTGTACCACCCGCCGACCTACTGCGAGTGTCCGGCCAAGACGTTCATCATCTCGGAGACCAAGCCGTGGTGTCGTGAGCACTTCCTGCTGGCGACCGACCGCGCAGCGCGGGAGCGGGCGACGTCAGAGGACACCCCGCCGGGCGATTAGCGACCTCGAGCGGGCATGCCCGCGACTAGAGGCCGCGGTCGTTCTGCTGCTCTGCTGCCGGCGCGGGCCGCGGCGCCGACCCGTGCTCGGCCGGTTGACCGGCCTGCGCGCGGGCGTCGGCCAGCACCTGTTGGCCGGGCTTATCGAGCTTCCAGAAGCTCGGGGCGCGGACCGGCCCCGTCGGTTCGGTCGGCCACGGCGACTCGTCGACCGCGCCACCGCGGAACATCGGCAGCACCGCGCGCTCGAGCGCCTCATGCAGCGGTCCCAACTCGCCATCGAAGGCCAGCGCCATCATCCGGTTCTGCTCCTCGGGCGAGATCCGGTACCAGTCCAGTAGATAGCCGGCATGCTCGGCGATGTGCTCGGTCAGGATGCGTTGGGTACGGCCGTTGCCCTCGCGGAACGGGTGGATGATGTTGAGCGCCTGCATGGTGTTCACGAGTCCGTCGACCACGCCGGCGCGGTCTCGGCCGGCGAACATGTCGGTCGCGCGAACCTGCTCCAGGATCGCGCCCGCGAACTCCTCGAGCTGGTCCTCGTTGACGAATCCGTGCCCGCCCTTGCCGATGTTGACCGTCCGGAACTCACCGGCCCACTCGTAGACGTCCTGGAAGGTCTGGTGGTGGATTGCGTTCCAGTGGGCGGTGTCGAACGTGCGCGGCACCAACTCCGGTCTCGCAGTGAGTTCGATCTGGCGACCGGCGGTCAACTGGCGTTCGGCGTTCAACCACTCGGTGAAGTTGGTCAGGCCGAGCTTGTTGCGCAGGACCTGGACCCCGGCCTCGTTGGCCGGGTAGAGGTAGTCCTCCCAGCCGTAGCGGCGCGGTGGTTCAGACACCGAGCCGGCGGCGGTACTCGGCGAAGTCGATCCGCCCAGCAGCGAGCTCGGCGCCCACGCGCAGCTCCTCGAGCGTCAGCGGCATGGCTTCCATCGCCATCGACGCGGCGATGTTGCGGAAGTTGCGCGTCTGCCCCGGGGTGAGCCCAGCCTCGCGGGCGACGTCGTCGACGTCGCTCTCCCCGACCTCGGTGCTCATAACGGTCATGGTGCCACCTTCCCTTCAGTCTTGCCCCGCTGCGCGCGATTAGCCGGCGCTGGTGGGCTACCGCGTCTGTCTGCAGGATCCAACGCCCGGTACACCGTGGTGCGCCCGACGCCGACCATCCTGGCGATCGCATCGACGGAGTGTTCCTGCGAGTCGTACAGCTTCCGGATCAGGTCGCGCTTGGCGTCGTCGACCTTGCGCGGCCGGCCACCTTGTCGTCCTCGGGCGCGAGCTGCAGCCAACCCCGCGTGGGTCCGTTCGACGATCAGTGCCCGCTCGAACTCGGCCAGCGAACCCATGATGTTGAACAGCAGCTTGCCGCTCGCGGTCGTGGTGTCGATCGCCTCCGTCAGCGATCGGAACTCAACGCCCCGCTCCCCCAGCTCGGCGAGGAAGCCGACCAGGTGTTTCAACGACCGACCCAACCGGTCGAGCCGCCAGACCACGATCACGTCGCCGGGCAGCACGATCTCGAGGAGCCGGTCGAGCTGCGGCCGGCGTTCGAGCCTGCCCGAGACTTTGTCGGTGAAGATCCGCACGCACCCGGCGGCGGTGAGCGCATCCAGCTGCAGCGCCGGGTCCTGGTCCACGGTGGACACCCGCGCGTAGCCATACAGGTGCGGCACTCAGCCTCCAGACTCGTCGCCGGCGTCCTGAAACACAGCCCGATCACACCTATTGCAGATCGCGGCGCGCGGCGTCCCGTCGCCGTCGACGGCCACGGGATACGTGCCGAACGCTCCGCACAGCAGACAGCGGATCACGACGTCGACGGTCGCACTGTCCAGGACCTCGAGCTCGCTGGCCACGCCGGCCGGCACGTCGTGTCCGAGCCGCTGCAGGCTGCTGGTGACCGAGCCAAGCTCGGCTCGCCGACGGCGCAGCGCCTGCAGCTCGTCGACGGTCACCACGTTCACCGCCGCCATCAGTCGTCCTCGTCGGCGCCAGGCCCGGCGTAGTTAATGCGGCTGATCGTGCTCTGTGCCGTCTCGAACGCTGCGTAGAGGTTCGTCGCGGCGGCCTCGGCTACGCCCAACGCTGCCCGCGCCTCGGCGATCGCATCCTCCGGGCGGCCCTCGTAGGTCGAGCCGGCGTCGGCGCCGACACCGCCGGCCTCGAGCTGCGCCTTCATCGCCGAGCTCATGTGCTCGATCACCTGACGCAGCCCGCCGGTCATGTAGGTCAACTCCCCCAGGCACCGGTACACGTCAGGCACGTAACTCCACCCGATTCGGCCCCTGCTGACATCGTCGAAGCGCGTGTTTGTGCGGTGGTTGAAGGCGCGCACGGCCTGTCCCGCGATGTCGAGGGCGGCTCGACCCGAACCGTCGTCCGCGACGCCGAAAGCGTCGCTCATCCTGTCTCTCCTGTCGTACATGGGTGAAGGACGCGAACAGCAGCGCTGTCCGCCTCGAGGACGGCCGCCGCGTGGTCGACGTGCTCGACGATTAACTGGCTGTAGGCGTCCTCGCCCGCGTCGACGAGCTGCAGCAGCGTCTCGACGTCGTGACTGCCCGAGGCTGTGTGCGGCATGGGCTTGGCCTCACGCAGGGTGCGCTCGACGTCAGTGAGCACGTCGAAGTCCTCCGGCGCTTCCCCGGTCGCGGCGGCCCGCCGGTCCCGGTGGTAGCGCGCGAGCTCCGCTGTGGCGTCCCACTCGGCCCGCAGGTCGTCGACGCCGGCGACCAGCGTGCCCAGTCGTCGCCGCAGCGCGCGGACGTCCCAGCCGGTCACCTGCAGCCGGCAGTCCCGTCGGTCGACCACGGTCAACCCGTGCGCAATCAACGCTGAGGCCGCTTCCTGCGCTCGAGGCCACGACGACATGCGCACCCACAACGACTCGTCGAGAGGGTCTCGGACGACGTCGACCACCACTCCCCCGGTCGTCGCGGTGGCGCGCCGGCAGAGCTGGGCCACCAGCTCAAGGTCGATCATGCCCCTAGTGTACCGAAAACGGTGTCTAGAAAGGGTTATGGAACGTAGATTTAGGACACGGGTTTTGGGCCAGCCTGGGCGCCGCGAAACGGGCGGATGGTGGCGGTGACCCAAATACGGTCGTTTATGGGTCACGCCCCCGCGCAGTCGATGCTCAGTCAGATGAGGCGCGGGCGTTGGACTCCCAACGAGAGCCAAGATCGGGGCAGGTTCCCTCGCAGTGACTGCTACGGCTATGCACCATCAGGCGCGGTCCGTTGCAGCGTCTTGGCCGCCGGCCGGCGGTGCTTCGCGAAGCGGAGTCGCTCGCGCGTTCCACACTCGGTTCATCAGGGCTTCGATGGCCCGGGTGGCTTGGCCGTCGTCGACACGGATGACGCTGCGGTAGGCCGTGCCGAGGTCTGCGCTGAATCGGTCTACCCAGGCCGCGCACTCGACGGACACCATGAATACAAGCGCAATAAGGGCGTGGGTGCGCCCAGTGAACTGAGCTATCTCGTCATCAGGATCGGGTTGCAGCGCGACCAGGGCGTCACGGGCGCGGACCCAGTCGGTGCTGGTCGACCCGTGGACGAACTCCCCGAGGGCTCTGCTCAGTAGCCCCAGGCGGCGCCAGCCCGAGGCTTCGATCCAGTCCCGCGGGGTGGCGTTTGGACTGACCTCGATCTTGACTGCTCGTTGCGGCTTGAGGCGCCAGGTCCGGGCTCGGGCAAGTTGTTCGATCACGCACCGTAGGCACGCCATCGCTCGGTCGTCGTCTTCGAGCCAGAGCCAGTGTGCCGACCGTAGCGCTGAGGCGCAGGTGGCGAACGCATCCGCGGCTGGCGGCACGGTGCTCCCTCCGCGCTCACGCAGCCAGAGCCCAAGCATTGCGGCCATCTCTCCAGATAGGACAGCCTCGGTGCCCAAGCTCTCGATGCCGTGCTCGTCGGAACGGTCTCCGAGCACCTCCCGCTCGTGGTGGAATGCCCACCGCGCACCAGTGAGTGCCCGGTAGCGCTGGTGCCCGAATGTGAAGATCGGCCACGCTTCCGACGAGTACTCCGGTTCCTGGCCGCGGCGCAGCGCGTCGACGGTTTTCGTGTAGCCGGTGGCCAGTGCGCCGAGCTGTCCTTCGAGACGGGCGAAGTGGCTCGGGATGAGAGGTACGACCGTCGCCGCGACGTCGCGGGCCCAGCTGTGCGCGGGTGCGATGAGTCGGACGGCTGCGGCGGTATTGGCTAGCACCGGCCAGCCCCTATCTTCGGCCGCGGTCGCCAGACAGGTGCGCACATGGGTCAGGCTGACGAGCAGTGCGTCGGTAAGGGTGTCTACGAGTCGGACCTGGTCGGCGGTCGGAAGATCGTTGACCTCGGTGTCGAGCCAAACCAGCGGCATCAGCGGTCCCCGGCCATGTAGCACCTCGCTGAGGTCGGCGAATAGCCCGCCCACACTCGCCGACCTCGGGGTCAGCGGGACCCCGGGCATGCTCCACAGGCGGGACAGCCAGGCGGTGGTGCCTTCGCCCGGCGCTTGAGTCAGGTCACTGTTGAACTGCAGGTTCGACGACCAGCGTTCGATCTGTGTGCGAGCCAGCACGGCTGCCCCGAGCGGCTGCACCGCGAGAATGAGCCGGACCGCAGCCGCGGCACTGTCCAAACCCCAGGCCAGATGCTCTGGCCATGTGCTGCCGCTGTGGGAGGGCATCCGGCCGGCACGAGCACCGAGTTCCTCGGCGACCAGCTGTAACGGCAGGTAGCCCGACAAAACCGGAAACGCGGACCGTTGCATGATCTCGCCGGCCGCGTGCAGGCGCTCCATCCGCTGGTTGTGTCGCGAGATCAAGGCTTCGGCTACCGCGTCGTATCCTCGCGAAGCCAGCGCAGCGACGAACCCTTCGACCGTTGGCGGAACGCGACGCCCCCGGCGTTCCGCGCGGTCGGCATTCTTGCGGTCTGCCCGCTCATCGGCTCGGCGCGCGGTTCGTGTTTTGATCGGCCGCCTAGCGGTGCGTCCTGTCGCCACCGATCTTGTCCTCGTTGTCCTCGAAATTGTTCGCCCACGCGGCCGGCCGCCCAGAGCGGTTAGGGGCGGGTGGCCCGGCTGACACTCTGGCACGTCGCGCGCCCCTGGTCGCGCGAGTTCGGAAAGCACCCGTCCGAGCTAACCCATCCGTACCCAAGAGCCTGACCGGATGTACTATCCGAACACTTGTTCGGGTAATGATTTTGGGGGCGTGATGGGTGAGCGTCGAGCACACCGCGGACCGGCGCCGCGAAGCGACCGGCAGATCCTCGCCCATCCCGAGGACATGGCGTTGATCGCGTTGGTGGCGGCCGGGCAGGTCTCCCGCGAGTCCGGCCGGGTGAATGCCCCGTACGTGGTCAACGCCGACCCGCTTCGGATGGACTTGCGGCGACTTGCTCGCGAGGAGTTGGTCCACGCGCCGATCGCCGGACCACCCACGCTTCAGCCGCGAGGTGCGCGGTTGTTGCAGGTGATGCGCGGCGAGCTGCCGCAGCCATCGGACGAAGGTTAGATGCCTCCAGCCTCGGACCCGACTGCTCGCTAGGGCCACCGGAGGTGCCGGGGGTTGTGCGATGACGGCTCGGCGCCGGTCTTGGCTACGTACTTCTGGGCGAGCGCTTCCGTGCGGGCCGCACCGACAATGATTTGGCCACTTGCGCGAGCTCGGTGGGCGAGTTCCCTAATCAGTTCGAACCCGTCCCCGGTGACGTTCTTCTTCCCGCCGCCTTTGCACGGCCAGGTGCCGAGCATGCTGGCGAGCACCGGCATTCGGCCAGTCTCGTTGAGCGTGGCGGTCTTCCAGTCGTCGAGTCCGCGGACGCGATGCTGGAGCAACAAGGACGGCACTACGTAACCGATGAACGGCACGCCGACGATCACCAGCCACCAAATCAACATCGCGGTCGCGGCGCCGAAGGCGGCGAATATCAGCATCGGCGCAACGGCGACGACCACAGTGAAGAGGCCGACGGGCGCTAGCGCGAGGCCCCATCTCGCAGTGCGTGGTGCTGCAGGGGCAGCAACATCGCCCTGCCACGAGTGATCAAGTTGCGCGCTCGCATGCCCGAACGTGACGAGCTTGTCTGGCTGCAGTGCGAGTACACCGCCAAAGATCATGGCCAGCAGCGGCAGGTCAAGGTACGCAAGCGGCCACCAGAGGCGGCGAATGTTGCTGTAGGCCAGGGCGTCACGGACGACTGCTCGGACGCTGTGCCGAACTGACACGTAACCGAACACTAGCTCGCCCGCACGCTGGCCAGACTCGTCCGACGCGTCGAGGGGGACGGGGTAGTCGCTCACAGTGCTGATGATCCACGACTGCGCGGCGCCCCGGCGGGACCCGCACGCCTTCAAACCCCTTGAACCAACTGTCGGCACCCAGCGGGCGCCCTCGGCCTGCTCGCCATGCAGCCAGCGCCGTGCCGCGGTGATCTGCTCCGCTCGACCGAGGCCTCGTGCGATCCACGCAGCTTCGGCTGTCGGGCACGGCCAGGGCAGTGCGTGCGCGCACAGGTCCCAGCTATTGGCGACGTCGGGGATGGGGTACGGGCTGATGCGACGAGCGATCTCCTGCAGCTCGTCGGCGCCACTTGCAGCGGCCATCAGAACGTCGCTCCGGCCAGAGCCTCGTCGGGCTCGACCAAGGCCTGTACCTCGGTGCTCACGTGGCCCTCGGCCTGCAGCTTCTCGGCCGGCGTCTTCGGCCTGGTCGTCGGTGCCGGGCGGTCCGACATCGAACTGGCGGTTGGTGCCCGGCCCGGTGCATTTGGTGATCCACATGACTGACTCACCTCGGTTCGGAAAGGCAAAAGGGAGAGGCCACCCCCCGTTGGCGGCCTCTCCCCCGCTGTGAAGTCAGCTGCCGGATCCGACGGTCTCGGGCGAACGGGCCGGGGCGTACTTGCTCGACAGGCCGTGGTGCTCGGCGTTGATCCGGCGCCGCTGGCGGGTGTTGCCCTCGTTGTCGCGGTACTCCTCGACGTAGACGTTGCCGGCGACCAGGAGCCGGGCGCCCTTGGTGGCGGTGCCAGCGAAGTGGATGGCCTCCTGTCCGGAGACGGTGACCTCGTAGAAGGTCCGGCCGGTGTCGACCCACTGATCGGTCTCGGCGTTGTAGCGGCGGTCGTTGACGGCCACGGTGACGTTGCTGATCGGCACGCTCTGCTGAGTGCGCTTGCTGGTGAACTCGCGCAGGCTGGCGTCCTCGGTCGCGTTGCCCTCGATGACGATGAAGCTCATGACGTGGTCCTTTCGGATCGTGTGGCCCTCGGCTGATCCGAGTGGCCTGGAAACCCAGCGAGAGAGGGGCTAGGTCGTTGTGCCTGTCGGCTTGACCCCTGCATTCCCTCCCCCGCCGGGCAAAGAAGAGAAAGGGGCCGCGTGGAGCGGCCGAAGTGCAAGCCCGGTCTGCCGGCCCGCAGCACGAATCTTCGAGAGCGTGAGCGGTCCCGTAGGGGCTCGAAGAATCGTGTGCAGCGTGCCGGTCGTAGCGCAGCGAAGCCGCGGCTTGCGCGTAGGTCGCGCGGCCCATACTCGATTGCCCGGCGGGGGAGGAAGCAGGTCCCGGGCTCGGGCGCGCAGCGACCGATCGCCGTTGAGCGCGGTCCCGGCCTCCGTGCCGGGTGCTCCGGTTCCGGCGCCACGGGCGTCGGCGGGTGTTCATCGTCGATAGGCCTGCGGCGGCCGCCATGGGCGTGCTGTCGTCACCTCCTCCAGTAGGTCCTCTCAGCTGGAGAAGTGCGGATTGGGCAGCAGAAAGTGACGCCGAACCCGAATGTAGGGGTCAGCGGGTGGGAAGGTGCGGGTTCATTCTCGAGGCGGAGCGGACTCGCGCCAAGTGGTGGTCAGGTCTCGAAAGTGTGTTCCGGGTCGTCCGGGTTGCTGCGCTCGATCACGTCGTGGGTGATGCGTGGGTCGGCCTGCAACATCTGTGCCGTGACCGGCGGCGCGGTGTCTGGCGGCGCCACGGTGCTTGCCGCGACGGCGGCAGCGTCGTCGTGCGCGGTGTCCGGCGATGACTCGCTCATCGCCTGTGGCTCTCGGGCGCGCCGCTGCCGACTAGGGCGGTCACGGTGATCCGCGGATCACTCTGGCGCAGCGCGACGGGAACCGGCTTGGGCTCGGCTGGGCGGGCCTGGGCCTGCGGCGCAGCGGCCGCAGGCGGCTCGGCCTGTGGTGCGGGTTCGCTGCGCGCGGGCTGCCGGGTCACGACTGCTGGCGCTCTTCCGCGGCGCGACGCAGCTCGTCGAGGCCGCGCTTGTCGCCTTCGGGGCTGCTCATCAGTCGTGGGTCGGCCGGATAGCGCCGCAGGATCTCCTCGACGGTGAGCGTCGAGTTGGCATCGGTGCTGGGCTCAGTCGCCGCGCTCATGCTCGGCCTCCCGGTTATCGGCGGACGGTATCGAGGATACCGCTGGTCAAGATGGCGATCACTGATCCGAGGAGCAAGATTGCGGTCAGCTTCCAGCGTCTGCCCTTGGCCATCAGGGCGTTTTCGTTCTTCATGTGCATTTCCAGGCGGGTGTTGAGCACACGCAGTCGAGTAGTAACAGGATCGGTCGTCAGGTAGAGATTGCGAAGTTCGGCTGGGTCGATCGCCTTGTCTACGCGAGGCCAAAGTGACCAGACAGCCGTGCCGCCGGCCAAGATCGCGAGGATTTGTCCTATCAGCGCGGCGATGTGTGTCGTCGTGCCCACCAGGGCCACGATGACGCCGGCGCCGCTGAGCAGGATTCCAGCCTTGGTGTCGAGGTTGTTCGCTCGATCGCGCCAGGTTGAGTCCTCGTGCGCGAGTGCATCCTCCACGATGGCCAGCGACGGTACGTCGTCGTCGGTGAGGAGGGGCGGCTGAGGCTCAGTCACGGTCGGTTACTCCCTACTGGCCCATCCGTCGGCCGGCGGGCAGCTCGACGTTCTCGCCGCCGGTCATCTCGCCGTGCTCCTTCTCGTACTGCTCGACGATGTCACGCAACAGCTGACGGCCGAACTCGCTCCAGCCTTCGATGCCGTCCGGCGAACGGAGTTGGTGCTTGTAGATGGCGCGCAGCTTGTAGTACACGTCCGGGTCGACCCCGCGGACGATCACCTTGGGCTTGGCGTCGTAGGCGGCCTTGGCCGCGGCCGCGGCGTCGGTGACCGGCTTGCCGACGGTGCGCCCGCTGCGGGTGCGCCCCGACCGGGCTGTATCCGTTCCGATGGATGCCGATGGTGTCGGCGCGCCGGGTGTTTTCGGGGTCTTGGGAGCCTCGGGGGCGACGTAGCTGCCGTGATCTCCCCGCTTGGCTCCGCCGCGGCGGCGTACCTGCAGAGGTTGCGGGCTGCTGGTCATCGGGAGACCTCCTCGAGGGGTGCCGGGACGCTCGGGTCCAGGACGCGAGCGATGTCCTGGTAGAAGCCGAGCAGCTTGCGGGCGGCCGGATGGTTGAAGTCGGCGACGTCGGCGTTGGCGTCGGTGGTGCGCATGACGGTGGTCCAGCGCGGGACTACGGTCGGCATCACCAGCACGGGCGGATCGCCGGCGGTGAGCTGTTCGCGGATCTCGATCGCGCGGCGAACGTGGATTTCTTCGCTCTTGTCGTACTTGTTGATCAGGACGCCGGCGACGCTGAGCAGCGGGTTGAGTTGCTCGCGGACGCTGTCGATGGTGTCGAGCAGTTTGCCGACGCCGCGGCCGGAGTACAGCTCCGGCTCGGTGATGATGAGGACCTGGTGGGCGGCGACCAGTGCGTTGACGGTCAGCAGGTTCAGGCTCGGCGGGCAGTCGATGATGATGTCGTCGTAGTCGTCGCTCACGGCGGTCAGCGCTTTGGCCAGCCGAGTCTCGCGGCCGACGCCGGCAACGACGAGGTCGTTGTTGAGCAGCGCGAGATCGTCGTTGGCCGGCATGACGTCGATGTGGTCGACGTCGGTGCTGGTGATCGCGTCGGCGAGGGTGGTCTTGGCGTGCGAGCCGATCACGTCGTAGAGGCTGGCCAGGTCGTCGCCATCGGCGCCGAGGAAGTGGAAGGTCAGCGCGCCCTGCTCGTCGATGTCGATCAGAAGCACACGGCGACCGCCCCGGGCCAGTGCCCGGCCGATGTTGATGGTGGTCGTCGTCTTGCCGACGCCGCCCTTTTGGTTCACCACCGCCGTTACCTGCATCCGCGGTCCCTTCGGCTGGTTCGGGGGCAGTGCCCGGAGAAGATCGTGATGGGATGGCATCGGAATCGTACGGTCCTATCGGTTCCGAACGGCCGAGGTTGCCCGGCGCGTCGTGGGTGGGCTGGAA
Organism: uncultured Actinomycetota bacterium; assembly: GCA_963775175.1. Classification (GTDB taxonomy): domain Bacteria; phylum Actinomycetota; class Actinomycetes; order Mycobacteriales; family Jatrophihabitantaceae; genus Jatrophihabitans. Next base: position 43,126 of record CAVZHT010000001.1, read on the forward strand.
GCGAGGGCTGTCGGCGGCCGCGACATTGCTCTTTCGTCGCGGCCGCCGGCCCGTTTCAGGGCTGGTGGCTCGAGTGCGCCCGGGCCGGCCTCCGTCGCCGGCCCGGGCTCGCGGGCCGTCAGGCGGCGCCCACCTCCTCCCCCGCTGTCTCGCTGCCGTCCTCGTCGCGCTCGTCGTCGGCGTCGAGTCCCAGCGCGGCGGCGATGGTGTTGACCGCGCACAGGACGTTGGTCGCGGCCTGGGTGATCACGTCGTGGTCGGCTCGGGCCCATCCGGCGACGTAGCTGACCGAGCTCGCGTCGGCGTCCATGCCGATCAGGTTGGCGATCACGTACGCGGTCGACTCGGCTTCGGTCTCGCAGACGCCCCGGTGCGCGACGTACTCGGCGTCGTTCTCGTGAAGCAGGGCGTGCGCGGCTTCGTGCAGCAGCACCAGCAGCCGGGCGGCGGGCTCGAGGTTGGTTTCGGTGGCGATCAGGTGGCGGCGGTGGTCGGTGTAGCCCTCCATCGTCCCGCCGAGCGGCAGCTGACGGACGGTCCAGCCTTCGGCCTGCAGCCAGGCGGTGAGCCGGTCGAGCATTCCGGTTGGGCCTTCCCCGCTCGGCAGCTGGTAGGCGTTGGTGGGTACGGGCTCGCCGTCGGTTTGGGAGATGTCGAACACCGACAGCACCGGGAAGCGCTTGATCTTGTCCTCGACGTCCTCCCCCGTTTCCGGGTCGGTCTTGGTGACCTTCTTGGTGGAGTAGCCGAGAATCTTGATCGCCTTCTCCCCCTTGCGGACCTGGCGGCCGAGCTGCTGCCATTTGCGGAACCCGGCCACGTGCGTGGCCTCCGGGCACTGCATCGCGATCAACATCAGGTTGTTGAAGCTGTAGCGGCGAAACGCGGACATGAACCGCAGGTAGGCCATCCACTCGTCCGAGCTGCCCAGGGCGGCGACCTTCTCGCCTAGTCGCGCTAGCAATGCCTCTCGCTCGGCTTGGCGCTGCTCCGGGGTCCGGCCGGTCTTCTTGGTGCTCTTGCGGTTCATGTGCGCGTCCCTTCGGATCGTTCGGGTGTGATCGGTACTGAATGGGTGGCGGTCGGGCTCTTGCAGTGCCTCCGCATTTCCCTCGCCCCGCCTGGCGCAGTGGCGCATCGGCCTGGAGCCGGCCGCCGCGGCAAGGGCCGGGCGCAGCCCGGTCACGGGTGACGTGGAGCTTGCGGAGCGCCCTTGCCGCGGAGGTCGGCTGGCCGACACTGGGACGCCAGGTGGGGGAGGACAACGCCTGGCCGGCGGAGCGTGCGGAGCCGGCCGGGCCCGATGGTCGGTGCGCAGCACCGTGTGCGCCCCTGTGGGCGGGTGCGTGCGGGCCGGCCTTCGTCGCCGGTCCGCACGCGGCTGCTGGGGCGAGGCCGCTCAGGTCCACCAGGATGAGCAGGCCCAGTGGCAGGGCGCGCCCGGTCCGGCCTGGCAGTCGGGGCAGGTGCGGTCCGCGATGAGCGGGTTGCGGTCGTAGTCGGGCACCGGCGTGATCGGCTCGTAGGACTTGGCGCCACTGTCGGTGAACCGGTCGCAGTCGCAGCCTGGCCAGCCGCACGGGCCGAACCCCACGCCGACGAACTCCCCGGCGACGTAGGAGCCGTGGGTGGCGCAGCGGTGGGTGCAGGTGCAGATGCGCGCCTTGCGCTCGCGCAGCTTGCGGCGCTGCCGTTCGATGTTGGCGACTCGCGCGCGGCTCTGGCGGCGCCGTTCAGCGATGGTGTTGACCGCGCGGTCCTTGCTCATGTGGTCCTCCGGTTCGGTGCGTTCGGGTGCTATCGGAGCCGAACAGGCGGGACGGGTCCGGTTCTGGACCCGTCCCGCCTGGGCTACTTGCGCTTGCCCTTGCCTTTGTTGGTCGGGCCGGCCAGGGCCTCGACCTCCGACAGGGGGTAGCCGTTCTCGGCCAGCCAGCCGAAGTAGCGGCGGTCGGCGCTCATCGGGGAGCGCCAGGTGTCGACCCGCGTGCCGTCCTCGTACGCGGCCAGGACCACGACCAGCGAGATCAGCAGCGCGCGGGCGTCGGTGGCGGCGGCCGCCGCCTGCTCGATGTCCTCACGGCCGCCGACGCCGAGCAGGTCGGCGGCGAGCGGAGCGGAGGTCTCCATCGCCTTGCAGACGCTGTAGCTGTCCGTCGTCAAGGCGGTGGTGATCAGCGCCGCCGCGCCCTTGGGTGCGGTCTTGCGGGCTGCCAGGGTGCGCAGCCAATCGCGGCGGATGGGTTCGGCCTCGCGCCACGCCTTGTTGTTGGCCAGCGTCGTGCGCCGCTCCTGCCGGGCGGCCTCCTTCGCGGCCTCCTGTGCTGCCGTGTCGGTCTCGGCGGTGCCCGCGCCGCCGGCGTTGGCCCGGCCGCCGCCGTAGCGGCTGCGGTGGCCGAACTCCCCCGGGTTGGTGCAGGCGTAGACGGCGGTCCAGGCCAGCTGCCACCCGGCGTCCTCGTCCTCGTCGGCCGAGTGGGCCGTTTCGGCTCCTTCGGCCGCTATCGGTTCCGATTGGGCGGTCTCGATCCAGTCCTCGCTGAGGTAGGCGGCGTGGCCGGGGCACTCGGCGTGGCTGCTTGCGTCCAACGGCGTGCCCTCGGAGTCGGACAGGCTGTCCAGGCGAAGCCGGTAGTCCGGGTGTCCGTTGAGCACGGTCACGCCCGCCTGGGTCAGGGTGTCGACCAGGGCGGCGCGGTCTGCGGCCCGTTCGCGGTCCTCGACCGCTGCCTGAGTGGCCCGCTGGAACTGGACCTCGCCCTGCTTCGCGGCGGCGACCAGGGCCTTGACGGCCTCGGTGTCGTCCTCGAAGTCGGCGATGACGGCGCTCTGCTCCAACGTCAGGAAGTCGTAGCGGGCGGTCGCGGCCCGGGCCAGCTCACTGTCGCTTACGGTGAGGGCGCTCTCGACGTGTTTCTTGGGGGCGCGCAGGCGCTTGGCGATCGCGGTGGCCGACAATCCGAGCAGCGCGAGCTGGTCCACGGCCTCGATTTCCTCGACGTTGGTCAGCGCCGCCCGGTGCTGGTTCTCGTGCCATTGACGAGCTATACGGTCGGCCTTGTCGTTGTCCTCGGCGCCGGCGATGAACACAGGCACCAGGGGCTGCGCGGCCTCGATCGCGGCCAGGGCGCGGCGGTGGCCGTGGCGGACACGGACCTGACCGTCCTCGGTGCGGACGGCCACGATGGGCTCGATCACGCCGTGGTCCTTGATGGAGGCCAGGAAGTCCTTGTCCAGCTTGGCCTCGCGGATGTTCAGGTCGACCAACAGCGTGGCCGGGTCCAGCATTTCGAGTGTCGGTTCGACGGTCGTCATGGGTGACTCCTTCCGAGTCATTCGGGATGTTCGGTATCTATCGGTACCGATATTGGGTGAGCGGTGTCCCCAATGGGGGTCGCTCACTCACTCCGTGGGCTTGGTGTGGTCCACGCCGTAGATGACGTGACCGGGGCCGCGCGCGGGCGCGGGCTTGATGGTGCGCGGGGGCGCGTCAGCGGGCACCAGGTGGAAGCTGGCGCGCGCGTCGGACATGACGGCGTTCACGCCGTAGCTGCCGTCCTCGCGGGGAAAGACGGCGGTGACGTAGGCGTCGGCCAGAACGGTGCCACGCTCCGTCATGTACAGAATCTGCACCCGGTCCCCGACCCGGTACGGGCTGGTCTGTTCCGGTGTCGCCTCGGCGGGCGTGTGGGCTAATGCGGTCATGGCGCGCTCCTTCGGAGTCGGGGTGGGGGTCGTCGTCTGCGAGAGATGTGCGGGTTGCGCTGGCGAAAGGGACACGAGTGGTTCGGAATATTCAGGGCCTATCGGTACCGATACGGTGCGGGAGACGGATGACCCCGTTTCCCTCCCCCACCTCGCGCGCTCTTCAAGGGCCGGATCAGGCGGCCGGAGCGCAAGAGCCGGGCGCAGCCCGGTCACGGGTGACGCGGAGCTTGCGGAGCGCTCTTGCGTGCAGGTCGTCCCGGCCCACACTTTTCAAGCGAGGTGGGGGAGGGAACGGCTTGGCCGGCGCAGCCTGCGGAGCCGGGCGAGCTGGGTACAGCGCGTAGCGCCGGTGTGCTGTTGAGCTGTTGCCGCGGTGCCGGCGGCTCGATGCCGCGGGCGCCGCGTCGGCCTGCGGATCAGATGCCCGGTCGACGCGTTGGGCGCCGACCGGGCCCGCGCTGTTACCCGGCCATCTGCAGTCGGGGCATTCGGCGAGGGTCGATGCCCTTGGCGATGGCCTCGCTCAGCAGGGTTGCGGCGGAGTAGTTCGGGTCGGCCTGCAGGGCCCGCTCGACGGCCATGGCGGCCAGGGCGCCGTTTCCCTCGCGCCAGGTCTTCCATCCGAACAGGAACAGCGCCGGTGCCCGGTGGGATGCCGGCAGCGTCCGGGCCAGGTGCAGGAACAGGTCTCGGCCGTCGAGTTGTCCGTTCTCGATCGCCATCCACACCGCGTCGCGGATCTCGTAGCCGGCGAGGGCTGCGGCGAGGCGGGCCGTCTCGGTGTCGGACCACTGACGGTCCTCGCGGCGGGCCGCATCGAACAGGGCCCGCTTGTCCGAATTGGCGGGGGTGGCGCTGCGGGCAGCGGGTGTGTCGGTCAGCGCCGCCTGCTCGGCCGCCTGGATGAGCTCGGCGAACCGGCCGTCGTCCGGGACGGGGGTGAAGATCGCGTCGAGGTCTTCGCGTGAGGCGACCTTGCTTGCCCCGAGCGCGACGAACTCGGCGGCGACGGCGTAGTCCGTGCTGAGCGGTCGGCCCTCGGCTGGGCAGCAGTCCTCGATCGGGCAGGTCAGCGACCAATACCGGCCGTGGGCCACGCGGAGGTGGTCAAGCAGGTGCATGCCGTTGGCGGCGGCGGTGCCGGCAATTGTGTCGGCCTCAGTGCGCTCGCCGTAGGTGACGGCCACGACGTCGGTCGATTCGGCCTTCGTTGCGAGCACGGTCATCAGGTCCGCGAGCTGGTGCGGCTCGCTGAGCTGGTCGAGGTCGACGCGGGCGGTCACGGTGACCTGCTTGTCGCGCAGTCCGATCAGGACCAGGCTGTCGACCGGCTCGAAGCCGAGCAGGTAGGGCACGGCTGCGAGAAGGCTGGTCGGGCCGGAGATGCGAATTGGTGCGGTCATGCTGGACTCCTTCGGAACGTTCGGGCGGTATCGGTACCGATATGAGGCGGTGGTGGGTGACCCCCGTTCTTCCGCCCCCACCTGGCGCGGTCGTGAAGGGCCGGATTAGGCGGCCGGAGTGCCAGGGCCGGGCGCAGCCCGGTCACGCGTGACGCGAAGCGCCCTGGCGGGCAGGCCGCCCCGGCCCACACTCAGACAGCCCAGGTGCGGGAGGAGGGCTCGGTCGACGCAGCCTGCGAAGTGGGTCGAGCTCGGGGTCGATGCGAAGCTCCGTCGTGCCGTGCGCCCCTAGCGCCGGCCACCGGTCATCTGGTGCGTGCCGCGTCCCGACGGCACAGCGGGCAGGCCAGGACGCCCTGGTCGGCTACGGCACGTCGCCGGCTGGAGTACGAGCGGCTGCGCCGGACCGGGCCACTGTGCGGCCACGGCGAATCGGACCGCTCCCGATCACAGTGCGTCGCGTTGATCTCACGCGGTGGGGGCTCAAGAATCACCTTCGTGCCGGCGCGCGAACTCCCGTCCGACCTGGTCGCCGTCCTGCGCCGGGCCCGGGATGTCGAGCTGGCGGCCACGACCAAGGCACAGCGGAGCAGCGCCATCGCCGCGACGGGTCGGCTACTGCTCGCCTGCGTCGACGCCGGCTGGCGGATCTACGAGCTGGTCCCGGCCCTCGGCCTCGACCGCAGAACACTGAGCGTGCGGATCGGGGCGTCCCGTAGTCGCGGAGAGACCGCTGCCGGCCTCGAAGTCGCCCCGCCGCCGCGCCGGCTGCGGAGGGCAGACATCGTCTGCGTGCCCGTCGAGGAGCGTGAGTGGCTGACCGTCTACGAGGCGGCCGACCTGGCCGGCGTCAGCGCCGGCACGGTAGCCAGGTGGCGCCGTGTCGGGGTCTTGCCCAACACGATGTGGGTCACGACGGTGCAGCCTTTGTACCTGCGCGCGGACCTTCTTCGAGTCGCCGGCCGGCCGCGATGGCGCAACGGAGCGCTCGACCTTCGATCGGTTCAGGCCGAGGTCGCAGGCGCTGGGCCTGAATAAGCCGTGCTTGGATTGCGCGGCGCCGGCGTCGTCGGCCCAGAGCTACCGCGCGAAAAACCATCTCCGTGCTGGTCTCACCCGCGGAGCGGAGCCTTTGAATCCGACAGACCGAAGCGCGGGTCCGATGCGGTCGCGCAGCACGGCTTTCAATGGCGCCTGGCTGTCAGGCCACTGACCGGCGGTACCGCCGGACGTGTGGGCGACAGGTTTTGGTCGCCCTCAGTGCGCCGGCTTCTAAGAGCGGGGATCAGCCTTCATCTGAAGATGGCCCGGCCGCGACTCCCAAGATCGGCAAGATCGCGCTATCTGCGGCAGATGAGTACGGTGCCGCTTCGCGGCAGAGCCGGTAGAGCCGCTCCGCGGCATGACCGGTCGCCTGCTGCGTCCGCGCTCGAGTTACCGGAGGTAGAGAAGGAAGGCGAACAGCGCGGGAGCTTCGAGTGCTGCAGCAGCAAGCAGGCCGGCGTACATGCGACGACTCATCGGTCGAAACTCGTGCTGCTGTGCAATCGCCCCCATAAGGAAGCCTGCGGTGATCCACGGGCCGAACATGGCGAGCAGCCCAGCTCCGATATTCGCGCCGCCCACACCGGCGGTCATCACGCGCCACGCTGCGGCGCCAGAGCACACAGTTAGCAGAAGGAAGAGAAACGACACGGCCGATAGCTCGTCAGCACACGTCGGCCTTCGGTACGAAACCGACCCGGTAGAAGGCACTATCCGGGTGATCTTCCAGGCCGACGCCGAGCCGCCCACGTCACTCGGCGCGATCATCGGTGACGTCCTCCACAATCTGCGATCCGCGTTGGACGCCGTCGCCTGGGAGACATGCCAACGGGCGGGGGTCCCGGCGGATATGGAAAGGGACGTCTACTTTCCGATCAGTGGCAGCCCGGCCGGGTGGCCGTCGCTTGCGAAGAAGCAGTTGCCAGGAGTCGAACCGAAGCACATCGAGGTCTTTAGGCGGCAGCAACCCTGGTACTGGGACGAGGAGGCGAGAAGCCACGGCGTGAACGTCGTTACGACCGACAAGACGCACCCGCTCGGCCGCCTACACAACTTGGCGAAAGTCGACCGGCACCGCGTGCCGCACCCGGTCGTAGCGCGAGCGGGCGACACGTGGCTCGGCAGTCCCGCTGGCGTACAGGTCGAGTCTGCGGGTGGACCAACTCGGTGCATCAGGCCGGGCGACGTAGTACTGGAGTGGCGAATAAGACCCCCCGGCGCCGTGTCCGAGGTCCATGCTGACGGCGCTGCGATCTTGGTGCTGAGTGATGAAGCAGCGCTCCACCGTCGCTCTGCGCTCCAGGAATTGCAGGGAATGCAACAAGCAGTCATCCAGGCAACCCGGTCCATCGAGATCGAAGTGCTCGAAGTCGTGACCTCGGCAAGCCTCGACGAGCTTGAACTGTTGCGCCGGGCCTCGGACGCGGCCCAGGAGGCGGTGCGATCGCTAAGCGCGTCTGGGCATGTCATCGACGCTGACTACATTGCACGGTTCAATAGCGCGCTGCTGGCCGAAGAGATCGCGCGGACCGCGTACCTCGACCGGTGGCGCGAGCTCTTCGACTAGACCCGCCTCGCCCAGGCTGCTGGCGCCGCGCCGCGCCTCGACGCGACCGTAGATCGGCGCGATCGCGCGGACGGCGGCAGAACCGTATGACTGACCGGGCGATTCTGTGGGGTGCTACGACGGCCAAGCGCCAGTCGCGCGCCAGATCACCGTGGCATCCCGCCATCCGGCGACGGCGGCTTCGTCCTCGACGAGGATTCCTTCGTCATCGACTGGCGGACCTGGCTCGCTACCCGCTAGGAACCCGCGAACGAAGTAGCGGGCCTCGTCCGAACATTCCATGATCTCGGACTTGGAAACTCGCGTTGTCACATCCTTCAACGGACAGTAGAAGTACATGCGGCCCAGGATCGTCGAATTGCCATCCACCAGGTAGTGGCGAGACGGGCAGCTCTCGGTCGCGAACCAGAGGCGCGGATCAACATCGGCGGGAAGCTCGTCTGACACCCGCTCAGGCTAGATCCAGAGGTCGAAGGCGACTACCGGATCTCGGCAAGATCGCGCGAACGGCGGCTTGTGCGGCTGGGTTTGCGCTCGCCGAGCGCTCACGCCGTGACTCAGTGGTCAGCCTGCCCGGTGTCGGGACGGAAGGCTGGGTTGGTCCAGAGTGTGGTGGTGATTCGGCCCATGCGTTGAGCGGCGCGAAGCCAGGCTTGATGGAAGTCCTCCTCGCGGGATGAGAACGACCGCAGCCGACCAAGGATCTCGATGCTTTCGTCATGCAGCCAAAGAATGTAGTGGTGAACAGGCTCGGGACCAGTTCCCTCGATTCCCTCCGCCTCGATCCAATGCGAGTTGTGGATCTCATGAAGCCGGTCGGTGCGCAGTCCCCGCCTCGCCAGCGGGTGCTCTTCCTCAGAGTCCCAGCCGTGGTATTCAAACCGCAGGCCACGGCAACCACCGAAGCCAATGACCCCGATGGGCTCGGACGTGTCGTCCGCCGGCTTCCCAGGCGGCGCCGGGTTCGTGTCGTCTTGCGCGTACAAGATCACGAAGACATCGTTTCCACTGCTCATCAAGTGGGGCATCGGAGCGCCAGAATCGATCCCGAACCCGATGTCCAGCACTTCCGCGTACTCGTTCCCGCGTAATAGAGCCAGGTCCATCTCCGCTATCCGGCCACGCTCCTGATGAGCGTGGTAGAGCTCCTCGGTCAATGCCCCGTCGTCCCAGTACGCCGTCTCCGCCCTCTTGCTCGCTTCGATGAGCCGGACCAGCTCTGCCTCATCCACGTTTAGATCATCGACCAGCAGCATCCCTCGCGTCGACACCATCGCGCGGACCGCGGCACGTCCGGTACGGCCGCTCCGCGGCAGGCCACGCAGTTCGCTGTTCGGACTGTCGTACGACGGGTCGTACGACAAACTCCGAACCACTATGTGCCCCCGGCCAGACGGCGCTGCCGGTGAGAGGCAGACGGATGGATCCGGACTCCAGCATGCTCCGTGACGTGCCGGAGTGCGGATTCATCAGTCGCGTGAGCAGACCGCACCTACTCGCACTCAACTCGGCAAAGCCGGTCGTTTGATCACGTACCGGAAGACATGTAGGCGGCGAGGATGTAGTTGGGGTGTCGGTCGAGGTTGGTGCGGGCGCGGTCGTAACGCATCGTGGTGCGGGGATCGGCGTGGCGGGCGGCGATCTGGGTGTCCCGAAGGTCGACGCCGGCGTCGAGCATGGTGGTGACGAAGGTGTGCCTGAGCATGTGCGGGTGCATCCGCGCGATCTTCACTCCCGAGGCGTTCTGGAGTCGGTGAAGCCGCCGGGTTGCTGCATGCCGGTCCATACGCCCGCCGTTGCGGTTGAGCAGGATCGGGCCGACGTCCCGACCGGCGACGGCCCGGTCGACAGCGCGCGCCACTGCTGGCGGCATCGGCACAAGCACGATCTTGTGTCCTTTGCCGACGACTCGCACAACCCGGTGCCCGTGTTCTTCGCCGAGGTCGCTGATGTCCAAACTGATGGTCTCGAAGATCCGCAATCCGAGCAGGCCCAGCAGACACACCAACGCGAAGTCGTTGGTGTTCGTCGAGTCGCGGCTCGCGGCCAGCATCGCCTCGAACTGCAGGTGCGTTAGCCCCAGGGTCGGGGACTGGGGTGAGACCGTCGGGCGACGGACGTAGTCCGCCGGCGAGTGCTCAAGAACCCCGTCGATCACGCACGTCCGGTAGAACCCCACGACAACCGACAGGCGGCGTGACACCGTGCTGGGGGCAAAGCCGCGTTGTTCCTGCATCCATCGCACGTAAAGTTCGATGTGCGGCCGGCTCGTTGTCAGCGGGTCGAGCCCGCGCTCGGCGCACCAGTACAGGAAGCAGCGAAGATCAGACTCCGTGTGGACGCGGGTGCGGCCCTTGAACCGGGCGAGGTACGCCGCGGCGGCCAACCTGACCGGGTCGATGCGTACGGGCGGGAGGATCTCGAAGCTCGTGGAAGTCGTCATGCATCGACGGTCGTCCCGAACCGCATCACAGTCCAGGGCAGCAGACCTTGATCAAGTGACCGGCTCTGCCGATGACAGCACGGTTGCAGAATGGCGCTTTTAGCGCCATAATGGCGCCATGCCTAGTGTGCAGATCAAGGACGTTCCCGAGGAAACTCATGCGGTTCTGCGACAACGAGCCGCAGCCGCGCACCAGTCCTTGCAGGAGTACTTGCGCGCTCGGCTCATCGCCGAGGCGACTCAACCAACGCTCGAGGAAGTGCTCGATCGCGCCGGCGGTCGTTCCGGAGGATCAGTGCCGATGAAGGTCGCCGTCGCGGCTCTGCGGGAGGACCGTGCTCGTCGTTGACGCCAGCGTCCTCGTCGTGGCTCTTGCCGATGACGGCCCCGATGGAGACCGAGTTCGGCAACGACTACGCGGCGAGCAACTGGCGGCGCCCGAGTTGATCGACCTTGAGGTCGGCTCGGTACTGCGACGGCAGAACCGAGCCGGGCAGATCGGCGATCGGCGCGCCGAGATGGCACTGAACGACCTTGCGGCGATCCCAGTTCAGCGGGCCGGGCACCGTCATTTGCTCGGACGCTGCTGGGAACTACGCCAGAACCTCACGTTCTACGACGCCGCATACGTCGCGCTCGCCGAGGCGCTGCAGGTCACACTGCTCACGGGCGATCGCAGGCTGTCCCGGGCTGCGGGGCCGGCGTGCCCAATCGAAACGATCGCACCCTGACTCAACGCGCGGTCATGTCGACGACAGCCGGCGACTTGCGGGCCTAGTAGTTCGGGCCGAGTTCGACCTGCACGAGCGGCTTCAGCGAGGCAGCGGGATCAAGACTCTCGCTGATCTTCACCGCCGCGAGCTGACGGAAGTTCAGGACGTAGCGGTCCGTCGCCGTCTTGAACATCCTCGGTTCCGATTGGGCGTCGCACCACTGCTGGATCACCCCGACAACTGTCGCCAAGTCCTTGTCGAGGCACGCCACGGTGATCGGTAGTTCGTCGGAACTGACATAGACGCTCGGCATACCCAGCAGTCTGCGCCAGCCCGTACACAAACGCACTCTTCTGCCGCGGAGCGGCTCTACCGGCTCTGCCGCGGAGCGGCTCTACCGGCTCTGCCGCGGAGCGGCTCTACCGGCTCTGCCGCGGAGCGGCTCTACCGGCTCTGCCGCGGAGCGGCTCTACCGGCTCTGCCGCGGAGCGGCTCTACCGGCTCTGCCGCGGAGCGGCTCTACCGGCTCTGCCGCGGAGCGGCTCTACCGGCTCTGCCGCGGAGCGGCTCTACCGGCTCTGCCGCGGAGCGGCTCTACCGGCTCTGCCGCGGAGCGGCTCTACCGGCTCTGCCGCGGAGCGGCTCTACCGGCTCTGCCGCGGAGCGGCTCTACCGGCTCTGCCGCGGAGCGGCTCTACCGGCTCTGCCGCGTAGCGTGCCGCTTCGCGGGCACGCTCATGCCGCGCAGCGGCTCTACCGGCTCTGCCGCGGAGCGGCTCTACCGGACCTTGACAGACCCACGACTTGGGAACGCAGGCTTAGGATTCGCCAATGCGATGGGCGACGGCGGCGTACTGGCACCTGGTGCTGACATTCGTGCTGATGTTGGTCGGGGGCTATGCCGGTTTCGAAATCGCAGCTGCAGTCATGCCAACCCACGCCCGCCGCGCAGCCGATGACCCTTCCTGGCGCATCAACGTGATCATCGGCGGCCTCGTCGGCTTCTTCGGGACGGGTCTACTGCTGATCGGCCTCTATGCCTGGCTCGCCCGCCGCGAGCGGCGACCGGACGACGGGGCTCGACTCGACTAGTGAACCGGCGCGTTCGAATGCTTGGATCGCTGCGGGCGAATCGTCCGCTCATCAGCCGTGAGCGCTCCCGCGCCGTCATGCCGCGCTAAGCGGCACGCGCCGTCTCATGCGCCCCGAAACCCCAGAGGGTGATCGATCAAAGGCCGCCGTAGCGCCCGATGGCGTGAACAGCTGAAGGCCCGTTGGCCAGGTACTAGCCTGCATCTGTGAGGCACATGCGCCACTGGTCCCAGCTGCAGCGCGGCGCGTTCTACTCCCTCTCAATGCTCGCCCTCTGGGCAATGCTGCTCGTCCTGTTCCGCTACTTAGGGCCAGCTCACTCCTGGTCACGTGCGCTGCTCTATTCGCTGTTCGTAGTCGGTGGCCTTGCGGCCATAAGGCGCGCGGTTGTGGGCAAGTGGCCGGGACTCTGATCGCTGGTTCGCAAGAGTCCCACCGCGATCCTGGCGCCGTAGCAATGCTCGCGAATACCCTCACGCCTTCGCCTACGCGCATCGGCTGAATGTCAGTCGCTGCAGGCCGCCGCCCACGCATGCCGCGTTGAGCGCTACCGCGCTGTCATGCCGCGCAGCGGCTCTACCGGCTTTGCCGCGAAGCGGCACCGTACTCATCTGCCGCCGTGAGTGTTCTGGGCTATAGGAGGTCGCGAGCGATGCCGGCGGTCGACAACCATCGGCCAAGATGGTCATACTTGTGACTATGCCTGAGTTCGCTTCCGTTGCCGACGCCAAGGCGCACTTCTCCGAGCTGGTCTCCCGCGTCGGGTCCCAACACGACCGCGTCACCGTCACTGTGCACGGCCGGCCGACCGCAGTGTTGCTGGCCGTCGATGACCTCGAGGCTCTCGAGGAGACCATCGCGGTGCTGTCAGACGCAGCCGCCTTACGGGCGCTGGCCGAGGCCGACGCCGAACTTGCCCGCGGCGAGGGCGAGGACGAAGACGCCCTGCGGGAGGCGATGCGGGCCCGGCGAGCCTCTGCGTGAGCGAGGATCGCTACAAGCTGGTCGTCGCTCCCGCCGCGCGTCGACAACTGGCCGAGCAACTCCCCGAACCCGTGGCCTTCGCTGCCTACGAGTTCATCATCGGTCCGCTGCTTGCCAATCCCCGACGGGTCGGCAAGCAGCTACGACCTCCCCTCGATGACCGCCACAGCGCACGCCGCGGTACCTACCGGGTGATCTACCGGATCGACGACCAACGACACATCGTCACCGTGCTCGGGGTGTTCCCGCGATCGAACGCCTACCGCACCGGCTGAACGTCGCGCTGCCGCCACCTGCTCTTGATCATCCCCCGCCCAGCTTGATCAAACGACCGGCTTTGCCGCAGATCGTAAGCAGCAGGGCCTTGACGTTCGAGAAGCTCGGTCACCTCGGCGTGTGTGGGGTAGAAAGAGCGACATGCTGGCGGCAGCTCTTCTCGAAATCCGGGTGTTTCCTTGGCGGCTACGCACGCGTGTGATGAAGGCAGGCACATTCCGCGACAGGATCTCCAGCGTCGACCCAACACTCGGAGCGGATGATCTCAGCGGTTTCGTGATCGGCCTCGCCCTGTGGCTGACCATTGCGCTCGCAGCACCCCTTCTGGTGTTGATCCTTGCGGGTGCTCTGTTCTCCGTCGAAGTGCCAGTCCTGGTGATCGTTGCGCTAGCGCTATTGCTGGCCCGCTTCACCGGGCTCATCCCCTGGACGGTGGTCATCGTCGATCGGATCAGCGGCCAGGAGCAGCGCGAGTCGACCCGCAATTTCGTGCGAGCCGTGCGGAGAGTGCGCGACATCAACGGAGATCGTCGGATCGTTGTTCGCTGGGCATGGTCGTAGGTCGCAGGTCGCAGGTCGCAGGTCGCAGGTCGCACGGTTCAGGGCTGCAACACCCTGATCGCCGCCAATCGTGCTCGCGCACTCAACCGGCCGTACCGGCTCGACCGGACCTGCCGCGTTGACGAGTTCGAGCTAGCGGATGCGACGCTCGGCGTGCGTAAGGCGCACGACGATACAGACAGCGCCGATGAGCACGCCGCTCACACCAAGGAGCGCCCCGATGTACCGGTGGTGAGCATCGACCAGCCCAGTTACAAGCGCCGCCGCAAGCATCAGCCCAACTGCAATACCCCACACCAATGAAAGAACCGGCCCAGGCAACGGCGTTCGCATATTCGGAGTGTCGCACCTGCACTCTCGTGCCGCCGATAGTCAGGCGTAGTCGACGCCGGGCCTGCGCCTGTCGTCCAATATCGGAACGTGTCGGATCTGGTGAGGCACCGAGGCGAGCACGACCTCGATGCGAGTAGAGAGATCGTCGTTTGGCGGATCAGGGACGTCGATCCAGAGCACCGGGCGACCCTCGCGTTCGCCAACTTCGAGTGCGTTGATCGGAGGGATCAGGTGCGCATCTTGAAGCTGGCCGACGTAGCGCGCGACGTGCAAAGTCCAGTCGTCGTCCATCGCACCAACATACGTCCGGTCTATGCCGCGTGGCGTGCCGCTGCGCGGGCACGCTCATGCCGCGGTGAGCGCTCCCGCGCCGTCATGCCGCGCTAAGCGGCACGCGCCGTCTCATGCGCCCCGAAACCCCAGAGGGTGATCGATCAAAGGCCGCCGTAGCGCCCGATGGCGTGAACACCTGAAGGCCCGTTGGCCAGGTACTAGCCTGCATCTGTGAGGCACATGCGCCACTGGTCCCAGCTGCAGCGCGGCGCGTTCTACTCCCTCTCAATGCTCGCCCTCTGGGCAATGCTGCTCGTCCTGTTCCGCTACTTCGGGCCAGCTCACTCCTGGTCACGTGCGCTGCTCTATTCGCTGTTCGTAGTCGGTGGCCTTGCGGCCACAAGGCGCGCGATTGTGGGCAAGTGGCCGGGACTCTGATCGCTGGTTCGCAAGAGTCCCACCGCGATCCTGGCGCCGTAGCAATGCTCGCGAATACCGTCACGCTTCGCCTACGCGCATCGGCTGAATGTCAGTCGCTGCAGTCCGTCGCCCGCGCATGCCGCGTTGAGCGCTACCGCGCTGTCATGCCGCCGAGAGCGAGCCCGATCTGTACGCACAGGGAGCCATCTCCCTTCCGAATGCACCTCACCTCGGTTCGTGCACACGGGGTGAGCTTGAAGACGATGCATTTGGCCGGCTGGTCAGCGGTCAGCTGGCGTCTGCCCCTGTCGACGGCACAGCGGGCAGGCCAGGATGCCCTTGATCGGCGACGGCACGTCGCCAGCGGGTTCGCCGTGGTCGCACAGCGGCCCGGTCCGACGCAGCCGCTCGTAGTCGCGCTGGGCTGCGCGAATCGTCCGCTCGTACGCCCGTTGGGCGATCAGGTCGGTCGGCTCGAGTGTGCGCAGCAGCATCGCCAAATAGCCCCACGGGCAGCGCAGAGGGTACTGATGCTGACGGCCGGCCGTGGTCGTACTCACCCGCGCGGTGGGCACTTCCCACCCGCGTACGGCCAGCATCTGATCCAGCTCGCGCAGGATGTCGGAAGCGGTCCAGCCAACGCGTGCGAAGCGGTCGAGAGCGGGCATGACCCGCTGGTGCGGGGTGTCGCGTAGCCAGAAGACGCGCGATTTGACGTCCTTCGCGAGCCGGATTGTGCGCGAGTCGGCGCGGTAAGTCCGAGCGGATCGCCGCCCCTTGGCCGCTGGCCGGCGCGAAGCGCCGCTCGTGCTTGCCTGGTTTGGCTTGAAGACCTTGTTCGCTGTAACAGAAGAAGCACCACTAACCCTTCGGGTGGTGGGGAGGTCGCAACCTGAGTCAGAGCCCGCGCTATCGACCGCGTAGTTATTCACAGAGACGTTTGGACCGGGCCGTCGCGCATATGCCGACTGCTCCGCGCAAATGAGCTCAGCGACGTGCAGAGGGCTGGGAAGGCGCAGGTGCGGCGGAATGGTGCAGGCCCAGACGTTGCGACGCTGGCGGGCGGTTGAGCCGGCCCGCCAAAGCTCCTTGCGCTCGTCCACGGTGAGCCAGTTCTTGCCTGCGCGGATCAGCACGATCCAGCCGCGGCTGGCGAGCACGCGTGCAGCCTTCTGCAGGGTCGTCTGACCGTAGCCGGTGGCGGCTCGCAGCTGGGCCAAGACCGAAGGGTCATCGAGGTCCAGGGCGTCACGGTCAGCGGTAAGCGCGGCGGTGCCGGGCATGGCGTTCCGGCCGGTGTCAGCGTCGGCGCAGGCCGAGAGTGAGTGGGCCAGAGCCCAGCACGCCTTGATGCTGACCGGGCCGCGGCGGCCAACCTGTCGACGCAGCTCAGCGACGTCTTCGGCGTGGAGGTCGGAGTAGCACTCCGAGCGCCACCGATCACGGCTCCACCAGGCAGGGACGGCTGAGTATGCGCCGGGCTCGGTGACGCCATAGGCCTGTCGTCGCGTTCGCGGGCCGACCGTTGCTGGGCGGCGCCGTTTCGCGGTCGCGGGACGTCGTGCACGGGTCGCGGTCAGGGCGGCGCGGCTGCAATGCCGCGCCTCGGCGTGTCCGCATCATGCGCTGCTAGGAAGTTTCTAGGCAGCGTCGTATGCTGGAGCGGCACGAAGCCTCCAGTTGAGTCCCGGGTAGGACGAAGTGGGGTCGAGCGCGACTTGGGTTTGCAGACCCACCTCGCGCATGCAGCATTAGGCGGCGGCAGTCCTTGGACTCCGCCGCCGCTTCGTGTTCATGGTGCGCGGGGCCGCCGGCCGATCAAGTAAGGGTGCACTTCTCCCCCGTCGAGGTACACCGCCGTCTGGGGCAAGATCGCGTGCGACAGCCGTGCGACAAGCAGCGGTATTTGGCGGTCAATCACGGTCATCCGCCGACTGCTCCGGGACAGCAGAAGGCCCGGAATCCTTGGGATTCCGGGCCTGATCGTCCTCAGACGCTGGATTTGGGAAGCTGATGTTCTGCCATTGAACTACACCCGCGAACGACGATGACCCTACCTGAACCCCCCGGATTCCGGGGCGTCGGGCCCCGCTCGGCGAGCGGGGGCGAAGATCGACACCTAGACTCCGCCCGATGAGGGCATGGCTGGTCGGCGCGGCGCTCGTCCTTGCGCTGGGCGGCTGCACGGCGGTCGTACCGGGCACGGGCACCCTCGCCGGCTCGGTGCCATCGACCGTCGCAGCGTCGCCGACAGTTCGAACGCCGAGCGGCTCGGGGTCCGGCCGCGCCGGTCTCGTGCGGTTCCGGGGCAACGGCTTCAGCATCCTGCTGCCGGGTGCGCCGGCTCGTGACGAGGTACCCGTGACGGCGGCGGGCGGCAAGATCACGGTCACCGCCCATCTGCTGACCGTCGAGATTGACCGCTCGCACGGGTATGCGTTCGCCTACGCCGATTACCCGCAGCACGCTGCGCTGACCCTCGAGGGCGCCGTGCGGGGCGCCGCAGCCAAGGTCGGGGGCACCGCGGTCGACATCAAGGCGGTCACGTACCGCGGCGCGCCGGGGCGCGACTTTCGCGTCGAGAGTGCGAACGGCTTCACGCTATTCAGCCGCATCTTGGTCGTCGATCGGCGGATGTACCAGCTCGAGTTCGTGGAGCAGGGTTTCGCCGGAACTGTGCCGCCGGCCCAGTTCATCACGATCGAGCGGTCACTTCGGTTCTGACCGAGGGTCGGTCGGGTTCACACCAGCCGGCACCACCGGTGGGCGACCGGCGGCGGCGTTCCCCACCCGGTGCCGGGTAATGCGGCCCCCTCGTCGCCGTCGCCGGTCGCGGCGTAATTGTCGTGTTAGGTCACGTGATCGGCAAGTCGGCCGGGCCGTCGTTCACCGGCGCACGTACAGCACCAGTTCGCCCCCGCTGGCCGTCTGCGTCCACTGCTCGCTCGTACGGAGGTGACGCGCCAGTCCGGAAGCAGCCGGGACGACGACGCAACCGGCGCCCGCGAGGGCAAGCTCGGGGTCGCTCTCGCCGGCGAGCACCCGCTTGGCGGCGAGGACGGTCGCGGCGCCGTACAGGTCGTTGCGCGAGTCCAGCGAGACGGTGACGTCCGGGCGGGCGAGCAGGAGGTACCCGCCGACCAGGTAGGAGTTGTAGACCCGGCAACCGGCCGGAATCGCCCGCACGACCGCCGCCGGGTAGCGGACCGGATCGGGCCGGCCGAGGTGGCCGACGGCCGCGACGGCCAGTCCGCACGTCATGGCCACGACGAGCGCGGCCGGCGGTCCCAGCACCACCCGCCACCGGTGCAGCCGCTCGAGCACGGCCGGGCCGGACGCACCGGCCGCAAGCACCGGCAGGGCGAGCAGTAGCAGGACGGGCAGCATTCGCTCGGCCGTCACCGCCCCGGCAACCGCGACCAGCAGCGCGGCAACGAAGACGATCTCCCGCCGGCGGGCAGCGAGCACCAGTGCCAGCAGCCCGAGGCCGAGGGTCAGCACGTGCACCGGGTTCGTCACGGAGAGGTGCTGCCACTCGGTGACCACGCCCTGCGAGGCGCCCTTGACCCGCCTGGTCTGCGTGATCACGCCGACGCCGTACGGGTTCGCCAGCGCCCCCGCCGTGACGACCGCGAGTGCGAGCAAGCCCCACCACCGCCGATCCCGCCGGGGCCAGGCCAGCAATGCGGTCATGCCGGCGACGCCGACCCCGAGCAGCGCCCCGGCGTGCAGGTTGACCCACACCACCGTGAGCGCACCGATCGCCGCGAGAAGCCGGAGCGAAGCACGGTCCAGCAACCGTCGCAGCAGCAGCACGAGCGCGAGGACGGCCACGTAGTCGATCAACTGCGGACGGGCCGCGAGGTACGGGACCAGGACGAGCGACCCGAGCAGCAGCAGCGTCACCGCCACCACCGGGGACGCGCCCAGCATCCGGGCCGCGGTGAGCACCAGGCCGGCCGTCACCATGACCAGCGCGCCGCAGGCGACCGCGACCCCGGCCAGCCCGGCCGCGCGGTACACCGCCGCGACGAGCAGGTTGAACCCCCACGAGTTCAGCGTCCACGGCCGGCCCGGCACCGTCCACGAGAACGGGTCAGCAGCGGGCAGGTGCCGCTCATCCATCGTCAGCAGTCCGGTACGGATCTCCCAGAACGTGTCCGACTCGGCGAGCGTGGCCGCCCGCAGCACGGCCACCGGCAGGAAGGCCAGCCCCGCGAGCAGCCACGGATGCGCCCGCGCGCCCATGTCACATCCCGGCGAAGGAATGCATGATGCTGATGACGCCCGGGCCCATGACGACGATGAACAGCGCGGGCAGCAGGCAGAAGACCAGCGGGAAGAGGATCTTCACCGTCACCTTCTGCGCCTTCTCCTCGGCCCGCTGCCGGCGGCGCAGCCGCATCTCGCCGGCCTGCTCCCGCATCACGGCGGCGACCGGGATGCCGAGCTCGGAGGCCTGCACCAGCGCGGACACCAGGATCCGCAGCTCGGGCACGGTCGTCCGTTCGCCGAGGGCCTGCAACGCGGCCGTCCGCGACTTGCCGAAGTGCATCTCCTGCAGCACGCGCGCGAACTCGCTGGCGAGCGGGCCGGTCGTGTTCCGGGCCACCTGGGCGAGGGACGAGTCGAAGCCGAGGCCGGCCTCGACGCAGACGGTCATCATGTCCATCGCGTCGGGCAACGCCTTCTGGATCGTCTCCTGGCGCTTGAGGCCGTGGTTGTAGACGAGCAGGTCGGGCAGGAAGAAGCCGGCCACCGCACCGGCGAGCGCGGTCAGGAGGCCCGAGGCGCCGTGCCCGGCCCGGAACAGGTACCCGAACGCGGCCATCCCGATCAGGCAGACGGTCTTCGCGGCCAGGATGCGATCGATGTCCCAGCGCGCCGGGTTGCCGGCGATGTCGAGCTTGTGCTGCATCTTTGCCGTCGCGTCGACCGGCAGCAGGCGCAACGTGAAGCGGCGCAGCCGGTCGGTCAGCGGCGCCGCCTCGGATACGCTCGCCTCCTCGGCCGTGTCGCGGTCGCCGAGGACGTAGTACGCGCCGATCTGCTCGACCCCGGTGGTCACCCGATCGCTCTTGGGCTTGGCGACGAGGACGACGACCACGACGGCCAGCACCCAGAACAGGAGGCCGAGGACCAGCGGGAGCTGCGACACGTCACACCTCGACCTTCACGACCCGGCTCAGCCACCAGCTGCCGACGAGCATCGCCAGGCCCGCCGCGACGAGCATGCCGATGCCGATGCCGGTCGTGTACAGCGGGCGGACGTATTCCCGGCGTACCAGGAACAGCCACGTCCCGATGCCGACCGGCATCGCGGCGAGCACGTAGGCCGACAGGCGCCCTTCCGCGCTGAGCGAGCGGACCTGCCGCTTGAGGGCGGCCCGTTCGCGCATCGTGTGGACGGTCGTCAGGAGCACTTCGGCCAGGTTCCCGCCGACCTGCCGTGAGATGCGCATGGCCATCACGGCCCACTCGAGGTCCTGGCACCGCATCCGCGCAGCCGCCTTGTCCAGCGCGGTCTCGAGCTCGACGCCCAAGCGGGTCTCGGCCAGGGCGCGGCCGATCTCGCCAGCCGCCGGCTGCGTCCCTTCGCGCACCACGCCGTCCAGCGCCTGGCCGAGCGAGAAGCCCGAGCGCAGCGAGCTCGCGACGAGCTGCATGACGTCGGGCATCTGGGCCTCGAACAGGGCGCACCGCTTGGCCGCCTTCCTCCGCAGGAACAGCGCCGTCGGCGCCCAGGCGAGGGCGAAGCCCAGCGGCACCGCGACGAGCAGACTTCCTGACAGCATCAGGACCACGGCCACGGCGACGATGGCGGCCGAGCACCGCACAATCAGCCACTCCTGCGGCGACAAGCCCAGGCCGGCCCGGTCCAGCTTCTCGGCCACTTCGGCCTTCCGGCTTCCCCGGATCACCTGTCCGGCCAGCCGCAGCGCGAGCGCGGTCAACCGGGCGCCGAGGCTGGGCGGGTCGCCGGGCGGCGGCTCACCCTCGACGTGCAGACGGTAGAGCTCAGCCGTGCGCAGCCGGTCGCTCATGCGCGACACCTTCGGCGGCTTGGCGACGAACAGAACGAGCGGGATCGCGAGCGCGCCGAAGGCGCAGCCCGCGGCGACGAGGACGGCGGGATCGGCCATGACCGTCACCACCGATCCATGGCGACGGCGGGCAGGGGCAGCTCGATGCCCCGGTCCTGCAACGCAGTCGCGAACTGCGGCCGCAGGCCGGTCGATTTGAGGCTGCCCCGGAAGTGCCCGCCACCGTCGACACCGGCCGAGTAGTCGAAGAGGAAGAGGTCCTGCAGGGTGATCACGTCACCCTCCATGCTGGAGACCTCGGTGATGTGGGTGATCCGCCGGCTGCCGTCCTTGAGGCGAGCCTGGTGCACGATCAGGTCGATGGCCGACGCCGCCTGCTCGCGGATCGCGCGCTGGGGCAGTTCGAACCCCGCCATCAAGACCATCGTCTCCAGCCGGGACAGCGCGTCGCGGGGCGAGTTCGCGTGCAGGGTGGTGATCGACCCGTCGTGGCCGGTGTTCATCGCTTGCAACATGTCGAGGGCGGCGCCGTCGCGGACCTCACCGACGATGATGCGGTCCGGACGCATGCGCAGCGCGTTACGGACAAGATCGCGGACGGTGATCTGACCGCGCCCCTCGACGTTGGACGGGCGGGCTTCCATGCGTACGACGTGGTCCTGGTCGAGCTGGAGTTCGGCGGCATCCTCGATGGTGACGATGCGCTCGTCGCTGCCGATGTAACCCGACAGGACGTTGAGGGTCGTCGTCTTGCCCGAGCCGGTGCCGCCGGAGATCAAGATGTTGAGCCGCCCGCGGACGCACGCCGAGAGGAAGCCGGCCGCCTGCTGCGACATCGTGCCGAACGCGATCAGGTCCTTGTCGGTCAGCGGCTCGGCGGCGAACTTGCGGATGGTCAGCGACGAACCGTCGAGAGCGATCGGCGGGATGATCGCGTTCACCCGGCTGCCGTCGGGCAGGCGGGCGTCCACCATCGGGCTGGCCTCGTCGACCCGCCGGCCGACGCGGGCCACGATCTTGTCGATGGTGTGGCGCAGGTGCGATTCGTCCACGAAGCGGGCCGAGGCCTTGAGCAGGCGGCCCGCGCTCTCGACGTAGATGCTGTCCGGCCCGTTCACCATGATCTCGGAGATGTCCGGGTCGCGCAGGAACGACTCCAACGGCCCGTGCCCGAG
This sequence comes from uncultured Actinomycetota bacterium, assembly GCA_963775175.1. Taxonomy (GTDB): domain Bacteria; phylum Actinomycetota; class Actinomycetes; order Mycobacteriales; family Jatrophihabitantaceae; genus Jatrophihabitans. The sequence continues at coordinate 65,162 of CAVZHT010000001.1, forward strand.
GATCTCGTTGGCCACCTCGACCGTGATGCGGGTCCGCTCCTCGGCCGACAGTGGCGCCTCCTCGGCCTGCACCGCAGCCTGCAGGGCCGTCCGCACGCGGTTGGCGAGGTCGGCCTCGGACATGTTCGCGTCGTAGAGAGTAGGGCCGAGCGAGTCGACCAGGGAATCGTGGACGCGGCGCTTGATCGCCCCGAGCCGGTCGCGCGGCTGGTCCTCGTGGCCGGCCGGCTTGCGCGCCTCCTGGCTGGCGTAGATGGGCGGGGTCTGGCGGGCAACAAGCCGTTCGTTGAGCGTCATGCGCTTCGCCTCCGTCGGAGCAGGCCGGGCAGCGACATGCCGATGCCCCGGTGCTTGCCCGCCGCGACCAACCCGGGGGCGAAGTGCTCGGCCGCCAGCCGGCGGATCGCGGCGCTGACCGGGTGTTCGGGGTCGTCGGCGACGATCGGGATGCCGCGGTTGATCGAGCGGGGCACGTCCTGGCTGGACGGCACCCGGACCGCGAGCGGGCACTTGATGACCCGTTCGACCGCCGCGAGGCTGAGCCCGACGCTGTCGTCACTGCGGTTGAGCACGACCGCGCGGCTCTCGGCGCTGTAGCCGAGCGTGTCGAGCACGTCGAGGGTCAGGCGGAGGTTCTTCAACGACGGCAGCTCGGGCGTCGTGATCAGCACGATGTCGTCGGAGGCATCCAGCGCGGCCAGGACGTGGTCACTGAGCTGGGAGGGCGTGTCGACGACGACGTAGTCGTAGGTCCGGGACAGCGCGACGAGCAGCGCCGTCACGAGCGGAGCGGGGATCCGTTCGATCTCGGTCGGCGACACCGGGGCGAGCAGGCAGTCGTGGCCCGGGCGGAAGTTGGTCACGAGCCCGGCGACGTCGCCGTCCGACGGGTCGACCAGGCCGAGCCCGTCGATGATCGTCACCCTCGGCTCGAGCTGCAGGGTGATCGCGACATCGCCGAAGGCGAGATCGAGGTCGACCAGGCAGACGCGGGCGGCACCGCTGTCGTTGAGCGCCACCGACAGGTTGGTCGAGACGGTCGTCTTGCCGGCTCCGCCCTTGGGCGAGAAGACGGTGATGACCTTGCCCTCGGCCGGTGTGTCGGTCGGGAGCCGCGGCGGGCTGATGCTGCGGGCCGACAGCTGCAGCGAGCGGGCGCAGGCGTCAGCCAGGCCCGGCAGGTCGGTGGCCTCGACGACGTCGCGGGCGCCGGCCCGCATGGCCTGCTGCACCTCGACCACGTCCAGCCCGGCGCGCTGGACGATCACGCCGGTCAGCGGGTGCTCGAGGCTCACCGCGGAGATGAACAGGATCGCGCTCGCCATCGGGACGTCGGGGCCGATCACGACGAGCAGCTCCCGCAGGTTGCGGTCGAGCCGGCTGGTCACATCGGCGAGCGTCGTGACCACGTGCACCGGCGCCGGCAGGGTCGCCTGCACCTGCTCGTCGCCGGAGCCGCAGAGGATCGTCATTGGCCGAGCGCCTTGCCGGCGGTCACGCCGAAGAGCGGGCCGAGCTTGCCCTGGTTGTCCACCCCGGCCGAGGGCGCCGTCACCGAGTGCTCCGAGAGCAGGGCCAGGTAGAGCAGGCCGGTCTGGCGGACGTGGATGACCCGCTCGGCGTCGAGCTGGTCGACGGCCAGCGTCACCAATAGCGAGTCGGCCGCCGCGGCTGCCTGCGTCGTGCCGGACGGCGCGCCCTGCGAGACGGCCAGGACGAGCACTCGCGGGAGCAGCAGCTTCGTCGCCCAGTTCGTCTTGTCACCGCCGCCGCCCTTCGCGCCGGACGGGTTGCCCTTCGCGTCGAGCACCGGGAAGGTGTCGAAGATCGCGACCTGGGCTCCCGGCTGGACGTAGCCGGCGACGTCGGCATCGGAGGTCACGGTGACGGAGACGGCGACCATGCCGTCGGGGATCTTCAGCCCGCTCGTGGTCGGTGCGAGCTTGCCGAACATGCCGCGCAGCACGACCTGCCCGGCCTGCACCTCGTCCAGTGCCACGTCGGTGGCGGTGACGCCGGTCAGGGTGTCGAGCGCGCCGACCGGCTTGGACTCGGCCGGCACCTTGTCGGTGCGGACGTAGCCGCCGGCGACGATGTTCTTCACCGTCGTGCCGGCCGGGATGCGCTTGTCGACGATCAGCACCGAGGTCGCCTGCTTGTCGGCGAGGACCCGCTGATCGGCGCCCTTGAGGTAGCTGTACACGGCACCCGTCCCGACGAGCGCGAGCACGATCGCGAGGGCGATCATCGGTCCACGACGGTTCATGGCGGGCAGCCTTTCGTTGGGTATCTGCGTCAATCCCGAAGTTGCACGACGTTGGCGCCGGCCCCGTTGCCGGTGCCGATGGAGCCGCCGGTGGTCACGCCGGTGGTGAAGTAGCCGGAGACGCACCGGGCGCTGCCGCCGCACGGCTTGTGGCCGGTGAGCCAGGAGCTCGCGTTCCAGTTCGGCCAGTAGTAGCCGGTGACCACGAAGGCGGCCATGCTCCACAGCGTGTAGATGCCGCCGCTGCCGGTGCCGACGATCTTGTCGTAGATCGGCACGAACGTGACCGCGTGCGACTGCTGGGCCTGCTGCAGCGCCGTCTGGCACGGCCCGGAGAGGCTCGAGCCCGGCTCGGCCGGGTAGGTCGTGGTCCCGCGGGCCGGGTCGAAGTTGAAGTTCGTGTAGCAACTGTTGCCGGTCGTCTGCGTCGAGCCGAAGTCGCCCGGCACGTCGAAGCCGGAGGGGCCGGCGACGCAGTGCGTCGGGTTCGGGTTCGTGTTGTGGAAGTAGAGGACGACCTCGGCGCTGGCCGGCGGCACGGCCGGCGGCGGAGCGGCGTAGACGGGCAGCGACTCGTTACCGCCGACGTAGCGCAGCCACTCGCAGTAGGAGATGGTCAGCGCGAAGCCGTTCGCGCTCGCCGGCCTGCCCCACTGGGTGCGCGCGCAGGCGTGCACGGTCATGCCGCTGTCGGCGCCGCCGAGGGCGGCGCGCCCGAACACCGGCGGCAGCAGGTGCGAGCCGTTGTTGAGCCGGGTCTCGGTGTGCACCTCGGCGTAGTTGGTCCCGGCGGTGGCCGCCCCGCAGCTGAAGCGGGCGGTGGGATCAGGCGCCGGGCAGGCCGGCAGGATGCCCCACGGGTCGTGCCCGCACACGAGGGTGACGGCGGTCGTGGTGTCCTTCGCGTTGGCGTCCGCGTGCCGGCCGGCGACGCTGGTCGGCAGCGTCGAGGCATCGCAGAACGCCGGTCCGCGGGCGCACTCGCGCGCGACGGCCAGCGCGGCGCTGTCGGCGCTGTTCTGCAGCTCGGCCCGCTCGGCGTAGCCCTGGCCGGTATCGATGACGAGAGCGCCGAGGGCGAAGATCATCCCGCTCGCGAGCAGGACGGCGACGAGGGCCGCGACCGCACCGCGGTCGGATCGGGTGGCGCGCAGTCGCTGCCTCAACCCAGACATGGCATCGTCGCCTTTCCGGTGAGCGTCATCGTGGCGCCGACGATGAACGTGAACGTCTTCGTCACCTTGACCGTGGCGTCGCCCGAGGCGGTCGAGCTCGCCGAGCAGACGGTGACGGCGGTGATGTCGTCGGCGGTGATCCCCAGCGACGACGGGGCGGCGGCAACCATCCGGGCCACGTAGTCGGTCTTGTTGAGCGAGACGAGCCGGGCGCCTTCACGGGCCAGCTGGGTCAGGGAGATCTGCTGGTTGTACGCGCGGCCGAAGTCGATCAGGCCGAAGACCAGGGCGATGAGCAACGGCAGCACGAGCGCGAACTCGACCGCCGCTGCACCCCGGTCACGCGCAGCGCACCGCAGACTCCGGAGTCTCATGGGGGCCTCCGACGATCCCGCGGCCACGAGCAGAAGGGGAGCCGTTCGTGGCCGGCGGGACTGTCGATGTGGTCCGCGCCGCCGCGGGGGGACGTAGACGGCGCGGGGGACGTACCGGCGCGGCTCGTACCGGCCGGCGGGGGAGATCGTTCGACTGATCGTGAGGCTTACGGCATCGCGTTCTTGACGGTCTCGAAGATCGTGTTGAGCTTGCCGCCGAGAGCGGTGACGGCGATCACGATGACGCCGGCGATCAGGGCAACCATCAGGCCGTACTCCACAGCGGTGGCGCCGCGGTCCTGGTTGCGGGCACGGTCGGCCAGATCGCCCAGAGCGATCTGCACCATGACGAGCATGCGAGTGACGATGGACATGATCTTCTCCCTTTCCGGGGGACTTCGCCTCGACGACGTCGATGCGGTGAGGCCGGCTCTCTGCCGTCCTGACTATCAGTGTCGGCAGCTTAACGCGTACTTCACATGGGCATAACGACCCAGGCACCCCTGTCCAAGGACGCTCAAGTCACCCCGAAGCCCTGATCGCCGCATCGGCAACCCGGACGAACGACGCAGGTCAGTCACGCAGCGCAATCACGAATCGTGCCGAACCGCGTCCCGCGGTAGCGTCCGCGCCGTGGAAACGGTCCGGACCCCAGACGAGCGCTTCGCCGCGCTGCCCGACTTCGCGTACCCGCCGCACTACGCCGACGTGCCCGACCCGGACGGCGGGACGCTGCGGATGGCCTGGGTGGAGGACGGGCCGGCCGACGGCGAGCCGGTCCTGCTGCTGCACGGCGAGCCGTCCTGGTCGTTCCTGTACCGCCGGATGATCCCGCCGCTGGCGGCGGCCGGGCTGCGGGTGATCGCCCCCGACCTGATCGGCTTCGGGCGCTCCGACAAGCCCGTCGAACCGGGCGAGCACACCTACGCCCGGCAGGTCGAGTGGGTGCGCCACCTGGTCGAGGACGTGCTGGACCTGCGCCGGATCACCCTCGTCGGCCAGGACTGGGGCGGGCTCATCGGGCTGCGCGTCCTCGCCGAGCACCCCGACCGGTTCGCCCGCCTCGTCGCGGCCAACACCGGCCTGCCGACCGGTGACCACCCGATGCCCGAGATCTGGCACCGGTTCAAGGACGCCATGCAGAACGCGCCCGAGATCGACGTCGCCCGCTTCGTCCAGTCGGGTTGCCGCCGGCCGATGGCCGACGACGTGCTGGCGGCCTACAACGCGCCGTTCCCGGCTGCCGCGTACCAGGCCGGCGCGCGGGCCCTGCCCGGGCTCGTGCCGATCACGCCGGACGACCCGGCGACCGAGGCCAACCGCGCCGCCTGGGCGGTACTGGCCGCGTCGCCGCTGCCGGCCCTGATCGCGTTCTCCGACGGCGATCCGATCACCGCGGCGATGGGGCCGATCCTGCAGCGGGTCCTGCCCGGCGCGCAGGGCCGGACCCATCCGACGATCGAGAACGCCGGCCACTTCCTGCAGGAGGACGCCGGGCCGGAGCTGGCCGCCGCCATCCTCGCCTTCGTCCGGGAGACGCCGTTGTAGCCGGGTCCGGTCAGTCGCAGCCGGCGCCGGCGAGCTCGGCCGACCGGCCGAACGCGCGGCGCGGGGCACGCCCGACCACGCCGGCGAGGGCGACGAGGGCCAGCGCGATGACCACCAGGCCGTACTCGCGGGCGGTCACGCGAACCCCTCCGTCGTGCACGGCCAGGTAGCCGGCCAGGACGGTCGGCACGCCCATCGCGAGGTAGGACACGGTGTAGATCACCGACAGCAGGCCGGCGCGCTGGTGCGCCTCGGCGGTCGGCACGACGCTGCGGATCACGGCCTGGAAGGCGGCCCCGAACCCGACGCCGGCCACCGCGCTGCCGGCGAAGAAGGCCCCGGTCGAGCCGGCCTCGACGGCGAGCAGCGTCACGCCGACGCCACCGGCGAGGCTCAGCGTGCCGGCCAGCATCAGCGTGCGCGTCTCGGCCCGGCGGAGCACGGCGACGGCCACCGCAGCACTGCCGGCCAGGGTGAACAGCGGCAGGCCGCCCAGCAGCAGCTCGTCGGAGCCGGCGAGCTGCCGCACGAGGGCCGGGCTCAGCGCGGCGTAGAACCCGGCGAGCGCCCAGGCGGCGACGAGCACCGACCCGCCCTGCAGCAGCGGGCGCCGGGACCGGGCTGGGACCGCGAACTCCGGGCGCAGGCTCGCCAGGGCTCCCGGCTTGCCGGTGACGGTCTCCCGCATCGCCGCCACGCCCAGCCCCTGGAGGACGAAGACGGCGAGCAGCACGACGTACACGAGGTGGGTCGGTGCGGGCAGGAACTGCACCATCAGGCCGGCGCCGATCGCGCCGAGGCCGGTGCCGATCGGCGTGCTCACCGCGTTCGCGAGGGTTCCCCGCAACTGGTCGAGGTCGAGCAGGGCCGCGCCGACCGCGCCGGCGGCGGCGCCGGTCGCCAGGCCCTGGACGACCCGGGCGACCAGCAGCACGGAGACGCCGTCGGCCGTCAGGTACGTCACCATCGCGAGCAACTGCCCGGCCACGGCGGCGAGCAGGACCGGCCGCCGCCCGATGTGGTCGGAGAGCCGGCCCACGGTCAGCAGCGCCGCGAGGACCGCGATCGCGTACACCCCGAAGACGACCGTCGTGGTGATCGGGGAGAAGCCCCACTCGGCGGCGTAGGTCGAGTAGAGCGGCGTGGGCGCGCTGGAGCCGGCCAGGAAGAACACGATGACCGACGCCAGCAGGTAGAAGGCGACGCCGTCCGGCAGGTGGCCCGCTCGGGGCGCGACGGTGACGCGGGGGGCCGTGAGGGTGGTCATGTCGAGTCCTTAGGTAGACCGTTCTGTCTGCTCCGGCGACATTAGACAGGTCTGTCTGCTACCGTCAACCGATATGAGCACCGAGGTGACGCAGGCCCCACGCGGCGGCGCGCGCGAGCGGCTGCTGGCCGCGGCCAACGAGCTGTTCTACGCCGAGGGCGTGCACACCGTCGGCATCGACCGCATCATCGAGCGGGCCGGCGTCGCGAAGGCCTCGCTGTACAACACATTCGGCAGCAAGGACCAGCTGATCGTCGCCTACCTGGAGACGCGGCGGGAGCGCAATCGCGCCCGGATCGAGAAGGCCGTCGCCCGTTACGAGGATCCCCGCGAGCGGCTGCTGGCCGTCTTCGAGGCCGCGGCCGAGATCATCGCCGACCCGTCCTTCCGGGGCTGCGCGTTCGTCAACGCCAGCGCCGAGGCGCCGCCCGACTGCGAGATCGAGAAGACCGCGACCGAGTACCGGCGCTGGCTGCGATCGCTGATGGTAGATCTCGCCCGGGCCGCCGGGGTGCGCGACGCCGAGTCGTTCTCTCGGCGCATGCGCCTGCTCTTCGACGGCGCGATGCTCTCGGCCCGCCTCGACCGCGAGGCCGGCGCGGCCGAGGCGGCCCGCGCGGTGGTCGAGATCATGCTCGACGCCGCCCTGGCCGCCTGATCGCGGACGGCGGCCTGCCCGATAGCCTCTGCGGCATGCTGCTGAGCGACCGCGACATCCGGGCCGAGGTCGAGGCCGGGCGACTGGCCGTCGAGCCGTGGGAGGCCGGGCTCGTCCAGCCCTCCAGCGTCGACGTCCGGCTCGATCGCTTCTTCCGGGTCTTCAACAACTCGCGGTACACGCACATCGACCCGTCGGTTCAGCAGGACGAGCTGACCGCGCTGGTTGAGCCCGAGGGCGACGAGCCGTTCGTGCTGCATCCGGGCGAGTTCGTCCTCGGCTCCACCCTTGAGGTCGTCACCCTGCCCGAGGATCTGGCCGGACGGCTGGAGGGCAAGTCGAGCCTCGGCCGACTCGGGCTGCTCACCCACTCCACGGCCGGGTTCATCGACCCCGGCTTCACCGGGCACATCACGCTCGAACTCTCCAACGTCGCCAACCTGCCGATCACCCTGTGGCCCGGCATGAAGATCGGCCAGCTCTGCCTGTTCCGGCTCTCCAGCGCGGCCGAGCACCCGTACGGGTCGGCGGTGTACGGCTCGCGCTACCAGGGGCAGCGCGGCCCGACCCCGAGCCGCTCGCACCAGAACTTCCGGCGCTGGCCGACGACCTGACCCGCCGGCCCACCGTCAGCCCGGCAGGGTCTCGGCCCGCACCATCGTGCAGTCGTACTCGATGACCCGGCCGTCGGGCTCCCGCGTCACCGGATAGAGGCCGGTGAGCTCGAAGCCGGCCTGCTCGTAGACGGCGAGCACGGCCGGCATGCGCGGCATCTGCTCGTAGATCAGCAGCAGCGCGACCTCGGACTGCAACCCCACGACGTCCCGCACCCGGTCGCCGAGGCCGCGGAAGACCTCGAGGTCGAAGCCCTGGGTGTCCATCTTGAGGAACACACGCGGCGAGGTGACTCCGGCCGCGACGACCGGCGCCAGCAACTCGTCCAGGATCGCGTCCAGCCGCCGCAGCGGCACCTCGACCGGCTCGGTCTCGGCGAAGTCGCGCAGCGTCGCGAACCGCTTCTTGCCGTACTCGCTCGAGGGCAGCACCGAACTGAAGGTGCGCTGCACCCGGATCGGCACCGTGCCCTCACTGCTGCCGAGCGCGATGCGCCGGACGCTCCACTTCTCGTCCTCGGCGGCCAGCTTCTCGACCGCGTCGGCGAACGCCGGCACCGGCTCGAACGAGACGATGTGCCCGCGGTAACCGTTCCGGCGCAGCTCCGCGGCGAACTGCCCGTTGTTGGCGCCGACGTCGAGCACGCAGTCGACCGCGTAGCGGCTCATCAGCCACGCGACGTGCTGCGCCGCGAGATGCTTGAGCGTCTCGTTCTCCAACACGAGCGATGCCTGCGGCGAAGCGTCCCGCCGCGCGATCAGCCAGCCGCGCTCGCCGATCTTCGCGACCCGGACCCGGCCGCCCCCGCGCTTGCGCACCAGGTAGGACTGGCCCGGCACGAGCGCGGTGGACCGGTAGCGTGTCGAGCGGCTGACGATGACCGATCCCGGCTGGAGGCCACTGACCTGCACGCCCATCCGGCGGGCCAGCCGGCCGGCCGCCCGGCGCGCGATCCGGCGGGCCGTCGCCAGCCGGTGCGCCGGCTCCCGTTCGGCCGTCATTGCCTCGCTCCTCGTGTCGTCGATCCGGTGCCCCCCGGCGTGGCCGTCCCGGCGGGCGGGAGGTCCAGGCCGATGGCGACCGGCGGGCCCGACCCGGGGCCACCGAGCCGCAGCCGGATCTCCTGGCCGGCGGACCGGCGGCGGCGGGGCAGTCTCGCGTGCAGGCGCGCCGACGTCGCCGACAGCGCACTGATCGTTGCGGCGATGATGGCGGGCGCGCGCCGAGCCGGACCGGTGGGCAGCAGGTGCACCTCGATCGGGACCGGGGCGCCGAGCAGCACGAGCGGCAGGTCCACGGTCAGGGCGCGGCCGGCGACGACGACCGGGCCGAGTCCTCGACGGGCCAGCTCGCCCGGCAGCGGCGTTTGCCACTGATCGACGTCGACGAACAGCGTGCCCTGCTCGGACCAGTACGGGCTGATCGCGACGGGGCCGGACAGCGCCGGTACCGGTTCGGCGGCATCGTCGGCCCGGATGTGGTGCTCGCCGGAGAAGCTGCAGGCGTCCAGGCGGATCGAGACGTCCCACACCCCGGCGTGCAGCGGGTGGCCCTCCGCCAGGGTGGCGAAGTCGATGCCGGCCGTCGCGGTCCAGTGCAGGGCGACGTCATCGCCGGCGTCGGGGTCCGGTTCGAGAACGAGCGCGGCGCGGGTCCGCCAGGCATCGGTGATGTCCCGCCCCCGCAGCGTGATGTAGGCCGCAGCTCGGGGCAGCTCGGCGGCCACGTCGAACGCGTCGGCCTCGAGGTACGCCGCCGGGGGCGGGTTCGGCGGTGGTGGGGTGCTGAGCCGCTCGGCGTCCCGGCGCAGCCGAACCACCTCGCCGCCGCGGACGAAGGCAACGTCCAGTTGCAGCCGCAGCCTGCCCGCCTGCCACGACGCGTCGACGAGCCGGGACCTCAGCTCGACCGCCGCATCCCATGGCGTCCAGGCCTCGATGTGGGCGCGGTCGCCGTTCCGGATCGCCGCCGCGCGGCGGCGGGACGCCGGGTCGAGACGCGCCACCGCGGAGGCGGGGACACGCTCGCGCAGGAGCGCGCGCACCCGCTCGAGGACCTCGACCCGCTCGGCCGGATCGCGGCGCAGGAAGGCGGGCCGGGAGGCCGACGGGATCAGCTCGCCGCGGATGACGCGGTCCAGCGCGATGTCGCGCTCGGGCCCCTCGGCCGTGTTCGCCTCGATGATGTCGATGATCCGGCCCAGGCTGCGGAAGAACCCGTCCAGGTCGCCGGTCGCGGTGAGATTGCCCCGGTCGTCGCGCTTCTCCAGGACGTAGCACGGGCGGCTGCCGTGGACGCTGATGCGCTCGGCCTTGAGGTAGGCCTCGGTCATGAACAGGAAGTCCTCGAGCCGGACCCGCCCCTCCGGGAACCGGACGCCGCTGTCGCGCAGGAAGTCGCGGCGGAACATCTTCTGCGACAGCAGGTTGGTGAAGACGGCCGGCGTCTCCCGCCAGTTCGTGCAGTAGTCGCCCCGCTCGAACAGCCCGAGCGCCGCCCCGCGCCGGTTGCCGATGTAGCGCGACGCGACGAGGTCGCTGCGATCGGTCACGATGCGCTGCAGCAGCGTCTCGAGCGCGTGGTCGGGCAGCCAGTCGTCGGCGTCACAGTAGAAGACGTAGTCGTTGCCCGCGAGGTCGGTGCCGAGATTTCGCGGGCGCCCCGGCCAGCCCGAGTTCGGGGTGTGCTCGACCCGGACGAAGCCCGGGTGCGCGGCGGCCAGGCGGTCGAGGCGGTGCCCGGTGCCGTCGGTCGATCCGTCGTCGACGAACACGATCTCGTAGCGGGTGCGGGCAAGGGTCTGCCGGAACAGCGAGTCCAGCGTGCGCTGGAAGTACGGGCCCGGGTTGTAGACCGGGACGACCACGGTGACGCCGGCTACCGCGGGGCCCATCGCCCCGACCCTCGCCGTCCGCCCATGCGCTTGACCGTAACCTTCGTCCCATGTCGCCCGAACAGGAAGGGTTCCCTTTATCCCGGCCCGACGTGGCGGCCGCCCTGATCGACGCGTGCGAGCCGGGGTCCGACGATGCGTCCACCGACGCCGCGGTCGCGGCCCTCGCCGACGAGGTGGCCGCGCGGGGGCTGGAGCCCGGCGAGCGGCACCTGGGGATCCACGGCCGGGTCGCGGTCCGGCTGCTCGAGCAGGGCTGCCCCGACGCCGCGCGTTCGGTGACGCGGCATCGCGTCGCCCGGCAACCGCTGTTCACGATGGTGCGTGACGGCGCCGTCTTCGCCTGGTTGCCGGGCTTCGACGACCCGCGCGTCCAGGCACCGGACGCGGCCTACGACATCTCCGACCTCGTCACCGCGCGCGCGGCGATCGACGACGTCCGGCTGACCGGCCGGCGTCTCGTGCTGGGCGGCCACGCGTACCTGCGCCATCTCGAAGCGCGCACCGACGACCGGGTCTCGATCGTCCTGCACCACCCCGACGGCGCGGCCGAGCGGGTGCCGGCTCGTCGGGTGCGGCGATGGGATCACGTGTCAGGCACCGGCACCCGGCTGAACCGGCTGGCGTGGAGCGGGTTCGCCGCCGAGCTCGACCCGGCCCGGCTCCGGCGCGACGCCTCGACCGTGCGGCTCCAGGTGGAGATCGTCACCCGGGACGGGCTGACGCGTACCGGCCGGTTGACTGCCTCGGGGCCGGCCGGTCTCAAGGGCGTGCTGCCGTTCGACCTGCCGATGGGTCTCGGCCGCGTGCGGTTCGCCGACGCGCGCGGCGCGGTCACGCTGACCACCGAGTCGGTCGTCGATCGCACCCGGCGGCGGGTGCCCGCGCCGGTCCGGGCGGCCGTGCGGCGGTCGGTCCGGCTGGTCCGGCGCTGACCGCGGGCGTCAGGCCCAGCGCACCTTGACGTGCTGGGCCCAGACGGCGGCGATCTCGGCATTGCCGTCCACGACGGCGTCGGACGGGCGGTTCCACAGCCAGAGGTAGAGGTCGGAAGACAGCCCGCGGATCGTCACGTCGGTGCCGAGCAGGTCCTCGCTCTCGCCGCACTCGATCCGCTCGCCGCCGAGGGTGATCAGCCAGGACGGCCCGTCGGCGGCATCGAGCCCGACCGTGCCGGCCCGGTTGGGCGCGTTCGAGCGGCGCCGCGCGAACCCTCCGAGGATCTCGGCCATGCCGTCCTGCGCGAACGCCGCATCGAAGGAGGCCACCGGACCGCCGGCCGCCCCCTCCACGTCAACCCGGTGGATCGCCGTCTCGTGCGCCTGCCGGCGGGCCCAGAAGTGCCGGCACGACTCGGCCGGCAGGAACGTGAAGCACTCGAGGTCGGCCGGTGCCGCGCGCAGCGTCTCGACCAGCGCGGCGTGGCCGTTCTCGTACCACTCGAGCAGCTCGTCGTCCGGTGGGCCGGCGCCCACCGCCTTCCCGGCGGCGGTGTCGGAGGTCGGGCTGGCGGTGGTCACGATGTCGGCCGCCCACCGGTGGACGCCCCCGACGTGCGTCACCAGCTGGCGGACGTCCCATTTGGTGGCCGGGACGGCGGTGTCCCATCCGGCGTGCTGCGCGGCGGCGGCGAGCGCGACGCCGTCCGCGGCCAGGTGCTCGATGAGCAGGTCGACGTCCACGCAGGCATGTAACCACGCCGCGACGGTCGCCACACGCGTTGAGTGGTCGGATCAGCCAGCTAAACCAGCCGGTGCATCCAGCCGTGGGTGTCCGGTTCCTGGCCGGTCTGGATGCCGAGCAGGTGCTCGCGCAGCTGCATGCTGATCGGGCCCGGCGTGCCGTCGCCGATCGTCGAAGCCGCCCTGCGCGCTGTCGACCGACCCGACGGGGGTGATGACCGCCGCCGTGCCGCACGCGAACACCTCGGTGATCGCGCCCGAGGCGTAGCCCTCGCGCCACTCGTCGGTCGAGATCTTGCCCTCCTCGGCGGTGTAGCCGAGCTCGGCGGCCAGGGTCAGCAGCGAGTCGCGGGTGACGCCGGGCAGCAGGGTGCCGGTCAGCGCCGGCGTGACGACGCGGGCCGACGAGCCCGACCCGTACACGAAGTACAGGTTCATGCCGCCCATCTCCTCGACCCACCGGTGCTCGGCAGCGTCCAGCCAGACGACCTGGTCGCAGCCCTGGGCCGTGGCGTGCGCCTGCGCGACGAGCGACGGCGGCGTAGTTCCCGGCGCACTTCGCCTCGCCGGTGCCGCCGGGCGCGGCCCGGGTGTACTCGGTCGACAGCCACACCTTCACCGGCTTGATCCCACCGGAGAAGTAGGCGCCGGCCGGCGAGGCGATGAGCAGGTAGGTGTACGTGCCGGACGGGCTCGTTCACGCCCAGCCCGACCTCGGTGGCGATCATGAACGGCCGGAAGTACAGCGATTCGCTCGGGGTCGTCCGGCACCCACGCCACGTCGACCTCGGCCAGGGCCCGCAGCGACTCGACGAACATCTCCTCCGGCAGCTCGGCCATCGCGAGCCGGCGGGCCGAGCGCTGCGAACCGGCTTGGCGTTCGCGTCCGGCCGGAAGCTGGCCACCGAGCCGTCGGGCTGGCGGTAGGCCTTGAGCCCCTCGAAGATCTCCTGGCCGTAGTGCAGCGCCGAGGTCGCCGGGTCGAGGGTCAGCGGGCCGTAGGGCACGACCTGCCCCCTCGCCCCAGGCGCCGTCGGCGTAGTCGATGCGGACCATGTGGTCGGTGAAGTACTTGCCGAACGCGGGCGCCGCCAGGATCGCGGCGCGCTCGTCGTCACTTCGAGGACTGGGGTTGCGCGCGACAGTGAACGCCATGCACGAATCTTAGGACGCCCGAGCACTTTTCCGAGCGCGCCTATTTCGATCCGATGGCCTGGTCGGCGGTCAGGATCGAGACGAGCGTGCCGAGCTCCTCGCCGGTTGCCGAGAGCGCGATGGCCGGCAGCGACTTGGTCAGCAGGTCCAGCAGATCGTCGCGGCCGAGCGTCCGGGTGTCGATCCACCGGACGACACACTCCTCCACGTAGGCCACCCAACCGTGGATCGCAAGGGTGGTCCGGGCGTCCACGACCAGGCCCTGATCGGCGACGACGGTGATGATCCGCTGCGCCATCGTGCTGCGGGTCTCGTCGAAGATGGCGCGCATGTCGGCATCCCCGCTGGCCGCCCCGCGGACGAGCGACTTGTAGTTGTCCGGGTTCTCCTCGACGTAGTCGATGAACGACGTGAGCGCGGCCCGCAGCGCCTCGACCGGGGAGAGCGCGGCGTCCGGTTGCGTGCGCCGGATCATCTCCGCGGCCGCCGCACGGGCGACCTCGAGGTGGAATTCCTGCTTGGAGGCGAAGTAGTGGAACAGCAGGCCGCGCGAGATGCCGGCCGTACTGGCGATCAGCTCGACCGAGAGCTCGTCCAGCCGGCGGGTGGCCAGCATGTCGACCCCGAGCTCGATCAGCTGCGCCCGCCGGGCCTCCGGGCTCAGCCGGCTGCGCTTGCCGCCCTTCCCGACCGCCTTGGCGACGGACTTCGCGCGGACGGTCATCGCCGGTCCGCCCGATGCGCGCTGATCGGTGGTGTGCTCGTCACTCGCCCACCGTACCGCGCTATTGAACGTGAGCCAACTATCTATTGACCGTCGTTCAATGCGGTCGTAGGGTCATCGACATGACTCAGGCCCCCGGCACCCGCCGAGCGACCCGGAGCGCTGCCAAGAGCGCCCAGAAACTCACCAACGAACGCCGACATGTCAGCGTTCTCATCATCGGCAGTGGTTTCGCCGGGCTCGGCGCCGCCATCCGCCTGATGAAGGACGGCCGTGACGACTTCCTGGTCGTCGAGCGGGGCAGCGAGGTCGGCGGCACGTGGCGTGACAACACCTACCCGGGTGCGGCGTGCGACGTCCCGTCCCACCTGTACTCGTACTCCTTCGAACTCAACCCGCGGTGGTCGCGGTCGTTCTCGCCGCAGCCGGAGATCCAGGACTATCTCCGCGCGGTGGCGGCCAAGTACAACGTCGGCTCCAAGCACCTCTTCAACACCGAGGTCTCCCTGGCCCGGTGGGACGCCGGCAGCAGCCGGTGGCTGGTCGACACGACGAGCGGGAAGTTCAGCGCGGACGTGCTCGTCGGCGCGGTTGGTGCCCTGTGCGAGCCGGCCCGGCCCGACATCGTGGGCATCGAGAAGTTCCGGGGCGAGCTGTTCCACTCCGCCCGCTGGAATCACGAGGCCGACCTCAAGGGCAAGCGGGTCGCGCTCATCGGCACCGGTGCGTCGGCGATCCAGATCGGGCCGGCCATCGTCGACGACGTGGCCCACCTCGACGTCTACCAGCGCACCGCACCCTGGGTGATGCCCCGGCACGACCGGGCCTACCCGAAGCTCGAGAGCCTCGCCTACCAGCACGTCCCGCTGTTGCAGCGAGCCGCGCGGGAGGCGATCTACTGGGGCCGGGAGGCGTTCGTCCTCGGCTTCGCCTTCGAGCCGAAGATCCTGCAACTGGCGCAGAAGGCCGCCAAGAGCAACATCCACAAGGCGATCGAGGACCCGGCGCTGCGGGCCGCCGTCACGCCGGACTGGCAGATCGGCTGCAAGCGCATCCTGATCTCCAACACCTGGTACCCGATGCTCGCGCGCGAGCATGTCGACCTCGTCACCGACGGCATCGCCGAGATCCGGGAGAACGCGATCGTCACCGCTGACGGCACGGTGCGCGAGGTCGACGCGATCGTGGTCGCTACCGGCTTCCACGTCACCGACTCGCCGACCTACGAGCGGATCGTCGGCAAGGACGGCCGCTCGCTGGCGCAGGTGTGGGACGAGGCCGGGCAGCAGGCCTACAAGGGCGCCGCGGTGGCCGGCTTCCCGAACCTGCTGTTCGTCGTCGGACCCAACACCGGTCTCGGGCACAGCTCGATGGTCTACATGATCGAGTCGCACCTGAACTACCTGTCCAGCGCGCTGACGACGATGGACGCGCAGCGCTTCGCGACCTTCGAGGTCCGGCCGGAGGCACAGCGTGCGTACAACGCCCGCCTGCAGAAGCACATGCAGCGCACGATCTGGCAGACCGGTGGCTGCGCGAGTTGGTACCTCGACAAGCATGGGAACAACACAACTCTGTGGCCCGGCTTCACGTTCGCGTTCCGTCGGCTGACCCGGCGATTCGACGCCGCGGCCTACGCCACAACGAAGGCCGAGCCGGCCGACCGGCCGCTCGAGATCGTCAAGGAAGGCATTTCGGCATGACAGACGTTCGCGGCAAGGTCGCCGTCATCACCGGCGCCGGCTCCGGCATCGGCCGGGCGCTGGCCTACGACCTCGCCCGGCGCGGCGCGATCATCGCGATCAGCGACGTGGACGGGACGGGGCTCGCCGAGACCGCCAAGCAGGTGCGGGTCATCGGCGCGAAGGTCCACCAGGCCCGCCTCGACGTCACCGACCGCGCGGCCGTCCTGTCCTACGCCGACGAGATCGCGGCCGAGTTCGGCACGGTCAACATCGTCATCAACAACGCCGGCATCGCGTTCACCGGCGATGTCGAGCAGATGAGCTTCGAGCAGATCGAGCGGGTCATCGACGTCGATTTCTGGGGCGTCGTCAACGGCACCAAGGCCTTCCTGCCGCACCTGATCGCGTCCGGCGACGGGCACGTCGTCAACATCTCCAGCCTGTTCGGGCTGATGGCCATGCCCGGGCAGAGCGCGTACAACGCGGCCAAGTTCGCCGTCCGCGGGTTCACCGAGGCGCTGCGCGAGGAGATGCTGGTGAACGGCCACCCGGTGCGGGTGACCTGCGTCCATCCGGGCGGCATCAAGACCGCGATCGCCCGCAACGCCGGCGTGGTCGACGGCGCCGACCAGGCCGCCCTCGCCGAGTTGTTCGACAAGAAGCTGGCCAAGACCTCGCCCGAGTCGGCGGCGAAGACGATCGTCCGCGCCGTCATCGGTAACCGGCCCCGCTCGGTCGTCGGCCTCGACGCGAAGGTGCTCGACCTCCTCGTCCGGGTGACCGGCCCCGGCTACCAGCGGATCGTCGCGCTCGTGGCCCGCCGGGCCGGGCCGACCTCGACGGCTGCGGGCGTGGCCGCTCCGGCCGCGCGGGTGAACGGCCGGAGCAAGGCCACCGCCTGACGTGCCCGGTCAGGCGAACTCGACCGCCTTGTCGGAGAACCGCTCGACCGCGGCCGTGATCGTCCCCTGGTGTGCCGAGGGCACGCCGGTGAAGACGACCTTGCCGGCGCCGAACGTGGCCCGCTTGACCGTGAAGGTCCCCGCGGCGTAGTCGGGCTGCTGGCGCACCCAGTCGGTGTAGCCGTGGCCGCCGCCGAGCAGGACGAGGAAGCCACCGACCTCCCAGTCGCCCGGCGCGTCCTCGTCCAGGCCCTTGAGGTAGGGCTGGTTGACCTGGGCGACGGCCTCGAGGTCGGCGTCCGACGGCGCCCACTCCGTGATCGCGCCGCGGCCCTGGTTCCAGGCGTAGATCCCGGGGTCGCGCAGCAGCACGTCCTTCTGCTCCTGCGTCTGCCCGTCGAACCAGGCGGCGAAGCCGTCCGGATCCACCTCGGCCTGCTTGAGGGCATTCGCGACCGCGCTGTCCGGGTCCTGCCCGAGGAAGGACTCGCTCGGGGCCTCGCCCCGGGCAGCGTCGACCGCGCCCTGGGTCGTGGCGTCGAAGCCCTCGGTGACGGTGCACGCGATCCAGTGCAGTTCCTGGCCGCCGTAGGTGCCGAGGATGCCGTCACAGGCGTGCTCGCGTGGTCCCTCGACGGCACCGGTGATCATCCGTGGGTCCTTCGGGCAGGTCGTCTCGTCACCGGTGCACAGCTGCGGCCTGCAACCGAGGCCGGGTCCGACGAGCAGCAGCGTGTGGCCGCCCCAGTCCTGATCGGGCGAGACGAGAGCCTGTCGCTGGGCGTCGGTCAGCGGCTCGAGGCCGAGGTTGTAGGTGACACCGGTCGAGTCGATCGCCGGCCAGGGCTGCTGCATGCTGCCGAAGTCGTCCAGCAACTGCTTGGTGACGACCAGTGACTGCCCGGTGTCGGCGTAGAACTGCAGCGTCGTGCCGGCGTCGAGGGCACAGACCTCCATCTTGGCGCCGTCGGCGGGGCTGAAGCCGCCGTGTCCGAGGATCACGTATCCCATGCAGACCTCCGAGGGGTTGCCGGGCGGCCGCGGGTCGGCGCCGGGCAATCCGAAGCCTCGCCGGACGCGGACGGGCGGGCAACGGCCCGAAGTCCCTCGTCGCTCCGGCTCGGCAAAGCGGTCCTCACGGGGCAGGATGATCACGTGGATCCCACCGGAGAGTCCCCCGCCGCCGAGCCGATCCTGGACGAGGACGGCCGGGTGATCCTGCCCGGGATCAGCTCGCGCGCCTTCGAGCACCCGGCCGACCGGACCGCGCTCACCGCCATGCGGGCCGTCCCCGGCTTCGACCAGCTGCTGCGGGTCGCGTCCGGGATGCTCCGGGAACGGCAGTACCGCCTCGTCTACCTGGCGTCGGCCGTGCGGGTCGGCGGTGATCAGTTCGCCGACCTGCATGCGCTGCTGGACGACGTCTGCTCCGTGCTCGACGCCCCGGAGCGTCCCGAGCTCTACGTCTTCAACGACCCGGCGCCGAACGCCGTCACCCTCGGTGTCGACAAGCCGTTCATCGCGATCAGCAGCGGGATGTACGAGCTCACCGACCCGGACGAGCGACGCGTGGTGCTGGGGCACGAGCTGGGGCACGCAATGTCGGGGCACGCGCTGTACCAGTCGCTGCTGATGCACCTGCTGAACCTGATCGGGGCGTTCGGCTGGATCCCGGCCGGCGGGCTCGGGCTGCGGGCGCTGATCGCCGCCCTGCGGGAATGGCAGCGCAAGGCCGAGCTCTCCGGCGATCGCGCCGGGCTGCTCGCCACCCAGGACCTCGACGCGGTCCTGCGGCTGCACATGAAGCTGGCCGGCGGGGCGCACCTCGACCGGATCGACGTCACCGGGTTCCTGGCCCAGGCCGAGGACTACGAGCGGTCCGGCGACCTGCGCGACGGCGTGCTCAAGCTGCTCAACACCGAGCGGCAGACCCACCCGTTCGCCGTCGTCCGGGCCGCCGAGATCAACCGGTGGGCCGCGAGCGAGGAGTACGCCGCGATCCTGCGCGGCTCGTACCAGCGCCGGACCGACGACCACACGGCGTCGTTCACCGAGAACGCCCGCGAGGCCGGACGCGCCTACAAGAAGCGCATCGACGACTCGACCGATCCGCTGGTGACCGCGGTGCGCGGCTTCGGCTCCTCGGTAGGGTCGGCGGCCGACAGCATCTTCGAATGGCTCAGCAAACGGGCGCGCGGGGGCGTGCAGGACACCACCGAGCAGCCGGACGAGCCGTCCGACCCGGCTTGAGCGGTTCGTTAGCGTTCGGGGCATGGTCCGTGATCCAGGGGCGGTCGTCCGCGATCACCTCGAGGCGTTCAGTGCCGGCGACCTCGAGCGCATGCTCGCGACGATGGCGCCGGCGGCGCATTTCCAGTCCGGTACCACCGTGGTCGAACCGGCCGAGTTCGCGGACTTCTTCGGCTGGGCGATCCGGGAGATCGCTCCCCGGATGCGGATCGACGAGCTACTCGTCGACGGTGATCGGGTCGCCTGCCGGTTCGTCGAATCCATCACGACCGACGGCGAGCGGCGGCATCTCAGGCGGGCGGCCTTCTACCGGGTCGCCGACGGGCTCATCACGTGGGCCAAGGTGTACGACGAGCGCGACTGATCGATGCGCCGCCCGGCCCGTGCGTCCGGGCTCGCGTCGACGGCTTGCGGTCTGCGATCACTCTTTCCGGCTGACACTGGTGATCTCGGACCGCAAGCTGGGTCAGGCCGGTGGCTGGGGGTCGGCCGGAGCCGCCTTCTTGGCCGCCGGCGCCTTCTTGGCCGCCGGCGCCTTCTTGGCCGCCGGCGCCTTCTTCGCCGCGGCCGCCTTGGCCGGCGGCGCCACCACCCGCTCGGCGTCGGGCACGGTCACCGTCCCGGCCAGGTGCGGCTTGCCCGATTTCGCGCTCCGCACGTCGAGCGTCCAGCCGGTGTCGCTCGGCTGCGCGCCGATCGCGATCGTCGCCGGCAGCAGGACGGGCAGCTTGAAGGCGACGTCCACCGTGAACGCGTCCGGGAGCCGGCCCTGCAGCGCGGCCAGCGTCCGCGCCTTGAGCCACATTCCGTGGGCGATGGCGGACGGGAACCCGAATGCCTTGGCCGTGAGGTTGTACAAGTGGATCGGGTTGCGGTCGCCGGAGACGGCCGCGTAGCGGCGGCCGATGTCGTCCGGCACCCGGAGCTGCGAGACCGCGCCCGGCGCGGGGGCGGCCGCGGTCCGCTTGCCGCCCGACGGCTTCTCCGGCGGCTTGCCGCCGCGCCGCAGGTACGTCGACCGGCCCGACCACACCACCTCGCCGCCCACCGATGCCTCGGCGAGCAGGTCGAACTGCCGCCCGGCCGGATGCGGCCGCAGGTCCGCGGCCCGCACCGTGAACGACACCGTCTCGTCGGCCCGCACCGCCCGGGCGAGCGTGATCGAGTTCGCGACGTGCACCATGCCGACGAGCGGGAACGGGAAGCCCCGCTCGCTCATCAGGGCCACCGACAGCGGGAACGCCAGCACATGCAGGTACGTCGGCGGCAGCACGTCGGTCACCGGGAAGCCGCAGACGCGCTGGTAGGCGGTCAGGTGCTCCCGGTCGATCGCCTGGTCGGTGAGCGTGTAGACCGATGGCGGCAGCGTGTCGCCCCGGTGCAGCGGCGATGTGACCGCGGCCTTGGCGTACAGCGGCAGCAGGGCCGGCGGCGCGCTCAGCTCGGGGCTCATCGGCTCAGGCCCCGACCAGGTTCTGGCCGCAGACCCGCAGCACCTGCCCGTTCACGCCGCCGGCGCCCGGCGACGACAGCCACGACACCGCCTCGGCGACGTCGATCGGCAGCCCGGCCTGCTGCAGCGAGGAGAGCCGGCGGGCGACCTCGCGGGTCGCCAGCGGCATCTTCGCCGTCATCTCGGTGTCGATGAAGCCGGGCGCGATCGCGTTGATCGTCGAGGCGCCGTGGGCGGCGAAGGCCGCCGCCGACGCCCGCACGAGCCCGATCACGCCGGCCTTGGTCGCCCCGTAGTTGGTCTGCCCGCGGTTGCCCGAGAGTCCGGTCGTCGACGACAGGCACACGACCCGCGATTGCGGGTTGAGCTGGTCGCTGTCGAGCAGTGCCGCGTTGATCGACAGCTGCGACTGCAAGTTGACCGCGATCACCGAGTCCCATTGCTCCGGCTTCATGTTGGCCATCAGCTTGTCGCGGGTGATGCCGGCGTTGTGGATGAGGATGTCGAGGCCGTCGGTGTGCGCGGCGAGGTGGTCGAGCAGCCGCTGCGGCGCCTCCGCGGACGCGATGTCGAGGTGCAGCGCAGTGCCGCCGACCCGGTTCGCGACCTTGGCGAGGGTCTCACCCGCCTGGGTCAGGTCGGCGACGATGACGTTCGCGCCGTCGCGGGCCAGGACGCCGGCGATCGCGGCGCCGATGCCCCGGGCCGCCCCGGTGACGAGCGCCGTCTTGCCGGCCAGCGGCTGGTCCCAGTCCGCCGGTGCGGGGGCCTCGCCGGCGTCGAGGCGCAGCGGCTGCCCGTCGACGTAGGCCGACTTGCCCGACAGGAAGAACCGCAGCGCCGACTCGAGCGACGCCTCGTCCTCGACCCAGAGCAGGTTGGCCGTGGCCCCGCGGCGCAGCTCCTTGGCCATCGAACGGACGATGCCGTCGAGGGCCTGGCGGGTCGCGTCGACGGTGATCTCGCCGCTGCCCGCGGCCCGGCCGAGCACGAGCACCCGCCCGGACGGGAGCAGCGCCTTCAACCCCGGCGCCAGGAAATCCCGCAGCGCCGCGAGGTCACCCGGCGCCGCGACCGAACGGGCGTCGAGGACGACGGCCGCGAGTTTCGGCCCGTCGCCGCTCGACTCCAGCACCTCGACCCCGGCCGAGGTCAGGATCTTCTTCAGCGCGGGCACGACCTTGCCGTCGGTCGAGCCGACGAGAGCCGGCCCCGGCAGCAGCGGGTCGCCGGCCGAGTACCGCCGCAGCACGGCCGGCTGCGGCAGCCCGACCCGCGAGGCGACCGCGGAGCCGACCGGCGAGTTCACGAGGTTCAGGTAACGGTCACTCATGAGGATTCAACCCGCCCCTTCAGGCTTCGAGGATCGCGACGACGCCCTGGCCGCCGGCCGCGCAGATCGAGATCAGCCCGCGGCCGCCGCCGTTCGCGTGCAGCATCTTGGCGAGCGAGGCGACGATCCGCCCGCCGGTCGCGGCGAACGGGTGGCCGGCCGCGAGCGACGAGCCGTTGACGTTCAGCTTCGTGCGATCGACCGAGCCGAGCGCACCGTCCAGCCCGAGCCGGCGCCGGCAGAAGTCCTCGTCCTCCCACGCCTTGAGCGTCGCGAGGACGGTGGCGGCGAAGGCCTCATGGATCTCGATGAAGTCGAAGTCGTCGAAGCTGAGCTTGTTGCGGGCCAGCAGCCGAGGCACCGCGTAGACCGGCGCCATCAGCAGCCCGTCCTCCTTGCGGTCACCGTGGACGTAGTCGACCGCGCCGGTCTCGGCGTCGACGAAGTGCGCGAGCACCGGCAGCTTGTGCTCGGCGGCCCACTCGTCACTGGCCAGCAGCACCGCCGACGCGCCGTCGGTGAGCGGCGTCGAGTTGCCGGCCGTCATCGTCGCGTCCTCGCCGAGCTGCCTGCCGAAGGCGGGTGAGAGCTTGGCCAGCTTCTCGACCGTCGAGTCGGCGCGCAGGTTCTGGTCGCGGCTCAGCCCGAGGAACGGCGTAATCAGGTCGTCCATGAAGCCGCGGTCGTAGGCAGCGGCGAGGTTGTGGTGCGAGGCGGCGGCCAGCTCGTCCTGCGCCTCGCGGGTGATGCCCCACTCGTACGTGGTGATGGCCTGGTGCTCACCCATCGACAGGCCGGTGCGCGGTTCGGAGTTCACCGGGATGGACGGCACGAGCTGCCCCGGACGGATGCCGGCCAACGCCTTGAGCCGGGCGCCGAGCGTCTTGGCCCGGTTGGCCTCGAGCAGGACGGCCCGCAGGTCCTCGTTCACGGCGATCGGCGCATCCGAGGTGGTGTCGACGCCGGCGCCGATGCCCGACTCGATCTGCCCGAGCGCGATCTTGTTGGCGACGAGGATGACGGTTTCCAGCCCGGTGCCGCAGGCCTGCTGGACGTCGTAGGCCGGCGTGTTGGGCGAGAGCCGGGAGCCGAGCACCGCCTCGCGGGTCAGGTTGAAGTCGCGACTGTGCTTGAGCACGGCCCCCGCGGCGACCTCGCCGAGCCGCTCGTCCTGCAGGCCGAAGCGCGCGACGAGCCCGTCGACGGTGGCGGTGAGCATGTCCTGGTTGGACGCCTGCGCGTACGGGCCGTTCGAGCGGGCGAACGGGATGCGGTTGCCGCCGACGACGGCGGCACGACGAGTGTTCACGGCTTAACCTCTTCCGGCTCGACAGACGTCTCGCACCGGCGGCCCGGCCGGGCCGGTCCCCTGGCGGCGAGTACGTGATGACACCGATACTGCCCCTCGCAGATCTGTGCCGTACCCACGGTATCGGCTACTTTGTGTCTCGTGAAGAATCCTGTGTCCAGCGTTACGGAGGCCGGCGGCGACGAACGCGTGGACGGCCGGGCCGCCCGCTGGAACGACCACCGCGTGACCCGCCGCGAGGAGCTCATCGACGCCGCGATGGGCGCGATCGACGAGTACGGCAGCGCGGTCGGGATGGATCAGATCGCGGCCGCCGCCCGCACGAGCAAGCCGGTGATCTACCGCTACTTCACCGACAAGAACGAGCTGTACCGCGCGGTCGGCAAGCGGATCATCACCCGGATCGTCGAGGCGCTGCAGGGTGTCCCGGCCGACTCCGACCCGCGCGCCCTCATGCTGGCCAGCATCGACGCGTACCTGCAGCTGCTCGAGGACCACCCCGAGCTGTTCCGCTTCGTCACCCAGAACCGGCTCTTCGGCGAGCCCCGCTCGGTCGAGTTCAACAACCCGGTCGCGGACGTCCTGACCGCCGCCCTCGGCGAGCAGCTGCGCTCGGTCGGCCTGGACCCGACCGGCGCCCGGCCCTGGGGGACCGCCGTGGTCGGGTTCATCCGCGCCGCCAGCCTCTGGTGGCTGGACAACCCCGGGACGATGACCCGCCAGCAGCTGACCGACTACCTCGGCGCGCTGCTGTGGGGCGGCGGGGCCGGCATCTTCCAGCTCGGCGGCCGGGACGTCGACGCCCGTCCCGCGCCCGGCGTCTTCGCGCCGCTGCATGACCGGCGGCCGTAACCGGTATACCGATCCCATGACCGACGAGCTCGCCGTGGCCGACGCCGGGATCATCCGGGACCTCCTCGACGGCCGCTGGGGCGAGATCCGCCGGCGCGCCCGCGAGCTGGCCAAGGATCCCCGGTTCGCCGTCGAGTACGGCGAGGGCACCGACACGCAGCGGGCCCGGGTGCTGGAGCGGATGCAGGCGCTGGCCGAAGAGGGTTACTCCCGCCTCGGCTTCCCGACCCGCTACGGCGGCCGGAACGACCTCGGCGGGTCGATCACCGGCTTCGAGATGCTCGCGATGGGCGACCTCTCGCTGCTGGTGAAGGCGGGCGTGCAGTGGGGGCTGTTCGGCGGCGCCATCCTGCACCTGGGCACCGAGCGGCACCACGACGCCTACCTGGCCGATATCGTCGCGCTGCGCCTGCTCGGCTGCTTCGCGATGACCGAGACCGGTCACGGCTCCGACGTCGCCTCCCTGCGCACCACCGCGACGTTCGATCCCGCGACGGACGAGTTCGTCATCACGACCCCCGACGAGTCGGCCCGCAAGGAGTACATCGGCAACGCGGCGCGGGACGGCCGGGTCGCCGTCGTCTTCGCCCAGCTGATCACGCAGGGCGAGACGCAGGGTGTGCACGCCTTCGTCGTCCCCGTCCGCGACGCCGACGGGCAGCCGATGCCGGGGGTCCGCATCGAGGACTGCGGCCTGAAGGCCGGCCTCAACGGTGTCGACAACGGCCGGCTCTACTTCGACCGGCGTGCGGATCCCGCGCGACAACCTGCTCAACCGCTATGCCGACGTCGCCGCCGACGGCACCTACACGACGTCGATCGAGAACCGGACCAAGCGGTTCTTCACCATGCTCGGCACCCTCGTCCAGGGCCGCATCAGCGTCGCCGGCGGCGCGGCCAGCGCGACGAAGGTCGCCCTGGCGATCGCGATCCGCTACGGCGACCGCCGCCGCCAGTTCGCCGGGCCGGACGGTTCGGAGATCCGCGTCCTCGACTACCTCGCCCACCAGCGCAAGCTGCTCCCGGCCCTGGCGAAGACCTACGCCCTGCACTTCGCCCAGCTCGAGCTCGTCGCCGGGTTGCACGAGACAACTCCGAACCTGGACGCGCCGTTGTCGCAGACGCCATCCGAGCACTCGGATCGCCGTGAGCTCGAGGCCCGGGCCGCCGGCATCAAGGCGATCGCCACCTGGCACGCCACGTCGACCATCCAGTCCTGCCGCGAGGCCTGCGGCGGGGCCGGCTACCTCGCCGAGAACCGGCTGCCCGGCCTCAAGGCCGACACCGATGTCTTCACCACGTTCGAGGGCGACAACACCGTGCTGCTGCAGCTCGTCGCCAAGGAACTCCTCACCGGGTACCGCGACCACTTCGGCGAGCTGGACATGATGGGCACCGCGCTGTTCGTCGCCGACCAGGCGGTCGAGACGGTGGTCGAGCGGGTCGGCGGGCGCCGCTTGCTGCAACGGCTGCGCGATGCCGCGCCGACCGGTGACGAGAGCGGTGTTCTCGACCGGGATTGGCACGCCGAACTGTTCGAGTGGCGGGAGAAGCACCTGCTCGAGACACTCGCCCGCCGGCTGCGGAGAGCCACGTCCGCCGACGACCCGTTCGCGGTCTTCAACGCCGCCCAGGACCACCTGCTCGCGGCGGCCCGCGCACACGTCGACAACGTGCTGCTGGCCGCGTTCGTCCACGGTATCGACGACCGGCCGCCCGGACCCGAACGTCAGCTGCTGGAGACCGTCTGCGACCTGTTCGCGCTGTCGACCATCGAGGCCGAACGGTCCTGGATCCAGGAGCACGGGCGGCTCACCGCCGCCCGGTCCAAGGCGGTGATCGCGGCCGTCAACGAGCTCTGCACGCGCCTGCGCCCGCACGCCCGCACGCTCGTCGACGCGTTCGGCGTGCCGGACGAGGCGCTGGCCGCCCCGATCGCACTGAACCCCTGAGCGGCCCCGCCCGCGGGTCAGCTGCGCACGCGGTGCCGCCCCGGCCGGCGACCGATCAGCCCGGCGCCCACCATCAACAGGAAGCCGGCGAAGATCGACCCGGCGGCGAGCGCCGTCACCGACCCGACCGGCGCGCCGGTGGCCGAGATCGGCTCGCTGCCGCTGCCATTGGCACCGGTCCCCGCGTCGATGACGATCGTGTAGCGCTTCAACACCGGGTCGTTCACGCTCACGGTCACCAGGTAGGTGCCGGCCGCGGTCGGCGTCCCGGTGATGTGCCCGGTCGAGCTGAGCGACAGCCCGTCCGGCAGCGACGATCCGGGCGCGAGCGACCAGACGTAGGTCGGGTAGGCGCCCCCCGTCGCGGTGAGCGTGGCGTCGTAGGCCTCGCCGACCGTGCCGTCCGGCAGCGACGCGGGGTGGATCACGACCGCCTTGGCCGCGAGTTCCACCGCCCCGATGTCACACGCCCCGCCGGTCGGCTGCGGGCGGGCCACCCCGCGCTGGTCGCTCGCGCCGGCGGCGCAGCCGGCGCTACCCGCCGCGACGCCGTCGATGGCCGGGCTGCCCTTGAGCGGCTTCTCGGTCATCGTCGGGCCACCGTTGTCGGCCAGCACGCCGAGCTTGGCCGCTGTCTTGGTCACGCTGTGCTTCGCGGCGCTGAACTTGCAGCTGTTCGACGAGTCGCTCGACAGGTTGTACCCGCCGTCGGTCACGGTGCCGGAGCAGTCGGGGACGCCGGCCTGGCCGGCGACGATCGTCGCGCCCAGGGAGACCGTCGCGGCCGGCGGCGCGAGGTCGGCGCGCGCGTCCGCGGTGGGGGTCTGCGTCGACGGGACCGTGCGGGCCGCGCTTCGCGCGATCTGGTTGGCGGTCGTCAGGTTCACATCGCTCACGACCACGCCGGCCGATCCCTGACCGGGCAGGACGACCGAGGTGCCCTTCTTGGTCCCCGTGACGGTGCTGCGGGTGATGGTGGCCGTGCTGTCCGAGATGTCGACGCCGGCCGCTGCGTTGTCCGCGATCGTGCTGTTGTCGATCGTGGTCGCCTCCAGGACGCTGACGACGCCGGGCCCGGCGTTGCCGGAGACGGTCGAGGCGTGCAGCTCGAGCTCCGGCGGGGCCGCCGCCGCGGACCGGACCTGTGGGCCACCGATGTTGATCCCGATCGCGGCGATGCCGCCCACGCCGTTGTGCGTGACCGAGCTGCCGGTGACCGACAGCGACCCGCCCGCGGTCAGGATGCCGAAACCGCCGAAGCCCTGCTCCTGCTGCGCTCCGTTGTCGTCGAAGGCCGACGCGGTGGCCTGGACGGATCCGCCGAAGGCGATGAGCCCGGAGACCCCGTTGTCGACCGCGGCGACGTCGTCGAGCACCCCGCTCGCGGCGTCGACGAACACGCCCGGCGCCGCCGGAACCTTGGTCACGGTGAGGTGGCGCAGCGTGACCGTCGGCGGGGCCTCGGAATTGCCGATCGTGATGCCGGGATCGGTGCTGGCGCCGGTGATCTTGGTCGTCGCGCGGGACGCGCCGACGACGGTGAGCGGTATGCCGATCTGGATGCTCTCGGCGTAGGTGCCGGCGGCCACCGAGACGGTGTCGCCGGCGTTGGACTCATCGACCGCGTGCTGGATCGTCTTGCAGGGGTTCGCCGCCGCCGTGCAGTCGTTCACCGGATCGGTGCCGTCGTCGCCCGTGGTGGCGACGTAGCGGGTCTGCGGCCCGACCGCCGAGGCCGGTGCGGCCAGCGCGAGTGCGCCGACCCCCGTCAGCAGCGCGAGGGCGGTGGCCCCGGCGGCGCAGTGCAGTGTGCGCAACGACGACATGTGCCCCCCTGGCATCGACGACTCGGCGCAACCTACCGCATAGGGCGCACACGGGACACCCGAGCGATTGGTCCCGGTTCGGCACCCCTGGTGGCCAGCCGCCCGCTACCTGCCGTACACGTGGTTGGCACCGCACCTTCGTGCTGATGTATCGTGCTGATACATCGCATCGAAATAAGGGAGCGGGCCAGATGTTGGAGATCGCCGTCCTCGGGCTGCTCAACGAGAGCCCGATGCACGGGTACGAACTCCGCAAACGGCTGTCATCCCTGCTCGGCACGTTCCGCGCGTTCTCCTACGGTTCGCTCTACCCCACGCTCCGGCGGCTGTCCGAGGCCGGATGGATCTCCGAGGAGTCGCCGCTGGACGCGTCCTCGACCGGGGCTCGCTCCCGGCGGGGAAAGCGGGTCTACAAGTTGACCGCCGAGGGCAAGGAGCACCTGGCCGAACTGCTGGCCGACGTCGGCCCGGACGCCTTCGACGACGAAGGCTTCGGGGCCCGACTGGCGTTCTTCGCCCAGACCCGGTCGGACATCCGGCTGCAGATCCTCGAGGGTCGGCGCCGGCGGGTGGAGGAACAGCGCGACGGCATGCGCAGCGCGCTGGCCCGCACCGGTGAGCGATTCGACCGCTACACCCGCGAGCTGCACGAGCACGGGCTCGAGTCGGTCGACCGCGAGGTCCGCTGGCTCAACGAGCTCATCGAACACGAACGATCCGACGCCGAGCACGGCGCCGACAAGTAGTTCCCCAGAAGCACCAACTACAAAGGAGGAGCCCTGATGGGTTCGCAGTCCGCGCCTGGCAAGATCCGGGTCGCAATTGTGGGTGTCGGCAACTGCGCCGCGTCCCTCGTCCAGGGCGTCCACTTCTACCGTGACGCCGACCCGTCGGCCAAGGTTCCGGGCCTCATGCACGTGAACTTCGGGCCGTACCACATCAGCGACATCGAGTTCGTCGCTGCGTTCGACGTCGACGCCAAGAAGGTCGGCCTCGACCTCTCGCAGGCCATCAGCGCCAGCGAGAACAACACGATCAAGATCTGCGACGTCCCGCAGCTCGACGTCCCGGTGCAGCGCGGCCACACGCTCGACGGTCTCGGCAAGTACTACCGCGAGACGATCGACGAGTCGCACGAAGAGCCGGTCGACATCGTCAAGGTCCTGAAGGACCAGCAGGTCGACGTCCTCATCTCCTACCTGCCGGTGGGCTCGGAGGAGGCCGACAAGTTCTACGCGCAGTGCGCCATCGACGCCAAGGTCGCGTTCGTCAACGCGCTGCCGGTGTTCATCGCCTCCGACCCGGTTTGGGCCAAGAAGTTCGAGGACGCCGGCGTGCCGATCGTCGGCGACGACATCAAGAGCCAGGTCGGCGCCACCATCACGCACCGCGTGCTGACCAAGCTCTTCGAGGACCGCGGCGTGGAGGTGCAGCGCACCTACCAGCTCAACGTCGGCGGCAACATGGACTTCAAGAACATGCTCGAGCGCGACCGTCTCGAGTCGAAGAAGATCTCGAAGACCCAGTCCGTCACCTCGCAGATCCCCGACCGCGACCTCGGCGCCCGCAACGTGCACATCGGCCCGTCCGACTACGTCGCGTGGCTCGACGACCGCAAGTGGGCGTTCATCCGGCTCGAGGGCAAGACCTTCGGTGACGTGCCGCTGAACCTCGAGTACAAGCTCGAGGTCTGGGACTCCCCGAACTCGGCCGGCATCATCATCGACGCGCTCCGCGCGGCGAAGATCGCCAAGGACCGCGGGGTCGGTGGCCCGATCCTCTCGGCGTCGAGCTACTTCATGAAGTCGCCGCCGGTGCAGTACTTCGACGACGAGGCCCGCCAGGCCGTCCAGGACTTCATCGACGGCAAGGTCGACCGCTAACCACCCCGGTCTTGGCCCCTGTGCGGCGCACGCTACGGCGTGTCGCGCCGCACGGGGGCCAAGTCAGTCAAGCCGCCGCGGCGCGCGAGCGCACATCCCTGCTACACCGCGTCGAGGGCGAACAGCAGGACCTGCTCGGGGCGTCGGCGCGGGAACCAGAGCCCGACCTGCTCGAGCGCGGCGCCGGTGATCGCCGCGTCGCCCGCCGGCCCGGCCGGATCCAGCGGCGGCGCCCCGGAGACTTTCGCCGCATCGACGGGGCCGACCCAGCTCGCCCGGTAGGACGTGGACGGGTCGAGGCCGCGCGGGCGGAGCACCACGCCGCGGTTGTGGGCCGACTCGTCCAGCTGGACGTGTGCGAACAGGGCCTGCCGCCGGTCGGCCGCCACCACCCCGTGCCCCCACACGGCCGGATCGCTGGTGTCCATCCGGACCACCCGGCCGGTGTGCAGCAGCGGCCGCCAGTGCTTGTGCAGCGTGATCCAGCCGGCCAGCCGGTCGAGCTCCTCGGCGCTCGCCGCAGTCACGTCCCACTCGATGCCGAACGAGCCGAAGAACGCCGTCCCGGCCCGAAAGTCGAGCGAGAACGTCCGCCCGGTCTGGTGAGACGTCGGCGCCGACACGTGCGCGCCGAGGTACTCCGGCGCGACCACCTGGGCCGTCCACCGCTGGATGCGCTGCCGGGACAGCGCGTCGGTATTGTCCGACGTCCAGACCCGCTGCACCCGCTCGAGCACGGCGAGGTCGATGCGGCCGCCGCCCGATGCACAGGACTCGAACGCGACGCCCGGGTGACGGTCTCGCAGCGAGTCCAGCAGCCGGTGGAACGCCTCGGTCTGGCGGTGGATCGCGGGGGCACCGCCGGCCGTCGGCGAGCCCGCGTCGAGCAGGCTCCGGTTGTGGTCCCACTTGACGTAGTCGATCGCGTGCTCGGCGAGCAGGACGTCCATCCGCTCGTGCACGTGGTCCCACGCCGCCGGGTTGGTCAGGTCGAGCACGACCTGGTTGCGCTGCAGCAGCGGAAGCCGGTCGCCGGTGGCGAGCACCCAGTCCGGGTGGGCGCGGAACAGCTCGGAGTCCGGGTTCACCATCTCGGGCTCGAACCAGAGCCCGAACTCCATCCCGGCTGCGCGCACGTGCTCGATCAGCGGTGTGAGCCCCTGCGGCCAGACGTCCTCGTCGACGTACCAGTCGCCGAGGCCCGCCTTCGGGTCGCGGCGGCCGCGGAACCACCCGTCGTCGAGGACGAACCGCTCGACGCCGATTTGCGCGGCCCGGTCGGCGATGGCGCGCAGCCGCTCGGCGTCGTGGTCGAAGTACACGGCCTCCCAGACGTTCAGCGTCACCGGTTGCCGGGCCGGGTGGGCCGGCAGCGACCGCTGCCACTCGTGCAGCGCCGCCGCCGCGGAGTCCAGCCCGTCGACGGCGGCGACGACGAACACCCAGGGCGTCGTGTAGGCCTCGCCCGGCGCGAGCACGATCTCCCCCGGCAGCAGCAACTCCCCGCCACTGAGGACGGCCTGCTCGTCGCCGCTGCGCTGCACGCTGAGCACCGAGTTGCCGCTGTGCGCCACGGCTATGGCGACGACCTCGCCGGCACCGAATCCGAAGCCCGGGGCACCCGCCACCAGCAGCGTTGCCGAGTCGAGGCCCGGGCGGCCGCCCCGGCTCTCCCGGATCCACGTCCCATCGGCCAGCCGGCGCCGCTGCGGCGTCCGCTCCGCCTCGTGCCGGCCGGTGAGGTCGAGCAGCTCGGTGCAGCCGTCCGGCACCGGAACGCTGACCTCGAGCCCGTCCAGGACGAACGGGCGGTCCCCGGTGTTGGTGAGCCGGTGCCGGGCCCGCAGCGCGCCGCCGGGCAGCGACTCGACCTCGATTCGCAGCGCCAGCTCCGCCGCCCGGTCGAGGGCCTCGATCGTCAGCCGCGCCCCCGCCCCGGCGACGTCGGTGGGGACGAAGGCGGTCGACCAGTCCCGCCCGCCGGCCGATCCGGCGTGCCGGTGACCCCGCAGCCCCGGGCGCAGGAAGCTGCCCCGCGAGTGCTCCAGCAGCAGGGGGACGCCGGGGCGGCCCGCGACGGCCGGCGCGGCGACGGCCTCCGTCACGCCCACCCACCGCACCACCGGCAGCCGGGTCCGGTCGCCCGGCCCGTCGAGGACGAGCCGGGTACCGCCGGGGGCGGCCGGGAAGATCACGAGCCCACGCGATGGACGCCGGCGGCCGGGTACAGCTCGAACACCTCGGGGGCGCGGAAGCCCTGGTCGGCGTAGGCCAACCGCACGGCCTCGACCGCGCCGTCGAGGGCAGCGGCCGGTACCAGCCCGATCACGCAGCCACCGAAACCGCCACCGGTCATCCGGGCGCCGAGCGCCCCCGCGGCCGCGAGCGAGTCGGCCGCGACGTCCAGCTCGGGGATGGTGATGCGGAAGTCGTCGCGCATCGATGCCTGCGACGCCGTCAGCAGCGGGCCGACGCCGGCGGTGTCGCCCGCCCGCAACCGCTCGACCGTCCGCAGGACGCGGTCGTTCTCGGTGACGACGTGCCGGGTATAGCGGCGCAGCTCGTCGTCGTCGAGCCGGACGAGTGCCGCGTCGAGCCCGGTCACGGGCAGGTCCCGCAGCGCCCGCAGGCCGAGCGCGCGGGCCGCGGCCTCGCAACCCTCGCGGCGCCGGCGGTACTCCCCGCTGGCGTGCTTGTGCTCGGCCCGGGTGTCGATGACCACCAGCCGCAGCTCGCCGAGGTCCAGCGGTACCTGCTCGGTCGCCAGCGAGCGCATGTCACAGAAGAGCGCGTGCCCGGCCGTGCAGCGCAGGGCCGCCAGCTGGTCCATGCCCCCGGTCGGCGCGCCGACGTAGTCGTTCTCGGCCCGCCGGGTGATCGCGAGCAGCTCGTCACCGCCGAGGTCCAGGCCGAGCAGCTCGTCGACGGCGGCCGCCACCGAGCAGACCAGCGCCGCCGACGACGACAGGCCCGCGCCGATCGGCACGTCGCTGTCGACGGCGATGTCGAGGCCGGGCACGTCGTGCCCGCCTTCGCGCAGCGCCCAGATCACGCCCCGGGCGTAGTCGACCCAGCCCGAGCCGCCGGTGCGCAGCTCGGCGACCCGGACCTCGGGCGCCGCCCCGAGCTGGGCCGAGACCACGCGGACGGCATCGTCGGCCCGCCGCTCGACGGTGGCCGTGCAGCCGAACTCGGTGGCGAAGGGCAGGGCGTACCCGTCGTTGTAGTCGGTGTGCTCGCCGATGAGGTTCACCCGGCCGGGCGCCCGCCAAGATGCGGCCAAGGATCCCCCTGGGAACAGGCTGAGGTGTGAGCAACTTTGTTATAGCATGTTGGAATCTGTCGGAATCAGTTGACGGTCACGGAGGCATCGCCGGTGCTCGCGCAACAACGGCAGGAGCGCATTCTGGCCGAACTGCGCCGCAAGGGCGCGGTCCGGGTCGCCGACCTCACCGACCTGCTCGCCGTCTCCGACATGACGATCCGGCGCGACCTCGAGCAGTTGAGCCGCGAGGGTGTCGCCCGGAAGGTGCACGGCGGGGCGGTCCTGGCCACCCAGGTGTCGTTCGAGCCCGGCTTCGCCGCGAAGAGCCAGCTCGCCCAGCCGGCCAAGCACGCGATCGCCCAGCAGGCGGCGCGGCTCATCGAGCCGGGCGCGGCGATCGGCATCTCGGCCGGCACCACCACATGGGCGATGGCCCGCTACGTCGCCGCGATCCCCGGGATCACCGTGGTCACGAACTCCACCGTCGTCGCCGACGTCATCACCGGCCTGGACGGCACGAACCAGGTCACGGTGATCCTCACCGGCGGCGTCCGCACGCCGAGCGCCGCCCTGGTCGGACCGGTGGCCGACCGGACCATCGCGAGCATGCACTTCGACCACCTGTTCCTCGGCGTGCACGGCATGGACGCCCGCGCGGGCTTCACGACACCCAACCTGGCCGAGGCGGCTACCAACAAGGTCTTCGTCGAGAGCGCCCGCGACGTCATCGTCCTGGCCGACTCCTCCAAGTGGGGCATCGTCGGGCTCGCCGACATCGGCCCGCTGCACCTTGCCCACACGATCATCACCGACGACGGGCTCCCGGCCGAAGCCCGGCGCGTCCTCGGCGAGTCGGAGATCGACCTGGTCGCCGTGCCGAACGCCTCATGACCGCGATCTTCCGCAGCAACCTGGCCGACGGACGGGAGATCCTGTATTTCGACCGCGCGCCCGGCGTCGACCGGGACGCGAAGGATCTGCGCGACCTCCCCGCCGCCCGGACCACCGCGCAGATCCGCTGGAACCCGCTGTTCCGCGACTACGTCGGCATCGCGTCGCACCGGCAGGACCGCACGTACAAGCCACCGGCCGACCTCTGCCCGCTCTGCCCGTCGCGCGACGGCCGGCACACCGAGGTCCCGGCCGGCGACTACGAGGTCGTGGTCTTCGAGAACCGCTTCCCCTCCTTCGCGCTGAGCTCGGCCGAGACCGTCCCGCTGCTCGACGAGCCCCCGTTCCGCTCCGGGCCCGGCTCCGGGCGGTGCGAGGTCATGTGCTTCACCCCCGACCACGACCGTCCGTTCTCGCAGCTGTCGCCCGAGCACGCCCGGACCGTCGTCGACGCCTGGGCCGAGCGGACGACGGCACTGTCGGCCTACGACTCCATCGACTACGTCTTCTGCTTCGAGAACCGGGGCGAGGAGATCGGGGTGACGCTGAGCCATCCCCACGGGCAGATCTACGGCTACCCGTTCGTGCCGCCCCGCTTCTACAAGCTGGGCGACACGTTCGAGCACCACAAGGAGCGCACCGGCAACTGCCTGCAGTGCGAGCTGCTGGCGGCCGAGTGCGCCGACGGCTCCCGCATCGTCAGCGCGTCCGATCACTGGGTCGCCTACGTACCGTTCGCCGCCCGCTGGCCCTACGAGGTCCGGCTCGTCCCGCGCCGCCACACGCCGGACCTGCCGGCGCTCACCGACGACGAACGCGACGATCTCGCCGCTGTCTACCTGCGCGTCCTCAAGGCCTTCGACGCGCTGTTCGACAAGCCCACGCCCTACATCTCGGGCTGGCAGCAGGCCCCGGTCCGCCGCGGCCGCGACCTGTGGCACCTGGCCGCCGAGGTGTTCACCATCCGCCGCGCGCCCGGCAAGCTCAAGTACCTGGCCGGATCGGAGTCGGGGGCCGGCGTGTGGATCAACGACATCGCCCCGGAGACCGCCGCCGCGCGCCTGCGCGGCGACTGACCCGGCCGGTGGGGCTCGTCAGCCCTTCGTCGAGCCGAGCGACAGCCCGGCGATGAACTGCTTCTGCAGCAGCACGTAGACCACCAGCGTCGGGATCGCCGCCATCAGGGCGGCGGCCGCGATCATGTTCTGGTTGGTGACGAACTGGCCCTGCAAGTTGGCGAGCGCCGACGTGATCGGGCGCTTGTTGCCGGTCGAGATCAGCGTGATCGCCCAGAAGAAGTCGTTGTAGATCCAGGTCGTCAGCAGGGTCGCCAGCGCCGCCATGGCCGGGCGGCACAGCGGCAGAACGATCCGCCAGTACCGCAGCCACAGCGACGCGCCGTCGACCAGCGCCGCCTCGTCGATGTCGGTCGGGATCGTCTTCATGTAGTTGCTCAGCACGAAGACGCAGAACCCGAGCTGGAACGAGACGTTGATGACGACGAGGCCCAGGCGGGAGTCGTACAGCAGGCCACTGTCGCTGAGGAAGCTCGGGACGTGGATCGCGAGGTACATCCGGTACAGCGGGGTGATCAGGACCTGCTGCGGCAGCAGGTTGCCGGCCGTGAACAGGATCAGCAGGCCGATGTTGAACCGGAAGCTCAGCCGCGACACGACGAACGCAACCCCGGAGGCGAGCAGCAGCGTGATGACCACCGCCGGGAGGGTGATCCACACCGAGTTGAGGAAGAAGCGCCACATCTGGGACTGCTTCCACGCCGTGGTGAAGTTCGACAGCGTGAGGGTGTGGGCGATCGAGACGTAGCCGAGCCGGTTCGTCTCCTCCTCCGGCCGCAGCGACACGTAGAGCGCGAAGACGATCGGGGTGATCCAGAGGATGGCCGCGACGAGCATGAACAGCTGGGTGGCGATGCGGCCGACCCGGCGTCGGCGGGTTGCCCGCTTGACGTCGTGCGGGGCTGACGCCGTCCGCGGACTCGCGAGCGTGGCCATCAGCGCTCCTCCTTCCGGAAGGTCTGGAAGAGGAAGATCGTGATCGGGACGAGAGCGATCACGAGCAGCACCACGCCGAGCGTCGAGCCGAAACCGATCCGCTGGGTCTCTCCCACGATGTTCTGCGTGACGAGTACGGAGAGCAGCTCCAGCCCCTTCACCGGGTTGCCCTTGCCGGTGATGTAGACCAGGTCGAACGCGCGCAGGGACTCGATGACCGTGACCACGACGATGACGATGTTGATCGGCTTGAGCACCGGGAACGTGACCCGCCAGAACGTCTGCCAGGCATTCGCGCCGTCGATCACGGCCGCCTCGCGCAGGGCCGGGTCCACCGCCTTGAGACCGGCGAGGTAGAGCACCATCACGTAGCCGGCCTGCCGCCACGTCGCCTCGATCAGGATCGCCCAGAGGTTCAGCTTCGGGTCGCCGAGCCAGTCGATGAGGTTGCTGTTCTTGTTGCGGCCGATGACGGTGTTGATCAGCCCGAGGTTGTTGGCATAGATCAGTTCCCAGATGATCCCGATCAGTGCCAGCGACAGCATGACCGGCAGGAACAGGATGCTCTGGTAGATCCGGCTGCCGCGGATGCCACGGTCGAGCAGCACGGCGAAGAGCATGCCCAGCGGCGTGGCGATCACCATGAAGACGATCAGCCAGATGACGTTGTGCCGCACCGCCGGCCAGAAGTCGGGGTAGTTCGTGAACGCCTGCCGGTAGTTCTCCACCCCGTTGAGGCAGCCGTCCTTGCGCGGTAGGCCGGGCAACGCGGGCGGGGTGCACTTGGTCAGGCTGATGGAGCCGACGCCGGTCCACTTCGTGAAGGACAGGAAGACCGAGCCGAGCGCGGGCAGCCACACGAAGGCGAGGTCGAGCAGCAGCGGTATGCCGACCAGCGCGCTGGCGACGAGCTTGTCGCGCCGGGTGAGCCGGATCGAGCGCCGCCGCCGGCGGCGCTTGGCCGCCGGCGGCGGGACCCGCTCGTTCGTCGTCGAGCTCATTCAGCTGAAGATGCTCTTCGCCTGGCTCTCGGCACTCTTCTGGATCGACTGCACGTTGGACTTGCTCGGGTCGCCGATGAAGCCCTGGATGAGCTTGATCATCGCCGTCGCCATGTCCGGCACGGTGTCGCGGTCCATGAACTGCGACACCGCCTTCTGCGAGCTGATCGCCTGGACCGACTTCTTCTGGATGTCGTTGTAGCTCGGGGCGACGAGACCGTTCGCGACCCCGACATCCCAGTGGTCGGTCTTGAGGAAGGTCGATTCGGCGTCACCGGTACCGATGTACTCCAGGACCTGCTTGGCGGCATCCTTGTTCTTCGCCTTCTTCGGCAGCATGAAGCCGTCGGTCGGCGCGTCCATGTAGTCCTGGCCGAATTCCGAGTTGATCTCCGGGTATTGGAAGAAGTCGAGGTCGCCCAGGTTCGACGCCGCGTAGTTCGCCGCCACCTGGTTCGAGCCCTGGAACATCATCCCGGCCTGCTTGTTCTCCAGCGTCTTCGCCGCGTCCTGCCAGGTCCGTCCGTTGGCGCCGTTCTGCAGGTACGGCATGAGCTCGCGCCAGTGGTCGAAGACGGCGGTGACGCCCTTGTCGGTCCACGGCACCTCGTGCTTCATCAGCTTGATGTGGTAGTCGTAGCCGTTGATCCGCAGGTTGAGGATGTCGAACGTGCCCAGGGCCGGCCAGCCGTCCTTCTCGGCGAAGGCCAGCGGCACGAGGCCGTCCTTCTTCATCTGCGCGCTGAGCTTGATGAAGTCGTCCCACGTCTTCGGCACCTGGTAGTTCTTCGCCTGGAACACGCTCTTGTTGTAGAAGACCACCCACGGGTAGTTGTAGAGCGGAACCAGGTAGTAGTGCCCGTCGATGCCCTTGGACAGGTTCTTGGTGGCGTCGTTGAAGTTGCCGCCGATCTTGTCCCACACGTCGTCGATCGGGTCCAGCAGCCCCTGGGCAGCGAAGAACTGCAGCCGGTAGCCGGCGAACCACGTCGCGAGGTCGTTCGGCGTGCCCTGCAGGTAGCTGCTGATGTTGTTCTGGAACGTGTTGTGGTCGACCGTGTTGATCGAGATCTTGACCTTCGTCTGCGCGGTTGCGGCCTGGGTCAGTGCGGCAAACGCGCTCTTGGTCGAGGGGTCGGAGTAGTTCGACCCGAAGGAGATGCTCCCACCGGCTGTGGCCGCCGGGCTGGAGCCGCCGGGCGCGGCCGCTGAGGTCTTGGTCGACTTGGAGCCGCTGCTGCTGCACGCGGCCAGCAGGCCGGGCGCGGCCGCGAGGCCGGCGACGCCGGCCATCCCCTTGAGAAGTGTTCGCCGGCTCGGCGGTTCGATCGGGCCGGACGCCGGAGGCACGGAGTTCTTGTCCACCATGATGTCTCTCCTCAAGAAGTTCGAACATTTTCCCACGCGATCCATCACGAGCAATCACAGCCAAGTCGGGGGCCCGATGAATGTCAAGCTTCGAACGGCCTGTTCTGGAGGGTTCGTCCGGCCTTAGATGGCCGTCGTGACCCGGAATGGCGGCAGATGGGCGCTACTCGAACAGCCCAACAACACCGAACATCGCCCGGGCGATGTCCGGTACGTCCGGGCATGGTCAGTTGAGCCCGGGATCAGCCGGGTACGTGGAGACCAGGTTCAGCGGCGGGGGCTGGCGGCGCAGCACCTGGCGCCACATCGTCTTCGGCTCCTCGCTGAACAGGTCGTCCGGGCTGCCGGCGAGCACCCACCAGGCGCCCTCGGCGAGTTCGTCGTCGAGCTGGCCCGGCGCCCAACCGGCGTGTCCGGCGAACACCCGCAGCCGGCGCGCGATGGGAGCGATGACCGCGACGTCCCCGTCGAGGTCGACGGTGGCCACACCGTCGACGACCTCCCGGATGCCCTCGACCCCGGGCTGCAACTGGCCGAGACACAGCGCACCGTCGGGCTGGACCGGCCCGCCACCGAACACCACCGCCGGCCCGCTCACCGCGTCGTGCCAGTCCGGCAACACCTGCCCGACCGGTGTGTGACTCGGCCGGTTCAGGATCACGCCGACCGTGCCGCCACCGTCGTGCTCGAGCAGGTACACGACCGTGCGGGAGAAGTGCGCGTCGCCGAGCAGGGGCGTGGCGACGAGCAGGCGGCCGGCCGCCGGCTCCAGCCCCTCGACCGCTCCCCAATCGGCGCCCACTCGCCCATCTTGGCCCTAGCCCGCCTCACCCACCAGCGCGAGCGGCGATCCGGCGCGATCCGGGCCGGTCACTAGCCTGTGCCAGGTGGCGCGGCGCAGACATCTCGTCGACGCCCTGGCCCGGCCCGGCTTTCGCCGGCTGCTCGCGGTCCGCCTGGCCTGCCAACTCGGCGACGGGGTCTTCCAGGCCAGCCTTGCCGGCACCGTCCTGTTCGACCCCCAGCGGCAGGCGGACGCCGCCGACATCGCCGCCGGTTTCGCCGTCCTGCTCCTGCCCTACTCGGTCATCGGCCCGTTCGCGGGCGTGCTGCTGGACCGCTGGTGGCGCAAACGCGTGCTCACCATCGCCAACACCGTCCGGGCGATCGGCGTCCTCGCGGTGGCGGCCGAGATCGCCGGCGGTGTCCGCGGCATCGCCTTCTACGCCTCGGCGCTGGTGATCATCTCGCTGAGCCGGTTCGTGCTGTCCGCCCTGAGCGCGTCGCTGCCGCACGTCATCGCCGACTCCGAGCTCGTGACCGCGAACGCCGTCTCCGCCACGGCCGGGACGATCTTCACCGCGCTCGGTGGCGGGGTCGCAGTCGGGGTCCGCGCCCTGCTGGGCAGCCGGGACTCCGACTACGCGCTCATCGCGGCGGCCGCGCTCGTGCCCTACCTGATCGCGGCGCTGAACGCCCGCCGCTTCGCCCGGCGTGCGCTCGGGCCCTCGGAGGAGGAACGGCGGGTGCGGGAGACCCCGGCCGAGGTCGGGCGCGGCCTGCTCGCCGGTGCCCGCGACGTCCGGCGGACCGTGCGGGTCGCCGACGCGCTCGCCGCGATCGCCGCCCACCGGCTCTTCTTCGGCATCTGGACGGTGTGCACGCTGCTGCTGTACCGCAACTACTTCACCGACTCCGGGTTCTTTCGGGCCGGGTTGACCGGACTGACCCAACTCGTCGCGCTGGTCGCCACCGGCGGGGCCCTGGCCGCACTGGTGACCCCGGCCGTGTTCCGCCGCTTCGGGCCGGCGCGGTGGGCGGCCGCGATGCTGTTCGCCTCGGCCGTCGTCGAGGTCGCGCTCACCCTGCCCTACACCAAGCCGCTCGTCGTCCTCTCCGGGCTACTGCTCGGCTTCGCGGCCCAGGCGGTGAAGATCACCGTGGACACGCTCGTCCAGCAGGACATCGAGGACAGCTTCCGGGGCCGGGTCTTCGCGCTCTACGACATGCTCTTCAACCTCGCGCTGGTCGCGGCAGCAACGGTCACCGCCGTCGCCCTGCCGCAGGACGGGCACAGCCCGGCCGCGGTCGTCGTCGTCGCCGCCGCCTGGACGATCACCGGGGCCGTCTACCTCAGGCGTTCCGGGCGTACCAGTCCTTGAGCTCGGTGACCGCCCGATCGGCCCCGAGCGGCCCGTGCTCGATCCGCAGTTCGAGCAGGTACTTGTACGCCTTGCCGACGAGCGGCCCCGGCGGGATGCCGAGGATGTCCATGATCTGGTTGCCGTCGAGGTCGGGCCGGATCGCCTCGAGGTCCTCCTTCGCCTGCAGCTCGACGATGCGCTGCTCGAGCGCGTCATAGGCGCTGGAGAGCGCGGCCGCCTTGCGCAGGTTGCGAGTCGTGCAGTCCGAGCGGACGAGCTTGTGCAGCCGCGGCAGCAACGGTCCGGCGTCGCGGACGTAGCGGCGCACGGCCGCGTCGGTCCACTCGCTGCTGCGGTAGCCGTAGAACCGCAGGTGCAGGAAGACCAGCTGGCCGACCTCGTCGACCAGGTCGTTGCCGTAGCGCAGCGCCTTCAGCCGCTTACGGGCCATCCGGGCACCGACGACCTCGTGGTGGTGGAAGGTGACCCGGCCGCCGGGCAGGAACTCCCGGGTCGCGGGCTTGCCGACGTCGTGCAGGAGCGCAGCCCAGCGCAGGACGAGATCCGGGCCACCGTCCTGCGGCGTCTCGAGGTCGATCGCCTGGTCCAGGACCTGGAGGGTGTGGGCATAGACGTCCTTGTGCTGGCCGTGCTCGTCGGCCGCCATCCGCAGGGCCGGCAGCTCGGGCAGCACGACCTCGGCCAGGCCGGTGTCGACGAGGACCTCGAGCCCGCGCCGCGGCGCCGCGCCGAGCAGCAGCTTGGACAGCTCGCCCTGCACCCGCTCGGCGGTGATGCGCCCGAGCTGCGGCGCCATGCCCTCGAGCGCGGCCATCACTTCGGGCGCAACCGAGACGCCCAGCGTCGAGACGAACCGGGCGGCGCGCAGCATCCGCAGCGGGTCGTCGGCGAAGGACTCCTCCGGCGTGCCCGGGGTCCGCAGCATGCCCCGGGCGAGATCGGCGAGACCGCCGTACGGGTCGGTGAAGGTGCGGTCACCGGTGACCGAGACGGCCATCGCGTTCATGGTGAAGTCGCGGCGGCGCAGGTCGTCGACGAGCGAATCGCCGTAGACGACCTCCGGGTTCCGGCTCGCCCCGTCGTAGCGGTCGGCCCGGAACGTGGTGATCTCGCAGCGCAGCCCCTTGACCTGGGCCCCGACGGTGCCGAACTCGATGCCGGTCGTCCAGGTCGCCGTCGCGAGCGGCGCCACGATCTCGAGGACCTGCTGCGGGCGGGCGTCGGTCGCGAAGTCGAGGTCGTCGCACGGGCGCCCCATCAGCGCGTCCCGCACCGGACCCCCCACCAGGTGCAACTCGTGCCCGGCGGCCGCGAACGCGGCTCCCAGGGCGAGCGCCTCGGGCGGCAGAGGAACCAGATCGGCCGGATCGGTCATCGGCCGAACCGGACGGTGCTGAACCTGGGTGCGCGCGGTGTCACGGACGGCCACGTTACCGACCGGCCCGATACCATCAGAGGATGTCCCACAGCCCGGAGTCCCGCCCCGGGCGACCCGCTGCCCCGCGGCCCGCGGCCGACCCGAAGCCGGAGCGGACGCCGGAAAAGAAGACCCCGAAAGTCGTGCAGCACAAGGTTCAGGGCAAGGGGCAGGGCAAGGCACCGGTCAAGGGGCAGAACAAGGCGGCCGGCAAGGGGCAGAACAAGAAGCGGCGCCGGCCCCGGCGCTGGCTGCGCCAGGTCGACGAGTTCAGCGCCGGCGGCCTGGTCGTCGATCTCGCCGGGGAGGTGCCGAGGGGCGCGCTCATCGGGCGCACCGATCGGCAGGGGCGGTTGCTGTGGTCGCTGCCCAAGGGGCACATCGAGGTGGGCGAGACGGCCGAACAGGCCGCCGTGCGCGAGGTCGAGGAGGAGACCGGGATCGCGGGCGAGATCCTCGCCGAGCTCGGCACCATCGACTTCTGGTTCGTCGCCGAGGGCCGGCGCATTCACAAGACGGTCCGGCACTACCTGATGCGGCGCGTCGGCGGCGAGCTGTCCGACGCCGACATCGAGGTGGACGAGGTCGCCTGGGTGCCGCTGTCGGAGATCCGCGGGCAGCTCGCGTACCCCGACGAACGCGGGCTGGTCGACACCGCGGGCAGACTGCTCGCCGAATCCGCGTGATCCGGCGGCCCCGACTGGTATCGGTCGCCGCGCTGCTGGCGTCGGCGGCCCTCCTGACACCCGGCGGGCCGCTCGTCTCGCCGGCGGGCGCCGACAGCGGTACCCGCCGGGCCAGCGACTCGGTCGCCATCGCGGTGGACTCGGTCGATCCGGTGGCGCCGACCGACAGCCAGACGGTTCGCCCGCTGACGGTGATGTTGACGGTGACGAACCGGACCGACAAGCCACTGGCCGGGGTGCGGATCGAGGGCGAGCGGGCCGAACCGATCAGCACGCAGAGCGCGCTCGACGCCGACCTCGCTCAGGGTGCCCGGCCGACGGGTCACATCGTCGAGGTCCGCCCGACCCACGTGGTGAAGCTCGACCTGCCGGCCGGCGGCACGCAGGCGGTCACCTTCCGCACCACCTCGGGCATCCCCTCGGACGCGGGGTTGTGCATCTGCCACCAGGCCGCCGTCTACCCGCTGTTCTTCAGCGCGCACACCGCCGGCCCGGGCGGCGTCGACCAGCAGTTGGGCGTCGCCGAGACCTTCGTCCCGGTCTTCCACCCCAAGCCCGCTCCGGTCCGGGTGAGCTGGGTCTGGCCGCTCATCGACCAGCCGCACCGGCTGGCCGACGGCGCCGTGTTCACCGACGACCTGCTGGCCGCCAGCGTCGGGCCGGACGGCCGCCTGTCCCGCGCCCTCGCGGTCGCCGAGGCCGTCGGAGAGGCCCAGGTTCCGCTGACCCTGCTCATCGACCCCGAACTGCTCGACGAGCTGAGCGTCATGGCCGGCGGCCGCTACCGGGTCAGCACCGGCAAGGGCCGGACCACCCCCGGAACCGGCCAGGACGCAGCGCAGGCCTGGCTGGACCGGCTGAACGCGCTGCTCACCGACTCGTCGGTGCGGGTGCAGCTGACCCCGTACGCCGACCCGGACGTCGAGGCACTGAACCAGCGCGGCCTGACCTGGACCTCCACGCTCCCGGCCGCGATGCAGTCGCACATCTCCCCCACGCTGGCCGGGCGGGCCGCCGACAGCACGCTGGCGTGGCCGGCCGGCGGCGCCCTCAGCAGCGGCACGCTGCACGCCCTGGTCGCCGGCGGGGTCAGCACCGTCCTGCTGGCCTCAACCGACATCTCGCCCCGCCCGGCGGCCTCGGCCGTCCGTCCGGGGCTCGCCCGGCTCTCGGTCGACCGGCACGACGTCGCCGTCGGACTGCTGAACCCGACGTTGCAGACCTATGTCGCGAAGGCGACCGCGCTGGGCGGCTCCGGGCTCAGCGTGCTCCCCGACCTCGTTGCCGAACTCGCCATCCGGGCGACCCAGGAACCGGACGTCGAGCACATCGCCGTGCTCGCCCCGCCGCGCTACGTCGACCCGTCGGTCGACGTCGCCGCCACCGTCATCGAGGCCACCAGCCGATCGACCTTCGCCGAACCGGTCGCGCTGAGCGACGCCGTCGGCGGTCCGTTGCTGCCGACGGCCAGGAGCCGGTTGAATCCCGTCCCCAAGTCGGCGGCCGTCCTGCCGAGCGGGAACCTCGACGCGGTCGCGCAGGTCGAGGGCGACC
Organism: uncultured Actinomycetota bacterium; assembly: GCA_963775175.1. Classification (GTDB taxonomy): domain Bacteria; phylum Actinomycetota; class Actinomycetes; order Mycobacteriales; family Jatrophihabitantaceae; genus Jatrophihabitans. Next base: position 109,323 of record CAVZHT010000001.1, read on the forward strand.
TGCCGGCCGTCCGCTCGCTGCTCACCACCGGCAACCCGCCGACCATCGGGTCGGCCGCGCAGACCCTGCTCGATCGCCTGCCCGGGCAGGCGCAGCGGGTGTCGTCGTCGGCCTGGGGACGCGCCGACACCGCCGACACCGCCGGCGAGTTCGCCGGCGCCGTCACCACCGAGCTGACCAATCTCACCCACGGCGTCAAGATCGTGCAGCAGGGCTCGGGTTCCTACACCCTGGCCTCGGACAACTCGCCGCTGCCGATCACGGTCGAGAACGACCTCGACTACCCGGTGCAGGTGACCGTGCGGGTCGACGCCGTGAACGGGCTGCTCGGCTTCACCGCCCGCCCGACCGGCGTCGAGGTCGAGGCCCACCAGAAGGCCACCATCCACCTGCCGACCAACATCGACCGCTCGGGGCGGATCAAGGTCGACGCCACGCTGTGGACGCCGGACGGCGTGCGCCTCGGCGACCCGGTGCCGCTGACGGTCCGCAGCACGGCACTGGGCGCCGTCGGCGTCATCATCACGATCGGCGCCGGGGCCGTGCTGCTCCTCGCGCTGCTCATCCGGTTCGGCCGGCAACTGCACCGCCGGCAACACCGCGAGCGCACGCCCCGCGGGCCCAGATGGGATCCCGACGCGCCGAACGCACCTGCGGATCCGGCCGTCGTGGCCGCCCGCAGCGAAGCCCCGCGATGACCGGACCGGGACCGACCGGCACGCCGGTGCGCGACGACGGGTGGAGCGCGCCGACGCACTACAACGGCAGCCGGACCATCGAACCGCGCACGTTCACCGAGGCCGATCCGATGACCTCGCTGCTCGGCGAGTGGGACTCCGGCGCCGACGAATCGCGGTGGGGCACCACCACCTACGTCGGGCGCCCCCGCCGGGGCGGCCGCGACGACGCGCCGGCCCCGGCGGCGGAGATCGCGCCGGCCGACCAGCAGGCCGGGGCCGAGGAAGCGCCACCCAAGCCGGTCGACGACAGCAATCGCGGGCTGATGGCGAACACCCGGTCGATGGCCGTGGCCAGCCTGGCCAGCCGGGTGACCGGGTTCCTGCGCAGCATCATGCTGCTCGCCGCCCTGGGCACGGCCGGGGTCGGCAACGCCTACAACAGCGGCAACAACCTGCCCAACATGGTCTACGAACTGCTCCTCGGTGGCGTGCTCTCGAGCGTGCTCATCCCGCTGCTCGTGCGCGCCGAGGCCGAGGACGACGACGGTGGCCTGGCGTACACGCAGCGCCTGCTCTCGATCGCGGTTGCTGCGCTCGGCGTGATGACCCTGCTCGTCGTCGCCGCCGCCCCGTGGATCGCGGCGGTCTTCGTGCAGCCCGGGCCGCAGCGTGAGCTCACCGCGGTCTTCGCCACCCTGCTGCTCCCCGAGATCTTCTTCTACGGCCTCGGGGCGATGTTCATGGCCGTGCTGAACCTGAAGAACATCTACCGCCCGGGGGCTTGGGCGCCGGTGCTCAACAACGTCGTCATGATGGTGACCGTCCTCGTCTTCTGGGCGATCCCGGGGCCGAACACGCTGAACCCGTCGACCATGACCACGCCGCAGATCCTCGTCATCGGCATCGGCACGACCCTTGGCATCGCGGCCCAGGCGGTGGTCCTCGTCCCGGCGCTGCGCCGGTCCGGCTTCCGCTGGCAGTGGCGCTTCCGCGCCCGGCCGGGTGAGAGCAGCCGGCTCAAGGAGATCGGTTCGCTGGCGACCTGGGTCTTCGCCTACGTCGTCGTCAGCCAGATCGGCGTCTCGGTGATCCAGAAGGTCGGCAACTCCAACGGTGGCTTCAGCGTGTTCACCAACGCCGACCTGCTCTTCCAGATGCCGTACGGGATCCTCGTCGTGTCGGTCCTCACCGCGATCATGCCCCGGCTGTCCCGGGCTGCCGTCCGCGGCGACAACGCGGCCGTCGTCGACGACCTGTCGCTGGGGGCCCGCCTGTCGGCGGTGGCCCTCGTCCCCATCACCGCCGGCCTCATCGTGCTCGGCCCGGTGATGGGCGTGACGCTGTTCGCCTACGGCGAGACGACGATCCGCGGGGCACACCTGATCGGCTCGTCGCTGGCCTGGTCGGCCTTCGGCCTGTTCCCGTTCGCGGTCGTCATGCTGCAGCTGCGGGTCTTCTACGCGATGCGCGACGGCCGCACGCCCACGCTCATCAACACCTTCATGGTGGGGACGAAGGTCGTGCTCGTCCTCGTGTCGAACGAGGTGTACCGGGCGCCGGCGGGGACGAACATCGACAAGCACCCGTCGGTGCACGCGGTGGAATGGCTCAACATCTCCACGTCGCTGTCCTACGTCGTCGGCGCGATCATCGGGCACATCCTGCTCACCCGCCGGCTCGGGCACCTCGGCTTCGCCCGGGTCCTGCGCACCGTGGGACAGATCGGGCTCGCGTCGGCCGTCGGGGCCCTCGCGGCCTGGGGGGTCGTCGTGGCCGCGCAGCACGAGCTGGGGTCGGCCCACGCCGGATCCGCCACAGGGCTGGTCCTCGGCGGGCTCGCCGGCCTGGCCGTCCTGGGCGTGGTGGCCTGGCGGATGCGCATCGCCGACGTCCACGAGGTGCTTGCCGCGGCCCGGCGATGAGCGCGGCGCCGACCGCCGGGAATCCGGGCGTCTCTACCATGGTTTCAGCTGGCGGATTCGAAAAGAGGCGGGACTGTGAGCTCTGAACTGGGCACTGCATCGACACACCGCAACGTCATCATCGTGGGCTCGGGCCCGGCGGGATACACCGCCGCCCTCTACACGGCGCGCGCCGACCTCAGGCCGCTCGTGTTCGAGGGCGCGCAGTACGGCGGCGCGCTGATGAACACCACCGACGTCGAGAACTTCCCCGGCTTCCCCGACGGCATCATGGGGCCGGAGTTGATGCACAACATCCGCGGCCAGGCCGAGCGCTTCGGCGCCGAGCTGGTCGCCGACGACGTGGTCTCGGTCGACCTCGCCGGGCCGGTCAAGACGGTCCGGACGCTCGACGCCGAGTACACCGCCGACTCGGTGATCCTGGCCATGGGCTCGGCCTACAAGAACCTCGGGATCGACCGCGAGCAGGAACTGTCCGGGCACGGCGTCTCCTGGTGTGCCACCTGTGACGGCTTTTTCTTCCGCGACAAGGACATCGCCGTCGTCGGCGGTGGTGACACCGCGATGGAGGAGGCGACGTTCCTGACCCGGTTCGCGAAGTCGGTCACCGTCGTGCACCGGCGCGACTCGCTGCGGGCCAGCAAGTTCATGGCCGAGCGGGCCAACAACGACCCGAAGATCCAGTGGGCGTGGAACAGTCAGGTCGTCGGCATCCACGGTGACGGTTCGGTGACAGGTATCCGCCTGCAGGACACGGTGACCGGGGCGCAGCGGGATCTCGACGTGCAGGGCCTGTTCATCGCCATCGGCCACGACCCGCGCAGCGAGCTCGTCCGCGGGCAGATCGAGCTCGACGACGAGGGTTACGTCCTGACGCACGACGGCACCTACACCAACCTGGACGGCGTCTTCGCCGCCGGCGACCTCGTCGACCACACCTACCGGCAGGCGATCACCGCGGCGGGCACCGGCTGCCAGGCCGCGCTCGACGCCGAGCGGTACCTCGCCGCCCTCGCCGAGGGCGTTGCCACCCGCGTCGCCACCGAGGAGTCCGAGCTCGTCGCCAACGCCTGACGGCCCGGAATGCCGCGGTTGCAGGAGACGTTCACCAACACATCCACGCTTTTCGAAAGGAACCCTATGGGCGCCAACACCAAGACCGTCACCGACCAGAGCTTCAAGTCGGACGTGCTGCAGGCCGATGGCCCGGTGCTCGTCGACTTCTGGGCGGAGTGGTGCGGCCCGTGCCGCCAGGTCGCCCCGGTGCTCGAGGAGATCGCCGGTGAGCAGGCCGGCAAGCTCACCATCGCCAAGCTGAACATCGACGAGAACCCCGAGACCGCCCGGAACTACCAGGTCATGTCGATCCCGACGATGGCCGTGTTCTCCGGCGGCGAGCTGGTGAAGACCATCGTCGGTGCCCGCCCGAAGGCGGCGATCCTGCGCGAGCTCACCGAATTCGTCGGCTGACCCGCCCAGGCGAACGGCGCTGCAGCACACCTTCACCCAACGGCCACCGCGACAGGTTCGCGGTGGCCGTTGTGCTGCGTTGCGGCCCGATCGGTCCGAGCCGGTCGGCGGATTCGATCCGGTCGCCCGCGGTGGTTCGGCATCGCCCCCGGCTGGGGCAGAATGAATCGCGACGCCCGTCCGTCCCCGACTGCGAATGCCTGAGGCTTCCCCCTGATGCAGCTACTGCGCCGCGGCGACACCGGCAGCGCCGTCGCCGAGATCCGCAGGATGCTGGCCACGATCGGTCTGCTCGACAACACCCACCCCGGTCGCGTCGAGACCTTCGACGAGGCCACCGAACTGGCCGTGCGGCACTTCCAGCAGCAGCGTCGGCTCTCGGTCGACGGCGTCGTCGGCCCGGAGACCTACGCCGCGCTCACCGGCGCCCACTGGCGGCTGGGTGACCGCGTCCTGGCCCACGAGTCGAGCCAGCCGCTGACCGGCGACGACGTCACCCGGTTGCAGACCCAGCTCATCGAGCTGGGCTACCACCTGGCCCGGGCCGACGGCATCTTCGGGCTGTCGACGGCCGATGCGCTGCGGCGGTTCCAGCGCGAGTACGGGCTGGTGCCGGACGGCATCTGCGGGCCGGGAACCCTGCGGGCCCTGCGCCAGCTCGACCGCCGGGTCGTAGGGGGCCGCCCGCAACTGCTGCGCGATCTCGTGGCGGTGGCCGAGTCCGGGCCGAGCCTGCTGGGCAAGCGCATCGTGCTCGACGCCGGGCACGGCGGCGACGACCACGGGGTCGAGGCCGACGGCGTCACCGAGGCCGAACTCGTCTGGGATCTCGTCTCCCGGCTCGAGGGGCGGCTCTCGGCCTTGGGCGTGCGCACCTGGCTGACCCGCGGTCCCGGCAACGGCGCCACCGACGAGCAGCGCGCCCGGCTGGCCAACGACGTCGGCGCCGACCTCGTCCTCTCCCTGCACATCGACGGGTTCTCCTCGCCGCTCGCCAACGGCATCGCCGCGTACTACTACGCCGGCGGCGAGGCCAGCTCGACGATCGGGGAACGGCTGGCCGACCTGGCGCAGCGCGAACTGGTCGCCCGCACCGGGTTGAGGGACAACCGGATCCACGGCAAGGGCTGGGCCCTGCTGCGGCTGACCCGGATGCCCGCGGTGCGGGTCGAGCTGGGTTACCTGACCTCCCCCGCCGATCGGTCGATGCTGCGTGATCCGCGCTTTCGCGACACGGCGGCCGAGGGCCTGCTGGTCGCGGTCCAGCGGCTGTACCTTCCCGTCTCCGACGATCCGCCGACCGGGGTCATGCGCATACCCGCCGGCGCCCGCTGACAGGTTTGCCGCGGGTCCCGTCCTAGCGTGACAGGACCGGTGCCTGCATGGACGACAGGAGCCGCTCCAGGGCGGACTCCACGTCCTCCCGCCACGTGACGGTGGTCTTCACGTCCAGCCGGAGCCGGGGCGTGCGCGGGTGCGGGCGCACGGTCTTGAACCCGACGGCCCGCAGGTAGTCGGCCGGCAACAGGCAGCGGTAGTCAGCCTGGCCGGTCGATTCCGGTGCTCCGGAGTCGCCCCGGCCGAACGCCTCGATCGCCCGCACGCCGTGGCGCACGACATCGCGCGCCACGCCCTGCAGCAGCATCCGACCCAGGCCACCGCCCCGGAATTCGGGCAGCAGCCGCGCAGTCATCAGCAGGACGGCGTCGGCCGAGACCGGCGAGGTCGGGAACGCAACCGACCGGGGAACATAGGCCGGCGGGGCGTAGATGACGAAGCCGGCCGGCACGCCGTCGACGTAGACCAGCTGCCCGCAGCTCCCCCACTCCAGCAACGTGTCCGAGACCCAGGCTTCCTTCTCGAGCGCCGGATCGCCGCTCGCGGCCGCCCGCTCGCCGGCGATCGGGTCCAACTCCCAGTACACGCAGCTCCGGCACTGCGACGGCAGGTCTGACAGGTTGTCAAGGGTGATGCTCACCAGTCGCCGTGACACGTCAACCTCCTCGTGCGACCTGTCAATCGAGGCGGTCAGAAGTCGCCGTCATACTCCCGCAGGAAGGTGCCGATCCGGCCGATCGCGTCGGTGAGGTCATCGACCCGGGGCAGCGTGACGATGCGCAGATGGTCCGGGTGCGGCCAGTTGAAGCCGGTGCCCTGGACCACCAGAACATGTTGAGCGCGCAGCAACTCGAGCACGAATCGCTGGTCGTCCTTGATGGGATACACCTCGGGGTCGAGGCGGGGGAAGACGTAGAGCGCACCCTTCGGGACCGGGCAACTCACGCCGGGGATGGCGGTCAGGGCCTGCACGGCGGCATCGCGCTGCTCGAGCAGCCGCCCGCCGGGCAGGATCAGCTCCTTGATGCTCTGCCGGCCGCCGAGGGCGATCTGCACGGCGTGCTGGGCCGGGACGTTCGCACACAGGCGCATGTTGGCGAGGATCGTGATGCCCTCGAGGTAGCTGGTGGCGTGCCGCTTCGGCCCGGTCACCATCATCCAGCCCGAGCGGAACCCCGCGACCCGGTAGGCCTTCGAGAGCCCGTTGAACGTCAGCGTGAAGACGTCGGGCGCCAGCCGGGCGAACGGGACGTGTACCGCGTCGTCGTACAGGATCTTGTCGTAGATCTCGTCGGCCATGACGACCAGCCCGTGCTCGCGGGCGATCCCGGCGATCTCCTGCAATACCGCCTCGGGGTATACGGCGCCGGTGGGGTTGTTCGGGTTGATCACCACGATCGCCTTGGTCCGGCTGGTGATCTTGGCCCGGATGTCGTCGAGATCAGGCTGCCAGTCGTTGGACTCGTCGCACAGGTAGTGGACGGGCCGGCCGCCGGCCAGCGAGGTCGACGCCGTCCAGAGCGGGTAGTCCGGCGCCGGTACGAGCACCTCGTCGCCGTTGTCGAGCATCGCCTGCAGGCTCAGCGTGATCAACTCGCTCACACCGTTGCCGAGCCAGATGTCGTCGACGTCGACGGTGTCGATGCCGCGCTCCTGGTAGTGCTGGACGATCGCGGTCCGGGCCGAGAGCAGGCCCTGGGAATCGCAGTACCCCTGCGCGCTCGGCAGGTTGCGGATGATGTCGACCAGGATCTCCTCCGGCGCTTCGAAACCGAAGGGTGCCGGGTTGCCGATGTTGAGCTTGATGATCCGCCGGCCCTCTTCCTCGAGGCGCTTGGCCTCCTCGAGCACCGGCCCCCGGATGTCGTAGCAGACGTCGGCGAGCTTGCGGGATTGCATCAGGTCCACGCGGACACGATCGCACATTCGCGCGCGGTCAGCCGACGTGATATCGGCCTCCGTGCCAGGGTGACGGGTATGGAACTGCGGGAAGTGGTGCGCACCCGGCGGATGATCAGGAGCTACGACCCGGACCGGCCGGTGCCGCGTGACACGCTGGAAATGCTACTGAAGCTCGCGATTCGGGCACCGTCGGCGGGCCATACCCAGGGTTGGAGATTTCTCGTCCTGGACGACATAACATCGCGCTCCCGATTCTGGGCGGCGACGAGCACCGAGCCCGCGGGTGACTGGCTGCGCCGGCTGCGAACGGCGCCCGCCCTCATCATCTGCTTCTCGGACCGCGACGCCTACCTGGACCGCTACGCCGAACCGGACAAGGGCTGGACCGACCGGGACGAGGCCCGCTGGCCGGTCCCCTACTGGCACGTCGACACCGGGATGGCGGCGCTCATCCTCCTGCTCGCCGCGCACGACATCGGGCTCGCCGGCTGCTTCTTCGGCGTCCCGCCGGAGCGGTGGCCGGATTTCTTTGCCGCCTTCGACGTGCCGGCCGGGCTGGCCCCGGTCGGGGTGGTGAGCCTCGGTCACCCCGCGCCGGATCGCCGCTCGCCGTCCCTCAAGCGCGGACGGCGGGCGCTGGCGGAGGTCGTCAGCTACGGTTCGTTCGGCTGATCCCCGGCCGGCCGGGGGGTCGAGAGCTGGGGGGCCATGACCGAGACGATGCGTTCGAGGTCGTCGATCGAGGCGAACTCGACCGTGATCCGGCCCTTCCGGCGCCCGATGTCCACCCGCACCCGGGTGTCGAAGGCATCGGAGAGCTTGTTGGCCAGCTCGGTCACGGCCGGCGCGGTGATCCGCCGGGCCGGGGCGCTGCGGGCCGGCTTCTTCTGCAGTCCACCGCGCTGGGCCAGCCCGACCAGTTCCTCGGTCGCGCGCACCGACAGACCCTCGGCGACGATCCGGCCGGCCAGTTCGTCCTGCTGGTCGGCGTCCTCGAGCCCGAGCAGCGCACGGGCGTGGCCCGCGGACAGCACGCCGGCCGCCACCCGCCGCTGGACCGCCAGCGGCAGGTTCATCAGCCGGATCGTGTTCGAGACCTGGGGCCGGCTGCGGCCGATGCGGCGGGCCAGCTCCTCGTGCGTGGTGCCGAACTCCTCGAGCAGCTGCTGGTAGGCGGCCGCTTCTTCCAGCGGGTTCAGCTGGGCGCGGTGGATGTTCTCGAGCAACGCATCGCGCAGCATCGCATCGTCGCCGGTCGAGCGGACGATCGCCGGGATCGTGTCGAGCCCGGCCGCGACCGCGGCCCGCAGCCGGCGCTCGCCCATGACCAGCTCGTAGCCGCCGGCCTCGGCGTCGGCCCGGACCACGACCGGCTGCAGGACGCCGAACTCGCGGATCGAGTGGGTCAGCTCGGCCAGGGCGTCCTCGTCGAAGACCTGACGGGGCTGCTTGGCGTTGGGGTGGATCGCCTCGACCGGGAGTTCGGCGAACTCCGCCCCCGGAACCGGACCGGGGCTCTCCGGCCCCGCCGCGGCTCCGGCCGGGCCGGCCGGCTCGTGCTCGGTGATGACGATCGAGGTGTTCAGCCCGGTCCGCACGTCCGCCGGTCCACCCGACTCGGATCCGGACGAGGGTTGAGCCGGGGCGGCGGTCGGGATGAGGGCACCCAGGCCTCGACCCAGCCCGCCGCGACGCTGCTTGCTACTCATGACCCTCACCCATCGACTCGTCCTCCCCGTCACGCTGTCCGGCCGCGCCGCGCTCGGCGATCTCCCGCGCCGCCTGAAGGTATCCGATGGCGCCCCGCGAGCCGGCGTCGTAGGTGATGACGGTCTGCCCGAAGCCCGGAGCCTCGGAGACCCGGACGTTGCGCGGGATCGTCGGTGAGAGGACGAGATCGCCGAAGTGGTTGCGGACCTCGTCGGCGACCTGGTCGGCGAGCCGGGTCCGGCTGTCGTACATGGTGAGCAGCACCGTGGTGACCACGAGGTCCGGGTTCAGGTGCGACGTCACGAGTTCGACCGTCTTGAGCAGCTGGGCCAGCCCCTCGAGCGCGTAGTACTCGCACTGGATGGGGATCAGCACCTCGCGGCCCGCTACCAGGGCGTTGAGGGTGAGCAGTCCGAGCGACGGCGGGCAGTCGATGAGGACGTAGTCGACCTCGGCGTCGGCGAGGTAGCTGTTGAGCGCCTTCTGCAGGCGGTACTCCCGGGCGACCTGGGAGGTGAGCTCGATGTCGGCGCCGGCGAGATCCAGGGTGGCGGGCACGCACTGCAGCGAGGGCGCGAAGTCGGTGGCCTGTGCGACCTCGGCGATCGGCCGCCCGCCGAGCAGGACGTCGTAGACCGACGGGGTGCCGACACTGTGGTCGATGCCGAGGGCGGTGCTGGCGTTGCCCTGGGGATCGAGGTCGATGAGCATGACCCGAAGCCCGTGCATGGCGAGGGCGGCGGCGATGTTCACCGCACTGGTTGTCTTGCCGACGCCGCCCTTCTGGTTCGCGACGGTGAGCACCCGGACGTGCGACGGCCGGGGCCACTGCTCCTGACGCACGTTCAGGACGTGGACGGCCTGAGCGGCCTCCCGCGCGATCGGGGTGTCGTGCTCCGCAGTCGTCGTCGTTTCACGTGAAACAGGCGCCGGTACAACCGGGTAAACATCCACCGAATCCGCCCGCGTTTCCGTTTCACGTGAAACAGGCTCGCTCGGCGACGGCTCCGGGGTCTCGCACGGCTCCCCGGTTGCCTGAGGGGACGGGCACTCCGTCATCGGCTCTCCTCCCGCGCAGCCCGCCCGCCGGTCCGCCGGCTCCGGGCCACCACGACAACCCAGGTCGGCTCGACGAGCAGATCCTGCCCCACAATTCGGACCTCAAGGACCTCCGCGCCCGATCGGCGCAGCGCCGCCCGATGCGCAGCGACCTCGTCGCCCGCTCGGGCCCCCTTCAGGGCCAGCAGCCGCCCGCCGGGTCGGACGAGCGGAAGAGACCATTTGACCAGTCGATCGAGCGGTGCAACAGCCCGAGCGGTCACCCAATCGCCGGTACCGAGGCTGCGGCGGATCTCGCCGTCCTCGGCCCGGCCGCGGACGACCCGGACCGTCCCGTCGAGACCGAGGCCCGCGACACACTCCGCGAGGAACTCGACCCGGCGCTGCATGGGCTCGAGGAGTACGACCTGCAGGTCGGGCCGGCGCAGTGTCAGCACGATTCCGGGCAGCCCCGCACCGGATCCGACATCGACGACCCTGGCCCCCACCGGGAGCAGGTCGGTCAGCACCGCGCAGTTCAGCACGTGCCGATCCCACAGGCGGGGGAGCTCTCGCGGCCCGATCAGGCCGCGCTCGACACCGTCGGTGGCCAACCGCCGGACGTACTCCTGCGCGAGCCCGAGCCGGTCACCGAAGACCACCGACGCCACCGGAGGTGGGGACGGGACCCCGCCGGCAAGTGCAGTCTCGGCGCTCGCCGGCGGCCGCGCCTCGGTCACCGCTCGACGAGTACGACTACCCGCCGGTGCGGCTCCTCGCCCTCGGACTCGCTGCGGACCCCGTCGACGGCGGCGACCGCGTCGTGCACGACCTTGCGCTCGAACGGGTTCATCGGGGCCAGGCGAACGGGTTCACCGTTCTCGAGAACTCGGTCGCAGGTCTCCTTCGCCAGTTGCTGGAGCTCCGTGCGCCGGGCCTGGCGGTGTCCGCTGACGTCGAGCATCAGGCGGCTGCGGACGCCGGTCTGCTGCTGCACGGCGAGCCGGGTGAGTTCCTGGAGGGCATCCAGGGTCTCCCCGCGGCCTCCGACCAGGGCGCTGAGGTCGCTGCCGACGATCGCCACGACGGCCCGGTCGTTCTCGACGTCGAGGTCGATGTCCCCGTCGTAGTCGACGATGTCGAGCAACCGCTCGAGGTAGTCGGCGGCGATGTCGCCCTCGCGGACGAGCAGGTTGTCGCCGGCCTCCGCCGACTCCTCGGAGCCTTCGTCGTCGGCAACCTCGGGGTCGAGCTCGGGCGTGCGGGCGTCCACGTCGGTCTCACTCACGGAAACTGGGTCCTCTCGGCACTGTCATGACGGTGCCCATCTCGCGCGGGCGACACGGGCATTGTTCGGTCTGTGGTCAGCGGCGCTTCTTCGCCTGGGTCGGCCGCTTGGCCGGCGGTCGCTTTCCGCCGGGACGGTTCGGGCGCTGGCCCGGCCTCGGGGTCGAGCTACGGGCGGCCGTCGGCGGTGTCGAGTCGACGTCGGCCGAGTCCTCCTCGGCCGTCGCGGTCGGCTGCCCCTTGCTCATGCGCACCGGGCGCTGCCCCGGCCGCGGGGCCAGCGCCTTGCCCAGCTCTCCGACCGGCTTGACCGGCTCCTCCGTCGGTGGGTGGTACCGGATGATGTAGCCCTGCTGGGCCATCGTCCAGAGGTTGCTCGTGAACCAGTAGAGCAGCACGCCGAGCGGGAAGTTGAACAGCAGGCCCGACGCGAGCACACCGATCGGGATGACCCACATCATCAGCCGCTGCACGGTGGCCGCGGTGCCCTCGGGCGTCGTCGTCGCGCTCGCCCGCACCATGAGCTGGGTGACCAGCGTGGCGACGGCGCTGATGATCAGCAGGATCACCAGCACCACGCGGGTGGAGGTCGGGTCACCGCCGAGGCCGGTGATGATCTTGCTGGAGTCGTGGAAGGACGCGGCCAGCGGCGCGTCGAAGATCTTGGCCGTCGAGGCCTGGCAGGTCTCGTTCCGGCTGAACGTGTACAGCGACAGGATCGACGCATGGCTGTTGCTCTGGCACAGCGCGTTCGAGTTCGAGAGGTGCCGCAGTACGTGGTACAGCCCCAGGAACACGGGGATCTGCAGGAACATCGGCAGGCAGCCGGAGAGCGGGTTGAACCCCTCTTCCTGCTGCAGCTTCATCATCTGCCGGTTGAGCTCGGCCCGGTCGCTCTTGTACTTCTCGCGCAGCTTCTGGATCTTCGGCTGCATCTTCTGCATGTTGCGCGTGTAGTGCACCTGCTTGATGAACAGGCGGAACAGCAGCAGCCGGGCGGTGATGACGAGGAAGACGACCGAGAGGGCCCAGGACCAGTTCTTGCCGAGGCCGATCGCGTCGAAGAGGTCGTGCCAGCGCAGCATGACCCACGAGACAGCGACGTACAAAAAGTTGAGCACTCAATAACTCCTAGGCAGCCGGCCGGGCCGGTCGACAGTTCACAGGCTGTGCCTTCTGTGCGTTCTGCGCCTTATCCCCCGAAGCCTTCTCCTCCGAGCCAACGGGTGGCGGCACCGGGTCGTGCCCGCCGGCGTGGAAGGGGTGGCAGCGCAGCAGGCGGCGCAGGGCGAGCCAGCTGCCGCGGCCGGCGCCGTGGGTTTCGATCGCCTCCACGGCATAGGCGCTGCAACTCGGGGTGTAGCGGCAGGACGGCGGCAGCGCGGGGCTGATCGCCGTCCGGTAGAAGCGGATGATCGCCAGCAGAACGCGAGCGACCGGGCCCCGCGTCATCGCCGGCCGGCCAGCCGCGCGAACGCGCTGTCGAGAGCGTGCCCGAGTTCGACCGAACTCGCCTCGGCCGACGGCGGCAGGGCCCGGACGACGGTCCCGCTGCCGGCCGGGAGAACCTCAAGCCGCTGGGCGAGCTGGGCCCGCAGCCGCCGGCTCACCCGGTGCCGCACGACGCTGCCGCCCACGGAGCGCCCGACCACGAGCCCCACGATCGGGGGCGCGTCGGCGAGGTCGAGTTGCTGGTGCACGACCACCCGGGCGGTGCGGGCGCGCGCGCCTCGCCGCACGACCGACGCGAAGTCGCTCGAGCGCCGCATCCGATGAGCCGCAGGCAGCACGACCAGCCCAGCCGACGTCCGCGAGAACCGGGTCGCCGGCAGCTCAGGCCGACAGCTCGCGGCGACCCTTGCGGCGGCGGGCAGCGATGATGGCGCGGCCGGCGCGAGTGCGCATGCGCAGCCGGAAACCGTGCGTCTTCGCGCGGCGGCGGTTGTTCGGCTGGAAGGTGCGCTTGCTCACGATCGAACTCCATCAGTAGGTGCTGCGACGACGTCACCACCCGTGGTCACGTGGGTGTGACCTGCAACGAGCGAGGACGGCCTGTGCGAGAGCCACCGGCGCGAGTACGTCCGAGTTCAATGCACAAACGCAATAACGGTACGGATCCGCGGGCCGCCAGGTCAAACCGGCCCACGACCGAACCGGCCACACTATGGCCACCCCCCGGCAACCCGACGGCGACACGCCGGTTCCTATTGTCGGTGTCCTCGCGACGCTGTTAGGTTGCCGCACCGTGTCACCCCAGCGGCGTGACGCGGGTTCGGCGCCGCATCGCGGTGGCGATGGGGCCTACCCCGTACACAGGCTGTGGACAACTCTGTGGACGGTCGTGCCTTGCCGTCGGCGTGAGAGGGTCGAGAGGCTGGCGGGCGACCCCACCAGCAGACAGGCACGACGACAACTGGAGTGAACCGGCCCGTGGACGACAGCGCCGAACTCGTCAGCGTTTGGAACCGGGCTCGGCCGCGTTTCGACGATCCATCCATCCGACCGCAGCAGAAGGCGTGGATCGGCCTCACCCGCCCGCTGGGCCTGGTCGAGGACACCGCCCTGCTCGCGGCCCCGAACGACTTCGCCAAGGACTACCTCGAGAACCGGCTGCGCCCGCTCATCGCGGCCGTCCTGAGCGAGGAGCTCGGCCGCGACATCCGGGTCGCGGTCACCGTCCAGAGTCCGGACGAGCAGACCGAGTCGATGGTCGACGGCACCGACGTGGACGAGGACGACTGGGCGGCCGACCAGCCCCTGGCCGTCGCGCCGGCGCCGATCTCCTACCGGCCCAAGCACGCCGACGACGACAAGCTCGCCCGGCTCAACCCGAAGTACACCTTCGACACCTTCGTCATCGGCTCCAGCAACCGGTTCACCCACGCTGCCGCCGTCGCGGTCGCCGAGGCGCCGGCTCGCGCCTACAACCCGCTGTTCATCTACGGTGACTCCGGGTTGGGCAAGACGCACCTGCTGCACGCGATCGGCCACTACGCCCGCCGGCTGCAGCCCGGGCTGCGCACCCGCTACGTGTCGAGCGAAGAGTTCACCAACGACTTCATCAACTCCGTGCGTGACGACAAGATGCAGGCGTTCCAGAGCCGCTACCGCTCCGTCGACGTGCTGCTCATCGACGACATCCAGTTCCTGGAGCGGGCCGAGCGGACGCAGGAGGAGTTCTTCCACACGTTCAACACGCTGCACAACGCCAACAAACAGATCGTCATCAGCTCCGACAAGTCGCCCCGCCAGCTGAACTCGCTCGAGGACCGGCTGCGCACGCGCTTCGAATGGGGCCTCATCTCCGACGTCCAGGCGCCCGACCTCGAGACCCGCATCGCGATCCTGCGCAAGAAGGCCGCCCAGGAGGGCATGAGCCCGCCGCCGGACGTCCTGGAGTTCATCGCCTCCAAGATCCAGAGCAACATCCGCGAGCTCGAGGGCGCACTGATCCGCGTCACCGCGTTCGCCAGCCTCAACCGGCAGGCGGTCGAGCTGGGCCTGGCCGAGATGGTGCTCAAGGACCTCGTCGGCGAGAACGACGCGCCGGAGATCAGCGCTGCCACGATCATGGCGGTCACGGCCGAGTACTTCGCGATCTCGATCGACGACCTCGTCGGCAGCTCCCGCAGCCGCGTGCTCGTCGGCGCCCGCCAGATGGCCATGTACCTCTGCCGGGAGCTCACCGACCTCTCCCTGCCCAAGATCGGCGAGAAGTTCGGCAACCGCGACCACACGACCGTCATGCACGCCGAACGCAAGATCCGCGCCCAGATGGCCGAGAAGCTCACCGTCTACAACCAAATCACCGAGCTCACCAGCCGCATCAAGGTGCGGGCTCGCACGTGATCGGCCCGATGGTTCGCCGTGTCATTCCCGGCCGTCCACATCTGCTGTGGATGACTGTGGACAACTGCGCCGGTCATGTGGACGTCGCCGCGCGGCCGCCGGCCGTCCACCGCGACACCGCTCACCTGCGGACGGACACCGGCCTGTCGTCCACAGCCGCTAGGTTTCTCGACGCTAGCGTTTGCGGGGGTTCCGCGTCGTCGTCCCCAGCATCCACAGCTGCGAAGACGACAGACGAGAATCTCTACTCAATGACAGTGAACGACAAGAACGATCTGCCAGTGGATTGTGTGGATGGTGGGTTCTGCCCACCGGTCGAACGGAGTGCTTCGTGAAGTTCCGGGTCGAGCGCGACGCTCTCGCCGATGCCGTTGCCTGGGCGGCCCGCAGTCTGGCCAGCCGCCCCACGCTGCCGGTACTCGCCGGCCTGATGCTGCGCGTCGAGGGTGATCGCCTCTCCGTCTCGGGCTTCGACCTCGAGGCCTCGACCGAGGTCGACCTCGAGGTCACGTCCGGCGCCGACGGGCAGGCGCTGGTCTCCGGCCGCCTGCTCGCCGACATCACCCGAGCCCTGCCGCCCCACCCGGTCGACGTCACCGTCGACGGCTCCCGGCTCACGATCACCTGCGGTTCGGCCAAGTTCAGCCTGCCGATGATGCCGGTCGACGACTATCCGAAGCTGCCGAGCATGCCGACCACCGCCGGCACGGTGAACGGGGCCGAGTTCGCGGCCGCGGTTGCGCAGGTGGCCGTGGCGGCCGGGCGCGACGACACGCTGCCGATGCTCACCGGCGTCCGGCTCGAGATCGACGGCGAGAAGCTCACCCTCGCCGCCACCGACCGGTACCGGCTCGCCGTCCGCGAGCTGACCTGGAGCCCGAGCGACCCGGCGTCGGCCGACGCCCAGGTGCTCGTGCCGGCCCGCACGCTCGCCGATGCTGCGAAGAGCCTTGCCCACAGCGAGACGCTGACCATCGCGCTGTCGGCCGGTGGCACGGGCGAGGGGATCATCGGCTTCTCCGGCGCCACGAACGCACGCTCGAGCCGGGCCACGACGCGATTGCTCGACGCCACGTTCCCGCCGTACCGGTCGTTGCTGCCCAATGAGTGGGCCTCGGCAGCCGAGATCGCGGTGCCGTCACTGGTCGAGGCCGTGAAGCGGGTCGCGCTCGTCACCGACCGCAACGCGCCGGTCCGGCTGGAGTTCGAGGACGGCGTGGTCTCGCTGACCGCCGGCGGCGATGACGAGGGCCGGGCCGAGGAGCAGCTCGAGGTCTCCTTCGACGGTGACCCGATCACGACCGCGTTCAACCCGCAGTTCCTGCTCGACGGCCTCGGGGCGCTGTCCTCGGGCACGGCCCGGCTGCAGTTCACGTCGTCGACGAAGCCGGTCGTGCTGCGCCCGGCCGACGCCAGCACCGCTGCCGACGCGGGAGCCGCGGACGGTGCCGACTACACGTACCTGATCATGCCGGTGCGGCTGCCCGGCTGACCTGCATGAGGGTCCGGCATCTCTCGGTCGCCGACTTCCGCAGTTGGCGCAGTGCCGACGTCGACTTCGACCCCGGGCCGGCGGTGCTGATCGGCGCCAACGGCCAGGGCAAGACCAACCTGGTCGAGGCGCTGGGCTACGTCGCGACCCACGGCAGCCACCGCGTCTCGACCGACGCCCCGCTCGTGCGGGCCGGGGCCGACCGGGCCGTCGTGCGCTGTGCGGTGGTGGCCGACAGCCGGGAACTTCGGGTCGAACTCGAGATCGTCCCCGGCCGGGCGAACCGGGCCAAGCTCAACGGGGCGCCGGTCACCCGCTCGCGCGAGGCCCTCGGCGTGCTGCGCACCGTGCTGTTCGCGCCCGAGGATCTCGCCATCGTGCGCGGCGACCCCAGCGAGCGGCGCCGGTTCCTGGACGAGCTGGCGGTGGCCCGCACGCCGCGGCTGGCCGGAACGCGGGCCGACTACGAGCGGGTGCTGCGCCAGCGGGCCGCCCTGCTGAAGTCAGCCGGCGCCGCCCGTCGAGGCGGTGATCGCGAGACGATCGGCAGCACGCTCGACGTGTGGGACGCCCACCTCGCCGCGCACGGCGCGCAGCTGCTGGCCGCCCGGCTCGCCGCCCTGCAGGCGCTGCGCCCACACGCCGCCGCCGCCTACGCCCAGGTGGCGCCGAGCAGTGCGCCGCTCACCCTGCACTACTCGACGTCGTTGTCCGCCGCCCTGCCCGAACTCGGCGACGACGAC
Organism: uncultured Actinomycetota bacterium; assembly: GCA_963775175.1. Lineage (GTDB taxonomy): Bacteria > Actinomycetota > Actinomycetes > Mycobacteriales > Jatrophihabitantaceae > Jatrophihabitans. The sequence goes on from CAVZHT010000001.1 coordinate 126,754, forward strand.
GCGCTGCCGCCCCTGGAAGCCCTCGAGGCCGCCCTGCTCGCCGAGCTGGCCCGATCCCGCCCGGCCGAGCTGGATCGGGGCGTGAACCTGGTCGGCCCGCATCGCGACGACCTGGACCTGGGGCTCGGTGAGCTGCCGGTGCGCGGCTACGCCAGCCACGGCGAAGGGTGGTCGGTGGCGCTGGCGCTGCGCCTGGGCAGCTACGAGTTGCTGCGGGCCGACGCGCTGCCCGGCGGTGACCCGGTACTCGTGCTCGACGACGTCTTCGCCGAGCTCGACGGGGAGCGCCGCGAGCACCTCGCGCTGACGGCCGGCAAGGCCGAGCAGGCGATCGTCACCGCCGCGGTTGCCGGCGACGTCCCGGAGCAGCTCGCCGGGGCGCAGTACGAGGTCGGAGGCGGGGAGGTGCGCCGTGTCGGGTGACCGCCGCGACTCCGCCGGGTTCGAGTCGCCTGAGGCGTGGCTCACACCGTTTTCCACAGAGGATGGTGGAAAACCGGCTGACACTGTGGACGGCAGCGTCCAACAACCGGACGATCAGGACAAACAAACCAGCGATAGTCCACCGTTGGGGGAAACGGCTGTGGATAACTGCGCCGGCGACTCGCCACGGGATGAGGGCGCGCTGCCGCGGTCGGCCCTGGCCGGGGCCCGGCGGATGGCGCGTGGATCCGGCCGGCGCCGGGACCGGGACGCGGCGCGGCGGACGCGGCGGGAGAACCTCGCCGGGCGGAACCGGGGCGGTTACTCGGGGCCGGGGCCCGACCTCACGAGCGATCCGCAACGGATCGGGCCGCTGCTCGCCGGCTACATCGACGAGCGGGGTTGGGACCGTCCGCTGGCCCAGGCCCGGGTCTTCGCGGAGTGGCCGGCCCTGGTCGGGGCGGACGTCGCGGCCCACTGCACCCCGCAGTCGCTCAACGGCAGCGAGTTGCGAATCGTCGCCGAGTCGACCGCCTGGGCCACCCAGCTGCGGCTGCTGGGCGCTACCCTGCTGGCCCGTCTGGTCGCCGAACTCGGACCGGAGGTCGTCACCAAGCTCGTCATCACCGGCCCGTCCGGGCCGAGTTGGAAGCACGGCGGATGGTCCGTCCGCGGGGCCCGGGGGCCGAGGGACACATACGGCTGATCGCGCCGTGGCGGTTTTCCACAGTGGGGATGCGTAGGTTCCCGCGAGAGACCGGGCTTTCGGGCCTCTCCGGCCGAATGAGGTCGCGTCGCGACACCTTCGCAGTGCGACTCTCGGCTAGACTGGACAGCAAGGAGCGCAGGGGCCGGTACCACGCGGTGATCCGCGGGTGCCAGCCCCGCAACACGCGCGAAGCGTGCTGTTTTCGAATCGCCGTCCAGCGGCGAGGAAGGTTCGTGCCCGTGGCCAGCCCAGCAAGAACAGCCGGCAAGTCGGCTTCTGCGAAGAACGACTACACCGGCAGCTCCATCACCGTCCTCGAGGGACTCGAGGCGGTGCGGAAACGGCCCGGCATGTACATCGGCTCCACCTCCGAGCGCGGCCTGCACCACCTGGTCTGGGAGGTCGTCGACAACTCGGTCGACGAGGCGTTGGCCGGCTACGCCGACCGGATCGACGTCACCCTGCTCGCCGACGGTGGGGTCCGGGTCACGGACAACGGCCGCGGCATGCCGGTGGACATGCACCCGCAGCAGAAGAAGCCCACGGTCGAGGTGATCCTCACCGTCCTGCACGCCGGCGGGAAGTTCGACGGCAAGGCCTACGCCGTCTCCGGCGGCCTGCACGGCGTGGGCGTCTCGGTCGTCAACGCCTTGAGCCACCGGCTCGAGGTCGACATCGAGCGCGACGGGTTCCGTTGGACCCAGCCCTACGTCAACCAGCGGCCGGCCGAGCCGCTGAAGAAGGGCGACCCGTCCACCCGGACCGGCACGACCGTCACGTTCTGGGCCGACCCCACCATCTTCGAGACCACGACCTATGACTTCGACACGATCAGCCGCCGCATCCAGGAGTACGCGTTCCTGAACAAGGGGCTGACGATCGTGCTGCGCGACGAGCGGGTCGACGCGATCGTCGAAGAGGACGACACGGCCAGCGCCAAGCAGCCGAAGAAGGTCCGCGAGATCACCTACCACTACGCGGACGGCATCCAGGACTTCGTCCGGCACATCAACCGGACCAAGGACAAGGAGCCCATCCACAAGGACGTCATCTACTTCGCCGGCGAGGACAAGGAGAAGGCGATCTCGGTCGAGATCGCGATGCAGTGGAACACCTCGTTCACCGAGAGTGTCCACACCTTCGCCAACACGATCGCCACCATCGAGGGCGGCACCCACGAAGAGGGTTTCCGGACCGCGCTGACCAACATCGTCAACAAGTGGGCGATCGAGAAGAAGATCATCAAGGACAACGCGACCGACCGGTTCAAGGGCGACGACGTCCGCGAGGGCCTCGCCGCGATCATCTCGGTGAAGCTCGGCGAGCCGCAGTTCGAGGGGCAGACCAAGACGAAGCTGGGCAACTCGATCGCCAAGACGTTCGTCCAGAGCGTCACCACGCAGTGGCTCGACGACTGGTTCGCGCGCAGCCCCGGCGAGGCCAAGTCCGTGATCACCAAGATCGCGCAGGCCGCCCGGGCCCGCAAGGCGGCCCAGCAGGCCCGCAACCTGTCCCGCAAGAACGCGCTCGACACCTTCGGGATGCCGGGCAAGCTGGCCGACTGCCGATCGACCGACCCCGGCCAGAGCGAGCTGTACATCGTCGAGGGCGACTCGGCCGGCGGGTCGGCCAAGTCCTGCCGGGACTCGATGTTCCAGGCGATCCTGCCGATCCGCGGCAAGATCATCAACGTCGAGAAGTCGCGCATCGACCGGGTGCTGAAGAACAACGAGGTGCAGTCGCTGATCACCGCGCTGGGTACCGGCATCCACGACGAGTTCGATCTCGCCAAGCTGCGCTATCACAAGATCGTGCTGATGGCCGACGCCGACGTCGACGGCCAGCACATCACCACGCTGCTGCTGACCCTGCTGTTCCGGTTCATGCGCCCGCTGATCGAGGCCGGGCACGTGTACCTGGCCGCCCCGCCGCTGTACAAGATCAAGTGGAGCAAGGGCGACCCCGGCTACGCGTACTCCGAGAAGGAGCGCGACGGGTTGATCCGGGCCGGCCAGGAGGCCAACCGCAAGCTGGCGAAGGAAGACGCGATCCAGCGGTACAAGGGTCTGGGCGAGATGAACTCCAAGGAGCTGTGGGAGACGACGATGGACCCGTCGCACCGGATCCTGCGGCTGGTCACGCTCGACGACGCGGCGACGGCCGACGAGCTGTTCTCGGTCCTGATGGGTGAGGACGTCGAAGCTCGGCGGTCGTTCATCATCCGCAACGCGAAGGACGTCCGATTCCTGGATATCTGAGCGGGTCGGGCCGCGGGCTGGGGTGCGATGCGGTCGCAACCAGCCTTCGCTCCTTCGTCGCTCCGGCGGCCAGGCCCATCCAGGCTCCCGCATCGCACCCCAGCCCGCGGCCCTCACGCTTGAGCGGCACCGGACGTATCGACTGACGACGAACTGCATGACTCCGAGAGAGAGCTAGCTAGATGACCGATATCACCGAACCGCCGGGCTCGTTTGACCGGATCGAGCCGGTCGACATCCAGACGGAGATGCAGCGCAGCTACATCGACTACGCGATGTCGGTCATCGTCGGGCGGGCGCTGCCGGACGTGCGGGACGGCCTGAAGCCGGTGCACCGCAAGATCCTCTACGGCATGTTCGACTCCGGCTTCCGGCCGGATCGCAACTACGTGAAGTGCGGCCGCGTCGTCGGCGACGTGATGGGCAACTACCACCCGCACGGCGACTCCGCGCTGTACGACGCCCTCGTCCGGATGGCCCAGCCGTGGTCGCTGCGCTACCCGCTGATCGACCCGCAGGGCAACTTCGGCTCCCCCGGCAACGACCCGGCGGCGGCATACCGGTACACCGAGTGCCGGCTGCAGAACCTCGCCATGGAGATGCTGCGGGACATCGACAAGCAGACCGTCGATTTCGTCCCGAACTACGCCGGCAACACGACCGAGCCGGTCATCCTGCCGGCCCGGTTCCCGAACCTGCTGGTCAACGGCTCCGAGGGCATCGCGGTCGGCATGGCGACCCGCATCCCGCCGCACAACCTGCGCGAGGTCGCGTCCGGCGTCGTCTACGCGCTCGAGCACCCGGACGCCACCGACGAGGAGCTGCTCGAGAAGCTGATCGAGCTCATCCCCGGCCCGGACTTCCCGACCAAGGGGCTCATCGTCGGCCGCGACGGTATCGAGGACGCCTACCGGACGGGCCGCGGCTCGATCCGGATGCGCGCGGTCGTCGAGGTCGAGGAGGACCAGAAGGGCGCGACGATCCTGGTCGTCACCGAGCTGCCTTACCAGGTCAACCCGGACAACCTCGTCGAGTCGATCGCCCAGCTCGTGAAGGACGGCAAGCTGGCCGGCATCCGGGCGATCCACAACGAGAGCTCCGACCGCATCGGCATGCGGATCGTCATCACGCTCAGCCGGGACGCCGTCGCCAAGGTGGTGCTGAACAACCTGTTCAAGCACACCCAGCTGCAGACGACGTTCGGCGCCAACATGCTGGCGATCGTCGACGGCGTGCCGCGCACCCTGCGCATCGACCAGTTCGTCAGCCACTACGTCGACCACCAGGTCGAGGTCATCGTCCGGCGCACCCAGTTCCTGCTCAAGCAGGCCGAGGAGCGGGCGCACATCCTGCGCGCGCTGCTGAAGGCGCTCGACCAGCTCGACGCGGTCATCGCGCTGATCCGCAACGCCCCCTCGGCCGAGGAGGCGCGCGGCGGCCTGATGCAGCTGCTCGACATCGACGAGCTGCAGGCGACCGCGATCCTCGACCTCCAGCTGCGCCGGCTCGCCGCGCTGGAGCGCAACCGCATCATCGAGGAGGCCGCGGAGATCGAGGCGAAGATCGCCGACCTCACCGACATCCTGGCCAAGCCCGGGCGGCAGCGGACGATCATCCGCGACGAGCTCACCGAGATCGTCGACAAGTTCGGCGACGACCGGCGGACCCGGCTGATCCCGCACGACGGCGACGTGTCGATGGAGGACCTCATCGCGCAGGAGGACGTCGTCGTCACGATCACGCGGACCGGCTACGCGAAGCGGACGAAGACCGACCTCTACCGGGCCCAGCGCCGCGGCGGGAAGGGCGTGCAGGGCGCGAACCTGCGCACCGACGACATCGTCGAGCACTTCTTCGTCACGTCCACCCACGACTGGATCCTGTTCTTCACGAACAAGGGCCGGGTCTACCGGGCCAAGGCCTACGAGCTCCCCGAGGCGAACCGCAACGCTCGCGGCCAGCACGTCGCGAACCTGCTGGCGTTCCAGCCGGACGAGTCGATCGCCGAGGTCATCACCCTCAAGAACTACGAGGTGGCCCCGTACCTCGTGCTGGCCACCAAGCACGGGCTGGTGAAGAAGACCAAACTCACCGATTTCGACTCCAACCGCTCCGGCGGGGTCATCGCCATCAACCTGCGCGACGACGACGAGCTCATCGACGCCGCGCTGATCTCGGCCACCGACGACTTGTTGTTGGTCAGCCGTAAAGCGATGTCCATCCGGTTCACGGCCGATGACGAGACGCTGCGCCCGATGGGTAGAGCTACCTCAGGCGTGTTCGGCATGCGGTTCAACGCGGGTGACGAACTTCTCGCCATGGAGGTCGTGCGTGACGAGAACGCCGAAATCTTGGTCGCAACTGAGGGCGGCTACGCGAAACGGACGCGCATCGGCGAGTATCCGGTGCAGGGACGAGGGGGCAAGGGTGTGCTCACGGCGCGTATCGTGTCCACCCGAGGCGGCCTCGTCGGTGCGGTCGTGGTTGCCCCGCAGGACGAGGTTTATGCCATCACGTCCGACGGAACGGTCATTCGCACGAAGGCGGCGGAGGTTCGCCGCGCCCAGCGGCAGACGATGGGCGTTCGTTTGATGAACCTCCCCGAGGGCGTCACCGTGGTCGCAATCGCGCGGAACGCCGACGAACCGGACGAGCAGGAGTGACATGACGCAACGGCCCCCGAGCGGGCAGGCAGCGCCACTGACCACCGAGTTCGACTCCAACGGCGGCGTGCGTAGGTCCTCCGGCGACTCCCCGGCCGGCAACGGCGGCTCTCAGGAGTCGGCAGCGAACGGCCCGTCGCCGTCCAACCCGACCACCTCCACGCCGTGGGGCTCGACGTCCACCGCGTCCGGCGCGGGCCCCTCGGGGCCCTACGGGTCCGACTCCGGCCCGAGCTGGTCCTCCACCCCGCTGGGGCAGGCGTACGCCGAGGCCCCGACCGGGGCGGTGCCGCTGGTGCAGGGCACGGCGGCCCCGCGTAGCGCCGGTGCGCCGTCGAACGTGCCGCCGCCCATGTCGAACCCCGCGGCCGCCCAGCCCGGACGCTCTGCCTCCCACTCGGCGGCGGCGGCCCGACCGCGTGGCCCGCGGCGGGCCCGGCTCCAGCTGCGGCACGTCAACCCGTGGACCGTCCTGAAGTTCTCGTGCGTGTTGTCGATCGCGTTGTTCTTCGTCTGGCTGATCGTGATCGGCGTCCTGTTCGGCGTCCTGGACGGCGCCGGCGTGATCAAAAAGATCAACGACACGTACACGACGATCCAGGGCGGCAACGCCTCGGCGCCCGTCACCGCCGGCGTGGTGTTCGGCGGCGCGGCGATCATCGGCGTGGTCAACATCGTGCTGTTCATCGCGCTGAGCACGGTCGGGTCGGTCGTCTACAACCTCTGCGCCGACCTCGTCGGCGGGATCGAGATCACCCTGTCCGAGCGCTGATCGGGTCGGTTTGGAAGGCGATTTCGCCGACCGATATGCTGACTCGTCGCAATGACACCCCAGAAATTCCCGGGCCTGTAGCTCAGACGGTTAGAGCGCATCCCTGATAAGGATGAGGCCGGAGGTTCAAGTCCTCCCAGGCCCACTGTGTTGCCCCGCTAGTTGCCCCGCCCCCGCGGCGCAGCGCCGAGGAGGTGCGAGTGAAGAAGCCGTTGCTTCTCATCGCGGCCGCCGCCGCGGTGGTCGCGGCCGCGGCCAAGCGCCGGCAGGCGCAGGCCGACGCGGCGCAGCTGTGGCGGGAGGCGACCTCGGACGCATCGCGCTGACCGGTCCGGATGACGGACGCGACGGGGACGTAGCTCAATTGGCAGAGCACCGCCTTTGCAAGGCGGGGGTTAGGGGTTCGATTCCCCTCGTCTCCACAGACTGGAGCCGCGGGTTTGCACCCGCGCGCGTCGCTAACCCGGCCGCTGCGCGGCGGATGGCGGCCGGGGCGGGTGCAAAGCGACGCCGGCGGACGGCTCACCGACCCACTCCGACCGACCGCTATCGTGGCGGGACCGGGCATTTCGACGCCGCCCTCCCGGCGGGTCTGTCCCGTGCGCAGCCGGTGAAGGAGTTCGACTTGCACGCGTCGCAGTACCTGCACATGAAGCGAGCCCTGGAGAAGTACCTCCCCGCCGACCGGCACCTGGAGGTGCTCGAACTCGGCTCGGCGAACTCGCCGGGGCAGACGCGGACCCATCGATCGCTGTTCGAAGGGATCGACCACTCCTACTTCGGCGTGGACGTGCGGGAGGCCGGCGACACCGTCGACGCCGTGATGGACCAGCCGTACACGATCCCGGCCGCGTCCAACTCGAAGGACGTCGTCGTGTGTGGGTCCGTCCTCGAGCACGTGCCGTTCTTCTGGGCCTCGATGCTGGAGATGGGGCGCGTTCTGCGCCCCGGCGGCCTGCTGTTCGTGACCGTGCCGTCCCGCGGACACAAGCACTCGCCGATCGACTGCTGGCGCGTCTACCCCGACGGCCTGCGGGCGATGGCAGCCTGGAGCCACCTGACGCTGCTGGAGTCGCACGTCCACTACCCGCCGCCGACCGAGGAGAACCGGCACGACTACCCGCTCATCGACATCAAGAACCACTACTGGGGCGACGCGGTCGGCGTGTTCAAGAAGCCGGCCGACTACCCGCTCGAGATGCAGGTGATGCAGCGGGCGGTCCGGCGGTGGGCCAACCAGGCATCCAAGGAGGGCCCGCTCGGCTCCACGCCGGGGCCGCGGCGGGACTGCGATGTGCTGGTCGGCGAGAACGTGTCCGAGCCGGTCGGCGGGCCGGCCGTGCTGGGCCGTGCCAAGCCGGCCGGCCGCAAGCTGAGCGTCCAGGACCGGATTCTCAAGGCCGCGGCCGAGGAGTTCACCGCCCGCGGGTTGGCGGGCTCGCGCGGTGACCGCATCGCCCACGCTGCCGGGCTGGCCGACCGCGACGAGCTCGTCGATGCCTTCGGTGACAAGTCCGCCCTGTTCGAGGCCGTCGTCGCCAAGGGCCTGATCCCCCACGAGAAGGCGGACGCGCTGCGGGGCTGAGGGCCCCAGCCGGGCTACTTGTACGGGCTGATGATCTTCGCGGCCTTGCGGCGGGCCCGCAGGACGAACGCCGTGGGGCCGCCGGCCTTGATCTTCACGTCCACCGGGTTCGGCGCCTTCTTCTTCGGCACCTCGGCATCCGGCAACCGGGTGTAGGCCACCATCAGCTGCTTCTGCGGGCTGCCGTAGTCGCCGACGAACCGGAACTGCCACGGGCCGCCCTCGGCCGCCCACCGCATGTCGCTGCGGTGGTACCAGAAGACGTTCTTCTCGTAGAAGTACGTCCGGCCGCCCTTGCCACGCTGGAAGATGTGGTCGATGGGCGCGGACTCCGGCTGCGCCACGTAGCTGGCGAAGAACACGCCGCCGGGCCGCATGACCTTGGCCATCCGGTGCAGGCACAGCCGCATGTGGTTGAGCGAGACATGGGTGAACACCGACTGCGCGATCGCCATGTCGAACTGCACGCCGAAGTCGGCGTTGAACCGGTCGTTGGCCCGCAGGTTCGCCGGCGGCAGCTTGGCGCGCTGGGCGTCGCTCATCTCCCGGTCGTAGCCGATCTGGAGCAGGGCGAGGTTGGCGTCCACCCCGTAGTAGTTGCCCGAATCGAGGTAGTCCACGAGGTGGCGTCCGGCCCGCAGCGCGCCGCAGCCGATGTCGACGAACCGGTGGTTCGGCTTCAGGCCCTGCTTGATGAGGAACTCGAGCTGCCCGGCGCCGCCCTCGTCCCACGAACCGCCGGTGCCCGAGACGAAGGTGCGGTACGTGCCCCGCTCGATCTGGTCCTCGGTGAACGTGCGGTTGGTGTAGTCCGGCAGAACCACGTTCGTGCCCTCGACGAGGGATTCGATCTCGGTCAACTCGATTCCATCCAATTCGGTTTCCGCGTCGGCCGGCCCGGCGTCCCGGACGTTGTCCGGCGACGTCGTGCGCGTGACATCTCCGGCCAGGTTAGGGCATCGAGAAAGCCCAGCCCGAATCCCGGCGAAACCCGATCACCACGGGCGAAACCGGGCCGGAGCGGGGTTCGTTTGGATTTGACGCTCCCGCCGGGGGCTGGTCGACTGCTCCCGAGGTGGGGACCTTGAAACTGGCACTGCGCGCGCGGCTCGGCCGCGCTCCGGCCCGAGCGCGGCCCGGCCCGCCGGCCGACGGGCACCGGCACGACCGGGACGTCACAAACTACGGCGCGACCGCGGGGCCGGCCGGGCTCATGACGTGGGCGGCGCTGTTCGACGACGACGACGAGACCCCTCCGCGACCCGGCGCGCAGCGACACCGCTCGCGTCGCAAGGCCTGACTCCCCGCGCCACTACCCCACGTCGTCGCGGTCGAACGGGAGGTCCAGGTCGACCCACACCCGCTTGCCGCCGTGGTGGTCCTCAGCACCCCAGGAGCTGGCGAGGGCGGCGACCAGCGCCATCCCCCGGCCGCTGGGGTCCTCCTGATTGAGCTCGCGGAGCAACGGGCGGATGGAGCTGCCGTCGGCGAGGGCGAGGCGCACCCCGTTCTCCCGCCGCACCAGCTCCAGCTCGAAGCTGTCCGAGCCGGGCGCATGCAGGTAGGCGTTCGTCACGAGTTCGCTGACGACGAGCTCGGCGGTCTCGCGCAGTCCGGAGAGTTCCCAGACCGGCAGCAGCGCCCCGATGACCCGCCGCGCGGCGGCCGGGCCGTGCACCGTCGCCGGTACGTCCATCGACGCGCGCCACTGAGCCACTGCAGCCTCCTCACGTTCCGCCCGGACATCTACCCGGAACCGGGCCCGGTCATTCGCCCTCCGGGACAACCGTGGCTCACGTCTCGGTACCGTCCTGTTCATGGATCTGCTCGCGGTGTGGCTCGGCAAGCTCACGCTGCTGGCGCTGCGGCTGATCGGCCGGCGGGGCAATGCCTTGCCCGGGCTCGTCGTGGAGAAGGTCTTCCCGCGCTACCTCTCCCGGGCCATGGCCGGGCTCCCCGAGGGCGTGGTCGTCGTCTCGGGCACGAACGGCAAGACGACCACGACGAAGATGGTCGCCACCGTCCTGAGCGAGCGGTTGCGAGTGCTCACCAACGACACCGGCTCGAACTTCGTGCGCGGCGCGATCACGGCGACGGTCGAGCATGCGTCCTGGTCGGGGCGGCTGCGCTACGACGTCGCCGTCTTCGAGCTCGACGAGGCGTGGGCGGTGCGCTTCGTCGAGCGGGTCGAGCCCCAGCGGGCGCTGCTGCTGAACGTCATGCGCGATCAGCTCGACCGCTTCGGTGAGATCGACACGACGGCCCGGCTGCTGGGCAAGGTCGCGGCGGCAACGACCGGGCACGTGGTGCTGAACCGGGACGACGAGCGGATCGCCGCCCTCGCCGCGGACACCCGGGCCGCAGTCTCGTACTACGGCGTGGCGCCGGGGCTGCGGGAGGTGTTCCCGAACGACGAGGAGCTGTACGGCGGGCCGGTGCACGTCTCCGACCTGCCCGCGACCGTCGAGCTGCAGGCGCTGCCCTCGGCGGCGCACCCGGCGGCGACGCTGCGGATCAACGGCACCGACGCCGACGTCGTGCTGCGGGCCGAGGGTCCGCACAACGCCCAGAATGCGTGCGGCGCGGCGGCGATCGCCCTGACGTTCGGGTTCGACACCGCCGCGGTGCTGGCCGGCCTGGCCAACGTCTCGCCCGCCTTCGGGCGCGGACAGACCTTCGCCGTCGACGGGCGCCAGGTCACGCTGCAGCTGGTGAAGAACCCGGCCGGGTTCCGGCAGACGCTGCGCACGCTCGATACCGGGGTGCCGGACGCGATCGTCGTCGCGATCAACGACGACTACGCCGACGGCCGCGACGTCTCGTGGCTGTGGGACGTCGACTTCCGCGCGCTCGCCGCGATGCCGGCTCGCCGCTCGACCGCCGGCACCCGCGCGGCCGACATGGCCGTCCGGCTGCGCTACGACGACGTGAGCGTGGACGAGATCGAGCCGGACCTCGAGAAGGCGGTCCGCTCGGCCGTCCACGCGGTCGGCGCCGGTGCCCGGGTCGTGGTCTTCAGCACCTACACCGCGATGTGGGACCTGCACGCGGTGCTGCAGCGGATCGGGGTGGCCCGCCAATGACCAAGGCGCTGACCCTCGTCCACCTGTACCCGCGCGAGATGAACATCTACGGCGACACCGGCAACGTGCTCGTGCTGCGCCGCCGCCTCGAGTGGCGCGGGCTGCCGGTGGACATCGTCCCGGTGAGCGTCGGCGACCCGCTGCCGTCCGACGCCGACATCCTGCTCGGGGGCGGTGGGCAGGACGCCGCCCAGGGCGAGATCGGCGCCGACTTCGCGGCCCGCGGGCCGCAGCTGCGGGCGATGGCCGACGACGGCGTGGTCATGCTGGCGATCTGCGGCACCTACCAGATGCTCGGCCACGAGTTCGTCACGCTCGAGGGCACCCGCATCGAGGGCGTCGGCGTGCTGGACGTGACCACGCAGGGCCAGCCGGTGCGCCTGATCGGCAACAACTTCGTCGACACCCCGGACGCCGGCCGGCTCGTCGGCTACGAGAACCACAGCGGGCTCACCACGCTCGGCGCCGGCGTCCGTCCCCTCGGCACGACGCAGCACGGCCGCGGCAACAACGGCAAGGACGGGACGGAGGGTGCGGTCCGCGACAACGTGATCGGCACCTACCTGCACGGCCCGGTGCTGGCCAAGAGCCCCCGCTTCGCCGACGACCTGCTGCGCCGGGCCTATTCCCGGCGGGGCGACGCGGTGGAGCTGGCGCCGATCGACGACGCGTTGCCCGACCTCGCGGCGCGGGTCGCTGTCGACCGTCCGCGGTGAACCGCGACTTTGACCCCCCTAGGCACGTTGAGAGGGGTATGCAGTGTGCGCAGCGGGGCCGAAGTCGCGGGGTCGGGGTGCTGGGAGCGCTCGCTGCGCTCGCGCTGGTTGCGGGGTGCACGTCGTCGGGACCGCCGGCCCCGCGCGAATCGACGGTGACCCGGACGGTGGTCGGCACCCGGACGCCCGACCCGACCCGCTCGTTCACGCCGGCGCCGGCCGCCACCGTCCATCCCCTCCCGCCGGGGGCGAAGGCGCGCCGCGGGGAGAAGGAGCAGCGCTGCCCGTACCTGCACACCGGGCTGAACCAGGACGCCGGCGGCGGGGTGAACATGGCCGACCTCGAGGGCGACCGCATCTACCGCACGACGGTGCTGACCGACTACTCGCCGGTCGGCTGCCGCTTCTACTTCTACGCCCCGCCCTACGAGGCGGTGGCCGACATCCGGCCACAGCGGTTCGCGACCGCCACCGAGGCCTTCAACGCGATGGTGCTGACGGCCGAGGCCGGGCGCAGCCAGATCACCGAGAAGGACTTCACCGCCGGGATCACCGGCATCAGCTTCCAGACAAAGTACTTCGGCCCCGACGGCCGGCGGGACTGGGCCTTCGTCTTCGCGAAGGGCCGGGTGCTCGTCGGCGTCTACACGCAGCGGGCCGACACTTCGCGCAATGCCGTCTACATCGCCCGGGCGATCGCCGCGAAGTTCTGAGCTCGCAGCTGCATGGGAGGATGGACGCCCCGTTCCCCGACCGCAGGAGTCGTCCGTATGTCCGCAACGCAGATCGCCACCCTGCACACGTCCGCGGGTGACATCCGCGTCGAGCTCTTCGGCAACCACGCCCCCAAGACGGTGAAGAACTTCGTCGACCTCGCGACCGGCGGCGTCGAGTGGAAGCACCCGGGCACCGGGCAGAAGACCAACGACCCGCTCTACGACGGCACGATCTTCCACCGGGTCATCGCCGGCTTCATGATCCAGGGCGGCGACCCGCTCGGTGAGGGCTACGGCGGCCCGGGCTACAAGTTCGCCGACGAGTTCCACCCCGAGCTCTCCTTCGACCGGCCGTACCTGCTGGCCATGGCCAACTCCGGCCCGAACACCAACGGCTCGCAGTTCTTCATCACCGTCGGCCGCACCCCGCACCTCAACCGGCGGCACACGATCTTCGGTGAGGTCGCCGACGCCGAGAGCCGCGCGGTCGTCGACGCGATCGCGGCGACCAAGACCGACCGCGGTGACAAGCCGCTGCAGCCGATCACCATCAACTCGGTGACCGTGGAGCCCGCTGCCTGACGCCATGACGCAACCGCCGGGCGAGGTCGTCGCGCACTGTTACCGCCACCCGAACCGGGAGGCGTTGATCCGCTGTACCCGCTGCGACCGGCCGATCTGCCCGGACTGCATGCGCCCGGCCTCGGTCGGGTTCCACTGCCCGGACGACGTGCAGCAGGGCGCGCGGACCGTCCGCGCGCCCCGTACCAGCGTCGGCGCCCGGATCATGGAGTCGCCGCCGTACGCGACGCTGGCCCTGCTCGTGCTCAACGTCGCGGTGTACGTACTGACCGGGACCGCGTCGGGCGCGTCGCTCAGGGATCCGGGGGCGGGAGCCTCAGCGGGCAAGGGGCTGTTCTTCGACTGGCAGCTGTTCCCCCAAGCAGTGCACGACCACGACGAGTTCTCTCGGCTGGTCACCTCCGCGTTCTTGCACGTGAGCCTGCTGCACATCGCGTCGAACATGCTCGCGCTCGTCTTCGTCGGCCCGGCGGTGGAATCGGTGCTCGGGCGGTGGCGCTTCGTCTCGCTGTACCTGCTTTCGGCCCTCGGCGGCGGAGCTGCCATCTACGCGTTCGGCCCGCCACTGCAGGTGACGGTCGGCGCGTCCGGGGCGATCTTCGGCCTCTTCGGGGCCTGCATCGTCCTCTTCCGCCGGCTCGGCCTCGACCTGCAGTGGCTCGTCGGCATCGTCGCGATCAACTTCGTGCTGACGTTCTCCGTCCACGGCATCTCGAAGCTGGGGCACATCGGCGGGTTCGTCACCGGCCTGCTGGTCGGCCTGGCCATCGGCGGGTGGCCGGCCCAGCGGACCCGGCTGTCGACGCTGACGCAGGTGCTCGGGCTGACCGGGTTGCTCGTGGTCATCCTGGTCGTGGTCGGGATCCGCACCGCGACGTGGTGAGCGCCTCCTAGATCGCCGGCGGCCGGAAGGCCAGGATGAGGTCGGCCGCCCACAGGGGGTCGGCGCCGATCGCGCGGCGGCTCAGCACGGCCAGCGTCGAGCCGGCGTCGATCTCGAGCGTGGTGGCGCGCAGCCCGAACCGCAGCCGGGTGTCCGGGCGGACGTCCTCGATCTCGGCCCAGGTGAGCCGGGTCCGCAGCAGCGGCGACTTGATCACGACGCCGGCGGCCGAGGCCACGACCCGCGGGCTGAACACCAGGTCGGTGACGACGTAGGCGAGCAGCAGGGCGGCGGCGAACCCGGCGAGCAGGCGTCCCCCGACGTCGCCGGTGATGAGGACCGCGATCAGCGCACCGGCCGCACCGCCCGCCGCCGCCGCGGTATAGCGGCGGTCGGGGACGAACCGGGCTTCCGGCCGCTGCTCGGCGGCCGACGGGTGGGGCGGGTCCGGGCGTGGGGGTCGCGGCCCGGGACGCGGGCCCGGGCGGGGGCGGCGGGGCGGCGGGATGTCCACAGGGTTTTCCCCAGCTGGGGACGAACTACAGCCGTGTAATCACAGGCGTGGAAAACCCTGTGGAAGTCCGGTTCAGCGCCACCGGACGGCCATCACCAGGCCGAGCAGCATGACCCCGAAGCCCACCGCGAAGTTCCACGCGTGCAGGCTGGCCATGATCGGGATGTGCGGGGACGTGCCGCTCGAGGTCAGGTAGTACACGACCATGTAGGCCAGGCCGAGCAGCAGCACGGTCCCCATGACGATCGGGTACCAGCTCGGGCTGGGCGCAAGGGCGCGGCTGGTCGGCGTGGCCGAGCGCACCGGGGCGTCGGGCTTCTTGCGGACCTTGGACTTGGGCACGAGCGCTCTCCGTTGTTCCTGGGCTGCCGGATCGCCGAGCCGGACGGCTGGCCCGGCGCGGTGGACGTCACCGGTTAGCGTAGACGCCGGAGCCCGGAAGGCGGCTGGGAAGGCCGGGTCGAGAGGTGGTGCCGGTGCCCGACGAGGCGAGCGCGCGCCGGCGCTGGCGAACCCTCGTCCCGGTCGTCTGCCTCGCGGCTGGGCTGCTGTTCGCGGCCAGCGCGCACGACTCCGGCGGCAAGGACCTGCGGGCGCCGTCGATCGCCACGCTCGCCGACACCGTCCGGGCCGCCGAGCGCAGGGTCCAGGACGACGACCGGCAGGTTCAGCGGCTGCAGGCCGCGGTCGACCGGGCCGCCCGCCAGGCCGGGGGGGCCGACTCGGCCGTGGCCCGGGCGCAGCAGCGGGTGACGCCGCTGCGCGCACCGGCCGGCCTGACGGCCCTGCACGGCCCGGGGGTCGAGGTGATCCTGGACGACGCGCCGGGCCAGCCGCCGGGAGGCAAGGTGGACCCGAACATCCTCGTCGTGCACCAGTCGGACCTGCAGGCGGTCGTGAACGCGCTGTGGACGGGCGGGGCGGAGGCCATGTCGATCCACGGTCAGCGGGTGATCGCGACTTCGGCCGTCCGGTGCGTGGGCAACACACTCTTACTGAACGGTGAGGTGTACTCACCCCCGTTCCGGGTTGCGGCCATCGGGCCGTCAGCGACAATGCTCAAGAGACTGGAGTCGTCACCAGGGGTCAAGCTGTTCCGCGAGGCGGCCAGCTACTACGGCCTCGGCTACACCGTCGACGTCCAGGGCGACATCCAGGTGCCCGCATATCGCGGCCCGGTCGCCCTCAGCTACGCGCGCGCAGTGAAGTGAGGACGGATGACAGACACAGTGGTGGGGGATCCGCCGCCGGCGCCGCCGCCGGAGCGGGAGCCGATGACCGGCGGCGACAGGGTGCGCTTCGTCCTGCGCGGCATCGGCCAAACGCTGATCACGCTCGGCCTCGTCGTGCTGCTCTTCGTCGTGTACGAGGTGTGGATCACCAACATCTTCGCCCACCGGGAGCAGACGAAGGTCACCAACGCGCTGAAGCACGAGTGGGCGAACGGGCAGGACCCGCTCCTCCCGCTGCCGGGCAGCACCGACCCGACGATCCCGGTCGGCACCGGCATCGGCGTGCTCTACATCCCCCGCCTCGGCCGGGATTACCACTTCACGATCGTCCAGGGCAGCGCCGTCCCCAATGACGCCGAGCTGGAGAAGGGCCCGGCGCACTACAAGGACACCGCGCTGCCCGGGCAGATCGGCAACTTCGCGGTCGCCGGTCACCGGGTCGGCAAGGGCGAGCCGTTCCTCAACATCGACAAGCTCCGCTCGGGCGACGCGGTGATCGTCGAGACCAAGTCCTACTGGTACGTCTACCGGGTGCTCGGCTCGCCGGCCGGCCGCAACCCGGAGACGGTCCGCGAGAACGTCACGACCGACGGCAAGATCTCGCTGCCGGGCCGCGAGATCGTCGACCCCTCGGCCGGGCGGGTACTGCTGCCGGTGCCGGACAACCCCGGGGCCACGCCCAGCGAGCGGTTGATGACGATGACGACCTGCCACCCGAAGTTCACGGCGTCGCACCGGATGATCGTCTACTCGAAGCTGCAGACGAAGCTGGCCAACCCGGACCTCAAGATGCCGCAATCGATTCTCGAGCTCTACAGCGAGGTGAAGGCCTGATGTACGTGTGGATCTGGCGTCACCTGCCCGGCCCGGTCGCGATCAAGTTCGTCCAGGCGCTGGTGCTCGTCGCCGCGGTGTCGCTGATGCTGCTGTTCGTCGTGTTCCCGTGGATCGAGCCGCACCTGCCGATCAACCGCGTGACCGTCCCGGGGAACAAATGAGCCCGCGAGTCCTCGTCCTCGACAACTACGACAGCTTCGTCTACAACCTCGTCCAGTACCTGGGGCAGCTCGGCGCCGACGTCGTCGTGCACCGCAACGACGCGCTGGACGTCGCCCGAGCTCGACGAGCTCGGGGTCGACGGCGTCCTGATCTCGCCCGGGCCCGGCACGCCGCAGGCCGCCGGGGTGTCGATGGACCTCGTCAGCGCCTGCGTCGAGCGGGAGCTGCCGCTGTTCGGCGTCTGCCTCGGCCACCAGGCGATCGGCGCGGTCTTCGGCGCCCCGATCGTGCGAGCCCGGAGCTGCTGCACGGCAAGACCAGCGAGGTGTCCACGACGGGTCCGGGGTGCTGACCGGCCTGCCGTCGCCGTTCATCGCGACCCGCTACCACTCGCTGGCCGTCTCCGCGGACGAGCTGCCGGACGAGATCGTCGTGACCGGCCGGACGAGGTCGGGCATCGTGATGGCGCTGCGGCACGCGACACTGCCGATCGACGGGGTGCAGTTCCACCCGGAGTCGGTGCTGACCCAGGGCGGCCACCGGATGGTCGCCAACTGGCTGCGCCGCTGCGGCGCGACGGTGCCGGACGCGCTGGTCGACCAGCTCGGCGGCGAGGTGGAGACGCTGCGGGCGGCCGCGTTCGCCGGCGTGTGATCAGGTCGCCTTCGCGGCGGCCTTCAGCTGCTGCTTGAACGCGCGGACCTGCTTCAGGGACGCGGCGTCGACGACGTCGGCCACCGAGCGCAGCGAACCCTCGGTGCCGTAGTCGCCGGCCGCCTCGCGCCAGCCGTCGGGGCGGACGCCGTACTGCTTGCCGAGCAGGGCGGTGAAGATCTTGGCCTTCTGCTCACCGAAGCCGGGCAGCCCGGCCACCCGCCGCTTCAGCTCCGCGCCGGTCGCGGCGTCGGCCCAGACCGCGTCCGCCCGGCCGCCGTACTCGTCCACGAGCTGCCGGGCGAGGGCCTGGACGCGCTTCGCCATCGCGGCCGGGAACCGGTGCAACGCCGGCGGCCGGCGGAAGATCTCCTCGAGCGTGTCCGGATCGGTGTTCGCGATCGTCGCCGCGTCCAGGCGGCCGCCGAGGCGCTCGCGCAGGACCTCCGGCGACGTGAACGCCTTCTCCATCGGGATCTGCTGGTCGAGCAGCATGCCGATCAGCAAGGCCAACGGATTCGTCCCGAGAAGCCGGTTGGCCTCTTCGGTGTACGCCAGTTGCATGGCGTGATCCCACCACAGCGCCCGGGCGCCGCCAACCCTGCCTCGATCGTGCTTCGGCCCGTAAGGTCGTCGCATGAACAGCGATCGGGCCGCGCTGGAGGACTACTTCCAGAACGTCGACGAGACCCAGGTGCGGTTACGGGCGAGCAAGTCCACGGACTCGAAGCTGCGGCTGCTGACCAAGCACGCCGTGCCCGTGAAGTTCCGGGGGACGGCCCGGATGCTGATCACCGATGCGCTGGCGATCCGCGAGCGGCGCAAGGCTGACGCGATCGTCGCCGGCGGCCAGCCGATCCGGCTGCACCTGGGCTGCGGCGGCGAGCACAAGGACGGCTGGGTCAACGTCGACCTCGTCGGCGATCCGGTCGACCTGGCGTGGGACCTCGCCCGCGGCATCCCCTTCCCCGACGGCAGTGTCGAGGCGATCTTCCATGAGCACCTGCTCGAGCACATTCCCCTGCGGGCCGGCGCCGGCTTCCTGGCCGAGTGCTTCCGGGTGCTGCGCAGCGGAGGGATCCTGCGGGTGGGCGTGCCCGACGCCGGTGAGCTGATCAGGTCCTACGCCTCGGACGGCGCGTACCTGGAGGAGCTGCACCCCGGTCGACCGACCCGGCTGCTCGCGGTCCAGGAACTCTTCTACTGGCACCGGCACACCACGATGTACGACACCGACACCCTGGCCCTGCTCTTCCGGGCGAGCGGGTTCCCGGATCCGGTGCAGAAGTCGTTCGGCGACAGCGGCCTCGCGGTCGCGCCGGACACCGAGCGGCGCCGGGCGGAGACGCTCTACATGGAGGCCGTCAAGCCGTAACCGTGGCAAGGGCGACCTCGAGGCACTGCGCGCAGCGGGCCCCGACGCGTCCGGGAGCATGGCCGTATGACCCTGCTGGACGTCGTCGCGGCGGCCGTCGTCCGGGACGGGCAGGTGCTCGCCGCGCGCCGGTCACGGCCGGCCGACCTCGCCGGCGGTTGGGAGTTCCCCGGCGGGAAGGTCGCGGCCGGCGAGACGGAACCGGCCGCGCTGATGCGCGAGCTGGACGAGGAGCTCCGGGTGTCCGTGCGGGTGGGCGCGCGGCTCGGCGCGGCGACGGACGGCCGGATCCGGCTCGTCCTGCACGCCGCGACGCTGGTCACCGGCGAGCCGGTCCCCGGCGCCGACCACGACGCCGTCCGCTGGCTGGCCGTCGGCGAGCTGGACGCCGTCGGCTGGCTGCCGATCGACCGCGACCTGCTGCCGCTGGTCGCCGCGCTACTGCAGCGGCCGGGCGAGGACTGACTCGGCGGCCTGCACGGCGGCACCACTGCGGACGAATTCGACGCCGGCCTCGATCTCCGGCGCCAGGTGGCGGTCGGGCCCCGGCCCGGCGACCCGCTCGCGCAGGGCGGCGACGACAGCGCCGGTGGCCGGACCGGGCGGCAGCGGCGCCCGGAGGTCGAGCGCGCGGGCCGCGGTGAGCAGCTCGATCGCCAGCACCCGGGCGAGCGCGTCCACCGACCGGCGCAGCTTGCGGGCCGCCGACCAGCCCAGGGAGACGTGATCCTCCTGCATCGCGCTGGACGGGATCGAGTCGACGCTCGCCGGCACCGCCAGGCGCTTCAGCTCCGACACGAGCGCCGCCTGCGTGTACTGGGCGATCATGTGGCCGGAATCGACGCCGGGGTCGGCGGCGAGGAACGGCGGCAGGCCGCGCGACCGCGATACGTCGAGCATCCGGTCCGTCCGCCGCTCGCTCATCGAAGCCACGTCGGCGGCCGGGATCGCCAGGAAGTCCAGGACGTAGGCGACCGGTGCGCCGTGGAAGTTGCCGTTCGACTCCACCCGGCCGTCGAGGGTGACGACCGGGTTGTCGACGGCGGAGGCGAGCTCGTAGCCGGCCACCTGCCGCGCGTGGGCGAGGGTGTCCCGTGCCGCGCCGGCAACCTGCGGGGCGCACCGCATGGAGTAGGCGTCCTGGACGTACACGCAGTCGGGGCCGGCATGGCTGGCGACGATCGGCGAATCCGAGAGCAGTGCTCTCATGTTTGCGGCGGCGACCGCCTGCCCCGGTTGCGGGCGGAGCGCCTGCAGGTCGGCGGCGAAGACGGCCGCGGTGCCGAGCATGGCCTCGACGCTCATCGCGGCGGTGAGGTCGGCCGTCCGCAGCAGCAGGTCGAGGTCGGTGCAGGCGAGCAGCAGCTGGCCGAGCATGCCGTCGGTGCCGTTGATGAGGGCCAGCCCCTCCTTCTCGGTGAGGACGACCGGCTCGAGGCCGGCCCGGGCAAGCGCCTCGGCCGCGGGGTGCGCCGCTCCGGCCGCGTCCCGGACCGTCCCCTCCCCCATCAGGGCGAGCGCGACGTGGGCCAGCGGCGCGAGGTCGCCCGAGCAGCCGAGCGAGCCGTACTCGTGGACCACCGGGGTGATGCCGGAATCGAGCAGGGCCGCGAGGGCGGCGGCGGTGACCGGCCGGACGCCCGTACGCCCGGTGGCCAGCGTCGAAAGGCGCAGCAGCATCATCGCCCGAACGACCTCGCGCTCGACCTCGGGGCCGCTGCCGGCGGCGTGCGAACGGATCAGCGAGCGCTGCAGCTGGGCCCGCTGCTCGAGGGCGATGTGTTTGGTCGCCAGGGCGCCGAAACCGGTCGAGATGCCGTAGTGCGGCGCGACGTCGCCGGCGAGGCCCTCGACGACGCCGCGCGACGCCGCCATGGCCGCCTGCGCGTCCGGGGCCAGCTCGACGCCGGCGCCGTGCCGGGCGACGGCAACCAGTTCGGCCTCGGTGACGGGCCCTACTCCGACCGCGATGCGCTCCATGCCTGCGAACTCTGCCCGTCCCTCCGGCCGGACTCCAAGGGCCGGATGCGCAGTCTGGGATCCCAGACTCGACTTGAGTGGTCAGTTGTGACGTGAGTGGTCAGTTGCAACCGGCCACTCAGGGCGCAACTGACCACTCAACGCGGGACGCTACGGTCGGAGTCATGCGTGCAGTGGTGATCCGGGAGCCCGGCGGCCCCGAGGTGCTCGAGGTTCAGGAGGTCCCCGATCCGCAGCCGCGGGCCGACGAGGTCGTCGTCGACGTCGCCGCCTGCGGGGTGAACCGGGCCGACGTGCTGCAACGGCAGGGCAACTACCCGCCGCCGCCGGGCGCGTCCGAGTACCTCGGCATGGAGTGCTCCGGCACGATCAGCGCGGTCGGCGACGGGGTCGCCGGCTGGAACGTCGGCGACGAGGTCTGCGCGCTGCTTGCCGGCGGCGGGTACGCGGAGAAGGTCGCCGTCCCGGTCGGGCAGCTGCTCTCGGTCCCGCGCGGGGTCTCGCTCGTCGATGCGGCCAGCCTGCCCGAGGTCGCCTGCACGGTCTGGTCGATGGTGTTCGGCCCGCTCGCCGGCCGCCTGCAACCGGGTGAGCGCTTCCTCGTCCACGGCGGCACGAGCGGCATCGGGACGATGGCCATCCAGCTCGCCCACGGCCGCGGCGCGCGGGTGTTCGCGACCGCGGGCACGCCGCGCAAGGTGCAGGTCTGCCGTGATCTCGGCGCCGACGTCGCCGTCAACTACCGCGAGGAGGACTTCGAGGACCGGATCGCGAAGGAGACCGGCGGCGGCGGGGTCGACGTCATCCTCGACAACATGGGCGCGACGTACCTTCCGCGCAACCTGACAGCACTGGCCATCGGCGGGCGGCTGATCGTGCTCGGGCTGCAGGGCGGGCGCAACGGCGAGCTCGACCTGGGTGCCCTGCTGACGAAGCGCGGCACCGTCCACGCCGCCGGCCTGCGCGGCCGCCCGGCGGCGCAGAAGGCCGAGATCGTCGCCGAGACCCAGGCCAACGTCTGGCCGTTGATCGAGGCGGGGACGGTCCGGCCGGTCATCGACCGCGTCCTCACCCTCGACGATGCGACCGAGGCGCACCGGCTCGTCGAGTCCAGCGAGCACATCGGCAAGGTGCTGATGCGCGCACGCTGAAGCCGGGCGTCACCCGAACCGCGCGCACGGGTCGCCGTAGACCACGTAGGCGAGCCACGTCGCGTCACCGGCGTCACCGTGCGCCGCGGCCCGGGCGGCGATCGTCGCCTCGGCGAGGGTGTCGCCCTTCGTCAGGCGCCGGTAGAGCGCCTGGACGAACGCGCTGGCCGGCTCGTCACCGACCGACCAGAGACTGCTGATGAAGGCGCCGGCCCCGGCCTGGATGAAGGCGTGCGCGAACCCGCCGACGTGCGTGAGTTTCGGCGTGAGCCGCCCGGCCTGGCAGGCGTTGAGCACCACCATCGCCCGCCGCCCGTCCTTGCCCTGCAGGTTGGCCTCCTGCCCGACAGTCGTGTCCCGCAGTGAATCGGCGACGTACACCCGACCGTCTGCCGTGTCCTCCATGCGCCCGGTGAGCAGGATCCGGGCCGAGGTCTCGTCCGCCTCGCCGTGCCCGGCGAAGTGCAGCAGGTCGACCGAGCCGCCCTTGCCAAGCGCCTTGAGCACGGCATTGGACTCGGCGGTCAAGTCGGTGGCCCCGAGTTGGCGCCGGACGAACGCCGCCTCGTCGGCGATCGCGGCGAGCCGCAGGCCGGACTCGTCGGGGTAGTCCGGGGCGATGAGGCGCGCCCGCTCGTGGGTGAGGACGTCCGGCGGGTAGCTGCCCTGCAGCCAACGCATGGCCCCGAGCCGGGCCAGGAACCAGCTCTCGGCCGGCAGCCGCGGGCCGTTCTTGAGGTGGACGAGCTCCCAGGGGATGAACGGCTCGTCGGAGAGGATGAGGACGTTGGTGAGCTTCTTGCGGTGCTTCCACAGCTGCTTGCCGAGTTCGGGCGGGATCAGCTCGTCCCAGAGTTCGCCGCCGAGGGCCCGCAGTTCGCGGCTGAACGCGGCGATGTCCGCGTCAGTGGAGATCCAGCGGCTCTCGATCCGCTCGTAGAGCGCGTCGACGTACTTCTGCCGGCCGCCGGTCAGCGGCTCGGAGGTGGCCGTGCAGAGCAGCTTGAGGTCGTCGGCCTGCAGATCGAAGTCGTAGACGGTGTCGGTGCCGACCGTGCGTTCCGTGATCCGTAGCCACTGCTTGACGCACGTCGGGCGGGCCTGGCTCGGCACCGATTCGGCACTCGCGCCGACGTTGCCCACCGCCGACTTCGTAGCCCGGGCCGCGAAGGTCGGCTTCAGCACGAGGGTGACGAGCGGGACGGGCCCCTGCCGGGCGACGACGTGCAGCTCGCCCTCGCCGGCGACGAGGGGCCGGACGTCGAAGAACAGCTCGAGCGGGAGGTTGCCGGCCGGGAAGTCGACGTCGACCCGGTCCGGGCCGACGACCTCGACGTTCGTCTTCGCGATCACCTGCACGGTGATCTTGCGCTGGGCGTCGACGCCGGCGGCACCGTCGTCGGCGGCCTGACCGGCGGCGAGTGGGCCGAATGGGGTTCGCCCGATGGTGCAGGTCAGCGGGGTCAGCTTGCCGACGACGGCGCGGTCGGTCATCGCGGCCCGGAAGTAGGCGGTGACCGGCGGGGCGGCCACCGCCCGCTTCGCCTTCGCCCTGGGCTTCGACCTCTTCCTCGCCGGCGGACGGGCCGCCCGGGCCCGGCTCTCGAGCACGGCCGTCGGCAGGGGCGGCGCCGCCGGCCACAGCACGCCGCTGCGCGGGAAGCCGGCGCCGAGGATCGTCCGTCGCAGCATCGACTCGTGCGGGAAGTGCGCGAGATCCAGGTCGAGGTCGACGCCGAGATGGACCCGCTGTGCGGGCGTCGGGGTCGGCCCGCGCTTCGGGCTCGGCGCGGCCGCCTGGCGGGCGCCGAGCAGGACGCCCTGCAGATAGGTGGCCGTCCTCGCCTGCTGGAAGTAGATCGTGTGGAACACGGCATCGTCCGGGGCGAAGTCGAACCGGTCGCGGACGAACCCGCTCACCGCGCCGATCGGGCTGTCGATCGCGGCCATGGACGCCGTGTTGACGACGAGGTCGTTCGGCTCGGCCATCAGCGAATCGGCGAGGTGGTCGACGATCCAGTCCCGCACCCGGGCGGGGATGCTCGGCGCGTCCGGGCCGTGCAGGTTGGGCTCGAAGTTCGACTCGACGACGTACCAGGGCGTCGTGCCGGCGGCGGGTTGCCCGGCCTGGTTCCCGTTCAGCTCGCCGATGTACTTGCTCGTCGGGTTCATCGCGGTGACGCCGGGGACGCCGTCCTCGGTGAGCGAGTAGTGCAGGATCGCCTTCGCGAGCGCGCCCAGCCCCTTGATCGCGCCGCTGAGGATCGTCGCGGCGATGCGCTCGGGGATCAGCTTCGCGGCGGCCGCGGCCAGGTTCGTGTACAGGTCGAGCAGCTTGGGCCAGTTCTCGTAGTTGGCGAGCTGCGTGCCGGCGTTCGGGCCGGCCACGAAGACGATCTTGCCGATCTCGGCCGGCCAGTTCGCGCCGGGGAGCACCTGCTCGATGAGGCTGCGGGCGACGAGCGCGCCGCGGCTGTGCGTGACGACGTCGATCACCGGCGGCTCCGGCCAGTCGATCGCGCGCAGCCGGGCGAGCAGGTCGATGGCGTTCTGTTCCGGGTCGACGCTGAGCGTCCGGTGGTCGTAGCCGAGCACGATGTCGTAGGCCGCCAGCGCGTCCTTGAGCAACGCCTTGCCGGCGTCCTGGCCGCCGAGCGCGCCGAACCCGCCGACCGTGCTGGAGAAGGTGCCGTGGACGAAGAGCAGGACGCGGGGCGCCCTCGCCCCGAGCGCGGGCGGCGTGAGCGCCTGCCAGGTCGTGGGGTCGGGATCGGCGATGCGCACCAGGCGGGTCTCGATGTGCGCCTCGAGGTGCTCGACGACGTGCTCGGTGATCACGCGCGCCACGAACTTCAGGACCGTCACCTTGGCGATCGCCCGGCCGGCCTTCTCGATCAACCCACGGTCGGCCGCTGTCGCCCGGGTGGTCGCGAGCGGGACGTCGAAGGTGACCTCGCGGGTGGCGACGGCGCGGCGCAGCGGCGACCGGGTGGCCGGGTCGGGAGGCACCGGGCGACCCACCTTGCTCGGCGCGTGCCAGGTGAGGAGGCCGTCGCGCTCGACGAGCATCAACGCGCTCTCGTCCGCGGCCACGGAGACCCGGACCCTGGGTGCGCGGACGCCACGCAGCGCAGTGGCGTCGGCCGCGATGGGCTGCGTCGTGCCGACGAGTTCGAAGTCCTGCTGCAGCAGGGCCGGCACCGGATCGGCCGGCGTGCTCGGCGGGGCGACCGGTACCGCGCCGTCCGGCAGCTTCGTCCGCCCGCCGCCCCGCCCGCCCCGCGTCCGGACGACCGAGTAACCGGTCGGCAATTCGATGCGGAGACCGCCCGACTCGTAGTTCTGCACGACCATCTCGTATCCCTTCCAGGACCAGCGGCCGGCGTCGCGGCCTTGTCCTCGCGCCGAAGTGCGTCCATAGTCCACCGAAACCGGCGGCGCTGGAGGGACGAATGACCCGGCTCTGGCTGTTGACGGCCTTCGTGCCGGTGGCCTACCTCGTCGCGGCCTCCCGTGCCTCGGCGGCCGTGCGGACCCAGCCCCGGCTCGCCGTCGCGGGCTCGCCGGCGCGCTTCGCCGGCCTCGTGACCGCGTCGGGCGGTGCGACGGCGGCCCGCCGGGGCCTGGTGCTGGACGCGGCCTTCATCGCGATGGTCGCCGGAGTGTGGGGGCCGCTGCTCGGCGACTGGTGGGGATTCGCCGCCGGGGCGGCCGCGGTCGACGGAGCCGAGGACGTGCTGCTCCTGCGAGCGCTGGCCGGAGCGCCCACCGCGGCCGGCCTGCGCCGGCTGGCCTGGGTCTCGCGGACGAAGTACGTCGCGTACGGCGCCGCCGTGGTCGCCCTGATCGTCCGGGCCTGCACCTGGTGATCGCAGGTGGCGACCGCGGCTGACCCCGGCAACCGGCGGACGGGCACACTGGAGGGCGTGACGGAGCACAGCGACGAACCCGTGGAGCCGCGTGAGGCCGGCGAGGCGACCGAGGTCTCCTCGCGCGAGGCGACCGAGGTCGCCTCGCGCGAGGAGGAGGACGACGACTCGCTCGCCGCGCAGGTCGAGCAGCCGGCGAAGGTCATGCGGATCGGCACCATGATCAAGCAGCTGCTCGAGGAGGTGCGGGCGGCGCCGCTGGACGAGGCCGGGCGGGCCCGGCTGCGCGAGATCCACGAGTCGTCGATCCGGGAGCTCGAGGAGGGCCTCGCACCGGAGCTGCGCGACGAGCTCGAGCGGCTGACGATCCCGTTCGGCGGCGAGGTGCCGTCCGAGGCCGAGCTGCGCATCGCCCAGGCCCAGCTCGTCGGCTGGTTGGAGGGGCTCTTCCACGGCATCCAGACCGCGATCATGGCCCAGCAGATGGCGGCCCGGGCCCAGCTCGAGGAGTTGCGCCGGCGGGCCCTGCCGCCCGGCAGCCACGACGGCGGTCAGGCCGTGATCGTGGGACCGGGCGGGCAGATGATCATGCCGCCGGGCGTGCGCCTGACGCCGAGCAGCGGGGACGAGGAGGAGCACGGCGGCCGGGGCACCGGCCAGTACCTGTAGGGGCAGATCTGCCCGGCCGGACTCCCGTCGCGGCGGCCGGCTTGCTTAGGATGCGGTCGCGGAAGGAGGGCGGCGTGGGCGACTTCGTCATCAAGACCAACGACATGATCCAGATAACGATCACGCCGCCGGCGATCGTGCCGCAACTCACGGCACCGATCCCCCTCATCGGCACCGGAACCACCGTGATGATCGGCGGTGTGCCGGTGTGCCTGCAGGGCGACGAGCTGCCGCCGTCGCTGATGGCCCCGATGCCCTACACCTCGCCGCCGTTCGTGACGCCGGGCATGGGGACGCTGTCGATCATCCTGGCGCCGAACAACCTGTCCATCAAGACCATCCAGGGCAAGCCGATGCTGCTCAAGGGCGCGACCTTCCAGGCATCGTTCGCGGTGTCGGCCCCGGCGATGCAGCCGACGCCGGCCGGCCCTGTCCCCGACCCGGTCATGACCAAGCCCGGCACCTGCCAGTTCATCACGACCAACATCAACGTCCAGGCGAGTTGAACTTCGTCCGCGACGTCGTTGCCGCGCGCCCGCGCGACGACCTGGCCCTCGTCACGCACGTCGACGGCCGCCGCGAGTCGGCGTGGACGTTCGGCGAACTGGCCGACCTCTCCGGTTACGTGGCGGCGGCGCTGGCCGACCGGGGCGTGCGCCGCGGATCGGTCGTGCTGACCCTCGTCGGCAACACGCTCGACTACGCGCTGACCATGCTGGCCTGCCTGCGGATCGGCGCGGCCATGCTCCCGTGCAGCGAGCAACTGCGGCCCAAGGACGTCGACCTGCGGGAGCGGCGCGCAATGCCCGCCTTGGTCGTCGCCGATCGCCGCAACCGGGACGTGGTCGACCGGGTGTCACTCGACTGCCCGGTCGCCTACGTGCCGGACGTGTCGTTGCGCGCGCCGCAACCGCCCCCCGACTTCGCCGAGCTCGATGACGTCGACCCGGCGTTCGTCCTGTTCACGTCGGGGACGAGCGGGCCGCCGAAGATGGTGACCCACGGACAGCGCTACGTCCGCGGGCAGGTGCTGCAGGCCGGCGAGTGGATGGCCGCGCGGCCGGGCGAGCTCGTGTGGTCGACGGCGGCGCCTGGCTGGTCGAAGTCGGCCCGCAACTCCTTCATCGCCCCTTGGCTGTGCGGGGCCGCGGCGCTGCTGCAGGACGAGCGGTTCGATCCGGCCCGGCGGCTGGCGACGATCCGGACCGAGGGCGTGAACGTGCTCTGCATGGCGCCGACCGAGTACCGGCTGATCGCCGGGGCCGGGCCGATCGGGGCGCTCCCTTCGCTGCGCCGGGCGATCACGGCCGGGGAAGCGCTGGGGGTGCCGGCGTTCGAGGCGTGGAAGGTGCAGACGGGCCTGGAGATCGCCGACGGGTACGGGCAGACGGAGACCGGCCAGGTGACCGGCGTGCGCCCGGGGGAGACGGCGCCGCCGGGGTCGATGGGGCGGCCGCTGCCGGGGATCCGCGCGGCCGTCGTCGACGGCGAGCTGGTGGTCGACCCGCGAACCGTCCCCACGTTCTTCCTCGGCTATGACAGTGAATCCGTACCCGAAGGTATGTGGCGCACCGGTGACCAGGTGCGGCAGGACGCGGACGGCTGGCTGTTCTTCGAGGCCCGGGCCGATGATGTGATCCTCAGCGCGGGGTACCGGATCGGGCCGGCCGAGGTGGAGTCGACGCTGCTCGGGCATCCGGCGGTGCGTGAGTGCGCGGTACTCGGGGTGCCGGACGAGACCCGCGGGCAGCTGGTGGCCGCGGCCGTGGTGCTGCGCGACGGTGTGGAGGCGTCGGCCGGGCTGGTCGGCGAGTTGCAGGCCTACGTCCGGGCCGAGACGGCGCCGTACAAGTACCCGCGGCGGATCTTCTTCCTGGATGCGCTGCCGAAGACGACGAGCGGCAAGATCGCCCGCGCCGCGCTGCGGTCGGTGCTGGGCGGTTAGCGATAGCGCAGCAGCGACTCGATCAGCTGCGCCACCGCGTCCTCGTCGTTGCTGCCGATCGTCGCGTCGGCGATCGCGCGCACCTCGGGGTGCGCGTTCGCAACCGCGTAGGACCGGCCGGCCCAGGCGAGCATCGGCAGGTCGTTGGGCATGTCGCCGACCGCGACCACCTCGTCGGCGCGGACGCCGAAGGAGCCGGCGAGTTCGGCGAGACCGCTCGCCTTGGTGACGCCCGGCGCCGAGATCTCCAGCAGCCCGAAGGACGACGAGTGCGTGACGGTGGCGCGGTCACCGATCAGCGCGACGGCCGCGGCCATGAACGCATCGGCGTCGGCGACGCGGTCCTTCGCGAGCATCTTCACCGCCGGCTCGGCCGTGATGTCGTCCAGCGAACCGATCTTCGGCGGCGCGATCGGCTCACCCCGGCGGTCGTAGGGCGGGTTGATGTCCCACTCGTGCACGTAGCCCGGCTCGGCCGCGAACCCCTCGCCGTACTCGATCGCGAACTGCACGCGCGGGAAGGCCGTCCGCAGCTCGGCGCCGAGGGCGAACATCAGGGCGCTCTCGAGCAGGTGGGCGGAGAGGATCTGCTCGGCGCCGATGTCGTAGAGCACGGCCCCGTTGGCGCCGACCGCCACGCCGACGGGCCCGATCTGGTCCACCAGGACGTCCAGCCAGCGCGGCGGTCGCCCGGTCACGAACGCGACCGGCAGGCCGGCCTCGGCGGCCGCGTGCAGGGCGGCCCGGGTGCGGTCGGACACCGTCCCGTCGCTGCGCAGGAGCGTCCCGTCGAGATCGGTGGCGACCAGCCGGACCGGCACATCGCTCATGCCGGCGTGAGCACCTCGCGGCCGCCGAGGTACGGCCGCAGCGCCTGCGGGACGTACACCGAGCCGTCCGGCTGCTGGTGGTGGTCGAGCAGGCAGGCGATCGTGCGGCTGAGCGCGCAGAGCGTCCCGTTGAGGGTGGCGACGTGCTGGTTACCGGCATCGGTGCGGGTGCGGATGTTCAGCCGGCGCGACTGGAAGGTCGTGCAGTTCGAGGTCGACGTGAGCTCGCGGTACGTCCCCTGGGACGGGAACCAGGCCTCGATGTCGAACTTGCGGGCGGCGCTGCTGCCGAGGTCGCCGGCGGCGACGTCGATGACGCGGTAGGCGAGCTCGAGCTTGTCGAGGAACTCCCGCTCCCACGCGAGCAGCCGCTGGTGTTCCTCGCGGGCCTGCTCGACCGGGACGTAGGAGAACATCTCGACCTTGTCGAACCAGTGGACCCGGATGATGCCCTTGGTGTCCTTGCCGTAGCTGCCGGCCTCGCGGCGGAAGCAGCTGGAGAAGCCGGCGTAGCGCAGCGGCAGCGACGCGGCGTCGAGGATCTCGTTCGAGTGGTACCCGGCGAGCGCGACCTCGGAGGTGCCGACGAGGTACAGGTCGTCCTCGGCCAGCCGGTAGACCTCGGCCGAGTGGGCGCCGAGGAAGCCGGTGCCCTGCATGATCTCCGGCTTAACCAGCGCCGGCGCGATGATCGGCGTGAAGCCGGCTTCGGTGGCCTGCGCCATCGCGAGGTTCGTCAGCGCGAACTCGAGCTGGGCACCGACGCCGGTGAGGAAGTAGAACCGGGCGCCGCTGACCTTTGCGCCGCGGTCGGTGTCGATCGCCTTGAGCGCGTTGCCGATCTCGAGGTGGTCGAGCGGGTTGTCGATCTGCGGCGGCGTGCCGACCGTCTCGAGGGTGACGAAGTCGTCCTCACCACCGGCAGGCACGCCGTCCTCGACGATGTTGGGCAGCGCCAGGTGGGCTTCACGCAGGTTGCCCTCGGCCTCGGACTGGTCGGCTTCGGCCGACTTCACCTCGTCGGCCAGGTGCTTGGCCCGGGTGAGCAGTGCGTGCCGGTGCTCCGGATCCGCCTTGGCGACCTCGCGGCCGAGTATCTTCTGCTCGGCGCGCAGCGAGTCGGCTCGGGCGATGGCGGCCCGGCGGGCGTCGTCGGCGGCGAGCAGGACATCGACGAGCGCCTCGTCGGCGCCGCGGGTGCGTTGCGAGGCGCGGACGCGGTCGGGGTCGTCGCGCACCACCTTGAGGTCGATCACGTCCTCAGGCTACTGAGCGGCCGGCGGGTGGTTGTCCACAGGCGCCCGCGGGGTCGGCCGGATCTGCCTAGTCTCTTGATCACCGAGGGGGGTGCGGGATGAGTGGGTACGTGGTCGAGCCGGCTGATCTGGCGCGTGTCGAGGCGATTGCGGTGGCGGCGGCGGCCCAGGCGCGGGTGGCGGTGGAGCGGGTGCGGGCCGAGGGGCATCGGCTGTTCGGCACCGGTTGGCACGGGGCGGCGGCGTCGGCGTTCCGGCTCGGGTGGGAGCAGTGGGCGGAGGGTGCGACGGCGATGCTGGCCGCGCTCGACGAGCTGGCCGCGCTGCTCGGCTCGTCAGCGGCCGGGTACGCGTCGACGGCCGAGGCGGTGCGGGTCGGCCTGGCGCGGGAGATCGCGTGAGTCGGCTACGGGTCGACCTGACCCAGCTCGACGATCTTGTGGTCAACATGCGGCAGGTGCGGGACGAGCTGGGCCGGGTGCGGGCCGAGCTGGACGCACAGGTTGCCGGGCTGCACGTGACGTGGACCGGCGGCGCCGCGGCCGCTCAGGCGCTCGCGCACCACCGGTGGTCGCGCGGCGCGGCCGAGGTGCAGGAGGCGCTGGCGGCGCTGCACGCCGTCGCCGCGACCGCGCACGAGAACTACGCGTCGGCGGTCGCGACGAACCGGCGGATGTGGTCGTTGTGACGGCGTCGTTGATCGAGCTGGAGACGCTGGACCTCGTGGCGGCATCGCGGCTGCTGCGGTTGTGGGTGGCCGAGCCGGTCGAGCTGGAGACGCGGGCGCTGTGGAGCACACTCGAGGACTGCGCGGGCATGGCGGGCAGCGATCCGGGTGGCTCGGCGTGGGCGCGGTCGTACGACCAGGCCGCCGCCGCGGCGGTGAATGCGGCGGCTGAGGCCATCAATGGCGTGGACGTTCTCGCGGGGATGTTCGCGCAGACGGCTCGCAACTACGAGGCGGCCGACGCGGCGTCGACGGCGGCCGAGCGGCGGGTGATCGCGGCATCGGTGGCGACGTTGCCGTGCATCGGGTCCTTCATGCTGCCCTCGTGCGCGCCGCCGCCGGCGGCCGGTGGATCCGGTGGTGCGCCGCACGGGTGGGGGTTGATCGCGAATCTCGTCGGCTACGTCTGGCCGAACGGCCACCAGGACCGGCTGCGGGCGGCCGCCTCGGCGTGGCGGCGGTCGGCGGCGGCGCTGGCGCACGGAGCCGACGACGCCGTACAGGCGGTTTCGCGGGCGGTGTCCGACCGGCTGCCGGAGGCCGGCGACATGTGGACGGTGTGCGACGCGATGTCGGCGCACCTGTCGGAGCTGGCGGGGGTGCACTCCGCGCTGGCCGATGCCTGCGAGGAGTTCGCGCACCACCTCGACCGGGTGCACTCCGAGGTCATCGGTGAGTTGACGAGCCTCGTCGAGTGGACGGCCGCGATCGAGGCGAGTGGCGCGGCGCTCTCGGTCTTCACGCTGGGGATAGCGGAGGCGCCGACCCAGGCCGTCGAGGCGGCGCGGGTTGCAAAGACCGCAGCCAGCGTGGGCGCCCTGATCGAGAAGTTCGTCGGGATCGCACGGGGACTGGCCGTCACTGTCGCCCGGCTCGTGGAGCGAGCGGAGGCCGTGTCGACCCGGCTGCGGGTGGTGCTGAGTGCTCGGCTCGCCGAGGCGTCCGTGGCGATCGTCGGGCGGGCCCGGCTGATCAAGGAGATCGGCACCGAGACCGGAGCCATCGGCCGGCTGTCGTCGAATGCGGCGCGAATTGCGATGCGAAACGTCGACAACCCCAAGTTGTTCGACCCAGAAGTGCTTCGAGGCATGAAGATTGAGGACGTGAGAGCCGGCATCCCCAAGACCTGGACGCGCAGACCCGCTACTAACGGCGAAGGAGACGTCTATATCGACCCCGCGAACAGAGGGCGGCAAATCCGAATCATGCGTGGGTATCCGAAGGGCTCGCGTCCGGACCCCACAACGACCGGACCCTACGCCGTCGTCTCGCAACTGGGACGTCCCCCCGTGAAGATTCCGCTGGAAGGGAATCCGACGCTGCCATGAACCCAAACGCGGACCTAGATCAGCGGCTGGTGGCAACGACGCGCCGGGAAGTCGAGGACCTTCTGCGCGTCGGGCTGGTCGGGCTCTACGAGTTCATCCAAATACTTCGGGGCGAGGCCCCGTCGCTGAGCGATCAGGAATCGCGGCGGTACGCATCGGAAGTACTCGATCAGCTTCTTACCTCTGGTCGCGCCCGGCTAGTCCGCGATAGGTGGGCCGGCAGTGAGCCGCCGGTCGACGCGTCAGGACTGCTGCCGGCGGAGAGTGATTGGCAAGATCCACCGGACGAGACCTATCTCGCAGTCGCGCCGCTTTAGGAGCTCGGGCAATCATGTATTGGACCGCCTTGGCTACCGATCTGTCGTTCTTGAATGGCGCGACGCTGTCGCAGGGTTGCGTCGGTGGTCACGAGGTCATCCTCAACCTCGACAACGAAGCCTCGCTGATGGCCGCGTCGTCGGTGCGGCTGGACCAGGGGGTGGAGTCACGGGAGCTGGCCGACGTCGTCTTGAGAGTGCTCGACTCACGGGAGCGGTGCGAGAGCTACACGATCACGTACGGCGACTGTGTCGTCGTGGTCTGATTGCGACGCGCGAATGATCGACGGCAAGACGGCCAACCGGCTCGCCATGCTGCAGAGGACAGTGGACGGCGACCTTCAAGCGTTGAAAGTCGTCAGGACCTGGTCCCATGCCGAACTGCGAGCCGTCGCAGCGTCAACCACCGCTTTGCGGCTGTCGCCCGAAGCCGTCATGTCGGTTCTCAAACAATTGGACGATGGTGCTGCACCGCGGTGGCGTCCAGCTGTGGGCCTCCTTCGTCCTCCACGGCTTTGCCGAGGGTGTCGGTAGCGGCCCGATCACATCCATTGACATCGAGTTCGACGAAGCAACCGAACAGACAATGGTCGACGCGCTAGTTCGACTCGACGAAGTCGGCGATCTCATCGACGGCGAAGTCACCCACGACGAGATCGTCAGACTTATCGACTCTCTCACGTAGCCGGAAGACGTCCCCGGCAGACGGAGACGCCGTTCGACCCTCGCTTGCGGTCCGAGATCGCCGCCTGAGCCAGCCAAGTCTGGTGATCTCGGACCGCAAGCCGCGATGGAGGCACGCCGACGCGGGATCCCACCGCCAATGCCCTGGCGCCGGTTGATCTGCACCGACAATGTTGCCGGACGCGCGTCGGAACCGACGAGGTGCAACATGATCGCCGACGCACCGCGACCAGTCCGACGACGGCGGTTCACGTGAACCGCGCCGGGCCTCGTCAGGACGGCGGCGGCGAGGAGGATCCCGACGGCGGGTGGTAGAGGTGGCACGACACCAGCACCGGCGAGTCCGGCACCGGTTGCAGGTGCGGCTCCACCCCGGGCTCCATGGTGAACTCCACCGAGCGGCCGGCAACCGTCATCGACTGCACACCACTCCACAGCGGCTCGGACGGCCGCGCCGCGCGCTCGTCCTCCAGTAGCGCGAGCACCTCGCCGGGCGAGCCGCTCGCCGCGTGCACCGCCGTCGACGACGCGAAGGCCGCTTCGTCCCCGACCAGTCGCGACTCGGCCTCGTACTGCGCGGCCGCCACCTGCGTCCACCGCTGCTCGAGCACCATCCGCACGTCGCGCGGCTCCCAACCGCATGGGGCGAACGCAGCCGGGCAGCGCGGGTGGAACGAGCACCCGGCCGGCGGCGCTGAGGCGTCGGGGATCTCGCCGCGCGGCAGGTCCCGCGCGATCGTCCGCGACGGATCCGGGTCGGGCACCGCCCGCAGCAGTGCCTTCGTGTACGGGTGCCGCGGGTTGGCGAAGATCTCGGCCACCGGACCGATCTCGACGATCTTGCCGAGGTACATGATCGCCACGCGGTCGCAGAAGAACCGGGCCGACGCGAGGTCGTGGGTGATGTACACGTACGTAAGCCCGAGGTCGCGGCGCAGGTCGTCGAGCAGGTCGCAGGATCTTCGCCCGCACGGACATGTCGAGCATCGAGATCGGCTCGTCGGCGACCAGCAGTTCGGGCTCCAGGATGATCGCCCGCGCGATCACCGCCCGCTGCTTCTGCCCGCCGGACAGCTCGGCCGGGTACTTGTCGATGAACCGCGCCGCCGGGGCCAGGCCGACCCGCTCCAGCGCCGCCGCGACGGCCCGCGCGACGCGAGTCGGCATCGCCGTGCAGCCCGTGGATCCGCAGCGCGTCCCCGACCGCCCTCCCCACCGTCATGGACGGGTTGAGCGACGCGTGCGGGTCCTGGAACACCATCTGCAGCTTGCGGCGCAGCGGCCGCAGCAGCGACTCCGGCAGCCCGGTCAGCTCGCGTCCCGCGGTACTTGATGCGAACCGCGCGTCGCCGGCGAACCAGCCCGAGCAGCGCCCGGCCGAGCGTCGACTTGCCCGACCCGGACTCGCCGACCAGCCCGAGCACCTCGCCCGGCGCCAGCGAGACGGAGACCCCGTCGACGGCCCGGACCGTGCCCGGACGAGCGCCCCACCAGGCGAGCGACGGCGTTCGTCCGCAGCGCGTAGTGCACGTTCAGGTCGGTGATCTCGACGATCGGTGCGCCGGTCGTCGGCCACATCAGGCTTCGTCGGCAACGGAGACCTCCTCCGTTCCAGCGGCGCCTGCTCGCGTCGGTGACGGGACGGTTCGTGCAGCCAGCACTCGGCCTGCGTGCGGGCCGAAGCGGCGGCGGGAGCTTCGTCGGGCAGATCTGCATCGCGTGACGGGCAGCGCGGGTGGAACCGGCAGCCGGGCGGCGGCGCCACGAGATCCGGCGGCGCGCCCGGGATCGAGTGCAGTTCCTGCGTCGTCAGCGAGATCGTCGAGCGCAGCAGCGCCTGCGTGTACGGGTGCTGCGGCGACGCGAAGACGTCGCGCACCGGGCCCTGCTCGACGATCCGCCCGGCGTACATGACCGCAACCCGGTCGCACGCCTCGGCGACGATGCCGAGGTTGTGCGTGATCAGCAGGATCGCCGGCGAGAAGCGCTCGCGGATGTCGGCGAGGATCCGCAGGATCTGCGCCTCGACGAGCACGTCCAGCGCGGTCGTCGGCTCGTCGGCGATGATGAACTTCGGACGCAGCGCCAGCGCGAGCGCGATCATGATGCGCTGCCGCATGCCGCCGGAGAACTCGTGCGGGTAGTTCTTGTAGCGCGTCGGCGGGATGCCGAGCGCCCGTAGCGCGTCGAGCGCCCGCGCCTCGCCGCTCCTTCTTCGACAGCGTCCTTGCTCGTGCGTCTTCAGCGCCTCTTCGAAGTGCTCGCTGATCCGCATGAGGGGATCGAGGCGGGTCATCGGCTCCTGGAAGATCAGCCCCATGCCACCGCCGCGGAGGCGGTCGCGCTCCCGCTTGCCGGCAGCGACAGGATCTCCTGGCCGTCGAAGTCGATCGCGCCGTCGACAGCGGCGCCGCGCGGAACAGACCCATCAGGCCGCGACCCAGGGTCGACTTGCCGCAGCCGGACTCGCCGACCAGCCCGAGCACTTCGCCCGGGCGCAGCGCGAACGTCACGCCGTCGACCGCGCGGACCGGTCCGCTCGGCCCGGCGTACCAGACCCGCAGATCGCGGACGTCCAGAACTGGCGTCAACTCACTGCCGCGTCCTCCCGCGTGCTGCTCGGGCAGGACGACCTGGCTCACCTTGGCGGTACGCAGCAGCGGGTTGAGCACGTCGTTCAGGCTCTCACCCACCAGGGTGACGCCGACGACGATGCAGCACGATCGCGATGCCGGGGAAGGTTCCGGTCCACCAGATGCCGGCGGCCGTGTCGGACATCGCCTTGCTCAGGTCGTGGCCCCACTCGGCGCCGGCCGACGGATCGATGCCGTAGCCGAGGAAGCCCAGGCCGGCCAGGGTCAGGATCGCGTCGCCGGCGTTGAGGGTCGCGATGACCGGCACGGTCTGCACGACGTTGCCGAAGACGTAGCGCGATCATCACCACCGCGGACCGGCGCGCCGATCGCCCGCGCCGCCTCGACGTACGGCTCCTCGCGAGCCGCGACCGTCGAGTTGCGGACGACCCGGAAGTACTGCGGCACGTAGACGACCGTGATCGACGACCGCGGCGGCGAGTGATGCCGCCGACCTTGCTGCTCGAACCGCCCGCGATCGCGATGTCGACGATGATCGCCAGCAGCAGGGACGGGAACGCGAACAGCGCGTCGGTGACGAGCACGAGGATCCGGTCGAGCCAGCCGCCGAGGTACCCCGAGAGCAAGCCCAGCGGCACGCCGACGACGATCGACAGGGCGACCGCGAGCAGGATGACCTCGAGCGCCGTCTGCGCGCCGAAGATGACGCGTGACAGCACGTCCTCGCCGCCGGACGTCGTGCCGAACCAGTGCTGTGCCGAGGGCGCCTCGAGGCGGCCGAAGACCTTGCCGGACGCCGTCCGGTCGGCATTGAAGCCGTAGGGCGCGATCAACGAGGCGAAGATCGCGAGCAGCGCGAAGAACGCAACGATCCCGGCGCCGACGACGAGCATCGCGCGCTGGAAGCCGGCCGTCGCCCGGACCGCGTCCAGGCCGGGGATCCGGCTACGCGGACGCGCGGAAGGCAGGGCCGCCGCGGCTTCCGCGCCTTCAAGTTCGGGCAGGTTGACGGTCATGTCAGTACCTCACGCGCGGGTCGACCATCGCGGCGATCACGTCGATCAGGAAGCTGATCAGCGCGACGATGACGGCGATGGCGGTGACGATGCCTTGCACGGCGATGAAGTCCTGCCGCTGCAAGTAGTAGGCGAGCTTGTACCCGATGCCCTGCCACTCGAACGTCTCCTCGGTCAGCACCGCGCCGGCGAGCAGCGCCGCGACCTGCAGGCCCATCACGGTGACGACCGGGATCATCGCGTTGCGGAAGGCGTGCTTGCGCACCACCCGTCCCTCGCGGATGCCCCGGGCCCGCGCTGCCTCGACGTAGTCCGAGCGCAGCGTCTGCAGCAGGTTCACCCGGACGAGCCGGACGAAGATGCCGGACACGTAGCAGGCCGAGGGTGATCGCCGGCAGCACCGTGTGCTCGACGACGTCCCAGACGTAGCCGGTGTCGCCGTAGAGGATCGCGTTGATCGAGGTAGATGTGCGTGTTCGGCGAGACGTCGTTGATCGCGATCTGCGACGTTCGGGCTGGCCCGGCCGTCGGAGCAGAACCAGTGCAGCTTGATCGCGAACAGCAGCTTGAGCAGCAGGCCGAGGAAGAACACCGGCATCGCGTAGGCGAGCGACGCCGAACAGGCGCAGGCCGACGTCGGGCAGCCGGTCGCGGTAGCGGGCGGCGATCCGGCCGAGCGGGATGCCGACGAGGATGCGCGATCAGCAGCGCCCAGAACGTGAGCTCCAGGGTCGCGGCGCCGTTGACTGGACGAGCACCGTGCTGATCTCTCGTGTGTCGGTGAGCGACGTGCCGAAGTCGCCGTGGGCGAGGCTCTGTGAGGTACTCCCAGTACTGCGTGAGCAGTGGCTTGTCCAGGCCGGCCGCGTGCCGCCGGCTGGCGATCTCGGCCGGCGACAGCCGCCCGCCGAAGGCCGACTCGATCGGGTCGCCGATCACCCGCAGGACGAAGAAGACGAGCGTGACGAGGATCCACACCATCGGGATCACCAGCAGCAGCCGGGTGATCAGGTAGGTGCGCAGCGATCCCGACGATGATCGTGGTCGTGGCCACAGGGTGTGGGCCTTCCGAGGTAGTCAGGTGCCGCCGGGCGCCGCGCGTCGGGATGCGCGCGGGCCCGGCGGGCCGGGTCAGGCGGTGGTGGTCAGCTCTTGCTGAACAGCCACATCCGGAACTGGTAGGTCGGGTCCAGGGTCTCCTGGACGCCGCTGATGTTCTTCGCGGTCACCGCGACCTGCTTGCCCGAGAGCAGCGGCAGTAGCGGCAGGGTGCCGGTCGCCAGCTTCGACTGGATCTCGGCGAAGGCCTGCGTGCGGTCGCCGCCGGTCTGCGTCTCTTCCTTGGTCAGCAGCGGGAGGACACCGTCCTTGTCGCAGGGACGGTTCTTCGCGCCCGGGTCGCAGTAGTGGGCGTGCACGAAGTTGTTCTCCGCGAGGAACGGGCCGAGGTAGTTGTCGCCGTCGACGAAGTCCGGGAACCAGCCGAGCTGGTAGATCGGAGTAGGTGTCCTTGACCCGCTCGGCGTTGTACGTCGTCCACGCCGTGCCCTTGCAGGTTGACCTTGAACAGCCCGGTCGCCTCGAGCTGCACGCTTGAGCTGGTTGTACTCGTCGGCCGACGTCGGACCGTAGTGGTCGGTCGTGTAGTCGATGTTGAGCGTCACCGGCGTCGACACGCCCGGCCGCGTCGCAGCGCCGCCTTGGCCTTGGCCTTGTCCGGCTTGGCGCCGTAGGCTGTCCTTGAACGGCCTCGGTCGCATCGGCGATGCCGTTCGGGATCATCGAGTACGCGGGCTGGTAGGTGCCCTTGTAGACGTTGTCGGCGAGGTCCTGCCGGTCGACCGAGTACGCCATCGCCCGGCGGATCGCCAGCTTCTGCGCGTCGTTCTTGCCCGGCATCGTCTTGAAGTTGAAGACGATGTAGCGCAGCTCGCCGCCGGAGCCGGTGAGCACCTTGACGTTGCTGTCGCTCTTGAGCGAGTCTGCACATCGGTCGGGGTCAGGCTGCGCCACGCGATGTCGATCTGCGCCGCTCTGGACGTCGAGCTTCAGGTTCGACGACTGGGTGTAGTACTTCAGCGTGACCTGCTCGGTCTTGGCCTTGTTGGCGCCGGTGTAGTTCGGGTTGGCCTTCAGCGCGACCAGCTGGTTCTTGCTGTAGCTCGCGATCGCGTACGGGCCGGAGCCGACGACCTTGCTGTCGTCGAGCAGCTTGTCGGCCGGGAAGACCTTGCTGTCGACGATCGGGCCGGCCGAGGTGCCGAGGACGAACGGCCAGGTCTGGTCGTTCGGGTTCTTCAGCGTGAACACGACGGTATCGGTGCCCTGGGCGCCGTGACGCGACTTCATGTCGCCGATGCAGCGAGGCCGGACCGTTCGGGTTGTTGATCTTGTTGATGCGGTTGAACGAGAAGACGACGTCCTCCGCGGTGAGCGGGTCGCCGTTGGAGAACTTCTGATCCGGCTTCAGCGTGCAGGTGTACTCGGTCGGCGTGGTGAACGAGCACTTCTGCGCGGCGTCCGGTTCGGGGGCCTTGGCGCCGGCCGGGACGTTCATCAGGAACTGGTAGATGTTGTCCTCGAGCAGCAGCGAGCCGTTGTCGTACGAGCCGGCCGGGTCGAGGGCGACCACCTGGTCGGTGGTGCCGATGGTGATCGGCTTGCCTCCGCTGGCCGTGCCGCTGCTGCTCGTACCGGTGCCGGCGGCCCCGCTCGACGTGCTGTTGTTCTTCTTGCCGGCCCCGCAGGCCGCGAGGGCCGTGGCGGCGGCAAGGGCCACCGTCAAGGTCAGGGCCTTCCTACTGCGAGATGAAAACGCCATGTCGTCCTCTCCTGGAAATGCGGGCCACAGCGCCCGGGCGTGGGGTTGCCACGCAATGTCCGGCAGACTATCCCCAGCCCGACATCGGGCGTGACGACTGACACAAGGTCGTTACCTCGCCGGGGCGAAGTACGATCCCGGCCCGTTTTGCCCACGTACCCGGGGACGGCGGGCGGCTCCGTACGCTAGGGCCCGTGAGCGAGGACCGGCTGCCGATCAAGATGCTGCACGACCGCGTGCTGGTGCGCGAACCCCGGGACGAGGGCGAGCGGCGTTCGTCCGGCGGCATCCTCATCCCGGCCACCGCGCAGGTGTCGAAGCGCCTGATCTGGGCCGAGGTCCTCGCGGTCGGCAACCACGTGCGGGCCGTGCAGCCGGGCGATCGCGTCCTGTTCAGTCCGGACGACCGGTTCGAGGTCGAGATCGCCGGCGACGACTACCTGCTGCTGCGCGAGCGCGATCTGCACGCGGTCGCGGCCGAGCGCAACGACGAGAACACCGGCCTCTACCTGTAGTTACTCGCCCGTCACGCCGTCGATGGCCTCGCGGAGCAGGTCGGCGTGGCCGTTGTGCCGCGCGTACTCCTCGACCATGTGGGTCAGCACCCAGCGCAGCGAGATCCGGCCGTGCCGCGGGTGGTCGAAGGTGGCGTCCAGCTCGGTGCGGGCGCAGACGGCCCGCGACTGCTCGACCGCGCGGTGCCACGAGGTGAAGGCATCGTCGACGACGGCCTGCTCGGCGCTCGCGCCGTCGAAGTCACCGTCCGGATCGTCCTCGGAGAAGTAGACCGGCGGCCGCCGCACGCCGGTATCGACCCGGTCGAACCAGTTCCACTCGACCTCGGCGAGGTGTCGCACGAGCCCGAGCAGCGACATCGTCGAGGGCGGGACGGCCCGCCGGGCCAGCTGCTCGGGGGTCAGGCCGGCGCACTTCAACTCGAGCGTGGCCCGGTGGAAGTCGAGGAAACCTTCGAGCGTTGCCCGCTCGTCGGCGTCGTACGGCGGTTCGGGCCGGGTGTCCGGCGGCTGGTTCATGACTCTCCTGTATCTCGGACTCGGCGCAGCCACTCGTGCGCTTCGACGAACTCGGCATCGGTGCGGCCGGGCGGAACGGGACCCTGCACGCCGTCCCGGCGAGGGTACGAACCGAGGTAGCGCACGTCTCCGCAGACCCGGTGCAGGGCGGCGATCGCGTCCCCGACCCGCTCGTCGCCGATGTGGCCCTCGCAGTCGATGGAGAAGCAGTACTGGCCCATGCGCCCCTTGGTCGGGCGGGACTCGATCCGGGTGAGGTTGATGCCGCGGGTGCCGAATTCCGACAGGATCTCGAGCAGCGCGCCCGAGTGGTTCTCCCGCAGGTAGGCGACGAGGCTCGTCCGGTCGTTGCCGGTGCGCGGCGGCGGCGGGGCCGGGCGGGTGAGCAGCACGAACCGGGTGACGGCCGCAGCGTTGTCGGCGATGTCGGAAGCGATGATCTCCAGCCCGTTGAGCTCGGCGGCCACGGTGGCGCCGACCGCCGCGTCGTACTCCCCCGCTGCGACGGCCTCGGCCGCGCCCGCGGTCGAGCCGACCAGGGCCACGTGCACGCCGGGGAGGTTGGTGATCAGCCAGCGCCGGACCTGGGCCTCGGCATGCGGGTGGGTGGCGACCGATTTCACGTCGGGCAGGGCCGTCCCAACCCGCGCCATCAGCTCGAACGTGACCGAGAGGTACACCTCCTCGGCGATGACCAGGCGCTCCCCGTTGGCGAGCTCGTCCAGGGTGGCGGGCACGGCACCCTCGACCGAGTTCTCGAGCGGGACGAGCGCGGCGTCCGCATCGCCGCAGCGCACCGCGTCGATCGCCAGGGTCACGTTCGTGGTGGGGAGCAGGTCGGCGTCGCGCGCGATCGCCAGGGTGCGCAGGGCCGCGTGCGCGAACGTGCCCGCGGGCCCCAGGAACGCGATGGTCGCCATGGCCAGGAGCCTAGGCGAGCACCCCCACCCGGTTGAGTGGCGCCTTTGAGGTTGAGTGGCGCCTTATAGGGCGCCACTCACTTCCCAAGGCGCCACTCAACCGGACGGGGCGCCACTCAACGGGACGGGGCGCCACTCAACCGGATGGGGTGGGACTCAACCGGATGGGGTGGGACTGAAGGTCACGCGGATTTCTTGCCGAGCAGCCCGCGGCGCTTGGCCAGCGCGGAGCTGACCGCCTGCTGCTCCTCCGGCGAGAGCTCGTGCTCGCCCTTCCCGCCGGCGACCGGCTTGGCGTAGACGCGGGTGTCCGCGGTGCCGGCGATCGCGCTGAGCGTGACGCCGTCCCCGTGCTCGTCCAGCAGCGCGAGCGAGAACGACATCCGTCCGGACATCTCACCGAAGGCGTCGTAGCGGACGAGGGCGACGTTGCGCAGCGCCCCGTTGACCGACGCCGGCGAGCCGTCCTTGCGGGTCCTCATGCTGTCCGCGACCAGGCCGCGCAGGTCGGCGATCTCCTCGGCGATGACCTCGGTGCGCTCGGTGTTGCGCTGGGTCGCCTCGATCAGTGACGCGTTCGCCTCGGGGCCGCGGGCCCCTTTGGCGAGGACGCTCGTCGCCTGCCGCAACTTGGCCAGCGTGCGCAGCGCGAAGTACGCCGCCACCAGGGCGACGTAGGCGAGGACGAGCGCGAAAACCGCGACGTAGGTGGCCATCGCCATCAGGCTAGGGGCGCGAGTGCCTGCGCCCCGGGAGGACACGGCAGGATCGGAGGCGATGTCTTCGCTCACGGCGGCCCTGATCGCCTTCGGTGTGATCCTGCTCGTCGAGCTGCCGGACAAGACGCTGGTGGCCTCGCTCGTCCTGTCGACCCGCTACCGGCCGCGCCCGGTGCTGCTCGGGGTCGCCGCGGCCTTCGCGGTGCAGTGCGTCATCGCGGCCGCGGCGGGCGGGCTGATCACGCTGCTGCCGCGCCGGGCGGTGGAGGCCGTGGTCGCGGTGCTGTTCGCGGCCGGGGCCGTCCTGCTCATCCGGGAGGCGCTCG
Source organism: uncultured Actinomycetota bacterium (assembly GCA_963775175.1). Lineage (GTDB taxonomy): Bacteria > Actinomycetota > Actinomycetes > Mycobacteriales > Jatrophihabitantaceae > Jatrophihabitans. Next base: position 170,104 of record CAVZHT010000001.1, read on the forward strand.
GCACCGAGGAGGACGTCGAGCTGGCCGAGGCGCGCGAGGCGGCCCCCTTCGGGCGGATCGCGCTCACCTCCTTCGGCGTGCTCTTCGCCGCCGAGTGGGGGGACGCGAGCCAGATCGCGACGGCCGGACTGGTCGCCCGGCACCGGGGCATCGGGCACGCGGTGGCCACCGGGCTCGGGGCCTGGGTGGCGCTCGTCGTGGTGGCGGCGGTGGCCGTGGTCGCCGGCAAGTTCGTCGTCCGCAAGGTCCCGCTGCACCTGGTGCACCGCATCGCCGGGGGCCTGTTCGCCGTGTTCGCCGTGCTGGCTGGGGTGGCCGCCGCCCGGGGATAGACAAATCGCCCAATGAGTCGGCGTTTAGTCTGCACAAGTTGTGCAGACTGTCTGCTGTTGATCCGTCCACTTGCCTAGCCAGCGACCGTCCCCGCACTCTGGCGGGATGACGACGGTGGAACTCACTCCCGAAGAACGCGAAGCGCAGCTCACCATCGACCGGCTCAAGCAGCTCGTCGGGCTCGTCGAGTACGACGAGTCGAGTGATCCGTTCCCGGTGACCGCCATGGACGCGGTCGTCTTCGTCTCGGGCAACGCGACGCAGAGCGCGCACTTCTATCAGCACGCCTTCGGCATGACGCTCGTCGGTTACAGCGGGCCGGAGACCGGCAACCGCGACCACAAGGCCTTCGTCCTGCGCGCCGGATCGGCCCGCTTCGTCCTCATCGGCGCCGTTGACCCGGCGTCGCGCTACGCCGACCACCACCGCCAGCACGGCGACGGCGTCGTCGACCTCGCCCTCGAGGTGCCCGATGTCGACAAGTGCATCGCCCACGCCCGGGCGCAGGGCGCGACCGTCCTCGAGGAGCCGCACGACGTCTCCGACGAGCACGGGACGGTCCGGACGGCCGCCATCGCCGCCTACGGCGAGACCCGCCACACGCTGATCGACCGCTCGCGCTACACCGGCGTGTACCTGCCCGGGTTCGTCGAGCAGACCTCGACGATGGTGGGCCCGGACAAGCGGCTGTTCCAGGCCGTCGACCACTGCGTCGGCAACGTCGAGCTCGGCCGCATGGACGAGTGGGTCGGCTTCTACAACCGGGTCATGGGCTTTGTGAACATGGCCGAGTTCGTCGGCGATGACATCGCCACCGAGTACTCCGCGCTGATGAGCAAGGTCGTCGCGAACGGCAACCACCGGGTCAAGTTCCCGCTGAACGAGCCGTCGCCGGGCAAGCGCAAGTCGCAGATCGACGAGTACCTCGACTTCTACGCCGGCCCCGGCTGCCAGCACATCGCGCTCGCGACCAACGACATCCTGCGGACGTGCGACGAGATGCGGGCCCGCGGCGTCGAGTTCCTCGCCACCCCGGACTCGTACTACGACGACGAGCAGCTCCGAGCCCGGATCGGCGAGGTGCGGGTCCCGGTCGAGGAACTCAAGGCGCGCGGCATCCTCGTCGACCGTGACGAGGACGGCTACCTCCTGCAGATCTTCACCAAGCCCGTGGGCGACCGGCCGACCGTCTTCTTCGAGCTCATCGAGCGCCACGGCTCCCTCGGCTTCGGCAAGGGCAACTTCAAGGCCCTCTTCGAAGCCATCGAAAGAGAGCAGGAACGCCGGGGCAATCTGTAGGTGGTGACGTCCCGCTGGAACGCGTGGCCAACGACGTCGCGTGTCGCGCAGGCGACCGTCCCGCGTCTGGACCGAGGAGTCGAAGCCGGCGAGGAACGAGCCGCTGAGCGACGAGGGAAGACGCGGGGCAAGGGCGCCGGAGCGGGCGCGCGACAATGGGCATCGTGACTTCGTTTGGTGACCTCGGGCTGAATCCGGAGCTGCTCCAATCCCTCGACCAGCTGGGGTATGAGGAGCCGACGCCGATTCAGCGGGAGGCGATTCCGGCCCTGCTCGAAGGGGTCGGACGTCGTCGGGCAGGCGGCCACCGGCACCGGCAAGACGGCAGCGTTCGCGCTGCCCTTGCTGCAGCGCATCGTCCCCGGCGGCGAGTCACCGCAGGCGCTCGTGCTCGTCCCCACCCGCGAGCTCGCGATCCAGGTCGCCGAGGCCACTCACCGCTACGGCCGCCAGCTCGGCGCGCGTGTCCTCGCCGTCTACGGCGGCCAGCCGATCGGCCGGCAGATCCGCGCGTTGGAGTCCGGCGTGGACGTCGTCGTCGCCACGCCGGGGCGGGCGATCGACCACCTCACCCGCAAGACCGTCAGCTTCGACGAGCTGCGCACGGTCATCCTCGACGAGGCCGACGAGATGCTCGACATGGGCTTCGCCGAGGACATCGAGGCGATCATGGCGGCGCTGCCGCGCGGCCGGCAGACCGTCCTCTTCTCGGCCACGTTGCCGGCCCGCATCGACAGCCTCGTCCGCAAGTACCTCGAACGACCCGGTCAAGGTCCGCATCCACCGCGGCGCCGACGCCGGCGAGACGGCCCGCGTCCGGCAGACGGCCTACCTCGTGCCGCGCCAGCACAAGGCGTCCGCCCTCGGCCGCATCCTCGACGTCGAGTCACCGACGGCAGCGGTGGTGTTCTGCCGCACCCGCGAGGAGGTCGACTCGCTCGGGGAAACCCTCGGCGCGCGCGGCTACCGGGCCGAGGCCCTGCACGGCGGCATGACGCAGGACCAGCGCGACCGGGTGATGGCCCGCGTCCGGAACAAGACGGCCGAACTGCTCGTCGCCACCGACGTCGCCGCCCGCGGCCTCGACATCGACCACCTCACGCACGTCGTCAACTACGACGTCCCCACCGACCCGGACGCCTACGTCCACCGCATCGGCCGGGTCGGGCGGGCCGGCCGCGAGGGCGTCGCGATCACGCTCGTCGAGCCGCGCCAGCACCGGCTGCTGAAGTCGATCGAGAAGGCGACCAAGCAGAAGATCGCGATCGAGACGCTGCCGACCGTGGCCGACCTGAAGGCGAGGCGGCTCGAGCTCACCCGCGGCGCGCTCGAGGCCGCGCTGGCCGAGGACGACTCCGACCACTACCGCGTGGTGGTCGACGCGCTCTCCGCCGACTACGACCTGATGGAGATCGCCCTCGCGGCCGTCAAGCTGGCCCACGAGGCGAACGGCATCGACGACGACGTCACCGAGATCCCGGCGCCCGAACCGCCGTCGGCCGGCGGCGGCCCGTCCCCCGATCGGGCGCGGGCGAAGTCCGGGCCGACCACCACGATCTTCGTCAGCCTCGGCCACGCGGCCAAGATCCGGCCCCAGGACCTCGTCGGTGCGATCACCGGCGAGACCAGCCTGTCCGGGCGGCAGATCGGCGCCATCGAGATCACCCACAAGTTCTCGACCGTCGAGATCCCGAAGGGCACCGAGGCCGAGGTCATCAACGGGTTGTCGAAGACGCTCATCAAGGGACGCAAGGCGCGAGTCGAGCGTTACAAGCCACCGAAGGGATCCCACCGATGACACTGCGGCCCACGCTGGCGACGCTGCCGGCGTACGTCCCCGGACGCACCGTGGCCGGCGCGATCAAGCTGGCCAGCAACGAGGTGCCCTACCCGCCGCTGCCGTCGGTCGTCGCCCGCATCGCCGAGGCCGCGACCGAGGTCAACCGCTACCCGGACAACTTCGCCACGGAGCTCACCGCCGCAATCGCCGCGCGTTACGGCGTGGACGTCGAACAGGTGCGGGTCGGCTGCGGTTCGGTGTCTTTGTGCACGCAGCTCGTCCAGGCGGTCGCGGACGCCGACGAGGAGATCGTCTACGCGTGGCGGTCGTTCGAGGCCTACCCGATCATCACCGCGGTCAGCGGGGCGTCGGCGGTCCAGGTGCCGCTGACCGGCGACCACGTCCACGACCTCGACGCGATGGCCGAGCGCATCACCGGCAAGACCCGGCTCATCTTCGTCTGCAACCCCAACAACCCGACCGGTACGGCGGTCGGGCGCGAAGCGCTGGTGCGGTTCCTGCGGGCCGTGCCGTCGGATGTCGTCGTCGCCCTGGACGAGGCGTACCGGGAGTTCGTCACCGACCCGGACGTGCCGGACGGGCTGACCCTGCTCGCCGATTTCCCGAACCTGATCGTGCTGCGGACGTTCTCCAAGGCCTACGGTCTGGCCGGCCTGCGGGTCGGATACGCCATCGCGGCCGACCCGGCCCTCGCGGCGGCGCTGCGCCAGACCCAGGTGCCGTTCGCGCTGAGCAACGTCGCCCAGGCCGCCGCGCTCGCCTCGCTCGAGCCGACCGCCGAGAAGGAACTCCTCGAGCGGGTGGCGCTGATCGTCGGCGAGCGCACGCGCGTGCGCGACCGCCTGCTCGAGCTCGGCTACGAGGTGCCGCCGAGCCAGGCCAACTTCGTCTGGCTGCCGCTGGGCGACGCGACGACCGAGTGGGCTGTCGGCTGCGAGGAGCGCAAGATCATCGTCCGCGCCTTCGCCGGGGCCGGGGTCCGGGTCACCGTGAGCAGCCCCGAGGAGAACGACCGCTTCCTGGCCGCGGCCGAAGACCTCACCGGGGACGGTCACGCGGCCTCCAGGTCGAGCAGGGTCCGCTTGGCCGCCGACCCGCCCAGGTAGGCCCCGATCGCCCCGTCGGACCGGACGACCCGGTGGCACGGGATCACGATCGGCAGCGGGTTCGTGGCGCAGGCCGTGCCGACAGCGCGAACGGCGCGCGGGCTGCCCGTCCCGGCGGCCACGTCCGCGTAGCTCGCGGTCGTCCCGTACCCGATCGTCCGGAGCCGGACGAGCACCTCGCGGCGGAACCCACGGGAGAGCTGGAGATCGAGCGGCACGTCGAACGTGCGACGGCGGTGGGCGAAGTAGTCGTCGAGCTCCCGGGCGACGGCGTCGAGCCGTCGCGGCGCCCGCAGCACCCGCGGGCTGACCCGGGCCGCGAGCGCGGCCAGGACGTCGCCGTGCCCTTCACTGGCGTAGGCCACCCGGACGAGCCCGGCCGGCGTCGCGGCCAGCAGCAGGGCGCCGAGCGGGGTGTCGAGCGTGCGGTAGGCGATGTCGAGGCTGCCGTCCGCGTCGGCGGCGGCGGCGAGCCGGTCGTGCAGGCGGTCGAGAGTTACGACGTCGGTCATGAGATCTCCTCGGGGGCGTAGGCGCGGCGCAGGGCGGCGATGCCGTCGGCGGCGCTGCGGCGGGCGGCGGCCTCGGAGCCGCCGACGATGGCCGCGATGTCGGCGTAGGCCAGGTCGGCGAGGTAGCGGTAGGCGACGACCTGCCGCTGCTTGCCGGGCAGCCGGTCGACCGCGGCGAGCAGGGCTTCGTCGGGCGGCTGGTCCGCGGCTTTAGCCACGGGCTCGGCCGGCAGCGGATCGGCCGGCAGCGGGGCCCGGCGCCGGGCCCGGTACCCGTCGATCGCCTTGCGGTGGGCGACGGTGACGAGCCAGGCCCGGACGTCGGAGTCGGGCCGCAACTGCGGGTAGGCCCGCAGCGCGGCCAGGAAGGTCTCCGACCAGGCGTCCTCGGCGTCGTCCGGACCGAGCACGGCCCGGCAGACCCGCAGGACGACCCCGCCGTGCTCGGCGACGACGGTCTCGAACGGTGGCAGCGTCACGTGAGGAGAACGCCGGGACGGGCCGCCGTGTGAGATCGCTGGCAATCAGTCCCGAAGCTCCGCAAAGCCCGCGAGCCATTCGTCGCGGTCAATCTCGTAGCGGGACACGATGAAGCAGTCTGGCTCCTCGGCGAACCCTGGCACTCGACGAGCGCGCGCGATCCTGGCGGCGGCGCGGTCTTCCGTCGAGTAGCAGCCCAGCACCTTGACATCGTCGCCGGTCTGCTCATCGACGCGGACCTCGCCGTCAACGTGATGCACGCCGTCGAGGTTGCCTGTATGGCTGACGTGCTGCAAGAGGAACACGTCCATGCCGCCAACCTAACGCAGCCGGCGCAGGTAGTCGTGCCGGGACTGTATGACGCATTCGTAATACACCCGGAGGATCAGCATTGCCCGCTAGACAGGTCACGCTGGCCCGCAGTAGTCCTCGCGGACTTGTCGTACGACGCGTGTACGACAGATCTGAGACGCCGCGCTACTCGGACGGGCTGGGCAGCGGGGACGGCCCGTGCGGGTGGTGCGGCAGCCGGCGCCACAACACCCGGGCCGCCAGCGCGAGGACGAACAGCAGCGCCAGGAACGGCAGCAGTGTCCCGACCCCGGTCGCCACCCAGCCGGCCGCCCGCACGAACCCGTCCCAGCCCCGCTGGAGGCCACCGACGAACCCGGTGCGGTGCTTGGCCGGCTTCACCGGCGCCACGGCCCGGGCCGCGGTCTGCAGGTCGAGCGTCACCGCAGCCATGTCCGTCTGCCGGGCGAGGGCCCGCTGCTGCGCTTGCAGCGACTCGAGGTCGGCCTCGCGGGTGCTCAGCTCGGTCTCGATCGCGATGACGTCGCCCACCTTGGTCGCCGACGAGTAGAGGGTGCGCAGGGCGGCGATCGACCGCTGGGCGCTCGCGACCCGCGAGTTCACGTCGGCCACCTTCTCGGTGACGTCGGTGGTCGAGGACTGGCGGGACCTCTCCGTGCCGAGCGCGCTCAGGTCGTCGAGCACCTGCTGCAGCGCCGTCGGAGGTACCCGCAGCTGCAGGGTGGCCTCGGCGTTCGGGCCGGTGCTTCGGTTGTCGGCGTCGACCTCGCCGCCGGCTGCGGTTGCGATGGCGTCGGCCCGGTTCGCAGCCGCGGCGACCCCACCCCGCCGCACCGCCACGGTCAGCTGGGCGGTGCGGATCTTGGCCGTGCCGTCCGCGAGAGAGGCGGCGGCGTCTGCCGCCGGCGCGGCCCCGTCTCCGGCGGCCGAGCCGCCCGAGGCGACCGAGCCGTTCGAGCCGTTCAGTGCCGCCTTTCCCCCCGCGGCCGCCGGGGCCGCCCCGTTGGCCGAGGCGGCGAAGCCGTCGACCGACCGCTTCCCGCTGCCGCCCTGCGAGCACGCCCCGACCGTCGCGACCGCCACGATCGCAGCCGCCATGAGCACCGTCCGACGCATCGCGCGCCCCCTTCGCCCGGCTCCGGAACGGAGCCCTCCAGCCGAAGAGACGCGACGGGGCGGCGCGCAGGTTCCGTCAGCCGCCCGCCTCGTGGGCCTGGCGGGCCTCGATCGCCCGGGCGAGGTCCTCGGCGAAGTCGACCTCGACCGCGAACAGGTCCGAGATGTCGACCGGCGTCACCTTCAGCCCGTCCTGCTCGATCGCCAGCTCGATGCCGCGCTCGAAGTAGTCCTGCTCCTCGCAGTCGTCCAATCGCTGGATCAGCGCGGGCTTGTCCCGGCCGGCGATCAGGTTGATGCCGACCGATTCGCCGAGCGCATCGACGACCTGCTTGGACAGCGCGTTGACGAAGCCGTCGGCATCGACGGTGTACTTGACCTCTTCCTCGCCCACCGCCGCCGTGTTCACCGCGATCACCGAGCGGTCCTCGTCCAGGAACGGCTGCAGCCGGCGCAGTACCTCGGGGTCGAACACGACGTCGCCGTTCATCCAGATGACGGGGCCGTCGACCGAGTTGCGCAGCGCCTTGAGCAGGCTCTTGGAGGTGTTCGTCTGGTCGTAGTTCTCGTTGTAGGCGAACAGGGCGTCCGGCGCCGCCTCCATCACCATCTCGTTCTTGAACCCGACGACGATGACGAAGCGCGCGGCGTCGCCGAAGACCTCGGTGACGTTGTCCATCTGCTGGGCAAGGATGCTGCGCCGGTCGTCGAGCGGGGTCAGCGGTTTCGGCCACGGACGGCCGAGCCGGGTTCCCATCCCGGCGGCGAGGATGACGATCTGGACGGACGGCACGAGGGGCTCCGATCGGTCGGGACGAAGGACGCAACCGCACCGATTATTGCGGGGTGTCCGATCCGGCCGCTTCACGGACCGCGGCCGCCACGGCGGTCGGCACGGCCGGGTCGAACACCGAGGGCACGATGTAGGTGGCGTTGAGCTGCTCGTCCGACACGCAGTGGGCCAGCGCCGCCGCGGCCGAGAGCAGCATCTCGGTCGTCACCTCGCGGGCCCGCGCGTCGAGCAGCCCCCGGAACACGCCCGGGAAGGCGAGCACGTTGTTGATCTGGTTCGGGTAGTCGCTGCGCCCGGTCGCCACGACAGCGGCCACCTGCTGGGCGGCGTCGACGTCCACCTCGGGGTCGGGGTTGGCCAGGGCGAAGATGACGGGGTTCGGCGCCATGTCCGGGATCCAGGCAGCGTCGAGGACGCCGGGGGCGCTCACCCCGATGAAGACGTCGGCCCCGCGCAGCGCGTCGTGCAGCTCGCCGGTCACGCCCTCCGGGTTGGTCATCTCCGCGAGCTGGCGCTTCGAAGCGTTCAGGCGGGGGTCACCGGGCGCGAGGATGCCCTCGCGGTCCCACACCAGGACTCGCCGAGCGCCGGCCGCGATGAGCAGGGTCACGATCGCGGTCCCGGCCGCCCCGCCGCCCGCGACAACGATGCGGGCCTCCGTCAGAGACTTCGACACGCAGCGCAGCGCGTTGGTCAGCGCCGCGTTCACCACGATGGCCGTCCCGTGCTGGTCGTCGTGGAAGACCGGGATGTCGAGCGACTCGCGCAGCCGGGCCTCGATCTCGAAGCACCGCGGCGCCGAGATGTCCTCGAGGTTGATGCCGCCGAACCCGGGCGAGATGGCCCGGACGACGCTGACGATCTCGTCGGTGTCCTGCGTGTCCAGGCAGATCGGCCAGGCGTCGATGTCGGCGAACCGCTTGAACAGGGCGGCCTTGCCCTCCATCACCGGCAGCGCCGCACCGGGGCCGAGATTGCCGAGCCCGAGGACGGCCGACCCGTCGGTCACCACCGCCACCGCGTTGCCCTTGATCGTCAGCTTCGCGACGTCCTCGGGGTGCTGGGCCAGCGCGAGCGACACCCGCCCCACCCCGGGGGTGTAGGCCATCGACAGGTCGTCGCGGTTGCGCAGCGGCACCTTGGGCTGCACCGAGATCTTGCCGCCGATGTGCAGCAGGAAGGTGCGGTCGCTGACCCGGTGCACGGTCACGCCCGGGACGGCCCGCATCGCGGCCACTATCTCGCCGGCGTGCTCGCCGTTCACCGCCGAGCAGGTGACGTCGACGGTGATCCGGTCCGAGCGGGACTCGCTGACGTCGATCGCGGTCACCAGCCCCCCGGCCGTGCCGACCGCGGTGGCCAGCTCGCCGACGACCGACGGGGACGGGGACGCGTACAGCCGGACGGTGATCCCGTACGACGCGCTGGTGGGCAGGGGACGGTGCGCCGGTGCATTCATGACTCGCATCCTGCCCCGCCCCCGTCCGGCCGCGACGAGTGCCAGGATGGGAGGACCCGTATCCACTCGTGCCGTCACAACGAGGTGACCTAGCAATGACCGACACAGCGGCTGGTCAGGCCGACGCCGCAACCGGCGTCGACACAGCCGTCTTCACCCGCCGCTACCTCGTCCACGCCGGCAGCCAGCTGCCGGGCCGGTCGGGTCCCGAGCTGGCCGAGCTCGCGCGAGACGCGCTGGAGTTCGGGCGTAACCGGCCCTGGGGCCAGACGCTGTTGCGGGTATCCGACCTCGACGGCGACACCACCGCCGTCGACATCATCTCGGCCGACGCGCCCTACATCGTCGAGTCGCTGTGGGCCGAACTGGAGCAGTCCGGCCGCCGAGCCGAGCAGGTGCTGCACCCGCAGCTGGTGGTCGCCCGCGACCCCGGCGGGACGATGACCAAGGTCTACGACATCGACGACAACGCCGAGGTGCCTGACGGCGCGATGGTCGAGTCGTGGGTGCATCTCGAGCTGGACCGGGTGCCGGCGGCCGAGCAGGAGGCGCTCGGCGGCGGCCCTGCTCGGCGTCCTGGACGACGTCCTGCACGCGGTGGCCGACGCCCCGCACATGTACCAGCTGATCCGCGCGCTCGCCGACCAGCTGGCCGCCGACCCCGGCGAGTTCGACCGCGAGACGAGCGAGGAGGCCGGCGAGCTGCTGCGCTGGCTGGCCGACGGCAACTACATGATCCTCGGCCACGCCGCGTACTCGGCCAACGAGCTGGCCAACCCGCGGGCCCGCACCGACGACGACGACGCCGAGGGCGTGCTGCGCGGCCCGGCGCGGATCTCCCCGCTCGAGCTGTTGCCGGCCTACCGCAGCGGCGCGCCGCTCGTGATCTTCAAGTCGCCGCTCGTCTCGACCGTCCGCCGCTCGGCCCACTACGACTGCGTCACCGTCGTGACCCCGGCGACCGGCGGCGAGCCGCAGATGATCCACGTCTTCCTCGGCCTCATCACGAGCGCCGAGGACGGCACGGTCGGCCGGGTGCCGGTCGTGCGCCGCCGCATCGCCGAGATCCTGCTCCGCTCGGGCGTGCGGGCCGACAGCCACACCGGCCGTCGCCTGCTCGCCGCGCTGCGGACCCTGCCGCGCGACGAGCTGCTCGAGGCGCCGACCACCGACCTGCTCCGGCTCGCACAGCTCGTCGTCGACCGGGCCGACCACCGCACCGTCGGCGTCTTCGCCCGCATCCACCTCAACCGCGACTTCGTCAGCGTCCTGGTCTACTTCCCGGCCGACCGGTTCGGGCCCGAGACCCGGCGCCGGGTCTGCGCGGTCATCAACTCCGTACTGGCCGGGCGAGATCATCGGCCGCGACGACCGCATCGTCGAGCTGAACCTGGCCCGGATGCAACTGCTCATCGCGGTGCGGCCCGGGGCCCAGCCCGCCTCGCCCGAGCGGCGGGTCGTGGAGGACGAGGTCGCCAAGGTCACCCGCCGGTGGAGTGACGACTTCCAGGACCTGCTCACCAGCGCCGTCGGCGACACCCGCGCCGAGCACCTGCTCCGCAAGTACGCCCTCGCGCTGCCCGAGGCCTACAAGGAGGACTTCGACGCCGCGGTGGCCGTCCGCGACATCACCCGGCTGGAGGACCTGCCGGCCGACAACGGCCTCGCCTTCGACGCTCTACACGCCCACCGACGACGACCCGGCCGACCGCCGCCTGAAGGTGTTCCGTACCGGCCAGTCCGTCACCCTCGCCCGCGCGCTGCCGATCTTCACCCAGATGGGGATCGAGGTCCTCGACGAGCGGCCGTACGAGATCGATCTCGCCGACGGCCACAACGTCTGGATCTACGACTTCGGCCTGCGGCTGCCGGCCGGCACCGAGTTCGACGAGGTGCGCTCCCGCAACGTCATCGAGGCCGTGCGGTTGCTGTGGCTCGAGCAGATCGAGCAGGACGGCTTCAACGCGCTGGTCGTCCGCAGCACGCTGACCTGGTGGCAGGTGAACATCCTGCGGGCCTACGCGAAGTACCTGCGGCAGGCCGGCACCACCTTCAGCCAGGGCTACATCGAGCAGGCGCTCATCGACCACGCGCCGATCGCGGCCGCGCATCGTCGAGCTCTTCGAGTCCCGCTTCGACCCCGGCCGCGAGAACGAGACGCCGGTCGTGAACGGCGCCACGAGCCGCATCGACGCGATCGAGGCGGATGCTCGCCGACGTCGCCAGCCTCGACCAGGACCGCATCCTCCGCTCGCTGCTCGGTCTGGTGAACGCCACCCTGCGGACGAACGCCTACCGCACCGACGAGGCCGGCCAGCGCCGCACCGCGGTGGCGATGAAGCTCGAGCCGCGCCGCATCCCGGACCTGCCCGAGCCGCGGCCGCGCTTCGAGATCTGGGTGTACTCGCCGCGCGTCGAGGGCGTCCACCTGCGCTTCGGGCCCGTGGCGCGCGGCGGGCTGCGCTGGTCGGACCGGCGCGAGGACTTCCGTACCGAGATCCTCGGCCTGGTCAAGGCCCAGATGGTGAAGAACGCGGTCATCGTGCCGACCGGGGCGAAGGGCGGCTTCGTCGCCAAGCGCCTGCCCGACCCGAGCCTCGACCGGGACGCCTGGCTGGCCGAGGGCGTCGCCTGCTACCGGACCTTCATCGCCTGCCTGCTCGACCTCACCGACAACCTGGTCGCCGACGCCGAACGGCGGCGCAGGCTCGTCGTGCCGCCGCCGCAGACCCGCCGCTACGACGTCGACGACCCGTACCTCGTCGTCGCCGCCGACAAGGGCACGGCGACGTTCAGCGACATCGCGAACGAGATCGCCGCCGATTACGGCTTCTGGCTGGGCGACGCGTTCGCGTCCGGCGGCTCGGTCGGCTACGACCACAAGGCGATGGGCATCACCGCCCGCGGCGCGTGGGAGTCGGTGAAGTACCACTTCCGCGAGCTCGGCATCGACACCCAGATCGCAGGACTTCACGGTGGTGGGCATCGGCGACATGTCCGGCGACGTGTTCGGCAACGGCATGTTGCTGTCCGAGCACATCCGGCTGGTCGCCGCCTTCGACCACCGGCACATCTTCCTCGACCCCAACCCGGATGCGGCGTCGTCGTTCGCCGAGCGGCGCCGGCTGTTCGACCTGCCGCGCTCGTCGTGGGCCGACTACGACGCCGCGGCTCATCTCGAGCCGGCGGCGGCGTGTACTCCGCGTACGCTGAAGGCCATCGCGATCACGCCGCAGGTGTCGACGGCGCTCGGCCTGCCGGCTGGGCATCACCAAGCTGACCCCGACCGAACTGATGCGGGCGATCCTGCTCGCGCCGGTCGACCTGCTCTGGAACGGCGGCATCGGCACCTACGTCAAGGCCTCGACCGAGACGCCAGGCCGACATCGGCGACAAGGCGAACGACGCGGTGCGGGTCGACGGCCGCGAGCTGCGCTGCACGCGTCGTCGGCGAGGGCGGCAACCTCGGGTTCACGCCAGCTCGGCCGCATCGAGTTCGCCCAGGCCGGCGGCGGATCAACACCGATGCGATCGACAACTCGGCCGGGGTCGACACGTCCGACCACGAGGTGAACCTCGAAGATCCTGCTCGACCGCGCGGTCGCCTCCGGCTCCATCGACCGCGACGAGCGCAACGAACTGCTCGCGAGCGGTCGGCTGACGACGTCGCCGAGCACGTGCTGCGCGACAACTACGAGCAGAACGTGCTGCTCGGCATGGCCCGCAAGCTGAGCCCGGCGCTCGTGTCGGTGCACCAGCGCTTCATGCAGCATGCTCGAGGCCGCCGGCGAGCTGACCGGGAGCTGGAGTTCCTGCCCCGACGACGCCGAGATCGAGCGGCGCGAGGCCGAGGGCGCGGGCTCTGCTCGCCCGAGAACGCGGTCCTGGTCGCCTACTCGAAGATGACGCTGACCCAGCGCATCGAGGACTCCACCCTGCCCGACGAGCCGTGGTTCCAGCGGGTGCTCGCCGGGTACTTCCCGAGCGCGATCGCCGAAGCGGTTCGCCGACGACCTCGATGGCCACCCCCTGCGCCGCGAGATCATCACCACCGTCGTCGTCAACGACATGATCAACCGGGGCGGGACGACGTTCGTGCACCGGGCGATCGAGGAGACCGGCGCCGAGGTCGGCCAGATCGCCCGCGCGTACAGCGTCGTGCGCGCGGTGTTCGACCTGCCGATCGCTGTGGGCCGACATCGAGGCGCTGGACAACAAGGTCCCGACAGTCGCCCAGCACGCCGGGCTACCAGGAGATGCGCCGGCTCATCGACCGGGCGACCCGCTGGTTCGTCGACGTCCGGTTCCCGATCACCGACGTCGCCGCCGAGATCGACCGCTACCGGCCGGTCGTCGCCCAGCTCGGCGCCCGCTGCCCGGACCTCATGCGCGGCGCCGAGCGCGACACCCTCTTCGACGACACCGAGAAGCTCGTCGCGCTGGGGCTGCCGCGCGAGCTGGCGCTGCGGCTGGCCGAGCTGCTCAGCGCCTTCCTGCTGCTCGACGTCGTCGAGATCGCCCAGGCCACGAAGCACGACCCGCGTGTGGTCGCGACGCTGCACTTCGCGGTGTCCGAACGGTTCTCGGTGGACGAGCTGCTCACCCGGGTCACCGGCCTGCCCCGCGACGACCGCTGGTCGACGCTGGCCCGCGCGGCCGCACCGGCACGACGTCTACGCGGCGCTGTCGGCGATCACGACGGCCGTGCTCCGGTCGACGCCGGACGACCTGGACGCCGACGCGCGCATCGACCACTGGGTGGAGCAGAACGTGGAGCGGGTCGAGCGTGCCCGCTCGACGGTGCGGGAGGCCCTGGACCGCGACGTCTCGGATCTCGCCACCCTGTCAGTGGCGCTGCGGGTGCTGCGCGGGCTGCCCGGCGTCACCTGACCGGGGAGCGCTCGGGGGCGGCGCTCAGTCCATCGTGATCGGCACGCGGGCCCAGACCTGCTTGCCGACGGCCGAGCAGAGCACGCCCCAGTCGCTCGCGATCGCGGCGACGATCGCGAGTCCCCGGCCGCCGGTGTCGCTCTCGTCGGTGGTGCGCGGCCGCGGGGCCACGTCGCTCGGGTCGGCGACCCGAACGACCACCCACTGCGGATCGACGTCCCAGCTGATGTCGAGGTCGCCCGCCGAGAGCGCAGTCGTGTGGACGACCGCGTTGCCGACGAGCTCGCTCGCGACGAGCACGACGTCGTCGATGCTCTCCCGGCAGACGGCGCGTCCGGAGAGGTCGTCGGCGATCGAGTGCCGCACGATCGCCGCACTCGAGGCCTCGTGCCGGACGGCCAGCATGCCCACGGTCATCCCTCCCCTCCCCGCGCTCAGGAAATCCACCCAAAGAGGGTGTGCCCGACCGTTTCCGGCCGGTAACGGAGGGCCGCCTCAGCGGGCGTCGAGCTGGGCCCGAACCTCCAGCGGGTGGTCGGTGATGATGGTGTCGACGCCCAGATCCAACACGAATTCCACATCACGGGGCTCGTCGACGGTCCACACGTAGACCAGATGGCCCCGGGCGTGGGCCCGCTCGACGAAGTCGGGATCGTCCTTGAGCAGGTGCAGGCCGGGCCCGACGATCGGCACGCCGGCCGGCAGGATCCCGGCCCGGCGCTGGGGCATGAACCGTTCCAGCAGCAGCACGGTCGGGATGTCCGGGGCGAGCATGCGCACCCGGCGCACGGCGGTCGGGGCGAAGCTCATCACGATGACCCGGTTGTCGAGGTCGGCCGGCTGCCGCAGGCTCTCGGTCGGGCCGGAGGCGCCGGCCCACCCGAAGCGGCGCAGCTCCTCGACGAGTGTCTTCTCGACCAGCCCCGAGTACCGGGTGGGGTGCTTGGTCTCGATCAGCAGCCGGACCTTCCGCTCGGCGTCGTGGACGAGCTGCAGCAGCATCGACAGCCGCAGTACCCCGCCGCGGTTGTCGATCCGGTCGGCGGCGACACCCTCGTGGTACGGCGAGTCGGAGAGCAGCAGGTCGGCCGACTCGGGCAGGTCCCCGTGCCAGGACGAGAAGTCCATCGCCTCGAGGGCCTGCAGGTCGAGCTCGGAGACGACGCCCCGGCCGTCCGAGGTGCGGTTCACCGTCCGGTCGTGCACGCAGACCAGGTGGCCGTCGCGGGTCAGCCGCACGTCGCACTCGAGCGCGTCGGCCCCGGAGGCGATGGCCGCCTCGTAGGCCGCGAGCGTGTGCTCGGCGACGATCGACGAGGCGCCCCGGTGCGCCACCAGCATCGGACGCAGCGGCGGCCGGACGGCCGTTCGCGAGGCACGAGGGCGCACGGGGCTCATGCTCCTACGCGCGAGTGTCGGATCGGTGACGCCAGGCCGAACGCGCGGTCACACGATGCGGGGTGGGAGTCCGTCGGACGCCTCCATCGGTCGGCCGGCGTGCTCCCAGGCGTACATGCCGCCGGCGAGGTTGGTGGCGTCGAAGCCGTGGTGCCGCAGCCAGGCGGTGACCTGCGCCGACCGGCTGCCGACCTTGCAGACGACGACGATCGCGACGTCCGGTGTGAGCGGGCCGGGGTCGAACTGGAGCCGGTGTGGCAGCTGCATCATCGGCACGTGCACCGCCCCGGCTATGTGCCCGGCCGCCCACTCGTCGTCCTCGCGGACGTCGAGGATGACGACGTCCGGATCGACGGCGTGGGCATCGACGACGGGAACCTGGGCGGGCATCACGCGTCCGACTCTAGTTACGCGGCGCGCTACTTGATGAGCCGGGAGAGCCGGCGGTCGGCCAGCTCACGCCCCTCCGTCTGGCAGGTCGGGCAGTACTGGAAGGAGCGGTCGGCGAAGGACACCTCGCGCACGGTGTCGCCGCACACGGGGCAGGGCAGGCCCGTCCGTCCGTGCACGCGCAGGCCGCTGCGCTTCTCGGACTTCAGCGTCGCGGCCTTCTGCCCGACCGACCGGGCCACGGCGCCGGTCAGCACGCTGCCCAGGGCCTCGTGCAGGCGGCCGAGTTCGTCGTCGGTCAGCTTCGCGGCGAGCTTGAACGGGGAGAGCTTCGCGGTGTGCAGGATCTCGTCGGAGTAGGCGTTGCCGATGCCGGCCAGCACGCTCTGGTCGGTGATGGCCCGCTTGAGCTGCTGGCGCTGATCGGCCAGCAGCGCGGCGAGCTCGGTGCGCGACACCGCGAGGGCGTCGGGGCCGAGGCGGCCGATGCCGGGCACCGCCATGGGGTCACGGACGAGGTAGACGGCCAGCCGCTTCTGCGTGCCCGCCTCGGTGAGGTCGAAGCCGGCGACCGGGCCGCCGTGGAACTCCGGGGCCAGGTGCAGCCGGAACGCGATGGGGCCCTTGCCACCCGGCCGCGGCGGCGCGGGCGGCAGCGACTCCCGCCACTGCAGCCAGCCGGCCCGCGACAGGTGCGTGATCAGGTGCAGGCCGCTGACGTCGAGGTCGAGGAACTTGCCGTGCCGGTTCGCGCCGGTGACCTCGGCGCCACCGAGGGCGGACAGTGGCGGGTCGAACGTCTTGACGGCGTTGATCGCGGCGACGTCGGCCCGGACGACCGTGCGGCCGACCGCCCGCTCGCGCAGGAAAGTCGCGAGCGCTTCGACCTCCGGTAGCTCCGGCATACCGCCACACTAGTGACCATGGCCGACTTCACCGTGCTCTGCGAATCGTTGACGATCGTCCGCGGCGGCGCCACGGTGCTGGACGGCATCGACCTCCGCGTCGGGGCCGGCAGCGTCACCGGCCTGCTCGGGCCGAGCGGCTGCGGCAAGACGACTCTCATGCGGGCCGTCGTCGGCACGCAGGTGATCACCTCCGGACGGGTGACCGTGCTCGGCCGGCCGGCCGGCTCCCCCGAACTGCGCGCGGAGGTGGGTTACGGCTCGCAGCAGGCGTCGGTCTACGACGACCTGACGGTGGCGCAGAACGTCCGCTACTTCGCGGCCGCGGTCGGGGCGCCGAAGTCGGACGTGAACCGGGTGATCGAGCAGGTCGACCTCGGGCGGTTCGCCTCCCGTCTCGTCGGGCGGCTGTCCGGGGGTCAGCGGTCGCGGGTCAGCCTGGCCGTCGCGCTGCTCGGGCGGCCCAGCCTGCTGGTGTTGGACGAGCCCACGGTCGGCCTCGACCCCGTCCTGCGTGAGGACCTGTGGACGCTGTTCGCCGAACTCGCCCGCGGCGGGTTGACGCTGCTGGTCTCCAGCCACGTCATGGACGAGGCCGAGCGGTGCGACGGGCTGCTGCTCATGCGGGAGGGCCGCATCCTGACGCAGGACACCCCGGCCGGCCTCAAGGAACGCACCGGGACGGCCACGATGGACGCCGCCTTCCTGCGGCTGATCACGCAGGCCGCGGCATGAGCGACGCTTGCGGAGCGACTGGCGGGCATAACGTGTCTGCACGCCCGAACGGAGTGCGGGCGTGAGCTGGCGGATGACCGGGGCGACCGCGGTGCGCGTGCTCACCCAGCTGCGGCACGACCCGCGGACCATCGCGCTGATGGTCATCGTGCCCTCGGTGCTGATGACGATGCTGCGCTACGTCTTCGACTCGAAGCTCGTGTTCAGCCACATCGCGCCGGCGCTGCTCGGGTTCTTCCCGTTCCTGCTCATGTTCCTCGTCACGGTCATCACCACCCTGCGCGAGCGCTCGTCCGGCACCCTCGAGCGGCTGCTGACCACCCCGATGGGCAAGCTCGACCTGCTGGCCGGGTACGCGCTCGCCTTCTCCACGGTCGCGGTGGTGCAGGTGGCCCTGGCGGTCGCGGTGTCGACCTGGCTCGGCCTCGATCTCGTCGGCCCGCTGTGGGCGTTGCTGCTCGTGGCCCTGCTCGACGCGCTGTTCGGCGTGGCGCTCGGCCTGTTCGCGAGCGCGTTCGCCCGCACCGAGTTCCAGGCCGTGCAGTTCATGCCGGTGATCGTGCTGCCGCAGCTGCTGGTGTGCGGCCTGTTCGTCCCGCGCGACCACATGGCCACGGCGCTGGACTACTTCTCGGACGCGATGCCGCTGTCCTACGCCGTCGAGGCGCTTCAGCACGTGACGGTGTCGTCGAGCGTCGATATCCACCTCGTGCGCGGCGCGCTGGTGCTCGGCGGCAGCGCCGTGCTGTCGCTGATCCTGGCCGCGGCGACGCTGCGCCGCCGCACGGCCTGAGCCGGGGCGCCGGCGGCGTCAGCCGGACTTGCGCTTGCGCCGCTCGGCGGCCCGGATCGCCGCCGCGCTGGGGGCCGGCTTGTCCGCGGCCGACCCCTTGTCCGGCACCGCCGGCTGCTCGTCGGCCGCGGCCTCGTCCTCGGCCGCGCGATCGGCCTTGCTGATCCGCACCTTGCCGGACTCGAGATCGATGCGCTTGCCCCCGGAGTTGTCGCCGACCTCCTCGCGGGTCGACTGCAGCCGGCGCTTCTCCTCGTCCATGTGCCGCTTGGCCGGATTGAAGAGGGTGTCGAGGCCCCACTGCGTCATGACGCGACGTCCTCGATCCGTAAGACGTCGACCGGGCTCTCAAGCATGCACCGAGCCTACGTCGTGCGTAGCCTCGAACGCATGCTGTTCTCCCGCGCGAAGACTCAGCTCGTCGACGCCGAGCACGCCCTGCGGGGCCGTGATCACTACGAGTTCCAGGTCCCCGACACCCACTACGTGAACGGCCACTCGATCAAGGCGCCGTTCCCCGAGGGTTTCGAGCAGGCCGTCTTCGGTCTCGGCTGCTTCTGGGGCGCCGAAGAGGTGTTCTGGCAGCAGCCCGGGGTCTGGACCACCGCCGTCGGCTATGTCGGCGGTTACACCGCCCATCCCGATTACGAGGAGGTCTGCTCGGGGCTGACCGGCCACACGGAGGGCGTGCTCGTCGTGTTCGACCCGAGCCTCACCTCCTACGCCGAGATCGTGGCCAAGTTCTTCGAGGTCCACGATCCGACCCAGGGCATGCGCCAGGGCAACGACGTCGGCACGCAGTACCGCTCCGGCATCTACTACGCCGATGACGAGCAGAAGGCGGTGGCCGAGCAGGCCAAGAAGGTGTTCGGGGCCAAGCTGGCCGAGCTCGGCTACGGCGCCATCACCACCGAGATCTCCCCGCTCGGCGAGTTCTACTACGCCGAGGGCTACCACCAGCAGTACCTCGCGAAGAACCCGAACGGGTACCGCTGCCACAGCACGACCGGGCTGGACTTCCCGCGCGACCAGCTCTGAGCGGTATCCGGGCCGGCTGGAGGCCGCGCCGCCGAGCAGGACCGGCTGCTCAGGCGGTTGTATGACGAATCCGTCATACAACCCCGGGACAAGGACGGTGGGTCGCAGACTGCGCCCAGACCCGTGCCGCGCCTGCGCCACCGGGCCGCGCGGCGCGCTCCCGAACATGCAGAAGCCCCCGGTGGGCGGGGGATCCACCGGGGGCCTCTAGCTGCGACAGTGCACCTTCCGGTGAGCGGGGGATTCACCGAACCGTGCTCCGGGCAAGCACCAGCTACTTCGGTGAGCGGGGGATTCACCGAACCGGCTGGCGCTGATCGCCCGGCGATCTGAGGGCCCTCGGGCTTCTCGTCTCGCCGTCCCGGTAACTATCTCTGGCGGGCTGATGTGTGGTCAAGGTTAAGAAGCAAACTACATCGATGAAGTTTTTCGACGATGCCCTTATGAGGACCGCACAACGGACAAATCGGAACGAATACTGACTGTAGTCAGCCGGTCACGGGCGGTTCGGTGTCCCAGTTGCCGCCGTGGACCCGCTGGACGAGGTCGTTGAGCATCGGGGCGAGCACCTGCGGGAAGCCCCCGAGCTGGATCGCGATGCTGAACCGGTCGGTCGTGACGGCCGAGCCGGGGTCGGTCTCGTCGAGCACCATCCGCTCGCTGAGGGTCAGTACCTGGAAGGCGAGGCCGTGGGCGTTCAGGAACCCGGTGACGGCCTCGACCTCCTTCTCATCGACCGTCTGCACGAACACCTGGCCCTGGAGCCACCCGGTCATGTCCATGCCTATGGATACCCCCTCCGCCGTACCGCGCGGCCGGCGGAGGGGTATCCACCGGCTCACGGCCGGATGTCGACCACCTGCGGGTCGTGGTCGCTCACCTGGTCGTGGTACTCGCTGTTCACGTGCACCACCCGATAGGTGACACCGCCGACCGACGGCGACACCAGGATGTGATCGAGCACCTGCGAGACGCCGTTGTAGACGTAGGTGTACCGCTGGTCGACCGGCAGCGTGCTGATCAGGTCGACCAGGTTCGCCGGCCCGCCGCCGTCGGCCGCCCCGGTGCGCAGGACGTCGAGGGCCGGGCTGAACTGGTAGTCGTTCAGGTCACCGAGCACCACGACGTTCGTCTTCTTGTCCGCGTCCAGCACGCGGTTGACGAAGTCGTGCACCACCAGGGCCTGACCGGCCCGCTGGGTCGCGGAGCTCTGCTCCGGGTACTGGTACCGGCCGTCGGCGTTCTGGTCGCCGCCCTTGGAGTCGAAGTGGTTGGCCACGACGATCACGCGCTGGCCGTGGAACTTGAACTGCCCGACCAGCGGCTTGCGGCTGTCGGCCCACACCGGGTTGGTGGGGTCGAGGCGCCCGGGCGAGAGCGAGAGCTGGGCCCGGCCGCGGACCTTGCTCACCGTGGTGCCCGTGGTCGAGCGGTTGATGTCGGCCGAGCCCAGGTCGTCGAAGCCGACCCGGGCCGGGTTGAACAGGAAGGCGACCCGGATGTTGCCGCCCGGCTGGCCACCGTCCTGGTCGTCGACCGGGTCGATCTCGCGGTAGCTGTACTTCGGGCCGCCGGCGGCGACGATGGCGGCGACCAGCTTGTCGAGGGTCCGATCGGCCGCGACCACGCCGTCGTCGGTCGCCCCGCTGTTGTCCTGGATCTCCTCGAGGCTGACGATGTCGGGGCTGGCGAGGTCGGTGACCACGCCCCCGCCCAGGGCGGCGTACTTGGCGTCCGAGTCGCCCGGCGCGAGGTTCTCGACGTTGTACGTGGCGATGGAGAGCTGCCCCCGGACCGGGCCGGTCGCGGCGCCCCGCGGCAGGTGGTTGTGCCGGACCGTCCCCAACGTGGCGGCCTGCAGGACGTAGCCGCCGTAGTTGGAGTAGTCGAGCGGCCCGACGGTCGCGCCCTGCAGCACGTCACCGACGTCCAGGCCGAGGCTGGAGCCGTCGAGCGTGGCGATCTCCAGCCGGCCGGCCGGCGTGCGGTTCTCGCCGAGCAGGATGGCCCCGCCCCGGTAGGTCGTGGCGCTCGCCGGCTTGGTCGTCACGTACTGCTCGCCGTACTTGTTGGACGGGCCGACCACCCGGGCGCCGTCCACCTCGACCCGCATGCCCTCGATCGACTCGTAGAAGTCGAGCGCGGACCGCGTCGGGGTGATCGGCGTCTTCTCGATGTTCGCGCCGCCGAGATCCGGCGCGTACGTGTCGGGCACGGTGTCCGGCCCGAGCACGATCGGGGCCGGCAGGGCGGCGCCGTGGCTGAGAACGGTGATATCCGGCGAACCGATCTCGGTGATCGACAGGTTCGACGTCGAGCTCACCGACTCGCCCGAGCTGAGCGGGTAGTAGTCGCTGACCTTGCCCGAGACGAGCACGGAGTCGCCGACCGCGACCGACGGGGCCGAGCTGGTGAAGACGAACACGCCCTCGCTCGTGGCGCTGTTGCTGTCCGGCTCGGGGTCCTGCATCCAGAAGCCCTTGCTGGACCTGGTCCGCAGGGCGGTCACGACCCCGGGCACCCTGCTCACCGGCTGGCCGTTCTGCGGGGAGACCCAGGACGTCCCCTGGATGTCGTGGATGCGCAGCGGCCCGGGCTCGTCGCCCCCGCCGCTGCCGGCCGAGCCGGAGTTCGCGGGAGTCGGGGCCGCGGAGGTGAAGTCGGCCGAGTTGTCGTCGGTGTCGGCCCCGCTCGCCGCCCGCTGGGTGGAGGTGGTGTTCGTGGTCGCCGGCGCCGCCGTGCCCTCGTGGACGGCGGCGCCGCCCCAGCCGACGAGGTCGACGATCGAACCGTCGGCGGCACAATCGGCGGTCGTCTTGCACGTGAGCTGGGTGGCTGAGCGGACGAGTGCGACCGTCCCGGCCGTGCTGCTCAATCCGATGGAGCCGCTGTTGTCGGGCGTCGGAAGGGCGCCGGCGCTCGTGTTGTTGCCGGCCGCCTCGGCGACGAGGAAGTGCCCGTTCGCGGCGACACTGCCGCTCAGCGGCGTGACCTGCCAGGTCGTCGACGCGCCCGGGCTCGCCGAGATGTACTGGACCGACCAGCCGGTCAGGTCGGCGGCGCCGGAGCCGACGTTCTGCAGCTCGATGAAGTCGTTCGCGAGTGGGGCGCCGGAATTGCCGCCCCCGCCGTAGGCCTCGCTGATGACGACCGTGGTCGACGGCGCGGCGGTGGCCATGGTGGCGGCGACCGCGCAGGTGACGGCCAGGCCGGCGACGCCGGTGAGCGTCAGTGCGAGGCGTGCTGGGGATGAGCGCACGAAATTCCTCCGATTTGGACGTATGTGTCGCAGCATTCCCTACCAGAGTGGACACCCGATGACCATCCGTCGAGCGCCCGATGACACTCGGGCCGCCTGCCCGCGTGTCGCCTCCCCGGAGCGCGAGTGCAAGGCTGACGGCCATGAACGTGCTCTTGATCGGACCGCCCGGCTCGGGGAAGGGGACGCAGGGCGATCGCCTTGCCGCCCGCCTCGGCCTGGAACATCTGGCCGCGGGCGACCTGCTGCGGGCCGAGGTCCAGGGCAACACGCCACTGGGGCGGCAGGTCTCGGAGATCATGCAGAGCGGGGAGCTCGTCCCCGACGCGGTGATCCTCAGCCTGCTGATGCCCCGCGTCCTCGCGGCGTCCGAGGCCAACGGATACCTGCTCGACGGGTTCCCGCGCTCGGTCGAGCAGGCCCAGGAGGCCCGCAAGCTGGCCGAGCTCGCCAACGCCGGCCCGGACGCGGTGATCTACCTCGATGCCCCGCGGGACGTGCTCGTCGACCGCATCCTCGCCCGGGCCGAGAAGGAGGGGCGCTCGGACGACAATCCCGACACCGTGACGAACCGGCTGCGGGTCTTCGACGAGGCGACCCGCCCGCTGGTCGATCACTACCGCGAGCGCGGCCTGCTGCACGTCATCAACGCCGACCAGGACGAGGACGCGGTCACCGAGGAGATCCTGCGCGCCTTGGAAGCGGACGCGGCAAACTGATCCGTCCCTCCCCCGCGCGTTGAGTGGTCAGTTCGGCACTGAGTGGTCAGCTACGACTGACCACTCAGTGCGCAACTGACCACTCAACGCGGGGGGTTCAGCTCTCGTCGGGGTCGGGGAGTTCGCGCTTGACGATCTTGCCGGCGGGGTTGCGGGGCATCTCGTCGATGAAGATGATCTCGCGCGGCACCTTGTAGCGCGCGAGGTTGCTCTTCACGTGGTCCTTCAGCGTCTGCTCGTCGAGCTTCGCCCCGTCCGAGACGACGACGTAGGCGCGCAGCCGCTTGCCGAAGTCCGGGTCGTCGACGCCGATGACCGCAGCCTCCTGCACGCCGTCGTAGGTGGCCAGCAGCTCCTCGACCTCGGCCGGGAAGACGTTCTCGCCGCCCGAGACGATCATGTCGTCGTCGCGGCCGTCGACGAACAGCCGGCCGTTGTCGTCCAGGTGCCCCATGTCGCCGGTGGACATCAACCCGGCGATCGTGTCCTTCGAGCCGCCGCCGGTGTAGCCCTCGAACTGCATCGTGCTGCCGACGAAGATCCGCCCCGACTCGCCCTGCGGCACCTCGTGGCCGTCCTGGTCGAAGAGCTTGATCGTGGTGCCCTGTGGCGGCTTGCCGACGGTGCCGGGCGCGGCCCGCATGTCCTGCGGCGTGGCGATCGTGGCGTACGCGACCTCGGTGGAGCCGTACAGGTTGTAGAGGATGTCGCCGAACAGGTCCATGGTCCGGCTGGCGAGATCGGCCACGAGCGCGGAACCGGAGACGGCGATGACCCGCAGCGCATCGACCTGGCGGGACTTGATCTCGTCGTCGCCGAGGTCCAGCAGCCGGGCGAGCAGGATCGGGACGGTGATCAACGCGTCCGCCTGGTGCTGCTCGATCGCGTCCAGCGTGAACTTGGGGTCGATCTTGCGCTTGATCACCAGCGTGTTGCCGAGGCCGAGCGCGAGCATCGAGCTCAACAGTCCCCAGGCATGAAAGGCGGGCGCGGCGAGCACGACCTTGCGCCCCGAGCGCAGCGGGATCTTCGAGAGGTAGCCGCCGGGCAGCGCCAGCGACAGGGCGAGGTCGCGCGGCGCGCCCTTGGGGGTGCCGGTGGTGCCGCTGGTGAGCAGGACGATCCGTCCCTTGGCCGCCGGACGCGCCGGACGGCCGGTCCCGCCCGACTCGATGAGCGCGTGCAGGCTGTCCGCGCCGGGCTCGCTGTCGGTCCACGCGACGTACTTGCCGATGGTGAGCTCGACGGCGTCGGCGACCTTGGTGAACTCCTCGTCGTGGATCAGCGCGTGGACGTCCTCGCGCTTGCACACGTCGGCCAGCTGCGGGCCGGCGAAGTCGGTGTTCAGCAGCAGCGTGTTGGCGCCGAGCTTCACGCCGGCGAGGATCGCCTCGAACAGCCCGCGGTGGTTGCGGCAGAGCACGCCGAGGCCCTGCTTGGCCTCGAAGCCCCGCTCGCGCAGGGCGTTGGCCAGCGCGTTGCTGCGGCGGTCGAGTTCGGCGAAGGTGATCGGGCCGTTCTCGTCGATCAGGGCCGGGTGGTCGCCGAAGCCGGCGGCCGCGAACGAGACGGCGGCCCCGGCCGGCCCGTAGGCCTCGAGGTCGCGCAGGACGCCGACCATCTTGTGCGGCGGCGTCAGCGCCGCGCCGGCGCCGCGCGCCTGCAGCAGGGTGGCCGCGTACACGGCCTCGTGACCGGCGCGCTGCGCGACCTGGCGGGCCGCTCCGAGAATGTCCATGGATGACGTTCTACCCCGGCCGGGCCGGGACTGCCCAACGAAGCCGAAGCCCGGTCAGCCCCGTCAGGTCAGGTCAGAAGATGTCCTCGGTCGACGACTCGGCGAGGTCGATGAACTCGTGCACCTGCTCCGCGTCCCCCGACTCGCGCTCCACCCAGGTGCCCTGGTCGCGCTCGTAGCGCTCGATGATCTCCTCGATGGGGCCGTCGGCGCGCAGCTCGCCGCTTTCCAGGTACAGCCCGCGCTCGCAATAGCGCCGCAGGTTGCCCTCGGAGTGGGAGACGAGGAACAGGGTCGTCCCCTCGGCGAGCAGCTTCTCGATCCGGGCCAGGCACTTGTTGCGGAACTTCTTGTCGCCGACCGCCAGCACTTCGTCGACGAGCAGGATCGGCTCGTTCAGCCGCGACACGACCGAGAAGGCCAGGCGGACCTTCATCCCGGACGAGAAGTGCTTGA
Organism: uncultured Actinomycetota bacterium; assembly: GCA_963775175.1. Classification (GTDB taxonomy): domain Bacteria; phylum Actinomycetota; class Actinomycetes; order Mycobacteriales; family Jatrophihabitantaceae; genus Jatrophihabitans. The sequence continues at coordinate 195,636 of CAVZHT010000001.1, forward strand.
ACGGGGTGTCCAGGAAGTCGCCGATCTCGGAGAACTCGACGATCTCGTCGAACGCGTCGTCGACCTCCGCGGTCGTCATGCCGTGCAAACCCGACACCAGGTAGATGTTCTCGCGGGCCGTCAGCTCGCCCTCGAACCCGCCGGTGATGGCGATCAGCGGTGCGACACCCTGCTTGACCGTCACCGAGCCCTCGTCCGGCAGCAGGACCCCGGCGATCAGGCTGAGCAGCGTCGACTTGCCCTGGCCGTTGCGGCCGACGACGCCGATCGACTCGCCCGGGTGGATGTCGAAGCTCACGTGCCGGAACGGCCAGAACTCGCCCGCCGTGTCGAGGCCGAGCTTGCGGCGGATCAGCAGGTCCTTGATGCTGCGGTGCCGCCGGCGATTGCGGGAGAACTGGACGCCGACGTCGCGCAGGGAGATGACCGGCTCGGGCGTCGTCATCAGATCTCCTTCAGGACGGGACGCTCGAGCCGCGCGAAGACGAACACACCGACGGTGAAGATGACCAGGATGCCGATCGCCGAATGCCACACGAAGGGCCAGTTGTTCACGTAGTGAAGGACCTCGTGACCGTTGCGCTGGACGATCTTGCCGCTCTTCGTCTTCAGCGGGACGTCGCCGGCGAGCTCGCGCGGGAAGAACGAGGCCCGGGACAGGATCAGCATGCCGGTGGTGGGGTTCAACGACAGGGCGATGTGCAGGTGCCGCGGCACGTCCTTGACGCTGTAGATCACCGGTGAGGCGTAGAACATCACGCGCAGGACGATCGGAACGATGCGTTCGACGTCGCGGACGAGGACGGTCAGCGGCGCGAGCACCAGGCCGATGCCGAGGACGAGGGTGAAGCACATGATCATGGCGAGCGGCAGGTAGACCGCATCGACCGACGGCCCCTTGAGGTAGCAGAGCGCGAAGATCGCGATGACCGGCAGGCTGAAGAGGAACTCGATTCCCTTGGACATCACGACCCGCAGCACCCAGAGCTCGCGGGGCACGTTGCTCGAGCGGACCATCTGCGACTCGGAACGCAGCGCACGCACGGTGCCGGACACGCCGCCGGAGAACCACGCCCAGATCAGCTGGCCGATGACCAGGAACAGGATGTACGGCGGGAAGCCGACCTTGCGCGAGAAGATGACCGTGAAGACGAACCAGTACACGAGGCTCATCAGCAGCGGGTCGAGGATCGACCAGAGGTAGCCGAGGGTCGACCCGGCGTAGCGCACCTTCAGATCGCGGCGGACGAGCAGCGCGAGGATGCGCCGGTAGTCGTACACGCGCCGGGCGCGCTCGGCGACGCCCGGGTGGCCGGTGCTGTTGGTGGTGAAGCCACCGGGCCGGCCGCGCAGGCTGGCCGCGGTCACTCGCTACCTCTGCCGGAGTCCGACACGTGCTGCACCCAACCCTCGACGCTGTCCGGATTCGCCGGACCACCTGGTTGCGGCACGACGAAGGGCTGCGACTGCGCAGCCGCTCGAATCGTAGGAGCAAGGCGCCGCGCCGGGGCGAAACGGTCTAGGTCGCTCCACAGGACGGCGCGGGGAGCGGTCACGAAACCTGAATCTACCGCCGGTGGCGCGGGGAGTCCGCGGTCACCGCCCTTGCCGGGCCGTCCAGGCACTGACGACCATGGCCCGCAGGTCGTTCTCCGGGCGCCAGGAGGTCGCGGCGAGGATGCGGCTGGTGTCCGCGACGACCTGCGGGGGGTCCCCGGGACGGCGCGGCGTGATCTCCGGCCGGATGTCGCTGCCGGTCACCTCGAGTGCGACCGACATCACCTCGCGGACCGAGTAGCCCACCCCGGTGCCGACGTTGAACGTCGCCGCGGCGCCCGGCTCGCGCAGCACGGCGATCGCGTCGACGTGCGCGCGCGCGAGGTCGGCCACGTGGATGTAGTCGCGCACGCACGTTCCGTCCGGGGTCGGGTAGTCGTCGCCGAAGATGAGCGGGGCCTGGCCCTCCTCGATGGCCCGCAGGACGAGCGGGATGAGGTTGGTCGTGGTGGTGTCGGCGAGTTCCGGGGACGCGGCGCCGGCCACGTTGAAGTAGCGCAGCGCGGCGTAGCGCAGCCCCACGGCACGGGCCTGGGCGCGGATCAGCCACTCGCCGACGACCTTCGTCTCCCCGTACGGGCTCACCGGGACGGTGGGGTCGTCCTCGGTCACCGAGGCGGCCTGGGTCGCGCCGTACACCGCGGCGCTGGAGGAGTAGACGAGCCGGTCGACGCCGGAGTCGGCCATGGCGGCCAGCAACTCGACCATCGCGGTCACATTGCGGCGGTAGTACGTAATGGGCTGTTCGACCGACTCCTCCACCGCCTTGCCGGCCGCGAGGTGGACGACCCCGGTGACGCCGTGGCGGGTCAGGACATCGCGGACGAGCGCGCCGTCGCCGCAGTCACCGACGACCAGCTCGCCCGCGACGCGCGACGCGAGCCCGGTGCTGAGGTCGTCGAGCACCACGACCTCGTACCCGGCCGCACCGAGGCTTCGCGCGACGTGGGACCCGATGTACCCGGCGCCCCCGGTGACCAGCCATGTCTCGGCCATGCAGTTCCCTTCTCGGCGAAACCTGCAGGCTAACCGACGTCTGCGCGCCGTTCGGTAGCATCCCGGCGGGCACCAGACCGGCCCTCGCCCCGCAGAAAGTAGGCTCCGCCCGGATGACGCAGCACACCCCGGACGGGCTGAACGCCATCGTCGAGGTCGTCGCGGACGACAACCTGGCGGGCTGGGTCGAGGTGCCGCCAGGAGCCGCGCCGCCCGCGGTCGAGCTGTACGTGGACGACCTGCGGGTGGACGCCACCTTCGCCGTCGACGCCGGCGAGCGGCACTCGGTCGCGGACGTGCGGGTGTTCCGGTTCCCGCTCGCCGACCTGTGGCAGTTCGTCGGGCCGGCCAACCGGCTCACCGTGCGCGTGGCCGGCCGGGCGCTGCCCATGGCCGGTCACGGGATGTTCAGCGTCCCGGACCGCTCGGGCGAGCGGACGATGGAGGAGTTGCGCCGGCGACTGGCCGCCGGCGAGGTCTTCAGCCGGACCGGCGCGCTGCAGCTGTCGAAGTCGCTCGACACCGGATGGCAGAGCGCCGTCCTCGCGCTCTACGCCCGGCTGCGCACCCACCTCGCCGGTGCCTACGAGCCCTTCCTCGCCTACGGGACGCTGCTGGGCGCGGTCCGCGACCACAGCTTCATCGGGCACGACCTCGACTTCGACTGCGCGTTCGTCTCCCGACGGCATGACGCCGCGGGCGCGGCCCGCGACCTCCAGCAGGTCGCGTTCGCCCTGATCGATGCCGGCTACAGCGTGCGGGCCGTGCCGAGCCACCTCCAGGTCGCCGACCCGGCCGCGCCCGAGGTCCGGATCAACGTCTTCCACCTCTACTTCGCCGATGACGGCGCCCTGCAGTTCCCGCACGGCATCGCCGGCACGACCGCGCAGACCGAATCGAGCTGGGCGGGAACCCGCGAGATCGACTTCGGCGGCGCGCGGGTGCTCGTCCCGGCCGAGCCGGAGCAGTTCCTGGAGCAGGTCTACGGGCCGGGCTGGAGCGCACCGAACCCCGGCTTCTCCTGGTCGCGCGACCGCCGGGCCCAGGCGGTCGACGGGCTGCTCCCGCTCGCGGCCGTCGAGGAGATCTACTGGGCCGACTTCTACGCCCGGACGGTGTACACGAGCGGATCGACGTTCTTCGAACTGGTGAGCAGCCGGACCGATCTGCCGGACACCGTGGTCGACATCGGCTGTGGCGACGGCCGCGACTCCTACGCGTTCGCCGGCGCCGGACGGGCCAAGGTCACCGGACTCGACCGGTCGCACGTCGGAGTCCGGCAGGCGACGAAGAAGGCCGAGCAGCTGGGCTTCGCCGGCACGCTGTCGTTCACCGCCTGCGACGTCGGCAACGCCGACAAGCTCCGGGCGACCCTCGAGTCGGCCCGCAACGGCGATGAGCCGATGCTCTTCTACGCCCGCTTCTTCCTGCACTCGATCCCCGAGGACGTGCAGCGCACGCTCATGGGCGTCGTGGCCGAGTGCGCGCGTCCCGGCGACCAGTTCGCGGCCGAGTTCCGGACCGACCGGGACGAGGCGATCGCGAAGGTGCACGGCAATCACTACCGCCGGTTCCAGAACGGGCCCGCGTTCGGCCGGTCGCTGCGCGAGACGTACGGCTTCACGCCGGTGCTCGAGCAGGAGGGCAACGGCTTCTCGCCCTACAAGGGGGAGGACCCGCAGCTGTACCGGGTCATCGCACGGCGGGGCTGACGCGTCGCCGTCCTGGCCGGCGCCCGGGCGCCGGGTAATGTCCTCCGATCACGCATTCGACCGCGCGACGGTGAACCGGGAGGTGACTTGGCCACGATGCCCGCCCGCCGCCTCGACCCGGTGAACCGCATCCGCTCGGCCGTCCGGTGGCGGTGGCGCCGGCTGCGTAACGCGGCCCGGGTGCGGCTCGAGGTCGCCCGCCGCGACGTGCCGAACGCCGAAGGGCTGGTCGAGGAGTTCAGCCGGACCGGGGTCACCGGCTGGATCGCCGTCCCGGTCGGCGCGCCGCCGGTCCGGGTCACGCTGAACCTCAACGGCCTGGAGGTGGCCGCCACCTGGGCGACCGAGGCCAGCGAGCACGGCGAGCACAAGGAGATCCGGCGCTTCGACTTCGCGTTGCGCGACATCTGGCAGTACGCCGACACCGCCAGCCGGCTGACGATCCGCGCGGGTGGTTCGGCGCCGCTACCCATCGCGGGCCACGGCCGCGCGCGGGTGCCCGACCGGAGCGGCAAGCGCACCGAGGGAGCTCTGAAGTCGAGGTTCGCCCAGGGCTACATCTTCGGCCAGACCGGGCGCCTGCAGCTGTCGAAGAAGCTGGACACGGAGTGGCAGGGCCGGGTCATGGGCCTGTACTCGCGGGTGCGGGCCGTGCTGGCGGAGACGTACGGCTACGACGTGTTCTTCATCTACGGGACGCTGCTCGGGGCGGTGCGTGAGGGCAACGTCATCGGCCACGACCTCGACTTCGACGCCGCCTACCTCTCCAAGCACACCGACGCCCGTGAGGCGGCGCGCGAGCTGAAGGAGATCGCCTACCTGCTCATCGGTCGTGGGTACGACGTGGAGGCGAAGCGGACGGCCCTGCACATCGCCGACCCGGGCGACCACTACCTGAAGATCGACCTGTTCCACCTGTACTTCGACGCGAGCGAAACGATCAAGTTCCCGTTCGGCATCGCCGGCACGACCGTGATCCCGCGGGCGGACTGGCAAGGCACGAAGGAGATCGACTTCTGCGGCGGCCGGGGTCTGGTGCCGGTCAACGACGAGCAGTTCGCCGAGCACATCTACGGCGCCGGGTGGCGCAGCCCGAAGCCCGGTTTCGACTGGGAGCGCGATCGCACGACCCGCGACTTCCGTGGCACCCTGCCGTTCCCGGTGAACCGGGAGATTCATTGGGCCAACTTCTACGCCCACCACGCCCCGTTCCCGACCCCGTCGCCGTTCTTCGCCGCGCTGAGCCGGCGGGCCGACCTGCCGGGCACGGTGCTCGACATCGGCTGCGGCGACGGGCGTGACGCCGTCGCGTTCGCCGGGGCGGGGCGGGCCGTGCTCGGCCTCGACTGGTCGCAGGCGGCCCTGCAGGCCGCGTCGTCGCGAGCGGAGCGGGCCGGGGTCGCCGAGCGGGCCCGGTTCGTGCGCTGTGACGTCACGGACCCCAAGGCCTTCGCCGCGGAGCTGGCGGCGGCGATCGCCGCAGCGGACGGTCCGGTGCTCTTCTACCTGCGCCTGGTGCTGGGCACGGTCACCGACAAGGAGCAGCAGGCGATCATGGCGGCGATCGCGGCGGCCGCCCGCCCGGGCGACCTGTTCGCGGCCGAGTTCCGGACCGTCGAGGACGAGCGGCGGCCCAAGGCGTTCGGCCGGCACTTCCGGGTGTTCCAGGACGGGCCGGCGTTCGGCGGGATGCTGCGCGACACCCTCGGGTTCGAGGTGCTGGACGAGGAGCACGGCACCGGGCTCGCGCCGTACGAGCAGGAGGACCCCTACCTGTACCGCGTGGTGGCGCGCCGGACTTGATCCGATGACCGGGTCAAGGCGAGGGGCCCCGTCCGGGCAACAGCGGGCTCACCTGGCTACGAACTCAGCAGGCGACGATGTCCTGGCGGTGGGCGAGCACGTAGTCGCCGACCTCGGCCAGGGTGTCGAACTGGCGGCCGTCGTCCGGGCCGCCGACCAGCCGGTAGCAGTGGCGCAGCACATCGCCGTCGGCGAGCACGATGCTCTCGATGGCGACGGCGCCGTTCACCCGGCCGATCAGTTTCCTCATGCCTTCAAGGATGCGGGCGGCGCGGCCGGAGCGACCAAAGTCCAACGACCCGAGTGGCGAGGCGAAGGCCCGGGAGCGACCCTGCCGGGCGTCACGGGCAGGGCCCCGGCCCTACGACCCGGCCGGGGTCGACGGATTTGCCCGCCTTGACGTTCTAACATCGGCATCGTGGCAGCCGACCGCGTGTCCGCGCAGGAGTCCGTACCCCTGCTGCTCGAAGCATTCATGCAGCTGAGCCCGGACGCCGCCGTGGCCGTCGACCGGGACGGCGTCATCCGCGCTGCGAACAGCCTGGCCCTCACGATGTTCGGCTATCCGGTCGCCGAGCTCGACGGGCAGCCGGTCGAGCTGCTCATCCCCGACCGGCTGCGCCCGGGCCACCAGCAGCACCTGCGCGGCTACACCGACACGCCCCGGACCCGGCCGATGGGCCACCCCGGACTCGACCTGCGCGGCCGCCGCCGGGACGGTTCGGAGTTCCCGGTCGACATCAGCCTCGCCCCGCTCGTCGCCGACGGGGCCGAACTGCTGATCGTCGCCGCCATCCGCGACGTCACCGAGCTGCGCGAGCGCGAGCGCCTCGCCGCCCGGCTGGCCGCGATCGTCGAGGCCTCGGACGCCGCGATCCTGTCCACGCTGCCCGACCGGACGATCGACAGCTGGAACCCGGCCGCGGAACGGATGTTCGGCTACCGGGCCGACGAGGTGCTCGGCCGCCTGCTCGACGAGTTCGTGCCGGACGACCAGCGGCCGGAGCTGCAGGCCACATACGCCCGCCTCGACGCCGGGGAGCAGCTCACGACCGCCGACACCTGGCGCGCGCGCAACGACGGCACGCCGGTCGCCGTCGCCGTCACCACCTCCCCGATCCGTGACCCCGGCGGTCGGGTCATCGGCTACTGCGAGGTCCTGCGTGACATGACCGAGCGCCGGCGCCACCAGCAGGAGCTGGCGACCGCCCAGGCCGAACGGGAGCTGTTCGCCGACCGGGACCGGATCGCCCGGCACCTGCACGACAGCGTGATCCACCGGGTCTTCGCCGCGGGCATCGCCGTGCACAGCGCCGAGACGCTGGTCAGCGACCCGGCCGCCCGGCAACGGCTCGAGCGGGCCGTCGAGGAGCTGGACACCGCGGTGAAGGAGATCCGCACCGGCATCTTCGCCCAGCAGCGCGCGACGGCGGACCCGGAGCCGGACGGATCCGCGACCTGATCCGTTGACCCCCGGCCCCGGCGCGTGGTTACGTCCGAACCATCCCTTATCGCAGGATGTCAGGCGTCGTCATGTCCGCGTCCCGCCACGACCGGCTCGGTCGGGCACCGGCGGCTCGTCCTCGACCGGTCGATGATCACGGCCGCGCTCGACGTGTCGGTCGATCGGCAGTGCCTGCGCGTCGAGACGATGTCGCTCACCGCAGCGCCGTGACGCGTGGCGCGGCGCGTCACGGCTGGGCGGGCTGGATGTTCTGGTTGAGCCGGAACACGTTGTCCGGGTCGTAGGTGGCCTTGACGGCGACGAGCCGCTCGTAGTTGGCGCCGTAGCTCGCGCGCACCCGGTCCTGCCCCTCGTCCATCATGAAGTTCACGTACGCGCCGCCGGCCGAGTACGGATGCAGGGCGTCGTGGTAGTCCTTGGTCCACCTGGTGATGGCCGCGGCATTGGTCGGGTCGGGGTCCACGCCGACGATCACCTGGGAGAAGTTCACGTCGCGGTTGGCCCAGGCCGTTTCGGTCGCACCCACCCGTTGGACCGCACCGTCGATCGGGTACAGGTGCATCTGCGAGAGCGGGGTCGGCGCCTGTTCGCTGAACTCGGCATGCGCGGCGACCGCCTCGTCCGGGATCGTGCGGAAGAAGTCGCCCCGCCAGTACCACTGCAGGCCCTTCGGCAACAGGGCGTCGAAGGAGGCCTGCAACGCCGGGTACGGTGCCTCGCCGGTACCGTCCCAGGCCGGCTGCATCGCCTGGACGGGGGCGAACGCGTCGGCCGCGTCGGCCGGGTCGCCCGTGTAGCACCACACGATCGCGCAGGCCTTGTGCAGATGGAACGGCTCGGGGAACGGCGCCACCGGCGGGACGGTCATTGTCGCGAGGAAGCCGTTGAGGTCCTCGTGCTGGGCGGGCAGGAATTCGCGGAACCAGCTGAGGACCTCGGCGGTGGCCGCACCCGGCCACGCGGTGGGCCCGCAGATCACGTTCCGGACCGGGTGCAGCCGCAGTGTGAGGGACGTGACGACGCCGAAGTTCCCCCGCCGCCGCGGATCGCCCAGAACAGGTCGGGATTCTCCTCATCGGACGCGGTGACCGCCCGCCCGTCGGCCAGCACCACCTCGGCCGAGAGCAGGTTGTCGATGGTGAGGCCGTACTTGCGCGACAGGTAGCCGTGCCCGCCGCCGAGCGTGAGCCCGCCGATCCCGGTGGACCCGACAACTCCGGCCGGGGCGGCGAGGCCGTGCGCGTGGGTCGCCGCGTCGAAGGCCGTCAGCGTCGACCCGCCCTGGGCCCGGGCGATGCGGGCATCCGGATCGACCTCGACCCCGGACATGGGCGACAGGTCGATGACCAGGCCGCCGTCGACGGTGCCGAAGCCGGGTCCGGAGTGCCCGCCGCCGCGGACGGCAACGGCCAGGCCGGCCCGGCGCGCCGCGGCAAGCGCGGCCTGCACGTCGGCCACTGTCCGGCAGCGGGCGATCGCGGCGGGGCGGCGGTCGATCATGGCGTTGTAGACGGCGCGGGCCTCGTCGTAGTCGGCGTCTCCGGGTTGCACGACGCCGCCGTCGGTTCGCAGGTCGATGGTCGAGGTCATGGGCTTGCTCCTGTCGCAGCGGGATCGAGTGCCGTATTGACGATCAACCCGACCGGCAACTGCCGTCATGACCGGATCGGACCTATCCGGTCCGGTAGCCGCATAGTCAGATTTGACCATCGAGCCGTGGCGTGGACGGCGGTACCGTCCAGGCATGGGGTCGTGGCGCCCGATGCCGTTGCCACGCCGCTTGGCCGCGGCTCGGCGCTCGAGGCTGGTCGGGCGCCGCTACGAGCTCGAGGCCTTGGAACGGATCTGGTCCAGCGTCGAGGCCGGCGACGGCCAGGTCGTGCTGGTCGGTGGTGAGCCCGGCGCGGGCAAGACCCGGCTGGTCGCCGAGGTGGCGGCCGCCTTGCACGATCACGGGGTGAGCGTCCTGTTCGGCGCCGCGACGAAGGACGCCGGTGTGCCGTTCGAGCCGTTCGTGGAGATCCTCGACCAGCTCTTCGAGCACGCCGGACCGGCTGTGATGGCCGAGCTGCTGGCCGGCGCGCCGTTCGACCTGGGCCGGCTGTCAGCGCAGGCGGCCCGGCACCTGCCACCGGCGGCCGAGGACAGCGCTGGCGACATCCGCCGGGACCTGTTCGACGCGCTGGCCATGCTGTTCCGCCGGCTGTCCGAGGATCGCCCGCTCGCCGTCATCGTCGAGGACCTGCACTGGGCGACGCTGCCCACGGTCGCCCTGCTGGGGCACGTGGCCAACGCGTGCGTCGACACCCGGACGTTGCTGGTGGCCAGCCTCCGGACGACCGCGCCGGACCATTCGGCGGAGCTGAGCGAACGCCTGGCCGACCTGCACCGGCTCGACGGCGTGCACCGTCTGGACCTCGGCGGGCTCGACACCGACGCGATCGCCGAGTTCGTGAGTGAACGCGAGGGCATCCCGAAAGCCGACGCGCGGGCCCCGGCGGCGATCCTGCGCGACCGCACCGGCGGCAACCCGTTCTTCCTGCGCGAGCTGTGGACCGACCTCGAGCGCCGCGGCGGCATCGTCGCGCTGCGGGGCCGCCAACACATCCCGGCCTCGATCGGGGACACCATCGGCGCCCGGCTGACCGGGCTCGGTCCGGCGGTGCGGGAGACGGTCGAACTCGCGGCGGTGCTCGGTGAGGCATTCGACCTCGCGACGCTGGTCCGGGCCGGCCAGGCCGACCGCAGCCGGAGCATCGACGCGGTCGACGCGGCGGCCGCGGTCGGGCTCATCGAGGCTCTCGACGAGGCACCGGGCCGGTACGGTTTCGTGCACGCCTTGACCCGGCAGGTGGTCCTCGACCGGCTGCCCACCTCGCGGCTGCGCCTGCTGCACGCGCGCGTCGCCGAAACGCTGGACCGCGGGCCGGCGAACATCCCGGCCCTGTTTCCCCGGTTGGCGCACCACTACCTGAACGCGCATGTCCTCGGCTACCACGAGCAGGCGATGCGGTATGCCACGCTGACGGCCCGGCAGGCCGCACGCAGCCTCGCCTACGAAGAGGCAGCCCAGTGGTTCGAACGCGCCGCCGCACTGCCCGAGTCCGACCCGGTGGACGTCGCCGAGGCACTGTTCGGCGCCGCCGACAACCACGTACGGGCCGGCGACTTCGCCCGCGCCCGCGACATCTACGAGCGGCTCACCAACATGCCGGACCCGCTCGTCCGGCTGCGGGCCGCGATCGGTTTCGAGGAGGCCAATTGGCGTCCGGGCCGGGCGGACACGCGCGCCGCCGATCTGCTGTCCGCCGCGATCACTGACTGCCGGCTCGACCAGGACGACCTGCGCTACGTCCGCGCCATCGGCTCGCTCGGGCGGGCCCTGACCTTCGCCGGTCAGCACGCCCGGGCGCGGTCCGTGGCCGAGCGGGCCATCGAGTTGGCCCGCCGCAGCGGTGACCGACCGACGCTCACGCACACGTTGCGGACCGGGCTCTGGCAGGGGTTGACCCCTGACGCTGCCGATCTCGAACTCGATCGGGTCGGCGAGCTGTCGGCGCTGGCGGTCGAGCTCGGCGACTACGAATCGCTGGGCGAGGCGGCTCATTTCGGTGCGGTCACGAGCTACCTGGTCGGCCGCCCCGCCGACGTGGAGCGGTACGCCCAGCACCTGCACACCGGCGCGCTGGCGACCGGCCAGCCGTTCATGCACTACACCGACACCTGCGTGACGCAGGGCCAGGCCTACCTGCGCGGTGAGTTCGCCGATGCCGAGCGGCTGTCGCACGCCGCGCTGGAGATCGGCGAGTTCGACCTCGAGTCGATCGAGGGTCCGCACGGCGTGCAGATGTTCATGACCCGCCGGGAGACCGGCTGCCTGGACGCCGTCCGCGCGATGATCAACGGCCAGGAGTCCTTCGCCGGGCGCTGGCTGCCAGGAATGCTCGCGCTCTACACCGAACTCGGCCTGACCGACGGCATGCGCCGAGCGTTGCGGGCCCTGCTCAACCGCGACCTGGCGGCGCGGGTCGCCGACGCCCAGTGGCCGATCGAACTGGCCTTCATGGCCGACGGCGCCGCCGAGCTGGCCGATGCCGACGCCGTGCGCCTCCTACGCCCGTTCGTGGAGCTCTACGCAGGCATGAACATCGTCGCCGGCCAGCTCGTCGCCGCGTTCGGCAGCGCCGACCGGCTCCGGGCGCGATTCGCGGAGGTGTCGGGCGATCAAGCCGAGGCTGACCGGCTGTTCGCGGCCGCGCTGGAGCTGGACCGGCGCACCGGCTCGGTGGTGCATGTCGCCGAGACGCTCGCCCGCCACGCCGTTGCCGTTCACCGGCGCGGCAACGACCCGCGGCGGGCCCAGGCCCTAGCCCGGCAGGCGCACGAGCTGGCCGAACCGATCGGCCAGCTGCGCGTGCTGCGCTGGCTGCAGCCCGTGCTGTCCTCCGGTGGGCCGGACGGCCTGACCGACCGGGAGGTCGAGGTGCTGCGCCTGCTGGTCACCGGGCTCAGCAACCGGGAGATCGGCACCCGGCTCTACATCAGCGCAAACACCGCCGCCAACCACGTCCGCAGCATCTTGATGAAGACCGGCGCGGCCAACCGAACCCAGGCGGCCCGCTACGCCACCGAGCACGACCTGACCTGACTCGATCCGATCTGGCTCAGATCGGGGCGACGCTCGCGTCCGGCATCAGCCGGTCGCTGACCTCGACGATCACGTCGGCCGGCAGCCCGGCCCGGGCCGCCGCCCGCCGGATCGCCTCCGGGGACGGCGCCTCGTAGAGGCAGTACGTCTTGCGCTTGTCAGCGGACAGGAACGAGTACAGCCAGCGCACGTTCTCGTCGGCATTGATCCGGTTGACGCCGTCCGCGGCGTCGGCGCTCAGATCGAGCTCGTCGGCGAACTCCCGCTCCACCATGAAGATCGGCATACAACCATCCCCCGGTTCGGTCGTGACCAGGCTAACTCGCCCGCCGGTCAACCAACAGCGTTGCGGACGGCGGGCGCCCGGAGCGGCAGCCGTGATCGAGACGGTGCGAGCCTGCCGCGTCCGGCGGCCTGAGTCAGGCGGGCCGAAGGGGGGTGGCCTTGAACGGGCCCGCGAGCAACTCGAGGACCGGCGCCAAGGCCTCGCCGGTCCGGGGATCCTGCATGACGGCATCACGCTTTTCGGCCGATTCCCATTCGGCGATCTCTATCAGCATGTCGGGGTCGTCGAGGACCTCGTAGAGCGCGCTGCCCAGAGAGCCCAGCTCTTTCAGGGCTGGCCCGAGGTCGGTCATCAGCGCGTCGAAGAGGGTCTTCAGTTCATCTCGTTTGCCGGGCTTGGTCCTGAGCTCGACGATGTACGTGGCGGTCATTCGGTGCCCTCCGGGTGAGTGCGGGTCGCGCGGGCGACGCCTGCTAGCTGTAGTTCCCCGTGACGTTGTGAACGCGGGCCGCGGGGACGAGACCGCCGATGCCGGTGTGGGGTCGATGGTGATTGTAGAAGTGGAGCCAGTCGTTGTAGGTGCTCGCACGGGCCTTGTCTGACAGGTAGACCTCGGCGTAGGCCCACTCGGCGGCGAGGGTGCGGTTGAAGCGCTCCACCTTCCCGTTCGTCTGGGGACGGTAAGGCCGTGTCTTGCGGTGTTTCACGCCGTCCCCGAGTGCGGCTGCGAAGTCGTGTGAGCGGTAGCAGGCGCCGTTGTCGGTCATGACGGCCCGGACTGTGATCCCGGCTTCGGTGAAGAAGTTTCGGGCGCGGCCCCAGAAGTCCGCCGCGGTCTCCTTGCGTTCGTCGTCGAGCTGTTCGGAGTAGGCCAGCCGGGAGTGGTCGTCGACCGCGTGGTGCAGGTAGACGTAGCCACGTGAAGGCGATGCCCCAGCACGGCCAGCGCGGTCCGTCGCGGCCTGCGCCCGCCTGTGTTGAACCGATCCGCGCCCGAAGACGCGCCAACTGCCGCCGTCGGGGATCTTGCCGAGCTTCTTGATGTCGACGTGGACCAGGTCGCCGGGCGCGGCAGCTTCGTACCGGACTGGCTTCACTTTGCGCACCGGCAGGCCAGTGGCTTGATCGATATGAGCGAGCAGCGGCATCCGGTAGCGCTGCAGAACCCTGCCGACCGTCGATCGCGGGACACCGAGGTGGTAGCTGATCCGGTGCGGCCCCCAACGCCGCAGGTAGCGCAGCTTCACGATCCGCCGCTCGAGCCGCAGCGGTACCTTCGTCGGCGTCGTGCGCGGGCGCGAGACGTGGTCGGTCATCGGCTCGCCGGCGCGCAGCCGCCGGGCCCACTTCGACGCCGTGGCAGGCGAGACCTGGAACCGCTCAGCAGCCCGCCGAACGCTCCATTGATGGACAACGATCGACTCGGCGAGCCGCCGGCGACCGATCGGCGTCAGCGGGGCATTAGCGTGAGTCACGAGGACCTCCGGGCGAGGGTTGGTGTGGTAACCCCCTCCGTACCGGAGGTCCTCGTCTATCCGCTCACGCCACGCTGTTCACAACCTGACGGGGAACTACAGCTAGCTCTCGATGTAGACCGTGATGGGTGGCTGCACGCCGTGGGCCTGCATCTGGGCGGCCACCTCCGGGGGAGGTGCGTCGAGGAGTGCTTGCACGGCGGCGAGGTCGTCGACGTCGGCGCTCACCGCGACGCGCTGGCTGCCGTCGAGGGCCACATGGTCGGTGACGTTCGAGCCGGCCGACCCGAGAGCTGCGGCCCGCTCGTGCTTGCCCTTGAGCCAGCGCTCGATGTCGACGACGTCGTGGGTGAGGACGATTCGTGGCATTGTTCGCCCCTTTTGCGAGGAGTGGCGGTGGTGACCGCGCCGGCCGGCGCAATCGGCCTTGACGGTCATCCGGGGTGGGTGCGACCGATCGTGCGGTCAGACCAGGGGTGAGGACATCACTCGATCGAGTGATGTCTTCTCCTACCGCCCGTCGCCACCATCAGGGCACCGGCAGCTACGCGTGCTGCAAACCGGACCGGGAGGTCGGAACGTGGACCACGCTGCGACGATGCGAAAGACCTACGAACGAATCAACGCCGGAGACGTCGAGGGGTTCGGCGAGCTGGTATCCGACGAGTTCGTCGAACACCAGGGCGGCCCGGGTTTTCCCGCCACGAAGCAGGGCACGCTCGACTTCTTCCGGGCGCTGCTCGCGGCCTTTCCCGACCTCTGCATGACGGTGGAGGACCTGATCACGGGTGACGACAAGACCGTGGCGCGGGTCAGGCTGACGGGAACGCACAAGGGCGAGTTCATGGGCGCGGCCGCGACGGCCCGGCGCGCGGAGATGCAGCTTGTCGACATCATGCGGTTCGACGGCGCCGGCCTGGTCGCCGAGCACTGGGGTGTTGCGGACCTGCTGTCGCTCATGCAGCAGCTCGGTCTCGTGCCCGAGGGCCCTCCGGCCTAGTCGGGGCTGCTGTGGCGCCGACGTCGACCAGCGCGATCGATCCCGTGCAGTCAGTCGCCTTCACCCTTCCCCTGCGGCCGGGCCGAACCGAAGCCGACCGGATCGCGCTGCTCTCCTGCTGGGTCGGTGAGCGGAAGGAGGCCTACCAGGACGCCCGGCGCCGCGCGGGGATCCTTCGGGAAGTGGTCTGGATCCAGCCCACGCCGAGCGGAGACGTCGCCGTGGTCTAC
Organism: uncultured Actinomycetota bacterium; assembly: GCA_963775175.1. Taxonomy (GTDB): domain Bacteria; phylum Actinomycetota; class Actinomycetes; order Mycobacteriales; family Jatrophihabitantaceae; genus Jatrophihabitans. Next base: position 210,808 of record CAVZHT010000001.1, read on the forward strand.
CTGGAGGCCGACGACATCGAGACCGCGTTCACCCTCCTCGCGACCTCCGCCGAGCCGTTCGATCGCTGGTTCCGCGACCACGTCCGCGAGATGCACGGCATCGCTTTGGACGAAGGACTGGGCGCGTCCGAGCTGGTGCTCGACTTCGACATCAACCGAATCTGACCCGTCAGCAAAGGAATGGGATATGTGGGCCCAGCTCATCAAGGTGCGATTGAAGCCCGACGCGGACACGGCCGAGCTGAACGAGCAGCTTCGAGCCGCGGAGCGGCCCGGCTCGGGACTGATCCGGACGCTCATGATGCACGACCAGCACGACCCCACCCAGGTGTACGGGCTTGTCGTGTTCGAGAGCGAGGAGAAGGCCCGCGCGCGCGAGCAGGATCCGCGCCGCCAAGAAGCACTGCAAGCAGTCAGGGCGATGATGGCCGATGTCTACGACGGCCCGCCGGAGTTCACCGACCTGACCGTCGCCGAGGAGTGGACGGGCAGCAACCCGGGCGAACCCGGGCGATGAACCTGACGCGATGACCGAACGCATCGTGTGGCACGAGCCGAAGGCCGAGGAAAGGCGCGGATGGCAGGCACTGTCGCCGGCAAGCCACTGCCGCCCCGAAAGCGCGCGATCGAACGAAGAACTACACCGAGCCGCTGGGCGTCCCCGGCGTCGCCCCCCAAAGGCCGCGTAGACCGCCGGCCGGCCGCCTGACCTGATGACCCGAGCACCCCGCTCGGGTCATCGGCGTGCCCGGACGTCGACTCCGGGTCTCTTCCTGTCGCGTTTCTCAGCTTGGGAGGCATCTGGCGGTGCCGTCGCGTCCCCGTCCGTGCGCGGAGGGGGGCAGCCGACTCCGGCCGCATCGCAGCGGGAGCCAGTTCTGACGTCGAGCCGGTTCGCGATTCAATTCTGCGGGATTCACGAACGGCCCACGAGTCGAGTGGGCAAGGGGGGAGTTGAACCCCCACACCGTTTCCGGATACACGGACCTGAACCGTGCGCGTCTGCCATTCCGCCACTTGCCCGGCGCGTGCCCGAGGGCACGTCTGATCAGCAGCCGCAACGGTAGCACGCAGGACGGGGCGGGAAATCGGGGTACCACAGGGGCGCCCGATAGAATCGCCGGACCGCGTCGAGGGACGCGCGCTCGTCCGCGCCCGCACCATTGCCCGCACTCGCACGTACAAGGAGATTCGCCGTGAGCCTGGCCCAGCGGTTCGAACGCCGCCTCGAGGGCCTCGTCGGCGGCGCCTTCGCCCGGGTCTTCAAGGGACAGGTCGAGCCGGTCGAGATCGGCACCGCGCTGCAGCGCGAGGCCGCCGACAAGCGCAACGTGATGGGCAACGGGCAGGTGCTCTCGCCGAACCGTTACCGGGTCACCCTCTCCCCCTCCGACTACGAGCGCCTCGTGCCCTGGGAGGCCCAGCTGACCAACTCCCTCGCCGAACTCGTCCAGGACTACCTGGACGAGAACCGCTGGGAGACGATCGGCGACGTCGAGGTCTACCTCGCCCGCGACGACCAGCTGCACACCGGCGTGTTCGGGGTGGCCTCCCGGATGGAGTCCGGCGCGCCGCCACGCCGCCGGCCGCACGACTCGCTGTCGCTGCCGATCGTCCCCGGGGCGCCGCTCGGCCAGTACCCGCAGCCGTCCTACGCGCCCGCCCGGCCCGCCCCCGATGCCGGTGCAGCCGGCCCCGCCGCAGTACCAGCCGCAGCGCGAGCCGAATTATGAGCAGCAGTACGCGCCGCAGTACGCCGGGCCGCCTCCGGGCTACCAGCCGGGCCCGCCCCCGCCGCCGCAGCCGCCGCGGCCGCCCGGCGGCGGCGATGCTGATCGTCGACCAGACCAACCGCCGCTTCGACCTGCGCCTGGGCAGCAACATCATCGGCCGCGGCACCGACTCCGACCTGCAGCTGCTCGACCAGGGCATCTCCCGCCGGCACCTCGACATCCAGTACGACGGCAACTTCGCCACCGTCTACGACCTCGGATCGACGAACGGCACGACGGTCAACGGCCACGAGATCAGCAGCCACGTGCTGCGCCACGGCGACGTCATCAGGGTCGGGCACACGCGCATCGTGTTCCACCAGGAGCGCGTGTGAGTGCATCGGCACGACGCGCCGGTGGTCCGGTGAACTCGGCCCTCGCGCTCCAGCTGATCCGGTTCGGCTTCCTCGCGCTGCTCTGGCTGTTCGTCCTGGCGGCCATGCGGGTCATCCGCTCGGACCTGCGGACGAGCGGGCAGCCCCGCATCGCCGTCCCGCCGCCGGCCCGCCGCCGGGGTCGCGGGGCCGGCACCGCCGTCCCGTCCCGGCCGGCCCTGGGGCGCCGACCCACCTGCTCGTCACCGAGGGTGGCCTGACCGGCACCCGGATCGGCCTGACGGGCGCGCCGGTGCTCATCGGTCGGGCCAACGACTCGACGCTCGTCCTCGAAGACGACTACGCCAGCACCCGGCACGCGCGGATCAGCCTGCAGGACGGCATGCTGGGTCGTCGAGGACCTCGGCTCGACCAACGGCACCTACCTCGGGCAGCGCAAGGTCGACGGCCCGGTACCGATGGAGCATCGGCGTCCCGCTGCGCATCGGCAAGACCGTCCTGGAGCTGCGCTGAGTGGCTTTGTACCTGCGGTACGCGGTCCGCTCGGACCTCGGCCTGGTGCGCAACAACAACGAGGACTCGGTCTACGCCGGGCCCCGGCTGCTCGCCATCGCCGACGGCATGGGCGGGCACGCGGCCGGTGAGGTCGCCAGCAAGATCGTGATCGGCACGCTCGAGCCGCTGGACGAGGACCGCCGGCTCGACGACCTCATGGGCGTCGCTGCGCGACGCCGTCGTCGAGGCGAACCACCGCATCGCCGACGCGGTGAAGCAGCGCAGCGAGCTCGAGGGCATGGGCACGACGCTCACCGCGCTGCGCTTCGTCGGCTCGCAGGTCGGGCTGGTGCACGTCGGCGACTCGCGGGCGTACCTGCTGCGCGGCCAACCAGCTCACCCAGATCACCCACGACGACACCTACGTCCAGTACCTCGTCGACTCCGGCAAGCTCACGCCGGACGAGGCGCAAGGACCATCCGCGCAAGTCGGTGATCCTGCGCGCGCTGCTCGGCACCGAGGTCGAGCCGGACGTCTCGATCCGCGAGGCGCGCGGCCGGCGACCGCTACCTGCTCTGCTCCGACGGGCTGTCCGACGTCGTGTCCGACCGAGACGATCGCCGACACGCTGCAGATCGACGACCCGCAGGAGTGCGCCGACCGGCTGGTCGAGCTGGCGCTGCGCGGCGGCGGCCCGGACAACGTGACCGTGATCGTCGCCGACGTCGATCAACGCGCGGGTCGGCGACACCATCGACGACGTGCCGGTGATCGCCGGCGCGTTCGTCGACCCGGCGGCGGCCGACGTCCCCGGTGCCGACAGCGCGGCCGAGCGGGCCGCGAACATGTCGCGGCCCGCCGCCGGCCGAGGCGCTCCGCCGACCGAGCACCGGCACCGGCGCGTCGTGGCGGCCGTGGCTGTTCGCGCTCGCGGCGTGCTGATCCTCGTCGTGGCCGCGCCTCGGCGGCACCTACGCCTGGACGCAGACCCAGTACTTCGTCGGCAAGGCCGGCGGGCCGACGTCGCCATCTTCCGCGGCGTCAACACCGAGTTCGGGCCGCTGAAGTTCTTCGACGTGTACAAGGTCACCGACCTGCCGGTCGCCAACCTGCAACCGTCCTGCGCGGTCGCAGGTCGACGCCGGCATCACCGCCGACAGCAAGCGCGACGCCGAGAGCATCGTCGCCAACCTGCGCAACGCAGCAGCTGCCCGCGTGCCTCGACAGTCGCCACCTCGACCCTCGCCGACCTCGCAGCCCGACGCCGACCGAGTCCACGCTCGCACGCGATTCGCGAGCACCGTCGACGCCGCTCGGCCGGCGGCACCACCTCGTCGTCGTCGCCGCGAATCGGGTGCCACGTCGTCCGCGATCACCCCGAGCGCCGACTCGACGGTCGAGCCCGTGCCCGACGTCGACCGCCCGTGCCATGACCAGACCACCCTGAACCCGGCGCTGCGCATCCCGACCCGGCGCACCACCGAGCTGGTGCTGCTGATGTTCGCGGTGCTCATCGTCGTCGCCGCCGAGGCCGCCGTCGAGGCGGCCCGGGACGGCGCACTTCTCCTCGCGGCTGATCACCTACGCCGCGGTGCCGATCGTCATCGGCGTCGTCACGCACCTCGTCATCCGGCGCGTCGCGCCCTACGCCGACCCGCTGCTGCTGCCGATCGTCGTGCTGCTCAACGGGCTGGGGCTGGTGATGATCCACCGCCTCGACCTCGGGCTGAAGACGCAGGCCGAGCAGACGGCGACACCTTCGACGGCGCCGCAGGCCCCGACCCAGGTCGTCTGGACGGCGCTCGGCGTCGCCGCTGTTCGTCGCGCTGATCATCCTGGTGCGCGACCACCGCGTCCTGCAGCGCTACGCCTACACGCTCGCGCTGGTCGGCTGTCTTCCTGCTGATGCTGCCGGCCGTGCTGCCGGCCCGGTTCAGCGAGGTCAACGGCGCGCGCATCTGGATCCGGGTCGGCGGGTTCTCGCTGCAGCCCGGCGAGTTCGCGAAGATCCTGCTGACCATCTTCGGCGCGGCCTACCTGGTGCAGAAGCGGGACGTGCTCGCCGCTGGCCGGCAAGCGGATCCTCGGGCATCGACTTCCCGCGCGGCCGGGACTTCGGCCCGCTGCTCGTCGCCTGGCTGATCTGCATCGGCGTCCTCGTGCGTGGGCACGACCTCGGGCACCTCGCTGCTGTTCTTCGGGCTGTTCGTCGTGCTGCTCTACGTCGCCACCGAACGGGTCAGCTGGGTGATCATCGGCGTGCTGCTGTTCGCCGGCGGGGCCTACGTCGCCTACCAGCTGTTCGGCACCGTGCAGACGCGGGTCAGCGTGTGGCTGCACACTTTCTCGCCGCACTACGACGCGACGGCTACCAGCTGCGGCAGTCGCTGTTCGGGCTGGGGACCGGCGGCATCTTCGGCGCCGGGCTCGGCAGCGGCCACCCCGAGCTCGTGCCGCTGCCGGCCACCGACTTCATCATCTCCTCCTTCGGCGAGGAGATCGGGCTGTTCGGGCTCGTCGCGCTGCTGGTGCTGTACGTGATCTTCGTCGCCCGCGGTATGGCCGCCGGGCTGGCGGTGCGTGACGCGTTCGGCAAGCTGCTGGCCTGCGGGCTCGTCGTTCCTGATCGCGCTGCAGCTGTTCGTCGTCGTCGCCGGCGTCACCCGGCTGCTGCCCGAGACCGGTCTGACGACGCCGTTCCTGTCCTACGGCGGCTCGTCGCTGCTCGGCAGCTGGGTGATCCTCGCCCTGCTGCTGCGGATCTCCGACGCCGCCCGCCGCCCGGCCACCACGCCGCCGTCGCGGCCGGCAGACCGAGACAGGTCGGTGCCGGCGCATGAACACGCTCCATCCGCAAGGTGGCGATCGCGCTCGGCGGTGCTGTTCCTCGCGCTGTTCGTCAACCTCAACTTCGTCCAGGTCGTCAAGGGCAGCAACTACCGCGACGATCCGCAGAACCGCCGCGTGCTGCTCAACGAGTACTCCAGCCCGCGCGGCGCAGATCATCGTCCAAGGGACCGCCGTCGCCAAGTCGAAGGAGACCAACGACGAGCTGAAGTACCTGCGCGTCTACCCCGAGGGCCCGCTCTACGCTCCGGTCACCGGCTACTACTCGTTCATCTACGGCACAAGCGGCATCGAGGACGCCGAGAACGACATCCTCGAGCGGCGACTCCTCGGACCTGTTCACCAGCAGGCTCGCCAACATCCTCACCGGTCGCAACCCGCGCGGCGGCAGCGTCAGCTCACGCTCAACCGGGCCGCCCAGACGCCGCCTACGACGCGATGAAGGGCCCAACGGCAAGCTGCGCCGAGGCGCGGTGGTGGCGCTCGACCCGCAGACGGGCGCGATCCTGGCGGTGGTCGTCGACGCCGTCGTACGACCCGAACAAGCTCTCGGCCCACAACTCGGCGACGATCACCAAGGCCTGCGGCCGACTACAACAGCGACAAGCAGCAAGCCGATGCTGAACCGGGCGCTTCAGCGAGATCTACCCGCCCGGGTCGGTGTTCAAGGTCGTCGACGCGGCGGCGGCGCTGAAGCAGGGCATCAAGCCAGACCAGAGCATCGCGGCGCCGAACTCGTACTGGCCGCTCGATCCGAAGCGGACCACCGCGTGCCCGCCCAGCCTGTCGGCGCCGTGCGTCGAGAACTTCCAGCGGCGAGAAGTGCGACAACGGCAAGACGGCGACGCTCGCCTTCGCCCTGGCGAAGTCCTGCAACACCGCCTTCGCCGCGCTCGCCGTCGAGAAGCTCGGCGGCCGACCTTGCTCGCGCGACCAGGCGGCCAGCCTTCGGCTTCGACGCGACTCGCAGCTGAAGGTGCCGATGCCCGTCGCGCCGTCGACCGTCGGCACCGACGCCGACCTGGCGGATCCCGCTGCCCTCGCCCAGACCGCCTTCGGCCAGCGGGACGTCCGCATCACGCCCCTGCAGGGCGCGATGATCTCGGCGGCGGTCGCCAACAACGGCACGCTGATGAAGCCCTACCTCGTGACAGGCCGAGCTGCGCCCCAACCTCTCGGTGCTGAACACGACCTCGCCCCAGCAACTCAGCCAGACGATGGAGCCCGACCTCGCCGGCGACCTCGCCACATGATGGAGCGGCGTCGTCGACAGCCCTGAGGGCACCGGCGGGCCGGCCAACATCACCGACCTGGGGCCGACCGTCGTCGTCGGCGGCAAGACCGGCACGGCCGACGTCGGCATCAACCAGCGCCAGCAAGATCGAGCCGGACGCCTGGTTCTCCGGCTTCGCGATGGTGAAGAACGTGCCCAAGATCGCGGTCGCCGTGATCATCGAGAACGGTGGCGTGGCGGGCAACGAGTCCGCCGGTGGGGCCGCCGCCGGGCCCGTGGCCAAGAAGGTCATGGAGGCCTACCTGAAATCGATCGGAGTCGGCTGAGTCGTGACCGGAACCGTGCCACTCCTGAGCAGTGAGGACCGAGGATGACCCAGTCGAGGATCGTCGGCGGCCGTTACGAGTTGGGTGAACTCATCGGCTACGGCGGCATGGCCGAGGTGCACCGCGGCCGCGACACCCGGCTGGGCCGCGAGGTCGCGATCAAGGTGCTGCGCGCCGATCTCGCCCGCGACCCGTCCTTCCTGAACCGGTTCCGCCGGGAGGCGCACTCCGCGGCCGGCCTCAACCACCCGTCGATCGTCTCGGTCTACGACACCGGCGAGGACCTCCAGCATCGGACGGCACCCCGCAGCCGTTCATCGTGATGGAGTACGTCGAGGGCCGCACGCTGCGCGACATCGTCAAGAGCGAGGGGCGGCTGCCGGCCCGGCGCGCGATGGAGATCGTCGCCGACGTCTGCGCGGCCCTGGACTTCAGCCACCGCAACGGCATCATCCACCGCGACATCAAGCCGGCGAACGTCATGATCACCCCGGCCGGCGCGGTGAAGGTGATGGACTTCGGCATCGCGCGCGCCGTCGCCGACAACTCGGCGACCGTCACCCAGACCGCCAACGTCATCGGCACCGCGCAGTACCTGTCGCCCGAGCAGGCCCGCGGCGAGCCGGTCGACGCGCGCTCCGACGTCTACTCCACCGGCTGCCTGCTCTACGAGCTGGTCACCGGCGTCCCGCCGTTCCAGGGCGACTCGCCGGTGGCCGTGGCCTACCAGCACGTGCGCGAGAACCCGGTGCTGCCCTCGGCGCGCGTGCCCGACCTCCCGCGGGCGCTCGACTCGATCGTGATGAAGGCGCTCGCGAAGAACCAGCTCAACCGCTACCAGTCGGCCGGCGACATGCGCAAGGACCTCCAGCGGGCGCTCGCCAACCAGCCGGTCGCGGCCGAGGCGGTCATGACCGACGCCGAGCGGACCCAGTTCATCGCCCGCACGCCCCCGCCGCCCATCGCGCTGCGCCGCGACGACTACCGCCGCCCGAGGAGGAGGACCACCGGCGCACCGGGCTCATCTGGGCCGCGGTGGTCATCGCCCTGCTGCTGGTGATCGGGGCCGGGGCCTACGCGATCGTCTTCCTCGGCAAGGACAGCAACCAGACCAAGACCTTCGCCGTGCCGAACGTCGTCGGCCAATCGGAGGACGCCGCGCGGACCACGCTGGCTCGGCACTTCAGGCCGGTGAAGGGCGACCCCACGACGGGTGAGTGCCTCGGCGGGCAGACGGTGAAGGCCGGGTACGTCTGCACGCTCGACCCGCCGCCGAACGAGCGGGCCAAGGACGGCTCGACGATCACGTATCACCTGTACACGCCGGCCCGGACGACCGTGCCGCCGGTCGAGGGCAAGCAGGTGTCCGATGCCGAGCAGGCGCTGCACGACGCCAAGCTCGGCTGGACGATCAAGCACGTCAACAGCGCCCAGCCGGCCGACCAGGTGCTCAAGCAGGACCCGGCCGCCTTCGAGACCGTCGCCCCGGGCACCAAGGTGGCGCTGACCGTCTCGACCGGCAAGGTGAAGCTGCCCGACGTCACCGGCAAGACGTTCGACGAAGCGCAGGCCGCGTTGTCGCCGACCTTCCCCAATATCAACCGTGGCAGCGACGTCATCACCCACGACCAGAACAAGGACGGCAAGGTGGTGAAGGAGAGTCCGCTGCCGGGCAACGCGTACAAGCCGGACCAGCAGATCACCCTCAACGTCTACAAGTACGTGCCGCTGACACCGTCCTGCCCGTCGACCCCGGCTTCCGGCTCGGGGGCCCCGTCCGGGGGCTCCTCGTCGACCACGCCTCCGCCGGGCGGGACGTCGAGCAGCCCCTGCTAGCGGTTACTGCGCGTCGTCGTCGGTGGGCAGTACCACGACGGCCCGCAGGCCCGGCTTGCCGTCCTCGCGGGCGGTGAGCCGGACGCGGCCGCCGTGGTTGCGCACGATGTCGCGCACGATCGGCAACCCGAGCCCGGTGCCGCCGGTCTCCCGGGACCGGGACTCCTGCACCCGGTAGAAGCGGTCGAAGACGCGCTCGCGCTCCTCCTCGGGGATGCCGGGGCCGTCGTCGACGACGGTCAGGATCGCCACCGGACGGTGCGCTCGCCGGCCGGGGCGGACGGTCACGGTCACCCCGGTCGCGGCGTAGCGCGTCGCGTTGTTGATCAGGTTGATCGCGACGCGGCGCAGCGCGTCCGGGTCGCCGGAGGTCGCCGTCGGCGTGGTCGCCGCCTCGACCGGGACGCGGGCGCTGCCGTAGCCGGCGACCACCGACTCCACCAGCTCGTCGAGCCGCACCGGGTCGCGGCGGGTGAGGCTGCCCGACTCGTCCAGCCGGGCCAGGGTGAGCAGGTCGCCGACGAGCCGGTCGAGCCGGTCGACGTCGACGAGAACGTCGTCGATGAGCTCCGGCCAGTCCGCGGTCGGGCCGACCCGCTGCGCCACTTCGAGCTGCACCCGCAGCGAGGCCAGCGGTGAGCGGAGCTCATGGGCCGCGTCGCCCACGAAGGTGCGCTGGCGGCTGGTCGCCGAGTCGATGCGGTCGAGCATCGCGTTCAGGGTGACGGCCAGCCGGTGGATCTCGTCCTGCGCCCCCGGCAGCGGCAGCCGCTGGCGGGCCAGGCCGGCCGCGGTGATGTCGGCGGCGCCGTGCCGCAGCGCCGCCACCGGCCGCAGGGACAGCGTGACCACGCCGTAGGTGGCGGTCGCCATCAGGAGCACGGCGAGCGGTCCGCCGATGAGCGCGGCCCGGGTGAGGATGCGCAGGCTGTCGTCGACCCGGCCGACGTCGGTGAAGACCAGCACCGTCCGGCTGCCGACCGTGCGCCCGACCACCCGCAGCCGGGCGGTCGAGGTCGGGCTGGAGATCGTGGGCCGGTCACCGTGGCGCACCGCTTCGAGCTGGTCCTCCGGCAGCAGCGACTTCACCCGGTCGGCGCCGGGCGAGGCCGTGAGGACGTCGTCGTGGGCGTCGACGACCTGCACCGCGGTGATGCCGCCGGTGGTCGGGGTCACGGGGCGGGGCAGCCGGTTGCCGGTCACCTGCTTGGCGATGTCGCGCGCCGTCTTGGTGGCCGACTGGTCGAGCACCCGGGTCAGCGCGTAGCGCTGCAGCACCAGCAGCAGGACGGCGCCGGTGATGACGGCGAAGGAGAACAGCGCGGTGGCCAGCAGGGTGAGCCGGGCCCGCAGTGACTGCCGGACCCACCACCGCCGCGGCCAGCGCACGACCTGCGCCACGGGACGCGCGAGGCGGCGCAGCCGGACGCGCGCCCCGGCCACGGTCAGGCTTCGGAGGTCAGGCGATAGCCGGCGCCGCGGACCGTCTGCAGGCTCTGCCGGCCGAAGGGCACGTCGATCTTGCGCCGCAGGTACCCGACGTAGACCTCGACGACGTTGGCATCGCCGTCGTAGTTGGCGTCCCACACGTGGTGCAGGATGTCGGCCTTGCTGACCGCGTCGCCGGCCCGGCGCATCAGGAACTCGAGCAGCGAGAACTCGCGCGGCGTGAGCTCGACCGTGGTCTCCCCCCGGCGGACCGTGTGCGCGGCCGGGTCGAGGACGAGGTCGTCGACGGTCAGCGACGCCGGGCGGGGCTGGACGCCGCGGCGCATGAGGGCGCGGATCCGGGCCAGCAGGACCACGAAGGAGAACGGCTTGGTGAGGTAATCATCGGCGCCGAGATCGAGCGCATCGGCCTCGTCGTACTCGCCGTCCTTGGCCGTGAGCATCAGGATCGGCACCCAGTTCTGCGCCGCCCGCAGCTGCTCGATGATGCGGTACCCCGAGAGTTCGGGCAGCATGATGTCTAGGATGACCGCGTCGTACGCGGTCTCCTGCGCCAGGTGCAGACCATCGGGACCGGTATGGGCCAGGTCTACGGTGAATCCCTCGGCGGTGAGGCCGCGCTGCAGCGCGGAGGCAAGTCGGATCTCGTCCTCGACGATCAGCAAGCGCACCGTGTCTCTCCTTGGTCGAAGCACCTCATGAGATCCGGCGGAGACTCGGTCGAGCCGCGCCGGGTGCCGTGCCAGACTGCCAGTGTGGACCTCGGCAGAGGCGGGAATGCCTCAGCCCCATCACAGTCGGAGCCTCTCATCCTCGAACCGGTGAACGCCCCCCGGATGCTGGAACGGCATCCGGCGCTGCGTTGGCTCGCGCCGGTCGGCGTCGCCGGGATCGCCGCGCTCGCCGCCACCGGGGCCCTGACCGCCGGCGCCAGCCCCGACCGCCTGCCCGACACCAGCCCGACCGCGCTCATCGCCGCCGTCCAGAACTCCGAGGTCTCCGGGTTCGCCGGCACCGTCGTCAGCCACCTCTCGCTCGGCCTGCCCGAGCTCCCCGCCGTCGGCAACACCGGCGACGGCACGTCCTTCACCTCGCTGCTCTCCGGCTCGCACACCCTGCAGGTCTGGTACGGCGCCGAGGACAAGCAGCGGATCGCCCTGCTCGGCTCGACCGAGGAGTCCGACGTCTTCCGCGACGGCCGCCAGCTGTGGCAGTGGAGCAGCGCCGACGGCGTCGCCGTGCACACCGTCCTGCCGGCCGACCGGAAGGAGGCGGCCGAGCCGGCGACCGGGCCGTCCGCGCTGGCGTCCCTGACGCCGATGCAGGCCGCTCGCCAGGCCCTCGGTGCGATGAGCCCGACGACCGAGGTCGCGGTCGAGGGTCACCACAGCGTCGCCGATCGCTCCACCTATGAACTCGTGCTGACACCGCGGACGCCCCAGACCAAGGTCGGTTCCGTCCGCATCGCGGTCGACGGCTCGACCAAGATGCCGCTGGGCGTGCAGGTGTACGCGCGCAACTCGAACACCCCCTCGATCGACATCGCGTTCACCAGCATCGTCTTCGGCCACCAGTCCGAGCGGAACTTCCAGTTCTCCCCGCCGCCCGGCGCCACCGTGCACCAGGCCCGGATGGGCCGCCGGCCGGTCGCGGACTCCCCGGCCCGGCCGGAGATCGTCGCCGGGTCCGGGTGGACGCGGGTCGTGGAGCTCCACCCGAGCGCCGAGGCCATCGCCGCGCTGCGCCGCGGCGCCGTGCTGAAGGCGCTGACGCCGGTCTCCGGCACCTGGGGCCGCGGGAACCTGCTCGACTCGGATCTGCTGTCGGCGCTGATCACCGATGACGGGCGGGTCTTCGCCGGCGCAGTCGAGCCGGCCGAGCTGTTTGCGGCCGCGGGCCGGAAATAGCCCGGGCGTGGACGCGGCGATCGCGTCGGCCGGGCTGACCAAGCGGTTCGGCGCGCTCAACGCGGTCGATGGCGTCGACCTCGCCGTCCCGGCCGGGGCGGTGTACGGCTTCCTCGGCCCGAACGGCTCCGGCAAGACGACCACCATCCGCATGCTGCTCGGCCTGGTCTTCCCCACCGCGGGCAGTTCCGCGCTCCTCGGCGCGCCGGCGGCGCAGACGTTGACTCGGGTCGGCGCGCTCGTCGAGGGGCCGGCCTTCCACCCGTACCTGTCCGGGACGGCGAACCTGCTGCGCCTGGACGCGGCCGACCGCAGTGCCGACGGCGGCACGGCCCGGGCGCGGGCCGGTCAGGCCCTCGAGCGGGTGGGGCTGTCGGCGGCGGCCGGGAAGCGCTACCGGAACTACTCGCTGGGCATGCGGCAGCGGCTCGGCATCGCCGCCGCCCTGCTGCGCCCGCGCGAACTGCTCGTGCTGGACGAACCCACCAACGGGCTCGACCCGCAGGGCACACGGGAGGTCCGGGCCCTCATCACCGAGCTGGCGCACGACGGCGTCACCGTCTTCCTGTCCTCGCACCTGCTCAGCGAGGTCGAGCAGATCTGCACCGACGTCGGCGTGATGAGCGCGGGCCGGCTCGTGTGGCAGGGGCGGCTGACCGACCTGCGCGAGCAGCAGGCGGCCCGAGTCCGGGTCCAGACGGGCCAGCCGGCGGCCGCGGCCGACGTGCTCGCCGGGCTCGGCCTGGGCGAGGTGAGTGCTGCCGACGGCACGGTGACCGCGGCCCTCGGGCCGGCGGCCCCGGAGTCGATCGTGGCCGCGCTGGTCCGCGCCGGCGTCGGGGTGCGCGGCTTCGCGGTCGAGCGGGCGAGCCTCGAGGAGCAGTTCGTCGGCCTGACCGGGGAGGGCTTCGATGTCTCCGGCTAGGTTCTTCCGCTCCGAGCTCGGCCTGCTGTTCCGGCGGCGGCGCAACATCGCCCTGCTGGTGATCCTCTCGCTGGTGCCCGTCCTGATCTCGGTTGCGGTCAAGGCGAGCGGCCAGAGCCGGCGCAACGGGTCGATCTTCGGCGGCATCACCGACAACGGGCTCTTCGCCGCCCTCGCCGCCTTCCTCGTGATCAGCCCGTTCTTCCTGCCGCTCGTCGTGTCAGTCGTCGCCGGTGACGCGATCGCCGGCGAGGCCAACACCGGCACGCTGCGCTACCTGCTGGCCGTCCCGGTCGCGCGCACCCGGCTGCTCGCGGTGAAGCTGGCCGCGATCGTCGTGTGGTGCGGTGCCTGCGTGGCCGCCGTGGCGACGACCGGGTTGCTGGCCGGGCTGACCCTGTTCCCGTCCGGGAAGCTCACCCTGCTCTCCGGCCGGACGGTCTCCTACGCCGACGGGTTCGGCCGGCTGCTGCTCGTCGCGGCCTACGTGGCGGCCACGACCGTCACCGTCGGGGCGATCGGGCTGTTCGTCTCGACCATGACCGAGGTGCCGATCGCGGCGATGGCGGCAACCTTGACGCTGACGATCGTGAGCGAGGTGGCCGACGCCGTGCCCCAGCTGGCGCCGATCCACGGCTGGCTGCCCAGCCACTACTGGCTGCAGTGGGTCGACCTGCTGCGCGACCCGGTCTACACGCACGACATCGCGACCGGGCTGCTCGTCACCGTCGGCTACGTGGCCCTGTTCGTCTCGCTGGCCTGGGCCCGGTTCGCCGGCAAGGACGTCACGTCCTGACCGCGGCTACTGCAGGTAGCCCTCGACCTCGTTGACGCTGCGCTCCTTGGCCTCGTCCGGGTTCTCGCCGAACTCCTCGCGGGCCCGGCGCTGGCGCAGGAGGTCCCAGAGCTGGTCGAGCTGCCGCTCGACGGACTCGAGGCGGGCGCGGTCCTCGCCGGCCACGCCCCGGTGGGAGGAGCGCAGCTTCTTCTCCTCGTCCACGAGTTCGTGGATGTGATTGAGCAGCGACTTTTCGTCCATGGGGAAACCGTACGGGGTCCGGCGGGCTCGCGTGGTCAGCGGTACTCGGGGTTCTCGAAGTCGAAGCGGCAGCCGGCGTCCTTCAGCAGCCGCGCGAGGTGCATCAGGTTCCAGGTCATGAACGTCCTGTTGCGGTTCGTGAAGTCGTTCGCCGGGCCGCCCGAGCCCGGGTCGAGGTAGGACGGGCCGGGGCCGGCCTCGCCGATCCAGCCGGCGTCGGCCTGCGGCGGGATGGTGGAGCCGATGTGCTGCTGCGTGTAGAGGACGTTCTGCGCGCAGTGCTTCACGCCGTCCTCGTTGCCGGTGATCAGGCAGCCGCCGACGCGCCCGTAGTACAGGTACTGCCCGGCGTCGTTGAGCAGGTGCGAGCCGCCGTAGAGGCGCTCGTGCACCTGCTTCATCACCGAGCTGTTGTCCCCGAGCCAGCTGGGCCCGGCCACAGGCGCGCCGGGTGTCAGAGCTTCTCGCGCCAGTCCAGCCAGCTGCGCAGCTTGCCGAGGTCGTAGCCCGGCCCGCCGACCCCGACGGTGAACAGGCTGGCCCCGGCCTCGATCAGCGGCGGCCCGACCTCGGCCGGCTCGCCCTCCGGCGTCCCGACCGACTTCTCGATCTCGCCCGGGTCCCGGCCGACGTCGCGGCAGTGCTGCGCCAGGATCTGCGACTTGTGCTTGAGCGTCTCGAGATCGCTGAACGAGTGCCAGATGTCGGCGTGCCGGGCGACCAGCCGCAGGGTCTTCTTCTCCCCGCCGCCGCCGATGAGCACGGGGATCTTGCGGGTCGGGGCGGGGTTCAGCTTCGCCCAGCGGGACTCGATGCGGGGCAGGTCGTCGCGCAGCTGGTTGAGCCGGCCGCCGGCCGTCCCGAACTCGTAGCCGTACTCCTGGTAGTCCTTCTCGAACCAGCCCGAGCCGATGCCGAGGATCAGTCGGCCGTCGCTCATGTGGTCGACGGTGCGGGCCATGTCGGCGAGCAGCTCCGGGTTGCGGTAGCTGTTGCAGGTGACCAGGGCGCCGATCTCGACGCGGGAGGTCTGCTCGGCCCAGGCCCCGAGCATCGTCCAGCACTCGAAGTGCTTGCCGTCGGGCTCGCCGTAGAGGGGGTAGAAGTGATCCCAGTTGAAGATCACGTCGACGCCGAGGTCCTCGGCCTCGGCGACCGTGCGCCGGATGGCGGCGTAGTCGGCGTGCTGGGGCTGGATCTGTAACCCGATGCGGATTCGGTGATTTGTCACCCTCCCGACGTTAGCGCAGGCCCCGGGCGGGTCGGATGTCGTCGATAAAATTGCCCGGTGAGCGAGCCGAGCGACACCGTGACCGGCCGCGAAGCCGTTCCGGGCGGCTCGTCCGGGCTCCCCGCCGGCGTCCTGCCGGCCGTCGTCCACGAGGCCTCCTCCGCCGTGCTCGTCGTCGACCTCACGCAGCGGGCGGTCACCTTCGCCAATGAGCTCGCCCAGGAGTTCGCGCCGGGGTGCCGCCTGCCGGTCGCCGTCGACGAGTGGTCGCGAGCGGCGGGGCTCGAG
Organism: uncultured Actinomycetota bacterium; assembly: GCA_963775175.1. Classification (GTDB taxonomy): domain Bacteria; phylum Actinomycetota; class Actinomycetes; order Mycobacteriales; family Jatrophihabitantaceae; genus Jatrophihabitans. The sequence goes on from CAVZHT010000001.1 coordinate 226,493, forward strand.
GACGCCGGCGGCCGGGACCTTCCGGACGGCCGCGCCGCCCGGTCCGGCGCCGAGTCGCTGCTGCGCATCGCCGAGGGCCAGCCGGTGACCGGCGAGGCGGTGACCGCGGCTCGGGCCACCTCGGCGACGAGCGCCCGCGAGACGCTCTGGGTGCTCGGGCTGCCGCTCGAGGGCGCGCCGGAGCCGATGTCGCGGCACGCCCTGGTGGTGTTCCTGCCCGCGCGCAACGCCCGCCTGATCGCCGGTGCGCAGGAGTCGGCGGTCACCTTGCGCGACCGGGCCGTGCTGGCCACCCGGATGTCGTTCACCATCACCGACCCGAGCCGCCCGGACAACCCGCTCGTCTGGGTGAACCCGGCCTTCACCGCCACGACCGGCTACTCGCTGGATGAGGTGGCCGGCCGCAACTGCCGGTTCCTGCAGGGCGCGGACACCGAGCGCGGCACTGTCGACGAGATCCGCGACAGCATCCGGACCCAGCAGCCGGTCACGGCCACGCTGCTCAACTACCGCAAGGACGGCACGCCGTTCTGGAACGAGCTCTCGATCTCGCCCGTGCTCGACAGCGCCGGCGAGGTGACGCACTTCGTCGGCGTGCAGTCCGACGTGACGGCCCGGGTGTCGGCCCAGCAGGCCCGCGACGATGCGCTCTCGCAGGTGGCGCTCGCGGCCGACCGGCAGACCCTGCTCGCCGACTTCACCTCGCGCATGGCCCTCGCCCGGCTGCCGGCGCAGGTGATCGAGGTGCTCGCGGCCGTCATCACCCCCCGCGTCGGCACCTGGTGCGCGATCTTCACCTACGACGAGGTCGGCCGGGTCGCCCCGCCGTACGTGCGTCACGAGCGGGAGGACTCCGCGCCCGACCTGCGGGCCCGGCTCGGCCGGTTGCACGAGGTGGCGGCCGAGCAGCTGCCGGAGACCGGGCCGATCCTGCGGGTGCTGCGCGGCGTCGAGCCGGAGGTGCTGATCCGCGACTTCACCGACATCTCGCCCGAGGTCACCGGCTGGCGCGACGACGAACGTACGGCGCTGATCCGCGGCATCGGCGCCCGCAGCATGGTCGTCACCCAGCTGCCGTCGCGGACCGGCGTGCGCGGGTGCGTCGCCGTCGTCACCGACGAGTCCCGCCCGCCGCTCGGTGACGACGATCTCGCCCTGGCCCGCGACCTCTCCCTGCGGGCCGGCCTCATGCTGGAGAACAGCCAGCTCTTCGCCCGCGAACGCGCCGTCGCCGAGACGCTGCAGCGCAGCCTGCTGCCGGAGATCCCGCCCGTCCCGGGCATCAGCGTGGCCGCGGAGTACGTCCCGGCCGCCGACAAGGCCGCGGTCGGCGGCGACTGGTACGACGTCTTCCCGTTACGGCACGAGGGCGTCGGCATCGTCGTCGGTGACGTGATGGGGCACAACGTCGACTCGGCCGCGTTGATGGGCAAGTTGAGCACCGTCCTGCGGGCCTACGCCTGGCCCGGGAGCACCCCGCGTGACGTGCTCACGGCCGTCGACGCGCTCATCGACGGCAGCGGTCCGGCCGCCCTCGCGACCTGCGTCTACGCCCAGCTCGCGATCGGCCCGGACGGCGTGACCGTGCGCTACTCCAACGCGGGGCACCCGTCGCCGCTCGTCCGGCTGCCGGAGGGACCGGTGATCCGGCTGGAGGGTGGGCGCGGGCCGATGATCGGCGTCACGCGGCTGCTGCGGCCGCCGGTGCGGGCGCGAACCGACACCTTCGCCGAGCTGCCCAGGGGAAGCACCGTCGTGGCGTTCACCGACGGGCTGATCGACGCGTTCGCCGCCGACGACGTCGACGCCGGCATCGACGGCGTGGCCGGCGTCGTGGGTGGGCTGCCGGCCGACGCCGATCCGGACGCGATCGTCGCGGCGCTGACCGCGGCCGCCCAGGACCACCGCGACGACGTCGCCGTGGTGGCGATCCGGATCGCCTGAGGCTCAGCCGAGCAGCATGAGTTCCAGCTCGGCCGCGCCGCCGGGGACGGTCCGGACCGGCACGCCCCAGTCCTGCCGGGCGACGTAGCAGGCGGGGTGCTCGGCCTCGATGTCGCACGAGGCCGCCTGCGCGGTCACGTGCAGCACGCCCTTGCCGGGACCGAGCTCAAGGGTGCGGGACAACTCGGTCGACGCCCCGGCGCCGGCCCGGAGCAGCTCCGGCGGCGACGAGGTGACGGTGACGAGGGTGGACGGGCCGTAGCGGTCGTCCAGCTTGCGCCCGGGCGCGGGCTGGAAGGCGACGGTGAGGGTCACCGTCCCCGCCGCGAGGTCGGTCACCGGCCGGACGACCTGCTGGGCGGCGCCGGCGACCAGCTCGGCCGTCGGTACCGGCCGGACGAGCCGGTGGGCGGCCGACTCGACCACGATCAGGTCGTCGCCGACGAGCACGGCGCCCGACGGCTCGGCCAGCCCGCGGGCCAGCGTCGAGACGGTCTTGCTCGCCGGGTCGTAGCGCCGCACGGCGCCGTTGTAGGTGTCGAGGACGGCGATCGCGCCATCGGGGAGCAAGGTGACGCCGAGCGGGTGCTGCAGGCGGGCGTCGGCAGCCGGCCCGTCCACGTGCCCGAAGTCGAACAGCCCCTCGCCGACCGCCGTGCCGACCGTGCGGTCGGCGGTGAGCCAGCGCAGGGCGGAGGTCTCGGCGTCGACGAACCACAGCCGGTCACCGTCGACCGCGAGACCGGAGGGCTGGGCCAGCCAGGCGTCGAGGGCCGGGCCGTCGCGCAGGCCCTCGACCGTCGTGCCGGCCAGCACCTCGACCGCGCCGGTCGCCGGGTCGAACGAGAGCAGCAGGTGCACGCCGGCGGCGGCGACCACCACACGCCGGATCGCCGGCCACCAGGCGAGATCCCACGGCGACAGGACGGCTGGGATCGCGCCGGTGACGGTACGGGCGCCGGCCAGCCGGGCCGGGAGGTCGACGGTCGCGACGATCGCGCCGGTGGCGAGGTCGATGCCGCGCAGGACGTGGTTGGCGGTATCGGCGACGAGCAGGTCGTAGGGGGCGAGGCCGGCCGGCAGCAGCGCGAGCCCGTTCGGCTCGGCGAACGGGACCACCCCGCTCGCCGGTGCCGATGCGGCGCCGCGCGGTCTCGCCGTCCGCGGCCAGCTCGACGATCTGGTGGTGCCCGGCGTCGGCGACGACCAGCGTGCCGGTTTCGGGTCGCAGCACGGCCTTGGCCGGGAAGCGCAGGGTCGTCGGCTCGGGGCGGGGCGGCTCGTAGGGGCCGTCCCCGCGGTGCAGCGTGCCGCGGGCCTCGTACTCCGGGGCCAGCCGCTCGACGATCGCGGCCAGGGCGCTGACCTGCCCCTCGCCCGCCGCCTGGGCGACGACGTAGCCCTCGGGGTCGACGACGACGAGGGTGGGCCAGGCTCGCACTGCGTACTGCTGCCAGAGGGTGAGCGCGGGGTCGTTCACGACCGGGTGATCGACCCCGTAGCGCTCGATCGCGGCGGCCACGGCCCGCGGCTCCGCCTCGTGGGGGAACTTGGGCGAGTGCACGCCGACCACGGTGAGCACGTCGCCGAACTGCTCCTCGAGCGGGCGCAGCTCGTCGATGACGTGCAGGCAGTTGCCGCACGCGAAGGTCCAGAAGTCGAGCAGCACGAACCGCCCCCGCAGGCCGGCGAGCGTGAGCGGCCCGCCGGTGTTGAACCAGTCGCCGCGGATCAGCTCGGGCGCGCGTACTCGGGGTCCGGTGCGGATAGCGTCCACAACTATCGAGAATGCACCCGCGGCCCGGGCTGTTCCGCGGCGGTCCGGGCCTCGAGCGCGCGCACGACCGCGGCCATGTCCTCGTCCGGGTAGCCGAGCGCGACGGTCTCGGCGAACAGCTCGTGGCTGGCATCGAGCAGGGGCGACGCGACACCGGCGGCCCGGGCGGCCTCGGCGACCAGCCGGTTGTTCTTCAGCACGTCGTGGGCCGCGGCCTGCACGGAGAAGTCACGGGCGAGCAGCTTCGCCGCCTTGATCCGGGAGACGCTGCTCGCCATGGGGCCGGCGTCGAGGATCGCGACGAACCGGGCCAGATCGAGCCCGTGCCGCCCGGCGAAGTGGGCCGCCTCGGCCAGGCCGGTCACCATCGTGATCAGGTACAGGTTCACCGCGAGCTTCATCAGCAGCGCCCCGGGGATGTCCCCACACGCGACCGTCTCGCTACACATCGGCGTGAGCAGTGGCCGGACCTCGGCCACCGCCTCCGGGTCGCCGGCGAGCATCGCGACGAGCTCGCCGTTCTCGGCCGGGACGCGGGAGCCGGACACCGGCGCCTCGACGTAGCGCCCGCCGGCGTCGGCGATCGCGGCACCGAGCTTGCGGGAGTAGCCCGGCGCCGTCGTCCCCATGTGGACGATGACGTGGCCGGCGACCTGCTCGCCGAACTCCGCGGTACCCCGGCTGGAACGGCGTCCATCGCGGCCTCGTCGGCCAGCATGAGGATGACGATCCGGGTCCGGTCGAAGACCTCGCGCGGGCTGTCGGCGACGTGGGCGCCGGCCACTGCCGCCTCGGCGCAGTGCGCACGGGTGCGGCTCCACACCAGGAGTGGCGTTCCGGCGCGGGCCAGGTTGTTCGCCATCGGCCGCCCCATCACGCCGAGGCCGAGAAACCCGAGTTCCATCGCGCATCCCCTTCTCTATGACAGTCGTCATACTATGCTCTACTTATGACGGCTGTCATAGCTGGGATCGATCGGGTTCGCGGGACCGACCGGGCCGCCCTCGAGCAGCTCTTCGCGCGCTGTTCGGCCGAGACGATCCGGCGGCGGTTCTTTGCGCGGCTCGGCCGCTTTCCGTCCCGCTACCTCGACGCGGTGCTGGCGAGCCGGCCGGCCGAGCACGACGCGGTCGTCCTCCGGTACGGCGACGGGCTGCACATCGCCGGCCTGGCGAGCCTCGCGACAACGCCCGACGGTGGGGCCGAGTTGGGCGTGCTCGTCGCCGATGCCTGGCAGGGCGGCGGGCTGGGCGCCGCTATGGTCGAGCACCTGGTTCAGCGGGCGGCCGACCGCGGCACCGAGGAGGTGTCGGCCACTGTGCTGTCCGAGCGCGCCGGGCTGCTCCAGGCCCTGGCCCGGCGCTGGCCGACGGTCACGCTGGCCCGGACGGCCGACGGGCTGACCGGGCGCTATCGAGTGCAGTAGGAGGTCGTCATGGCAGCCGAGCGAGGGCCGCGCGAGCGGATGGTGTTCAGTGCCGCGCAGCTGATCCGGCGCGAGGGCGTCACGGCGACCGGAGTGCGCGACGTGGTCGAGCACGCCCGGGCGCCGCGCGGCTCGGTGCAGCACTACTTCCCGGGCGGCAAGGAGCAGCTCGTCAACGAGGCCGTCGAGTGGGCCGCCGACTACGCCGCGGCCCGCGTGGAACGCTTCGTGGCCGGACTGGCCCGGCCCATGCCGAGCGGGCTGTTCGCGGCGATGGTCCGGCAGTGGACGGAGGAGTACCGGTCGGCCGGCTTCGCCGCCGGCTGCCCGCTGGCCGCCGCGACGGTGGACTGCGCCGAGACCAGCGAGTCCACCCGGCAGGCGATCGCCCACGGGTTCACGGCGTGGCGCCGGCCGGTGGCGCGCGCATTGACCGGAATGGGCGTGCCGGTCCGGAAGGCGGCGTCGCTGGCGACACTGATGATCAGCACCCTCGAGGGCGCGATCATCATCGCCCGGGCCGAGCAGGACAACCGCGCGCTCACGACCGCGGTCCGCGAGCTCGGCCCGCTGCTCGACAGCCACGTGCCGGCGTCCCTGGGCTGACGTTCCTGCGGATGTGGCACTCGGGGCCCACGAAGGTCACCACATGAAGCAGCGCAGCACTGCCGGGGGGACAGCGCTGCGCTGGTCGGTCCGAACCAAAGGGTCCGCCTCACGGCGAGTGTCCGCCGCGGCTTCAGCCGAACGGTCGTCCGCGGCGGCGGTCAGTGTTGGAGCCCGGGGGATGTGTCCCGCTGGTTCGGACACCCACGTCAACGAGCGGTGCCGCGCCGGTATTCCGGACCGCCGAGCCCGGCCCGGCACCTAGAACGTGTTCCAGTATTCTGAGCTGGTGACCAGCGCGCAGCGTCCGGACGCGGACGCCCATGACCGGCTCGGCGCCGCCCTGCGTGCGCTGACCGACCTCGTCGTGCGCACCGGCGCCGACGCCGCCGAAGTGGACGCGGCCGCCGAGGCGGTCGAGGCCCTCGCGACGAGGCTCGCCGCCCAGCCGCAGGACTGCCGGATGCACGAAACGCCGTACCACCCGATGAGCCTCGTAGGCGGCACGTCGCACCCGGTCGCGCCACAGCTGCACACCGCGCCGACCGACGACGGCGTGGCCGGCACGGTCACGCTGGGCCCGACCTACGAGGGCGGCCCGGGGCTCGTCCACGGCGGCGTGCTCTCGCTGCTCTTCGACCATGCCATGGGGCAGGCGCTGTTCGTGGCCGGGTACTCGGCGATGACGGTGTCGCTCGAGGTCCGCTACCGCGCCCCCACGCCGCTGGACACGCCGCTCGCCGTCTCGGCCCACGTCGAGGGCAGCGAGGGACGCAAGCTCTTCGTGGCGGCCAAGGTGGCCGTCGACGGCCACCTGACGGCCGAGGCCCGTGGGGTCTTCGTCCAGCTCACGGCCGACAACGTCGCCCGGATCTTCCCGGCCCACCGGATCCCGCCCGGCCCGCCGCCGTCCCCGACCGGTTAACGATGAATACCCCCTGCGCCACACCAGGGCGTGGCGCAGGGGGTATTCACGGGACGCGCGAGAGCTCGGGGGGTGTAGCTCGTCGCGGCCGGCTCGCGGCGCGGGTCAGAAGGTCCGGTAATTCTGATGCGCGGCGGCGGCATAGAGCTCCTGCTGCATGGCCGGCGAGGCGGTGCGCAGGGCGCGGTCGAATTCCCGCGCGTTGCGCCGCTGGCGGATCTTGCGGGCGAGGTTGTGCATGACTGCTCCTACGTGAAGGTGTTGTAAGCAAAGGTACTAGCTACAACAGAACAATTCACGCCAGGATGCCGCCCCGTGCCTAACATCACAGGGGTCTAGAGCAGTGCCATCCCTGGATCTGTCAGGACGCTGGCCACGTCGGCCAGGAACTGCGAACCCTGCTGACCGTCGACCAGGCGGTGGTCGAACGAGACCGCGAGCTGGGTGACCCAGCGCGGCTCGATCCGCTCGTCACCCCCGGACGACACGACCCACGGCATCCGGCGCACCGCGCCGAACGCGAGGATGCCCGACTCGCCCGGGTTCAGGATCGGCGTGCCGGTGTCGACGCCGAAGACGCCGACGTTGGTGATCGTGAACGTGCCCGCCGGCCATGTCGGCCGGCGGCGTCTTGCCGGTGCGGGCGGTCTCGGTGAGCTCGGTCATCGCGCTGGCCAGCTCGTGCAGCGCTGAGCCGGTCGGCGTCCTTGATGTTCGGGACGATCAGCCCACGGCCGGTGGCGGCGGCGATCCCGAGGTTCACGTAGTGCTTGAGGACGATCTCGCCGGCCGCGTCGTCCCAGGACGCGTTGATCTCCGGGGTGCTGCGGATGGCCAGCAGGACGGCCTTGGCCACGAACAGCAGCGGGCTCACCTTGACGTCGCGGAACTCGCGGCGCGCGGCGACCCGCTCGCGCAGCTCCATCATCGCGGTGACGTCGCAGGTGACGAACTCGGTGACGTGCGGCGCGGTGAAGGCCGACGCGACCATCGCCGCGGCGGTGTGCTTGCGCACGCCCTTGATCGGGACGCGGGTCTCCCGGACCCCCCGCGCGGCCGAGGTGGGTGCCGCCGGCGCGGTGCCGTCGGCGGCCGACTGCACGTCGTTGCGCGAGATCGTGCCGTGCGGACCGGTCGGGGTCACCGCCGTGAGATCGACGCCGAGCGTCTTCGCGAGCTTGCGAACGGGCGGCTTGGCCAGCACCCGGTGCGCGCCCGGCCGGCCGTTCGCGGACTCCGACGGCGGCTCGTCCGGCACCGGCGCGGCCGGCGTTGCGTTCGCGGGCGGGATGTTGAACGCGGTGTGGGCGCCGGAAACCACGGACGAACCGGAGTGCGCGGCCGCGGGCTCCCGGCGGCGGCGCCGGCGGCCGCCGGCCTCCTCGCGCGGGCCGTAACCGACCAGCGTCATCTGCTTCTCCTCGCCGGGGGCCGCGCCCTCGCCGGGCGGGCCCGGGACGGCGGCGCCGGTCTCGCCGGGCAGGCCGGGGACGAGATCCTCGAGCGACTGGCTCGGCGCGTCCTCGCCGCCGACGTCGATGGAGATGATCGGGGTGCCGACCGGCACCGTCTCGCCCTCCGCGGCGTGCAGCGCGGTGACGACGCCGGCGAACGGCGACGGCAGCTCGACGGCCGCCTTCACCGTCTCGACCTCGGCGATCGTGTCGTTGACCTCGACGGTGTCGCCGACGGCGACGGTCCACTTGAGGATGTCGCCCTCGGTGAGTCCCTCACCGAGGTCCGGCAACTTGAACTGCTGGACGCTCATGGGGGTCAGTACTCCAGGATCTTGTCGACGGCGTCGAGGACGCGGTCGAGGTTGGGCAGCCATTCGTGCTCGAGGCGGCTCGGCGGGTACGGGGTGTCGTACCCGGTCACCCGCAGCACCGGCGCCTCCAGCGAGTAGAACGCCTGCTCGGTGACGCGGGCCGCGATCTCGGCGCCCACGCCGAAGCTGTGCGGGGCCTCGTGGACGACGATCAACCGGCCGGTGCGCTCAACGACTGCGCAGCACCGTGGCCATGTCCAGCGGCGAGACGGTGCGCAGGTCGATGACCTCGAGCTCGATGCCGTCCTCGGCCGCCGCCGTGGCCGACTCGAGCAGCGTCGAGACGGTGCCCCCGTAGCCGGCCACGGTCACGTGCTGCCCCGGCCGGACGACCCGCGACTCGTAGAGCGGGGTCGGCGCCGGCTGCGATCTCGCCCTTGGCGGCGTGATAGAGCCGCTTGGGCTCGATGAAGATCACCGGGTCGTCGTCGGCGATCGCCTCCTGGATCATCCAGAAGGCATCCGACGGGTTGGAGCAGGCGACAACCTTGAGCCCGGCCGTGTGCGCGAAGTACGTCTCGACCGACTCGCTGTGGTGCTCGACGGCGCCGATGCCGCCGCCGGACGGGATGCGGATCGTGATCGGCATCCTGACCAGCCCGGCCGAGCGGTTGTGGAACTTCGCCACCTGGCTGACGATCTGGTCGAAGCCGGGGAAGACGAAGCCGTCGAACTGGATCTCGCAGACCGGCCGGTAGCCGCGGATCGCGAGGCCGACCGCGGTGCCGATGATCGCCGACTCGGCCAGCGGGGTGTCGATGACGCGGTCCTCGCCGAAGTCCTTCTGCAGGCCGTCGGTGATGCGGAAGACGCCGCCGAGCTTGCCGACGTCCTCGCCCATGATGACGACCTTGGGGTCGTCCTCCATCGCGGTGCGCAGCCCGTCGTTGAGGGCCTTGGCCATCGTCACCGGTGCGTTCATCGATGCAACCTCCGCGACGAAGTCGACGAACTCGCGCCGCTGTTCGGCGAGTTCCGGGGTCATGGTCACGTGGACGTGCTCGAAGACCGACTCCGGTGTCGGGTCGGGCAGCGCGCGACAGCCGGTCCGGATGTGCTCGCCGAGCTTCTTGGCCTCCTGCTCCACGTCGGCGAAGAAGTCGGGCGAGACGCGGGCCTCACGGGTCAGGTAGGCCCGGACCCGCTCGATCGGATCCTTCAGCTTCCAGGTCTCGGCCTCGCTCGCGAGCTGGTAACGCCGGGGGTCGTCGTTGGTCGTGTGCGGGTTCATCCGGTACGTGTAGGCCTCGATGAGCGTCGGGCCCTGCGCGTTGCGGGCGTCGCTGAGGGCCTTGCGGGTCACGGCCAGGCAGCCGAGCACGTCGTTGCCGTCGACCCGCACGCCGGGGAAACCGAAACCGGACGCGCGCTGGTACAGCGGCACCCGGCTCTGCCGCTCGACCGGCTCGCTGATCGCCCATTGGTTGTTCTGGCAGAAGAAGACGATCGGCAGGTGGCCGGCGCCGGCCCAGACGAAGGATTCGTTGACGTCGCCCTGGCTGGACGCGCCGTCGCCGAAGAACGCGAGGACGGCGGTGTCCCGCTCGGGGTCACCGGTACCGACCGCGCCGTCGCGGACCACGCCCATCGCGTACCCGGTCGCGTGCAGCGTCTGGGCGCCGATGACGATCGTGTACAGGTTGAAGTTGTGCTCGCGGGGGTCGAAGCCGCCGAGGTTCGTGCCGCGGAACAGGCCGAGCAGCGTCAGCGGGTCGACGTCCCGGCACCACGCGACGCCGTGCTCGCGGTAGGTCGGGAAGGCCATGTCGTGGGGCTTGAGGGCCCGGCCGGCGCCGATCTGGGCGGCTTCCTGCCCGAGCAGGCTCGCCCACAGGCCGAGCTCGCCCTGGCGCTGCAGCGCGATGGCCTCGGTGTCGATGCGGCGGACGAGGACGAGATCGCGATAGAGCTCGGCAATGTCGTCGTCGGAGATCTCGAGGGGGTAGTCGGCGTGCTCGACCCGCTGGCCCTCGGGGGTGAGCAGTTGCACCATGTCCGGTTCGGGGTGCACCGCGTGGACGTGTTCAGACAAGCGCAACTCCTAGCGTCGTACGCCGGACGGGGTCGCCGTGCCGGACGTGCTCTGTCGCGATGGGTCGGGCCCGTTGGTACAGGGGTGGCGTACCGCGTGGACTACCCAGGGGTTCCTACCATATCCGTGACGGCGGTCACCGTGTCGGCGGCGGGGCCGAATCCCGGCATTCCGGTTCCCTTCAGGATGGGCCTCTTACGCTGCCATTCGTGATCTTGGACGGGTGGAGGGGCGAGCACGCGCAGCGGCCCGTGCCGGCGGTCGGACCGGGGGAGACCGCCGAACTGCTTGAGGCTGAGGAGGTTGACCGCTCCGGCGCCGCGGACGGCTGCATCGGCCCGGTCCGGATCGGCGACGAGTACGAGGACGACGACCAGACCTGAGCTCAGGGCTGCGGCACCCGTGCGGGGTTACGTTGGCCCGGTGAGCGACCAGCCGCAGTACCCGCCGCCGGACTACGGTCCGCCGCCGGGGTACGGCTACCCGCCCGGCTACGGCTACCCGCCGCCGGGGTCGCCGCCGCCGAGCCGGATCGGCTGGGCGATCACCGCGCTGATCCTGTTCTGGCCGCTGGCCATCCCGGCGTTCATCTACTCCAGCCGGGTCGAGTCGACCTGGTACCGCGGCGATGTCGCCGGGGCCGAACGGGCCTCGGCCAACGTCAAGACGTGCGGCATCGTCGCGCTGGTCATCGGCATCGTCGCGGCCCTGCTGATGATCGTGCTCTTCGCGGTCGTCGCCACCGGCGTGAGCCACAGCTGCGTCGACCAGTTCGGCAACTCCTGCTGATCAGCGACACCCCCGGGGGTCAGCCGAGCTCGGCCGGCAGCGGCTGGTCGTGGACGATGCGGAGCCGGGACACGGCCCGGGTCAGCACGACGTAGAGCCGCCGCAGGCCGTCGACCCGGCTCGGCTCGGCGGCGACGATCGCGGCCGGCTCCACCAGCACGACCGAGTCGAACTCGAGGCCCTTGGCCGCCGAGGCCGGGGCGACCGCCACCCGGGGGTCGGCGTCCTCGTCCAGTGGGTGGGCGTCGATGCCGGCCGCGCGCAGCTCGTCGACCACCGCCGCCGCCGATGCGTCGGGCACGATCACCCCGATCGAACCCTCGACGGTCAGGCACTCGAGCACCTCCCCGACCAGCGCCGCCCGGCCGGCGTAGCCGAGTGCCCCCGCACCCTGCCGGATCGAGGTCGCCGGCGGCACGTCGGCCGCGATGTGCGGGAGCAGCCGGTTGGCCACCTCGAGCACCTCACCGGGCACGCGGTACCCCGCGGTCAGCGGGTGGACGTCCGCCTCGTGGCCCAGGTGCTCCAGCGTGGCCGGCCACGACCCGGGGGCCCACGGGGTCGTCGCCTGGGCCAGGTCGCCGAGGACGGTCAGCGAGCCAAGGGGGCAGCGCCGGGCGATCGCCCGGCACTGCATCGCCGAGAGGTCCTGCGCCTCGTCCACGACGGCGTGGACGAACGTGTCGGTGCCGTCGAGGATCGCGGCCAGCTCGTCGAGCAGGACGACGTCGGCCGGCGTCCACCTGATCGATCGCAGCGACTTCGGGGCCGGGCGGCCCAGCAGCGCCCGCTCGGCGTCGGTCAGCGCGGTGCGGGAGCAGCGCTCGAGGAACGCCGCGTCGTCGTACAACCGCGCGAGCAGGGCCGGCGCGCTGAGCTCGGGCCACACCGCATCGACCCAGTCCCGCACGGCCTGCGACCGCGCCACCCGGGCCGTCTCGGCATCGGTCGGCGCGCCCCCGGCGTCCTCGCGCTGGCGCCGCACGTCCTCGGCCACCTGGCTGCGCAACCGCTCGCGGGCGATCGTCCAGCGCAGACCGTTGTCGAGTGCCCGCCGGGCGTCGTCGACGTAGCGGCGCAGGTGGTGCGCGCCGACCCGGTACCGCTTGGTGCCGACGATCGCGACGACGTCCTCGGTCGGCTTGGCGACGTGGGAGAGCACGGCCCGGCGCAGCACGCCGGCCAGGCGGGCATCGCCCTTGAGGACGGCGAGCCCGACCGGCTCCTGGCCGGTGGGCGTCCAGCCCAGCAGCCCGGCCACCGTGCTCTGCGTGATGCCGCCCTCGCCGAGCGACGGCAGCACCTGCGCGATGTAGTGCAGGAAGGCGGCGTTCGGCCCGACCACGAGCACGCCGGAGCGGCGCAGCCGGTCGGGATAGGTGTAGAGCAGGTAGGCCGCCCGGTGCAGGCCGACCGCGGTCTTGCCGGTGCCGGGCGCGCCCTGGATGCACAGCGACGTGTCCAGGTCGGCTCGTACCAGCTCGTCCTGGTCGGGCTGGATGGTGGCGACGATGTCGCGCATCGGGCCGACGCGCGGGCGCTCGATCTCCTCCCGCAGCAGCTCCGACGCGAGCCCCAGGGCCTCGCCGCGGTCGAGGTGCTCGTCCTCGAAGGACGTGATCTCGCCACCGCCGAACCCGAACCGGCGGCGCAGCCGCACGCCCATCCGGTCGTCTGGGGTGGCTTGGTAGAAGGCTCGCGAGATCGGCGCCCGCCAGTCGATGACGACCGGGTTGTTGGCCTCGTCGCGGACGTGCCGGCGCCCGACGTGGAAGATCTCGACTCCCGGACGGCCGTCGTCGTGGTCGCGGTCGATCCGGCCGAAGAACGGCGGCGCGTCGGGGTCGGCGTTCAGCGAGTCCAGCCGCTGCGTGCGCAGCTTGCCCAGCGCGTAGCTGGCGAGCTCGTCCACGCCGTAGTCGGCGATGTGCCCGGCCGCCTCACGCATGTGGTCCAGGCACGAGCGGGCGAGGTGGAGGTGGGACCTCTCCGCGAGCAGTACGGGGTCGTCGGTCACGGTTTGTCGACGTTACCCGCGCGGCGAAATGGATTCCGTCTCCGTTGCGAACCAATTGTCCGAGAAGTGCTGACGAAATGCTGAGCGTCTGGTTACCATCCGCCCGCGAGCAGGCTGACCGGTCCGATGCAAGGGCGTCCGGACTTTGCGAAGCGCCACGAGCGCTTCCAGGCGGTCGAAGATCCCTCTCGCGTGGGGATGGGAATGGCCCGATCAAAGGCGAGCAAACGGCGCCTGCACCTGACCGTCGCGGCAACCGCCGCCGCCGGTCTCGTCGCAGGCGTCACCGCCACCAGCACCGCCGCGGCCGCACCGGCGACCGCGAAACTGGCGCACGGCGTCAAGGCCAGCAAGCTCACCGCGGCCGGTCTGAAGGGCACGAAGGCGAAGACGCTGCCCGCCGGTCTGCCGAAGAAGGGCAGGTACGCCTTCCTGCTCAAGCTCGACACCAAGTCGACCTCGTCGGTCTACGCGACGATCAAGAAGTCCCGCGGGACGGCCTCGGCCCGCAGCGCCGCCCGAGCCCAGCTCAGCACGGTCACCACGGCCCAGAACCGGACGATCGGTGCCCTGCCCGAGAGCTCGAAGGTCATCTACCGCACGCACGCCGCGCTCGCCGGCGTCGCGGTCGTGACCGACGTCAAGAATTACGCCGCGCTGCGTCAGATCAGCGGCGTGAGCGCGGTCTACCCGATCGCGCCGAAGACGCCCTCCAACTCCTACGCGGTCCCGCTGCAGGGCGGCGCCGCGGCGTGGGACGCCACCGGCGATCACGGTGAGAACGCCACCGTCGCGGTCATCGACACCGGCGTCGACTACACGCACGCCAACTTCGGCGGCCCGGGGACGGTCGACGCCTACAACACGGCGAAGGCCAACGACGCCGACCCGGTCGACCCGGCCTCGTACGACCACGCCAAGTTCAACGCGTCCACGCTCGATGTGAACGGCAACCCGGCGTACATGTACGACTTCGCCGGCGACAGCTACAACGCCGACCCGAACGACCCGGCCTACCAGCCGGTCCCCGCACCGGACCCGAACCCGCTGGACTGCAACAGCCACGGCAGCCACGTCGCGGGTACCGCGGCCGGCTACGGCGAGAACGCCGACGGCTCCACCTACACCGGCACCTATGACGCCGACACGCCGTTCGACCAGCTGCGCATCGGCCCCGGCATGGCGCCCAAGGCCCGCCTCTACGCCTACAAGATCTTCGGCTGCGAGGGCAGCACGAACGTCACCGGCGAGGCCATCGACAAGGCGATGGACCCCAACGGCGACGGTGACACCTCCGACCACGCCGACGTCGTCAACATGTCGCTGGGCTCGGACTACACCTTCCCCGACGACGGTGACAGCATCCTCACCAACGAGGCCTCGCAGATCGCGGGCGTCACGATGGTCGTCGCCTCCGGCAACGGCGGCGACATCTACGACATCGGTGGCTCGCCCGGCAACGCCGTGCGCGCCATCGCGGTCGCGAGCTCGCAGGACGCCTACGCCCAGACCGACGCGCTGCACGTGACCGCGCCGGGCAACATCGCGGGCGACTACGCCTCCGAGCGGTCGATCGCCTACGACTGGCAGACCGAGCCGGACCTCATCGGCGACGTCGTCGCGCTCAGCGACCCGGCCAACCAGGACGGCTGCCTGACGTTCTCCGACGCCGACAAGGCGGCGGTCGACGGCAAGATCGTGTTCGAGGAGTGGACCGACACCGACGCCGACCGGCGCTGCGGCTCGGTGGCCCGGGCCACGAAGCTCGCGGCCACGAACGCGATCGGGTTCATCTTCGGTGACGACGAGGAGAGCTTCGCGGCCGGCATCACCGGCAGCGAGACGATCCCCGGCGTGCTCGTCTCGAAGTCCGGGGCCGACGCCATCCGCACCGAACTGCAGGCCGGGCACACGGTGACGGTCAACGGCACCACGCTGGCCGGCTTCCGGCAGATCATCTCCGGGCTCGACGACACGGTGAGCAGTTTCTCGTCTCGGGGCATCCGGGACGAGGGCAACGTGAAGCCCGACGTCACCGCCGTGGGCTCGACCGTCTTCTCGACGGGCATGGGCACGGGCAACGAGGGGCTGAACGACTCCGGCACGTCGATGGCGACGCCGATGGTGGCGGGCACCGCCGCCCTCGTCGTCTCCCAGCACCCGGACTGGACGCCGGAGCAGGTGAAGGCCGACATCATGAACACCGCCGATGCCGACCTGTACCGCGACCCGGACTTCTCCGGTGCGAAGTACGCGCCGAACCGCGTGGGCGCCGGGCGGATCGACGTCAACGCCGCTCTGAGCAACTCCGTCCTGGCCTACACGACCGACGGGCCGGGTGGCACGAGCACCGGCAACGTCAGCGCCTCCTTCGGCCCGATCCCGCTGACCGCGGCCGACGGCGTCACCGTGAAGACCAAGACGATCAAGGTGCAGAACACCGGCCTCGATCCGGTCAGCTACGACGTCGGCTTCGATGACCGCACCACCATCCCCGGCGCGACCTACACGGTCTCGCCGAGCTCGGTGACGGTCGACCCGCAGTCGTCGACGACGGTGACGCTCACCCTCACGATCGACCCGAGCGAGCTCACCAAGACGATCGACCCGACGGTCGAACGGGAGACCGGGGGCAACCCGCGCCAGTACGTCGCGGACGCCAGCGGCCTGGTGATGTTCACCAACGACGACCCGAGCGTCCAGAGCCTCCGGGTGCCCGCCTACGCGGCGCCGCGGCCGGCTTCGGACATGACCCAGGCGGCCTCGCTCACGATGCCGTCCGGCTCGATGCAGAGCGCCCTGCTGCCGCTGACCGGCCAGCCGGTCGACCAGGGCTCGGGCGCGGAGACGGTCCAGTCGATCGTCGCCGGCTTCGAGTTGCAGGCCACCAGCGGGCCGGCCCCGCAGTGCTCGGCGACCGTCACCGAGAACTGCTGGGACATCCCGAGCCAGCGGGCCGCTGACCTGAAGTACGTGGGGACCACGTCGGACGCACCGCAGCTGCGGGCGAACGGCGAGAACCCGCTGACGGCCGGATCGGCGTACTTCGCGCTGTCGACGCAGCACTCTTTCCGCAACCCGGTCGGGGCGCTGCAGTACCTGGTGTGGATCGACAGCAACGGGGACAACCAGCCCGACTCCGTCCTGCTGACGGCCCGGATCCCGGCGTCGACGTCGGACACGGACGTAATGGTCAGCGAGCTGATCGACCTGAACACCTTCGACGTCCTCGATGCCGAGCCGATCAACGCGGCCCTCGGTGACACCGACACGGCGGTGTTCGACAGCGACACGTTCGTGCTGCCGGTCGCGATCGGGGCCATCCCAGGAGTCGACGCGACCCACTCGCGGATCAAGTACGTGGTCGAGGCCTACGACGGGTACCACTCGTCGCCGGTCGACTCGGTCGGTGGCTTCAACATCACCGGCACGACGTTCACGTCGTCGCTGTCGATGGACGTCCTGAACCCGGGGCTGTCCGTCGCCGGCTCGTACACCGGCCACAGCAGCCCGCTGCTGTTCCAGGACTCGCCCGGTTCGGTCCTCGCCATCCGTCGCAACGCCGCCTCGTACGCGGCCGACCACGGACAGGGTGCGCTCATGGTCCACTTCCACAACGAGGTGGGCGCGAAGGCGCAGGTCGTCACGCTCAAGAAGCAGGCGGCGTCGGTGAAGCTCGCGATGGCGCCGAACCCGGTGGCCCAGAACTCGGCGACGACGGCGACGATCACGGTGTCCGGCTCGTCGGGGACGCCGACCGGGTCGGTGACGCTGCGCCGCACCGACGGCCGGCGGCCGACCAACATCGCCAGCGCGACGCTGGTGAACGGCAAGGCGACCCTGAAGTACACGCCGAAGTCGAGGGGCCGGTACCACTACCAGGCGATCTACAGCGGGGACGCGAACTACAACGCGGCCACGTCGGCGACCGTGAGCCTGGTGGTCGAGCCGCGGCCGAGGCCCCGGGTGCGGCTCTCGATGTCGCCCAACCCGGTGGTGCACCGCCACACGGTGACGGTGACGATCACCGTCTCGGGCGCGGTCGGTACCCCGACCGGGACGGTGACGCTGCGCCGGACCGACGGGCGGACGCCGGCGAACGTCGCCAGCGGCCCGCTGGTCCACGGCCGGGCAACCCTGAAGTACACGCCGAAGTCGAAGGGCACGTACCACTACCAGGCGAGGTATGCCGGTAGCTCGAGTTACAGCGCCGGGTATTCCCCGACGGTGGCCCTGAGGATCACGTGATGCCCGGCCGGTAGATACAGCACGGTGCGCCGCCGCCGGGCCCGGAACCACGGGACCGGCGGCGGTGCCGTTTGTCCGGACAAACCCGGACACCGTTGGCCGGGGCTGAGATGCACTCTTGACGGCTGTGTGCGGGAGCCAGCGGTCCCCGCTATTGATCACCGTCAGGAGGCCGGTGACATCACCAGATCTCGGGGGGAACTACAGCC
This sequence comes from uncultured Actinomycetota bacterium, assembly GCA_963775175.1. GTDB lineage: Bacteria > Actinomycetota > Actinomycetes > Mycobacteriales > Jatrophihabitantaceae > Jatrophihabitans. The sequence goes on from CAVZHT010000001.1 coordinate 244,294, forward strand.
ATGCGCAGAGTGAGGAGTTGGCCGCCGTGTGCGCGCTGACCGCCGGGGCGGCGGCCGGACGGTACGTTGCCCGGGTGGGGCACTGCTCGTTGATCGATCATGGGTGAGATCCGGCGGCTGGGCAGCCGCGAGGTGTACCGGTCGCCGTGGATGTCGGTCCGGGTGGACGACGTCGAGTTCCCGTCCGGGCTGCGGGGCACCTACTCGGTGGTCGACAAGCAGGACTTCGTCCTCGTGCTGCCGTTCGCCGACGACGGCTTCTGGCTCGTGCAGCAGTTCCGCTACCCGGTCGGCCGCCGGGAGTGGGAGTTCCCGCAGGGGGGCTGGCCGCACGGCCGGACGGGTTCAGCGGCCGAACTCGCCGCTGCCGAGCTGCGGGAGGAGACCGGTTTCGCCGCCGGGTCGTGGGCGCACCTCGGCCGGCTCTTCGCGGCGTACGGCTACTGCTCGCAGAGCTACGACGTGTACCTCGCCACCGACCTGACTTCCGGCGAGGCGGAGCGTGAGGAGACCGAGGCCGACATGGTGCACGAGTGGCGCTCGGTCCCCGAGGTCCGCACGATGATCGGTCGGGGCGAGTTCGCCGACGCCCACAGCGTCGCCGCGCTCACCCTCTTCGACGCGTACCGGGCCGGCCAGCGCTAGGTCGTCACCTTGACCGTGTGGTGCACGCTGCGGGAGACCCCGGAGGTGTCCTTGATGGTGAGCGTGACGGTGTAGCTGCCGGTGCGCGTGTAGGTGTGGTGGGTCGAGCTGGCCGTGGTGCTGTGGCCGTCGCCCCAGTGCCAGACCACCGATGCGATGTGCGCGCCGGTGTTGACCGCGTGGCTGCCGCGGTCGGTGAATGCGCCGGCGTGACCTCGGCGCAGCGTCGTCGGCCCGGAGTAGTGCACCGACGGCAGCAGGCCCACCGCGAAGCTGTGCGAGCGCGCGATGTACTGGTGCAGGCTGTCGCTCACCGAGACGGTGACGCGGTAGCGCCCGGCCCGGGCGTACGCGTGACGGGCCGAGCCGGTGGTCGTGCTGGTGGTGCTGCCGTCGCCCCAGTACCAGGTGAAGGACGTGAAGTGCGCATTCGGCAGCCGCTCCCACAGGTGGGCGGTGAAGGTCTGTGACGTCCGCAGCCGGGCGAGCGTCGGCACGCTGAGGTAGCCGACGCCGCTCGTGGGCTTGAACAGGGCCGTCCCCTTCGGCGTGCCGACACCGGTGGGTCCGTCGTAACCGGTCATCGCGTTGCACTGCCGGCCGAGGGGCGGCGCGGTGGCGACCGGCGCGCCGTCGAGCGGGAAGCTGCAGTCGACCGGGCTGTCCAGCAGCGCGTTGGGGTTGTTGACGCCGACATCCTGGGCGACGTCCTGCACGGCCGACATGCAATTGGCGAGGTTGGTCTCACCGCCGCAGAAGGAGCTGCCACCGGTCTGCACGTCGAAGGTGTTGGCGGCCGAGGTGTTGATGTACAGCGACGCCGCCGGGTAGGACGACCCGCCCGAGCCGCCGGCGAGTGCGAACATGGCGGCGATTATCGGCGACGACAGCGACGTACCGCCGACACGCAGCCAGCCGCCGTGGCCGTAGCGGTCGAGCACGTCGAAGCCGGTGTGCGGGTCGGCGACCGCGGCGATGTCGGCCGCGACCCGGTGATGCAGGTCGCTGCCGCAGTTGGTCTCGGCGTAGAGCGGGGCGTGCCACTGCCAGCTGCCGGCCCCGAACCGGCTGCTGCAACCGCCGCCCGTCGCGCCGAGGGCCTCCTGCCGGGACAGCCCGGCGGCGTTGTCGGCGCCGTTGTTGTTCCACACCGTCTCGGACTTGCGGCTGCCGTCCGGGTTGACGGTCAGCGTGGTGCCGCCGACGGCGACGACGTACGGGTCGGTCGCCGGGAACGTTGCCTCACCGTCATTGGCGAAACCGCCGTTGGGGAAGTCCCAGCCGTACCACCCGTCGTCGCCGGTGGAGGCCGTGATCACCACGCGCGGGTGCCGGAACGCGCTGATCATGCGCGCGGTCGCCGAACTCTCCACGCCCCCGAAGGAGTTGGTGATCTCGTTCGCGCCGAGCCGCACCGCGGTGTTCTCGGCGACCGCGAGGTCGGTCGCGCTCGGGTTGTCGGCCTCGACCAGCAGGATGCGGCACTTGTGGCAGACGGCCCGGACGGCCTCGACGTCGAGGGCGATCTCGGTGGAGTCGCGGCTGGCGCGGGGCAGCGGGGAGGCGTGACCGTCCTGGTTCACCTTGCGGAACGAAACCGACGTCTCGGTCGGCAGCCCGTAGGCCTGGTCGAAGGTGTTGAGGTCGCGGGCGATGTAGGGATCGTCGTACCAGTCGACGATCGCGACCGTCTGCGTGACCGCGGCGTTGGGGTGGAAGCCGTAGGCCTTGGCGAGGTCGCCCGGCGAGTAGCCGCCGATGTGCCCGTGACCGAGGGTCGCGACCTTGTAGGCGCCCGGGGTGTCGGCGGTGGCCGGCGCCTGCTCGACCGCGAAGCAGCGGAACTGGGTGCGGTCGGCCGGGTGCGCGCACAGCGGACGGTTGACCGCGTAGTGCGGCGCGAAGCCCGCGGCCGCCGCCGGCGGGGCGGCGACGGCGACCGCGCCACCCGCCAGCGCGACGGCAGCAACCAGGACGACGCGGATCGGCCGCCGCGCGCGCGAGATCAGTGACACGAGGAACCCTTCGAAAGCCGGTAAGAACTAGATCGGCACCGCCGCGTCAGTATGCAGCGTTTCGCCGACGAGAATGGGAAAACCCCCTCCACCCGGCCGGAACCAGGTGAAGGGGGCTTATCAGGCCTCGGTCGATCAGCCCTCGAGCCGGAGCTTCAGCGCATCGAGCTCGTCGCGCATCGAGGTCGGCAGCGCGGCACCGATCTTGTCGAACCACTCCTCGATCAGCGGGATCTCGTTCTTCCACTCCTCGACATTCACGGTCAGCGCCCCGAGCAGGTCCTGCTCGGACATGTCGAGGCCCTCGACGTCGAGCGCAGTCGGGCGTCGGCACCCGGCCGATCGGCGTGTCGATAGCGCGGCGGCCGTGCCGTCGATGCGCTCGAGCGCCCACTTGAGCACCCGGATGTTCTCGCCGAAGCCGGGCCAGACGAACTTGCCGTCGGCGTCGCGCCGGAACCAGTTCACGTAGAAGATCTTCGGCAGCTTGGCCGCGTCGGCGTTCTTGCCGATGTCGATCCAGTGCGCGAAGTAGTCACCGGCGTTGTAGCCGATGAAGGGCAGCATCGCCATCGGGTCGCGGCGCACGACGCCGACCTGCGCCGGTCGCGGCCGCGGTGGTCTCCGACGACAGCGTGGCGCCCATGAACACGCCGTGCTGCCAGTCGCGGGCCTCGGTCACCAGCGGGACGGTGTCCTTGCGGCGGCCGCCGAAGAAGATCGCGTCCAGCGGCACGCCCTTGCGGGTCGTCCCACTCGGGGGCGCGGGTGTCGCACTGGCCGATCGGCGTGCAGTAGCGGGAGTTCGGGTGGCTCGACGGCTCGCGTCGACTCCGGCGTCCAGTCCTGCTTCTTCCACGAGGTCAGGTGCGCCGGCGGCTCACCCATGCCCTCCCACCAGATGTCGCCGTCGTCGGTCATCGCGACGTTGGTGAAGATCGAGTTGCCCTTGGCGATCGTGCGCATCGCGTTCGGGTTGGTGTGGTAGTCGGTGCCCGGGGCGACACCGAAGAAGCCGTTCTCCGGGTTGACCGCGTAGAACCGGCCGTCGTCGCCGATGCGGATCCAGGCGATGTCGTCGCCGATGGTCTCGACCTTCCAGCCCGGCAGGGTCGGCTCGAGCATGGCGAGGTTGGTCTTGCCGCAGGCGGACGGGAAGGCGGCGGCGATGTAGTGGGCGACGTCCTCGCGGGCGAGGTCAACTTGGCGATGAGCATGTGCTCGGCCAGCCAGCCCTCGTCGCGCGCCTTCACCGACGCGATGCGCAGCGAGTAGCACTTCTTGCCCAGCAGGGCGTTGCCGCCGTAGCCCGAGCCGTACGACCAGATCAGCCGCTCCTCGGGGAAGTGGACGATGTACTTCGTGTCGTTGCACGGCCAGGGCACGTCGGCCTGGCACCGGCTCGAGCGGGGCGCCGACCGAGTGCAGGCCGGGCACGAACGGCTGCGTCCGCACCGTCCTTCGCGAACAGCTCGAGGGCCTTGGTCGCCGAGGCGGGTCATGATGTGCATCGAGGCGACGACGTAGGCCGAGTCGGTGATCTCGGCGCCGAGCATCGGCTCGTCGGCGGTCGAGCGGGCCCATGCAGTACGGCAGGACGTACATCGTGCGACCGCGCATGCTGACCGCGGAAGCGCTCGGTGAGGATGGCCTTCATGTCGTCCGGGTCCATCCAGTTGTTGGTGGCCCCGGCGTCCTTCGGCGTCGCGGCTGCAGATGAAGGTGCGGTCCTCGACGCGGGCGACGTCGGTCGGGTCGGAGGCACACCAGAAGGAGTTCGGCTTCTTCTCGTCGTTGAGCCGGACGAAGGTGCCGTTCTCGACGAGCAGGTCGGTGATGCGCGTGCCATTCCTCGGCCGAACCGTCGACCCACTCGATGCGATCGGGCTGGGTGAGTTCGGCGGTCTCGCGGACCCACGCGAGCAGGCCTGCATGCTCGGTCGGTGCCGTTTCAAGACCCGGAATGGTGCTTGCCGTCATTGGCGAATCTCCTCGCGGATCGATCAGGAGACCGACGCGCTGGCCCCGGTTCGCACACCGTGCCCGCGTTGGTCCTGGAAAGGTTCCTCAGACGGTAACTCCCGGGAACGCTTACAGGCCTCATCGAGAAGCTGCGTGAATGCTCACATTGTGCCGCGGTTAGAACGACGGAGCCCCCGGAATCCGGGGGCTCGACGGGCTTCGGTCAGGAGTGCAGCCGCAGCCCCTTGGTGATCTTGTCGGCGTCGCGGCGGTCGGTTCGCAGGGCGAGGCCGGCGAGATCGAGGTCGGCTCGGGGTGCGACGGCCACCGCGGCCCGGTTGGCCTCGTCGTGGCCGGTCGCGAACAACTCGGTCGTGAACACGGCCGGCCGGGCGCCCCGGGACAGGGCGCGGTCGAGCGTGCGGGTGAGCTCGCCGGCACTCGCCTCGAAGACCATCACCGGCTGGCCGAACATCGGCTGGTACTTGGTGCCGTCGGCGTCGGTGTAGTTCTCGCCGATGCACTCCGGGGCGCCGGCGGCCACCCCGCTCGCGAGGAAGGCGGTCATGTTCAGCTTCTGCCAGGTCGGGAGCTCGGCCCGCAGGACGATCACGATCTTGGTGTCGAAGCGAGGGGTGATCTGCTCGGTCATGGGGCGAAACGCTAGTAGGACGCTCGGAGTTCAGGTGTTCTGTTCGAACAAAGTTCGGCCTGAACCGGTAGAACTACCAGTATGGACGAACTTGATTCGGCGCTGCTCGCCGCTTTGCAGGCCGACGGTCGGCGCAGCAACCGCGAGCTCGCGGCTGCGCTGGGCGTGGCGCCCTCGACCAGCCTCGAGCGGGTTCGGGCGCTGCGGGCCCGGGGGGTGCTGACCGGCGTGCACGCCGCGGTCGACCTCGCGGCGATGGGCCGGCCCGTGCAGGCGATGGTGACCGTCCGGCTGCGGCCGCAGTCGCGGGCGACCGTCCACGGGTTCCGGAACTTCGTCGCCGGGCTGCCCGAGACCCTGCAGGTCTTCATCACGACCGGACCCGACGACGTCCTGGTGCACGTGGCGGTCGAGTCGACCGAGGCGCTGCAGAACTTCGTCCTCGACTCGTTGACGAAGCGCAAGGAGGTGGCCGGCATCCGCACCGAGGTCGTCTTCGAGCACGCCCGCAACTACGTCGTCACTCCCGCGGGTTGATCGATCACGTCTTCCTGCCTGGGCGTTGTTGCGCGGCCGCGTCAGCGAGGCTCCGGCCGCAAGAGGTGATCAGCTCACCGCACGGCTCAGAACCGGCGGGTGAAGGGCTTCTCCTTACGCATGCGGGCGAGCAGCAGCATCGGGATCAGCACGTACGGCAGGTTCAGGGCGAGGAACTTCGGGACGTTCTGCACGCGCATCGCCGGGTCCTCCCCGAAGAACTCGGCGCCGAACACGACGACGCCGGTGATCACCGTGATGGCCGTCGCGTACATGATCGCGGGCACCTGGATCCAGTTGCGGCCGCGGGCCAGGGCATAGACCAGCACGAGGTAGAACGGGCCGTAGACGAACGCCGAGAGCCCGGTGACGAAGCGCATCCACACCGGCGGGTGGATGAACAGCGGGTCGGTGTCGTGCCCGTAGCTCCAGTTCGCCCGTCCGAACCACGTCGAGGCGTGCTGCGAGATGTCGAGACCGAGCGTGGGGATCGCGTCCGAAACGGCCGACGTGCACGCGAACAGCGAGAACACGACGATGAAGAAGATGTCCCAACGCCGCTCGCGCAGGGCCAGGTTCGTCAACGGCGTAGCAGCTTCGCCTTCGGCCACGGCAGGAAGCGTGGCACGCGGCGCTGGTAGTCGGGGTAGGCGGGGTACTTCGCGAGCTGGATGCTTTCGCTCGTTCGCGAGCTGCCCTGGAACAGCGCGATCAACAGCACGCAGCCGCCGATCGTCCAGTCGACGCGGTGGGTCGCGGCCACCGCGAACAGCGCGTAGACGATCCAGATCGCCTGCTCGGCCAGGTAGTTCGGGTGCCGGGTGAGCGACCAGATGCCGTCGTGGATGAAACCGGTGGCGTACCGGCCGTCGAGGGCCTCGCTCGCCGCGGCCCGCCGCTTCTTCTCGGTCTGGAAGTCCCACTGCGTCTGGTCGGCGTAGGTCTCCAGCGCGACGAGCAGCAGGAAGGCCGCGGCGAGCAACCAGTCCCACGCCCCGAGGCCGTGCGGCGCGTGCCGCGCGTCGACGATCGGCAGCGCGATCCAGAGCAGGAGGATGTTCTGGATCGCGCAGATGAAGACGAGGTCGAACAGCGTCCAGCCGGCGCGCGTGCGCAGCACCGGGTACTGCCGCACGTGCGCCCAGCGGTAGTCCTCGGCGCCGGACCAGAACCGCCACGAATACCCACCGTGCCGGGAGAAGTTGTAGGTCAGGCGGGCGCCCCAGGCCGTCGCCAGCACCGACATCAGGACCATGCGGCCGTCGAAGCCGGCCCGGACGGTGACGATCCAGCTGTAGAGCACCGGCACGATGCTCCACAGCTTGTCGACCTGGCTGACGTTCCCGGTCAGCTCGCCGATCACGAAGCACAGTGCGGCGATCACCGCCATCACCCACGCGTCGCCCTGGACGAGCGACCACTGCGCATCGGTCACGGATGCATCATGACGCCTGGCTCACCGTCGACATGTTGAAGTCGGGCACCCGGACGGCCGGCATCGCCGTGCGGCGGAAGTAGTCGTTCCACTCGCGCGACAGCGTGGGTTCGGTGCGGCCGACCTCGGTCAGCCGGCCGAGCAGGTCGATCGGCGACTCGTTGAACCGGAAGTTGTTCACCGCCCCCTGCACCTGCCCGTTCTCGACCAGGTACACGCCGTCGCGGGTCAGCCCGGTGAGCAGCAAGGTCTGCGGGTCGACCTCGCGGATGTACCACAGGCAGGTCAGCAGCAGGCCCCGCTCGGTGGTCGCGATCATCTCCTCGAGCGACCGGCCGCCGGGCGGGCCGTCCATGATCAGGTTGCCGACGTACGGACGGGGCTCGGCCTGTGTCTGGCGGGCCCAGGCCCGGGTCCGGGCGAGGTCGGTGAGCGTGCCGTCGGTGATCCAGGACGCGGCCGGCACCGGCAGGCCGTTGTCGAAGACCGACTGCACGCCACCGGAGGACTGCGTCGCGATCTCGAACGGCGCGCACTGCAGCCCCGGGGCGGACGGGTCGGAGCGCAGCGTCACCGGCAGGCTCGCGAGCTGCTCCCCGAGCCGGGTGCCGCCCTGGCCGGACGCGTAGACGTTGCGGCCGTCCTCGGCGTCGCGCGCCGATGCCGTCCAGTACGCGTAGATCATCAGGTCGGCGACCGTGCTCGGCGGCAGGATCGTCTCGTACCGGCCGGCCGGCAGGTCGATCCGGTTGGCCGCCCAGTCGAGGCGCTGGGCCAGCCCGTCCACGACCTCGGCGACGTCGACGTCGGTGAAGTCGCGCGCGTGCAGCCCGGCCCACGCCGACCGGGCGAAGTCGCTCGACTTGCCGTTGATCTCCAGCCGGCCGTCGGGCTGGTCGAAGCGGCGGCGCAGCCCGGTCGAGGTCGCGACGAAGTAGGACGTCATCTGGTGCTCGGCGAAGCCGAACAACAGCCGGTCGTCCGACCGCCACTGCCCGAACGCCGAGCCGAGCGCGGGGGCGAACTGCTCGAAGACGGCGACCGACGTCTCGGCCGCGTCGGCGTCCCAGTCGTCGCCGTGCGGGTAGGGCTCGACAAGTGGGCTGGCGTCTTCGGCCGGGTCGGCCGTGCGGCCGGCATCCTCCGAGGCCCGGACGAGATCGGCGACCGCCTCGACGGTCGACACCGCGCGGGTGACCACGCCGGCACTGGTGCCCGCGCCGCGGTCGAAGGTCGAGACGACGGTGAGCGAGCGCGTCCGCATCTGGCCGTTGGTGGTCAGCGAGTTGCCCGCCCACCGCAGGTTGGTCTCGGTGTGCTCCTCGCCGATGACGACGCAGCCGTCGGCGGTGGATGCGGCCAGGGCCGCCTCGACGAGTTCCTGCACCTGGCTCATCGCGCCCCTCCGCGTCCCGATCCCGATCGCTGGTCTCGGTGGTTGAGTGGCGCCTTCCCGGTTGAGTGGCGCCTTATAAGGCGCCACTCAACGCGTAAGGCGCCACTCAACCGGAACGGGGCGGTCATCGGCCGCCCTCCGTCCGGGTGTTGAGGACGTTGACTTGCCGGAACAGGGCCGCCGGGCACCCGTGCGAGACCGCGGCCACCTGCCCGGGCTGGCCCTTGCCGCAGTTGAACGCGCCGCCGAGGACGTAGGTCTGCGGGCCGCCGACGGCCTCCATCGAGCCCCAGAAGTCGGTCGTCGTGGCCTGGTAGGCAACGTCGCGGAGCTGGCCGACCAGCCGGCCGTTCTCGATGCGGTGGAACTGCTGGCCGGTGAACTGGAAGTTGAAGCGCTGCATGTCGATCGACCAGGACCGGTCGCCCTTGACGAGGATGCCGCGCTCGACGGTGCTGATCAGCTCGTCGGTCGACGGGCCGTCCGGCGCCGGCTGCAGCGACACGTTCGCCATACGCTGCAGCGGGATGTGCCCGGGCGAGTCGGCGAACGCGCAGCCGTTCGAGCGGCCGAAGCCGTTGGCCTCGGCCATCTGGCGGTTGAGCTGGTAGCCGACGAGCACGCCGTCGCGCACGATGTCGAACTGCTGCCCGGCAACGCCCTCGTCGTCGTAGCCGATCGTGGCCAGGCCGTGCTCGACGACGCGGTCGCCGGTGACGTTCATGACCGGGCTGCCGTACTGCAGCGAGTTGAGCTTGTCGAGCGTTGCGAAGCTCGTCCCGGCGTAGGCGGCCTCGTAGCCGAGCGCGCGGTCGAGTTCGGTGGCGTGCCCGATCGACTCGTGGATCGTCAGCCACAGGTTGGACGGCTCGATCACCAGGTCGTAGCGGCCGGCCTCGACGCTCGGCGCCTTGGCGTGCTCCATGAGCAGTCCGGGGAGCTCGGCGATCTCGGCGTCGAAGTCCCAACCGGTGCCGGTGAGGTACTCCCAGCCGCGGCCGGCCGGCGGCGCAAGGGTGCGCATCGACGAGAACGCGCCGGCCCCACGATCGACGTTCACGGCGGTGAACTCGGGGTGGATGCGGACGCGCTGCTGCGTCGTCATCGTCCCGGCCGTGTCGGCGTAGAACTTGTTCTCCAGCACCTGCATCAGCGACGCGTCGACGTGGTCGACGCCGTCCGCGGCGAGCAATCGCTCGGACAGCTCAGTCAGCCGGCCCACCCGCTCCGACTCGGGCACGGCGAACGGGTCGAGCTCGTAGGACGACACCCAGGTGACGTCGCTGTAGACCTGCTCGGGCGCGAGCACCACCGGCTCCGAGCTCAGCACCCGGCTCAGCTTCGCGGTCGCCACCGCCTGCTCGGCCAGGGCAGCCGCGGCCTCGGCCGTGCGGGTGATGCCGCTCGCAAAGCCCCACGTGCCGTCATGGACCACCCGGACGGCCAGGCCGATGTCCTCGCTGTCGGAGGAGGAGTCGAGGTGCGCGTCGCGCAGCACCAACCGGCCGACCCGGATGCGTTCGAGGCGGAAGTCGGCGTGCTCGGCGCCGAGTTCCTGCGCCCGTTCGAGGGCGGCGGCGGCGAGGCCCCGAGCTGGCAGCGCCAAGAAGGAGGAGTCCATTTCGGGCATGTACTGCAACCTACTCAGTGGCCGGGCCGCCCCGGCACCGCGTCAGGCGAGGCGGTCGAGCAGCTGCTGGTGCTGCTGCCAGAGTTCCTTGGGCAGGTGGTCGCCGAACGTCTCGAGGTGCGCCCGGATGAGCGAGGCCTCGTGCGACCAGATGTCGTGGTCGACCGTCAGCAGGATCTCCACCGCGCCCTCGTCGAGGTCGAGTCCGCTGAGGTCCATGTCGGCGCGGCGGGGCAGGTTGCCGATCGCGGTCGGCACCGCGTCGACCCGGCCCTCGAGCCGCTCGACGATCCACTTCAGGACGCGGCTGTTCTCGCCGTAGCCGGGCCAGAGGAAGTTGCCCCACCCGTCCTTGCGGAACCAGTTGACGTAGAAGATCCTCGGCAGCAACTCCTGCTCGGCGTGCTCGCCGATCGAGAGCCAGTGCGCGAAGTAGTCGCCCATGTTGTAGCCGCAGAACGGCAGCATCGCGAACGGGTCGTAGCGCAGCTCGCCGACCGTCCCCTCCGCGGCGGCCGTCTTCTCCGAGGCGACGTTGGCGCCGAGGAAGACGCCGTGCTGCCAGTCGAAGGACTCGGTGACGAGCGGCACCGCGGTCGCCCGGCGCCCGCCGAACAGGATGGCCGAGATCGGCACGCCCTGCGGATCCTCCCACTCCGGCGCGATGATCGGGCACTGCCCGGCCGGAGTGGTGAAGCGGGCGTTCGGGTGGGCGGCCGGCGTCTCGGTCGCCGGCGTCCAGTCGTTGCCCCGCCAGTCGACGAGGTGGTCCGGCGGGGTGTCGGTGAGGCCCTCCCACCACACGTCCCCATCGTCGGTCAGGGCGACGTTGGTGAAGATCGAGTTGCCCCAGAGCGTGTCGATGGCGTTGGCGTTGGTCGTGACGCCGGTGCCGGGGGCGACGCCGAAGAACCCGGCCTCCGGGTTGATCGCGTAGAGCCGGCCGTCCTCGCCGAACCGCATCCAGGCGATGTCGTCGCCGATCGTCTCGACCTTCCAGCCCGGGATGGTCGGCTGCAGCATCGCGAGGTTCGTCTTGCCACACGCGGACGGGAAGGCGGCCGTGACGTAGCGCGGCTCGCCGCCCTCGGGCGTCAGCTTGAGGATCAGCATGTGCTCGGCCAGCCAGCCCTCGTCGCGGGCCATCACCGACGCGATGCGCAGGGCGTAGCACTTCTTGCCCAGCAGCGCGTTGCCGCCGTAGCCGGAGCCGAACGACCAGATCTCGCGCGTCTCCGGGAAGTGCGAGATGTACTTGGTCGAACTGCACGGCCACGGCACGTCGGCCGCGCCGTCGGCCAGCGGCGCCCCGACCGAGTGGACGGCCTTGACGAACGAGCCGGTGCGCTCGATCTCGCGCAGTGCCGGCTCGCCCATGCGGGTCATGATGCGCATCGAGACCGCCACGTAGGCGGAGTCGGTTATCTCCACGCCGAGCTGGCTGATCGGGCCGCCGAGCGGGCCCATGCAGAACGGGACGACGTACATCGTCCGGCCGCGCATGCAGCCGTCGAAGACGTCGGCGAACACTGCGCGCATCTCGTCCGGGGCCATCCAGTTGTTCGTCGGGCCGGCGTCCTCGGCCTGCTCCGAGCAGATGAACGTCCGGTCCTCGACCCGGGCGACGTCGCTGGGATCCGAGCACGCCAGGAAGCTGTTCGGCCGCTTGTCGGGGTTGAGCCGGCGCAGCGTGCCCTTCTCGATCAGCCGGGCGGTCAGCCGCTCCCATTCGGCGTCCGAGCCGTCGCACCACTCGATGCGATCCGGCTTGGTGAGGGCGGCGATGTCGGCGACCCAGGAGGACAGTTCGACGTGGGAAGTAGGCATACTGACGACTCCACTATCTGATAACTTTGTAAAGTCCTTTATCGCAAAGATGCTACGGCACCAGGCTTCCCGACGACGAGAGTTGTGACGCACTTCCATGCCTACCCCGCTGCACGCCCTCAAGGCCGACTTCTTCAAGACGCTCGGCCATCCGGCCCGGATCCGGGTCCTGGAACTGCTCGCCGAGCGCCCGCACTCGGTGGGTGAGTTGCAGGCCGAGGTGGGGCTGGAGGCCTCGCACATGTCCCAGCAGCTGGGGGTGCTGCGCCGGGCCGGGGTGGTGGACGCGACCAAGCAGGGCAACTCGGTCATCTACTCGATGGCCACGCCCGACATGGCCGAGTTGCTGGCGGTGGCCCGCAAGATCCTCACCGGGCTGCTGGACGGGCAGGTCGGCTTGCTGAAGGACCTCAAGGCGAGCGCCCGCGCGACCGGTCGCAGCGCGAGCTGACCGCTCCCGTGATGCAGTGGCTGGGCCGGATACGCCGGGTCGGGCGCGCGGTCGAACCGGCCGGTGATCGTCCGCCGGCGGCGCTGCCGCCCCCGACCGGGGTCTCGGGGTCGGTGCAGGTGCGGCACGTCGACGCCGGATCGTGCAACGGCTGTGAGATCGAGATCGCGGCCGCATTCTCCCCGGTGTACGACGCGGAGCGTTTCGGGGCGCGACTCGTGGCGTCCCCGCGCCACGCGGACGCGCTGCTCGTCACCGGCGTCGTGACCCGCAACATGGCCGGTCCCCTACGTAACACCGTCGAGGCCACGCCCGAGCCGCGGGTCGTGATCGCGGTGGGCGACTGCGCCCGCAACTGCGGGGTGTTCGCCGCCGCCTACGGCGTCGTCGGCGCGGTGGGCGACGTGGTGCCGGTCGATCTGGAGGTGGCCGGGTGTCCGCCCCCGCCGGCCGCGATCGTCGGCGCGCTGCGGTCGGTGACGGGGCGATGACCGGCACGCTCGCCGCCCCACCGGTCGACCGCGCAGACTCGATCCCGGCTCCGCCGCCGCCGGCGGCGCGCTCGCTGCTGCCCGTTGTGGCCGGGCTGGCCACGGTGCTCGCCGGCCTGCTCGGCGTCGCGGTCGGCGCCCGCGCCGTCTTCGGCGCCGACCTCGACCTGCGCATCGGCTGGTTGATCCCGATGAGCGGCCTGACGCTGCACCTGTCCGGCCTCGGCGGACTGTTCGAGACGATCACCGGTGCGGTCGCCGTCCCGGTCGGCGTCTACGCCGTCGGCTACGCCCGCCGCGCCCACCTGCCCCGGACGGCGCTGGTCCTGCTGCCGGTGTTCGTCCTCACCCTGCTGCTCGTGCCGGCCGCAGGTTCGGTGACGACCTTCCTGCTCGCGTGGGAGGCCATGGCGCTCACCTCGCTCGCGCTCGTGCTGACCGAGCACCGACGCGACGAGGTCAGGGAGGCCGGCGTCTACTACGCGGTGCTCACCCAGCTCGGCTTCGCCGCGATCCTGCTCGCGCTCGTCGTGCTGAGCGCGGCCGGCGGAGCCGACAACCTGGCGACGCTCGCGGGGCAGGTCCACCGCGTCTCCCCCGGTACCCGTGGCGTGGTGCTCGTCCTCACCGTCCTGGGCTTCGGCTCCAAGGCCGGGTTGCTGCCGCTGCACGCCTGGCTGCCGCGGGCCCATCCCGAGGCGCCGAGCCCGGTGTCGGCCCTGATGAGCGCTGCCATGGTCAACCTGGGCATCTACGGGATCGTCCGCTTCGACCTGCAACTGCTCGGGCCCGCCCCCGCCTGGTGGGGGCTGCTGCTGGTGATCGTCGGCGGGCTCTCCGCGCTGTACGGCGTGCTCCAGGCGAGCGTGGCCACCGACCTCAAGCGGCTACTGGCCTACTCCACGACCGAGAACACCGGGTTGATCGTGCTCGCCCTCGGTGCCTCCGCGCTGCTCGCCGCCTCGGGCGAGCACCGCGCCGCGGCCATCGCGCTCACCGCCGCGCTGCTGCACGTCATCGCCCACGCGGCGTTCAAGCTGCTCACGTTCCTCGCCGCCGGCTCGGTCCTCGCCGGCACCGGCCTGCGGGACCTGGACCGGCTCGGCGGGCTGGCCGGTCGAATGCGCGGGACCACGGTGCTGTTCGGCATCGGCGCCCTCGGCGCGTGCGGGCTGCCGCTCGGAGCCGGCTTCGTGAGCGAGTGGCTGCTGGTCCAGTCATTGATCCATGCGCCGCGCTCGACCACCACGATGGTGGCGCTCGCGATGCCGCTCGCCCTCGGGACGGTCGCGCTGACCGTCGGGCTCGGGGTCACCGCGATGGTCAAGGCGTTCGGCATCGGCTTCCTCGCCCGCCCCCGCTCCCCGCAGGCCGCCCGGGCCCGCGAGGCGTCGCCCACGATGCTCGCCGGGATGGCGATCGGCGCGGCCTACTGCGCCGTGCTCGCGGTGGCCCCGCTGGTGCTGGCGCCGGTGCTGCGGCGGGTCCTCGCCGGGCTCCCCGCCGGGTCGGACGGGCCTCGCCTCGGTGCGCTGCTCCGCCTGCCCGGCGGCCTGGGGACGATCGCGCCGGGGTGGCTCGCGCTCGGCCTCGCCGGGTCGTTCGTGCTCGTGCTCGGGCTCGGCCGGTGGGGCGCCCGTGCCCGCCCGGCGCCGGCCCGGCCGCCGCTGTGGGCCTGCGGGGCGGACGGCCTGACGCCGCGGATGCAGTACACGGCGACGTCGTTCGCCGAACCGCTGCAGCGGGTCTTCGACGACGTGCTGCGCCCGGACACCGACGTCGAGATCACCCACCACGCGGAATCCCGTTACCTCGTCGAGCGGGTCCGCTACCGGACCCGACTCAGTGACGCCATCGAGCACCGCCTCTACCGGCCGGTGCTGCGGGCGCTGTCGCTCTGGGCCGGGCTCGTCCGCCGCGCGCACTCGGGCAGCGTCCACCTCTACCTCGCCTACGGCGCTCTCGGCCTGCTGATCGTGCTGGTGACGGCGCGATGAGCGCGTCGATGGGCACGGCGTCCCAGATCGCGGTCACGGCGCTGCAGGTCGCGGCCGTCGTGCTCGCCACGCCGTTCGTGGTCGGCGGCATGCGGCAGGTCCGGGCCCGGGCCGAGGGTCGGGCCGGCGGCGGCATCGCCCAGCCGTGGCGGGATCTGCGCAAGCTCTTCCGCAAGCAGCAGGTCACCCCGGCCGGCACGACCCTGGTGTATCTCGCGGCGCCGGTCGTCGTCGCCGGCAGCGCCCTGCTCATCGCCGCCTGCGTCCCACTGATCTCCACCGACTCCCCGCTCGACCCGGTCGCCGACCTCTTCGCGGTCGTCGGCCTGCTCCTGCTGGGCACGGTGGCGCTGGCGCTGGCCGGGCTGGACACCGGCACCGCCTTCGGGGGCATGGGGGCCAGCCGGGAACTGACGGTCGCCGCCCTCGTCGAGCCGACGATCCTGGTCGCGGTGTTCGCGCTGTCGGTGCCGGCCGGCTCGGCCAACCTCGCCGCGATCGTGGCCTCGGTCGATCACAACCCGGGCCAGATCGTCGCGCCGTCGGGCGTCCTGGCCTTCGCCGCGCTGGCGATCGTGATCATCGCCGAGACCGGACGGTTGCCGGTCGACAACCCGAGCACCCACCTCGAGCTGACGATGATGCACGAGGCGATGGTGCTCGAGTACGCCGGACCCCGCCTCGCCCTCGTGGAGTGGGCCAGCGGCCTGCGGCTGACCGTGCTGCTCGCCCTGCTCGCGAACCTGTTCGTGCCGTGGGGCATCGCCGGCCCGGACGCCGGGGTCGGGGGGGTCGCGATCGGGCTGGTCGCCGTCCTGGTCAAGGTCGCGGTGCTGGCGACGGGCCTAGCGGCGGGCGAGGTGCTCATGGCGAAGCTGCGGCTGTTCCGGGTTCCGGAGCTGCTCGCCGGTTCGTTCCTGCTCGCGCTGCTGGCCGTCACGTCGGCGTACTTCTTCGCGCCGGCCGGGGGCTGAGATGACTGCCTCGACCTACGCCGGACTCGTCGACCTGGCCGCCGGCACGCTCGTGCTCTGCGCGGTGCTGATCGTCTGGCGACGAGACCTCAGGTCCATGGTTCGCGTGCTCGCCGCGCAGGGCGTCGCCCTCGCCGTGCTGCCGCTCGCGGCCGGGGTGCGGGACGGCCGGCTCGAACTGCTGGCGATCGCCGGGGTCGTGATCGCGGTGCGGGCGGTGGCGCTGCCCGCGCTGCTCCGCCGGGCGATCGACGCCGAGAGCGGGGACGAGCGGGAGAGCACGCCGCTGGTCAACACCGCGGCCACCCTGCTCGCCGCGGCCGCGCTCACCGTCGCCGCGTTCGCGATCGCCCGCCCGATCGTGACGTTGGAGCCGGGGCCGACGACGCGGGCGGTGCCGGCCGCGCTGGCCGTCGTCCTGATCGCGATGCTCGTCCTGGTCACCCGGCGCCGGGCCCTGTCGCAGGCGGTCGGCTTCCTGATGCTCGACAACGGCATCGCGGCGACCGCGTTCCTGATCACCGCCGGCGTCCCGCTCATCGTCGAGCTCGGCGCCTCGCTCGACATCCTGTTCGCCGTGCTGATCATCGGCGTCCTCACCGGCCGGATGCGCCACGCCTTCGGCACCACCGACCTCGACCGGCTGCAGGAGCTGCACGAATGATCGCCATCCTGCTGCTGCCCCTGCTCACCCCGCTGGCCGGAGCGGCCGTGACCGCGGCGGCGGGCTGGCGGCGGCTCGGTCCGTGGGCCACCGTCGCCGGCGCGACCGGGCCGCTGGTGTCCGGGATCGTGCTGGCCGCCGACCGCGGCCAGGGGCCGGTGCTCGCCGTCGGGCACCAGTTGCGGGCCGATTCGCTGACGGCGACGATGCTGATCGTCATCGGCGTGGTCGGCACGCTGAGCTGCTGGGCCAGCGTCGGCTACATCGAGGCCGAGCTGGCACACGGCCACATTACGCCGGGTGATGCCCGGCGCTACGGCGTGCTGCTCGGCGTGTTCCTGTCCGCGATGTCGCTGGCCGTGCTGGCCGCAAACCTCGGCGTCGTCTGGGTGGCGATCGAGGCCACCACGGTCGCGACGGCCTTCCTCGTCGGCCACCGCCGCACCCGGGCCGCGCTCGAGGCGACCTGGAAGTACGTGGTGATCTGCTCGGTCGGGATCGCGCTCGCGCTGCTCGGGACGGTGCTGCTCTACTTCGCCGCCCGGCACGCGGGTGGCGGCGCCGGCGCCCTCGACATCGACGTGCTGCGGGCCCACGCCCGCCAACTCGACCCCGGCGTCACCCGGCTCGCCGCCGGACTGCTGCTGATCGGCTACGGCGCCAAGGCCGGGCTGGTCCCGTTCCACACCTGGCTGGCCGACGCGCACAGCCAGGCGCCGGCGCCGGTCTCGGGGCTGATGAGCGGTGTCCTGCTCGCCGTCGCCTTCTCGGCCCTGCTGCGGGTGAAGTCGGTGATCGACCCCGCGCTCGGCCCGGGCTACCTGCGGGCCGGGCTGCTCACCGTCGGGCTGCTCACCGTCCTCGTCGCGGCGTCGCTGCTCATCGGCCAGCGTGACCTGAAACGGATGCTGGCCTACTCGTCGATGGAGAACATGGGGCTGGTCGCCATTGCCGCGGCCGCGGGCACCCGGCTCGCGGTCACCGCCCTGCTACTGCACATCCTCGGTCACGGCGTGGTGAAGAGCGTGCTGTTCCTGTCGGCCGGCCAGCTGCAGGCCACGCACGGCACCACCTCCATCGCCGACATCACCGCTGTCCTGTCCCGCTCACGCCTGCTCGGCGGCTGCTTCGCCGTCGGCATCATCGCGTTGCTCGGCCTGCCGCCGTCGGCCCTGTTCGCCAGCGAGCTGTCGATCGCCCGCGGGCTCGCCGGCACCGAACTCGCGTGGGTGCTGGCGATCGTCCTGCTGCTGGTGACGATCGCCTACGCGGCGATAGCCGCCAACGCGGCCCGGCTGCTGTTCGGGTCGCGGGCACCGGACGGTCCGGTGATCGCCGTGCCGGGGACCGTCACCACCGCGCTCGTGCTCGGCGTCGTCGCCACCGTCGCCCTCGGCATCACCGCCGGCCCGCTGACCGGGCTGTTCGGCTCGGCCGCGACCGCCCTCGGAGTGCTGACGTGACCAACAGCGTGGTGCTGTCCGGGCCGCACCGGATCACCCGGCCGGTCGCGCCGGCCGACCTGCCCGACGAGGCGGCGGCGCTGTTCGCGGACGGGTACCGGCTGGCCCTCGTCGCCGGCCACGACGACGGCCCCAGCCTGCGCGTCGTCCACCTGTTCCTGGCCGGCGACCCGGACCGGCGGGTCGAGCTCGAGACCGAGCTCCCGGCGGCCGATCCGAGGCTGCCGACGCTGGCCGACCAGTCGTTCCCGGCCGGCCGCTTCGAGCGCGAGCTGGCCGACCTGTTCGGGATCGTCCCGGTCGGGCACCCGGCGCCGCGCCGGCTCGTCCGGCACGCGCACTGGCCCGAGGCGTGGCACCCGCTGCGCCGCGACGCCGTCACCCCGGCCCGGTTCGACGACTCGGCCGGCGGGTTCCCGTTCGTCGCCGTCGAGGGGCCCGGTGCCTACGAGATCCCGGTCGGTCCGGTGCACGCCGGGCTCATCGAGCCGGGGCACTTCCGCTTCTCGGTCGTCGGCGAGACGATCCTCAAGCTCAAGGCTCGCCTGTGGTTCGTCCACCGCGGCGTGGAGAAGCTCTTCGAGGGTCGGGCCGCACTCGATGCGGTCGGGCTGGCCGAACGGATCAGCGGCGACACCTCGGCGGCCCACGCCCTGGCGCACTGCCTCGCGGTCGAGGACGCGTTGGGCATCCAGGTGCCCGACCGGATCCAGCGGCTGCGGGCGCTGCTCGTGGAGCTGGAGCGGCTCTACAACCACGCCGGCGACCTCGGCGCGCTCGCGAACGACGTCGGCTTCGGCCTGGCCAACGCGCACGCGCTGCGGGTCCGCGAGGCGCTGCTGCGGATCAACGAGCAGGTCACCGGTCACCGGCTGCTGCGCAGCGCGATCCGGCCCGGCGGGGTCACCGTCCGGGCGCTCCCCGACCCCGAGCAGCTGCAGGCCATCGCCGGCGACGTGGCCGAGATCGCGCGGCTCACGCTCGGCCACGGCGTCGTGCGGGACCGGTTCGCCGGCACCGCCGTCCTCGGCCGCGAGCAGGCGGCCGACCTCGGCTGCCTCGGCTACGTCGCCCGGGCCAGCGGCCTGGCCGTCGACGCTCGCATCGACCACCCCGTGATCGCGCTGCCGGCCGTCCCGGTGCGGGCCGAGGCGGGCGACGTGCTGGCCCGCTACACCGTGCGCCGGGACGAGTTCGCGGCCGGTGTGGAGTTGATCGCCGCGCTCGTGGCCGGCGCCGGCGCGACCCGGGCCGGCTCCGCAGCGCCCCCGGTCCGGCCGGCGAACGGCCGGCGCAGCGGTGTCGGGATCGTCGAGGGCTGGCGGGGCACCATCGTCCACCGCATCGAACTCGAGCGGGACGCCCGGATCAGCCGGGCCAAGATCGTCGACCCGTCGTGGTTCAACTGGCCGGCCCTGCCGGTGGCGTTGCAGGACACGATCGTTCCGGACTTCCCGCTGACCAACAAGAGCTTCAACCTGTCCTACGCGGGCAACGACCTCTGATGCCTTGGCAGACTGGGCGGGTGTTACATCCGCCGGTTCGCGTCTGCTTCGTCTGCTCGGGCAACATCTGCCGCTCCCCGACGGCTGAGGTCGTGCTCACCGCGCTGGCCCGCGACGCCGGCCGGGGCGGGCTCGTCGAGGTCGACAGCGCCGGCACCGGTTCGTGGCACGCCGGCGACGACATGGACGAGCGCTCGCGGGCGACGATGGCCGGCGCCGGCTACGACGTACCCCGGCACGTCGCCAAGCAGTTCACGCCGGCCGACTTCGCCACCCGCGACGTCGTCGTCACCCTCGACAGCGGGCACCACAACGTCCTCTGGTGGCTGGCCGCCGAGACCGACGATCCGGCCGGGGCCCGGGCGAAGATCGTGATGCTGCGCGCATTCGATCCGGCCCTCGAGCCCGGGGAGGGACCGGATGTCGGCGACCCCTATTACGGGGGCCGGGGCGGCTTCACCGAGGTGCTCGAGCAGGTCGAGCGCAGCTGCGCCGAGTTGCTGCTGGCGATCGAGGCGGCCCTCGACGCGGGCGCCGATGCCGTGACCCCGGTTCAGCAGACCGACAGCCCGCCGCGATAGCCCTTGACGAAGGCCTGGATGCGGTCGAGTCCGGTCGACCCGCGGGCCCCGAACGCCTGCGGGCGCCCGACCTGGGCCAGCATCGAGGAGGTCGCCTCGTCGAGGTCGGCCGGTGACAGGGTGATGTCCTTGCCGGGCGTGTTCGACGGGACGTTGACGTCCTTCGCGTACGAGCCGGTGTAGCAGACGGCCGACATCAGCGCGTCCTCGCCGTCGAGCGTGCGGTTGAACAGTTGGTGCCGCACGGCCATGCCCCACGCGATCGAGAACAGCACGCCGAGCGCGAAGTCGCCCGGCTGGTTCTCGGCCAGCGTGATGTTGCCGGTCGTCGGGTCGCCATCGACGGTCGGCAGGCTGTTGTACACCGACTCGGCGAAGCGGGTGTTGTAGTAGACCGTGTTGTCGTCCGGGCAGTAGCCGAACTCGCTGGTGGCCGCGGTGCCGCACTTGGGCCGGTCGGCCTCGGCGATCTTCACCGGCGTGAACGTCTTCTTGATCGCCTTCGCCTTGCCGGTCCAGAACCGGTTGAGGTCCTGGACGAACGGGTTCTTCGAGCTGGGATCGAGGATCTGCTCGATCGGAGTGTTGTCGCCGCCCTGGAACTCGGCCTCGCTGGAGAAGCCGCGCTCGGTGTAGGTGCGGGAGGCGAAGTACCCGTCGGAGAAGCAGTACGTCGCGCCCTTGTCGATGCCGTCGGCGACCGCCGACAGCCGGTCGAAGCCGTTGCCGTGCGAGATGTCGTCGGGCGTGCCCGGCGTGGCGTCGCGCCCGTCGAGGAAGCCCTCGAGTGCATCGTCGAGCTTCTGCGGGGTGACGTCGCGGAAGTGCGCCGCGTTGCCCTTCAGCGCCCAGGCCGCCCAGGCCCCGGCCGCGCAGTCGGCCTGCGACTCGGTGTCGATGGTGCGCAGGTCGCCGCGGCCGAAGACGCCGAGCCGGTAGCTGATCGCGTGCCCCATCTCGTGGGCGAAGATCAGCGCCACCATCAGCCCGCCGTACTTCTGGGCCAGCTGGGCGAACAGGTGCGACGGCGCGCGGTCCCAGGCGATCGAGTCGTCCAGCGTGCAGAACGCGCCGTTGTCGATGATGAAGGTGGGGTCCTTCGAGATGCAGGCCTCGTCCTGGGCCGGTCCCGTGACCTCCTTCGTCTCGGCGACCTTGAGGCCGTCGACCGAGTAGAGCCCGCCCTTGAGCGGCGGCAGCGACTTGCCATTCGCGACCTTCGGGTACTCGGTCTTCCAGAAGTCGAAGATGTCGCTCAGCGAGTTCTTGACCGAGGTGTCGAACGCGCCGCCACTGTCGCCCTTCACCGTGATGTCGGCATTCGGTGCGTTCGCGAGGCTGGGGCTGCCGTCGACGACGTTCGAGCAGCCCGCGAGCAGCACCGCCACAGACGTCAGGGCGCCCAGCCCTCTGGCCAGAGCGGCCCTGTGATTCCGCACCCGAGTCCCCTTCACCGTCCGCCCACGGATGCGCCGCAGTCTAGACGTCTCGGCGCGCCGCCCGGCGATCGCGCGGAATTTGGAACACTGGCCGGATGGGGCGGCACTCGGCGGGCGACGACGACGACGAGGGGACCGACGTCCGCCTCGCCGCGCCGGCGACCGCGGCGCCGGGCCGGCGGGGGCGGCACTCGCGCGACGAGGACGCCGGACCGGGCCCGGACACCGCACCCAGCCCGGATACGGAGGACACCGGACCGGTCGACCCGGATGCGGTGCGGTCCGCGGCGCCGCCCGGCCTCGCCCCGGACGAGCAGCCGACCGAGCGCATCGGGCTGGTCGACCTGCTCGCGGCCGCCGAGGAGGACGCCGAACCGAGCCCGCGTGCGGCCGAGCCCGAACTCGAGTTCCGGACGATCGGCGACGAGCGGGCCGAGGTTCCCACCGACGCGCCGGCCGAGCCGCCGAAACCGGCCAAGCCGGCCAAGCCGGCCAAGCCGGCCAAGCCGGCCAAGCCGCCGAAAGAGCCGAAGCCGCCGAAGGAGCCGAAGGAGCCGAAGCCGCCGAAGGAGCCGAAGCCAGCCCGGGGGCATCAATCGACGGCGGCTGACCTCGAACTGCTGCGCAAGCGGCCGGACGTCCGGGCGCGGGTGATCGCCGCCGTCGTCGTGCCGTTCGTGCTCTACGCCGCGGTGCTGCTGCTCATCGGCGCGACCGGGGTGCAGTTCCTGATCTTCAGCTGGATCCCGCTGGTGTCGGCCGGGGTGCTGGCCGGCCTGTTCCTCGACGCCGCCCACAAGCGGGCCCGTGCCGAGCCGTCCGAGGCTCCGCCGGGCGACCCGCCGGGCTGACCGCTACTCGATGGTCAGCCCGGCCCGCACCGCGCCGTACGCGTCGAGGTAGCCGGCGATCGCCCGGTGGGCGGCCTCGTCAGCGGTGCGCTGGGCGGCGGTGAGGCGCGCCGAGCGCAGCGCCCGCGGCAGGTCGACCAGGCGCAGCTTCGGCTGGTCCTCCATCCAGGTCGGGACGGCCACCACCCGCGTGGCGCGGAACCGGTGCGGCCCGACCTCGGTGAAGGTGACCTTCGGCATGATCCCCTCGCGCCCCTCGGGGATCGGGTCGGCGTGCCGGGAGATCTGGTTGCCCATGCAGTAGAAGACCCACTTGCCGTGGATCTTCTGGGCCGGCTGCACGACGTGCGCGTGGTCGCCGAGGATGAGGTCGATGTCCGGCGAGGCCAGCAGTCGGTCGGCCTCGTCCTTCTGCTGCGCGGTGGCGAGGTGGTCGTACTCGGTGCCCCAGTGCATCGACAGGACGACGATGTCGGCGCCGGCCCGCTTGATGCGTCTGGCCGCGGCCAGGATCGCCGGGACATCGATGAGGTTCGCCTCCCACGCCTGGCCGGCTGCCGGCTCGTGGCCGTTGAAGTTGAACGAGTACGCGAGCTGGCCGATTCGCACGCCGTTGGCGAGGGTGACGATCAGCGGCCGGCCCGCCTCCCGCCTCGACCGGGCGCTGCCGGTGTGCCGCAGCCCGGCCGCGTCCAGCTCGTCGAGCGTGCGCTTCAGCCCGGCGTACCCCTGGTCCAGGGTGTGGTTCGACGCCGTGGTGCAGGACCGGTAGCCGACGCCCTTGAGCGCGGTCAGCACCTGGGGCGGGGCGCTGAAGTCCGGCCAGCCGGCGAACGGCCCCTGCGGCGGGGCGAGCGGCGTCTCCATCTCGCAGGTCGCGAGGTCGGCGCTGCGCACGTCCGGCGCGATGCTCGCGTACATCGGGCCGAAGTCGTAGCCCGACTTCCCCTCGGCCCGCGCGTCCGCGTGCGCCTGCTGCCACAGCGGCGGGTGGATCAGCACGTCGCCCGAACCCAGAACGGTGGCCGTGCGTGGGCCGGCGGCGCTCGGGCTGCTCGGCGCTGGGGTACCGGTGTCGGGCGGCCGGGTCAGGGTCGCGGCGCTCGAACCGGCGGCGACCGTGGACAGCCGGGCCCGGGGCGGGTGGGCGGCGGACGTGCAGGCGGTCCCGGCCGCCAGGACGGCGGTCAGCGTGATGATCACGGCGGCCCGGTGCACGGGCGGAGGCTACCGCGCGCCGAACGCCCCGTGCTCGTAGGCGGTCTCGGCGTGGATGGACATGTCGAGTCCGGCCTGCTCGTCCTCGGGCGTGACCCGCAGCCCCATCGTCCGGTGCACCGCCAGCGCGATGACGGCGGTGCCGACGAACGCCCAGGCTGCCGCGGCCACGACCCCGATCGCCTGCCAGCCGAGCAGGTGCAGCCCGCCGCCGTCGATCAGGCCGCGGCCGAGCGGGTTGACCGTCCGGGTCGCCAGCAGCCCGACGGCGAGCGTGCCGACGACGCCGCAGACCCCGTGCACGCCGACCACGTCGAGCGAGTCGTCGTAGCCGTGCCGGAACTTCAGCCGCACCGCGTACAGCCCGGCCGCGCCGGCGGCGAAGCCGATCGCGATCGCGCCGAGGCTGTTCACGTAGCCGGCCGCCGGGGTGATCGCGACCAGCCCGGCCACCGCGCCCGATGCCGCACCGAGCGTGGTCGCGTGCCCGGTCGCCTTCTTCTCCAGCGCGATCCAGCCGAGCAGGCCACCGCAGCCGGCGAGATGCGTCCCGATGAGGGCCTGGGCCGCGAGCGAGCCGGACGCCAGCGCCGACCCGGCGTTGAAGCCGAACCAGCCGAACCAGAGGATGCCGGCGCCGAGCAGCGTGAGCGGCAGCGAGTGCGGCGCCATCTGCTCCTGCGGCCAGCCCCGCCGCTTGCCCAGCACGAGGACGAGCGCGAGTGCCGAAGCCCCGGCGTTGATCTCGACGACCGTCCCGCCGGCGAAGTCGAGCAGGCCGTGGCTCGCCAGCCAGCCGTGCGGCGAGAACGACCAGTGTGCGAGCGGGACGTACACGACCAGCAACCAGACCGTCGCGAAGACGAGGAACGGGCCGAAGCGCATCCGGTCCGCTCCGGCGCCGGTGAGCAGCGCCGTCGTGATCACCGCGAACATCATCTGGAAGGCGGCGAACGCGGACTGCGGGACGGTCAGGTGAATGCCCGGCAGGGGCGAGTTCGCGTGGGCGAGCCCGGCGACGTGCAGGTTGCCGATCAGCCCGGCGCCCCCGGCGTCACCGCTGAACGCGAGGCTGAAGCCGACCAGGGCCCAGACGATGCTGATCAGCGCGATGATCGCGAAGTTCTGGGCCAGCATCGACAGGACGTGCTTGCTGCGCACCATGCCGCCGTAGAACAGCGCGAGGCCGGGCGTCATGAACAGCACGAGGGCGGTGCAGACGAGCACCCAGGCGGTGTCAGCGGGGTTCACCCGCGAAAGGATGCCCGAAGGTCATCACGCTCACCCTGCCGGGGCGGGTTGGCCCCGGCCCGGGAGCAGGTGATGGCCGCGACGAGCGCTGCGTCGTCGAGCACATCGGCCCACGGGACGGCGCCGGCCAGGGCCGCCGGGGTGAGCAGTCCCCGGCCGGACAGGGCGTCCAGCAGGCCGCTCATGAACGCGTCCCCCGCACCGACGGTGTCGACCACCTCGACCGGCCGGGGCGGCCGGGCGACCGCGGCGTCGGACGTGAACGCCGTCGACCCGTCCCGCCCGCGGGTGACCACCACGGCGTCCGGGCCGAGGGCGAGCCAGGCCCGGGCGACGTCCTCGACCGGCGTGCCCGGGTGCAGGTAGGCGAGGTCCTCGTCGCTCGTCTTCACCAGGTGGGCCAGCCGGACGGCGGCCTCGACCTGTGTGCGGGCCGCGGCGGCGTCCGGCTGCAGGTGCGGTCGGACATTGGGGTCATAGGTGACCGCGGCGCCGAGCGCGCGCAACTCGGCCACCCGGGCCGCGATCGCGCCGTCGCCGGGCGGCAGCCACGAGGCCAGCGAGCCGAAGTGCACCGCGGCGACGTCGTCCGGGATCCGGGCCAGCTCGGCCGCCGTCCACCGGAAGTCGGCCGTCCCGTCGACACCGAACCGGTACTGCGCAGCGCCGCTCGGGTCCAGCTCCACCAGTGCGACGGTGCTCGGTTCGTGCGCGTCGACCGCGAATGTCAGGTCGACGCCGGAGCGCAGCGCGTGGTTGCGC
This sequence comes from uncultured Actinomycetota bacterium, assembly GCA_963775175.1. Classification (GTDB taxonomy): domain Bacteria; phylum Actinomycetota; class Actinomycetes; order Mycobacteriales; family Jatrophihabitantaceae; genus Jatrophihabitans. The sequence goes on from CAVZHT010000001.1 coordinate 270,040, forward strand.
AGGATCGTCCCCAGCGGATCGGCCGACAGCCGGCCGACGAAGCAGGCCCGGCGCTCGAGGCGGGCCAGGCCGAGGGCGACGTTGTACGGGCTGCCGCCCGGATGCGCCAGCCGGGGCTCGTCGTCGCCGCCCTCCACGACGTCGATCAGGGCCTCGCCGATGACCGCGATGGCGGTGCGCTCTCCGATGGCATCGCTCATAGCGCGCGAGCCTACGGCTCTGGATAGGGTCCGGCCCATGACTGATGCCGCAGCGCCCGCCGCCGACGATCCGGTCGGCATGATGAACGCCGCCCTGAAGCAGCTCATCCCGGTCGCGGCCGACATGGGGGTGACCTTCACCGACATGCGCCCCGGCTTCGTCCGGGCCGAGGTTCCCTTCGAGGGCAACGGCAACCACTTCGGCGTCGTCTACGCCGGCGTGATCTTCACCGTGGCCGAGGTGCTCGGCGGCGCGATCCACTTCGCGACCTTCGACGTCTCGACGCACTACCCGCTCGTCCGCGGCCTCGAGATCGACTTCGTCGCCCCCGGCAAGACCCGGCTGGCCGCGTCGGCGTCCCTGTCCGATGAGGAGGTCGCCCGGATCAAGGCCGAGGCCGCCCCGGGCGTGAAGGTGCCGTTCCGGCTCGACGCCGAGGTCGTCGGCGAGGACGGGACGGTCGTGGCCCGCACGCGCGGCGACTACCAGTTGCGGCCGTTCGGCGCCTGAGTCAGCTCCGCGAGCGGGCCCGGGCGCGAGCGCGGGGCGAGCACGGCCGCGGCCCGCTGGATCAGCCCGGCCACCTCGGCCCCGACGGCGGCGACGATCCGGCGCGGATCGCGCAGCACGCTGCGGCGCACGGCCGGCGCGGTCGCGTAGCGCACCATCAGGTCCTGCGCCTTGGCCGCGCAGGCGGCGGCCTCGTCCGGGAAGTCGGTGCTGGTCGCCCGGGCGAGCAGCGCGTCGATGCGCCCGGCGATGCGGTCGTCCTCGATCCGGGCCTCGGGCGCGACCTCGACCCGCGCCGGCATGCCGGGCTGCGGCCGATCGGTCCGGGGCAGGTAGCTCAGCACGGCGAGCACGTCGACGGCGACCCGCAGCGTCTCGGCCCGGCGCCGCTCGTGCCGGGCCGACCACTGCGTGAGGTGCGGGCGCCCGGCCGTCCACCAGACCCGCGCCGACAGGGCCTTCAGCTCGGCCAGCCACGGCGGGGCGACCGTCCACTGGGCGGTCGCGGCGAGCGCGTCGACGAGGTACCCGAGCGCGGCCGGGTCGAGGCGGCGGGCGGCGAAGGTGTGCACCTCGGTCGGGCTCCAGCCGTGGGTGAGCACGTCGTGCGCGGCCTCGCGGATCGCGGCGTCGGCCGCGAGGTCGACGGTGTGCGAGCGCAGCGCGAACCGGCCCTGCAGCAGGGGGACGATGCGGTCGGCGCAGTCCGGCTCGTCGATCGCGCGGGCCAGGGCGGCCGTCTGCAGCAACCGGCCCGCCTCGACGAACGTCGCGCTGCGGACCGGCTGGGGCCCGGGGCGGAGCTCGTCGGTCTGCACACCCGGAATTGTCCGGGGCGCGGGGCGGCCGCCCGCCCCGACACTCCGCATCCGTGAGTGCCCGCACACTGCCTGCCGAGGCGGTAATCCGGTCGCGCGGCGCGGCTACCGTCGGGGCATGCCACCGACCGACCGGCTGCTGACCTGCCTGGTGACGACGTTGGTGTTCGTCGCGATCCCCGGCCCCAGCGTCCTGTTCACCATCGGGCGAGCGCTCACCGTCGGACGTAGCGGCGCCCTGCGCACGGTCGCTGGCAACGCCCTCGGCGTCTACCTGCAAGTGGTAGCCGTCGCCGTGGGCGTCGGGACGCTCGTCGAGGAGTCGAGCCGGCTCTATGCGGCGATCAAGTTCGTCGGCGCCGGCTATCTCGTCTTGCTCGGCGTGCAGGCGTTCCGGCACCGGCGCGCTCTGTCGCACGCGGTCGCGGGTGAGGGCGCGCCACGCAGCACGCGGCGGCAGTTCCTCGACGGCGTGCTCGTCGGTCTCGCCAACCCGAAGACGATCGTCTTCTTCACCGTCGCGCTGCCCCAGTTCGCCGATCGGTCGGCCGGGCACGTGCCGCTGCAGCTGCTGGTGCTCGGCGGGTTCTTCCCGCTGATGGCGCTCGTCTGCGACAGCGTGCGGGCCGCCATCGCCGGGACGGCCCGCGCCTGGTTCACGAACTCCCCGCGGCGCTTGTCGGCGATCGGGGGCGCCGGCGGCGTGGCGATCGTCGGGCTCGGGGTGACCGTTGCGGTCACCGGCGGCAAGGACTGAGCGCGCGCAGCTTCAGGCAGCTCCGTCTCCCCTCTCGTCCAGTCACTATCGGGCGTCCGAAATGACTGGTCCAGAGGGGAAGACGAAATTGCGACCGGGCGCGGTCAGCGCCGGCGCAGCGCGGCCGCGGCGGCGTTCGCGCCGCACATGCCGTGCACGCCGCCGCCGGGCGGGGTGGCGGCCGAGCACAGGTAGACGCCGGGGATCCCGGTCCGGTACGGGTCGAGCGCGACGCGGGGCCGGAACAGCAGCTGCACCGGGCCGTTGCCGCCGGTCGAGATGTCGCCGCCGACGAAGTTGGGGTTGTACGCCTGGTACTCCAGCGGGCTGCGGGTCGCGATGCCGACGATGCGTTCGCGGGCGCCGGGGGCGAAGCGCTCGAGCTGGGCCAGCACCGCCTCGGTCGCGTCGCCCGAGTAGCCGTTCGGCACGTGCGCGTACATCCAGATCGGGTGGACGTCCCCTACCGACCGGGACGGGTCGGCGAGGTACTGCTGGCCGACGAGGACGAAGGGGCGGGCCGGCATCCGGCCGCCGGCGGCGTCCCGCTCGGCGGCTGCGACCTGCTCGAACGTCCCGCCGAGATGGACGGTGCCGGCGCGCCGGCAGTCCGGGTTCGTCCACGGCACGCCGCCCTCGATCGCCAGGTCGACCTTGAACGCCGCCGGTCCGTAGCGGTAGCGGCGGTAGGCGCGGGCGATGCCGGGTGGCAGCTGGTCGCCGGCGATCTCGAGCACCCCGCGCGGCGACAGGTCGAGCAGGACGATGTCCGCATCGTCCACCTCGCGCAGGTCGGCCACCCGCCGGCCGGTCTCGATGCGGCCGCCGAGCCCGGTCAGCTCGGCCGCGAGCGCGTCGGTGATCGCGCGGGACCCGCCACGGGCCACCGGCCAGCCGTAGCGGTGACCGGACAGCGCGAGGGCCAGCCCGACCGACGCGCTCGTCGGACCGGTGAGCGGGCGGAACGCGTGCGCGGCCATCCCGCCGAACAGCGCCCGGGCCTCCTCGCCGTGCCAGCGGTCCACGACCCGGGACGCCGCGGCCAGGGCCGGGAGGCCGAAGCGGGCCAGCAGCAACGGATGCGCCGGGCGGTGCACGATCGGCTGCAGGAACTCGTCGCGCAGGTCGTCGAAGCGCTCGGCCAGGTGGGCGAACGACTGCCGCCACCGCGGCCCGTCCGCCCCGAGGCCGGCCGCGGTCTCGTCGACCGAGCGCAGCAGCACGCCGGCCCGGCCGCTGTCCAGCGGGTGGGCCAGCTGGACCTGCGGCCAGCACCACTCGAGGCCGTGCCGGCCGAGGTCGAGCGACTGCAGGAACGGTGAGCCGACCCCGAGCGGGTGGAAGGCCGAGCAGACGTCGTGCAGCACGCCGGGGACGGTCAGCTCCTCCGTCCGCGTCCCGCCGCCGATCGTGGACCGGGCCTCCAGGACGGTGACCCGGAGCCCGGCCCGGGCGAGCGCGACGGCGCCGGCGAGCCCGTTCGGCCCCGCGCCGACGACCACGGCTTCGCTCACGCGGGCTCCACCCGGCGCGGCGCCGGTCGGGGCCGGGGCCGCGGCCGCGGCCGGCTCGCCGGGACCATCGGGGTGTCCGCCGCGAGGGGTGTGGGCGGGAAGACGCGCGCCCCGGTCGGCTCGGCCCGGAAGATCACGTCGACCGGGATCGTCACGTCGTCCGCTGCGAGCCACGGCTGCCGGGTGACCAGATCGGCGACCCGGACGGTGCCCTCCTCGAGCAGCCCGTCGGCAGCGTCGAGGATGCGGTAGCGCTGGGTGCCGCGACCGAACGGCTGCCCCTCGAGGGTGATCACCCGCAGCTGCCCCGGTTCGAAGTCGCACTCGAACTGCACCGCGTCGACGAGCTGCTTGCCGTGCAGGTGCCCCTCGCCGAAGTTCCAGCCGAGGGCGACGCCGGCGACGAGCTCGCCCTCGCGCGGGGTGTACTGCGTGAGGTCGTCGACGGCCCGGGTCAGCAGGCCGTTGAGCGCCCGCCCGTGCGAGTGCATGGCCCGGAACGCGAGGCCCTTGTAGAGCAGCAGCTCGGCCAGCTCGGCGTCGTACAGGCGGGTCAGCTGCTTGCTGACGACCGGCGCCGGCTTGACGATCGCGGCGTCGAAGCGGTCCTCGGCGCCGTCCGTGCGGAACAGCCACACGCTGGTCGCCCAGTTGCCGGCGTAGTAGCGCATGGCCGGCAGGAACGAGACCAGGTCCGGGCGCAGGTTGCCGAGGACCGGCGGGCCGGCGAGCAGCGCGACGAGCAGGACGGCCAGCGTGGTCGAGGTCAGCGAGCCGGCGCCGACGCCGGCGTAGTGGCCGAAGAGGTAGAGCGTGGAGAAGATGAAGAAGACGTTCCACTCGAGCGGTACGGCGAGCGGGAACGTCGAGGTGATGTGCACGTGGAACAGCACCATCACGGTGACGGCGATGGTCGTCGGCCAGCCCCCGCGGGACAGGATCAGCACGAGCGGGACGCCGTACTCGACGACCGTCCCGCCGTGCGCGGCCAGGGCGGCCAGCCGCGACGGGCGCATGTCGTCGGGGTAGGCGCGCCAGAGCCGGCTCTTCAGCCACGTCGAGCGCTGCCACGGCGTGTTGCTCACCATCACCGATACGACGAACGGGAAGTGCCGGTTCAGCTTCGAGGTCGCCGCACCCCACCACATCGCGAGCATGCACAGCTTGAGCGCGAAGATCATGTTCGCCGGCGGGAACAGGAACACGATCAGCATCACGGCGTAGTGCTCGGGGCGGGCGGCCAGGAACGCGGTCTTGTCGCGCAGCCCGAGGGCGCCGAGGGCGGTCAGCAGCACCCAGATCGGCAGCGCCGGCAGCGTGTCGAACGTGTAGCCGTGGGTCGTGCCCGAGCAGAGCAGGACGACCGCGTCGGCCAGCACGAGGGCGTAGAGGGCGACGTCGAGGCCGGTGCGCCGCGTGCCCGCCGTGAACGGCACCCGGTTCGGCCACGGCGGCAGGCGCAGGGTCTCGGTCTGCAGCCAGTAGAGGACGCCGCCCATGGGCGGGAGGAAGCGCAGCGTGAGCGGTCCCCAGCCGCAGCCCAGGCCGAGGATCTCCCAGAGCAGCGTCCAGACGACGAGCTTCTGGTAGACGATCGGGGCCGTCCACCACTGCCCGAAGTCGGTGGGGCCGCCGACGTTGGAGGTTGCGGAGATGACCAGGACGGCGCTGCCGGCGTAGACGGCCAGCTTCAGCAGGTAGACGAGGTAGATGGCCGACGGCGTGCCGAACCCGTGCCGACCCCAGTCCTTGACCAGGGGTTCCAGCCGGCGGTGGTGTGGGTGGGAACGCCACTCGGCGAGGTCGATGTCGGGCAGGCGTGGCCTGACGAAGCCCATCTCGACCGGTCCTCCCGTTCCTCCCCGGGGCGTGAAAGCACGGTAACGCGGGGCCCGGTCATTCGCGCGCTGAGTGCAGACGCGGTTGCCGACAGTTGGGTCGAACCAGGATGAGTGGCGCCTTTCCGGCCGAGTGGCGCCCTAAACGGCGCCACTCGGCGCGAAAGGCGCCACTCAACTGTGGGTGGGAGCGTCCGCGTCCCGGCCGGCCGGTTGGCCGGTTGGCCGGCCGGGCGGGCGATCAGGGTGCGTAGGGGCCGCTGGGCAGCGAACGGCCACCGGCCCGGAACAGCGAGCTCGGCAGCTCGTGACCGACGGCCTCTCGGGTGACCCGCGCGGCGGTCACGACGGCGGCGAGGTCCAGCCCGGAGTCGATGCCGCAGTCCTCGGTCCAGTAGACGAGCTCCTCGGTCGCGATGTTGCCACTGGCCCCGGGCGCGAACGGGCAGCCGCCGAGCCCGCCGACGCTGGCGTCCAGTTGTCGCACGCCGTTGAGGATCGCGGCGAGCGCGTTCGCCTGCCCGGTGCCGCGGGTGTCGTGGAAGTGCACCCCGACCTCGAGCCCGGGCGCCTCGGCGCGGACGGCGTCTACCAGCGCGACCGTCCGCCGCGGCGTCACCGTGCCGATCGTGTCGCCGAGGCAGAGCTGGTCGGCGCCCTGCCGGACGGCCGCGCGCACCACGTCGAGGGTGCGGGCCGGGTCGGTCGGCCCGTCGAACGGGCAGTCCCACGCCGTCGCGATGATCACCTCGAGCGAGCCGCCGGCATCGTGGGCCAGGCGGGCGATCTCGCCGATCGCGGCGGCCGCGTCCGCAGTCTTGCGGCCGGCGTTGGCCAGGCTGTGCGAGTCGGCCGCGGAGACGACGTATTCGAGGTTGGCGATGCCGGCGTCGATCGCGCGCACGGCGCCCCGGGTGTTCGCGACGAGCGCCGAGAAGTGGACGCCGGGCCAGCGACCCAGCTCGGCCGCGACCTGGTCGGCGTCGGCCAGTGCGGGCACCGCCTTGGGCGAGACGAAGCTCGTCACCTCGACCCGGCGCACCCCGGTGGCGACGATCGCCTCCAGCATCGCGAGCTTGCCGCTCAGCGGGACCGGCGCCTCCAGTTGCAGCCCGTCGCGCAGCCCCACCTCGCGAATGTCTATCTGCGCCGGCAGGTCAAGCACGCTCATGCTGGTCCACGGTAGTCCTGGCCGTCGGCCGGCGGCTCGTCCTCGTCCCCGATCAGCCCGAACCCGCCCGGCGTCGGCCGGGACGGGCCGGTGAACCATGACTCGCCGGCCGGTTCGAGCCGGTCCCGCCACGCGACGAAGCCGACCCGCAGCACGACGGCAAGGATCAACGCGGCCAGCACCGTCATGGCGACGACGAACGCAACACCGGTCCCCGAGCGCGTGTGCTGCGCGGCAGCCCGGCCCGGCTGGTTCGGATCGACGCCCGCGATCAGGGTCGACCCCGCGGTCCCGAGAGCGCCGGCCACGATGACCTGCGGGTTCGCGTCGATCGTCACCTCGGGAACGACGGCGTAACAGCCGACCTTGGGCGTGGGCCCCGATTTCACCTGCACGGTGACCGTCCCGGGTGCGGCCGGCACCGCCGCGGCCGGCCCGGCCGCGGCGCGGGTCGCGCCGGCGAAGGCGACGCGGTCGCAGCCGCCCGGATCGGCCGGCTTCACGTACATGTTCGTGCGGACGTGGGCGGCGAGGCCGAACAGCCCGTCCACGCTCACCTGGACCGGCACCGGCTGCGGCGTCACCGACCAGGTCTGCTCGACCTCGGCCGTCACCGTCGGGTGCAGCACGTAGACCGGCGTCTCGGTCTCGGCGGCGACGGACAGCGTCGCGCCGTCGGCGGAGGAGACGACGAGGACGGGATGCGCGTGATAGCACCCGACCTGGTCCGGCGGCGGCACCGCGTAGGTGTAGCTGCCGGCACCCTTGACCGACGGCGCGGTCGGGGTCCGGTCGCCGCTGTTGCCGACCTTCGCGACGACGCTCTGCCGGGCCGCCCGCCGCCACGCCGGCGCCTCGGGCGCGCAGTCGCCGTTCGCCGGGGCGATCGGCCCGGTCAGCACGACCTTGATCTCGGCCGACAGGCCGTAGGTGTCACCGACGTGCGACGTGCCGGTGAGCTGGTCGCTCGACGTCTTCCCGGCGGCGAAGACGGCCGGGACGGGATCGCCGGTGGTGATCGAGGTCGTGAGGACGGCGACGACGGCCGGCGGCGCCTTGCGCGTGACGGCCGGCGTCGCGTCGGCGGTAGTCAGGGTGGTCTGGACGGCGTAGCACCCGTCCTCGCCGGCAGTGAGCTCGCCGCCCTCGGCGGTGACGTCGCCGGTGATCGTGGCCGACGTCGTGGCGGCGATGCGGATGTTCTTGTCCGACCACCGGCTCGCGGGGATCGAGCCGCACAGCGTGCCCTTCGCCAGCGGCAGCGGGCCCAGCAGGTTGAACGACACGTCGGCGCTGTGCCCGTTGAGCCCGGTGACCCGGGCGCGCGGGACGAACGGCGTGTCGGTCCGGACGAGGCGGCCGGGCAAGGTCGTGCTGATCACCGGGTGCGCGGTCTGGTCGACCGGCAGGGTGGTGCTGCCCGAGTACGGCGTGGCCGGGGCAGCGTACACCGCCGGCACCGACGACCCGGTCGGGTTGGTGGCCGAGCGCTGGGCCGTGATCGTGGCCTCCTCGAGCCGGACGCTGACCGAGGCGGTGGCCGTCACGGTGGCGGTGCCGGCGACCGCACTGCCGATCGTCACCGTGGCGTGGGCGACGCCCTGCGCGTCGGTTACTGCGGCCGGGGCCGAGCCGCCGCCGTCCGGCCCGGCGAAGGTCACCCGGACATCCGGCACCGGTGCGCCGGACGGGTTCTGGACGGTCGCGCTCACCGTGATCGGCTGCCCGACCCGGGCCTTGCCCGGCCCGACGTCGACGCTGAGCTGGTAGGGGCCGGCGTGCCGGCGGGCGTCGGCGATCAGCGCGTTCGCCGCGGCGGCGTCCGCGCAGCTCGGCTCGTCGCCCGGGTCGGTCTGGGCCAGCACCGCGGCGGCGACCGCGGCCGCGTCACCGCCGTGCGCCACCAGGTACGCGAACGTGGCGACGTCCTGGTCGGTGCCGAACTCACCCCCGGCCAGCACGTCGCTCGCGGCGTTCGCGGTACCGGCCGAGGGGATCGGCGGCGCGCCCGAATCGAGGCGTCCGGTGCTGGACAGGCCCTGCGTCAGGTAGGCCCGGTGCCCACCGCTGACCGACCAGGCGGCCAGCGGCTGGGTCGACGGCCCGCTGACGCACACCCGGCCGTCGGCGTAGGGGTAGTGGCCGGCGCCCCACGTGCCGGCCGCCGCGGTCGCTGCGCCCAGCGGCACGGTGAGGCTCAGCGCGACGACGGCGAGTGCGATCCACGCCCGCCTGATCAACCGAACCGGCACACCAATATTTACGCACACCCAACGCGGGTGGCGGCGCCGCTGCGCCGACGGCCCGGAACACCGCGGCCCCGGCGGCGCGCTGTAACACTCGGGGTGCCGCGTGCGCTGTTCAGCTGCGGGGCGGTCGGCCGGCCGCCCCGTCTGACCCCGCCCAGCCGTCGGTCGGATGACTCGAGGAGGACTGTGCGCTGCTGCGACGCGGGACCCTCGGCCGATCGATGACCGGGCTCGGTTCGATGACGCCAGCAGCCGCCGCCGACGAGTCGCGCGACGAGCGGCTCGCGGCTGCCCTCGAGGCGGCCGCAGCCGGCGATCAGGCCGGCTTCGCCGTGCTCTACCGCGAGACCCAGCCCCGGCTGCTGCGATACGCCGCGTCGCTGGTGGGCCAGGACGCCGAGGACGTCACCGGCGAGGCCTGGCTGCAGATCGCGCGGGACCTGCCCCGCTTCTCCGGCGATCTCATGGGCTTTCGCGGCTGGACCGCCACGATCGTGCGGAACCGGGCGTTCGACCACCTTCGCTCCGCGGCGCGGCGCCCGACGACGCCACTGGAGGAGTACTTCCTCGACCGGCCGGCCGACCGCGACACCGAGACGATGGCCACCGAGAACCTCACCACCGCGGCCGCCCTGAAGCTGATCGCGACGCTGCCGCCCGACCAGGCCGAGGCGGTCCTGCTGCGGACCGTCATCGGGCTCGACGCCCCGGCGGCGGCTGCGATCCTAGGCAAGCGGCCCGGGGCGGTTCGGGTCGCGACCCACCGGGGTCTCAAGGCGCTGGGCCGGGCCCTGGACGAGGCGAGCCGACCGCCGTCCGAGCGGCCGGCCGCGGACAAGCGGTAACGGTATGGGTCTCCGTGGCGCTTCCAGAGCGATGAGACACCGATCCTTGCGACGCACGCGCGCGCACCTCGACGACCTGATCGCCGGGCGGCCGACCACCTCGGACCCGCTCGCCGGCCTCGTCGCCGCGGTGCAGGCGCCGGCGCAACCACACGAACTCGGCGGGCTGGATTCAGCGCTCGCCGCGTTCGTCGCTGCGCCGCTTGCGCCGCTGACCCCCGAGGAGAAGACCCCCATGCTCAAGTCCGTTGCCGGACGGCTCCTGGCCCTGAAGATCCTGGCCGTCACCGCCGGTGCCGCCGCTGCCGGTGGCGTCGCGTACGCCGCGACGAGCAGCGACCTGCCGCTCACGCACGGCCAGTCGGCGCTGCATGCGAACGCCAACAGCTCCGGCGCCCCGGAGAGCGGCGACGAGTCGTCGCCGACCGAGGGTGACGGCTCGTCCACCGGCACCTCGCCGGCCGAGACCGGCTCCTCGTCCGAGTCGGACGAGCCGGGCAGCTCGGCCGCCCCCTCCCCGTCGCTCGTCGGGCTGTGCAACGCCTGGCTGGCGCACCCGAGCAACAACGCCAAGCTCGCGACCAACCCGGCCTACAGCGTGCTCGTCACGGCCGCCGGCGGGGTCGACGCGGTGAACGGCTACTGCGCGACGCTGCTCGCCTCGGCCCACCCCACCCACCCGGCACACCCCACCCACCCGGCGCACCCGACGCAGGCGCAGAACTCGAGCCACACCCACCCGGCCCACCCGACCGGCGCGCCGACCACCCCGGCGCGCGGCAAGCCGTCGGTGATCCCTTCCCACTCGCACCCCAACCCGGCCCCCAGCCACTGAATGCCCCGCTGACCGACTGACCCCCTGTGCTCCGGGCCCGGGGGGTCAGCTACGTGCCGCTGCTGCGGCCACGAGTACCGGCCCCCCGCGCGCACCCCCCTGAGCGCGGGGGGCCGGTCCGTCTTCGGCACGCCGCGCGTGCGAAGGCGAGTCAGCCGGGTGTTGGGCACTGCCCGACGACCACGGTGGCGTCCCGGTCGTCGGATCGCAGGGTCCGCGCGGCCAATCCGGCACCGGCCAGCAGTGCGGCGGTGCGGCCGGCCTGCTCCGCGCCGGTCTCGATCAGCAGGTAACCGCCCGGGGCCAGCCAGGGCCGGGCGCCGGCCACGATCCGCCGGTGCAGGTCGAGCCCGTCCGGACCGCCGTCGAGCGCGATCCGGGCCTCGTGCTCGCGGGCCTCCGGCGGCATCAGCGCGATCGCGCCGGTCGGCACGTACGGGGCGTTGGCGACGAGCAGGTCGACCCGCCCGCGGAGCCCGACCGGGAGGGCCTGGTAGAGGTCGCCCTCATGGACGGACGCCGGCGGCAGGTTGCGGCGCGCGCACCGGACGGCGGCCGGGTCGAGGTCGGCCGCGTGGACGACTGCCTCGGGCCGCTGCTGCCGCAGCACCGCAGCGACGGCGCCGGTGCCGCAGCAGAGGTCGACGAGCACCCCGTGCGCCGGGGCGCGGGCCACGGCCTGCTCGGCGAGGTAGGCGGTCCGGCGGCGGGGGACGAACACGCCGGGCTCCATCGCGATCCGCAGGCCGCAGAACTCGGCCCAGCCGAGGACCTGCTCGAGCGGGAGCCCGCTCTCGCGCTGCGCCATCATGCCGACCAGCCGGCCGGGGTCGTCGGCGGCCTCGCCGAGCAGGAGGTCGGCCTCGTCCTCGGCGAAGACGCAGCCGGCTGCGCGCAGCCGGCTCACGATCAGCGGACGGGTGAGTGGCTCCATGGCTGGCGTCACCGTACCGGCCCGTAGTCTCGCCCCGGTGATCGATCAGCACCCCCTGCTCGCCGTCTGGCTGGACGCGGCCGAGGGCCGGTTCCCGCCGGTCGACGGCGGCGTCACATTCGTACCGCCATTCGCAGGCGGTCTGGAAGCAGTGCTCTCGTTCACCGGGCACGCCTACCTCGCGACCGCACTGCCGCCGTCGGCCTTCGACGGTTGCCCGCTCGACGGGTTCGGGGCCGCGCTCGAACCCTCCGTCCTGTTGCGGCTGGCCGGCCGGGCCGGCGAGGTGGGGGTCATCGACGCCACGCTCGTGGCCCGCGGCGTCGGTGGTGGCTCGCTGCCGCCGCGTCCGGACCTCGGCGGGCATCCTCGGGTGCAGCACGCCCGGATGCTGCGCGGGGACGTCCGGGTCTTCGGCGACGATCGCGGGCTCGTCACATTGGGCCGCGGGCACGCCGGCCGGACCGAGATGTCGGTCGAGACCTTCGACGGCGGCGACCGCGGCCACGGGCGCGACCTGATCGTCGCGGCACTCGGCCAGGTGCCTGCGGGTGAGCCGGTGTTCGCCGCGGTCTCGCCCGGCAACGCCCGCTCGGTGCGGGCGTTCCTCGCCGTGGGCTTCGTCCCGCTGGGCAGCGAGGTGTGGATCCGCCCGGCCGCGCGCGGCTGATCGAGCTTGCGCTGCCGGCGAGGATCGAGGGGTGCAGATTCTCGAAGCCGGGTCGTTCCGCGGTGACCGCGCGTGGGCGGCGCTCGACCTCGCCCACCTGCCCGACGCCACGGTGCGGCTGCACTGGACCGACGAGCCCTACATCTGGCACGTCAACGACGAGACCGAGGTGTTCGTCGTCCTGCACGGTGCCGTGGCCATGCACTTCCGGGGCGACGACGGGCAGGAGCACGTCGAGCGTCTGACCCCCGGCCGGATCTGCGTGGTCTCGGCCGGCGATGAACACGTTGCGGTGCCCGAGGACGAGGCCCGGATCCTCGTCATCGAGCGCGCGGGCAGCGTCTGACCAGGAGTTGACCCGCGAGTTCGTCAGTTGGGCATGTCGGCGAAGCGGCTGTACCGGCCCTGGAAGGCGACGGCCACCGTGGCGGTCGGACCGTTGCGGTGCTTGGCGATGATCAGGTCGGCCTCGCCGGCGCGCTCGGTCTCCGGCTCGTAGAGGTCGGGCCGGTGCACGAGCAACACGAGGTCACTATCTTGCTCAATGCTGCCGCTCTCGCGAAGGTCGGAGAGCATCGGCTTCTTATCCGTGCGCTGCTCGGGACCACGGTTCAGCTGCGACAGCGCCACCACCGGCACGTTCAGCTCCTTGGCTAGCAGCTTCATCGCCCGGCTGAACTCGCTGACCTCCTGCTGGCGGGACTCGACCCGCTTGCCGCTCGTCATGAGTTGCAGGTAGTCGATGACGATCAGCTGGAGATCCTGACGCTGCTTCAGCCGCCGAGCCTTCGCCCGGATCTCCATCATCGTGAGGTTCGGCGAGTCGTCGATGAACAGCGGCGCCTCGGCGAGTTCCGACGAGCGCAGCGCCAGGCGCCGCCAGTCGGTGTCGTTCATGTGCCCCGAGCGCATGTTCCCGAGCGCGACCCCGGCCTCGGCCGAGAACAGCCGCATCATGATCTCGAGCTTGCCCATCTCCAGGGAGAAGATGGCCGTCGGCTTCTGGTGCTTGACCGCCGCCGACCGCGCGAAGTCGAGCGCGAGCGTGCTCTTGCCCGAGCCCGGGCGGCCGGCGACCGTCACCATCTGGCCGGGGTGCAGGCCGTTGGTGATCTCGTCGAGCTGCTGGAAGCCGGTCGGGATGCCGGTGCCGATGCCGCCGGTGGCCGAGATCTTCTCGATCTCGTCCAGCGTCACCTGCAGCAGCGTCTCGATGTGGACGTAGTCCTCCGACGTGCGCCGCTCGGTGACGTCGTAGATCTCGGCCTGCGCGCGGTCGACGACGTCGTCGACCGAGCCGACGACGTCGGTGCCGCCGGACGAGGCGTCGTAGCCCATCTGCACGATGCGGGTGCCGGCCTGGACGAGCCGGCGCAGGGTGGCCCGGTCGGCGACGATCTCGGCGTAGTAGCCGGCGTTGGCCGCCGTCGGCACCATCGAGATCAGCGTGTGCAGGTAGGGCGCGCCGCCGACGCGGGTCAGCTGGCCGTTGCGGGTGAGTTCGGCGGAGACGGTGACCGCGTCGGCCGGCTCGCCCCGGGCGTAGAGGTCGAGGATCGAGTCGTAGACCAGCTGGTGGGCCGGGCGGTAGAAGTCGCCGGGCTTGATGACCTCGACGACGTCGGCGATGGCGTCCTTGGACAGCATCATCGCGCCCAGCACGGACTGCTCGGCCTCGACCGCCTGCGGGGGCGTGCGGTCGAACTCGCCGCCGCCGGACGCGGCCGGACCGCGCGCACCCTCCACCAAGGTCATCCGGCGCCAGCCCCCATCGGTAATCGTACGATTGTTCTACCCCACCGTGCTACCAGATGGCTCCGACAAGAATGCGCGCGCAACGGCGTGCAGCACGTTAGGCGGGCCGGGACGGCAGCGGCAAACCGGCCTGTTGAAGAGGTTGTGGGCAACCTGTGGGAATCGCCGGTCGGGCTGTAGACGGTCGGTGGACAACCATGTGGACGGCCGGCCGAGCCGGGTCTGGAGGCCCGCAAAGCCGGGCCGCCAGGTCGAACGGCCCTGTGGACGAAAAGTAATTCCCGGCCCCTGCTGCGGCGAACGAACCGGCGCGTCGGAACGCGAGATCCCCCTGGCGCCGGTGTCAAGCGGCAGCAGGGGGATCTCGGCGGGAAAATGCGGCGGCGACGCCTCAGACGGCCTCGACCGCGACCGGGATCGTGGCGACGACGTCGGGGTGCAGGTCGACGGTCACGGAGTGCTGGCCGACCGACTTGATGTGCCCCTCGATCTGGATCCGCTTGCGGTCCAGCGTCGGGCCGCCGGCGTCCTTGACGGCATCGGCGATGTCGTTCGTGGTGATCGACCCGAACAGCCGGCCGTCCTTGCCCGCGCGAGCGCTGAGCTTGACCGTGAGCTTCTCGAGGTCGGCCTTGATTTCGCGGGCGTGACCCAGGTCGCGGATCTCGCGGGAGTCGCGCGCCCGCTTGATCTGCGCGATCTGCTTCTCGGCGCCCTTGGTCCAGGTGATCGCCGCGCCGCGCGGAACGAGGAAGTTGCGGCCGTAGCCGTCCGCGACCTCGACGATGTCGCCGGCCAGGCCCAGCCCGGCGACCTCACGGGTGAGGATGAGCTTCATCGCCGTCACCGAGCCGTCGAGGTGTAGGGCAGCAGGGCCATCTCACGAGCGTTCTTGATCGCCTTGGCGATCTGGCGCTGCTGCTGGGCAGTGACGCCGGTGACGCGCCGGGCGCGGATCTTGCCGCGGTCGGAGATGAACTTGCGGAGCAGGTTCGTGTCCTTGTAATCGATGTAGTCGATCTTGGCCGCGGTCAGCGGGTTCGACTTCTTCTTCGGCTTGCGAATGGGTGGCTTGGGCATGTCTACGTATCTCCGTGTTGTATCAAGCGAATCTCGGACGGTGCGGTCGAGATCGCGGAAGTCCGGTTAGAAGGGGGGTTCGTCCGAGAAGCCGCCGGAGGCGGGCGGGGCCGAGCCCCACGGGTCGTCGGCCGGCGCGGACGAACCGCCGCCGGCGTCGGAGCCACCGCCGCCACCGAAGCCGCCGCCCGACGAACCGCGCGTGGTGCGGTTCACCTTGGCCGTGGCGTACTTCAGCGACGGGCCGATCTCGTCGACGTCCAGCTCGACGACGGTGCGCTTCTCACCCTCGCGGGTCTCGTAGGAGCGCTGCTTGAGCCGACCCTGCGCTACGACGCGCATGCCGCGCTGCAGCGACTCGGCGACGTTCTCGGCGGCCTGGCGCCAGATGGAGCAGCGCAGGAACAGCGCCTCGCCGTCCTTCCACTCGTTCGAGTTCTTGTCGAACGTGCGAGGGGTCGACGCGATGGTGAAGGACGCGACCGCGGCTCCCGACGGCGTGAACCGCAGCTCGGGGTCGGCGGTCAGGTTGCCGACGACGGTGATGATCGTTTCTCCGGCCATGGGCTTACCTCTCGTCCGGGCGCAGGACCTTGGTCCGCAGCACCGATTCGTTGAGGTTCAGCTGCCGGTCGAGTTCCTGCACGGCGGCCGGGCTGGCCTGCAGGTCGACGACGGCGTAGATGCCCTCGGCGTGCTTGTTGATCTCGTAGGCCATCCGGCGACGGCCCCACACGTCGACCTTCTCGACGGTGCCGCCGTCCTGCTTCACCACGTTCAGGAAGGCGTCGAGCGACGGGGCGATCGTCCGCTCTTCCAGCGTGGGGTCGAGGATGACCATGACTTCGTAATGACGGGTGGGCGCACTCAAGGGAACGCTTCCTCCTGTGGACTGATCGGCCGCGGACGGTCCGCGGCAGGAGGGTGTTCGGTCTCGGCGACGACCAGCGCGACAACCCATACGGTCACGGGCCAGCGAGGACGAACCTTGCCAGCCTACCGGCCCGCCGCGCCGAACCCGAAATCGCGGCCGTGGACCGGAGCACCCAGCCCGCCCCGACACTGAGTGGTCAGTTCGGCCGTGAGTGGTGAGTTGCAGCTGACCACTCAGTGCGTAACTGACCACTCAACCGAAGCGGACGCTGGAAGGCGACCCCGGGAGAAGGCGACCACCCGGCGACTACGTCAGCCTTCGCGGCGCAACAAATACAGGCGGGCGTAGGTCGCGGCCACCACCGACAGCGCGATGATCGCGATGATCGCCAGGATGACCGAGAGCTGGCCGGTCGACTGCGCCTTGCTGGACGCGAGGTCGATGGTCTTGTGCTTGCCGGTGCTGTCCTGGTTCACCGTCGGTGCGGCCGAGGACTTCGTGCCCGAGGCGGCGGGGAGCGGCTTGGCCGCGCTACCCAGACCGGAGGTGTTCGGCAGGCCGGCCGGGAAGTAGCCGCCGCCGGAGTTGCCGAAGACCGCGCCACCGTCGCCGTTCGGGACGACCCGGGCCGGGACCGGCAGCTCGCCACCGCCGGAGGTCGAGCCGCCGCCGGCCGGCGGAGTGGTCTTGCCGCCGCCTCCGCTGCCGCCGGGAAGATTGATGCTGGGGATGCTCGGGATCCCGACGCTCAGCGTCGGCAGGTTGACGCCCGGCACGCCGAGGGTGGGCAGCTGGTGCCCGGCCACGCTCGGGGCGACGGAGACGCCCGGCAGCTGGATCGAGATGCCGCCCTTCGGCGGGTCGTCGGCGACGACGACCTTGCCGACCCACGAGTTGGACGCGTTGAGGGCCACGCCGGCCTGCTTCAGCAGGTTGAAGTCGGTGTTGAGCGGGTTGGTCGTGCAACCGAGCAGGCCCACCGCGACGTATTGGACCTTCCAGGTGAAGGTGAACGTGCCCTTGTCGGCGAAGTGGACGGCCTTGGAGGGCAGGCCGGCGCACTTGCCGCTTGTCGGGCCGCCGAGCTTGAACGTCTGCGCCCCTCCGGGGAAGGACGACGGGAAGGTGACCTGGACCTGGTAGAGGTTCGAACCGAGCGTCCCGAGGAGGTTGTTCAGGACCGGTCCGAGGGCCGGGATGTTCTCCAGGCCCGCAGTCGGGACGGCCGAGGCCTTGAAGTCGACGGTGTCACCGGGGTGGACGCCGATCTGCGAGCCACCGGCGATGTTGTCCTTGGTGGCCACGCCGGTCAGCGAGAGCTGGGCGTTGACGGTGGTGTCGGCGCTGGCGCTGGCCGGGAAGAACGCGAACAGCATCGCTGCGACGATCGCACCGCCGGTGACGCTGGCGAGCCAGCGCAGACGAGGACGCCGCACCGGCGGTAGCTGGTGACGACCCGGCATCGACACTCCTGACAATGGGCCCGACTTCGGGCGCGAAACAACGAAATTTCCGGACACCGGACAACGAGAGCTCAACGCAACTCGCTGTCTGTCTAACGAGAGCTACTCAGTCTGGGTTACGACGGGCGGCCGCGCCAGCCGGGATGTCACAACCGCGTCGTAGGGTCGGGCCCATGGCAGTGGCAATCGGCGCGCACGTGAAATCGGACGATCCGCTGGGCTGGGCGAAGGCCACCGGGGCGAGCGCGGTGCAGTTCTTCCTCACCGACCCGCAGGCCTGGAAGAAGCCGGACGAACACCCCGACGCCGACGCCATCCGGGCCAGCGAGCTCGCGGTCTACATCCACGCGCCCTACCGCATCAACGTGGCCACCACGAACAACCGCATCCGGGTGCCCAGCCGCAAGCTGCTGGCGCAGCATGCCGAGGGGGCGGCGAAGATCGGCGCCAAGGGCATCATCGTGCACGGCGGCCACCTCAACGAGGGTGACGACCCGGCGGTCGGCTTCGACAACTGGCGCAAGACCTTCGCCTACGCGGCCGACGAGGGCGGCTTCGCCCTGCCCGTCCTCATCGAGAACACCGCGGGCGGGACGAACGCGATGGCCCGCCGCTTCGACCGCCTGGCCCGCTTGTGGGACGCCGTGGGCGAGTTCGGGGCCGGCTTCTGCCTCGACACCTGCCACGCCTACGCCGGCGGGGAGGATCTCGCCGGCATCGTCGACCGGGTGCTGGCGATCACCGGCCGGATCGACCTCGTCCACGCCAACAACAGCCGCGACGAGTTCGACTCCGGCGCCGACCGGCACGCGAACTTCGACGCCGGGACGATCGACGCCGCCGTCCTCGCCGACGTCTGCCGGGCGGCCGGCAGCGACGTCATCGTCGAGACGCCCGGCCCCGAAGGGCAGAGCGCCGACATCGACTACCTGCGCGCGTCGATCTGATCGGCAGTGTCCGGCCCGGCGTCGACGACCAGGTCGTCCGGTAGTTCCCGGCTCCAGTAGTCCGGTGCGCCGTCGAAGACCCCGCCGCTCGGGTCGTCCACCCCGTCCGTCCGCACGACGTCGAGCCAGGGGTGCCACATCTCGCGCACGACGAGCACGGCGAGCGCGACGAGCAGGCCGTCCCGGACCAACAAGATGATCATCAACCAGCCGTAGCTGATCCCGTGCGAGGACGCGTTGTAGCCGAGCAGGATCGTCAGCGTCGCGATCCACACCAGCACCTCGACGAACTGCCAGATGAGCGTCAGCCGCCACCGGGGCCGGGCCAGCGCGATGAGCGGCACCAGCCACAGCGAGTATTGCGGGCTCCACACCTTCGTGGTCAGCAGGAACGCGAGCACAGCGAGGAAGGCGAGCTGGGCGAGGCGGGGGCGCACCGGCGCCGCGAGCCCGAGCACCACCACGAGCAGCAGCGCCCCGATGAGGGCCAGCGCCACCGCGAGCCCCGGTGGCACCCAGTACACGGCGTCGTTGCCGTCGGCCGAGCCGTCGAAGAGCGTCTTGACCATCGCCCACAGCGTCGAGCGCTCGGTCGCCCGGTCCTGGCTGAACTTGTAGAACTCCCACCAGCCGCGGTTGTAGGCCACCCCGAGCGGGATGTTCACCGCCACCCAGACCAGAGCAGCCGCCACCGTCGCCCAGGCGGCCTCCGTCCACCGGCGGGTGCGGATGGCCAGCGTCCAGATTGCGACGAGCAGGAACACCGGATACAGCTTCGCCGCCGTACCCAGCCCGATCATCGCGCCGGCCAGGACGGGCCGGCCCCGCGCCCAGGCCCACATCGCGCACGACGCGAACGCCATCGCCAGCAGGTCCCAGTTCGAGAAGGCGTGGAAGACGAGCAGGGGTGAGAGGGCGAAGATCGCGGCGTCGTAGGGCCGGCCGCGGGCCGTCCCCGCGGTCGCGGCGGTGACGACCAGCGCGCAGAGCGCGAGCAGCAACGCGGTCAGCACGCCGAAGACGATGAGCTCCGACCAGCTCGACGCGATGCGGTGGACGCCGCGGGTCAGATCGGCGGTCAACCACATGAACGCGCCGGTCAGCACCGGGTACTCGACCGTCGTGTCGCGGTAGGGCACCGCGCCGACGTCGAGGCGCTCGTCGCTCCACAGGGGCACGACGTCGGAGTAGCAGAAGTGCGTGTACTGCTTGCTGCCCGTCCATTCGCCGGTCGCGCACGGCGACTTCTCCGCGTAGCCGAGCAGCAGCGTCACGATCGTCATGGCCAGCAGCCAGCGCACCGGCGTCCACCACGACCGCCGCCCGACGCCCGCGTGCCGGCCCCACGGGCCGCCGAGGATGCGGGCCGCGCGCCAGGCCGTCGGGTCGACGAGGCTGGGTGAGCGCCCGGACGTGCCGGACGCCACCTCGTCCGTCTCGTGCGGGTCGGCCACGCGCGTCACCGCGTCATCCTGGCACGGCGGCCGCCGGCAGCCGACCAGGCGGGCGAGGGGCTACGGCGCGCCCCCGCCCCCGCCCGGCTTGCACGGGTTGAGCAGGCCCCCGCACGACGTCGAGGTCGACCCGCTCGGGGTCGGCGACGACGGCGGCGCCGAGGTCGTCGGCGGTGGTGGGGTGGGCGTCGGGAAGCCGGTGGTGATCGAGAACGTCGGCTTCGGGGTTGTCGACGTCTTCGTCTTGGTCGGGGTCGGCGTGGGTGTCGGCTTCGGCGCCTCGCCGTTGGCCGCGATCAGCTGCTTGGTCGGCAGTGGCAGGTTCGGCTTGTTCGCGAGATACGTGTCCATGAACAACTTCCAGGTCTGCCCGGGAAGGTTCGCGCCGTACAGCGGCTGCCCGGCCGAGTTGTAGATCGGCTTGCGCAGCCCGGTGCCGACCCACACCGCGGCGCTCACCTGCGGAGTGAATCCGACCATCCAGGCATCGCTGTTGTCCTTCGACTTCGGCGACACCCCGGCCGTGCCGGTCTTGGCCGCCGACTGCCGGCCGTTGGCGAGCGCGTCGTTCGACCACGCCGCGATGGGCTTGAGGGTGAGCGTCACATCGTTGGCGACCTTCGGGTCGATCGCCTGGCCGGACTTCACCCGAGCGCGGTAGACGACCTCGCCGTCGGAGCTGGTCGCCTTCTCGACGAGATGCGGCGTGTTCGCCTTCCCGTCGTTGGCGAGCGTGGCGTAGCCGGCGGCCTGGTCGACCGGCGTCACCGGGTAGTCGCCGATGCCGATGCCGAAGCGGGTCTGCCCGTTGCTCTCCATCAGCGACTTCGAGCCGTTCGGCAGCGTCGGGTTGATGCCCATGACGTGCGCGGTCTTGGCGACGTTGCTCGGTCCGGCGTCGAAGGCCAGGAGGTCGAACGTGGTGTTGAGCGAGTACTTCATCGCCAGCGCCAGCTTGATGCGCGGGCTGCTCAGCGGCTCGTCAGAGGGGTCGTTGCAGATCTTCGTCCCGTCGATCAGGCGGCAGTAGCTGCCGTCGACGTAGCTGTCGATCGCGAAGTGGTCCTTGTCCTTCGTCTGGTTGAGCGTCTGCGTGAGCGTGGTCGCGAGGACGTAGGGCTTGAACGCCGATCCGGCCGGGTGCGCGCTGCCGCTGCCGCCGGCCCAGTCGTTGTAGTTGACCTGCCCGTCGTAGCCCTTCACGCCCGGCCCCGTGCCGCCGTAGTACGCGAGGATCCCGCCGGTCTTCGGATTCACGGCCACGAGCGCGTTCTTCAGGTTGCGCTGCTTCTTGGTCAGGTTCTTGAAGCTTTGGTGGATGGCGGTCAGGGCCGCCTGCTGGGCCTTCTTGTCGATGGTCGTCCGGATCGTGAGGCCGCGCGCGTAGACCTCCTTCTCCGAGATTCCGCGCTGCTGCAATTCGGCGAGGACCGCGTTCACCAGCAGGTAGCGCCAGCCGGTGCTGCCCAGGCCGGTGCCGCGCGGCGCCTTGGTCTTCGGGAACTTCTGGGCCGCCTCCTGCTCGGCGGTCAGGTGCTTCGTCTTCACCATGCCGTCGAGGACGTACTGCCACCGCAGCTTCGCCTGGCCCGGGTTGTTCGCCGGGTCGTAGTACGACGGGGCCCGCAGGAGCCCGGCCAGCAGCGCGCCCTGCGCCACGGTGAGCTGCTCGACGTCCTCGCCGAAGTAGGCCCGGCTGGCGGCCTGGATGCCGTAGGTGTTGCGGCCGAAGTAGACGGTGTTGAGGTAGAACTCGAGGATCTGGTCCTTGCTGTACTCGCGCGACAGCTTGACCGCGATCATCAGCTCCTTGAGCTTGCGGGTCAGCGTCTGGGCATCGCTCAGGTAGGCGTTCTTCACGTACTGCTGGGTGATGCCCGAACCACCCTGCGTGCTGCCGCCGGCGAGGTCGGACAGCGCCGCCCGGGCGGTGCCCTTGATCGACACACCGGGCTCGCTGTAGAAGTTGCGGTCCTCGGCGGCGAGCACGGCGTAACGGACATGCTTCGGGACCTGCTCGAGGTGGACGATCGTGCGGTCGACGCTGCCGATCCGGGCCAGCGTCGAGCCGTCGGAGTACTGGATCGTCGCCACCTGCGGCAGCGGCAGCGAAGTGGGCTGCGGCACGTCGGTGAACGCGTAGTACATGACGATCACGGCGACCATGCCGGCGGCGATGAAACCGAGCAGCCAGGTGCTCGCGATCATGAAGCGGCGGGCCAACCGGCGACCGCGGGTCATCGCGGCGAGCCGGGCCTTCTTCGCCTGCTTGCGCGCCCGGCGCTTGGCCAGGGTGCGCTTGACGAAGCCGTCGTCCTCGTCGTAGTCGGGCGTGGGCGCAGGACTCGTGCGCTGGCGTCCCAGCCGAAGCCGCTCGCCTTCTTCACTCACGGTTCGGACGTTACCCGCGCGTAAGTCCCGTCACCCATCGGTCTCAGGCGGGGGCCAAGCTGGTCAGTTCGCGGGGGCCGGCTCGGGCTCGGGGTCGGGCTCCGGCGTGGGCTCCTCGGCCGGCGGCGCCGGCGGGGCCCCCAACGACTGGTGGAGCAGCTGAGCGACGTCGAGCACCTGACGTGCTCCTTGGCCGCGCCGTCGCCCTTCTTCTGCGGCTACCGCGTCGGAGAGCATGACCATGCAGAACGGGCAGGCGGTGCCGATCAGGTCCGGGTCGAGGCCGAGCGCCTCGTCGGTGCGCTCGACGGTTGATCCGCTTGCCGATCTTCTCCTCCATCCAGAACCGGGCACCGCCGGCGCCGCAGCAGAAGCCGCGTTCCTTGCAGCGGTGCATCTCCTGCGACTTCAGGCGCCGGGATCGCGCCGAGCACCTCGCGCGGCGGCGTGTAGACCTTGTTGTGCCGGCCGAGGTAGCACGGGTCGTGGTAGGTGACGCTCTTGTCGACCGGCTCGACCGGCGTCAGCCGGCCCTCCTCGACCAGCTTGCCGAGCAGCTGCGTGTGGTGGACGACCTCGTAGTGCCCGCCGAGCTGCGGGTACTCGTTGGCGAGCGTGTTGAAGCAGTGCGGGCAGGTGGCGACGACCTTCAGCGGCTCGGCACGGGTGATCGAGTTCAGGGTCTCGACGTTCTGCATGCCCTGCATCTGGAACAGGAACTCGTTGCCGAGCCGGCGGGCCGGATCACCCGAGCAGGACTCGGCCGAGCCGAGCACCGCGAACTCGACCCCGGCCGTGTGCAGCAGCTCGGCGAACGCGATCGTGACCTTGCGCGAACGGTCCTCGAGCGCGCCGGCGCAGCCGACCCAGAACAGGTAGTCGATGTCGGCGTCGAGTTTCGTGCCCGGGGTGGCCCGCCGCACCTCGAAGGAGAGGTCGTTCATCCACTCGTCGCGGCCCTTGTCCGACATGCCCCACGGGTTGCCCTTGTTCTCGATGTTGCGCAGCATCACGCCGGCCTCGGACGGGAACGCGGACTCGATCAGCACCTGGTAGCGACGCATGTCGACGATGTGGTCGATGTGCTCGATGTCGACCGGGCACTGCTCGACGCAGGCGCCGCACGTGGTGCACGACCAGAGGACGTCCGGGTCGATGACGCCGCCGCTCGCGGCATCGCCGACCAGCGGCCGCAGCGCCTGCTCGATCGAACTCCCTTCGACTCGCGGGTAGCCGGCCTCGGGGACGGCATGGCCGTGCTCGCCGCCCTCGGGCTTGAAGTCCGGGACCGCACCGTCGGGGACCTGCTGCGTGCCGAAGATGTAGGGCGCCTTGGCGAACAAGTGGTCGCGGAGGTCCATGATCACGAGCTTCGGCGACAGCGGCTTGCCGGTGTTCCAGGCCGGGCACTGCGACTGGCAGCGGCCGCACTCGGTGCAGGTCGCGAAGTCGAGGTAGCCCTTCCAGGTGAAGTCCTCGATCTTGCCCTTGCCGAAGACGGTGTCCTCGGAGAGGTTCTCGACGTCGGCGAAGTCGATCGGCTTGCCCTCGTCATCGGTCACCGGCAGCAGCGGCCCGAGCGCGTTCGGCTCCCGCTTGGTCGCGACGTTGATCGGGGCGGTGGCGATGTGCAGGTGCTTGGAGTACGTGACCAGGATCGTGAAGCCGAAGATGACGGCCATCTGGGCCAGCAGGCCGAAGGTCTCCAACCCCTGGTTGTACGCGCCGTCGCCGAGCAGCTTGGCGGCACCGTACGAGGCGAATGCCCACTTCGACCGGCCGTACGGGAAGTGGCCGGTGTTGTACTGCGCGCCGCGGTAGAGCAGCAGTGTTACGACGACGAGGAAGATGAGCGCGAGCACCATCCAGGCGGCCCGGTTGTGCGAGCCGTAGAAGCGGGAGTCCCGCTGCTTGCGCTCGGGCGCGTTGCGGATGCGGTTGATCGTGAAGTAGACGATGCCGGCGAGAACGGCGAGGGCGAAGAAGTCCTCGAGGAACCCGAGCCAGCGCGCGTGACCGAGGATCGGCAGGGCGAAGTCCTGGCTCAGCACCAGCGCACCCATGGCCTCGACGACGGTGGCACCCAGGATGACGAAGCCCCAGAACGTGAAGAAGTGCGCGAGCCCGGGGCCGCTCCACTTCAGCAGCCGCCTCTGCCCGAACACCTCGAGCAGTTCGTCCTTCAGCCGCTCCTGCAGGTTGTCCTTGCGCCCGTCGTCCTTCTTGCCCGAGCGGATCAGCTTGACCAGCCAGAGGATGCGGCGCCCTGCGATCGCAGCGGTGACGACGAGCATCAGCAGAGCGAGCGTCAGCCGGACCCAGCCCGGGTTCGTCCACTCCCAGTCGATGATCACGCCATGGGCGACCGTCTGCTGCAAGATGCTCTCCTCAAACGACGAGCTCATGGGACGAGCCGAGCCGGAACTGAATGAGACTATTCGTTATTACCGGCGGGTAACCAATTGTCGACCGCTGTGTGGTCCGTCCCACGCAAACGGGTCGCCCGTGCGGAGCGGCAGGTCGACAGCCGTTCGGGGACGGGCTAGAAAGTCGGCATGGCCAAGAAGCCGGAGAGTTCGCGCATCCCGTCGGCGGTCGGCGCGATCCCGGTCGTGGGTGATCTGATGAAGTCCGCCGACCACCAGGCCCGCTGGATGCAGGAGATGCTGGAGCAGAACGCCCGGCTGGTCGGCCAGTTCCCGGCCACGATGAAGACGTTCAACGACTCCATCGAGCGTTTCAACCAGACGGTGGGTCGCCTCGACCGCGCCGTCACCCGGATCGAGGCGGCGAGCAAGAACCTCACCGTGCCGATGGAGAAGCTGGTCGGCGCGATGGACCCCAAGACCGTGCGCGACCTGCCCCAGATCCTCGAGGCCCTGCGCAGCCAGGCGCTGCCGGCGCTGCGCGCCGCCACCGACACCCAGGCCCAGGTGGCGCGGATGCAGACGACGATCGACCGCGTCGTGCACGCGCTGAGCGAACTGCCGGGCGCCGGGGTACTGCGGCGGATCGTGGCCGGCCGCGACGACGACGAGACCGGGCGCCCCAAGCCCGGCTGATCCGGCCGGCCCTGCGCTGCGGGGGGCCGGATCACGGCCGGGTGTCGATTCTCGCTTTTGGGATATGAACGGTCGCCTTTGTCGTAGCCCTGTGGTTGCGTTGCAGGCAGTGGCATCGAACTTCCATTTGCCGGCAACTGCTGGCGACCCGGAACCTGGGAGGACGTCCTGCCCCCGTTGGCCAACCCGGCGACCCGCACGGTCGAGCGGGCCCTCGATCTGCTGGCGGCGGTCTGCGCCGAGCCGGCGATCTCGCTGACGGAGTGCGCGCGCCGGGCCACGCTGCCGGCCAGCACCGCGCTGCGGCTGCTGCGCACCCTGGAGTCCACCGGCTTCGTCGACCGCGACCGCGCCGGCGCGTTCCACCCGGGCCCGCGGATCATCCAGCTCGGCGCGACCGCTCTCGGCCGCCAGTCACTGGTCACGCTCGCCCAGCCGAGCCTGGCCCGCATCGTCGAGCGCACCGGCGAATCGACCTATCTCGTCGTGCGCGGCGCCGGCGACACCGCGCTGTACCTGGCCATGGCCGAGGGGACTCACGCCATCCGGCACACCAGCTGGGTCGGCCGGGCCATCGCCCTGGCCGACCTTGCCGTCGGCGCCGCGCTGGCCGGGGACGTGCCGCCCGAGGGCTACGTCGCCCAGCGCGATCGGCTCGAGCCCGACGTCACCGCCATCGCGGCCCCGGTGCGCCGCCCGGGTGGCATCGCCGCCGCGCTCAACCTGCTCGGCCCGACCTATCGCATCGACGACGAAACCACCCATACCTACGGCCGGATCGTCTCGGCCGAGGCAGCGGCGATCGGTGCCCTGCTCGGTGCCGGCCCGCAGGACACGCTCGCGGAGGCCACATGATCCGGTTCGACTCGGTCACCAAGCGCTACCCCGACGGCACGGTCGCGGTCGACGAGCTCAGCCTGGACGCGCCGTCGGGCGAGATCACCGTCTTCGTCGGCCCGTCCGGCTGCGGCAAGACGACCTCGCTGCGCATGATCAACCGGATGATCGACCCGACCGGCGGGCGGATCCTGCTCGACGATCGCGACACCGCCTCGATCAAGCCGGCCCGAGCTGCGGCGCGGCATCGGCTACGTCATCCAGCAGGCCGGCCTGTTCCCGCACCGAACGGTGCTCGACAACATCGCCACCGTCCCGTTCCTGGTCGGGCAGAACAAGCGCGCGGCCCGGGCCCGGGCGCTGGAGCTGATGGAGCGGGTCGGGCTCGACCCGGCGTTCGCCAAGCGGTACCCGGCCCAGCTGTCCGGCGGCCAGCAGCAGCGCGTCGGCGTCGCCCGGGCGCTGGCCGCCGACCCGCCGGTGATGCTGATGGACGAGCCGTTCAGCGCGGTCGACCCCGTCGTGCGCGAGCAGCTGCAGAACGAGTTCCTACGCCTGCAGGCCGAGCTGCAGCAAGACGATCGTCTTCGTCACCCACGACATCGACGAGGCCATCAAGCTCGGCGACAACGTGGCCGTGATGCGCGTCGGCGGCAAGCTCGCGCAGCTCGCCCCGCCGGCCGAGTTGCTGTCCCGGCCGGCCGACGCGTTCGTCGCCGGGTTCGTCGGCCGCGACCGCGGCTACCGCGCGCTCGGCTTCGCCGCGGCCGGCGAGTTGCCGCTCGAGGACGAGACGCCGGTACGGCTGGGCGAGCCGGTGCGCGCCGGGCGCGACAAGGCCCACGACGACTGGGCGCTCGTCGTCGACGACCAGGACCGGCCGCAGGGCTGGCTGGCCGTGGGGCGGCTGCCGGAGTCGGCGCTGGGCAGCGAGATCACCCCGGATCTCCTCAACCTCGGGGGCACGCTCGCCGCCGAATCAGGGACGCTGCGCGAGGCCCTCGACGCGGCGCTGTCGTCGCCCAGCGGACGGGGCGTGATCGTCCACGACGACGGCTCGTTCGCCGGCACCGTTGCCGCGTCCCACGTGCTGGCCCGCATCGAGCACCGGGCCGCCGGCGAGCGCGAGAAGGCAGTGGCAGCGGCGGCGTCCGAGATCACCGGCGCGCCCACCGTCGCCGGCGGCGAGCAATGACCGTCCTTGCCGCCGGCGGCAACTCCTCGCCGTGGCACTTCTGGGGCTACTTCCAGGACCACCGCAGCGC
This sequence comes from uncultured Actinomycetota bacterium, assembly GCA_963775175.1. GTDB lineage: Bacteria > Actinomycetota > Actinomycetes > Mycobacteriales > Jatrophihabitantaceae > Jatrophihabitans. Next base: position 297,510 of record CAVZHT010000001.1, read on the forward strand.
CGACCTCACCTACCTGTGGGAGCACACCTACCTGTCGGTGCTGCCGGTGGTCGTCGGCCTGGTCATCTCGCTGCCGCTCGGCTACCTGGCCCGCCGCTTCAAGTGGACCTACCCGCCGATCATCTCGATCACGGGGCTGCTCTACACGATCCCGTCCATCGCGCTGTTCGTGATCGTCCCGCCGTTCTTCGGCCTGAAGTCGCTCGACCCGAAGCAGGTGCCGATCGCGCTGACCATCTACTCGGTCGCCCTGCTCACCCGGGTGGTCGCTGACGGGCTGGCGTCGGTGTCGGAGGAGACGCTGCTCGCCGCCACCGCCATGGGCTTCGGCCGGCTGCGCCGGCTGGTCAGCGTCGAGCTGCCGATCGCGGCGCCGGTGATCGCCGCCGGCCTGCGGGTCGCGACGGTCTCCAACGTCAGCCTCGTCGCGGTCGCCGGGACGATCGGCATGGACAACCTCGGCCGGCTGTTCGACATCGGCCGGCAGCTGTCCACGCCCGATCCGTACTACCCGCCGATCGTGCTCGGCATCGTGCTGTGCGTCCTGCTGGCCCTGGCGCTGGACGGCCTGATCGTCCTCGGCAACCGCCTGGTCACACCGTGGCGACGGGCGGTCACAAGTTGATCAACGACGTCATCACGTGGCTGAACGATCCGGCGCACTGGCGCGACCGGCGCTTCGACTCGTTCGTGGGCATCCCGTCCGAGGTGCTGGCCCACCTGCGGCTCTCCGGCATCGCGCTGGCCATCGCGCTCGCGATCGCCCTGCCGGCCGGGCTGGCGATCGGCCACACCCGGCGCGGCACCGCGGTCGTGTCGGCGGTCAACGCCATCCGCTCGATCCCGACCGTCGGCCTGCTCGTCCTGCTCGCCGTCCTGATCTCGCCGCACTTCTACGGCCGCACCGATCTCGGCTACGTCCTGCCGACCGAGATCGTGCTGGTGCTGATCGCGATCCCGCCCATCCTCGCCAATACCTACGCCGGGGTCGACAACGTCGACCCGGCCGTGCGCGACGCCGCCCGGGGCATGGGCATGAGCGGCAACGAGGTGCTGTGGCAGGTCGAGCTGCCGAACAGCCTGCCGCTGATCTTCTCCGGCTTCCGCAGCGCCACCCTGCAGGTCATCGCCACCGCCACCATCGCGTCCTACTTCCCCCTCGACGGGCTGGGCCGCTACATCTACGACGGCTACGGCCAGCACGACTTCCCGCAGATGGTCAGCGGCGGCGTGCTCGTCGCCCTGCTGGCGGTGGTCGTCGACCTCGCCCTGTCGATCGTCCAGCGCTTCGCGGTGTCGCGGGGCGTGTCCGGCCGATTCTCGAAGAACACCGGGGCGGCCGCGGACGCGCCGACCGGTTCCGTCCGGACCAAGGAGGAGGTCGTCACTGGCTGACCGTCATTGCACCGACCTTCTGACACCGATCAGCACCTTCTAGGAGAACCATGACGCGCAAGACCCTCACCCTGGTGGCCGCCGGGCTCGCGGCGACGAGCCTGGTGCTCGCTGCGTGCGGATCCGACAGCTCCAAGGGCAGCAGCAACAGCGGCGGGGGCGGCAAGTCCGGCACCGTCGCCTCGAAGCTCATCCTGGGCGGCCCGCCGGAGTTCAAGACCCGGGTCGACGGCGTGCCCGGGCTCAGCAAGATCTACGGGGTCGACTTCCAGTCGTTCAAGACCCTCGACACCGGCGGACCGGTCACCGTCACCTCGCTGAAGAACGGCCAGGTCGACGCGGCCGACCTCTTCACCACCGACCCGGCGATCACGGCCAACGACTTCGTCGTCCTCACCGACCCGAAGAGCAACTTCGGCGCGCAGAACGTCCTGCCGCTCATCAACAAGGCCAAGGCGACCGACGGGGTGAAGCAGGTCCTCAACTTCATCTCCTCGAAGCTGACGACGAGCGATCTCATCGCCCTGCGCACCAAGGTCGAGGTCGACAAGCAGGACGCGGACGCGGCCGCCAAGGCCTACCTGCAGAGCATCAACCCGCCGACGAGCACCCCGGCGCAGGGGGTCTCGATCACCGTCGGCTCGGCCAACTTCCCGGAGAACGTGATCCTGGCCGACATCTACGCCGACGCCCTGCAAGCGGCGGGTGCGAAGGTGACCAAGAAGCTGAACATCGGCAGCCGGGAGAAGTACATCCCGGGGCTGGAGGACGGCTCGATCGACCTGATCCCCGAGTACAGCGGCGTGCTGTTGCAGTACTTCGACAAGAACGCGACCGCAACGGCGTCCGACGCCGTCTACGCCGCGCTGCAGAAGGCGGTGCCGGCGAAGCTGACCGTCCTCGACCAGTCGACGGCCGAGGACGCCGACGCCATCGTGGTCACCAAGCAGACGGCCGACAAGTACGGCCTGACCTCGATCGCCGACCTGGCCAAGCCGGCGAAGTGACACCGGGCCGGGGATCGCGGGCGCGGTAGCCCGCGGTCCCCGGCTTCCACGGCTACTCGCCCGAATTGTGGCGGCTCCGTATGGGACGATTGACGGTCATGACCGCGACCGCCACCCCGTCGCAGCCCGCTGTGCTGCGGGCGGCTGGATTCCGTGGTCGGGTCGATCTGCGCTACGTCCTGCCCTCGCTGTGCGCGGTGCTCAACGGCCTCGCCTTCTACCTCGTCCGGCCCGACGTCAACGACCTGTGGGCGGCGCGGGCGCGGGCCTCGGCCGTCCACCACGGGGTCGGGCTCACGTACTGGTTCAGCTGGTTCGGGGGCGGGACCACACCGGGCAACTACTCGGTGCTCACCCCCTACCTGTCGGCCGCGGTCGGCACCGAGTTGCTGGGCGCCCTGGCGGCGGCGGCGGTCACCGTGCTGGCCACGATCGCGGTCCGCGGGACGGCCCATCCCATCGCCGCGTCCTGGGTGGCGGCGCTCGTGGCCGCCATCAATCTCTGGAGCGGGCGGGTGCCGTTCCTGCTCGGGGCGGCAGTGGCCGTCGGCGCGTTGATCGCGGTCCGGCGGCGGCGCCCGGTCGCCGCGGTCGGGCTGACGCTGCTGAGCATCCTCGCCTCGCCGGTCTCCGGCGCGTTCATCTGCGCGGGGCTCAGCGGCACCTTCATCACCACCCGGACCAAGGCCTACCGGCCGATCATCGCCTACACGGCGGGCGCGGCGGTGCTCGCGCTGCTCGCCGTCGGTGTCGTGTTCGGTGCCCCCGGCCCGGAGCCGTTCTCCGACGGCCTGCTGCTCGAGGTCGTCCTCGGCCAGCTCTGGCTGTGGTGGGCGTGGCCGCCGGACCACATCCGCACGACGCTGGGCGTGGCGCTGCTCGCGACGGTGGCGCTGTGGGCGATCCCGAACGGGATGGGGTCGAACTTCTCCCGGTTCCCCTTCTTCTGCCTGTCGGTCGCGGTGGTGGCCACGAGCGCGCGGCACTGGCGTCTGGCCGTCTTCGCGGTCACGCCCGTGCTCATCATGGGCATGGTGGCGACGACGCAGGACGTCCTCAACGCGACCAAGCCGGTCTCGTCGGTCGGCTACTACAAGTCGCTGGCGCACCGGCTCGACCAGATCACCGACCTGCGGAACTACCGCGTCGAGGTCGTCAACCACGGCGCCCACGCCGGGTACGACGCGCTGCTCGACCACGCCCTGCTCGCGCGGGGGTGGGAGACGCAGGAGGACGTCGCCCTCAACAGTTCGCTCGACCAGGACCCGCTCGACCCGGTCACCTACAAGGTGTGGCTGGACAACAACGCCGTGGGCTACGTGGCCCTGCCGTCGACGTCCGTCGGCGGCTACCCCGAGTACACGCTGGTGCAGAAGCACCGGGCCCGGTACCTGCACAGGATCTGGCGCACCGCCGACTGGGAGCTGTTCCGGGTCGTCGACCCCACCCCGATCATCGGCCGGCCGGGGTCGGTGATCACGCACGACCAGAAGTCGATGACGATCCGGGTGCCGTGTGCGTGCACGATCCCGGTGCGGGTGCGCTGGTCGAAGTTCCTGACCGCCAGCTTGCAGGTGGCCGGGACCCAGACCGGCAAGACGGTGGACGCGGTGCCCGGGGTGCGGGCGCAGGTCGCCGACGACGGGTCCGGCTGGACCACGTTGACGACGGCGCGGGCCGGGACGTACGTGCTGCGCGGCAGCCTGCGCGGCGGCCTGTTCCGCTGAGCTGCCCCGGGCCACCGCTGCCGGCGGAGCCCGCCGCTGTCACCGGTCCGGGCCTGCGCACGGCTCGGCTTGGTCGGCCGCGGTCGTTCCCGTCCGGCGCTTGCGGTCCGAGATCACCACATCTGGGCCGTCCCGCGTGGCGATCTGAGACCGCAAGCCGGGGCAGTGGTGACCCGGCGGTCACGCAGGGCACCGAAGGATGTGACCGGGGTCACGGTCAAATCCGGAAGTTGAGCCTCCTGCGCTCAGTTCTTTTGACAGCGGGTCTCACCGGCGAGCACCATCGGGACCTGAGCCCAACGACATCAAGCAACGCAAGAAGGAGCCTTCACCATGGCACGTGCGGTCGGCATCGACCTCGGCACCACCAACTCCGTCGTCTCCGTCCTCTCGGGCGGCGAGCCGGAGGTCATCGCAAACTCCGAGGGCTCGCGCACCACGCCGAGCGTCGTGGCCTTCGCCAAGAACGGCGAGGTCCTCGTCGGCGAGGTCGCGAAGCGCCAGGCGGTCACCAACGTCGACCGCACCATCCGCTCGGTGAAGCGCCACATGGGCGACCCGAGCTGGAAGGTCGACATCGACGGCAAGAGCTACACCCCGCAGGAGATCAGCGCCCGCGTGCTGCAGAAGCTCAAGCGCGACGCCGAGGCCTACCTGGGTGAGCCGGTCACCGATGCGGTCATCACCGTCCCCGCGTACTTCAACGACGCCCAGCGCCAGGCCACCAAGGAGGCCGGCACGGTCGCGGGGCTGAACGTCCTGCGCATCGTCAACGAGCCGACCGCGGCCGCCCTGGCCTACGGCCTCGACAAGGGCGAGACCGAGCAGACGATCCTCGTCTTCGACCTCGGCGGCGGGACGTTCGACGTGTCCCTGCTCGAGATCGGCGACGGCGTCATCGAGGTGAAGGCCACCAGCGGTGACAACCACCTCGGCGGCGACGACTGGGACCAGCGCGTCATCGACTGGCTGGCCGACAAGTTCAAGGCCGCGCACGGCATCGACCTGACCAAGGACAAGATGGCGATGCAGCGGCTGCGCGAGGCCGCCGAACGCGCGAAGATCGAGCTCAGCAGCAACCAGCAGACGAGCATCAACCTGCCCTACATCACGCAGGACGCGGAGAAGAACCCGCTGTTCCTGGACGAGTCGCTGTCCCGGGCCGAGTTCCAGAAGATCACCGCCGACCTGCTCGAGCGCACCAAGGCGCCGTTCCAGAACGTCATCAAGGACGCCGGCATCAGCCTGAGCCAGATCGACCACGTCGTCCTCGTCGGCGGCTCGACGCGCATGCCGGCCGTCACCGAGCTGGTCAAGGAGCTCACCGGCGGCAAGGAGCCGAACAAGGGCGTCAACCCCGACGAGGTCGTCGCCGTCGGCGCCGCGCTGCAGGCCGGTGTGCTGAAGGGTGACGTCAAGGACGTCCTGCTGCTCGACGTCACGCCGCTGTCCCTGGGCATCGAGACCAAGGGCGGCATCATGACCAAGCTCATCGAGCGGAACACGACGATCCCGACCAAGCGTTCGGAGATCTTCACGACCGCCGACGACAACCAGAGCAGCGTCCAGATCCAGGTCTACCAGGGCGAGCGCGACATCGCGGCCTACAACAAGAAGCTCGGCATGTTCGAGCTGACCGGCCTGCCGCCGGCGCCGCGCGGCGTCCCGCAGATCGAGGTCACCTTCGACATCGACGCGAACGGCATCGTGCACGTCAGCGCCAAGGACCTGGCCACCAACAAGGAACAGGGCATGACGATCACCGGTGGGTCGGGCCTGAGCAAGGACGAGATCGACCGGATGATGAAGGACGCCGAGGCGCACGCCGAGGAGGACCGCAAGCGCCGCGAGGAGGCCGAGGTCCGCAACACGGCCGAGTCGCTGCAGTTCAGCACCGAGAAGTTCCTCACCGAGAACGGCGACAAGCTGCCCGAGGACAAGCGCAGCGAGCTGCAGTCCGCGGTGGACGAGCTGAAGAAGGTGCTCGAGGGCAACGACCTCGAAGCCATCAAGTCGGCCCAGGAGAAGGTGTCGAGCATTGCCGCCGAGGCCGGGGGCGCCATGTACGCCGCCGCGCAGGCGGCCGGTGAGGGCGCCGCGGCCGGTGGCCCGACCGATGCCGGTCCTGCCCAGTCCGCCGACGACGGTGTCGTCGACGCCGAGGTCGTGGACGAGGGCCCGGCGGAGGAGGCCAAGTGACCGACCACCCGGAGGAGCAGGACCGGGTCGTCATCCGCGACAACCGCAAGATCGACCCGGTGACCGGCGAGGCCCGCAAGGCCTCGTCGGCGCCGGCCGGGCCGCGGGCGGAGCACCTCCCGGCGCCCGAGCCGGCCGAGGGGCCGATGGTCGAGGCGGCGCTGCTCGACGAGCGGACCCGCGACCTGCAGCGCGTCCAGGCCGAGTACGCCAACTACCGCAAGCGGGCCGACCGCGAGCGGCTGGCGGCCGAGCAGCACGGGGTGTCGCGACTGCTCACCGCGCTGCTGCCGGTGGTCGACGACCTCGACCGCGCGCGCGAGCACGACGACTACACCGGTCCGCTCAAGGCGATCGGCGACAAGCTGGAGAGCACGTTGGCCGCGGCCGGGCTCGAGGCGTTCGGAGCCGAGGGTGACCCCTTCGATCCGGCCGTCCACGAGGCCGTCATGCACGACGAGAGCGACACCGTCACCGAGCCGGCCTGCACCAAGGTCCTGCGCAAGGGCTACCGGCACGGCGAGCGGCTGCTCCGTCCGGCCATGGTCGGCGTGACCGATCCGGCCCCCGCGGCGTCGACCCCTGAGCCTGCCGAGGCGGACGACGCCACGGCCCAACCCCAGGACGACCCGTCCGAGGCGTCGGCAACGCCCGAGGCCTGACCCCGTCCCGCAACCCGTACACGAGGAGGTGACGCCGAGCGATGAGTACGAAGGACTACATCGAGAAGGACTACTACAAGGCGCTCGGCGTCGCCAAGGACGCGTCAACGGCGGAGATCAAGAAGGTCTACCGCAAGCTGGCCCGTGAGCTGCATCCGGACAAGAACCCCGGTGACGCCAAGGCCGAGGCCCGGTTCAAGGAGGTCTCCGAGGCCTACGACGTGCTCTCCGACCCGGCCAAGCGCAAGGAGTACGACGAGGCCCGCAGCCTCTTCGGATCCGGCGGCTTCGGCGGTTTCGGCGGTTTCGGCGCCGGCGCGGGGACCGGCGGCCGGCAGCGCACGACCACCAACTTCAACGTCTCCGACCTGTTCGGCGGCGGTGGGTCGGGCAGCAACCTCAACGACCTGTTCGACGGGCTCTTCGGCCCGAACGCCGGCCGCGCCGGTGCGCCGGGAAGCGCAGCCGGCCCCACCCGCGGGCAGGACGTCTCGGCCGACCTCACGCTCGGCTTCGAGCAGGCGGCCCACGGCGCCACCCTGCCGCTGCGGCTCTCCGGCCCGGCGAGCTGCAAGACGTGCGGTGGGCTGGGTTCGCGTCCCGGCACGGCGCCGCGCCGCTGCACCAACTGCGGCGGCAGCGGATTCGTCAGCCGCAACCAGGGCGCGTTCGGCTTCAGCGAGCCGTGCGTCGAGTGCCGCGGCACCGGCCAGATCATCGACGATCCGTGCCCGGACTGCCACGGCTCCGGCGCCACCACCCAGACGCGCACGATCAACGTGCGCATCCCGGCCGGCATCCGGGACGGCGCGAAGGTCCGGGTTGCCGGCAAGGGCACGCCCGGCACTCGCGGCGCGCCCGCCGGCGACCTGTTCGTCACCGTCCACGTCGCGGCCCACCCGCTGTTCGGCCGCGTCCGGCGACGACCTCACGCTCACCGTGCCGATCACCTTCGCCGAGGCGGCCCTGGGCACGACGCTGCGGGTACCCACGCTCGACGGCACGGTGGCGTTGAAGGTCGCATCCGGCACGCCGTCCGGTCGCACGCTGCGCGTCCGCGGCCGCGGCGTGCCCGTGCGCAACCATCGCGGCGACCTGCTCGTCACCGTCGAGGTGGCCGTCCCGGCCAAGCTGGACGGCGACGCCCGCGAGGCACTAGAGAAGTTCGCCGCCACCCAGACCGAGGACCCGCGCCCGCAGATCACCGCGGCACTGCAGGCGGCTGCTGCGAAGGGAGGCGGTGGCGATGGCCCGGCGTAACGACGAGGTACCCGAGGACGCCCCGGTGTTCGTGATCTCGGTGGCCGCGCAGCTGGCCGGCATGCACGCCCAGACGCTGCGGCAGTACGACCGGCTCGGGCTCGTCTCGCCCGGCCGCACCGTCGGCGGCGGCCGCCGCTACTCGGCCCGCGACGTCGCGCTGCTGCGCGAGGTGCAGCGCCTCTCGCAGGACGAGGGCGTGAACCTGGCCGGCATCAAGCGCATCATCGAACTCGAGGCGCACGTCGACGCGCTGCGGGCGAAGGTCGCCGAGCTCGCTGCCGAACTCGACCACGCGCACGCCGAACTCGCCGCCCGCCGCGGGCCGACCACCGCCCTCGTCGTGTGGAAGCCGCAGCGCCGGACCCGCTGACCGGCCCGAACGTCAGCCGGCGCCGACCCGGACGGTCGTGCGGCCGCCGCCGTTGCGCTTCGACTCGTACATCGCGGCGTCGGCCTCGCGCAGCAGCATCGCGGCCGACGACCCCCCTTCGGAGATGGCGATGCCGATGCTGACCCCGATGCGGACGGGTGGCCCCGAGCCGAGGTCGTAAGGCTCGCTGATGACGTCGATGAGCCGGCGGGCCAAGCGCTCGACGTTGGCCACGCCGTCGAACGACTCGGCTATGACCAGGAACTCGTCGCCGCCGAAGCGGGCCGCCGTGTCGGTGCCGCGCAGGGTCCGCCGGATGCGGTCGGCGACTTGCACCAGCACGAGGTCCCCGACATCGTGACCGCGCTCGTCGTTGATGGGCTTGAAGCCGTCCAGGTCGAGGAACAGCACGACGGTGTGCTCGCCGGTGCGGTCCTGGCGGCGCAGGGCCCGGTCCAGCTCGGCTTCGGCATGGTTGCGGTTGCCGAGGCCGGTCAACGGGTCCGTCCGGGCCCGCGCCACCGTGTGCGCCAGCTGCGCGGCGTTGGCCAGGGCCGCCCCGAACGGCGCGGCCAGCAGCTCAAGGGCGCCCTGGTCCTCCCGGGAGAAGCAGCCCGGACGCGCCGACACGACCTTCAGCACCCCCAGGACCTGCCCGCCGCTGCGCATCGGCACCACGATCATCGACCGGACCCCGAGGCGCCGGTCGGCGATCAGATCGGTGCCCACGCCGCGCTCGGTGTCGTCGCAGAGCTGGCTTCGCCCGGTCGACAGGCAGCGCCCGCTGATGTTCCCGACCCGCTGGACGCGGTGCCCGCGGTGGACGGTCATCGTGCCCACGGCGACCTGGCTGACCAGCTCGTCGCCGTCCCGCAGTTCGAGCACTGCGCCGTCGGCCCCGGTGAGTGCCATCGCCCGGGTGCAGATCTCCACGCGGACGGCCTCCGGGGTCAGCTCTACGCCGGCGATGGCGATCTGCGCGTCGATGATCGCCTTGTGCCGGGCGCTGTCGCGGGCCGCGGTCGCGCGCCGGGCCACCCACTCCGTGATGTCCTCCACGGTGGCCACGAAGTGCACCGGGACGCCGGTCGCCGGATCCCGCACCACGCCGACCGATACCGATGCCCAGACCCAGTGCCCGTCGGCGTGCCGGTAGCGCTTGTCCATCGACACCTTGTCGATCTCGGCGTCCAGCAACCGGCGAACCTTGCCGGTGTCGAAGTTGCGGTCGTCGGGGTGGGTGAGCTCGAGGAAGGTCAGGGAGCGCAGCTGCTCGGCCGGGTAGCCGAAGATGCGGCAGAGCGCGCCATTGACGTGGCGCATCGTCCCGTCCAGCTCGACGAGCGCGATGCCGTGCGGCGCAGCCTCCAGCGCGAGCCGCCACTGCTGCTCGGCGACATCGAGCCCGGTCCAGCTCGAGCGCAGGCCAACGTCGTTCACGGCAACCCCTCGGACACGCGGGTCGGGCCAGGGCGGTCCTGTCGCCCTGATCGGCAGCGCGGTCCTTCACCTGAAGGCTACGGCGAGATCGCCCTCAGGCACCGGGCAACAAGGCCCCTATGCGGGGGGACACGGCCGCCGCAATCGCCGCGTATCCACGGTTGTTGGGGTCGGCATCGTCGGCCATGTACTCGGGATGACCGTGGATCGGGTCGTCGAGGTCGAGGTAGCTGCCGCCGACTCCGGTGACGGCCTCGCGCACCGCCTTGGCCAGGGCGGCGAGCTCCGGAGGGAGGTCGCTGTCGCCCCAGAACGGGGCAACGGCGACCAGCGTCGCGTCGGGCAGTTGGTCGTGCAGGGCGGCGAAGAGATCCCGGGCCGCCGCGGCCGCGGTGGACGCCGAATCGGCGCGGTCGTTGCGCCCGCCGCTGACCACGACCACGTCCGGGTGGGCAGACACCACCGGGGCCAGCCGGCTGCGGTACGGGCCGGCCGTCGGGCCGGACTTGGCGTACCCGCTGCCGTCGCCGCCGAAGTTCCGCTCGGCCACCCCGAGCCGCCGGCTCACCAGGGTGCTGAACCGCTTGGCCGGCGCCGACGCACCGGTGCCGGCCGTCCAGTCGTCGCCCAGGAACGCCACCACCGGCCGGCCGGCCGGCGCCGAGGCGGACGCAACCGCCGGCGCGGTTGCCAACCCCGAGGCCGGCGCACTCGTCGAGGGCACGGTCGAGGTCGGTGCCGCGGCGCCGCGGTCCGCCCGCGCCGACGACGGGTCGTCGTTGTGGACGACGACGTACGCCGCGGCACCGAAGACGACGATGGCCAGAGCCACCAGCCCGAGGTTCCAGATGCGCTGCACGAGCAGATGCTAGGGACGAATCCGCCCAGGTGCTGACCGGGTGTCGCGCACCACCCGGGAGCGAGCAGCCCCGGCCGACCGTCCAGTATTGGGTAAGCACGGCAATACGGACGAATCGCGCACTCGGGAGAAGGGGCTGGATCTTGGCGAGGCCGCTGGCGGCAGAGCGAGGGTCCGCGCCCACCTCGGGCAGCCACCGCGAGCACTCCGTCGATCGATCGTCCGCGGGCAAGCGCCGCGACATCCAGGGGCTGCGGATGGTCGCCGTGGTCGCGGTCGTCGTCAACCACCTCACCGGGCACCCCCGCGGCGGGTTCGTCGGCGTGGACGTCTTCTTCGTCATCTCCGGATATCTCATCACCGCCCACCTGGTCCGCGACCTGTCGCGCACGAGCGGGGTGCGGCAGTACGTCGGGGACTTCTACCGGCGCCGGGTCCGGCGCCTGATGCCGGCGGCGCTGCTGGTCATCGCGGCGACGCTCGCGGTCTCCCGGACCGTCCTCGACACCGTCCGCTTCGACGGCGCCCGCCGGGACGGCATCTGGGCGGCGGCCTTCGGGGCGAACTGGCATCTCATCGACGTCAAGACCGACTACTTCACCGCCGGCGGCCCGGAGTCACCGTTCCAGCACTACTGGTCGCTGTCGGTGGAGGAGCAGTTCTACCTGGTCTGGCCGCTGGCCCTTCTGCTGCTCGGCCGGCTGGCCGCCCGGCACCGCTGGGCTGTGGTGGGCGGGGCGGCCGCGGTGCTCGGCGTCGCGTCCTTGCTCCTTGCGGTCGGGCCGAGCATGTCCGACCCGACGGTGGCCTACTTCTCGACGATCACGCGCGCCTGGGAACTCGCCCTCGGCGCCCTGGTCGCCTGCCTCGCGCCGTCGTTGCGTGCGTCGATCGCCGCGCTGACCGCGCTGTCCTTTGCGGGCCTGACCCTCGTCGGCATTTCGCTGTTCACCGCCCACGGCGGCGCCGGGTTTCCGGTGCCGGGGGCGGTGCTGCCGTGCCTGGGATCGGCGCTCGTGCTCGCCGCTGCGAGCGGGCCGGCGCGGGCCCGCAACGTGCTGCTGACCAACCGGGGCGCCGTCTTCCTGGGCGACATCTCCTACTCGATCTACCTCGTGCACTTCCCGGTCATCGTGCTGCTGTCCGCCGAGATGCCCTACCGCAGTGGCTACTTCTACGCGACGGCGCTGGCGCTGATGTTCGGCCTCTCGGTCCTGCTCTACTCGGCGGTGGAGAAGCCGGTGCTCGATTCCCGTTGGCTGCTGCCCGGGCGCGACCGCGCCCGCCCGCGGCCCCGACCCCATGGCCGCCATCGCGGTCGCGATCTGGCGTTCGCGCCGGCCGGGCGGCCGCTGCTGGTCGGCGTCCTGGCGTCGGCGATCGGGGTGGGCATCTTCGCGGCCTGGCCGGGTGATCAGGCAGCCGTCCAGGCGCAGGTCCACCGGATCACGTCCGGCCCGTCCACCCCCACCGATGCGGCGGGCGCGCACCAGCGCACGCTCAGCCGGCAGATCGACGCGGCCCTGCGCGCGACGTCGTGGCCCTCGCTGTCACCGGCGCCGGACGACGTGCTCACCAGCGACGTCGTGCCGGCGCAGCTGTCCGACTGCGGCTCGGTCGACCTCGGCCGGCCGCAGGACTGCACGTTCGGATCCCGCTCCGCGACCCGCACGGCGTACCTGATCGGCGACTCCACCTCGGTGACCTACGACCGGGCGTTCCTCACCCTGGCCGGGCAGTTGCCGGGCTGGCGCTTCCGGGCCGCGGGCGCGATCGGCTGCGCCTTCACCGCCACCGTGCTCACCACCGCCGGTCACCTGCCGGCGGGCTGCGCCGAGCACAACGACGCGCTGATCGCCGAGATCAAGCGGACGAAACCGGACCTCGTGATCGTGACCGACTCCTACATCAGCCGTTCGAGTGCACCGGGGCACCGCCTGACCGAGCGTCAGTACGCGGGCGCCCTGCGGGCCGAGATCGCGAAGATCAGCCCATCGGTCAAGCGGATCGGGTTCCTCGCTCCGACGCCCTACAGCGTGGTGCTCGCGCAGTGCTACAGCCACCACCGCTCGCCGGTCGACTGCGTCAGCCGGGTGCCCGCCCAGTGGGTCCAGCGCAGCCGCTCCGAGCGGGCCCTGAGCCGAGCGGTCGGCGGCGTCTTCGTGGACAGCCGCCCGTGGTTCTGCAACGCCGCGGGCTACTGCCCGGCCTTCGTGGGGCGCACCGTCACGCGCCGCGACTACGAGCACGTGACCCAGCCCTACGCGACCGCCATCGCGCCGGCGATGCTCGAGGCGTTCCGGGCCGCGCGGCTGTTCGCGTAGCCACCGGCGACCGCCGCCGGGCGACGCCGGCCGGGAATGTGGCATATGCCTGCCACCTGTGTGTCGCGCGTTACCTGCCTCGCTGGTTCTCGTTGAACCGGTGTCGCTCGCGCGATTCGGGCTTCGACCCGGAAACCGGACCGAAACACGACGGGGTCACCGAAGACAGGAAGGTTTGTCCTGATGGACAACGAGATCAGTCTGTGGCGGGTCAAGGTGGGCCTGCACCGCGACATGATCCACGTCATCCTGCTCGCTGCTTTCGACGCCTTCGCGATGTTCGAAGCGTTCGTCATCTCCTTCGACCTGCGCCGCCTCAGCACCCGTCCGCTGATCCAGCCGGTCTCCCAGGTGCACTTCGCGGTGATCGCCGCGACGCTGACGCCGCTGTGGATCCTCTTCTTCGCGATGGGCGGCCTCTACAACGTCAAGATGAAGCGGACGCTCCCGAGCGTCTTCGGCCGGGTCTTCGCGGCCGTGCTGGCCGGCGTCATGCTGCTGATCGCGCTCGACTGGATGCTCTTCGTCGGTCCGATCTTCCCGGGGCGCATCGTCCCGCTGTACTCGCTGCTGTGCGGCACCGTGTTCGTGCTGGCCTGCCGGGGCATCGTCCACCGGCTGCTGCGGGCGGCCTGGACCCGCGGGCACGGCCTGCGCAACGTCGTGCTCATCGGCCTCGGGCCGATCGCGCAGCGCATCGCCGACGACCTGTTCCAGCCCCGCAGCGGCTATCGGATCGTCGCCGTGGTCAGCCCGTCGCACGACGGCGACACCTACGGCGGCGTGCCGGTGTACCCGAACCTCGACGCCGCGCTGGAGAACCGGCTCAGCGTAGTCGACGAGGTCATCCAGGCCGACGCCGACATCGACCGGCGCGAGGTCGAGAAGATGATGGCCACCACCACCTCGTGGGGGATGGTCTACCGCTTCGTCCCCAACCAGTACGGCGTGTACGCGGCGTCGTCGTCGCTCGGCACCGTCGCCGGCGTGCCGGTGATGGACGTCCGCCTCACCGCGCTGGACGGATGGGGCGCGGTGTTCAAGCGGGCCTTCGACGTGGTGACGGCGTCGTTGTTCATCCTGGTCGGCTCGCCGATCTTCCTGCTCGCCGCCCTGTGCATCAAGATCAGCGACCGCTCGGGCCCGGTGTTCTACACCCAGACCCGCCTCGGCCGGGCCGGCAAGCCGATCAAGGTGTTGAAGTTCCGGACGATGAGCTGGGAGTACTCGACCGGACCGGGCCGTCCGTACGCCGATCCGATCTCGGCCTTCGCCGCGATGGGGCGACCGGATCTCGTGGCCGAGTTCCTGCGTGATCACAAGGTGCAGGACGACCCGCGCATCTTCGGCTTCGGCAAGCTGCTGCGCCGCACCAGCCTCGACGAGCTGCCGCAGCTGTGGAACGTGCTGCGCGGCGACCTCTCCCTCATCGGGCCGCGGCCGATCACCCCGGACGAGCTCAAGCGCTACGGCGCGCAGAGCGTCAGCTTCCTCGCCCTCAAACCGGGCATCACCGGCCTCTGGCAGGTCTCCGGGCGCAGCGACGTCAGCTACGACGAGCGGGTCAAGATGGACATCTTCTACATCGAGAACTGGAGCGTCCGGCTCGACCTGACGATCCTGGCCCGGACCACGACTGCGGTGCTCGCCCGCAAGGGCGCCTACTAGCCCGCGCGGCCCCCGATGCGGGCGGCGTCCCCTCGGCCCCGCCCCGGAGTCGACCCGCTGCCGGCTCCCCCTTTTCGGTTGAGTGGCGCCTTTCCAGCTGAGTGGCGCCTTGCAAGGCGCCACTCAGCGCGCAAGGTGCCACTCAACCGGAATCGCGGGTCGCGACCGGCCGGGTGAGAAAACTCAGATTGAGCGGAACAGACTCAACTTTTCCCCCGTTGGACCTGGTGAACCCGTGACACCACGACTCCCGATGGGGTGAACTACCCGTATGGACATGACCACCCGCAGCACGCAGGCGGTGAACAGCGCCGTCAAGATCGCCGCCGAGCGGGGCAATCCCGCCGTCGAACCGGCGCACCTCGCCGTCGCCCTGCTGGACGACGCCGAGACCCTGACCCGTCCGCTGTTGCAGGCCGTCGGGGCCGATCCGATGGCCGCGCGCGCCGACCTGGCCCGACTGATCGACAAACTGCCGTCGGCGTCCGGCTCGTCGGTGGCCGCCCCGAGCGCGTCGCGCAACCTGCTCGGCGTGCTCGGCGCCGCCGAGCGCGAGGCCCGCGACCGGTCGGACGAGTTCGTCTCCGCCGAGCACCTGCTCCTCGCCCTGTCGGCCACCGACGGCGAGGTCGCCGACGTGCTGCGCCAGGTCGGCGCCACCCGGGCGGCGCTCGCCGACGCGCTGGTCTCGGTCCGCGGCTCGCAGCGGGTCACCACGGCCGACCCCGAAGGCACCTTTCAGGCGCTCGAGAAGTACGCGACGGACCTCACCGCCGCGGCGAAGGACGGCAAGATCGACCCGGTCATCGGCCGCGACTCCGAGATCCGCCGGGTGATCCAGGTGCTGTCCCGCCGGACGAAGAACAACCCCGTCCTCATCGGCGAGCCCGGCGTCGGCAAGACGGCCGTCGTCGAGGGGCTCGCGCAGCGCATCGTCGCCAACGACGTGCCCGAGTCGCTGCGGGGCAAGCGGGTCATGGCCCTCGACCTCGGCGCGATGATCGCCGGCTCGAAGTTCCGCGGCGAGTTCGAGGAGCGGCTCAAGGCCGTCCTCAACGAGATCAAGGACTCCGGCGGCCAGGTCATCACCTTCATCGACGAGCTGCACACCGTCGTCGGCGCCGGCGCCACCGGCGAGGGCGCGATGGACGCGGGCAACATGCTCAAGCCGATGCTGGCCCGCGGCGAGCTGCGCATGGTCGGCGCCACCACGCTCGACGAGTACCGCGAGCACATCGAGAAGGACCCCGCGCTCGAGCGACGCTTCCAGCAGGTGCTGGTCGCCGAGCCGTCGGTCGAGGACACGATCGCGATCCTGCGCGGGTTGGCCGAGAAGTACGAGGCGCATCACAAGGTCCGGATCAACGACGGCGCGCTGGTCGCGGCCGCCACCCTCTCCGACCGCTACATCACGTCCCGCTTCCTGCCCGACAAGGCGATCGACCTCGTCGACGAGGCCGCCTCGCGGTTGCGGATGGAGATCGACAGCAGCCCGGTCGAGATCGACGAGCTGCGCCGCGCGGTGGCCCGGTTGAAGATGGAGGAGATGGCGCTCGCCAACGAGAAGGACGAGGCGTCGGCCGAGCGGCTGGTGAACCTGCGGGCCGAGCTGGCCGACAAGCAGGAGCAGCTGGACGGGCTGACGCTGCGGTGGGAGCGCGAGAAGTCCGGCCTGAACCGCGTCGGTGAGCTCAAGGAGCAGATCGACGAGCTGCGCGGCCAGATCGACCGGGCCCAGCGCGACGGCGACCTGGAGACCGCGTCCCGCTTGCAGTACGGCGAGCTGCCGAAGCTGGAGAAGGAGCTGGAGGCGGCGAGCGCGGCCGAGAAGGAGGAGGCCCTCGTCGATCCGCTGGTGAAGGAGGAGGTCACCGCCGACGACATCGCCGACGTCGTCTCGGCCTGGACGGGCATCCCGGCCGGCCGGCTCATGGAGGGCGAGACGGCCAAGCTGCTGCGCATGGAGGAGGGCCTCGGCGCGCGGGTCATCGGCCAGAAGAAGGCCGTGCAGTCCGTCTCCGACGCGGTGCGTCGGGCCCGGGCCGGCATCTCCGACCCCAACCGCCCGACCGGCTCGTTCCTGTTCCTCGGCCCCACCGGCGTCGGCAAGACCGAGCTGGCGAAGGCACTGGCGAACTTCCTCTTCGACGACGAGCGCGCGATGGTGCGCATCGACATGAGCGAGTACTCCGAGAAGCACTCGGTGGCCCGGCTCGTCGGCGCGCCGCCCGGCTACGTCGGCTACGAGGAGGGCGGCCAGTTGACCGAGGCGGTGCGGCGGCGCCCGTACACCGTCGTCCTGCTGGACGAGGTCGAGAAGGCCCACCCGGACGTCTTCGACGTCCTCCTCGCCGTCCTTGACGACGGCCGGTTGACCGACGGTCAGGGGCGCACGGTCGACTTCCGCAACACGCTGCTGATCCTCACGTCCAACCTAGGTTCGCAGTCGCTGATCTCGGACCTGCCGGAGGAAGCCAAGCGAGCCGCGGTGATGGACGTCGTGCGCATGCACTTCAAGCCCGAGTTCCTCAACCGCCTGGACGACATCGTCGTCTTCGACGCGCTCTCGACCGATGACCTCACGCAGATCGTCGACATCCAGCTCGCGGCCCTGCAGAACCGGCTCGCGGCCCGGCGGCTCACCCTCGCCGTGACCGACGGTGCCCGCGAGTGGCTGGCGCTGAACGGCTTCGATCCGCTGTACGGGGCGCGGCCGCTGCGCCGGCTCGTGCAGACCGCGATCGGTGACGCGCTGGCCAAGGCGCTGCTCAACGGCGAGGTGCGCGACGGGCAGACCGTTCACGTGGACGCGCTCGAGGACCGTTCTGGGTTGACGATCAGCGCATGAGTGACGACGGGTGGGGCTCGTCCCACGAGCAGGTCCGGGACGAGCCCCCGCCCGACACGAGCGACCCGCTCGGCGTGACGGCGATCATCTTCGGCTGCGTCGGCATCGTCTTCGCCGGGATCGTGCTCGCCATCGTCACCGGCGTGCTCGCCGCCATCGCCGGCGCGCGGGCCCGGGCGGCCGGCAAGAGCCTCGAGAACGCCTACATCGCCTTCGGCCTGGCCGCGGTCGACGGCGTCGTCTGGCTCGTCCTGCACATGATCTTCGACCTCAACTTCCTGGCCGGCTGAACCGCCACGGCGTGGCCGGGCCTGCGCCGGCCGGTGCGGCGTGCAAGCATGACCGCAGCGAGCCGGGCGGCCTGCCCGCGAGCCGAGGATGGCGCATGACCGGACCCGACCCCAACGACCCGTTCGCGAAACGCCCGCCGCAGGACCAGCCGCCGCCCCTGCAGTCGCCTTCTGGCCCGCATCATCGACGGCCTCATCCTGGGGCTCCCGAGCTGGATCATCATCGGTATCGGTCTCGGTACGGACTCGACCGGCTTGATCGTGCTGGGATATGTCCTGCTCATCGCGGCCACGATCGCGTACGAGCTCTACTTCATCGGGGTCAAGGGCGCGACCATCGGAAAAGAACACGATGCACATTAAGGTGGTGGACAGCCGGTCCGGCCAACCGATCGTCACCGGCGAGATCTGCACGCTCGGCTACTGGTCGCCGTTCTTCGACGGTACGAAGCGCAAGCAGGGCTGGCACGACAAGGCCGGGAACGACTTCGTCGTCCTGAGTTCGACGCACTAAGGAGCCACCGATGTCGGATCAGAACCACTCGCCGTGGGGCCAGCCGCCGCCCAACCAGCCGCCGCCCAACCAGCCGCCGCCCGGCTACGGCTACCCCGCCGCGCCTCCGGGCTACGGCTATCCGGCGCCGCAGACCGGGACGAACGGGCTGGCCATCGCCTCGCTCGTACTCGCGTTCTTCTGCTCGCTGGCCGGGCTGATCTGCGGGATCATCGCGCTGAACCAGATCAAGCAGCGGCCGCAGGGCGGCCAGGGGCTCGCGATCGCCGGCATCGTGATCAGCGCCCTGTCGATCATCGGCGGGATCGTCTACATCGCGGCCGTGAGATAGGAGCAGCGTGACCGGCGCAGCGGTGCGACCGGCGCCGGCGACCCGCCGGACGCCGGTGGCCGCGGCCGCGGTGGCCGCGGTGGCGCTGGCCGCCGACGTCCTGTTCGATCCGGCGCACCGGCACGTCCCGCTCTGCCCGTTCCACGCTGCGACCGGCTGGTGGTGCCCGCTCTGCGGCGGCCTGCGGGCGGCCGACGCGCTCGCCCACCTGCAGTGGCGGGTGGCGCTGCACGACAACCTGCTGTTCGTCCTCGCCCTCCCACTCGTGGCGCTGTGGTGGGTCGACTGGCTGCGCCGGGCGCGGGCGGGCCGGGATCGGCGGGCCCTGGGGGCGGTGGGCGTCGGCACGCTGATCGTCCTCGCCGTGGCCTTCACCGTGCTGCGGAACCTGCCGGCCGCATCGCCACTGCGACCGGGGTAGCTACTTCCAGAAGCGGTCGCGCAGGCAGTGCTGGAAGTCGCTGCTGTTGTCGTTGGAGAACCCGCCGCAGCGGTCGGCGGCCCGGAAGATCAGCACGGTCAGCAGGGTGGCCAGCAGCGCGCCGACGATGGTGCAGACCAGGCCGGCGACGGCGAGCCCACGCCCTCCGGTGCGCCCGGAGCGGCTCTCCCCGAGCGCGATCAGCCCGAAGATCAGGCCGAGGATCACGAAGACGGCATCGAAGATCAGCAACCAGCACAGGACGATCGACAGGATGCCGAGCACGAGCGCGGCGATGGCCTTGCCGTTGCCGGCGGTCGGCTGCGGGTAGCCGTGGTACGGCGGGGGCGGCGGGGCGCCGTATCCGTAGGGGTCGCCACCGGGGTAGTTGGCCGGGCCCTGGTACTGCGGCGGGCCGGCCGAGTACGGCGTGCCCGGCGGGTTCGCGAACGGGTTCGCCGGGCTGCCGGGATAGCCGCCGTACGGTCCGGGGGCGCCCGGGTAGCCCGACGGTGGCGTGCTCGGGATCGTCGGCCCGGTGTAGCCCGGGGGCGCGTACTCCGACGGAATCGGGTGGTCGGGCTTGCCGAACCGGTACGGATCGAACGGCGCCTCTCCGGCCGGGTCGGCCGGCACCGGCGGGCGCTCGTCCGGGCCGCTCTTGGACAGGTCGACGCCGTCCGACTGGCCGCTGGGAGGCGGGTCGGGGTCGGTCATCAGATCCTCCGAACGTGCGGGCCGGTGTGGGCCCCGACTCTAGTGCCCGTGCGGCCGGGCGCCCGGCACATCGGTGGGCGGGACCGCCTTAGTCGGCCCACGTACACTGCGCCGGTGAGCGACGCGACGGACAAACCGGCGGCCAAGCTGTCCCTGCGCAAGACCGCGGCCGGCCCGGACCCGGCGGGCGAGGGCGCCCCAGCGAGCAAGCCGCGCCAGGTCCAGTGGGCGGCCGGCGCGCTCGTGCTCTCCGGAATCGGGGCGATCATCGCCGCGCTGACCCTCTTCGGGCAGAAGGACTGGCTGACCCGCCACCAGATCACCGCGAACAACAAGGCGATCACGAAGGCCGGCACGGACGCCATCGCCAAGGCGAAGAGCCAGCACCTCTCGGCCGATCAGGTGGCCGCCGCCGGGGCGAGGGCGCGGGCCAAGACCACCAAGGACCTCTCCGACGTGGCGCACCAGGTCTCCCAGCAGCAGCGGGGCGCCCTGATCAGCGCGTTCCTCGTCGCGCTCGTCATGGCCTTCCTCGCCTACGGCGTCTACCGCGGGCGGCACTGGTCGCGCTGGGGGGTGACCGCGTTCTGGCTGCTCGCGTCCTTCACCGGGACGACCGTCGGCCTGTTCTACGTGCTCAGTGTCGGTGGCGACCTGCCCGGCCCGTACAAGGCCGCCGGCTTCTTCGCAGCCGCGGTGCTCATCATCGCCGTCGTGCTCGTCAACATGAAGGTCAGCACCCAGTACTTCGCCCTGAGCCGGCCCGTCCCGTCGGCGGGTGCCCCCCGGCGGCGCGGGCTGTTCGGGCCGCGCCCGGCCCCGTCGACGCTGCGTGGTGGTGCGGACCGCCGCTCGGGCGCGAAGAGCGTGCTGAGCTCCAACGCGGCCTCGCGGGGCGAGGCCTACGTCGAGCGGCAGCGCTCGAAGAAGCGGGCGGCGGCCAACGCCGAGTCGGTCGCGCGGGGCGCCGAGCTGGCCCGCAGCCGGGCCAAGGCCAGCAAGTCCCGCCGCGTCGAGCGCTGAACCGGGGCTCGCATAGGGTTCTCGCGTGTCCGATCGCGATGACCTGCTGCAGCTGATCACCGACCTCGCCGTGGTGCACGGCCGGGTCACCCTCTCCTCCGGCCGGGAGGCCGACTACTACATCGACCTGCGGCGGATCACGCTCCATCGTGCCGCGGCGCCGCTCGTCGGCCGGGTCATGCGGGAGCTGACCACTGACTGGGTCTACGACGCCGCCGGCGGCCTGACCCTCGGGGCCGACCCGGTGGGCACCGCGATCCTGCACGCCTCCGGCGGTGCGGTGGACTCGTTCGTCGTCCGCAAGGCCGAGAAGGCGCACGGGATGCAGCAGCGGGTCGAGGGGCCGTCCGTGTCGGGCCGGCCGGTGCTCGTGGTCGAGGACGTGTCGACCACCGGGTCGTCCCCGCTCACCGCCGTCGAGGCGCTGCGGGAGGCCGGCGCGGCCGTCGTCGGCGTGGCGACGATCGTCGACCGCGGCGCCCGGGCGGCCATCGAGGCGGCCGGGCTCGAGTACCGCAGCGCGTACACGCTCGCCGACCTCGGGCTGTCCTGATCGCATGCGCATCGAGTGGTCAGTCCGGACCTGAGTGGTCAGATACAAGTGACCACTCAGGGCGAGACTGACCACTCAAGCGCGGGGCCGCTCGACAGCGTCGGCGTCGGGCCGCATCCCGAACCATGGCCGGACGACCCGCGCCTCGACCCGGAGCTCCTGCGCGCCGGCGACCGGCGCAACGTCGTCGACCGCTACCGCTACTGGACGGTCGAGGCGATCGTCGCCGACCTCGACACCCGCCGGCACTCGTTCGCCGTCGCCATCGAGAACTGGCGGCACGACCTGAACATCGGGACGGTCGTCCGCACCGCGAACGCCTTCCTGGCCCGCGAGGTGATCATCGTCGGCAACCGCCGGTGGAACCGCCGGGGCGCGATGGTGACCGACCGCTACCAGCACATCAACCACGTCGAGTCGGCCGCCGACCTCGCCGCCTACGCGACCACGGCCGGCTACACGGTCGTGGCCATCGACAACCTCCCGGGCGCGGTGCCGCTCGAGACGTTCGCGCTACCGGCGAACGCGCTGCTGCTGTTCGGGCAGGAGGGGTCGGGCCTGACAGCCGCGGCCCGGGACGCTGCGGCGGCCGTGTGCTCGATCGCGCAGTACGGTTCGACCCGCTCGATCAACGCCGGCGTGGCGGCCGGCATCGCGATGCACGCCTGGATCCGCCAGCACCGCTGATCAATCCTGGGTGCGCAGGTAGCGGCCGAAGTGCGGGACGGTGAAGGCGATCCGGCCGCGCTGCCCCGAGTACACGAGGCCCTTCTTCAACAGCCCGTCCCGCGCCGGGGACAGCGACTGGGGCGGGCGTCCGAGGGCCGACGCGACCGCTGCCGTCGGCACCGCGTCCGACGAGACGTCGCCGACGTCGGCCATCGCGCGCAGGTACTCCCGCTCGGCCGGGGTGGCCCGCTCGTAGCGCGACCCGAAGAAGCCGACCGCCAGCTCGGCCTCGGCCTCCGGCGCGGCGACCGCGACGTCCGCGGCGGTGATGGGCGAGCGCGGGGCGACGTCCCACGCGACCTTGCCGTAGGCCTGGACGAAGTACGGGTAGCCGCCGGTCGCCCCGTACATCGCGGCGAGCGCGTCGTCGGTGAAGTCGGCGTCCTCGTCGCGCGCCGGCGCCCGCAGCGCGTGGTCGTGCGCGGCCCGGTCGAGTCGGTCGATGCGGGCGTAGCGGAAGAGGCGCTCGGAGTAGGACTTCGAGGCCGACAGGACAGCGGGCAGGTGCGGCAGCCCGGCCCCGACGACGACGAGCGGCAGCCCCTGCTGGGAGACCTCGTGGCAGGCGGCGCAGAGCGCGGAGACGTCGGCCGGGCCGAGGTCCTGCATCTCGTCGATGAACAGCGCGATGCCGTGCCCGCTGTCGCCGGCCAGCCCGGCGAGGTCGGTGAACAGCTCGACGAGATCGATCTCGATGTCGCCGGAGTCGGCCCGCCCCGGTACGGCGGCGACGTCGATGCCGGGCTGCCACGGCCGGCCCTTGGCCGACCCGGGGTCGCGCTGCGCGAAGGACTTCAGCACGCCGAGGACGTGCGTGGCCTCGTCGGCGTTGCGGCCGGCGAGCTCGCGCACGGCGAGGTGCAGGGCGCCGGCGAGCGGGCGGCGCAGCGGTTGGTCGGGCCGGGCCTCGACCTTCCCGGTGCCCCAGCCCCGGCGGACGGCCGACGAGCGCAGCGCGTTGAGCAGGACGGTCTTGCCGACGCCCCGGAGCCCGGTGAGCACGACCGAGCGCTCCGGCCGGGCGCGGGCCACCCGTTCCAGCAGCACGTCGAACCCGGCCAGCTCGGCGTCGCGGCCGGCGAGCTCGGGCGGACGCTGGCCGGCGCCGGGGGCGTACGGGTTGCGAACCGGATCCACGTCTCGGACTGTATCGAGCTCTATAGCGAAAACCGGAGATTGGGCAAGACAGGCCGATCGTGTCGCCCAGAAACAGGTCCAACGACCGGGGGTAGGAGCGCGCCGCGTCCGTACGATCGGGCCCCATGAGGGTGTCGGTGATCGGGACGGGCTACCTCGGCGCGACCCACGCCGCGGCGATGGCCGAGGTCGGGCACGACGTGCTCGGCATCGACATCGACGAGACCAAGGTCCGCGCGCTGGCGGCGGGACGCGTCCCGTTCCACGAGCCCGGGCTGGCCGAGCTGCTGGGCCGGCACGTCGCGTCCGGGCGGTTGCGGTTCAGCACGTCGGTCGCCGACGCCGCCGGGGCCGAGCTGCACTTCGTCTGCGTCGGGACCCCGCAGCGCCCGGACGGCCTCGCGGCCGACCTGCGGTACGTCGACGCCGCGTTCGCCGCGCTGGCCGACGTGGCGGCGCCGGGTTCAGTCGTGGTCGGCAAGTCGACCGTGCCGGTCGGCACGGCGCCGCGCCTGGCCGAACTGCTCGCACCGCGCGGAATCCGGCTGGTGTGGAACCCCGAGTTCCTGCGGGAGGGGTTCGCGGTGCAGGACACCCTGCGCCCGGACCGGATCGTCATCGGCGGGGACCTCGAAGGCGTGGCCGCGCTCGAGCGGACATACGCCGCGATGATCGCCGACGGGGTGCCGGTCGTGGTCACCGACTTCGCGACGGCCGAGCTGGTCAAGGTCGCGGCCAACGCCTTCCTCGCGACCAAGATCTCGTTCATCAACGTGATGGCCGACGTGTGCGAGGCGACCGGCGCCGACGTCACCGAGCTGGCGCTCGCCCTCGGCCACGACGAACGCATCGGGCCCAAGGGTCTGCGGGCGGGCCTCGGCTACGGGGGCGGTTGCCTGCCGAAGGACGTCCGGGCGTTCATGGCCCGGGCCGGCGAGCTCGGGGCCGCGGACGCGGCGGCGCTGCTCGCCGACGTCGACCGGATCAACCAGGCGCGCCGGACCCGGATGGTCGACCTCGCCCGTGACGCCTGCGGTGGGTCGCTCGCCGGGCGCCGGGTCGGCGTGCTCGGCGCGGCCTTCAAGCCGGACAGCGACGACGTCCGGGACTCCCCGGCGCTCGACGTCGCGGCGGCGATCCAGCGCGAG
Source organism: uncultured Actinomycetota bacterium (assembly GCA_963775175.1). Classification (GTDB taxonomy): domain Bacteria; phylum Actinomycetota; class Actinomycetes; order Mycobacteriales; family Jatrophihabitantaceae; genus Jatrophihabitans. The sequence continues at coordinate 322,135 of CAVZHT010000001.1, forward strand.
GGCGCCGCGGTGTCGGTGTTCGACCCGGAGGCGATGAGCAACGCGAAGGACACCCATCCGGCGCTGGCCTACGCGCCGTCCGCGCTGGACGCGTGCCGCGACGCCGACGTCGTCCTGCACCTGACCGAGTGGCCGGAGTTCCGCGGCCTCACGCCGGAGGGGCTGGGCGAGGTCGTGCGCGAGCGGAGCATCGTCGACGGCCGCGGCGGGCTCGACCCGCAGCAGTGGCGGGCCGCGGGCTGGCGCTTCCGGGCGATCGGCCGGCCCTGAGACACGCGACCGATTCGGCCGAGGCACCGCGGGCACTGGCCGAAGTCGATCAGGTTCTCCTGCGGCAACCGGTGCTGATTGGCCGCGAAGCGACGCTCCGGCCGGCAAAGCTGAGCAACGCGTTCCACGCCGGGCTGCCCGACCCGGCCGTGCCGGAGGGCGCCGCCGGTCACCCGCCCGGCAGCGTCAGGATCTCCGCGCCGTCGTCGGTGACCACGATCGTGTGCTCCCACTGCGCCACCCAGGAGCCGTCCTTCGTCAGCACCGTCCAGTCGTCGTCCCACATGTACCAGTCGACCCCGCCGAGCGTCAGCATCGGCTCGATCGTGAACGTCATGCCCGTCTCGAGCAGCGTCGTGGCCCGCGGCTCGTCGTAGTGCAGGATCGTCGGCTTGGTGTGGAAGGACGGGCCGACGCCGTGGCCGGTGTAGTCGCGCACGACCCCGTAGTCGAACCGCTTGGCGTAGGACTCGATGACCCGGCCGATGACGCTGACCGGCCGCCCGGGCTGCACCGCGCGGATGCCGCGCATCATCGCCTCGTGCGTGCGCTCGCCGAGGTCGCGGACCTCCGGCGCGACGTCGCCGGCGTAGAACGTGCCGCAGGTGTCGCCGTGCACGCCCTCCTTGAACGCGGTGATGTCGATCTTGACGACGTCGCCGTCGGCGAGCGGGCGCGAGTCGGGGATGCCGTGGCAGATGACCTCGTTGACGCTCGTGCACAGCGACTTCGGGTAGCCCTTGTAGCCGAGCGTGGACGGGTAGGCGCCGTGGCTGATAAGGAACTCGTGGCCGATCCGGTCGAGCTCGTCGGTGGTGATGCCGGGCGCGACGTGCCGGCCGACCTCGACGAGCGCGTCGCCGGCGATGCGCCCGGCCCGCCGCATCCGCTCGACGGTGTCCGGGTCCTTCACCATCGGGTCGTCGCGGTCGGCCTTGGTGCCTGGGGCGGCGCCGACGTAGAACGGGCGGCGGATCGACGCCGGCACGTCCCGGCGCGGCGAGATCGTGCCCGGCTCGAGCGGCGTGCGCGGGGCCCCCGCGGAATCGCGCAGCGCCTTTTGCGCAGCGATTCCGCGGGGTGCGTTGACGGTCATGCCGTCCATTCTGCCGTGAGCACGGCTCAGTCGACGCGGGTCAGCAGGTTCTCGGCCTCGACGACGTCGCGGGCGAGCGTCTTGTAGCCGACCTCGTCGAACAGGACGGTGATCCGGCCCGCCTCGACCGACATCACCACGCCGGGTCCCCACTCGGCGTGCCGCACCGCGGTGTTCGGCGGGAAGTCGCCCTCGTCCTCGGGTTCGTCGGTGGCCGTCCCGGCCTCGCAGGTGTCGCAGTTGCCGCACGGGTGGGGCAGCCGCTCGCCGAAGTAGCCGAGCAGGAACTGGCGCCGGCACCGGGTCGTCTCGGCGTAGCCGCGCATCATCTCGATCCGCGAGCGGATCAGCCGCTGGTTGGTCTCGGCGATGTCGACCGCGGCGGCCACGGCAGCCGCGGCCGGCACCGACCGGTCCGCATACTCCAGCGCGCCGTCGGCCGTCGTCCGCACGGCGCCGGCCTGTTCGAGCAGGTTCACCGCGCGCGTCCGGGGGGCCGCCGCGGCGCCGACGTCGAGGTCGGCCAGCCGCACCGGCCGCTCGGCCGCGGCCAGCGCCATCGCGACCTCGCGCAGCGTCTCCTCCGGGGCCCGGCTGGCGGTGAGGAACGTCTGCAGGTGCAGGTCCTCGGGCCGGTAGAACAGGACGACCTCGGCCGGCGCGCCGTCGCGCCCGGCCCGGCCGACCTGCTGGTAGTACGCATCGAGCGACTCCGGGGCCGACGCGTGCACGACGAACCGGACGTCGGGCTTGTCGATGCCCATGCCGAACGCCGACGTCGCCACGACCACGTCCACCGTGCCCTCGTGGAACGCCTCGTGCACCCGCGTGCGCTCGGCCGTCCGCATGCCGGCGTGGTAGTGCTCGGCGCTGATACCGAGCTCGATCAGCTCGCGCGCGTAGTCCTCGGCCTCGTGACGGCTGGCCGTGTAGACGAGCCCGCGGCGGGTCTGCGGGTCGGCCGTCAGGGCGCGCACGTGCGCCACGACCGCCGTCCGCTTCCGCTCGTCCTCGGCCGCCCAGTGCACCGACAGCCGCAGGTTCGGACGGTTGAAGCTGGCGATCACCTCGCGGTGGTCACGCAGGCCGAGGCAGGCGACGATGTCGTCGCGCACCGGGCCGGCCGCGGTCGCGGTCAACGCCACGACCGGCGGATGGCCGAGCCGCTCGATCACCGGGGCGAGGCGCAGGTAGTCGGGGCGGAAGTCGTGGCCCCAGGCCGAGACGCAGTGCGCCTCGTCGACGACGAACAGCCCGGTGTCCAGGGTGAGCAGTTCGGCCAGCACCCCGTCCTTCGCGAGCTGCTCCGGGGAGAGGAACAGGTACTCGGCCGCGCCGTCCTCGACCGCCTCCCACGCCTCGCGGACCTCGGCCGGCCGCTCGGCCGAGTTGACGGCCACGGCCTCCGGCGCCTTCGACTCCTCGATGCTCTCCATCTGGTCGCGCTGCAGGGCCAGCAGCGGCGAGACGACGATCGTCGGGCCGGCCAGCAGCAGCGCCGGCACCTGGTAGATGGCCGACTTGCCGGCGCCGGTCGGCAGCACGGCCAGCACGTCGTGCCCGTCCAGGACGTGGTTCATCGCCTCGAGCTGGGTCGGGTGCAGCTCGTCCCACCCGAACGCCCGGCGGGCGACGTCCTGCAACTGCTTGCTGTGATCGGCCACGGCGTCCGGCCTACCCCCCGGGGCCGGCGCCGGAACGCAGCACCCACTCGACCGCCGCCGCCGGGCCGTCGACCCGGTCGAGGTCGGCGCCGGAGATCTTCCAGCCGCCCAGGCCGACAACTGGGACGCCGGTGCGGCGGGCCAGCGCGATCTCGCTCAACGTGCCCCAGCTGCCGCCGATCGCGATCACCGCGTCGGCCGCGCGGACCAGTAGCCCGTTGCGCAGCTCGCCGAGCCCGGTGGCCAGCGCCACGGTCGCCGCGCTGCCGGTGCGGGACGGGCCCGGCAGCAGGGCCACGGTGAGGCCGCCGGCCGCGTTGGCCGCCTCAGTGACCGCGGCCATCACCCCGTCGAGGCCACCGGTGAGCACGACGCAGCCCGCCCCGGCGAGCAGCGCACCCACCGCCCGGGCCGCCGCCAGGTCATCCTCGGACGCCGAGTCACTCGGCCCGATGACCGCGACGTACATGACCCGACTCCCCGCGAGCTAGACCTCGACGACCATCGGGACGAGCATCGGCCGGCGCCGGTACTCCCGGTCGACCCACCGCCCGACCGTGCGGCGCACCATGTGCTGCAGCGAATCGGCGTCGCGGGTGCCGTCGGCCAGCGCCTTCTCGACCACCTCGATCAGCTCGGCGGTGATCGGGTCGAGCGCGGCCGGATCGTCGCTGAAACCGCGGGCGGTGATCTCCGGACCGAAGACGACCTTGCCCAGCTCGAGGTCGACGGCCACGAGGATCGACAGGAAACCGTCCTGGCCGAGGATGCGGCGGTCCTTCAGCGTGGTGTCACCGATGTCGCCGACCTCGAGGCCGTCGACGTAGACGTAGCCGACCGGGATGTGCCCGGTGATCTTCGCCCGGCCATCCTCGAGGTCGACCACGGTGCCGTCCTCGGCCAGCATGATCCGCTCGTCCGGCAGCCCCATCGAGCGGCCGATCGCGGCGTGCGCGCGCAGGTGGCGCCACTCGCCGTGCACCGGCATGAGGTTCTTGGGCCGCACCGCGGTGAGCAGGTAGCGCAGTTCGCCGGCCGGCGCGTGGCCGGACACGTGCACGAGCGCCGACGACTTCGAGACGACCCGCGCCCCGAGCCGGGACAGCCCGTTGATGACCTGGCCGACCGATGTCTCGTTGCCCGGGATGAGCGAGGACGCGAGCAGGATCGTGTCGTCGGGGACGATCCGGATCGTCTGGTGGTCGCGGTTCGCCATCCGGGACAGCGCCGACAGCGGCTCCCCCTGCGAGCCGGTCGAGATGAGCAGGACGCGGCGGGACGGCAGCTCCTCGGCGACCTTGAGGTCGATCAGCAGGCCGTCGGGGATGCGCAGGACGCCGAGCTCGCGGGCGATCTGCATGTTGCGCACCATCGACCGGCCGACCAGGGCGACCTGCCGCTCGGCCGCCTGCGCGGCGTCGAGCACCTGCTGGACGCGGTGCACGTGCGAGGCGAAACAGGCGACGATGATCCGTCCCTGCGCCTTGTGGATGACGTCGGTGACGACCTCGCCGACGTCCCGCTCGGAGGCCTGGAACCCGCCGACCTCGGCGTTGGTCGAGTCGGCCAGCAGCAGGTCGACACCCTCGTCGCCGAGCCGGGAGAAGCCGGGCAGGTCGGTGAGCCGGCCGTCGAGCGGCGTCTGGTCCATCTTGAAGTCGCCGGTGTGCAGGACGGTCTGCCCGCCGACCCGGATCGCGACGGCGAGCGCGTCCGGGATGGAGTGGTTCACTGCGAAGAACTCCAGCCCCCACGGGCCGACGCCGATCCGCTCGCCCTCCTTGACCGTCTGCAGTTCGGCCTTGATGCGGTGCTGCTCGAGCTTGGCCGCGACCAGCGCCAGGGTGAGGCGCGAGCCGATGACCGGGATGTCGCCGCGGTCGCGCAGCAGGTAGGGCAGCGCGCCGATGTGGTCCTCGTGGCCGTGGGTGAGGACGACGGCGTCGATGCGGTCGAGGCGATCGGCGAACGCCGACCAGTCCGGCAGGGTGAGGTCGACCCCGGGGGAGTTCGTCTTGCCGAGCAGCATGCCGCAGTCGACGACCAGCAGCCGGCCGTCGAACTCGAACATCGTCATGTTCCGGCCGATTTCCTTGATGCCGCCGAGAGCGACGACGCGCAGCGCGCCTTGCGGAAGTTCGGGCGGAGCGCCGAGGCCCGGCCTGGCGTCAGGATTCACCCGTCGAGGCTATCGTCTGGGCCATGTCTTCGGTCGAGGCCCTGAACGCCAACGACATCACCAAGGTCGGGCTCATCGTCATCGTCGGCCTGGTGGTGATCGGCGCACTGCTGTCGTTCGTCATCACCGCGATCGTCGGGCGGATCGTGATCCTGGTCCTCGTGGTCGCCGCCGCGGCGTTCGTGTGGCAGCAACGCACGCACATCAAGGACGAGATCAACACCAACAAGTGCAACCTGCACGCCACGTTCTTCGGCATCCATCTGGACGTGCCGGACTCGGTGAAGCAGGCCTGCCGCAACAACACCTAGCCGCAACAACACCTAGCCGCAACAACACCTAGGTGCGGCGGGTACGGCCCTGCCAGTAGTGCACCGCGGCCGGGGCGAGGCCGATGACGACGACGCCGACCACGAGGTAGTCCAGCCAGCCCTTGTGCGCCTGGACCCAGCCGATCGTGCCGAGCGCCCGGCCGAGCAGCAGGACGCCGTCGCACCAGAGGATGCCGCCGATGACGGTGTACAGCGCGTAGAGCGAGAAACGCATCCGGCCCACGCCGGCCATCACCGTCGCGACCGTGCGGATGATGGGCACGAACCGGCCGATGATGATCGTCCACGAGCCGAACCGCTCGAAGAAATCGTGGGCCCGGGTGACGTATTCGGGCCGGAACAGCCGCGAGTTCGGCCGGTCGAAGACCACCGGCCCGGCGCGGTAGCCGATCCAGTACCCGACGAGGTTGCCGAGGATCGCGGCCAGTGGGGCGACGACGAGGAACACGCCGAGAGACGTCTTGATGGTGTTGGTCGCGATGAAGATGCCGGCCGCGAACAGCAGCGTGTCGCCGGGCAGGAAGAACCCGATCAGCAGGCCGCACTCGGCGAACAGGATCACTGCCAGGACGAGCAGCGCGCCGGAACCCGACAGCAGATTGTCCGGGCTGAGCGGGTTGGCGACGAGCGTGTCGGCGAGCAGCACTCGGCGAGTCTACGGAGCCGAGGTTGAGGGTTCGGCAGGTGTGACCGGGCGGGTTGCCAACACCACGTAGTTCTTCGGCATGCCGGTCTTCGGCCGGTACTTCCAGCGGACGTCGGCCTTGGCGTACGCATCGGCGAGCACGCCGGCGAGCAGCCGGGTGACGACCACCAACGGCACGAGCTTGACCGCGCGCCAGCCCGGCGCCACGGCGCGGATCGCCGCAAGATCCTTCGGCAGCGCGGTGTGCATCATCCGGAACTGGTAGGACATCGTACCGAAGTAGCCCTCCAGCCAGCTGATGCCGGAGATTTCGAACCCGGCCTGCTCGAAGATCCGGCGCAGTGCGAACCGCGTGTAGCGGAAGTAGTCGTGCGGTACCTGGTGCTCGCCGAAGAACAGCGGTACCGAGCAGAGGATCCGCCCACCCGGCTTCAGGACGCGGAACAGTTCCGCGACGGCCCGCTCGGGCTCGGGCAGGTGCTCGAGCACCTGGTTGAAGACGATGCGGTCGAACCGGCCGTCCTCGACCGGGATGTCGGTCAGGTCGCAGACGTAGTGAAGCGGCGCGTACTTCGTCGACAGCTGGGCGAAATCGGCCGCCTCGTAGCGCGCGTGCGAGAACAGATCGCGGTAGGGCGAGGTGCCCGCGCCGGCGTCGAGCACCAGCATCCCCGGCTCCGTGGCGCGGGCGAAGCGGGCGACCGTGCGGCGAAGGTGCACGCGGGAGGAGTTCAGCGGAGGGCCGGCCGGGCGGCGCCTCAGTCGCCGCCTGATCGCCCGCACGGCGTCACGATACCGAGCGGGCTTCCGCCCAGGCGGCGAGCAGGTCCCGCTCACGCCGCGGATCGAGACCCGGGGCCCTGAGCGTCGGTCGCCAGCCGCCGGGGAGCGAGCGCTGCCAGGCCCAGGTGTCGGCCACGGTCTCGGCGAGCGGCCGCCAGGTCAGCCCGGCCGCCACGGCGTCGGACGGATCGTGGGCGAAGACGCTCGGGGCGACCGACGGCGGCGCCCACAGCGGCACCTCCGTCCAGAACTCGACCTGCTGCTCGTGCAGCCACTCCGAGTCGACGTAGGTGAACGCGGCACCGGACCCGGTCGCGGCCGCGCACGCGGCCATCAGCCCGGCCCGGGTGTCGCGACCGGGTGGCCCCGGTGTCTCGAACACGCCGGCCGGGCCGCTCAGCGCGAAGCGGGCGAGGTCGCGGGCGTCGATGAGCGCCACCGGGTCATCGGGTTCACCCGGCACGAGGAGCCGGCCGCCGCGGGCGACCCGGTCGATCCACCAGGGGAGCCGGCCGACCGCGCTGTCGTCCGGCCCGACGATGGCGCCGCCCCGCAGCACGGCCGTCCGCTCCGGGCCGAAGGCCTGCTCGACCGCGCACTCGCAGCCGACCTTCAGCCAGCCGTAGGTCTCCGACTCCGACAGCGCCTCGGGCACGTCGGCGCGGGTGGCCTCCGGGTCGCCGTCGTGCACCCCGCCCGCGTGGTAGTCCGGTTCCGCCGGCCAGCCGGGGTAGGCATTGATGCTCGACACGAAGGCGTACCGGTCGCACGTATCGGCCAGCAGCCGCGCGCTCAGGGCGACCTCGGCCGGGACGTAGCCGCAGGTGTCGACGACGACGGCGAAGTGCCGGCCGGCAAGTTGGGCCAGATCCTCGGCCGAGGTGCGGTCGCCGGCGACCTGGGTGGCGCCCGGCGGGGTCGTGCCGGACTTCGCGCGATTGAAGACCGTGACGTGGGCGCCGAGTGCCTGGGCCTCCGACACCACGGCCCGGCCGAGGAACACCGAACCGCCGATCACCAGTACGTCCTTGCCGTCGAGCTGCATGCGCTCGAGTCGAACACCCGGGCCGGACCGGGCGGAAGTCCCTTTCGCCCAGCGCGAATAAAGCGGTACGACATACTCGAGACGCACGTAACTAGCCAGTGCGCATTAGTCAGGGAGAGCCCGCATGCCCATCGCAACGCCCGAGATCTACGCCGACATGCTCGACCGGGCGAAGGCCGGCGGATTCGCCTATCCGGCGATCAACTGCACCTCGTCCGAGACGGTCAACGCCGCGCTGCGCGGTTTCGCCGATGCCGGCAGCGACGGCATCATCCAGGTCTCGACCGGCGGCGCCGAGTTCGCGTCCGGCTCGTCGGTGAAGAACATGGTCACCGGCGCGGTCGCGCTCGCCGAGTTCGCCCACGTCGTGGCCGCGAAGTACGACATCCACGTCGCGCTGCACACCGACCACTGCCAGAAGGAGAAGCTGGACACCTACGTCCGCCCGCTCATCGCCCTGTCGCAGGAGCGGGTGGATTCCGGCGCGCCGCCGCTGTTCCAGTCGCACATGTGGGACGGCTCGGCGGTCGAGCTGCAGGAGAACCTCGACATCGCCGCCGAGCTGCTCGAGAAGGCGGCCAAGGCCCGGATCATCCTCGAGCTCGAGATCGGCGTCGTCGGCGGTGACGAGGACGGCGTCGTCGGTGAGATGAACGAGAAGCTGTACACCGCCCCCGGGGACGCCGTCCGCACCGCCGAGATGCTGGGCACCGGGGAGAGGGGGCGCTACCTGCTGGCGGCCACCTTCGGCAACGTGCACGGCGTGTACAAGCCGGGCAACGTGAAGTTGCGCCCGTCCATCCTCAAGGACCTGCAGGACGAGGTCGGCGGCAAGGTCGGCAAGAAGAACCCGTTCGACCTCGTCTTCCACGGCGGGTCGGGTTCGTCGCTGGACGAGATCCGCGAGGCCGTCTCGTACGGCGTGGTGAAGATGAACGTCGACACCGACACGCAGTACGCGTTCACCCGCGAGATCGCCGGCCACATGTTCACCAACTACGACGGTGTGCTGAAGGTCGACGGCGAGGTCGGCAACAAGAAGGCCTACGACCCGCGCTCGTACCTCAAGCTGGCCGAGCAGGGCATGGCCCATCGCGTGGTCGAGGCCTGCGAGGCGCTGCAGTCGGCCGGGACGTCCGCGTCCGGCTCCTGACGAAGCTGCCGCGCGGCACAATCAGCGGTATGAGTTCCTTCGGCAACCTCCTCGCCCCGCCCACCAAGCTGCCCGAGGATCCGGCCACGGCGCTGCTCGACGCCGGGGACGATCCGGCGTCGGTGGCGGCGGCGCACCCGGCGTCCTCGGCGGCCTGGGCCGCGCTGGCCACGGCGGCCCTGGCCGGGGGCCGCCCGGTCGAGGCCTACGCCTACGCCCGGACCGGTTACCACCGCGGGCTGGACGCGCTGCGGCGGGCCGGCTGGAAGGGGCAGGGCCCGGTCCCGTGGGCCCACGCGCCGAACCAGGGCTTCCTGCGCGCGCTGCACACGCTGGGCGCGGCGGCCGCGGCCATCGGCGAGGACGACGAGGCGGCGCGGTGCGCGAAGTTCCTCGCCGACAGTGACCCGGCCGCCGCCGCCGCGCTCGCGCACTGACCGCACTGACCGGCGGCCAGCCGCCGGGTGACCACCTCGAGGACCACACTCGCTGACTGCCCTTGCACGCGCCGGACCGGGCGGTGACGGGCCTGCCCATCAGGGGACGCCTCAGCCCAGCCGGCCCTTCTGCACCTTTCCCATCGCGTTGCGGGGCAAGGCCTCGACGAAGTGCACCTCGCGCGGACGCTTGTGGGCCGACAGCTGCCCCGCCACCTCGTCGATCAGCTCCGCCTCGCCCACCCCGGACGCGACGACGAATGCCACGACCCGCTGCCCGAGGTCGTCGTCGCGCACCCCGATCACCGCCGCCTCCGCGACCGCCGGGTGCGCGAGCAGCACCGCCTCGATCTCACCGGCCCCGACCCGATGGCCACCGGTCTTGATCAGGTCGTCCTTCGCCCGGCCGACGATCCGGTACGTCCCGTCCGGCGCGACCGTCGCCGCGTCGCCGGTGTCGAACCACCCGTCCACGGTGAGGGGCGCGCGCTCGTGCAGATACCCGTCGAACAGCGTCGACCCCCGGACCTGCAGCAGCCCGATCGTCCCCTGGGGCACAACTGAACGCTCCTCGTCGACCACCCGCGCCTGCACCCCCTCGAGCGGCCGCCCCACCGAACCGGGTTGGCGAGGCTCGGACGGTCGCGCCGCGACCGTGATCAGCGTCTCGGTCATCCCGTACCGCTCGACCGGCCCCTGCCCGCAGGCGGCGGCCAGCGCGTCGAACACCGGCGCCGGCAGCCCGGCACTGCCCGACACCAGCAGCCGGGCCGGACGCAACGCCGACGCGCAGGCGGCGTCCCGGGCGACCCGTCCCCACACGGTCGGGACGCCGAAGTACAGCGTGCCGCCCGCGGCGGCGTACGCGGCCGGCGTCGGGCGCCCGGTGTGCACGAGCGGCGATCCCGCCCGCAGCGCGCCCAGCACGCCGAGCACCAGCCCGTGGACGTGGAACAGCGGCAGTCCGTGGACGAGCACGTCGTCGGCCGTCCACTCCCACGCCGCCGCCAGCCCGTCCAGGCAGGCGTTGATCGCGCGATGCGAGAGCACGGCTCCCTTGGGCGGCCCGGTCGTGCCGGACGTGTACATCAGCAGCGCCGGCCCGTCGTCGGGCAGCGTCCACGACCCGGACGAGCGGGCGCCGACATCCACCGGCGGGCACAGTGCGGCGCCCGAGTCCCCCAGGATGTGCGCGCGTTCCCGGGGCCCGGCATCCGGCGGCACCGGCACCGCCACGGCCCCGGCCAGCAGGCAGCCGAGCACGGCGACGACCGTCTCCAGCGACGCCGTGGCGTCGACGGCCACCCGCCCGGCGCCATGCACCTCGTCGGCCACCGCGCCGGCGGCGGCCCAGAGCTCGCCGCGCTCCAGCGCCCGCCCGTCGATCGTCAGCGCCGGCCGCACCGTGCTCAGACCGGGACGGACGGCAGCCGGGCGATCGCGGCGTCGATGGCGTCGGAGTCCAGCGCCTGGTCGACCATCGTGCCGGACAGGTACGCGTCGTACGCGGCGAGGTCCAGGTGGCCGTGCCCGCAGAGCGCGGTGAGGATGACCTTCTCCTCACCGGTCTGCTTGCAACGCAGGGCTTCCTCGATCGCTGCCGCGACCGCATGCGTCGGTTCCGGCGCCGGCACGATGCCCTCCGTGCGCGCGAACTGCACCCCGGCCGCGAAGCACTCGCTCTGCGGCTTCGCGATCGCCTCGATCAGCCCCTCCTCCTTCAGGTGGCTGATCAGCGGGCTCATCCCGTGGTAGCGCAGGCCACCGGCGTGGATCGGGTCGGGGATGAAGTCGCGACCGAGCGTGTGCATCTTCATCAGCGGCGTCATGCCCGCGGTGTCGCCGAAGTCGTAGGCGTACACGCCGCGGGTCAGGGACGGGCAGGCGGCCGGCTCGACCGCCCGGATCACCGGGGCCATGCGTCCGGCCAGCTTCTCGCGCAGGAACGGGAAGGTCAGCCCGCCGAAGTTCGAGCCGCCCCCGGTGCAGCCGACGATGACGTCCGGCGTCTCGCCGACCTTCGCGAGCTGCAGCAGCGCCTCCTCGCCGATGACCGTCTGGTGCAGCAGGACGTGGTTGAGCACGCTGCCCAACGCGTAGTTGGTGTCGGCGTGCTGCGCGGCGACCTCGACCGCCTCGCTGATCGCGATGCCGAGCGAGCCGGTGGAGTCCGGGTCGGCGGCGAGGACCGCCCGCCCGGCCTCGGTGAGCGTCGACGGCGAGGGGTGGATCACCCCGCCGAACGTCTCGATCATGATCTTGCGGTACGGCTTCTGGTCGTAGGAGGCGCGCACCTGCCAGATCTCGCAGTCGAGCCCGTACTGCGCGCACGCGAACGCGAGCGCCGTGCCCCACTGCCCGGCGCCGGTCTCGGTGGTCAGCCTGCGGATGCCGGCCTGCTTGTTGTAGTACGCCTGCGGCACGGCGGTGTTCGGCTTGTGCGAGCCGGCCGGCGAGACGCCCTCGTACTTGTAATAGATCCGGGCCGGCGTGCCGAGCGCCTTCTCCAGCCGGTGCGCCCGGAACAGCGGCGACGGCCGCCACAGCCGGTAGACGTCCAGCACGGCGCCCGGAATGTCGACGTAGCGGTCGGTCGTCACCTCCTGCCCGATGAGCTCCATCGGGAACAGCGGCGCGAGGTCGTCCGGCCCGACCGGCTGCAGCGTGCCCGGGTGCAGGACCGGCGGCGGCGCGGTCGGGAGGTCGGCCAGCAGGTTGTACCACTGGGTGGGCTGCTCCGGCTCGTCCAGCAGGATCTTGGTCTGCATCCGGTCCGTCATGGCGGTCACTATTCCTTCCCCGGCCCCGGCTGAAAACCCCCCGGGCGCACCTCCGGCGAGCGTCGAGGCATTGGTCGGTTGAACCCGCCTTCGTCCCCGCGCGAGCGTTCTGGGTGGCCCGCTGGTTGATCCGGTGATCGTCCGGGTGCGGGCGCGGACGGGCAGCGACGCCCGGACAGGAAAAGCTGATCGTCCGGCCGGACCGGGCTGCTGCCGGGCCCCGGTTGCTAGCCTTTCTGCGGCCGGAACCGGCAACCGTTGCTAGGGAGGCACTGCCCATGCCCGCAGTCGTGCTCGTCGGCGCCCAGTGGGGTGACGAGGGCAAGGGCAAGGCGACCGATCTGCTCGGCAGCCGGGTCGACGCCGTCGTCAAGTTCAACGGCGGCAACAACGCCGGGCACACCATCGTCATCGGCTCGGGGGAGCAGAAGCAGAAGTACGCGCTGCATTTGCTGCCGTCCGGCATCCTGACGCCGGGGTGCACGCCGGTCATCGGCAACGGTGTCGTCATCGACCTCGGCGTCCTGTTCCAGGAGATCGACGGGCTCGAGGCGCGCGGCGTCGACACGTCCGCGCTCGTGGTCAGCGGTTCGGCGCACGTCATCGCCCCCTACAACCGGACCCTCGACCAGGTGACCGAGCGCTTCCTCGGCAAGTCCAAGATCGGGACGACCGGTCGCGGCATCGGCCCCACCTACGCCGACAAGATGTCGCGCATCGGTATCCGGGTGCAGGACCTCTTCGACCGCGACGTCCTGCACGCGAAGGTCACCGGCGCCCTGAACCTCAAGAACCAGGTGCTGGTCAAGATCTACAACCGCAAGGCGTTCGACGTCGACGCCGTGGTCGACGAGCTGTCGTCGTTCGCCGAGCGGCTCCGCCCGATGGTCACCGACACCTCGCTGCTGCTCGAGCAGATGCTCGACCGCGGCGAGACGGTCGTCCTCGAGGCCGGCCAGGCCACCCTGCTGGACGTCGACCACGGCACCTACCCGTTCGTCACGTCGTCGAACGCGACCGCAGGCGGTGCGTGCACCGGCAGCGGTATCCCGCCCACCCGCATCAACCGGGTCATCGCGGTGATCAAGGCGTACACGACGCGGGTCGGGGAGGGTCCGTTCCCGACCGAGCTCCTGGACGCCAACGGCGAGCTGCTGCGCAACAACGGCGCCGAGTTCGGCACCACCACCGGGCGCCCGCGCCGGTGCGGGTGGTTCGACGCGGTGATCGGCCGCTACGCCACCCGGATCAACGGGGTCACCGATTTCGTCCTCACCAAGCTCGACGTGCTGACCGGCCTGCCCGAGGTCCCGGTCTGCGTCGCCTACGAGATCGACGGCAAGCGCTATGACGAGTTGCCGATGAACCAGGCCGAGTTCGCGCGGGCGGTGCCGGTCTACGAGACCTTCCCGGGTTGGACGGAGGACATCTCCGCGGCCCGCACCCTGGACGACCTCCCGCAGGCCGCCCGCGAGTACGTCGACGCCCTCGAGAAGATGATCAAGGCGCCGATCTCGGCGATCGGGGTCGGGCCGGGCCGGGAGGAGACGATCGCGGTTCGCGATCTGCTCGACTGAGGGCGGTTACTCGGCGGGCCCGGGCGCGCACAATTCGTTCATGCGCCCCCACGCCCTGCTCGCCGTCCCGGCGGCCGCCCTGCTGGCCTGCACGACCGCGAGCTCGGTCTCGTCGGCCGCCCCCACCGGGTCCGCGCCCACCGGGTCCGCCCCCACCCGGGCGCAGGCGGTCGCCTACGCCGACTGGCCCACCTACGGCAGCGGCTACTACCGGCACGGCACGTCCTACACCATGCCGACGGTGCAGGGCGCGCCGCGGATCGTGAAGAAGCTGGCGCTCGACGGTCAGGTCTTCGCGTCGCCGATCGTGATCAAGGGCAGGACGATCGTCGCCACCGAGAACAACACCGTCTACGCGTTCGACTCGTCCTACCGGCAGGTGTGGAAGCGTCACCTGGGCCCGCCGTCCCCGGCGTCCCAGCGGCCGTGCGGCAACATCGACCCCCTCGGCATCACCGGCACGCCCGTGTACGCGCCGGCCACCGGCTACGTCTACGTCGCCCCGGAGTTCAGCGGCAACCCGCCGACGCACCAGCTCTACGCGCTGCACCTGTCGACCGGCTCGATCGCCTTCCACCGCAGCCTCGACCTCGCCGGGGTCGACCGCCGGGTGATGCAGGAACGCGGCGCGCTGATGGCCTACGGCTCGCGGGTCTACGTGCCGTTCGGCGGGCTCGCCGGCGACTGCGGCGCGTACAAGGGACGGGTCATCACCTTCTCGCTGAAGGGCACCGGCTCCCCGTTCTCCTACACCGTCCCCACCCGGCGCGAGGCCGGCATCTGGACGCCGCCCGGCCTCAGCGCCGACTCCACCAGCCTCTACGCGGCGGTCGGCAACGGCGCGGCCGGACCCGGCGACGCCTACGACCACAGCGACTCGATCCTCAAGCTGTCACCCGCGCTGGGGCTGCGCGACTACTTCTCGCCCACGAGCTGGGCCACCGACAACCAGGGCGATCTCGACCTCGGCTCGCAGGGCCCGGCGCTGGTCGGGACGTCGTGGATCTTCAGTGCCGGTAAGTCGGGCACGGCCTACGTCCTGCGCCGGTCCAAGCTCGGGCACATCGGCGGCCAGG
Source organism: uncultured Actinomycetota bacterium (assembly GCA_963775175.1). Lineage (GTDB taxonomy): Bacteria > Actinomycetota > Actinomycetes > Mycobacteriales > Jatrophihabitantaceae > Jatrophihabitans. The sequence continues at coordinate 337,173 of CAVZHT010000001.1, forward strand.
TGAGCAAGCGGTCGCTGTGCACGTCGTTCGGCGCCGCGGCCGTCCGCGGCAGCGTCGTGTTCGTCCCGTGCACCGACGGCATCCGGGCCGTGCGCATCGACAGCACCGGCCGCATGCACCTGCTGTGGCACGCGGCGCGCAACATCACGAATTCGCCGGTGGTCGGCGGCGGCCGGGTCTGGTCGCTGGACCGCACCGCCGGGGTCCTCTACGCCCTCGACCCGGCGACCGGTGCCACCCGGGCCCACATCGCGGTCGGCGCGGTGAGCCACTTCGCGACACCGGCGCTGTGGGGTCGGGATGTGCGGGTGCCGACGCTGAGCGGGATGACCGCGGTCCGCACGTCCTGATCGCCGGCGGCAAACCGGACCTTCCGTGCCCCGATCCCGGCCCATTCGTGCCCGATCGGGCACTTCCGCTGCGACGTTCGCCGGGAAACATAATATTTGTCCGGATATCGCGCCCCGCGCGCACCTCACGTCGTGTTGCGAGGTGAGAACCGCCTCAGCAATATCCCCCCGGCATCGGTCGACGAAGCGTGACCGAGGCATCACGAAGCGTCATTGGAGACGCCTGGGGTGGGGGGAAGCATGCCCGGAACTCGCACGACCGCTCGTCGGACCCGCACGCACGCCGCCCGGTTCGCGGCGCTCGGTGTCGTCGCCGCCCTCGTCGGCGCGCTGGCGACCGCGCAGCCCGCCCAGGCGAGCGCGCCGGCGGCCCGTCCGCTCGCCGCACCGGCCGCAGCGCCGCACGCCAACGCTCCCGCGGTCAGCCACCGGCCGGCACCGCTGACCCCGCTCTCCTCGGTCGATCCCGGACCCGACGGCAGTGCCCGCCCGGCCACCACCGGCTCCCCGGCGCTCACCCCGATCGCCCCGCTGCCGGCGCTCGACCCCGGCCCGGACGACGCGCCCACGGTGCCCGAGGCGGCCGTGCCGCAGAACCTGCCGGTGACCCCGTCGTCGATCACGCTCGCCACCACGCCGGGCCAGACGCTCGTCGACCAGACCGCGGCCGACGCCCTGGACACCATGGGCGCGGCCGGCCCGTACGTGACCGGCGGCCACCCTGCCCTCGACGCGAACAAGCTGCAGCCCCAGGTCGCCTCGGCCCAGTTCGTCGACCCCGCTGCGCCCGCCACCCTGCAGCAGCTCACCGACGCCCTGCTCAGCGGCAACCTGCCGCCGAGCCTGCCGGTCGACGCGCTGGCCCTGCTGCAGAAGCTGCCGAACGGCATCCCGCAGATCACCTACCGGCTCTGCTCGGAGTCGGTGACCAAGCCGGTGTCCTGCAGCACGACCCTGCCCCTCGGCGTCCCGGCGCTGCTCAACGTGACCGGCAACGGCACCGCCGGGTCGCCCGACCGCACACCCGACGTGCTCGCCGACCTCGTGCCGGCGGTGAGCCTCGACAGCATCGTGACCGCATCGAAGACCCTGCTCAGCGACCAGGGTGCGCTGGCGGCCGCGAAGCAGTCGCTGACCGACCTCGTCAAGCTGCTGCTGGACCCGCTGTACCTGCTCAAGCACCCCGACGCGCTCGCGCAGAAGCTGAACCTGCAGAACCTCATCGCCTCGCTCGAGCAGCAGGTGCAGGCCGACATCCAGGCGATCATCTCCATGGTGAACGTGGGCCTCGGCCTGCTCTCGCTGCGCCTGCCGACGAGTGAGGTCCCGACCTCGCAGCCGCTGCCGGCGCACGTCTGGGCCGTCTACGACATCCCGGGCTACCACCGCCTCTCGGTCGGCTTCGACGGCTTCCGCCGCGGCACCGGGCTGAGCAAGGGGACGCTCGGCATCTTCACGTTCAACCCGGGCGAGATCCTCCAGGGCATCTACGACGTGCACGCCGAGATGTACAACGGCGGCCCGGCCTCGGCGCTGGCCATCACGGCCGGCATCTCCTCGATCACGCAGGACTCGGCCGGCACCGCCTTCGACCCGACCGTCGCATCGGCCCGGTTCAGCCCGGTGCCGTTCAAGTTCAGCGCGCACGCGCTCATCGACCCGACGACCGAGACCGACACCGTCGACGCGCTGGTGAGCAACCGCAGCCAGCTTGACGCGCTGATCTTCAGCAACCGGACGCACGCCAGCCCGGCCGACGACCAGTACACCGAGCTCAAGATCGACACGCTGCCGAACACGGTGACGGCCACGCTGCACCGGCCGACCAGCGGCGGGTCGACGACGGTCACCTACCGGGCGTCGGACACCATCGACGACGTCCTGTTCGCGAACTACCAGTACTCGGGTGCGACCCTGCAACACGCGCTGCAGGCAACCGCGCACGCCGTGCCGGCCAGCATCGACCTCGGCATCAACACCGGCGGCGACCAGACGACGCTGAGCTACACGGCCTCGAGCTCGCTGCAGTCGCTCGGGCTCGGCTTCTACGACCAGTCATCGGCGATCTCCGGCGCCACCGGCCCGATCGTCGTCCGGGGGGCGCTCACCGCGCTGCCGACCACGGTCACCGGCCTCATCGACCAGGCCGCGAAGCACGTCCAGATCGACGCCAACCCGGCGCTGGGCTCGGCCAGCCTGCAGGCCTCGTTCAAGCTCGGCGACTACGCCCCGCTGCCCGGCGACCACGCCACCTACATCGGCAACGGCAAGGCCTTCGGCGTCGACGCCCGCATCTCGGGCTTCCAGGCGCTGGACGCGTGGTTCGACGACCACCTCCGGGTGAACACGACGTTCTTCCCGGCCGGGCAGCCGCTCACCGCGGCCGCGATCATCGACGGCACCACCAAGATCCGGGCCGACGTGTCCAACCTGCCGGTGCAGATGTCGATCGACCTCAACCCGGCGAACCGGACGGCCGACTACCACGCGAGCTCGGTCATCCACGACATCCGGGCCGCCTACGTCAACACGACGAACGGGCCGAGCATCCTCGGGCACCTCACCGAGCTGCCGCAGAGCGTGCACGCGAACTGGGATCTCGGGTCGGCCCCGCACGTCCGCTACGAGGCGTCGTCCGGCATCCCGCTGGCCGAGCTGTTCGTCAGCCCGACGGGCATCGAGACCGTCGCCGCCCAGGCCGACGAGTACCTGTCGGTCGCGGTGCACGACATACCGACGATCCTCGACGTCGTCGTCGACTTCGAGAACAAGCACGTCGAGGGCAACTCGTCCGGCCCGATCGGCCGGATCGAGGCCGCCGCGCGCTTCCCGTTCGCCGGCGACGAGTGGACCGCGACCGGCGAGCTCGACAGCGTGCCGGCGAGCTTCACCGTGGACTTCGCCGACGGCAACTACGACTTCCACGCCCTCAGCGGGCCACTCGGCCGGGCGAGCCTGACCGTCAGCAACCACCCGAACCCGGTCGAGCCGACCAGCCCGGCCCACCTGGCCGTGCACTACAACGAGGTCACCGGTGACCTCGACGCCAGCGCGGCGATCATCAACCTCACCGAGGTCGGCTACCAGCGCAGCGCCGCCGGGCAGAAGCTGACCCTGCAGGCTGACGAGGGCGGCAACCCGCTGCAGCTCGACGCGAACATCCTGCTCAAGGCCGACGGCGTGGCCGACACCGCGCTCTCGGCCCTCGGCTCGATCACCGGGCTGCCGTCGAAGCTGAACATCACGATGGCCGACGGCAAGATCACGTACACGACCGACAAGCACGTCGGCATCGAGCTCGGCATCCGGGTCGGCAAGGTCAAGGCGCTGGCCGGCCTTGGGGCGCCGCTGCCCGCGAACGGCATCGCCGCCGTCGCGAAGTCCTGCGCGGTCGGCCCCGGGTGCGCGCAGGACAGCACGCCGTTCTGCCTCTCGACGACGAAGTGCGTCGGCGCCGTCGCGAACATCAACCTGACCGGCCTGCCGACCACGGTGACCGTCGACTCGAATGCAGGCACGGTCGCCTTCACCGGTTACCAGCCGCCGATCTCGACGCTGGTGCTGTACGTGCGGCTCATCGGGCTGATCGACGCGCTGCCCGACGTGTCCGCGCGGGCGACGCTCTCGGGACTGCCGTCCTCGCTCGACTTCACCGCCGGGCCGTTCACCTTGGGTACCGGCGACCCGACCTCGCTCGACGCGCAGTACCACGGCTCGGCGCCGCTCGGTGCCCTCAGCGTCGACGTCAACGCGACGACGACCGACCCGACGTTCCCGCTACTGCGGGCGAACGCGGCCGTGGCCGGCCTGCCGGCCGACTTCCACCTCACCGGCAGCCTCGGCACGGTCAGTCACGTCACCGTCGACAACTCGGCGCCCATCGACCTGATCTCGGCCACCGTCACCAACGCGTCCTCGGGCTACCTGCAGGCGAGCCTGCAGCACGTCCCGGCGAAGATGGACTACCTGGTGAACCTGTCGACGAGTCACGCCGAGGCGACCATGTCGAGCGCGATCGACGCGATCACCGTGCTCGCGCACGTGCCGCACGGCGGCCGGACCTGGTCGGCGTTCGCCCAGGCCACCGGCATCCCCGGCCACTTCACCGCGGACTTCGGGGCCGGCTCGTTCGGGTTCCACGCGCTGTCCGGCCCGTTGGGCTCGGCGACCTTCGCCGTGACGAACCACAGCGGGGCGACGGTGCCGGATCTCGCGCACTACCTGGCCGCCCACTACGACCAGCTGTCCGGGAACATCGACGGCGGCGCGCGCATCACCGACCTGTCCGCCGTCTCCTACGGCAAGAACGCCTCGGGTGACCAGACGTTCGACCTCGACATGGGGGCGGCGACGGTCGGGCTCGACGCCGACGTCGTCCTGGCCGCCAACGGCGCCCGGGACACCCGGTTCTCGGCCGGGGGCACGATCACGACGCCGAACGCCGTGCACATCGACCTGTCGAACAGTCACATCGTGTACCACTCCGACCAGTCCGCGGCGCTGCGCCTGACAGCGGCGGTCGGCAAGGTGAAAGCGCTCGCCGGGCTCGGTGCCCCGCTGTACTCGCAGGGCGTCGGGGTCCGGGCAGCCGCGTGCAGCGGCGGCGCCGGCTGCGCGAACGACAGCAGCCTGTTCTGCTCGGTGTTCTCGTCCTGCTTCGGCGCGGTCGCCAACGTCGTCCTGCCCGGCCTGCCGACCAAGGTCGACATCGACACGTCGGCGGGAACGGTGAACCTCGTCGGGCTGCACCCGACCGGCACGCTCAAGGTCTTCGCGGAGCTGGACGGCCTGCTCGGCAGCACCTTGCCACGGGTGCGGGCGCTGGCCACGATCTCCGGCCTGCCCTCGGTGTTGGACCTGAACGTGGGCCCGTTCGGCGCCGACCCGGCCGACCCGACGAAGTTCCGGGCCGGGTACTCGGCGTCGGCCGGGCTCGGCCACCTGCAGGTCGACGCCGACGCCGACACCACCACCAGCCTCGGACAGGTTCGCGGACAGTTGATCGCGAGCAACCTGCCGAAGTCGGTGTCGGTGACCGGACAGTTCGGGTCGCAGAACCACGTCGACGTCATCGATCCGGGCGGCATCGGCGACCTGCGGGTGCAGGCGACCGCGACGCTGCTCGGCTCGCCCGGCTCGGCGCTGGTCGACTTCACCGACATCCCCGGTGAGATGCACATGGACGTCGGGTCGGCCGACACCGGCGACGGCGTGAACGCTCCGGAGTTCACCTACACGTCACCGGCGAACACGCTCGACGGTCTCGTCCAGGTCGACGCGCAGCTGAGCCAGAACGTCGGCCCGGCCAGTGTGGGCACCGACGGGGCGTTCTTCCGGTTCACCAACCTCGGTGGTGACACCAAGGTCCGGCTGAACCCGTCGAGCTACCACCTGAACCTGACGTCGGTGCCGTCGACGGACTCGTTCCAGCTCGGCCTGAACATCCAGGTCGGGGACATCCCGAACCAGAACTTCTCCCAGCAGATCTTCGACTTCCTGGCCACCCAGGGGTACGTCGAGGGTCACTACGGGATGCGCCCGAGCCACATCGGCGACATCGAACTCGACATCGAGAACCTGCACTCGATGCTGCTTCAGCCGGGCACCGCACCGTTCGGACTCCCGGCCGAGGTCGGGTTGCTCTTCCCCGGCGTCACCGGTGACTACGGGACGTTCTCGATGAACATGTTCGACGTGGACGTCAACCCGGATGTGTACGTGAAGATCCGGGTCAACGACCCGATCGGCGACGACCACACCCTGTTCGAGTACTCGCTGCCGAGCCACATCGACAGCTTCGTGTTCCACAAGTACGACATGAACGGGCCGGCGGACATCTTCACCGTCAGCTTCGTCGGACTGGTCTGCTTCAACGTGACCCAGAACCCGGAGCCGGCCGGCAAGTCGGCGAACGGGGTGACGTTGAACGGCAGCGACGGACCGCAGACGTTCAACTTCATCGACTACAACGACGAGTTGCCGGATGTGTTGGTGAACGTGCTCAGTGCGTACATGTCACCGTTCGGGCATTCCTTCGACTACAACGTCGATGGATGCTGATGGAGTGACCCTGGGAAACATGAAGGCCGCGCGAGCGGCGGCGGCGAGCGCGCTCCTGGTGAGCGCGCTCGCCGTCGGCGGGTGCAGCGGGTCGAAGCGCAACGCCGACTGCGTCCACACCGCGATCGACGTGGCGCCGGTCCACCTGGCCGCGCAGACGTCCCCGGTCACGTTGCGGGCCCGGCTGACCGGCGACGGCAAGCCCCTGGCGAAGTTCCGGCTCGCGTTCTCGATCACGTTCTCGGGGCCGACGAAGCTCGTCGGCAAGGCCGGCCAGGTCGACGACCAGGTCGGCTACGCGACGACGAATGCGGACGGCGTCGCGACCTACCGCCTGCCCGGCGGGCCGGCCGGTGAGGCGCTGCCGCAGGAGACCGGGGTCGGGTACACCGTCGGGCTGACGTTGGGGAACCCGATCAACGGCCGGTACTACTGCGGAAGCCACGCCAGCGCCCCGTTCCGCTGAGGTGCGGCTCGTCGCGACGGCTCTCGGTCGAACGGCGCCGAAGAACGCCGGGCGCGGGGGTCGCTAGGCTCGCCGCGTGCGCGTCCTCGTGATCGGTTCCGGTGCCCGCGAGCACGCCCTCTGCCTCGCCCTGGCCGCTGACCCCGGCGTCACCGCGCTGGTCTGCGCGCCGGGCAACGCCGGCACTGCCGCGGTCGCCGAGCAGCGCGGGGTGGACGCCGCCGACCCGGCCGCCGTCGCGGCGCTCGCCACCGAGGTCGGCGCCGACCTGGTGGTCATCGGTCCCGAGGCCCCACTCGTCGCCGGCGTGGCCGACGCCGTGCGCGCGGCCGGCATCGCCTGCTTCGGCCCGTCCCGCGAGGCGGCGCAGCTCGAGGGCAGCAAGGCGTTCGCCAAGGACGTGATGGCGGCCGCCGGAGTCCCCACCGCGCGCGCCCGCGTCTGCTCGACGGCCGAGCAGGCGGCCGCCGCGCTGGACGAGTTCGGCGCCCCGTACGTCGTCAAGGACGACGGCCTGGCCGCGGGCAAGGGGGTCGTGGTCACCGACGATCGCTCGGGCGCCCGCGCGCACGCCGCCGCCTGCGGGCGGGTGGTCATCGAGGAGTACCTGGACGGCCCGGAGGTGTCACTGTTCTGCGTCACCGACGGCACGACCGTCGTGCCCCTCGTCCCGGCCCAGGACTTCAAGCGGATCGGCGACGGCGACACCGGCCCGAACACCGGCGGGATGGGCGCCTACGCCCCGTTGCCCTGGCTGCCCGACGGGCTGGTCGACGACGTGGTGCGCACCGTCGCACAGCCCACCATCGACGAGCTGGCCCGGCGGGGCACGCCGTTCGGGGGGCTGCTGTACGTGGGCCTGGCGTTGACGGCCCGCGGCCCCCGGGTCGTCGAGTTCAACGCCCGCTTCGGTGACCCGGAGACCCAGGTCGTGCTGGCCCTGCTCGAGACGCCGCTGGGCGGGCTGCTGCACGCCGCGGCCACCGGGACCCTGGCCGAGCACCCACCGCTGCGGTGGCGGGCCGGCTCAGCGGTCACCGTCGTGGTCGCGGCAGCCGGCTACCCGGGCACGCCCCGGACCGGCGACGTCATCACCGGCGCCGACCAGCCGGGCGTCATCCATGCCGGCACCCGGCGGCGCGACGACGGCGCCGTGGTGTCGGCCGGCGGGCGGGTGCTGTCCGTGACCGCGGTCGGCGAGACGCTCGCCGCGGCGCGCGACCGCGCCTACGCGCTCGTCGACCGCGTCAGCCTGCCCGACGGCCAGTTCCGCACCGACATCGCGCTGCGCGCGATCCGCGGCGAGATCGGTGTTTGACCCCGCGGGCCTACCCTGGCGTCGTGGCCGGAGCCGACGCGCTCGACGCCGCACCTGACGAGGGTGTGGAGGAGGAGCTCGCCGTCCGCGGCGGATCCGCGCTCGAGCCGGCCCTGCTCGCCCTGCTCGCCGTTGCGGTCATCGCCGCCATGCTCCTCCACCGTCCGGACGGTGGGAGGACCTCGGCCCGGACGGCGCCCCCGCCGGCGCCGACCGGGCTGCCGGCGTCCCCGGTCGCGGTCCGGCAGCTCAACTGCCCGGCCCCCGCCGGGGGGACGGTCTGCCGCACGAGCCACACGATGCCGCGGGCCTTCGTGGCCGCGGTCCGCACGTTGCTGCCCCAGGTCGCGACGCATTACGCCGCCTCCGAATGGCTGCGCTCGAGCGCAGGGCGCGACCCCGGCCGCCTCTACTCGCGGCTCTACGAGGGGCGCGACGCCCCGGCCGCCATCACCGTCCTCGTCCAGCGCAGCGGCGACGTGCTGGCCGACGCCGCCGATCCGCGGGCCGACGCGAACCAGATCGTCGTGCGCGGCCGCCAGCGGGTCGGGCGGTTCGTGGTGGACGTGCGGATCAGCGCGCCGGCGGCGGTGGCCCCGACCCGCGCCCAGGTGAACGAGCTGGCACGCGACCCGCGGCTGGTCGTCGGCCGATGAGCTTCGACATCGGCCCGGGCGAGGAGGAACTGCTTGAGCCCGAACGCGACCCCCACCGGGGCCGGACCCGGCGGCTGCGGCTGGACCTCGCCGTCGCCGCCGGGCTGCTCGTCGGGGTGCTGCTCGTCGGCCGGGCGCTGTCGAAGAAGGACCCGACTTCGAGGCCCACCCCGTCCCCCACCCCCACGGCGCTGGGACTCATCGGCCCCACGCACGCGCCGACGACGCCGGTCGTGCTGGCGCCGAGCTCGGTGACGATCACCGCCTCCGGCGGCGCGACGACCGTCGTGCCCGCCCTGCCGCGGCGCAACCTCCAGAACCCGGGGGCGTGCCCGGTCAATCTCTCCTGCTTCTCGACCGTCGAGGTCCCGAACGAGGTGGAGCACGCGATCCAGGACGCCTTCCCGGCCGCCCGGATCACGTCCAGCACCACCGTCCGGCTGCTCACCAACCCATGGGCCGGCACCCTGTGGTTCCGCCAGGTCAACGCGACGGTGGGCCGGTCCGAACTCCTCGTCCGGATCGCCGCCCCGGAGTCCGGCGACCTGGCCGACCGCGGTACGTCCGACGGCATCGTCTTCTACGGCGCGGTGGTCGCGCAGTACGCCGTGACGACGCAGATCGGCCCCGGCGCACCGGCCGGCGCACTGGCGCAGCTGCGTCAGCTGGCCCAGGATGCGCGGCTGCGGACCACCGGCGGGACAATGGCGCGGTGAAACCCGCTATCCCCAACGTCCTCGCCGGTCGCTACGCGTCGACCGACATGGCGACCGTCTGGTCACCCGCCCACAAGGTCGTGCTCGAACGGCGTCTGTGGCTGGCCGTGCTGCGGGCCCAGGCCGAGCTCGGGGTGGAGGTGCCGGCCGGCGCGCTCGAGGCCTATCAGGCTGTCATCGACCGGGGGACCGACGCGGTCGATCTCGACTCGATCGCGGCCCGCGAGCGGGTCACGCGGCATGACGTGAAGGCGCGCATCGAGGAGTTCGCCGCGCTCGCCGGTTACGAGCAGATCCACAAGGGCATGACCAGCCGGGACCTCACCGAGAACGTCGAGCAGCTGCAGGTGCTGACCTCCCTGCGGCTGATCCGGACGAAGGTGCTGGCCGTCCTGGCCCGCCTGGCCCGCCGCGCGGCCGAGTATGACGCGCTGGTGCTGGCCGGCCGCTCGCACAACGTCGCCGCTCAGGCCACCACGCTGGGTAAGCGCTTCGCCACCGCCGCCGATGAGTTGCTCGTCGCGTCGGCCCGTCTCGACGACCTCATCGCCCGCTACCCGCTGCGCGGCATCAAGGGCCCGGTCGGCACCGCGCAGGACATGCTCGACCTGCTCGGCGGCGACCCCGCCAAGCTGGCCGAGCTGGAGACGAAGGTCGCGACCCATCTCGGTTTCGAGCGGGTACTGACCAGCGTCGGGCAGGTCTACCCGCGCTCGCTCGACTGGGACGTCGTGTCGAGCCTCGTCCAGCTCGCGGCCGCACCGTCCTCGCTGGCCAAGACGATCCGGCTGATGGCCGGCAACGAGCTGGTGACCGAGGGCTTCAAGCCGGGCCAGGTCGGCTCGTCGGCGATGCCGCACAAGATGAACACCCGCTCGGCCGAGCGGATCAACGGCTTCGCGGTGATCCTGCGCGGCTACGCGTCGATGACCGGCGAGCTCGCCGGCGACCAGTGGAACGAGGGTGACGTCGCCTGCTCGGTCGTCCGGCGGGTCGCGCTCCCCGATGCCTTCTTCGCGCTGGACGGGCTGCTGGAGACCCTGCTGACCGTGCTGGACGAGTTCGGTGCCTTCCCGGCCGTCATCGAGCGGGAGCTCGACCGCTACCTGCCGTTCCTCGCCACCACCAAGGTGCTGATGGCCGCGGTGCGCGCGGGCATGGGGCGCGAGGCTGCGCACGAGGCGATCAAGGAGAACGCCGTGGCGGTCGCGCTCGAGATGCGCGAGAAGGGGACCGAGCGCAACGACCTCTTCGCCCGGCTGGCCGCCGACTCCCGGCTCGGGCTCGGTGCCGGCGAGTTGAACGCGCTGCTGGCCGAGCCGCTGTCGTTCACCGGGGCCGCGCGCGAGCAGGTGGCCGCGGTCGTGGCGGCCGTGGACGCCGTCCTCGCCGCGGCGCCGGAAGCGGCCGACTACCACCCCGAACCGATCCTGTAGGACGACCGCGATGGCCGCGGACGGGGAGGAACTGCTCGATACCCGTCCGCCGCGGCCCCGCCGGCAGCTCCTGATCGGCGCTGTCGTGCTCGTGGCGGCCGCGGTTGTCGCGGTCGTGGCCACGCGGACCGGGTCGGTGCCGCATCCGGCTGCCTCGTCGTCCCGGCCCCGGCCGACCCTTCCGCCGGCGCCGCCGGTCGCGGTGACGTCGGGGGATGTCGTCGCCACCACGGTCGGCGACACCGCCTACGCGATCGACGGCGGGGCCGTCATCACGATCGACCTCAACACCGGGGCGCGGTCCGTCCTGCGACCGGCCGTCGGCGACCTGCCCGAGACCGAGTACCGCATCCTCGCCGATCCTGATCACCAGCGGCTCTGGGTGATCCGGTCGCACGACACGGCCCTCAACGTGTCGTGGTTCGACACCGGCACGCTCATGCAGACCGGGGCCGAGGACGACCGCGGCCCGCTCGACGATGCGGCGGTGCTGGACGGCCGCCTCTACCTGAGCACGCCGGCGCGCATCCTCTCGATCAGCCAGACGGAGGACGTGCCCCCGCCGGCTCTGACCATCCGTCCCGGCCAGGTGATCGCGGCCGACCCGAGCCGGCACCGGCTGCTGGTCCTGCGCTACGGCTCCGCGACCGGTGCCCTCGTCGCCCAGCGACCGGGTGCGCGGACGCCGCAAGCGCGGGCGGCGGCCCCGTTCGGCAAGGGCGAGTTCGCGGTCACGAGCGGGCGGATCTGGGCGGTCGGGTTCGGCCGCCGGCACGCGGTGATCGAGCGGCTCGATCCGCGAACGCTCCGGGTGCAGGTGCGCAGCCCGCTCGAACAGCACATCGGCCCGGGGGCCGTCCTTGCTCAAATCGGCCGGCGGCACCTGCTGATCCGGGACGCCGGCGGCCTCGGCGGAGAGCTCTGGTGCGTCGACGCCGGCACCGGGGCCGTGACCCGGCACTGGGCCGACGTGCCTGGCACTCCGGTGCTCGCCGAGAGCGGCATCTACAGCCTCGTCGCCGGCCAGCCGTTGCAGCGCGTCGACTCGAGCGGGTGCTCGGGTGGCTGATCAGGCCGGGGGACGGCCGGCCAGCCGGTCCGGCCGGCCGACGTTCCAGTAACCCTTGACGAAGATCGCGTCGTGGTCGAGGCCGCGCCCCTCGAGCAGCGCCCGGAGGGCGACCATCGCCCGGGTCTCGCCCATCAGGTACGCCCGGGCGCCCGGAGGCACCGGGCTGCCGTCCAGTGCCGCGCCGAGCAGCGTCGCCTCGCCCGGTGCCGCCGTCCCGCGATGCACCCAGCGCACGTCGGCGCCCTCGACCGGCAGCTCGTCGCCTTCGTCCTGCACCTCGATGACGGCGGTGGCCGGCTCGCCGGCCGGGAGGGCCGTGCAGATCGCGGCGATCGCCGGCAGGGCCGACTCGTCCCCGACGAGCAGGTGCGCGGCCGCCGGGCGCAGTTCGAGCTTGCCGCGGGGCCCCTGGAACTCGACGGTCTGGCCGGGGGCGGCGGTCTCGCCCCAGCGGGAGCCGGGGCCGTCACCGTGCAGGAGCACGTCGAGGTCGAGCTCGCCGGTGTCCGGCCGGGCCTGCCGGATCGTGTACCGCCGCTTGACCCGCCGCCCGGACGACTCGCGCAGCAACAACTCGATGTCCTGCGCCGGGCGGATCTGGACGCCGACCATCGCCGGGCTGCGCACGGTGACGCGGCGCATCCGCGGGGTCAGGGACGTGGTTGCGGTCACCTCGGCGACCTGGACCGGCGACCGGCGGATGACGGGACCACTCACAGTTGTTGGACCCTAGCGATCCCTCCGGTCGAACCGGGCAATAACGTCGGGATCGACCGTCCCAGCTGACAGGAGTCCCATGACCATCGCGTTGACCAAGGTCGCCTACACCACCGCCGCCTCCGCCAAGGGTGGCCGCGCGGGCCACGTGAAGAGCGCCGACGGGGTGATCGACCTCGACCTCGCCCAGCCCGGCAGCTTCACCGGCGACCCCAAGGCCAACCCGGAGACGCTCTTCGCCGCCGGCTACTCGGCCTGCTTCCAGGGTGCACTCGCCAACCGGGCCAAGACCAAGGGCGTCGACACGTCCGACTCGACCGTGACGGCCGAGGTTTCGTTCGGCCCGTCCGAGGACGGCGGCTTCGGCATCGCCGTCGAGCTGAAGGTCCAGATCCCGGGCGTCGAGCCGGAGCAGGCCCGTGAGCTCGTCGAGCTGGCCCACGAGTTCTGCCCGTACTCGAAGGCCACGCGCGGCAACATCGACGTGACGCTCACCGTCGTCTGATCCCCCCTCGCCGCCGGTTGAGTGGCGCCTTTCCAGCTCAGTGGCGCCTTTCAAGGCGCCACTCAATGCGTAAGGCGCCACTCAACCGGGCGGGGCGGGGGTCCGGACCGGACCGGCTACGCGCCGGTAACGCGCATCATGGGTCTGTGGCCATCAGCGTGTTCGACCTCTTCTCCATCGGTATCGGGCCGTCGTCGTCCCACACGGTCGGTCCGATGCGGGCGGCCCGCACCTTCGCTGAAGGGCTGGCCGATGACGGCGTCCTGCCCGAGGTGACCCGGGTCCGGGCCGAGCTGTTCGGCTCGCTCGGCGCCACCGGCCACGGCCACGGCAGCGACCGGGCCGTCGTCCTCGGCCTGCTCGGGGAGCGTCCCGAGACCGTCGACACCGCCACCGCGGGAGAACGCGCGGCCGCCGTACGGGCGGACGAGCGGTTGGAGCTGCTCGGCAAGCACTCCGTCGGCCTGGCCGACGATGACCTCGTGCTGCACCGTCGCCAGTCCCTGCCCTACCACCCGAACGGCATGCGGTTCCTCGCCTACGGCGGCGACGCCTTGCTGCGCGAGCGCACCTACTACTCGGTGGGCGGCGGCTTCGTGGTGGACGAGTCGGCCGCCGGCGCCGACCGCATCAAGGCCGACGACACACCCCTGCCGTACCCGTTCACCACCGGCGCCGAGCTACTGGCGCAGTGCGCGGCGACGGGCCTGTCGATCAGCGGGGTGATGCTGGCCAACGAGCAGGCCTGGCGGTCGGAGGACGAGGTCCGTTCGGGGCTGCTCACCATCTGGGCGGTGATGCAGGAATGCGTCCAGAACGGCTGGACGAACGAGGGCACGCTGCCGGGCGGGCTGAAGGTGCCGCGGCGCGCCCCGGAGCTCTACCGCCGCCTGTGTGCCGAGCAGTTCGTCACCGACCCGCTGCGGGTCATGGACTGGGTCGACCTCTTCGCCCTCGCCGTGAACGAGGAGAACGCCGCCGGGGGACGGGTGGTCACGGCCCCGACCAACGGCGCGGCCGGCGTGCTGCCGGCGGTGCTGCACTACTACATGCGCTTCTGCCCCGGCGCGTGCGACGACGCCGTGGTGCGCTTCCTGCTCTGCGCCGGCGCGATCGGGGTGCTCTACAAGGAGAACGCGTCGATCTCGGGCGCCGAGGTCGGTTGCCAGGGCGAGGTGGGGTCGGCCTGCTCGATGGCGGCGGGGGCGCTGTGCGAGGTGCTCGGCGGGACGCCGGAGCAGGTGGAGAACGCGGCCGAGATCGGGATGGAGCACAACCTCGGCCTGACGTGCGACCCGGTCGGCGGGCTCGTCCAGGTGCCATGCATCGAGCGCAACGCGATGGCGGCGGTGAAGGCGATCAACGCGGCCCGGATCGCGCTGCGCGGCGACGGCCGGCACATCGTCAGCCTCGACAAGGTGATCAAGACGATGCGTGAGACCGGCGCCGACATGAAGATCAAGTACAAGGAGACGGCCCGCGGCGGGCTCGCGGTCAACGTCATCGAGTGCTGAGCCCGGCCACGGGGTGAGATCCGGATAGCGGTATCGGTTTGCATCCGGAACCGCCGCAATCTCGCGCCCGACCGATCTCTTAGCGGCGACTTTGGGTGCAAACCGCGCCGAGCGACCGTCCGGTCATCGGAGCAGGCGGGCCTGGGCACCGGCTCCTGCCCCGGATTCGGGACCGGCCGCCGAACCATCTCTCCTGGCGAAGGGCCGCCCCGGTTGCCCGGGACGGCCCTTCCTCTTCGAGCTGGACCTCGGGTCAGTGCGCGGCGGCCATCGGCGCGTCCGCGACCTCGCTCTTGCGCACGTTGATGAGGAAGACCGCGGCGATGATCGCGACCCCGCCGAACACGGCCCCCATGAGGAAGCCTTGCCCGGAGGCGTGCGCGAGCAGGCCGTGGCTGAAGTCCTGGTACGGGCCGTAGAAGAACTTGTGCGCGGCAGCCTGCTGCCCGGGCGGCAGGCTGCTGACGAACTTGTCGATGTCCGGCTTTTGCAGGCCGTTGCTGCCGGTGGAAGCCAGCTTCTGCCCGATGGCGCCGGTCAGCGCCTGGTCGCCGCCGGTCGTCTGCGCGAGCCCGGCGTTCAGCGTGCTCTGATGGCTGCCCGCGTAGTTGCGGGCGGCGGTGCCGAAGACGGTCGTCATGACCGACAGGCCGAGCGCGCCGCCGACCTGTTGTCCGACGTTGAGCAACGCGGACGCCAGCCCGGCATCGGTGTTGGCGACACCCGCGACCGCTGCCGATGTCAGTGGCACGAACAGGCACCCCATGGCGACCGCGAGCATGATCATGCCGGGCAGGAGCTTGGTGAAGTAGCCCGAGTCGGCGTTCACGGTGGAGAACCACAGCAGCGCGAGCGTGATCAGGATCGTCCCGGTGATCAGCAGCGGCTTGACCCCGACCCGGCCGAGGATGCGGGCCACGATCTGCGACACGATGCCGATCGTGAAGGCCACCGGCAGGAACGCGAAGCCGGTCTTGAGGGCACTGAAGTCGCGGACGCCCTGGACGAAGAAGGTGATGAAGTAGAACATGCCGAACATCGCGGCGCCGACGACGAACATGACCAGGTAGGCCCCGCCGCGGTTCCGGTTCTCGAAGATGCGCATCGGCATCATCGGCTCGGCCACGACGAACGCCTCGTAGACCACGAAGCCGACCAGCAGCACGACCGCCGCCGTGAACACGACGAACGTCTCGGTGTTGCTCCACCCGCTGTGGGCGACGTGGATGAAGCCGTAGACGGTCGACACCATGCCGGCCACGGAGAGCAGGGCGCCGCCGAAGTCGAACTTGCCCTTGAGTCGGCCGGACTCGTGCACGTACAGGGTGGCGCCGACCATCAACACGATGCCGATCGGCACGTTGACGAACAGGACCCAGCGCCAGCTGAGGTAGTTGGTGAGGATGCCGCCGAGCAGCAACCCGAGGGCGGCGCCGGCGCCGGAGACCGCGGCGTACACGCCCAGGGCCTTCGTCCGGGCCTCGCCCTCCTCGAACTCGGTGGTGATCAGTGACAGTGCGGTGGGCGAGGCGATCGCGCCGCCGATGCCCTGGACGGCCCGGCCGGCCAGCAGCAGCGGGAAGTTGGCGGCGATGCCGGCCAGGAAGCTGCCGGTGGTGAACAGGCCCAGCCCGAGCACGAACATCCGCCGGCGGCCGAAGATGTCACCCATGCGGCCGCCGAGGAGCAGCAGGCCGCCGAAGGCCAACGTGTAGGCGTTGAGCGCCCACGTCATGTCGGTCTGGCTCTTGTCGAAGTACCGCCCCATCGAGGGCAGGGCGATGTTCACGATCGTGCCGTCGAGCACCACCATCATCTGGGCGCCGGCGATCACGAGCAGGACTAGCGCGGGGTGAGCGGTGCGCCGCGCCGTGCCGCCGCTGCGAGAGGCGGCGGCCGGTGCGGCCTGGGCCTGGATGTCTGCCACGGGGGCTCCGTTCGATCTCTTCTGGTTGCGACCTCGACGCCGCGGGTTCGCCGCATAGAGCACGGGCGCGTTCACTAACCGGGTACAGTAAATGGTTGTCGATAGAGAACGCAAGCGTGCACTATGTGCGAGCGGGTCGGCAACCGATTTGTGCTCCACCCAGGGTGGCGGAAGGGTCTGACACAACGTGACGAACGTCGAGGATATCGCCGACGTTGCGGTGAATTCGCCGCAACGCAAGCGAGGCGCTGCCCTCGAGGACGCCATCCGCCAGGCAGCCTTCGAGGAACTGACGGCGGTCGGCTACACGGCGTTCTCGGTCGAAGGGGTCGCGGCCCGGGCGCGGACCGGCAAGGCCAGCATCTACCGGCGTTGGCCGACCAAGCAGGAACTTGTCATGGATTCGCTGCTGACCGTCCTGCCCACGCCCGAGGACTGCGGCATCGCCCTGTCCCTGGACGACTCGATCACGACGGTCGAGGCGCTCTATGCGGTCGCCCGGGCGATCGGGAACGTCATCGCCAGCCCGGCCGGCGACGCGATGCGGGCCATCAAATGCGAGGCCGCCAGCGACCCGGAGCTGGCGAAGCTCGTCGACGAACGCTTCCAGGCCCCGCGCCGGGCCGCCATGCTCGAGCTGCTGAACCGCGGCGTGCAGCGCGGCGAGGTCCGGCCGGGGGCCGCCACGGCGCTCGTGGCCGATGTCGTGCCCGCCGTCCTGATGCACCGGGTGATCATGCAGCGGGAGGCGTTGACCGCCCGCGACA
Source organism: uncultured Actinomycetota bacterium (assembly GCA_963775175.1). GTDB lineage: Bacteria > Actinomycetota > Actinomycetes > Mycobacteriales > Jatrophihabitantaceae > Jatrophihabitans. Next base: position 354,677 of record CAVZHT010000001.1, read on the forward strand.
TCACCGCCGTCGTCGAGGAGATCTTCATCCCGCTCATCGAGGTCCGCTGACGACGCGGGCGGCTTTGGAGCGCTCGGGACCGACCTTGTAGGCTTTCCGCCCGGTGGCCGTGCACGGTCGGCAGCCGCCTGGAGGCTTCGCCTAGTCTGGTCTATGGCGCCGCACTGCTAATGCGGTTTGGGTCTAAAGCCCATCCCGGGTTCGAATCCCGGAGCCTCCGCTGCCCGAGTCGGGACCACCGGTACCACCCGGTAGACTCGCTCGCTGGCACGCAAATGCGCCCGTAGCTCAACGGATAGAGCACTTGACTACGGATCAAGAGGTTGCAGGTTCGAGTCCTGCCGGGCGCGCCAAGCAAGGTCTCAGGGTTACTGACCCCATCGGCCAGGAGAGTGCCGTTCCGGTTGATCTTGGGCGGTGTCCGGACGTCACCGGCCGGACGGCCCGAGGCGTTTCAGGCGCCGAACGGCTCGCGCCGCCAGCGACCGCGCGCGATTCGGCCGGATCGGTACCGCGGCCTTCTTCAGTTCCTCGGTGACCAGGCGCCTTTCGCTCGCCCTCGCTGCGCTGATGGTGGACCGCACGATCGCGGTGAAGACCTGGTAGTCCGCTTCGTAACTCGCCGTGAGTGTGTCGAGCTCGGTCAATGCCCCGGTGCTGCCCGAAGCGTCCCTCGCCGTTGCGAGCGCGGTCAGCGCCTCGAACGTCCGCATGGCCGGCCGCTGCAGTAGCTCCGGCACGCCGAGGCCGCTCCAGGCTGATCGCGATCGGTGCAGTGACGAGTCGATCAGGTCGTCGGCGGCGGCGAGTTCGGCGTCGGTCGCGGCAGACGTCAGCGGGAACGGGAGCGCCTGCTCGGCCGCGTCGAGGGCCCGACGCCAGTCGGTGAGGAGGTCCTCGTGGCGCACGAGGGCTCGGGGCATGGCCCGTGTCGTCCGCTCGATCGTGAGAGCGCCGTTGATCCAGCCCGCTGCTCGGGTCGACACGTCCAGGCCGCCGTAGGCCGTGTCGGCGCTGCGGATGGTCTCGGCCGGGTGTCGAACCATGGTCACCACGGCGAAGTCGACGCCGAGTTCCTCCGCCGCCATTCGGTACAGGTCGACGAACCAGACGAGGCGCGGATCCTTGACGATCACCCGGTCGGCGGAGTCGAACTGTTCGCGAAGCCAGGTGACCAGTTCGTCGCGGACCGCGGCGATGGCCGTTGCCCGGTTGACCAGTTCGATCGCTTCCGGTCGGGTGTCGCCGAGGTTCACGCCGCTGGATTTCATCAACCGCTTGTGGAACGCCAGCGCCCACAGCGGCTCTCCGAAACCTCGGGGGTTCGTCGGGTTCGGTCGCATCTCCGGCTTCGGAACATGGAAGCCGAGACGGGCGATCAGGCCCGTGACCAAGCTGGTGCCGCTGCGTCCCGGCCCCGCCACGACGACCAGGCTCCGGCGGGCAGACTGGCTCGGCACGATTCCCATCGTCTCCACCTTCCGGCTCTCAGCGTCCTCAGGGCAACCGCTAGAACATGTGAATCTCCTGAGATGCGCCGGCCCCGGTCGTTGGCCGAGGCCCGCGCGTCACGCCGCGCGCGGCGCACCGAACCAGGTGTGCAGGGCGTCGGCGAGCCCGTCCGTGGTTCCGGCTCCGACCCAGGCCACGTGCCCGTCCGGCCGGACCAGCACGGCTGCGGGTGCAGTGACCGTGCCGAGCGCCGGAAGCTCCCACGGCCCCTCGGTCCGGGCGGCGACCAGCTGGACCCGATCGGCCCAACCGGTGATGTCGACGCCGTCGGGCGCGCCGAAGTTGATCAATACCGGGCGGGCCTCGTGGAGCAGCGTGAAGACCCGGAGCGGACCGTCGGCCGTGACGAGCTCGCGATCGGGCATGCGGCGCCCGAGCAGCGGATGCCCCTCGCCGAGCATGTAGTGGATGTCCAGCCCGGACATCATCGCCGCGAACCGCCGGCGCGGCTCGTCCATGCTCAGCAGCTCGGAGATGATCTCGCTGACTGCTGCCATGCGGGGATCCGGGCGCCGGAGGGCGACGGCCGCCATCGTGTTGCGCAGCACGCGGGCCGCGACCGGCTGTCGCTCGGCCTGGTAGGTGTCGAGCAGCTCCGGTGGCGATGTCCGCTTGACGACCTGGGCCAGCTTCCAGCCCAGGTTCACCGCATCCTGCACGCCGGTGTTGAGGCCCTGCCCGCCGTCGGGCGAGTGCACGTGGGCGGCGTCGCCGGCGACGAGCACGCGTCCGACGCGATACGCCGTGGCCTGCCGGGTGGTGTCGGTGAACCGGGAGATCCAGGTGAGGTCGTGGACGCCGTAGTCGGTGCCGTAGACCTCGATCAGCGCGGCGCTGAGATCGCGCAGCGTGGGCTCGCCGGTGGGAACCGGAGGGTCCTCGGTGACCATGATCCGGATCGGCCCGCTGTCCTTGAAGACGACCTCGCCGTCGACGATCTCGTACTCGCGCCGGCCGAAGGAGTGCAGCCCGCGGTCGTCGCGGCGAATGCCGAGTTCCGGTTCCTCGCGCAGCTCGGCCTCGGCGATCAGCGCGCTCGTCGTCGGGTCCCATCCGGCGAACTCGATGCCGGCCGCCTTGCGAACCACGCTCCGCCCGCCGTCGCAGCCGACGAGGTACTCCGCCCGCAGTGCTGGGCCGGGCGAGACCTCGACGTCGACGCCGGTGTCGTCCTGGGCGAAGCCGGTCACGTCCCGTCCGCGGTACATCGTCACCGGCAGCTGTTCGACCCAGCCGGCCAGGATGCGTTCGATGTGGTTCTGCCACAGCCCGAGCCCGTACGGATGCCGCGTGGGGAAGTCGCTGATGGGAAGCGGGGTCGATGCGAACCCGTTCACCTGCGCGACCTGCCCCTCGGCCAGGAACCGATCCGCGATCCCCCGCTGGTCGAGTACCTCGATGGTGCGTGCGTGCAATCCCCCGGCGCGCGTGCCGGCGAGTTCCTGGTCGGCGCGTCGCTCGACGACGGCGACATCCACGCCCGCCAGCGCGAGTTCGCCCGCCAACATCAGTCCGGTCGGTCCGCCTCCGGCGATCACGACTTCGTGCCTGGTCATTGCCACTTCCGATGCTTCGTAGGTTCTGGCCTCGGATGGCGAGTCTGCGGCACGACGGGGGCCTTGTCGCAAGCCCCCCACTGCGCTATACGTTGAAGTGGGAAGGGGGCCGGTCTCCGCTCACCCGTTCTTGTACCGCGCCTCGATCTCGCGCCGCAGCGCCTCGTCGCTGTGCCGAACCGACATCGCAACGATCGGCTCGAGCACCCGGCCCATCGCCTTGCCGGCGAGCCCACCAGGCATCTCGTAGCTGAACGTGACGTCGATCTTCGTCTCCTCCGGGCCGAGCGGCTCGAACCGCCACGTGGACCAGTTGCGGAAGCCCTTGACCGACTCGAACGCGATCACCTTGTCCTGCTCCCACTCGGTGACCTTGATCGTCGACACCAGCTTCACCGGTTTGACCTGGAACGTGCCGTCGAACTGCGCCCCCAGCCCCTGGTCCTGCTCGCCGGTCGGCTCGAAGCGGGCCAGGCCGAACATCCAGTCCGTGGCGTTGCGGTAGTCGTCCAGGTAGGCGAAGGCGACGCCGATCGGCGCAGCGCACGAGCCCTCGTGGTGAATGTCGACCATGGCGCAGAATCTAGCTGGCGACCGACGGCCGCCCGGTGGGCCTCGACCCTTGCGTCAGGTTCGCCACTAGGTCCAGCTCCCGACCGCGCGGAATTGCCGCCTACGGCAGGAATGCCGGGCTGCCGAGCACCCGGTCGACGACGATCTCGATGACCACCCGGGCCGGGTTCACCCGCGGCGGCCGGTACCGGGCGGCGTAGCGGGCAACCGCCTCCGCGACCGCCGCGGCCTCGGTGACGACCCGCCCGTGGCCCTCGAGGGTGAGCCAGTGCCGTCCCTCGAACTGACACACCGCGACCCGCCCACCGGCGCCGACGTTGCGGGCCTTGCGGCTCGTTCCGCTGCAGATGACCCGGACGAGGCCGGCCGGGCCGTCCCAGCTGAAGCCGGCCGGGGTCACGTGCGGCGTGCCGTCGGGACGGATCGTGGTGACGGTGGCCAGGTGCCGTTCGGTGACGAACTCGAGGCCCGCGCCGGAGAGCAGCGGCACCGCTCAGACGAGCTGACGGTCGTCGTTGGGCAGGATCGGGGGCGTGTCGTCGACCTCTTCACCGCCGCCACCGTCGCTGCACCACGGGCACCACGGCTGCAGCCGGCGGTGCGTCGCCTGCGCGAGGATCAGGTAGATCATCGAGAGCTGGATCGCCGCCCAGCCGATCCGGCCGATCGTCGACATCGCGAAGTTCGAGCTGATCAGCACGACGATGTAGGGGACGAAGAACCGCGGCTCGGAGCCGGTGTGCGCCATCCAGAACCGCCGCTTCAGGCGCAACGCCTGCTCGGCCGGGTTGAGCGGCATGTCGAGCACGCACTTCTCGCACAAGCGGCGGTCGTGGTCGCGCATGAGCAGCCAGCTCAGCAGGACGAACGCGAAGACGGTGGGGGCCAGCGCCAGCGCCATGAGCGGCGGCAGCGGCACGAGTTGCAGCGCCACGACCGCGACGATCGATCCGATCAACATGTCGCCGGCGTGGTGACCGATGGCGCCGCTCAGCCGCTGACCCCAGGGGAGGTGCGCTGACTGCGACATCGGCCGTCCCCCCTGTGCTCGTTCCTGGGCCGCAACCACCTGGTGGCAGTCCCGACGTACCCGCCAGACCGGCCGATCAGTGCGGGCGCCGCCTTCGACATTAACGCGCATCGGCCCGCCATCGTTACGACGGCGGGCCGATCCACACTTTCGTTTAGTGGCTGTTAAGGCGTCCGCGGAACCTGAAGGCGACCGCACCGCCCGCTGCGAACATCAGCCCGAGGGCCAGCAGCGTGATCGGCAGGACCGGGTTTCCGCGGTGCGAGCCGAGACCGGCCGGGACGCCCGTCGGGACGTCCGTGGCCGGCACGGAGGTGCTCGGCGACGGCGAGGCCGGCGTCGTCGAGGCGGCCGCGGGGGTGCTCGGGCCGACCGCGGCCTGGGCCAGGTTCAGCTGGATCAGCGCGGAGCTGGCCGGGGCCGAGATGGTGGCGTTGGTCTTGACCGTCGCCTTCGGGTGGGCGGCGTCCTGGTAGGCCCCCATCCCGAGCGCGTTGAGCTTGGGGGAGGCCACCTTGGTGTCGGGTGCGTTCGCCGCGGCCACCTTGGCCGACTTCGAGACGCTCTGCAGTGACTTCGCGCTCGGCACGTTCAACGCTCGGAAGTTCGGCAGCGTCAGCGTGGCCCCGCCCGGGAGGAGGTTGACCTGCAGGGCGGTCTCGGTCAGCGTGCCGCTCTGCTCGACCTGCGCGTTGACGAGGATGTTGAGCAGGCTGTTGCCCAGCAGGTCGACGATCGGGTTGAGCGCGGAGGTGTCGAGCGAGCTGAGCGTCGTGCCCAGCAGGTCGCTGATGTCGGTGCCGAGCTGGCTGAGCAGCCCGGTGAGCAGGCCGGCCGAGAGCGGGAGGCCGAGGACCGTGATCGTGATGCCCCCGATGGCGGTCGCCAGCGTGGTGTTCAGCTGGCCGATCAGGGCCGAGATCGCGCCCGGGAGCGTCTGGGTCAGGGCCGAGACGAGGTACGGGAGCAGCGAGGTGTTGGGGCAGAGGTTGTTGATGTCCAGGCCGAGGAACTTCAACAGTGCGGCGAGGTTGATCGACAGACTGCCGTCGGCGAGGCTCAGCGTGACGCCGTAGACCGTCTGGCTGTTGATCGTGGCGGGCGCCAGGTGCAGGGTCAGCAGGTTGTCGATCAGGGTGCCCACGTTCGGGACGCCGCTGACCGAGATCACCCCGGCCAGCGGGCCGCCGTTCAGCCCCTCGAGGATCGTGGTGAGGTTGGCGTCGCCGAGCAAGGTGTTGAGCGAGCTGGTCAGCGTGCTGCCGACCGTCGACAGCAGGGCGCTCGTCAGGTCGACCGAGAGGCCCGCGATGTTGTACTCGCCGGTCTGGTCGTCCGCGCTCACCCGGTTGTAGCCGCCGTTGGTGCAGCTGGCCGACTTGTCCGCCACGGACTTGTCGAACGCGGCCTGGGTGGCCCGCGCCGCGACCGCGCCGATCGTCACCTTCAGGTCGGCGACGGCCGAGGCGATCGGCGACAGCAGCGGCGAGCTGCCGAGGTCGAGGGTGGCGCCGCCGGTGGGCACGCCGTTGCTGCCGGCCACGCCGATTCCGCCGTTGCCGTCCACCGCGCCGGAGGCGCCGAGGGCGCTGCCGTCCTTGTGGGCGACGGCGTACTGGGAGACGGCGCCGAGTTGGACAGCGCCGCTCGTCGGATCGGGCAGCTGCAGGCCGCTGGACCCGAAGGGCAGCGTCAGTGCACTGTTCAGCAGCTCGACGTTCAGCGAGTTCTTGTTGGCGCCCGGGTCGGCCGGGTACTCCGCCGACTCACCCTCGATGCCGGCGACGACGTCGAGGCTGGTGCCGCCGACGCTGCCGGACAGGAATCGCCCCGCGGACTGCGAGACGGGAGCCGCGGCGCCGGCCGAGCCGCCGCCGGCCGACGCGATCGCGGCGACCGTCAGGACGACGGCCGTGGCGGTCGCGGTGAAGGGAACCCAGCGCTGGCGAAGGAGCCGGCCAGACGGCGACTCTCCGTGACGCGCAATGTTGACGGACATACGTGCCTTTCATCCGGGCGGGACGGGGGAACGGCTCCACCACGTCGGCGTGCTGTGCCGGTTCGTCGGCGCATTTCCCCACCCACGGGGACGAATCGACGTCGAGCTACCGGGTTTTGGTTCAGGCGGTACGCGGCTCGGACAGACCAGTAGGCGTGTCCGATGTGAGGGGAGCGTAGCGCAACGCAGCCGGGGCGTTCACCGGTACAGCGGGGACTTTCGGCGCGATCGGATCGAGGCGAACGTACTTTGCCCCCATTGCTGGGCGAAGATCCGCTTCGCCCTTGTTCGGCCACAAAGACATTGCTCGTTCGGTCTGCGCCGTGATCGACAGGGACGGGTTGACGCCGAGGTTCGCCGACAGGGTCGAGCCGTCGGCGACGTGCAGACCCGGGTAGCCGTAGAGGCGCTGGTACGGGTCGACGACGCCGGTCTCCGGCGAGTCGCCGATGGCGCAGCCGCCGATGAAGTGGGCGGTCATCGGGATGTTCATCAGGTCGCCCCACGTTCCGCCCGGCATGCCGCCGAGGTTCTCCGCGAGCTGCTTCGCCGCCTCGTTGGCGACCGGGATCCACGTCGGGTTGGGCTCGCCCTCGCCCTGCGCGGAGCTCAACCGGCTCCGGCCGAAGATCGTCCGCTTGCGCAGGACGGTGATCGAGTTGTTGAGCGACTGCATGACCAGCAGGATGATCACCCGCTCCGACCAGCGGCGCGGCACCAGCAGCCGCAGCTGCAGCGGGTTGCGCAGGATCGCGAGCAGGAACTGCAGCCAACGGTGCCGGCGGGTGCCGCCGTCGGTGAGCAGGGTGTTGAGCAGCCCCATCGCGTTGCTGCCCTTGCCGTAGCGCACCGGTTCGATGTGCGTGCTCTCGTCCGGGTGCCACGACGACGTGATCGCCACGCCCTGGGTGTAGTCGTGGGCGGGCTTGCGGAGCCGGACTCCGAGCAGGGCCTCGGAGTTCGTGCGGGTCAGGTACCCGAGCCGGGGCGAGATGTCCGGCAGGCTGCTCGCCCGCAGCTTGTGCAACAGCTTCTGGGTGTTGAAGGTCCCGGCGCTGAAGACCACCTGGTCGGCGGTGAAGACCCGGTCGGTGCGCGCGAGCCAGCGTCCGGTGCGAGTGGTGCGGACTTCGTAGCCGCCGTCCTTGCGCGGCCGGACGTCGGTCACCGTCGTCAGGGGGTGGATCTCGGCCCCGTTCTTCTCGGCCAGGTAGAGGTAGTTGGTGACGAGCGTGTTCTTCGCGCCGTGTCGACAGCCGGTCATGCACTCGCCGCACTGGATGCAGCCGGTGCGGTCCGGTCCGGCGCCCCCGAAGAACGGGTCGGGGACGGTGCGCCCGGGCTCCTCGGCGCCGTCGCGGCCGAAGAAGACGCCCACCGGGGTGCGCCGGAACGTGTCGGCCTTGCCGAACTGCTCGGCCAGGCGCTGCATCTCGCGATCGCTCGGCGTGATCGTCGGGTTGGTGACCACGCCGAGCATCCGGGTGGCCTGGTCGTAGTGCGGCGCGAGCTCGTCGTGCCAGTCGGTGATGTGCGCCCACTGCGGGTCATCGAAGAACGGCTGTGGGGGGACGTAGAGCGTGTTGGCGTAGTTGAGCGACCCGCCGCCGACGCCGGCCCCGCCGAGGATCACGGCGTCCTTGAGGATGTGGATGCGCTGGATGCCGGTGCAGCCGAGCTTGGGCGCCCAGATGAAGTCCCGCGTCCGCCAGGACGTCTTGGGCAACGTCTCGGGCGTGAACCGCCGGCCGGCCTCGAGGACGCCGACCCGGTAGCCCTTCTCGGTCAGCCGCAGGGCGGTGACGCTGCCGCCGAACCCGGAGCCGATGACCAGCACGTCGTAGTCAGCCATCCGTGGGACTCCTCGCTCATTGACCAGCGCTCAATAGCGAGTCGGAGTCTACGGGCGGGGCTCGGCGTACTCAATGCACGAAGGACCCGCGCGCTGCCGCCTCGTCTGGCTCAGCACTCCGGATGGACGTCGGTCAGGTCCGGGGAGAGGAGCTGCGCGACGATCACCTTCTCCTGCCGGGGCGCTGCTGCGCGGCGGTCCCAGCGACGCCCGCGCAGGAAAGGCCCGTGGAGCCCGCTCAGCCGAAGCGGCCGGAGATGTAGTCCTCGGTGCGCCGGTCGGACGGGTTGGAGAAGATCTTCTCGGTCTCGTCCATCTCGATGAGCTGGCCCGGCTTGCCGACGGCGGAGAGGTTGAAGAACGCCGTCTTGTCCGATACCCGAGCCGCCTGCTGCATGTTGTGGGTGACGATCACGATCGTGTACGTCTCCTTCAACTGCTGGATCAGGTCCTCGATGGCGAGCGTCGAGATCGGGTCGAGCGCCGAGCACGGCTCGTCCATCAGCAGCACCTGCGGCTCCACCGCGATGGCCCGGGCGATGCACAGCCGCTGCTGCTGACCGCCGGAGAGGCCCGCCCCCGGCTTGTCGAGGCGGTCGCGCACCTCGTCCCACAGGTTCGCGCCGCGCAGCGATTTCTCGACGATCGTGTCGCTCTCGGACCTCTTCAGCCGCTTGCTGTTCAGCTTGAGGCCGGCGATGACGTTGTCGTAGATCGACATCGTCGGGAACGGGTTGGGCCGCTGGAAGACCATGCCGATCGTGCGGCGGACGTCGACCGGATCCACCCCGCTGGCGTAGATGTCGTCGCCGTCGAGGAGTACGCGGCCGTCGACCCGGGCGCCGGCGATCACCTCGTGCATCCGGTTCAGCGTGCGCAGGACGGTCGACTTGCCGCAGCCGGACGGGCCGATGAACGCGGTGATGCTGCGCGGCGCCACGGTCAGGGAGACGTCACTGACGGCGAGGAACTTGCCGTAGTAGATGTTCAGATCGAAGGTTTCGATGCGCTTGGCCATTGGGCTGCCTTCCGTGCCTTACTTCGCGACCTTGTTGAATCGACCGACCAACCGGGCGATCAGATTCAGGGCCATGACGATGACGATGAGGGTTGCCGCGGCGCCCCACAGGCGATCGACGGCGAAGTTGTGGACGAGGTGCGGCTTGCCGTCGGACCCCAGCTGGTAGGTGCCATGGTTGCTGTAGTTCAGCGTCTGGTCGTTGATGAACGCCGGCAGCGTCGCCTGTGGCCCGGTGAACAGGTCGGTGTTGAGGTTCGGCGTGTAGGTCGCCAGCACGAGCAGCGGGGCGGTCTCCCCGGCGACCCGGGCGATGCCGAGGACGATGCCGGTGATGATGCCGGTCAATGCCGTCGGCAGCACGATGCGGACCACTGTCTTCCACTTGGGCACGCCGAGCGCGTACGCCGCCTCGCGCAGCTCGTTCGGGACGAGCCGCAGCATCTCCTCGGTGGTCCTGACGATCACCGGGATCATCAGCATGACCAGCGCGAAGGAGACCAGCCAGCCGGCCTTGTTCTGGCCCAGCGTTCCGATGAACACCGCGTAGATGAACAGTGCGGCGACGATCGACGGGATGCCGGTCAGGATGTCGACCATGAAGGTGGTCGTCCGGGCGAATGCTCCGCGACCGTATTCGACGAGGTAGACGGCCACGAGAAGCGAGATGGGCACCGCGATGGCCGAGCACAGGGCGACCTGCTCGGCGGTGCCGACAATGGCATGCCACGCGCCGCCGCCGGGCGAGGTGTAGGTGAGGTTGCGCTGGGTCGCCGTGAACCAGCCGTTGCGGGTCATCGCGTGCCAGCCCTTGCTGACCACAGTCCACAGCAGCCACACGAGCGGGATCAGCGCGACCAGGAACGAGCACGTGATCAGGACTGCGGCCAGCGAGTTCTTGAGCCGCCGGGCCGCGCCCACTTGGGAGCGGGTCAGCGAACTCGCGGCCGGCGGCGCGTAGGCGGTCATGAGAACTCCTTGCGACGCGCCACCACGGCTCGAGCGGCCGCGTTCACGATGAAGGTGAGGATGAACAGGACCAGGCCGGCGGCGATGTAGGCACCGGTCTCGGTCCTGCCGTTGGCCTCCTGCATGTTCAATCCGATCAAGGACGCGAAGGTCTGGCCCCCGTCGAAGATCGAGAAGCTGAACGGTGCCGAGTTGGCCGGCTTGGACAGGATCAGCATCACCGCGATCGTCTCGCCCAGCGCGCGGCCGAGGCCGAGCATCGCGCCGCTGATCACTCCGGGACGACCGAAGGGCAGGACCGCCATCCGGATCATCTCCCAGCGGGTGGCGCCCAGCGCCCAGGCCGCCTCGATGTTCGCCGTCGGCGTGCGATCGAAGACGTCCCGGGAGATCGCGGTGATGATCGGCAGGATCATCACCGCCAGGACGACGCCGGCGTCGAAGATCGAGCCGGTGGCGACACCCTTGTCCTTGAAGAGGGGGATCCACCCGAGGTGGTACAGGGCGCGCTGCACGACCGTGAGGTGCGGCGCGAGCTCGTAGATGCCCCAGATGCCGTAGACGATCGAGGGAATCGCGGCCAGCAGGTCGATCACGTAACCGACCGGGCGGCGCAGGCTGCTCGGCGCGTACTGCGTGATGAACAGCGCGATGCCGATAGCGATCGGGACGGCGAGGACGAGGGCGATGGCCGACGAGATCACGGTGACCCAGAGCAGGTCGATGACGCCGAAGCGCAGCGGTGACGAGCCGACCCGGAAACCCCGGGAGAACAGGAAGTTGGCCTGGTCCTTGGCGATGACCGGCGCCGCCCGGGTGATCAGGAACAGCGCGACCAGCGCGATGAGAATCACGACGAAGCCACCGGAACCGGCGGTGAGCCACAGGAAGAGCCGGTCCCCGATCCGGGACCGGCCGCGCCCGGCCAGCGGCGTCGCGTGGGCGAGCGGGGTGTCCTCGTCGAGGGTCGACACGCCCAGCGGCTGGGCCGAGCCCACGATCAGGGCATGGTGCTCGGACGGCCGATGCGGGCTCGAGGGCTCCGTGCCGGGGGTCGCCGGGATGCCGGCGGAGGGATTTGCGTCCGGCTTGTCCTGGCGGGCTGTCATCGTCTCTCGCTCAGTCATCGGAACCTGCTGTCCTTCGGCAGTCTGGCGCGAACGGCGGGCCCGCGTCGACCTCGGGGTCGACACGGGCCCGCCGGGGATTAGCTGATCTTCGCGATCTGAGCCTGCAGCTGGCTCGCCACCGAGGCGGGGAGGGCCGCGTAACCCAGGTTGTGCACGGCGTTCTGCTCGGCGGAGCTGGAGATGAAGTTCATGAACGACTTCACCAGCGCGCCGACCTTCGGGTCGCTGTACTTCGTGCAGACGATCTCGTAGGTCACCAGGACGATCGGGTAGGCGCCGGGCGTCTTGGTCGCGTAGTCGAGCTTGAGGGTGAGGTCACCCGGGCCGCTCGGCTCCACCTTCGCCGTCTCCACCGTCTTGCCGACGGTGTCGGAGTTCAGCTCGACGGGGCCGGCCCCGTTGTCGATCTTGGCGGTCGGCAGGTTGTTCTGGATCGCGTAGGACCACTCGACGTAGGCGATCGAGTTGTCGGTCGACTGCACGGCCTGGCCGACGAGCTGGTTGCCCTTCTTGCCCTGGCCGACGCCGGCCCACTGCTTGTCCGGCTTGATCGTCCACACGCTCGGGGCCGAGGCCTGCAGGTAGCGCTCGAAGTTCTGCGTCGTGCCCGAGGCGTCCGACCGGTTGAAGACCGTGATGTTGCTCGACGGAAGGGAGACACCCTTGTTGGCTGCCGCGATCACCGGGTCGTTCCACTTCTTGACCTTGCCGGTGAAGATCTTGGCGATCGCGTCCGAGGTGAGGGTGAGGTCCTTCACGCCCTTCACGTTGAACGCGACCGCGATCGGGCCGGTGACCATCGGCAGGTCGATGGCCTGGCTGCCGCACGCCTTCGTGGCATTGGCGACCTCGTCCTTCGTGGGGTCGAGCGCGGCGTCGGAGCCGGCGAAATCGACCTGCTTGTTCGTGAAGTCGGTGATGCCCTGCCCGGAACCGCCGCCACCGTAGGTGATGGTCGCGCCCGAGCACTTCTTCTGGTAATCGCCGATCCACTGGGTCATGGCGTTCTGCTGCGCGGTGGAGCCGTCAGACTTCAGGCTGCCCGAAGCGCAGGCGGCCGCGACGTCCGACGCGGTACCGCTCGACGCTCCGGTCGCGCCGCCGGGCGTGCTGCCGGTCGAGTTGCTGTTGCCGCTCGAGTCGCTGCCGCAGGCGGCCAGCGCCAGCGCGGCCACCAGCACGCCGGCGGAGACGCCGGCACGGTTGAGCTTCACGTTGGATTCCCCTTCGTTGGTTGACCCTTCGCCAGGGACGCTAAGAGCGCCAAATGGCGGGCCGGGGGTGCCTTGGTGAACGGATGGTGAATGCCGCTGACGGGGAAGGTGACGAGCGCGAATGCCATGTATGACGCTCAGGTGAACTAGTTCACGTCGGACTTACCCTCAGCCTGGGAATCGGCTAGGGATGCCGCCACTGCACATCGAGATCGTGTGAGCGAAACCCGGCCCGCTCGTAGAGGCGTAGTGCGCCCGGGTTGTCGCCGTCGACGTAGAGCAGCACGTCGGGGCAGCCGGCCGCCGCGAGGTGGCGCAGGCCCCGCACCAGCAGGGCGTTGCCGAGCCCGAGACCCTGCGCGACCGGCGAGACGCCGAGCACGTAGACCTCGCCCGCGCCGTCCGGGTGCACCTTCGTCCAGTGGTAGCCGAGCAATTCGCCGTCCCGCTCGGCCAGCAGGAAGCCGGCCGGATCGAACCACGGTTCGGCCATCCGGGCGGCGAGGTCGGCCTGCGTCCACCGGCCCTGTTCGGGGTGGTGGGCGAAGGCCGCAGCGTTGACGGCGAGCCACGGCCCGTCATCGGCTCCGGGCCGGAACGCCCGCACGGCGACACCGCCGGGCAGCGGTGGGTCCGGCGGCAACTCGGCGAGCGCTCGGCGTAGCTGGTGAAGTTCGCGCACTTTGTCGTAGCCGCGCTCGGCCAGTGGCGCCGCCAACCGGCTTCGCTTCCCGTGCGACCAAACGAGCAGGCCACTGGTCGTGACCGCGTCCAGCAGCGGCCCGACCGCGCTCGGCTCGGCCGCGACCTCGGCGCCCTCGCCGTCACGTTGCGCGTAGCCGACGACCCGGTCGCTGTCGCGGGCGACGTAGTGCCTGACGACGGGCGAGCGGAGGTGCGCGAGTGCCTGGTCCGACAGCGGCGGGGCGCCGTCGGCGCTCTCGATCAGCGTGGCCAGGCGCAGCACGGCCGCGCGCGTCGGATCGTCGAGCGGGGCACTGTCGAGGACGGTGGTCGATACGTCGGGCACCCGCCCGACGTTAGCGGGGTGCGAACCGGTTGGCTGCCTGCTCGTGGTCGTCGGCCTCGGTGGTCTCCGTCGGGGCGGCGCTGCCCCGTGCGTCGGACCGCGGCCCGGACTCGTTCGGCCGGACGAACTTGTACCCGACGTTGCGGACGGTGCCGATCATCGCCTCGTGCTCGGCGCCGAGCTTGGCGCGCAGGCGCCGCACGTGGACGTCGACCGTGCGCGTGCCGCCGAAGTAGTCGTAGCCCCAGACCTCCTGCACGAGGTGCGAGCGGGTGAAGACACGACCCGGGTGCAGGGCGAGGAACTTGAGGAGCTCGAACTCCTTGTACGTGAGGTCGAGGGCGCTGCCGGACAGCCGCGCGGTGTAGGTCGTCTCGTCGATGGCCAGCTCGCCGATCTCGAGCCGCCCGTTCACCTCGTCCGAGGTCGCGACCTGGCGATCGACGGCGAGCCGCAGCCGGGCGTCGAGTTCGGCCGGGCCGGCCGTGTCGAGGACGAAGTCGTCGACCCCCCACTCGCCGGACATCGCGATCAGGCCGCCCTCGGTGAGCACCGCGAGGACGGGCACCGAGCCGCCCATCGCCGCGAGGACCCGGATGAAGGCCCGCGCGCTCATGAGGTCGCGCCGGGCGTCGACGAGGACGGCGTCGCCGAGGCCGCGATCGACCAGCGCGGCGGCGTCCTGCGGGAGCACGGTGACCTGGTGGGCGAGCAGCCCGAGGGCCGGCAGGACTTCCGTGGTGGGCTGTTGGGCCCCGGTCAGGAGGATGAGCTCCACGCGCGCCTCCAAGGCTTCGGCGGGGTGAAACCCGGGGCGGCCGCGCTGCCGGACCCGGCGGGCGGCGCTGCCCTGAAGTGCCGTCAGACTACCGGAAGCGATCCGGGAGAATGGAGCGGTGGTGCAACCGGTCGAGGTGGGCTTGCGCACGTCGGACGGCATCCCGCTCGCGGCCCGGCACTGGGATCTCGGTCAACGTGAGCTCGCCTGCCTCGTGGCGCACGGGTTCACCGGGTCGTCCCGCAACCCGCACGTCGAGCGGATCTGCGTCGGCCTGCTCCGGCACGGTGTCGGGGTGCTGGCGCTCGACTTCCGGGGTCATGGCCGGTCCGGTGGGCTCGGGACGGCCGGCGCCGACGAGATCCACGACGTCGCCGCGGCGGTCGAGTGGCTGCGCGGCGCGGGCTACCGGCGGGTCGCCGTGCTGGGCTGGTCGATGGGGGGCACGGCCGTGCTGCGGTACGCCGGCCTCGGCGGCGACGCGGACGCGGTGGTCAGCGTGAGCGCGCCGGGGCGGTGGTTCGAACGCGGCACCCGGCCCATGCGCCTCGTCCACTGGATGTTCGAGAGCCGGACCGGCCGCACGGCCACCCGGGTACTGCGGCGCACCCGGGTATCGCCGGTCGGCTGGGCCACCCTGCCGGAGGCCCCGGCCGAGGTGGCCGGAGCGATCGCGCCGCGTCCGCTGTTGATCGTGCACGGCGATGCCGACCACTACTTCCCCATGCATCACCCGGACGCCATCGCGGCGGCCGCGCCGGAGGCCGAGTTGTGGATCGAGCGGCGGATGGGGCACGCCGAGGTGGCGACGACGGCCGACCTGCTGGACCGGATCGGCCGGTGGGTCGTCGCCGCGTGTGGACAGCCCTCCGCGGTCTGCGACGATGACACCCGTGACTGAGGCCGACGCGACCGACACCGTCGTCGAGCCCGAACTGTCACTCGTCGGCACCGTCGCGTCGGCCCTGGTGATCGGCCCCGCGCTCGTCCTGACCGCCCGCGTCGGCGCCATGGCGCTGCTGGTCGCGGTGGCCGCCGTCCAGGCCGTCTTCGCGCTGGCCTGGGTCTTCGGCACGGCCATGCCCGGCCGCAAGGGCGCGCTGGTGATCGCGGTGCTGGCGGCCGGCGGCGCCGACGTGGCCGTTTCGGTCTGGCCGCACGGAAAGCTCGGCACGCTGCTCGCCGTGCTCGGGCTCGCGGTCCCGACGATGTTCATCCATCAGTTGACCCGCGGCGCCGCGCGCGTGCAGGTCGTGTCCTCGATGGCCGCGGTCGCGTTCCTGGTGCTCGGCGAGGTGTCGATGCCGGCCCTGCTCCAGTTGCGGCACGAGTTCGGCGCGGGTGACCTCGGCGGCAAGGTCACCGCGGCAGCCGCCGCGGCGTTGGCCGGTGCGCTCGTCATCGGGGCGCTGGTCGACCTGCTGCTCCCGGCGCCGCGATTCGACCCGGCGGTGCCGCGCGGCCTGCTGGCGCTCATCGCCTCGGCCGGGCTGGGTGGCTCGCTCGGCTACCTGATGCTGAGGCAGCAGATCGACTTCGTCGACGGCCGGTCGGCGTTCATCGGCGGCGCCCTCGGCGCCCTCGCCGGGCTGCTCGCCGTGGGCACCGCGTTCGTCCTGCACTCCACCCCCGAGCCACCGAGTGCGGCCGGGCGCCGGTTGCGACCGGTGCTGTCCGCGGTGCTGCCGATCGTCCTGCTCGCGCCGGTGGCGTTCCTGCTATGCCTCGCCATCCGCGCCTGAACGCAGCGGTGTGCCCGCCGTGCTGATCGCGCTGGCGGTCGTCGCCGTCGTCCTCGTGCTCGGCCTGGCCGTCGCGCTGCTGGACCGGATCCTCGTCAGCCTGGCCGAACGCAAGGCGTCGGAGTACCTGTCGGAACCGTTCGGCCACCCGGCCACCGTGCGGGTGCACGGCACCCCGTTCCTCACCCAGGCGCTGCGCGGGCGATACCGCAACGTCGAGGTGCTCGGCACGCTGCGGGTCGGGGACATCGCCGGGGCGACGCTGGTCGCGCATCTCACCAACGCCTACCTGCCACCGCGGGAACTCCTGGGCGGACGGGCCCGCGAGCTGCCCTGCGAGCAGGTGACCGGCCGGCTCGTGCTGCCCTACGGCGAGCTGGCCCGGGTGGCCAAGATCCCGGGGCTGATCCTGGAGTTCGAGGGCGAGCGGCTGATGGCCTCGGCTGCGCTCCCGGTGCCCGGGATCAGCCAGCTGGCGAGGGTCGGCGGCGAGGCCGTGCTCTCCCTCACGCAGGAGGGGGCGGTGTGGCTGCGCATCCGGGGCATCTCGGTCGCCGGGCTCACGCTGCCGGGAGTCGTCCTCAACCAGCTGCTGCCCACGCTCACGGTGCCGATCCCGCTGCCCTCGCTGCCGTACGGGTTGCGGCTGGACGAGCTGCGGCCCACCGCCAACGGCCTGGTCGTCGACGGCTCGGCCCAGGCCATGGTGTTCCGCCGCCACCCGGCGCCCGCGTCCTGAGCGGCTTTCCTGCCCGAGCGTTGCCGGACGCCTCGCGAGCGACGCCCCAGCAGGAGAAGGTGATCACCGAAACCGAACATTTCCGGGGACGAGCGCGACGGTGACCGCGCGGCGACCGGGCCGGACCGGCCAGGGTCTGATCCCGTCAGTCGAGACGGTCATCCCGTGACGTGAGCCGGGGCCATTGGCATTCGCTGGAACCGGACCGTTAGGCTCCCTGCATGGCCCTCCTGCTGCGCGCTTCGGTGCGCAAGCCGGTGAGCACGTTGCTCACCTCCCGCCGCACGGTCGACCTGTGCCGTGTGGGCAGCTGCCTGTGTCGTCCCGCCTGAGCGGTCGACTAGCTCCGCGCGCCTTCGCCGCGCCACCCGCCCCACGCACCGTCCCACTCGCGCATCGCGTCCGTATGCGCACCCGTACATACCATTGAGGAGAACACCATGAGCCGTGCAGACGTGCTCGTCTCGGCCGACTGGGCCGAGGAGAACCTGAACGCCCCCGGCGTTGTCTTCGTCGAGGTCGACGAGGACACCTCGGCCTACGACGGTGGCCACATCGCCGGCGCCGTGAAGCTGGACTGGAAGACCGAGCTGCAGGACCAGGTCCGCCGCGACTTCGTCGACAAGGAGCAGTTCGAGGCGCTGCTCTCGTCGAAGGGCATCGGCAACGACGACACCGTCGTGCTCTACGGCGGCAACAACAACTGGTTCGCGGCCTACGCCTACTGGTACTTCAAGCTCTACGGCCACGGCAGCGTGAAGCTGCTCGACGGCGGGCGCAAGAAGTGGGAACTCGACGGCCGCGAGCTGTCCAAGGACTCCGTCACCCGCGAGAAGACGAGCTACACCGCGAAGGACCAGGACAGCTCGATCCGCGCCTTCCGCGACGAGGTCGTCGCCGCGATCGGCAAGCAGAACCTCGTCGACGTCCGCTCGCCCGACGAGTTCTCCGGCAAGCTGCTCGCCCCGGCCCACCTGCCGCAGGAGCAGAGCCAGCGCGGCGGCCACATCCCCACGGCGCTCAACGTCCCGTGGTCGAAGGCCGCCAACGAGGACGGCACGTTCAAGTCCGACGACGAGCTTCGCGAGCTGTACGGCGCCGAGGGTCTGGACGACGGCCGCGACACCATCGCCTACTGCCGCATCGGCGAGCGGTCGAGCCACACCTGGTTCGCGCTGCACGAGCTGCTCGGCCACGCGAACGTCAAGAACTACGACGGCTCGTGGACCGAGTACGGCTCGCTCGTCGGTGTGCCGATCGAGAAGGACGTGTGACCCGCCATGTGTGGAGCTCCTGAGCAGACGCCGACGCTTCCGGCCGGCGTCGACATCGAGAAGGAAACCGTCATCCACGGCGTCGTCAGCAAGGGCGAGACGCCCGTGCCCGGCGCGTACGTCCGGCTGCTCGACGGGACGGGCGAGTTCACCGCCGAGGTCGTCACCTCGGCCACCGGTGACTTCCGGTTCTTCGCTGCGCCCGGCGAGTGGACGCTCTCCGTGTTGCACAAGGACGGCAAGGTGCGCCGCAGCGTGCAGGCCACCGGGCCCGGCCTGCTGCAGGTCCCGCTCGAGCTGGAGTAGCTCGGCACCCACGTACGAGGGCCCCGCAGCGGAAGCTGCGGGGCCCTCGTCGTGCGCGGGTCACTCCATCTTGTATGCGTCGTCCCAGGCCTGCTCACCCTCCTTGCGGTACAGGTCCTGCTCGTACTGCCGCGCGTCGTGCTCCCAGCGGTCGGGGTTGAGGTCGCTGTCGTCGAGGCCGGGCACGCCGTGCTCGCGTTCGACCTCGGCCTGGACGCGGGCGAGCAGCCCGACGAACTCGTACTCGAGCCACTGCCGTACCGGCGCCGCGATCGAGTGCTGGTCCGGTTCGGGGAAGCCAAGCCAGTCGCAGGTCTGTTCGATCCAGGCCGGATCGCTGCTGAACTCCGGGATCTGCGCCACGCCGGCCTCGACAGCGGCGGGCACGTGCTGCTTCGCGGCTTCGATGGCGGTGATCTCCCGGTTCCGCACCTGGCTGGCCAGCGTCTCGACCGCGCTGTGCAGCTTCGCCGCGGCGCCCGGCTCGTGCCCGCGCTGACTCTCCACCGCGTCCTTGAGGCCGTCGACCATGACCTTGGCCGCGGTCTCGAAGGCGATCTTGGCGAACTCGGCCTCCGGGAACAACACCGTCCCGACGGCCGAGATCAGGCCGTCGACGACCGGACCGAAGGAGAACTCCGCGTCGCCGGTGAAGCCCTTCAGGTGGTCGTCGATGTGCCCCCCGGCCTGGCTTGCGAACTCATCGACGGCGAACAGCAGGTAGCCCACCCGCTCACCGACGCGGCGCTCGGCCTTCTCGATGAGCAGGGCCGTGATCGTGTCGCGGTCGCCCGCGTGGTGATCGCCGGACACGTCCATCGGCGGCATCTCGATCTCGGACATGGTGCTCCTTTCGGTGGCGGTGTACTGCGGTCACCGAGAGGGCGTGCCACCGCCGTGCCCGGGGGTGGCACGGCGGTGGCCGGCGGCGGCGGTTCAGCCCGCGGCGGGCCGTACCGGGTGGTTGGCCCGGATCAGGTCGCTGGGGTCGTAGGCGGCCTTGACCGCCTGCAGCCGCCGGTGGGTGGACGACCCGAAGAACGCGTCCGGCGCCTTGCGCCGCTCGGTGAAGTTTAGGTACGCGCCCCCGGTCGACCACGGCGCCAGCGCGTGCTGGACGGCGTCGATCGCCGACCGGACGGCCCGCTCCGCGGCCTCGTTCGGGGCGATCCCGACCGCGAACATCGCGAAGCCGGCGTCGATCGCCGACACCGCGCCGCCGTCCATCCGTCCTGGGGTCAGCTCCCCGCCCAGGTGCCGCAGCTCGACCGAGAGCAGCGGGAGGTCGGTCGCGGCCAGCCGCGCGACCGCGTCGACCGCCTCCGCCGGGAGCTCGCTGAGCAGCATGCCGTCACCGGAACCGGGCACCGGGCCGGGCGGGTCCATGTGCAGGGCCGACAGCTCGACGACCGGGGTGCGCCGGAAGGTGTCCAGCCCCGGACCCAGCGCGCGGAGCGGGGCCAGCAACGCGTCGGCCTCCTCGGCGGAGAGCTGGCAGGCCGCCTCGACGACCACGAAGGACTGGCCGGACAGGTGCGGCGGTAGGTCGGGTAGCGGCGGGAACGTGAGCAGCCGGCCGACCGAGGTCACGGCTTCGGGCACCGTCTGCACCCATTCGCGCCACGCGTGGAGCACCTCGCCGGCCCGGTCGATCGGGAAGAAGAGGATGCCGGCGTGCAGCTCCTGGATCGGGTACAGGCGGAACCGCAGGGCGGTGACGATGCCGAAGCTGCCACCGCCGCCGCGCAGGGCCCAGAACAGGTCCGGGTCGTTCTCGGCGTCGACGTGCCGCAGCTCGCCGTCCGCGGTCACGACCTCGATGCCGACGACGCTGTTCGCGGCGAGGCCGTGCGAGCGACCGAGCCAGGACAGCCCCCCGCCGAGCGTGTAGCCGGCGACGCCGACGTCCGGCGCCGAGCCGGCCAGCGCCGCGAGGCCGTGCTTGGCCGCGGCCGGGGTGACGTCCATCCACTGGGCGCCGGCCTCGGCCCGAGCCGTCCGGGTCTCCAGGTCGACGTCGACACCGCGCATCGCGCTCGTCTTCAGCAGGATGGTGTTGTCGAGCGCGCCGAGTGGCGTCGCATTGTGTCCGGTCGACTGCGGCGCCACGCGGGCGCCGAGTTCGCGGGCGGCCGCGACGACGGTCTGGATGTCGCGGACCGACTCGGCGAGCACGACGGCGAGCGGGGCCTGGTCGACGGCCAGGTTCCAGGCGCGACGCGCCTCGTCCCAGGTGTCGTCGATGGGGCGGACGAGCGTGCCGTCCAGGTCGGTGGCGAGCCGGTCGAGCACCTCGGCCGGCGTGGTTGTTGCAGTCATTGCGGGGCTTCCTCTCGGAATTCGTTTGGTTGCCACCACGATCGGTCGAAGGTCTTGGGGCCGACTTGGGGCCGACTGAAAGGCCTCAGCGCCAGGCAGTCTGTGCGGCGCTCCGCGGCCGGATCCCGTGTCGGCTTCGAGCCGACGGGAGGCTCGCGCCGACCGCCCTCACCAACGAGCCGGGTACTGACGGGGATCAGTACACGACGGCCTGGACGCCGTCCTGGAGGATCTCGTCGACGAACGACGCCGACCCGGCGATCCGGACGCCGGGCAGCAGGTCGTCGGCGACCATTCCGCGGCGAGCGACGCACTGTGTGCAGGCGGTCAGCGTCCCGCCCATGAGGATCGCGTCCCGCAGCTCGGCGAGCGGGGCCGAGTGCGGCAGGTCGAAGACCTCCGCCCGCCCGGGCACGGCTAGATACACCGCGTCGCCGGTCAGCCACAGCGACACCGACGCGCCGGCCGCGAGCGCCGTCGCGGCGACGGTGAAGGCCTGCGAGCAGCGCTCGGGCTCATCCGCGCCGGCGGTGCACTTGACGACGAGGCGACGCAACACGGTCATGGTCCCATCCTGCTGTAGCGTCCGCTTCGTGGAAGCGACCTACCTCGTCGGGCTGATCGTGGCCTTCGTCGCGATCGCGGCCTTCGCGGGCTACGTCCTGGCGAAGCTGACCCGGCCGCAGTGACCGAGCCCGCGCCCGACACCGCCGACCTGCGCGCCGGCGCGCCGATCCATGACGCGCTGCTCGCCCTGCTCCCGCTCGTCGGCCGGTGGCGCGGCGGTGGGGCCGGTGTCGTGGCCGGCTCGGGCGCCGAGTTCCGCTACGGCCAGGAGATCACGGTGGTGCACGACGGCCGTCCGTTCCTCGCCTACGAGTCGCGCTCGTGGCTGCTCGACGCGGACGGTTCGGTGTTGCGCCAGGCCTGGCGCGAGAGCGGCTTCTGGCGGCCGGGGCCCGGGCCGGACGACGTCGAACTCGTGGTCGCGTCCAACACCGGCCAGGCGCTCGTCTTCGCCGGGACGGCCGGCGACCAACGCTGGGAGCTGGAGACGGTCTCGGCGCAGCACGCGCCGAGCGCGAAGGACGTCGACGGCGAGCGTCGGCTCTACGCGGTCCGCGGCGACGAGCTGGTGTACGCGACCGAGCTCGCGCCCGGCGGCGAGCCGTTCGCCCCGCACCTGAACGCGGCCCTGACCCGGCAGCGCTGAGCGCGGTCAGATCGCCGGCAGTGCCGCGTTGGGGTCGAGCGTCGCGCCGAGCTGTCTGGCCGCCCGGTCGATGATCAGCCACACCTCGTCGGTGAGCTCGGCCGCCACCGTCGCCCGGTCCGGCCGCCGGCGGCCGATCCACCAGCTCGCGGTCGCGTCCACGAGGCCGACGACGCCCACGATCATCCGCTCGGCCGGCTCGGTGTCGAGCCCGAGCGCGTCCATGTACTGCGCTGTGATCGCGGTGATCTCCGCGGCGAAGGCCGCCTTGGCGTCGGCCGGCCCGCCCTGCGGAGTCTTGATCGCGTAGGCGTTCTGGGCCAGGAAGCGGTAGAGGTTGGGGTGCTCGTCGACCCACGCCAGATGCCGGTCGATCGCGCTGGCGATGACCCCGATCGCCGGCCCGGCCTCGGCGAACGCGGCCCGGATGTGCCGCGAGATCTCGACGGCAACCTGCGTGGACACGGCCAGGTCGAGCGCCGGCTTGCCGTCGAAGTGCCGGTAGACGTGGGTGCGCGGTACGCCGGCCTTCTCCGCGATCTGGGCAGTCAGGACGTCCGGTCCGTGTTCCTCGATCGCCTGGATCGCCGCCTCGATGATGCGGCGGCGCCGTTCCCGCCGGTGCGGGTCCCAGCGGGTGGACCGCCCGTCGCGGGGCGCGCCGTCCGCGTCGAGGTTCTCCGTCACGCGCCCAGCGTAGGCGCGACACCGGCACCGAAAGATGGTGTGACAGCTTGTCAGAGCCAAAACTAGCTGCTACACCATGTACTAGGCACTTTTCCGAGTGCCGCAGCCGGCGCGGCCGATCCGCGCGAACCGGGAGGGCGCGATGACAGCGGTTCCGATCAGCACCCCGCTCGAGCAGGTTCGCAAGACGGCGACCCGGCTGCTCGGTTCGACATCGAGGAACTCCTACGACCCGGAGCTCGACATCGACTGGGCAGCGCCGGTCGAGCTCGACACCCGGTTCATGCCGTTCGAGCGGGTGTCGCTGTACGGCACCGAGTTGTGGGACCGGATGACCGAGCAGCAGCGGCTCGAGCTCTCCCGGCAGGAGATCGCGAGCGTCGCCTCGACCGGCCTGTGGTTCGAACTGATCCTCATCCAGCTGCTGGCGCGCTGGGCCTATCACCAGGACCCGCAGGACCCGCGCACGCAGTACGCACTGGCCGAGATCGGGGATGAGACGCGGCACATCCTGATGTTCGCCAAGGCGATCGCCCGTCTCGGTGCGCCGACCTACCGGCCGCGGCGCCTCGTGCACCAGCTGGCCCGCATCTACAAGGCGACCGCGGCCGGCCCGGCCCTGTTCGCGCCCGTGCTCGTGGCCGAGGAGATCACCGACCGGCTGCAGCGCGAGATGGTGAACGACGAGGACGTCCATCCGCTGATCCGCATGGTCAACCGCATCCACGTCGTGGAGGAGGCCCGCCACGTGCGCTTCGCCCGCGAGGAGGTCGCCCGGCAGATGGCGGCCATCGGGCCGATCGGCAAGGTCATCAGCAACGTTGCGTCGGCGGTCGTGGCGGCGTTCATCGCCGAGAGCATGATCAGCCCGGAGGTCTACGAGCAGGCCGGCCTCGACCCGCGCGAGGCGGCGAAGGCGGCCCGGAACAACCCCAACTACCACGAGACCCGGCGCTGGATGGCCGAGAAGATCATGGCGTTCCTCGACGAGCAGGGCATGGTCACCTGGTACTCGAAGCCGATCTACGCCGCCGCCCACCTGGTCTGATCCTGGCGCCGGACGGGGGGCATCAAACAAAGACAGCCCCCGAGCCACTTCCGCTCGATCGCTCGGGCGGGCCGGCTGGACGGGCCGACGACTCGGGGGCCGGGTAGCTACCAGGTATTGCTCACCACCGCGTTTCGGTCGCGGCAGGGGCAAGCCCTCGCAGGTCCGTAGAACTGACGGTGGTTAGCTGGAAGCCACCTCACGCGTCCAATAAGTATTCAACTTCGGACCACCCCCTCTCTCGTGTACGACAACCGTACGACGGCGTGCAAGGGCCCGGCAACGCGGTTTTGACGATCTTGCCTCGGCCGCCCGCCGCCCCCCCCTCGCGTTGAGTGGCGCCTTCCGCGTCGAGTGGCGCCTTCCAAGGCGCCACTCGTCCGCAAAGGCGCCACTCAACCGGAACCCGGAACCGGAACCCGGAACCGGAACTGGAACCCGGAACTGGAACCGGAACTGGAACCGGAACCGGAACGGCGGTGCCACTCAGCCGGAAGAGGCGAAGCCGGCGAGGTGGCGGATCTCGGCGTCGATCTCGGGGCGGCGGGCCCGCTGCTTGCCGTCGAGCTCGATGACGTCGATCGGCCCGCGGACGCTGCCGATCAGCCAGACGACGTCGGCGCGGTGCAGGTCGTCGACCGTCGCCGCCGTTGCCGACACCTGCCAGCCCGCCGCCGCCGCCCGCTCGAAGAGCAGCTGCTGCGTCGTCCCGGCGAGGATGCCGGTGCCGCCGAGCGGCGTGGTGTGCAGCGTCCGGCCGATCGACCACACGACCGAACCGGTGGGCGCCTCCAGAACGGTGCCGTCGGTGCTCACGAAGATCACGTCGTCCGCGCCCCGGCGGGCGGCCTCGCGCTGGGCCGCCATGTTGATCGCGTACGAGAGCGACTTGACCCCGCCGAGCAACCAGGGGGCGTCGGCGAAGGCATCGATGTTCGTGCCCCGGGCGAGGGTGACGATCCGCAAACCGTCGCGCCGCTGCCGGGGGTAGGCCGCGGGCAGCGGCCCGATCGAGACGAACCCGTGCGGGCGGTCGCCGGCCGGCCCGCGGGTCAGCAGCAATTTCATCGCCGCCTCGCCGGGGTGCGGCCAGGCCTGCACGGCCTCGGCGACGACGGCGCGCCAGGCCGCCTGGTCGAAGGGGATCTCGAGTGCCGCCGCCGACCGGCCCATCCGGGCCAGGTGGGCATCGAGCTTGTCGACGGCACCGTCGCGCACCCGGCAGCCCTCGAAGCAGCCGTCCCCGCGGGTGAGCCCGGGGTCGTCGGCGCGGATCACCGGCGCGGTGGGGTCCACGAGGCCGACTCCGAGTACGGCGACGACTGCCTGCGGACCGCTTCCCACGCCGGTCACGCTACCTACGATGGGAGGGATGGACGGCCACGACCACCCGACCGCGTCCGGCACCGCGCCGGACGGCGATCTCGCAACCCAGTTGCGAGCCCGCGGTCTGCGGGTGACGCCGCAGCGCGAACTGGTCCTGGCCGCGGTCCGGGAACTCGGCCACGCCACGCCCGAGCAGATCAGCGAGACGGTCCGGGACGTGGACGTCACGACCGTGTACCGGACCCTCGAGCTGCTCGAGGAACTCGGGCTGGTCCGGCACGCCCACCTCGGTCACGGCGCCCCGTCCTACCGGCCGGCCGAGGACGATCACATCCACGTGGTGTGCCACACCTGCGGCAAGGTCGTCGATGCCGACCCGACGCTGGTGGATGCGTTGGCCGCGCGGCTGCGCACGGACAACGGCTTCGTCCTCGACCGCTCGCACTTCACCGTCTTCGGCCGGTGTCGCGACTGCGCCGCGGCGGAACAAATCGCGCCTGGGGAGCGATGAACCCGAAGATGAGCACCGATCTCGCAGTCCCCGCTGTCGGCCGCGACGCCGGCGTCCCGTGGCACTTCGGCGATCCGCTGCGCGAGCAGCGGCAGTTGACGACCGGCGCCGGGGTGATCGACCGCCGCAACCGCGCGGTCGTCGTCGTCCCCGGGGTCGATCGGCTGGGCTGGCTGCATTCGATCTGCTCCCAGCACGTCTCCGACCTCGGTGACGGGGACGCGACCGAGGCTCTGGTGCTTTCCCCGCACGGCCACGTGGAGCAGCACTGGCAGTTCACCGAGCTCGGCGACCAGGTCTGGCTCGACAGCGAGCCCGGCAGCGCGGCCGAGATTCTCGGCTACCTGCGCAAGATGCAGTTCCTGAAGCGGGTCGAGCCGGCCGATGCGTCGGTCGCCTGGGCCGTGCTGTCCGTGGTCGGCCCGGCGACGGTGGACGTCCTCACGAAAGCCGGGCTGCCGGTGCCGCCGGCCGGGCACGCGGTCGCGCTGCCCGCGGGCGGGTTCGTCCGCCGCATGTCCTGGCCCGGCGCCGACGCCGCCGATCTCGTGGTGGCAGCCGATCGGGCCGACGGTGTGACCGGCCGCCTCGAGGCGGCGGGGGCGCCGCGAGCCGGACTGTGGGCGTTCGAGGCCCTTCGCGTGCAGGCCCGCCGTCCGCGCCTCGGGTTCGAGACCGACCACCGGACGATTCCCCACGAAGTGGGCTGGATCGGGCCGGCAGTCCACCTGAACAAGGGCTGCTACCGCGGCCAGGAAACCGTCGCCCGGGTGCAGAACCTCGGCCGGCCCCCGCGGCGGCTCGTCCTGCTGCACTTCGGCGGGGAATCCGACACTCTGCCCGAACCGGGCACGCCGCTCGATCTCGACGGGCGCGGGGTCGGCTTCGTCGGCACCGCGCTGCACCACTTCGAGCTCGGGCCCATCGGTCTTGCCGTCGTGAAGCGGAACCTGCCGGCCGGAACCACCCTGCGGGTCGGCGACTCCAGCGCGACGATCGACGCCGACGAAAGTCCGGACTGACCGCATCCTTCGTGGCGGTCGCGCGTTCTTTAAGCGGAAGGACGCCCCGTCGGAAGGTGCCTGATGAAGATCCGTGCGACTCTCGCACTAGTGCTGGCGCTCGTCGGCCTGGTGCTCGTGGGGCCCGCTTCCCCGGCGCAGGCCTCGGGGGTCCAGGCCTACCCGCCGACCATCTGCCCCACGATCTCGCTCAGCACCACGAAGCCGGCGGTCGGGGAGACGATCACCGTCGCCGGGCAGAACTTCGACCCGAGCAAGTCGGTCACGGTCATCATGCACACCAAGACCTACGTGCTCGCGACCACCAAGACCGACGCCGACGGCTCGTTCAGCGCCCGGGTCACGATGCCGGCCGGCCTGACGGGCAAGCACGTCATCACGGTCGAGGGTGCCCAGTCGAGCTGCCCGGCCGATCCGGTGCAGATCCTGATCGGCGGCGCGCCGGCGAGCTCGCCGGCGCACGGGCCGAGCGGCGGGCCGCCCGCGTTCACCGGCGTCGACGTCCTGGGCCTGCTGGCCGCCGCGGCCGCGCTGATCGGCCTCGGCGTGCTGCTCAACTGGCGCCGCGGCGCGAAGTCCCGGCACTCGCACTCCCGGGCCTGATTCCCGCGCGGCGCCCGATCCGGGTGCCGGCGGACGACTTCCGACCGATCCTCTTGCATCGCGTGCGTCGGGACCTGCGCCCGGCAACATGATCGCCGGCCAGGCGCAGCCGAACGCCGCCCGACGCCACCCCGGCCCGGACGGGCGAGCGGCAGGTCAGACGAGGGCCGGCGCGTCGGGTGCCGTGGTGACGTGGTCGTCCGGCGGCTCGACCGACACGTGCGGAGTAACCCGGTCCAGCCACCGCGGGTACCACCAGTTCGAGCGCCCCAGGTGGTGCATGAGCGCCGGGACGAGCACGGTCCGCAGCACGAACGCGTCGATGAAGATTGCGCCGCCCAGGCCCAGCCCGACCATCTTGATGACGCGCGCATCGCCGAGCAGGAAGCCGCCGAACACCGCGATCATGATGAACGCGGCGGCGGTGATGATGCCACCCGTCTCGGCCTGGCCCACCCGGATCGAGCGGTGGTTGTCCCCGGTGTGCACCCACTCCTCGTGCATCCGGCTGACGAGGAACACCTGGTAGTCCATCGACAGGCCGAACAGGATCGCGAAGAAGAGCACCGGAAGGAACGCGTCGATCGGACCGCCGCCGCCGATGCCGAGCGCATCGGAGAACCAGCCCCACTGGAAGATCGCGACGAGGACGCCGAACGACGCGCCGGCCGCGAAGAGGTTCATGATCGCGGCCGTCAGCGGGATGACAAGGCTGCGGAACGCGACCATCAGCAGCAGGAACGACAGCCCGATCACCGCCACGAAGAACAACGGCATCTTGGCGGCCAGCACGTTCGCGAAGTCGACGAGGATCGCGGTCTGCCCGAACACGTAGATCTGGTTCTGCGTCCCGCTCTCGAGGCCGGGCACGACGTGCGACCGTAGCTGGTGGACGAGTGCCGTGGTGGCCTCCGCCTGCGGCTTCGTCCGGCTCTTGAACGTGAGGATCGCCAGGTCCTTGCCGATGGGCGCCGGCCGCAGTGACCCCGGATTGACGTTGCCGACCGCGCTCAGGCCCTTCGCGACCCGGTTCAGGTACGCCGTGTCGGTCGCGGTCGGGCCGGAGACGACGAGCTCCAGTGTCGAGTTGTAGCCGGGGCCGAAGCCGGGCGCGTGGGCGATCAGCTCGTACCCCTTGCGGGTGGTCGTGCTGGCCGGGTCGGCCGATTCGTCCGCGCGACCGAGGCGCATGGAGAAGAACGGGACGGCCAGCAGCACGATCAGGGCCGCGGCCAGCAGGCCGAGCACGACGCCGCGCTTCTGGACGATGTCCGACCACTTGCCCCACCGGGTCGGCCGCCCCTCCTCGACGTAGATGCCGGCCTTGACGTCGCGGCGCATGCGGCGGGGCAGGACCCGGTAGCCGAGCAGGGACAGGACGGCCGGCAGCAGGGTCAGCGAGGCGACCATGGTCAGCGCCACCGCGATGGACGTGCCGATCGCGACGCCGTAGAGGAAGCTGACGCCCAGTGCGCAGAGCCCGAGGATCGCGACGCACACGGTGGCGCCGGCGAAGAGGACGGCCCGGCCCGAGGTGTCGAGGGCGATCGCGATCGACTCGTTGATGCCGATGCCGCGCTGCAGGTTGCGCCGGTGGCGCGTGACGATGAACAGGGCGTAGTCGACGCCGACACCGATGACCATCAGCTGGGCGAGCTGGGTGGCGAAGGTGGCGACGTTCATGACGTGGCTGAGCAGGGAGATCAACCCCAGGCCGGTACCGAGGGCGGCGGCGGCGCTGAGCAGGGGGGTGGCTGCGGCGCCGACCGTCCGGAACACGACGCCGAGGATGATCAGGGCGGCCAGGAAGCCGATCGCCTCCGGCGGGATGCCCTTCTGCTCGGCGTTGAGGTTGGCGAACCCGCCGCCGGTGAACTCGTAGCCGACCTGCGCGTCGGCCAGCTTGCTGATCTTGTCGTGCACGCCCTTGAAGTTGCCGATGGCGTTCTCGTTGTACTGCCAGCCGACGGTGATCAGCCCGATCTTGTCGTCCTGGCTCAACAGCGGGTGGTGCCCGGTGCCGGCCTTCGGTGCTCCGGGCTGGGGACCAGTGCAGTTGAACGCGCCCCACGGCGACGTGACCCTCGCGACGTGGATCGACGCATCGGCGCACAGCCCGTGCAGGCCGGCCATCAGCCCGGCCGGGGGAGTGGCCGGGTCGAGCGTGCCCTGCTTCGCGTCCACGACGATGGTGCCCGTCTGCCCGCCCTGGCTGGCCTGGTCGTTGGCCTTGAGCAGGTCGAGGACCTTCTGGGTCTCGGTGTGCGGCAGCGTGAAGACGTCCTTGTAGGCGGAGCCGCCGCCGGCCGACGCCAGGGCCTGGACCCCGATGATCAGCGCGATCCACCCGAACACGACGTACCAGCGATGACGGGTGGCGAAGCGAGCAACGGTCTGCATCGCCCCAGGATGGCAACGGTTCGCTGTCAACCTCCAATCCTTTGTGGCCGGGGTGACCGATATCGCGGGCCGACGCCCGATCTGTCGCATCCGGCCCGTACGGTCGAGCCCGTGCCCAGCCGCGTGCCCGATCGCCTGCTGGCCCGGCTGCGCCCGCACCCGGTGGACGGCGGGCAGCGCCTCGACCTGACCGGCATGGCGTGGGTGCCGCCATCGGCGATGGTCGCCGCGGCGGCGCTGGCGCACCGGGCGTACGAGCAGGGGGTGGCGTTCGAGCTGCGGGCGCCGGCGCGCAGCGAGCCGGCCCACTACGTGTCCCGGATGCGGCTGGGCCGGGTGCTCAGCGACCTGCAGGCCGGGCACGACCTCCCGGCCGTCCGCGAGCACGACCGCACCGAGGACCTCATCGAGGTCGTCCGGCTCGACAGCCCCACCGTGGTCGAACGGCTCGCCCGGATCGTCCATCGCAAGGTGCTCCCCCGCGGGGCCGAACTCGCCGCCGCCCTGCATCGCAGCGTGGCCGAGGTCGGCGAGAACGTCATGGACCACTCCGGCACCGTCGGCTACCTGGCGGCCCAGACCCTGCCCCGCCGGCGTGAGTTGCTGATCGCGATCGCCGACGCCGGCGTCGGCATGCTCGCCACGCTTGCCCACCGCGGGGTCGACACCCACGAGGACGCGATCGCGCTGGCGACGCAGGAGAGCGTCAGCCGCTACGACCAGCCCGATCGCGGGCGCGGCCTGCCGTCCGCGCTCCGCCTCATCGGGCGGGAATCCGGCAGCCTGTACATCGCCAGCGGGACGGCCGCGATCCGGCACTTCCCGAGCACCCGGCGCTACCTCGAGGCCGAAGAGGGGTTCGGCGGGACGATCGTCGAGGCCCGCATCCCGTTGTCGGAGTGACGCCGTGGATCCACAACCACCCGCCGCTGACGCCGGTCCGCGCTAGCCTCAAGGTGAGCAGCGTGAACGTTTCTCGCGTCGAAGGGGGACCGATGCCGACCTTGACTCTCCCGCAGTTGGTGGCGGGCCGTGACCTCGCGGCGGCCGCGGTACGCAAGCTCGGGGCCATCGAGGCGGGCCACGTCGTGGTCGACGCCCGCCCGCTGACCAGCGGCAGCACGTCGTTCGCCGGCCAGCTGGTGCGCAGTGCCCTCGTCGACGGTGCGGCCGCCAAGCTGACCGTCGTCGGTGGCCCACCGGATTTCCTCGACGACATCCGGATCGCCGCGAAGTCGCTCGACCTCACCGACCGCGTCGCGTTCGCGGCCAGCGACGT
Source organism: uncultured Actinomycetota bacterium (assembly GCA_963775175.1). Lineage (GTDB taxonomy): Bacteria > Actinomycetota > Actinomycetes > Mycobacteriales > Jatrophihabitantaceae > Jatrophihabitans. The sequence goes on from CAVZHT010000001.1 coordinate 385,807, forward strand.
CGATCTAGGCGTGGCCTCCTGACCGGTCTGTGCGCCCACGGGGCGACGTCAGCGCCGCCCCGATCAGCCGGTTGATCTCCTCGAACGCCCGCTGCTCGGCCGAGGCGTCGCCGTCGCGTGGGTCGATGAGGTTCACCCGGGCCAGGCCCCGCCAGCGATCAAGCGCCTCGACCACGGCCGGGTCGTCGAGCCGTGACCGCGCGACCGCGAACCGACCCTCGGCGGCGAGCAGTTCGGTGTCGACGCCCTCGGGGACCGACATGACGAACCCGGCCCCGCCCGCCGGAGCCTGCGCGGTGCGGCTGCGCAGCGAGGTGCCGTACTCGACCAGCGCGGTGCGCAGCTCCAGCGCGCTGTCCTGCGCGTCGACGAGGGCGCGACGGCGGCGGTCGTAACGCCGGTCGGACGCGCTGCGGAACTCGTTGCGGATGCCGCCGCCGACCGCCACGACGAGGGCCGCGGCCGACGTGATCAGCGCCGCGGCAACCGAACCGTCCACCCGTCGACCTCCCGTCACGCGTCCCCTGACCGTATCGGCCGAAGGCGACAGCCCCAGGAACGGCGGCGGGCCTCAGCGCGTCGGGGCCAGCGCCTGGTCGAGGAAGCGGATGACCCGCTGCTCCCACGCGGCCGGGTGCTGCGCCAGGCCGCGCGTGTGGGGCGTGCCGGGCAACTCCCACAGCTGGACGTTGCCGGGCGAATGATCGCGCAGGTACCGGTCGCCGCGCAGTTCCGGCTGGCCGGCGATGAGCAGCACCGGGGTCGGCGCCGCCTCGATGAGTGCCCGCTCGAGGCTTATCGGACGTGGTGCGTCGGTGAGTACGGCGCTCACCGCGGTCTGGACGGCGAGCATGCCGCGCTCGATGTAGCCCTCGAGATCGGTGGGCAGCCAGGCCGTGTCCATGGCGCCGCGCCAGAGTGCGCCTTCGGCCACGACCGCGTGCAGTCCCCGGTTGTGCGCGGCGGCGCCGATCGCCTCCTCGCCACCCATCGACAGCCCGAGGGCGCCGATCCGCCGGTCCCGTACGTCCGGGCGCAGCTGCAGCCAGCGGACGGCGGCGGCGATGTCCTGATCACCCCACCAGCCGTTGTCCATCGCGGTGCCGGCGGACCGGCCGTGTCCGCGGGCGTCGAGCAGCAGCACCCCGTAGCCGTGCCGCGCGATGACGGCAGCCTGGTCGAGCACCCCGCTGCGGGTCGAGCCGGCGCCGTGGAGTGCAACGAGGGCCGCGCCGTTGCGCGACGGGATGTACCACGCCGCGAGCCGCACACCGTCCCCCGTGGTCAGCGTGACGTCCTGATAGGTCAGACCGTGGTCGGCCGGCGTGGTGTTCGCCAGCTCGGAGGCCGGCACGTTGGTGGCGTAGATCGCCGCGGTGAACGGGATCAGGACGAACTCGACGAGGACGAAGGCGAGCGGGAGCCCGAGGAGGCGCCACCACCTGGCCGTCGCGCGCCACAGCCGGTGCACCGCAAGCCCGGTGAGCAGCAGCCCGGCCGCGAGGACGGCGAGCGCCGCGGCCGCGGCAACGGTCACGTCGGACTTGACCACGTGAAGGACGCCGATACCGACACCCGCCGTCAGCCCGGCGAGGGCGAGCCCGAGCGCGACGCAGGCCCGGGCCATCGGGCGGCCCCGGAGTTCGACGACCACGGCAGCCGCGCCGACCATCAACCCGATTGCAGCGCGGGCCACGCGCCAGCCGGGCGTCCCGTCGGCCGAGAGCAGCACAGCGAAGGCGACGGTCTCGACTGCCACGGCGACGGCTCCGAGGCCGGGCCGCCGGCGGATGGCGGCGGGACGAAGCTGCCCTGGGTCCGTCGCCGACGGGCTGCGCGCGGTCGCGGTCATGGCTGCCCTCCGGCCCCATGCTCGACCCGTCGAACCGGCAAACGCATCGGGCCGAACGGCGCCGCGGTCGGGGCCATCCGGTCATCTCGGGCGAGCGACGAACAAGCCGGTCTGCGGCTACCGGGCCAGCACGCGAGGCGGTGAGCGGACCCGTCAGGTCGAGCGTCGTGGGCCGACGAACGCGGCTGTGCTCGCCCAGGTCGAGCCGGTTGGTCCGGCTCCGACGGCCTGCGACTTGCATTCCGGTCGGCCCGGCGAGCCTCGGCCCGATCAGATCAGCGGAGAGGCAGGCTCCGCCAGAGCGATCGTTCGCCGCATCGCCCACGGCAACGTGCGGCTACGACGGAGGTCAGGTCGACTGTCCCGGGCCCGCCGGCGCGGATGCCGGGCACGTCCAGTAGGACGATGCGCCCGTTCGACTCGCGTGCCGCGGTGCGCAGCGAGAGGTGTAGCCGCCCTTCGAGATGATGAGCGTGGTGAAGTCAGCGGCGAACCTCAGCCCGTCCTGCTTCATCGCGGGCACCTTGGACTGCTCGAAGTCCCGGATGAGGTTGGCGTCCATCGCCGAATTGCGCCATTTCACCTCGCCGACGAGGGTCGCCTTGCCGGATTTCATCCCGACGATGTCGACTTCTTCGCTGCTGCGTACGCCCGTGCGGCGAAGCTCGTTGAGCGCGTTGCCCCACCATGGCCCGACCGTCGTTGCCCGCGCCCCGTAGGTGGCGCGCACCCAGGCCCGGCACCAAGTCTCGAATTCGGGTGCGACGTGGTCGGCCAGCGCATTGCCGGCGACCTCGGCATCGAAGAGGTCAGTCGCGGCAAGGCCGTTCTCAAGTTCGTCCTGGAGGGGGAACACGAAGCGGAACGAGAACCGGAAGAACGGGTCGTCGAGCGTCCGGCGGCCGTTGCGCGCGGAGGGCGGCGCGTTGATCGGCAGCGCGCGCGAGACGATCCGCAGCCCGGCGAGCGTGTTCAGGTACTTGGACACGGTCTTGGACGGCAGTGCCGCCTTGTTGGTGATCTCGCCGACGTTGACCGGGCCGTGCGCGAGCGCGGCGGCGACCGCGAAGTAGTTGCGGGAGTCACGCAGTTCCTGCTCGCGCACGACGCGCGGCTCGTCCCACAGCGGCCCGTCACGGTCGAGCACGCGCTGCGCGATGGTCTCGCGCAGCTGGCCGCGCCCGAGCTCGGACAGGTGGCGGGGCATGCCGCCGGCGATCGCGTAGCGCTCGAGCTGGTCGATGGGGCTCAGTGTCGGCATGAACAGCGCGCCTTGCTCGAACGGCATCGGGCGCAGCTGCATCGGGCTGAGCCGGCCGTGTAGCGGGCCGCGCTCGCCCATCAGCGCTTCCATTTGCTGCACGTAGGAGCCGCATAGCAGCAGCCGGGTGTCTGAGCCGTCGCGTTCGTCCTCGAGCACCGCGGCAATCGAGGACGGCATCTCGGTGTCGAGCACCTCGGTGCCGGGCAGCAGCCAGGGGAACTCGTCGATGACGGCGAGGAACTTCCGTCCGCGGCCGGCGCCCAGCAGCACCCGGAACAACTCCGCGACCGAGCCGATCGAGGGCCGCACGCCGAGCAGCGGCTCGAGCTTGCGCTCGAACCCGCGCAACTGGGCCCCTTCGGAAGACTTCGCCGCGACCAGGAGTACCGCGTCCCTGCCATGCGCGAAGCGGCGGAACAGCCACGACTTGCCCACCCCGAGGCGCCCGTACAGGCTCAGCGGCTCACCGGCCGTCGTCGCGTCGAACCACGCATTCAACCGCCGCCTGGCAACGCGGCGAGGCTCTTGCTCACCCGCTCGGCGAGCAGTCGCCGGGCGGCGCGGCTGTCGGCGACAGCGACGGCGGGGCGCGCCGCTACCCAGGCCGAGAGCACGCAACTTCCGTCTCACTCGCTGGCAACTTTGCCCGGCCGGCGCGGGCGTGACGGACATCGCTTGCTGGGCGCTTGCAATAGTTAGCAGTACTCAGTCACACTGGAACCGTGATAGCCGACGGGCCGCGGGAGCAGGCGAAGCGAAGCGGCGCTGCGATCGGAGAATTCATTCGCGAGCAGCGTCAGCAGGGCCAGGTTTCCCTGCGGCAGCTGGCCCGTCTTGCCGGCGTCTCGAACCCGTACCTGTCGCAGATCGAGCGGGGCTTGCGCAAGCCCAGCGCCGAGATCCTCCAGCAGATCGCCAAGGGCCTGCGGATCTCGGCCGAGCAGCTCTACGTGCGGGCCGGGTTCCTCGAGTACCGCGAAGGCAACCAGGAGTTGGTTGCCGCCATCCTCGGCGACGAGGAACTGGGCGAGCGGCAGAAGCAGGTGCTGCTCGACATCTACGAATCGTTCCGGCGCGAGAACGCCCAGCTGCGGGCCGAGGCCGAACGAGCGGCCGTCACGCCACCGGTGAATTCCGTCGCCGCGGGGGCCGACTGAGTCACCGCAGCACCGCGCCGCCGCACTGCACGAAACCACCCCACCGGTCCACCCAGTCACCACCCTTCCGCCCCAGAGGAGAGCACCATGTCCATCGCCAGTGACATCCGCACCTACGCCGACACCGCCGTGAACCAGGGCAAGCAGGTTCTCGATCAGGCCCAGGCCCAGCTCAACGACGTGACCGGTCAGGCCAACGAGTTCTACGGCAAGACCAAGGAGAACGTCTCCGACATCGCGACGAAGGCCACCACCGCCGTCAACGACCTCCGCGCGTCGGCCGAGAAGGCCGTCAACCTCGACGCCATCAAGACCGCCGTCGAGCCCTACATCACCCAGGTCAAGGGCTACACCCACACGGTGACCGACAAGGCCGAGGCGCTCTTCGAGGGCGTCAAGAGCGACAAGCGCGTCGCCAAGCTGGTCGACGCCGCCGGTGTCGTGGTCGAGACCGTCCAGGACCGCGTCGTCAAGCCGGTGCAGTCGGTGACCGGCCGGGCCGCCAAGTCCGTCCCGGTGGCCAAGCCGGCCCCGAAGGCCGCAGCCAAGCCGGCTCCGGCCAAGCCCGCCGCCACCAAGCCGGCCGCCACCAAGCCGGCCAGCAAGCCGGCCGCCCGCAAGGCCCCGGCCAAGCGCACCACCAAGAGCTGACGGCGCTCGCCGACCGGCAGTAACAGTGCCCCGCTCCGGCAACGGAGCGGGGCACAGCTGTGCGCGCGCCGGTACGCTGGCGACGTGAATCTCGTCGACCAGTTCTACACGTGGACCGAGCAGATCATCTTCTGGTCGCTCGTCGCACTGCGGGTGTGGGCGCTGGCCGACTGCGTGACCCGCAAGGCCGCCGCGTTCCCGGCCGTCGACAAGCTCAGCAAGCCGGCGTGGATCGGCATCCTCGCGCTCTCCGGCGCGCTCGGCACCCTGCTCGGCACTCCGATCAGCCCCTACTCGGCCGTGTCGGTGTTCTCCTTGATCTCGGCCGGCATCGCCGCGGTGTATCTGGCCGACGTGCGCCCGGCCGTCCGCGAGATCAGCTCCGGCAACTAAGTCGCCTCGCCGCGCGCCGGTTCGGCCGCGGACGCCGCCCACACCGTCGCCAGGCCGGCCATGAGGTCGTCGGCGCTCGGTGAGCTCTCCGGGTCCAGCACAGCCTGCAGCGCGAGCCCGTCGCACGCTGCGATCACCAGCGTCGCGACCGCCCGGCAGCGGGGATCGTCGGCGTCCGACCCGTCGTCGAGCGACTGCGCCACCAGGGCCGCCACCATCGCCCGGGCCCGGCGGTAGTGCCCGGCCAGCTGCTCGCGCAGCTCGGGCACCCGCAGCGCCTGGGCCAGCGCCTCGATGTAGGCCTGCAGGATGGGCTGGCGCTGCGCCATCCCGTCCAGGGAGGCGACCCACGTGGCGCTGGCGCGCTGCAGCGGCGTCGCCTCGGGGTCGGACATCACGAACGCGGCGAGCTGCTCGGCCCAGTCGGAGAACGCCGCCTCGATCGCCGCGTTGAGCAGGGCCGCCTTGGAGCCGAAGTGGTAGCCGATGCTCGCGAGGTTGGTGTCGGACGCGGCGACGAGATCGCGGGCGGTGATGTGGGCGTACCCGCGCTCCTCCAGCAGCCGCCGGGCTGCGGTGAGCAGTTGCTCGCGATGTCCCACGCGGAGAACGATAGCGCCGCCGCCTAGACAAGCGTCTTATACGCGCGTATATCTGGGTGGCCGCCGCTTCCGCGAGGAGTCCGGATGACCACGCTCGACCGCTTCGTCACACCGCGCGAGCTGCCCTCGAGCCTGCGCCTGCCGCCCGGGCCGCGGCTCCCGGCCGCCGTGCAGACCGTGCTGTTCCTGACCCGGCGCGACGCCACCGCGCCTCGTTGGCACCGCCGCTACGGCGACGTCTTCTCCATCCACATCGCGCCGGCCGGGCACGGCGTCGTGCTGGTCAAACCCGAGGACATCCGCGAGGTCTTCGCCGGGTCGGCCGACACCTTCCACGCCGGCGAGGGGAACGCGATCCTCGGCCCGATCATGGGCCAGCACTCGGTCCTGCTGCTGGACGAGGAGGAGCACAAGCTCGCCCGCAAGAAGGTGATGTCGGCCTTCCACGGCGAGGCGATGCGGGGCTGGGGTGACGTGCTGGAACAGCTTGCGGCCGAGAACGTCGCGACCTGGCCGGTCGGGTCCCCGTTCGCCGTGCACCCGCACATGAACGACATCAGCCTCGAGGTGATCCTCCGCATCGTCTTCGGGGTCACGGACGAGACCCGCATCGACGAGATGCGTCCGCTGCTGCAGCGGCTCGTCCGCATCGGCCCGACGATCTTCGTCGGCTGGATGTACCCCCATCTGCAGAACTTCGGGCCGTGGCGGCGCTTCGCCCGGCTCAAGGACTCGGTCGACGCGCTGCTCTACGCCGAGATTGCCGATCGCCGCCGGGTCACCGACCTGGCCGACCGCCGCGACGTGCTGTCCAAGCTGCTCGTGGCCGACCCCGGGCAGAGCGACGCCGAGCTGCGCGACCACCTGATCACCCTGCTGCTGGCCGGCCACGAGACGACCGCGTCGACGCTGGCGTGGACGTTCCACGACCTCGCCCGCCGGCCCGACCTGCTCGCCCGCGTGCAGCGGGCGGCGGACGAGAACGACGAGGCCTACCTCGAGGCCACGGTCAAGGAGGCCATGCGGCTGCGTCCGGTGATCGCCAACGTGGCCCGCCGGCTGAACAAGCCGGTGCGGGTCGGCGGCTACGACCTGCCGGCCGGCGTGGTCGTGTTCCCCTCGATCCAGCTGGTGCAGCTGCGCGCCGACGTCTACGACGATCCGACGGTCTTCCGCCCGGAGCGCTTCCTAGACGGCAACCCGCCACCCGCGACCTGGATCCCGTTCGGCGGCGGGCTGCGCCGGTGCCTCGGCGCGTCCCTTGCGATGGTGGAGGCCCAGGCCGTGTTGAAGGCCGTCCTGCAGCGGGTCGACATCGCCCCGGCCGGGCCCGCCGAGGCGGCCCGCACACGCAACATCACCACGGTGCCGGCGCGGGGCGCCCGGATCGTCAGCCTTCCGCGCTGACCGGTCGTGACCGGCGCGCCGGCCTCCGGGCGCGCAGCAGCGCGAGCAGCGTCACGCCGGCCACCACCGTCAGCGCGGCCGCGGTGATCGCGTTCGCGCTGGCCGGAGCGAAGCCGGGTGGAACGAGGAAGCAGCCGGCCGCGCAGAGCGCGAGGACGGCCGTGCGCCGCGGGCCGTTGATCATCGGGGCGAGGCACAGGCAGCCCCACAGCAGGTACCACGGGTAGAGGACGGGCGCGAGCAGGGCGAGCGCCAGCAGGGAGTACCCGGCGGTGCGCTCGAGCGCGCGCTGGCGGGCGGTCGCGAGCAGGTACGCGACGGCGCACACCAGCGCGGCCAAGGTGGTGATGCGGGCGCCGGCCGCGAGGTCGTCGTAAGACGCGCCGCGGACGACCGGCGTCAGCACCTTGGCGACCGCGCCGGTCGGCGAGAACGGCGTGTGTGCGGAGAACTGCTTGCTGACGGTCCGCAGCCAGCCGAACCCGTCCCGGACGGCGAACCCGAGGCCGCCGAACGTGGCCGCGGCAACGAGCAGGTCGCGACCGATGAGGCGCCAGGCCGGGATGGTCCGCCGCCCGAGCCAGTGCACGACGACGATCCCGGGGACGACGAGGAAGGCCTGGGCGGAGACCGAACCGGCGACGGCCGCGAGCAGGACCGCCCGGAGCCACCGCCGTTGCTGGGCCGCGACGAGGGCGGCGAGCACCAGCGCGATCATCACGCCGTCCAGGTGTGCGGCCGACACCACGTAGAGCAGCAGCAGCGGGTTGAGTACGGTCAGCGAGAGAGCGCGGGAGCGCTGCGGGCCGGCCAGGTCGGCGGCGAGCAGCCCGATCACCACCGCCGCGATCACGGCGACGACGCGCAGGACGATGACCGCGCCGAGCGCGCTGCCACCGCTGACGGACGCGGCGAGGTGCTGCAGGAGCGTGCCGAGCGGACCGACGCCGCTCGGGGTCTCCCGCTGGCCCGGTTCGATCGCGGCGACGACCGCCCGCGCGCCGAGGTCGGCCGGGCTGTGCTGGTAGGGGCTGCGTCCCTGCCGCTGCAGCAGGCCGAACGCGGCATAGCTGTACACGCTGGTGTCCATGAGCGGCGGGCCGATCGCGAACGGCGTCGCCCAGGCCGCGGCCAGCCACCACACCCGGCGGGCGGGCGGCGCCGAGCGGCGCACCACGTGCACCGCGAGCAGCCACAGCAGCACCAGCCCGGCAACCCCGGCGACCATCAGGATGCCGGGGATGCTGTCGCCCGACCGGGTCGAATGAGGATCCTGCAACCCCAGCCAGGTGGTCAGCGGCCGGGTCGGTTGGGCCGCGCCGACGCGTGCGCCGGCCACGACGATCAGGCCGGAGATCACGAAACCGGCGAACGACAACGACAGCAGCGGCCGGTCGCGCACCTGCCGGCGAGCGACGTCGAGGCCGTGCAGCGCCTTCTCCGCCAGGTCGTTCATGGGTGCCTGACATTATGGTGCGACCTGTGACACCCGCTTGCGTCCCGTCCGGGCGCAGCGTCAGCCGGGACGGAGCGTGGGTGTGGCGTCGCACGATCTGAGCGTGCTCGAGGCGATCGGCGCTGCCCTGCTGCAGGGCGTTGCGATCGTGTACCCGATCAGCGGTCTGGGGCACGGGGTGCTGATCGGCTCGCTGAAGCACGGGGCCGGCGCCGATCTCGCGCCGGCGAACGCCCGCTACCTCTACGCGGCGCTGCACATCGGCGTGGCGGCCGCGTTGTTCGTCCACTACTGGCGCGATTGGCTGCGCATCGGCCGGGGCCTGGTCGGGACAGTGGTGCGCCGGGCCTCGTCGCCGCCGGAACGCCGGTGGGCGGGGCTGGTGGTGCTGGCCGTCGTGCCCGGCTGCGTCGCCGTCGCCCTGCTCGCCCCACACGCGCGGTCGCTGCTGCACCACCCCCGGCTGGCTGCGGCCTGCCTCACCGGCAACGGCGTGCTCATGCTGGCGGTGTGGTGGTGGTGGCGACGCTCACCCCGCGCCGGCGGCCTGTCCGGAGCGCACCGGGCCCGGTTGACCCGGGGGGAGCAGGCCGAGGCGTTCGCGTCCGAGCTGTCGAGCCTGCGGGCCGACCGGGCGCTGGTCCTCGGACTGCTGCCGCTCGCCGCGCTCGTCCCCGGCGTGAGCGGGGTCGCGATCACGGTGTCGGTCGCCCTGCTCTGGGGGCTCACCCACGAGCAGTCGGCCCACATCGCGTTACTGCTGCTCACACCGATGCTGCTCACCTGGGGGGTCAGCCAACTGCCCGATCTCGGTGCGGCGGAGTACGACGGCGTGCGGACGGCGACCGTGCTGGCCGTGGTGATCGCGGCGGCGACCGCCTACCTGACCGCGGCCCTGCTCGTCCGCTACTTCCGCCGGGCCTCGCTGCGGCCGTTCGGTTACTACTGCGTGCTGGCCGGCGGGGTGTCGCTGATCCTGCTCGCCGTGTGACTCCTTACCTGATCCGAACACGGAACTGCGCCCGGGCGAACGTCGCCGTCGCACAGTGGTCGGGACGTGAGAACCTGCGAAACCCGAGGAGCGAAACATGTACCGCAAGATCCTGATCGGCGGCGTCACCGCGGCCGCCATCGTCGGTGCGGGCGGAACGGCCCTCGCCGTCTCCGGCTCGGACGCCACGACCTCCGGCAACCCGGTCACCGCCGCCGCGAACCAGAACCTCGCGAAGGGCAGGGCGGCGCACCGGCTGCTCCGGCGCCTGTCCCACGCGCAGATCGTCACGAAGGGCAAGGACGGCTTCGTCACCCACGACCTGATCAAGGGCTCGGTCACCGCGGTGTCGGCCACGTCGATCACCGTCCAGGCGGCCGACAAGACGAGCGAGACCTTCGTGGTCGACAAGGACACCAAGGTTCGGGTCCGGACGGCGGGCAAGGGTGCCGCCTCGTCGATCGACAAGGTGGCGGTCGGCGATCAGGTGATGGTCGCCGGCACCGGAACGTCGACGTACACGGCCAAGCACGTGGTCGACGTCAAGAAGTAGGAACCAGCACCGGGAGGCGCACGGTGAACCGTGCGCCTCCTTCGTGTGCGTGGCCGGCCTCGATGCCCGCGCCGAGGCGCTGCACGAGCCCGTGGACGATGGCCAGGCCGAGGCCCGTCCCGACCTGCCGCACGCCGCGGTACCGCTCGAACAGCGCGCCCTGGTCGAAGGCGACGGCGAGGTCGGCGTCGGTCAGCCCGGGGCCGCCGTCGCGGACCTCGACGACCGGCCACCCGGCCTCGGCCCGGGCAGCCAGGACGATCGGGGCGCCGGCCGGCGTGACCCGCAGCGCGTTGTCGAACAGCCCGTCCAGGACCTGTCGGACGCGGGCGGCGTCCGTGGTCGACCAGAGCGGGGTGGGCGGGGCCTCGAGCCGGAACTCCACGCCGGCGGCGGCGCAGCGCGCGGCCCAGACCCGCGCCGCGGCGTGGACGAGCGCGACGACATCGACCGGCGCGAGGTCGATGCGGAAGTCGTGAGCGCCGAGCCGGGCGAGATCGAGCAGGTCGCCCACGAGTCGTTCGAGCCGCTTCGCCTCCCCGAGCAGGACGCCCCCGACCGCGGCGGCCTGGTCAGCTGGCACGACCCCCTCGGCCAGCGACTCGGCGTAGCCCGAGATGGCGGTGAGCGGGGTGCGCAGGTCGTGCGAGACCGACAGCAGGAAGTCGCGCTGCCGGCCCTCGGAGTGCCGCAGCGCGCCGGCCAGGCTGTTGATCGCCTCGCTGACCTCGACGACCTCGGCCGGGCCGACCGCGGGCAGGGTGACGTCGCGGTTGCCGGCGGCCAGCGAGTGCGCGGCCGCGGCCGTGCGGCGCAGCGGGCGGGCCAGCCGCCAGGCGACCAGCAGCCCGATCGCGGCCGCGAGGACGGCGGCGATGATCAGCGCGAGAACCAGTCGGCGCAGGGCCTTCTCGTTCTGGGCCACCGCGTCGGCCCGCTTCTGCACGATCACGATGCCGCGGCCGTCGACCGGCCGGGCCTCGACGAAGATCGTGCTGCCGCCGACGTGTCGGCTCGCGGAGACGTCCTTCCCGGCCAGGACGGCGCTGATGTCGGCCGGCGTGACGGCCTGGCGGACGATCGGGTAGGACGTGGTCAGCCGGCCGGCCGGCTGGATGAGGCCCCAGCGCACGTTCAGCCCGGCGAGGGCCGTCCGCAGCCGAGGTTTGCCCAGCGCGCCGTTGCCGCCACTCGTCGCGGCCGACTCGGCGACGTCGGCGAGCCGGCCCAGTTGCTTGCGGGCCGCCGCGGCGCCGCTCGTGCGGATGAGCCCGGTGGCGAGCGCCCCGGCGAGCAGGCCGGTGATCAGCGCGATCCCGATGCAGAGCAGCGAGATCCGGCCGGCGAGGGTCTTCATCCGGCCGGGTCTTCGGCGGCGTACCCGACCCCGCGCACGGTGCGGATCGGGCTGGCCGCGCCGAGCTTGCCCCGCAACTGGGCGATGTGCACGTCGACCGTGCGGGTGCCGGCCACGGCGGCGTAACCCCACACCTCGCTGAGCAGTTGCTCGCGGGTGAACACGCGTCCGGGCCGGCGCATCAGGTACGCCAGCAGGTCGAACTCGGTGGCCGTCAGTTCGATCTCGTCCGGCCCAGCGAAGACGCGGCGCTGCGCGGCGTCCAGCGTGATGGCCCCGACCGTGTGCGGCGCGGCCTCGGGCATGCCGTTCGCGCGCCGGAGAACGCCGGTCACCCGGGCGACGAGTTCGCGCGGGGAGAACGGCTTGGTGACGTAGTCGTCCGCGCCCATCTCCAGGCCGACGATCCGGTCGACCTCGTCGTCGCGGGCAGTTACGAACAGGACCGGTGTCCAGTCCTGGTCGGCCCGCAGCCGGCGGCAGATCTCGACGCCGTCCATGCCCGGCAGGCCGACGTCGAGGATGATCGCGGCCGGCTTGAACCGCCGGACGGCGTCCAGCGCCCGGCCGCCGTCGTGCTCGACCTGCACGCCGTAACCGGCCCGGGCGAGATTGAGCCGGATGACGTCGGCGATCGCCGGCTCGTCCTCCACGACCAGGACGAGGCCGCGCGGGCGCGAGTCGACGGACACGCCCGGAACTGTAGTGCCGCCCGGGCGCGCTGCGGGCGCAGGAATGTCAGGGCTGTGTTCGGGTCGGTCAGGCGGACTTCCGCGCGCCCGGCCGCGGGGCCAACCGGGTATCGCGCTGGGTCAGCCGGGCACCGTCGTGCGCGCAGCGGACCTCGGCCCGCACCGGGTGCCCGCAGTCGCGGTGCTGCACCTGCCACGGCTGCTCGTCGCCGTCGGCGAGGTGCTTGTCGCCCCACTGCATGAGCGCGATGAGGACGGGGAACAGATCCCACCCCTTGGCCGTGAGCCGGTACTCGTTGCGCCGCCGCTGCCCGGGTTCCTGGTACTCGCGGGTCTCGAGAATGCCGCGGCTGACGAGGTGCCGGAGGCGGTCGGAGAGCACTGCCTCGGAGAGGCCGACGTGCTGGCGGAAGTCGTCGAAGCGGCGCACGCCGTTGGCCGCGTCGCGGATGATCAGCATCGTCCACTTCTCGCCGATGACGGCGAGCGTGCGGTGGATCGAGCACTGCTCGGTGTCGAAATCGCGCCAGTCCACGTCGCGTTCACCCCTCGTCGCCATGCCTCCAGGATAGCTGGCTATTGAATTGACAGTCAGGCTAGCTTCCAATTATGAAGTCAGGTGTGGTGCGGATCCGGCCGTGGCAGGCCGGCGATTTCGCTCTCCTCGAGGCGGCCGCGCCGGGGCTGTCGCCGCGGACGCTGTGGCTGCGGTTCCGGGCCGGCATGCCGACGCTGCCCGCGTTCTACGTGCGCGCGACCGCCCAGCGCTGGCCGGCGCGGTGGGACGCCGTCGTGGCTATCGACGGTGACGAGTTGATCGGCTGGGCCGAGTTCGGCCGCTACGCCGACGATCCGGAGCGGGCCGACATCGGCATGTGTGTCGTCGACGCCGAGCAGGGCCACGGCGTCGGGTCGGCGCTCGCGTCGGCGCTGATGGAGCGGGCCCGGTCGGCCGGGCTCGTCAGCATCCACGCCGACATCGAGCCCTACAACGAACCGGCCCGGCGAGCCTGGGTCCGCGCGACCGGCAGCATCGCCCCGACGTTCGCGCTGGCCGGTTGAGCGCCAGCCGCCGGTGAGCGTCAGTCGAAGAGGGAGAGCTGGGCCGGCTGCGGGCGCCGGGGCGGCAGCTTGGGCAGCGGTGGTCGGCTCCCGCTCGGTACGGCGTCCACCCAGGACGGCAGCGGGGCGCGCGGCCGGGTGAGGCGATCGGGGTCGGCGTGCGCGAGCGCGCAGAGCGCGTCGTTGACCGTCCAGACGAGGTTCTGGGAACGGAAGACCCGCCCGACCGTGCCGGCATCGAGGGGGAGCACCCCGCCGGCGGTGAGGTCGATGGGCACGTCGGCCCGCATCGCCATGACCTCGCAGTTGAGCTGCCAGGCGGCCCGGGCCGCGGGATCACCGAGCCGGGTGGCGATACCCGCGCCGAGCCTGGCCCGCACGCCGGGCAGGTCGTCGAAGGCGGCCGCGGCGCTGCCGAACTCCTGCAGCAGCCGGGCGGCGCTGCGCGGCCCGATACCGCGGACGCCGGGCAGGTTGTCCGACGGGTCGCCGCGCAGCGCGGCGAAGTCGCGGTACTGCTCGGGGCGCACGCCGAGCAGCAGGACGAGCCGGTCGGCGGTCATCATCGGCGAGGCGTCGACCCCACCGTTGATGATGCGCAGGACCGTCGTGGTGTCGTCGATGAGGGCGAAGGCGTCGCGGTCGGAGGTGACGACGACGGTCGTGGCCCCGATCGACTTCGCGTGGGCGGCGGTGGAGGCCAGCACGTCGTCGGCCTCGAGGGCGGGTGGGACGACGACGGCCACGCCGAGCTCGCGCAGCACGTCGATCGCGCCGGCCAGCTGCTCGACGAGCGTCTCCAGCTTGTCGACCCGGGTGGCCTTGTAGGTCGGCCAGGTGTCGCGGCGCAGGGAGGAGTCGGCGTCATCGAAGCCGACCACCACGGCGGTGGGGCGGATGCGGTCGACGGCGGCGACCAGCTGCATCAGCAGCCCGCGCACGGCCCAGGCCGGGCGCCCGTCGGCGGCCTGCATGCCGGTGCGGGCCTGGGCGTGGTAGCTGCGATGGACGAGGGAGTTCCCGTCGATCGCGAGGATGACCGGTGCCGCCACGTCGTCCACTGTGTCACGACCCTGTGTCAACCGAGAGCCGCGAAGGCCGCGGCGATCTCGTCGTGGGTCGCCCCGGCCGCCACCAGGAGCCGCAGCAGCACCCGCGCCTTGTACGGATGGACGAAGCCGCCGCCGATCAGCCCCCGGGAGCGCAGGTCGCGCTCGGAGCCGGGCGCGCCGTAGGTGTCGGCCAGGACCGGGCCGGCGCCGGTGCGCGAGGTGAGGACGACCGGCATGGTGGCGGCCAGCGCGGCGAGGGCCGGGACGAGGCGGGCGGCGACGTGCCCGACGCCGAACCCGGCCAGCACCAGGCCGTGATGGGTACCCGACCGGGCCGCGAGATCGGCGGAGTCGTCGTCGAGCGTGGCGGTGTGCAGGGCGATGCGGGTGCGTTCGACGCCTTCGCGGGTCCAGCCGGTGACCGGGACCCGGGCCGGGACGGCGGCGAGGAACCGGGGCGTCCCCTCGACCAGGTGGCCGAGCGGGCCGAGGTCGGGGGAGACGAAGGTGGCCGTGCTGATGCTGTGCGCCTTCCGGACGTGCCGGGGGGCGTGGATCTCGTCGGCGAAGACGACGAGCGTGCCGCGCCTGGTGGCGGCCGGCGAGCCGGCCACGCGCAGGGCGGCGAGCAGGTTGGCCGGGCCGTCCGCCCCGGCCAGGCTCGGGCTGCGCATGGCACCGGTGACGACGAACGGCGCGTCGTGGGGCCAGATCGAGTCGATCAGGAACGCCGTCTCCTCGAGCGTGTCGGTGCCCTGGGTGAGGACGATGCCGACCGCACCGTCGGCGACCGCCTTCGACGCGGCGTCGACGACGTCGAAGATGTCGTTGAACGTCAGGGACGCGCTCGGTACCGCGTACGGGCTGTGGACCTCGACCTCGGTCGGGACCTCGCCGAGCCCGGCCAGCAACTCCTCGCCGGTCAGTCGCGCGACGACGTCGGTGCCGTGGGCCCCGGTCATCGAGATCGTGCCGCCGACCGCGAAGTATGCGACGTGGGCGCCGCCCGGCATGCTCACCTCCGACTGCTCGACCAGGGACAACCAGGACAACCTAACCCCGCGGCGCCGACGGGGGTGTCGGCGCTGGTGTCGCCTTAGGCTGGAACCGCCATGTCGCACAGGACCCGGCCCGAGCCGACGACCGAACAGCACCACGACCACGATCACCCGACCGGGGTCTGGGGCCGGCTGGCGCATGCGGTCTCCGAGACCGTCGGCGGGCACAGCCACGACCACGCCGATCAGGTCGACGACGCGCTGGAGGCCGATGCCGCCGGGCGGCGGGCGTTGGTGATCAGCCTCGTCGGGCTGGCGGCGACCGCGGTGTTGCAAGCGGTCGTCGTCGCCTTCTCCGGGTCCGTGGCGTTGCTCGGCGACACGCTGCACAACTTCGCCGATGCACTCACCGCGGTGCCGTTGCTGGTGGCGTTCACGCTCGCCCGGCGCGCGCCCACCAAGCGGCATACCTACGGGTACGGACGGGCCGAGGATCTCGGTGGCCTGTTCGTCGTGGCGATGATCGCGCTGTCGTCCGGGCTCGCGGCCTTCGAGTCGGTCCGCCGCTTCGTCCACCCGCAGGACGTCACGCACCTGTGGGCGGTCGGCGGTGCCGCAGTGGTCGGCTTCGTCGGGAACGAGGTGGCGGCCCGGTACCGGATCAAGGTCGGCCGGCGGATCGGCTCGGCCGCCCTGGTTGCCGACGGGCTGCACGCCCGCACCGACGGGTTCACGTCGTTGGCGGTGCTGCTCGGGGCCGGAGGCGTGGCGATCGGCTGGCGCTGGGCCGACCCCGCCGTCGGATTGTTGATCACCGTGGCGATCCTCGGCGTGCTGCGCTCGGCGGTGCGGCAGGTCGGGTCGCGCCTGATGGACGCGGTCGATCCGGCCCTGGTCGATGCGGCGAGCGCCGCCATCCGCTCGGTCGACGGCATCGACGGGGTGCGGTATCTGCGGATCCGGTGGGTCGGGCACACGCTGCGGGCGGAGGCGGACGTGACCGTCGACCCGCAACTGAGCGTGGCGGCCGGGCACGATCTCGCGCACCACGCCGAGGAGCACCTGCTCGCCGACGTGCCGCACCTGACGGCCGCGACGATCCACGTCAGCCCGACCGGCGCCCACGCCGGCTGAGCCCGGTCACGGGGCGGGCCCCATGTCTGGATCGCCTAGGACGTATGCCTCTGCGCAACGCGGGCAATCCGATGCAGGCTCGGCACGAGGGCGGCGAACGTCCACAACCGCATCGCCGTCGAGGCTCACACCAGTGGGAGGCGAGCGATCGTGCTTGACACTGACCAGGTCGGTTCCCAGGACATCCAGATCGACCTCCGCCGCTCCGGCGAACGGTACGTGCTCAGCGCGGACCTCCCCGGTGTCGACCCGTCGTCGATCCAGCTCATCGTCGACAGCGGCGCGCTGACGATCCGGGCCCGGCGCACCCGTCACGGCGGCCAGACCGACGACTGGATCGCCGCCGAGCGGGCGTCCGGCACGTTCGAGCGGCAGCTGATCCTCGGCGAGTGCGTGGACGCCGAGCAGATGCACGTGGGTTACCACGACGGCGTCCTAACGGTGAGCATCCCGGTAGCCGAGAAGCTGGCGCCCGTCGCGAATTAGCCGGACGCCGGTCGGCTTCCCCTGGGCGCCCAGGTTCCGTGCGGCCAGGTCGGCGCGAATTGCCAGACGTTAGGAGGATTTGTCTCGCGAATCGATGTGCGACCGGTTGAGTGACGGGTCCGGGTACCCCATAGTGGCCCCCGGGGCGCGCCGCACGTGACGGCTGCCGCCATCGGGGGGCAGGTCGTCATGAGTACACCGTCAGGGTGGTATCCCGATCCGGTCGATCCGCGGGTGCAGCGGTTCTGGACGGGGTCGGGCTGGACGGCCCAACGGTTCTGGAACGGCGCCGAGTGGGTCGAAGCAGCGCCACCTCCGTACGGTCAGCCGCTCGGCGCCGCGGGACCCAAACGCCGCGCCCGGCGGTACTGGTGGGCCGGCGCGGTCGCTGCCGTCGTCGCGGTCGTGGTGGTGGTCGCGGTGGCGGCCGGCGGGGGCTCAGGGAGTGGCGCCAGCCGAAAGACGTTCTGCGCCGACCTCGGTACCGCGTTGAGCGGGCTGTACGGAGGCAACGTCACCCACGTCGTCCAAGGCGGGTCGGCGAACTCGTACTCGGCGGCCGAGGTCGCCAGCATGCGCACCGCGATCTCGTCGGCCAACCAGCTCGCAGGGGAGGCTCCGGACGCTCCGAAGCAGTACCTCGAAGGCCTGGCCCGAGGTTTGATCGCCAATGTCGAGGGCCGCGAGGACGCCAACCTCGACGACGACGTCGACATCCAGCTCGGCCGCATCAACGCCTGGCACGCGGCCAACTGCTGATCCGCCGTCCGACCGAGGACACGGTGGCCCGCGAGGCAACGGCCACTACGCTGGCAATCGGCAGCGGGTTGTTCCCCTGGGTGCTTCCCATACGCCGGGCCTCTAGCTCAGTTGGCAGAGCAGCGGACTTTTAATCCGTAGGTCGTCGGTTCGAGCCCGACGGGGCCCACTCACCTCGAATCCGGATGTTTGCTCGCCTTCTGCATCAGAGGTCGAGGTCGGCGAACAGTGTCGGTTGCGGCTCAGTCCGCAACGAGTCCGCAAGAGTCCGCCACGCGGTTCGCAGCGCGTCCAATCGGTCAGCGACCTCGTCCAGCCGGTCGCCGTACAGGTGGCCGTACAGGTCGAGCGTCATGGTGGCGCTGGCGTGGCCGAGCATCTGCTGGACGACCTTGACGTCGGCGCCGCTGGTGATGGCCAGCGAGGCAGCGGTGTGGCGCAGTCCGTGAGGCCGTCGAGTCCGAGGGCACGGACTGCCGGGTCGAAGACGTGGTGCTGGAAGTTCTGCAGGCGTAGGACGCCACCGCGCGGCGCGGTGAAGACGAAGTCGTCCGCGGACTTGCCGGCGACCGCGTCGGGAAGCTCGGCGACGAGCGAGCGCGGCATCGGCACGCTGCGCGCCTGGTGGGTCTTGGGGGTGCTGAAGATCGCCTGCCCGCTGACCTCGGCCACGGCCTCCACGATGTCCGCGCGGCGGCGCTCGAGGTCGAGGCGGCCGACCCGGAGCGCTGCGAGCTCGCCGAACCGGACGCCCGTGTAGGCGAGGAACAACACCGCCGCCCGGTACTCGGCGGCGTCGGCGAGCTGTTCGACCTGGTCGACGGTCAGGAAGGCCTTCTCCATGCGCGGCAGCCTCGGCAGCGGCACATGGTCGGCCGGGTTCCGCGCGAGCCGCCCATCCCGGACGGCGAGGGACAAGGCGAGCCAGAACACGCGATGCGGCTGCCGGACGGACGAGGGCGCGAGGCCGGACCGCCTCAGGTCGGCGACCCACGACGCGATGCCCGAGTGCGTGACCTCGGCCAACGCGACGTGACCCCAGTGCGGCAGCACCTGCACCCGCAGCAGTCCGGCGTAGCGCTCGCGCGTGGTGGCCTTGAGGTCGACCTTGGTGTCGAGGAACTGCTGAGCCCACTCGGCGACGGTGATCCGCGACCGCGCCGGATCGACGTAGGTCCCGCTCGTGACCGCCGTGCTGACGTCGTCGAGCCAGCGCTGCGCGTCGACCTTCCGCTCGAAGTGGCGCGCGTGCTCGCGTCCGCGCTCGTCGCGGTACCGCGCCCGCCACTTGCCATCGGGCCGCCGTTTGATGCTCGCCATGCGCTCCCTCCGAACACATGGGCTTCCTGTCGGGGTTTCCGATCCCCGACACCGCGCCCTCGTCAGTGACACCGTCACGATGGAAGGCAGATGACATGAGCAGGAAGCGACCGGTCAGCGGAGCAGCGCGTGAGCGCCTGCGCCGAGAAGCCCAGGCGGCGCAGCGGCAACAGACGCCGCGTCCGCCCGTGGCGACGTCTCGGCGCGATGCGGCAACGACGTGTGGTTGGTGCGGTGGCGGCATCGACGTGAAGCCGACCGGGCGCATCCCCAAGTGGTGCTCTCAGACGTGCCGGCAGCGCGCATGGGAGCAGACGCGGGCGGCCGAGTCGGGTCGGTCGGCGGTGACGATCGTCGAGCGGCTTCGTGGCGGTGCCGCCGCCGGCCGGGCCGCGGCGGCGTGACTGGCCGGTCCTCCTCGCCGAGCTCGCCTACGACCTAGACCGCGGCTACCTCTACGCGCGTGATCTTCCCAACCTGGCGCGAGCCCTCGACCAAGTCGTCATCGCCTACCGCCGAGCCATCCGCTGATCTCCCTCCAACCACTCGACCTAATCACTCCACGCGTCTTGCACTTCGAGTGCGCCGTTCCGCCGTGACGAATCACCGGCCGTCTCGCCCGCCGGCTGGGTGCCTCGGTGCTGCCTACCGGGCACCGTGCGCTCGTACAGATACGGTTCGCCGAGTGGAGGCCCAGTTTCCGATCGTTGACGCTAGCGAGTGGCGGATTGCAGCGGAGGAAACAGCGGGCGCCGACCCGAAGTATTGGCTCGAGGATCCTTCCGATGGTCAGCGGTGGCTTTGGAAACCTGTCACGGTCAAGGCTGGCCATGTTCACGGCGAAGACTGGGCAGAGAAGGCTGCGAGCGAGCTGGCTAGCCTTCTAGGTGTCTGTTGTGCGCAGGTGCAAATTGGAGTTCGCCGGGGTCAGCAAGGGTCTCTTTCACTGAATCTCAAACCGCCCGATTACGACATGCACAACGGCGCGGTGGCGCTGAGCGGCCTCCTGGACGGGTACCGAGCCGGGCGCACCAACCCAGTTGGCCGGCCCGGACACAATCTCGAGAACATTCTCCGGGTTCTAGACTCTGCGGAACCGCCACCGCAGGCAACGTGTCCTGCGTCGTTCTCGGGTTTCGACTGCTTTGCGGGAATGCTGGTGCTGGACGCTTGGATTGCTAACCGCGACCGACATGATGAGAACTGGTCGGTGCTGTATCCGCGCGTCGATAGCGACCCGCCTCAGCCAGTGCGCCTATGCGGCGCCTACGACCAGGCGGGTTGCCTCGGCTTCAATCTCCTCGACTCCGCGCGCGAGGATATGATCAACACAGGACGGATTGAGAGTTGGTGCCACAAAGGGACTGCCTGGCGCTTCGAACACCACGGACGGCCCGAGCCCCTCGTCACCATCGCTGCCGCGGCGCTCTCCTTGGCGTCCGAGGGCGCACGTCGGTACTGGCTGGGGGCGCTTGAGCGGGCTTCAGCTGCCGAAGTCGAGCCGATTCTGAGTCGGCTACCGGTTCTGTCAGACCTCGGGCGTACGTTCGCGTCAGAGGTACTTCGCATCAACAGGGAGAGGTTGCTCGATGAGTGCAACTGAAACAGCGCCTGCTTCCCTTGACCGGGCGCAGGTGATCGCAGCACAGCGACTCGCCGTGGCTTGGCAGCACCCCACAAATCGCCACATCTCGCCGATTGGCCTACTTGCCACGGACGGCACGACTTACCGATTCGATTACATTCAGAATGTTCGAGACGTCCACGACTTTCGGCCACTCCCGGGGTTCCCCGACCTGCATCGCCAGTATGTTTCGCAGGACCTATTTCCTCTCTTCGCACAGCGGGTCATGGATCCACGTCGTGACGACTACGAGCGGTACGTCGAGCAGTTGGGTTTGACGGTCGAAGCAACACCGTGGGAACAAATGAGCCGATCCGGCGGCACTCGACAGGGAGACGTGCTTCAGGTCTTTCCTGAGCCACGCGTATCTCCAGAGGGCGTAGTCGCGTGCCATTTCCTGGTGCATGGGCTGCGGCATGTCGCTGGACGCGCCATTCGAGTTGGCGACCGAGAGGTGACGCTTACCGCGGACGAATTTGAGGCAATCCTCGAATCACTTCACCCCGGCGCCCCTTTAGCGCTTCAGGCAGAGCCAACCAACGACTTCAACCCTAGGGCCGTCCTGACGACGACGTCACGCGATCTGCCCTTGGGTTGGGTTCCCGACCTTCTTCTCGACGACCTGTACGACATGACGTCTGAGCACATCGAAGAAGCAGGTGTGCAAGTCGCCCGAGTTAATGGCCCTGACGCTCCTAGCCACATGAGGTTGCTCGTTGAACTCAAAGCCACGCCGAAAGCGGGATACGCGCCGTTCAGCGGACGTCGGTGGCTGCCAATGAGCGCCGAAGACGGCGGCAACTAGTACGCAAAGACGTCTGGATAGCCGCCCACCTGAAGCAACGTCTGAGCGGGCAGGAAGTCGCAGCACCGCTGGTAGAGGTTGAGCAGCCCGCGCTGCGCCAGCGAGGCCTCTAGCCTTTCAAGCAGGGATAGCAGGTACCGCACATCGTTCGCGGCGTACGCGGTCTGCTCGTCGCTCAGAGAGCTAGCGCTCCAGTCACTGGTTCGGACTGCGCCCTTCGAAAGCGATACATCGAGTAGTTCATCGGCCAGGGCAGCGAGGCTGTGTCGTCCCGCTGAGGCCGTCGGCTTGGAGAGCTTCGACGCGATCTTCGTGCATTTCACGCGTTCCGCGTTAATCCCCCAGTGGTGCTGCATAAACTGAAGATCGAACGGCGCATGGTGAAACACCTTGGTGACGTCGGGGTGGGCGACCAAGTCGCGTAACCGCGTCGGGGTTTCCGAGCCGGCACGGATGATCACCGTGCCGACGCTCGGTGCATAGAGCTGGACGGTGCCGATTCGGTCTCGCCGCCAATCGAGGCCTGTTGTTTCGAGATCGCAGGCTACGGCGGGCTCGGCTAGGAGCGCGCTCGCAAGCCGCCTGTCAAGGTCCCCGTCCAAGACGTCAAGGCCGGGGTGGAACTCAGCCGCTGGTTCGCGAGGAATCGCCACGACGGCAGTCTCCCACCGCGAGATGGAGCCCGCCGGAGAAGCAAGCGAGTTGTGGGCAAGCAGCCGCCCAGTCCGCAGGGAGTCCGCAACGAGTCCGCGAACAGCCGTCACGCGCCCGCGCCGACCAACGCCAGTCAACCGCGCCGCAGCTCAGCGATTACGGGGCGCGCACGGGCACACACGCCCGGAATCTCGGCCGGCGGAATCGGGCTCGCGATGGACTTTAATCCGTAGGTCGTCGGTTCGAGCCCGACGGGGCCCACTCGTGTCAGGCCCAGCCGGCCGGTCTTCCCCTCTCGTCCAGCAGTATCCGGTCCCCGGAATGCCGCAACCAGAGGGGGAGTGCATCAACCGGGGCCGTCGCGACGCGGCAGGCATCTGTGCTCGCTGACCGGCGGCAACACGGTTCCGGAATCGTCGTACGACGCGTGTGCGACACCTCGACCGAGGCCACTGGGCGCCGCCCGCGCGTTGTCGCCTCCCGACACGCCGATACCCCTTATGTCACCCAATGTCTTGACAGCCCAGATCGGGTCGGATCAACTGACGGTCCCATCTCGGTAGCGGAGGCACATCCATGCTCGTCTTCCCGCTCGGCGGCCGTCGCGGCCGCCGGACGATCGGTCTGCTCACCGCGACCACCTGCGCCGTCGCAGTGGCCGCAGCCGTCTCGCAATCAGCCGCCGCAGCGCCGGCGCGCCATCCACTGGCCGGCAGCAAGCCGCACTGGCTCTCCCATGCGCGTCAGGTCGGCGCACCGGCCGCCCGCTCCACCGTGTCGTTCGGCGTGCTGCTGTCGATGCGCAACAGCGCGGCCGCCCAGTCGCAGCTGCAGGCGCTGAGCGAGCCGAGTTCGGCGAGCTACGGCAGGTGGCTCACCAACGCGCAGTTCAACGCCCGGTACGCCCCGACGAGCGCGAGCGTCCGCGCGGTGCGCAGCTGGCTGCGCAGCCAGGGCTTCACGGTCACGAAGACGCTGCCGAGCGGCATGCTGGTCAGCGCGAACGGCACCGCGGCCCAGATCGAGAAGACCTTCGGCACCCAGCTGAACACCTACAAGGTGGACGGCAAGACCGTCCGGGCCAACGCCACCGCGCTGTCGCTGCCCGCCGGGACGCTGGCCGCCGTCGTCTCCGCCGTCGCCGGGGTGGTCGGCGTCGACCAGGGCTCGGCCCTCAAGCAACCGGCCGACACGCTGCCCGGGCCGCCTGAGGGCGCGCGGTACGGCGTGCCTCCGTGCTCCAGCTACTTCGGCCAGAAGATCGCCTACGACAAGCCGGCGGCGTACGGCCGCAAGCAGCCCTACGCAGTGTGCGGGTACGGCCCGCAGCAGTTCCAGTCGGCCTACGGCGTGACGCCGCTGCTGCGCTCGGGGATCAACGGCCGCGGGATCACCGTCGCGATCACCGACGCCTACGCCTCGCCGACCATCTACAAGGACGCCCAGAAGTACAACTGGGTACATCACCAGCCGCTGTTCAAGCGCGGGCAGTTCCGCCAGATCACGCCGCCCGCCGACGGCTACGGCCTGATCGACGAATGCGGCGGCAACGGCTGGTACGGCGAGGAGACGCTCGACGTCGAGGCCGTCCACGCGATCGCGCCGGGCGCCAACATCGTCTACGTCGGCGGGGCGGACTGCTCCACCGGTCTCGACGACGCCTGGGCCTCGACGATCGACAACCACGTCGCCGACGTGATCACGAACTCGTGGAGCGACGGCCTGGACGACCTCGCCGACCTCGGCCAGGAGTACATCGACTTCTACAACCAGTTCGCCCTCGAGGCCGCGCTGACCGGCATCACGGTCAGCTTCTCCTCCGGCGACAGCGGCGACCACACTGCGGGCGGCACCGACCCGGCCTCCAAGACCGCGGAGTTCCCGGCCGACGTCCCGTGGGTGACCGGGGTCGGCGGCACCAGCGTCGAGATCGGCAGCCGTGGGCAGTGGCTCGGCGAGTACGGCTGGCAGAGCTCCTACTCGGCGCTGACCGACGGCGCGTGGACCCCGGCCCCGCCCGGCAAGTACAGCTCCGGAGGCG
The DNA here is from genome assembly GCA_963775175.1 of uncultured Actinomycetota bacterium. Taxonomy (GTDB): domain Bacteria; phylum Actinomycetota; class Actinomycetes; order Mycobacteriales; family Jatrophihabitantaceae; genus Jatrophihabitans. The sequence continues at coordinate 410,117 of CAVZHT010000001.1, forward strand.
GTGGCGGCACCAGCCAGCTGTTCGCGCAGCCGTTCTACCAGCGGCGTGCGGTCCCCAGCTCGATGTCGCAGTACTACGGCTCCACCCCCATGCGGGTCGTGCCCGACGTCGCGATGCCGGGCGACCCGAACACCGGCTTCCTGGTCGGTGAGACCCAGGTCTTCCCGGACGGCACGTACTGGGACCAGTACCGGATCGGCGGCACCAGCCTCTCCTCGCCGCTGTTCGCCGGCATGGTCGCGGTCGCCGGCCAGGCGGCCCGTCACCCGCTCGGCTTCGTGAACCCGCTGCTGTACTCGCTGATCGGCAGCCGGGCGCTGCACGACATCGTGGCGCCGCGCTCGCCGGTCGCCCAGGTGCGGACCAACTACGCCAACCGGGTCGACGACTCGGCCGGCCGGACGTTCCAGCTGCAGACCATCGACGTGCAGAGCTCGACGCTGCACGACATCCGCGGCTACGACGACGAGACCGGCGTGGGTACGCCGAACGGCCCGGCGTTCTTCGGCGTGGTGCGCGGGCACCGGCACTGACGTAGCGGCTCCGGCGGGCGCCGTCCGTGCGCCCGCCGGAGCCGCGGCTCGCCGGCACCCACGCCCGCCGGAGGACCGTTGGCGGCCCGGGATAGCCTCACACGTCGTGACCGCAGAGGACCGATCGACCCGGTATCGCCCCGCATGACGGCCATCGCGCCGATCGTGCGCCGGGCGAAGCAGGTCGCCGGCTGGGAGCGCCGCCAGCTCGCGCGGCGCGGGCCGATCGACGACCGCACCGTCCTCTACGAGTCGTTCGCCGGCAACGGGATGCTCTGCAATCCCGAGGCGATCTTCCGCGCCCTGCTCGCCGCCGGCGAGTACCGCGACCTCCACCACGTCTGGGCGCTCACCGACCCCGAGCTCTACGCCGGGACGGCCGACGAGTTCCACGACGACCCGCGGGTCAGCTTCGTCAAGCGTGGCTCACCGCGCTACTACCGCGCGCTGGCCACGGCCAAGTACCTGATCAACAACGCAACGTTCCCCGAGCCCTTCGCCAAACGGGACGGCCAGGTCTACCTCAACACCTGGCACGGCACCCCGCTGAAGGCGATGGGTTACGACGTGCCCGGGGGCGCCCTGGCCACGCACAACGTCGTCCGCAACCTCGTCGCTGCGGACTGGCTGCTCGCCCCGAACGACGACACCGAGCGCATGTACCTGGACGCCTACCGGATGACCAACGTCTTCCACGGACGCCTGATCGCCGAGGGCACGCCCCGGATCGACCGGCAGTTCGTGGATCGGGAGGAGCAGGCGCGCATCCGGTCGCGGCTGGCGACCCACGGCGTCGGCCTGCCCGACGGCCACCGGCTCCTGCTCTACGCACCCACGTGGAAGGGCGACTTCTACCGGCCGGACGACGACGTCGCCGAACTGCGCGACGTCGTCGTCGCCGTCACCGAGCAGCTCGGCCGCCCCGACCACCACGTGCTGCTCAAGGTGCACCAGCGCACCTACGACCAGGCCCGCAAGGACCCGGCGCTGCGCCACCTGCTCGTCCCGAACGCGATCCCGACCAACGACCTGCTCGCGCTCACCGACGTGCTGATCACCGACTACTCGTCGACGTTCATCGACTTCCTCGCCTCCGGGCGTCCGGTGCTCTTCTACGCACCGGACCTCGACGAGTACACGGCGACCCGTGGCGTCTACGTGCCGCCCGACCAGTGGCCCGGGCCGATCTCCCGCGACGTCGCCGGGCTGGTCGCCGACATCCGGCGCCTCGACCGGGACGCCCCGCCCCCAGATGCCTACACCAGGGCCCGAGCCCGGTACTGCCCCCGCGAGGACGGTCAGGCCACCCGGCGCATCGTCGACATCGTCTTCGGTGCCGGACCGGGCGACTACGACGTCCGCGGCGGCCTCACCGATGGCCGGCGGCCCATCCTGCTGCAGCTCGGCGGCCTGCAGCCCAACGGCATCACGTCCTCGGCGCTGTCACTGCTGCGGACGATCGACCACGACCGGTACGACGTGTCGGTCTCCTTCCCGCAGCCCGGCCGGGCCGAGGAGGGATCGGTGGCGATGCTCGACCCCCGCGTGCGGCTGTTCCCGCAGCCGGCGCAGGTCACCGGCAGCAAGATCCGCGTCCGGGCGCTGGCCCGGTTCAACGGCCGGAGCGGCCGGCGCCGCCAGCTCCTGGCGAAGGGCTACCCCCGGCTCATGCGGCAGGAGTGGACGCGGTCGTTCGGAGCGGCCCGCTTCGAGCGCGTCGTCGACTTCAGCGGCTACGAGCCGTACTGGATCAAGCTGCTCGCCGCCCGCACGTCGGGGGAGTTCGCCATCTGGCTGCACAACGAGATCGCGGCCGAGATGACCAATCCGGACCGCCCGCCGCGGTTGCGCTCCCGGATCAGCGCCGCGGTCGCGCTCTACCGCAGCGCCGACCACCTCGTCTCGGTGTCCGAGCGGCTCGCCGAGCTGAACCGGACCCAGCTCGCGGAGTGGGCGCCGCCCGATCGGTTCACCCACGCCCGCAACACGATCGACGCCGAGCGGGTCCACCGGCTCGCCGCCGACCCCGAAGCGGCGGCTGCCGTCCCACCGGCGCCCGGTGTGCGCACCTTCGTCACCGCGGGCCGGCTGTCACCGGCGAAGAACCACCTGCGGCTGATCGAGGCCTTCCGGGCCGTCCACGAGCAGGACGCGGCCACCCGGCTCGTCATCCTCGGCGACGGCCCGCTGATGCCCGAGCTGCAGGCAGCGGTCGCCGACCACCGGCTCGCCGCCGCCGTGCTGCTGCCCGGGTACCGGGCCAATCCGTACCCGGTCATGGCCCGGGCCGACTGCTTCGTCCTGTCGAGCGACTACGAAGGCCAGCCGATGGTGCTGCTCGAGGCGCTCGTGCTCGGCCGCCCGATCATCAGCACGGCCTTCGACACGGTCCGCGACGCGCTCCCGGCCGGCCACGGGCTGGTGGTGCAACGCGACACCGCCGCGCTGGCCGAGGGCATGCGAGCCTTCCTCCGCGGCGACGTGCCAGCGACGTCCTTCGACGCCGAGGCCTACAACGCCGAGTGCATCCGGGAGTTCTACCGGGCCATCGGCGCGGAGTGAACCGCGCCGACGGCCCGATCGATCAGTAGGGGATCCGGACCCAGGCCCAGATCGGGTTGTGGTCGGACGGGAAGACCCCGACCATCCGGCCGTTGCTGTAGCGCATCGACATGCCCCACGACGTCGCGGAGACGCCCGGCGGCACGTACACGTAGTCGATGAACAGCGAGTACGGGTTCGGCGTGCGCATCAACTCGTTCATGCTGTCGAACCGCTCGTTGTAGCGGGCCTGCGCGACCAGCCGGGCATCGGCGATCAGCTTGCTGTTCATCGCGACGTTCGGGCCGTCGTAGGCGTTCTGCTTCGGGTTGCTGTTGAAGTCGCCGCTGTAGATCACCGGGACGCCCCACGAGCTGGCCTTGGACGACGCCTGGGAGATCAGCGATGCCGTCTGGGTACCGCGCTGCGAGTCGTAGGTCCGCCCGACCGACGCGGTCAGGTGGGCACCGACGAAGAGGAACTTGGCCCCGGTCGACTTGTTCTGCAGCTCCACGTACGGCGCGTAGTTCGGGCCCGGCAGCTGGAAGAGCCCGGCCCGGCCGCTGATCGCGGTGTAGCGGTCGTAGTTGTACATGATGTAGTTGCCGTACCGGTGCCAACCCTTGTTGGGCCAGGTGATCTCGGTGTGCGCCACGTTGTAGTGGGCGCCGATGCCGACCAGCGCCGAACGCAGCGAGTCCACCTGCCGCACGTGGGCGGACTCGGCGCCGATCCACGGCCAGCCCTCCTCGACGGCGAAGACGTCCGGGTTGGTGCTCTTGACCAGCGACGCGGCGGCCGGCCGACGCTGCGACCAGGGCGCGATCGTGCCGCCGACCCGGCGGTCACCGTCGGAGATGGCCTGCAGGATGTTGTAGGTCATCACCTTGATCTTCTGCTCCGGCTTGGCCTTGACGCCGCTCGTGGGCGTGGCCCAGCTGGAGTAGGTGTTGACGTTGAGCGCGCTGATCCGGAAGTAGTACCTGCGCCCGGCGGCGAGGCTGTACGGGGTGAACTGGTGGTTGCTGCCCCGGATCCGGAAGGTGCCGACCCCGCTGGTGAACGTCGAGTTGAGGGACCGCTGCACCGTGAAGCCGGTGGCCCCACCCGCGTTCCAGGTGAGGTAGGTGCCGCCGACGGCGCTGGTGTGGACGGTCAAGCCGGTGGGATGGGACGGCCGCAGCCCCCGCTCGTAGATGCCGGCGCCGTAGGACTGGGCGCTGCCGGCGAAGGTCTCGACCCGCCAGTAGTAGGGCTTGGTGGTGTAGGGCAGGCCGCTGACGGTGACCCGGGGGGAGCTGCTGGTGCCCCAGTGCAGGGTCGACGGATGCCGGCCGGCCTTGAGGTTGGCGTAGAAGACGTCGCTGTGCACGGTGGAGGCGTAGACGCGGTAGTACTTCGTGTTCGCGGCCCTGTTCATCGAGACGGTGAACGAGGAACCGGTCACGGCGGTCACGTGGATCCCGGTCGGGTGCGCGGGCCAGCCCGAGGCTTGCGCCTGGGTCGGGATGAGGACGGCGCTGACCAGACAGGTCACGGCAGCGGCCGCGGCAAGCGACAGCACGGAGCGTGATGGAGGCACGGTGGGGGGCCTTTCGTATAGCGACTGCTCGGCCCCCGTGGTCTCAGTGTGCCATGGGAACCGGGGGGTTACTCCCCCAATCGACAGATTTACCGGCGGCTACAGCGTTGCACGGATGTCGAGTGCGCGTCATCCGGCCGAAATGCACCGGTGTCAGCGTGAACTCCATGCGAAGCACAACCACCTGCCGGCCGTCCCGCCCGGACGTCGAGCCGCTCACTCCCGCCCGCGAGACCGACCGGCAACTGGTCGCGCTGGCCCGTCAACCGTGGACGCTGCGGGTCGGCCGGACGCCGCTTGTCGTCCGGCGCAGCGGCCCCCGCGACCTGGCGGCCGTGGCCACCATGCACAGCCGCTGCGGGGCCCGGTCGCTGCTCGACCGCTACCGGTTCGGCGGCCGGCCCCCGGCCGTGGCCGCCCTCGACCAGATGCTGCGCCGGCCCGACACCGTCGTCGCCGTGACGGCCGAGGGTGACGTCGTCGCGACCGCCACGCTGGCCCGCGACCCCGGGCACAGCCACCGCTGCGCCGAGGTCGGGCTGCTGGTCGAGGACCGGTGGCAGCGCCTGGGCATCGGCACCGAGTTGATGAGCCACATGGCCGGCGTGGCCCACGCCGCCGGCTTCGCCGAGCTGATCGCCTACCCGGCGACGGCGATGGCGGCCGTCCAGCGGCTGATGCTGGAGGTCGGGCGCACCCGCGTCGTGCCGGACGTCGACCTGCACCTGCACACCTACCTGCCGGAGTCGGCCGCCCTGGGTCTCGGGTCGGTCCGACAGCGTCTCGCCGGCTGACGACAGGCGGTCGTGCTGCGCTGATCCGGGGGGTCATCGGCGCGGCGCGACCGCCGCCCACGGCACGGTCACCTCGCCGTGCCGCGCCCGGGTCACGTCGACCGGCCAGCCGGCGGCGGAGAGCCGGGCGCAGGCGGCGATCCACCGCTGCCGGGCCCCGAAGGCCGACTGCGGGGCGGCCGCGAGCCAGGCGGCATCGAAGGCCCGCAGGAACTCGTGGACGGGTTCGCCGGGGACGTTGCGGTGGATCAGTGCCTTGGGCAGCCGCTCGGCCAGCTCGCCCGGCCGGTCCAACCCGTCCACCCGGGTGGCCAGGGTCAGCGACTGGGGGCCGTCCCGATCGAGCAGCACCCACGCGCCCCGCCGGCCGAGCTCGTCGCAGGTGCCCTCGACGAGGGCGCCGTGCTCGGCCAGGCCGGCCCGGAGGGTCGCCCACGCCGCCAGCGCGGCCCGCTCGTCGTACTGCCGCAGCACGTTGGCCGCCCGGACGATGGCCGGGCGCTCACCGGCCAACTCGAAGCCGCCGCGCGCGAAGCTCAGCCGGGGCGGATCCGCGGCCGGCGCGGCGGCGGCCACCCGCGCCGGATCGATCTCCAGGCCGAGCACCCGGACATCCGGCCGGACCCTGGACAGCCGGGCCGCCAGCTCCACGGCCGTCACCGGGGTGGCGCCGTACCCGAGATCGACGACGAGCGGGTCGGCGGCCTCGCGCAGTGTCGACCCCAGCCGGGCGACGACCCAGTTGTCCATGCGGCGCAGCCGGTTCGGGTTCGTCGTGCCCCGGGTGGGCAGCCCGAGGGCTCGCGCCCGGCCCGCGGCCAGGCGTGGACGGGCCTTGCGCGGCTGCTGCGGATCGGCCACGAGGCGCCAGGGTAGCGTCGCCAGTCGTGCATGACGTGCTCGCCGGGCTGACGACGTTGCGGCTCGGTGGACCGGCCGGCCGGGTCGAGACCGCGACGACCACCGCCCGGCTCGTCGAGCTCGTCCGCGCCGCCGACGCGACCGGCGAGCCGGTGCTCGTCGTCGGCGGCGGCAGCAACCTCGTGGTCGGCGACGACGGGTGGGACGGCCTCGTCGTCCTCGTGCGCACGACCGGCATCCGCACCGAGCCCGGTCGCAGCGTCCACGTGGTCGCCGACGCCGGCGTCCCGTGGGACGACTTCGTGGCCGGCTCGGTCGCCAACGGCTGGTCGGGACTCGCCGCGATGTCCGGCATCCCCGGCCTCACCGGCGCGACCCCGGTGCAGAACGTCGGCGCCTACGGCAGCGAGGTCGCCGACGTCATCACCGGGTTGCTCGTCCTCGACCGCGCGACCGGCGAGGTCGAGCAGTGGGACCCGACCCGCTGCGAGTTCGGTTTCCGCACCAGCGCCTTCAAGTACACGGACCGCTACGTGGTGCTCGAAGTCGGTTTCGAGCTGGCGATCTCGCCGGACGCGCCGCCGGTGCGCTACCTGGAGCTGGCCCGCCGACTCGGCGTGGAGCCCGGCGAGCGCGCCCCGTCCGCGCGGGTCCGCGAGGTCGTGCTGGAGCTGCGGCGGAGCAAGGGCATGGTCCTCGACCCGGACGACCACGACACGTGGAGCGTCGGCTCGTTCTTCGTCAACCCGTTCGTCAGCCCCGAACTCGTCCCGGCGGGGTGCCCGAACTGGGCGGTCGACGGCCGCATCAAGCTCTCGGCCGCCTGGCTGATCGAAAACGCCGGGTTCGCCAAGGGCTTCCACCTGCCGGGCGGGCGGGTCGCGGTGTCGTCCAAACACACGCTCGCCCTGACCAACCGGGGCGGGGCCACCACGGCCGAGCTGCTCGAGCTCGCCCGGGTGATCCGGGAGGGCGTCGCCGAGCGGTTCGGGATCACGCTTCGCCCCGAGGCCCGGCTGGCCGGCGTCGAGCTCTGAAGCCTCAGCGGCGGGCGACCTTGTGCGGCGCCGCCTGGGCCAGCGGCTTCACCACGAGCAGGTCGACGTTCACGTGCGCCGGGCGGGTGACGGCGAAGGCGATGCAGTCGGCGATGTCGTCGGCGGTCAACGGATGGTCGACGCCCTCGTAGACCCGGGCCGCGGCTGCGGCGTCCCCGCGCAGCCGGACCAGGGAGAACTCCTCGGTGTGCACCATGCCCGGGGCGACCTCGGTCACCCGGACCGGGCGGCCGTTGAGTTCCAGCCGCAGCGTCTCGACCAGCGCGGCCGCACCGTGCTTCGCTGCGGTGTACCCGCCGCCGCCCTCGTAGACGAGGTGCCCGGCGATCGAGCCGGTGACGACGACGTGCCCGCCGGCGCCGCTCTCCAGGGCCGGTAGCAGCGCCTGGGTGACGCGCAGCACGCCGAGGACGTTGGTGTCGTACATCGCCTGCCAGTCGGCCGGGTCGGCCCGCTCGATCGGTTCGACCCCGATCGCGCCGCCGGCGTTGTTGACGAGCACCGCGACATCGTCGAGCCCGGCCGCGAGCGCCGCCACCGACTCCGGGGACGTCACATCCAGCCCGACCGCCCGGATGCCGGGCACCTCGGCGGCGAGCGTGGCCAGCCGGCCCTCGCGCCGGGCGGCCGCGACGACCTCGAACCCCTCGGCGGCGAGGCGGCGGGCGGTGGCCGCGCCGATGCCGCTGCTGGCACCGGTGACGACGGCGGTTCCACGGGTCATTCCTGAGGACATGGCCCGATTCTTCGCTCCCTGCAGTTGCGGAATACCGCCGGGCGGGCATGAATCGCCAAGGTGGTGGTGTTACACCCTGGATGGCCGTCGGGAGGAGCGTTGTGCAGCCGGTAATGCCGGATGGTCGCGCTCCGCGTCGGGTCGCGATGCTCAGCGTCCACACCTCACCGCTCGACCCGCCCGGTGGCGGCGACGCCGGCGGCATGAACGTGTACATCGTCGAGACCGCGAAGCGCCTCGCCGAGCGGGGCACCGAGGTCGAGATCTTCACCCGGGCCACCTCCAGCGACCAGCCGCCCATCGTCGAGCTGTGCCCGCGGGTCCACGTCCGGCACGTCACGGCCGGCCCGTTCGAGGGGCTGGCCAAGGGCGATCTGCCGGCCCAGCTCTGCGCGTTCACCGCCGGCGTGCTGCGGGCCGAGGTGCACCACGAACCCGGCTGGTACGACGTGATCCACTCCCACTACTGGCTCTCCGGGCAGGTCGGCTGGCTCGCCCGCGAGCGCTGGGGTGTCCCGCACGTCCACTCGGCCCACACGCTCGCGCAGGTCAAGAACGCGCTGCTCGCCGAGGGGGACGAGCCCGAGCCGATGGCCCGGGTGATCGGCGAGTCGCAGGTGGTGGCCGAGGCCGACCGGCTGATCGCCTCCACCGCCGACGAGGCCGAGGCGCTGACCGCGCTCTACGACGCCGACCCGGCCAAGGTGCGCACGGTCGCGCCCGGCGTCGACCTCGAGCTGTTCCGGCCCGGCCCGTCGGCGGGCGCGCGGGCCCGGCTCGGCCTGCGCCCGGACGCGCTGACGCTGCTGTTCGTCGGCCGGATCCAACCGCTCAAGGCTCCCGACGTCCTGCTGCGCGCCGCCGCGCTGCTGCAGGCGGACCCGGCCCTGGCCGGCCGCCTGCAGGTGGTCGTCCTCGGCGCGCCCAGCGGCACCGGGTTGGCCCAGCCGCACTACCTCGAGTCGCTGCGGGACGAGCTCGAGCTCGGCGACATCGTCCAGTTCCGGCCGCCGGCCCCGCGCGGCGTCGTCGCCGACTACTACCGCGCGGCCGACCTCACCGTCGTCCCGAGCTACAACGAGTCCTTCGGGCTGGTCGCCCTCGAGTCGCAGGCCTGCGCCACGCCGGTCGTGGCCGCCGCGGTCGGCGGGCTGCCGACGGCGGTGGCCGACGACGTCTCCGGCGTGCTCGTCGACGGCCATGACCCGCAGCAGTGGACCAAGGTGCTCAGCGACCTGCTGCGCACCCCGAGCGTCCTTCACCGGCTCTCCGCGGCCGCGCGCCCGCACGCCGAGCGTTTCTCGTGGGACCGCACGGCCGAGGGCCTGGTCGCGGCCTATCACGAGGCCGCGGTCGAGCTTCGCGGTGCACTTACGGGATCGTGACCCGGCCCTGGGTGTCGTCGCCGCCGAGTTCGTGCGGCATCCAGGCGAAGACGTCCCACTCGCCCGGGCCGAGTTCCTGGCTGGCGTTGCCGATGCCGAAGAAGATGATCCCCCCCGGCGGGGCCGGCTGGCCGTCGCCGGTGAACAGCGTCAGCTGCACCTGCACCTGCCGCCCGTCCGCGACCGACGTCGCGTTCGCGGTGGCGTGCCACTCACCCGGGTTGAGGGCCACGTTCCCGACATTGGTGCCCGAGCCGCAGAGCGTGTCGTCGGCCGGCCCGTACTGGATGGCCAGTTCCTGCGTCGACCACCGGGCCTCGGGCCCCTGCTCGACATACGTGTGCGGTTCGCGGCCGTCGGTGCTGGGCGGGCGCGGATCCTCCTGCCGCAGCGCGGCCCACGTCTGGTAGCCGACGACGCCGTCGACGAGCAGGCCGCGTTGCCCCTGGAACGCCATCACCGCCTGCTGGGTCCCGTGGCCGAAGTCGCCGTCCACGGTCAGGGTCGCGCCGAACGTGTTGAGCAGTTGCTGCGCGTACTCCACCCAGCCGTCCACGCTCTTGTCGCCGAGGCGGAGCGTGGGGTCGTCCGACTGCTGCACCGCCGGCTGCGGCTCGACCTGCTGCGGTTGTGGCTGCGGGTGCGGCCCCGTGCCGCCGCCGGCGGCGTCGCGCAGCGTGAACCGCACCGGCGCGTTGTCCTTCTGGTCCTCGGGCATCTCGGCCGGACCGCGTTGGTAGTGCTCGGCCTGGGGGCCGTCGAGGCGGTCGCTGGCGAGGTTGGCGCCCGACTCCGGGTTCTGCCACGCCACCGTCCAGATGCACTGGCCGGGGTCCTGGGTGACGGTGTAGCGGGCGTAGCCGATCACACCCTCGCGGTCGTGGTCCGGCCGGCGCTTCTCCGACACCTGGAAGGTGGAGGAGCCCCCGGCCGGGATCTCGTCGTCGGGGAAGCTGACGAACTCGCCCTGTTCGGAGTGCGTCTCGGCCAGGAACAGCGACTGCGAGGTGTGGTTCACCACGGTCACGACGCACGAGTTGTGGTCGACCTGCCCATCATCTCCGCCGCCGCTCATCGCGTCGCGGATGACGAACTGGAACGGGATCATCTTGCTGCCGTGCTGCGCGAATTCGACCGCACCCTCGTAGCGGACGTGCGTCCCATCCGGCCGGTCCCGGCCGTTGGGCGGGTCGAGCTTGAAGTCGGCCTTGTTGTCGCCCTTCTCCGGGTTGTCCCAGTGGATCGTCCAGACCGTGTTCTCCGGCTCGCCGATCGCGTAGTCGACGCTCGACTCGTCGCCGGTCAGGCCGAGGAAGCTGCCCTGCGACTGCTGGGAGATGAACGAGCCGGTCTCGCCGGGCCCGATCTGGTCCGGCGGCACGGTGGTGAATTCGCCACTGACCCGGTCGTGCTCGGCCATGAAGAACAGCGTGTGCCTCGTCCGGTTGACGACGGTGATCGCGCTGACGTTGTCGTTGGCGAGCAGGTCCTTGAGGTCCAGGCCGAGTTCCTTGGCCAGCTTGATCCACTCGGGCAGCTGGGTGAGGCCGCCGGGGATGTCGGCCGGTGACAGGCCGTGCCGGTCGGCCAGCTGCGCGAGCTGTTCGGGGCTCTGGGCCTCGTCCGTGTCCGCCGCCATGGCCGTCTCCGTCGCGAGCTCGTAGGTCCGGTTGTCCCAGGGTGTCGGAGTGTGCCGGTGCCGCGTAGCGTCGAGCGGGTGCCCAAAGGGGCAGCAAAACGGTGGAAGAGGGGCACGCAGTGACGGTCGCGCAGACCATCGAGGACGCGCTGAACGAGCAGGATCTCGAGTGGCAGCGACTCGACGACTCGACGTTCGCGGTCGCCCTGCCGGGCGAGAAGCGGCTCAAGACCGCGTGCCTGCTGACCGTCGGTGCCCACGCGCTCGAGATCGAGGCGTTCGTCATGCGGGCGCCGGACGAGAACCGCGAGCAGGTCTACGCCTGGCTGCTGCAGCGCAACACCCGCACCTACGCGGTGTCGTGGGCGATCGACGGCGCCGGCGACGTCTACCTCGTGGGCCGGGCGCCGCTTGCATCGATCACGGCCGACGAGCTCGACCGCATCCTTGGCTGCGTGCTGGACTACGCCGACGGCTCGTTCAACGTCCTGCTCGAGCTGGGCTTCGGCTCGTCGATCCGCCGCGAGTGGGCCTGGCGGGTCAAGAACGACCAGCCGCTGGCCAACCTGCAGGCCTTCGCCGAGTTCGCGCAGCGTCCGGTCGACTGACCCGCCGGCCGCGCTGGCAGGATGGTCGCATGGCGACCTTGGTGCTGCTCCGTCACGGCGAGAGCGATTGGAACCAGAAGAACCTCTTCACGGGCTGGGTCGACGTCGACGTGACACCGAAGGGCGCGGCCGAGGCGCACCGGGGCGGGCAGCTGCTGGCCGAGCACGGCCTGCTGCCCGACGTGCTGCACACCTCGCTGCTGCGCCGCGCGATCCGCACCGCCGACATCGCGCTCGACGAGGCCGACCGCCACTGGATCCCGGTCCGCCGGTCGTGGCGCCTCAACGAACGGCACTACGGCGCGCTGCAGGGCAAGAACAAGGCGCAGGTGCGGGACGAGTTCGGTGAGGAGCAGTTCATGCTCTGGCGTCGTTCGTACGACACGCCGCCGCCGAAGATCGCCGATGACGACGAGTACAGCCAGGCGAGCGACCCGCGCTACGCCGACCTGCTCGAGCTGCTGCCCCGCTCGGAGTGCCTGAAGGACGTCGTCGAGCGGATGCTGCCGTACTGGTACGACGCCATCGTGCCCGACCTGCGCCGGCACGGTGTCGTCCTGGTGACCGCGCACGGCAATTCGCTGCGGGCGCTGGTGAAGTACCTCGACGGGCTCTCGGACGAGGCGGTCGTCTCGCTCAACATCCCGACCGGCATCCCCCTGCACTACGACCTGGACGACACTGCGCTGCGCCCGACCGGACCCGGCACGTACCTGGATCCGGACGCGGCCGCCGAGGCCATCGAGGCCGTGGCGAACCAGGGGAAGAAGTAGCCGGTCAGCTCGCGGTGGGGGCGTTGCCCGGCAGGTGCTCCGGACGCTCGCCGGTGACGATGAAGATCATCCGCCGGGCGACGGCGACGGCGTGGTCGGCGTAGCGCTCGTAGTAGCGGCCGAGCAGCGTCATGTCGATCGCGGCCTCGGTGCCCTGTGACCAGCGCGGCGACAGTACGAGGGTGAACAGCTTGCGGCGCAGGGCGTCCATCGAGTCGTCCTCGGCCTCGATCTCCTTGGCCAGCTCGATGTCGCGGCCCTCGACGACGTCGGCCACCTTGTGCACGAGGGAGCGCGCCACCTCGCCCATCTGGGCGATCACGTCGCGGACGTCCTCCGGCACGGCCGACTCGGGGTAGCGCAGCCGGGCGATCTTCGCGACGTGCAGGGCGAGGTCGCCCATCCGCTCGAGATCGGCGACGAGGTGCAGCGTGGTGATGAGCACGCGCAGGTCGGTGGCGACCGGCTGCTGGCGGGCGATCATCTGGAACGCGCGGTCCTCGAGGTCGACGCGCAGGGCGTCGACGCGGGTGTCGGCGTCGATCACCCGCTCGGCCCGGGCGAGGTCGGCATCGAGGAGCGCGCCGGTCGCGCCCTCCATCGCGGCCGCGACCAGCCGGATCATCTCGGCGACCCCGGCCCCGATCTCGTCGAGTTCATCATGGAACACGTCACGCATGGTTGGACGATCCGTCTCTTCAGCGACGCCGCAGTGGTGACGGCGTGAACCGCATCTGTCTCGAAGGTGAACAACGTACGTCGTCCGGTCGGCCGAGCGCCAACAGCGGCCTTGCGGCCGGGCCCGCCCGTACCATCGCAGGCGTGCCGCTATCGGCGACCGTACTCCTGCTCGTGGGCCTCGTCTCCGGCGTGGCGCTCGGCTGGTTCCTCGGCGTCCGCCGGCACCGGGGCATCGAGGCGAGCCTCGCGCCCGACCCCGGCGCCGAGGCCCCGCGGCGCCGCTCTTCGCAGCCGCTGGCCTCCCTCGTCGTCGAGGCGCTCGACCACGGCGTCATCGTCATCGACCGCGAGGAACGGGCGATCCTGGTCAACCCGGCCGCCCGGACGATGGGCATCCTCGACGTCGACACGCTGAGCTTCCCGGGGCTGGTGTCGGTCGCGCGCAAGTCGCTGGAGACCGGCGAGCACATGACGGTCTCGGTCGACCTGCCGATGGGCCGGCTCGGCCGCGAACCGATCGCGCTGTCGGTGACCGCGGTGCCGCTGCCCGGCCCGGACGATCGCACCGCCGCGGTCTGCCTGCTGCTCGCCGACGTGAGCGAGCAGCGGCGGCTCGAGGCCGTCCGGCGCGACTTCGTGGCCAACGTCTCCCACGAGTTGAAGACCCCGGTCGGCGCGCTGACGCTGCTGGCCGAGGCGATCCAGGACGCCGCCGACGAACCGGCCGCCGTCGCCCGGTTCGCCGCCCGCATCCAGCACGAGGGGTCGCGGCTGGCCAAGCTCGTCGGCGAGCTGATGGAGCTGTCCCGCGTCCAGGGCGCCGACCCGATGCCCGGCGCCACCGAGGTCGACGTCCGCTCGATCGTGGCCGAGGCGATCGAGCGCACCCGGCTCGCGGCCGAGCAGGCCTCGATCGTCGTCTCGGCGTCGTGCACCGGCGGGCTGCGGGTGCGCGGCAACGAGGCGCAGCTGGCCACCGCGGTCGCCAACCTCGTCGACAACGCGATCGCCTACAGCGGCAGTGGCACCCGGGTCGCGGTGTCGGCCCGGCCCAGCCGCGACGACGAGGCCCGCCCGACGGTCGACATCTCGGTCACCGATCAGGGCATCGGCATCGCCGAGGCCGAACGGGACCGGATCTTCGAGCGCTTCTACCGGGTCGACCCGGCGCGTTCGCGGGCGACGGGCGGCACCGGGCTCGGCCTCGCCATCGTCCGCAACATCGTCACCAACCACCTCGGGACGATCTCGGTGTGGAGCTCGGTCGGTTCGGGATCTACGTTCACGATCCGGCTACCGCGCGTTCACTCGGATGAGCCATCGTCGGCGCCGTCGGGAGACGACGTCAGCCTCGATGCCGCCGAGCCGACGACAACGAAAGGTACGTCCTTGACACGCAGTGATGGGGAAGTCGCATGACGCGAGTCCTGGTAGTGGAGGACGAGGAGTCGTTCTCCGACGCGCTGTCCTACATGCTCCGGCGGGAGGGGTACGAGGTCGAGGTCGCCTCGAACGGGCACGAGGCCCTGCAGACCTTCGAGCGCAGCGGCGCCGACCTCGTCCTGCTCGACCTGATGCTGCCGGGGCTGTCCGGCACCGAGGTCTGCCGCGAGCTGCGCACCCGGTCGCACGTCCCGATCATCATGGTGACCGCGCGGGACAGCGAGGTCGACAAGGTAGTCGGTCTCGAGCTCGGTGCCGACGACTACGTCACCAAGCCGTTCTCCTCGCGCGAGCTCGTCGCCCGCATCCGGGCCGTGCTGCGCCGCGGTGCCGAGCCGGAGGAGCTGATGCTCAGCGTGGTCGAGGCGGGTCCGGTCCGGATGGACGTCGAACGCCACGTCGTCACTGTCGACGGCCAGCAGGTCGCGCTGCCGCTGAAGGAGTTCGACCTGCTCGAGCTGCTGCTGCGCAACGCGGACCGGGTGCTGACCCGAGGCCAGCTGATCGACCGGGTCTGGGGTGCGGACTACGTGGGGACACCAAGACCCTGGACGTCCACGTCAAGCGGCTGCGGGCCAAGATCGAGCCCGACCCGGCCAACCCGAAGTACCTCGTGACGGTGCGGGGCCTGGGCTACAAGTTCGAGAGCTGAACTGACTCCCTCGCCACATGCGTTGAGTGGTCAGTTGCGCACTGAGTGGGCAGTTACAACTGACCACTCAGTTCCGAACTGACCACTCAACGTGGGGCCGGAACTCAACGTGGGGCCGGAGGCGCCGCGGGCGTCAGCGCTGCTGGGCGGCCCTGGTCGCGGGGTGGACGGCGACGAGGCCGAGCTCGAGCCGCTTGGCGCAGCTCGCCGCGAGCTCGTCGTAGGCCTTGTCGCCGATCAGCGCGATGAGCTCCGGGCCGTAGGACACGTACATCGGCTCGCCGCCGACGTGGGCCTCCGGCGAGGACGTGCAGTACCAGTCCAGGTCGTGGCCGCCCTCGCCCCAACCCCGGCGGTCGAACTCGGCGATCGTCGAGCGCAGGATGCGGCGTGCCGTCCGTGCGGTCGATCCACTCCTGCTCGCGGCGCACCGGTAGCTGCCAGCAGACCTCGGGCTTCGTCTCGAGCGGGTTCATGCCCGTGCGCAGTGCGAGGCCGTGCAGCGCGCAGCCGATGCCGCCCGGGTGCCCTTCGCGGTTGGCGAAGATGCAGGCGCCGTCGACGACGCGGGTCTTGCGGCGATCGGCGTCCTCACCCTCGCCGGTCGTGGTGAACTTCAGCTTCTCGCCGCGGTGGCCCTCGTCGTAGAGCTGCCAGTCGTCGCGCGTGAGCTGCGCCCGCGAACCGGGTGACCCGCTTGCGGTCGGCCTTGTCGGAGAAGTACGCGCCGTGGTTGCAGCAGCCGGTGCTCGCCTGGCCCTCGACGGTGCCGTGGCAGCCGCGTCCGAAGATGCACGTCCAGCGCGAGCACAGCCAGGTGAGATCGGCGCGGATCCAGTGCGACTCGTCGGACGGGTCGGCGAACTCGATCCACTCACGCGGGAAGTCGAGCGAAACCTCGGGGTGTGGCACGTCGCCGAGGGTACGTGCCGGTGGAAGGATCGTGGGCATGCGACTCGGGGTGCTGGACGTCGGTTCCAACACCGTCCACCTGCTCGTCGTCGACGCCCATCGTGGCGCCCAGCCGTACGCCCCAGCACTCGGAGAAGTCGGAGCTGCGGCTCGCCGAGCACATCGACCGCGACGGCGACCTCGGCCGGGCCGGCGCCGACGCCCTCGTCGCGGCGACGATCCAGGCCCGGATCGAGGCCGACCGGCTCGACTGCGACGAACTGCTGGCCTTCGCCACCTCGGCCGTCCGCGACGCCGGCAACAGTGCGAAGGTCCTCGAGCGGGTGGCGAAGGAGGCCGGCGTCGACCTCAACGTCCTCTCCGGTGAGGACGAGGCGCGGCTGACGTTTCTCGCCGTCCGGCGCTGGTTCGGCTGGAGCGCGGGCAACCTGATCTGCCTCGACATCGGCGGTGGATCGCTGGAGCTCGGCGGCCGGCGCAGGACGAGGACCCCGAACCTCGCCTTCTCCCTGCCGCTCGGCGCCGCCCGGCTGACCCGGGACTGGTTCAGCGGCGACCCACCGGCCAAGGCCGAGGTCGCCGAGCTGCGTGAGCTACGTCGCCGCGCTGCTGGCCGCGCCGGCCCGCGCGGCTGCTCGGCGGCCGGCCAGCCCGACCGCGTCGTCGCGACCAGCAAGACGTTCCGCACGCTCGCCCGGCTGGCCGGCGCCGCGCCGAGCTCGGCCGGGGCCCGCGCGCCGCCGGATCCTCACCCGCACCGGGCTGACCCAGGTGCACTGCGTTCATCTCGCGCATGGCGTCCCGGACCTCGCCGAGCTCGACGGGGTCAGCGCGGGCCGGGCCCACCAGACGCTGGCCGGTGCGGTCGTCGCCGCCGCGGCGATGGACGCGCTCGGCGTCGGCCGAGCTCGAGCTGTGCCCGTGGGCGCTGCGCGAGGGAGTGATCCTGCGCCGCCTCGACTGGCATCGACAGCGCGTGACCAGCGGCGACGAAGTACCTCCCGCCCATGGACCCGGACCGGACGCGCGGGCTGCGCGCCTCGCGCGCCCGGGTCGGGTTGTCGACGGCGTCGGTGTACCCGGAGGGCACCCCGGTCGCGTTCGAGCTGGCGGCCAAGCTCGGCTACGACGGCGTCGAGGTGATGGTCTGGACCGACCCGGTCAGCCAGGACCCGTACGCGCTGCAGCGGCTCTCGCAGCACTACCAGGTACCGATCCTCGCGATCCACGCGCCGTGCCTGATCATCACCCAGCGGGTCTGGACGACCGACCCCTGGACGAAGCTGCAGAAGGCGCAGTTCGCCGCCGAGCTGCTCGGCGCCCAGACCGTCGTCGTCCACCCGCCGTTCCGCTGGCAGCGCGACTACGCGCGCGGCTTCCGGGAGGGCGTGCGACCGGCCTCGCGGAGGAGACCGACGTCCGCTTCGCGGTGGAGAACATGTTCCCGCTGCGGGTGCGCGGCCGGGAGGTGTCGGCCTACCAGCCGAGCTGGGACGTCGCCGGTCGACGACCCGTACCGCGACTACACGCTCGACCTCTCGCACACCGCGGTGTCGCAGTCGGACGCGCTGGCGATGCTCGACGGCGATGGGCGAGCGGCTCGCGCACCTGCACATCGCCGACGGCACCGGGCTGACCAAGGACGAGCATCTCGTCCCGGGCCGCGGCACGCCAGCCGTGCGCCGAGGTGCTGGAACCGGCTCGCCGCGCGCGGCTTCGACGGGCACATCATCGTGGAGATCAACACCCGGCGGGCGCTCGACCGAGCCGAGCGGGAAGCCGACCTCGCCGAGGCGCTGGCCTTCTGCCGCCTGCACCTGGTCGCCCCGCGCGCCGACGCCCGTCCTGAGCGCGCCGCAGCTAGCCTGGACGCATGCTGCGCTCCGCGATCCTGGCTGCCGCGCGCAACCCGCGCATCGAGTCGCTGGTGACCAACGCGCCGGTGTCCCGCAGCGTCGTGCGGCGCTTCGTCGGCGGCCCGGACACCGAGTCGGCGGTTTCGGTCGGCGCGCGGCCTGGTCGGCGACGGGCTCACCGTCACCCTCGACCACCTCGGTGAGGACACCACCGACCGCGCGCAGGCCGACGCCGTCGCCGCGCGCCTACCGTGGACGCTGCTCGGCGCGCTGGAAGCGCGCCGGCCTGGCCGAGCGGCTCGGGCTGCTGACCGCGCGCAGCCGAGGTGAGCGTCAAGCTCAGCGCGGTCGGCCAGGCGCTCGCGGGCGGACGGGGAGAAGATCGCGCTCGAGCACGCCCGCGACGATCTGCGCCGAGGCCCGGCGGGTGGGTGCCACCGTCACGCTCGACATGGAGGACCACACCACGACGGACTCGACGCTGTCGAGGTCCTGCGGCAGCTGCGGGTCGACTTTCCCGAGACCGGCGCGGTGCTCCAGGCGTACCTGCACCGCACCGAGGCCGACTGCCGCGACCTCGCCTACGGCGGCAGCCGGGTCCGGCTGTGCAAGGGCGCCTACCGGGAGCCGGCGTCGGTCGCCTACCAGCAGCGGCAGGACGTCGACCGGTCCTACGTCCGCTGCCTGAAGGTCCTGCTCGACGGGGCCGGTTACCCGATGTTCGCGACCCACGACCCGACCCTGGTCGCCATCGCCGAGCGAGCGGGCCCGGGCCGCCGGCAAGTCCGCGTTCGAGTTCCAGATGCTGTTCGGGATCCGGCCGGACGAGCAGCGCCGGCTGGCCGATGCCGGGCACACCGTCCGGGTGTACGTCCCGTACGGGGCGCAGTGGTACGGCTACCTGATGCGCCGGCTCGCCGAGCGGCCGGCCAACCTGACGTTCTTCGCCCGGGCACTGGCGTCGAAGGGATAGGACTGTGGACTCGATCGCGATCCTGGGCGGCGGCAAGATCGGCGAGGCGCTGCTGTCCGGGCTGCTCCGCGGGGAGCGGACCGAAGCCGACATCATCGTCAGCGAGAAGCATCCGGAGCGGGCCGCCTACCTCGCCGACACCTACCGGGTCCAGGTCTCCGGGCTCGCCGACGCCGTGAAGCAGGCGACGACCCTGCTGCTCGCCGTGAAGCCGCAGGACATCGACACCCTGCTTGCCGAGATCGCCCCGTCCATCGAGACGCGGCACGTCGTGGTGTCGGTCGCGGCCGGCATCACCACGAGGCACATCGAGCGGGCACTGCCGGCCGGGGTCTCGGTCGTCCGGTGCATGCCGAACACCCCGGCGCTCGTCGATCAGGCGATGACCGCGGTCGCCGGTGGGGCGCACGCCGACGATGAGCACCTCGCCATGGCCGAGGCGCTGCTCGGCGCGGTAGGCCGGGTCGTGCGAGTGCCAGAATCGCAGCTGGACGCCGTGACCGCGTTGTCCGGTTCCGGGCCGGCGTACTTCTTCTACCTCGTCGAGGCGATGATCGACGCGGGCATCCTGCTCGGCCTGCCGCGCACACTGGCCGCGGAGCTGATCGTCCAGACGGCCGTCGGCTCGGCCACGATGCTGCGCGACTCCGGGGAGCACCCGGTGCAGCTCCGGGAGGCGGTCGACCAGCCCCGGTGGTACGACAATCGCAGCGATCCGGGAGCTGGAGGTGCACGGTGTCCGGGCCGCCCTGCTGGCGGCCATCGAGGCCGCAGCCAAGCGGAGCAAGGAGCTCGGCGCGGATGATTCCTGACAAATCCCGACAGAATGGCGGTGCGCTCGGCGCACAGGTGGGGTTCAGCTATCGCATTGGCCCCACTGGTACCGCTAGTCTCAGGCCAGCACGTGCGTGTCCCGATCGTCGGTGGGGAAGCCGACGACCCGACACGTGCCGAAGGTGTCGGTGAGACATGCCTGCAGCACGGGGCGACGAGAGCAAGGAACCAGCGGCGGTACGGCCGGCCGATCCTTCCTTCGCCGAGGTCAAGTTCCTGACCGTGGCCGAGGTGGCCGCAGTCATGCGCGTGTCCAAGATGACGGTGTATCGCATGGTGCACGCGGCTGAACTGCCCGCCGTTCGCGTGGGTCGTTCCTTCCGTGTGCCCGAGAAGGCGGTGCACGACTACTCTGCGGGCCGCGTTCATCGAGGCCGGCTGACGACGGTCTGATCCGCCGGGAGTCGGTCTCGGTCCCGGCCACTCGCTGCGCTCGGGCCCGTCCCTCGCCCGGCGACGCGCCTTCGGCACTCCCGCAAGCTCGCTTCGCTCGCGCGGCGGCGGGTTCTTCGCGCGAGCGCTCATCGCGTCGGTGGCTGCCTTTCGGTGTGGTCGCCTTCCAGCTTGACCACTCAACGGGCGCGGGTCGCTCGCGGCGCCCGGGGCGGCCGGGTCACATCGGGTCGTCGGGCCGGGCAGGCCGTCCGGGCGGGCAGGTAGGCTTGGCCGGTCCGGCGGCACGTCCGGACCCACGAGACCAGCACTGTGATGCCTGCCCGGGCCGGTGCCCGGGACGATCGACGAGGTTTGAGCATGGGTTCTGTCATCAAGAAGCGGCGCAAGCGGATGGCGAAGAAGAAGCACCGCAAGCTGCTGAAGAAGACGCGCGTCCAGCGTCGCAACAAGAAGTAGAACCCAGGCCGAGCGGTCGGTCATGAGCGTCGTCCTGATCACCGGGGTTAGCCGGTTCCTCGGTGGTCGGCTGGCCGGTCTCCTCGCGGCCGACCCGCAGGTCGACCGGGTCATCGGCATCGATGCGATGCCGCCGCGGCCGGCCGATCGGCCGCGCCTCGGCCGGACCGAGTTCGTCCGGGCCGACATCCGCAACCCGCTGATCGCGAAGGTTCTCAGCCAGGCGCGGGTGACGACGGTGGTCCACGCCGCTCTGATGGCCTCTCCACGGCCGGTCGGCGGACGCGTCCCGATGCAGGAGATGAACGTCATCGGGACGATGCAGCTGCTCGCCGCCTGCCAGAAGTCAGACACGGTGGAGCGGGTCGTCGTCCGTTCGACCACCGCCGTCTACGGCTGCGGACCGGCCGATCCGGCCGTCTTCACCGAGGACCACCAGCCGCACGACCGCTCGACGGGTGGCTACGCCAAGGACGCCGTCGAGGTCGAGGGCTACGTGCGCGGCTTTGCCCGCCGCCGCCCCGACATCGAGGTCTCGATGCTGCGGCTGGCCAACATCCTCGGCCCCACCATCGACAACGCGCTGACCCGCTACCTCGCCATGCCGGTCGTCCCCACGGTCGCGGGCTTCGACCCACGACTGCAGTTGCTGCACGAGGACGACGCCCTCGAGGTCCTGCGGCTCGCCACCGTCTCGTCGCGCCCGGGCATCGTGAACGTCGCCGGCGACGGCGTCGTCACGCTGTCGCAGCTGCTGCGGCAGGCCGGCCGGGTGCGCGTCCCCGTCCCGGCGGGGGCAGTGGGCCTCGTCGGCACGCTCGTGCGCAACAGCGGCGTCGTCGACTTCACCGCCGAGGAGTCGCGTTACCTGCGGTACGGACGGGTCGTCGACACCACCCGGTTGCAGACCGGATTCGGCTACACGCCCCGGTTCACCACGACGCAGACCGTCCGCTCGTACGCCGGTGAACGACCTTCGCGCCCCGGTCCTGGGCGGCTCGGACTCGGCGTAGGGTCGCGGGTGTTGGCGGCCCGATCCGCGCGGCGCCGGCCCGCGATCACCGGCTGACGATGGTGGAGGGGGATCGGACATGGACGAAGCGCGGGTGATCCCGCTGCACGGCCTCGACCCGGCCTCGCCGCTGCGCCGCGCCCGCCGGCTGGCCGGCCGCCGGCCGGTCCCCGGACCCGGCGCGGCCGCGGCTGTCGTCCCGCTCAATGCCGCGCCGGTCACACCGGAGCCCGAGCCCCGCGCGCCGGTCCCGTCCACGACAACCCGACCGGCGTGGGATGCGCGCCTCGGCGACGGCCTCTCGTTCCTGCGTCGGAGGCTGGCCGGTGATTACGAGATCGACGAGTTCGGCTTCGACCCCGACCTCACCGCCAACGCCCTGTTCCCGGCGCTGCGCCCGCTGTACCGGCAGTGGTTCCGCGTCGAGGTGAACGGTGTGGAGAACATCCCGGGGCAGGGCGGCGCGCTGCTCGTGGCCAACCACGCCGGCGGGCTCTGGCCGCTGGACGCCGTGATGACCGCCGTCGCCGTCCACGACGAGCACCCGGCCGGACGGTTCCTGCGCATGCTCGGCGCCAACCTCCTGTTCAGCACGCCGGGGCTCGGCGCCGCCGCGCGCAAGACCGGTAGCACGCTGGCCTGCCGCGAGGACGCCGAGCGGCTGCTGGGCTCCGGCGAGCTCGTCGGGGTGTGGCCGGAGGGATTCAAGGGCATCGGCAAACCCTTCGCCGAGCGGTACAAGCTGCAGCGGTTCGGCCGGGGCGGCTTCGTGCACGCAGCGTTGACCTGCGGGGTGCCGATTATCCCGGTGTCGATCATCGGCGCGGAGGAGATCCATCCCGTGCTCGCGAACGCGAAGGTGCTCGCCCGGCTCTTCGACCTGCCGTACTTCCCGATCACGCCGACGTTCCCGTGGCTGGGCCCGCTCGGCCTCGTGCCGCTGCCGAGCAAGTGGTACATCGAGTTCGGCGAGCCGATCCACACCGAGAGCCTCGGAGCCGATGCGGCCGACGACGCGGCCACCGTCTTCGACCTCACCGACCGGGTACGCGAGACCATCCAGAGCACGCTCTACCGGCTACTCGTCCAGCGCCAGTCCGTCTGGCGGTGAGGGGCCGACGGACGGGTGACCTTCCTGCGCCCGATGTGCTGCGGGCGCCTGCGCTGGGGCGCCGTATCTGCCGGAACGTCAACTAGCGGCGGGTGGTGAGGTCCCATACCCGGCGGGCGGCGTTGCGGGTCAGGTCGATCGCCGGATCGAACTGGCCGCGCTGCTGGGCCCGGCGCGCCGCGAGGCCGGCGGCGACACTGCCGGCGGCCGCACCGACGCCCAGGGCGGCCGGGATGCCGATCCGCGCGGCCTTGCGACCGGTCCGGAAGTCGCGGATGTCCCAGCCCCGCTGCTTCGCCTCGGCCCGCAGCGCTGAATCCGGGTTCACCGCCACGGCCCGTCCCACGAGGGAGAGCATCGGCAGGTCGTTGATCGAGTCCGAGTAGGCCGAGCAGCGCTCGAGGTCGAGCCCCTCGCGGGCGGCCAGGGCGCGCACGGCGGCCGCCTTCGCCTCGCCGTGCAGGACATCGCCGACCAGGTGCCCGGTGTAGACGCCGTCCTGCGCCTCCGCGACCGTGCCGAGCGCACCGGTCAGCTGGAGGCGCTTGGCGATGATCGTGGCCAGCTCGACCGGAGTGGCGGTCACGAGCCACACCCGCTGGCCGGCCTCCATGTGCAGCCGGGCGAGCGCCTGCGTCCCCGACCAGATCCTGTCGGCCATCTCCTCGTCGTAGATCTCCTCGCCGAGCGCGACGATCTCGGCGACCTTCTTGCCGGCGACGAAGGCGAGCGCCGACTCCCGCGACGAGTGCATGTGGTCCGGGTTCTCGCCGCCGAGGCGCAGCCGGAGCTGACGGGCGGTGAACCGGACGAGGTCGCGCCAGGAGAAGAAGTCACGCGCGGCGAGCCCCTTCGCGAAGTGGAAGATCGACGCGCCGACCATCATCGTGTTGTCGACGTCGAAGAAGGCGGCCGCGTGCGGGTCGGGTTCGACGCGCAACTCGCGTTCGAGCTCCGGCTGCGCCCCTCCCGCGTCGCTCATGAGTAGAGGCTATCGAGCCGACCGGGGCGGCGGCGCCGCGCTCGGTGACTCGCTAGGGGCCGACGGAGACGTGCACGCCCTGGCACAGGTTCAGCCCGACCCCGCCGAGGATCGGCAGGTTGATCGAGGCACCGCAGGAATCGACGTTCACCGGCAGGCTGGAGGTGAGGCTGGGCAGCGGCAGCGACGGCAGGGTGAGTCCGGGTGCGGACTTCGAGCCGGCCGGCGTCGTCGAGGCGCCCGCAGTCGTCGAGGCGTGCGCCCCGCCGGGAACGACCGGCTGGCTGCTGGAGCGCGCGGTCGGGCCCTGGGGCTTGTGGGTGCCGGCCGGATGAGTCTGCGGGCTGGTCGGGAGATTCTGCGGGACGGTGCACACCGTGCACGGGACCGGGCCGAGCTCGTCCGAGCCGGACGTCGCGAGGCAGCCGCACCCGAGCTTCGGCGCCAGTGCGTGGGCCCGGGCATCGGCGGCGCGGACGAGGTTCGCCGAGGCGAGGGTCTGCGAGCGCAGCGCGCCGTCGGGCAGCACGCCGGCGATCTCGGTCAGGCGCTTGAGCTGGGCCGGTGCCCAGTTGGTCATGGTTGCCAGCGGCTTGACCGAGGACCGGTGGACGGCCTGGTTGCCGAGCAGGACGGCCGCGGCCTTCACATCGGAGTCGGCCGAGGCGAGCGTGGAGGTGATCAGCTTGGCCGTGCTGCTGCTGATGCCGGAGTCGGCAGACAGCCCGGCGCCCCCGGCCGCCGTGTGGCCGACGAGGTCGCGCGCCTCCTTCGCCCGCGTGGTCGCGAAGTTCAGGTAGTCCTGCGCCTTCTCCGTGTCGCTGCCGGCGGTGGCCAACTGGAAGCGCTCGCTTGCCCGCTTGAGGCCGTACAGCGCGTCGCCGGGCAGGGACTTCTTGCTCATGACGACCGCGCCGCCGAGCAGCACCGCGAAGGCGGCAACGACGGCCGCGGCGACCGCCAGCGGCCGGCCGAGGTGGATGCGACGGAGGCGGTCGATGACGCTGTCGGAGTGGCGCGCGGGCGCAGCCTGCTCGGCCCGGACACGGACGCCCTGCGGCGTCGGCCGCGGCCGCGGGGCGGGCCGCGGGACGATCTCGACCATCGGCGAGGCGGACTCGGCCACGATGCGCGGCGTGATCGCGACCAGCTGGGCCCGCAGCTCGGCCCGGAACTCCGGGCGCAACTCGGGGGCCGGAAGCTCGGCGAGCGCACCGACGACGGCCCGCACCCGCGGGTCGCGTGACTGGCTGGGCTCTTCGTATCGACGCCAGGAGGAGCCCAGCATCGGCACCCGATGCTCAGACATTTCGCTCATCCCTTGTCTGACCGACGACGACCTGCCGCCTGGCCGTTCCCTCCCGATGTTCCAAAGAGGTCAACGACGCGCGCGCGCCTGCGTTACTGGTCGAAGGTCCCGTGTTTCTCACCGGAGCTCACTCCCGACGAGGTCGGCGAGCTTGCGGACGGCCCGGTGCTGAAGCGCCTTGATGGCGCCGTCGTTCTTGCCCATGATGGCGGCGGTCTCGCTGACCGACATGCCCTGGACGAAGCGGAGCATGACGCACTCGCGCTGCTCGTCACCGAGCTGACCGACGGCCTGCATGAGCCGCTCGGACTGGAGGGTGTCGAGGACGGCGGCCTCGGTGCTCTGCGCGTATTCCTTGCCCTCGATCGTGTCGGCGGTGGTGTGCTCGAGGCGGTGCCGCGCCGACTTGAGGTGGTCGAGGACGATGTTGCGGGCGATCGTGATGAACCAGGCGCCGATGTCGCGGCCCTGGTAACTGATCGTGCCGATCCGGCGCAGGGCCCGCAGGAACGTCTCGCTGGTGAAGTCCTCGGCGAGGCCGCGGTCGTTGATGCGGAAGTAGATGAAGCGGAAGACGGTGTCGACGTAGCGGTCGTACAGCTGCCCGAAGGCGTCGCCGTCACCTTCCTGGGCCAGCCCGACGAGCCGCCAGGTCTCGACGTGGGTCTCGTCGACCTCCAGCGGCTCGGTCGCCGGTTCGGGGCTGCCGCCGCCGGGCTTCGGTGAAGGGGAGGGTCGCGAGTCGGGCTTCGGGCCGGCCGAGCGCAGGTTGCGCGAGGCGCGGCCCCGGAAGGCGCCGGACGGGTGCGGCGTGGAGCCGGGTGTGGTCTCGATCGCCGACTGCATGACGATCGGGCCGGCGAAGGCCGGCTGCGTACCCATGGCGACCAGTGCGTCGTTGACCAGATCGGCGAGCGCGCGCAGGCCCGCAGCCGGGCTGTCGTACCAACGACAGTCCTGCGGCCCGGCACCGGCTGGCATGGATTTGGCCCTTCGTGGCTTGCGTGTCCGGCGACACACGATGTGAAGATTCTGCTAACCATAACGGGCTGGCCGCCCGCTGAACACCCTTTGCCGGGCGGATTGTTGTCCGATTTACCGCCATTAAAGCGGGTGTGTGAGGCGTCTAGTTACCGGCTGGTATGTACAGACAGGTTCGCAGCCGGGACTGTTCGATGCAATGCCGGCGAGCGATTACGCCCCCGAGCCCGCGTCGAGTACGGCGGCTGGCGCGTCCGAGCGGCGCACCTGTCTAGGGTTCTCCCCATGACCGACAGCACCGCGACCGGTCCCTCAGAACTGCTGCGCGCGGGCGCCGCGCACGCGCCGGGCCGGACCGTGCTGGTGGACGGCGAGCAGCGGCTCACCTATGCCGAACTGGACGCCCAGGTCACCTCGGCCGCTCTCGCCCTGATCGCCCGCGGGCTGCAGGCCGGTGACCGGGTGGCGTTGCAGCTGCCCACCGGCGCCGACCTCGTCCGGCTCTACCTCGGCGCGTTGCGGGCGGGGCTGGTCGCCATGCCGGTCAACCCGGCCTACACCGAGGCCGAGGTCCGCTACCTCATCGACGACTCCGGCGCCGGGCTGCACCTCGAGCCGGCCACGGCGCGGGAGTTGCTGGCGGCCGCGCCGTCCGGCCCCGACCCGCACTGCGACCGCAGCGGCGAGGCCCTGGCCGTACTGCTCTATACGAGCGGCACGAGCGGCCGGGCCAAGGGTGCGATGCTCTCGACCCGGGCCCTGGCCGCGAACCTCGAGCAGATCGCGGCGATCGAGCCGCCCGTGCTCACCGAGCAGGACGTGCTGTTCGTCCCGCTGCCGCTGACGCACATCTTCGGCCTCAACGCCGGCCTGGGCGTGGCTCTTCACGTGGGCGCGACCCTCGTCCTGGCCGACCGCTTCGAACCGGGGGCGACGCTGGCGACGATGGCCCGGGAGAAGGTGACCGCGCTGCTGGGCGTACCCGGCCAGTTCGCGGCCTGGCTGGCCCACCCGGATCTCGCGGCCGGGTTCGCGGCCGTGCGGTTCGCGATGTCGGGGTCGGCGACGCTCGGCCGCGGGGTGGTCGACGGCTTCGCCGCCGCCGGCGTCACCATCCACGACGGCTACGGGCTGACCGAGGCCGCCCCGGTGGTGGCCATCAACGCGCTCGGGGCCGGGCGGGAGCACCCGACGCCGGGCGTCGTCGGGCTGCCGCTGCCCGGCATCGAGGTCCAGCTGCGCGACGCGGACGGGTCGGAGGTCGACGAGGGCGACCCGGGCCGGCTCTTCATCCGGGGCGCAAATCTCTTCTCCGGCTACTGGCCGGACGGCGCCGGCGGCCCGGACGGCAACGGCTGGTTCGGCACGGGGGACATCGCGGTCGCCGACGACGCCGGTCAGCTCCGCCTCGTCGGGCGCAGCAGCGACCTCGTCATCGTCAACGGCTTCAACGTCTACCCGGCCGAGGTCGAGGCCGTCCTCGCCGCCGAGGCCGGCGTGGCCGAGGTCGCGGTGGTCGGGGTGCGGCACGAGCGCACCGGCGAGGCGGTCCGGGCCTACGTCGTCCCGACCGCGGGCACCGAGCTCGAGCCCGAGCAGCTGCTCGCCGCCGCGGCCCGCAAGCTCGCCCGCTTCAAGCTGCCGTCCGTGATCGAGGTCGTCACCGCCCTGCCGCACACGGTCACCGGCAAGATCATGAAATGGCAGCTCGAGCGCGGGAGTTCCGATGCCGCCGAGTGACCACCAGGTCACCCTCATCACCCGGGCCGGCTGCCACCTCTGCGAGACGGCCGAGGCGCTGCTGCGCCGGCTGTCGGGCGAACTGGGGTTCGGCTACCGCGAGGTCGACGTCGACCACTCGACGGTGCTGCGCGACGAGTACTCCGACCGGGTACCGGTCGTGCTGATCGACGGCAAGGAGCACGGGTACTGGCGGGTCGAGGAGCCGCGCTTCCGCAGGGCCCTCGCCCGCTGAGGGCGGACCCTTACCACGGCCCCTCTCGATTTGGGAAAACTTTCACGAGCGGCGTACCGTTCACGGGCGATACAGCCGCTTCTACCACAACGGCCCGGCGACCGCTCAGTGCCCCTCCGTGGGATCAGGTGACGTCGCCGTCCGGGCTTCCCGAGGTGCCGATGACCGCTCCGCGCGACGCACGCCGCAAGGCCGTCGTCGCCGGCACCGCCCCGCGGGTCGAGGGGCGGGGGGCCGGTGACGCGCGCGTCCCCGAGGCGACGGTGGCCCGGCTGGCGACCTACCTGCGGGTGCTCGGCACGCTGGCCGACCGCTCGGTGAGCACGGTGTCGTCGGAGGAGCTGGCGGTCGCGACCGGGGTCAATTCGGCCAAGCTGCGCAAGGACCTCTCCTTCCTCGGCTCGTACGGCATCCGCGGGGTCGGCTACGACGTGACGACGCTCACCGAGCAGATCTCGCGGACGCTCGGGCTGACCGTCCACCGCTCGGTCGCGCTGATCGGCGTCGGTAACCTCGGCCAGGCCCTCGCCGGGTATGCCGGGTTCGCGACCCGCGGCTTCCGGATCGCCGCCCTGCTCGACGCCGACCCGGCCCGGATCGGCTCGGAGATCCGCGGCCTGATCGTCGGCGACATCGCCGACCTCGACGCCATCGTGGCCCAGCACGGCATCACCATCGGCGTGCTCGCGGTGCCGGCCACCGTCGCGCAGGACGTGTGCAACCGCCTCGTCGACGCCGGCGTCACGAGCATCCTCAACTTCGCGCCGGTCGTGCTGTCCGTGCCGCCGCACGTCCACCTGCGCAAGGTCGACCTCGCCGCCGAGCTGCAGATCCTCTCCTTCCACGAGACCCGCAAGGCCGCGACCACCCTCACGGAGGTGGCCAGATGAGCGAGCGACGTTTGCGAGCGAGCCGTAGGTATGGCGTCTCCGCGTGCCCGAACGGAGTGAGGGCATGAGCGTGGTCGTGGTCGGTCTGTCGCACCGGACGGCGCCGGTGTCGATCCTCGAGCGCGCGGCCGTCCCCGGCGACGACATCCGCAAGACGATCGAGGAGCTGTCGAACAACGAGGTCATCAGCGAGGTGCTGCTGCTCTCGACCTGCAACCGCATCGAGGTGTACGCCGACGTCCCGCGGTTCCACCCGGGCGTCGCCGAGATCACCGCGGTGCTGGCCCGGCACGCCGGCCTGCCGGTGTCCGACCTCTCCGACTACTTGTACGTCCACTTCGCCGAGGCGGCGTCCGAGCACCTGTTCACCGTCGCCTCCGGGCTCGACTCGATGGTGATCGGCGAGTCGCAGATCCTCGGCCAGCTGCGCGCGGCCTACGCACTCGGCACCGAACTCGGTTCGGTCGGCAGCGTGCTGCACGATCTGGCCCAGACGGGGCTGCGGGTCGGCAAGCGGGTGCACTCCGACACCGGTATCGACCGGGCCGGCGCGTCGATCGTCTCGGTCGCGCTCGACCGGGCGGCCGAGGTGCTCGGCGCGCTCGAGGGGCAGCGGGCGCTGATCGTCGGCGCCGGCTCGATGGGGGCGCTGTCCGGTGCGACCCTGCGCCGCCGGGGCGTCACCGACATCGTGGTCGCCAACCGCTCGCCCGAGCGGGCCGCCCGGCTCGCCACGGCGCTGGACGGCCGGGCGGCACCGCTGTCCGACCTGGCCCAGGAGATCGGCTCGGCCGACCTGCTCGTCTCGTCCACCGGCTCCACCGGCATCGTCGTCGAGGCCGATCTCGTCGGCGCCCGCAGCGAGCGCCCGCTGGTGATCCTCGATCTCGCCCTGCCGCGCGACGTCGACCCGGCCGTCGCCGTGCAGCGGGGCGTCACCTACGTCGACCTCGAGGCGCTGCGCACCGCCGGGGCCATGGTCAGTGACGCGGAGGTCGCCGCCGCCACCGCGATCGTCGCCGAGGAGCTGCGCGACCACCTCGCCGAGCAGCAGCGGCTGGCCGTCGCCCCGACCGTCACCGCCCTGCGGGCCCGCGCGAACCAGGTCATCGACGCCGAGCTCACCCGCCTCGACGGCCGCCTGCCCAGCCTCGACCCGCTCTCGCGCCGCGAGGTCGCGGACGCCGTGCGCCGAGCGGTCGAGAAGCTGTTGCACGCGCCGACCGTCCGGGTGAAAGAGCTGGCATCCGAACCCGGCGGCGACCAGTACGCGGCGGCGCTGCGGGAACTGTTCGATCTCGACCCCGCGGCCGTCGAATCGGTCGCTGCGGTGAAGAAGCCGAGCGGGGGTGGGTCACGGTGACAGTCACCCGCACACTGCGTATCGGCACGCGCGGCAGCGTCCTCGCCCGCACCCAGACCGGGACGGTCGCCGCGGCGCTGGGCGTCCCGTACGAGATCGTCCACATCGTCACCGAGGGCGACCGCTCGCCGGCCGCCATGGCCCAGATCGGCGGCACCGGGGTCTTCGTGTCGGCCCTGCGGACCGCGCTGACCGACGGCGAGATCGACGTCGCCGTCCACTCCTACAAGGACCTCCCGACGGCGCCGGCCGAGGGAATCACCATCGCCGCCGTCCCCCTGCGCGAGGACCCGCGCGACGCGCTGGTCGCCCGCGACGGCCTGGTGCTCGGCGAGCTGCCGGCCGGGGCGCGCGTCGGCACCGGCTCGGTCCGGCGGGCAGCGCAGCTCAACGCACTCGGGCTGGGGCTTTCGATCGTGCCGCTGCGGGGCAACGTCGACACCCGGCTGGGCAAGGTCATCGGCGGCGAGCTCGACGCGGTCGTCCTCGCCTACGCCGGGCTGCGGCGGCTGGGCCGCGAGGCCGAGGTCACCGAGATCCTCGACCCGATCCAGGTGCTGCCAGCCCCGGCCCAGGGGGCGCTGGCCATCGAGTGCCGAGGTGACGACCGCGGCGCGCTCGAGGTGCTGGCCGCGCTGGAGTCGCCCGACACCCGGGCCGCCGTGACGGCCGAGCGGGCCCTGCTGGCCGCACTCGAGGCCGGCTGCCTGGCGCCGGTCGCCGCCCTGGCCGAGGTCGCCGAGGGCGACCACGGCCTCGAGGTTTTTCTCCGTGGATCAGTGACCGCACTCGACGGCAGCGACGCCGTCCGGCTCTCGGCCACTGGTCCCACCACCGATGCCGAGGGTGTCGGCCGGCGGCTTGCCGCCGAGCTGCTCGCCGAAGGCGCAGACACAATGATGGGGAGCTCTTGATGACCCGCGTACGCAAGATCGTCGGCCGGATCACCTTCGTGGGGTCCGGGCCCGGTGACCCAGGGCTGCTGACGACCCATGCCGCGGACGCGATCCGTGGCGCCGAGATCGTCCTCGCCGACGCCGCGGTGCCGGCCGCGATCACCGGCCTCGCCGGCGGTGAGGTGCGGCCGACCGAGGCGACGCCGGCCGAGACCGCGAAGGCCCTGCTCGCCGAGGCCCGGGCCGGGCGTGTCGGTCGTGCGGCTCGTCGCGGGTGACCCCTTCGCCGACGACGACGTGGTCAAGGAGGCCCTCGCCGTCGCCAAGACCGTCGTGCCGTTCGACGTCGTCCCGGGCGTGGCGCTCGGGGCCGGCACCGCGTCCTACGCCGGGGTGCCGATCGGGGCCGTCCGCACCGAGGCCGACCTGCGCGACGTCGAGAACGTCGACTACGAGGCGCTGGCCGGGGCAGCCGGCACGCTCGTCCTCACCGTCGACTCCGCCGACGTGCCAGTACGTCGGCGAGCAGCTCGTCGCGTTCGGCCTCAAGCCGGACACCCCGGTCGCCGTCTCGTGCAGCGGCACCACCACCGGCCAGCAGACCGTCGTCGGCCAGCTCGGCGAGCTCGAGCTCGCCGCCGTCGGCATGATCGGCACCGTCGTGGTGACCGTCGGCAAGGCCGCCGCCCAGCGGGAGAAGCTCGCCTGGTGGGAGTCCCGCCCGCTCTACGGCTGGAAGGTCCTCGTCCCGCGGACGAAGGAGCAGGCCGGCGCGATGAGCGCGCGGCTGCGCCAGCTACGGCGCGGTGCCGGTCGAGGTGCCGACCATCGCCGTCGAGCCGCCCCGCACGCCGACCCAGATGGAGCGCGCGATCAAGGGCCTGGTCACCGGCCGCTACGAGTGGATCGTGTTCACCTCCACCAACGCGGTGCGGGCCGTGCGTGAGAAGTTCGAGGAGTTCGGGCTGGACGCGCGGGCCTTCGCCGGCGTGAAGATCGGCTGCGTGGGGGAGGCCACCGCCGAGGCGGTGCGGGCGTTCGGCATCAAGCCCGAGCTGCTGCCGTCGGGCGAGCAGTCGTCCGAGGGGCTGCTGGCCGACTTCCCGCCCTACGACGACGTGCTCGACCCGATCGACCGGGTGCTGCTGCCGCGGGCCGACATCGCCACCGAGACGCTGGCCGCCGGCCTGCGCGAGCTCGGCTGGGAGATCGACGACGTGACCGCGTACCGCACGGTGCGGGCCGCGCCGCCGGCCGCCGAGATCCGCGACGCGATCAAGTCGGGTGGCTTCCAGGCGGTGTGCTTCACGTCGTCGTCGACGGTGCGCAACCTCGTCGGCATCGCCGGCAAGCCGCACGCCCGCACCGTGGTCGCCTGCATCGGTCCGCAGACCGCGGCGACGGCCAGCGAGTTCGGCCTGCGCGTGGACGTGCAGCCCGAGACCGCCACCGTCCCGGCGCTGATCGACGCGCTGGCCGAGTTCGCGGTCGCTCGGGCCGCGGCGGAGAAGGAGAAGGCGGCGGCGGCCGCGGCGAAGAAGGCGGCCCGCTCGTCCGCCCGGCGCGCCGCCCGCTGACCGACCCGCCCGCCCGCATCTGCGCATTCCCGCATCCGTGCATTCCGGTTGAGTGGCGCCTTGGGCGTTGAGTGGCGCCTTACAAGGCGCCACTCAACGCCCAAGGCGCCACTCAACCGGACGGGGCGGGCGCGGACGGGGCGGGCGTAGATTCGGGTTCGTGCCGCTGCCTGACCTGCCGCCGTTCCCGACGTCGCGTCCGCGCCGCCTGCGCCGCACCCCGGCGCTGCGCCGCCTGGTCAGCGAGGTGGCGGTGCGGCCGTCCGACCTCGTGCTGCCGATGTTCGTCCGCGAGGGCCTCGCACGAGCCGGCCCCGATCTCGTCCATGCCGGGCGTCGTCCAGCACTCGCCCGAGTCGCTGGTCAAGGCCGCGGTCGAGGCGGTCGAGGCCGGCGTCGGCGGGCTGATGATCTTCGGCGTCCCGATCGCGAAGGACGCCTGCGGCTCCGGCGCCGACGACCCGGACGGCGTGCTCAACGGCGCCCTGCGCCGGCTGCACGCCGAACTCGGCGACGCGACCGTGCTGATGGCCGACCTCTGCCTCGACGAGTTCACCGACCACGGCCACTGCGGCGTGCTCGCCGCCGACGGCAGCGTCGACAACGACGCGACGCTCGAGCGCTACGCCTCGATGGGCCTCGCCCAGGCCGAGGCCGGCGCCCACCTGCTCGGCACCAGCGGGATGATGGACGGCCAGGTGGCGGCGGTGCGGCGGGCGCTCGACGCGGCCGGCCACCTCGACACCGGCATCCTCGGCTACGCCCCGAAGTACGCTTCCGGCTTCTACGGCCCGTTCCGCGAGGCGGTGAACTCCTCGTTGCAGGGCGATCGCGCGAGCTACCAGCAGGACGCGTCCCGCTCGGTCGCCGACGCGCTGGCCGAGGTCGCCCTGGACGTCGCCGAGGGCGCCGACATCGTCATGGTGAAGCCCGCCCTGCCCTACCTGGACGTCCTGCGGGCGGTGGCCGAGGCTGCCCCGGTGCCGGTCGCGGCCTACCAGATCAGCGGCGAGTACTCGATGGTCGAGGCGGCCGCGGCCAACGGCTGGCTCGATCGCGAGCGGATCATCCTCGAGACCCTGACCTCGATCAAGCGGGCCGGGGCGTCGATCGTGCTCACCTACTGGGCGACCGAGGTGGCTAACCTGCTGCGGTGACCGGCGCCGAGGTGGACCCCGCGCATGTGGTCTACCGCGAACCCCCGCGCAGCTACTGGACGCTGCTCGCCGTCGTCGCCGTCTTCGCGGTCGGCTTCGTCATCGACCTCCTGCTCGGCGGCGGGATCGCCCACCTCATCGGCTGGCTCGCCGCCACCGCCATCGTCGTCGGCATCTGGGCCCTCGTCCTCTACGCCGTCCGGTCGGAGAAGACGCTGCTCGTCACCGGGCACGAGCTGCGCATCGGCGACGAGGCGGTGCCGCGCTCGGACGTCGCCGGGTTCGCCACCGCGATCGACGAGGAGGAGCTGCCGGTGCTCGGCTGGCCGCACGGCAAGCCGCGGACGCTGGCCGGCGTCACCGTCCGGCTCGCCGACGGCCGCGACGTCGTCGTCCCGACCCGGCACCCGGACCGGCTGCAGGCCGCGCTCGGGTTGGCCGGCCCGGTGCTGCCGGCCAAGGGGCAGGACGTCCGGGCGGCCGCCCGGTCGGACCTCCGGGAGCTCGAGGACATCGACGACCGGGCCGACACCGTGTTCCGGCTCGCCGGCTACGACCTGCCGCCGGTCCCGTTCGATCACGCGGCGCTGGCCGGGGCCAAGGCCGTCTTCGTCGCCGGCCGCCCGCCGGTCGGCTTCGTCTGGGTGGCCGAGGTGGACGGCCTGGCCCACATCGAGGAGCTGGCCGTCATCCCGAAGTGGATGCGCCAGGGCATCGGGACGCGCCTGCTCGACCGCGCCTGCGAATGGGCCCGCGGGAAGGGCTACCCGGCGATCACCCTGACGACATTCGTGGACGTGCCGTGGAACGGGCCGTTCTACCGCTCCCGCGGCTTCGTCGAGGTGGACGAACCCACGCCGGGGCTCGCCGCCGTGCGCGCGCACGAGCGCGAGCTCGGCCTGGACGAGGTGGGCCGCCGGGCCGTCATGCGGTGCGACCTGGCGTAGCCGCGTGCCGGACGAGCAGGGTGACCACGCCGGCGAAGGTGATGCCGACGAGGTTGATCCCGAGCTGGGCCAGTGACTGCCACGTCTCGTCCCAGTGGCCGAGCACGCCCCCGACCGCGGCGTTGCCGGCGGCCGGGATCGTCGTCACCGAGATGAAGACGCCGACCAGGGCGGCCGACCGGCTCGAGGTCAGCGACAGCATCCCGGCCGTGCCGGCGACCAGCGCGGTGATCAGCGAGAACCAGCCCGGGTGGTAGATGAACTCGGTGTTCCGGTGCGCGCCGGCGATGTCGCCCGGGTGGATGAGCCCGACGGCCCGCGCGAGCAGCGACAGCGACGACGTGATCACGATCGCCGCCGGGAACCCGACGAGCAGCGCGACGGCCGCCTGCCGGGCGATGTCGGCCCGCCGCCGCACCATGCCCACGGCGAGCCCGGCCAGCGGCCCGAACTCCGGGCCGACGACCATCGCGCCGACCACCGTGACCGGTGAGTCGGTGACGACGCCGATCGAGGCCAGCAGGGTGGCCAGCACCATGAAGGCGACGAAGACGCCGGTGAGCGTGGAGTCCGCACCGGTGCGGCTGGCCAGCTCGTCCCAGATCAGCGCGTCGGCCCCCTCGCCGGGCGCGTCCTTCTCCGCGTCGCGGACGAGCCGGCCGAGGGCGGTGTCGAGCGGCTCCATGGTGATCATCCCGGAGTCCGCGACGTCGAGGTCGTGCAACGACGCGAGGACCGCGTCCGCGCTCTCGCGGGCGAGATCGGCCGTGACCTCGTAGCCGTGCGAGGTCTCGCCGCCGCGCCGGATCGCGATGACGCCGGTGTGCCCGCCGAGCGCCTCGACGACCCGGTCGGTCATCGCCTGCGGGCAGACCACCCGCAGGTGCAGCATGGTCATCGAGCCCGCGCCCGTCCGGCTACCGCGGAGCCATGCGGATCGCGCCGTCGAGGCGGATGACCTCGCCGTTCAGCATGGGGTTGTTCACGATGTGCTCGACCAGCGCGGCGTACTCGCCCGGGTCGCCGAGGCGGCTCGGGTGCGGCACCTGCTGGCCGAGGGAGTCCTGCGCCTCCTGCGGCAGGCCCTGCAGCATCGGCGTCAGGAACAGCCCGGGGGCGATCGTGACGACCCGGATCAGCTTGTCGGCGAGGTCGCGCGCGATCGGCAGGGTCATGCCCACGACCCCGCCCTTCGACGCGGAGTACGCGGCCTGGCCGATCTGCCCCTCGAACGCGGCGACCGAGGCGGTGTTCACGATGACCCCGCGCTCGCCGTCGACCGGCTCGGTCGCCATGATCCGCTCGGCGGCCAGCCGGATCACGTTGAACGTCCCGATCAGGTTCACGTTGATGACCCGGCTGAACTGCTCGAGCGGCAGCACGCCGTTCTTGCCGATGACCCGGCCGGCGGTGCCGACGCCGGCGCAGTTGACGGCGATCCGGATCGGGCCGTGCTCGGCCGCGGCGTCCAGGGCGGCGCCGACCTGGGCCTCGTCGGTGACGTCGGCCGGGGCGAAGGTGCCGCCGATCGCCTCGGCCTGGTCGGCGCCGGGCGCGGAGGGGAGGTCGACGATGGTGACGTGCGCGCCGGCGGCCGCCAGTCGCTTCGCGGTGGCGAGGCCGAGCCCGGAGGCCCCCCCGGTCACGATTGCCGCGCTGCCCTCGATGTTCATGCCGATGTGCCCCTCGCTCGTGCTCGACTGGTCGGGCCCGATCCTCCCGGACGGCCGCCGCGGGGCCGCACGGGGGCCTCGGGTTCGAGCGGGAGCGGGCGCCGCGGCACCGGGCTGGAGACGACGATCGAGCTGACCGTCTGGCCGTAGAGGAGGAACCGGTCGAGCACCTCCTCGAGCTCGGCGAGGGACGGGGCGTGGACCCGCACGAGGAAGCAGTCCTCGCCCGTGACGCGGTGGCACTCGCTGACGTACGGCACCTCCGCCGCGAGCTCGGCGACCCTGGCGAGCTGGCCGGCGGTCGGGCGGATGCGGACGAAGGCGCTGACCGCCAGCCCGAGGGCGGCCGGATCCACCTCCATCGAGAAGCCGGTGATGACCCCGCCCTCGCGCATCCGCTGCACCCGCTCGGTGACCGCCGGTGCCGACATCCCCACCGTGCGGGCGAGCGCGGACATGCTGATGCGCGGGTCGTCGTGCAAGCAGGCCAGCAGGCGTCGATTGACGTCGTCCAGGGATTCGAAGGTCATCGGCCGTTCCTTCCATCAGAAGTTCGGGAATCGGGGCCGTCTACCTGGTAGTACGCATAGCCGGATTGCTACCGATTTCGGACCATAGAGCGGTGTCGGCCACCACGTCCACCCTCGCCGGGCGGGTCGAGCGCGTACCGCCGGTGACCTACTTCCTGACGAGCGCGGCCTTCCACTACTTCGGCCCGTCGCTCGCGGTGCTGCTGTTCGTCCACGTGCCGGCGCTCGGCGTCGCCTGGCTGCGGATCGTGACGGCGGCGGCGGTGTTCGCCGCGTGGCGCCGGCCCTGGCGCATCCTCGCCGGGGCCTCGGCCGAGCAGGTGCGGCTGCTGCTCGCTCTGGGGGCGGTGCTGGCCGCGATGAACGCGTTCTTCTACCTCGCCGTGGCCCGCCTGCCGCTGTCCGTGGTCGGTGCGATCGAGTTCGTCGGGACGGTCGGGCTGGCGGCCCTCGGCGCCCGCACCAGGCGCAACGTCGCCGCCCTCGCGCTCGTGGTGGCCGGGGTCGGGTTGCTGACCGGGCTGCGCCTGCACGGTGCGCCGCTGGGGCTGGCCTTCGCCTTCGCCAACTGCGCCGGGTTCGTGCTCTACGTCGTGCTGGGGCATCGCGTCGCGCAGGTCGGGGGCGGCATCGACCGGTTGGGTGCGGCCATGCTGATCGCCGCGCTCGCCGTCTCGCCGCTCGGGCTGGCCGACGGCGCCCGGGCGGTCGTCCACCCGAGCTGGCTGCTGTGGGGGATCGGGGTCGGCGTGTGCTCGTCGGTGATCCCGTACGTCACCGACCAGCTCGCGATGGCCCGGCTGCCGCGGGCGACGTTCGCGCTGATGCTCGCGCTGCTGCCGGCCACCGCGCTGGTGATGGGGCTGGTGATGCTCGGCCAGGTACCGACGCTCACCGATCTGGCCGGCGTCGGCCTCGTCGTCGCCGGGCTCGCGGTGCACCAGCCCGGATGAGACCGTCGCGCGGGTCGCGCTCAGGCGGCGGCGGTCCGCCGGGCGACCGCGGCGACGACCTGCTTCTGCAACGACGGTTCGATGTGGTGGCCGACGCCGGTGAAGTCGGCCTCGGCCTCGATCCGCTTGCCGGCGATGAGATAGAAGTCCTCGTAGATCGCGACGGTCTGGCCGTTCGCCTGCACCGTCACCACGGCGTGGCCGACGGCGACGACGTTGTTCGGGCCGAGGCCGCTGCCGGGCGTGACCGTCAGCTTGACCGACTTCACCGTCGTCCCGCTGGGCAGCGACGCGGCGATGCGCTTGCGGGCCGTCCGCGCGTTGCACGCGGCCGCCTTCGGGCTCTTCATCAGGGCGATGTCGGCCTGCACGTCGGCTTCCGTCCGCATGGCCTGGGCGTTCGAGGCGATCTGGTCGTCGCCCGAGGCCCAGTCCGTCTCGACCTTGTCCAGCCGGTCGGCCGACGTGTCCTTGCCGCCGATGCACTTCGCGATCTCGGCCTGGCTGGCCGCGTCCTGGGCGGCGGTGCTCTTGTCGACCGGGGTCTGCTTCCAAGCACTCGGCAGTTCGCCGGGCTGGATCGGGATGCCGGCGATGCGGGCCTTCTCATCGGTGGCCGGGGCGCTGCCGGTCGACGGGGCCGCCGCACTCGAGCCCGTCCCGGCCGAACTGCCGGACGACGAGCCGGCTGAGGAGGCCGGGGCGCTTCCAGTGGAGCCGGTGCCGTTCGTGGTCGAGCTGGAGCAGCCGGCCACGAGCAGGACGCCGAGGGAGAGAGGGGTCATGAGGACGGTTCGGATCTTCATCACATCGATCGTGCCAGCCGCGGCCGGATCGAAGATCGGCGGGCACCGTCCCGTTGATACGAGCGCGGCGGCGGGGTCCAGACTGGAGGCGTGCCCAACGCGCCCATCTCCGCCGCCCTGTTCGCCCGCGCCCAGTCGGTGATCCCCGGCGGGGTGAACTCGCCGGTGCGGGCCTTCCACGCCGTGGGCGGCACCCCCCGGTTCATGGCGAGCGGCTCCGGGACCCACGTCGTCGACGCGGACGGCAACCGCTACGTCGACCTCGTCTCGTCCTGGGGACCGATGATCCTTGGGCACGCGCACCCGGAGGTCGTCGCGGCGGTGCAGGCGGCCGCGGCCTGCGGGCTGTCCTTCGGCGCGCCCACCCTCGGCGAGGTCGAGCTGGCCGAGGAACTCGTCTCCCGTGTCGCGCCGGTCGAGCAGGTGCGGCTGGTGAATTCCGGCACCGAGGCCACGATGTCGGCGATCCGGCTGGCCCGCGGCTTCACCGGCCGGCACCGGGTCGTGAAGTTCGCCGGCTGCTACCACGGGCACGTCGATGCGCTGCTGGCCGCGGCCGGCTCGGGCGTCGTCACCTTCGGGCTGCCGGACACGCCCGGCGTCACCGGGGCTCAGACGGCCGAGACGATCGTCCTGCCCTACAACGACCTCGCCGCGGTCGAGGCCTGCTTCGCCGAGTACGGCGACGACATCGCGTGCGTCATCACCGAGGCGGCCGCGGGGAACATGGGCGCAGTGGCGCCGGTCGGGGGGTTCAACGCCGGGCTGCGCCTGATCACCGCCCGGCACGGCGCCCTGCTGATCATGGACGAGGTCATGACCGGCTTCCGGGTGTCGTCGGCCGGCTGGTACGGCCTCGATCCGGTCGACGCCGACCTGTACACCTTCGGCAAGGTGATGAGCGGCGGGCTGCCCGCGGCGGCGTTCGGCGGGCGGGCCGAGATCATGGCCCGGCTCGCCCCGGCCGGGCCGGTCTACCAGGCCGGGACGCTCTCCGGGAACCCGGTCGCCGTGGCAGCCGGGCTGACGACGCTGCGGCTGGCCGACGCCGAGGTGTACGCCCGGCTGGACGCGAACTCCCGCACGATCGGGGCGATGGTCGACCAGGCCCTGACCGCGGCCGGGGTCGAGCACCAGGTGCAATACGCCGGCAACCTCTTCTCGGTCTTCTTCTCGGCCACGCCGGTCGTCGACTTCGCCGGGGCGATGGCGGCCGACACCTTCCGCTACAAGCCGTTCTTCCACGCGATGCTCGACGCCGGGGTGTACCTGCCGCCGTCGGCCTTCGAGGCCTGGTTCGTCAACGCGGCGATGGACGAGGCCGCGCTGCAGGTGATCCAGGAGGCGCTGCCCGCCGCGGCCCGGGCCGCAGCCGAGGCGGTCCCCGACACCGAGGCCACCCCGCCGCGCCCCCGTCCCCGTCCCCGTCCGCGCTGAATCGACACCTTCGCGCTGAGTGGTCAGTTCGGGCCTGAGTGGTCAGTTGTAACTGACCACTCAGGTCACAACTGACCACTCGATGGGGGTCCGGCAGGATGGGCGCGTGGTCACCGTCCATCTGCTGCGGCACGGCGAGGTCTTCAACCCCGACGGCGTGCTCTACGGCCGGCTGCCCGGTTTCCGGCTCAGCGAACTCGGCGAGCGGCAGGCCGAGGCCGCGGCCAAGTGGCTGGCCGGCCGGGACATC
This sequence comes from uncultured Actinomycetota bacterium, assembly GCA_963775175.1. GTDB lineage: Bacteria > Actinomycetota > Actinomycetes > Mycobacteriales > Jatrophihabitantaceae > Jatrophihabitans. The sequence goes on from CAVZHT010000001.1 coordinate 450,679, forward strand.
GGCTACCTGGTGTCCTCGCCGCTCGAGCGGGCCCGGCAGACCGCGGCGCCGCTGGCCGACGCCACCGGCCTGGACGTCGCGATCGACGACCGGCTGATCGAGGCGGCGAACCGGCTCGAGGGCCGGCGCGTGGCCGGCGGGAAGGGCCTGTTCAAGGACCCGGCCAACTGGAAGTACTTCCGCAACCCGTTCACCCCGTCCTGGGGCGAGCCGTACGCCGAGATCGCCACGCGGGTGCTCGCCGCCGCCCGGGCCGCGCGGGATGCGGCCGGCGCCCGGGAGGCGGTCTGCATCAGCCACCAGCTGCCGATCGTCTGCGCCCGCCGCCGCGCCGAGGGCCTGCGCCTGTTCCACGATCCGCGGCACCGGCAGTGCAGCCTGGCCTCGGTGACGTCGCTGACCTTCGACGGGGACACGGTGGTCCGCGTCGACTACACCGAGCCGGCCGCGGCCCTGCCGAGCGGCCACGGGTCGGGTGCGTAACACCGGCTGAGTCCGGTGTCGGCACGCTTAATTGAGTGCCGCACACTGGACCCCGATGAAGTACCCCACGAAACCGCTCGCTGCGCTCACGCTTTCGCAGGGACCCCGATGAAACGCGCCTTCTCGGCCTGCCTCGCGGCCGTGCTGACGCTGCTCGCGCTCACGGCCTGCACCGGATCGGACGCCGTCGACCAGGGCGCGAAGAGCACGTTCAAGTTCAAATCGGGCACGGCTCTGGGACAGCTCTACCCGAAATCCGGGCGGCAGGCGGCCAACACGTTCACCGGCACGCTTCTCGACGGCGGCACCTTCGACCTCGCGTCCACCCGCGGCAAGGTCGTCGTCATCAACTTCTGGGCCGCCTGGTGCGGGCCCTGCAAGACCGAGACGCCGCAGTTCGACCTGCTCTACCGGCAGCTCAAGGCCAAGGGCGTCGACTTCGTCGGCATCGACACGAAGGACGTCAAGAGCAACGCCCAGTCGTTCGTGAAGAACTACGACATCTCCTACCCGATCGTCTTCGACGAGCCGGGCCGGACGGCGCTGCGGCTGGGGAACCTGCCGGCGACCGCGCTGCCGTTCACCGTGCTGCTCGACCAGCAGGGCAGGGTGGCCGCGGTCTACGTGATCCGGCTCTCGGCGAAGGACCTGCAGACCGCCATCGACAAGCTGCTGGCGGGGCAGTGACGTGCTGCTGGCTGACGGAGGTTTCTCGCACACCGTGACGGACGGGCCGCTGCTCGTCGCGGCCGGTGTGGCGGCCCTCGTCGGCCTGGTCGGCTTCCTCTCCCCGTGCGTGCTGCCGCTCGTCCCTGGCTACCTGTCCTACGTCGCCGGGCTGTCCGGGGACGCGGCCCGGCCGAGCCAGCGGCGGATGGTGCTCGGCGCGGTCCTGTTCGTCCTCGGCTTCACCGCGATCTTCGTCGCGCAGGGCGTCCTGTTCGGCGAGCTCGGCAGCAACATCCGCTCGAACGCGCTGGTGATCGAGCGGGTGCTCGGCGTGGTGACGATCCTGATGGGCATCGTCTTCCTCGGCGCGATCCCGGCGCTGCAACGCGAGTGGCGCATCCATCGGCTGCCGCGGGCCGGGCTGGTCGGCGCGCCACTGCTCGGGATCGTCTTCGGCCTCGCCTGGGCACCCTGCCTGACGCCCACGCTCAGCGCCGTCAACGCGCTCGCCTACACGCAGGGGTCGGCCGGCCGCGGCGCCTTCCTGCAGGTCTTCTACTGCCTCGGCCTCGGGATCCCGTTCATCCTCGTCGCGGTCGGCTTCGGCTGGGTGGCGTCGGCGCTGGCGTTCGTGCGCAAGCACCGGCGGGTGATCAGCCAGGTCGGCGGCGTCGTCCTCATCATCATCGGCGTGCTGCTCGTCACCGGCGAGTGGAACCACTGGATGGACGAGCTGCGGGCGCAGGTCGGGCCGGCGTCGGGGATCGGCCTGTGACCGGGGCGTGGCGCGTCGCCCGGATGGCGTGGCGGCGGCTGACCGCGATGCGGACGGCGCTGATCCTGCTGTTCCTGCTCGCCGTGGCGGCGGTGCCGGGCTCGATCCTGCCGCAGCGTCCGCTCAACCCGACCAAGACCGACGCCTACATCAAGTCGCACGGCGCGTGGGGGCGCTTCCTCGACACGATCGGGATGTTCGACGTCTTCGGCTCGGTGTGGTTCGCCGCGATCTACCTGCTGCTGTTCGTGTCGCTCGTCGGCTGCCTGATCCCGCGGATCAAGGTGCACGCGAAGGCGGTGGCCCGCAAGCCGCTGCCGGCGCCGCGCAACCTCGACCGGCTGCCGGAGTCGGGGCGGTTCGAGACATCGGCATCGGCCGCCGAGTACGCCGCGGCCGCCCGCTCGACGCTGGGCCGGCGGTGGCGGATCGAGGAGCGCCCCGAGCCGTCCGGCGCGCTGACGCTGTCGGCCGAGAAGGGGTACAGCCGCGAGACCGGCAACCTGATCTTCCACGTCGCGCTCCTCGCGTCCTTGCTGCTGATCGCGATCGGCCGCCTCTACACCTACGAGGGTCAGCGGATCGTCATCCAGGGCGCGGACAACGGATTCTGCAACACGATCTCGCAGTACGACAGCTGGAAGCCGGGGCGCTTCGCCGCCGAGGGGAGGGTGCACCCGGCGCCGTTCTGCATCGACGAGATGTCGAAGTTCACCGCCAGCTACACCGCCGAGGGCGAGCCGAGGACGTTCCGGGCCGACGTCACGTACCGCGCGTCGGTGAACGGCGCGCCGAAGAAGGCGTCGATCACGGTGAACCACCCGCTGCGGCTCGAGGGCGACCGGGTGTACCTGATCACGCACGGCTTCGCGCCGCAGCATCACGGTGACGATGCCGGACGGGACAGTCGTCCACGACACGCAGGCCTTCATCCCGTCCGACGCCTCGACGCTGCTGAGCGAGGGCGCGTTCAAGGAGCAGGGCAAGCCGAACGCCAAGCAGGACATCGGGATCTCCGGGATCTTTGCGCCGACGCCGGTCGACGAGGGCAACGGGCTCATCACGTCGATCTCGCCGCAGGTGAACGACCCGGCGCTGTCGATCTTCGTCTACCAGGGCGTGCTGGACGGCTCGGGACTGGCACAGTCGGTCTACTCGCTCGACCACTCGAAGATGAAGCGGATCGGCAAGGGCAACCTCCAGGTCGGGCAGACGCTCAAGCTCGCCAACGGCGTCCGAGTCACGTTCGACGGCTGGAAGCCGTGGGCCAGCCTGCAGGTGTCGCACGACCCGGCGCAGGGCTACCTGCTCGTGGCGGCGGTGGCGATGGTGGTCGGCCTGCTGGGCTCGCTCGGCGTGCGGCGGCGGCGGTTGTGGGTCCGGGTCGCCCCGGGCGGCGGGGCCGACCCGCAGTCGCCTACCGTGGTGACGGTCGGAGGCCTCGCGCGCAGCGACTCGGGGCACTTCCCGACCGAGTTCGCATCGGTACTCGAGCGGTTGCAGGCAGCCGCACCCCCGGTGGAGCCGGCGACATCGTCCGATGTCGTGGGTGCAGGAAAGGACTGACGCGTGGCTGGCATCAACGGATCGATGGCCCACCTCTCCGACGGGCTGTTCACGACGGCCATCGCCGTCTACGCGCTCGCGATGGTGGGCTTCACGGCCGAGTACGCGTTCGGCCGCGTCGGCCGCAAGCTGGTCACCGTCGAGCTGCCGGAGAAGGTGCTGGTCGGCGCGGGCGGGCCCCCGGATCCGATCGCGACCGTCGACCCGGACGCCGCTCCGCCGCTCGAACCGCCGCCGGCCCGGCGGGCCAACGCCGACCGGATCGGCCGCTGGTCGGTCGTGATCCTCATACTCGGCGCGCTCGTCCACACCGCGTCGATCGCGGTCCGGGCCCTGGCCGTCGACGCGGTGCCGTGGTCGAACATGTACGAGTTCGCCTCGGTCGCCGGGCTCGTCGGGGTGCTCGCGTTCCTCGGCGTGCTGTGGAAGCTGCCGGCGCTGCGTTACCTGGGCGCGTTCGTGCTGCTGCCGGTCATCCTGATGATGTTCCTGGCCGGGACGGTGCTGTACTCCAAGGCCCAGCCCCTCGTGCCGGCCCTGCAGTCGTACTGGCTGGCGATCCACGTCACGCTCGTGTCGATCGCCGAGGGCGCGCTGATGACGAGTGCGGTGCTCTCGACGCTCTACCTCGTGAAGGCTCGCCACGACCGGCTGGTCCTGGGCTCCGACTACCGGCCGGGCGCGCTCGGCACGCTCGCGGCCAAGCTGCCGTCGGCGGCCGCACTCGACAAGGCCGCCTACCGGGTCGTCGCCTTCTCGTTCCCGCTCTACACCGTCGCGATCATCTGCGGCGCGATCTGGGCCGAGGCGGCCTGGGGCCGCTACTGGGGCTGGGACCCGAAGGAGACCTGGGCGTTCATCGTCTGGGTCGTCTACGCCTGCTACCTGCACGCGCGGGCGACGGCGGGCTGGAAGGGCCGCGCCGCCGCCTGGGTGAACCTGACCGGCTTCTTCGCGATCACGTTCAACTTCCTGATCGTCAACATCGTGGTGTCGGGGCTGCACTCCTACGCCGGCCTCTCCTGACGTCCCCGTCTCCTGACGTCCCGGTCTCCTGACGTCCCGGTTGAGTGGCGCCTTGAGCGTCGAGTGGCGCCCTATATGGCGCCACTCAGTCCGTAAGGCGCCACTCAACCGGACGGGGTGGGGCGGGGCGGGGGTCGGTGCTCAGCGCGCGCCCAGCCGCAGCGCGAGCGCCGGGCAGACGCTCACCACGTGGCGGACGTCGGGCTCGTCGACGGAACTGACGGTCGGGTCGCGGATGACGGGGAAACCCCACTCGTCGAGCGTGAACCGCTCGGGCATGAGGGCCGCGCAGAGCCCGTGCCCGTCGCAGCGGGTCCAGTCGATCGACAGCGTGGTGCTGCCGGTCGTCGTGGCGGTCGTCATCGCGGACCTCCGATCGGCAGCTGACCCTGGACGGGACGGCCACAGCTGCCGTGGCTGAAGTGCCGCTCGGCCTCGTCCTGCAGCAGGTGCAGGCCGGAGGTGACGAAGCGGGCGGCGCCGTCCGGGTGCGCGCAGGCACCCCGGCCGGTCACCGCGCGGGCGTGGCCGAGGGCGGGCCCGACGGTCCAGTGCCCGGCCGCGAGCGCGGCGACGTCGGCGGCGAGCGTGGGCAGGCCGAACCGGCACGGCCCGCACTGCTGGGCCGATTCGCCGGCCAGCCAGCCGGCCACCCGGGCCAGCTCGCCGAGTGGGCAGGTCGTGGAGTCGAGGACGAGCAGCACGCCGGCGCCGAAGCTGCCGCCGGCCGACGCCACACCTTCGCGGCTGAGCCGGATCTCCGGCAGCGGCGCCAGCCACGATCCGTGGTAGCCGCCGATGACGACGGCCTCGGGGAACTCGGGGGCGCCGGCGGCGGACAGGACGATGCCCAGCGGCGTCCCGATCGGGATCTCGACCACGCCGGGACGGGCGACGGCCCCCCCGAGCGTGAGCAGTGTCGTACCCGGCTCGGCGCGCGTCCCGGTCTCGGCATAGCGGTGCGGCCCGAGCCGCAGCAGCACCGCCAGCTGGGCGAACGTCTCGGCGTTCGACACGACGGTGCCGGTGACGGTCGGGGGCGTGCGCCGCCCGGGCGGCAGCGCGGGCCCGCCCTGGAGGGCTCGCACCACCGCCCGGGCCTCACCGGCGACGAAGCCGCCGGGAATCGTGCGCACCCGCACCCGGCGGGCGTCGGTGCGCTCGGCCGCCGCGGCCCGAACCACGGCCGCGGTCGACTCGTCGTGGACGGCCACGGTGATGCGGCCGGCGCCGGTGCCGCGAGCGGTCGCGATCGCGCCGTCCAGCACCAGGTGCGGGGCGCGCAGCAGCAGCGTGCGGTCCTTGCGGCTGGCCGGCTCGCTCTCGGTGCCGTTGACGACGATGTGCTTGGCCGGGCCGGTCATCGAGCGGAGCTTGGCGCCGAGCGGGAAGCCCGCCCCGCCCCGGCCGGCGATCTTGGTGCCGTCGAGCAGGGCGAGCAGGCGCTCACCTTCGATCACCGGCAGCGGCCCGTGGGTGGCCAGGTGCGCGGCGTGGTCGAGGCGATAGGCGGTGTCGAGGCCGGCGAGCAGCCGCGGCGCGCCGATGGACCAGCCAGTGGTGTCGACGACCGGACGGTCGAGGAGGGCGGTCATCGGGGCCCCCGGTGGATCGTGGGGCGTTCTGTGCGGAGCGATCTAGTGGGGTGGCTCATCGCAGGGCTCCTTGGACGCGGGTGACGCGGACGTGGGTGAGGCGGGCGGCGAGCGAACCGAATACGGCGGCGACGGAGGAGACGTAGATCAGCCGGACCCAGCCGACCGACGCATCGGTGCCGGCGGTGAAGCCGTGCAGCACCGCGGTGCCCCAGCCGAGGTAGGCCAGGCCGTGCAGGGCCCGCCAGATCCGGGCACCGCGCACCGAGGAGGCTATCCGGCCCCGGGCCAGGCCGAGGACGGCGACCGCGATGAACGTGTAGGCCGCGAGCGTGCCGAGCGCGATCGCGGTCGGCCGGTAGCCCGAGGTGAACGGGATGATCGCACCGCTCCACCCGACGTGGGCGTAGGAGTCCGCGATCGCGGTGCCGATGTGCAGCACGAGGACGGTGAGGCCGAGCCCGGCGAAGACGCGGTGCAGGTACTGCACGACGTAGCGCAGGTGCGCCCCGCCGCGCATGGAGACGAGTGCGCCGAGCGCGGTCGACAGCGTGAGCAGGATCAGCGCCGAGAGGCCGGCGCCGCGGCTGACGAGCCAGAGGTTCATGCCGCGACCGCCTCGACGTGCGGCCAGCCGGCAGTGGTGACGATCGCGCCGTCGGTCCCGACCAGGCGGGCCGCGAGCCCGCGACCGGTGAGCCACCCGACCGCATCCGCCCCGCGCACGATCGCCGCGGTCGAGGCGACGTTCGCCGCGAAGGCGGACGGGGCCGCGACCGAGACGGTGCGCCACGGCCCGGCGGCCGGCAGCCCGGTCGCGGGGTCGACGATGTGGTGCATGGCGCGCGACCCGCGGCGCCACCGCCGCACGGTGGTCGTCGACGTGGTGAGCCCGCCGCCGTGGATGACCACGAGCTGCCCGTCCCCGCCGGCCCGCTCGGCGACCTGGATGCACCAGCCGCCGGGTCGGTGACCGGCGACCGCGAGGTCACCGCCGAGCTCGACGAGCACGCCGGTCCGGTACCGCTCGGCGAGCGTGCGAGCCGCGTGGTCGGCCGTCCAGGCCTTGGCCGTGGCACCGAGATCGAGCGCGCGGCCGGCCGGGACGGTGAGCAGCCCGACCTCGCGATGCAGCCGGACGCCGCGCCAGCCACCGGGCTGGGGGTCCGGGGCCGGCCCTTCCTCGGCGTCGGCGACGAGCTGCGCGATGTCGCGGTCGTAGCCGATGCGCCGCATCGCGAGGCCGAGTGTGGGGTCGACGGCCCCGTCGGTCTGCCTGGCCGCGTCGAGGGCGGCGCCGACGAGGTCGACGAGCAGGGCCGGTACCGGGGTCGGGCGGCCGGCCCGCTGGTTGGCGATGGAGAGGGCCGAGTCGTCCCGGAAGCGGCTGGCCGCCCGGTCGACCCGGTCGAGCAGGGCGACCAGGTCCTGGGCGGCCGCGGTCAGCACGCGGTCGTCCTCGACGACGAGGCGGACCGAACAGCTCCAGGCGTCGCCGGTCCAGGTGGCGGTCATGAGCCGTGGCTCCCGCCGTGCGGCTGGGCCTGCTGGGGCTGCTGGGGTGGCTGGGGTTGGGCCTGCTGCGGGGCGCTGCCGATGCTGTTCGACGATCCGCCGTTGCTGGACGTTCCGGTACCCGTCGAGATCGAACCGGTGGTGCCCGTGGTGGTCGTCGTGCTGCTCTGCGCCGAGGCGGTGTTGGCCACCCCGGACACCAGCCCGACGGTGATGGCGCCGGCAGCCGCCGCGGCGATCGTGCCGACGATCGAGGCCCGCTTCTGGAGGAGTCGTCCGTTCATGGCGCCAACGATCGCTCGCTGCGGGTCAGCCGCACCTCACCAGAACGTCAAGGCTTTCCTAAGCCTGCCTAGGAGCGCCGTCAGGGTCGTTCAGGGCGCACCCAGGTCCAGCGTGATCAGGGCCCCGCCCGAGGCCGTCGCGCCCATGGTCATCCACCCGCCGGACGACTCCGCACAGCGCCGGGCTATGTCGAGGCCGAGGCCGCTGGAGCCGCGGTCGCTCTTGCCCCGGACCGGCTCGTCGAGCGTCAGCCCGGGCCCGTCGTCGGAGACTTCGAGGCGGGCGCCGTCCGCGGTCGGGGCGAGGTGCACGGCGAAGGCCGTCCCCTCGGGCGTGTGGGCCACGACGTTCTCCAGCAGGGCGTCCACGGCGGCGGAGAGATCCTCGGCCGAGGCCCGCACGACGAGCGGCCGGTCGGGGAGGGTGACGGTGCTCGCCCGCTCCTGGTCCTCGGTCAGGGCTGACCAGAACGCGACCCGCTCGCCCACGACGGCGGTGGCGTCGCACGACGGCATCCGGCCCTCGCGCTGGGGGCGGCGGGCGGCCCGGATCACCGCGGTGAGCATCCGCTCGAGGGTGCTGGCGTGGGCGCCCATGCGCTCGGCGTCGGCCGGGTCGCGCAGCGCCTCGGCGTCCAGGCGCAGGGCGGTGAGCGGGGTGCGCAGCCGGTGCGAGAGGTCGGCGACGGTCTCGCGCTCCTCGGCGATCAGCTCGTCAATACGATCGGCGAGGCGGTTGAGGGCCCGGCCGACGTCGGCCACCTCGCCCGGACCGTCGGTCGGCGCGCGGGCCGTGGTGTCGCCGGCGCTGAGCTGCTGGGCGGTCGCCGCCGTCTCGATCAGTGGCCGCACGATGCGCCGGGTCAGGATCTCGCCGGCGGCCAGGCCGAGCAGCAGCAGTGCCAGCGCCGTCCCGCCGAGCAGCAGGAACCAGCCGTTCTCGCCCTCGTGCAGCGTGGCGTCCGACGCCCACACCCGGACGAGGTAGGAGCCGGCCTGGATCTGGGACAGCTGGCCGCCGACCCACGGCTGGGTCGTCGTCCGCGGCGGGGCCGGCCGGTCATGGCCGTGATCTTCGCCCGCCCCGGGTCCGTCACTCTCCGACGGCTCGGGCGCGGTCTCGGCGTCGCCCGGCGGTTGGCGGCCGACGGCCTGGCCGCTCGGCAGGACCACGGTGGCCCGGTACTTCGACGGGACGTCGTCGGTGAGATACGTCGTGAGCTGCGTCGTCGTCAACGATTGGTCGACGTAGAGCCCGACGTCGTTGGCCTGCCGCTGCAGTGCCTTGAGCCCGTCCTGGTAGATGTTGTGCCGGATCAGGACCGCGAGCGGGATCGCGAAGGCCAGCACGACGAGGGTCGTCATGCCGACGGTCAGCAGCAGGATCCGGCGCCTCATGGCACGTCGCTCGGCGCGGCCAGCTTGACCCCGACGCCCCGGACACTGTGCAGGTAGCGCGGGTCGGCGGCCGTCTCGCCCAGCTTGCGGCGCAGCCAGGAGAGGTGCACGTCGACCGTCCGGTCGGAGCCGCCCCACGCGAGTTGCCACACCTCGCTGAGCAGGTCCCGCTTGCTGACCACTTCGCCGGCCCGGCGGGCGAGGGCGAGCAGGAGCTCGAACTCCTTGCGGGCCAGCTCGACCGGACGCCCGTCGACGGTCACCTCGTAGCTGCGGGTGTCGATCGACAGGCCGCCGACGGTGATGACCGGGTCCTCGTCGGTCCGGCCCGCACGGCGGAGCACGGCCCGGATCCGCGCGGTCAGCTGGGCGGCGGTGAACGGCTTGATGACGTAGTCGTCGGCGCCGAGGTCGAGCAGCCGCACCATGGACGCCTCGTCGTCGCGGGCGGTCGCCACGATGACCGGGACGTCGCTCACCGCCCGCAGCATCGACAGCACGTCGGCGCCGTCGATGTCGGGCAGGCCGAGGTCGAGCAGCACGACGTCGGGCTTCTGCTCGACCGCCGCCGAGAGCGCCGGCATGCCCGAGCCGACTGCGTTGACCACGTGCCCGTGCTCGCGCAGCGCGCGGGTGAGGGCGGTGCGGATCGCCGCGTCGTCCTCGACCAGCAGCAACTGGGCCATGCGCGCGACGGTACCGCTCGCCCGGAAGAGATACTGGCGGCGTGGGATTCGCCGACCTGCAGGGTTTCGTCGCCGCGCTCGAGCGGGACGGTGACCTCGCCCGCGTCCGGGTGCCGGTCGACCCGCACCTCGAGGTGACCGGCATCGTCCAGCGCGTGGTGCAGGAGCGGGGCCCGGCGCTGCTGTTCGAGCGCCCGACCCGCGGGAAGATGCCGCTGCTGATGAACGCGTTCGGCACGCCCCGGCGGATGGCCCGGGCGCTCGGCGTCGACGACCTGGACGAGATCGGCGCCCGCATCGGCGAGCTGCTCAAGCCCGAGCTGCCCCGCGGCATCGGCGGGTTCAAGGACGCGCTGAGCAAGGTCGGGCAGCTGCGGGCCGTGCCGCCCCGGCATGTGAAGGCCGCGCCCTGCCAGGAGATCGTCCTGCGCGGCGACGAGATCGATCTCGAGGCGCTGCTGCCGGGCGTTAAGTCGTGGCCGGACGACGGCGGCGTCTTCCTCAACCTGGGGCTCACCCACACGAAGCATCCCGAGACCGGCGCCCGCAACCTCGGCATGTACCGGCTGCAACTGCAGGACCCGCGGACGGTGTCGCTGCACTGGCAGATCCACAAGGACTCGACGTCGCACGCCGCGATCGCCGAGCGGCGTGGCGAGCGTTTGCCGGTGGCGATCGCGTTCGGCTGCCCGCCGGCGGTGACGTACGCGGCGTCGGCGCCGCTGCCCGGTGACATCGACGAGTACCTGTTCGCCGGCTTCCTGCAGCGCGATCGGGTCGATCTCGTCGACTGCGTGTCGGTGCCGCTGCAGGTGCCGGCCGCGGCCCAGGTGGTGCTCGAGGGCTGGGTCGAGCCGGGCGAGCGCATGCCCGAAGGGCCGTTCGGCGACCACACCGGCTTCTACACGCCGGTCGAGCCGTTCCCGTTCGTCCGGGTCGAGGCGCTGACGATGCGGACCGACCCGATCTACCAGTCGATCATCGTCGGCCGGCCGCCGCAGGAGGACGGCCCGATCGGCAAGGCCACCGAACGGATCTTCCTGCCGCTGATCAAGATGACGGTGCCGGAGATCGTCGACTACGACCTGCCCGAGGCCGGCGTCTTCCACAACTGCTGCATCGTCTCGATCGAGAAGCGCTTCCCGAAGCACGCGCAGAAGGTGATGAACGCGATCTGGGGCGCCGGGCTGCTGTCGCTGTCGAAACTCGTGGTCGTGGTCGACGCCGACTGCGACGTGCACGACTACGCCGAGGTCGCGTGGCGGGCGTTCGGCAACGTCGACTACGCCCACGACGTGCTGCACACGGTCGGGCCGGTCGATCACCTGGATCACGCGGCGTACGAGCAGTTCTACGGCGGCAAGCTCGGCATCGACGCCACGCGCAAGCTGCCCACCGAGGGCTACCGGCGAGCCGGTGGCTGGCCGACCGAGTGCGTGCTCGACGAGGCGACCTTGGCGACCGTCGAGCGCCGGTGGCGGGAGTACGGGATATGACGCGCCTCGTCGAACAGCCGCCGGTCGGGAGCAAGGTCAAGAAGTTCCTGCGGCTGGTGATGATCGAGCACTCGATCTTCGCGCTGCCGTTCGCCTACATCGCCGCGCTCACCGCGATGTGGGACCAGAACCGCTCGGTGCACTGGATCCAGCTCGTCCTGATCACGATCGCCATGGTGTCCGCGCGGACGGTCGCCATGAGCGCCAACCGCATCCTCGACCGGAACTTCGACGCGCTGAACCCGCGCACCGCGCGGCGCGAACTCGTCACCGGCGAGCTGACCGTCCGGACGGCCGAGGTCGGCACGCTGATCGCGCTGGTCGTCTTCCTGGCCAGCGCCGCCGCGCTGTCGTGGCTCTGCCTGCTGCTGGCGCCGATCGCGGTCTTCCTGCTCGTCCTGTACTCGTACGGCAAGCGCTTCACCGACTTCCCGCAGGCGCTGCTGGCGCTCGCGCAGTTCGTGGCGCCGGTGGGGGCGTGGCTCGCCGTGACCGGGTCGGCGTCGTGGGCGGCGGCCGCGCTCGGCCTCGCGGTCGGCACGTGGATCGGTGGCTTCGACCTCATCTACTCCTGCCAGGACGCCGCGATCGACCGGCGGATCGGCTCGCGGTCGTTCCCGGCCCGGTTCGGCATCCGGACCGCGCTCGTGACGTCGTCGTTCGTGCACGTGGTGACCTTCGCGGCGTTCGCGTGGTTCGGCGCCGCGGCCGGGCTGGGCTGGCTGTGGTGGACCGGTGTCGCGCTGACCGCGACCGTCCTCGTCTACGAGCACTCGATCGTGCGGACCGACGACCTCTCGCGGGTGAACCGGGCGTTCTTCACCGCCAACGGTGTGATCGGCATCGGGCTGTTCGGCTTCGCGCTGGCCGACCTGATCGTGCACGGGCTCGCGGCGTGAGTTCGCGGGCGCCGTGGATCGTTGGGGTCTCCGGCGCGTCCGGCACGCCCTACGCGCGGGCGGTCGTCAACGGGCTGCTCGACGCCCGGCAGCCGGTCGACCTCGTGGTCTCGCGGGCGGCCCGGCTGACGATCCTCGACGAGACCGGCCTCTCGTTCCGCGACGCGCACTGGGCCGATGACCTGGCCGCGTGGCTCGGCCGCTTGCCGGACGGCGTCCGGTACTGGTCGGCGGGTGACCTCGCGGCCGGGCCGGCGAGCGGGTCGTACCCGGCGCGGGGCATGGTCGTCGTGCCCGCGTCCACCGCGGCGGTGGCCGGCATCGCGATCGGGCTGTCGAAGGACCTGCTGCAGCGCGCCGCCGACGTCACGCTCAAGGAGCGGCGCCCGCTCGTCGTCGTCCCGCGCGAGACGCCGTACACCCGGGCGACGCTGCAGCACATGCTGACGCTGCACGATGCCGGCGCGATCGTGCTGCCGGCCAGCCCCGGCTTCTACAGCGCGCCCAAGTCGGTCGACCAGCTCGTCGACTTCGTCGCGGCCAAGGTGCTGGACGCGATCGGCGTTTCGCACGAGCTGATCGCCCGCTGGACGGGTGAGCTCGGCGGGGCCCGGTAGCGTCCGAGCCATGGACGCAGTCGACCGCAAGCTGCTCGACGCGCTGCGCGCGAACGCCCGCGCCACGTACGCCGAGCTCGCGCGAGTGGTCGGGTTGAGCGCGCCGGCCGCGCACGAGCGGGTCGCCAAGCTGGAGGCGGCCGGGGTGATCACCGGCTACCACGCGGCCGTCGCCCCCGAGGCCGTCGGCTACGGCGCGACGGCGCTGATCGGCATCTTCATCACCGACAGCGCGGACATCGACGTCCTGACCGCGTCACTGACCGCACTCAGCGATGTCGAGGACTGCTGGTTCGTCGCCGGTGAGGAGACGTTCGTCGTGAAGGTTCGGGTGGGCGACGTCGCCGCGCTCGAGGCGACGATCCGCGACCTGAACTCGATCAAGGGGGTGGCCCGGACCCGGACGACGGTCGTCCTGTCGACCCGCTTCGAGGGCCGGGTGCCGGCCGCGCACCCCGAGCAGGGCTGACTGCCGCTTGGCCGCCGCGGCCCGGTCGGGGTGAGGTTCCTGCACCCGGTGCGACCCATCGCCGTACGTGCCGGAAGGTCCGTGGCACGGGGGCGTCTGGTGGTCACAGACAGTGTTGTCCTGGCCAGTCCGGGGCAATAGCTGCGGGTCGGCCGCGCGGAGCCGCGCCGAGGCGGGGTCAGCCGAGGCGGGCGGCCACCAGGTACATGCCGGGGTCGCAGGTCCGGCCGCCGGTGGCGTACCGCGCCGCCAGTTCGTCGGCCTCGGCGAGGTCATCGACCCGGAAGCCGTGCGGCTCCAGCAACCCCGGCACGGCGCCCGCGGCGAGGGCGAACGCGATCGGCTCGCCGATCAGCCGCATCCCTCGCTCGGCGACGATCCGCAGCGGCCCGCCGACGCCGTCGACCTGCTGCCAGAAGTCCATCGCGAGCATCGACCCCGCGCCGCACACCGAGGCCAGCGCCGCCAGCGTCGCGTCCACCGCCGCCCGCGTCAGGTACATGCTCACGCCCTCCCACACGACGAAGGTGGGGGCGTCGTGGACGAACCCGGAGGCCGCCAGCCGCTCGACCAGCGACTGGGTCCGGAAGTCGATCTCGACCCGGTGGGCCGACGCGTGCCCGAACAGCGGCGGGTTCCCGGCCACGATCGCCGCCTTGCGCCGGGACAGCGGTGGCAGGTCGACCTCGAACACCGGCCGCGCCCCGATCTCGTCGGCGAAGCGGTAGGCGCGGGCGTCGTACCCGGCGCCCAGGATCATCACCTGTTCGACGTCCGGCAGCGCGGCGACGAGGTGCTGGTCGATGAACCGGTGCCGGCAGAGGCCGGACGCGGCGAGTCCGGCCAGTCGCAGCTGCTCGGCCCGGCGCAGCACCGGTCCGGCCGACGTCAGCGACCGGCACAGCGCCCGGCTGAGCGGGCTCAGGAAGGCCGGCGCGTAGAAGTCGGTGACGATCGGGTCGTCCCGCCCGAGTTCGAGCGCCCGGCCGAGGGTCGTCCACTGCGCGGTGGAACTCGGCCGCCCGGTGGTGTGCAACGCCGGCGGGACGAGGGGAACCCGCCGGTTCACCGCTTCCTGCGCTCGGCCGCGAGCCACCGGTCGACGTCGGCCGGGGTCATGTCGCCGCCGTGCAGGTCGTTCACCGCGTGCCCGAGCGCGGCCGCGCGCAGGACGTGGTTGGCGGTCTGCAGCTTGTCGCCCCACGGCAGGAACGGCTTGGCGATCATCAGCGACGCGATGCCGTGCGCGGCCGACCAGAGCTCGAGCGTGACCGGGATGGGGTCCCCGGCGGCGAAGACGCCGGCGTCCATGCAGTCCGAGACGGTGGCCATGAAGTGGGTGAACGCCGAGTCGGCCAGGATGTGGTCGAGGGCGCCGGCCTCGGCCCGCTCGTACGGTCCGTGCAGCTCCATCGTCGCGATCCGGTAGTGCTCGGGGTGTTCGATCGCGAACTGCACGTAAGCCATCCCGAACGCGCAGAGCCGGTCGAGCGGCGCCCCGTGGACCTGCCCGGCGGCCACCATCACGGCGTCGAGTTCGGCGAAGACGTCGGCGACGACCGCCTCGATCAGCGCGTCCTTGTCGGCGAAGTGGAGGTAGATGGACGGCGACGTGACCCCGACGGCGTCGGCGACGGCCCGGATCGACACCGCCTCGGAGTTCGCCGACGCGGCGAGAAGGTCCTTCGTGGCCGCCACGATCTCGGCCCGCAGCTGTTCACCGGAACCACGCGACGCCCGCCGGCGGGTGCGCTTGGCTGCCGCCGGCGGCGTGGCCGCGGACCTGGTCATCGGGCGGGGGTCAGCTCCTTCTCGGGCTCGGTACCTGAAACGTACCCTGGCGCATCTTCGTACTCCCGCAACCCGAAGCGGTCGTGCAGGCGCACGAGCGGCATCGGGGCCCACCAGTTCCAGCGCCCCATCAGCCGCATGAACGCCGGCACCAGGATGCCGCGGACGAGGGTCGCGTCGGCGAGCACCGCGATCGTCAGGCCCAGCCCGAACAGCTGCATGAAGCCGATCTTCGAGCCGACCATCGCCGCGAACACGATCGCCATCAGGGCGGCCGCCGCGGTGACGATCCGGCCCGTCCGGGCCAGGCCCAGCTGGACGGCGCGGGTGTTGTCGGCGTGCGTGCGACCCGACTTCACCCACTCCTCCCGGATGCGGGAGAGCAGGAAGACCTCGTAGTCCATCGACATGCCGAACGCGAGGCAGAACATCAGGATCACCATGTTCGCGACGAGGTAGCCGGTGGCGGTGAACCCGAGCAGTCCGGAGAGGTGGCCTTCCTGGAACACCCACACCATCGCGCCGAACGTCGCGGCCAACGACAGCATGTTCAGCACCAGCGCCTTGATCGGCACGACCACGCTGCCGGTGAACAGGAACAGGACGATGAAGGTGGCCAGCGCGATCAGCCCGAGCGCGAGCGGCAGCTTGCCGGCCAGCCCGGACATCGCGTCCACGTTGAACGCCGCGGCCCCGCCGTAATAGACCTTCCACGGCGCCTTGGTGTCACGCAGGTGGTGGACGAGATCCGTCCCCCGCGAGGAGAACGGGTCGACGTGGGTCGCGACATTGAACAGCGCGCCGTCGCCGTTCGTGCCGGTGAGCCCGGGCGTCGCCGGCGCCGCCTGCTTGCCGTCGACGAAGGTGCCGGCCGGGGACGTGACACTCTCCACGCCCGGGATGCGGCTGACCGTCGCGGTGTAGTCGGCGATCGCCGCCGGCGAGCCCTTCGTGGTGGGCGCGACGCCGACCAGTCCGGCGGCCGCGTTGTCGGCGAAGTCGCTGCGCAGCAGGTCCCCGACGGTGCGGGCGGACGCGTTGGAGTTGATGATCCGGTCGTCCGGGTAGCCGAAGTTGGCCTTGAGGAACGGCGCGCCCAGCACCAGGAAGATGGCGGTCACCGCGATGCCGAGCACCGCCGGGCGGCGCATGACGGTGCCGGCCAGCCGGTACCAGAACCCGCGCTCGACCGGCTTGGGCGCCGGCTCCGGACGCCCGAACATCCGGCGCACGCCGGCCCGCAGGTCGAGGGAGTTGACCCGCGTCCCGATCAGCGCGAGGCAGGCCGGCAGCACGACGATGGACGCGAGCGCGGCGAGCGCGACGACGGCGAGCCCGGCGTAGGCGAACGAGCGCAGGAAGTACATCGGGAAGACGATCATGGCCGACATCGACAGGCCCACGACGAGCGCCGAGAAGAGCACCGTGCGGCCGGCGGTGCGGACGGTCGCGACGATCGCGTCGGCCGGGTCGCGTCCGTTGCGCAGCTCCTCCCGGTAGCGGCTCACCATGAACAGGCTGTAGTCGATGGCGAGCGCCAGGCCCAGCGCCGTCGTCATGTTCATCGCGTAGATCGAGACGTCGGTCAGCGTGGAGAGCGTGCGCAGGATCGCGAGCGTCTCGATGATCGCGAGGATGCCGATCGCCAGCGGCACGAGCGCGGCGATGAGGCTGCCGAAGACGAGGATGAGCGCGATAGCGGTCAGCGGCACCGAGACGGCCTCGGAGAGCGCGAGGTCCTTCTTGGTCTGGTCGTTGACCTGGTGGTAGGCGAGCGCGGCGCCGCCGGCCTGCACGGTCGCGCCGTCGATGCCCTGGCTCAGCTGGTCCTGGAGCTTGCCGGAGCGGACCTGGATGTCGTTGTCGTTGCCCTTGATGTGCGTGACCACGAGGCCGTACTTGCCGTCGTTGCTGCGCAGTGCCCCGGCCTGGCCCTTCGGGGCCGACCAGTACGACGTCGCGAAGGTCGTCCAGTCGCTGTGCTGCTTCAGCGCGGCCTCGATCCGGGTACCGGTGGCCCGGGCCGCGCTGCTGTCGGCGCCGCCGGGGGCGGAGACGAGGAAGACCAGGTTGGCCTGCCCGCCGTGGAACTCCCGGTCGATGACGCTCGTGGCCTTCGTCGAGTCGGCCGAGGGGTCGGTGAAGCCGCCGGTGAGCAGGTGGCTGGCGACGGGGGCGCCGAAGATGCCGCCGCCGACGAGCAGGAGTCCGGCGATCACGAGGATCCGCTTCGGGGCGCGGACGGCGAGTAGGGCGAGCCGAGTGAGCATGGCGGTCTCCTGCGCTGAGGGCCTGCTGAACGACGCTAAGTTATCAACGCTAAGTTATCGGCGTCAACTGATTATTCGCGCGCGCCGTCGTCCGGTTGAGTGGCGCTTATTGCGGTCAGTGGCGCCTTCTATGGCGCCACTGAGCCGGAACGGCGCCACTCAACGCGCAGGGGGCTTACGGGGCGGTGAGGCGGGCGACGAAGCGGTAGCGGTCGCCGCGATACCAGCTCTGCACCCACTCGATCGGGGTGCCGTCGGCCTCGAAGCTGTGCCGGCTCAGGACGAGCATCGGGGAGCCGGTGTCGCAGTTGAGCAGGTCGGCCTCGCGGGGTGAGGCGGCGGCGGTCTCGATCGTCTCGTCGGCGGCCGCGACCTTGACGTCGTAGTGCTCCTCGAGGACCCGGTACAGCGAGCTGGCGCGGCGCAGGTGGGCGACGAGCCCGGGGAAGCGGGCCGCCGGCAGGTGCGAGGTCTCGACCGCCATCGGCGTGTGGTCGACGAGGCGCAGCCGCTCGATCCGGTGGACGAGCGCGCCGGTCTTGATGCCCAGGCGCACCGCGACGTCCTCGTCCGCCTTCTCCCGGGCGGTGTCGAGCAGCTTGGTGGACACCGAGTACCCGAAGGAGTGGGCCTGCTCGGTGAAGCTCGTCATCTGCAGCGGCCAGCTCACCTTCGGCTCGGCGACGTACGTGCCCGACCCCTGCCGGCGGACGAGCCGGCCCTCGCCGACGAGCTCGCTCAACGCCTGCCGGACGGTGGTGCGGGACGTGCCGAGCTGGGCGGTCAATACCCGCTCGGTCGGCACCGGGCTGCCCGGGGGGAGGGTGCCGATCAGTTCGAGCAGGTGGCGCTTGACGACGTAGTACTTCGGCTGGCGTGGAGAGCCGTCGGCGGCGGGGACGACCACGGGGCCTCCTACTCGAAAGGCGAGATCCACTCGAATGTCTACACCATTGACACGCCGGTCGGAACTGGACACGGTGCAGAATTGTCTACACCATTGAGTCGCAGCCTGCTCGCCTCGAGAAAGCGGAGCGACCTACCGTGCCGATCGACCCCGACCTACGCCGGCTCACGCCGGTCAGCCTATTGCCCGGATGCCGGGGTGCGCAGCCGCCGGGCTCGACTCCGTCCACCGGACCGATCGCGGGGACGCGATGAATGGGCGGGGGCGGCTCATGGCGGCCGAGATCGCCGAGCAGCCCGCCGTCCTCGAGCACGTGATCGCCGCGTCGGCGGCCGAGATCGCGACGGTGGCCGACATCGTCCGGCATCGCGCGCCGCGGTTCGTGCTGCTGGCGGCGCGGGGGACGAGTGACCACGCCGCGCTCTACGCGAAGTACCTGGTCGAGACCCGGCTCGGGCTGCCGGCCGGGCTCGCGTCGCCGTCGTCGTACACCGTCTACGGCAGCCGTCCGGACCTTCGTGACGTGCTGTTCGTCGCGGTCAGCCAGTCCGGCGGGTCGCCCGACCTCGTCGACTCGACCGCGGCGGCCGCGCAGTGCGGGGCGCTCACGGTCGCGGTCACCAACAATCCCGACTCGCCGCTGTCGAACGTCGCCGAGCTGCACGTCGACGTCGCCGCCGGCGTCGAGCGGGCGGTCGCGGCGACGAAGACCTACACCGCTGAGCTCCTTGCGCTGTACCTCCTCTTCGGCGGCACCCCGGCCGGGGCGGCCGCGCTGCCCGAGGCCGCGCAGCGCACGCTCGAGCTCGGCGAGACCCGGGCCCGCTCGGCCGCGAAGAGGTACCGCTTCGCCGAGCGGCTGGTGACGACCGGCCGCGGGTTCGCCTACCCGACCGCGCGCGAGGCGGCGCTCAAGCTGATGGAGACGAGCTACCTCGGCGCGCAGGCGTTCTCCGGCGCCGACCTGCTGCACGGCCCGCTCGCCATGATCGACTCCGGCGTGCCGGTGATCGCGGTGCTGCCGCCGGGTGCGGCCGGCGAGGCGATGACACCCGTCCTCGAGCGCCTCACCGAAGGTGGCGCCGACGTGCTGCGGGTCGGCACCGATGGCGACCTGCTGGTGGCGGCCGACGGGGTGCCGGACGAGCTGCGGCCGGTGCTCGAGATCCTGCCCCTGCAGCAGCTCGCGTGGCGCCTCGCGCTCGACCGCGGCGGTGATCCCGACCGCCCGCGAGGTCTGTCGAAGGTCACCTCGACGTGGTGAACCTGGATGAACTGTCCGCGGGCGAGGTCGTCACCGCGCTGCTGGAGGCCGAGGAGCGGGTGCTGCCGGCCGTCCGCGCCGCGAGCGCGGAGATCGCGGCCGCCGCGACGCTGGTCGCCGACCGCTGGCGGGCCGGCGGCCGGCTCGTCTTCGTCGGCGCCGGGACGGGCGGGCGGCTGGCCTGGACGCAGGCCGCCGAGCTCCCCGGCACGTTCGGGCTCGACCGCGACCGGGTGCTGGCCCGGGTCGCCGGCGGGCTCGGCAGCACCGACGTCGACGAGGACGATCTCGCCCACGCCGAGCGCGACGTCGAGGAACTCGGGCCGGGTCGCAACGACGTCGTGGTAGCGGTGGCCGCGAGCGGCACCACCCCGTACACGCTGGCCGTGGCGCGAGCCGCGCGCGCAGCCGGCGCCGACGTCGTCGCGCTCGTCGCTGTCGGCGAGACCCTGCTGGGCGCGCTGGCCACGGTGACGATCGAGACGGTCGTCGGCCGCGAGGCGCTGCGGGACTCGACCCGCCTCGGCGCGGGCACGGCCCAGAAGATCGCCCTCGACGCGCTGACGACGGCCGCGGCGGCGCAGCTCGGCCGGGTGCACGGGGACCGGATGATCGACGTCGTCGGCGCGAACGCGAAGCTGCGCGAACGTGCGGCCGGCATCGTCGCCGACATCGCCGGCTGTGACGTCGAAGCCGCCCGGGCCGCCCTCGCCGCCTGTCAGGGCAGCGCGCGGGCCGCGGTGCTGATGGTCGCCGGCGGCCTCGATCCGGCCACGGCGCGACGCCGGGCCGGGGAGCACGAGTCGCTGCGCGCGGCCCTCAGCTGACCGGCGGCTTGACCATGCGGACGGGCGGGGTGTCCGGCGAGCGGAAGTGGCCGTTGTCGACGTGCCCGTGCGCGATGCCGCCGAGCAGGAGGAACAGCGCGATGAACGGCAGGCCCATGACGGCGAGGGCCCACATGAGCGGGCCGCCCGCGAACACGGCGCAGACCACGAGCACGACCATGACGATGCCCAGGGCCGAGAGCTTGTGTTGTCCCACGGCAGCCACCTCCTCGGTGCGGAAATACGTCATCAGCTAGACAGTGGGCCGATCCGTCGGCCTGGCCCATGAGCGAACGTCCCCTCCCGGGCGGGCCGAAGGTCAGGGCCACGTACGCTCGTCCCATGGCGTTGACGCAGGCCCGCAAGGCGGAACTCACCGAGAAGATCGAGGCGCGCGAGCGCCTCACCCGTCAGGACGGCGAGGACCTCTACGAGTCCGACGACCTCGCGTGGCTGGGCGGCCTGGCCCACGGCGTGCGCACGGAGAAGAACGGCGACACCGTCTTCTTCAACGTCAACCGCCACCTCAACCTGACCAACGTCTGCACCGCGTCCTGCGCGTACTGCAGCTTCCAGCGCAAACCGGGTCAGAAGGACGCGTACACGATGCGCGTCGAGGAGGCGGTGGAGAAGGCCATTGCCATGAAGGACGACGGCCTCACCGAGCTGCACATCGTCAACGGCCTGCACCCGACGCTGCCGTGGAAGTACTACCCGCGGGTGCTGCGCGAGCTCAAGGCGGTGCTGCCGGACGTCGCCCTCAAGTGCTTCACCGCCACCGAGGTGCACTTCTTCGAGACGATCTCCGGGCTGCCGGCCGACGAGGTGCTCGACGAGTTGATCGACGCCGGCCTCGAGTCGCTGACCGGTGGCGGGGCCGAGATCTTCGACTGGGACGTCCGCAAGCAGGTCGTCGACCACAACACCCACTGGGAGGACTGGTCGCGCATCCACCGCCTCGCCCACCAGAAGGGGCTGCGCACGCCGGCGACGATGCTCTACGGCCACATCGAGGAGCCGCGCCACCGGGTCGACCACGTGCTGCGTCTGCGCGAGCTGCAGGACGAGACCGGTGGGTTCCAGGTGTTCATCCCGCTGCGCTTCCACAACGACAACAACCGGCTCTCGCACCTGCCGATGGCCCAGCCGGCCGACGTCCTCAAGACCTTCGCGGTGTCGCGGCTGATGCTCGACAACTTCCCGCACGTCAAGGTGTTCTGGGTGATGCACGGGCTGTCGACCTCGCAGCTCGCGCTGAACTACGGCGCCGACGACATGGACGGCTCGGTCGTCGAGTACAAGATCACCCATGACGCCGACGGCTACGGCACGCCGGACAAGCTGACCCGCGACGACCTGCTCAACCTCATCCGCGACGCCGGCTTCCAGCCGAAGGAGCGCAACACCCGCTACGAGGTCATCCGCGAGTACGACGGCCCGGTGTCGCTGGCGCAGCGGCGCTCGGAGCCGCAGGCCGTCTGGGCGTGACCGGCGTGAGCGCCGAGAAGCAGCCGACGCCGCCGCCCAGCGCCGCCGGGTGGATGGGCTCGATGTGGCTCTACACCGTGCTGCGGTTCGGGCTGTTCTTCGCGCTGTGGGGCATCGTCGAGCTGCTCGGCGTCCACGGCCTGCTCGCCGCGCTGCTGGCGCTGGTGCTCTCCGTCCCGCTGTCGTTCGTGCTGCTCGCCCGGCCGCGGCGGATGTTCGCCCAGCAGCTCGAGCGCCGGGTCGACGCCCGCCGCGCCGCCCGCGCCGACCTCGATGCCCAGCTCGACCCGGATGCCAAGCGCGACCGCGAGGACTGAAGACCTCCATCGATCGACGGTTTCCGTCGTGGTCGGCGCGTCATCGCGGCGTTGGTCGCCGTGTTCCTCGTCGCCGGCGTGACCACGGCCTGGGCGTACTGGACCGGTGCGGAATCGGGCACCGGCGCCGCGTCCGGCGACTCCTTCCCAGGCGCAGCGGGAACCAAGCCCTCCGTCGGCGTTGCCGGCACGACCGTCACCCTTTCGTTCGGGTCGGTCAGTACCGCGGTGAATCACGCCGCGGCGACTTCGTGATCAAGCGCTACGACGCGAGCGGCGCCAACCCCATGGTCGTTGCAAGCCCGTCCTGCTCCACGTCGCTCGGATCCGTGACATGCACGCTCACGTCGATACCGCTCGGCAGTTGGAAGTACAGCTACCAGCCGCAAGTCTCCAAACTGGCTGGGGACGGAGAGCAGCCTCAGCGACGGGAGCACGGTCGGTGCCACCAAGCTCGTCTTCACGACTAGCGCGGTTTCCGGCACTGCCTCGAACTCGGCGACTGTCGGGAAGATCACCGTCGAAGAGTGGGACGCCTCGGACACCGCCGTTCCGGCCGGCGTGGGTGGACTGAGTGTGTCGCTGGCCTCGACTTCGAGCGGCGCCAAGTTTGCCAAAACCTCCGGCGGAGCAGCGGTTACGTCGGTGACCATCCCGGCCAACGGCACCAGCGCGGACTTCTTCTACGGCGACACCAAGGCTGGTCAGCCCACGATCACGGCGTCGAATGCCGATGTCAGTAGTGCAACCCAACAGGAGACGATCAGCGCTGGCGCGGCAAGCCAGTTCGCGGTGAGCGCGGGTAGCGCGCAGACAGCTGGCACGGCATTTTCGGTCGAAGTCACGGCGCAAGACGCGTTCGGCAACCGGGCCACCTACAGCGGTTCGCACGACGTAACTGTCACGACAACGGGCGGAGCCAGTCCCGGTGGTACGGCTCCAATCCTGCCCTCCTCGATCAACTTCAGTGGCGGCGTAGGTAGTACGTCGGTGACCCTGTTCAAGGCCGAGACCGGCCGCACGATTTCCGTATCAGAAGGAACGCTCACGGGCACGTCAAACAGCACGAACCTGACCACCGGCGCGCCGGCAAGATTGGCGTGGACTGGAACGGTGACCGTTTCGCAAGGAGTCGTAGGCACGCCTTGCTACTTCACCTGCACGGTGGCTGGCATCGGTCGTGGTGAGGCGTTCAACGCAACTGTGAGCCTCACTGACAACTGGGGGAATGTGGTTAGTAACGTCGGCTCTGATAAGACGGTTGTGTCGACGACCGACCGCGGCTCGGTCAGCTTTGCAACCAACGCGATCTTGCCGGCCACTGGATCAGCGACCACCAGCCTCTTGACGGCTTCGACGCCGGGAAACAACAGCTGGTCGTCTGCGAACGTCACCGCGGCCCTGGGCGGGTTCACGTCAGCGACCGCAGTTCTAATCAAGTAGTCAGGTCCAGTCGATGCGATCGAAGGTCGCGCGGAGCTTCGCACCGAGGACCGGATCGAGGCCGCTCACCCATGCGATGCGGCCCAGCATGTGCTCGCGGAAGTCCGCCCGTCCACGCGCCTGCGACTCCCAGCCGTGCACCAGGCAGTTGTGCAGCAACGCCCGCAACGCGTCCCGCTCGTGCCTCAACACCGTCGGGTGGGCATTCACCACCGTGCCGAGCAGCGCCTGCCGTCCCGACGAACCGAGCACCACCGTCTTGCGGTCGTTGAGCCGGAAGCCTTCGGAGGAAACGATCTCGGAAGCCTTCGCCACGAACCGGCTACGCGCCGACCGCAACGACGGCCCGCCGCTGAAGGTCAGGTCGTCCACGTAGCGCGTGTACGACGCGTCGAAGCGAGCCGCCAGGCCGGCCAGCCGCCGGTCGAGCGAGAACGCCAGCAGGTTCGCGAGCGCCGGCGAGGTCGGCGCCCCCTGCGGCAGGTGCGGCACCCGCAGCCGCTCCCCCAGACGATCGTGGGCGGTCCGGTCGGAACCCATCGGCAGCGTTCGCCACACGGAAGCCGGGACCACCGTCGTCACCAGTCCGGTCACCGTGTGGGCGACGCCCTCGGGCAGGCCGGCGGAGCGCAGCAGGCCCCAGACCCGTCCGGCCGACAGCGACGGGAAGAACGCCTCGAGGTCGGCCCGGATCACCACCGTCCGCTCCGCGTGCGGCAGCACGGCCGAGCGCACCGACCGCCCCGGCACGCACCCGTGCGCCGCCCCGTGCACCGGGATCGCGTCGAGCACATGCCGCAGCAGCCGCCGCTGAATCTCCTTCAACCGCGGCTTGGGCGCTGCAACCAGCCGCACCCCGCCCGCCTTCGGCTCGGCCCACCAGCGGTAGTGCCGCAGCGGTTCGGCGGCCTGCCGCTCGAGCCCGCGTACGTCGGCGAACCAGGCGAGCTCACCTTGATCGAGATCGAGCAGCCGGGCCAACGCGGCATGGTCGGGCAGCACTGCGACCGGCCACGGCCGGGTCGTTACCTGCGTCGGCACCGGGGTCCACAGGACGATCGACGGCGGTCGCCGGTGCTCCCAGGCCAGCCGCCAGGCGGGCCGCGTCGGCAGCACCCGGGCGAGCTCGCGCGGACGGTCCGCCGGCGGTTCCCGGTACAGCTCCAGGGTCTGCTCGACGAGCGCGGCCAGCCACTTGGGTGCGGTCCGCCGGCCCAGCGCCGCGCGCGTCCGGGCGAGCATGGCCGCCTGCGTCCACGGACCGGCCAGCATCGCGGTCGCCAGGCCGTGGGCGACCTGGTCGCGGCGGTTCACCTGAACCGGTTCATGCGCGAAGGGACGGAGGCAGCCAACCGATGCCGTGCGCGCCCGTTCTTGCAGGGAGTGCGACGGCGGGCGTGCGACGCGATGGTCTGCGTGCGGTGATGCCCCCGGGGTTGCCCCGGAGAGATCGGGCGGTCCCGATCAACCTGCCGCCGTCCCTCCGCACGGCGACACCCTAACCGCTACGTCCAGTCGCGGAACACGACGCAGACGCCCGTCGCGTCCCGCACCGCGAACTCCCGCGGGCCCCACGGCTGCCGCTTCACGCGGTCGAGGTTCGGGTGCAGAAGGTCCGGCCGCCGGCAGCCGATGTCGGCGTGGACGCCGTCGATATCGTCGGTCTCGATCGCGAGCTCGGGACGGTCCTTCGCCGCGAACTCGGCGTCCTCGACCAGATACAGCTTGGCCTGGTCACGCGCGAGCACGACCAGGTCGTCGTCGCGGTGCAGCACCTCCATGCCGACACCGCCCGCGAACAGGTCGAGACCCACCTCGACGTCCTCGTAGAACACCTTCGGGATCAACGCGGTCAGCACACCCCGACCCTGCCACATCCCGCAATCGATCACCCGGCGAGCAGCGCCGCGATCTCGACCACGGCCTGCCGGCTGCCGGCGACGTGCCAGCGGTGCCCGGCCGCCGCCACGACCTCGGCCGCCCCGCCCGCACCGCGGACGAGCGCGGCCCCCGGCAGCCAGTCCCACGGCAGCGAGTCCGACTGCAGCGAGGCACCGAGGCGGCCGGCCGCCACCGCGGCCAGCTCGACCGAACCCGAGCCGAGCATCCGGACCGTCGCCGCCCCCTGCATCACCCGCAGCAGCGGCACCCGCAACGAGTCGTCCGGCAGCGTCGTCGGGTGCAGGTAGGTCGCGAAGTGACACCTCGTGCAACGGACGGTCGGCCAGCGGCTCGACCGGCCCGCCGTTGCGCGTGGTCGGGAAGGACGGCCCGCCGGCCCAGAGCTCGTCCGCGCTCGGCTGGTACACCGCCCCGAGCTGCTCGCCCAGCGCGATCGCCGAGCACCAGACCGGCAGGCCGGAGAGGAAGTTGTAGGTGCCGTCGACCGGGTCGACGAACCAGGTGCGGTCGCCGCCGGCGTCGTTCGTGCCCTCCTCGCCGACGATGGCGTCGGCCGGCCGCTCGGCTCGCAGCCGCCGCACGACGAGCTCCTCGGCGGCGTGATCGGCGGCGGTCACGATGTCGGAGATCGAGGTCTTCCGGGCGACGCTGACGCCCTCTCGCAGCATGCGCGCGGCGAGGGTCCCGGCCTCGTGCACGAGGGAGGCGGCCAGCTCGAGATCGTCCACGCCTCCGACGCTATCGGCAGCGCCGCCGCTCAGTTGTAGTGGTCGCTGAACTGGTCGCGGACGACGTTCTTCTGGATCTTGCCCGTGGACGTCTTCGGCAGCTCGTCCACCACGATCACCGACTTCGGCACCTTGTAGCCGTCGACGTGCTGCCGCATCGCCTCGCGCACGGCCTCGGGGTCGAGCGTCGTCCCGGGCTTGGGCACGACCACCGCGGTGATCGCCTCCGTCCACCGCTCGTGCGGCAGCCCGACCACCACGGCCTCGGCCACGTCCGGTGAAGCCGCGTACACCGCCTTCTCGACCTCGATCGACGCGACGTTCTCGCCGCCGGTCTTGATCACGTCCTTGTAGCGGTCGCTGAACCAGAGCATGCCGTCCGGGTCGAGGCGGCCCACGTCGCCCGAGTGGAACCAGCCGTGCGCGAACGCCTCGGCCGTCGCCTCCGGGTTCTTCAGGTAGCTGTTGAGGGCCTGCGGTCCGCGGTACACGATCTCGCCCTCCTCGCCGCGGTCAGCAGCTCGCCGTCCGGTCCCATGATCCCGATCTGGACGTTCACCACCTGCGTCCCGACGGCGCCGGAGTGGGACAGCTGGTGCTCGGGGCGGAAGAAGGTCGTCACCGGGCTCATCTCGGTCTGCCCGAACGCGAGGTAGAAGTCGCAACCGAACACGTCGAGGCAGGTCCGCAGCAGCGCGTCGGGCATCGGCGCCATCGCGTACGCCGCGTAGCGCAGCGACGACAGGTCGCGGGCGCCGATGTCCGGACGGTCGACCAGCGCGCGATACATCATCGGCAGCGCGAACATCCGGGTGATCTGCTCGCGCTCGATGAGGTCGAGCAGGGCGTCGCCGTCGAACCCGCGCAGCAGGTACTGGGTCGCGCCCATCATGCACGACGGCGTGCCGAAGCCGTTGAGCTGCGCGGTGTGGAACAGCGGCATCAGGCAGGCGATCCGCTCGCCGGCGTCGCAGCCCGGTCTCGGCCGCGACCATCAGCGACTCGAGGTAGATCGCCAGATGGCTGCCGACCACGCCCTTGGGGAACGAGGTCGTCCCGCTCGTGTAGAGGTAGCTGATCGGATCCCGCTCGTCGACGAGGTGCTCGGGCTCGGCGGCCGCGGGCCTCGTGCAGGTCGGCGAAGGTCAGCCACGCGCGGTCGGGCAGCGTCTGCTCGTACCGGCCGTCCGTGCCGTAGGCGACGATGACGTCCTGGACGGCCGGCACCTTCTCCACGCCCGGCAGGACGGCCGGCACCAGCTGGGCCTCGACGACGATGCCGCGCGACTCGGAATGGTCGAGCACGTACGCGATCTCGTCGGCGCGCCAGCCGAGGTTCATCGGCACGCAGACCACGCCGAGCTTCGCGCAGGCGAAGTAGGTCACGAGGAACTCGCAGCTGTTGCCCGAGGCCAGCGCGAGCGCGTGGCCCCGCTCGTAGCCGCGCGCCGGACAGCGCGTTAGCGACCCGGTTGACCCGCTCGTTGAGCTCGGCGTAGGTCCAGCGGCGATCACCGTCGACCACCGCGAGTTGATCGGGCATGCGGCCGGCGGTCCGGGTGAGCGCGTCGCCGACGTTGACGCGGGTGATGAGGTTCGTCGCCAGTTCGAGATCGTCCGCCATGGCCGCACTCTGCCACTAGCGAGCCCGCCGGAACAGGGCCGCGGAAACAGATACGTAACCGGTGCCCGGTCCGTCCCGTTGAGTACGGCAAAGCCGCCTGCCGCCCCGGAGCCTCCATGCCGCCTGCCGCCCGCTCCCGCCTCGCCGCCCCGTTCGCCGCGGTCGCCCTGCTCGCCGGCGGTGCGGCGGTGGCCGCCGTCCCGGCCGGGGCCGCCGATCCCGGCTATACCGTGCAGACCCTGCACTTCGCGGTCACAGCCGACCCTTCGGGCAGCACGCCCTGTGACATCGTCGCCGACCTCTACACGCCCAGCACCGCGACGCCCAGCGCCCGGGTGCCGGCCATCCTCACGACCAACGGCTTCGGCGGCTCGAAGGACGATCAGGCCGGCATCGGCAAGGCCTTCGCGACCCGCGGCTACGTGGTGCTGTCGTACTCCGGGCTCGGGTTCGGCGGCTCCGGCTGCAAGATCACCCTGGACGACCCGGACTACGACGGCCGGGCGGCGAAGCAGCTCATCAGCTACCTCGGCGGCGCGCCCGGCATCGCCTTCACCGACGCCGCGCACACCACGGCCGCGCCGCGGCTGCAGGTGGTCGGCGCACGACGCGAAGGATCACGCCGGGCGTCGCCCAGGCCTACGACCCGCGGGTCGGGATGATCGGCGGTTCCTACGGCGGCGGCATCCAGTTCGCCACCGCGGCGGTCGACCCCCGGCTGGACACGATCGTCCCGCTGATCACCTGGAACGACCTCAACTACTCCCTCGACCCGAACAACACCGCGCAGACCACCGGCGTCACCACCTCGACGCCGGGCGCGATCAAGCTCATCTGGGGCGCTCGGCTTCTCGGCGCTCGGCGTGGCCGACGGCCTGGAGAACGCGCAGGCCGACCCGTCCCGGCTCTTCGGCTGCCCGAACTTCGCGTCGTCGGGTGTGCACCGCGCTCGTCACCGCGGGCACGACCGGCTACTTCCAGCCCGCCGCCATCTCCGCCGCACGGCACGCGTCCGTCGCGAGCTTCATGACCAAGGTGAAGATCCCGGTGCTGCTCATGCAGGGCGAGAACGACACCCTCTTCAACCTCAACGAGGCCGCCGCGACGTACAAGGCGCTCAAGGCGCAAGGGACGCCGGTGAAGATGGTCTGGCACTCGTGGGGCCACTCCGGCTCGACGCCGGCACCGGGCGAGCTCAGCCTGAGCGACCCGGACCCGGCCACGCAGTACGAGACGGCCCGGGTCGCCGACTGGTTCGCGCACTACCTGAAGGGCAGCAGCGTCGGCACCGGCCCGAACTTCGCGTACTTCCGCGACTGGGTCAGCTACAGCGGCATCGCGACGCCGGCGTACGGCACGTCCTCGACCTTCCCGGTCGGGACGGCCCGCACGTTGTACCTCACCGGCCCGAACGGCCTCACGGGCAACGTGCTGGCGGTGAAGTCCGGGTCGCAGACGTTCCTCACCCCGCCGCTCGGCCTGCCGAGCAGCATCAACCCGCTCGACGTCGTCAGCGGGTACACCGGGCAGCTCCCGCAGGCCGACCTGCCGGGGACGTACGGGAACTGGACGACGCCCGCGCTGGCCGCCCCGGTGAACGTCGCCGGCTCGCCGGTCGTCACCGTGCGGGTGCAGGCCCCGACCGCCCAGCTGACGCAGTGGCTCGGCCCGGCCGGCCAGCTCGTCCTCTTCGTCAAGATCGAGGACGTCGCCCCCGACGGCACGGCGTCGCTCATCCACGGGCTCGAGGCGCCGGTCCGGATCCCCGACGTCAGCCGGGCGGTGAAGGTGACGCTGCCCGGCATCGTGCACCGCTTCGCGACCGGGCACCGCATCCGGATCGTGGTCGCCGGCGGCTCGGACAACTACCGCGGCGGGCTCACCCCGACGCCGGTGACGATCGCCTCCGGCTCGGGGCAGACAGTGGTCCTGCCGGTCGTCGGGTGAGCGCACCGCGGGCGTAGCGTCGATGCCATGAGCGATGCACGGCCGCGGGTGGGACACATCCAGTTCCTGAACTGCCTGCCCATCTACTGGGGGCTCGTCCGGGCCGGCACGCTGCTCGACGTCGAGCTGACCAAGGACACCCCGGACCGCCTCAACGAGCTGCTCGTCGCCGGTGACCTCGACATCGGGCCGATCTCGCTCGTCGAGTACCTGCGCAACGCCGACTCGCTCGCCCTGCTGCCCGACATCGCCATCGGCTCGGACGGGCCGGTGCTGTCGGTCAACCTCGTGTCGCAGCGCCCGCTGCACGAGCTGGACGGGCGGCGGGTCGCGCTCGGGTCGACCTCGCGGACGTCCGTCCTGCTGGCCCGGATGTGGCTCGAGCAGGTGCATGGCGTCCGGCCGGAGTACTTCACCTGCCCGCCCGACCTGACCACGATGCTGCTCGAGGCCGACGCCGCGGTGCTGATCGGCGACGCCGCGCTGCGGGCGACCTACGACGCCCCGCGCCGCGGGCTGCAGGTGCACGACCTCGGCGCCGCGTGGCGCGACTGGTCCGGGCTGCCGATGGTCTTCGCGGTCTGGGCCGCGCGGCGCGAGTACGCCGAGGCCAACCCGGGCCTGGTCAAGGACGTCCACTCCGCCTTCGTCCGCAGCCGCGATGACGCGCTGGCGCACGTCGAGGAGGTGGCCGCTACGGCCGCCCGCTGGGAGGTCTTCGACGCCGCGACGCTGGCCACGTACTTCCGCACGCTCGACTTCTCCCTCGGCGAGCGGCAGGTGGCCGGCCTGCAGGAGTTCGCCGCCCGGGCCGGCCTGCCGGTCGAGCCGGCCTTCGTCGAGGTCTGAGTTCTGGCAAGAGCCCACCGCTTCCGGGCGGGTCCCTTGGCCGGGCGAGGGGTTGTTCCGGCAGCTGTATTGCGAATTCGTCATACAGCCCGGGGAGCTATTACCTACCGCTCGAGACCGGCCGTCCGAACCATTACTTCAGGCCGGGGTGCTGGCGGGCGAGCAGCGGCACGAGCAGCGAGCGCGGCGTGACCTGGGCGAACACCGACCCGAGCCGGTTCGCCGCGCCCGGGATCACGACCAACCGTCCGCGGGCCATCCCGTCGACGGCCGCCCGCGCCACCTGCGCCGCGTCGACCCACATGAACGACGGCAACGCCTTCTCCGCGTCCTCCTTGTCGAAGCCGGCCGCCTCCCCGAAACCCGTCGCGACCGGTCCGGGGCACAGCGCGGTGGCGCTGACTCCGCTGCCGCGCAGCTCGCCGGCCACGCTCTGCGTGTACGACAGGACGAAGGCCTTCGCCGCGCCGTACGCGGCCTGCCCCGGCAACGGCTGGAACGCCGCCGTCGATGCGACGTTGAGCAGCGCGCCCCGGCCCCGCTCGACCATGCCGGGCAGGAACCGGCTCGACAGGTCGACCACGGCGGCGACGTCCACCTCGACCAGGCCGACCTCGGCCTCGGGGTCGGACTTCGCCACCGGGCCGAGCGTGGAGAAGCCGGCGTTATTGACCAGGGCGTCCGCCGTCAGGCCCAGGGCCGCGACCCGGCCGAGCAGCCCGGCCCGGGCCGCCCGGTCGGCGAGGTCGGCCGGCAACGCATGCGCGCCGTCGCCCAGCTCGGCCGCGAGGTTGTCGAGCTTGCCGGCCGAGCGTGCGACGAGCACGACCTGGTGGCCGCGCCGGTGCAGTTCGCGGGCGATCTCGGCGCCGATGCCGGAGGACGCGCCGGTGACCACGGCGGCCCGGTCGGGTGCGGGGGCGGGAAGGCTCATGCCCTCGCACGCTACGGCCGTCCAGCGCGTGTGGCGACATCGAGTGGTCAGTCCGGAACTGAGTGGTCAGGTAGGACTGACCACTCAGTGCGCAACTGACCACTCAACGTCGGGCTGGTAAGCGGCCACCACGGCGCGGGCGACGCTGCGCAGGTGGCGGAGCACCCGCTTCACCACGACCCGCTCGGCCCGGTCCGGACGAAGCAGCGCGTCGATCTCCCGGCTGGCCCGGACGCCCTCCAGCGGCCGGACGGCGAATCGCGTGCCGCCGCGGTGATCGGCCGTGTAGCGGGGCAGCAGCGCGATGCCGTGCCCGGCGGCCACCATCGCCTCGATCACGTGGAAGTCGTTGATGCGGTGCCGCACATCGAGCGGCGCGCCCGAGCGCTCGCCGATCGTGTACACGACATCGGCCAGCGGGAACTCGTCGCGGACGGTGATCCACGGCTGCCCGACGAGGTCGGCCGGGCGCAGCGAGTGCCGCGCCGTCAGCGGATGCCCCGGCGGCAGCGCGATGTCGAGCGGTTCGCGGATCAGGTTGACCACCCTCGTCCCGGTGCCGCCCCACACGTACCCGCGGTCGGGACGGTGGCCGATCACGATGTCGTAGTCGCCGGTCAGCGGGACGAACTCGGCCAGCCGGACGTCCTGCTCGCCGCACTCGACCACGATGCCCTCGTCCCCGCTGACGGCGCTGAGCAGCCCGGGCAGCAGCATCTGCCCGGCACTCTGGAACACCGCGATGCGCACCGTGCCGGTCGGGCGGCGGGTGAACCGCGCGCACGCGGCGGCCGCGCGCTCGAGGGCCAGCGCGACATCGACCGCGGTGGCCGCGAGTTCCAGGCCCGCCGGCGTAACCCGGATCCCCCGCCCGACCCGCTCGACGAGCGGCGTGCCGGCCGTGGCCTCCAGCGCCTTGAGCTGCTGGGACACCGCCGACGGCGTGCAGTGCAGGACGGCTGCGGCGCCGGTGACGCTGCCCTGCTCGGCCACCTCTCGCAGCACGGCCAGCTGGCGTGCGTCCATGTAGCAACACTACAGCGACAGTGAAGAACTATTCGCTATTGCTTGCCGATCGGCCGGCGCAGAGTGGACGGCATGACGCCCCGCGACCGCCTCCTGGCCATCGCCATCGCGGCCTGCTGGGGCGTCAACTTCCCGGCCACCCACGTCGCGCTCGAGCACTTCCCGCCGCTGTTCGTCGTCGCGCTGCGCTTCACGCTGCTCGCGATCCCGACGATGCTGTTCGTCCCGCGGCCGGAGGTGCCGGTGCGCTGGCTGCTCGGCTACGGCGTCGGCTTCGGCATCCTGCAGTTCGCCTTCCTCTACATCGGCATGCAGCACGGGATGCCGGCCGGGCTCGCGTCGCTCGTGCTGCAGGCGTCGGCCCCGTTCACGGTCGTCCTGGGCGCGATGCTGCTCGGCGAGCGGCTCTCCGGCCACCAGGTGATCGGCGTTCTGGTGGCCGTCGGCGGCCTGGTCGGCATCGCCGTGCACCGGTCGCTGCACGCGTCGCTGCTGCCGATCGTCCTCACCCTCTGCGGTGGGCTCGGCTGGGCGCTCGGCAACCTGGCCAGCCGCCAGGCCCATCCGCCGAAGCCGCTGCACCTGACGCTCTGGATGTCGGTCGTGCCGCCGCTGCCCATGCTCGCCCTGTCGCTCGCCGTCGAGGGTCCGGGCGACGAGTGGCACGCGCTGCACACCGTCGGCGCCGGCAACGGCCCCGACGCCGGCCTGGCCCTGCTCTACATCGTCGTCGTGGCCACCGTCCTCGGCTCCGGTGCGTGGACGATGCTGCTGAGCCGCTACCCGGCCGGCGTCGTTGCGCCGTTCTCGATGCTCGTGCCGGTCTTCGGCATCGGCAGCTCGTGGCTGTTCCTGGGCGAGTCGACCGACTGGGTCGAGCTCGGCTTCGGCGGCCTCGTGGTCCTCGGCGTGCTGACCGGCGTCCGGGCGCCGCGTCCGCGCCGGAAAGTCGAGATGCCGGCGGTCGCCGCCGCGCCGGCCCCCGTACCCTGATCCTGTGACGATTGCGAGCCTGCTCGACCACGCCGCCGAGGGCGGCCGCATCACGCCGGACGAGGCGCTGCTGCTCTACACGGACGCGCCGCTGCACGCGCTCGGCCAGGCCGCCGACGCGGTCCGCCGCCGCCGCTATCCGGACGGCATCGCCACCTACATCATCGACCGCAACATCAACTACACCAACGTCTGCGTGACGGCCTGCAAGTTCTGCGCGTTCTACCGGGCGCCGAACCACGCCGAGGGTTGGACCCACCCGCTGGAGGAGATCCTGCGGCGCTGCGGCGAGGCGGTCGACCTCGGCGCCACCCAGATCATGCTGCAGGGCGGCCACTCGCCCGAGCTCGGCATCGAGTGGTACGAGCAGACCTTCGCCGCGATCAAGCGCGCCTACCCGCAGCTGACCCTGCACAGCCTCGGCGCATCCGAGGTCGTCCACATCGGCCGGGTCTCCGACCTCGACCACGCCACGGTCGTCGCCCGGCTGCACGCGGCCGGTCTCGACTCGTTCGCCGGCGCCGGGGCCGAGATCCTCGTCGACCGCCCGCGCACCGCGATCGCCCCGCTGAAGGAGAAGGGCGAGGTCTGGCTGTCGGTCATGGAGACCGCGCACAGCCTCGGCGTCGAGTCGACGGCCACGTTCATGATGGGGACGGGCGAGACCAACGCCGAGCGCATCGAGCACCTCCGCATGATCCGCGACGTCCAGGACCGTACCGGCGGGTTCCGCAGCTTCATCCCGTGGACGTACCAGCCGGAGAACAACCACCTGAAGGGGCGCACGCAGGCGACCAGCCTCGAGTACCTGCGCATGGTCGCCGTGGCCCGGCTGTTCTTCGACAACATCAACCACCTGCAGGGCTCGTGGCTGACGACCGGCAAGGACATCGGCCAGCTGACCCTGCACTTCGGCGCCGACGACCTCGGCAGCGTCATGCTCGAGGAGAACGTCGTCTCGTCCGCCGGCGCCCGGCACCGCAGCAACCGCACCGAGCTGATCGAGCTCATCCGCGGCGCCGGCCGCATCCCGGCTCAGCGCGACACGCTCTACAACCACCTCGTCGTGCACGCCGACCCGAAGGACGACCCGGTCGACGACCGCGTCCACTCGCACTTCAGCTCGACCGCGATCACCCTGCTCCCGGTCGCCAGCGCCAGCTGAGCTTTCGGCATTTTCCGTGCCCACCCAGGGGGCGGGGAATGGACGGCGCTCGCGCCGCATGCGATAACCAGCGCGTGACCGAGACCCCGGAGCAGCGCGTCGCCCGGCTGGAGGCCGAGCTCGCCCAGGCCAAGGTCGAGGCCCTGCAGAAACAGCTGGTCCAGGCGCAGGCCCGGACCGGCGCGATCGACCGCTTCCGCAAGACCCAGTCCTTGCCTCGCGAGCCGACCGACACTCGGCTGGCGCCGACACCGCGGCGCGTCCCGCTCGCGTACCGGCTGATCGCGGTCCCGTTCAGCGCGTGGTCGATCTTCGCCCTGTTCATGGTCGCTGTCTCGCCGGTCGCGCTGTGGATCTTCGTGCCGGTCTCGGCGGTGGTCGCGGCCATCGTGACGTCGGCGATCATCCTGGCCCTGCTGCTGCGCAAGTCGCTGCTGCGCAACGCGCTGCTGAGGTGGGGCGAGGTCGCCGAGGTGACCGGGGTCGAGCTGCTCAGCCGCGGCACGTACTACTCGGGGACGACGGTGCAGAACGTCCGCATGGCGCAGGCGCACGGCTGGCGGGTCGAGCGCCGCTGGTACAGCGGACCGGTGACCAAGACCCGGGTCTCGTACCAGCTGCACGGCACCCCGGCATCACTCGTGATCCGCGGCCTCGACTACGACCACGGGGTGATCCTCGCCGACACCCGCGACCCGCGGCGGGCCCTGTGCGTGAGCTCGTTCCCCTACGAGCTCGACCGCGACGCCGAGGGCAACTGGACCGGTGTCGTCCCGGCCCGCACGAAGGTCGGCTCGGTGCTGATGCTGCTGCTGCTGCTCGGCTGGACGGTCGCGATGTGCGGGCTCTGGGGGATGGCGGCCGCCGACCTGCCCGGCGTCGTGCGCCACTGAACCGGACGGCGGTCAGCCCAGGGGCTTGACGAAGGCGTTGGCGATCAGCTGGTACCCGGCCACGTTCGCATGGATGTTGCCGACGCTGCACATGTACGTGTACTGGCAGATGTAGGCGACGTTGAGCGGCTGCGCCCCGTACGGCGCGACCGCGCGCCGGGTCAGGAAGTCGGTCGAGTGGAACGCGGTGGCGACGTCGGCGATCTGGAACCCGTGCAGGCTGTACAGCGTCGCCTCGGCGGTGTTCACCGCCTCGAGCAGCCCGACCGACGCGATCGCCACCGCCTTGCCCTGCAGGCTGCCGAGCCAGGCCGCGAGGAAGGGGTCGTAGTAGGTCATGCCGGCTGAACGGGGCAGGTTCGCGCCGGCCGCCGCGACCAGACCGTCCAGGATCTTCTGCAGGTTCGCGGTGATGGTGAGGATGCCCTGCGTGACGCAGACCGGGTCGATCGAGCCGCCGGTCGCGCAGCCGTCGACGTCGTTGGCGCCGATGTCGATCGTGAGATAGCGGACCGATCCGGCGTGCGCGCGGAGGAACGCCTCGGCGGCGTCGAGCTGCGAGCTGCCCACCGGGTAGCGGTCGGCGCAGCGCCCCCCGGCGATCATGGTTCCGGTCGTCTCGCCGCTGCAGCCGAGCTTGACGAGCTGCAGATCGGGATCCTTCGCCTTCAACGTCGCGAACAGGTCGTCGGCGTAACCCTGGTCGGTGTCTCCGGGGCCGGGCATGTAGCCGCGGGCCAGCGAGTCGCCCAGCGAGAGGTAGTAGTGCGGCGAACCGTCCGCCGGGGCCGGGGCGGCCGTGACCACCGCGAACGCGAGGGCCGCTACCACGACCAGGAGCGACGAGACCGAGCGGCGCAGGCGCACGGTGTACCTCCGGCGACTAGGGGAACCGAACCGCTGCGGAGCGTACGGGCGGCGGGCGCTCGGCGCGCGTTGAAGCGAGCGGGCGTGGTCAGGTCCGGACGCGGGTCAGGTCGATACGCTGCCGAAGTGTCGTTGGTGCTCGCCATCCCGCTCGGCGTCGCCGCCTCGGTCGTCTACGGCACGTCGATCGTGGTGCAGCACCGCACCGCGCAGGAGCATGCGGACACCGGCGGCGAGACCAGCGCGGCGAGCCTGTGGCGGCTGGCCCGCAACCCGCTCTGGCTGATCGCGGTCATCAGCGACTTCGCCGGCTTCCTGCTGCAGGCGGCGGCGCTGTCGGCCGGGTCGGTCGTCGTGATCCAGCCACTGGTCGTGCTGATGCTCCCGGTCGCCCTCGGGGTCAGCTTCCTGACGGGCGGGCACCGGCCGCGGGCCGGTGACTACCTGGGCTGCCTCGGGATCATCGGCGGACTCGCCGTGTTCCTCGCCCTCGTCGGCAACCCCGGCGAAACGCACGTGCCCCGGCCGCGGATCCTCGGGATGGCGGTGATCCTCGTCCTGGTGATCGGCGTGCTGCTCTGCTTCGCGGTCATCGGCCGCAACCGGGTGATCCGCGGCGCGTTCTACGGTGCCGTCGCCGGCGCCTATTTCGGCACGCTCGCAGTGATGGTGGACGCCGCCTCGGGGCAGGCCGGCCGGCGCGGCGTGCACAGCCTCGTGACCACGCCGAAGGGCCTCGTGCCGCTGGCCGGCATCGTCCTGCTCGGGGTCGCCGGGATCATCCTGACCCAGATGTCCTTCCAGCTCGGGGCCCTCGGGGCCACCCTGCCGGCGAACCTGGCGGCCGACCCGCTCGTCGGCGTCTTCCTCGGCGCGCTGCTGCTGCGCGAGCACATCCCGCTGTCCCCGTCGCATCTGGCGGTCTACGTGCTCTGTCTGGGCGCGGTGGTCGCCGGGGCCGTGCGACTCGCCGACCCGCACTCCGGCCCGATCGAGGCCGACCCCGCGTGACATGCTCGAGGGCGTGAGTCGCGCGACGTTGACCAAGGAGCCCCACGAGGTCGCCCGGATGTTCGACGGGGTCGCCCGCCGCTACGACGTCACGAACACCGTCCTGTCGTTCGCGCAGGACCGGCGGTGGCGGCGCCGCACCCGCCAGTGCCTCCAGCTGCAGGCCGGTGAGCGGGTGCTCGACCTCGCCGCCGGCACCGGCGTGTCCACCGTCGAGCTGGCTCGCAGCGGCGCCCACGCGATCGCCTGCGACTTCTCGCTCGGCATGCTCCGGGCCGGACGCAGCGTCAAGAGGCGTCGCCGGGTGCCGTTCGTCGCCGGGGACGCCACCGCCCTGCCGTTCGAGGACGGCGCATTCGACGCGGCGGTCATCAGCTTCGGCCTGCGCAACGTGACGGACGTGCCGCGCGCCCTGCGGGAACTGGCCCGGGTCGTGCGGCCGGGCGGGCGCCTCGTGGTCTGCGAGTTCAGCCGCCCGACGTTCCGCCCGTTCCGCGTGATCTACCTCAACTACCTGATGCGGGCGCTGCCGTGGGTGGCCCGGCGGGTCTCCTCCAACGCCGAGGCGTACGTGTACCTCGCCGAGTCGATCCGGGCGTGGCCCCCGCAGGAGGAGCTCGCCGCCATCGTCGCCGACGCCGGCTGGACCAGCGTCCGCCACCGCAACCTGACCGGCGGGATCGTCGCTCTGCACATGGCCGAGCGACCGGCCGGTTAGCAATTCGCTGCGCGGGGTAGGCGCGGGAAGCGCCCGTCACTAGCGTGAAGGGCGCAGACCTGACCAGAAGGGACGACCCATGGAAGACAGCGAGAGCACTCTGGGTGACGGCGGCGCCGACGGCGCGGCTGACGGCGGTGGCGACGGCGGGGCCGGCTTCGGCGACGGCGGCGCGGACGGCGCGGCCGGCGGCGCTGGTGGTGACGGCGGCGCGGACGGCGGGGCCGACTCCGGTGGTGACGGCGGCGCGGACGGCGGGGCCGACTCCGGTGGTGACGGCGGCGCTGGTGGCGACGGCGGGGCCGACGGCTCTGCGTGAACCCCGCAGCTGACCCGGCCGGTGGCGCAGGCGGCGCGGCGCTCTCGCGCTGCATCGCTTGCGCCACCGATCACTTCGCGGCGTCCCACTGGGGCCGCACGCCGCTGCTGACGCGGGCGGCGGACCTCGGGGGCGGCTTCACCGACCTCCTCTCCCCGGCCGCGGTCGACGAGCTCGTCTCGCGCCGCGGCCTGCGCACGCCGTTCCTGCGCATGGCCAAGGACGGCTCGGTGCTGCCGGCCGCCCGCTTCACGCGAGGCGGCGGCGCCGGGGCCTCGGTGGCCGACCAGGTCGCCGACGACAAGGTGCTTGCCGCCATGGCCGACGGCGCGACCCTCGTCCTGCAGGCGCTGCACCGCAGCTGGCCGCCGCTCGTCGAGTTCGGCAGCCGGCTCGCCGGCGAGCTCGGCCACCCGGTGCAGATCAACGCCTACATCACCCCGCCACAGAACCAGGGCTTCGCGCCCCACTACGACGTGCACGACGTGTTCGTCCTGCAGGTGTCCGGCCGGAAGCGGTGGACGATCCACCCGCCGGTGGTGGAGGCCCCGCTGGACAACCAGCCGTGGGAGAGCGTGCGCGCGCAGGTCGCGGCCCGGGCGGCCGAGGCGCCGCTCATCGACACCGTGCTCGAGCCCGGCGATGCGCTGTACCTGCCCCGAGGCACGATCCACTCCGCCGCCGCCCAGGGCGAGACCTCGATCCACCTGACCGTCGGCGTGCACCCGGTCAGCCGCTACCAGCTCGTCCGGCACCTGCTCGACCTCGCCCAGGACGACCCGGCCCTGCGCACCTCCCTGCCGATGGGCGTGGATGTCGCCGACCCGTCCGTGCTCGCCGGCGAGTTGGCGGAGACGGTCGTGGCGCTGCACGCCCGGCTCGACGCGATCGCCGCCACCGAGGTCGCCGACCGGGTCGGCCTCGATCTCATGCGTCGCACCCGCCCCGAGCCGCTCGCCCCGCTCGCCCAACTGGCGGCTGCGGCCTCCCTCGGCGGGTCGTCACCGCTGCGGTTGCGCGCGCAGCTGCGCGCGCACGTCGAGGTGGACGATGACGCGGTACGGGTGGTCCTGCTCGACCGGACGGTGCAGCTGCCGGTGGGGGCCGCCGACGCGCTGAAGGTGATCCTGGCCGGCACGGCGTTCCGGCCCGAGGAGCTGCCCGGGCTCGAGGCCGGCGAGCAGGTCGACGTCGCCCGGCAGCTCGTCCGCGAAGGGGTCGTCGTCCCCGTCGCCTGATCGTCAGACCTTGCGGTAGCGGGACTCGAGGAACAGGTAGAGCGCGAACGCGGCCAGAGCGACCGCGAGCGCCCAGAGCAGGGCGGGGCCGCCGGCGCTGTTCGCGAGCATGCGGGCCGACCCGTCCACCCCCTTGCCCTTCTTCGGGTCGTTCTCGATCGCGGCCTGCAGTACGAACCAGCCGACGAGCGCGAACGCGCCGCCCCGCCCGATCTGGCCGACGACGCCCAGGACGGTCGCGGCCCGCCACGCGCCCGGGCCCATCCGGGCGCGCTGGAGGTTCTTGCGGAACTTCAGCCGCACGGCGCGGACGACCAGCACCCCGGCGACGATCAGCAGCGCGCCCCCGAGCAGGCCGAGCCAGAGCCAGCCGGCCGGCCAGCGCAGCACCCGGGCGCTCCACTGGCTCTGCCTGCGACTGCTGTGCCCGGCAGTGCCGCCGCCGGACGAGCCGGCGAGCGCGGAGTGGAAGCAGTAGACGCCGAACGCGGCGTAGACCAACAGGCTCCACACCGCGAGCGTCCGCTTGCCCCATCGCTCGGCGTCGGACGACTCGTGGTGGCGCAACGCGTCGAGCAGGCTGAACAGTGCGTACAGCTCGAGGCCGACGCCGAGCACGAGCAGCGCGAACGTGCCGCCGGTCTGGTCGGCGATGGCCTGGGCGGCCCCCGGCCCGCTGGCCGACTTGTTGCTTCCGCGGCCGCCGAGCGCACCAGTTGCGATCCGCGCGACGAGATAGGCGATGACGAGGAAGATGAGGGCGCGGGTGGCGATGCCGACGCGGGCCGCCCGCTCGGCCCACTTGCTGGAGGTGACGCGCCGGGCCACCTGCCCCGCCTCACCGGGGGGCAGGTGCGGGGATGGTCGGCGGGCCGCCGATGCCGCGCTCGACACGTGGTGGGGATACCCGGGCGCGCTGGACTGCAAACGCGCTGGCACGCTGCAGGAGTGACGCACCTGCCGCGCCCCCGCGAGACCCTCGAGCGCTGCGCGTTGCGGGCCCAGTTGCGCGGCGACCCGATGCTCGGCACCGCCTTCCCGGCCGCGCGGACGCTGCTGGTCGAGCAGCCGGGTGCGTGGGGCGAGCGAGGCCTGCGCGATTCGCGGTTCGGGGCCGAGCGGGCCGCGGCGC
This sequence comes from uncultured Actinomycetota bacterium, assembly GCA_963775175.1. Lineage (GTDB taxonomy): Bacteria > Actinomycetota > Actinomycetes > Mycobacteriales > Jatrophihabitantaceae > Jatrophihabitans. The sequence goes on from CAVZHT010000001.1 coordinate 491,810, forward strand.
TGGAGGACCGGGCCGCGCGCTTCGGGGTCCGGGTGCAGGCGATCCGGCGTCCCGGTCGGACGCCGCGCGGTGACGTACGGCGCTGGGCCTTCGTCGACACGCGCGACGGCGTCGAGTCGCTGCACTGGGGCGAGTTCCGCGACGGCGCGGAGCTGCTCGACCTGCCGCTCGACGGCTCGGCCGGCACGCCGGACGACGCCCCGCTCTACCTCGTCTGCGCGCACAGCAAGCACGACACCTGCTGCGCGCTGCGCGGGCGGCCGGTCGCGGCCGCGATTGCCGCGCATCGCCCGGGCCGGGTGTGGGAGTGCAGCCATCTCGGCGGCGACCGGTTCGCCGCCAACGTTCTCGTCCTGCCCAGCGGACTGCTCTACGGCCGCGTCCTGCCGTTCGCGGCCGAGGAGTTCGTGGCCGCGGCCGAGGCGGGCGAGGTGATCGGCGCCCTGCTGCGCGGCCGGGTGGGCTTGCCGGCCGCGGCCCAGGCCGCGCTCGCCTTCGCGCACGAGCACCTCGCGGTGCGCCGCCGCCGCGACCTCTGCGTCGAATCGGCCTCGCCCATCGTGGACGGCACCTCCGTCGTCCGGCTGAGCGGGCCGCACGGACGGCTCGACGTGACGGTCCAGGTCGAGCGGGTTGCGGCGACCGGGCTGACCTGCCACAACCCGCGACCCAACGGCTACCTCGCCTACCGGCCGGTCACGATCGTGCCGGTCGAGTAGCGGACGCGTTCAGCCGATCGGTACCGGCGCGTCGGTGAGCCGGGCCCGCCACTCGACGTGCGTGCCTCCGCCGATCGCGAGGGCGACCTGGCAGCTGCCGCCGTGCCGGCGGGCCCGCTCGTGCAGGTTCGTCAGCCCGCTGCGCCGCTCGGCGGAGCGGATCCCGATGCCGTCGTCGATCACCTGGAGCACGACCTCGTCCTGGTGGACGGCGACGCTGACCTCGGCGTGCTGGGCCTGCGCGTGCCGGGCGACGTTGCTGAGCGCCTCGCGGGCGGCGAGGATGAGGTCCTCGCCGACCTCCGGCCCCAGGTCGTCGATCGGGGTGTCGAACCACAGCTCGGGCGCGAAACCCAGGACGTCGGTGAGCTCGTCGGCGAGGTCGCGCAGCCGGTCGGAGAGCTGGCCGCGGGACGACGAGGTGGCCTGGCGCAGCCCGAAGATCGTCGACCGGATCTCGGTGATCGTCTCGTCGAGGTCGTCGACGTGCTGGCCGATCCGCTCGGCGAGCGGGCCCGGGTCCATGCGGTCGGCCACCTGCTGCAGCCGGAGGCCGGTCGCGAACAGCCGCTGGATCACCTGATCGTGCAGGTCGCGCGCGATCCGGTGGCGATCGGAGATCATCAGCATCCGCTGCTGGTCGGCGCGGGCCTCGAACAGGTCCACTGCCACGGCGGCCTGCCGGGCGAATCCCCGGGCCAGCGCCAGCTCGGCGTCGGCGAAGCGGGGGCCGGCCGGGGGAGCGGCTCAGCAGCAGCGACCCGAGCAGCCGGTCGCGGCCGACGAGCGGCACGAGCAGCGCCGGGCCGACCGGTGAGGCGTCCGGCCCACTCGCCTTGCCCAACCGGTCGAGCCGGTCGGGCGCGTCGGGGACGAGCGTTCCAGAGGCGAAGGCCGCGGCGACCGCCTCCGTCACCGCGGGCGGGTGCTCCCCGACCCAGATTCGGGCCTTGACGATCGGGGCGTGCGGCGCGGAAGCCGCGGTGGGCAGGGCGATCGCGGCCACATCCGCCTCGGCCGCCACCTGGGCGAGCTCGGCGACGCGGCGCAGCGGCTCGGCGCAGCCGTCGGAGAGGAGGGCCCCGGCGAGCTGGGCCGACGCCTCGAGCCAGCGGTTGCGGCGCTGGAGCCCGACATGCAGGGCCCGGGCCTCGAGCAGGTTGTGCACGCGCAGCACGAGCTCGGGCGCGTCGAGCGGCTTGGTGAGGAAGTCGTTGGCACCCAGCCGCAGGGCCCGGTGGGTCGCCTCGCGGGTCGTATCGGCGGTGAGGACGAGCACCGGCAGGTCGACCGGGCAGGCTCGGGCCCGGATCTCGCTCAGCACGGTGTAGCCGTCGAGGCCGGGCATGTGCAGGTCGAGCAGGACCAGCTCCGGCGCGAGCTCGTCGAAGCGGTCGAGGAACTCGCGCGGATCGCTGATCGTCTCCACCGACGCCATACCGGCGCGGGCGAGCAGGGCCTGCACGAGCTGGGCGCTCGGCCGGTTGTCGTCCACCACGACGATGCGGACCGTCTCCGCGTCGTCGAGGTTCGGCCCGCGTTCAACGTCAGCCACCGCTCACGTCCGATCCGGCGCCGACCGGGTCGTCGCGCCGCTGGTGCGCCTCGAGGGCCCGGTCGATGAGTTCGAGCAGCTGGCGCACGTCGATCGGCTTGGTCAGGTACGCCGTCGCGCCACCGGCCAGCAGGCGCTGGACCTGCCGTGGCATGGCGTCGGCGCTGACGATCACGACCGGGATGTGGGCGGTCACCGGATCGTCGCGAAGCAGGTGCAGGACCTCCTCGCCGGGGATGTCGGCCAGGTTGAGGTCGAGCAGGATCAGCGCCGGCTGGTGCTGGCGGGCCAGGTCGACTCCGAGCCGCCCTTGCATCGCCGGGATGAGGTTGACGCCGGGACGCTGCGCCAGCACCCGCTCGATGAGCTGGATGTTCGAGAGGTTGTCCTCGATGTGCAGCACGGCCGGACGGTCGAGGCCCGGGCGGCCGATCTCGGCCGGCCCCCCGAGCCCGCCGAGCCGCTCGACCCGCTCGACCGGGCCCTCGACGACGGGGAAGTCGACCCAGAAGGTGCTGCCGCGACCCACCGTGCTCTCGACGCCGAGCGTGCCGCCCATGACCTCGGTGAGGCGCCGGGACAGTGCGAGCCCGATGCCGGTGCCCTCGATGGTCGTGCGTTCGGCCCCGAGCCGCTCGAAGGGCGTGAACAGCAGCCCGAACTGTTCCTTCGGGATGCCGGGCCCGGTGTCCACGATCTGGATCCGCAGCACCTCCGGCGTCGGGGACGTGCAGCTGATCGAGACGGTGCCGCCCTCGCGGTTGTACTTGATGCCGTTACCGAGCAGGTTGAACAGGATCTGCTTGAGGCGCTGGCGGTCGGCGAAGATGAAGGCGTCGCACGCCCCGAGGTCGCAGCCGAACAGGTGCACGCCCCGCTCGGTGGCCAGCGGGCCGATGAGGTCGACCGTCTCGGCGACGAGCGCGCCGACGTTGACCGGCTCCGGTGACATCGCGAGCGTCCCGGTCTCGATCTGGCTGATGTCGAGGATCTCGTTGATGAGGTCGAGCAGGTGCCGGCCGCCCTTGGTGATCTGGCCGACCGCCTGCTCCTGGTCGGGCGTGAGCTCGTCCAGTTCGAGCAGCTGGCTGAACCCGAGCACGGCGTTGAGCGGCGTCCGCAGCTCGTGGCTCATGCGGGACAGGAAGTCGCTCTTCGACCGGTTGGCGGCCTCGGCCGCCATCTGCGCCTGGTACATCGCCCGGGTCCGGTGCCCGACCAGGTTCAGCGCGTACGCGCGGCGGCGGGTGAGCACCTGCACCAGCAGGGCGAGCAGCACGGCCAGGACGAGCCCCCCAGCGAGGGCGATGCCGGGCACGACCTGCGCGACCGAGCCGACCAGCGGGCCGTGACCGGCAGTGACGACGAGGATCTTGTCGGCCCCGACCGAGCCGATCTTGGACACCGGGTGGTCGGCCGGCTTCGGGATGGCGCCGGAGATGAGGACGAGCCGGTCGCTGACGGGCCGGGTGCCGGCGTAGAGCGCCACGTCGAGCTCGCGGAAGGGTGAGTCCTGCTTGCTCGGGATCGGCGTCGGCCGCGAGAGCGGGCCCTCGAACAGCACGACGGTCGGCGTCGCGCCCGGCACCCGCAGCGCCTCGAGGAAGTGGTTCACGCGCTGCACCTTCGCGACCTCGAAGGCGAGGCCGGTCGACCGGGCCGCGCGGGCGGCGATCGCGCCCTGCACCGGGGTCAATGGCCGGCCGACGGCGGCGGCGGAGCCGACCGCGGCGACCGTGGCGAACGCCGGGCCCGACCGCTGGACGACGGCGACCGTGGCGCCGGTCCGGGCGAGCGGAGTGGCCAGCGAGGTGAACAGCCGGGACGACCCCCCGTCGATCGCCACTGCCTCGCCGGCCGCGGCCAGCGTGGCCGACGTCTGCGCGCTGGCGGCCTTGAGATAGGCGACGAGTTCGGTCGCCCGCTCGTTGAGCAGCCGCCGTTCCTGGTTGTGGACGACGGTGCGCAGGCCGAGGAAGCTCGCCGCGCTGATCGCCGCGACGACGACGAGGACGGTGGCGCTGAGCAGGTAGCGGCTGCGCAGAACCCGCGCCGAGCCGGCGGCGGCCACGTGGTCGGCGGGCGCGGGGCCGTCGTCGGCGATCGGCTCGTCCGACCTGATTGTGCGCACTCGTCCCATCCGCCCGCTCGTCGTCGAATGCGTTAGTTCCGTGTTAGCTGTTGTCAGCCAGTTCATCACGTGCCGATGGGTCGGTGAAGGGTGCCGGATGGCGCCGGGACCAAAGTCCCGCAGGCAACTCGGACCTTCCCGGCACTCGAGTCGCGACGAACACCACTGTTCGCCATAATCCGGCGATGCGTGTCCTGCGTCTCTTCGGCGCCCTCGTCCTCGCCGTCGCCGGATTCGTGGGCGCCGGGATCGTCGCGATCACGGTCCGGCCGGCCGCGACCGGAGCCGCCGCACCGCCCGACTTCGTCGACGCCGCCGGGATGCACGTCGCGTCGGCCACCCGGCTCGACGCCCGGCTGTGGGCGCTGTCGGTGCGGTCGCCCGAGCTCGGCCGGGCCGTCCGGGTCCGGATCCTGCTGCCGGCCGGCTACGGCGCCGATCCGGCGACGCGCTATCCCGTCCTGTACCTCTTTCACGGCACGAGCGGGGGCGCACCCGACTGGACCACCCGCGGCGACGCGGAGGCGACCACCGCGGGGCAGCCGCTGATCGTCGTCATGCCCGACGCCGGCTTCGACGACGACGGCGGGGGCTGGTTCACCGACTGGGTGAACACGACGACCAAGCTGGGCCCGTCGCGCTGGGAGACGTTCCACATCGACCGGCTCGTCCCGTGGGTCGACGCGAACCTGCGCACGATCGCCGCCCGCGCCGGCCGGGCGATTGCCGGGCTGTCGCAGGGCGGCTTCGGCGCGATGAGCTACGCCGCCCGGCACCCGGACATGTTCGCGGTCGCCGCGTCGTTCTCCGGCGCGCCCGAGATCGACCGGGACGCGGTCGTGATCCCGGCGAGCACGGCCGTCATCGAGGCGATCGCGGTCGGCCTGGACGGCGTGCCCTACGGGTCGGTCTTCGGCAACCGGGCCGGGCGCGAGATCAACTGGAAGGGCCACGACCCGGCCACGCTGATGCCCAACCTGCGCGGCATGGGCCTGTACCTCTGGACGGCCACCGGCCTGCCCGGCCCGTACGACACCGGCCTGGACCCGGGCGCGTCCACCATCGAGGCGATCACGCACGTCTCGACCCAGCTGTTCCACAAGCACCTGGTGGCGGCCGGGATCCCGAGCCACTACGACGACTACGTCTTCGGCACGCACAGCTTCCCGTACTGGGCGCAGGACCTGCGCGAATTCGTCCCGGCGCTCATGACCGAGTTCGCGCACCCGTCGGCGCCGGCGGTCGTCGACTACCGCTCGATCGACCGGACCTGGACCCAGTGGGGCTGGACGGTCGCCAACCACCGGACCCAGCCGCAGGCGTTCAGCGAACTGGCGCGCGGCGGGCCGGGCGGGTTCGCGCTGACCGGGGTGGGGTCGGCCGACGTGACGACGCCGGCGGCGTACGCGCCGGGCTCGGTGCACGCGGTGCGAGTGGGATCGGTCGCGCGACCGGCGACGGCCGACGCCTCCGGGCGGCTGCACGTGCGGGTGGCCCTCACCGGCGCGCTGGCGTTCGGGCCGGCGACGGTGCGGGTGACGATCGGCTGAGCCGCGCGCGCTGACCGTCCGCTCAGCGCCGGTCGGCTTCCAGCCACGCGGCGGCAAGGTCGAGGACGGGCCGGCGCACATCGCGAACCGCCGCCACGTCACCGGTGACGAACCGCGCCGTCACGAGCGCGACCGCCGCCCCGACCAGCGCTTCGCACGCGGCCCGGTCGCGGGCCGACGAGCGGCCGAACACGGTCACCAGGCCGTCGACGAACTGGCCCTGCAGCTCCAGCCGGCGGCGCATGGCGACCGGACCGGCGGCGTAGGTCTCGATGAGGAACAGCCGCGCGGTCGCGGGTTGCCGCGCCAGCGCGTCCAGGTACACCGACAGCATCCGGTCGAACCGTTCGAGCGGCGCGCCGCCGGAGGCTGTCACGGCCCCGACCAGCGTCGCCGCGAGGGAGCCGACCGTCTCCTCCAGTGCGGTGATGAAGCAGTCCTGCTTCGAGCTGAACTGCTGGTAGAAGGTCTCCCGCGAGACGCCGGCCCGCTCGATGACGGCGGCCACCGGGGTGTCGACGTAGCCGCGCTCGGTCAACACCTCGGCGAGCGCGCTGAGGATGCGGGCCCGCTGCCGGCCGGCGACCTCCTCGCGGGCCAGCCCGTGCCGGCCGCGGGGCAGCCGGGCGGTCACCGGTGGGCGTCCGGTGCGATGCGCAGGGTCAGCAGGAACGTCGCGAGCATCTCGTAGTGCCCGACGAGCAGCAGGAACTCGACCGCGGACGGCGCGTCGAGATGTTCCCGCAGCCGGGCCCAGGTGGCGTCGTCGAGATCGCCGTCGCGGTGCAGGCCGTCGACCGCCTGCAGCAGCGCGGCCTCGCGCTCGCTCCAGCCCGGGGCCGACGGTCCGGCCTGAACCCGGGCGACGTCCTCGGCGGTCACGCCGGCCCGGCGCCCGAGCCGCACGTGGTGCTCGAACTCGTACGCGCACGAGCGCAGGTGGGCGACCCGCAGGATCACCAGCTCGGTGTCCCGGCGGGGCAGCCGGCCGCCGGGCATCAGCCGCCCGGCGAACCGCAGCCAGCCGCGGAACAGCTTGGGGTTGCGCCCCATCGTCAGGAACAGGTGCGGCGGGTTCGTCCGCGCCACCCGGCCGGCGAGCCGGCTGAACCCCCAGGCGAACAGGCCGGCCGAGCGCCGGTCACCGGGCGCGATCCGTGGGGCGCTCACGCCGCCGCCCGCATCTGGTGGTTCATCACCCGGGTCACGCCGCGCATGATCAACGTGTACGCCGGTGGGCAGACCCGCTGGATCACGTGGATCGCCTGGATGTCGCGCGAGGTGTAGACGAGGTACCGGTTGCGGCGGACGCCGGCGAGGATCGCCGACGCGGCCCGCTCCGGGGTGACCGCGTGCTTGCGGAAGCGCTTGACGAGCCGGGTGAAATCCGGCCCGGTCTGGTCGACCCCGGCGACCTCGATGGTGTCGGTCAGCCCCGTCGCCACCGCCCCGGGGCAGACGAGGCTCACGCCGATGCGATGCCGGCGCAGGTCGAAGCGCAGCACCTCCGACACCCCGCGCAGCCCGAACTTCGACGCGCTGTACGGCGCGTGCCACGGCAACCCCAGCAGGCCCGCGGCCGACGAGATGTTGACGACGTGGCCGCCGCGCCCGGCCGCGATCATCGCCGGCACGAACGACTCGATCACGTGGATCGGCCCCATCAGGTTGACGTCGATCATCGCCTGCCAGTGCCGGTGCTCGAGCCGGTCGACCGTGCCCCACGCGGCGATGCCGGCCACGTTCATGACGACGTCGACGCTGCCGCCCTGGGCATGGACGGCGGCGGCCAGCGCCTGCACCTGGGCCAGGTCGGCGACGTCGGCCGGTCGCGCGAGGGCGACCGTCACTCCGGCCGCGGTCAGCTCGCCGGCGATCTGCTGCAGCGGCGCCTCGTTGCGGTCGGTGAGGACGAGGTGGGCACCGTCGCGCCCGGCCGCCTCGGCCAGCGCCCGGCCGATGCCGCTGGCGGCGCCGGTGATCAGCACCCGTCGATCGTGGAGCTCCATCCGCGCGACGCTATTGACGAACAGTAGTGTTCGTCAACCCGAGCGGGAGCTCAGTGCCGCGACGTCTGCGGGCGGTCGATCTCGCGCTGGATCGACCGGGCGATCTCGGCCTCGGCCTCGACCCGGCCGACCCAGTTCGCGCCCTCGACGCTCTTGCCGGGCTCGAGTTCCTTGTAGACCTCGAAGAAGTGCTGGATCTCCAGCCGGTCGAATTCGGGCAGGTGATGGATGTCGCGCAGGTGCTCCAGTCGCGGGTCGGTGGCGGGGACGGCGAGGACCTTGTCGTCGCCGCCCTTCTCGTCGGTCATCCGGAACATCCCGATCGCGCGGCACTTGACCAGGACGCCGGGGAACAGCGGGTCGCCCTGCAGCATGACGAGCGCGTCGAGCGGGTCGCCGTCCTCGCCGAGGGTGTTCTCGATGTAGCCGTAGTCGGCCGGGTACTGCGTCGACGTGAACAGCGTCCGGTCCAGGCGCATGCGGCCGGACTCGTGGTCGACCTCGTACTTGTTGCGACTCCCGCGCGGGATCTCGATCAGGACGTCGAACTCCACGGCGGGTCTCTCCTTCGTCCGGAATTTCGCGGCGGCCGCACCGACCGCCGGACTAGTCTGACGCATCGTGAGTCGCCCGCGCCTGCCGGTCGTCGGGTTGTCCGCGCTGATCGTGGTCGTCGCGGCCGGTGCCGGTGTCGGCGGCTTCGCGGTGACCGATGCCGCCCGCCCGGCCCCGCCGACGCCGACGATCGCGCCACCCCCGTCGGCCTACCGGCAGGCCGCTTCGAGCCCGAGCCCGGTTCACCCGCCGGCGACCGCCCCCAGCCCGCGCGCGGCCGCCGTCAGCCGCGCCCTGTCGCCCCTGGTCGCGGCCGCCGGGCTCGGCCCGCGGGTGCGGGCCGAGGTCCTCGACGCCGCGACCGGCGCCGTCCTGTTCAGCCGGGGCGCGTCGACGCCGGCCGCTCCGGCCTCGACGGCCAAGGTGCTGACCGCGGCCGCGGTGCTGCGGACCCGCGGCCCCGGCTACCGGATCCGAACCACGGTGCGCGCCGGTGGCGGCGGGCGCGGTCGTCCTCGTCGGCGGGGGCGACCCGACGCTGACCGGCGCGGCCCGCGGCGAGCCGGGCGCCTACGCCGACGCCGCCCGGATCACCGACCTCGCCGCGCAACTGCAGCACGCGCACGTGACCCCGTCGCGGATCGTCGTCGACGACTCGCTGTTCACCGGTCCGGCCGTCGCCCCCCAATGGGCCCCCGAGGACGTGCCGAGCGACTACGCCTCGGCGATCACCGCCGTGCTCGCCGACGGCGGGCGGGCCCGGCCGACCGACGTGCTCCGCAGCGCCGCCCCCGACCTCGCCGCCGGCCGCCGGCTGGCCGCGGCGCTCGGCCGCCCGGACCTGCCCGTCGAGCGCGGTACGGCCCGGCCGTCCGCCCGGGTCCTGGCCAGTGTGCAATCAGCACCGGTGGCGACCCTGGTCGAGCAGATGCTGCACGCCTCGGACAACGTCATCGCCGAATGCCTGGCCCGGCAGGTCGCGCTGGCCCAGCACCGGCCGGCGAGCTTCACCGGCGGCGCCCGCGCGATCCGCGCCGTCCTCACCGGGCTGGGCGTCGATCCGGGTGCCGGCCTCGTCGACGGCAGCGGCCTGGCCGCGAGCGACCGGATCGCCGTCGGCGCGCTGGCCGACGTCCTGCGGCTCGCGGCGACGACGTCACTGCACCCGGCCGTCCGCTCCCTGCTCGCGGCCCTCCCGGTCGCGGCCTGGTCGGGCAGCCTGGCCGACCGGTTCGTCACCGGGTCGAGCCGCGCCGGGGCCGGCCTCGTCCGGGCCAAGACCGGGACGCTCACCGGGGTCTCGGCCCTCGCCGGCACCGTCCACGACCGCGGCGGCCGACTGCTGGTGTTCGCCGTGATCGCCGACCGGGTCGGCTCCACCGCCCAGGCCGAAGCGGCCCTGGACGCGCTGGCCGCCGGCCTCGCGCGCTGCGGCTGCACCTGACCGTTGGCCCGCGGCTCGCTGAGAGGTGCAGGACCGCGGCGAACAGCGCCGGGCCCAGGCCCTGGGTAGCGTGGCCCCATGACCTCGCTCATCGACTGGGAGGTGGCGGCGCGGGTCGCCAAGCGAATGAGCCCGCCGCCACCCGGTGTGTCCCGCCGCGAGGCCGAGGACGCGGTCGGTGAGCTGTACCGCGCGACCGCCGTCGCCGCCGACCACGTCGCCGAATTGACCCGGCTGGCCGAGCCGCCGGTCACCGCCGTCACCCGGGTGATCGACCGGCCGGCGTGGATCGACACCAACGCCGCCGGCATGCGCACGATCATGGACCCGCTGGTCGACCGGCTGATCGCCGACAACCCGGTCGGCAAGATCGCCGAGCGGGTCGGTGGCCGGGTCACCGGCGTGCAGGTCGGCGTCGTGCTCGGGTTCCTGTCCGGCAAGGTCCTCGGGCAGTTCGAGTTCTTCGAGCGCTCGGGCGGCCAGCTGCTGCTCGTCGCCCCGAACCTGGTCGCTGTCGAGCGCGCGCTCAAGGTCGACCCGCGCGACTTCCGGCTCTGGGTGTGCCTGCACGAGGTGACCCACCGGGTGCAGTTCACCGCCGTCCCGTGGCTGCGTCGGCACATGCTCGACGAGATCGACAACCTGGGCGCGACCATCGACACCGACCCGGCCGAGCTCCGCCGCCGGCTCTCCGGCGCCGCCGGGGAGCTGGTCAAGGTGGTGCGCGGGCAGGGCAGCGGGGCCGGGCTGCTGTCGGTGCTCGCGACGCCCGAGCAGCGCGAGGTGCTCGAGCGGGTGACGGCCTTCATGTCGCTGGTCGAGGGGCACGCCGAGTACGTGATGAACGCCGTCGGCCCGTCCGTCATCCCGAGCCAGAAGGTGATCGAGAGCCGGTTCGCCAGCCGGCGCCGGCACGGGGGCAACCCGCTCGACCGGCTGCTGCGCCGGCTGCTCGGGATGGAGGCGAAGACCCGCCAGTACGTCGACGGGGCCGCGTTCGTCCGGGCCGTCGTCGACCGCATCGGCGTCGAGGACTTCAACGCGATCTGGACCTCGCGCGAGACGCTGCCGACCCGGGCCGAGATCGGCGATCCCAGCCGGTGGATCGCCCGCGTCCACGCCTGATCGCCGCCGCACCCATGGGCCCGGCACCCGCGGTGGCCGCCGTCCGTTCGGCCGTCCGTTCGGCCCTGCCGATGTCGGACGGGCTCGTGCTCGTCGCCTGCTCGGGCGGGGCCGACTCGCTCGCCCTCGCCGCGGCGACCACCTTCGAGGCGGCCCGGGCCGGCCGCCCCGCCGGGCTGGTGACGGTGGACCACGGCCTGCAGGACGGCTCGACCGAGCAGGCGGCCCGGGTCGCCACCCTCGGCTACGAGCTCGGCCTGGACCCCGTCGAGGTGATCCGCGTCGAGGTGACCGGCCCGGGCGGGCCCGAGGCCGCGGCCCGCGCCGCCCGCTACGCCGCCCTGGACGCGGTCGCCGATGCGTTCGCGGCCCACGTGCTGCTCGGCCACACGCGTGACGACCAGGCCGAGACGGTGCTGCTCGGCCTCGGCCGCGGCTCCGGGCCCCGCTCGATCGCCGGGATGCGACCGGCCGACGGGCGCTACCTGCGGCCCCTGCTCGGCCTGTCCCGCGCCACGACCGCCGCCGCGTGCACCGCGCTGGGCCTGACCCCGTGGCACGACCCGCACAACGACGACCCGGCGTTCCAGCGCGTCCGGCTCCGCCGGGAGGCGCTGCCCCTGCTCGACGACGTGCTGCAGGGAGGCGTGGCCGAGGCGCTGGCCCGGACGGCCGGGCTGCTGCAGGACGACCTCGACGCCCTGGACGAGTGGGCCCGCGGCGTGCCCATCGCCGACGAGCCGGAGGTGGCGCCGCTGGCGGCCCTGCCCCGCGCGGTGCGCACCCGCGTGCTCCGCGCCTGGCTCGCGCCCGTCCCGCTCACCGCCGAGCGGACCGCCGCGGTCGACGCGCTCGTCACCGGCTGGCGCGGCCAGGGTCCGGTGGACCTCCCGGGGGGCATTTCCGTGCTGCGCGTGTCTGGGAGACTGAGGGCGATCCGCGACCGATCTTCAGGAGAAGCATGAGCGAGCTGGACCAGGACATCGAGGAGACGGTCGTCTCCGCCGAGCAGATCCAGGAGCGGATCGCCGAGCTGGCCAAGGAGATCGACGGCGACTACGCCGGCAAGGAACCGGTGCTGGTCGGGGTGCTCAAGGGCGCGGCCATGTTCATGTCCGACCTCGCCCGCGCGCTCGAGCGGCCGTCGACGATGGAGTTCATGGCCGTCACCTCCTACGGCAGCGGCACCCAGAGCTCCGGCGTCGTGCGGATCCTGAAGGATCTCGACCGCGACATCGCCGGCCAGGACGTCCTCATCGTCGAGGACATCATCGACTCCGGCCTGACGCTGTCCTGGTTGCTCAAGAACCTGAGCAGCCGCAGCCCGGCCTCGATCCGGATCGTCACGCTGCTGCGCAAGCCGGATGCGGTCAAAGTGGACGTCGAGGTGCAGTATGTGGGCTTCGACATACCGAACGAGTTCGTCGTCGGCTACGGCCTCGACTTCGCCGAGCGTTACCGCGATCTGCCCTACATCGGGCGCCTGAAACCAGCGGTTTACGGGGGGTGACAGGGGTTGACGTGTACCGTCGCTGGCAGGAATCGGGCCTCTGAGCGGGAAGGAACGCGAGCGGGCCACCGTTCGTGATACAGGTATGAATCGCAAGCGTCTTCTTCGGTCGTGGTGGCTTTGGGGCCTCCTCGTCCTGTTCGTGATCTTCGTCCTGCCCAACACCCTGTCCGGGGGCAGCGACTACCACGCCGTCAGCACGTCCGACGCGCTGACCCAGATCACGAACCACAACGTGAAGAAGGCCGTCCTCGACGACAAGGGGCAGACACTCGAGCTCACCCTGAACAAGGGCTTCGAGAACAAGTACACCAAGATCAGCACGCAGTACCCGTCCGGTGCCACGGCGCAGATCACGCAACTGCTGCGCTCGGCCAAGGCCCCCGACAACAAGAGCCCGCTCGACTTCCGCACGCACGTCAGCAAGGAGAACACCTGGCTGTCGCTGCTGATCAGCCTCCTACCGATCCTGCTGATCGTCGGCGTGCTGTTCTTCGTGATGAGCCAGGTGCAGGGCGGCGGCAATCGGGTCATGAGCTTCGGCCGCAGCAAGGCCAAGCTCGTCAACAAGGACACCCCGAAGACGACCTTCAGCGACGTCGCCGGCGCCGACGAGGCGATCGAGGAACTCCAGGAGATCAAGGAGTTCCTCGCCAACCCGGCCAAGTTCCAGGCGATCGGCGCGAAGATCCCGAAGGGCGTGCTGCTCTACGGCCCGCCCGGTACCGGTAAGACGCTGCTGGCCCGAGCCGTCGCCGGCGAGGCCGGGGTGCCGTTCTACTCGATCTCCGGCTCCGACTTCGTCGAGATGTTCGTCGGTGTCGGTGCCTCCCGCGTCCGCGACCTCTTCGAGCAGGCCAAGGCCAACGCGCCGGCCATCATCTTCGTCGACGAGATCGACGCCGTCGGCCGGCACCGCGGGGCTGGTCTCGGCGGTGGCCACGACGAGCGCGAGCAGACGCTGAACCAGCTGCTGGTCGAGATGGACGGCTTCGACGTCAAGGGCGGCGTCATCCTGATCGCGGCCACCAACCGGCCCGACATCCTCGACCCGGCCCTGCTGCGCCCGGGCCGCTTCGACCGGCAGATCGCGGTCGGGCCGCCGGACGTCATCGGCCGCGAGGCCGTGCTGAAGGTGCACGCCAAGGGCAAGCCGTTCGCGGCCGACGTCGATCTCACCGTGATCGCCCGGCGCACGCCCGGCTTCACCGGCGCCGATCTCGCCAACGTCATCAACGAGGCCGCGCTGCTCACCGCTCGCAACAACGGCCGGCTGATCACCCTGCAGGCGCTGGAGGAGTCGATCGACCGGGTCATCGCCGGGCCTGAGCGCAAGACCCGCGCGATGAGCGACAAGGAGAAGCGGGTCACCGCCTACCACGAGGCCGGCCACGCGCTGGCCGCGTGGGCGATGCCCAACCTCGACCCGGTGCACAAGGTCACGATCCTGCCCCGTGGCCGCTCGCTCGGGCACACCCTCGTGCTGCCGCTCGAGGACCGCTACACCCAGACCCGGGCCGAGATCCTCGACCAGCTCGTCTACGCCCTCGGCGGTCGCGCCGCGGAGGAGCTCGTCTTCCACGAGCCGACCACCGGCGCGTCCAACGACATCGAGAAGGCCACCAAGCTGGCCCGGGCGATGGTCACCGAGTACGGCATGAGCACCAAGCTGGGCGCGGTCAAGTACGGCACCGGCGACGCCGAGCCGTTCATGGGCCGCGACTACGGCCACCAGCGTGACTACTCCGAGGACATCGCCGCCGACATCGACGCCGAGGTCCGCGACCTGATCGAGGGCGCGCACGACGAGGCCTGGGAGATCCTGGTCCAGTACCGCGACGCGCTCGACGCGATGGTGCTGGAGCTGGTCGAGAAGGAGACCCTCGAGCAAGGACGACCTCGAACGCATCCTCGGGTCGGTGCGCAAGCGTCCGCCGCACAACACCTTCACCGCCTTCGGCAAGCGCACGCCGCGGACCGCCCGCCGATCGACATCCCGACGTCGCTGCGCAAGCCGACCCCGAACGGCACGCCGAACGGGTCGCACAACGGGGCCGGCGAGGGCGCCGGCGCGCAGCCGGGCGTGGTGCCCGGCCCGGCCGCACCGCAGCCCCCGACCCCGGGTGCCGGCAGCGTCTTCGGCCCCACGAACGGGTGAGCCCCACCCCCGAGACGGTCGGGCAGGTCGACGTGGCCCGGGCCGCGGCGGCCGTCCGCGAGCTGCTGCTGGCCATCGGCGAGGACCCGGACCGCGACGGTCTGAAGGCGACCCCGGGACGGGTGGCCCGCGCCTACGCCGAGGTGTTCGCCGGCCTGCACGTCGACCCCGACGACGTCCTGCAGACGACGTTCGACGAGCAGCACGACGAGCTCGTCCTGGTCAAGGACATCCCGCTCTACTCGACCTGCGAGCACCACCTGGTGCCGTGGCACGGCACCGCGGCCGTCGGCTACATCCCGGGCGCGGACGGCCGGATCACCGGGTTGTCCAAGCTGGCCCGGGTGGTCGACCTCTACGCCCGCCGCCCGCAGGTGCAGGAGCGCTTGACCGGGCAGGTCGCCGATGCGGTGATGTCCCGCCTGCAGCCGCAGGGCGTGATCGTCGTCGTGCAGGCCGAGCACCTGTGCATGGCGATGCGCGGCGTCCGCAAGCCGGGTACGACCACCATGACCTCGGCCGTGCGGGGCATCTTCCAGACCGACTCCCGGACCCGGGCCGAGGCCCTGAGCCTCATCGTCGGGCGCTGAGCCGCCCGTGCCCGGCGACGAGACGTTGACGGCGCTGCCCCGGCCGGCCGGGCGGGTCGCCGTGATCGGCGTCCTCAACGTCACCCCCGACTCGTTCTCCGACGGCGGCCGGTACACCTCGCACGACGACGCGATCGCGCACGCCCTGCAGATGCGGGCCGAGGGGGCCGACCTGATCGACGTCGGCGGCGAGTCGACCCGCCCCGGGGCGCGGCGGGTGGACGCCGGTGAGGAGCTGCGCCGCGTCCGGCCCGTGATCACCGAGCTGGCTGCGGCGGGCGTGCCGCTGTCGATCGACACCTACCGGGCCTCGGTGGCCGCCGCCGCGCTCGAGGCCGGGGTGGGGATCGTCAACGACGTCTCCGGCGGCCTGGCCGACCCGGCGATGGCGTCGGTGGTGCGCGACGCCCGCTGCCCGTGGATCCTCATGCACTGGCGCGGCCACAGCGAGCACATGCAGGATCTCGCCCACTACGACGACGTCGTCAAGGACGTCCGGGCCGAGCTGCTGCAGCGGGTGGACGCCGCCGTCGCGGCCGGCATCGACGAGTCCTGCCTCGTCATCGACCCCGGCCTCGGCTTCGCCAAGACCGGCGCGCACAACTGGGCCCTGCTGGCCGGGCTGGACAGCCTCGTCGAGACGGGCCTGCCGGTGCTGGTAGCGGCTTCGCGCAAGTCGTTCCTCGGGACGCTGCTGGCCGCCGCGGACGGCACGCCCCGCCCGGTCGGCGAGCGCGAGGACGCGACTACGGCACTGACGGCCTACTGCGCCGTCCGGGGCGTGTGGGGTGTCCGCGTGCACGAGGTGCGGCCGTCGGTCGACGCCGCGCTGGCGATCGCGGCGGTGCAGGGTGCCTGACACGATCTCGCTGCTCGGGTTGCGGGTGCGTGGCTTCCACGGCGTCTTCGAGCACGAGCGGCGCGACGGGCAGGACTTCGTCGTGGACGCCGTCCTGGAGCTCTCGACCGCGGCCGCCGCGGCCAGCGACGACCTGCACGACACCGTTCACTACGGCGAGCTCGCATCGCAGCTGGCGGCGGTCGTGGCCGGCGAGCCGGTGAACCTGCTGGAGACCCTGGTCGCCCGGCTGGTCGACGTCTGCCTGGCCGATCACCGGGTCGACGCCGCGACGGTGACGGTGCACAAGCCGCAGGCGCCGATCCCGCTGACGTTCAGCGACGTCGCCGTCACCGCCCGGCGGGAACGCCGATGAGCGTGGCCGTGCTGTCGATCGGGTCGAACCTCGGTGACCGCGCCACCACGCTGCGGGCGGCCGTCGCGGCGTTCCGGCCCTGGCTGCGCGCGGTCTCGCCCGTCTACGAGACGGCGCCGTGGGGTCCGGTCCCACAGGGCGACTACCTCAACGCGGTGCTCGTCACCGACGACCCGGGCGCCTCGGCGGCCGACTGGCTGCGGCGCGCGCACGAGGCCGAGCAGGCCGCCGGGCGGGTGCGTGACGAGCGGTGGGGCCCGCGCACGCTCGACGTTGATGTCATCACCGTCGACGACGTCCGCAGCGACGACCCCGACCTCACACTGCCCCACCCGCGGGCGGCCGAGCGGGCCTTCGTCCTCCTACCGTGGCTGGCCGCCGACCCCGAGGCCACGCTGGCCGGCCGGCCGGTGCGCGAGCTGGTGGCCGGGCGACCGGCCGACGAGCTCGCCGGCGTCCGGCTCGTCGACGGGGTGAGCCTGCGATGAGCGAGCGACGCCTGCGAGCGAGCAATAGGCATGGCGTCTCCGCACGCCCGAGCGGAGCGAGGGCATGAGCGGGCCGGGGATGCGCCGGACCGGCTGGGCCGATCTCGTCGTGCCGCTGGTCGTCATCGCGGTCACCGTCTACATCCTGCTGCGGTTCTCCTACAGCTCCCTGCCCGCGCTGCAGTGGCCGGTGCCCGTGCCGATCGCCGCGCTCGCGGTCGCCGAGCTGGTCGCGGCTCGGCGGGTGCGCGCGGCCGTCCGGCACGACCCGCACGCCCGGCCGATGGCGGCCATCGTCATCGCCCGCTGCGTGGCCCTCGGCAAGGCGTCGTCCCTGGTCGGGGCCGGCGTGGTCGGCGCCGGGATCGGCCTGCTGGCCCGGTTGCTGCCGGACGCCAACATGGTTCGGGCGGCTGCCCACGACGCCAAGGTCGGCGGGCTCCTGCTCGCGGCGGCCGTGCTGCTCGTCGCCGCGGGCCTTCTGCTGGAACGGGCCGGCATCGATCCCGGCCGGGATCGCCGGGAGTCTCGAGAGGTTTAGCGGGACGGTCCGATTCGAGCACGGGCGGTGACTATCCTGGTCGGGTGCCCCGCCCCGACCGCCCACCGATGACGCGTGGCGTGGTCCTGCGTGGGATCGGGCTCGCGCTCGCCATCGGCCTGGGGGCCGTAGGGCTCTGGCTGATCGTCACCAGCACCGCGCAGAAGCGCACCGAGCTGGGCGCACTGGCCGAGTTCTGGGCCCTGCTCATCGGGGCCTTCGCGCTGTTCGGCAGCCGCCGGCTGGCCCATCCGCTGGATGAGGTGCCGCCGGTCCAGATGGCCGCCCAGCCCGGGTCGGCCGTCGAGCTGCGCTCGCGGACCAGCGAGCTGGAGCGGGCCGAGGAGGCCGCGAGCCGGCGCGAGCACGAGGAGCGGCTCGAGCGGCTGCTCCGCCGGGAGATCCACGCCTCGGTCGCCCGCGAGGTCTCCACCCTCCGGTCGGAGATCGCCCAGCTGCGCAGCGAGCTGCTGGAGAAGGTGGGCGGTCAGCTCCGGCTGGAGCACATCGAGACGACCCGGGTGATCGGTTCGGATCTCGAGGCGCTGCACGACGAGGTCCGCCAGCTCAAGTACGCCGCGGCGCAGGATTCGGCCGAGTTCCCGGCGACCCGTTCCCGCACGACCGAGACGGTGCGGCACATCGTCGAGCCGGCCCGGATCCGGCCGGTCAGCCGGCAGACGGCCGAGGTCGAGGCGGACGTGCAGCCGGCCCGGCAGCGCGTGGAGCCCGAGCCGGCGCCCCGGCGGGTGGAGCCCGAGGCCGAGTTTCGGCGGGTGGAGCCCGAGCCCGAGCTTCGTTTGCCGACCGAGCCCGAACCGGCGCCCCGGCGCGAGCCGGTGTCGCCGCGCCCGGCCGTCTTCTCCTCCTCCGAGCGGACGATGCCGATCCGGATGCCGGAGACGCCGCCGCCGGCTGCTCCGGCACCGACTCCGGCGGCCTCAGCGCCCGCGCCGGTTCCGCCGCCGAGCCCGGTCGTGCACACGGCCGGGATCCCGAAGATCGACATCCCAGCCGCGCCGCGGGTGGCGTCGCCCGAGCCGCCCGCCGCCCCGACCCCGCCGCCGGTCGCCCCGGCCCCGGCTGCGCCGCCAGCGGCGCCCGTCCGGCCCGACCCGCCGGTCGCGCCGGTCGCGCCGGCCGCGCCGGCCGCCGAAACCCCTCAGCAACCGGCTGCGCCGCCGGTCGACGACTTCGCCTCCCTGCCGCGGCTGCGACCGTTCACCGACTTCGAACTCGACCCGATCGAGGACGAGCCGAAATACACCGGCCGGCGCCGGCGGGGCGAGGAGGCCGCACCCGCCCCGGGCCGTCACTCACGCTCGGCCGAGGAGGAGGCCGGACGCCGCCGCGCCCCCGACGACGGTGACGAGCTGCTGGCCCGGCTGCTCGCACGGGAGGGCGCGCGGCGCTGACCGACGCGGTTGCCGCGCATCGGCCACCGCCGACGTCCCGACCCTCGCTTGCGGTCCAGCATTGCCACCCGAGCCGGGTTGATCTGGTGATCTCGGACCGCAAGCTGCGGCGGAGGCCCGCCGACCGGTGCTGACCGACACTGTTGCTGGACATCGGCACCAGCGCACGTCCCGCAACATGATCGCCGGACCGCAAGCCGCGGCCGAGCCGCAACCTTCAGCGCAGGCCGGCGTCCAGCATCGCCGCCCACTGCCGGGCGATGCCGGCCCGCCGGGCACTGTCGTCGGTGAGCAGGTTGGCCAGCCCCAGCCCGCGGGCGAGGTCGAGGGTGGCCTGCACGGTCTCCCGGACACCAGGCACCTGCTCGTCCATGCCGAGCAGGTCGACGACGACGTGGTGGATCTCGCGGCCGATCCGCGCCTCGAGCGGCACGATCTGGTCCCGCAGCTGCGGCTCGGAGGCCGCGGCCACCCACAGCATCAGCGCGGCCCGGAAGAGGGTTCCGGTGAAGAGATCGAAGACGAGGGTGACGATCGCGGCGGTGTCGAGCGCCGGCCGCTCGGCCACCTCGCGGCGCAGCTGCTCGCCCCGCTCGCGCGTCATCTGCTCGAGCGCGGCGGTGAACAGCGCCTCCCGGGTCGGGAAGTGGTGCTGGGCCGCGCCCCGGGACACCCCGGCATGTTCGGCGACGACGGCGACGGTGCTGGCGCTCCAGCCGAGCTCGGCCAGGCAGGTGATCGCCGCCTCCAGCAGGCGTGCCCGGGTGGCCCGCGAGCGGTCCTGCTGCGGTTCGCGGGCCTCCGTCGTGGTCATGCCCCGGCGGCCCAGCGGGGCGGCCGTTTCTGCAGGAACGCGAGCATGCCCTCCCGCGCCTCCTCGGAGCTCGAAGAGCCGGGCCGACAGCGCCTGTACCTCGTCGGCGCTCGCCGCGAACGCGGCCCGCGCGCGCCGGGTGGTCAGCGGCTTGGTCTCGGCCAGCCCCTGCGGCGAGCAGCTGCGCAGCGCGTCGACGATAGCGCCCAGCACGGCGTCGAGGTTGTCGTCGGCCGCCGCCGTGATCAGGCCGCAGCCGGCCGCCTCCGGCGCGCCGAAGGTCTCGCCGGTGAGGTAGTAGCGGCTGGCCGCCCGCTCGGTCATCCGGCCCAGCGTGGTGAGCGAGATGATCGCCGGTGCGAGGCCCAGCCGGACCTCGGTGAACGCGAAGGTCGCCCGCCCGCTCGCGCAACGGCGAGATCGCACGCGCCGACGATGCCGAGCCCACCGGCCCGCACCGCGCCGTCGATCCGGGCGACGACCGGCTTGGGCAGCTCGACGATCGTCCGCAGCAGTGCGAGCATCCGCCGGGTGCCCTCTTCCGGGCCGCCCTCGGCCGCCTGCTCCTTGAGGTCGGCGCCGGCGCAGAAGACCGTCCCGGTGTGGGTGAGGACGATCGCCCGCACCGCCGTCGTCGGCCGCCGCCGCCGCGAGGTGCGCCGACAGCTCGCCGACCAGCTGCGCCGACAGCGCGTTGCGGTTGCTCGGGGAGTCGAGGGTGACGGTCGCGATCGCGCGGTCGACCGCGTAGTGGACGACGGCCATGTCAGTACGACTTCGGCAGGCCGAGGCTGAACTGAGCCACGAAGTTGAGGATCATCTCCCGGCTGACCGGCGCGATCCGGGCGACCCGCGCGCCGATGAGCAGGTTCGCCGAGCCCGTACTCGTGCGCGAGGCCGTTGCCGCCGAGGGTCTGCACGGCCTGGTCGACGCAGGCGATGCTCGCCTCGGCCGCCGCGTACTTCGCCATGTTGGCCGACTCGCCTGCCGCCATGTCGTCGCCGCTGTCGTAGAGGGACGCCGCCTTCTGCATCATCAGCTTGGCCAGCTCGAGCTCGACCTTGGCCTTGGCGAGCGGGTGGGAGAGGCCCTGGTGGCGTTCCGATCGGCTTGCCCCACACCTCCCGCTCGTTCGCGTACTTGACCGCGCGTGTCGAGCGCGTACCGGCCCATGCCGACCGAGCCGGAGGCGGCCATGATCCGCTCCGGGTTCAGGCCGGCGAACAGCTGGGCGAGCGCGGCGTCCTCGTCGCCGATCAGCGCGTCGGCCGGCAGCCGGACGTCGTCGAGGAAGAGCAGGAACTGCTTGTCCGGCATCACGACGTCCATGTCGATCGCCTTGTACTCGAAGCCGGGGGTGTCGGTCGGGAAGGCGAACAGGGCCGGCTTGAGCCGCCCGGTCTTCGCGTCCTCGGTCCGGGCGACGATGAGGATCGCCTGCGCGTGGTCGACGCCGGAGACGTAGATCTTGCGGCCGCTGAGGACCCAGTCGGCGCCGTCGCGCCGGGCGGTCGTGGTGATGTTGTGCGAGTTGGAGCCGGCGTCGGGCTCGGTGATGCCGAAGGCCATGATCGTCTCGCCCGACGCGATGCCCGGCAGCCAGCGCTGCTTCTGCTCGTCGCGTGCCGAACCGGCCGATGATCGTGCCGTTGATCGCCGGGGAGACGACCATCATCAGCAGGCCGCAACCGGCCGCGTTGAGCTCCTCGCCGACGATCGCCAGCTCGGACATGCCGGCCCCGCCGCCGCCGAACTCCTCGGGCAGGTTCACGCCGATGAACCCGCTCTTGCCGGCCTCGGCCCACAGCTCGGTCAGCGGCTCGCGGGCCCGGGCGCGGGGCGCGGTGTAGTCGTGGCCGTAGCGGCGGCCGAGTTCGGCGGCCGCCTTGCGCAGCGCCTGCTGCTCCTCGGTCTCGCTGAAGTCCATGCGTCAATCCTTCGCTTCGGTCACTACGGCCAGGACGGCGCCGACATCGATCTGCTGCCCTTCGGACGACCGGCAACTCGGCGACGACACCGTCGGCCGGGCGCGTTGATCCGGTGCTGCATCTTCATCGCCTCGAGCCAGAGGACGGCGTCCCCGGCCCGGACGCGTGTCGCCGACGGCCGACCGCGATGCGCACGATCGACCCGGGCATCGGCGCGAGCAGCGAGCCGGCGGCTACCTGCTCGGCCGGGTCGACGAAGCGGGGGACGCGCCGCAGCCGGACCGCGCCGAGCGACGAGTCGACGAAGACGTCCGCCCCGACGATCGACGACGCCAGAACGTGCGCCGCACACCGTCGACGTCGAGCACGACCCGGTCGGCGGTGGCGTCGACGAGCGCGACGCCGTCGAAGCCGGGCGCGACCAGCCCGTCCCGGGTGCGGCGGTAGTCGACGGCGTGCCCCTCGAACGAGACCCGCTGCGGCTGGCTGACGACGTTGCGCCAGCCGGACGGGATCGCCCGCAGCACGGACGCTGCACCGCGCTCGGCGGCGTCGATCGCGAGAGCGGCGGCGAGGGCGGAGAGGCCGTCGTCGGCGCCGGTCAGCGGGCGGCGAGGGTGTCGAGGCCGTGCCGGTCGAAGAACGCGGTGTCGGTCTCGCCGGCGAGGAAGGCCGGGTGCCGCAGGACGTTCACCAGCAGGTCGCGGTTGGTGACGACGCCGTGGACCCGGGCGCGGGCGAGGGCCGCGGCCAGCGCGGTGGCGGCCTGCGTCGCGGGTCGGGGCCCAGGCGATGACCTTCGCGAGCATCGGGTCGTAGTGGATCCCGACCACCGAGCCGTCCTCGACGCCGCTGTCGAGCCGGAGCCCGGCCGCGCCGGCGCGGAGGCCGAACTCGACGCGACGCCCGGGATCTCGATGCGGTGCAGGGTGCCGCACTGCGGCTGCCAGCCGGCCGCCGGATCCTCGGCATAGAGGCGGACCTCGATCGCGTGGCCGTGCGACTCGCGGCGGCTCCGGGTCGAGGGCAGGCCGCCGCGGCAACGGCGAGCTGCAGGGCGACGAGGTCGAGGCCGGTGGTGCACTCGGTGACCGGGTGCTCGACCTGCAGGCGTGTGTTCATCTCCAGGAAGAAGAACCGTCCGTCGTCGTCGGCGAGGAACTCCACCGTCCCGGCGCCGGTGTAGCCGATCGCCCGGGCGGCGGCGCGGGCGGCGTCGAAGAGCTGCCTCGCGCATCCGGCGAGGCGCTCGACGAGCGGCGACGGTGCCTCCTCGACGACCTTCTGGTGCCGGCGCTGGATCGAGCACTCGCGCTCGCCGACGGCCCAGACGGTGCCGTGCGGGTCGGCCATGACCTGCACCTCGATGTGCCGACCGGTGGCGAGATAGGGCTCGCAGAAGACCGTCGGGTCGCCGAACGCGCCGGCCGCCTCGGCCCGGGCCGCCTCGACCTCGTGCGGCAGCTCGGCGAGGTCGCGGACGATGCGCATGCCCCGGCCGCCGCCGCCCGCGGACGCCTTGATCAGCACGGGGAGGTCGTCGGCCGTGACGGTCGCCGGGTCGAGCTCGTCGAGGACGGGCACGCCGGCCGCGGCCATCAGCTTCTTGGACTCGATCTTGCTGCCCATGCTGTCGATGGCGTCCGGCGGCGGGCCGATCCAGGTGAGGCCGGCCTCGATGACGGCCCGGGCGAAGGCGGCGTTCTCGGAGAGGAACCCGTAGCCGGGGTGGACCGCGTCGGCGCCGGCGCGCTGCGCCGCGTCGATGAGCAGGTCGGCCCGCAGGTAGGTGTCGGCCGGCGCCGCGCCGGGCAGGCGGACGGCGGCGTCGGCCTCGCGCGACGTGCGGCGAGCCCGCGTCCGGGTCGGAGAAGACGGCGACGGTGCCGAGCCCGAGGGCGCGGCAGGTGCGGAAGACCCGGCGCGCGATCTCGCCGCGGTTGGCTACGAGCACACTCGTCATCATGGAGGCTCCCCCCTCGATACGAGCAATCGCGCGGGAGTCATAAGCGGAACACCCCGTAGCCCGTGGCGCCCTCGACCGGGCCGTTGTGGACGGCCGAGAGCGCGATGCCGAGCACCGTCCGGGTGTCGCGGGGGTCGATGATGCCGTCGTCGTAGAGCATCCCGGACAGGAACGGCGCCAGCGACTGCTCCTCGATCTGGGCCTCGACGTAGGCTCGCATCTGCGCGGCCCCGGCCTCGTCGTACTCCTGGCCCCGGGCCTCGGCGGCCTGCCGGGCGACGATCGACATCACCCCGGCCAGCTGGGCGGGCCCCATCACCGCCGACTTCGCGTTCGGCCAGGTGAACAGGAACCGCGGCCCGTAGGCGCGTCCGCACATGCCGTAGTTGCCGGCACCGTACGACGCGCCCATCGTCACCGTCAGGTGCGGCACCTTCGAGTTCGACACCGCGTTGATCATCTGCGCGCCGTGCTTGATGATGCCGCGCCGCTCGTACTCCTCGCCGACCATGTAGCCGGTCGTGTTCTGCAGGAACAGCAGCGGCGTGTCGGCCCGGTTGGCCAGCTGGATGAACTGCGCCGCCTTCTGCGCCTCCTCGCTGAACAGCACGCCGCGGGCGTTGGCGAGGATGCCGATCGGGTAGCCGTGCAAGGACGCCCAGCCGGTGACCAGCGATGATCCGTAGAGCGGCTTGAACTCGTCGAAGTCCGAGCCGTCGACGATCCGGGCGATCACCTCGCGCGGGTCGAAGGGCACCTTGAGGTCGGTCGGGACGATGCCGAGCAGGTCCTCGGCGTCGTGGACGCGGGGCGACGACGTCCGGCTTCGGCGCCGGACCCTGCTTGCGCCAGTTCAGCCGGCGCGACGATCTGCCGGCCGATGCGGATCGCGTCCTGCTCGTCCACCGCGAAGTAGTCGGCCAGCCCGGACTGCCGCGCGTGCATGTCGGCGCCGCCGAGCGACTCGTCGTCGGACTCCTCGCCCGTCGCCATCTTCACCAGCGGCGGGCCGGCGAGGAAGACCTTCGAGCGCTCCTTGATCATCACGACGAAGTCGCTCATGCCGGGGATGTACGCGCCGCCCGCGGTCGAGTTGCCGAAGACCAGCGAGATCGACGGGATGCCGGCGGCGGACAGCTGGGTGAGGTCGCGGAACATCTGGCCGCCGGGGATGAAGATGTCCTTCTGGGTCGGCAGGTCGGCGCCGCCGGACTCGGTCAGCCCGATCACCGGCAGCCGGTTCTGCAGCGCGATCTCGTTGGCGCGCAGCGTCTTCTTCAGCGTCTACGGGTTGGACGCGCCGCCCCGGATCGTCGGGTCGGACCCGCTGATCAGGCACTCGACGCCCTCGACGACGCCGATGCCGCTGACGACCGATGCGCCGACGGTGTAGTCGGTGCCCCACGCGGCGAGCGGGGAGAGCTCGAGGAAGGGCGAGCCCGGGTCGAGGAGCAGCTCGATGCGCTCGCGGGCGAGCAGCTTGCCGCGGGCGTGGTGCCGGCCGACGTACTTCTCGCCGCCGCCGGCCACCGCCTTCGCGTGCTCGACGTCCACCGCGGCGATCTGCTCGAGCAGCGCCGCCCGGTTGGCGAGGTACTCGGGGGCGGACGGATCGACGCTCGTCTTGAGAACCGTCACCGCCGTCCCCCCTCTCGGTCGCGGGGAGAACGGTCATGACGTGTAGCCCAGCGTCTTGGCGGCGAGCCCGGTCAGGATCTCGTTGGTGCCGCCGCCGATGCCCATGATCCGCATGTCCCGGTACTGCCGCTCGACCTCGGACTCCCGCATGTACCCCATCCCGCCGTGCAATTGCACGGCCTGGTCGACCGCCCACATCCCCGCCTCGACCGCGGTGTTCTTCGCGAAGCACGCCTCGCGAATCAGGTCAGGACTCGCCGCCGCAACATGGTCGGGTCGCAAGCTCCCCTCCGCGGCCCGCGCCGCCACCGACCGCGTGTACACCCGCGCCACCTCGAGCCGCCGCGCCATCTCGGCCAGCGTGTTCTGCACCGGCTGGCGCGAGATCAGCGGCCGGCCGAACGTCTCGCGCATCCGGCACCACTCGACGGTGACGTCCAGCGCCCGCTGGCCGCAGGCGTAGGACTGCACCGCGAGCCCGATCCGCTCGGCGACGAAGTTCTGCGCGATCTGTACGAAGCCGCTGTTCTCCGCGCCGACCAAGTTGGTGACGGGGACGCGGACGTCCGAGTACGACAGCTCGGCCGTGTCGGACGCCAGCCAGCCCATCTTCGCCAGCTTGCGCGCGACGGTGAACCCGGGCGTGCCCTTCTCGACGACCAGCAACGAGATGCCGCGGGCGCCGGCGTCGCCCGTGCGCACCGCGGTGACCACGAAGTCGGCCCGCACGCCGGAGGTGATGTAGGTCTTGGCCCCGTTGACGACGTAGTCGTCGCCGTCCCGCTTGGCCGATGTACGGATGCCGGCGACGTCCGAACCGCCGTCGGGTTCGGTGATCGCGAGCGAGCCGATGAGCCGCCCCTCGATCGTCGGCCGCACCCAGCGCTCGATCTGGTCTCGGTCGCCGGCGGCCACCAGGTGCGGCAGCGAGATGCCGGACGTGAACAGCGACGCGAACACGCCGCTGCTGCCGCCGGCGTAGTGGAACTCCTCGGCCAGGACGAGCGCGTCGACGGCGTCGCCGTCCCCGCCGCCGGCCGACCCCGGGTACGCGAGCCCGATCAGCCCGGCGGCCGCCGCGCGCTCGTGCAGCGACCGGGGCAGCTCCCCGTCGGCCTCCCACTGGTCCTGGTAGGGGAGGACGTCGCGCTGCACGAACGCGCGGACGGTCTCGCGCAGCGCGCGCCGCTCGGGCGTCTCGAAGGCGTTCACAGGAGCGACTCCGGGATCTCGACGACGCGCGAACGCAGCCACTCCCCGATCGCCTTGGCCTGCGGGTCGTGCCGCGCGTTCGACGCGACGCCCTCGCCGAGGATGCCCTCGACGACGAAGTTGAGCGCCCGCAGGTTGGGCAGCACGTGCCGCGTCACCGGCAACGCCGCCGTCTCGGGCAGCAGTCGCCGGAACTCGCCGATGTCGAGGAAGCCGAGCAGCCACTCGAACGCCTCGTCCGAGCGCGTCCACACGCCGACATTCGCCGAGCCACCCTTGTCGCCGCTCCGGGCGCCGACGACCGTGCCGAGCGGTACCCGACGGGTGGGGGCGCCGCCCGACGTCTGCAGGCCGTGGTTCGGGGACCGGCTCCAGCGGACGCGTTTCGGGCGGCCGGCGCGATGTCGACCCGCGTCCCGTCGTCGTGCACGGCGACGTGCGGCACCGCCGCGGCCGGGACGAACGCCGCCGTGAACACTCCGTACGGCGACGCGTCGCCGGGCGGGGCGGTCACGTGGAAGCCCGGGTAGGACGCCAGGGCCAGCTCGATCGCCGCGCCCGAGAACGCCCGGCCGAGCGCCTTCGGGTCGGACCCGCGCACCACGCAGTGCAGCAGCGCGGCCGCCTCCTCCTGCACGTCGGCGTCCGGGTGATCGGTGCGGGCGAGCGTCCATGTCGCATCCAGCCCGGCGAGCTGGGACTGCACCAGCGCCGCCTTGGCCTCGATGTCGAGCCCGGTGAGGACGAAGGTCACCTCGTTGCGGAAGCCGCCGAGCGTGTTGAGCCCGACCTTGAGCGTCGGCGGTGGCGCCTCGCCGCGCACCCCGCTGATCCGCACCCGGTCCGGCCCGTCCTCGGCCAGCTCGATCGTGTCGAAGCGGGCGGTGACGTCGGGACCGGCGTAGCGCGCGCCGCCGATCTCGTAGAGCAGCTGGGCGGTGACAGTGCCGACGGTGACCGCGCCGCCCGTCCCCGGATGCTTGGTGATCACCGCCGAGCCGTCGGCGAACACCTCGGCGATCGGGAAGCCGAGCGGCCGGTCGTACGACGGCAGCTCGCGGAAGAACGCGTAGTTGCCACCCGTCGCCTGCGGCCCGCACTCGATGACGTGCCCGGCGACCACGGCCCCGGCGAGCTCGTCGTAGGACGTGCGGGACCAGCCGAAGTGCGCGGCGGCCGGGCCGACCACCAGCGAGGCGTCGGTGACGCGGCCGGTGACGACGACGTCGGCGCCGGAGGCGCAGGCAGTCGGCGATGCCCCACGCGCCGAGGTAGGCGTTCGCGGCCAGCGGCTCGCCGAGCCCGAGCTCGGCCGCCCGCGGGCGCAGGTCGTCGCCCTCGACGTGCGCGACCGCGCACGTCCAGGCCGAGGTTGTCCGGCGAGCCCGCGGACCGCGGCCGCGAGGCCGGCCGGGTTGAGCCCGCCGGCGTTGGCGACGATCTTGACGCCCTTCTCCAGCGCCAGGCCGAGGGTCGACTCGAGCTGGCGCAGGAACGTCTTGGCGTAGCCGGTGCTCGCGTCCTTCAACCGGTCGCGGCCGAGGATCAGCATCGTGAGCTCGGCGAGGTAGTCGCCGGTGAGGACGTCGATCTCGCCGCCGGTCAGCTGCTCGTGCATCGCCGACGCGCGGTCGCCGTAGAACCCGGACGCATTTGCGATCTTGAGGGGGCGCGTCACCGCTGTCTCCCGGTTGAGTGGTCAGTTCGGCCCTGAGTGGTCAGTTGCAACTGACCACTCAGGGCGAAACTGACCACTCGATGCAGGGGGACGGTCACGAGAATTGCCCCGGCTTGCGCCCCTCGCCGGGCGGACCGGCGAACGCCTGCGCGATATCGAGCCACCCGTCGGCGTCGGCGCCCTCGGCCACCAGCGCGAGATCGTCGCGGTGCCGCCGCTGGGTCACCAGCAGGCAGAAGTCGAGCGCCGGTCCGGTGACGTGCTGGGCCGCGTCCTTCGGGTCCCCAGGTCCATACCTCACCGGATGGTGCGGTCAGCTCGACGCGGAACGGCGCCGGCCGGCGGCTCGAGATCGCGAACCCGGTACGCGAAGTCCCGGGCCCGGATGCCGATGTGCGCGACGTGCCGGATCCGGTCGGTGACCGGCCGCTCGACACCGAGGGTGTCGGCGACGTCCTGCCCGTGCGCCCAGGTCTCCATCAGCCGGGCCGTGGCCATCGAGGTGGCGCTCATCGGCGGCCCGAACCACGGCACCTTGGTGCCGGCCGGGACGGCCCGCAGCGCGTCGGCGAGTGCCGCGCGCCCGCTGCGCCACACCGAGAGCAGGTCGGTCCGGGCCGACCACTGCTCGGCCGCCCGGTCGACGTAGGTGTCGAACCGGCCGTCGGCGAGCGCGGCCTGCACCGCCGCATCGAAACCGGCGGCGTCGGTCGCGGCCAGGGTCGCGATGTCGTCGGTCCAGGCGAGGTGGCCGATCTGGTGCGCGATCGTCCAACCGGGGGCGAGGGTCTCGCGCTGCCAGTCGGCGGCGGCGAGTGGGGCGACGAGCGCGTCCAGTTCGGCGCCTTCGGCGAACAGGTCCGCGAGCACGCCGTCGACGTCAGTCACCCGGCGAGCCTGGCACGCCGGGTGAGAAGAATCAAGCCCGCATGATTGTTTCTGTCCGAAGCGAGAACTCGGCGCGAACGCCAGCGACTCAGGCCGGCTCGGCCTCGCCGGCCGGCGGCACCCGCAGCAGCTGGTGATTCGCGACGACGAGCACGCCCGACCCGGTGCAGAGCGTCGTGGTGACCAGGCCGATCCGCAGCAGGACGGCCTCGGCGACGCCGCCCAGTTCGGGCACGTACACCCGCAGCCGGTCACCCGGCGCGAACGGGCGGGCGAGTAGCAGGACGGCGCCGGCCAGGACGCTGGCGACCGTCCGGTGGGCGATGACCGCGCCGGCCACGGCGACGAGCACGGTCAGGCCGAGGACGAACGCGCTCGGCAGGCCCAGCGCCATACCGGCCACCGCCGTCACGGCGATGAAGACCGGCGCGAGGACCAGCGGCGCGGTGGCGCGGGCACGCCGCGAAGCCGGACGGTCCACGCCGGGCGCACAGGCCCGGCGAGCGTCGGCTCGAAGTAGGTGCATTCGCGTCACATCCCTTGTCTAGCAAGGGATTCCCAACCATTTACGACCCGTCTCACCGACATGCCAAGCCGCGCCGGTGACCTCGCTCACCCGGCCGCGCGGTGAACCCGCACGGGTCAGGCAAATCGCCGGACGACGCCCAGCGGCGCGTGCCGAAGGACGGCCCCGATCGGCCGCCACGGCCAGGGCGGGACGGTGGCCTCGGCCGCCCGCCGCTCGATCGCCCGGACCATCGCGCGCACGCCGTCCTCGGTGCTCGACATCAGTGGCGTCCGCTGCGCGACCTTCTCGTTCATCTCCGAGCGGATGTAGCCCGGGAAGAGCGTCGTGACGTCGATTCCGGTGCCGATCAGCTCGGCCCGCAGGCCTTCGGCGATCGACGCGATGCCGGCCTTCGAGGCGGCGTAGGCGGTCATCGACTTCGGCATCCCGCGCAGCGCCGACATCGACGAGATGACCACGAGGTGCCCGCGGCCGGCGGCGCGGAAGATCTCCATCGCCGCCTCGCACTGGGCCAGCGCCGAGATCAGGTTCGTCGTGATCGTCTGCCGGTTGGCGTCGAACCGGCCGGTGCCGATCGGTGCGCCCTTGCCGATGCCGGCGTTGACGATCACCCGGTCGAGGCCGCCGAGTTCCTCGTTCACCTCGCGGACGACCCGGAAGACCGACTCGTGGTCGTCGACGTCCAGGGCCCGGACGAGGACCGTGCGGTCGGGGTGCGTGGCGAGGATCTCGCTCTGCAGCTCCTCGAGCCGCTCGACGCGGCGCGCGCACAGCGCGAGGTCGTGGCCCAGCGCCGCGAACTGCCGGGCCATCTCGGCGCCGAGGCCGGAGCTCGCGCCGGTGATGAGGGTCTTCATCCCTCGAACGGCCAGCCGTGCTCGCTCTGCGCCTTGGCCTGCTGGCCCCGCAGCTCGAGGTGCTGTGCGGTCAGCTCGACCGCCTCGGCGACGTCGACGCCCGTCTGGTCGGCGAGCAGGTAGACGCCGTACGCGAGTTCGCCGAGCCGGTTCGACCAGTCGCGCTCGGGCCGGAACGGCCGGCGGCCGCGACCGGTGCTGTTGGTGACGGTGGCGCTCAGCGCGCCCAGCAAGGTCTGCAGCTCGAGCAGCAGCGTGGGGACGGGGGCATGCAGGTCGGCGGTGTCGGCACTCTGGGCCACCCGCGCTTGCAGGTCGGTCACGCGCGCTCCTCCACCCGGGCTCGCAGGCTCGCTCACAGTCCCCGAAACTACCGGCTCGCCCGAGCGGTCGATCGACCGGCAGTAGGCTCGCGGGCGAACTGCTCGACCCCCGTCGCAAGGACCCGCTGTTGACCATCCCCGACCGGCCCGGCTGCGTGTCGGAGTGGTCGGCGTGGGCCGGGTGGGCAGCCACCTGGGTGTCGCCCTCGGCCGGGCCGGGCACGAGGTGGTGGCCGTCAGCGGCGTGTCCGGCGAGTCCCGCCGCCGGGCCGAACGGCTGTTCCCGGGCGTGCGCGTGCTGCCGGCCAACGAGACGGTGGCGGCGGCCGACCTCGTCCTGCTCGCCGTGCCCGACGACGTGCTGCGCCCGCTCGTCGCCGGGCTGGCCGACACCGGTGCGTGGCATCCCGGCCAGCTCGTGGCCCACACGTCCGGCGCGCAGGGCATCGGCGTGCTCGACCCGGCCGCGGCCCGCGGCGTGCTGGCGCTCGCGCTGCACCCGGTGATGACCTTCGCCGGGCGGCCCGAGGATCTCGACCGGCTCTCCGGCGCCACGTGGGGCGTCACCGCGCTGGATGAGCTGCGGCCGGTCGCCGAGTCGCTGGTGGTCGAGATGGGCGGCGAGCCGGTGTGGGTGCCGGAGCCGGCGCGGCCGCTCTACCACGCGTCACTCACCATCGCGTCCAACCATCTGGTGACCCTCGTGAACGACGCGCTCGGGGTGCTCGCCGGTGCCGGCGTGGCCGAGCCGGCCCGGCTGGTCGCGCCGCTGCTGAGCGCGTCGCTGGACAACGTCCTGCGCCTCGGGGACGCCGCGCTGACCGGCCCGGTGTCGCGCGGCGACGTCGCGACGGTCGCCGCGCACGTCGCCACGCTGCGCCGTGCCGCCCCGGACGTGCTGCCGTCCTACGCGCGATGGCGCGGCGGACGGCGAGCGGGCCCAGGCCGCCGGCCGGCTCACCGCGGACCAGATCGCCGCCCTGCTCGCCGTGCTGGAGACACCGTGACGGCTCGCCCGCTCCCGCGCCGACCTGATCGCCGCGTGCTGGACGGCCTCCCGGCCCGGTCGGGCTCGTCCCCACGATGGGGGCGCATGCACGCCGGGCACGCGGCGCTGATCGCGGCCGCCCGCACCACCTGCGAGTCCGTCCTCGTCACGATCTTCGTCAACCCGATGCAGTTCGGCCCGACCGAGGACCTCGCCACCTACCCCCGCACTCTCGAGGACGACCTCGCGCTGTGCGAGAAGGTCGGCGCCGACGCGGTGTGGGCGCCGGGCGTCGCCGACGTCTATCCGGGCGGGCCGGCCGAGGTGAGCGTGCACCCGGGCGCAGCTCGGCAGCATCCTCGAAGGCGCGTCCCGGCCGACCCACTTCGCTGGCGTGCTCACCGTCGTCGCCAAGTTCTTCAGCCTCATCCGGCCCGCGGTCGGCTTCTTCGGCGAGAAGGACTACCAGCAGCTCGCGCTGATCCGGCGGATGGCCGCCGACCTCGACCTCGGCGTCGCGGTGGCCGGCGTGCCGACCGTGCGCGAGCCGGACGGCCTCGCGCTGTCCAGCCGCAACGTCTACCTGTCACCGGCCGAGCGCACGCACGCGCTGGCGCTGTCCCGGGCCCTGTTCGCCGGGCAGGCCGCGGCGGCCGGCGGCGCGGCGGCCGTGACCGCGGCGGCCGACGCGGTGCTGGCCGCCGAACCGGGCGTGGTCGTCGACTACCTGCAACTGCGCGGCGCCGACCTCGGTGCCGCGCCGGTGCAGGGTGCCGCCCGGTTGCTGGTCGCCGCGCGGGTGGGGACGACCCGGCTCATCGACAACGTGGGCCTCCAGCTGTGAGGCTGCCCCGGCGGCTGGCCGCCCCCGAACCCGGCTGGGACGTCGAGACCGACGTCGTCGTCGTGGGGTCGGGCATCGCCGGGCTCACGACCGCGCTGCACATCAGCCGCCAGTCGGCGCTGCGCGTGCTGCTCGTGACCAAGGACGTCCTCGCCGCCGGCTCGACCCGGTGGGCGCAGGGCGGCATCGCGGCCGCGCTCGGCGCCGGTGACTCGCCCGAGGAGCACTTCGCCGACACGATGGTGGCCGGCGCCGGTGTATGCGACGAGGCGGCCGTCCGCACGCTCGTCCGCGAGGGGCCGGCCGCGGTGCGCGAGCTGACCCAGATGGGCGCCCGCTTCGACCGGTCCCACGACGGTGAGCTGTCGCTGACCCGCGAGGGCGGCCACCACCGCGACCGCATCGCGCACGCCGGCGGCGACGCCACGGGTGCCGAGATCGAGCGTGCGCTGGTCACCCGCGTCCTCGACGCCACCGACGTCCAGGTCATCGAGCACGCGCTCGTCCTCGACCTGCTGCGGACCGCGGACGGCGCCGTCGCCGGGCTCACCCTGCACGTGATGGGGGAGGGGCAGCGCGACGGCGTCGGCGCGGTGCGGGCCCGGGCCGTGGTGCTCGCGACCGGCGGCATCGGCCAGGTCTACGCGTCGACGACCAACCCGCGCGTGTCGACCGGTGACGGCGTCGCGGCCGCGCTGCGGGCCGGGGCGGCCGTCCGCGACCTCGAGTTCGTCCAGTTCCACCCGACGGTCACCTGGCTCGGCCACCGCTCGCGCGGGCAGCAGCCGCTCGTGTCGCGAGGCCGTCCGGGGCGAGGGCGCCTTTCTCGTCGACGACGCCGGCGGGCGGTTCATGGCCGGGCAGCACGAGCTCGCCGACCTCGCCCCGCGCGACATCGTGGCCAAGGCGATCATGCGGCGGATGCTCGACACCGGGTCCGACCACATGTGGCTCGACGCGCGGAACTTCGGCGCCGAGAAGTGGCGGGTCCGGTTCCCGACGATCCACGCGACGCTGCTGTCGCTGGGCATCGACCCGGTGCGCGAGCTCATCCCGGTCGTCCCGGCGTGCCACTACGCCAGCGGCGGTGTCCGGACGGACCTGCGGGGCGAGTCGTCGCTGCCCAACCTCTTCGTCTGCGGCGAGTCGGCGTGCACCGGCGTCCACGGGGCGAACCGGCTGGCGTCGAACTCGCTGCTCGAAGGGCTCGTCTTCGGCCGGCGGATCGCCGACACCGTCGTTGCCCGCCTCGACGCCCCGGCGGCCCCGACCGGCGACCCGGTGCCGCTGCCGCCCGCCGGCCCGCTGCTGCACGAGTCGGCCCGTCCCGAGCTGCAGACGCTCATGTCGCGCGACGTCGGGGTGCTGCGGGACGAGAACGGGCCTGGCCGCCGCGGCCGACCGGGCTGGCGAGGCTCGTCGCGCACGACGGCGGCACCCCGGGCACCGAGGCGTGGGAGGCGACGAACCTGCTGACCGTCGCCGCCGCGCTCGTCGGGGCGGCGACGCAGCGGCAGGAGACCCGCGGCGCGCACTGGCGCGACGACTTCCCCGAGCGTGACGACGAGCGGTGGCGCGGCAACCTCGACACCATCCTGGACGCCGACGGCCACCTCCACGCCGACTTCGACCCCCTTGAGCACATCGCAGCGGGTTCGGAAACGGGCATGAGAGGGTCGAAGTCGTGACTGGGCTACCGGACTTCGGCGATCTCGTGCAGCGCGCGCTCGCCGAGGACCTCGGGGAGAACGGCGACGTCACCTCGCTCGCCACCGTCGAACCGGACGCGTTCGGCGTCGCCGAGCTGGTCGCGCGGCGGGCGGGCGTGGTGGCCGGCCTGCCGGTCGCCGGCGCGGTGTTCGAGGCGGTCGACGACTGGCGCATCCAGATCGACCACCGCGTCGAGGACGGCGCGCGGGTCGAGCCGGGCGACGTCCTGGCCATCGTCCGGGGACCCATCCGCGAGCTGCTCACCGCCGAGCGCACCGCGCTGAACTTCCTTTGCCACCTCTCCGGCGTCGCCACGCTCACCCGCCGGTGGGTCGACGCGGTGGACGGGACGTCGGCGCAGATCCGGGACAGCCGCAAGACGATCCCCGGCCTGCGCGCGCTGCAGAAGTACGCGGTGCGCTGCGGCGGCGGCGTCAACCACCGCATGTCGCTGTCGGACGCCGCGCTCGTGAAGGACAATCACGTCGTGGCTGCGGGCGGCGTGGTCGAGGCGTTCGAGCTGGTGCGGACGACCTTCCCGGGCATCGCGCTCGAGGTCGAGGTCGACACCCTCGAGCAGGCCCGCGACGTGCTCGACGCCGGCGCCGATCTCGTCCTGCTCGACAACATGAGCCTCGACGACATGCGCGCCGCCGTGCAGTACGCGGCCGGGCGGGCGCGGCTCGAGGCCTCGGGCGGGCTCCGCCTGGAGAACGCCCGCGCCGTGGCCGAGACCGGCGTCGACTTCCTCGCTGTCGGTGCGCTCACCCACTCGGCCCCCGTCCTCGACATCGGCATGGACATCTGAGGCGACCTGATGCTGCTCGCGATCGACATCGGCAACACCAACACCGTCATGGGCGTCTTCGACGGCGACAAGATGATCCACTCGTGGCGGATCAAGTCCGACGCCCGCAACACCGCCGACGAGCTGGCACTCACCTTCCGCGGGTTGCTGGCCGACATCCCGGTCTCGGGCATCGCCGCCTGCTCGACCGTCCCGGCCGTGCTGCGCGAACTGCGCACGATGCTCGCCCGGTACTACGACGCCGTGCCGACCGTCCTCGTCGAACCGGGCGTGCGCACCGGCGTCAGCGTGCTCACCGACAACCCGAAGGAGGTGGGCACCGACCGCATCTGCAACACCGCCGCCGCCCACCACCTCGTCGACGGGCCGTGCATCGTCGTCGACTTCGGCACGTCGACGAACTTCGACTGCGTGAGCGCGCGAGGCGACTTCCTCGGCGGCGCGCTGGCGCCGGGCATCGAGATCTCGCTGGACGCGCTGGCGGCGCGGGCGGCCCAGCTGCGCAAGGTCGAGCTCGTCGCGCCGCGCAGCCCGATCGGCAAGAACACGGTCGAGTCGCTGCAGTCCGGCATCCTCTACGGCTTCGCCGGGCAGGTGGACGGCATGGTGCGGCGCCTCTCGGCCGTGCTCGCGCCCGAGGACCCGGCGTCCGTCCACGTCATCGCCACCGGCGGCTTGGCGACGCTGGTGATCGACCACAGCGAGACCGTCACGCACTACGAGCCCGAGCTCACGCTGATCGGCCTGCGCCTCATCTACGAACGCAACACCTGACCCGATACGTTCGGTATATGCAGCTTCGCATCTTCACCGAACCCCAGCAGGGTGCCACCTACGACGACCAGCTCCGGGTGGCGCGGGCGGCCGAGGACCTCGGCTTCGACGCGTTCTTCCGCTCCGACCACTACCTGGCGATGGGCGGGGCGTCCGGGCTCCCGGGCCCGACCGACGCGTGGGTGACCCTCGCCGCGCTCGCCCGGGAGACGTCGACGATCCGCCTCGGCACGCTCGTGAGCCCGGCGACGTTCCGGCTGCCCGGGCCGCTCGCCATCTCCGTCGCCCAGATCGACCAGATGAGCGGCGGCCGGATCGAGCTCGGCCTCGGCGCCGGCTGGTACGAGGACGAGCACGCGGCGTACGGCATCCCGTTCCACTCGACCGGCGAGCGCTTCGACCGCTTCGCCGAGCAGGTCGAGATCGTCCGCGGGCTGCTCACGACGCCGGCCGGGGAGAAGTACAGCTTCGCCGGCGAGCACTACACGCTGGACGACTCGCCGGCGCTGCCGAAGCCGGTGCAGTCGCCGCTGCCGCTCGTCCTGGGCGGGGCCGGCCGCAAGCGCGGGGCGGCGCTGGCGGCGCGGTACGCCGACGAGTTCAACGTCGGGTTCAGCTCGGTCGGGCAGACGGCGACGGTCTTCGACCGGGTGCGGGCCGCGGCGGCCGAGACCGGGCGATCGCTGGTGTACTCGGCGGCCCAGGTGCTGTGCGTGGGCCGCGACGACGCCGAGCTGGCCCGGCGGGCGGCCGCGATCGGGCGCGAGGTCGACGAGCTGCGGGCGAACGGGCTGGCCGGGACGCCGGACGAGGTGCTCTCGAAGCTGGCCGCGTTCGGCGAGGTCGGCGCGACCCGCGTGTACCTGCAGACCCTCGACCTCGGCGACCTCGACCACCTCGAGCTCGTGGCGACGGAGATCCTGCCCCACGTCTGAATCGCCGGCGCGTCGCTCCGGCGGCTCCTCGCGCGAGCGCTCATCGCCCGGCGGTCGCGTTCCGCGTGGTCGTGTGCCAGCGACGGCTTCTCGTTGAGTGGTCAGTTGCGACGTGAGTGGTCAGGTACAACTCGCCACTCAGTCCCGAACTGACCACTCAACGACGGGGCGGGCAGGTCAGAGCCAGCCGCGCTCGTCGGCCACCCGCACGGCCTCGACCCGGTTGCGTACCCCGGTCTTCGCGATGGCCGCCGACAGGTAGTTGCGCACCGTCCCCTCGGAGAGGAACAGCTTGCCGGCGATGTCGGCCACGGTGGCCCCGTCGCGCGCCGCGACCAGGACGTCGCGCTCCCGGCCGGTCAGCGGCGACGCCCCGCCCGCGAGCGTGGCCGCCGCCAGCGCCGGGTCGACCACCCGCTCGCCCCGCGCCACCCGCCGCACGGCGTCGGCGAGCTGCTCGGCCGGTGCGTCCTTGACCACGAACCCGGACGCCCCCGCCTCCATCGCCCGCCGCAGGTACCCCGGCCGCCCGAACGCCGTCAGGATGATCAGCCGGCACCGGGGCAGCTCGTGCGACAGGGCCGCGGCCGCCGCCAACCCGTCCATGCCCGGCATCTCGATGTCGAGCAGGGCGACGTCGGGACGGGCCGCGAGCGCGGCCTGCACCACCTCGTCCCCGCGCCCGACCTGCGCGACGACCTCGAAGTCGTCCTCGAGGTCGAGCAGCGCCGCGAGCGCGGTCCGTACGAGGGTCTGGTCGTCGGCGAGCAGCAGCCGGATCACGGGCGGCTCGCGACCACTTCTTCGGCCGTTGCGACCGGCAGGGGGACGGCCGCCCGCAGCCGGAAGCCGGAGAACCCGCCGGACGCGGTGAGCGTGCCACCAGCGGCCTCGAGGCGCTCACGCAGCCCGCCGATCCCGTTGCCGGCGCCGGCCATCGCCCCGGTTCCGTCGTCGACGATCTCGATCCAGTCACGCCCGAGCCCGATCCGGCAGTGGTCGGCCCGCGCGTGCCGCACCACGTTGGTGACCCCCTCGCGCACCACCCACCCGAACAGCTCGGACAGCGACGGCTCGACGACGTCGACCGACCCGGGCAGCTCGGCGATGATGCCGGCCGCCCGCAGGACCTGGCGCGAGGTCGCCAGCTCGCCGGCCAGCGTCACGTCCCGGTGCCCGGCGACCGCCGCCCGGACGTCGCCCAGCGTCCGCCGGGACAGCTGCTCGACCTCGGTGATCTCCGTCTTCGACCGCTCGGCGTCGCCGCGCTCGGCCAGCCGGCGGGCCAGCCCGGCCTTGACCGTGATCGTCGTCAGCGAGTGACCGAGCAGGTCGTGCAGGTCGCGCGCGATCCGCGAGCGCTCGTTCTCCGCGGCCAGCCGGGCGACCTCGGCCCGGGCCGCGGCGAGCGCGATGTTCGACTGGACGATCTTGAAGAAACCGAACATCGCGAACGACACGAGGAAGACGGTCAGCGCGGCGCCGCCGTCGAAGCCCCCGCCCCACGACGGGACGACCACCGGGGCGAGCCCGCTGGCCAGCGTCAGCGCCCCGACCATGATCGGCGTCCAGCGCCGCTGCGCGGCCACGGTCAGCACCGCGAGGTAGACGCAGAAGACGAGCGCGTCCTGGTGCGCGAACGGCGCCTCGGCCACCGTCAGCGCGAACCCGGCCACGTACAGGTACCAGAACGCCTGGCTGCTCCCGCCCCACCCCATGGGCAGCGCGATCAGGTAGCAGGCGGCGAAGGCGACGACGATGACGACGCCGGCGACCACGCCGCCGCCGTGCGCGTGCCGGCTGACCCCGTTGACCGCCTGCCCGAGGTACACGAGCCAGAAGGCCGGGAAGAAGTACCGCCGCCAGCCGCCCCCCCACATGCGGGCGACCTGTTCCAGCTGCGGTTCGACGTATCCCGGCGCGGCCGGCTCGTTGTCGGTCATCGCGCTCGCCAGGGTAGGCCGGTTACACCCGCGCCGTGTCATGCCGGTAAGCCCACATCGCGAACGCGCCGCACGCAACCGACCAGGCCGCGATCGTCACCCACCCGCGCGCGCCCCACGGGTCGGACGACCCCCCGAGCCCGACCTGCCCGGCCCTGGTCAGCCAGTAGGACGGCAGCGTCTTGCAGAACTGGACGAACCCGCCGTCGCCGGTGAGCGGGAACCACGTGCCGCCGAGGAACGCGAACAGCGAGGTGATGCCGCCCATCGCCGGCCCCATCGAGTCGACGGTGAGCAGGTGGCCGAGGCCGATGCCCAGCGCCGCGAACGGGATCAGGGCGACCAGCACCAGGCCCGTCATCTGCCACCAGTCGCGAAACGGCAGCCGCACGCCGAGCGAGATGCCGGCCGCGTACAGCAGGACGATCGCGATCGCGGCCATCAGGTAACCGGTCGCCACCTTGACCCGGAAGTAGTTGCGGGCGCTCAGCGGCGTGAGGCGCAGCTGCCGGTTCCACCCGACCGCGCGTTCGGCGGCGATCCGGGCGCCGCCGGAAAGGACGGCGATCATCGTGCCGAAGGCGAGCAGCCCGAGCATGTAGTACTGCGGCGCGAACAGGTGCGTGGGGTGCCCGGCCGTCGCGCCGAAGTTGTGGTTGTTGCGGTTGGGCAGCGCGAGCAGGAAGTACATGATGATCGGGAAGATCAGCGAGAAGATGAAGCTGCGCTTGTTCCGGACGGTGCGCAGCAGCTCGTACTTGAGGTAGGTGGTCATCGGCCCGCCTCCGTGCTGTCGCCGGTGAGTTGCAGGAAGGCCTCTTCCAGCCCGGCGCCGGTGACCTCGATGTCCCGGGCGTCGGGGTGGGCGGCCAGCAGGGCGCGCAGGGCGGCGTCCGAATCGGCGCAGTTGAGGATCACCGCGTCACCGCGGGGCTCGACGTTGGTGACGCCGGGCAGCGCCCCGAGAGCTGCCACGTCGGCGCTCGGGAGGGTGGCGCGGATCGTCCGCAGCCCGACGTGGGCCTTGATCTCGGTGGACGGGCCGTCCGCGACCACCCGGCCCTGCGCCATGAGGATGATCCGGTCGGCGTAGTCGTCGGCCTCCTCCAGGTAGTGGGTGGCGAAGACGACCGTCTTGCCCCGGCTCGCGAACTCGCGCATCGTCGCCCAGAACTGCCGGCGGGCCTCGACGTCCATCGCCACCGTCGGCTCGTCCAGCACGAGCAGCTCGGGGTTGGAGACCAGCCCGATCGCGAAGCGCAGGCGCTGCGTCTGCCCGCCGGAGAGCTTCGTGGTCTTGCGGCCGGCCAGGTCCTCGATGCGGGTCAGGGCGATGACCTCGTCCACGCCGAGCGGCTTCGGGTAGAGGCTGGCGACCATCGTCAGCAGTTCGCGGACGTTGAGGTCGGAGATGACGCCGCCCACCTGCAGCATCGCGCCGACGGCGCCGGCCGCGATCGCCTGCTCGGGCGCCATGCCGAAGACCGAGATCGTGCCCGAGTCGGGGCGCAGGAGCCCCAGCAGCATGTCGATGGTCGTCGACTTGCCGGCGCCGTTCGGGCCGAGGAGCGCGACGGTCTCGCCGGCCGGGACGGTGATGTCGATGCCGCGGACCGCGGGCACCGGCCCGGTGGGGGACCGGAAGGTCTTCGTCAGGCCGGTCACCCCGATGCCGGTCGACGTACGCTGCGCCAGTTCGGTGATCATGCCTGCCAGCCTGCCCCAAGGCCCGCCCGCCCCGGAATACATTTCGCGCGTCAATGGTGGGTGACATTCGTCAGTACGGCCGCCGATAGGGTTGGCGGCATCATGAGCAGCACGACGACCGGCAACGGGGCCAGCGGGGACGACGACGCGGACCTGCCCGAGCAGCTCCGGGTGCGCCGGGAGAAGTACGACCGGCTGATGCGCGACCCGGATCGCGCACCGTT
Source organism: uncultured Actinomycetota bacterium (assembly GCA_963775175.1). Classification (GTDB taxonomy): domain Bacteria; phylum Actinomycetota; class Actinomycetes; order Mycobacteriales; family Jatrophihabitantaceae; genus Jatrophihabitans. The sequence continues at coordinate 532,581 of CAVZHT010000001.1, forward strand.
CCCGGTCGGCGTGGCCCGCACGACGTCGCTCGCCGAGGTCCGGGCCGCTTATCCGGACCTCCCGGCCGGGACCGAGACCGGCGACCGGGCCGGCGTTACCGGTCGCGTCATCTTCGTCCGCAATACCGGCAAGTTGTGCTTTGCCATGCTGCGCGAAGGCGACGCCGAATTGCAGGTCATGCTCTCGCTGGACCGGATCGGCGAGGAATCCCTCGCGGCCTGGAAGTCCGATGTCGATCTCGGCGACCTCGTGTTCGTGCACGGCGAGGTCATCTCGTCCAAACGCGGTGAGCTTTCGATATTGGCCGATGGCTGGCGGGTCTCGGCGAAAGCACTCCGCCCGCTGCCGGTCGCGCACAAACCGCTGTCGGACGAAACCCGGGTCCGGCAGCGCTATGTCGACCTGATCATGCGGCCCGACGCCCGGCGAATGGTTTACGCCCGGGCCGAGGTCCTGCGCTCGCTGCGGGAGACATTCCATCAGCGCGGCTACGTCGAGGTCGAAACACCGATTCTTCAGGTTGTGCACGGCGGGGCGGCGGCCCGTCCGTTCCACACGCACCTGAACGCTTTTGATCTCGACATGTCACTGCGAATCGCCACCGAGTTGTACCTCAAACGCTGCATCGTGGGCGGCATCGAGAAGGTGTACGAGATCGGCCCGGCCTTTCGCAACGAGGGTGTCGATTCGAGTCACTCGCCGGAATACACGCTGCTCGAGGCCTACGAGTCCTACGGTGACTACGACACGATGGCCGAGCTGACGCGGCGGCTGGTGCTCGATGCCGCCGCGGCGGTGGGGGTCGAGCACGGCACCGCGCTGGACGGGACGGAGATCGATCTCAGCGGCGAGTGGCGGTCCGTCACGATCCACGGCGCCGTGTCCGAGGCGGTGGGCGAGGCGATCACGCCGGACACCGACGCGGCCGAGTTGCGCCGGCAGGCCGACAAGCACGCCGTCTCGCTCAAGCCGGATTGGTCGGCCGGTGAAATCGTCCTGGAACTGTTCGAGAAACTCGTCGAGCACACGCTCGTGCAGCCGACATTCGTCAAGGATTACCCGGCCGACGTGCGCCCACTGGCGCGCCCGCACCGATCCGATCCGCGCCTGGCCGAGGCCTGGGATCTCATCATCGGCGGTGTGGAGATTGCACCGGCGTATTCCGAACTGGTCGATCCGGTCCTTCAGCGGCACCGACTGGAGGAGCAATCGCTGGCCGCGGCGAAGGGCGATCCGGAAGCGATGCAGTTGGACGAGGACTTCCTGCGGGCACTCGAATACGGGATGCCGCCGACCGGCGGGATGGGGATGGGCGTTGACCGGCTGGTGATGATCCTTACCGGTCGGGGAATACGCGAGACGATCCTGTTTCCACTGCTCAAGCCACTCTGATCGCGCCGCGCCCGGCAATGCGCGGTTTAGGTTTGACCGCCGCGCCATCCAATACGGTATTGTCGCGTTACTAATCCCACCACAGAATGGTTGACAATGGCGCAGAAAACCATCGTCCAGTTGATCGATGACATCGACCAGGGTGCGGCCGAGGAGACGGTGACCTTCGGGCTCGACGGCACTACCTACGAGATCGACCTGTCTGCGAAGAACGCCGCCAAATTGCGCGACGCGCTGGCCGTTTATGTCGGCAATGCGCGGCGCGCCGGCCGGTCGGCCGGTCGTCCGGCGGGTTCCCCGCGCCGGGGCCGGGCAGCGCGTGGCGACCGGGAGCAGACCCAGGCCATCCGCGAGTGGGCCCGCAAGAACGGCCACAAGGTCGGCGAGAAGGGGCGCATCCCGGCGCACATCCTCGAGGCCTACAACTCGCAGGGCTGACCAAGCCCGCCCGCGACGGCCCGGCTCACCCTCCCGGTGAGCCGGGCCGTTGTCGTCGGTGCCGTCAGCTCGCGAGGTGCTGGGCGAAGAACGCCTCGATGCGGTTCCAGGCATCGGCGGCGGCCTCGGGGTGCGGCCCGACGTTCAGGATGCGCTGCAGCCCGTGGGTCGGCCCGGGTCCGAAGTAGCGATCGTTGAGGAACGAGTGGCCCGCGCCCGGGTACTCCTTCACGTCGTGCTCGACCCCGAGCGTCTCCAGCGCCCGGGTCAGCTTCTTGGCCGCGCCGGGCAGTGCGACGTCCGAACCGCCGTAGCTGGCGACGATCGGGCAGCTGCCGGCCAGCGCCGTCTCCGGGTGTCGCGGCGGCTGGCCGTAGTTGGCCGAGGCCGCGTCGAAGCCCCGGTTGGCGGCCACGAGCGCGAACCCGCCGCCCATGCAGAAGCCGATGATGCCGACCCGTCCGGCGCACTGCTCGTGCTGCTCCAGGTAGGCGCGGGCGGCGTCGATGTCGGCGACCGGCTTGCCGCGCCCGGCGAACATCGCCCGGAAGGTGCCGACCAGGCAGCGGGCCGCGCCGCCGTCGCTGAACAGGTCGGGCGCGAGGGTCAGGTAGCCCGCAGCGGCCAGCCGGTCGGCCTGCCGGCGCACGACGTCGTTGAGCCCGAGCGCCTCGTGGATCGCGACCACGCCCGGCCACGGCCCGTCGCCGTCGGGTACGGCGAGGTACGCCCGCAGGTCGCTCGACCCGCCGACGACCGGCCCTACGTCGATATCGGGCATGGGTGGCTCCTGTCGCGCGCATAGCGGGATCCGCAGAATAGCCAAGCCAGACCCTGTTCGCTGAGGGCGAAGGCCCGGCACCCCGGGGCATCATTGCCGCCCCGGGGTCGTTGGGTAGATATGCGCCGTCCGTACCGCGCCGGACGCGCTGGATTGATCGCTGTGGCATCGAACCGGGTTCGCTCCGGCATCCCCTCGTGTGGCGCTCGCCGTCTAGAGTCGATAGCAGCACGTCCTGAAGGCGCGGAAGGAGCTGCCTGATGTTCGAACGGTTCACAGACCGCGCGCGTCGCGTCGTCGTCCTGGCTCAAGAAGAAGCCCGGATGCTCAATCACAACTACATCGGGACCGAGCACATCCTGCTCGGCCTCATCCACGAGGGCGAAGGGGTCGCCGCCAAGGCGCTCGAGTCCCTCGGCATTTCCCTCGACGCCGTGCGCCAGCAGGTCGAGGAGATCATCGGCCAGGGCCAGCAGGCGCCGAGCGGGCACATCCCGTTCACGCCGCGGGCCAAGAAGGTCCTCGAGCTGAGCCTGCGCGAGGCCCTCCAGCTCGGCCACAACTACATCGGCACCGAGCACATCCTGCTCGGGCTGATCCGCGAGGGCGAGGGGGTCGCCGCCCAGGTACTCGTCAAGCTCGGCGCCGACCTGAACAAGGTCCGCCAGCAGGTCATCCAGCTGCTCAACGGCTACCAGAGCAAGGAGCCGGCCGGCACCGCCTCGGAGGCCACGCCGTCGACGAGCCTCGTGCTCGACCAGTTCGGCCGCAACCTCACCCAGGCGGCCCGCGAGGGCAAGCTCGACCCGGTCATCGGCCGGGAGAAGGAGATCGAGCGCCTCATGCAGGTGCTCAGCCGGCGCACCAAGAACAACCCGGTGCTGATCGGCGAGCCCGGCGTCGGCAAGACCGCGGTCGTCGAGGGTCTGGCCCAGGCGATCGTCAAGGGCGAGGTCCCGGAGACGCTGAAGGACAAGCAGCTCTACACCCTCGACCTCGGCTCGCTGGTCGCCGGTTCCCGCTACCGCGGTGACTTCGAGGAGCGCCTGAAGAAGGTGCTCAAGGAGATCCGCACCCGCGGCGACATCATCATGTTCATCGACGAGATCCACACCCTCGTCGGGGCCGGTGCCGCCGAGGGCGCGATCGACGCCGCGTCCATCCTCAAGCCGATGCTGGCCCGCGGTGAGCTGCAGACGATCGGCGCGACCACGCTGGACGAGTACCGCAAGTACCTCGAGAAGGACGCCGCGCTCGAGCGGCGCTTCCAGCCGATCCAGGTGGGCGAGCCGACCGTGGCCCACACCATCGAGATCCTCAAGGGCCTGCGCGACCGCTACGAGGCCCATCACCGCATCTCGATCACCGACGCCGCCCTGGTGTCGGCGGCCGGGCTCGCCGACCGCTACATCAGCGACCGGTTCCTGCCCGACAAGGCGATCGACCTCATCGACGAGGCCGGCGCGCGCATGCGCATCCGCCGCATGACCGCCCCGCCGGACCTCCGCGAGTTCGACGAGCGGATCGCCGACGTCCGGCGCGAGAAGGAGTCCGCGATCGACGCGCAGGACTTCGAGAAGGCCGCGTCGCTCCGGGACAAGGAGAAGACGCTGCTCGCCGAGAAGGCCAAGCGCGAGCAGGAGTGGAAGGCCGGCGACCTCGACGTCGTGGCCGAGGTCGACGACGAGCAGATCGCCGAGGTCCTCGCCACCTGGACGGGCATCCCGGTCTTCAAGCTCACCGAGGAGGAGACCGCCCGGTTGCTGCGCATGGAGGACGAGCTGCACAAGCGCGTCATCGGCCAGGAGCAGGCGATCAAGGCCGTCTCGCAGGCCATCCGGCGCACCCGGGCCGGCCTGAAGGACCCGAAGCGCCCCGGCGGCTCGTTCATCTTCGCCGGCCCGTCCGGTGTCGGTAAGACCGAGCTGTCGAAGACGCTGGCCGAGTTCCTCTTCGGCGATGACGACGCGCTGATCCAGATCGACATGTCCGAGTTCCACGACCGGTACACGGTGTCGCGGCTCGTCGGTGCGCCTCCCGGCTACGTCGGCTACGACGAGGGCGGCCAGCTGACCGAGAAGGTGCGTCGCAAGCCGTTCAGCGTGGTCCTGTTCGACGAGATCGAGAAGGCCCACCCGGACGTCTTCAACACGCTGCTGCAGGTGCTCGAGGACGGCCGGCTGACCGACGGCCAGGGCCGGGTCGTGGACTTCAAGAACACCGTCCTGATCCTGACCACCAACCTGGGCACGCGCGACGTGTCGAAGGCGGTCGGCCTGGGCTTCGCCGGATCGCACGACGAGGCGTCGAGCTACGAGCGGATGAAGAACAAGGTCAACGACGAGCTCAAGCAGCACTTCCGCCCCGAGTTCCTCAACCGCATCGATGACATCATCGTGTTCCACCAGCTGACCGAGGCCGAGATCGTCAAGATCGTCGACCTGATGATCGGCCCGGCTGGACCAGCAGATGCGCAACAAGGACATGGGCCTCGAGCTCACATCCGACGCCAAGGCGCTGCTGGCCAAGAAGGGCTACGACCCCGTCCTGGGTGCGCGACCGCTGCGCCGCACGATCCAGCGCGAGATCGAGGACCCGCTGTCGGAGAAGATCCTGTTCGGCGAGCTGGCCCCGGGCCAGATCGTGGTCGTCGGCACCGAGCCGGTCGACCCGCTGAAGAAGGACGGCCCGGAGAAGTTCAGCTTCCGCGGGGAGCCCAAGCCCTCCGCGCTCGCGCTGGACGAGCCGCCGGCCGGCATCTCCGCCGAGTAACACCGCGCCCGAACAGCGAGGCCCGGACGAGTAATCGTCCGGGCCTTCGCTCTGCGCTGGGCTCGCTCCGGTCCCTTCCGTGCGAGTGGCCGGTTACGGCGCGAGTGGGCACCCGCGCGCCCGCAGGCCGGGCGGCGTCCGCGGTGAGGGCCGGGTGTCGATCAGGTCTTCCTGCGCTGCGGTTGCTGATCACGGCGCGCCGCGACGCCCGAGCAGGAAAGGCGGGCGGCCCGCTCAACGCCAGCGGCCCGCTCAACGCGGCCCGCCCGCCCCGCGTCCCGTCCCGTCCCGTCCCATTGAGTGGTCAGTTGCGACCTGAGTGGTCAGACAGGACTGACCACTCAGGTCCGGACTGACCACTCAACAACGGGCCTGCGCCCGTCCCGCGACCCCGTCGCGATTTGGACGGACTGCACCTCTTGTCTGATTCGTTCAATTGGAGTAGACCTCTTCTTGTCCGAATTGGCATAGACCACTTCGGCGCCGCCTCGGACCGGGAGGCCGGCGCCGCGGGAAGGGGCAGGGCATGTCGACATCCATCAGGCGCAGCGCCGGCGGCCTGGCGGCCGCAGCCATCGCGACGGCCGGGCTGGCCGTCGCCGTCGCGGCACCGGCCGACGCAGCGGCGAGCACCACCGCACCGGCCGTCGTGCCGAAGCCGGTCGCCGTCACCGCCGGGCGCGGAAGCTTCAAGCTGACGGCCAGGGCGCACATCGTCGCGACGTCCAAGCGGGCCCGGGCGGTGGCGGAGCAACTCGCGGCAAGCCTCTCCCCGGCGACCGGCTACGCCCTGCCGGTGCGCTCGGGCGCGATCCACCGCGGGGACATCGAGCTCGTGCTCGCCGACCCGGGCACCCTCGGGGCCGGGCACCGGCGGGAGGGTTACCAGCTCAGCGTCACCGCGAACCACGTGACGCTGGTGGCACCGCGGGCGCAGGGGCTGTTCGACGGCGTCCAGACGATCCGCCAGCTGCTCCCCGCCCGCATCGCGGCCCGCACGCAGCAGGCCGGGCCGTGGCGCATGCCGGCACTGTCCATCACCGACTACCCGCGCTACCAGTACCGCGGCGTCATGATCGACATTGCGCGGCACTACCGCACGCCGGGCGACGTGAAGAAGCTCATCGACCTCGCGTCCTCGTACAAGATGAACGAGCTGCACCTGCACCTGAGCGACGACCAGGGCTTCCGCATCGTCATCAAGGGATTCCCGCGCCTGACCGCGATCGGCGGGCAGGGCTCGGTCGGCACCCAGGGCCGGACGATGGACCCGGGCGGCTTCTGGACGCAGCACCAGTACAAGCAGGTCGTCGCCTACGCGGCCGAGCACTTCATGAAGGTCATCCCCGAGGTCGACTCGCCGAGCCACAACAACGCGATCGAGATGTCCGAGTACGGCGACACCCACAACAAGCTGCTGAACGGCCACCCGCAGGACATCAGCTGCGGCTACCACACCCCACCGGTGTGGAACTACAGCATGGACGTCGGCTACAGCGGCATGTGCCCGGACAGCGACAACACCTGGGCCATCTACCGGGCGATCATCGGGCAGCTGTCGGCGATGTCGAGCAGCCCGTACTACGACCTCGGCGGGGACGAGGCCCACCCGTTCACGTCCGCGCAGTACGCCGACTTCGTGAACAAGGAGACGCAGATCGTCCGGGCCTTCGGCAAGACGCCCATGGGCTGGGCCGACGGCTACGCGACCACGCCGGGCTCGAACCCGCCGGCCGGCTCGATCGCCGAGTCCTGGCTGCCCGGCGCCACGGATGCCGCGGCCGCGGTGCAGAAGGGCATGAAGGTCGTCATGGCGCCGGCTGACCGGACCTACCTCGACCAGACCTACCCGAACGACAACAGCGGCCTCGGCCTGTCCTGGGCCTGCAAGGGCTGCGACCTCGACGTCAACTACAACTGGGACCCCGGCATGTACCCCGGCGTCCCGGACAGCAGCGTCATCGGGGTCGAGGGCGCGCTGTGGGCCGAGACCACCCGGACGATGTCCGACGTCGAGTACCTCCTGCTGCCCCGGCTGCTGGCCGTCGCCGAGCTCGGCTGGTCGCCGAAGGCCGATCGCAGCGGCAAGGACAGCGCGGCGTTCGCCGACTTCGTCCAGCGGGTCGCGGCGCAGGGCCCGCGGTTCGACGCCGCCGGGTTGAACTACTTCCGGACGACGCAGGTGCCCTGGCCGTCCGGGAGCTGAGTGGTCAGTTGCGCCCCGAGTGGTCAGGCCCGACTGACCACTCGGGGCCGCACTGACCACTCGGTGTGCATCGAGGTCTGCCCCTTGGGGCATCCACGCCGCGGTCGCCCCGCCCTACCGTCGCGGGCGAGGCGAGGAGGCGCGAAATGGGCGACGGTGACCACCAGCCGGACCTGCAACTGCCCGAGGACTACTGGGGCGTCGAGGGCACCTGGGACAGCGACGGCAACTGGCACGGCGGGACGATCCACAACCCGATCCACGACGTGCCGATCCCGGGCAGCCTGGACCCGTCCCAGGTCCTGCCGCACACCGGTCCCGCACCGCAGGGCGCCCTCGACCCGCTCTCGCCCACCCAGGTCGAGCACCTGCATCAATCGAGGACCCTGCTCAGCGAGGCGATCTCGAACCTCGCCCAGGCCCAGACCCCGGACGAGATCGTCTACAACCTGCCGACGGTGCTGACGATCGCGAACTCGACGGTCTACGGGGACGCCGACTGGGAGCACTCGCTGGCCGACGCCTGCCGCACCTGGATCGCCACGCAGCCCGACGCCGGCACCGAGGAGCAGTTCCACCGCGCCCGCGACGAGGTGGTCGCCCAGGGGTGGCAGCTCTTCGCCGAGATCGACCAGTGGCTGCAGCAGAACGACCAGATCATGATGTCGGCGCAGGGCAACCTGGCCCTGCAGCAACTGGCCCACGTCGCGGCGACCGCGCACCAGCAGCTGCAGCCCGCGCCCTAACGCTCAGCCGGGCAGCGCGTACCGCCCGTCCGGCAGCGGGTCGACGAGCCCGTCGACGACCAGCGAGTCGAGCGCCCGCTGCCGCTGCACCGGCTCGGCCCAGGCAAGCTCCAGCCGCCCGGCCGGCACCGGCTCGGGCGCGTCGCGCAGCACGGCCATGAGCAGGCCGCGCACCTGCCGGTCGGTCCCCTCGAACCGCTGGGGACGGACGGTGGCCCCGGTGTAGCGCGGGTAGCCGGCCGCCCGCCAGGCGCACGCGGCGGTGAGCGGGCATTCGCCGCAGCGTGGCTCGCCGGCGATGCAGAGCAGCGCGCCGAGCTCCATGACCGCGACGCTGAACCGCACCGCGACCGCCGGTTCGTCCGGGAGCAGCGCGGCCACCGCCGCGTGGTCGCGGGCCACGGACGGCGGCCCCGCCGCCCCGGCGCCGCCGACCACCCGGGCTACGACCCGGCGCACGTTGGTGTCGACGACCGGCACCCGCTGGCCGAACGCGAACGCGGCCAGCGCCCGCGCGGTGTAGGCGCCGACGCCGGGCAGGCCGAGCAGCACGTCGACGTCGCTCGGGACCGCGCCGCCGTGGTCGTCCCGGATCGCCACCGCGCAGGCGTGCAGGCGCAGCGCCCGCCGCGGGTAGCCGAGCCGGCCCCACATGCGCACCGCCTCGCCGGGCGAGTCGCCGGCCAGCGCGGTCGGCGTGGGCCAGCGCTCGAGCCAGGCCGCGTAGGCCGGCCGGACGCGGGCCACCGGCGTCTGCTGCAGCATCACCTCGCTGACCAGGACGGCCCAGGGACCGGCGTCCGGCGCCCGCCACGGCAGGTCGCGCGCCGCCCGGTCGTACCAGCCCAGCAGCGGGCCGGCGAGGTCGTGATCGGCGGACATCTCCGGCATCGTCGCACGCCCCGCGGACGGGTCCGGCGGGTACCGTCGCGCGCCTGCGCGCGTCGCCTCCGCGCCGTCCAGGCCAGCCGCTAGCGTAAGGACGACATGTTTCATCCCGTGGGACGGCAACCGCCGTCGGTGTACTGGCGCCGCCGGCTGTTCGTGCTCGGCTCGATCATCGTGCTGCTCGTCCTGCTGGTGATCACGGTCAAGGTCGCGACGTCGGGCGGGACGGATCCGGCCGCGGCCAGCGGGACGACCTCGACCCCGCCGAAGACGAGCCGGCCGGCGCCGAGCACGACGAGCCGGCCCAGCAGCACGGCGCCGCGGAGCACCGCCTCGCGGTCGAGCACCCCGCGCACGTCGTCATCCGTGCCGCCGTCGGCCTGCGTGGTCAAGGACCTCGGGATCGCGGCCGTGGTCGGCAAGACCAGCTACCACGTCGGTGACCAGCCGCTCGTCGAGCTGCAGGTCACCAACAACGGGCCGCAGCCGTGCGTGCAGGACCTCGCCGACAAGGCGGTCGAGCTGAAGGTCTACAACGGCGAGTCGCGGGTCTGGGGGAGCCATGACTGCAAGATCCAGCCCGGCACGTCCCTCCACACGCTGGCCCCGCACACGCCGGTGCGGGTGGCGATCACGTGGTCGGGGCTGTCGTCGCAGCCCGGGTGCGCCGGGACCCGCCAGCGCGTCGGGGCCGGCACGTACACGCTCTACGCGGTGCTCTCCGGCCGGACCGGCACGGCCACGCAGTTCACGATCAGCTGAGGACGCGCCGCGGCGGGCCGGCCGCGCGCGTCAGCTGAAGCGGTCGATGATCGAGACCTCGGCCAGCCGGGAGATGCCCTCGCGGACCGCCCGGGCCCGGGTCTCGCCGACGCCGTCGACGACCTGGAGATCCTCGACCGACGCCGCCAGCAGCTTCTGCAGCCCGCCGAAGTGCTCGACGACCCGGTCGAGGATGGCCGGGGGGATCCGGGGCACCCGGGCGAGCAGCCGGTAGCCGCGCGGCGACACCGCGCTCTCCTGCCCCTCCGGCGTGCTCGGCAGCCCCATGGCCCGCGCGACCTGGGTGAGGTCGAGCAGGTCGACGGCCGACAGCTCGGCCATGTCGCGCAGCACCGCCTCGTGGGTGCGGGCCCGGCGGCCGGTCGGCACGTAGTCGCGGGCGATGAGCTCGCGGTCGGCGTCGACCCCGGCCATCAGCTCGTCCAGCTGCAGGGCCAGCAGCCGGCCGTCGGTGCCGAGCTCGACGACCTGGCCGGTGACCTCGTCGGCGATCCGGCGCACCATCTCCAGCCGCTGGGACACGATCGTCGCGTCGCGCACGGTGACGAGGTCCTCGATCTCCAGCGCGGACAGCGCGTGCGACACCTCGTCCAGCCGGGACTTGTACCGCTCGAGGGTGGCGATCGCCTGGTTGGCCCGGCCGAGCAACTCGCCGGTGCTCATCAGCACGTAGCGCCCCTCGCCGATGTACAGGCTGACGATCCGCATCGACTGCGACACCGAGATGACCGGGTAGCCCGTCTGCTGCGCGACCCGCTGGGCCGTCCGGTGCCGGGTGCCGGACTCCTCGGTCGGGATCGTCGGGTCGGGCATGAGGTGGGTGGCGGCCCGGACGATCCGCAGGTCCGAGGTCAGCACCACGGCGCCGTCCATCTTGCACAGTTCGCGCAGTCGGGTCGCGGAGAACTCGACGTCGAGCGGGAAGCCGCCGGTGCACAGGCCCTCGACGACGCGGTCCCAGCCGACGACGATCAGCCCGCCGGTGTTGCCGCGCAGGATCCGTTCGAGGCCGTCGCGCAGCGAGGTGCCCGGGGCAACGGTCGCGAGGACGCTGCGCAGCATCTCGTCGCGTTCGGTCGTGGCCACGTCGCTCCCTGCGCTGTTCCTGCACTGCCTCGGCGGGAACAGTCTATGTACCGGGGCGCGGAACTTCCCGGATCGAGCTCAGCCCGGCCCGGCGCATCGCCGCGATCGCGTCGGTGAGGTTGCCGACCTCGACGAGGGTCGCCGGCACCTTGGAGGTGTCGATCCGGCCCCGGCTGCCGGCCGGGACGAGCAGCCGGGAGAACCCCAGCCGGGCCGCCTCGGCCGCGCGCTCGGTCAGCATCGGGACCGGCCGGACGTCGCCGGACAGCGCCACCTCGCCGATCGCGAGCAGGTCGATCGGGACGGGTTGCTCGACGGCCGCGCTGACTACGGCCAGGCAGACCGCGAGGTCGGTGGCCGGGTCGGAGACCCGCATGCCGGCGACGGTGGCGAGGAAGACGTCCTTGTCGTAGAGCCGGATCTTCGTCGCCCGCTCGCTGACGGCGATCAGCATGGCGGTGCGGGCCGAATCCAGGCCGGAGACCGCCCGCCGCGGGTTGGGGTTGTTCGACGTCGCGACCAGCGCCTGGATCTCGGCGGTCAGCGCCCGGTGCCCCTCGATCGTCACCGCGACGCAGGTGCCCGGCACCGGCGCGTCCCGGTGCTCGCGGAACAGGCTGCTGGGGTCGACGACCTCGTGCAGCCCGCCGTCGGTCTGCTCGAAGGCCGCGACCTCGAGCGAGCCGAAGCGGTTCTTCACCGTGCGCAGGACCCGCAGCGAGGTGTGCTTGTCGCCGTCCAGGCTCAGCGTGGTGTCGACGATGTGCTCGAGCGCGCGGGGCCCGGCGACCGTGGAGTCCTTGGTCACCTGGCCGATGAGGATGATCGGGATGCCGCGCGACTTGGCCACGCGGGTGAGGACCTGCGCGACCTCCATCGTCTGCGTGACACCGCCGGCCCGGCCCTCGACGTCGGCCGAGGCGATGGTCTGGACGGAGTCGATGATCACGAGTGCGACGTCACCCTGACCGGCCGCGGCGTCGATGTGGCCGATCACCGTGCCGAGGTCGGTGTCGTCGGCGAGCAGCAGCCCCGGGCTGGCGGCCCCGATGCGCCGGGCCCGCACCGCGATCTGGTCGACCGACTCCTCACCCGACACGTAGAGGACGGGGCGCTCGGTGCGGCGGGCCACCGCGTCGGCCACGGCCAGCAGCAGGGTGCTCTTGCCCGACCCCGGCGGCCCGCTGCACAGGCAGACCTGCCCGGCGACGAGGCCGCCGCCGAGGACGCGGTCGAACTCCCCGACCCCGGTGAGCATCCGCCGCACCGGGCCGGCGTCGACGACGTCGGAGACCGGCCGGGCGGGCCGCCCCGGAACGGATGCCCGCGCACTCGAGCGCAGCCCGGTGGTGGCCGGTGCCGGCGCCTGCTCGACCAGGGTGGAGAACTCGCTGCACTTCGGGCAGCGGCCGAACCAGCGGTTGGTCGTGGCGCCGCAGGACGAGCAGCGGAACTGGGTGGAGGCCTTGGCCACGCGTCAGCCCGCCGGCGCAGCGGTCGTTCGGGGAACGGTCACCCGGGCAAGGTAACCCGGGGCACCGACAGGATCGGGGAGGTGCGCGTCAGCCCTGCTGGCCGGTGGCCGACGGCCCGGGGAGCACCGCGGTCTGCGGCGTCGTGGACAGCTGCACCGGGACCCGGACGGTGACCGACCCCGCGTTGGCGAAGGTGAAGGTCAGCGGCACGGTCATGCCGGGGTGCAGGTCGGTCTTGATCTGGCTGAGCTGCAGGACGGCCAAGCTGTCCGGCACGCCGAACGACGCGGCCCCGCCCCCGGGCACCTTCACCGAGGTCGCCTGGGACGACGAGGCGGTGGACGTGGCGCCGGTGCCGGACGTGGTCCAGCCGCTGATCGAGGAAGACGTGATCGAGGTCAGCGTGTCGGCCTTGGTGCCGCTGTTGACGATCACCACCCGCACCGGCACGTCCGAGCCGGTCGGGTAGTAGACCGCCTTGGGCGGCTGGATCGCGAGCCCGCCCAGGGTGATCGCGCCGACGTGGACGCTCGTGCCGTCGATCGTCTCCTTGACGTCGGCGGTCTGCGCGCTCTGGCCCGCGGCGCAGGCGGAGGTCAGCAGTGCGACGGCGGCGGCGAGCCCGATGCCGATGCGGCGCACTGGCAGCACCTTGTCGACCTGCTCTGCTCTCACGTCGGCTCCTGGGTTCTCAGCGGCGATCGGCGGTGACGAAGGGGATCGGCAGCGACGCTGTGGACGGTCGTTGCGGTCCGCCGACAGCCTAGCGAGCGCATCCGCCGCCCTGTCTGGGACCCCGATCAGACCCCGATGAGGGCGCGAAACCGCCCTGTCTAGAGGCCTCCGGCCCCGGTGGCAATTCGACTCGCCGTCCTTCGGAACAATGTGCTGCGTGTTACCCTGGAAGGAGCGCTCGGCTTTCCAAAGGGGCAATTACAACATGACATTCAAGGTCGGCGAGACCGTCGTCTACCCGCACCACGGGGCAGCTCTCATCGAGGCGATCGAGGAACGACTGCTCAAGGGAGTGAAGAAGACCTACCTCCGACTGAAGGTCGCGCAGGGCGATTTGACGGTGCTGGTCCCGGCCGAGAACGCCGAGGTCGTCGGCGTCCGTGATGTCGTGGGTCAAGAGGGTCTGGACAAGGTCTTCGAGGTCCTGCGGGCCCCGCACACCGAGGAGCCGACCAACTGGTCGCGCCGCTACAAGGCGAACGGCGAGAAGCTGGCCTCCGGTGACGTCAACAAGGTGGCCGAGGTCGTCCGCGATCTCTGGCGCCGCGACCGCGACCGCGGCCTGTCCGCCGGCGAGAAGCGCATGCTGGCCAAGGCCCGGCAGATCCTGATCAGCGAGCTCGCGCTCGCCGAGGGCACCAACGAGGACAAGGCCGAGGTCGTCCTCGACGAGGTGCTCGGCGAGGCCGTGGCGTAGAGCCGCGAACCACGTAGTTCCGCGAAGATGGCGGCGATCGGTCCCGGGACCGTCGCCGCCATTCTCGTCGCCGGGGGGTCCGGGCAGCGGCTCGGGGCCGAGGTGCCCAAGGCGTTCGTCCACGTCGGCGGCGCGACGCTGCTGGAGCACGCGGCCGCCCGCTTCGCCGGCCACCCCGCCCTCGGGCCGGTCGTCGTGGTGGCGCCGGCCACCCACGTCGACCACGCCGCCGACCTGGTGCCGCTGCCGGTCGTCGCCGGCGGCGGCACCCGCCAGCAGTCGGTCGCGGCCGGGCTCGCCTACCTCGCCACGCTCGACGAGCCGGTCGAGTACGTGCTCGTCCACGACGTCGCCCGACCGTTCACCCCGGACGCCGTGATCGCGGCGGTGGTCGACGCGCTGCGCGCCGGGGCCGACGCCGCCGTCCCGGTCGTGCCCATCCACGACACCGTGCGGCGCGTCGACGCCGAGGGGCGCCTGGCCGGGGTCGTCGACCGCACCACGCTCGTCGCCATCCAGACTCCGCAGGGCTTCCGCCGGGCCGTCCTGGTCGCCGCGCACGAGGCCGCGACCGACACCGCCACCGACGACGCCGCGCTGGTCGAGGCGCAGGGCGGCCGCGTGGTCGCCGTCCGCGGGGCCGACGCGGGCTTCAAGGTGACGACCCCGCTCGACCTCGCCCGCGCCGAAGCAGTCGTCCGACTACTGTCAGCCCCGTCGCCGTCCGTACCGGGAGGTATCCCATGATCGTCAGCACGATGCAGGACGACTTCCAGCTCACCGTCACCGCGATCCTCGAGCACGGCAGCCGGGTGTACGGGCGCAGCGAGTGCGTCACGTGGCAGGGCAGCGGGTCGCGACGGGCGACGTTCGCCGAGGTGGCCGCGAACGCGCAGCGCCTGGCCGCGGCGCTGGCCGGGCTCGGCGTCGGCACCGGTGATCGGGTCGCCACCCTCTGCTGGAACTCCCAGGAGCACCTCGAGGCCTACTTCGCGGTGCCGGGCATGGGCGCGGTGCTGCACACGCTGAACCTGCGCCTGCCGCCGGGGCAGCTCGCGCACATCGTCAACCACGCCGAGGACAAGGTCGTCCTCGTCGACGCGACCTTGCTGCCGCTGCTGGCCGCGATCGCCTCGCAGCTGAAGACGGTCGAGGCGTTCGTCGTCATCGGCGAGGGCGACACGGCAAGCCTCGGGCTGGACGTGCCGGTGCACTCGTACGCGGCGCTGCTGGCCGACGCCGAACCGGGCTTCGTCTGGCCCGAGCTGGACGAGAAGGCGCCGGCGTCCATGTGTTACACGAGCGGGACGACCGGGGACCCGAAGGGCGTCGTCTACTCCCACCGCTCCACCTACCTGCACGCGCTGGCGACGCTCGCCACGACGGTCACCGGCGCGAACGAGGCCGACCGCGCGCTGGTCGTCGTGCCGATGTTCCACGTCAACGCGTGGGGCATCCCGTACGCGTCGTTCCTGTCCGGCGCGTCGATGCTGATGCCCGGGCCGCACATGACCCCGGCCGCGCTGTGCGACATCACCGAGGCCGAGAAGGCGACGCTCGTCGCCGCCGTCCCCACGCTCTGGGCCGGCATCCTGCAGGTCGGCGCCGAGCGGGAGCTCGACCTCTCGTCGGTGCGGATGGGCACGTCCGGCGGCGCCGCGATCCCGCGCTCGCTGATGGAGGCGTTCCAGCAGAAGTACGGGCTGCGGATCATCCAGGGCTGGGGCATGACCGAGACCTCGCCGGTGGGCGGCATGGCCCACCCGCCGGCCGAGGTCCCGCTCGGCACCGACGAGGAGATGGACTGGCGGATGAAGTCCGGCCGGCTGATCGCCGGCGTCCAGATGCGCATCGTCGGCGACGACGGCTCGGTGCTGCCGTGGGACGGCGAGGCCGTCGGCGAGATGGAGGTCCGCGGGCCGTGGATCACCGGCTCGTACCACCTCGACCCGGCGCCGGAGAAGTTCGACGAGGGGTGGCTTCGCACCGGCGACATAGGCACCATCGACCCGCGCGGGTACTTCCAGATCACCGACCGCTCCAAGGACGTCATCAAGTCCGGCGGCGAATGGATCAGCTCGGTCGAGCTGGAGAACCTGCTCGCCGCGTCGCCGCTCGTGCTCGAGGCGGCCGTCATCGGTATCCCGGACGAGAAGTGGACCGAGCGCCCGCTGGCCTGCGTCGTGCCCCGCGGGGACGTCTCGCCCGACGAGCTGGCCGCGTTCCTCGACGGCAAGGTCGCGAGCTGGCAGGTCCCGGAGAACTGGACGTTCATCGACGAGGTGCCCAAGACGAGCGTCGGCAAGTTCGACAAGAAGGTGCTGCGGGCGAAGTTCGCCGACGGCGCCCTGTCGGTGGCCCGGACGAAGGCGCCCGGCCAGAAGTGACGCCCGACCTCCGGACCGGCATCGGGGTGGACGTCCACCCGATCGAGGCCGGCCGGGACTGCTGGCTGGCCGGGCTGCTCTGGCCCGGCGTCGACGGTTGCGCCGGGCACTCGGACGGCGACGTCGCCGCGCACGCGTTGTGCGACGCGCTGCTCTCGGCCGCCGGGATGGGCGACCTCGGGGCGGTGTTCGGCACCGACGACCCGCGGTGGGCCGGCGCGTCCGGACCGACCCTGCTGCGCGAGGTCGTCCGGCTCGTGACCGAGTCAGGGTGGACGGTCGCCAACGCGGCCGTGCAGGTCATCGGCAACACCCCGAAGATCGGGGCCCGGCGGGCCGAGGCCCAGGCCGCGCTGGCGTCTGTCGTCGGGGCACCGGTGTCGGTGTCGGCGACGACGACCGACGGCCTCGGGCTGACCGGCCGGGGCGAGGGGCGGGCCGCGCTGGCGACCGCCCTGCTCACCCGCTGACCCGGCGAACCCCACGTTGAGTGGTCAGTTCGGCACTGAGTGGTCAGTTACAGCTGACCACTCAGTGCGAAACTGACCACTCAACGCGCGGAACGGCCACTCAACGCGCGGGACGGCCACTCAACGCGCGGAACGGACCGGCCCGGCCCCGAGGCGTCAGGACGACGCGTCGAGCGCCCGCGCGAGATCCGTCCAGAGATCCTCGACGTGCTCGATGCCGACCGAGAACCGCAGCAGGTCCGCCGGCGTGCCGAACGACGCGTCGACCGCGTGCATCGCCCGCCGCTCGATGAGCGACTCGACCCCGCCCAGGCTCGTCGCGTGGCTGATCAGCTGCACGGCGTCGCAGAGCCGGGCCGCGGCCGCCGCGCCGCCGGCCACCTCGAAGGAGATCATCGCGCCGAAGCCGGCGTGATCGCGCGCGGCCACCGCGTGACCGGGGTCGTCGGGGAGGCCGGGGTAGCGCACCCGGGTGACCCGCGGATGCGCGGCCAGGCGGCGGGCCAGCTCGCCGGCGTTGGCCTGGGCCCGCTCCATCCGCAGCGCGAGCGTGCGCAGCCCGCGCAGCGCGAGGTAGGACTCCAGCGCCCCCGGCACCGCCCCGGTCAGGGTCCGGCGGGCGTGCAGCTCCGCGGCCAGTTCCGGCGAGCGGGTGACGAGCGCGCCCATCAGCACGTCCGAGTGGCCGGCCAGGTACTTCGTGACCGAGTGCATGACGATGTCGGCGCCGAGTACGAGCGGCCGCACGATCAGCGGCGTCGAGAACGTCGCGTCCACGCAGACGAGCGCGCCGACCGCATGCGCCGCGGCGATCAGCGCCGGCAGGTCGGCGACGGCGAGCAGCGGGTTGGTGACGGACTCGAGCCACAGCAGGTCGGCCCCGTCGAGCGCGGCGACGACGGCCGCGGTGTCGGCCAGGTCGACCGCGCGCACGGTGAGCCGGCCGAGCTGCTCCTGCGCGCGGAACGTCGAGAGCGTGCCGCTGTAGCCGGCCACCGGGATCACCGCCACCGACCCGGTCGGGCGGGCCTCGGCGACGGCGCTCACCGCCCCCATGCCGCTCGCGAACGCCAGCGCGGTGCCGCCCTCCAGCGCGCCGAGGGCCGACTCGAACGCGGCGACGGTCGGGCTGATGTCCTCGCGCGCGTACCGGTTCTGCTCGCCCCCGTGCCGGTAGGGCGCGGTGAGCACGATCGGGGTCGTGAGCGGGTCGCCGGGATCGTGCGGGCGGCCGGCGGAGACGACGACGGATTCGGGGTGCAGCTTCTCCTCGTCCACGCCTGTCACGCTAACGGCCGCGAGGTAGCCGCTTGCGCGTCCGTACGATGAAGCGGTGAGCCTGCAGATCTACGACACCGCATCCCGGTCGGTGCGGGCCTTCGAGCCCCTCGAACCCGGCAAGGCGTCGATCTACCTCTGTGGCCTCACCGTCCAGGGGCCGCCGCACATCGGGCACGTCCGCAACTGGGTCAACATGGACATCCTGCGCCGCTGGCTGGCGGCCAGCGGCTACCGGGTCACCTTCGTCCGCAACGTCACCGACATCGACGACAAGATCATCGCCAAGTCGGCCGAGGCGGACGAGCCGTGGTGGGCGCTGGCGTTCCGCAACGAGCGCGAGATCATCGCCGCCGAGGAGGCGCTCGGCTGCGTCCCGCCGGACTACGAGCCGCGGGCGACCGGGCACGTCCCGGAGATGATCGAGCTGATGCACCGGCTGATCGACTCCGGGCATGCCTACGCGGCGGGCGGCGACGTCTACTTCGACGTCCGCTCCTTCCCGGCCTACGGCGCGCTGTCCGGGCAGCGGGTGGACGAGATGCAGCCCGCCGGCGACTCGGTCGGCGACACCCGCAAGCGCGACCCGCGTGACTTCGCGCTCTGGAAGGCGGCCAAGCCCGGCGAGCCCTCGTGGCCGACGCCGTGGGGACGCGGCCGCCCCGGGTGGCACCTCGAGTGCTCGGCGATGGCGACGAAGTACCTCGGGCCGGCCTTCGACATCCACGGCGGCGGGCTCGACCTCGTCTTCCCGCATCACGAGAACGAGCTCGCGCAGTCGGTGGCGGCCGGCGACGGCTTCGCCCGGTACTGGATGCACAACGGCCTGGTGACGATGTCGGGCGAGAAGATGTCGAAGTCGCTCGGCAACACGCTGCAGGTGCGCGAGATCGTCAAGCGCTGGCGGCCGGCCGAGGTGCGCTACTACCTCGGCGCCGCGCACTACCGCTCGGTGATCGAGTTCTCGCCCGAGGCGCCTGGACGAGGCGGCGACGGCGTACCGGCGGATCGAGAACTTCGTCGAGAAGGCGACCGAGCTGGTGTCCTTCGACGAGGACGATCCGGTGGCGGTGCCCGACGCGTTCGCCCGGGCGATGGACGACGACCTCGGCACCCCCGCCGCGCTCGGCGTGCTGCACGACACGGTGCGGGCGGGCAACACCGCCATCGCCGACGGCGCGAAGGAGACCGTGCGTGAAGCCCTTGGCCAGGTGGTCGCGATGACCCGCATCCTCGGCATCCATCCGGCGGACTGGGCCGCCGAGCATGGCGGCGATCAGACCGCCGTCATCGACGGCCTCGTCCACGCCGTGCTCGAGCAGCGCGCGGCCGCCCGGGCCCGCAAGGACTACGCGGCCGCCGACGCGATCCGCGACCAGCTCACCGCCGCCGGCGTCACCGTCGAGGACACCGCCGCCGGCCCGCGCTGGAGCCTGACGCTGATGGCCGGCAACTCGCAGCGGCAGGGCGCGATCCGCAAGCAGAAGAAGGGCGCTCAGGTCGGCTCGGGCGGGCAGAGCAAGCGGGCGCTCAAGGGCAAGGGCCCGACCCCGCCGGCCGAGGCCCGCAAGGGTCATCCCGCCGCCCGGCGCGCGGCGGCGGCCGAGCGCCGGCAGGGCGGCCGCTCGTCCCGGGACACCGCGTCGGCCGAGCTGCTGGTCGGGCGCAACCCGGTGGCCGAGGCGCTGCGGGCCAAGGTGCCGGCCACCGCGCTGTACCTCGCGCACGGGCTCGAGACCGACGAGCGGGTGACCGAGGCGGTGCGCATCGCCGGCAACCGCGGCATCGCGCTGCTCGAGGTCAGCCGGGGCGAGCTCGACCGGCGCACCGGGGGGATCCTGCACCAGGGCATCGCGCTGCAGGTGCCGCCGTTCGCCTACCACGCGCTGCCCGACCTGCTGGCGATCGCCGCCGAGAGCGGCACGGCGCCGCTGCTCGTCGCGCTCGACGGCGTGACCGACCCGCGCAACCTCGGCGCCGTCATCCGCTCGGCGCTGGCGTTCGGCGCGCACGGCGTGATCGTCCCCGAGCGCCGCTCGGCCGGGGTGACCGCCACGGCCTGGCGGACCTCGGCCGGGGCGGCCGCGCGGCTGCCGGTCGCGCAGGTCACCAACCTCGTGCGCGCGCTGAAGGACTGCCGCGATGCCGGGATGTTCGTCATCGGCCTCGACGCCGACGGCTCGACGAACCTGGACGAGCTGGAGATGGCGACCGAGCCGCTGGTGGTCGTCGTCGGCTCGGAGGGGCGCGGGCTGTCCCGGCTCGTCGGCGAGAACTGCGACCTCACCGTGTCGATCCCGATGTCGCCGTCGGCCGAGTCGCTCAACGCGTCGGTCGCGGCCGCGGTGACCCTGGCCGAGGTGGCCCGCCGCCGCCGAACCTCCTCACCACTTTGACCCTCCTGCGCACACCGGGACGCCCCGTCCCGTGTGCGCAAGAGGGTGAAAGTCGCGGGGTCAGGAGAGCCGGATGCGCAACCGGCGGAAGCCGCGGCCCTTGTTCTCCATCTTGGTCACCTCGATGCGGCCGATCATCGCCGTGGACGCCACGTGCGTGCCGCCGTCGGCCTGGGTGTCGAGGCCGACGACGTCGACGATCCGCACCACCTCGACCTCGGGCGGGACGAGGTTGGTGGCGGTCCGGATGATGTCCGGGATCGCGAAGGCCTGCTCGCGCGGCAGCGAGGACACCTCGATGCGCCGGTCGGCGGCGATCTCGGCGTTGCAGGCCGCGGCCACGTCGTCCCGGAAGCCGGCCGGCACCTCGGGCAGGTCGAAGTCCATCCGCGCGGTCAGCGGCTCCATGTTGCCGCCGGTCACCAGCGCGCCGTAGTCGCGGAAGACGACGCCGCAGAGGACGTGCAGCCCCGAGTGCGTCCGCATGAGGGCGGTGCGCCGCTCGTCGTCCAGCGCCCCACGGACGGCGGTGCCGGGCGGCGGCAGCGGGTCGCCCTCGGCCGGGATCAGGTACTGCTCGTCCCCGCGCCGGGTGCCGATGATGCGGGTCCGCACGCCACCCCACAGCAGGACGCCCTCGTCCGGCGGCTGGCCCCCGCCCCCGGGGTAGAACGCCGAGCGGTCCAGGACGATCCCGTCCTCGGCCGAGGACGCGATGACGGTCGCGTCCCACTCCCGGACGGTCGGGTCGTCGAGGTCGAGCCGGTGCGTGTGTCCGTGTGGGTGCACCCGTCCATTCTCCCGCCGCGCACGACCCGGTTTGCATTCGTCGCGGTCGCTATCGCCGGCGGAGGCGGCGAGATAGCGACGCGTGCACGTGCAAACCGTTGCGGGTGCGGGCGAACCGCGGGGCCTGGCGCAAGACTGGCGGCGGGTCGATCTACGCGGACACGCCACCGTTCGGCCTCGGCTCACGGGTCGAGCGTCAGCGAAGTCCGAATGACCTTGCCGGTCGCCGTCCGGGCCAGCGCACGGTCGGTCAGCCGCCACCGTGCCGGCACCTTGTAGTACGCGAGCCGCTCGGCCGCGAAGGCCGCCAGCTCGTCGACCGTGGCGCCCGCGACCAGCACGACGACCGCCGCGACCGCCTGCCCGAGATCGTCATCGTCGACCCCGAACACCGCGCACTCGGCGACCGCCGGGTGCTCGTCCAGCACGGCCTCGATCTCGGCCGGGTAGACGTTCTCGCCGCCGCGCAGGATGAGATCCGACCGCCGGGACGCCATGAACAGCCGCCCGTCGCGCAGCACGCCGAGATCGCCCGTCCGCAGCCATCCGTCGGGCGACAGCACCGCCGCCGTCGCCGCGTCGTCGCGCCAGTACCCGAGCATCGTGTACTGGCTGCGCAGCCAGATCTCGCCCTCGACGCCGTCCGGCACCGGCGAGCCGGCCGCGTCCCGGATCGACACCTGCACCGACGGGATCGGCGAGCCGACCGTCGTCGGGTGCAGCGCGAGCTCGGTCGGGGTCGCCACCGTCGCGGCGGTGCTCGACTCGGTCAGCCCGTAGCTGTCGGCGAGCGCGGCCTGCACGGTCGGCACGGCCGTCCGCACCTTGTCCTTCAGCGCCGGCGACGAGGGGGCCGAGTTGATCGACAGCGCCGCGAGCGAGGAGAGGTCGTAGTCGCTCAGCGCCTCGTGCGACACCAGCCGGTGGGCCATCGTCGGCACGATCGCCCAGTTCGTGATCGCCTCGCGCTCGACGAGCCGCAGCACCCGGTCGACGTCGAAGCGGCCGGCGTCGATCACGATCGCGTCGCCGGAGGTCAGCCGGGGCAGCGCGAGGTTGTGCAGCGACGCGATGTGGAACAGCGGCAGGCTCATCAGGAACCGGCGCGGCCCGGTCCGCGGCGGTAGCCCGAACTGGGCCGCGACCTCGGCGGCCAGCGCGTCGGTGTAGCGGTGGTACTCGATGACCGCGAGCAGGTTGCGGTGGGAGTGGACGGCGCCCTTCGGGTGGCCGGTCGTCCCGCTCGTGTACATGACGACGGCCGGCTCGTCCTCGGTCACGCGCGTCGGGCGCAGCGGCGCGCCGCTGTGGGCCGCGATCACGGCCGGCCCGTCCTCGATCCGCAGCACCGGCGCGGCGACGCCGTCGAGCAGCAATGCGCGCTTCGCGTCGGCGACCACCACGGACGGCTCGGCCCGGCCGAGCGAGTACGCCGCCTCGCGCGGCGTCCACCATGCGTTGCCGGCGACGACGATCGCGCCGAGCGACGTCGCGGCCCAGAAGGTGACCAACCAGTCGGGCGAGTTCGCGGCGAGGATCGCGACCCGGTCGCCCGGGCCCACGCGGTAGTCGGTCGCGAGCGCCTCAGCCAGCGCGGCCACCGCGGCCAGATGGTCCGCGTAGGTGAGCCGCCGGTCGCCCTGCACGAGGTACTCGCGCTCGCCGTACGCCGCCGAGTCGGCGAGCCAGTCGAGCAGCGACCCCCGCCGGTGCCGGAAGGCCGGCAGCCGGACGCCGCGGATGTCCTCGTCGGCCAGCTCGAACGGGCCGCCGGGGCCGGTGAGCCGGGCGCGCACCGCGGCGACCAGCGCGCTCGCGTCGGGAGGGGCCGTCATGGTGAGCGCCAAGCTACCGGCGCGCCCCGCCTACCGCTTGTCGACGTACTTGACCGACGGGACGTGGAACTCGGCCGGCGCCGGCTCCCCGCGCAGCTCCGCGACCTCGTCGCGCACGGCCGACATGATCTCGTCGGTGATCTCGCGCAGGACCTCGGCCGTCTCCTCCTTGCCGCGGTAGCGGCTCATGTCCAGCGGCTCGCCGACCGAGGCGAAGGACGTGCGGCGCCGGCCGAGCCGCTTGAGGCTGAACCCGCCCATCCGGTGCGGCCCCCATTGACCGACCGGCACGACCGGAGTGTCGGGGGAGAGCAGGACGAGGCGGGCGATGCCGGTCTTGGCCTGCATCGGCCAGTTGTCCGGATCCTTGGTGGTGGTGCCCTCGGGGTAGATGACGACGGCCTCACCGCGCTCGAGGGCGGTGACGGCGTCGCGCAGCGACTGGGCCGCGTCGGCGGTGCCGCGGTAGACCGGGATCTGCCCCGAACCGCGCATCATGTAGCCGACGATGGGCCAGTCGAAGACGCCGGCCTTGATCATGAAGCGCGGAACGCGTCCGGACGACCAAACCAGCCGGGCCATCAGGATCGTGTCGACCTGCGACACGTGGTTCACCACGATGAGCACGCCGCCCTGGCTCGGGGCGGGAACCCGGTCGAGGTGGCGCCAGCGCAGCCGGAACAGCGCCGACGTGATGGGGAACAGGATGATGACCCAGGTCCTGATCCAGAAGCCCGCCTTGGGCCGGTGCAGTCGCGCCACGTGTGCTCTCCCTACGCCTCCGTAGGTTCAGTCTGCCTGTTCTTTCGCGCCGAACCGGGGCCAGGGTTCCGTCCGCTGGCTAGGAGTTCCCTCTGTTCGCCGACAGGTACGAGGTCAGGACGACGAGCTGGTCGAACGCGAACTGGTCGCGGACCGACCCGGCCATCAGGTCCGAGTCGGTCACCGGGTCGCTCTGCCGGGCGAGCTCGTCGCGCCGGCGCTGCGCGCTGCCGTCCAGCTCGTTGGCGTACGCGGTGAGCGCGGCGACCCGGTCGACGGCCGCCTCCCAGGCCGCGTCGGCCGTCGGCGCCGATCCGGGCGAGACCGGCCCCTGGGCGTTCCGGGTCACCGCGATCAGGTGGGCCTGGGCGTCGATCTGGTCCAGCTCGAAGGCGAGGTCGAGTCGGACGCGCTGGTCGTCCAGCCGCCCCGAGCGCCAGGCCGGGCTGCCGGCGATCCGCTCGGCCGTACGGGCGGCGGCGACCACCAGGCCGCGTTCGGCGCCGAACTCGAGCGGGCCCGTCCAGCCCTGCCGCGACTGCCACCGCGACGCCGCTTCGATCGCCTTCCGGTCGGCGGCGGACAGCCGCAGCGGGTCGCTCGCGGCGAACCGGGCGCCGAAGGCGGCGATCGCGGCCAAGGGCAGGAAGAGCACGGCGGCCAGGACGGCGAGCAGCGCGTGCCCGGTGGCCGCGGCGGCGATGACCCCCGCTGCGTCGGCGGCGGCGAGCGCTCCGGAGGGCACCACGGCTCGCTGCCAGACGCCGGTGCGCGGGTACGTGGTTCCGGTCGGGTCGAGGCCCGCGGCGGCGCGGTTCGCGAGCTTGGCCTCGACGGCCGGTGGGACGGGCCGCAGCGGCGACGGCGCGTTCGCGTTCGGCGCCGGGCGGGACATCGGCGAGCCGGCGATCTGGGCCAGCACCTCCGACCGCTCGTACGACAGGTCGGGCGGCGGGGGCGGGACGGCGGTCATGGGGTTCATCGTCCCTGCCAACCGGCCTGCCGGGTAGCCTCGATCGCGCTGCCGCCTTAGCTCAGCTGGTTAGAGCAATCGCCTTGTAAGCGATAGGTCGTCGGTTCGAATCCGACAGGCGGCTCAGATTTCTACAGCAGCAGCAGCGAGAGTAGCGGCGCGGGAATCGCCCACACTCTCCCGGTGACGTCGAGGATTGACTTCGTGGCGAGCACGCCGCGCTGATACTTGCCGTCGATGGTTCGCGCTTCGCCTTTCCAACCTTGATCGACCCATTTGCTTTCCAGGGGAACCGTTTCACTGCTTCCCGCATGGGTCGGGACGGACACCGGAGCCAGATCGATCTCGTTGCCGGAGGCCGTTCGCGCGTACCCGATGGTGTCCTCGCCCATCCAGCGACCCTCCTTCTCCCGCTCGATGGCGCGCGCAAGGGTCACACCAATGGCCATCTCGGTCAGCGCCGTCATGTCCGGTTGTGGTAACCCGCGAAGGCGCTCGGGCAGCCAGGCGAGCAGAGGGTCGGTCAGATAGAGCTTGCTCTGACTGCCGGACACGACGTGGTCGTCTTCGCGGCGGGGGCACCACAATGCGGCGCCGCTGGACGTCAGGCGTGTGAGGCGGAGCCGAAAGGCGTCCCGGCTGCCATAACCGAGGTGTTCTGCCGTTCGCGCGAGGCTGAGTGGGCTCGTGGCGCGCTGCACCAGAGCGTCGAGCAGACGAGGGAGTGACTCCTGGGGTGCATCGGCGTCGACGTCTCGTCGCAGCCAGGCTGCAAGGTCCGCGACGTACGCCTCGGAGACTGCGCCGGCCCGGTGGTATTCGGCAACGGCACGAGGGAATCCGCCGCAGGTCAGGTAAGCCTGCCAGGCGAGGTCATAAGCATCCACGTCGAACTGCAGGACTTCGAGCGCCGTGGCGATTGGTGGATCCTGGAGTCGGCTCGGGTGGACCTGCGAAGGGGCGGCGAGTTCGGGACGGGTGGCCGCCAAGAAGTCGCGAAACGTCATCGGTAGTACGAGGCGGCGGCGCCGACCGTTGGCGGTGCCGGCCCGACCGGCCATGAGGTTGCCCTCGATGTCCTCGTTTGCGGCCCAGCGGCTTCCCGTGGCCACGACCGTGTCATCGCCGAACGCCGTGCCGTCACGGGCGGCCTTCAAGATGGCGGTCCATCCCGCCACCCCGCCTATCTCATCGAGCAGCCAAACCCGAGTACGTGTGTTCGGAAGGTCGACGGTGCGGGTGAGCTCGCGAGCGAGAGTCAAGGTGCGGCGTAGATCGCGATCTCGCATTCCGTCGCAGGGAACGTGGATGATCTGCCGGGGGTCGACGTCGTTGCGGCCGCAGAGCGCTGCGGCGGCATCGAGGAGCACCACCGACTTGCCGATTCGCCGCGGACCGGTGAGCACCACCAAACGATCGGTGAGCGGACCCGACTCGATGTCAGCGAGAACACCCGACCGGTAGCCGAGGTCGTGCGTGGCGCGATCGCGCAACAGGCGATGATCGCGCACCCACGCCGTCGGGTCGATCCCCGCCGCAGACGCGCGCCACCATGGGTTCGCCTCCACGAGGATGCGACGGACTTCGTCATCACGCACCCTCCTAGCCTATCGCGATCCCACCAAAAAGGGAGGGGTTTGGTGGCTCGACCATCCACAACCCCTGGGGTTCCGGTGGCTTCTGGAGCATTTACCGGTCACTTTGCGCCGCGAGGGCGGCCCTTATCGGCTCCGACTGGAGCAAGATCAAGTGACCACCAGTTAACTGCGGTGGCAAGGGTCGCACCCGTGGTCCGCTTCCCCGGACGTACGCCAGGTCAGCATGGAACTGTTCTGCGCGTCACTGACGCGCTGGAGCAGGAGTCGGAAGAGCGCTCGCGCCGTCCTCGAGGCATGTCGAGCCTTCGAGACGATCGTGGACACGCTGGCGAAGGGTGAATCGTAGGGGGCGTAGCGTCGTCCGGTCGCGGATCAGATATCGTGAGATATCGATCGGAGGCAGTGGTGGCTGACGTACTTATCCGCGATGTGCCTGATGCCGTTCTGGCCGGCGTCGACGCGCGCGCCGCTCGGCTGGGGATCTCTCGGGTGGAGTACATCCGTCGTCGGCTCGCGGCGGACGCGGCAACCGGGGCCGCCAAGGTCTCGCTCGCCGACCTGCGTCGCTTCGCCGAGAGGTTCGCTGATCTGTCGGACGAGTCGGTAATGGACCCCGCGTGGCGGTAGATGCCTGGTTGATCGACAAGTCCGCCCTCGTGCGCCTCGCGGAAAGCTCGGACGCGGAGGACTGGGCGGCGCGCATCGAACGGGGCTTGGTCCGGATCGCCACCGTCACCCGTCTTGAGGTCGGGTGCTCGGCGCGGACGGCAGTCCAGGCGCGGGCGGCCTTCCGGACCCCGCCGATCTCGGCCATGCCGGTCGAGTACCTGACGCCGACGATCGAGGATCGGGCGCTGGAGGTACAGCTCAGTCTCGCTGGCAAGGGCAAGCATCGCGCCCCCTCGATCCCCGATCTGATCATTGCAGCGACCGCCGAACTGGCGGGCCTGAGCGTGCTGCACCTGGACAAGGACTTTGAACTCATCGCCGACCTCACCGGGCAGCCGGTCGAGCGGCTGCGCACCTGACCCCTGGTGTCACCCACTGCGCGGACGTCCTGAGCCGACACAAGATCAAGTGACGACCAGTCAACTGAGGCCGGAACGGTCGAGCAGAACGCCGCTACCGTCGGCGCCGCGGTCGGTCAGCACAAGGGTGGGCTCGTCGCGCCTTGTAAGCGATCGGTCGTCGGTTCGAATCCGACAGGCGGCACCTACCTCTGCGCGGCCAGCCGGGCCATCGACCGCTTCAGACGCAGGAGGAGCTCGTCGTCGAACCCGACCGGCGCCGGTGTCGAGGAGCCGCGGCGCTGCTCCCGGAAGTCGATGACCGGCGGCCGGGCCGGCAGCGGGCGGCGCGGGATCGCGGCACGTACCTCCGCCGCTACGAGGTCATAGCCGTGCAACTCGCGGATCGGCTGGCCGAAGGCCAGGGCGAGCGCCTCCCGCAGCGGCACGTGGGTGGCCAGGACCGGTACGCCCTCGGCCCGCAGCTCCTGCTCGGCCGTGCCGACCGAACGCACGCGCCGGGTGCGCGTCAGCAGCACCGCGGCCGGCCGGTTGCCGCGCCGGGTCGCGTCGATCGTCGCCCGGATGGCCGACAGGTCCATCGCACTGGGAGAGGTCGGGATCACCACGAAGTCGGCCACCCGGATCGCGGCTTCGAGCGCGTCCGAGTAGGCGGGCGGCGTGTCGATGACGAGGTGCGGCGCGCCCTTCACCATCCGCTCGAGGCGGGTCGTGGGCTGCGCCAGCACGGGGACGGCGAGCGGGCGACCGGCGTCGGCGACCGCCTTCGCCCAGGCTGCGGCCGAGCCCTGCGGGTCGGCGTCGATGACGGCGCACCGCTCATCGGTCGCCGCGGCCAGCGCGTGGGCGAGAAAGACGGAGGTGGTCGTCTTGCCGACGCCGCCCTTCAGGTTCGCGACGGTGACGATCATCTGCGCAGGCTATTTCGGCGGCGGCCAGGACGGTCGTCCCGACACGGGGACTTAGGTCCCGCGCCGCGCGCGGGACGGCTCGACGGAGACGCCGACCCGGTGCGGGAACCCGACGCGGAGCCAGCCGGCCGCCAGGGCCGCAGCCGCGACGACGCCCGCGGCGACGCCGAGCGCCCGGGGGTAGCCGGTGGGCAGCAACGGGGCGGCGATCAACGGGCCGACGATCTGGCCGACGCCGTAGCCGACGGTGAGCAGCGCGACCGCCCGCGGAACCTGCAGGTGGGCCCCGAGCGCGAGGGAGAGCGAGCCGACGCCGAGGAAGGTGGCGCCGAACAGCACGGCCGCCGCGACCGCGGTGACCGGTCCGCCGGCGAGCGCCGGGAGGGCGATGCCGACGGCCTGGAGCCCGAGCGCGGCGCACAGCAGGCTGGGCCGGCTGCGCCACCGGCCGAGCAGGGCCCAACCGGCCGAGGCCGGCACCGCCGCCAGGCCGACGACGACCCACGTGCCCGGGCCGAGCCAGGACGAGGACCCGGCATCGATGGCGGCGACCAGGAACGTCGCGGCGATGATGTAGCCGATCCCCTCGAGCGTGTAGCTGGTGAGCAGGGCCGCGAACCACCGGCGCCGCCCCGTCCCGGTCGCCCCGCCCGACGGTGCAGCGCCGCGAACCGGGACGAGCGGCCACGCGAGCGCTGACAGGACGGCCGCCAGTACCGCGGCCGACCACCACGCGGTCCGCCAGTCGGAGGCGTTGCGCAGGGCGAGCACGGCGGCGCCGGAGAGCGCGATGCCGCCGCCGATGCCGCCGAAGATCCAGCCCACGAGGTGATCCGCGTGGCCGCGCAGCCCGGCCAGCGCGCCACTGACCGCGATGACGAACACGAGGGCGCTCGCGGCCCCGGCGACCAGGCGCAGCGCGTACCACGCCGCCTCCGAGCGGGTCACCGGCATGAGGGCGAGGGTGGCGACGAGGACGGCCATCCCGGCCCGCAGCCCGGTGCGCGAGCCGAGGATGCTCGGCCGGGCCGTCGCGGCCAGCGCGCCGAGCAAGTAGCCGATGTAGTTCGAGGTGGCGAGCGCGGCGCCGGCGCCGGCCGAGAGCCCGGCCTGGGCGTGCATCAGCGGCAGGATCGGGGTGTACACGAACCGGCCGACGCCCATGCTGGCCGCCAGGGCGGCCGCGCCCTGGCGGACGATCGCCACCGGCGGCGCCGGCGGCGCCGGCGGCGCCGACGCTCGGGGCGACCGGGTCGCGATGGCGGTCATGCCGTCCTCCGGGGGTTGCGCGCGGTTACTCCTTCCGAAGCTAGGAAGGGGACGTGGGCAAGGGGAAATGCCGGTCGGCGCGCTTCTATGCTTGCCGCTCATGGACGTCGATCTGCGCCACCTACGCGCCTTCGTGGCCGTCGGCCAGCAGCTGTCGTTCACCCGGGCCGCCGAGGAGTTGCTGATCACGCAGCCGGCCCTGACCCGCACCGTCCAGCAACTCGAGGCCGCCCTGCAGGTCGCGCTCCTCGAGCGTGACTCGCGGCACGTCTCCCTGACCGCCGCCGGTGCGCGCTTCCTGCAGCAGGCCCAGCAGGCGCTCGCCGCGGTCGATCGGGCCCTGGCGTCCGTGCGCGAGCACGTGACGGTGCGGCTGGGTTTCAGCTGGCTGCTGCCCGACCCCTGGGCCCAGCGGGCGGTGCGCGCCTACGAGGACGCCACCGGCAACAGGGTGTCGCTGCTGCGGGTGGACGACCCGATCGCGGCCGTCGCGGAGGGCCGGGTCGATGTCGGGGTCGTGCGCGGGTCCGCGCCCGCTCCGGCGGGCGTCCGGCTCATGCGCCTCTGTGACGAGGTGCGGGTGGCGATCTGCTCGGTCGACAGCCCGCTGGCCGACCACGAGCGGCTCGACTGGGCCGACGTGTCGGCCTGGCCGCTCGTGGTCAATGTCGTGAGCGGGACCACCGGGCCGTGGTCGTGGCCGGACGGCGGCGGCCCGGCCACATTCGTGCAGACCCGCAACTTCGACGAGTGGTTGGAGTCGGTCGCGGCGAACCGGGGGATCGGGGTGGTGCCCGAGGTGGCGATGCGCCGCAACCTGCACCCAGCGGTGCGGTTCATCCCACTCACGGGCGCTCCGACCAGCGCGGTGTCGCTCGCCTTCCGTCCCGACAACCAGCCGGCGCTGCTGCGCCGCTTCGTCGAGATCGCGCTCGCCGCAGCGCAGTGACCGGCGCGGGCCGGGGAGAGCGTCTGGTTGACCGGCCGCCGCGCGCCAGCGTCACCAGGCGAGGCGGCGGGCCAGCTTGCCGGCGGTGAGCCGGACGACCCGGCTGGTGCGGTCGACCGAGCGCAGGACGACGTCGGTCGGGCCGGCCACCGAGACGGCCGCGCGGGCCCGTCCGGACGAGTCCCGCACCGGCGCGGCGATCGAGGCGAGGCCGGGCTCGTTCTCGTCCACGCTCAGCGCGTACCCGGCCCGCCGGACGAAGCCCAGCGCGCGCTCCCACTCCTCGAGCGAGCCGATCGTCCGCGGGGTCATCGCGGGGAAGCCGGCCTCGGCCCGCTCGCGAGCGGCCACGGGGTTGTACGCGGCGAGCGCCTTGCCGGCGCTGGTCGTGTGCATCGGCATCCGGCGGTGCCGATCGCCGAGCAGCGGGATGCCGCGCAGCGTCTGCATCCGCTCCAGGAAGACGACGTCCGGCCCGTCCGAGATGGCCAGGTGGACGGTGAGCCCGGTGGCGAGGCGCAGCTCCTCGAGCAGCGGCAGCGCGGTGTGCCGCAGCGGCACCCGGTCCTGGGCGAGTTGCCCCAGTTCGTACAGGTGCAGCCCGAGCCGGTAGAGCCCGGTCTCGGGGATCTGCTCGGCGATGCCCCGCGCGCACTGCGTCGACAGCAGGCGGTGGGCGGTGCTCTTCGCGACCCCGAGACGACGGGCGAGCTCGGTGACGCCGAGCTCCTCGTCGTCGGCGAAGCAGTCGAGCAGGTCCAGGGCCGCGAGCACCGAGCGCACCTTGGACTGGTCCGCCCGGCTCTCCGGCCCGGTGACCGGGTCGCCCACGACGGCGGGCGACCCGGCCGGTCGGCCGTGGGCCGCGGCAGTGGTCACGACCGCACCGGAGGGTCGGACGGCCGCGTACTGCTCGGACCCACGAACGCTTTGGTCACGAGCGCCTCCTCATCGATTGCGTCGACGGGGCGGACGAACCGCCGGTGCGTCGATGCTCTTCGATGAGGAGGATCGGGCACAGTGCAGAAGGGCCCAGGCCCTGCGGGTCATTCGGTGCCGGTTAGCCTCGGTCAGGTGAGCACCGACGTGAAGCGCTCGTTCAGTTCGCGGGCGTGATAGAAGATCCCCTTGGCCAGCTGGTCCGGCGTCCAGGTGATGACGGGACGGTCCGGCATCGCCGTGTAGCCGCCGGCGAAGACCTCGTTGCGGTTGCCGGCCGGGTCGAAGAAGTAGATCGTCGTGCCGCGCGTGATGCCGTGCCGCGTCGGGCCGATGTCGACCGGGACGTCGTCCATCGCCATCAGGTCGCCGGCGTGCAGGATGTCGTTCCAGTCCTGCAGCTGGAACGCGAAGTGGTGCAGCTTGCCCTCCGGCCCCTTGAGCACCGCGATGTCGTGGGCCGAGTTGCCGGTGGTGATCCAGCTGGCGATCGTCTCGGCGTCGTCGTCGAGGGACGTCCGCACCCGCTCGGTCACGTAGAAGTCCAGCACCTCGGTGAAGAACCGCTCGGTCAGCTCCGGGTTGTCGGCCGTGACCAGGGCATGGTCGATGCGCGGGGCGCCGACCCCGACGAGGTGCCGCGGGAACGACTCCGGGTTGTGCGTGCCCACCTCGGTGCCGATCAGCTTCATGTCGTGGTACAGCTCGAGGGTCTGCGTGTTGGGCAGGACGACCCGGACGCCGTCGCTGGTCTCGAGGTTGTCGCCGGCGCTCATCCGCTCGACCAGGCAGCCGAACTGCTCGGCCCGCTTCTCGTACAACTCCAGGTCGGCGGCGTTCGAGACCTTGTAGCCGAGCTTGACCAGCCCGACGCCGCCCTCCTCGAGGACGACCGAGTGGTGGTCCCACTCGTCCCATCCCTTGTAGTAGACCCGGCCCGGCTCCTCGGCCGTCGGGTACAGCCCCATCGTGTTGCCGTAGTGCCGCTTCGCCTCCTCGAGGTCGGTCACCCGCACGTGCACGTATCCGAGCCGCAATACCGACATGGCGTCCTTCTCCTTCTCCGACCGGGGCCGGCGCCGCGGTGGGGTGCGGCTCGCCGTACTCGAATGGTGGGGCCCCCGGGGCCGTCCGGCGAGACGCGTTCGCCAGCGCGGAACAGCCTGCCGCAACCGTCCGGCCGACCCGCACCCTGAGCGGACCGGCCGCACCGCGGGCCGGCCCGTCGCGGCGAAGGAGGAGGCATGACCCCGTTCATGGTCCGGGTCGCCGAACTGCTGGAGGACGCATCGCAGCCGGACGTCGACCCGGTCGTCCGCCCGGCCGTCCGGGAGAGCCACCCCAAGCCGGTCCCGGTCGGCGCCGACGAGCAGGTGGCGCTGCGGGCGCTGGCCGAGCAGCTGGTCGCCGAGGCGAACGCGGTGCTCAGCGCCTCGGCCGACCGGATCGAGCTCGACGACCACCTCGTCGACGGCCAGCTCGGCTTCACGATGCGCTTCGCCGGCCGCGGAGCGCTCGTCCGGACCCGCTTCGGCTCCGAGCGGGCGTTCGGCGAGCTGCTCGGCGTCGGCGGCTCCTGCTCGCGACCGGTCGAGCTCGCCGACGCCGGCGAGCTGCAGAACCTGATCCTCCTGCTCCTGTCTGCCCACCCCGCCCCACCCAGGGAGAACTGATGCAGTACGAACTCCGCCAGCAGGTCATCGAGGCCCAGCGCCCGACGTTCGACTCCCTCGTCGCGCGGTTCGGCGGCCGGCCGGCGACCCGCTACGAGGAGGGCTCGATCGACATCCAGGCCCGGGAGAACTTCCACTACCGGCCGCTGTGGGATCCCGAGCACGAGCTCTACGACGAGGGCTTCTCGGCCCTGCGCCTGGCCGACCCCTACTCGTTCACCGACCCGCGGCAGTACTACTACGCGCCGTACGTCATCTCCCGCGCGGCCGCCCACGAGGCGTTCGGCAAGACCCTCGACTACCTCACCGAGCGCGACCTCCTCGACCGCCTGCCGGCCGAGTGGAAGCAGCTGCTCGGCGAGGTCGTCCTGCCCCTGCGACACTACGAGTCGGCCGCGCAGCTGATCAGCGTCAACGGCGCCCGGTTCGCCTACGGCACGACGATCTCGCAGTGTCTGGCCTACGCCGCGTTCGACCGGATCGGCACCGCCCAGCAGCTCAGCCGCGTCGGCCTCGCGCTCGCCGGTGCCACCGATGCGCTGCTCGCGCCGGCCAAGCAGGCCTGGCTGCACGAGCCCGACCTGCAGGGACTGCGCCGGCTGGCCGAGGAACTGCTCGTCGAGCGGGACTGGGCCGTCGCCTTCTTCGCGCTCGACCTCACCGACCAGCTCGTCTACCCGCTGCTCGCCCGCTTCCTCGACGACACGGCGCTGCTGCGCGGCGGGGGTGCGTACAGCCTCATCGCGCAGCACCTCGGGACGTGGTTCACCGACCAGCGCCGCTGGGTGGACGCGCTGCTCAAGTGCTGGCTGGTCGACCCCGAGCACGGGGCCGCGAACCGGGCCGCCCTCAGCGCCGCCGCCGGCCGCTGGCTGCCGCAGGTCGTCGACGCGGTCAGCGCCCTGGCCCGGGCGGTCGACGCGCGGGTCGACGCCGGCGCGGTCGAGGCGATCCGCGGCGCGGCCGACGCGCTGCGCCTGCATCTCTCCGAATCCGGAATCGAGGCGTGACATGAGCCAGACGACCGTCCGCAACGTCGGCGTCGACCTGCAAGAGGTCAACGAGGACACCCACCGCCTCGTCCAGGCGATCGAGCACGACAACCCCGAGGCGACGATCCAGCACCTGCCCGGGCTGGTGAAGATCAGCGTCCCCGGACGCCTGGTGATCCGGCGCGACAGCGTCGAGGAGCGCCTCGGCCGCGAGTGGGAGACCCACGAGTTCCAGCTCGCGATCGTCTCCTACTACGGCCACATCAAGGACTGGGACGACGACCAGATCGTCATCAGCTGGGACCACTGAGGAGACACCGATGGCCAAGATGTCGATGAAGCAGCGGTACTCGGCGCTGACCCGCGACCTGTCGTGGGATCCGAGCTACGTCGAACCCGAGGCGGTCTTCCCCTACACGCAGTTCGAGGGGATCAAGATCCACGACTGGTCGAAGTGGGAGGACCCGTTCCGCCTCACGGTCGACGCCTACTGCAAGTACCAGGCCGAGAAGGACCGTCGCCTGTACGCGGTGCTCGACGGCTTCGCGCAGTCGCAGGGGCACATGACGCTGTCCGAGGCCCGCTACCTGAACGCGATGAAGCTCTTCCTGCAGGGTGTGACGCCGCTGGAGTACCAGGCGCACCGCAACTTCGCCTACCTCGCGCGGCACCTCAACGGGGCCGGGCCGCGGTTCGCGGCGCTGTGCCAGTCGATCGACGAGCTGCGGCACACGCAGACCGAGATCCACACGCTCTCCAACTACAACCGGTACTACTCCGGGCTGCACGCGTTCAACACGATGCACGACCGGGTCTGGTACCTGTCCGTCCCGAAGTCGTACTTCGACGACGCGCTGTCGGCCGGGCCGTTCGAGTTCCTCATCGCGATCGGCTTCAGCTTCGAGTACCTGCTGACGAACCTGCTCTTCGTCCCGTTCATGTCCGGCGCGAGTTTCAACGGTGACCTGCCGTCGATGACGTTCGGGTTCTCCGCGCAGAGCGACGAGAGCCGGCACATGACCCTCGGCCTCGAGGCGATCAAGTTCCTGCTCGAGCAGGACGAGGCCAACGTGCCGATCGTCCAGGCCTGGATCGACAAGTGGTTCTGGCGCGGGTACCGGCTCACCTCCCTGGTCGCGGCGATGCTCGACTACATGCTGCCCAAGAAGGTGATGAGCTGGAAGGAGTCCTTCGAGCTCTACTTCGAGAAGCAGATGATGGAGGGGCTGTTCCCCGACCTCGCCTACTACGGCATCAAGCCGCCGCGGCACGTCGAGCACGCCATCGCCGAGAAGGACGTGCTGAGCCACCAGGTGCAGTGGATCCTCTACCAGTTCTCGTTCGCCGCCGCCTTCACCACGACCGTCCCCGAGCCGGACGAGCTGGACTGGCTGTCGGCGAAGTACCCGGAGACGTTCGACAAGCTGTACCGACCGCTGTGGGACAAGGCCGAGCGCATCCAGGACGGCGGGGGCCGGTTCTTCTTCCAGGGCCTGCCGCAGCTGTGCCAGACGTGCCAGATCCCGATGGGCTTCACCGAACCCGGTGACCCGACGACGGTGTGCCAGCGCAGCAGCGAGTTCAAGGGCGAGCACTACAACTTCTGCTCCGACGGCTGCAAGTGGATCTTCGATCGGGAGCCGGAGAAGTACGTGCAGGCGTGGCTGCCGGTGCACCAGATCTACCAGGGCAACTGCGGCGGGCCGACCGTCCCTGATGTGCTCGCCTGGTACGGCGTGCAGGAGGGCGACGGCGGGGAGTACCTCGGCTCGAAGGACCACCAGAACTGGACGGCCTGGCACGCGGGTGCCGGCGTCGAGACCGCGACGACGGGAGGCTGATCATGGGTTCGGTACGCGCGATCGGGAACTACGACTTCCCGTCCCGGTCCCGGCAGGAGCTCTACGGCGACGACCAGCTCGTGCACGTGCTCTGGCGCGACAACCTGATGATGTGCTCCGCGGCCTGCTTCCGCGCGCCCCGGGCGATCCCGTTCGGTGACTTCGTGAAGACGATGGTCGAGCCGTGGGCCGCCTCGGACCCGGACTTCGACCCGTCCGCGGTCGGTTCGTGGATGCTCGAGGGCGAGACGATCCAGCCCAAGGACGACGAGACCCTCGCCGACCTCGGCGTGCGCCACAAGTTCCTGCTCTCCTTCACGACCGGTGCTGCGTAGGCGACGGCCGGTGGCGCGGATCACCGTCGCGGACACGGACGTCGAGGTGAGTGCGCGGGCCGGCGAGACGGTGCTGGCCGCGCTCGTACG
This sequence comes from uncultured Actinomycetota bacterium, assembly GCA_963775175.1. GTDB lineage: Bacteria > Actinomycetota > Actinomycetes > Mycobacteriales > Jatrophihabitantaceae > Jatrophihabitans. The sequence goes on from CAVZHT010000001.1 coordinate 569,096, forward strand.
CAACGGCTACGGCTACCGCGTCGGCTGCCGGCGGGGCGGGTGCGGCGTCTGCAAGGTCGAGCTGCTCTCCGGGACGGTGGAGTACCCGATCACGGTCGCGGAGTCGGTGCTGCCCGCGGACGAGCGCGAGCACGGCCGCTGCCTCACCTGCCGGGCGGTGCCGACGAGCGATCTCGTGGTGCGGATGCTCGACGATGACAAGCTGCGCTGCGTGGCGCCGTTGCTCGCCGCGCTGGCCCGGGCCGGGGCGCGGTCGGCGTGACGGCGACGACCGGTCTGGTGAAGGCGACGTCGACGCTCACGCTCGACGGGGCCCGCCGCGTCGTGGACGCGGCGGTCGAGCACGCGCAGGCGGCCGAGGTGCCGGTGTGCGTGTCGGTGACGGGCACCGACGGCAACCTGCTGGCCTTCGCCCGCATGGACGGCGCACCGCTTCTGTCCATCGACCTCGCGCAGGACAAGGCGTACACCGTGTGCTCGTTCGGCGGGTTGCCGACGCACCGGTGGTTCTCGCTCATCAAGGACGACCCGTCCCTGCTGCACGGCATCGTCAAGACCCACCGGCTGATCGTCTTCGGCGGCGGCGTCGCGGTGCGGGTGGGCGGCGAGTTCGTCGGCGCGGTCGGCGTGAGCGGCGGCAGCGCCGAGCAGGACCGGCAGTGCGCCGAGGCCGGCGCAGCGGCGGTGCTCGGATGAGCGCCACGGTGCACGCCGTCACCGTCGAGCCCCTCGGCGTCGACGTCGCGTGCCGCGAGGACCAGACCATCCTCGACGCCTGCCTGCGACAGGGGGTCAACCTGCCGCACGCGTGCACGCACGGCACCTGCGGCACCTGCAAGGTCGAGGTGCTCGACGGCGACGTCGACCTCGGCGACGCGTCGACCTTCGCGCTGCTGGAGTCGGAGCGGGGCGAGGGCAGGGCGCTCATCTGCACCGCGACCCCGCGCTCGGACGTCACGATCGAGGCCGACGTCGACGAGGAGGACGGGGTCGTCTTCCATCCCGTGCAGGATTACTCGGCCACCGTCGTCGCGCTCGAGGAGTGCGCGCGGGAGACCCGACGCCTGGTGCTCGACCTCTCCGCCGACCTCGTCCGCAACGCCGGGCAGTACGTCCAGGTGGAGCTGCCGGGGCGGGGCGTGACCCGTTCGTGGTCAGTGGCGTCGCCGCCTGAATCTTCGCGTCGCATCGAGCTGCAGATCCGGCGCACGCCGGGAGGGCTCGGCACCGACGGCTGGGTCTTCAAGGACCTCGCGGTCGGTGATTCGGTGCGGCTGTCGGGTCCGTACGGCCGGTTCTTCGTGCGGACGGCCCGGCCCGAGCCGGTGATCCTGATCGGTGGCGGCACCGGGCTGGCGCCGCTCAAGGCGATCGTGCTGGACCTGCTGTCCGGCGCCGGCTCTGACCCCGGCCAGGCCGTGCACCTGTACCACGGGGTGCGCACCGAGGCCGACCTGTACGACGCCGACCTGTTCACCTCGCTGGCGGCCCAGCACGCCGGGCGCTTCCACTACCGGCCGGCGCTGTCGGACGAGGAGGTCCCGGGCCGCGCGCACGGGCTGGTGACCGACGTCCTCGCGGCCGACTTCGACAGCTGCGCCGGGCACGTCGCCTACCTCTGCGGGCCGCCGCCGATGGTCGACGCCGCGCTGCGCACGTTGATGGGCAAGCGGCTCTTCCCGCGCGACATCTACCGCGAGGAATTCCTGGACGCCGCCGACAAGGCGACCGGCGGCATCCGCAGCCCGCTCATCCGCACCGGTTGAGCGCGGGCTGGAGAACTCGCTCCCCAGATATATGTCGTGCGCAGTCCGGGGCTGCCCGCGTTCTCGCTCTCCGGGCGTGTCGGGGGACTGCGGGCGTACCGGCCCGACGCCGCCGTCCGGTCCGTCTCCGCGTTGAGTGGTCAGTTTCGCCCTGAGTGGTCAGTCACAACTGACCACTCAGGGCCGAACTGACCACTCAATTCCGGGGACATGCGCGCACGGCGACGCGCGGCGCCCGGCGACCCCCGCGCCGCGTTCCGCCCCCGCGAACGTTTGCTGCCCACCCCGAGCGTCCGACCTAGCGTCGACCGGGTGGACACAGCCCTGCACGCCGAGGTCGCCGACGCCCTGACCGGCGCGTACGCCTCCGGCGTCCCGATCCCTCCGTTGCAGGAGAAGTTCGGGCCGCTGACGATCGACGACGCCTACGAGATCCAGCTCGTCCAGGCCCGGGCCTGGACGGCGGCCGGACGGGTCGTCGCCGGGCACAAGGTCGGGTTGACGAGCGCGGCCATGCAGCGCCAACTCGGCGTCGACCGTCCGGACTTCGGCCACCTCACGGCCGACATGTTCTACGCCGAGAACGCCCCGGTCGACGCCGACCGGTTCCTGCAACCGCGGATCGAGCCCGAGATCGCCTTCGTCCTCAAGCGCCGGCTGGCCGGCCCCGGCATCACCGTCGCCGCCGCCCTGGCCGCCGTCGACTTCGTCCTGCCCGCACTGGAGATCATCGACTCGCGCATCGCCGACTGGCGGATCGGCATCGTGGACACGATCGCCGACAACGCGTCCTCCGGCGGGGTCGTGCTGGGCAGCTGCCCGGTCGCGATCGGCGACGTCGACCTGCGGCTCGGCGGCTGCCTGCTGCACCGCAACGGCGAGCTCGCCGCCACCGGCGCCGGCGGGGCCGTCCTGGGCTCACCGGTCAACGCGCTCGTGTGGGTCGCCAACATCCTCGGCGAGCGCGGCGTCGCGCTCGAGGCGGGGCACGTCGTGCTGCCCGGCTCCATGACCGCGTCCATCCCGTTCGGCCCGGGCGACGTCGTCGACCTCCACCGTGGCCGGGCTCGGCAGCCTCACCGCGCGCATGGGAGACCGCTCATGACCAAGGCCACCGCCGCCATCGTCGGCTCGGGCAACATCGGCACCGACCTGATGTTCAAGCTGCTGCGCCGCAGCGAGGTGCTGCAGCCGACCGCGATGGTCGGCGTCGATCCGGCCTCCGACGGCCTGGCCCGCGCCCGCCGCCTCGGCCTGGACGCGAGCGCCGAGGGCGTCGACTGGCTGTTGCGCCAGGATCCGCTGCCCGACCTCGTCTTCGAGGCGACGAGCGCCAAAGCGCATCTCGCCAACGCGCCGCGCTACGCCGAGGCCGGCATCACCGCGATCGACCTCACGCCCGGCCGCGATCGGCCCGTACGTCTGCCCGCCGGTGAACCTCGACGTCAACCTCGACGCCCCCAACGTCAACCTGATCACCTGCGGCGGTCAGGCGACCACGCCGATGGTCGCCGCGGTGTCGCAGGTCGTGCCGGTCGAGTACGCCGAGATCGTCGCCTCCATCGCATCCAAGTCGGCCGGCCCCGGCACCCGGGCCAACATCGACGAGTTCACCGAGACGACCGCGGCCGCGCTCACCGCCGTCGGCGGGGCGAAGCGGGGCAAGGCGATCATCATCCTCAACCCGGTCGAGCCGCCGATGATCATGCGTAACACGGTGTTCTGCGCGATCCCGCCCGAGGCGGCCGAACCCGGCCCGCTCCAGGACGCGGTGCTCGAGTCGATCCACGAGATGGCCGTGCGCGTGCGCACCTACGTGCCGGGCTACTCGCTCAAGGCCGACCCGCAGTTCGACCCGCCCCGCGACACGTGGAACGGGATGGCCCGGGTCGCGGTGTTCCTGCAGGTCCGCGGGCGCGGCGACTACCTGCCCGACTACGCCGGCAACCTCGACATCATCACCGCGGCGGCGGCCCGGATCGGCGAGGTCTTCGCCACCCACCGGCACGCCGCCGTCCCGACCGGAGGTGCCGCATGACGCAGCGGATCCGCATCACCGACTCGACGCTGCGTGACGGCAGCCACGCGATGCGCCACCGCTTCACCGAGGGGCAGGTGCGCGGCATCGTGTCGGCGCTCGACTCGGCCGGCGTGCAGGTGATCGAGGTGTCGCACGGGGACGGCCTGGGCGGCTCCAGCTTCAACTACGGCTTCTCCGGGACCGACGAGTTCACCCTCATCTCGGCCGCCGTGCAGGAGGCGGCCCAGGCCCGGATCGCCGTCCTGCTGCTGCCCGGCGTCGGGACGATCCACGACCTGCGGCACGCGCACGACTGCGGCGCCCAGGTCGCCCGGATCGCGACCCACTGCACCGAGGCCGACACGTCGCTGCAGCACTTCGCCGCCGCCCGCGACCTCGGCATGGAGACCGTCGGCTTCCTGATGCTGGCGCACCGCATCGGTCCGGCCGAACTGGCCAAGCAGGCCCGCATCATGGTCGACGCCGGCGCGCAGTGCGTCTACGTCGTCGACTCGGCCGGCGCGCTCGTCCTCGGCGACGCCCAGGCCCGGGTGCAGGCGCTGTTCGCCGAGATCGGGCACGAGGCCCAGGTCGGCTTCCACGGCCACCAGAACCTCTCGCTCGGCGTCGCCAACTCGGTGCTCGCCGCGCAGAACGGCGCGCTGCAGATCGACGGTGCGCTCTGCGCGCTCGGGGCCGGCGCCGGCAACGCGCCGACCGAGGTGGTGGCCGCGACGTTCGACCGGCTCGGCATCCCGACCGACGTGGACGTGCAGCGGGTCATGGCCGCGGCCGAGGACATCGTCAAGCCGATGCTGCCGCGCCTGCCGTGGATGGACCGCGCCGCGATCACGCAGGGCTACGCCGGGGTGTACTCGTCCTTCCTGCTGCACGCCGAGCGGGCGCAGGAGCGGTACGGAGTGCCGGCCCACGAGATCCTGCAGCGCGTCGGCGAGCTCGGCTACGTCGGCGGCCAGGAGGACATGATCATCGACGTCGCGCTGACGATCCTCGACGAGCGCAAGCACGGCATCGCGCCCGAGGCGGTCACCGACGACGAGGCCGGCATCGACGCGCTCGCCGCCGGGGTCGCACTGTGACCGCCTGGACGGTCGACCTCGCGGCCGACGCGCTGTTGCAGGCCGAGGACCTCCGCATCGACCGCGACCCGATCACCGACCACTGGCCCGAGCTCGACCTGCGTACCGCCTACGCCGTCCAGGACGAGACGCTGCGCCGCCGGATCGCCCGCGGCGAGACGCTCGTCGGTGTCAAGCTCGGCCTCACCTCGCGGGCCAAGCAGCAGCGGATGAACGTGGCGTCCCCGCTGGTCGCCTGGCTCACCGACGCGATGATCCTGCCGGCCGGCGACCCGGTGCCGCAGGAGCGGCTGATCCATCCGCGGGTCGAGCCGGAGATCGCCTTCGTCATGCGCGAGCGGCTCGCCGGCCCGGGCGTGACCTCGGCCCAGGCGCTCGCCGCCGTCGACCGGGTCTTCGCCGCGGCCGAGGTGATCGACTCCCGCTACCGCGACTTCCGCTTCACCCTGCCGGACGTCGTCGCCGACAACGCCTCCTCGGGCGCGTTCGTCCTCGGCTCGGTCGGGCTGCGGCCGGAGCAGCTGGACCTCGCGCTGGAGGCCGTGCTCGTCGAGGTGGACGGGCAGGTGGTCGACACCGCCACCGCCGCCGCCGTGCAGGGCAACCCGGCCGAGGCGCTCGCCCTGGCCGCCAACGATCTCGCCGCCCGCGGGCTCGCCGTCGAGGCCGGGCAGATCGTGCTCACCGGCGGCATCACCGACGCCGTGTCCGCCCCGCCCGGCGCCCGCCTCGCCTTCCACTTCACGTCGCTCGGCAGCATCCATCTGGCCGGCGGTGCCGAATGCCGCTGATCCAGGTGAGCCTGCGGGAGGGACGCAGCGCCGCGCAGTTGCGCGCGCTGATCAGCGCCCTGACCCGCGCCGCCGTCGAGTCGCTCGACGCCCCCAAGGAATCCGTCCGCGTCATCGTCACCGAGATCCCGGCCACGCACTGGGCCGCCGGCGACGTCACCCTCGAGGAAAGGTCGTCCCGCCATGCCTGAGCCGCTGCTCTTCTTCGGGCACGTCATCGACGGCGTCGAGGTGCCGTCGGCCGACGGCGCGCAGTTCGAGTCGATCGACCCGTGGACGCGCGAACCCTGGGCCACCGTGGCGCTCGGCGGCAAGGCCGAGGCCGACCGGGCCGTCGCGTCGGCGCGGAAGGCCTTCGACGAGGGGCCGTGGCCGCGGATGACCTTCGCCGAGCGGGGCGCGATCCTGCACAAGCTGGCCGACCTGATGGAGAAGTTCGGCGACGAGCTCGCGCTGGCCGACACCCGCGACATGGGCAAGCCGATCACCCAGAGCCGCGGCAACGACGTCGCCCGGTCGGCCTACAACTTCCGCTTCTTCGCCGACCACTCGCGCCTCTCGACCGGGGAGACGCTGCCGATGGACGAGCGGCACCACCTGTACACGCTGTTCCAGCCGGCCGGGGTGGTGGCGGCGATCGCGCCGTGGAACTTCCCGCTGATGCTCGAGACGTGGAAGGTCGCGCCGGCGCTGGCATGGGGCAACACCGTGGTGCTCAAGCCGGCCGAGGACACGCCGGCCTCGGCGACGATCCTGGCCCGCCTGGCCACGGCGGCCGGGATGCCGCCCGGGGTGCTGAACGTCGTGCAGGGCTACGGCCCGGATTCCGCCGGGCAGGCGCTCACCGAGAACCCGGACGTCGACCGCATCACGTTCACCGGCGAGTCGGGCACCGGGCGGATCATCGCCCGCGCCGGTGCGGCGAACCTCGTCCCGGCCAGCCTCGAGCTCGGCGGCAAGGGCGCCAATGTCGTGTTCGCCGACGCCGATCTCGACAACGCCGTCGACTGGTCGATCAAGGCGATCTTCACCAACGCCGGTCAGGTGTGCCTGGCCGGCTCGCGGCTCTACGTGCAGCGCGAGATCTACGACGAGTTCGTCGAGCGGTTCGTCGCCGCGGCCGAGGCGCTGGTGATCGGCGACCCGAAGGACCCGGCGACCCAGTTCGGCCCGCTCGCGAGCGAGGAGCACTACGAGAAGGTCCGCGCCTTCGTCGATAGCGTCGAGCTCGAGGGCGGCAAGATCCGCACCGGCGGCCTGGGTGACGGCTGGATCGTGCGCCCCACCGTCGTCACCGACCTGCCGGCCTCGGCCCCGCACTGCCGGCAGGAGATCTTCGGCCCGCTCGTCACGGTGGCCCCGTTCGACACCGAGGCCGACGCGGTCGCGCTGGCCAACGACAGCCGCTACGGGCTCAACGCGATGGTCTTCACCGAGAACCTGGCCCGCGCGCACCGCGTCTCGGCCGCGTTGAGGGCCGGGACGGTGTGGGTGAACTGCTTCTTCATCCGCGACCTGCGCGCGCCGTTCGGCGGCGTCGGCGACTCCGGCCTGGGCCGGGAGGGCGGCAACTTCAGCCGCGAGTTCTTCACCGAGCCGAAGGCGGTGGTGATGCAGCTGGGCTGACCGCCCACTCGGTCGGCGAGCCGTACAGGCCGGGCCCGTCCACCTGCAGCGCCGACAGGAACGCCGCGGTCGCCGTGTACGCCTCGTCGATCAGGGCCGGCGTGTGCCCGAAGTCCAGCGGCGACATCCGGCGCAGCATCGCGCCCGGCAGGTACAGCACCGGCACCGACGCCGCCGCGATCGGCGCCTCGAGCACGGCCTGCGTCCGCATCGCCACGAACACCGCGTACAGCACCGCCTCGGCCGCGGTCTCCGGCGGCGGCGGCAACCGGCCGGGGAAGTTGCAGTCCAGCACCACGAGCGAGCGGGCCCCGAGATCGAGGGCCTGCCGCATCGGCACGTTGGCCACCACGCCGCCGTCGTAGAGCAGCCGGCCGCCGATCGCGACCGGCGGGAAGATCGCCGGGATCGCCGCGCTCGCCAGCAGCGCCGGCAGCAACTCGCCCGAGGTGATGACGTCCGGCCGGCTCGTCGCGGTGTCGGTGGTGACGGCGGCGAACGGCAACCGCAGATCGCTGAACCGGGTCGACGCGCCGAGGATGCTCTGCACGACGGCGGCCAGGCCCTCGTTCGGGAACAGGTGCGTCCGGGTCTTCTGCAGGGTCCGGGCCTGGGCGAACAGCCCGCCCGGGAACACCAGCTGCCGGGTCATCCCGTCCCAGATGTGCGCGAGCCGGCCGGCCGCGGAGTCGGGGTCGGCGGCGACCATCGCCCCGTTGAGCGAGCCCACCGACGTGCCGACGACGAGGTCCGGTACGACCTGCTGCTCGGCCAATGCCCGCAGCATGCCGACCTGCCCGGCGCCGAAGCTACCGCCGCCACCGAGGACGAAACCTATAGGACGCGGCAGGGCCAACACGGCTTCGATGCTCCTTGCCCGGCGCCGCCGCGGATAGTGCGGAAAGACCCATTCCGCCCGTGGCCGGTGGAGCGCATCAGCGAGCTTCCCTGCGCCATTCGACGCCCCGGCGGGTCGCTCGACGAGTGACCGGCCCAGTGCCTGAGGGTCCGCTGTCTCCCGTATTGCCGTAGTGCGGACGGACTTGAGTCCGGCGTCAAGTGCGGGACTATCCTTCGGCGAACCTTGCCGGAGGGACGGACGTGCCGTGAGCGAAGCGAGCCCGCTGGAGTCGGCGCTGCGTGACGCCGTCGCGCGACGCGGCGACGCCTGGGTCGGGCGGGAGGCGGCGCAGCAGGCGCTAGCGGTCGCCATCGACGACGCCGACGCGCGGCAACGCGACACCGACGAGCTGCAGTTGATCACCCGGCACTTCGGCCTGGGCGAGGTCGACGTCCGGCTGCTCGAGGTGGCCGCCGCCGCCGAGCGCTCGACGGCACTGCACCTGCTGAGCGGGCTCCTCTCCGGCGACCCCGGGCCGGCCCGCCCGACTGTCGCACTTGCCCTCGAACTCGCCGGGCTGCCGGTCGACGACCGGTCAGCGCGGGCCCACCTGGCGAACCTGGCCGCCTTGGTCCGCTTCGGCCTGGTCGAGATCGACGGCCCCGACGCGTTGCTGTCGCGGCGGCTGCGCGTTCCCGAACGGGTGGCGGCCCACCTGGCCGGCCAGGACGCCCCGGCTGCACCCCTCCTGCCACTGTTGCTGGAACCGATCCCGGTCGATGTCGAGGGGACGACGACGGTCGCCGACGCGATCACCGCCGGGCACCCGCTGGTCTGGGTGCACGGGCCGGCCGGGTCCGCCGGCGCGGCGATGGCCGCCGCCGCCTGCCGCAAGCTGGACGTGCCGTGCCTCGTCGCCGATCTCCGCCGGCTGGACGGCGGCGCGGACGCCGACGCCGCCGTGCGAGCGCTGCTGCTGGAGAGCGGCCTCGGCGGTGCGGTGCTGGTGCTGGCGGGGGCCGAACGCGCGCGCGGCACCGCGTTCGAGCACGCGGCCCTGCCGGTGGTGGCCGTGAGCGTGGAGGCGTGGGACCCGACCTGGGCGGTGGGCCTGCCGCCGACGGTCACCGCTCCGCGGCTCACGCTGGCCGAGCGGGAACGGGTGTGGCGGCCGGTGCTCGGTGGGCAGCAGGTGGGGCGCGAGCTCAGCGCGCTGCGCCTCGGTCCGGAACAGATCCTCGCGGTCGGCCGGCACGCCCGCCAGATGGCCGCGCTCCACGGCGAAGCCGACATCACCCTCGAGCGGGTGCGCAGCTCGGCCCGGCAATTGGGACGCGGACGCTCGACCCGCGCCGATCCCGACGCGACCACGACCCTCGACGACCTGGTCCTGCCGCCGCACGCCCTGGCCGAGATCGAGCGGATGCTCGACTGGGCCCGCTACCGCGACGAGGTCGTCCCGCTCGGCTCGCTGTACGGGCGGGCCGGCAAGGGCACGGGCATCTGCGCCCTGTTCTCGGGGCCGCCCGGCACCGGCAAGACGCTGGCGGCGCACGTCATCGCCGACTCGCTGGCCATGGACCTCTTCCAGGTCGAGCTGTCCACCGTCGTCGACAAGTACATCGGCGAGACCGAGAAGAACCTGGAGCGGGTGTTCCAGGAGGCCGAGGCGATGAACGCGATCCTGTTCTTCGACGAGGCCGATGCGCTGTTCGGCTCCCGTTCGGAGGTCCGCGACGCCCGTGATCGGTACGCCAACCAGGAGATCGCCTACCTGCTGCAGCGGGTCGAGCAGTTCGACGGGATCACGGTGCTGGCGAGTAACCTGCGCGGCAACATCGATCCGGCCTTTGCGCGGCGCCTGCACTTCATCATCAGCTTTCCCGACCCGGACGAGGCCACCCGGGCCCGGCTCTGGGACCACCACCTGGCCGGCCTCGCCATTGACGAGCAGGACGTGGTCGACGTCGCATCGCTCGCCCGCACGGTCGAGCTCGCGGGCGGCGACATCCGCAACATCGTGCTGTCGGCGACCTACTCGGCCGTGGCTCAAGGGGGACCGCTCGGCATGCGGCACGTCACGGCGGCGGTGCGGCGCGAGTACATCAAGCTCGGTAAGAGGGTTCCCGTGGTTGACGTTGACGCGGACCTAACACGAGTGGGACCATCCCGCACAAGATCATCGGCCCGCGACCCGCGATGACAGATCGGCTCCGCCATGGGACATGACGTCCATCCCCGCAAGCCCACGGATCGGCCCGATCGCCGTCGTGACCCCGCCGCCGCGCCGGCCACCGCCCCGGAGGGGCCGGCGGCGCCGGTGCCGCTCACCCGTCCGGTCGTCGTGGGCAGCGCCCACGACCCGGCCGAGGCCGAGGCCGACCGCATGGCCGACACCGCGTTGCGGCGGCTGGGGCGGACGAGCGGGGAGCCGCCGGAGTCCGAGCCCGGTGCGGGCGACGGCCACGTGCACCGCCGGGCCGCCGGCGCAGCCCCGGGCGCGAAGGTCGGCCTCGCCGGCGGCGCGCTGGACGGCGCCACGAGTGCGGCGATCAACGCCGAGACCGGCCGGGGTGCCCCGATGGCGCCGCCGGTGCTCAACCGCCTGCAGACCGCATTCGGCCGGAACCTGCAGCAGGTGCGCATCCACAGCGACGACAACGCGGCCGCCCTCGCCGGCGCCGTCTCTGCGCACGCGTTCACCCACGGCAACGACATCTTCTTCGCCCGCGGCGCCTACGACCCGACCGCGCCGCACGGTGAGCGGGTGCTCGCCCACGAGGTGGCCCACGTCATCCAGGGCGGGCCGCCCGCCGCGCACCGCTGGCCGTTCGGCAAGGAGGACGACCCGGCCGAGAAGCAGCGCAAGGCCGAGGCGAAGGCGGCGAAGGAGAAGGCGAAGGCGGAGGAGAAGGCGCGGGCCAAGCTGGCCAAGGCGACCGCCAAGGAGAACAAGAAGCTCGAGAGCGGCGAGGCGAAGCACCTCAAGCAGCAGCGCAAGGAGGGCGTGGCCAAGCGCGACGAGCTGGCCAAGACGATTGCCACCGAGTCGCAGGCCGACAAGACGAGCAGCGCCACGCACAAGGACCTGCAGAAGCGCTTCGAGGAGCAGCTCGCCCTCGAGAAGGTGACCTTCGACCACCTCGTCAACGAGGAGGGCATGGACCCCGAGCTCGCCCGGGACAAGGCCTACGAAACAGTCTGGATCGCGGGCGCCGACCCGGCGCTCAAGGCCGTGCGCCCCCCGCGCGAGACCGCCTCCGAGCGGCTGGTCATCGACGTGCGCAAGGCCAGGCTGGAGGACCGCTTCGACGACCAGGCGCTCGAGCGCGGCAAGCTCGGCGGGATGCTCAGCAAGGGCGTCGAGGAGGTGTACGAGAAGTGGGAGCTCGAGGCCGAGCGACTGCGCAAGGGGCCCCCGGCCGTCGCCGCTGACATGGCCGACTACCTGGCCGGCAAGACCGTCTGGGAGCAGGCCGGCCCGGAGATCCGCAAGAAGCGGCCCACCGACCCGAGGATCGAGCGGCAGGCCCGCCTCGACGCCCGCAACCGGCTCGCCTTCGGCCGCCGCGGCCCGAAGAAGGAGGAGTCGAAGCTCGACGACGCTGTCGGGGTCACCGGCAAGATCGACAGCTACGGCTCGAAGGTGCTCACCGGGGTCAGCACGCCCCCGGCCAAGATCCTCGCGATGATCGGCAAGCCGATCGACAAGCAACTGCAAGCCGACGCCGGGCTGCCGACACACGACCGCACGCTGCTGGAGAAGATGCCCATCATCGGCGAGCCGATCGACCGCGTGCGCCACGGGCAGCTCAAGGACAGTCACGTCGAGAAGCCGATGTCGGTCGAGACGCGGGCCTCGGACGGCATCGGCGCCGCCGCCTCCGTGCTGAGCGACCTGCTCAGCAGTGTCAACGGTGTCATGAAGGTGGCGCAGTCGATCTCGAAGGCCGCGACCGAGCGCAGCACCCGCGCGATCCTCGGGGCGACGAAGGCCTGCAACGACGGTGCGAAGACCGCGGTGACGATGGCCAAGGACGCCGCCGAGCTGGCCAAGGTGATCGACCCGGGGGTGAGCGCGTCGGTCGGCTCGGTCGTGCCCGGCCTGAACATCGCGATCTCCGTGCTCAGCATCGTCAGCAACGCGATCACCCTCGCCGACGTGTCGATGCGGATGAGCGACACCAACGACTCGCTCTACGCCGCCCGCAGCCGCACCCCGGGCGCCAAGAAGGTGGACGTCATGGTGTACCCGCTGTGGCACGTCCACGAGCTGTACGCCAAGCGGCTCGAACAGGCCTGCTGGAGCACTGCGGTCGCGATCTCGAACCTCGTCACCTCCATCGCGACGGTGGCGAGTGGTGGCGGCTACGGCATCCCGGCCGCCGTGCAGGCCGGGATCAAGGTCATCGACCTGCTCCACTCGCTCGGGCACTTCGTCGCCGACCAGGTGATCGTGGCCATCGCCAAGCAGTCCCGCGTCGACTCGATCGCCGCGCTGGAGGGCGCGGCGGAGAACCAGCTCAAGCGCGACCCGTCGATGGCGGTCGACGGCATCGTCGTGCAGGCCAAGAAGGGCGACGCGGTCGCGATCAAGTTCCTCAAGAGCTACGGCGTGAAGGAGGACGAGGTCAAGAACGGCAAGCTCGGCGACATCCGCACGAAGGTCCTCGGCGGCATCGGCGAGGACGCCGACCCGCAGTACTTCTACGAGTCCTACCGGGACAAGATCGTCGGCGTCCTGACCGGCATCGGCAGCATCGGCGGTCGCTGGGACAGCGTCGGCCGGCTGGCCGAGGACCGCAACACGCTCGACGGCAAGGGCCGCGGATGGGGCTGGCGGGTGAAGATGATGTTCAAGGGCAGTGGCAAGTACTCCCGGTCGAAGGCGAAGACGGCCGCGCAGAAGAACTCGGGTGACGCCGTCGAGTGCCGGGTCGGCAAGGTCTACCTGCTGGCGGACGCGACGCCGAGCGAGATCGAGACGTTCGTGAACCAGGTCGAGGGCCTGCCCGACTCGCAGGTGCTCGACGCCAGCGGCGATCCGGCCAACTCGCTGGAATGGCGCGAGATCCTGGTCGAGCTCGTGCAGTCGCGGATGGAGAAGGCGGCCGCGGCCAAGGCCCCGGCCAAGGTCGGCGCATGACCGCACCGTCGCTGCTTTCACTGACCGTTGCGGCGCTGCAGGGCCGCGGCCGGCTGGTCAAGACCGACTGGGACATCGAGACCTTCGACGTCCTTCCCGAGGAGGACGGCGCCGAGCCGACGTTGGGGGTGGTCATGTCCTCGTCGCGGTCGGTGGTCTTCTACGCCGTCTGGCCCGAGCCGGTGCCGGCGCCGCGTCGCGCCGCGGTCGCGGAATTCACGGTGCGGGCCAACACCGACCTCTACACCTCGGCATTCGAGTTCGACTTCGACACCGGCATCCTGTCGCTACGGTCCGGCGTGGAGTTCGGTGACCTGGCCGCCACGCTGCCCCGAGAGACCTTCGCGGCGCTGCTCGTCACCGCCCTCGACGAGGCGGAGTCGGCGGCGGCGCGGCATCGGGTGCCGGTGGCGGCCCTGTTGTCCGGAACCGGCCCGGCCGAGGCGCTCGCAGGCGGCCGCTGATGTTCATCAGCGTCGTCGAGACCGGCCTCGAACGGCTGCTGCGCACTGAGCTACCCCTTCCGGACGAGATCGGTGACGTCACCTTCGATGCGCCGACGAGCAACTGGTCGGCCCAGCTGTCGCGGGTAACGGTGAACCTGTTCCTCTACGACGTGAACCGCAGTGCCCACCCCGCCCGGTCGGCGATCCGCCGGGTCGCTTCGGACGGCGCGGTGCAGCGTCGGGCACCGCAGCCGATCGTCCAGCTCGGTTACCTCGTGAGCGCCTGGGCGGGCACTCCTCGTGACGAGCACCAGTTACTGGGAGACGTCATCAGCCGGTTCACCGCGATCGACCAGCTGCCGGCGGAGCTGCTGCCGACCCCGCTGTCCTCGTCGGTGCATCTGTCGTTCGCCGACGACCCGCACAACCGCCCACGGGAGATCTGGAGCGCTCTAGGCGGCCAGCTCAAAGGTTCGTTCACGTTGCAGGTGAGCGTCGCCGCCGACGCCTTCGAGTGGACGGACGCCCCCCGTGCGGTCGAGCGGGTGGTCGCCATGAGCCGGCCGATGCCCGTCCGAAGCCCGGTATCCTGACTGTTTGCAGAGTCAGGACCTGTCGTGGGTGGACAAACCTAGATTTGACAAGCAGGATGATCACGCCGCTGTCTGGCAGTGGCCTCCGTCCGCGCTGAGTCGCGACAGGCGGGAGTAGCACCCAGGGAGAGTTGTGCCGCCGACTCAGCATTGCTGCGTCCCCGATCGTCTCGCTGGCAAAATCGCCCGCACACGACGGCAGCCAAGCGAGTAGCTGTGCGTGCGGCAACCGACACCCGTCAGCTGGACGTCGATCCGGGCGCCACCGCCTCGATCGCGGTCGAGGTGGTGAACGTCGGTGAGATCATCGACGGGGTGAGCGCCCGCGTCATCGGGCTGCCCGAGCACTGTGTCGACGCCCAGCCCGCCCTCCTCCCGCTCTTCCCCGATACCGCGGGCCGGCTCACCGTGGCGCTGGCGGTACCGGCGACGCTGCCCGCCGGCCGGCATCCGCTCACCGTCGAGGTCGTGTCGCACGGCGCCAAGCTGCCGTCGCAGTTCCTCGACGTCGACCTCGACGTCGCCTCCAAACCGGCCCTCTCGCTCGCCGCGCAGCCCCGGCTCATCCGGGCCCGCCGGGGTGCCCGGTTCGTTCTCGAACTCGTCAACGAGGGCAATGTCGGGCTGAACGTCGCGCTCACCGCCACCGACGCCGACCGCTTGGTGCGGACCGAGATCCAACCCGCGAGCCTCTACCTCGAGGCCGGCACCGTCGCGCCGGTGCTGCTGCACGTCCGCGGGCCGCGGATGTTCACCGGCGGCGAGATCGACCGCACGGTCACGATCGAGGCCCTCGCCCGCGCGAATGAAGAGCAGCCGGACGGCGAGATCGTCCCGGAGTCCCGCGCGGCGCGCGAGACCACCGTCCGGCTGCGCCAGCGGCCGCTGCTCAGCCGCGGGCTGCTGACCGCCCTGATCCTCGCCAGCATCGTGCTGCTGTGGGCCGGTGTGTTCCTGCTCGGGTTGACGAAGGTGTTCGCGAACGACCCGATGACCAAGCAGGCCCCGGCGTCCTTCTTCATCGCCAAGGGGAGCGGCGGCGCCGGCGACAATGCCGCCGCGGCCGCGCCGGCCGGTTCGCTGCCCAAGACGGGTCAGCTGCCACCGGGCACTGGGGGCACCATCTCGGGGACGGTGAGTTCGGCCAACGATCACCAGCCGGTCGGCCGCATCCTCGTGCAGGCCTACCGGCAGACCCCGCACGGGCTCCGCCTGGTCAGCTCGGCCGCGACCCAGACCGACGGCACGTACGCCCTCGGCGGGCTGTTCCCGACGTCGTACTACCTGAAGTTCAGCGCGTCCGGCTTCCGGACCGTGTGGTACCCGAACTCGGCGAGCCAGGCCGGTGGCCAGCAGGTCGGCGCGCAGGCGCAGGGCAACACTACAGGGGTGAACGTCGTGATCACCGGAGCACCGGCGAGCATCTCCGGCAAGGTCGATCCGGGCGATGCCGTGGGCCCGGTGACCACGACGGTGACGGTCCGCGCGCTGCTCGGCGCGGTCGTGCCGGCCGGGTCGCGCACGACGACCACGGCGGCCGACGGCTCCTACCGGCTGTCCGGCCTGCCGGCGCCCGGTACCTACGAGCTGACCTTCACGACGAAGGGCTACCACGCCTCGACGCTGTCCGACACGGTCAACGGCGGCGACACCCGGCTCGAGCCCACGGTGACGCTCGGGGCGAGCCAGGGCCAGATCGCCGGGACGGTGACGGCCGGCCACCGGCCCCTCGGCGGCGCGACGATCAGCACGACCGTCGGCGGCAAGCCGCTGACCGTCGCCTCGCCCACGACCGGCCAGGTCGGCGCGTACGTTCTCGGCGGCCTGCCGACGCCGGGGACCTACGTCGTGACCTTCTCGGCGCCCGGGCACAGTTCGGAGACGCAGATCATCGACCTCGCCGCGGGCCAGACGGCGGCCAGCGCCGACGCCGACCTTGGCACCGGCACCGGCAGCGTGACGGGCCGCGTCACCGACGAGCACGGTCAAGGGCTGGGCGGCGTCACGGTCACCGTCGGCGGGTCGACCGCCGCCGCCGCCACCCCGCCGCAGACCGTCAGCCTCACCTCCGGCCAGTCGGTCGGCACCTTCCTGCTCAACGGCCTCGCGTCCCCGGCGTCGTACACGCTGACGTTCGAGCGGACCGGCTACCTACCGGTGAGTGTGCCCGTCACGCTGCGCAGCAGCGGCGGCCCGACCGTCGTCCGGGTGGTCCTCCAACCGTCGGGCGGGGAGATCACCGGGACGGTCGTCGGCCCGTCGGGCGATCTGGAGGGCGCCCGGATCACCGCGACCGACGGCCGGCAGACCTGGCGGACGACCTCCACCAACAGCGGGTTCGTCATCACCGGTCTCCTGCCGGGTCACTACAGCGTGACGGCGACGTACAGCGGGCTGTCGCAGCGGACCGCACTGGTCACCGTCGCGCGCGGGACGTCGCCCTCCGTCCGCATCGTGCTGACGGCAGGAGGCTGACGTGCGCGTCGACGTCACCCCCCGCCAGGCCGAGATCGTGCCCGGGCAGCCGCAACCGATCACGATCACGATCACCAACTCGTCGACGGTGATCGGTGGATACCTGATCCGGCTGCTCGGCGTCGACCCGGGCTGGGTGCGGTTGGACACCGAACAGGTGTCGCTGTTCCCGGACGAGTCCCGCACGGTCGTGGCGGTGATCACCCCACCGCGCGGGATCCCGGCCGGGCAGCGGCGGATGGCCGTCCAGGTGCGCGAGCTGACGCCCCCGGAGGGGAGCCTGGTCACCGACGTCGACCTCACCGTGCCCGCCGCGGAGTCGGTGCAGATGCGGGTGGATCCGCTCGCGGTCACCGCGGGCCGGCGCGGCGCCTTCAGCGTGCTGGTCGAGAACACCGGGAACACCGTGGTCGGCGGCTACCTCGGTGGCGACGATCCGGAGGGGAAGGTCAGCTTCGCCTTCGCGCCGCCGTCCATCTCGCTGGCCCCGGGCGAGCACGCGCTGGTCGACCTGCGGGCCTCCGCGCGCCGCCGCTTCACCGGCTCCCCGGCGGTGCGCATGCTCGCGCTCTACCTGGACAAGCCGGCCGGGGACGCTTTCTTCGGTCGGGAGAACGAAGCGGTGCGGGCGGCCCGCGACGAGCACGGCGCACTGGCCAACGCCACGTTCATCCAGAAGGCAGTGCTCTCGCGCGGACCCATCTCGTTGATCGGGCTGCTGGCCGCCATCACCGTCTTCGCGATCGTGCTGACGGTCGGGCTGTCCCGCATCGTCGGGCAGTCGACGGCCGACCGGAACCTGGCCCTCCAGGTGGCCGCCGCGCGCAACGGGAGTACGGCCGGCGGCACGTCCGGGATCTCGGGCACGGTCCGGCTGCTGACCTCGGGCCAGGGCGTGCCGGCCGCGTCGGTGAGCGTCTTCACCACGAGTGACACCACCACGCCGGTGGCGACGACGGCGACGGACGGCAAGGGCGCGTACGCGGTCAGCAACCTGGCCGCCGGCAAGTACAAGCTCAGCTTTCGCGGTGCGGGCTTCGTCCAGCTCTGGTACCCGGGCACGGCGACCGACGCCGACGCCACCGTCATCACGTTGCGGCCGGGCCAGCACCAGGCGGGTCGCGATGTCACGCTCGGCGGCGTCCCGTCGACGATCAACGGCAAGGTGGTCGGCGACGACGTCTCCAACGCCACGGTCTTCCTCGAGACCGCCGGCCCCACCGGCACCACCACGACGAACGCACAGTCGACCCGCTCGCTGACCGGCAGCAGCCCGACGGCACCGCCCGGCGGTGGCGCCGTCGTCCAGAGCGTCCCCGTCGGCGCGGACGGCCTGTTCTCGTTCCCCGGCGTGCCCTCGCCGAGCGTCTACGACCTCGTGGTCACCAAGACCGGGTACTCGACCTCGACCCAGCGCATCGACGTCGGCGCCGGCGAGACCCGCAACGGCGTGCAGATCTCGCTCTCGCGCGGCGACGGCCTCATCTCGGGCACCGTCACGTCACCCGGCGGCGCCCTCGGCGGGGTCACCATCACCGCGACGGCGGGGCAGAGCACGTCCAACACCGTCTCGCTCACCGGCGCCCGGCAGGGCGAGTTCACGCTGCGCAGCCTGCCCACGCCGGCCACGTTCACGATCGTGGCCAGCAAGGGTGGCTACGCGTCGCAGACGCTGACGCTCTCGCTCGCGGCCGGGCAGAAGCTCACCGGCGTCGCGATCACCCTGACGACGTCGGCCGGCGCGCTGGGCGGGCGGGTACTGCTCGCCGACGGCAGCGGTGCGTCGGGAGTGTCGGTGACGCTGACCGGCGGCCAGCTCACCGCCCAGACCGTCACCGAGAGCAGCGGCACGGTCGGCGCGTGGCACATCGGCGGGCTGCCCGTACCCGGCGTCTACACGGTGACGTTTGCCCGCGCCGACCTCTCGACCCAGACGATCTCGGTCAGCCTCGGCGCCGGTGGCACCATCACCCCGGGCACCCAATCGCTGCGGGTCGACGCGACCGGCGGCATCGACGTCACCATGCAGTCCAACGCGCAGGACGTCTACGGCTTCGTCGCCCAACCGGGGGCCACGGGCTGCAACACCACCACGCACGGGCTCGCCGAGGCGACGGTGACGCTGAACTCCGGAGCCTCGACCTATCTGACCACCTCGGCCGGCGCCTCGGAGGCGACCTGCGGCGAGTACTACTTCGGGCAGGTGCCGCCCGGCACGTACACGCTGACCGTCGACGCCGGCAGCGGCACCAGCCAGAGCTCACACGTGATCACCGTGATCGCCGGCGGCGCGCCGCAGCGTGTCGACGTGCCGCTGCCCGCCCCGGCCTCCGTCATCGGCCGGCTGGTCTCGGCCGACCAACCCGATGCCGACGCCTGCGGCTGGACGGTGAACCTGTACCTGCAGAGCCAGTACCCCACGGTGATCACCGCGAGCGGGACCACCTGCGCCGGCAGCCTCACCGGTGGCCGGTTCCGGATCGCCGACGTCCCGGCCGGCACGTACGTCATCGAGGTCCGGCAGACCCCGGGCAGCACGCCGTCGGCGTCCAAGCAAGTGTTCGTGCAGCCCAGCAAGCAGACCGACGCGGGCACGATCACGGTGACCACCGGTGGTTGAGCCGCGCCGGCCGGGCGCCGGCGAGTACCCGCCCGAGGTGCAGCTCCCGGCCGTGCTGCGCACCGGGGCCGGCACCCCCGTGCTCGTGCCCGCCGCCGTCACCAACCGCGCTCCCGAACCGCGGGCGATGGCGGTCAGCGTGCTCGGCGTCGACCCCTCGTGGCTGCCGCACCCGGTCCGCACCCGGCCGCTCATGCCCGGCGAGACCGTGACGGTCGAGGTCCTGCTCAGCCCGGCGGTCGGCACGGTCCCGGCGCGCTACCCGCTCGCTGTCGCGGTTCAGGCGCTCGACCCGGTTTCGCAACGGGCGACGGCATCGACGACCCTCGCCGAACTCGATCTCGTGGTGGACGCGCCGGGGCAGATCGCGATCTCCCTGTCGCCCAGCAACGTGACGGCGGTCTTCGGTCGGCGCCTGCAACTCACGGTGAAGAACAGCGGACCCGCCCCCACCGTCGTCGCGCTCGAGGCGCGGACCCCGCAGAGCACCCGCCTCCGGCTCGACAGCGAGCGAATCGAGGTGGCCGCGGGCGAGAGCCGGCCGGTGAGTGGACGAGTGCGCCCGGCCCGGGTGCGACTGTTCGGCCCGTCGGCCCGGCACGCGTTCACCGTGACGGCCCGGGGCAACGGTGCCGCCCAGCACGCCGAGGGGTCGCTGACCGCCCGGGCGCTGCTCGGGCCGGCCGGCACGAAGGCCGCGGTGATCGTTGCGCTCGTGGCGATCTGGGTGGCGGCGGCGGTCGTCTTCATCCCCAAGATCGCCGACAAGACCCGCAAGCACACGACCACGGTTGCCGGCGCCCAGTCGTCTGCACCCGCCTCGCCCGGGGCGGGTGGCAGTCCCTCGGGCTCGGGCTCGGGCGCAAGCGGTTCCGGTGCGGGCGCTGCTGGCGCAGGTGGCGGCGACGCCGCTGCGGCCGCGGCGGCCCGCAGCAGGTTGCAGTTGAACGGCACCGTGACCGGCGACGCGCCGAGCGGGGTGAGCGTGACGATGGCGCCGACCTCGCTGGTCGACGAGAGCGTGGCCGGGGCCACCCCCGTGGGGTTCAGCGCGTCGACGTTCAGCGGGATCGGCCTGATCGCCGCCGAGTCGCTGCCGGCCCGGTCGCCCACGACCCGCAGCCGCTCCACGACAACCGGGGCCGACGGCGCCTGGTCCTTCGCCGGGGTCAAGAAGCCCGGCTACTACCTCGTCACCTTCGCCAAGCCGGGCTACCAGACCCAGCGCTTCGTCATCGACTCGACCGCGGTGATCGCCACCCAGCCGCTCAGCGTCGCGCTGGTGCCCGGCCACGGGAAGCTGAGCGGTCGGGTCACCGACCCGCGCGGTGCGGCGGGCGGGGCCCAGATCACGATCACCGACGGCACCAACACGATCACCACCAGCAGCAACTCCAAGGGCGATGTCGGCGCCTGGAGCGTCGACGGCCTCTCCACGCCCGGCGACTACCTCGTCAGCGCGGGCAAGTCCGGGTTCGGGACCGAGTCGGCGCTCGTCCACCTCGATGCCAGCGGCTCGGCGCAGGTGAACCTGTCCCTGAAGGCCGGGGTCGCCACCGTCTCCGGCACCGTCACCTCGGCGGTCGGCGGGCCGCTCGGCGGCGTCCAGGTGAGCGCGACGGACGGCACGACCACCCGGACGGCGTCGACGGTCACCGTCGCGGGCCTCCGGGGGCGGTACACGCTCAGCGAGCTTCCCGCGCCCGGCGACTACACGGTCACGTTCACCGCCGACGGGTACCTCCAGCAGACGGTGCGGCTGGTGCTCACCAAGGGCGAGTCGGTCGCGAAGGTCGATGTCGCGCTCTTCCCGGCGACGGCCACCGTGGCCGGCTCGATCACCGGCGATCTCCTGGACGAGTCGGGCAAGGTCACCGGCAGCGGCCCCCTCCTCGGGGCGGGGCTGATCCTGAGCTCACCGGACGAGACCTACAAGACGACGAGCGGGGCGGACGGCGGCTACCGCTTCGACGGCGTGGCGCCCGGCACCTACGTGCTCACCGCGCAGTACGCCGGCCTGACGACGACCTACCGCTCGGTCACCGTGCCGCCGGGCAGCACCAGCGTCATCACCGTCGCGCCGTTCCACCTCACCAAGCTGCCGGACACGGTGAACACCGCCACCATCGTCGGCTTCGTGGGCGACGGGTCCAACCCGAGCAACACCCTGTGCCCGAGCCACGCCGGCAGCTGCACGATCAACTTCACCCTCGTCGACAGTGACGGCACGTCCCACCCGGTCACACCGGCCAGCCAGCCGACCGGCCGGTTCGGCCCGACGGCGTACAGCATCGCGTCCCCCGACAACCTGCAACCCGGCCTGTTCCGGCTGACGATCAGCGCGACAGTCGGCACGGACGACCCGAGCTACCTGCCGGTGACGGTCAGCGTGCAGGTGCCACTCGACGGGGTCGCGCACGCCCCTCAGGTCAACCTCTACCCGGCCAACAAGATCGTCGGGACGATCGGGGTCACGGGCGACATGAGTGCGGACGGCCCGAACCCGCCGTACACGAACTGCGTCTACGCCGTCCCGCAGGGTCATGCGAACCCCGATCTCACGAAGTGCGACTCGGCGCAGGCCGACCCCACCAGCTGCGTCACGACCGGCCGGCCGTCCATCGGCTACGCGACCCTGCCGACGGCCGGACTCGACAGCGCGTACCAGATCAACGGGCTCTGCGACAGCTCGTACACCGTCTACTACGTGATCACGAATCCCTGGTACGTGAACAACCTGCCGCCCGCCTCCATCAGCCTCGCGCGCGGGCAGACGGCGACGCTGCCGATCCAGGTCTCCAGCTACGGAAAGCTCGCCGTGAGCGTCTCGCGGATCGATCCGCAGAACAACGCGACCGAACCGGTCCCGGCCGGGACGACCGTCAAGGCGGTCTGCACCTCGCTGGCCGGCCAGACGGTGACCGAGCCGACGATCACCACCGACGGCACGGTCAACACGACCTACACCTTCGGCGGCTTCCAGCCGGGCACCTGGACGTGCACCGCGACCGCAACCGGCTTCAACCCGGCCACGACCGGGCAGTTCACCGCCGGCAACGACCGGACGGTCAGCGCACGCCTGGTCTTCACCGCGCCGGCCGGCACGTTCGTCGGACAGGTCACGACGTCGTGGTCCGGCTCGCCGACCGGAGTCCAGGGCGGGAGCATCGACGTCAGCGGCATCGTCGGCTACCCGAACGGCCAGCCCGAGACCGGGCACGTCACCGTCACCCCGGACGCCGCCGGCTGCTTCGCGATCGTGCCGGACGCCTCGACGTCCGCGGCCGGCATCGGTGCCTGTGCCGCGGACCCCGACCTCGCCGGGGCGACCGCGGTCCTGCCGCTCGTCTACGCCAACGCCACGATCAAGTTCACGCCACCGGCCGGCTACCAGACGCCGGCACAGTTGACGAACCGGCCACTGGACCCGAGCCAGCTCATCTCGATCGCCGTCCAACCGGACCCCGTCCGCCTGGTCGGCGGCTCGGTGCTGACCGATCCGGCGCCGGACCCGGCGGCGACCGACCCGTACGCCGGCTTCGCGCTACGCGTGACGGCGGCGCCTCCGGACGCGGGCGCGCAGATCACGCTCAAGGTGGATCCGGCGAGCGGCCAGATCGCGTGGCAGGACTCCAGCCTGCCTGCGGGGCAGGTCGCGCCCGGCAGCTACAAGATTGCCGCGACCGCCACGGGCTTCGCGCCCGTCACGTTCGACGTCAAGTGCGAGCCGGCCGTTGACTGCGACCTCGGCACCCTGACCGTGCGGCAACTCGGCAGCCTGGTCGTCCAGGTCACCTCCGACGGCACCAACGCGGTCGCCGACCCGGTCGTCACCCTGCTCGCGAGCGGCGGGAACCAGACCGCGCAGCCGGCGTCCGGCGGTAACTCGGTCAGCTTCGCCGGGCTCACCCCGGGCGGGACGTACGCCGTCCAGGTGCACGCGGCCGGGTACCAGTTCGGGCAGAGCGGCGGCACCAACCCCCTCGTCACGCTCAGCTGCGATCGGGGCGGCGCTGCGGTGGCGATCGGGGCCGGCGCCGTGACCACCTGCGTCGCCACGCTCACCCGCAACGGCGCCATCGCCGGAACCGTGACCGGTGTTCTCGCTGCGCCGCCGGCAACGTCGCCGTCGCAGCTGATGACCGGCGTGCGAGTGACCGCCACCCGCTGCTCGACCACGGCCGGAGGCAGCGGAGCCGATACCGCCACGTACTGCACCGCCCTGTCGTCCACGTCCTTCAGCGCCACCACCTCGGACACCGCGCGGTTCCGCATCACCGGCACGAGCACCGCCCAGGGCCTGGACGCCGGGTACTGGCTGCTCACCGTCGCAGCCCCCGGTTTCAGCCCCCCGGCGCTGCCGGGCACGGCACCGTCCGGCGCGCGGGCGGGCTTCGTCGTCCACGTCGTGGACACCTCGGCCGACACCGCGTACGACCCGCAGCTCTACGTCGATCCGGTCCGGGTGAGCGTGACGGTGAAGGACCAGGCCGGCAAGGTCGTCAACGGGCTGCCGGCCGGCTCGGTCACGCTGATCTCCGGAGGCGCCGTGGTCGCCACCGCCCACGAGGTCGTCGGTACCAGCAACCCGCCGAAGTCGACCTATGTCTTCGACACCGTCATCCCCGGCCCGTACACCCTCGAGGTCGCGGCCGACGGCTACCTGACGGCCGATCAAGCGATCCCGGTCAACCTGGCCCAACCGAACCAGTCGTTCACGATCAGCATCGTGGCCGGTGCGAACCTGGTCACCGGCGCCGTGACCGGTATCCAGAACGGGGACCTCAGCTCGAGCCCGCTGGCCGGGGCGACCGTCTGCCTCATCAAGTCGTCGGTCACGGGCGGCACCTGCACGGCGGACGCCGCCTCCGGCACCGACGGCTCCGCGCTGCGGGTGGCCGCGACGCCGACCGCCGGCACGTTCTCGTTCAACACGGTCCCCGACGGCAAGTACTACCTGCGCGCCGAGCGCTACGGGTACAGGGCGCTCGACGGCCCGGACGTCACCTACAAGCACACCCAGGCCGCGTCGGCACCGGCGACGCTCGATCTCACCCGGGTGACCGCGACGGTCACGGTCACCGTGACCGCCTCCTCGGCCGGCGATGCGCTCACCGGGTCGTCGCTCGCCACCCTGACCTCGGCCGCGAAGACCACGTCGATCCCCGGCAACGCGACGCTGTCGAACCTCTCGATCACGCCCGGAGCCGACGCCCACGTGTTCACCGTGACCGCCACCGGTGTGCCCTACGGCTGCTGGGCGTTCTCGTTCACCGCGCCCAACGATCACTACGGCACCCTCTCGACCCCGACACCCGCCGGCGGTGACACCGACCTGCCCTGCGCCGGCTCGCAGTTCGAGGTCCCGGGCACCACCGGTGCCGGCGTGGCGGTCGCGTACACGTTCAGCGAGTACCAGCCGTCGCTCAAGGTCACGGCCAATCCGACCTCCGGCGACACCGCGCTCACCAGCGTCGAGCTCACCGCCACCGACGGCGGGAGCACCACCTACCGATCGGCGGTGCCGTTCACCGTGGCCGGTACGGCGACGCCGCTCGGCTTCTGGGTCGCACCGGGCGTCACCGTGCACGCATCGGTCGCCACCGGACAGGACGCGTGGCCGGCCGGGAGCACGACGATGACGTCGACGTCGCCCAGCGGGACGATCACGCTCACCGAACTGAGCGCCTCGGTGAAGGTGACCGTCACGGCGCTCGCCGACGGCTCACCGGTGAACAAGGCGACCGTCACGCTGACCGCGCCGGCCGGCCTCACCGCGCCGGCGCCGGCCGACACCGACGCCAGTGGCGTCGTCACCTTCACGGTGCCCTACGGCACGGGTTGGAGCGCGAGCGCGACCAAGGGCGCGCTCGCCGGCAGCACCTCCACCACATTCGACACCGGCGCGACGCAGGCGGCCGTCACCATCACCGTCAGCTGACCCCGGCGGCATTGACGACGCGCCGGACAGCCCCTGTTGCACTCTGGTTCGGGTTCCAGGCACCGGAAACGACTGAACCAGAGCAGGAGAGCAGCTTCGGGGCCGTCGTCCGCCGGGCCGCTGCATGCGGCGCAGCACCGGTACGGCGCCTTGTCACGCCCGCGCCGGCGGATTGCATCCGTAGCGGTCGCTATCCCCGTGCAGCAACCCGAGATAGTGGCGGGTACGGGTGCAAACCGGGGTCTTCGCTGTCGGTTCCGGTCGAGCTCACCGTCAGCTCGGCCCGATCGAGAAGTCTCAGCCCAGGTTGTTGGTCGCGGCGAGGACGACGAGCACCACGGTGGTGATCACGATGATCGCCAGCACCACGAAGACCCACCAAGGCCGGCGCGGCGGCGGTACGACCACGACGGGCTCGGGCTCCGGCGCGACATACACCGGCGGCGGCGGGGGCGGCGGCGGCTCCGGCCGCTGCATCGGCTGACCGCAGCGCACGCAGATCTGGGCGGACAGGGCGTTCGGCTCGGCACACCAGGGGCAGGGCTGGGATGCCACCGTGGCCCGGCCGACCGTGCCGGGCAGGCGGCGTAGCGTCTCCTCGGCCGATCGGTCGAACGCGCTACGCAGCACGGTGGCCGGCGTCCAGAACAGCGGGTAGTCGCAGCTGCGGCAGAAGTCGGTGGCGTCGCGCCGGTTGAGCGTGACGACTGCGGGCGTACCGCACTCCGGACACGTAACCGATTCGCTCTTCGGAGACAGGGCTTCAGACACCGCGGGGCTCGCCTCCGTCCGACGTCCACACGCAGCGCGTGCCGATATGCAGTTCGGCGCGGACGTGCGCCGGCACCTCGTCGCGCACGAGCGCGACGAAGTCGGCCTCAGGCAGCCAGCCGGTGGACGCGACCTCCATCCGCACCCACGCAGTGTCGGCCGGCGCCTCCGCGTCGGACCACACGCCGCCGCCGTCCAACACCCGGGCCGGGCCGTCGCTGGCGAGCTCCAGGAAGCGGGTCAGGCCGGCCGCGGTGCCGCGCCAGGCGACGGTGCGGGCCGAGCTGGCGACGATGCGCCGCTGCAGTTGTTCGGGCAGGGACGGGTCGATGGAGTCCACCCCGATCCACGACCCCAGCCACCGGACCAGCGCCTCCGGCGCGACGGTGAGGTCGACGACGTTGTCGACGTTGTCGGCGTCGGCCAGCAGTGAGTCGCCGAGTTCCTGGAAGATCGAGACGAAGCGGACGAAGAAGTCGCTGTCCAGCATCCCGACCGGCAGTTGGTGAAGCAGCCAGTCGGGGCTGCGGGTGGCGCGCCGCGTGGTGTCCGGCCGTCCGGTCGGGCGCGGGACCAGCGCGGTCACCGCACCACCACCTGGTGCGCGGCCGACAGGAACAGCGAATGCTGGTCGAGGCGGATGACGTCCTTGGCGCCCCCGACCCGCCGCTGGGTGCGCAGGTCGTATTCGTACAGCAGCGTCTCCTCGACCCGCTCGACGCCGTCGACGGACTCCAGCAACTGGGTCACCACCGCAGCGTTGAGGTCGGCGTCGAAGGCCCAGCCGGTACCGTCCGGGCCGCCGGTCAGCGGGTTGACGTAGCGGGTCAGCGCGTCGACGGCGCGCTGGCGCACCAGTGCGGTCGGGCGGCCGGGGCCGGTGTGCACGAGGGCCACCACGGACACGCCCTGGTAGTACGGGGTGCCGACCTCGATGGCGGTACCCACCAGCCGGCGCTCGTCGAGGTGCTCGGTGATCCGCCGCATGAGGGGCGCGGCGATGGCGAAGTCGTCGAGCGCGTGCCGGCTCGCTTCGCCGCGGACCTCGGGGACGACGAGCAGTCGCACCGACCCGTTGCCCCGCGTGGTGGGTAGACACCGGGCTCTGGCCACCTCGGTGGACGACTCCAGCGCGAGCCGCTCGAAGTCGCCGGCGGTGACCGCGCGCTGGCCGGTGCGCAGCGTCAGCGGCCCACGCACCTTGGCCTCGCTCACCGTCTCGGCGTCGACCCCACCGCCGGCCGCCGTCAGGTTCACGACGCCGCGGACGTAGGGCAGCGACGAGCGGAGCACGGTGAGCGTCCGGGCGCCGACGTTGCCGCGCGCGCCGCCGCCGTGGCGGTAGCCGGTGACCGCGACCTGGGCACCGTCACGCGGGATCAGGCCGTGCTGGCGCACCGACCCGTCCGGGTAGCGCACGCGCGGGCCGAATCGGATGACGCCGCTGCCGCTGTCCCACGTGTAGTGGCGGTCGTTCGGGCCGGATCGGGTGAAGTCGTCCACCTCGGTCCAGTCCTTCGAGCCGTCGGGATCGGTGACCTGCACGTGCTCCTCGGCGCGGCGTGGCAGCACCGGCACCCGGGAGACGAGGAACGACTGACCGGGCGCGCCGTCGCTGCGGCCGACCATCTCGCCCGGCACGGTCTCGGCGTGCTCGGCGCGCACGGTGCCGCCCAGGGTGGCCGCCTCGATGGCCCGGATGCGAGGCGACGCCTGGTAGGTCGGCTGACCCGGCGCAGGTGCCAGGAGCCTGACCCGCAGCCAATACGCCGCAACGTTGCCGAGCGTCATCAACTGGTGCTCGACCGGGACCAGTAGGATGATCTCGCCGGCCCGGTTCAGCCCGCCGGTGGAGTCGTCGTTGACGGTGACCGTGATCCAGCCCTCGCCGTTCCAGACCTCCCACACCAGTGGTGGGTTGCGTGGGTCGACGCCGATGCCCTCGGCCTCGGCGGTGAGCTGCAGTCGCAGTACCGTCCCGGCCAGGCTGCGGGCGAAGCCGAGGCAGAAGGCGTCCCCGGGGGTGAGTTGCGGTGACGGGAAGCACCGCGCACCCATTACGTCGTAGCGCAGGTCGTCCCAGACGTCGGCCACCCGCGCGTCCGGTCCGGTCACCGTCATCGCCGACCGCAGTTGCGGCGGCGCGATCTCGAGTTCTTCGGTGGTGCTGAACACGACCGCGTCGTCGCCGCTGCTCGCACCGACCGCGGTCGTCACCTGGGTGCCGGCCGGGACGATCACCGGCGCGTCGAGCACGGCCGAGAGCCAGAACGTGAGTTCGGCGCGGGCCACCGAGGGCGGGAACGGTTCGATGCCGACCATGTTGAGGAAGTGCACGTAGAGCCGCTCGGGCACCTGGTTCACCCGGAAGAGCACCATCTCGCTCATCCAGGCGAACAGCTCGATCAGCGCGACACCCGGATCGGAGACGTTATGGTTCGTCCACTCCGGGCAGTAGCGCGGAATGAGTCTCTTCGCCTCGTCAACGATGTCCTGGAACTTGCGGTCGTCCAGGTTCGGTGTGGGCAGTGGCATGGTCGGCTCTATCTACTCATCGCTGCGGGCAGCTACTCGGAGTCGTGGGGAATGACGTAGAACGGGTAGACGAGGTTGCGGCGGTCGTTGGTCGCCCGGACGCGGTAGTGGATCGCCACGCGGACCAAGCCGCCGTTGGCCTCGTCGGGGACGGGGATGACCTGGTCCACTTCCACCCGAGGCTCCCACTGCGCGAGCGCGTCGCGGACGGCCTCGGCGATGAGACCCAGCAGGTTCGGCGTCACCGGTTCGAAGAGCAGGTCCCAGATCCGGCAGCCGAACTGCGGTCGCATGACCCGTTCACCCGGCGCGGTCATCAGCACGATGTGCATGGAGCGATCGATGTCGGCAGCACCGTCGGTGAGCTTGATCGAGCCCGTGTGGTCGACCTGCATCGGCCAGCTGAACCCCTTGCCGACGAAGGTGGAGTCGTACCGGGGTGCCTCGCCCGAGTGGGTGGACAGCGCCTCACTCATCAGGACTCCTGTGCGGTCGTCAATTGATCGACACCGTCCCGCCCTTGAGCGCCACGGCGGCACTCCCGTTGACGGTAGCGGTCGACTGGGCCTGCACCTCGACCATTCCGCCTTGGATGCCGAGTTGACCGGACGTCTTCAGTGTCGCGCCGGATGCGCCTTCCAGGTTGAGCGCCATCTTGGCCTTGATGCTGATGTTGTTGCCGGCGATCGAGACGTCGCCGGCCTCGGTGATCGCGAGTTGCGCCGAGCCGGCCTTGATCGTGATCGGCTTGCCCTGCGCGACCTCCATGACGAGTGCGTCGCTGCCCAACCGCAACAGATGCTCGGCCGTCCCGAGCTTGATGAGGATGTGCTGATCCTGCGGCGTATCGCCGTCGGCGAACTCGATGACATGGTTGCGGCGGGAGGTGATCCGGCGGTAGCCCACCTTGCCGTTCGCGAAGAGCTTGTCGGCCTCGGGCAGCGAGTTCTTCGGGCTGAACAGGCCGCCGATGACGACGGGGCGGCGGCTGTCGCCGAACTCGAAGCCGACGAGGACCTCGTCGCCCACCTCCGGCGGGAACACCGCGCCCCGCTGCGCTCCGGCGCCGACCGTGATTACCCGGGCCCAGGCGCTCTCGATCGACCCGCTCAGCGCCGGGAACTTCACCTTGACGCGCCCGTAGTTCTTCTCGTCGCGGTTGTTGGTCACCACGCCGACGACCAGCCCGGCGATGGTGAAGCCGGGGTCCGGGTCGTTCGCCGTCAGGGTGTCGACCAGCCCTTGCGGGCGGCGCGGTCCGGCCACGAAACGGGTCCGGAACCCGCGGTGCGAGTAGGTGTGCTCGACCTCGCTGACGTAGTAGGACCCGGACGCCGGTCCGGCGTTCTTGACCTTCACGGTGACGGCGGGCTTGAGGGCGGCGTTGACGTGACACGTGCCCCGCCCGACGACCGCGGCCGAGGCTGCCTCGTCGTACAGCGCCGAGGCGAGCACATCGGCCTCGGACTGGCTCGTCGCTGCCGGCTCGGCGGTGTTGGCCATGGCGGTGGTGAGGCCTCGAGCCGGCGCGGTGCCGATGTAGCCCGCGACGAAGTCGGCGTCCGGTGTTGCGTGCGTCGCGTTCTGCCCGACGACGGGCTGCTGCTGCACGTAGTCCCATCCGCTGACCGCGACCTGGGTTGCGCGGTGCCCCGAGGCGCGGACGGAGAATTCGAGCAGGTCCTCGCCGAGGGTGGTCTGCGCCTCGCCGATGGACGTGCCGGCCCGCTTGACGACCAGCTTCTTCCCCTCGACCCACCACACGGTGCCGGTGCGCTCGGTGATCCGCTCGAGGTAGGACAGGGCCGGGCCGGTCTGGAGCAGGTACTCGCTGACCGTGCCGAATCCACCGTCGGCGGGTACGTCCACGGACAACCCGGCGATCTGGGCGACCTTGCGCACGACGTCGCCGTAGGAGGAGTTGAGGAACGTCGCCGGTTTCGCACCCCGGGCGAGCCGGTGCCCGGCGTCGTCGACGACGACCACCAGCTCCGGATGCTCACGTGCGGACTGCTCGAGGGTGACGCCGGTGACCTGCCCGGCGATCAGCGTCCCCTTCCCCGGCACCGAGATGACGACGTCGACGCCGAGCGGAAAGATCCGGCTGGAGGACAGCGCGTAACCGACATCCGTGAAGCGCAGCGTCGCCCGCCCGACGACACACAGGCCGAGCTCGACGCGCACGCTGACGAGAGCCTCGAGTTGGCGGGCGTTCAGCGCACTGCCGGCCACGGAGACCTGAGGGGCGAGGAGGTCGACCGGTGTGGTGGTCATTGCCCGTCCATGCGGGGGACGGTCAGCAGCGCGCCGGGGCGCAGGCCGAGGGGATCCTCGATGCCGTTCGCGCTCGCTAGCAGCCGCCAACGCGTCGAATCGCCGTAGTAACGCGCGCTGATCCGGTCGAGCGTCTCGCCCGGCTGCACCTGGTGGACCCGGTGCGGGCGTGGCGTACCGGAGGTGGGGTTCTGCGGGCCGAAGGCCTGGGACGGTTCGAACTGCCGAAGGTCCAGGCTCATCTGTGCTCGCAGCGGTACGCCGCTGGAGGAGAAGTAGGTGAAGGTCAGCCCGAGATTGGCGACCACCGCCGGGAAGGAGTGCAAGTCGCCCCAGTGGAAGGTCACCGTCGGGGGTCGCGCGTTGTTGGTCGTCTCGTCGGTCCCCGGCAGTTGCTTGTCGACCTCCATCAGAGCCAGGATCTTGCCCGTGTAGCTGGTGACCGGCGTGCCGACGTCCGTGGTGTCGAAGACGAGGTCCAGGTGCATCCAGCCGGAGTCGGCCCCCGAGTAGCGCAGCTTGGGGACGCCCTTGCCGGGCATGGGGTCGGCTGCCCAACGGTTCGAGCGGCCGACGGTGATCGTCTCCGGGTTGAACAGGCAGGGCACCCTCGCGCCGCCCTCGATCTCCAGGAACGCCTTCTCCAGTTCGGGCATCAGAAACCGCCCGCGTTGCCGCGCCGGCCGCGGCGCTCGAGTTCGTCGATGACGCGCCGCTCGATGCGCTCGACTACGAGGTCGATGAACTCGTCCAGGTGCCGGGCTGACGGCTCCGCACCTTCGAAGCCTGCGACGGACGCGGTGCTGCCCAGCAAGTCCGTCGCCGGCAGCGCGGAGACCTCACCGCGCCGCCAGAGCTCGGGCAGGCTCTCGCTCATGGGCTGACCTCCCTGGGAGTCGGGGACGGTGGACGGGGCCGGCGCACCGGGTGGCGCCACCGAGCGGAGCAATGCCGAGGCGGCGGCGAACAGGGCCGGGGGCCGGCCGCCGGCTGGAGCCTCGGGCGGCGGGCTTCGTCGCGCCACGTCGGGCACCGGTGGAGCCTGCGGTACGCGCGGCGCGGGCCTGCCGGGTCGGATGCTCACGGGCGGCGGCGCGGTGACGAAGCTGCGGCGCAGCCCGGCGACCGGGCCGGGGTCGCTCACCACGCGCCGGACGATCGGTGCGGGGGAGGTGGATGACGACGCGGCCGGGCCCGGCCTACTCGGGCCGACCAGCCCGGTCCCGAGTTGAGCCGGCCGTCGGGGGCCGCCGAAGCCCGCGGTGCTGAGCGCGGAGTCGGCGCCCGAGGCGGTCGCAGCGTGACCGGCCGCGCGGTGGGTCACGGGCTGGGGCGCCGCCCCCGCCGCGTTCGGGATGCCCGGTTCCGGCACGCTGCGACGCGTGCCGCCGGCCGCTCTCGTCGCGGGTGACGACGTGGCGGCCGGCCCGACGGAGGCCGGCGTGATGTCGCCCGGCGGAGCGAAGGCGCTGCCCAGGAAGCTGGCTGCGGTGCTGCCGCCGGCGCCATGGCGCGCCTGGCGCCGCAGGGTCAGCTGGTCGGGCATGGCGATGCCGGCGAGCCGCTGCCCGGGCGGCACTCCCGCCGACAACAGCGCCGCGGCCTGCGTCGCGGTCGCGGTCGCGGCGGTTGTGGACGTCACGGAGGCGACGGAGCTCGACCTGGCGGCGGTGGCAGGCGTTGCCCGGGTTGCCGTCGGGCGGGAGCTCGGAATGGCGATCGGGGCCGGGGACTCGCCCGCCGTCCAACGCCGCACCGGCGCGTACGCGCCGGACGCGAGGGCGGGGACCGCGTACGGCAGCCCGGGCGCCCGGGCTGCGCCGCTCGACGAGCGGGCGTCTACGCGAGTCGCGGGCCGCACCGGCGTCGCCAGGGGAAAGGACCCGGGCAACGAGCGAGTGACCGACAGCGCGATCCCCGCCGGATGCGGCGACCCTGACGCGCGCCCGGCCGTTGACGTGGTCGACGGAGCTGACCCGGGAGGCCGGCGCCCGCCCGCGGGTGCCGGGGCCTCGGCCGCGCCGGTCAGGGCGGGTGCCGCCACGTCCGGTCGGTTGGTCGAACGGCGCAGCGGAACGACGGTCGTGCCCGGGCTGTTCGTGGACGGATCCACCGCGCTCGACGGCGGTGATCCGGCCGGCGTCAGCGGCGTGCCGGTCGTCGCGGCGGTGCCAGGACCGGTCGAGGAGGTCGAAGCGGTCGACGGACCGGCAGGCGTGGACGGACCGGCAGCACTGGACGGACCGGCAGCACCGGACGGACTGGCAGCACCGGACGTACCGGCAGCACCGGACGTACCGGCAGCACCGGACGCACCGGCAGCACCGGACGGACCGGCAGCAGTCGAGTTGCCGGGAGCGGTCGGCGCGCCGGCAGCGGTCGAGTCGGGCGCGCTGCGCCGGGCGGTCCTCGGCGCGTTCCCGCGCCCCGCCGGACCGGCCCCGGCCACCGGATCGGCGGGCGGCGCGACGATGCCGGGCGCGCGGCTCAGCGCCGCCGCGGTGCGCACCGCGGGGCGCAGTTCGTGAGCCGATCCGACCATGCGTCGCAGTACCGGAGTGGGCCCGGACCACGCGCTGACTCCGCCGGCCACCCGGCCGAGTTCGCGCGCCGTGGACCGGAGCAGCGGCCGGATGCCGGAATGCGCCGCGCGAGCGGTCGGCGCGGTGCCGAGGGCGGTGGCGAGCGCGGTGGCGGTGCTGCCCCCGGCGGGAAGATCGTCGGTGCCGACCGGTGCAGCGGCGGACCGCACCGTCGCTCGGTGGACCGCCGCGGTGAACCGCGAACTCGGCGGTGCCGGGCGCCAGGGATTCCTCGGCGCGGGCCGGAACGAGGCGGCGAAGTCGGGCGGCGGTTGCCCGCCCGGCTGGCCTTGACGCGAGGGCGAGGCCGAGAACGGAGCCGAGCTGGCGCGGCCAGGCGTGGACGAAGCACTGCGCGAAGGCGTTGAGGACACGATCGGACCGCCCGGTGCGGACGTGCTCGGCGTCGACCCGCCTGTGGCCCGCGCCGATGGCGCGGGTGTGGACGTGGCCGGGGCCGGTGGGGCGGGGGACGAAGGAGCTGGCCCCGCCTGCCGCCGCACGGCGCTCGCGGGCGGCGCGGGCGTCGCATTCGCTGTCGGAGGAGCGGCCCTCGCGGCCGCGGCGCGGGCGATACCTCCGCTCAGCTTCGGCGGGGGGGCCATCGAGCCGACCGCGGTCACCTCGGCGATGCGGCGTACGCGGGCCTCGGAGGAAATCAGGCTCTCGGCGATCCCGCCCGGCGTCCACGTGTCCTCGTTCGGGACCCGCCGCACCGCACGGGGCAGCCCGCGCGGCGGCAGGTCGGCCGACCGGACGGTGCTGCCCTCGACGACCGTCGCGGGCGTCCACCAGCGCGGTGGCGCAACCGCCGCACCGGCACCGGTGCCCCGCAGCCGGACCGGCGTCGGTGCGGCCAGGGCACGGCGCATCACTATGGGGCGGGACGTCGCGGCGGCGAACCGGATCGAAGCGGAGGCAACCGCGCCGACCGAGCCGGTCCGCGCCCGGCCGGCGCGCGGCCCGGGGAAGCGCAGCCGCCGGCCGACCTCCTCGCCCAATGCGTTCGGTGGCGGCTCGGGCGTGCTCATCCGCCCGTCCCCTGCGTCTTCGACTTGAACCCGTGGTGCGCGATCTCGAGCTCTTCCTCGAGCGGTTCGTTCCGGCCCGTCTCGAAGTCGGGCCCCTTCCACCGCACGGGAAAGACGTCGGCGAACTCCCACGACCGGAGCCGGCTGCCTTGGGAGTCCAGGGCGGTGACCGCACCGGTGGTGCGGACCAGCTTGCTGCCGCTGCTGGCGAAGCCCTCACCGGACGACTTGCCGAGCCAGTCGAACAGCGCGTCGGTCTGGGTGAGCCCGCGCTTGAAGACGACGTTCGGCCACGACATCCGGCCGGGCAGCTTGCGCACAAACGCGTTCTGCCCGCCCTCGCGCACCTCCTGCACGCCGACGAAGACCTGCAGCCCGTAGACCTCGCGGAAGATGCCGATCTCGACGCCGTCCACCTCGAACAGGAACGCGTTCGCGGTGGGAATGTCCCCGCCGAGCGGGACGACGTTACTGGGCGTACTCACGCACGGCCTGCCAAGCTCGCTCGTTGAGCGCTACGACGGCGCGGACCATGCGCACCCGGTCCATGTGCTCCAGGTCGAGGAGCCGGTCGAGATCCCAGTGCAGGTGATACGCGAGGTAGGCGATCTCCTGCCACAGGGCGTCGGCGGGATAACGCATCACTATTCATCACCTACTGCGCCCGGCGTGGCAGCTCCTCGACGGCCGTCCGCAGCGGCGGCCGTCCGGAGGCTGTGGGCACATCGTCCGGCTGCTCGCCGTTGCCGGCGGCTGGGCCTCGGCGGCCGGCGCGGGCTCGGCGCGTCGGCTGGGCCTCGCCGACGAGCGAGGTCTCGTGCCTGCGCCGCGAGCAGCGCCTCGTACTCCTCCTGGATCCGAAGTTGATCACGCCGTAGAAGTCCTGCAGGAACGCGAGGTCGACCGCGAACAGCCCCTCGATCTCGTGCTCGGTGACCATCGTCCAGCTCGCCGAGCCGGTCGACGACCCGCGCCAGGACGAGGATCGTCAGGCGCGGGTCGTCGGGACCGGACACGGTGGGGTCGCGCAGCGGCTCGAGTTCGTCCCGGGCGGTCGCCAGTCGCATCACGCCGGTGCGCTGCAACCGACCGTCGATGGTCGACGTAACCGCGCGGAAGCGTGAACTCGTAGCTGGTTCTCACTGCGTGCTGCCCCTCTTTGCCTGTCTGGAAGCTTTCTTACTTGATGCGCTCGATGCGCTCGCACACGATCGTGATCGTCTCCTTGACCGGCTCGTTCGAGTCGGTGCTCAGCCCGTCGGTGGCGATCTTGCTCGGCCAGGCGTTGGTGAAGTTGAACCGGCCGACCTCGGCGTGCGTGGTGTCGTACAGCACGATCGAGCCGTTCTTGCGCTTGTCGGCGCGGTCCTTGAAGCCGTGGTCACGGATGTCGATGAACCACTTCCACAGCGGGTCCTCGGTGGCCGAGGCCGGCGCCATCCGGGTGACGGACACGTCGGGCGCCTTAGTGCGCCGCCGAGGGTCTTGATGTGTTCCTGCTTGCCGCTCTTGCCGGTCTGCGCGACGTTGACGACGTCGAGTCTCGACGTCGAGGCCGGAGACGCCGGACAGGATGAGTGAGGACTCGCCCGGGATCTCGAGGAAGAAGTTCTGAGCGACGATCGGGTCGGTGGTGATGAGGCTGTTGGGCATTGATGCGCTCCAGGTTCGGGCGGGGTGGCTGGACGTTAGCGCGGCGGTCTGCTTCTGCTGGGCTGATGCGGAAGACGACGAACTCCGCCGGCTTGACCGGGGCGATTCCGACCTCGACTATGAGCTTGCCCTCGTCGATCGACTCCGGCGGGTTGGTCTCGGCGTCGCACTTGACGTAGAACGCCTGGTCGGCCGACTGGCGCCGAAGAGCGCCCCGGCCGACCAGAGCCCGCGCAGGAACGCGTTCAGCGTCCGCTTGACGCCTTCCCAGAGGGCCACGTCGTTGGGCTCGAACACGGCGTACTGGGTGCCCTCCAGGATCGTCGACTCGACCATGTTGAACAGCCGGCGAACGTTGATGTAGCGCCAGTCGGTATCCGACGGCCAGCGTGCGGGCGCCCCAGATCCGGATGCCGCGGGTGCCGAACGGCCGGATGCAGTTGATGCCGATCGGGTTGAGCAGGGACTGCTCGTTCTGGGTGACGCGCCGCTCGATATCCAGGAGCCGCGGATGGTGTCGTTGGCCGGGGCCTTCCACACGCCGCGGGTCTCGTCGGTGCGGGCCCACACGCCGGCGATGTGCCCGCGGGCGGGATGTAGACCTCGGCGTCGCCGTTGACGCCGATCGGGTTCTCGACCTTGATCCAGGGGTAGTACAGCGCCGCGTAGGCGCGAGTCGTACATGGCGGTCTCGCTGCGCCAGTCCTGGATCTGCTGCGGGGTCATCCCGGGAGGCGCGTCGAGGATGGCCATCCGGTTGCCGTTCTGCTCGCAGTGGCAGATCAGCGCGGTCTGCACCGCCTTCCAGAGGCGCGAGGTCGAGCGTGCCGTCCGCCTTGGTGGCCGCGGTGACCAGATCAGGGACGATCACCATGGTCACGTCGTCGGCGACGGCGAGGCCGTTGATGCCGTTGCGGGTGGACTCGGAGCCGGCGAACTTGCGTCCGGTGACCGGCACCGGAACCGGCGTGGCCTTCTCCAGCGCGTAGCGGCCCGGCTTGAGCACTTCGAGCTGGCTGGCCAGGTCGGCCGCCTTGTCCAGCGCGATGTCGACCTTGATCTTGGTGGACGCCTTGTTGACGACGCGTCTCGACGTTGCGATCACCCGAGCCGAGGGTCAGGTTCGTCGAAGGACTCGACCGGCGTGCCGTCGAGCAGCACGTCAGGTTGAACGGGCTCGGCCCGTCGGGCGCCTCCGGGCCGCTGTCGACGCTGGCGACCTCGATGGTGATGTTGGCGTCCGGGTCGACGCTCTCGATCTGCAGCGGGATGCCCAGTGCCCGGTCGACCGCAGGGAGCGCGACGCGGGCGGGCTGGCCGGCGGGCTCGGTGTTCGGGATCCGGCAGATGTAGGCGATGCTGCCGCCGTTGGCGAAGTAGCCGTAGACCGAGAGCGGCAGGATGCAACCGCTCGCTGAAGCCGCCGTACAGGCTTTCGAACTGCGTCCAACTGGTGACGAGCCGCGGCGCCAGACCCTGCGGGTCGTTGGGGTCGTCGCTCGGCGCGCGCTCGGTGAAACCGACGAACGCGGCGACGGCGGTGGGGGCGGCCGAAAGCACCTTCTGTGACGATGGCACTTCCTCGACGTAGACCCCGGGCGCGGTGTACGTGGGCATAGCGGCATTGCTCCGTTCTGGGCCTGTGAGCGGTCACTCCCGCGGCCGCTGAAATGATCAAACTTCGCGGAGGCTATACCCGAGGAGGTGCGATTGGGGAGGTCAAGACGAGGTTAATCTTTCCCCCAGCGGATGTTCATACTTTGACAACCGACGGAACCGGACAAAAGCCGACACTACGAAGCGGTCGTGCGGACCGTCCCAGCCATCGTCAAGCTGATGGCGCCACCCCAGGCGCAGGTGCAGGTCGAGCCGGCGACGAGGGCCGGCTTGCCGCCGATGAGTGTCTGCGGCGCCTGCGGTGTCCACGGCGCGACGACGACCGGCACGCAGGGCATGGGGGTCAGGACGCCGAGCGCAGCGCTCGTGGCCGCCGCGACCGTCGGGTTGGCCAGACTGGTGCACATTCCGAACGGCGGGATGTTCACGATCGCCGCGATCGCTGTGATGTCGGCCGCCGGACGCCCTTCGATCAGCACGCGCGACGTGGGGAGGGCAGAGAGCGTGGACGGTGCCATGCCGAAACTGCAGCTCATCAGGCCGCCGGTCACCGCGCAGGGCTTGCCCATCGTCGCGCCTTTCGTCAGAGCTTGGATCCCTTGACGGACGCGGTGAGCTTGCGGCCGGTCGTGGTCACGAAACAGATGATCTTGCGGTCGTCATCCTGCTCCCAACTGCGCACGGAAGGGAAGAGGTAGGTGAAGAAGAGGCTGGAGTCGAGGTAGTCCACCCCCACGTAGCCCCGATAACGCTGGGCACATGCGCCCTTGGCGAAAGACGACAGAGCGTCACTGCCCGGATAACCGGTGGTGCCCCCGGTGGCGCCGCCGCTGGCCGACTCGGCGGCGGCGTAGGGCACGACGGCATACGCCTCGCGGGTGTGCGGCGAGGTGCAGGCGGTGCGCTGCAACGAGCTCAGCTCGGCCTGCACCTTCGACGGCGCCTGGAAGCACTGCCCGGCCTTGACCGAGAAGACCGACGCGGACGTCGTGGACTTCGAGTTGCCGCCGAACAGCGTGCAGCCACCCAGCAGCGCGGCCGTTATGAGCAGGCCGGCACCGATGCGGAGCCTGCGCGCGTCGATCATCGTCGCGGTCATCTCTCCCCACCCCTATGCCGTCGGCTCGGCAGTTGCAGAGTAGCCCCGATGCGGATGATCAAGCGAGATCGGTGCGCTGAGGCGAAGTCGTGTTCCAGCAGCACGAGGGAGCGGGCCTCAGCGGATCAGCGGGCGCGGCGGTCGACCGGCCCGCCCCGGCCAGTCGACGTCCGTGCGCATGGTGCGCCTGGACGCACCAGGTGCCGCAAGATCACGATGTGGACAGGCCGGCCGCCGCGGTCTCAGACCACGGGCAGCGCGTACAGGAAGACGTTGTCCTCGTAGTTGCCCGACACCGGGTCGAACGGGCCGCCGCACGAGACCAGCAGCAGCCGCCCGGACGGGTGGTCGGCCGGCCCGTACGCCCGGCTCTGGTCATAGAGGATCTTCCGCAGCGCCGGGCTCGCGGCCAGCTCGTCCTTGCGGTACTCGTGCGCGCTGACGATGCGGTAGCGCAGCGTGCGGCCGTCGGCCAGCCGCAGCGTGAGCTCCTGGCCGATGGCGGTGCGGCCGTACTCGGCGAGGTCGGCGAACGCGCCCGGCACCGTGCGGCCGTTGATCACGAAGTTGACGTGGCTGACGAGGATCGCGGTGCCGTGGTCGGCCCCGGGCCGCGCGTCCTGGCTCGCCCAGGCGACGTCGGCCGGGTCGGGCGGCACGAACAGCGTCCGGTCGGCATTGAGCGGGTGCGCGCTGATCGGCGCGTGTACGCCGTGCGGGTGGTTGCTGCTAGCGAACGGGATGTCGATCCGGACCGGCACGCCGCCGCGTGCGACCGCAGACGTGGTCAGCGGCGCGTCCGGCGTTGAGGGCGGCGACGACGCCGGCGGCAACGACGGCGGGCTGGAGACCGCCACCGCCGACGTCGCCGGCGACTGGGCCGCCGACGGCGCGTCGGCGAGCCGGAGCACGGTGGCGCCCCCGGCCACGATCAGGCCGAGGGACGCCCCGATGAGCAGGACCCGGGCGAGCGGGGGGAACCTAGTGGCCACGTCGCTGCGGGCGGAATCCGAGCACGAGCCCGGCGGTCCCGCCGATCAGCATCAGCATCGCGCCCCAGATCGCCAGCCCGTTCTTGGCGAGTGGTACCGGCGCGTGCAGCCCGGCGTCGGCACCGGCCGGGATCGGGCCGTCGGCGGCGCCGGCCACGGCGGCCCCGCCCGACTCCTGGCCGGCGCTCACGCCACCGGCCCCGCTCGAGATCGCGGCCCCGGCGCTGCTGCTGGACTCGCCGGTGGTGGCGGTCGAGGTGTCGGCCACCGGCACGGTCTCGGTGACGGTCTCGGTGACGGGCTGCGTCTGCGTGACGGTCTCGGTGACCGGCGGCGCGGTCACGGTCGTCGTCTCGGTGACCGGCGGCGCGGTCTCCGTCGATGTCTCGGTGTTCGTGACGGTCTCGGTGACCGGCGGCGCGGTCACGGTCGTCGTCTCCGTCACCGGCGGAGCGGTGGTCGTCTCGGTCGCGGTGACCGGCGGCGCGGTCTCGGTGACGGTCGCGGTGTCGGTCACCGTGGCGGTGTTGGTGACGGTCGC
The DNA here is from genome assembly GCA_963775175.1 of uncultured Actinomycetota bacterium. Classification (GTDB taxonomy): domain Bacteria; phylum Actinomycetota; class Actinomycetes; order Mycobacteriales; family Jatrophihabitantaceae; genus Jatrophihabitans. The sequence goes on from CAVZHT010000001.1 coordinate 609,556, forward strand.
GGTGTCGGTCACCGTGGCGGTGTTGGTGACGGTCGCGGTGTCGGTCACCGTGGCCGTCGCGGTGACGGTGGTCGGCGGGGCCGGCGGGATCGCACAGTCGTTGTCGAAGATCGCCTCGCCGGCGGGCCAGTTCAGCGAGTATTCGTGACCCCGATAGGTGAACGGCGGGATGATGTCGCCCCAGCCCGGCTTCTTGTCGATACCGGAATGCCAGACCACCCCCGTGTGATCCAAATGGCCGTCGAATGCGCCGTGGGCATCAACCGTGATCAAGTTGTACGGATTCACCTGTGAACTCGTCGAATGGCACAGGGTCACCGATTCGTTGTCCGGATGGGTACCCGAGGCAGTGGCGCCGACGGCCGAGAGCAGCATGACCGCCCCGCTGGCGACGGTCGCGCCGCACAGCAGCAGGGCCGCGCGTCGGGGCCGGCGCTGCTTCGGTGCCGCGTGGGCCGAGGTGGTGCGGGCCTGGTGGTGGTGTCGCCCAGCGGTCATTCCGGCGTTCCCCCGTCGAGAATTGCGTTCATGGACGGGGCGAAGAAGGGCGGGCCGCGGCATCCCCATGGCGGCCACAATCTTCCCCCGCAATTTCTCACCCTAGGGGTACCGAATGGCGCGACCAGCGGCCTTTGGTCACGGTCACATAACGCAATCGCAGCCGCGATTACACAGCGTCAAACCGAATTGCGGTGCGTAATTGAACGACTCGCAAAAGTGGTCAATTCGCCGGTAGCGCGTACAGGAAGACGTTGTCCTGATAATCACCGGTATCGGGGTCGAACGGGCCGCCGCACGAGACGAGAAGCAGCCGGCTGCCGGGACGGTCGGCCGGGCCGTAGACCCGGTCCTGGTCGTAGAGCGCCGTGCGCAGGTGCGGGTCGCGGGCGAGCTCGTCCTTCGTGTACTCGCGGCCGGCGACGATCCGGTAGTGCAGCGCGCGGCCGTCCTCGAGGTGCACCGTGATGCGCGTGCCGACCGACCGGCGGGCGTACTGCGCGAGGTCGGAGAACGCGCCGGGCACGGTCTGCCCGTCGATCACGTAGTCGATGTGGCTGGTCAGGATCACCGTGCCCCGGCTCGCACCGGGGGCGGCGTCCTCACTCGTCCACGAGACGACCCGCGGGTCGGCCGGGACGTAGAGCGAGCCGTCCTGGTTGAGCCGGTGGCTCACCACGCGCGCGTGCACGCCGTCCGGGTGGTTGCGGCTGCTCGTCGCGATGACGATCGACGTCGGGACGCCCGGCCGGTCGGCGACCGCCGGCCGGTCCAGGGCCGAGCCCCCGGCGGACCCGGCCGCCGCACCGACCGAGCTGGTCGGCGCGGCGGCCGTCACAGCCGGGGCGGGGGGCGCCCCGGGGTCCGGGCGGCCGGCGAGGACGGGCGGCAGCGCGGCTGAACCGGCCGACGCCTCCCCCCTCGCCTCGCCGGCGGAGTTCCGAGCCAGGGTCAGCCCCGCCGCCGCCAGCCCGACCGAGATCAGGATGACGACGGCGCGGCGACGGGCGCCTGGATCAGTGAGCACGACGACGGGTCGGCCACGCGCCCGCGAGCACGCCACCGATCCCGCCCAGCAGTATCAGCACCGCACCCCACGCCTTCAGACCGGAGTCGGCGAGCGGGGCGTGCCGGCCGGCGTGCGCGGCGGCCGGGATCGGCGCGTCGCTGCCGGCCGGGCTGGTGGCCGGATCGACCGCGGCCGACGTCTGCGCCTGCGACGAGTTCACGCCGGTGTCATCGGCGCTGCTGCTGCTGCTGCTGCTGCTCGACTCCTGCGTCGGCGGCGGGGTCGAGGTGCTCGCCGCGGCCGAGGTCTCGTCGGTGCCGGAGGACGTCTCGTCGGTCACCGTGACGGTCGCGGTCGGGGTCACCGACTCGCTCGAGCTCGCGCTCGACGACGGGGCCACCGGCTGGCAGCCGTTGTTCCAGATGGCGGCCCCGTCCGGCGTCCTCGCCGCGGAGGGGGGCTTGCGGTGATCGGCTGGTCACGCGAACGTGCCGCTGGCCGGCGCGGGTGGCCACCTGGCTGCGGAGGGCGGTCGCGCCGCGATCCTGGAACGGCGCGAACCCTCGCAGCCAGGTGGCAGACCGGCGGGTGCCGATCGCTACGTGGTCGGTGCTGCAGCCGGTCATGGGGGTGTTCAAGCGGACACCGGCAGCGCAAGTAGCACGAGCTGCAGCGGAAGGCCCGTCCACCTTCCGGGCACAGCACGATGACGACCGACAGCGCTCACTTGCTGCACCCACCCCGCGTTACCTCCCCCACGACACGATTCGCAATGGCTGCGTAACGGCCGCCGTTTGCGTTACAGCGACGCTGAGATCGGCGCGATCAGTGGGACGGGCGGCCCTGCAGGCAGGGTTGAGCGGATCTCCACCCAGCCGTTGACGTGAAGTCTCTGTTAAGATAGAAAGTTCGAGGCGGGGGCCGACCTTGCAGGCGAACTTTCGGGAGACCGGCCATGACCGCCTTTTTGTCACTCGCTGAGTACTTTGCTGTCCTGTGCGCAGCGCTCTGGGTCGGGTGGTGGTCCCTGCGCAAGGACACGGCTCCTCAGCCCGAACTCGCTGTTGGCCAGTCGGCCTGGATCCACATCGGCCTGGTCGGCGACATCACCCCGGCCGACCCGGTCCTCGGGCTGGTGCGCATCGCCCCGGACGACGACCGCAAGCTGGCGCTCGAGGTCGGCACCGGCGAGCGCTGGCCCCTCGTCACCATCCCGGTCGATCAGGTCCACACCGCCCGCGGCTGGAGCGACGGCCGCATCTTCGCCTCGTTCGGCGAGGTCTGCCGCCCGTTCCGCGCATCGTGGCCGCGCCGCCAGGACCGTCCGGCCTGGGAGCTGCAGCTCGTCGACACCACCGGCCTCGCTGTGCGCTGCTACGGCGCGCCGGAGGAGTCGCCCGCGTCCGACTTCGATCGCCTGCACGCCCGGCTGCACGCCACGGCGGTCCGGTCGCTCCGGTGACCCCCGCCGCGCCCCCGCACCCCCGATCATGATCGTGATCGGGGTGTGGGTTGCGCTCGCCGCGTTGTTCGGACTCGCCATCGGCTCGTTCCTCAACGTCGTGATCTACCGGGTGCCCGCCGGCCTCTCGATCGTCAACCCGCCTTCGAGCTGCCCGCGCTGCGGCGCCGAGATCCGCAACCGCCACAACGTCCCGGTGCTCGGCTGGCTCGTCCTGCGCGGCCGGTGCTACGACTGCCACGCGCCGATCAGCCCGCGCTACCCGATCGTCGAGGCGGTCACCGCTGCACTCTTCGCCGCCGTCACCGCCCAGGTCCTGCACCTGCACCTCGGCTCCGCGCTGGCCGCCTACCTCGCGCTCGCCACCGTCGGCGTCGTCCTGTCCTTGGTCGAGTACGACCACGGCTGGCTCCCCGGGCGGCTGGTGGCCGGCTGCACCGGACTGCTCGGCGCGCTCGTCGTCGTCGCCGGCTTGGCCGGGCCGCACTGGTCGGCCCTCGCCCGGGCCGGCCTCGCCTTCGCCGCCGTCGGCGTGCTCGGGCTGGCCCGGTGCTTCACCCTGCCGTGGACGATGCGCCCCGACGCCGTCGCGCTCGCCGCCGTGCTCGCCGGCGCCGTCGCCTACCGGTCCTGGACGAGCCTCGGCCTGGCCGCCGCAATCACGGTCGCGCTGGCCCTGCTCGCCCGGCTCGCGCCCCGCCCTGCGGACCGGCCGGCGATCCTGCCGCTCGTCGTCTGCCTGATCGCCGGCTCGCTGGCCGCGGTCTTGCTGCCCGCCGGCTGACCGGCCCCCCGCGTGGTGTGTGCTGCCTGTGAGTGCGCTCCGGCCATACCCGGCCAAAGCCGCCAACGCCGCCGAACTGCCGACGATCGACGCGCCGCAGCACAGGATCAGCCTACGTGCCCGGCGTAGCGTCCGCGCCGACGAAAGGTGACACGCCATGTCCAGCACCCCGCCCCCGGGCGAACCGCCGGCTGCGGCTGACGAACCGGCGCCGATGGCCGAGGCCCCGCCGCCGCCGCCTCCGCCTCCGCCTTCGTCCCCGCCTCCGCCCGCCTCGCCGCCGCCCCCACCGCCGTTCGCCGGGTGGGCGCCGATGCCGCGGCCACCGCGGGTGCCCTGGGTCAACCCGGATCGCCGCCTGCACCTGACCGGTGCCGCGATCGTCGCCGGGCTCATCCTGCTCGGCGGCGGTTTCGGGATCGGCTGGGCGGCGTCGTCCGGCGGCGACCACCACCAGGACTTCCGCGGCCACTACGGCGACCTGCGCGGCCCCGGCATGATGCGCGGCGGCTACCCGGGCCAGCTGCCCGGCGGCCAGCTGCCGCGGCGCCAGTTCCCCAACCCCAACCCGCCGGCCACCGGCGCCGCGCCGTCCGCGACGCCCACCAAGTAACCCGCGCGCTCAGGGCGGGTAGAGCAGCCGCCCGGTGAGCGGGTCCTGCCCGTAGCGCAGGCGCAGCTCGGCCAGCACGTCCTCGTGGCTGAACGCCGTTCATGACCGTGTCGTTGCCGGCGTAGTAGATGACGAGCGTCCCGTCCGGGCGGCGCAGCATGCCGCGAGAAGACGACCTGCGGCACGTGCACGTAGGCGTCCTCGGCCACCCGGCAGTCGGCCGCGGTCGGGAACAGGACCGGGATGCTCGACATCCGCACCCGTGCCGCCGACGTCGCCCGGCTGCCGGTCGTTCGGGCGGAACAGGCCCAGCCAGCGGCCGCCGATGCGTTCCGGGAAGAGCACGACGTTGCGCATGTCGCGCTCGAGCAGCGGGCCGTGACGGACGAACCCCGGCGATGTCGCGGTGCAAGTGGGCGCCTCCCCGAGGCCCGGCCCCGCGTCCCTGGCCTGGCTGTTCAGGCGGTACCCCCGGATCCCCAGTGATCCGGGGCCGGGACGCGGGGCCGTGCGGCCGGACACGGCGGCTCCCCCTACGACGCCGTGCCCGGCGCCGTCGAGCGTCGGTCATCGGACGAATGCGGGGTTAGGGCAGGACGACCTGTTTGGGCTGGGACCTCAGGGACTGAGTTCCGGCTTGCCGTTGCGGCGGTCACCGTTCTCGGTCGAGCGGGTCACGCCCAGCTTGAGGCGGCTGGACAGATCAACTGCGGCGTCCCGACCGGCGTCTGCCCGACCAACGGACCGCAAGCCGGAACAGGACGCAGCTTCCCGCCTGGTGTGGTTGTCGGGCACGAGCCGCACCAACCACCAGGCGGGAAGCCGGCGGATGGCCGGCCGCGGGCACCTGTGTCGTGACCACAACAGGTCGGGACAGGAGTGTGGACCGGCGGACCGGCCGGACGACGGCAAGCAGAGGTCAGGGAGCCGGGCGCAGCAGGCCGGGCACCACGGTCCGCGCGACCTCGACATCGGCCTCGGTCCCGAGCAGCACGAGCGCGATCCGGGCCATCGTCATCCGGGCCCACGCGTCGTCGGCCCCGTCACCCGGGTCGGCCAGCGCCACCCGGAAGCCGACGTACTCGAAGGCGTGCAGCAGCACGTCGATGTCGATCGCCGGCGGCGCGACCCGTCCGAGCTTCTCGAACCGGGCGATGAGCCGCTCGCGCAGCATGTCGAGCGTCCGCTCCCGGTGCGGCGACACCGTCGAGGACGAGTCGTGCAGCTCGGCGAACAGCGGGCGCAGCGCCGGCCCGTGATTGCGGGCCCACGCCAGGTAGGCCTCGATGCCGTTGAGCACCATCCCGATCTCGTCGTCGGCCGCGTCCAGCGCCTCCTGCAGCCCGTGCACGAGCGCCATGTCCGAGGCGTCCAGCACCAGCTGCAGCGGCTGGTCGGCGTTGGCGAAGTACCGGTAGAAGGTGGGCCGGGCGATGCCGGCCCGCTCGATGATCAGCGCGACGGAGAGCCCGTGCGACCCGTGCTCGGCGAAGACCTCGGCGGTGGCGGCGACGATGCGGGCCCGGGCGGCGGCGGCCTCGGCCTCGCTCTGCGGCGGCCGGCCCCGGCGGGCGGCCTTGACATCGGCACCGGTCATGCGTTTACGCTAACAGGCCTGTTCGCGTAACAGCAGTGTTCATCAAAAGCCACAGAAGGGCCGTCCATGACCGCCGCCCCGCTCCGCTCCGTGCCCGCGCCGACCCGGCCGACCGAGCGTCCGGACTGGTCGCTGCTCCCGGAGCGGATCCAGGCCCTGGCCCGCCGGGCCACCGCCGGCGGCGCCCGCAGCGTCGAGACGCACGCCCCGGCCACCGGCGCCAAGCTGGTCGACCTGCCGCAGTCCTCGGCGACGGACATCGACACCGCGTTCGCCCGGGCCCGGGCCGCGCAGCGCGAGTGGGCCCGGCGCCCGCCTGCCGAGCGCACCGCCGTCTTCGCCCGCTTCCACGACCTGATCCTGCGCGAGCAGGCCGAGATCCTCGACGTCGTGCAGACCGAGACCGGCAAGGCCCGCAGCCACGCCTTCGAAGAGGTCGTCGACGTCGCCATCAACTCCCGCTACTACGCCCGCACCGCGGCCGACGCGCTGAAGTCGAAGGGCCGCGCCGGCGCCCTGCCGCTGCTCACCACCGCCCGCGAGGTCCGCCACCCCAAGGGCGTCGTCGTCGTCATCTCGCCCTGGAACTACCCGCTGGCCCTGTCGGTGTCCGACGCGCTGCCGGCCCTCGTCGCCGGCAACGCGGTCGTCAGCCGCCCCGACAACCAGACCGCGCTGACCACGCTCTGGGCCCACGAGCTGGCCGAGAAGGCCGGGCTGCCGCGCGACGTGTGGCAGGTCGTCCTCGGCCGGGGCAAGGACGTCGGCGGCGCGCTGATCGAGCGGGCCGACTTCGTCGACTACACCGGCTCGACGGCCACCGGCCGCTCGATCGCCGAGCAGGCGGCCGGGCGGCTGATCGGCTGCTCGCTCGAGCTCGGCGGCAAGAACCCGATGCTCGTCCTCGACGACGCCAACATCACCAAGGCGGCCGCCGGCGCCGTCCGGGCCTGCTTCTCCTCGGCCGGGCAGCTCTGCGAGTCGATGGAGCGCATCTACATCCAGGACTCCGTCTACGACGAGTTCGTCCGGCAGTTCGTGGCCAACGTGCAGGAGATGCGCCTCGGGGCCGGCCTCGACTTCGAGTCCGACATGGGGTCGCTCACCTTCGCCCGCCAGCTCGAGTCGATCACCGACCACGTCGAGGACGCCCGGCACAAGGGCGCCACCGTCCTCGCCGGCGGCCGACCGCGCCCCGACCTCGGCCCCTACTTCTACGAGCCGACCGTCCTCGCTGACGTCACGCCGGAGATGAGGGTCTACCGCGAGGAGACCTTCGGCCCGGTCGTCTCGCTCTACCGCGTCTCGACCGAGGACGACGCGATCGCGCAGGCCAATGACACCGACTACGGCCTCAACGCCAGCGTCTGGACGACCAACCGCCGCCGCGGGCAGCGGGTGGCCGAGCAGTTGCGGGCCGGGGCGGTCAACATCAACGAGGGCTACGCCGCGGCCTGGGGCTCCGTCGACGCGCCGTCCGGCGGATTAGGGGATTCCGGCCTAGGGCGCCGGCACGGTCTGGAGGGCATCCTGAAGTACACCGACGTCCAGACGATCGCCGTGCAGCGACTGCTCCCGATCGCGCCCCTGCCCGGCATGTCCGAACAGACGTGGGCGAAGACCCTGACCGTGGCGCTGTGGACGATGCGCCGCCTCGGTCTCAAGTGACGACGTAGGAGACGACATGAAGTCAGTAGCGGGCAAGACCGTCCTGGTCACCGGCGCGGCGATGGGGCTGGGCAAGCTCTTCGCGCAGACCGCGGTCGACGAGCAGGCCGGCAACGTCGTGCTGTGGGACATCAACGAGAGCGCGCTGAAGGACACCGCGGCCGAGCTCGAGGCCGACGGCGGCAACGTCTTCAGCTACGCCGTCGACGTGTCGTCGGCCGAGGCCGTGGCCGAGGCGGCGGCGCAGGTCCGGCAGGACGTAGGCGACGTGCACGTCCTGATCAACAATGCCGGCATCGTCCGCGGCAACGGCTACTTCTGGGAGAACAAGACCCGCGACGTCGAGCAGACCATGCTCATCAACGCGCTGGCCCCGATGTACGTCGCCCGCGAGTTCCTGCCCGCGATGGTCGCGTCGGACGAGGAGTGCCGCGTCGTCAACATCGCCTCCTCGGCCGGGCTGAACGCCGTCCCGCGGCTGGCCGCGTACTGCGGCTCGAAGTGGGCGGCGGTCGGCTGGTCGGACTCGGTGCGCCTCGAGCTCGAGCAGGCCGGGCACAAGCACGTCCGCATCACCACCGTCTGCCCCACCTACATCAACACCGGCATGTTCGACGGGGCCAAGGGCATCCTGCTCACCCCGATGCTGGAGCAGGAGCAGGTGGTCTCCGGTGCGTGGAAGGAGATGCTCAAGGGCGGCCCCTTCCTGATCATCCCGTGGACCTCGCGGCTCAACAAGGTGCTCAGCGGCGTGCTGCCGGTCAAGGTTCGCGACATCTGGATGTCGCGGGCCGGCGTGTACAACTCGATGGCGGAATTCACCGGCCACACCGAGAAGTGACCCGCTCCTGGTGGGGCTGGGGTGACCTCGGGGCGGCCGTCTCTGGCGATGAGCTGGACGAGCTGCTCGAGCGGGTGCGCGGCCTGCTGCCCGACCACGACCTGACCGACCACGCGCCGCCGGACCCGGCGTCGCTCGGGATCGGTGGCCCGCGGGTCCAGCCGCCGCCGGCGCTGGCCTCGTTGGCCTCGTCCGATCCCGCCGACCGGGCCGCGCACGCGCACGGCAAGGCGTTCCGCGACGTCGTGCGCAACCTGCAGGGCGAGCTACCGCACGTGCCCGAGCTGGTCGTGCGGCCGGCGAGCGAGCAGGACGTGGTCGACGTCCTGGACTGGTGCACGTCCGCCGGGCTGCCGGTGATCCCGTACGGCGGCGGGTCGTCGGTGGTCGGCGGCGTCGAGCCGCGCTTCGACGGGCCGGCCGTCTCGCTCGACCTCGGCCGGCTGGACGCGCTCGTCGAGGTGGACGCGGTGTCGCGCGCGGCGCGGATCCAGGCCGGCGCGCTCGGGCCGCACCTCGAGGCCCAGCTGCGGGTGCACGGCCTGACGCTGCGGCACTTCCCGCAGTCGTTCGAGTTCTCCTCGCTCGGCGGGTGGCTGGCGACCCGCGCCGGTGGCCACTTCGCCACGCTCTACACGCACATCGACGACCTCGTCGAGTCGCTGCGGGTCGTCACGCCGGTCGGGGTCAGCGAGTCGCGGCGGCTGCCCGGGTCCGGCGCCGGCCCGTCCCCGGACCGGCTCTTCCTCGGCTCGGAGGGGACGCTCGGCGTCATCACCGAGGCCTGGGTCCGGCTGCAGCACCGGCCGCGGTGGCGGGCCCAGGCCGCCGTCCACTTCGCGTCGTTCCCGGCCGCGGTGCAGGCAACCCGCGAGATCGCGCAGGCCGGCCTGTACCCGGCCAACTGCCGCCTGCTCGACGCCGCCGAGGCCTACCTCAACGCCGGCGTCTCGGTCACCGGCGGGGTGCTCGTCCTCGCCTTCGAGTCGGCCGACCACCCGGTGGTGCAGCCCCTGGCCCGCGCGGTCGAGATCGGCCACGAGCACGGCGGCGAGCTGCCGGCCGGCATCCGGGACGGCCACCACCCCGAGCACGGCGGGCCGGCCGACGACTGGCGGGCGGCGTTCCTGCGGATGCCCTACCAGCGCGACGCCCTGGCCCGGCGGTCGATGATCGTCGAGACGTTCGAGACGGCCTGCACGTGGGACCGGTTCGCCGAACTGCACTCCGCGGTGACCGCGGCGGCGGCGTCGGCCATCGCCGCGGTGGCCGGCGCCGGGCTCGTGACCTGCCGGTTCACGCACGTCTACCCGGACGGCCCGGCGCCGTACTTCGGCGTCTACGCGAGCGGGCGATGGGGGAGCAGCGTCGCGCAGTGGGACGACATCAAGGCGGCGGTGTCGGACGCGATCGCCGCCGCGGGCGGGACGATCACCCACCACCACGCGGTCGGGCGCGATCACCGTCCCTGGTACGAGCGGCAGCGGCCGGAGCCGTTCGCGCTGGCGTTGCGCGGGGCGAAGCGGGCCCTCGACCCGGCCGGCATCCTCAACCCCGGCGTCCTACTGGGGTGAGGCGTCGTACCACTTGAGGACGCGCAGCGCGCGCAGCGTGTTCCACCGGCTGGGCCGCCCGTCGCCGTCTTCGAGGGTGAAGTGCACGGCGCCCGGATGGGTGTTCTCCAGCAGCCACGTCCCGTCGGGCTGCTGCTTCTCGCGGACGAGCGCGACTGCCTCGGCCAGCCGTGGGTCCGGCGCGCCGCCGGTGGCGCGGAAGTAGTCGAGCGCGCGCAGCACGTCGTAGTGCCACCAGGTCGGGAACGAGAACTGCAGCCAGTCGGGGTCGGCCACCTCGCCGGTGCTGAGCCGGCGGAACAGGCGGCGCTCGAGCAGGTACTGCTCACCGCGCCGGCGCGCCGCGACCGCGGCCGCCGACCCGCCGGTCGCCCGCTCGTGCTCGAGCAGCCCGTCGAGCACGCACAGCGTCGACGCGAACGCCCCCCGCACCGACCCGTTCTCGGCCTCGCAGTTCCAGCCGCCGTCGTCCAGGGGTTCGCCGAGCAGCCGGTCGACGATGCCGCCGACGTCGACGCCGAAGTAGGCCCCGACGGCGACCGTCCGCCCGTTGATGCACGGCTCGACCTCGCCGTCGAAGAACCGCTGCCCGTCGTGCTCCCACCGGCAGTTCTCGGCGACCAGCGCGATCGTCTCGCGGACGGGCTCGGCCGCGGGGTCGATGCCGAAGTCGCGCAGCAGCGTCAGCGTGGGGAACGTGGAGGTCCAGGGCTGGCCCTGCGCGAAGTCGCCCCGGAAATCGCCCGGGAAGCAGGCGCCGCCGGCCCACTGCCCGTCCGCGGCGCGGGCGGCGAGCAGGCGGGCGCCCCAGCCCTCGGTGGCCACGCGGGCCCGCTCGGCCGCCACCTCCTCCGGCGGGGCGTCGGCGAGATCGTGCAGGACCTGCCAGCGCAACGCCGGATCGGAGTCGAGCAACCAGTCCAGGACACCCATGCCGCGACGGTAGATCACCGCACCGACACCGGCGCCCTACTCGGCCAGGCGAGAACACCGCCTCGCCCCGCGCGGTCCCCGGCGTTGAGTGGTCAGTTCGGACGTGAGTGGTCACTTGTAGCTGACCACTCAGGTCCGAACTGACCACTCAACGCGAGAGGCGGGGTCGGGACCGAACTTCAGCGCTGCGCGAAGTAGCCCTTCGCGCCGTGCGCCATCTGCCGGAACAGCAGCGCGTTGCCCGGGCCGAGCACCTTCAACGGCAGCCGGCTGCCGCGGTTGCCCTCCATCGCGAACGTCCAGGTGAACGTCGAGCCCCCCGGCGCCGGCTCGACCAGGTAGTCCTCGGCCAGCCGGGCGAACAGCGGCCGGTTCGCCTCGGTGGCGTAGAAGGAGAACCGCCGCCCCTCCTCCCAGCGGAAGAAGTACTCGTGCAGGGACGCCGCGGCCAGCGGCATCACCACCGTGCGGGTCGCGCCGGGGCCGAGGTCCGACGTCCACTCGATCGAGCGCAGCAGCGGCGTCCAGTCGGCGACACTGTTCGGCGAGGTCAGCGACTCCCACACCCGCGCCGGCGGCACCGGCAACGTCATCGGGAAGCGGTACACGTGCGGCGCCGTCTCGAAGTACGACTCGTCGCAGGGCTTCATCTGGTACCAGCGGGCCATCGGCTCATCCGTCCTTCGCGAAGTACTTCTTGCCGGCGCGGACGAGCTGCCCGAGCGCCATCTTGTTCACCGGCCCGAGCGCCTTCATCGCCGGCGCGAGGCGCCCGGCCGGCTCGAGCGCGATGGTCCAGGTGAAGAGGGTGCCGTCGCCGTCCGGTTCGAGCTCGTAGTTCTCGGCGAACGTGCGCAGGCCGGGCCGGTTCGCCGACGCGACGAAGAACGAGTAGCCCTTGCCCTCGTCCCAGCGGAAGAACTCCTCGCGCACCGTCATCGAGCCCAGCGGCAGGACGACCTCGCGGGTGGTGCCGACGCCGAACGGCCGGGGCGAGGTCCAGGTCAGCGACCGCACGCCGAGGCCCCAGGCCCGCACGCTCTCGTCCGAGGCCAGCGACTCCCACACGCGTGAAGGCGGCGCGGCGAACTTCGCCGGGAACCGGTAGACGTGGCTCGCCGCAGTGAACGTCGAGAAGTCCGGACGCTCCAGCTCATGCCATCGGGTCACTGCGACAGCTTGCCTCAGTCGATGCCGAACAGCGTCTTGAGCGGCTCGATTGCGAAGTACACCGCAAAGACAATCGCGACGATCCACATCAGGACGTGCACCTGCCGGCCCTTGCCGGTGGCCGCCTTGAGCACGACGTAGCTGATGAACCCGGCCCCGACGCCGTTGGTGATGGAGTACGTGAACGGCATCAGCACCATCGTCAGGAACGCCGGCACCGCGATCGTCAGGTCGCTGAAGTCGATGTGCCGGATCTGGCTCATGAGCAGCACGCCGACGACGACCAGCGCCGGCGCCGCGGCCTCGGACGGGACGATCTGCGCGATCGGCGACAGGAAGATCGTCAGCACGAACAGCACGCCGGTGGTGATGCTGGCCAGGCCCGTCCGCGCCCCGTCGCCGATGCCGGACGCCGACTCGACGTAGGTCGTCGCCGACGACGCGCCGGCCGCCCCGCCGCCGACCGCGGCCAGGCCGTCGACCAGCAGCACCGGCCCGATGTTCGGGACGTTGCCGTCGTCGTCGAGCAGGTTCGCCTCGCTGGCCAGCCCGACGGTCGTGCCCATGACGTCGAAGAAGTCGGAGAGCACCAGCGAGAAGATGATCACCAGCGCCGACACGATGCCGACCGCGTCGAAGCCGCCACCGAGCGAGAAGCTGCCGACGAGGTGCAGGTCGGGCCAGCCGAAGTGCTTGCCCTTGAAGGACGGGACGTTGAGCTGCCAGCCGTTGGGGTTCTTCGCGCCGGCCGGGCCGAGGTCGGCGATCGCCTCGATGATGACGGCGAGGACGGTCGAGACCGCGATGCCGATGAGCAGCGCGCCCTTGACCTTGCGCACCATGAGCACCGCGATCAGCAGCACGCCGACGACGAACACCAGCGTCGGCCAGCCTCGGAGGTTGCCGTCGGCGCCGAGCTGCACCGGCGTGCCGGCGCCGGGCCGGACGAACCCGGCGTCGACGAGACCGATCAGCGCGATGAACAGCCCGATGCCGACGGCGATCGCGCTCTTGAGCTCGCGCGGGATGGCGACGAACACGGCCGTCCGGAACCCGGTCAGCACGAGGGCGGTGATGACGAGCCCCTCGATCACCACCATGCCCATGGCCGCGGGCCACGACATCCGTGACGCCACCTGGAAGGCGACGAAGGCGTTGAGGCCGAGGCCGGTCGCCAGCGCGAACGGGTAGCGGCCGACGAAGCCCATCAGCAGCGTGAAGAACGCGGCGACCAGGGCGGTGACGGCGGCGACCGCGGCCAGGTCGGGGGTGTGGCCGGCGCCGAGGTAGTTGCCGTTCGCGTCCTTCGCGGTGCCGATGATCAGCGGGTTCAGCACCACGATGTAGACCATCGTCACGAAGGTGACGAGGCCGCCGCGGACCTCCCGGCCCGGTGTGCTGCCGCGTTCGGTGATGGCGAAGAACCGGTCGAGGGCGTTCCGCGGGGCGCTCGTGGTCGCCGGCGCCTTCTGGGTGCTGGTCACGGGACGCAAGCCTGCCGGATGGCCGCGGGCGCAGCGAATCCAGGGTCAGCCGCGGGCCGGCCCCAGCTTCGCCAGCGCGCCGCGGATCTCCGGCGGTACCGGCACCGGCCGCCGCGCGTCGCGGTCGACGTAGACGTGCACGAAGCGCCCCACCGCCGCCGGCTCGTCCCGCCCTTCGCCGAAGAGCGCGAGCTGGTAGACGACGCTGGACGAGCCGAGCTTCTCCAGCCCGATGCCGGCCGTCACCAGCTCGGGGAAGCGCAGCTCGGCGAAGTACCGGCAGGACGTCTCGACGACGAGCCCGATCGCCGGCAGCGTGCGGATGTCGACCCCGGCGGCCTGGATCAGCCAGCCGTTCACCGCGGTGTCGAACATCAGGTAGTGCACGACGTTGTTGACGTGGCCGTACGTGTCGTCGTCCGACCAGCGCGTCGGCAGCTCGCGCAGCACGGCGAAGTCGGTGCGCCGCAGCGCCTTGGGATCGGTCACGTCGGCGATGGTGCCAGTTCGTCGTCGACGTAGCGATGGGCGGTCGACGGCCACCCGGCCAGGACGGTCATCGCCAGCGCGACGAACAGCACCGTCAGCGGCAGCGTCCACGAGCCGGTGGCGCCGAAGAGCACGCCGAACAGCAGCGGCCCGGTGCCGGCGACGACGTAGCCGATGGCCTGGACGAACGCCGACAGCGCGGCCGTCGTGGCCGGCCCGCGCGAGCGCAGCCCGATGAGGGTCAGCGCGATCGGGAACATGCCGCTGCCGAGGCCGACGAGCACCATCCAGGCCCATGCGCCGCCGACCGGGGCCACGGCCAGCCCGACGTACGCGACGAGGTAGCAGGCGCCGAAGAAGCCGACCACCGCCCGCAGCCGCGCCGGCGCGACCCGCGGGGCCACGAGCGAGACCGGGATGCCCATGGCCGAGAGGACGGCCACCATCGCGCCGGCGGTGCCGGACGAGATGCCGTGGTCGTGCAGGAAGCGGGCGAACCAGCCGAAGGAGATGTAGGCCTGCATCGACTGCATCGCGAAGAAGATCGTGAGCGCCCACGCCGTGCGGCTGCGCAGCAACCGCGACATCGGCAGCGTCCGGTTGAGCTCGTCGCCGGTCGTCCGGTCGCGGCGCACGGTCGGCAGCCACGGCAGGACGGCGACGGCGGTGAAGATCGCCCACGAGCCGATCCCGGTGCGCCACGTGCTGCCGGTGACGTCGGCGATCGGCACGGTCAGCCCGGCGGCCGCGGTCGTCCCCACCGCGAGTGCGGTCGTGTACAGCGCGGTCATCTCCCCGATGCGATCGGGGAAGTGGTCCTTCACCAGGCTCGGCATCAGGACGTTGCTGACCGCGCCGCCGGAGAGCGCGACGAGGCTCGCGGCGATGAACCACACCGAGCTGCCGCCGATCGGGCGCAGGGCGAGGCCGAGCGTGCTCGCGACGAGGCCGGCGACGAGCAGCCGGTGCCCGCCGAACGAGCGGGTGAGGCGCGGGGTGAGCGCGCCGATGCCGGCGAAGCAGATCACCGGCAGCGTCGTGATCACGCCGGCCACGCCGCCGGAGGCGCGCAGCGAGTGCTGCAGGTCGTCGAGCACGGCGCCGACGCTGGTGACCGACGTGCGCATGGAGAAGCCGGTGAGGGCGAGGGCGACGACCAGCAGCCGGGAGTGCGGGCGGGGCGTCACGTGGCCCCATCCTGCCGTGCCGTCGCGGGTGTCAGTCGGGCGCACCCAGTTGGTCGACCCGGAGGATGCAGGCGCGCAGCTGCGCCGGCCGCACGACCGTCATCGTGCTGCCGGGCACGACGAGGCGCACGCTGTCGGACAGCGGGGCTTGGCAGCTGTTGGTGTAGTTGTGCAGCACGCTCTCGGCGACCTCGCCGGGGGCCAGCGTGCGTTGCGAGACTGCCGGGCTCGAGGGTTGGGAGGGCCGGCCGATCGCCTTGCCGTTCAGCAGCAGGGTCACCGTCGGGTAGCCGACGAGCCGGCAGGGTTTCGTGCCGTCGTTGGCGAACTGCAGCGCTGCCACCTCTTGCCCGGCGGCGGCCGACCCGCGGATGACCCGGACGCCGAGCGAGGTGCAGGTCGAGCGGGGCGCGGCGCTCGACGCGGCCGAGCTCGCCGGGCGGCTGGCGGCGGTCGACGACGCCGCCGGGGTGGACGCCGGGGCCGCCGGCGTCGAGGCCACCACCGCGGTCGACGGGGCCACGGCCGGATCCGGCGCCGCCGATGACGAGGGCAGCGGCGAGATCACCGGGTTGTCCGACTGGCCGGTGCCGGAGGTCGTGCAGCCGGCCACCGCGAGCGCCACCACGGCCCCGATCGTCAGCGCGGCGCCCGCCCGGGGCGCCGCCCTCATCGGTCGATCCGCAGGTCGGTGGAGTACGGCAGGCTCCCGACCTTCAACCGCGAGTCCGACTGCAGGTTCGACCACATCGTCGACCAGGCGGTGTGCCCGGTGAGGCTGCCGCAGCTGTTGGTCTGGTCGCACGCCGTCCATTCGGTGAGCACGCCGGCGAAGTTGATCCGGGGCTGCCCCTGACCGACGCCGGTCAGCGAGATGTACTTCCACTGTGCGGCCATCGTGCTGTTGTAGATCTGCGGCAGGTTCAGCATCCGGATCGGCGCCGCCCCGGCCGCGAGGTAGTACAGCCCGGCCATCGACCAGCCGTTGTTGCAGCCGCGGTTGGTCACCGTCCAGGCGCACCCGTCGGCCGAGCCGTTGAAGACGAACGGGGCCGAGGTCGCCCCCAGGTAGCCGGTGAGCCAGGCCTTCGTCGCGGTGTAGCTGGCCCGGAAGCCGGGCTCGATGTCGTTGGCCCCGGCGATCCGGATGCCCGAGTACTTCTTGGCGTACGCCAGGACGGGGTCGACGACCTTGTCGGCCCACGCCTTGCCGGCCGCGGACGTGACGTCCATGTCGTTGTTGGTGCCGATGGCGATCATGACCGGGGCGCTGACCCGCTGGCCGCTGGCGTAGCCGTCCACGTAGGCGTTGATGTCCTTGACGAGGTCGCCATAGGAAACGAACCGGGTCGTCGCGCTCAGCACGACCCCGCCGTCGTACTGGTCCTGGCCGCCGATGTCGAGCAGGATCAGGTAGCCGTGCCCGGACGGGTTGGCCTTCGCGTCGGCCACGCCCTCGCTGCGCATCGTGGCCAGTTCGGTGGCCGAGGCGCCGCGGATGTTACGGATGTAGCGGCTGGTCGACACCGGCGCCGGCGTGGTCTGCGGCGGCGGGCTGGCCTGGGTCTTGACCGCCGGCGACGTGCCCGCGACCGAGGTGCCGGCCACGTTCACGGCCTGCACCGTGAACGTGTAGGTCGTGCTCGGCTTGAGACCGAGGACGGTGGCCGTGGTCGCGCCGGGCGCGACCGTCGTGACGGCCCCGCCGGGGCTCGCCGTGATCGTGTACTTCGTCCAGGGCGCGCCGCCGTCGGAGGCCGGCGCCGTCCAGTTCACGGTCGCGCCGCCGAACCCGGCCAGCGCGGTCACGTTCTGCGGCGCGCTCGGTGCCACCGGGTGGACGGCGATGACCAACCGGCAGCCGAGGCTGGTGTCGGTGCCGGCCCCGACGTTGCGGGCGGTGAGGCAGACCTGGTGCTCGCCGTCATCGGTCGTGATGGTCGAGGCGATGCCGTGGTTACCGCCGGCGAACGGGTAGGACGTGGCGACGTCGTTGCGCAGCGCGGCCGCCTGCACCGTCGGCGCGGCGTGGCCGTCGACCGTCACCGCGATCGACAGCGGCGAGCGGGTGTCGGGGTCGAGCGCCCAGCCGGTCACCTGGACGTTGGCCGAGCCGGAGGCCCGGCGCAGCGACTCGAACTTGCCGAGCGGGCTGAGCGTCAGCGTGATCGTGTGGCAGGACGACGCCGAGTTGTGCGTCCCGTACAGCGCGTTGACGGCCACCGCGCAGAGCGTGTGCTTGCCGGACACCGTCGTGACGTTCGCCGCGAAGTTGTGGCCGCTGTGGGTCGAGCCCGAGCGGTTGGCCGTCACGGTCTGCACGAGGCGGCCGTCGAGGCTGACCCGGACCGAGATCGCGGCGCTGGTGTCGGGGTCGGTCGCCCAGCCGGTGAGCCGGGCGCCGGTGCTCGTCGCCGTCAGCGCCGTGGACGACGCGGTCGGGGTGAAGTTCAGCTGGGCCGACTTGCACCCGAAGTAGCGGTTGTAGCCGAAGCTGAGGTTGTGCACCGTCACGCAGACGGTGTGGCTGCCTTCGGGCAGCGTGTAGGAGACGTCGTAGCCGTGCTGCGCTCCCGCACTCCGGTACCGCGCGGCGATGTCCCTGCGGGTGGCGTTCGCCGTGATGGGGTGGATCACGCCGTCGACCTTGAGGTCGACGGTGAGCGGAGTTGTCGGAGCGTCCAGGTCGACGGCCCAGCCGGTGATCCGCAACTTGCCCGAGCGCTGCCCGACGCTTTCGAACACCCCACGGGGTGTGTCGTTGAGCGAGACGGTCTTGCAGCCGAGGTCCTTGTTCGAGCCGAGGCCGACGTTCACCGCCGTCACGCAGACGGTGTGCTTCCACTGCGGGACCGCGAAGGACGCGTCGAAGCCGTGGATCGGGCCCGAGACCCGGTGCACCCTGCCGACGTCCGGGCGGTTCTGGTTGGCCAGCACGGCATGCGCGACGCCGTCGATGACGACGTTCACGGTGATCGGCGAGGTCGGCTTGTCACCGTCGAGCGCCCAGCCCCTCACCCGCAGCTTGCCGTGGGCGGCGGTGAGCGACTCGTATGCGCCGAACGGGCCGAACCAGAACGTCTGCTTCAGGCAGCGCATCCGGTAGTCCTTACCGCGGAGCAGGTTCCGGGCGTAGACGCAGACGGTGTGCAGCCCCTCGGTGACCGGGATGACGTAGTTGAAGCCGTGGTTGGGGCCGGCGTGCGGGTGGATCTTCGCGACGTCCGGGCGCGCGAGGTTCGACGCGACGCTCGGCACGTACTTGCCGTCGACCCGACCGTAGGTGCGCAGCGCGGTCGTCGGCTTGTCCGGGTCGAAGTCCCAGCCGATCGCCCGGACGCCGCCGGGGCGCTGGTACATCTTCTCGACCACGCCGATCGGCGCCCGGTCGGAGAAGGAGGCGGCGGCGGTGCCGCCCGGCTGGACGGCGAGGGTGGCGACGACGGCGGTGCCGGCGACGGCCGTGGCCACGGCCGGCAGCACGGCGCCCCATCGCCAGAAGCGCTGGCGGCTGGCTCGGATCATCTACGTGTTCCCGTCGGAGGCGCGGCTTGAGCACCGCGAGTCGTCCGGGGCGCAGTACCGGCGGAAGGCGCGCGCCCGCCTCCGCGGGGGGCGGTGGCGGATTGATCAAACCACTGATGTTACGGCTGTGACAAGTGTTGCCTGTGTTGCGACACGCCGAGGGGCCTTCGAATCACGCGGTGGGCAGCACGTAGCCCGCGAACTTGTCCCGAAGTGTCTTCTTCGAGAACTTCCCGACGCTCGTCTTGGGTACCTCGTCGATGAAGACAACATCGTCCGGCACCTGCCACTTGTTGAGCCGTTCGCGCAAGAAATCCAGAACCTCTTCCTTCGTCAGCTCCTCGCCGGCTTTGACGACGACGCAGGCCAGTGGGCGCTCGGCCCAGCGCGGGTGGGGCACCGCGATCACCGCCGCCTCCGCGATCTTGGGGTGCGACATGATCTGGTTCTCCAGCTCGACCGAGCTGATCCACTCGCCGCCGGACTTCACGAGGTCCTTCGTCCGGTCGACCAGCCGCACGTAGCCGTACTTGTTGATCGAGGCGACATCACCGGTCCGTAGCCAGCCGTCGGCGGTGAACTGCTCGCCCGGCTCGTCGGTGCGGTAGTACTGGCGGGCGACCCACGGCCCGCGGGCCTCGAGCTCGCCGGTCGCCTCGTCGTCCCAGGGCTGGGGCTCTCGGGTCTCCGGGTCGACGATGCGCAACTCGACGCCGGCCGGCGCGATCCCGGCGCTCGCCCGCAGGTCGGCCTTCTCCTCCTCGGCCGCGTCGGCGAACTCGCTGCGTTCGATGCAGACCGACCCGAGCGGCGAGGTCTCGGTCATGCCCCAGGCCTGCCTGATCGGCAACCCGATCTTCTCCCGGTAGGCCTCGGACAGCACCTTCGGCACGGCCGAGCCGCCGCAGACGATGAGCCGCAGCGCGGAGAGGTCGCGCCCCTCGAGCAGCGGGACCATCCCCATCCAGATGGTCGGGACGCCGGCGGTGATGGTGACCTTCTCGGACTCGAGCAGGTCCATGATCGCGCCCGGTGAGAGGTCGGGGCCGGGCATGACCATCTCGGCGCCGGACAGCAGGCACGCATAGGGCAGTCCCCAGGCGTTGGCGTGGAACATCGGCACGACCGGCAGGACGCGGTCGCGCTCGCTCAGCGCGAAGACGCCGGTCGTCGTGCAGGCGTTGGAGTGCAGCCAGGCCGAGCGGTGCGAGTAGAGGACGCCCTTCGGATTGCCGGTGGTGCCGGTCGTGTAGCAGATCGCGGCGGCCTGCCGCTCGTCCGTCACCCGGTCGGCGAAGTCGACCTCGGCGGCGGTGTCGACGACCTCCTCGTAGCGGACGACGCGCGGGTCGTCGGGGAGCTCGACGTCGGCGCCGTCGTCCATGACGATGACGTGCTTGACCGTGCCGAGGCTGTCCAGGTACTTGCCGAAGAGGGGCAGTAGCGAGCGGTCGACGAAGATCGCCTCGTCCTCGGCGTGGTCGACGGTGTAGATCAGCTGCTCGGGGAAGTACCGGATGTTGAGCGTGTGCATCACCCGGCCCGAGCCCGGGATCGCGAGGTAGAGCGCGAGGTGCCGGGCGGTGTTCCATCCGAAGGTTCCCACGCGCCCGTCCGGCGAGATGCCGACCGAGTCGAGGTAGCCCGCGATCCGCCGGGCGTCGCGCAATACCTCGGAGTACGGACCTCGATCGATACCCCGGGCCGTGCGCGTGACGATCTGCTTGTCGCCGTAGTACTGGCCGGCGCGGGAGTAGATCCAGTTGATGGTCAGCGGGAAGTCCTGCATCAGTCCGTACATGCGTCGATCGTTGTCCACCGACCGACCGGGCTCAATAGCTGCGGCGTATCTGGAAGGTGTGCGTCTGTACCGAGGTGGCCTGGAAGTAGCCGTCGGCGCTCGCCAGGAAGTCCCGGATCGACCGGTCGGTGCTCGTTTGGGCGTCCGCGGCCACGGGCAGGTAGCCGTCCTCGAGGCTGTGGTCGCCGGCCACCGTGCCGTCGCCGTGCGCGGAGCGCGCCGTGGTGATGTTGGGTTCGTCGGGGTTGGCGGTGCCGTCGAGGTGCGGGACGACGTCGCGCCCGTTCTCCAGCGCCAGCACCTGCACCTGCCGCGGGACCTGCCCGACCGTGCGGCCGACGGGCGAGCCGGCCGTGATCACGTGGGTGACCCGGAACTCGCCGCTGCGGACGGCGTCCCGGGCGGTGGTCACCGCGACCATGCCGCCCTCGCTGTGCCCGACCAGCATCACGTCGTCGGTCGCCCGGACGCCGGCGCGGCGCATCGCGGCCAGGACGCCGGTCTCGTAGGCCGTGCTGACGCCGACCAGCGCCCGGCCGTTCGTGGTGAGGCTGGTGACGTCGGCGGTCGGCAGCGGGTCCCACGACTTGGTGCCGGTGATGTCGACGATCACCCGCCGCGTGCCGTCGGCCAGGGTGAGGAAGCGGACGTCGATCTCGCCGTGCCGGGTGTCGCCGTTGCGCCGGCTGAGGTCGGCCAGCAGGTCGGTGAGCAGCCGCGGCGGCGGGCCGCCGGCCGGGTCGAGGCCGGTGTCGCGGGCGACCCCGTGGCCGTCGGGCACGGCCCGCGCGGTGGCGGCCAGCAGGCCGGGCAGCCCGATCGCGTCGATCACGACGTCGGCGAGCGCCGGGTCGTCGGCGATGACCGCCTCGGCCGCCGCCACCGGGCTGCCGGTCCGGGCCAGGACGGCAGCGGCGTGGGCGAGGGCCGGGCCGACCGTGGCCGCCCCGAGCACCAGGTCGTGCGTGGCACCGGCGAGGCGGTCAGCCTCGCGGTAGGCCGACGCGGCCAGCCGGAGCTCGCCGTCGATCGCCCCGCACTGCAGCCCGGCGCCGGTCAGGCCCCGCGGGCCGTCCAGGGCCAGCAGCAGGTCGGCCTCGAACTCGGCGAAGCCGACCGGGTCGAGCGCGGCCGAGGTGACCAGCCCACCCTCGAGCAGGCAGCCGTGCAGGGTGAGGGCCGAGCCGAGGGTGTCGTGCGCGCCGTCGCCGAACCGCCGGGCGAGCGCGACGAGTTCGGCGCAGTCGGCCGCGACCCCGCCGCTGCCGCCGGTCACCGACACCGGCTCGGTGTCCATCAGATGCCGATCACGTCGAGGACGCCGCCGACCAGGTCGCCGCCGGTGTCGACGATCCGCCCGATGCCGTGCCCGAGCCCGCGCAGGACCGTCCCCGACTGCTGCAGCAACTCCTCGGCGGAGAGCAGCCCGGCCTTCGCGACCGCTTCGAGCGCCCCGATGACGGTGCCGACGTTGTCGGCGTGGCGGCGCAGGGCGTCGGCGGCGGTGTCGAGGCGGCCGGCGGCCGACCGGAGCCCGGCCACTGCCAACTGGGCCTGGCCCTCGAACGCGCGGGCGGCCAGCCCCTGCCACCCGGTGCCGGCGACCGCGAAGGCGAGGCGGTCGGCGCGGGCCCGGGCCGCAGTGGCGTGCGACTCGATGCGGGTGGCGAGGGCCCGGAGCTCACCCGGGTCCGGTAGGAAGGACATGTCCACGACGATGACGCGAACCCCCGGCCGGCCGGGGCGGATCCGGCGTCGTTGTGGACGACGGAGCGGTTCTCCACAGCGTGCCGCAGCGCCTTGACTCCGGGCGTCCGTGGTTGAATGGCGGTACGGAATTACATGGCTGCAATTCGCCTCGAGCGCAGCCGCACCGGTACGACGACGTCGGAGGGCACCCCGCATGCAGTCCGTGCACGCCGCAGCCGCAGACGGCGACTCTGACGGAGCCTCGGACGGCCTCACGCGCCGCGATCGGGAGATCCTCGCGTTCGAGCGTCAGTGGTGGAAGTACGCTGGTGCCAAGGAACAGGCCATCCGTGAGCTGTTCGACATGTCCGCAACCCGCTACTACCAAGTGCTCAACGCGCTCATCGACACCCCGGCTGCGCTCGCGGCCGACCCGATGCTGGTGAAGCGGCTGCGCCGTCTGCGGGCGAGTCGGCAGCGCCAACGGTCGGCACGTCGACTGGGTATCGAGGTTTGAGCACTGAATACGCAACATGGACGGCTGGCCCGACAGCTCGCCCGACGTAGGCAGCGGGAGCGGGTCGCCGGAGCTCTCGTCGTCTGTCTCGGCATCGCCGTCCTCGCGGTGGCGGTGTTCGCCCTGCGCGACCCCAAAGGACATCTGAGCGCGGGCCGGAGCGCCTCCAGCGTCGCCAAGCAGTCCGCCAGCACGCCCAAGGCCTCGCCGACGAAGACGAAGAAGTCCTCGCACTCGGCCCGCGCGTCGACCTCGCACAGCACGGACGTCCAGGGCGGTTCGTCGGTGAAGTCCGTACCGCTCATCGTCCTGAACAACACGACGATCTCGGGCCTGGCGGCGCGGGCGGCCACCCAGTTCGAGTCCGGCGGCTGGACCGTCACCCGCTCGGACAACTACCAGAACGAGATCCTGTCGACCTGCGCCTACTACGACCCGGCCGACCCGCAGGCGAAGGCGGCCGCGCAGGCCCTGCAGGCCCAGTACCCGACGATCAAGCGGGTCAAGCCGAAGTTCCCCGAGCTGCCGGCCGGGCCGGTCGTGGTCGTGCTCACCCCGGACTACTCGGCGGGCTGACCCCCGGGCGGCTGTGTCATCATGGAGCGCACAACCGAACAGCACCGCTCATCCAGAGGGGCAGAGGGACCGGCCCGACGAAGCCCCGGCAACCACGCACGATGACTCCCACCTGATCGTCTTTCGATCGGTGGGGAGGCCGCCGTCGCAGGTGCCAACTCCGGCCTTCCCCGCAGCGCGGGGAGGGGCAGATGAGGAGAAAGGCCTCGTTTCCCATGACTGCTCTCGCTGATCGCACAACCACGCCGTCCCCGGCGTCCGCACTCGTCTGTCGCAACTGCGGCGCCTCCTACCCGCTCGGCGCGCAGCACGCGTGCTTCGAGTGTTTCGGCCCGCTCGAGATCGGCTACGACACCGACGCGCTCGCGCGGGTGACCCGGGCCGAGATCGAGGCCGGGCCGCACTCGCTGTGGCGCTACGCCGGCCTGCTGCCGGTCGGGCCAGTACGCCGGCGACGCGGGTCGACTCCGGGACCGGCATGACCCCGCTGATCCGCGCCGACCGGCCTGGCCGACGAGCTCGGCTTCACCGCCCCCGTTTGGGTGAAGGACGACTCGGCCAACCCGACGCACTCGTTCAAGGACCGGGTCGTGTCGGTGGCCATCACCGCGGCCCGCGAGCTCGGCTTCGAGCGGATCGCCTGCGCCTCGACCGGCAACCTGGCCAACTCGGTCGCCGCGCACGCGGCCCGGGTCGGGATGCCGTCGATCGTGTTCATCCCGGCCGACCTCGAGCCGGCCAAGATCGTCCAGACCGCGATCTACGGCGGGACGCTCGTCGGCATCGAGGGGTCCTACGACGACGTCAACCGGCTCTGCTCGCAGCTGGCCGAGGAGGACGAGTTCGAGAAGACCGGCTTCGTGAACGTGAACATCCGGCCGTACTACGCCGAGGGTTCGAAGACGCTCGGGTACGAGGTCGCCGAGCAGCTCGGCTGGCGGCTGCCGGGGCAGTACGTGGCGCCGATGGCGTCCGGCTCGATGCTGACCAAGATCAACAAGGCGTTCAAGGAGCTGGTGACGGCCGGGCTCGTGCCCGCGTCCGACTGGACGGTGTACGGCGCGCAGTCGGCCGGTTGCTCGCCGATCGCGACCGCGTTCGCCGCCGGCGTCGATGTCGTGACGCCGGTGAAGCCGACCGGCATCGCCAAGTCGCTGAACATCGGCAACCCGGCCGACGGGCCGTACGCGCTCGACGCGGTGCGGGCCTCGGGCGGGGCGATGGCCGCGGTCGACGACGACGAGATCCGCGAAGGCATCCGGCTGCTCGCCCGCACGACCGGCGTCTTCGCCGAGACCGCCGGTGGCGTGACGGTGGCGGTGCTTCGCAAGCTCGTGGAGAGCGGGCAGATCGACACGTCGGTCGAGACCGTCGTCTACAACACCGGCGACGGGCTGAAGACGATCGACGCGATCAGCGAGGGTGCGCACCCGACCGCGGTGATCCCGCCGACCCTGAAGGGCATGCGCGAAGCCGGCCTGCTCTAACGGCCGCCGTCGTCAGCCTCAGCTTTTCCCCGGATCTGGTCGCCTTTCGGTCGCCGAACCGACCATTTCCGGGGAAGACCTGAGGCATCACGCAGCCGACCCCGCTCGAACGCATTCTCGATCCGGCGGCGGAGCCGCGGCTGGTCATACCGCACGTCGCGCCAACCCCAGCGGACCCCGACGAGGCCGAGGTTCTCGAGATCCTCCTGCCGGTGCTTCTCACCGGTCAGGACTTCCGGGCCGCCCTCGTACCTGCTCCGGCCGTCCGCTTCACCGAAGACGCCGACCTGGTCCCAGTAGAAGTCGCAGCGGCCGACGCACGAACCGTTCTCGTCGAGGATGATCGCCTGCGGCCGTGGCCGGGGTAGTGACAGGCGCAGGACGATGACCAGCCGGCTGACCGACTCGAGCGGCGACTCCGCGGCCGGGTCGGACAACCGGACCGCCCGTGCGGCGCGCCGGATGTTCGGCCACCCCGTGCAGCGGTCGATGACCTCCGCGGGTTCCTCGGAGGTGACCAAGGACCGGTTGAACGCCGCGTCGATGCTGACGGCTGCAGCTCCGACGGAAACCGTGCGGGCCAGGTCGATCAGCGTTCTCGGCACCGTCGTCACTGGGACCCCGTCGACGACCTGGACGTCGCCCGGGAACAGGGTGGCGCGGTGGAGCCGAGGGTGGCTCGCGTCGCCGGTCCCGTGCGGAGGCACGGTCAGTTCGGGACGCGCCGGTGGCCGATGCAGTAGTGGCAGTCCGTGCGGGAGGGCGGCCGAGCGAACGCTGACCACGCTGCCGGCGCACGTCGATGCGGCCGCCCGGGCGGCCAGTACCGGATCCGGGGCCAGGTCCGCGGTGAACACGCCGTGTCGAAGTCGGATCACTCGCCCTGTCCGCACGGCCCGGCTCAGGGCCGAATCCGTCCGGCCGAGGTCTCGGGCATCGGCACGGGTGAACACAGGGGCGGTGGGCAATGGGCGCATCGCCTCAGTGGACCGGGTGTGCACCCGCGCCGGGGCCGAGGAATCGGATCTGTGGACGGGCGGCACGTCTGTGGATCACGGCACCCAACCATTGCTCCGGTCGCGGACGTACAGAGAGCATGGAGACCGTGGCGGCCACCGTGGATGCCGCGGAGTTCGCCGAATGGACGCGCCCGGCCCGGCTCGCGATGATGCGGCTGGCCAAGCGGCTCGCCCCCAACGCCGACCCCGACGACATCGTCCAGGAGTCGCTGACCCGCGCCTGGATCAAGCGGGCGCAGTTCGATCCGGACCGCGGCACGCCGACCACCTGGCTGCTGGCGATCGTCGCCGACCAGGCCCGCTCGTCGCGGCGGACCCGGATCCGGCGGCTGCGGGTCGTCGACGACTACGCCGAGGTCCCGGACGCCCCGGCCACCGAGCCCACCGCCGACCTCGACCTCGAGCGCGCCATCGCGAGCCTGGCCGAGCGGCAGCAACTCGCCGTGCATCTGCACTACTTCGTCGGGCTGAGCGTCGACGAGACCGCGGCCGTGATGTCGTGCTCGGCCGGCACGGTGAAGTCCACGCTGTTCGACGCGCGCGCCCGGCTGCGGGACCTGTTGGGAGACGACGATGACTGACGAGCAGATGGACGCGCGGCTACGGCGAGCCGGCGAGCAGTGGCGCGCCGCCAACGACCGGCCCGGGGAAGGCGACTTCGACGAGTCGCTGAGCACGCCGCGGACCCCCCGGCCGCGCCGCACCGCCCTGCTCGTCGCCGCCGCCGTGGTGGCGGCCGCGCTGGTGGCCGGCGCCGGCTTCCTGCTCTCCGGCGGGGACACGCACAAGCGCTCCACCGGCACCGCCGCCACCCCGCTCGAGGGGACGGTCTGGCGCCTCGTCGACGACGGCCGCCGGCACGCGGGGAACAGTCTCGCCACCCTCTACATCTCGAAGGACGGTCGGCTGGTCGCCGACGACGAGTGCACCGTCCTCGACCTCCGGGTCGACGTGCACGCCGCAGCGCTGGTGGCGACGAAGACGAACGTCCGGCAGCGGGACTGCACCGACACCACGGGGCCGGTCTTCGACCGCAGCGCCGAGACGTTCATCGGCAAGATCGATTACCGCATCGCGGGGCCCCGGCTGACGATGACCATCGCCGGCGCCGAGCTGCACCTCGTCGCCGCGCCCGAGCTGCCCCGCCCGTCGGCCGACGTCCCGACCCGGGTCGGTGCGACGTGGCGGCTGGTGAAGGTGCTCGACGGCAACGGCACCGATCACCCAGTCGACGGCTCGCCGACCCTCAAGATCGACAACAGCCAGCTGGTCGCATCCGACGGCTGCAACACGCTCAGCGGTCCGGTCGGGCCGGACGGGCGCCCGCTCGACGGCGGTGGCTTCGCGATCACCGAGATGGCGTGCGCCGACCCGGCCGTCAACGCCACGGCGGCGATCGTCGATGCGGTGCTCAACGGCAGCCCGCCCGAGTACATCACCGCCGGTGCGTCGCTGACGCTCAAGAAGGCCCACGTCGGCGAGCTCACCTACGTGTGGGTGCCCGAGGACGATCGGGCCGTCGACCCGACGAGCTTCGTCGGCCGCACGTGGCACCTTGCGTCGATCGCCGGTGAACCGGCCGCGGCCGGCGTCACCCTGCGGATCGACGCGGGCAACCGACTCACCGCCGACGACGGCTGCCGGACGTTCACCGCGACCGCCGAGCTCGCACCGGGGACGCTCAGCCTCGTCGGCGCACCGAACGCGCGGGCGACTCCGCGGGGCCGCTGCGCGAACCCGGCCGCTTTGGACCAGGCCACGACCTTCGACAGCTTCCTGAGCCAGCAGCCGGCCCTGTGGACGATCCGGAACGGCAAGCTGCAGATCTACGGCGGCGGCGCCCAGGCGTTCTCGCTCGTGTTCACCCCGGACGTCGCCGTGCCGGCCGGCGCCGGGATCACCGGCGTGGCCTGGCGGCTCACCGGGGTCACGGTCACCAGCGGCAGCACCGCCTCCGGACAGGGCAGCAGTGACATGGGGGTGACGCTCACCCTGGATGGCGAGCGCTTGACCCTGGTGACGCCCTGCGGCACGTGGAAGGGAACGGCGACGGTGGGGGCGACGACGATCGACCTCGGTCGCCCCGAGGGCATCGGCGGGCCGTCCTGCAACAACGGCGACGCGGTGCGCCAGGCCCAGAAGGCGCTGACCGGCACGGTCCAGTACCAACTACGGGCCGGGCAGCTCACGCTGACGAAGGGCGGCGTCAGCCTGACGTTCGAGAAGTGAACTCCTGCGTGCCGATCACGCGCAGCAGTTCGAGCTTCTCCCGCGCGTCCGTCCCCGGCCGCGGGAACAGCACGACCAGCGTCTGCCCCCCGACCCCGCTCACCAGCGTCTCGCAGAGCAGGTCCAGCAGCCCGACCTCGGGGTGGATGATCCGCTTCGAATCGGCCCGCCGCACCGCGACCTCGTGCTCGGCCCAGAGGCCGGCGAACTCCGGGCTCGCGTCGAGCAGGTCGGCGATCAGGGACGCGACGTCCGGGTCGGAGCCGCGGCGGCCGGCCGTCGCGCGCAGGTCGGCGACGTGCGTGCGGGAGTGGATCGGCCAGTCCTCCTGCGGAAAGCGCTCCCGGGTGGACGGCTCGGTGAACCAGCGCCAGGTGTTGTTGCGGTCGCGCCCCGAGCGGGCCGAATAGTCACCGGAGACCGCGATCGACATCGCGTTCTGCACGATCGTCTCGCCGAGATCGCCGACGACGAAGGCGGGCGTCTCGGTGAGCCGGTCGAGGACGTGCAGCAGCCCCGGGCTCACGTGCGTCGACTGGACGTGCCGCGACGGCGGCTGCTGCCCGGCGAGCAGGTAGAGGTGGTCGCGCTCGTCGTCGGTCATCCGCAGCGCGCGGGCCAGCGCGCCCAGCACGGCGACGGACGGGTTCGGTCCGCGCTCCTGCTCCAGGCGCGTGTAGTAGTCGGTCGAGATGGCCGCCAAGGCCGCCACCTCGTCGCGCCGCAGCCCCGGGGTGCGCCGCCGCACCCCCGGCGGCAGGCCGACGTCGGCCGGCGCGAGCCGCATCCGTCGGCTGCGCAGGAGATCGGCGAGCCCGGGTCGGTCCATGCCTCCACTCTGCCGACTCGTCGGCGCGGGAGCCAGGGATCGGCGATCCCCCGATCGGCCGGTCCTGGTACGGCGCGGCACCCGCCGGTGAGGTTGACGCCATGGAGACACGACAACTGGGCCGCACCGGCCCGAAGGTATCCGCGCTCGGCCTCGGCTGCATGGGCATGTCCGGCCTGTACGGCCCGGCCGACGACGACGAGAGCATCGCCACGATCCACGCCGCGCTCGACGCCGGCATCACGCTGGTCGACACCGGCGACTTCTACGGCAGCGGGCACAACGAGCTGCTCGTCGGCCGGGCGCTGAAGGGACGCAGCCGCGACGACGTCGTCCTCAGCGTCAAGTTCGGCGGCCTGCGCGACCCGGACGGTGGCTGGGCCGGCTTCGACACCCGTCCGGCGGCCATGAAGAACTTCCTGGCCTACTCACTCAACCGGCTCGGCGTCGACCACCTCGACGTCTACCGCCCGGCCCGGCTCGACCCCGCCGTGCCGATCGAGGAGACCATCGGCGGCATCGCCGAACAGGTCGAGAAGGGTTACGTCCGGCACATCGGGCTCTCCGAGGTCGGCGCCGAGACGATCCGCCGGGCCGCGGCCGTCCACCCCATCTGCGACCTGCAGATCGAGTACTCGGTGCTGTCCCGCGGCATCGAGGACGGCATTCTGCAGGCCTGCCGCGAGCTCGGCATCGCGATCACGGCGTACGGCGTGCTCTCGCGCGGGCTCATCGCCGGCACCGGACCCTCCGGTGATCCGCGCGACTTCCGGGCGCACAGCCCCCGGTTCCAGGGCGAGAACCTCGACCGCAACCTCGCCCTCGTCCAGCGCCTCGAGCCGATCGCGCAGCGGCACGGACTCACCGTCGCGCAACTCGCGATCGCGTGGGTGGCCTCCCGGGGCGAGGACCTCCTCCCGGTCGTCGGCATGCGGCGCCGCAGCCGGCTGGACGAGGCGCTCCGGGCGATGGCCGTGACCCTCGACGAGGACGACTTCACCGCCGTGGATCGTGCGATTCCGGCCGATGCGGTCGCGGGCGGGCGATACGCCGCGGAGCAGCTGGCGATGCTCGACAGCGAGCGGTGAAAGACCGGTCAACCGGCGCTAGAAAACCGGGAAGAGGCCGTGTAGCGTCCGCCCCGGTCGTAGTGCCGAGTTTCTGCATGCGAAGTACCACGGTCCTCCCTGGGGAGCGTGCACTGCAGTACAGCGGAGCCGAGGACGAAGACCCCGGGCCCCACGAGGTGTGAGGAACGGACAGGCCCCTAGCAAGGAGTGCACGTGGCACAGGGCACCGTGAAGTGGTTCAACAACGAGAAGGGCTACGGCTTCATCGCCGTGGACGGCGGTCAGGACGTCTTCGTCCACTACTCGGCCATCGAGGCCGACGGCTACCGGTCCCTCGACGAGAACCAGCGGGTCGAGTTCGAGGTCGTCCAGGGCCCCAAGGGTCCCCAGGCCGACAGCGTGAAGATCGTCAACGCCTGACCCAGCCCAGCAGGACGGCCCCGGACAACGTGTCCGGGGCCGTTCTGTATGTGCGGCGCCCCGCCCGGCCGGGGCCGGGCGGGGCCGGGCGGGGCGCAACGGTTTCGCCGGCGGAGGGCTCGGGCATGCGCGCCACCCACCCCCGGCCGGGCGCCCCCGACCTTGCACTCGCCCGGGTCGAGTGCCAAACTCGACCTGGCACTCGGCTAGGCTGAGTGCCAGCCGGAAGGCAGTGAGGCCCGTACGTGCGGGCCATCCGTCGCGGGCGCTGCCTCCCCGGCCACCTACAAGCGTGTCCGTACGAGAAGTGAGGACCACACCCAATGGCCAAGTTGATCGCGTTCGACGAAGAGGCCCGTCGCGGCCTCGAGCGCGGCATGAACCAGCTCGCCGACGCCGTCAAGGTGACGCTCGGCCCCAAGGGCCGCAACGTCGTGCTGGAGAAGAAGTGGGGCGCCCCCACCATCACCAACGACGGTGTCTCCATCGCCAAGGAGATCGAGCTCGAGGAGCCCTTCGAGAAGATCGGCGCCGAGCTCGTCAAGGAAGTTGCCAAGAAGACCGACGACGTCGCGGGTGACGGCACCACCACCGCCACCGTGCTCGCCCAGGCCCTCGTGAAGGAAGGCCTGCGCAACGTCGCCGCCGGCGCGAACCCGATGGCGCTCAAGCGCGGCATCGAGGCGGCCGTGGCATCGGTGTCCGAGGTGCTGGGCAACCAGGCCAAGGACGTCGAGACCAAGGAGCAGATCGCGGCCACCGCGTCGATCTCCGCCGCTGACACCACCGTCGGCGAGATCATCGCCGAGGCGATGGACAAGGTCGGCAAGGAAGGCGTCATCACCGTCGAGGAGAGCAACACCTTCGGCCTCGAGCTCGAGCTCACCGAGGGCATGCGCTTCGACAAGGGTCACCTGAGCGCCTACTTCGTCACCGACGCCGAGCGCATGGAGACCGACCTCGAGGACCCGTACATCCTCATCCACGAGGGCAAGATCTCGAACGTCAAGGACATGCTGCCGCTGCTCGAGAAGGTCATGCAGACCGGCAAGCCGCTGGCGATCATCGCCGAGGACGTCGAGGGCGAGGCCCTCGCGACCCTGGTCGTCAACAAGATCCGCGGCACGTTCAAGTCCGTCGCCGTCAAGGCCCCGGGCTTCGGTGACCGCCGCAAGGCCATGCTGCAGGACATCGCGATCCTGACCGGTGGCCAGGTCATCACCGAGACCGTCGGCCTGAAGCTGGAGAACGCCTCGCTGGACGACCTCGGTCGCGCCCGCAAGTTCACCACCACCAAGGACGAGACGACGATCGTCGAGGGTGCCGGTGACGCCGACCAGATCCAGGGTCGCGTCAACCAGATCCGCGCCGAGATCGAGAAGAGCGACTCCGACTACGACCGCGAGAAGCTGCAGGAGCGGCTGGC
Organism: uncultured Actinomycetota bacterium; assembly: GCA_963775175.1. Lineage (GTDB taxonomy): Bacteria > Actinomycetota > Actinomycetes > Mycobacteriales > Jatrophihabitantaceae > Jatrophihabitans. The sequence continues at coordinate 641,453 of CAVZHT010000001.1, forward strand.
CAAGCTGGCCGGCGGCGTCGCGGTCATCAAGGTCGGCGCGGCCACCGAGGTCGAGCTCAAGGAGCGCAAGCACCGCATCGAGGACGCCGTTCGCAACGCGAAGGCGGCCGTCGAGGAGGGCCTGCTCCCGGGCGGCGGTGTCGCGCTGGCCAACGCCACCGTGCACCGCGTTCGAGAAGCTCGACCTCACCGGCGACGAGGCCACCGGCGCGAACATCGTCAAGGTCGCGCTGCTGGCCCCGCTCAAGCAGATCGCCATCAACGCCGGCCTCGAGGGCGGCGTCGTGTCCGAGAAGGTGCTCGGCCTGCAGCCGGGTTGGGGCCTCAACGCCGCGACCGGCGAGTACGTCGACATGTTCAAGGACGGCATCGTCGAGCCGGCCAAGGTGACGCGCTCGGCGCTGCAGAACGCCGCGTCGATCGCCGCGCTGTTCCTCACCACCGAGGCCGTCGTGGCCGACAAGCCGGAGAAGGCCCCGGCCGGTGGCGCGGGCGGCGGCATGCCCGGCGGGGACATGGACTTCTGAGTCCCGCTCAAGAACGCCGACGAGGGGCGGTCCCGCAAGGGGCCGCCCCTCGTCGCGTCCGTGGCCCCGCCGATTGAGTTGAGTGGTCAGTTTCGCACTGAGTGGTCAGTTGTAACTGACCACTCAGTGCCGAACTGACCACTCAACGGGGGGCGAGGACGGTACGACGCTGGTGGCCGTTCACTTCCAGGTGTGGCGCCGGTTCAGCACGTGCTGGGCGTAGCCGCGGATCGACATGGCCGACATGAACACCTGGTAGATCGACACGAAGAGCACGAAGCCCCAGAAGTCCTTGCGGGCCCGCAGCCCCAGGGGCTCGAACACCGACCGCTTCTGGACGCGGAACAGCAGCAGGTAGAGCGCGAGCGTCATCGGCAGGACCGCGAGCGTCATCGGCCCGACCACGTAGAAGTAGCCGAAGCAGGCGAGGACGAGACCGGGCAGCCAGACGGCCACGTAGGCCAGGTCGAGCACCGGGATCGCGAAGTCGATCATCGCCAGCGCCCGCACGGTGAAGCGGCCCTGCCACCACGGGGGCACGGCCTGCAGCCCCTCGAGCATGCCGCGGGCCCACCGGCTGCGCTGGCGGCCGAGCTGCTTGAGCGTCGTCGGCACTCCCGTGAAGCCGAGGGCCAGCGGCTCGTGGTAGACCCGGCCGTTCTGCAGCAGCTTCCAGGTGAGGACGATGTCCTCGCCGATCGCCGCCGGCCAGCCGCCGGCCCGGCGCAGCGCCTCCGTGCGGTAGCCGCTGAACGCGCCCTGGGCGACCAGCGTGCCCTGGAACAGTCCCTGCACCCGCTTCACCGCGGCGATGCCGAGCAGGTAGTCCCACACCTGCAGCCGGGCCCAGAAGCCGTCGCGGCTGTTGCGGACCATCAGGTGGCCGGCGACGGCGACGACGTCGGGCGGCGAGGACTGCAGCCGCGACACCATGAGCCGGACGGCCGACTTCTGCAGCAGCGTGTCGGCGTCCACGGTGATGACGATCGGGCTCTGCACGAGCGACAGGCCGTGGTTGAGGGCGTAGTTCTTCCCGGCCCGCTCCTCGCGCAGGATCGTCAGCGCGAGACCGTTGCGGTCGGCCGCGGCCCGGGCGGCCTCGGCCGTCCCGTCCGTGGAGCCGTTGTCCATCAGGAAGACCTGCAGGTCACCGTCGTAGTCGTTGACGGCCAGGTAGTCGAGCGTCTCGGCGATGGTGTCGCGCTCGTTGCGCGCCGCGACCAGGACCGTCACCGGCGTCGTCGGGTGCACGTTCACGAGCGGCGGCTGCCGGTCGAGCACCATCCCGATGGCGAGGAACGCGACCAGGTGACCGGGCAGCAGGGCCAGCAGGCCCACCGCGATGAACGCCGGGACGGGCGTGATGACGTCCGAGAGCTGCCGGATCCACGGCAGCGAGATCCACAGCGACACGCCCATCCAGCAGGTCGCGGCGAAGAAGGCCAGGCCGAAGCGGTGGTGGGTCGCGAGGTACCACTTGCGGTAGGGCCGCGGCTCGGTGTGCGGGCTGAGGTAGCTGCGCCGCATGCCACCGACGGACGCGTCCTGCGCGTCGGTCGTCCGCCGGTCCGGCGGCGACACCGTCCGACGGTTGGCAAGCTTCGTGTTCACGACCCCCTCATCGGCACGGCCGTCGAGCAGCTGAGTGGACGGTGGTGCGAGAATTCCCATATGTCGCTTCGCAGCCGGCAGATCCTTGCCGACCCGGGCCTGCTGGCCGTGCTCGACACCGGCGAGCAGGCCCGCGAGTACGTCGCCGTCCAGGCCACGACCTCGATGGGGGCCGAGCGGGACGTGCCCACCGGGGCCACGCCGGCGAGCCCGCCGCGGGAGAGCGCGGGGCGCGAGGTCGGCGGCTTCCTGGCCGGCAACTGGGTGCCCCGCTGGGCCCGCGGCGACCGGCTCGAGCGGGCGGTGGGTGGCGTCGCCCGCCAGGGCCCGCCCGGCTCGACCGGGGCGCAGCTCGCCGACGCGCTGGAGCGGGCCGACGGCCTGCTGCTCACCGACCGGCGGCTGCTCGCGGTCGTGGCCGGCAAGCGCGAGCTGGTCGACGATCCCGACCACCCGGGTCGCAAGCGGTTCTCGACCGACTACCGCATCGCCTGGTCGGTCGGGCTCGGTGAGCTCGTCGCCGCCCGGCGGGCGGGGCGGACGAACGGCCTCGGCCGGGTCGAGCTCTACTTCCGGGACCGGTCGATGGCCGGGGTGGTCACCGGCGTGCTCACGACCGGCGCGGCCAACCGGCTGCTCACCGCAATCGACTTGCCGTCCGAGCCGCCTCCCGTATCGTGATCATCTCTATCCAGAAGGTGGCGGTATGACCGGTTTCCACGTCGAGCCCGAGGCGCTCACGGCCTTCGCGAAGCGCTGCGAGGGCTACGGCCAGCAGATGGACGAGCTGTCGACGCAGCTGCAGCAGGCCCGGGTCGGGCGCGACGCCTTCGGGCACATCCCGGAGGTCGGCAGCCGGATCTACGCCGCCTACGACAAGCACGTCGACCAATGCACCGAGTCGGCCGCGGCCGCCGCGTCCGGCATCCACAGCATCGCCGCCAACACCGCCATCACCGCCACCGGTTACGAGCACAGCGACAAGGCTTCCAACGTGAAGGGTTCGGGGGGCTGAGGTGGCCTACGAGAACGAGCTCGAGACGTGGTGGGCCGGCATGCCCGGCCCGATCCAGGACGCGTTCGGCTTCGCCTACAACAAGGCGGACGAGCTGCTCAAGGCGGTGGCCGGCGACCCGCAGGACCTCGCCCGGGCCGGCAGCGTGTACGCCAACATCGGCAGCCAGATCACCAACCTCGGCACCACCGTGCAGTCCGACGCGAACAGCCTGGCCGGGGCCTGGGAGGGCCAGGCCTACACCGCCTTCAAGAGCAAGGTCGACGCCCTGCAGCAGGCGATGAAGTCCTGCGGCGGGGCGACCGCCCAGACCCAGGAGATCCTGAACGCCGCCGCCCAGGCCGCGGTCGACGGCGCGAACACGATCGTCGACATCGTGGTGACCGTCATCGAGTTCGCACTGGGCACGCTGGCCCTGGCCGCGGCGACCGCCATCGTCAGCCTGGGCGCCTCCCTCGCCGCCTGGATGACCGAGCAGTTGGCGGCGGCCGCCGAGGCGCTGGCCGAGGTCATGCAGGTCGTCACCAAGGTCGCCCAGGTGCTGGAGAAGGTCGCCGAGATCTTGACCAGGATCAGCAAGCTGCTCGAGGAGATCGCCAGGGTCTTCATGGAGTGGGCGAAGTTCGTCAAGGGCCTCAAGCTGCTGCCCAAGGCGTGGACGGCCGACGGCGTGGGGCAGTACGTCTCCGACCGCGTGATGAAGGCGCTGATCACCGAGGCCGATCACCTGGTCGGGATGCCGACGATGCCGAGCGGCATCACGAAGGGGTTGCCGTCCGTGGGGCACGACGTGGGCGATCTGAACGACGACGTGCACCAGGCCGAGAACGTCGGCTGACCGCCCCGCTCAGCCCGGCAGGCTGCGGTCGATCTCGTCCAGCCGGGCCAGCAGCGCGTCCATCCGCCGGTCGAAGGCATGGGTGATGTCGCTCGGGCGGGCCTGGGCGTCGCCGTCGCCGGACAGCAGCGCGCGCCGGGCCGCAACCGCCTGGTCGAGGGCGGCGTTGACGGTCTGCACCACCCGCGGCCCCAGCTCGGCCCGCCGCGCGCCCCGCGTGGCGGTGACCGAGACGTCGAGGCGGAGCAGTTCGCCGGCCCCGGAGACGGTGGCGGTCACGGACCCGTCCGGGTCGGTGGCGGTGAACTCCCGCTCGGCCAGGGCCGCGACCTGCTCGGGGTCGACGGCCGGCATCCGCAGCGCGGTGAGTCGGGCGGCGAGCTCCGCCTGCGGGTCGGGGGTCACCGGGGCACCTCGCCGGTCACGCCGGTCACGCCGGCGGCGGCGACGCGGATCGCCTCGCCGGATTCCCGCAGCGCGCCCCGGGCCGCCTCGAGGGCCGACGCGACGAGCGCGTCGTGCGGCAGGCCCGCGGCCGGGCCGGCCAGCTCGAGGGCGGTCAGGCGCTGGCCGGCCGCGCTCGCCTCGACCGCGCCGTCGGCCGAGCGGGCGGTGACCACCCGCTCCCGGGCCGCGCGCAGGGCGGCGGCGATCCCGGCCGCGCGCTGCTGCAGGTCGTCGATGCCGCGCCGCAGCTCGGCCATCCCGTCCGTCGGTTCGGTGCTCACCTCACGCCCTTCGTGTCGACGTCGAAGATCACCGTAGCAACGCCGGGTCAGCCGAGTTGTTCGTCCACGAAGCACCATCGCCACGCCTCGCCCGGCTCGATCGAGCGCATCACCGGATGGCTGCTCTCACGGAAGTGGGCCGAGGCGTGCCGCTGCGGGGATGAGTCGCAGCAGCCGACGTGACCGCACGCGAGGCACAGGCGCAGGTGGACCCAGCGGGTGCCGTCCCGCAGGCACTCCTCGCAGCCCTCCGGCGTGCTGGCCTTGGCCACCTTGGGCGCCGAGCGCAGGTGCTCGCAGTCGCCGGCCCGCTGCTCGGGCGGGGCGAGCTCGTCGTCGACCCGGGCGGCCGCGTCGTCGATGCGGTCGAGCATGGACTCCTCGACGTCGATGGCCTGCAAGGCCTGCCGCAGCACGACGTCGTCGTAGGTGCCGCTGTCGCGCGCCTCGAGGATCGAGCTGCGCTCGGCCGACAGCATCTGCAGCCGCAGCCGCCGGTAGGCCGCGGCCGGCGGCTCGAGCTCGCTCTGGGCCCGGCCCAGCTGCTCCCAGATGCGGTCGCTGCGCTTGGTGGCACGGGTGCGCAGTTCGGCCAGGACCTCGGGCGGGTCGTCGTCGGTCGCCACTTCGTCCAGCGCGGCAAGGCCGGCCTTGGCCGCTGCGGTGACGAGGCCGGCGCTCTGCAGCGCGTCCTCGGCCGCGTCCGGGCCGGGCAGCTTGAGCATGCGGACGAGCCACGGCAGCGAGAGCCCCTGGATCAGCAGCGTGCCGGCCACGACCGTGAACGCGGCCAGGGCGAGCAGCGCCCGCTGCGGCGTCTCGGCCGGCAGGAGGAACACCGCGGCCAGCGTGACCACCCCGCGCATGCCGGCCCACGACACGACCAGCGTGACCGGCGGGCTCCACGCCGACATCCGGAGCAGCCGCAGGATCGCGACGACGCCGAACATCCACACCATCCGGGCCGCGATGGTGACGCCGAGGACGGCGAGGCAGGGCCAGACGATCTGCGTCCAGGCCAGGTGCTGGTCACCGACGCTGCTGAGCAGCCGCCGGATCTGCAGCCCGATCAGCAGGAACACGACGTTCTCGAGGAGGAACTGCACGGTCCGCCAGTTGATGTTCTCGGCGATCCGGGACCCGGCCGACTGCAGCACCACCGACTTGTGGCCGAGAAGCAGCCCGGTGACGACGACGGCCAGCACGCCGGAGGCCTTGATCTCCTCGGCCGGCAGGAAGGCGACGTAGGGCGCGGCGAACGAGAGCGTGGTGTCGAGGACCGCGTCGTTGATCATCCGGCGGACCACCGCCAGGACGAAGGCGGCGGCGAGGCCGATGAGCAGCCCGCCGCCGGCCGCGCGGACGAAGTCCCACCCGACGTGCCACGGGCTGACCGAGCCGGTGATCGAGGCGATCGCGGTGTTCAGCGCCACCAGGGCGGTCGCGTCGTTGACCAGGCTCTCGCCCTCGAGGATCGAGACGATGCGCCGCGGCATCCCGACCCGGCGGGCGACGGTGGTGGCGGCGACCGCGTCCGGCGGTGCGACGACAGCACCGAGGGCGAAGCCGGCCGCCAGGCTGATGGCGGGCATCACCCACCAGGCGACCAGGCCGACGACGACGGTCGAGAAGGCCACGAGACCGACCGACAGCAGCAGGATCGGCCGGCGGTTGGTCCGGAAGTCGATCAGGCTGGTGCGGATCGCGGCCGCGTACAGCAGGGGCGGGAGCAGCCCGATGAGCACGAGATCCGGGGTCAGCTCGATCTCGAGGAAGTGCGGGACGAAGGAGAGGGCGATGCCTACCGCGGTCAGCGCCAGCGGCTCGGACCAGGCCAGCCGGCGGGCCACCCCGGCCACGCACCCGACGACGGCCACCAGGGCCAGGATGTCCAGCGCGGGGTGCACCGCATCATTCTGCCGGGTCGGGGCCCCTACCTCGTGCCGACCTCGTCCGCCGGCGGGGCCTGGATGGTGACCGGGCGGTTGATGCGGCTCAGGGTGAGCCGGGTCGAGACCGTCTGCCCCTGCGTGCGCACCGCCTCGCCGACCTGCACCGGCCGGCCGGTGCGGTCGAGATCGATCTCGACCGGGATGCTCGCCAGGCCGATGGCCAGCAGCGCGTCGCGCGCCGGGAGCCCGGCCGGCAACCGGCTCGTCGCGACGGTGAGCGTGTAGTGGGTGGTCGGCGTCCCGCCGACGTCGCGCGCGCCGACGCGGCGCAGGGCCGTGGCCGCGCCGACGAACTGGTTGATCATCTGCAGCGACGCCGACGACCGCGCCGAGTCGATGGTGGCGGCGAGCTGCCGGACCGCCGGCGTGGGGCTGCTGCTCGAGATCAGCAGCCACTTCCTCTCGGTGCGGTAGACCGCGACCGGCAGCCGGGCGTAGGCGGCCGGGCCGATGACGATGAGCTCGATCCCGTCGCGGCCGCCCGGCAGCTGCTCGGTGAGGTGGATGCGGTCGGGCACCGCCGCGGAGGTGAGGGTCTCGTCCCCCTCGCCGTGCAACGTCTGGCCCGGGGCCGCGGTGGTGAGCTCGAAGTGCGTGCTGCGCACCGCGGCGACCCCCGCGCGGAGCCGGTCGGCGAAGCGGCGCAGGGCCGGGTCGGCCGGCGGGGCGATGCTGGAGGCCGTCGGGCGTGACGTGGGGGTGGCCGGGCGGGTGGAGGTCGCGGCGGGCTTCGCCGGGACGGAGGACGTGCAGCCGGTGACGGCCGCCGCGCCGAGCAGCAGGATCGCTGCGGCGCGGCGCCGCGTCATCGGACCTGCTCGCCGGTGACGTCCCAGCTGTGGTGGGCGAGGTCGTGCAGGAAGTACCGCGCGAACGTGTCGACGGTGAACAGCGAGCCGTCGGACCGGCGCCCCGGCCGCGACCACTGGTCAACGGCCACGGCCGCGAAGTCGCCGGCGATCCGGGCCGCCGCGGTCTCGATCTGCTCGCTCACCGGCTCCGGCCGCTGGGCCGAGTAGTGCCGCTCGAGCGCGGTCGTGTCCTGGTCCCAGTTGTCGAACAGCGGGTCGTCCTCGGTGAGCATGCGGTGCAGGCGGTGGGCGAAGAGTTCGCAGACGTCGCGCACGTGGCAGCCGTACTCGAGCCGGGACCAGACGGCCGGCTGCGGGCGGTCGGTGGCGCCGGGCTCGAGCAGCGCGCGACCGATGATGCCGGTGTAGCGGCGGGTGAGGGCCGGGACGTCGTCGCGGGCGACCGCGGTCGGGTCGTAGCCGCAGTCCGGGCAGGGTTCGCGGATCGCCCAGGTCCAGTCCTTGGTGTCCGGCTCCGGTGCGACAGGCGGGGTCGTCATCCCGTTGATCGTAGGGGAGCGCCCGGCTCGAGCCGTCCGGTTGAGCCGTCCGGTTGAGCCGTCCGGTTGAGCCGTCCGGTTGAGCTGTCCGGTTCGGCCGTCCGGTTCGGTTGAGTGGCGCCTTGCCGGTTGAGTGGCGCCTTACAAGGCGCCACTCAACGTCGAAGGCGCCACTCAACCGGGGGACGGTCGATCGAGAGCCGAGAGCCGGCGGCCGGCCACCGGCGGCCGGCCACCGGCGGCCGGCCACCGGCGGCCGGCCGCCGGCGAGCGCTACAGCGGGCGGAGCAGGTCGTCGGCGTCGACGATCGTGTACGCGTAGCCCTGCTCGGCCAGGAACCGCTGCCGGTGCGCGGCGTACTCGGCGTCGAGGGTGTCCCGCGCGACGACGGTGTAGAAGTGCGCCTGCCGGCCGTCGGACTTCGGCCGCAGCACCCGGCCGAGGCGCTGGGCCTCCTCCTGCCGCGAGCCGAAGGTGCCGGAGATCTGCACCGCCACCGCCGCCTCGGGCAGGTCGATCGAGAAGTTGGCGACCTTCGACACCACGAGCACGCGCGACTCGCCGCGGCGGAACTCGTCGTAGAGCCGCTCGCGCTCCTTGGTCGTCGTCGAACCCTGGATGATCGGCGCGCCGTCCAGCTCGGCCGACACGTCGTCGAGCTGGTCGAGGTAGGCGCCGATGACGAGAACCTGGTCGTCGGGGTGGTTGTCGACGATCGTCTTGATGACCGGCAGCTTGGTGCGGGCGGTGGCCGCGATCTTGTAGCGGTCCTCGGGCTCGGCGGTGGCGTAGGTCATCCGCTCGGCGTCGGTGAGCGTGACCCGGACCTCGGTGCAGTCGGCCGGGGCGATCCAGCCCTGGTTCTCGATGTCCTTCCAGGGCGCGTCATACCGCTTCGGCCCGATGAGGGAGAAGACGTCACCCTCGCGGCCGTCCTCGCGGATCAGCGTGGCCGTGAGCCCCAACCGGCGCCGCGACTGCAGGTCGGCGGTCAGCCGGAAGATCGGGGCCGGCAACAGGTGGACCTCGTCGTAGATGATCAGGCCCCAGTCGCGGGAGTCGAAGAGCTCGAGGTGGCGGTACTCGCCCTTCCGGCGGGTCGTCATCACCTGGTACGTGGCGATGGTGACGGGCCGGATCTCCTTCTTCTCGCCGCTGTACTCGCCGATCTCCTCCTCGGTGAGCGACGTGCGGGCCAGCAGTTCGCGCCGCCACTGCCGCCCGGCCACCGTGTTGGTCACCAGGATCAGCGTGGTGGCCTTCGCCTTGGCCATCGCGGCCGCGCCGACCAGCGTCTTGCCGGCGCCGCAGGGCAGGACGACCACGCCGGAACCGCCCTCCCAGAACATGTCGGTGGCCTGCTGCTGGTAGTCGCGCAGGTGCCAGTTCGCCTGGTCGAGGTCGATCTGATGCGCCTCGCCGTCGACGTAGCCCGCGAGGTCCTCGGCCGGCCAGCCGACCTTCAGCAGCGCCTGCTTGAGCCGGCCCCGCTCGGACGGGTGCACGACCACGGTGTCGGCGTCGAGCCGCTGCCCGAGCATCGGGGCGATCTTCTTCTGCCGCAGCACCTCCTCGAGCACGGCCCGGTCGAAGGAGACCAGGACGAGCCCGTGCACCGGGTGCTTGCTCAGCTGGAGCCGCCCGTAGCGGTCCATCGTGTCGGCGACGTCGACGAGCAGCGCGTGCGGCACCGGGTAGCGCGAGAACCGGACCAGCGCGTCGACGACCTGCTCGGCGTCGTGCCCGGCCGCGCGGGCGTTCCAGAGCCCCAGCGGCGTGAGCCGGTAGGTGTGGACGTGCTCGGGCGAGCGCTCGAGCTCGGCGAACGGCGCGATCGCGGCCCGGGCCTCCGGGGCCTGCGGGTGGTCGACCTCCAGCAGAAGGGTCTTGTCGGACTGGACGATCAGCGGTCCGTCGGTCACGCAGCGACTCCGTAGAAATAGGCGATTGTCCATTGTCGCAAACAACCGGTCGGGGTGCCGCGTTCCCGCGGTCTCCACCCCGTCTCCACCCGACGGTTGATTCGCCCGCGCCCCGGAATCGGGAGGCTTTCAGCCATGACCTTCTCCGATTACCTATTCGACTCGCTCCTCGTCGTCCTCGTCCTGCGTCAGGTCCGGGAGAGCCGCCTCGACCTGGCCGCCATGCTGCTGCCGCTCGGCGTCATCGCCGCGGTCGGCAAGACCTACCTGAAGTCGGTGCCGACCGGCGGCAACGACCTGGTGCTCATCGTCGGCCTGGCCGCGGTCGGCGTGGTGTTCGGCACGGTCAGCGCGCTCGCGACCCGGGTCCGCACCGACGGCGGCCGCTACGCCCTCGTCAAGGCCGGTTGGATCGGCGCCGGCGTCTGGGTCCTCAGCATGGGCGGCCGGTTCGCGTTCGCGGTCTGGGCCTCGCACGGCGGTGGCCCGCACCTATACCACTTCAGCGTCGCGCACAACCTCGACATCACGGCCTGGACGGCGGCCCTCGTGCTGATGGCCTTCGGCGAGGTCCTCACCCGGGTCGGCATCCTCGTCTACCGCTCCCGCCGGGCGGTGGCGGCGGCCCCGCGCATCGAGCTCGAGCCGGTCGGCGTCTGACGGCTCGCCTACCGGCCGGCCAGGCCCGATCGCCACGCCCAGGCGACCAGGCCCGGCCGGCCGTCCACGGACAGCTTCGACAGGACGTGGTTGAGGTGCGTCTTCACCGTCGCCTCGCTGACCACGAGCCGGCGGGCGATCTGCTGGTTGGACAGCCCCTCGGCCACCAGCCGGACGACGTCGATCTCCCGCCTGGTCAGCCCCTCGGCCGGCCCGCCGGGTTCGGGGGCCGGGGGCTCGGGATCCGGCTCGGCCGGTGCGCCCGTCCGGAGCAGCTCCACGAGGCGGCGCTGGACGCTGGGGTCGAGGACGGTCCGCCCGGCGGCGACGTCCCGGATCGCGCCGACCAGCTCCTCCCCGGACGCGTCCTTGGTGAGGTAGCCGGCGGCCCCGGCCCGCAGCGCCGGCAGGATCGCGTCGTCGTCGGCGAAGGTCGTCAGGATGAGCACCCGCACCTCGGGGGCGGCCTCGGCCAGCCGGGCCGTGACCTGCGCGCCGGACAGCTCCGGCATCCGCAGGTCCAGCAGGGCGACGTCCGGCCGGTGGTCGAGGACGAGCCGCACCGCCTCCGCGCCGTCGCGGGCCGCGGCGAGGACCTCGATCTCGCCGCTGGCCGACAGCAGCAGCTGCAGACCGTCCCGCACGACCGCCTGGTCGTCGGCCAGCACGACCCGGATCATCCGCGGGCGCCTTCCGGTACCGAGGCCGGCACGCGCAGGTGGATCTGCCAGCCACCGCCGGGCCCGGGCCCCGCCTGCAGCGTGCCGCCGGCCTGCCGGATCCGCTCGGCCATACCGGCCAGCCCGAGGCCGGTGCTGGGCTCCGCGATGGCCCGCCGGTCGGGCGCCGGGCCGTCGTCGCGCACCTCGACGTCCAGCGCCTCGGCCACCCAGGTGAGGGTGATCTGGACCGGGGAGCCGGGCGCGTACCGGGCCGCGTTGGTGAGCGCCTCCTGCACGGCGCGGTAGACGGCGTGCCCGGTCTCGGCGGTGACCGGCAGCGGCGTACCGACCACCTGCAGCGTGGCCTCGCCCGGGTGCCGCTCCACGAGCGCGGCGAGATCGTCCAGCCCGAGCCCGATCGGGTCGCGTAGCGCGCCGACGGCCGCCCGGGCCTCGCCGAGGCCGGCCCGGGCGAGCTCGGCGGCCCTGTCGAGCGGGTCGAGGACGGCCCGGTCGACGCCCTCGCGCAGCGCGATCGCCCGGACCCCCTGCAGCTGCACGGACAGCCCGGCCAGGCTGTGGGCCAGCACGTCGTGCATCTCGCGGGCGATCCGGCCGCGCTCGCGCAGGGCGGCGGCCTGGGTCTCGGCCTCGCGCCCGGCCTGGACCTCAGCCAGCAGCAGCGCCTGGGCCCGGTCCCGCTCCCGGATGAGGTCGCGGTGCTCGATGGCCCGCTGGACGAGAACGGGGATCGCGACGCCGGCGAGCAGGCCGGGCACGCTGCGCGAGATGAACGCGACCGTCCCGGCGAAGGCGATCGTGTCGAGCGCCACGAACCACCGCAGGACGGTGCCGTCGAACGCGTCCGGTGCCCGGGTGGCGGCGATGACCACCGCGATCTCGGCGATGCCGTCGTGCGCGGCGAAGCAGGCGGCCAGCCCGGCGACCGTCGCTGCCAGCACAGCCGTCCGGCGGACCGTGACGCTCACGCTGCGCACGAACTGGAAGGCGATGATCGCGACGGCCATGCCGGCCCCGGCGACCAGCCGGGGCGGCAGGTCGGGCGCGGCGAGCACGGTCGCCACCGCGAGCACGACCCAGAGCAGCAGCAGCAACCATCGCAGGCGTCCGGAGGTGGGGTCGCCGAAACTGATCATTCGTCGTCCTCGTCGAGCACCCGGACGGCGGTGATGCGGTGCACCGGGAACGAGACGAGGCGGTCGCGACCCTCCTCGAACCCGCGGACGAAGCCGGCGGCCAGCGAGATCGGCCGCAGCTCATGGGCGGTGGCGCTGCCGTCCGGCTCGGCCACGCCGAGCCAGATCAGCTGCTCCTCGCGGACGGCGCGGCGCAGCAGCTCCATCGTCGCGGCCGAGGTGACGCCCGGGATCTGGGCTGCGATCGGGTGCACGCGGCGGCCCAGCTCGACCAGCGCATCCCCGGAGCGCATCCGCCGCACGAGCTCGGCCAGCTGGGCGTCGGTGTCGGCCGCGCCCCGGGTGGTGAACGACCGGGCCGGCGGGCGGGTCGGCGAGCGCGGCGCGTCCGCCCCGAGGGTGATCAGCGCGCCGCCCGCCCCCTCGGCGGCCGGGCTGTACCCCGCGCTGCGCAGCGCGTCGAGCAGCCGGTTCACCGGCACGTCCGAGACCACGACCGTGGGGGCGATGAGTCGCAACTGCAGCCCGTCGGTGTGCCGGTCGGCGAGGACGCGGGCGAGCAGGGCGGCGTCGTCGCAGCGCAGGTAGGACGAGGCGGTGCCGGCCCGCAGGACGCCGTGCCGCCGGGCGGCGTCGTCGATCAGGTAGCTGAGGGCCTGCGGCAGCGGGGTGCGGGAGTGGGCCCGGACGAAGTCGGCCAGCCGCTCGCCGGAGCGGCCGGCGTCCAGGGCGCGGCGCACCGAACGTTCGGTGATCCGGTACACGCTGGCGCCGCCGGTGGATTCGAGTTCGGCGAGCAGCGCCAGCTCGGCGCCCATCGCCGGCTCCGGCGGCCCGGGCACGACGATCGTCAGGTCGGGCTGGACGAGGAAGTGGTCGACCGGGTCGGGCAGTGCCCGCGCGAGCGCGAACTCGGCCGCGGCCGTGGAGCCCGATCCGGCGACCGAGCCGGCGGCGAGCAGCGTGCGGGTGTAGCCCGTGAGGCCGCCGGCCGCGGTGAGCCCGAGCTGGTCGGCCTCGGCCAGGATCGCCTCGGCCAGCGGTCGCTGCCCGCTCGCCCGCCGGGGCTGGTGCCACGCCAGCCGGTCGAGGACGGCGTCGCGGTTCGCCGGTGCCGCACCGGGTGGCAGCGCGGTGAGGACGTCGAGCACCTGGCGGCGCAGCGCCGGGATCGTGCCGCGCTCGGCGTCCGGCCCCAGCGCGGTGATGACCCGGTCGCGGTCGCCGCGCTGGTTCACCAGGCTCGGCTGCCGGGTCATCGCCAGCCAGGCCGAGGCGAGCGCCACCCAGCGGGGCGCGGTGTCGCGGCCGCGCCAGAGGTCGAACTCGGTGCTGGGCAGGAAGACCGGCTCCGGGCCGTTGGTGGAGTTGATGAGCGAGGCGGCGTAGGCCACCTCGGCCACGAGCGCCGCGGTGGCGTCGTCGACCCCGAGGTCGCGGGCGAGGCGCCGCAGCTCGCGGACGCCCAGCCCGCCCGAGCGCAGCAGCGGCGGGGGATGCGTCGTCCACGACTCGGCCAGCGCGTCGACCAGCCGCAGCGTCTCGAGCACGGCGGTGGTGCCGAGGCGGTCGAGCTCGGCCGGTTCGCGGTCGACGGTGGCCAGCTCGGGCGGCTCGGCCGAGGCCGGGGCGGCCGGCCGCTCGCCCCGCAGGACGCGCCCGACCTCGCGGGGCAGCTCGACCCGCTGGCTGTCGAGCGGCACCAGCAGGCCGCGGTTGATGAGCCGGTGCGGCGGGCTGAGCTCGGCGTCGGTCGCCGCCAGCCGGGTGTTGCGGACCGTCCCGACCGGCGGGCCGGCGGCGAGGCGGTCGAGGATCTCCAGCTCGGCGGCGTCGGCGTCGGCGATCAGCGCCGCGACCCGCTCGGGCTCGGCCAGGACCTCGGCCACCGCGCGTCCGGCGCGGGGCTGGGCGGCCGGCGGCAGGCCCAGCGCGCGCAGGACCGGGACGAGCTGGATGTCGGACACCGTGGCGAGCAGCGTCGCCGCCGGCCGGCCGAGGCCCGCCGGGTACGGGCCGACCGCGTCGCGGACCGTCGACGTCAGGTGGACCGCGTCCGCGTCGCCCCAGACGAGGGCGAGGTCGAAGAGCAGGTCGAGGCCGTCGGGCGGCGGGGCGGCGACCGCGTCACCGTCGTCGGCGAGCAGGACGAGCTGCTCGAGCGCGGCCAGGGTGAAGGCGTCGAGGTTGTCGACCGCGCGCTGGGTCGAGGTGCGGACGCCCGCGCGGCCGGCGAGCGCACCCAGATCGGGCGGCGCCGGCAGCGCCAGGTCCGGACGGAGGCGGAGCAGCCGGCCCAGCTGCCGATCGTCGCGCCCGCGCAGCCACTCGGCCAGGGAGCCGGGGCGCGACGGCGGCTGGTCGCCGCCTGGAGGGGATGCGGGCGGTGCGGCCACGGGTGGGGCGCTCAGCGCCCGTTCGCGAGGTGGGGCCGCTCGGCCGGGTTCGGGTGCTTGTACAGCAGGGTCTCGGCCGGGACCGGGAACTCGAGGTCACCGAAGGGCGAGTGGGCGCCGGCCGCGTCGGAGACGAGCTCGGAGACGTTGAAGTCGATCGCGTGCGACGCGGAGCGGAACTGCTCCGGACGACGCTCCGGAAGACGGGGTGCGGTGCCGGCCATGAGCTGCCCTTCTCGGTCGGTGTCGGACGGTCCAGTCTATCGGTCGGGACGGGCGGGGCACGGTCCAGAGGTGAATACCGCGGCAGTGGGCAGTAGCCTGGACTGACGAGGCACCGCCGGCCGCGGTGCTTCTCCTGCGTTACGCCCCTGTCAATCGAGGAGTTCCCGGTGCCCACCGGCAAGGTCAAGTTCTTCAACGCCGAGAAAGGCTTCGGCTTCCTCTCCAACGACGAGGGCGACGACGTGTTCGTCCACCGGGACGCCCTGCCCGACGGCCTGACCGAGCTCAAGCCCGGCCTGCGGGTCGAGTACGGCATCGTCTCCGGGCGCAAGGGCAACCAGGCGATGCAGGTGCGGGTCCTGGACCCGGTGCCGTCGGTCGCCCGCAACGTCCGCAAGCCCGCCGACGAGATGGCCCCGCTGGTCGAGGACCTCATCAAGCTGCTCGACAGCACGTCCAACTCGCTGCGCCGCGGGCGCTACCCGGAGCGGGCCGAGGCCCGCAAGATCGCCGGCCTGCTGCGCGCCTTCGCGGACAACCTCGACGCCTGAGGATCGCCGCTCGCTTCGGCGTCAGGTTCGTTGAGTGGTCAGTCCGGGCCTGAGTGGTCAGTCCTAGCTGACCACTCAGTTCGTAACTGCCCACTCAATGCGAGGGGAGCCTGCGCCGGGGTCAGCGCAGCGGCGGGCTGCACGGGGTCAGGCCCTGCTTGAAGGCGCGGTCGAGCAGGGCGCACGCCGCGGCGTAGCCCTCCTCGCCGAGGTCGCGGGTGAACTCGTTGACGTAGAGGTCGATGTGCCGGCGCTGGACGTCCGGGGACATCTCGTCGGCATGCTCGGCGACGTAGGCCGCCGACGCGGCCGGATTCGCCCACGCGTACTCGACCGAGGCCCGGGCCGCCCGCGCCAGCCGGCCGACATCGAGCGAGCGCCGGGCCAGGATCGCGCCGAGCGGGATCGGCAGGCCGGTGTCGCCCTCCCACCACTCGCCGAGGTCGATCAGCGACTGCAGCCCGTACTGCGGGTAGGTGAAGCGGGCCTCGTGGATCACGAGCCCGGCGTCGTACGCGCCGTCGCGCACCGCCGGCATGATCGACGCGAACGGCACGACGTCGATCCGGGCCGGCCGCTGCCCGATCGCCCAGAGCCGGAACAGCAGGTAGGCCGTCGAGCGCTCGCTCGGCACCGCCACCGTCCGCCCGTCCACCGAGTCGATCCCGCCCCGGGTCAGCACCAGCGGCCCGCAGCCGCGCCCGAGCGCGCCGCCGGCCGGCAGCAGCGCGTAGTCGTCGAGAAGCCACGGCAGGGCCGCGTACGACACCTTCACCACGTCGAACTCGCCCCGTTCGGCCGCGGTGTTCGTGACGTCGATGTCGGCGAAGGTGACGTCGAGCGGCGCGGCGTCGGCGATGAGCCCGTGGGCCCAGGCGTGGAACACGAACGTGTCGTTCGGGCAGGGCGAGTAGGCGATCTTCAACCGTGATCCGTTCATCTCGTGGCCGCCGCGACCGCGGTGCCGAGTGCCTTCAGGGCCAGCGGGATCTGCCAGGCGTCCCGGTCGCGCGGGCCGACGGCGTTGCTGATCGCCCGGATCTCGCCGAACGCCAGCCCGTGCAGCTGGGCCGCCGCCGCCACCCCCGCGCCTTCCATCCCCTCGGCCACGGCGTCGGGGAAGCGGGCGGCGAGCCGCGTGGGCGCTCGCAGCCGTCCCGGTGACCGTGGCGACCGT
Source organism: uncultured Actinomycetota bacterium (assembly GCA_963775175.1). Lineage (GTDB taxonomy): Bacteria > Actinomycetota > Actinomycetes > Mycobacteriales > Jatrophihabitantaceae > Jatrophihabitans. The sequence continues at coordinate 658,226 of CAVZHT010000001.1, forward strand.
CAGGATCGTGCCGAGGTGACCGCCGGTGCGGTCGGCCAGCTCGACGGCGAGGTTCGGCTGCACGGCATAGGTCGCCGCGCCGAAGCCGAGCTCGGACATCGGCACGAAGCCGTCGGCGGTCTCGGCGCCGAGGTCGGCGAAGACGATGGACGACGCGACGGTGACCTCGCCCGGCGCCAGCGGCGCGAAGCCGCCGCCGATGCCCGCGCAGAGGACGAGATCGACCCCGGTGAGCGCCGCGGAGGTCGCCGCCGCGGCCGCCGCCGGACCGACCCCGCCCACCAGCACCGGGGCCGCGGTGCCGGCCGCGCGGATCGCCTGGGCCTCGGCCTCGACCGCGCACACGACGAGGACGTTCACGCGTGCTCCGGCCGTTCCCGGGCCACCGCCCCGCGGGCCGTCGCGCGGGTGCGCAGCAGGACGAGGACGCCGACCGCCCCGGTGAGGACACCGGCCACGAGCAGCCCGATCATGCCGTCGCCGGTGTCCTTGCTCGGCAACGCCACCGCGATCGTCGCGCCGACGACCCACGCGAGCTGCAGGAACGTCTCCGACCGGGCGAAGGCGCTCGAGCGCAGCGTCTCGATCACGTCGCGCTGGATCAGCGCGTCCAGCGCGATCTTCGACAGCGCGTTGGCGATCGCGCTGACGAGCACGGCGATCGCCGCGAACACCGGGCTGAACGACAGCGCGACGACGAGGCAGACGGCGCCGGCCGCGCAGACGGCCAGCGTGATGACGGTCTCCGGCTTGCTCATCTTGAGCCGGGTGCCGGTCGCGGTGCCGAGGAAGTTGCCGACCCCGGCCGCGCCCACCACGAGCGCGAGTTCGAGGGCCGCCTTGAGGCCGTGCTGCGTCGACTCGACGTAGAACGCCAGGTAGATGGTGAGCAGTCCGGAGAGCAGGCGCAGCGCCGACTCGCCCTGCAGCGCCACCACCAGGTGCGGGTCGAAGCCCTTGCGCGCCCACGAGTGGATCCGGCTGATGGTCGGGACGCGCTCCTGCGCCCGCGGCCGCACCGGCTCCTGCGGGTGCCGGGGCGCCGCGGCGGCCGAGTCGACCTGCTTCGGCAGCCGGAAGGCGAAGAACGCGCAGGTGAAGAAGCCGATCGCGGTGACGATCAGCCCCAGGCTGTACGAGCCGGTGACCTTGATGACGATGCCGACGGCCCCGCCGAGCACGAGCGTGGAGCCCAGGCCGAAGATCGTCAGCCGGGCGTTGGCCTCGGTGAGGGTCATGCCCGGCGGCACCAGCCGGGGCGCGGCTGCGGCCCGTATGACGCCGTACGCCTTCGAGAGCACGAGCGAGCCGAGGGCGCACGGGTAGAGCACGAGCAGTTCGGTCGGGTGCCCGGCCATGATCAGCGCGAGGATGCCCCGCCCGATGGCGGTGCCGGCCATCGTCCACCGCCGCCCGTGCTGGAGCCGGTCGAGGGCCGGGCCGATGACCGGCGCGACGACCGCGAACGGTGCCATCGTGATCAGCAGGTAGAGCAGGACGTTGCCGCGCTGCGCGTTCTCGCTCGCGCCGAAGAAGACGGTGCCGGCGAGGGCCACCGTGATCATGGCGTCGGTGCCGTAGCTCAGCACCTGGCTCCAGATCAGCGCGGTGAGGCCGGACTCCTCGGCGCCGTACGCCTTGCTGGCCCCGATGACCTTGCGAGTGACGGCCCGGGCGGCCCGGTTGGTCTGGGTGATCGCCGACTTGCCGATGAGTAGCGCCGCGCCACCCGCGGTGGTCGCGCCCGGACGGGCGGCCTCGATCGGCTGCGACGCCGCGGGGGTGTGGTGGTAGGTGGGCGACCCGAAGCTCTCGCCCGGCGCCGGCGGATACCCGGGCGGCGGGTAGCCCGGCGGCGGGTAGTAGGGCGGCGGTTGGTACCCGGGCGGCGGGGGCGGGGGCTGGTACGGGGGTGGTTGGTACGGCGGAGGTGGCGGCGGGGCCGGTGGCAGCACCCGCGGCTGGTGCGACGTGTGGCCGGACTTGGAGAACCGCTTGCGCGGTTGATCATCGCTCCTGCGGGCCACCCGTCCATCCTGCCGCACCGCGTGCGACCGTCGGCCCGCGCAACGATGAGACAATGCGAGGGTGACCATTCCCAGATGCGCCGTCGGACGTCGCGGATGCCGTGCTGGCCGCGGCCGTCGACCAGGCCCACGCGGCCGCGCTCGAGGTGGGCGGCGAGTCGGTCGGCGAGCACCTCGGCGTCCGCTCCGAGGGCGAGCGGGTGGCGACGCACGCGTTCGCGTCCACCCTGCCCGGCTACGTCGGCTGGTACTGGGCCGTCACGGTCGCGCGGGTGTCGCGCAGCAAGACGGTGACGGTCGACGAGGTCGTCCTGCTCCCGGGCGAGGGCGCGCTGCTCGCACCGGACTGGGTGCCGTGGCACGAGCGGGTCCGGCCGGGCGACCTGAGCCCCGGCGACCTCGTCCCGCCCCCGCCGCCCGACGACCCCCGCCTGGTGCCCGGCTACCTCCTGTCGGACGACCCGGCGGTCGAGGCGGTCGCCTTCGAGCTCGGGCTCGGCCGCGAGCGCGTCCTGTCCCGCGAGGGGCGGCTGTGGGCCGCCGACCGCTGGCACTCCGGCGACCGCGGCCCGGACACTCCGATGGCCCGCAACGCCCCCGCCCACTGCGGTACCTGCGGGTTCTACCTCCCGCTCGCCGGTTCGCTCTCGGCCGGGTTCGGCGTGTGCGGCAACGAGATCACCGACACCGACGGGCAGGTCGTCAGCGTCGAGTTCGGCTGCGGCGGCCACTCCGAGGTGAAGGTCGAGAACCCGCCGCTCGCCGACATCGCCGAACTGGTCTACGACGACGGCGAGGACTTCTCCGCCTAGATGGTCCGGCCGGCCTTCCGGTGCCGGGCCATCAGCGAGTAACCGACGATGCCGAGGCACCCGCCGGCGAGGCAGGTCCACAACCAGATCCGGTGGTGGTGGTCGCCGAGCCACCCGTAGAAGGGCAGCAGGGCCACGAACGCGACGAACCAGAGCAGCGTCCCGGCCATGACGATGCGCCGGGCGTTGATCTGCACCGGCGGCGGGGTGACGAGCTCCGGCATGCGCCGAAGCGTACTGCGGTGACGGCGGCGCCCGGTCGCCGCTGCCGCCCGGTGCGGATCGAGCTCGGCGCCGGCCCGCCGGCCGAGGAACTGCTCGCCCGCGTCGCCGGCTGGCCCGGGCTGGTCGTGCTGTGCGGCGCGTGGGCCGGCGGCACCGCGGTGCTGGCGTCGCACCCGCTCCGGGTTGCGGACGACCCGATGGCCGCCCTCGCGGACCACCCGGTGGTGGACGGGGCCGGTCCGGACTTCCTGGGCGGGGGGTGGTTCGGCCGGCTCGCCTTCGACGGCCCGTCCCGGCTCGCCTTCCACGACCACGTCGTCCGGCGGGTCGACGGGCAGTGGTGCTTCGAGGCGCTGTGGAGCGACGACCGGGCGGCCGCACTGGACGAGCGCCGGGCGGCGTGGGCGGCGGCCCTGGCGGCGCCCGCGCTCGGGCCGGCGACGTGGACGGTCGGCGCTTTCGACGGCCCCGACGCCGCCGAGCACCTGGCCGCGGTCGAGCGGGCGGTGGAGCTCATCCGGGCCGGTGAGCTGTACCAGGTGAACGTCTGCACCCGGCTGGCCGCCGGCTTCACCGGCAGCCCGGCCGCGCTCTTCGCCGCGGCCGTGGCCGACCTCGACCCGCGCTACGGCGCGTACCTGGCCGGGGATCCGGCGGTCGTCAGCCTCAGCCCCGAGCTGTTCCTGCGGCGACGGGGCCGGCAGGTGGTCAGCGAGCCGATCAAGGGGACGCTGCCCCGCGACGCCGAGGGCAACGACGCCGCGCTGCGGCGCTCGGCGAAGGACACGGCCGAGAACGTGATGATCGTCGACCTGGTCCGCAACGACCTCGGCCGGGTGAGCGAGACCGGCAGCGTGCGCCCGACCGCCCTGCTCGACGTCCAGGCGCACCCGGGCGTCTGGCACCTGGTCTCGGCGGTCGAGGCGCGGCTGCGCCCCGACGCGAGTGACGCCGACCTGCTCCGCGCGACGTTCCCGCCGGGGTCGGTCACCGGCGCACCCAAGCTGCGGGCGCTGGCCGCGATCGCCGAGCTGGAGCCGGTCGGTCGGGGCACGTACACCGGCACGATCGGCTTCGCGAGCCCGACGTGGGGCGCCGAGTTCAGCGTGGCGATCCGCACCTTCGAGGTTGCCGGTGACCGGATCGAGCTGGGCGTCGGCGGTGGCATCACCGCCGACAGCGTGCCGATGCTCGAGTGGCGTGAGTGCCTGCACAAGGCGGTCCCGCTGATCCGCGGGGCCCGGGCCCGGCTCGCGCCGCGGCTCGCCCCGCCTGAGGCCGGCCCCACGGTCGCCCAGCGCGCGGGCGGGCTGCTGGAGACGATCCTGGGCGTCGACGGCCGGCCGCTGCGCCTCGACGACCACCTCGCCCGCCTCGACCGCTCCTGCCGTGAGCTCTACGGCGCCGGCGCCCCGGACGGCCTGGCCGACCGGGTCCGCGCGGTGGCGCGGACCGTCCCGGCCGGGCGGGCGGGGTTGCGGGTGGTCGTCCGGCCCGATCTCACGGCCGAGGTGCGCGCCGCGGTGGTCGCCGCCGCGCCGACCGCCAGCGGGCTGCGGTGCGTCGCGCGAGCGGGCGGGCTGTGGCGGCACAAGTGGGCCGACCGCTCGTGGGTGCCCCGTGGCGGACCGTCCTCGGTGTTCGTCGCCGCTGACGGGGCGGTGCTGGAGACCGACCGCGGCAACGTCTTCCTCGTCGAGCCGGACGGCACGCTCGTCACCGCGCCCCTGCGCGACGACCTGCTGCCGGGGGTCACCCGGCGGGCCGTGCTCGACCTCGCCCGCGACGCCGGGCGGCCGACGGCCCTGCGGACGTTCGGGCCGCCCGAGCTGCAGGCCCGGCCGGCGTTCTGGACGAGCAGCCTGAGCCTCGCCGTCCCGATCCACGAGGTGGACGGCGTCCCGCTGCCGCGGGCGGACGACCTCGTCGCCGGCTTCGCCCGGGCCTTATCCGGTGGCGACCAGGCCGTTCGTTAGCTAGACTAACTAGTGATGACGACCGCGACGAGGACCACGATCGCCGAGCTCGCGTCCCGTCTTGCGGCCCGCGCTCGCTGCGGCTCACCCGCATCGTCCGCAACCAGCGCGTCGACATGTCCGTCACGCTGACCCAGCTCTCGGCGATGGCGCACGCTGGAGAAGCGCGGGCTCGATGAGCGCCGGCGAACTCGCCGAACTGCGAGCGCGTGCAGCCGCCGTCGATGACGAAGGTGCTGGCCAATCTCGAGGAGCGGGGGCTGGTCCGGCGCGATGTCACACCCCAGCGACCGCCGGCAGGCAATCATCGCGATCACCGACGCCGGTGTCGCGCTGCTCGACTCCGAACGCCGCTCGCGCGACGCCTGGCTGACCCGCCGGCTGGCGACACTGACGCCGGAGGAGCGGGCCCTGCTGCAGCGGGTCGTCCCGATCCTCGACAAGCTGGCCGAGCAGTGACGGCGACTGACCGCCCCGGCCGCCGCCGCTCCGGCATCCGCGTACCGGCCGGGATGTTCCGGTCGCTGCGGGTGCGCAACTACCGCCTCTACGCGTCGGGCCAGCTCGTCTCGCTCACCGGCACCTGGATGCAGCGGGTGGCGCAGGACTGGCTCGTCCTCGAGCTCACCAACTCCGGCACCGCGCTCGGCGTCGTCACGGCGCTGCAGTTCGGCCCGTCCCTGGTGTTCGGGCTGTGGGGCGGCGTGCTCGCCGACCGGTTGAACAAGCGGCGGACGCTGCTGGTCACGCAGTCCGCGCTCGGCGCTCGTCGCGCTGCTGCTCGGGCTGCTCGACATCGCCGGGGTGGTGCAGTACTGGCACGTGCTCGTGCTGGCGACCGCGCTCGGGTTGATCACCTCGATCGACACACCCGTCCGGCAGTCGTTCGTGATCGAGATGGTCGGGCGGGACGAGCTCACCAACGCCGTCGCGATCAACTCGACGATCTTCAACAGCGGGCGGATCCTCGGGCCGGCCATCGCCGGCGTGCTGATCAGCGCCGTCGGCACCGGCTGGGCGTTCATCGGCAACGCCGCCTCGAGCGTGGCCGTGCTCGCCGGGCTGGTCATGATGCGCCCGGCGCGAGCTGTTCCCGTCGCCGCCGCTGCAGCGCGCGCGCGGGCAGCTGCGTGAGGGGCTGCGCTACGTGCGGGGCCGGCACGACCTCGTCCTCACCATGGTCCTGATCTTCGTGTTCGGGACGTTCGGGCTGAACTTCGCGATCACCTGCGCGCTGATGGCCAAGCAGGTCTTCCACCGCGGCGCCTCCGGCTACGGCCTGCTGTCGACCTCGCTCGCGGTCGGCGCGTTCTGCGGGGCCGTGCTGGCGACCCGGCGCAACAAGCGGCCGTCGGCGCTGTTCCTGCTGGTGACCGCGGCCGCGTTCAGCGTCGGCGAGATCGTCTCCGGGGTGATGCCGGACCTGACGCTGACCGCGGTCGCGCTCGTCCCGACCGGATTGGCGATGCTGTCGGTGACGACGGCCGCGAACTCGCACATCCAGCTCGGCGTCGCACCGACCATGCGGGGGCGGGTCATGGCGCTCTACCTCGTCTGCTTCATGGGCGGTACGCCGTTCGGCGCGCCGATGATCGGCTGGCTGGCCGGGGCGGCCGGACCGCGGTGGGGGCTCATCGGTGGCGGGCTCGTCTGCCTGCTGAGCGTGGCCGGGCTGGCCGCGTGGGTCGCCCGGCGGCGGGGCATGGACGCGCACGACGTGCGCGAACTCGTCGTCGACCGGATGCACGTGGCCGCCTGACGCTACGGTGTGCGCCATGTGGCGGAGCACCGGACGGATCGGATGAGGGTCGCGGGCGAGGTGCTCGTCGCGGTCGTGGCGCTCGAGCATTTCCTGTTCCTGTACCTCGAGGCGTTCCTCTGGACGACGCCGCGCGGCCGCGGCATCTTCGGCACGACCGCGGAGCAGGCCGAGCAGAGTGCCGCGCTGGCCAAGAACCAGGGCTTGTACAACGGGTTCCTCGCGGGCGCGCTCGTCTGGTCGCTGATCACGACCAGCAGCGAGGCGTCCTTCGAGTTCAAGCTGTACGGGCTGATCTGCGTCGTGGTCGCGGCGGTCGTCGGGGCGCTGACCGTGTCGCGGCGCATCCTCGTCGTGCAGGGCGTCCCGGCCGCGATCGGGCTGGTGCTCGTCCTGCTGGGCGGCCGCTGACCGGCATGCAGCTCGTCGAGATCGGCTCGCCCGCCGACCCGCGCGTCGACGACTTCCGTGACCTGATGGACGCCGACGTGCGGCCCGACCGGCGCGGCATCGTCATCGCCGAGGGCGTCAACGTGGTGGAGCGGCTGGTGTCCTCGCCGTACCGCGTCCGGGCGGTCATCGGCGTCCCCGCCCGGATCGAGGCGCTGCGGCCGGTGCTGGAGCCGCTGGACGTGCCGGTGTACTCCCTCGACAAGTGGCTGCTGTCGGAGGTCGTCGGGCTTCCGGGTGACGCGCGGCGTGCTGGCGTCGGCCGACCGGCCCGGCCCGCTCGACCCGGCGGAGCTGGCCGCGTCGACCCGGCGGATCGCGGTGCTCGAGGGGCTCAACGACTTCGAGAACCTCGGCGCGCTGTTCCGCAACGCGGCCGCGTTCGGGGTGGACGCCGTGCTGCTCGACGAGCGGTGCGCCGACCCGCTGTACCGGCGCAGCGTCCGGGTGTCGATGGGGCACGTGCTGCGGGTGCCGTTCGCGGTGCTTCCCGACCCGTGGCCGGACTCGCTGCGCCGGCTCCACGGGTTCGAGGTGCTGGCCCTGACCCCGGATGCGCGGGCGGTGCCGCTGCGCGAGGTCCGCGTGCCTGCTCGCTGGGCGGTGCTGCTCGGCGCCGAGGGGCCGGGCCTGACCGAGGCGGCGATGGCGGCCGCTTCGCTGCGCGTACGGATCCCGATGGCCAGCGGGGTCGACTCGCTGAACGTGGCCACCGCCGCCGCCGTCGCGTTCGCGGCCCTGACCTGACGGATCAGACCAGCGAGTCGCGCCAGCTGGCGTGCAGCTCGGCGAAGTGGCCGTCGCCGGCCGTCGACGAGCGCCTCGGGCGTGCCGTCCTCGATCACCACGCCGTCGGCGAGCACGAGCACCCGGTCGGCGATCTCCACCGTCGAGAGCCGGTGGGCGATGATCAGCGCCGTCCGCTCGGCCAGCACGGTCCGCAACGCCCGCTGCACCGCCCGCTCGGTCGGGACGTCCAGCGACGATGTCGCCTCGTCCAGGATCAGCACCGCCGGATCGGCGAGGAACGCCCGCGCGAACGCGACGAGCTGGCGCTGCCCGGCCGAGAGGCGTCCACCGCGCTTGCGGACGTCGGTGTCGTACCCCTCGGGCAGCGCGGAGATGAACTCGTGCGCGCCGACCGCCCGCGCCGCGGCGACGATCTCCTCGCGGCCGGCGCCGAGCCGGCCGAAGCCGATGTTGTCGGCCACCGAGCCGGAGAACAGGAAGCCGTCCTGGGTGATCATCACGACGGCCGTGCGCAGGTCGGCGTCGGCGATGTCGCGCAGGTCGACCCCGTCGAGCCGGACGATGCCGGAGGTCGGGTCGTAGAACCGCGAGATCAGCTTCGCGATCGTCGTCTTGCCGGCGCCGGTGGCCCCGACGAGCGCGACGGTCTGCCCGGCCGGGATCTCGAGGGACAGCTCGGGCAGCACCGGCCGGTCGGCGCGGTAGCCGAAGCTGACGTCCTGCAGCGACAGCGCGCCGCGGGCCGGCGTCGCCAGCGGCGTCGGGGTCTCGGGCTCGGGGACGCTCGGCGGCTCGGCCAGGACGGTCGCGATCTTCTCCAGCGCCGCGGTGGCCGACTGCAACGAGTTGTAGAAGACGCCGATGTCCTGCATCGGGTCGTAGAACTGCCGCAGGTAGAGCAGGAAGGAGGTGAGCACGCCGAGCTCGAGGCCGCCGTTGGCGACGCGGTAGCCGCCGACGAGCAGGACGGCGACGGTCGCCGCGTTGCCGATCAATGCGGTGCCGGGAATGAACCAGGCACTGCAGGTTGAAGGTGTCCCGGTTGGCCTCGCGGTAGCCGTCGTTGAGGCCGGCGAAGATCGCGTCGTTGCGCTTCTCCCGGCGGAAGGCCTGCACGGCCCGGATGCCGTTGAAGGTCTCGACGATGTTGACGATCATCGTGGCCACCGTCTCCCGGGTGCGGGCGGAAGGCGACCGCGGCGCGCGGCGAGAACCACCGGTAGAGCAGCCACAGCGGGATCAGCGACGCCAGCGCGATGACGGCCAGCGGGGGGTCGAGGACGACGAGGATGACCGCGATCGCCGTGCTGTTGAAGACCGCGGTCAGCAGGCCGTCCAGCCCGCTGTCGAGCAGCTCGGTGAGGGTGTCGACGTCGGAGGTCAGCCGGGAGATCACCCGTCCGGACGTGAACCGCTCGTGGAACGCCACCGACAGCGCCTGCATGTGGTCGTAGCCGCGGCGGCGCAGGTCGAAGAGCACGTCCTGCCCGATGGCGCCGCTCCGCAGCACGAACAGCGCGCCGGAGGCCGCCGGACAGCACCGCCGCCAGCACGAGCCCGGCGCCGACGTAGATCAGCGAGGTGTAGTGGCCGCCGAATGCGTCCGGCAGGGAGTGGTCGATGGCGACGCCGACCAGCCACGGGCCGGCCATCGTCGCCGCGACCTGCAGCAGGACGATGAGCAGGACGCCGACGATGCGCCGCTTGTAGGGCGGATCAGCTCGACGAGCAGTTGCCGCCCGGCCGAGCGCAGCTTGATGCCGCGGCCCGGGTCGTCCTGCCGGTCGGCGTTCTTCTGGTCCTCGGGCGAGAGCTGGCCACGCCAGGTGACGGTGTCGGGGACGTTCTCGACGATGTCGGTCATCGCATGGCCTCGAGCTCGGAGGTCTGCGCGAGCAGCCGCCGGTAGCCCGGCACGCGTTCCAGCAACTCGCTGTGCGTGCCGACGGCGGCGATGCGGCCGTCGGCCAGCAGCGCGACCCGGTCGGCGAGCAGCACGGTGGACGGCCGGTGCGCGACGACGAGCGCGGTCGTGCTGGCCAGGACGCGCCGCAGCGCCTCCTCGACCTGCGACTCGGTGTGCACGTCCAGGGCGGACAGCGGGTCGTCGAGCACCAGCACCCGCGGGCGCCCGAGCACGGCCCGGGCCAGCGCAAGCCGCTGCCGCTGCCCGCCGGACAGCGACAGGCCCTGCTCCCCGATCCGGGTGTCGAGGCCGAACGGCAAGGACGTAGACGAAGTCGGCCTGCGGCGACCGAGATGGCCTCGCGGACGTCCTCGTCGGTCACGCCGGACCGCCCGAGGGTCAGGTTCTCGTGGACGCTGGCCGAGAAGAGCGTCGCGTCCTCGAAGGCGGTGGTGACGGCGTGCCGCAGCTGGTCGAGGCGCAGGTCGCGGACGTCGACGCCACCGATCAGCACCCGCCCGCCGGTGACGTCGTAGAGCCGCGGGACGAGCGCGGTGAGCGTGGTCTTGCCCGAGCCGACGGCGCCGACCAGCGCCATCGTCTCGCCCGCCCGCAGCTCGAGGTCGACGCCGCGCAGCACGTCCTCATCGGCGCCGTCGTAGCGGAACCGGACGTCCTCGAACACCAGCGTCGTGCCCCGCTCGGCCGGCACCGGCTCGGCCGGGTCGAGGATGGTCGGCTCGGTGTCGAGCACCTCGAAGATCCGGCGCCGCAGGCGCTCGCCGCCTCCTCGGTCAGGGCGAGCAGCCAGCCGAGCATGATGATCGGCCACACCAGCTGCAGGTAGAGGGCGACGAACGCGACGAGCTGGCCGACGGTGATCGCGCCGTGCGGCCGCGGCGTAGACGCCGCCGACGGTGACGACGGCCAGGACGAGTTGCGGGAGCCCCTCGAGCAGCGCCCAGAACACCCCGAGCGTCCTGATCTTGGTGAGCTCGGCGCCGCGGAGGCGGGCGGCGTCCCGGCTGAACGCGGCCAGCATGTGCGGGCGGCGGCCGAAGGACTTGATGACCCGGATGCCGAGCGCCGGACTCCTCGACCGAGGTCGCGAGGTCGCCGGTCAGATCCTGGGCCCGGCGGGCGTCGCGGCTGTAGCGCAGCTCGAAGCGGCGGGTGGCGACGACCAGCGGGATCATCGAGGCCAGCACGACGAGCCCCAGCCAGACCTGGATGTTGATCAGCAGCGCGACGACCACGACGATCGTCAGCGTGCTGGCCAGCAGGAAGACGGCGGCCAGGCCGATGAACCGGCGCAGCGTCGACAGGTCCGTGGTGAGCCGGGAGAGCAGCTGACCGGACGGCCAACGGTCGTGGAACGACACCGGCAGGCGCTGCAGGTGCGCGAACAGGTCGCGGCGCAGGTCGGTCTCGACGCCCAGGGCGGACACGGCCATCGCCCGCCGGCGGGCGAAGAACAGGCCGGCCTCGGTGATGCCGAGCAGCAGGGCGATCCCCGCGAGCCCCCAGAGCCCGGCGGTGTCCCGGTGCCGGACCGGGCCGTCGATGACCCGGCCGATGACGAGCGGGACGAGGGACTGCGCGATCATCGCCCCGCAGGCCGAGGCGAGCATGAAGGCGATCGCCCGGCGGTGTGGACGGGCCCAGCGACGCAGGCGCAGCAGGGTGGCGACGGTGCTCACCTGCGCCGCGCCAACCTCGGTATGCCCCGTCCCGGTCACATTGATCGACGGTACGTGTCGCGGCCGACATCCAGCGACCGAGTTTCAAGGAGCCGCACGCCCGGACGCCAGGAGCTCAACCGCACTTCAACGCAAGTCGGCCGGCCCCCCGCGGTCGCTCGTTCCGCCCAATCCGAGACCCAGCAGCGATAGGTGACCACCAAGAAAGGTGACCACCCGTGCGATGAGCGCTCGCGCCGCGAGCGAGCGAAGCGAGTGAGCCGAGGGGCACAGCGCTGGGCGATAGCCCGCCGCCGCGGCGCGGCCCGGGCGAAGCGAGGAGTGGCGCGAGGCGCGCACCCCGACCGAGGGAGGGGGTGTCGACGGAGCGACACCCCGGCGGATCGAACTCAGTCGTCCTTGTTGCGGCGGATGCCGAGCAGGATGTCGTCCCAGGACGGGATGCGGGCCCGGGCGGCGCGCTCCTCCTCGGACTCCTCGCGGCGGGACCCGAGGTTGCGCAGCGCGCCGACGCCGTGCGCGGCGCCGGGGCGGGCCGCGGGGTCGCTGATGCCCAGCGGCAGCGGCGGCGCGTCGTAGTTCAGGGCGGCCGCGGCCGGGACGAGCGGGGCCACGTGCCGCGGACCCTCGGGCGGGGCCTCCTGGTCGAAGACGTCCTCGACGACCGGCAGCGGGCCGGTGTGCGCGTCCGGCATCGGCGGGAACGCCACGACGCCGGGGGCGAGCGGCGGGGCGGCGACCAGCGACGGGCGGACGGGCTCGGGCGGCGCCACCGGCCGGATCGGACGGTCGCTGAGCAGGTCGGCCGCGGTGTCGTCCATCGGCGTGACCGAGCGGGCGACCCGGCTGAACAGCCACTCGGCGGTGTGCGTCGCGTCCCCGCCGAGCCATTCGGCGATGACGAGCCACTCGCCGTCGTCCCGGCGCCGGGCGTCCCAGCTGACGGAATCGGCGTCGATGCCGTGCGCGCCGAAGCGGTCGTCGACGGCCTCGCCGAATACGACGACGCGCTGCTCGGTGCCGTCGGTGCTCGTCCGGCGGGCGCGGGCGCGGCGGGCCTCGCCGGCGATCCGCTGCCGCTCCTCCATGACCGGGCCGGCGAACCGCATGATCCGCTCGAGCGTCATGCCGGTGGCGGTGGCGAGTTCCTGCGGCGACTGCCCGCCGCGCACGCGCACCTGGATCTCGCGCGGGCCCAGGGCCTCGGTGGCCACGGTGCCCGGCCAGAAATCCTCCGGCGCCGGCGCGACCGGCACCGGCGGGGCGGCCGAGAGCCGGGGCAGATCGGCCCGGACGGCGTCGCGCAGGGGGGTGTCGACCGCGAGCGTGAACTGCTCGGAGCCGTCGGGAGTCTCGACGAGGAGGGACGCGCCGTCCTCGGAGAGGGTCACGAAGCGCAGCTGACGCATGGGGCGACGATAGGCGCGGCCCCGGCCGATCCGGGGGAGCACACGCCGCCGGTCCGGACTTCTCGCCGCGGCGCGGCTCAGCCCGCGCCGCCGAGGTACTCCGCCGCGACCTTCTTCGGCACGCACATCCGCCAGGCCTCGACGAGCAACTCCTCCAGGTCGGGCACCGCGATCCGGCCCAGCCGCAGCCGCACCCAGTTGTAGCGCAGGTCGGACTTGACCGGCATCAGGAACGTCTCCGGGTCGCTGCCGACCAGCGACTCCCGGGCCTGCTTCGGGAACCCGAAGCCGAGCAGCGATTCGTCCGGTGACACCGAGGCGAACACGAGCCGGCCGACCCGGAACTTCACGTAGTCGCGGACGATCGCCTCGTACGCCCGCGGCAGGTCGAGCGCGATCCGGCGGACGTCGGCGAGCTCAGCCACCCAGCACCCGGGTGAGGTAGTCGTTGCCGAACGTGCGCATCGGGTCGAGCTTGTCCCGGACGCCGACGAAGTCGTCGAAACGGGCGTACGAGCCCCGCAGCGAGTCGGCGTCCCGGTAGTGGAGCTTGCCCCAGTGCGGGCGGCCGTCGACGTCCTTCGCGATCGCCTCGACCGCCTTGAAGTACGTCTCGTGCTCGCGCCGGTGGTACTGGTGCACGGCGATGTAGCCGGTGTCCCGGCCCTGCGCGGTGGAGAGCCAGATGTCGTCGGCCGCGGCGAACCGGACCTCGACCGGGAAGCCGATCTGCTCGCCGCTGCGGGCGAGGTACGCCTCGATCCCGGCCAGCACGTGGGGGACGGCCGCGCGCGGCACCGCGTACTCCATCTCCCGGAACCGCACGGTGCGGACGGACGCGAAGACGCGGTGCGAGCGGTCGATGTAGTCGCGGGGGGTCAGCAGGCGGGCGGCGAGCTCGTTGGTGGGCGGGATCAGCGCCGGCCGGCGGGTGGTCAGCCGGTTGAGCCGGTCGAAGACCCGGTTGGACAGGAAGTCGTCGTCGAACCAGTGCCGGAACCGGCCGACCGGGTGCAGCTCGGTGCCGGGCAGGACGCGGTTGTTGCGCTTCGTCAGCACCCGCCGGGTGTGGGGGAACCAGTAGAACTCGAAGTGGTCGTTGCCCACGACGTTCTCGTCGAGGTCCTCGAGGACTTCGTCGAGGGTTGCCGGTGCCTCGGCCGCGGCCAGCGCGTACGCCGGCTCGCACTGCAGCGTGACCGTGGCGAGGACACCGAGGGCGCCCAGCCCGACCCGGGCGGCGGTGAAGACCTCCGGGTTCTCGCCGGCGTCGCAGTGCAGCTGCGAGCCGTCGGCCAGGACGAGGTCGAGCCCGGCCACCTGGGTGGCGATGCCGCCGAACTTCGCGCCGGTGCCGTGCGTGCCGGTGGAGATGGCGCCGGCGATCGTCTGCGCGTCGATGTCGCCGAGGTTCGTCATCGAGAGCCCGAGGTGCCACAAGGCCTCGTTGAGCGCGTGCAGGCGGGTGCCGGCCAGGACCGTGACCAGCCCGGACTCGCGATCGGCGCGGACGATGCCGGCCAGCCGGTCGAGGCGCACCTGCACGCCGTCGGTCGCGGCGATCGGGGTGAACGAGTGACCGGCGCCCACCGCCTTGACGCGCTGACCCCGCTCGGTCGCGCCGGCGACGACGGACGCGAGCTCGGCGACGGTGCCGGGGGTCGAGACGATGACATCGGCGGAGACGGTGCCGGCCCAATTCGTCCAGGTCGTCATGGCGACCACTATGAAGCTGGACGCTCGTCCAAGTCAACCGTTGACTTGGACGCATGTCCAGCTGTCTGATGGACGCGTGACGACCCGGATGCCCGTGACGCAGCGACGGTCCCAGCTCGTCGACGCCGCGCTCGCGGTGGCCGCGAGCGAGGGGATCGCGGCCGCGACCGTCCGCCGCGTGGCCGAGCAGGCCGGGGTGGCGCTCGGCGTCGTCCACTACTGCTTCACCGACAAGGACGAGCTGTTCGACGCGCTCGCGCAGCGGATCGTCGACGACCTCACCGGGGCGGGGGCGGCCGCGCTCGCGCCCGCCCCCGACGTCGGCACGGCGTTGGCGGCCGCCGTCGGCGCGATGTGGGACACCATCGAGGCGAGCGCCGGCGCGCAGCTGCTCACCTACGAGATCACCACGCACGCCCTGCGCAGCCCGGGGTTGCACGGCGTGGCCGACCGGCAGTACGCCGCGTCGCAGGCTGCCGCCGAGCAGCTGCTGAGGCTGGCCGCCGAGGCCGCCGGCGCTACCTGGGACCGGCCGGTGCCCGAGCTCGCCGCCGAGGCGCTGGCCTTCGTCGACGGGGTCACGCTGCGCTGGCTCGTCGACCGCGACGGCGCGGCGGCCCGGGCCCGGCTGACCGCCTTCGCCGGCTATCTCGCCACCCAGGCGTCGGGGCGACGCCGCCGCCCGAGGAGGAGCGCGTCATGACCGATCTGCGGATGCTGTCGGCGGCCACGGCCGACCTCGACCCACCGCTGGCCGCGCTCGACCTCGCGGCACTGCACGCGAACGCGGACGACCTGGTGCGCCGCGCGGGTGGCCCGCCGGTGCGGGTGGCGTCGAAGTCCGTCCGGTGCCGGTGGGTGCTCGACACCGTGCTGGCCCGGCCCGGCTTCGCCGGCGTGATGGCGTACGCGCTGCGCGAGGCGTGCTGGCTCGTCCGGGGCGGGGTGCGCGACGTCCTCATGGGATACCCGACGGTCGACCGCGGTGCGCTGCGCGAACTCGCCGCCGACCCGGACCTGCTCGAGGCGATCACCCTGATGGTGGACGACGAGGCCCAGCTGGCCTGGATCCGGTCCGTGGCTCCGGACGCGCCGGTCCGCGTCTGCATCGACGTGGACGCGTCGCTGCGCGTCGGCCGGCTGCACCTCGGCGTGCGCCGCTCACCGCTGCGGACGGCGGCCGCCGCGGCCGGGCTGGCCGAGCGGGCCGACGCGCTCGGCTTCCGGGTCGTGGGCGTGATGTTCTACGAAGCCCAGATCGCCGGGCTGCAGGACACGTCGTTGGCGATCCGGATGATGAAGCAGCGCTCGGCCGCCGAGCTGCGCCGCCGCCGGGTCGAGGTGGTCGAGGCGGTGGAGAAGGTGGTCGGCGCGCTCGAGATCGTCAACTCTGGCGGCACCGGCAGCCTGGAGGTCAGCTCGGCCGACCCGGCGGTCACCGAGGTGACGGCCGGCTCGGGGCTCTACGTCCCGACGCTGTTCGACCGGTACCGCGCGTTCCAGCCGCGGCCGGCGCTGTACTTCGCGCTGCCGGTCGTCCGCCGCCCGGCGCCGGGCATCGCGACGCTGTTCGGCGGTGGCTACATCGCCTCCGGCCCGGCCGGGAAGAGCCGGTGGCCGTCGCCTGCCCTGCGGGGCCTGAAGTTGCTGGCAACGGAGGGGGCGGGCGAGGTGCAGACGCCGGTGCAGGGCCAGGGGGCGGCCGGCCTGCGGGTCGGTGACCGCGTCTGGTTCCGGCACGCGAAGGCCGGTGAGCTGGGCGAGCGGCTCGACACGCTCCACGTGGTCGACGGCGCGACGGTCGTCGCGTCCGTCCCGACCTACCGGGGCGAGGGCCAGAGCTTCGGCTGAGGCGATCCGGCCGCGCGGCCACTGACCGGCGGCCGACCGCAAGCTGGGTGCGCGATCGCAGTACGAGCGGCGCTCACGCCGCGGCGGCGAGCGCGGTGAGCGCGCCGGCAATCGCCGACCGGGTGGCTGCGTCGGCGATGAGCCCGTCGGCACCGATCGCGTCGCGCGCGACGGGAACGTGCCGGCAGGCGTCCTCGACGACCCGGGCCTGGACGTAGCCGAGGACGGTCGCCAGCGTGGCGTGCGCGCCCCCACCCCGGCGCCCGTCGGCGGCGGCGTTGACCCAGGCGACCGGCTTGTCGGTCAGGACGGTGCCGCCGACCGTCCAGTCGAGCAGGTTCTTCATCGAGCCGGGCAGGGTGCCGGCGTACTCGGGCGTGCAGATGAGCACCGCGTCGGCCTTGTCGATGGACGCCCGCAGGTCGGCGACCGGGGCCGGCAGCGGCTCGAGGTCGTCGTCCGGATTGAAGTGCGGCAGCGCCGTGAGCGCATCGGACACCACGGTCTCGATGCCCGCGGGTGCGACCGCCGCCGCCGTCCGGATCAGCGCCGAGTTCGTCGACGCGCCGCGAGTGCTACCGGAGATCAGAAGGATTCGGGTCACAGGGGGAAGAACATCAGGCGCGGCAAGACCGATTCCGCAACGAGACGCCTCCCGCGTTGAGTGGTCAGTCCGGACCTGAGTGGTTAGTCCTACCTGACCACTCAGGTCGTAACTGACCACTCAAGGCAGGGCTACTGGTGGGCGATGTCGTTCCAGCCCGCGACCTCGTCGGGCTTGCGGGGCGCCGGGCCGACGTAGCGGGCGGACGGGCGCACGAGGCGGCCGGTCTTCTTCTGCTCCATGATGTGGGCCGACCAGCCGGCCGTGCGGGCGCAGGTGAACATCGCCGGCATCATGTGCGGCGGCACCTCGGCGAAGTCGAGGATGACCGCGGCCCAGAACTCGACGTTGGTCTCGATCGGGCGGTCCGGGCGCCGCTCCCGCAGCTCGGCCAGCGCGGCCTGCTCGAGGGCCTGGGCGGCCTCGTAGCGCTTCGGCGCCGAGCTCCTTGCAGGTGCGGCGCAGCACGCGGGCGCGGGGGTCCTCGGCGCGGTAGACGCGGTGGCCGAAGCCCATCAGCCGCTCGTGCCGGTCGAGGATGCCGGTGACGACCTTGCGGGCGTCGCCGGTGCGCTCGACCTCCTCGATCATCGGCAGCACGCGGGCGGGCGCGCCGCCGTGCAGCGGGCCGCTCATCGCGCCGATCGCGCCGGACATGGCGGCCGCGACGTCGGCGCCGGTGGAGGCGATGACCCGGGCGGTGAAGGTGGAGGCGTTCATGCCGTGCTCGGCGGCGGAGACGAAGTACGCGTCGACGGCCTTGACGTGGGCCGGGTCGGGCTCGCCGCGCCAGCGGGTCATGAACCGCTCGACGATCGTCGAGCACTGGTCGATGCGTGACTGCGGGACGGCCGGGTTCGACAGCCCGCGGGCCGACTGGGCCACGTAGGACAGCGCCATGACGGCGGCCCGGGCGAGCTGCTCGCGGGCCTCCTCGTCGCTGATGTCGAGCAGCGGACGGTAACCCCAGATCGGCGCGAGCATCGCGAGCGCGGCCTGGACGTCGACCCGCACGTCGCCGGTGTGCACCGGGATCGGGAACGGCTCGGCCGGCGGCAGCCCGGGCCCGAACTTGCCGTCGACCAGCAGGGCCCAGACGTTGCCGAAGGTGACGTGTCCGGCGAGGTCCTCGATGTCGACACCGCGGTAGCGCAGCGCGCCGCCGTCCTTGTCGGGCTCGGCGATCTCGGTTTCGAAGGCGATGACGCCCTCGAGGCCCGGGCTGTAGTCGGCTGCCATGTACGTGCTCCGATCGGGTAGTTCGGACTGCGGGGCGAAACTCAAGAGCCACTGAGCGGGTCGCGCTCAACTGTCCATTCTGCTCACATGCCGCTATCGGCCTGCACGGCAGGTGCGAAGATTCACCCGATGATTGATCCGGCCGCCCTGCGGGCCAACTACACCCGCGGGAATCTCGACGAAGCCGACGTCGCGGGCACCTGGTACCCGCAGCTGCGGCTGTGGTTCGACACCGCGGCGGCCGACCCGTCCGTCCTCGAGCCGAACGCGATCCAGCTGGCGACGGTCGCCGCCGAGGGACACCCGGCCCTCCGGACCGTCCTGGCCAAGGAAATCGACGAGCGCGGCATCGTCTTCTACACCAACTACGACTCCGCGAAGGGCCGCGAACTGGACGCCCACCCGCACGCGGCCGCCACGTTCGTGTGGCTGGCCCACCAGCGGCAGGTGCGCCTGGCCGGCCCAGTGGCCCGGGTCGGGCGGGAGGAGACCGAGGCCTACTTCGCCACCCGGCCGCGCGAGTCGCAGCTCGGCGCCTGGGCCTCGCCGCAGTCGCAGGTGGTCGAGTCGCGCGAGGTGCTGGACGCGATGGTGGCCGAGGTGGCGGCCCGCTTCGGCGACGATCCGATCCCGGCGCCCCCGCACTGGGGCGGCTACCGCCTCGCGCCCGTCGCGGTCGAGTTCTGGCAGGGCCGGCAGGGCCGGCTGCACGACCGGATCCGGTACCGGCAGGTCGGCGAGGAGTGGGTGCGGGAGCGGCTGGCTCCGTCGACCGAACCCGACGATCGCGGCGCGCTGCGGGTCCGGCTGCGCCGGCATGCGGTCGACACGCGCCCCGTCGCCATCCCGGCCTACCGCCGGTTGCTCGTCGGGCAGGGCACCGTCGTTCATCGGGGCGATGCTCACCCAGGTCGCGGTGCCGGTGCAGATCTACACGCTCTCGCGCTCGTCGCTGTACGTCGGTTTCGTCGGCCTGGCCGGGCTCGTCCCGATCGTGGTCTTCGGCCTCTACGGCGGTGCGATCGCCGACGCGATGGACCGCCGCGTGCTCTACCTCTGGGCGTCGATCGGCACCTGGGCCGTGACGCTCGCGCTGCTCGTCCAGACGCTGGTCGGGCTCGGCAACGTGTGGGTGATCCTCGGGCTGGTGTCGGTGCAGTCGGCGTTCTTCGCCATCGCGTCCTCGGCCCGGGGCGCGATCATCCCACGCATCGTCGACGTCGAGCTCGTCCCGGCCGCCAACACCCTCAACTTCACCGTCGGCAACATCGGCCAGGTGATCGGACCGCTGTTCGCCGGCTTCCTGGTCACCGTCCACCACGGCTTCGAGTACGCCTACGGCCTGGACGCGCTGCTGTTCACGGCCGCGCTCTACTCGGTGCTGCGGCTGCCGCCGATCCCGCCCGACGGCACGGCGCCGCGGCTCGGCCTCCGCTCGGTCGGTCAGGGGCTCGCGTTCATCGCCACCCGGCCGGTGCTGCTGATGTCCTTCGTCGTCGACATCGCGGCCATGGTCCTGGCCATGCCGCGGGCCCTCTTCCCGGCCGTGGCCGACGCCCGCTTCCACGGCACGGTCGGCCCGCTGTACGCGGCGATCGCGATCGGCTCGGTGGTCGCGGGCCTGTCCAGCGGGTGGATCGGTCGGGTGCGGCGGCAGGGCGTCGCGCTCGTCTTCGCCATCGTGGCGTGGGGAGCCGCGGTCGCGCTGTCCGGGCTGGCCCACCAGCTGTGGCTCGTCGTCGTCCTGCTCGCCGTGGCCGGTGCGGCCGACCTGGTGAGTGCGGTGTACCGGCAGACGATCCTGCAGACGTACGCCCCGGACGAGATGCGTGGCCGGATGCAGGGCGTGTTCATCGCCGTCGTCGCCGGTGGCCCGCGCCTCGGTGACCTGCGGGCCGGTGGCACGGCCGCGGCGACGGGCACGACGTTCTCGTGGGTGGCGGGCGGCGTCGCCTGCATGGTGGTGGTCGCGGTCGCCGGCCCGCTCGTGCGCGCGTTCTGGCGCTACGACGCCGCGGCCCATCGCAAGGTCGAGACGATAGCCTCCGGGCCGTGAATCTCACCGGTGCGCAGTACGTCATCTCCGCAGGCGAACACCGGGCGACCATCGTCGAGGTCGGGGCCGCGCTGCAGCGGTACACGGTCGGCGGCGTGGACGTCACCTGCACCTACGGCGAGGACGTGCTGCCGCCCAAGGCCTGCGGCATCACGCTCGCCCCGTGGCCGAACCGGATCCGCGACGGCCGGTACGCCTTCGAGGGCACCGACTACCAGCTGGCGATCACCGAACCCTCGACCGGCAACGCCATTCACGGCCTCGGCCGCTGGGCGAGGTGGACGAAGCTGGCCCACGAGCCGTCCACCGTCACGCTGCGCCTCGACGTCGTGCCGCAGAACGGCTACCCGTTCCCGATCCGGGTCGACGTGACGTACGCGCTGCAGGCCGAGCTCGGCCTCACGGTGACGCTCGGGGCCCGCAACCTCGGCCGCACGCGGGCGCCGTTCGGCGCCGGCTCCCACCCCTATCTCGCGACCCGCGGGCACGCGCTCGCCGACACCACGCTGAAGCTGCCGGCCCGGGAACTGATCGTCGCCGACGAGCGCGGCGTCCCGGTCGGTGCGCGACCGGTCGCCAAGACCGAGCACGACCTGCGCCGCGGCCGGCGGTTGAAGTCCCTGCGCATGGACGACTGCTTCACCGGCCTCGACCGGCACGACGGCCGCGGGGTCGCCGAGGTCCGCACGCGCGCCGGCGGGGCGCGGGTGTGGTTCGAGGAGACCTTCCGGTTCCTGCAGGTGTTCACTCTCGACGCGCTCACCCCCGGGCAACCGGGCATCGCGATCGAGCCGATGACGTGCGCGCCCAACGCCTTCAACACCGGGGCCGGGTTGATCGTCCTCGAGCCGGACGGCGCCTGGAGCGGCCGCTGGGGCATCACCCCGACCTGATTGTTAGAGCGGCGGGCATCCGGACGATCTCTTTCTGCGGACGGTCCTTTTTTCGGGGCGTTTCTGTCGTACCCCCCGAATAGCGTTTGTCGTATGGATCGGGGGGATTCGACGCTGGCAGTGCTGACGTCGCTGCGCGCGCGGACGGTCGATCCCGCCACCCTGTCCGAGGCCGCGCGGGTCGACGCTCTGTTGGCGTTGCAGCAGCTGCATGCCTGGGCCGAGGCGCAGGAAGCCCGCATTTTGGCGGCGATGGACACCGGCTCCGAGATCGAGCGGGATCTCGCCGCGACGGAGATCGGGGTCGCGCTGCGCCAACCGCCCGTGACGGTCTATGACCGACTTCGCACTTCGCACGATCTGATGGATCGGTTGCCGGAGACGTTCGCGCTGCTCGAGGCCGGCGCGATCACCTGGCGCCACGCCCATGTGTTGACCCACGCCGTGCGGGTGCTGCCGGACGGGTTGGCGGCGCGGGTCGAGGACAAGGTGCTCGACCGGGCCCCGCACCAGTCGGTGGCCGCCTTCGCCAAGTCAGTGTCGAAAGCGGTCCTGGCGGTCGATCCGCGGACGGCGAAGAAACGGCACGAGGACGCGCTCGACGATCGGCGGGTCTGCGGCCGGCCGGTCGGCGACGGCATGGGCGAACTGTGGGCGATGCTGCCCGCCGACGGCCTCGCGCTCGTGATGGCCCGGCTCAACGCCGAAGCCGAACGCAAACTCCCCGGTGACGACCGCACCATGGACCAGCGCCGCGCCGACGCCCTGATCGCGCTCGCCGAACAAGGACTGCTCGACGGGGCGGTGCCGGGCCAGCACGGCCGCAAACCCACCATCCAAGTCACCGTGTCGTTGGAGACCCTGCTCGATTTGGACGACCAGCCCGCCGAGCTCGACGGCTACGGGTCGATCCCGGCCGCGCTGGCCCGGGCGCTGGCGTTCGACCCCACCGGCACCTGGCGGCGAGTCCTCACCGACCCCGACGGCCGCATGATCGACTACAGCCAAGACGCCTACGAACCGGCCCAAGCCCTGCAGGACCACCTCATCGCCCGCGACAGCAGATGCCGCTTCCCCGGCTGCGCGCGCCGCGCCCGGGTCTCCGACCTCGACCACCAGGTGCCCTGGCCGGAAGGCCCCACCTCAGCCCGGAACATGGAAGCCCTCTGCGAACACCACCACCGGCTCAAACACCAGACCGGCTGGCAGGTCACCGGCGACCCCCACGGCACCCTCAAATGGACCAGCCCCACCGGCCACCGCTACGAGAGCCCACCACCCGACTACGGCTGACCCCGGCCGCAGGGGCGAAGATCAACTCCTCGAGCACGAGCAACGCACGAGCACATCGCCGCTACGAGCCTGCCCTCGCAGTGGCACGCCACGCGGCAGAGATCCGGTTGTCTGGCTGACCTTGCTATGCCGCGTCGCCGCGTCAGTTCGAAGTCAGATCCACGCGAACCTCAGCGGTCACCCAAATGCCGCCCGGCCCGATCTGGGTCACCGCTCGGAGCGTCACGGCGTCTGTTGCCGAGATGACCGTGTGCGCAGACCGATACGGATAACGAAGACGCTCCTCCCAGATCCGCGAGAGTTCGACTGCGATGGCAGTCGCGTCGTGAGAACGGCCCCGTGCATGACCGGTGATGAGCCATTCCGCGGACTGCGGCCGGCGAACCTCCATGTCCGTCCAGAGTCGCTCGGCCTCGTCTGCGTAACTCGGGTCCCCGAGGTAAGCGCACGAGTCGATCTCCATTCCCAGCAGGTTGTCGCCACTGCTCGGCGGGCCGGACGTGCAGATCTCCGCTCGTATCCTGTCGAACTCCACCGCCTCCGCCATGCGGCCATCCTCGTGCATCCAGGTCCCACGCGATCAACTAAACGCACCATCGTCGGCAGAACCGGTCGACTGAGCGTTCGCCAGTTCGACGCGTCAAGCACAGTTCGAGCGGGCATCCCCATGGGATCGCGCGAACCCGCGCCGGTGCGAAGCGCCGCGTCCCGCGATCACGACCCCGTCAGCGAGCGCGGACGGACTGGTAGCGGTCCAGCGACACCTGCCGCTCGACGGCGTGGTCGACGATCGGCTCCGGGTAACCGGCCGGCGGGTCGGGCAGCGTCCACGGCTCGTGCACCGCCTTGCCGGTGACGCCGCGCAGCTCGGGCACCCAGCGGCGGACGTAGTCGCCGTCCGGGTCGAACTTCTGCCCCTGCGCGACCGGGTTGAAGATGCGGAAGTAGGGCGCCGGATCGGTGCCGGTGCCGGCCGTCCACTGCCAGCCGTGCTGGTTGGACGCGAGGTCGGCGTCGACGAGGTGCTGCATGAAGTGCCGGGCGCCGTGCTGCCACTCGATGTGCAGGTCCTTGACGAGGAACGACGCGACGATCATCCGGACCCGGTTGTGCATCCAGCCCTGGCCGAGCAGTTGCCGCATGCCGGCGTCGACGATCGGGCAACCGGTGCGGCCGGCCTGCCAGGCCGCGAACGCCGTCGACCCGGGCCACGCGTACTGCATCGCGGCGAGCTGGGGCTGGAAGTACTCGCGGGCCGACTCCGGCCAGTGGTGCAGGACGGCGGCGTAGAACTCGCGCCACGCCAGCTCGCGGCGGTACACCTCGTCGCCCGGCCCGAGGTCGGCCAGCAGCGTCCGCGGGTGGATCGCGCCCCACTTCAGGTAGACGGACATGTGCGAGGTGCGGTCGAGGTCGGGCCGGTTGCGATCGTCGCAGTAGGTGGCGAGCCGGTCGCGGCGGTAGGCCCGCCACGCGGCCAGCGCGGCGTCCTCGCCCGGCTCGGGGAGCTCCAGGCCGGCCGGCAGTCGCGGGTCGGCCGGGACGTCGACACCGTCGAGGCCGGCGTGCCAGTCGACCCGCCCGGTGATCGTCGCCGCCGGCGCCGGCCAGCCGTGCTGCCGCCACCGCCGGTAGAACGGCGTGTAGACCTTGAACGGCGACCCGTCGTCCTTCGTCACCCGGCCGGGGCCGACCGCGTAGGGGGACCCGGTCCGGACGAGCGGCATGCCGCCCAGCGCGGCCTCGACCGCGGCGTCCCGGCGCGAGCCGTACGGCCCGAAGTCGGCGCTGACGTGCACCGACCCGGCCGCGGCCTCACGCACCACCCTCGGCACCACGCGCACGGGGTCGCCGCGCCGCACGACCAGCCGGCCGCCGCGCCCGCACAGCTCGGTATCCAGCGCCCGCAGCGTCCGGTACAGGAACGCGACCCGGGGCGCCCCGGCCGGTTTCAGCAGCGCCGGGTCGAGGACGAACAGCGCCAGCACCGGCCCGTCCTTCGCCGCGGCGTGCAGGGCCGGGTGGTCACGGAGCCGCAGGTCGCGGCGCAGCCAGAGCACGGAGGTCACGTCGCGCAGTCTGCCCCGGATGCATCAGCGCGTAGCCGTCACGCCTCGGCCGCGGCGATCGCGACCGCGGCCGGGGCGCCGGCCGGGGTCGAGCGCAGCGACGGCATCGTCCGGCTGCCGACGGCCATGACCAGCGCCAGGAAGCACTGGATGCCGAGGACGGTGGCGAAGCCCGTCCCGCCCGAGCCGATGCCCAGGTACAGCGTGCCGAGCGTCGCGACCCCGAGCGCCAACCCGCTCTGCTGGAGGGTCGTGAGCACGCCGCCGCCGATGCCGGCCAGGTGCGGCGGCACGTCGGCCAGGATCAGCCGGAACAGCGAGCCGAACACGAACGACTGGCCGAAACCGGCGACGAACAGGCCCGGCGCGAGGGCGATCAGCCGGACGTGTGGCCAGTCGACCGCGACCGTCCAGGCCAGCGCGGCGAGCCCGGCCGTCTGCACGATCGCGCCCCAGCCGAGCGCGGCCCGGCCGAAGCGGGCGATCGCCTGCGGGGTCAGCAGCGAGCCGATGAGGAACGCGATCGCGAACGGGGCGATCGCCAGCCCGCTGTGCAGCGCGTCGGCGTGCAGTCCGTCCTGGACGGTCAGGGCGAAGACGAACATGAAGCCGCCGAAGCTCAGGAAGAACGGGAAGCCGAGGCTCAGCCCGCGCCGCATCGACCGGACCCGCAGCAGCGACGGGGGTAGCAGCGGCATCGCCCCGCCCCGCTCGGTCCGCCGCTCGACGATGTAGGTCGCCGTGCCGAGGATGGGCACCGCGGCGAGCACCAGCCAGGTCCACAGCGGCCAGTGCAGGGTCCGCCCCTCGGCGAGCGGGACGAGCAGCGCGGTGAGGGTCGCGGCGAACAGCAGCGTGCCGGGCAGGTCGACGCTCGTCGGGCTGTCCGACCGGGTGGCCGGGACGTACTTGAAGACCGCGACGAGTGCGAGCAGGCCGAGCGGGACGTTGACGAGGAAGATCGGGCGCCACTCGCTGCCGGCGATGTCCGCGGTGACGAGCAGCCCGCCGACCACCTGCCCGACGACCGACGCGACGCCCGCGGTGGCGCCGTAGAGGCCGAGGGCCTTGGCCCGCCGCGGCCCGTCCAGCGCGGCCTGGAAGGTGGCGAGCACCTGGGGGACGATCAGCGCGGCGGCCGCTCCCTGTGCGAGCCGGAAGGCGACGAGCGTGCCGATCGTCGGCGCGATCCCGCACAGCAGCGAGGTGATCGTGAAGCCGACGAGGCCCGTGGCGAACATCTTGCGCCGGCCGAGCGCGTCGCCGAGGCGCCCGCCGACCACCAGCAGCGCGGCGTAGACCGTGCCGTACCCGGCCACGACCAGTTCGAGCATGGGGGCCGACGCGTGCAGGGTGGACTTGATCGTCGGCAGGGCGACGTTGACGACGAAGAAGTCGACGATGGGCAGGAAGGCGCCGAGCAGCAGCACGGCGACGCCGGACGGGCTCAGCGTCGGACGCTCGGCGTCGACGGTGTTCTGGGTCAGGACTGCGGTCATGACGACCATCGTGAAGCGAGCCCCAACCTGGTACCAGATGCTTGGTTATTCTGGTACTGCCGCTACCTGGCACCGGCTCTTGGTGTGGGGCAGGATCGGGTGATGACCACGATCGCCACTGGTCCCCGCCCCACCGTCGCACCGGCCGCGGCTGCTCCGGCCGGGCCCGCTCCGGAGGACGCCGACGAGCTGCGCCGGCGCGAGCTGGCCGAGTTCCTCCGCAGCCGCCGCGAGCGCATCGCCCCGCAGCAGGTGGGGGTCGCGGTCACGGGCCGGCGGCGCACCCCCGGGCTGCGTCGCGAGGAGGTCGCGCAACTGTCGGGGGTCGGCGTCACCTGGTACACGTGGCTCGAGCAGGGCCGTGACATCAAGGTCTCCGACCAGGTGCTCACCGCCATCGCCCGCACCCTGATGCTCGACCGTGACGAGCGGTCGCACCTGTTCACCCTGGCCGGCGCGGCCGACCAGGGCGTCGTCACCGAGTGCCACGCCGTCACGCCGCAGCTTCGCGCGACGCTCGACCAGCTCGACCCGTTCCCGGCCTGCGTCCAGACCGGCAAGTACGACCTGCTCGCCTACAACCGCGCGTACAACTACCTGATCGACGACATGGACGCGCTGCCGGTCGAGGACCGCAACTGCATGTGGCTGGCGTTCACCGACCCGCGCTGGCGCAAGCAGGTCGTCGACTGGGAGGACGCGACCACCCGGATGGTCGCCAACCTGCGCGTGCTGATGGCCGACCACGTCGGCGACGCGACCTGGAAGGCGTTCGTGGCCCGGCTCACCGCGGCCTCGCCGGAGTTCGCCGAGATCTGGTCCCGGCACGAGGTGCGCAGCATGCAGAACAAGTCGAAGCGGTTCCGGCACCCCGACGTCGGGCTGCTGAAGTTCGAGGTCACCAACACCTGGTTGGCTCCGCGGACCGGGCGCCGCATGATGGTCTACGTGCCGAACGACGCCGAGACCCAGCGCCGGGTGCGGCGGCTGGTAGAGATGAAGACATGCAGCTGACCAAGCACGTCCACTCCTGCGTCCGCATCGACGACGGCGACCGCACGCTCGTCATCGACCCGGGCGCGTTCAGCGACCTCGACGCCGCCCTCGACGGGGCCGACGCGGTGCTCATCACCCATGAGCACGCGGACCACCTCGACGTCGACAGGGTCCGGGCCGCGGCGAAGGCCGACCCGCGGCTGCGCCTGTGGGCGCCGGCGTCGGTCGCGTCGACGTTCGCCGACCTCGGCGAGCAGGTGGTGGCCGTCGGGGCCGGCGAGACGTTCGAGGCGGCCGGCTTCTCGGTGAAGACGTTCGGCGGGCAGCACGCGCTGATCCATCCGCTCGTCCCGATGATCGCCAACGTCGGCTTCCTGATCGAGGACGCCGTCTACCACCCGGGCGACTCGTTCGTCGTGCCGCCGCTGCCGGTGAACACGCTGCTGCTGCCCGCGGCGGCGCCGTGGTCGAAGATGTCCGAGGTGATCGACTTCGCGATCGCGGTGCGGGCGCCGTTTGCGTACCCGATCCACGACTTCGTCATCTCCGACGCCTACCGGGGCATCCTGCGCAACGTCCTCGGCTCGATCGTCGAGCGCTTCGGGGTGCAGTACCGCGCGTTCGCCGAGCCGGTCTCGGTCTAGCCGGCCGGGCCGCGCGCCGTCGCGGTGAAGGCGCCGCGGCAGGTGACCAGGCCGTTGAACCCCGGCCGCTGCTCCGGATCGCCCCGGCCGTTGCGGACGGTCAGCTGCCGCCCGGCGACCTCGAGGCGCCACGAGTACGGCGCGACCCAGTGCGGTCGGCACAGCCCGTTCGGCGCGGACGGGTCGTCGCGGTACCCGGCGGCCAGGCCCACCGTCGCCGTCGATGCCCGATCGAGGACGATCGGTGCCGGCATCGCCGCGCGCACGGACGCGGTGACACTGCGTCCACGCTCGTCGAGGCCGGTGACCGTGACCGGCCCGCGGAGCTCGCACCGCGACGCCGAGGCGTTGCGGATGACGAGGCGGCTGAAGTCGTTGCCGGTGCCGACGCCGCCCGCGCCGTAGCTCGCGCTGAGCTGTCGTCCGGTGCAGGCCGGTGCCGCCGTCGGCCGGCTGAGCACCGTCTCGATGCCCGACGGGTCGGTGGCGGGCGACGTCAGGTCGAACACGAACTCGCCGAGCGCGCGGGTGAGCCGGCGCCCGGTGCGGCCGACGTAGGCGATACCGGCCCCGCAGGCCGGGGCGGCCTCGACGAGGTCCGTGACCGCGCCGTCGGCGGTGGCGAACCGGATGACCACGTGCACGCCGGTGCCGGTGCGCGGGCACTGCCGCAGCTCCGCGTCGCTCGCGCGGGGCGCGGCATCGACCGAGCGGGCGAGGACGGCGGCGATGTCGCGGGGCACCGGCACGCCGGGCCGGCGCTTCGCCGGCGGCTGGTCGGCCAGGCAGGCGAGTGCGCGCACCGCGGCGGACGGCAGCGTGGTGCCGCGCGGGTCCGGTGTCCGGGCCGGGCAGGTGAGCGCGACGGCGCCGTGCGGGATCGACGAGCACGCCGCAAGCACGGTCGCGACGCCGGCCAGAACCGCGGCGCGTCTCATGCCCGGTAGACACCCGCGGCGGCACCGGCGTTGCAGGATCGGGGGATGGATCTGGAGCGCGCCCGCACCGTTCTCGCCCGGCACCCGATCGTCGACGGCCACAACGACCTCGCCTGGGCGATGCGCGACCACGTCGCCTATGACCTCGACGCCTATCCGCTCGACGTCGAGCAGGACGGCACCCAGACCGACCTCGTGCGGCTGCGCCGGGGCGGGGTCGGCGGCCAGTTCTGGTCGGTCTTCGTACCGGCGCACCTCGGGGCGGGCGCGGTCGCGGCCACGCTCGGGCAGATCGACTTCGTCCTGCGGATGGTCGCGCACTACCCGCAGCACCTGTCGCTCGCCCTGACCGCGGACGACGTCGAAGCCGCGTTCGCGGCCGGGCGGATCGCGTCCCTGATGGGCGCCGAGGGTGGGCACTCGATCGACTCGTCGCTGGCCGTGCTGCGCACGATGCACGCGCTCGGCGTGCGCTACCTGACGCTGACCCACAACGACAACGTCCCGTGGGCGGACTCGGCCACCGACGTGCCGGCCGCCGGCGGCCTCACCGGCTTCGGCCGCGACGTGGTCGGCGAGATGAACCGCCTCGGCATGCTGGTGGACCTCTCGCACGTCGCGGTCACGACGATGCACGACGCGCTGGCGGTGACGCGCGCGCCGGTCATCTTCAGCCATTCGTCGTCGGCGGCCCTGGTGCCGCACGTGCGCAACGTGCCCGACGACGTGCTCGCCGCGCTGGCGACGAACGGTGGCATCTGCATGGTGACGTTCGTCCCGGCGTTCGTCTCGAACGACTGCCACGCCTGGGATCACGCGGTGCTCGTCGAGATGGACGAGCGGGGCGAGGACCGGCGCAACTGGACGGCCCACATGGCCGCCGCCGCCCGCCGCGCCCAGACCGACCCGCCGCCCGTGGCGACCGTGGCCCAGGTCGCCGACCACGTCGAGCACGTGCGCGAGGTCGCCGGGCTCGAGCACGTCGGCCTCGGCGGCGACTTCGACGGCTGCGAGCCGATGCCGGCCGGCCTCGAGGACGTCGCGGGCTACCCGGCGCTCGTTGCCGAGCTGCTCGAGCGGCGCTGGTCCGAGGACGAGCTCGGGGCGCTCACGCATCGCAACCCGGTCCGGGTATTGCGCGACGCGGAGTCGGTGATGTCCGAAAGATGAGCGCACCGATCGTCGTCAGCGGGGCCGGCTCGGGAATCGGACGGGCGGGCGGGGGACGCCGGACGAGATCGCCTCGCCGATCGCCCGGCCGCTCGGCCCGGACGGTGGCTGGATGACCGGGCAGGTGCTCTCGCCCAGCGGCGGCGCGGTCCCCGGCCGCTGAGCGAAACGTCTCAACCTCAGGGGTGGCGGCGGCGCCCCGTCCCGGCCGCTAGCCCCGGTGACCGGCCACTGCTTGCGGTCTGAGATCACCACTCCCGGCCGCTCGAAGTGATCTCGGCCCGTAGGCGCGACTGCCGCCATCCGGCGATGGATCGAGATGCCATGCGCACCGGCTTGCACTGCAATTAGTTGCATAGCTAGAGTCCCGACGCATGGCGCTCGAGCACGCGATCCTCGTCGCGCTCGCCGAGAAGGCGAGCACCGGCTACGACCTCGCGCGCCGCTTCGACAAGTCCATCGGGCAGTTCTGGACGGCCACCCACCAGCAGGTCTACAAGGTGTTGGCCCGCATGGAATCCGACGGCTGGCTGGCGTCGACGCACATCGCGCAGGACGGCCGGCCGGACAAGAAGATCTACGACCTCACGGAGAGCGGCCGGGCCGAGCTCGCCGAGTGGATCGCCCAGCCCGCCGCGCCCGAGGCCACCCGCTCGGACCTCGCCGTCAAGATCCGCGGCGCGTCCTACGGCGACCCGCGGGCCGTGGCCGGCGAGGTGCGCCGGCACCGCGCGCTGCACGCGGAGCGCCTCGAGTCCTACCTCGCGAACGAGAAGCGCGAGTTCCCCGATCCGTCCCGGCTGCGTGGTCACCGGCTGCACCAGTGGCTGGTGCTGCGCGGCGGCATCAGCCTCGAACGCGGCCTCGTCGACTGGTACGACGAGGTGCTCGCCGCGCTGACCCCGGAAGGCCGACGATGAGTTCTCGCTACCCCCACCTGCTGGCGCCGCTGGACCTCGGCTTCACGACGTTGCCGAACCGCGTGCTGATGGGCTCCATGCACGTCGGCCTGGAGGACAAGGCGAAGAACCTCGCGCGGCTGGCCGAGTTCTACGCCGAGCGGGCCCGCGGCGGCGTGGGCCTGATCGTCACCGGCGGCTTCGCCCCGAACCGGACGGGCTGGCTGCTGCCGCTCGCCGGGAAGCTGACGACCAACGGCGAGGCCGACCGGCACCGGCAGATCACCGACGCCGTGCACGACAACGGCGGCCGGATCGCCCTGCAGTTGCTGCACGCCGGCCGCTACGCATACCACCCGTTCAGCGCGAGCGCGTCCAAGAGCAAGTCGCCGATCACGCCGTTCGGCGCCCGCGAGCTCAGCAGCCGCGAGGTGGGCCGGACGGTCGACGACTTCGCGCACTCGGCCACGCTCGCCCAGCGTGCCGGCTACGACGGCGTCGAGATCATGGGCTCCGAGGGCTACCTGATCAACCAGTTCCTCGCCGCGCGGGTCAACAAGCGCACCGACGAGTGGGGCGGCACCCCGCAGAAGCGCCGCCGGTTCGCGGTCGAGATCGTGCGCCGGACCCGGGCCGCCGTCGGGCCGGACTTCCTGATCATCTACCGGATGTCGCTGCTCGACCTCGTCGAGAACGGCCAGACGTGGGACGAGGTCGTCGCCCTCGCCCACGAGATCGAGGCGGCCGGCGCGACGCTCATCAACACCGGCATCGGCTGGCACGAGGCCCGGGTGCCCACGATCGTCACGTCGGTGCCGCGGGCAGCGTTCACCTGGGTGACCGCGAAGCTGCGCCCCGAGGTGTCGATCCCGGTCATCGCCTCGAACCGGATCAACATGCCGGAGACGGCGGAGGAGATCCTGGCCCGCGGCGACGCCGACATGGTGTCGATGGCCCGGCCGTTCCTCGCCGACCCGGACTGGGTGCGCAAGGCCGAGGACGACCGCAGCGACGAGATCAACACCTGCATCGGCTGCAACCAGGCCTGCCTCGACCACACGTTCTCGCACAAGGTCGCGAGCTGCCTGGTGAACCCGCGGGCCGGGCACGAGACCGAACTCGTGCTCTCGCCGACGCGGCGCAGCCTGCGGGTGGCCGTCGTCGGCGCCGGGCCGGCCGGGCTGGCCGCCGCGACGGCCGCCGCCGAGCGCGGGCACGCCGTCGAGCTGTTCGAGGCCGACGCCGAGATCGGCGGGCAGTTCCAGCTCGCCCGGCGGATCCCGGGCAAGGAGGAGTTCGCCGAGACGCTGCGCTACTTCGCCCGACGCCTCGAACTGACCGGCGTGAAAGTGCATCTCAGCCATCCGGTGACGGCCGACGAGCTGATCGGCGGCGGGTGGGACGAGGTCGTGCTGGCGACCGGGGTCACGCCGCGCCCGATCGACCTGCCCGGCGCCGACCGGCCCAACGTCCACACCTATGCCGACGTGATCACCGGTGCGGCCAAGGTCGGCGAGCGGGTCGCGGTGATCGGCGCGGGCGGCATCGGCTTCGACGTCAGCGAGTTCCTCACCCACGCCGGTGCGTCCGGGGTGCCGCAGGACCGCGACGAGTGGCTGGCCGAATGGGGCGTGGGCGACCCGGCGAGCGCCCGCGGCGGCCTGGTCGCCGCGGCGCCCGTGACCTCGCCCCGGCAGGTGTTCCTGCTGCAGCGCAAGACCAGCAAGGTCGGCGCGGGGCTCGGCAAGACGAGCGGTTGGGTGCACCGGGCGACGCTCGCGTCCCGCGGCGTCGAGATGATCCGCGGCGTCGGCTACGAGCGGATCGACGACCGCGGGCTGCACATCACGGTCGGCAAGAGCGCTGCCCCCCGGCTGCTGGAGGTCGACGACGTGGTCGTGTGCGCCGGCCAGGAGTCGCGGCGGGGGCTCTCCGACGCGCTGCAGTCGGCCGGCCTCTCCGTCCGGCTCATCGGCGGCGCGGACGTCGCCGCGGAACTCGACGCGAAGCGCGCGATCGACCAGGGCACGCGCCTCGCCGCGACGCTCTGACCGTCCACAGACTGTTGATCAGCCTGTGGGCGAGCGGTGCACAACCGTCCACTTCTGGGGATAACCCACCCAGTTCTGTGGACGGCCGAAAAGATCATGAACTTCTTTGGCGCGACCCCTTGTGCGCCCCTCGTGGCGCCAGTAGAAATTCCCCATCGCAGCGCAGAGAACCTGATTCGAGGGAAACTTCGAATAGCCGGATGGACCGGGAAACCGGAACGTCAGGTGGGAACTCGAATGCGGGTGATCGATCAAGAAAGCCGGTCGGCCTCCGGGTCGACCAGGGCACTTGATCAAGGTCGAGCAGGCCGGCCGTTCTTCGCAACGGCGAGGCGGTGAGACCACGGTCCAGGCAGCTGGTCACCTTCTCCGGAAGGGGACGGAGCAGCTGGGCCAGGTCGAGCAAGCTGGTCACGTCCTTCGGGAAGTGACGGAGCGGTGCGGCCACGGTCGAGCAAGCTGGCCGATCTCTTCGGGGAGCGGCGGAGCGGCTTGATCGGTCGGACGAGCTGGTCGCTGTTTCGGCAGCGAGGGAGCGGTCCGGCCACAGGCCGGACAAGCTGGTGGCCTCTTCGGAGGGTGCGAAGCGGTTCGGTCAGGTTGGACGAGCCGGGGGGCCTTCGGGTCCGCAGGGCGGTCCGACCCCGTGGTGGGCGGTCGCCTGGTCCTCGGACCGGATGACTGTCCAACACAGTGGGGCCCTGTCATCTCATACATGACAGGGCCCCACACCTATGTTCAGGCCCGATTTTGCCGGGCCGATCGCGGATCCCCGGTAGCGACACGGTGAATTTGCGGGTCGTGTCACACCGGGACGACCGGTGAGTTCGCGGCGCTGAAACATGAGCCCCGCCCCCGATACGGGGATTTATTCCCCCGGAAACCACCGGCGCAACCTGCGGGCCGTTGACTCGTCGCATGGCCCACCACGCGGATGCCCACCGGCACTTCGGCCGGCTGCCCGCGTGGCCGTTCTACGGCGGGCCGGCCGTCAACCCCGACCTCACCGCTCGGGAATCGATCACCGATCTGCTCGCCGACCTCGACCGGGAGGGCGCCGAGCGCGCGCTGATCATCCCCAACTACGGGGTCCCGGAGGTCGAGGTCACTTTCGGCTTGAACGAACTCGTCCTCGACGCCGCCGGGCGCGACGACCGGGTGCGCGCCGGCCTGTTCGTCTCACCCCGCCCGCAGGACGCGGCGCTCACCGAGAAGGCCCTCGCGCTCGCCGGCGAGCCCGGCGTCCGCGCGCTCAAGACGACCTTCCTGCTCGGGGGCGCTCCTGGCGACGACGCCTGCGCCCCGCAGCTCGACGCGATCTTCGCGACCGCCCGTGCGCACGACCTGATCGTGCACGTGCACACGTCACCCGGTGCGGCGTCGGACATCGACCAGGTCGGGCTGCTCGTCGACCGGTACGGCGACGACGTGAAGATCCATCTCGTCCACCTGGGCGGTGGGATGAGCGGGCACATCAAGCTCGTCGCCGGCCGGTTCTTCGACTGGATCGCCGCCGGCAAGCGCGTCTACACCGACACGAGCTGGGCCATCGGCTTCGCTCCCCGCTGGCTCGCGGCCGAGATCGACCGGCGCGGCTTCGGCGCCGACCGCGTCCTGTTCGCCTCGGACGAGCCGTGGGGCGACGCCGCCGGCGAACTCGCCAAGCTCCGGACGGCCACCGGCGACGGCGAACTCGCGCGGCACGTCTTCACCGATAACTTCGCCGCCCTCTACGACTGACCCCCGACCGAAACGATCACAACCCCGAGGAGAAGAAGATGACCGCAGTCGAAGCCACCCCCGAGGACCTGCTCGCGGCCAACATCGCGAAGAGCCTCTCCGAGATCCCGCACCCGTCGCTGCCCAAGGGCAGCAGCCTCTACGGCGGCACCAAGATCTTCCCGGACTATCAGGCGGAGAACGGCGAGAGCTACTTCACCCTGGTGCACGGCATCGCGCACGAGTCGTCGGTGTCGTTCGTCGCGGTCCTGCAGGC
This sequence comes from uncultured Actinomycetota bacterium, assembly GCA_963775175.1. Lineage (GTDB taxonomy): Bacteria > Actinomycetota > Actinomycetes > Mycobacteriales > Jatrophihabitantaceae > Jatrophihabitans. The sequence goes on from CAVZHT010000001.1 coordinate 693,154, forward strand.
CACCCGCGCGCTGCGTAAGGGCTTCGAGTCGGCGATCTACTTCTACGGGCCGGGGGCGATCAACTGCATCGCCAACCGCGGCTTCCCGACGACCGGCGACGCCGCCTTCCCCGGCGAGACCAACATCAACGCCGCACTCGAGACGTTCATCGCCGAAGGCGGCACGGTCTTCTGCTGCCGCTTCGGGCTCGCGCTGCACGGCGCGCGCGAGGAGGACCTCATCGCCGGGGTCGTCCCGGCGCACCCGCTCGACGTGCAGGACGCGGTGATCCATTACGCCCGCAAGGGCGCGATCATCAACTCCACCTACATGGTGTGACGCCGTGACCAGCACCGCGCTGCGCGCCGACCTCGCCGTGTGCGGCGTGGCGGTGGACGCGCCCGTGCGCCGCCGCGCCGGCGCCGGGCCTTCGGACGACGGGCACGTCCTGCTCGGCGGCGTGGGCACCGCACTGCCGCTCGTGCCGCGGAGCAAGTACACCGTCCGCGACGGGCGCCTGCTGCTCGACGGCGCCGACCTCGGCCTGGACGTCGTGGCGGTCGAGCGGCCGCGGTTCTACGACCTGCACACCGCCGACGGCGTCTCCTACGAGAAGATCGCCCGCCTGCACGGCCGCGACGTCCTCGCCACCACGGTCGTGCAGACCTGCATCCGCTACGGCGTGGACGAGCGCTGCCGCTTCTGCGCGATCGAGGAGTCGCTCGCCCAGGGCAGCACCACGGCGGTCAAGACCCCGGCCCAGCTGGCCGAGGTGGCCGAGGCGGCCGCCCGCCTGGACGGGGTGCGGCAGATGGTGATGACGACCGGGACGTCGGCCGGCCGGGACCGGGGTGCGCGTCACCTCGCGCGCTGCGTCGCCGCCGTCACCGCCGCGGTGCCGGGGCTCCCGGTCCAGGTGCAGATCGAGCCGCCGGGCGACCTCGCCGTCCTCGCCGAGCTGAAGGCCGCCGGCGCGGTGAGCATCGGCATCCACGTCGAGTCGCTGGACGACGAGGTGCGCCGTCGTTGGATGCCGGGCAAGGGGTCGGTGCCGATGAGCGAGTACCGCGCGGCGTGGCAGGAGGCCGTGCGGGTCTTCGGCCGCAACCAGGTGTCGACCTACTTGCTCGTCGGTCTCGGCGAGGACCCGGACGAGCTCGTCGCCGGCGCCGCCGAGCTCATCGAGCTCGGCGTGTACCCGTTCGTCGTCCCGTTCCGGCCGATCGCCGGGACGCTCGCGGTCGACGTCGACCGGGTTCCGGCGCCGCCCTCGTGGCTGGTCGCCGACGTCACCGACCGGGTGGGCGAACTGCTCGTCGCGGCCGGGATGCGGGGCGCCGATCAGGCGGCCGGCTGCGCGGCCTGCGGCGCCTGCAGCGCGCTGCCGTCGGCGGGAGGCTGAGATGACGGTCGGCGAGGTCCTGCTCGGCGCCGTCGCGGCCCCGCCGGTGCCGGCGTGGACGATCACGGTCGCGGACGACGCGGCGACGATCGCGGCCTACCGGGACTTGCGCCGGGCCGTCTTCGTGCATGAGCAGCAGCTGTTCAGCGGTACGGACGCCGACGACGTGGACGACGACCCGCGCACCGTCGTCCTCGTGGCCCGCACCGCCGGCGGCGAGGTCCTCGGTGGGGTCCGGCTGTGGCCGCGCCACGAGCCCGACATCGGCTGGTGGTCCGGCGGCCGGCTGGCCGTGCGGGCGGATGCGCGGCGGACGGTCGGGGTCGGCGCGGCACTGGTCCGGGCGGCCTGCGCCCACGCCGAACGGCTCGGGGCGCTCCGCTTCGAGGCCGACGTGCAGACGGCCAACGTCGCCCTGTTCACCCGCCTCGGCTGGCAGTCGGTGCGCGAGGTGGGCGTCGCCGGCCTGCCGCATGCGCGCATGCGCTGGCCGATCGGCCGGTTCGCCGAGCAGGCCCGCGCCACCAAGGCTGCGCTCGGCTCGCTGCTGCCGGGACTGCACCTGGGCGGAGCCGGCTTCGTCGGCGACGACGGCGCGCCGGTGCCGGGCAGCGACCTGATCGTCGCCTGCGACGCGATCATCCCGTCGCTCGTCGAGCGCGACCCCGAGTGGGCCGGCTGGTGCAGCGTGCTGGTCAACGTCAACGACCTCACGGCGATGGGGGCCGCGGCGGTCGGGCTCGTCGACGCCGTCGGGGCCCGGGACGCCTCCTTCGCCGCGCGGGTGCTGCGCGGGCTGCGGGCGGCCGCCGAAGCGTGGCGCGTCCCCGTCCTCGGCGGCCACACCCAGCTGGGGGTGCCGGCGGCGCTGTCGGTCACGGCCCTCGGGCGCGCGTCGCGGCCGGTGCCGGCCGGCGGCGGCCGCCCCGGCCACGCGATCACGGTCACCGCCGATCTGGGCGGCGGCTGGCGGCGTGGGTACACCGGCCGGCAGTGGGACTCGACCACGTCCCGCAGCGCCGACGAGCTGGCCGCCCTGGCCGGCTCGGTCGCCGCCGCAGCCCCGGCGGCGGCGAAGGACGTCAGCATGGCCGGCCTCGTCGGGACGCTCGGCATGCTCGCCGAGGCCAGCGGCTGCGGCGCCGAGCTCGACGTCGCCGCCGTCCCCCGGCCGGCGGCGGCGAGCATGGCCGACTGGCTGTCGTGCTTCCCCGGCTTCGCCATGATCACCGCCGCCCCGGCGGCTGGGCCCGGCGCGCCGACCGGGCCGGCGACCGCCGGCCGGTGCGGCCGGCTCGTCCCGGGCCGCGGCGTGCTGCTGCGCTGGCCCGACGGCGAACTCGTCCCGGCCGTGCCGGGCCCCGTCACCGGCCTCGGGCCGGCAGGAGGACAACGATGAAGCTCACCGTGGCCGCGGTCGCGGCCAACTTCGGCCGCGACCTGGAGGCGACCTTCGCCCGCATCGCCCGGCTGCTCGACGACGCCCGCCGCCGCGGGGCGCGCCTGGTCGTGCTCCCCGAGGCGACCCTCGGTGGCTACCTCGCCAACCTCGACGGTGCCGGTGACGTGTCGCTGCCGCCGGCCCTCGACGCCGACGGCCCGGAGGTGCGCCGGCTGGCCGAACTCGCGGGCGACCTGGTCGTCACGGCGGGGCTGTGCGAGCGGGACGGCGCGACCCGCTACAACACGGCCGTCGCGGTGACCGGCGACGGCGTGCTCGGTGTCCACCGCAAGGTGCACCAGCCGCTCGGGGAGGGGGCGTCCTACGCGGCCGGCGACCGGTTCGCGGCATTCGACTCGCCGGTCGGGCGGCTCGGCATGCTCATCTGCTACGACAAGGCCTTCCCGGAGTCGGCCCGGGCCCTGGCCCTGGACGACGCGCAGATCGTCGCCTGCATGTCGGCCTGGCCCGCGGCCCGCACAAACAGTTCGCCCGACCTCGCCGCCGACCGGTGGACGCGGCGCTTCGACCTGTTCGACCGGGCCCGCGCGCTGGAGAACCAGCTGCTGTGGGTCTCGGCCAACCAGGCCGGCACCTTCGGTTCGCTGCGGTTCGTCGCCTCGGCCAAGGTGGTCGACGCCGGCGGCGAGGTGCTCGCCACGACCGGCTGCGCGCCCGGCGTCGCCTACGCCGACGTCGATCTCGACGCCATGCTCGGCGCCGCCCGCGGGCCGATGTTCCACCTGCGCGATCGCCGGGCCGACACCTACGACCTGGCGGTCACGGCATGAGGCACGTCCCGGTGGTGATCGTCGGCGGCGGGCAGGCCGGGCTCGCCGTCAGCTGGTACCTCGTCCGTGACGGCATCGACCACGTCGTCCTCGAACGCGACACCCTCATGCACACCTGGGCCGACGCACGGTGGGACTCGTTCTGCCTCGTCACCCCCAACTGGCAGTGCCGGCTGCCCGGCTACCACTACGCCGGCCCCGACCCGGACGGGTTCATGGTCGGCAAGGAGATCGTCGACTGGCTGGCCGGCTACGTGGCGAGCTTCGATCCGCCGGTCCGCGAGGGCGCGGCGGTCACCTCGGTGCGGCCGGTCGACGCCCGCTTCGAGATCCAGGTCGGGGACGAGGTGCTGACCGCCGACCAGGTGGTCGTGGCGACCGGCGGCTACCACACCCCGGCCGTGCCCCGGCTGGCCGAACGGTTGCCGGCGACGGTCGCCCAGGTGCACTCCGCGCGCTACCGCAACCCCGATCAGCTGCCGGACGGGCCGGTCCTCGTCGTCGGCACCGGGCAGTCCGGCGCGCAGATCGCCGAGGACCTGCTGCTGGCCGGCCGTGACGTCCACCTCGCCGTGGGCAACGCCCCGCGCTTCGCCCGGCGCTACCGCGGACGCGACGTCATCGCCTGGCTGCACGACACCGGCCACTACGACAAACCGGTGACCGACAAGCCGGTCGAGGAGCGGACTCAAGACAAGACGAACCACTACGTCACCGGCCGGGACGGCGGCCGCGACATCGACCTGCGCGCCTTCGCCGAGCAGGGCATGACGCTGCACGGCCGGCTGAGCGCCGTCACGGACGGGCGTATCGAGTTCGCCGACGACCTCGCGGCCAACCTGGACGCCGCCGACGCGGTCTACAACGGCATCAACGAGCTGATCGACACCTACATCCAGACGCACGGCATCGAGGCCGGGCCGCCGTCGCGGTACGTGCCGGAATGGCAACCGCCACCGGGCCCGTCCAGCCTGCCGAGCGGCGGGCCGGCCGCCGTGGTGTGGGCCACCGGCTTCGCCCGCGACTACCGGTGGCTGCACGCCCCGGTCTTCGACGGCGCCGGCCACCCGCACCACCTGCGCGGGGTCACCGGTGTGACCGGCCTGTACTTCGTCGGGCTGCCGTGGCTGCACACGTGGGGCTCGGGACGCTTCGCCGGCATCGAGCGCGACGCCGCCTACATCGCCGACCACCTTCGCGCGCGGGCGGGGGCCTGAGCCTGCATGCGCGTCGCCGCCGCGGCTGCCCATTTCGGTCGTGACCTGCCGCGCTCCATCGAGCGGATCGCGACCGTGATCCGCGCGGCGCGGCACGTCGACGCCGCGCTGCTCGTGCTTCCCGACGCCGCGCTCGGGGGCTACCTCGCCGACCTCCGGTCGCCCGACCCGGACGCGTTGCCGCCCGCGCTGGCGCCGGACGCACCGGAACTGCGGCAGGTCATGGCCCTGGCCGGCTCGATGGTCGTCTGCCTGGGCTACTCGGAGCTGTCCGAGCAGCGGCGCTGGAACGCGGCGGTGTGCGTGCACGGTGACGGCGTCCTGGGCCGGTACCGCAAGGTTCACCAGCCGCCGGGCGAGGCGCTCGTCTACGCCGCCGGCGACCGGATCGAGGCCTTCGACACCCCGGTCGGGCGGCTCGGCATGCTGATCGACTACGACAAGACCTTCCCGGAGGCCGCGCGCACGCTCGCCCTGGACGGCGCCCGCACCATCGCCTGCCTCTCGGCCTGGCCGGCCAGCCTCACCCAGCGCGCCAGCCGGCTGCCGCAGGACCGGCAGTCCCGACTGTTCGACCTCTATGACTGCGCCCGGGCGGCGGAGAACCAGGTCGTCTGGGTGTCCTCGAACCAGACGGGGACGATGGGCGGTCTGCGCTTCCTCGGCCAGGCCAAGGTCGTCGGCCCGGGCGGCGAGGTGCTGGCCCGGACCGCGGCGAAGGCCGGCCTCGCCGTCGCCGACGTGGACGTCGACGCGGCGGTCGACCGGGCCCGGCTCGTCCTCGACCACCTGCGGGAGCGCCGCCCCGACCTCTACCGGGAGAAGTGACCGGTGCGGGTCGCCCTGCTCACGTACTCGACCCGCCCGCGCGGCGGCGTCGTGCACACGCTCGCGCTGGCCGAGGCGCTCGCCGAGCTCGGCCACGCCGTGGACGTGTGGTCGCAGGCCCGCGGCGGCGACGCCGGGTTCTTCCGGCCGGTTGCGCCCGCGGTCGGGGTGCGGCTCGTGCCCTTCCCGGACCTCGTGGACGAGGACGTCGGGGCGCGGATCGTCCGCTCGATCGGAGTGCTGGCCGAGGCCTTCGATGCCGCCCCGTACGACATCGTCCACGCGCAGGACTGCATCAGCGCCAACGCCGTGCCCCGCTGCGTCCGGACCGTCCATCACCTCGACACATTCACCACGCCGGAACTCGCGGCCTGTCACGAGCGGGCGATCGTCACGCCGTACGCGCACGTCTGCGTATCGGCGGCGGTGGCGGCCGAGCTGCGGCACGGGTGGGGGATCGAGGCGGCGGTCATCCCGAACGGCGTCGACGCCGCCCGGTTCGCGGCCGGCGCGCTGGACGCCGCGGCCCGCGCGACGTGGGCGGACAAGCTCGGCCGCTACGTCGTCACCGTCGGCGGCATCGAGCCCCGCAAGGGCAGCGCCGACCTCGTCGAGGCCATGGCGCTGGTGCAGCGTGCGGACGCTTCGCTGCGGCTGGTCGTCGCCGGCGGTGAGACGCTCTTCGACTACCGCGACTACCGGCGGTCGGTGCTCGACCGGGCGGCCGAACTCGGCGTCGACCTCGAACTGCTGGGGCCGGTCGACCAGGACGACCTGCCGTCGCTGGTCGCGCAGGCCTCGGCGTTCGCGTTCCCGTCCACCAAGGAGGGGTTCGGGCTGGCCGCGCTCGAGGCGATGGCGGCCGGCGTGCCGGTGGTGATGCGCGACCTGCCGGTTCTGCGCGAGGTGTTCGGCCCGTCCGCCCGGTTCGCCGATACGCCGGAGACGCTGGCCGCGGGGCTGCTCGCCGCGGCCGCGGAACGCGACCCTGTGCAGTTGGCTGCCGGCCGCCGCCTCGCCGCGGCTCACACCTGGGCGGCTGCAGCCCGCGCCCACGCCGCGTTCTACGCGGCCGTCACGGGCTGACCGACTCCTCCTCGTTCTGCTCCTGCTCGGGCAGGTTGATCGTCGTGCCCTCGTTGCGGCCGTGGTCGTTGCCGGCGTCGTACTGGTCACTGGCGGCCTGCAGGGCGGCCAGGTTCGCCTGCCACTGCGCGGCGGCGGTGTGCTCGTCCACGCCTTCGAGCAGCGTGTCGGCGTTCTCCAGGTACGTGTTCACGATGTCGATATGCCCCTGCTCGTGCGTGTGCAGCGCGGTCAGGAACCGCTCCCACTCGGCCTGCTCGGCGGCCGGCGCCTGGCTGGACTCGACCCAGTGCGGCATCGTCACCAGCACCTGGACGTCCACCTGCGCGCGGGTGATCGTCTGCCCGTCCCACTCCTGGGCGTGATAGCTCGGCATCCACCTCGTCTGGCCGGCCTCGGTCATCGCCTCGATCGCCTGGGCGACGGCCTCGAGGTTGTGGCCGTGCACGTCGTGCGTGGTCCAGGTGGGTTCGTACGTCAGCACCACCACTTGCACGGTCCTCTCGTTCGTTCCGGCCTGCGCTCTTTCGTTTCGCGCGACGGTGGCACGCGCCCGCGCGCGCTGTCATGGGTTGCCGGCGATCTCGGCCCCTTGGTGCGTCCGGTTTGTTGGGGCGGTGAGCGGGTATGCCGGTTTGGTACCTGGTGTCGAGACGACGGGAGCCGACGTGGCCGACGATGCGGACGTGCAGCGCGCGGGCGAGGGGCTGAGCGATCAGGAGATGGTCGAGCAGGTCGTCGAGCAGACCCCGAGCGAGGAGCGGTACGCCGACGTCTTCAAGCGCGAGGCCGACGGCACGACCACCGAGACCGAGGCGGCGAAGGCGAGTGGCGACGAACTTGCCGGCGACTGATCCCGGCTCTCGCGAGACGCTGGGCGGTCCCACCTCGTAGGCTCCGCCCGTGCTCTCACCACTACTTCACACCGGCCGCTTCGCCGGCGCGGCGAACCCCCTGCGCAAGGTGCGGGTGCCGCGCGACCTCGGCGACATCACCGGGGTCAGCGACCGCGAGGTGGATCCCGCCTCGGTCGGCATGAGCCCGGACGGTGTCGAGCGCATCTGGCGGCTGGCCCAGCGGCTGTTCCGGACCGGCGCGTACCCCGCACTGACGCTCTGCGTGCGGCGCGAAGGCGCGGTCGTCCTCGACCGCTCGCTCGGGTGGGCCCGGGGCGGTGGCCCGCTGGAGCACGGCCCGCGCGAGTTGGCCACGCCGGACACCCCGTTCTGCACGTTCTCCGCCTCGAAGGCCGTGACGGCCACGGTGATCCACCTGCTGGCCCAGCGCGACGTGCTTCATCTCAGCGACCGGGTGACCGACTACATCCCCGAGTTCGCCGGCGGCGGGCGGGACGCCATCACGATCGCCCAGGTGCTCTCGCACCGGGCCGGCATCCCACAGTTGCCGCGCGACATGATGGATCTCGAGCGCCTCGAGGATCCCGAGCGCATCCTCGAGGCGATCCCGAAGCTGCGCACCGTGCACCGTCCGGGGGCGGCGGTGGCGTACCACACCGTGTCCGGCGGCTTCGTCCTCGGCGAGATCGTGCGCCGCGCGACCGGGGACGACATCCGGGCCGTCCTCGCCCGCGAGATCCTCGACCCGCTCGGCTTCCGCTGGACGAACTTCGGCGTGGCGCCGGTCGACGTGCCGGCCGTCGGGCTGGCCTACCCGACCGGGCCGAGGCTGATCCCGCCGGTGTCGACCTTCGCCACCCGCGCGCTGGGCATGCCGTTCGACGAGCTCACCGCGCTGACGAACGACCCGCGGTTGCTGACCGGCATCGTCCCGGCCGGCAACGTGGTGTCGACCGCGAACGAGATGGCCCGCTTCATGGACCTGCTGCGCTGCGGCGGCACGCTGGACGGCGTCACCGTGCTGAAGCCGCGGACGATCCGGCGGGCGATGGTCGAGACCTCGTACCACGAGTTCGACCGCACGCTCGGCTTCCCGGTGCGGTACTCGTACGGGTACATGCTGGGCGCGCGGGCGTTGTCGGTGTTCGGCCCGGACACCGACGAGGCGTTCGGGCACCTCGGCTTCACCAATGTCGCGATGTGGGCCGATCCGCGCCGCGAGCTCTCGGTCGGGCTGATCACGAGCGGCAAGCCGACCGTCGGGCCGCACCTGCCGCTGCTGTGGCAGCTCACCCGCCGCATCGGCCTCGAGGCCCCGAAGGTCGAGCGCCCCGTCCTGTTCTCCTGACCGCCCCCTCTCGGTTGAGTGGCGCCTTCCGTGTTGAGTGGCGCCCTATAAGGCGCCACTCAACGCCGAAGGCGCCACTCAACCGGCGGCCGGTGACCTGAGGGGGCCCGGAGCGGAACGAGATAAAACGGTCAGGTCGCGCGATACCGTGCGAGCCGTGAGAGAGGAGCGGACGGCCGGGCGCGCCGACGACGCCTGGACGATCGACGAGGACGAGTTCGACGCCCGCATCGTCGAGGCCGGCCGCCGGGCCACGCTCGCCCCGAGGTGGCGCAGCGTGCGCCGCGCTGCCTTCGCCGCCTACGCCGCGGTCCTGCTCGTCATCGTCGTCCAGCACGGCGTGCCCACCGGCCGCGCGTCGCTCGCGGTGATCATCGTCTCCGGGCTAGCGCTGAGCCGGCTCGGCCAGGGGTGGCACAGCCTGGGCCGGGTCGTCCTCGACTGGCTGCCGTTCACCCTCGTCCTGCTCGCCTACGACCGCACCCGCTCGCTCGCCGACGGCCTGGGGCTGCCGCTGCACGAGCAGGACATCCTCGGCGCCGAGAAGTGGCTGTTCGGCGGGGTCGAACCCACGGTCTGGCTGCAGCACCACCTCTACGACCCGTTGCACCTCCGGTGGTACGACGCCGCAGCAACGATCGTGTACACGTCGCACTTCCTGGCCACGCCAGTCCTGGCCGCCGTCCTCTGGTTGCGTGACCGCGCGTTGTGGGTGCGGCACATCTCGCGGGTCGTGCTGCTCTCGCTGGCCGGCCTGGCCACGTACGTCGTGTTCCCCGAGGCCCCGCCGTGGTACGCCGCGCGGGACGGGCTGAGCGAGCCGGTCACCCGGCTCTCCGCCCGCGGCTGGGAGTGGTTCCACCTCGGCGACGTGAACGAGCTGCTCGCGCACGCGCAGAACGACGGCAGCAACCCCGTCGCCGCGATGCCGTCACTGCACACCGCCTTCGCCACGCTGGTCGCGATCGTCATCGCCACGCGGCTGCGCTCGAGGTGGCGCTACCTGCTGGCGCTCTACCCGGTGGCGATGGGGTTCACCCTCGTCTACACCGGCGAGCACTACGTGCTCGACCTCGTCGCCGGCGTCCTCTACGCGTTCGCGGTGCACGCGCTCATCAACCGGTGGGAGCAGCGCACCCGGCCCGCCCCGGCCGCCCCGGCCGAGCGGTTGCGTGACCTCGACGACCGCTTGTTGGCGGGTCGTCAACAGGCGGGCTAGGCTGCGGGCACGCTCCCCGGTCCGTGCTCCAGGAGGAACCGATGCCCGGCTTCGACTACGACGTGATCGTCATCGGCTCCGGCTTCGGCGGCAGCGTCAGCGCCCTCCGGCTGACCGAGAAGGGCTACCGCGTCGGGGTTCTCGAGGCCGGCCGGCGGTGGGACGCCGGCAACCTGCCGAAGACGAACTGGAGGCTGCGGCAGTCGATCTGGGCCCCGAAACTCGGGCTCACCGGCACCCAGCGGATCAGCCTGCTCGGCAAGGTGACGCTCTTCAGCGCGGCCGGCGTCGGCGGTGGCTCGCTCATCTACGGCAACACGCTGTACGAGCCGCTGGACGACTTCTGGCGCGACCCGCACTGGGCCCACATCACCGACTGGAAGAGCGAACTCGCCCCGTACTACGACCAGGCGAAGCGCATGCTCGGCGTCGCCGAGAACCCGCGGACGACCCCGGCGGACGAGATCCTGATCGACGTCGCGAAGGACCTCGGCGTCGAGGACACCTACCACCGCACCAACGTCGGCGTCTTCTTCGGCGAGCCGGGCGTCGAGGTCGACGACCCGTACTTCGGCGGCGCCGGCCCGCGGCGCAGCGGCTGCATCCACTGTGCCGGCTGCTTCGTCGGCTGCCCGCACAACGCCAAGAACTCCACGACCACCAACTACCTCTACCTCGCCGAGCAGGCCGGCGCGAAGGTTCATCCGCTCACCACTGTCGAGGATGTCCGGCCGCTGCCCGGCGGCGGCTACGAGGTCGCGACCGTCCGCTCCGATCGCCGCCTCCGCAAGCAGCCGCGGCGCTTCACCGCCGAGCAGGTCGTGTTCTCGGCCGCCGCGCTCGGCACGCAGAAGCTGCTGCACAAGCTCAAGAGCAGCGGCTCGCTGCCCAACGTCTCCGACCGTCTCGGCGAGCTGAGCCGGACGAACTCCGAGGCGATCCTGTCGATGAGCAGCCGCGATCGCTACGACTTCGCCCAGGGCGTCGCGATCACGTCGTCGATCCACCCCGAGCCGAACACGCACATCGAGGTCTGCCGCTACGGCAAGGGGCAGAACGCGCTCTTCCCGCTGACCGCGCCGCTCGTCGACGGCGGCAGCCTGCGCTTCCTGCGGTTCCTGCTCGTCTGCCTGCTGCATCCGATGCAGTTGGCGCGCAGCTTCCGCATCCACCGGGCGTCCGAGCGGTCGGTGATCCTGCTGGTGATGCAGTCGCTGGACAACTCGCTCACCTCGTACGGGACGAAGGGTCGGTTCGGGTTCCGGCTCAAGACCAGGCAGGGGACGGGCGAGCCCAACCCGGACTGGATCCCGCTCGCGCACGACGTCGCCCGCCGCTACGCGAAGAAGATCGGCGGGGATGCGTTCGGGATGTACGCCGACGCGTTCAACATCCCGTCGACCGCGCACTACATCGGCGGCTGCGTGATGGGCCAGACGCCGGACGAGGGCGTGATCGACCCGTACCAGCGGCTGTTCGGCCATCCGGGCGTGCACGTCGTCGACGGCTCGGCCGTCTCGGCCAACCTCGGGGTGAACCCGTCGCTGACCATCACCGCCCAGGCCGAGCGGGCGATGGCGTTCTGGCCGAACAAGGGCGAGGCCGACCCGCGGCCGGAACTCGGAACGGCCTACCAGCGCATCGGCCCGGTCGCACCGAGGCACCCGACGGTGCCCGAGGTGGCGCCGGGCGCGCTCCGGCTACCGCTGCTCGCCAGCTGAAAGGACCGTCATGCAGACCTTCGACCTCGCCGCCGTCCCCGGCGTCAGCGAGTGCACGCTGGACGAGGCGACTCTGGCCGACCTGCCGCCGAACGAGGCGCCGGCGCCCTGGGACTGCGACCTCACCGCGGTCGTCTGGTGGGGACGGGGCGGGAAGGCCGCCCTGCGCGCGGCCGGGGCCGGCGCGGGAGCGGCCGGCCGGGCGGTCGCGGTGGTCGGCGGCATGGTGTCCTACCAGCGCACGCCGGTCGGGGAGTACCACGAGGTGTACGGCGCGATCGGCGTCCGCACCGGGCGGTCGGTGCGCGGCACGATCCCGTTCATGTCGGTCGACTCGCGCGCGTCGCTGGTCGGCGGCCGCTCGAACTGGTCGCTGCCGAAGTGCCTCGCGGAGTTCGACGGCGAGCCCGGGGCCGGGACGATGACCGCCCGCGGCGCGGGCTGGCTGGTGCGGGCGAGCGTCCGGCCGTTCGGCCCGCACTTCCCGCTGCCGATGACCGGCAAGGTCGTCCAGCCGTGGCCGGACGGCGTGCTGCGGGAGTCGAAGCTTTCGGGCAAGGCCCGGGCCCGCTCGGCGCTGGTCACCGTCCAGGTCGAGTCCGACGGCGAGCTCGCGACCTGGCTGCGGCCGGGCAAGCACCTCGGCGCTGTGCTCACCCAGACCCGGTTCAGCCTCTCCGCCGCGCAATGACCGCGCCGGCGGCCGGCTCGTTCCGGCGTTGAGTGGTCAGTCCGGACCTGAGTGGTCAGGTAGGACTGACCACTCAGGCCGCAACTGACCACTCAACGAGCGGCGATCAGCCCTGGACGGCCTCGTGACGGCGTGAGAGACTTTCCGTCTCACTCTCTCAAGGCGGAGGCGGCATGACCGCGACGATCGAGGCGCGACCGCTCGGAGCCGAGTCGCTCGTCTGGCAGCTCGGCTTCGCCCGCACGGCCCTGCTGTACGCCGGCCGGGCGCTCGTCCTGCAGGTGGCGCACCCCGTGGTGGGCGCCGGCGTGCGGGACTTCTCCAACTTCCGCGCGGACCCGTGGGGGCGGCTCGACCGGACGATCGAGTCGCTGCTACGACAGATGTTCGGCGGCGACGAACTGGTGGCCGAGGCGGCGCGGCTGCGCGAGCTGCACCGGACGATCAAGGGCGTCGGCTTCGCCGGCGAGCGGTACAGCGCCCTGCAGCCCGAGGCCTGGGCCTGGGTGCACATGTCGAACTTCGACTCGAGCGTGCAGTACTTCGACGGGATCGTCCGGCCGCTCACGCTCGCCGAGAAGCGCGCTCTCTTCCAGGACTGGCGCCGGATCGGGCTGGTCCTCGGCATCAAGGACCACCTGCTGCCGGCGGCCTACGACGATGTACCGGGCTACGTCGACGCGACCGTCGCCGATCGGCTGGTCCCGAACGAGACCTGCACCGAGGTGCTGGAGTCGCTGCGGCTGACTCAGGTCGGGCCGCCGTACCGTGCCGTCCCGGCGCCGGTGTGGGCCGCGCTCAAGCCGGTCGGGCGGACGGTCCTGCACGACTTCACGATCGGCACGCTGCCGCTCGGGCTGCGCGAACGGCTCGGGCTGCGGTGGACGGATGCGGACGAGCGGCGCCTGGAGCGGACGAAGACGGTCGTGCGCGTCCTCTCGAAGGCCGTGCCCGATCGGCTCATGCACTACCGGCCGGCGTATCGCGCGATGCGGGCCGCCCGCGCCGCCGCCTGAGCGGGTGGCCGCCACTCTCCTCGGGCTCGTCCGGTCGCTGCCGGACGACGCCGAGCGCGCGCCGGTCCTGGACGCCGCGCTGAGCGCGTTCGTCGACTTCGGCATCCGGCGCACCAGCATGGGCGAGATCGCCAAGCGGGCCCGGCTCAGCCCGGCCACGCTCTACCGGCGCTTCGCCGACAAGACCGACGTCGTCCAGGCCGTCGGGCTGCGTGAGGTGCGGCGCTTCCTGGCCGAGGTCGAGCGCGGCATCGACCACGCCGCGCCGCCGGACGAGCAGATCGTCGAGCTCTTCGTCGGCTTCTCGGCCGGGCTGCGCCGCAACGTCCTGCTGCGCCGGCTGCTCGCCACCGAACCCGAGGTCGTGCTGCCGCTGCTGACCGTGCAGGGCGGCCCCGTGCTCGCCCTCGGCCGGGACTACCTGGCCGAGTTCGTCCGCCGCCTGCAGGCCGAGAACGCGCTACCGGCCTACGACCCCGAGCCGCTCGCCGAGATGTTCGCGCGCGTCGCGCTGAGCATGGCGCTGCTGCCCGAGACCGGCATCCCGCTGAACGACGAGGCGGCCGCGCGCCGGTTCGCCCGCGACCACATCGTGCCGGCCTACCGGTCGGCCGGCGGGTCGACGTAGATGTCGTAGACGAGGTTCTCGCCGCCGCCGTACTTGGCCAGGTCGGTGACGCCCGCCTCGCGCAGCACGTCCACGTCGATGAACGTGTTGCCGGTGCATTCGCGGGCCGGCTTGGTGATGATCTCGATGGCGGCGTCGGCCATGATCTGCGGGCTTCGGGCGCTCGACATCGACTCGTCCCCGCCGAGCAGGTTCTGCACGGCGGCCGTCGCGATGATCGACTCCGGCCACAGGGCGTTGGACGCGACGCCGGCCTCGGCGTACTCGGCCGCCCAGCCCAGGGCCAGCAACGTCATGCCGTACTTGGCCAGCGTGTAGGCCGGGTGCATCCCCATCCACTTCGGATCGAGGTTCAGCGGCGGCGACAGGGTGAGGACGTGCGGGTTCTCGGCCTTGCGCAGGTGCGGCAGGGCTGCCCGCGTGAGCAGGAACGTGCCCCGCAACTGGATCTGCTGCATGAGGTCGAAGCGCTTGATCGGCAGCTCCTCGGTGTGCTGGATCGCCAGCGCGCTCGCGTTGTTGACGCAGATGTCGATGCCGCCGAAGCGCTCGACGGCGGCATCGACGGCGCCCTGCACCGAGGCCTCGTCCCGCACGTCCCCGACGACCGGCAGCGCGGTGCCGCCGGCGGCCTCGATCTCGGCCGCGGCCGTGTGGATCGTGCCGGGCAGGCGCGGGTCGGGCTTGTCGGTCTTGGCGAGGATCACCACGTTCGCGCCGAGCCGGCCGGCCGCCACTGCGATCGCGAGGCCGATACCCCGGCTGCCGCCGGACATGATCATCGTTCTTCCGGCAAGCGGAGCCTTGCCGGCCAGGGGAGTGGACACGCGTATCGGCCTTTCGCTCGGGGTCGGCTCAGTCTGCCCGACGGCGGTTCGCGGCGCGGGCGAACGCGGCCGGGGTCACTCCCTGCCAGCGCTTGAAGGCGGCGATGAAGCTCGACGCCTCGGCGTAGCCGAGCCGGACGGCGACGTCGTCGACCGAGAGCGCGCGGGTGGCCAGCAGCTCCTGGGCCATGGCGTCGCGGACCTCGTCGAGCAGCGCCCGGTAGCTCGTGCCCTCCTCGGTGAGCCGCCGGCGCAGCGTCCGCTGGCTCATCGCAAGCCCGGCGGCCACGTCGGCGATGCTCCTCGGCACGCCGCTGACCGACACCAGCTGCTCGCGCACCTGGTGCGCGACACCGGTGCGGGTGCGGCGCTGGGCCACCAGGTCGCGGCACTGCTGCTCGCAGAGCGCAACGGTGACGGCGTTGGCCTGCGGCAGCGGGTCGTCGATCCGGTCGGAGGCGAAGCGGACGACGGTCGCGGCCGCGCCGAACGCCGGTTCGACCCCGAACGTGTCCCGGTACGCGGTGCCGCCGGGGTCGTCGAACGCGAATGTGGCGCCCAGCACCGGTACCCGCACGTCGAGCATGTCCGTCATCACGGTGTAGATCGCGGCCAGGTCGCGCTCGGTCAGGAACCGGGTGAGCGCCGGCGGCACGCCGGTCAGGTCGAGGCGCAGCTCGATCGCCGCGGTGTCGACCCGGACGCTCGGGATGCAGAACGTGAAGGACAGCTCGAGGTGGCCGAGGGCGAAGCGGATCGCGTCGCGCAGCGTCGGGCTGGTGATGCAGGCGTAGCCGAAGATGCCGAACGTGCCGATGCGGTACCGCGTGCCGAGCGCGAGCCCCAGCCCGGGCGGGTCGCCGAGCGCGTCGACGAGATTGGCCACGACCGCGAGCTCCTGCCGGGCCGCGACCTGCGCCGCCGGGTCGGCGAGGACGGCCGCGGTGAGCTCGCTGCCGGCGAGCAGGCGGGCCCGCGAGACGCCCCGCGACTCGCCGAAGCCGAGCAGCAGCTCGACGCCGGCCACGCCGCGCGGGAAGTCCCAGTGCCGGACTCCGGGGGCGACCAGCTGCTGCACCGCCCCAGTATGGCCGGGCGTGGCCGAAATCCTCGATTTCCTGGCCGCGGGGCTCTGCGCCGGGGGCGGCGCCGCGGGCTAGCGTGTCCGCATGTCACGCGCTCCGTCCGTACTGATCGTCGGCGCCGGGTTCGGCGGGCTGGCCGTCGCGCTCGAGCTGATGCGGCACGGCCAGGACAACTTCACGATCCTGGAGAAGGCCGACGATCTCGGCGGCGTGTGGCGCGACAACACCTACCCGGGCGCCGCGTGCGACGCGCCGTCCGACCTCTACTCCTACTCGTTCGCGCCGAACTCGGGCTGGCCCAAGCGGTTCGCCGAGCAGCGGGAGATCCTCGCCTACATCCGCCAGGTCGCCGGCGAGAACGGTGTGCTCGACCGGATCCGGTTCGGCACCGAGGTCGCCGGGGCCGACTTCGACGGCGACCGCGGCGTGTGGCAGGTGAAGACGACAGCCGGCGAAACGCTCGAGGCCGACGTCCTCGTCCCCGCCGTCGGCCAGCTCAGCCGCCCCCAGCTGCCGAGGATCCCCGGGATGAAGTCGTTTCGCGGGGCGGCGTTCCACTCGGCCGAATGGGACCACGACGTCGACCTGACCGGCCAGCGGGTGGCGATCGTCGGCACCGGCGCCAGCGCGATCCAGATCGCCCCGGCCATCCAGCCGGCGGTCGGCCACCTGACCGTCTTCCAGCGGTCGGCGCCGTGGATCATCCCCAAGCTCGAGCGGGCCTACCTGCCGACCCACCTGCCCCGTCTCGGCAAGGCCGGTGTGTTCCAGCGCTCCGAACGGGCCGGCTGGTGGGCGTTCTACGAGTTCGTCTCGACCGGGCTCGAGGGCAGTGGCGTGGTCGCCGGCATCCTGACCCGCTGGGCGAACCGGCACCGGGCCCAGCAGGTCACCGACCCCGAGCTGCTCGCGAAGGTCACGCCCGACTACGCGGCCGGGTGCAAGCGCGGGTTGATGGCAAGCAACTACTACCCGGCTCTCATGCAGGGCAACGTCGACCTGACGACGTCGGACATCGTCAAGATCACCCCGAAGGCGGTCGTCACCGCCGACGGGACCCGGCACGAGGTCGACGTGATCATCTACTGCACCGGCTTCGCCACCCACGAGTTCCTCGCCCCGATGGAGATCCGCGGCCTCGGCGGCAAGGACCTGCGCGAGGTGTGGGCCGGCGGCGCCCGGGCCTACCTCGGCCTGACCGTCCCGCACTTCCCGAACCTGTTCATCGTCTACGGGCCGAACACCAACCTCGGGGCCGGCTCGATCATCTACATGCACGAGCGGCAGGCCCGCTACACCCGGCTCGCGGTCGAGCACCTCGCGCGAACGGGCGGCTACCTCGACGTCCGGGAGGAGGCCGAGGAGCGCTTCGACGCCGAGATCCAGGAGCGCCTCACGCACACCGTCTGGACGAAGTGCACGAGCTGGTACCGCGAGGCGAGCGGACGGGTCACCGCCAACTGGCCCGGCTCGATGCGCGAGTACGACCGGCGGACCCGCCGCTTCGACGCCGAGAACTACACGCTGACCCGGGTGTGAGCCCGGCGGGTGCGGGCGGGCGACTCCGCCCCGGCCCGCCGGACAGTGCCTTCACGCGCAGTTTGCTCTGCTCGCCAATAGTGGGCACCCGCTCACCCCCACCGAGCAGAGCAAACTGACGGCGACAGTAGTAGGCGCAGCTCCCGCCGTGCCGCCCACCGCCCGCCGCTCTAGAGTCCCCTCATGGGTGAGAAACGGGTCCACGCCTTCGGTGACGACGCGCTGGGCGAGCACGACGCCGTGGCGCTGGCCGAACTGGTCCGCGCCGGCCAGGTCAGCGGCCCGGAGCTCGCGGCCGCCGCGATCGAGCGGGCCCGGGCCGTGGACCCGAGCCTGCACGCGGTGGCCCGCGAACTCCTCGACCGGCCGCGGCACTCGTCCGACGCGACCGCCGGGCTGCACGGCGTCCCGTCCTTCGTGAAGGACAACACCGACGTCGAGGGCGTGCCCAGCAACCACGGCAGCGAGGCGTTCCGGGCCCGTCCGGCCCGCCGCGACGGCGCCTACACCAAGCAGTTCCTGGCCACCGGCCTCAGCGTGATCGGCAAGTCCCGGCTGCCCGAGTTCGGGTTCAACGCCACCACCGAGTTCCGGACCGAGCAGCCCACCCGCAACCCCTGGGACACCGACTACTCGGTCGGCGCGTCGTCCGGCGGCTCGGCTGCGCTGGTCGCCGCCGGCGTCGTGCCGATCGCCCACGCGAACGACGGCGGCGGCTCGATCCGCATCCCGGCCGCCTGCGCCGGGCTCGTCGGGCTCAAGGCCAGCCGGGGACGCTTCGTCGACGGCGAGCAGGCCCGGCACCTGCCGATCAACATGGTCGCCGAGGGCGTCGTGACCCGTACGGTCCGCGACACCGCGGCGTTCTTCGCCGCCTCCGAGGACCACTGGCGCAACCCGAACCTGCCGCCGGTCGGCCTCGTCCGCGGCCCAGCCGATCGCCGCCTGCGGGTCGGGCTGGTGCTCGACACCGTCAACGACGCGGTCGTCGACGAGCAGACCCGGGCCGCGGTGGAGCTCACGGCGTCGCTGCTCGAGAAGGCCGGGCACGTCGTGGAGCCGATCAGCCTGCCGCTGACCCAGCAGTTCGCCGACGACTTCCTGCAGTACTGGGCGCTGCTCGCCGACCTCGCCTCGCTGACCGGCAAGCTCACCTTCGACCGCTCGTTCGATCCGGCGCGGACGGACGGCCTGACGAAGGGCCTGCGGGCGCTGCACCGCCGGTCGGTGTACCGCACGCCCGGGGCGCTGCGGCGGCTGCGAGGCACGCCGAAGGTCTACGCCCGGATGTTCGCGCGGCACGAGGTCGTCCTGTCGCCGGTGCTCGCCCACATCACGCCGAAGATCGGCCACCTCAGCCCGAACGTGCCCGCGGCCGAGCTGCTCGAGCGGCTGACCCACTACGTCGCCTACACGCCGGTGAACAACATCGCGGGCACGCCGGCGATCTCGCTGCCGGCGGGGCTGGCCCGCGAGGGTGTGCCGATCGGCGTGCAGCTGTCGGCGGCGCACGGCGACGAGCGGACGCTG
The DNA here is from genome assembly GCA_963775175.1 of uncultured Actinomycetota bacterium. Taxonomy (GTDB): domain Bacteria; phylum Actinomycetota; class Actinomycetes; order Mycobacteriales; family Jatrophihabitantaceae; genus Jatrophihabitans. Next base: position 712,360 of record CAVZHT010000001.1, read on the forward strand.
CTCGAGCTCGCCTTCGCCCTCGAGGCCGAGAACCCCTTCCCGCGCATCCAGGGCGCGGCGGGCTAGAGGTAGCGCTCGGCCAGCTCGGCGAGCAGGCCGGAGACCACGGCGCGGGCCTCCCACGGCCCCATGTGCCCCGAGCCGGGGACGGAGACGAGCCGTACGAGATCGGGCAGCCCGGCCGCGATGCGCTCGGAGTGGACGAGCGGCAGCAGCCGGTCGCGTGCACCGCCGACGACGGCCGTCGGGACGGTGAGGGCCGGGACGCACGGCATGAGGTCCATGCCGGTGAGGAGTACGCCAGCCGGTTGATCGTCACCGATGGCACCCGCCGGGCCATCTGGGAGAGCGCGGCGAGATGGACCGGGTCGGCGACCTCGCCCAGCGCCAGCCAGCGCAGCGGCAGCTTGGCGCCGGTCCGGGCGACGGTGAGCAGCCGCTGCCGCACGAGCATCCGCGCCATCCGGTGCGTGCGGACCGGCAGCCCGACCATCGCGACGTGATCGACGATGCCGCCGGGCGCGGTGTTCACCAGCGCGGCCGCCGCGATCCGGCGCCGGACCTCGTCCGGGTGCCCGCCGGCCCACGCCATGATCGCGATGCCGCCGAGCGAGTGGCCGGCGAGGATCGCCCGCTCGCCGTCCGGCAGGCACCGCTGCAGCACGGCCTGCAGGTCCTCGCCGAGCGCCTCCGGGGTGAACCGGCTCGGCTGCCGGGGCCGCCCGCTGCGGCCATGACCCCGCTGGTCGTACACGACGACGCGGTGCCGGTCGGCCAGGTCGTGCACCTGGTAGGCCCAGGCCCGCCGGTGCTGCGTGATGCCGTGAGCCAGGACGATCGTCGGTGCGCCCTCGGGTCCGAACGCCGCAGCCGAGATGAGCGTCCCGTCCCGCGAGATCGCGGTGAACGGGCGGCCGCCGGGCGGCAGGGCGAGACGGTCGGCGCGGACGAGGACGCTGGTCACCCGGACACCTCCAGCGACCGGGGCGAGGGTGCCGCGCGGTCTTGTCGGCATCGTGCCAGCGCTGCCGGGCGTCGGCACGGCGAACCGCGCGCGGACCACGACTCAGTTCGCCGCGCCGGGTGCCGATCCTGGGGGTGTGAGGGGACCGGAGCGCCATCACGCGGAGCAGGCCGCGGCCGACCCGCCGCGGCTCATGCGGCGGGTGCTGGTCTCGATGCATCTGTTCGGTGCACTCGTCTGCCTGTCCGGCGTGTGGACGACCCAGTCGACGCCGGAATCGAAGCGGGCCGAAGCCATCGTGTCCGGAGTCCTGGCCGCGACCGGGCTGGTGCTGGCCGCCGTCCGGCGTCCGTCCCGGCGGCTCCTCGAGGTGGTGGTGCTGTGGAGCGTGGCCGTCCTCGGCGGGCTGATCGCCCGGTCGGATCCGCTGGGGAGCGCCCCGCTGTTCTATCTCTGGGCGATCGTCTTCGCCGCCTACTTCTGCTCGACGCGCGTGGTGGTGACCGTCTACCTCGCGTGCGCCGCATCGCTGGCGACCGGCCTCGCGCTCAACGAAACCCACATCCTGCGGCTCGACACCTTCGACGGGGTGATGAGCGCCGTCGGGTTGATCGCGTTCGTGGTCACCGCGATGACGAACCGCGAGCGCCGCCTGCGGACCGCCCTCGCCGAGGCGGCCGAGGTCGACCCGCTGACCGGCCTGCACAACCGGCGCGCGTTCAACCCGCGGCTCGATGCGATGGCGGCCGCGGCCGCCGTCCGGCACCGGCCGTTCAGCCTCGTCATGTTCGACCTCGACCACTTCAAGCGGGTCAACGACGAGCACGGGCACCTGTTCGGTGATGAGGTGCTGCGGCGCTTCGGCGCGATCCTGCGGGCGCAATCGCGCGAGGAGGATCTCGCCGGCCGCTTCGGCGGCGAGGAGTTCACCGCGGCGCTGCCCGGCGCCGACACCGCGCAGGCGCTCCGGTTCGCCGAGCGAGTGGCGGCCGCCTTCGCCGAGTTGGCGGCGGACGGCTTCGCGCCGGCCGTCAGCGCCGGGGTCTGCTCACTGACTGCCGAGGGCGAGTCGGGGCAGACGCTGCTGCAGCGAGCCGACGCCGCCCTCTACGCCGCGAAGGAGGGCGGCCGGTGCCGGCCGGCGGTCTGGGCGCCCGTCATCCGGGTCGGGGCGCGCTTCGACATCCGGCCGCGGGACGACCGGCGGGCGTCGAGCACTGGCGGTGACTTGCCCGCCTTCGGGATAATTGGCGAGTGAGTGGACGCGGTCACGAGAACGTCGCGACGGTGCTGGTCGATCCGGCCGTGCTGCGCGACTTCGAACTCGACCTCATGTCCCACGACTTCCGCGTGTGGATCGTCCAGACCGTGACGACCTTCCCGGACGCGCCGCGCCTGGCCTTCCAGATCCGGCGCAACCTGATCGAGTGGAGCCAGGGCCGGTGGGCGCTGGCGGCCGACTGGACCCTCGTCTGGATCACCTTCGGCGAGAGCTGGCTCGACGGCGACGAGCCCATCCCGTGGCCGGCCCACGCCGCCCTGTGGGACAAGCTGGCCGAGTACGCCGACCACGTCCGCTACAACCTCGGCCTCGGCGGCGTCCCGCGGCTCAGCGTCCCGCAGGAAGGGAACCGATCCAGCGGGTGAGGATCGCCGTCACCACGGTCGGCTGGTAGACGGCCGGGTGGTCGGCGCCGGGGACGAGCGTCAGCCGGACGGTGTAACCGGCCCGCCGGAGCAGCGTGTCGAAGGACACGCTGGACCCGGGCAGCACGTCGCGGTCCGCCTCCCCGTGGACGAGCAGGATCGACAGCCGGTCCTTGCCCGTACCTTCGGCGACCAGCGCCAGTGGATCGGCCGCCGCCCACGGGCCCGGATCGTCGATGGCCGGCTTCGCGAAGATCGGCGCGGCCACGTCGGCCCACTGATGGATGTCGTACGGTCCGGCGAGCCCCACGAAGCCGTCGATCCGGGCGGCCGGGTACGGGCAGCCGCTGCGGAACGACGCCGGGTTCAGCGCGGCCAGCGACGCGAGCTGCGCCCCCGAGGAGTGCCCGACGAGGACGACCGTCCGCGGCTTCACCCCGGCCGCCTCGGCCCGGGCGGCCGCGAAGTCGACGGCGCAGACGATGTCCTGCACCGGGCGGGGGAACCGCGCGCCACTGTCGGCGGCGCGGTAGGTCGCATCCACCACGACCATCCCGCGGCCGGCCAGGGAGTCGGCGAGCGGGCGCAGGCCGGTGCGGTCCGCGGTGCGCCAACTGCCGCCGGGAACGAGCACGACGACCGCCGCCGAGGCCGCCGGGACCGCGGGCAGGAAGACGTCGGCCGCGACGCCGGGCAGGTAGTCGATCGTCCGGCTGAGGTGATGCAGGACCGGGGTCGGGCCGGCGCCGCCGCCGCACGCTGCGGCCACGGCGAATGCCAGCACCGTGGCGGCGCCGACGGCCGCCCGGCGCCGGGTGCGGCGGGCCATGACCGAACCGTGCGCCGCGGCCTCGGGCCGCGCCAGAGGCCAACGTCCGGGGCGGCCCGGGAGGTCCTCGGTCCTGGGTCCGATCCGCCGGACCGGCCGACCTTCGCCTCTGGCCCCTCGACCGGCGGGCGGCGAACGTCGTAGGGAACAGCCAGTGACCGCCGCGGTCACGCCGGAGGAGTCGATGTCACGCGTCAGGAACCCGCCGCCGGGCTACCCGGCCGCGTACGAGACCTACGTGACGCTCGACGACGGCGTCCGGGTCTGGGTCCGGCCGATCCTGCCGTCCGACCGACCGGAGCTGGCCCGGGCGATCCGGACGGCCGACCCGGCCGATCTGCGGAACCGGTTCATGGGCGGCGCGCCCCCGACGAGCCGGGCGGCCCTCGAGCGGCTGACGAACCTCGACTACCGCGACCGGTTCGCGCTGGTCGCGCGCTCCGGCGGCCGGGGCATCGCGGTCGCCCGGTACTCGCGGCTCCCGGAACCGGACGGCGACGGCGCCGCCACGGCCGAGATCGCGGTCGCCATCGACCCGCAGTGGCGCAACCGCGGACTCGCGACGGCCCTGATCCAGCTGCTCGCGCAGCGGGCTCTCGACTGCGGCATCGCGGCGTTCACGGCCGAGTTCCTGTCCCGCAACCAGGACGTCGTCGAGCTGGCCAACCGGGTCCGGGTGGCGATCGTCGTCGCCAACACCGAGGCGTCGCTGCACGCGCGGCTCGACGGGTCCGTGTCGCCGGCCTGACGCCGTCGAGGATCGCGACGGGGGTCAGCCGCTCGCGGCCAACCGCCGGCCGGCGAGCGCGGCCATCCGCACGGCGTTGTCGACGTCGTGACTCGTCGGGCGGTTCGTGTCCACGACGAAGATCGCATCGAGGATGCGGCCGCGGACCTGGAGCACGACGATTGTGTAGGCGCGGCCCTTCCCGGTGACCGTGGCCGACTCGACAGTGAGGGCGTTGGTGGCATTGGGCAGCGCGGCGAGCCGGATCTCGTTGCGGCTGACCCGCACCACCGCAACCGTGCCGGCCGACCGCACCGGCCCGCGCGGGCACCCGGCGGCGGCCTGGTGCCACTGCGCGACGGCCCTGGCCGCCTGGGCCGCACTGTCGTAGGCCACCAGTTCGTTGCCCACGCCGGTGTTGCGTCCGGAGGCGTCGATGACCATGTACTCCCGGCGGGCCACGCGATGCGCCTCGGTGGTGAACCGGTAGTTGCAGTTGTCCAGGGTGGCCTGGCCGTGCACCTGGTCACCGGCGGGCGCCAATTGCACGGTGTAGTCGGCCGGGAAGTCCCGGTCCTGGATCGCGATGGTCTCGAGCAGCACGCCGAGCCGCCCGCCGGGCCCGGGCGGGGCCAGGGTCGGCTCGGGGAACGCGAACGAGGACCCCGACGCGAGCGGCCGCTCCGTCGACCCCTTGGAGTCCTGCGAGCCGGGGGCGAACAGCACCCAGCCGGCGACCGCGACGGCGGCGACGATCACGGTGGCGGCGATCGAACGACCGGGCCGCCGCGCGGGGCGGGCCGACAGCACGATGCCCATCGGATGCACCGCGTTCTCCGGCCGCGGGACCAGGTACGCGGCCGAGCGGGGGTCGTAGGCGGGCGGGACGTACGTGGCGGGCCCGTCACTCGGCCCCGGGGACTCGGGCATCGCACTACTCCTCGGCCGGCCCCCGCCACCGAAAACTTCACGCGAACATTACAGGACGAGCGGCCGGGCCGATAGGTCCCGGGCGGGTCAGCCGGCCGGGGTCGGGTGCGCGTGCGGATGGTGCCCGCGGTGCCGGCCCCACTGCACGGTGATCGCGTGCACCCCGAGCGCGACGACGATCGCGACGGTGAACACGAGCGTGGCGCCGAGCACGTCCTCCATGGTGCCGGGCACGAAGATCATCGTGCCGGCGAGCGCGATCATGATCGTCCCGGCCACCAGCTTGAGCAGCCGGCCGTGCTTCTCCTGCAGCTTGGTGGCCCGCATGGTGAAGACCGCGACGCCGAAGACGAACAGCTCGTCGAGCAGGAACGGGATCATGTAGAGCAGGAACAGGATCGCCGAGCCGAGGAGCCCGACGTGGTGACTCGCGAGCAGCCCCGTCCACAGCAGCGGGAAGCCGGCCGTGCACGGCGTCTCGATCAGCGACACCGCCACCGCCAGCAGGATCGTCGCCCCGAGAGCGAGCAGCAGGCTCTTCGAGCCGGCGACGGCGCGGACGCGCTTGTAGATTCCGGGTTTGCGGCCTTCGGGGATGGTGAGCGAGACGCCGCGCTTGTACCAGAAGTAGTCCTTCACGGCGATGATCCCGGCGATGCCGGCGATGATCCCGACACCGAGCTGGACGGCGTCCAGGTAGCTGATCACGCTCAACGCCGAGTACATGCCGGCCATGTAGAGGGCGTACATGCCCGCGGTGACGACGAGGAACGCCGAGCCGATGGCCAGGACACGGCGGCGGGACCCGGTGCGGATGACGATCGCGAGCAGGATGGAGATCACCCACAGCGAGCACGGGTTGATGCCGTCGACGAAGCCGATCACCAGCGTCGAGACCACGAGGGACTGGTCGCCGACGTTCACCCGGCCGACGAACGGGACGTCGACCTCGGCGGTGTCCTTGGTGCCGGCGGTGCAGATCTCGTCGGTGGGCTGGCAGGTTCCGGAGCCGGTCCGCCCGTAGACCCCGGTCGGGACGGTCCCGCCCCGCAGCGCGGTCTCGACCGTGCTCCGGACGTCGTCCCGGATGGCGTCGGTGAAGCCGATCCACAGCCGGTCGTCGACGATCGTGGCCGGCACCGCCGACGCGTCGACGCCGAAACGGCGGACGGCGGCCTCGTAGCGGGTCCGGTTGCCGGTGTTGTTCCAGACCTCGAACTGCTCGATCGTCAGGCCGGGGTGCTCGCCCTGCAGCTTCGAGAGGAAGTCGCGCTCGGCCTCGCACTTCGGGCAGCCGTCGCCCCAGAAGAGGGTGAGGGTCACCGGCGTCTCCGGGCCCGACGCCGGCGTGGCCGCCCAACCCGTGACCGGTCCCAGGCCGACGATCAACGCCGCGGTGAAGGCGAGCGCGAGCAGGGCGCCGACGAGGCGGGCCGGGCCGGGACGTCCGCCGGGGGAGGGCTCGGCGCGCACCGTCATCGGCCGGCGTCAGCCCGCCGCGGCGGCGTTGACGGCCGCGAGGAGGCGGTCGCCGGTGGGTCGTTCGAGCCGCTTGCCGTCGACGATCACGGTCGGCGTGCCGTCCACGCCGTTCGCCGTCATCGCGCCGGTGATCTGCTGGACCCACTTCACGTAGCGGCCGGTTCGGACGCACTGGTCGAAGGGCGTCCCGGTGATGCCGGCCTGGCCGGCGAGCGCGACGAGCAGGTTGTCGCTCGGCCCGGCGCCGCCCTCGGCCGGCTGGTTGTCGAACAGCACCGTGGCGTACTCGAGGAGCTTCCCCTCGTCGGATGCGCACCCGGCGCCGTTCGCGGAGCGGGTCGAGTACAGGTTGGTGGACGCGCGGTCGAGGATCGCCACCGGCCGGTAGACCAGCGTGATCTGCTTGTCGAGCAGCAGTAGCTGCAACTCCTTGCGAGCACTGCTTTCGAACTCGCGGCAGATCGGGCAGAGGAAGTCGGTGTAGACCTCCACCTTGACCGGCCCGGTCCCGACGACGAGGCCGGCCCGGTCGGGGCTGATCGCGGCGGGCACCACCGACACGTTGTTGCCGGTGGCGTTGTCCGCGTTGTCGCTGGTGCAGGCGGCGAGTCCGGCAGCGGCGAGCAGCAGCGTGAGGACCGCGATGGTCCACTGCCGGATCGATGTCCTCCGCCGCTCGTTCATCCGGCCCTCGGCTTCCCGTCGTGGTGGCACCGCACACTGCGCCACCTCAAGTCTGGGGTGCTCGGCGGGCCGTTCCGATGGGCAGAAGGACCCCTGCGACCGAGGCGGCGCGCCGGTCGGTCCGGGTCCTGGTGCCCGGGCCGGCACTCGGGCGGCTGCGCTCGAGCGTGGGTCAGGAGACGAGGCGCGGGGCCAGGTCGGCGACCCGGCGGCTGAGCTCGTCCAGGGCAGCGTCGAAGGCGGACGCCGTCCCGACGGCGACCGGATCGGGCACCGACCAGTGCAGGTCGGGGCGAGCGCCGAGCTCCTCGTGGGCGCGGTCGCAGACGGTGATGACCAGATCGGCCGCCTGCGTCCGCACGTCGTCCAGATGGCGGGGGCGGCGGCGCGCAAGCGGCAGTGCATGCCGGTGCGCCGCCAGGACGGCGCCCGCATCGATGCGGTCGGCCGGGTGGGTGCCGGCGGCGACGGACGGGATGGTGCTGACCCGGCGCCAGAGGGAGCTGGCCAGCTGCGAACGGGCCGAAGCCCGGGTACAGACGAACACCACCCGCCCGACCCGGCGCGGGGGGGACGGTGCGAGCGAATCCAGGGCCGCCGGCACCAGGCGCAGGTAGCTGCGCCGCCGATCGGCTTCGGAGCGGTGCCGCGTCAGCACGCCGGCCGACTCGAGCACCTTGAGGTGATGCGCGAGCAGGTTGGACGGGAGGCCCAACGCCTGCTGCAGCTCGGACGGCGAGGCGTCGCCCAGCACGAGCGTGTCGGTGATCGCCAACCGCGCCGGGTCGGACAGGGCCGCGTGCAGCGCCGCCCGGCGCCGCCGCTCCGCTGTCACCTCAACATCCATTGCCTCAATTTTGACTGAGCGTTCGTCGTGGGTCAAGATGACGTCGTGACCGACGCGCTGTCTGCTCCGCCGCTGCTCCGCCGGCTGTTCGCCGAGTTCCTCGGCACCGGCCTGCTGCTGGCGGCCGTGATCGGGTCCGGCATCGCGGTCGTGCAGCTCTCGCCGCACGGCGATCTCGGGTTGCAGCTCCTCGAGAACGCCATCGCAACCGGCCTCGCGCTCACCGCGCTGATCCTGATGCTCGGGCCGATCTCCGGCGCCCACTTCAACCCGCTCGTCTCCGCGGCCGACTGGCTGCTCGGCCGAGCGGCGGGGCACGGCCTGCCGCTCGCCGAGGTCGGCCTGTACTCGGCCGCGCAACTCGCCGGCGGCATCGGGGGCGCGCTGCTGTCCAACGTCATGTTCGACACTCCACAGGGCTTCTCGGGCAAGCACCGGGCCACCGGCGCGCACTTCGTCAGCGAGCTGGTCGCCACAGCCGTGTTGATCGTGCTGATCTTCGCGCTCGCCCGCACGCACCGGGGCTCACTCGCCGCACCGGCCGTCGGCGCCGTCGTGGCCGCCGGCTACTTCTTCACGTCCAGCACGTTCTTCGCCAACATCGCCGCCGACGTGCCCCGGATGTTCTCCGACACCTTCGCCGGCATCGCGCCGGCCTCCGTCCCGGCGTTCATCGGCGCCCAGCTGGTCGGCCTGCTGGTCGGCGTCGGGATCGTCCGCCTGCTGTACCCCGACATCGCCGCGGCCACCGACGACGTCGTCGTCCCGCACGGCGCGAACGCCATCGAGAGAGGTGCTGGCCGTGTCCGCTAGGCCGAGCGTGCTGTTCGTCTGCGTCCACAACGCCGGGCGGTCCCAGATGGCCCAGGGCTGGCTGCGGCACCTCGCCGGCGCGCGGGTCGAGGTCCGGTCGGCCGGCTCGGCCCCGGGCGACGCCATCAACCCGGTCGCCGTCGAGGCGATGGCCGAGGTCGGCATCGACATCACCGCCGAGCAGCCGAAGATCCTCACCGTCGGGGCGGTGCAGGACTCCGACGTCGTGATCACGATGGGGTGCGGCGACACCTGCCCGATCTTCCCGGGCAAGCGGTACGAGGACTGGGACCTGACTGACCCGGCCGGGCAGGGAATCGACGTCGTACGCGAGGTCCGCGACGAGATCCGCGACCGGGTCGGCGCACTGCTCGCCGAGATCCTTCCCGCCGGGCGCCCTGGTCACTCGTAGCGACCGTACATCGGGCCGCCCGTGCCAGGATTCCGGTGTGAGCGAGCGCGCGGCCGGCCCGAACCGGATCGGGCCGATGCGCTTCGTCCTGGTGTTCGGGCTCGTCAGCGGCCTCGGTGATTTCGTCTACGAGGGCGCCCGCAGCATCATCGGCCCCTACGTGGCCACGTTCGGCGCCTCGGCCGCGCTGGTCGGTGTGATCACGGGGGTCGGCGAGGCCGTCGCGCTCGTGTTCCGGCTGTTCACCGGGCGGCTGTCCGACCGGACGGGCCGGCACTGGGCCATCTCGATCACCGGCTACGCGATCACGATGGTCTCCGTGCCACTGCTCGCGGTCGCCGGGCCGCTGTGGTTGGCGTGCGTCTTCATCGTCGGCGAGCGGTTCGGCAAGGCCGTCCGCACCCCGGCCCGGGACACGATGCTCGCCGAGGCCGGCGTCGACCTCGGCCGGGGGCGGGTGTTCGCGGTGCACGAGGCCCTCGACCAGACCGGGGCCCTGATCGGACCGCTCGTCGTCGCCGCCATCCTCGCCGCCCGGCACAGTTACGCGACCGGCTTCGCGGTGCTGGCCGTGCCGGGCGCGCTCGCGATGCTGACCCTCGGCTACCTGCGGCGCCAGGTGCCGCGGCCGGGGGCGTACGACCCGACCGCGCACGCGCTGCAGGCGAAGCCGATCGGACTGCGGGGTTTCAGCCGGGTCTACTGGCAGTACGCGACCTTCACGGCGCTCACCCTGACCGGCTTCGCCACCTTCGCGCTGCTCGGCTACCACCTGCAGCACCGGCACGTCGTGTCCGCCGCCCAGATCCCGATCATGTACGCGGTCGCGATGGGGCTGGCCGCGGTGGCCGCACTGGCGTCCGGGGCCGTGTACGACCGGGTGGGGTTGCGCGGGTTGATCGTCCTACCGGTCCTGGGCGCGGCCGTGCCGTTCTGGTCGTTCTCCACGTCGGTGCCGCTGGTCTGGCTGGGCGCCGCGCTGTGGGGTGTGGTGATGGGAATGCACGAGTCGACGATGCGGGCCGCCGTGGCCGACCTGGTGCCACGCGAGCGCCGGGGCGTGGGCTACGGCACCTTCACCGCGATCTACGGGCTGGCGTGGCTGGTCGGCGCGACCCTGATCGGTCTCCTCTACGACCGGTCGATCGACAGCGCGATCGCGTTCATCGCCGGCGTGCAGGCGGTCGCACTGCTCGCCTTCGTGCCGTTGCTCAGCGCCGCCCCTTGAGATGGTCGGACAGCGCCCGCTCGATCTCGCGCCGGGCGTCCCGCTCGGCGAGGTCGTGGCGCCGATCCCACGTCTTCTTGCCCTTGACGAGCGCGAGCTCGACCTTCACCCGCCCGTCGCTGAAGTACAGGGCGAGCGGGACCATCGACAGCCCGCTGTCGCGCACGCGCAGTTCCCACTTCAGGATCTCGGCGCGGTGCAGCAGCAGTTTGCGCTTGCGGCGCACGGCGTGGTTCGTCCAGCTGCCCATGGCGTACTCGGCGATGTACAGGTTGTGCAGCCAGACCTCGCCGTCGTCCACCGTGGCGAAGGCGTCGACCAGGGACGCCCGGCGCAGCCGCAGGCTCTTCACCTCGTTGCCGACCAGGGCGATGCCGGCCTCGACGGTGTCGAGCACCACGTACAGGTGCCGGGCCCGGCGGTTCGTGGCGATCGCCTTGCGTCCGAGCTCCTTGCTCACCGGGCCGACTGTAGAAGGCCCGCGCTAGAGCAGGCCCCACTGCCAGGCCCGCGCCACCGCGTCGGCCCGGGCATCGACGCCGAGCTTGCGATAGATGCTGGCCTGCTGGGTGCGGATCGTGTTGTACGAGACGACGAGGGCGTCCGCGGTCTGCTGCAGCGTGAGTCCGGCCGCCAGCTTCGCGAGGACCAACCGCTCGCGCTGGGTGAGGGTCACGAACGGGACGCTCTCCGGAAACACGTCGGGCTGCTCCGCCACTGGTCCGGCGGCGAGCAGGTCGGCGGCGCTCGGCACCGCGCGGGCCATCTCCCGCAGGTCGGAGCGCGGGACCGTCACGAGCGGCCGCACGGCCCCGGTCGCCCGAGCCGCGTCCGCGACCCGGCCCAGGCTGTGGGTCGCCGTGACGGGGTCGCCGCACCGGTGGGCGGCGACCGCGTGGATGAGGGTGAGCTCCTGGCGGCTGCGCACGCCGGCCCGGCGCTCCCACTGCGGATCGTTCGCGTAGCGCAGCGCGCCGGCGTGATCGCCGGTGAGAAGGGCGAAGCGGGCCTGGCCGACCCGAAGGGCGGGATGCTCGCGGTGCTCGCCGAACAGGACGCCCCGGGCCTGATTGCCCCGTCCGAGAGCGAGGAGCAGGTCGGCCTTGGCCGCGGCCAGCAGCGCACCCTCGTTCCGCCCGCCGGTCGCGGTTTCGCGCTGCTCGGCATCGATCTCGTCGAGCTCATCCAGCAGGTCGGCGGCGGTCCCGTCGTGCAGGGCGAGCAACGCGCGTCCGTAGAGGTACAGGCCGCGGAACCGCTCCGGGAACAGCGGCGGCGCGGCCCGGAAGCCGGCCGCGACTGCGTCGCGGATCCGCAATCGATCGAGCGCGGTGAGCAGTTGTGCCGTAGCGACGGCGGGCTCGAAGTAGCTGCTCAGCCAGCTCGAGGTGGCCGGCGCCGCGTCGTAGCGCTGCAGCCACAACGTCGCCCGGCGCAGATCGCCGTCGAGCGCGTGGACGAAGGCGAGCTTGCTGGCCGCATCACGCGCGATGTAGTCGAACGAGGCCTCGGCGGCCCGCCGGTAGGCCTCGCGGTACGGGTCGAGGGCGCCTCCGCGATCACCGGCCGCCAGCAGCGCCGCGCCGACCTGGGCGAGGACGCCGGGGAACAGCCTCGTGACCGCCGCCGGATGCGCGGCCCGCGTCGCGCGGGCGAAGGCGAGCACGCGGAGGCCGACGGTCCGGGCGTCCTCGACCGAGGCGCAGTTGCGGAAGGCCACGAGAACAGCGAGGGCAGTCTCGAGTTGTTCCGGCGCGTCGGCGGATCGGCTGAGCGCCTCCAGGGCGACCGCGTCGGCCGGCAGGACGTTGGTGGTGAGCATCTTCTCGGTGGGGACCTGGAGCATCACGTCCCGCATCGCCAGCGCCCGCCGGCTGGTCCGCAGGTGCTCGACCGGTGTGGCCGTGATCGCGTCGTACAGCTGCGGGCGGTGCTCGACGAGCAGGGTGCGCCAGGCCGCGTCGATGATCCGAACGGCCGACGCCCAGTCCTGCGCCCGGACGGCATGCGCGATCGCCCACTCCGGATGGTCGCGCAGGTACACCTCTGCGAGCCGGCGGTGCAGCCGCGCGACGCGCTCGGGGTGCCGGCGGCGGAGCTCGGTCGAGAAGATGCGGCGGGCCACGGCCGGCCAGCGATAGACCGGTTCACCGTGGTGCCGATCGACCAGGAGCACGCCCGCGCGGGCCCATTCCCGCAGGTAGGACTCCGCCGCCGGATCGCCCGTCAGCGCCTCGACGACGGTGCGGTCCAGTTGCTCCGCGGCGGAGGTCAGGGCCGCGAAGTCGAGCAGCTCCGATGCGGCCGGCTCGCGGCTGAGGCGATCCTGCAGGAACTCCTCGGCGATCTCGTCCACCACGCTGACCACGTCGGCCTCACGCACCGGCGGGCGGCCGTCGGCGATCCCGAGCAGCGCCGCCCGGGTGAGGGCGGGCCAGCCGCCGCACTCGCGGTAGACCGTCTCGGGGACGATCGCCGGTGCGGACGGCATGAGGGCCGCGGCGAGCCGGGCCGTCTCCTCGCTCGTGAAGAGGAGGTCGCCCGCGGCGATGGTGGTGACGTCCAGGTCGGTGATCGGACCGGCCCGGAGCCGCGGGCCGCCGTGCAGCGTGATCAGCAGCCGCAGTCGCGGGGCGTCGCGCAGCAACTGGAGCAACTCGTCGTCGACCCGCGGGTCGGTCACGTTGTCGAGATCGTCGATGACCAGCAGCACCGGCGGTCCGACCTGTCGCAGGGCCCGGTCGAGCGTCGCCCTGGGCGTCGCGCGGGCGGCTTCGGCCGGGATGGACAGGCCGGCCCCGACGAGCGATCGGAGCGCCGCCGGCCAGAATACGTCGGCGTCATCGGTGACCGGTGCTCGCAGCCAGGCGGCGATCTTCGTCGGCCGGGCCCGTCCGCGCAGCCACTGCGCGGCGAGGGTCGTCTTGCCGAACGCGGGCGGTGCGCGCAGCACCGAGAGCGGCCGCTGATGGTCGAGCCGGTCGAGGAGCCGGGCGCGCTCGATGAGCGGGGTGGCCAGCCGCGGCCGGCCGCTGTGGATCACCGTCGCATCGGCATCCGGACGCTGCCCCACCTCACAGCCGCCCACCGCTGCCCCACCTCCGCTGCGCCCAGGCCATGGTTCGTCCTGGCGTTTCGGCGACGTTCCGTAGTCGAGCGTCGCACGGAGCGTCAACCTAACCCACTGATGAGAGGTCGCGCCCACGGCGCCGTCACTCGGCCGTCACGGGTCAGCGTACCTGCCGGTATGGCCGGGCATCTGCGCTTTTCACCCGGAGCTGACGGGGTCCGCACCCCTGATGAACTGCCTGATGAAATTCGTGATCTCGAGTGGCGGTGATCCACAGCGACGTAAAGGCTCTGTTCGTCTCGATCCAGAGGGGGCCGGCCAAGACGCCGGGCACGGGGACTGGGTGTGGGGAATCGCAAGTCCTGGTTCGACGACACTTGGAGGCTCCGTGCCGCTCCGCCATCTGCCCATGCCGTCTGCGCGCCGGACCCGGCACGTGGCGCGCCACCGTCAGGCCGGACCGCGGTCCCGCCGCTGGACGGCGATCGGCAGCGTGGTCGCGTTCGTGGCCGCCCTGGCCAGCGCGTCCGTGGTCACCAGCGGCGCCGCCCGGGCCGGAACGACCGCGGCGTCGACCTTCACCAAGACCGGCACCAACGTCCGCACCGGGTCGTCGGCGGACTCGGCCAGTGGCGCGCAGGGCACGGCGCGGCCCGGCGACACGATCAAGTGGGCGCTGAACTACAAGAACACGACCGGCGCCGATGCCACGGTCGGGATGACCGACCCGATCGCCAGCGGCCAGACCTACGTCGCGAACTCGTTGCAGACGCCGCCGAACCTCGCGGGCGGCGTCGCCGGCTCGACGGTCACCGTGAACGGCACCGTGCTGAGCGGGGCGACCGCCACGCAGTCACCGAACTTCAGCGCCTCGGCGGTCAACTTCAACACGCCCGGCGGCGACGGCTACTCGGTCGAGGGCTTCGGCGGCAACATCTACACCGTCTTCCACCACAACCCGTCGAGCACGGTCGTGTTCTGCGCGACCCTTTCGAATCAGGTGTGCCCGGGGTGGCCGGCGTACTCGAGCTACGTGAACCCGACAGTGGGCACCCCCCTCGGAACCGGCGCAGCTGGCGCGTACACCACCGCCAGCGTCAACGGCTCACTCATCGTGAACGGCAAGCTGTACTGGCCGGTCGAGGCGGTTGCCGCGGTGGGTGCCTCCTACCCCGTGGGCGTGCAGTGCCTTGACCTCAACACGCTCCGCAGCTGTGGATTCGCCCAGTTGGGTACGACTAGCACCGCCGCGATTGTCGGCACCAACGCGAATCTCAACGGCGACGGCATCGCTGCAGCTAACGGCAACTACTACTACCTGAGCCACGATGGTGATCTGCTCTGCTTCAACGGCAGCGCGGCGTGCGGTTCTGTCCACGTCGCCGACGCGACCGTGATCAACCCCCTCACCGGCGGCAGCGTGGAGGTCGACACTTTCGGCCGATACGTCTTTGCCAGCTACCTGGGCGGGACGGCCGCTCCCCAGCCCGATTTCCTCACCTGCTTCGATACCGCCACGAACGCCGTCTGCCCCACCTACCCCAAGCCGCTCGGGACGGCCGACGGATACTCCAGCGAGGTGTTTCCGGTGCTGTCCTCCGGCGGTACCGTCCTGGGCGCGTGCGCTGTGCGGCAGGGTCTCTGCTTCGACCCGGCGGGAAATGCGATTCCCAACCCGTGGAGTCTGACGTCCTACGCCTTCTCCTCCGCCACCAATCAGGGTTACGGGACCGGCGCGCTGCTCGGCACCAAGTACTACACCGGACACTCCGACGTGGTCGACTGCTACGACTTCGCCCAGGGCCTCGCCGGTGGCAAGGTCCAGCCGTGCGCCGCGTTCGGGACGCATCCGCCGGATGCGCAGAGCTACACCGTGCGACCGCTGGCGAACCTGCCCGGCTGCCTGGCTTCGAACGGCAACGCGGCGCAGATCAGCGTCTTCAATGCGGTCACCGGCGCACCGTGTGCGTCGGCGTCGCAGACGGTCGCTCTCGACCCCTCCGTCTACTACTGCGACGGGCAGCCCGGCCACATCGACAGCTGGGGCACGGTGTCGCTTCCCGGCCTGAGCGCCTCAGACTATGACGGGGCGACGCTCACGCTGTTCGGGGTGGACGGCACGGCGCTGCCGGGCTGGACGAACGTGCCGTTCCCAGCCAGCGGCGCCCAGTCCATCGACATCTCCTCGCTCCCGGTCACCGGGAACACCGCGAAACTGACCGCCCAGGTGAACCTGGCTGCGGTGAACAACACCGCGGCCGTCAACGCGTCCAAGGTGCGGGCGAGCTGGGTCGGGGACCCGGTCCAGGTCTGCTACGAGACCACGCTCGATCCCGTCCCGTGCTTGACGACCGTCCCGGTCTCCAACACCGCGAACGCCGTCACCACCGCCGGTGCGATCACGGACGCGCCGGCCGGCAACTCGAGCGGGCCGGCGATCTTCAACGTCACCCCGTCCGCGGCCCAGTGCATGCTGCACCTCGCCAAGACCGGGGCGCCGGATCCAGCCCGACCAGGCACCACGGTCACCTACACGATCACCGTCCAGAACACCGGGACGATGGACTACCTCGCGTCCGATCCGGCGGCCTTCAGTGACGACATCACGGACGTGCTCGCCGATGCGACCTACAACGCGGCGAGCCTGACGGCCTCGACCGGGACGGCGTCCTACGACGCGGGGACGAACGTCATCTCCTGGTCCGGCCCGCTGGCGGCGAACGCGACCGCGACGATCACCTACACGGCGGTCGTCAACGATCCGGACTCCGGCGATCACTCGATGTTCAACCGCGTGGTCACGCCGCCCGGCACGCCCTCGAACTGTGCGGCGGCCTCCACCGATGCGGACTGCGGTGCCGTCGTGCAGGTGCCCGACCTCAAGGTGAGCAAGGCCAGCGACCCGGCCGATGGGACGACGGTGGTCGCCGGCCAGGCGGTCACGTACACGCTGACCTTCCAGAACGTCGGGAAGGGCACGGCGGCGACCGACTACACCGACGATCTCACTCAGGTGCTCGACGACGGCGCGGTGACCACTGCACCGACGGCGTCGAGCAGCAACCTGACGGTGAGCGCGATCAGCAACGGCGCGTTCACCGTCACCGGCGGCGTGCCGGCCGGCGCGACCTACACGGTCACCTACGGGGTGACCGTCGGCCCGGACGGCCAGCGCGGTGACAACGACATGGTCAACTTCCTGTTCCCGACCGGTTCGACGCCGCCGACGTCCTGCGTCAGCGGCGACCCGCTGTGCACCGAGCACAAGATCCCGCAGGTCTCGGTGACCAAGACGTCCGACCCGGTGGACGGCGCGAACGTCGCGTCCGGCGACGTCATCTCCTACACGCTGACCTTCCAGAACACCGGCGCGGCCACCGGCGACCTCGACTACATCGACCACCTCGCCGGCGTCCTCGACGATGCGACCATCACCACCGCCGCCGCGGCGTCGAACCCGGACGTCACCGTCGGCGCGGTGAGCAACGACGAGTTGCCGATCGGCGGGACCATCCCGGCCGGGGCCACCTACACCGTCACGTACCGGGTGACGGTGAAGCCGTACGCGCAGCAGGGCGACCACAACCTGCTCAACTACGTCGCCAAGCCCGGCGAGGACGCGCCGAACGACTGCCTGGCGGCCGACAATTGCGTCGTCCATGCGATCCCGCACCTGACGATCGTCAAGACCGCGTCGACCACCGATCGACCGGCGCCGGGTGACCCCGTCACCTACGTCGTGGTCGTCACCAACGACGGCGGGACCGACTACACCGCGCAGGACCCGGCGGCGGTGACCGACGACCTCTCCGACGTGCTCGACGACGCCACGTACAACGGCGACGCGACCGCGACGCTCCCGGGCACGCCGACGGTCGTCGGCGCCCAGCTCAGCTGGTCCGGCCCGCTCGCCGCCGGCCAGTCGGTCACGATCACCTACTCGGTCACGTACAACGGCAACGGCACCACCGTCATGGTGAACACGGCCTGCGTGCCGAAGCAGGGCACCGACCGGCACTGCGACACGGTCTCCGTCCCGGCAGCGCTCATCACGCCGAGCAAGTCGGTCGACCCGGCCGACGGCACGACCGTGGTCGCCGGGCAGGTGCTCACGTACACGCTGACCTTCGCCAACAGCGGGCAGGGCGCCGGTGACATCGACTACACCGACGACCTGTCGAAGGTGCTGGACGACGCCACCATCACCGACGGCCCGACCGCCTCGAACCCGGCCCTGACGATCGGGGCGGTCACGAACGGCAGGTTCGAGGTCACCGGGACGGTGCCGGCCACCACTACCTACACCGTGACGGTGAAGGTGACCGTCAAGCCGGACGGCCGGCGGGGCGACAACCAGCTGGACAACTTCCTGGTGCCCACCGGGACCCAGCCGCCGGCGCAGTGCGCCGCGGACGACCCGATGTGCACGCACAACCCGGTGCCGGAGATCGTCCCCTCGAAGACGGTGGACCCGGCATCCGGCTCGACGGTGCACGCCGGTGACGTCCTGACCTACACGCTGACGTTCCACAACGTGGGCGCGGCGACCGGCTCGATCGACTACGTCGACCATCTCGCCGACGTCCTCGACGACGCTACGGTCACGACGTCGCCGGCCGCCTCCAGCACCGACCTGACCGTCAGCGCGATCGCCGACGCGGCGTTCGAGGTGACCGGGACGGTGCCGGTGGACGCCACCTACACGGTGACCTACCAGGTGACGATCAAGCCGGAGGGTCAGCGCGGCAACGACGAAGCGAACAACTTCGTCACCCCGTCCGGCGAGGACCCGCCGTCGACATGCAGCCCGGACGACCCGCTGTGCACGCACAACCCGATGCCGGACGTCGTGTCGTGGAAGACGGTCGACCCGGCCAGCGGCAGCCCGGTCGTGCCCGGGCAGTCGCTGACCTACACGCTGCACTTCCGCAACCAGGGCACCGCGGACGGGACGGTCGACCGGGTCGACGACATCAGCCAGGCCGTCGATGACGCGACGGTGGCCGACCAGCCGACGGCGTCCGATCCGGCGCTGACGGCGACGCCGTTCGGCCCGGACCACCGCTCGGCCGTCACCGGCACGCTCGCCGCTGGCCAGACGGTGACCGTCACCTACGTGCTCAAGATCGACGACCTCGACCAGGGCGACTCGATCCTGGCCAACTTCCTGCAGAAGCCGACCGACCCGGCGCCGACGTCCCCGGACTGCCAGCCGGCCGATGCCCAGCTGCCGGACTGCACCAGCAACCCGATCGGGGATCTGGCGGTCAGCAAGACGGTCGACCCGCAGAACTTCAGCCAGGTCGAGCCGGGCGACACCCTGACCTACACGCTGACGTTCTACAACACCGGCAAGGGCGCGTACCCCGTCGACTACACCGACCACATGGCCGGTGTGCTCGATGACGCCACGCTGGTCTCGGGGCCGGCCGCGAGTGCCGCCGCCCTGACGGCCTCGGACCTGTCCGGCGGTTCGTTCGAGGTCACCGGCACGCTCGGCGCCGGCCAGACGGTGCGGGTGACGTACGCGGTCAAGGTCAAGAGCTACGACGAGCAGGGCGACCACCAACTGGCCAACTTCCTGCAGCAGACGGGCGAGCCGGCGGCCGAGACGTGTGCGTCCACCGACCCGCTGTGCACGGCCAACCCGGTTCCGGCCGCGGCCCACAGCGGTAGCGGGAGCCCGGCCGCGACCGGTGCGGATACGCGGGCGACGCTCGTCCTCGGCGGGCTGCTGCTGGGGGCCGGTGGGCTGCTGAGCCTGCTCGGTGTCCGCCGTCGGCGCCGCGTGAGCTGATCGGTGGCGTTGCTCAGGATCGTCGCCGCGGTCGCGGTCGCCGGGTTCCTCTCGGCGGTCCCGGCCGCGGCGGCGCCGGCCGCGACCAGGCTCTCGATCAGCGTCTCCGACGGTGTCTCGCAGGTGCGGGACAAGACGTCGGTCGCCTACGTCGCGACGGTGGTGAACGCAGGCACGGCGCCGGTCACCGGGCGGCTCGTGCTCGAGGTGCCGCAGTACGCCCGTTACGGCCGGGTCCGGGCGGCGACGGTGGTGCACCGCACGGCCAGCTGGACGGTGCGGGTGCAGCCGGGCGCGACGGTGCGCCGGCGGGCCCCGGTGCGGATCGGCACCATCCCGTCAGGGCAGCTGCGGGTCACCAGCCTGGCCAGCCTGTTCCTCGGCTCGGTGACCGGTTCCCCGGCGATCCGCGCCGCGGACAGCGATCGCATCGCCGGCGTCGTCGATCCACCCGCCACGCCGGTCCGGTCGCCGGTGAGCCGGGCCCGCGCCGCGCCGCCCGGGCGCGACCACCGCGGCGCGGGTGCCTGGCTGTGGCTCGGGCTGCCATCCGTCGGGTTGGCCGCGGCGGCGGTTGCGGGTCTGCTGGTGTGGCGGCGCCGCCGCGCGGGGGCCGCCGGCTGACCGCTCGACGCCGGTCAGGTGTCGGTGCGGATGATCTGGGCAACGGTGTCCGCGATGTCCGTGCCGATGATGTCCGGGCGCGGGCCGATCGGGCTCAGGACCATGCCCGGGCGCCGGACGAACGCCGCCCGGCAGCCGGCGGCGAGTGCGCCGCTGACGTCCCAGGAGTGCGCGGCGACCAGCCGGACGTCCGCGGGTGTGACCTCGACGGCCCGGGCGACGGCGTGGTACGGCTGGGGCGCCGGCTTCAGATGCGCGACCGCGTCCGCGGAGAACACGTGATCGAAGTGCTGGCGGATGCCGGCGTTGCTCAGCTGCGCCTCGGCGACCGGCAGCGTCGAGTTCGTCAGCGCCACCACCGTCAACTTCGTCGCCGCCAGCGCCGCGAGCGCGTCGGGCACCTCGGGGTGGGGTGGCAGGTGGCTCATGTGGTCGACGACCCCCTCGACCTGGTCGTCGGTGAGCGAGCGTCCCTGCCGTTCGGCGACCATGTGCAGCGCCGCCCGCTGAGCGGTGCCGAAATCGACGTACCGGTCCGTGAGCCCGCCCACGAAGGCCAGTTGGAGCATGTGGGCGAACCACTGCGGACGCAGGGACGCGTCGCCGAGGAGTTCGGTGAACGGTTCGTCGAGGGCACCCAGGTCGAGCAGGGTCTCGTTCACGTCAAAGGCCACGATCTGCACCATCTGACCATCTTCCCCGCCCGGTCCAGCCCTCTCGGGCCAGCGCTCAGCCGGCCGCCGCGGCCTTCCGTCGCCCGGGCCGGCGACCGGCCGGCCGTGCCGACAGGCCCAGCCGGTCACGGACGACCTGGCGGGCCAACTCGAGTACGGCGGCGTCGTCGTTCAGGATGAACTTGAGGTCGGCGCCGAGCAGGATGGCGTGCAACTCGAAGGCGAGCCGGTCCGGGTCCTCGGTGTCGGGCAGTTCGTGCTGCTGCTGAGCCCGGGCGGCGAACGTGCTCAGCAGCGCGGTGAAATCGGACTGGATCGCGGCGAGCCGATCCTTCACCGGCCCGGGACGTGCGCCCATCTCCAATGACGTGGCGGCGAAGAAGCAACCGCCCGGGAAGACGCGTCGGCCCACGTAGCTGAGAAAGGCGTCGCAGGCCCCCACCAGCTGCGCCACCCCGGGGGCGGCCGCGAGCGCGGGCTGGATGACCTCCTCGTCCAGGATGCGTTGCGCCTCGGCCACGGTGGCCAGCTGGAGTTCTTCCTTCGAGCCGAAGTGCGCGTACAGCCCGCTCTTGCTGATGCCGATCGCGGCGGCGAGGTTACCGATGGACAGGCCCTCCAAGCCCTGGACCGTGGCGAGAGACGCGGCGGCGCGCAGGATCGCGGCCCGCGTGCGCTCCCCGTCAGCCCTCGGCTGGCGCGGTCGACGGCGGTGCTGCGGCGTCGGGTCAATCATGTTTGACAAGTTAGCACGATCGGTCGTACGGTCCGTTATGGCACGACCGATCGTGCTAACAATCCCGGGCCAGGAAGCGTCCCGGTCCCACCGAACAAGGAGCTCGTCCATGCAAGCCACCACCGTCAACGGCGTCGACGTCGAACGTCTCGGCGCCACCGTCGCGGCCGTCGCCGCCGACCCGGCCCTCGCCCAGTTCCAGTTCCGCGCGGGCACCGAATGGATCGACGGCGGTCACAGCCGCACGACCATCAAGAGCTTCTTCGGCGTCGGGCAGGAGGACACCACTCGCACCGAGCCGTTCACCGTGGAGTCCGACGAGCCGTTCGTGCTGCTGGGCCGCAACCAGGCACCGAACGCGGGGGAGTACCTGCTGCACGCGCTCGCGGCCTGCGTCACCGGCACGATCGCCTATCACGCCGCCGCCCGCGGTATCGCGCTGGACGCGCTCGAGTGCACCGTCCACGGTGACGTGGACCTGCGCGGGTTCCTGGGCCTCGACGACACCGTCCGGGCCGGGTTCCAGCAGATGCGCGTCACCGTCACGGCGAAGGGCGACTTCGACGACGCCCAGTTCGCCGAGCTGTCGGGCCTGGCCCGGTTCTCGCCGGTGCGCGACAGCGTCACGAGTCCGGTCCCGGTCGCCATCGACGTCATCCGCGCCTGAGCGGACCGCACGAGGAGAGGCTCATGGCTGCGCTCGTCCGGGCGGCCCTGATCGTCGTCCTGGTCGTGACCGAGGTCGGGATGTGGCAGTGGCGCATGGTGATCGCGGCGCGCGGCCACCGGCTCGGCGCGATGGCGCTCGGCGCGACCGGCGCGGTCCTGCAGATCACGGCGATCACCCAGGTCGTGACGAATCTCGGTGACCCGCTCAGCGTCGTCGCCTACGCGGTCGGCGTCGGGATCGGGGTGCTCGCCGGGCTCGCAGCCGGGGATCGCCTGACGCCGGGGAGGCTCGGGGTGACCATCACGACCACCGCCCCGGACGCCGCCGCGCGCTTGCGGGCGCGGGGGTGGCCGGCGGTCGCGACGGCCGGGCACGACGGGAATGGACCGGTCACCGTGCTGTTCGTGCCGATCGATCGGCGCCACGCTCCCCGGCTGCGCCGCGATGCCGCGCACGTGGCGCCGGCGCTCGACTGGAACAGCGCGGAACTCGTACAGCCCCGAAAGGACGGCCAATCATGTCGCGACAGATCATCACGACGGAGCACGCTCCCGGTTCGCCGCTCTACAGCCAGGCGGTGAAGGGCGGACCGCTGCTGATCGTCTCGGGGACGGTCGGTGTCGACCCGGGCACCGGTCTGCTGGCCGGGAACACCATCCAGGATCAGGTGCGGCAGGCGCTGCAGAACTGCGAGGCCATCCTGCGGGCCGGGGGCGCAGGACTGGCCGACGTCGTCGAGGTCGGCGTGCTGCTCGCGCGGCCCGCCGACTTCGCCGGCCTGAACGAGGAGTACGCGCGCTGGTTCCCGTCGGCCGGGCCGGCCCGCTATGTCGCAAAGCTCGGTGTGCAAGTGCCGGGAGTGCTCGTGTCGATCCGGATGACCGCCGTGGTCTGATCGTCAGGTGGCCACGCTGCGGCCCCGGCCGAGCACCTCGCGCAGGCGCACGCGGCCACCCGTCCGCAGCACCGCCCGCCGGTAGATCGTCGCCGCCAGGCGCGCCATCGCGATCGTGCCGGCGACGCTGACCAGGCCCGACAGGGCGAACTGCCACCAGCTGACCTCGTGCAGGGCGACCAGCGCCGGCATGGCGAACGGTGCCGTCGGTGGCAGGTAAGCGAGCGCGTCGAGGAAGCCCGACGCCTGCTTGGCGCTGATCGCCGAGATGGCCGTCACGTACCCGACCACGATCGGGATGATCAGCGGAACGGCGAGGCTCTGCACCTGATCCTGCCGCTCGACCAGCGAGCCGGCGGCGGCGTAGACCCAGCTGAGGA
This sequence comes from uncultured Actinomycetota bacterium, assembly GCA_963775175.1. Taxonomy (GTDB): domain Bacteria; phylum Actinomycetota; class Actinomycetes; order Mycobacteriales; family Jatrophihabitantaceae; genus Jatrophihabitans. The sequence continues at coordinate 735,769 of CAVZHT010000001.1, forward strand.
AGGCGTAGCCGAGGAACAGCCACAACAGCGTGCTGCCCAGCACGAGCGGCGACGAGCCGTGCAGCACGTCCGACCCGACCGACGCGGCGCAGCCGAGGGCGACCGCGACGATGAGCCCGGCCTGCAGGAACACCGTCGCGGCGATCCCCGCGAGCTTGCCGGTGAGCAGCTGGACCGGGCGGACCGTGGCGAGCAGCACCTCGACGACCCGGTTCGACTTCTCCTCCATCACGCCGATGAGGGTCCAGGTGAGGTACTGCGACAGCAGGATGAACAGCACGATCAGCGCGACCGTCGCCGCCGCCTGGTCGACCGGCTTCGCCGTCGGCGCCGGGTGCAGCGCGGTGATCGGGACGGGGCGGGCGCCCCGCAGCGCGGCCAGCTGACCGGGCGTCAGCCGGGCCCGGGCGATCGCGGCCTGCGTGCCGAGCGCCCCGGCGATGGCGTGGGCGAGGATGGCGGTGCCCGAGGTGTCGTCGGCGGCGATGGTCTTGTCCACGAGGACGGACCGGCCGTCGACGATGACCAGGTCGAACCGCCCGGACTGCAGTTCCTGCACCGCCGCCGAACGCGTCGCCGAGCTGTGCAACCGGGCGGCGAGGCCGACGTCGTGCGCCGCGGTCGCGATCGCGGCCCGCTGGGCCGTGCTCAGCGGCCCGACCACACCGACCTGGCGCGGCGACGGCGACTTCGTGCCCACGATCGTCGGGATGATGATCGCGGCGGCGACGCCGAGCACGACGACGGCGGTGGCCACGCGGAACGCGCGTCCCCGCAACCGTTGCCGGATCTCCCGGGCGGCGATCAGCCGGGTGGTGGCCCAGAGCTGCTCGACGCCGGTCACGCCGTCGCCTCGCGGAAGACCTCGGAGAGGCGGCGCCGGAGCACGCCGAATTCGCTGACCGGCCCGGCCGCCATCGCGGCGGCGAGCACTCGTTGCCGGTCACCGCCCTCGTCCAGTTGCAACCGCACCGTGCCGGCATCGACCCCGAGGACCGTCACGCCGGGCAGGGCGCTCGCCCAGGCCGCGTCGGCGCTGCCGTCGATGCGGATGCGCAGTTGCTGTGGCCCGCTGGTCGCGAGCTCGTCGACACTTCCCTGCGCGACGAGGCGTCCGTGGTCGATGATCACCACCGACTCGCAGAGGTCCTCGACGAGGTCGAGCTGGTGGCTGGAGAGCAGCACGCCGCAGCCGGCCCGCACCCGCTCGCGCAGCACCGCCATCACGGCGTCGATGCCGCTCGGATCGAGGCCGGCCAGCGGCTCGTCCAGGATCAGCAGCTCCGGCTCGTGCACGAGCGCGGCGGCCAGCTGGGCTCGCTGCTGGTTGCCGTGCGACAGCGACTCGACCTTCGTCCCGGCGCGCTCCTCGAGGCCGAGGCGGGCGAGCCAGCCCGCCGTCGCGGCGCGGGCGTCGGGCGCGCTCAGGCCGTGGAGCCGGCCGAAGTACTCGACCTGCTCGGCCAGGTGCATCGACGGGTACAGGCCGCGTTCTTCCGGCATGTACCCGAACCGGCGGCGCTGCTCGGCGCCGATCGCCCGGCCGTCCCAGGTCAGCGTGCCGGCCTCGAGCTCGGTCAGCCCGAACACGGCCCGCATCGTCGTCGTCTTGCCGGCCCCGTTCGGGCCGAGGAAGCCGACCAGCTGCCCGGACGGGACCTCGAACGTGAGCCCGTCCAGCGCGCGGACGCGGCCGAACCGGCGGACCAGGCCGTCGACACGCAGGCTCGTCACATGCGCATCGTGCACGCATCCGCTGAGAAACACACGCACATGATCGAATGCGGCTCGGGGCGAGGTCACGCTCGGTGCCCCCGGCAGGATTCGAACCTGCGACGCCCGGCTTAGGAGTCCGGCGCTCTATCCCCTGAGCTACGAGGGCGGGGTATGCCGCTGCCAGCCTACCGGCCGGTCAGGGCTGGATCGGAACCGAAAGCCGGGCCGGGGCGGCCGCGGACGAGCTGATCGTGAGCTTGCTGCCGGGCACGCTGACCGAGCGCCACCGAGGGTCGACGGTGTCCATGACCAGCGCGAGCCGGTGCCCCGACCGCACAGTCCAGCCGACCGGCGAGAGCGAGAACGAGATGTTCTTCGCCGAGCGCGCATCGGTGACCGTGTACGGCGTGACGCTCATCAGGTTCGCCTGACCATCGGCGTCGACGTCGTACAGGTAGGCGAACAGCGTCGCCGTCCCGACCGCGGACGAGATGTTCAGCGACAGCTTCGGCAGGCCGGCGACGACGGTGTCGCGGTCGACGGGCGCCGCCGTCCACGTCATCGCATTGGTGGCGTCGACGTCCGACAGCTTGATCGCGGCCGGCCGGTACGGCGGTTGGTAGGTCGGCGTCCCGCTGTCGGCGGACGTGTCGGCACCGGCGCCGAGGTCGGCCTGCCACGTCTCGGTCGGGCCGGTCTTGGCGTTGCCGCTCGAATTCGGGTGGCCGAGCGCCAGCGTCGTCTCCGCGCTCGGCCACCGGTCGAACGCGTGCACCTGGTGGGTGATGGAGTCCACGAGCTGCACCGGCGGCTGGGAGTCGATGCCGTTCGCGGTGCCCTTCAGGTAGTGGTCGAGCCACTTGTGCGCGGTGTCGATGGTGGCGTTCGGCTGCCCGAGCAGGCCGGCAGCCTCGGGGGTGCCGTGGTCGCCCGGCGCGAGCTGCAGCCGCTTCGGACCGGTCAGCTTGTCGAAGAAGCTGATGAGCGAGAGCGGCGGCAGGATCGAGTCGGAGTAGGCGTTGGCCAGCATGATCGCGGGGTGGTGGGCGTTGAGCTCGGGCAGCATCCGGTCGACCGACCGGGTGCGCGACATCGAGGTGATCAGGGCTTCGCTCGTCTCGGCCGGCGCGGTGGCGGACGCCTTCAGCTGCTTCAGTTCGGCGCTCGGCCGGCCCTTGCTGGCCGCCGTGCCGAGCAGCAGGCCGAGGGAGTACAGGCTCGTGGTGTGGTTGGTGTCGAAGACACCGGCGAAGTCGGCCCAGGTGCTGGTCGCGACGACGGCCTTGATGCGGGAATCGCGGGCGGCGCCGAGCAGCGACACCCCGGCGCCGTAGGACGTGCCGAACATGCCGATGTGCGCGGCGTCGACCGGCAGGTGCCCCACCGCCCAGTCGATGACCTTGCTGACGTCCCGCTGGGTCGGCGGCGCGGCGAAGTCGACCTCGCCGCCGGACTCGCCGAAACCCCGTTGCCGGTAGGTGACGATCTCGTACCCGTCGCGGGCGAGCACGCCGACGAGCCCGTGGTACTGCGTGAGCGGCGACCCGAACGCGGTCGGCATCACGACGAGCGGGAACTTGCCCGTGCCGAGCGGCGTGACGACCTCGGCGGCCAGCTTCACCCCACCACCGACGGGGATCTTCACCTGCTTGTCCGACGCGACCCCGGCGATCTTCGGCGCCGGCGGGGTGTCCCGCTTCCCGCTCTTGACGATCACGATGACGGCCGCCACCAGAACGACCACGGCGCCGAGTGCGAGCGCGATGCGGCTCAGCCAGGGACTCCGGTGCATGGTCGGTCCATCATGCCGGAGCGGTCCACTCGACGGGCGAAGCGGGTGGCGGCAGGCTGTCGGCACGAACGCCGTTCCCGACGACCGTGACTACCCCGCGCCGCCGATCGGCGCCGACCACGTCGAGCCCGCCCGAATCTCGCCTGGGCCTACGACTTCCCGACCCGCCAACTGCTGCCGATCGCCGGGCTCGTCGCGTTCTGCGACGAGCACGTCGACACCTACCTCGACGGCCAGTTGCGGCCGCGCCCGGTCATCCACTTCACGCGGAGGTGAGGTAGGGGACGTGAACGCGGGCGGGCCGAACTCCCCGGAGATGACCGCGGGCCGCCGGGGAGAACCCGACGGCCCGCAGCCGCTCACTTCGCCGGTCTAGCCGAGGGTCAACGCGGTGTCGTCGACGAAGAAGGACGTGGCGAGCGAGTAGTCCTCGACGCCGGTCCACTTGATCGTCACCGTCTGTCCGGCGTAGCCGGACAGGTTGACCGAACGCTTGGCGTAGGCGCCCTTGTTCAGGTTCGAGTACGACTGCACCTTGGTGCCGTTGGCCGAGACCGTCAGCTTGTCGTATGCGGTGGTGGTCGTGGTCTCGCTGGTGGTGATCGAGAGGTAGTACGTCAGCGTCGCGGTGCAACCGGCCGGGATGGTGACGGCCTGCGACAGCGTGTCGGTGTGTGACCTGCCGTACCCGTCCAGCCAGGCGTAGCCGCTACCGGCGTGCGCGTGCGCGCCGTCGGTGTTGATGACGCCGCTGGTCTGCGACCAGCTCGCGGCGCCCGACTCGAAGCCCGGGTTGAGGATCTTCTGGCCGCTGCAGCCGCCGCCACCGCTGGTGCCGATCGTCCAGCTGAACGAGGCCGAGCCGCTCGCGCCGGTGCTGTCCTTCGCCGTGACCGTCGGGCTGAACGTGCCGGCCGTGGACGGCGTGCCCGAGACGAGGCCGGTGGACGCGTTGATCGACAGGCCGGTGGGCAGCCCGGTGGCGCTGTACGTCAGCGCCGCGCCGCCCGAGTCGGTGGCCGAGATCTGCAGGCTCTTGGCCGTGCCGACGGTGCCGGTCTGGGACCCCGGGTTTGTGACGGTGACGGTGTTGCCCGTCCCGCCGCCGCCGACGATCGCGTGGCTGATCGCGCAGCTGTTGGTGTCGTTCGACCACGACGCCTGCTCGGCAAACGTGCCGGTGGCGAAGGTGATGTTCGCGGCGCCGCCGGTCGAGCCGGCCGCGATCCAGGCGCACTCGTCGGAGTTCTCCTGGCCGTTGTACGAGCTGCCGGTGTGATTCGTCCAGCCGCCGGCCGGGTTCTGGTCGGACATCATCTCGTGCCACTCGTGGCCGAGCGTCATCGTCCAGCCGTCCAGCTTGCCGTTGGTCGAGCCGTTGACGAACCCGACTCCGCAGCCGGCCCCGGAGTCGATGTTGTACGGCTGGTTGCTGAAGGCGATGTCGCCGTACGGGGACGAGACGCCGACGTCACCGTTGTAGTCGTGCCATGCGCAGTACTGGCCCTGGTAGTTGTCGGGGTTGGTGCCGTGCGGCGACAGGATGACGTAGTAGGCGTACCGGTTCGACGCGGCGGTGGTGTTGCCGAAGTGGGACGCGGCCGAGACCGCCTCCGAGCCCAGCTGGGCGGCGGTCGCCGCGGACGGCGAGGCCTTCGAGTTGTCGTACCAGACGCCGGAGAGCACGCCGCCGCTCTGGTAGGGGATGAACGCCGCGTTGGCCGGGCAGCTGGTGGCGCCGGCGGCCACGTTGGGCCCGTCGCACCATTGCGTCAGGTCGGCCGACCATCGCTCGTTGTTCGTGCCGATGCCCTCGAACATGTTCTGCGCAGCCTCGGCCGCGTGGTTGGCGTCGCCGGAGAAGCTGCTGACGCCGTTGGTGGTGGTCTGGGTGCCCCACTGCGTGCCGTAGAAGACGAGGTAGACCTTCGAGTGCCCGCTCTGCACGCCGACACCGTCGACGCCGCCGCCGTAGGACAGCGTCTTCGGACCGGTCGCGGCCGTGGTCGCCGCGGCGTGCTTCTTGGCCCAGCCGTTCATCTTCGCCTGCTGGGCGATGGTCGGCGTCACGCCGTGGCGATACGCGTGGCCGTAGGCGGGCGAGTAAGGGTTCTTCACGGGCGACGTGCCGGATGTCGGCGTCGCCCCTGCCGGGACGGCCAGCGCGGTGAGGGTTACCGCTGCTCCGACCGCCGCGAGGACGCACGGTCCTCGTCTTCCTGCGCTCACTACAACCTCCTGGGTTGCGGCTCCGGTCCGACCGGGGTGTCGGGCCGGGAGAAACGTAGAGCCGCTGAGAGCCAGATGGGTGCGGGCTGAGTCGCAGCTTGTGCGCTGACAGCAAGTTGCCTGAACGGTCGCGCAACTAGGGTTACAAGCCATGAGCACGGAAACGACGGGTGGACCCGCGTTGACGCACGTGGACGCGGCCGGCGCGGCCCGCATGGTCGACGTCTTGGCGAAGGACGTCACGGTGCGCGAGGCGCGCGCGGCCGGCCGGTTCGTCACCACGGCGGCCGTCATCGCCCTGCTGCGCCGGGACGGCCTGCCGAAGGGCGACGCGCTGGCCGTGGCCCGCATCGCCGGCATCGCCGCCGCGAAGCGCACGCCGGATCTCGTCCCGCTCTGCCACCCGGTCGGCCTGCACGGCGTCACCGTCGACCTCGAGCTCACCGACGACACGGTCGAGATCGTGGCCACCACGCGCACGGCCGACCGGACCGGCGTCGAGATGGAGGCGCTCACCTCGGTCGTCGTCGCCGGGCTCGCGCTCTACGACATGGTCAAGGCGGTCGACCGGGGTGCGCGGCTCACCGACGTGCGGCTGCTCGCCAAGTCGGGTGGCCGCTCGGGGGAGTGGACGGCGGACGGCGAGCCGGCATGAAGGCCGCCGTGATCACCTGCTCCAACCGCTCGGCCCGCGGCGAGCGGGCCGACGACAGCGGCGAGGTGCTGGCCGCGGCGCTGGCCGGGGCCGGGCACGACGTCGTGCTGCGCCGGATCGTGCCGGACGACGTGGACGCGATCCGGCAGGCCGTTCGCGACGCGCTCGCCGCCGGCGCCCGGGCGGTGCTGACCAACGGCGGTACGGGGCTGACGCCGACCGACGTCACGCCCGAGGCGATCCGGCCGTTGCTCGAACGCGAGGTCCCGGGGATCGCCGAGACGCTGCGGGCGGTTTCGCGGGACACCGTGCCGACGTCGGTGCTCTCGCGCGGCGTGGCCGGCACGATCGGCGCCTCGCTCGTGGTGACGCTGCCCGGTTCTCCGGGCGGGGTTCGGGACGGGTTGGGCGTGCTGCTGCCGCTGCTCGACCATGCCGTCGACCAGCTCGGCGGCGGCGATCACCGACCCGGAGGCGGCGTATGAACGGCAGTGAGGTGGATCCGGTCGTCCGGCTCGTCGCGATCTCCGAGCAGCCCCTCGACGAGAGCCGGCACGAGGCCGCGGTCGATCACCCGCGAGCTGGCGCGCGGGTCGTCTTCTGTGGCGTGGTGCGCGAGCACGATCACGGCCGCGGGGTCGTCGAGCTCGAGTACCAGGGGCACCCGAGCGCCGAGCAGGTGCTGGCCGGCATCGCGGCCGAGTTCGCCGCGGAGCCGGACGTGCTGGCGCTGGCGGTCAGCCATCGCGTGGGCGTGCTCGCCGTCGGCGACGTGGCCCTCGTCGCCGCCGTCGCGACTGCGCACCGGCGCGAGGCGTTCGATGCCTGCGCCCGCCTGGTCGAGGAGGTGAAGAGCCGGCTGCCGATCTGGAAGCGGCAGGTCTTCACTGACGGCAGCGACGAGTGGGTCAACTGCCCCTAGATACCCCTAGCCGTCACCCGGCTCCGGCTTGTCCCGGTCGAGCGCGCCCTCGATCTTCGCCGACACGCTCGAGATCTGGTCGGCGTACTTGCCGCCGGTCGCCTTGTCGATCTGCTCGGCCGCGGCGCTGACGCCCTGGGCCGCGACCTCCTTGGCCTTCTCGACCAGCGGGGCCGCCTTCTCGACCAACTCGCCGGCGACCTCCTTCGCCTTCTCGATCGCCGGCCCGGCCGCCTCCGCCGCGTGGACGGCCAGGTCGCTGGCCTTCTCGATCGCCGGCCCGGCGGCGTGCACCACCTGGGTCGCGAGTTCGCTGGCCTTCTCGCTGATCCGGCTCGGTTCGACCATGACTGCCCTCCGTCGTCCGCGCGGGTGCGCCTACCTCGATCCAAGCACTCCGAGCGGCGGCGGGCACACTGGTGGCATGACCGGTGACCCGCGGCCCCGCCGCCCGGCGTCCGCCCGGCCGGGTTCGGGCCGGGTGGGGGACGACGAACCGGTGCTGCCCGATGTCTCGCGGGACGAGACCGATCTGGGCTGGGGCGACGAACCGGGCGGGCGCGACGACGACTGGTACCGACGGGAGCGCCCGCCCCACCACGAGTGAGCGGATCAGGCGCTCTGCTTGGCCAGCAGGTCGCGGATCTGCTCGAGCAGGATGACGTCCTCGGGCTTGGGTGTCGGATCGGGCTCGCCCTTGGCCGTCTTCGCGGCCCGCCGGGCCATCACCTTGTTCATCGGCACGACGAGCGCGAAGTAGACGACCGCGGCCGTCGCCACGAACACGATCAGCGAGTTGATGACGGTCGACAGGTTGATGAAGGTGGTGTTGACGCCGTTCTTGTCGACGAACTTGTCGCCGTGCCGTACGGCGAAGCCGAATCCGCTGACCTTCGCACCGGGCAGTGAGTTCACCAGCGGCGTGACGATGGCCCCGACGAAGTCCTGCACCACCTTGGCGAAGGCCGCGCCGATGACGAATGCGACGGCAAGCTCGATGAGGTTGCCGCGCATGATGAACTCTTTGAAACCCTTGAGCATCGCGTCCTCCGACTGTTCAGCCACACCCGACGACGTCCGCCGTCCCGGCGGAGAGCCTAGGGCGGATTAGTCACCACTGTGAACACCTGCGTCGCTCTGTCACGGACAATTGCCACCGCGGTCGCCCGATCGACGGCGAGCACGACTTCGCTGCTCGTGCCGTCCGCGCCGGCGAAGGTGGCGAGCACCAGCAGCGCCCGCGCGACCGTCACCACAGCGGGTGGTCGGGCGCCCGGCGAGTCGAGCCCGTCGGGCGGGCGCGATGTGGCCAGCAGGTCGACGTGTCCCCCGGCGTGGACGAACGCCGCGACGTGCGGGTCGTCGACGCCGACGGATGCCGCGACCAGGCCGGTGGGCAACCTGGCCGTGAGGCCCGGGCCGAGCAGCTGGTTCGACGTGACCGCCTCGCGGGCCGAGATCGGCGCGATCAGGCGGCGCCCGACGACGCCGGCCGGGGAAGCCCGAGCCGACGAGGGTCGCAACCCCGGCGGCCAGCGGGCGATGCGGACATCCGCCCCGCGCAGGGTGTGCCCGGCCGGCAGGTCACGCGCAGCGACCAGCACCGGCACCGAACCCTGGGCCGGTGTCCTGCCCCGGTCGCCGAGCGCACTGCTGAGTGCCAGCAGCAGGCAGATGCCGACCGCGCACAGCCGGGGGAACCGCCCGAGGCGGGGCAACCGATGGCGCAGCGCTGCGAACATGCCGCCACGCTAGGAGCGCGCCGGGCAACCGCGGGGGCTCCTCGCGACATCTGTGGACGACCGCGGCCCCTGTGGACGGCCGCGAGGCGACGGTCGGCGCCCGGGTGTAGGGCCCGGTTGACCGGGGAGGGCCGCTCAGGCCGAGGCCGCGACCTTGCCCGACCCGGCGCCGGAGCCGGTCGAACTGGACGACGAGCCGGACGACTTCGACGAACTCGACGAGTCGGACGAGGAGGAGCTGCCCGACGACGAGTCGGACGAGGAAGAAGACGTGGAGGAAGGCGCCGAGGCGGCCACCGTCTCGGACTTGCCGTTCCCGGAACGGCTGTCCGTGCGGTAGAAGCCGGAGCCCTTGAAGACGACACCGACCGAGCCGTAGACCTTGCGTACCGGCTCGTCGCAGACCGGGCACTCGCTCGCGGCCGGGTCGGTGAACGACTGGACGAGCTCGAACCGGTTGCCACAGTCCGCGTTCGTGCAGGCGTACTGGTACGTAGGCATGGGCGGGTCCTCCGCTGACGTCAGGTGCTCGATCGGCCCGCCCGTGCCCGGGCTGGCACTCCAAGAATACGAGTGCTAACGCAGGGAAGGGAAATCTGCATTCCCGCCCAGGCCGGCCCAGCCGGACGGCGTGACTGCCGCCGCAACCGGAACGTCCCACGGATCGCTCGGCAGCTCGGCCCGCACCTCGTCGTCGAACACCAGCGCCGCGACCACCGCGGCCGGGTCGGCCCGCCGCAGGGCCCGGTCGTACGAACCGCCGCCGCGGCCCAGGCGGGTGCCGTCGAGGGCGACCGCGAGCGCGGGCACCAGCACGAGCGGGGCCGACCTGATCGCCTCCGGCCCGAGCGGCTCGCCCGGCATCCCGGGCGACCAGTGCGTCCAGTCGAGGTCGCGGTCGGGTCGCATCAGCGGCACCAGCACCCGCACGCCCCGGTTGCCCAGCTCGGCCAGCAGCTCCAGCGAACCCGGTTCGCTCCGCAGCGGCACGTACGCGGCCACGCAGTCGACGCTCCCGACCCGCTCCAGCACCGTTTGCCGGATCGCCGCGCGCGCCCGTTCGAGCTCGTCCGGAGCCCGCATCCGGCGCCGCGCGCCGACCTCGGCCCGGAGCTCGTCCTTCACCCCGCGGGTCTGCTCGGCACCGTCCACGACAACGATTCTGGCCCCGATACAGTCGGGGGATGACCAGGCCCCGTGTGCGCAAGGCGCTGATCCCCGCCGCCGGACGCGGCACCCGGTTCCTGCCGTTCACCAAGGCGGTGCCGAAGGAGCTTGCGCCGATCGTCACCACGCCGACGCTCGAGCTGGTCATCGCCGAGGCCGCCGCGGTCGGCATCAGCGACGTCGTGCTGGTCGTCGGCCCGGGCAAACCGGCGATCGCCGACTACTTCACCCCGGACGACGACCTGGAGGCGGCGCTCGACGCCAAGGGCGACATCGGCGGGCTCGCACTCATCCGGCGGGCCGCCTCCATGGCCGACATCGAGTTCGTCGAGCAGAAGCACCCGCGCGGGCTGGGCGACGCGGTCGCGCACGGCGAGCAGTTCGCGGCCGGGGACCCGCTGGCCGTGCTGCTGCCCGATGATCTCGTCGACGACCGGGACTCGCTGCTCGGCCCGATGCTCGACGTCTACGCCGAGCACGGCGGGGTCGTCATCGGCCTGCTCGATGTCGGCCCGGTCGAGATCAGCAAGTACGGCTGCGTGGTCCCGGCCGACGGCGCCGACCCGAACGCCGATGTCGTCCGGCTCGTCGACCTGGTCGAGAAGCCACCGGCCGACGAGGCGCCCAGCTCGCTGGCGATCATCGGCCGCTACGTCCTGCCGCCGGAGATCTTCGCCGCGCTGCGAGACACCACGCCGGGCAGCGGCGGCGAGATCCAGCTGACCGATGCGATGAAGGCACTGGCCCAGGCCGGTACGCCGGTGCACGGCGTCGTGTTCCGCGGCCGCCGCTACGACACCGGCGATCGGCTCGAGTACGTGAAGGCCGTGGTTCAGCTCGCCGTCCGACATCCCGACATCGGACCGGACTTCCGGGCATGGTTGCGGGACTATGACGCGGGGAACGACGCAGGGAACGACCCAGACGACTGAGTCCAACCCCGGACGAGGTCGCCCGCTACCGCACCGGAACCGAGGAGAGACGCTCGTGGCCGACGACCCTCGCCTACGGACGGTCGACGAACACCTGTCGATCGTCCTCGCCGGCATCGGCGCCCTCGAGCCGATCGAGCTGACCCTGCTGGACGCGCAGGGGCTGCTGCTCGGCGAGGACGTGCGGGCCGACTTCCCGCTGCCGAGCTTCGACAACTCGGCGATGGACGGCTACGCCGTGCGCGCCATCGACACTCGCGACGCGTCACTGGACGACCCGACCCGCCTGCAGGTGGTCGGTGACGTCGCCGCCGGCGCGAAGACCCGCTCCGGCATGGGGCCCGGGCTGGCGATGCGGATCATGACCGGCGCGCCGATCCCGGCCGGCGCCGACGCCGTGATCCCGCTCGAGGACACCGACCGTGGCCTGGCCCGGGTGGGCATCCACCGGCCGGTACGTACCGGCGAGTGCATCCGGCGGGCGGGGGAGGACCTCGCCGCCGGCGCCCCTGCGCTCGGGGCCGGCGCCGCGCTCGGGCCGCAGCAGCTCGCGCTGCTCGCCGCGCTCGGCCGCGACCGGGTGACCGTCCGTCCACGGCCCCGGGTGATCGTCCTCTCGACCGGCAGCGAGCTGATCGAGGTCGGGCACCGGCCCGGCTTCGGCGAGGTCATCGACTCCAACGGCTACATGATCGCGGCCGCGGCCAAGGACGCCGGGGCCGACGCCCGCCGGATCGGCATCGTCGCCGATGACCACGCCCAGCTGCTCGACGTCCTGGAGAGCCAGCTGCTGCGGGCCGACGTCCTGGTCACGACCGGAGGCGTCAGCATGGGCGCCTACGACGTCGTGAAGGAGGCGCTGTCCGAACTCGGGACCGTCGAGTTCACCCGGGTGGCGATGCAGCCGGGCAAGCCGCAGGGGTTCGGCCACCTCGGCAACGGCATCCCGATCTTCTGCCTGCCGGGCAACCCGGTCAGCAGCCTGGTCTCGTTCGAGGCGTTCGTCCGGCCGGCGATCCGCAAGCTGCTCGGCAAGCGGCAGCTCCAGCGGGCGACCGTCCAGGCGGTGGCGCTGGAGGGTGCTCGCAGCCCGCACGGGGTCCGCCAGTACCGGCGCGGTGTCCTGCACCGCGAGGCCGGGGGCGGCTACGGCGTCTCGTTCGCCGGCGGCGCGGGGTCGCACCTGCTGGCCTCGCTGGCGCTGTCCAACTGCCTGGTGGTCATCCCGGAGGAGGACACCGAGATCACGGCCGGCTCGACCGTCACGGTCATGCCGTTGCTGCTCGCCAACCGGTGAGCGACTCTCGGCGGGCGCCGCGATGACGAGGGTGCCGCGATGACGAGGGTGCCGGGGTGGCCGGCCACGCCGTCGGCCGGCCCGGTCGAGCTGCGAGCCCCCAAGCTGCGCGACGCCCGGGTGTGGAGCGAGATCCGGCTGCGCAACCGGCACTGGCTCGAGCCGTGGGAGCCGTCCTCGCCGATCTCCTGGGAGGAGCGCAACGCCGTCTCCGCCTGGCCGGCCCTGCACTCGGCGTTGAAGGCCAGCGGGCGCAAGGGCACGATGCTGCCGTTCATGATCGTCTACGGCGGGCGGCTGGTCGGCCAGATCAACGTCTCGAACGTCGTCCACGGGGTGCTGCGCTCCTGCACGGTCGGCTACTGGGTGGACGGCGCGGTGGCCGGACGCAGCATCACCCCGACCGCGCTCGCGCTGGTGATCGATCACTGCTTCGGACCGGTGGGGCTGCATCGGGTCGAGGTCGACATCCGCCCGGAGAACCGGGCCAGCCTGCGGGTGGTGGAGAAGCTCGGGCTGCGGCAGGAGGGGTACTACGAGCGGTTCCTCGACATCGACGGCGCGTGGCGCGACCACCTCGCGTTCGCGGTCACCGTCGAGGAGCTCTACGGGCGCAGCATGGTGTCCCGCCTGCCCGTGCTGCCGCCTGAGCCGCACTGGCGCCGCCCCTGAGTCGGTGAAGGCGCACCCCGCGACGATGCTGCGCGACGCGGGTCGGGACCCACCACCGTCCCGCCTCGCGTGGTTGCCCGGCATCGACGAGATCAACCACTCCCGGCGGGAGGGCGGATCCCGGCGGGTCGCCACTCCGTGCCGCTCCACCCGAGGCCACCCTCAAACGGTTCTCAACCTCAGGTTTAGGTTCCTTTTCGACACGCCGTCGCACGTACGGCCAACCGCGGACCCTCGTCACTACCTTGAGCACCTGACCGTGTTACTGGTGTGACTGGAGGTGCGCTGATGCTGTCGCCGTTCATGACGGTCGTCGTGCTCACCGTCCTCTGGTTGATCGTGGTCGTGCCGATGGTGCTGCGCCGCAGTGACGAGCGCCGCCGCGAGCGTTCGGTCGAGGGCTTCGGCCGGGCCATGCGCGCGCTGGGCCGCCGGGCCGATACCGTCGACGAACCCCGGACCGAGGTCTACGTGCCCCGCCAGAACCGTGCCCAGCTCGCAGCTCCGGCCCGCCGCCCGGTGCCCGCCGCCCAGGAGGCGCTGATGTACCCGCCCGACCGCTCCGAACTGTCTGAGGCGCGCGCCCAGATGCTCGCCCGCCGCCGCCGCTCGCTCGGCATCCTGGTCGGCGGCAGCGTCGTCTTCACGCTCGCCGCGCTGGTGATGGGCGGGGCGATGTGGTTCCTCGCGGCGCCCTTCCTCATCGGCTTCGCCGGCTACGTGTGGTTCCTGCGCAACCAGGCGCTGCGCGACCGCGCCCGCCGCGAGAACCGGCAGATCCGCGCCGCCTCCCGCCGCCCGGTCGGCTATGACGCCACCGAGGAGGTCGGGCGCTTCGAGGCCGCGCCCGAGTCGGTCGTGCGCATCGACGACGACGACGTCGAGCTGATGAGCATGGACACCATCGACCTCACCGGCCTCTACAACGAGGAGCTCGCGCCGGCGGCCAGCCAGCGCCGCGCGAGCTGACCCGGCGCGGCTGATAACCTTCTCGTCGGCCCTCCGCGGGCCGTTCCCGATCAGGGGCTGTGGCGCAGTCCGGTAGCGCACCTCGTTCGCATCGAGGGGGTCAGGGGTTCAAATCCCCTCAGCTCCACCCAGAAAGCCAGTGAATACATGGTCTTGCAGCTTCGACGCCACTGATGCAGGCCGCCCGTGTCACTCCTCTGTCACCCATTCTTGACTATGAAATCCGACGTAACGCGTTCGGACGGTCCGGAATCTGGGGAATTCAAGGGTTCGAACATTGCATCATCTAGGTGCGCTGCGGTTCAAACCAACCCCCGCTGCCTCATCGAAGTCTGTTCTTCACCCGGTCGACTTCGAGCCGCGCTTGTTGAGCAGCGCCCAGCCGTGGGCGGCCGTGTGAAAGGCAACCATGTAGGCGTTTGCGACGCGCAGCAGTGATCCGTCGGCCTCGATGACGACGCGACCGTGGCGGTCGGGCGTCCCGTGCCCCGTCGTGCCGGCGGACCCCAGCAGCGACCAGACGAACCCGTGTGCCGCTCCCGAACCTGCTTTCCATTCGAGGAGGGTTTCGATGACGAGCTGCTCGGCGTTCGGCTGGTTGCGGAAGGTCGCTTGTGCAGCTTCTTTGATGGCCTGGGTGTCGCTCCACTTCGCTTTCTCGCCGGCCTCGGCGCGGATGGGTCGAATCTGATCAAGGCGTTCGCGGACGGCCCCCCGCACCAGCTGGGTGCTGCGGCGGGTGGTGTCGTCGGGGTCGTCGACCTGTGTCAGTTCGTCCAGGTACGCCAAGTGGTGTTGATATCCCTCCTCGAGCAGGACGCGAGCTCGTCGCATCCGAATTGCACTGTCGTCGGGGTGCAGAAGCCAGACTGCCTGCGTTGCGCCTACGAGCGCGGTACGCAGGACTGAGCGGAACGCGAACGTCTGGTACTGGCGCGCCTAGATGAGCGTCTCGACGGTCCACAGGTGTTCGGCTGCTACGTGGAGCCCGACCTTGACGAGCTGGGACACCGGGTGAGGTGGCCACTGCTCGTCGTCATCGTGCAGCGGAGATCCGGCGTCGGGGAGGTACACAGGCGCACGCCGCCATTCGTCGACCTGCGCGAACGTGCCGTGGATGATCTCCGTGACTTGCTGTTCCTCGGTTGCGCTGCTTTCGTCCGGCCGGTCCTGGACGTGGTCGTCTCGTCGGTCGCGGCGACCGTCGTGAGGCGGCTGCGCGGCACGGGTGCTGTCATCCACCACTTCAGTGTCGACCGCGGTGCGCAGCCAGTTTCACGGCCCGCATCACGGCCGCATCACGGTCTACGACACCACGGTCGACGCCGTTGCCCGGCCTCAGGCGGTGTAGCCGTAGGACACGTACGGATTGAGCACCTGGCGGTGCCACAGCTGGTTGCGCTCGAGGGCGGTCAGCTGTGCCGCGTCGGCGGCGTCGTCCCATTGCGACTCGATGACGTCGACGGTCCGGTCGACGATCTCGCGCGCCTGCGCGTCGTCGAGCAGGTAATCCGTGGCAGCGTCGACGCACACCTTCAGCTGGCTGACGCGTGCTCCGTTGCGGCCGATGGCCATTGCCTGTGCGGCTTCCTGACCGGAGCGCGGCTGCGGGCAGATGTCGTAGGCGGGCGTGAGGGTCAGTTGCCGCCCGTCCCAGAACGCGGCGTGGTTGCGGGCGTGGTCGTCGATGTTGCCGACGCAGACGTTGAACACGATTCGGGCGAACAACTCCCGCAGGGTTGCGGCAGGGTCGGTGAAGCGGGCGCGGATGATGTCGGCGAGCTCGGGGTAGGTGGCGTAGCGGGCGTTCATCTCGTCGAGCCCGAACAGTGTGAGTGCGGAGACCATCATGCGCCGGCCGTCGCCAGGGGTGCGGTCAAAGCGTTCGACGAGCAGGACGTCGCGTCCGGCCGAGCGAATGACTACTGTGCCCGCGACGGAGAGACCGGCCCGGCGGGCTAGCTCCATCGCGACGCCTTCGGCCTTGACGACCGGGTAGGTGTCGGTCGTCGAGGACAGCTTGGCGATCAGGTGCCGCGCGCCGTTGGGTTGAGGGTCGTTAAGCAGCACCTTTGGGCGCGCTCCGCCGATCGACGACCCGCGCAGCAGCGCCTCGGCGATCGGCGCAGGCAGCGGGTCGCCACGCTCCAAGGTCTCAGCCGCATTCTGCAGTTCGGCAAGCGATGCTGTCTCCAGCCTCGGCACGTAGATGTCGGAGCGGGCCTGGAAGTCCAGCGCGCCGATCCGGTCCGAACCGGATTCGAGCAGATAGGTGAGCTGGTCGACGTCGGCGGGGTCGCTGTTCTTGTCGAGGTGACCGCCGTTGAGCTTGGCGAGGATGACGCGTTGGCCCCAGGCGTCGGGGCCGGCGTCGCGGATGCTGGACGCGATCGAGAGACCGTCGGGTGGTTCGATGTGCCCGGGACGCAGCGGAAGTTCGGGCAGGTAGATCGGGATGGCGTCATCGCGGTCGAGGTAGCCGCGGCCGTAGTTGAAGCTGATAATCGCGCCGCGGGCTTCTAGTCGGCCTGCGACGACGGGGTCGCTGGCTCCAGGAAGCCAGACCCATACGAAGACTTCGCGCGGCAGGTTCGTCCGGCTGGCCGTGTTAGAAGTTGTCATCGACTGGGGTGCGCGGGTGGTACACGCGGCTGGGGAGCAACGCGAGCTGTTCTCGCCCGCGGCGGGCCAGCACGGCGCGTTCGGTCGCGTCGACGCCAAAGAGCGGGACGCCGAGGAGGGTCGCGGCTTCGAACACGAGTCCGACCGAGGCGGTCGTGCTGCCTCGTTCGATGCTGCTGATGGTGCGCACGGTGGTGCCGGTGCGCTCAGCGAGCTCGGCTGCGGTCCACCCGCGTTCGCGCCGTGCCAGCGCGATCTGTGTGCCGAGAACCCGCGCGGCGTCGCGGGTTTGTGGAGAGAACGAGCGAGTTTTCGGTGCCAACACCCACCCCTAACCGGAAATGAAACGACAGTAGATAGCAATAACTGTACTTCTATTTCCTGTCTTCGGCGCGAGTCGAGCACCGAAGAGGTGCAGCCGGGGCGGTAGCTCCTGCGCGAATGGACGCCGTCCGTCCTTGTCACTGCTTCGTCACCCGGTTCTGGACGTCACGACGGACAGATGGGGTGCGAATGACCGCGAATCCGGGCCTCCCGTGCCCGAACGCAACTTGTGTCGAGGTGGGCGGCGGTTCGAACTCGACACGGGCGTTCGCGATAGCTTCCGCACGGCCGGGTCGCTTGATCTCGGTGCGTGCCGGCGGTACCCCCGCGCGCGGGGGCGACGACGCTGGGTCGCACTCCGGGTATATGCTCAGAACGCTCTGACTATATAGGCGGTGCGGGTGTGACGAAGCGACTGATCGAGCTGGATGACGAGCTGCTTTCGGCGGCGCAGCGGGAGCTGCACACCAGCGGAGTTTCGGACACCGTGCGGGCCGCGCTGCGGCACGCCGCGGCAGCTGCGGCACGGGCCCGGCAGGTGGAGTGGTTGACCGGCGGCGGGATGGCTGAACTCGCCGAGCCTGAGGCGCGGGTCGACGTGTGGCGCTGATCGCGCAGTACCTGATCGATACCAGCGCGGCCGCTCGGATGATGCACCAGCTGGTGCGCGAGCGGCTCATGCCGTTGATCGCTGGAGGCGTGGTAGCCACCTGCGCGACGCTCGATGCCGAAGCGCTCTACAGCGCGCGCAACCCCAGCGAGTACGAACAGCTGTGGGCCGATCGTCGTGCCGCCTACGAGTATCTGCCCACCGAGGACAGACACTGGCAACGCGCCTTCGACGCGCAGCGGCAACTTGCCCGCAGCGGTCGACACCGTGCGGTCGGCATCGCCGATCTACTCACTGCGGTGCTGGCCGGCGAGCATCGCCTCACTGTGATCCACTACGACGCCGACTTCGAGGTCGCCGCTGAGGTTGTCTCCTTCGACCATCGCTGGATCGCACCACGCACCACCATCTGATCCCCGCGATCAACTCTCGATCGTGAACGTCGGCGAGGCTCACACATCACTTCCGCGGACGTGACCGCGATCGTGAAGCGTTGGCGGCGTACAGCAACATGACCACGTACGGATCCGCCGACCGCGTGGAGCCGACGGCGCGCCGCCGCGGCCCGTTCGGCGGCGAGGCGGCGTCGGGCACAGGTCGGTGTCGAGACGCCCGGAGCTCACGGCTCGCGACGCACGCTGAGCTGGACGAGCGCCGGGCCGGATCGCCGGGGCGACGGACCGGATGCGCCGCAGCCGGGCGCCTCGTTCACGCCGGACGCGCAGCTGCCACAGCCGCCGGTCGGGCATCCCGTCGACAGCTCCTTCGCCTCCAGCCGGCCGAGTCGCACGAGATGCTCGACCGCGGCGTCGACGACGTCCGGGCGCAAGCGCGTCGCGCGGGCGACGTCCGCCCGGGAGCGGGCACCGCCCGTGAACGCAGCGAGTACTGAGCGCAGCGGCGAATCGGCCGTCGTCACAGCAGCCGCCCGAGCTGGAAGACGGCGACGCCCAGCAGCCAGGCCACGCCGAGCTGCATCGCGATCCCGAAGGCCGTCCACCGGGCCCCGATCTCGCGCAACTGGGCGGCGACGGTGGCGACGCACGGCGTGTAGGCGAGCAGGAAGACCAGGAAGGCGAACACCGCGGCAGCGGTCGCCCCGCCAGCCGAGGCGGTGAACGCGGCGTCGATGTGGTGCTGCAGCTGGACGGGCGACTGCCCGGCGGTCGGGTCAGCCGCGGCGTAAGTTTGCGCCCACGAGGTGATCACGGCCTCCTTGGCCACGAACCCCACGACCAGGGCGCTAGAGGTGTGCCAGTCGCCGAAGCCGAGCGGCGCGAACACCGGCGCGATCAGCCGGGCGAGAGCCGCGAACAGGCTGTCGTTCGAGGCGACGTGCCCGAACGCCGCGCCGCCGCGCACCGGGATCGCCTGCAGCAGCCAGACCGCGGTCACCGTGGCGACGATGATCCCGCCCGCGGTGCGCAGGAAGCCTTTGACGCGTAGCCAGGTCACCGACGCGGTCAGTCGGAGGGTCGGACGCTGGTAGGCGGGCAGGTCGAGCACGAGCGGCTCGTCGCCCACCGTGCGCCACAGCGTGTTCCGCATGAGCAGGCCGACCGCGACGATGATCAGGATCGACAACAGGTACATGCCGAAGACGACGGTGCCGGCGTGGGCGGGGAAGAAGGTCGCGGCCACCAGCACGTAGACGGTGAGCCGGGCGCTGCACGACGTGAAGGGCACCAGCAGCGCGGTCATCGTGCGGTGCCGGGCGCTGGGCAGGATGCGGGTTGCGCTGATCGCCGGCACGTTGCACCCGAAGCCGACCACGAGCGGCAGGAATGCCTTGCCGGGCAGGCCTATCGCGCGCATCGTCCGATCGGTGACGACCGCCGCGCGGGCCATGTAGCCGGAGTCCTCGAGCAGCGCGAGCAGGGTGAACATAATGATCATCAGCGGGACGAAGGTCAGCAGCATGCCCACGCCTGCGACCAAGCCGTCCGCGAGGAACAACTGCACCCAGCTACCGCCCAGTCCGACCGCGCGGCACAGCCGGGTGACCGCGGTGGTGACCGGGCCGGAGAAGAAGGAGCCGAGTGCGTCCTGGATCGGCACCGCGACGGTCGTGGTTAGCTCGAAGACGCCCCACATGACGGCCAGGAAGATCAACGGGCCGAACACGCGCGCGGTGATCCACCGATCGACCTTGTCCGTGCGAGTCGGCTCGACGTCGGCGGAGGTCCGGCTGCCGGCGGTGACGGCGCGGTCGATCCAGGCGAACCGCTCGTCGGCGACGGCGAGCTCGTCTTCGCGGTCGACGTCGCCCTTGATCGGCCGCGGTGCGGGTCCCTCCGTGCCGAGCGCGGACGCGACTGCCGCGTCCAGCCGAGCGAGGTTCTCGCGCCGGCGCGGATCGAGCGCCACCACCGGGATGCCCAGTTGCTCCCCGAGTGCGGCGGTGTCGACGTTGACCCCGCGCCGCTCGGCGACGTCGGTCATCGTCAGCGCGACGACGAGCCGCCGCCCTGCCTCGCGCAGCTGCGCGACGAGGTAGAGGCTGCGGGCGAGGTGGGCGGCGTCCGCGATCACTACAATCAGGTCGGGCCGCTCGCACTCAGGGGCGTCCACGAGCAGTTGCCGGGTCAGCTCCTCGTCGGGCGACTGCGGGTCGAGGCTGTACGCGCCGGGGAGGTCGAGAAGCTCGACCGGCGACCCGGCCACCGTCCAGCCGGCCCGGCCGACCTCGACGGTGGTGCCCGGCCAGTTGCCGACGCTCCGCCTGCCGCCGGTGAGCGCGTTGAACAGGGTGGACTTGCCCGAGTTCGGCGCGCCGACCAGCGCGACGACCCCGGCCCCGGCCTCGGCCGCGGGACCGTCCGCGCCGGCGTGGCAGGATGGCGCGGAGCTTGGACGCCGCGCGGAGGCGGGACGAACGGCGGTCACGCAGTGCCCTCGACGGCGTCGCCCCTCAGGTGACGCACCGTGGCCCGGTCGAGTGCGAGGCGCGTCGTGCCGATGCCCACGAGCCGGCCGCCGCCCGCCGTGCGGGCCAGGACGGTCAGCAGCGCTCCGGGCCGCAAGCCCAGTTCGGCCAGGCGCAACCGCGACGCGCGGCCGAGCCCGACCTCGGTCAGGCGTAGCGTCGCACCCACGCCGGCCGTCTCGAGCGAGGCTCCTGCCCGGGCGGCGGAGTGGCTGGGGCGGTGCATTCGCCTACGGTAACCCATCGAGTTAGGCATGGCTAACCTTGTCTCGATCGCGGCAACGGATGGGCTCAGGTCAGGCCGGCTCGCAGTTTCAGCGTCCCGCCGGCAAGGACAAAAGCGGTGCCTGTCGCGATCGCGTAGCTCCCCGACGGCGCGGTGCTCTTCGCCGGGCCGCTGCCGTCCGAGAGTGATCCATGCGCGCCGTCGCTGTGAAGGACCGACCGCGCATCGCGACGACCCGAGCTCAGCCTCATCGCGGGCCGAACCGGCATGACGCACGACCCGCCGCCGGCCCCCAGCCCACTCCGCGATCTGCACCGCCTTGGCCCGAGGCAGTCCGCACCCGCCGAACCCACGTCACCGGCCGGGCCTACGGAGCCAGAGTTAGTGCCTGAACTGAGCACTAACCAGTGACCGAACCCCAGCAAACACGGGACCTCTGCGCCGGACGCCACCGGAGGTGACCCAGCTCAGGTCAGCGCACGGCGAGGCAAGGACTGCTGCAAGTGGCATGGCGGCATGTGCGACCGAGTCGCCGCGCCGAGCGCTACGCTGCAGGGCGCCAAAATGGCGTCCAGGATGCGCGGCACTTGCTCGCCGCGGCTCGCCTACGGGTAAGGCAGCGATTCCGGCATTGCTTTGGCGGTCGACGAGCCCGGGCTGGCGTCGTATTACCGCGCTACTCGCTCGCCGCCGCGGAAGACCGCAACAAACAGGACGGACTGATTCATGAGCCGGACATCGACGTCCCGCTCATGCTGCTTCCGGTCATGTTCATTCCCGGCATCGCGCTGCCACCGCCGCTCGGTGTCACGGTCATCTGTGTCGGGACGGTGATCGGGGTGTCGGTGAGCGGGATGACCGGCACAGTGATCTGGACGGTGCCCGCGTGCGTGAACGTCAGCGTCATCACGACCTCGTTGCCGGCCTTGAGCGGCTTGGGGTTCTCCAACATGAGGTGGGCGTGGTTGGGGACGAACTGCATGCTGCCGTGAGCGGGAATCGTCACGTTGGGCAGGTCGGTCATGGTTCCGACGCCGTTGCTGTCTGTCTCGTTCATGGCCATGACCATGCTGGTGACGCTGCTGGTGACCTTTTCCAGCTTGTCGGCGGTGTCGCCGTTGTTGGTGATCGTGAGGTAGGCCGCTGCGACGTCTGGCGAGGCGGGCTGTGGGATGTAGCCGCCGGTGATCACCAGTGAACCCACCGACGCGCTAGCCAGTGCCGGGGCCAGGTTGGATGGGCTCTGGCTCGTGGAACTGGCCGTTGACCTCGACGTGCCGCTGGAGGCGTCGTTGCCGCTGCTGGAGCACGCGGTTAACGCGGTGGCGGCGATCAGGCTGGTGACGGTCAGGCCGAGCCGGGTTGTCCTCGTCGCGGTGGCGCGCATGAGCGTGTGTCCTCTGTGTGCAAAACGGGGTCGGTACTCCAGCGGTCGGCAAACGCGAACCGCGATGGGCCATCTCGGAACCCTCTCGTCGTGTAGTGACCTGATCCTGGCTTCTGGTTCCCGCCGGTGCTCTCCCCGTTTCGTCTGATGGATCGGTGGTGCGCTGTGGCTGACCGGTCACCAAACCTGGTAGGTGGTCGAGGTCGTGTAGGCGGTGGTGGCGTTCAGGCCGACGTTGAGCTGCAGCGTCCAGGCGCCGGGTAGCGGGGCGACGGCGCTGCGGCTGACCCATTCCGTGCGGTCGCCGGTGGCTCTGGCCAGGGTGAGGCTCAGGGTCGCGATCGTGGCCGAGGACAGGCTGGCGGTCAGCGTCTTGACGGCTACTGGTGTACCGGCGGCATCCAGGACGCGGATGGTGAGCGTCTGCGGACCGCGGCGGGTGGTGTCGACATGGATGCTCACGCGGTCCGGGCCAAGCGGGGCGTCGAGGGTGACCGCGGGTCCGTAGGTCTCGCGGGCCGGGGCCTGCGAGACGAGCACGGTGGTCGCGGCCAGCACGAGCACTGCCGCTGTTGCTTCGACCAGGACGCTGCGCCCGACGTGGCGCGCGAGCAGACGCGCAGCCGGTGTCGTCGCCACGCCGGTGGTGCGGGTCGTGGTCGCCACGACGGCCGGGGTCGACTGTGCCGGGTCTGA
Organism: uncultured Actinomycetota bacterium; assembly: GCA_963775175.1. Lineage (GTDB taxonomy): Bacteria > Actinomycetota > Actinomycetes > Mycobacteriales > Jatrophihabitantaceae > Jatrophihabitans. The sequence continues at coordinate 758,653 of CAVZHT010000001.1, forward strand.
GACCACGGTTGCGGATTCGCAGGACGTGTGCGCTGGGCGCAGGTGCCGCTGGGCGAGGTAGGCCGCGGCGAGCATGATCGCCACCAGGCAGGTTTTGATCAGCAGGATGGCGCCGTAGCGGGTCGACCAGAGCGCCTGGACGGGGCTGATCTGGCGGGAGGCCTGGTATTCGCCGGTGACGATCAGCACGACGACACAGCTGTAGGCGAGCGCCGACCATTGGCGCAGCCGGATGTGGCCGAGGTCAACGCTGCCGTGACGCGCGGAGGGCAGGACGATCGCGGCGAGCGCGACGAGCCCGCCGAGCCAGATGACCGCCCCTGCCAGGTGCAGTACCGCGGCGGGCAGCGCCAGCGGCACGTCGGGGCCGACCGCTTGATGGCCGGTGACGGCGATGCTGATCAGCACCGCGAGCCCGGCGGCCGCGGCCACCGCCAGACGCAGCGAGGTCCAGGACGGCGTCCGGGACGAGTTAGAACGCCGCACCTGGTCGGTGTGCTCCGCGGCGGGCTGGCCGGCGTCTGCGTGGCCTTTCCGGGAGAGGCGGTCGGGGCTCAGCAGTGGGGTGATCACGACGAGAAGCGCGCCGCGGGCGAGCAGCTGGTTGCCGTAGGTGGAGTCGAGGGTCTGACCGAACCCGTCGAGGTGCGCGAACGCCGACCAACTGCCGTTGGCCGCGCGGGGCCCTTGCAGCAGGAATTGCAGCACCGTCCCGGCCAGCAACGCTGCCCAGCCGACCCGTACGGTGACCGCGAGACGGCGTGTGTGTGCCGCCCACGCCCACAGCAGGACGGTGACAGCACGCAGTCCGACCAGCAGCACCGCCCCGGCGTAGACCAGGCCCTGTGCGACGTCGTCGGCGACGGCCAGCGCCCGGGTGTGGTCCGGTGGGCCGGCCACCCCTGCACTGGGCTGGATCCCCAGGCCGAACGTGATCGACCCGGAGACGATGTGGGTGTCGGCTGACACGACCCGCCAGGTGGCCGAGTAGGTGCCGTGGGGCAGGTTCGGTTTGAGGGGCAACACGATCGTCGTGCCGCCGCCGGTGATGCTGGCCGTGCCGGTGTCGGCGCGCAGCCCGGTCGTGGAGATGACCTGCTCCGCGCCGGGAATCAATCCGATGACTTCGTCGAAACGTAGCTGCACCGCGGCGGGCTCGGTATCGACGCGGGCACCGTCCTGCGGGCTGCTGGCGACCAGCGTGGCGTGCGCGCTGGCTGGGCCGGCGAACGCAAGACCGGTCAGCAGCAGCCCGAGGGCAACCCCGAGCGGGGCCAGCAGCCGGCGACCTGCCCGGCCACCGACCTCGCCGTGGACTGGAGCCAGTCTCACGCGCTGGTGGTGCTCCGCGCTGCCCGCGCGCGGGTGAGCAGCAAGACCGCGATGCTGATCAGCAGGGCGAGGATACCGGCGATCATCCCGACGACGCCGGGCCAGTTGCTGGACGAACCGCCGTTGGCGCCGGCTGCTGCCACCGCTGAGGCCGGGCTGGACGGGGCCGCGGACCCTGATGCGTCACGGGCAGCTGCCAGGTCCAGCACCGGAGCCGGGTTGTCCGGCTCCGCGGTGCTTCCCGGTGCGGCGACCTGATTCCAGTCGACGGTGCTCCCGTCTGCGTAGGTCTGCACGGCCGGGAAGGTGAGCGACTTCGCGTCCGGCAGCCGCCCGGCGATGATCGTGAACTCACCGAATTGGCCGGGCTTCAGGCCGCCACCGGTCGCCGTCCAGGTGATCTCGCTGACCGCCTCGGTGATGTCGCCGTCGTCGGTGACGATCGGCTCGGCCAGCTTCACCGACTTCTCCGTGCTCGTCCAGCCCGGCACGGGCAGCACCAGCACGCTGGCGATAGGCGTATTGGTCGGCAGCGCGACCTGCAGCCCGACCGAGTTCACGTCCTTCTCCACGGGCACCCGGAAGGTGATCTCCTGATCGCTGCCGCCGCTGGTCGCCCCAGGCGCGGTGACCGTGACGTGCGCGGACGCCGCGCCGGCGAGGACGAAGCCAGCGGCCAGTATCCCGGCGGCGAGTCCGGCTGCCCCGGCGATACGCGTTCGGCGAACCGGGCAGGCCCCGGAAGAGGATGGGTGCTTCATCGGTCGTGCTTGTTCCTTCCCGTCGGGTGCCGCCCCGTGGCGGCTCCGGTTGTGGCGTGGCGCGGCGAGATGTCATGCCATGTCCAGTAGGGCGATGCCCATTCCGAGCGCCATCAGCGCGCCGACGCCGTCGTGCCCAAGACGGGCCACGTCGACGCGGCCCGCGGTCGTCGCCAGCGACCGCATGGCCGCCAACAGATACCAGGTGCAGGCCGCGAAGAACCCCGCGCACAGCGCCAGGCACGTCGCACTGACCCAGCTGGCTGGGGCGGACATCGCCATCGCATCGGAGGCGCCGCCCGACATGCCGGGCATCGACATCCCCGGCATCGACATCGAGCCGCCGGAACCGTTCGAGCTGCCGGCGGCCAGCGTGGCTGCCGGGGTGTTCATGCTGGCCATCGCGACGGCCATCCACACCATCGCGGCCATCATCACCGCGTGGTACCAGCCCTCGGCCCGCCACGCGCAACCGCCGGCCGACCGCACGCCCGCCCGTGTGCCGCCCGGCGTCACGCAACCCGGAACGGAGCCGCTCGTGTGGGTCTCGAGGAGGTCCCCGGCCGTGCTGCCCGCGGACGGTTCGGCCAGCAACACCTGCCCGGCGAACCAAGCTGCGGCAGCGGTGAACACGGTGACCTGCGTGATGGTCGGGACGTGCTGACCCCAAGTCCAGAACATCGCGAGCATCGCCGCGCTCATCAACAGATGTGCAAAGGCGCCCACCGCCGGACGCCACACACCCCGTCCTGTCACCAGGCAGCCGGCCAGAGCCGCCAGGTACCAGGCACCGGTGAGCGCGAACAGGATCGACAGCAGCCAGCGCGTCAGGTCGCCCACCATCATCTCCACCGGGCTCACCTCCTGCCGTGTCCGTACTCCGGGACCGGCGCGCCGGCCAGCCGGTCAGACTGCGTTGTCGCTCGTTAGGTGCGGCTCAAGCGGCCAAGAGTTCCCCGGCCGCTGCCCCGCCTGCGGAAACTGGGAGACTGTGACTCTTGTCCTTCGACGCCGCAGGAACTAATCGCCGTCTGTGGAGAACTAGTACAACGTGGGCTGCTGTTGGGCACGGGCGATGCTGGCGATGCCGCCGGGCTCCGCGCTGCCGCCGGCGACCCCGTGCGCGGGAGGATGCGCAGCCGGCGCGTGTCGTCGTGCCGGCCACGCCGAGCACCGGCTGCCGAGCACCGGCTCGCCCGCGCCGGGCGAGTCGCCCGACGCCGAGGTCCTGACCCGGAGCATCCTGCGCCGCCTTCAGGCTGAAGGGCTGCTGCCCGAGCAGCCGCCGGCCGCACCTCGTCCTGCGTGTGCCGCCCAGACGAGCAGCTGCGAGTCGGCCTCTGTGCCGCGGTCGCGCCAGGTGGTGCCAATCGGCCGCGTTCGGCACGAATCGCCGCGGCGTGCGGAGCAGAGGTCGCAGCGATGACGGCCGTCCCGGCTACGCCGGCACGACTGCCGCTCTTGTCGGTCGCGGCGGGACGGTTCGACGTGGTGCGGAACAGAGGGCCGGCCACCGGCGCCGCGTCCCGGGTGGCGCGGGCGGGCGTGTTCGCGGCAGCCAGCGTCGGATTGGCGATCGCGGCTCACCTGCTCGGCGGCGGGTTCATTCCCCAGACCCGCTCGATCGCAGTGGCGGCCGCGGGTCTGTGGTGCGGCGCACTGCTGCTGACCGGCCGTGAACGCGGCGGTCGCTACCTCGCCGCGCTCGTGATCGTCACCCAGCTCGGCCTACACGTGCTGTTCGCGTTGACGCCACGACTTGGCTCCCTTCCGGCGGGCACCTCTGGGGGATCGACGGCGATCTGGGCACGCATCCTGTTCTGCCACCACGGCCCGGGCCCGATCACCACCGCCCAGGTCACGGCCGCCAAGGCAGCATTGGGGATCGCGCCGGGCCAGCTTCCGCCAGGCACGAGCACCACCGCTGCCGTGGGCGGGCACGTCGGCCTCGGCGCGATGCTGTCGATGGTTGTCGAGTCCTGGCCGATGGTCGGCATGTTGGCGGCGCACCTGCTCGCAGCCGGGGTGATGGCGTGGTGGCTGCGGCGCGGTGAGCGCGCCGCTTGGGCGGCCGGGCGCCGCATCGCCCGCGCCATCGTCACCCGAACCTTCGTCCTGCCCACGCGCCCAGCCCTCGTTGATGGTGTCGGCGTTGTTCGGTTTTCGACCCGCTTGCCGGATGGGCGGCGAGGCCGCCTCGCGGCATCGCCGTGTGGCACGCGAGGTCCTCCCACCGCGCGGTGAGCCATGAGCTGCCGCTCGGTGGTCCCGCGCCCTCACAGGCGACGGCGAAGCCACTCCTGTGCCCACGTGCTTCGGCGGTCCCGCAGCAACGACTAGGCCGCCGACCCGCTCTGTTCGACGTGCCGTCCCACCGGCGCTCTCGTGTCCCGCCGCACTGTCGCGCGCGGACAGAGCCCTTGACGGCTACTACGGCGAGCGGCACCCACACGGCTTGGCCGTCCTGTAAACCGGCGCCGGGCGATCGCCCGCGGTGCGCGCCGCCGCCCCGGCAGACCGAGCGCAGCCGACTTACCGACCCCCTGTTGAGGAGCACCTGTCTCGTGTCGTTGTGGATCTCTCCGTCATCTGCGGACCGCGAACGCGGTCCCGACCGGGCCGTCGCCGGATCATCGGCCGGGCCCGCTCGACATACCCGCACTCGCATCCGGCACGGCTGGCCGGTGCTGGTGGTGGCAGCCGCCATGTTGCTGGCGGGCTGTGCCAGCAGCCGCGCGAGCAGGCCGATCAGCATCAACAGCACCCCGGCTTCGGCCTCCGGCTATGACGGCGACGTTCTGGGCAGCGGCGCCGTCACGCTGACCAGCACCGACCTCGCGGTGTCATTCCAGAGCACGACCGGCTCCGCCACGACCCTGGCTGCGCTCGGCAAGGGCAAGCTGATGCTGCTGTACCTCGGCTACACGCACTGCCCCGACGTGTGCCCGACGACGATGGCCGACCTGGGGGTGGCGCTGAGACAGATCCCGACCGTGGAGCGTTACCACACCCAGGTCGTGTTCGTGACCTCCGACCCGGCCCGGGACACGACGCCGGTGATGACGGCGTGGCTGAACCACTTCGACTCCGGCCTGCCGGTTCCCTTCGTCGGGCTCACGGCGGCGATCAGCCAGATCGACAAGGTCGCCACCTCGGTAGGCGTGCCGCTGTCTCCGCCGGTGAAGAACCCGGACGGATCGATCACCGTCCAACACGGCGCGCAGACGCTGGCGTTCATCAAGGGCAAGGCGGACCTGCTGTGGACGGCCGGCACCACCCCGCAGCAGTACGCCCACGACATCATGCAGCTGTTCAACAGCGGCGGCCTGTCATGAGCAGCGAGCACGCTGCGGCCACTCCCGGCCGCCGGCCGTCCAGGCCGGCCGGCGGCGAGCGCGGCGATCTGCGGGGGCTGGCGCTGCGCGCCGGCGCCGGCGATACCGCGGCGTTGACCGAGCTGATCCGTGCGACCAGCCGACAGGTGTGGTGGGCGTGCGCCGCGCTGGTCGACCGCGACAGCGCCGACGACCTGGCCCAGGAGACCTACCTGCGAGCCGTGCGATCGCTGCCCGGATACCGCGGCGAAGCCGAACCGTTGCGCTGGCTGCTGTCTATCGCGAGGCGGACCTGCGCCGCCGAGATCGCCTCCCGGCAACGTGCCCGCCAGCTTGCGGCACGAGCCGGTGGCGACCTGTCGGCAGCGGTTTCCGGCCCGGCCCTCGGTGTGGAGATGGCCGACGCCATCGCCCGGCTGCCCACGGCACGCAGGGAAGCGTTCCTGCTCACTGCGGTCGCAGGTTTCTCCTACGCCGAAGCCGCGGCAGCGTGCGGGTGCCCGATCGGCACCGTGCGCAGCCGCGTCGCCCGAGCCCGCGCCGAACTGCTCGACGCGCTCGACCTCCTCCACAACACCCACACGTCTCCAGCCGAAGATGGCGGCGAGAAGGGATCTGGTCAGATGCTCCTGGACCGCGCACTGGACCGCGCACTGGATCGGGCGTTGGACGCGGCGTGCGAGGCCTGAGCCGCCGAACCGCCGGCCGTGCCAGGGATTTCCGCTCGAGGTCGCAGCGCCGGATCGGCGGCGTTGTGACCATCGCCGCGACGGTCGCGTTGCTCAGTGGCTGCAGCAGTGCGGGCTCGACCGGCAGCCAGCTGTTGTCGATACCGGTGCCGGAATCGGTCACGGTCACCACCGGCACCGTCGCCGGCCTCGGGACGATCCTGACCGACAGCCAAGGCAGAACGCTGTACATGTTCCCGCCCGATGCCGGAAGCCAGGTCCGCTGCACGGGAGCCTGTGTCGGCACGTGGCCGCCGCTGGTCATCGCCACTGGCCGCCAGCCGACCGGCGCCGGGCAGGTGAACAAGGCCGACCTGGGCACGATGGCGGACCCGAACACCGGAGCACGGATCGTGACCTACGGCGGCTACCCGCTCTACCGCTACGCCGGCGACCTGACCGCGGGAGTGGCCAACGGGCAGAACCTGTTCTCCGACGGCGGCCCCTGGTACGCGCTGCACCCGGACATGCAACCGGTCACCGTGAATCCCGTCATCCCGGCTGGGGAATCCTCGTGAACGCGCCGGCCGAGAGTGGGCGGGCAGGGGTGAGCCGGCGTGGGCTGCTGCTGGCCGGTGGCGGGCTCCTCGTCGGCGCCGCGGCGATCGAGGCCGGGAACCTGCTCGACCCCGACTCGCCGAGCACGGGACCGCGCCCACCGTCGCCGGGTGAGGATCTGATGACCGAGCACGGTGTCCTCAAACGCTTGTTGCTGGCCTACACGGCCGCAACAGATCAACTTGCGGCCGGCAAGACACCGTCGGCCGAGGCGATCAGTGACGCCGCGCAGATCATCGCCGACTTCGTCGAAGGCTTCCACGAGGGGCTGGAGGAGGCCTACGTCTTCCCCCGTGTCCAGGACAGCCAGCACGCGCTGGTGCAGACGCTGTTGACTCAGCACGACCGCGGCCGCCACCTGACGACCGCGATCAGCGCCGCGGCCGCCGCGGACCTCACCGTCGCCAAGACTCGCGTGGATCTGCAGCGCTACCTGAGCTTGTTCGTGCGCATGTACGCCCCGCACGAGGCGTGGGAAGACACCGTGATCTTTCCGACGCTGCGCGAGGTCACACCGCAACGCACTCTCGACGAGCTCGCCGAACGCTTCGCCGACCTGCAGAACACCCAGTACGGCGACAACGCCCTGGCCCAGATGCTGACGCGCGTGGCCGGGATCGAAGAACAGCTCGGTATCGGTGACCTGGCTGCCTTCACCCCGCCGCTGATCTACGTCTCCTGACGCGAGTTTCTGACACGACCCGGCCTACCCGCGCTGCCGGGGCAGGGTCGCGTGCCCGCGCGCGGGCCGGGAACTGCAGCCGTCCCTGTCGACACTGCGACAATCAATATGAAGGCGCCAATACGAAGGCCCCGTCGCGCTCTCGCTACCACCGGCCCGTGCTGCCCGGCCGACACGGCGAGACCGTGCCGGATGCGCCGCTTGACCCGGAGGCCCTGACCGAGGCGATCCTGTCCCGTCTGGAGGCCGAGAGGCTGTTGGGCGTGGACCTGGTCGGCAGGTCAGCGCCCGAACCGGGTCAGGCGCAGGCTGTTGGTGACGACCAGCAGAGATGACAGCGCCATCGCGGCGGCGGCGACCAGGGGGTTCAACAGGCCGGCTGCGGCTACCGGGATCGCGGCGATGTTGTAGCCGAACGCCCAAGCCAGGTTGCCGCGAATGGTGCGCAGCGTGGTCCGGGCGAGGCCGACGGCATCGGCGGCGGCGCGCAGGTCATCGCGCACGAGCAGGATGTCGGCCGCCTCGATCGCGATGTCGCTGCCGGTCACGATCGCCATGCCGAGATCGGCCCTGGCTAGGGCGGGGCCGTCGTTGATGCCGTCGCCGACCATCGCCACCGCGCGTCCGCCGGCCCGCAGGCGTGCGATCACGGCGGCCTTGTCGGATGGGAGCACGCCGGCGATCGTCTCGTCGGCGCCGACGAATCCGGCGACGGCGTCGGCCGTGGCCTGGTTGTCGCCGGTGAGCAGCACCACCCGAAGCCCGAGCCGGTGCAGCGCCTCGACCGCGGGCCGAGCAGATGCCTTAACGGTGTCGGTGAGGGCGATCAGGCCCACCGCCCGGTCGTCACAGCCGACCAGGATGCTGCTGCAGCCACGCGCCTGCCACGTCGCGCACGCCGCGGCGAAGTCGTCGGGAATCGTGACGCCGCGGTCGGTGAACAGCCGCGGCGAGCCGACCAGCACGTGGATGCCGTCCACGCGTCCCGCGGCGCCCAGGCCCGGCAGGCTGGTGAATCCCTCCACGCTGGGCAGGGTCGAACCGGTGGTGGTTCGGGCGTGAGCGGTGATGGCGGTCGCGATCGGGTGAGTTGAGCCGTCCTCGACCGCAGCCGCGACACGAAGCAGATCCTTGACCGTGAAACCCGAGGCTGCTTCGACGTGGGCGACGTCGAGCCGTCCGGTGGTCAGGGTGCCGGTCTTGTCGAAGACCACCGTGTCCACCGCGCGGGCTGACTCCAACGCCTGCTGGCTCTTGACGAATACGCCGAGCTGGGCGGCGCGGCCGGAGGCGACCAGCAGCGCGGTCGGTGTCGCCAGCCCGAGGGCGCAGGGGCAGGCGATCACCAGAACCGCTAGCGCGGTGCCGACGGCGCGGTCGGTGCTGGCCCCGGCCAGCAGCCAGCCGGTCAGCGTCGCCAGCGCCAGGGTGATGACGACGGGGACGAAGATGCCGCTGATCCGATCGGCCAGCCGTTGCACCGCTGCCTTGTCGTGCTGGGCCCGCTCGACCAAGGTGAGCAGTTGCGCGAGCTGGGTCGCCCGGCCGACGCGGGTGGCTTGCACGACCAGCCGACCGTCGGCCACGCCGGTGCCGCCCAGGACCTCGGCGCCGGCGTCGACGGCGACCGGTACCGGCTCGCCGGTCATCGCGCTGGTGTCCACCGCCGCGGGGCCCGACAGCACCCGACCGTCGGTGGGGATCGTCTCGCCGGCCCGGACCAGGAAACGGTCGCCGGCCCGCAGCTGTCCGGCGGGGATCCAGCGTTGGGTGCCGTCCTCGGCCAGCAGGCACGCCTGCTTTGGGGTCAGCGCGGCCAGGGAGTGCAGGTCACGTCCGGCGCGGCGTTTGGCGTGTGCTTCGGCCAACCGGCCGGCGAGCACGAAGGTGACCACGCCGGAGGCAACCTCGAGATACACCGACCCGCTGGGCTTCCACAACAGCCCCCACGCGCTCGGCGTGCTGGCGGTAATGCCGTGCTGGCGGAAGAAGATCGTCCACAGCGACCAGCCACACGAGCTCAGCACCCCGAGCGAGACCAGCGTGTCCATCGTGGTCGTCCGGTGCCGGGCGGCGCGCCAGGTCGCGGCGTGGATCGGCCATGCGCACCACGTCGCCACCGGCACCGTCAAGCCCAGCAGCACCCACTGCCAACCCGTGAACCGCATCCACGGCCAGATCACCACACCCAGCGACAGGTCGCCCAGCGGCATGCACACCAGCAGCGCCACCACGAACCGGGGCAGCAGCCGCCGAACCTCTCGCTCCGCAGCTCCCGTCGCGTCCTGCTCTTCAGCCACCCGGTCCGCTGTTCGAACCGTCGCGGTATAGCCGGCCGCCTCCACCGCCGCGACCAGTTCCTGCGCCGGTCGCGGCGTACTCATCTGAACCCAGGCCAGCGAGGTCGCCGCGTTCACGTTCGCCTCGACCCCGTCGAGGTTGTTCAGCCCCCGCTGGACCCGCGCCGCGCAGGCCCCGCAGGTCATGCCGCCGATCAGCAGCTCCGCCGTAGCCACCACCGAAGGACCTTCCACGCCGCTGGCCCCCGCGGCGGGTACGCCGTCGGCGTCGGCGAGCGGCGCGGTTGGGCCGAGTGTCGCCATCCCCGGCCCCACAGTCGTCACCGCTGCCGATCCCGTTCCCGGCACTGCCGGCGTCCTCCCGTCGAGCGTCATCCGGTCAACTGCCGCAAGTCGTGTTCCAGCGCACTCGCGCCGGTGTCCAGATTCCACGCTACGGCGGCGGCTCCGGCGCGCGTGAACCCGACCGCCTGCGGCCCGAACACCTGGTAGGTGCCGGCGGGCGTCACGGGTTCGACGTCGATGTCCACTGCCCGTGCGGCGACCTCGGTCAGCGGGTATGTGCCGCGGACCGCGACCGCGCGGAACGCGAGCGAGGCGAGCGCTGCGCGCAGGTCAGTCAGACTGTCGTGACCCGGATCCGTCGTCGCCAGCACCAGAACCACCTCCTCCCGCTGCGCGCTGGGCAACGCCGTGGCCGCAGACTTCAGCGCTGCAAGGAACCTCCGCACCGCCGCATTGCGCAGGGCACCGAACAGCAAGACCACGGCCCGCCCGCCAGCATCCTGTGGAAGCGTGAACGTCGAACCGGTGGTGGCGGCGAACCGCAACGACGGCTCCCCGGCCGTCTCGGGGTAGGCGATACCCGACCACGCCGGCGTCGGTGTTCCCCCACCACCGCACCCGGCGACTACCAATGCGAACACCGACGCGGTCAGTACAACACGCACCGCGTACCCGCCCCGGGCCCCGTTCATCGAAGCCCATCCCCGGCCTCCCCAACGTACGAACGGGCGGATGTAAACCTCAACGACACTGCGGCTGCTCCCTGCACTCCTGAACCGTGCGGCCGGGGCCAACGGATGCGGCCACCAGGACGCGAACGGCCACTCAATGCAGGTGCGGCCAGGGGCCCCGATAGTTCCCGCACGACCGCGATGCGTCACTCCGGCGCGAGGCCGACCGGTACCGCTATGGCCGCACAGGCAGGTCATACGGTCGGCTGGTTGCGTGTCATCCTGTTCTGCGGGGGGACGCCCGAATTGTGTGAGGAGAATCGCTGGTGCCCAGTCAGCGACAGCCCAGCGGGGGAGCCTGTGGTCAAGACGACGGCAGGCCGCGTCCCCATGGTCGTCCCTCGTTAGGCGAGATCGCCCGACATGGTGCGGCACCCAGCAAACGTCGAAGCTGAAGGGCTGAGGTCGCAGGTACAAGTCGGGGCCTCCAGCCATCTAGCTGCTGGAGGCCCCGGATTCTCGGGCTCGTTGCCCGAATCTGTAGCGCGGGCCCGATATCACCGTTAGCTGCGACCATTTCGGTCTTCACGACGGTGACTCTGACCTGAGACTCAACACAGACGAACGAGACGTTTTCGTCCCACCGTGCCGGTCGGGGTCGAATAGACGATCTTCTTCTGGAGCCACGTGTCGACGAACGCTCGGATGTCGTAGGTACCGGCCGGCACGCTCCAGTTCTGTGTGTCCCACACCGGGATGATCGCGCCGAACGCCGCCGGGTCGTCGACGTCGGAGACCATGATCTCGCCGGTGTCGCCGAACTCTTGCGTCGCGGGCGTCCCATCCCGGGTGATTGCGTCGAGCGTCAGCGTCTGCATGTCGGAGCCGGGGTTCTTCTGCGCGGTCACCGGCGGGCTCGGATCCTTCGGGTGTGCGGTCGCGCTGTTCAGGACGAGTCGACGGACGCCGGCGAAGAGGCCGGGCGCGGTGATGTTCGGCGCGACGCCATGCGCACGGGCGACGTCCCCCTGCAACTGCAACGACAGTGCCCGGCCGAACGCGGCGGCGCTGGTGCGGGCGGCTGTGCTCGCCGGTGCCGCGGTGCCGCGGTGCCGCGGTGCCGCGGTGCCGGGCAGGGTGCGGTGCGCCCCAGCCGCCGTGTGCTCGACGGTCAGCGGCAGCGCCGCCCCGCCGGTGACCCCGCCCCGAACCAGCGCGGAGACGTGAAACAGAGACCAGTCGAGACTGGTTCCGGCGTACGGCGCGGCGTCGGAAGGAAGGACATACATGTCTCCGTGCAGCACGAACGTCGAGATGCTCACCGGAGCGGTACCCGGACCGCGGTCGGCGACCGTCGTCGTGATCGCCTGTCGGCCGCCGACGGTGTTGATCGTGACGTGGTCGCCGGTGACCAGCGTGACGTCGACCCGGCCTGGCGCGCCGCCGGCCGCCCGGGCGGGCGTGGCCGGTTCACCCCTCACCGGGCCGGTCGCCGTCGCCGATGCGACGGGGCAGACCGAGGCGGTCGCGAGCGCAACGACGGTCAGCAGCACGGGGACGAGACGGCGCAACGGATCCTCCTGGGGCGGGTACGTCATCGGCAGGCGACACCGCGCTCCACGATCGGGGCCGGTGCCCGGCGGTGGAACGGTTCCCCGCCGGCGGGATCACGCCGATGTCCGGAACACGACACGAACCGTCGTAGGCCGCTCCGACCTGACGGCTGGTGTCCGCGCCTGTGCCGCGCTCTGTCGATAATCGGTCGCCGGCTGGGCGCTAGCCTCGATTGATGAAGACGATCATTGACGATCTAGTTCCGACTGGCACTCTTCGGGCATCGATCAATCTGGGCAATCCCGTGCTGGCTCAAGGGACGAGTGAGTCACCTGCCGGTATCACCGTCGACATCGCCCATGAGGTCGGCCGGCGGCTCGGTGTTGCGGTGACGTTCGCATGTTTCGGCGCCGCCCGGGAGTCCTTCCGAGCTGTCGCCGCCGGTGACGCCGACATCGGCTTCCTCGCAGTCGAGCCTGCACGAGAGGCCGATATCGCCTTCACCGCTCCCTACGCGCTAATCGAAGGTGCCTACGCGGTTCGGCACGGCTCGCCGATCGCGCGCTTGGACGAAGTTGATCAGCCGGGCGTACGCGTGGGAGTCAAGCTTGGATCGGCCTACGACCTGTTCCTCACCCGCACGTTGAACCAGGCCCAGGTCGTGCGCGGGAGCGACGGCATCACGGTCTTCCGTGACCAACAGCTCGAGGTCGCGGCTGGGATCCGAGCACCGCTGGAGGCGGAGGTCCGATCTGATCCGACCGAGCGGATGCTGGACGGCGCCTTCATGCAGATTCGTCAGGCGCTCGGGACGAGTACGAGGCGGCAGACCGAAACAACGGCGTTCCTGACCGACTTGATCGAGGACCTGAAGGAGTCGGGGTTCATTGCCGATTCGCTTCGGCGCTCGGGACAGCACTCGGCGATCGTTGCTGCACCCGGGCGGTGACCGGCGGCCGACCGTTCATTGCGGCCGTCGACGACACTTTCGGCGCCGACTGGGGCCACCAAACCAAGGAAGCAATTGGAGAAGCATGACCACCGCGCTGATCATCGGTGACGTCCAGCGAGGCATCCTCGAGGCGCATCCCTGGAGTCGGAACGTCTTGGCTCCGCTGCGTCGTGTCCTGGATCATGCGCGAAAGTGCAACCTGCCGGTGATCTACGTGACAGTCGCGCTGCGTGGCGTCGATGGTGACGTGGCGCGACGCAATCCCGTCGCAGTGTCGCTCGCCGCCGCAGGAGAGTTGTACCTCGAAGGAACGCCGCAGACGCAGGTCCACCCAGCGGTTGCCCCTCGGGATGATGAACCCGTGGTCGTCAAGCGGCGGGCCAGCGCGTTCGCCGGCACGGACTTGGATGCTGTTCTCCGCGCGCGGGACGCTACGTCCATCCTCCTCGCCGGAGTGGCCACAAGTGGCATCGTCCTCGCCACTGCGCTGGCGGCATGCGACTTGGACTACGCAGTGACCGTCCTTTCCGATTGCTGTGCCGATCCCGATGCGACGGTCCACGCCATACTCACCCGAGTGATTCTCCCGGGCCGGGGGGCGCGCGTTCGAACGTCGGACGACTGGATATCAAGCGAGGTGAGCTGAACGCCCACAAGAACTCGGACACAACCATCGGGCGACGTGCGCGAAACGTATCGTCGCGTTTCGGCGATGTGACCGGCGCTGTCACTTCGTGAAGGGCATCTGTCGCGTCAACGAAGCGCGGCGGGAGATCGACGCTGGCGCCAGCGTCGATCTCCGTCTCCAACCACGGCGGCGACAACCTCGACGGCACACCGGCCGCCATCCGTGCGCTCGCGCCGATCGTCGACGTCGTAGGCGAGCAGATCGAGATCCTGCTCGACGGCGGAATGCGCCGAGGGAGCGACGTCGTCAAGGCGCTCGCGCTCGGCGGACGCGGCGATGATCGGGCGCGCCTATCTGTGGGGGCTCGCAGCCAACGGGCAGGCCGGCGTCGAGAACGGCTTGGACGTGCTGCGCTCGGGCGTCGAGTCGGCGCTCATCGGGCTCGGCCGCGCGCCCGGGCTGGAATGACCGTCGTCGCCGGAAGTCTGTCGGCTAGTCGAAGAGCTCAGGGTGCGCGGCGAGCCGCAGACGTGAACGTTCGAGGTGCATGCGCACGACGTCCTCCCCAGCTCGAACGTTGCGGCTGCGCATGGCGTCGATCATGAGCCGGTGTTCGCCCTGATAGCAGACGAAGTCGTCTGCGGAGAAGGTGCTCAGGACGATGCGGCGGTACTGCTGAGTGGTGTTCCAGTAGGTCTGGATCGCTCGGAGCAGGCGAGGCAGGCCGGAGCTCTGGTAGCAAGCGATGTGGAACTCACGGTCGGCCTCGATCCACCGCGCATGATTGTGCGTCAGCGATTCGATCGTGTCCTCGAGCGCCGCTAGCTCCTCGATCGAGTCGTCCTCCACATGCAGGACGCTCTCTCCGAAGGCGAGCGGCTCCAGGCGTTCGCGAATCCGGTAGATCTCCATGCACTCGTCGTAGTCGGTCACCGCTACGCGGGCCCCGGAGTGCGGGCGGATCGTGACCAGGCCTTCCGATTCGAGCAGCGTGAGTGCCTCGCGCACCGGGATCCGGCTCATGCCGAGCCGCTCGGCGAACGCCTCCTGCCGGATCGGCTGGCCGGACTTCAGCTTGCCGGAGAAGATCTCTTTTCGGATGACGTCGGCGACCTGCTGGCTCATCGGCGTGTAGGTGCCGTCGCCGGCGGCAGATCGCCCTGCCGCCTTGCCTCGGCGTACCGTCGCGCCCATCCTCCGCCCTTCTCACCCGTTCCGGCCCGGACTGCGTCCGCCGGGCGGGTAGCGACGTTATCACCGGTCCGGGCCCGCGGCGGCTACTCGAAGCGCACCACTTGCCACGCTTCGGCGGCCAGCGTGAGGGTGAGCGCCATGCGCCCGTCGCCGGACGCCGTCGCGATCGCGGCACCGGTCTCGAGGTCGACGGCGCGGTGGCGGCCGTCCAACAGGCTCGACTCCGCCGTCAGGGTGACCGTCGCCGCCGGGCCCGCGTTGGTCACGAACAACAGCGCCACGTCGTCCGAGCGACCGAACCGCCACTGGAGCACGTCGCCGTCCTGGATCGACGCGCTCCAGCTCGGCCTAACCCCGGCCCGCCCCACGAGCGCACTGACGAACTCCTCGAACTCCGGGTAGTGATCACGTTCGTAGGCGAGACCGGCGTGGGTGCCGATAGCGAGGACCTCACCGGCGCCGACGCGGCGTAGCACCGCCGCCGGCCCGCGCGAGTCGATGGCGAGCACCTCGGCATCGCCCGGGTCGAACACCTCGATCCAGCTCGCTGCGCGCAGGTCGTACTCCGCGCCGTCGAGCCCGACCGTCAGCGACGGCGAGTCGATCGGACGCCGGCCGGTGCCGCGCAGGCCGAGGCCGTTGATGAACGGCCGTTCGTCGGGGTACCGGTAGAAGCCGGCCGGGTCGTACCCGTCCGCCTCGGTCTCGACGACCAGCCGGCCACCGGCCCGCACCCACCGGTCCAGCGCCGCGGCCAGAGCCGGTTCGATGACGAGTGCCCACGGCACGATGATCAACCGGAGGTCGTCCAGGTCGGTCGGCCGGTGGGATTCGATGACCCGGTAGGGAAGCTGCCGCCGCTCGAGGGCGCGCAGGTAACCGTGCACGCTCGGGCCGGCCGACCGACAGTCGGCGCCGCTCTGCGCCCAGTCGAGATGGTAGGTCGCCGGCGAGAAGACCACGCCGACCTGCCCCGGCTCCGGTTCGTAGGCGTCGAGCAGGTCGTTCCAGCGGCGCAGGACCGCCGCCGTCCGGGACAGCTCGGCCAGGCGGTCGGCGGCATGCCCGTCGTCGCCGACGATGCCGAATCCGGATGCCTCGCGCCCGAAGATCTCGTCGCGCCAGCACCAGAAGTTGACTGCCTTGCTGCCGCGGGAGTAACCGTTCCACACCCACCGCTGCTGGACGGCGCCGGTCAGCGGCGGCGTCGCCTGGATGCCGTGCCGGTGCGAGCCGCCCTGCAGCTCGGCCACCCAGTACGGCTTCCCGGCGGCCTGGGCGGCCGAGCGCCCGGACTCGACCCGGGCGCCGAAGTCGGCCGGCGTCATGTCGAACCAGGTGGGGAACTGCGAGCAGCCGAAGCCGTCGACGATCTCGGCGTGGTCCCAGTCGTTGCCTCGGGCGAGGGCCTGCTCGAACGGCAGGAAACCGGTACCGGTGAAGAAGGTCGCCGGGAAGGCGGAGTGGGCGACGATCGGCCGGTCGGGGTCACCTGCGCGGATGCTCGTGTACCGGTGGCGCAGCATCTCGGCGGTCCGGCCGGTGAGGAAGGCCTGGAACTCGAGGAGTTCGGTGTAGGACCGGCCCGGCAGGCGCCCCGGACGGACGTCCTCCCACGAGGTGAGCCGCCGGCGCCACGCCTCGTTGAGGCCGTCGAGGTCGCCGTACTTTGCGGCCAGCCACTGGTGGAACCGGGCGAGGGTGTGGTCGCAGTAGCAGACGTAGCCGTCTGACTGCGAGGCCCACCGCAGCTCGTTCCAGCAGTCCCACGCCACGATCGACGCCTCACCGCGGTAGCGCTCGGCGAAGCCGGTGAGGAACCGGCCGGTGCGCTCGGCAATCTCGGGGTGGTCGAGGCAGCCGCCCGGCATGATTCCCGTGTTCGAGTACGCGAGCGTGGATGAACTGACTGGGCGGCCGGTGTGGTCGACCAATTCGGCGCCGGGCACCTCGCGGTGGATCCACGCCGGCTGCAACTCGGCGATCGTGTTAACGATGACCTTGAGCTCGTTCTCGGCGGCCAGCGCGAACAGCTCGTCGTAATCGTCGTAGACGACGTGGCCGGGCGCCGGCTCCAACCAGCTCCACGTCGCCCAGACGTAGACGTGGGTCAGCCCGGTGTCGCGAATGGTGCGCAGGTCCTCCTTCCACCGTCCGCGGTCGGGGAAGGGCGGCCGGAAGTACTGGGATGAGAGGATCACGAGGACATCGTTAGCGTCGAGACCGCGACTGTCAACGCTTTGGATCCAAAAAGGGTCTAGGATTCCCGTGTCTCGCCCCGACGAGGGGTATCCGTCGACCCGTAGGATCCAAAGATGGAACTCGCCTGCTGCGACACGACGTTCCCGCTGCTCCCGCACGAGGACGTCTGCCGGCTCGTGCGGATGCTCGGCTTCGACGTCATGGACGTCGCCCTGTGGAGCGCCTACAGCCATCACTCGTCCGAACTGAGCCCGGGCGACGTGCCGGTGCTCGGGCGCCGGTTGCGAACACGGCTGGCCGATCACGGCCTGCGCATGGGGGACCTTTTCGCCATGCCGGACATCGGCTTCGTGGCGCTCGCGGTCAACCACCCGGACCGCGCCGAGCGCGCTCGCTCCCGCGCGTGGTTCCAGCTGATCGTCGAACTGGCCGGTGAGTTCGGGGTGGACGGTGTGACCACCGTCCCAGGCGTCGACTTCGAGGGAGTGGCCCACGACGACTCCCTGCGGAGGGCATCCGACGAGCTGGCCGCCCGGGCCCAGCTGTGCGCATCGGCCAGGCTGCGGCTCTCGGTCGAACCGCACATCGGCTCGGTCATCGCCACGCCGGCCGACACGATCCGCCTCGTCGACATCACCCCCGGACTGGAGCTGACGCTCGACTACTCGCACTTCGCCATGCAGGGGTTCGACCCGGCCGATCTCGATCCCATTCTCGGCCGGGTCCGCCACGTCCACGCCCGGGGCGCGGAGCCCGGCCGCATGCAGGCCCCAATGGCCCGCAACGTGATCGACTTCGACCGGATGATCGACGTGCTGGCGGCGGCGGGGTACGGGGGCTCGGTGGCCACCGAGTACCTGTGGGCCGAAGCACCGGGCTGCAACGACTGCGACACGCTGTCCGAGACGGTGCTGATGCGCGCCCGGCTCGCCGCCCGGCTGCGCGCGGTCGCCGCGGCATGAATACCGGACTCGCGGGCCGCGTCGCGATCGTCACCGGCGCCGCGAGCGGTATCGGTCGGGCCGGCGCCCATGCTCTGGCCGATGAAGGGTGCAACATTGTCGCGGCCGATCGCCGGCCGCCGGTCGAGGGCTACCCGGCCGAGTGGCTCGGGGTGACGACCGACGTGACGTCACCGACCGTGGGCGAGGAGCTGGTGCGCGCCGCCCGTGACCGTTACGGGCGGGTGGATGTGCTGGTCGCCTGTGCCGGCGTTTACGACACCGAGCCGGCGATGGACGTCGACCTGGAGGCGTTCGACCGCGTGCAGGCGGTGAACGTCCGAGGCTCGTTCGCCTGTGCGCGCGCGGCGATGTCGACCATGGGGGAGAGGGGGTGGGGGCGCATCGTCCTGTTCAGCTCCATCGTGGCGCACACCGGCGGGGTGGCGGCCGGACCCGCCTACGTCGCGTCCAAGGCAGCGATCATCGGGCTGACCCGCTCGCTCGCGCACACCGGCGGCCCTCTCGGCGTGACGGTCAACTGCGTGAACCCCGGGATCATCGAAACGCAGATGACCTCTGTCATCGACGCTGCGACGAAGAAGGAGCTCGCCGCGCGCACGCCGCTGCGGCGCAACGGCCGGCCCGAGGACGTAGCCGCCGTGGTCGTGATGCTGGCGTCGGAGGGGGCCGGGTTCGTCACTGGCGCGCATGTCGACGTCAACGGCGGCCTGGCGATGACGTGACGCGCGGGCAGCAGCCGAGCCGACTGGATCCAGACCGTTCTACTGGAACAACTCGGGATGCGCGGCGAGGCGGAGCCGCGACCGCTCGAGATGCATCCGGACGATGTCCTCACCCGCCCGCACGTTGCGGGTCTCCATGGCGTCGATCATCAGGCGATGCTCCCCCTGGTAGCAGCTGAAGTCGTCGGTCGAGAAGGTGCTGACCACGATCCGCCGATACTGCTGCGTGGTGTTCCAGTAGGACTCGATGGCGCGCAGCAGGCGGGGGAGGTTGGCGCTCTGGTAGCACGCGAGGTGGAAGCGGCGGTCGGCCTCGATCCAGCCGCTGTGATCGCCGGTGAGATTCTCGATCGCGTGCACGTGCTCGGTGAGTTCGTGGATCTGCGTGGCGGTCACTTGCGTCACGCTTTCCCCGAACGCCAGGGGTTCGAGCCGTTCGCGGATCCGGTAGATCTCCAGGCACTCCTCGTAGTCGAGCACTGCGACCCGCGCGCCGGAGTGGGGCCGGATTGTCACCAGCCCCTCGGCCTCGAGTTGGCGTAGCGCCTCGCGGACCGGGATCCGGCTGGTGCCCAGCTTCGCGGCGAACGCCTCCTGTCGTACCGGTCTGCCCGGCTTGAGCCGGCCGGAGAAGATGTCCTCGCGGATCGAGTCGGCGACCAGCCGGGCCATCGGCTGGTACTCGCCGTCCTCCGCGGCTCCCGTCGTGGGCGTGGCACGTCTCGGGGTCACCTGAATCGTCACCTCCCCATCCCCAACCCAGAGCCCGCGGCGATCGTTGCGGATGGGCCAATTGGATCCGATACTAGGCCCGTCCGGCAGTCGCTCGCTACCACAAGCACAGCGACCGGGTCGCTCGTCCGCTGCGGAGGGAAGCTTCAGTCCGTCTCGGCGAACCCCACGTTGCCGTTCAGAACAAGGCCTCCGTCGACGAGCAGCTCGTGGCCGGTTACGTACGAGGCCTCGTCGGATGCGAGGAACACCGCGGCGCCGGCGACGTCGGAGGGCACCCCGACCCTTCCGACGGCGATCTTGACCTCGTACGCGCGGCGCACCGCCGGCGTGTAGCTCGCTGCGGTCAGCGCGGTCTCCATCGCCCCGGGTGCGATCGCGTTCACGGTGATGCCCGAGTGACCCAGTTCGAGGGCGAGCGACCTGGTCAGGGCGACCACGCCGCCCTTGGCCGTGATGTACGCGGTCATCTCGCTGATGGGCTGGACGTCCGTGGCCGACGCGATGTTGATGATGCGCCCGGAGCCTTGACGCAGCATGCGGTGGACGGCCGCCCGGCAGCCGTAGTAGTACCCGTGCAGGTTCGACCCCATCAGGTCGTGCCACTCCTCGACCGCCATGCGGGTGAAGCCGCGGACAAGCAGCCGGGCCGCGTTGTTCACCCAGATGTCGATGCCGCCCCAGGCAGCCTCGACCTCAGCCGCGAACGCGTCCACCTGGTCGACGTCGCTGACGTCGCCCTCGCGGAACAGTGACTGCCGGCCGGCGCCCTTGATCGCCGCCACGCTCTCTTCAGCGCCGTCCGGAGCGGTCAGGTACAGGCTCGCGACGTCTGCGCCGGCCTCGGCAAGGCCGATCGCGATAGCCTGCCCGAGGCCACTGGATGCGCCGGTCACTACCGCGCGCTTGCCGGTCAGGTCGAACATGGCTCTCCTCGGAGTTGGGGGGACGGTCAGCCGGCGGACAGGGCGATCTTCAGGCCGCGACCGGCCCGCAGATCGTCGAAGGCCGTGCGCCATTGGCGCAGGGGAAGGATCGAACTGACGAGCGGCTCGAGACGGACGTGCCCGCCGGCCAGCAAAGCCACAGCCCGCAGCCAGGCGTCCGGCGTCGAGGCGAACCCCGAGGTGACCGTCAGCTCCTTGAGCAGCACCGCGTTGAAGTCGATCGTGACGTCGCGGCCGAACACGCCGACCTGGACGTACCGGCCGGCCCGTCGCGCCGACGCCAACGCGACTGCGGCCCCGCCACCGGTGCCCGAGCACTCGACGACAATGTCGTACTCACCCTCGGGCTCGTGACCAACCCGGGCGCCGAGTGCTTCGGCGACCGCCAAGCGGTCGGCGTCGGACGGCAGGCCGAGGACGGTGACCGAAGCGCCCATGGCGCGGGCAACCTGCGCGCCAAGCAGACCCATTGGCCCCGGCCCAGTGACCAGCACACGATCGCCGGCGCCGATGAGCGGCGGATCGAGCAGTGCATGGCAAACGCAGGCGAGCGGCTCGGCCAGGGCGGCCGCGGTCACGCCGACGCCCTCGGGCACCCGGTGCAGGTTGCGGGCCGGAACCACGACCGAGCTGGCGAAGCCGCCGTCGACGTGGCTGCCGAGCGAGCGCCGCTCGGGGCACAGGTTGCGCTGGCCGGCCCGGCACCACTGGCACTGCTCGCAGGTCGCAAAGAACGTCTCGCAGACGACCGGCTCGCCCAGCCAGGAGGCCGCCACGCCCGCGCCGACCTCGGCGACCGTCCCGGAGATCTCGTGACCCATCGTCACCGGCGGTGTGGTCGGGTATTCACCGGCCTCGATGTGCAGGTCCGTTCCGCACACCCCGGTCGCCGCGACCGCGATCCGGACGGTCATCGGTTCGAGTTCGCGCGGCGCGACTTCGGCGAGGTCGACCGACCCCGCGCCGGTGCGCAGCTTTCGCAATGCTTCCATTACTCCCGCCATCCCTTTCGGATCCAAACAGTCCTCGATCGGCTGACCGTCTGTCAAGGCCTGCCTGCCGTCTGCCTTCACAATTTCCGCTATTACAAGGCGAAGCGGGCCGAACCTGTTCTCTGCCCGCTCTTGACAGTTACGTCGGGCATCCCAAGTATGGATCCAATTCTCAGGAGGTTCCGTCGTGCTGCTCGCATCCCAGTACTACCGGCCGCCCTTCCCCCAGGACAAGCATTGGCGGGCCGACCTGCGCGACATGCGGGCCGCCGGCCTCGATGCCGTGTACCTGTGGGCGACCTGGGCCTGGATCGAGGCCGAGCCCGGCCGCTACGTCTACGACGACTTCGATCGCATCGTCGACGAGGCGGCCGCGAACGAGCTCCAGGTCATCATCACCACGGTCGCCGAGTTGCAGCCGTACTGGCTGCCGCGACTCGTCCCGGACTCCGCGCATGTCGACCACCTCGGCCGGTCACTCACCTCCTCCACGCTGTCGTACTCCCACGTCGGCCTGTCGCCCGGCGGCTGCTGGGACCATCCCGAGGTCGCAGCGCGGATCGGCGCCTTCCAGCAGGACATCGGGGCCCACTTCGCCGGGACGGCGAACCTGCTCGCGTGGGACTGCTGGAACGAGTTCCGCGGCCCCGTGCAGGCCGACGGCTACGTCTGCCACTGCGAACACACCCAACGCTCGTTCCGGGAATGGCTGGTCGCGAAGTACGGCGACCTCGACGAGCTCAACCGGGCGTGGCTCCGCCGCTACGTCGACTGGGCCGACGTGCGGGTGCCGAAGCTGCCCCAGCACAGCTGGACCGAATCGATGGAGTACCAGCAGTTCCTCGCGTGGCGGTCGGCCGAACACGCGACATTCCGCGCCGAGGGCATCCGGCGCGGCGACCCAGGCCACCCCGTGCTGGGCCACTCGGTCGTCCTCTCGCCGATCATGGTGGGCGGCGAGTCGCCGTACGAGCAGGGTTTGTCGCGCGGCAACGACTGGGAGATGGCGGGGCGGCTGGACGCCTTCGGCATCTCGAACTTCCCGGCCTGGTTTGCCACCGAGCCGCCGACGTACGGCGTGCGGGTCGAGTGCGGCCGCAGCGCCGCGGGCGACCGGCCGTTCTGGATCTGCGAGTTGCAGGGAGGGTCCGCCCGCACCGGGTTGGGCGTCATGCGCCCGGTGCCGGCCGACCTCCAGCAGAGCTGGATCTGGGCCGCGTACGGGCGGGGCGCGAAGGCGGTTTCGTTCTGGTGCTGGCGGGACGAGGTGTTCGGCCGCGAGTCCTCCGGCTTCGGTCTCGTCGGCTCAGACGGTCACGCCGACGATCGCGTCGCCGCGCTACGCCGCACCACCGCCGTGCTGCGCGAACACGAGGAGCTCTTCGACCGCTACCGCCCCGACCCGGCCCGGGTCGGCGTCCTCTTCGACCCGACGAACCATCAGCTGGACTGGTCGGCCAACGGCAGCCCGTGCACCGCGTCGCCGCGCAGCGTCTGCGGCTACCTGGTCGCCCTCGAGCGGTTGCAGACACCGTACGACGTGCTGGCCGGCTCGCACCTCGGCAACCTGTCCGGCTACCGGCTGATCTTCATGCCCTGGACTATGATCGTGCGCCCCGCGGTGGCCGCCGCCGTGCTCGAGTGGGTCCGGGCGGGCGGGACGCTGATCACCGAGTCTGAGCTCGACGCCTACGACGAGCTCGGGCTGTACCGGTACCCCGAGGACCGGCCGTTCGCCACTGCGCTCGGAATCGCCGGGCAGGGACGGCGACCGGTGGCCGAGGGCGACACGGTGGAGTTCGCTCTCGACGGCGCGAGCGGGACGCTCGCCGCCCGGAACTGGTGGGAGCCCCTCGTCGCCGCCGATCCGGTCGAGGTCTTCGGGTCGGTGCCGGCTGGCCCCGTGCTCGTCCGGCGGCCGATCGGCGCCGGATCGGTGATCGCCGCCGGTACGCACCTGGGTCTCGCCTACAGCGAGGAGCGGGCGGAGGGCTTCGAACGGTTCGTCGCGACACTGGTCGGCTCGGCCGGTGCGGGGCCGGATTTCCGGTGCAGTGCAGGCGACGGCGAGATCCTGCAGTGGCGGAGCGGGCTCGCCGGCGACCGGCGGCTGCTCTTCGCGACAAATCACGGCCCCGCCGTCGACGCCGAGTTCTCAGCGCCGGCCGCGGTGCTGGCCGGCGCCGCGGTCGCGACGGACCTGCTGAGCGGGGCAGAGACCGCCGTCGTCGACACCGCCGGCCAGCGGGGGTTCACCGTTCGGCTCGACCGTGGGGCCAGCGCCGTACTCGTGCTGCGGTGAGGGGCGCCGGCGGAAGGCAGGAACGACCGTCGGCCAGGCGTCAGGGAAGGCCCGCGCCCGGGACATCCACCCGGCAGCTGAGCAGCGCGCCGTGGCGATGCTGGCTCGGATCCTCGCTGTCGAGCGCCGGGGCCGCGCACAGGTAAAGCGTGCGACGGTCCGCACCGCCGAGCGTCGCCGCGAAGACGGCCAGCCCCGGCGTGGCGATCGCCTCGAGCACCGTGCCGCCCTCACCGACGCGCACGATGCCGCTGCCCTTGGCGTCCGCGACCCACACCGCGCCCGACTCGTCGAGGGCTAGCCCGTCGGGCAGCACGGGCGTCCCCGGCGCGTTCGTCGACGTGCTGAGCCCCATCGCGGCGAAGTCCGCCCACACCGCCCGATCGGTGAGTTGGCCCTCGGGGCCGACGGCGAAGGACGTGATCCGGTGGGCGAACGTCTCGGAGATCAGCAACCGGGTGCCGTCCGGCGATACCACCGCACCGTTGGGGAACGTCAACTCCTTCGCGGCGACCGAGACGGAGCCGTCGGGCGCGACTAGGACCAGATTCGTGGGGGCCATCGTCCCGTCGTCGGCGATGCCGAAGTTGCCCACGTAGGCGCGCCCGGCGGCGTCGACGAGCATGTCGTTCGCCGGCCCGACCACGAATGCGCCGATGTCGGCGACGACGTCGGTCTGCCCGTCTCGCACCCGAAGCACCCGCTGATCGAGCATCGACACCACGAGCAGGTCACCGTCCGGCGTGAAGCCGAGGCCGGACGGCTGGTTCGGCACCGCGCACACGGTCCTGACCTCGCCGGCCGGATCGATCGCATACACAGCGTGGCCGTAGAAGTCCGAGAGATAGAGCTGGCCGTCGCGCCAGCGCGGGCCCTCGAGGAAGTGGAAGCCATCGGCGACGACCTGCGGCACGATGTCGGACCAGCGCACGTCGGCCTCCTCAGGATGGGCGAACGACTTCGGTGATCGGCTCGTAGTACCAGCCCTTGATCGTGGCGTCGTCGATGCCTTCCGACCACGGCATGGCCTCAGTGCGGACGACCGACGCCAGCAGCTCGCGCGTGGCGTCGAGGTCATCGGTCTCGACCTCGTACAAGGCGAGGTAGCGGTGCGACGCCGACTGCTCGGGCGTCGTGCTTGCGAGGCGGAAGCGCTGCGCAGAAACGTACGGCGAGAGCCGCACCACGTCGGCCAGGTGCTCGTTGGTGTACCAGTCGTTGAACACGTCGTCCTTACCGCTGACGGAGTTCGTCATCACGACGAAGACATAGCGCGCCATCTGCTTGCTTCCTTTCGGAGGTCCGCCGGGCGACCTGACCCTAAGCGCGCTTCCGGTAGCTAGTCAATGATTTGGATCCAAGTGAAGCTGCGTCGCCTGCCCCGTCGAGGTCGAAAAGAGGCCTTGCGAGACGTGAGTCCCTTCAGCAATTGGTAATCCTGTCCCCGCTAGAGCTGATCGCCGAATCCGCCTGAGACACGATGATCGAGCGATCGGATCCAATAGTATTGACACGTCCGAATGCCGGTTCTACGCTCTCGCATCACCTGCTGGGGTGTCGCACCGATGTCGGGCCACCTGGCCAACACCCCCGTTACCGGCCGCGCAGACGACCCGAAGGGCCTCCTGGTGAAGCGATCCGCACGACGTAGCGCCCGAGTCCTCGGGGCGGCGATCGCGGTGACCGCCGTGCTGCCGGCGTGCACGTTCACCGGTGTCGATCTCGTCAAGGATCAGCGCGTCCACTTCGTCACCCCCGAAGATCAGGCCACCGTGCGCGTCCCGCTGACGGTGAAATGGCGCGCGGAGCACACAGAAGGCCTGACGTTCGCGGTGTTCGTCGACCGCCACACCATGCGATCGGGATCGTCCCTGCGTTCGCTCGTGCCGAAGGACGACTCCGCGTGCCGGGCCGATCCCAAGTGCCCCGACGCGTCCTGGCTGTCGAGCAACGGCGTCTATCTCGTGAAGGGCACGTCGATCACCCTGGCCAACCTCAAGGACAACCGGACCGGCCACGACGCATCGGCCCGTGACTCGCACATGATCACCGTCATCCTGCTCGACGGTGACAAACGGGACGGCGAAGGCGCGTGGTCGCGACAGGTCTACGTCGATCGGAGCGGCACGTGACTCCGCCCCTACTCGCTTCGGGCCGGTCCGGTGAGCCGGCCGACGCCGTCTCCGAGATCGAGATCAACCGGGACGTCCTGCGCGAGCGGGCCCGCAAGGTCCTCGGCATTGCCGGGGACACGGACACGGCGCCGCTGCGCCGCACCGTGCGCGAGAGCGGGGTCGGCTGGTACCCGCTCGCCGCGCTCGTCATCCTGATCAGCATTGACTCCTTCCAGACGACCGGGTTCGTGACCCTCGGCCCCGACATCGCCCGGACGCTGGGCATCAGCGCAGGTACGATCGGCGGGCTGTACGCGCTGTACAACCTCGCGCTCGGCTTGGCGACGCTGCCCATGGCGGCGTACACCCAGAGCCGGCCCCGGCGAGCGGCGATCTCCATCATCACCGCCATCGGCTGGTCGGTCGCGACGATCTTCACCGGCTTCGCCGCCTCCGCGCTCGGCCTGGCCATGTTCCTCGCCCTGAACGGCGCGGCCAGCGGATCGGTGCGCGCGGTTCACGTCCCTCTGCTGTTCGACACCTACCCGGCCGGCATTCGAGGCCGGCTGCTGTCGATCTACCTGGGCGCGATCTGGTTCTCGCTCGTGCTGGGTCCCGCGCTGATCGGGCTGCTGAGCCTGCTCGACTTCACCTGGCGCGGCGTGTTCCTGATCATGGGCTGTTTCTCGGTCCTGTGCACCGTGGCAGCGCTTCGACTGCGAGACCCGGGCTTCGGCCGTTGGGACACCGAGCGGATCCGGGCCGCCGTACGGGCGGGCGTGGCGCCAACGAGTTCGACGCCGGGGCCTTCGGTGACCTCCACCACGCGGCTGCGGTTCTTCGAGATCCTCCGGCGCCTGCTGCTGATCGCAACCGTCAAACGAATGCTGCTCGCCTACGTCGTGCTCGGCATGATGCTCTCGCCGCTGGTCACCTTCATGAGCTTCTACCTGGATGAGCGGTGGCACCAGGGTCCGGTGGGCCGGTCGATCTTCAACGTGATCAGCAACGGCTTGCTGGTTCCGATCGTCGTCCTCGGCGGGCGGTTCGTCGAGCGGCTCTACCGGCGCGACCCCGCGCTGCTGGTGAAGCTCGCCGGACTGCTGCTCGGCGGGGGCATCCTCGTGCTTTGCATCGGGGTCGTCCTGCCGGCCTACTACGCGATGCTCATCGTGACCAGCCTTGGCATGGCCGCGTTTGCTATGTCGATCTCGTCGACGGGCATGGCCCTGGGCAGCATCGTCCCGGCACAGATGCGCGTGCACTCCTCGGCCATCTCGAACATCGCGCTCTACGGTGCGGGCGGCCTGCTCGGCCAGTTCTTCCTGGCCGGCGTTTACGGCCGCAGCGGCCCGACAGTCGCGATCATCGCGCTGTCGGTGCCGGGAGTGCTCGCCGGGGCGACGCTGTACTCGGCGCACCGCACCATCAACAGCGACCTCGACGGGTTGCTCGACGACGTCATCGAGGAAGAGGAACTCGGCACGCTGGTTGCCTCCGGGCGGCGGCTGCCAATGCTCGCGTGCCGCCGCATCGACTTCCACTACGGCAGCGTGCAGATCCTGTTCGGCGTCTCGTTCAACGTGGAAGCGGGCGAGATGGTGTGCCTTCTCGGCACGAACGGGGCCGGCAAGTCGACCCTGCTCAAGGTCATCTCCGGCCATCTGCTGCCGACGCGCGGCACGGTGCGACTCCGGGGAACCGACATCAGCTATGTCGAGGCACCGCGGCGGACCAAGCTCGGCGTGCAATACATCGCCGGCGGTCACGGCACCTTCGGCCAACTGACCGTTGTGGAGAACCTGCGGGCCTTCGGCTACGCACGGGGCCGCCGCCGCAAGGCTGTCGAGGCCGGGATCGAGGAGACCTTCGCCGCGTTCCCCCGGTTGGGCGAGCGGCGTAACCAGCGGGCGCTCACGCTGTCTGGCGGCGAGAACCAAATGCTCGCCATCGGCCGCGCGTTCATCCTCAAGCCCGAGCTCCTGATCATCGACGAGCTGTCGCTCGGCCTTGCGCCCAAGCTCGTCGGCGAACTGCTCGAGACCGTCCGGCGCATCAACGCCAGCGGCACCTCGGTCGTCCTCGTTGAACAGAGCGTCAACATCGCGCTGTCGCTCGTCGACCACGCCTATTTCATGGAGAAGGGGCAGATGCGCTTCGACGGCTCGGCCAGCGAGTTGCGGCAGCGGGACGACCTTTTGCGCTCCGTTTTCCTGCGCGGCGCCACCCAGGCGGTGGGGAGCTGATGTTCGGCCTCGACATCCCGCTGTCGGTCGTCGCGCTCGGATCGATCTCCGGCCTAACCTACGGCGTACTCGCCATCGGCATGGTGCTGGTCTATCGCTCGAGCCGGGTAATCAACTTCGCCCACACGGCCATCGGAGCGCTGCCAGCGGCCTTCCTCGGCATCTGGGTCGTCCGGACCGGGCTGCCCTACTGGCTGATGTTCCCCTGCGCCATCGTCATCGGCGCAGCAGTCGGCGGTCTCGCCGAGGTGATCGTCGTGCGCCGCCTCAAGCAGGCCCCCCGGACGATGAGCGTGGTCGCCAGCCTCGGTCTCGCTGCGTTCCTGACTGGGGTGGCGTCTGCGGTCAACACCTTGATCACCAAGGGTTCCCAGTACCCGATGCCGCCGCATGTCCCGTCGTTCGAGATCGGCGCGTTGCTGGTTACCCCGGCCTACACCGCGCAACTCATCGGGACCCCGGTCATCGCGGTCGGCCTTGCGGCATTCCTTCGCTACAGCCGCAGCGGCGTCGCGATCCGGGCCTCGGCCGACAACGCCGAGGCTGCCGCGGCGAGCGGGATGTGGCCCGGCCGCATGTCGCTGCTGACCTGGTCGATCGCCGGCGCGATCGCCACCTACGCGTCGATCATGCAGCTGCCGACCGAGGGCTTCTTCTTCCAGAGCGGCGGAGCGACCCCGATCGGCCCGGGCCTGCTCGTCCGCGCGCTCATGGTCGCGGTCGTGGCCCGCATGTCCAACTTCGTCGTGGCTCTCGTCGCTGGTGTGGCCCTCGGCATCGTCGAACAGGTGACGTTGTGGAACACAAGCACTGCCGGCGTCGTCGAACTCATCGTCTTCGGGGTGCTGTTCCTCGCCGTCCTCGTGCACACCCGGCGCTCAGCGCGCGAGCAAGAGACCGGGTCGTGGCTCAGCGTGCGCCCGTGGCCGGCATTGCCCGACCAGCTGGCCCGGCTGTGGCCCGTGCGCAACCTCGGCCGGCTCGGCGCGCTGGCCGTCCTCGTCCTGCTGCCCCTCGTCGCCCTCGGCAACAACAACGGGTCGCTGACGTTCACCGCGGTGCTCGCCTACACCCTGGTCGGCCTATCGGTGTTCATCGTCACCGGCCTCGTCGGGCAACTGTCCCTCGGGCAGTTCGCGCTGGCCGGCGTCGGCGCGATCCTGAGCGTGCACTTCACCCGGCAGGGGATGGACTTCGTCGTCTCGTTCGTCCTGGCCGGGGTGATCACCGGCGTGGTCGCCGTCGCGATCGGCTGCACCGCACTGCGCATCCGGGGCCTCATGCTGACCGTCATCACGTTGGCGTTCGCCGTCATGTGCCAGGTGTGGCTGTTCCGGCAGTCCTGGGCCTTCGGCAGCGGGTTGACGCCCGGGCAGCCGATCTACCTGAACGAGCCGCTCAACACGGGCCGCCGCTATTACCTGTTCGCCATACCCGTGTTCGTCTTCGGCGTCTGGATCGCCTGGAACGTCATGCGCGGCGGCCTGCGCCGCGCCTTCGTCGCGGTCCGCGACAACGAGGACGGAGCCCGGGCGTTTTCAGTCCGGGCCACCGGCGCCAAGCTCCAGGCGTTCGCGGTCGCCGGCTTCCTGGCCGGTCTGGGTGGTGCGCTGTACGCCCACAGCCTGCCCCGGCTCAGCGCCGACAGCTTCTCGGCCGACATTGGGATCACGGTCGTGGCCATGAGCGCCATCGGCGGTTTGAACCTGCTCGCGGGGGCGCTGTTCGGGGCGCTCTACCTCATCGCGCTCCCGCGCTTCCTCCCCCTCGATGCGGCCGAGTCGGCGGCGAGCACCTTCGGGTGGCTCATCTTGATCCTGTACTTCCCGGGCGGCCTCGCGCAGCTCCTGGCCCCGGTGCGTGATGCCGCGATCAACCTCATCGCCCGGCTGTACGGCGTCGACGCGCGCGCTGCCCGTGCCGAACAGCGCACGCCGGCGGATGACAGTCTGCCACCGCTACCGGACGCGCTGTTCGGTCGGAAGCACCGGGAGAAGGAGCCGGCCGCCGCCCCGCTGCTCGAGGTAGTGAACCTTTCGAAGCGGTTCGGTGGGGTGCGCGCCGTGGACGGTGTCAGCTTCGACGTCCGGCGCGGCGAGATCCTCGGCCTGATCGGCCCGAATGGCGCCGGTAAGACGACGTTGTTCGAGATGGTCAGTGGGTTCACCAAGCCGGACTCGGGCGAGGTCCGGCTCAACGGCGCGAACATCACCCGGCTCTCGCCGCAGGCTCGGTGCCGGCTGGGGCTGGTCCGCTCGTTCCAGGACGCGCGGCTGTTCCCGACGATGACGACCATCGAGGTGGTCGCGCTGTCGCGTGAGCGTGCCGACCCCACCCGTTTCCTTTCCTCGCTGCTGGGGCTGCGCGGGGCCCTCCGGCGAGAGCGGGACAAACGCGGGTGGGCCGAGCAGGTCGTCGCCGCGATGGGGTTGACGGCCTACGCCGACAGCACGATTGCTTCGCTGTCGACGGGCACCCGGCGCATGGTCGAACTCGCGTGCGTGGTGTCGCTCAGCCCCGACGTAATCCTGCTCGACGAGCCGTCAGCCGGCATCGCGCAGCGGGAGAGCGAGGCCCTGGCCGCGGTCATCCTTCGGCTACGGAATGAGATGGGCATGACCGTCGTGGTCATCGAGCACGACGTGCCGCTGATCATGAAGGTCAGCGACCGCGTCCTCGCGATGGACACCGGCCACCGCATCGCGATGGGGTCCCCGACCGAGGTCTGCGCGCATCCCGACGTCATCGCCAGCTACCTCGGCGCCGATCGGACCGCGATCTCCCGTTCGGGGGCCGCCGAGTCCGAGGACGTCCTCACCGAAAAGGCAATCCCCTAGGAATTCCTGCGGTCCGCAACAGTCGTCGCTGCCGAGGCAGCGCAAGCGAAGGAGTACCCGAAATGCGAAAGCCAGCTCTCATCCCAGTAGTGGCGGCCCTGGCACTCTCGGCGGCGGCGTGCAGCAGTACTACCGCGGACAGCCCTCGATCGACGGCGGCCGCACCGGCCACGCACAGCGCCGCACAGTCGGGCCCGGTCCGGATCGGCTATGTCATTGCCGACTGGCGGGGGCTGCTGAAGTCGACGGGCGACAAGACCCGCGACGGCGCCGCCGAGAACCGGGCCCAGAAGGAGGAAATGGAAGCCCTCGTCAAGTGGGCGAATGACAACGGCGGGATCGGTGGCCGCAAGATCGAGGCCCAGGGCTTCACTATCGACCAGCTCGCCTCGTCGGACCAGCTCGTAGCTGCCTGCACCAAGATCACGCAGGACAGCAAGATCGAGATGTTGCTCGATACCTCGATCTTCACCAACGAGGCCTCGTGGAACTGCCTCGCCAAGGCGCATATCGCCTACCTCGGCGTGGTCAGTGCGACGGACTCCACCTTCTTGAAAACCGTGTCGCCGTACATCGCCAGCACCTGGCCCACCCTGGACACGCAGATGCGCGCGCTCGCGGCCGGAATGTCCGCGGTCGGCTACCTCAAGGGCGCGAAGTTCGGCATCGCGCTGGCCGACGACCCAACGGTCAAGCGGAACTACGACAACGTGCTCGCCCCCGCGCTCAAGTCAGCGGGCGTGACACCGGTGGTCAAGACCTTCACCTCGGCCGACCAGGCCTCGATGAACAACCTCGTGTTGTCATTCAAGTCGAGCGGGGTCGACCACGTGTTCCTGAACGGCACGATCCTCGACTTCCTCAACCTCACGGGGCAGGCGCAGACCCAGAAGTACCACCCGAAATACGTGTTCACCGACTACCAGGCGATGGCGGCCGTGGCCGCGCAGTACGGCACGCCGGCCCAGCTCAACGGCTCGATCGCCGTCAGCACGTTGAACGGTGCCGGCACGGGTGTCGCTGACGATGCCAGTCGCACGTCCTCCGACCTGACGTCGGCGTGGAAGCCGAACCAGATCTCGTCGACCTTCCAGCAGTGCAATGACATCTGGACGAAGGAACTCGGCCGAGACTACTCGAACCCGGGCCAGGCCGGCGCGAGCAACCACCAGCAGGTCGAGTGCAACAACTTCATGCTGTGGTTGAAGTCGGCCCGGGCTGTGGGCGCTTCCTGGAACGCGGACCAGTTCGGTGTCGGCCTGCAGAAGGTGGGAACCTCGTTCGTCGGCACGGAGTCGCACGCGACCGACTTCACCGCCGGGACCACGGGCGGCCCGAGCGACTTCCGGGTCGGCCGGTACCAGGCCGTCTGCAAGTGCTACGTGAAGATGACCGACTACCTTCCGATCCCGAAGGGCTGAGCCGCATGCGGCACCGCGGGGTGCACTACGACACGGGCGTTCGGTTCCATCCCGACCGGCTCTCGCGGGACCGCTTCGATCTCGATGTGGTCGAGTACGAGATGCGGGCGATAGCCAGTGAGCTGCACGCCAATGCGGTGCGCATCATCGGCGAGGACATCGACCGGTTGGTGACGGCGGCCCGCTTTGCCCTCAACGCCGGGTTGGCGGTGTACTTCAACCCCTGGCTGATCAACCGGGGGGCGGCCGAATTGCTCCCGTTCCTCACGGCGGCCGCGCGGGCGGCGGAGACCCTGCGCGCGGAGGGCCGCGGAGAGGTATGCCTCGTGGTGGGCTGCGAGATGTCGCTGTTCGCCGACGGCCTCATCCCCGGTTCCAACGTGTACGAACGGGTCGATTGGCTGGTCTCGTTGCGCGGCGGCGTTCCCCCCTCGCCGCCGCTCGAGGAGGTCCAGGCCGGCCTGCACGCACTGCTCCAGCAGTGCGTGCAGGCCGTGCGTGCCGTGTTCGAGGGGCCGGTGACCTACGCCGCCGGCGCGTGGGAGGCGGTCGACTGGACCCCGTTCGACAGAGTGGCCGTCGACTACTACCGCGCTGAGCAACCGCGCGAGGAATACGCGGCGGGGCTGCGTGCCCTCGCCGCGCACGGGAAGCCGGTCGTGGTCGCCGAGTTCGGCTGTTGCACGTACGAGGGGGCCGACCGACGCGGCGGGATGGGCTGGATGGACCTGGACGAGTGGGCCGAGGGGCAGCCGCGCTGGCTCATCGAGGAACCGCCGGCCCGCAGCGAGCAGACCCAGGCCAACTATCTCGCCGAGCAACTCGAGATCTTCGACAAAGAGGCGATCGACGGTGCCTTCGTGTTCACGCTGGTCGCCCCGTACCTCCAGCACACCGATGATCCGGCCACTGACTTCGACCGCTCCAGCTTCGCGCTGGTGAAGTCGCCCTCGGCCAGTTCGCCTGCAGCCAACGCGGTTCCGCCCTGGCAGCCGAAGGCCGCGTACATCGAGCTCGGCCGCATCTACCAGCGACTCGGTGCCGAGTGATGGTCCTGCGTCCCAAGGCACTCGACCGGCGACCGACCAGCGGCGATGATTGGATCCAATCATCGCCGACAGGGCTGGTGGTATGGATGTCGGACGTTGGGGTGTCTGGAGCTTTTCGGAGCAGCTCCGGTATGCGGCGGACAGGTTTTACCGTCGAGGGGTCAGGTGGGCGGAATCCATCGCATGTGCTTTCTCGCGCGCGCCCTCTCATTGATCGGATCCAATCCATTGACGATCAGAGATCGGATCCGATACGGTTGGAGTTGCGACCGCGGGTTCCGCGACCGGATCGCTCGAAGCGACCGCACCCAGCGCGACCATCCCACCGGCCGGCCGATCACATGTCGCCGGGCCAGCGGCACCGACAAGCCCACGGATCACTCCGGGAGAGACTTTGAGCATTCAATCCGCGACCCCCACGGCGGCCGAGTCGTGCGAACCCGATCCCGAGCTCGCCCGCCGGCTGCAGATGTACGGGGCACAATGGCGGATCAGGCGGTTTTCGAAGCGGGCCTACGACCTCTTCCTTCAGAACCTCGTGAAAGGCACGACGCATCTGTCGACCGGCCAGGAGGCGGTAGCCGTCGGCTTTGCCGCCGCCATGCGGTCCGAAGACCTGACATTCGCAACCTATCGCGGCCACGCGCACACGCTCGCCCGTGGCGTACCCCTGGAGCCGGTTCTCGCCGAGTTGCTTGGACGGGCCAACGGGCTTATGGCCGGCAAGGGCGGCTCGATGCACCTCACCAGCGTCGAGCACGGCGTCATGGGGTCGTACGCGATCATCGGGGCGCACCTTCCGATCGCGTGCGGCGCGGCCTGGAGCGCTCAGTATCGGGACAGCGAACAGGTGGCTGTCTGCTTCTTCGGCGACGGGACGACGAACATCGGCGCCTTCCACGAGGCGCTCAACTTCGCCGCGATCTGGAAGTTGCCCGTGGTCTTCGTCTGCGAGAACAACCTCTACATGGAGTACACCCCGATCGCCTCCGTGACCGCGGTCCCGAGGCCGGCGGCCGATCGCGCGGCCGCCTACGGCCTGGACCCGATCGTGGTGGACGGCAACGACGCCGACGCGGTGTACGACGTCGCCCATGCAGCCGTCGAGCGAGCGCGGGCCGGGGAGGGGCCGAGTCTCATCGAGGCCTTGACCTACCGCCACGGCGGCCACTCGCGGGCCGATCCGGCAAAGTACCGCCCGGCGGAGGAGGTCGCGGAATGGCTCGCCCGTGACCCCGTACCGATGTACCGGCAACGCCTACTCGACGACGGCGTGGCCGAAGAGGAGCTCGCCGCGATCGAACGGCAGATCGACGAGGAGGTCGACCGGGCCACCGAGGGCGCGAAGGCGGGCGAGCTGCCCGGTGAAGAACTGTTGTTCAAGGACGTATGGGCTGACGGGAGCGCGACATGGCGGAACTGACCTACCGGCAGGCGATCGCGCGCGGGATCGCGCAGGAGATGCGCCGCGACGATCGCGTCGTGTTCCTCGGCGAGGACATCGCGGCCGCTGGTGGGGTGTTCAAGACGACGGTCGGTCTGCTCGACGAGTTCGGCGGGAACCGCGTTCGGGATACGCCCATCTCCGAGCAGGCGATCCTCGGCGCGGCGATGGGTGCCGCCATGACTGGCCTGCGGCCGATCGCCGAGATCATGTTCAGTGACTTCTTCGCCGTGTGCTGGGACATCGTCGCGAACGAGATCGCCAAGAGCCGCTACATGTCAAACGGCCAGGTGACGTTCCCGCTCGTCATCAAGTCGGGCAACGGCGGCGGCCTCCGATTCGGGGCGCAACACTCCCAGGCGATCGAGAACTGGGCGATGGCAATACCCGGACTGAAGGTCGTCACGCCGTCGACCCCGCGCGACGTCATCGGGTTGATGGCGGCAGCGATCCGCGACCCCGATCCGGTGCTGGTCTTCGAGGCGAAGGGACTCTACGCGCTCAAGGAGGATGTGCCCGACGAGGACATCGTCGACGAGCTGGGCGTAGCGAGAGTCCGCCGCGACGGACCGGATGCAACGATCCTCGCCCTCGGCCTGATGGTGCCCCGGGCGCTCAGCGCCGCCGAGGAGCTCGCTGCGAGCGGGATCGACTGCACGGTGATCGACGTACGATCCCTCGTCCCGCTGGACACCGCGACCATCATCTCGTCGGTGCGCGCCACCGGGTCCGTGTTCACGGTGGAGGAGAACCCGCGACTCGGCGGCTGGGGGGCTGAGATTGTGTCGATCCTGGCCGAGGAGTGCATGGACGCCCTGGATAACCCGGCGATCAGGATCACGACGCCGCACATCCCGCTGCCTGCCGCCGACAACCTCGAAGACCTCGCTCACCCGTCGGTGGCGCGGATCGTGGAGACGGTGCGACGTGCGCTCTCCTGAAGGGCCGCTCGCCACCGCCGCCCGGCCGACCGGTGGTCTGTTCCTCGGCGGTGAATGGGTCTTCCCGGCCGATGACGCGGAGATCA
This sequence comes from uncultured Actinomycetota bacterium, assembly GCA_963775175.1. Lineage (GTDB taxonomy): Bacteria > Actinomycetota > Actinomycetes > Mycobacteriales > Jatrophihabitantaceae > Jatrophihabitans. Next base: position 794,633 of record CAVZHT010000001.1, read on the forward strand.
CGGTCATCGAGCCGGCGACCGGCGAAGTGTTCGGCACCGTGTCCGACGGCGGCATCGCCGAGGCGAGGCAGGCCCTCGATGCGGCGCACGCTGCCTTCGGGCCGTGGGCGGCGTCCGCGCCCCGCGAGCGCAGCGAGGTGCTGCGTCGGGCGTACGAGCTGATGATCGAGCAGGCCGATCAGCTGGCCGTTCTCATCGTCCGGGAGAACGGGAAGTCGCTCGCCGACGCCCGCGCCGAGATCCTCTACGCGGCCGAGTTCTTCCGGTGGTTCGCGGAGGAGACGCCCCGGCTTCGCGGGGAGTTGCTCACCGCGCCCAACGGCGCGCATCGGATCCTCACGGTGAACCAGCCGATCGGGGTCGCCCTGCTCGTCACTCCGTGGAACTTCCCGGCCGCGATGATCACCCGCAAGGTCGGCCCGGCCCTCGCCGCCGGCTGCACGGTAGTGGTCAAGCCAGCCGGCGAAACCCCGCTGACCGCGCTGGCCATCGCCGACATCCTCGACCGGGCGGGAGTGCCCGCGGGTGTCGTGAACGTCGTCCCGTCGAGCCGCTCGCGGGAGGTCGTGGCCGACCTGCTCACCGACCCCCGCATCCGCCTGCTGTCGTTCACCGGGTCGACCGGCGTGGGCCGGTCACTACTCGCACAGGCGGCCGGCTCGGTGGTCAACTGCTCGATGGAGCTCGGCGGCAACGCGCCGTTCCTCGTCTTCGAGGACGCCGACCTGGACGCCGCCGTCGAGGGCGCCGTCATCGCCAAGATGCGCAACGGCGGCCAGGCCTGCACCGCGGCCAACCGCTTCTATGTGCACGCGTCCGTGGCGGCCGAGTTCGGCGCCCGGCTCGGCAAGGCGATGTCCGTGCTGCGCGTCGGTAACGGGCTGGCCGCCAGCACCGATGTCGGCCCCCTGATCAACGCCGCCGCCCGGGCCGAAATGGCCCGCCTGGTCGTCGGTGCACTCGACGCGGGGGCCGTCGTCGCGACGGGTGGTCGGGTGCCGGACCGGCCAGGCTACTTCTACGAGCCGACCGTCCTGAGCGAGGTCCCGCTGGACGCTGGCATCCTGGACGAGGAGATCTTCGGACCGATCGCGCCGATCGTCGCCTTTGAGACCGAGGACGAGGCCATCGCGCTGGCCAATGACTCCGAGCTGGGGTTGGCCTCGTACGTCTTCTCGGGCGACCTGCGCCGCGGGCTGCGGGTTGCCGAGGCGATAGAGGCCGGCATGGTGGCGGTCAACCGCGGGATGCTCTCCGATCCGGCGGCGCCGTTCGGCGGCGTGAAGCAGAGCGGAATCGGCCGCGAGGGCGGCCAGGAAGGCATCCTCGAGTTCACCGAGTGCAAGTACATCTCGACGAACTGGTGAGGGGTGCGAAGGAGTGAGCGATCCGCTACGCGTGGCCGTGATCGGTTGCGGCGACATCGCCCCCGCCTACGGCAGAGGGATCACCGCCAACCCGGAGCTCGCCCTCGTAGGCGCTACGGATCGCAACCCGCCGCGCGTGGCCCGGTTCGTGGACGAGTGGGGTGGCACCGCGTACGGATCGATCGACGAGCTGCTCGCCGATTCGGAGGTCGAGGCGGTCGTCAACCTGACCCGGCAGGTAAGCCACGTCGAGGTGTCCGGCCGTTGCCTGCGTGCAGGCAAGCACGTGTACAGCGAGAAGCCGATGGCGCTCCGGTACGCCGAGTGCCGGGAGTTGCTCGCGGTCGCTGCCGAGCACGGCGTGCGGTTGGCGAGCGCGCCGATCACCTACCTCGGCGAGGCCCAACGGATGGCCGGCGATCTCGTGCGGGCCGGCTCGCTCGGCCCGGTGCGCGTCGTCTACGCGGAGGCGAACTGGGGCCAGATCGAGCGATGGCATCCCCGGCCGCAAGACTTCTACCGGGCCGGACCGACCTTCGACGTCGGGGTGTACCCCCTCACCCTTGTTACCGACTACCTCGGACCGGCCGTTTCCGTCCGAGCGTCGGGCGCCATCCTGCTCGAGCACCGCACGACGATCACGGGTGAGCCGTTCGCCGTCGAGCGCCCGGACTTCGTCACTGCCTACGTCGAACTCGCCGCGGGGCCAGTGCTCCGGCTCACTTGCAGCTTCTACGTCGACACGGCCAGCCGTCAACGCGGGCTCGAGATTCACGGCGACGACGCCGCGCTCCTCCTCGACTCGTGGTTCTACTTCGACTCGCCGGTCCAGCGGGTGCCGCGTGGTGGCGAGCCGGAAGCCATCCAGGTACCGGCCGGTGCCGAGCACGCCGTCGACTACTCCCGCGGCCTGGCCGACCTAGCCGTCGCGGTGCGGGCCGGAACGCCCCACCGCGCCTCGGGCGAGCACGCCGCCCACGTCGTCGAGATCGTCGAGGCGATCGAGGCGTCGCTGAGTACCGGCGCGCGGGTGCCGATCAGCTCCAGGTTCATCCCGACCACGGCAGTCGGCGCCTGATGGCCGGCCGCCGGTACCGGATCGCGGCGATCCCGGGCGACGGGATCGGCCGCGAGGTCGTGCCGGCCGCGATCGACGTCCTCGACAGCGTCGCCGCCGGCCACGGCTTCGAGCTGGTCTTCGAGCACTTCGACTGGGGTTGCGCCCGTTACCGCAGGTACGGCGCGATGCTGCCGCCGGACGGATTGGAACTCCTGGTCGGCTTCGACGCCATCCTCCTCGGCGCTGTCGGGGATCCGGACGTGCCGGACCACGTCTCACTGTGGGGATTGCTGATCCCGATCCGGCGGCGCTTCGACCTATTCGCGAACCTCCGCCCTGTGCGCCTGCTGCCCGGGGTGACGGGCCCGCTCGCGGCGGCCGGCCCGGACGACCTCGACCTCGTCGTGGTGCGCGAGAACAGCGAGGGCGAGTACTCCGACGTCGGGGGCCGGGTCGGGGTCGGCGAGCGCGAGGTCGCGATCCAGGGCTCGGTGTTCAGCCGGCACGGCTGTGAGCGCATCCTACGGGTGGGTTTCGAGCACGCGCGGTCGCGGCGCGGCCGGCTTGCGATCGCCACCAAGTCGAACGGGATCGTCCATACCATGCCGTTCTGGGATGCGATCGGCCACGAGGTCGCGGTCGACTATCCCGACGTGTCTGCGACCTGGTACCACGTCGACGCCCTGGCCGCGCGGCTCGTCACTGACCCGGGCTCGCTCGACGTCATCGTTGGATCGAACCTGTTCGGCGACGTCCTGAGCGACGTCGCGGCGGCTATCGCCGGCAGCCTCGGCATCGCGCCGTCGGCGAACGTGAACCCGGCCGGCTCCGGCGGCCCGGAGCTGTTCGAGCCGGTGCACGGTTCGGCACCCGACATCGCCGGCCGCGGCCTCGCCAACCCGATCGGAGCGATCTGGTCAGGCAGCCTCATGCTGGCCCGCCTCGGCGAGGTGGCCGCGGCCGAGGCGCTCGACCGCGCGATCGTCGCGACCACCCGCAGTGGCGTGCTGACTCCAGACCTCGGGGGCACCGCGAGCACGCGCGATGTCGCAAGCGCGATCGCCGCCCACTTCACACCAGGACCGACGACCAGCTGACGACGGGAGATCGAACCAATGGGCCGACTTAGCGACAAGGTCGCATTGATCACCGGGGCGGCGCGGGGCCAGGGCCGCTCACACGCGATCCGCCTGGCCGAGGAGGGCGCCGACATCGTCGCCCTCGACCTCGTCGGGCCGATCGAATCGGTGCCCTACGACCTGCCCGAGCCGGTCGAGCTCGAAGACACCGTCGCGATGGTCGAAGCCAAGGGCCGCAACATCGTCGCCCGGCGGGGGGACGTTCGCAACCAGTGCGACTTGGACAGCGCCGTTGCCGAGGGGGTGGCTGCGTTCGGCCACATCGACATCGTCGTCGCCAACGCGGGCATATTTTCGTGGGGGCCCTCCTGGCTGCAGTCCGAGCGGCAGTGGGACGAGATGATCGACATCAACCTGACCGGGGTGTGGCATACGATCAAGGCCGCCGTGCCCTCCATGCTCGAAGCCGGTCGGGGTGGCTCGATCGTGATCACGAGCTCGATTCTGGGGCTGCGCGGGGCGCAGCAGGCGACCTCCTACAGCGCGGCGAAGCACGGCGTGATCGGGCTGACCAAGAGCCTCGCCGTCGAGCTCGGCCCGCACCAGATCCGGGTCAATACCGTGAACCCGACGAACGTGGCGACCAAGATGATCCAGAACGACGCCGTCTACAAACTCTTCCGGCCGGCCGCCGACGGCACTCCGGGCGAGGACGAAGTGGCCGCGCTGATGGCGGCGAGCCACCCGATGGGCATCCCGTGGATCGAGTCGCGCGACGTCAGCGACGCCGTGCTCTTCCTCGCGTCGGACGAATCGCGCTTCGTCACGGGGGTCTCGCTGCCGATCGACGCTGGCTTGCTCGCGCGATGAGCACCGCCACCAACCTCGAGGGCAAGGTTGCGCTCGTCACCGGGGCGTCGCGCGGTCTCGGTGCGGCGATCACCGCAGTGCTCGCCGAATCGGGTGCTTGCGTCGCGGTGGCCGCGACAACAGCCGCGGGCGCCGGCCGGACCGCCGAGACGATCGGCGCGGACCGGGCCCAGCCGATCGTGCTGGACGTCACCGACGAAGCGGCGTGGCTCTGCGCTATCGACGCCACCGTCGAACGGTTCGGTCGCCTCGACGTGCTCGTGAACAACGCCGCCGTGTACGGCGGCGCGGCCCTCCACGAGACCACGCTGGATGACTACCGGAGGGTGGTCGAGGTCGACCAGGTGGGTGTCTTCCTCGGGATGCGGGCGGCCGTCCCGGCCATGCGGACGAGCGGGGGCGGCAGCATCGTCAACGTGGGCTCGATCGTCTCGCACAACCCGTACGAGGGCATCGTCGCCTACGCCGCCGCGAAAGGGGCGGTATCAGCCATGACCCGGGTCGCCGCGATGGAGCTGGGCGTGGATGGCATACGGGTGAACGTCGTCAATCCGGGTGGGATGCTGACCGAGATGAGCTCGCCCAACGGCCAGGTCGCGCCGTTCTTCACGCGGATCGCCGCCGGCCGCATCGCCCAGCCCGTTGAGGTCGCCAACGTCGTGGCGTTCCTCGCGTCGGATGCCGCTGCGTACTGCACCGGTGCCGAGTACACCGTCGATGGCGGTTGGAGCCTGGGCCGCTACCGGCTTGACATGTCCCTCGGCTGACCGCCGATCAGCTGTGCGTCAGCCCTTGAGCCCGCCCGCCATCACGCCGCTGATGAACTGCTTGGTCAGTGCCACGTACACGATGACGACCGGCAACGCCGACATCACCACTCCGGCGAAGATCAAGCCGTAGTCGGTGCTGTCCGTACCATAGAAGTTGAGGATGGCCAGAGGAGCGGTCTGCAGGTCAGTGTTGTTCGCGAAGATCAACGGACCGAAGAAGTCGTTCCATATCCAGACGCTGTTGAGCAGCGCGACGGTGAAGATCGGTGCCTTCATCAGCGGAAGCACGATGAACACCAGCTGGGTCCACAGCGTCGCCCCGTCCAACTCGGCCGCCTCCGTGAGCGCGAGCGGCACTGTGCGGAAGAACCCCACGAGGAACAGCACGCCTAGCGGTATGGAGCTTGCGGTGTAGAGCAGCACCATCGGCCAGATGGTGCCGATCAATCCGAACCAGCGCATCTCGATGAACGCAGCGATGACGGTGAGTTGGGTCGGCAGGACCAGCCCAGCGAGCAGGAACATCTGCGTCAGGGTCGCGCCGCGCAGCCGAAGGCGGGCGATGGCGTAGCTCGCCGCGCAGGAGACGGCGGTGCTCAACAGGACCGAGGCCGAAGTGATGAGTATGGAGTTCGTGAAGGCGGTCGACAGATTGGCCTGTGACCAGGCCTCTCGGAAGTTCCGCAGCGACCAGGAATCCGGCAAGCCGAAGGGCGAGGAGAAGAACTCGTCGACCGACTTGAACGAACCGATGAAGAGGAAGTAGCACGGCGCCAGCACGATCACGCTGGCGAGCAGTAGCAGCGAGTTCGCCCGGGCGCTGCTCAAGCGCTTCCGCCGGCGGACGTAGTTCCCCTTCGACCGGGCGAGACCGGCTGGACTACTGGGCACGCTGCTCCCTCCTCGTGAAGTAGGAGAGCAAGAGGAAGGCGGCCAGGCCGAGGGTCAGCGAGAGCAGCACGCCCTGAGCCATGGCGTAGCTCATGCTGGTACTGGCCGCGCCGTACGCGCTGCCGGTCGAGAAGGCGTTGTTGTAGATGTTCACACCCATGAGAGTCGTTGCCCCGCCCGGTGCGCCGACCGGCCCGGTCACGACGTAGGCCAGATCGAACGCGCGGAAGGAGAAGATGATCAGCAGGACGTTCAGCGTCGTGAAGGCCGGTGCCAGCGCCGGGACGGTGACCGTGCGGAAGGCCTGCCACGCGCCCGCTCCATCGATGCGGGTGGCGTCCATGAGGTTGGCGTCGACGTTTTGCAGGCCAGCGAGGAATGACACGGTGGCGAGTGCGTTCCACTGCCAGGCGAAGATGGCGATGAGCACCCACAGGGCGGTCTTGGGGTCGGCCAACCACTCGTGCTGGAGGGCGTCAAGGCCTACGTCGCGCAGAGCCGGGTTGAGGATCCCGATGTTCGGGCTCAGCATCAGCTGCCACACGAATCCGATCGCGAGCGACGACAGGATGTAGGGCAGGAACAGGACCGCCCGGTAAACGTGGCGCAGCAGGAGGCGGCGGTTGAGTTCAATCGCCAGGCCGAGCGAAACGGTGTTGGTGAACACGAACAGGACGACGAACAGCCAGACGTTGTGCAACGCTGCTTCGCGGAACTGCCGGTCGTGCAGGGCCCGGGTGAAGTTGTCGAGCCCGATGAAATGCCGGATCGGTCCGGCTCCGCTCCAGTCGAACAGTGCCAGCGGTACGGACGCGAAGGTCGGCAGAATCAGGAAGCCGACGTAGAGCACGAGTGCCGGGATGAGGAACGAGTACCCGCGGTAGCGGCCTCGGCGCCGGCGAGGTGATCGCCGAGCCGCCCCGTCGGAGCCGCCGGCCCGGCTGCGTTCGAGGAGGGCTGGGGCGGCCATCAGTGTTTCGACGAGGGGGACGCAGCCGCCTGCGCGATTCCGGCGAACTGGCGAGGGCTCAGCTGGCCGGTGAACAGCCCGGATCCTTTCTGCGTCAAGGCGCTGTACACCTCGCCGATCTCGGGGTAGTCGAGCCATGATGGGCTGTCGGGGACCTGGAGGATCGTCTTCAGCACCGTGCTGCGGGTGTCGGTCCCGGTCGGCAGGATCCCGGTCCGGGAGGGTAGGCCGAGTTCCTCCAACACCATCCGCTGCGCCCGCTCGCCGGTCAGCCAGGTCGCGAACGTCACCGCGTCGTCGAGGTGCTTGCTCTTCCGGTTGACGGTGAAGGACATGCTGAGACCGTCGAGAGCAATCGCCTCACCCCCGTCCGGCGGTGGGAAGCCGAAGAAGCCGACGTCGATCTTCGGGTCGATTTCGACGTAGCCGGCGTAGTCGCTCGATCCGCCCACGGTCATTGCGGCCCGACCTCGGGCGAACAATGCCTTGCCCTCGGCGTAGGCAACGGCCTGGAAGCCCTTGTTGAAGTACTTCGACATGTCCAGCGTGTACTGGGCGGCGCGAACGACGTCGGAATCGGTGAACTTACGCGAGCCGTCGCGTAACGCCTGCACTCCTTGCGCGCCGAGGATCGAGTTGGCGGCGAGGTGGTAGAAGAAGAAGGGCAGGATCATGTCCTGCGCGGCCATCGAGATCGGAGTCACGCCGGCGCCGCGCAGTGTCTCGCAGAGGCTGGTGAATTCGCTCCACGATTTCGGCGGCTGCAGTCCGTGGTCGGCAAAGATCTTCTTCTGGTAGTAGATCCCGATGCGGAACATCTGGGCCGGCGCGGCCCAGACGTGGGAGCGGTACTGGATGGCCTGCTGGGCGGCCGGGGTGAGGACGTTCAACGGGATCTTGCCGTCGAGGGCGTGAAGATAGTTGCCGCCCACGCCGAGGTCCCCCCAGATCTCGGAGGCGCTGCCGGTGGCGATGACGTCCGGTGCCGAGTTGCCGACGAGCGCGGTCTTGAGCACCGTGTCGTACTGGCCGGCGGGCTTGTAGGACATGTCCACGTGCAGCTTCCGGTCGTCGTCGTGGAACGCCGCGAGGATCTTCTCGATCGCCGCCTTATACTCGGGCCGGTAGATCCACCCGCTGATCGCGCCCGCGCCGCCCCCGCCGGAGCTGTTCGAGCAACCCGACAGTGCGCCGCCGAGGATGCCGCCGGCGAGTACGCCGCCCATCCCGTACAGCATCTGTCGTCGCGATACCAGATGGTCGTTCATGGCTGACATCTGCTTGTGCTCCCTAGCTTCATCGTGGCGGACGCCGGTCGTCACCACGGTGGCCGACTCAGCCCGGACGCGACGGATGGATCACCGTCCGCCTCGTATTGGTTCGTAGGGGTGGCGGTCGCCATGCGGGAGGGTGGCCGCCGCAGTCCGAGCATCGCCGTTCACATCACGTTGACGAGCGATTGGATCCAAGGATGCTCCGTGGTGCCGGGCGAGTCAATAGTCCTGGTCGCAGTCGGGGTGCCAATTTCCCGCATAGGCCAAGCAAGAAGGGGTGGATGGTCCAACCGCTGCTTGTGAGACGCCGGAACTTGTGCAACCGTTATCGGATCCAAAAGCCTCGAGCGTTGTCCCGCCAGGAGGTCCGGCCGCGATGCGATTCCGTGGAATGCACTACGACACCGGGGTGCACTTCGATCCGGCCTTCCCGAGCCGGCCCACCTTTGACGTGGAGTCGGTGTCCGACGACATGCGAGTGCTCGCCGGGGAATTGAACTGCACCGCCGTCCGGCTCGTCGGTGACGACTTGGATCGGCTGGAAGCGGCCGCGCGCGCGGCGCATGGCGCCGGCCTGACGGTGTTCTTCAACCCGTGGCCCATCGGCGCCCCGGTGGACAGCTTAGTCGGCCACTTCGCAGAAGGCGCCCGCGTTGCGGAACGGCTGCGCACCGGAGGGCTGGGCGACCTCGTGTTCGTGGCCGGATGCGAGGTCAGCATCTTTGCGCACGGCCTCGTTCCGGGCGATAGCCTCGACGAGCGGATCGACTGGTTGGTCTCGCGGCGTGGCGGGCGGGAGGCCGGGCGCCTTTCCGTGCCGGAGGTTCAGCAACGGACGCGCTCACTCATGCGCCGGATCGCCGCGGCCGTACGCGCCGAGTTCAGCGGCGAACTCACCTACGCCAGCGGCAGCTGGGAGGACGTCGACTGGTCCGACTTCGACTACGTGGGCGTCGATTACTACCGGGCCGAGCAGACCGAGGCCGAGTACACCGACGGGCTGCGAGCGCTCGGGCGGTACGGCAGGCCGGTGCTCGTCCTCGAGTTTGGCTGCTGTGCGTATGAGGGCGCTGACGCGCGAGGTGGCATGGGGTGGATGATCCTCCGCGAGGGCTCCGAGGGCGGCATCGACTGGAGCGCTGGCCGGCCGCCGACGAGAAGCGAGCAGACGCAGGCGGACTACCTGAGGGAGCAGCTTCGCATCTTCGCCGCCGCCGGGATCGAAGGCGCATTCGTCTTCACGTTCGCCGCCCCGTACCTGCCCCACACGAGCGATCCGGTCACGGACTTCGACATGGCCAGCTACGCCGTGGTCAGCTGGCCGTTCGCCGGTTCAGCGGACGAGGCCGCCCGGCCGCCGTGGTCGCGCAAGGCGGCGTTCCACGCGGTCGAGGACGTCTATCGAGCGCTGGCCGCGCGGGCGTGAGCTGCGGGCCGGCGGCCGCGCGTCGCCGGCTCGGTGCCTCAGATGTTGCAGGCCCGGGCATCCACCGGCCAGCACTCGACCGCGTCCTCGCGCACCACCGTCAGTTCGGTTGCCAGGTTGACGACGGGGCAGACGTGGTTGGGCACGACGACGATGACGTCGCCGACGGCGGGGGAGCCGGGTCCGCCGAGGTCGACGATCGCGTGATGGTCGTACAGCTTCCGGACCCGCGCGGTGGGGTAGGCCGGCAGCACGCCGTAGCCGTCGACGCTCGCTGGCAGGTCCTTGCTCAACACCTTGGCGCCGGCGTCGAGCACCACCTGGCCGGGCACGGCCGTGCTGACGACGGTCGCCAGCACCGCCAGGGCGACCTGGACTTCCTCGATCGCGCCGAGCGCGCACTGCTGGCGGTCGCCGAACACGAAGGTCCCGGCCCGGAGCTCGGTCAGACCCCCCCCGCGCGCCCACGCCGCGGTAGGGGTCGAGCCACCACTGAGGACCCGGATTTCGTGCCCGTCGTGGCGCAGCGCGTCCGCCGCGGCGTCGAGGACCCGGATCTCGTCCTCCGCTGCCGGGTGCGCAGCGTCGGCGGCGTCGTAGGAATGACCCCCGTGGGTGAACACCCCGACGACGTCCAGCCCGTGTGATCGGGCGGCCCGGCCGACGTGGACCGCCTCGTCCGCGCTCTGCACTCCCGTGCGATGTTCGCCCGAGTCGAGTTCAATGAGCACCCGTAGCGGCCGGCCGCTGCGCTGGGCGGCATCGGCGAGGGTGGGTACGGCCGCCACCGACTCGACGCCGACGGACAGTGTGCAGCGCCGGTTGAGCGCGGCCAACCGGCCACCCCGCGCACCGGTGGCGATCACCGGATATGCCACGAAGACGTCCGCGATGCCCCCGTCGGCGAACACCTCCGCCTCGCCCAGCGTCGCGACCGTGATGCCGACGGCCCCCGCGGCGACCTGGCGTCGCGCGATCTCGATGCTCTTATGCGTCTTCGCATGCGGGCGCAACTGGATGCCCAGCGATTCGCACCGGGCGATCATGCTAGTGACGTTGCGCATCATGCGGTTCTCGTCGACGACGACGCACGGCGTCGTGACGCGCGCGCGGATGGCATCGAACTGCGGAAACATCGTCCTCCTCTACTCGGTGAGGTCCGGTGCCGGCGCCTGGGTGAGTTCCAGGGTGCGACCGACACCGCGTCGCTGGGCGCGGTTGACCAACCAGGCCGACGCACGGGCATCGACGGCGGGTGAACCGACCGAGTCGAAGACCGTTCGCCGGTTCTCCTGCCGGCCGAGCCGGACGGCGCCGGCGAGCACCTCGGCGAGGGTCGGCGGCCTGGGGGTCGGCGGTGCGAGGTGCGCCGCCTCTCCGCGCTGCAGAGCTTCTTCGGAATCGACGACGAGCCGTGACGACGTCAGGAGGTCGGCCGAGAGTTCCTGCTTGCCCGGTGTATCGGCCCCCATTGCCAGGATCGTCGCCGACGGCGCCAGGTCGACCCGCGAAAGCACCGGGCTGGTGGCGGCGGTGCAGGTGATCACCAGGTCGCACCCAGCGACGGCCGCGGCGGGAGAGCCGTGCAGCGTGATCGGCGCGATCGCGCGCAGCGTGGACTGGCTGACAGGGCTCCGATTCCACAGGCTCCAGCCAGCCACGTCGATGGCGTGTGGAAGCGCTTCAAGGCAACGGCGCCCCACGGCACCCACTCCGATCACCGCGACCCGCACCGGCCGGGCGGGACCTAGCCGGCGGGCGGCTACGGCGGCAACCGCGGCCGTCCGAACGGCTGTGAACGATCCGGAGTCGACGAGCGCGGCGGGCACGGCCCGGTCGAGGTCGAACAGCACGAGGACCCCGCTGACCACTCCGGGGACCACGCCTCGCAGGTTCGCCTTCACCGAAAGGTGTCCTGCGGCGTTTCCGCACTTCACGTGGAGGGCCCCGGCGCCGACCGGCACCTGAATCCCCGAACCGGAAGGGCCGGATTCGGTCAACGCCGCCTCGACCACGTCGAGCAGCGGCGCCCAGTCGAGCAGCCGCTCGACGTCGGCCGCGTCGAGCACGGTCAGGCCGGGCGCGGCCGGCGTCCCGGAATGCGCGGATGCGGTCACCACGGTCGCGGCCCGACGACCGGCAGGAGCACGTGGCTGGCGTGCTGCACGTCGTGCAGGACCCGCTGCTCCGCCTGACGGACGTCCTCGTCGCCGAAGGTGCCGGTCGTCTGCCCGGTGTTGGGGTTGGGTTCGTACTGTGGCGCGCAGCTGGACGACACCTCCACCCGAATACAGTGCCCGGCGAGGAACACCTGCGACGTGTGCCCCAGGCGGATCCGGTATGGGTACGCCCGTCCGGGCTGGACGCCGGAACCGAACTTGGTGCGGGCTCTCGCGATGCCGTCGATGACGTTCATGGCCCGTCCGTCCGGATACACGTCGACGAGTTTCGCGGTGACGTCGGTGTCCACCGCTGTGGTTGCCAGCCAGATCTCGGCCGTGACCAGGCCGGTCACCTCGACGTCGTGCGGGAGCGGCGGGCCGGTGTAGACGACCACGTCGGGCCTGGCCTCGACCCGCCGCTGGTCGAAGGGGCCGGCCTCCTCGCCGAGCGGGAAGAGCCTCCCTCCGTGTGTCGGAACGGGGTTGGCTGGGTCGTAGACGAAGTGGTCGACCGGGTCGTTCGCCCGCGGCGCGGCCAGCAGTTGCCCGTCGTCGGTTATCTCGGCCGCCCGACCGCGGCTGGCGAGGAAGGCGCGCACCGGCACCGCGCGAGCGGGGGGCCATTCCAGCTCGGTGCGCCACTCGTTGCGGCCCATCACGAAGATCTCGACTGGTGCCGCAGTTGAGGATCGTCCCAGCAGGTGTTCGTCGAACCAGTCACGAGACAGGTCGGCCATCGACCGGGCCGACGCCGGACCGTAGTCGACCTCGCCCAGCTTCGTCTGGGTGGTGGACCAGTGTCGCCACGGCCCGAGCACGAGCCGTTGGGGCGCCTGCGCAGTCATGCCCCGGTAGTTCTCGATCGTGCCCTCGAGGTTCGAGTCGAACCAGCCGGCCACGTGCAGTGCCGGCACGCCGAGGCGGTCGTAGTGGTCACGTGGAGCCAAGCGCCGCCACTGCGGCAGCTCGCCGCGCTCATCGCCGAGCCATTCGCGGAACCAGGGAGCCAACCGGTCGAAGGCCGTCAGCCCGGCCAGAGGACGGTGGGACAGCAGGGGCTCAAGTCGCTTCGCGACGCGGGCCTTCGCAGCGTCCCACTCGCCGTTGCGGATCACTTGGACGAAGTCCATGTCGTCGACCAGCGGGTCCAGCACCGGTTCGGAGAGCCCTTCCCGCCGCATGCGCTGCGTAGCGACTTGAGCAGCCCAACCGACGTTGAAGCTCAGCCGGAAGGGGCCGCCCGAATCGAAACGGGCTTCGTGAAAGTCCGCCGTCGACGTTGCCGGAACGGCGGCGTCGATGCGGGCGCCGCCGAGCAGCGCGAGCAGCTGGGTCGAGGCGCCGTAGGAGGCGCCGAACGTGCCTACCAATCCATTGCACCACGATTGGTTTCGGATCCACTCGATTGTGTCGACGCCGTCCTCGACCTCGCACGCCAACGGATCCCAGATACCCTCCGAACCGCCAGTGCCGCGGCAGGCCTGCACCACCACGACGTAGCCTGCCTTCACGAAGGCGAGTGGCTCCGGGCCGATGAGAATGCCGTCAACGCCATATGCAGTACGGGTTAGCAGGCTGGGTGCGACTCTCGCCGGGTCGCCTTGTTCCCGGCAAACCAGCGTCCTCAGGGCAACGCCGTCACGCATGATGACGCGATCTGCAATGGTCTGCACGGCGTTTCCCGGCTTAGGAGGGCAGAGGGCGGCTATGACACCACTCTCTTCTGATTGGATCCAAAGTATCGACTGTCGGGGTTGCCGTCAACGAGGTCTCGTCACCCCGGCCTGCCTCGTCGATGGAAGCTGATGCCGGCCGCAGCCGGTGCGCCCCTAGTGCGAGGTGCGGGTCCGGAACAGCCACGCGGCTGCCGTCGATGGACAGGCCGTGCGGCGCGTCGGTCGGGGCCGGATGCGGGAACTAGCTTCCCGATGTTGATCGCCACGCGCGATACCCCCCCGCGGGCGAGATCGGCGACGACGTGTCCGGCCGGCGGCATCACGGGCAGTTCACTGCTCGCCGGCGCCGAGGCAGGCCCGTGCCACCGCGGCGTCCGCCTGGGCGAGCGGGACCGTCGTCGCGTACCAGAGGACGACGCACAGGGCCGCGGTCGGCATCACCGCGCAGGCCTGGGCGACCGAGTGCAGGTGACTCCATGACCCGAACGGCTCCCGGAAGACCGGGGGCGGCGCGATTGCGTATAGCAGCGGATAGAACAGGTAGAAGATCGAGCCGGCGAACAAGCACACCGTGAGGGCAGCCAGTACCCACCCCAGCAATGCGGACCACAGCAGCCACGCGGCGTCGCGCCAGCTCGCCGGGTCGCCGAGGACGATGCGCGCGCGGCGCAGGGCATTGCCCCTCAGCGGTCGGTACACCGCGGGAGCCGGGGCCTCCGTCAGGCGGCCGAGCCGGAGGCGGTCCGCATCGCAGGTCGCCCGGACGAGCGCGGTGACCGGCAGGATGAGCGGCGCCAACACCGACGTCAGCGCGGCAGCGGCCGCAGTCAGCCAGGCCGAGAATAGGAGACCCGCGACGAGGCCGGTGAGCGTGCGGACGGCCGCCAACCGGGTCGCGTCCAGGCGGGCCCGAAGTCGTACGGCCGGCGCGCGTCTCGGCGCGGCCGCGTCAGCGGCGGTGGCCTGGGTCATCGCCTGATCCCCGCCGTCTCTGGCTGCAGCGGCCTGGTCCGTTGGCGGCGCACGAGCAGGCCGCCGACGATGAGCCCGCCCAGGTAGGCCACGCCGTGGATGTCCCGCACGGAAGTGTCGACGATCGCAAGGACCGCCAATCCGGCGGCATGGAAACGCCACCGCCGTAGCGCCGACTCACGACCGCTCATCGCCAGCGCCCCCAGGCCGCCGAGTATGCCCGCGAACGCGACTGAGGTGCCGGACTGGTGCGGCTGGAACGCCATCCCCACCGCGTGCCCGCACAGCGCGCCGGCGAGGTATGTCGCCACCCACGCCGGCCGGGAGAAGTGCCGCTCGCCGACTATCCCGACGACCGCGCACACTACGAAGACGCTGACGACGTCGAAGGCCGACCGGTCGCTCTGTACGAGGACGGGCGTTACGAGCCGCCAGATCTGGCCACGGCGAAGGGCGTCAGGGTCGCGCCACAACGCGTGCATGACCGCCGCCGTCCACACGCGTGTGCTCGTCAAGGCGACGGTCATGGTCAGCGTGACTGCGGTGAGGAGGGGCCGGCCGAGCAGTCGCGATCGCGTCATCGTTACTGCGTTGCCCTTCACTTCGGACCGCTATTCCTTCGGGGCCGCGACGTCACCGACTGCCATGGCCCAGAAGACTCGCCTGTCACTCGCATTTGGATCCGGTTGACCGAAAATTCGAGGGATCTGCTCAACCAGAGACACATCTTGACTAACATATCGGCACGGCGTGAACGAATTAGGATCCAAACCGTTGACATCGGGTCGCTCGCTGGCGAACGATGTCGCGCATGCTCACCGAGCGGGATGGCAAGTCGAACCGGAGTGACCGGCCCAAGCGCAGCAGCGCCGGGATGCCGTCCTGATGCCGGCGAGCCTGAACCTTGTCGTGCGGGACATGGCCTTCCCCGAGGGGCCGCGCTGGCATGACGGTGCCCTGCATTTCGCAGATCATCACGACGGGACCATCTACCGCTTGGACGGGGGCGCGCTGCACGAACTCTGCCGGCTGCCTCAGGGCGCGTCCGGTCTGGGCTGGCGCCCGAACGGCACGTTCCTGGCGGTCTCGATGCGCGATCGCCGGTTGGTCGTCGTGGAGCCGGGCGGCGTCTCGAGGACGTTCGTCGATCTGACCGAGTACGCGCCCGGGCCGCTCAACGACCTGGTCGTCGATCGCGTCGGTCGCGCCTACGTCGGCAACTTCGGGTCGGACGTCGCCGCCGGGGAGCCGCTGCGACCGACGAACGTCCTGCGCGTCGATCCCGACGGCCGGGTGGAGGTGGTGGCCGATGACCTCGTGTTCCCCAACGGCATGGTCATCACGCCGGACGGGCGGACGTTGATAGTCGCCGAGTCTTTCGCCCTTCGACTGACGGCGTTCGACATCGACGGCGACGGTGGCCTGTCCGGCCGGCGGACCTGGGCCGCCTTCGGGCCCGAGGGCTTCGAGCCGGCCAGCTTCGCCGAGGCAGTCGCGGCGAACGTGCCGATCCCGGACGGCCTCGCGCTCGACGCCGACGGAGCTGTGTGGGTCGCCGACCCGCGCGGTCCGGCCGCGCTTCGCATGCGGGAAGGCGGACAGATCGTCGAGCGGTTCCCGACCGGCGAGTTCGGCAGCTATGCCGTTGCCCTCGGCGGCGCGGACCGGCGGACGTTGTTCGTGTGCGTCAACGTCCCGTTGCCGACGATCGACCCCTCGGCGGATCGTCGCGGGGGTGTGCTGGCGCACCGGGTGTCGGTGCCGGGCGCCGGGTTCCCGTGAGCTCGCGAGGAGTGGACATGCAGTTCGAAGGCAAGGTCGCCGTCGTCACCGGTGGCGCCCAGGGCATCGGCCGTGCGTGTGCCGAGATGCTGGTCGGCGAGGGCGCCCACGTGGCCCTGCTGGACCTCGCCCGCGAACCGGCCGATGCGACTGCGGCCGAGCTGTCGGCGTCGGGCGGGGCGTGCGTGGCCGTCGAGTGCGATGTCGCGAGTGCGGACGACGTGGGCCGCGCGTTCGAGCGCGTGCGCGCCTCGTTCGGACGGCTCGACATCCTCGTCAACAACGCCGGCACCGGTGCGGCCGACCGCACGGAGGATCTTCCCGAGAGCTCGTGGGATCGCGTGCTGGACGTGACGCTCAAGGGCACCTTCCTGTGCTCGCAACACGCCGGGCGCGCGATGATCGCGCAGCGCAGCGGGGCCATCGTGAACATCGCGTCGATGGTCGGCATGACCGCCTTCCCCAACCGCGCCGCCTACGCGAGCGCCAAGGCCGGGGTGGTCGCGCTGACCAAGGTCACCTCGAACGAGTGGGCCCCCCTCGGCGTTCGGGTGAACGCCGTTTCGCCAGGGTACGTGCGGACCTCGCTCGTGGAACTGGCCATCGCCGCCGGCGTCCACGAACCCGACCGCATCGAGGGGCGCACGCCGGTGGCGCGGATGGGCCGCCCGGACGAGGTGGCCGGGGCGGTGCGGTACCTGGCCTCGGACGAGGCTGCGTTCGTGACCGGTCACGTCCTCGTCATCGACGGTGGTTTCTCCACCTACCAGGCCTGGTGGCCACCGGCGGAGCGGCGGGCGTGACGGCACCGGCGCGCATCGTCGGGGTGGACGCGGCGCACTGCGTCTTTCCGTTGCGCCACCCGCTGATCTTCGGGGCGGCCGAGTACGCGAGTCGCGACTACACCCTGCTGCGGATCCGCACGGACAGCGGCATCGAGGGCTTCGCCTGCGGCATCGCCCGTGGCACCCCGCTCCTGGCCGCGCTCGAGTTGGTGGCGGATTGGTTGATCGGCGCCGATGCGCTGTGCCGACGGGCGCTGCTGACCGAGCTGCGCACCGCCAACGTCCCCGGGCGTGCCTCACTCGTGCGGGCGCAGAGCCTCCTCGACCTCGCTTTGTGGGACATCACCGCCAAGGTGGCCGGGCTGCCGCTGCACCTGCTGCTGGGCGGGTTCCGCCAGCGCATCCCTGCGGTCGCGGTCGCCGGTTACCTGCTCGACATCCGCGGGGAGGACGCGATCGTCGAGGAGGTGCGCGGCCTTCGCGAGCAGGGTTTCGACGAGATCAAGCTGATGATCGGCGCGCGCTCGCCGGAGTGGACGCGGCATCTCCTCACCCGCTGCCTCGACGCGGTCGGCGCCCGGGGCCGGTTGGCGCTCGACGTCCACTACTCATTGCCGAGCGTCGAGGACGCCATCGCTCTCGCTCGGGTGCTGGACGACCTCGGCATCGCGTTCCTCGAGGATCCGTTCCCGCCGACGCATCACCGCTGGTACCGCGCCGTAGCCGCGAGGACGCGCCTGCCGCTGGCGGCCGGTGAGGACGTGGTCGACGTGCAGGGTTATGCCGACCTGGTGGATGCGGTCCAGATCTTGCGTGTCGACCCATCGAGCTGCGGCGGGATCGATCCGGCCCTGTCCGGGCTGCGCTTGGCGGAGGCGAACGGCGTACGAGTGTTCCCGCACGGTTTTCCCTGGACGAATGCCCAGCTGGCCGGTGCCTTTGGCGCAATCGACCGTGTCGAGGTCACCGCCCCGCTGGACAACGGCGACCGGTTCGGCGAGCTGCTGGAGGAGCCGGCCTTCACGATGGCGGACGGTGCGGTCGTGCTGGACCGCGAGCCGGGAACCGGCACCCGGCTCAATTGGGCGGCGGTGCAGACGCTGGCGTCGCACACGTGGACGGCGGAGGCGTAACGGTGAGACGAGAGGATCGATGATGACACGATTCGACGGCAAGGTCGCCCTGGTGACCGGCGCTGGCAGCGGTATCGGCGCGGCGGTCGCCGAGGCACTCGCGGCCGAGGGCGCTTGCGTGGCGGCGTTCGACCGCGACGGCGAAGCCGTCCAAGAGACAGCCGACCGGCTTGAACGGGCCGGGGGCCGCGGACTCGCGCTGGTGGGCGACGTTCGCTCTGAAGTCGACGCCGTCGCGGCCGTAGCGGCGACCGCCGACGCCTTCGACGGCCTGGACCTGCTGGCACCGATGGCCGGCATATTGCGCGTTGCGCCCACGGAGGAGGTCACCGCGGACGAGTGGCGCTCGGTGGTGGAGACGAACGCGTTGGGGCCCTTCTTGTTCGTGCGCGCAGCCTTACCCGAGCTGCGTCGCCGTGGTGGTGGGGCAATCGTCTTTGCCGGGTCGGTCATGGCTTTCTCCAGCGTGCCGGGCGCAGCGGCGTACTCCGCCTCAAAGGGCGCGGTGGTCGCGATGGTGAATGCGCTCGCCCTTGAGCTTGCGCCCGACTGCATCCGCGTCAACGGCGTGCTCCCCGGCACCATCCGGACCCCGATGCTGCGCGCGGTCGCCGCGGCGGCCGCGCCGGAGGACCCGGAGGCGGCCCTGACCGAGCTGGGACGTCCGCAACCCCTCGGTCGGCTGATCGAACCCCGCGAGGTAGCCCACCTCGTTCTCTTCTTGCTTTCGGACGAGGCAAGCGCGTTGACAGGTGCCTGCCACCGCGTCGACGGCGCTTTGCTGAGCCGGCTGCCGACGTGAGTCGAGACTTGCGGAGACATGCATCGGGAAGTGCACACGAGTGGGTTGCGCCTTCAGATGAGCGGATTTCGAGTCGAATGCCCTGCCGCTGTTCGCGGTGGCTGGGTCGCGCCACTTCCTCTGGGCGGAGGCTTCCAGTAAGACCACATCGCGCCGAAGGGGTCTGCTGCGTTCGGGTGAGGGTCTGGTGGGCGTCGACATGATCTCTCCGGGAACAAGTCGTTGGATTTCCTATCATTGGTATTCCCATGAAGTGCATGTTGGGTCCATGCCGGACGACGATTCGAGCAGACCACCCGCGCCGCTGCCCGTGCCTGGGTTCGCGCTCTTTCAGCTCGGCCGGGCCGCCCGAGCCGCACTGAAGGACGCGCTTGCCGGAGAGGGTCTGTCCTTCCGCGCGCACTGCGTGCTCGTGTACCTGGCCGAGTACGGCCGGGTGTCTCAACGCGAACTCGCAGACCGCATCGCCATGGACCGCAGTGATCTGGTGGACGTGCTCGACGACCTTGAGCAGGCTGGCCATGTCCGGAGGACGACTGACGTCAACGACCGCCGCCGCCACCTCCTTTCGGTGACGCGTTCGGGAGTCCGGATCGGCAATGCCGGTGCGCGTCTGCTGGACGAGGCGACAGCCTGCGTGCTCTCCCGGCTGACGGCCTCGGAGCAGGCGACCCTGCACCGATTGGTGTCGCAGGCCCTCGGCGGGTTGCCCGATTAGGCTCGCCTCACACCTCGCACCGACAACTGTTGCCGGCCGACGCGATGGAGTTCACGCACGGTCGAGCTCATAACGTGGTGGCTACGCTGCTCCCTCGGCGAGCCACGCGTCAAAGGTCGTCGGGGCCAAACGCGCTTCACTGCCGGGGAGCAGCACGTTGCCCGCCATCGCGGTTCCGAAGATCCCTTCCCAGGTCGGCACCAGGCGAATCTCTCGGCCGCGGGCGGCGTACGTGCGGCGAGCCATGTCGACGAGATCCTGCGTCTCCGGTCCGGCGATGTCCCGGTACCGGCCCTGTGGCGTGCCGGTCGCGATCTCGACGAGGATCTCCGCAACATCCCTTGGCGCGATCGGTTGCAGCAACAGCGGCGCGATCGTCGCGCTGCCGTCGCGCTCGACCCAGCCAGCCACCATCGCAGCGAAGTCGTGGAACTGTGTGGCCGGGACGATCGTCCACGGCACCGCCGCGGCGCTGACGAGTTCCTCCTGGGCGCGCTTTCCGGCGTAGTGCGCGCTGCCTCCCGGCACCTTGTGCAGGCCGGAGATCGAGAGAAGCACGTGATGACCGACGCCGGCCCGCTCCTCGGCCGCGAGCAGGTTGCGGGTCACGGCGGTGAAGAAACGCACAACTTCGGACCGGTCAGTGCCGGTCGAGTTGGTGGTGTCGATGACCGCCTCAGCGCCGTCCAGAGCTCGATCCAGGCCCTGCGGCGCAGTCACGTCCACGCCGAGGCGACGGCTGATGCGAACAGCCTCGTGACCTTCTCGCATCAGTGCTTCGACCACGAGGGCTCCGATGCGCCCGGTCGCGCCGACGACGGCAACCCGCATGTGGCCTCCCTCGAGAACGTGCTGCTGTTGATCATAAAGACGACGCCGATTGAGAATCGGCCGCGACGAAGCGGCGAGCAGTGACCGATCCGCCGACCGGCTCGAAGCCCATATCGCCGACCACGGATTCGGGATGTGGACGGCCGAGTTGCTCGGCACCGGCGAATACGTGGGATTCATCGGACTGCAGCACGTGCCCTTCGAAGCGGCGTTCACACCGGCTGTCGAACTCGGCTGGCGATTACGAGCCAGCATGTGGGGGCGCGGACTGGCCACCGAAGGCGCGCGCGGCACCGCGGCCTTCGGCTTCGACGCCCTCGGCCTCACTGAGATCGTCGCCATGGCTCGCGCGGACAATCTGCCGTCGGTGCGCGTGATGCAACGCCTGGGCATGTCGCACACCACCGCCGACGATTTCGACCTGCAAGGTCCATTCGACCGACCTGATCGCTTCACGCTCTACCGCCTTCCCGCTAGCGCCTACCTGTCGACTGTCGGGCCACACAGCGTCCCTCGGCGGAGACGCTCCTACATCGTCGGCGGTGAAGCGGTGACAGGGAGGATGATCGGTATGGATGCATCGGAAACTCTCTTCGAAGCCCAGAGCGCGCTTCAGCAGGAAGCCGACGCGGTCGACGCCGAGTTCGGCCTGACCGGACTGCTCGCGTCGGTTGGCGAACCCATACGGGTGGGCAGCTCGGCTCTCGGGCTGATGGTCTGGCGTGACCTCGACATCACCGTCAAGTGCCCCGACCTCCCCGTCGAACCCGTCGCCGCGATCGGTGCTCGCCTGGCCGCCGACCAACGCGTCCAGCAAGTCCTGTTTCGAAACGACACGGGTCGGTGGAACTCGGATCCGGCCTACCCTGACGGCTTGTATCTCGGCCTCAAGTGTCGGACGGACGCCGGTGCGGACTGGAAGATCGACATATGGTTCGTCGATCGGCCCGACCGTCAGCCGGACCTGACTCACCTCCGTACCCTGTCGCCGCGGCTCACGCCCGAGACCAGGCTGGCCATCCTGACTATCAAGTCCGCCTGGGCCGACCGACCGGAATACGGCCGATCGGTGCAAAGCTTCGACATCTATTCCGCCGTTCTCGATGCCCACGTCCGAACCGTCCAGGGGTTCGGCGAATGGCTGGCCTCGCGACCGTAGCGGCAAGCGGGGCGAGCTGCGCCCGGACGCACCAGCCATGGCGGTCCGCGTGCTGCGCGTCCGCTGTGCATCCCACTTCGACCGGGCAGCGCACCCAGTTCCTATAGTTGGCGGGTGTCGATCATGAAGACCGATCGCTTGACGTTGCGTGAGATGACCGAGGCCGACCTCGACGCCATTGCCGGAATTCTCGGCGACGAGCAGGTCATGAAGTACTACCCGCGGACGAAGACCCGCGAGGAGGCCGGAAACTGGATCCGGTGGAATCGACGGCTCTGCGCGGATCACGGTTTCGGACTCTGGATCATGACTCTCGAAGAGACCGGGGATTTCGTCGGCGAGTGCGGGCTGACCATTCAGGTCGTCAGCGGCATCCGGGAGATCGAGGTCGGGTATCACGTGCTGCCGGCGTATCAGGGTCGCGGGTACGCGACCGAAGCGGCGGCCGCTTGTCGCAACTTCGCTCGCGATCAGTTGTCGATCGATCGCCTGATCGCGGTCATCAACCCGGACAACGTCGCATCTCAGGCAGTGGCCGAGCGGATCGGGCTTCGGCCCGAGAAACGAGCTGTGATGTACGGCGAGGACCGCTTGATCTACGCCTGTTCCTTGTAGCTGACGGGACGACCCTGTCTGCCGTTCGCGTTTCTCGAACGTGCTCGACAACGTCGGTGGGCCTCAGGCGCTGGCTCACCCCGCGCCGCGCGCCTCAACTGTCACGCGGTTTGCATCACGTCGCGCTTGATGGCGTTGCAACCGTCGCCGGCAGCATCGCCATTGGGCGACGGACAGCGCCGCGACCCCGGCTCCGAGCGCGAGCCATCCGACCGTTCCGGCCGTCATGACGGCGCCCGTGAGCAGCAGCGGTCCGCCTGACTTCTGAACCGATTGCGACATACCGGCTACCCCTAGGTAAGCGGCGCGCTCGCCACGAGGCGCGAGGGACACAGCCAGCTCCCACGAACTGACCGACCGCATCAGCTCGGCCACGGTGACCAGCACAGCCGCGGTGACCATCGCAACTGACGCCGACCACCGCCCACCCGTCGTGGCGACAGTCAGCACCGTGCAGCACAGGAGAATCGCGAGCCCGTTGACCGCTACCGCCGCGGCGGCCTGATGGGGACGTCCGACCCGGGCCGATACGCGCATCTGCATTAGGACGACCCCGACGGTGTTGAGTAGCAGGAAGGTGGGGACAAGGATGCGGGGCGCCATCGTGTGATGCACGAGCCATAACGGCAGCCCGACGTTCAAGATCGAGTCGTCAAGGTTCATCGGCGCATCGAGCAGTACGAACAGCAGGTACCCGGCGTCTCGCCAGGGATTCGGCCGAGTCGCCCGTTGCGGCGCCAGGTCTGCACGGTGTCCACGACATTCGTCCGCCGATTTCGGAGGTTCCCGGGTGTGCCATACCAGCGCCGCCACGAGAAGGAACGACGCCGCATCGCCGCCGATCAACATTCGATAGGCGGTGTCGCTGCCGACGGTCAGCCCTACAGCTGCGATCCCGGCGCCCAACGCGTAGCCCGCGTTGGCCGCACTTCGAGACAACGCCTGGTAGGTCGTGCGACGCGGACCGGCCACCCTGGTGGCGAAGACCATCTCCAGCGCCTTCGCAGCGCGGTCGCAAAGATACGTCGCGCCGACTACGGGGAGCAGCGCGTCAAAACCGGTGCAGAGCAACAAGAGGCTTAGGGTTGCGAACCGCAGCAGGTGGCAGCCGATCAACAGCGAGCGCACCGCGAAACGGCCGGCCAGACGTCCCGCCAGCGGCGATCCTGCGATACCCGCCAACCCGGCCGCGCCGAGAAGCAGTCCCAGGTGGCGCGTGTCGAGACCGACCACGAATGTGAAGAACAGCACCGAAGCTGCGCCCCACACACCGGTGCCGACTCGGTCCAGGAATTGCGCCAAGAGCATGATCCGCGCGTCGCGGCCGCCCGGAGGCTGACGAAGCAGCGATCGCAGTGAGAGGTCGTTGCGCGGCCCCGTCCGGCTTCGGTCTCGGCGCCGCAAACGCAGGTCACCTTCCGATCGTGGCCCTCGGTCTCTTGATGTCAAAACACTATGTCTTGACATCAAGAGATTTGGCATCGCTCGCGTCTTGGCTGAGCTGTTGATGGACTATTGATTGGAAGCGAAGGCGGCCGTGATGACTGTCTCTGACGACCAGGGTGCGGCGCTGCCGGCACGCCCACCCGCCCGGAAGGCCGGCGCGCCGGCGTGCCTGCGCTACCCGACCGAACCGCAACCATTGCGGTGCCGACCTGCAGGTGGCGCGGCCAGACGTCGATCGCTGCTATGGGTGAGAGTGCGTCACGGTCGAGCTAACGCTCCAAGTGCAGGCGCCACGCGAGGCCGCTCTACCGCGATGATCTCGTATTCGGCATAGCCATGCACTGCAAAGGGGTCCGCGGCCAGTCGAGCCTGGAGATCGGCCTCGTCGGTGTTCATCGCGAGGATCAGGCCGCCGATGCGCGGAACTCGCCGACCGGACAGAACGAAGACACCATCCGCGTACTGCTGGTCCAACCACGCCACGTGGTCTGGAAGTGCTTGGTCGATGTGGTGCAGGTCTACCAGGTAGCTGAGTACCACGACGAACAAGGTGCCGGGCATTGGTTGTCCCTTCTTGCAACACCACCAGACGCCGAGCCCTCCGGCGATCGCGGCGATGTTCCGGCTCGTCGCGGTTCACCGGCAGTCGACGCCTCTACTAGTCTCGCGGCAGCGCGCAGGCCGCAACGGAGGACTGGGCATTCCCGACTGACTCTGATCAGGTCCGGAACCTCAGACGGATACCGGCGTGACGGCGGGCAGGTAGGGGGTGATGTTGCGCCACGCTCGTTCGATGTACTCCTCTTTCTCGCCAACCGGGGCGACGTAATGCAGGGCCGCCTCTGCGGCGGCTGGGCCGACCAGGCGGGCGATGACCCAGGCACCGAGATAGTGCGAGGCCAAGCAGCCGCCGGCGGTCGCAACGTTGTGCTTGGCGAAGAAGGGCTGGTTCAGTACCTCGACGCCCGCCGCGACGACCCAAGGCTTGGTCGTGAGGTCCGTGCAAGCGGGGGTGTCGTTCAGCAGGCCGAGTTTCGCCAGCACGAGCGCGCCGGAGCATTGGCTTGCAATGAGCTGGCGGGTCGGGTCGAGTCGTCGCAGAATTCCCATGACGAACGTGTCCTCGACGACTTCGCGCGTTGCTATGCCACTGCCCACGATGACCGCGTCGGCCTCGACCGCTTCCTCCAAGCTGGACATCTGCTCGATGACCACGCCGTTCATCGACGTCACGGTCCGGTCGCGCGTGGAGATCGTCACGCGCCAAGCCTCGGACTTGACGCGGTTGAGAACGCCGAGGGCGATCAGAGAGTCGAGTTCGTTATAGCCCTCGAACGTGAGGATCGCGATGTGCATTGGCTGCCCCTTTCCGTTTCCGGTAGGAGCACCGTAGGAACCACAAAGCAGGACGGTCAAGGAATTGTCATGCATACAATCGCGGCATGCCCACCGCGCAATACAAGAGGGTTGTCGACGACCTGGCGTCCGAGATCCGGTCCGGCCGGCTGCCGGCCGGCCACCGGCTGCCTACACACCGTCAACTCGCGGATCGCGAAGGCATCGCCGTTGTCACCGCGACCCGGGTCTACTCCGAACTGGTCGCAATGGGTCTGGTCAGCGGGGAGCAGGGTCGCGGCACATTCGTCCGCGACCTGGCGCTTCCGCCCGGGCACGGCATCGACCAGCAAGACCTCGCTGCCGACACGGTCGACCTGAACTTCAACAACTCGGCGCTACCCGGCCAAGCTGTCCTGCTGCGCAAGGCGTTGCGGGAACTCGCCACGTCCGGTGACCTCGAAGCACTGCTGCGCTACCAGCCCCACCGCGGGCGGGTGCACGACCGGGTCGCGGTAGCACGTCACCTCCAACGCCGAGGATTGCGGGTCACGGCGGACCAAGTTCTCATCGCTAACGGCGCCCAGCACGGCCTGGCCGTCACGGCCATGGCAACCCTGCAACCCGGCGACGTCGTCGCGGTCGACGCGCTCACCTATCCCGGCTTCAAGGTGCTGAGCCGGTCGCTGCGAGTGGAGTTGGCACCGGTGCCCGTCACCGCCCACGGCCCGGATCTCGACGCCCTCAACCGGTTATGTGCGCGTCGGCGGGTTCGCGCGATCTACACCATGCCCACGTTGCACAACCCGCTCGGCTGGGTGATGGACGATGCCGCTCGGACCCGCCTGATCGAGATTGCGCGACAACACGGGTCGCTCATCATCGAAGACGGCTCCTACGCCTACCTCGTCGCGCACCCGCCGCTCCCGCTGGCCGCACTCGCCCCGGACATCACCGTCTACGTGACGGGATTGTCGAAGAGCGTCGCGACTGGGCTGCGGGTCGGCTTCGTCGCAGCACCCAGCTCATTCGTGGCTGCGATCGAACGCGCCATCCGCGTCACTACATGGAACACCCCGGCGCTCACAACAACGATCACGTGCGGCTGGCTCAGCGACGGCACAGTCAACCGGCTGGAGGTCGAGAAGAGGCGCGACGCGCGCACCCGACAAGCAATCGCCCGTGAGGCGCTCAGCGGTCTACGGCACGTCGGCCATTCGTCGTCCTACTTCGTCTGGCTGCCACTTGCCGAGGATTCGCGAAGTGATCGCCTCGTCGGATCTCTAGTGCGGCAGGGCATCTCGGTCTCCACCGCCGAACCGTTCGCCACTTCCGCACAGGTACCCCAGGCCATCCGAATTGCTCTTGCATCGACTGACTTCAGCACCCTGCGAACGACGTTGGACATCGTGCGCCAGGCCGTCGACGACGAAGCCAGCTATTGACAAGAACCTCGCTTGCCCGGCAGTACCGAACATCGGCCAGACAAGGCCGTGCGACGTACCCGATCCAGCCATCCACTCGGACATCGACTCCTGGACGAGACCCCACCACCTCGTCGAGCAGGTCACGTCGGTCGTCATCCGGGAGCATGAGCCGAGGAAGCCGGCGATGAGCACACGTGTCCGCACATCGGCTCCGGTTGATGCTGCCCGCGCACGGCCCGCCAATAGGGACACACCCAATTAATGGCGCTCCTCGACTCGGGATTGACCACTCGGGGTGCCGGCCTGCACGGCGTCGCGATAGCGCTGCAATGCGATCGGCGAGTCGATGCTTCCGTGGTGGTGCAGCTGCTGCCAACGGCCGACGTCGCGGCTGTACCCGAAGATGCGTGTGGTGCGGATGTTCAAGGACACGTCCTCGCGCATCTCGTCATCGCCACCTCTCGCGGGTGCCTGACGGTAGGAGCCGATCTCCCGTCCAGCGAACACCACCATGTTCGCCGAGGCGTAGGTGACGGCGTCGGTGAAGGTGACTTGCAGGCCTAGGTCGCTGGCGAAGATCCGTCGGTACAGGTCCTCCACGCTCGTCCTCGACCGCAGCAGCCCGCCGACCGGGTTGTTGAGTTGGACCAGGTCATGGTCGGCCCACACCGCCGTCAACGTTTGCAGGTCACGCTGGTTCAGGGCGTAGTAAAAAGTCTGTAGGGCCGCGACGGCGCCGGCCCGACCCGGGTCGATTGATTCCTTGAGAGCCGAGCAGGACTGCGGTCCGAAGTCGTAGGCGAGCCAGCCGATCCCCATGGACGTGACCGACGGAGACGTAGGATGTTCGATGTTCATGGAACAATAGTACGACGGAGATCGAACAATATGGCCACAACACGGAGAAGGGCTCCTGTGAGGCAGCGCACAGCCCATGCGCAGGCGCCGACCCACGTCGAGCCCGAGGCAGTTTCGTTGCAAACAGCACTCGAGGCATTGTCTGACCCTGTACGCCGGATGATCTTGGCGGACCTGGCTCAGCACCCTGAGTGGACTCGGGCGTGCGGCACGTTCGATCTGCCGGTCGGCAAGACGACCCGCAGCCACCACTTCATGGTGTTACGA
The DNA here is from genome assembly GCA_963775175.1 of uncultured Actinomycetota bacterium. Lineage (GTDB taxonomy): Bacteria > Actinomycetota > Actinomycetes > Mycobacteriales > Jatrophihabitantaceae > Jatrophihabitans. Next base: position 822,308 of record CAVZHT010000001.1, read on the forward strand.
GCCGCAGGCTTGCTCGAGCAGCGCGACGAAGGGGTGCGTCGTCTCAACCGGTTGCGCCGTCCAGAGTTCGACCGAGCATTCCCCGGCCTGCTCGACGCAGTGCTCGGCCAGTCGTGTGACTCGAAGGGGTAGGTAAATGCAGACGTGCTCGCCGACCAGTCCCGCGACGATACTGGCGGCCGAGCCAGCGAGTCTCTTCGCGCAGTCTGCCGCGGTGCGTGTCACCACGCGAATACGCAGTTTCTCACCTGTCTGGATGCGCTACAACGAGTCCAAGCTAGAACCCCGAGGGGACTTGTGCGAGCAGGCTACTGCTGCGGTCCTCTGCCCCGGGTAGTCTGCCCCACTCAACCGCCCTGGACGCGACCCTAGGCACGCCACCAGGCCCATGCGAAGCGCTTAGCTACTTCGCCCTGAAGAGCGGTTCGTCGCGGGGCCGGTCAGCATGGACGTGCGAGGTGGTCTGTTCGATCGGCGGTCGATCTTGGTTTGGGTTGGGCCGGGCAAAGGTTTTCATGCACTCAGGGCGGCGCCGATCTTGACCAGGTTGTGGAGCACAACGTCTCGTTACCGAGCCGGTACCGGAACTTCCGAAACATCGACCGCAGATAGGTCTCCATCGCAATCGACGGGCGCCCATAACGCGGATCGAAATGCGGCACGAACGGCGCGAAGAACACCGGATCGTCCAGCAGTGCGTCCACCCGGGTCAGGTCGGCCGGCATCACCAACGCCTCGGCCGGCAAGATCGCGTCCCACAGCATTGGCTGGTCGTCTACAGTTCGGAGCGCGATGGCCTCGATCCCTTCTAGCCCAAGGCGTCGAGGCCTGTCGGCGCCGCCTGAAAACTGACCCCGGAGCGCCGCCCGAATTTTGACCCCTCTGGCGCTGACTCTCGGCTTAACTCGAGCCGAGGGAGACGAAGGGGTGTTATGCGTGGAGGACTGGGCTGAGATCCGCCGGTTGCATCGGGCGGAGGGGTTACCGATCAAGGCGATCGCCCGGAAGTTAGGCGTTGCGCGGAACACGGTGCGGGCGGCGATCGCCTCGGGTACGGCACCGAAGTACGAGCGCCGACCTGCTGGGTCGATCGTGGATGCGGTCGAGGGCAAGATCCGTGAGCAGCTCGCGCTGGATGCGTGGATGCCGGCGACGGTGATCGCCGAGCGGATCGGCTGGACCCGCGGGATCACGGTGTTGAAGGAGCGGGTGGCCGAGCTGCGGCCGGCTTACCTGCCGCCGGACCCGGCGTCACGGACGAGCTACGAGGCGGGCGATATCGCGCAGTGCGATCTGTGGTTCCCGCCGATCCAGCTGCCGGTCGGGTTCGGTCAACACCGCCGTCCGACGCAGCTGCCGGTGTTGACGATGGTCACCGGTTACTCCCGTTGGTTGTCTGGACAGCTGATCCCGACCCGGGCCGCGCCGGACTTGTTCGCGGGCTGGTGGGCCGTGATCGAGCGGCTTGGGGCGGTGCCGCGGACGTTGGTCTGGGACGGTGAGGGCGCGATCGGCCGATGGCGGGGCGGCCGGAGCGAGCTCACCGGCGAGTGTCAGGCCTTCCGCGGCACTCTGGGCGCGAAGGTCATCGTGCTGCGGCCGCGGGAGCCGGAGCACAAGGGCATCATCGAACGCGCCCACGACTACTTGGAGCGCTCGTTCCTGCCCGGCCGTCGCTTCACCGGCCCGGGCGACTTCAACGCCCAGCTGCAGGACTGGTTCACGCTGGTCAACGCCCGCCGGCGCCGGGCGTTGGGTTGCGCGCCGACCGAACGGATCGCTGCGGACAAGGCCGCGATGCTGGCGTTGCCGCCGCTCGCGCCGGCGACCGGGTGGCGAGCCTCGACCCGGCTGCCGCGTGATCACTACGTGCGCATCGACTCCAACGACTACTCGATCCACCCGGCGGTGATCGGCCGCCGCATCGAACTGATCGTGGACCTGCACCGGGTCCGGGCGCTCTGCGACGGCCGCGTCGTGGCCGACCACGAACGAGCCTGGGCCTGGCACCAGACGATCAGCGACCCCGACCACCTGGCCGCGGCGACGCGGCTGCGGCGCGAGCGGGTCGGAGTGCTCCGACCAGCACCGGAGCAGGAGGTCGAACAGCGGTGTCTGGCCGACTACGACACCGCCCTCGGCCTGGTCGACGATCTCGACGGCGGGGTGGCGTGATGGCCACCCGCACCAGCACCGCGAAGACCGCCCGCGACCTGACCGGCGAGATCAGCTACCTCACCCGAGCACTCAAGGCACCGACCCTGCGCGACAGCGTCGAACGCCTGGCCGAGCGGGCCGTCGCCGAGTCGTGGTCGCACTTGGAGTTCCTGGTCGCCTGCCTGCAACGTGAGGTCTCCGCCCGCGAGTCCCACGGCGGCGAGGGCCGCATCCGCGCCGCCCGCTTCCCGGCCCGCAAGAGCTTGGAGGAGTTCGACTTCGACCACGCCCGCGGCCTGAAGCGGGACCTGATCGCGCACCTGGGCACCCTCGACTTCGTCACCGCCAAGGAGAACGTGGTGTTCCTCGGCCCGCCCGGCACCGGCAAGACCCACCTCGCCATCGGCCTGGCGATCCGGGCCTGCCAAGCCGGGCACCGGGTCCTGTTCGCCACCGCCGCCGACTGGGTCGCCCACCTCGCCGACGCCCACCACGCCGGCCGGCTGCAGGCCGAACTGGTCCGGCTCGGCCGCTACCCGCTGCTCGTGATCGACGAGGTCGGCTACATCCCCTTCGAACCCGAAGCCGCCAACCTCTTCTTCCAACTCGTCAGCTCCCGCTACGAACGTGCCTCGCTCATCGTCACCAGCAACAAGGTCTTCGGCCGCTGGGGCGAGGTGTTCGGCGACGACGTCGTGGCCGCAGCCATGATCGACCGCCTCGTCCACCACGCCGAAGTCATCGCGTTGAAGGGAGACAGCTACCGCCTCAAAGACCGCGACCTAGGCCGCGTCCCCGCGGCCAGCACAACCGAAGACTGACCATCAACAGGCCGCCCGGGGGGTCAATTTTCAACCGGCGATAGGGGGTCAATTTTCGGGCGGCGTTGACAGAGGCCATCCTCTCCATCAATCATGATCATCAGCGTGACCGCCACGCGCCGACTTTTTCAGGGCGAAGTAGCTAGGAGTCCCGCAGCGCAAGTCGGATCCGCCGCGCTAACCCGCCCCCCAAACTGGGTGCCGCACCCTCGCAGCAGCCGATGTATACGCGCGTCCTCCGCAGGCTAAACCAATCGCGGACTGTCAACGCGCCGGGCAGGACGGCCAGAAACGAAATGAACTGCGCGCGCCAGAACAGTGCCGTGCGGCCCAACACCGCCCGACGGCCCGATCGCGCGAAGAAATACGATCACACACGTGACCGCCTTGAAGTTCCCTACGCTGTCCGATGCCGTCGTCCTTCTTCGCCCATGGGATCGAGCCGATGTCGCGCAACAGTTGAAGGCGTTTGCCGATGCCGTTTTCGACCTCCACTCCGATTGGGCCCCGCAGAACGAGCGAGAGGCTCACAGCCGCTTGGTGCAGCAGGAGCGGGCCCGTCTGCGGGGCCAGCTAATCGACTTTGCCTTGGCGGATCCCCGAGACCCGGGGACGCTCCTTGGCGGTGCGTCGCTGAACGATCTCGACACCGTGAACAGCAGGGGCTCCCTGGGCTATTGGCTCACGCCTTCAGCGCGAGGGCGTGGCGTAGCCAGTCACGCTGTCCGGCTGATGGCCCGCTGGGCGTTCGACTGCCTCGACCTGGCGAGGCTGGAGATCACTTGCGGGCCCGAGAACCACGGCTCGCAAGGAGTCGCGCTGCGCTGCGGGTTCACCCGCGAGGGCGTCCTGCGTTCGCACATTTCGTTCAAGGGTTCTCGACGTGACACTGTGGTGTTCGGTCTGATACCCGGCGAGCTTACGTAGCCACGAGCTGGCCTCACAGAGAGGCCATCCGCTCGGCCTTTGACTCGTCCGGTGTCCGGCCGCCGAGGAGGATCGCAGCCACCGCTTCCAGGTCTTCGTGCATGGCGTCGTGACGGGTCGGCAGGTCGTGGACCAGCCACTCAGGATCGACCTTCAGTCGGTGACGGAGCGAAGTGAAGGGCGTTTGGTATGTCCATTTCGAGCAATAGACGAACTCCCGTCGCGGCACCTGGGCCCAGACGCCTGTGAGGCGAATCTGCTGCATGAACGCGCCAGTGGGTGGTATCGCCGTCGGCGATCACCACCGGCGGGTGGTCGCACCGAGTAGCCAATGGGCGCGGCACCCGCAGTGAACACTCCGCGGAAGTGTCCGTTCGTCGCTGACCAGCACGACTCACCCTCTTACGGGACATAAGCATCAAGAATGCACCACTCGGGAGATCCGGCCTCCGGCGCGATCGGCGGCGGCAGCGACCACCATGCCGGCGTAACCGTGGCCGACGAGTGTCGTGTCAGCGATATCCTGGACGATCGAACAGTCGCAGGATGTCGTCGGCGTGGGTCCATGTTGGCGGCCGCGACAAGGTGTGGGGTCCCCGGCGCAGGCATCGCAGTGCACCCATCGCCATGCCGAGCTCCTGCCGGAGACGGCGCAACAGCCCACTGGCCATCGCGAGCATGGTGGTGGTCGTGGAGCCGGCACCCGGACCGCGACGGCGTGCATTCTCACTTCTGGTCGAGCTAACGCAGTTCGTCCGCCTGGAGCACCCGAAGCAGGTCGTCGTGCAGCGTGCGGCGTCTCGAGGCGGGGATGGGTGCGAGCAGTCGATCGGCGGCGTGACGCGCAGTGGTCTCGAGGCGGCCAAGCTCGGTGCGTCCTCGTCGAGTGAGCATGACGAGCTTGCGACGTCGGTCGGCCGGATCTGTCCTGCGCTCGACGAGCCGTGAAGTCTCGAGGTCATCAACTGCGGCGGTCATGTCACTGGGATCGATGTTGAGACGACGCGAGAGCTCGAGCTGACTAGCAGGACCCTCCGCGACCGCGGTCATGACGGCCATGTGACGCAGGCGCAGCCCGCGTTCGGACAGGAGGTTGTCCAGGTCGCGCTTGGCGACCTTCGCCGTCTGGGACAGCAGGTACGTGGTCATCGATGTCAGCATCGCTGGCTTGTCTGAGAACGCCACGGGCCGATGATACCGTGTGACCAATGATAGGTAGCGACCCATGAATAGGCGGTGAGGAACTGTGATTCGCCCCATCGATGTGCCTGGGCTCGTGGGCCACTTCCACGGGACGGATCGGATGCATGAAAGTGCCTGGACGACCGAAGGCGAGACTGCCCACACGGTGGTGGGCACGGCCGAGTTCGACGGTGCCCTCGTCGTGCAGCGGTTCAAGCAGAGCCGGTCCGATGGCGCCAGCGGACTGAACGTCGTCATGACCGATCCGGAGATCGGCGTGGTGCTCCTCTACGCCTTCGACAGCCTCGGTTATCCACCCGACCCTCCGGCTCGTGGAGCCTGGCACGATGGCGAGCTGGTGCTCGTCCGGGAGACCAGTCGAGGACAAAGTCGCACCACGTACCGGCCCGAATTTGAGGGATACGGCCACCGCAAAGCGTTCCGCCCCTCCCCCACGGCACGTGGCAGACCGTGGTGACTGGCTTCGTGACCCGGCAGGGCCCGGCATGAGCAGACGAACCCTCCGCGTCGCAGGCATCAGCTACACCGTCGCCTGGTGCGTAGGCCTCGCAGTGTTCAACTCCTCGACCACCGTAAGCAGCACCGGGGGTGCGCTCCTGGGCCAGTACGCCGGACACTCGGCGGCGCTTGCGCTCCAGTTCATGCTCACTCAGGGCCTGGCAGGACTCTTGCTCGGCATCGTGCTCGCTGGCTGGGCGGCGCTGGCTCGGGGAGCCGACCGGACCTGCGTTGGACGTGTCGGTGGCGCCGCTGTATGTGTGTCGTTGGTGCAATGTGCGATCGGACTGGTGCTGGCATGGGGCGCGGTGCCTGCGCGAAACTCCCATGGCGTCTCTGCCTTGGTCTCCACCCTCAACCGTCTCGATGGCCTGAAGATGCTGCTGCTGGCTGTCGTCCTGGCATGTGTCGCGAGCGGACATGGGGTCTCACTTCCACGTTGGGCGGCTGTGCTCTGCGGCTCGGCCACGGTGGCGCTGCTCATCTCCGCGGCCGGTTACGGGTTCCTGTGGGACGGCCCGGCGATGGCTGCCTTCGTCTCGCTGCCTCTCCTGCTCGCCTCGGTCACCGCCGGTGCCTTCGTCATCGCGCCCGCCCCGTCGGTGGAGGATCAGACAGGACGGTCCGCGTACGAGGAGCGGTTCGTGATTCCGTCAGGTCGCGCTCGGAGCGACTCGAATCGAGGTAGATGATGCAACGGGACGAACTGGGTCTAGGGGCCGCGGCGACCCTGTCCCTCGGCGTGCCGTTCCTCCTCATCGAGGTGGGCCAGCGTTCCTTCTCCACGCACATGATGGCCACCGCCCGCGTCGGGCTCGCTGCGATCGTCCTCGGTGTGCTCACCGTGTTCGGTCCGCAGCGGGCCAGGTCCGACCTGCGGCGACTGCTGGTGGCACGGCCGATCGCGATGTCGATCGTCGCGCTCACCGCGGCCGCGTTGCCGAATCTGCTCATCGGCGCGGGCGAGCGGCACGTGCCTACCGGCCCAACGGCGGTGTTGCTGGCGCTTACGCCGGTGTGGATCGCTGTGGGTAGCACGTTCGTCGCCCGTCATGAGCGCATCGGTGCGCGGCAGTGGGCGGCGCTCGCCGGAGCCGTCGTGGGAGTCGCCCTGGTCTGTGGGGCCGCGGTTCCGTCAGGCGACTGGGGTTGGTACACCCTCCCGCTCGCAGCGTCGCTCAGTTATGCGGTCGCGGCGCTCGTCGTCCGACATCGACTCGCAGGCTTCCACCCGCTGGCGGTCACGACTTCCGAGATGGTCGTAGCCACCGCGCTTCTCGCACTGACGTTCCTGGCGGCACCAGGCCCGGCGTACGTCGACGGTGGACCGCACGCCGCCGCCATCCTCGCGGTCCTCGCCGCCGGCGTCGGCTGCTCGGGACTGGGCTGGATGGCCTACACCGCCCTCACGCAGCGAGCTGGTGCCGTCCGCGCGTCGATGGTCTCGTACACGTCGGTCGTCGTTTCGGTCGCACTCGGTGTGGTCGCACTGGGTGAGCCACTGACGACGCGGACCGCCGCAGGAACCGTCGTCGTCGTTCTCTCGGTCTGGGCCTTCCTCAGCCCGGTTCGCGCCAAGGGGCCGAGAATTCTTGAACTCTCGATCCTCGGGTTCCTCGACGAGGAGTCGATGCACGCCTGCGAAATCCGTCGCCGGATCACGGCGCTCTCAGGACATGCGCGACCACTCAGTGACGGCGCGCTGACACCTGCCCTTCGACGGATGCAGCGATCCGGACTCGTGACCTCGAAAAGGCAGCCCGGTTCCGGTGGTCCTGCGCGCAAGGTTTTCACCCTGACGGAGAACGGACACGACGAGTTCCTCCGGCAACTGTCCGAGCCTGACGACCTCAACATCACCAACAGCGGTCGGTTCTTCACGCTGCTCGCGTTCCTCGACCGAGTGCCAGACTCCGACAGACAGCGCGCTGTCCTAGAGCGGCGGCTGGCGTTCCTCGAGGCCCCCGGCCGCGGATTCTTCATCGGCGTTGGCATCACGAGCCGGTTTCGCGACGGCATGACTGTGATGGCCCGAGGCATCTCCACGATCGAGCGCCGATGGCTGCGCGAGACAATCGACGCCTTGCCGAACGCCTAACACGACATCCTCGGCCGCGCAGGCCCAGCGGGAGGCACGGGTGCGATCCATTACCAGTACGGCGGTCCCGGCGCGGGCGTGGGCGCCAGTGAGCAGGTCGGCGAGACCGCGGACGTCGGGGTCGCGGTGGGTGGTGATCACACTGATGCCGAGCTCGTTCACCGCTTGCTCTGATGCGGTGCCGAGCATGACGGACAAGGCCAGGAAGCAGCGAGCGTTGAACACCCTCAGTGCTTCTTCGACGTACTTCAGGACGATCTTGCCGACAGGATGCGCGTGGTTCCGCAACCGGCGCAGAAACCCGCGGATGTCGTGCGGTTCCCACTCTGATTCGCCGCTAGCCACGCGCCGGCCCTTGGCCGTGGCCCCCCCACGACTAGTTCTCAGATGCGGGTTGGCGGGCGCGATCAAGGTAGGCGAATCGATCGGCAACGAGGCCCCACAGCGCTTCACACACTTCGTCGCACGACACGTTGAGCACACGAGCACTCGGTTCGACGAAGTAACTCTCGCCGAACCTCGAGTCACCGTTCGCGGACGTAATCCCCGACGGAACGCATGCGCTGGACCACGTCAGTTTCTCAAGCGGTTCGAGGGGCAGCTGCAGGCAGGCGCGACGCTCTCCATCTCGGTGGCGCCACCGGGCGGAAGTCGATGAACTTCAGGCCGCGGGTGCTGGTTGTCCGGGCAGCTCAAGAGCTGCGATGGTTGGGCAGGTTAATCGCGCCTGGCGTCTTCCTGGGGAGCATTCGTTCGAGTTGTCGGCGCTCGCGGACGGAGGCACCGAGCTTACGTAGAGCGAGACGTGCTCCGGCATCCTCCTCGTGCGTCCCATGCGCGCTGTTCTCGCGAGCACCGAGGAGGGTTTCGCGGCGATGAACAAGGCACTCAAGGAGCGGGCGGAGGCCACCGCCTCCGCATGCCGCGGGACGGGACGCATGTGTCGACCGAGGCCTCGACCTATGACGAAGGAGAACCAGTGATCACAGTGCTCATCCGGACGGAACTGCGGAAGGACGCGGACCTCCGTGAGTACAACGCCGCCGATGCGCGGATGTTCAAACTGGCCAAGTCCATGCCGGGCTTCGTGAGCGCAGCGACTTGGGTGGACCAGGACGGGAAGGACGTCTCGGTCCTGCGGTTCGCCGACCACGAGAGCCTCCACTCCTGGCGCGACCACCCTGAGCACGCGGCCGTACAGCGCCTGGGACGCGAGACGTTCTACAGCTACTACGAGGTTGAGGTCCTCGATCAGGTCCGCCACTACCGGTTCGACATCGCATGTGGGCGACAGGAACTCCACCCGAACGGCGCCTGAGGTCAACGGTCGGAGCGCCCGGATGTGCCATTGGCCCCAGGCGGCTCACGAGACGGATCAGACTGGCCGGGCGAGTGGCAGAGCGGCAGCTGCGAGGGCCTGAGCCTGTTGTCCCCAGAGACGCCGGGTCTGACATGAAGCCTGGATCGCCGCCTGCTCGATGGCTGCGACCGCGCGCTCGAGTTCGTCGGGATCGCTCGCGCTGACGGCGACGAAGCCAGTGCACCGAAGGACGCCGTGGCCGGCGGTCAGGTCGGCCTCCTGCTGCAGGACGTCCTGGTACTCCGCTGTCTGCTGGGCGTCCTCGATCTGGCCGATCTTCTTCCGCTGGGCGGCGTCCGAGATGTACTCGGTCTTCTTGCCGATGTCGCAAGAAGACCCAGTCAAGCACCAGGCCGGCCACTGGTTTGCCGCCGCCGTCCTCGCCGCGATGAGACTGCGTGGCAAGAATCCGTCGGACTCGCCGTCGATCATCGCGGCGAGCATCGCTCGCGCTGAGAGTGTGTTCAGCGACGTGGCGACCGTGGACAACTTGATGCTGGCGTCCTCGAGCATCAACTCCAGCCGGACCGTCTCACGGGTCCGGTCGCCCTTGAGCTTCTCGCCATAGCGGGTCAACAGCCGCAGCTGCCGGATCGGCGGCGGTGGCACGAACGACGGCGTCAACAACCCATGCTCAAGCAACTGGGCGATCCACTCCGCATCCCGCACATCGGTCTTGCGACCCGACACCGCCTTCATGTGCGCAGGCGCACTCGTCTGCGCGGCCGCTCGGGCGTCAGCCTCACCCAGACCCATCCAGGGCACGAGCCTTGGTCCGCTCCTCGCGGACATCGTCGTAGCGCGTCGTCGAATGGCCAGGCCGAAGGCGTCGGCAACCGCGACCGCATTGGTCAATGCCTTCTCCTAGATCACGACGCTGCAGTATGACAAAGGTGCGCGGGCGCAGCGGGAAGTTGCCCACGACTACAGCACCCACGGATCAGTCAGTAGAGCCAGATTTTCTTCTGGCTGATCGATGATCAACGGGTCTGTTTCCAAGTGGTCCACTGCGAGGTAGAGCAGCAGCAAGACAATTCCCCGCGAGCCCGGTGAGAGCCGTTCAACGCTCAGGCCGTCGTATTCGAGGCCGTACACGACATTGATACGCCGCAACCGGCGAGTGTTCAGAATCCTGGACGGGGTCACCGCCGCGATCATCGTCCTCAGTCTGATCATCTGGCGCCTGTGGACTCCCGCGGCCTGGTACGCCGGGCTGATCGCGGGCATGGCGCTGTGCTTCGACGTCGTCGTGCGGCTCAATCCGCCCACCTGGATCGAGCAGTGGCAGACAGGAGCCTTCGGAGAGGCCCGCACCGGCCGCGAACCGGCGCAGCTCGATGAGCGATGGGCCGTGATCCACGACCTACCACGACGCAACGGCACCGACATCGACCACATTGTCGTCGGCGCCGCCGGAATCTTCCTACTTGACTCGAAGAACATCGGCACCGAGGTCCGCAACGACGGCAACGAGTTCATCGCGCTTCGACCCGACGGCCAGCCGCGCTACCGCAACCGCTCCGTCGCCAACAAGGCGCGGGGCGCCGCGGCCCCGCTGAGCGACGCACTATCTGCCGCAGGAGCGCGACACTGGGTTCAAGCGGTAGTGGTGGTCTGGGGGATATGACCGAGCCACATGTCGCTGGCAGAAGGCTCGACTGGGTCGCTGGCCGAGGCCTCGCCGCTTGGCTCAGCGCGCGCCCTACCGCCGCTCACCCTGAACGGATAGCGCGAGCGAAAAAGCCGTACTCGATGGCAGACGTTTGGACCTCTAGACGCGCGGCGAACGTGCCTCGTATTGATCGATCGGCGCGAGCACGTAGACCGTTCCAGGGCGGGGCAGCCCGAGCAGGAGACCATGCTCGTCGACGAGGTCGGGCGGGCGTTACTGGTCGTGCTCGCGACGCTCTCGCCGGCCGAACGGGTGGCGTTCGTGCTGCACGACATGTTCGCGGTGCCGTTCGAGGAGATCGCGCCGGTGCTGGACCGCAGCGCGGCGACCAGGAAGAAACTCGGCAGCCGAGCCTGGCTGAAGGTGCGCGGCACCCCCACGGTCGATGCGCACGACTTGGCCGCCCATCGCCGCACGGTCGAGGCGTTCCTGGCCGCGTCCCGCAGCGGCGACCTTGCCGCGATTCTCGGCGTGCTGGCACCGGACGTGGTGCGTCGAGCCGATGCCGTCGCGCTACCGGCCGGGCGCCCGCGCGAGGTGTTCGGGGCACCGATCGTGGCCGAGGAGGTCACCGTCTTCGGGGCGCGTTCGCGGTTCGCGGCGGTCGCGCTCGTCAACGGCGACGTCGGCATCGTCGTCGCCCCGCACGGGCAGCTGCAGCTGGTGCTGGTTGTCGAGTTCACCGGCGACCGGATCGCCGCCTACGAACTGATCGCCGACCCCTCCCGGCTGGCCCAGCTAGACCTCGCCGACCCGCAGTGTCGGGTCGGCGGCCCAGTCGCCGTCGGACCCGTTACAGAGCCACCTCGGCTTCGAACAGCACTCGGGTGGAGTGCGTGACGAAGGAGCCGTCGCGGCGGATCTTCTCGTGCAGGTCACGCAGTCGGTCGTGGTACTTGACGCTGGTGAACCCGGGAACGGTCCAGATCACCTTCCGCAGGAAGTACACGACCGCGCCGATGTCGAAGAACTCGACCGTCAATCGTTCCATGGGTGCCTGCAGCACACGCAGCCCGGCTGCTTCGGCCATCGCGGTCTCGCGGTCGGGGTGACGCGAATGTAGTCCCTCGACCGGCTGCGGGCCGAGGAACCATTCGTACAGCTCGACGAGCGAGTCCGGGCCGACGTGCTGGGCCAGGTAGTGGCCACCCGGACTCAGCACACGGGCGATCTCGCCCCACCAGATCGTCGCCGGGTGCCGGCTGGTCACCAGCTCGAACGCGCCGTCGGCGAACGGCAGTGGCGGCTCGTCGGGGTCGGCGATCACCACGACCCCCCGCGGATGCAGACGTCGGGTGGCCAGGGCGATGTTCGGCGGGTAGGACTCGGTGGCTGCCATGGTCGGGGGGAACCGTTCGGCACCGTCGAGAACCTCGCCGCCGCCGGTCTGGATGTCCAGCGCGGAGGCCACTGTCGCCAGCCGCGCGCTCATCAGCTTCTGGTAGCCCCAGGACGGCCGCTGCTCACGGGCCCGCCCGTCCAACCAGCTGAAACCCCAGCCGGAGACGTCGGCCGCGTCCGCTTCGGCGACCAACCGCTCGACATGGTCCGCCATCTCATCGATCCCCTCGATCCTGCGTGATCTTTCCTACATTATGGTGACGAGTGGCAACGGGAAAAGGGGACCGGGCGCCGAACAGGCTGCTCACCGGTTCGCCGCGCTAGCCTCGCTGCCCATGACGACGAGCCGACCAAGCAACCAGGCCGGCAGTGGCATGCACGGCACGTTCGCCGGGAGCCGGCCCGAATGGCTGGCCCGGATGGAACGCGTCCGCACGGCGGTGCGCCAGGAGATGATCGGCCGTCAGCTCGACCGGCACCTTCCGCGAAGGTCAGTCGCGGTTCTGGACGTCGGCGCGGGGCAGGGCACGCAGTCGATCCGGCTCGCTCGCGCTGGGCACCGGGTCGTCGCCGTCGAACCCGATACCCGCATGCGCGTGGCGTTCTCGACCGCGCTCGCCGCCGAGGCGCCGGAGGTCGCCGAGCGCATCAGCCTTCTCGACGGTGCCTTGGGGGCCCTCGACGACGTCGTGCCAAAAGCGATGTTCGACGCCGTGCTGCTGCTCGGCGTGCTCATGTACCTACCCGCCAGTGAGCCAGTGATCGGCGAGTTGGCCGCCCGGGTCGCGCCCGGTGGGCTGCTGGCGATCGCCGCCCGCACCACGACTTCGGCGCTGTGGCGCCCGGCGGCCCGGCAGGACTGGGTGGCCGCCGCGGCCGCGTTCGCCGAGTTCGACGCCGCCCGCACTGAGGGCCGGGGGATGCGCTACGTCAATGAGATCGGCGCGCCGGCGCGGGCCGATGATTTCGACAGGCTCGTGGCCGCAGCGCACGCGGCCGGACTTCACCTCGAGCAGTGGTACGGGGTGCGGGTCGCGGTCGACCTGGCCGAACGGGATCCGCTGCCGCCGGCCGACCCGGTCGAGTGGGCAGCGCTGCTGGCCGTGGAGGAGCGGCTAGGCGCGACCGACCCGTATCGGCAGCTGGCGCAGCTTGCGCATCTCATCCTGCGCCGCGCGGCCCCGTAACGGACCGCCTTGCGTCGGGTTCGCGGTGGCGGACCGATCGACGCGAAAGGTCTCAGGCTGCGAACTGGATCGGTGCTCCCCGATCTCGGCGAGCAAGCCGGCGTCCTCGAGCAGCCGCTCGCCGAAGGTGAGCAGGTCGGCGGCACTGGACCACAGACGCCCGCTGGGTCGCCGCGCGCGATGATCAGCGGGTCGTAGAGCGAGAATGCCCTTACGTGGCAGGAGAATCGACTTCTCTAGGGAACGATTCGGCCTGCTACGAAGGGCATCTCGTAGATGCAACTCTCTCATGCCGTGCCGGTGCGCTCGGCGCGTTTCGATGATCCGAGTCTTGTGTCGTGCGCCGGGCTGGTCCCGGTGGTGGCGCTGGCCGAACGCGCAGGGCTGAGCGAGCTGGCCGATGCGCATCTGAGCGTGCCCGGCGGTGCCGGTGTCGCGGCCGGGGCGAAGGTGTCCGCCCCGGCCGCGGGCATGGTCGCCGGGGCGGACTCGATCGCTGGCATGGACCTGTTGCGCCACGGCGGGATGGGTCGGCTGTCCGACGGGGTGCGGGCGCCCGCGACGCTGGGCACGTTCCTGCGCTCGTTCCGGTTCGGGCATGTTCACCGACTCGACGCCGTCGCGGCCCGGTTCATCGCCGGGTTGGTCCGGCAGGCTCCGATCATCAGCGCGGGTGAGCCGGTCACCTATCTCGACATCGATGACACGGTTCGGGCGACGTTCGGCTACGCCAAGGGCGCTGGCTATGGCTACTCCGGCGTCAAAGGCTTGAACGCGCTGCTGGCGACGGCGTCGAGCGCGTCGTCGGCTCCGCTGATCGTCGCGAGCCGGCTGCGCAAGGGATCAGCCAACTCCGGCCGCGGCGCCGGCCGACTGGTCGCCGACGCCATCAAGCGAGTGCACCGTGCGCGTTCGGTCGACGCTGACCCGAGCACGGCCGCCGGGATCGGCAGCAGCGAGCCGGTCAGGTCCGTGCGGTCAATCATCGGCCCGCCCGGTTGGTCCGTCGTCAAGGCGCCTGTTCGCCGCGGCCAACTGAGCGTCGCGAGCTAGCAGGATCCGGCCGAGGTCCGAATGCAGCTGAGCACGCCGCCGCGGTGGCACCGCCTCCAGCAGCGTGTCGGCCAGTCGATGAGCCATCTCGTCCAACTCCGACAGCGTGCCCTCACCGCGGCGCGTCAGGGTGACGACCTTGCGCCGTCGATCCGCCCGGTCGGGCGTGCGCGTCACCCAGCCCCGGGCCTGCAGGTCGTCGACGGTCGCGGTGACGTCGCTCGGGTCCAGATCCAGACGGCGACCCACCTCCAACTGGGCCGCCGGCGCTTCATCCAGCAGCGCCAGCACTGCCAGATGTCGCAGGCGCATCCCGCGGTCGGCCAGGCTCGCGTCCAGGTCGCGCTTGGCGAGCTTCGCCGTCTGTGACAGCCGATACGTCGTCAGCGCCGCCAACCGGGCCGGACGTTCGGAGAAACTCGCCACGTCACCGATGATACGTTCAATTCAATAGTTGGTAACCACCAAGGGATTGTCATGAACAGATTGCAGGACTTGCTGCTGGGGCATTTCGTCGGCATTGACGAGCTGCACGCCAGTGCGTGGGCAGAACACGAGAGCGTGGCGGTCGAAAGCACGGCGAGCAGTGAGTTGGGTGGCACGGTCATCGTGATGCGCATGATCGAACACCGCAGCGCCGGCTCGTTCGAGGCGCTGAACGTCTTCATGAGCGACCGCGACAGTGACGAGGTGCTGTTGTACGGCTTCGACAGCTTCGGCTACTGCCCGGATCCCCCGGCCCGCGGTCGCTTCGTCGGCGACGAACTCGAGCTGACCCGCGCAACCGTCCGAGGCGAGAGCCGCACCACCTTCGCCGCCACGGCGGACGGCTTCACCTGGGCCAAGCAGTTCCGTCCCTCCGCCGCCCAGCCGTGGCAGCCAGTGGTCACCGGGACCCTTCGCCGCAGCGCAATAGCCGCCGGCGCTGCCTCCGATGAGGGGCACTGACCGAACACCGACCACGCCGGTGACCGGACCCATCGCCAAACCCCCGGGGCTTGCGCGAGTGAGCGGGCCGCATGCTCGGAGGAATACACGTGCACCTCGACCGTGAGATGACCTACACCGAAACGATCACCGGACCCTGGGGTCCCACCACCGGCAGTCCGCTCGGCGCGCGATTGTGCTGGCAGGTGACGAGCGCCGAACTGACGGGACCACGCATCCACGTGCGACTTGCCATGCCAGGAGCAGACTGGATACGACTCGGCGAAGACGGCATCCGGCGCCAAGATCAGCGGCTCACCTTCGTCAGCGACGATGACGGCCATGTTCGCCCGCCTCGATCCCTTCATGCCGGTGAACCAGCAACTGCACCGCGTCGTCGTCGAGCACGAGCACGAGCACGCGCTCGCGGAGTGGACCAGCACTGCCACCACCAAATCGCGGCGCGCTTACCGCAACTCGTACGCCGCGATCTTCCGGGTCGACGGCGACCTCGTACTGGAAGTTCGCGAGTACCTCGACACCGATTACGCCAAACGGGTCCTGTTCGACGGCGACGCCGATATCGACCCGCGAACGCGGTTGACCGAACGACCTAAAATCTGACCGTGCGGTCAAACAGTGGTAAGCGGACGTTCACCGAAGCGGCCCGGCGCGAGCAGATCGTCGCCGCGACGATCGCAGTGCTGTCCGAGGGCGGGCTATCCACGGCCTCCCTGGCGGCGATAGCGAAACGTGCCGAGGTGAGCAAGGGTGTCATCTCCTACTACTTCGCGGGCAAACAGGAGCTGCTACGTGCGGTCGTGGATTCGGTGCTGACCGATGCCGGCGAATACATGCGCTCGCGGGTGCTGGCCGCCAACTCGCACCTGGAGGCGCTGCGCACCTACGTGACGTCGAACGTGCAGTACATCGATGAGCACCGCATGGAGATCCGAGCGCTGACGGAGATCTTCAACGCTTCGCCGCCCGGCGCGTCCCATCCCTACGCCGACGGTCATCGGCGGGCCGTCGCTGCGTTGACCGAACTGTTGCGGGAAGGGCAGCGCGCCGGACAGTTCGGCCGGTTCTCGCCCCGGCCTGTGGCTGTAGCGCTGCGGGCGGCCATCGACGCGGTCTCGGAGCTGCTTCGCGCCGACCCGGAGGCGAACGTGCGCAGCTACGGCCGGGAAGTCGCCGCCCTGTTCGAACGCGGAGTTCGGGCGTGACGGCGCCGGTGTCCAGTGGCGGCCAGCGAGTCGCCGCGACCAGCTCGGCGGCGGTGACCCTGCGCGGCCTGACCAAGTCCTACGGCCCAGCCGCGGCGGTGTGCGGTGTCGATCTGTCGGTGCCGCGTGGTGCGTTCCTCGGACTGGTTGGCCCGAACGGAGCCGGTAAGACCACTCTGTTGTCGATGGCAGTCGGGCTGTTGCGACCGGACGCCGGCAGTGCCTGCGTCCTGGGCGCGGATGTGTGGCATCCGCGCGATGGCGACCGCGCCAAGCAGCTGCTGGGCGTTCAACCCCAAGGCCTGGCCCTGCCGGCGCGGCTGACCGGGCGCGAGCTGCTCACCTACCTGGGGCTGCTGCGACGCTTGCCGGCCAAGCTCGTCGCCGAGCGCATCGACGAGCTGCTGACGGCACTGGATCTTGACCATGCCGACCGCGCGTTGATCGGCGACTACTCGACCGGCATGCGCAAGAAGATCGCACTGGCCACGGCGTTGCTGCACGGCCCGCGGGTGCTGGTGTTGGACGAGCCGTTCGAAGCCGTTGATCCGGTCTCGGCGGCGGCCGTCCGGGCGATCCTCGACGGGTTTGTCGGTGGCGGCGGCACGGTGATGATGAGTAGCCACGCGATGGTGCTCGTCGAGCAGTTGTGCGATCACGTCGCCGTGATCGATCGGGGACGGCTGTTGCGCGCCGGCACGCTCGAGAAGGTACGCGGCACCCAGTCCCTGGAGGACGCGTTCGCCGCCCTGGTCGGCGACGGCACCTTGCCGCGAGGGCTGTCGTGGTTCGCGTCCTGATCGACCTGCGGCGCACCATCGCCCGGCGCCAACTGGCCGCCTCGTCCCCGGCGGCGGTGTGGGCGCTCGCGCTGGTCGCGGCGGCGTCGGCGGTCGCGACGCTGATGCTCGGCTGGGTCACCTATCCGGATCCGGGCACGGCGATCGACGTACTCGCGCTGGTCGGCGCTTTGTGGCTCGGGGCCCGACTCGCGCAGTGCGCGCTGTCCGGCGAACCGGTCCTGCGCCCGGAGATGTTCGCGGTGCTGCCGCTGGAGCGACGGCGGCTGGGAGGTGCACTGCTGCTGGTCGGGTTGCTGGACCCGGCGAGCGTGCTGCTCGCGCTCGCCCTGACGGCCATCGTCCCGGTGGGTGTGCGGCTGGCCCCGGCCGCGGCGGTGACGGCGGTCGCGGCGCTCGTGTTGACGGTGATGCTGGCGAGCGTGCTCGCCACGCTGGTCGCTGGACTGCTCGGTCCGGGCGCCGGGCGGGGCCGCGATGCCGGCACCGTGCTCACTGCGTTGGTGATCAGCTTGCTGGCGGTGGCCGGCACGCTGCTGCCCGCCCTCGTGTCCGTCCTCGAGCGCCGCTCGGGCGGGTTGCTGTCCGAACTGCTGCTGGCCCTGCCCTCCGGCTGGGGCCCGCGGGCGGTCGCGGCTGCTGGACGCTCGGACCTCGTCGGTGCGCTCGTGCCACTGGCCGCTCTCGCGCTGTCGATCGGGCTCGTGGTGCTGATCTGGCCGAGCGTGCTCGACCGCCGCATGCATACCCGGCGGGCGGGCCGCCGGGCCGCGGTCTGGGCCGGGCGCCGCCGAAGTCTGCTGGGCCGCGGAGCCGTTTCCGCTGTCGCGCAGAAGGAACTTCGGCTGTGGCTGCGCGATCCGATCCGGCTCACTTGCTTGCTCATCTCGCTTGTCGTCGGCACCGCCACCTGTGTGCTGCCGGCTGTGACGTCCGGCTTCGATTCGCTTGAGCCGTTCGGTGGCGCGTTGACCGTCCTCATCGCCGGCGCCTGCGCGTGCAACCTGTACGGCAATGACGGCGTAAGCCTCTGGCTCACCATCATGACCCCGGGCGCCGCTTCTGCCGACGTACGCGGCCGTCAGCTCGCGTGGCTGCTGCTGGTCGGACCGTACGCCGCCCTGGCCACCGTCGTACTGTCAATCGCCGGCGGCTCGACCAGATGCGGACTGTGGGCCGGGGCATTGACAGCGGCGCTGCTCGGCGGGGGAGCGGGCGTCGCCGCGGTCGGATCGGTGATCTGGGTGCAGCCGCTCGACGACGCGGGCAGCCCGACACCGGCTTGGTCGCTGAAGGTGCACCTGGTGCTGATCGTCGTCGCGGCGACCGCAGCCCCCACGGTCGTGGCGATTCTGCTCGCTGGCGCCCGGATCGGGCTGATCGTCGGGGCGTTGAGCGGCATCGCGCTCGGGCCGTCGCTCGGGAGTCGGGCGGCCGGCCGCTTGTCGAAACGGCAGCTCGAAATCCTGGACGTGCTCAGCGGAGGAAGTCCAACGTGAATGTCCGTCGACAAGTGTGGCAAGCCGCGGCGCGGCGATCGATCTGGTCCAGACGTGGTTGGACCTCCCCCAATTCCGTGAAGGCATGCACTATGAGGAGTAGTCATGCCGAAAGAATCCAGGCGCAAGTTCGATCCGGAGTTCCGCGAGGGCGCGGTCCGGGTCTGGCGTGAGACGGGTAAGCCGATCGCGCAGATCGCTCGTGATCTTGGGATCAACGAGGGCACGCTCGGGAACTGGATCGCGAAGGATGCTGAGGTTCGCGAGGGCCGGGACGGGCTGTCCAAGGACGACCTGGCCGAGCTGAAGCGGCTGCGGGCGGAGAACGCCGAGCTGCGGATGGAACGTGATGTCCTAATAGGACGCGTCAGGGCACGGGTCGGGGCAGGTCGCGGTCGACGTCTGGCGATGTAGTAGCCCGGTTGAGGTTTCGCTTGAGACCGGCGCATTCCCGGCGTGTCCGGCCCGGCTCTGACACCGTGGTGAGCGAGGGTCGGTCGTGGTTCGAGCCCGCCCGCGGGGTGACGTCCTTGATGTGCTGAGCCGGCGAGCTCTTGCTGAGTTTTTCGACGTCCCCGCTGGTTGCTGGGATCGCGAACGGCTCTATCGGAGGTCAGGCCCTCGAGCCTTGCTATTAGGTCGCCGCGCGGTGCCACCGGTCCCTCGGGCCGGAGCACGGATTCCACTACTGCGTGAGGGGACTGCATGGCGATCTACTGCGGGATCGACTGGGCCGAGGGGCATCACGACATCGCCCTGACCGACGGCGACGGGAAGCTGGTCGGCAAGCGGCGCATCGACGAGACCCTCGAGGGCGTCGCGGAGTTGACCGCGATGCTCGCCGCTGCCGGCGACACGGCAGCTGACCCGATCCCGGTGGCGATCGAGACACCGCGCGGGCTGCTGGTCGCGGTGCTGCGCGCGTCCGGTCGGCCGATCTATGCGATCAATCCGCTGGCGGTGGCTCGTTATCGCGAGCGCACGTCGGTGTCGGGCAAGAAGAGCGACCACGTGGATGCGATGGCGTTGGCGAACATACTGCGCACCGACGCGCACGTGCACCGGATGCTGCCCGACGACTCGCCGCTGGCGCGCTCGATCACGGTGCTGGCCCGCGGCTACCAGGACGCGGTGTGGCGGCGCACCAAGCTGGTGCAGGAGCTGCGGGCGCGGCTGCGTGAGTACTACCCCGGATTTCTCGCCGCGTTCGCCGCCGGATCCGGTTCCGGGCGGGGCCTGTCGACCACGCAGCTGGCCAGCGCCGACGCGCGCGCCGTATTGGCGATCGCACCCAGCCCGGCCGAGGGCGAGACGGTGTCCAAGGCGCGGGTGGAGACGGCGCTGCGTCGCGGCGGGCGGCAACGGCGCATCGCCAGCCTCGCAGCGAGCGTGGTCGCCGCGCTGCGCGTCCCGCAGCTGCGCCAAGACCCGATCGTGGAGCAGGCGATGCGCACCGAGACGCGAGCGATGCTCGGCGTACTGGACGCGGTCTGCGGCTCGGTCGACCAACTCGCCACCGCACTCGGCGAGGCGTTCGCGCAGCACCCGGACTACGAGATCATCACCAGCTTCCCCGGCCTGGCCGACATCTCCGGCGCGATCGTGCTCGCCGAGATCGGTGACGACCGCGCCCGGTTCGCCGACGACCGGGCATTGCAGGCCTTCGCCGGCTCCGCCCCGGTCACCCGAGCCTCGGGCAAGTCACGCACCGTCACCCGGCGCCGGACGAAGAACAACCGGCTCGCCGGCATCGGCTACTCGTGGGCGTTCACCGCCGCCGCTCGACCGTCACCGACACGCGAGCACTACCTGCGGCGCCGCGAACGCGGCGACGGCCACCCTGCCGCGCTGCGGCACCTGTTCAACCGAATGCTCGGCCAACTGCACCACTGCCTGGCCACCGGCCAGACCTACGACCCGATCAAGGCCTTCCCCCACGGCACCGGACACGTCGCCGAACACGCCGCGCCGGTCGCCGCTTGACAAGCTCGCAACATCGGAGGTCTCAAGCGCTCCGTGGTCCTGTGGGTGAAGGAGGCGACGAAGTGAGCGTGGCACGCTTCATCGCCGACCAGAGGACGAACTACCGCGTTCCGGTCGCGGTGTGCTGCGCGATGCTGGGGTTGTCGGTCGGCTGGTTCTACAAGTGGATCAAGGCGCCGGTCACCGTCCAGCTGGCCCGGCGTCGGGAGCTCGATGCGAAGGTTCGTGAGCTGTTCGAGGCGAGCGGACGGACTTACGGCTCGCCGCGGATCTACCGCGATCTGCTCGAGGCCGGCTGGACGGTCGGGGAGAACACCGTCGCGGAGTCGATGGCCAGACAGGGCCTGTTCGGCCGCAAACCCAAGCGGCGCAAGGGATTGACCAAGCAGGACAAGCAGGCGCCGACGTTCCCTGACCTGCTCAAGCGGGACTTCACGGCATCGGCGCCGAACGTGAAGTGGTGTGGCGACATCACCGAGATCCCGACCGATGAGGGCAAGCTCTACCTCGCGACCGTGATCGACCTGTACTCGCGTCGGCTGTTGGCCTGCCCGATCAGCGAGCACCCCGACCGGTGGCTCGCGATGGACGCGATCAAGATCGCCGCGGCGGTCCGTGGCGGCCGGCAGAACATCGAAGGCGTGATCTTCCACAGCGACCGCGGCTCGACCGGCGAATTCAACTGGTCGTCGCAACACCTTGATCACGGAGGTGTGCGGTGGCGAGTTCGAGGAAGCCGTGGCCGGAGCGTCCGGCGGGTGCGCGGCGGCAGTGGGCAGCGGACAGGGCGCTGCGGCCGGCGATGCGTTCGCCGGGCCGTCCGGAGCCATCGCGCGCTGTGCAGCGCGAGTTCTGGCGTCTGATCGCGACCGGGATCACGACGGTCGAGGCCGCAGGCGAGGTCGGAGTGTCGTGGCCTGTCGCGAGCCGATGGTTTCGACACGCTGGCGGGATGGCGCCGCTGAGTCTGGACGAGCCCACGGGCCGGTATCTGTCCTTCGCCGAGCGAGAGGAGATCGCGGTACTCAAGGCCGAAGGCAAGGGCGTGCGTGAGATCGCTCGCGAGATCGGCCGCGACCCGGGCACGGTGTCACGCGAGTTGCGGCGCAACGCGGCGACCCGGAGCGGCAAACAGGTCTACCGGGCTGTGGTGGCGCAGTGGAAGGCGCAGCAGGCAGCGAAGAGACCGAAGACCGCGAGGCTCGTCAACAACGACCGGTTGCGCGAGTACGTGCAGGACCGGCTCGCCGGCAACGTTCGCCGCCCCGATGGCACGGTCGTTGCGGGTCCGACGCCGCCGCCATGGAAGGGGCTGAACAAGCCGCACCGCCAGGACCGGCGGTGGTCGACGGCGTGGAGTCCGGAGCAGATCGCGCAGCGGCTGAAGGTCGAGTTCCCCGATGATGTGTCCATGCGCATCAGCCACGAGGCGATCTACCAGTCGCTGTTCATCCAGGGCCGTGGCGCGCTCAAACGCGAGCTGGTCGCCTGTCTGCGGACCGGCCGCGCACTGCGGGAGCCACGGCAACGCTCACGGAACAAGGTGCAAGGTCACGTGACCGCTGAAGTCGTGCTCAGCGAGCGTCCCGCCGAAGCCGATGACCGTGCCGTTCCCGGCCACTGGGAAGGCGATCTGATCATCGGCACTGATCGGTCAGCGATCGGCACCCTCGTCGAGCGCAGCAGCCGTTCAACGCTCCTGGTGCACCTGCCGCGAATGGAGGGCTGGGGCGAGAAGCCATACGTGAAGAACGGTCCCTCACTCGGCGGCTACGGGGCCGTCGCGATGAACGCAGCACTCGCCGCGTCGATGACGAAGCTGCCCGAGCAGCTACGCAAGACGCTGACCTGGGATCGCGGCAAGGAACTCTCAAGCCACGCGCTATTCGCGTTGGAGACCGGGACGCGGGTGTTCTTCGCCGACCCCCACTCACCATGGCAACGGCCGACCAACGAGAACACCAACGGACTGCTGCGGCAGTACTTTCCCAAGGGCACCGACCTGTCGCGCTGGTCTGCCGAGGACCTCGAGGCCGTCGCACACGCGCTCAACAACCGACCCCGCAAGATCCTCGGATGGAAGACGCCCGCCGAGGTCTTCGAGGAGCAACTACGCTCGGTTCAACAACCCCGTGTTGCATCGACCGGTTGAACTCGCCACCTACACCGCGGGCGAGTTCGCCCGGCTGTGCAAGGACAGACTAGGGATCAGGCAGTCGATGGGCCGGGTCGGGTCGTGCTTCGACAACGCCGCCGCCGAGTCGTTCTTCTCCACCCTCGAACACGAAGTCCTGTCCCGGCACAGGTTCGCCACCAAGGCCCAGGCCCGCACCGTAGTGCTCGCCTGGTGCCACGAGTTCTACAACACCCGACGGCGGCACAGCAGCGCGTCCTTCCTGCCGCCAGCTGCCTTTGAGACGATCACCGCTGACCAACCGGCAGCGGCATAACGAAGTCCTTCACGATTTCAGGGGAATCCCAGGTAGCCAGTGTGGTAGCCACTGCCGGGTGCGCCCATCAACAGGCCAAGGCGCGCGGATTGTTCAGCGGTCGGGTCTGCTGCACGAAGGGGTGACAGTTGCGGTTAGGCCGCCTGGGTGGCGGTCGGGGTCATGATTGCTTCGTACTCCACGGGGGTCAATCGGCCGAGTGCGGCTTGGCGTCGGCGGCGGTGGTAGGTCCGTTCGATCCAGGTGACGATGGCGATGCGCAGCTGTTCGCGGGTGCGCCAGGGCTGGCGGTCGAGCACGTTCTTCTGCAGCAGCGAGAAGAAGCTCTCCATGGCGGCGTTGTCGGCTGCGGAGGCGACCTGGCCCATCGAGCCGACCAGTCCGTGGCGAGCGAGCGCGCGGTGGAACTTCCTTGATCGAAATTGCGACCCACGGTCGGCGTGGACTATGCAGCCGGCGATCTCCGCACCGTCGGCAGCGCGGCGGGCCACGGCGTTGTTCAGCGCGGCCACTGCGAGGCGGGCCTTCATCCGGGAGTCGATCGAGTAGCCGACGATGCGGTTGGAGAACACGTCTTTGATCGCGCAGCAGTACAGCTTGCCCTCGCCGGTCCAGTGCTCGGTGATGTCGACCAGCCACAGCGTGTTCGGCGCGTCGGCGGTGAAGTTGCGCTGGACCAGGTCGTCGAACGCGGGCGTGCCCGGCGTGCGCTTGTTCTTGCCGTGACGGCCGCGAGGCTTGCCGAACACCGACCACCAGCCGTTGGCCGAGCAGATCCGCCACGCGGTGCGCTCGGCCATCGCCTGCCCCTCGTCGCGAGCCTCATCGACGAGGAAGCGGTAACCGAACTCCGGGTCGTCGCGGTGGGCGTCGAACAACGCGTTCGCCCGATGCGCGGCGACCCACTCGGCGTCGGTGACCGGCGAGGCGAGCCACCGGTAGTAGGGCTGACGAGCGATCTTGAGCACCCGGCACGTCACCGCGACGGGGATACCGTCGGCGGCCAGCTCGCGGACGAGCGGGTACATCATTTTCCCGGCAGGTTGGCCTGCGACAGATACGCCGCGGCACGACGCAGCACCTCGTTCTCCTGCTCGAGCAGCTTGTTGCGTTTGCGCAGCTCACGAAGCTCGGCGGACTCACTCGAAGTGACGCCGGGACGCTTGCCCGCCTCGACGTCATCGAGTGCGAGCCAGCGGTGCAGGCACGACTCAGAGACCCCGAAGTCCTTGGCCACCTGCGCGACCG
This sequence comes from uncultured Actinomycetota bacterium, assembly GCA_963775175.1. Classification (GTDB taxonomy): domain Bacteria; phylum Actinomycetota; class Actinomycetes; order Mycobacteriales; family Jatrophihabitantaceae; genus Jatrophihabitans. The sequence continues at coordinate 846,758 of CAVZHT010000001.1, forward strand.
AGGCGTCACTGCTGCGAGCGACCCGCACGACGTCCTCGCGGAACTCCTTAGGAAACGGTTTCGGCACGGTCAACATCCTTCCAGCGGAACCTCCCGGCTCCACAGATCAGATGTCACCTATTCGTGCAGCAGACCCGTCCCCTAGGTGCCCCGGGCCGCGTTTTCGGATGGTGGCGAGGGCGGTGAGGGCGGTGTCGTCGGTTTCGGCGAGGGTGTGCAGGTACTTCTCGGTGGTCGTGATGCTGCCGTGGCCGAGCCGTTCCTTGACGGTTTGTAGGTCGGCGCCGCCGGCGAGCAGCCAGGAGGCGTGGGCGTGGCGGAGGTCGTGGGTGCGCACGCGGATGCCGGTAGGGCCGCTGAGGCCGGCGGTGTCGAGGGCGGGTTTCCAGATGTGTTCGCGGTACCAGGAGCGGGGGATGTGCCCGTCGGTGGTGAGACTGCGGCTGCGCGTGGTTCGGGGTGCGGGGTGTTGGTCCTTGCCTGCCGCCCGTCGCTCAGCCCGGTACTTCGCGTAGGCGCCGCGGCAGTGCTCGCACTTGCACCCGCCCGGGTTGTAGCCGGTGAGGGTGCCGTGCCGGTATTGCCGGCCGACGGCGTTGGGGGGAGTGAGTCCGAGGTCGACCGGCTCGGGAACCGCCTGTAGATGCGACGACTCGCCGGTGGGTGACAGCAGGGTCGGGGTGAACAGCAGGTCGTCCGGTCCGAGCCGGTGCTGGGTGATGTGGGTGGCGAGTTGGTCGGCGATGTGGGCGGCGAGTTTGATGCGGCGGTGTTCGCGGTCCTTGGGGTAGTTCTTGATGAGGAACCGGCCGCCGGTGGGGTGGAAGCGGGCGACGAGTTCGACCGCGACGCGGCTGACGGTGAGCATCCGCATCCGCGGGTTGAGGTCGGCGGGGCGGAGTTCGATGAGTTCGGCCCACCGCAGTCCGGACTCAATGAGGACCTCGGCCATCAGCCGGGCGGTGTCGGACGCGAGGGCGGTGTAGAGCTGGCCGAACTGGTCCGGGGTGATGATCGTGCGCAGCTTCTTCGCCACCGGGGGTGTCTTGACGCCACGGCACGGGTGCAGGCGGGTGATCTGGTCGTTGAACGCGGTCGTGAACACCGCCGAGAGGATGGTGTGGCACTGCCGAATGACGGTCGGGGACGCCCCGGCGGCCTTCAGATCGGCGATCCATTCACGGACGTCGGCGGGTTGGATCTCGTTCATCCGCATCCCGCCGAACACCGGCAGGATGTGCTTGTCCAGGTAGTAGGTGTAGGTCTCGCGGGTGCGGGCTTCCATCTCGTGATGCGGCAGCCAGACCTCTTCGACGTAGCGACGGAACCGCTGCCGGGTCCGGCGGGTGTCCGAGCCGCGGCCGTCGGCCTGCCGGTCCTCGGCCCGCTGCCACGCCCGGGTCGCCAAGGCTTCGGTCGCGAACGTGCCGGCCGAGCGGCGCTGGCCCTTCACATCGTCGTACAACGCTTGGTAGCGCACCCCGCCGTTGGTGCCGGGCCGCGCGCGTACGAACCCCATCGCTGCGGCTCCCTCCCCGTCGATCGACAAGGGCGTCCGGTCTTGTCACTGATTTGTCACCCGAACGGCCCGTCAGAGGCCGGTAGATGGCGACACGAGTGAGCACGAAATCCCTTACTACATAAGGATTCTACGGCGAACCGGGCTTCGTGGATACGTTCTACACGGAGTTCGCATCGAGGGGGTCAGGGGTTCAAATCCCCTCAGCTCCACATATACCCCTGCATTTATCGGCCCTCTAGGCCCCATCACGGATGACCAAGATCGTTTGACCCTCATTTGACCCTGACGCGCGAGAACGTGTGCGTTCGGAAATCCCCGGAAAACCAGGGATTCCGAGCATTGGTTTCGCGCTCCTGCAAACGCTGATGAGGGGACTGGTTCGAATATGCGGTGGTGTGGCCTGAACGCTGGGCGCCAGCAGACTCGTGACGGCCTGGCCGCAACGATCCTGTGGGTTGGTTTCGCTGCTCGCCAGCACTCGGGACTGGCTGCACACCGGATCTGACCCGCTCGTCATGGGTACGGTGACGGCTCAGCAGTAGCAGCGCGCGGCACCGGGTCTCGGAGGTTCAGGTTTCATTGAGCGCACGTTTCGAGGAACTTGCCTGGCGCGAGACGCCGATGGGGGCTATCAGTCTGCGGCTTCGGTTGGAGCCGTCGCTCGAGATCGACGTGTATGAGGTGAAGCTCGGCGAGGAGTTCCTCATGTCGAGTCTGTTCACGGTGGCCGAGATCGAGCTGGCGCGTCTGGGTCTGGCGCAGGCGTCGGGTACCGGCCTCGATGTTGTCGTGGCGGGGCTGGGGCTCGGCTACACCGCGTGTGCCGTGTTGGAGGATCCGCGGGTCGCGTCGCTGCTGGTGGTAGAGGCTCTCGGTGAGGTCATCGGCTGGCATGCGCGCGACCTGCTTCCCGACGCGGCCGGTTTGGTGGCCGATCCACGAACCCGACTGGTGGAGGACGACTTCTTCGCGATGGCGCAGGGCGAGGTTGGGTTCGATCCAGCGAGACCGGGACGGCGCTTCGACGCCGTGCTGGTCGACATCGACCACACGCCGCGCCATGTCCTGCACCCGAGCCACGCCGCGTTCTACACGCCGGCGGGTCTGCGTCACCTCACCCGTCACCTGTGCTCGGGCGGTGTGTTCGCGCTGTGGTCCGACGATCCGCCCGATGCCGAGTTCCTGGCCGTGCTGGCGGAGGTCTTTGTCAGCGCGGAGGCGAAGGTGGTCACGTTTGCCAACCCGCTCATCGGCGGGACCTCGGCCAACACGGTCTATGTCGCCAGCTGAGCCGTGCCGATTAGGCGTCGATGATGATGGGCACGATGATCGGGTTGCGGCGGTAGGTGTCGCGGGCCCATCGGCTGACGGTGCGGTGGATCAGTTGTTCGAGTTGGTGCACCTCGCCGATGCCTTCCTCGGCGGCTTTGGCGAGGGCCTTCTCGATGAGTGGCACGACGGTGTTGAAGGTGTTGTCGTCGTGGACGAAGCCGCGGGCCAGGAAGTCGATCGGGTCGGTGAGTTTGCCGGTGTCGGCGTCGACGATGGCCACGATGGTTATGAAACCTTCTTCGGCCAGGGTGCGGCGGTCTTTGAGGGACGCCTCGCTGGCGCCGCCGACGGTCTGGCCGTCGACGTAGACGTAGCCGGCGGGGACCTTGCCGGTGATGGCGGCGCGGCCGTCGACGAGGTCGATGACGACGCCGTCCTCGGCGAGCAGCGCGCACTTCTTCGCTACGCCGGTCTTCATGGCGAGCGCGGCGTTGGCGGTGAGGTGGCGCCATTCGCCGTGCACGGGCATGACGTGGCGAGGTCGCACGATGTTGTAGCAGTACACGAGCTCGCCGGCGCTGGCATGCCCGGAGGTGTGGACCTTGGCGTTGCCCTTGTGCACGACGTTCGCGCCCCAGCGGATCAGGGCGTTGATGACGCGGTAGATCGCGTTCTCGTTGCCGGGGATGAGGGAGCTGGCGAGAAGCACGGTGTCGCCTTCACCGATGCGGATCATGTGGTCGCGGTTCGCCATCCGCGAGAGGGCGGCCATCGGTTCACCTTGTGACCCTGTGCAGATCAGGGTGATCTGGTTGTCCGGCAGCTTCTCCAGGACCTTGAGGTCGACGACGAGCCGGTCGGGGATCTTGAGGTAGCCGAGTTCGCGGGCCAGCCCCATGTTGCGCACCATCGAGCGGCCGACGAAGGCGACCTTGCGTCCGTGCCGTTCGGCGGCGTCGAGGACCTGCTGGATGCGGTGCACGTGGCTGGCGAAGCTGGACACGATGATCCGTTTGGGGGCGGTGCGGAACACTTCGTCGATCGCGGGGGCGAGTTCGCGCTCGCCGGTGGTGAAGCCGGGGACTTCGGCGTTGGTCGAGTCGATAAGCAGCAGGTCGACGCCTTCTTCGCCGAGGCGGGCGAAGGCGCGCAGGTCGGTGATCCGTCCGTCGAGCGGGAACTGGTCCATCTTGAAGTCCCCGGTGTGCAGCACGAGCCCGGCCGCGGTGCGGATCGCCACGGCTAGTCCGTCGGGAATCGAGTGGTTCACCGCGACGAACTCGCAGTCGAACGGCCCGAGTTGCTGCCGCCCGCCCTCGGCGACCTCGATAGTCACCGGGGTGATGCGGTGTTCCTTGAGTTTCGCGGTGATGAACGCGATCGTGAGTTTCGAGCCGACGAGCGGGATGTCGGGGCGCTCACGTAGCAGGTAGGGCACGCCGCCGATGTGGTCCTCGTGCCCGTGGGTCAGCACGATCGCTGAGATCTTGTCCAGACGGTCACGGATCCAGGTGAAGTCGGGCAGGATCACGTCGACCCCGGGTTGCGTCTCTTCGGGGAAGAGCACCCCGCAGTCCACGATCAGCAGCCGGCCGGCGTGTTCGAACACGGTCATGTTGCGGCCGACCTCGCCGAGACCGCCCAACGCGACCACCCGCAGCCCGCCTTTGGCCAGTCGCGGCGGTGCGCCGAGCTCGGGGTGGGGATGGCTCACGCGATCTCCTCCGGATCCGTGTCGATCCGGGTACCGACTCGGACGGTGAACGGTCCTGCCGACAGTGCTCTGGTCATTCTCACGCTCCTGACGCTAACGTCGGTCTCGGCTGCATGTGCGCCCCCGTCGCAGATCCGCGTCGGATGCGGCCCCTCGGTTCGTGCGCTCGCACCCGAGGAGTCCCTCGTGCTCAGTTCGGTTCTCGCTGTTGCGGCCTCGAGCTGGGGGGTGGTGATGGCGGTGGCGCCACTGCTCCAGGTCCGGCGGATGCTGGCGCGCCGGTCGTCGGCTGATGTCTCACTCGGCTACCTGGCGGTCTTGCTTCCCGGCTTCGCCCTGTGGGTCGCCTACGGCACTGCGTCCGGCGATCTCGCGCTGGTCATCCCGAACCTGGTCGCGTTCGGCGTCGGCGCCGCGACGATTGTGGTCGCGGTCCGCCTCGGTGCCGCTCCGCGGAGCGGCACCGGTCGGCTCACGGGAGCTCCGCGGCGACGAGGGCCTCGAGGACCAGGTCGGGGTCGAGCTGCACGGTGGCGTGTAAGCGCCAGCGGTTCGGGAACAGAGCGAGCAGGACGCCGTCGGTGATCCGGGTGAGGACCTCGACGCCGGATGCGCGTGCGAGCCGTTCGCTGCTGGCCGCGTCGGTGCGCCGGGCGAGGCTGTAGTCCAGGTGCTCCAGGCGGGCCGTCGCGCCGTACTCGTGTTCCAGACGATGGGTCACCACGTCGAACTGCATCGGGCCGACAGCGGCCAGCACCGGCGCCTGCTCGCCGCGCAGGTCGGAATAGAGGACCTGGACGACGCCCTCTTCGGCCAGTTGCGCCATCCCGCGCCGGAACTGCTTGAACCGGCTGAAGTCGGCGGCGCGCACGACGGCGAAGTGTTCCGGCGCGAAGCTCGGGATGGCCGCGAAGGTGACCGGCTGTTCGGCGTAGAGGGTGTCGCCGACCCTAAGCGCCGAGGCATTGACCAGCCCGACGATGTCGCCGGGGTAACAGACCTCGACGGTGTGCCGGTCCTGTCCGAAGGAGGAGTGGGCGTACTTGGTGGTGAACGGCTTGCCGGTCTGGGCATGGGTGACGACCATGCCCCGCTCGAAACGCCCGGAGCACACGCGCACAAACGCGACGCGATCGCGGTGCGCTCGGTTGGCGCCCGCCTGGACCTTGAAGACCTGTCCCGCGAACGGCGCGGTGACCGGACGTGGCTGGTCGCTGTCGTCGGCGCGGTCCGAGGGCGGTGGGGCGAGGTCGACCATGGTGTCGAGCAGCCGGCGGACCCCGAAGTTGGACAGCGCGGCCCCGAACAGGACCGGGGTGGACGTGCCGGCGTAGTAGGTGGGCAGGTCCAGGTCGGCGCCGATCTCGCTGAGCAGGCTGGTCTCCTCGACCGCCTGCTGCCAGGCTGAGCCCTCCTCAGCCGCGGCCTGCTCGGCCGTGACTGTTTGTTCCTCGGCGATGCTGGCGCCGCCGGGGGTGCGGTGAAAGCGGGTGTACTGCTCGCGTTGCCGGTCGATGACGCCGCGGAAGTCACCGGCTATGCCGACCGGCCAGGTCAGCGGGGTGGCGCGCAGCCCGATGCGCTGCTCGATCTCGTCCAGCAGTTCCAGCGATTCGCGACCCGGCCGGTCCCACTTGTTGACGAAGGTGATGACCGGCAGGCGCCGGTTGCGGCAGACGTCGAAAAGCTTGAGCGTCTGCGGCTCCAGGCCCTTGGCCGCGTCGAGCAGCATCACCGCCCCATCCACCGCCGCCAGCACCCGGTAGGTGTCCTCGGAGAAGTCCGCGTGCCCGGGCGTGTCGAGCAGATTGATCACCGTGTCGCGGTACTCGAACTGCAGCACCGCAGACGAGATCGAGATGCCGCGGTTCCTCTCCATCTCCATCCAGTCCGACGTCACGCCGCGCCGGCCCGCCTTGCCGTGCACCGCCCCGGCCTCCGAGATGGCGTGGGCGTGCAAGGCGAGCGCCTCGGTGAGCGTTGACTTGCCGGCGTCAGGATGACTGATGACCGCGAACGTCCGTCGGCGCCGAGCTTCGCTCCGCACCGCGGCGCTTTCCGCGTCGTCGTGAGTCACGTCGGAGCGTTCAGGTTCGATACTCAAGGGTAGGAGCGCCTCTCGTCGATCGATCACATTCCCGGCCATCGCACACGCCGCTCGACAACAGACCCCGCTATCGCCCGAGGGTAGGTCGAGTGGTGCGCCGGCCGGTTGCAGCCCGGCCTCAATGGCTGGACGTGAGGTGACCGCTCAGGTTGCCGTGCATGTGCTCACTGGCGTGGTTCAGGCCAATGATCTCGACCTGCTTGCTGCGGTGGGCGTACTTGGTCACGACCTGATCGAGCGCGGCGACGGTGGAGGCGTCCCAGACATGGGAGTCCGTGAGGTCGATAATGACCTGATCTGGGTCTCCGGCGTAGTCGAAGTGATCGCTCAGGTTGCTGCTGGAGGCGAAGAACAACTCTCCCGCGACTCGGTACACGACGCTGGACCCGTCCGGATCGGTGACCGCGGTCACCTGTGACAGGTGCGCGACCCGGCGCGCGAACAGCAGACAGGCGAGAACGACGCCGGCGAGCACGCCGAAAGCAAGATTGTCGGTGCCGACGGTAACCGCCACGGTGACCACCATGACGGCGGTCTCGCTCTTGGGCATCCGCTGGAGCCGGCTGATCTTGACGCTGTGCCAGTCGAACGTGCTTACCGCGACGAGCACCATCACCGCGACCAGCGCGGCCATCGGGATGCGTGACACGACGGGCCCGCACACGACGACGAGGATGAGCAGGAAGAGTCCGGCCAGGAACGTCGAGAGCCGGGTGCGGGCGCCGGCCTTGACGTTGATCATGGTCTGGCCGATCATCGCGCAACCGCCCATGCCGCCGAAGAACCCGGTCACGACGTTGGCGATGCCCTGGCCCCAGGATTCGCGGTTCTTGTTCGACCCAGAGTCGGTCAGGTCGTCGACCAGGCGGGCGGTGAGCAGCGATTCCAGCAGCCCGACCAGCGCCATGGTGACGGCCGGCAGCGCGATGACGCTCAGAGTGTGCAGGCTGTAGGGCACGTGCGGCAGGCCCAGCGTCGGCAGCGAGTGGGGCAGCGTGCCCTTGTCGCCCACCGTGGGCACCGCGATGCCGGCCGCGATGGTCAGCGTCGTCAGCACCACGATCGCCACGAGCGGAGCCGGGATCACTTTGCTCAGCCGGGGGAAGAACACCATGATCGCCAGGCCGCCGGCGACCAGCGGATATACCGCCCACGGGACGTGATGCAGGTTCGGCAACTGCGCGACGAACAGCAGAATCGCCAGGGCGTTGACGAACCCGGTCATCACGCTGCGGGGCACGAAGCGCATCAGGCTGGCGACACCGACCACACCGAGCAGGATCTGGATCGCGCCGGCCAGCAGTACCGCGGCCACCAGGTAGTCCAGCCCGTACTTGATCGACAGCGGCGCGACGACCAGCGCGACGGATCCGGTCGCCGCGGAGATCATCGCCCTCCTGCCACCGACGATCGCGATCGTGACCGCCATGGTGAACGAGGCGAACAGGCCGACGCGAGGATCGACGTGGGCGATCACCGAGAACGAGATCGCTTCTGGGATCAGCGCGATACCGACCACCAGCGCGGCCAGCACCTCCGTACGCATTCCCGTGGCGTTGGCCCACGCTGGGCGGCCCGGGCGATGGAGTCGAGTCGGCGCGAATCGTTGCAGCGTCGTCGGCAGGGCAGTCTTGGTCATTGAGGGCATGGTCCACATCGGTCGGGTCGCGCGGCAGCACGCGCGGGCTCGGCGGTCGATTGCGAGAAAGGCCGCGTAGGACAGCGAACGCTTCGCTGGTGCGGCACCATCAGGTCGGATGATCAGGTCGCCGGTCTTCTTGGACGACTTCTCGAAACCCTACCCTAGGGTGAGGGTAGGTATTGACGGCTCGGGGATGATGGTGCACACCCGACCATGATCATGACGGCCTCGAGAGATGAACGGTGGGACATGGCGCGGGATCAGATACAGATCGGCGAGGTCGCCGAACGCACCGGTCTGTCGATCAACACGATCCGCCACTACGACCAGGCCGGGCTGGTCGTGCCGTCCGCCCGGAGCCAGGGCGGATTCCGGCTCTACACCGACAGCGACGTCGAACGGCTCCTGCTGATCCGCCGCATGAAGCCCCTCGGCTTCAGCCTCGAGCAGATGCGCGAGTTGCTCGACACGACCGACCGCCTCGCCTCCCGCGCCAAGCGCGGTACAACCGAAACCGCCCGGCTGCGCGCCGTCGTGAGCAACTACCGGCTGATGGCGCAGAGCCGACGCGAACAACTGGCCGCCGAACTCGCCTTCGCGGAGGAATTCCTCACCACCCTGGACGCAATCGCATCGCCAAGGAGCGGAACGCGTTGACCCTGATTTGACCCGAACGGACCCGTCGACCCCAGCCATCAGGAGATGACACGACCCGACACGGAACGGCTGAAGCCCTGCTGCGTAAGGGAAACTGGCTGACACCGCGAGGTACGAGACGGCAGGTACTGACGTGAAATGACCCTTCGCATCGAGGGGGTCAGGAGTTCGAATCTCCTCAGCTCCACGCTATACCCCAGTATTTCTGGGAATTTTGAAGCGCCGAGGGTCTTCGGCTTGACCCCGTTGACCCTGGGTTGACCCTCGCAGGTGACGCTGCCGAGGCGAAAATCGGCGGTTTCATGGGCATCCGAACACGCGACCCCGCAATCGATGAGGGGCGGTGCGGTTCGAACAGCGCGGACGACGCGGATGACGCCGAAGCGGTTTCTTCCACATGCTGTTGACAACAGCGTGGGTACCGGTTCCCGATGCGTGGCACGGGCCGGTATCGCGGCCGGCTTGTCCCTGCTCGCTATCGCGGCGGCTGCCGCTGCGGGATCCATCGCCCCTCCTTCGGTCGTCTGGACGTGCACTGACGGATCCGGTGCGGAGCATCACCAGCGCGGCTCGAGCACCGAACGAAGACAGGTCGAAAGGCGTGCGAGTCGGGTGCTCGTGCGGGGACTCCTGGGCGGGGTCCGTGTCGTATCGATGCCGAGCAGGGCGGCGACCTGAGTTCCGCGTGGATTGGTCAGCGTCGTGGTTCCGACTCGGACGGTTGGAACGGTTTCGTTGCCGTGGTTGACCTGGCGCACGTATTGGCGGGCTCGTTCGTCTTCCCAGATGTTGTGCCAGGTGGTGGGTACGCCCTGGCGGGATAGATCGCGGCGCAGCATCGAGCAGTACGGGCAGCCTGGCCGCCAATACACCTCGGCGACGGCGGGGGTCGTGTCGAGGTCCGTGCTCATACCAGGGAAACCCGCCTGCGTGGTATCTGACATCCCGTTCGTTGCGAGGGCCGGTGATCGGCGCTCTCGGTTCTGGTCGTGTCGCTGAATCGGCTGGCTGGTGCGGGTCAGGTTGCGGTGCTGGCGAGGTTTCGGACGGCGTCCTCGACTGCGCGGTGGAAGGTGGGGTAGGCGTAGATCATGCCAGCGAGGGTGGTGGTGGGGATTTGGGCGTGCACGGCGAGGGTGAGCAGGCCGAGTACTTCGCCGCCGACGGGGCCTACGGAGGTGGCGCCGATGAGGACGCCGCGGTCGGCGTCTTCGATCAGTTTGATGAATCCGTCGTTGCCGCTTGTGTGGATCCAGCCGCGTGCGGACTGCGGGATCTGGGAGCTGCCGACTCGGATGTGCAGGCCGTGGCTGTGCGCGGTGGCCTCGGATAGTCCGACGCTGCCGATTTCGGGATCGGTGAAGGTGACGCGGGGCAGGGCCCGGTAGTCGGCTGGTGCCGGGTGCTGGTCGAGGATGTCGGCGGTGGCGATGCCCGCTTGGTACATGGCGATGTGGGTGAAGGCGCCGACTCCGGTGAGGTCACCGACCGCCCACAGGCCTGGGCCGGCGCGCAGGTGATCATCGACGGGTAGCCAGCGTTGGGTGTCGTCGATGCCGACGGTGTCGACGCCGAGGGAGGGCAGGTCGGCGCGACGGCCGGTCGCGACCAGTAGGCGTCGCGCGCTCAAGTCGCGACCGTCGTCGAGGGTGACGGTGAAGCGGGTGCCGTCGTGGGTGACGTGGGCCGCGCGGGCCGCGGTGTGCACGGCGATGCCGTCGTCGGTGAGGATGCGGGCGAGCAGCTGCCCGGCTTCGGGCTCTTCCACGGGCAGGAGCCGCTCGAGTGCCTCGATGATCGTGACGGTGACTCCGAAGCGGGCGAACACCTGGGACAGTTCGACGCCGATGGCGCCGCCGCCGAGCACGATCAGTGATGCGGGCAGGTCGGGGGTTTCGATCGCGTCGCGGTTGGTCCAGTACGGGACCTCGGCGAGTCCAGGGATCGGCGGGATTGCGGCGCTGGTCCCGGTGGCCAGCACTATGCCGCGCGCGGCGTGGATGAGCCGGTCACCGACCGCGACGGTGCTTGGTCCGGTGAGCACGCCGGAGCCGCGGACGAAGTGGCCGCCTTTCGCTTCGAAGCGATCGACAGCGACTTTGTCGTTCCAGTTGTCGGTGGCCTCGGCGCGGATCCGGTCGGCGACGGGCTGCCAGTCTGGGGTGATGCTGCTGGTCCCGGCGATGCCGGGAATGCGGCGGGCCTCGGTGAGAAGGTTGGCGGCGCGGATCATCATCTTCGAGGGCACGCACCCCCAGTACGGGCATTCGCCGCCGACCAGCTCGCGTTCGATCCCGACGACATCGAGACCGGCCTCGGCGAGCCGGCCGGCGACGTCCTCACCACCCGGACCCATCCCGATCACGACCACGTCGGTGCGCTCACTCATTGCATATTCCTTTCGATTGCCGTCGGTGAGGCCCTTATCGGGCATAGGAGCGCAGGTCGGCGGCGCCGTGGCGGTGCTGGCTCAACATGCGGGTCTGGTCGGGGTCGTGGTCGGCGGATTCGAGCCACTGGCGGGTGCTGATCGCGGATCGTTCGATCAACTCGCGGGTGTGGGAGAAGTCCGCGGGCGAGACACTGAGCGGGCACAGCGGTGGCGCGACGCGAATGTCGACGGTGTGTTGGTAGCGGGTGACGTCCGCGATGAGCCGCTGCTGCAGCAGCAGGGTCAGTGCGTGCAGGACCACTCCCAACGCGCTGTGCGGCCCGTCGGGCAGAGCGCAGGCGTAGCCGGTCGGCAGCACGTAGATGCGCTGCGCTCCCGCGTCGACCGCGTGCGAGAGGGGGGTGTTGTTCACGATCCCGCCGTCCATCAGCTCCTGGTTCCCGACGCGAACTGGGCGGAACACCCCGGGTAGTGCCGCGCTGGCGGTGACCGCGTCGACGGCGTTGCTGTGGTCGAGAACGACCTCCAGCCCGGTGCTGACTTCGGTGGCGATGACGCGCACCGGTATCGGTGCGTCTTCGAGGCGCTGGTAGGTGAGGTGCCGGCGCAGCAGGGTGCGCAGCGCTGAGGCGGGGACGAGATGGTCGCGTCGGCCGAGGAAGCCGAGCAGTCCGGTGACCGGGCGGGCCGGGAAGATGTCGCCGCGATGCACCGAGGTCCACACGTCGGCCAGCTCGCGGGCTCCCTCAACACCTGGGCGGCCGGCGATCCACGCGGCGTTGATCGCGCCGACAGAGGTGCCCACGACCAGGTCGGGTGTGATGCCGCGTTCGGCCAGGGCGAGCAGCATGCCGACCTGGACCGAGCCGAGGCTGCCGCCACCGGAGAGCACGAATGCGGTCGACATGGCTGCTTAGCCCTCGATGTCGGTCGGTGCGGTTGACGCGTTGACGGCGTGGCTGAGTTGTTCGATTGTGGGTGAGCCGGCAGGCCCCTGCGGTGTCGGGTAGACGCGACAGGTGAGCCCGATGGGTTGGTGCGGCGCAGCGAACGGGTCGATGCCGTCGATGAGGATGGTGGGTGAGCCGGCGAAGCCGAGCCGTTGTGCGTCCTCGGGTGTCTCGACCGGCTGATAGCCGACGGTCACGTCGTCGCGATCCCCGAGCGCGGTGCGGATCCGCTCGTCGGCAACCTGCCAGTTCGGGCAGCCGGCGAAGTACTGGATCACTATCCGGGTCATGCGGTCACATCCCCTTTGCTGCCTACAGAGCTGCTGGTCGTGGATCGGCCAGTTCCGAGAACTAGCCGGCGCGACGACCGAGCAGACGCGCGACAAGCGAATGCCGCTCTGACGGGTCTGAGTTGGCGACGCGGTGTACTCGTACGCCGCGCCAGAACGCGACGTGACCGGCGATCTGTGCGGCCGCCGCGGACGGGGACGGGTAGTACCACGCGGCGTCGGCCAACTGTTGTCCGTCGACGACGATGGTGTAGTAGCTGGCTTGGCCTTTCCACGGACAGCGGGTGTGGGTCGCGCTGGCCTTGAGGTACTCGCGGTTGACGTCCTCGATCGGAAAGTAGTGGTTGCCCTCGAGCGTGACGGTGCGTTCGCTCTCGGCGAGGACGACGCCGTTCCAGGTTGCTCGCATCATGCTTCGGGAACCCGGTCGCGCGCCTGGATCCTTCCCGCCGTGAGCGGATGGAGGGCGTCGAGGACTGCGCTCAACGGCGGGTAGTCACCGATGCGCTTGCCGACGTGCCGCCAGCGCACGTTGAGTTGCGCGTCCAGGATCACGACTCCTGGGGCTTGCACGGTGTCGCGGGTGATCCGTTGCGGGCGGAGCCCGGCGCGCATGGCGCGGCCGTAGCTGGCCAGCCCGCGGGGATCGAGAAGCCGGGAGCCGATCCGTCCGACCTGCAGAGCGTCACGCAGCCGCTGGTCGGGATCAAGCAGCAGCGGCGTGCGGACCTCTCGCTCGTCACGAAGCCACCGCGCCTGGTAGTCAGCTGAACCGCCGACCGCGACTGGCCGGGCACCGAGGGTCGCGAGCCGGGTGCTCGCGTGGTCGAGCTCGATCAACCATTGCTGGCAGGGCAGGCAGCCGAAGTAGCGGACCAGTTGCAGCACCAGGAAGGTGCCGGCTTGGGCGCCGAGGGACGTGGGTTCACCGTCGGGGTCCAGCAGCGGGATCTCGGCCAAGGTCGGCACGGCGGGTTCGGTCATTTGGGGTTCCTTACGGTGGGGCGGGCGGGCGCGTCGCACGGGTGTCGCGTCGGGAACCCGCTCACCGCCCGATCAGATTCCCGCGGCGGGGAGGCTCCTGCGACCCGGGGCATCCGAGGGCGTGGGACTGCTCGGGGAAGGCGCGAGTTCGCCGACCGGGTTCCTCAGGTATGACGCCGATCCATCCCTGCGCTCGGCGCCGCCGCTCTCGCCGGCCGCAGTGCGCCGGAGCGCGGCTAGGTTGGGTCGCATCATGATCTCGCGTCCCCAGCGCTACGGCCCGGGCGCACGTTTCTATGACGTGCTCTCCTTCGAACGACCCGTCTACCGGGCAGGCCGCGTGCGCGGGATCGAGCTGCTTGACCTCAAGCCGGGCGACCGGGTCCTCGACGTCGGCTGCGGTACGGGCCTGAACTTCCCGCTGTTGCACGATGCGGTCGGCCCAGCTGGGCAGGTCGTGGGGGTGGATGCGAGCGCCGCGATGCTAGCCGGGGCCCAGCGGCGGGTCGGCAGGCACGGCTGGTCCAACGTCGAGCTGCACCACGGTGACGCCGCCGAACTCTCACTTGGCTCCAACGCTGCGGAGAGCCTGTTCGATGCGGCGCTGTTCACGTATTCGTTGTCGATCATCGGGGCTTGGCGGCAGGCGTACGCGCGCACTGTCGAGCAGCTGCGACGCGGTGGTCGGGTCGTCGTGGTCGACCTGACGTTGCCGGTCGGACGCTGGCGGGGGCTGTCGCCGTTTGCTCGGCTGGCCTGCTTCACCGGCGGCGTCGACATCCACCGCGCACCATGGCGGGCTGTGACCGACTCGACCAGCGACGTCAGCCACGAGGTGCTGCGCGGCGGGCACATCCATGTCGCCGCCGGAACCACCGCCACCGCGAAAGAACATCGCGATGACCGGCACGGCCAGGAACGTGCGATGCGGCGATGATGCGCGGTCGCGGCGGGAAGGAACGCAAGACCTCGGCGGGTTCCCAGGACATGACCAGCCTGGTGAGCGAGGACACCGCCGCACGCCAGGATGCGTTTCGCCGCCACGTCGAACCCGAGATCGACGTGCTGCTCCGGGTCGGTCGAACGCTCACCGGGTCGTGGGCCGACGCCGAAGACCTCGTGCAGGACACCCTGATCCGGGCCTACCGCGGGATCGACCGCTTCGACGGTGCCCATCCACGCGCCTGGCTGCTGACGATCCTGCGCAACACCCACATCAACTCCCACCGCCGGCAACGACCCGTCCTGCTCGAGGAGCCCGGCGAGATCGATCAGCACCGCCTCGCCTTCGGCGCCGCCGCCGTACCCAGCCCGGAAGACACCGTCACCGACCTGATCCTCGACGACGACCTGCAACGCGCCGTCAACAGCCTCGACCCGCGTTTTCGTACCGTGCTGCTGCTCATCGACGTCGACCAACTCAGCTACGCCGAGGTCGCCGAGGTCCTCGACATCCCAGTCGGCACCGTGATGTCACGCCTCAGCCGAGCCCGCGACCGCGTCCGCACGCAACTCCCGAAACACCACACATCCCGGAGGACCGGATGATGTCGATGCTCACCACCATGTGGACCTGCCGCTGGTCCGCGCGACGTATCCAGCGCTACCTGGACTCCGACCCGGCCGCGCCGCTGACGATGGCCGAGATCCACCGACTCGAGACCCATCTCGCGACCTGCGAAAAGTGCTCCGCGGCCGCCGAGGAGTACCAGGGCCTGCGCCGGGCGCTGATGCGCTGGACCCAGCGACGCACCCCGGACCCCAGCGTGGTGACCCGCGTGCACGACGCGGTCGAGCAGTACATGGCCGAGGACCCCGGATGACGCTCACCCAATACGTCCAAGCCGACTCCGACACCCTCGATCCGCCTGATCGTGACGCCTGGGATCTGCTGGTGATCGGCGGCGGCAGCGCCGGCATCATCGCGGCCCAGACCGCCGCTGGGTTCGGGGCCAGCGTCCTGCTGGTCGAGCGGGACCGGACCGGTGGGGACTGCCTGTGGACGGGGTGCGTGCCCAGCAAGGCGCTGCTGTCCGCGGCACACGCCGCCGCCGAGGCACGCACGGCGGCCCGCTACGGCGTGCACGTCAGCGAGGTGCGGGTCGACTTCGCCGAGGTGATGACCCACGTCCGCCTCGCGATCTCGACCATCGAACCGGTCGACTCACCGCAGGCGTTGCGCGCCGCGGGCGTGCGCGTCGCCCACGGCACCGCACGCTTCACTGGAGCAGACAGCGCAACAGTCGACGGTACGGCGGTGCGGTTCCGGCAGGCACTAGTCGCGACCGGCTCGAGTCCGGCGATGCCACCGATCCCCGGACTCATCGACGCCGGACCACTGACAAGCGACACCGTCTGGCAACTGACCGAGCTGCCCTCTCGGCTGTTGGTACTCGGTGGCGGCAGCATCGGCTGCGAACTAGGTCAGGCCTTCGCCCGACTCGGCTCACGCGTGTCGATCGTCGAGGCCGCGCCGACGCTGCTACCCCGCGAGGACCCCTACGCCGGCACCCTGTTGCTTGCCGCGCTCGCCGAAGACGGAATCGCGGTGAACAACGGCTCTCCGGTGTCGAGTATCGAAGCGGTCGCCGACGGGTGGCGGGCAAGGCTGGCCAGCAGTTCGACGATCCCATTCGACATCGTGCTGGTCGCCGTCGGGCGCACCCCGCGCACTGAGGGACTGGGCTTGGAACAGGCCGGCGTCACCCTCGACGACCGCGGGTACGTGCGGGTCAACGGCCGGCTGCAGACGAGCAACGCGCGAATCTGGGCCGCCGGGGATGTGACCGGGCACCCGCAGTTCACCCACGTGGCCGGGGTACACGGCAGCCTGGCGGCGAGCAACGCGATCCTTGGGTTGCACCGCAAGGTGGACACCGCAACGATTCCGCGAGTCACCTTCACCCAGCCCGAGGTCGCCGCCTTCGGCGTCAGCCCGCACCAGGCCGGGCCCGGGTCGGGGCTCTCGGTGCGGACCATCACCCACGACGAGGTCGACCGGGCGATCGCCGAAGACAACACCCGCGGCGTCACCCGCCTCGTCCTGGACCGCAAACGCCGCATCGTGGGAGCCACGATCGTCGGTCCCCGCGCCGGGGAGTCGATCCCGGAGCTGGTGCTGGCCGCCCGGCACGGACTGCGCTCCCGCGATCTCGCCAGTGCGATCCACGCCTACCCCACCTGCGCCGACGGCATCTGGAAGGCTGCCATCGCCGACGTGCGGGACAACCTGCATCGCCCGATGCTGCGGCGGATCACCCGGAGCATGGCAGCAGTGCGTCGGCGCCGAATCAACCGCTAAGCGGGTCAGCCGCTAAGAGTCGCCGCTGCCGACTCGCGTTTCGCGTGGCGGCGGCGGGTCCGCTGCGTCAGCACCCCCGCGATGGTCAGCGCCAGCAGGCTCCCCACCGCAACCAGAAACGGCCATGATCCCGGCCGATGCCCGTAGGCGCCGATCGCCACATACGCGACGGTTCCCGGCACGATCCCCAGCACGGTTCCCGCCAGATAGGTGGGAAACCGAACCGCGGTCAGGCCACTGAGATAATTGACGGCCGTGAACGGCAGCACCGGCACCAGCCGGACCACCAGCACCGCGGGCAGCCCGCGCCGCTGCAGCAACGCATCGAAAGAGTCCAGCCGCCTGCCCGCGAGACGCTGTACCGTGTCGCGGCCCAGGACCCTCCCGAGCCAAAAGGCCAGCACGGCACCCACAGTTGCGCCAAGCACGACCGCGGGGCCGCCGCGGCCGAGCCCGAACACCGCACCAGCGCCGATCGTGACGACCGACAGTGGCAGCGGCAGCAGCGTGAGCCCCGCGTACAGGCCGCTGAACAGCAGCAGGCCCAGCATCCCGGTTCCCGCGTAGTGCGCCCGAAGTCCGCCGATGCCGGGCACGCCGATCACCGCGGCGACGGTGATGGCAGCACCGATCACGGCAACCAGACCAAGCGGGCGCAGGAGCTCTGGCCTCGCCACCCGACGCACGGCCACCATCCTCAGATCGCGCAGCGGTAAGGCTGCGGCAGGCTGCCGTCGGCCAGGCGTGCGGTGAAGAACCGTTCGGTGACGAGCTGCTTCGCCACGCGCAGCGAGGTACCTCCGGCGGCCAGCACCATGTCGGGGCTGCTGGCGGTGTCGGCGCCGGCCGGGTGCCAGTGCATGGCGTCGGCGGTGATCGTCAGTTCCGGGGTAGTGCTGTCCTGCCCGATGTCCATCCCTTCGCTGGAGAAGCCGCGGCGCAGCATCGGTCGTACCGCGAAGTCGTGCGGGGCGACGCCGAGATCGGCCAGCAGCTTGGCGACATCGGGGATCTCGTCGGTGTTCTCGGGCGTCTCGGTCAACGCGACCCGCACCGACAATCTCAAGCTGAGGGCCGCCTCGATCCCGGCGATGGTGCGCGACCACGACCCGGCTCCGCGGTGGCGATCGTGGGTGTGGGGGCGGGCGCCGTCCAGGGAGGTCTGCACCACCAGGTTCGGGTGGCCCGCGAGCGCACGCAGCCGCTCGAGGCGGCGTCCCCGCAGCAGCATGGCGTTGGTGAGCAGCACGGTCGGCAGCCGGTCGGCGGCGTAGGCCAGCATCGCCGCGAGGTCGGGGTGGATCAGTGGCTCCCCGCCGGTGAGGTACAGCTCGGTGAACTCTTCGTCCACCGCCTCGTCGACGAGGTCGCGGAACCGATCGAGCGGAAAGCTGCGGGGCGCGGCTGTGGGGGAGGAGGCGACAGCGCAGTAGTCGCAGGCCAGGTTGCAGTGGAAGTTCGTGTAGATCCACAGCCGCGGCGGGAAGTAGACGGTGCCAAACAGCGGGGTCACCGGCAGCACGGTGTCGTCGGTCGCGGCGGGTGTGGCGCCCCAGCCGTCCTCGGCCGGCGCGAAGCCGTCAGGTTGGATGCTGCGGTAGAGGTGGTACTTGCCCATTGAGCGTTCCCGCGGCGGCAGCACCTCCAGGCAGGTTGTCCACCAGCCGGTCTCGATGCTGTCGACGAACGCCTCGGGTAGCCCGGCGTGACGCATCGAGGCGGCCTGGGCGCGCCAGTCGTAGTCCAACGCGATCAACTCGGCCGATGCCTGGCCGTCGTGCAGGTCGAGCACGGCGTACCAGACGTTGCAGGCCCCGTCGTTGGCGGGTTTGCCGAGTACGCCGACGTTGACGACCAGGGTGCCCTGAACACGGCGCTGCCAAGGCAGGCCGGTGTGAGTGCACAGGATGACCTCGGCGCCGCTGGCCGCCACCCGCGCACGGTGCTCATCGTCGGAGAGTGAATCCCACCAGAAGTCGTTGAGCGCCAGCGGCGAGCCGTGCACCAGGTGCACGTCGCAACCGCCGATGTCGATCCGGGCCTGGGTCGGCAGGTCGCCCATCCATGCGGCGAAGTCGGCGCTGGTGGCCGCGCGCGTGCGGTCATAGATGAACTGGGCGAACTCGTTGTCACGCGGGTCGCGGTAGCCGCAGCCGCAGTCCGCGTCGCCGCGCGCGATCGCCACGTCGTAGTTGCCGGCGATGCATTCGATGCCAGCCTCGGTCAGCAGCGGCCACAGGGCTTCGATCTCGGCGCCGAACCCGCCCAGGTCACCGAGACAGAACAGCCGCTCACAGCCCCGCGCCCGCGCGTCGTCAATGAACGCCCGCAGCGCGTACGGGTTCGCGTATGGCCCGCCGCATACCGCAATCCGCATCCCGCTACCCCTTCTACGCCGCTGCCGCGGCGGGCATCGTTTCGCCACGCAACGGGGTAAGTTCTTCCAGCGAGGCACGGGCGCCGTCGACGCTGCCGCGAAGCGCATAGAGGCCGATGCCGGCGGCCCCGACGAGCCAGAATCCCGCCACCAGCAGGTAGGACAGGCTCGCGCCGAGGTGCGTGGCGATGCTGGGCAACGCGAGGGTGCCGACGATGGCGCCGATCCTGCCGATCGCGACGCTGCTGCCCACACCCACCCCACGCAGGTGGGTCGGGAACAGCTCGGTGAACGTCGGATATGCCGAGGTCCACGCCGCCGTCGCGAACGCGCTGGCCACGACGAACGCCGCGGTCACCCACAGCTGCACTGCCGGTCGACGTCGCCCACGCCAACAGCCCGACCCCGCCGGCCGCGAGCACATAGCTGACGCCGACGGTGCGACGGTGCCCGACCCGGTCAAACACCAGCGCCATCACCAGCCCACCGGCCAGCGCGCCGACGCTGCCAACGATGTAGAAGATCGGGATGCCCGCTTGGGAGATGTGCACGTGCGGGAGCACGACGACCGACAGCAACGCGAAGATGCCGTAATAGCCGAACGCCTCCGCCAAATCCAGCAGCGCTCCCAACGCCAGGCGCCCCGGGTAGTCACGCACCAACTCGACCAACGCCGAGCGTCCCGTCCGCATCAGGCGGATCTCGGCGACCTGCTCCGGCGGGCTCGATGCGTCCCCTTCCAGCGAACGCAGGATCTGTTCGGCCTCCTCGACGCGTCCGCGAGAGATCAGCCAGCGCGGGGACTCTGGGATTCGGCGCCGGAAGTAGAGCACCACCAGCGCCAGCAGCCCACCGAGGATGAACATGTAGCGCCAGGACACCGCGCTGGATAGGGCGAGGGTGTCGAGGGTGAAGTAGGCGAGCAGCCCGGCGATGATCGCGCCGGCCGGCCAGAAGTTCATCACCAGCGCGTTCGCCTTGCCCCGCACGCGTGCCGGCATGAACTCCGCGATCGCCGCGTTGATGATCGCGTACTCCGCGCCGACGCCGAGCGCGGCGAGGAACCGCAACCCGTAGACGGTGGCGAGGTTGGGGCTCAGGCCGGTGAGCACGGTGAACCCGGCGTACCAGAGCAGTGTCACCACGAACAGGCGCCGGCGCCCGAAGCGGTCGGCGAGACGGCCACCGGACAGGGCCCCGATGAGGATGCCGCCCAGCCACACCGCCAACACCGCGTCGCGGGCGAACACCGAGGCGCCGAAGTGGTCACCCAACGGCCCCACGGCGCTGCTGAACATCTGCACCTCGAAGGAGTCGAACAACCAGCCCGCGCCGAGCGCGAGCAGGATCGTCGTGTGTAACGGCTGCCAGCGGGCACCGTCCAGACGCTGTCCGGCGCCGGTCATGCTCAATCGGTCAGACATCGATGCTCTCCTCGGACCGGGCGAAACCCGGAATCAGGCGCGGATCGTGCCGCGAGCCGCGGTGGCGGGTGAGCGGCCAGGGCGGGCCTGCCTCGTAACGGCGGGCGATGCGCTGCGGCGAGACGCCGGCGAAGTGCAGCACCTTCAGGTACTGCATGAAGGTCACCATCCGCCACGTTCCGTGCGCGAGGATCCGTCGTGCGGAGGCGGTACTCGTGGCTGGCAGCACGGCCAGGCGGCCGTGGCGGTGCAGCTGCCGGGACAATTCGAGATCCTCCATCACCGGCAGCGGTGGGAAGCCGCCCGCCGCGTTGAACACGTCGCGGCGCACGAACATCGCCTGGTCGCCGAAGATCCAGTGCAGCCGGCGGGCCCGCTGGTTCGACGTCCACGCCAGATAGTCCAGCCCCGCGCTTCGCGCGTCGAAACGCAACGTCAGGCCGCCACCGACGATGCCTGGATCGGTCAGCGCGGCACGGAGCTCGGCCAGCGCGCCCGGTGCGATCACGGTGTCGGCGTGCACGAACCACAGCACGTCCCCGCTGGTGTGCCGGGCGCCCTCGTTCATCTGCAGCGCCCGGCCAGCCGCAGTACCCATCACCCGCGCGTGCGGCGCGGCCAGCTTGACGGTGGCGTCGGTGCTGGCACCGTCGACGACCAGCAGTTCACAGTCATCGAAGTCACGACGCAACCGCTGCACCGCGTCCGCGATGAGCGCTTCCTCGTTGCGGACCGGCACGATGATCGACACGGACATGGGCGTCGCGGTCACGCCGCACCGACCCGGGCACGAAGCAGGCACTCGATCTGGACTGGCAGGCCGCCGTCATCGAGCAAGGCCGCCGCGTCAGCGGGGATGTCCAGATCCCGCAGCTCGGGCAGCAGACTGACGCGCAGTCGTGCGGCGCGGGCCGCGGTCAGGCTTGCCGCGAGTACCGTCGGGCCACCCCAGAGGGAGGGATCGAGATCGAACAGCGAAGGTTGTGGGTGATGCACTGCGACGAGGTAATAGCCGCCGTCGACGGCCGGGCCGAACACGGCGTCGGCGCCGTCGTGGAGCAGGGCGCGGGCGGTGAGGAGATGGTGAGCGGTGAGGGTGGGGATGTCAGTGCCGACCACCATGATCGGGCCGCCGCGCCCTGTGTGGACGTGCGCGAGCGCGTGTGCCATCCGCTCACCTAAATCGCTGCCGTACTGGTCGAACATGGCGACTCCGGGCGGCAGCAGCGGGCTCACCTCGCCGGTCGAACCGGGCGGATCGACGGCGACGTGCACTGAGCCGGGAGCGGCGTCGCACGCGATCGCCACTGTGTGAGCGATCAGCGCGGCTTGTAGTTGTGCGCAGCCCGCGGGCCCGAGCATCGGCTCCAGCCGAGTCTTGGTCGCGCCGGGGCGAGGTGCGCGTGCCATGACCAGCACCTGAAGGGTGCCGCTCATGAGTCGAACCGATACACCACGCCCGCTGGGGCGGGCGGGCCGGCGGCGACGATGCGGGGTAGGGCGAGTTCGAGGAGGCGGGCGAACGTCTCGGTGCTGGCCTGCATCAGCGCGATCAAGGCTTCGACCGGTTGCGGGTGGTCGGTAGCGCCGTTGGCGTAGTCGGTCAGGTAGCCGAGCAGCACGACCGGTATCTCGGCCTCACCGGCCAGCACGACCTCCGGGCCGGCGGTCTGGCTGACCGCACTCACCCCGACCGCGGCCAGCGCCGCGATCTCGGTGCGGGTGTTGAACCGCGGCCCGTCGACCTGGCCGTAACAACCACTGTCGACCACCGCCAGCTCGGCGTCGGCGGCCGCCTGAACCACCTCGCCTCGCAGCGCCGGGTTGAACGGCGAGTCGAAGATCCAGTGACCGCGTCCCTTCTCGCCGACCGTGTCGTGCCAGGTGCACGACGTCCCGTCCGGCAGCCGGTTGCCCGGGAAGTACAGGTCGTCGAACACGACCACCGACCCGAGCGCGAGGACGGGATCGACGGCGCCGCACACGGTGAGGCTGATCAGGGCATCGATGCCGCAGTCGAGGAGTGCGGCGAGGTTGGCTCGGTGATCGATCTGATTGGACAGCGCCGCATGAGCGGCGCCGTGACGTGCCAGGTGGACCACGTCCACCCCGGCGACCTGACCGAACGTGACCTCGGCGGAGCCGAACCGGGTCCGGCAGGTGCGCGGACGCGCCTCGGCCAGCCGCGGCCAGTCATAGCTGCCGGATCCGGAGATGATGCCGACGCGCATCAGGCCACCCCTACCGTCGGGTCGCCGGCCGAAGCCGTCCGGTTTGCCAGTGCCGCGTCGGCTGATAGCCGATCGAGGGGCACCAACGGCAGCAGTCGCCGCAGTGCCACGTTCTCGGCCGGGTCGAGCACGCCGTGCTGCACGCAGGCCGGCACCAGCTGCCCGGTCTCCGGGTGGGCCATCGCGTAGGAGCAGGCCCGTAGCCGGTCCTGGGTGACCTTGATCCGTGGATCGCTGCTGTCCTCGCCGCGTTGCAGGGCCTCCCAGGCGGGGGCGACGTCGGCCGCGTCCATAAACGAGTGCATCACGAACGTCACCGGCCGCGGTCGGTGCCGCAGCAGGGACCGCAGCCCGGCCTTCCGGACCAGCCTCGCGGCCCAGCCGGCAGCGACCGGTGCGATCGACGGGTGCCGGAGCAGCACCCGAATCACCTTGACCAGCAGCAGCGGCAGCGGCGTTCCGGAGAAGCTGACACCGCCGAGGTAGCGGAAGAACACGTCACGCGTATGCAGGTCGCGGGGGTCACGGTCGTCGAGGATCGGGACGTACTTCTCGCCGAGGTAGAAGCCGTAGGTTGTGCGGTTGCACCGCTCGTCGCCGATCTGCAACGCACGAAACGGCAGCCGCGTACCGGCGCCCCGTTCGATCTGGGCCCACACGTCATCAGCGGTGGCGTCGCTGTAGTCGTCGTGCCAGCGGCGCTCGTCGCCGACGAACGCGGCCGGCTGGAAGGAGAACATCCCGAAGCCGTAGTCATGACACTCGGTGATGACATCAGCGATCTGGTCGAGATTGCGTGGAGTGACGGTCATGTTGTGGGCCAAGAAGCTTCGCACCCCACGTTCGCGGCGCAGCCGGGCGAACATCGCGACGAAGCTGCGCCGGTACGGGTTCAGCGACGCCTCATCCGGTGGGCGTTCGATGCCGCGCCGGCCGAACATCAGCATGTCGAAATGCCCCGCGAACGACAGCCGGTCGAAGCGAGGCCTGCCCGCGCCATCCAGGGCGAGCGCGGTCAGATAGTCGTAGTCGAAGTCGCCGTGGCTCATGCTCATCGGTTCCCGGCCGTGGCCGCGCATGATCTGCAACGCGGCGGCGTGATCATTGGGTGCCAGCAGGCTCACCTCGCCGCCGATCAGCTGCGCGTGCGCACGGGGGCCACGTATCCGCCGCAGTAGCCCCATCTGCGCCTG
Source organism: uncultured Actinomycetota bacterium (assembly GCA_963775175.1). Classification (GTDB taxonomy): domain Bacteria; phylum Actinomycetota; class Actinomycetes; order Mycobacteriales; family Jatrophihabitantaceae; genus Jatrophihabitans. The sequence continues at coordinate 870,814 of CAVZHT010000001.1, forward strand.
CACCTGGGCACGAGTGTGTCCACCGTCGACCGCGACCCGGTTCGCGTCGCGGGAGTGATAGCACGGTGTGCAGGCCAGGTTGCAGCGCGGGAACACCCCGTGGGTGCCTTCGCAGCCGACCCCATGCTGCCCGAGCGCCTGCGCCGGCGTCCGGGCAGTCTCGGGAAGCTCAGCCCACCGCCGCGCCAGCGCCGAGCGGGTCTGCGGGTGCACCGGGCGGGTAGCCAACTCTGCGGCACGGATGGTCCGGAGCAGGCTCATCCGGCTTCCACCACGGTGACCGCGCCCCAGAACGCGACATGGTTCTTGATCTTGCGGGCGAGCGGGGAGGGATGTCGGTAGGTCCAGGCCGCGTTGCGGGCCGCGGCGTCGCCGGCCTCGCCCTCGACCTGGACGTCGTAGTAGCTGGCGATCCCTTTCCACGGGCACAGCGACTTGGCACGCGACGCGCGCAGATAGTCACAGTTGACCGCCTCGAGCGGGAAGTAGTGGTTGCCCTCCAGGAAGATCGTCTGCTCGCTGCGCGCGATCACCGTCCCGTTGAACACTGCCTCAACCACCGTCATGTCAATCCTTCGTCTGCGACCCCGTGCGGGGTTCCGATCCACGTCCCGAACCGGGAACCCGGTCACGGTCGCTGGTCCTTCCCGTTGTGTGGTGATCGCTTCCTGCGGCAGGCGAGGAATGGTCGCGAAAGCCGGCGAGGTAGCCGATGCTCGCGACCACGAACGGGGTCAGGTAGTTGATCGCGACGCGCAACCACGTCGCCCAACTGGGTTGGCCTGAGAGGATCACCGAGCCTTGGTTGGCCGCCGACAATATGGTGCCCACGACGAGCGCGACCCTGCCCGCGACCCGCAACGTCGCGCCGCGCCAGAACAGTCGCGCTGCCTCGCGACCGGTCGACCACGTAGGCCGCGAGAAGCCGTCCGAGCCGCTCACCGCGGCCGCAAGGAACTCATGCGAGAGCTCCACCGCTCTGCCAGGTCGACCATGGCACGGTCCAGTCGCCGTAGCCGTCCCAGACCGGCATCGTCGGGCCGTCGGTGTTGGTGTAGGTGAACACGTCTCCGATCTGGGCGAACTCGAAGTACTGCTGGGCGGCGGTGACGTTGAGGTTGGTGCAGCCGTGTGAGGTGTTGCGGCTGCCGATGTTGCCGCCGTTCCAGGATGCGGCGTGCACGAACTCCCCGGAGTTGGTCAGCCGTACCGACCACGGCACCTTCACGTCGTAGTACGCCTCGCCGGGGGTACTTTTCATCTCCTCCACCCGGTCCTTCTCCATCACGATCTTGGTGCCGGTATAGGTGGGGTGATCCGCCGCGCCGAGCGAGACCGGGAAGTCGAAGACCTTTCGACCGTCGGAGGTCACGACCATCCGCTCCGTCGCGCCGTCCACGGTGGTGATGTTGGCCGCACCGGTGGCGATCGACAGCGTCAGGCTGTCATCGAAGACCAAACCGTGGCCGGCGGGCAGGCCCTTGACCGGAAGGCTGAGGTGGATCTGCGCGTGCGCCGGCCAATAATCGCGAAGGCGGTAGTGCGCCTCTAGCGCTTGACCGGCCCGCCCGGAGCGCTGCCAATACCAGGCACCGGCCGCGGGCTGGCCGTTCACGGTGACGGTCGTGGCGTGATCGAAGGCGGCTGCATCGGTGATGGCGTGATCGACGTAGGCGATGATCGGCATCCCGATGCCGTACACCCCTCCGTCGCCCTCCAGTAGCGACACATGCACCGGTCGGCCCGACGCCTGTGGCGAGGGCGCACTGCTCGACGCGTTCCCGGACGACGAAGCTGGAGACGGCGAGCTAGTCGCGTTGCCGGTGACCGACCGTGCCCCGGCCGTCGCCGGCAATGCTCGTCCGCTGGTGCCACTCGAGCAGGCCGCGGCCAACAGGACGACGGCAGCTGATGCCGCGACCGTAGGGATCCACCTCATCGAAGCGGTCGTCCTTTCTGAACGGGACCCGAAAGGTCGGGCCGCTGTGCGGCGGTAGAGCCTTGGAAGCCCGGTTACGGCGCGAAGGCGTTCGCCGTAACCGGGCTGAGGGGGGAGCAGTTTCAGCGGTCGGCGCGGTTGGCGGGGCGGGCCAGCAGCAGGGCGCCCAGCGCGAGACCGAACATCAGGTGCTCGACGAGGAAGGTGGGGTAGCCGACCATCTTGGCCATGTGGGTGATCTGGTCGCCGCTGCTGAACACCTTTGCCGCCAGTGGCAGGGCGATCCAGGAACTCACCGCGAACACGACAGCCCCCCACACGACAGCAGCTCCGAGCAGCACGGCGCCGTGCAGGTGCAGCTTGTGCACCGCGAGGGCGAACACCACTCCGTACATCGCGCCGGTCATCATGTGGATGGCCGCGCCGAGAACCGCAGGCCCACCCGCGAGATAGAAGGTGCTGCCCATCATCGCGTGCTGCATCGATGTCATCAGCTGCGTTGGCGCGATGATCGTCGATGCGATGTGGTAGAGCGGCGTGAAGAATCCGTGGTGCTGATAGGTCGCCGAGGCCACCATCGCATACATCGCCATCACCAACGAGGCGATCGCACCACCCACTGCGCCAGTCAGGACCACCGTCGCCATGGGACGGGCGGACGCTTCGGCTGCCCGCCCGCTTCCGCGTGTCCCCACCGAGCTCGACGTCACCATGATTCCTCCAACGCTGTCCGCCCGTTGGGCGCGCCACAGGCGTGGCTGATGCAGGAACCCGCTCAGCGACGCCTGCCCTTCCCGTCACGCCACGAGAATCAGATGGCGACCCTGCTACCGGTTATCGGCGGTACCGTGAGCCGATGCTGCAAGTACTCGCCGTCGTCGTGACTGTGTTCAGCGTGTTGCTGATCCTCGGAGCAGTCACCGGGCGGGTAACGGTGAAGTCGTGCTGTGCGTTGGCAGACCCGCGACGCGATGCGCGGATGCGGGCCGCGTTCGAAGACACCGCACCGGCCGCTCAAGATGTGGAGCCGGCCGCTCATGTTGCCGTGACTGAGTCGCCAGCGATTGGGCTCGCCGGCACCGAAACCTGATGCGACCCGCATCGGGTTCGCGTTCTGAACGTTCGCCCGCGGAGCCGAGACCCCGCGGGCGAATCGACTCAATCAGGTTGTTGCTCGATCCCCATCGACGCACGCCCCAAGCGGTCAGTTCATCCTCGGGCTCCACTCTGCCGACCAACCCACTGTGAACGAGTCAGCCGCGCGGTGTGGCGGTCCCGGCGTCGGGCGTCGTACCGGCTAGTCGACAGGTCAGCGCGGCGCTGGATCTCTGCGATATGCGCCGCTTGCGGCGCCGCTCGGCGGCGGTCGATCTGGCTCGATCGATCGGTTGCGATCTCACGATGTGAGATGCGTAGGTCGGGCAGCCCCAGAGGGGTGCAACGCATCGCAAAGCGACTGCCCGAGCCTAACGGATAGCGCAAATCGAGATCGACCCGGGGGTGCGACCAGTGCTATGCCCTTCCGCTCCGTGTGTCAAAACACTACCGAAAGTGGTAGTGTTTTGACGTCGGAGGTGATGTGAGATGACTGCGCGGACCGATCTGTGGGACGTGGCCCTGGACAACTATGGCTACGTGACTGTTCGCGACGCTATCGACTTGGGCATCGACCGGCTCACCGTCGACAAACTCGCCCACCGCGGCGGGTTGGAGCACGCGGCCCGCGGCGTCTACCGGTTTCCGCAGTTCCCGACGACCGAGTTCGACCCGTACATGTTGGCGGTGAAGTGGACCGGCGTTCCGGAAGCCTGCCTGAGTCACGACACCGCCCTCGCCGCCTACGACGTGTGCGATATCAACCCTGACCGCATCCACATCACCGTGCCCACTGCCAAGCGTCTGCGTCGCCGAGGGGGTGAGTTGTACGTCGTGCACTACCAGGACCTCACCAGTGAGGACATCACATGGTGGGAGCAGATCCCGACCGCAACCCTCGAGACAGCTATCGGCCAGTGCATCGACACCGGGATACCGACCTACCTTCTACGCCAGGCGATCACCACAGCCACCGACCGTGGACGTCTGCGCAAGGACGCCGCTACCGGACTCGGCGACCGACTGGAAGCGCGCGCATGACAGCCGAGCAGCCTGAGGGCCGTTCCGACCCGTTGGATCAGCTGGCCGCGATGAAGGAACGCGGCAAAGAACCCAACTCAGCGGGCGTCCTCAACGCCTGGGTCACCCACGCGCAACAGGAAGTCGGTCTCGAGCAGTCCCAGTTGGGATGGCTCATCGCATCCACGGTCGTGATCGCCGCACTACAGCGCGCGATCGATGCCGATGGCCGTTCTCGATTCGTCCTCAAGGGCGGCACCTACCTGCAGCACCGACTGTCCTGGTCGGGACGGGCAACCAAGGACGTCGACGGCATGGTCCGCGGTGACATCGACGAGTTCTTGGGCGCGGTCGATGACGCCCTCGCGCAACCGTGGGGGCCGTTGACGCTGAGCCGGAGCGGCGTCGAGACAATCGCCACGCCCGCGAAGATCATCAAGCCGCGTCGCTTCGACGTGTTCGTCGCGATCAAAGGAAAGGTGTGGCGGCGTATCCAGGTCGAGATCGCGCCCGACGAGGCCGACGCGACCGACGAGCACGACGTGCTGCGCGCCCCAAGCCTCCAATACTTCGGGCTACCCAGCCCCGACGAGCTCATCGGGATCGCGCTGCGCTACCAGATCGCGCAGAAGCTTCACGCCGGTACTGACCCTCACGAGCCGCCCGATCACATCAACGATCGAGCCCGCGACATCGTGGACCTGCTGCTACTGCGCCAGCTCGTCGAAGCGGAACAGTCACCGGCACTAGTCGAGATCCGTCAAGCCTGCACCGCGCTGTTCGAGGCCCGCGCCGCCGAAGCGCGCACACTCGGACGCCCAGAACGGGCCTGGCCGCCCGCCGCCACCGCATACGCGCACTGGCCGAGCGACTACGCCACAGCGGCCGGCGCCGGCCGAATCGAGCTGTCGCTGCAGGACGCGATCGCCGAGGTCAACGCCTGGATCGCGCAGATCGACGCGGCAACGCAGCCGCTGTAGCGAACCCGGTTCGGCCCGTCGAGCAGGTCGACACCCGACGCGCCCGCCTTGCTTCGGAGCGGGCCGTGGTCCAGTCCCAGTCCTGCGACTCAGAGTCAGGCAACGTCAGTTACACGGCCGATCTGACATGCCCTACCCGGATCGCTGGCCGCGGTGCTGGTGTCAATCGGTGTCTGAGGCTCGTACATACCGCAGCTGGGCGTGAGCCGAGCCTGCCAAGCGCCGGGCCAGCGTTTCCTCATATGTCGTGACAAGGATTTGCCGGACTTGTTTGCCTGCGATCGTCATGAGAGACGCGAGGAGTCTGCGGTTCTTCGGATCGAGGTGCTCCAACGGTTCGTCGAGCCACAGGAATGAGGCACGGGTAGACGCGCTGAGAACGAGCAGGCGGGTTGCCAACAGCGCGACGACCTTCTCTCCGCTGGAGAACTGACTGAACGGAACCTCGTGGATCCCGCGCACCAGAACCAGGTGACCATCGTGGTGTAGTCGCAGCTGTCCGCGTTCGCCGAAGACGCGCTTCCATCGATGCCCGATCTCGGCGGCGAGGGGATCGATGCGGTCAGTGAGGATCGCGTCGGCCGTTGCCCGCATGACCTCTGCCGCGACGCTCGTTGCCGCTTCTCGCCGGTGCGCGAGGTAGGCCGCGTCCAGCTCGCGGGCGGCTTGCTCCTCGTCGGCGATCTGCGTGGCGAGGGCGTCGCGCTTGGTGCGAGCCTCGACCGCTGCCTCGATCAGGCGTTCCGCGTTCTCGCGAGCCTCATTGAGAGTCAGCGACACCGCGTCGACGTCGACGGCTGGTTCTGCCGGTGCGGGCGGGATGTCCGGCAGTTTCGCCGCGCGTCGAGCCACGGCGCGCAAGTCACTGACCCGGGCCGATGCTCGTTCGAGGAGCGCGGCCACCTCGTTCTCTCGCGCACCGAGTGTCGCCATGTCTTGTTCGTGAGCACGCTTGGCATGTTCGACGTCTCCGGCAGAGAGCTCTCGGCGACATACCGGGCACTCCGCGCCGGCGGCGTGAAGCTCGGACGCGGCGCTGCGAACGGCGGCGAGTTGTCCAGCGATTGTCGCCGCCGCTCGGCGATGTTCATCCAGAGCCTCCACTGCAGCCGTCTCGAGTGCCTCCAGGTGCGCCGTCAAGGTGGCCGGGCCGTCGGCATCGTCGAGCACAACGGCCTCGCCAATGAGCTGCCGCGCCGAGGTGAGTACCTCTGCAAACGCTTGGCGGGCCTCGACTGCTTTCGCTCGCGAGGATCGCTCGGATAGCGCCTGGCGTAGCTGTTGCTCGGCCGCATCGACGGCATCCCGAGCGTCGGTTCTCGCGGACTCGGCGGCCTGCTGCGCGGCTTCAGCGTCAGCCAGTTCGCCGCGTACCGCCGCTATGTCAGCTGCCGCCCGTCGCGTTTGCTGCCGGATCTTCTTTGCCGCCGCGTCCGCATCAGCGTGCAGGCGGTCCAGAGCGTCGGCCGCTGCCTGAAGATCATCGACGCCGAACACGCGGCATAGGTGCTCTCGCAGTTGAAAGGCGCTGGTCGCGTCGTCGGCGACCGCGTCGCTCGGAATCACGGTTGTCTTGCTGAGGAACTCGCGGGTGGCCCCGAAAGACTCGGCCATGACCGTCGCGAGGTCAGAGTCGGTGAGCGCACGGGTGCCGACGCGGGCCTGCATGGACTCCGACCGATCCTGCACCTGGCGCACGATGCTCAGCTCCCGGCCATCGGGCAGTTCAAGGTCCACCGAGACCCGCGCCGGTGACGTGCCGAATCGGCACGCGGCGCGTGCGTCGACCCCCGACAGCGCACCAAACACTCCCCACGCCGCCGCCTGGACCAGCGATGTCTTGCCAACACCGTTTTCGGCGACGATGAACGTCACGCCGTCATCGAGCTCGAGGTTGAGATCCTCGAACGCACGCCACCCTTCGATATGAAGTCTGCGTATCACGCGGCCTCCCGCACGATGCGGGTGATCTCCGCGTCGAGATCGATGACGGCGCTGCCGCGGGAGGAAACCCTCGCGATGAGTTCGGCGAAGACGGCCTCGTGACCCACGAGCGCACGGTAGGCACGCGCCTTGTCTCCGCGGTAGGCCCGCGCGGCCTGTCTTTCGATGACCCCGCGCGCGGCCGCGGCGGCGATCGCGGTGATGTCGAGAGGGTCGCTCAAGGTCTGATCGAAATCGAACTGATCCCACTCCGGCGCGCTGTGTTCAAGCATCCGCCGTACGGCCAGTGCCAGCGGTAGCGGGGACTGCCAGTGGGTGTGGCGCTGCCCGAGCGGCGTCGTGATCGTCGCGCCGAGGTCATCGGCCGATAGCAGCTGGGTCACGAGCTCGTCGTTGCGAGCGACGAGGCCCACCCGGACGGTGTCAGGGTCGGCGTCGAACAGGGTCTCGACGAGCGCGCGTATGTCACTCGAGGCGGCGGGTGTGTCGGTGTCGATCAGCAGGAAGCGAGCGCGCAGGTCGAGATAGGTGTAGACGACCATCCCGCCGTGCACACCGTGGCTTTCGATGTCGACCTGAGCGCGCTCGTCGATCGCCGAGAGCACGTCCCGAACGGTCGTGAGATCCACCGCGCCGGCCGTCACGTTGTTCGCCGGGTCGAGCAGGGTGGTCAGTCCGGCGCCGGCAAGCAGGGCCTCGACCGAGGGGCGCGACGCGTGGGGGTCGATGCCACGGCCGGCCTGCAGACTGTTCATCAGCCGCTGCGCCCGCTCGCGGTCCTGCTCGGTGAGGTGATCCAGTGTGGGGCGCTCGGCGGCTCCCTCGAGGTAGTCCAGGAATGCCAGCATCACGTCATCGACCGGGTCGGTCTTCTTGCTCATTCGGTCCTCCCTTCAGGGATTCGGCTGGTTGGGAATGCGGGGTCGCTGCGGGCCTCAGCGTCCAGTGCCTTGGCGATTCTGACGTACATCTGACCCACCCCCTGGGGGGTGAGACCGATCTCGTCGGCAAGTTCAGCCCGCGTCCGACCCTGGAACTGGATGCCGAAGTACACGGTCTTCTCCCGGTCGGTGAGGCGATCGCGTGCCAGCCGGAGCAGCACAAACTCCTGCTGGGCGATCATGAACGTCTCCTCGGGCGAAGTGTCCTCGCCCAAGTGATGCAGGTCGTGCTCGCAGGCATCGAACGACACGACCGCGATCTCGTCCGGCGCGGACGGATCGGATCCCCGGGATCGCCGCCCCTTCGTGGCGCGTCGGAGCGCGTCGACGGCCTTGTTCCGCGCGATCCGGACGCTGAGCGCCTCCCAGCTCTCGCGTAGATCGTCGGGGTCGTACGCGAGCAGCGCGATCAGCGCCTCCTGCAAGACGTCGTCGACCGACTCGCCGCCATGCAGCGCCCGTTCGACGTCGTCGGGAACCCGACCTCCGTAGATCACCTTCTGGATCTGGACATTCATGTTGTCCACGATCCTGTCCAGCCGAGCCCGCTCGGCCATCAACGGATGGTCGAGTCTCGGGGCGCGGGCTGGCTCATTCATGGCGTCGCACTACTGTCGCCCCACCGACCGCGTCCGAAAGCGTCCACGCCGAAAAATCTGCTGACTTTCGTCGGCCACGCCGCGGGCGACAGTCGCTGTGAACCGCCCACCTCGGGGCGCGACACCGAAAGCAGGGCAGTCATGAGCGACACCGACAACGTCACCGACCTGCACCGCCCGATCGATTTCACGATCGACGGCCGGCCGGAGCAGACCACCACCCGCAAGCAGCCCGCGGCCGCGTTGCTGCGCCTCGCCGGACTCGACCCCGCGCTGTACGACCTGGGCGAGCTGCGCGGTCACCAGCCCCACCCGGTGCGCTACGCCGACACCGACATCGTCGAGATCCACCAGGGCGATCGGTTCGTGTCCATCCGCCAGCGCGCCGACGTGGCGTGATGCCCGACCCCGTCGAGGTGTTCATCACCGGCCTACACCGACTGGGCGCCCAACCCGAGCGGCATGGCGCTCTGGTCAGCTACCAGGTCGAGCCGGTCGGCGGCCGCCTCACCGGTCAGCTGGTCCCGACCGCCGTGGAGGCCGTTGAGCTGATGGGCTGGCCCCTCGCACCACCGCACTGGGTGCACCTTCCGGCGACCGTGGCGTTCGCCCGGACGAACAGCCAGCCCTCAGAGCGGCCCGGCTGGCTGCGTCACTCCCGCCAAGTCGCCGGCTGGGGAGCAGACCTTGATCCGGCGCAGGGCTGGCTGGCGCACGTGCGTGGCGTCCTCGGAGAGGCTCAATGACCAGTCGGACCTCAGTCGCCATGACCGTCGAGACGAACCGTGGCCTCCGCGAACATCTCCTGCGTGACGATGGCCAGGAAGACATCTGCCTGGCGACTTACCGTCCCTCGACCGGGCCCAGCCGCCGCACCGCGCTGGTGCGCACAATCATCCTTCCGCTGTCCGGCGAACGCGAGGTGCACGGCAACGCCTCGATCGCGGGCGAGTACGTGCTGCGTGCCGCGGCGATCGCCCACCAGCAAGGGGACGGGCTCGTCCTGTGCCACAGTCACCCCGGCGGTAACGGCTGGCAGGGCATGAGCGGGCCAGATCGCGACGCCGAATCCTCCTTCGCCAACCTCGTGCGCGAACTCACCGGCCTGCCGCTGGTCGGGATGACCCTCGCCGGGCGTGATGGCCACTGGTCGGCCCGGCACTGGGACCGTGGCGTCGGCACAGCGATCGACTGCACCGCCAGCGAAAGCGTGCGAGTGCCCGGCGACTACTACCGCGTGTCCTGGAACGACAAGCTCATCGCGCCGCCGACATCGCGGCCCGGGAACATCCGCTCCGTCGCATGCTGGGGGCCCAACCGACATGCCGACCTGACCCGGCGTTCGGTGCTCGTCGTCGGCCTGGGCAGCGTGGGACTCGATGTCGCGCTGCGCCTGGCCGCGACCGGCGTGACGAGCATCGGGCTCATGGACTTCGACACCGTCGAAGAGCACAACCTCGACCGACTGCTGGGCGTCACCACGACCGACGCATGGTTGCAACGCTCGAAGGTCCAGGTGGCGCGTCGACTGCTCCTGGCGAACGCGACCGCCGCCGACCCACGGATCAACGCGTGGGAGCACAGCATCTGCGAGCCGCAAGGACTCGCAGTCGCGCTCGACTTCGACCTCGTCATCTGCTGCGTCGACCGGCCCTGGCCCCGCGCTGTTCTGAACGCGCTGGCCTATCGCGATCTGATCCCGGTCATCGACGGCGGCATCGCCATCGACGTGTTCCCCGACGGTGAGGGCATGCGCAGCGCGACCTGGCGATCACACGTACTACGGCCCGGCCGCGCCTGCATGAGCTGCAACGGTCAACTCGACCTCGGCGCCGTGGCCGCCGACGCCAACGGCACCCTCGACGACCCCGCCTACATCGCCGGCCTGGGGACCGACACTGCCGCGGTCGCCGGCCAGAACGTCGCGGCGCTCTCGATCAGCGCAGCCGCCGGACTCCTGGCCCAATACGTCAGCCTCAACATCGCGCCCGGCGGCCTCGGCGAACCGGGACCCCTGCAGTACCTGCTCAGCACGCACACGCTCGAACACCTCACCCCAAGCAGCCGACCCAACTGCCCGATTGAGGCGCTCACAGCGATCGGGGACGCCGGGCCGCGCCTCACCGCAGACCACGGTGTGGCCGAGACGCGGCGGCGAGACCGCGAACCCGCACGACTGCCCCTCTCCACCCGGCTGGGACGTCTCTTCGATGACCTGACCTGGAAAGCACGCGCGCAACTCGCAAGCCACGGTCGGCGCGCGCTTCGGCGGGACAGCCAACCAGGCCCGACCGGAACTACGCCCGATTGAAGGCGGATCTATGACGCGCCGAACGGTGGCAACGAAAGCGGCACCGCTCGTATGCGCCCCAGCGAAGAGGCCGGGGTCACCGTCCCCGACGGCTCGGCCATCCGCCCACCCGTCGAGCCACTCGGACGGGATATTCTCGCCCTGGTCGGCAGCCACGATGATGCCTCACGAGATGACGGGGCGGACCGCAGGAAGCCGACGGTCAGTGGGTAGATGGCTCGGCGGGTGTTGACCCTGATTTGACCCCGAACGGACCCTCCGACCCGGGCGGGCACGAGAGGACACGACGCGACACAGAGCGACTGAATCCCAGCTGTGTAAGGGAATCCAGCCGACACGAACGGACACGGAACGGCATGTACTGACGTGAAATGACCCTTCGCATCGAGGGGGTCAGGGGTTCGAATCCCCTCAGCTCCACGCTATACCCCAGTATTTCTAGGAGTTTTGAAGCGCCGAGGGTTCTCGGTTTGACCCTGTTGACCCTGGGTTGACCTTCGCAGGTGACGCTGCCGAGGCGAAAATCGGCGGTTTCACGGGCACCCGACCACGCGACCCCGCAGAGCGTGATGTGGCTGCAGGTTCTAACGTCACGTTCGGATGGACTTCACCGGCCGGCTCTGGTTATGAGCCTGATACGAGACGACAGATACTGCCTGTGAGTCCGCATTGATCGCTTGACCCGGCCGCGAGGCCGGATCAGCCTGGTTACGAAGCCCTGGCCGGTGATTAGGTCGGGGCTTTCCACATGCGCCGGCGACGGAGGTGGCCCGTTACTACTGAGCCGTGTCAGTGGTCGGTACTTGTCGGGCCGAGGCTGGTGACGGCCTCTCCGACGGAGTCGAACAGGCGGTCCTCCCCGATGCGTGCTAGCAGTCCGCTGCGGGTCAGGCTGTCGCGGACGTGCTGGCCGGCCCGTGCGACGGCCAGTGTGATGTGGTCGTGGTCGAGTTCGTCGAGCACTTGACGCAGGGCGCGGGTGCCGGTGAAGTCGATGTCGGTCATTCCGATGGTGTCGAGTACGACGAGCCGAGGGGTACCCAGGCTGCGTGCCATGGCGGCTCTCAGTTCCGTGCGGAAGTGGACTGCGTTGGCGTACCAGAGCGGTGTCGCGAACATCGCGACGAGCACACCAGGGACCTGTGCGGTGTGTTCGGTGCTACTGAGCGGTGCCCAGCTCGTGGTGCCGGGGATGCGGCCGAGCACGTGCATCTGCGGCCGGGCAGTGAGGCGGGTCCGATCGAGGATCGCCAAGGCGACGGCCACCGCGATGCCCTGCTCGACGCCGACGAGCGCGACGGTGCACAGGGTGATGATCGCTAGAGCGAGTTCGAAGAGGTCGAAGCGGGCGATGGCGACCAGGTCATGCGCCCGCACCATTTCGACGGCGACGTAGATGAGGACGGCGGCGAGGGTGGCCAGCGGTACATCGGTGAGCAGCCCGGCGGCGGGGATGACCAGCGCCAGCGCCAGTGCCGCGCCGAGTCCGGCGAGCTGGGTTCGGCCACCGGCCGCGGCGACCGCGGCGGTCCTGGCTGGGCTGGCGTTGACGGGGAAGGAGCCGAGCAGCCCGGCCGCGACGCTGCCCGCGCCGACCCCGACGAAGTCGCGTCCCACGTCGATCTCGTAGCCGCCCTGATCAGCGAACGCGCGGGCGGTGGCGGCCGACTGGCTCACGACCACCAGCGCGACGACAGCGGCGATCGGAAAGACGCTGGTCAGCGTTGACCACGACAGCCCGGACAGGCCCAGCCGTGGCAGGCCGTGCTCGACCGTGCCGAGCACGGCCACGCCGTGCTCGCGAAGCCCGATCGCCGCGACGACCACCGTCGAGGCGATCAGCCCGAGCAGTGCACCGGGGACTCGGCGGTCGATCCGTCGCGCCGCGAGCATCAGCACGAAGACCGCCGCGCCGATGCCGAACGTCCACCCGTTCGTGTCGGCCAGGCGAGCGGCGATCGTCGCGGCCCGATGCAGGGTCGTGCCGCTCGGGGCAGGCAGACCGAACAGGTCGGGCAACTGGTGCACGACGATGATGACGGCCACACCGGCGAGAAAGCCGGTGATGATCGGGGCGGACAGGAACTCCGCGATCCAGCCGAGCCGAAGCAGCCCGACCAGCGCCACGAGCACGCCGACCACTACCGCGAGAATCCCCACCAGAGCCACGTAATGCGCAGAGCCTGCTGGCGCCAGACGGGCGATTCCCACCGCGAACAGCGGCGCGATCGTGGAGTCGGCACCCACCGACATCTGTGGGCTGGAGCCGAGCAACACGAACAACACCGTGCCGGCGAGGAAGGCATACCAGCCGGCGATCGGTGGCATACCCGCCAACCGGGAGGTGGCCAACTGCTCGGGCACGGCAATCGCCAGCAAGGTCACCGCCGCTATCAGGTCCGGCGCAACCCAGGACCGCCGGTACCCACGCGGTGAGCGAAACACCGCAGCCCAGCGCACCGTCGGTCCTCCTCGCGAGGGGGTTGTCCCAGTCTTGCCGTGGCGTTGCGTAGTGAGCGGTGAGAATGGGCTGGCAGCCGCCCGGGCAACGTTCGGATGCTAGCCCGACCCCAGGCCGGTAGCGGCTCACGCGAGCAGCGTTGCTGTCAGCGCCGTTACGCCGAGTCTCCGGCGTGCGCGGGCTGGTCGTGGTGCTGCTGGGAGAGCAGCGTTTGTCGCGCCTGATTGAGCGCGGCGGCCTGTTCGGGGTCGAGGGTGGGCACGTGGAGGTGGAGTTGGTCGATGTCATCGACCATGATGCCGCCGACGAGGGCCCGCATGGCCGGCTTGTGGTCGGCCGGTATGACGTACCAGGGCGCCCAGGGGGTCGACGTCGCGCTCAGGGCCTGCTCGTAGGCCAGCTGGTAGTCATCGAAGTGCGCCCGCTCAGCGAGGTCGCTCGGCGAGAACTTCCACTGTTTGGCTGGGTCGTCCAGGCGGGCGAGGAAGCGTCGTCGTTGCTCGTCGTTGGAGACGTGTAGGAAGAACTTGACGACCCGGGTGCCGTTGCGCACGAGGTGGTGTTCGAAGGCGTTGATGTCCTCGTACCGCTCGCGCCACAGTGGTGCACCGAGTTCGGTGCCACGGGGCAGATTCTGTTGGGCGATGAGTTCGGGATGCACGCGCACGACGAGGACTTCCTCGTAGTAGGAGCGGTTGAAGATCCCGATCCGGCCCCGTTCGGGCAGCGCCTTGGCGCAGCGCCAGAGGAAGTCGTGGCGCAGTTCCTCGGAGGAGGGCTGTTTGAACGAGACGACCTCGCAGCCCTGCGGGTTTACGCCGGACATGACGTGGTTGATGGTGCCGTCTTTGCCGGCAGCATCGAGGGCTTGGAAGATCAGCAGCAGTGCCCAGGTGTCGCTGGCGTAGAGCAGTTCCTGGGCTGATTCCAACTCCTGCTTGAAGACCTCGAGGTCGTGTTCGGCGACGTCTTTCGGGCTCGCGTGCCCGATCGAGCCCAGCCAGTCCGTCCGCGTCCCGGTGGTGCTTCGGCTAGCGAGCCCGGCAGCGGCGCCGGGGCGCACGGCAAGCTCGTGGATCACGTTCTGGGGCAGCTTCACGATTCACCTCTGTTTACCAAGCGCCTCTGTTCACTGTGCGCGTCTGTTCGCAGTTCACCGGGAGGTCGGCGGGTCGGTGCGTCGGTACTGCATTCGGTGGTGTGCGCCGTCGGTTCGCAGATCACCTGCAGTGCGGCTAGGCCGTCACCGTCATGGCGGTGGCGTTGTTGTTGGGTCGGCGGTGGGGTTGTGCCAGCGGCCGTCAGCGGCGATCAGCGCGTCGGCTTGCGGTGGTCCCCAGCTACCGGGTTGGTACGGGTGGGCGTGGTGGTGGTGTTCGAGGATCGGGTCGACGACCGCCCAGGCGGCCTCGACGGTGTCCTCGCTGGTGAACAGTGCACCGTCGCCGGCCAGTGCGTCGCCGAGTAGGCGTTCGTAGGGTTCCTCTTCGCCTGGCTGTGCGTTGAGCAGGGATAGTTCTCGCTGGTCACCGAGGAACTGCTCGCCGGCTCGCTTGACTCGGGCAGCGAGAGCGATCACCGGGTTGGGTGCGAGTTGGAAACGCAGGTAGTTCGCCTCGCCGTCACCGGGCGTTGCGTCATCGAACAGCGGCTGCGGTGGCGGCTTGAGTTCGACGAGCACTTCGGTGGCGGTCACTGGCAGGCATTTGCCGGAGCGCAGGTACCAGGGAACGCCTGCCCAGCGCCAGGAATCAATGTGCAGCCGCACGGCGCAGAAGGTCTCCACGTCGGAGTCGCTGGCCACGCCCGCCTCGTCGCGGTAGCCGGTGAACTGGCCGCGGACCACGTCGTCGGGGCCTAGTGGGCGCATCGCCTTGAACACGTTGAACTTCTGGCTGTGGACGGCGCTGAAACCCTGGTAGGCAGGTGGCTCCATGGCCAGCAGTGCGACGACCTGGAACAGGTGGTTCTCGATCACGTCACGCAGGCAGCCGGCGGACTCGTAGAAGGCGCCCCGGCCCTGCACGCCGAACTGTTCGGCGAGGGTGATCTGGACGCTGGCGATGTGGTTACGGTTCCAGATCGGTTCCAGGAAGGAGTTGGCGAACCGGAAGTAGAGCAGGTTCATGATCTCTTCCTTGCCCAGGAAGTGATCGATGCGGAAGATCGCGTCGGCCGGGAAGACCGAACCGACGACGCGGTTCAGTTCGCGGGCCGAGGGGAGATCGCGCCCGAACGGCTTCTCGACGATGATCCTCGCGTCACGGGCGAGTCCCGCGGCTCCGAGGCCCCCGATCACCGTCGCGAACAGCGCGGGTGGGATGGCCAGGTAGTGCGCCGGCCGGCGGGCACCGGCGAGTGCCTTCCCGAGCGCGCCGTAGGTGGCCGGGTCGTTGTAGTCGCCATCGACGTAGTTCAGCAGCGACAGCAGCCGATCCAGCGCACCCGGGTCGTCGACGCCGCCCTCGGCGTGAACGATGCTGTCGCGTGCGTGGTCCCGCAACCGAGGCAGGTCCCACTGCGAATAGGCAACCCCGATCACCGGGACCATGAGGGTGCGCCGCTTCACCATCCGGTACAAGGCGGGGAAGATCTTCTTATGCGCGAGATCACCGGTCGCACCGAAGAACACGAACGCGTCAGCCGCCGCCGCACCGTCATCCATGCTTCGCCACTCCTCCAGCCGAACCGGGGGTGGGCGACCGTATGCCACTGCCGCGGACAGGGAGTGATCCTGCGGCTCCCGGTCGGTTCGTTCGACCCTACGCCGGGATGCACGCAGTGGATCAGTGTGGGTGGTGCCGCGTTTGTTGTGAGCTCGGAGAGTCAGGTGAGTCAGTTGGCGCATGTTGCGCGGGGTCAGATCACGGCAGGGTCATGCACCCAACGATCAGCGGCTCGAGCATCCCGTGACAGGTCAGGGGCGGGAGGTACCGGCCATGAGCGCTGAGTCGACCCGGTCCACAGCGCCCGATCCGACATCGGAAAAGCCCGAGCGCCGGGACGACCTCAGCTCGCTGCCGATGTCGGAGGTCGAGAAGCGGCTGGGCACCTCGGGTGACGGGCTGAGTCAGGCGGAGGCGAGCACGCGGCTGGCCCAGTACGGGCCTAACGAGATCGCCGAGCACAAAACCAACGCGCTGCTGAAGTTTCTGACCTATTTCTGGGGCCCGATCCCGTGGATGATCGAGATCGCGGTCATCTTGTCCGGTGCGGTCGGGCACTGGGCGGACTTCGCCATCATCTTGGTGCTGCTGATCTCCAACGCGGTGGTGGGCTTCACCGAGGAACGGCAGGCAGGTGACGCTATCGAGGCGTTGAAAGCCAAGTTGGCGATCACTGCGCGGGTCAAGCGGGACGGGGACTGGGTCACCCCCGCCGCGCGGGATCTGGTCCCGGGCGACGTCATCCGGCTTCGGCTGGGCGACATCGTGCCGGCCGACGCGCGGCTGCTCGACGGTGACCCGGTGGAGGTCGATCAGTCCACGCTGACCGGGGAGTCGCTGCCGGCCACCCGCAACCCGGGCGAGGCGGTGTACTCGGGCTCGATCATCCGTCGCGGCGAGATCGGTGCCTTGGTCTACGCGACCGGCGCGAGCACCTACTTCGGCAAGACCGCCGAACTGGTGCAGGACGTGCACACCGTCAGCCACTTCCAGCGTGCGGTCCTCAAGATCGGCAACTACCTGATCATCCTCGCAGTGGCGCTGGTGGCGGTGATCGCGGCCACCTCCCTGCTGCGCGGCGACCCGGTGGTGACCACGCTGCAGTTCGCGTTGGTGCTGACGGTCGCTGCGATCCCGGTGGCGATGCCGACGGTGCTGTCGGTGACCATGGCCGTCGGCGCGCGGCTGCTGGCCACCAAACAGGCGGTGGTGACCCGGCTGGTCGCCATCGAGGAACTGGCCGGTGTGGATGTGCTGTGCGCGGACAAGACCGGCACCCTGACCCAGAACAGCCTCACTTTGGGTGATCCGTTTACCGTCGGTGACGTCACCGCCGAGGACGTCATCCTTAACGGTGCGCTGGCTTCCCGGGCCGACAACGACGACCCGATCGATCTGGCCGTGCTCGGCGGCCTGACCGACAACAACGCCCTGCACGGCTACCAGGTCACCCACTTCCAGCCCTTCGACCCGGTCCACAAACGCACGGAGGCCACCGTCACCGCGCCCGACGCCACCACGTTCACCGTCAGCAAAGGCGCCCCGCAGGTGATGCTCACGCTGGCCGCCGACGCCGCGAAGATCACACCGGCGGTCGACGCGGCGGTCAACGACTTCGCCGCCCGCGGTTTCCGATCCCTCGGCGTTGCCCGCGCCGACGCCGACGGCCAGTGGCGGCTGCTCGGCGTGCTGCCGCTGTTCGACCCGCCCCGCGAGGATGCCGCCTCGACCATCGCCACCGCACGAGCGATGGGTGTGACGGTGAAGATGGTCACCGGCGACGCGCTGGCCATCGCGAAAGAAACCGCCACCAAAGTAGGGCTGGGTAGCGGCATCCTCGACGCCACCGGCCTGGGCGATGTCAAGAAGACGGAGACCACAGCAGTCGCGCAGTCCATCGAGACCGCCGACGGGTTCGCCCAAGTCTTCCCCGAACACAAGTTCCACATCGTCGACGTGCTCCAACAACGCGGGCACATCGTCGGCATGACCGGTGACGGCGTCAACGACGCCCCCGCCCTGAAGAAAGCCGACTGCGGCATCGCCGTCTCCGACGCCACCGACGCCGCCCGCGCCGCGGCCGACATCGCACTGCTCACCCCCGGCCTGTCGGTGATCATCGACGCGATCAGGGAAAGCCGCAAGATCTTCCAGCGGATGAACAGCTACGCCATCTACCGCATCGCCGAGACCCTGCGGGTACTGCTGTTCGTCACCCTTGCGATTCTGGTCTTCAACTTCTACCCGGTGACCGCGGTCATGATCGTGATGCTTGCGCTGCTCAACGACGGCGCGATCCTGTCCATCGCCTACGACAACGTGCACTACAAGAACCAGCCCGAAGCCTGGAACATGCGCCTCGTGCTCGGCATCGCCACCGTGCTCGGCGTCGTCGGCCCGATCGCCGCGTTCGGCCTGTTCTACCTCGGCGACCGCGTGTTCGACCTCGGCCGCCCCCGGCTGCAGACAATGATGTATCTGATGCTGTCCGTCGCCGGACACCTCACCATCTTCCTCACCCGCACCCGCGGGCCGTTCTGGTCCATCCGCCCCGCCCGCATCCTCTGGATCGCCGTGCTCGGCACCCAGGCCATCGCCACCCTGATCGCCGTCTACGGACTGTTCATGACCCCCCTTGGCTGGGGCTGGGCCGCGTTCGTCTGGGGCTACGCGCTGATCTGGTTCCTGCTCGGCGACCGCGTGAAACTGCGCGCATACCGGATCCTCGACCCAGCCGGCTCGACGCCGACCGCCGAAACGCCGCCGCAGACTGTCTGACGGCCCGCCGCCAGGGTGCGCGGAGCGACGCCCTCCCGGCGATCACGACTCGCCGAATGCCGTCGATTTCTCCCCGGCGAGGTGCCGCTAGCGAGATAGACCCGCGGCCGCCTCAGTCCCGTCGTGGTCGTGCCCCCGGCAGCCATCGGGTTCGGCCGGAGGCCTTGGCCCGAGGAGCGGGTGTCTATTCGCGCTTGAGGTTGAGGGCCAGGCTGGGGATGGCGAAGGATGCGAGGAACAGGGGCAGGATGCGCTTTCCGGTGCATCGGAAGGCGACGGTTTCGTTCTCGGTGGCGTCGAAGGTCTTGGTTCGGCTGGAGTTGCGGCCGTTGCGGATCTGCAGGGTGTGACGTCCGGGCGTGACGGGTATCTCGATCGTGTCGTTCATCTCCACTGACCCAGCTGGGGCGCCGTCGACGACGATGTCGTAGGTGCCGCGCCGGACCTCGGCTCCGATTGACTTGTGGGTGATCCTCAGGATCGCAGCCATGTGTGGGCCTCCTTGTGCTTGCGAGGGTTTCGTGCTGGGTGTTCGGTGCTGGACGCCGCGCGCGGGCGAGGCGCCATGCGCGGCGGCCGGTGACGAGCCGATCGCGGTCGAACGTCGCGGCGACGACCCTGTGGGCTCAAGAACCTCGGCCGTCCGTGATTGCCGGGGTCCGGCGTGATCATCGTGGCGTTGTCCAACGTTGTCTATTCGGCCCTCCGATTGCTGCTGGCTCTCGTCGTGACCCGAGGTCGTGCCGAGGCGGCGAAGGATGCCGAGCTGCTGGTGCTGCGTCCAACCCATTGATCCATCAGATCACGCGCTTAGTGGCACGAGATCGTCCGCACTCTCGTCGGCTGCGCTCTAGCGACTCATCTGCGCCTGGACGAGGTCGGCGGGATTCGCCCTGAACGCTTGTACACCGGTATGTGCTCGTAGCGATATGCGAGTTTCAGCGCCCCCGACAAGTTGGCGCTCGTCGAAGGTGCCTCGTCACTGTCGTGCGATGCACGCCGAACTGTTCGGCCAGCTCGGCAACAGTGACGCCGGCACTGTGGTCGGCCACCATCTGCTCGATCTGGTGCCTGCTTAGGACTGCCTGGTAGCCACGCATGCCCGCTATCCGGCCTAACGCGTCCGGGGCGTCGGCGCCGTAGGCACGGACCACCGACGTCCAGTGGTTTGAACTTCGTCCCGTCAGGACCACCATCTTGTTCGGCTTTTAGGCACTATGGATGGTGCGCCAAAAAAGAGGGAGCCAAACCCCTGTACCCCGCCTTGAAAGGGACCAGAGGGAACCCGAGAGTTGCTCCGGCGCGCTCCCGATCGCTCTCACGGCTCCACCATGACGTTCTTACTCGAAACACTGACCGGAAACACGTCAGCGAGTGAGGGCAATACAACGGGCTGAACCGCCCCGGCATGTCCGGAGACCTCGTTTGGATCGCCGCTACGGGGACTGAGGCGCCCTGCCGGGATCAGTGTTGGGCCGCGACACCGAGTTCGTCGAGCAGGAGGAGGACGTGCCGTTCGATCTCGTCGCGGACGGGCCGGACGGCGGTGACGTCGAGGCCGGCCGGGTCGGTCAGGACCCATTCTTCGTAGCGTTTGCCGGGGAAGACGGGGCAGGCGTCGCCGCAGCCCATGGTGATGACGACGTCGGCGGCCCGTACGACTTCGTCGGTCCAGGGTTTGGGGTACTCGCCGGAGATGTCGATGCCGCGCTCGATCATGGCGGCGACAGCCGCCGGGTTGACCTCGACACCGGGTTCGGATCCGCCCGACCACGCGACCGCGGCGTCGCCGGCGTAGCGCTGGAAGAAGCCCATCGCCATCTGAGACCGCCCGGCGTTGTGCGTGCACAGGAACAGCACGGTCGGTTTGCCGTCATGGGACAGGCCCTCGACCTTGGCGAGGGCCTGCAGGCGTTGGCGGGCGAAACGTTCGGCGAGCAACGGCAGGAAGGTCGCGATGGTGGCTTGGCCGGCGAACTGGTCGTAGGAGGAGTGCAGGAACCGTTCGATGGTCTCGACGCCGAAGGTTCCGTCGAAGTCACGGCTCAGACGTGTCGCGGCGGTCTTGAGCGCGACGGTCTGGTCGAGGGTGATCTGCGCGTACGGCGGGGCTGTTGCCATAGTCGGTTCTGTCATGGCTGGGTTCCGATCAGGCGGTGGTGAGGTGGGGGGCGAGGGTGTCGATGCGCCGCGCGAGTTCGTCGAACGCAGCGTCGAAGGCGGCGTCGGTCCCGCCGCGGACGGGGTCGGGGATCGACCAGTGCAGGTCGACCGGGACCGGGAGCTCTTCGTGGGCGTTGTCGCAGACGGTGATGACGAGGTCGCCCGCTGCGTGGATGTCGGTGAGGTGGCGTGGCCGTCGCCGCTGCAGCGGAAGGTGGTGGCGGGCGGCGGCGGTGATCGCGCCCGGGGCGATGCGGTCGGCGGGATGGGTGCCTGCGGAGGCGGCCGGGACGGCGCTGGCGCGGCGCCACAGTGAGGCGGCCAGTACCGAGCGGGCCGAGTTGGCGGTGCAGACGAACAGCACGCGTGGGGCGGCGCGGGTGAGGCCGGGCAGCAGGTTGTCGAACGCGCCGGGTGTCAGGTGCAGGTAGGTGCGGCGGCGGTCGCCCTCGGATCGGGTGCGTGTGACCAGTTGTTCGCTTTCGAGGACCTTGAGGTGGTGGGCGAGCAGGTTGGATGGCAGGCCGAGCAGGTCGGCGAGTTCCGAGGGCGACGCGTCGCCGAGGGTGAGCACATCGATGATCGTCAGGCGCGCCGGGTCGGACAGCGCGGCGTGCACCGCGGCGCGCCGCCGCACTTGTGATATCAAATCAGTGTTCATTGACTCAATGTTGACTGAGTAACTGTTGTACGTCAAGATGGCGACGTGACGAACTCGCTACGCCGCCGATCCGCCACTGCATCGACATCGCCACGACAAGACGCGGTCTCGGCGAGGCCAGCCGTCGGGGCGGCGAGCGCCGGGTTGGGCCGTCGTGTGTTCGCGGAATTCCTCGGCACCGGGCTGCTCGTCGCGGTGGTGGTCGGGTCGGGCATCGCCGCCCAGCGATTGTCCGCCCAAGACGTCGGCTTGCAACTGTTGGAGAACAGCACGGCGACTGTGTTCGGTCTGGCGGTGCTGATCTTGATGCTCGGCCCGGTCTCCGGCGCGCATTTCAATCCTGTCGTGTCGCTGGCGGACTGGTTCCTCGGGCGCCGCACAGGGATGGGGCTGGCCCTGCCGGAGGTCGGCGCGTACCTGCTCGCGCAGTGCGTTGGCGGCATCGGTGGCGCACTGCTGGCCAACGCGATGTTCGACGTTCCGGCCGGTGTCGCGCGGACCCATCGGGCCAACGGTGGGCACCTGATCGGTGAGGTCGTCGCGACCGCCGGGTTGCTGATCCTGATCTTCGCGTTGGCGCGCACGCACCGGGGGGTGCTCTCGGCGCCCGCGGTCGGTGCCTACATCGGCGCCGCTTACTGGTTCACCAGCTCGACATCCTTTGCCAACCCCGCCGTCACGCTCGGGCGGGTCTTCTCCGATACGTTCGCCGGTATCGCGCCGGCCTCCGCGCCGGCGTTCATTCTCGTGCAGCTGGTGGGCGCCGCTGTTGGCGTCGGCTGCGTCCTCGTGCTGTACCCCGACGCCGGCGCGAGCGCCGACGAGGTCGTCCTGCCCCACCCGCGCCGCATCCCCGACTGAACCCGCATCGCCACCACGTCCGTGAAAGGTTCACACCGTATGTCCGACAGTCCCTCCGTCCTGTTCGTCTGCGTACACAACGCCGGCCGCTCCCAGATGGCCCAAGGGTGGCTGCGCCACCTGGCCGGTGA
Source organism: uncultured Actinomycetota bacterium (assembly GCA_963775175.1). Taxonomy (GTDB): domain Bacteria; phylum Actinomycetota; class Actinomycetes; order Mycobacteriales; family Jatrophihabitantaceae; genus Jatrophihabitans. The sequence continues at coordinate 893,364 of CAVZHT010000001.1, forward strand.
CCGCGTCGAGGTCCGCTCGGCCGGCTCGGCCCCGGGCACCGCCATTAACCCGGTCGCCGTGCAGGCCATGGCCGAGGTCGGCATCGACATCACCGCCGAGCACCCCAAGATCCTCACCGTCGACGCCGTGCGCGAGTCCGACGTCGTGATCACGATGGGCTGCGGTGACACCTGCCCGATCTTCCCGGGCAAGCGCTACGAGGACTGGGAGCTCACCGACCCGGCCGGTCAGGGCATCGATGTCGTGCGTCAGGTTCGCGATGAGATCCGCGTCCGGATTGAGACGCTGCTCGAAGAGCTGCTCCCCGCGCAGGCCACCACGTGACCCGGCACCGCGAGGTGATCATCGTCGGTTCCGGGCCGGCGGGCTACACGGCCGCGCTCTACGCCGCGCGCGCGGACCTGGCACCGCTGGTGTTCGAAGGCTCCCAATACGGCGGTGCGTTGATGACCACCACCGAGGTGGAGAACTTCCCGGGCTTCCCAGACGGCATCATGGGCCCGGAACTGATGGCGCACCTGCGGGCACAGGCGCGACGCTTCGGCGCCGACCTCATCAGCGACGACGTCGTGTCGATCGAGTTGGGCGCCCCGGAGAAACGGTGCGGACTCTGTCGGGCGACTACACCGCGGACGCGGTGATCCTGGCGATGGGCTCGGCCTACCGCAAACTCGGCATCGACCGCGAGGACGAACTGTCCGGACACGGCGTGTCCTGGTGCGCGACCTGTGACGGGTTCTTCTTCCGCGACCAGGACATCGCCGTCGTCGGCGGCGGGGACACCGCCATGGAGGAGGCCACTTTCCTCACCCGCTTCGCCCGGACCGTCACCGTGGTGCACCGCCGCGACTCGCTGCGGGCGAGCCGGATCATGGCCGAACGTGCCCAAGCCAACCCGAAGATCCGCTTCGCGTGGAACTCCGAGGTCATCGGCATTGCGGGCGATCGGGCGGTGAGCGGCCTTCGGCTGCGCGACACCGTCACCGGTGAAGAGCGCGACCTGCCGATCGGCGGATTGTTCATCGCGATCGGCCACGAACCGCGCAGCGCGCTCGTGGCGGGCCAGGTCGACCTCGACGACGAGGGCTACGTCCGCACCACCACGGGCACCCGGACCAGTCTCGACGGCGTCTTCGCCGCCGGAGACCTGGTCGATCACACCTACCGGCAGGCCATCACCGCCGCCGGTACCGGCTGCCAGGCCGCCCTCGACACCGAGCGCTACCTCGCCCACCTCGCCGACGTCACGAATCGATCCTCAGCAGCCCCGGCCGCGGTCCCTGCCGGCGCAGCCAGATAGACCGGCCGAGCACCCAGGCTCACCAGCAGGTGGCCGCAGCCGGTTCGCTCGATTCGTCGGCGGCCGGCGCGCAGCACTGCGGGCCGTCGCCGGGCTCGCCGAAGAAGCTGGGGGAGTCCTCCAGGACGGTGTAGATCTCCCACCGTTCGCCGTCGGGTGTGCCTTCGACCCAGAACTTGTCCTGCTTGGCGTAGCAGCACGTGGTGCCCCGCTCGTCGATCGAGGCAAGACCGGCCTGCGCGAGCCGGGTCTGCTCGGCGTCGACGGTGTCCACGTCGACGACCTCAACGCCGAGGTGGTTGAGCGTCCCGCCCTGGCCCGGGTTCTCCAGCAGCACCAGCTTGAGCGGCGGCTCGGCGATGGCGAAGTTGGCATACCCCGGACGGCGCTTGGCCGGCTCGGTGCCGAACAGCTTGGAGTAGAACTCCACAGCCTGGTCGACGTCGTCGACGTTGAGGGCGAGTTGGACGCGGGACATGATTCCTCCAGATATTTCGATGTGTGTCTATGTCTGAGGCCAGGTTGCCACTAGATATCGATGCGTGTCAACATAGATGTATGTCGAAATCCGCATTGACGTTGACGCCGCTGGAGACGGTGGCGTGCTGCTCGCCGCTGCTACAGGAGCCGCTGAGCATGGCGCAGGCCGAGCGGGTCGCGCCGTTGCTCAAGGCGCTGGCCGATCCGGTGCGGCTGCGGCTGCTGTCGCTGGTCGCCTCCCACGCAGGGGGAGAGGCTTGCGTATGTGATCTCGCCGAAGCCTTCGACCTGTCCCAGCCGACGATCAGTCACCACCTCAAGGTGCTGCACGGCTTGGGCCTGCTCGATCGTTCCAAGCGCGGCGTGTGGGTCTACTACCAGATACGCGCCGACGCGCTGAGCGACCTGGGTGCGCTCATCGGCACGCTGCCCGCAGGCCAGACCGCCACCGCAAGCCTTGACCCTGTCTCCGCATGAGCGGGCCTGCACGAAAGACCACCGACACGGACGGACTGTGATGGGCGACCTGATCACCGAAGCTGCGCCGGCGGACCCCGACGCGCCGGTCATCGCCAAACTCTCGACGCTGAACAGGTTCCTGCCGGTGTGGATCCTGGCCGCGATGGCGGCCGGGATCGGCCTGGGCCGGCTCATCCCGTCACTGGCCGACGACCTGGACAAGGTCAAGATCGGCTCGGTCAGCCTGCCGATCGCGATCGGCCTGCTGCTGATGATGTACCCGGTGCTGGCCAAGGTCCGCTACACCCAACTCGACCGGGTCACCGGCGACCGTCGGCTGCTGCTCAGCTCGTTGGTGCTGAACTGGGTCCTCGGCCCGGCTTTGATGTTCACCCTGGCCTGGGTCATGCTGCCCGACCTGCCCGCCTACCGCACCGGGCTGATCATCGTCGGCCTCGCGCGCTGCATCGCGATGGTGCTGATCTGGAACGAACTTGCTTGCGGTGATCGCGAAGCCGCCGCGGTGCTCGTCGCGCTCAATTCGGTGTTCCAGATCGTCGCGTTCGCGGCGCTGGGCTGGTTCTACCTGCACCTGCTGCCGGGCTGGCTCGGCCTGTCCCGGACCGAAGCGCACTTCTCTGTCACCACCATCCTGATCTCGGTGCTGGTGTTCCTCGGCATTCCGCTGCTTGCCGGTTTCCTGACCCGCACCTACGGTGAGCGCGCCCGCGGCCGGGACTGGTACGAGAACCGGTTCCTGCCCCGCATCGGGCCGGTCGCTCTGTACGGGCTGCTGTTCACGATCGTGATCCTGTTCGCGTTGCAGGGCCACACCATCACCTCCCGGCCGTGGGACGTCGCGCGCATCGCGCTGCCGCTGGTCGCCTACTTCGCGATCATGTTCGGCGGCTCCTTCGCGCTCGGGCACCGGCTGCGGCTGGGCTACCCCAAGACCACAACGTTGGCGTTCACCGCGGCGGGCAACAACTTCGAACTCGCCATCGCCGTGTGCATCGGCGTGTTCGGCGTGACCTCGGGTCAAGCGCTGGCCGGCGTCGTCGGCCCGCTGATCGAGGTGCCCGTCCTCGTCGCCCTGGTCTACGTCGCTCTCTGGACACGACGCCGGCTCTACCCGCACGACGCCGCCACACCATCCCTGGACACGCCCACTGCGGCGCCAACGCCCGAATCGCCGGACTCGACGCCTTCGGTCTTGTTCGTCTGCGTGAAGAACGGCGGCAAGTCGCAGATGGCCGCAGCACTCATGCGCCACACCGCCGGGCCCGCCGTGCGGGTCTACTCGGCCGGGACGAAGCCAGGCGCGACGATCAACACCGAGTCAGCGCACGCCGTCGCCGAACTCGGCGCCGACATGACCGGCGAGCACCCCAAACCGATCGACCCGAACCTGCTGGCCGGCGTCGATCGCGTCATCGTCCTGGGCGCCGACGCGGTCGTACAACCGGTCGAGGGCATGCGCGGCAGCATCGAGACCTGGCAGACCGTCGAACCGTCCACGACCGGGATCGAGGGGATGCAGCGCATGAGGCTCGTCCGTGATGACATCGCCGCCCGCGTCCAGGCCCTCACCACCGAACTACTCGCCCCTTCCCGCTAACGACCTGAGCACGTACCCAAGGAGAACCGATGCCCACGATCCGCATCTTCGAACCGGCCCTGTGCTGCAACACCGGAGTCTGTGGCCCCGACCTGGACGAAGCCCTCGTCACCTTCACCGCCGACCTCGCCCATCTCAAGGAGCTCGGCGTGGACATCGAGCGCCACAACCTGGCCAACGACCCGACCTCGTTCGCCACCAACGACACCGTCCGGGCCTTCCTGCAGGTCGCCGGTTCCGACGGGCTGCCGCTGACCCTGGTCGACGGTGTGACCGTGCAGACCGGCACCTACCCCGCGCGAGAGCAACTCGAGCGATTCGCCGGCCTCACGGGTCCAGCCGGGGACACCACGCCGACGGTCGTGCCCGCCGGCGTCACCCAACTCGGCGTCACCGCACAATCGGACAGCTGCTGCGGCCCGATCGGGTGCTGCTGAGCGATGACCGAATTCGCGTTCCTGCGCAACCCGCCGCGCTTCCTGTTCTTCACCGGCAAGGGCGGCGTCGGCAAGACCTCCGTCGCCTGCGCCACAGCCCTGCACCTGGCGGCCCGGGGCACACGTGTCCTGCTGGTCAGCACCGACCCTGCCTCCAACGTGGGCCAGGTCCTCGGCGTGGCCATCGGCAACACCGTCACCGACATCACGCAGGTGCCGGGCCTGTCGGCGCTGGAGATCGACCCCGAGCAGGCCGCCGACGCCTACCGCGAACGCATCATCGCGCCCGTCCGGGGCCTGTTGCCCGAGCGGGAACTCGCCTCGATCACCGAACAGCTCTCCGGGTCCTGCACCACCGAAGTCGCCTCCTTCAACGAGTTCACCGACCTGCTCGCCGACCCGGCACTCACCGCCGAGTTCGACCACGTCGTGTTCGACACAGCACCCACCGGACACACCATCCGCCTGCTGCAACTACCCGGCTCGTGGACCGACTTCCTCGAGGCAGGCAAGGGCGACGCATCCTGCCTCGGTCCGCACGCCGGCCTGGACAAACAGCGCGACACCTACGCCCACGCCGTCGCGGCACTGCAGGACCCCGCCCAGACGCGGCTCGTGCTGGTGGCCCGGGCGCAGCCTTCGTCGCTCGCCGAGGTCGAGCGCACCCACCGGGAGCTCACCGCGATCGGCATCACCGGCCAACACCTGATCATCAACGGCCTGCTCCCCGACGGCCACGAGGACGACCCGCTGAGCTGCGCCGTGCGTGCCCGGGAAGCCGCAGCAATCGCGGCCATGCCTGCCGCGATCACCGGCCTCACCCGCGACGTCATCGACCTCAAGGCGTGGAACATCGTCGGCGTGGCCGCTCTCGACAGCCTCTTCAGACCCTCGCGGGCCGACGAGATACCCGTCGAGCTTTCAACAATGGCGCCAGGTGTCGACGCCGACCTCGCACATCTGATCGACGAACTGGAGCGTGACGGTCACGGACTGGTCATGTGCATGGGCAAGGGCGGGGTCGGCAAGACCACCGTCGCCGCCGCCATCGCGGTGGCGCTCGCGCACCGCGGCCACGAGGTCCACCTGACGACCACCGACCCCGCCGCCCACCTCACCGAAACCCTGCACGGCGCGGTCCCCGGGCTGAGGGTCTCCCGGATCGACCCCGTCGCGGCCACCCAGGCCTACCGCGACCGGGTGATGACCACCAAGGGCAAGAACCTCGACGCCGCGGGACGAGCGACACTGGCCGAGGACCTGATGTCGCCGTGCACGGAGGAGGTCGCGGTCTTCGGTCAGTTCTCCCGCGTGATCAGCGAATCCCGTCGCCAGTTCGTCGTCGTGGACACCGCCCCCACCGGTCACACCCTGCTCCTGCTTGACGCCGCCGGCTCCTACCACCGCGAGATGACCCGCCAGCTCGGCGACTCGATGGCCATCAGGACCCCGCTGATGCAGCTACAAGACCCCGCCCAAACCAAGGTCATTCTGGTCACGCTGGCTGAGCCCACTCCGGTCTTGGAGGCGCGCGGTCTCCAAGAAGATCTGGAACGCGCAGGGATCCACCCATGGGCCTGGGTGATCACCAACTCCCTCGCTGCCGCACACCCCGCCTCGGTGTTCCTGCAGCGCCGTGCCGCCGCCGAGATCGAACAGATCACATCCGTACGGTCGTTGAGCGACCGAACGGCGATCATCCCGCTGCTGGCCACTGAGCCAATCGGCGAGACTCGCCTGGCTGATCTCGCGGAGCACCTCACCCAGCCGGTTTGACTGCAAGGCAAACAGCTTCCGAAGGGGATCGTCGTGGACGATGTTGACCCTCATCTGACCCCGAACGGACCCTTCGACCCGGGCCATCACGCGATGACATGAGGCGGCACGGGACGACTGAACCCCAGCCGTGTAGGGGAAACAGGCCGACACCGTCAGGTACGAGGCGACAGGTACTGACGCCAAATGACCCTTCGCATCGAGGGGGTCAGGGGTTCAAATCCCCTCAGCTCCACTTCGCACGACAATCATCCCCTGGGCGGTAGCTCCTGCGCGAATGGCCGAGAATCCGGGCCTCCTGTGCCCGAACCCGCCGGGTGCGGCCAGCAGCGCGCCGATCTCGTGGCGGTCCAGCCGCCGGCGGGGGACTTGTAGCCCGGCCGCGGACGCCGCACGTGCAGCGCGGGTGAGCCGTTGAGCAGTTGCTCCTCCGACGGCGTAGCGGTAGAACTCCGCGCTCGTGCACGGCTGGCGGGCGATCGTGGCCGACAGGCGGCTCGCCTGTCTCGTATCGCGTGTCGAGCATGAGTAGGCGGCCAGGAATCCGGCCAACGCGGTCCGCTCCGATCGCCGCAGTCTCGTACTCGTGACCTCATTCCGGGCTGAAACCGGTCGCTTGTGTGTGATCGCTTCGGGGCCGGGGTAGCGCCGGACGATCGCGACGGTGGGCCGGATCGCGGCGGCAGCGGCGAGCCAGCGCAGCAGCTGCGTCCAGGATCGGCGGCCGGTCTGGTCGAACCCGCTCCGGGGCGCGAGCGGATGTTCGCGCGGGAACTCTTACGCGGTCGCGGAACGTCCTGACAGTTTCTCCAGACGGCTGGTCAGCAGCGGGATCCGATGAGCATTGCCGGTCAGGCCGACGTACCGTTCGCCGAACACCGCCAGGAGGGCGTCGTCAAGGCGCCGCACAGCGCCCGCTGGGTAGTGGTAGCCCATCCGGGTGATCAGCGCGTCCATGTCGACCGACGCGAGCAGCCCGCCGAGCTCGTCGACCGAGGTGATACCAATTTCGAGCAGGAGCCCGGAGATCCAGCCGTAGTGGTCGGTGCGCGACCACCCCGCATCGGGATACTGCGATGCGAGGAAGGTCGCCAACTCCTGAGGGCTGATCCGCGGGTCGGCCGGATCGAAACCGGGATCCAGCGCAGACAGCGAGGCCTGGATCCGGTTGCGGATCTCGGAGAATTCGCGATCGGCCAGTTCCAGCAGCCCGGCGGCGAGGGTGAATCGACGATCCAGATCGGGGGCGTGCTCGGCGGGCACCGTGCCCTTGTAGCGGATGTCGTGCTCGAACTCCGCCCATGCGTGCTGGAGCACGGTACGCACCTGCACTGAGGCCGGCCGCTCGCCGGCCGCGCCCGACGACAGGAGCAGGTGTCGGCTGGCATAGCCGAAGCGGCCGTCGCGCGCGGTCTCCTCGCCGAGGTCCCGGTCGTCGATGATCATCAGTTGGTCGGCGAACAACTGCGCCACCGCGGCAACATCGCTTTGCAGGTACGTGATCACCCTGACGCCGACGACGTCGGTGATCTCGGTCAGCGGGTCGGCGTACATCGGTTCGCCGTCGACCGAACGGATCGCCTTCGCCGCGAACGATGCCACGGTCTTGGTACGCCCGGTGATACTCAAGTAGTTGATTCCCGCGTCATCGAGCAGCGTGGTGATGATCGCGACGTACCGATCGGTCACGACGTGCAGTTCGGGCTGGAGCGCGGCGTACGTGCGCACGGCGTGGCGGACCGGCTCGTCGTCCGTCTCTCGAGCATGCGGCGAGCGGGGGTTCATGCGCACAGCCTGCCATTGGAGCGTGGCCGGGGAGCGGTTGTGACCTTGTCGTCGCTACGCGTGCCCTCGGCTGCGCTGTCGGATGGTTGCGCGGGCGGGTTTCCAGATGTGTTCGCGGCAACCAGAGCTCTTCGACGTAGCGGCGGAACCGCCGGCGCGTCCGGCGGGTGTCCGAGCTGCGGGCCGATGTCGTGCGGGGATCGACGAAGGACGTCATCGATCTGCTGGTGATCGCGATCTGCGCGTCGGCCACCCATCTGCGGGTCGCGTCGCCGGGCGGCGGCTGGCGCGCGCCCGCTCGAGCTGCGTCGGCGGCATGGTCGCGCTGTGCTGCGACAGTGGCGTGCTCGGTCGCCGGCTCCGCACCATCGGGGCTGGCTAGCATCGGGCGGGTGAATGCCGAGGTATGGGGCGACGAGTATCCGGTGGTTCGCGAGGCGCTGGACTGGGCCGCGCGGCGCGTCGTCCGGGAGACCGATCCGAAGTCGACTGCTCGGTCGGCCGCGGAGTTGCGTGAGGCGGCCGGCACGACGGTCTGCGCCGAAGGCATCGGCGGCGAGGCGGCGCTGCGGGTGTTTGTCGAGGTTCTCGAGCCGGCCACTCGCTCGCAGGACGATCCGATGAACCTGGCGTATGTGCCGTCCGCGCCGACCCGGGCGTCGGTTGCGTTCGACTTCGTGACGAGCGCCGCGAACGTCTTCGGCGGGGTCTGGGAGACCGGTGCTGGTGCGATCTTCGCGGAGAACGAGGCACTGGGCTGGCTGGTCGAGTTGTTGGGCTGGCCGCACACGGCCGGCGGTTGCTTCGTGTCGGGGGGCACGATCGGCAACCTGTCGGCTCTCGTCGCAGCTCGGGAATCGGCCCTGGCGCTGCGCGGAAGCCGGCCGGCCCAGGGTTGGCAGCTTGCCTGCACGGGCGAGGCGCATTCCTCGATCCGCTCGGCCGCGCGAATTCTGGACGTGACGATCGTCGATGTGCCCGGCGACGACCTCGGACGGCTGACAGGTGCACAGCTCGAGCCCATCCTCCGTACCCACCCGGACGTGTTCGCCGTGGTCGCGTCGGCTGGGACCACCAACGCCGGCTTGATCGACGACTTGGTCGGAATCGCTGACGCGTGCGCGCGGCATGGGGTGTGGATGCATGTCGACGGCGCATATGGAGGGGCTGCGTTGGCCGCCCCCAGCGTTCGAGGGCTCTTCGATGGTGTGGAACGTGCCGACAGCTTCATCGTCGACCCGCACAAGTGGCTCTTCGCCCCCTACGACTGTTGCGCATTGCTCTACCGTGACCCGGCCAAGGCCCGTGCGGCGCACGCACAGAGCGCGAACTACCTCGACGAGATCGACCACAAGATGTGGAACCCCGCCGACCTGGCCGTGCACTTGTCCCGGCGAACGCGCGGCCTGCCCTTCTGGTTCAGCCTGGCCACCCACGGCACGGATCGCTACCGCGCGGCGGTCGAGCAGACCCTGCAGACCGCGCGGACGGTGGCCGCCGCCATCGATGCGAGTCGGCATCTCAGCCTCGTATGCAGGCCGCAACTGTCGGTGCTGCTGTTCCAGCGCGAGGGGTGGAACGCCGAGGACTACCGCGAATGGTCACACCGCACGGCCCACGAAGGCGTCGTCCTCTGCCTTCCGTCCACCTGGCGCGGCGAGCCCGTGTTGCGGCTCGCGTTCGTAAACCCGGCCACCAAGGCCGAGCGCGTCATCCAGGTGCTCGACACGTTGCGCTGAAGCCCGCTGAAGCCCGAGTGGGCCGGGCGCAGGCCAGCGACCTGTCTCACGGGCCGCGGCCATACGTACTGATCTGGCCATGCGGATCATCGCCGGCCACCCCGCAGCCCTCGCGCCAGTACGGGGATACCGTCTGCGTCGCCGGTGTTGACACGAGCGCTGAGACGCCTCGGTGGGTGCGCCCCCCCGTCCATGTGTGAATTGGTGGCCGCGACGCGTGGCGACGCTCCTCGTTCACAGTCCTCGGCCTCTACTACCCCGAAGCGAATGCCATCGAGCGCACGATCCCGCTGTTCTAGATGGCGACTACCTCGACGGAGGGCCGCGCCTCGAGGACGGCCGCGGCGACCAGGTGCCGGTGGCAGTGTTCATGACCACGTTCGACGCACAGCACGGCGACAGCGCCGCCCTCGAGCAACTCGGCGATGTGGTCAAGCGCCTGTAACGCGATCTCGTCGCGCAGGAGCGCGCGGAAGCGTTCGCGGCTTGTGGGGTCGCCCGTCCGGAAGGGCTCGCGGTTGTCCTTCGGATTGCCCAGCGCTGGCAGGTGCACGTAGTCGATGCCGGCCTCGGCCAGCGCCGCGGCAAGCTTCCGCTTGGACATTCCTGGCTTGCGGGAGAGCGGGGTCAAGCGGACGTCGACGAGGATCGCGACGTGCTGGCTGCGCAGATCCTCGACGAGGTCCCGAACCGAGCGTCCCTCGTATCCAAGGCTGATCAACATGGGACTGCGCACGCCCCTGACGCTGCCACACCGCGAGCGCGCCGACCGGCAACCCCGGGGTGTCCGCGTTCGCGGACGCCGCTCCCTCGGCGTCGGGTTGGGCCGAAGGTGGGCGCTCGACGGCGCACAACCTCATCCGGGGTCAAGCGCACCTGCGCGTGACACTCGTGGACGACGGCTCGGCGCTTACCCCGGCACGAGCGGACGCTGCCGCGCTGCTGCCGGGGAACCCGAGCGAGTCACCCGCGCAGCTCCGCACTGAGTCGCTGCGCCAGACGCACCGCCATCTCGATTTCGACGCGCCGGATCGACACGCTTTCCACGTTGATGCCGAACGGAACGCCGAGATCGCGGCACCAGGCGATGAGGTCGGTAGCCGAGGCGAGGGCCAGCCGGTAGGACGCGTCGAGCGCGTCTGTCGCGTGCCTGAGGTCGTTCTCGATCCAGCGCGGAACGTCAACGCCGAGCCAGCGCAGGAACTCGAGGGTGCGCATCGACCCGCACACCGAGAAGGTGAAGACGATCGGTGTGACGGCGGACCCGCGCTCGGCGCACGCGTAGTGGTAATCGGAGACGAGGTTCTTCGCTGCGTTTAGGTCGTAGACGACCTGGGTCACGAAGAAGCGGATGCCCGCGTCCTGCTTGGCCAGGAGTCGAAGATGCTCGTCGTCTCGCCGGCTGTGCCGCTCCGGTATCGCGACACCGCCCACGAACAACGCCGGGTTCGCTTCGCGGCTCAGTGCCTGCGCCTCGGTCAAAGACGTGCCGGAGCGGCTTCCGCTGCTGGCCGCTCCGACCAGCACGGTCATCACCTGCGACGGATCTTGCTCCTCGAACCAGGTCCGCAGCTCCGCCCGCGCGTACTTGCCCACCGCGCGGTAGACGATGACCGGAGCCGCCCCAGTCGGCGAGGTTGTCGGCGAGGAAGGCCGCCGGGTCGAGGGTCGGCATGAACGGGAAGGGGCGCTCTGCCGGGTTGCGCGCCGCTTCGTCGGCGATGTCGTAGAGGATCAACCCATCGACGTCCAGGGGCTGGAGGCGAGCCAGGGTGGCGTCGGCGATCTCTTGCGCCCGGTCGCCGGCACTGCTCGCGCGCGGCGGTGTCAGCGCGAACAGCAGGAACTCTCCCGATCTGCTGGCAATCCGGTCGATCAGACTCATGATCGGCAATGTAGCGGCTCGCCAGAAGGGTGCGGCTCGGCACAAACCACGGGGCTCCCCGGCGGCAGCCGGGGAGCCCCATGGTTCTGCGTTGGTCAGCAGCCGGTGCCGAAGAACGGTGTTCCCGTGTAGTCGGCGCAACTGATGTGGCTGGTGGACGGCGGTGCCTGGTCGGTGTCCATGACGATGAACGCGCTCGCCACGGTCAGGCTGTGCCCGCTGGCATAGGTCTGAACGTCGCCCCACGTGGCGTTCGCCCCGCTGCCGGGCAGGTTCCAGAAGCTCGACGAACTGACGGGGAAGTAGCCGAAGGCGTACGTGTGGTCACTGAACTCGATAACCCATCGAGGCGACCCGGCGTTGTAGGCATCTGTGATCAGCGCCGGTTGGTTGGCGGGCAGGCTGCTGCCGGGGTGGGTCACGAGGATTCCGGCGCCGGCGCTCGCGGGCGAGCCCGCGGGAAGGTTCAGCACGACGTCCTGGTTCGTCGCATCCCACGAGGCGATTCCGCCGTCCTGGCCGAACAGGGAGATGCCGAGCGGGGTGGCGCTACCCGGTTCGGTGCAGTTGGCGGTGTAGGTGACGGTGCCGCTCTTGCCCAGGTCGGGGTTGCTGAGCGACCCCCACTGGAAGCCGATGTTGTAGGTGTGCGCGTTGCCGGGCGCGACATGGACGTTCTGGGCGGCTGGGACGTATCCCATCGCGCCGGAGCCTGAGGTGAACAGCGCGCCACTGGTGCTGACCGTCCAGTTCACGACCAGCGGGATCGTGCCGTCGTTGTTGACGGTGAGCGGCGCGGTCTCGTGGCCCGGGCTCGAACTGTCGATCTCGGCCAGCGTCACGGTTGCGGAGTGGCCGTTCGGCGAGAACGTCACGCCGGTATCCGTGCTGGTCAGATCGCACTTGAAGGTGCCGACGGAGACGTTCGACTTGGCGGTGGCCTGGTCGACGAAGTTCGCGCCCACGCCGGTGCCGAAGCCGATGAGGCCCAGGCCGAGTGCACCCGCGCCGACTGCGGCGACGATGCTGCTTACTTTCACTACGGGTTTCACTGGTTTCCCTCCCTGTTGGGTTGTGTGTTGGCGAGTTGAAGCGGGGTCGCGGCGCGGTCGTGGCCGTCGCCGGTGTCGGAGTCGTCGGCTCTGGAGGCGGCATCGGGGACGCGGGAGCGGCGGCCCCGGGACCACAGCGCTGTCGCCAGCGCGAGCAGCAACACGCCGCCGGCGATGCTCAACAACTGACGCCTGATGTTGATCAGCCGACCCAGGTCGGGAATCACGGCGACCAGGTGTTCGACCGTCCGGGTGCGCGGCTTCACCCGTCCCCACGGATCGGGCACGGGGTTGGCGTCACCCTTGGTGACGACACCGTCAGCGCTGATGCTGACGATGCGGTGCATGACCGGCGTGGTGTGGCCAGGAGGAAGGTAGGCGATGACTTCGCCGACGTGGAGTTCGCTCACCGGCGCGGGTCGCAGCACGGCAAGATCGCCAGGCTGAACCCCGGGACGCATCGAGCCACTGAGCACAGGCTCGACGCGCAGATGTTCCAGGTTGACCAGCGCCGCGCCAGCGACCAGAACCACCGCGATCGCGGCAAGAAGGACGGCGCCCGCCCGCCTCCACCAGCTCGGCCTGGGCCTGCGATGACGGCTCGTCCGGCGCCGACTCTGCGCGCGTGCCTTGCCCGCCACAGGCTCGTGGCTGTGGTCCCGCATGGGCACCCCCCGGCTCCCAAGCTGATCGCGACTTCCGGTGCGCCCGAGGTCACAGGGCGACCGTCCGCCATCCTCTCCGGCGGTGAAGTGACGCCACATCGTCAAAATTGACGACCTCGGTCTCGGGCCGCGATCAGGCTCACGCCGAACGCCCGACCCGCCCTCCGGATCGACGAAGAGGCAGCGCAGAACGACGCTTACGGTCGGGTACCCGGGCCCGGAGTGATCGCGTCCGCCGGGCCGCGCCCGGTGGCGGGGTGCGCGAGGCTGCGAGGCGTGCCGTCGTGCCTGGCGGCGAGTCAGAACGCGGTGGTGTGCCGCCGCGAAACGGCTAGTGCTTGTCGTGCCCGGGGACGCACCAGGGGATGGTGCGCGGCAGCCGCGAACAGATCCTCGGCATCGATGCTTGCGCCGGCAGGGGCCGGAGCGAGAAGGATGCGTCCTGCTGCGGGTAGACCGCGCCGGCGCAGAGCGGGTCGTCGGGCGTGAGCTGGTGCAGGTTGCACAGCACTTGCCCGAACAGCGGGTCGGTCACCGCGGCACCGGGGCCGGCGGTCGCGCAGTTCGCGTTGGTCGTCTGCAGCCCGGCCGGTGCGGACGTCAGCCCGCTCTCGTCCTTGTTCGCGAAGTAGCAGTTGCCCTGACCGGGTAGCGCGGGCGGGATGCCGATGGCACTGAAGTCGCTGAGGTCGGCGAGGTCGCCGTTGGTCGGATTGCCGAAGCCGCCGTTGTCGCTGAACCGGTTGTTCCGCACCCGCATGCCGTAGTCGTTGAAGAAGCAGGCCGGGCCGCCGGACAACGAGTCGATGAACGGGTTGTCCCACGTTCCGCCGGCACTGGTGCAGTCGCTCGGGCCGTTGTCGACGCCGGTGATGTAGGGCACGAGCACGACTCCCCAGGCACCGTTGTTGCGGAAACGGTTGCGCGCGATCGTGTCGTTGCGGCCGCCGGCAACGACCACACCCGCACCCACGAGCCCGAGGCCGTTGCCGGGGACGTCGCGGTTGTTGTTGTCGTGGATCCGGTTGCCGGTGATGACCAGGCACGAACCCGCGCCGGACGGGCACGCGCCGTCCTGCGGGGCCGGCAGGTCGCCGTTGCTCTGGCTGTTCGTGTCGATGCCCTCGCCGTTGTCGTTCCATTCGCCGTTGGAGATGACGAGGTGACCGCCGGAGTTCGTGCCGGAGTAACCGAGGACGTTGTTCTCGGCGTGGGCGCGGTTGAGCACGGCGTTGCAGTCGGCGCAGGCGCCGATGTAGTAGCCGGAGTCGTTCATGTTGCTGGCGTAGGTGCGGTCGATCAGGCCCGGGCCGTCGGCGTTGCTCACGAAGATGCCGTACGTCGCCTGCGCGGGGTCGAACTTGTCGAAGTACGTCGTCGTCGCCGACAGGTACGAGCCCAGGTAGCTGTGCATTCCGATCTTCGCGGTGTCGTACCCGCCGTTCCACCAGATCTGGTTGCCCGACCCGTCCGCGCCCGACAGGAAGTTGCACACCGTGAGGTTCTGGATGGTGACGCCGCTGGCCAGGTAGACCTCGATGCCGTTGCGGCCCCAGTGGTCCGGCCCGTCGGCCGGGCCACGGTCCTGATCGGCTGCGGCGCTCGAGCAGGCCGGACCCGACTTCGTGCCGTCCACGACCACGCCGTTGCGTGACATGCCGATCAGGTGCAGGTTCGGCTTGTCGATCCACACGCCGGCGCCGGGCGAGGTCGTCGGCCGGTGCGTCGTGTAGTCGCCGCGCTCCTTGTAGTCGCCGGGGGCGATCACGATCCAGTCCCCGGGTGCGGCAGCATCGACGGCGGCCTGGATCGTCGAGAAGCGGCCGGGCTTACCGTGCCAGGTCCCGACCGTCCAGACCTTCGCCTTCGGGCCGTGGGCCCCACCGGGGCGGCCGTGAGCCTGGGCCGACGGGGCTACCGCCAGCAGCCCAGCCGTGAGCGCGGCAATCCCCGTGACCGCCAACCACCGTCGTGATCTGCCTGAGCGCATGATGGCTCCCCGATCTCGCACCTCCCGGGACGGACCGACTGCCGCGCCCGGCCGGCTGACGCGGAGTATCTACCCCGAGCCTCGCTGCCATCAAGGTCCAGGGCCGTTCACCACCGGCGTATCAGCGGCGCGGCCGCCGGCCTCCTGTTCCGCGACGGCGGCGGGGGCTGCCAGCCAGGGGGATCCATGTCCACGGGCGCAGTGCTGGGCCTGACCGGAGCGGGGATCGTCGCCGTCTCGGCGGTCTACTACGCCGCCGACGTGCTGCGCGGCGGTACCCGGCCGCAACGCACGTCCTGGGGTGTCTGGGCGCTCGTCGGGATCCTCGGCGTCGGGTCGTCCGACGCCGGTGGGGCCGGGCCGGGCATGTACGCCGCGGTGGTGGACGCGGTCGCCTGCGCCGCCACCTTCCTGCTCAGCCTCATCCCGCGCTACGGCAAGCCGGGCGGCCGGCGCCTCGATCCCTACCTGGGCCTCGCCGCGGTCGCGGGGGTGGCGCTGTGGCAGTTCGGGCCGCTCACCGACGGCGGCGCGGCGATCTGCGCCGCCACCTGCGCCACGGTCGCGCTCTGGCCCACGCTCCGCGACGCCCGGCATCGCCCCGACCTCGAGTCGCGGCTGTCGTGGTCGACCGATGTCGTCGGCAACGGGCTCTGCCTGGCCGCCGTCGGTACCGCGTCGGTCGCCGCGCTCGTCTACCCGATCTTCCTGGTCGTCGCCGCGGCGGCCATGACCACCGTCCTGCTGACGGCGCCGGCGCCGCCGCGCCCGGGCGAGCCCGCGGACGCGGTCGTGGATCTCGCGCATGCCCGGGCCTTCTCGCCGCGGGCCGTCCTGGCGGCGTCGGCCCGGCGTCGGTGACCGGGGCGCCGGGCGTCGCGGTCACCTTGTCCTGCTCCGGTCAGGGCAGTCGGTTCCCGATCCAGCGAAGTGGGCCGCCGAAGAGGCGGCCAGCACTCCGACGGCCGAGCGAATTCGTCCTCGACAGAAGTGCGAGACGCGCTCATGATCCCTCGCTTTGCTTCGGCGGCCCCCGGCCTCGGGCTCAGTGTCGCACCGCAGGCCGGGCAGACGTAGAAGTCCGGGCCGGCCTGGTGGCGAACAGGCGGACCCGCCGACAGCGGTTCTGGCTCACCGGAAACGGCTGACAGCCGGGTCCGGCGATGCCCGAAGGTGCACAGTTGCCACCGCCGTGCGTGAACTCTGTGAAGATCGTCTCTACGGGGTTGGAGGCGGCCGCGGTGCGCGGCCCGGAGCGATCGGAGCGGCAATGCCGGAGGTGTTGTTGTATGCCCACGGGTCGTGGAACCCGGGCTCCAAGCCTGCCTACGCGCTCGTCCCCCAGGGCAGCCGACTGCTGTTCTTCACGGAGAACCTGAAGCTGTTCGTGGACTCCTCGGCCGCCCGGGACGCGATCGCCAGCGCGGAGCCGAATCAGGTCGTCGAGGGCTACAAGTGGGCCCAGAACTACAGCGTCTCGCCGGTCGGGCAGACGTTCGACCCGCCGGCGGGCATGGTCTTCAAGGAACCCCAGGGCGACCAGCTGTTGTGCACCAGTGACGAATGCGGCGAGCAGGGCTGGCACGACCCGGCCAAGTGCAGCGGCATCTTCGCCGACGCCGATGTGCAGGGCGCCGACATCTACTTCATGGCCTGCCGCTACATGGACCTCAACGAAGCGGGCAGCCCGGAGTACTACGCGCAGACCGGGGTGAACCAGCGCCAGGACGGCATCGGCTACGACGGGACGGCCGAGGTCAGCCACGAGCTCTCGAACTCGGCGACCGACGCGTGGCTGGACGCGCTGAACGAGATGAACAGCGAGGAGGAGGTCGACGCGTGGCTCGCCGAGCACACGGCGAGCCTGAGCCAGGACCAGCTCGACATGGTGGAGCGCCGGATCCAGGAGCGCTTCCCGACCTGGGTCAACCAGCCGTAGCGGATCGGAGCAGGGGCCGGGCACGATGGGCGGCGCCGGAAGGCGTAGTGGGCCCGCGGCGGATGCACCTCGACGGCGACGGGAAACCGTCACGAAATCGCAACGAACTGGCCCGGAGATCGACACGACCCGAGAGCAGCCTCGGGAGGGTGGAACGGTCTGCGATGAATCAAGGCGGGGAATCAGGCGCTGAGGTTCGAGATGCCGGAGTCGATGGGGACGGGCGCGCCTGCCTGGTCGTGAGCGGCCGGCTCGACGCTGCGGCCGCCGGGGAATTGGCAAGCTGCTGCCGTAGAGCATTGGACGAAGCACCCCGCGGGCTGGCTCTCGACCTGACCGGCTTGACCGGCGCCAGCCCGGCCGGGGTGCGCGCGGTAGCCGAGTGCCTCGCGGCCGGACGCGATCTTGTGTCAGGGGTGGACGTCGCGGTTGCGTCCTCGCCCGGTCGTCAGCTACTGCTCGCGACGCTGGCAGAGGTGTGAACGCGGGTCCGATCAGGGACCATGGCAGCATGCCTGACTCGGTTCTCATCGTGGACGACGACGACGGCATTCGTGTGTCGCTGCGCATCGGGTTGGAAGACCGGGGTTACCAGGTGAGCGAGGCGCCGGACGGGGAGACCGCCCTCGCCTGCCTGCGAGACGCAGCCCCCGACGTCGTGGTGCTGGACCTGATGCTGCCCGGGATGGACGGGTTCGAGTGCTGCCGGCAGATCCGACGTACCAGCGACCTGCCGGTGCTGATCATCTCCGCCCGCGGGGACAGCCACGACGTCGTCGCCGGTCTGGAGGCCGGCGCCGACGACTACATCCGTAAGCCGTTCGACGTCCCCGAACTCGCTGCGCGCCTGCGAGCGCTGCGTCGTCGCCAGCGCCCGGTCGCCGACCAGCCCAGGGAAATTGTGGCCGGTGACATCACGATTCGTCCCGACCGCGGCGAGGTGCTGCTGGCCGGTCGGCCGGTGCACCTGACCAAGACCGAATTCCGGCTCCTGCTCGAGCTTGCCTCCGCGCCGGGCCGGGTGTTCAGCCGCGAGCAGCTGCTCGAGCGGGTTTGGGACTACGACTACTTCGCCGACGGGCGGATCGTCGATGTCCACATCCGCCGCCTGCGGGCCAAGATCGAGGAGGATTCCGCTCACCCACGCCGGTTGCTCACCGTCCGCGGCTTCGGCTACAAGATCGACGCGTGAGAAGACGCTGGCGTCTTCCGCGCACCAGCCTGGCGGTGCGCATCACCGCCACGTTCGCCCTGGGCGCGCTCTTGCTGTCGGTGGGTCTGGCGATCAGTGGCGATTGGTTCACGCTGAACCTGCTGACCGGTCAGCACGAGCGCGACGCGCAGCGCCAGTCGTACCTCAACGCCGCCCTGGCCCGCGACCAGCTGCAGGCCGTCAACCCGGACGTGCCCGCCATCCTCGACAGCCTCACCACCCCGGCCGGTAGCGATGCGGTCATCTACACCGGCGGGCGCTGGTATTCATCCTCGCTGCTGATCTCCCGCAACACGGTGCCCGACAGCATCCGCCGGAACACCTTGGCCGGGAACGTCGTCTGGCAATGGCTCGACATCACGGGCAAGCCCAGCCTGGTCGTCGGCGTCCCGCTGCGTGGGGCGCACAGCGCGTACTTCCAGTTCTTCGATCAATCCCCCCTGCGCCGCACCCGTGACGTCCTCACCACAGTGCTGATCATCGCCGCGTCCGCGGCCACCATCGCCGGCGCTCTCGTCGGCTACCTGGTCAGCCGCCGTCTCACCGCGCCATTGCGGCAGCTCGGCCACGCCACCCAGCGCATCACTGCCGGGGAGTTGGCGCTGCGGCTGCCGGTCTCCCGGGACACCGAGCTGGCCCAGCTGGTCCGCAACTTCAACCAGATGGTGGACACTCTCGCCGCCCGCATCGATCGGGACGCCCGGTTCACCGCCGACGTCAGCCACGAACTACGTTCGCCGCTCACCACCCTGTCCACCGCGCTGAGCGTGCTGAGCGCCCGTAGCGGCGAGTTGTCCGCGGCCGGGCGGGACGCGCTTACCCTGCTCACGGCCGAAGCTGCCCGTTTCTCCCGGCTCGTGGACGACCTGCTGGAGATGTCGCGCAGCGATGCCGACGACGAACGCGAACCCGTCCGGCTCGGGCAGCTGCTCCTGAACCTGCTCGAGCGGCCGAGATATGCCGGCGTTCGGGCCGAGTTGGGCGCTGATGCTCTGGAGGCCTTCGTGCTGGCCGACAAGCGCAAGTTGGAACAGGTGCTGGCCAACCTGCTCGACAACGCCGCGGCCTACGCCGGGGGCGCCACCCGCGTCGGTTTCCAGGTGGCCGCCGACCGCGTCACCATCTGCGTCGACGACGCCGGGCCCGGCATTCCGGTCGAGGACCGGGAGAGGATCTTCGACCGGTTCACCCGCGGCCGGGCCGCCGCCCGCGGATCGCGCACCGGAACCGGCCTCGGACTCGCGCTCGTCCGGCAGCACGTCAGCCAGCACGGCGGCACCATCACCGTGTCCGACGCTCCTGGCGGTGGCGCGCGCTTCACCGTCGAGCTGCCCCGGTGGATGCCATGACCGCGCGTCGACCGCGTTGGCCGCTCGTGGCGTTGATCGCAGCCCTGATGGCCGGCTGCACGCCGGACACGGGGCAGGTACATCACGTCCGCGACTCCGACGTCCCCTTCGGGCTCATGTCGGTGAGCGAATCCGCGGGTGCCAGCGATGTTCCGCGGGGCCCGACGGCCCAGATCTACCTGCTGCGAGCGGGTCGGCTCATCCCGGTCACGCGTCACGTCGTCGGCGCCAACGTGCCGGCCGAAGCGATGCGCAGCCTCCTCGACGGCCCCACCGACCGCGACGCGCGAGCCAGCATCACCAGCGCCATCCCGCCCGGCACCCATCTGCTCTCGCTGGACGTCTCCGGCAACGTCGCCACCGTCGACCTGAACACCGAATTCGGCGCGGTCGGCGGCGACAAGCAGGCCGAGGCGGTTGCCCAGATCGTGTACACGATTACCGCCTCGCCCTACGTCGACGCAGTCCGCTTCAACATCAGCGGTCGCCCGATCGAAGTCCCGGACGGAACCGGCTCACTGTCCGCGACCCCGAAGCGACGCGCTGACTACCCTGCCCTGCGACCCCGGTAGCCGAAGCCCGGGCCGCTCCGCCCACTGCCGAGCGTCAGCTGGTGGGCCCGATCAGTTCGGCCAGCAACCGCAAAGTGGGCGCCTCGGCGACCACCGCGCCCGCGCGCCGGTACTGGTACAGCTGGCAACGCCCGCCCTCGGTGCTCACGAGGACCACCGCGGAGCCGTCGTCCCCGCAGGCCAACGTCTCCTCGGCCGGGACCGGAGTCTCGGCGGCGGTCGTCACCACGCGAGGCCGCCCTCGACGGGTGCGTGTCTCCCGGCTGAGGAACGCGTCGTTTATGCCCAATTGGCCGGCCATCGGCATCCAACTCACCCCAGCTGGTCGTAGAAACCCCACGAACTCCAGCGTCCGGACCCGGATTGACGAACCGGTGTGTGAACGATGACAGTTCCGTGGCGATCGGCTGCGCGATCACCGGAAGTCGGGCGCATCCTCGTCGTCGTCCACGGCGAGATCGAGGTCGTCCTGCGCGCCGAACCCGTCGACGGATCCAGGTCGGCCCAGCACGAATAGCGCGCTCACCACTGCGGCCGCCAACGTGATGCAGACTGCGAGCAACCATTTCCGCACCAGCCGAACGTAGGCGCCTGGCGGCCCGACGGCACCGGTGGCCACCACATCGTCACGGAAGTGACAGGAAACGGCCGGTCGGCTCACCATCCGGCCCCGGCAATCCACGCCGGCCCGACTCAGTGTCCAGGGCCGGCCCGCAGGGTGTCGGCCAGCCGGGCGCGCGTGCTGATGCCGAGCTTGTCGTACGCGCGGGCGAGGTGGGTCTGCACGGTGCGCACCGAGATCCCCAGGCGAGCAGCGATGTCGGCGTCCGCGTGGTGGTCGGCGGCCAGCGCGGCCACCTGTCGTTCCCGCGCCGTCAACGGCACGGCCACGGCGGCCCCGGCGAGCCAGGGCGAGACCGCGCCTTCGCAGCGCGCCCGTAGCGCCGCCGACCGCGTGGCGCTGGCTCGCGCCAGCCGCGGGCGACCGTCGGCAGTGTGCGCCAGTGCCGCCTCCGCGGAGGCCTCGGCGGCGAGCAGCGCGGTTCCGTGCGCCTCGAAGCGGCGCGCCACCTCGTCGAGCGCGTCGGCATCCCGCGCGGCCAGCGCGGTCACATGATCGAACAGGCTCCAGGCGAAGATCCCGTCCTGGTGCGGCACGGCGTCGCGCATCGCCAGCCGGATCGTGCGGGCCGCACCGTAGCGCGCGGCGTCGTGGTAGCCGGCGATCGCAACGTTCCATTGCGCGCGGTCGGCGGCGACGCCCGCAGCCCAGGCCGCGCGGTCAGCGGCCTCGTCCATGCGTAGCTCGGCGGCGAGGACGGCCGCGACGGCCAGTTCGAACTCCGGCTCGTAGGTGGGCATCAGCGGGGCGTCCGCGCACGCGGCCAACACGGCGCGCGCGCCGGGCACGTCGCCGAGTACCGCCGCCGCCCGGGCGAGCATCGAGCTCACGTGGCGAAGGGACAGCTGGTCGAAGGGTCCCAGGGCCGCCAACGCCCGCTCGAAGCCGCGCCGCGCCACCGCCACCCGGCCGCGCACCAGCTCGACCCGGGCCAAGCAGTACTCAGCCCGCGGTGCCGCGAACTCGTCATGATCAGCGGCCGCCTGCGCCCGCAGCGCGTGCGCCCGCGCCTCGGCCCGGTCGAGGTCGGCCTCGTCCAGCAGCGCGCAGATCGCGATCAATTCCAGTGCGGACGCCGCGAACGGCAGCTCATCGCGCACGTTCATGGCCGTCGGCGTGACCGCGTCGGCCAGCGCCACTGCCCGCCGGCTGTGCCCGAGCCAGTACTCGGCGCCGACCGCGCCGACGGCGGCCAGCGCCCGGGCCTCCGGTGGGGTCGCCGGCGCGGCGATGAGCGGTTCGGCGACGGCGAGTGCGTCGGCCGATCGAGCCCCGAACGCCAGCAGGGAGGCGTAGAGCGCCCGCAGCCGGTCGCTTGCCTCCGGATCACCGGCGAGCACGCGCCCGACGACGTCGGCGCCGCCGGCGGGATCACCCGCCAGCAGCCCCTCGCCGACGGCGGCGCAGTAGACGAGCGCCTCGCGATCGTGGGCCAGCAGCGTCTCCGGCGGCAACGCGCGCGTGAGCGCGTTCGCCTCCGCCGCCCGCCCGGTGTGGGTGAGGATCTCGGCCAGCAGCACGGTCGCCTGCAGCGAGCCCGTGATCTCGTGCGCGGTGCGCGCGAGTCGCTCGGCGGTGTCGAGGCTCAGTGCGCGCGCCGCCCGCGCGGCGATGAGCAGGCGTTCCGGGTCGGCGTGCCCGTCGCTGTCGAGGCGCCAGAGCGCCGCGCGGACGAGGTCATGGGCCGAGGGCCGTTCGGTGGACTCCAGCTTGTTCGCCAGTGACAGGCGCAACCGGTGCAGGCGCAGGGGCGGGAGATCGGCCCGCAGCACCTCGCCCACCAACGGGTGCGCCGTCGTCACTTCCAGCCCGCCCAGCCCCGACCGGACCGCGACGAGCCGCGCGGCGTCAAGTGCGTCGAGACCGGCCTCGCCGACCAGTTCGCCGGCGAGCGGCAGCGGCAGCGGCTCGCCGGCGGCGATCGCCTCCAGCGCGCCGCGCTGCGTCGCGGGTAGGCCGTCCATGCGGCCCCGGATCAGCTCCCGCACGCCCGGGCTCACCGGCGGGTCGCCGACGAGCCGCCAACCGCGGTCGTGCCGTGCGAGCGCGCCCGACCCGACCGCGGCTCGGACCAGCTCGCGCAGGACGAGCGGATTGCCCTGTGCACGGCGCGCGAACGCGAGGGCGGCCTCGCGTTGAACCGGCGCGGCCAGGGCCATTTCGATCAGGTCGCACACCTCGTCCTCGCGCAGCCCGCCGAGCTGCATCCGCTCGCACCATCCCTCGCGCCACAGCCGGTCGATGGCGGGCGGCAGTTGTCCGTCTTGGGCCGTCGCGTGCACGACGACCGTGCCTCCGGTGGCCAGGAGGAGCAACACCTGCGCCGAGCGTTCGTCGAGCCGGTCGGCGTCGTCGACGACGAGCAGCGTGGTCGGCCGATCGAAGGTGTCGCGCACGCGGCGGGCGACCTCGGCCGGGAGCAGTTCGCGATCAGCGGCGGTCAACGCCGCGGCGAAGGCCTCGTAAGGCGCCCCGTTCGAGACGGCGTGGCCGACGACGTGCACCGGCGCGAGATCCGGGTGCGCCTCCGCGGCGTGCCGAACGAGCGCGGACTTGCCGATCCCGGGCTCGCCCACGAGCAACAGCCCGGTGCCCGCCCGCAGCAGATCGTCGATGCGCGCGCGCTCGGCCGCCCGGCCGATGAACGGCCACCGGCTGTCCATGCCGCGTAACGTATCGGCCCGGGCTGAAAATCTGCCTCGGCGGCGGCGTGCAGGCACGCCGAATCGTCCCCCGCGCGCGCCGGGCCCGGATCCGTAGTCACTACGCATCCGCCCGGGTACGTAATCGCTACGGATGCGCCCGGTCGTGCCGGCGGCTTGAGTGGCCTGATCCACCCGGCCGTCGAAGGGGTCGCCATGGCCGTGTCACTGCGTACTCCGATGGTCGGGCCCGCGGCGCTCGTGCTGGCCGCGGCGCTGCTGACCTCCTGCAGCAGCAGTGGCGGGGGCGGGTCGACATCGTCACCGCCGGCTGCCCCGCAGACGTCCGCCGTCACGTCGTCCAGTCCGCCGCCCGCGTCCGTGCCCGCATCGACGCCCGGCACCCCGACGACCTCGAGCGCGGCGCCGGCCGGCCTGTCCGGCGCGTGGCACGGCACCTACAGCGGCGCTTTCAGCGGCACGTTCCACCTCTCGTGGCAGCAGAAGGGGGGCGCGCTGAGCGGGACGATCACGCTATCGGAACCGTCGGACACGCTCGCGCTCAACGGCAACGTCAATGGCTCCAAGATCACCTTCGGGACGGTCGGGTCGGCCGAGATCACGTATACCGGCACGGTCTCCGGCGATTCGATGTCGGGCACTTACACCGTCGCGGGCAGCGGCGGCGGGAGCTGGAGCGCGACCCGCGGCTGAGTCCGTCCGCTCCGACGATCACTCGGCCCGGGCCCGCTCGGCGCCCAGCAGCACGACCCCGGCGACCACCAGGCCGAGCGCGGCGACGAACCCGACGCGGGCCGCGCCGACCGGCACGGGATCGTCCAGCAAGGCCGCCCCGAGCACCACGGGAACGATCGACGATACGACGCTGGTCACCGGGTAGCCGAGCAGGGGACCGGCCTGCAGCGCGCGCTGGAGCATGGTGATCGCCAGCACCGAACAGCCACCCAGGACGTACGGGGTCGGCGTGGCGAGCAGGTGCAGCGGCGCGTGCGCCGAGAAGGTCCGGCCGACCTGGCGCGTCGTCATCGTCGCCAGGCCGTACGCCGAGCCGGCGGCGAGGCTGAAGGCCCCGGCGGCCAGCGAAGCCCGGCCGCGGGCGAGCGCCCGGTTCCCGGCGAGCGCCGCGGCGCCGACCACGAGAACCGCCAGGCCGAGGAACGTCCACAGCTGCGCGTCGTCCGCGGGCCGGCCCAGGCCACTGCGGCCGGCGAAGGCGATCGCCAGCAGCGCGATCCCGCCGACCATCACCGCGATCCCGGCCGCCCCGCGGGGAGCCAGCCGCTCACCCACCAGCATCGACGCCAGCCCGACGAAGACGATCAGGTCGGCGGCCATCACCGGCGCCACCAGCGTCGTCGGTGCGCGGGCGAGCGCGAACGCCTCCAGCACGAACCCGAGGACCTCCCCGCCCAGGCCGAGCAACCAGAGCGGCCGCCGGGCGAGGCGCACGGTCAACGCCAGCCCGGCGCCACCGCCCGGCGGCTGCTGCCGGGCGGCCACCGCCTGCACGGCCGGCGCGGCCCCGTAGCAGGCGGCGCCGAGGACGGCGGCCACCAGCCCGATGTAGAGGCGGGAGGCCATGGCCTGGACCCGGCTCGCTCAGCCGCGGTCTGCGGCGCCGGCCAGGTCGAGGGTCGCGAGCGCGGCGCCGAACGCCTGCTCCCAGCCCTGCGCGCTGCCCGCCGGGCGGCCCGACGGTGCGGTGCCCGAGCGTTCGAGGCCGGCCAGCGCGGCACGGCACAGGCCGTCCGGGTCCTGCGGCGCGACGTCGGCGTCGCCGCGCTCGAGCTCCTGCTGGAGGTTCTCCCGGCCGTGCCCGGGCACGACGTCGAGCAGCAGCAGCGGCCGGCCGATCACCCGGGCCTCGGTACAGGTGTCGCCCGACGTGGTGATCACCAGGTCCGCGGCCGCCATCAGGGTCGGCACCCGCTCGGTGAAGCCGAACGCGAGCAGGGCCGGTTCGTCAGCTGCCGCCGCCCGCAGCGACGCCTCGAGCGCCGCATTGCGCCCGGCCACCGCGAGCACGTGGATGCCGGCGCCGGTGAGCGCCCGGGCCGATTCCACCAGCGGCCCCATCCCCCAGGAGCCGGCCATCAGCAGGGCGCAGCGCGCGCCCGGCGGGATCCCCAGCTCGGCCCGCGCGGCCGCCCGGTCGGGGGCGGCGTAGAACGGGGGGCGGGCCGGGGCGGGGACGACCGCCACCTCGGCCCGCGGGTGGAAGCGGCGCACGAACGCGCGCCCGGTCGTCGACGTCACCAGGTAGAGATCGGTGTTCTCGTGCACCCACATCCAGTGCGGGCACACATCGGTGCAGAACACCGCCGTCCGCAGGCCGGGATAGCTCGGCTTGAGCCGGCTCGCGGCGGCCGACCCGGTGGCGAACACCGAGACCAGCAGGTCGGTCCGGCGGCGGTCCAGCTCGGCCGCCAGCGCGGGGACGAGGTACTTCGACGACGCCCGCTCGGCCACGCGGGCCAGCCGGCCCCCGGGACGTAGCTGCTCGAAGTGGAAGGCGTCGTAAACCCCGGGCAGGGCGAGCAGCGAGCGGAACACCCGCTCGCCGAGCCCGCCCGACCGGTCGCCCAGCAGCCGCATGGAGTCCAAGATCTCCGTCGTCCAACCCCGCTGTTCGAGCGACGCCGCGCAGGCCTCGGCCATCACGTCGTGGCCCATGCCGAGCGAGCCGGACAGCAGCAGGGCGTGCATCAACGGCCCTCGAGGTCGGCGGCCACCTCGAGCACGGCGGCGAGCACGCGCTCCACCTCGTCCTCGGTCATGTCCGAATGGACCGGCAGGCACACGTGCCGCCGGCAGAAGTGCTCGGCCCCGGGCAGCGGGCCGCGGCCGAGGTGCTCGAAGACGGGCTGGCGGTGCAGCGGCGTCTCGTACACCTCGCCGGACAGCGACACGGCGAACCGCTCCCGCACCTGCGCCTTCAGCGTCGCCCGCTCCAGCCCGGCGGCCAGCAGTACCGGGAACTTGTAGACGTTGCTGTGCAGCCCGGACGGCGGAGGCAGCGGCGTCAGCAGCGGCGTGCCGGCCAGCGCCTCGGTGTAGCGACGGGCCACCCGCTGCCGGACCGCGATGAACCGGTCGAGGTGGCGCAGCTGGACGAGCCCGACCGCCGCGTGCAGCTCGCTCATCCGCCACGCGTAGCCGAGGTGCGTGTGCCGGTTGTCGAGGAAGCTCGCCTTCCCCTGGTCGCGGTAGGACCGGGCCTCGTCGCGCAGCCGCTCGTCCGAGGTGACGATCATGCCGCCCTCGCCGCTCGTGATCACCTTGGTCGGGTAGAACGAGAAGGTGCCGGCCACGCCGAACGACCCGGC
Source organism: uncultured Actinomycetota bacterium (assembly GCA_963775175.1). Classification (GTDB taxonomy): domain Bacteria; phylum Actinomycetota; class Actinomycetes; order Mycobacteriales; family Jatrophihabitantaceae; genus Jatrophihabitans. Next base: position 920,235 of record CAVZHT010000001.1, read on the forward strand.
GAACCGGTCGCCCAACCGGCAGCCGTGCGCGTGCGCGGCGTCCTCGACGAGGGCGATGCCCCGGTCGGAGCACAGGCGTTCGAGCGCCGGTACCGCGGGCGAGATCAGGCCGCCGATGTGCACGACCACGACTGCCGCGGTCCGCTCGGAAAGCACGGCCCGGACCGACGCGACGTCGAGCGCGGCCGTGGCCGGGTCGATGTCGGCGAAGACCGGGACACCACCTGCGCCCAGGACCGCGAATGCGGTCGCCGCGAAGGTGTTCGCCGGCACTATGACCTCGCGCCCGGCGACACCGACGGCCCGCAGCACGATCTCCAGCGCGGCCGTGCCGCTGGCCACGGCGACGGCGAACTCCGCGTCGTGGGCGCGGGCGAACGCGGCCTCGAACTCGCGGGTGTTCGCCCCCAGGGTGAGGGCGCCGGTGCGCAGCGCCTGGTCGACCCGATCGGCGATCTCGGCCCGGTCCTCCGCCCCGAAGACGATGCGGGCCGCCGGGACCGCGGCCGGCTCAGAATCCGTCGTCGGCTGACCAGTCACCGTTCCACCGATCGTCGGCGGCGGCGTCCCGGCGGCGGAATCGCAGGTCCGCGGAGAGCCGCATGGCGTCGCTCGTGTTGTCCAAGGTGGCGTGCACGAGGTGCGGGGAGTGCAGCACGACGTCGCCCGCCCGGAAGTCCGTCCACAACCAGCGACCGCCGAGCTCGCGGGCGGTGCGGCCGAGGTCGTGGCTGATCGGGCGGCGGTCGTGCGGCCGGTCCGTGTGGTCGCGCAGGGGCTCGAGCTGGGCCGGCGCGATCTCGTGGGACCGCTCGAGGTAGAGGATCCCCCCGCACTCGACCGGGCAGTCGCCGAGGGGCACCCAGGCGGTCACCAGGTCGTCGCTACCGCGGTCCATGTAGTCGTAGTCGACGTGGGCGCGCGACGCCTTGCGGGCCGAGCGGTCGTAGTGCCGCAGGATGCGCCGGGGCAGCAGCTCGACCGGCCCGCCGACGAGGGCCGTGGCGACCTCGGCCAGCACCGGTGTGCGGGTGAAGGCGTCGAAGCGCTCGCTGCGGACGAAGTCGTACGCCGGGTGCCCGGCCGTGCCGTAGTCGGGCAGGCCCGGTGGCACCTCGCCGGAGAAGATGCCGTCGCGCGGGGTCGTGCCCGGAGCCAGCATGCGGGCGTCGAACAGCGCGAAGTAGTCCGCGCGCAGGCCGCGCACCACCTCGGGATCGAGCAGGCCGCGCAGCAGCACGTAGCCGTCGCGCCGGAACGAGTCGCGGATCGTGTCGCGACCGGCCGGCCACGGCGGCGATTCGTGCTGGCGCGCGAACGTCCGGTCGTCGAAGGGGAGTTGCACCCCGTTGGACGACACCGACCTGGGCGTCCCGTTGACCCCGGACCGAACCGGCGCGTCGACCATGCACCCCTCCGCGCATCAGGCTCCCGTTCCCCGTCACGGAGCACCGAGATCCACCCTGCCAGAAACGTCGCGACGGTGGACGGAATTTCGGCGGGCTTGCCCCCATCCGGCTCGCCCGGCAACGATCTCGGTGTGGACCTCGCCGATGCGGTAGTGCTCGTGACCGGTGGCAGCGGCGGTATCGGGGCCGCGTGTGCCGCCGCGGCCGCCGGTCGCGGCGCCGCCGTGATCGTCGCCGGGCGGGACGAGGCCCGCCTCGCCGCCGTGGGCTCGGAGGTCGGCGGGAAGGCGCTCATGGCGGACCTCACCCGGCCCGGCGCGGCTGAGGAACTCGCCGCTGCGGCCGAGGCGGTGCACGGCCGGGTCGACGTCGTGGTGCACTGCGCGGGACGCGGGTGGAAGGGGCCGACCGCGGCTATGCCGCCGAACCGCCTCGACGAGCTGATCGACCTCAACGTCCGGGCGCCGATGCGGCTCAGTCAGGCCCTGCTGCCGGGCATGGTGCAGCGGCATCGGGGCCACTTCGTCTACCTCGCATCGGTGGCCGGCTGGACCGGTGTGCGCGAGGAGGCGGTCTACGCCGCGACCAAGGCGGCGCTGCTCATCTACGCCGAGAGCCTGCGGGCCGAGCATGCGCGCTCCGGTCTGGGCGTCTCGGTCGTCTCGCCCGGCGGGGTGGAGACGGAGTTCTTCGAGCGGCGAGGTGAGCCGTACGGCCGGCAGTTCCCGCGGCAACTGGCCGTGGCCGAGGTCGCCGAAGCCGTGATCGACGCCGTCGAGCACGGCCGCCCCCACCGGATGATGCCGCGCTGGCTGGGGGCCGCCCCGGCGATGCGCGCGACGGCCCCCCGCCTGTACCGGGCCCTCCTGGACCGGTTCGGCTGAGCGGTGCGATCCACGACCTACCTTGCGGCCGGCGCGGCCGTGGCGGCCGGGCACCTGCTCCCGTCGGTGCTGACGATCCCGCCCGTCCACCGGCACCTCGTGCCGTGCCTGAGCGGATCGACGGCCGCCCGGCACGTCGCCCTCACCTTCGACGACGGGCCGGATCCGGCGTCCACCCCGGCATTCCTCGACGCACTCTCGACGCTGGGGGTGCGCGCCACCTTCTTCGTCCTCGGTGCCCAGTTGGAGCGGGCGCCTCACCTCGGCCGGCGGATCGTCGACGAGGGCCATGAGGTGGCCGCGCACGGCTGGCGACACCGCCCGCACCTGCTTCGCGCGCCGTGGCGGGTGCGGGCCGATGTCGAGCGCACGGTCGGGTGCATCCGCCGCACCTGTGGCGTGACCCCGGCGTACTGGCGACCGCCGAACGGCATCGTCACGGGCGCCGGCCTGCTGGCGGCGCGGCGCTGCGGGCTCCGGCCCGTGCTGTGGACTGCGGACGGCCAGGACTGGGCCGCGGGCGCCGATGCCGGGTCGATCCTCGGCCGGCTGCGATCGCGGCTGCAGGCCGGAGGCGTGGTGTTGCTGCACGACTCGGACATCACGTCGGCCCCCGGATCGTGGCGCGCAGCGCTCGCCGCCCTGCCCGGCCTCGTCGAGCACTGCCGCGCGCAGGGCTGGGAGGTCGGACCCCTCGGCGACCACCTCGCGTAGCCGGCCGACGACCTTGCCATTGACAGATGGCACAGTCGCTGGTGTATTGATGCGATGACTCGGATCAACGCGTGATCGGGGCGGGCCCCCGGCGCAGCCACGACGCCCGGGCCGTGGTCACCGGCGCCGGCAGCGGCATCGGGCGGGCCTTCGCCGTCGAGCTCGCGGCCCGGGGCGGCAGCGTCGTCTGCAGCGACATCGACGAGCCGGCCGCCCACCGGACCGCCGGCGCGATCCTCGACCAGGGCGGCAAGGCGGTCGCGGTGCGCTGCGACGTCGCGTCGATCGACGACGTCCAGGCGCTGGCCGACGAGGCCCGGTCGTGGTTCGCCGGGGCGCCGACCCTCGTGATCAACAATGCCGGTGTCGGGGCGGGCGGGCGGCCGGTCGGCGAGACAACGCTCGACGACTGGAAGTGGACGCTCGGCATCAACCTCTGGGGCGTCATCCACGGCTGCCACGTCTTCACGCCCATCCTGCGCGAGGCCGGCCACGGCGGCATCATCAACGTCGCCTCGGCGGCCAGCTTCGCCGCCGCCCCGCGCATGGCGCCGTACAACGTCAGTAAGGCCGGCGTCCTCGCGCTCTCGCAGACGCTCGCGGCCGAGCTCGCCGGCTCCGGCGTCCACGTGAGCGTCCTGTGCCCGACGTTCGTCAAGACCAACATCGTCGAGGCCGGCCGGATCAGCGGGACGGCCACCGGCATGGCCGCGCAGGTCATGCGCCTGGTCGGCATGTCGCCGAACCGTGTCGCGCGCGGCTGCCTCGACGCGCACGACCGCGGCGCGCTGCACGTCGTTCCGCAACTCGACGCCAAGGCGCTCTGGCACACCAAGCGGCTCGCGCCCGCGTCGTACACCCGGGCCACCGGCCTGCTCGGCCGCATCCTGCCCAAGTAGGGAGACGCGATGGACCTCGAGCAGATGCTCGTGAAGATCAAGGACCGGCAGTGGGCGCTGGCCGACATCGACTGGGAGGCGCCGGGTGCGGAGACGATCAGCGACGAGTTCCGCCCCAAGCTCAAGGCCTTCATGGCCGACCTCACCTGGATCGAGAACGTCGGCGCCCGCGGCTTCGCGGCCATGGTCAAGAAGGCGCCGACACCCACCCTCGCCGAGATCTACCGCTACTTCCATGCCGAGGAGCAGCGGCACGCGAACGCCGAACTCGCGCTGATGAAGCGCTGGGGCATGCTCACCGACGGCGAGCTGCCCGAGCCCAACGTCAACATCCGGCTCGCGATCGAGTGGCTCGACCGGTACGCCGACGACATGCCGCTGTCGGTGCTCGGCACGGTGATCCCGATGCTCGAGGTCGCCCTCGACGGGGCGCTGCTGAAGTTCCTGCTGGACGAGGTGCACGACCCGGTCTGCCACCAGGTCTTCGAGAAGATCAACTCCGACGAGTCGCGGCACCTCGCGGTCGACTTCGAGGTGCTGTCGCTGCTCGGCCACGCCCGCGCCCGCAGGCTCGCGATCGACTTCGTCGGCAACGTCGCCTCGCCCGGACTGATCGTCGGCGCCGCGATGTACATCCCGCTGCTCAACCGGATGCGCAACAACATCGTCGCGATGGGGCTGCAGCCCGAGCGCCTGTACGTCGCGATGGGGCGCTTCGCCAAGCTCGGCGAGCGCGGCGCCGCCCGGCGGCTGCCGCTCTACCAGGTGCTCAAGTGGCACGCAGCGATGGTGGTGAACCCGGATCACCCGTACCACCTGCTGGCCAACAGCATGGTCTGGATGAGCGAGCGCTACCCGGCCAGGCTGCTGCCGGGCATCCCGACGTGGGTCCGCGAACTGACCTACGAGCCGGCCGCGTGACCCCCTCGGTCCACACCACGGCGATCGTCGGGGCCGGGTTCGCCGGCCTCGGCGCGGCCATCCGGCTGCTGCAGGCCGGGGTCAACGACCTCGTCGTCCTCGAACGGGGTTCGGCCGTCGGTGGCACCTGGCGCGACAACACGTACCCCGGCGCGGCCTGCGACATCCCCTCACTGCTGTACTCCTACTCCTTCGCGCAGAACCCGACGTGGTCGCGCGGGTACTCCGGCAGCGGCGAGATCCTCCGGTACATCCAGCGCATGTACGACGAGCACGGGCTGCACCGCTTCGTCCGGTTCGACGCCGAGGTCGACCGGCTGCAGTTCGACGCCGCCCGCGGCGTCTGGCGCCTGCACACCGGTCGGGGCGAGCCGGTCGAGGCGCGTACCGTCGTCGCCGCGCAGGGCCCGCTGTCCGACGCCAGCCTCCCGGACATCCGCGGCCTCGACACCTACGCCGGACACAAGATCCACAGCGCCCGGTGGGACCACGGCTACGACTTCAGCGGCAAGCGGGTCGCGGTCATCGGGACCGGCGCCAGCGCCGTCCAGATCATCCCGGAACTCGTGCGGACGGCCGGGTCGGTCAAGGTCTTCCAGCGCACCCCGGGCTGGGTGCTGCCGCGCCTGGACTACCGGACGCCCGCCGCCGTGCGTCACCTGTTCGCGGCCGCGCCGGTCACCCAGCGCGCAGCCCGCAGCGCGCTCTTCCTCGGGCACGAGGCGATGGCCACCGGGCTCGTGTGGGATTCACCGGTGACGACGGCGGTGCAGCGCGTGGCGCGGGCCCACCTGCACCGGCAGGTGCGTGACCCGTGGCTGCGGCGCCAACTGACCCCTGACTTCCGGGCCGGATGCAAGCGGCTGCTCATGTCGAGCGACTACTACCCGGCGCTGCAGGCCGGCAACTGCAAGCTGATCACCTGGCCGATCGCGACGCTCAGCCCGGCCGGCATCCGCACCAGCGAGGGGATCGAGCACCAGGTCGACTGCATCGTGTTCGCCACCGGCTTCGACGTGCACAAGACCGGCACGCCGTTCCCGATCGCCGGCGTCGGCGGCCGGCTGCTCGCCGACGACTGGAGGCACGGCGCGCACGCGTACAAGAGCGCGAACGTCCACGGCTACCCCAACCTGTTCTTCACGTTCGGGCCCAACTCCGGGCCCGGGCACAACTCGGCCCTGGTCTACATGGAGGCCCAGCTCGACTACGCCGTGCGCGGCATCCGCACCGTCCTCGACCGCGACCTGCGCTACCTCGACGTGCGCGCCGACGTGCAGGACCGCTACAACCAGCGCATCCAGCGGCGGCTGCGGCGCACGACGTGGAACTCCGGCTGCTCCAGCTGGTACCTGACCGCGGACGGCTACAACCCGTCGATGTATCCGGGCTTCGCCACTCAGTACCTTCGCCAGATGAAGGAACTGCGACTCGCCGACTACGAGCTGGCGGGGTGAGGCCGGTGCCCCGCGCCGCCGGCCGCAGCCGGGAACCGAGCATCGAGTCGGTGCTCGACGCCCTGCGCCGCGCGCCCGGGCAGGCCGCCCGCAAGCCCCGGGCCGCCATCGAGGCCGCGGTGGCGCAGTTGCTGCGCTCGGCCCATGTCCCGCCACCCGGCGGCCGGCCCCGCAACGGCCAGCAGTACCGGATCGACGACCTGGCCCGCGCGGCCGGGACGACGACCCGCAACGTCCGGGCCTACCAGGAACGCGGCCTGCTCCACCCGCCGCGACGGGTCGGCCGGGTCGCCCTCTTCGACGAGTCGCACCTGGCCCGGCTGAAGATCATCACGTCGATGCTCGACCGCGGGTACACGAGCGCCCACATCGTTGAGCTGCTCACCGCCTGGGAGCAGGGCAACGACCTCTCCGACGTGCTCGGGCTGGAGCGGCTCGTCCGCCCCTGGGCGGCCGACCAGGCGACCACGATGACGCTGCGAGAGGTCCGTGAGCTCGCGGGCGACCCGGCCAGCCTCGAACGGCTGATCGCGGACAAGCTGGTCGAGTTGCACGGCACCAAGGCGATCGTGCACCGGCCCGAGCTGCTGCAGGCCTTCGCCGAGATGCGCAGCCACGGCATGGCGATGGCCGAGGTCGTCGCCCTGCACGAGCGGCTCGCGCCGATGCTCGACGAGATCAGCCGCCTGCTCGTGGAGGCTGGCGCGCGGCACGTCGCCGCCACCATGCAGCTCGACCAGCCGCTCACCGATGTCCGGGTCGAGGAGCTGGTCACCATGCTGCTGCGGTTCCGCACGCTCGCCATGGACTCGGCGACCGCAACGCTCGCGCACTCGATCGAGGCGCGCATCGAGAAGCTGCTCGGCGACTACCTCGCCCACCTCGCCGGCTCGGCCCCGGTGGAGGACGCCGGTTGACGTCAGCCGGCCGAGGCCGGTGACGTCGCGCGGCGCGTGCGCATCGTCGACGCGGCAATGGCGACGGCCGTCCCGGCGAGCGCGTAGGCCGCGATGACCACGAGGTGGGTGCCGATGCCGTGCCCGCCGAAGTAGACGATCCGGCGGACGCTGTCGGTGCCGGCGCCGTTCGGCAGCGCCCCGCTCAGGGCCCGCCAGAACGGCGGCAGCAGGGACGGCTGGTAGGCGCCTCCGGCCGAGGGGTTGCCGAGGACGACGAAGACCAGGACGGTGACCCCGATGCCGAGGACGCCGAGGAGCACCTGCAGCGCCATCGTCACGGCCGCGGCCGCGAACACGAGCAGCGCGCCCAGCCACCACAGGGCGACGAAGTGGCCGGTGAGCGCCCCCAGCGCCTGGTCGACGATGAGCGCCCCGCCGAAGCCGGAAACGATCGAGTACGGGATCACCGACACCAGCCGGATCACCGCCCGCCGCCCGGTCGCCGGCCGGGCCCCCTTGGCCACGCCGAGCAGGGAGGCGACGAGATACCCGCCGACCGTCCAGCCGGTGACGAGGTAGAACCCCGACAACCCGCGGCCGTCGCCGGGCTGCAGCGGCACCGCGTCCTGCACGGAGAGCGTCCGCTGCTGCGCGGCTTCGACGCGGGTCAGTACCTCCTGCACGGCCGTCACCACCGCGGTGCCCCCGCCTGAGGCGACGTACAGCGTGTCCTGCGTCCCGTTCGGATCGACGACGAGCGCGGCGCTGGCCCGGCCATCGGTGACGGCCTGCTTGGCTGAGCCGGCGTCGGCCGCGGCCCGCGCCTTCAGCGGTGACGACGGCAGGCCGTCGAGCCGGCCGATGACGGAGTTCGCCGCCGAGGCCGGGGCCGCGACCACGACGGAGATGTTGCGCGGCTTCGGGGCATGGAAGGCGCCGATGTAGCTGAGGATGAAGCCCAACTGCAGCGCGAGCACGCCGGCCACGAGCAGGAACGTGCGCAGGGAGATCGCATCCCGCAACTCGCCCAGGAAGGACATGCGGGATACCGGCGCGGGCTCTTCCTCCGGCGCCTCGTGTCGGCCGTGCTCGGTCATGGGCGTCCTCTCCCGCGTCAGTCGTCGGGTGCGGCCAGCGTGCGCAACTGCTCGATCATCGCGTCTGGCTGGGCCAGCCGGGAGAAGAACGCGGAATCGGTGCGCTCGACCACGTCGATGCCCCGCCGGGCGAGCGCCGCCCCGCGCGGCGTGACCCGCAGCCGCTTGGCCCGGGTGTCGGCCGCGTCCACCTCCCGCCGGACCAGCCCCTTCGCCTCGAGCTTGCCGAGCACCTGGGAGGTCATCTTGACGTCCGTCCCGGCGTGCCGGGCGAGCGTCAGTTGGTTGGGGTCGGCCCCGTTCTGGTTGAGCCACCAGGTCGAGGCGAGCAGGACGAACTGCACGTGCGTGAGATCGAGCGGCGCGAGGGCGGCCACGACCTCGCGCTGCCAGCGCAGCGTGACGTGCCAGAGCAGGAAGCCGGGGCTGCGCTCCGGATCGGTGGCCACGCGTCAGGCCTCGGCGCGGGCCACGAGCGCGCTCAGGACCTCCGGGAAGTCGGCGGTGATCGCCGGGCCGAGTTCGGGGCCGACCTGGCCGGCGGCCGGCCCGGAGATCTCGGTGCGGTAGACGACGGCGGTGCCCCCGGTGCCGAGCGGCTCGAGGCGGTGGACGGTCCGGACGACGAAGTCGCCGCCGTCCATCTCGTCGACGAACTCGCGGCCCGGCTCGACCGCGGTGAGCTGCATCGGGATCGGATCGCCGTCCGGCGGCGTCATCGTGAACGTCGTGCCGGCGGCGAACGGGCCGTCCACCTGCAGGGCGGCGATGCCCGCGTTCCAGGTCGGCCAGGACGCCATGTCCGACCAGTGCTGCCACACCGTCGCGGCCGGCGCGCTCGTCTCGACCCGGTGCTCGTACTCCCACATGGTGCGTCTCCTTCGGTTCCGATCGTATGCGGACAGATTATCTGTGCGCATACTATTTTGCCAAGTGCCGGGTTCCGAACGCCTCTGGGATCATGGGCCGGTGCCCGCACCGCTGATCGCGCCCCGATGGCGGGCTGCTGCGCTGATCGCGATCGTGGTCTCGGCAGCGGTGGTCGCGTGGCTCAGCGCCATCAGCTACCACGCGGGCATCACCGCATTCGACAACTGGGCGCTCCATTCCGCGTATCACCACCTCGGCCGGGGCGCGGCCGACGCGTTGATCCTGCTGAGTGAGCCCGTCCTGACGATCTGCCTGCTGGTGGTGATCGCCGTCGGTGCGGCGCTACGGCGGCGGTGGGGGCTCGCGGTGCTGGCCGTCGCCGGCCCGCTGCTCGCCGAACTGGTCACCGAGCTGCTCCTGAAACCGGCCGTCGGGCGGCTGATGGGCCCGTTCGTGTACCACGGCGGCAGCCTCGCCGGCGCGACGAGCGGGGCGTTCCCCAGCGGCCACGAGACCGGCGTCGCCTCGGCGGCGGTCGTGCTGCTGATCATCGGGGCACAGGTGACGGCGGGGCTGGTGGCCCGGCTCACCGTCGTCGTCGTCCTGACGGCGTGGACGCTGCTCGCCGCGCTCGGCCTGGTCCGCCACTTCTACCACTACGCCACCGACACGATCGGCGCGGTCGCGGTGTCGATCGCAGTGGTGCTCGCCGTCGCGCTGGCGGTGGACCGCTGGCTCGCGCCGGTGCTCGAGCGGGTGGACGTCCGCCGGCGTCAGTTGACCTGACGCTCGAAGCCCTGCCAGAAATTCTCCCGGAGCTTGAACTTCTGCAACTTGCCGGTGGCCGTGCGGGGCAGGGCGTCGACGAAGTCGATCCGCTTCGGGCACTTGTAGCCGGCCAGGCCCTGCCGGCAGTGTGCGATCAGCTCCTCGGCGGTGACGGCGGAACCGTCGGAGACGATCAGGGCGGTCACGAGCTCGCCCCACTTGTCGTCCGGGATGCCGATCACCGCGACCTCCCGGACGGCGTCGTGCGACATCAGCGCGTCCTCGACCTCGATCGAGGAGACGTTCTCGCCGCCGGAGATGATCACGTCCTTCTTCCGGTCGGAGATCACTAGGTACCCGTCGTCGTCCAGGTGCCCGCCGTCGCCGGTGTGGAACCAGCCGCCGCGCTGCGCCTGCTCGGTCGCGCCCGGCTGCTGCCAGTAGCCGTCGAGGTTGTGGTTCGACGCGGTGAGCACCTCGCCGTCGGGGTCGATCTCGACCCGGACGCCCAGCGCCGGCGCGCCGGCCCGGCCGAGGTTGCGCGCGCGCTCGTTGGTCGACAGGTCGTCCCACTCGGCCCGCTGGCGGTTGATGGTGACGAGCGGCGAGGTCTCGGTCAGCCCGTAGATCTGGATGAACTCCCAGCCGAGCTCGTCCAGCACCCGCTCGATCGTGCGGGTCGGGGGCGGCGCGCCGGCGGCGATGATGCGGACCCGGTCGCGGCCGGGGATCTCGCCGTCCCAGGTGGCAGCGGCGTCGAGGGCGGCCGAGATGACCGCCGGGGCCGCGCACATGATCGTCACGCCGTGCCGGTCGATCCGGCGCAGGATCTCGCCGCCGTCGACCTTGCGCAGCACGACGTGCCGCGCGCCGACCCCGGTGATGCCGAACGGCATGCCCCAGCCGTTCGCGTGGAACATCGGCAGCGTGTGCAGGTAGACGTCGCGGTCGCTGATCGTCGTGTGCAGCCCGAACACGGTGGCGTTGAGCCAGTTGTTGCGGTGGGTGAGCTGCACGCCCTTCGGGCGGGCGGTCGTGCCCGACGTGTAGTTGATCGTGGCCGTTGCGCCCTCGTCCGGCTCGTCCCACGGCTTGGGGTCGACGCCGGGGAGGTAGAGGTCGTCGTCGTCGCCGAGCAGGAACTTGTGCGGCACATCGAGCGCGTCCAGGACGTGCTTCTGTTCGGGGTCGCAGTACACGACCTCGGCTCCCGAGTGGCCGACGATGTACTCGATCTCGGCCGCGCTGAGCCGGAAGTTGATCGGGACGAGGACGCGGCCGTAGCCGGAGACCCCGAAGAAGGACGTGAGCAGGCGGGCCGAGTTCTGGGAGATGAAGGCGACCCTTCCACCGACCGGCACCCCGAGCCGATCCAGCTTGGCGGCCTGGGCCCGGGCGTTGTCGCCGAGTCGGCGGTAGGTCAGCTCGCCGAGGGTGGGTGCGGGCTGATCCGGCTCGTCGACGACGGCGACGCGATCGGGGTAGACGTGCACGGCGCGGTCGAGGAAGTCGCGGACGGTCAGCGGGTAGAACACGAGCACCTCCGGAGGGCCTGATCGACGTCTCATTCAACCCACGCAGCCACCGGGTCGCCATAGGTCGAACGGACGCATCGGGCCCGGGAGCGAATCGCTCCCGGGCCCGATGCGGCTACGCGTCGTGCTTGCGTCAGCCGGCGACGCGCTCCCGCGCCTTCTGCCCGGCCGCGCGCGCGGCCTCGCGTGCGTGCTTGGCCTTCTCGGCGGCGACGGGGCCGTATTCGTCGGCCCAGTCCTTGGCGGCCTCGCGGGCGTGCTTGGCCTTTTCGGCGGCGACGGGGCCGTATTCGTCGGCCCAGTCCTTGGCGGCCTCGCGGGCGTGCTTGGCCTTCTCGGCCGCAACCGGGACGAACTCGGCCCGCACCTCGGCCAGCCGCTTGCCGGCGACATCGGCCGCCTTCGCCGCCCGCTTCTGTGCCTTCGCCGCCGCCTTCTCGGCCGCCTTCTTCGCGGCCTTGGTCGCCGACTGCTGGGCCTGCTTCGCCGACGCCGCCTGCGACTCGACCGCCTGCTTGGCCGCCTTGGCACCGGCCCGGGTGGCCTGCTTGTTCGCCAAGCGGTCGGCCCGGCGCGACTTCGCGGCCCGCCTCTGCGAGACGGTCGCCTCGATCTCGAGCTTCTTGTCGTGGGCCGGCTCGAGCAGCGCGTCGGCGAGCAGGCTCGTCCCGATGCCGAACATCCACACGTCCTTGGCCACGCCGGTGCCCTGCGGGGTGGGCCGGGGATCGCCGGCCTCGTGCATGCCGGGCGTGCGCCAGTACATGTTGAGCAGGGCGCCGGAGAAGCCGACGAGGGCGGCGCCGGCGACCGCGGTCGGGACGATCGGCAGCAGGATCACCGAGCCGAGCGCGATCTCGCCGACGGCGAGCCCCTTCACGAACAGCGCGGGCTGGACCTTGCCCAGGAACGGGTACGTGCCGCAGGCCGTGCCGTGCAGGTGCTTGGCCGTCTCGTCGTCAGCGCCGAGCTTGCCCACCCCGCTGTTCAGGATGAACGCGCCGGTCACGGCACGCTGCGGTGCACGGCGGAGCTTGGCGGACCAACTCATCAGGGAGCCTCCTCGGCGATGATCAGGACTATGCCGCCGTCATACCCAGGAGCGTGTTGGCCGTACCGAACGGCCGGTCAGACCCAGGAGGGCAGCCACATATGGAGGTGCCACTCATTGTAGGTGAGCTGGCCGCCGGTGAAGATCGGCCACATCCAAGCGAAGTCGGCGATCACCAGGGCGAGGTAGATGCTGATCCCGGCCAGCCCCCAGTACCGCCGCCGGAGCGCGCGCTCGAAGCGCTCCTCCTGCGGGGACGGGAACGGCTCGCCGAAGTCCTCCTCGAACCGGCGCACCGGACGGGCCGGCAGGGCCGGGCCGAGCATCGTCCCCAACGCCAGCGTCAGCCCGATGATGAGGAACGGGACGAGCGGCGCCATGTAGAAGAGGAACATCGTCCGCTTCAGATCCTGGAACCAGACCAGCCAACCGGCCGCGAACGCCACCCACACCGTGGCGGCCCGCCAGTCCCGCGTGGTCGCCCAGTGCCAGGCCAGCCAGAGCAGCATCGGGATGAACGCCCACCACATCAGCGGCGTGCCGAGCAGCAGCACCTCGCGCGAGCAGCTCGACGAGCCGCAGTTGGTCCCGCTGCCGTTGTAGTAGAAGTCCACCGGCCGGCCGAGGACGAGCCAGCTCCACGGGCTCGACGCGTACGCGTGCCCGCTGTCCAGCCCCTCGTGGAAGCGGTAGGCGTCGAGCGTGTACGAGCCGAGGGACCGGATCGGCCCGGGCAGCCAGCCCCAGTTGAACGGGACGCTGATGCCCAGCAGGTGCAGGTGGGCGGACGTGCCGTGGCTGTCGGCCCAGTGCCGGTTCCAACCGTTCTCGCCGGTGAACCAGCCGAGGTAGGTGAGCAGGTAGGCCGCGACCGGGGCGACGGCCAGCGAGCCGATGCCCGGCAGCACCGCCCGCCGGAACCAGTTGCCGGTGGGCCGGCGCACGCCGGCGGACTTCAGCGCCGCGCGGTCCCAGATCAGCGACATCAGCGCGAAGAGGACGAAGAACGACAGCCCCGTCCACTTGACCGCGCAGGCCAGGCCGAGCAGGACGCCGGCGACGAGCCGCCACGGCCGCGGGCCCAGTGACGGCGCGCCGTCGGTCAGGTCGGCGCCGTCGGCGATCAGCCCGGCCAGCCGTGCGCGCATCTTGTCGCGGTCGAGGACGAGGGCGGCGAAGCCGGCGATGACGAAGGTCTGCAGGAAGATGTCGAGGATCGCGGTGCGGGCCAGGACGAGCGACATGCCTTCGAGGGCCATCAGCAGGCCGGCGATGAAGCCGAAGAGGTTCGAGTGCATCATCCGGCGCACGGTGCGCGCGATCATGACGACGCCCAGGCAGCCGAAGACCGCCGGCGCCACGCGCCAGCCCATCGAGTTCGCCAGGTAGGCCTCGGAGCCGTGGTTGCCGGTGAAGACGCCCTGCAGCCACTCCGACGACGCGATCAGCCACTTGCCCAGCGGCGGATGCACGATGAACATGTAGCCGCGGTTGTCCTCGTAGCCGTAGCGCAGGATCTCCTGGGCCTCGGTCGCGTAGTAGACCTCGTCGAAGTTCTTGCCGTCGACCGGCGAGAGGTTCTTGCCGGGCGGGAAGCCGAGGGCCCAGAACCGGGTGAAGCCGGCGAGGACGGCGATGACCAGCGTGCCGAGCCAGCCGAGCCACGGGTGCGGGTCGCGCCACGGGGCGAGCGCGGCCGGGACCGGCCGGACCGGCTGCGGCGGCTCGGGCGGAGCGTCGTCGGTGACGGTGTCGCCCGCGTCGTCGGCCGGGGGCCGGCCGGCGGCCTCGAGCGTCGCGGTCACCCGTCAGATACTAGAGACACGAGGGGTCGCTACCGTCGTTGCCGTGAGCGCGCAGGGGCGGGTGTTGCTGGCGGCGACCCCGCTCGGCCGGCCCGACGACGCCTCGCAGCGGCTGCGGTCCGCGCTGGCCACCGTCGCCGTCATCGCCGCCGAGGACACCCGGCGGCTGCGCCGGCTCTGCGCCGACCTGGGCGTCACGCCTGCGGGACGGGTCGTCTCCTTCTTCGACGCCAACGAGGCCGGGCGGGTGCCGCAGCTGATCGAGGCCCTGCAGGCCGGTCAGGATGTCCTGGTCGTGACCGACGCGGGGATGCCCTCGGTGTCCGATCCGGGCTACCGGCTGGTGGCCGCCGCGATCGAGGCCGGCGTGCCGATCACGTCGCTGCCCGGGCCGTCGGCGGTGACGACCGCGCTCGCGGTCTCCGGCCTGCCGGTCGACCGGTTCTGCTTCGAGGGGTTCCTGCCGCGCAAGGGCGGGGAGCGGCGCCGGACCCTGGCCGCGCTGGCCGCCGAGCCGCGCACCCTCGTCCTGTTCGAGGCCCCGCACCGGGTCGCCGCGGCGCTGGCCGACCTGGCCGCGGCCTTCGGGGGCGACCGTCCGGCGGCGGTGTGCCGCGAGCTCACCAAGACCCACGAGGAGATCCGCCGCGGGCCCCTCGCCGAGCTCGCGGCCTGGGCCGCCCAGGGGGAGGTACGCGGCGAGATCACGCTCGTCGTCGGCGGGGCGCCGGCGAGTTCCGCCCCGGAGGCCGGTGCGCTGGTCGACGAGGTGGCGGCGCGGGAGGCGGCCGGCGAGTCGCGCAAGGAGGCGATCGCCGAGGTGGCCCGGACCCGGGGCGTGCCGAAGCGCGTCGTGTTCGACGCCGTCGTCGCCGCGAAGCGCGGGTCGCCCACGTGAGTGGTCAGTCCGGACCCGAGTGGTCAGTTACGTCTGACCACTCAGTGCGAAACTGACCACTCACGGCGGGCTACGGTTTGATCATGCGCGCGATCGTGGTCGGCGGCGGCATCGGTGGGCTGGCGAGCGGGATCGCCCTGAGCCGGGCCGGGTGGGACGTCTCCGTGCTCGAGCGCGCGACCGGCTCGACCGCCATCGGCGCCGGCATCTCGCTGTGGGCCAACGCGCTGCGGGCACTGGACGCGCTCGGTGTGTGGCCGGACATCCGGGACGCGGCGGCGACCCCGGCCGGCGGGGCGCGCCGCCCGGACGGGCGCTGGCTCTCGCACATGGCCGACGTCTCCGTCCCGTTCGACGTGCTGCTGGTCCACCGGGCCGAGCTGCACGACAAGCTGGTCCAGGCGCTGCCCTCCGGCGCGCTGCGGCCCGGCACCACGGTCGAGTCGGTCGACGAGGACGGGACGGTCCGGCACACCGGCGGAACCGAACGGGCCGACCTGGTCGTGGCGGCCGACGGGCTGAACAGCCGGATCCGCGCGCAGCTCCGCCCCGAGCACCCGGGCGCGCGGTACGCCGGGTTCACCGCGTGGCGGGGCGTCACCGCCGACCCGTTCGAGCTGAACGAGATGGGCGAGACGTGGGGCCGCGGCAGCGAGTTCGGGCTCACCCGCCTGCGCGACGGCCGGGTGTACTGGTTCGGCACCGCGAACCTGCCCGAAGGGCAGCGCACCCCGGACGAGCACGCCGAGGTGCTGCGCCGCTTCGGCGACTGGCACGCGCCGATCCGGGCCGTCGTCGAGGCCACGCCGGCCGGCGCCGTGCTGCGGCACGACATGTACTACCTCGCGACGCCGTTGCCGCCGTTCGCCCGCGGCCGGGTCGCGCTCCTCGGCGATGCGGCGCACGCGCAGACCCCGAATCTGGGGCAGGGCGCCTGCCAGGCCCTGGAGGACGCGGTCACCCTGGCCGCGCTCGTGCGGGCCGGCGACGTCGACGCCGGGCTGGCCGCCTACGACGCGCAGCGCCGCCCGCGCACCGAGAGGTTCGTGAAGACGGCGCTGCGGGCCGCGCGGGTGACCCAGACCGAGAACCCGCTCGGCATCGGCCTGCGCAACACGCTGGCCCGCATCGTCTCGCCGAAGCTCGCGGCCCGGCCCATCCAGAAGATGGTGGCCTGGACGCCTCCGTCGCCCTGACTCGCGCTCACTACGCTGGTGAAGTGAGCACCGAGCACATCCTGACCGCTGTCGCCTGGCCCTACGCCAACGGCCCGCGCCACATCGGGCACGTCGCCGGCTTCGGCGTCCCGTCCGACGTCTTCAGCCGCTACCAGCGGATGGCCGGCAAGAAGGTGCTCATGGTCAGCGGCACCGACGAGCACGGCACGCCGATCCAGGTGCAGGCCGACAACGAGGGCGTCACCCCCCGCGAGCTGGCCGACCGCAACTCCCTGGTGATCGCCAAGGACCTGCAGCAGCTCGGGCTCTCCTACGACCTCTTCACCCGGACCACCACGACGAACCACTACGAGGTCACCCAGCAGCTGTTCCTCGGCCTGCTCGCCAACGGCTACGTCTTCCCGCGCACCCAGCTCGGCGCGATCAGCCCGTCGACCGGCCGCACCCTGCCCGACCGCTACATCGAGGGCACCTGCCCGATCTGCGGCTACCCCAGCGCGCGGGGTGACCAGTGTGACAACTGCGGCAACCAGCTCGACCCGATCGACCTCATCAACCCGCGCAGCCGGATCAACGGCGAGACGCCGACCTTCGTCGAGACCGAGCATTTCTTCCTCGACCTGCCGGCCTTCGCCGAGGTGCTGGGCGAGTGGCTGCAGAAGCAGGACCACTGGCGGCCGAACGTCCAGAAGTTCAGCCTCAACCTGCTCGACGACCTCAAGCCGCGGGCGATCACTCGCGACCTCGAGTGGGGCGTGCCGGTGCCGCTGCCCGACTGGCGCGATCGTCCGGACAAGAAGATCTACGTCTGGTTCGACGCCGTCATCGGGTACCTGTCGGCGTCGATCCAGTGGGCCAAGCTCACCGGCGACCCGGACGCCTGGCGGCCCTGGTGGCAGGACGCCGACTCCCGCAGCTTCTACTTCATGGGCAAGGACAACATCGTCTTCCACTCCGAGATCTGGCCGGCGATGCTGTTCGGCTACTCGGGGATCGGCGCGAAGGGCGGCCGGCCGGGCGACCTCGGCGCGCTCAACCGGCCGTACGAAGTGGTGTCGAGCGAGTTCCTCACCATGGAGGGGCGGAAGTTCTCGTCCTCGCGCGGCGTCGTCATCTACGTCGGCGACATGCTCTCCCGCTACGACGCCGACGCGCTGCGCTACTACCTGGCCGTGGCCGGGCCGGAGAACCAGGACACCGACTTCACCTGGGCCGAGTTCGTCCGGCGCAACAACGACGAGCTCGTCGCCGGGTGGGGCAACCTGGTCAACCGGACGATCTCGATGACCGCGAAGAACCTCGGCGCGATCCCGGCGCCGGGCGCGCTCACCGACGCCGACCAGGCCCTGCTCGAGTCGTCGCGCGCCGCGTTCGGCACGGTCGGCGACCTGCTGGCCCGCTCGCGCCAGAAGGCCGCGATCGGCGAGGCCATGAGCGTCGTCGGTACCGCGAACAAGTACCTGTCCGACATGGAGCCGTGGAAGCTCAAGAACACCGACCCGGAGCGGATGGCGTCCGTCCTACATGTCGCGCTCCAGGTCGTGGACGACGCGAAGACGCTGCTCACGCCCTTCCTGCCGTCCTCGTCGACCAGGGTGCACGCGATGCTGCGCGGGACGGAGCGGTGGGCCGGGATGCCCGACCTCGTCGAGCTGGACGAGCGGACCGCCGTCGGGTCGCCGTCGTACTCGGTGCTGACCGGCGACTACGAGACCGGGGCGCGCTGGGAGTCGGTGCCGATCGACGTCGGCCGCCCGCTCGCGGCGCCGACCCCGGTCTTCACCAAGCTGGATCCGGCGATCGTCGACGAGGAGCTCGGCCGCCTTGCCGCCGAGTGACGCGGCGCCGGGAGAGAACTTGCCGCCCACCGACGGTTTCACTCCCGGCGTCGCGCCGATCTTCGACGCCCACGCGCACTTGGACGCGATGGCGCAGCGGGCGGGCGTCGAGCCGTCGCGCGAGTTCGTGGCGGGCGTCATGGCCGAGGCGCGGGCGGTTGGCGTGGTTGCGGCGATCACGGTCGGGGACACCATCACGTCGTCGCGCTGGTGCGTGGGGGCGGCCGCCGAGCATCCGGACGTGTACGCGGCGGTCGCGGTGCACCCGACCGAGATCGGCGGGCTGGACGACGCCGGGTATGCGGAGCTGGAGCGGCTGGCGGCGCAGCCGAAGGTGGTCGCGATCGGCGAGACCGGGCTCGACTACTACTGGGACCGCACCGCGCCGGCTGCGCAGCAGGAGCACTTCCGCCGGCACATCGATCTCGCCAAGCGGCTGGGCAAGCCGCTGATGATCCACGATCGGGACGCGCACGACGACGTGCTGCGGATCCTGCGCGAGGAGGGCCCGCCCGACCGGGTCGTCTTCCACGCCTTCTCCGGTGATGCGGCGATGGCCCGCGAGTGCGCTGCGGCCGGGTACGTCCTGTCCTTCCCCGGCGTCGTCACGTTCAAGAACGCGCCGGCCCTGCGCGAGGCCGCGGCCGTGGCTCCGATCGATCAGGTCCTGGTCGAGACGGACGCGCCGTTCCTGACCCCGCATCCGTTCCGCGGCCGGCCGAACGCGCCGCGGCTGCTGCCGCTCACCGTGCGCGGCCTTGCCGCGGCGGGCGGGCACGATGTCGAGGCCCTGTGCGCGGCGATCACGGCGACCGGAGCGCGCGTGTTCGGCCTCCCGGCCGCGGGCTGACGAACCGGCCGACACGCCGTCGGGGCCCCTCGTGGTTGAGGACACAACGGTCTGCTTGCACGCGCTTGCAATTGCAAGCGTGCGCGCCGGGAAAGGCCGCCGGTTACCGCCGGGGAAGCACCGTCGTTACCTGCCTGTGACCCCCGGAAACGCTGGCCCCGCGCATGGTCAACGAGAACCGGCTTTGCCTTCCTGAAAGGCGATTCAGCTACCGAGACGGCCGGCAAGCACACAGCGAACGTAACGTCGGGCGAAGTGGGCATCCGGCGCCAAGCGATCCTCCCGGATTTGGACGAGGCTGCTTGCTGTGGTTAGCGTCAGTCGACGAATGAGTACGCGAAGCGTGCGACAACGATGGGAGTTCAACTAGTGCGTCGCAGCGTCAAGTACGGCCTCTACGGTGCGGTACTGGCCGGAGTCGTGGGTGGCACCGCCGCCTTCGCCACGGCCGCCAACGGAACGCCGGTCACCCTGGTGGTCGACGGACAGACCAAGAAGATCGACACCTCCGCGAGTGACGTCGCCGGGGTGCTGAAGGACGCCGGCTACCACGTCGATTCACACGACATCGTCGCGCCGTCCCTCCATTCTCACGTGAAGGACGGCACGAAGATCGTCCTCAAGCAGGGCCGGCTGCTGCACCTGCTGGTCGACGGCAAGGCGAAGGACGTCTGGACGACGGCGCCGACCGTCTCCGAGGCGCTCGCCGCCCTCGGCTACCCGAGCTCGGACTTCATCTCGGTGTCGCGGTCCAAGCGCCTGCCCTTGACCGCCACCGACATCGAGCTCCGCACGCCGAAGCAGATCACCGTGGTGCACGATCACAAGACCCAGAAGGTCACCTCGACCGCGGCCGACGTGGCCTCGCTGCTGCGCGAACTCGGCATCACCCTCGACAGCAATGACCGCGTCAAGCCGGCGGCGACCACCGCGCTGACACCCGGCCTCGCGGTCCGGGTCGAGCGGGTCGTCACCAAGCAGGTGACGCGGACCGAGGCGGTCAGCTACCCGGTCGTCCGGCGCAGCGACTCGTCGATGTACCAGGGCCAGACCAAGGTGCTGACCGCCGGCCGCGAAGGCTCGGCCAAGGTGACCTACGCGCTCGTCTACGTCGACGGCAAGCGGGTCCAGCGCAAGGTGCTCAAGCGGGTCGTGCTGAGCCAGCCCCGGACCCAGGTCGAGAAGGTCGGCACGAAGCACCGCCCGGCGCCCAAGGTGTCGAGCAACGGCCTGAACTGGGACGCCGTGGCGCAGTGCGAGTCCGGTGGCAACTGGCACATCAACACCGGCAACGGCTTCTACGGCGGCCTGCAGTTCGACTACGGGACCTGGCTGTCCAACGGCGGCGGTGCCTACGCCCCGCGGGCCGACCTGGCCACGCGGGAGGAGCAGATCGCCATCGCGACGAAGGTGTACAACGCCCGCGGCTCGAGCCCCTGGCCGGTCTGCGGCGCGAATCTCTGAGCGCCGGTCGGCGCGGCACCACCTCGGCCGTGGTCACCTCTGACGGTGGCCACGGCCGAGTTCTGTGACGGGCCGGTGCCGGGGGTCGAAAGGCCCATTTCCGGACGGGTCGGGGGCCCTCTGTCGGTCCGGCTTACCCATCCGTTACAGTTCCGTGACCAACAAACCACAGCGATAGCGCCCCCGCCGGAGACCCCGAGGAGCAACGCTCAGTGCTGCGTAGCGTGAAGTACGGCCTGCACGGTGCCGTATTGGCCGGCCTCGTCGCCGCCCCTGTCGTCTGGAACTCCGTCGACAAGTCGGTGCATCTCGTCGTCGACGGCCGGGCCAGCACCGTCCAGACCACCGCCGGCAGCGTCGGCGCGGTCCTCAGCGACCGCGGGTACCGGCTCACCAGCCACGACATCGTCGCGCCGTCGGCGTCGGCCCACGTCAAGGACGGCAGCCGCATCGTCCTGCGGCGCGGCCGGCTGCTGCACCTCTCGGTCGACGGCAAGCTGACCAACGTCTGGACGACCGCGCCGACCGTGGCCGAGGCGCTCGCGCAACTCGGGTACACCACGTCGGACTTCGTGTCGGTGTCGCGGTCGCGGCGCCTGCCGCTGCGGCCGACCGACATCGCCATCCGCACGCCGCAGCTCGTCACCGTCGTCCACGACGGCAAGACCGAGCAGGTCACCACCACCGATACGACGGTCGGGGCGCTGCTCGACGACCTCGGCATCCCGCTGGACGCCTCCGACCGGGTCACGCCGGGCCCGGCCGCCGCGCTCGAGCCGGGGGCAACCGTCCGGATCGAGCGGGTCGTCACCAAGCTGGTGAAGCGGGTCGAGGCGACGCCGTTCCCGACCAAGCGGGTCCGCGACTCGGCGCTGTACGTCGGCACGACCAAGGTCGTGACCGCGGGCAAGAACGGCTCGGTGCGGGTCACGTACTCCGTCATCTACGTCGACGGCAAGGCCATCGGCCGGACCAAGATCAGCGCCGTCACGCTGACCAGGCCGACCACCCGGGTGCTCCGCATCGGGACGAAGCCGAAGGTCACGGTCACCCGGGCCACGGCCGGGTCGGCACCGACGGCACCGGCCCCCGACCCCGGCACGGCCAAGGCGATCGCCCGCGACCTGCTGAAGAAACGCGGCTGGGGCACCGACCAGTACAACTGCCTCGTCACGCTCTGGAACCACGAGAGCGGCTGGCGGGTCCACGCGGCGAACCCGAGCGGCGCGTACGGCATCCCGCAGGCGCTGCCGGGTTCGAAGATGGCCTCGGCCGGCCCGGACTGGCAGAACAACGCCGAGACGCAGATCAAGTGGGGCCTGGGCTACATCGCGTCGCGCTACAACACCCCGTGCGGCGCGTGGGCCAGCTGGCAGGCGCAGGGCGGCTGGTACTGACCCTCGCTCGGGAGCACTAGGGTCGTAGCGATGGACCTGCTCGACGACGCCCGCACGCTGACCGACGACCTCGTCCAGCTGCGCCGGGCCCTGCACCGCGAACCCGAGATCGGTCTCGAGCTGCCCCGCACTCAGCAGAAGGTGCTGGCCGCGCTCGACGGGCTGCCGCTCGAGATCACCCCCGGGCCGGCCGGCCTCGGCTCGGTCGTCGCCGTCCTGCGCGGCGGCCGGTCGGCCGGGCGCACGGTGCTGCTGCGCGGCGACATGGACGCGCTGCCGGTCGACGAGCAGACCGGGCTCGACTTCGCCTCGACCAACGGGGCCATGCATGCCTGCGGGCACGATCTGCACACGGCCTCGCTCGTCGGGGCGGCCCGGCTGCTCTGCGCGCAGCGGGACGAGCTGGCCGGCGACGTCCTGTTCATGTTCCAGCCGGGCGAGGAGGGCTTCGACGGCGCCGCGCACATGCTGCGGGCCGGCCTGCTCGACGCCGCCGGCAACCGTCCCGAGGCCGCGTTCGCCCTGCACGTCACGTCGTCGTTCCTG
The DNA here is from genome assembly GCA_963775175.1 of uncultured Actinomycetota bacterium. GTDB lineage: Bacteria > Actinomycetota > Actinomycetes > Mycobacteriales > Jatrophihabitantaceae > Jatrophihabitans. The sequence goes on from CAVZHT010000001.1 coordinate 942,715, forward strand.
CCGCTCGGCGCGCTCGCGCTGCGGCCGGGGCCGATGATGTCGGCCGCCGACGTGCTGCACGTCGACGTCGTCGGCGCCGGCGGGCACGGCTCGAGCCCGCACCGGGCCCTCGACCCGATCTCGGTCGCGGCCGAGATCGTCACCGCCCTGCAGACGATGGTCACCCGGCAGTTCGACGTCTTCGACCCGGTGGTCGTCACCGTCGGCAACTTCCACGGCGGGACGCAGCAGAACATCATCCCGGAGCGGGCACACTTCGATGCCACGGTCCGCACCTTCTCGGCCGAGAACCAGCGGGCGATCAGCGAGCGGGCGCCCCGGCTCTGCCGCGGCATCGCCGAGGCCCACGGCCTGACGGCCGAGGTCGACTGGGAGACCCTCTACCCCGTCACGGTCAACGACGCCGCCGAGGCGGAGTTCGTGGCCCGCACCGCGGCCGAGCTGCTCGGGCCGCAGGCGGTCGTCGCGATGCCGAACCCGCACCCCGGTTCGGAGGACTTCTCCCGCGTGCTCGAAGCCGTCCCCGGTGTGATGGCGTTCCTCGGGGCCACCCCGGCCGGCGCCGACCCGGCGACCGCCCCGTTCAACCACTCGCCGCTCGCAACCTACAACGAGTCGGCGCTGCCGCTCGGCGCCGCCCTGTACGCGCGGCTGGCCGTGGACCGGCTGGCGTGGGACCCCGCGCCGACCGGGACGTGACGCTGCTCGGTCCGGCCGAGATCCGGACGCTCGCCGCCTCGCTGGGCGTGCGTCCGACCAAGAGCCTCGGGCAGAACTTCCTGCACGACGCCAACACGATCCGCCGCATCGTCCGCACGGCCGAGCTGGCGCCCGGCGAGCGCGCGCTGGAGATCGGGCCGGGGCTCGGCTCGCTGACCCTCGGGCTGCTCGAGGCCGGGCACCCGGTGACCGCGGTCGAGATCGACCCGGTGCTGGCGGCGGCCCTGCCCGCGACCGTGGCGGCCCACGTGCCCGGCGGTGAGCTCGAGGTGCTGACCGCCGACGCGCTGCGGCTGGCCGAGGTGCCCGGCGCGCCGACCGCGCTGGTGGCCAACCTGCCGTACAACGTGGCCGTGCCCGTGGTGCTGCACCTGCTCGAGGTCGTGCCGTCGCTGCGGCGCGGGCTCGTGATGGTGCAGGCCGAGGTGGCCGAGCGGCTGGCGGCGGCGCCGGGTTCCCGGACCTACGGCGTGCCGAGCGTGAAGGCGGCCTGGTACGCCGAGACGACGCGGGCCGGGACCGTGCCCCGGGCGGTGTTCTGGCCGGTGCCGAACGTCGACTCCGGGCTCGTCCGGCTCGTCCGCCGCGACCCGCCCACCACCGGGGCGAGCCGCCGGGAGGTCTTCGCCGTCGTGGATGCCGCGTTCGCGCAGCGGCGCAAGACCCTGCGGGCGGCGCTGGCCGGGTGGGCCGGTTCGGCGGCCGCGGCCGAGCTGGCGCTGCGGGCCGCGGGCATCGACCCGTCCGCCCGCGGGGAGACCCTGGACGTCGGCGCGTTCGCCCGCCTGGCCGAGCACCGCCCGTCCAACCCCTGAGCCGCTTCGACTGGTTCCGCCGCCGAGGCCGGCCGCGAAACGCAACCAACGGGCCCGCAACCCACCGCCCGACGAGCGCCCGCAGCGCAGAGCCGCCGCAAGCGGCAGGCCAGCAGTCAGGTCAGCTCCGGCCGGCGAACAGGCTCGTCACCGAGCCGTCCTCGAAGACCTCGCGGATCGCCTTGCCGAGCAGTGGCGCGATCGAGAGCACGGTCAGCTTGTCGAAGGACTGCTCGGGGGTGATCGGCAGCGTGTTGGTGACGACGACCTCGCTGATCCGGCTGTTCTTCAGCCGGTCGGTCGCCGAGCCCGAGAAGATGCCGTGCGTCGCCGCGATGATCACCTCGGTGGCGCCGACGTCGAAGAGCAGTTCGGAGGCCTTGGTGATCGAGCCCGCGGTGTCGATCATGTCGTCGATCAGCAGGCAGCAGCGCCCGGCGACCTCACCGACCACGCGGTTGGCGACGACCTCGTTGGCGGCGTCGATGTCACGGGTCTTGTGGACGAAGGCGATGTCCAGGCCGCCCAGCGCATCGGCCCACTGCTCGGCGGTCCGGACCCGGCCGGTGTCCGGGGAGACGACGACGATGTCCTGCGTGCCGTACTTCTTGCGGACGTAGTCGGCGAGCAGCGGCAGGGCGAAGAGGTGGTCGACCGGGCCGTCGAAGAAGCCCTGGATCTGCGCGGTGTGCAGGTCGACGGCCATCAACCGGTCGGCGCCGGCGGTCTTGAACAGGTCGGCGATGAGCCGGGCCGAGATCGGCTCGCGGCCCCGGTGCTTCTTGTCCTGGCGGGAGTACGGGTAGAACGGCGCGACCACCGTGATCCGCTTCGCCGAGGCCCGCTTGAGGGCATCGACCAGGATCAGGCTCTCCATCACCCAGTCGTTGATCGGCGTCGTGTGCGACTGGATCACGAACGCGTCCGTGCCCCGGACCGACTCGTTCGGCCGGATGAACAGCTCCCCGTTGGCGAACTGGCGGCGGGTGGTCGGGGTGACCTCCGTCCCCAGCGTGGCGGCAATCTCGTCGGCGAGTTCGGGGTACGCACCACCCGATAGCAGCACCAGGCTCTTGCGGCCCGCCACCTCGAGATTGCTCACGGCTCAGCCTTCCTCGCCGTCGGCGGCCAGGGAACGCTGAGCTGCCTCTGCGGCAGGCGTTCCCGGCCTCTTGCGTACCACCCAGCCTGCCACGTTTCGCTGGTGGGCGCGTGCCACCCCCATGGCTCCGGCCGGGACGTCCTGGGTGATGACCGAGCCCGCCGCGGTGTACGCGCCGTCGCCCACCTTGACGGGGGCCACGAACATGTTGTCGGCACCGGTTCGGGCATGGCTGCCGATCGTCGTGTGGTGCTTCGCGACGCCGTCGTAGTTGACGAACACGCTGGCCGCCCCGATGTTCGTGTGCTCGCCGATCGTGGCGTCGCCGACGTAGGACAGGTGGGGGATCTTCGTCCCCTCGCCGACGTCGGCCTTCTTCAGCTCGACGTAGGTGCCGATGTGGACGCCGTCGGCGAGGACGGTGCCCGGGCGCAGGTAGGCGTACGGGCCGATGGTGACGTCCGCGCCGATGGTGGAGTCGACCGCGACCGCGCGGGTGATCCGGCTGCCGGGGCCGACGGTGGTGCCGGTGAGCGTGGTCTGCGGGCCGATCTCGGCCCCGGCGGCGACGCGCGAGTCCGTGCAGGTCGACCCCCGGCCACAGCGTGACGTCGGGCTCGAGCTCGACGTCGGCGTCGACCCAGGTGGTCTGCGGGTCGACGACGGTGACCCCGGCCCGCATGTGCGACTCGAGCAGGCGGGTGTTGAAGACCCGGTGCGCGGCGGCGAGCTGGACCCGGTCGTTGACGCCGGCCGTCTGGTCGGCCGGGGCGATCACCGCCGCGATCGGGTGGCCGGCGTCGCCGAGGATGCCGACGACGTCGGGCAGGTACTCCTCGCCCTGCGCGTTGTCGGTCGAGAGCTTCCCGACGGCCTCGCGCAGCAACGCGTGGTCGAACGCGTAGACGCTGGTCGCGATCTCGCTGACGGCCAGCTCGTCCGCGGTGGCGTCCTTGTGTTCGACGACCCGTTCGACCGCGCCGTCGGCGCCGCGGAGCACCCGGCCGTAGCCGGTCGGGTCGGTGACCACGCTGGTGAGCAGCGTGGCCGCCGCCGCGGCGCGGGTGTGCTCGCCCACGAGGGCCGCGAGCGTCTCCGGCGTGAGCAGCGGGGTATCCCCCGGGACCACGACGACGACGCCGGACGCGTCCGCGGGCACCGCCTCGAGCGCCAGCCGGACCGCGTGCCCGGTGCCGTTCTGCTCGGCCTGCACCACCGGCACAGCCTCCGGGGCGATCTCGGCCAGGTGCTCGGTGACCTCGTCGCGCCGGTGGCCGACGACGGCCACGGTCTGCGCCGCGCCCAGCGGGGCCCCCGCGGCGAGGACGTGACCGAGCATCGAGCGGCCGGCGAAGCCGTGCAGCACCTTGGGCGTCCGCGACTTCATCCGGGTGCCCTCGCCGGCAGCGAGGACCACCACGGCGACCGGGGCGGCGGGATTGTCAGGCACGGCGGCGGAGCACCCTTCTCTCGGCTGTTGGCTGGGGGACTCGGACTCGAACCGAGACTGCAAGGCTCCAAAGGCCTGCGGGCTGCCGATTACCCCATCCCCCAACGGCCACCGCCAGCTTAGAGGGTCGCGCGGGCGGCCCCCGCGGCTGAGCGGACGCTGGCGAGCAGCGGTTCCGGGCTACGCGGACGTAAGTTACGCTGGCGTAACCGCTTGACTGCGGGTGTACGCCCGCCCCGTTCCGACCCCCCCCGAACCCGTCAGGAAGACCTGCGCATGACGATTCTCGAAGACCGTCCCAACGCCGAGGCGACCAGCGGCCCCAAGCCGGTTTTCGAGGGTGGCAAGCGCTGGGGCGAGCAGTTCATGCTCTACGTCTTCGTGATCGTGCCGTTCGTCGCGTTCCTCGCCGCTGTCCCGGTCGCCTGGGGCTGGGGATTCGGCTGGACCGACCTCGCGCTGTTCATCGCCTTCTACTACGTTTCCGGGCTCGGCATCACGATCGGCTACCACCGGCTGTTCACCCACGGCTCGTTCAAGGCCAACCGCGCCCTGCGGATCGGGCTGGCGATCGCCGGGTCGATGGCGATCGAGGGGCCGGTCATCCGCTGGGTCGCCGATCACCGGCGCCACCACGCGTACAGCGACCGCGAGGGCGACCCGCACTCGCCGTGGCGTTACGGCGACACCACCGGCGCGCTGATGAAGGGGCTGTTCTGGGCCCATCTCGGCTGGATGTTCGACGAGATGCACACCAACCGGGACAAGTACACGCCTGACCTCATGGGCGACAAGGACATCCGCTTCGTCGACAAGCTCTTCCCGGTGTGGCTGCTGCTGTCGCTGCTGCTGCCGCCGGCGATCGCCGGGGCGATCCACCTGTCGTGGGGCGCGGCGCTGTCGGCCTTCTTCTGGGCGTCGCTCGTCCGGGTGTTCCTGCTGCACCACGTGACCTGGTCGATCAACTCGATCTGCCACACGATCGGCGAGCGGCCGTTCGCGGCGCGGGACAAGAGCGCGAACTTCTGGCCGCTGGCGATCCTGAGCTTCGGCGAGAGCTGGCACAACATGCACCACGCCGACCCGACCGCCGCCCGGCACGGGGTGCTGCGCGGGCCAGCTCGACACCTCGGCCCGGATCATCTGGTTCTTCGAGAAGTTCGGCTGGGCGACCGACGTGCGGTGGCCGAAGCCGGAGCGCATCGAGAAGCTCCGCGCTGTCTGATCCGATCCGCGGGGAGTCGACTCCGGTCTCCCCCACTCGCTGCGCTCGCTCGCGGTGCGGGCGCTCATTGCACCCCTACGTCACAGCGGCGCGCACGGAGTAGGCGTCGTCGCGCCACGCCTCGTCGGCCAGGACGGAGGCGAGCGCGTCCATCGCGTCCCACACCTCGACGTAGCGCAGGTACAGCGGCGCGAAGCCGAGTCGCAGCAGGTCCGGGGCCCGGAAGTCCCCGATCACGCCCCGGGCGATCAGCGCCTGCGTCACCTCGTACGCGTGCGGCAGCTGCAGCGCCACCTGCGACCCGCGCCGCCCGGGCTCGCGGGGCGTCACCGCCGTCGAGGCCGCAGCGCATCGGCCCGGGACAGCGCCAGTCCGGTGAGCCCGAGCGACTTGGCCCGCACGTCGTCCAGTCGAGGCCTGGTCGAAGATGTCCAGCGCGGCGTCCAGCGCCTGCATGGACAGCACCGGCGGCGTGCCGATCCGGGCCCGGTCATGCGCCGGCCGCCGGCGTGTAGGTCGGCGAGAGCGCGAACGGCGCCGCGTGCCCCTGCCAGCCGGTGAGCGGCAGATCGGCCTCGTCCTGGTGGCGCGTGGGCAGGTAGATCCAGGCCGGTGCGCCCGGGCCGCCGTTGAGGTACTTGTACGAGCAGCCGACTGCGGCATCGGCGCCGACCGCGTCCAGCGCGAACGGCAACGCACCCGCGGTGTGCGCGAGGTCCCACATCATCAAGGCGCCGGCGCCGTGCACGGCCGCCGTGATCGCCGCGGCGTCCCACAGCTCGCCGGTGCGGTAGTCGACTGCGCTGAACGCGACGACCGCGACGTCCGGCCCGAGGACCGAGCCGACGTCGGCCGGCGACACCCGGACGAGGTCGAGACCGAGCAGCCGGGCCACCGACTCGGCGATGTACTGGTCGGTCGGGAAGTTCGCGCCGTCGGTGACGAGCGTCCGCCGCCCGGGCCGCAGCCGGGCCAGCGCGACCAGGGCCTGGAACAGCTGCACGCTCGTCGAGTCGCCGCAGACGATCTGGCCCGGGGCCGCGCCGACGAGCGCGGCCGATGCGGTCGCCGACGCGGGTCGGCAGCGTCCACCACCCGTTGCTGTTCCAGGACCGGATCAGGTCGTGGCCCCACTGCCGGTCGACCGCGTCCGCGACGGCCGGCGGCACCGCGGCCGGGAGGGCGCCGAGCGAGTTGCCGTCCAGGTAGATCACGCCGTCGGGCACCGCGAACCGGGACCGCACCCCGGCGAGCGGGTCGGTGGCGTCGGCCGCCTCGGCGGCCGCCCGCGACCGGATCGGCTCAGACACTGCGCACCTCCCACAGGTCGGGGAACGCCGGCCGGAACAGCGTGCTGCGCAGGTACTCCGCGCCGGCGGAGCCGCCGGTGCCGATGCGGGCCCCGATGATCCGCTCGACCATCTTCACGTGCCGGTAACGCCACTCCTGGATGCCCTCGTCGATGTCGACGAGCGCCTCGCAGACCTCGGCCGCGGCGCCCGCCGTCGTCGGCGTAGACCAGGGCGAGCACGTCCAGGATCGCCGGGTCACCGCCGCGCCAGGGTTCGGCCGGATCCCGCTCGCGGGCCGGCTCCGGCACGTCGAACCCGGTCACGTGCAGGTAGCGCAGCAGCGAGTCGAACACCGACCGGCGCTTCAGGGCCGCGGCCGTCCCCGGATCGTCGGCCGGCAGGTCCCGCCGGCCCAGGACGGCCTCGAGCTCGCGGAACTGGTCGGACTGGAAGCCGCTGGACGAGCCCAGCTGTGGGCGGAACGAGGAGAACTGGCGCGGGGTCATCGTCTCGAGCACGTCGAGCTGCCCGACGATCGTCTTGAGGATCTTCGCGATCCGCCGCGCCGTGTGCAGGGCCCCGGTGCCGTGGCCCGCCTCGAGCCGGGCCTGCAGCAGCGCCGCCTCGTGCAGGATCTGCTTGAACCACAGCTCGTAGACCTGGTGGATGATCACGAACAGCAGCTCGTCGTGCTCGTCCGTGGCCGGCGATTGGCAGGCCAGCAGCTCCGGCAGCCGAAGGTAGCTGCCGTACGTCGGGGAATCGGACACCGTTGTCATGGGACCATGATGGGGCTGAGTGAGCGTCGTAGCGAGCGTCAGCGGGCGAGGAGCGAAGCGAATGCGCGATGAGCGCTCGCGCGAAGAGCAGGGTGCCAAGTGACCGAAGCAGATGGCCGGGCCCGGGTACGGATGACCGGTCGCGAGCGCCGTGAGCAGCTCGTGCAGGTCGGGCGCTCGCTGTTCGCCGAGAAGGGTTTCGACGGCACCTCGATCGAGGAGATCGCGGCCCGCGCGCAGCGTCAGCAAGCCGGTCGTCTACGAGCACTTCGGGGGCAAGGAAGGCCTGTACGCGGTGGTCGTCGACCGCGAGATGAGCGACCTGCTCGCCCGCCTGACCCGGGCGCTGTCGTCCGGCCACCCCCGCGAGCTGGCCGAGCAGGCCGCGCTGGCCCTGCTGACCTACATCGAGGAGGAGACCGACGGCTTCCGCATCCTCTCCCGCGATTCCTCGGCCACCGGCACCGGCGCGTTCTCCTCGCTGCTCAACGACATCGCCAACCAGGCCGAGTACGTTCTCGTCCGCGAGTTCGGCACGCGCGGCATCAGCACCAAGCACGCCGCCATGTACGCCCAGATGCTCGTCGGCATGGTCGCGCTGACCGGAATGTGGTGGCTCGAGGAGCGCAAGCCGAAGCGGGAGGAGGTCGCGGCGCACCTCGTGAACCTCGCCTGGAACGGCCTGGCGCATCTCGAGGCGAAGCCGCGTCCGCTCAAGCCGGGCGGCGAATGATCGTGGACGATCAGGCGGACCCCGAGGTGGGGACTGTGCGCGAGAGCCGGGGGCCTGAGAGCATGGGGCCCATGCAGGGCGAGTCCGTGACCGGGAACGGCGTGATGCCGGAGGGCGATCCGACGCAGCGCACGCGTCCCGTCCCGCGCCGGCGCCTGGGTTCGATGACCCCGCAGAACTTCGAGACCGGCGTCGCGGAGGTCGGCGACGACGCCGCCCGCAGCCGTCAGTCGTCCGACGCCGAGGCCGCCCTGCGCGCCGCGCACGAGGAAGCCCAGGCCATCGTCTCCGATGCCCTCGAGCAGGCCTCGCTGGTGCTCTCGCGAGCCGAACAGAACGCCGAGGCCGTGCTGACGCAGGCCCGCGCGGACGCCGAGCGTGAGGTGAGCAACGGCAAGGCGGCCGCCGGTGTGCTGCGCGAGCAGGCTGAGGCGATCGTGGCTGCGGCCCGGCGGCGGGGCGAGGAGATCGAGGCCGAGCACGCCCGCCGCCGGGCCGAGCTGCAGCAGGAGCTCGACGGGCAGCGCGGCGCGCACGAGGCCGAGCTCACCGGGCTACGGGCCGAGCACGAGCGGTACCTGGCGGCGCAGGCCGACGAGGCCCAGGGCCGGCTGGCCGCCCAGCTGGAAGAGGCGCAGACGCACGCCCGGGAGATCCGGGAGAACGCCGAGCGCGAGGTCGCGGGGGCAAAGGGCGAGGCCGATCGCATCCTGGCCGAGGCCCGCGCGCACAGCGAGGCGATGCTCGAGGAGACCCGGGAGACGGTCGCGGCCGAACTTGCCGAGGCCCGCGAGCAGACCGCGTGGACGCAGCAGACCATCGCCGACCTCCTCGCCGCGGCCGAGGCCGACGCCGACAAGGTGCGGCAAGCGGCGAGCGCCGAGGCGGAGCAACTGCTGGGCTCGGCGCGGGCCGAGGCCGAGGCGATCCGCTCGAAGGCCGAGGCCGACGCCGCGGCCGTGGCCGCCGAGTCCCTGCGCGAGCGCGAGGACCTGGCCGCGCGGGCGAACGCCGCGCTCGACGAGGCCCACGAGGACGCCGCCGTCATCCGCCAGCAAGCGGGGGACGACGCCGAGCAGATCCTCGCCGAGGCCGACGAGCACGCGCAGGCGGCCGAGCAGCGGGCCCAGCGCCGCATCACCGAGGCCGAGACCGGCGCCCGGGCGGTGCGCGAACGCGCCGCCGACGACCTGGCCCGGGCCCACGAGGAGGCGCGGGAGCTCCGTCGCTCGGCCCGGGACGAGGCGGCCCGCACGATCTCGGAGGCCCGCAGCGAAGCGGACGAACTACGCTCCAAGGCGCGCTCGATGCTCGCCGAGGCCCGTGCGGAGGTCGCGGTGCTGTCCGCGCACCGCGACGAGATCAGCAAGCAACTCGGCGATCTGTCCGGCGTGATCGAGGCCCTCGCGGTCTCGGAACGTCCCCCGGGCTACGCGAACGCGCAGAACCACGCACCAGCACCGCCCCAGACCCAGCCGGTGAGCACGATCCAACCCACTACCGACGAAGTATCCGGAGAATCATGAGCCAGCCGAACGCCTTCAAGAATGTCCGCCATGGCTACGACCCCCTCGAGGTCGACCGGCGGCTCACCGAGCTGACCCAGGCCGCGGCCGCGGCGGACGAGCGGGCCGAGCAACTCGCGCGAAAGGTCGACGAGCTGCAGAAGGCGGCGGCGGCCGAGAAGTCGAAGGCGGCGGCCAAGCCGCTCCCGCCGGCCGAGCCGACATTCCACGACTTCGGCAAGCGGATCGGCCGGATCCTCGCGATGGCCGAGGAGGAGGCGGAGGAGATGCGCAACGCGGCCGTCGCCGAGGTCGACAGCCGGCTCGAGGAGGCGGAGAAGGCCGCGGCGCAGATGCGCACCGAGGCCGACGACTACGCCCGCGAGACCCGGGGTGCGGCCGACGAGCACGCGGCCAAGCTGGTCGAGGACGCGAAGCGCGCGGCCGACCAGATGGCCGACGAGGCCGAGCGGATGGCGATCGCCCGCAGCGGCGAGGCCGAGGCGCTCTACGAGGAGCAGCGGGCGCGGGCAGCCAAGGCCGCGGCCGACTTCGAGCAGACGCTCGCCGAGCGCCGCGAGAAGGCCGAGGCCACGTTCCAGGAGCGCTCGGAGATGTCGGAGAAGGAGCTGCAGGCCGCGCGCAACCGGGTCGCGAAGCTCCGGGCCGAGGGTGACCAGCTGCAGGCCGAGGCCGCCCGCCGGGCCCAGCAGCTGCAGGCCGACGCCGAGCGCAAGGCCGAGCAGATCGTCGCCGACGCGATGGAGCGGGCCGACCGCATCCGGGGCGAGTCCGAGCGGGAGCTGGCCGCGGCCACGCAGCGCCGCAACGCGATCAACGCGCAGCTGACCAACGTCCGGCAGATGCTGGCGACGCTGTCCGGGACGGCCGGCAACGCCGCCGCCGACGAGACCGCCGAGGCCCCGCGCCCCTGACGGCCGTGCGGCGCCCGATCAGGCGTCGTCGGCGAGCAGCAGCCAGGCCTGTTCGGCGGCCTCCCGCTCGCTGACGACGGTGCGGAGCTCGGCGTCGAGTTCGGCGACCTTCGCATAGTCGGTGGCGTGCGCGGCCAGCTGGTCGTGCAGCGCCGCCTCCCGCTTCTGCAGGGTCTCCACCCGCCGCTCGAGCCGGGCCAGCTCCTTGCGGGCGGCCCGGGTGTCGCCGCGCCGCTCCCGCCGGTCGTCGACCTCGGCCTCGACCCGCGCCGCCCGCCGGGCGAGGTATTCGTCGACGCCGCCGGGCAGGGCGGCCAGCGAGCCGTCGCCGAGCAGCGCGACCGTCGTGTCGCAGACCCGCTCGAGCAGGTACCGGTCGTGGCTGACGATCACGAGCGTGCCCGGCCAGCCGTCGAGCAGGTCCTCCAGCGCGGCCAGGGTGTCGGTGTCGAGGTCGTTGGTCGGCTCGTCGAGCAGCAGCAGGTTCGGCTGGGTGAGCAGCAGGCGCAGCAGCTGCAGCCGCCGCCGCTCGCCGCCGGACAGGTCGCCGACCGGCGTCCACTGCCGCTCGTTGGCGAAGCCGAACCGCTCGGCGAGTTGCCCGGCCGACAACTCCACGCCCCCCAGCTCGGCGCTCGTGCGCACCTCGTTCACGGCCTCCAGCACCCGCAGGTCGTCCGGTAGCTCGCGGATCTCCTGGCTCAGGTGGGCCGCGTGGACGGTCTGCCCGACCCGCACCGTGCCGGACGTCGGCCGGATCTCCGCCGCCAGCAGGCGCAGCAGGTGGGTCTTGCCGGAGCCGTTGACGCCGATGATGCCGATGCGGTCGCCCGGGCCGACGTGCCACGTCACGTGGTCGAGCAGCACCCGGTCGCCGACCCGCATGGTGACGTCCTCGAGGTCGACCACGCGTCCGGCCGAGCCGCCGCTGGGCCAGCGCCCGCAACTCCACCGACGACCGCGGCGGCGGCACGTCGGCGATGAGCGCCTCGGCCGCCTCGATCCGGAACCGCGGCTTGGACGTGCGGGCCGGCGGTCCGCGGCGCAGCCAGGCCAGCTCCTTGCGCAGCAGGTTCTGCCGGCGGGCCTCGGCGGCGTCGGCCAGCCGGGCCCGCTCGGCCCGGGCCAGGACGTAGGCCGCGTAGCCGCCCTCGAACTGCCGGACCGTTCCGTCGCCGATCTCCCAGGTCTGGTCGCAGACCGACGTCGAGGAACCAGCGGTCGTGGGTGACGACGAGCAGCGCGCCCCGCCGGGCGCGCAGGTGCTCGGCGAGCCAGGTGATGCCCTCGACGTCGAGGTGGTTGGTCGGCTCGTCGAGCACGAGCAGGTCGGCCTGCTCGACGAGGGCGGACGCGATCGCCACCCGGCGCCGCTCGCCGCCGGAGAGCCGGGCGACGTCGGCGTCCAGGCCGAGGGCCGCGAGCCCGAGACCGCTGAGGATCGTGCGCACCGCGGCGTCGCCGGCCCACTCGTGCTCGGCGGCATCCCCGACGACGTACTCGCGCACGGTGCTCCCGGCCGGCAGCGCGCCGCGCTGGTCGACGTGGGCGATCCGCAGGCCGCCGGTGCGCGTGACCCGGCCGGAGTCCGGCTGCTCGTCGCCGATGATCAGCTTGAGCAGGGTCGACTTGCCGCCGCCGTTGCGCCCGACGATGCCGATCCGCTCGCCGTCGCCGACGCCGAGCGAGACGCCGTCCAGGACGACCGTCGTGCCGTAGGCCTTGGCGACGTTCTCGAGGTTGACGAGGTTCGCCATCAGCCGACGACCCGTGCCCCGGGTGCCGGCCCGGCGGCGAGGACGGCGTCCGCGCCGAGCCCTTCCATCTGCAGGACGGCGGCCAGGTGCTCGGCCGATTCCCGGTCGGCGCAGAGGAACGCGAGCGTCGGTCCCGAACCGGAGACCACCGCCCCGACCGCCCCGGCGTCGCGCCCGAGGTCGAAGGTGCGACGCAGCTCGGGACGGAGCGCGAACGCGGCCGGCTGCAGGTCGTTGGCCAGCGCAGCGCCCACAGCCCCGACGTCGCCGGCCGCGAGCGCAGCGAGCAGGGCGTCCGGCGAGCCGGTGGGGGCCGGCGCGGCGCCGACCCCGCGCAGCCGGTCGAGCTCCTCGTACGCGGCCCGGGCCGAGATGCCGAAGTCGGCGGTGGCGAAGACCCACTGCAGTGCGCCGGCAGGCACCGGGGTGAGCTGCTCGCCCCGGCCCGTCCCGATCGCGGTGCCGCCGACGAGCGGGAACGCGACGTCCGCGCCGAGCTCGGCGGCCAGCACGGGCAGGTCGGCCTCGACCCCCCAGAGCCGGGCGCAGGCGACCAGGGCGGCGGCGGCGTCGGCGGAGCCGCCGGCCATCCCGCCGGCCACCGGGATTGCCTTGCGGAGCTGGAGGTGCACGTCGGGTGCCACCCCGGCGGTCCGGGCCAGCAGCTCGGCGGCCCGCCAGGCGAGGTTGCGCCAGTCGGTCGGGACGAGGCCCACGCCCGCGCCCGCCACAGACAGCGACAGCCCGGACGACGGGGTGGCCACGAGCTCGTCGGTCAGGTCGACGGCGTGGAACACGGTGACCAGTTCGTGGTAGCCGTCGGCGCGCAGCGGCCCCACCGACAGGTGCAGGTTGACCTTCGCCGGGACGCGGACTCGGACGGCGGCGGGCACCTGCCAGACGCTACCGACCGGCTCGCGCGCTGCTGACCTACAGGTCCCGCAGCGCCGGCAGCAGCTCCTTCTCCGACCACTGCAGGAAGCCGTCCTGGTGCTCGCCGCCGATCTGCACGAGCGCGACGTGCGTGAAGCCGGCGCCGACGAACTGCTTGACCGCGTCGGCCACCGTGCCGGGATCCGACCCGCACGGGATCGAGTCGGCGACGTCCTCCTTGCCGACGAACTGGCTCGCGGCGGCAAACCCGGCCGGGCCCGGGATCTCCGCGTTCACCTTCCAGCCGCCGGCGAACCACCGGAACTGGTCGTGGGCCCGGTCGATCGCGGCGTCCCGGTCGGGGTCGTAACTGATCGGCAGCTGCCCGATCCGGGGCTTGCCCGACCCGCCCTGCCGGTCGAACTCCTCGCCGAACGACGCCTCCGGCTCGACCGCGATCAGCGCGTCCGCATACTCGCCGGCGAGCTCGACCGACTGGCGGCCGGAGACGGCGATGCCGATGCGCGGCGGTGGGTTGCCGACGTCCCACAGCTTGGCCGAGTCGACCCGGTAGTGCTGCCCGGCGAAGTTGACGTAGCCGCCGCCGAAGAGCTCCTTGATGATCTGCACGGCTTCGCCGAGCATCTCGTGCCGGACGTTCACCCCCGGCCAGCCCCGGCCGACGACGTGCTCGTTGAGGTTCTCGCCAGCACCGAGACCGAGGGTGAAGCGGCCGTCGCTCAGCACCCCGACCGTCGCGGCCTGCTGGGCCACCACGGCGGGGTGGTAGCGCATCGTCGGGCAGGTCACGTAGGTCATCAACTCGACCCGGTCGGTCGCCTGGGCAACCGCCCCGAGCAGGGCCCACGCGTTGGGGGCGTGGCCCTGACTGTCGAGCCACGGGGAGTAGTGGTCGCTCGACACCTCGAAGTCGAAGCCGACCTCCTCGGCCGCCACCGCGTCGCGGACGAGCGACTTCGGGTCGGACTGCTCGGTCATCAGCGTGTATCCGATCTCCACCATGGGGGCGAGGTACCCGCGGGCGAGCCCCGCATACCGGGCATCCGGGTCGCCCCGCGGCGAGCTGAGACCTGCGTACAGAGCACCGTTGTGGAGCCGGTAGGGTTAAGCGGTTGCCCGGCGAGGGATCGCATGCGCGAATCCGTGATCGACGCGGTGTCGATCGTCGACGCGCGTCCCGCGTCCGAGGCACCGCGACGAGTGAAGACGACGAACGTTTGTTGAAGGAGTACTGCTGTGTCCGAGGTTCGACTGGCCGCCGAGAACCGCACCGAGTTCGGCAAGGGCGGCGCGCGTCGTACCCGTCGCGCCGGCAAGGTGCCGGCCGTGATCTACGGCCACGGCGCCGACCCGCGCCACGTGGCGCTGCCCGCCCGCGAGCTCGCCAACGCCATCCGGCACGGCGGTTCGAACGTCCTGCTCACCCTCGACGTCGAGGGCGGCGAGCAGCTGGTCATCCCGAAGTCGATCCAGCGCCACCCGATCAAGGGCTACTTCGAGCACGTCGACCTGCTGGCCGTGCGCCGGGGCGAGAAGGTCACCATCGACGTCCCGCTCATCGTCGTCGGCGACATCGCCCCCGGTGGCCTGCTCAACCAGGAGGCCACGACGATCTCGGTCGAGGCCGAGGCCACCCACCTGCCGACCGGCTTCGAGGTCAGCATCGAGGGCCTCGAGATCGGCAGCCAGGTCACGGCCGGGGACGTGACGCTGCCCAGCGGCACCTCGCTGATCGTCGACCCCGAGACCGTCCTGCTGATCATCACGCAGGCCCCGACCGCCGCGCAGCTCGAGGGCGAGGTCGCCGAGGCCGCCGCCGAGCTCGGCATCGTCGAGGAGCAGCCGGATACCGCGGCCGGGACCGAGGCGCCGGCCCAGGGTGGCGACGCCGAGGCGCCCGCCGCCGAGTAACGGCACCCTCAGGAACGCTTCCGTGGCCGACGACAGATTTCTTGTCGTCGGCCTCGGCAATCCCGGGCCCCGGTACGCCGGGACGCGGCACAACGCGGGCTTGCTCGTCGTCGACCTGCTGGCTGAGCGGATGGGCGCGCGGTTCAAGGCGCACCGCAGCAACTCCGACGTCGTCGAGGGCCGCCTCGCCGGGGTCCCGGTCGCGCTGGCCAAGCCCCGCTCGTACATGAACGAGTCCGGTGGTCCGGTGGTCAACGCCGCCCGGTTCTACAAGGTGCCGGTCGGGGCGGTCGTCGTCGTCCACGATGAGCTCGACCTGCCCTACGGTTCCCTGCGGCTCAAGCGCGGTGGCGGGGACGGGGGCCACAACGGGCTGCGGTCGATCACGTCCGCGCTCGGGTCGAAGGAGTACCTGCGCGTTCGCCTCGGCATCGGCCGCCCGCCGGGACGCCAGGACCCGGCCGACTACGTCCTGCGCGAGTGGTCCGCGGCCGAGCGCAAGGACCTCGGCTACCACGTCGACCGGGCCGCGGACGCGGTCGAACTCCTGCTCGCCCAGGGCCTCGAAGCGGCCCAGAACCAGTACAACGACTGACGTCTTCCCCGGCCGGTGCGACCCTGATCCGTTTTGATCACGGTTTCCTGCTTCGGCGTCGCCGGCAGACCGGGCCGGCAACGCCCAGACGGGAAGACGTGATCGATCCTGCGCGGCGTGGGCCTTCTACAGCGCGAACAGCCCGGCCTGCGCGGCTTCGTGGGTGAGCAGCCAGCGCTTCGCGTCCAGGCCGCCGCCGTAGCCGGTGAGCGAACCGTTCGCCCCGATCACCCGATGGCACGGGACGATGATCGGCACCGGGTTCTGCCCGTTCGCCAGGCCGACGGCCCGGGCCGCCCCGGGCACGCCGATGGCCGCCGCCAGCTCGCCGTAGCTCGTCGTCTCGCCGCACGGGATCTCGAGCAGGGCCGCCCAGACCTTGCGCTGGAACGCCGACCCGATCAGGTGCAGCGGGAGATCGAATGTGGTCCGGGTGCCGGCGAAGTACTCGGCCAACTGGGTGCGGACGTCGTCGAACGCGGCGTCGTCGCGAACCCAGTCCGGCGCGGGCTCGGCGCCGCTGCGGCCGTGCGGCAGCAGCAGCGTGACAATGCCTTCGTCGTCGCGGGCGCAGGGCATCGCGCCGAGCGGCGAGTCGATGACGGTGTAACGGATCATGGCCGGACGCTCCAGAGGTCGGCGTACAGGTGGGCCCAGAGGTGGTGGCTGGCGTAGCTGCGCCAGGGCGACCAGGCCGAGCCGGCGTCGCCCAGCTCGATGCCGAGGTCGGCCGCCGCCCGGCGCAGGACGAGGTCGGTGGAGAGCAGGACGTCCGGGTCCGCCACCGTCCGCATGCCGAGATAGTCGGCCGTCCACGGCCCGATGCCGGGCAGCGCGAGCAGGGTGGCCCGGATCTCGTCGCGATCGGCGCCCGGGTCGAGCGCGAGCGCCCCGGCGGCGACGGCTGCCGCCACCGCGTGCACCGTCCGGCCGCGGGCTCGCGGCATCGGCAAGGTGGCCGGGTCGACCTCGGCCAGCGCCGCGGCGGACGGGAACAGCAGCCAGGGCTCGTCCGGGAAGGCGGGGGCGCCGTGCTCGGCGACGATCCGGCCGAGGACGGTGCGCGCGCCGGCGACCGAGATCTGCTGGCCGACGATCGTCCCGACCGCGGTCTCGAAGGCCTCGACGCTGCCGGGCGAGCGCAGCCCCGGGCGCTTCCGCACGAGCGGGGCCAGCCGCGGATCGGCGCCGAGCACCGCGTCGACCGCGACCGGATCGGCGTCGAGATCCAGCCACCGCCGGACGCGCGCGACCACGGCGACGAGATCGCGGGTGTCGTGCAGCCGGACGGTGCACAGGACGACGCCCGCGCCGGCCGAGAGCCGGACGAGCGCCGGCCCGCTCGGCGCGGAGAGCACCCGGGTCAGCACCCCGTCGGCGTAGGTCGTGACCCCGGGCACCGCATGGGCGCCGTGGAAGTCGAGCAGGGCCGCGAGGCTCATCGGCTCGCGGTAGGGCAGCCGCAGCGTGATCGCGCCGGCCTCGGTCGCCGCGCCGGGGCGGCGCCGCGCCCGCAGCCCGCTCGGCGTCGTGGCGAAGACCTCGCGGACGGTGTCGTTGAACTGCCGGACGCTCGCGAACCCGGCGGCGAAGGCGACGTCGGTGACCGGCAGGTCGGTCGTCTCGAGCAGTACCCGGGCCGCCTGGGCGCGCTGGGCCCGCGCGAGCGCGAGCGGTCCCGCGCCGACCTCGGCGACCAGCGTGCGATGCAGCTGCCGCTCGGAGTAACCGAGCCGGCCGGCCAGCCCGGGGACGCCCTCGCGGTCGATCACGCCGTCGCCGATCAGGCGCAGCGCCCGGCCGGCGAGGTCGCCCCGGACGTTCCACTCGGGTGAGCCCGGCGAGGCGTCCGGCCGGCACCGCTTGCAGGCCCGGTAGCCCGCGCGCTGGGCCGCCGCCGCGCTCGGGAAGAAGTTGACGTTGCGCGGCATCGGTGTCGTCGCCGGGCAGGACGACCGGCAGTAGATGCCGGTGCTCCGCACGGCCGTGAAGAACCAGCCGTCGAAGCGTGGGTCGCGCGACTGGACGGCGCGGTAGCAGGTGTCGAAGTCGGGCAGCAGCACCGACCCAGTCTGCGCCCCGGCACCGACAACGACTGGCGGTTTTCGGACGGGGCGCAGGAAGATCACCGAGGAGCGCGGTCAGCCGGTGTTGCGCAGCCCGGCCGCGACCCCGTTGATCGTGAGCAGCAGCGCCCGCCGCAGCTCGGCCGACACGTCGCCCTCGCCGGCCGCCCGGACGCGGGAGAGCAGGTCGACCTGCAGGTACGAGATCGGGTCGAGGTACGCGTCGCGCACCGCGAACGTCCGCTGCAGCACCGGCGAGCTGTCGAGCAGCTCGGCCTCGCCGGTCACTCGCAACACCTCGGCCACCGTGCGGTCGTGCTCGTCACGGACGACGTCGAACAGGCGCCGCAACTCCGGCGGGACGAGCGCCGCCACGTAGTGCGCGGCGATGTCGAGGTCGGTCTTGGCCAGCGTCATCTCGACGTTCGACACGAACGTCCGGAAGAAGTGCCACTGCTCCTGCATCTCGGCCAGCACGTCGCCGAGGCCGGCCGCCCGCGCCGCGGCGAGGCCCGAACCGACCCCGAACCACCCGGGCACGATCTGCCGCGACTGCGTCCACCCGAAGACCCACGGGATCGCCCGCAGCCCCTCGATGCCACCGCCGGAGTCGGGTCGCCGGGACGGGCGGGAGCCGATGTTCAGCGACCCGAGCTGCTCGACCGGCGTGGAGGCGAGGAAGTAGGCCGGCAGGTCGGGATCGTCGACGAAGGCGCGGTACGCCGCATAGGCGGCGTCGCTGATGACGTCCATGCACTCGTCCCAGCGCGCCAGCTGGGCCCCCGACTGCCGCGGCGCCCGGTGCAGCACGCTCGCTCGCAACGTCGCCGCCAGCGTGAGTTCGAGGTTCTCCCGTGCCAGCTCGGGCAGCGCGTACTTGTCCGAGATGACCTCGCCCTGCTCGGTGAACTTGATCTCGCCGTCGAGCACGCCCCACGGCTGGGCCAGGATCGAGTCGTAGGTGGGTCCGCCGCCCCGCCCGACGGTGCCGCCGCGACCGTGGAACAGCCGTAGCCGGACCCCGTGCCGCGCCGCGACGTCGCGCAGCGTGCGCTGCGCCCGGTGGATCTCCCACTGCGAAGTGGCGATGCCGGCCTGCTTGTTGGAGTCGGAGTAGCCGAGCATGACCTCCTGCACGTCACCACGCAGCCGCACGATCAGCCGGTAGGTCGGGTCACCGAGCAGGTCGTCGAGCACGTCGCCCGGCGCGCCGCAGCTCGTCGACCGTCTCCAGCAGCGGGACGAAGCCGATCGAGGCGTGCGGCTCGCGGGTGCCGCCCACGCCCGAGCCGTGGACGTCGACCAACCCGGCCTCGCGGGCGAGCAGCACCGCGGCCAGCACGTCGTCGGCCCCCCGGGTCATGGACACGATGTAGCTCTCGATCACCTCGGGCCCGTACGTGTCGAGCGCGTCCCGGATCGCGGTGAAGACGGCGAAGGTCTTGGCCGCCGCGTCGTCGAGCGGCGGCGGTGAGCCGGCGAGCGGGCGCCGGGAGCGCAGCTCCCGCGACAGCAGCCGCAGCCGGTAGTCCCGGGGCACGTCGGCGTAGAGCCAGGTCTCCTCGACGAGCCGGTCGACGAGCTGGCCCACGACGTGGTGGTGCGCGTCGGCGTGCTCGCGGACGTCCATCGTCGCGAGGTGCAGACCGAAGACGGCGACCGTGCGATGCACCGTCGCCAGCAGCCCGTCCGCGATCAGCGCGCCGGCGTTGGCCCGCAGCGAGGCGGCGACCAGGTCGAGTTCGGCGAGCAGCTGGCCGGTGCCGCGGTAGTCGCGCCCCGGGTGATGCGGCAGGCCGTCGTCGATGCGGCGGCGGGTGTTCGCCAGCTTGGCCTTGATGCAGCTCAGCTTGAGGCGGTACGGCTCGGTCGCGTTGAGCGTCACCAGCCGGGGGTCGATGTCGAGCCCGGCGAGGTCGTCCTGGATGGACGCGAGGAGCTCCGGGGCGGCCCCGACGACGGCGGTCGAGGACGAGAGCTCGAGCGATGAGGCTGTCGAGCGCCCGGTCGACGGCCCGTGACGCGACGTGGTGCTGCAGGCGCAGGACGTCGCGGGTGACGTCCGCGGTGACGTTCGGGTTGCCGTCCCGGTCGCCGCCGATCCAGGTGCCGAAGGTGAGCGGATGCGCGTCGGTCGGCAGGTCGACCCCGTATCGACCGACCTCGTCGGCGAGGTCCGTGGCCAGCTCGGGCAGGGTCTCGTCGACGAGGTCCTGCAGGTAGAAGAACGACGTTGCGGGCTTCGTCGACCGGCGTGGGCCGGTGCTGGCGCAGCTCGTCGGTCTGCCAGACGAGGTCGACGAGTTCGGCGAGGTCGCGGTCCTGCCGCCGGCGGGCCGCGCTGCCGGGCTCGGTCGGGGTCGCGAGGATGTCGGCGACGCGGCGCAGCTTCGTGAGGATCGACCGGCGACTCGCCTCGGTCGGGTGCGCGGTGAAGACCGGCCGCACGGCGAGTTCGGACAGTGCCGTGCCCAGCGCGGCGGCACCTTTCTCCTCGGCGACCGCGGCCACGGCGAGGGCGAGCCACCCCTCGTCCGCGGGCCGGGCACGCAGGCCGCGCACCCGGTGTACCTGTTCGGCCATGTTCGCCAGCTGGAAGTACGCGGAGAACGCCCGGACGAGGACGGCGGCGGTCTCGATCGGCTGCTCGGCCAGCAGGCCGCGCACGAGGTCGCGGGCGGTGTCCTCGCCGGTCTTGCTCTGCTTGGTCAGTGCCCGGACCCGCTCGACGAGATCCAGCGCGTCCTGACCCTGCTGGCGCACGAGCGACTCGCCGAGCAGGGCGGCGACCCGCCGGACATCGGCCCGTAGCTCGGCGTCGTCCGGGCGTTCGGGGGCGAGGTCGGTCGCCTCGGTCGGTGGGTCGAGGTCGATGCCGGCGGTCTGATCCACCCGTCCATTGTTCCGGGTAGCGTCAGCACCGATAACAGCCGACACGAAGAGGACGGTCGATGCGGGTACTGGTCACCGGCGGCGCGGGCTACATCGGCAGCGTCGTCACGGCCCAGTTGCTGGCTGCCGGGCATGAGGTGGTCGTCGTCGACGACCTGTCGACCGGTCACGCGGACGCCGTCCCGCCCGGCGCGGAATTTCACGAGCTGCCGATCACCGCGCTCGACCCCGTCCTCGGCGACTGGGGCGTCGAGGCCGCCATCCACTTCGCGGCCAAGTCCCTTGTCGGCGAATCGACGCAGAACCCGGCGCTCTACTGGCGCAACAACGTGGTCGGCACCGTCGCACTGCTCGACTCGCTACGGGCCTTCGGGGTCGGCCGGATCGTCTTCTCCTCCTCGGCCGCGACCTACGGCGAGGCGGTCGAGCAGCCGATCCGGGAGGACGCGCCGGCCCGCCCGACGAACCCGTACGGTGCCTCCAAGCTGGCGATCGACCTCGCGCTCACCGACTACGCCAACGCCTATGGGCTGGCGGCCGTGAGCCTGCGGTACTTCAACGTCGCCGGAGCCCTGCACAGCGGGGCCGGGCCGAGCTTCGGTGAACGGCACGCCCCGGAGACGCACCTCATCCCGAACGCCCTGCGGGCGACGGCCGGGGGGGCGCCGATGGCGCTGTTCGGTACGGACTACCCGACCCCGGACGGCACCTGCATCCGCGACTACATCCACGTCGTCGACCTCGGCGACGCCCACGTGCGTGCACTCGGCGCCGCCGTTCCCGGCGAGCACCGGATCGTCAACCTCGGTAGCGGGCGCGGCTACTCCGTGCGCGAGGTCCTGGCGACGGTCGGCGACGTCGTCGGCCGGACGGTGCCGGTCGTCGAACAGGGCCGCCGGGCGGGGGATCCGCCGGTGCTCGTGGCCTCCAACGAGCTCGCGGCAGAGCTGCTGGGTTGGCGGCCCGAGCGCGACCTGGCCACGATGATCACCGATGCGTGGGCCTTCGAGCGGCGAGCGGTACCGACCGACGATCAGTGACGCAGGTCACATCTCTCGGGTCGGGAGAGGGCGGCGCGAACCGTACTTTTCGGAGCGGCTTTCTGTCGCCTGAGGTACAGGCGGCTGCGATTTCGGTTGCGAAGGGTGCACGTTCGCCACGGATCCCGGTGACGGTCCGGAAGGGCTGAGCCTGTGATGGCCACGCAGCGTCGTCACACGGCGTCGAAGTAAACGCATAGCCAACGACGAGGCAATGTCCGGTGCGGGGCCCGGTCGTCGGCTGGGAATGCCGCCGAAATGTGCGGGCGCCGAACGAACTTCGGACCGCTGGACGGCTGACCGGAAAGAATAAAAGAGCCGGGCGACAGATCGGGGGAACTGTCGCCTGGCTGCTGACGACATTACGGCGCCGGTTCCCATTCGGCAAGTCGATCAGGTAACGATGTCGTCAGGCAGTGCCTGGTCGGTGTCGGCGGCGGTCACCGAGGGGCGCCATCGATGCCGTCTGCGGCGGTCCGGGGGTCGATCCGGCCGCTGGATCGCGCTGCATCCGGGCTCGCCGCCGGGTCGCTCTGCTTTTGTCGGCAAACCGGCAATCGCCGACGTTCCATACCGCAAAGTATTGAGCGCTAATCTTCCGATTCCGCGCCGCATGCCGCGTGGATAACGGCGGTTCAGAAGTCGGGGCCGACAATTGCCGGGCATTGTCGGGTTGGCCGGCGGAGACCACCCGGTCGAGGTTCGCCGCACCCCTCACAGGTGGCTCACGCTGCGTCAGCGCCCGGTTTTTGTACTTCATCTGAACTATACATCCGCCCAGATGCGGCATTTCCTACTGCCCCTCGGGGCGGTGGCGCCGGCGTGACATCGACGCCGCGCCGGCGACCCTCGCGGGGGGATTTGCAACGGAGTAAATTCGCGATATAAACGAGGTCTATTCGGTGACGTTCCGGTAGCGGCCAGTGGTCGCTAACCCACGTGGCCGGGTGAATCGGGGGAGGGCCGCGCCTCGCGGGGTGTGGCAAATCGGGGGAACGTCGGTGCCGCTTGCGGTGTCGGCAAATCGGGGGATTGCGATGTACGTCGGGGGCCTGGGGGCCGCCGCCGGGGGAACAGCGTCATTGGTGGGGGAGATCCACACCGTCGCTGACACGACCTCGCGGCATGCTCCGCACAAGTTCGGTGAGTTTGGGGCGCGTGCAGCATCGGGGGCAGCGCGCGGCTCGCGCAGCGGACCGACTGGTGGTGGTGACGGCGGGCCCGGGCTCGCCGGCCGCCGCCGGCGGTCCGTTGTGCCCTATCTCGTCCTGATCGATCTGACCGCCGCCGCGATCGCCGTTGCGGTCGCTTACGGCACTCGGTTCGGGTTCGCCACGTCGGGCCGGCTCGTGGTCGATCTGGCAACGGCGGTCGCCCTGCCGGGGCTCTGGGTCGGCGTCGCGGCCGCGAACGGCGCCTACGACCACCGCTTCCTGGGCGCCGGCACCACGGAGTTCAGCCGGTTGGGGCGGACGTTCACCCACGTCCTCGCCCTGACCGCGTTCGTGTCCTACGCGGCGCGATTGGAGATCGCCAGAGGCTTCATCGTGCTGGCGCTCCCCCTGGCCCTGCTGCTCAGTTGGGGTGGCCGCTACGCCGCCCGGCTCCGGCTGCGGCAGTTGCGCCGGGCGGGTCGGGCGATGGATCGGGTCCTGGTCGTCGGCGCGGCCGCGTCTCTGCAGCCGTTGACCGCGGCGATGCGCCGCGACCCGGCCGCCGGCCTGCGCGTGATCGGTGCGTGCCTGCCTGCTGACGAGGCCGCCGATCCGGCGATCCGGCGGGCGTTCGCCGAACTCGGTGTGCCGGTCGTGGGTGATGTGGACGAGGTGCGCAGCGCGGTTCTGCACTGCGACGCCAGCAGCGTCGCGGTGGTCGCCGGCGACGTCGGGGCGCGCACGCTGCGCTCGCTGTCCTGGAGCCTCGAGGACACCGGCGCCGACCTGATCGTCTCGAGCGGGCTCAGCGAGGTCGTCGGCCAGCGCGTGCACGTGCAGTCCGTGGCCGGCGCGCCGCTGCTGCGGGTCGACACGCCGCGGTACGGCGGGGTACGGCATGCGGTGAAGGGCGTGCTCGACCGAACCCTGGCCGGGGTCGCGCTGCTGATCCTCTCCCCGCTGTTGATCACGATCACCGCTCTCGTCCGGTGCACCAGCCGCGGACCGGCCCTGTTCCTGCAGGAGCGCGTCGGCCGCGACGGCCGGACGTTCCGGATGGTGAAGTTCCGGTCGATGCGTACCAGCGCCGAGGACGACCTCGTCGAGTTGCGCGAGCAGAACGAGGCCGCCGACGGGTTGCTGTTCAAGATCCGTGAGGACCCGCGGGTGACCCCGGTCGGGCGCTGGCTGCGGCGGTTCTCGCTCGACGAGCTGCCCCAGCTGCTGAACGTGCTCACCGGGTCCATGTCGCTGGTCGGCCCGCGGCCGCCGCTCCCGTCCGAAGTCGCGCGCTACCAGGGCGACGTGCGCCGTCGCCTGCTGGTCAAGCCGGGGCTGACCGGCCTCTGGCAGGTCAGCGGGCGAAGTGACCTGTCGTGGGAGGACGCGGTTCGCCTTGATCTGCACTACGTCGAGAACTGGTCGCTCGGCCTCGATCTGATGTTGCTGGTCAAGACGGCGCGAGCCGTCGTGAAGGCAACCGGCGCCTACTGACCACCACCACCAACCTCGGTCGGCCCGGGACTCCAGGGCGACCGGACCGATCGGCGGGCGAACAGCCCGCCGCTCGGGGCGCCGAAGGCAGGCGCTACTGATCGGCGACGCGGGGTGTGGCTGCACCGCATCCCCCACCGCACACCCCGCGTCGCCCCAGCCGATCCGAGCCCGGCCGCGCACCGTCCGGGCTGGAATCCCAGGTCCGATGGTCCCGCGCTCGTCACCGATAGTCACGGTCGCGACACCCTTCGGTCCGGATAAGTAGGGGTTTGTCCAGCGTTTCTTGTCATCTTCGTGCTGTCTCAACTTGCTGGCACCTCACGTAGTCGCTATACACAGATAACGAAGTACTCACGGGGACAGGCTTCGAGCGGGGGACCTAACCGTCCAGCTCGACGCCGGACCCGGAGCGCTGCCTCGGTTTCGGCGCCGGCGTGCGAACCGAGGAGTGAGGGTGGGGCAGAACCGCTGTATTCGCCATGCCCGCGCGACGTCGCCACGACGTCACCACCGCACGGCCGCCACCTCATCCACGCTCGTGGCCGGGCTGCTCTTCGGCTCGGCCGTCGTCGGGGCGTCGTTCGCGACCGACGCCGGTGCCACGTCGACCAACCTGGTGCGCGATCCCGGCTTCCGGCACGCGTTGAGCGCCTGGACGATGAGCCGCCAGACCCATGTCTGGACGACGTCCTACGGACACGCGGGGCATCGCTCGCTCGGCGTCCGTAACCTCTCGGCCAAGCCGCGCACGATCCGGCTCAACGACCGCCGCAACACCGTGGCGAAGACCGTCGCCGGGACGACCTACACGGCGACGGCCTGGGTCCGGGTCGCGCAGAAGCGCGCCACCGCCGCCATTCGCGAGAGTGCCTGGCGAGGGGCGTACGTGCGCGGTACGCCGGCCCGGCGCGCGGTGCCGCTGCGCGACCACCGCTGGCACCGGATTCAGGTGACCTACCGGGCGAGCGCGAGCAGCAACACCGTCGACCTCAACGTCTTCGCGTACAACCTGCCACCGCGCGCGACGTTCTACATCAGCCAGATCTCGCTCGTCGCCCGGCGGGCCCCGGCCGCCCCGCCGAAGCCCACACCGCCGTCCACGTCCCGGCCGGCCCCGGGGCAGCTGGTATTCGATGACGAGTTCAACGGGTCGAGTGTGGATCGGTCGAAGTGGCGGGTGCGCAATGACACGTGGGGGACGAACGAGTATTCGATCTTGACCTCGCGGCCGCAGAACGTGTTCGTCAGCGGTGGGGTGTTGACGATCCGGGCGCAGCGCGAGCGGTGTTCGGCGTTCAGCATGACCCGGGACTACACGTCGGGGTACCTGGACACGATCGGTCTGCATTCGCAGCAGTACGGCCGGTGGGAGATGCGGGCGAAGTTGCCGACGGCGAAGGGTCTGTGGCCGGCGTTCTGGCTGCGCTCGGATCACACCCTGGGTGAGATCGACATCCTGGAGTCGGTCGGCGGGTTGGACCGGATGACGTCGCAGACGGTGTTGGAGTCGACGATGGATCATTCGGTGAAGCGGACCCACACCTATGACGTGTCGGGGTCGATCGCTGACTGGCACGTGTACGGGTTCACGTGGACCCCGACGCAGATGACGTGGGACATCGACGGGGTGACGGTGTTCACGGTGCGGGCCAGTGACTACGCCTGGAGTGCCGGGCCGGCGTTCCGGGACCCGATGAGCATCCGGCTGAACCTGCAGGTCGGTGGCCAGATGCCGGCCTGGTGGAACAGCGATGTGGATGCCTCCACGCCGTTCCCGGCCGAGTACCAGGTCGACTGGGTTCGGGCTTATGCGGGGTAATTGCTTCACTCTGCGTCACTGCTGCCGAACAGAAAGTGACAGGCAGTTGAGATGGCGCGGGGGGATCGCGCGGGGGACGGAAGAAACGTCCAGTTCGGCGGTGATTGTCACGATCAGCCGCCGGTGCGTGAGCCAGAGGAGTCGACATGCCCCGCAGTCCGCGGCCTGTTCGTGATCACCGATTCGGTTACCGGTGGGTGGTAGGCCTGCTCGCGGCCGTCGCCCTGCTCAGCTCGGGCGCGGCGGTGGTCAGTGCCTCGTCGGCCGCGGCGGCGACCACCCGCAACCTCGTACGTGACCCCAACTTCCGGTACGGCGCGAGCGCCTGGACCGTGACCAAGGGGACCCGCGTATGGGAGACGTCCTACGGGCACGCCGGGCATCGCTCGATCGGCATTCGCAACCTCTACGGCTACCCGCGCACCATCGCGCTGAACGACCGGAAGAACACCGTGACCCGGACGGTCGCCGGCAAGATCTACACCGCCTCCGCGTGGGTTCGGATCGCTCAGTCGCGCGCGACGGTGGCGATCCGCGAAGGCGCGTGGCGTGGCTCGACCCGGCACGGCTCCAGCCTCAGGTCCGCGTGGTTGACCGACCACAGGTGGCATCAGGTGCGGGTGACCTACCGAGCCGTCGCCAGCAGTGACACGATCGACCTGAATCTCCTCGCCTGGAAGCTGCCGCCGCGGGCGACCTTCTACGTCAGCCAGATCTCGCTCGTCGCCACCACCGGCCCGGCTGCGCCGGCGACTTCGGCCGCGCCGACGACCCCGGCTCCGTCGACCCCCACGGCGACTGCGACGCCGGCTGCGCCGACCTCGTCCGACCCGACCACCCTGCCGTCGTCCTCCGACCCGACCACCCCGATCTCGTCGTCGACGCCGTCCCCGTCGTCGTCTTCCTCGTCGTCGTCTTCGATCACGTCTCCGTCGTCGGTCTACAAGAAGTTGACCTTCGATGACGAGTTCGACGGCACCGCGTTGGACACGAGCAAGTGGAACGTGAACCAGTACCAGTTGCCGTATGAGATGTCGGAGAGCTTGGCGTCGAACGTCTCGGTGCGGAACTCGGATCTGGTGATCCCGGCGATCCGGGAGACCAGCCCGCACGGGCGGCCGTGGACCTCGGCCTATGTCGACACCCGGCACGGCAAGTTCGCGCAGAAGTACGGCCGGTTCGAGGCCCGCATCAAGATCAACACGACGGCGGACAACTCGTCGGGGTTGTGGCCGGCGTTCTGGCTGCGCCCGGACAACACCGCCTACACCGGCGAGATCGACATCATGGAGGCCTGGGGCGAGAAGTCGAACGGCTACGCCACGCAGGTCTACCCGGCCGGCGGTGCGTTCACCTCGTTCCTGGCCGACACGATGCACACCGACAACCGCAAGCAGTCGATCGCACTGCGGCCGGCCAGCGGCACCCGGCTCTCCGACGGGTTCCACACCTACGCGTTGGAGTGGACGCCGACCACGATGGCGGTCTACCTGGACAACGTGCAGGTCGGCCCGACGCTGAACCCGACCTCGATGCCCTGGTGGAACAACTACGACACCCCGTTCCACATCCGGCTGCAGATGCAGGTCGGCCAGCTCAAGAACAGCTACCCCGACCTCACCCCCGGCTACTGGGGAACGCCCACCTCGAGCACGATCGGCCGCTCCGAGATGCTGGTCGACTGGGTCCGCGTCTGGGGTCAGTGACCCGATTCGCCGCTGCTCGCCGGTCGGCCGGTCACCTGGATCGCAGCTCACCTCGGTGGATTGCTTCACTCTGAGTAATCACTGCCGAACAGAGAGTAGCAAGCGCTGAGCAAGAAGCACGGGGAGTGGCAGTGCCGCCGACCCGACGAGACCGCCCTGGCTCCGGTCTCGAGCAGCACAGCAAGGGGAGCTCGCGCGGGGGACGGAACACGTCCAAATCAGCGTCGAACCCGGTTCGACGCAGGTGCGCGAACCAGAGGAGTCGACATGCCGCGCAACGCCCCACTCCGGAAACACCCTCGATCGTTGCGGGCGGTGGCGGTCGCACCCCTCGCGCTCGTTGCCCTCTCCGCGGCGGCGGTGGCCATGCTGCCGGCCACCGGCGCCGGAGCGGACGTGACCGTTTCCGGCAATCTCGTCAGCGACCCCGAGTTCGCGTCGGGGACCGGGGCCTGGACCGCCCCGACCGGCATCTCGATGTCGGTCGTGAAGGGATACAGCGGACACAAGGCGATCGCCCTCACGAACGTGAAGAAGGCGCCGCTGACCGCGAATCTCAACGACAAGGTCAACACGGTGGCGAGCACCGTGCAGGGTGCCACTTACACGGCGTCGGCCTGGATCCGCGTCAACAAGCCCACCGTTTCCGCCGCAGTGCGCGAAGGCGAGTGGAAGGGGTCGCTCTCGATGGCAACGCCGGTCGTCAGCTCGGCGACGCTGTCGACCACTGGCTGGCGCTACGTGAAGGTCGACTACGTCGCCGCGAGCAACGGTGCCAGCATCGACCTCAACTTCCTCGCCTGGTCGCTTCCGCCCAAGGTGACGATCTACGTCAGCCAGCCGTCGCTGATCGCGACGGTGCCGGTTGCCCCGGCGCCGGCCGCCTCGAGCACGCCGCCGGCGAGCACGAGCTCGGTGGCCTCTCCGGCCAGTTCATCGAGTTCGGTGGCGCCGCCACCGACGTCGAGCTCCGTGGCCCCGCCGCCGAGCTCCTCGTCCTCGTCCTCGACGCCCGCGCCGGCGCCGACGTCGTCGTCGACGCCGTCCCCGTCGTCGTCTTCCTCGTCGTCTTCCTCGTCGTCGTCTTCGATCACGTCTCCGTCGTCGGTCTACAAGAAGTTGACCTTCGATGACGAGTTCGACGGCACCGCGTTGGACACGAGCAAGTGGAACGTGAACCAGTACCAGTTGCCGTATGAGATGTCGGAGAGCTTGGCGTCGAACGTCTCGGTGCGGAACTCGGATCTGGTGATCCCGGCGATCCGGGAGACCAGCCCGCACGGGCGGCCGTGGACCTCGGCCTATGTCGACACCCGGCACGGCAAGTTCGCGCAGAAGTACGGCCGGTTCGAGGCCCGCATCAAGATCAACACGACGGCGGACAACTCGTCGGGGTTGTGGCCGGCGTTCTGGCTGCGCCCGGACAACACCGCCTACACCGGCGAGATCGACATCATGGAGGCCTGGGGCGAGAAGTCGAACGGCTACGCCACGCAGGTCTACCCGGCCGGCGGTGCGTTCACCTCGTTCCTGGCCGACACGATGCACACCGACAACCGCAAGCAGTCGATCGCACTGCGGCCGGCCAGCGGCACCCGGCTCTCCGACGGGTTCCACACCTACGCGTTGGAGTGGACGCCGACCACGATGGCGGTCTACCTGGACAACGTGCAGGTCGGCCCGACGCTGAACCCGACCTCGATGCCCTGGTGGAACAACTACGACACCCCGTTCCACATCCGGCTGCAGATGCAGGTCGGCCAGCTCAAGAACAGCTACCCCGACCTCACCCCCGGCTACTGGGGAACGCCCACCTCGAGCACGATCGGCCGCTCCGAGATGCTGGTCGACTGGGTCCGCGTCTGGAGTCAGTGACAAGGCCCGCCGGCATCAGGACGACCCGGTCCTGATGCCGGCGGCCGGGCATCGATCGCGACCACCCCGGGCGCGTCGAGCCGGCCTACGACAAGCCGTGGGCGAATCGAGAGCACTGCTCTCGAACTGGCTGCGTCCGGCGAGCCGGCGCACCGACACGCCGGTGCCGCCTGCCCTCAAGTCCATCCGGCAAGCCGTTCCACGAGCGCGATGTGAGAACGGCTTAGGTCGGCTGCTAGTGCTCAAGAACCGCGCGCCCCTGCCGAACGGCTCGGCAACACGAAGGGCGGGGGGCGCCCAAAGGAGTCGGCATGACCCGCAAGCCCCTCACCGGAAAGAGCCCGCACTCGCTGCGCCGGCTCGTCGTTGCTCCACTCGCCGTAGCCACCTTCGTGGCAACCGGCGCCGCCGCCCTGCTCTCGACCGACGCCGCCGGCGCGGCCGTGATCGTATCCGGCAACCTCGTGAAGGACCCGGACTTCGTGAACGGGTCCGCCGCCTGGACCGCGCCGGCGGGCGCGTCCCTGTCCATCGTCGCCGGCCACAACGGCCACAAGGCCATCGCCGAGACGAACTCGTCCGGCGCCGCGCTCACCGCGAACGTCAACGACAAGACGAACACGGTCGCGAGCACGGTGAAGGGCGCCACCTACACGGCATCGGCGTGGATCAGCGTCAGCGTCCCGAAGGTCTCGGTCGCGGTCCGCGAGGGCGAATGGCGGGGGAGGGCGTTGCAGGGACCGACGGCGTCGGGGACGGCGTGGCTGACGAGCACGGCCTGGCGGTTCGTGTCGGTGGACTACGTCGCCGTGACCAACGGCGCGAGCATCGACCTGAACTACCTGGCGTACAGACTCCCGTCCCGCGCCTCGCTGTACATCAGCGAGCCGTCGTTGATCGCGAAGGTGCCCGGCGCTTCCAGCCAGGTGACCATCACCCCGGCGAACCAGGCCGTCACCTACGGCGGCAAGGACCCGGCCTTCACCTACGCGGTGAGCGGGTTGCCGGGCGGCGACACGTTGACCACCGCGCCGACGTGCGGTGTCGCGGGCTCGCACACCGCCGCCGGTAGCTACCCGATCACCTGTTCGGGTGCCATCGGCGGCAGCAACTACACGGTCGTCTACGCCACGGGAACGCTCACCGTCTCCCCGGCACAGGTGACGCTCACCCCGGCCAACCAGACGGTCGGCTACGGCAGCGGCGACCCGGCCTTCGGCTACACGGTCACGGGGTTGCAGGGTGCCGACACGTTGACCAGCGCGCCGACATGTGGCGTGGCGGGGGTGCACACCGCCGCCGGCAGCTATCCGATCAACTGCTCCGGTGCTGCCGCCGGCAGCAACTACACCGTGGCCTATGGCACCGGCACGCTCACCGTGGCGCGGACGTCGGTGACCGTCACTCCGGCCAACCAGACGGTCGGCTACGGCAGCAGCGACCCCACCTTCGGTTATGCCGTGACCGGGCTGCAGGGCAATGATGCGCTGGTCACCGCGCCGACCTGCGGGGTCGCCGCGCCGCACCGGGCAGCCGGTACCTATCCGATCACCTGCTCGGGTGCTGCCGCCGGCGGCAACTACACCGTGGCGTACGGCACCGGCACGCTCACCGTCCTGCCCGCCCACCTGATCGTCATCCCCGTCGACCAGGGTGTGGCGTACGGCGCCGACGATCCGGCATTCACCTACGCCGTGAGCGGGTTGCAGGGCAGCGACGTGCTGACCGCCGCGCCGGCCTGCGGCGTCGCCGGGCCGCACGCGGCGGTCGGTACCTATCCGATCACCTGCGCCGACGCCGGCGCCGGCAGCAACTACACCGTGGACTACCGCACCGGCACCCTCACCGTGGCGCGGGCGTCGGTGACCGTCACTCCGGTCAACCAGACGGTCGTCTACGGCGCCGGCGATCCGGCCTTCGCCTTCACGGTCACCGGGCTGCAGGGCAGCGACACGCTCGGCACCGCGCCGACGTGCGGGGTTGTTGGTTCACACAGCGCTGCGGGCCGGTACCCGATCACGTGCTCCGGCACCGACGCCGGTGGCAACTACGCCGTGGTCTACCGCACCGGCACGCTCACCGTATCCCCCGCCCAGCTGACCGTGATGCCCAACAACCAGGCGATCGGCTACGGTACCGGCGACCCACTGTTCAGCTACACGACCGCGGGCCTCGTGCCCGGCGACAGCCTCACCACCCAGGCCACCTGCCTCGTGGCCGGCCAGCATGCGACCGCCGGCACCTACCCGATCACGTGCTCCGGCGCCGACGCCGGTGGCAACTACGCCGTGGTCTACCGCACCGGCACGCTCACCGTGTCCCCCGCCCAGCTGACGGTCACGCCGGCCAACCAGACGATCGTCTACGGCAGCAGTGACCCGACCTTCACCTACGCGGTCAGCGGGTTGCAGGGCAGCGATGTGCTGACCGCCGCGCCGACCTGCGCGGTG
This sequence comes from uncultured Actinomycetota bacterium, assembly GCA_963775175.1. GTDB lineage: Bacteria > Actinomycetota > Actinomycetes > Mycobacteriales > Jatrophihabitantaceae > Jatrophihabitans. Next base: position 974,927 of record CAVZHT010000001.1, read on the forward strand.
TCAGGGGGCCACGCGGCCGCCGGCAGCTACCCGATCAACTGCTCCGGTGCCGGTGCCGGTGGCAACTACACCGCGGCCTACGGCGCGGGCACCTTCACCGTCATGCGGGCCCAATTGACCGTGACGCCCGACGACCAGCGGATGACCGCGGGTGCGAGCGATCCGACCTTCACCTACACGCTGTCGGGGCTGAAGGGCGCGGACACCCTGACCACCGTTGCGACCTGCGGAGTGGCCGGAGTCCACACGACCGCCGGCACCTACCCGATCACGTGCTCCGGGGCCGGCGCCGGGGGCAACTACACCGTGGCCTACGGCACCGGCACACTGACCGTGTCCCCGGCCACCCAGCCTGCGACGGTCACGTCTCCGTCGTCGGTCTACAAGAAGTTGACCTTCGATGACGAGTTCGACGGCACCGCGTTGGACACGAGCAAGTGGAACGTGAACCAGTACCAGTTGCCGTATGAGATGTCGGAGAGCTTGGCGTCGAACGTCTCGGTGCGGAACTCGGATCTGGTGATCCCGGCGATCCGGGAGACCAGCCCGCACGGGCGGCCGTGGACCTCGGCCTATGTCGACACCCGGCACGGCAAGTTCGCGCAGAAGTACGGCCGGTTCGAGGCCCGCATCAAGATCAACACGACGGCGGACAACTCGTCGGGGTTGTGGCCGGCGTTCTGGCTGCGCCCGGACAACACCGCCTACACCGGCGAGATCGACATCATGGAGGCCTGGGGCGAGAAGTCGAACGGCTACGCCACGCAGGTCTACCCGGCCGGCGGTGCGTTCACCTCGTTCCTGGCCGACACGATGCACACCGACAACCGCAAGCAGTCGATCGCACTGCGGCCGGCCAGCGGCACCCGGCTCTCCGACGGGTTCCACACCTACGCGTTGGAGTGGACGCCGACCACGATGGCGGTCTACCTGGACAACGTGCAGGTCGGCCCGACGCTGAACCCGACCTCGATGCCCTGGTGGAACAACTACGACACCCCGTTCCACATCCGGCTGCAGATGCAGGTCGGCCAGCTCAAGAACAGCTACCCCGACCTCACCCCCGGCTACTGGGGAACGCCCACCTCGAGCACGATCGGCCGCTCCGAGATGCTGGTCGACTGGGTCCGCGTCTGGGGTCAGTGACAAGGCCGACGCGCGGGGGCCCGGACTTGTCCCGGCCGGGCCCAGCGGGTTATATGGAAAGGGCACGACGGGGTGGGGAGTCAAGGAGCAGGACAGCTGACGTCCCCGAACCCGGTGCTCGCCCTCGGGTCGCTCGCACAACGACGACCTAGGAGCCCTCCATATGGCACGACACCGGGCATCTCGCCCGAAGCCGTCCAGTTACGTAGGTCACCGACATCACGCCCGGCACTCGGCGCCGTCGCGGCGCCGGACGTGGCTCGTCCCGCCGATCCTGGTGCTGCTGTTGATCTCGGCAACGACCGCGGTGGCCCCCTCGGCCGACCGGGGCGGGGCCACGCGGCTGGCGTCGGCCAACCTGGTGCCCGATCCGGACTTCACCGGAGGCGCACACGGATGGACGGTCACCTCCGGCGCGTCGATGCAGGTCGTCGCCGGTCGGTCCGGGCACCAGGCGCTCGCCATCACCAACATCACCTCGGCCCCGAAGACCTTCAACCTCAACGACGCCGTCAACACGATCGGGCAGACCCGTCGCGGCGTGACCTACACGGCGTCGGCCTGGTTTCGGGTGACCGTGCCGTCCTTGTCGGTCGCGGTCCGCGAGTCGGCGTGGCGCGGGTCCGTGGCGCAGGGCCGCCCGGCGCTGCGGTCGGCCTGGCTGCAGACCGGCGAATGGCACTTCCTCAGCGTCAACTACACCGCGGCCGCCGACGGCGCGAGCGTCGATCTCAACTTCCTTGCCTGGCGACTGCCGCCGGGAGTCACCGTCCTGATCGGTGAGCCCGCGCTGACCGCGAGCGACCAGGCCGCGCCGGCGCCGTCGGCGTCCGCGTCATCGGCCGGCGCTGCGCCCACCATGCCGCCCACCACGCCGCCCACCACGCCGAGGACGACCGCAGCGACGAGCAGGCCCCCGACGCCGTCCACCACCTCGGCCACGAGGGCGCCGGCGCCACCCGCCCCGACCTCGTCGGCCCCGGGTTCGGGCCGGCTGGTGTTCGATGACGAGTTCAACGGGTCGAGTGTGGATCGGTCGAAGTGGCGGGTGCGCAATGACACGTGGGGGACGAACGAGTATTCGATCTTGACCTCGCGGCCGCAGAACGTGTTCGTCAGCGGTGGGGTGTTGACGATCCGGGCGCAGCGCGAGCGATATTCGGCGTTCAGCATGACCCGGGACTACACGTCGGGGTACCTGGACACGATCGGTCTGCATTCGCAGCAGTACGGCCGGTGGGAGATGCGGGCGAAGTTGCCGACGGCGAAGGGTCTGTGGCCGGCGTTCTGGCTGCGCTCGGATCACACCGTCGGTGAGATCGACATCCTGGAGTCGGTCGGCGGCCTGAACCGGATGGCCACGCAGACGGTACTGAAGTCCACCTTCGACCACAGCGTGAAGGAGTCGGGCATCTACAACGTGACCGGCACGATCGCTGACTGGCACGTGTACGGGTTCACCTGGACCCCGACGCAGATGACGTGGGACATCGACGGGGTGCCGGTGTTCACGATCAAGGGCAGTGACTACCCCTGGACCACGAGCGCGACGTTCCATGACCCGATGAACATCCGGCTGAACCTGCAGGTCGGTGGCCAGATGCCGGCCTGGTGGCACAGCGATGTGGATGCCTCCACGCCGTTCCCGGCCGACTACCAGGTCGACTGGGTCCGCGCCTACGCCGGCTGACGGCGGGGCGCGGCACCCGGGAACAGGTCCTCGCCCCAGAACTCGGCCACCAACGCGCGAGTGCCCGCGATGTTGGCGCGGCTGGACGCCCCGAACACGATGGAGGCGATGTTCGGCTGCTCGCACACCCACTCGATCGCCTCGCGGGCCGGGATCGCGCCGGATGCAAGCACCGACATCGCGATCGCCCGGAAGGGTCGCTCCGCCAGGGCCTTCCGGTAGGCATCGACTCCGCCGCTCATCCGGAAGCCGATCTTGTTGATGTTGGCGCAGACGATCGGGTTCTCCACCTGCACGTCGTCGAGCGCGTCCAGCAGCGCCGGCAGGTTCATCGTGATGAAGCCGGGTTCGGCCTGGTACCGCTGCTTGACGTGGTCGGCGAAGATGCGGAAAGCATCCTTGAAGCCCAGTCCGAGCAGCAGGTCGACCACCACGTTCTGGAGGAAGATCACCGGCGTGTTCAGGCCCTCGAACATCTTCATCTCGGCGTCGATCAGCAGCGTCGTGATGCCCTCGATGTCCTTGGTCGCCAACGACCGGCCACCTCGCAGTGCAGCGTCCATGAGCCCGTCGCTGGGCAGGAAGCGGCGGATGGCACCGACCATGCCGAGCTCGGTCATCGCGTTGGCGTACTTGTGCGCATACGGCATTCCCGGGAAGAACCGGTAATCGGCGTAGCGCTCGGGGTTGGCGCGCATGTGGTCGCAGACGAGCCCGATCCGATCATGCGTGGTGCACATGAAGGTCCGGATGCCCTCGTCGTAGGCGTTGTCGAGGACATCAATCACCGCCGAGATGTCCTGGAACCGCATCGACTGAGCGCGCGCCTTCTCTTCCGACATGTGGTTCACGCCGAAGAACTGGTTGTCGCCGAAGAGGAGCCGATCCATGATCAAACTCTCCGATCCCGGCGGAGGCCGGCTAGCCGTCTCTGCAGCCGCCCGATCAACTGGGCGGCGGCGGTGAACAGTTCCCGGGCGGCGGTGAGGACGGCCGGCCACGGGTTGGCCGGTGGCGTCAGGGCCGGTGCCAGCGCGTTCTCGGTCGCCGGCTTCTTCTGGCCGTCGGCGACGATCAGCGCGATCACCCGGTCGGTCGCGGCGGCGGTGCGGAACGTGTTCGCGCCCTCGGGCCGCCGGGCCTTGACCCGGTTCACGAAGTCGTCGAGCTGGGCGCTGTACTCCTCGCCGCGGACGTAGAAGTCGACCGGCTCGGTGAGCTCGGTGGTGTACCGGACGTTCCAGCCGACGGCGTACCCGTCGGGCACCGGGGCGGTGTCGCGCAGGTAGACCTGGCACTCCTGCCGGTCGGCGTAGATGCGGCCGGCGGCGCCCCACACGGTGATTCTGGTGGTCATCTTGCGCTGGGATTCATCCGACCAGTTCACGCTGACCTGGGCCGTGCGCCCACCCGGGTAGTAGATGGTGCTGTAGACCTCGTCGTCGATCTCCTTCGAGAAGATCGAGTTGAGGACGGTACCGCCGACGCCCGTCGGCTCGCCGAGGTACCAGGTCATGAGGTCGAGCGGGTGGGCGGCGTAGTCGTACACGCACCCGCCGCCCTCGGCGCGCTGGCTGCGCCACGTGCCGCCCTTGGACTTCAGCACGACCGGGCCATAGGCCTCGCCGAGCACGTGCGTGACCTCGCCGATGGCCGACGCCTCCAGCAGCCTCTTCACCTCGCGAAAGGCGCCGACGTAGCGGTTGTGGTAGCCGACCTGGGTGACGAGCCCGCGCCGCTCGGACTCGGCAGCGAGTTCGGCGGACTCGTCGGGGTTCAGGCTGAACGGCTTCTCGCAGAACACGTGGATGTCGCGCTCGAGGGCGGCCCGGACGAGCGCTCCGTGCGAACTGGAGGGCGTCGCGATGATCACCGCGTCGGGCCGGGTCGCCTCCAGCATCTGGTCGTACTCGGAGAACGTGCGCACCCCGGTGTACTTCTCGAGGACGCTGAGGATGTACCCGGAGGAGTCGCACACGCCGACGACCTCGACATCCGGGTTGGCCCGAACGATCGACAGGTGGGACAGGCCCATCTTGCCGAGACCGACGACAGCAACCGAAATCATCAAAACTCTCCTTGCGCGGCCTGTGCGGCCTCGTTCGGCCTCGTTCGGGCTGGTGCGAGGGCTCGGACCGGCGGCGGCACCGACTCCCCCAACCCTGGGCGTCCCGTCCGCCGTGGGCCCCGAACCGGACGCATCGCCCAACCGGCAGATTACCAGCGCCGCGATGACCGCCTTCATCGCTTGTTAGCACGAGGTTTACATCCCGCGCTATCATGGTTATATTGCGTTGCGGCGCCACAAGTGAGTGGGGTTGTTGCATTACCGGGTCTAGGGGATGGATCCGAAATCGGGGGAGCACCGCCGTGCGCGGCGGGAAAATCGGGGAAAGCATGTCCAGCTATGGCCCGCGGGCCGTTTGGTCGCGTGGTGCCGGCGGTCGTCCGTGCAGCGGCGGCCCGGCGCTGGTCGAGTGCGGCAGCCGAGTCCGCGAATTCGGAACCATGTTTCCGAGCCGATTACGCAAAGTGCCCGTTCATTACGGATAGTTGTCGTTCTACAACTCAATTTGCTTCACCAACTGTCCATCGCATTTGCCGGCGGCGGGCAGGTACGGCCAAGCATCCAGGACTCGGGGGATTCAAGATGCGGCTAGCGCGTTTCGTTTCGACGTTGAGCACGGCGGCGGTAGTCGCCGGCGGGCTCACAGCGGTGTTCGTCGCCACGGCGCCGGCAGCTCTCGCCCAGGAAACCGGGGTGCCCGGCAACGCGGCGTCGTCGTGGCAGACGAACGGCACCGTCTATGCGCTGGCGACCGCGAACGGCTCGGTCTATCTCGGCGGGGCGTTCACGTCGGTCCGCCCGCCCGGACAACCGAGCGGCAGCGGCGAGGTGGCGCGGTCCCGGCTGGCCGCGTTCAGCACCAGCAGCGGCGCGCTCGTCACGTCGTTCAACCACTCGATGAACGGCACGGTCTTCGCCCTGGCGACGAGCCCGGACGGCAAGCGGCTGTACGCCGGTGGCGACTTCACCACCGTTGACGGCGCCGCGCGCAACCACATCGCCGCCTTCGACACTGCCACCGGCGCGCTCACGAATTGGGCGCCCAGCGTGTACCAGCGGGTGACGACCATCTCCGTGTCGCCGACCGGTGTGTACATCGGTGGCGCCTTCACGACGGCCGGCGGCCGCTCGGTGCAGCGGTTGGCCGAGCTCGACCTCGCCACCGGCCAGGCGGTTGCCGCCTTCGGTGCCACCGCCGACGCGTACGTCTACTCCATCGCCCTCTCGACCGACTTCAGCAAGCTCTACGTCGCCGGAACGTTTAGCTCGCTCAGCGGCGACACGAGCGACTACGCGGCCGGTGTCGTCGACTCGACGACCGGGGCCGCGCTGCCGTTCCCGGCCAACTCGGTGATCCCACGCCCCAGCCCGGCCTGCAACTCGGTCAGCAAGATCGTGCGTACCGACGCCGACGGTGCCTACTTCGGCAACGAGGGCACCGGCGGCGGCTGCTTCGACGGCACCTTCGCCGCCAACAACGACGGCAGCCTCAGGTGGGTCAGCACCTGCCTGGGCGCGACCCAGGCCGTCCAGCCGCTCAACGGCATGCTCTACACCGGCTCGCACAGCCACGACTGCAGCCAGGACAGGGCCAACGGCGACCCGAACGCGTTCGGCGAGGTCGGGTGGTCGAAGGGGCTGGCGCGCTACCTGCTCTCGCGCAGTACCTCGACCGGGCTCATGGGCGACTGGTTCCCGAACACCAACGGCGGGTCGGGCCTCGGCCCGCGGGTGATGGCAACCGACGGGACCCAGCTCTTCGTCGGCGGCGAGTTCACAACCGTCAACGGCCAGGGGCAGCAGGGCTTCACCCGCTTCTCGCCGGCGACCGGTGACCTCACGGCCCCCGGCACCCCGGCCGCGCCGACCGCGGTCGCCCGCGCCGACGGCAAGGTGTCGGTGTACGTCCAGGCGCCGCTCGACCTCGACGACATCGACATGACCGTCCGGCTCTACCGCGACAACGGCACGACGCCGATCGCCACCAAGCCGGTCCGGTCGCTGTACCAGCAGCAGCCGGTCGTGGCCTTCACCGACGACGGCCAGGCGGCGGGCAGCAAGCACACCTACCGCGTGGACGTCGCGCAGGTCAGCGGCAGCAATGTCAGCGCGAAGTCCGGGGCCAGCAACCAGATCACGGTGACGAGCTCGGCTGCGGCCTACGAGGCCTCCGTGCAGAGCGACAACCCGTCCATCTACTGGCGCCTGAACGACACCCACGGCACCGCGATCGCCGACTCGTCGGACTCGTTCGAGGGCGGCAAGACCTGGGGGACGCTGACGTACAACCAGGCCGGCGCCGTGCCGGGTGACAACGCGATCGCCTTCGACGGCACGACGGCCAGTGTGGCCACGACCGACGCCATGCCGTCGCCGACCACCTACACGGTCTCCGCCTGGTTCAAGACCACCTCGACCAGCGGCGGCAAGATCGTCGGCTTCGGCGACGTGGACCAGGGCTGGGACTTCAGCGGCAACGCCAAGCTCAGCGGTTCCTACGACAAGCACATCTACATGACCAACGACGGCCGGCTCATCTTCGGCGTCTACAACGGCCGCTTCGACACGCTCAGCACGGCGACTGCCTTCAACGACGGCCAGTGGCACCAGGTCGTGGGCACGCAGGGCCCGACCGGCATGGCGTTCTACGTCGACGGCGCGCGGATCGGGCGCAACGGCGTCACGACCAACCAGTCCTACACCGGCTACTGGCGGGTCGGCGGCGACAACCTCAACGCGTGGCCGAACCGTCCGTCGAGCAACTTCTTCAACGGCGCGATCGACGAGGTCGCGGTCTACGACCACACGCTGTCCCTGAGCGACGTCGACGCGCAGTACGCGGCCTCGGGCCGCACGCCCCCGCCGTCCAACCTGCCGACCGACACCTACGGCAAGGCGGTCGTGCAGTCCGACCCGACCAGCTTCTGGCGGGTCGACGAGACCAGCGGCACGACCGCGGCCGACTCGTCGGGCTACGGCAGCACCGGAACCTACTCCGGCGGCGTCACCCTCGGCGGCCCGAGCGCGATCGGCTCGTTCGGCACGTCGGTCAGCACGAACGGCACCGACGGCAACCTCGCGTCGGCCAACCAGACGAGCGGTCCGAACGTCTACTCCGAGGAGCTGTGGTTCAAGACCGACACCACCAGCGGTGGCAAGCTCATCGGCTTCGGCAACCAGAGCAGCGGCCTGTCGGGCAACTACGACCGGCACGTCTACATGCTCAACGACGGCCGGCTCCGGTTCGGCGTCTGGAACAACCACCCCGACACCGTCACCTCGGCCAATGCCTACAACGACAACCAGTGGCACTACATGGTGGCGACGCAGGGGCCGACCGGCATGCGTCTCTACCTCGACGGCGCCCTGGTCGACAGCAACGGGGTCACCACCAGCCAGGGCTACCAGGGCTACTGGCGGGTCGGCGGCGACAACATCGGCGGCTGGCCGGACCAGCCCAGCAGCCTGTACTTCCAGGGCTCGATCGACGAGGTCGCGACCTACGAGGGCATCGCACTCGACCCGGCCGACATCACCGCGCACTACGAGGCGGCCGGGCACACCGGTCCGGACATCGAAGCTCCGACCACGAGCATCACCGCCCCGGTCGACGGCGCGACCGTCAACACCGGCACGGTGAACGTCACCGCGACCGCTGACGACAACGTCGGGGTCACCTCGGTGGCGCTGAAGGTCGACGGGACCACGGTCGACACCGACACGACGGCGCCGTACACGTTCACGTGGAACGCCACCGACGGCCCGCACACGCTGCAGACCGTGGCCTCGGACGCTGCGAACAACACCGGTTCGTCGGCGATCGTGAACGTGACCGCGCAGACGCCGGACACTGTCGACCCGACGACGTCGATCACGTCCCCCAACGACGGGGACACGCTCGCACCGGGCGCGGTGAACGTCACCGCGGACGCGAACGACAACGTCGGGGTCACCTCGGTGGCGCTGAAGGTCGACGGCACCACGGTCGGCACCGACACCACGTCGCCGTACACCTTCTCGTGGAGCGCGACCGACGGCAGCCACACGTTGCAGACCGTCGCCTCGGACGCGGCCGGCAACACCGGCAGCTCGGCCGTGGTGCACGTGTCCGTCGTGACGCCGCCGGACACCACGCCGCCGTCCGCACCGGGCACGCTCACCGGCTCGGCGACCGACACGACCACCGTGCAGCTGAACTGGGGCGCGGCGACCGACGACACCGGCGTGACCGGCTACCAGGTCCTGCGCGATGGCACGATCATCGCGCCGAACGTCACCGGGCTCACCTACACCGACACCGGCCGCACGCCGGGCGCGAGCTACACCTACACGGTGCAGGCGTTCGACGCGGCGAACAACGTCGGTCCGGCGAGCAACTCCCTGCCGATCACCATGCCGACCGGCCCGGTCACGCTGTTCAGTGACAACTGGACTGCGGCCGACGGCACCGCGTGGCAGCCGGCCTGGACGCCGACCGTGAGCAACGGGTCGGTGACGACGCAGTCGCAGACCGGCGTGCTGAGCGTGGACGACGTAACCCGAGCGAGCGCGCGCGTCCAGCTCACCGGGTTGGCCAACCAGACCGACTCCGAGCTGCTCACGTCCTACCAGTGGAATGCCGCGACGCCGACGGCGTACCTGAGCTTCTACCTGCGCGGGACCGGCGGCTGGGCGAACGGCTACCGGCCGCGCACAGGGATCGGCGTGCAGGTGCAGTCGAACAGCGCGACCGTCTCGGTGCAGAAGGACGTGAACGGGACCTCGACCGAGTTGGCCCGGGTGACCGGTGCGCAGGCGGTGACGACGGCCAAGCAGTGGTTGCGGCTGCGCGTGGTCGGCAACACCTTGCAGTTCAAGGTCTGGACCGACGGGCAGGCCGAACCGAGTGCCTGGGAGGGGACGATCAACGACACGACCGTCTCTGCCGCTGGGCAGCTCTACGTGAGCCTCAACCGCGCGTCCTCGAATTCCGGTCTGAAGAACGTCCGCCTGGACGATCTCCAGATCACTGGACCGTGACGCTCGCGTCACTGATCGATATCGCATTGTGCAAACGGGGGATGGAGCAAGGCTGATGAAGACCAATCGGGGGATCGGCGCGGGTGGGGTGCCGGCGCAGAAGCGGCCGCGCAGACGTCGGCGGTTGGCCGCCATCGTCGCAGTGACCGCAGCGGTACTGGGGTTGACGGCCGCCGTGTCGCCGACGGCCAGCTCCGCTGCCGGTGCGCCCGTTCGGGACGGCTCGACGTCGGCGCTCGCCGCGCCGTCCTGCTGGGCGATCAAACAACAGGACCCGTCGAGCGCGAGCGGGATCTACTGGCTGCAGACCTCGACGCTGACCGACCCGGAGCAGTTCTACTGCGACCAGACGACGTCGGGTGGCGGCTGGGTGCTCGTGGGCCGGGGCCGCGAGGGCTGGACCTGGGACTACAACGGCCAGGGACTGCCGTCGCAGGTGCGGAACACACCGAGCGGGACGGGGGCCTTCGCCCCGGCGACGATCGCAGCGACCACGATCGACGGCCTGCTCGACGGCGGCCGGCCGGACGCATTGGCCGACGGCATCCGAGTCGTCCGCACGACGAACGCGACCGGCACGACGACGCAGGACATGCGCATCTACCCGACCAACCAGGATGTCTGGACGTGGTCCTTCGGCGGCGGTCTGATGTTCAAGCAGATCTCGTTCGACGGGGTCAACCGGGGCGCGGGCAACACCCAGAGCTTCACGTACGACACCCGGTACAACGCGTTGGTCACGACGCTCAACAAGGCACACCACTACCGCTACGGCTGGGGCTTCGGCAGCCAGATCGCCGGAACGAACAGCGATACCAGCTACCTGTGGTCCTACACCACGGAGAAGAACGCGCTCCCGTTCACGCAGGTGTGGCTGCGGCCGAAGATCACCTCGGCCACCTTCAGCACGATCCCGGCCGCCGGGCTGCCGGCCAGCACCGTCCGCGCGATGGTCAGCGACCAGACGTCGACGGACACGCCGTGGGGCGTTACCGGGGTGCACGGGACGGGTGAGTTGCACGTCGAGGTCGAGGCCTTCGCCCAGATCGGCAACGTCATGTACGTCGGCGGTGACTTCAGCTACGTGCAGAAGGGTCCCAACCCGGCCCCGGACGAGAAGATCGCCCAGCCCTACCTGGCCGCGTTCGACGTTACGACCGGCGAGTGGATCCCGGGCTTCCGACCCACCCTGGACGGGACCGTCTGGGCGCTGCAGAGCCTGCCGAACGGCGAGCTCGCGGTCGGCGGTCAGTTCCTGACCGTCAACGGCAACTCGAGCCCGGCCCTGGCGATCCTCAACGCCACGACCGGTGCGACCGCGACCGACTTCGTGGCCTCGGTGAGCCTGACGTCGGCGACGAGCACGACCCCGGCCCAGGTGAAGGCGTTCGACGTTCAGGGCAACTGGCTCTACGTCGCCGGGCGGTACAACCGCATCTCCGGTGGGGTGGCTTCGCCGCTGAACAACGTCATCGTCGGCCGCATGGCTCGGGTCCAGCTCAGCGACGGTCGGCCCGACGGCACGTGGAAGCCGAACTTCGACGGCACCATCGTCGACATCGACGCCAGCAGTCAGGGCGACCGCCTGTACGCCGTCGGCTACTTCAACAACGTCAACGGCCATGCGTCGCCCAACGAGGCGACCATCTCGACCAGCGGCAACGGCGACCTCGTGCCGGGACTCGGTCAATGGACCCCGAGCCTCGGCTCGGGCACCAATGCGAAGTACCAGCAAGCGGTGCGTGAAGCCGACAGCGGCTGGGTGTGGCAGGGCGGCTCGGAGCACATCCTCGAGCAGTTCGACCGCGCCACCTACACCATGAAGAACAGCTTCATCACCAAGAACGGCAACGCCGGCGGTGGCGGCGACATCCAGGCGATGACTGTCATGGACGGCGTTGTGTACGCGTCGTGCCACTGCAACTTCTACGTCTACACCGGCGACCTCAACTGGGGCAGCGCGCTGCAGCAGACCAACACCGGCGTGAACAACATCAACATGATCGGTGCGTGGGACGCCGTCACCGGGCGCTACCTCGCCTCGTGGTGGCCGAGCGCCCTCGACGGCCGGATCCCGATCGGCCCGTGGGAGCTCACCCCGGACACGAACGGGTGCCTGTGGTTCGGTGGTGACATCACACGAGGCTCGTGGCGGTCGGGCGGCTACCAGTGGCTCGGCGGCTTCGGGAAGTTCTGCCAGAACGACCACACCGCGCCGACCAAGCCCACCTCCCTCACCGTCGACGCCAACGGCGGCAATGCGGCTCTGAGCTGGGCGGCGTCGACCGACGGCAGCGGAGGCACCATCACCTACGAGGTGCTCCGTAACGACCGCGTGATCGCGACGACCACGAGCCGTACGTACACCGACACCTCGGCCACCTTCCCGGCCACGTACTTCGTGCGGGCGATGGACCAGAGCGGCAACCGGTCGGCGACCACCGCCGGCGTCGCCACCACCGGTCCGGACACCGTCGCGCCGACCGCGCCCACCGGCCTCACCGCCACGGCTCTGTCGGCCGTGTCGGCCCAGCTGAGCTGGACGGCGGCCACGGACAACGTCGGCGTCACCGGCTACCAGATCATCCGTAACGGCTCGACGCTTCCCGGCGTCGTGACGGGGACGACCTTCACCGACACCGGCCTGACCGGCGGGGCCACCTACACCTACACGGTGCAGGCACTCGATGCGGCCGGCAATGTCGGACCGGCCAGTGCCCCGGCCCCGGTGACCACACCGGCCACGAACCCGGTGGCCTTCGCCGACGACTGGACGGCTGCGGACGGCTCGGCCTGGCAGTCCGCGTGGACGACCGAAGCGGTCAACGGCTCGGCGAGCACGGCCAACGATGCGGGCGTGCTCGCGACCGATGACGTCTCGGGCGCCTACGCGCGAGCCCAGCTCGCGGGTGTTCCGGGTCAGACCGACGGCACGGTGTTGATGTCCTACCAGTGGAATTCGACCGCGGCGGTGGACTACCTGAACGTCTACCTGCGCGGTTCAGGTGGCTGGCAGAACAGCTACCGTCCGAGGACGGGCTACGGCCTGCAGTTGCAGTCCAACAGCGCGACGGCCGTGCTGCAGAAGAACGTCAACGGCACGGTGACCACGATCCAGCGGGTCACCGGCAGCCAGCAGCTCACCACGGGCAAGCAATGGCTGCGGCTGCAGGTCAACGGCTCGACCATCCAGTTCAAGATCTGGTCGGACGGTCAGTCCGAGCCCACGACGTGGAACTCGGTCAACACCGACACTTCGGTTACCGGGGCCGGGCAGCTGTTCATCTCGCTGAACCGGGCCGGGTCGAATGTCGGGGCCAAGTCCGCCACGCTGGACGACCTGCAGCTGTTCACCTCGTGATCTGTAGCGGCTCAGCAGCGATATGACCGGCCGGGGCCTGGTGGTCGACCCGTCCGCACCGGCCGGCGCGAAGGTTCTGCCGAACCGGCGCGCCGGCCGGCACCGGCGGTGGTGGGCGGCCGGGGCGGCCGCGGTGCTGGCCGCCGCCGCGGTCGTGGCCTACGCCCTCTGGCCGGCCGGCTGGCAGCTCGTGTGGCACGACGAGTTCAACGGTTCGGCGGTGCGGGCCGGCAGCTGGAACGTCCGCGACAACTCCTACCTGCCCTACGAGCACTCGATCCTGACCGCCCGGCCGGACAACGTCCGGGTGGCCGATGGCGTGCTGACGATCGAGGCGCAGCGGCAGCGGCGGACGGTCGGGCGCACCACCCGCGACTACACCTCGGGCTACCTCGACACGATCGGCAAGCACTCCTGGACCTACGGGCGGTTCGAGATGCGGGCCAAGCTGCCGACCACGGCCGGCATGTGGCCCGCCTTCTGGCTGCGCGCCGACCGCGGTCTGGGCGAGATCGATATCGTGGAGGGCATCGGCGGCCTACCCCGGCTGGCCCAGCAGGGTGTCCTGCAGTCGACGAGGGGTGACCAGGCCAAGGAGGTCAACCGGCACTATCTGGCCCAAGGAACCGTCGCCGAGTGGCACGTGTACGCCGCGACGGTGGCGAAGGACTCGATCTCGTTCACCATCGACGGCAAGCAGGTGTACCAGGTGTCGGCCGACACGGTCCCGTGGCTGGCCTCGACCTTCGCCGAGCCGATGAACATCCGGCTGAACTTGCAGGTCGGCGGCACGCTGCCCGATTACTACCATCATCCGTTGGACGCTTCGACCAGGTTGCCGGCGGCGTACCAGATCGACTGGGTTCGGGTCTATCAGCACCGCTAGTCGCAGGATGGATGGGGAGATCGTGACCTCGAGTCGTTCGGTGCCGCGCAAGTGGCCGTCGGTCACCGTGGTCGTGCCGACCAAGGACCGCCCGGCGCTTCTTCAGCGGGCGCTGCAGGCCATCGTCGAGCAGGACTATCCGGGCGAGATCGAGTGCATCGTCGTCTTCGACGGCACCGCGCCGGCGCTGCCGGAGATCGATGCGGGTCCGCGGCGGACCGTCCGGGCTCTGGTGAACGACCGCACTCCCGGCCTGGCCGGCAACCGCAACACCGGGTACCTGGCCGCCGCCGGTGAGTACGTGGCCGCCTGCGACGACGACGACGAGTGGTTCCCCGACAAGCTCTCGACGCAGCTGCCGTTGTTCGAGCAGCGGCCCGACGCCAGCTGCGTGGCCGCCGGAAGCACGTTCCACTTCGAGGGTCATGACGTCGAGCGGCCGGCGACCCGGCCGGAACTCGACTTCGACGAGTTGCTGGCCGAGCGCCATCCTGAGGTGCATATCTCCACGTGCGTCTTCCCGCGGACCCTGCTGCTCGAGACGATCGGCCTGGTCGACGAGAAGCTGCCGGCGAGCTACGCCGAGGATTTCGAGCTGCTGCTCCGGGCGGCACGGGTCGGCCCGATCGTGTGCGTCCGGCGGCCCCTCGCCCGGGTGTACCAGCACCGCTCGTCCTTCTTCGCCGACAAGTGGCGCAACATCGACCAGGCGCTGGAGTACCTCATGAACGAGGTGCCGGAGTTCGAGCGCGCGCCGGCCGGCCTGGCGCGGATGGAGGGGCAGCGCGCGTTCGCGAAGGCGGCGGTCGGGGATCGGCGCGACGCCGTGCGGCTCGCGGTGCGCTCCCTGCGCCGCTCGCCGAAGGTCAAGCAGAGCTGGTTCACCTTCCTGGTCGTCGCGCACGTCATGAAACCTGAGCAGGTGCTCACCCTCGCCCGCCGGTTCGGCCGCGGCATCTGAGTCCGGACCTACCCTGTGGTGGTGGCGACGCGTCCGGGTGACCGCCGGGCCGGTGAGTTGCCGGCCTGGCCGGTCTTCGCGCTGTTCGCCGGGTTCCCGGTGTGGTGGGTGCTCGGGCTCAGCGCGTTCGCGGTCGGCATCTCCGCGACGATCATGGTGCTGCTCCTGGCTCAGCGCGGCCGGAGCGCTGTCCCGCCCGCATTCGGGATCTGGCTGCTGTTCCTGCTGTGGACATTCGCGTCCGCCCTGCAGCTCGACGCCAAACAGCTGATCGGCTTCGGAGTGCGCTTCTTCAACCTCGCCGGATGCGGGGTCCTGTTCGTCTACATCGTCAACGCCCGCGAGCGGCTCAACGATCGCCGCGTCTTCGTCGCCATCAGTTGCTTCCTTGCCGTCACGGTCCTCGGCGGCTGCCTCGGCGTGCTGGTGCCGAGCGGGTCGATCAACACCATCACCGAACGTCTGTTGCCGGCTTCGATCGCGAGCAACAGCTACGTCCACGCGCTCGTCCACCCCACCTTCACCGAGGCCCAGCACCCGTACGGCTCGCCGGTCACGTTCTACCGGCCCAGCGCGCCGTTCCCGTACACGAACAGCTGGGGCGCCAACATGGCGCTGCTGGTCCCGCTGGCGGTCGGGGCCCTGACCCGGCTACGGACGCGTCGGGGACGCATCCTGCTCGGCACGGTGCTCGCGATCGGACTCGTGCCGGCCTTGGCGACGCTCAATCGGGGCATGTACGTCGGCCTGGCCGTCGCCGCGGTCTACGTCGCCATCAGCTACGCGATGCGGGGCCGGCTGGTCCCGCTCCTGACCCTCGTCGCGGCGACCGGTGCGGCGGTCGCGGTCGCCGCGGCCACCGGCTTCCTGGCCGAGCTGAGCCAGCGGCTGGCCTACACCGAATCGAATACCGGGCGGGCGGCGATCTACCGGGAATCGTTCGACGGCGCCCTGCAGTCGCCGCTGTTCGGGCACGGAGCGCCCCGGCCGTCGGAGACGGTCGACGTGGCGGTCGGCTCCCAGGGCCAGATCTGGAACCTGATGTTCAGCTACGGCTTCATCGCGCTCGGGCTGTTCGTCCTCTGGTTCGCCGTGGCGTGGTGGAAGGGACGCCGCCTGAGCGGGCCGCACGCCGTGTGGGTGCGGGCCGCCTTGCTGGTCGCCCTGGTGAGCTTCGTGTTCTACGGCTACGACGGGCCGCAGCTCGCGGTCGTGATGGTGGCCGCGGCCCTCGCGCTGCGGGGTCGGGACCACCCGGCCCGGGACGAGCCGGCGGCCGCGGTGGATGCCCTCAGCCGGGGGAGGACCCGCGACGGTGCCGGGCCGGCCTACGCCGCACGAGGTCTTCGATGAGCTCGCCCATCCGGGTTACCGCGGCCTCGACGTCGGCGGTCTGCACCGTCACCCGCAGGCTGGTCGGGTCGGCCACCGCGTCATCCAGGAGGGCGTGCAGCTGCTGCTCGGACTCGGCCAGCTTCACCATGCCCTCCCGAACCATGTAGCCGCAGAACCGCACCTGGTGGTCGTCGACGTGCTCGTCGAACTCGGCGCGCCGCGGGACGACGATCGGCATGATGCCGCAGTCGCGCGCGTCCATGATCCCGCCCGGACCGCCCTGCGTCACGACGACTTCGCTGGTCCGGATGATCTCCAGCAACTCGTCCTGCGAGCACATCGGGAACCCCTCGGCACCGGCCGGCAGCCGCGAGGTGCCGTGCTGCACGACGACCCGCGCGGTGCCGGGGCGGCTGCGCAGCCACGACTCCACCCAGTCCATCAACCGGTTGAACCGATGGTGCATCGTGCCGACGGTGACCAGCACGACAGGAAGGTCGGGACCGTTACCGGGGGCCGTCACATCAACCGCCCGGCGACGACCGAATCCTTGTAGAGCTGCTGCTGCTCAGGCCACTGCACGATGAACAGGTCAGTGATCGGGCGGACCATCCGCGCGCTGAGGGTCGCATTGTCGATGCGGTCGTAGACCTCGATGAAGACCGTCCGGATGCCGAACACCTTGGCCCAGATGAAGAGTGGGACGGCGATCGCCGAGCCGGTCGTCACGATCACGTCCGGGCGGTATCGGCGCAACACCTTGAACGTGCGGCCGAAGTTGCGGATCAGGTTCGGGATGTTGCGGGCAGTCGGGTGGTACGCCCAGGTGACTTGTTCGTCGCCGAGCAGGGCGACCGCGTCCGCGGTGTCGAAGGTCATCCAGTGGCGGTCGTGGTGCGACCACCAGGGACGCAGGACCCACAGTTGGCGCAGGTGCCCTCCGGCCGAGCAGGCCAGCAGGATTCGCAAGCCGTCAGCCCTTCTTCCGGCCGCGAGTACGCAGACCCGTCCGGCGATCACGGACGTACAGGACGCCGCCGACCGGCCGGGTGTCGACCTGGGCGAGTTCGCGGATGGCGCGGGCCAGTTCGGCGTGCTTGGTGCGTCGATCGGCCGCCGCGATGACGGCGACGTTCGTCAGTTGGCCGAGAGCGAGGGTGCTGCTCGAGAGATCGAGGTTGATCGCGTCGAGCAACGCGACGTCGACGAGGTTGAGAACGTCATCGATGTGATCACGCTGGACGCTGACGGTGCTGTCGAGTTCCTCCTCGGGCCCGAGCGATAGGACCCACAGGTTCGGGACGGAAGGCACCGGCACGAGGCCCTCGTCGGGCGACTGCGGTGCCTGCTCGGAGTCATCGAACAGCGCCGCGACCTGAGCGACACCGCGGTCGGTGGTGACGAGTGCCGTCTGCAGGCCCTGCCGGGCCAGCATGGCGGCCAGGTTCAGCGGCGCGCTCTCCTCCCGGGCCGCGCCGCCGCGCACGAGCAGGAAGCTGCTCGACCCCTGGCCGGCGACCGCGATGCGCACCTTGGTCGCGAGCGTGCGATACGCGTCGATCTCGCCCGCGCCGTTGGGCCCGACCGGAAGCGTGCCGGCCGGAAGTGCGCCGGCTTCCGGTTCGGCGTCGCCCTTGCGCGGCGAGTTCGCCCTGACGGCAGCGAGCACCGGTGCGCCGATCGAGTGCTCGACATCGATGGCGCCGTGCACGTCGTCGTCGCGGCGGTCGCGCACGATCGCGGCCGTGACCCCGACGATCAACCCGAACAGCACCCCGCCGGCGACGTACAGCAGGGACTTCGGTGAGCTGGGTGCGGTGGGCCGCTGCGCGACGCCCACGACCTGGCCCGGGACGACAACGGTCGTGCCGACGGTGTAGAGCCGGCCGCTGAGGCTGCTGATCTGCGACTGCAGCGCCGACCGCGTCCCCGACGGCCCGCTGGTGCCGAGGCTGGTCAACTGCTGCTCGAGGGCTGTGATCTTGTCGGTCAGCAGCTTGCGCTGATCGCTGAGGATGCCTTCGCCGACCGACCGGCGATACGCGAGGTAGGCGTTGGCGAAGGCGTTCGCGCCGTTGGCCGCGGACCGGGGAGTGCTGGCGGAGTAGGTGATGTAGATCAGCTGGCTGTTGAGCGGGGAGCTGACGCTCACGTGCGTGAGCAGGTCGTCCAGCGAACCGTGATAGTTCAGCGTCTGCGCCGCGTGAGCGGCAACGACGGTCGAGGTGACGATGCGCGACTCGGTGATCGTGCTGATGTCCTTGGCCGCACCCGTGTCGCCGGACGCGACGACCGGTGCGACCTTCACCGCAGATTCGGCGTCGTAGCTCTTCGGCGTCAGCTGCAGCAGGGCGAAGGCCGCGACGAGGCACAGGACGAAGCAGACGGCGAAGGTGATGAACCGCCGGCGCAGCAGCGCGAAGAACTCGCCGAACGAGACCGTCGAGGCGCGCTCGGACGGCGCCGACCGGGGCGCGCCGGGCGAGGTGCCGGGGCCGGCGCCGGACACGCTCAGCTCTTCCGAGGGCCCCAGGCCGGGTTCGCGACCGTTGCTCGCCCGCGGGAACGCGGTGCGCCCGGTGACGCTCGCCGGCGCGGCGACGTGGTGCGGTCGGGCGGCGGGCTGGCGCTGCTTGTCGCCCTCCGGCATCGTCCACTCCCGATTCTCCGCAGGCGGAACCGCCGCGTCTTGACCGCCCATCCTATGGGACAGGCCTCTCAGAAGCCTGTGCGACGTTCTCAGGAGAGGGCCGGCGGCCGAGCGCGTCGCGCAGCAGATCCAGGCCGAGAACGCGCCGGCCGGCCCACAGCGGGCCGATGTAGAGCGCGGTGCCGACCCCGGCACAGGCGAGCATGACGGCGATCGAGTGGCCGAAGGCCGCGCGCAGGGCGAGGCCGACCCCGCCGTAGCAGGCGAGCGCGAGCGCGGCTGCCATCGCCACCCCGCGCAGGCTGCCGGCCACGTGCATGCCCCAGCGGACCTGGCCGAAGGACAGCGCGCTGTCGATGAGGATCGTGACCGCCCAGCCGATCGCCGCGCCGGTGATGCCGTGGTCCGGGATCAGCAGCAGGTCCAGCCCGATGTTGACCGTCACCGCGACGGTCTTGTCGGCCAGCACCCACCGGCTCTTGCCGCCCATGAGCAGGACGGTCCCGACGTTGCCGGCGGCCAGGTTGAGCATCATCGCCAGGCACAGGATGGTCGTGGCCGTCCCGCCGCTTCCGTAGGAGCTGCCGAAGATGGGCAGGAAGGTCGGTGCGAACAGGGCCATGACCAGGTAGAGCGGCCAGGACGAGAGAACGACCCACTGAGTGGCGACGCGGTACATCGCGCTGACCCGACCGAGGTCACCCCGGGCCAGGGCCGCGCTGATGTCGGTGGCCAGGGTGAGCCGGAGCGCCTGCAAGACAAGGGCTCCGGCCGTGATGAACCGGCTCGCCGCGGCGTAGATCGCCGCCTGCGCCGGCGAGACCAGGCTGGCGACGAGCACGACGTCGAGCCAGGTCAGCAGCGAGTCCATCACCATCGCGATCCCGCGCGCGGCCGTGAAGGCCCAGTACTCCCGGGCGATCGCTCGAGCCGGTTGGGTCGGCACACACGCGCGCCGGTCCGGCCCGAGGGCCTCGTGCAGGTAGCGCCGCACGACGGCCGCGGCCAGCACCAGCGCGACGATCAGCGGGACGAGCCACATGAGCACGACCACCCAGAGCGGCAGGCCGAGGCCGGCCGCGACGCCGACGAGCAGCGGGCGCAGCAGCGGGACGCCGAGCTGCTGGAGCAGCACGTAGTTGCGGATGCTGCCGAAGGCGCGGGTGCACTCGACGGCCGCTACCTCGAGGGTCGCCGGCAGGAAGAGCACGGCGATGGCGTGGAAGGTCGCGATCAGCGGCCCGGAGTGGCCGCCGGCGATGCGATGCGCGAGGGCCGGCGTCGCCAGCCAGATCCCCACCGATCCGAGCGCGCCGGACGCGATCACCGGCACCAGCGCCACTCGCAGCAGCGTCGGCAGGTCGGCGGCGCGATCGAGCGCCCGGAAGCGCGGTACGAACCGGACCAGGCCCGCCCCGACCCCGAAGGCCAGCAGCGTCTGCAGGACCAGGAAGACCGCGGTCGCGCTGAAGAACTGGCCGGCAGCGTCCTGCGGCAGCCCGTGCGTGACGACCAGGGTGAGGACGAGCCCGAGGACTGCTCCGGCGGCACTGCCGACCGTCGCGAAGCTGCCGCCGCGCGCCATCCCGTGCAGCGCATGGCGGTGCTCGTCGGCCGATGCCGGTGGCCGGGCCGTGTCCGCCGTCCCACCGGTGCTGCGCGCAGGCCCCATGGGGGTTCAGACCGGCGAACTCGAGTTGAGCGCGGTCAACCCTCGATACGTGCGCAGCAGGGCGCGTACGGCGAACAGCGCGCCGATGCCGGCGAGCACTCCGTACACGGCAAGGAATGCCTGGTGCCAGCCCAGCAGGGTGAACGTCCAGCACAACGTGCCGTAGTCGACCGGCAACAGGACCAGCGCCGACAGCAGCGACACGTGGGTCGACGGTGGCTGCCGGCTCAGCCCGGCCTGCAGTCGCAGCGCGTCGCGCAGCATGTTGGCGAAGAAGTAGGTGACCTGCGCGACGAGGAAGCCCAGCGGGACCAGCAACCACCGCTCGTCGATCGCGAAGTGCCGGTACATCGTGATCAACACGCAGCTGTGCAGCAGGGTGGTCTTCGCGATGTCGAGGACGTGGTCGAGCCACTCGCCGGCGACCGTGCCGCCGCCGCGGACGCGCGCGAGCTGGCCGTCGGCGGAGTCCAGTGCGAACCCGACGGCGAGCGTGGCGGCGACGACGAACCCGATCGGCACGCTGGCTGGGGCGAGGGCGAGCACGAGCAGGCCGGCGAGCGATGCGAGCGCGCTCAGCAGGCTGACCTGCGTCGGCGTCAGGCGGAGCGCGAATGCGACGCAGGCGAGCCGGCCGCCCGCCTTGCGGTTCACGTACCGCAGGTACGCCCCCACCGCGGCGTTGCTCTTCTGCGCCCCGCCGAGCCGGGCCCGCGCCGTCGCGTACCGGCCGGAGACAGAGTCGCGCCCCGGGGGCTCGGTGGTCACGGCCTGGCCGACGCCGGTGCTCAATGTCTTCCCCCGAGTGTGGTCATGGCGGCCTCCGGGCCGTGGGCCGCGGGGATTTCCGTGGCTCGTGCGGCGGGACGTCTCGCCGGGGGACGCGGGCGACGACCGCTCGCCTACTCGAGAGTTCCGCGCCGCGATCATACCGTGCCCTAACGCCGCATCGTCGGCGAAGCCACGCCGCCGCGGGCCGGCTGCCGGGCGAACGAACTGGCAGTTCAGCGGCCCGGACCGATAGAATGGCGGTGGCGTCTGGGGGAGACGTCGAATCGGGGGAAATCGGGGAATCTGCCATGGCTACCGTGGTTGGCTACGTGCCGGGCGTCTACGACATGTTCCATGTCGGGCACCTCAACATCCTGCGCAATGCGCGCTTGGCCTGCGATCGCCTGATCGCCGGCGTGGTCAGTGACGAGCGGGCCGCCCTGGCGAAGGGCAAGGAGCCCGTGGTCCCGGCCGCCGAGCGGCTGGAGATCGTGCGGAGCATCCGCTACGTCGACGAGGCCGTGCTCGAGGACGTGCCGAACAAGATCGCGATGTGGGAGCGCCTGCACTTCGACGTGATCATCAAGGGCGACGACTGGCGGGGCACGGCGAAGGGCGAGAAGCTCGAGCAGGACATGGCCTCGGTCGGGGTCCGGGTGGTCTACCTGCCCTACACCGTGCACACGTCCAGCACGATGCTGCGCCAGGTCATCTCCGCCAAGATCGCCAACGGCTGATCAGCAGCCGGCGCCGGTGAGCTCGACCCGCAGCGGCCGGACGAGAGGCTGCCGGATCACCCGCACCGGCGCGGTCGCGGCCGGCTCGCGCAGGGCGAGCCGCAGCGTCCGGGTCGCCCCGCGCGGCAGTTCGAGATCGACGCTGACCGTCGTCAGCCCGCGCAGCGTGTCCGCGGTGACGGCGAGCGGACGGCCGTCGAGCGTCGCCGCCTCGATGCGCGTGCCGACGCTGCCGTAGTAGGTGATCAGCATCCGGCTGTCGCCCGGACGCGCGCCCGTCGCGCCGTCGTCGGCGCGGATCGTGACGTAGGCCGGCAAGGCGGCCGGCGCCCGGTTGCTCACCTGGAACGTCGCGACCGCGCTCGCCGCCCGCCCGCACCCGGATCGCCGGTACGTCATCGTCCGGTCGAGGTAGTAGTCGAGCTTGCTGCCGGCCGTGTTGGTCACGACGAAGCCGGTGATCGGGGCCGGTCCGGCCGGCATCGCCCCGCCCGCCCCCACGGCCAGCAGGGTCGACTCGATCGAGGGGTCGGCGCTCCACCCCATGAGCCGGCGCGCGCGGACGGCGCGGCCGGCGGCCCGGGCCAACTCGGCCGGGTGCCGGGCCGCGAGCAACCGGTCGGCGGCGGCCCGGGCCAGGGTGGCCAGGTAGGCCTTGCGCCGGGACTTGTCCGGGAACCGCGCATAGACCTGCTGCTCGG
Source organism: uncultured Actinomycetota bacterium (assembly GCA_963775175.1). GTDB lineage: Bacteria > Actinomycetota > Actinomycetes > Mycobacteriales > Jatrophihabitantaceae > Jatrophihabitans. The sequence goes on from CAVZHT010000001.1 coordinate 997,924, forward strand.
TGAGCGCCACGAACCGGCGGCCGGAGATCAGCTGCCCGTCCGGCAGAAGGGCCGGCCCGGTGATGTCGAGCAGCTGCCCCACCGCGGTCGGGTCGATCGCGACGGCGGCGTCGATGCGTTCGCCGGTGCGGGCCGACCACATGGCGGCCCAGATGCGGGCGGCGTCGCGGAAGTCCGGCGTGACCGTGGAGTTCTGCACCACCCCGGTCGGGTCGTCCTGCGCGAAGTGGGCGGCGAAGTCGGCGCCGAGGTTGATGTCGGCCCGGGCCCCGCGCAGGTCGTCGTCGGCCCCGAACCGCTCGAAGCGCAGGCGACCGCGGTCGGCGACGGCGATCGCGTACTGCCCGGGGATCCCGCCGAGCGGGCGGGCTTCGGCCTCGTTCAGGAAACCGATGAAGATCCGCTGCGCTCGGTGCTGGCCCAGTAGCGGCAGGGCGATCCGGAGGGCCTGGTCGGCGTTGGTGAGGTCGTCGTCCAGGCTGGTCAGCCGGGCGAGCAGGGAGCTCCTGGCCGCCGACACGGGCGGCAGCCAGGACGGCCCGACCGAGCCGACCCGGCGGGCCGCGCGCTGGGTTGTGATGGCGGCTGCGTGCAGGGTCGGCGCGACGGCCGCGATGCGGCTCAGATCGACGCGCCCGACGCCTGGCTCGGCCGCCCGGGCCAGCTGGTCCACGACGTCGAGGGCACCGGGTAGGGCCCGCGCCCCCACCCGGTCGACCTCGGCCGCGATGACCCGGGTGGTCTGCACCGGCGAGCCCAGCACCGGGATGTGCGCGGCCGACCACCAGGCCGGGCCGGTCGTCAGGGCGTGCGCGCGGGCGGTCTCGTCCTGCAGCTGCCGGCCGATGCGTTGCGCGCCGGCGACGTCTCCGGCGGCGACGGCTCGCCGCAGCCGGGCGAGGTCGCCGCGGGCCGCCTCGAGGCGGCCGCGGGCCAGCAGCCCGGTGAGCACGATCCAGGCCACGGTGAGGAGCAGCAGGCCGAGCGCGAGGACGCCGACGACGAGGCCGGCCCGCCGCGCGCCCGCGCGCCGGATCAGCGGGCCCGGCGGCGACCGAGCAGCGTCAACGCGAGCCCGCCGCCGACCAGGGCCAGCCCGATCGAGGTTGCGCTGAGTGTCGACAGCCCACCCGGCGCCTGCGGTCCGGGCGTCGCCTCGGCCAGCGCCGGAACGGCGAACAGCCCGGCGGCAATGAGGACGAAGGTGGTCACCAACGACATGGTTCGACCACGGAAAACGGACAAACGAAACACGGCGCACTCTCCCCCGAGTAGTTGTGCGCTAACCCCCGATTAACATCACCCACGATATGGCATCGCTGCGCGGTTGACCATGCAGCGCCGTCCGGCGAAGGTCCCGCGTCGGAGCTGGCGGGTGGCGAGCGCCCTGCCGGCAATGCGGTGGGCCGCGTCCGAACCGCTGCGTAGGCTGGACGGCAAGCCCCCTCTGCTGCGCATTCGGGGCCGTTTTTGCTGTCTGCGCTGCCGCTCGAAAGGCGAGTTCGTGTCTCTGTCCGGTTTGTTGGCCGCTGCCGCGATCGATCCCGCCGTCGCGGCGGTCACCGAGTCGGTCGGCACGCCGGCCCTGACCCTCAGCGGCCCGGCCGGGGTCCAGCCGTTCACGATCGCCGCCGCTGCCCGTACCGGCCGGCTCGTCCTGGCCGTCACGAGCAGCGGCCGCGAGGCCGAGGATCTGGTCGCCGGGTTGCGCTGCCTGCTCCCACCGGACGAGGTCGCGCTCTACCCCGGCTGGGAGACCCTGCCGCACGAGCGTCTCTCGCCGCGCGCCGACACCGTCGGTCAGCGGCTGGCCGTGCTGCGGCGGTTGAAGCACCCGTCCGGCGACGACCCGACCGCCGGGCCGCTGTCGGTCGTCGTCGCCCCGGTCCGCGCCGTGCTGCAACCGCAGGTCCCGGACCTCGGCGAGCTGGTCCCGGTCGAGCTGCACGCCGGCGATGACGGCCGCGAGCTCACCGACATCGTCACCGAACTGGTGGCGGCCGGCTACGCGCGGACCGACCTCGTGGAGAAGCGCGGCGACTTCGCGGTGCGCGGCGGCATCCTCGACGTCTTCCCGCCGACCGAGGAGCACCCGCTGCGGGTCGAGTTCTGGGGCGACGAGGTCGAGGAGATCCGCTACTTCAAGGTCGCCGACCAGCGCTCCCTCGAGGTCGCCGAGCACGGCCTGTGGGCGCCGCCGTGTCGCGAAATGCTGCTGACCCCCGAAGTCCGGCGCCGGGCCGGCGAGCTGCTCGCGTCCTACCCGGAACTCGGCGAACTGCTCGACCCGATCAGCCGCGGCGAGGCGGTGGAGGGGATGGAGGCGCTCGCCCCCGTCCTCGTCGACGATCTCGCGCTCGTGCTGCACGAACTTCCGGCCGGGTCGCACGTGATCGTCTGCGACCCCGAGCGGGTGCGCACCCGCGCCGCCGATCTGGTGCGGACGTCGCAGGAGTTCCTCGACGCGTCGTGGGCGGTCGCTGCCGGCGGTGGGAAGGCGCCGGTCGACCTCGGCTCGGCGTCGCTGCGCGATCTCGACGACGTCGAGCGCGAGGCCGCCGGGCTCGGCCTGCCGTGGTGGGGCGTCACGGCGCTCGCGCCCGGCGCGCCCGAGACCGTGGTCAGCGAGTTCAAGGAGTCGCCGAACTACCGCGGTGACACCGAGGCGGCGCTGGCCGACCTCAAGACCTGGGCCCGGGAGGGCTGGCGGGTCGCGCTCGTCTTCGACGGGCACGGGTCGGCCCAGCGCGCGGTCGAGCGCCTGTCGGCGGCCGAGATCCCGGCCCGGCTGGTCGCCGAGGCATCGGTGGAGCCGGGCGTCGTCGACGTCACCACCGGTCGGCTCGCCGCCGGCATCGTCGCGCCGTCGCTGCAGGTCGCGTTCCTCACCGAGGCCGACCTCACCGGCCAGCGCGGCTCGCTGACCAAGGACACCAGCCGCATGCCGTCGCGGCGGCGCAACGCCATCGACCCGATCCAGCTCAAGTCCGGCGACTACGTCGTGCATGAGCAGCACGGCGTCGGCAAGTACGTCGAGATGGTGCGGCGCACCGTCAACGGCGGTGAGCGCGAGTACCTGATCATCGAGTACGCGCCGTCCAAGCGGGGCCAGCCCGGCGACCGGCTCTTCGTCCCGACCGACTCCCTCGACCAGGTCACCAAGTACGTCGGCGGCGAGTCGCCGTCGCTGTCCCGGCTCGGCGGGGCCGACTGGGCCAAGACGAAGGGCCGGGCGCGCAAGGCGGTCAAGGAGATCGCGGCCGAGCTGATCCGGCTCTACAGCGCCCGGATGGCGACGAAGGGGCACGCCTTCGGTCCGGACACCCCGTGGCAGCGCGAGCTCGAGGACGCCTTCGCCTACGTCGAGACGCCCGATCAGCTCGCGGCCATCGACGAGGTCAAGGCCGACATGGAGAAGCCGCTGCCGATGGACCGCGTCATCTGCGGCGACGTCGGCTACGGCAAGACCGAGGTCGCGGTGCGGGCCGCGTTCAAGGCGGTGCAGGACGGCAAGCAGGTGGCCGTCCTCGTCCCGACGACGCTGCTCGCGCACCAGCACCTGCAGACGTTCTCCGAGCGGATGGCCCAGTTCCCGGTGACGATCAAGGAGCTGTCCCGCTTCACGCCGAACGCCGACGTCGACGCCATCAGCAAGGGCATCGTCGACGGCTCGGTCGACATCGTGATCGGCACCCACCGGCTGCTGCAGCAGACGGTCCGGTTCAAGGACCTCGGCCTGGTGATCGTCGACGAGGAGCAGCGCTTCGGCGTCGAGCACAAGGAGTACCTGAAGGGCCTGCGCACGGCCGTCGACGTGCTGACGATGTCGGCCACGCCGATCCCGCGCACGCTCGAGATGTCGCTGACCGGCATCCGGGAGATGACGACGATCCTGACCCCGCCCGAGGAGCGGCACCCGATCCTGACCTTCGTCGGCGCCTACGACGCCCGGCAGGTCGGCGCCGCGATCCGCCGCGAGCTGCTGCGCGACGGGCAGGTCTTCTACATCCACAACCGGGTCGAGTCGATCAACCGGGCCGCGGCCAAGCTGGCCGAGATCGTGCCCGAGGCCCGCATCGCCGTCGCCCACGGCCAGATGCCCGAGGGCGCGCTCGAGCAGATCATGGTCGGCTTCTGGGAGAAGTCCTACGACGTGCTGGTCGCGACGACGATCGTCGAGTCCGGCCTCGACATCCCCAACGCCAACACGCTGATCGTCGACCGGGCCGACATGTTCGGCATCTCCCAGCTGCACCAGCTACGCGGCCGCGTCGGCCGGGCCCGCGAGCGCGGGTACGCGTACTTCACCTACCCGCCGGAGCGCCCGCTCACCGAGACCGCCTACGACCGGCTGGCGACGATCGCCCAGCACACCGAGATGGGCGCCGGCATGGCGGTCGCGATGAAGGACCTGGAGATCCGCGGCTCCGGGAACCTGCTGGGGGGCGAGCAGTCCGGGCACATCGCCGGCGTCGGCTTCGACCTCTACGTCCGGCTGGTCGGCGAGGCCGTGGCCGACTTCCGCGGCGACTCGACCGAGGAGCAGGCCGAGGTGAAGGTCGACCTGCCGGTCGACGCCAACCTGCCGGTCGACTACCTGCCGGGGGAGCGGCTGCGCCTCGAGGCCTACCGGGCACTGGCGTCGGCCACGACCGACGACGCGGTCGACGGCGTGCGGGCCGAGCTCGTCGACCGGTACGGACCGATCCCGCCCGCGGTCGAGAACCTGCTCGCGGTCGCCCGGTTCAAGGTGCTGTGCCGGCGGTACGGCGTCACCGAGGTCTCGCTGCAGGGCAACCTCGTCCGCTTTACGCCACTCGAGCTGCCCGAGTCGGCGCAGTTGCGCTTGCAGCGGCTCTACGACCGCTCGCACTACAAGCCGGCGGTGGCCACGATGTCGGTGCCGCGGCCGAAGGGCGTCGTCAAGCCGGACGGCTCGTTCGCCGAGGTGAAGTTCGGCGGCGAACCGCTGCGCGACATCGCGCTGCTGAGCTGGTGCGGTCAGGTGCTCGAGGCCGTGACCGGCAAGCCCGCCGCCGTGCCCGGCGTCCCTGCATGACATTCTGGACGCGCCCAAACGAGATCTGGGAGAGCCGAACGCCGTGAGATTGCGCATCCTGACCACCGCGCTCGCCGCAACCCTCGCCGTCGCCGGCCTCGCCGGTTGCCGCACCAACGTGGGGGTCGCCGCCCGCGTCGGCGACGTGCGGATCACCGAATCCGACGTCAACGGCTACGTGACACCGACCGGGATCCCGGCCTCGGCGTCGGCGCAGGCCAAGGCGGCCAACCAGACGGTGCGATCGCCGCGGTCCCAGGTGCTCCAGTTCCTGATCCAGGAGCAGATCTTCGAGCAGACGCTGAAGTACGTCGGCGTCCGGCCGACGGCCGGCCAGCTGGCGGCCGCGCACGACCCCGCCGCCGGGTTGCTGCTCGGCACGCAGCTCAACGGCGCGGCGCTCGACAACGCGATCCGCAAGCAGCTGCCCGGATCGGGGGTCAAGCCGAAGTTCCTCGCGACCTTCCTGCGGGTGCAGGAACTCGAGTACACGCTGATCCAGAAGCGTCAGCTCAAGCAGCTCTCCGAGCTGCTGGCGCTGATCAAGAAGGCCAAGATCACCGTGTCGGTCAGCCAGCGCTACGGCACGTGGTCGCCGGCCAACCTCTCGCTCGACGGCAAGCCGGTCATCCCGTCCTACCTCTCGGTGCAGCCGCTGCCAGGAGCGCAGCCCCAGCCGGCCGGCTGATCGGCGTGGGGTCGCCACTGGACCGGGCGGTCGAGGTCATGGACCGCCTCCGCTCGCCCGGCGGCTGCCCGTGGGACGCCGCGCAGACGCACGAGTCGCTGACCCGATACCTGCTCGAGGAGGCCTACGAGGTCATCGAGGCGATCGAGACCGGCGACCTCGCGCTGCTGCGCGAGGAACTCGGGGACCTACTGCTGCAGGTCCTGTTCCATTCGCGGATCACCGAGGAGTTGCCGCCCGGCGAGGCGTTCGGCATCCAGGACGTCGCGCAGGACCTCGTGGACAAGCTCGTCCGCCGGCACCCGCACGTCTTCGCCGGTGCCGACGCCGGTAGCGCCGAGGAGCTCAACGAGACCTGGGAGCGGCAGAAGGTCACCGAGAAGGGGCGGACGTCGGCGGTCGACGGAGTGCCGCTGAACCAGCCGGCTCTGGCGCTGGCCGCGAAGCTCGTCTCGCGCGCGCGGCGGGCCGGGATCGTGCTTGCGCCCCCGGCCGGCGAGCCGATCGGCGACCGCCTCATGAGGGTCGTGATCGAGGCCGTCGAGGCCGGGGTGGACCCGGAGGCGGCGTTGCGCCGGGCGGCCCGCAGCTACCGGGCGGCGATCCGGGCGGCCGAAGGCTCGTCGGGCCCCGAAAACTCGGGGGAAAAGTAGAGTCCCAGCCAGTAGCACGGGGGGAGCTACTGCCTGGGACCCGCTCACTGTAACGCTGCGTAGCGCGCGAACACAATAGGTAGCTGGGATTCCGTTGTGTGATGCGGCCCGCCGGATCCGGCCATGATCAATTTGGTGCTGTGGACACCCTCGCGCAGCGGCCGTCCGGGCCCTACGCTCGGGCATCATGGGCGGACGGGCAATCGGGACGGAAGGGGCCGACCGATCTCCCGGCTTCACCGACGTCCTGCGGATCCGTGCCTTCGCCGTCCTCTACCTCGCCGAGACCCAGTCGATCATCGGCGATCAGCTGGCGCGGGTCGCCCTGGCGATCCTCGTGTTCCGGCAGACCGACTCCGCCGCAGCAACGGCGCTGACCTACGCGGCGACGTTCCTGCCGGCGATCTTCGGGGGCTTCGTCCTCCCCGGCGTCGGCGACAGGATCTCCCGGCGCGCCGTGATGGTGGCCTGCGATCTCGTGCGTGGCGGCTTGTTCGTGGTGATGTCCGTCGACGGCGTCCCGCTCGGGTTGATGATCGTCCTGCTGGTCGTGGCCGTGTTCCTGGGCCCGGCGTTCTCCGGCGCCGAGGTCGGCTACCTCGCCTCGGCCCTCGATCCGGAGGCGTACCGGGCCGGCACCGCCCTGCGGCTGATGACCAGCCAGCTCGCGCAGGTGCTCGGATTCGCCGTGGGCGGGGCGCTCGTGGTGCAGCTGAGCCCTCGCGGCGCCCTGCTCGCCGATGCGGTCACCTACCTGCTGTCGGCCGCCTGCATCGGCCTCGCCTTGCCGTGGGCCGCGGCGCCCCGCCGACGTCCCGCGCCCGGCCCGGTCGCCGGTCGGGTCGGGCGGATCACCGGCGTGCTGTGGCGCGATCGGGCGCTGCGCCGGCTGGTCGGGCTGACCTGGCTGGCCGGCCTTCTGGTGGTCCCCGAAGGCCTGGCGGTGCCGCTCGGCCGCACGATCGACGCATCGACCGGGCAGATCGGGCTGATGTACGCGTCGATCCCGCTCGGGGGCGCGCTCGGCGCGGTCGTGCTGATGAAGGCGGTGCAGCGTCGCAACCGGGAGTTGGTCGCGGCCTGGATGGCGGTGGGTGCGGGCGTGCCGCTGCTGGTGAGCGCGACCAGCCCTGGCTGGGCTTTGGTGCTGCTGACCTGGTTCGTGTCGGGCGGCCTGAGCGCCTACGTCGTCGAGGTCACCTCCGCGCTCGCCCAGGCCATTCCGGACGAGTCTCGCGCCCGGCTGATGGGGCTGGTGTCCGCCGGCCTCGTGGGGGCGCAGGGCGTCGGCCTCGGCATCTTCGGGGTGGTTGCGCAGGGGACGGGCGCGGGCCCGGCGATCGCGATCGCCGGAGGTTGCGCGGTGGCCATGGGCCTCGTGCTGTTCCGGGAGCCCCGGACGGCGGCGGTCCATGCCCCGCAGCATGCGCGGGAACGCGCCGCTTCACCGTCGAACAGTGGCGCCGAATAGCGGAGATCGGGCCCGGTGGGGGCCCGGCAGCCCGCCCCTCAGGGCGGGGTGACCCGGTCGCTTGCCGGGTTTGCCGGGGCGCGATGTGCTCGCGCCGGCGGTGCGGCCAACTGATCAGCCCGGCCCCGCCTGCGGGACCGGCGCGGCTACCCGTCGTTCGGGGGCGGTTGGCCGAAGTGTGGATTTGTGCGAGTCGCGTTGAGTCGGATCTCGGCCGGCATGGCCGAGGCGAAACGTGGTGCTCGGTGTCAGATGCCCCAGCTGCTCATGTCGGTCGCTCCTTTCGGCTCGTTGGTGGATCGGTTCGGTGCTCGGTGTCAGATGCCCCAGCTGCTCATGTCGGTCGCTCCTTTCGGCTCGTTGGTGGATCGGTTCGGTGCTCGGTGTCAGATGCCCCAGCTGCTCATGTCGGTCGCTCCTTTCGGCTCGTTGGTGGATCGGTTCGGTGCTCGGTGTCAGATGCCCCAGCTGCTCATGTCGGTCGCTCCTTTCGGCTCGTTGGTGGATCGGTTCGGTGTCAGATGCCCCAGCTGCTCATGTCGGTCGCTCCTTTCGGCTCGTTGGTGGATCGGTTCGGTGCTCGGTGTCAGATGCCCCAGCTGCTCATGTCGGTCGCTCCTTTCGTCAATTCCTTGTGGGACGAGCCCTTACGTTGAGTCACCAGGAGTAAGGGAAATCGCGGTGGCCGGATCAGATGCCCCAGCTGTTCGTCATCAATTCGCTCCTCTCCGTGTACCTATGCCTACTGATCGTGATTGCAGCGCGGCTCTTGAGTCAGATTCCCCAACTGGCGGACATGTCGGTTCCTTTCGGTTAGTTCGAATACCGGAAGGCCCAGGGCCGGCCGGGACTCTTGGCCCTGGGCCCGGGACTGTTGGCGGGCCATCGCGGCAACCTGTGGCCCCAAAGTAAAGGCGTGCAAGCAGGAGGCATCGCGATCCGGGTACCAGACGTTCGATACCGAACGGCGAAAAGCGTGCATCTGCGCTCGACCGTCCTGTCTGTTCCGGGGCCCTCTTTGCATGAATGATCGCGGGGTGCCCGTTAAGCGGGCATCCAGTGAGCGTCACAGAGGGTGACCATATGGGGTAATGTAGCTATCGGGGACCAATGCCGAATCCCGCGCATTCCGCTGCGACCTAGCCCGCCACTTCGCCCCGGAATCCCCGGAACGCGAGTGACAACCAACCCCACCGGTCCTGGCCGACGATACGGCCCGGCATGCCGTTTACACAACCGGTTGAGGGTTCGCATCCGGGACTTTCGTCCCGTCAAGTTCGCCGAAAGCCTGATCCCCCCAGGACGGCTCATATTGCTAGTATCACGACAGCGCAGATTGCTGCGCGTGACACGGGGAGCGGGCGGATGCGTCGATCGGACTTCGCGGTGACGCGGCGTCACCTCGCGCAGTGGCCGATCGCCCGGGCCACGAAGGACCTTCTGACCTGGATCCTGCTCGTCGACGTGGTGGCCCTCGGCTGGGGCGGCTACTCGCTGTGGCACATGGATGCGTCGCTGGCCGATCTTGGTGTGGTCGGGCTTCTCGTCCTCACCGCTCTGGTGTTCGAGGAGAGCGCGCGCCGGGCCGCTCGGCTGCAGTTGCGGCTCAGCTCCGACATCAAGCGCGACATGACCTCCGTCTGGTGCGTCGCCGGCGCCGTGGCGTTGCGGCCAGGTCTCAGCGTGCTGCTGCTGCTCGCGGTGCTGACCTACGTCTGGTTCCGCCAGCAGCGCCCGGCCGGCGAGCCGTTGCACCGCAAGATCTTCAACGCGTCGGCCGCGATCCTCGGCTGCCTCATCGCCGGTGAGGTCGTCCGGGCCGGGGCGAGCCTGTGGGGCGACGCGCCCTGGCTGTTGGCCGGCGCCCTGTCGGTCGCGGCGGCGATGGTCGCGTACGAGCTAGTGAACCGGTGCATCGTGACGGTCGCGTTGCTGACCATGAGCGTGCGCGGTCGCGGGCTGCTCGGCACGGCCGACGACAACCTCATCGAGATCGCCACCCTCTGCCTCGGCGGCCTCGTCGCGCTGGCCGTCCTCTACCAGCCCTGGCTGGCGATCCTCGTCCTCCCGCCGATGATCACGCTGCAGCGCGGCGCCCTGGTTCGTGAACTCGAGACCGCGGCCACCGTCGATGCGAAGACCGGCCTGCTCAACGCCATTGCGTGGGAGCACCTGACCCAGCGCGAGCTCTCCCGGGCGCAGCGCGAGCGTTACGACGTCGCCATCCTCATCATCGACATCGACCGGTTCAAGCTGGTGAACGACCAGTACGGCCACCTCGTCGGCGACGCGGTCCTGCGCAGCGTCGGCAGGGTGCTGGCGGCCGAGGTCCGCGAGTACGACACGGTCGGCCGCTTCGGGGGCGAGGAGTTCGTCGCGGTGCTGCCGAACGCCGGCGACGCCGACGCCCTCGTGGTCGCCGAGCGGCTCCGCTCGCGAATCAACGAGCTGCGCGTCTCGGCTCTCGTCGACGGGGTCGACGCCCATGGGTCGGAGAGCAACGCGCTTGCCGTCTCCATCGGTGTCTCGTCCTCGCGGTACGACGGTGAGGAGGTCGCCGACCTCCTGCTCGCCGCCGACGCCGCCCTGTACCGCGCGAAGGCCGGCGGTCGTAACCGCGTCGTCCTCGCCGAGCGCGGCGGCGGCGACGCCTTCGATCGCCTCTCGATCAGCTGACCGCACCGTCCTCGGCGACCCGCGCACCCGGCTCTCGGCGGGGCGGCGGCCGGGCGGCTCCGCCCGCCATTAGGGTGGATCCACTGTCGTCGAAAGGAACAAATCTGTGGCGAGCATCGACGCCGTTGGCGCCCGCGAGATCCTCGACTCGCGCGGCAACCCCACCGTCGAGGTCGAGGTCGCTCTGGACGACGGCACCCTCTCTCGCGCTGCGGTGCCGAGCGGGGCGTCCACCGGCGCCTTCGAGGCCGTCGAACTGCGCGACGGCGGTGCGCGCTACGGCGGCAAGGGTGTCGAGCAGGCCGTCGCCGCGGTGATGGACGACATCGCCCCGGAGGTCATCGGCCTCGAGGCGAGCGAGCAGCGCATCCTCGACCAGACCCTGCGCGACCTCGACGGCACGCCGGACAAGAGCCGGTTCGGTGCCAACGCGATCCTCGGCGTCTCGCTCGCGGTCGCCAAGGCCGCCGCCAGTTCGGCCGAGCTGCCGCTGTTCCGCTACCTCGGCGGGCCCAACGCGTTCCTGCTGCCCGTGCCGATGATGAACATCCTCAACGGCGGCGCGCACGCGGACTCGAACGTCGACGTCCAGGAGTTCATGATCGCGCCGATCGGGGCGCCGACCTTCGCCGAGGCGCTGCGGCACGGCGCCGAGGTCTACCACGCGCTGAAGTCGGTGCTGAAGGCCAAGGGGCTGGCCACCGGTCTCGGCGACGAGGGCGGCTTCGCGCCCAGCCTCGACTCGAACCGGGCCGCGCTCGACCTCATCGTCGAGGCGGTCGGGCAGACCGGCCTGACGATCGGCGTCGACATCGCGCTCGCGCTCGACGTCGCCGCCAGCGAGTTCTACCGCGACGGCGCCTACCAGTTCGAGGGCGCGGCCAAGACCGCGGACGACATGGTCGCGTACTACCGCGGCCTCGTCGACGGCTATCCGATCGTCTCGATCGAGGACCCGCTCGCCGAGGACGACTGGGCCGGCTGGGAGGCCCTCACCGCCGAGCTGGACGAGCAGGTGCAGATCGTCGGTGACGACCTGTTCGTCACCAACCCCGAGCGGCTCGGGCGCGGCATCGAGAGCGGCGCCGCCAACGCCCTGCTCGTGAAGGTGAACCAGATCGGCACGCTGACCGAGACGCTCGACGCGGTCGACCTCGCCCACCGGCACGGCTACCGCTGCATGATGAGCCACCGGTCCGGCGAGACCGAGGACACCACGATCGCCGACCTCGCCGTCGCCGTGAACTGTGGCCAGATCAAGACGGGCGCACCCGCGCGCAGCGAGCGCGTCGCCAAGTACAACCAGCTGCTGCGCATCGAGGACGAACTCGACGACGCGGCCCGCTTCGCCGGCGCCGGCGCCTTCCCGCGCTACGCGCCGGCACCGTTCATCCCGACCGGTGGGCAGTGACCCGGCCATGCCTTCGAAGAACGACCCGGAGCCGCGCTCCGGCCGACCGGTCCTCACCGGCCGCGCGCTCGTGCTCGGCGGCATCGTCGTGCTGCTCGTCCTGCTGCTGGCCTCGCCGATCCACCGGTTCCTCGCCAGCCGTAGCGACGTGAGCAGCACCGCCCAGCAACTGCAGCAGGACAACAAGCAGCTGGGCGAGCTGACGAAGCAGAAGGCCCTGTGGTCCGACCCCGGCTTCATCCAGCAGCAGGCCCGGACCCGGCTGCAGTTCGCCATGCCCGGCGACACCGTGTACGTCGTGGTCGACAAGGGGCAGCGCTCGGACATCGAGAAGACCGCCGGGTCGAGTTCTTCCAAGCCGGGTGGGACGGAGTGGAACAGCCGCTTGTGGGACAGCCTGCGCGCCGCGGACAAGTGAGCGAACCGACCGTCAACGAGCAGGATCGCGCGGTGGTCGCTGCGCAGCTCGGCCGGGCGCCGCGGGCCATCCGGGCCGTCGCCCACCGCTGCCCGTGCGGCAATCCGGACGTGGTCGAGACCTCGCCCCGGCTGCCCGACGGCACGCCGTTCCCGACCCTTTACTACCTGACCTGCCCGCGGGCGGCGGCGGCGATCGGCACGCTCGAGTCCAGCGGCCTGATGCGCGAGATGTCCGACCGGCTGCGCAGCGACCCGGAGCTCGCCGCGGCGTACCGGGCCGCCCACGAGGCCTACCTCGCCCGCCGCGAGGAGATCGGGTCCGTCGACGAGATCGCCGGCATCAGCGCCGGCGGCATGCCGAACCGGGTGAAGTGCCTGCACGTCCTGGTCGCGCAGTCGCTGGCCGGGGGGCCCGGCGTGAACCCGCTCGGCGACGAAGCCCTCGCCGCCCTGCCCGAGTGGTGGACGGCCGGCCCGTGCGTGACGCGCTGATGCCATGACCAGGGCGGCGGGGATCGACTGCGGCACGAACTCGATCCGGTTGTTGATCGCGGACGTGGCGGACGGCGCGCTCACCGACGTGGTGCGCGAGATGCGGGTGGTGCGCCTCGGCGAGGGTGTCGACCGGACGGGCCGGATCGCTCCGTCCGCCCTCGAGCGGACGCGGGTCGCGCTCACCGACTACGCGGCCGCGGTCAGCGCGCACGGCGCCGAGCGGGTACGGATGGTCGCGACCAGCGCCACCCGGGACGCGGGGAACCGCTCCGAGTTCGTCGCGATGGTGCGCGAGGTGCTGGGCGTCGAGCCCGAGATCATCTCGGGTGCCGAGGAAGCAGTGCTCTCGTTCGCCGGCGCGGCCAGCGTCCTCGACCTCGGCCGCGGCGACGTGCTGGTCGCCGACATCGGCGGCGGGTCGACCGAGCTCGTCCGAGGTGACCGGGAGATGCGGGCGCTGCGCTCGCACAGCATGGACGTCGGCTGTGTCCGGATGACCGAGCGGCACCTGCACGACGACCCGCCGACGCCGGAACAGATCGCGGCGACGATCGCCGACCTGCGCGCGGCGATCGACGCGGCCCGGGCCGACGTGCCGCTCGACCCGCAGGTCACCTTCGTCGGCGTCGCCGGCACGGTCACGACGATCGCGGCCATCGCGCTCGACCTCGACCGCTACGACCCGGACGCCATCCACGGCGCGCGGATCACCGCGGCCCAGGTCGGCGATGTCACCGAGCGGCTGCTGCGCATGACTCACGAGCAGCGGGCCGCGCTGCCTGTCATGCACCCGGGGCGCGTGGACGTGATCGGAGGCGGCGCACTGGTGCTGCGCACGCTCATGGAGGAGATCGGGGTCGACACCGTGGTCGCCAGCGAGCACGACATCCTCGACGGGATCGCGCTCAGCCTCGGCTGATAGCTCCTGACCTGCAGTGCCAGCGTGTTCTGAACGTTGGCATCGAGGAGGTCGAGGGTGAGTTCGGATCTGTTGCAGCAGGCCTTGCCCGGATCGACGTTGGTGGTCGCGATCGATCCGGGCAAGGTCACGCATCGGGTGTGGTTCAGCACGAGTGACGGTGGTCTGCTCGAGGAGCCGAGGTCTGTGCCGGCGCTGCGACCCGGCTTGGACGAGATCGAGGCGACGATTCGCCGGCTGGTCGGCGTGACGGCGCCGGTGGTGGCGATCGAGGCGACCGGCGCGCTGCACGGTCCGTGGGTGCGCGCCTTGGAGGAGCTGTTCCCGTCCTCGGTGCGGGTGTTCGCGCCGTCGGAGACCGCGGCCGCGCGGGCGCAGCTGGGGTCGCGACGGTTCAAGTCTGATGATCGCGACTGTGCCGCGCTGACCTATCTGGCCCGCCAGGGTCAGGGCCGCCCGGTGGTCGAGGACCCGGTCGAGGCGATGCGGGCGGCGGTGCGCTATCGCCGCGGTCTGGTCGCCGAGCGCAAGGTCGCCCAGCAGCGGTTGCACGATCAACTCAACGCCCTGTGTCCTGGCTTGTCCGCCCCGGCCGGACACGGCCGCGCTCTCGAGTTGGACGACACCTCCGGGCAGGCCGTGCTGGCCTGCGCGGTCGCCTTCGCCGGCCGCGCGCCCTCGGCTCGCTCGTTGCAGGCCCGCGCACCGGGGCGGTTGTTCGCCAGCAACGCCCGCTACTGGGCCGAACGGTGGAAGCAGTGCCTACCACCGCCGCCGGACGCGGCGGTGCGGGCCGAGCGGCTGGGCCGCAGCATCGCCCGCTGGCAGGCGATCCGGGCCGACATCGCCGCCGTCGAGACCGAGATCGAGACGCTGCTCGCGACCACCGACGGTCAGGTGCTCACCACCTTGCCCGGGGTCGGTGGGCTGCGCGCGGCCGGCTTCGCCGCGTTCTCCCTGCCGATAGAGCGTTTCCCGACCGCCGAGCACCTCTACTCGGCCACTGGGCTCGCGCCGGCCAGGTATCAGTCGGCGACGATCAACCGCACCGGCCGGATCTCCCGGACCGGACTGGCCGAACACCGCGACGCGCTCATGGCCATCGCCTGGGGCCTGTCCCAGTACTGCGCCCCGTTCGCCGACCGCGACCGAGAGCTGCGCGCCCGCGGCATGGCCCCCATCCAGGCCCGCGTCGCCCTGGCCCGCCACGCCTGCCGACTGACCTACCGGATGCTGCGCACCCAGCAGCCCTTCGACGAACAGCGCTACCGTCAAAGCAGGCACCCGAGCGGGCGGTGACGGCGAGATCGGCTATGCCGCTCGACGGCGCAATCTAGCTTGCCGCCCACCCGCTCGGGGCCGCTCACGGCGAACACGAAAGCCTGCCCCACGAGGGCGACTGATCAGCCAGCCGACCACGCGGCCCCACCCGCCACGACACCAGCGCCACACCCATGCGCACCGGCCCTTGACAACCGGTGCGCGCCAGCACGCTCAAGATCAGGCTTGACTGGCGGGCCGAAAGCTAGTCAGTCGGCGGTCGCCTTCGATTTCTCGCTCGCCTGCTCGAGCTTCTTCGCCCCCTTGTTCGCCTTGGCGGCCGGCGGCTGGTTGCCGGTGATCGCGCGGTAGGCGGCCTCGGCGCTGCGCCGGGTGAGCAGGTCGGCGACGACGATGCCGGTCGCCGAGAGCGCACCCCAGGCGATCGCATCGGCCCACCGCACATCGGACTCGGTGGGCTTGCGCGGCGGGTCCTCGGGCCGGACGGCGATCCACAACCGCTCGACCGCCTTCTTGGTCACGATCCCGACCGGGATGCCGATGACCATGCTCATCACCTTGATCCCGACCTTCGCCCCTGCAGCCATCAGCTCTCCCATCGGGCCAGCACTCCCTCGTGACCCTACCCAGGCGCCCGCTTGCCTGACCCTGGGAAGCTTTCCGGGTGGTGGTGGCTCCCGGCAGTGGCTGGCCCGGCGATCCGGCGACTCCGCGCACCCCGGTCGCCCGGTCGGCGCCGGACGTCGTGGCCCTCGCCGGCGCGGCCCGGACGTTGCCGGCCCTCGAGGCGCGGGTCAGCGTCTGCCGGGCCTGCCCGCGGCTGGTCGAGTGGCGGGAGCGGGTGGCGGTCGAGAAGCGCCGCGCCTTCGCCGACCAGACGTACTGGGGGCGGCCGGTGCCGGACTTCGGCGCCGAGCAGCCGCGGATCCTCGTCGTCGGGCTCGCGCCGGCCGCCCACGGCGCGAACCGCACCGGCCGCATGTTCACCGGCGACCGCAGTGGCGACTGGCTCTACGCGTCGATGCACCGCGTCGGCCTGGCCAACCAGCCGACCTCCGTCCACGCCGGCGACGGCCTGGAGCTGCGCGGTGTCCGGATCGCGGCCCCCGTGCACTGCGCGCCGCCGGCCAACAAGCCCACCCCGGAAGAGCGGGACACCTGCCGGCCGTGGCTCGCCCGCCAGTTGCGGCTGGCCTGGCCGCAGGTGCGGGTCGTCGTCGTCCTCGGCGGGTTCGGGTGGGCCGCGCTCTGGCCGGCGCTGCGGGCCGCCGGCGTGCCGCTTCCGTCGCGCATGCCGCTGTTCGGCCACGGCGTCGAAGCGCCGGTCGACGGGCGGAGCGTCCTCGGCTGCTACCACGTCAGCCAGCAGAACACCTTCACCGGACGGTTGACCGAGTCCATGCTCGACGCGGTGTTCGCCCGCGCGGCCGACCTCGCCGGGCTCAGCTGAGGGCCGCGCGCACGTCGTCCGGCAGCGGCCGGGACCGGCCGTCCTCGGCCAGCACGTACGTGGTCTCGACCGCGCAGCACTCGGCCCCGCCGACGTGGAGGTCGAAGTGCATTACGAGGCTGGACGTGCCGACCTGCACGCAGCGCGCGTCGACGTCGATGACGTCACCCCACCGGGCCGGCGCCTTCCAGGTCAGGTTCGAGGCGACGAGGTGCACGCGTTCGGCCAGCTCGAGCAGCCCCAGTTGATCGCAGAACGCCGCCATCGCCTCGTCGCAGTACAGCAGGTAGTGGGAGTTGAAGACGATGCCCTGCTGATCCACTTCGGCATAGCGCACGGGCGCCGACCACGTTGGCATGCCGAAGAGTCTGGCAGCGGCACAATGGGCACGCACGGCCCCCGTAGCCCAACGGCAGAGGCAGACCCCTTAAAAGGGTCCCAGTGTCGGTTCGAATCCGACCGGGGGTACGGACCGGCGCATCGGTACAGTCGAATCGGTGCAGGGGATCGAGGACGACGAGGTCACGCCGCGGCTGATGCGGTCGGTGCTCGGCACGTTCTGCACGGGCGTCGTCGTGGTGACGGCGATGGGGGAGCAGCCGATCGGCTTCACCTGCCAGTCGTTCTCGTCGCTGTCGCTCGATCCGCCGATGGTCGCCTTCAACCCCGGCCGCAGCTCGACGACCTGGCCCCGCATCCGCGAGCGGGCCAAGTTCTGCGTGAACGTCCTGGCGCACGACCAGGACGAGCTCAGCGAGCAGTTCGCCCGCACCGGCGTCGACCGGTTCGCCGGGGTGCGTTGGTCGACCAGCCCGTCCGGCTCGCCCATCCTGGACGACGTCTCGGCCTGGATCGACTGCGAACTCGCGGCCGAGTACGACGGCGGCGACCACACGGTCGTGCTCGGCCTGGTGAAGGGGCTACAGGCGAACCCGGAGCGGCACCCGCTGATCTTCTACCGCGGCCGCTACGCGCCCAGCGAGCACTGGGAGGCCTGGCCGGTGATCGGCAGCTGAACCTTCCGGCCCAGCGGCCGCCGGCTCAGCCGCCGCTCTTGCGGCGGAACGTCCGCTTGCCGCCGACCGCCCCGTGCTCGCCGTGGGCCTTGGAGGCGTTCTGCGACGCGGCCTCGTGCGGGTGCTGCTTGGCCCGCTTGCGTTCGAGGGCCGCGCGGAACTTGTCCTTCGCGGCGTCCGGCGCGTCGTCGCTGGCCTTGTCGCTCTCGGAGCTCATGCCCCCAAGCTTGTCACGCCCGCTCGAGAACCACGACGGGGATCTCGCGCCCGGTCTTCTTCTGGTACTCGTCGTAGTCAGGCCACACCTCGGTCATGTGCTCCCACATGGCCGGCTTCTCCTCGGCCGTGGCCGGCCGGGCCTTCGCGGTGAACTTGTCGCCCTTGATCTGGACGGCGACCTCGGGGTTCTGCTGGAGGTTGAGGAACCAGTCCGGCGCCTCGGGCGCGCCGCCCTTCGACGCGACGACGAGGTAGTCGCCGTTGTACTCGCGGAAGATCAGCGGGCTGATGACGTCCTTGCCCGACTTCCGGCCCCGGGTGTGCAGCAGCAGGATCGTCGTTCCGTTGCGCCAGCTGTAGCCCTCCTCGCCGTCGGTGGCCTCGTAGCGCTTGACGTGCTCCTTGCCGTACAGCGTCATCGGTGGACGTCCTCTCCGTCTCGGGGTGCTTCCTCTCGTGGAATAGCCTGCCCGGGAGCAATGTTCCCCAAGCAGTTGCGAGTGCAACAATCTTGAGGAGAGTGGTACAGAGATGGCTGCCGTCACCGCTGACACGCTGGTGCTGCCGCGGGTGAAGGGCGCCGGGCTCGGCGACACCGAGCGGCCGGTTCTCACCGTGGTGTCCGGCCCGACGGGCTTCGAGGGCGAGGGTTTCCCGGTGCGCCGCACGATGGCCGGGATCCCGTACAAGTACCTCGACCCGTTCATCATGATGGACCACATGGGCGAGGTGGACTACGCCGCCGGTGAGCCCCGCGGGACCAACTGGCACCCGCACCGCGGCTTCGAGACCGTCACCTACCTGATCGACGGGCAGTTCATCCACCAGGACACCCACGGCGGCGGCGGGGTCATCCGCGAGGGCGCGACCCAGTGGATGACGGCCGGCGCCGGCCTGCTGCACATCGAGACGCCACCGGAGAAGCTCGTCGAGGAGGGTGGCCTCTTCAACGGCTTCCAGCTCTGGGTGAACCTCCCGGCGGCCGACAAGTTCCTCGCGCCGAAGTACCAGCCGGTCGAGGCGTCGGACCTCCTGCTGCTCGCCAGCGCCGACGGCGGCGCGCTGCTGCGGGTCATCGCCGGCGAGGTGGACGGGCACGTCGGGCCGGGCTCGACGCACACGCCGATCACCCTGCTGCACGGATCGATCGCGGCCGGGGCGCAGCTGTCCCTGCCCTGGCAGCCGACCTACAACGCGCTCGCCTACGTGTACGCCGGCTCGGGGACGATCGGGCCGAAGAACGAGCCGATCCACGCCGGGCAGACTGCGGTCTTCGGGCCGGGTGACCGGATCACGATCTCGGCCGACGCCAAGCAGGACAGCCGGACGAGTTCGCTCGAGGTCATCCTGCTCGGGGGCGAGCCGATCAACGAGCCGATGGTCCACTACGGCCCGTTCGTGATGAACACCCGCGACGAGCTCGTCCAGGCCCTCGAGGACTACCAGAAGGGGCGCCTCGGGGTGATCCCGCCCGACGCGATCATGCCCCACGTCCCGTCCGGCGCCCGCGACCCGCGCGACTAGTTCGAGACACCGGCTGACGGCCGCCCACCCGACCCGGGTGGGCGGCCGTCCGGGTGTCCGGACGCCGTCGGAGCGCGTCTCCACCCCGGGAACACCGGCGCCGGCGTTCGCTGACAGCGTACGGAGGCAGCCTCCGGAACAATTCGCCGCCACCCCGACTTGAGCGGATAAGACTCAAGAATCGAGGCTGTGAATGTCCGACGTGTTGACCCTGCCGATCCTGTCCCTCCCCGACCTGGTCGTGCTCCCCGGCATGGTCGTGCCGGTCGAGCTCGACAGCGACACCCGCGCCGTCGTCGACGCCGCCCGGGCCGGGTCCGACGGCCAGTTGCTGCTGGCGCCCCGCCTGGCCGACCGCTACCCGGTGTACGGCGTGATCGCCGAGATCGAGCAGGTGGGCCGGCTCCCCGGTGGCGCCCCGGCCGCCGTCCTGCGGGCCGGCCGCCGTGCCCGCCTGGGCTCGGGCGTGCCCGGCCCCGGCGCCGCCCTGTGGGTGGAGGCCGAGCCGGTCGAGGACACGCCGATCACCGACGCCGTGCGCGAGCAGGCCGCCGAGTACAAGCAGGTGGTCGTCGCGATCCTGCAGCGCCGCAACGCGTGGCAGGTCATCGACTCCGTCCAGCGCATCACCGACCCCTCGGAGCTCGCCGACATGGCCGGCTACGCGCCGTACCTGTCCGACGAGCAGAAGCGCGAGCTCCTCGAGACGCCGGACGTCGAGGCGCGGCTGGCCCTCGTGCTCGGCTGGGCGCGCGAGCACCTCGCCGAGCTCGAGGTCACCGAGAAGATCCGCGACGACGTCCGCGAGGGCATGGACAAGCGCCAGCGCGAGTTCCTGCTCCGCGAGCAGCTCGCCGCGATCCGCAAGGAACTGGGCGAGGACGAGCCCGATGGGGCAGACGACTACCGCACCCGCGTCGAGGCCGCCGACCTGCCCGACAAGGTCCGCGAGGCCGCGCTGCGCGAGGTCGGCAAGCTCGAGCGCGCGAGCGACCAGTCGCCGGAGGCGGGCTGGATCCGCACCTGGCTCGACACCGTCCTCGACCTGCCCTGGGCCGAGCGCACCACCGACTCCACCGACATCCTGGGCGCCCGTGCGGTCCTCGACGCCGACCACCACGGCCTCGAGGACGTGAAGGACCGCATCGTCGAGTACCTGGCCGTCCGCTCGCGCCGCGCCGAACGCGGGCTCGAGCTCGTCGGCGGTCGCGGCTCCGGCGCCGTGCTCGCGCTCGTCGGCCCGCCCGGTGTCGGCAAGACGTCCCTGGGCGAGTCCGTCGCCCGCGCCCTCGGCCGCAAGTTCGTCCGCGTCGCCCTCGGCGGCGTGCGGGACGAGGCCGAGATCCGGGGCCACCGGCGCACCTACGTCGGCGCGCTGCCCGGCCGCATCGTGCGCGCCATCACCGAGGCCGGCTCGATGAACCCGGTCGTCCTGCTCGACGAGATCGACAAGGTCGGCTCGGACTTCCGGGGTGACCCGGCGGCCGCGCTGCTCGAGGTGCTCGACCCGGCCCAGAACCACACGTTCCGCGACCACTACCTCGAGGTCGACCTCGACCTGTCCGACGTGCTGTTCCTGGCCACCGCCAACGTGGCCGACACGATCCCGCCGGCGCTCTACGACCGCATGGAGGTCGTCACGCTCGACGGCTACACCGAGGACGACAAGGTCGCGATCGCGCGCACCCACCTGCTGCCCCGGCAGCTCGAGCGGGCCGCGCTCACGGCCGACGAGGTGACGATCGACGACGCCGCGCTGCGCAAGATCGCCGGCGAGTACACGCGCGAGGCCGGCGTGCGGCAGCTCGAACGGGCGCTCGCCCGGGTGCTCCGCAAGGTGGCGACGCGGCTGGCCTCCGAGGCCGGACCGATCGCGGTCGAGGCGCAGAACCTGCGCGACTTCCTCGGCCGCCCGCGGTTCCTGCCGGAGTCGGCCGAGCGCACCGCGGTCCCGGGCGTCGCGACC
This sequence comes from uncultured Actinomycetota bacterium, assembly GCA_963775175.1. Taxonomy (GTDB): domain Bacteria; phylum Actinomycetota; class Actinomycetes; order Mycobacteriales; family Jatrophihabitantaceae; genus Jatrophihabitans. The sequence goes on from CAVZHT010000001.1 coordinate 1,019,172, forward strand.
GGTCTGGCCGTGACCGGCGCCGGTGGTGACGTGCTCTTCATCGAGGCGACCGCCATGGCCGGGGAGCCGCGGCTGACCCTGACCGGCCAGCTCGGCGACGTGATGAAGGAGTCGGCGCACATCGCGCTCAGCTACCTGCGCTCGCACGGGGCCGCCCACGGCATCGACCCCACCGGGTTCGACCGGGCCGTCCACCTGCACGTCCCGGCCGGGGCAGTGCCGAAGGACGGGCCGTCGGCCGGCGTCACCATGGTGACCGCGCTGGCCTCGCTGGCCGCCGGACGGCCGGTCCGCTCGGACGTCGGGATGACCGGCGAGGTGACGCTCAACGGGCGGGTCCTGCCCATCGGTGGGGTGAAGCAGAAGCTGCTCGCCGCCCAGCGGGCGGGGCTGAAGACGGTCTTCGTCCCGCTGCGCAACGAGCCCGACCTCGACGACGTGCCGGCCGAGGTGCTCGAGGCGCTGGACGTCCGCCCGGTCGGCGACGTCGGCGAGATCCTGGCCTACGCGCTCGAGCCCGCGGTCGACATCACCAAGGCGTCCGCGGCCGCCTGAGCCGTCGCTTCGCATGCCTCCTCCACCGCACCAGGTTGCGGTGGAGGGGGCATTCACGCGTTGCGGACCGCCCCGCCCGGCTTCAACCGCCCCGGGGGTAGGGCGGGTGCGGGCAGCCGGAAGCCGTCGTAGCCGGCGACGTCGCCGAACGCCGAACCGGCCGTCCATCGCTCGCGGGCAGCGACGATCTCGTCGTTGTCGCGGGCCACGAAGTTCCACCACATGACGATCTGCTCGTCGAACGGGACGCCGCCCAGCAGCAGCACCCGTGCACCGTCGCGCGCCGACAGCCGCAGGTCGCGCCGGGCGCAACCGAGGTAGAGCATCGCGCCCGGGGCCAGCGCCAGCCCGTCCACCTCGGCCGCACCGGACATGACGAGCACCGCGTGCTCGAACGCCGGCTCGAGGGGCAGCAGCAGGTCGCCGCCGGGCCGGACCTCGACATCGGCGCCGACGATCGGCGTGTGCGTGCGGCCGGGGGACGTGGCACCGGCGAGCGAGCCCATGATCACGGTGGCCGTGCCGCCGGCATCGTGCAGGACGGGCAGGTCGGCGTGGTGCTCCCAGGCCGGCCGGCCGTGCCGGGCCACTGCGGGCAGGGCGACCCAGAGCTGCACGCCGTGCAGCAGGGCCGGGTGCGGCACCGGTGACTGCTCGGCGTGGGTGATGCCGGCGCCGGCGGTCATCAGGCCGAGGTCGCCGGGCCGGATCAGCTGGTCGCTGCCGAGGCTGTCGCGGTGGTGCACCTCGCCCGCGAGCAGCCAGCTGACGGTCTGCAGCCCGATGTGCGGATGGGGCGGCACCTGCATCCCCGGCCCGGCCGCGATGTCGTCCGGACCGTAGTGGTCGACGAAGCACCATGCCCCGACCAGCCGGCGACCGAGGTTGGGCAGCAGCCGGCGCACGACCGTGGACTCGCCGAGCGCCACCTCCTTGCCGGCGAAGACCTCGTGGACGGGCCGCGCGGCGACACCGGCCAGCCCGCCGGAGCGGCTGAGATCCGGCGTGCGGTCGAGGTTGCTCACGCAATCAAGCTACGCGCGCGCAGGTCAGTCCGCGCCCGCTCCGGGCTGGTCGTTGCTCATGCCCTCGGCCGACCCCGCTCGGCTCAAGACGACGCAGCGCCGCCGCGCGCCCCGGTCGTCCCGGCCGCACCGGCTGGGACGACCACGCTCGGCGCCGGAGCGACGATCGTCGAGTTGGCGACCGCCCCGGCGACCGGGAACTGCACGCGCAACGCGGGCGGTGCCAGCTGGCTCCACATCCACGTGAGCAACCTCGGCACGGCCGGGCGCCAGCGGTAGAAGTTGTGGCCCGATCCCGGCTCGCGAACGAAGGTCACCTGCTCCGTGCCGCGCACGGCGGCGATGAAGGCTCGTGCCCCCCGGTCGTACTTGGATCCACCGCTGCCGGCCAAGACCCACAGCGACGGCAGCGGACCGACTCCCCGCCTGAGGTTGGCGGCCAGCGCGAGCGGGTCGTTGCGGGTCTCCGCCCGGCGGTCGAAGTGCAGGGCGGCGGCCGCCGGTCCGTCGGTGGGACGGTAGTAGCCGTCGATGATGCCGGCGGCCCCGAAGGAAGCCGGATGACGCAGCGCGAGGTTCGCCGCGCAGTAGCCGCCTGACGAGAACCCGCCGATGCCCCATTCGGCCGGCACCGCCGAGACCCGGAACCGGGCCCGGATGTCCTGCGGCACGTCGCGGCTGATGTACGTGTCGTCCAGCCGCCCCGGCGCGTTCACGCAGTCCTGGAACTGATTGCCGGCGTCGATCGCCGGCATGACGAGCACCATCGGGCCGAGCAGGTTCTTGGCCATGAGCCTGTCCATGAGGCCGGCCGTGTTCAGTTGCACCTCCCAGTTGCCGGGATTGCCGGGCGAGCCGTGCAGCAACTCCACCACCGGGAAGCGCGTGTGTGCGTACTGAGGCTCGAAGTACTGATGCGGCAGGTAGACGAGGCCGCGCCGGGCGATGCCGCTCGACGGGCCGGGCAGCATGACGCTCTCCAGTCGCCCGCTCGTGGTCCGACCGGCCGTCTGGGCCGGGCCGTGGGTGGACGCGAACTGCGAGTAGCTGCCCGAGAGATCCGCGGACAGCTGCGACCAGGTCTGGTAGTAGCCGTAGTAGATGTTCACGACGACGATCCCGGCGGCCGCCGACAGGACCATGGCGAACAGCCCGGCGGCGATCTTCCCGGCGAGCGGCCGGAACCGGATCGCCACTGCGATCAATCCGGCCGCCACCAACAACAGCACGACCACCAGGGCGGTCGAATCCGGTTCCACGCGACGCTCCTTCGGCTGACGATTGCGATTCCTTCGGCGTCCCTCCGTCAGGAAGGCAGCCGCTCCCACAGCCACGGCAGCAGGCGGCGCAGGGAACCACGCCAGACCGACCAGCCGTGCTTGCCCGGACGGACGGCGGCGCGGGTCGGCAGGCCCACCACCGACGCGGTGGCGACGACTGCAGCCTGAGCGTTGCAGACCTTGGTGTCCTCGACACCGCACTCGAACCAGCCCCGCATCGCCGGGTAGCGGCGGTGCTCCAGCAGCCAGATCACATCGTGCTCGCGCTCGGCGTTGCGATCGTTGCCGTACAACTGGCGGACCGAGGCCGCCGCCGAAACGTGCTCGACCGTGGGGCGGGCCAGCCCGGACAGATCACCGAATGCGGAGTAGACCGTCGGGTGGCGCAGAGCCAGCATCGCGGCGCACAGCCCACCCTCCGATGCGCCGGCGATCCACCACGGACTGCGGCCGACCGCTGATGCGAACGCGGTGCGGATGTAGGTCACGACGTCTCTCGTCAGGTAGTCCTCCACATCGGCCCCGGCCGCGGTCCGGATGCACTCCGAGTCGGCCCGCCAGGCACCGTTGATGTCCGGCATGACGACGATCGGCGCCCGCCCGCCGTGCTGAGCGGCGAACGCGTCGGCGGTGCTGCGCAACTGCCCGCGCACGAGCCAGTCGCTCGGCTCGCCCGGCGTTCCGTGCAGCAGTTCGAGGACTGGCAGGCGGCGTCCGGGGTGTGCGACATAGGCCGGGGGCAGGTACACGAAGGCCGGGCGTGCGCGAAAGCCGCTGGTGCCGACGATGTCGCGGCGGACCACGCGGCCCGCCGCGCCCGGCGGGTCGGAGGCGACGGCTGACCGACCGGGGCTCGCCGGCGCGGGATCGGTGCTCGTCGGGGCGGCCGATCGGGTGGCGCTCGACGGTGGGTGGCTGCCGGTCGGGGTGGCCCGCGTGTGGCGCGACGGCCCGCCGCAGCTGCCCAGGAGCAGGGCGGCGGCCACTGTCGCTGCGGGCAGCCGCCACCGCCGTCGCGGGACGCAGGTCCGGACAGGCACTTCGGGATGGGTGCTCACCGGTTCCGGAAGACCGCCCGTCGCAGCCCGCCGGGACAGTACGCGGTCGCGACGGCGGCCAGGGCGAAGACGCGGTGCCGCGCGGCCGGGACCGCGAGCCAACGCGGCTCCCACCGGGGGTTGAACTTCTGCTTGTAGGCCCGCAGGCTGCGCGAGGGATAGATGCGGTCGGCCATGGCCCCGTGATCGCGCGGCACGCTCGCCAGGCTCGCCTCCCGCAACCCGGCATCCCGGTAGGTCTCGATGACGGTGGCGAGCAGGCAGTCCATCGCCGGATTCGGGGCGTCGATCCGCCGCCGCATGACGTCGACGACCCGGCCCTGGCCGCCGAGGTAGTGACGCCACGTGCACCACGCCTGGACCGTCCCGGCCTGGTCCACGATGACCCAGAGATCGGTCTCGTTCTGCTCGAGTTGGGCCGCTACCTCGTCGTGTCGCGAGAGCGTGAATCCGAGCTCCCCGCCTCGCTTGGTGCGAAGCCATTCCCGGGAGATCTCCTCGATCTGGCCCCGCTGCCAAGGGGCATAGGGGAGCACGAGCATTCCGGCCCGCCGGGCCGAGGTCGTCGAGTGCCTGATGTTCGCCCGCTTCGACCCGGCCAGGCTGAACTCCGGCAGGTCGATCAACGCCTCGTCGGCAACGACGCTGACGTCGAAGGCTCGCCGGAGGAACGGCTCGGGGTCGCTCACGGCCAGGAAGGCCGGACGCAGGCGCCGGGTGGCGAGGACGCCGAGATACTCGGCGAGCGCCGGCTCCTCGGTGCCCGGCGGTGCGATGACGTCGCCCGGGGTGACGGCCCACCGGCGGACCTGGGCGAAACCGCTGGCCGCCTGACCGCCGAGGAGTTCGACCGCCTGCACGTCCGGGTTCGAGATGAACGGTGCCACGCCGCTCCGCCCGTGACGTTGGGCCAACTGCGCGAAGCGAGCGGTGGGCCGGGCGGGCGCGGTCGGCCCGGCCTCGGCCTGGTGCCGGGCGGTGGTCGAGAGTTCGAGAGTCAAGGAATGCCTTCGGTCGAACCGACTGGTACGGATCTGGTCGGTTCAAGCGTCGCGGCGGATCATGTAGCAAGGATGTAGTTCACGGCGTTCGCACAGCGGCCCGGGGCCAGCGAAGCGTCACCCGCGCGCCGCCCTCGGGACGGTTCGTGGCGACCGCCGTTCCGCCGTGTCGCTCCATGATCGACCGGACGATCGCGAGGCCGAGACCGCTGCCCTCCCACCCCGAGGTCGGCTCCGGCGCTCGGGCCCGCGATTCGTCCGCGCGGGTGAAGCGATCGAACGCGACCGGCAAGAACTGTGCGGGGAACCCGGGTCCGTCGTCGAGGACGGCCACCTCGGTCGTCAGCTCCTGCTGGCGGACGGAGACGGTCACGGTGCTGCCCGGCGGGGCGTGCCGGACGGCGTTGATCAGCAGGTTGTCGACTGCGCGCCTGATCCACTCCGGCCGCCCGCTGGCCCGGACGTGCTCGTCGCCGGTGACCACGATGTGCGCGTCCCGTGTCCAGTCGATGGCGCAGATCCCCCGCACCGCGTCGGCAACGGTCTCCGACAGGTCGAAGGTCTCGCTGGTGGGCGGGTGGGCGTCGGCGTCGGCCGAGAGGAACAGCAGGTCCTCGGTCAGCCGGACCAGGCGATTCGTCTCCTCGGCCGCGACCTCGACCGTGCCGGTCAGGTCGTCGAGCGTGCGCCCGGGGCGCCGCGCCAGTTCGAGCTCGCCCTTCAACACCGTCAACGGCGTGCGCAGCTCGTGACCGGCGTCGGCGACCAGGGCCTGCTCGCGGGCGACCAGATCGTGCATCCGGCTGAGCAGCCGGTTGAAGGTGTGACCGAGCCGGGCGATCTCGTCATGGGTGGCGGGCACCCGCAGGCCGGCGCCGGCATTGCGGGCATCGAGCTCCGCGGCCTGTGCGCGCATCCGTTCGACCGGACGCAGCGCCGCCCGCGTCAGCAGCCACGAACCCGCCACGCTCAGCAGGAACACGACGAGGTCGAAGATCACCAGTTCGCGGCGCGCGCTGCTGACCGCTCGATCGACCACATCGCGGTTGGCGGCGACCGCGACGATGACCGGCGAGTGACCCACCCGCTCGGCGAACACGCGAACCGGCTCGGCGCCGGAGTCGGTGGGGACCGTCAAGGTGACCGTGGCATCGAAGACCAGCGGGCGTCGCGCCGCGGCCTTCGCCTGCTTCGGGGACAACAGCGAGTTCGGATCGAGCGCACGTGACCCGCCCAGGATCCCGCCGCTCGTGGTGAGCAGCTGGTCGAAGCTCCCGCCCCGGCTGATGAACAGCTCTCGCCGGCGGCCCCAGTACCCCGGATCCGTCGAGGGACGAGGACCGAGCAAGCCGGCCAGCGTGTCGGCCCGGGTGGCTGCGGCCGCGGTCAGACTCTGGTTCAGGCCGGCCTGCAGCCGGCTCACGAACAGCTTGCCGCCCCCGACGAGGATCAGGAGCGTGACGACGCTGAAGATCAGCGCGAGGCGGGTTCGGATCGTCACGTCGGGCGACTCATCCCGGGGCCGGCTCCGGTGCGGCAACCGCCGGTCGTGGCTCGGCCCGCAGGCAGTACCCGACGCCGCGGATCGTGTCGAGCTGCTGCACGCCGAAGGGCCGGTCGATCTTGCGTCGAAGTGAGGCCACGTGCTGGTCGACGACGTTGCTGACGCCGTCGAAGGCGAAGTCCCAGACGTGCTCGATGATGACCGGCCGGGTCAAGACGTCCCCCGGCCGGCGCAGGAACAGTTCCAGCAGCGCGAACTCCTTGCCGGACAGGTCGATCGGCACCTCCCGGCGCCACACCTGCCGCGTGTTCGGGTTCAGCACGAGGTCGCCGGCCGACAGGACTGCTGGTCGGGCCGTGCTGCCGCGGCGCACCAGCGCGCGCAACCGCGCTGACAGTTCGGCGAAGCTGAAGGGCTTGGCCAGGTAGTCGTCGGCTCCGGCGTCCAGGCCCTGGACCCGATCGGCGACGCCCGAACGGGCGGTCAGCATGAGGATCGGCGCCCAGCCGCCGGCCTCCCGCAGGCGGCGGCACACCTCGAGTCCGTCCATCCCTGGAAGCATGAGGTCGAGCACAACGCTGTCGTACTCGATCTCGCTCGCGCGCCACAGCGCGTCGACCCCGTCGCGCGCTACGTCGACGGAGTAACCGTCCTCGGCCAGGCCCCGGCGCAGCATGCTGGCCATCCGGGCGTCGTCTTCCACCACCAGGATGCGCACGCCGGCACTGTAGGTGCCCGGCGATGAGCAGCGACTGTGTCGCGGCCCCGGCCGCTCGCGGGGTCATGCGCAGCGCGGCTGCCGCCGCGAGCACAGGGACCGCCACCCGGCGCGAGTACCGGCTCACCGAGGTGGGGCTCGACCTGTTCCCGACCCTGGCGGCGTTGGCCCAGTTGCGGCGACAAGTACCTGGCCGGACCCGCCGGCCCGCCGCTGGCGCAGCGGCTACTTCAGCTCGGTCGAGGTCTTGTTCAGCAGCCGGCGGGCCACGATCAGCTGCTGGATCTGCTGCGTGCCCTCGAAGATGTCGAGGATCTTCGAGTCACGTCCCCACTTCTCCAGCAGCGAGTTCTCGCTGTACCCGAGCGCGCCGGCGAGTTCGACGCACCGCAGGGTGATGTCGACACCGACCCGGCCGGCCTTCGCCTTGGCCATCGACGCCTGCAGCGAGTTCGGCTTGTTGTTGTCGGCCATCCAGGTGGCCTCCATGGTCAGCAGGTAGGCGGCCTCCCAGTCGGCCTCCATCTGCAGGTACGCGGCGGCGGCAGCGTGCTGGGCATAGGCCGGGCGGTCGTAGTCGACCTCGACGCCGGCCTGCTTGAACAGGTCCTCGACCTCGTCGAGCGCGGCCCGGGCGCAGCCGACGGCCATGCCCGCCACCAGCGGGCGGGTGTTGTCGAAGGTCTGCATCACCCCGGCGAAGCCTTGCTCGACCTCGATCTCCGGCGTGCCGAGCAGGTTCGCCTTCGGCACCCGGCAGTCGGTGAACCGGATCGTCGCGGTGTCGGACGCGCGGATGCCGAGCTTGTGCTCGAGGCGCTCGACCTCCATGCCCGGCGTGCCCTTCTCGACCACGAAGGACTTGATCGCCGCCCGTCCCTTCGAGCGATCGAGGGAGGCCCAGACCACGACGGCGTCGCAGCGGCCGCCGGCGGTCACGAAGATCTTCTCGCCGTTGATCACGTAGTGGTCGCCGTCCTCGACCGCGGTCGCGGTGACCGCCGCCGAGTCCGACCCGAAGCCGGGTTCGGTGATCGCCATCGACGCCCAGAGCTTGTCGAAGCGGGCCAGCTGCTCGTCGTTGGCGACCGACGCGATCGCCGCGTTGCCCAGCCCCTGGCGCGGCATCGACAGCACCATCGCGACATCGCCCCAGCAAGCCTCCATCACCGACAGCACGCCGGACATGTTGGTGCCGTTCTGGTTTCCCTGCGCGCCGTCCTTGCGGCGGACACCCCGGGCCCCGGTGCTCGTCTCGCCGGACGCGTTCATGCCGTCGATCAGCGAGGCGAGCATGTCGAGTTCCTTCGGGTACTCGTGCTCGGCGCGGTCGTACTTGCGCGAGATCGGCCGGAAGATCTCCGTCGACACCTGATGCGCCTGGTTGACCAGCAGGTCGAACTTCTTCGGCATCTCCAGGTTGATGCTCATACGAGGACGACCCCCTCCATGACCGCCGCGGCCCGCAGATCTCGGTACCAGCGCTCCACCGGGTGCTCCTTCACGTAGCCGTGCCCGCCGAGCAGCTGCACGCCGTTGCTGCCGATCTGCATGCCGTACTCGGCGGTGAGCCGGCGGGACAGCGCGGTCTCGCGGGCGAACGATTTGCCCTGCTCGGCGCGGGCCGCGGCCCGCAGCGTCACCAGCCGCGCCCCCTCGAGCTCGATGCCGATGTTGGCGACCATGAAGGCCACGGCCTGACGGTGGCTGATCGGCTCGCCGAACGCCCTGCGCTCGTTCACGTAGGGGATGACGTAGTCGAGGACGGCCTGGCCGGTGCCGCACGCGAGTGCGGCCCAGCCGAGCCGCGAGAGGCGGATGCAGTCGGCGTAGACGTTCGCGGCGCCGTTGCCGAGCAGCGCACCCTTCGGCAGCGCCACGTTCTCCAACACCAGCCGGCCCGTGGCCGCGGCCCGGATCCCCATCGCCGGCTCGGCCTCGACGACCACCCCGCTGGTGCCGGACTCGACGATGAACAGTGCCGGCGTGCCCTCGAGGTCGGCGGCCACGACGAACAGCTCGGCGCTCGCCGCCCGGGGCACGAGCGACTTCGTCCCGCTGAGGGTGAAGCCACCGTCAGGTGTCCGGGTCGCGCGCGTCTTCAGGACGAAGGGATCGAACAGCGGGCGCGGCTCGAGCACCGCCAGCGCGGCCGCCGGCACGTCGTCGCCGACGAACGCCGGCAGGTAGGTGGCCTGCTGGGTCTCGTCGCCCCAGAGCACCAGCGCGTTGCTGACCCCGGCCGGGGCCAGGCAGGACACCGCGAGCCCCATGTCGCCGTGTGCGAGCGCCTCCGCCACGAGCACTCCGGTCGTCGCCGAGCGCTCGGCCCCCATCCCGCCGAGCGTCTCAGGTACCCCCACCAGCGTCACGCCGAGCTCCGTGACCGAGCGCTTGAGGACGGTCTCCGGGGCGGCGCACTCGGCATCGGCCTGCGCCGCCTGCGGGCGTAGCTGCTCGGCCGCGAACTCGCGGGTGGCCTCGACGATCATCTTCTGCTCGTCGGTGGGCGTCAGGTCGAACAGGTCGCGCCCCTTCGCCCGCCCCGGGCGCTCGGGCTGGTTGCGCTTCTGGACGGCGGCGAACGTGCGGTTCGCCACACCGACCCCTCGGAAACCGGCCTTCGAGCCCTCGAAGACCGCCCGCTCGATCGGCTTGCGCAGCTTGAGCTTGTCGATGACCGCGACGCCCGCGAGTCGGTTGAGCGCGGCCAGCCCGACGCCCATGGCGTCCCGTCCGCGGCGGTTGCGGCCTGACATGCGCAGCTCCTCGGAAGACGAAAAGTCAGTGGTACAGCTAGTTCCAGGTAAATCTACCCGCCGGTACGGCGGCCGCAAGGGCAAGTGATCGACGCCCCACGGAACGGCGAGCACCTATTGTTCGTTTCAGGTCAAGAGCGCCCGATCGGATCGGCGCCAGCACAACAAGGAGGTAGGCCACCGTGCCCAACCCGGTGATCAACCAGTTCGGCCGAGCGTCCGGTGGCGGCAGGAACGTGCCCTCGGCCGCCGACCTGCAGGGGATGTTCGACAAGCCCGCGTACACCGGTCCGCGGCCCACCGACCGGTACATGACGCTGGACGACGTCGTCCAGCGCACCGGCGCGATGCTCGGGACGATTCTCGTCGCGGGCACGATCGCCTGGGTGGCCCTGCCCGCGCGGCTGTACGGGCCGGCGCTGCTGGTCTCGTTCATGGTCGGCATCGGTCTCGGCCTGTTCATGGCCTTCACCCAGCGGGTCAACGCGGCCACCGCGCTCACCTACTCCGCCGCCGAGGGCGTGCTGCTCGGCGCGATCAGCCACGCCTTCGAGCAGCGCTTCCACGGCATCGTGATCCAGGCCGTGACCGGCACGGTGATGGTGGCCGCCGGCATGCTGTTCGTCTACAAGATCGGGGCGATCCGGGTCACGCCGCGGTTCACCCGGATCGTCGTCGGCGCGACGATCGGCGTCTTCGGGCTGATGGTCGTGAACCTGATCGCCTACCTGTTCACCCCGGACGGCCTGGGGCTGCGCACCGGCGGCCCGATGGCGGTCGTGTTCAGCCTGGCCTGCATCGCGATCGCCGCGTTCAACCTGGTGCTCGACTTCGACATGATCGAGCAGGGCATCCGCCGCGGCGCGCCGCAGAAGTTCGCCTGGTACGCGTCCTTCGGGCTGACCGTGACGCTGATCTGGCTCTACATCGAGATCCTGCGCCTGCTGGGCTACGCCCGGCGGTAACCCGGTTCGTCGTGCCCCGTGCCCCGTGCTCGGGGCCCGGTTGCGCGGTGAGTGGTCAGTTTCGTCCTGAGTGGTCAGTTGCAACTGACCACTCAGGTCCGAACTGACCACTCACCGCGGGTCGAGCTCGGCCCGCGATCCGGGCAAAAGTAATGGGCGGGCCGGACCCCAGATCCGACCCGCCCATGGAACACAGCCCCGGCGATTCCCCCACGGACATCTCCGCGGCCGCTGTTATCAGGTACAACGAGCGTCCGCGACCGATGGTTACGCAGCTTCCTGGGGCCAACCTAGGAGAGCCGCTCCACGATCATCGCCATGCCCTGGCCACCGCCCACGCACATCGTCTCCAGCCCGAACTGCTTGTCATGGAACTGGAGCGAATTGACCAGGGTCGTGGTGATCCGGGCCCCGGTCATGCCGAACGGGTGCCCGACGGCGATGGCGCCGCCGTTGACGTTGAGCCGGTCCAGGTCGATGCCGAGGTCGCGGTAGGACGGGATGACCTGGGCCGCGAAGGCCTCGTTGATCTCGACGAGGTCGATGTCGCCGATGCTCATCCCCGCGTGGGCGAGGGCGCGCCGGGTGGCCTCGACCGGTCCGTAGCCCATGATCTCCGGCGACAGGCCGCTGACGCCGGTGGCGACGATGCGGGCCAGCGGGGCGAGTCCCAGCTGCGCCGCCTTCTCGTCGCTCATGATGACGACCGCGGCGGCGCCGTCGTTGAGCGGGCAGCAATTGCCGGCGGTGACCCGGCCGTCGGGCCGGAAGACGGGCTTCAGTCCGGCGACGGCCTCGTAGGTGACGCCGGCCCGCGGACCGTCGTCCTTCGCGACGACCGTGCCGTCCGGCAGCGTGACCGGGGTGATGTCCTTCGCCCAGAAGCCGTTGGCCAGCGCCTGCTCGGCCAGGTTCTGCGAACGCACCCCGAAGTGGTCCATGTCCTCGCGGCTGACGCCCTTGTGCAGCGCGAGGTTCTCCGCGGTCTGCCCCATCGCGATGTAGAGGTCGGGGACGAGCCCGTCCGCGCGGGGGTCGTGCCACTCGGTGGCGCCGGACTCGGCAACCTTCGCGGTGCGCTGCTCGGCCTCGGCGTACTTGTCGTTGTGGGTGTTCGGCCAGCCGTCGGCGCTGCCGTGCACGTAGCGCGAGACGGTCTCGACGCCGGCCGAGATGAAGGCCGAGCCCTCGCCGGCCTTGATGGCGTGGAATGCCATACGCGAGGTCTGCAGCGACGACGAGCAGTACCGGTTCACCGTCGTCCCGGGCAGGAAGTCGTAGCCGAGCTGGACGGCGACGGCCCGGCCGATGTTGTTGCCCGACTCGCCGGCCGGCTGGCCGCAGCCCATCATCAGGTCGTCGATGTCGCGCGGGTCGAGGGCCGGCACGTTGTCCAGGGCGGCCCGCACCATCTGGGCGGCCAGGTCGTCGGGCCGGATGCTGACCAGCGAGCCCTTCGCGGCCCGTCCGATCGGGGAGCGGGCGGTCGAGACGATGACGGCTTCGGGCATCAGGGACTCCTCGCGAATGTACGGACGACGCCTCGATGCTGCCACCGGCGCCGCCCGCCTGTCAGGCGGGCGCGGCCGATGTCACGTGGACGGCGCGGCGCTCACCGGGATCGCGGCCTCCGGCGAGGTCACCGACTCGCGGCGCGGGCGGCGCCGGCGCAGCTGGGCGAACGGGCCCCGCCGGCCCTCGCTGCGGCCGAACCGCGCGGCGCCGGACACCTCGGCCCCGGGGTGCGCGACGGCCTGCGCTGCGGCCTTCTTCGCCGTCTTGACCCGCCGGGTGGTGAACGTGCTGACCGACCGGGCCCGGGTGCGCAGCCCGAGTGCGTCGAGGCAGGACGGCAGCACCGCGGCGGCGGCCGCGGCGTACCCGGCCGCGGAGGGGTGGAAGCGGTCCTCGGAGAAGAAGTCGAGCCGGGTCATGAACAGCGGCCCGAGCAGGTCGCCCAGCGACACCGTGCGCCCGCCCGAGCCGACCACGGCCACGGTCTGCGCCCGGGCCATGTTGCGCGACTGGCGGCGCGCGTAGGCCCGCAGCGGCTGGGCCAACGGCCGGATCGTGCCGAGGTCCGGGCAGGTGCAGACGATGACCTCGGTGCCGCTGGCCCGCAGCCGGCGCACGGTGTCCTCGAGGAAGGGGACGGCCACCGCCGGCTTGGTCCCTCGGTGACGTCGTTGGCGCCGATCATGATGACGGCCAGCTCGGTCCGCTTGCCGCCGAGCGCGTCGACCTGCACGACCAGATCCGGGGACTCGGCGCCCGACCACGGCGACGTTGGTGAGGTGGACGGGCCGGCGGGCCGCCTCGGAGATGCCGATCGCGAGCCGGGCGCCGGGGGTGTCGCGGTCGCGGTAGACGCCGTAGCCGGCGGCCGTCGAGTCACCGAGCATGGCGATCCGGATCGGCGGGCGGGTCCGGCTGACGCCGGCCGCGGCCCAGACGGTGTCGTTGGACGCCGGCGGGGCGTCGGTGGCCTGCGGGATCCGGCGCTCGGCGAGCTTGACCTCGCCCCACATCAGCGCCGATCAGGCCGAGGGCGCCGGTGACCGCCAGGCCGCCGAGCCCGCCGCCGGCGTACATCGCGATGCGGCGTGGTCCCATGCCTTGCAGGTTAGAGGGTGCCGCTGTCCCGTCGCCCGCCGAATTCATGGCAGGGTTCGGGTCATGCGCTACAGCGAATCCGTCGTCGACCTGATCGGCAACACCCCGCTGGTCCGGCTGCGACGCGTCACCGAGAACCTGACCCCCGACCGCGCCCCGACCGTCCTGGCCAAGGTCGAGTACTTCAACCCCGGCGGGTCGGTGAAGGACCGCATCGCGGTCCGGATGATCGACGCCGCCGAGGCGTCCGGCGAGCTGAAGCCGGGCGGGACGATCGTCGAGCCGACCTCCGGCAACACCGGCATCGGGCTCGCCATCGTCGCCCAGCAGCGCGGCTACCGCTGCATCTTCGTCTGCCCGGACAAGGTGAGCCGCGACAAGATCGACACCCTGCGCGCCTACGGCGCCGAGGTGGTGGTCTGCCCGACCGCCGTCGCGCCCGAGGACCCGCGGTCGTACTACTCGGTGTCCGACCGGCTGGCCCGCGAGACCCCCGGCGGGTGGAAGCCGGACCAGTACGCGAACGAGAACAACCCGCTCTCGCACTACGAGACGACCGGCCCCGAGCTGTGGGAGCAGACCGACGGGCGCATCACGCACTTCGTCGCCGGCGTCGGCACCGGCGGCACGATCAGCGGGCGCCGGGCGCTACCTGAAGGAGCGCGGGCCGGTGCAGATCATCGGCGCCGACCCGGAGGGCTCGGTGTACTCCGGCGGCACCGGCCGTCCCTACCTCGTCGAGGGCGTCGGCGAGGACTTCTGGCCGGCCACCTACGACCCGACGGTCTGCGACGAGATCATCGCGGTGTCCGACGCCGCGTCGTTCGCCATGACCCGGCGCCTCGCCCGCGAGGAGGGGCTGCTCGTCGGCGGATCGTGCGGGATGGCCGTGGTCGCGGCGCTCGAGGTCGCGAAGCGGTGCGGCCCGGACGACGTGATCGTCGTGCTGCTGCCCGACGGCGGCCGCGGCTACCTGTCCAAGATCTTCAACGACGCCTGGATGGCCGACTACGGCTTCCTGGGCGACCCGTCCGGCACGACAGTGGCCGACGTGCTGCGGACCAAGACCGGCGACACCCCCTCGCTCGTGCACGGCCACCCGAACGAGACGGTCCGCGAGGCGATCGACATCCTGCGCGAGTACGGCGTCTCCCAGATGCCGGTCGTCCGGGCCGAGCCGCCGGTGACCGCCGGCGAGGTCGTCGGGTCGGTGTCCGAGCGGGCCCTGCTCGACGCGCTGTTCGCCGGGTCGGCAGCGCTCGCCGACGCCGTCGAGCCGCACATGTCGCCGCCGCTGCCGATCATCGGTTCCGGCGAGCCGGTCGCCGCGGCGGTCGCCGCGCTCAGCGGCGCCGACGCGCTGCTCGTCCACGTGGACGGCAAGCCGGCCGGCGTCCTCACCCGGCAGGACCTGCTCGGCCACCTCGTCGCCGGCTGATCGGTAGCGTCGCCGCCATGCCCGGATTCGACACGCTCGCCATCCACGCCGGCCAGGAGCCCGACCCGCGCACCGGTGCCGTCGCCGTGCCGATCTACCAGACGTCCACGTACAAGCAGGACGGCGTCGGCGGCCTGCGCAGCGGCTACGAGTACAGCCGCAGCGGCAACCCGACCCGGGCCGCGCTGGAGGAGGCCATGGCCGCCCTCGAGGGCGGGGGGCGCGGGCTCGCGTTCGCCAGCGGGCTGGCGGCGGAGGACACCGTGCTGCGCACGCTCTGCCGCCCGGGTGACCACGTCATCCTGCCCGGCGACGCCTACGGGGGGACGTTCCGGCTGGTCGCCCGGGTGTTCACCAACTGGGGGCTGGAGTACACGTCCGTCCCGCTCGCCGACCTCGACGCGGTGCGGGCGGCGATGCGCCCGAGCACGAGGATCATCTGGTGTGAGACGCCGACCAACCCGCTGCTCGGCATCGCCGACATCGCCGGGCTGGCCGGCGTCGCGCGCGACGCGGGCGCTCGGCTCGTCGTCGACAACACCTTCGCCTCGCCCTACCTGCAGCAGCCGATCGCCCTCGGCGCCGACGTCGTCGTCCACTCGACGACGAAGTACCTCGGCGGGCACTCCGACGTGGTCGGCGGCGCCCTGGTCGCGGCCGATGCCGAGGTGGGCGAGCAGTTGGCCTTCCACCAGAACTCGATGGGGGCGGTGGCCGGCCCGTTCGACGCGTGGCTCGTCCTGCGCGGCATCAAGACGCTGGGCGTCCGCATGGACCGGCACTGCGCGAACGCCGAGCGGATCGTCGAGTTCCTCGCCGCGCACCCGGCCGTGGACCGGGTGCTCTACCCGGGCCTCGACACGCACCCGGGCCACGACATCGCGGCCGGGCAGATGCGCCGCTTCGGGGGGATGATCTCGTTCACGCTGCGCGGCGGGGAAGAGGCGGCGCTGAAGGTGTGCGGGCTGACCTCGGTCTTCACACTCGGGGAGTCGCTCGGCGGCGTCGAGTCGCTCATCGAGCACCCGGCCCGGATGACCCACATGAGCGTGGCCGGCTCGCCGCTCGAGGTCCCGGGCGATCTCGTGCGCCTGTCGGTGGGCATCGAGAACGTCGAGGACCTCATCGAGGACCTCGCGGCCGCGCTCGCCTGACCCGCCGCCCTCGTCAGGCCGACTGGTTGCGCCATTCGTGCTCGAGGATCGCGAAGACGATCTCGCTGCTCCAGTCGCCCTTGAACCACTCGTTCTCGACGAGCACCGCCTCCTGGCGCATCCCGAGCCGCTTCAGCACCGCCCCCGACGCGTCGTTGCGGGCGTCGATGCGGCCGACCACCCGGTGCAGGCCGAGCCCGTCGAAGGCCAGCTCGAGCAGGACCCGGCCGGCCTCGGTGGCGTAGCCGTGGCCGGCGTGGTCGGGGTGGAAGACGTAGCCGATCTCGCCCGCGCGGTGCTCGGCGCTGTGCCACATCAGCAGCACGTCCCCGATCAGCTCGCCGGTCGCCCGCAGCTCGACCCCGATCGGGAGGGCCTGCCCCGGCTCCTCGAGCGTCGACCGGTTGCGGTTCTCGACGTCGGCGAGCCGCTCGGTGATCTGCTCCTTCGTGCGCGGCTCGTACGGGATGTAGCGGCAGACGTCCGGCTGCGACTGGTACGCGTGCATGGCGTCGACATCGGCGGCCACGAGCGGGCGCAGCAGCAGCCGCTCGGTCCCGATCGGGAAGTCAGGCTTGAGCACGACCCGACGCTATGCGCTCGGGCAAGGAGGTTCCGCCCTGCGAGGGCGGCGGTTACTCCGGCGTCGAGGTCGCCGCCGAGCTGGCGGACCCGGCCCGCTACGCGACCCGGTACTGCCCGGGCCTCGACGCGCGCGAGCTGCGGTGGCTGCGGGTCGAGGCGGCCGATCGCATCCTGCCCGAGGTCGACCTCACCCTCGGCTACTACACCGTGCGACAACTGCGACGGCGGGGCATGGAGGTCCGCCTCGGCACGTCCGTGCGCTCCATGACCGGCGGCCGGTCGCTCTCTCCGACGGCACGGCGGTCGAGGCCGGCACTGTCGTGCCGGACCCGGTTCCCCCGGCCGGCGCTCGGATTCCCTCCTCCGAGGGATTCAGCCCGGCCGCGGCCGTCCCAGGGTGGACGGCATGAGAACTCCGATGATCCCGCCCAACCGTCCCGCCTACCGCTGGGCCGTGCCGGGCGCCGTCGCCGCCGCGCTCGTCCTGGCCGGCACCGGCGCCGTCTCGGCTGCCAGCCGCCCCGATCACGAGTCGACCGCGGCCGGAGTCCGGCTCGTCGCCGCCGTCCGCACGGCCGACGTGTCCGGCCTCTCCGGCACGGTCGCGGTCTCCGCGTCGCTGGGGCTGCCGCCGATCCCCGGGGTGCCCGCGCGGTCCCGACCCCAGTCGGTCCGGGTCTGGCTCGCCGGCCCCGACCGGGCCCGGGCCGAGCTCGGCACCGGCGACCGGCGCCTCGACCTCTACCGCGACCACGACCGGGCCTGGCTCTGGGACGCCGCGACCCGCACGGCGACCCGGGTGACGCCGTCGGCCGCTGCACCGGCCGGCGTCCCCGATCCGGTCACCACCGCCCGCACCCTGCTCGACGGAGTTGCCCGCGCCTCCACCGTGACGACCGACCGCGGCTCGACCGTGGCCGGCCGGGCGGCTACGACCCTCGTCGTGCGGCCGACCGACCGGCACTCGCTCGTCGGCTCGGTCCGGGTCGCGGTCGACGACGTGACCCGGTTGCCGCTCGCGGTCGAGGTGGTCGCGCGCGGGTCCGACCGGGCGGCGGTGAAGGTGGCGTTCACCCGGATCCGGTTCGCGGCGCCGGCGCCCGGCGCCGTCCGGTTCACCCCGCCGGCCGGTGCGCACGTCCGCACGGCGAGCGTCGAGGCCCTGCCGGTTCCCCGGCTCGTCGGCCACGGCTGGTCGACGGTGCTCGCCGGACGCGCCCCGGCCGGCTCGTCGCTCGCCGGTCTCATCCGGTTCCTGCCCCGCGTGCACGGTGACTGGGGGACGGGGCGGCTGCTCGAGT
This sequence comes from uncultured Actinomycetota bacterium, assembly GCA_963775175.1. Taxonomy (GTDB): domain Bacteria; phylum Actinomycetota; class Actinomycetes; order Mycobacteriales; family Jatrophihabitantaceae; genus Jatrophihabitans. The sequence goes on from CAVZHT010000001.1 coordinate 1,037,128, forward strand.
CGTCCCTGGTGACGGCGCTGATCACCGACGACGGCCGGGTGTTCGCCGGGGCCGTCCACCCGTCCGTGCTCTACGCCGCGGCCCGGCGATGACCACCGCCACCCTCGCGAGGCCCGCGCCGGCCCGCACGACCGGCGCGGGCCTCGCGGTCAGCACCACCGGGCTGACCAAGCGGTTCCGCAGCGGCCAGGTCGCCGTCGACGCGGTCGACCTGCGAGTGCCGGCGGGCGCGGTGTACGGCCTGCTCGGCCCCAACGGATCAGGCAAGACGACCACGCTGCGGATGCTGCTCGGGCTCGTCCGGCCGACCGCCGGCTCGTTCGAACTGCTCGGCCGCGCGACCCCGGCCGGGGCGCTGCCCGACGTCGGCGCGCTGATCGAGGGCCCCGGCTTCCAGCCGCACCTGACCGGCGGGGCGAACCTGGCCCGCCTCGACGCGGCCGACCTGGAAGCCGAGCGCGGGACGCGCCGGCGCCGCATCGCGGCCGCGCTCGACCGGGTCGGGTTGGCGGCGGCCGCGCGCAAGCCGTACCGCTCCTACTCGCTGGGCATGCGGCAGCGGCTCGGCATCGCGGCCGCGCTGCTGCGCCGCCGGTCGCTGCTGGTGCTCGACGAGCCGACGAACGGGCTCGACCCGCAGGGCATCCGCGAGCTGCGCCGGCTCATCGGTGAGTTCGCCGCCGAGGGCATGACCGTGCTCGTCTCGTCGCACCTGCTGGCCGAGGCGGCCCACATCTGCACCGACATCGGGGTCATGAAGTCGGGGCGGCTGCTCTGGCAGGGACCCCGGCCGGAGTTCGGCCGCCGGCCCGGCCGGGTCCGGCTCGAGACGCCCGACCCGGCCGCGGCGGTCGGCACGCTGACCGCCGCCGGCCTCACCGACGTCAACACCGAGGGCGCCGGCCTGAGCGGTGCTCTCGGCCCCCACCGTCCCGAGGACCTCGTCGCGGCCCTGGTCCGCGACGGCGTGCGGGTGCGCGGCTTCACCGTGCAGCCGGCCGGCCTCGAGGAGGCCTACGTGGAACTGACAGGAGCTGGTTTCGATGTCCGCGACTGAACTCCGTACCGAACCGCGGGCCGGGCGGGGCGACTTCCTGCGCTCCGAGCTCGGCGCGGTCTTCGGGCGGCGGCGCAACCTGCTGCTGCTGGCCCTCGTCGCCGCCGTCCCGGTCGTCATCGGCATCGCGCTGCACGGCTCGCCGCACACGAGCATCGACGGCGGCCGGGCCGGCGTGCGCCTCGACGACGGGGCGGCCAGCGGCGTGCACATCGCGCTGACCGGCCTGCTGGTCACCATGCCGCTGCTGCTGCCGATGACCGTGGCGCTGGTCGCGGGCGACTCGGTCGCCGGCGAGGCCCAGGCCGGGACGCTGCGCTACCTGCTCACCGTGCCGGTCGGCCGCACCCGCCTGCTGCTGACGAAGTACCTGACCGTCGTCGGCTGGTGCGCGGCCGTCACGGTTGCCGCCGCCCTCTCCGGAGCCGTCACCGGCATCAGCCTGTTCCCCGGGCGGGCGGTGCAGCTGCTGTCGGGCGACACGGTGCCGCTCGCAGCCGGGCTGGGCCGGCTGGCAATCGCCGCCGGTTACGTCGTGGTCATGCTCGCGGCCTTCGCCGCGATCGGCGTCTTCGCCTCCACCCTCACCGACGCGCCGCTGGTCGCGATGGCGGCCACGCTCGGCGTCGCGGTGGTGGGCGAGGTGATCGAAGCCGTGCCCCACCTGGAGGCGGTGCGGCCGTGGCTGCCCACCCACTACTGGTCGCTGTTCGTGGACGTGCTGGTCGACGCGCCCGTCACCGGCCGGCTCGAGCACGGCCTGCTCACCCAGGCCGGCTGCGCCCTGCTGTTCGTCACGCTCGCCTGGGCCCAGTTCAGCGGGCGGGACGTCACCTCGTGACCGCTCGAACTCGCGTGCGCGGCCTGGGAAGGTGATCACATGCGCGTGTTCGTGCAGCGATGGGTCTACTTCGTGGTCGGTGGTGCGCTGTGCACGCCGTACGCGCTGTTCGCGCTGCTCGCCGTCCCGCTCACCGTCCCGGTCGATTGGCAGCGGCAGCACGTCCGCGAGCAGGCGGTGCTGCTGCCGGTCCTGCTGCTCGGCCTCATCGCCGCCACCGCGCTCATCCCGTTCGTCCGGGCCATCGAGGGCGCGGTCGCGCCGGTCCTGCTCGGCGGCCACGCGGCCGGGCTCGAGGTCGCCCCGGCCCGCACCCCCGGTGCCCGCGGGCGCGGCGCGGCGTGGTTCGTCGCCCACACCGTCGGTGGCGCGGCGATCTCGCTCGCCACCGTGCTCGGGCTGCCGATCTCGGTCGTGCTCCTCACCAGCACCTGGCGCGGCGGCGGCCGGGTCGAGCTGGGCATCTTCGGCTGGGCCGTGCCGCCCGGTGCGGCCGTCCCGCTCGGCCTGGCGATCCCGGTGCTGCTGGTCGCCGTCGTCGCCGCCTCCGGCCGGCTGGCGGCCTGGCTCGCGCCCGTGCTGCTCGGCCCGGACCCGGTCGCCCGGCTGGAGGAGCTCGAGCGGCGCTCGGCCCGGCTCGTCGAGCGCAACCGGCTGGCCCAGGAGCTGCACGACTCGCTGGGCCACGCCCTGACCGTCACCGCGCTGCAGGCCGCAGCGGCCCGACGGGTGCTGCACGACGACCCCGCGTTCGCCGACCAGGCGCTCGAGGCGATCAGCCGGACGAGCCGGACGGCCGCGGCCGACCTCGACAACGTCCTCGGGATGCTGCGCAACGACCCGGCCGCCCGGGTCCCGCAGCCGGACCTCACCGGCCTCGACGCGCTCGTGGCCGGCCACCGCGAGGCCGGGCTGCCGCTGGAGGTCGAGGTGACCGGGGACCTCACCCACGTGCCCGGCGCGGTGTCCCGCGAGGTCTACCGGATCGTCCAGGAGGGGCTGACCAACGTGGCCCGGCACGCCGGCCGGGTGCCGACGTCGTTGCGGATCGAGCTCGGCCCCGGCGAGCTGACGGCCCGGCTGCACAACCCGGTGCCGGCGGCCCCGCACCGGCGCCCCGGCGCGGGCGGGCGCGGGCTGGCCGGCATGCGGGAACGGGTGGCGCTGCTCGGTGGCCGCCTCGCTGCCGGGCCGGACGCCGGCGCGGCCTGGCTGGTCGACGTGCGGGTGCCGACCGGGGCGTCGCGATGACGATCAGCGTCCTGCTCGTGGACGACGAGCCGCTGGTCCGCAGCGGCCTGCGGGCCCTGATCGGCAGCGAGCCCGACCTCTCGGTCGCCGGCGAGGCGGCCGACGGGGCCGACGTACCCGCCGCCGTGGGCCGGCTGCGGCCGGATGTCGTGATCATGGACGTCCGGATGCCGCGGATCGACGGGGTCGAGGCGACCCGCCGGCTGGTCGAGTCGGCCAGCCCGGCGCCGCGGGTACTCGTCCTGACCACCTTCGAGAACGACGAGTACGTGTACGAGGCGCTGCGGGCCGGGGCCAGCGGCTTTTTGCTCAAGCGGGCGCCGACCGAGGAGATCGTTCGGGCGGTGCGGACGGTCGCGACCGGCGAGTCGCTGCTGTTCCCGGCCGCGATCCGCCGCCTCGCCGCGGCCTACGGGGCGGCCGGCCGCCGGCGCCTGCTCGCCGCCGGCGTGACCGGGCGGGAGCAGGACGTCCTGCGGTTGATGGCGGCCGGGCGGTCCAACGCCGAGATCGCGGCCGAGCTGTTCGTGAGCGTCGAGACGGTCAAGAGCCACGTCGGCAGCCTGCTGGGCAAGCTCGGGGCCCGGGACCGCACCCAGGCCGTGATCGCGGCCTACGAGTGCGGCTTCGTCAGCCCGGTGAAGGGTGTCTGACCAGTCGCGCCGCGAAGCGTCTTCACAGGCGGGGGCCGCCACCTGCGCGCTCGGGCTCAGTACGGTCAGCAGGGAACACCACGAACCGGAGGCACAGTGGACTGCGACACCGGCGCGATCTGGGACGAGGCGTACCTGGCCTACGACTTCGGCGAGCACCCGCTCAACCCCATCCGGCTGGACCTCACCGTCCGGCTGGCCCGGGAGCTGGGCGTGCTCGAGCGGCTGGACATCACGGCGCCCGTCCCCGCGGACGAGGAGCAGTTGCTCACCGTCCACGACGCCGACTACCTGGCCGCCGTCCGGACCGCGAGCAGCGATCCGACGTTCCACGGCTTCGGCCTCGGCACCGACGACGACCCGGTGTTCGCCGGCATGTACGAGGCCTCGGCGCTGGTCGCCGGCGGCTCGGCCCAGGCCGCGCGGCGGCTGTGGACCGGCGAGGTCTCGCACGCGGTGAACATCGCCGGCGGCCTGCATCACGCGATGCAGGGGTACGCGTCCGGCTTCTGCATCTTCAACGACGTCGTGCTCGCGATCCGGACGTTGCTGGCGGCCGGCGCGAAGAAGGTGGCCTACGTCGACATCGACGTGCACCACGGCGACGGCGTGCAGGCGGCGTTCTACGACGATCCGCGGGTGATGACGATCAGCATCCACCAGGACCCGCGCACGCTCTTCCCGGGCACCGGCATGCCGGGCGAGATCGGTACCGGTGAGGCGGAGGGCACCTCGATCAACCTCGCGCTGCCTCCGGGCACCGGGGACGTCGGCTGGCTGCGGGCGTTCCGCGCGGTCGTGCCGGGCGCGCTGCGCGCCTTCGCCCCGGACGTGCTGGTGACGCAGTGCGGGTGCGACACCCACCACGAGGATCCGCTCGCGAACCTGGAGCTGACGATCGACGGCCAGCGGACGGCCATCGCGGCGCTGCACGCGCTGGCCCACGAGGTCGCCGGAGGCAGGTGGCTCGCCTTCGGTGGGGGCGGGTACGGGCTGGTCCGCTGCGTGCCGCGGACGTGGACGAACCTGCTGGCCGAGGCGACCAGCGCGCCGGTCGCGGCCGACACCCCGATCCCGCCCGGCTGGGTCGAGCACCTGCGGGCCCGGGGCTACCGCGGCGAGCTGCCGACGACGATGGGGGAGCGGCCGGTCCCGGACGTGCCCGAGTGGGTGCCCGGCGGCGAGGGCTGGCTCGACGGCGCGATCGGTGCGACCCGGCGGGCGGTGTTCCCGCTGCTCGGCCTCGACCCGGACGATCCGCGTGATTGAGCCCCGCGAGCGAGCGGAGCGAGCGAGCAATCAGGCATCGCCCGACCGTCAGGGAGGGGCGGGCCGATGACGCCCTCGAGCGAAGCGAGTGGGGCAGAAGAGGCCCGCACTGGTGACGCGACAGCGCACACCCAGCCTCCCGAGCCCCCACCCCACTGGGAGGCCGACGTCGTCGTGGCCGACGGCGGCACGGTGCACCTGCGCCCGATCCGGCCCGGGGACGCCGACGCGCTCGTCGCCTTCCACGGCGGGCTGTCCCAGCGCACCCGCTACCTGCGCTACTTCTCGGCGTATCCGCGGATCCCGGAGAAGGATCTCTACCGCTTCACCAACGTCGACCACCACGACCGGGTGGCGCTCGTCGTCGAGCTTGCCGGCCAGATCATCGCGGTCGGCCGCTACGAGCGGCATCCGGGCACCGACGAGGCGGAGGTGGCGTTCGTCGTCGCCGACGAGCACCAGGGCCGGGGCATCGGATCGGTGCTGCTGGAGCACCTCGCGGCGGCGGCCCGCGAGGTGGGGGTGCGCCGCTTCGTCGCCGTCGTCCTCGCCGAGAACAGCGCGATGATCCGGGTCTTCCGCGACGCCGGTTACGAGACCACCCGGCACATCGAGCAGGGCGAGGTGAACCTCGAGTTCGACGTCGACGAGACCGCGGTGACCGAGGCCGTCATGCGCGAGCGCGAGCAGCGGGCCGAGGCCCGCTCGATCGCTCGCCTGCTGAACCCGGGCTCGGTCGCGGTGGTCGGCGCGAGCAACGACGAGGGCAAGATCGGCAGCGCCGTCTTCCGGAACCTGCTGCGGATGGGGCTCGAGGGCCCGCTCTACCCGGTGAACCCCGAGGCGCGGCACGTGCACGGCGTCCGGGCCTACCCGTCGGTCCTCGACGTGCCGGACGACATCGACGTCGTCGTCATTGCGGTGCCGGCGGCGTCGGTGCCCGGCGTCGTCGAGCACTGCGCCCAGCGCGGTGTCCGCGGACTGGTCGTCATCTCCGGCGGCTTCGGCGAGCGGGGCAGCGCCGACGAGCGCGGGGCCGGCCGGGTCGCCCAGCGTGAACTGGTGGCCGCGGCCCGCGCCTACGGCATGCGGGTCGTGGGCCCGAACTGCCTCGGCATCGTCAACACCGCGGCCGACGTGCGGCTCAACGCCTCGCTCGCGCCGCTGCCGCCGCTGCCCGGCCGGGTCGGGTTCTTCTCGCAGTCCGGTGCGCTGGGGGTGACGATCCTGGGCGAGGCCGCCCGGCGCGGGCTCGGCGTCTCGACGTTCGTGTCGGCCGGCAACCGGGCCGACGTCTCCGGCAACGATCTGCTCCAGTTCTGGGAGACCGACGACGCGACCGACGTCGTGCTGATGTACCTCGAGAGCTTCGGCAACCCGCGCAAGTTCGCCCGGCTGACCCGCCGGCTGGGCCGCCGCAAGCCGATCATCGCGGTGAAGAGCGGGACGGCCACGGCCCCGGTGGCCGGGCTCGAGCAGACCTCGGTGGAGGTGCCGGAGATCAGCGCCCGGGCCCTGTTCGAGGCCTCGGGCGTGATCCGGGTCGAGACGGTGAGCGGCATGTTCGACATCGCCCTGCTGCTCGCCACCCAACCGCTGCCGGCCGGCGACCGGGTCGCGGTGGTCGGCAACTCCACCGCGATCGGCGTGCTCGTCGCCAACGCCTGCGTCGCCGAGGGGCTGCGCCTGACCCGGCTCGACGACACCGGGGTCGAGGCCGGCGGGGCGGCGTTCGAGGCTGCGCTGCGCGACGCCGTCGACGACCCCGAAGTCGACGCCGTCGCCGTCGTCTTCGTCCCGCCCCTGCAGCGCGGGGTCGAGGACGAGGTCGCGGTGGCCGTGCGGACGGTCGCTGCCGACAGCCCGAAGCCGGTGCTGTCCACGTTCCTCGGATTCGAGGGCGTGCCGGCCGCGCTCGCCGCCGGCGGTGAGGACGCGCCGGCCCGGGGCTCCGTGCCCTCCTACCCGTCCCCGGAACGGGCGGTCCGGGCGCTGGCCCGCGCCGTGCGGTACGCCCGCTGGCGCGAGACGCCGGCCGGGACGATCCCGGTGCTGCCCGACGTCGACCTCGGCGCCGCGCGCGAGCTCGTCCAGAGCGTGCTCGCCGAGTCCCCGGACGGGCGGGCGCTCGCGGCCGAGGAGGCCGGGCGGCTGGTCGGCACGCTCGGGGTGGTGCTGTCGTTCGAGCAGCCGGCCGACACCGTCGAGGTGGAGCTGGCGGTCTTCGACGAACGCTCGCTGGGCGCGCTCGTCTCGTTCGGGATCGGCGGGGTCGCGACCGAACTGCTCGGCGACGTCGCCTACGCCGCGGCGCCGCTGACCGAGCGCGAGGCCGAGCAACTCATCGTCACGCCGCGCTCCTCGCCGCTGCTGACCGGCTACCGGGGCAGCGTCGCGTGTGACACCGGGGCGCTCGCCGACCTGGCCCTGCGGCTGTCTGCGCTCGGCGACGGGCTGCCGGAGATCGCCGAGTGCCGGCTGACCGTCCTGGCCACCCCGATCGGGGCGCAGGTCACCGGTGTGACCGCCCGGGTGGCGCCGCCGACGGCCCGAGCCGACACCGGCCCCCGGCGGTTGCGGGGGCTGTAGCGAGCGCCGCCTCGAGGTGAGCGTTCAGGTTCGGGCGGTTACGGTCAGGCGGTCGTCAGTCTCGTCCGGGGAGCGGTGTGCGCGCAGGTCCAGGTTCGTCCGGGTCGCCCTCGGCGGCGGCCGTGGTCGTCGCGGTGGTCGCCGCGATCCTGCTTGCCGCGGCCGGCCTCGCGGTCTTCGTGAGCGGGAGCCACGCGCAGGGGCCGGAGGAGGTCCGCTACATCACCGGCCCCGGGTTGAGCGCCCCGACGCCGATCGCCCGCGCCGCCGGGCAGCCGGTGCCCGTCCCGGCCCGCATGGGCGGGTGGACGCCGCGGATCGGGCAGCGGATCGCCCGCCGGGCCGAGTCCTGGATCGGCTGGCCGTACAGCTTCGGCGGCGGCAATGCGGCCGGCCCGACGTTCGGCCACCCGGTCGACCACGACTCGCGCAACGACGACAAGATCCGTGGCTTCGACTGCTCCGGCCTCACCCTCTGGGCGGTGGCGCCCTGGCGCGCGCTCGTCCACTTCGCCGCCACGCAGTACACCCAGGTCGGGACGTTCCACCCCGCGCTATCGGACCTGCTGCCCGGCGATCTCGTCTTCTGGTCGCCCGACGGCACGGTCGACGGCATCGGGCACGTCGCGGTCTATGTCGGCGACGGGCTGGTCGTGCAGGCGCCGGAGAGCGGCGACCACATCCGGATCACGCCGATCGACCAGGTCGAGGCCGGCGCCCGCGGGGCGACCCGGCCGCTGTCGTAGCGCCCGTCAGGCGGGGTACGGCGCGCCGGTGATCCAGCCGCCGAGGTGGGCCGGCTGCGCGGTCGTGGGCACGAGCTCGGCGCGGTCGCCGGCCCGGACGATCCCGGGCCGGATCACCCAGCAGTTCAGGGCCATCAGGCCGTCGAAGTCCTGCCGGATCCGGCGGAACACGTCGAGATCCTGCGTGCCGGTGGCCGGGTCGATGCTGGTGACGATGCACCGGGCGCGGGGCGAGTGGACGCCGATCAGCGCGTCGCCGATCGCGATCGCCGTGGTGCCGGGCCAGGGGTCGGCGGCGCCGAACGGCACGCCGCTCAGCACGATGTTCGGCCGCAGGCGGCGCCGGTCGAGGGGCGCGCCGTGCCGCTCGGCGAAGGCCGCGAGCTCGCCGTCGGTGGCGACGAGGAGGTTGGCCACGTCGAAGCGCTCGGGGCCGTCGTAAGCGGCGAGCTCGGCATCGGAACCGGCCCGCTCGACGACGAGCCGAGCCGCAGCGGGGGAGCGCCACGGATGGCCGCCGACCAGCACCTGCCCGTCCGCGGCCGTGCTCGCGGGGAGGGTCAAGAGCCCGGGCCGGGTGCGCCCGGTGAGCACGCCGCGGGCGGTGCGGACGTGCACCTGCCGGTCACCCCGCACGCCGTCGGACGTCAGCTCGACCTGCGGCCGGGCCTCGCCGGCCAAGGACTTGACCGGGTACCGCCACAGCTGTTCGACCTGCACCGCGCCGGTCATCGGATCGGAATCTCGACCCCGTGCCCGGCGGCCGGCCGCGGACCGTGGATGCGGCGGTCGCTCGCGCTGATGGCGATGTCGTCGATACGCGCCTCGCGCCGCCGCACAAGCCCGTGCTCGTCGAACTCGGCGGCCACCCGCTCCGAATCACGGCTGTTCCCGGCGTCCTCGGCGGCCTGGACCTCGGCCCGTGCGATCTCCTCGTCGAACGGCGGCAAGGGCGGGCGGCTCGTCTCGGTCACAGCACCTTCCTCCTCTCACGGGTGGTTATCGCTTGTCCCGTGAGAACGACGGTGCCATCTCCTTCTCACGGAAGCAAGTCCTTAGTACCGTGAGAACGGTGACGAGCCACCCGGTCGACCTGCTGGTTCCCGACGACCCGGCCGTGGTTCGGTTCATGGCCACCGTCTGGGCCGACCGGGCCGGCGTGCACGACTCGCTCGCCGGCACCGATCCCCGCGAGCTGCGGGCATTGTTGACCTCGATCGGCCGGCTCGAGCCGACCGACTCGCCGCCGCGGGTGACCGGGACCCAGCTGGCCGCGGCCCGTCGCCTGCGCGACGCGCTGCGCCGGCTGGCGGCGGCCGTCACCGGCGACGGCCGGCCGGCCGCTGTTCCGTCCCTGTCCGAGCGGGCCGCCGTTGCCGCCGTGAACGCGGCCCTGGCCGCAGCGCCGCCGGCCGAGTTGGCCCGGACCGCCGGTCGCTGGCAGCTGGTCGAGCGCCGCCCGATCGACGCTGCGCTCGGCGCGCTCGCGCGCGAGGGGGCCGAGCTCATTACCGACACCGAGCGACCGCTGCGGGCCTGCCACGCGCCCGGCTGCGTCCTGTACTTCGTCCGGGACCACCCGCGGCGCGAATGGTGCAGCGTCACCTGCGGCAACCGGGTGCGGGCGGCCCGGCACTACGCCCGGACCCGCGCGACCCGCTGACTCAGGAGTTGGCCGGCGAACCCTGCAGGATCGGTCCGTGCGACCGTCCGGCGATGGGGTTCAGTCCGGCGAGCGCGCGGCGCAGGACGACGGGCGGCAACCACTGGTAGCGCAGCGCGGTGCCGTTGGTCACCCGGACACTGCAGGCCGGGTCGCCGACCGTGGTGGTGACGGTGTCGACGACGCTGCCGTCGGCGGCGACGCCGACGATCGCCAGCGCCTGCGCGTCCGCCGTGCGCAGGAAGGGGCAGGCGCCGGTCGGCCTGGTGCGGGGGGCCTTCTCGAGGCTGTCGACGACGGTCCGCGCGGCCGCACCGGTCAGCACGGCGCGCTGCGGATGGGCGGTGGCGGCGGCGCTCGGGGTGCCGTACGCGCAGACGACGAGCGAGGCGACCGTCCGGCCGAACAGCGGCCCATCCGCGCCGAACTGCCCCGGGCTGCCGCCGCCGGGCAGACGGTAGTCGGGCAAGGGCGCCGGACACGGGACCGCTGTCACCGTGTCCCCGTTCGCGGCCTTCGGCGGCGGGCCGAGCGTCGGTGAGGCGATGCTGCCGTTGAGGGCGCCGCCGACCCCCGCGCTCGCGCCCCCGGCGGCCGAGCCGGCCTGCCGCTGGTCGAAGGAGGTTCCCCCGGGGGCCTTGGAGTCGCTGGCGCTGTTGTTGCCGCTTCCGTCGAGCAGCACGGCGCCACCGGCGCCGAGGCCGGCGACCAGCACCGTGACGGCGGCGGCCGTCATCACCCGGGCCCGCCGCTGGGCCCGCAACGCCCGGCCCCCGGCGACGATGCGGTCGACGTCGAGGTCAACACTGTCGTCACCCTCGCCGTCCCGCAGTGCGGCGCGCAGGTCGGATTCAGACGGGCTCATCGCTGGTCACCTCGCTCATGGTGCGGCTCATGGTGCGGCTCCGCTCGTCGCCTCGACCCGCAGTCGGGCCAGGGCGCGCGAGCACGTGCTCTTGACCGTCCCGACCGGCACACCCAGGGTGGCTGCCGTGTCCTGCTCGGAGAGGTCGCAGTAGTAGCGCAGGACGACGACCGCCCGCTCCTTCGGCGCGAGGGTGGTGAGGATGCGGCGTAACTCGTCGCGGGAGTCCGATGCGGCGGTGTCGTCGGGCTGAGCGTCGCCGGCCGGTTCGGGCAGGACCTCGGTCGGCCGCTCGCCCCACCAGCGGCGGCGGGTCTGGTCGATGTGGGCGTTCACGAGGGCGCGGCGCGCGTAGGGCAGCGGGGCGTCGATCCGTCCCCACTTCAGGTACACCTTGGTCAGCGCTGTCTGCACGAGATCCTCGCCGCGGTGATGGTCGCCGGTCAGCAGGCGGGCGGCGTGCAGCAGGGTGGCGCCGTTCGCCTCCACGAACGCGCGGAAACCCGCTTCGTCGCGCACCGACCCTCCCGTCATTGGTCTGCATCTGTTGTGGACGAGGTGGCGCTCCGGAAAGGTTCCCGGTTGACCGGGCCACCTCAACCCGTCGGGAACCGGCCCCGGACCGGGCCGGGCGTGCCGCGCAGATCGAGGCGCCGCCACATCCGGTAGTGCGGCAGCCCGGATTCGGCGTGGATGAACTCCGGCCCCTCGGCGGTGAACCCGTGTCGAGCGTAGAACCGGGCGGCGGTGGTGCGGGCGTCGCACCAGATCAGCCGGCCGTGGCGCCGGAGCACCTCGGCGATCGCGGCGTTGAGGACGACCCCGCCGATGCCCTGGCGCTGCCGCTCCGGCGCGGTGGCCATGCCCCGCAGCTGCCAGGCCCGCTCCTCCTCCGGGCGCACCGGGCAGGGGCGGGGCCGGATCAGCGCGGCGCCGACGAGCCCGGCGCCGGCGTAGGCGGCGATGTGCACGGCGTCCGGGTCGTCGTCGCCGGGCATCACCGAGCCGGGCGGCCACGCCGGGCGCAGGACGGCGCGCCGCAGTTCGCGGGTGGCCGCGGCGTCGGCCACGCTGACGCGCAGGTCCATGACCGGCCGGTCAGCTCCCCGGCTTGTAGGCCATCAGCACGACGATGACGAGGAACAGGATCGCGACGATCCCGCCGGCGGCGGCCACCCGCGCGGTGAGCGCGACGACCGACTCCTGCGCCGAGATCTGCCGGGTGGCCCGGTCCAGGGTCGGGACGAGCACGCCGAGGACGAGCGCGACGGCCACCAGCCACAGCACGAGCGAGAGCCAGATCCAGACGTCGCCCATCTCGCCGAGCTTCTTGCCGTCCTCCTTCTGTGACATCAGCGCGCCACCGGCGATCACCACCAGCACGGAGGCATATGCGTAGATGCGCAGGACCCGCGACGCCGAGGCGGTCGCAGCACCGTCGCCCGTGCGGATACCGCGCCCGGCGGTGGTGGCGGCGTGGACGAGCGGGCCGACGGCGAAGACGGCCAGCACGAGGTGGGCGGCGAGGAGGAACTTCAGCATGCCCGGGAGGCTATCGGGACGCGGCGTACTAGGCGGGCCGGGTGTCGATCCGGTGCTGCACCGCGGGGGCCCAGAAGCCGGCGTAGCGCTTCTGCAACTGCGGGATCTGCCAGTCGTTGCCCTCGATGAGCTGCCGGCACCGGTAGGTCTCGCAGTGGCACATCATCACGAAGTCGGGGTCGTCGATGCTGGTTGCGTAGTCGGTGGTGAGTTCGGTGCCCGCGGCGACCTCGTGCCGCGTGACGAGCGCGCCGTCGCTCGTCCACCCGAGAGTGGGTTCGCAGCTGTGGTTGACGAACGCGACCGCCAGGCCGGCGAGGACGGTGCCGGCCGGGATCGGCCGGGTCGCGAACAGCCCGCGGCCGGCGATGGGCGAGACCCCGACGACGGCGACGCTGTCGGCCGGTGCGGGCGCCGCGGCGCCGGCGTCAGCCGGCGGCACGGCGGCGCCCCCGACGGCTGGTCAGGTAGTCGGCGACCACGTACTCGCCCAGCGCGCCGCGCTTCGGCTGGAACACCCGGCCCCCGTTGCGGCGGCCGAGCTCCTGCATGAACGAGACCAGTCGCGGGTCGTCGTCGAGCATGAACACATTGATCGTCGCGCCGCGCCGGGTGCAGCGCTCGACCTCGGCGAGGGTGGCGGCGATCGTCTCGCGGGTCGGCGGCCAGGCGAAGTCGGCGAAGCCGTCCGCGGCCAGGTGCGCGGTCGGCTCGCCGTCGGTGATCACCAGGATCACCGGCTCGGCCCCGCGGTGCTTGTCGAGGTGCCGCCGGGCCAGCATCAGCCCGTGCTGGAGGTTCGTGCCCTGCACGCGGTCCCAGTCGTGGTCGACGAGCGCGCTGGGCGACATCACCCGGGCGTAGTCGCTGAAGCCGATGATCTCGATCGCGTCCTGCGGGTACTTGGTGGTGACGAGCGAGTGCAGGGCCAGGGCGGTGGTCTTGGCCTCGCCCCAGGTACCGCGCAGCTCCATCGAGTACGACATGTCGACCAGCAGCGCGATCGCCGCGGAGGCGCGCCGCTCGGTCTCGACGACCTCGAAGTCCTCGGCCCCCAGTTCGAGCGGTCCGCCGCCGGCGCGCTGCACGGCGTTGCGGACGGTCCGGACGACGTCGAGCGGCTGCTCGTCGCCGAAGCGCCATTCGCGGCTGGCGCCGGTGACCTCCCCGGCCGCGCCCGCGTCGCGGACGTCGTGGCCGCCGCGTCCGCGTCGACTCGACCATCGTCGAAGACGCGCCGCAGCGCGGTGTTGCCCAGCCGGCGCAGCGCCCGCGGGGTGAGCCGGAGGCCGTCGCCGCCGCGCTGGACGTAGCCCTGCTCCTGCAGCTCCCGCTCGATGCGGCGCAGCTGGGCGATGTCCTCGACGGCGTTGCGGCCGAGGGCGCGCTCGATGAGCTCCTCGTCGATGTCGTCCAGGCCGGCGCCCGGGTAGTCCTGGCCGAGCAACTCGTCGAGCTGATCGAGATCGGCGAGCTCGGCCAGCGCGCCGGTGGCATCGGAGAAGCCGAGGCCCTCCTCGCCGTCCATGCGGGTGCGGCCGCCCCAGCTGCAGGTCGGGACGGGCCGAGCGCAGCCCGGCCTGCAGGCGGGCCATCTCGTCGGCGAGCCCGGCCTGCCCGAGGGCGTTGGCCATCAGGTTGCCGAGCTCGTCGCGCTGCTCGGGGGTCAGTGACTCCATGCAGCTGCTGGGCGGCCGCGGCCCGCCGGGCGAGCGTGTCGATCAGCTCGTCGAGATCGGCCGGGTTCTCCGGGAAGAAGTCGCCGTACTGCTGCATGAACTGCTCGAACTGCTGCTGCGTGTGCTCGCCCCGGGCGTCGGCGTCGAGCATCTCGTTGAGCGCGGCCATCATCGCCCGGATGCGTTCGAGCTCCTCCGGGGTGGCGTTCTGCAGCGCGTTGCGCATGCCCTTGAACTGGGCGTCGAGGACCTCGCTGCGCAGCAGGTCCTGGATCTGGTCGTAGGCCTGCCGGGCCTCGGGCGAGCGCCACTGGTATTCGGCGAGTTGGCGGACGGCCCGCGCCGTGTCGTCCGGCAGGGCGTCGAGCTCGGCCTCGGCCAGCCGGGCCGAGTCGTCCGGGTCGGGGAACAGCGCGCGCCGCTCCTGCTCCAGCGCCTCGTCGAGCAGCTGCTTGACCTGGTCGAGCGTGCCGTCGAGGCGGCCGCTGCGGCGCAGCTCTCGGGAGCGCTCCCGGGCCCGGCGGCGCAGCGCCTCGAGGCCGTCGCGCCCGTCCGTCCCCCGCCGCAGCATCCGGTTGAGGGCCGCCCGCGGTGACATGCCGGCGAGGACGTCGTCGCCGATCTCGTCGAGCGCGCGGCGGATGTCGTACGGCGGTTCCAGCGGGTCGGGGCCCCCGTGCCACGCCCCGTAGCGGACCGGCATCGCCTAGGCCCCGTAGACCGTGCGGGCGCCGTCGGAGTCCTTGGCCAGGCGGCGGTTGAGGTAGAGGCCCTCCAGGGCGAACTCGAGGACCGACGCGGCGACGCCGATCGCCGTCGGCCCCTCGCCCACGCCGTCCGGCTCCAGCCGGTCCAGCAACCCGGAGAGCACCGGCACCGGCCCCAGCTGGGTGAGCAGGTCCTGGGCGCCGACGGTGTCGCCCGTGGTCACCGTCAGCCCACCGTCGAAGCGCTCCTGCAGCGGCCGCAGATCCATGCCGGCCAGGCGCGAGCGGTAGGTCTCGACGATCGCGCGGCGCAGCAGGTGCTCCAGCACCTCGAACTCGCGGCCCTCGTCGGCGTCGTCGAACTCGACCTTGCCGCGCGAGGCCGGCACGATCGCCGGGAGGTCGCAGACCCGCGCAACCGCGGCCGGCTCGTGCACCAGTGCGGCGCGCCGGACGGCCGCGGCGGCCACCGTCTCGATCGCGGCGATCGCGAACCGGGCCGAGACGCCGGAGCGCTGGTCGACCTGCGGCGCGTCCCGCACGGCCCGGGCGAACCGGGCGACGACCTCGAGCAGGTGGGAGGGCACGAGGGGGGCCGCGTGGTCGGTGTCCGACCACAGGATCGCCGCCTCCTGCGCGATGAGGCGCAGCTCGTCGAACAGCTCGAGCGGGTAGTGGGTGCGGACCTCGGCGCCGAAGCGGTCCTTCAACGGGGTGATGATCCGTCCGCGGTTGGTGTAGTCCTCGGGGTTCGCGCTCGCCACGACCAGCAGGTCGAGGGGCAGCCGCAGCTGGTAGCCGCGGACCTGGATGTCGCGCTCCTCGAGCACGTTGAGCAGCGCCACCTGGATCCGCTCGGCGAGGTCGGGCAGCTCGTTGATGGCGAAGATGCCGCGGTTGGTGCGGGGGACCAGGCCGTAGTGGACGGTCTCGGGATCGCCGAGCGTGCGCCCCTGCGCGACCTTGATCGGGTCGATGTCGCCGATCAGGTCGCCGACGCTGGTGTCCGGGGTGGCCAGCTTCTCGCCGTAACGCTCGGAGCGGTGCTTCCAGCGGACCGGTGTCAGCTCGCCGTCGGCGTCGATGAGCTGCCGGCAGCGGGCGCAGATCGGCGCGTACGGGTGGTCGTTGATCTCGCAGCCGGCGACGACCGGCGTCCACTCGTCGAGCAGCCCCTGCAGCGTGCGGATCAGGCGGGTCTTGCCCTGACCGCGCTCGCCGAGCAGGACGATGTCGTGGCCGGCGAGCAGGGCCCGCTCGATCTCGGGGACCACGGTGTCGTCGAAGCCGACGATGCCGGGCAGGCTGGGCTCGCCAGCGGCCAGACGGTTGATCAGGTTGTGGCGGATCTCGGTCTTGACCGAGCGCTGAACGTGTCCGGATGCGCGCAGTTCACCGAGGGTGGCGATCGCGGGGTGAGTCACGGTTCGACGCTACGTCGGCCGCGCAACCTGTCGCCACCGCAACGGCGGCTCAGAACTGCAGGAACAGATCCTGGGTCATGCGGATCAGCGCCTTGTCGCCGGCCGGGGTGGCGCCGTCCAGGTACCAGGCGTCCCACACCGTCACCCCGTTGTCCTGACCCAGCACGTTGAACGCCTCGGAGGCCGGGACGGAGGTGGGGCCGCTCGGCAGGCGGTACCCCTCCATCAGGAGGTCCTTGATGCTGCCGGTGCCGTCGGCGAGCTCGAGCCGGCTGAACTCGCCGGCGTACTTGTACGGGTCCTTCGGGGTGCCGGGGAAGCCGGTCGACGACTCGGCGAACCCGACGTCGCGGCCACCGACCGTTGTCGTCGCGAGGATCCGCTCCAGGCCGGAACACGGGTGCTCGGTCAGGAAGGTGATCATCTGCGTGCCGTACGCGTGGTCGAAGCAGGTGTCGTCCTTGACGTCGGCCCAGATCTTGACCACGTACTTCCGGCCGCTCGAGGCGTTCACGGTGGCCGTCCGCAGCGGATCCGCGGGCACGGGATGGGTGGAGTCACTCGGCGCCGCGGTCGTCGGCGTGGTCTCCGTCCCGGTGTCGGTGGGCGACCCGCTCGGGAAGTCGGGGGTCGAGCTCCCGGCCGACGACGGCTGCCTGCTCGTGCTGCGCGTGCCGTCGATCGTGCTGCTGCTGCACGCGGCGAGCGCCAGCGCGAGGACCGGGAGCAGGGCGGCGGGCCGCCAGCGAGTGATCGTCACGTGCCCAGCATCCCCTGAGGCCGGGCCGGGTGCGAAGCGCCCCGCCCGATTTCCGGCCTGCGTCACGCTGGCTGTGCCAGGCTGGGCGGGTGCCGGAAGGGGACAAGTCGCGACGGGTCGACGAGTTGGACGCGCGGCTGTTGCGGGAACTGGACGAATCGCCCCGCGTCGGCGTCCTGGAGCTGTCCCGGCGGCTCGGCGTGGCCCGCGGGACCGTCCAGGCGCGGCTCGACCGGCTGGTGCAGCGGGGGGTGATCGCCACCTTCGCGCCGGTGCTCGACCCGGTGGCGCTGGGGTACTCGGTCACCGCCTTCGCCACCCTCGAGATCCGCCAGGGCCGCGGGCAGGTGGTGCTCGAGCACCTGCGCGGGATCCCGGAGGTGCTGGAGGTGCACACGATCACCGGCCCGGGCGACATGCTCTGCCGCGTCGTGGCCCGGTCGAACGACGACCTGCAGCACGTGCTGGACCGGGTCACGGAATTCCCGGAGATCGTCCGCACCTCGACGGTGATCGCGCTGTCGAACCCGGTGCGCCACCGGGTCCTGCCGCTCGTCTGACGACCGCCCCTAGCACCGAGGTGTGACGGTATTCGATTTCGGCCTGTGGACAAGGCCTGGTTGTCCACAGATTTGATCTTGCTCGTTCTCGGGGTTGCGGATCGGGATAATCGAATGCATGAGCGCAGCCTTGATGGATCGGGTCGAGCCGGTCGCCGTGCTGGGCTCGATGCACTCGGCGGTCGACGAGCTGCTCGCGGCCGATCTCACCGCCGGCTCGGACGATGACCTGCTCGAGACGTTCCGGTCCCTCGAGGCGCTGCGGCGGCGCCTGGCCGCGGTCGATCACGCGCTGATCCTGGAGGCCGAGGCCCGGCAGCTGCCCGCGACCCTGTCGGTCCGCAACATGACCGGCTTCCTGCGCACGCTGCTGCGGCTGGACCCGCGCGAAGCGGCCGGGCGGGTCCGCGCCGCCGAGGCTGCCGGGCCGCGGCGTACCTTGACCGGCGAACCGCTGCCGCCGATCTTCTCGGCCGTAGCGGCCGCCCAGGCCGCCGGCGACATCTCGGCCCGGCACGCCGCGATCATCACCGCCACCGTCGACACGCTGCCCGACGACGTGCAGCACGAGCACGGCTCCGCGATCGAGGCCGACCTCGTGGCCCACGCCCGCCGCTTCGATCCCGACGGCCTGGCCCGCCTCGCCCGCCGCCTGCTCTTCTACTACGACCAGGACGGCCCCGGACCCGACAACGATGAGCACCGCCAGAAGCACCGCGACCTCACCCTGACCCAGCGCCCGGACGGATCGAGCCACGGCACCTTCGAGGCCACCGCCGAGCTGACCGAGCTGCTGCTCACCCACTTCGACGCCCTGGCCGCCCCGAAGCCGGAGACCGAAGGGGTCAAGGACCCCCGCACCCCGGGGCAGCGCCGCCACGACGCCCTGCTCCAGGCGTTGAAGCTCGTGCTGCGCGCCCAGCAACTGCCCAGCATCCACGGCGTCATCGCCACCATCGTCGTGACCATGACCGCCGAGCAATACACGACCGGCAGCGGCCTGGCCCGCACCAGCCACGGCGCGCTGGTCCCGGCCCGCGACGCCATCGGCTGGGGTGGCGGCGACCTGCGGCTCCTGGCCACCGTGATGTCCCGCATCCGCGGTGTCGAGGCCTACTCCGGCACCGCCCGGCTGTTCACCGAGAACCAACGCCTCGCCCTGCACGCCCGCGACGGCGGCTGCACCTTCCCGAACTGCCCAGCCCCGCCCGTCTGGTGCGAAGCCCATCACTTGATCGACTACGCCGCCGGCGGCCCCACCAGCCTCGACAATGCCGCCCTCATCTGCGGCTACGACCACGAGCTACGCATCCGTCAGGGCTGGACGGGCCGGCTCATCAACGGCCGCGTCGCCTGGACCCCACCCCGCTGGATCGACCCCGACCAGAAACCTCGGTACAACGACATCCACCAACCCTGGCGGGACCGGCAATGAAAGGTGAGGGCCGGCGTTCGAGGGCGCGGTCAGCCGTCGGAGAGGGCGCTGGTCGAGTCGGTCAGCCGTTGCAGCGCGCGCAGGAACGTGGCCCGCTCGCCGGCCGGCAGCGCGGCGAGCAGGCGCTCCTCCTCGCGGCGGATCGCCCGGCGCACCTGGTCGCGCAGCCGCCGACCGTTCGACGTCAGCGCGAGCAGGCGGGCCCGGCGGTCGGCCGGGTCGGGCTCGCGGCGGATGAGCCCGCGGTCCTGCAGATCGTCGAGCACGTCGATGAGCCGCGTCTTGTCCGCGCCGATGGCCTCGGCAAGCACGGCCTGCCCGCGCAGTGGCTGGGTGGACAGTCGCGACAGCACGATGTAGCCCCACATGCTGATGCCGTGCGCGTCGAGGATCGGCCCCTCGATCGCCAGCAGCGACCGCCCGAGCGGGACGACCATCGCCGCGAGGTCGGGCCGGTCGTCCATGGGCCGAGACAATATCCGTTGACATATGGTCAGCGCACGCAGATCGTAAGCAGATGCCTACTGATGTGTTGACTTCGATGGTGGAGCAGGACCGGCGGGCCGTGGAGGCGACGCTGGCCGCGCTGAAGCCGTGGTCCCCGGCGGCAGCCGGCCGGCCGACCCCGTGCGCTGCGTGGACCCTGCAGGAGCTGCTCGCCCACATGACGGTGCAGCAACGCGGGTTCGCCCGGGCCGTCGCCGGCGTGCGCACCACGGCGGCCGACTGGGCGCCGGTCATCGAGGACGACCCCGTCGGCGCTTACGCGGCCGCCTGCGAGCAGGTGCTCGCGGCATTCGCCGACCTGTCCGACCCGAACGCTGCGGTGTACCTGCCGGAGATCATGGACGCGCCGCTCCCGACCGCCATGGTCGTCGGCTTCCACCTGGTCGACAACGTCGTGCACGCGTGGGACGTCGCTGTGAGCCTCGGTGAGCGGGTCGAGCTCGACGACGACCTGCTCGCCGCCGGGCTTGCGGTGGCCCGCGCCGTCCCCGACGACGAACGCCGCGACCGCGACGGGGCCGCCTTCGCCCGTCGCCTGCCGGTCGGCCCGGGCGCCGATCCGCTCGGGGAGATCCTGCTCCTGCTGGGCCGCGATCCGAACTGGTCGGCCGCCTGAGTGAGCCGCCTGCGTCAGCCGGCCTCGGCGGCCGACTCGGCCTCGGCCTCCCGCTCGCGAAGCTCACGGGCCTGCTCGGCCCGGCCGAGCTCGGAACGCAGGAAGTCGCGGGTGGCGACCTCGCCGAGAGCCATCCGAACCGCCGCGAGTTCGCGCGCGAGGTACTCGAGGTCGGCCTTGGACTCCCGGGCCTCCTCGCGGTCGGCCTCGAGGTTGACCCGGTCCCGGTCGTCCTGCCGGTTCTGCGCGAGCAGGATCAGCGGCGCCGCGTAGGACGCCTGCAACGAAAGAGCGAGGGTGAGGAAGAGGAACGGGTACTTGTCCGGGTGCGGCAGCCCGGGGACGACGTTGTCGACGACCCACAGCAGGATCACGGCCGTCTGGACGATCAGGTAACGGCCGGTGCCGAGGAAGCGGGCGAACTTCTCCGTCCACTGCCCGAAGGCCTCCGGGTCGAAGCGCAGCACCCGCGCGCCCCGACGCTCGACCCGCGGCTGATCCAAGCGGGCCCGGTTCTCAGCCATGGGCCTCGGACCGATCGGCGTCGCGCCAGCCCTCGGGCAGCAGGTGGTCGAGCACGTCGTCGACCGACACCGCCCCGAGCAGCCGATCGTGATCGTCGACCACCGGGGCGGCCACCAGGTTGTAGGTGGCGAGGTGGCGGGTGACCTCGTCGAGCGGCGTCTCCGGGCGCAGGGTGCCGGTGTCCTTCTCGCAGATGCCGCTGACCAGCGCCGACGGCGGTTCGCGCAGCAGCCGCTGGAGGTGCGCGGTGCCGAGGAACCGGCCGGTCGGCGTCGCCTGCGGGCGGCCGGACGACGTACACCTGGGCCGCGACCGCCGGCGAGAGCTCCGGGTTGCGCACCCGGGCGAGAGCTTCGGCCACCGTCGCGTCCGGCAGCATGATGACCGGCTCGGAGGTCATCATGCCGCCGGCGGTGTAGTCGGCGTAGGTCATCAGCCGGCGGACCGGCTCGGCCTCCTCCGGCTCCATCAACTCGAGCAGGCGTTCCTGGTCGGCGGTGGACATCTCGCCCAGCAGGTCGGCCGCGTCGTCGTCGTCCATCGCCTCGAGGACGTCGGCCGCGCGCTCGTCGGCGAGCGAGCGAAGCAGGGCGACCTGGTCGTCCTCCTCCATCTCCTGCAGGACGTCGGCAAGCCGCTCGTCGTCCAATGCGGCGGCGACCTCGAGTACGGCGCTTGTCGGGCATGTCCTTCAGCGCGGTGGCGACGTCGGCGGCCCGCATGTCGGCCAGGGTGGCGAGCAGGGCCTCGGCCGCCTGGTGGGTCTCGGTCAGCGCGAGGCCGTCGACCTCGTTCCACTCGACCTGGAAGAGCTGCCCCCGGCGGCGCCCGAGGCGGCCGGTGCTGTGGTGCGGACCGCCAGCCGGGTGATGACCCAGTCGCGGCTGCGGTTCGGCTCGATGGCGGCGTCGACGATGGCGACCCGCTGGCCGCTGTCGCGGACGGTGACCGTGCGGTCGAGCAGCTCGGCCAGCACCAGCACTCGTTGCTGCGCCGCTCGAAGCGCTTCATGTTCACGGTGCCGGAGGAGAGCACGACCTGGTCCGGCTCGATCCGGGTGACCCGCCCCATCGGGACGAAGATCCGGTGCCGGTGCACCAGCTCGACGACCAGGCCGAGGATCCGCGGCGGCTGGCGGTCCGGACGCAGCATCGTGACCGCATCCCGGACCTTGCCGAGCTGGTCGCCGCCGGGGTCGAAGACGTCGATGCCCGCGAGCCGCGCGAGGAAGATACGCCCCGCCGTGCTCACGTCAGCGCTCCCGGCGAACATCACGTCAGAAGGTTAGACGCCGCGGTCGCCGAGGCGTGGTACGTGGGCGGGTGCGCCGGACCCGGTCAAACCCCGGCGGACGCGGCGATGTGGGGGAAAGCGCGTGTGAAACCTCCGACAGCGGCTTGGACTCTCCCGAGCGACCTGGGCATGCTGCACCCCGTGACTGAGACCCTGCGCCCCCGCCGTTCCTGTCTCGCCGTCCCCGGCAGCAACCCGCGCTTCCTCGAGAAGGCCAAGGGTCTGCCCGCGGACCAGGTCTTCCTCGACCTCGAGGACGCCTGCGCCCCGTTGGCCAAGCCGGGCGCCCGCAAGAACATCGTCGCCGCGCTGAACGAGGGCGGCTGGGGCGACAAGATCCGCGTCGTCCGGGTCAACGACTGGACGACCCACTGGACCTACCGCGACGTGGTCGAGGTCGTCGAGGGTGCCGGTCCGAACCTCGACTGCATCATGCTGCCCAAGGTGCAGAGCGCCGATCAGGTCGTCGCGCTCGACATCCTGCTCACCCAGATCGAGAAGACCATGGGCTTCGAGGTCGGCCGGATCGGCATCGAGGCGCAGATCGAGAACGCGCAGGGCCTCATCGCGGTCGACGCGATCGCCAAGGCCAGCCCGCGGGTCGAGACGATCATCTTCGGCCCGGCCGACTTCATGGCCAGCGATCAACATGAAGTCGCTGGTCGTCGGCGAGCAGCCGCCCGGCTACGACGTGGGCGACGCCTACCACCACATCCTGATGTCGATCCTGATGGCGGCCCGTGCGAACAACAAGCAGGCCATCGACGGCCCGTACCTGCAGATCCGCGACCCCGAGGGCTTCCGCCGGGTCGCGTCCCGCAGCGCCGCGCTCGGCTTCGACGGCAAGTGGGTGCTGCACCCGGACCAGGTCGGCATCGCCAACGAGGTCTACGCGCCGTCGCAGGAGGACTACGACCACGCCGAGCTGATCCTCGACGCGTACGAGTGGTGCACGTCCGAGGCGGGCGGCATGAAGGGCTCGGCGATGCTCGGTGACGAGATGATCGACGAGGCCTCGCGCAAGATGGCGCTGGTCGTCTCGGGCAAGGGCCGGGCCGCCGGCATGCAGCGCACGTCGAAGTTCGAGCCCCCGGAGAGCTGACCGCCCGCGAGTGGGTCAGGCAGCGGCCGCCAGCGGCTCCTCGGGCGAGGGCGCGTTGTCGCCGACGATGAACCGGTAGGACGCGCCGGCGATCGCTGCCCCGACGAGTGGCGCCACCCAGAACGCCCAAAGCTGCCCGGCGGCCCAGCCGTGCTGGATGATCGCCGGCCCGGTCGAGCGGGCGGGGTTGACCGACGTGTTCGACACCGGGATCGAGACGAGGTGGATGATCGCCAGCGTGAACCCGATGGCGATGCCGGCGAAGCCGGCCGGCGCCCGGACATCGGTCGCGCCGATGATCACGTAGAGGAAGATCGCCGTCAGCACGATCTCGACGAGCAGCACCGAGCCGAGGTTGTAGTGCGCCGGCGAGTGGTCGCCATAACCGTTGGAGGCGAACCCCGACCCCTTCGCGTCGAAGCCGCTCTGGCCCTTGGCGACGCCGAGCAGGATCAACGCCGCGACGATCGCGGCGAGCACCTGCGTCACCACGTAGGCGACGACGTCGGCCCACGGGAAGCGGCGGGCGACGGCCAGCCCGAGCGTCACCGCCGGGTTGAAGTGGCCGCCGGAGATCGCGCCCACGGCGTAGACCATGACCATCACGGCGACGCCGAAGGCGAGAGCGACGCCGAGGAAGTCGATCCCGGGTACCTGGGTTCGGTTACCGGCGTCCAGTATCGCGGCGCCGCAGCCCACGAACACGAGGACGAACGTGCCGAGGAACTCCGCGCCGAGCCGCCTTGCCAGTGGTTCGTTCACGACTGCCTCCATCGGTGGTGGTTTCACCCTGCCGACGGTGATTGTGGTCCAGGTCACATGGATGCGGTATGAGGCTCGCGGTCGAAGTGGTCACACCGACCGGTCAACGCTGGGCCCGGAGCGCCCCGGCATGGCCTAATCGACGGCATGCCTGATCCGCGTGCCGTCGTCCAGACCGCGATCTCGGCGGCCGGCAACGCCCGGGCGCACTACCTGGGTCCCGGGGTCGAACCGCACGTGCCGGCGCCGTCGCGTCGGGTGCACGTCGAGCCGCACGCCACGCTGCACCGCTACGACTCGCACCTCGCGGCCGGCGACCCGATCCTGCTCGTCCCGCCGCTGGCCGTGCACATCACCTGCTTCGACCTGCGGGCCGACCAGAGCCTGGCCGCATTCCTCGTCCGCACCGGCCGCCCGGTCTACGTGGTCGACTTCGGCGAGATCACCTTCGCCGATCGCGCGCTGGGCTTCGAGGACTGGATCGACGACATCCTGCCGACCACGCTGCGCCGGGTCTCGGCCCGGCACGCCGGCCGTCCGGTCGATGTCGTCACCTGGAGCCTCGGCGGCACGCTCACGCTGCTGACCGCGGCCGCCCACGGCGACCTGCCGCTTCGCTCGATCGCGGCGATCGGCACGCCCATCGACTACAGCCGCATCCCCTACCTCGCCCCGCTGCGCGCGGTCGGCCGGGTGACCGGTGGCCGGGTGCTGTCGACGGCCTTCCGGGCCGCCGGCGGTCTCCCGAGCTGGGCGGTGCGGGCTAGCTTCAAGGCGACGGCGCTGCAGCGCGAGATCACCAAGCCCTGGTTCGTCCTGCGCAACCTCCACGACGCCGAGCGGCTCGGCCGGATGGAGGCCGTCGACCGGTTCATCGGGTTGATGCCGGGGTATCCGGGGCGGCTCTACGGGCAGCTCTACCACCACGTCGTGCAGGCGAACTCGCTCAACGAGGGGCGGCTCGACCTGGGCCGCGGGCGCGTGCTCGAACTCGCCGACGTGGAGCAGGACGTGCTCATCGTCGGCGGCAGCGACGACGTCATCGCGCCGGTGCCCTGCGTGCAGCGCGCCTGCGACGTGCTCACCGGTGCCCGGTCGATCCGGTTCGAAACCGCGCCCGGCAGCCACCTCGGTGTGCTCAGCGGTCCGGAAGCGCCCGGGACGACCTGGGAGTACGTGCTCGACTTCCTCGAGCAGGTGGCGGACGAGCCGGTGCAGCGCGCTGAGAGTCATCTCACCGGCCGGTAGTTGGGCGTCCCAGTATCCGGCGGGGGATACTTCGCGGTAACCGCCGAGACACGCGCCAGTCATCGCGCGCGTGCGTAGCTTGTGGAGGAATCCCCACATGGCCCGCCTTGCCCAGACCGACGGACTCACCGACGTGCAGAAGGAGATCCTCTCCGCCGTCAAGACCTTCGTCGACAAGGAGATCATCCCGTACGCCACCGAACTCGAGCACAAGGACGAGTTCCCGGAGGCGATCGTCGAGGGCATGAAGGAGATGGGGCTGTTCGGCCTCACCATCGCCGAGGAGTACGGCGGCCTGGGCGAATCGCTGCTCACCTACGCGCTCGTCGTCGAGCAGATCGCCCGCGGGTGGATGTCCATCTCGGGCGTCATCAACACCCACTTCATCGTGGCCTACATGATCGCCCAGCACGGCACCGACGAGCAGAAGCAGCGGCTGCTGCCGAAGATGGCGACCGGCGAGATCCGCGGCGCCTTCTCGATGTCGGAGCCGGAGTGCGGCTCGGACGTCTCGGCCATCAAGAGCCGCGCCACCGTCGAGGGCGACGAGTACGTGATCAACGGGCAGAAGATGTGGCTGACCAACGGGGCCCGCGCCAGCGTCGTCGCCACCCTGGTGAAGGACGATCTCGGTGGAGATTCCGTCTACAAGAACATGACCACTTTCCTGATCGAGAAGGAGCCGGGCTTCGGTGAGACCCGCCCCGGCCTCACCATCCCCGGCAAGATCGACAAGATGGGCTACAAGGGCGTCGAGACCACCGAGATGGTGCTCGACGGAGTCCGGGTCGGCGCCGACGCGATCCTCGGCGGCGAGGCCGGCCGGGGCCGCGGCTTCTACCAGATGATGGACGGCGTCGAGGTCGGCCGCGTCAACGTCGCCGCCCGCGCCTGCGGCATCTCGATCCGCGCGTTCGAACTCGCGGCCCAGTACGCGCAGCAGCGCAAGACGTTCGGCAAGCAGATCGCCGACCACCAGGCCATCGCGTTCAAGCTCGCCGAGATGGGAACCAAGGTCGAGGCCGCCCACCTGATGATGGTCAACGCCGCCCGCCTGAAGGACCGCGGCGAGCGCAACGACGTCGAGGCCGGCATGGCCAAGCTGCTGGCCTCCGAGTACTGCGCCGAGGTGACCCAGGAGTCGTTCCGCATCCACGGCGGCTACGGCTACTCCAAGGAGTACGAGATCGAGCGCCTCATGCGCGAGGCGCCGTTCCTGCTCATCGGCGAGGGCACCTCCGAGATCCAGAAGACGATCATCAGCCGCGGCCTCCTCCGCGAGTACAAGCTCTCGCAGTAGAGCGGCGCGTGTAGAACTGGCTGGTGACCGCGACCGTCCCCGTCCTCGAGATCGGCGGAACGCACGTCAGTGCGGCGCTGGTCGATCCCGCCGATTGGCACGTCCGCTCGGTCGAACGGCTGCACCTGGACGCCGACGCCTCGGCCGAGGCGATCATCGACCGGCTCCGGCAGGCGGCGGCGAGCCTGTTCGCGCCCCGCGGGGCGACGTGGGGCGTCGCCATGCCCGACCCCTTCGACTACCGGACCGGCGTCGCCCAGTTCGAGGGCGTCGGCAAGTTCGCTGCCCTGCGCGGCGTGGACGTCGGGTGGGCGCTGCGCGAGCGGCTGCACGGTGAGGTCGCGTTCCTGAACGACGCCGACGCGTTCCTGCTCGGCGAATGGGTGGCCGGCGCCGCCGCGGGCACGCACCGCGCGGCCGGCATCACCCTCGGCACCGGGGTCGGGTCGGCCTGGCTGGTGGACGGCGAGGTCGTCGACCCGGGCAGCCCGCCCGGCGGCCGGATGCACCGGATGAGCATCGGCGGCCGGCCGCTGGAGGACGTCATCTCGCGGCGGGCCATCCGGGCCGCCTACGCCGCGGCGGGTGGCGATCCCGATGACGACGTCCGGGAGATCGCCGAGGCGGCGCGCGGCGGTTCGGCCCGCGCGCGGCGCGTTCTCGATGCCGCGATGGCGGCGCTGGGCCGGGTCGTCGGGGGTTGCGTGAGCGGCTTCCGGGCCGACGTGCTGGTCATCGGCGGGTCGATGTCGGCGTCGTGGGACCTGTTCGCGCCCGCGTTCCGGGCCGGGGCCAGCGGCTGCGGCCTGCCCCGGATCGCGCTGGCCGCCGACTCCGACCACGCGCCCCTCATCGGGGCCGCCTTGCACGCCACTCGGGTCGGTGCCTGATGCCGGGCGTGCATCTGCTCGCCTACACCGACCGGCTGGCCGGTGACCTCGACGGCGTGAGGCGCCTGCTCACCGAAGGTCCGCTGGCGGTCTTCTCCGGCGTGCACCTGCTGCCGTTCTTCGTCCCGTTCGACGGCCCGGACGCCGGCTTCGACCCGATCGACCATGCGAGCGTCGACCCGCGGCTCGGCACGTGGGCCGACGTCCGCGCCCTCGCCGACGCCGGGCTCGAGGTGACGGCCGACCTCATCGTCAACCACGTGTCGGCGGAGTCGGCCGAGTTCAGCGACTGGGTCGCCCACGGAGCGGCGTCGCAGTACGCCGGGATGTTCCTCACCTACGACACCGTCTTCCCGCAGGGCGCACACGAGGCCGAGATCACCGCGTTCTACCGGCCTCGGGCCGGGCTGCCGTTCACGCCCTACCGGCTGGCCGACGGGACCCGCCGCCTGGTGTGGACGACCTTCCTGCCGAACCAGATCGACCTCGACGTCGAGCATCCGGTGGCGCAGGACTACCTGCGGCGCATCCTCGCCACCTTCGCCGCGGCCGGCGTCCGGATCGTCCGGCTCGACGCCATCGGCTACGCGATCAAGACCCCGGGCACCGACTCGTTCCTCACCGAGCACACCCTCGCGTTCGTGGAGCGGCTGACCGCGCTCGCGCACGAGTACGGGCTGCGCGTGCTCGTCGAGCTGCACGCGCACTACACGCAGCAGCAGGCGATCGCGCCGCTCGTCGACCTCGTCTACGACTTCGCGCTGCCGCCGCTGCTGCTGCACGCGCTCGGCACCGGCGACACGTCCCGGCTGCTGCACTGGTTCGACATCCGGCCGGCGAACGCGATCACCGTCCTCGACACCCATGACGGTATCGGCGTGATCGACGCCGGGCCGTCCGGCGACCGGGCCGGCCTTCTCGACGCCGACGAGATGGCCGCGGTCTTCGATCGGGCCGCAGAGGCCACGAACGGCGAGTCGGCGGCCGCGTCCCGGATCCCGGCCTGGGCCGCGGTGCCCCATCAGATCAACTCGACGTTCGTCAGCGTCCTCGGCGGCGACCCGACCGCCTACCTGCTCGCCCGCGCCGTGCAGCTGTTCACGCCCGGCCTGCCGCAGATCTACTACGTCGGCCTGCTCGGCGGCGGCAACGACATGGAGCGCTACGCCCGCACCGGCGAGGGGCGCGAGGTGAACCGGCACAGCTACCCGGCCACAGAGCTGCAAGCCGCGCTCGCCTCGGAGGTCACGCGGGCCCAGCTCGCGCTGGTGACGCTGCGCTCGACCCACCCGGCGTTCGGGGGCGAGTTCACGGCGACCGCGCCGGCCGCGGGTCAGCTCGAGTTGACGTGGTCGGCGGGTGCGCACCATCTGGCGCTGCTCGTCGACGTCACCCCGGGGCGGCCGGCCTTCCGCCTCGATTTCGGGGATGGGCGAGTGGTCACGTTGGTCGCCGAGCTGGCCGCACTGCACGAGGACTACGGGTGGTGAGCTCCGGTTCGATCGGGCCGGGCCGATCGAATCAGGCGTTGACGCCGGTCGCCGCCGTGCAGTAGTCCCAGAATGCCTCGGCCTGGTCCTGGGTGTGCCGGGTCAGCCGGACGTAGGAGGTCGGCCGCGGTCGCCGGTCGTGCCAGAACAGTCCGGTCGTCCGCCCGGGCTCGTCGGCGGCGATCAGCCACACGACGGTGTCGGCGCCCTGATCGGCGGTGCGCAGGATGGGGCCGGTGAGGCGGCCGAACCGGGGCAACGAGTCGGTCACGCCGGGGGTGCGGGCCCACCCAGGGTGCATCGCGTGCACCGCGACGTGCTGCTCGGCCAGGCGCTGCGCCCACAGTTGGGCGAGCACGACCTGCATCCGCTTTGTCCGCGCGTAAGCGGTGGCGCCGGCGAACTCGCCCTCGTGGAACTCGGGATCGTCGCTGCGCAGGCGCTGGGTGTACATGCCGCCGGACGACACGAAGACCACCCGGGCGTCGCCCTCGGCAGCGAGCGCGGGCCGCAGCTCGGAGGTCAGCAGATGCGGTCCGAGGACATGGGTGGCGACGGTCAGCTCGTGCCCCTCGGCGGTGACGGTACGGGTCTCGGGCAGCACGCCCGCGTTGTGGACCAGGGCGTGCAGGCCCGGGATCCGGTTGCGCAGCTCGGCAGCTGCGGCCCGCACCGACTTCAGGTCGCTGACGTCGCAGGCGTCGACGGTGAGGTCCGCGCCGGGAAGCCGGCGCAGGACGTCGGCCCGGGCCCGCTCGCCGCGCTCGGTGTCCCGGCACAGCATGCGGACCGACGCGCCCAGCCGGGCCGCGCCGAGCACCGTCGCCCTGCCTATGCCCGAGTTCGCGCCGGTGATCGCGACCGTGCGGCCGCGCAGCGAGTCCGGACGGGCGTCGGCCACCCACCACGAGCGGCGCAGCGAGTACCCGATGCGCGAGTAGCCGGGTACCACCAGCCGGTCGAGCAGGCTGTCCACCACCCCCGCCCACATCATGGGCCGACCCAATTTGGCCTCCGGCGCGCGCGGTGATGCAGCCCCGTGAGGAGTGGGTACGCGCGCTACGCGGTACCGGCTGGTTCGCACAGGTATCGGAGGCTGGAATGTGGTGTCGGTGTCACGAATCGCATATCCGCAGGGCCGAGCTGGCCGAGCTCTCGGCGGCCGGCGGCGACGACCACTACGTCGAGCGAGCCCCGCGGCGCGCTCGCGTGCTTCCAGCCCGAGGGCATGCTGCTGACGCTCTCGCACGCCTGGAGCGTGGGCGTGCTACTGCTGGCCTGTGAGCAGGCGCTGGCCGATCTCGCGCAGCTCACGCGCGGTGCGCGGAGACCAGTGCTGCATAGACGACGATGTTCGACTCGTAGCTGTGCCGGGACGAGTCGAACGTCCCGCCGCAGGTGATCAGCCGCAGGCCGGCGTGATCGAGGTTGCCGTACACCTCGCGCGTGGGGAAGTCGGCCTTCCGGTATGCCACGACCCGCTCGACCGCGAACATGCCCACGGTGCCGTCTGCGCGCGTGATGTAGATCTTGTCGCGCTGCCGCAGGTCGCCGAGCCGGAAGAACACCCCGGGCCCGTACGCGGCGGAGTCGACGTGGCCGATGATGGTGGAGGGGCCGAGCTCGCCCGGGGTGGGGGAGACGGTCAGCCAGTAGGCGTGCGAGTCCTTCACCAGCGGCGGGGTTGCGATCTGGCCCGAGCCGGTCAGCCCGATCCGCTTCAGCGTGCTGTCGACGTCGATCGCCGGGATCCGCAGCCGGATCGGGGTCGACCGACCGAGGATCGGCCCGCGCGTCTTCGGCCCGCCGGCCCGGCTGCCCGGCGCACCGGTCGCACCGGTCGCACCGGTCGGCGGCGCGAGCACGTCGACCGGGCTGGCCGCGGCTGACGGCGGCTGCGGCGCGGATCGCTGCGCGCGCGCGGCGATGACGATCGCCACCACGCCCGCGAGGAGCAGCACCGCACCCGCCACGCCCAGAACGCGGGCGCGGCGGGTGCGGATGCTCGTGCTCATTCGGCGAGTCCTGACCCGTCAGCTCTGCCGGGCGTACCGACGCCGCGCGGCGAGCACGCCGCCCGCGGCCAGGATCAGCCCGCCGCCGAGGCCGAACAGCGCGCTGTCCTCGATGCCGGCGGTGCTACCGCCGCCGGTCGGGCTGCTGCCGACCGGTGTGGCCGACATCTGCGATGCGCTCAGCACGCCGCACAGCGCCGGTGCGGTCGCGATCAGCGCGACCTTCTTGCTCGCCCCGGGCAGGGTGACACCCAAGGAGTTGGGTGTGCTCAGCGAGGCCTTCGGTGCGCTGGCCGGGTTGAGCCCGTGCACGACGATCACCGCCTTGTTGTTCCTGATCGCCGCGAGCGTGGCCTGGTTGAGGGTGAACGTCCGCTGGTAGGTGAAGCCGGCGCCACTCGGCGCGATCGTCACGTCGGCGGCCGCCTTGGCGCTCGTGTCGCCCTTGGTCGACAGCGTCGTGGCGACGCCGCCGTAGGCGGGCTGTCCCTCCACGGTGCTGATCGCGCCGTCGTGGTTGGTGTCGGCCGACGCGGTCGGGCACTGGTCCTGGCCGTTGATGTGGACGTGCTGCACGTGCGGGAACGGCTTGCCGGCGAACGCCGTCGGAATGCCCAGCGCGGTCAAGGTCTTGGTGTCCGTCGGCAGCGTCGACGCCAGCCCGGACACCCGCTCGCTCACCGTGGCCTGGTCGCCATTGAGGGTGAGCGTGAACGTGCCGGAGGCCGCGCCCGCAGGAGTGTTCAGCGGTACCGGGCTCAGCGTGGCCTCGTAGGTCGTCGATGTCGACGTCGATGCCGACGCGGCACTCGGCAGCGCCAGCCCGAGGCCGGCGATCCCGAGCGCGGCGACAGGCACGGCCCAGCGCAGTGACTTCTTCATGCGTGTCCTTTCCAACATTTGTGCTCCCGGGACAGTCCCCGGCAGCTACGGCGTTTCCATACCTACGTTCGTGCCGGGCCCGCCGAGCGGTTTCGTCCCGACCAGATCGAAGTGCCGCCGCTTACGGTTGCGGTGGTCAGCCGACCTTCAGCGCGCCATGCATGGTCGAGTGGAAGTTGCAGTGGAACGGATAGGTGCCGGGCTTGTCCGGGGCGGTGAACGTGGCGGTGTGGCCGGGGTCGACGGTCACGTCGAACAGGCTGTCGCCGGCGTCCGCGGTCACGGTGTGCGCAACCTGGTCGAGGTTCTTCACCGTCACCGTCGCGCCGGGATCGACCGCCTGGGGCACCTGGTAGGCGAAGTGCTCGATCGTCACGAGCGCGGACGCTCCATTGGCCGGAGCCGAGCTGCCCGGGCTGGCCGACGTCGGCGCTGTGCGGGCGGCGTGCGGCGCCGGACTGGACGGTGAGCCGGAGCCGGACGAGCCGCACGCGGCCAACACAGCGGCCAGGACGAGGCCGCCAACAGTTCTCGCCGTCCGGCGCGTGCAATGAGTTGACATGTGTACTTGTTCGCGGCGTCGCCCGCGAACAGTTCCGATCGCGCTGCGTTGACGCGGTGAAGGTGGAGATCGACGCCGGCGCCGTCCGGGTGACCCGGCACGACGGCGCGTCCACCTACGTCCAGACGATCCCCTCGCGCCCGGCCGGCCGGCGCTCGACTTCGGGCTCGACGTCGACTGGCACGAGCGCGAGGCGGTGCTCAAGGCTGCGTTCCCGATCGACGTCCACGCCGAGCAGTCGAGTGCCGAGATCCAGTTCGGGCACGTGCGTCGCACACCAACACCTCGTGGGACGCCGCCCGGTTCGAGATCTGCGCGCACCGGTGGCTGCACGTGGGCGAGCCCGGCTACGGTGCCGCGCTACGAGTCGCTGGGCGGGCGGGGCCCGGGCGACCCTCACCCCGTGGTTCGAGCCGGCCGCGGTGTGGGTGCGCGATCTGCTCGAGCAGCCCGACGCGGCGGTCGCCGCACTCGCGCCGTTCCAAGTCCTCACCCGGCGGGGGGCGCGGCGGGCTTAGCGCCGCGACGGCCAGGCGCCGGTCGCGAGCGTCTGCTTCACGACCCGCGCGGCGGCGCCGAGCATCGCCGCGTCCGCCCCGAGGGCGGAGACGTGCACCTGCACGGGCGCACCGCTGACGACCCGCCGGGCCAGCTCGGCCGTGAGCGGCTCGGTCAGCCAGGCGCCGATCCGGGCGTAGAACCCGCCCAGGACGACGGCCGGCACGTCCACCGTGTTGATCACCGCGCCGAGCGCGACGGCGAGCGCGGATGCGGCCGAGTCCAGCGCCTGCCGGGTGCGGGTGTCACCGCCGAGGGCCTGGGCGACCAGCGCGTCGTCGCCGGCGGCGCCCGCGGCGAGCAGGACGGCCCGCCGGCCGGCGACCTGCTCGAGGCAGCCCCGGTTGCCGCACCGGCACTGCGGCCCCTGCGGGTCGACGAGCACGTGCCCGAGCTCGCCGGCGAAGCCGCGGGCACCCCGGAAGAGCTCGCCGTCGAGGACGAGCGCGCCACCGACACCGATCTCGCCGGAGACGTGGACGAAGTCGCGCAGCCCGGTGCCGTACCAGTGCTCGGCCAGGGCGGCGAGGTTGGCCTCGTTGTCGACGAGCTCGACCGGCGCGTCGACCAGCGGCGCCAGCAGGGCCGGGATGTCCGCGTGCGTCCACCGCGGCAGGTTGGGTGCGCGGCGCACGATGCCGTCGGGCGTGACGAGCCCGGGCAGCGCGACCGCCACGGCCGAGACCGGCGACGCGGCGGCGGCCATCAGCTCGCGCACGAGCCGGCCGGCGCGGCGCAGCCCGGCCCGGGCGGTGGCGCCGCCGTTGTCCACGGCCATCACCTGCCGCCCGTGGACGGTTCCGGCGAGGTCCAGCAGGCAGGCCGAGGTGTGGTCGACGTTGAGCTCGAGCCCGACGACGAGCGGGCCGGACGGGTCGAGCTCGAGCCGGCTGCCGGGGCGCCCGCGCAGCCCGGCGGCCGGCGCCCGCTCGACCAGCAACCGGGCGGCGATCAGCTCGTCGACGAGCGTCGAGACCGTGGCCCGGGTGAGCCCGACCTCGAGGGCGATCTGGGCCCGGGTGAGGCCGGGGGAGTCGGCCACCCGGGCGAGCACGAGCGCGCGGTTGTGCAGCCGGACGGTCTGCTGGTTGGCCGGGCCGGTCATCGGCCGCTCATCCGCTCACCCGGCCGGCCGGATCGCCGTGAGGTCGCGGACGGCCGCGTACCGTTCGCGCAGCTCCGGCTGCGGCGGCGCCTCGACCGGGGCCCCGCCCGCGACCGTCCAGGTCGGCGGTTCGTCCCCGCCGGCGAGCACCCAGGCCGCCTGCCGGGCCGCGCCGTCGGCGACGTACTCGCCCGGCTCGGGTACCTCGACCGGCCGGCCGAGGATGCCCGGGGCGAGCCGGCGCACGGCGGCGCTGCGCGCCCCGCCGCCGACGAGCAGGATGCGCTCGCCGCGCACGCCCTGCTCGCGCAGCGCGTCGAGCCCGTCGGCGAGCCCGCAGAGCAGCCCCTCGACCGCGGCCCGGGCGAAGTTGGCCGGGGTGGCGTTGGCGACGCGCAGGCCGTGCAGCGCGCCGGTGGCGTCGGGGCGGTTGGGCGTCCGCTCACCCTCGAAGTACGGCACGAGGACGAGCCCCTCCGCGCCGGCCGGGGCCGCGAGGGCGAGCTCGGCCAGGGTGTCGAGGTCGACGCCGAGCATCCGGGCCGTCGCCTGCAGCACCTGGGTGGCGTTGAGCGTGCAGGCCAGCGGGAGGAAGTGGCCGGTGGCGTCGGCGAAGCCGGCGACCAGCCCGGACGGGTCCGCGGTGGGGGTCGCGCTGATCGCGCTGACCACCCCCGACGTGCCGATCGAGACGATCACGTCGCCGGCCCCGGCGCCGACGCCGAGAGCGGCGGCCGCGTTGTCGCCGGTACCGGGCCCGAGCACGGCGCCGTCCGGGGTCTCGCCGGCGACGTCGTGCGGGCCGAGGACGGTCGGCAGCGCCGGCGTGGCACCGAACGCGAGCTCGAGCAGGTCGGGGCGGTACGCGCCGGTGGCCGGCGACCAGTACCCGGTGCCGCTCGCGTCGCCCCGGTCGGTGACGAGCGCGTCGAGCCCGGGCGACCCGCGCAGCCGCCAGGTGAGCCAGTCGTGCGGGAGGCAGACGGCGGCGGTGCGGGCGGCGTGCTCGGGCTCGTGCTCGGCCAGCCAGCGCAGCTTGGTCACGGTGAACGAAGCGACCGGCACCGAGCCGGTCGCCTCGGCCCACGCCTTCGCCCCGCCGGGCAGTTCACCGACGAGGTCGTCGGCGGCCCCGGCCGAGCGGGTGTCGTTCCAGAGCAGCGCGTCCCGGACGACCCGTCCCTCGCCGTCCAGGGTGACGAGCCCGTGCTGCTGGCCGCCGACGGCCACCGCGGCCACGTCGGCCAGGCCGCCGGCGGCGGCCGCCGCGTCCTGCAGGGCCGTCCACCAGGCCTCGGGGTCGACCGACGTGCCCGGCGGGTGCGGCGCCTGGCCGCGGCGCACGAGCGCGCCGGTGTCGGCGTCCCGGACGACGACCTTGCAGGACTGGGTGGAGGAATCCACCCCGGCGACGAGGGTCATCGCCGGCCGGTCAGCGGGCGCCGAGCAGGTGGTCGATGGCCAGCTGGTTGAGGCGGACGAAGCCGTAGCCGCGGGTGCCGGCCGAGTCGGCGTCGAAGTCCTCGAACGCGCTCGGGTCGTTGCGGAGCGCGGCCAGGGTCTCGCCGGCGCCGAGGGTCGGTTCGCGGAGCGCCGGCACGCCGGACTCGGCCAGCGCGGCCTGTACCTCGGGGTCGGCCCGGTAGGCGGCGGCCCGCTCCTTGAGCAGCAGGTACATCCGCATGTTGGCCGCGGCCGAGGCCCAGACGCCGTCGAAGTCCTCGGTGCGTGACGGCTTGTAGTCGAAGTGCCGCGGGCCGGTGTAGGCCGGCGCGCCCGCCCCGCCCTCGAGCAGGTCGACGAGGAAGAACGCGTTGAGCAGGTCGCCGTGGCCGAAGACGAGGTCCTGGTCGAACTTGATGCCGCGCTGGCCGTTGAGGTCGATGTGGAACAACTTGTCGGCCCACAGCGCCTGGGCGATGCCGGCCGCGAAGTTGAGCCCGGACATCTGCTCGTGCCCGACCTCGGGGTTCACGCCGACGATGTCGCCGTGCTCGAGGCCGGCGATGAAGGCCAGGGCGTGCCCGACGGTCGGCAGCAGGATGTCGCCGCGCGGCTCGTTGGGCTTGGGCTCGATCGCGAACCGGATGTTCCAGCCCTGCTCCTTGACGTGCGCGGCCAGCAGGTCGATGGCCTCGCGGTAGCGGTCGAGCGCGGCCCGCACGTCCTTGGCGCCGTCGTACTCCGCACCCTCGCGGCCGCCCCAGAAGACGTAGGTCTCGGCGCCGAGTTCGGCCGCGAGCTCGAGATTGCGCAGCACCTTGCGCAGCGCGTAGCGGCGCACGCTGCGGTCGTTGCTGGTGAAGCCGCCGTCCTTGAACACCGGGTGGGTGAACAGGTTCGTCGTCATCATCGGCACGACCAGGCCGGTCTCGGCGAGCGCGTCCTTGAACCGGGCGATGTGCTTGTCGCGGTCGCTGCTCGACGACCCGAACGGCACGAGGTCGTCGTCGTGGAACGTCACGCCGTAGGCGCCGAGCCCGGCCAGCCGGTGCACCGACTCCACCGGGTCCAGTGCCGGCCGGGTCGCGTCGCCGAACGGGTCGCGGCCCGGCCACCCCACCGTCCAGAGCCCGAAGGTGAACCGGTCCTGCCTGGTGGGGGTCGTCATCGCCGTCGCCGCCTTTAGTTCAGTGGTTGAATTAAATCCACGGTAGACCTCGGTGCGGCGTTCGCCAAGGGCCGGACTATTCCTCGGGCTCGATGTGCATCGCGGCCTCCTCGGCGCTGGACGCGTAACCGGCCGGGCCGACGTCCTCGGCGATCTCGTTGGCCTCCTCGTCCGCGTGCGCGCCCTCGTCCGGGGCCACGAGGCGGCCGGCCCGCGGCTCGGCGTCGGCCGGGCTCCAGTCGTCGTCCGCGCTGATGTCCGGCTCCTCCTCGGCGAGGTGGTCGTCGAGCGACTCGCCCTGCCGCTCCTCGAACTCGGTCGGGATGTGGCGGAAGTTGTAGGGCTCGCGGTCGGGCGGGTTGTACCCGGTCTGCATCTCCTCGTCCGGGTCGTCGCCGGAGAGGCTCTCGATCGGGTCGAGGTCGTCGGTGTCGTCGACGGGGTCGCCGCCCTCGTAGACGGAGTCGCCGAACTGATCGCTGGGGATCTCGCTGTCGGTCATCGGGGCACCCTCTCGTTTCGCATCGGTCGAGACCTCTGACGACGTTAGCGCCCGGCGGATTCCCGCTGATCTGGACGGTGTCGGTGGCCGGTCGTAGGTTCGGCCCATCCACCGACGACCTCGAGCCAGGGAGCTTCGCATGGGCGGTGTACGGGTACTGGTCGGCACCCGCAAGGGCGCGTTCGTCCTCACCTCGGACGAAGCGCGGCAGGACTGGGCCGTCGCCGGTCCGCACTTCCCGGGGTGGGAGGTGTACCACCTCGCCGGTTCGCCGGCCGACCCCGACCGGCTCTACGCGGCCCAGTCGACGGGCTGGTTCGGGCAGATCATCCAGCGCTCGGACGACGGCGGGCAGACGTGGGAGCCGGTGGGTAACGACTTCCGGTACGCCACCGACCCCGGCACCCACAAGTGGTACGACGGCACGCCGCACCCGTGGGAGTTCGCGCGGGTCTGGCACCTGGAGCCGTCGCGGACCGACCGTGACACCGTGTACGCCGGGGTCGAGGACGCCGCGCTGTTCCGCTCGACCGACGGCGGGGCGAGCTGGCAGGAGCTGCCGGCACTGCGCGAGCAGGGGTCGGGCCACGAGTGGCAGCCGGGCGCGGGCGGCATGTGCCTGCACACGATCGTCCTCGATCCGGAGCACGAGGGGCGGATGTTCGTCGCCATCTCGGCCGCCGGCGTGTTCCGCACCGACGACGGCGGCGAGTCGTGGCGGCCGATCAACAAGGGTCTGCTCTCTGACGGCATCCCGTCGCCGGCGGCCGAGGTCGGGCACTGCGTCCACAACCTCGCCATGCACCCGTCCCGGCCGGACACGCTGTTCATGCAGAAGCACTGGGACGTCATGCGCACCGACGACGCCGGCGACAGCTGGCGCGAGGTGAGCGGTGACCTGCCCACCGACTTCGGCTTCCCGATCAGCGTGCACGCCCACGAGCCGGAGACGGTGTACGTCGTGCCGATCACCAGCGATTCCCACCACTTCCCGCCCGACGGGAAGCTGCGCGTCTATCGCAGCCGCACCGGTGGTGAGACCTGGGAGGCGCTGACGAAGGGGCTGCCGCAGGAGAACTGCTTCGTCAACGTGCTGCGCGACGCGATGGCCGTCGACTCGCTGCCGTCGTGCGGCGTGTACTTCGGCACGACCGGCGGGCAGGTCTACGCGTCCGCCGACGCGGGTGACTCGTGGGCGCCGATCGTGCGCGACCTGCCGGCGGTGCTCTCGGTGGAGGTGCAGACGCTCGCATGATCCGCGTGCAGCTCCCGGCCCACCTGCGGCAGCTGGCCCGCTGCGAGGGTGAGGTCACGCTCGACTGCGCGGCCACGCAGGCCGGTGTGCTCGGCGCCCTGGAGGAGCGCTACCCGGCGCTGCGCGGGACGATGCGCGACCCGGCCTCGGGCAAGCGGCGGGCGTTCGTGCGGTTCTACGCGTGCGAGCAGGATCTCTCGCACGAGGCACCGGATGCGCCACTGCCGGAGCCGGTGGCCGCCGGGCGCGAACCGTTCCTCGTCATCGGGGCGATGGCCGGGGGCTGACGACTAGGGCTTCGTCTTCTCGTCGGTCGCCGTCTTCTGATCGGTCGACTTCTCCTCGGCGAGGCGGCGGTAGTGCTCGGCCTTCTTGCGGCGGCCGGGTACCGCGTACGGCGCCCGCTCGCGGATCTCGGCCATGGCCCGGCGGGTCAGCGCCAGCGCGCTCTCGCCGTCGTGGGGCTGGCCGCCGGCCGGTTCGAAGAACTCGACCTTGACCCGCGGGCGGTGCGGGAAGCGGATCAGGTCGACCGAGCCCGTGACGGCCACGCAGACGACGTGCGTCTCCGGGACCGCGAGCACCAGTCGACCCGCGCCGCTCTGCGCCCGCAGCGGCCGGCCGCGGGAGACCGTGCCCTCCGGGAAGACGCCGATGCAGCGGCCGGCCTTGAGGTGGTCGATCGCCGCGGAGAGGGCGGCGGTGTCGCCGCGGCCGCGCTCGATCGGGATCTGCCCCATGTGGTCGAGCACCCAGGACAGCACCGGGTTCTTCCAGAGCGAGGCCTTGGCCAGCGCGCGGACCTGCCGCCTCTTGCGGGCGGCCACGCCGATGACGACCGGGTCCCAGGCGCTGTCGTGGTTCGGCAGCAGCACCGTCGGGCCGCTCGCGGGCAGGGCGTCCAGGCCGGTGACCTGCAGCCGTCCCCACCACCGCACGAACGGCGTCGCGACGAGCATGACGAGGCGGTAGGTCAGCGACATCTCCGGTGGACGCACGCGGGCAAGTCTTCCGTGTGCGGCTGTGGGATTACACCCCCGCCGTCCCGGCGCGCCGTCAGTTGCTCGAGCGGTCGGTTCGGAAGCCGGGCCGTCCGTCCTCCTCGCCCGGGCTCGGGGCCACCTGCTTGTCCACAGGTTGCCGCTCCTGGATGGCCTAGATCGGTTTCTATGCATACGCTCTGTCCGTCCGTAATGAGCTTGATGCACGAAGGGTGACCGGTGGTGGGGCCGTCGGCGCAGGCGATCCTCGAGAACGAGGTGCGCGAACTCGTCCGCCAGCGGGGCATCGATCCGATCGCCGAGGCGGAGGTCGTCGCCCGGCTCGTGGACGAGGTGGTCGCCGACTACCGCGACCGCTCCATCACCGCGGCCCTGCCGCCGCTCGGCGACGTCGTCGCCGCGACCCGGTCGGTGCTGGACGCGGTCGCCGGCTTCGGGCCGCTGCAACCGCTGCTCGACGATCCGACACCGTCGAGGAGATCTGGATCAACGAACCGGGACGGGTGTTCGTCGCCCGGCACGGGCGCTCCGAGCTGACCACGATCATCCTGACCGCCGACCAGGTGGCCGAGCTCGTCGAGCGGATGCTGCGCCCGACCGGCCGCCGGATCGACCTCAGCACCCCGTTCGTCGACGCCATGCTGCCCGACGGCTCCCGGCTGCACGTCGTCATCCCGAACATCACCCGCCGGCACATGGCGGTGAACATCCGCAAGTTCGCGGTCGGCCTGCGCACGCCTGGACGAGCTGGTCGCGGTCGGCACGCTGACCGAGCAGGCGGCGCGCTTCCTCGAGGCCTCGGTGGTGGCCGGCCTGAACGTCCTCGTCGCCGGCGGAACCCAGGCCGGGAAGACGACGCTGCTCAACGCCCTGTGCGGGGCGATCCCCGGCGCGCGAGCGGGTCGTCACCGTCGAGGAGGTCTTCGAGCTCTCGCTGCGGGCGCCGGACGTCGTCGCCATGCAGACCCGGCAGGCCAACCTCGAGGGGACGGGCGAGATCCCGCTGCGGCGGCTGGTGAAGGAGGCGCTGCGGATGCGCCCGTCCCGGCTGATCGTCGGCGAGGTGCGTCAGGAGGAGTGCCTGGACCTCCTCATTGCCCTGAACTCCGGCCTGCCCGGCATGTGCACCCTGCACGCGAACTCGGCCCGCGAGGCGCTGGTGAAGATGTGCACGCTGCCTCTGCTCGCCGGCGAGAACGTGTCCGCGTCGTTCGTCGTGCCTACCGTCGCCGCGAGCGTCGACCTCGTCGTCCACCTCGGCCTGGACGCGTCCGGGCAGCGGCGGGTCCGCGAGATCGTCGGCGTCACCGGCCGGGTCGAGGGCGACGTCATCGAGACGGCCGAGATCTTCTCCTCGCGCCGGGGACGGCTCGACCGGGCCGAGGGCTTCCCGCCGCATCCGGATCGCTTCGAGGCGGCCGGCATCGACCTCATCCACGCCCTCGGGCACCGCGCCGATCGGCTGGCCGCCGCCGGGGAGCGCTGACGTGGGCGCGTTCCTCGGCCTGCTCGCCGGCCTCGGCCTGCTGCTGATCTGGCGCAGCGGTCCGCGGGCGCCGGCTCGCCGCCGGCCGGCCGACCTCCTGGTTCGGACCGCCGCCGGGACCTGCTCCGGCAGGCCGGCGTGGACGGCGTCGGGCCGGCGCAGCTGCTCGGCGCCCAGGTGCTCTGCGCCGCGATCGCGCTCGTGCTCGTCGTCGCGATCACGAAGACGGTCGCGGTCGCCGGCTGCTTCGCGGTCTTCGGGTTCTTCCTGCCCGCGGTGGTCGTGCGGCGGCTGCAGCGGCGGCGGCAGGGCGCGCTGCGCGAGCTCTGGCCCGAGGCGATCGACAACCTGGCGTCCGCCGTGCGGGCCGGCATGTCGCTGCCCGAGGGGCTTTCGGCGCTCGCGGTGCGCGGCCCGGCCGAGCTGCGGGCGCCGTTCGCGCCGGTTCGCCACGGCCTACCGGGCGACCGGACGGTTCGGCGAGTGCCTGGACGCGTTGAAGGACGACCTCGCCGATCCGGTCGGCGACCGGGTCTGCGAGACGATGCGGGTCGCCCGCGAGGTCGGCGGCAGCGACCTCGGCACCGTGCTGCGGACCCTGTCCGAGCTGCTGCGCGCCGACGCCCGCACCCGGTCGGAGCTCGAGACCCGGCAGGGCTGGGTCATCAACGCGGCCCGGCTGGCGGTGGCCGCGCCCTGGGCGGTGCTGCTGCTGCTCGGGACGCAGTCGCAGACCCTGACGCGCCTACGACTCGCCCGGCGGCGCGTTGCTGCTCGTCATCGGCGCCGCCGTCTGCGTCGTGGCGTACCGGATCATGCTGCACATCGGCCGCCTGCCCGAAGAGCAGCGGGTGTTGCGATGACCACCCCACGAAATCGCTCCGCACAAGACGCTCCACGATTTCGCGGGGACCCCGGATGAGCGCGGCCTGGCTCGTCGGCGCCGGCCTCGGGCTCGCCGCCGCGGGGGGAGTGATCATCGCGGTCCGGGCGACGCCGCCGATGCGTCCGGTCCGCCTGGCCGACCGCATCGCGCCCTACCTCGGCGACACCCCGGCGCCGTCGAAGCTGCTGGCCCGTCCGTCGGCGACCTCCGCCCCGTTCGCGGTG
Source organism: uncultured Actinomycetota bacterium (assembly GCA_963775175.1). Classification (GTDB taxonomy): domain Bacteria; phylum Actinomycetota; class Actinomycetes; order Mycobacteriales; family Jatrophihabitantaceae; genus Jatrophihabitans. The sequence goes on from CAVZHT010000001.1 coordinate 1,078,989, forward strand.
GCCCGGCGATTGTTCGGGCCGGTGCTCGGCGAGACGGTGTCGCTGGCTCGACCGGCTGGTCGGTGGCTCGGCGTCGGTGCGGCGCCGGCTCAACGGCCTCGGCGCCCGGATGTCGCTCGAGGAGTTCCGCGTCGAGCAGGTCGTGTGGGGCGTCGCCGGCATGGTGCTGGCCGCGGCCGTCGACCGTCGCCGGCGAGTGTGCTGCGCGGCGGTGTCGACGTCGTGCTGGTCGTGCTCGCCGCCCTCGGCGGGCTCGTCGCCGGGGTGCTCGGCCGCGACTGGTGGCTGACCCGCGAACTCGAGCGGCGCGAGCAGGCGATGCTGTCGGAGTTCCCGGTCGTCGCCGACCTGCTCGCGCTGTCGGTGGTGGCCGGCGAGTCGCCGGTCGACGCGCTCGAACGGGTCTGCCGGCTGACCGGCGGCGAGCTCGCCCGCGACCTCGATCGCGCGCTCGCCCGGGCCCGATCCGGGACGCCGGTGACGAAGGCGCTCTCCGAGCTCGCCGAGCAGACGACGCTCGAGTCGTTCACCCGCTTCCTGCAGGGACTGGTCGTCGCGATCGAGCGCGGGCACACCGCTGGCCGACGTGCTGCGGGCCCAGGCGGTCGACGTGCGCGAGGTCGGCAAGCGGGCGCTGCTCGAGGCCGGCGGCCGCAAGGAGATCTCGATGATGGTGCCGGTCGTCTTTCTGATCTTGCCGGTGACGGTGCTGTTCGCGCTGTTCCCGGGGCTGCTGACGTTGACGTCGCTCGCGCGGTGAGGTGGAGGGGATAGATGAGGCTGTTCGCGTATCTGACCGCGTGGCTGGCGGCGGCCCGGGACGACCGGGGGGACGTGCCGGGGTGGGTCATGGTGACGGTGATGACCGCGATCCTGGTCGTGGCGATCCTCGGGCATCTTCGAGCCGCAGGTGAAGAGCGCGATCTCCGGGGTCATCGACTCGGTGAGCGGCAAGAAGTAGGGCGAGGTGCCGCGGCGTCGGCGCTCCGGTGACGGCGGTGCTGCGGTCGTCGACTTCGTCATGATCTCGACGCTGCTGGTGTTCCTGCTCTTCGCCGTGCTGCAGGTGGCGATCTACTTCTACGCCCGCAACGTGGCCGCGGCCTCGGCGGCCGACGCGGCCCGCTACGCCGCGGCCGAGGGCGTGTCACCCGGCGCGGGCGGGCCCCGGGCCGACCACGCTCGTCCACCAGGGTCTGGACGAGGCCGACGCCTCCGGCATCCACTGCACCAGCGGCCCGGGGACGGATGCGGCTTCCGGCCTGGCCGTCACGACCGTGCACTGCCGCGGACGGATCCGGCTGCTGTTCCTGCCGTTGGAGATGCCGTTGACGATCGACGTCACGTCGTCGGTGTTGCGGGAGAAGCAGCCGTGAGGGCGCGATCGGACGACGGCGGCAGCGCGATCATCGAGTTCGTCTTCGTCGCGGTGATCGTGATGGTGCCGCTGGTCTACCTGATCGCCGCCGTGGCCACGGTGCAGCGCAACACGCTGGCGGTCACCCAGGCCGCGCGTGATGCCGGGCGCGCCTTCGCCACCAGCGACTCGCCCGGCCAGGCCCGTGAGCGGGTGAGCGCGGCCGTGCGGCTCGCGCTGGCCGATCAGGGTCTGCCGGACGACGCGACAGTGCGGTTCGTCGCCTCGGGCTCGGGGTGCGACGCGCCGGCGGTGACGCCGCAGTTGGCGCCCGGGGCGGAGTTCACCGTCTGCGTCACGCGGCGGGTGCAGTTGCCGGCCGTCCCGACCGTGCTCACCGGCCGCGGCATCCGGACGATCGGCGAGTACGTGATCCACGTCGACGACTTCCGAGAGGCGCCCCGGTGATGCGCGGCGACCGCGGGTCGACGATCCCGCTCATCCTCGGGTTCTTCCTGATCGCGCTGATCATGGTGGCCGGCTCGGTCGCGCTGGGCGAGGCGTTCGTCCAACAGCGCGACCTGCAGGACATCTGCGACGGCGCCGCCGCGGCCGCCGCGGCCAGCGGCGCCGACCTCGACCGCGAGCACGGCGTGACCGCCGGCGGGTCGCTGCGGTTCGCCGACGTCGAGCCGGTGGTGACCGCCTACCTGGCCCGCGACCCGGCCCGGCGGGGGGTTCAGGTGAACGCGGACATCTCAGCCGACGGCCGGCGCGTCACCCTCACCTGCCGGCAGACCACGCCACTCGCCTTCGGCTCCTTCTTCGACCGCGGCCACGTGCAGCACACCGCGACCTCCTCGGCCCGCGCCGCCGTCGTCGACTGAGTCCCGACCGAACGGCCCAGGGTCGGATTCAGGGTTCTACCCGATGTGCCGCCGGTCCCGTCCGCCGACGATGGGCGGCGACGAGAGGCGGTCGCGATGATTCGCGCACAGGGGCTGACCAAACGCTACGGACGGGTGCTGGCCGTCGACCAGCTCACCTTCGACGTGCTGCCCGGCCGGGTCACCGGATTCCTCGGCCCGAACGGCGCCGGCAAGTCGACGACGATGCGGATGATCCTCGGCCTCGACCGCCCCGGCAGCGGCGACGTCACCGTGCTCGGCCGTCCGTACCGCGAGCACCGGCGGCCGTTGCACGAGGTCGGCGCCGTCCTCGACGCCCGCGCGGTGCACGGCGGTCGCACTGCGAGCAACCACCTGCTCGCGCTCGCGCAGAGCAACGGCATCGGGGCCCGCCGGGTCGGTGAGGTGCTCGATCTCGTCGGCCTGGCCGACGTCGGCAGCCGGCGCATCCGCGGCTTCTCGCTCGGGATGAGTCAGCGTCTCGGCATCGCGTCCGCGCTGCTCGGCGACCCGCAGGTCGTCCTCTGCGACGAGCCGGTCAACGGCCTCGACCCCGAGGGCATCGTCTGGATCCGGACGCTGCTGCGCAACCTCGCCGAGGAGGGCCGCACCGTCTTCGTCTCGAGCCACCTGATGAGCGAGATGGCGCTGATGGCCGACCACGTCATCGTGATCGGCCGCGGCCGCCTGCTCGCCGACACCAGCGTGAGCGAGCTCGTGCGCGGGGCCGCGGTGCCGGTCGTCAGCGTCCGCACGCCGTCGCCCGATCGCCTCGCCGCGGTCCTGCGGGACGCCGGGGCCACGATCGTCCCCGGCGACGACGGTGCGCTCGAGGTCTCCGGCGCCGCGGCCGACGAGATCGGCGACCTGGCGCTCCGCCTGGGCATAGCCCTGCACGAACTGGCACCGCGCGCGGGCTCGCTCGAATCCGCGTACATGAGCCTGACCCAGGAACAGACCGACTACCACGCAGCAAGGAGTGCCTGATGACCGTCGGCTTCGGCAACCTCCTCCGGTCCGAGTGGACGAAGCTCCGCTCGCTGCGCTCGACCTACCTGTGCGCCGGCCTGATCGCGCTCCTGACCGTCGGGCTGGCCGTGATCATGGGCCTGCGCTGGTCGCACGAGACCCGCCCGCTACCGGACAACTTCGACGCCGCCAACGTCTCGCTGAGCGGCTTCTACCTCGCCCAGGTCGTCGCCGGCGCCCTCGGCGTCATGGTGATCAGCTCCGAGTGCGCGACCCGGATGATCTGGGCGACGACCGCGGCGGTCCCGCAACGCCGCAGCCTGCTCGCGGCCAAGGGCACGGTCCTCGGCGCGGCCGTCCTGGTGCTCGGCGAGATCTGCGCCTTCGTCTCGTTCGTGGTCGGCCAGGCCCTGCTCGCCCACCGGCACGCCGGCGCCTCCCTGGGTGACCCCGGGGTGCTGCGCGCGGTGATCGGGGCCGGGCTCTACCTGACCGTGATGGCGCTGCTCGGCTTCGGGCTCGGCGCGGCGATCCGCTACACCGCCGGTGCGCTGTCGGCGTTCTTCGGGTTGGTGTTCGCACTCGATGTCGTCACCGAGGTGCTCCCGGACTCCTGGCGCAGCGAGATCATCAACTACCTACCGCTCAACGCCGGCAGCCAGATCATGATCATCATCCGGGAGAAGGGTGGCCTGGCGCCGTGGACCGGGCTCGGCGTGCTTGCGCTCTACGCCGTCGCCACGGCGGTCGCCGCGTTCGTCCTGGTCGAGGCCCGCGACGTGTGACGGCAGGATGGGGCCATGGCAGAGCTGGTCACCGAGGTCGCCGACGGCCTGTTCTTCGGCCGGGGGACGGACGTCAACTGGGTCCTGGCCCGCGACGGCCACGACGTCACCGTCGTCGACACCGGCTACCCGGGTGATGCCGAGCGGCTCGAGCGGTCGATCCGGACGATCGGCGGGCGGGTGGTCGCGGTGTTGATCACGCACGCGCACATCGACCACGTCGGCGGCGCCAACCGGCTGCACGAGGCGCACGGCGCGCCGGTCTACACCGACGCGGTCGAGGTGCGGCATGCGCACCGCGACTACCTCGAGCAGGCCGGGTCGCTCGACGTCGCGAAGAACCTGTGGCGGCCCGGCGTCGCGCCGTGGCTCGGCCGCGTCCTGCGGGTGGGCGCCACCAGGCACGTCGCGATCCCGAGCGCGCAGCCGTTCCCGGCCGACGGCCCGCTCGACCTGCCGGGCGGACCGGTTCCGATCCCGACGCACGGGCACACCTCGGGGCACACGGCCTACCTTTTCCCGGCCGCCCGCGCGGTCGCGACCGGCGACGAGCTCGTCACCGGCCACGCCGTCCTGCGCGGGACCGGCCCGAGCATCCTGCCCGCCTTCTTCAACCACGGCGATCCGGTCCCGGCCATCGCCCGCTTGGCGGATCTCGACGCCGACCTCGTGCTCCCCGGTCACGGTGAGGCGCTGCACCGGCCGATCCGCGCCGCCGTCCAGGAGGCCCGCGCCCGGGCCGCCCACTGACGGCGCGCCTCGGGTCATGAAATTGACCTGAACGCTCATGGCCGCGGCCGAGCATTCACTCAGCCGCCGGGCAGGACAGTGGTAACGCCAGCCAGTGTCCGTCGACCCGAAGGCCCGGAGATCATGACGCCCACCTCAGAGACCGCCGTCAGCCGGCGCCGGTTCCTGAGCATCATCGGTGCCGCCGGGGCGACCGCGCTCGGCGCGGCGGCCGTGGATCCCTCGACCAAGGTCGTCCGGCGAGCGTTGCGGGCTGATCCGGCCGGTGTCGGATCGCTGGCCGACATCGACCACTTCGTGCTGCTGATGCAGGAGAATCGCTCCTTCGACCACTACTTCGGGGCGATGTCCGGCGTGCGCGGATTCGACGAGCGGACGCCGGTCTTCCGGCAGCGCTACCCCGGTGCCCGGCCCGGTCATCTGCTGCCGTTCCACCTCGACACCCGGGCCCGGCCCGACCTCGAGGCCGACATCGTCAACGACCCCGCCCACGACTGGTGGGTCCAGCACGCGGTGTGGAACCACGGCGCCATGGACCGCTGGATGGTCGAGCACGCCGGCCTGGACGGGCCGGCCGCGGCGATGGTGATGGGCTACTACAAGCGGGCCGACATCCCGGTCCACTACGCGCTGGCCGACGCCTTCACGGTGTGCGATCACTACTTCAGCTCGGTCATGGGGCCGACCGCGCCGAACCGGCTGTTCTGGCTCAGCGCGAACGTCGACGCCGAGGGCGTCGCGGGTGGTCCGGTGATCGGCGACATCAAGTCCCGCTCGAGCGGGACGTTCTCGTGGCGCACCTTCCCCGAGAACCTCGAGGACGCGGGGGTGAGCTGGAAGATCTACAACCACCCGGGCAACGCGCACAGCCAGCTCTCGGGAATGGCCCGACACTTCAAGCAGTACCACCCGGACGGGCCGCTGCGGCGGCGCGGGATCGACCCCGTCTTCCCGCGCGACTTCCTCGCCGACGTCAAGGCCGGGACCCTGCCGGCCGTCTCCTGGCTCATCCCGCCGATGCGCAGCAGCGAGCACCCGGCCTACCCCGCACCGGTCGGGGCCGCGAGCATCATGCGGGTGCTCGACGCGCTGACGTCCAATCCCGGGCTGTGGGAACGAACCGCGCTGATCATCAGCTACGACGAGAACGGTGGGCTCTTCGACCACGTCGCCCCGCCGACGCCACCGCCGTGGGTGCGCGGCGAATTCGTCCACCGCAACGGTCATCTCGTCCCGATCGGCCTCGGCTTCCGCGTCCCGTGCCTGGTCATCTCGCCCTACACGAGGGGTGGCCTGGTCAGCTCGGAGGTGTACGACCACACCTCGCAGCTGCGGCTGGTGGGCACCCGGTTCAACGTCCCGGTGCCGCACCTGTCCGGATGGCGGGCGCACGTCACGTCCGACATGGCGCGGATCTTCGACCAGCGCCGAGCGCCGGACATGTCGACGCCGCGGTTCCCGGACGCCGAAGCGGCAGCCCGCGCGGCCGTGCGGGGCGAGCGGCACCTGATCTCGCAGGCGGCGCAGGACCGGCGGCCGCCGTACCCGGTGCCGAAGCTGCGGATGCCGGTGCAGGAACGGCTGCCGGTGCGCCACCGGATCTGACCGCTACCGAGGGACGGTGCGATACAGGACGTACCGGCCCGCCACGGCGAGCACCCGGTGCCCGGCCAACGCTCGGCGGGTCGTCCGGCTCAGCCCGGTGCCGGAGGCCCGGACCACGATGAAGCCGCCGCCGGAGAACAGGTAGTGGCGCAGGTCGGCCTGCCACCGCCGGTTCTGCGCCCGCCGCTCGGCGAGCCCGCCGGGCGGGGCATCGGCGCCGTAGGTGCGGCCGGTGACGTCGACCCAGTTCGGGCAGCCGGCGGCCAGGTCGCGGCTCAGCGTGTTCAGCTCGATGAGGGCGGCGGGCGAGTCGCTCATCAGGCAGCGCACCGACCGGGCCGCGCCCGCCAGGCGCTGCGCCGGAAACGGCGAGACCACCGTGATCGGGCGCAGGAGGGCGATGCCGGTGAACGCGGCCGCCGTCACCGCGGTGACCGCCGCGACCGGGAAGCCCCGCCGGCCGGCCCGCGCCGGCCGCGTCTCGGCCGCCGCCGCGAGGGTGAGCCCGAGCGTGGCCGCGACGAAGCCGGCGTAGAACGCGAAATAGCTGGGTGAACCGGCCAGCACGAGCAGCTGGGCGGCCAGCACGAGCACGACCATCCGCGCCGGCGGCAACCGCCAGGCGGCGGCGCCGGCGGCCACGACCAGGCCGGCGAGGATCACCAGCAGCGGGATCTCGGCCGGGCCGGCCAGCGCCGGGAAGGCGAAGTGCAGGCCGGTCACCTCCGCGACCCGGAGTTCGGGCCCGGTGACGGGCTGCCGACCCAGCTGATCGGTGACGACCATCCGCCACATCGTCCCCGGCGCGGCCGCGAAGAACGCCCCGTCCAGGACGAGCGCGAGTCCGGCGCCACCGGCGACCATCCACGTCACCGCCGGCCGCCGGTCGCGGTGGCACAGGTGCCAGCCGAGGACGACGGCGGCCGGGACGATCCACCAGATCTTGACCGAGCAGGCGGCCGCCAGCGCGACCCCGGCGAGCACCGCCCGGCGCCGGTCGAGCGCGCCGCCGGTCAGGGCGAGGAGTGCGAGCAGGAACAACGTCGAGCCCAGCGGCTCGAGCCGCACGCCGATCTCGGCGTTGACCGCACCCAGCCAGACCGCGTAGAACAGCGCCCCCAGCAGCGCGGCCGAGCGGCGGCAGCCGACCCGCCGCGCGACGAGCCCGACGAGCACGGCGTTGAGCGCGCCGAGGAGTTCGAAGGCGGTGTTCGCGACGATGAAGCCGGTGTGATCGGTCGTCAGCCGGCCGAGCCCGGCGAACGGGCTCACCGCGAGCAGCACGCCCGGCGGGTGCAGCAGGACGAAGTCGCGGTACGGCAGGCGGCCGTGGACGAAGGCGTCGGCCGCGGCGTAGTACACCCCGGCGTCGTAGCCGAAGATGCCGCGCGGTCCGCCGCGGCTCAGCAGGACGACCCCGACGCGGAGGACGAACGCGATCACGAAGACGGTGCCCGCGTCGAGCAGCGAGATCGGCCGGCCGGGCGCACGAGGCACCGTCCGGCGTGGGGAGCGCGCGAGCACGCCCGATCGTGCGCCGCCCCGGCTGTACCCAGCCTGACCGGCGGCCGGGCTCAGCCCAGGGCGAGATCGACCACGACCGGTGCGTGGTCGGACGGGCCCTTGCCCTTGCGCGCGTCGCGGTCGACGTAGGCGTCGGTCACTGCCGCAGCGAGCGCTGGTGACGCGTAGACGAGGTCGATGCGCATGCCCATGTTCTTGTGGAACATCCCGGCCCGGTAGTCCCAGTACGTGTAGGGGGTGCCGTACTTCATGGCCCGCGGCACGACGTCCTGCAGCCCGAGCGACCGCAGTCCGGCCAGCGCCGCCCGCTCGGGCGCGGTGACGTGCGTCGAGGTGGCGAACGCGGCCGGGTCCCACACGTCGGCGTCGGACGGCGCGATGTTGAAGTCGCCCAGCACGGCCAGCCGCTCGTGGGCCGGCAGCTCGGCCGCCACGGTGGCCTGCAGCGCGGCCAGCCACTGCAGCTTGTACTCGTAGTGCGGGTGCCCGACCTCGCGCCCGTTCGGCACGTACACCGACCAGATCCGCGCCCCGCCGCACGTCGCGCCGATCGAGCGGTGCTCGGTCGCGGCCAGCATCGCGTCCTCGGGCTGGAAGCCGGGCTCGTCCAGCAGTCCCGGACGGGCGTCGGTGAGGCCGACCCGGGACAGGATGGCGACGCCGTTCCACCGCCCCGTCGCGTGCGTCGCCACCTCGTAGCCGAGAGCGGCGACCTCGTCGATCGGGAAGTCTCCGGTCTTCAGTTCCTGCAGGCAGAGCACGTCCGGCTCGGCGATGCCGAGCCACTCGATGAGCCGGGGCAGCCGGGCGACGACCGAGTTGACGTTCCAGGTGGCGATCCGCACGCCCCCACCCTGTCAGAACCGCCGCCCGTTCGGGCCCGGCCGCGGCGTGCCCGTAGCGGCCCGACCGTCGACGGGTGTATTACCCCCTGCAAGATCCGATTACCTGGGGGTGCCGGATGGCGGACGTGCTGGGTCCGATCACGCTCGGCGTCGGGGCGGCCGACGGCTACTCCGGGGCCGACCTCACGAACCCGCGCACCGCCACCCTCGCCGGCGAGGTGCCCTACCTCGCCGCGAACGGCAGCACCCCCGACGCCGATCCGGTGCTCGAGCTGCGCATCCACGGCGTCGGCGGGGCACCGGCCAGCGACAACCTGCAGAGCCCGGCCACCGTCCAGGTCGCCGGCGACGACACCGCCGGGTTCTACCGCGCGTGGTTCCCGGGCGGGCAGGCGAAGGGCCAGCCGCGGCGCGAGGCCTACTGCTGGGGCGGCCTCAACACCCGGGCCAGCAGCCGGGCGCTGTACCTCATGCTCGTCGGCTTCATGCTCGTCAACGTCGCGCACTGGGCCCTGCCGGGGCGCCCGACCAAGCACTCGTCCGCGGCGACCGTGGTGGCCCGGGCCTGCCTGCGCCTCCTCGGCCTCGCCCTGACGGTCGCGTTCATCGCGACGACCGCGACGCTGCTGGCCGATCTCGTCGCCTGGCAGGCGCCGGTCCGGGGCGCGCTGCCGAGCTGGCTCGGGTGGTACGCCCGCCGCGACACCGGCCCGCGGCTCGCGATCGCCCTGCTCCTCGTCCTCGCCGTCGTCTGCGGGTTGGCGGCGCTGAGCGTGATGACGACCCGCTCGTACGAGCGGTGGAGCAGCGGGGTGGACCCGGACGTTGACGACGACTCGCCGCTGACCGGGCGGACGTTCTGGTGCGGCGAGCTCGCCGTCAACCGCCAGCGCTACTTCCACATTGCCTCCGGTGCCGCGGTCGTCCTGCTGTTCGCGGCGCTGCCGGACGGCTCGGCCGACGGCCTGCGCTGGTTCCTCGTCGGCGCGGCCGGGGCGATCGCCCTGGTGTCCGTGGTGGTCGTCGCGGCACCGTGGACGGACCGGCAGCGCATCGCCGGCCGCGACCCGAAGTGGGGCGACGAGGTGGCCAAGTGGTTCGCCGTGACCTCGGTCGTCGTCGCGGCCGGCGCGTCGGTCGCCCGGTTCTGGTGGCGGATCGACCCGAGCACGCACGCGCTGCCCGGTGACCAGCTGCTGCAGGTCGGGTCGGTGATCGCCGAGTTCGCCGTGTTCACCGTGCTCGCCGCCGCGGTGCTGGTGCAGGCGCCGTGGAAGGTCGGCAAGGAGGTGATGGGCTTCGGCCTTACCGCGCCGCTGCTGGCCGGCCTGGGGTGCGTGGTCGCGACGATCTTCGGCTCGTCGCTCACTCTGGCCGTGGCCAACCTGATCGGGTCGCCGCGGGTGACCGTCGCCGACGGCCGGGTGCGCGGCGAGACGCTGCTGCTGCCGACGACCGTCTACGTCGGCGGTCTCGGGATGGTGGCCGCGCTCGTGCTGCTGCTCGGCGTCGCCGGCTACCTGCTCACCTGGTCGCGGTGGGAGGCCAACCGGCTGGCCCGCACCGACCCGGGGCGGCCGGCCGATTCGGTGTTCTCGAGCTATCCGGCGCCCGGCGGGACCGACGCGGTGGGGCAGGTGGCGAAGACGTGGGCGCAGTCGCGGCTCACCGACCACGCGGCCACCGCGCTGACCGTCCTGACCCTGCCGACCGCCGCCGTCCTCACCGCGTACCTCATCACCCTCGAGGCCGGCGCCAACCCGGGCGTGCTGGCCCGCCTCGCCCAGATCGGCGGGACGATCGGCGTCGCCGCCACGGCGTACTTCATGGCGACCCTGCGCTCGGCGTTCCTGAACGCGGCCAAGCGCAAGCGGTTCGGTTTCCTGTGGGACGTCGGGACGTTCTGGCCGCGGGCCTGCCACCCGTTCGGACCGCCCTGCTACGCCGAGCGCTCCGTGCCCGAGGTCGTGACCCGCATCCGGCGCATCGTCGGGGACGCGCCGGTGAGCGGCGCCGATCCGGCCCTGGCCCAGGAGGAGGCGGAGCGGATCCCGCCGGGCGTGCCCGGGCCGGTCGAGGCGCACAGTGACGTCCTGCTGACCGGCTACAGCCAGGGCACGCCGATCTCGATCGCGGTCATGGCCCAGCTGCCCCAGCGGGTGCGGGAACGGATGGCGCTGCTGACCCTCGCCGCCCCCATCCGGCGGCTGTACGGACGCGCCTTCCCGGCCTACTTCGGCCCCGACCAGCTGGCCCGGATCCACCAGCACCTCACCCGCGACGGCGTGGTGCGCTGGCGCAACCTCGTCCGGCGCAGCGACTACATCGGTGGGTGGGCGTTCGACCCGGACCTGCGCCCGGACGACAACGCCCTGGTCGACCGGGTGGTCTACGACCCGCCGGTGCTGTGGAGCAACGACGACCCATCGGCCCCGGCGACGCACCGGCACTCCGACTTCTTCCCCGACCCGCAGGGACCCCTACGCGATCGAGCTCGCCGGCCTGCTCGCAGCGCCGGTCCTACTCGGTCAGGGTGTCCGAGTGGACCCGCCCGCCGGGGGTCGTTAGCTGGCGACGGCAGGTGGACCGAACGAGCTCCGCGGCGGAGCCCGCGCCCACCATGAGCACGAGAGCAACAATGAGATCGGCCACGACAAGGCAGATACCCGCCGGTCCCAGGCGGCAAACCGGGAGTGTCATGAGCCTCGAACCAGTGCAGGACGGCGTGGTGGCGCGGCTGCGCGACGTGTGCCTCGAACTGCCGGAGAGCAGCGAGCGGGTCAGCCACGGCGAGCCGTGCTTCTTCGTCCGGGACAAGAAGGCGTTCGTGCGGCTCGATCAGCACCACCACGGCGCGCAGCACGTCGGCTTCTGGTGCCCGGCGCCGGCCGGGGTGCAGCAGGAGCTGATCGCCGAGGACCCGGCCCGGTTCTTCCGGCCGCCCTACGTCGGGCAGCACGGCTGGCTCGGCGTGCGCCTCGAGGCCGACGGCCTGCCCGAGCCGGACTGGACCGAGATCGCCGAGATCGTCCGCGACGCCTACCGCCAGGTGGCCCCGAAGACGCTCGCCGCCCGGCTCGACCGCTGATCCCGGGCCGGGTGGAGGCGGCGCTCGCGTAGGCTGAACGGTCGTGGACGTCCCCGCCGAGCTGAAGGAACTCTCCGCGACCCTCGCCAGCATCGAGGCGGTCGTGGACCTCGACGCGCTGCGCCGCGAGGCCGCCGAACTCGAGCAGCAGGCCTCGGCCCCGGACCTCTGGGACGACCTCGAGAACGCCCAGCGGGTGAACTCGCGGCTGTCCTACGTGCAGGGCGAGGTGCGCCGGGTCGAGGAGCTGCGCCGGCGGATCGACGACACCCAGACTCTCTGGGATCTCGCCGAGGAGCTGGACGACGCCGACTCCCGGGTGGAGGCGGAGGGGGAGCTGGCCGGGCTGCGCAAGGCGGTCGACGAACTCGAGGTGCGCACGCTGCTCTCCGGCAAGTACGACGCCCGCGAGGCCCTGATGACGATCCGGGCCGAGGCCGGCGGGGTCGACGCGGCCGACTTCGCCGAGATGCTGCTGCGCATGTACACGCGCTGGGCCGAGCGGCACAACTACCCGGTCGATGTCATGGACACGTCCTACGCCGAGGAGGCCGGCATCAAGTCGGCCACGTTCCAGGTGAAGGTGCCGTACGCGTACGGGACGCTCTCGGTCGAGCAGGGCACGCACCGGCTCGTCCGGATCAGCCCGTTCGACAACCAGGGCCGGCGGCAGACCTCGTTCGTGGGCGTCGAGGTGCTGCCGGTGGTGGAGCAGTCCGACCACGTCGAGATCCCCGACGACGACATCCGGGTCGACGTCTACCGCTCGTCCGGCCCCGGCGGGCAGGGCGTCAACACCACCGACTCGGCGGTCCGGATCACGCACCTGCCGACCGGCATCGTGGTGAGCTGCCAGAACGAGCGCTCGCAGATCCAGAACCGGGCCTCGGCGATGGCCGTCCTGCAGGCGAAGCTGCTCGAGCGGCGCCGCGAGGAGGAGCAGAGCGCGATGAACGCGCTCAAGGACACCGGCAACTCGTGGGGCAACCAGATGCGCAGCTACGTGCTGCACCCGTACCAGATGGTGAAGGACCTGCGGACCGACTTCGAGGTCGGCAACCCGCAGGCGGTGCTCGACGGCGAGATCGACGGCTTCATCGAGGCCGGGATCCGCTGGCGCAAGAGCACCGAGAACGCCGCCGCCTCCGCCTAGGAGACCGCCGGGGCCGGCGGGTTGCGCCGGGCGGCAGCGCCGGCGGCGACGGTGCCGGCCGAGATCGTCACCAACGCCCCGAGCATGATCGCGCCGGCCTCGCCCCGGTGCAGCAGGTGCAGTTGGCTGCCCAGCGTGGCCGCGGCGACCGGCAGCCCGAGCTGGGCGGCGGCCAGCGTGCCCATCGCCACCGGTTGACCGACGGCCCGCAGCGCGGCGTGCGTGACGATGGCGCCGAGCCCGAGCGCGAGGCCGAGGGCGATCGAGGACGGGTGCGACCCCAGCGCCCGCAGGTCGAGAAGGGCGCCGAGCCAGACGAAGAACAGCGGGGCGAGGAAGCCGTCGGTGACCGCGAAGAGCTGCCGGGCCAGCCGGCGGGGCTCGCCGATCGCGGCGACGACCAGCCCGAAGGAGAAGCCGGCCAGCATGATCGACACGTGCGTCCGCACGGCGAGCGCGGCGAGGGCGAACAGGATGAGCAGGTTGATCCGCAGCTCGAGGGCGAAACCGCGTCGCTCGGACAGCCGGTGCATCCGCTTGCGGTAGCCGCCGCGTTCGGCCTGCCGCAGCCCGACGAACAGCACCGCCGCGCAGGCGACGACCGCGAGCGCGCCCAGCGCAGCCCGCCCGGCGTGGGCCCGGTCGATGACCAGCGGCAGCGCGACGATGCAGGCCGCGTCGGCGATGGCGACCTGGGGCAGCAGCTGCAGGACCGCGGGCCCGCGCAGGCTCAGCGAGTCGACGATCGGCAGGACGACCGCGGCCGACGACGAGGCCAGCAGCACGGCGTAGAGGGCCGCGTGGCCGGTGCCGAAGGCAGCCGACACGGCGACCGCGACGCCGACCGCGATGAGGCCCACGACCACCGCGCGGGCGGCGCCGAGCCAGAGGGAGGCCCGCAGCGTCGCGTCGCGCACCGGCACGTGGGTGCCGCCGACGAACATCACGAGGGCGAAGCCGACGTCGGCGAGGAAGGTGAAGGTCCGGTCACCCGGGTGCAGGGCCCGCAAGCCGGTGTTGCCCAGCGCAACGCCCGCGACCAGCTCGCCGAGCACGACCGGCACCCGCCACCGCTCGGGCGTCGCCAGCAGCGGGCCGAGGATGCCGACCAGCGCGATCACGGCCAGCGTCGCGAACCCCACGGCCACAGTGTGTCGGATCGGCGGCCCCGGCGGGCTCAGTTCAGCAGCAGCGCCTCGAGGCGGCGGGCCGTGAGGACGACCCCGATGGCCGCCATGACCACGAAGTAGAGCGCGTGCCCGGCGAGCGCCCAGTCGACCGCCCCCGCGTTGAGGGCGCGGAGCAGGGCGATGCCGTGGTGCAGCGGCAGGCACTCGACGGCGATCTGCAGCCACCGGGGGTAGACGTCGAGGGCGTAGAAGGTGCCGCTGAACAGGAACAGCGGGAGGACCGCGAGCTGGACGTAGTCGAGGTCCTGGATGTTGCGCATGTAGGACGTCAGCGCCATGCCGACGGCGGCGAACCCCAGCGCGATGAGCAGCGCGCCGGGCAGCAGCAGCACCGCCCACCACGACGCGGTCAGCCCCATCGCCAGCATGACCACGAAGAACCCGGCCGCGTACAGGCCGCCGCGGAACAGGGCCCAGCCGATCTCGCCGACCGCGACGTCGAGCGGGCCCAGCGACGTGGCCAGCATCGAGTCGTAGAGCTTGGCGTACTTCAGCTTGAAGAAGACGTTCATCGTCGAGTCGTAGACCGCCCCGTTCATGGCCGACGACGCCAGCAGCGCCGGCGCGATGAACGCCGTGTAGGTCAGGACGTGCCCGCCCGGACCGACCACCGTGCCGACGAGCGACTTCAAGCCGGTGCCGAGCGCGAAGAGGTAGAACAGCGGCTCGAAGAAGCCGGAGAAGATCACCATCCAGCTGCGCCGGTAGACCTTGAACGCGCGCTCCAGCACCACGTGCGCCCGGCCGGCGTACAGGCCCGGCGGGAGCAGGCGGAAGGGCGCGCTCGTGCGCGCCGCGCTCGCCGTCATCGCTCGATCCGCCAGCGGAAGCGCCACCGGGCGAGCAGCAGCCCGACGACCAGCCAGAGCAACAGGTAGGCGACGTGCCCGGCCACGGTCGACGCCGGACGAGTGACCCAGCGCGGAGGCGCGGGCCAGTTGCGTGCCGTGCCACAGCGGGGTGACCCGGGCCAGCCACTGGCCCCACTCGGGCAGCTGGCTGATCGGGTAGAACGTGCCGGAGAACAGGAACATCGGCGTGACGACGAACCGGGCCAGGATGTTGAACGCCTGCCCCTCGGCCTCGACCGACGCGCTCAGCGCCAGGACGGGCGCGGCGAACGCCACCCCGACGAGCGTGGCCGCGAGCACCTCGAGCAGCGCCGCCGAGCGCGCGGACGCCGCCGAAGCACGCGATGATCGCGAGGTAGACCGCCGAGTTCACGAACACCCGCAGCCCGATCCACAGCAGCGTGCCGTCACAGATCTGCCGCGGCGTCAGCGGCGTCGCCGCCATGCCGTGGAAGAAGCGCAGCCACTTGAAGCCGGCCATCACCGGGTAGGTCGCCTCGTTCGCCGCGACTTGCAGCGCCGCCGCGGTGAGGAAGGCCGGAGCCACGAAATCGAGGTACGGCACCCCGAGTTGATCGCCGTGGGAGTTCGACGACCGTGCCCAGCCCGACGCCCGAGGGCGAGCACGAACAGCACCGGGCTGACCACGCCGACGATCACGACGCTGCGCCAGTAGCGGCGGGCGGCGAGGAGGTTGTACTCGACCAATTTGAATACGCCGGGTGCGCCTCTGCGTCCCCGCCACTCGCTGCGCTCGGGCGGGTCCTCGAGACGCGTCGCGCCTTCGGCGCTCCCGCAAGCGGCTTCGCCGCGCGGCGGCGTGCTCTTCGCGCGAGCGCTCATCGCCCGGTGGTCACGCTCGGTGCCTTGGTCGCTTTCCATGTCAGTCGATGAGGCTGCGGCCGGTCAGGCGGAGGAAGACGTCTTCGAGGGTGGTGCGGCGGACCAGGGAGGAGATGGGGGACAGGCCGAGCTCGTGGGCGCGGCCGAGGGCGGCCTCACCGTCGGCGACGTAGAGCAGGACGCGGTCGGGCAGCTCCTCCACCCGCTCCCGGTCGCCGCGGATCTCGGCGGCCAACCGGGCGGCGGCCGCCGCGTTGGCCGCCGGGCGGGAAGCGCAGCTCGGCCACCTCCCGGGTCGAGTGCTCGGCGATCAGGCTCCGCGGCGAACCCTCGGCGACGATCCGGCCGCCGTCCATGACCACCAGGCGGTCGCACAGCTGCTCGGCCTCGTCCATGTAGTGCGTTGTCAGCACCAGGGTGACGCCCTCGTGCTTGAGCCGGTACAGCCGGTCCCACAGGACGTGCCGGGCCTGCGGGTCGAGGCCGGTGGTCGGCTCGTCCAGCAGCAGGATCTCCGGGTCGTTGATCAGCGAGCGGGCGATCGTCAGCCGCCGCTTCATGCCGCCGGACAGCGGCTCCACCTTCGACTTGCCGCGGTCGGCCAGCTGGGCGAAGTCGAGCAGTTCATCCACTTTGTCCCGCAGCGAGGCCCGCGACATGCCGAAGTAGCGGCCGTAGATGTAGAGGTTCTCCCGGACGGTCATCTCGAGGTCGAGCGTGTCCAGCTGCGGCACGACGCCGAGCCGGGAGCGGATCGCCGGCCCGTCGGCCGCCGGGTCGAGGCCGAGGATGCGCAGCGTGCCGGACGTGATGGGGGCGACGCAGCCGATCATCCGCATGGTCGAGCTCTTGCCGGCGCCGTTGGGGCCGAGGAACCCGAAGGCCTCGCCGCGCTCGACCTGGAAGTCGATGCCGTCGACGGCGGTGAACGAGCCGAACTCCTTGGTCAGGCCCTGCGCGACGATCAGCGGCTCACGCCGGGCGCCGGTCACCGACCCGCGCTCGCCCATCGACACCGTCGCCTCCACGTCCAGTGACGCTAGCAACCGGGCCGGACAAGGTTTCCCCATCGGACACCGGCGAACCTGTGACGCACCGTCGCCCGGCCGGGCTGCAACATAACTGTTCGGTAAAGTCGGTCGGTGTGAGTGAGCACAGCTGTTCAACGATCATGGACGGGCGTCGCCGACCGCACGAGCGGAGCGAGGACCGGGCGTGATCCGGCTCGACAGGGTGTCCAAGATCTACCCGGCCGGTGCCCGCCCCGCCCTGGACAACGTGTCGATCGACATCGACAAGGGCGAGTTCGTCTTCCTCATCGGCGCATCCGGCTCCGGCAAGTCGACGGTGCTGCGGCTGCTGCTGCGCGAGGAACTGCCCAGCCAAGGGCATCGTCACGGTCGACAGCCGCAACGTCGGCAAGATGCCCAACCGCAAGGTGCCGGACCTGCGCCGCAAGATCGGCTGCGTCTTCCAGGACTTCCGGCTGCTGCCGAAGAAGAACGTCTTCGAGAACGTCGCCTTCGCCCTCGAGGTCATCAACAAGTCGCCCAAGGCGATCCGCCGCACGGTGCCCGAGGTGCTCGACCTCGTCGGCCTGACCGGCAAGGCACAGCGGATGCCGGGCGAGCTCTCCGGCGGCGAGCAGCAGCGCGTCGCCATCGCCCGGGCCTTCGTCAACCGGCCGCTGGTGCTGCTCGCCGACGAGCCCACAGGCAACCTCGATCCCGACACCAGCCAGGGCATCATGAGCCTGCTGGAGCGCATCAACCGCACCGGGACCACCGTCGTCATGGCCACCCACGACAACAACATCGTCGACGCGATGCGCCGCCGGGTGATCGAGCTCGACACCGGCAGGGTCATTCGCGACCAGAACCGCGGCGTCTACGGAGTCGGCCGCTGAGCGTGTGCCCGAGCCCCCTCCGCACGCTCCCGGCTCGACCAGGAAGGAACTGATGCGCGCCAACTTCGTGATGTCCGGTGTCGCCACCGGCGTCCGCCGCAACCTGACGATGACGCTCGCCCTCATCCTCAGCACGTCGATCGCGCTCGCGTTCGTCGGTGCGGCATACCTCGCCAGCACCGAGATCAGCCGGTTCAAGAAGAACTACGAGGGACGGCTCAACGCCTCGATCTTCTTGTGCACGACGAACAGCGACAACTGTCACGGCCGAACGACCGCGCACGACAAGGCCGTCGACCGGGCCGCGCTCGATGCGGAGCTGTCCCGGGACCCGATGGTCGCGTCGCACACCTACGTCTCCGAGGCCGAGCAGGTGAAGCGCTACGACGCCACCTCGCAGCCCGCCGTCGCGAAGCTGACGAACGTGGGTGACCTGCCGGCGTCGTTCACGGTGAAGCTGAAGAACATCAAGAAGGACTTCGACGCCTTCGTCGCGAAGTACAAGGACAAACCCGGGGTCTCCGGCACCACCAACGCCAGCAACGTCCTCAAGACGCTGCTCAAGATCATCGACGGGGCCCGGCTGTTCTCGATCGCGATCGCGATCGTGGTGCTCATCGCCTCGATCCTGCTGATCGCGAACACGATCCAGGTGGCGGCGGCCCAGCGGAAGAACGAGACCAGCATCATGCGCCTCGTCGGCGCATCCCGCTGGATGACCGAGCTGCCGTTCATGCTCGAGACGATCTTCGCGACGTTCATCGGCGGTCTCATCTCGCTGGCCCTGATCACGGTGGGCAAGGAGTTCGTGCTCAACGGCATCTTCAAGAGCCCGGTCGATGCGGGGGTGATCCCGGACCTGACGACCAACGACATCCTGGTCGCCGGCGGGCTGGGCATCATCGCCGGCATCGTGCTGGCGGCGGCAACTGCCTTTGCGACGTTGCGCCTGTACGTCAGGCTGTAGCGATGCGCCCGCAAGCTGCGTCGAGCAACCGCCCCACCGGGCGCAAACTCATCGCGCAGAACCGCAAGGCGCGGCACGACTACTCGGTCGTCGACGTGTACGAGGCCGGGATCATGCTCACCGGCACCGAGGTCAAGTCGCTGCGGCTCGGCCGGGCGTCGCTGGTGGACGGCTTCGCCACCATCGACGACGGCGAGGTCTATCTGCGCAACGTGCACATCCCGGAGTACGAGCAGGGCAGCTGGACGAACCACGAGCCGCGGCGGGTCCGCAAGCTCCTCCTGCACAAGGAGGAGATCCAGCGCCTGATCGGCAAGACGAAGGAGGGCGGGCTGACGCTCGTGCCGCTCTCGATCTACTTCTCGGCCGGCAAGGTGAAGGTCGAGCTCGCCCTGGCCCGCGGCAAGCGCAGCTACGACAAGCGGCAGGATCTCGCCCGCCGCGACGCCGACCGCGAGGTCGCGCGCGCGCTCGGCCGGCGCACGAAGGGCATGGATTGAACGACGCCGACGTCCCGGCGTGGTGGCAGCGCCTCGGCCTGCCGGGACTCGTCGACGTCCACACGCACTTCATGCCCAAGCCGGTCATGGACGCGGTCTGGCGCTACTTCGACCGCGGCGCCGAGCACTACGGGCAGCCCTGGCCCGTGCAGTACCGCGGCACCGATGCCGAGCGGGTCGCGATCCTGCGCGGCCTCGGCGTGCGGCGATTCACGGCGCTCGTCTACCCGCACAAGCCGGGCATGGCCGAGTCGCTCGGGCAGTGGACGCGCGAGTTCGCGGCGGCGACGCCGGGCTGCGTGCCGACCGGCACGTTCTTCCCCGAGCCGTCGGCCGCGCGCTACGTGCGCGAGGCGGTCGAGGCCGGGACCGGCATCTTCAAGGCGCACGTCCAGGTCGGCGCGTACGACCCGCGCGACGAGCTGCTCGACCCGGTGTGGGGGCTGCTCGCCGAGGCCGGCACCCCGGTGGTCGTCCACTGCGGCAGCGGCCCGCTGGCCGGCCCGCACACCGGGCCGGGCCCGTTCGGCGAGGTGCTGGCCCGGCATCCGCAGCTGACCGCGGTGATCGCGCACCTGGGCGCGCCCGAGTACGACGAGCACCTCGAGCTGGCGCTGCGCTACCCGAACGTCCACCTCGACACGACGATGGTGGGGACGCCGTTCCTGCAGGCGCTCGCGCCGCTGACCCGGGAGACGATCGCCCGGCTGGCCGACCTGCAAGATCGGGTCGTTCTGGGTAGCGATTTCCCGAACATCCCGTATTCCTACGGCGTGCAGTTGGCCGCGCTGGAGGATTTCGGGCTTTCCAACGAGTGGTTGCAGGCCGTCTGCTGGTACAACGGAGTCCGCTTGTTGGGGTCTTCGTTGGGGGACGAGCGTGCGCCAGGCGTCGGTTGAAGTCGTGCGCGTGGTCGAGGGAGCGGTCGGGGTCCTGCTTCTCGCCGTCGTGCTGTCGATCATTGCTGTGTCGTTGCTGCGGCGCTGGACCGCGCGCCGGCGGGCGAAGAACTTCGACCCGGGCGTCCCGGCGCTGGCCCGGTTCGCCGACACCGAGTCGCACGACACGATCGCCTTCGGCGGCGGCGCGGGCGTCGCGCGGGTGCAGCAGCGCCGCGACACCGTCGTCTACGGGTACCTCGCCGTGGTCGAGGAGTACGTCGGGGTGAGCTCCGGCCCGACCTGGTGCACGCTGACCGTGTCGCTGCCCGGACGGGTGCCGCTGCTCGTCGTCGACAACAGTGCAGCGACGGGACGTCCGGGCGTCCCGTTCGAGGCGCCGCACCGGGCGCGGATGGGCGATCCCGACTTCGACGCGGCCTACATCGTCGGGGCCGGCGAGCCCGAGGCGGCCGCGCGGGTGCTGGGCCCGGCCGCGCGGGCCGTGCTGCTGGAGCAGCCGGTCCAACGCCTCATGCTGCACGACTCGAAGATGCTGCTGCGGACCTTCGACGGGGTGCGCCTCGACCGGGCCCGGATCGACTCGCTCAACGCGATGGCGACCCGGTTCCTGTCGTCCACGCCGTCGTTCGTCCGCGCGTCGCTGGCGGTGTCCGGACCGCTGCGGGCCGGCGAGCCGCTGCCCGAGGGGCTGTACGGGCCGGACGCGGACTAGCCGGCCGGCTCGAACCGGCGGGCCGGAGGAAGGCTCAGTGACCGGCGCAGCGCGTCGACCGTGGCCATCGTGCCGACCGCACCGGTGACGAGGATCGCGAGCGGATTGCGGGCGAGCGACCACCACGAGAAGTCGGCCGGCGGGGGCGTGCTGCGGACCGGGCGCGGACCGGGCGGCGCCGGCGTCGTGCTCGCCGGCAGCGAGCGGGCGCAGATGCTGGTGGCGTTCAGCGCGTCGAAGACGGACATCGCAGCTCCTCGGCCCGGGCGCGGGCCCGGCGCCCGCGAAGGACAGGAGCGCGCCGCGGTCGGGTTGATACGCGGCTTTCCGGTCAACCCGGGGTGGCGCTGGCAGGTACGCTGGTGGGGTAGCAACCGAGGGGGTGAATGGTCTCGACTCCGGACGTGGAGTCAGGGGAAGCGGGCCGAGGACCGCATTGCTGACCTCGTAAAAAAAGCGATGCAAACAAAATAAGCGCCGATTCCAATCGCGCTGACTTCGCTCTCGCTGCCTAAGTAGCGATGGCAAGTCTGTCAGCCCGGGTTCGTCACCGGCCCGGATGCTGGCATCAGCTAGGTGGCTCACCGCCCTCCGCGGCCGCGGGGGAGGGCGGGACAACTCACAGCGGCTGGGCCTGTCACTGACGACTTGTGTGCATGATCGTCGGGGCCGAGCAGAGACGACGCACACTGCGCCCGGAGAAGCCCTGGTGAAGCGACGGAGGACGCGGGTTCGATTCCCGCCACCTCCACGAGACACCGCACGGCGGCCCCGCGTTCACGTGGACGCGGGGCCGTCGCCTTGCCGCTACAGGCCGTCCCGGTCGTGCCACGGCGCCTGCCACCGCGGATCGGCGTCCTGGTCGGCCCGCTGGTAGCGGATGTCGGTCGAGAGCCGGATCTTGTCCCCGGCGCCCCGGTTGTCCAGCGCGGCGTGCACCGTGTACGCGGTGTGCACGACCATGTCGCCGGCGCGATAGTCGGCGACGAGCCAGCGGGTGTCGTACTCGTCGGCCAGGGCCGGCAGGTCGGCGGTGATCGAGGCCGCCGCCCGCCGCCGCCCCTCGGCCTCCTCGGCCCGCATCCGGCGATGGCTGCCTTCGAGGTAGATCAGCCCACCCTGCTCGCGCGGACAGTCGCCGAGCGGGATCCAGGACGTCAGCACCGCGTCGGTCCCGCCGCGGATGTACACGAGGTCGTAGTGCGCCTCGGTGGCGGTGCCGATGCCGTCCTCCGCGGGTCGGACGTGGCGAAGGATCTTGCGCCTGTGCAGGAACGGCTCGCCGCCGAGGAACCAGGCGTACCAGTCCCGCAGCGCCGGCTGGTTGCAGAACGCGGCGAAGGTCGTCCCGGGCACGATCTCGGCGAACAGCCGGGACCGCAGCGCCGCCTCGTCGACCGCCGGGCCCGCGACCCCGACCGCGGGATCGGTGCCCGGGCAGGTGAGGCCGGTGTCGGCGAGCGTCTCGAAGTAGTACCGGCGGAAGTCCAGGACCCCGGCGCGCGGCAGCGCGCCCCGCAGCAGGAGGTAACCGTCGGCGGCCAGGCGGCGATGAAGCGCCGCTCAGTCCCTGCGCTCCCTCCGCGGCACAGGGACCAAGCGGCTGAGGCGATCCGGTCGAACGTCCAGGGCGTAGCCGTTCGACGTCAGCGCCACACGGGCAATCCTCACCACTGGGGCCGGGCCGGGGGAATGGACAACTGCGAGTGCTTCTTGGACTCTTGTGTCCATGCCCCGCTCGTCGACCACCGCTGAACTCCCGCCGATATGGACCAAGTACTTCACGCCGAGCGATGAGCAGCGGGCACTCGGACTTTTCTGCCTGGGCCTGGGGGAAGCGCACCGCGTCTCGGAACCCGGTGTTGACCGGGTGCTGGGCTGCTGGGCCCTGGTGGTCGTACGGTCCGGGACCGGGGCGCTTCTCGCCGGGCCGGCCCGCACCCGCTACCCCTACTCGGCCCCGTGCGCGCTGTGGCTGTTCCCGGGGCACCTGCACGCGTACCGCCCCGACGCGCCGGAGTGGGACGAGAGCTGGGTGCTGTTCGACGGCTCGGCGACGCCGACGGTCGAGAAGATCCTCGGCCTGTCCCCGGCGGCACCGGTCACCCCGATCGCCAGCCTGCGCGTGGTGACCAGCGCGTTCGACCGGTTGATCACGGCCAGCCGGCTGCCGTCCGGCACGGCCGACCTCCCGATACTCGCCGGCCTGTACGACCTGCTCGCAGCCAGCTGTCAGCCCGGCCGGCCCAGTGATGCCGAGATCCTCAGCCAGCTCCAGGCAATGGCCCTCCAACCCGCCCCGCTGGCCCGGTACGCGGCCGAGCTCGGCCTCACCCAGGCCGAGCTGCGGGCGCTGACCAGCCGCGCAACCGGGCGAACGCCGATCCAGGTCGTCCTGGAAGCGCGGGTCGACGAGGCCAAGCTGCTGCTGGCCGGGACGAGGCTCTCGGTCGCCGAGGTCGGCCGCCGAGTGGGGTACGACGACCCGGGCTATTTCAGCCGGCTCTTCGACAAGATGGTCGGTCAGCCGCCCAGCCAGTTCCGCAAGATCGGCGGCCTGCACTGACGATGCGCGGCCGGTCCCCGACGATCTTCCGGGTCCGGCCCGGAAGGCTCATTGCCCGGGCCCCGCGATGCCCTTACGGTGACACGAGCCGTTTCCGGCTGCCCGCTCCGGGGCACCGCCGGGTGGCTCCCGAATTCCGATGCAGGGGGTACGTGCGTGCGCATGGGAAGGGTCGTCGTGGCCGCGTTGGCGGCCGCCGCGATGGTCGGTGCCGGCGGCTGCTCGAGCTCCGGGTCGAGCCACTCCGGGAACAAGGTGACGTTGAGCTACGCCTTGTGGGACAAGAACTTCGCCCCGGCGGCGCAGAAGCAGATCGACGCCTATCACGCCGCGCACCCGAAGGTGTCGATCAAGCTGCAGGTGTCGTCATACGCCGACTACTTCACCAAGCTCCAGGCCGCGGCGAGCGGCGGGCAGGCGCCGGACGTCTTCTGGATGAACGCGCCGAACTTCCAGCTCTACGCGTCCAACGGCGTCCTCCAACCGCTGACCGACGTCAAGATCGACCCGTCCGCCTACCCGAAGTCGCTGGTGGCGCTGTACGCCTACGACGGCAAGCAGTTCGGGTTGCCGGCCCAGTTCGACACGATCGCCCTCTGGTACAACAAATCGCTGTTCGACCGGGCCCGCCTGAAATACCCGGACGACAGCTGGACGTGGTCGACGTTCCGGCAGGCGGCGCGGGCGCTCACCGACCCGTCGCGCGGCGTGTACGGCACGTCCGCGCTGCTGGAGGGCCAGGAGGTCTACTACAACACGATCTTCCAGGCCGGAGGCTACGTCGTCTCGGCCGACGGCCGGAAGTCCGGCTACGCCGACCCGAGGACGATCGCCGGCCTCGCCTTCTGGACGGACCTGATCAAGGCCAAGCTGTCGCCGAGCCAGCAGCAGATGACCGACACGCTGCCGCTGCAGATGTTCGAGTCCGGCAAGGTGGCGATGTACTGGGGCGGTTCGTGGGACGCCGTCGAGTTCGACCACAACAGCTACACCAAGGGCAGGGTCGACGTCGCGGTCCTGCCCCGCGGGCAGCAGCGCGCCACCGTCATCCACGGGGTCGCGAACGTCGTGTCGGCCCACACCGCCCACAAGCAGGCGGCGGAGGACTTCGCCGCGTGGCTCGGCTCGAAGCAGGCCGCGCTCGTCCTGGCCCGCACCGGCACGGCGATCCCGGCCTACCGCGGGACGCAGCAGGCGTGGCTGGCCGCGCACCCGGGCTTCCACCTGCAGGTGTTCCTGGACGAACTCGCCTACGCCAAGCCGCTGCCGGTGTCGAAGGACACGGCGGCGTGGAACACCCTCGAGACCGACGACCTGGTCAAGGCGTGGACCGGCAGCGAGCCGGTTCAGGTGGCGGCGACCGATCTTGCCCGCGGGATGGACAAGGTCCTGGCCGCGGAGAAGTAGTGCGATGACCCGTCGGCCGCGACGTGCGGGGCGCCACTCGAACGCGGCCTGGGCCGCCCTGTTCCTCGCGCCGACCACGCTCGGGCTCGGCCTCTTCTACCTGTGGCCGATCGTCCAGACCTGCTACTACAGCTTCACGACGTGGGGACCGTTCGGCGGTCACACGTTCACCGGCCTGGACAACTACCGGCACGCGGTCCGGGACCCCGAGGTCCGCCAGGCGCTCGGCAACACCGTCGAGTACACGCTCGTCGCGCTGCTGGGCGTGCCGGTGTCGCTCGTGCTCGCCGCGCTGCTGAGCCGGCCCGGACGCCGCGGCGCCCGCACCTATCGCACGCTCATGTTCCTGCCGGTCGTCACCATGCCGGCCGCGGTCGCGATCGTGTGGCGCTGGCTCTACAACGGCGACTTCGGCTTCGTGAACGTCCTGCTCGGCAAGGTCGGGATCGGCAAGCAGTTCTGGCTGAGCGACCCGCACACCGCGCTGTTCGCGATCGCCGCGGTCGGGATCTGGTCGACGGTCGGCTACAACCTGGTCATCCTCATGGCCGGCCTGCAGAGCATCCCGCGGCACTACTACGAGGCGGCGGCACTGGACGGCGCCTCGGCGGTGCGGCAGTTCTTCTCGATCACCGTCCCGCTGCTGAGCCCGAGCCTGTTCTTCGTCACCGTGCTGTCGGTGATCGGTTCGCTCGAGACCTTCGACCTCGTCTACGTGATGATCGGGCGGACGAACCCGGCGCTGCCGCAGACGCGCACCATCGTCTACCTCTTCTACGAGAAGGCGTTCGTCGAAGACGACCGCGGCTACGCCGCCGCGCTGGCGTTCCTGCTGCTGCTGGTCATCGTCGCGGTCACGGCCGTGCAGTTCCGGCTGCAGAGGAGGTGGGTCCACATTGAGTGACGTCGCGGTGCGCCGTGCGCGGGCGAGCCGGCTCGGCGCCTTCGGCGCGCACACGCTTCTTGTGCTCGCGGCGCTCGTGCTCGCCGGACCGTTCCTCTGGGAGCTCAGCACGTCGTTCAAGTCCTTCACCGAGGCGACCCGGGTACCGCCGACCCTGCTGCCGCACTCCTGGCACGCCGGCAACTACCGCGCCGCGACCGGCACCATCCCGCTGTGGCACATGATGCTCAACAGCGCCGTCAACGCGCTGGCCCGCACGGCGGCGCAGCTGCTGTTCTGCTCGATGGCGGCCTACGCATTCGCCCGGCTCGAGTTCCCGGGCCGCAAGGTCCTCTTCGGGGTGTTCCTCTCGGTGCTGCTGGTGCCGAGCCAACTCCTCGTCATCCCGCAGTACCGGATCATGCAGGAGCTGCACCTGCTCAATTCCCTGCCGGCCCTGTTCCTGCCCGGCATGTTCAGCGCGTTCGGCACCTTTCTGCTCCGCCAGTTCTTCCTGGCCCTGCCGCGCGAGCTCGAGGAGGCGGCCCGCATCGACGGGGCCAACCCCCTGCGCATCTACTGGAGCATCATGCTGCCGCTCGCCCGACCGGGGCTGGTCGCGCTCGGTGTCATCACCATGATCTGGTCGTGGAACGATCTGCTCTGGCCGTTGATCGTCTCGACCGACCCGTCCGAGATGACCCTCAGCGTCGGGCTCGCCTCGCTGCAGAGCCAGTACAACACCGACTACCCGGTGTTGATGGCCGGCTCGGTCCTGGCGACGGTTCCGGTCATCGCAGTGTTCGTCGTTCTCCAGAGGCAGGTCGTCGAGGGCATCGCCCGGACCGGGACGACCGGATGACCGCGGTCAGCTGCCGTCGGGGGAGTCGTCGCGGACCTCGATGCGGGTCCAGGTGGTGCCGTCGACCACCGTGATCACATGCCGGTCCTGCGTCTTGAACGTGCCGAACTTGACCGTGTGGCCGTCGACCACGATCTTGCGCGGCATCTCGTCCCAGTCGTCGGGGTTGAGCATGACGCGGTGGACCTGGAAGCCGTCGACCGCAAGGCGCTTCATCAGCGGTGGCAGCTCGGCGGCAAGGTCGCGGGTGGTGGGGTCCCAGTGCTGCTGATCGCGAGCGACATCGGCGCCGCTCATGGGATGGATGTTGGCGGTGGTCGCCATGATCGGTCCTGTCCGGGCATCGGGACGGGTCGCGATGCCTGCTGGTGGTGCGGCGAGGCCGGTGGGGGCGGAGTGCCGGCAGAAGTGCGGCCTCGACCTCTCCAGCATGACACGTCCGGCCCCGGCCGGGCCTGCGGGCCGCTCAGCGGCCGGAGCCGTTCTGGTCTGATGGCGGCATGACGCCGCTGTCCGGACTGCTCGTCGCCGACTTCAGCCGGGTCCTCGCCGGCCCGCTCGCCACGATGACGCTCGCCGACCTCGGCGCCACGGTGGTCAAGGTCGAGCGGCCTGGCGTCGGCGACGAGACCCGCACCTGGGGGCCACCCTGGACGGACACGTCCTCGACGTACTTCGAGTGCGTCAACCGCGGCAAGCTCGGCATCGCCCTCGACCTCGCCGACGACGCCGATCGAGCGGCCGCGCTCGAGCTCGCCCGCCGAGCCGATGTCGTCGTGCACAACCTGCTCGGCATGCAGCGCTTCGCCCTCGACTACGACGCGGTCGCCGCGCGCAACCCGGGTGTCGTGTACTGCTCGATCACCGGCTTCGGCCCGGGCACGGATCGGCCCGGCTACGACTTCCTCGTCCAGGCGATGGGCGGGCTGATGAGCATCACCGGTGACCCCGACGGCGAGCCCCGCAAGGTCGGCGTCGCGCTGGTCGACGTCCTCACCGGCAAGGACGCGGTGATCGGGATCCTCGCCGCCCTGGCCGCCCGCACCCGCACCGGCCGCGGGGAGCACGTGCAGGTGGACCTGATGTCGAGCCTGCTCGGCGGTCTCGTCAACCAGGCGGCCGGCTACCTCGCCACCGGCGTCGCGCCGGGGCGGATGGGCAACCAGCATCCGTCGATCGCGCCGTACGAGACGCTGCGCTGCGCGGACGGGTTGCTGGCCGTCGCCTGCGGCAACGACGCGCAGTTCGCGCGCCTGGCCGGGGTGCTCGGCCGCCCGGAACTGGCCGCGGACGCGCGGTTCGCCACCAACCCCGACCGCGTGCTCAACCGGCCGGCGCTCGTCGCCACGCTCGAGGACTGGCTGGCGACCGACACCGCGGCATCGTGGGAGGTGCGGCTCGCCGCCGCGGGCGTCCCGGCCGGTCTGGTCGGCGACATCGGGTCGGCGATCGAGCTGGCGGCCGGCTTCGGTCTCGAGCCCACGGTCGAGGTGGGGACGGGGCGGCAGATCCGCCACCCCGTCCGCTACCGCGCGAACCGGACGGCGCCGCCGAACCCGCCGCCCGCGCTCGGCGAGCACGGCGAGCTGATCCGCGAATGGCTCGCCGGCCCGGAAGACCGGCCGCTGATCGCCGGTTGACGAGAAGGAGAATGTCGATCGAGCAGGGGGTCGTGCGGTGTCCGGAGTGTTGGTCGTCGGTGTCGGGCCCGGGCTGGGGCGCAGCGTGGCGCTGCGGTTCGCTCGCGAAGGGCTGCCGGTCGGGCTGATCGCGCGGCGGGACGAGACACTCGCCGGCGTCGCCGCCGACCTGCGCCCGCTCGGCGTGGCGGTGACCATGCACCGCGCCGACGCCGGCCGGCCCGACGACCTGCAGGCGGCGATCGCGAAGGTGATCGGCGAGCGGGGCGTCCCGGACGTGGTCGTCTACAACGCCGGGCTCATCCGGGCCGACGCGCCCGGCGAGCTCACCGCCGACCAGCAGACGCAGGCCTGGTCGATCAACGTGCTCGGCGCACTCACGACGGCCACGGCGACGATGCCGGCGATGGCCGAGCGCGGGCACGGGACGTTCCTCGTCACCGGCGGCATGCCGGTGCCGGTCGCGGCCTACTTCAGCCTGTCGCTCGGCAAGGCCGGTGTGCGGGCGCTCACCGCGATGCTGGCCGAGTACTACGGCCCGCGTGGGGTGCACGCGGCGACGGTCACGGTCGCCGGCGGCATCGCCCCGGGCACCGCGTTCGACCCGGACGTGATCGCCGAGCAGTACTGGCGCCTGCACGCCCAGCCGAAGGACGGGTGGGAGACCGAGGTCCTGTTCAGCGGGAACTGAGCGTGGTCAGTCGAGCCGGCACAGTTCGGGCTCGTCCCGCCCGGAGGCGTGGATGTCCAGGACCGGCACCCGCGAGGCGGCGAGGTCGACCGCCGGTCCGAGCAGGAAGATCACCAGCACCGTCCCCGGACCGATCGCCGCCCCCATCAGCCAGCCGGCCAGCGCACCGCCGCCCTGCAGCACCGAGTAGCTCCACCTGAACGGCACCGGCGGGTCGAACGCGAGTGCGGCCGCCTCGGTCGGCCCGGCCCCGGCGCCGCTGCCGAGGTAGCCGGCGACGCCGACGACCAGAATCGGGAACGCGGCCACGAGCAGCGCGCCGCGCGCGACCCACGAATCCGGCGTCGAGGTCAGGTCGAGCACCCCGTTGATGGTGGCGCCGACGACGACCGGCTGGACGATCGTCCCCCAGCCCGGCGTGACCGCCCGCCACCACGCGAGGGCGACGAACACCGCACCGACCGCGCAGTTGACCGCGAGGAACGGCAGGTCGGCCGCGATCGAGATGCCGTTGACCAGCGTCGAGTAGCCGTCCGAGCCGAGGGCGGCCGTCAGCAGCAGGCCGACGCCGACCCCGAGCACCACGCACGAGACGACCAGCTGGACGAACCTCGGGCGGCGGCGGTCACTCACCCCTGGTGGGTATCACACGCCCTCGTCCGGCACCCAGCGCTTTTCGCGACCCCTACGGGCAGCGGGTGATGGTGAACATGTAGCAGCCGTACGCGACGTTGCGGCTGTGGATCTCGACGACCTCCGGGTGCAGGAAGATCGCGGCGATCGCCGCCTCGGGGTCCCGGCCGTCGTGCACGGTCGTCGACGGGTGGATCCACCCACGGGCGTCGTAGGCGCGCAGCACCTGCGACCGCCCGTACCAACCGAGCGGGTAGCGGTCGAGGAACTCCGGGCCGGGGCACTCCTCGGCATGCGCGAACACCGCGCCGAGCTCGCGGTACGGCGTGCCGGCCGGCAGCGGCGGCTCGTAGCCGAACAGCAGGCAGCGCTCGCCCGGCCGCGCGTCGCGCAGGCAGCAGCGCAGCGGCTCGCCGCCCTCGGCCCCGAGCCGGTTCACCGGCATGCCCGACGCGTCGAGCCCGATCGAGCGGGCCCGCTCGAGCACGCTCGGCGGGAGGGTGTGCAGCTGGAAGGTCGCGGTCGTAGTCATGCATCCAGCGTCGGGCCGGACGGGGCTGGACGCTGGCGGGTTCCGGACATCGCGTGCACCGGCGCGTGCCATGATCAGGACGTGGCGCCCGAGGTGGTCTGGACGACGGTCTTCACCGACGGTCCGGACGGCGGGAACCCGTGCCCGGTGGTGTCCGGGGCCGCCGGCTGGTCGACCGAGCAGATGCAGGAGGCGGCCGCGCAGTTCGGCGCCGAGACGGTGTTCGTGCTGCCGCCGGTCGACGGGGGCGACGTGCGGTTCCGCTACTTCGTGCCGCGTCACGAGATGGAGATGTGCGTCCACGCGACCGTGGCCGCGTCGGTGCTGCTCGGCCGCGCCGGCGGGTTCGCCCACAACCCGGCGTCGGTCGAGACGCCGCTCGGCCGCATCGATGTCGCGTGGGACGCCGACGCGGCGACCGTCGCGCAGTTCCCGCCGGTGTTCGGCGCCGAGCTGACCGACGACGAGCGGGAGCGCGTCCTCGGCTGCCTGCGGCTTCCGCCGAGCGCGATGGGCGCCGGGCCGGTTCGGTCGGTGTCGACCGCGCGGCCGAAGCTGCTCGTGCCGGTGCGTGACGAGAAGGCGCTCGACACCCTGCGTCCGGACTTCGAGAAGCTCTGGACGGTGTGCGACGAGCTCGGCGTCACCGGTATGTACCCGTACACGCTGTCGGCCCATGCGGCCGATGCCGCCGCCCGGCAGTTCCCGGTGCGGGCCGGGTACAACGAGGACCCGGCGACCGGCGTCGCGGCCTGCGCGCTCGGCGCCCACCTCGCCGCCGGTGGACGGGCCGGCGAGCGGCGCTACACGATCGCGCAGGGCCGGGCGATGCGCCGCCCCTCGCTGATCAGGGCATCGGCCGCGGTGAACGGATCCGGCGAGGTGACCGCCACCCGGGTCGGTGGCCGCATCCGGGTCGGGCGCCCGGTCAACCGGCCGCTCTGACGTCGAAGTCGCGGCGCGCGCTCTCGATCGTCGCCATGTTGTCGTAGGCCCACTCCCGGATCGCGGCGACGCGCCCGGAGAGGCTCTGCCCGAGTGGGGTGAGCGAGTACTCCACCCGCGGCGGCACGCTCGGGAAGACGTCGCGCCGGATCAGCCCGTCCCGTTCGAGCAGCCGCACCGTCTGGGTGAGCATCTTCTGGCTCACGCCGTCGACCGCGCGCCGCAGCTCCTGGAAGCGCAGCGTGCCGCCCTCCAGCGCCGAGAGCACGAGCAGGCTCCACCGGTCGCCGATGCGGTTGATGACCTGCCGGGTCGGGCAGGCCGCGGCCAGCACGTCGAACCGGCCGTCGGCCGAGGCGGTGTGGCTCATGCGCCGGGCTCCTCGTGGTATCCGCTGGGTGCCTACGGCACTGAATACTGCCTACTTACGGAAAGAGAGTTCTGGCCGCAGCCTCGAAGGCATGAAAGCTCTGATCCCAGATGGCGCGGGCTCGGTGACCCTCGCCGATGTCGATGACGTGCAGCCCGCGGCCGGCGAGGCGGTGGTGGCCGTCGAGGCCTTCTCGGTCAACCGGGGCGAGACGTTCCTGCTCGAGCACCCGGCCCCCGGCTGGCGGCCGGGCAAGGACATCGCCGGGCGGGTGGTCGCGGCGGCCGCCGACGGCAGCGGGCCGCCGGTCGGTTCCCGGGTCGTGGGCCACCCGCCCGCGTCCGGCTGGGCCGAGCGGGTGGCGGTACCGGCGGCCGACCTCGTCGAGCTGCCCGGGGACGTGCCGACCGACGTCGCGGCGGCCTTGCCGCTGGCCGGGCTGACCGCCGTGCGGCTGCTGCGCCGGGCCGGCTCGCTGCTCGGCAACCGGCTGCTGATCACCGGCGCGAGCGGCGG
The DNA here is from genome assembly GCA_963775175.1 of uncultured Actinomycetota bacterium. GTDB lineage: Bacteria > Actinomycetota > Actinomycetes > Mycobacteriales > Jatrophihabitantaceae > Jatrophihabitans. The sequence goes on from CAVZHT010000001.1 coordinate 1,110,889, forward strand.
CGTCGGACACTACGTCACCGAACTGGCCGTGGCGAGCGGGGCCGAGGTCGTGGCGGTGTCGACGCGGGGCGAGCTGCTGACCGCCCTCGGCGCCCAGGTCGTGGCCGAGGTCGGGGACGCGCCGGGGCGCTTCGACGTGGTGTTCGAGTCGGTCGGCGGCGAGACCTTCTCGGTCGCCCGGCGCAAGGCCCGTCCGGACGGCCTGATCATCTGGTTCGGTCAGGCGAGCCGGCAGCCGGTCAAGATCGATTTCTTCGACTGGATCGACGCAACGGCCGGCGCGCCCATCACCCAGTTCGTCCACACCGAGAGCGACCGGCCGCAGGCGGCCGACCTCGCGACCCTCGTCCGGCTCGTCGCCGACGGCCGGCTGCACCCCGAGATCGGGACCCGCCTGCCGTGGGAGCACACGGCCCGCGTCATCGACGACCTGCGCGGCCGCCGGGTGCGCGGCAACGCCGTCCTTACCCTGACCTGAAAGGAACTCCGCCATGACCGAAGCGACTCGACAGGTGGTGGCCGACTACGTGGCCGCGCTGCAACGCGGTGACCTCGATGCGGTGCGGGCGAGCTTCGCCCCGGAGGCGACCTGGACGATCCGCGGCGATCTGCCGGTGGCCGGCGTCTGGACCGGCCCGGAGGACATCATCGACGGCTTCCTGGCCCAGGTGGTGGCGACGCTCGATCCGCTGGCGCCGGTGGCGCAGACGCTGCACCGGATCATCGCCGACGGCGAGTACGCGGTGGCCGAGTGGACGAGCGAGGCCCGGGCCCGCGGCGGCGCCGAGTACTCGAACGACTACGCGGTCGTCTTCCACGTGGTCGACGGGCTGATCGAGGACGTCACCGAGTACTGCGACACGTCCTACATGCAGCGCGTGCTCTTCTCGCAGCGACCGGCGTCAGCGCCCTGACCGGCGTTCAGCGCACGTTGTGGGGGCGAAACTGCACGCTGATGCGGGGCCCGACCGGCTTCGCCGTCTTCGGCACCGCATGCTCCCAGGTGCGCTGGCAGCAGCCGCCCATCACCAGCAGGTCACCGTGGCCGAGGTCGTGCGGATCGTCGGCCTGCCGCCGCCGCGCGGGCGCAACAGCAGCGCCCGCGGCGCGCCGAGCACGATGATCGCGACCATCGTGTCGTGGGTGTTGCCGCGGCCGATGCGGTCGCCGTGCCAGGCCACGCTGTCCCGGCCGTCGCGGTAGAGGCAGAGCCCGGCGGTGGCGAAGGGCTCGCCGAGTTCGGGGCCGTAGTACTCGTCGAGGGCGGCCTTCGCGGCGACCAGCGCCGGGTCGGGCAGCGGCTGCTGCTCGTCGTAGAAGCTGAGCAGGCGGGGGACGTCGACCACCCGGTCGTACATCGGCCGGCGCTCGGCGTGCCACGGCACGACCTCGTGCAGCCGCTCGAACAGGGTGTCGGCCCCGGAGATCCAGCGCGGTCGGATGTCGACCCACGCGCCCTCGGCGAGCTCGGTGCGCCGGACGCTGCCTGCGAGGCGACCGACCTCGACCGAGGGGCGCAGTCGAGCAGCGAGGCCTGGAAGGCGGCGGCCGTCATGCCCGTCAGCCGTATCAAACGGGCGTTCGAATGCCTACGCGCTCAGCGCGATCTGCTCGGGACGGTTGAGGGTCCAGGTCGGCGTGCTGGACATCCCGGCGATGCGCCAGCCGTGCGGGGTCCGGATGAAGGCGAACCGGTAGACCTCGCCGAGGACGAACGGTGCCGGGTCCAGCGGGCCCGCCTCGGCGAAGGCGACGAGCAGGTTCGCCCGCACCTGGGCGGTGTCGCCGTCGAGATCGACCAGCAGGTTGGTGATCACGTGCTGGATGCCCGTGGCTGCAGTGTGGCGACGGCGGGCCTGCTCGACAAGGGCGTCGTGGCCCGCTGCGGTGCCGCCCGGGGTCTCCACGGACGCGTCCGTCGTGAAGAGATCGCGCAGGCCGTCGAAGTGGCGTTCGTCGAGGCAGCGGCCGAGGGTGGAGACGGCCCGCTCGATCTCCGCGCGGTCGATGAGGTCGGTGAGGTTCATGGGCACTTCCTTTCATTGGAAATATCAATAGTAGGTAAATTGCAACGATAGGCAATGCCCACCGTCCGCGCTAGTGTCTTCGTCGTGGATCGCGACAACGCCCCCGACCGGCTGCGCACGCTGCCGAGCTGGCTGCTCGGGCAGCTCTCGATCGAGGCCCGGCGGGTGGTGGGGGAGGTCCTGGCCCGGCACGACCTGCATCGCAGCCAGTACTCGCTGCTCGCCTCGCTCGAGCAGTTCGGCCCGTCCAATCAGACGCAGCTGGGCGAGCGCAGCGGCCTCGACCGCAGCGACATCGTGCGCTGGGTCGATGCCCTCGCCGGCCAGGGACTCGTGGCCCGGGAGCGGGACCCGGCCGACCGGCGGCGCAACGTCGTCACCCTGACGGCTACCGGCCGCCGCCTGCTCGGCCGGCTCGACACCGAGCTCCGGTCGGCGCAGAGCCGGCTGCTGTCGCCACTGTCGAGCAGCGAGCGGGGCGAACTCACCCGCCTGCTGCAGCGGGCCCTGCGGATCGGTTAGTCAGACTGTGCAGCTCCGGTCGTCCGGGGTGACCTCGACCGCGCCCGGCGGTGGGAAGGGTGTGCGGAGCGTGAATGCCTCCGGTGTCGGCCACGGCGTTCACCGGCTCCAGGGCGGCGACGAAGTCGGCCAGCAACGCCGAGTCGAGCGGCGCGAGCAGCCGGCTGATGTTCACCTGGGCGAGGTGGAAGCCCGTCATGCGGGCAGGTTAGTCGAGCCGTCCCCCCATTTCGGGCCGGCCGGCCGGGCGACCTCCCAAGCCGAGCTGACCGGCCGGGCGGACCGGCCCCGCGGCGACGTACCGTTGAGCGGTGCCGCGCAAGTACTCCTTCGCCCTGCGACCGGGCTGGCTCGTGCTGCACCTGTTCACGGTCGCCGCCGTCGTCACGATGATCCTGCTCGGCCGCTGGCAGCTGCACGTGTCGGAGTCCAAGCACTTCAACGTCCAGAACTTCGGCTACACCATCCAGTGGTGGCTGTTCAGCGCGTTCGCGCTCTTCTTCTGGTGGCGCATCGTCCGCGACGCCGCGCAGCGCCGGGCCCAGGCGGCGGGCGAGGCGACGAACCCAACACCGGCTGAGCCCGCCGCCGCCGACGACGCCCCCGTCGCCTACCGTCGCTACGTCATGCCGACGACGCCGCAGCCCAGCGACGACCCGCAGCTCGCGGCGTACAACGACTACCTCGCCGAGCTGGCGGCCAAGGACGCGGAGGACGCCCAATGAGCGACCCGAACCGAGGCCGCATGCTGCTCGACCACCGCCAGCCGCCGGTCACGTCGGCCCAGGTCCAGGCGGCGGGCGGGCTGCTCAAGGCCTACCGGTTCCTCGCGTTCCTGACCGGCGTCATCCTGCTCTCCGGCTGCGTGGCGCTGATCCTGAAGTACGCCACCGACCTGCACATGGAACCCGGCACCGGCTACCTTTGGATCGCCCACGGCTGGTGCTACTTCAGCTACGTCATCGTCACCGCGATGCTCGGCTTCCGGCTGCGCTGGCCGCTGCCCCGCTACGCGCTGGTGATGCTGGCCGGGACGATCCCGACGATGTCGTTCGTGGCCGAGCACTTCGTGACCAAGGCCGTGAAGGACGCTCAGGCCGTGCCCGTCCGGGACTGACCGCCCCGCTCCTGACCGCCCAGCGCGTCGACCAGGTCGGCCCGGGCCCGCGCCACCCGGGAGCGGATCGTCCCCACCGGGCACGAGCACACATCGGCGGCCTCGGCGTAGGAGAGCCCGACGATCTGGGTGAGGACGAACGCCTCCCGCCGCTCGGGCTCCAAACCGGCCACGAGCGCCCGCACGGCGACCGAGCCGGCCGGATCCTCGACCGTCCGGGCGGGCGGCCGCCCGACGCGGCGCTCGCGCTGGGCCGAGCGGACGGCGTCGGCGCAGACCCGCCGGGCGATCGACAGCAGCCAGGTGCGGGCCGACGACCGGCCCAGGAACTTGTCCAGGGACGCGAACGCGCGGGCGTACGTGTCCTGCGTCAGGTCGTCGGCCGTGGCGGCCGAGCCGAGGTGCGCGCACAGCCGCCACACGTCGGCCTGGGTGGCCCGGACGAACACGGCGGCTGCGGCGGCGTCGCCCCGGCGCGCGCGCAGCGCGACCTGGGTCAGCTCATCGAAGTCGTCCATGCGGGCCAATCTGTGAGTCACAGCACTGCGGGAACCAGCAGCCCATCCCAACCGACTAATTCGAGCGTGAGCTGTGGACGGTTCCGGGAGGCGGTGTCCGCGCGGCTGGACGGCGAGCCGCTCGGGCTGGCCGCCTCCGCGCTCGACGCCCACCTCGCGTCCTGCTCCGATTGTGCCGGATGGGCCGAGGCGGCCGCGCGCATCACCCGGCGTTCGCGGCTTTCCGTGCAGCCGGTGCCCGATCTGTCCGACGCGATCACCGACCGCATCGCGCTGCCGACCCGGCGGGTGCTGCGCCGGCGTCACCTGCTGCGCATCGCGCTGGCCACGGTCGGCCTCGTGCAGCTCGGGATCGGCGTGCCGGCCCTGACCGGGCACAGCATCGGGATGGCGATGTCCGTGCACAGCGCCCACGAGGCGGCGGCCTGGAACCTCGCGATCGGCGCCGCCTTCGTCGCGGTCGCGTCGGTGCCGCGGCGGGCGGCCGGGCTGATCCCGCTGCTGGTGACGTTCCTGGTCGTGCTCGGCGCGCTGTCGGCGCGCGACTTCGCGGCCGGGACGGTCAGTGCCGACCGGCTGGCCACGCACGTCGTCGCGCTGCTCGGGCTCCTGCTGCTCCTCGGGCTCGACCGGGCCGAGCGGGCGCTGCCACCCGGCCGGTTCAGCGCCGGCCGCAACCGCGACGACGGCCCCGACTCTCTGCGAACCGTCGCGTGAGGCGACTCCTTGCCCTGGTCGCGGGGCTGCTCGGCCTCGGCCTGCTGCTCGCCGGCCCGGCGTCGGCCCACGCGTCGGTCGTCGCCTCCGACCCCGCCGACGGCAGCCGGCTCAACGCCGCTCCGCACCAGGTCACCGTCACGTTCAGCGAGTCGGTCGGGCTCGGCGGCGTCGGCTACCTGCACGTGACCGACCAGAGTGGGCGGCGGGTCGACGCCGGCGCCGCGTTCCACCCGGGCGGCCACGCCGGCAAGGTCGCCGACACGCTCAAGACCGGACTCGGCGACGGCACGTACACCGCGAGCTTCCGGGTCGTGTCGGCCGACTCGCACCCGGTGGCCGGGACGATCCGGTTCGTCGTCGGCAACGGCCCGCTCGTGCGGGGCAGCGTCAGCGCCACGACGAGCGCCGCCCCGGGGATCTCGCAGCTGTTCGCGGTCAGCCGCTGGCTCTCCTACTCGGGCATCGCCCTGCTCGCCGGCGCGTGGCTGTTGCTGACCGTCTGGCCGGCCGGTCGCGACGACCGCCAGGCCCGCCGGCTCGTGTGGGGCGGCTGGCTCGCCGCCGCGCTCGGCGCCGTTCTCGAGCTGCTGATGCAGGGCCCGTACTCGGCCGGCAGCGGGCTCGGCCGGCTCTTCTCCGGCTCGGCCATCGACGACACCCTGCACACCGACTACGGGCAGCTGCACAGCCTGCGCCTGCTCCTGCTGGGCGCGATCGCGCTGCTGCTGGCCCGCTCGCTGCAGCCGGACGCCCGCCCGGCCCGGTGGGAGGCGGCAAGCGGCGCGCTGTTCGTCGGCGTCGCCTGGACCTTCTCCGGCGCCGGGCACGCCGCGACCACGTCGCCGGCCTGGCTGTCGACCGCGGACGACATGCTGCACATCCTGGCCATGGCCACCTGGCTCGGCGGGCTGATCATGTTGCTGCGGGCGGTGCTGCCGCGGCGCGAACCGGACGAGCTGCACGACGTCCTGCCGGTCTTCTCCCGGGTGGCGCTGGTCGCGATCGCCGTCGTGGCCGCCACCGGCACCTACTCGGCCTTGCGGGGCATCGGCACCGTCGACGCGATCTTCACCACCGGTTACGGGCTGCTCGTCGTGGCCAAGGTGGCGCTGCTCGCGGCGATCGTCGGCGTCGCGTCACTCGCCCGGCGGATGGTGCACCGGCGCACGGTCGCCTACGCGATGACCGATACCGACGTCCTCGACGACGCGGACGCGGACGAGGACGAGGGCGAGATCGACGAGGACGTCGAGGTCGAGCGGCTTCGGCGCTCGGTCTACGTCGAGGCCCTGCTCGCCTTCCTCGTCCTCGCCCTGACCGGGCTGCTGGTCGCCGAGCCGCGGGGCAAGGAGGCCCTGGCCGCCTCCTACCGCAAGCCGGTCTCGGCGACGGCCCCGCTCGGCGGCGGCCGGACCGTGACGGTGAGCGCCGATCCGGGCACCCACGGGCCGGTGAACCTCACCGTCGCGCTGAGTTCGGGCGTGACCCCGACATCGATCACCGCCACCGCGACGCAGAAGCAGAAGGAGATCGGCCCGCTCACGATCAAGCTGACCCGTGAGGGCCGCGGCCTCTACGACGGCAGCAGCACGCTGCCGGTCGCGGGCACGTGGGAGATCGACCTCGTCGTCACCACGTCCACGTTCGACGCCACGACCACCAACGTCTCGATCCACCTGCACTGAGAGGACCCCCATGAAGCGCCTGGCCCTGCTCCTGACCGCCGCGTTCGCGGCCCTGCTGGCCCTGGCCGGCCCGGCGCTCGCCCACGTGACCGTCACCGCGCCCGGCGCGACGTCGGGCGGCAGCGACCAGGAGATCACCTTCCGGGTGCCGGTGGAGAAGGACGTCGACACGGTGGGCGTCACAGTCGCACTGCCGACCGACCACCCGATCGCGTCGGTCGAGGTGGCCGCGATCCCCGGGTGGACGCACACGCAGAAGACGACCCAGCTCGCCACGCCGATCAAGACCGACGACGGCGACATCACCAGCGCCGTCTCGGAGATCACCTGGAAGGCCACGGCCGGCAACGGCATCAAGCCGGGCGAGTTCGGCTCGTTCACGATCATCGCCGGGCAGCTGCCCAAGGCCTCCTCGCTGACGTTCAAGGCGTTGCAGATGTACCGCGACGGGTCGGTGACGAGGTGGATCGAGACCGCCGCGCCGGGGTCGGACGTCGAGCCGCAGAACCCGGCCCCGGTGCTCGAACTCGCCGCCGCGGCCGGCCCCGCGGCGTCCGGCCCCGCGGCGTCCGCCCCCGCGGCGTCCGACCCCGCGACGGCCGCGCCGAAGGCGGCGAGCAACACCGGCCCGGTCGTGCTGTCGATCATCGCGCTGGTGGTCGCGGCCGGGGCGCTCGGCCTGGCCCTGGTCACCCGGGCCCGGAGCCGGACATGAGGCTGCCGTGGCCGGCGCTGGCCGGCGGGGTCGTGGTTGCCGCCGTCGGGGCGGCCGGGCTGATCCGCGGCGCGATGCCGCAGCCGACCCCCGCGACCGGCGACATCACGTCGACGGCCAACCCGATCGTGGTCACCGGCGGGTACGTGCGGGCCCCGGTGCCGCCGACGCAGTCAGCGGCCGCGTACTTCACCGTCTACAACACGACCGCGCGCCCCGACCGGCTGCTGAGCGTCGAATCCGGCGCCGGCGCGACGGCGGTGCTGCACACCGTCGGCGCGAACGGCTCGATGACCCCGGCCCCGAACGGCGCGGTGATCCCGGCCCACGGGCACCTGACCCTGTCGACCGGCCGCGGGCACGTCATGATCGAGCAGTTGTACGGCACGCTGAAACCCGGCCAGCACGTCGACCTGGAACTCGACTTCGCCGAGGCCGGCTCCATCGACATCACCGCGCCGGTGATCGCCGCCGGCGCCCCCGTCCCGTCCTCGTGAGGAGTTCCTTCGTGAAGCGCGTCCTGCCCGCGGCCCTGGCCCTGCTCGTGCTCGTCCTGGCCGGCTGCTCGAGCGGCTCGCCCAAGCCGAAGACCTCGGAGCTCAACGGGCAGAACCAGGCCGGCCCGTACCTCGGCGCCGGCCTCGACCCGGCCCAGCCCCGCCCGTCGTTCACGCTGACCGACACCAGCGGCAAGACGTTCGCCTTCGGCTCGCGGACGGCCGGGCACCCGACGTTCCTCTACTTCGGGTACACGAACTGCCCGGACGTGTGCCCGGAGACGATGGCCGACATCGGGATCGCGCTGAAGAAGGTCCCGGCGTCGATCTCGGCCAAGACCTACGTCGTCTTCGTCTCGACCGACGTGAAGCACGACACCGGGCCGGTGATCGCGAAGTGGTTGAGCAACTTCTCCGGCGGCTCGAAGGCCACGTTCGTCGGCCTGCGGGGCAGCCAGACCGAGGTGAACGCGGCCCAGGCGGCGGCCCACATCACGGTGGCCACGGACGGCGGGCAGACACACTCCGCCCAGGCGCTGCTCTACGGCCCGGACGACTACGCGCGCGTCACATTCCTGCAAAGCACGAATGAGCAAGAGGCGATGGAACACGACCTCAAGGTCGTGGTGCATGGGACGTGACGACGGGACTCAGGCACAATCGCGACTTGTGAACGAGAACTGGGTGCGGGTCCGTCCTTGGCTGGGCGCTGTCGTGCGGATTGCGCTGGGCGTGGTCTGGATCTGGGCGTCGTGGGAGAAGATGCAGTCGCCGCGCAAGTTCGTGCAGGCGGTGCGGGCCTACGACGCGACGCCGGAGTGGCTGTCGAAGGCGATCGGCTACGGGCTGCCGGTCTTCGAGTTCTCGATCGGCGTGCTGCTGATCCTGGGCGTCGCCGTCCGGCTGGCGGCGATCTTCTCGGCGCTGCTGTTCGTGGTCTTCCTGATCGGCGTGATCCAGGCATCCGCCCGCGGCCTGCGCCTCGACTGCGGCTGCTTCGGCGGCGGCGGGACGATCACCGGGCCGACCCATTACCTGCGTGACATCCTGCGCGACACCGGACTGCTGGTGCTGTCGGCGTACCTGGGCGTGTGGTCGTACACGAAGGTCTCGGTCGAGGCCTACCTCGCCCGCAACGACAACGTCGAGGCGCCGTCGGCCAAGCGGATGCGCACCGACCAGGGCCGCCGCAAGTACAACGCGATGCTGGAGGCGCGGCGCAAGGCGGCCCGTGAGCGGGCGCTGTGGCTGAACGCCTCGATGGGAGCCGTGATCGTGCTGATCGGGCTCATCGGCATCGGCGTGCAGGCGAACCGGGCCAAGATCACCGGGTCGCTGACCGCGACCAACGCGACGGTGAACAACGGCATCGTCTTCGGCAAGAAGGCCGCGGCCACGGTGGACGTCTACGAGGACTTCCAGTGCCCGAACTGCCTGAACTTCGAGAAGGACGTGCACGCGCAGCTCGACCAGGACGTGCGGGCGAACAAGGCCCAGGTGCGCTTCCACAACATCGCGATCCTGGACAGCGCGTCGAACCACAACTACCCGACCCGGGCGGCGAACGCGGCGATCTGCGCCTCCGACATCTCGGTCGAGACCTTCATCAAGTACCACAACATCCTGTTCGGCGACTTCAAGGGCAAGCAGGTGCAGCCGCCGGAGTCCGGTAGCGGACGGACCGACGCGCAACTGATCGCGTACGCCTCGGCGGCCGGTATCTCCGGGGCGCAGCTGACGACGTTCGACACGTGCGTGACGAGCCAGCAGCACAAGTCGCTGGTGGCGGCGATGACCGATGCGGCGTCGAAGAAGGGCGTGACCGGGACGCCGACCATCCTCGTCAACGGCAAGTCGATCAACCACGACCTCGCGTCGTGGAACAAGGCGATCGCCGACGCGCTGAAGAAGGGGCCGGCGCCGGACCCGTCGAAGACGCCGAGTCCGACGCCCACCCCTTCGACGACGCCGTCCTCGCCGGCCACCAAGCCGAGCTCGTCCGGGTCGTCGACGAAGGCCTGATCGTCGGGCCGCGGCGCGGGCCAGGCAGTGCTCTCGCGCAGTCCGGGGCTGCCCGCGTTTATGCACATCGGGCCGTGTCGCGGAGGTCGGGAGTTGGGTGTCGCGCAGTCCGGGGCTGCCCGCGTTTATGCACATCGGGCCGTGTCGCGGAGGTCGGGAGTTGGGTGTCGCGCAGTCCGGGGCTGCCCGCGTTTACGCTCCCCGGGCGTGTCTCGGCGACACGCCCGGGGAGCGAGTTTGCGGGCAGCCCCGGACTGCGCAGCACATGGTTCTGGACCAGCCCGGACCGGGCCTCAGAACGCGGAACGGCCCGGCCCCCTTGATCGGGAGCCGGGCCGTGTCGCCTAGTGGGGGTGTTACTTCTCGTTGGCGGCGTCCTTGAGGGCGCTGCCGGCAGCGAGCTTGACGGTCTTTGCGGCGGGGATCTTGATGGTCTCCCCGGTGGCCGGGTTGCGGCCTTCGCGGGCGGCACGGTCGCCGACCGAGAGGGCGAAGAAACCCGGGACGCTGACCTTCTCGCCACTGCGCGCGGCGCCCTCGAGCGTGGACTGGAGGGCGCGCAGCACGGCGTCGACCGTCTTCTGCTCCAGGTCGGCGGCGTCGGCGACCGCAGCCACCAGTTCCTTGCGGTTCACGAGGTCTCCTCTGTTCGTTGGTGTTGGTGCTTGGCCCAGTATGGCCTCACGGCATGAAAAGCCCGTAATTCGGGGGGTGGGGTGCTTCGGCGTGTCGTTCATGGCGGACCGGGCCGAAATTTTGATCAAGGTGCGCCCGGGGACTGCGCGATTGCCCCGGCCGGGGTACGTTCGGGATGTTCGTCTGATTCAGATCGGACGGTGAGCCAGTGCGGATCGAGACCTCTCGCAGCCGGGAGCGCTTCGCCGTGCACGGCTTGGTCCAGGGCGTCGGTTTCCGCCCATTCGTCTACGCCCTGGCCCGGGAATTCGGGCTCGGCGGCGAGGTCGGCAACACCGGCGACGGGGTGGTCATCGAGGTCGAGGGGGCGCCGGACGCGCTCGGGGGCTTCGCCGCCGGGCTGGTCTCCCGCGCCCCGCCGCTGGCCCGCATCGAGGGCGTCGACCGGACGCCGATCCCCGTGCGCGGCGGCACCGGCTTCGTCATCCGCGACTCGCAGGGCGGCCCGGCCCGGACGCTGGTCTCGCCCGACATCGCCACCTGTCCGGACTGCCGGGCCGAGCTGGCCGACCCGGACGACCGCCGCTACCGCCACCCGTTCATCAGCTGCACGAACTGCGGGCCCCGCTTCACCATCGTCGTCGACCTGCCCTACGACCGGCCGGCGACCACGATGGCCGAACTGCCGTTGTGCGCCACTTGCGCGGCCGAGTACGCCGACCCCGGCGACCGCCGCTTCCATGCCCAGACCATCGCCTGCCCGGACTGCGGCCCGACCCTCACCCTGGCCCGCCCCGGCGAGGACGATGTGGACGGCGACGACGCCCTGGCGGCGGCCAGAGCGCTGCTCGCGGCCGGCGCGGTCGTGGCCGTGAAGGGCCTCGGCGGCTACCACCTCGCCTGCGACGCCACCGACGGGGCGGCCGTCGCCGGCCTGCGCAAGCGCAAGGACCGCGGCGACAAGCCGTTCGCCGTCATGGTCGCCGACGCCGCCACCGCCGAGCTCATCGCTACCGTCTCGCCGGCCGAGCGGGCGCTGCTCGAGGACCCCCGTCGTCCGGTCGTCCTGCTGGCCAAGCGGCCCGACCCGCAACTGGTCGTGGCCGACGCGGTCGCGCCCGGACGGCCGGACCTCGGCGTCATGCTCGCCTACACGCCCGTCCATCACCTGCTCCTGGACGGGCCGGAGCTGCCCGTCCTCGTCATGACCAGCGGCAATCTGGCCGGCGAGCCGATCGTCACCGACGACGGCGAGGCCCGGCAGCGGCTGGCCACCCTCGCCGACGCGTGGCTCGGCCACGACCGGCCGATCCGGGTGCCGTGCGACGACTCGGTGGTGCGGGTGGCCGGCGGCAGCGTGCTCCCGGTCCGGCGCTCCCGCGGCTACGCGCCCATGCCGGTGGCCCTGCCGGTGCCGGTCCGGCCCGCGCTCGCCGTCGGCGGCGACCTCAAGAACACCTTCTGCGTCGCCGAGGGGGGCTACGCCTGGCTGTCGGCCCACGTCGGCGACATGGACGACCTGGCGACCTTGCAGGCGTTCGAGCGCGCCACCACGCACCTGCAAGCGATCGCCGGCGTCTCGCCCGAGGTCGTCGTGGCCGACCGGCACCCGGCCTACCGCAGCTCGGCCTGGGCGGCCGCACACGCGCCGTCCCTGCAGCACGTGCAGCACCACCACGCGCACATCGCGTCGGCGATGGCCGAGAACGGCCACGACGGCGGCGACCGGGTGATCGGCTTCGCCTTCGACGGCACCGGCTACGGCGACGACGGCGCGGTGTGGGGCGGCGAGGTGCTGGTCGCCGACTACGACGGGTACGAGCGGGCCGCGCACCTGCGCTACACCTGGCTGCCGGGCGGCGACGCCGGCGTGCGCAACCCGTGCCGCATGGCGCTGTCGCACTTGCACGCGGCCGGGGTCGAGTGGGATCCGGGGCTGCCCAGCGTCGCCGCCTGCTCGGCCACCGAGCGCAGCGTGCTGGCCCGGCAGCTGCAGACGGGCCTGAGCTGCGCCCCCACCTCCAGCATGGGGCGGCTCTTCGACGCGGTGTCGTCGCTGGCCGGCGTCTGCCACCGGGTCGCCTACGAGGCCGAGGCGGCCATGCTCTTCGAGGCGCTGGCGCGCGACGCCGTCGCCACCGGCGAGCGCCGCTACGCCTTCGCGCAGGCGGGCGACGACGGCGCGCTCGAGGCCGACCCGCGTCCGGTCATCGCGGCGGTCGCGGCCGACGTGCTGGCCGGCACCGACCCGGCCGTCATCGCCACCGGCTTCCACCTCGCCGTGGCCGACCTTGTCGCCGACCTCGCCCGGCTGCTCCGCGACGGCACCGGCCTCGACACCGTCGCGCTGTCCGGCGGCGTCTTCCTCAACGCCGTCCTGACGACCCTGTGCGTCGACCGGCTCGAGCGGAACGGCTTCCGGGTCCTGCGCCACCGCCTCGTCCCGCCGAGCGACGCCGGCCTCGCGCTGGGGCAGGTCGTCATCGGCGCCCGGATCGAACGAAGGAGAACCACATGTGCCTAGCGGTACCCGGCAAGGTGCTGGAGGTCTGGGACAAGGACGGCACCCGGATGGCCAACGTCGACTTCGGCGGCGTCGTGAAGGACGTCTGCCTGGAGTTCGTGCCCGACATCGAGGTCGGCGAGTACGCGATCGTGCACGTCGGCTTCGCCCTGCAGCGGCTGGACGAGAAGTCGGCCCTGGAGACCCTCGCGCTGTTCGAGCAGCTGGGCGAGATGGAGATGGAGTTCGGTGACCCGTGGGCGCGGGCCGCCAAGGAGTCCGGCGCGGAGGGAACCCCATGAAGTACATCGACGAGTTCAACGATCCGGAGCTGGCCAAGCGGCTGCTCGACGATATCCATGCCACCGTGACCCAACCCTGGTCGATCATGGAGGTGTGCGGCGGGCAGACGCACTCGATCATCCGGCACGGGATCGACCAGTTGATCCCCGATCAGGTCGAGATGATCCACGGCCCCGGCTGCCCGGTCTGCGTCACGCCGCTGGAGCTGATCGACAAGGCGCTGGAGATCGCGTCCCGTCCGGATGTCATCTTCTGCTCGTTCGGCGACATGCTGCGGGTGCCGGGCAGCGGCCGCGACCTGTTCCGGATCAAGAGCGGCGGCGGCGACGTGCGCGTCGTCTACTCCCCGCTCGACGCGCTCAAGATCGCCCGCGAGAACCCCGAGCGGGAGGTCGTCTTCTTCGGCATCGGTTTCGAGACCACGGCGCCGCCGAACGCGATGACGGTGTACCAGGCGAAGCGCCTCGGCATCCGGAACTTCAGCATGCTGGTCTCGCACGTCCGGGTTCCTCCGGCGATCGAGGCGATCATGCAGTCGCCCACCTGCCGGGTGCAGGCGTTCCTGGCCGCGGGCCACGTCTGCAGCGTCATGGGCACGGCCGAGTACCCACCGCTGGTCGAGCGGTTCAACGTGCCGATCGTGGTCACCGGCTTCGAGCCGCTGGACATCCTCGAGGGCATCCGGCGCACCGTCCACCAGCTGGAGGCGGGCGAGGCGTACCTCGACAACGCCTACCCGCGGGCGGCGCCGCCGACCGGCAACCCGGCCGCCCGCCAGCTGCTGGCCGACGTCTTCGAGGTCACCGACCGCGGCTGGCGCGGCATCGGCGTGATCCCTTCCAGCGGCTGGCGGCTCGCGCCGAAGTACCGCGAGTTCGACGCCGAGTACCGCTTCTCGGTCAGCGGCATCGACACCGCGGAGTCGACCGTGTGCCGCAGCGGCGAGGTGCTGCAGGGCTTCATCAAGCCGCACGAGTGCGCCGCGTTCGGCAAGGAGTGCACGCCGCGCAACCCGCTCGGCGCGACGATGGTGTCGAGCGAGGGCGCCTGCGCCGCCTACTACCTCTACCGGCGGCTCGAGGCCACGCCGAGGGAGGTGGCCTCCCTTGGCTGAGGCAGTGCGGTCCCTCGACTTCGACGGTTGGACCTGTCCGGTACCGCTGCGCGACAGTCCCACGGTCGTGATGGGGCACGGCGGGGGCGGGCAGATGTCGGCCGAGCTGGTCGACCACCTGTTCGTCCCGGCGTTCGGCAACCGGGCCGACGCCGGGACGAGCGACGCGGCGGTCTTCTCCCTCGGCGGTGCCCGGCTCGGCGTTCTCGACGGACACGTTCGTGGTGCGCCCGCTGTTCTTCCCCGGCGGGTCCATCGGTCACCTGGCGGTGAACGGGACGGTGAACGACCTGGCCATGGTCGGCGCGGTGCCGAGCCACCTCTCGGCCGGCTTCATCCTCGAGGAGGGGACCGACGTCGCCGTCGTCGGGCGGATCGCGCACGACATGGGGACGGCGGCGCAGCAGGCCGGGGTCGCGATCGTCACCGGCGACACCAAGGTGGTCGACTCCGGGCACGGCGACCAGGTCTACGTGAACACGGCCGGGGTCGGGTTGATCCCGGACGGTGTGGACATCCGCCCGCAGCGGGCCGCGGCCGGGGATGTGATCATCGTCAGCGGCGCGATCGGCGTGCACGGGATCGCGATCATGAGCGTGCGCGAGGGCCTCGAGTTCGGCACCGAGATCCGCACCGACAGCGCCGCCCTGCACCCGCTCGTCGCCGCGATGCTCGCCGTGACGAACGACGTGCACGTGCTGCGGGACCCGACCCGGGGCGGGCTGGCGACGTCGCTCAACGAGATCGCGTCCACCGCCGGCGTGGGGGTGCGGCTGGTCGAGAAGTCGATCCCGGTACCGCCCGAGGTGGCTAACGCCTGCGCGCTGCTCGGCCTCGACCCGATGTACGTGGCCAACGAGGGCAAACTGGTCGCGTTCGTGCCGCGGGAGTCGGCCGACGCCGTGCTGGCCGCGATGCGCGCGCACCCGCTGGGCGCCGAGGCCGCGGTGATCGGCGAGTGCGTCGACGAGCACCCGGGGATGGTGGTCGCCCGGACCTCGTTCGGCGGCACCCGGGTGGTGGACACGCCGCTCGGTGAGCAGCTGCCGCGGATCTGCTGAGCGGAAAGCGAGGGCGACGTGACGGGGGCGAGGAGGGCCGAAGGGGAGCGGCTGTTCGCCCGCTACGCCTTCGCGCCGAACGACCTCGGCTACTGCGGGCCGCGGGAGTCGGCGACGCTGTTCGAACTGGGCGCGACCGGCTCGACCGACGCCGACGTCGCGGCCATCGCCCGCCGCTTCTCCGGCGCGTGGCCCTACCTCGCGCTGCTGGCCGAGGCCGCCGGCATCGGCGACCCGCTGGACGAGCGGGTCGTCCGGGCCTACTGGACGGGTGGTCCGCTGCTCGACGCGATCGACCGGGACGCGTTCGCGGCCCGGCTGCTCGACTACATCGGCGCGCAGGCCGGCGCGTACTGGCGGCACCTCACACCCGACCTGCTGCCCGAGGTGACCGCGACGCATGGCTTCCACGTCTTCGGGATCTACCCGTGGTCGCGGCTGCTCGGGGCGGCGTCCACCCGGCCGCTGACCGTCCTCGACAACTGCCGGATCCGCTGGGGGTTCGTACTGGCCGTCGACGGTGAGTACGTGGTCGTGCGTTCGCGCCGGCTCACCTGGGACGGCTGCCAGCTCGGCCTGGCGCCGCCGGCCGAGGAGCGGGCGCGGCTCACGATCGACGGGCGGGGCTTCGTCGACCCGGTGCCGGGGGAGTGGCTCGCCCTGCACTGGGACTGGGTCTGTGATCGCCTGGCCGCCGCCGATCGCGCCGAGCTGCAGCGCTGGACGGCCGCCCAGCTGCGCGCGACGAATGCCCGGCTGGCCGGCGAGCGAAGGGGAGCCGCGTGAAGTTCCTGGCGCTGTGGCGGATGGAGATCGCGCACCTGTCGCGCGAGATGGCGCAGGCCGTCGGCCGGATGCCCGAGTACGGCGCCGCCCTGGAGCGGGAGGGGCGCCTGATCGCCCGCTACCACGTCGTCGGCGCGCACGGCGGCGCCTGGATCTACGACGTCGAGTCGCACGAGCAGTTCGAGCAACTGCTGGCCCGCTCGCCGATCTTCAACTTCGCGCGCTACGAGATCTACCCGCTGGCCGACATGGCCCCGCGTCCACCGGAGGAGTGATGATCGAGGCCCACGGTGTCGAACTGATCGCGGCCCGGCACGCGCTGATCCAGCAACGGCTGCGCCGCCGGCGCGACGACCTCGGGCTGACCCAGAAGCAGATCGTGACCCGGCTCGCGCGCTGCGGGCTACCGACGACGAACCGGGCGCTGTCCAGCCTGGAGCACGGCTCCGGGCTCGATGTCGCCAAGCTGCCGGAGCTGGCCCGCGCGCTCGACTGCACCGTCACGTACCTCATCGGGCTCACCGACGACCCGCACCGGTGGGAGCCGGATCAGGCCACACCGCCGCCGCGAGCGGTGCCGCGCGAGGTGCCGCGGAGCGCCCAGTCGCTGATCCTCGGCCCGTTCATCCCGGCCGAGGCGGATCGTCCGCGCTGACGCCGCCGAACTGGCGCTCGAGCTCGCGGGCGTACTCGGCCGAGATCCGCTGCAGCGCGAAGCCGCTGTGGATCAGCACGTGCTCGCCCGGCGAGGCGGGCGGGGCGAGCAGGCTCAGGTCGATGCGGCGCAGCGTCCCGACGACCTCGACCAGGCCGAGGGCACCGCCGTCCTCGACCGACACGACCCGGCCGGACAGCCCTAGACACATGACGGGGCCACGTCATGCGGTGCGCGCGCCATCGTCCTCGCCGCTGCCCATCATGCGCAGCCCGGACAGCGCCTTCTCGGCCCCGGCCGCGTCGACCCGCTCGAGCGCGAAGCCCATGTGGATCAGGATCCAGTCGCCGGGCGCGAGGTGCGGGTCCTCGAGCATGCCGAGGTTGATCGGCCGCTGCGCGCCGAGTACGTCGACGAGCGCGAGCTGACCGGCGTTGCCCTCGAGGATGCGCACGACCCGTCCCGGGATGCCCAAGCACATGATCAGACCGCCGTCCGTTCGCGGAGCAGGGTGCGCAGGGCGGCCAGCGCACGCGGGACGGCGGCCGCCACCGCCTCCGACAGCCCGATGCCGTCCTCGACCGTCTCCGGCCGGCAGCCGATCACGAAGGTCGGGGGCAGCGTCCCGCCGAGCCGGCTCAGGCCGGCGAGGACGGACACCGGCGCCATGCCGTGCGGGTCGAAGTCGCCGGCGCCGAGATCGCCCGGCCCGACCTCGAGCACGACGATCTCGCCCGGCGGCCCGTCGCCCGGGACCGTGTCGACGATGACGAGCGCGGCGTAGCCGTCGAGCAGGTCGTAGGCGAGGTGCATACCGCGGATGCCGTAGTCGACGACCTCGATCGCGGCCGGCAGGTCGTCGGCCGCTGCGAGCCGGCGCACGACCTCCGGCCCGAAGCCGTCGTCGCTCAGGAACAGGTTGCCGATGCCGGCGACGAGCACCCGCTCCTCGGTCATGGCGTCCTCCGCTACATCGCGCGCATCTTCAGGTACCGCTTGACGTCGGGGATCGACTGCACCCCGACGATCACGGCGCCGACAGCCACGGCCAGGGCGACCAGGGTGGTGAACCGTCCGATCGTCTTCATGATCGGATCTCCTCTCGATTGGCGTCGGGTTGCGGCTCGAGCTCGTCCGGGGCGAAGTAGAAGTAGCGGCCGTACCACTCGTGCAGGTCGCCGGCCGGGTCGTCGGCGAGGACGAGCGCGACGTGCACGGCGCCGTCGACGTCGGAGAGCACGGCGGTGACCCGGGCGAGCTGGCCGGCGAAGAAGAGGTCCTGGGCGTCGGCGCGGCGGGCCGGGTGGACGCGCACGATGCTGCCGCGCGACACCGGCACGCCGTCGATCAGCACCGAGTCGACGTCGGGCTGCACGGCGGCGTCGGCGGCCGGGTCCCACCACGGGACGTCGGGCCGCGCTCCGGACGGGTCGCGCAGGATGCCGTGCAGTTGCTGCAGCTCGCCCGGCGACAGCGCGTCGCAGCGGTCGATGATCGCGCGCGCCCGCGGGTCGGTGGCCCGGGCCTCGGCCTTCTCGGCGTCGGTCATCGTCATCACCCGCAGGGTGAGGATCTCGTCGATCTCAGTGCCGTCGAACAGCGCGCCCGGGCTCTGCTCGGCGATCTCCGGGTAGTCGTAGAGGATGATCGGCGCGCCGAGCATGACGTCGGTCGCGCCCGGGCGGCCGGCCAGCACCGGGTAGCAGCGGCGCTGGTGGCAGCGCTCGGCGGCTTGGGTGGCCTCGTCCGGCGGTTCGAGCAGCGAGACGAACGCGGCGTCGTGCGCCTCGAGCAGCACGTGGGCGCCGATGAGCGAGACCCGGATCGCGGCGTCCTTGCCGTCCACCGTTTCGGGGTGGGCGTTGTCGACCTGGACGGTGAGCCGGCCGAAGCCGTCGTCCACCTCGGAGCTGGCCCGCAGGGTGGCGGCGAGGTGCGCGCGGCGCCGGGCGATGCGGCCGACGAGTTCGCCGGCGGCGTTCGTGATCGGCTCGAAGTCCTCGCCGGCCGGCACGTCGATCGGGTGCTCGACCGGCCCGTCCAGGGTGAAGTCGGGCAGCGTGATCTCGCGCTCGACCGCCTCGTCCCAGGTGAGCAGCCGCTGGTCGCCGACGGCAAGCTCGGCGACGGGGACGTACGCGCCCGACGGCTCGAGCGCCTGCACCTCGCGCACCTGCAGTTGCAGGAAGCGCAACGTGATCGACACGGTGGCGATCGGGTCCCGCGGGCGCAGCAGGCACTGCAGCGCCATCCCCGGCTCCTCGCTGAAGCTGCCCGGGGCGGCGTGCGGCGGGCCGAGCACGCCGAACTGCCAGCGCGACTGGTTCTTGCCCGCGCTGGCCCGGTACGGGTAGAGCAGGTAGCCCTCGTAGAGCACCGCGTCGGCGATCTCGCGGACGTGGTCGAGGCTCATGTGACCACCCCATCGTTGGTCACGAGCAACGACTGGACCGTCTCCTCCCACGTCATCAGCCCGTGCTTCGAGCGGTAGCCGGCCAGCGCGGCCAGCACGTCGTGGTCGAGCCGGATCCAGCCCGAGTTGGGGAAGTAGGAGTGCATCATGTCGCCCCACACCGAGACCGGCAGGTCGTAGCGGGCCTCGCAGTCCCACGGGACCTGCTGCACGCCGAAGCCGTTCGGCCCGCGGGTGAAGACGGTGCCGGAGAACAGCAGGGTCAGCGGGACGGTGCCGGCGTCGAGCGCGTGCAGGTAGCGCGACCCCACGACATCGAAGTCGTAGGTGCAGGGCAGGACGAGGTCGGTCTCGGTCGTGCCGGTGAAGCCCTGGACGGTGGTGTTGCACTGCATCCAGAGGAACGGCTTGAGTGTGTCGACCCACCGGTCGCGCTCGCCGAACAGGCCCCGCAGCCCGTCCTGCTCGGCCGGGTCGTAGCGGCGGCGTTGCGGCTCGATGCGCACCTGGCAACGGAGGGCGACGGCGTGGACGGTCTGGCCGGTCGCCTCCTCGATCCGCAGCCGGGCCGTCAGCTGCGGCGCGACGGCGTAGGGCTCGGCGAAGATGTCGACGACGGTGAACGCGTAGTCGCTCATGGCACTCTCTCGGCTGGCCGGCTGCGGGCGGCGACGTGGGCGAAGAACGCGTCCATCGCGTCGTGGGCCGGCCGGCCGCCGTCGAAGCCGCGCCACAGCAGCCGCAGCCGGCCGACGAGCTCGTAGCAGGCGTCGATCGGGACGAGGTGGCACGAGCCGTCGGGGCCGTCGGTGCGGCGCACGAGCAGCGCCTCGACGTCCGGGCGCAGCACGGCGAGTTCCGGGTTGTGCTCGACGGTGCGCTGCCACGCCTCGAGCGGCAGTTCGGATTCGGTGGCGCCGGCCGGGCTGGGGTAGAAGGCGATCGTGCGGTCCTGCACCGAGTTGCGGAACAGGAACGCCAGCCCGACCGGGATCTGCAGCTCGTCCCAGGCGCGGGCGTCGATGGCGCCGAACGACAGGTAGCGCTCGGGCACGGCCCGGAAGCGCAGGTCGGCCCGCTCGTCGGTGAAGAGCAGGTAGCACGGGCGGCACGTGCACATCAGGCCGCGGCTCTCGAGGTTGACGACGTGCGAGTGCTCGTCGGCGATCGGGGCGGCGCACATCTCGCAACGCTCGCCCGGTTCCGGTTGCGGGCGCGGCCGGGTGACCCGCCGCAGGACGGCGAGCGGCGGCGCTCCGCCCGGGGTCATGCCGGGACCGTCACCGGTACGGCGACCGACACCGTCACCCCGTCGGCGAGCAGGGGCAGCGGTTCGAGGTGCCGGGTGTCGTCGTCGATGCACCGGCCGGCGGCCCGGACGTCGTAGTGGGCCCGGCAGCTCGGGCAGGTCAGGACGGCGTCGCCGGTCGAGCCGCCGAGGCGGCGAGCCACGGTGGCGCCGGTGAGAGCTTCGTGGCAGCGGGCGCAGGTGTCGCGGAACGCGAACAGGTCCGTCCCGACCCGGCAGGCGACGATCGGCATCGCCCCGGCGGTGGCGTGGGCGACCGTCCCCGGCGTCAGTCCGAGCAGCTCGGGGACGCTCGTCCAGGCCGAACCGGTGTCGGGGGTCGTCTCCAGGCGGGAGAAGAGCGAGGCCATCGGGATGACACCGCCGGTCTTCGGGGTCTCGACCTCGATGCTCACGATCTCCGGCGCGGCCGCCTCGATCGCGCCCTCGACCGCGAGTTTGAGCGTCACCGACGACGACGGGCAGCCGTCGCAGCTGCCGAGCAGCCGCAGCCGGACGACCCCGTCGGTGCTGACGTCGAGCAGCTCGACGTCGCCGCCGTGCGAGCCGAGGTAGGGGCGCACGCCCTCGAGCGCCCGCTCGACCCGCTCGGTCACGCCGTAGGGGTGCAGGCCGTGCACGAGCAGCAGTCCGGAGACCAACTCGTCACCGGCGAGGGCGTCGAGGGTGGCGTCGTCGAGGTGGCCGCGCTCGTGCAGCAGCTCGAGCATCCGTTCCATCCCGGCGCCGTAGAGGTCGGCGACGAGCCGGACGAGTTCCTCGGCCCGCTCGCGGGCGACGATGCCGCCGGCCGCGCTCGCGTCGAGCAGGGTCTCGATGCGCTCACCGGCCGCCCGCCAGTCGGTCGGGGTCCGGCTCGCTCATTCCGCGCCGGCGGACTGCGTCGGCGAGTGCAGCAGTTCGAGCTGCTTGCCGTCGCCGAGGTACATGTGCACGCCGCAGGGCAGGCACGGGTCGAAGCTGCGGACCGTCCGCATGATGTCGATGCCCTTGAAGTGCTCGCGGTCGTTCTCCTCGAAGATCGGCTGGCCCTGCACCGCGTCCTCGTACGGGCCCGGGGTGCCGTAGCTGTCGCGCGGGTTGGCGTTCCACGGCGTCGGCGGGTAGGGGTGGTAGTTGGCGATCTTGCCGTCACGGATGACGAGGTGGTGCGAGAGCACGCCGCGCACGGCCTCGGTGAAGCCGCAGCCGATGCCCTCGTCCGGCACCTCGAACTTCTCCCAGGTCTTCGTGCGGCCGGCCCGGATCTCGACGAGCGCCTTCTCGGCGAAGTGCAGCGCGCAGGCGGCGGCGTAGGCCTGGAAGTAGGTGCGGGCCCGGTTGCGCTCGATCGTGTTGCTCCACTGCGGGATCTTCCACTCCAGCTCGACCGGACCCTTGAGGGCGGTCTTGGGGAGGTTGATCTTCACGCTGCTGCCGGTCGACTTGCACGTAGCCGATGTCGACCAGGCCGGCCAGCGCGGTCGACCACAGCCGGGCCAGCGGGCCGCCGCCGGTGTCGAGGGCGAGGTAGTCCTTGCCGTCGAACCAGCGCGGCGACATGACCCAGCTGTACTTGTCGTCGAGGTCGCGCTTCTGCGGGCGCGGGTTGGTGTGCTGGTTCCACGGGTGGCGGCGGTCGACCGGGTTGCCGAGCGGGTCGGTGTTGACGAACATCTCCTGGCCCTCCCAGTCGTCGTAGTACGACGAGCCGAGCAGGATCCGGATGCCGAGGTTGATCTCGACCAGGTCGGTGGTCACGAGCTTGCCGTCCACGACCACGCCCGGGGTGACGTACATCTTGCGTCCCCAGTTGGTCATGTCCTGGTAGTCGAAGTTGCAGTGCTCCGGGTCCTGGAAGGAGCCCCAGCAGGCGAGCAGGATGCGCCGGTTGCCGACCTGCTCGTAGCCGGGCAGCGCCTCGTAGAAGAAGTCGAAGAGGTCGTCGTGCATGGGCACGACCTTCTTCATGAACTCGACGTAGCGCATCAGCCGGGTGATGTAGTCGGTCATCAGCTGGATGGTCGCGACCGTGCCGACCCCGCCCGGGTAGAGCGTCGAGGGGTGGACGTGCCGGCCCTCCATCAGGCAGAACATCTCGCGGGTCCAGCGGCTGACCTGCAGGGCCTCGCGGTAGAACTCGCCGGTGAACGGGTTCAGCGACCGCATGATGTCGCCGATCGTCTTGTAGCCGTGGGCCTCGGCGTGCGGGGCGTCGGTGCGGTTGGCGCGTTCGAGGACGCCCGGGTTCGTCTCGGCGACCATCTTCTCGCAGTAGTCCACCCCGACCAGGTTCTCCTGGAAGATGTTGTGGTCGAACATGTACTCGGCCGCCTCGCCGAGGTTGACGATCCACTCGCCGAGGTGCGGCGGCTTCACGCCGTAGGCCATGTTCTGCGCGTAGCAGGAGCAGGTGGCGTGGTTGTCGCCGCAGATGCCGCAGATGCGGCTGGTGATGAAGTGGGCGTCGCGCGGGTCCTTGCCCTTCATGAAGATCGAGTAGCCGCGGAAGATCGAGCTGGTGCTGTGGCACTCGGCGACGGTCTTCTGCTTGAAGTCGATCTTGGTGTAGATGCCGAGGCTGCCGACGATGCGCGTGATCGGGTCCCACGCCATGTCGACGAGTTCGCTGCCGTTCCCTCCGGTCTTCGCGGTGCCGGGCTTGGGGGCCGTCGTCGTCATCGCCCGCCTCCTTCTCGTGTCGGTGGGCTCACCAGGTGCGGGTGGCGCCGGTCTTCAGCTCGCGGCCGGGCTTGCGCCACTTGGGCTCCTGGTCGACGGTGTGCGTCGTGACCTGGCGCAGGCGGCGGATCGTGTTGCCGTAGAGGCCGACGGCCGCGGTGGAGAACTTGCCGCCGGGCGGCTCGTCCATGAACGGCATGAACTTGTCGGGGAAGCCGGGCATTGTGCAGCCGATGCAGATGCCGCCGACGTTGGGGCAGCCGCCCATGCCGTTCATCCAGCCGCGCTTGGGGACGTTGCACTTCACGACCGGGCCCCAGCAGCCGAGCTTGACGATGCACTTCGGCGAGCCGTACTCGGTGGCGAAGTCGCCCTGCTCGTAGTAGCCGGCGCGGTCGCAGCCCTCGTGCACGGTGACGCCGAACAGCCAGGTCGGCCGCAGCGCCTCGTCCAGCGGGATCATCGGCGCCTGCCCGGTCGCCATGTAGAGCAGGTACGTCAACGTCTCGGCCATGTTGTCGGGTTGGGCCGGGCAGCCGGGCACGCAGACGATCGGGATGCCGGCCTTGGACTTCCAGTCCCAGCCGAGGAAGTCGGGGACGCCCATCGCGCCGGTCGGGTTTCCGGCCATGGCGTGGATGCCGCCGTAGGTGGCGCAGGTCCCGACCGCGACGATCGCGGTTGCCTTGGGGGCCAGCCGGTCGAGCCACTCGCTGGTCGTCATCGGCTGGTCGGTGACCGGGTCGTTCCCGAAGCCGCACCAGTAGCCCTCGTCGTGCAGTTGCTCGTTGGGGATCGAGCCCTCGACGACCAACACGAACGGATCGAGCTCGCCCCGGTCGGCCTTGAAGAACCACTCGAGGAAGTCGTCGGCGCCGCCGTTGGGCCCGCACTCGAAGTCGATCAGCGGCCAGTGGACGGCGATCTGCGGTAACCCGGGGAGTGCGCCGAGGGCGATCTCCTCGATGCTCGGCTGGGTGGCGGCGGTGAGCGACACCGAGTCGCCGTCGCAGCTGAGGCCGGCGTTGATCCAGAGGACGTGGATGAGGGTCTGTTCGGCCTTCTTGGCTTCCTCGGTGAGCATCGGGCGACCGCCCTTTCCGTCGAGTGCCGTTTTCCGACCATAGGCCGCCTTATCCACGCGTGGGCGGGCCATTTCTGGCCGAATCCGGGATTCCCCGATTACCGGATTTCTCGCTGCTCTGTCTGTTCGTCTCCCGGCTTACGGTGGCTCGTATGCACGAGCTCGCGATTGCCGAGAGCGTCCTGTCCACCATCACCGCGCGGGTCGGCGACCGGACTGTTCATGAAGTGCGGCTGGAGGTCGGCCGGCTCTCCGGCGTCTCGGCTGATTCCCTGCGGTTCTGCTTCTCGCTGGCGGCTTCGGGGACTGTGGTTTCGGGTGCTGCTTTGCAGATCGACGAGCCGCGGGGGCGCGGGCTGTGCTCGTCGTGTGGCGCGGACTTCGAGCTGCTCGAGCCGTTCCCGCTGTGCGCGTGTGGCAGCGCGGACGTGCGGGTTCTTTCTGGGGATGAGCTGCGGATTCTCTCGGTGGAGGTGAGCCGCTGATGTGTGCGACCTGCGGGTGCGGTTCCGGGCATTCGCATACCTCTACTGAGACGCTCACGCTCGAAGAGCGGGTGCTCGCCAAGAACGATCACCTGGCCGGGCACAACCGGGCCTGGCTCGCCCGTCGCGGCGTGGTGGCTATCAACCTGATGAGCTCGCCGGGGTCGGGGAAGACGACGCTGCTGGAGCGGACGGTGCGCTCGCTCGATGTCCCCTTGTGCGTCATCGAGGGCGATCAGGAGACGTCGTTCGACGCCGACCGGATCAAGGCGGCCGGGGCGCCGGTGCTGCAGATCAACACCGGGTCGGGGTGCCATCTGGACGCGTCGATGGTGCAGGCGGCGCTCGTTTCCCTTGACCCGACCTCCGGGGTGGTGCTGATCGAGAACGTGGGGAACCTGGTCTGCCCGGCGCTGTTCGACCTGGGCGAGGCGGCGCGGGTGGTGATCATGTCGGTGACCGAGGGGGCGGACAAGCCGCGGAAGTACCCGCACATCTTCGCGTCGGCGACCGTGGTGGTGCTGAACAAGATCGACCTGGTGCCGTACGTCGACTTCGATCTGGAGCGGTTCGCTGGGGATCTGTCGTTGGTGAACCCAGCTGCTGCTGTCTTGTCGGTGTCGGCGACTCGGGGGGACGGGCTGGCGGCGTGGTACTCGTGGTTGGGCTCGCTGGGTGGTGGGCTCGTCGGGGCGGAGGCCGCCGCAGCCGGACGTGCGCGGCCCGTGTAGTCTTTGTGGCTGGCCGCCGGACACGTTTCGGAGGCCGGCAAGGGGCTGTGGCGCAGCTGGTAGCGCACCACACTGGCAGTGTGGGGGTCAGGGGTTCGAGTCCCCTCAGCTCCACCCAGAATCATTGGCCTAGAGCCACTCGCAAGATCATCAATTTTCGCGTGGTAGCCATTTTGGTAGCCATTGGTGCCAACGGCGCCCGCCAGCATCTGAGACTTAGCTTCGTTCTTAGTAAAGGATGTCGCCGATCCCTTACTAAGCTGGCCGCGTGCGCAGAGGCGTTGCCGGGTCCATAACGAGGGCCTGGCCGGCGGTGACCTACGAGCGACTGCGGTGG
Organism: uncultured Actinomycetota bacterium; assembly: GCA_963775175.1. Taxonomy (GTDB): domain Bacteria; phylum Actinomycetota; class Actinomycetes; order Mycobacteriales; family Jatrophihabitantaceae; genus Jatrophihabitans. Next base: position 1,136,790 of record CAVZHT010000001.1, read on the forward strand.
AAGCCGTCGACACTTTCGGCCGACTCCGCGTCTCGAGCGGCGAGGCCCTACCAGGCGGCGATAGCCGCAGAGATCGCCGACGTCCCGGACGTACCGCTGTCACCCGCAACCCGCGCCGTCGCCACCGAGGCGGCCACCGAAATCGCGCGATTCGACCAGCAGGTCGGCGCCGACCCGCTGCAGCTATCCCCGGCGCTGCGTCGAGCCGAAGCCGCGGCATCGTCGCGGATCGAGAACGTGGTCGCATCCACGGAGGCTGTCGGCCTGACCGAACTCGGCGACACTCGATCGGAGAGTGCAGCGCTTGTCGTCGCCAACAGCGTCGCGATGGACACCGCGCTCGAGCTCGCCGATCACCTCGACGGGAATGCCATCCTCGCGATTCATAAGGCGCTGCTCGCCAGTGCCGAGCCCGAATCTGCCGGCGAGTGGCGCACGGTCCAGAACTGGATCGGGGGCAGCGCCTGGTCGCCGCACGAGGCCATCTTCGTGCCGCCTCAGCCGGACCGCGTCCCGTCAGCGATCAGGGACCTTGAGCGGTTCCTCGACCGAGACGACCTGCCAGCGCTCGTCCAGGCCGCGATCGCGCATGCGCAGTTCGAAACCATCCACCCGTTCACTGACGGCAACGGACGCACCGGCCGCGCGCTGGTGCAAAGCCTGCTACGTGCCAAGGAATTGACCCGATACGTCACGGTGCCTGTCTCGGCCGGCCTGCTCGCCGACACCCGCCGCTACTTCGAGGCACTGACCGCCTACCGTGACGGCGATCCCGAGCCGATCGTCAGACGGCTGGCTGACGCCAGCTTCGCTGCGATCAACAATGGCCGGGCACTCGTCGACGAGCTACACACGGTGCGGGCGAGCTGGGACGACGCCATCGCGGCTCGTCGCGGCGCAACGGCGTGGCGACTCGCCGACATGCTTCTGAGCCAACCCGTCGTCGACTCGCCCCTCGTGCAGCGCCAACTCGGCGTCACCGCTCCCGCCGCGCTCGGCGCCATTGAACAACTTGGCGAGGCTGAGGTTCTCGTCAAGGTCTCCGGTCGCCAGCGCTACCGCCGCTACAGTGCGCCGCGCGTGCTCGAAGCCCTTGCGCATTGTTCGGGTTGTCGTGGAACGCCACCCTCGCCGACCGATCCTTGATGACACCCGCGCAGGTCCGCAACTTCGCCCGCAAACTCAAGGTCGGATCCGTGCGGGACCAGCGCATCACCGCCGGCTGGTATGACCCGACCGACGGCATTCACTATCCGTACGACATTCTCTGCGCCCAAGAACAGAACCTAGCCTGGGACGCGCGTCTGCGGCGGAGGTACGCCCTCGGGGTACTGATCGTCGCGGCGGCATGGACTGCGACCGGAGTCGCGATAGCGCTCGTCGACGATCAAACGCGCGAAACGATCCTCACGTTCTTCGTCCCCTCGCTGTCTGCATACGCGTTCGCCGCCGACATCGTCGCGGGACAGCGCCGCGTCGCCGATGCGCGCGAACGCTGGGCGCGCATCGTCGGCCGGCACCTCGACGACGCCAGCCCGAGCCCGCCGTCGGCGACGTTGCGGAACAGGCTCCTAAGAGCGGCACGTGAAATCCAGGACGGCATCTACTCCAGCCGAAACGACGTGAACCGCGTACCAGAGTGGGTGTACAGAGTCTTCCGCACGGGAGACCAAGCCGACTTCGCCGCCGTCACCGAAGCGCGCCGCGCGCGCCTAGCTGCGCGCGCTCCGTGATAGGTCCACGGAGTACGGGTCACTCGATGTAGGCGCACGCGAGAAGTGGCGACGCTCCTTGAATTATGCGACGGGCCCAGATTCGGTCGAGCCTGTTCGCACATGACGAGATCCACAACTGTCCAAGAGGGGCATCGGAGCCCGCACACGTGCGAGGGTAGCCGACCATTCCGGGAGGCGCCGACCCGCACATCGGCGCCAACCGCAACCGTTCTTGGAGGGCACTAGCGGCGCTCGCCCAGAGCAGAGTGCGCCACCATAGGGTCGGCAACGTAGTTAGGTGTCCACGCCGATCCATCTACGCAACGCGTAATCGGCGTGCCTGGTAAGCGGCGGCAAAGAATGCGCTTCGAACCAGCGAGCATTGGCAATTTCGACATTGCGAACCGTCAAGAGTGGATCTTGGTCATCCGACAGGCGAAGCTCATACAAATGATCGTAATGCCAAGCCCAGGGCTGCTTGTACTCGTCTACGCGTATCAGGGTATTGGCGGATTCGATGCCAGTTTCCTCGCGAAGTTCGCGTTCTGCAGCGTCGACCGGTCGCTCTCCAAGGTTCATAAAACCCCCTGGCAGGGTCCAGTCGTTTCGGTCCCAGAGACGCGTTCGTACGAGTAGAACTTGTCCCCTGTGAACAACGACGACGAGCGCACCGTGCGTGAGCTTCGCCTTGACTATCCACCCGGCGAAGCGGCGGGCTCGATAGCTCAGACTCATTGTGGCTCCTGCGATGAGCCCTTCGATCCGGGCTTAATCGTCCCAGTGACCGCGCCAACGACGCGGTCCTCGAATTTGCTCACACTCCACTCGCCGATGAAGCTTGAAAGCACGTCGTCCTTCTGCGTGGGCAACTCCTCGAGCGTGCTCACCCACTCGAGCGAAGGCTTGAACGACTCAGAAAGGCGATCGTCATCGCCGAGCGCGGTCCCGTCCGGGACCGCTTCGATGTCTGCCTCGTCGCCATCGATTTCTACATACCCACCCGACCGGTAGGCGGGGTCAACATCGAGCTGTGTAATCGTGGTCACTTGAATCCCTTTCTTGGAGTTCTATCAGCGCAACGAATGGCGTATCAGTCGAGGTGGGGGATCTTTCGGTTATGCATGCGGAAGCGCACCGTCCGGATGATCAAGGTAGTAACGGCAACCGTGGTAACGCCGACCGCTGATGCGACAACTAAGGGCCAATAGTGCTTTTCGAGCTGCAAACGATTGGTGTTTGTCTGAAAGACGAAGATTATGAAGCAGCTCAGAATTGCAATCGCGCAAAATGTGCTCAGGATGAAGCCGGCGATCGAGACAGTCATGGCCTTGCGCATTGCTGACGAAAAGAACGCGATAATTGCGGCCGCAGTTGCAGGGAGGGCGATAGCTGCGACCACCTTGTCTGTGTGATCGCCCTCGTCGTGGGACAGATGCAGGAAGATCATCGAAAGGAGCAGTAGGGCGCCCGCGGTCATGGTCGCCAAGAGATCTGTCCCGTCTGGCCTTTCGAGTACGCGACTCCTTAACCAAAGGCGCTCGCCGAGACGCGACAAGTTGCGTCCGTAGACGTGAGCATCGCTTAGATGGTGCGTTACCGGGCGGAGGTACGGGAATCCGCCGGTGAGGGTGGGTCGAGAGTTTATGTCGACGATCTGTTTGCGATCGTTGTAGACATGAGTTGTCCCGATGTAGGAGCCATCGGGCACGCGCAGATAGAGGTGAAAGCTTTGGGCGTGGCGGGCCCTTGTCATTGTCACCATCACGTATCCGCTCGGCAAGTCGAGCAACGTGTGGGTGAAACGAGCGAGAGCTGAATATTCCCCGGGGCGTGCGCGCCGTAAGAGAGACTTGGTCGACAGTTCGTAGTCATACGCGAGGCGAAGCGCAGGAGCTACTGCGCATTCGGCGACGATCAAGTAGTGATCGATACCGATCTTCGAAAGTCGAGTTAATTTGGCGTGCGCATTAACGTCAATGGCAGGCGCATAAGCGAGCAGCTGCTTGACCTCGTCGCTATATACAGATATGGCGACTGATCGTGGACGCATCCGCCTATATCTTGGGGCCGCCGATCGAATTCTTGAGCCAAAATTCTCGAGACCCGCCGCAGACTTCATGACGATGGTGAGAAGCGCCAGGAAGCCTTGCTTATGATCGTCTTCCCAAGTGTCGTAGTTGCCGAGGCCAAAGGCAGTACGATACAGTTCAATAAGGCATAACACGTATAGGTTCATCGATTGCTCGCTCGGAAGTACGTTTGGTTCCTGGCCCGCACCTGCCGACAGGCTGAAGCGGTCAAACAATCGACCCTTCCGAGGCTGCAATACCGGGACCAGCATCCGTGGCGGTCCGGCGCTAGTCGGTCCTGTAGCGGTTGCGCCTGAGAGCCGCGAATGGTCGCCCGCCGTCAGCTCCGCGAACTGGCGCGGAGTGAGAGTTAACCGAACTGAGACGCGCCTCCGGGTAATTCGCCGGTCAATCGTTACCGCATCAACAACTCTTGTGCGATATGTCGCAGGCTCGGCGAGCATATCAATGAAGAGCCCAATCACGCGCTGGTCGAGTTCAGTCGACAAGGACAGAGCCCGAGAGAGCGTTGCATTGAGTATGTTCCGCTGTTGTAGGTCTGATTCGGTCGTGCGGTGTCGATCTACTTGCGCCCGACTTGGAATAAGTAGCCGCAGAATGATCCATGCCACTCCGAGGAGGACGATCAGTGTGGCCGCTGTCGGACTTATCGGCTGCCCGTGAGCCACGTGTAGCGACTCCCGAATTACTAGAGCGATCGTGCCGATCCCGGCCGCGGCGCTCAACAGTCGCACGCTAAGGGCATAACTACGTGCAAGCATCTGGCCCAAGCTCATAATGAGCCCTGAATCCTTGGCTGGCGCGCGCGTGCTGGAGCCGACGTCACCATCATTGAGATCATCGACCTGATCTGTCACTGATTGATCATCTCGCGCCGCGTGGTGCGCAGTGCAACCGACGCCGTCTTGGTCGCATCCAAGCACCCTCCCAGGCGATCCCTCGCCCTGACACCAGACGAAGCACGCGTACCTTATCGACCTGTAGGCGGGTTGGCGACTCGTCGTGCGGCGCGTCGCGGCGTGGATGGCGCCGTACCCTGAGGCTTTCAAGGAATCGACGCGAGCGTGATCGCTTGGCGTCCCTCACCGAGGTCTGCGCGGGGACGTGGCCTCAGCCACTGCGCGATTCTGCGCTAATTCATCGTTCGACGGCGAATCCACCTTCTCCGGCCCGCCCTACGCCAAATGCCGTCGAGGGCCGAGGCGAAGGACGTCGGCGGCCTGCCAATAGGTGAACCTTTCGTGCGTCCCTGGGCGAGCCCTAGGTCCAGAGCGTCGTCGCCATGCGGTCGGCGGCCTCCTGGGCGAGCGCCGGCATCACGTGGCTGTAGATATCGGTGGTCGTCCGCATCTGGCTGTGGCCGAGCAGCTCCATGACCACGCGCGGGTGAACGCCGGCCGAGAGAAGCAGCGTCGCGGCGGTGTGGCGACCGTCGTGCAGACGGATGTGCCGAACTCCGGCATCCTGAAGCAGTTTCACCCACGCCTCGTAGTCGGAGTGCTTGTCGAGCGGGCGTCCGTTCGGCTGCGTGAAGACCAAGTCCCAGTCCTGCCACTCGGTGCCGGCGATGAGCCGTTCTGAAAGCTGGTCCGCGCGGTGCTTTCGCAGTGCCTCGATCAGCGGCCCCGGCACCGCGATGGTGCGCCGGCTGCGATCTGTCTTCGGTTCAGTGAAGACCAGGCCCTGACCCGGCACCCGATGCAGACCACGCCGGACGGACAAGCGGCGGTTGTCGAGGTCAATGTCCTTCCACTGCAGCGCCAGCGCTTCGGACTGCCGTAACCCGAGCGCGAGCGCAACCGTCCAGCGCGCAGCGTTACGCCGTCCCTCGGCCGCGGCGAGCACCCGCTTGCACTCCTCAACATTCAGCGGCTCGGGCGTCTTGGGCCGTTCCTGCCTCGGCGGCTCGACGAGTTCAGAGACGTTGCGCGCGATTCGGTCGCGCTGCATCGCAACCTTGATCGCCCGGTGCAGCATCCGGTGCACGCGAAGAACGGTGGCGGGGGAGAGGCCTTTCGCGAGCAGTTCGCTGTAGGTCCGCTCGAGGTGCTCGGGCATCAGTTGGTCGAGCCGGCGCTTGCCGATGTAGGGGAGGAGGTGCATGCGGATCAGCGAGCGGTAGCTGTTCAGGGTCCGCGGGCGCACTCGGGCCGGCGCGATGTTGTCGGCCCAATAGGTGAGCCATTCCTCGACGGTCCACGGGCGGCCGGCGCCGGACACCAGGCCCGCGTCGCGCTTGCCCTCAAGCTCCTTGATCTTCTTGACGACCTCGCCGCGCGTGAGGGCTGAGACGTGCCGGCGGTCACGCCGCCCGTCACCCTTGGTGCCCATCGAGACGTAGCCGTGCCAGCGGCCGTCGTCGCGCTTGATGATTGTGGAGCGTCCGTTCGCGCCGCGTCCTGCCATGTCGCCCTCCTCGGGTCGTGGTCAGGTCTTGATCGTCGGCGACGATGCGGGGCGGGAACAACCACCTGTGGACAGAGTGGTCATGCCACCGAACCCGTGCTGTCCTCGACGGCGACCATCGTGGGCCGACCGTCCGGCGCAGTGACTCGTCGCCAGCGACGGTTCGGTGCCGGTTCGGGCGCCTCGCCGTGCGCCGCGTCCAGCCGCGCGACGTAGCGCTCGAGCTCGGCCCAGGAGATGCGGCAACTGCGGGAGAGGTGCACGGGGTGCAGGTCGCCCTGCTTGATCAGCTGGTAGATCGTGGTGCGGCTGACCGCAAGTACCTTCGCGGCCTGGGTGGTCGTGAGCAGCAGTTGCTCGTCAGTGAAGTCGCCGTCGATGATCATGAGATCTCCTTCCGGAGCGGATCAGAGTTCGTGTTGATATCCGTTGCGGATCGAGGGGTCCATCCAGGGTGTGTAGCTGGGTACGTGGCGGGGGGCTCGCGCTCGGGCCAGCTCAGTACGGGCGAGCTCGTCAGCCTCGGCCATGTGCGCCAGTTCGGCGAGGAGTCCCGGTGCTTTCGCATAGTCCCTTTCGGCGAGCAGGCGGGGCAGCGTGCGATCGACGTCGACTCCGCTGGCGAATGCGCGGCTGAGCTGCTCAGCGAGCTGTGGGTACTCCGGCGCGCTGAGCGCCTTCGGGTCAACGGCGCCGACGAGCGCGACCCACCGTCGTGCGTGATCCGCTGTCGTGCCCTTGAGCGCGGCGAACCGAGCTGCGAGATGCCGACGGTAGAGCTCCTCGCGCGCGGTCAGCGGGTGCTCCTCGTCGTCGCGCTGGAGAGCGAGCAGCTCGCGGGAGAGGAGCGGCTTGTCCCCCGAGCGGTGCGTTGTCTCCCACAGCGCGAAGTGCGGCAGCAAGGTCGGGTCCCTGCGCCGGATCACGGTCCCGGAATTCCCGCGCCTGATGTCGTCGCTGGTGATCGTGTCCGCCAGTTCGATGATCTGCTGTGCTCGGGCGTCGAGGTAGGCCTGCCAGCTGTCGTCCCTGCACGTCGGTACCGGCTCCAGCCATGGCAACGGCGCCGGCTGCGACGGCGGTGCGTCTGGTGTAAGCGGGGCGATGCTCAGCGCGTCGACATAGCGGTCAACGGCCTGGCCGAGCAGCCGCGCCGGGTTGGCCAAGGCAACCGCCTCAGACGTCGCCGACCTGGCCGCCTCTTCGCGTTCGAGCACCCGAAGGAGAAGGTCACGGGCCGTCGGGGGCAGAAGCGTGTCGGGGCGGACCGGCGCATGATCGTCGGCCGCGCCAGGTAGCGCGACGTGGACGTGGTTGGCCTGCCGGCCGCGAGTCATGGCGACGTAGAGCTGCTCGCGCGACTCGGCTCCGGTCAGCACCACGTGGCAGGTGTCCGCGGTGCGGCCCTGCGCAGCGTGGATCGTCGTCGCGTAGCCGAGGTCGACATGCTCCGCGACGTAGCCGGCCGGCAGGGTGACGTGCCGTCCGGTGTCGTGATGCGTTGCGACGACGTCGCCGTTCGGCTGCACCGCGTGGACCGTCCAGCGATCGCCGTTCTTGACCCAGTCCGTCGCGGTGATGCCGAGCCGGCGGTCATTGCGGCGCGTCACGATGACGTCCCCAGCGCTGAGTGCACATCCATCGGCCAGCTGCACTTCGCGTCCGTCCGACGAGCCGGTGACGAGTCGGTCTGCCCGAGCGCGACGGTTGAGCAAAGTGACCTGCTTGCGTGTCGTGGCGAGGAGCAGCGCGTCCTTGCCGGCGGCACGGTCGGCTGCCCACGCGTCATATGCCGACTGCGCGGCGGTGTGCGCGTCGCCGACGTGGATGCGGCCCGCTTCAGCGTAGTAGTCGACCGCCTCGATGCGACCCTCTCGAACGGCGAGCGCCGCCGCTGCCTCGTCGGCGTTCTCGAAACGGACGGCGGCCGCCAAGCTCACAGCGTCCGTCGTCTCGGCAAGGTCACGCAACACGCCACCGGCGCCGATCGCGGCAAGCTGCCGGTCGTCGCCCACAAGCCGGACGCTCGCACCGCCGGCGACGGCACGGCGGACGAGGCGAGCCAGGTCCGGTGTACTCGCCATGCCTGCTTCATCGACGACCACGAGCGTGCGTGCGGTCAGCTGAAGCCCGCCGCGGTCGAGCTCCAGCAACGCCTTGGCGATCGTGTCGGCCGGGACGCCGGTCGCCTCGCCTAGTACCCGCGCGGCGGCCGCCGACGGCGCCAACGCCACGAGGTTTCCGCCTGCCTCGACCCAGGCTCGAGCCAGGACACGCACCGCGGTCGTCTTGCCCGTGCCGGCGGGAGCGAGCGCAAGCTGGCAGCGTGCGCCCGAGCCGGCCAGCTCACGGACGAACGCCGCCTGCCCGTCGTTCAGCGTCAAGCCGTTCGCGGTCGACTCGAGCAGCGCCATCTCGATCGCCGCGTCCGGCACGCGCCGCCCGTCGAAGCACTGCGCTGCATCGATCAGCGTCCGTTCGGCCTTGAGAACGGCGGACGAGGTGTAGAGCTGAGACCCGGCAACCGAGTAGACACTCGACCCGTCACCGCGCCGCAGCTGCGCCGGCTCGACGAGGTTGTCGGCGCGGGTCAGCGCGACCGAGTACTCGCCCAACGCAGTCTCCACGACCGTCTCGACCGCTGGCCCGAGCGACGCCGCGGGCAGGTGAAGCGAACGAACCTGCCGCTGAGTCTCGGCGATGACATGCCAACGCTGCCAGCTAGCCCGGTCCGCCTCCACGCGCTCGATCACGCGAAGCGCTACTTCGCGCAGGGCATCGGGCGTCGGCGAGTACGGGACTGCAGTCGGCCTGAGTGCGTCACTCAGAACCGCTTCGAGCGATGGGACGACGGTCGCCGCTTGGGCTCGCCACGCACGCCGTTGCTCCCCCTCGGACTCCGGGTCGTGCTTCACCGGCCGGGTCTCCAACGTCGCCCGCTGAGCTAACTCGATCGACTCGACCGGTGTGGGGGGCCGTCCGTGCTCGGCCTGGAAACGCGCTGATAGCTCGGCGTGGCGCGCCTCGATGTCCTGACGGCGTGACGACCACAGATCGATCAGGCGTTGGTCGACACCGACGATCTCGCGGACGGGGCGGCGACCGGGACGTTCATGGTCGACGAAGCCGATCCCGAGTCGCTCGCGTAGCTCGGCCTCGAGCCGCGTGTTGTAGCGCTCGGATGCCGCCACCGTCGCCTTGAGCAGGACGCGGCCGTCGAGCGCCCGCCAGCGCCCGTCGAGCGTCTGCACCTTGTTCGACACGGCGACGTGCGTGTGCAGATCGGGATCGCCGGCCCGGGACGTCCGGTGCACGAAGGCGGCAGCGATCAGGCCGCGGGCGTCGACCTGGCGGATGCCCTTGCGGCCCAGTCGGGTGAAGGTCGCCTCGCGCTCGAGCCAGGCCATCGTGTCGCCGACCGCGATGGCGTGCGCGGCCTCGATCTGCCGGGCGACGTCGAGCGGCGCGAGCGCCCATAGCGCGGACACGCTCTTGACGGGCGAGAAGGTCAGGTCGAAGCCGGCGACGGCGCGTGACCCGATCCGGGACTGCGTCGCGACGAAGCTCGAGAGCTCATGCGCGTCAGCGGGCGCCCGTCCGTGCTGCTGCTCGAACAGGACCTGCGCAACGGTTGTGCGGATGCGCGCCTTCATCCAATCCGGCACCTCGGAGCAGGCTGCCTGGCCGTTCGCGCGATTCCACTCCGTCATCAGCTGCGCTACCTGACGGAGGTATTCGTTGTTCGCCACGTTGAGCTCGAACGGCGTGCCGAGCTCGGTAGCCGCGGCAATGACCTCGTCGTCCGCTCCCTCGGCCCGCAGCGCGCGCTCGATGGACACTGCGTCCGGATGCCGGCCCTCGCCGAACAGGGCGGTCATCTGCTCCTCGCTGACCGTCGCGCCGGCGGTGATGCCCACGCCAGCGAGACCGGAGCCGAGCCAGGTGCCCGGCGCCTCGCCGCGCTCGGAGTAGTACTCAGCCAGTCCGCCGGGCGGAACCGCGCTGGCGTCCTGGGCGGCGACCTGACGCGTCAGGTATGTGTAACCGTGCCCGGCGGTGATCTTGTGGGTCGACATCATCGGCAATCACCCCGGCCGGTCTCGTCGGCGAGGCTGCCTTCCCGGCAGGGCAGGGCGCTGCCTCGTTTCGCTTCGCGGCTGTTCACACCTAGTACGTGCGACAAGGTGGTGCCACCACGGATAGCCCTCACATCCCAAGGGCGCGCGTGTCGGGGAATTTGGACGGCATGCTCGTTTACCTCACGAAAGCCTCACAAGGTGCTACCTTGCCTTGATCGTTTTCATCCGTCGCCGGGGCGCCCTCCGGCGGTAATGCTCGGGAGGCGAACGGCGTGACGGCGGAACCTCTCGACGTCGGCACGCCCGTCGTCCTGCAGCGCTGGCGCAGGTACGGCCGTGACCGCGCATACGTGAAACGCGCGGATGTCGATCTGGGCTACCGGGATCTCGAGACAGGCGAGGTTCGGTGCGCTGACGAAGCCACCGCCGAGCTGGTCGCCCGCGTGACTGCCGCGATGTTCGAGCAGGTCGCCGCGGCCCGACAGCCCGAGTACCGGCCACGGCACGCGGAGCCAGAGCCGGCTGTCACCCCACGGCCCGCATCCGCTCCTGTTGCGCCGGCGCCGATGCTGCCGGACCGAGACCTGGCGTTGAACGCACCGGGGCAATCGGCCCGAGAACAGGCTCTTGAGCTGCGCGCGGCCGCGCCGGTTCGGACGTTCGTCGCGCGAATCGTCGGCGCCAAGACCGATGAACGCAGCTGGCGCATCGGCGCCGACGGTGAGGAGGACGTCGCTCGCCGCCTGGCGCAGCTCGGCCCTGAGTGGCTTGTACTGCACGCCGTGCCCGTCGGCGACCGTGAAGGCGACATCGACGACGTCGTGATCGGTCCTGGGGGCGTGTTCACGATCAACGCCAAGAATCACCCGCAGGCCAACGTCTGGGTCCGAGGCGACACGGTCAAGGTCAATGGAACCAACCAGCCGTACGTGCGCAACAGCCGGCACGAGGCGCGGCGGGCGGCGAGACTGCTGAGCAAGGTGGCCGGCTTCGACGTGGACGTCCGGGGGATTGTCGCCGTGCTGGGTGCTCACCGCGGATTCACGGTCGTCGAGCAACCGCCCGACGGTGTGGTCGCCGTCGTGACCCGACGCGAGCTGGCGCACCATCTCGGCCGGCTCCAGCCGGTTCTGGGCGCCCCTTCGATCGCGCGGATCTACGACGTCGCCCGGCGCCTCTCGACCTGGCAACCCGCCACAGTCCGCCCCACCGACCTCCCCATCACCCAGCCATGACCCAACCCATCACTTCCCCGACCACGCCCGACCCATCCCACCCTCCACTGGCCCACCCAGCCCCAGCCCACAATCCCAGACCATCACACCTCTTGCATCGTTTTCGAGGTCGAGTCGACCGGACCTCGACCCGAAGGACATTTGCCTAGCACGTAGGTCAACCGGAACCCCCGGCTAGGAGCCAAGAATTTGTGCGATTTGACGTGTTTCTGACTTTGTGTCGCAAAGTCGCGTTGTATTAGCCAACATCGTCGGGGTCCTCGGTGAGTTGATCGTGCCGGTGCTGGCGGTGCCAGGCAAGCCGGTCGAGCCGGGCCTGTTCCAGGCCGGCTTGGCGTGCTTTGCGGATGGCCTCACCTCGTCCTTCGTGTTCGTCGTTGGGCGTGACGTAGCCGATGCCCTGGTGCAGCCGAACGCCGTTGTAGTGCGGGCGGGTGATCTTGAGTTCGGCGCGCAGGGTTGCCGGGTCGCGGATCGCGAGCAAATGCGGGTAGTCGAGCTTGATGTGGCCGTTGAGGCTTTCGATCCAGGCCTGGTCGGTCGGGGTGCCGGGCCGGCCGAAGTGCTGAGCGATCGCGCACAGCGCCAGGAACTCGCGCGTCGAGCCGGAGGTCATCTGCGGCCCGTTGTCGCTGACCGCGAGCAGGATCGGGCGCGACTTATCGTCAGCGCTGAGGTCGATGCGACCGTCGTCGGCGTGACGACGCTCAACCTGTTCGAGCAGCCCCTCGGCTTCCAGCGCGGCGGTGAAAGCGAGCTCGACCTGGGTGGAGGTCTCCTCGCTCGAGACGATCTCGGTCAGCCACTTACGGGAGACCAGATCCTCGATGATCAGCACTGCCATCCCGGCGGCCGGGAAGTGTGTCGTGTCGTAGATCCAAATCGAGTTGGGCTTGTACTCGACCCAGTCCGGGAACTGCTTGCGCGTCGAGCGGCCGGGCCGTGGTCGGGGCCGGAAGTGCTTGTCAGCAAGGAAAAGCACCCGCCGCACGCTCGACGGCGAGACCCACACGCGGTGCAGGTAGGAGCCGCGGTGGGCCAGCTTGCGGTGGCTGCGGTCGGTCTCGCCCCACTCGTCGAACAGCGCCAAGATCTCGCGCTCTTCGTCCGGCAACAGTCCGTGCGCCGGCGACCCGCCAGGCGCTTTGTCGACCAGCTGGCCGCGGGCGCGCCGGCCGATCCAGCGGTGCGCGCGCCGCTCGGGCAGCTCCAGCGCGCCGCAGACACGGCGCAGGCTCCAGCCGGCGTCGAGTGCCTCATCGAGCAGGTCGAGCAGCCCTGCCTTGGTGGCCGCTTCGACCCGGCGCGGGATCGGGCCACTCAACCCCAGGCGCCTTTTCCCTCGACCAGCATCAGCTTCACGGCCATCTCCTTGACCGTCTCCGACAACCGGGCGACCTCCGCTTTGGCAAGCTCCAACTCCCAGTCCCGCTCGCGCGCCTTGACCCCGGGCTTGGACTCGGCCAACGCGGCCAGCGCGCCCTCCTTGGCCACCGTGCGGATGCGCATGATCGTCGAACGGTCCACGTGCTGCTCGGCCGCGGCCTCGGCGATCGTCACCTCCTGGCGCACCAGCTGCAACCAGATCTCGTACTTCTGCGAGGGCGAGAGGAACCGCTTCGCACGGCGCCCGGCGCGGTCGGTTCCACGGTCGAGTTCGGTCATGATCAGATCCTCCGAGAGCGGTCGGAGAACCCGTCGGATGTTGCGTGATAGACACGCCGATCTGTGTCACGAAGTCAGACGCAAAGCAATTCGTTAAACGCAGAAAGCGATGACGTCGTGGTTACGGCCGCGAGTTGGACTCAGTTCACGGGGAGACGGCCGATTTCGGTAGTGAGCTGGCCGTAGGAGCGAACCCGCCCCTGGGCGACCATGCGTTCGAGCAACGTTCGCTGAGGCCACGACTTCTGCCCACGCTCAGCCTCGAGCGTCGCAGCGGCCTCGCGCAATTCTGGGAGGGCGGCGTGGTAAACGCAGTCGACTGAGCCCGAGCCGTAAGCGATCAGCTTTAGCATCGCTGGTCGAGGCTCCATGGTCAGCACCGCGTAGTGCGGCATGTGGCCTCGTCTCGTCGAGACGAGTTTGGAGCCCTGTGAGACGCAATCTTGAGCCCGATCCGTACGCAACGACCACTTCGAGGACAGGGCAACGAGAAGACGTTCGGGGTTGAGTCCGCCAACCGTGATGTCGATCTTCAGCATCGACTCTTCCGGCATCGTGTCGATTAGCTGCACGACAAGATCGTGGTCTTCGGTCGCTGCGATCTGGGCGGCGATCAATCGCGCCGCGATTTTTTCGGTCTCGGAGGCCGAACTGAACGAGGAGAGGGACTGGACGACGCTGTCCATGACGTCCTTCGGGCCGCGGTAATTGCGAGTGAATCGACGGAAGACGTCGAGGTGTCGATACTGTTCGAACTCGAGGGCGGCTCGGGATTGGCGGACGATTAGGTCCGGCCTTAGCGATGCCAGGTGGGTCGCGGCAGCGCTCTCCATCACGTTCCCGACGGACGCGATCTCGGGACTGTCTTCCGCTACTCCCAGAGCCTGAAAGAGGGCGTGCCCCCATCCGATCGAGCCGGCATCCCCGTTGTCGGACGTCGATGGATTGCCGTTCGCGCGGTATCCGCACAGGCCTGCAGCGAAGGGGGCGGTCACTTCGATCACGATGCCACGTTCGTCGGTGATTGGTCCATTGAGCTGAGCCCGTACGTCCCGGAAGTCGTCGTAGTCTCGCCGTATGGATGTGCCCGATGCCAGCTCGCCAGGGGTGAGTATGCGCATGTCCCGCCAGCGTTCTCGGAATACAAGCGCGGAGATGTCGGTGCGCCGCGCAGTTCATGGGATGGGGCTTCGGTACCGGGTGCACGTACGACCGTTGAAACAAGTGCGGCGAGAAGCGGACTTGGTCTTCGGCCCATCGAAGGTCGCTGTTTTCGTTGACGGCTGTTTTTGGCATCGCTGCCCCGACCACGGGACCAGCCCGCGGGCCAACGCTGCGTGGTGGGAGGACAAGCTCCGCAAGAACCAGGAGCGAGACCGGGACACAACTCAGAAACTGGTTGAGGCAGGTTGGACGGTGCTCCGGGTCTGGGAGCACGAGGATCCAGTCGCGGCGGCCCTTCGCATCGCGCAGCATGTGCGTCCGAACGCCCGTCCGCGCGGCGCCGGATAACTGTCGGACCCCAGCCTTACACTCCAGAACGTGAGGAAGCCAGGCAAGCAACCGCCGCTATTGAGCCTGATCGACCTGTTCGCCGGTTGCGGCGGGATGACGGCAGGGTTCGTCGAAGAAGGTTTCGAATCCAAGCTCGCTGTCGAGTGGGATCAGGCGGCCGCCGCCACCTTCGCTGCCAACTTCGGCGAGCACATCTTTTGCGGCGACATCACGGATCTGGACGAGGCTCTGATCCCCGAGGTCGACGTCGTCATCGGGGGCCCGCCATGTCAAGGCTTCTCAAACCTTGGCATGCGCGATGCCGCCGACCCTCGAAACAAGCTTTGGCAGCAGTACGTCAGGGTTGTCCTCGCTGCAAGACCAAAGGTCTTCGTCATCGAGAACGTCGACAGGTTCTTGACGTCAGCTGAGTTCACGCTTCTGCAGGCGATGGTGAACGACGGGCCGCTACAGGAGTATGAGATCAGATTTGGGGTCCTTAACGCGGCGGACTTCGGCGTGCCACAGCGCCGCCGCCGGACGATCGTCATCGGCAGCCGAGTGGGGCCGATTGAGCTTCCCGAACCAACGCACGCAAGAGGCGGCGCCAACGGCCTCTTGCCGTGGACGACGGTGCGGAGCGCGTTCGATGGCATCGATCCGATCGTATCGACGACAGAGATGCCAGCATCTCGCACCTTCCTTACCGACATCGTCGGCACCGAAATCACGAAACCCGGCATTTTCAAGGAGCCCGATCTTCACTTCGGTCGCCGGCCGACGCAGCTATCGCTCGCTCGTTACGACTGCGTGCCGCCTGGCGGCGGCCGATTCGACCTGCCCGACGAACTCCTACCACGGTGCTGGAGGGACAAACCAACTGGAACGACCGATGTCCTCGGACGAATGCGCTGGGACTTGCCGTCCCTGACGGTTCGAACGGAATTCTTCAAGCCAGAGAAGGGTCAGTACCTTCATCCGCAGTGGGACGCCAAGCGCCCCAAGCAGCGAGTCAACCGCGTGATCACGCACCGCGAAGCAGCCCGACTTCAGACTTTTCCCCCTGGCTTCTTGTGGTGCGGCAGCAAGATCGAGATCGCCAAGCAGATCGGAAATGCTGTTCCGACCCGGCTGGCAGCCGCAATCGCGGCACACATTCGGCCGACTCTGAAGCCAGCCGAGCGGCCGCGCGGCCAGTTCACGGTTCAGTCGTAGTTGAGCCCGAGCGCTTCGCGATTTCGTCGAACGCCGGTCCCACCAGTCGTTTGTAGTCGGATGCCGAACGACCTCTGTCGAGTCGGATGCGATCTTGAGCGCGGCTTCATCAAGTACTCAAGGGTCAACGCACTCGCAGCGTCGTCGCGGGCAAACCCGACATGGTCCACACGCAGTCGGCCGTCTGGACCATGCTGCGGGGGTAGTAGGCATCGCAACGCAGATGAATGCGACGTGGGCGTTGACCGCGGGGCAATCGCGAGAGCACGTCGCGGCGTCAATGGCCTTGGTCACCATGCGCTCGGCGCTGGCCTGCCTCTCTGGCTCGGCGTCGCTGGGCCACTGCACCCGGCGGCCCGGCAGCATCTTCCGCTCGCTCGGCGTCACGGGCCTCTCCCGCTCGTCCCGTGGCCGCTGCCGCCTTCGGCGCTCAACCTAGGCTGACCAGACGGCGGGTTCACCACTCGGGCGTCCACGATTCAGCTGTGAGCTTATGAGCGTAGGTCTCAACCAACAATTCGCACTCGCTGTACAACCTACGGCTGACCCTGTATACCTATCCCTACGCAGCCCCGCCCGGGGTTAGCCAGGAGGGGGAGGCCATGCAGACCCTCAGCGAGCGGCTTGACATCGAGCTGAACAAGCAGGGAAAGACTCAGCAGGCCTTGGCGGTCGCCGCGGGCGTCTCGGCCACGACCGTGTCGCAGTGGCGCGCGGGGACGAAGATGCCGAGCGTCGGGAACGTCACTAAGATCGCGCAGTTCCTGTCCGTGTCGCCGGCGTGGCTCCAGTACGGGGCTGCGGTGACCCCGAACCGCGCGGTCACGCAGAACGAGCGGGACGCGTACCGGCTCTCCTGCCGGTGGTACCACCGGGACGCGCCGCGCGACCAGGGACGAGAGCTCGGCAACGCCGCTGGCTTCGCGTTCAAGGGTGGGCTTCGAGACGCTCGCCCGCGAGACCGGGCAGAACATCACCGACGAGGTGCTCGACGGCGAGCCGACCGTCACGGCCAGGTACACGATCATGGAGGTCTCCGGCACGACGCTGGCGGGCTTCCTCGAGGGGATCAAGTTCAGTGAGCTCCGCCCGCACCTGGACGCGGCGTCGGGCAGCGGCCAGAAGGTCGCGACCGTAATCAAGAAGGGCCTCGAGGCGCTCGACGCGGAGGACCGGCTCCTCCTCCTCCGGGTCGAGGACTACGGGGCGAACGGTCTGCTCGGTGAGGAGTACGACACCGGCAGGTACATGGCCGTGATGCGCAACATCCTCGACTCCTTCAAGGGCGAGAACGCCGCCGGGTCGTACGGCCTGGGTTCCGCCGTCATGTGGGCGTCGTCCCAGTTCGGTATCGTCCTCGCGCGGTCGATGCTCGCCGTGGCGCAGGACGGCAAGCGCGACGGGCGCTTCATCGCCCGCATGGAGCTGCCGTGGCACCGGTGCGCCGACGACAGCGGCGTGGAGAAGTCGTACGCGGGCCCCGCCTGGTACGGCGAGTGGGACGACGAGCACGGGTGCACCCGCTCGTACTGGGGCGACGACGCGCTCGCACAGGACACCTTCCTGACGCGAATGGACGACCGGTCCGGCACCTCATTCCTGATCGTGGGCGCGTACGACCCGTCCGGGTCGGCGAACACGGTCGAGGCCATGCACGACCAGCTCAGCAAGGCGCTCGCCACCAACTTCTGGCCGGCCATGGTCGCGCGCGCCGGGGGCGAGCCGGGCCTGATGACGGCGGTGGTCCGCTCCGAGCGAAACGGCCGGCTGGTCAAGGAGGACCTGATCGACCCGGAGTCCTACTTCCCTGCGCGCGCGAACCTGCTCCGCGGGCACCGCGAAGACGAGACGGTCGACGCGCTCGAGCAGCCGGGCGACGTCGTCCGGCGCCGCATCACCCTCAACGTCCCGCGCCGCGAGGGTGACGGGGCGCACGGCCCGCAGGAGCACCAGGCCGTGCTGCTCGTGACCGAGGCCGGCGACGACGCGACCGACGTCAACAAGGTCGCGTACATGCGCGGCAGTCATATGATCATCAAGGAGGTGCAGGTCCCCGGCCTACCGATGGGCGCCCGCCCGTTCCATGCCGTGGTCCTCGCCGGGCTCGCCGCCGGGAACGACCCCGCCGATCGCGCCGCCGAACGGTACCTGCGCGCCGGCGAGCCGCCCGCCCACAACAACTGGGAGGTCACCTCCGAGGTGTCCCGCGCCTACCGCGGCGCCTACAAGAGGGCCCTCGACGATTTCTACGAGGCTGTCCGCAAGGCGATCCGCGAGATCGTCAGCCGGCCGACCCGCGACCTGTCCGACGGGCCGGACAGTCTCAAGGAGCTCCTCCGGATCACGCCGCCGACCGACGACACGACCTCCCGCCCCAAGGTCAAGACCGCCTCCGGCAAGCCCGACGCTGAGGGGCGCTGGTGCGTCGATGTCGCGGTCAGCCTGCCTGCGCGCAAGGAGGCGTGGCGGTTCAGCCCGGTCCTGCGCTTCGGCACCGAGTCCGGCGCGGCGATCCCCGTCCAGTGGGGCGACCTCACGCCCACCGAAAAGTGCGCCGTCGACGGCGACCTGATCGTCGCGGAGGCCGGCGTCCGCACCGTCCGGTTCACCGGGCGTACCAAGCCCGACACTCACCCCGTCGGAGCAACCCGCGCCACCGCGCTCGTCGACGTCCGCGTCTACAAGGGGAGCATCACGTGAAGACCCTCTATCCGTACGACGTCCTCGTCGGCGAGGTCGGCATCGCGGTCAACTCCGTCATTATCGACGGCAAGGCCCTGTCGACGAACTACATCGTCCCCGACCTGCTCGACATCCAGTTCGTGGGTCTTGAGCAGGGCTGGCAGGAGGCGACCATCGCCGTCACCGTGACGGCCTCCGCCGCCGAGCTCGCGAGCAACCCATCCTGGGACGGCCCCACGGCGATCGTGCAGGTCACGTGCAGCCGCTCCAACACGCGGCAGTCCGTCGCCCTCACGCCCGACCTGCACACGCCGGGCCGCTGGACCGGGAAGGTCGAGCTCGACCGCTCGACCTACTTCGGCCGGGCGAACCTGCGGGCAGTCGTGCCGGCGACCGTCGACGGGGTCCCTCACCGGATCATCGGCAGCACCGACACCTGGACCATCTCGTTCGACGACCTCCCGCCGTCGCCCGTCCACGGCAGCATCAGCGTCAAGTGGAGCGACTTCGCCGCCGACACCGACCGCCCGTACCTGGCGTCGTTCAGCACAGACCCGTACTACCTGCGCCTCGACCCTGACGACCCGACGCTGCTGCTCAACAGCGGCTTCGACGGTCTCGAGGCCCTTCTCATCGACCGCAAGCACCGGCCCGGCGCGGAGCTCGCGCTCCACGACAGCACCCGGGGCAACATCGCCGGCGACGTGTGGAAGGCCATGTTCGTCGCCGCCCTCGACGCGGTCGAGATCGACCCCAACACCAAGCTCCCCGAGTGGCCGTCTGAGGGCTGGCGCGAGGTCGTCCTGCGCGTTCTCCTCGCCCGCATCTACCCCGACGCCAGTGCCGACGACGCGCTCGTCAATGCCGTGCACGACCGCGATGCCCGCGAGGGCGCCGGCGACCTGCAGGAGCGGCTGCTGCCCGCGGCGTCCCGGCAGGTGCGTAACCCCCAGCTGCTCCGCAAGGCCATCGGCCTTCTCGAGCATGACGCCCAGTCCAAGGAGGCCGACCAGTGACCGGCATCGCCACCCCCCTTGACGGCATGAAGGACCTCCGAACCGTCGACGCCGCCGTCCGGCTCACGCCCGCGTTCCGGCTCGGCACTGAGGACCTCGACGCGAGCGCGTTCGTCGGGGCGATGTCCGGCGGCAACCAGCACCTGCTCGAACCCGCGCGGGTGGTCCTCGACGAAGCCATGCGCCGGTTCGACCAGTCCGACGCGGCGGCCTCGGATTCGTGGGTCGGGCCCCGGCTGCACGCCGCGCTGCGGCTGTCCCGCCGCGAGGCTGGCGCCCAGGGCATATGGCGGTTCCTCGGCCTCTGGGCTGCCGACTATGTCCGTTGGCGGTTCGGCCCGCCGAAGGGCGAGGACGACGTCGAGAAGGCCGCGAAGCGCGAGCGGTTCATCGGCCCGGACTACAAGCAGGCTCTGGCCCGCCTCTGGTGGATGGCCGAGCTCTTCCGCAACGGCAAGGACTACAGCAGCGCCCAGCTCGCGCTGACGAACCAGGACATCATCAACAACCTGTTCCGTGCGCGCCTCGCGCACCACCGCCCGACCGCCCTTGCTGTGCTGCAGGTGCTGCCGCGCAGCAAGGACGGCAGGTCGCTTCCAGGTGGGCGCGAGGCCAACGCCCTGTCGAAGGCGGCCAATGCCGCCGCATCGACGCTCGTCCTCGACGTCATCGCGACCGACCCGCTCCCGGACCTGACGAGCCGCACCCGCTGGGAGCGCGATGCCGTCAACTACGACCCGCGCACGAGCTTCACCGCGCTACCCGAGGGGCCGGACGATGGGGACGTGCCGAAGGAGGCGCTGGACAGCATGAAGACGCTGCTCGACGCGCTCTACGCCGAGGCCCACGTCCGCGGCAAGCCCTCGCCGGTGGCGTGACGGCTGCCCGCCACCGGCCCGGAGCGCGGCGGTGAACAAGCTGCTGCGGCTGTCGAGCGGCCGGTCCGCCGCGAGCTGCTCCGGCAGATCGCCTTCGATCTCGAGCGGCTGGCCGGCCGCATCGACCGCGTCGTCGCCGAACGCATGTCCTACGTCGTGAGCGAGGACGTCCAGGGCTCGCATGCAGGCAGCTTCAACATGGCCCCCGCGCGCCGCTCTTTCAACCCGAGGAGCTCGCGACGATCGGCAACGAGGTGTTGGCGGTACACGGCTGCGACGACCGGATCATCCCGCTGGAGGCGAGCCGCTACTTCGCGACGCACATCCCCAACGCGAACCTGTTTGCGATCGGGCAATGCGGGCACTGGACGCAGATCGAGCACCGCGCGAAGTTCGAGTACCTCCTGACCAACTTCCTCGCCGGCGACCTCTGACCCGCGACCCTTCTGGAGACTGCAGCGTGCGCATCGCCAATCTGTCCGGCCGGCTCGTGCTCATCGACGGCGAGCTTGCGGTCGACGTGGCCGCCGCCAGCTCGGGTCGTTTCGCCGCGGACCCGCAAGCGGTCTTCGAGCAAAGGGACGAGTTCGTCGCCTGGGCCGCGTTGGCGACGCGGTCGCCGGGCGTCCCCTTCGACCCCGCCGACCTGGGCTCACCCGTACCCCGGCCGGGTCAGGTCTTCCCGATCGGGCTGAACTTCGACGAGCATGCGGCCGAGGTCGGGTTCGTCACCCCGGACACCGGGCTACCGGTGCACGAAGTTCGCGTCCAACGTCGCCGGGCCTTACTGCGATGTGGCGATTCCGCCCCGCGGCAACGTCGACTGGGAGGTCGAGGTCGTCGCCGTGATCGGGCGCCCGACCTACCGGGTCACTGCGGCCGATGCGTGGTCCCACATCGCGGGCCTGGCCGTCGGGCAGGACATCTCCGAGCGGGCGCTGGCATTCGTTCGATCGCCCAATCTTCGAACTGGGTCGCACCGAACATCGCCTGCCCGGTGCGGACTTGAGCATCGGTCTCTACTCACCTGAACGGACCGTCATCGATGCCTTCCGGCTGCGGCACGAAGTCGGTGCCGACGTCGCGAACGAAGCTCTCAAACGGTGGCTCCGCCGGCGCGGCAACGCTCCGGCCATCCTGCTCGAACTCGCGCGGTCTTTCCCGAGGGCGCTCCCAGCGCTTCGAACGACGATCGAGATCCTGCTGTGACTCCGGTTCCTCAGCACGGCGAACCGTCGGGTGATGCGTTCCTGGCCATCCAAGAGCTCGCCCGACGCGCCGGCGCCGACGTCGAAGCGCTTGCTCCGCGAGGCCCTGTGTGTTCATAATGGGCTTATGTTCACGAAAGTTGAACAGCAAGAAATTCTGAACGCCGTGCGTGAGGCTTTGCGGGAGACCGTAGCCGCCGCTTTCGGGCGCGAGGTCGAGGTTGTCCTCGGTCCTCCTCGTGGGGACACGGCCGACGCCGTCCTGGTGGTAGGAAACGAGGCTCCGCCGGTGGCGTTCGACGTCGAGGTCAAGGCGACGCTCACGCCGACAACGGTTGCCGCATTGGGCAGTCGAGGAACGCGTCACCTAATGCTCTTCACGCCGCGGTTGACGCCGGCCGCCATGGATGCGTGTCGTCGCCTTGCCCTGAGCTGCGCCGACGCCGACGGCAACGCGTACCTCCGCGCGGGTTCGAGCGTGATTGATATACAGGGCAGGCCGGCGACACTGAGCCGGACCCTCACCAAGCCGGAGGAGCGCGGCACTCGACTGACCAGCCGTTCGGGGTTGCAGGTTCTCTTCGTTCTGCTGTCGGTTCCCAGCGCCATTGACGAGTCGATGCGGATCATTGCCGGTGCATCTGGCGTATCTCTCGGTTCGGTCGCCGGTGTGCTCGACGAGCTGGCCCGGCGCCGTTACCTGACAACGACGTCGAGCCGGCGGTCGCTGCACCACACGCACGAGCTCCTCGATCTGTGGGCCGACGGCTACCGGCTGCGCCTCTATGCCCGGCTTCGATTGGGAACCTTCGGCATCGACACGAACGAGTGGTGGCGGACGTCGGCGGCTGTAGTTCGTGCGGCGGGTGGTCAGTGGGGAAGCGAGACGGCCCTGTGGGCAAAGGGCGCGAACCTCAGGCCTGCGCGGGGCGTCGTCTACGTCGATACCGTTCCTACCGGATTTGTCGCGGCACTTCGCCTGCGTCGTGACGATCGGATCGACGCACCCGTCGAGTTGCGAAGACGGTTCTGGGCGATCCCAGCGGTTGCCGAGGCGGATACGGTTCCCACCGCCCTGATCTATGCCGATCTCCTGGCCGACGGTGATCCACGCCTGGTCGAAGCCGCAGCTGAACTACGGGGGAGCGATGCCGACCTTCGACGCCTCGACGAATCCTGAGCGCATTCCGTTCGTCGAAGTCTTGATGGCGCTGTGCGATTTGGCGCAAGCGCGCGGAGTCGAGATCATGCTCGTCGGCGCCACCGCCCGCGACATCGCCTTGGCCGCAGAGGGTCACGAAGCGCCGTTGCGCGCGACTAACGATGTCGATATCGCTGTCGTGGTGGCCGACGCGGCCGCCTTCGAGCGACTGGTCGCCGACCTGGCTCCGGTGCCTGCGGGCGGCGTCCACAAGTTCCTCATCAACGGCGTCGAAGTCGACATCGTGCCATTCGGCGGTATCGAGCGCGTGGATCGAACAATCGTCTGGCCGGACGGATCCACGATGAACACCCTGGGCTTCGCCGAATCGCTCGAGTCTGCCCTGGAGTTGGTCCTGCCGGGCGGGCGCCGGATGCGGGTGGCCTCGATTCCCGCCCAGACCGCATTCAAAGTCTTCGCCTGGGCCGATCGTGGGCATTGGACCAATCGAGACGCCGTGGACCTTCGCGTCCTGCTGCAGTCCTACAGCGCCGGCGATCGGCTCGATCACATCTATGCCGACGACAGCCTCGCCGTCCTCGCGGACTACGACTTCGACGTCCGGCTTGCCGGTGCGTACTGGCTCGGGGTCGACGTCCGGCTCGACCTCGGCAACCAGGTGGCACAGCGATGCCGGGATATTGTCCTCGGAGACGAAGACCAGGGTCGACTGCCGCTGGCCATGCGGGGGAACACAACAGAAGACCATGCTCTCCTGGCGGCGTTCGCCGCAGGTCTGCTGCCCAACGAGCCTGAGATCGAGGGCCGCTCAATCGTCACGTCGCCATCATGATCGGTCGCGGATGGTCCAGGTACGTGAAGAGCAAACCGAAATCGGCGGCGGGCCGTGCTTGGTGCCGAAGCCGCCTGGACGATATCGTGGAGACTCGGTTGACATAGTGAGAGCAGCGTTCTCAGATGAGAGAGCAGTGCTCTCGGATACATGATCATCTGGCAGCCATTTTGGTAGCCAATTGCTTCGTTCGCCCTCGTCCGCCGTTGTTCGAATAGATTCTGGATCCCTTATACAGCAGGCATTTCA
Source organism: uncultured Actinomycetota bacterium (assembly GCA_963775175.1). Classification (GTDB taxonomy): domain Bacteria; phylum Actinomycetota; class Actinomycetes; order Mycobacteriales; family Jatrophihabitantaceae; genus Jatrophihabitans. Next base: position 1,160,716 of record CAVZHT010000001.1, read on the forward strand.
GACATCCTCGAACTCTGTCAAATAATAGAACGGGGCGCTGGCAGTGTGGGGGTCAGGGGTTCGAGTCCCCTCAGCTCCACCCAGGAAGGCCCCGGAATCCGGGGCCTTCAGCATGTTCGGGGTCGAGCTGAGCAAGATCATGACAGCGAAAATGGCAGCGAGTGGCAGGTGCCGGGGACGCGCGAGCGAGGCGTTGCTGACAACGGGCGAACCGGGCGGCCCCAGCGCGACACGACGCGACATAGCACCATTGCAATCGTGTGGTGGGAGTGGTTCAAGTAGTGGTTCACACGCCATCGCGCCGAACCCCTGGTGTCAGTGAGGCGACGTCTTCAGATTCAGTCTGTGAACCCCTTTGGGCACGACGGATTGAAGGCAGGCTGGTCGGTGCTGGCGGCGTCACCGTTGCGACGGCCCGATCAGGCTGTTGACCCGACGCGATCCGGGTGCTCAGCTCGATCGCCGCCCAGTGTTCGGCGCGGCAATCACGCGGTTGCTGATGGCCATATGTTCTGGGAGTCAGGATCGGACGAGGTGACGCATACCATAGACACAGACGAGCGATCACGACGACGAAGTACGCAGCCCAAGTTGGAGGCCCGTACGCGACGGGGCACGTTACCGACCGTCCACGAAGTTGCGCCGAGGCGTGGCGACTGAATCGGAGCACAACGTCGGCGTTGTGCAGGGCTCGAAGCCCGGCAGATTCGGGCTGGCTGTCAGTGCTCCGCCAAGTATGTGCGCCATCAGGGACTCGAACGCCGAACCCGCTGATAGCTCGAGGGACCTTCGAACAACCGCCCTGCGAGTGTCGGAATCGCTACAGGTGCAGCAGTGCTGCGCCCCGGCTTTTGCTCGGCTAGTCTCGACGCCACGCGAGTGCGCAAAGGAGCGTGGTCCGCCGATGAAGGTGTGGGCATTTGCCGGCCGCGACGGGGAGCTCGAACGTCTGAACGACGTTCTCTCCGATCCGACCCGCCCCGCCGTCGTCCTCACTGGTCCGGCGGGCGTAGGGAAGACGCGCCTAGGACTTGAACTCTTGGAGCGAGCCAGCAAAGCGGGAATGGCAACCGCTCGGGTCATGGCGACCGGCACGAACACGGAGTTGCCGTTCAGTGCGGCAAGTGCATTGATCCCGGACGGCGAGTTCTGGACTGTGCGGGAGCCAATCGAACTCGCGAGGCGCCTGGCCGATGCGGTTGCCGAGAGAACCGCTGGGCAGCGGCTGGCGGTGCTGGTCGACGACGCTCACCTGCTGGACGACGGTTCGGCCGCCCTCATACAGCAGCTTGTGATGCGCAACCTGGCCTTCATCATCGTCACGGTACGAACGGGTGAACGCGTGCCCGGACCGATCATGGCCTTCTGGCGCGAGGATTTGGCGGCGCGAATCGAGCTCGAACCCGTGTCCGCTACCGGGATCGAGCAGATCGTGAGCACGGCGCTCGGCGGCCCGCTCGCTGGTTCTCTGGTGACGTCCTTGACCCGGCAGACGCAAGGCAACCTCCTTTTCGTGCGCGAACTCGTCGACGGCGCGCTCGCCGACGGGGTGATTCGTCAGGAGGGCGGGATCTGGCAACTCGTCGGCACCCTCCAACCAACCCACCTGCTCGTCGAATTGATCCAAGGCCGCTTCGCCGGCATCGAGCCGGCCGAGCGCGCCGTACTCGACGTGCTGGCGGTGGGCGAGCCGCTGAGCGGGATAGAGCTACGACCGTTCACGACCGAGCTCGTTCTCGAACAGCTCGAGCAGCGCGGGATCATCTCCACGTCGCTGACTAATGACGGCCTCACCGTCGCCCTCGCCCACCCCCTCTACGGTGAGGTGCTTCGAGCGGAGCTGTCCGCGAGTCGGATGCAACGGATCACGCGGCAGCTCGCTGAGATGGCTGAAGCGACGAATTCTGACCAGCCGGACAATCTGTTGCGCATCGGAAGCTGGCGCCTTCGATGCGGCGGCGGTAGGCCCGAGGTCCTGCTCGCGGCCTCGCGCGTCGCCTTCCAGCGTTTCGACAACGCCCTGGCCGAGAATCTCGCAGCGGCCGCAGTGAGCGCCAATGCCGGCTTCGACGCCCAGGTGTTCCTCGCCGAACTGATCGCAATGCGCGGTGATCGGACCGCTGCGGATGCGCGGCTGGTCGAGCTGTGGGCGGCCGCCACGGACGATCTTGAACGTCGGCAGGTTGCTCTGGTCAGAGCCGACAACGCGATCCTCATGGATCTGACCCGTGCGGTCGAGATCTGTGACGAGTCGATCGCAGCTATCTCCGATCCGCTGCTCGCCGTCGAGATCCGCGCCCGCCGTGCGTGGGGCATGTTGTACGTGAGGGGACCGCGCGCTGCTTGGGATGCGACCGAGTCGCTTCCGGTGGACGGTCCGAGCGTGACCGAGGCGATCGCCATTCGCGCCGGCCGCGCGTTCGCACTCACCCACCTCGGCCCGGCCGAACCGGCCCTCGAGCTCATCGCCGTCAACGAGCAGGCGCACAGGTCGTCGCTCACCGAGTTCCATTGGCCACTCTCAGTACACGACTTCTTCCGCTGCGAGGCTCTCGCGGGCGCCGGGCGATTTCGCGAGATGGAGCGGATCGCCATTGCCGCATACCGAACAGCGGTCGACGAGGGGTCGCGGCGCGGTAGCGGATGGGTTGCGTACTCCGTCGCAACCGCGCTATCCGAGCGAGGACGCGTGCAGAGTGCGGTTCGCTACGCGAGGGAGGCCTGTGGTCTGTTCAGCAAGGCGGACGAACCGCTGCCCCTCAGCCAGGCGTTGCTGTGCCTGGCGTACACGAGCGCCATCGCCGGCGATCAGGAGAGCGCGACCAACGCGCTGCTGAGATTCGACGGGATGGACGTCACGCGCTCGATCGCCTGGCACTGGGGTGGCATGCACTACGCACGGGCCTGGGCGGCTGCGGCGAGTGGTGATCTTCCTGTTGCGCGGCGCCACTTCGAGCAGGAGGTGGAGCATTCGCTGATGTGCGGCGATCACACCAGGGCCAGCTCGGCCCTGCATGGTCTGGTGAGGATCGGTCACCCGAAGCAGGCCGTAGCCGGTCTGCGCGATCTTGTTCCTGTCGTCCGCGGAGAGTTGACCGCCATCCGGGCTGCGCACGCTGAGGCCCTGGTCGACAACGATGCTGTCGGGCTGGAAGCGGTATCCGCCGCCTTCGAGAACCTCGGTGCCGATCTTCTGGCGGCCGAGGTATCAGCTGACGCTGCGGTTGTTTGGCGCCGGGCCGGCGAGATGCGCCACGCCAGTGCCGCTGAGCATCGGTCTGCGCAGTTGCTGGAACGCTGCGAGCAGCCGGTGACGCCCGCTACTCAGCGTGTCGAGACCAGGGCGCGGCTTACGTCCGCCGAGCGGAACACCGCACTGCTCGCCAGTGAAGGTCGTTCGAACAAGGACATCGCCACCGAACTGATCGTGTCCGTGCGCACGGTCGAGTCCCGCCTCCAGCACGTCTACACGAAGCTGGGGATCACGCGCCGATCCGATCTGCGCGCCGCGTTGCGACCCCAGCGTTAGGCAATCGTCCAACCACCGTCGATGACGAGACTGCTGCCCGTGACGTAGGACGGGCCGTACGCGAGGTATTCGACGGCTGCGGCGATCTCGTCGACCGTGCCCATCCGCCGCTTCGGTATCGAGGCGAGTACGCGGTCGAGCACCTTCGGCTCCAGCGCGCGGGTCATGTCGGTGTCCACGAATCCGGGTAGGACCGCGTTGACGCTGATCCCGTCGCGGGCGAGTTCGAGGGCAAGTGACTTGGTGAGGCCGACGAGGCCCGCCTTCGCAGAGGCGTACGCGCTGTCCCCGGCAAAGCCATTGCGGCCGATCACGGACGAGACGTTGATGATGCGTCCGCCACCGCGCTCGATCATGGCGGGGATCGCTCGTCGACAGCAGAGGAAGGCGCCGGTCAGGCCAGCGGCCAGGACAGCGTTCCAATCCTGCAGGGACAGCGTGTGGGCACGTCCGCCGCGGTGTACAGCAGCGTTGTTGATCAGTACGGCGGCCGGGCCGAAGTGCGACTCGACGACGTCGAACAGGCTCTCGATGTCCTCCGGATTGCCGACATCCGCCCGCACCGGCAGCGCCGTCCCACCTTCCGCCTCGATGTCGGCAGCGATGCGGTTCGCCGCCGCGACATCAGTGAGATACGTGAATGCGACCGGCGTACCGGCGCGGGCAAGCCGCATCGCGCAGGCGGCGCCGATACCTCGTGACCCGCCGGTGACGACGATCGGTGCGAGCTCTGGCATTGGCCCTCCAGGTGGTCGCGGTCGGCGCACATTTCACCGCGTCACTGGGTCGTGTAGGCGCCGTCGACCGGTAGTGCCGCGCCGGTCAGGTAGGACGACTCGTCCGAGGCCAGGAACACCGCGGCGGACGCGATCTCTGACGGGAGTCCAGTCCGGCCCAGGGGGATCATGCGCGCCGCAGCATCCCGGGCCTCGGGTTCGGCGTTCTCGATCATCGGCGTATCGATGATGCCCGGGCAGATGGCGTTGACGCGGACGCCGGCGGTGGCGTAGTCGAGCGCTGCGCTTCGCGTCAGCTGGATCACCCCTCCTTTGCTCGCGGCATATGCCGGCAGCATCCGCCAGCCGACGAGGCCGGCCACGGACGAAAGGTTGATCACCGCGCCGCCACCGCTCGCGACGATGAACGGGATCGCGAACTTCATGGCGAGGAAGACGCCCTTCAGGTTCACCGCGATGACGCGGTCGAAGTTTCCCTCGCTGCACCGATCGACGGGTGCGAGCGAACCGGCGATCCCCGCGCTGTTCACGAGGATGTGAAGGGCGCCGAACTCCGCGTATCCCGCCTCGACCAGCCGAGTGACCGAGTCCGCGTCTGTGACATCTGCGGACAACGGCATCGTGTGCGTCCCGAGCTGCGACGCCAGTGCATCCTGTTCTCCGCTTCGATCCGCCAGGATCACGGTGGCGCCCTCGTGATGAAACGCAGTAGCGATGGCCCGGCCGATTCCGGAACCCGCACCCGTGACGATGGCGACCTTTCCCGCGAGACGACCCGTCATGTTGCTCCCGCCCTGCCCTCGGCCTGAATCATGAGGACGACGCTAGGCAGGCTGGTGAACAACGGGCAGCAGTAGTCGTTACGGCGCAACGCAACTCTCGCGCCCGCCGGGCTTATCGCGTCGCGAGTCCTGCGGTTGGCGGCAGCCCCGACCGTAGTTCCTACGGTTTCACCATGACTTGCCTCACACCTACAAATGCTTGAACCCGGGCGACTCCTCGCTCGGACGTGAGAGCAGGAGTCGGTATGGGCGAAATTCAGAACTGCAGCGAGCCGCCGGCGGGCGGCGGACTACGCGCTACGTCGGAGCGACGTCACGCCATCGTCCGCGGCACCGCATCGCTATCGGCCGTCGCCGTCGTCGCACTCGTTCTTGCCGCGTGCAGCAGCAGTGGGAAGAGCGGCGGAACGTCCGGCACGACGGGCTCCACCACATCCCCGGTGACCAGCGGATCGGCGAGCACCGGATCCGGAGATACCAGCTCGATCGTGGCCGACGCCAAGAAGGTCGTGGAGCAGGGGTACGCCGGCCTGTACACCAAGCCGGCGGACGGACCGGCCGCGCAGAAGGGCAAGAACGTCTGGATCGTGTCGTGCACCCAGCTGGCGCCGTCCTGCGCAGGCGCCGCGGTCGGAGTTCAGGAGGCCGCCAAGGTCCTCGGCTGGAAGACGACGGTTGTCGACGGTAAGGGCACTCCGGCCGGTTACACCACTGCTGTCAGGCAGGCGATCGTCGCCCACGCCGACGGGATCGTCACGATCGGTCTCGATTGCAACGCCAAATCCGCACTCGAGGACGCAAAGAAGGCGAACATCCCCACGGTCGGCGTGTTCGCCTACGACTGCAACGATCCGGCACTCAATGCGGGGCCTTCGGTCTACTCGGCGATGATCAACAACAACGGAACGTCCGCTGACTTCGGAACACTCTGGGGAAAGCTGCGAGCCGATTATGCGATCGCGGCGACCAACGGCAAGGCGAAGGTCATCGAGCTGAAGGAGACCGACTTCGCCCTCGGCATCTACGAGGACAAGGGCTTCACGTCTGAGATGGCCAAGTGCAGCGGATGCAGCATCGTCGCGAAACTGGAGATCCCGGTCGGCGACCTGGGCACTCCCGTCGCGGCACAGAAGGTTGCGACCGTCCTCCAACAGCATCCTGAAGCGACCGTTCTGCAGGTGGCCTCGGATACGTTGCTGGGCGTCACCGCGCAGGCGATCAAGACCGCGAAGCAGAGCCGACCTGACCTCGTGGTCATCGGGGGTGAGGGATACGGGTCCACCCTGGATCTGGTCCGGTCGGGAGTGGCCACTGTGTGTGTCGCCATCCCGACGAACTGGCTCGGCTGGTCGGGTGCCGACGCGATGAATCGCCTCTTCGCTGGTGAGACGACCATCCCGAACGAGGGCGCAAGCTTCCAGCTCATCGACAAGGACCACGGCCTGCCCGCAAAGAGCGGCGACGGGTGGACACCCCACGTCGACTACAAGGCTGCCTTCACGCAGATCTGGACGAAGTAGGAACTCTCACCAGCGGTGGTTCCGGTTGGACCGACGTCCGACCGGAACCACCCAGGAGGTCCACATGTCGATGAACGAACCGCCGAGCGCGATACGCCTGCACGGGCTGTCAAAGTCCTTCGGTGCCACCCGTGCACTCTCTGATGTCAACTTCACGATGGCCGCTGGCCGCGTCCACGCGCTGTGCGGGGGTAACGGGTCGGGTAAGTCGACGTTGATCAAGATCCTGGCGGGGGTCGAGCAGGCCGACGCCGGCGAGATCGAGATCGACGGGCGACGGTTCAACGCGCGCCGTCTGGATCCGGCGTGGTCGGCTGAACACGGGCTGCACTTCGTGCACCAGTCCGTCGGAGCGTTCGCGACGATGACCGTCGCCGACAACCTGGCTCTCGGCACCAAGTACGACAAGCACGTCCTTGGGCCGATCAACAACCGTCGCCTGTACGCCCGAACTCAAGCGGTCCTGGATCGCTTCGAGATCCACGCCTCGCCGCGAGCGACGATGGGGGAGCTGAGTCAGGCGACCCGCACCATGGTGGCGATAGCCCGTGCCCTGCAGCACGAGGACGCTGCCGGCCGGGGCGTGCTCGTCCTCGATGAACCGACGGCATCGCTTCCGGCCCAGGAGACTGCATTCCTGCTTGACACGATTCGCCGCTACGGCGAGCGGGGCCACACGGTCCTGCTGGTGACTCATCGTCTCGCTGAGGTGAGCGCGGTCGCGGACGACATCACCGTCCTTCGGGACGGGCGACACGTCGAGACCTACCCGGTGCAGCGGCACAGCGAAGCCGAGTTGGTTCGCATGATCACCGGCCAAGACCGATCCGATGTCGCGGACGACGGGCGCCGGCCCAATGCCCGGGCCCGGCTGCGGCTCGAACAGGTGTCGGCGGGGCCACTGACCGGGATCGACCTCACGGTCGACGAGGGTGAAATCGTGGGTATCGCCGGGCTGCTCGGCTCCGGTCGGTCCTCGCTGCTTCGTGCGCTGTTCGGTGTCGTACCGATCAAGGCCGGAGCTGCGTATCTCGACGGTGATCGGCTACACCTGCGCGGCCCGAAGCAGGCAGTTCGCAGAGGCATCGGGTATGTGCCCGAGGACCGGGCCGCGGACGCGGCCTTTCCGGACATGGATCTTCGGGAGAACATCACCACGCCCGCGCTGTCCCGGTACGCGAGCGCTCTGGGCATGAACATCAGACGAGAGCGGGCGACGACGCAGACGGCACTCGGCGTCTACGGCGTACGGGCACCGTCCACGCGGGTCAGATTCGGCACGCTGTCGGGGGGAAACCAGCAGAAGGTCGTGCTGGCGCGGTGGCTGGAGTTGCAACCCAAACTCCTCCTGCTGGACGAGCCGACCCAAGGCGTCGATGTCGGTGCGCGGGCTTCGGTGCACGCCCTGCTCCGCCGCGCGGCCGCGGCAGGAACGACGGCACTGGTCGTGAGCTCCGATCCCGTCGAGCTCGTGGAGTTGTGCGACCGGGTGATCGGTGTGAGCCGGGGTCGCGTCAATGGATCGCTATCCGGTGCGGCGCTGACTGCACACAACTGCGCCGAACTGGCACACGGGCTGACGAGGGGTGGCACATGAGTTCGTCGATACGCGATGCGGTCGAAACCGAGGCGGCGCCGGTTGAAGCGGTATCCGGGCGTGCGTGGAAGGGCCACCAGAACTGGTTGGGGTGGGGAGAACGGTACGGACTCCTGGTCCTGCTGATCGGGGTCTCGGTGTACTTCTCGTTCGACCAACCGGACACCTTTGCGACGGCGGCCAACTGGCGCCTGATCGTCGCTTCGCAATCGGTGACCGCAGTGATCGCGCTCGGGCTGATGCTGCCGCTGCTCGCCGGGAACTTCGATGTGTCGACCGGATCGACCTGTCTGCTCTCCTCGATGGTGCTCGCCGGAATGATGTCGCGCGACGGCGCCAGCCTGTTCTGGGGAAGCCTGGCCGTGCTCGCCATCGGGTCCGCGATCGGCGTCGTGAATGGGCTGCTCGTCACCCGGTTCGGCCTGGACGGACTGATCGCCACGCTGGGCTCGGCAACGATCATCGGCGGAATGATCAGTTGGTACAGCGACAACCTCAGTATCGCGAACGGTGTATCGCCGTGGTTGCTCCATTTCGGAACGGCTGACCTGTTCGGTGTGCCGAAGCTCGCACTCGTCGCCCTCGTCGTAGCCGTGGTCGTCGCGTACGTGATCCTGCTGACGCCGTTCGGCCGGATCCTGCTGGCGATCGGGTCCAATCGCGGATCGGCCCAGCTGGTCGGTATCAGCGTCCAACGCACGATCCTGATCACCTACGTGATCAGCGGGTTCCTGGGCGGCCTCGCGGGCGTCCTGCTGCTCGCACAACAGGGCAGCGCCAGCCCGGGCACCGGTGGCATCGGGTTCATGCTCCCCGCGCTGGCCGCCGTCTTCCTCGGGGCATCGGCATTCCGTCCCGGCCAGTTCAACGTCGCCGGCACGATCGTCGGCCTGCTGCTGGTGGCGGTGATCGTCAGCGGGTTGACGCTCGGCGGGGTCGCCCCGTGGGTGGGTGACGTCATCCAAGGTGGGGCGCTGATCCTCGCCGTCGGGGCGTCGGCATTCTTCCGGCGCCGCCGCGCCGGCACTTAGGGATTGTCGAAGCGGCCGGTCGCGCCGCATCCGAACTCACCAGTACGGCCGCGGTACCCGGCGCACATCGTGACGGGCACCTTGCGCGCGAAACCAGTTCGACCTATCGAGTCCACCCGCAAGTCGTCCGAAGGAGAACACCGCAATGAGCGATGGAGGAACGAAACAGATGAGCGAAGTGCTGAGCTTTGGTGATCACCGCGCGTGCCGTGGTGAACTGACCGGGGGCAAGGGCGCGAACCTCGCGCGAATGACTCAGGCTGGACTACCGGTGCCGCCGGGCTTTTGCGTGACGGCGAAGGCGTACGTCGAGACGATCGCCGCGAACGCGCTCGGGGACCGGATCGCCGAGATCACCGACGGCCTCGATTACGGGGACCCCGCGAAGTTGGAGCTGCGTACGGCGGAGATCCGGAAGCTGATCGCCGCGGTGGAGATCCCGAAATCGATCGTGGCCGACGTCGAGGCGAGTTACGGCAAACTCGGGGCGGACGTCCTCGTCGCCGTGCGCTCGTCGGGTACGGCCGAGGACCTTGAGGACACCTCCTTCGCCGGACAGCACGACACCTATCTGCACATCAAGGGAGCCGACGGCGTCGTCGATGCGCTCAAGCGGTGCTGGGCGTCGATGTGGACCGCTCGCGCCGTTGCCTACCGTCACGGGCAGGGGTTCGACCACCGCAAGTGCGAAATGGCCGTCGTCATCCAGCAGATGGTGAGTGCGGACGTGTCCGGTGTCATGTTCACCGGCAATCCGATCACCACGGCGACCGACGAGTTCGTCGTGAACGCCAGCTGGGGCCTCGGTGAGGCGATCGTGAGTGGCATCGTCGTTCCCGACGAGTTCACGATCGATGGCGAGACCTTGCGGGTCAAGCGGAAGGTGTGCGGAAGCAAGCAGGTCCGCATCGTGCTCGATTCCGCGAGCGGTGCCGGCACGGTCACCGAGGACGTCCCGGCAGCTGACCAGGAGCGCTTCAGCCTGCCCGACTCGCAGGTGTCCGCCCTGGCATCGGTCGGACGCGACGTCATGGACTACTACGGTGGCCTTCCGCAGGACATCGAGTGGGCATTCGCCGACGACCAGCTCTTCCTGCTGCAGTCGCGTCCCATCACCGGCGTCGAATTCTCGTGGGACATCGACCTGGACGCCGGACACAACGCCGCACCGGCGAAGCCGGAGGACGACGACATTCTGTGGACGCGGTCCTGGTCCGACGAGTTCTGGACCGGCGCGATCACCCCGCTGTTCTACAGCCACCGCGCGAACTGCTACACCGAGGCGTTCGGCTTCGTCCACGCGACCCTCGGTCTGACCGAGTCGGCGGGCGCGAGGCACTGGCGGTTCTACAAGTCGGAGGCCTACTTCAACTCGACGGCCGAGCGCGTGTACCGGGAGAGGATGTTCCCGCCGCAGTTCCGCGCCGGGCTGTTGGACCACGTCGGTGGACCGGACGAGCAAGCGGCCGCACTGGTCGCGCCGTTCGATTGGACCAAGTGGGTGCGCGGCATGGCGAGGATTTCGCTGCTCGAACCGGCGCACGGCCCGTTCAAGTGGCAGAAGGTGTTCTGGAACTACATCTACAACCGGCGCGAAGAGGCGACCGGCCTGTCCGATGAGGCCATTCACAACCTCTCCGACCGCCGGCTGGTCGAGTACGCGAAGGCGTCGATGGCGTACGAGGTCCAGTATTTCACCGAGGCTTGGATGGGCTTCCTGTTCTGGGCGCACACCATCGCGTCGGCGCTGGGCTACATGCTCGTGAACTGGTACTCGGGCGGCAACGAGCACGTCATGACGGACCTGCTCACCGGTTCCATCCGACCCACCGCCACGGTGGTCGAGAACCTGCGACTGTGGCAGCTGGCCACCGAGATCCGGGAGTCGGAGGAGCTGCTCGCCCTGTTCAGGTCGACCCGCGATGGCGAGTTCTTCACCCGGCTGGAGCAGTCGCAGGCGGGACGAGACTTTCGGGCGAACTACGACCAGTTCCTCGCCGAGTCCGGTCACCGGGGCCACGCCGACCGTGACATCTACTTCTCGCGTCGGCTGGAGGATCCCGCGGTGGACTACCGCAGCCTCGAGTCGATGCTCAATGCCGACGCGAATCTTGACCCGGAGGAGCGGGACGAGGCCGCAAATGCACGCCGACGAGCCGCGACCGACGAGGTCCTGGCCAACCTCCGGCAGCAGCCGATGGGCTTCTTGAAGGTCGAAGCCTTCAAGGTCGCGAACTCCTATATCCAGGAGGTGGTCGTCCTGCGGGACGACGAGCGGAACTTCCTCGACCTGATCACCTTCCGCATCAAGCGGGTGTTCCTCGAGATCAATCGTCGACTGGTCTCGCGTGGGCTGCTCGACTCGGGGCGGGACTTCTACTTCCTCGGGAAGGAGGAGCTGTTCGAGCTGTTCCTGAGCGGGCGCCAGACGCCCCTGCTCAAGGCCAAGGTGGCAGCTCGGATGCGGAACTTCGACCGGGTGGACAGGCGAGACGAGTCGCGCCCCCACTTCCTGCGGGACTACCGACCCGTCGTCACGCAGCAGGAGGTGACCGACGACAGCAGCGGCGTCCTGACCGGGATGGGCACTAGCCGCGGGGAGATCGTCGGGCGAGCCAGGATCGTCCCGTCGCTAATGGAGATCGGCCGGGTCCAGCAGGGCGACATCCTGATCGTCAACGCCACGGACCCCGGCTGGACACCGGTGTTCCTGCTGATCAGTGGACTCGTCCTCGAGACGGGTGGGGTGCTCGCGCACGGGTCGTGCCTGTCGCGGGAGTACGGAATCCCGGCCGTCCAGCTCGCCAATGCGATGCAGCGCATCCCGGACGGGGCACTGATCAAGGTGAACGGCGAACTCGGCCAGGTGACGATCCTGGAGGTCGCCGAAGCGGCGGCGGAAGAGGACGCGGTCGCTGCGCTGGGTTGATGCGCTAGCCGCGTAGCCGAAGGGGTGCTACCAGGGTGACTCCCTCCCTGGTAGCACCCCTTCTTCGTGAGTGGCGGGCCGCCGGTCGTGGGGCGGCTAGAGCGCGATCGACTGTTGCGCCGCGGCCCGCCGGGTCGGGACGTGTTCGGTCGGCACACCGTCTGCGGGGCTGGCGTAACGGCGCAGGACCTGCCGGGCGACGCTGACGCGGTGCACCTCATCGGGGCCGTCGTAGAAACGCGCCGCGCGGGCCCGCCGATACATCTCTTCGAGCGGCAAGTCGGTGGAGTAGCCGAGGGCGCCGTGCGTTTGCATGGCCCGGTCGATCACCTCGTGGAGCACCTTGGCTCCCCAGAACTTGATCGCAGAGATCTCGGCCCGCGCCGCCATGACGCCCTGTGTGTCGATGATCCATGCCGCCTGCAGCGTCATGAGCCGCAGTGCGTTCAGCTCGGTCCACGAGTCGGCGATAAAGCCCTGGATCTGCTGCTTGTCGCCGAGTGTCGATCCGTGGGCAGCGCGGTAGGTGGCGCGCTCGCAGAGCATGTCCAGTGCCCGCTGGGCCTGACCGACCCAGCGCATGCAGTGGTGGATCCGTCCTGGCCCGAGGCGCGACTGCGCAACGGCGAACCCCTCGCTGCGTCCACCCAGAACGGCATCACGGGGTAGCCGGCAGTCCCTGAACTCCAGCTCTGCGTGATTCTCGCTGCGGCCGGGCCGCGGATTCGGATCCTCGACGGAACCGATTTCCCTGACGATCCGAAGTCCCGGCGTTCCTGCGGGCACGATGAACTGGGTGGCCCGGCGATGCGGCCTCTCGTCGGGGTCGGTGACCGCCATGACGATGAAGAAGTCTGCGACAGATGCATTCGTGATGAAGTACTTACGCCCGTCGAGTACCCACTCGTCGCCGTCCAGCACCGCACGGGTGGACAACATCGTCGGATCCGCCCCGGCCCCCGGCTCGGTCATCGCGTAGGCGGATCGCATGTCTCCCGCGAGCAGCGGCAGCAGGTAGCGCGCGCGTTGCTCCGGCGTGCCGAACCGCCCGAGGATCTCCGCGTTACCGGCGTCCGGAGCCTGACTGCCGAAGACGTACGGTCCGAACTTCGAGCGCCCTACTACTTCGTTCAGCAGGCCGAGCTTCACCTGCCCGAATCCCTGGCCGCCCAGCTCGACGTCGAGATGGGCCGCCCACAGCCCGGCTGCCTTCACCTTGGTCTGAAGTGGCGCGATCACCGCCCGGAAGCGGTCCTCGTCCAGGTCCAGCGTCTCCAACGGGTAGACCCGGATGATCACGAAATCGCGGGCCCAGTCGAGCTTGGCCTGGAACTCCGGATCAGTGCTGAAACTCCAGCTCACGCGCGTCTCCTCATGAGGGTCTCTTGGACAGGGTCAGGCATCAGATGCGCCAACCGCCTCCGCAGGCGATGACCTCGCCCGTGATGTAGTCGGACTCGGGGCTGCAGAACAGGTAGACGGCGTTCGCAGCCTCGTCCGGAGTGCCAGCCCGACCGAGTGGGATGGACGTTTCAGCGGCCGCGAAGACCTCCGGGTTGACGCCCACTCGGATGTCGCGTCCTTCGACGGAGATCGATGCAGCGCCCGCATCGGCCTCGGTGAGGCGGGTGCGGATGAAGCCGAAGGCCACGCAGTTGACCGTGACGTTGTAACGGCCCCACTCCTTGGACATGGTGCGGGTGAGCCCGATGACGCCGGCCTTGGCGCTGGCGTAGTTCGCCTGCCCGGCGTTGCCGCCGACACCAGCCATGGACGAGATGTTGACGACCTTGCGGCAGGGGACGGGTTGACCTGCTGACAGTGCTTGCTTCACCGCTCGGGAGATCACCGGTTGGGCGGCTCGCAGGATGCGAAACGGCGCCTTGAGGTGCAGGTCGAGCACGGTGTCCCACTGCTCGTCGGTCATCTTCTGGATGACCGAATCCCAGGTGTACCCTGCGTTGTTGACGATGATGTCGACGGCGCCGAACGAGTCGAGCGCCGACTGCACGAAGTGCTCGGCGAACCTGTCGGCGCTTACGCTGCCCGGACACGACACCGCTCGTCCGCCACCCGCGACGATGTCGGCCACCGTCTGTACCGCCGGCTGCGCGTCGAGGTCGTTCACGACCACCGCTGCCCCGTCGGCCGCGAGCTTGAGCGCGATCGCCCGGCCGATTCCGCGGCCTGAGCCGGATACGAGCGCTACCTTGCCGTCGAGCTTGCCCACTGCGTGACTCCTGGTTGTCTTTGATCAGCGTGTGGTTCGGAACGAGCGGTGAGGTGCCGTTAGATGGCGACGACGGCTTCTCCGCTCAGGGTCACGGTGCCGTCGGGCAGCGTGACGGTCAGCGCGATCTGCGCGCGCTGCTCGCCGTCGACCTCGGTGATGGCGACGACGTGTCCGGTGCACTCCGGCGCCGCGCTCACCGGAGTGATCGCGGCGAAGCGGACGGCGAACTCACGGATGTGGTCCTGGGAGGTCCACCGTGTGAGCAGCCTGCCGAGGATGGCCATGGAGAGCATGCCCTGGGCGAAGACGTCGTCGAATCCGGCCGATCTGGCGACGTCGACATCGAGGTGAATCGGGTTGAGATCCCCCGACCCCCCCGCAAAGATCGCAAGTGTCGTGCGGTCGAGGATCGGCCCACGCAGTCCCGGGAGCTCGACGCCAACGGCAAGCTCGCCCGGGTGCGCGCTCATGCCGCACCCTGGACTCCGGCCGAGCAGCGGATCACCACCGTGCTGCGCAACTGCGCGGCCAGTGCCGAGCCGCGACGGATCGCGGAGTCGCGCACCAGGAACTGCAGCGCCCCGCCCTTGCGCTCGTAGGCGTCGACGATCGTGCTCTCCGAGCGAACGGTGTCGCCCGCGTGTACCGGCAGCAGATACGTGAACGACTGCTCGCCGTGCAACATCCTCCGCAGGTCCACGCCGAGTTCGGTCAAGTAACCGAACGGCTGGGGTGCCTCGAGTTCGACGCCGAACAGGTAGGTCGGCGGCACCAGCAGGTCCGGGTGACCCGCGGCTCGCGCGGCCGGCACGTCGAAGTAGACCGGGTCGGTCTCACCGATGGCGCGCGCGAAGAGCCGGAGGCGACCGCGCTCGATGACCGTGGTCACCGGCGGGGTCGTCATCCCCTTGGCTCGGTCGAGATTCACCGGTCGACCCGTTCGTAGAGCGTCACCACGCAGGCTCCGCCGAGACCGAGGTTGTGCTGCAACGCGAGACTGAGCTCTCCTTCGACCTGGCGACTGCCCGCCTGACCCCGAAGCTGCCATACCAGCTCGGCGCACTGGGCAAGCCCGGTGGCACCGAGAGGGTGACCCTTGGAGAGCAAGCCGCCGGAGGGGTTGGTGACCACTCGGCCGCCGTACGTGTTCTGGCCCTCGCTGATGAAGGCCGCTGACCCGCCCGGCTCGACCAGCCCCAGCGACTCGTAGCTGAGCACCTCGTTCGTGGTGAAGCAGTCGTGCAGCTCCACGACGCGGATGTCACGCGGGTCGACGCCCGAGGCCTCGTAGACCTGCGTCGCGGCGGCCCTCGCCATGTCATAGCCGACCAGTCGCATCATCGACGTGTCCTCGTCGAAGGTGTGCTCCACATCAGTGGTGAGCGCCTGGGCCCGGATGCGGACGTCGGCCTTCAAGCCGTGCAGTGCGGCGAACTCCGGACTGCACACGATCGCCGCGGCGGCTCCGCAGGTCGGCGGGCAACACTGCAGCCGGGTGAGCGGACCGAAGATGTGCGGGGAGCCAAGAACGGCTTCTTCGGTGATCTCTTCTCGGAAGACCGCGTACGGGTTGTTGGCGGCATGCGCACGCGCCTTGACGGCGACCTTGGCGAAGATCGCGGGGTCCATGTCGTAGCGGTCCGCGTACTCGGCACCTGCGCCACCGAACATCTGTGCGGCCGTCGGGGCAAGCTCGTCCGGCTTCTGAAGCTTCGTCATCGCCTCCTCGATCTGTCCCATCGGCGCGGGGCGATCGTTGAAGATGGAGCCGATTGCACCTGGTCGCATCTGCTCGAAGCCGAGCGCGAGCACGCACTCCGCGGAACCGGAGGCGACGGCCTGCCTCGCCAGCCACAGCGCGGACGAGCCGGTTGAACAGTTGTTGTTCACGTTGACGATCGGAATTCCGGACAACCCGACGCGATAGAGAGCGAGCTGACCTGCGGTCGAGTCGCCGTAGACGTAACCGACGTAGGCCTGTTGGATGTCGCGATACTCCAACCCGGCGTCACCGAGAGCAGCGCGCGTCGCCCCTTCGGCCATCACGTCATACGGGGCAGCAACGCTCGGCTTGGCGAAGGGATACATTCCGACGCCTGCTATGACGACATTGCTCATCCGGTCCTCCGGCGGGTGATCCCAGTTGACGAAGGACAGCAGACACCAGACACGGCCAACCTGTCCGCCGTAGTCACTACTGGGACTGTGGCTCGACGATGCGGTTGTTTGGTCGCGGTGCTGGTGCTCGATACTGCTGTGGCCAGCGAGCGGTAGTGCGAGCGTTGCGGCATGCCACTCGACCCGCAGGTGAGCGCACTTCTGAGCGCCATGCGCGCGAAAGGACGGACACCGCTGGCCGAGCTGCCGGTTGCCGAAGTGCGGGACCGGATAGACGCACTGGCCGACCTGATGGGCCGGGCTGAGACTGTCGCCGGCGTTTCCGACCATGTCATCGCGGGACCGGCGGGCCCGCTGGCGATCAGGGCGTACGTACCTGAGTCGCCGGTCGCGGCGCCCCCACCGCTCGTCCTCTATGTCCACGGTGGCGGGTGGATCGGCGGCTCGATTGATTCGGTCGACGTCGTCGCACGCAGCCTTGCGCACGAGAGCGGCGCCGTCGTCTGCACGGTGGACTATGGGCTGGCTCCGGAACACCCCTACCCGGCTGCCGCCGAGGAGATCTGCGCTGCGATTGGCTGGGCGCAGGAGTGCGCAGCGGACGTCGGTGCGAATCCGGACCGGGTCGTCGCGGTCGGCGACAGCGCCGGAGGGAATCTGGTCGCCGCAGCAGCGCTGATGGCACGCGACCGCGGTTGCCCGCCGATCTCGCTCCAGGTGCTGCTCTACCCGGCGCTGGACGTCAGGCTGGGTTTCCCGTCCTGCACCGAGAACGGCGCGGGATACGTGCTGCACCTCGACGACATGCGGCACTACTGGCGGACCTACCTCGGCGGTGCCGATGGCTCCGAGCCTTACGCGTCGCCGCTGCGCGCAACGAGCTTGTCCGGGCTTCCGCCGGCCTTTGTGGCCACATGCGAGTACGACCTGCTGCGAGACGAGGGCGACGCCTACGCCGAGCGGCTTCGTGCGGCCGGGGTGCGCGTCGAGCACCGTCGGTACGAAGGTCAGCCGCATGCCCTGCTGTGGCTGGGCGGCGTCATCGATGCTGGCGTGCGGATGCGCCAGGACATCGCCCGGGCCATCCGCGCCGTGGCAGATCGGTGAGCTGCGCAGGGCAGAGCCCGGGTGGGGCGCGGCGCTGCGGTGGGCCCGGCCACGTCGCGTAGTGACTACGGCAGACCGACCCGTAGTTGCGGTGATCTTCTAGGCCTGCCCGACGGGCATGGAGGAGATGCGAATGCCAATCGAACAGACCGACGTAGTCATCGTCGGTGCGGGATTCGGTGGCCTGTATGCGCTGCACCGGATGCGCGGCCTTGGCAAGTCGGCACGGGTCTTCGAGTCCGGAAGCGACGTCGGCGGCACCTGGTACTGGAACCGCTACCCCGGCGCGCGGTGTGACGTCGAAAGCGTCGACTACTCCTACTCGTTCGACCCTGAGCTCGAGCAGGAGTGGAACTGGACGGAGCGTTACGCCGCCCAACCGGAGATCCTGGCCTACCTCAACCACGTCGCCGATCGATTCGACCTGCGGCGTGACATCACCTTCGACACGCGTGTCGTCTCGGCGGTCTTCGACGATCAGACCGAGAGTTGGACGGTTCGCACGGACGCCGGCGAGACCGTGCGGGCGCGCTACTGCATCATGGCGACTGGATCACTCTCAACCGCCAGCGTCCCCGACTTCCCGGGCTTCGAGCTGTTCCGAGGCCGCTGGTACCACACCTCGCGGTGGCCGCATGAGGGTGTCGACTTCACGGGCCAGCGGGTAGGTGTGATCGGCACGGGCTCATCGGGCATCCAGGCCATCCCGCTGATCGCGGCCCAAGCCGCCCGTCTGACCGTCTTCCAGCGCACGCCGAACTACAGCACGCCGGCTCGCAATCATCCGCTCGATCCTGAGTACCTGGCCGAGATCAAGGGCGCGTACCGCGAGCACCGGCTCGCTCAGCGCAACACCTTCCGTGGTCATGGACGCCCCCCGGAGCCGGGCGACCACTCGGTCGAGCAGTACTCGCCGGAGCAACAGCAGGCGCGACTCGCCGAACGCTGGGAGGACGGCGGTGCCGGACTGTCGAGCACGTTCGCCGAGGTCCTCGTTGACCTGAAAGCCAACGAGATCGTTGCGGAGTTCGTTCGTGACCGGATCCGCGAGACCGTGCACGATCCGGCTACCGCGGAACTCCTGTCACCTCGCGATTACCCGCTCGGAACCAAGCGGATGTGCTTGGACACCGACTATTTCGCAACGTACAACCGCGACAACGTGTCACTCGTCGACCTACGCGCGACGCCCCTGGTGGCATTCACGCAGACGGGTATCAGCACGTCGGCGGCGCACCACGAACTCGACTGCGTAGTGCTGGCCACCGGGTTCGACGCGATCAGCGGGGCGTTGCTGGCAATCGACGTGCGGGGCAGGAACGGCGTCCGGCTGGCCGATGCGTGGGCCGGCGGGCCGAAGGCCTACCTGGGGGTGGCGTGCGCGGGCTTTCCGAACATGTTCCTGGTCGCGGGGCCGGGTAGTCCCTCCGTACTGAGCAACATGGTGTTGTCCATCGAGCAGCACGTCGAGTGGATCGCCGACCTGCTCGACTACCTCACCCGGCACGGAAACACCGTGGCCGAAGCGACCCCCCGGGCGCAGGACGAGTGGATGGCCGGCGTCGACGCCATGGCCAACGCGACGCTCTTCCCGGCGACGAAGTCGTGGTTCACCGGAGCGAACATCCCCGGCAAGGCGAGGACGTTCCCGCTCTACCTCGACGGCGTCGGCAACTTCCGGCGCATCTGCGACGACGTCGCGATCAAGGACTACGACGGCTTCGAGCTGCACTGAGTCTGGCGAGCGCACGTCGCCTGACACCGACCACCGGAAAGGACCATCGGATGTCGACTGCCACGACAGGGGTCACGTTCAGTCGGCTCATCGTCGACGCCCTCGAGCAATACCGCGATCGCGAGGCGTTCATACAGGACGGCGCCACCTTCACCTACTCCCAGACCGCGGACATCGTCGGCCGGATGCGGCGAGTGCTGACCGCGCTCGGTGTGACGGTCGGAGTCGGTGTCGGCGTCCTCAGCCAGAACCGCGCCGAGTCGTGGATGACCCAGGCGGCTACCTGGTTGGCGGGTGGCCGCTACACGCCGTTGCACCCGCTCGGGTCGGAGGATGATCACGTCTTCGTCTGTGATGACGCCGAACTGATCGCGCTCGTAGTCGATCCCGTCTTCGCAGACCGCGCCGCCGCAATCGCGCAACGGTCGTTGACGATCAAGCACGTACTGACGCTCGGGCCGGCGTCGATCGGCGACGATCTGCTGGCCTTGGTCCAGGACATCGGGGCCAACCGCTTGGACCCGGGTCCGGCCGGTGAAGAGGACACGTGCTTCCTGCAATACACCGGCGGGACGACCGGTGTCCCCAAGGGCGTGATGGTGCCGCAACGCGCCATGGCGCAGGCAACGCAGTCCTGGCTCGCGTCCTGCGACGTGCCGCGCACTCCCCGCTACCTCGCCACGTCGCCCATCACGCACGCGGCTCTGATCCCGGTGCTGCCGACCCTCAGCCGCGGCGGAACGATCGTGCTGCACCAAGGCTTCGACGCAGAGCGCTGGGTCCAGACAGTCGAACGCGAGCGCATCAACTGCGCCTTCGCCGTGCCGACGATGATCTACGGGCTGCTCGATCATGGCCATCCCGAGGCCCACGACCTCTCGTCGCTGCAGGCGATCGCCTACGCTGGCGCACCAATGTCCCCGGCCCGTCTTTCCGAGGCGCTGGAACGGATGGGCCAGGTCTTCGTGCAGGCCTACGGTCAGGCCGAATCCATGATGCCGGCGACCTGCCTGACCAGGGCCGATCACGATCCGGTGCACGAGCCCGAGTTGCTCGCGTCCTGCGGCCACGCGGGCGTGGGCTACGACGTGCGGATCCTCGGCGAGGAGAACCAGGAGCTACCCGCCGGAGAGGTGGGGGAGATCTGCATCCGCTCCCGCGGTGTCATGACCGGCTACTGGAAACGGCCCGACCTGACCGCGACTGCGCTGGCCGGCGGCTGGCTGCACACCGCTGACGTGGGTCGTCGCGACGAACGCGGATACGTCTACATCGTCGATCGCACGAAGGACATGGTGATCTCGGGCGGATTCAACATCTACCCGAAGGAGATCGAAGACGTCTTGACCGCACACCCTGACGTTTCGATGGCGGCAGTCATCGGGGTACCGGACGAGCGCTGGGGCGAGGCGGTGAAGGCCTTGGTCGTACCGCGGCCAGGCGCCTCCATCGACCCGAGCGAGCTGGTGGGCCTGGTGCGGGAGAAGAAGGGGCCGACGCACGCACCCAAGTCGCTGGAGGTCGTCGACGATTTGCCCGTCACCTCTGTCGGCAAGGTCGACAAGAAGGTCCTGCGCGCTGCGCATTGGACCGACGGTGGGCGTCAGGTGAATTGATCTCGACGACGAAAGGCACAGTGACATGGCATCCATGAGCCACGACGCGGCCACCCGGTACCACCCGGAGGTGCTGGACGAGCCCTGGGGAGTGCAAGAGCAATGGCAGGCGGTAGGCGGAGTCCCACTGGCGATGCATTACGTGACGGGGCTGCTCAGATCGGACGACGGCCGGTCGTGGATGGCGATGCGCAGCACCTTTCCCGTTGCGGCCCGCAAGCTGACATTGCTGGAGCGGCGCGCCGAGGAGTCGTATCACGCCGTACCGAATATCGATCCGTACGCCGGAGCCGTGGAGTACGGGTGTCGTGACGGGGTGTGGGGTGACTGGCAGCCAGACGGCTCGGCGCTGATCGAGTCGACCGACGGGGCGCTCGGCTGGCACGAGAGCGGCCTGCTCGACGTGTCCGGCGACCTGCTCGGCACGCCCCCGCGCTGCGCGGTCGTCGAGTCGGACGTTCCGATCGTCTACTCGATGCGCTGGTTCGCGGTTGACGGAAAGGTGACGGGCGTACCGGTGTCAGGAACCGCGGTGCTGGCGAGCGTCCATCTTCCTGGCGGCTATCAACTCACCTCCAGTCCGTACATCGCCGAGGCTCAGATCGCCTGGGCCGAGTTCTGCAACGAGTTCGACGACGGCACCTGCGAAAGCGGACTGTTGGTGGCCGGGCGGCAGGGATTCTCGGTACTTGCCGTGGGCCGCAGCGACGGGTCCGCGTCCACCTCGACGTCGGTCTCGCTGACTGTCGTCACGGGCAGCGGGGTGCCCGACTTCCCCGAGTTCGCTCGGTTCGACACCGACCGCGGGGTGTGGGAAGCCCGGCCGCTGCGCGCGGAGGGTCGATGGCCGATACGCAGCGATCTGCCCGGCGGGCATCGGCTCGTCGAGGCTCGGATAGGCCGCGTCGGCGAGCAGCGGTCCGTCCGCCGGTCGTCCGGGTGGCTCGAGACCTATCAGGAGCGTCTGTGAGTGAGTCCGTGACGAGCCTCGACCCGGCCAACCCAGAAGACAATGAGCGTCTGCTGACGACCTGGGCCCAGGCGCACTATGGGCGCGGTGCCATCATCGAGCAATTGCGCTCGATGCCGGGGCATGCCGGGATCAGCTTCGGCTTCGACGTGCTGTATGAGGGCGTCCGCGATCCGCTAGTGGTGCGAGTGGCACCTCAGGGCGTTCGACGGAGCGGCAACACCGACGTGCTCCGCCAGGTGCCCGTGCTGCGAGCTGCGGCTGCCGAAGGCGTTCCCGTCGCCGAGGTGCGTTGGTGGAGTGCGGACGAGCGCTGGTTCAACGCGCCGTACCTGATGGTGCGACGACTCAGCGGCGGGTCGATCGACTGCTGGCAAGCCGTCGAGGTCGACAGCTCCGACGTCGGCCCGTTGTTCGAGTCGGCGGTCGAGGCGCTGGTCGCGATCCACAACCTGGCTTGGCCGGTCCGGCTCGGCGACTGGGCGGCTCCCCGGCCCCTCGTCGAGGAGATCAACATCTGGGAACCGATCCTCGCCAAGGGCCGGAACGATGACTGGACGCGACGAGGTCTCGCGCTTCGCGATCGGCTGCTCGCGACCTGTCCGCCCGAGCCCGAACCGAAGCTGTTCCACGGCGACTTCTACTCGAACAACTGGGTGACCAGCGGCCCCGACCTGCTCGCGATCGTGGACTGGGAGATCGCCGGCATCGGCCCGGCGCTGCTCGAC
The DNA here is from genome assembly GCA_963775175.1 of uncultured Actinomycetota bacterium. GTDB lineage: Bacteria > Actinomycetota > Actinomycetes > Mycobacteriales > Jatrophihabitantaceae > Jatrophihabitans. The sequence continues at coordinate 1,183,348 of CAVZHT010000001.1, forward strand.
ATCGGATGGCTCTGCATGGTCTACGACCCGCAGGCCTGGGGTCCGATGCGGCGCCCGTTCATGGACTGGGCGCCCAGCCCGGAAGAGATCGGCGCGCTCTACGAGAAGGCGTCCGGGCAGGCGGTTCCTGATCTGGACTGGTACCGCGCGCTCGCTGCCTGGCGGCTGAGTTCCATCACCGCCCTGAACTACCGGCTGCACGCGACCGGCCGCCGGCCGGACGAGACGTACGAACTGATGCGCGACTCGATGCAAGCAATGGTCGACCGGGCGATGAGCCTGCTCGGCTGAGCAACGGCACGGGTCGGACGGCCCGGGACGAAACCCAATTGGAGCTGATGTGATCCCAACACTCGACAACAAGGTCGTCCTGGTGACGGGCGCGGCTCAGGGCATCGGCCGCGAGTACGCGCACGCTCTCGCCCGGGCGGGCGCGTCCGTCGTCGTCACGGATGTGCAGCGGGACAAGGTCGAGGCCGTCGCCGACGAGATACGTGGCGCTGGCGGCACCGCCATTGGCGTGAGCCACGACATCACCAGCGAGGAGTCGAATGCGGACGTGGTCGCTGCCACGGTTGCGGAGTACGGCCGCATCGACGGCTTGGTGAACAACGCCGCGATCTACGCCGGGCTGGAACGCACCCCTTGGACCGACCTCACCCTCGACGACTGGGACCGCCTGATGCGCGTGAACGTGCGTGGGCTGTGGCAGACGAGCAAAGCCGTAGTGCCGGTCATGCGCTCCAGCGGTGGCGGACGGATCGTCCACCAGTCCTCGATCACGGCCTGGGGGAGCAACATCCTGCACTACGGCGTCTCCAAGGCCGCGGTCGTCGGCTTGACCCGTTCGATGGCGAAGCTGGTCGGGCCTGACCTGATCACGGTGAACGCGATCGCGCCGGGCGTCATCGGTACCGATGCCTCGATCGACCTGCTCGACGGTGGTGCCGGAATCGATGCCCGTGTGCAGAAGCAGACGATCAAGCGATTGGGCCAGGCCGAGGACCTGTGCGGCGTGGTCACCTTCCTGTGCAGTGACGCCGCCAGTTGGATCACGGGCCAGGTCATCGTGGTCGACGGCGGCGTCATCATGGCCTGACCGTGCTACGAGGCGCCACGCGGTTTCGCGGGGCGCCTCGTCCTGTGTCCTGGTCGCTAACCAGCTGAGCTCCACGCGAGGTACTTGATCTCGGTGTAGTCCTCGAGTCCGAACCGGCCGACCTCGCGGCCCACACCGGACTGCTTGTAGCCGCCGAACGGCGCGTCGTGAGTGGACGGCACGTCATTGACGGTGGCCCGACCGACGCGCAACTGCCGGGCCAGTTTGATGCCGCGGGGCACGTCGCGGGTCCAGATGGAGCCGATCAGGCCGTACGGACTGTCGTTCGCGATCCTGAGCCCGTCCTCGGCTTCACCGGAGTAGCGGATCGCGCACAGAACCGGGCCGAAGACCTCCTCGCGAGCGATGTCCATCGAGTTGGTGACATCGCCGAACAGCGTTGGCTCGAGGTAGTACCCGGCGCTGTCGACGGACGGCCGATCACCTCCGGTGAGGACGGTGCCTCCGTCGCTGCGGCCCCGTTCGATCCAGCCGGTGACGCGCTCCAGCGCCGCAGCGCTGATCAGCGGGCCCATGTGGGTCGCGTCGTCGTGCGCGGACCCGACGGTGAACGCCTCGAATGCGGCCACGAGCCGTTCGGTGACCTCGTCGTACAGCGATTCCGGAAGCAGCAGCCGGCTCTCCGCCGTGCAGATCTGACCCGAGTTGACCAGGCCGCGCATGGCGCGGTTCACGACGGCCGGGACGTCGGCATCGGGCAGTGCGATCAGAGCAGACTTGCCGCCCAGTTCGAGCGTGACGTGCTTGATCGTCTGGGCCGCGCTGGCCGCGACCTTCCGCCCGACCGGCACGGATCCGGTGAACGAGATCATGTCGACTGCGGGGTGCGTGGTCATCGCCTCGCCGACCTCCACGCCACCGGTCACGACGTTGAGCACCCCAGGGGGCAGGCCGGCCTCGAGCGCGAGCCGGCCGAGTTCGAGCGCGGCCGACGGCGCCTCGGGCGCCGGCTTGAGGACGACACAGTTCCCGGTCACCAGTGCGGGAGCGACCTTCCACACCGTGGTCAGGTGCGGACAGTTCCAGGGAACGATCGCGCTGACCACACCGCGGGGCTCGCGTGCGACCACTCGCGACACCGATGGCGCCTCCAACGGCGGGAGCGGCTCGTCCAACGACCGCGAACCGCGCTCGATCATGTCTCGCCAAACCTCGATCGGGCGGACGGCGTGAAGCGATCGCGACATCCGTCGTGGGGTGCCGACCTCGTCCTCGCCGATCTGGGTGAACAGGTCGAGCCGCTCTTCGAGGAGGTCACCCAGCCGCCCGAGGATCACGCCACGCTCCTGCGGACTCATGCGGGGCCACGGACCTTCGTCGAACGCTCGTCGGGCGGCGCCGATGGCGGCCTCGGCGTCCGCACCGCGTCCTAGCGGAACGTGATGGGCGACGGTCGCCGTGGATGGGTCCTCAACGGCTAGTTCCTCACCAGCAACTGCTGGACGGAGCCGACCGTCGATTACGAGTGCTCTCATGTCTCACAACCCCAGGAATGCGAGTAGCTCGCGGTGGTCGTCGATGACGAAGTCGGCATCGGGCAGATCACTGATGTCGTCATCTACGAAGCGGTACCGGACGGACCGCCAACCCGATTGCCTCGCCCCGGCGACATCGGTTCGGCGTAGGTCTCCGACGTGGGCGATGCGGGCGGGATCGGTCACGCCTAGCCCAGCTGCAGCGTGGTCGAAGATGACTCGAGCTGGCTTGTAGGCGCCCACGCTGTCGCTGAAGCTCCAGTGGTCGAACAGCCCGGCGACCTCTCGCTCGGCCAGGAAGTCCGTCCACCCCGAACCCGGGGTGAGAAAGATGTCGCTGATCACGCCGAGCCGAATACCGGCCCTCTTGAGAAGAACGAGCGTGTCGCGCACGTGCGGCGTGAGCACCGCGTCGCTGACGCTGGCTTGTTGCAGTGCACTCACGCATTTGGCACGCACCTCGGCCGGCACGTCGAGCTCGAGCCGGGCGAGACATACGTCGGCCGCCTGAACGGCGGTGTATTGCACGTTCGCGATCCAGGCAGCATCGAGAGCGTCGAACGCCGCCTCCAACGCTGACCTGACCGCTGCCGGCTCGCACGGGAAGCCGCCCTGCGCCAGTACGCGACGCAACGCCTCTGCTCGCAGGGGGTGCGCCCGGGCGTTCGGCAGGGGCGCGACGATCGTCGACCCGATATCGAAGGTCAGGGCGTCCACTGAAAGCACGATTGCACCCACGCGATCAGCCGACCACTGCGCGCAGCGCAGGTCTGCCGTAGTGACTACGACGGTTGGTTCGCAAGACCGCAAGTGGCTGGTCTCCGGACCGGACGTTGGGACGGGTCTGACGGACCGCGGGACCCGTAGGCAGCCGATCGACGGTGGACTCGCGGGATGCTGTCGCCGTGCGGTTTCGGGGTCGTACCGCAGTAACCGGTACGGCCGCATCTTCGCGTCGGCTTGGCTCTACTTGGATCCGTACGAGGTCGAAACCCGACCTGAGTGGCTTGCTACGCAAGGAGGTACGCGAGTGTGTGACGTAGCGGTCGAGGAGTGCTCGTGTCATCCCGGGTAAGGATGATCGAACTCTGGATGGAGGGCGGAGAGAAGCTCGAGAGTTCGTACCGCGCACTGGCGACGATCTTCAACGAGGGCCGACGGATCGATGGCTCCGAGGATGTTCAGGTGCTGATCGACGAGGCAGATCCGACCCACCTCGTTGCGCTGGTTCGCTGGGAGTCGGACGAAGCCCGCGCGAGGTACGACGACTACCGCAACACTCTCGAGGGCCAGATGAATCTGCCGCGGTATCGCGCACTCAAGGTTCGGCCGGCGATCGTTTCCGAGTGGCGTGTGGACGATTCAATCTGAGGCGTGAACTGCTGTGCCGCTGCGCTGCTGGGCAAGTGTCGGGGCAGGCTCTCGCCGTTACCCGCGGTGTGTCCCACACAACCAATCGGCTGCGCGTCCCAAGATCGCGTGACGCCCCAGGTCCTGTCCGTAGCAGAACGAGACCGGTCGTTGAGGGTCCGGCGCAGTGGGTCGTACACGAGCTGATGGGTTCAGCTGGCCGCGGCCGGGCCGTTCCGCTGTCGGGCGCCGATCGTCGGATGTTGCGGCGGCGGTAGGGGCGGTGTCGTCGGCGAGTAGCCAGGATGCATGGGCGTGGCGCAGGTGGTGCGGCCGCACGTGCGGGGGTAGATCGACGACGGTGAGGGGTGGGTTGCCTGGGTTGCGGCGCTGCGCGCAGTCCTCGGGTTGCTCTTACCTGCCGCGCGTCTCGCGGCCCAGTAGAGCGCGTGGCGTTGCGCCAGTGTTGGCGGCGGCAGGGGGCATGTTGTAGGCGGTGATGGTGCCGCGCAGGTACACCCGCTCGGCCTCGTTTAGTTCGGTCAGCCCGTCGGCGCCGCCTGAAAACTGACCCCGGAGCGCCGATAGGGGGTCAATCTTCGAGCGGCGTTGACACAGCCCGAGGCTGAGCGTCTCGGACGTTGCGTCGGCGGCCGTGCTGGCGTGGTCGAGAAGGCCGATGGGGTAACCAAGTCCTTACGACTGATCATGTTCTGCTGGATGTGGCGGCGATCGCGGCGAGCACATCGGCGTTCGAGTTTCAGCCGACGGTGTTCGCCGCGTGTTCGCTTCGTTCAGATCCGACCCATCGATCGCTGAACTGCACTCGGCATCCCGTGCGGCTCGCTGTCATCCGGGAGGATGGGACCGCGACGCGAAGCGCGATTGCGGAGGCCATCGTCCAGTCGGGATCACCCGCGTCAGGGCGAACGTCACACTGGTGGTCATGTCTGTCGACGACGGGTCCCGGCTGCGACGAGGCCTTGTCGCCTGCGCACATCGCCGGGAGCGTTTCAAGATCATGACCGTGGCATGCCACCAGACAGCTGGCGACACGCCCGGACAGTGGGGGACACGAAAAAGCAGGAAACCCAATAGATACGGGCACCTGGTGACCTAAGGCAACGCGAGCTAGTGCGAAATCTGACCGGTGCACCGCGCTGGCAGTGTGGCGGACTTTGGCGAATGGATGCGAACGACGCGGACGGCGCTGAACGGCGGTCGCCGTTCTTCAGTAGCCCGTAGCACCTGGTGCTACGATGAGTAGGTGGCCGAGCAGATCAGCCAGCGCGAGTTGCGCAACGACAGTGGTCGCATCATGCGCGCGCTCGACGATGGGCAAACGTTCGTGGTGACTCGTAACGGCCGGCCGGTGGGGGAGTTACGCCCACTGCGCCGTGATCGCTTCGTGGACGCGATCACCGTAGTGGAGACGTTCCGCAGCGCTCCTCATGTGGACTGGCAGCGGTTCCGCGAGGACCTTGATCGACATGTCGATCAAGCGGTCGAACCTCGTGCCTGATCGGCTGCCGCGCGGTCTGTTGGACACGTCGGTCGTGATTGACCTCGACCGCGTTGCCGCCGACGCCCTGCCTGCTCAGGTCGCGGTATCGGCGGTGACGATGGCCGAGTTGGCGGCCGGGCCGAGCGCCGCCACGGATGACACTGAACGTGCGCGCAGACAGGACCGCTTACAGCGTGCCGAGGCCGTCTTCGACCCCCTGCCGGTCGACACGGAGGCCGCCCGCGCGTACGGCCGGGTCTACGCCGCTGTCCGAGCACACGGTCGCAACCCGAGACGCCGGTTCGCTGATCTACTCATCGCCGCCGTGGCGCTAGCCAACGCGCTGCCCGTCGTGACCCGCAACGCGGCCGACTTTGCCGGCCTCGAGGACCTGATCGATGTTTTCGAGATCTGAGGTGCTGGGGCTGGCTCACCCCGTGCAGGAACGGCTCGACCACCACATTGCTGAGTAAGGGTGTGCTGCTTCGGTCGACGGAGAAACGGACGCTTCGGTGCTCGGCCATCGCGGGTACGGAGACTGGCGCGCGATGGAACCTGATCCTCAGCGAAGCCGGCCGCCGAGCTAGCAATGATGCGTGGTGGCTGATGGGCCACGAGTCACTCCAATGAACCTCAGATCAGGAGCTCCGGAGTCTCGGTGGTGGGCCAACATGTCGGAGAACCTCGGATGTTGCGGAGGACCGATATCGCCGTTGGCTGCGACCACAGCTCTCGCCCTGGCTGGCCCAGTCGCGTCCGTCGGGAAGGTCGAGGTGAAGTCCGCGGACCCGAACCGGTCCGGACCGGGTCCTGGCCCACGAGGCCGCACTCCGCGCGCCGTTTGCAGGTTCTAGTGCCGTGTGCCTAATCCGGCCACGTACTCCCGGATCCGCGCCTGGATGTCGTCGGTCGCCCAGAGCCGGGCCGTCTCGGGGTCGTCCTCGGGGGCGCGGGTGGTGATGCGGTCGCGGGCCGGTCCCTGCAGTTGCCGCTTGGTGTGTCGGAAGACGTCGAGCGGTACGGACGCAAGCTCCGCCGCTCGCGCAACCGCCCTCGGGACGAGTTCCTCGGGCGCGACGATCTCGTCCACCAGACCGACGGCGTCGGCCTCGGCCGGGTCGAGATTCCGCGCGGTGAGCACCAGATCGGCCGCGCGCGGGCCGAGCACCGACCGCATGATCTCGACGGCGCTCGTCGGGAACGGCACGCCGACGGCCAGCTCGGCCAGGCCGATCGGCCCGCGCGAGATCAGTCGCCGGTCGCAGGCTGAGGCGAGGACGCAGCCGCCGGCGATCGCCGGGCCGTTCACAGCAGCGACGACCGGCGCCGGGTGATCGAAGACGGCGAGGAAGCAGCCGGTGAGCGCCTCGAGGAATTCGCTCGCGTAGGTCGCGCCGCCGCCGACGATCCGGCGCAGGTCGACGCCGGCCGAGAACGCCCGCCCGGCGCCGGTGAGCACGACGGCCCGCTCCGGACCGACCTCGGCGAATGCCGCTCGCACCGCGAGGCACAGTTCCAGGTCGAGCGCGTTCACCTTGCCGTGGGCAAGTTCGATGACGGCGATCCCATCGCGGTCGTGGGTGTTCAGCACGGCGGTCCTCAGACGTCGCGGCGGTATTGGCCGCCGACTTCGAAGAAGGTGTCGGTGATCTGGCCGACGGAGCAGACGCGGGCGGCGTGCATGAGTTCGGCGAAGACGTTGCCGCCGGTTTGGACGGTGCGGCGCAGGGCGGTGAGGGCGTCGTGGGCGGCGTCGGTGTTGTGTTGGTGGAAGTCGCGCAGCCGCTCGAGTTGGGATTGTTTCTCGGCTTCGGTGCCGCGGGCGAGTTCGAGGGTGGCGGTGGTTGCCTTGTCGGTGGGGTTGCGGAAGGTGTTGACGCCGATGATCGACAGGGTGCCGTCATGTTTGCGCTGTTCGTAGAGCATGGATTCGTCCTGGATGCGGCCGCGCTGGTAGCCGGTCTCCATGGCGCCGAGGACGCCGCCGCGTTCGGTGAGGCGGTCGAACTCGGCGAGGACTGCTTGTTCGACGAGGTCGGTGAGCTGCTCGACGACGAACGAGCCTTGTTGGGGGTTCTCGTTCATCGACAGGCCCCATTCGCGGTTGATGATCATGTGGATGGCGAGTGAACCGCCCCGGAGTGTCCGGAGGGCCGGTTTGTTGGCTCAGCCGGTTGGCTCAGCCGGTTCCCTGCAGCGTAGTGAAAGTCCTCCACGGCTCGTGGTGTCATGTCGTCGGTCGATTCGTGGGGGCGTTCGGTATCGAACCAACCGACCCAGTTCAGGGTCTCGACCTCGACGTGCTCGATGTCGCGCCAGGGCCCCTCGGGGCGGACGAGTTCGGTCCTGTAAAGCCCGATCTGGAACTCGGCCAGCGCGTTGTCGTAGGCGCAACAACGCGCTCGTGTAGAGGTCGCGGGCCGGCAGGGGGACGTCGGCTTTCGATTTCACGCAGCCGACGAGCACTATGCGATCGCCCTGCTGCCGCTGGATCGGAGCCTCGGTCGATGTCACGTCTGGCTTGGCCGTCGCTGGCACGCGCCCGCGATCAGCGTAGGTCCCGCCACGGGCCCCGCGGGCGAACCGTACGCGCTCTCGGTCGAAGCTGACCGTATCGACGTGCCAACCGGCGGCTCGCCACGCCAGCGCCTGGGATTGGCTGTTGTTCGCCCACCATGGCCGATATGCACGAGCCGAGGCCGGCAACGCCCCGACCAACACCTCGATCTCGTGAAAGCTGAACTCGACGGTCGCAGCGCCGCGTCGGAAGAGTTCCTCGAGTCGCTGTTGCAGTGGGCCGTACTTCCCGGCCATCGGTGCCCCTCGCGTCAGGCTGCCCGGAACTGGGCGTAGCGGTCCATTAGTCGGTTGGGATCCGGGTGGTCGGCGCGCCGCCGCGGCAGCCGCATGAGCTCCTTGCCGTGGTGCTCCTGAAGGCCGTGCAACAGCATCGGTCCGTCGAGTTCGTCGAGGAGCCGCGCGTGGATCTCCACCACGTAGTCGGGGCGGATCCCGAGGATGTTCTGGTCGTACGCGGCATGGTGGATCTTGCAGAGCGCCAGGCCGTTCGGCACGATCGGCAACCCCCGCGGATCGTTGTCCGGGATGATGTGCGCAGCGTCGAGAAGCTCGCGATGGTTGAGCGAGCAGACAGCACAACGCGTCTCATAAGCAAGCATCACCTGGCTGGCGAAGACAGGCTGATGCAACCGACGCTTCGTCTCGGCGATCAAGTACCGGCGGAATGTCTCCTCGACCGGGCTGCTCGGCTTGACGGTTCGCTGACCCTCGGTGAGGGCAAGGACGAACTGATCTGCCTCAGGCTCCTCCGCAGTGAGATAGACCGGGAAGATGGCATTGAAGATGCCAGGAGCGACGCCGTAGAGCCAGATGATCGGCCGCTGATCACGCAGCGCGACCCGCAGGCTTTGGTTCTCGGCGCTGCCCCGCTGGTCTCGCCGCAGCTTGTACCGGTGGAGGCCGTCGGGCCCTTCATCGTCGTCGTAGGGACGCAGGCCCGACTTCGGGACGGCCGTCGTGATCGACAAGGCGGCGTCCCAGCCCAGGGGCTTGCGGATTCCGCGTCCGCGGTCGACGAGGGGGAACCGCTCGCCGGCCACGATGAAGTCGTTTGCCAGCTGCTCGCGGGTGACTGGCACCGTGCCGCCGAGCGTCACGTCGTTCAACCAGGACAGCGCCGCGGCACGGATGGCTTCCTGCTCCGAGGCCGCGGTCACGTGAGTGATCATCGGGCCAAACGTCACCCCGGAGCAAGCAAGGGAGCTAACCGCTGAGCCGGCTTGGAGCGGCGCGGCGGTTGTCGACCCGCGCGGCCAGGGTGAGGACCACGGACGCAACCGCGAGGGCGAGGACGATCAGCACCTCGAGCGTCCCGTTGCCGTGGTCAGGGTCGGTGCCGGTGACGACTTCGATCCAGTCCGGAACGAACAACGTCACCACGGCGAGCACGCCGGTCACCGCGGCCGCCAGGGCCTCGATCCGAAAGCGGGTCCGTGCCGTCCAACGGGCCATCACGGCCTCCAGAGTGCGCCGGTTCGCAACGGAACCAGGCTACAGTTCGCGGCAGTTCCCGAAAGCCCGTCCGGACAACTTCCTGGGGGACGAGCGATGCCGAACGTCCCGGTCGTCAAGGTCGTGATCGCGCATCGCGGCGCGTCGACCGCCAAGTTCGGCACTGCTGGCTGGCGGCGCATCCGGCACGCGGTCACCGCACTCATCGCGGCCGACCGCGCCCGTGGCATCACCACCCGGTTCTACGCGCTCGACTCAGCGAGCGACGCCAAGAAGGTGAAGGCTCAGGTCGTCACCGCGCCCGGCGACGTGGCCGGGATCAAGGCCGCGCTCGACCAGATCAACACCACGTGGCAGCCGGCCTACCTGCTGCTGCTCGGCGGACCCGAGCTGATCGGCACCGTCAACCTCACCAACCCGCTCTGGACCGGCAACCCGCAGGACGACCCGGACCGGTTCATCCCCAGCGATCTGCCCTACGCGTGCGACGGTCCGCTGACGTTCTCGCCTGGCGACTGCCGCGGCCCGACGCGCGTGGTGGGTCGCCTCGCGGACCTCGTCGGCGACCGCGATCCCGAGCCGCTGCTCACCCAGCTGGCCGCGGCGGCGCAGGGCACATCGCTGGTCCGCCGGTCGCCGCAACCGGTCTTCGCCGTGAGCGCGCGGGTGTGGCAGCGCTCGACCGCGCTGTCGGTCGGCGCGCTGCCGGGTGCTGCGCCCGATCTGCACACGGTGCCGACCGACGGCCCGGCCTGGACGAAGGCGCAGCTGGCCCCGCCGCTGCACCTCGTGAACTGCCACGGCGGCGAGTTCGATCCGAAGTGGTACGGGCAGGCCGCGCCGAACAACTGGAACCTGCCGCCGGCGATCGACGCCGCCACGCTGCCGGGCCTCGTGGCCCAGGGAACTGTGGTGGCCACCGAGTGCTGCTACGGCATCGCGCACTGGCCACCCTCGGCGGCGCACGGGCAGGCGAGCGTCGCGATGACCTACCTGCGCCAGGGCGCCGTGGGCGTGTTCGGCTCGTCCACCGTCGCGTACGGCCCGTCGGCCTCGAACGCCTACGCCGACGTGCTCTGCCGGCTGTTCGTGGCCGAGGTGCTCGGCGGCGCGTCGCTCGGCCGGGCCGTGCTCGCGGCACGTCAGCAGTTCGTCCAGGGGCAGGCCTTCCTCGACCCGAGCGATCTGAAGACGCTCGCGCAGTTCAACCTGCTCGGCGACCCGTCGGTCGTGCCCCTCGTGACGAGCGCGGCCAAGGGCGCGGTGGCCTCGCCGCGCCCGTCGGCCGCGGTGCTGATCCGGCGCAACCAGTTCGGCACTATCGGCGCGGCGCTGGCCCGCTCGACCTTCGCCTGCGCCGACGCCCCGGTGCGCCGCGCGACTCTCACGAGACGTGGGTTCGCTGGCCTCGTCGGCACCGCGCTGCCGGAGAACGTGCAGGTCCGGACGTTCGTGGCGAGCGCGCCGGGCCAGTCACCCCGCCTCGCGCCGCGCGCCCACGTCGCCTACGTCGCCCGCCGCGGAGACCGGCCACCACGACTGATCGTGGTGCGCGAGGCCGGCGCCGAACCCGAGGTCCGGGTGCTCGAGCGCCGATGACCCAGGACCGGGCGAAGGGGATCGTCCGCGTGCGCGTCGTCGCCCGCGGGTCCAAGAGCGAGCAGCCGGCCGTCGTGCTCGAGACGGCCGACCGCAGCTGGATCCTGCGCCGACCGGGCGGCCCGGCCTTCGGTGTCGACGAGGAGCTGGCCGAGTGGGCCGGCCAGGAGGTCGAGGCGGTCGGTGTCGCGGGAAGCGGCGTCTTCCTGCTCACCGAACCGCTGCGAGCAAGCGAAGCAGAGTAGTCAGGGCACGAGCACCGACTTCGCGGCCACGTGCGGGGACGCCACGACGAGCTGATCGGCGGTCTGGGCCTGGTTCGCCCCGCCGAGCGACAGGTCGGCGTCGCTGATCTGGTTGGACGCGTTCATCACGACCGCGACCAAAGCCACCGCAGACCCCGACGCGTCCGACAGGTCGAGGTCGAAGGCCACCGCCCGCGGCAGCCGGGGATCGAACGACGGCCCGGCCGGGTTCTGCCACAGCGTGGCGCCGGCAGCGCTCCACCCGTCGGGCAGGCTCGCCGGCTGAGCGGCAGCAACGGCAGCCGACTTGAGCGCCGGCCACAGCCCGCCGAGCGGCACGACGCCGTTCGGCGGCATCGCGTGCCGCACCAGCGCGATGCGCACCGTGTTCGAGGCGAGCGAAACGTCTCCGACGCGATGATGCGCGAGCACGTGGACCCGCACGTGCGGCGAGGTGAGCGCCACCCGCGCACCCTCGGACGGCCCGCCGGGTGGGGTGATCGCGGCCAGCTCGATCTCCGACAGTGGGGTCGACGGGGGCAGGCCGGCGTCGATGACCACGTCGGGGCTGTCGTCCCAGTGGGTGGGGTTGTTCGGGTCGCCGTCGAGCAGCGCGCCGCCGGTCGGCGTGGGCAGGAGGCGGCGGGTGTCGGTGCGGTAGAGCCGCAGATACGAAAGGTCGGTGACCGTCGAGTTGGCGATGTCGAGCTCCCACACGCCCCGCGCCTGAGTGGCCGCGCGCAGCAGCTTCACCCCGCCGGCGTTGAAGATCGACAGGTCCTGAACGACCGCTTCGGGCAGGCCGTTCATCAGCTGCGCCCAGGTCCAGGCGAACGTCGGCGCGGCGTTGGTGCCGCCGATCGTCAGCCGGCCCTGCACCACGCCGACACTCGTCCCGACGTAGACGACGTTGCGGTCGTCGGGGTCGACGGCAACCGCCAGCGCCGGTGCGGTCACCTGGTCGGTGGCGGGGTTCCAGCTGCCGTTGCTCGGCGTGAACGACGTCGACAACCCGGTCGGGCGCCACGTCCCCACCCCATCGAAGAACCACAGCGTGTCGAGCGGGATCGTCGGCCCGCCGGTGCGCGTGTAGGGGTAGCCGGTGGTGGTCACGTAGCACGAGCCGAGCGGCCCGCGGGCCGGGTCGTGCGCGCAGACGTCGCTCACGACACCCGGCGCGGGCAGGAAGGTCAAGGGCTGCCCGGCCGCGAAGGCCGCCTCGTCCGGCGACGCCGCGACCGGCCGCTTGATCTGCTGCCGCGGCACCCCGGCGAGCGCGCCGAAGACGAACGGGGTCGTCAATCCGGGCGCGCGGGTGCCGGTCAGCCAGACCAGGCCGCCGCGGTCGAGCGCGAGCACCCGCAGCACCAGGTTGCCGCTCGAATCGTCCGGCGCGGCGGACAGCCGCACGGTGATGATGCCGGTGCCGTTGATGCCGGTGCCGGCGTAGTCGCTCGCGCAGCAGTCGGTCGAGCCGACCCGGTCGGTGTAGGCGACGGCCCCGGCGATCGGGTCGAGCACGTCCTGGCGCAGGTTCGGGTTGTCCCCGCCGCGGGGGTCGGTGCCGGTCGGCAGGGTGACCCACGACCGCCCCCAGTCGCGGGAGTACCAGACCCGGTCGGAGCCGAGGACGAGATGCGTGTCGCCGCCGTGCACCAGCGCGGCGGCGCCGGAGTAGAACAGCGACGACTCGCTCTCCAGCGTCTCGGACGTCTTCGCGGTGCCGACCTGCCGGGCCCGCCGCCGCTCGACCGGCGGGATCGAGCCGTTGTCGCTGCTCTCCCACGTGGCCTGCGTGTACTGCCGGAAGTAGCGGTTGGGGGCGGCCGGGTCGTAGACGACGCCGCCGCCGTCCCCGCCGAAGTCCTGGTACCAGAGGCCGTCGCCGACCCGCATGGCCGTGCCGTTGTCCTGGAAGCCGGCGACGACGATGCCGGGGTTGGTCGGGTGGTTGGCGACGAAGCCCGGCTGCAGCACGGCGAGGCCGTTGTTCGAGCCGTGGAAGCTGCCCGGGTCGCCGTCGGCGTCCGAGCGGAACACCCCGCCGTCGGTCCCGGTCCAGACCGAGAGTTTGGACAGGTCGGACGGGACGGGGCCGCCCACGGCGAGAGCGTGCACGTCCGAGTGCGTGCCCTCGCCGATCAGCACCGGGTTGAGCGCCGTGCCGGTGATGTCGCAGCGGTAGATCGCGCCGTTCCACCCGGTCGACGTGCCGGCCGCGGCGCCGCCGATGAAGATCCGGTTGGCGACGCTCGGGTGGGTGCAGATGCACATGTCGTAGTTGGACTGGTCGCCCGCGGACATGAACAGGTCGACCGGGGCGCCGGTCAGCTTCGTCGCGCCGAGCCCGGCGATCGCCGCGGTCGCATCGACCCGCCAGACCGCGGCCGGCGGCGTCTTGCGCTTCGTCGCGGGGACGATGAGCTCGCGGCCCAGCACGTAGACCCGGGTGCCGTCGGTGGCGAGTTGCAGGTTGGACGGGGTGACGTCGGGCAGCGTGACCGGTGAGAACGTCAAGCCGGCCGGGTTGATCGCGGTCGCGGGCGCGCCGGCGAACTCGGCCACCGACAGCGCCCCGCCGGTGGCGACCCAGATGCGCACCCGGTCGGGGCCGGTGAGCCGGGTGAGTACGACGTCGAGCGGTTGCACGGCCCGGGACGCGACGAACCCCGGCAGCTGCGTCCACGGGCCGCCCGGGGGCAGCAGGTAGAGGCCCTTCGTGGTCGCGGCGATCAGCTGGCCCGCGTTGCCCGGGTCGGCGGTGATCCGGTAGAAGGACTCGCCCCGCAGGGTGTCGGCGGCGGTGTCGCCCTTGACGACCGTCCACGACCCGCCGGCCACCGCCGGATCGCGGTTGAGCAGCCCGATGCCCGCGACCTCCCAGCCGATCTGGATGCCGCCCGGCTCGGCGCTGGCGACGTTGCGGGTGCCCCGGTCGGTGAGCGCGGGCTCGCCGGTGCCGACCCACACGACGTCGGCCGAGCCGTCGGCCGCGCCGCCCCAGATGACGTGCACCGCCCCGCAGGCCAGCGCGGTGGCGACGTTGCCCTGGCTGTTGCGGTTCGGCGTCACCTGCCAGTCGTCGAGCGGGCGCCACGAGTCGCCGCGGTCGGCCGAGAACCACACGCCGCCGCCGGCCGACGCCGCGTAGATACGAAGGCCCTGGGTGGGCTCGATCTGCAGGTCGCGGATGCGACCGGTGACGTTCGGGTGGCCGCCGGCCTGCCCGTGCGCCATGGCCGTCGGCCCGATCGGGAACCACAGGCTCTGGTTGCCGGTCGGCGCGTTGTGCGGCTTCGCGCGCCGCCCGCGGCCGGTTGTCGTCTTCATCGTCAACGGCTCGATCGCGGCCGGGTCGACGCCCGGGCGCAGCGCGCCCAGGTAGGTCCCGCGGCGGGCGGGGTCGTCGCGGGTGCGGGGTGGCGGGGGCCAGTCGTAGCGCGCCATCGTCACCCTCCGGCCGTCGGCGGGTTGGGGTCGATGCGCACCCAGCCCTCCTGGATCGCCGGCGCGGTGTCGGGCAGCAGGGCCGACTGGGTCGCGGCGAGGATCGGGTCGTCCTTCCACGACGTCGGGGTGTCGCGGTGGGTGAACAGCTGGTCGGCCGGGAAGGACGCGACCTTCGGTAGCCGCACCTTGTCGGCGTCGATCAGCAGCGGCCCGCACCGCAGGGACGGGGCGAGCTTGCTCAGCCCGGGGTGCACCCAGTCGCGGGCCAGCGCCTTGTCGACGCGGGGGAGGACCCCGCTGGTCAGGTGCACCTTGCCGCCCGGGTGCATCAGCAGGGTGAGCCGCACCGTCTGGCCGGGACGGATGCGCAGCACGCCGTCGGTGTCGATGTAGGTGTGCGTGATCGGCTGCGGCTGCAGGGGATCGGGGTTGTCGGGGTCGAGCACGCCCCGCCCGCGCCCGCTCGGCAGGGCGTTCTCGGCGATCGCCCGGTCGACGACGTGGAAGCGGCTGTAGTCGTCGTCGACGAAGTAGCCGAGCAGGCCGTCGTCGCTGCGGGTCACCTCGCCGAGCCGCACCTCGAACACCTGGGCCGCCATCGCGTCGAAGGCCGCCTGGCGTGCTTCGCGCAGGCTCGGGTCGGCGTAGACGTGCCCGTCCAGGTCGGGCTTGATGTCGAGGGAGAGCCGGGCGGCCACGACCGCGATCGGGCGGCCGACCAGCCCGGCGATGTGCTCGGTGCCGAGCGAGCCGAACGGGTCGACCGTCCACAGCGTGGTGTCGATCGCGCGCAGCAGCGCCGACAGCGACGACTCGTCCTCGCGCCGGTTCGGCGTGCCCTGCCGGTCGGCGGCGTCGGCGGCGACGACCCCGGCCGCGACCCAGCCGACCAGGTGGTGGGTCGGGTCCGGGTCGTCGGTCGGCCCGGCGGCCGGGGCGACATCGGTGCGGCCGGGGGCGATCTCCCACGTCACGGCGTCGCTGTACGAGTCGTGCAGCAGCTCGCCCAGCGGCCGGCCGTCGGCGGCGAACACCTCGAGCGACTCGTCCATGTGGTCGGGCAGCAGGAAGCCGGCGATCGGGCTGATCTGCCGGCTGAGGTCGGCCTGGTCGATGCCGGCCAGCGCCGCGTCGGTCGAGGTGGAGGTCGCGTCGACGAGGTCGAAGCGCCACCGCGCCGGGGCGGTGATGCGGGGCCGGGCCAGCAGGTCGCGGTGGTCCGCCTCGGCCAGTCGCGCCGGCACGATCAGCTCGTCGACCGGCAGCTTGACGTACCGGCCGAACGCGTCGACCAGCCGGGCCGCGGTCAGGGTGATGCGGCCGGCCTCGAGCAGGCGGGGGACGGCGTCGACGAGGGACTGCCGGGTGCCGTCGTCGGCCGCGTCCGCGTCGCGGTGCAGCAGCCCGCGGTCGTAGGCGAGGCCGAGCAGTTGCTCGCGCAGGCCGTCCAGCGCGGCCGACATCATGTCGGTGCCGGCGAGGGTGTTGCGCAGCGCGGCCAGCGCGCTCTCGGTCTGCGGGTCGGCCAGGCCGTGCCCGCCGAGGTCACGCTGCCGCTCCTCGGTCAGCCAGCGGTCGATGCCGGCCGCGACCGTCGCCGCCACCCCGGTGACGAGGCTCGAACGACCTTGGACGGTAAGGGTGTCCGGGGTGGCGATCGCCGCCGGGTCGAGGTCGATGCCGGTGAGGGTCCAGCCGTCGAGCGGCCCCAGCTGCAGGGTGACCTGCCAGTCGAGGAACAGCGGCCGCCACGGCTGGCCCCACATCGTCACGCCTTCCGGGTGCGACCACACGCCGTCCGAGAGCGACAGCCGCAGCAGGGCCTCGGTGGCCTTCTGCCGCTCCGCGGCCGAGCTGACGCCGGTGTTGACGTAGCTGCTGATGCGCTGGTCGTCGGCGGTGTAGTAGGCGTGCGACAGCGCCGCCTCGGCCTGGAAGCGGATGCCGACCAGGCCGGGGTCGAGGCCGGCCGGCTGGGCCCGTCGGGTGCGCCATCCGCTGAGATACGGATCCTCGGCGAGCGCCTCGCGGGCCAGGTCGAGCACCTCGTCGGGCAGGGCGGACGTGCCGAGGGAGGCAAGCAGGTCCTGGCTCGGCAGCAGCCCGGCGTGCCCTCGGCTGAACTGGTCGGACAGCCGGCACATCAGCCGGCCGTCGGCCTCTTCCCGCTCGGCGACGCTGCGGGTGCGTCCCCCGCCCGTCACGGCGAGCACGGGTGGAGTGGGCTGGCGGTACGGCGGCGCGGGCCGCGGCACCTCGCGCACGGTCGCCGGGGCCGGCGGCGGTGGCGTGTTCAGCCGGCCGTCGAAGCCGGCCAGCCCGCGGCTGACCACCGACTCGCGCGCGTTCGCCAGCAGGGACGGGCGCTCCACGGCGCTCCAGAGCACCGTCGCGGTGGGCGCGGCGACGGCCTTCTTGGCGCTGCTCGCCGGCGGGGCGCCGGGCCGGAATGCGGCGCCCGGATCGGCCGGGGCGCCCGGCTTGTCGACGAAGCGATCGATGCCCTCGGTGCCGCCGGGCAGCGAGGCGAAGGCGTGCGCGTGCTCGTACTCGTCGATGTCGGCCCAGGTGTCGGCCTGGTCGATGCGGATCAGCAGCCCGGACGCGAAGGCGGCGAGCAGCCGCTCGGCCGAGCGGCGCGCGTCCTGGTCGGCGGCGCCCATGCCGGCCCCGGCGACCGTGACGGCGGCGGCGACATCCGGGGTGGTCGCGCCGAGCACCACGCGCATGGCCTCGGTCGCCGGGGCGCTGTCCGGCGCGAGCGGGGCCAGCAGCGGCACGCCGTGCAGGCGCCCGTGCACGAGGGTCGAGCGGGTCGGGGCCGGCGGCAGCAGGGCGGCCGAGACGGCCTCGCGGACGAAGCCGCTGGTGGCGGTCTGCAGGATCTCGGTACCGGCCACCTTGCCGAACGCGACCGTCGGCGCGGCCTTGCCGGCGTCGAGCAGCAGCGGCTGGGTGTAGCGCTGCGTCGCCGGCAGCCCGAAGGTCTGGGCGACGCGGTACCGGTCGTCGGCGACGGCGCGCTGCTCGGCGTCCGGGCTGGGGTGGTCGGGGTCGTTCCAGCCGAGGTCGGCCAGGCGCTGCCGGTACCCGACGTCGGTGCCCACGCCGTCGAGCGGGTCGTTGGCGGTGGTGGCCCACCACCCGGTGACCAGGTAGGTCACCGCGTCACCCTCGACCTTGACGTCGGCGAGATCGGCGAGGTCGTCGTAGAAGGAGCACCGGCCCTGGGCCGCGTCGTAGCTCGACGTCCACGCCGGCCCGCCGGCGTGCAGGTTCAACTGGGCGAGCGGGATCGGCGGGGCGACGGCCTGTGCCGTCCCGCCCGGCCAGGCGGCGAGCGGCGTGACGGTGCCGGCATCGGCCTCGATCACCCAGCCGGTGGCGAGTGGGTCGCGGGCGCCGGCCGGCACGGCGAGGCGGAGCACAGCCCAGCGGTCGGGCAGCACCGGCAGCGCCAGCCGCTGGCGGGTCTTGTCGTCCGGGGCGGCCGGGTCGGGCACCAGGGTGCCGCGGCCGAGCGCGACCGGCACCGTCCACAGCAGGTGCACGCCGGGCGGCCGGGGCGTCCCGCTGTCGGTGACGTCGAGCGGCGGGGGGTCGGTCTGGCCGTCCCGGAACGGGAGCCGGACCATCGGGTCGGTGTCGTTGACCCCGGCCCGCACCACGAGCGCCTGGACGTCGACCGGGACGAGCAGCCGGGGCTCGCGGATCAGGAACCGGTCGAAGTGCTCGAGGTCGGCGGCGATGCCACCGGTCTGCGCCAGCGCCGCCCACCGTGCCGACAGCGCGGCCTGCCGCACCTGCTCGGGGCTGAACTGGTTCACTTGAGCACCTCGGCCGCGAGCTGGAACCGCTGTGCGAGCTGCGGGATCACGATCGTGGCGGCGAACGCGTCGTAGTCCGGCGCGACCGTCGTGTCGCCGAAGACCTGGCGCAGCGGGAAGCGGAGCATCTGCATCGCGTACTCGGCCGCGTCGATCGACGAGCCCATGTTGGTGCCGGGCACCGCGACCAGGGCGTCGTTCAGCTTCTTCATGTTGATCACGCCGGGGGCGCCGTTGGCCCGGAACGGCACCGGCACCGTGCGCGGCTTCCCGCCGACCTGCAGCGGGCCGTCGTTCGGGTGGGCGACGTCGCGCACGGTCACGACGGCCTTCTGTGCGTCGGGGTTGGCCGTCGGATCGAGGCGCACGCCGAACTGGATGCCCGACCGCGGCTCCTCGAGGTGGACGACCGCGGGCACGCCGTCGAACAGCACGAAGAGCACCGCCGGGGCGAGGCGTTCCATGCGCAGCAGCCGCACCCGGTCCGGGCTCGAGTCCATGTCGGGGATGGTCTGGTCGTCGGGGCGGTTGTCGGTCGAGTACGCGCGCACGTGCAGGCCCGGCCACCCCGACACCAGCCGCGAGCGCAGGACGAACCCGGTGATCGGGCCGGCCACGCCGATCGGCCGTCCCTGCGCGTCGACCTGGGGTGCGTCCGAGTCCTTCATCCGGACGAGCCGCTCGGCCGCGTCGACCTCGTCGCGCACGATCTGGTGCAGCTGCGCGAGCTCGACCCGGTCGACCGAGTTGACGGTGCCGACGCTGAGCGCGCCCTGCACGAGCGCGTCGGTGGCGTTGCGGTCGACGTAGAAGAACCGGATCGTCTCGGGCGGGGTCAGCTCGGCATCCGGGACGAGGTAGCTGAACGGGACGCCCTCGAGCAGCCGCAGCCGGGCCAGCGCGCGCAGGATGTCGGCCGGCACGACCCCGTCGGGCGGGATGCCGTCCTCGACGCCGCCGTCGCGCGGGACCTGGGCGATGGTCAGCACCATGCTGCGGGCCGCCGCGTTGATGGCGCTGACATACATGCCGGCCGCGAGTTCCATCGCTCAGCCCTCCGCTCGCGGTGTGCTGCGGCGCTGCTCGGCGTCGGCGATCAGGCGGTCGAGCGCGTCCTTCTTGCGGCGACGAAGCGGTGCTGCTTCGCCCTTCGGCCCGGCCGGATCGAGCTTCAGCGCGCTGATCACCAGCTCGTCGACGCGGGCACCGAGACTCGTCGTCAGGGCAGCCAGCGCGCGCTGATCCTTGGCCACGGGCGCACTGTTGGCCCGGACGACCGGCACCGGCACCGCGCCGAGCCCGTCGACGCCGAAGTTCTTGCCTGCGACCAGCACGGACTTCGGGTCGGCGCCGAGCCCGGCCAGTACCTGCTCCGGGCCGAGGTCGGCGAGCTCGCGCGGCCGCCGCGCCTGGGTGACGAGGGGCGCGGGTGGCGCCAGGGCGCCGGCGTCGAGGGCGGTGAGCGCGCCGACGACGTGGGTGCGGACGAGGTCTTCGAGCGCGTTGCGCTTGCCGGCCGCGCCCACCCCGATGTCCTTGATGATGGAGGCGGTGAGCGCGTCGGCGAGCTCGCGGGCGCGGGCGGCGCCGAACAGTTCGGCCCGCCACGCCATCAGCGACGCGACCAGCGTCGGCTTGTTCAGGGTGAGCAGCCGGCCGATCTCGAACAGTGCCGCCAGCGACAGATCCTCGGTGCCGTCCGGGACGAGCTTGCGGAGCTGATCACCGGTGTTGGCCAGGGGGAGCACGCCGTTCACCGCGGTCGTGCGGACCGTCGGCTGCGGGGTCAGCGGGCCGCGGTACCAGGCGGTGTCCTCCTCGCCCTGCCGGGTGTGGTGGGACAGCGCGATGTGGCCGGTGGCCGCCACCTGCAACGGCGTCGTGGTGGCCGTGGCGGCATCGACGGTGCCGAGCAGGCCTACCTCGAGCTCGTTCATCAGCCGCTCGAAGCCGCCCGCGCCGGTGCAGGTGAACTCCCACGACGCCAGTACCGGGAAGCGCAGCACCGGATCGAGCGTGAACAGCAGCCCGTCGTTCAGGCCGGCCTTGTAGTTGCGCGCGGTCGCCAGGTCGTCGGACGCGATCGCCGCGGTGCGGCTCGGGCCGGTGGCCCAGGCCGCGGCGGCCGGTTCGAGCCCGAACGAGGTGCCGTACGGCGCGAGGGCCTTCGACCCGGTGGTGGCGGCGGCGCGCTCGGCGTCCTTGCCGAGGTGCGCCTGCGCGGCCCCGATGCCCATCGCGATCTCGTCGAGGGTCGCGTTCGGGGCCGGGGCCAGGAAGGCCTGATCGACCAGCGCCGTCGCCTCGAAGCTGTTGAAGAACAGGACGGGATCGGGCTCGGTGGCGAGCAGCGTGTCGAGCTGGTGTTCGAGGTTGACCAGGTAGGCGCCGTACTTCAGCGGCGTGGCGTCGGCGTCCTTCGTCTTCGGCGCCGCCGGCTGGGCCAGCCGGTTCGACAGGACGACGGCGAGGAAGCCGTCGTCGTCGCCGAGCGCGAGTTCGGTGTCGGCCAGGTCGACCTTGCGGACGTGGCAGAGCAGGTCGAGCTCGTCCAGGCACGGGAAGACCTTGTGGACGATGCTCTGGCTGACCTCGAGGTACTTGCCGCGCGGGACGTCGGCCTCGTCGCCGAGCTGGACGCCCGGCGTGACGCACTGGGCCACGTCGGTGTCGGTCGAGAGCCGGCCCTCGCCGTCGGCGAGCACGACGAGCGCGAGCCACGGCGGGGCCTTCTCCGGATCGGTCGCGGGGTTGGTGGGGTTGCGTTCCCACGGGAGGGTGCGCCGCTTGAGGACGATCTGCGGCAGCCGCTCGCGCCAGTCGCCCTGGGAGGTGGCCGGCGGGAACGTCGACAGGATCTGGTCCGGCGGCATGACGTAGCGCGGCGCCACCACGTCGAGGTGGAACTCGGTGTCGGTCACCGGCACCGTCACGTCGCCGTCGTGCGGCGTCTGCGCGATGAGGGTCTGCTCGCTCGTCGCCGTGTAGGCGCCGGCCGGCAGCGCCGGTCGGGCGGAGGGATACAGCTCGAAGAACCCGGGGGTCGTCACGAGGGGGCTCCCTTCTTGGCGGGCGCGTTCTTCTTGGGCGGCTTCGGCAGCGGCGGCTTGGGGTGCGGCGGTTTCGGGGCCGGCGGTTTCGGGGCCGGCGGTTTCGGGGCCGGCGGTTTCGGGTGGGGCGGTTTCGGGTGCGGCGGCTTGGGCGGCTTGGGTGACGGGTCGACGACCGGCACCGGGTCGGGCTCGCCGAGCACGATCGAGACTTGGCGCAGTCCCGGTCCTCCGACGAGCGGCTGCGCGACCGCCGCCGCCATCCCGAACCGCGCGACCGCCGCGGCGAGATCGGCCGGGCCGAGCGCCGAGCCGAGCACGCCCGCGAGCTGCCCGGCCGCGGCGCCCTCGACGAACACCCGCGGGTTCGGACCGGTCGTGCGCACCGGGTAGATCAGCAGCGAGCGCACGCCGTCGACGAGCACCTGCGGCGGCACCGGATCACCGTCCGCGTCGAGCACCCGTTCGGCGTCGGCGAGGCGCATCGAGACCTCGGCGGCGGCGTCACCCCCGGCGCGGTCATCGACGGCGATGGCGATCGCGCTGACCGCGTCGGTGAAGTTGGTGACGGTGAGGGCAGCCGCGGTCAGCTCGTGGCCCTGCACCCAGCCCCCGTCGCCGCGTTCCCGGTGCGGACCGACCCGGTTGCCCTGGGCCGTCACGACGACCCCGCCGCCCAGCGCCGCGCTCCAGCCGACGCTCGGCAGTGACTGGCCTGCGGACCAGCCGGGCACCACGCCGCCGGCAACCGCGGAGCCGCCGAGCGCGACCACGACCACCCGCTCGGTCGCCAACGGCAGCGGCACCGCAGCCGGCGCGCCGTCCGCGCCGACGACCGAGTCGTCGAGCACCTTGCCGCCGGCGGCCAGGCACAGCACCCGGGTGACGCCGCCGGTCACGGTGAGGGTGTCGGGCTGCTGGCCCGGCGGCCGCTGCGCGATCGTGATCACGGTCAGCTCGCCCTCGTGCACGATCGCGCCCGAGCCGATGTCCTTGCCGCGCGGCCGGCGGCGTCCGCTGCCCAGGCCCTTCGGCGCCGACTGCCCGACGAGGTTCGCGCTGAGGTCGGCGAGCCGGGCGGCCGCCGCCGGCGTGGGGGCGGCGTTGGCGACCGTCCCGACCGTTCCCGACGCGAGCCGGGTGACCGGCGCGACGCCGACCGGCCCCACCGTCTTGCCGCTGGCCGCCGCGGCCCGGGGCACCACGTGCAGCGCCAGCTGCGACGCCCCGGCCGTCGCGGCCCGCACCCCGGCGAGCGTCGGAACCTCGCCCGGCACCGACGGGCCGGGGTCGGCCACGGTCGTCCCGGCCGGGCGGTCGAGGGTCAACGCGAACGGCGTGCCGAGCACCGCCCGCACGCGGGGTGGGAAGCGCGGGGGCGCGGGTGGCCGGCGGTCGACGGCGACGCCGGTGACCGCGGTCGAGATCGCGTCCGGGGAGTCGACGAGGTCGTCGGCGAGCGAGCCGAACGACGGGGCCGCGCTGCGGTCGCCGCGCAGCGACGCGACGGTGGTGAGTCCGGTGCCACCGGCCGACATCACGACCGCGGCCCGGGCGAAGCGGCCGGCCACGTCGGGGTTGCCGGCGGTGAGCACTTTCGCCGCGTCGCGCAGCGCCTTCGCGGCCGTGACCCGGGCATCGGTGAGCGGCCGGTTGGTCACGAACGGCAGCGGCTTGCGCCCGGTGAGCGGCAGCTCGATCTGGTGGTAGTCGATCGGCGCCGCGCCGGTGAACTCGCTGGCCGGCAGCGTGGTGTCGATCGAGAGCCCGTCGCACGCGTCGACGGTGTCGCCGGCCGGCACCGTCTTGGCCTGCGGGTTCTGCGCCGGCCCCCACACGCCCTTCGGGAAGGCCGAGGCCGGCCGGGCCGACAGGCGGACCGCGTCGAGGTCGAACGGCTGGCCGGTGTCCGAGATGACCGTGATCCGCAGCGTGCTCGACAGCGTGGCCGAGTACATCGGGGCCACCCCGAGCCCGGGCGCCGAGACGGTGGTGCTGTGCGTGCCGGCCGGGCAGGTGAGCTCGAGATCCTCGGCCGGCGCGGTCGTCACGAACGTCAGCTGGAACTCGGGGACGACCCGGAACGGGTTGGCGGCACTGCCGTCCGGCGGCTTGGCGACCCCGCCCGAGTCCGGCGAGTTCGACTTGCCGGCCGTCAGCCCGCCGAGCAGTACCGCGGCCTGGACGACCTGCGCGTCGGAGTCGCTGCGCAGGTACTTCGCGGCGAAGTCGCCCGCCGACAGCGCGAGCTCGGCCGGGTCGGCCGCCGAGCCGATGGCGAACGGGATCTCGAAGCCGCAGATCGAGAAGTGCCCGTGCAGGTAGAACGGCGGCCCCTCTATGGTGACGTCGAAGCCGAGCGAGACGTCGATGTCGATCGTCCCGAACAGCACCCAGATGGTGATCCCGACGTTGGCCTCGGCGTAGACGTCGACGGTGAAGTAGAACGGGTCGAAGAACACGATGCCGTCGCCGCCGAGATCGAGGCTGGCGTGGGCCGGCCCGAGGTGCGCGGCGGCGTGGATACCGGCACCGGCCATGATCGCCTCGGAGCAGAGCGCGAAGTACACCCCGCCGGTGATGCTGATCTCGTCGGCCGGCTGCCAGCTCAGCCCGACCCGCGGCACCTGCGGGTAGCCGTCGTGCTGGAAGCGGGGGTGGTAGCCACCGACGGTGATCACGAACTGGCCGGCGTTGGGGCCCTTCCACCACGTCTCGAAGGCGAAGCCGCCGGTCAGGTGCACCGACTTGTCGAGCAGCCACGAGTTGTCGGTGAGCTGGGCCTGCACGAGCACCAGGCCCTCCTTGGTGGAGAACCGGGCCAGCAGGGCCAGTTCGATCGACACCAGGGTCAGCACCGGCGTGGGCAGTTGCGCGCGGGCCAGTCCGAGGATGGCGATCTCGAGCCCGTCCCCGAACTGGACGGTCACCAGGATCTCGCCGGTGATCAGGACGAAGCTGGTGAAGCTGATCCCGGCCGCGATCCAGAACTCGCCCTGCTTCGGCGCGACGATGGCCCGCATGTCCTGCAGCTGCTTCATCGGCTCCGGCGTCGGGCCGACCGCGCGCAGCGCGAGCATGAACGGGTGGGTGTTGACCTCGTCGATCGTCGGCGTCTTCAGCTCGCGGTTGATGCCGAAGCCGATGCCGACGCCGGTGATGAAGAACGCGGGCACGCCGCCGAGCGGCGCGTGCAGCACGCCGAACGCAAAGAACGACGCGAACTGCGTGCCGTCCGGGGTCGTCGGGTGGGCGTACCCGCCGAACAGGTCGATGCCGTACGCGGCGTAGCTGATCTTGAGCATGCCGAGGTACTCGACGCCGGTGAGGCCGCCGGTCAGCGGGAACTTCGCGAGGCCACCGGCCAGGGACAGCGGGCCGAAGTCGGCCGCGATCGCGAAGCCCTCGACGTCCACCTCCCACGACGCGGGGGAGAAGAACGGCTTCGTGACGTGGTAGCCGAAGCGCAGGTTGTCGACGGCGGCGGTGAGCCCGAGCAGCGAGACCTGACCGGAGAGGTACAGGCTGATCATCTCGAGCTGGCGGGGCGTGACGTTCTGCTGGTAGGCGACACCCAGGCCGATCTGCTCGAGGTACACCGGGCCGAACGCGCGCTGGATCGGCAGGTACCACGGGCCGTCGCCGCTGCCGGCCCGCAGCGTCACCTCGACGCCCGAGCCGGCGCTCTGCACCGCGATGGCCGGGCTGAACGCCGGTCGCGGCGGCGATCCGCTGCCGCCCGCGTCGTGCATGATGCCCTGCGCCACGGCGTTGTCCCCGCCGCCGTTGCCGAGGGGGACGGCGAGGCCGCCGAGCTCGAGCTGGACGCCGCCGGCGAGCTCGGGCAGCGAGTTCGATCCCATGACGACGCTGCCGTAGAGGTGGACGGCGACCGTTTCGAGGCGCAGCCCGGAGTCGATCAGCGGGCCGCTGGACTTGCCCAGCCGCAGCCCGACGCCGTCGACCTTGATGCCGGGCCGGGGCACGAACGTCGTCCCGCTCACCTGCAGGATCTCGACGACGATGCCGGGCGTCGGGGGCGGGTCGATCCAGGTCGCGTCGACCTCGAGGGTGAGCGTCGTGTCACCGCTCGACAGCGGCACCGGGTTGACCAGGTTGAGCGAGATGCCGAGGATGCCGAGGTCGTTGGCGATGCCGAGCTGTACCGGTCCCACGGCGACCGTCGGCGCGCACGCGGCGAGCTGTCCGCCCATCGTGAGCAGCTTGCCGGGCCACCCGTCCAGCACGTTCGGCATGAGCTGCGGCGGATCGACGCCGGCGGCGAGGAGCGACCCTTCGAGGACGAAGCGGACCGTCTTGCTGCCCAGCGTCTGGTCGAGTGCGGTCTGCACGGCGCTCACGCCGAGTACCCAGCCGCCGACCAGATCCAGGACCGCGTCGATCGCGGCCACCGCGAGACCGCCGGGTGTGGTGTCCTCGTCGACGTTGCTGGCGCTCGTCCGTTTCGTGGCGAGCACGCTCAACCCGGCGGTCTGTCGCCAGCGGGCGATCAGCTCCTGGTGGCCGATGTCGTCGGGGCCCTGCGCGTCGAGGCCGAGGCCGACGTCGGCCTGCCAGCCGCCCGAGCCGGCATAACTGACCCGGGCCAGCGGGCGCAGCACCGGGCCGCCGAGATCGATGGCCGCCGGACCGGCCTGGGCCGACCAGCCGGCCAGCCCGGTGCCGTCGACGGCGAGCGACATCGACACCGCCCCGACGACCGGGAGCGCGGTGACCGAGCCGCGCACCGACACGCTGAGCGGGCTCGGGTGCACCTCGAGAACGACGGAGTGAACCGTCACCGTCAGGACGTTGGCCGGTCCGAGGACGGCGGCGTGCTCGCCGGACGGCAGGCCGAGCAGCCGGACGAGGAACGGATCGAGCGCGGCCCCGGCCTGGGTGAGCAGGCCGCCGAGCTGCGCGCGCAGGTAGCCCCCCGGGTCGGCGGCGAGGGCCGTCAGCGCGTCCGGGTCGAAGACGGCCGGCGTGCCGGTCGCGAGGGCGAGCCCGCGTCCGGCGGCGCCGACGAGCGATGCGATCTCGGTCCGCACCGCGTCGCCGGTCATGGCCGCGAGCCCGTTCAGCGCGGTCGGCAGCACCTGCTCCACGCCGGCGAGCAGCAGGGCGCCGAGGCCGGCCGGGTTCGGGAAGACCTCGATGTCGGGGCCAGTCGACGGGCGCAGCAACACGCGCAGCTGGGTGCCGTCGATGAGCAGGTGGGCGGCCCGCCGGTGCTGGGGGGTGCTCGTGCCGGCCGGGCCGTCGGGGACGCCGAGGAAGAGCTCGATCGTCGGGTGCGGCGCGGCGCCGGCCGGCAGGGTCAGGCCCAGCGAGACGCCGGCGGCGAACGTGGCCGGTGCGGCCAGCCACGCGGTCGCGTCGACGGCCAGCGCGAGGGTCGGGCCGCTCGATCCGGTCGTGACGGTCAGCTGCACGCCGTCGGTGATCGGCCATAGGCCGCGGGGAGTGCCGGCCAGCCCGACGAACGGCTTCATCGCCTCGAGCAGCCCGATGATCTTCATCGTATCGAACGGGCCACCCGCGGTGCCGGACAGCACCCCGTGCCCGAACCAGGCGACGGGATTCTCGAACAGCCCGACCGGTGCGGCGTACGCCCGCACGTTGTGCGCGTCCGGTGCCTTCAGCAGGCCGAGGGCGTCGGCGACCGCGTCCAGGGCCACGCCGACGCCGGTGTCGATGGTCCGCAGGGCCTCGAGCAGCACTCGCAGGGCCTCGGCCGGCACGGCCGCCGCCGCGAGCGCCACCAACCCGTCGACGTCCGGGGTCGGGTACAGCGCGACCGGCGGGCCGCCGCCGGGGCGCAGCAGCTGCGCGCGCATCGGGCCGGACTCGATCGACAGGGCGAACGCGTCGGTCGCCGGGTTGCCGAGCCCGGCGCTGACCGCGACGTGCCCGGCCGCGTCCACCTGCGCGCCGGCGCTCCAGTGCAGCAGGCCGTCGGCGCCGGTGGCCGTCAGCGCGATGGTGCGGGCCGCGAGATCGCCGCTGACGGTCAGCGCGCCGGTCGCGAGCGAGACGGCGTCACCGGCGACGGTCAGGCCGGGGACGATGCCGGCGAGTGCGCCCAGCAGCTGCGCGCGCGACGGTGCCGCGGCCACGACCGCGCGCAGCTGGCTGCCCGGATCGTGCAGCAGGTGCGCGAGGGCGTCCGGCACGAGCGCGCCGTCGAGCTGGGTAACGCCGACCGCGCGCAGCAGGGCGGCGAAGATCGCGGCCGGGCTCGCCGCTGCTGCCGAGGCGAGTTTCGTGGTCAGTGCGGTGATCAGGGCCTGGGCCTCGGGCAGCAGCGGGGCGGTGTCCAGCGTCCCGGTCGCCGCCGTCGGTGGGACCACGAGCAGCCGGGCCCAGTCGGCGCCGAGGGCGGAACCCTCGCCGAGCGTCAGTACGGCACCGGACGACCCGCCAGCCAACCCCACCGTGACGCGTCCGGTGAGGCGGCGCAGCTCGAGGGCGGGCGCACCGCCGACCGGGGCCGTGCCCGGACCGCCGATGAGCCAGGTGTCGGTGTCGGCCAGGGCGAAGTCGAGGGTGACCTTCGGGGCGACGGTGACGGCGGCGTCGGCGGCGGCGATCGACCCGAGTTCCAGGGTGATCGCGCCGTGCAGCGTGATCCCGTGCCCGCCGGGAGGGGTGCCGAACGCGAACGGCAGGCGCACGCCGAGGAACGTCGCGGTCGGCGGCGCCGCGGCTTCGGCGACCCGGCCGCGGGCGCGGGCGGCGAGCCCGGCGGCCACCACCGCGGTCATCGCGCGGGCGACGGTCGCCGCGCTGAGCACGCCGAAGACGCCGACGGCGGTGAGGCCGGCGCGCACGGCGGTGTCCGGCCGCGGGGCCTCGAGCTCGCTGATCGACACCTTGCCGCGGGCGGCGGCGAAGAACGCGTCGACGAGCGCCCGGCCGTGGGCGAGGTCGTCGTCGTCGGGCTCGAGCGGGTCGGCCGCGGGGAGCAGCGCCGCCAGCAGCCGCAGCGCGTCGGCCGGCGGCCCGGTGCGGGCGCTGTCGAAGGTCGCCGCCGACCAGGGCGTGCCGAGGGTGATGAGGTGGCTGACCCCGCTGACCGCGTCGGCGGTGAGCCGGGCCGCGGAGCCGGCGCCGCCGTACGCGATCAGGGCCACGCCACCGGCCCCGGCCAGCTGGGTCACGACCTGGGTGAGCCGGGCCGCCTGGCCGAGCAGGCCGCTCGGATCGGTCGCGCCACCGAGGGTCGCGTCGGGCCGCGGCGCGAGCGCGATCACCCACTCACCGGCCGCCGGGTTCGCGACCGAGAACGAGGCCGGGCCGACACCGGGCTGGGTGAGGTCGAGCAACCGGCCGGCGGCCGGCGCCCAGGGCGGCAGCTCGGCGACCGGGCCCACGGCGACCCGGACGACGACCGGCGGCAGCGGGCCCGCGACCAGCGTCGCCGGATCCAGCGTGGCGAGCTGGGTCCAGTCCCGGTCGTCCCTGGTGATCGTGGTCAGCCCGGCGACCGGCGGATTCGGCGGCGCGACCCGGCCGTCCGTCCCGGCCCAGCGACCGGCGAGCGCGCCGAGGCCGGTGCCGACCACCTCGCGCCCGGTCGCGAGGTCGGCGACGTCCACCCCCGCGTGGGCCTCGTCCTGCAGGCCCTGGGCGAGGCCGTCGGGCGTCAGGCCGGGCTGCCCCGGACGCCAGCCGGTGAGCGCGGCGCCGGCCAGGGCGGGCGCGAGCACCGGGCCGGACGGGCCCATCCAGACCGCGATCGCCGGCAGTGACGCCGAACCGCCCAGGGCGGCCAGCCACGGGTCGTCGGGGGTGCCCGAGCCGCTGAACACGCCGGCGAGGCCGTCGGCGCTGCCGCTGATCAGGTGGGCGACCGTCGACGTCAGCGTGGTGACCAGGTCGGCATCGGTGGCGAGTGCACCGAGCCACGCCTTGAGCGTCGGGCCCGGGCTGGCCACGAGCGCGCCGAGGTCGAGCTTCGGCCCGCGCAGGTGCCCGTCGAGCTGCCACCCGACGAGCTCGACGAGGTCGGTCAGCCACCCGCTGTGCGCGCTTGCTGCGAGCACGCCGACGAGCATCTCGACCGAGTGCCAGGCATCCGCCGGCACGCTGACGTGCCCGCTGCTGTCGACCGTCGGCAGCACGAGCGGGATCACCGCGGTGCCGGTGTCGACCCCGAGGCCGGGCGCCGCGAGACCGATGTCGAACGCCGTGCTCGGGCTCCACGTCGCCTGCACCCCGATCGAGTCGGCGACGATCGCGACCGGACCGAGGGCCAGGCGGGCCTGGGTCGACCCGCGTCCGCGCGCGGCCACCGCGAACGTGACCGCGAGCGGGAACTCGGCGTGCCCCCCGGCCAGGTCGAAGGATGCGAGCCGGACGCGCAGCGAGGTGAGTACGACCGTGCAGCCGCCGGCCAGGTCGCTGACGCGCAGCGACGCGACCGGCTCGATCACGAGGCAGCCGTCGACCAGGGCGATGTCGAGGCCGAAGTTGCTCGTGATCGGGATCGACCAGGGCCCCACATCGGGATCGGTCACCCCGATCGACAGCCCCGATTGCAGCGGCCCGGCCATCAGGTCCCGCAGCCGCGCGAGCACGGCCGGCACGTCGGCGGCGTGGTTGGTGAACAGGTCGTGCCACCAGTCGCCGAGCGCGCCGAGCGGGTTGGTGAGCAGGTGGCTGCCGTCCAGGCCCGGCATCCCGCCGGTGGGGACGAGGCCGAGCAGGCCCTTCAGGTCGGCGCCGGCGGCGCCGAGCTGGTCGAGCAGGCTCCCGAGCAGGGTCTCGGCGGCCTGGCCGGCGGCGGCGACCACGGCATCCGGCGTCGAGAGGTCCACGACGTCGTGATGCTGGCCTTCGAGGTCCACGTCGAGTGCCTGGATGAGCGCCTGGGGGACGCCGTCGCGCACGGCGAGGCCGAGGCGCAGGCCACCGATGTCGAGGGTGCCGGTGTGCACGAGCTTGTTGGCCGGGGCGGTCGGGCCGGTGCCGGTGGCGCTGACGGCGATCTCGACGTCGGGCACGGCGTGCAGCGCTCCGGTGGCGGTGTCGATGGTGAGCAGGTCGACGCTCGCGGCGGCGCCGAGCTGTACGACCCCGGCCGCCACGCTCGGGGCCAGCACCAGCCCGAGGGTCGGCGTGACGAGCAGGTGGCCCGACGGTCCGGTGACCGCGCGGAAGCCGATCTGGGCCGCCACCGGCCCGGCCCCGATCGGCACGGTGACCGAGTTCGTCCCGACCGTGCCGCCGAGCAGGTCGCGAAGCGCACCGAGCCACGCGGTCTGCGCACCGGCCGACCCCATCAGCTCGACGAACCAGTCGCGCAACGCGCTCGCGCCCTGGCTGATCAGCTGCTCGACCGGCAGCGGGGGGATGCCGGCGGTGCTGCCCAGGCCGAGCAGGCTCAGCACCGCCTCGACCTCGTCCGCGGCCGGCCCGGCGAGCGACTCGGCCGCCTGCCGCACCAGGCCGAGGACCAGCGACAGGAGCGTCTGTTCGAGGTCCGCGCCGGAGCCGCCGATCGTCAGGTCGCTGCTGCTGGCGGCGCCGGGCAGGTGCAGCCCCTTGAGGACGAGCGAGAACTGCGGGGTCGACCCGGTGATCACGCCGGTGGTGATGCTCGCGGTCACCCCGGCGAGGCCGAAGTCTTCGGTGGCCGGCGGGGTCGAGTCGAAGGTGAGGTCGGTGCTCAGCTGCACGGCCCCGCCAGCGAGCAGTGCGAACGGCTGCGGCACGGACTGCCCCGCCTTGGCCGCCCGGTACAGCGGGATCACGACGCTCGTCGAGGTGGTCGGCGTGGTCGTCTGCAGCGTCGCGGCGACGCCCACCTCGACGTAGGCGGGGGCGCGATCGTCGAGCGACGCCTGGATGGTCAGGTTCGGCAGCGTGCTGTCGCCGGTCATCTTGCGCAGGTCGAACACCGGCAGGTAGGTGATGCCGCCCGTCTCGGTGTGCTCACCGTCGCCGAGCACCGTGTCGGCGAACCGGACGAGCGCGGCCCGTCGGTCGTCGTCGCCGAGCGCGCCGGACAGGTGGTCGCCAGGGGAGTCGAACCAGGTCGAGTCGAGTTGGACGCCGCCGGATCCGCTGGTCAGCAGGCCCAGCGCGAGGCCGAGATCCGCGATCTCGGGATCGAGCGTGGGCAGGCCGCTCATTGCACGCCGGCGGCGAAGCTGTGCCGGGCCATCGGCGTGACGGTCACGCCACCGGCGCCGATGGCGAGTCCGGCCGTGACCAGGTTGCGGCCGGCGAGGTCGGTACCACCGGCGCTGCTGTACGCGTCGGTCGCGGTGATCAGCACCTGCCAGGCGTAGGCGATGAGCGGTTCGGCCCAGTTCTCGACCACGACCGCCGGTCCGCGGGGGCGGTCCTCGGTCGTGGCGATCCCCCCGGCCGGCCGGTCGGGCGTGCCGGTGACGAACGAGACCGAGATCTCGACGTCGCCGGTCTGGTCGCAGCTGACCGGGATGATGATCTCGGCGAGGCCTTCGGTGAAGTTGGCCCGCACCTTGCTGACGATGATCATCAGCTGCTGGTTGCCGTTGCGCCACAGGGCGTTCGGCGCCGGGGGAGTGACGGTGGCCGGGTCGAGGCCGGCGGCGACGAGCGCCGCGCTCGGGATCAGCACGGCCAACCAGTCGGCGCTCAACGTGCGATCGGCGGCGGCCGACCCCGCGGGGATCGCCCGGCCGGGCAGCACGTCGGCGAGCGCACGCACGATCTGCGCCTTGACGTCGGGGTTGACGTCGAGCCGGCTGAACGCGCCGGCGGTGATCGATGCGCCGGCAACCACTTCGGGCCCGACCGACAGCTTCCCGACCGGGCCGATCGGACTCGGGCCGATCGGGCTGGGGCCGACGGGGCCGGGGCCGATCACTGGGCTGGGGTCGTCGACGGGCGGCGCCTTCGCGGTCTTGCCGCTCTTGCCCTTCGACCGTGACGAGGGCTTGCGCGGGCGGCTCAAAGCCGGCCACCTATCGGGTCAGCCGCCGCAGCTGTTTGCGCCACAACGTCCACACTCCCTCCGGCCGGGCCGAGTGAAGACGGTGCGCCGAACCTACTCCCGCGAGCGGGCGGCGTGTCAACGTCCGAACGGGCGAAATGCTCGCGGCTGGTGGACCGCCGGCCGCCGGTCAGGGACCGGCGGTCTCGGGGTCCGGCCGACCGGCTTCCGGAACGGTTAGCAGCGCGGCCCGTGCGCGATCAGCGTCGGCGAACCGATCATCCGGTGAGCGCGCGGTCGCCGTCGCGATGAAGTCGCGCAGCTCGTCGGAGCAGTCGACCTCGGCCGTGGGCAGGTGGGGCTCGTTCATCCGCCGGGCGAGCAGCGATATCGCGTTGCTCTCCCGCGCGAGGTCGCCGCCGAGCAGCTGGAACAGCACGCAGGCGGCGGAGTAGACATCGGTCCGTCCGTCGATCGTCCCCCCGGTGATCTGTTCCGGGGCCATGAAGGCCGGCGTACCGACCAGCGTGCTCACGCCGGTGACTTCGACCGACGCCTTCTCGTAGATGGGGCGCGCGAGGCCGAGGTCGAGCACGATCGGCTGACGGTCGGCATTCAGCATGATGTTGTCGGGCTTGATGTCGAGCCGGACGATGCCCTGGGCGTGGATCCGGCCGATGGTGGCCAGCAGATCGGCCACGATGCGCACCGCGTCGCTCGCGTCGAGTTCGCCGGGGGCGATGGCGGCCAGCGACGTGCCGTCGAGGAACTCCATCACGATGCCGAGCCGGCCGTCCGGTTCCTCGAGCACGTCGAGCGTCCGGGCCACTCCTGGAAGCTGCAAGGAGGCCCCGATCTGCGCCTCGCGCATGAACCGCGCTCGCATGGCCGGATCCCGAAGCGAGCCGGAGGACAGCAGCTTGATCGCAACCTCCGACGTGGTCACGAGGTCGCGGGCGCGGTACACCGTCCCCATCCCGCCGACTCCGACGACGTCGACGAGCTCGTAGCGCCCACTGCCGATGAGCTGCTCGTTGCGGGGGACGGCCCAGTCGGCCGGGCGGGCGCTGCCGGAGCCCGTATCGGGGCCCGGGCCCAGGGTCGGCGGGTACGGACCCGACGGCGGCGGGGGCTGGTAGGGCGCGGTCGGCGGCGGCGCCGGTTGGGGCGGCCAGGTCGTTGCCGGCGACGGGGCGTACGACTGGGCGTACGACGGCGGCTGCGGGTACGACGGCGGTCCTGTCGATGGGTAAGGCGGGAAGGGTTCGCCGTATATGTGGCCGTACGGCGTCTCGGGAGCGGGCGCGGACGCACCGTTCGCCGTCGCCGGGCGCTCGGGTTGCCCGAGCAGGTCCGCACGCTCCCTGGGATCGGCGCGAGTGATGTCCAGCAGATCGATCCGTACCTGCTTGGCGAGCCGGTAGTTCTGCGCCGAGGCGCGCAACGAGTCGGCGATGATCGTGTGAAACGGCGAGCTCGGTTCGGTGAGCCGTTCGAGGATGTCGTGCTCGGCGAGGAAGGCGAGCTGCCCGTCGACCCGGCCGCTCGACATGCCGAGCAGGGGGCTGAGCGACCGGGGACCGTTGAGCACGTCGTCGGCGACGAAGACCCCACCCTCGCTCCGCAGCACCCAGTCGAGGACGTAATGGGCACCGAGGCGGAAGCGGTCCAGCTCGACGCCGAAGTCCTCGTCGGCCAGATCGGTGTGCGTGCCGACGTAGGACTCGAGGACCTCGTTGAGGCGGGCGTAGAACCGCATCCGGACGAGATCGGTGGGGGTGAAGCGCAGCTGGGCGCTGTCCCCGTCCCAACGGACGAACGCGTTGATCTCCTGGAACAGGCGGCGCGGTATGCCGCGCGCCTTGTACTCCAGGTAGCCCTGCAGCTGCGCGACCTCCTGCCCCGCGCGCGGGCGCACGACGCCCTCGATGAGGCGGCGGGGACCGGCCCAGAGGCAGGGCACGTAGGCGTTCCAGGCGAAGACGCTCTCGAAGAGCCCGTTCCCGTGCTCGCTGTCGGTCAGCGCGCGGTCCAGGAGGTCGGCCCCGGCGACGAAGATGAAGTACACGCCGCTCGTGGCCAGGATGTTCTTGAGCGAGGCGAGCAGCTCGTCGAGGCATTGCGGTCCGGCCGGGTCGTCGGTGAGCTTGTCCAGTTCGTCGAGGATCACGATCACCCGGACCGGCGGGTCGGTGTGGCCCCGCCAGCGCCCCCACCACGTGGGCGACCTGAGCGGGGTGGTGCGGAGGAGGGAGATGATCCGCAGGAAGTCGTGTTCGACATCGGAGTCCGCGTACGTCAGGAACGCGACGTCGGTCGACAGCGAGTCGGTGCGCTTGCTCGCCCGCTCCAGCTTGGGGGTCAGGCCGGCGAGCACGGCGCTCAGGCCGGCCGGGAACGACGAGGTGCCGACGGTCGTCGTCCGTTCTCGCTCCTCCGACTTCTTGGTGGCGACCGAGGCGCTGGTGCGGAGATAGGCGAGCCCGACGGCGTCGCGGATCTTGGGGCCGAGCCGGGCCAGCACGCCGCGATCGTCCAGCTCCTCGTAGAGCCGCCGCATGATCGTGTAGAGCAGATCGGTCGTGCTCAGGGGGCGCGCAACGTCGAGCTGGATGACGATCCAGGTGTTGTCAGGGGCTGCGGTGATCGCTTCGTTCGTGGCTTGGCGGACGAGACTTGTCTTCCCGGCGCCGCGGAAGCCACCCACGAGCATCGCCCCGCCGGTCGAACGGCGCAGGCGCTCGACCAGCTCCTGGCGCAACTCGGCGTGGCCGAGACTGGGCATCGAGTCGTCGAGCGTCGCGAGCGGCTCGTGCACGTAGCGAAACCCCGTGACCAGGTCAAGGGCCTGGCTGTCCGCCCCCGGATCCACGCCGCCAGGATAGGGCCGTCGACGCAGCTTGCGTAGGCCGTCACCCGTCCGCGGGCGGAGCGCCGGCGTCGACGAAGCGCACCTCGGACCAGTCGAGCTCGTCCAGGTTCACGACGATCGCCTCCTGCGTGGTGCGGGCGATGACGACGACCGCCTCGACATCGGGGTCCGGGTTCTCCTCGCGATGCGGCACGTACGGCGGCACGAACACATAGTCGCCCGGCGCAGTCCGGATCCGGGTCTCCACCGGCTCGTCGCCGTCGAGATCGATGAAGACGAACGTCGGCGTGCCGGAGACGATGTAGATCGCCGTCTCGGACGCGCCGTGGTGGTGGTTGGCCGATGCGGTCGCCCCTGGCACGTGGGTCTGGCCCATCCAGAGGTGGCGGGCGCCGACGGTCTTGCCGCTGATGGCCTCCAGCCGTCGCATGCCGGCCGTCTGACCGGTCTGGCCGATGAGCCCGGCGGGGGCGATGTGGTGAAGCCGCTGATGGAACGGGTCGATGTCGGCCGGCAGCAGGACGCCGCTCGGCGTGCGGACGAACGGGCGCTCGGCCTCGCCGGCGGGGACGTGGATGGCGGACATCAGACTCCTCGGGCGAGTTCGGTGGGAGGCATTCGGCTACGAGCCTCGTGCACTCATGATCCTGCCCTCGGCAAGCGCCAGGTCTACTGATCAGGCCTTCCTGCCGCAGCGTCGCTGCGCGTGGTGGCGAGCGACGCGAACGCAGGAAGAGCTGAGTCTCGAGACCACTCGCGAGCGGTGCATCACGCGAACTTGAGCCGTCCAACCCGTGCTCTTGAGTCGACGGATGGTCTTGATCAACGGACACTCGCTGCATGCCGATCTGCCGCCCCGAGTCGCCGCGCTTCCAGAACGGTTCCGAACAGCGGGTGTGGCAGCGGCTGCGCGAGCAGCTCGGCCCTTCGGACGTCCTCATCAGCGGTCTGCGGTTCAGCAACCGCGAGAAGGACTACGAGATCGACGCCGTCCTGCTCATGCCGGGCATCGGCATCATCGCCGTCGAGGTGAAGGGCGGCAGCGTGTGGCGGACCACCGACGGCGAGTGGGTCCAGCAGCGGGGCGGTTCCGGCGCGGTGATCGACCCGGTCAACCAGGCCCGGGGCGGGAAGTACGCGCTGCGCGAGTACGTCGAGCGAGACGCGCGCTGGTATGGCGGCGGGCGGCGGCGGGTCCGCTGGGCGCACGCCGTCGTCCTGCCGAATACGACCCTCGACGACGACTTCGACACCCCGGACTGCCCGCGCTGGATGGTCGCGGACAACCGCGACCTGGCCACGCTCGTCGACTTCCTCCGGGCCATCCCGGCCCAGCAGGAGAACGACCTGCGGCCGCTCGACCACGACGACGTCACCGTCGTCCTGGAGATCCTGGCCGGGCGCGGACGCCCGCAGCGCGACATCGTCGCCGAGGCCGACGAGCGCGACGACGAGGCCCAGCGGCTGACCGAGACCCAGGCGATGATCCTCAGCGCGACCCGGCTGCTGAACCGGGTCGAGGTCCGTGGGGGAGCCGGCAGCGGCAAGACCTGGATGGCAGTCGAGCAGGCCCGGCGTCTCACCCGCAGCGGGCACCGGGTCGCCCTGCTCTGCTACTCGCGCGGGCTGGCGGCGTACTTGCGCCGGCACGTCGAGACGCTGCCCCGGCGCGAGCGGCCGGCCTACGTCGGCGAGTTCCACAGCCTCGGCCACGAGTGGGGGGCCGAACGCGGCAGCGACGACGACAGCGACTACTGGGAGCGCCGGCTGCCGTTGCAGATGCGCGACCTGGCCGAGGCGCTGCCGGTCGGTCACCGCTTCGACGCCGTGATCGTCGACGAGGCGCAGGACTTCGCCGACGAGTGGTGGCCGGCCGTCCTCGCGATGCTCAAGGACGAGCAGACCGGCGGGCTGTTCGTCTTCAGCGACGAGGGGCAGCGGGTCTTCGCCCGCTTCGGCCAGCCACCGGTCGCGCTGGTACCGCTGATGCTCGACCAGAACCTGCGCAACACCAAGCAGATCGCCTCAACCTTCAACTCGCTCGCGCCGATGCGGATGCGGCTGTTCGGTGGGGACGGTCCGGCCGTGCGGTTCGTCGAGTGCGAACCGGCCGACGCGATGGAGGCCGGGGACGACGCGGTCGACGAGCTGATCGACCAGGGCTGGCGCCCCGAGGACATCGCGCTGCTCACCACCGGCAGCCGGCACATCGAGCAGATCGCCCGCCAGGACCTCGGGCAGGGGTCGTACTGGGAGACGTTCTGGGACGCCGACCAGGTCTTCTACGGGCACGTCCTCGGCTTCAAGGGCCTCGAGCGGCGGGCCGTCGTGCTGGTGCTCAACGAGCCGACGATCGGCGAGCGTTCACGGGAACGACTCTACGTCGGGCTGTCGCGGGCGCGGGACCAGCTGGTCGTGTGTGGCAGCAGCGCCGTCGTCCGCGAACTCGGCGGCGAGGACGTGCTGCGGCACCTGACCGGCGTCGGTGTCGACCAGGCGCGCGGTTCAGCCGAGCAGCGGACCCAACACGTCCGTAAGAGTCGGTGAGCCGGGCAGCACCTCGAGGTCGTAGGTCACCCGGTGCGCCGGCTTGGCGATGTCGAGCACCCGGCGCAGGTCGATGGGCGTGCCGATCACGACGGCGTCGACGTCGGCGGCGTCGATGATCTTCTCCATCTCGGCCAGCTGCCCGTCCGAGTAACCCATCGCGGGCAGGACCGGGCCGACGTCGTACTTCTCGAACGTGTCGGCGATCGTCCCCACCGCCCAGGGCCGGGGGTCGACGATCTCGCGCACGCCGCTGTTGCGCGCGGCCACGACGCCGGCGCCGTACTTCATCTCGCCGTGAGTGAGCGTCGGGCCGTCCTCGATCACGAGCACCCGCTTGCCGCGCAGCGCCTCCGGGTCCTCGACCGTCACGCGGCTGTTGGCCTTGATCACTGTCGCATCCGGGTTGCACGCCTCGATCGATGCCAGCACGGTGGCCACCTGCTCGGGCGTCGCCGAGTCCATCTTGTTGATGATGATGGCGTCGGCCATCCGCAGGTTGGCCTCGCCCGGGTGGTAGCCGACCTCGTCGCCGGCGCGCAGCGGGTCAGCGACTACCACGTGGATGTCGGGTGCGTAGAACGGCAGATCGTTGTTGCCGCCGTCCCACAGCAGGACGTCGCACTCGGCCTGGGCCTGCTCGAGGATGTCGCCGTAGTCGACGCCCGCGTAGATCACCGTGCCGGAGGCGATGTGCGGCTCGTACTCCTCGCGCTCCTCGATCGTGGTCCGGTACCGCTCGAGATCCCCCATCACCGCATAGCGCTGCACGCGTTGCGCGGCGAGATCGCCGTAGGGCATCGGGTGGCGGACGGCGACCACGCGCCTGCCGGCCTGCCTGAGTATCGCGGCGACGGCCCGGCTCACCTGGCTCTTGCCAGAACCCGTGCGCACCGCGCACACCGAAACCACCGGCACCGTGGCCTTCAACATCGTCTGGCTCGGGCCGAGCAACACGAAGTTCGCGCCGGCGGCCCACACCTGGCTCGCCTTGTGCATCACGTAGGGGTAGCTGACGTCGGAGTAGCTGAAGACGACATCGTCGACGCGCTGCTCCTGGATGAGCCGTGTCAACTCGCTCTCGTCGTGGATCGCGATGCCGTCCGGGTACCGGCCGCCGGCCAGGCTTGCCGGGTACATCCGATCGTCGATGAACGGGATCTGGGTGGCCGTGAAGCCGACCACCTCGACGTCGGGGTCGCCGCGGTAGGCCACGTTGAAGTTGTGGAAGTCGCGACCGGCCGCTCCCATGATCAGCACTCGACGCATCTCGTGATCCTCTCCAGGCGTGAACACCTCCGAGTGTGGTCACGGCTACCCGGCGGCGGACAGGGTCTTCCGATCCAGGTCGGCCCGGACGGTCAGCCCACGCGACCGCGCGGCGGGCCCTCGCAGGAGTTGCCCTCCGGCTCGGCGAAGGCTCCTCGACGAACTCCGCCGCGACCGGCTCCTTCGTCACGCGCACGCCGGCGCCGCGGGCCTGATCGGCAAGTTGGTCGACGTCCGCGGGCCGATCGACGGTGATGATGATCGAGGTGCGGATGCCGCCCCGGCCGAGCTCCGGCTCGGCGTGCGCGTCGACACCGAGCGGCTCGACGCGGAAGGGCGCGGGCAATGCGCCGTCTCAATCTGCGACGAACCGCTTCGACGGCTCACCGTCGGTGCGACGCTGACCCCGGCCCGGACGCCCGCCGGACGGGCCGCGGACTTCGTCGCGCGAGGAGACCGGCAATGGACTTCGGCATCTTCACCTTCGCCACCGACCGGGACATGCATCCGGGCACGCTGGCCGTCGAGGTCGAGGCCCGCGGCTTCGACCGGCTGCTGTTCACCGAGCACTCGCACATCCCGGTCGCGCGCGAGACGCCGTACCCCGACGTCTACGGCGGCGGGGTGCTGCCGGACTTCTACAAGCGCACCTACGACCCCTTCGTCGCCTGCAGCTACGCCGCCGCCGCGACGTCGCGACTGCGCGTCGGGACCGGCGTATGCCTGCTGGCGCTGCGCGATCCCATCCACACCGCGAAGGAGATCGCGTCGATCGACCGGCTCAGTGGCGGGCGCTTCGACTTCGGCGTCGGGTTCGGCTGGAACGCCGACGAGTTCGCCTCGCACCGCAGCGACTTCGGCCACCGGCACGAGGTGGTGGCCGAGCGGGTCGCGCTGATGCGCGAACTGTGGACGCAGGAGATCGGCTCGTTCAGCGGGACCCACCACCAGCTCCAGCCCAGCTGGGCCTGGCCCAAGCCGGCGAACCCCGAGGTGCCGGTGCTGCTCGGCGGCAACGGCCCACGCAGCATGCGGCACGCCGCGCGGTGGGCCGGCGCCTGGTACCCGACCGGCGTGGCCGAAGACCCCACCCTGGCCGATGCCCTACCGCGCCTGCGACAGCTCGTCGAGGACGCCGGCCGGCCGACCTCCGACGTCCGGGTCGGCGTCGCGCCCGGCGTCCTGACCGACCCGCGCCTGCTCGAAGCCTGGGCCCGCAACGGCGTCGACTTCGTGACCGCGCTGGCGATCGCGAGCGATGCCTCCGGCCTGCTCCGCGAGCTCGACCGGTTCGTGCAGCTGCGCGATGACGTGCTCGGGTCGGCGACCGTCTGAGCTGTCGCGCGGACGTCTCAAAATGAGAGCCCGCAGTCTCAAAGTGCCCCCGATCCGACCTCCGCGCGGCGTGAACACTCGCCGCAGCAAGTTCACGACCGAGCTGCCCGCGCAGCGAGTCGAAAGCGGAGGAAGTCTATGTACAGCAGAGGCAAGCTGGCTGCGACGGCGATCGGAGCGGCGGCGATCGTGATCCTCGCCGGCTGCTCGACCGGCTCGTCCGGATCCAGCTCGGGCGGCGGTGGCGGTGGCGGCGGCGGTGCCAAGTCGGGCGCCAACGACTCGAAGGTCGTCCCGGCCGGTTGGAAGGTCGGCATCGCCGGGACCCAGAACGACATCCAGCCGATCAGCAAGTTCTGCGGGACGAAGCCGCTGAAGGTGGCCCTGGCCGACGGCTTCGGCGGCAACTCCTGGCGCAAGATCACCCGCAAGATCTTCGAGGTCGAGGCGGCCCGCTGCCCGAACATCAAGAAGATCATCTACACCGACGCGCAGAACGACCCGCAGCGCGCGATCTCCGACATCAACTCCCTCGTCGCCCAACACGTCGACGTCATCGTCACCTTCCCCGACGCCGGCGCCGCCCTGCTGCCGACGATCAAGAAGGCGACGGCGGCCGGCGTCAAGGTCGTGCCGTTCGTGGCCACCCCGGGCGGCACGGTCGGCACCGACTACGTCGACTTCGTCTCCGAGGACATCACCACCTACGGGGCCGCGCTCGCCGACTGGACGATCAAGGCGATGCACGACAAGGGCAACCTCGTGATGCTTGGCGGCATCGCCGGCAACTCCTACTCGCAGGGCGTCTACGACGGCGTCGTGAAGGCGGTCAAGGCCCACCCGGGCGTGAAGCTGCTCAACACCGACGGCCCGGTCGCCACCGACTGGGAGCCGGGCAAGACGCAGCAGGTCGTGGCCGGCCTGATCACCAAGTACGGCTCGATCAACGGCATCGTCTCCGACTACGGCGGCGGTTCGGTGGGCGGCGTGCGAGCCTTCATCGCGGCGAACAAGCCGCTGCCGGTGTGGTCGGCCAACGACTCCAACGAGTTCGCCTGCCTCTGGTACAAGTACCACCCGTCCCAGCCGACCTACCAGGTCGCGACCGAGTCGTCCCGTAACTGGATCGTCGCCGTCGCGCTGCACAAGGGGCTGGCGGCCGCGAACGGGATCGTCGACACCGAGCCGGACACCTACAACCTGCAGATCATCGAGGACTCCACCGACCCCAGCAAGATGCCGCGGTGCGAGAAGGCACTCCCGCCGGACGCGATCCTCTCCTCCGGCCTCACCGTGCCGCAGCTGAAGTCGCTGTTCAAGTAACCGGCACCGGGCACCGGCCGCCTGCCCTCCGGCGCGGCCGGTGCCCTCCGAACCCATCGACCACGAACGCCCGAGCTCGCCGCCCGGTGCGCGGAACGGAGTACCGACATGAACCGTCTGGACGGCAAGGTCGCCATCGTCACCGGCTCGGCCCGGGGGATCGGACGCGCGATCGCCGAGAAGTTCGCCGAGGAGGGCGCCACCGTCATCGCGACGGGGCGCGGTGCCGAGGCGACGTTCGCCGATGGCATCGTCTACCGGCAGCTCGACGTGGCCAGCGAGGACGACTGGAAGCGCGTCGTCGGCGACGTGATCGCCGACCACGGGCGGGTGGACGTCCTGGTGAACAACGCCGGCATTATCGCCTACGAATCGCTCGACGAGCTGACCACCGACACCTGGGACCAGATCGTCGCCGTCAACCAGACCGGCGTCTGGCTCGGCATGCGCGAGGTCGTCCCGCACATGAAGGCGAACCGGTCGGGCTCGATCATCAACGTCTCGTCCATCTGGGGGACGGTCGCCGTCTCCGGCGCGCACGCGTATCACGCGACGAAGGGCGCCGTCCGCAACATGTCCAAGAGCGCGGCGATCTCGTACGCGAAGGACAACGTCCGGATCAACTCCCTGCACCCCGGCTTCATCCTGACGCCGCTGACGGAGGCGCAGGACGCGGACGTCAACGACTACGTCGTCTCACAGACCCCGATGGGGCGCCCCGGCCTGCCCCAGGAGATCGCCTACGGCGTCGTGTTCCTCGCCAGTGACGAGTCGAGCTTCATGACCGGGTCGGAGCTCGTCATCGACGGCGGCTACCTCGCCCAGTGACCAAGGACCTCTCATGACGAACACGACCCCGACCCCGGCCCTGGCGACCGCCCCCGCCCCCGCGAATGACCGTCCGGCCCCCGGGCCGGGCGCCGCGCTGGAGCTGCGCGGCATCGTCAAGACGTTCGGCCCGGTCCGGGCCCTGACGGACGTGACGCTCGAGGTGAACCCGGGCGAGGTGCACGCGCTGGTGGGGGAGAACGGGGCCGGGAAGTCGACCCTGATGGGGATCGCGTCCGGCGCGCTCGGCCAGGACGCCGGCACGGTGACCATCGGCGGGCGGCCGCTCGAGGCCCCGCTGCCGGCGCGGGCCCGGGCGCTGGGTCTCGGCATCGTGCGGCAGGACCCGGCCCTGCTGCCCGACCTGACCGTCGCCGAGAACTTCGCCCTGGGCGTCGGCTACCGCACGGTCGGCGGTCTCGGCGGCGCGGTCCGCCGGGCCCAGGAGCGCCTGGCGCCGTGGGAGATGGCCATCGACGCCCGAAGCCGGGTCTCCGACCTCAGCGTCGAGCAGCGGTTCGTGGTCGAGATCGCCAAGGCGCTGTCGCTCGACCCGCGGGTGCTGATCCTCGACGAGCCGACCGAGCACCTCAGCCTGGAGGAGGTGCAGCGGCTGTTCCGGCGGGTGCGCGAGCTCGTCGCGACCGGAGCCGCCGTCGTCTACATCTCGCACCGCATCCCGGAGGTCAAGCAGATCGCCGATCGCATCACCGTGCTCCGCGACGGCGCCGTCCGCGGCACCTTCGAATCCGGGGACGTCGACGAGCAGCAGATCGTGGAGCTCGTGATCGGCCGGGCGTTGGACGCGGTCTTCCCGGCCAAGGGCAGCGTCGCCGGGACGGTCCGCGACGAGCTGGCCCTCGACGTGCACGGCCTGTCGGGCAGCCAGTTCGCCGACGTCGACCTGACCGTCCGGGCCGGCGAGATCGTCGGCCTGGCCGGCGTGCAGGGCAACGGCCAGGCCGAGCTGATCCGGGCCCTCGCCGGCCTCGACCGGGCGTCTGGCTCGCTGACGATCGCCGGCCGGAAGGTGCGCCCGGGCAACCACGCCGCCGCGGCCCGGGCCGGCGCGGCGTACGTGCCGGCCGACCGCCACGGCGAGGGCGCCTTCCTGTCGCTGTCGGTCGGCAACAACACCGTCATGCGCACGCTGCCGCAGGTCGCCTCGGCCGGGCTCGTGCGCCCGGCCCGGGTCGAGGACGTGACCAAGGCCGAGATCCGCTCGCTGTCGATCAAGACACCGTCGGTGCACGCGCCGGTGTCGTCGCTGTCCGGCGGCAACCAGCAGAAGGTCGTCTTCGCCCGGACGATGCTCGCCCGCCCGAAGGTGTTGCTGGCCGAGGAGCCGACGCAGGGCGTCGACGCCGGCGCCCGGGTCGACATCTACCGGATCCTCCGGGCCGCGGCCGATGAGGGAGCGGCGGTCGTCGTCCTCTCCTCGGACGGCGTCGAGCTCGAGGGGCTTTGCGACCGCGTTCTGATCATGTCTCGCGGGTCGATCGTCGGCGAGCTCGTGGGCGCCGACGTCACCGAGGAGTCGATCGCCCGCGCCGCCCTGACCGCGACCTCAGTGCGCAACCGCGGCGAGGAGCGGTCGGGCCCGTCGTGGCGCCGCTGGCTGGGCGGCGACCACACGCCGGCCGCCGTGCTGGCGCTGATCGCGGTGATCCTCGGGATCGTCGTCGGCAGTGCCCACGCCGACTTCTTCTCGCAGTTCAACCTCGTCAACATGCTCTTCGCGGCGGCCCCGCTGATCTTCGTGGGGACGGCCCAGCAGGTCGTCGTGCTCGGCTCCGGCATCGACCTCTCGGTCGGGCCGCTGATGGGGTTCCTCGTCGTCATCGCGTCGTTC
This sequence comes from uncultured Actinomycetota bacterium, assembly GCA_963775175.1. GTDB lineage: Bacteria > Actinomycetota > Actinomycetes > Mycobacteriales > Jatrophihabitantaceae > Jatrophihabitans. The sequence goes on from CAVZHT010000001.1 coordinate 1,227,953, forward strand.
TGGATAGTCGATGGGGGCAACCTCGTCGTCGGATACGCGCTGATGCTGCTGGCCGCCGGCGCGGTCGGGCTGGCCAACGCGATCGCCACGACGCTGGCCCGGGTCAACCCCGTCGTCGCCACGCTCGGCGCCTACATGCTGTTGCAGGGCCTGTACCTGACGCTGCGGAGCACGCCCGGCGGCATCATCGCCACCAAGATCACCGACCAGCTGCAGACGAAGGTCGGATTCGTGCCGATCGCGACGGCGGCGGCGGTGGGGGTCGCCGTAGCGTTCGAGGTCGCGCTGCGGCGCACCCGCTGGGGCGTCGAGCTCCGGGCCGTCGGCTCACGCCGGGACGCCGCCGAGCGGCTCGGCGTGCGGTCGCGCCGGATCCAGCTCTCGTCCTATCTCGTCTGCTCGCTGCTCACCATGCCGGCCGCACTGCTGGTGGCGGCGCAGATCGGCATCGGCGACGGCCGGCCCAGCCTCACGTACACGCTGTCGTCGATCACGATCGTGGTGCTGGCTGGTGCGAGCGTCTTCGGCGGGCGCGGGTCGTTCCTCGGCATCATCGCGGCCGCCCTGCTACTGCAGGAGATCGTCTCGGCGTCGCCGTTCCTCGGCCTGTCCCAGGCCTGGTCGTACTGGCTGCCGGGACTCATCACGATCGGCGCCGCTGCCCTCTACGCGCAGCTGCGCCGGGTCAGGAGCTGACATGACCACCGTCTTCACGACCAGCCCGGACGAGCTGCACTCCAACGACGACGTCGCCTCGGCGACGCGGCGGCTGCTCAGCGGCAACGGCTGGGCCATCTGGGTGGCCACCGTCCTGCTCTTCGCGGTGAGCCCGCTGGTCGCGGCCGGCAGCCTCGACTCGGCGCCGATCCTGAGCATGATCCCGTTCGCGTCGGTGCTGGCCGTCGTCGCCGCCGGGCAGACACTCGTCGTCCGGCAGCGCGGCCTCGACCTCTCGGTTCCGGGGATGATCGCGCTCGGCGCGGCGCTGGTGACCGGCCTGCCGCAGAATCACGGCTGGCCGCTGTGGCTGGCGTCGATCGTCGCCGTCGTCGCCTGCGGTGTCGCCGGCGCGGTGAACGGCGCCATCATCACCGGGCTGCGCGTGATGCCGCTGGTGGCGACGCTCGGCATGAACGCGCTGCTTCTCGGCGTCGTCTTCTCGTTCACCAACGGGACGCCGGCCGGGGCGCCCGACGCGCTCAACCAGTTCGCGCTGCGCCGCACCGTCGGGGTGCCGAACACGCTGCTCGTCGCGCTGGCCGTCATCCTCGTCGCCGCCGTCGTCACCCAGCGCTCCATCATCGGACGCCGGCTCACCGCCGTCGGGGTCAGCGAGCGGGCCGCCAAGGCGCTCGGGATCCGGGTCAACCAGTATCAGGTGACCGCGTACGCGTTCGCGGGCCTCTGCTACGGCGCCGGCGGCGTGCTGCTCGCCGGCTACACGAAGACGCCGCCGCTGTTCCTCGGCGACAGCTACCTGCTGCCGAGCGTCGCCGCGGTCGTGCTCGGCGGCACCGCCCTGACCGGCGGGCTGGCCAGCGTGCTCAACACGGGCGTCGCCGCGCTGTTCCTCACCCAGCTGGGCCAGCTCCTGCGGGCGCTCGGCTGGACCGACGCGACGCAACTCATCGCGCAGTCCATCGTCCTGCTGGTCGTGGTGGTCGCCCGCGAGGTGCTGCCGATGCTGTACGCGGTATGGGCCCGGCACCGGGTGCTCCGCCCCGCGTGACCCGCGCCGGCCTCAGCCGGTGAGGTGGTAGGCCTTCATCTTGCGGTAGATGGTCGCGCGCGACAGCCCGAGGATCTCGGCCGCCTTGCCCCGGTTGCCGTCGGCCTCGGCGAGCGCGCGCCGGATGGCCTCGACCTCGACCCGCTCGATCATGCTCAGCGACTTGGCGCCCTGCATCGAGGCCGGCAGGTCGCTGGCGGCCACGGTGCCGCCGCCGGTGGTGGCGGCCAGCTGGCGGACGAGGCTGCGGAGCTCGTTGAGGTTGCCTGGCCAGTGGTAGGCCTGCAGGACGGCGAGCGCGTCCTTGCGCAGTTCCGGCCGCAGGGCCGTCGGCTCCTGCGCCGAGAACGAGCTGAACAGCGCCGGGAGGTCGGAGCCCCGGTCGCGCAGCGGTGGCACCCATACGCATCGGGTGCCGAGCTTGAGCGCGAACTCGTCGGCCTCCTCGCGGGTGCGGGCGGTGACGGTCACGAAGACGTGCTTGTTCGTCGGCGCGCCGTCGAGCAGTGAGCGCAGTCCGTCGACGACGGCGGGGTCGAGCGTCTGGACGCCCCGGATCACCAGGTCGCTCTCGCCCTGCACGCGGGCGGCCACCTGCTGGAGCCACTTGCGGCCGCCGACGACGTGGCGCTCGGCGGCGTCGATGACATCGGGTGCCGCATCGGTGCCCAGGCGGGACGGCCGTCCGGCTGCCAACGACACCTTGCCGACCCCGGCCTCGCCGGCGACGACGGTGACGCCGGACGCGCCCCGGACCTTGTCGAGCTGGTGCCGCACGGCCAGCCAGTCGGCCGAGCGGCCGATGAGGACGCCGGTCACCGGGGCCCGGGTCGGCAGGTAGGTGCCGCGCTGCGGGCGGTCCTCGATGACGACGACGCTGCTGCCGGAATCGACCCGGGTGACGTGTGCGTGCGCGGCGCCGCTGGAGAGCTCCAGCGGGTACCGGCCGCTCGGGACGCTCTCCTCCCACACCCGGCGGATGCGGTCGAGGTCCGAGGTCGGGATCCGGTTGGCCGGCGAGTTCTGCACGAGCAGCCCGTGCGGGCCGAAGGCGAACACCGGCTCGCTGCGCTCGCGGGACAGCGTCAGGAACTGCAGGAACAGCTGCCGGGCCGCCGGCTCCTCGACATCGAGGACGTGCTGCTCGAGTTGCTGACGCAGGCTGGCCAGCAGCGGCTTCAGGAAGTCGACCCGCGGCGTCATCTCGCACGACACCGTGATGACGCCCAGCAGCTGCTTGCTGACCGGGTGCCGGACCGGCGCGCCGGTGCAGACGGCCTCCCGGTAGAACTCGGCGAAGTGCTCGCTGCCGCGGATCTGGACGCTGCGGCCGGTCGCGATGACCGTGCCGACGCCGTTCGTCCCGACCGCGTCCTCGGCCAGCACCGCGCCCCGCAGGGTGCCGATGCGGTCGAGGTGCGCCGACGCCGAGGTGTCCCGGCACCAGCGCTGCAGGATGCGGCCGCGGGCGTCGGCCAGCAGCAGGGCGAGCCCGGTGCCGTCGAGGTTGTGGGCGAAGCGGGTGAGCGGGGCCTGGAACATGTCGAGGACGTGCTTGTCGAGCGCGTTCTCGCTGACGTGCGGCACCTCGCGCAGATCGGCGGGGACACCGATCGCCTGGCCGGAGCGCTGCCAGGACTCGATGAGGTCGGTGGCCAGGGGGATCGGCGTGAGCGGGCCGGGCGCCGGGCGTTCGAGGACTTCGTGCTTGACGCGCTCGATCAGGTCCGGGTCGAAGCTCACAGGCACGCTGACCTCCTAGACGGTTGCCGCCGGTCGCGCCGCGTTGACGCCCCGGCCTGTCGTTCGTAACCGCCCGGAGACCGCGCCGCAACGCCAGCGTCACTTGTCGACCGGGTTTAGTATGCACGAACACGCATCATCTCGTAATACCGTATGATGATCACACGGGATAAAACGGGCACGAAGTCGCGGGAGGGGCAACCCAGGTGAAGGTCACGCAGCGAGCGGCACCCTTGCGGCAGGAGGTTGTCCGGCTCATCCGCCAGCAGATCCTCGATGGCGAGCTCAGCCCCGGCGAGCGGCTGCTCGAGAACGACCTCTGCGAGCGGTTCGGCGTCTCCCGGACGGTCGTGCGCGAGGCCCTGCGCCAGCTCGAGTCCGAATGCCTGATCACCCTGCTGCCGAACCGCGGGCCGATCGTCACGGTGCTGACGAGCGACGACATCCTCGCGCTGTACGAGGTGCGGTGCGCCCTCGAGGGCCTGGCCGGCGAGCTGTTCGCCCGGTCGGCCACCCCGGCCGAGGCCGATGCGCTCGTCCGCCACGTCCGGGCGATGGAGAAGTCCTACCTGCGCGGCGACCTCGCCACTCGGGGCGAGGCCAAGGAGAAGTTCTACGACCTGCTGCTGAGCGGCGGCCACAACCCGGTCCTCGCCTCGACCCTGCGCGGCATCCACTCGCGGGTCGCCATCTTCCGGCACTACGCGTTCGTCGACGAGGGGCGCGTCGCCATCTCGATGGACGAGTTGCGCCGGATCGTCCAGTGTGCGGCCGTCGAGCGGAACCCGCGCAAGGCCCGCAAGGCGTGTGAGGACCACATCCGGCTGGCATCCCGGCTGGCGGTCATCGAGTACGAGCGGCGCTATCCCGCGACGCAGGTCGCCATGTGACCCTCGGCCTTCGGGCCCCTTCCTGACGATGCGCCGTGGCGAATGCCACGGCGCATCGCGCTTCTCGGCTCGTGACTCACTGTGAGACCGCGGTGTCGCAATTTGCGACGGACGTCGCGGGCGGCCGGACTCCCGGGCCACGGTGAACCCGGCAGCCACTCCAGGGCGGCAGCCGTTCCTAGGCGATGAGGGAGACCGAACCGATGAGCACGCCACAGCCGCAGGACCTCCTCGGGCACATCTACGCGCAGTGGGCGGCCGAGATGGCGGCCCACCCCGAGATGTCCGAGCAACTGCTGCGCATCATGTTCGACGACTGGCAGCGGGCGACCACCGAGCCGACCGGCGTCACCTACGAGCACACGAGCATCGGCGGCGTGCCCGGCATCCTCGTCACCCCGCTCGACGCCGACGCCACGAAGATGCTCGTCCTCATGCACGGCGGCGGCTTCGCGCTGGGGTCGTCGGCGAGCCACCGGAAGCTGGCCGGGCACCTCGCGAAGGCCTGCGGCGCGCACGCCTTCGTCGCTGACTTCCGGCTGGCTCCCGAGCACAAGTACCCGGCGGCGATCGAGGACGGTCTCGCCGTCGTGGAGGCGTTGCTGGCTCGCGGGCTGGCGATGCGCGACATCACGCCGGTCGGCGACAGCGCCGGCGGCAACCTTGCGATCGCGATGACTCTCCGGCTCCTCGCCGAGGGGCGCGAACTGCCGAACGAGGTCATCACGATGTCGCCGTGGCTGAACATGGAGAACACCGGCGCCACGCTCGAGACGAACAACGACACCGACTTCCTCATCACCCCGGCCGGCCTTCAGGCGAACATCGATCGCTACATCAGCGGCGCGGCCGACCCGACCGACCCGTTCGTCAACCCGCTCTACGCCGACCTGACCGGCTTCCCCCGCCTGTACATCTGCGCCGGCTCGGTCGAGTCCCTCTTCGACGACAGCGTCCAGTTGCACGCGCGGGCCGAGAAGTACGGCGTCGACGTCACCTTCTCCGTCGGTGAGGGCCAGCAGCACGTCTACCCGTTCCTCGCCGGCCGGGAGGCCCGGGCCGACGAGGAGATCACCGCCATCGCCGACTGGTACCGCGCCGGCCGCTGAGCAGCGAGCGCGCCGCGCTCGATCACTTCCCGATCCCGAACGACCCGAGCCACGAAAGGCCAGGACGGACATGACTCCGAAGACCGAACACGCCACCTACGAGCCGGCGAAGGCGCACTTCGACGCCATCGTCATCGGTGCCGGCTTCTCCGGGCTGGCGATCCTGCACCACTTGCGCGAAGCCGGTTTCGACACCCGCGTGGTCGAGGCGACCGACGGCGTCGGGGGAACGTGGTGGATCAACAACTACCCCGGCGTGCGGACCGACAGCGAGTTCCACTACTACTCGTTCTCCTTCTCCAAGGAGGTCCGCGACGAGTGGACCTGGACCGAGCGCTACCCCAACGGCAAGGAGGTGCTCGCCTACCTGAACTTCCTCGCCGACCGGCTCGACCTGCGCAAGGACATCCAGCTGGAGTCGCGCGTCCGCTCGGCCGTCTACGACGAGGCGGGCAACCAGTGGGTCGTCACCCTCGAGAGCGGTGACCAGCTCACCGCGACGTACCTCGTGAGCGCGATGGGCGTGCTGTCGCAGCCGATCTGGCCGGCGATCCCGGGCGTCGAGACCTTCGCCGGCGAGCGGTACCACACCGCCATGTGGCCGCGGGACGGCGCCGACCTGACCGGCAAGCGGGTGGGGCTCATCGGCCTCGGCGCTTCGGGCATCCAGGTCGTGCCGACGGTGGCGCCGCTGGTGAAGGAGTTCTACGTCTTCCAGCGCACGCCGAACTACGTGGTCGAGACGAACAACGAGAAGGTCTCGGCCGAGTGGATGCAGCACGTGCGCGAGCACTACGACGAGATCTTCGCCCAGGCGGCGGCCCACCCGTTCGGCGTCGCGATGGAGTACGCCCAGAGCAGCGCGCTCGACGTCTCCGAGGAGGAGCGCCGCCGGATCTTCGAGAGCAAGTGGGAGGAGGGCGGCTTCCACTTCGCGAACGAGTGCTTCAACGACCTGGCGACGAACTTCGAGGCCAGCGAGCTCGCATCGGAGTTCATCCGCAGCAAGATCCGGGAGATCGTCAAGGATCGGGCCACGGCTGAGATCCTCTGCCCCAAGGGCTACTCGTTCAACGGCAAGCGCGTCCCCACCGGGCACAACTACTACGACACGTTCAACCGGGACAACGTGCACCTCATCGACGTGAAGGCGAACCCGATCACCGCGATCACCGAGACGGGCGTGCGCGTCGGCGATGACGAATACGAACTCGACGTCCTGATCTTCGCCACCGGGTTCGACGCCATGACGGGCACGCTCACGAACATCGACATCGTCGGCCGCAACGGGCGGGTGCTGCGCGACAAGTGGGCCGATGAGGGCCTGCGCAGCAACCTCGGCATCAACTGCAACGGCTTCCCGAACTTCTTCATGTCGCTGGGCCCGCAGACGCCCTACTCGAACCTGCCGGTGCCGATCCAGCTCGGCGCCCAGTGGCTGCAGCGGCTGCTGGTCTGGGCGCGGGACAACCAGGTCGAGCGCATCGAGGCCACCCCGGAGTCCGAGCAGTGGTGGGCCGAGGAGACGGCGCGGGCCGGCGGAGCCACCGTGATGTCGCACGGCCACAAGGCGAACGCGTGGTTCCTCGGCGCGAACATCCCGGGCAAGCCGCGGGAGTTCATGGTCTACATGGGCGGCGGGCAGGTCTACCAGGAGTACTGCCGCCAGGTCGAGGCCGAGGGTTACGCGTCGTTCCGCGCCGACCTCCAGGCCGACCTCCAGCCGACCCCGCAGCCGGCCTGAGCCGCACCCGCGACGTCCCGACAAGGAACCATTCATGACGCAGACGCAAGCCCTCGACTCCATCGCCCGGGTCCGGGGGCACGACGTCCCGGTGGGGCTCTACCTGGACGGTGACTGGCTCGGTGCGGCGAAGAGCTTCGACGTCACCGACCCCGGCACCGGCGAGACCATCGCCCGGGTGCCGGACGCCGGGCCGGACGCCGCGCGGGCCGCGCTGGACGCGGCCGCCCGGGCGCAGGCCGAGTGGGCGGCCTGGACGCCGCGGGCCCGGGCCGACCTGTTCCACCGCGCCCACCGCCTGCTCGTCGAGCGGGAGGACGCCTTCGCCGAAGTCATGACCGCCGAGAGCGGCAAGCCGCTGGCCGAGGCCCGGGCCGAGTTCGCGCTCTCGGCCGGCTTCTTCCTCTGGTACACCGAGCAGATCAACCACCTGCACGGCTCCTATGCGCACGCGTCCAACGGGGGCTACCGGGTGATCACCACCCATCAACCCGTCGGCCCGTGCCTGCTCATCACCCCGTGGAACTTCCCGCTGCTGATGTCGGCCCGCAAGGCCGGGGCCGCCCTCGCCGCCGGCTGCACGACGGTGATGAAGACCGCGCAGGAGACCCCGCTCACCGGCGCGCTGTTCGTCCAGGCCCTGCACGACGCCGGCTTCCCGGCCGGCGTCGTCAACCTGCTGCACACCACCGACTCGGCCGCCGTCTCCGAGACGATCATGGCCGACGCCCGGCTGCGGAAGATCAGCTTCACCGGCTCGACCGGCGTCGGCAGCATCCTGCTGCGGCAGGCGGCGGGCAACGTGGTGAACGCGTCGATGGAGCTGGGCGGGGACGGGCCGTTCATCGTGCTCGACGACGCCGACGTCGATCTCGCGGTCGAGCAGGCCGTGATCTGCAAGTTCCGCAACGCCGGGCAGGCCTGCGTCGCCGCGAACCGCATCATCCTGCACCAGGACATCGCGGCCGAATTCACCGAGAAGTTCGTGGCCCGCGCCGCCGAGCTGAAGGTCGGCAACGGCTTCGACCCGGGCGTGGACGTCGGCCCGATCATCAGCGATCGCCAGCTGCGGCGCGTGGAGACGCTGCTCGGCCGGTTCCGGGAGGCGGGCGCGGACGTCCTGGTCGGGGGAGCGTCGATCGCCGGGGCGGGCAACTTCCACCAGCCGACCGTCCTGCGCCTGGACTCGCGCGACAGCGAGCTGTGCACCGAGGAGCTGTTCGCTCCGGTCGCCGCGCTCTACACCGTCAAGAGCGTCGCCGAGGCGCTCGAGTTCGCCAACGACACGAGCTACGGTCTCGCCGCCTACCTGTTCACGCGCGACATCTCCCGCGCGGTCGGCATCGCCGAGCGCCTCGAGTTCGGCATGGTCGGCATCAACCGCGGGATCATGGCTGATCCGGTCGCGGCCTTCGGCGGCACCAAGGCCTCCGGCATCGGACGGGAAGGCGGCGAGCACGGGATCTACGAGTTCCTCGAGCCCAAGTACCTCGCCCTGACCGTCGGCGACACCGGGATCGTGCCGTGACCGCCCGCACCGTCAACGAGCTCGATCTCGGCCTGCTCCGGCAGCCGAAGACCGTCCTGTTCGGGCCGGGCCAGCGTCGCCAGTTGCCGGCGATCGTCCGCGCGGCCGGCCGCCGGGTGCTGATCTGCACGGACGAGCGGATGTCCGGCGACGCGCTGTTCGTCGAGCTGCTCGACGCCATCCGCGCCCGCGGCGTCGAGGTCAGCGTCTACGCCAAGGTCGAGCCGGACCTCCCTCGGGAGAACCTCGTCGACGTTGCCGCGGTCCACGGCGGGACCGCGTTCGACGTGCTGGTCGGCATCGGCGGCGGCAGCGTCATGGACTTCACGAAGGTCGCGTCGATCCTGCTCGCGCACGGTGGCGACGTGCGCGACCTCTACGGTGAGAACGTCGTGCCGGCGGCGGGCATCCCGCTCGTCACGGTGCCGACGACGGGCGGCACCGGCGCCGAGGTCACCTGCGTGGCGGTGGTGTTCGACGCCGAGCGGGGGATGAAGATCGGGGTCGCCAGCCCGCACCTCGAACCGGTCGCCGCGGTGATCGACCCCGAGTTCACGCTCACCTGCCCGCCGGGCCTGACGGCCGCGACCGGCTCGGACGCGCTGACCCACCTCGTCGAGTCGTTCACGGCCCGGGCGAAGAACCCGTCCGCAGACGAGGTCGAGGCGCACCTCTACGTCGGCAAGAACCTGCTGACCGACGTCTACTGCCGGCACGGCCTCTCGCTGGTGAACACCGCCTTCGCGGACGTGGTCGCCGACCCGTCCGACGTGGGGGCCCGCACCCGGAAGATGATGGCGGCGTTCAGCGCGGGCATGGCCATCAACACCGCTGGGACGGCCGGCGCGCACGCGATCCAGTCGCCGATCGGCGCGCTCACACACACCGCTCACGGCTTCGGCGTGGGCGCCCTGCTGCCCTACGTGATGCGGTACAACCTCCCGGCCCGCGCCGAGGAGTTCGCGGAGATCGCCGACATCCTCGGGGTGGCGCCGGCCGGATCGTCGACCGAGGCGAAGGCGCACCGCGGCATCGGCCGGATCGAGGAGCTCCTCGTCACGCTCGGCTGTCCGCTGAACCTGCGCGACCTCGGGCTCGAGCCGCAGCAGTTCGGCTTCGTCGCCGAGCAGGCCATGCGGGCCACCCGCCTCACCGCCAACAACCCGCGCGAGCTCGACCACCAGGCCGTCGTGGAGATCCTCAAGCGCGGCTACGACGACGACCGCTCCTGGTGGCAGGTCTGATGGCCGACCCGACCGCTCCGGACGGGCCGGTCGCCGTCGCCGGCGCCGGCTCGATCGGCGTCGCGTTCGCCGTCACGTTCGCCCGGGCCGGCCGGCCCGTTTGCTGCTGGGACCCGATGCCGGCCGCGCTCGACCGGGCGCGGGCCGACCTGGCCGACCGCCTGACCCGGCTCGACGAGCACGGGTTGCTGGACGAGCCGCCGGACAACGTGGCCGCCCGCGTCACGTTCGGGTGCTCGCTGACCGCCGCGGTCGACGGCGCGGTGCTCGTGCAGGAGTGCGCACCGGAACAGGTGGAGCTCAAGCGGGAGCTGTTCGCGGCCGTCGCCGAGCTGGCCCCGGCGCAGTCGGTCCTGGCCAGCTCGACGTCGGCCATCCCGCCGAGCGTCCTGGCCGAGGCGGTGCCGGCGGCGGCCGCCCGGCTACTGGTCGGGCACCCTGGCAACCCGCCGTACCTGCTGCCGGTGATCGAGGTGGTCGCCAGCCCGTCCACCACCCCTGCGGTGCTCGACCGGGCGCGTGCCCTCTACCGCTCGGCCGGGCTCACCCCGGTGACGCTGCGCCGCGAGGTCGAGGGGTTCCTCTTCAACCGGCTGCAGGGCGCGCTGCTCCGTGAGGCGTACTGCCTGCTGCGCGACGGTGTGGCCGACGTCGCCGACATCGATGCCGTCGTCCGCCTCGGACTGGGCCGGCGGTGGGGGGTCATCGGTCCGTTCGAGACCGTCGACCTCAACACCCGCGGCGGCCTCGCCGTCCACGCGGAGCGGATGGGGCCGGCCTACTACCGGATGGGGGCCGAGCGGGGCCAGGACGACCCGTGGACGCCCGATCTGGTGGCCGAGGCCGTCGCCCAGCGCCGCGCGATCCTGCCCTTGGACGAGTGGGAGCGGCGCGTGGTGTGGCGCGACGAGCAGCTGATGCGCCTGGCGGCGGGAAGCCGGCGGGTGGCGTCGTGACCGCCGCCTTCGTCTACCGGGCCACCCGGACCCCGTTCGGCCGCTACGGCGGGGCCCTCGCCGAGATCCGTCCGGACGATCTCGGGGCGACGGTGATCCAGGCGCTGGTCGACGGGCTGCCCGGCCTGGACCCGGCCCGGATCGACGACGTCGTCTTCGGCAACGCGAACGGGGCCGGGGAGGACAACCGCAACGTCGGGCGGATGGCCGCCCTGCTGGCCGGGCTGCCGGTGACCGTGCCGGGGACGACGGTGAACCGGCTCTGCGGCTCCAGCCTCGACGCGGCGATGACCGCCTCGCGTGCGATCGAGTGCGGGGACGCCGACCTGGTGGTCACCGGAGGCGTGGAGTCGATGACCCGCGCGCCGTGGGTGCTGCCGAAGCCCGCGCGGGCCTACCCGGCGGGCAACGAGACGCTTGTCTCGACGACCCTGGGTTGGCGGCTCGTCAACCCCCGGATGCCGGCCGAGTGGACGGTGTCGCTCGGGGAGGCGAACGAGCAGCTGCAAGAGAAGTTCTCGATCTCCCGGGAGCGGCAGGACGAGTTCGCGGTGCGCTCGCACCAGCTCGCCGCGCAGGCGTGGGCCGACGGCTTCTACGATCCGATCATCGCGCCGGTGCCGGGCGTCGAGCTCGGCCGCGACGAGAGCATCCGTCCGGATTCGACGATGGCGGCGCTCGCCGCGCTGATGCCGTCCTTCCGCGCCGACGGGACGATCACGGCCGGCAACGCGTCCCCGCTCAACGACGGGGCGTCGGCGGTGCTGATCGGATCCGAGCGCGCGGGCGCCTTCGCGGGCGTGGAGCCACTGGCGCGGATCGCCGGGCGGGGGATGTCGGCGCTCGAGCCCCAGCGGTTCGGCTATGCGCCGGTGGAGGCAGCCGACCGGGCCCTGGCCGCGGCCGGGATCACCTGGGCCGAGGTGGGCGCGGTCGAGCTGAACGAGGCGTTCGCCGTGCAGTCGCTGGCCTGCATCGACGCGTGGGGCATCGACCCCGAGATTGTCAACACCCGCGGCGGGGCCACGGCGATCGGCCACCCGCTCGGCGCCTCCGGCGGCCGGCTGCTCGGCACGCTCACGCACGTCCTTCGGGACCGGCACGAGCGCTGGGGCGTGGCTGCCATCTGCATCGGGGTCGGCCAGGGGCTCGCCGTCGTGCTGGAGAACCTGGCGGCGGGACGGTGATCACGATCGCCGCAGACCCGGACGACGCGGTCCGGGGCATCCGGGACGGCGCGACCGTGCTCGTCAGTGGCTTCGGCCGGGCCGGCATGCCGTTCGCCCTCATCGACGCGGTGCGGCGCAGCGGCGCGCGGGAGCTGACCGTGGTGAACAACAACGCCGGGAACGGTCGCACCGGCCTCGCCGCGTTGCTGGCGACCGGCGCCGTCCGCAAGGTGATCTGCTCGTTCCCGCGGCAGAGCGACTCCTACGTCTTCGACGAGCTGTACCGGGCCGGCCAGATCGAACTCGAGGTGATGCCGCAGGGGAACCTGGCCGAGCGGCTCCGCGCGGCCGGCGCCGGGATCGGTGCGTTCTACACCCCGACGGGCGTCGGCACGCCCCTGGCCGCAGGCAAGGAGACCCGGATGATCGACGGGCGGGAGTACCTGCTCGAGTTCCCCATCCACGGCGATCTGGCGCTGGTGCGGGCGCACCGGGCCGACACGATGGGCAACCTCGTGTACCGCAAGACAGCGCGCAATTTCGGGCCGATCATGGCCGCCGCGGCCGAGGTCACCGCCGTGGAGGTGGACGAGATCGTGCCGGCCGGTCAACTCGATCCGGAGGCGGTGGTGACGCCGGCGATCTACGTCGACCGCGTCGTGGTCTGCCCGCCGAGCGCGGCGGAGTCGGCGTGACCCGGCTTCAGGAGACGGGCACCGCCGAGCACCTCGAGCGGGACCCGCTGTCACGTGACGAGCTGGCCGCGCTGGTTGCCCGCGACATCCCGGCCGGCGCCTTCGTGAACCTCGGCATCGGCCTGCCGACGCGGGTGGCGTCGTTCCTGGACCCCGAGCGACAGATCGTCCTGCACACCGAGAACGGCATGCTCGGCATGGGGCCGGAAGCCCACGGCGACAATGTCGACCCCGACCTGATCAACGCGGGCAAGATCCCGGTCACCGAGCGGCCCGGCGCCAGCTACTTCCACCACGCCGACTCGTTCGCGATGATGCGCGGCGGCCACCTGGACGTCTGCGTCCTCGGGGCGTTCCAGGTGGGTATGAACGGCGATCTGGCGAACTGGCACACGGGCGCCGCGGACGCCATCCCAGCCGTCGGAGGTGCGATGGACCTCGCGATCGGCGCCAAGGCCGTCTTCGTGATGATGAACCTGTTCAGCAAGGACGGCTCGCCGAAGCTCGTCCCACAGTGCACGTACCCGCTCACCGGACGCGGGTGCGTGCGCCGGGTGTACACCGAGCAGGCGATCTTCGAGATCACTCCGCGCGGTGTCGTCGTGGCCGAGACGTTCGCGACGACTCTCGACGGGTTGCGAGAGCGGCTGGGCCTGCCGTTGCTGAACCGCTGACCGCGCCTGCTGCTGGTGGGAGCCGGTGCGCCACGGTTCGTGCGGGACTGGGCGGCCAGTCCTATCCCGCGAGCTCGCGGACGAGGCGGGGGACGGCCTCGGCGATCGGGTCGCGGATCAGCTCGGCCGCCCGCCCGTCGTAAGGCGTCGGCTCGGCGTTGACGATCACGATGCGGGCGCCGGACTGGGCGGCCACGTCGACCAGCGCGGCGGCGGGGTGCACCACCAGCAACGTGCCGATCGCGACGAAGACGTCGGCCTGCGCGGCGGCGCTGAACGCGCGGTTCAGGACGGTCGCGTCCAGCGCCTGCCCGAACATGACGGTCGCGGTCTTGAGGATGCCGCCGCACTCGACGCAGCGCGGATCGGGATCACCCTGCGCGACCCGCTCGATCGCCGCCCGGGTCGTGCTGCGGTCCCCGCACCCGAGGCAGACGGCGTCGAACATGTTGCCGTGCAGCTCGAGCACCCGCGCGGCCGGCGACCCGGCGCGCTGGTGCAGCCGGTCGATGTTCTGCGTGACGATCCACGCGTCCGACAGCTCGGCCAGCGCGCGGTGCGCCGCGTTCGGCTCGGCCGTCCACGCCGGGCTGGCGGCCCGGAACTGCCACGACCGCCGCCGGATCTCCGGATCGGCCACGTAGTAGTCGTACGTGACGAGCTTCTCGTGGTCCGGATCGCGCCGCCACAAGCCCTCCGGGCCGCGGAAGTCCGGGATCCCGGACGCGGTCGAGATCCCGGCGCCGGTGAGCACGGTCAGCCTCATCGCCGACCACGCTAGTGGGTGACGCTGAAGTCAGGCGGCGTCCTCCTCGGCGGGGTCGCGGGCCGGGCCCTCGACCGGCGTCGCGCCGTCGAACATCGCCGCCAGCAGCGGACCGACCTCGGCCGCGACCGTCCCGACCGCGTCCAGCGCCTGGGTCAGCACCGGCTGGGTCAGCCCCCATGGACTGATCGTCTGCGACACCAGAACCAGGTCGTGGACGAGCTCGACCCGGGCGCTCAGCGAGCGGTGCTGGATCTCGTTGATCTCGCGCAGCAGCTTCGCCGACGGCTTCACACCGTGGGCGGCATGCGCGAACACCCGGACCATGACCGGGTCGGTGTCCATCACGGACACCCAGCACATCGCCGTGCCCCGCTGGAACGCGTAGTCGCCGTCATCGTCCGGCGTGACCCGGCACAGGTCCCATTCGCGCTCGAGCAGCTGCTCGACGTGCGACCTCACCCACATCAATTCACTCATAACGTCCCTCCCAAGACACAGGAAGGATCTCACCCCGGTCCGACAATTTCGCCTCGACGGCCCGGCCCGGCCGCTCCGGCCGCACACGGCGAGCCCCGGCCGGCTACGCGTAGCGCAGCCGGCCGGGGCGTTTCGAGCTATCCGGCGTTGGCGCTATCCGGCCGCGCCGGCCGGTGGCGTCGTGGTCTTGAAGCCCTCGACCTGGTTGGCCTTCATGACGAAGCTGTTCGTGAACGTGTTCGCGAGCGTCACCTTCGACACGTCGGTGCCGATGAGCTTCTCCATCGCGTAGATCGTCTTCGGGCCGCCGGCCGGCATGACGCCGTCGGGCAGGAACTGGCCCTTGTCGGTCGTGAGACCCGCGATGTACTGCGCCTTGCTGATGGTGCTGTTCTGCACGTAGTCGGCCGGCAGCTTGTTCGCGATGTCGGCGGCGCTGTGCGTGTTGATCCAGTGCAGCGTCGCGACGAGCGCGTCGACGACCTTCTGGACGGTGTCCTTGTGGCTGTTCACCCAGCTGGTCTGGGCGAGCACGCTGGCCGCCGGCCAGGCGCCGCCGAGGGCCTGCTGCGCGCCCGCGGTCGTCGCGAGGTCGATCGCCGGATAGGCCAGCTTCTTCGCCTCCAGGGCACCGACGGTCGGCTGGGTGGTCATCACGCACTGCGCGGTGCCGCGCTGGATGGCAGCGATCGCGGTGGCGCCCGCCCCCACGGCGAGGGTGTGGTACTGGCTGCGCGAGATGCCCTTCTGCGCGGCCATGAACTGGGTCAGCTCGTCGGTGCCGGAACCGAGGTCGGTGACACCGAGCGTCTTGCCCTTGAAGTCGGCCGCGGAGTGCACGCCGCTGTTCATGCCGCACATCTCCCGCTCGCCGGGGGCGCCGGAGAGCTGGACGATGTCCTCGACCTGCTTGCCCTTCGACTGGAAGTCGATGGTGTGGATGTACCAGGCGCCGGCCATGTCGACCTGCCCGGAGGCCATCGCGTCCTCGGCGCCGACGCCGCCGTTGGTCTCGGTGGAGAGCTTCACGTTCACGCCGTACTTCTTGTAGAAGCCGAGTTCGTCAGCGAGCTTGTAGGGCAGGTAGATCTGCTTGTCGATGCCGCCGACCATCAGCGACACGGTCGGCATCGACGAGCCGCCGGATCCATTGCTGCCGGACTTGCTGCTCGAGCACGCGGCCGTGGCACCGAGCGCCAGGGCGCCGATCGTGGCCAGCGTGAGGGCGCGTTTCAACATGCGGGTGTTCCTTTCGGTTGGTGGGTGGCTGGAAGCGGGATCAGATGCCGGCCGATTCGGAGTGGCTGGGCGGGCGCCAGGAGAGAACGCGCTTTTCCAGCAGCGTGAGGAGGAATTCCGCGATGAGCGTGACGGCGGCCATGATCGCCATGCCGGCGAAGACGGTGTTCGGATCGAGGCGACCCTGCGCTTGGCTGATGACCAACCCGATGCCGCGTTGCGACCCGAGAATCTCCTGACGAGCGCGCCGATGATCGCGAAGCCGAACGCCGTGTGCAGGCTGGCGATGATCCAGGTCAAGGCGGAGGGGATGGTGACATGGCGCGCCACCTGCAGCGGCGAGGCGCCGAGCACCTTGACGTTGGCCACCAGGTTCGGGTTGACCTCGCGGACGCCCTGGAAGGCGTTGAAGAAGACGATGAAGAAGACGAGCACGCCGGCGAGCAGGATCTTCGGGAAGATGCCGAGTCCGAACGCGACCAGGAAGATGCCGCCGAGGATGATCCGTGGCACGGCGTTGACGATCTTGATGTAGGGATTCAGGACGTCGGCGAGGAAGCGGTTCTGCCCGAGGAGCAGCCCGAAGATCACGCCAACGGCGGTGCCCAGCAGGAAGCCGTAAACGGCCTCCTGCAGGGTGACGGCGATGTCGTCCCACATCGAGCCGAACTCGGTGCCTTTGGTGAACAGCTGCACGAGCGACTTCCAGATGAGCGAAGGCTGGCCGTAGTAGAACTTGTCGACCCAGCCCTGTGCAGTGCACAGCTGCCAGCCGCCGATGATGAAGACCGCGAGGCCGAGCCGGGCGATCCAGAGCCAGAACACGCGGCGGCGCTTGGCCCGCCGCGCGGCCTGCCTGATCTCGGCGTCCGGTTCGGCCGTCACCGTCCGCTGCTGCTTCACCGTCACGTCGCTCACCACACTCATGCCGCACCGGCCGTCTGCGCGTACGCGCGCCGTACCTCGTCCTTGAGCGAGTCCCAGATCTGGTTCTGCAGCTCGAGGAAGCGCGGCTCGTGCCGGATCTCCTGCACCTCGCCCCGCGGGCGGGGGAGGTCGATGTCGAAGCTCTGCTTGATCGAGCCGGGGCTCGCTGGTCATGACGAGCACTCGGTCGGCCAGGGCCACCGCCTCGTCGAGGTCGTGGGTGATGAACAGCACCGACGGCCGCAGCTGCTCCCACAGCCCGAGCAGCTCGGTCTGCATGATCGCCTTGGTCTGCACGTCCAGCGCGCCGAACGGCTCGTCCATCAGCAGGATCCGGGGCGAGTTGATCAGTGCCGCCGCCATGGCGACGCGCTTGCGCATGCCGCCGGACAGCTGGTGCGGGTAGCGGTCCTCGAAGCCGGCCAGTCCTACCCGGCGCAGCCAGTCGCGCGCGAGGGCGACGGCGTCCTTCCGGGAGGTGCCGTTGAGCGTCGGGCCGATCATCACGTTGCCCAGCACGCTCTTCCAGGGGAACAGCGCGTCGGCCTGGAACATGAAGCTGACGCCGCTCGTCACGCCGTGCACCTCGCGCCCGCCGACCCGCACCGAGCCGGCGCTCGGCCGGTCGAGGCCGGACACCTGGCCGAGGGTCGTCGACTTGCCGCAGCCGGTCGGGCCGACGATGGCGCAGAACTGGCCCGGTTCGACGGTCAGCGTCACGTCGCGGATCGCGGTGAACGGCTCGCCGGAGCGGGTCATGAACCGCTTGGTCAGGTGGGTGATCTCGATCCGGGCGGCATCGTTGGCAGCCCCGGGTTGCTGCTTCAGGTCGACCATGTCGGCCCCTCTCGTTCGGTGAGCGGCGTCGGTGGTGTGGCCGCGCTCACTGGTGGGAGTGACCGTAGGAGTGACGGGGAGATGACGTCGTGGTTACCTGCGCATCCCGCGTTTACCGCGTTTACCGGGGTTCTGCTCGTTCTGCGCACGGCCCGGCGGTTGTCCGGGTGGGGGTCGGCGGTGACAATCAGCGCTGTGGGCCGCTTCTCGACGCGCAAGCTGTCGACCCAGATCTTCATCGCCCAGCTGGCGATCCTGACCGCGACGGTGCTGATCGGGTTCGTCCTCTTCGCGCGCGTCGAGCGGTCCCAGCTCGACCGGCAGTACGAGGCCCGCGCGGCCTCGATCGCGGCGACCGTTGCCGGTGTCCCGAGCATCCAGAGCTGCCTGGCCGGCCCGGGTCGCCCCTGTCCCGAGCCGGTCCAGACCATCGCCAGCCGGATCCAGCACGAGACCGGCGCGTCCTACGTCGTCGTGATCGACATGAACCGGGTGCGGCACTCCCACCCGGACCCGACCAAGATCGGTGAGAAGGTCGTCGAGCCCATCGTGACGGTGGACGGCCGCGCGCACGTCGGCATCGACCACGGGTCGACCGGCCCGTCGGCCAACGGCAAGGCGCCGCTCTACACGGCGGACCACCGGATGGTCGGCGAGGTGTCGGTCGGGCTGCGGGAGAGCTCGGTCTCGGCGGCCCTGTGGCGCGAGCTGCCCACCTATGCCGGCTGGCTGGCCGTCGCGCTGGCGGCCGGCGCGGCGGCGTCGTGGCTGCTCGCACACCGCCTCAAGCGCAAGACGTTCGGGCTGGAACTCGACGAGATCGCCCGGCTGCTCCAGGAACGCGAGGCGACGCTGCACGGGATTCGCGAGGGCGTCATCGCCTTCGACCCGTCCGGCCGGGTGTCGGTGATCAACGACGAGGCCCGCCGGCTGCTGGGCCAGGTGGACGTGCCGCTGGGGTCGCAGCCTGGAGGAGTTGCTGCCGCCCGGCCGGCTGACCGAGGTGCTCATGGGCGAGGTGAGCGGGCCGGACGAGGTGGTCCTCACCGACGACCACTGCCTCACCGTCAACCGGATGCCGGTCGTGCTCGACGGCCACCCGCACGGGGCCGTCGTCACGCTGCGGGATCGCACCGAGATGTCCGGGCTGCTGCGTGAACTCGACGGCGTGCGCCGGCTCAGCGATGCCCTCCGCGCCCAGCAGCACGAGTTCTCCAACCGCCTGCACGCCGTCACCGGTCTGCTCGAACTGGGCGACGTCGACGAGGCGCTGCGCTACATGGACGAGCTGCGGGGCGGCACGGCCGAGTTCGCGGAGTCGCTGCGGGCCCGGATCGGTTCACCGCTGGTCATCGGGCTGCTGCTCGGCAAGGCCGCCGAGGCCGGCGAGCGCGGGATGGCCTTCGAGATCACCGACGACACCTGGCTCGGCGAGTCGACCCAGAAGATCCAAGCCGTGACGACGATCCTCGGGAACCTGATCGACAACGCCTTCGAGGCGTTGGCGGCCACGCCCGGCACCGGACGGGTCGTCGTCCGGCTCGTCGACGACGACGGTGCGATCTCGATCCGGGTCGCCGACGACGGCCCCGGCATCGCGGCCGAGGACCGCGAGCTCATCTACCGCGACGGCTACACGACGAAGCCCGATCGCGGCGGGCAGCATCGCGGGCTGGGGTTGGCGATCGTCCACCGGCTGGTCCAGCGGCTGCACGGGACGATCACCGTGTCGCCCGGAAGGCACCCGGTCTTCGAGGTCCACCTCCCCGCGGCCGCGCCGGTGGCCGTGCCGACCGGTGCCGCGCGGCGATGACCGATCCTGCGATCCGGACCCTGGTCGTCGACGACGACTTCCGGGTCGCCGCGGTGCACGCCGCCTACGTCGCCAAGGTCGACGGCTTCGAGGTCGTCGGCCAGGCCCACACCGCGGCCGACGCGCTCACCATCGCCGCCGAGCTCGAGCCGGACCTCGTGCTCATGGACGTGTTCCTGCCCGACGGGGACGGGCTGTCCGTCGTCCGCAGCCTCATGGACCGCGAGCGGCACCCCGACGTCATCGTGATCACGGCGGCCCGCGACATGTCCACCGTTCGTACGGCGATGCAGCTGGGGGCCGTCCACTACCTGGTGAAGCCGTTCGGGTTCTCGGCACTCAGTGAGCGGCTGCACACCTATCGGCGCCTGCACCTGCGCATCGCCGGGCTCCCCGACGAGGCCGAGGCCGACCAGTCCGCGGTCGACGAGCTCTTCGGCATGCTGCGCAGCCAGCCGCCGACCGGCCGCCGGCTCGCGAAGGGGCACTCGGCACCGACGCTCGAACTGGTTCGCGACGCCGTCCGCGGCGCCACGCAGGCGGTGTCGGCGAGCGACGTCGCCGAAACCGTCGGCGTCAGCCGAGCGACCGCGCAGCGGTACTTGACGTATCTCGAGAACTACGGCGTCGTCCGGCTGCAGCTCCGCTATGGCACCACCGGCCGGCCCGAGCACCTGTACACGCCGGTCTGAGCCGCCCGGTCAGCGCAGCCGCTCGGGCAGGCCGAAGCGCTCGTACAGGTCGCCGGTCCGCTGGTGCATCGGCTGCTCGGGGAACCGCACGTACGCCTCGGCCTCGTCGGCGTCGGTCGCCCGCACGATGAACGCGGTGACGTCGCAGACCAGCCCGTCCCGCACCGACAGCACGTTCAACGCGAACGGCAGGTAGGCCGCGGCACCGTCGTCCCACGCGTAGAACGCGAGCGCCGGCTGCCCGTTCGCCCGGGTCTCGATCGCCCTCCACCCCCACTCGCCGTTGATCGAGTAGCGCCGGGCCCACTCGACGACGGCGTCGCGGCCCGCGTACCAGGTGCCCAGCGGCGGCATGGCGAAGGTCGCGTCCTCGGTCAGCAGCGCGGCGAACGCCTCGACGTCGTTGCGCTCCCACGCCGCGACGTACCGCTCCACGAGCGAGCGCAGCGCGGCCTCGCCCAGGGCGCGCTGGGTCGCCTGCTGGGTGCGCTCCGGTACCCGGGCCGACACCGTCGATCGGGCCCGCTGCAGCGCGCTGGTGACCGAGGGGACGGAGGTCGAGAGCAGGTCGGCCGTCTCCTGGGCGCTGAAGCCGAGGACGTCGCGCAGCAGGAGGACGGCCCGCTGGTTCGCGCCGAGGTGCTGCACCGCGGCGACGAACGCCAGCTCGACCGACTCCTGCACGTCGTAGGTGGCCTCGGCCGACGCGACGCCGGCCGGCCGGTCAGGAGCGTCCGGATAGGGCTCGAGCCAGGCCGACTCGGTGACCGGCTGCCCCGGCGGCACGTGCCCCTCGACCGCCGGGCTGAAGTCGTGCGGCAGGAACCGACGGCGGCGGCGCTCGATCTCGGTCAGGCAGACGTTGGTGGCGATCGAGTACAGCCACGACCGCGCGGAACGGTCCTGGCGCAGGCCGGCGGCCCCGCGCCATGCGCGGATCAGCGTCTCCTGCAGTGCGTCGTCGGCGTCGTGCACCGAGCCGAGCATCCGGTAGCAGTGCGCGTGGAGCTCGGCTCGGTGCCGGCCGACGAGGGCGGCGAAGTCGGTGCCGCCCTCGTCCGATTCGGTGCTCAGGGCTGCTCGACCACCATCAGCGTGTGCCCGGTCGGGTCGCGGAACCAGAACAGCGGCGGCACCGGCTCGCCCATGCGCGAAACCTCGGCGTCGACGTCCACGCCGCGGGCCTTCATCTCGGCGTGCGTGGCGTCGATGTCGCTGGTCGTCAGCGTGATGCCGGTCTGCACGGGCGCGAGCGTGCTCGGGTCGGGCGGGGGCGCGAGCGCGATCCCGGTCGCGCCCTCCGGCGGGTAGACCTCGATCCAGCGGTAGCTGCCGCCGAACGGCTCGTCCGTCCGCTTCTCGAAGCCGAGTGACTCGTAGAACTCGACCGCCTTGTCCTGCTCGAGGGTGGGGACGCAGACGAGGCTGATGCCCCGCAGTCCGGTGCTGCTCGTGGTGCTGGTCATGTCGACCTCCTGTGAGGGAATGGCTACACCCATACGACTCGCGGTGCCACCGATTCTCACCGCGGCCGGCGAAAGAATCTTGGGTCTTCTCGGCTGGGCGCGGTTCGGGCCACATACCTAGCTGCCGGGGTCGTATGACGAAAGCGTCATACAAACCCGGCACCCACCTATACGCACCCGGCGCGTTGAGCGCGGGCAGGGGCCGGCTCAGTCCTTGGTCAGCTGGGCGAGCTCGTCGCGCAGCCACTGCATGAGCAGGTGGACGTCGGGCATCTGGTCGCGGTCGGCGATCAGGCCGAAGTCCAGGTGCCCGCAGTAGCTCATGACGGTGATGTTGAGCCCCATGCCGTCGGTGATCACCGAGATCGGGTAGTTGGCGACGAGCCGGGCGCCGGCCAGGTACAGCGGCAGCTGCGGGCCGGGGACGTTCGAGATCACCAGGTTCCACGGCGGCCGGCCGGCCGCGGACGTCGCGAGCGCGAACGTCGAGCGGGCCGCAAGGGCGAAGACGGCCGGCGGGATGAAGTGGTTCGCGTCCTGCAGCAGCTCGGCCGGCAGCGCGCTGTGCCGCTGCTTCATGTCCCCGAGCGCCTCGTGCGTGCGGCGCAGCCGCTCGATCGGCTCGGCGATCTGGGTGAACAGGGGCACCGTCTGCAGCATGATCCGGTTGCCGTACGTGCCGGTCTGCTCCTTCGTGCGGACCGAGATCGGGATCTGCGCGACGAGCGGCGTATCGGGCAGCGCGTCGTGCTCGATCAGCCAGCGCCGCACCGCGCCGGCGCAGAGCGCGACGACGACGTCGTTGACGGTCGTCCCGTGGCGGTTCTTCGCCGCCTTCACGTCGGCCAGGCTCAGCTGCCCGAACGCGATCTTGCGGTGTCCGGAGACCCGGCCGGAGAACGGCGTCCGCGGCGCCGGCAGGTCGGGCAGGCTCCGGTGCCGGGGCCGGCGCAGCACCACCTCGCGGCTGCGCTTGACGACCTGCCCGACCGCCGCGATACCCGGGACGACCGCGAGTGACCGCACCTCGGCCAGGTTCGGCAGCGCGGCCGGCGCCGAACGGGCGAACCGGACCGGGAACTTCAGCGCGCCCACCATCCCGCGCAGCAGCATCTCGGAGGACGACGGCATCCGGTCGACCGGCCCGGAGCGGGCCGGCACGTCCCGACCCTCCGGCGTCAGGTCGAGCAGCGCGACCATGATCTCGGCGCCGGACAGCCCGTCGACCACCGCGTGGTGGATCTTGGTCAGCACGGCGACGTGCCCGTCCTCCAGGCCCTGGATCAGGTACAGCTCCCAGAGCGGTCGGGTCCGGTCGAGGGGCCGGGCCACGATCCGGGCGACCTGCTCGGCGAGCTGGGTCTCGTTGCCCGGCGCCGGCAGCGCGATCTCCCGGACGTGGAACTCGACGTCGAAGTCCGGGTCGTCGACCCAGTAGGAGTAGTCGAGGTTGAACGGCACCCCGGCCAGCCGCCACCGCAGCGGCGGCACCAGCGGCAGCCGCTCCTCGATCAGCTGCTGGACGCTCGCCAGGTCGAGCGCCCCGCCCCGGGTGGACGGGTCGAGGACCGCCAGCCCGCCGACGTGCCCGTACTGACGGGCCGACTCCATGGCGAGGAACTGGGCGTCGAGGCTGGTGAGCTGCCGCATGCCGCTCACCGTCTACCGCCGCGGGCCGTCTGTCCAGCGCACGACCCGCGGGGGCGAAGTAACTGGCTGGTAACCCTTCCGGTGGGGCAGGCTCGACGCGTGTTCAAGCGCATCGCCATCGTCAACCGCGGAGAGGCCGCGCTGCGGCTCATCCACGCTGTCCGGGACATCAACGCGCACGGGGGCGAGCCGATCGGCACGGTCGCGCTCTACACCGACGCCGAGCGGGGGGCGATGTTCGTGCGCGAGGCCGACGAGGCGTACGGGCTCGGCCCGGCGTCGGCCCGTCCCTACCTCGACCACGCGCTGCTGGAACGTGCCCTGCTCGACACCGGGGTGGACGCGGTGTGGGTCGGCTGGGGCTTCGTCGCCGAGGACCCCGGCTTCGCCGACCTGTGCGCCGACCTCGGCGTCACGTTCATCGGCCCCAGCGCGGCCGCCATGCGCAAGCTCGGCGACAAGATCGGCTCGAAGCTGATCGCCGAGCAGGTCGGCGTGCCGGTCGCGCCGTGGAGCCGGGGCCCGGTCGACACCCTCGACGCCGCGCTCGCGGCGGCCGAGCAGGTCGGCTACCCGCTCATGCTCAAGGCGACCGCAGGCGGCGGCGGCCGGGGCATCCGGGTCGTCAACTCGGCGGCCGAGCTGGCCGACACCTACCAGCTCACCCGCGACGAGGCCGGACGCGCCTTCGGCAACGACGTCGTCTTCCTCGAACGCCTCGTCACCGGCGCCCGGCACGTCGAGGTCCAGGTCATCGCCGACGCGCACGGCACGGCCTGGGCCCTCGGCGTCCGCGACTGCTCGGTGCAGCGCCGCAACCAGAAGGTGATCGAGGAGTCGTCCTCGCCGCTGCTGACGACCGAGCAGGCCGAGGAGCTCAAGGCCTCGGCCGAGCGGCTGGCCCGGTCCGTCGGGTACTGCGGCGCGGGCACGGTCGAGTTCCTGTACCACCCGGGGGAGAAGGCGTTCGCCTTCCTCGAGGTCAACACCCGGTTGCAGGTCGAGCACCCGATCACCGAGGTCACCACCGACACCGACCTCGTCCGGCTGCAGATCCAGGTCGCGGCCGGCGGGCGGCTCGAGGGGCCGAAGCCGATCGAGGCCGGGCACGCCGTCGAGGCCCGGCTCAACGCCGAGGACGCCGACCGCGACTTCGCCCCCTCGCCCGGGCGCATCGAGCTGCTCGACCTGCCGTCCGGTCCCGGCATCCGGGTCGACACCGGGGTCAGCGAGGGCGACACGATCCCGGCCGACTTCGACTCGATGATCGCCAAGATCATCGCCCACGGCCGCACCCGGGAGGAGGCACTGGCCCGCCTGCGCCGGGCGGTGAGCGAGACCGCCGTGATCATCGAGGGTGGCGCGACCAACAAGAGCTTCCTGCTCGAGCTGCTCAACCAGCCCGAGGTCGTCGACGCCAGCTGCGACACCGGCTGGATCGACCGGGTCCGGGCGCAGGGGCGGCTCGTCTCCGAGCAGCACTCCGGGGTGGCGCTCGTCGCCGCCGCGATCGAGGCCTACGAGGAGGCCGAGCGGGTCGAGATCGGGCGGTTGCTCGAGACGGCCCGCGGCGGGCGCCCGAACGTCCAGCACCGGGTCGGCCGCCCGGTCGACCTCAAGCTGCGCGGGCGGATCTACCGGGTCACCGTGTCACAGACCGGCCCGCACCGGTTCCGGGTGAGCGTGACCGCCGACGGCCAGACGCAGGTGGTCGACGGCGACGTCGAGCGGCTGGGCACGCATCACCAGCGGCTGACCGTCTCCGGCCGGTCGTTCCGGGTCATGACGGCGACGCACGGCCCGATCCACTTCGTCGAGGTCAACGGCATCGCGCACCGGATCAGCCGCGACGAGGGTGGCATCCTCCGCTCGCCGGCGCCGGCCCTGGTGGTGGCGACGCCGGTCGCGGTCGGGGACGAGGTGGCCGCCGGGGCGCCCGTCCTCGTCCTCGAATCGATGAAGATGGAGACGCGGCTGGCCGCGCCGTTCGCCGGCGTCCTGATGGAGCTGCACGTCAGCACCGGCAGCCAGGTCGAGACCGGCACGCCGCTGCTGCGCCTCGAACCGATCGGTGACGGCAGCGCCGTCGCGGCCGCCGAGCAGGACGCCGTCGCGCTCGACCTGCCGGCGACCGACGCCGGCGTCGGCGATCCGCTGACGCGCGGCCGGGCCGATCTGAAGGCCGTCCTGCTCGGCTTCGACGTCGATCCGGCCGACAACGGGGGAACGCTGTCGCGCTACCTCGCGGCGCGCGACGAGGCCGCCGAGCGCGGGGCCGACGTGATCGTGCACGAGATCGAGCTGCTCGGCGTCTTCGCCGACTTCGCCGAGCTCAGCCGCAACCGGCCGGCCGACGAGGAACTGCACACCGAGCTGCGGGTGCACAGCTCGAAGGAGCACTTCCACAGCTACCTGCAGAGTCTCGACGTCGAGCGCAGCGCGCTGCCCGACATCTTCCGCACCAAGCTCGAGCGGGTGCTCGGGCACTACGGCATCGAGAAGCTCGACCGCACCGCGGAGCTGGAGGAGGCGGTCTTCCGGATCTTCCTCGCCCAGCAGCGGACCACGCCCGATCTGCAGCTGGTCTCGTCGATCCTGCAGCGCTGGCACACCGAGCCCGCGCCGGACACCGACGCCGACCTGCCGGCCCGCGAGGTGCTGGACCGCCTGGTGCTCGCGACCCAGCTGCGCTTCCCGGCCGTCGGTGATCTCGCCCGCAGCGTGCGGTTCCGCTGGTTCGATCAGCCGCTCGTCGACCGCGAGCGGGCCGACGTGCTCGACGGCGTCCGGGTCGAGGTCGAGTCGCTGGCCGGCGACCCGGATGCCCCCGACCGGGCCGAGCGGATGGACGCGCTGGCCGCGATCCCCGAGCCGATCGTCCGCTTCCTGGCCGAGCGGCTCGAGGGTGGCGTCCCCGCCGAGGAGCCGCTGCTAGAGGTGCTGATCCGGCGGCACTACCGAGAGTACGAGATGGAGGACCTGCGCTCGCTCGCCGACCGCGGCCGGCCCTTCGCCATCGCCGACTACGTCCTGGACGACCGGCCGAGCCACCTCGTCTCGACCGTCGGGTTGTTCACCGAGCTGGTGCCCGAGAGCCCGCTGACGCTCGCGCTCGCCGACCAGGTGGCGGCCCGGCGGCCGGGGCAGCAGGCGGTCGTGGACCTGTACCTCTGCTGGCCGGACGCGCCGGCCGACGCCGACGACTGCGTGGCCGCGCTGACGGCGGCGCTGCAGCCGATCCCGTTCTCGCACGACGTGCGGCGCGTGGCGGTCGGCGTGTGCGCCGGGGGCGGGCAGCCGGTCTCCTACTTCACCGTCCGTCCGCGCAACGGCGGCCTGGTCGAGGACCGGCTCGTCCGCGGCGTGCACCCGATGGTCGGCCGGCGCCTGGACCTCTGGCGGCTGCGGGACTTCGACCTCACCCGGGTCGAGTCGCCCGACGACGTCCTGCTCTACCACTGCATCGCGCGGGACAACCCGGCCGACCAGCGGCTCGTCGCACTGGCCCAGGTGCGCGAACTCGCCGTCGTCCGCGACGAGGACGACCGGGTCAGCTCCCTGCCGCAGGTCGAGCGGGCGATCGCGAACTGCGTCGAGGGCATCCGCCGGGCCCGCACCCGGCTGGCCAGCCGCAGCGTGCCGCTGGACATGAACCACGTCTGGGTCCACGTCTGGCCGATCATCGACGCGCCCCTCGAACAGCTCACCGCGCTCCAGCGCGTCATCGCCCCGCTGACCACGGGCGCCGGCATCGACGAGGTGCTCGCCCAGGGCCGGGTCGGCGCGCCGGACGGCGCGATCGTCCCGGTGGCGGCGAAGTTCTTCTACCAGCCCGGCGCCGGCGTGCAGTTCGCCGTCGGGCCGCCGCCGACCGAGCGCCTGCGCCCGCTGGACGACTACGCGCGCAAGGTCGTGCGGGCCCGGCGCCGCGGCAACGTCTACCCCTACGAACTGCACCCCATGGTTGCCGGGCCGGGCGGTCGGGTCGTCGAGCACGACCTCGATGACGCCGGCCGGCTGGTGCCGGTGGAGCGCCCGCCGGGGTTGAACAAGGCCGGCATCGTCGTCGGCCTGGTGAGCAGCCCGACCGACCTCTACCCCGAGGGCGTCACGCGCGTCCTGCTCAGCGGTGACCCGACCCGGGCGCTCGGTGCGGTGTCCGAGGCCGAGTGCTCGCGCATCATCGCCGCGCTCGATCTCGCCGAGCAGCTGCGCGTGCCGGTCGAGTGGTACGCGCTGTCGGCCGGTGCTCGCATCTCGATGGACTCGGGCACCGAGAACATGGACTGGGTGGCCCGTGGCCTCAAGCGGATCATCGAGTTCACCCAGGCCGGCGGCGAGATCAACATCGTCGTCGCGGGCATCAACGTCGGGGCCCAGCCGTACTGGAACGCCGAGGCGACGATGCTGATGCACACGAAGGGCGTGCTCGTCATGACGCCGGAGAGCGCCATGGTGCTGACCGGCAAGCAGTCGCTGGACTTCTCCGGCGGCGTCTCGGCCGAGGACAACTTCGGCATCGGCGGCTACGACCGGGTGATGGGGCCGAACGGCCAGGCGCAGTACTGGGCCGCCGACCTCAAGGGCGCCCGCGACATCCTCATGACGCACTACGCGCACACGTACGTCGCGCCGGGCGAGGCCGGGCCGCGGCGCGCACCGACGGTCGACCCGATCGAGCGCGACGTCACGACCGCCCCGCACGAGATCGCCGACAGCGACTTCCGGGCGATCGGTGACATCTTCTCGGCCGCCACGAACCCCGACCGCAAGAAGGCGTTCGACATCCGGACGCTGATGCGGGCGCTGGCCGACCAGGATCACCCGACGCTCGAGCGCTGGGCCGGCATGGCCGACGCCGAGACCGCCGTCGTGTTCGACGCGCACCTCGGCGGGTGGCCGGTGTGCCTGCTCGGCATCGAGTCGCGCAGCGTGCCGCGGCGCGGCTTCCCGCCGACCGACG
This sequence comes from uncultured Actinomycetota bacterium, assembly GCA_963775175.1. GTDB lineage: Bacteria > Actinomycetota > Actinomycetes > Mycobacteriales > Jatrophihabitantaceae > Jatrophihabitans. The sequence continues at coordinate 1,256,267 of CAVZHT010000001.1, forward strand.
GCCCGGACACGTACACGGCCGGGACGCTGTTCCCGCGCTCGTCGAAGAAGGCCGCCCGGGCGATCAACGCGGCGAGCGGCAACCGACCGCTCGTGGTGCTCGCGAACCTCTCCGGGTTCGACGGGTCGCCGGACTCGATGCGCCACCTGCAGCTCGAGTACGGCGCCGAGATCGGCCGGGCGATCGTAAACTTCGCCGGCCCGATCGTCTTCTGCGTCATCTCCCGGTACCACGGCGGCGCGTTCGTGGTCTTCTCCAAGGCGCTCAACCCGCAGATGACCGTGCTCGCGGTCGACGGGTCGTTCGCGTCGGTGATCGGTGGGGCACCGGCGGCGGCCGTCGTCTTCGCCGGCGACGTCGATGCGCGGACGTCGGCCGATCCGCGCGTCCGCGATCTGGAGGCCCGGCTGCGAGGTGCTCCCGAGGCGAACCGGGCGCCGATCGCCACGGAGCTGGGGACGGTGCGGGCGGCCGTGCGGGCCGAGAAGCTGGCCGAGGTGGCGGCCGAGTTCGACGGCGTGCACAGCATCCAGCGGGCGGTCGAGGTCGGCTCGGTCGACCGGGTGATCGACCCGCACGAGCTGCGCCCGCAGATCATCGCCGTGCTCGACGAGGGCGAGGCGTCCCCGCGCTGACCGGTTTGCACCCGGACGCGTCGCTATCCCGGCCCAGAGCGGGGCGATAGCGACGCGAGCGGATGCAAACCGGCCGGGTACCGCAGGTTCAGGACGTGAGCACGACCAGCTGCTGGGTCGCCCGGGTCATCGCGACGTAGCGGTCGACCGCGCCCGCGATGCCGGTGCCGAACGTCTCCGGGTCGACGAGGACGACGAGGTCGAATTCGAGCCCTTTCGCGAGCTCCGGGGTCAGCGACCGCACCCGTGGCGTCGGCCGGAAGGCCGGATCGCCGATGACGCAGGCGATTCCCTCGCCGTGCGCGGCGAGCCAGGTGTCGAGGATCGACCCGAGCTCGGCGACCGCGGCGTACCGGACGGGGATGCCGGTGCTGCGGATCGACGTCGGCACGTTGGCGTCCGGCAGCGCGGCCCGGATGACCGGCTCGGCCTCGGCCATGACCTCTTGCGGGGTCCGGTAGTTGATGCGCAGCGTGGCCAGCTCGGCCCGGCCGAGACCGACCCGTTCGAGCCGCTCCGCCCACGACTCGGTGAAGCCGTGCCGGGCCTGCGCGCGGTCGCCGACGACGGTGAAGCTGCGGGACGGGCAGCGCAGCAGCAGCATCTGCCACTCGGCGTCGGTCAGCTCCTGCGCCTCGTCCACGACGACGTGCGCGAACGGCCCGGCGAGCCGGTCGGGGTCGGCGTCGGGGTGCGCGGTCTCGTCGACCAGGGCGGCGCTCAGGTCGTCGCCGCGCAGCATCGACATCACCTGCATCTCGGAGTCGTCGGCGGCGATCAGGTCGTCGATGACGCGGTCCAGTTCGCGCTGCGCGCCGGCGAAGGCGGCCTCGCGCCGACGGCGGCGCCGGGCCGCGTCCGGGTCGCCGAGGCGCTGCCGGGCCGCGTCCAGTAGCGGCAGATCCGACACCGTCCAGGCCTGGGGGTCGGAGCGCTGCAACGACCGGACCTCGTCGGCACTCAACCACGGCGCGCACCGCCGCAGGTAGGCCGGCACCGACCACAGGTCGCCGACGAGGTCAGCCGCCTCGAGCAGCGGCCAGGACCGGTTGAACGTGGTGAGCAGCTCCCGGTTCTGCAGCAGTGATGGCCGGAGGAGATCGGGTGTGGCCTCGCTGTCGTCCTGGTCGATCAGCAGCGTGACCAGTTCGTCCCAGACCCGGTCGCGCGCCTCGTTGTGCGGCGCGCCGGAGCCCGCCTCGAACGCCTCGGCCCAGTCGTCGGCGCTCAGCCAGACCTCGGACCACGGTGTCTCGACCGTCATGCCCTTCGCCGGCGGCTCCTCGTACAACCGGACGGCCGCCTCGATCGCGCCGACGAGCGCGGCCGACGACTTCAGCCGGGCGACCTCGGGGTCGGTCTCGACCGTCGCCCCGGCCCCCTCGGCGACCAGATCGCGCAGCGTGCAGGTCTGCACGCCCTCCTCGCCCAGGCTCGGCAGCACGTCAGCGACGTAGTCGAGGTACGGCTGGTGCGGACCGACGAACAGCACTCCGCCGCGCCGGTGACCGAGGCGCGGGTCGGCGTAGAGCAGGTAGGCCGAGCGGTGGAGGGCGACGACGGTCTTGCCGGTGCCCGGGCCGCCGTCGACGACGAGCGGGCCGCCGGATCCGGCCCGGATGATCGCGTCCTGGTCGGCCTGGATGGTGCCGAGCACGTCGCGCATCCGGCTCGACCGGCTGCTGCCCAGGCTGGCGATGAACGCCGACTGGTCGTCGAGCGCGGCGGCGTGCCCGGTGAAGCCGTCCGCGGTGAACACCTCGTCCCAGTAGTCGCTGATCCGGCCCCGGGTCCAGCGGTACCGGCGCCGGCTGGTCAGCCCCATCGGCTCGGCGTGGGTCGCGGCGAAGAACGGCTCGGCCGCCGGCGAGCGCCAGTCGACGAGCAGCCGCCGGCCGGTGCTGTCGGTGAGGCCGAGGCGGCCGATATACACCGGCTCGGCGTGGCCGGCGACGACGATGCGCCCGAGGCATAGGTCCAGCCCGAAGCGCCGCAGCGCCCGCAGGCGGGCGGTCAGCCGGTGGACCTCGAGGTCGCGATCCATCGCCTCCTGGCCACTGCCGCCGGGCGCCTTGCGCTCGGCGTCGAGGCGGTCGGTCAGCTCGGCGATCGTCTGCGCGAGGCTCTCGGCGATGGCGGCGAAGTGCTGCTCGTCGGCGGCGATCAGCGCCGGGTCGGCCTTGGCGGCGAGGTGGTCGGGGAGGTCGAACGCGCTGGTGGAAGTCGGGGGGTTCACGGCATCAGCTCCGATCTGAGGCTGGTCACCGTAGATCAGATCTCGAGCGCTCATGAGCGTTGCCGAACCCTGCTATAACTGAAAGTGAGAGCTAGGACTTCGCGTCGGACCAGCGCTCGACGATGCGCAGGTCGGCGACGAACCGGACGCCGGAGCCCGGGGCCCAGCGGGCCGCCGCCTCGCCGAGCGCGTCCGTCACCAGCGCGGCCACCCGCTCGGCCGCCGCGACCGGGACCTGCACGAGCAGCTCGTCGTGCAGGCAGAGGAGGATCTGCGCGCCGGTGCCGACGGCCCGGGCGCGGACGGTGACCGCCCACATCTTGAACAGCTCCGCGGCCGCGCCCTGGATCGCCGCGTTGCGGGCGTAGCGGCCGCGGGCGGCGGCGGCACTGCGGCGGGCCGTTTCGTCGGCGGTGGGCGGGGTCGCCCACATGCGCACCAACCGCCCGCCGTAGGTGCGCAGGTCGCGCCCGGCCCGGCCGGCGTCGCGGGCGGTGTGCAGGTAGCGCATGGCGACGGGATAGGCCGCCTCGAGCCCGCGCAGCGCCTCGCCGGCCGAGCCGGAGGTCTGGCCGTACATCGCCGCGAGCACCGCGACCTTGGCCCTGGCCCGCTCGATCCCGAGCCGGGCCGCGACCGGCGCGTACAGGTCGTCGTCGAGGGTGGCCCGCACGAAGGCCCGGTCGCCGGATACGGCGGCCAGCACCCGGGGCTCGATCTGCCCGAGGTCGGCCCGCACGAACACCTGCCCCGGCTCGGCCGCGACCGCCGGTCGCAGCTCGGCCGGCAGGTTGTGCAGCCCGGCGCCGGCGGTCATCCGCCCGGCGGCGCCGTCGCTACCGGACCACTCACCCCGCAGCCGGCCGTCCGGGCCGACGTTCTGGTCGAGCCAGCCGTAGCCGTAGGTCGTGGCCATGCGCTCGGCCTTGCGCCACGTCAGCAGCGCGTCGACGAACGGGTGGGCGCCGCGGAAGTTCTCCAGCCGCCACGAGCGGGTGTCGGCGACATCGATGCCGAGGGTGGCCAGCGCCGCCCGCACGTGCGCCGGGTTGCGCAGATCGATGGGCTCCGGGCTGTGCTGCAGGACGGCGTCGTCGCGCCGCCGGCGGGCCTGCTCGGCCTCGGCCGCCGTGCCCGGGCGCGTCCCGATGTAGGAGGCGATGAGCTGCTCGGCCCGGCCGACGTCGACCGGCAGTCCGGTGGCGGCGAGCTCGGCGGCCAGCAGCTCGGCCGTCGACTCGGAGTGCGCCGTGCCGGCCGCGTCGCCGCCCACCGCGAGCTCGGCCAGCCGCGCGCGTTGGAGACCGCCGACCCGCACGGCCAGCGCCGCCCAGGTCGCCAGCCGCTGCGGGCTGCGGGCCCAGCCGCCGCTCGTCCACTCCGGACGCAGGTGCCCGTCGGGCTGGACGGGATCCTCCGGATCACCGCCGGAGTCGTCCCGGCCGGCGTCGAGCAGGTCGAGCTGGCCCAGGCCGGGGATAGCGGTCGGCGGCAGGTCGTGCAACGCCGCCCAGACGAGCGCCGGGTCGGCCCGCCAGCCGCCGAAGAGCACCCGGTGGACGGCGGCGAGATCCCAGCAGCGCGCGACCCGCACCCCGAGCGCGGTGTACGTCTCGTTCGACCACCAGAGCCAGCGCGGGGCGAGCTCGGCCTCGACCGCCTCGAGGGCGGGGACGGCGTCGGCCGGGGTAAGGGTGTGCACGCCGCGGTCGGTCGCCACGGCGAGCCCCACCTCCGGCGCGTACGCCACGCCGACCAGGGCCCCCGGTCGGGCGTCGCGCAGCAGGCCGTCGATCACCGGATCATTCTCCCGGCCGGCCACCGCCGTGCCGGATCGCCGGAGCGGGCCGCGCCGAGGCGTCGCCTCAGTGGCCCGCTGCGGCCGCCGCGGCGCGGTGCCGGGTCGCCGCCCGACCGTCGACGGCTGCCCGCCGCGCCGTCGCCGCCGAATTCGGCGTGGTCGTCCGGCCCGCACCACCGGCCTTCCAGTTCCACACCGGATCCAGCCCCGGTTCGTCGGCGAGCAGTCGCACCAGCAGCGCGAGCCGGTCGGGATCGATCCCTCGGGTGCGCAGCGCCTCCGGCGACAGCGGCGCCGGGGACGTGCTGAAGACCCGCAGCAGGTCGGTCGCCGAGCGGACGCCGAGGCGGCGCAGGGCCGGGCGGGTCTGGTCGCCCGCCGTGGACGGCCCGTCCGCCGACACCGGCTCGAGGTGGATGAGCAGGAAGGCCTGGTCGATCCAGTCGATCAGCCGGCCGACCGGCGCGCGGGTGTGCAGGATGACGTCGACGAGATTCATCGTCGTCAGGTTCTGCATGTCCTCGACGCCCTCCTCGATCAGCCGGGCCTCGTACCAGATGTTGAGGCCGTCCAGCTGCTCGAGCGGGTACGCCGGCTGGAGCTGCGGCACGACACCGTGCAGCACGCGGGCCGCGACCCGCTGCAGCGCCTGCAGCCCGGCCAGCGGGAAGAACCCGACGACGAACGCGGTCACGTACTGCGCCCTGAGCCCGACCTCACCGCTCGCGCCGGAGATCGTGAACAGCTGGTGCAGCACGGCAAGGATGAGCAGTACCAGGATCAGGCGCAGCACGACCGCGGCGTAGGCGCTGGGGCGCAGGTCGCTCTGGTAGAAGCGCCGGACCAGCATCGATACCGAGAATGCGTACGCGCCGAGGAAGCCGAACTCGAGCGTCGCCCACGGCTCGACCGGCGACATCACCACACCCGGATGCCACAGCGTCACCGTCCACCCGACCGCCAGAGCGGCCGTGCAGAGGAAGACCGGGAACAGCGTCTCGACGCTGACCCGGAAGTCCTCCGAATCGCCCGACCGGGCCGAGACCTTGCGGCCGTAGTAGGCGTTGAACTTCTGCCGGTAGATGTTGGACCGCTCGCCTCCGCCGGCCCCGGCACCGGCCAGCCGGGCGTAGGCACACTCGACCGTCGGCGGCGGCAACCACTGCGGGTCGTCCACGCCGAGCCGGAAGAGGTTGAGGACGTACTCGTTCCACAGCGCGTCCGCGCGCTGGCCGAGGAACCGCACGTACAGCCAACCCGGCACGAACGACAGCAACCAGATCGCGAACACCGTCAGCGCCCGCACCGACCAATCCGGGCGGGACGCGTCGGTGGTGAGGATCGTCGCGCCCACCACGACCGCCCCGACCAGGACGTTCATCCAGATCGCGGCCGCGGCGCGCTTGATCGGCACCGAGGCCAGCACGGTCGTCGCGAGCGTCCGGATCCCTCGGTGCTCCGAGTTCTGCGTGGTGTCCATGTGCTGAGGAGGCAGAGCGGAGCGGTCCTGATGCATCGCGCGCCAAGACCGACGCGCCGGCCGAGCGCTTCGACGCACCCTACCGCTGATCAGCGGTGCTGGAGCCAGGGATGTTACGCCGGCTGCGGGTCGCGAACGAGGGCCCATCGGCCGTTGAACCGGCCGGCGCGGCAAGCGCATCATCCACCTCGCTGGCCGGGAAGTGCATCAGGCCGGTGGGGACGTGCTCTTCTCGGCGAACGGTTCGTCCGCGGCTGCCGGGGCAGCCCCGTCGAAGGAGTCAGCGCATGACCGCAGCCCTCGGCCTAAAGCCGACCCAGATCAAGTACGCGCAGGGCATCATCGCGGCCTGCAAGGCCCGCAACCTGCCCGGCGACCAGGGCCAGCGACTGGCCGACATCGCGCTCGAGACCGCACTCACCGAATCCGGGCTGCGCATGTACGCCAACGCCAACAACCCGAGGTCGCTGCAGCTGCCGCACGACGCCGTCGGCAGCGATCACGGGTCGGTCGGGCTGTTCCAGCAGCAAGTAGGTGGCGCGGTGAACTCGACCGCAAACTGGGGCACGACGGCCGAGCTGATGGACGCCGAGACCAGCACCCGCAAGTTCCTCGACGCGCTGCTCCGCCTCGACTGGATCTCCATGACGAACTGGGACGCCGCGCAGGCCGTGCAGCACTCGGCCTTCCCGGACGGGTCGAACTACCGCAGCAACGACGCCCGTGCGATCCAGATCCGCAAGGCGTTGTGGAACGGCGCGGCACCGGCTCCGAGGCCGAAGCCGAAGCCCAGGCCGAAACCGAAGACGAAGACCGACGGGTCGGACGACGCGACGACCTTCCACGTCGTCGTGCCCGGCGACACGCTCTTCTCGATCGCCCAGACCTGGGGGATCTCCCTGCAAGCGATCGAGCAGGCCAACCCCAGGGCCGGGCACCCGGCCGGCAACTTCGCCAACATCCACCCCGGCGACCGGATCGTCCACCCGTGACCCGATCACCGGCGTACGCCGGTTGACATCCGGGCGAAAGCTGGCCGAAACGATCAGGTGCCAGCCTCGGCGGCATGTCAGTGACGCCGATCGTTGATGACCCCACCCGCGACTACGGCGACAAGGTCGTGGCCGTCGAGCCGGGCGGGGTCGAGTTCATCCCGCTCGACGAGCGGCACGGCTCGCCGGTTCAGCTGCTCTGGACCTGGACCTCACCCAACCTCGAGTTCGCGACCGTCGCGGTCGGCATCCTCGGGCCGCTGTACTTCGGGCTGAGCTTCGGCCAGACGTTCCTCGCGATCGTCCTCGGCACCGCGCTCGGCGCGTTGACGCAGGGCGTGCTCTCGACGTGGGGACCCGGGCACGGCCTGCCGCAGATGGTGATCAGCCGGTCCGGATTCGGCTTTCTCGGCAACATCCTCCCGGCCGGGCTCAACGCCGTCGTCGCCGGCATCGGCTGGTTCGCGGTCAACAGCGTCAGCGGGGCGCTGGCGCTGCACGCGCTCTTCGGCGGCCTGCCGAAGCCGCTGTGCCTGGTCATCGTCGTGGCCGCACAGATGCTCATCGCGTTCTTCGGCCACAACCTCGTGCACGCCTTCGAGCGCTACGCCTTCCCGGTCCTCGCGGTCGTGTTCGTGATCGCGAGCATCGTCGTGTTCTCCAAGTCCCACCCGGGCGCGCCCGGCGGCGGCGGTGGCATCGGCGGCTTCCTCGTCATGGCCGGCGCGACCTTCGGCTACGCGGCGGGCTGGAACCCCTACGCGTCCGACTACACGCGCTACCTGAAGCCGGAGACGCCCAAGCTGCCGGTCGCGGTCTTTGCCGGCCTCGGGGTCTTCGTCTCCTGCACCCTGCTCGAGACGGTCGGCGCCGCCGTCGTCACGGCGGGCGGGAAGGACGTCGCCCCGGCCGCCTTCACCGACCTGCTCCCGACCTGGCTCGGCAAGCTGTCCCTGCTGTGCATCTGCCTGGGTGCTGTCGCCGCGAACGCGATCAACGTCTACTCGGGTTCGCTGTCGTTCATGACCCTCGGCGTGAAGCTCCCGACGCACCTGGCCCGGGCCGCGGTCGCTGCGATCTTCGGCCTCATCGGCTTCCTCGTCGCGCTGGGCGGGTTGAAGAACGCCGGCGCCGACTACGAGAACTTCCTGCTGATCATCTCGTACTGGATCGGCCCGTGGCTCGGCGTCGTGCTCGTCGACCGGCTACTGCGCCGCGGTCGCGACTTCCAGGCGCTGCTCGGCGACCGGCGCTACCCGAACTGGGCCGGCCCGATCGCGATGGCCGTCGCCGGCGGGCTGTCCATCTGGCTGTTCTCCAACCAGACCAAGTACCAAGGCGTCGTGCCGAAGCACCACCCGGCGTTCGGTGACCTCGCCTTCGAGGTCGGCTTCGCGCTGGCCGCGCTGCTGTACCTCGCCCTCGTCCAGGTGACCAAGCCGGCGCTCTCGGCGTCCGCGCCCGGTGCGGAGCCGGCGGTGGCGGCTACCGTCCCGGCATGACGAACTACGACCTCCGCGCCGGGCTGGACATCGCGATCGAGGAGGCCGAGCTGGGCCTCACCGAAGGCGGTATCCCGATCGGGGCCGCGCTGATGGGGGCCGACGGGAGGGTCCTCGGCCGCGGCCACAACCGCCGCGTCCAGGACGGCGACCCGTCGGTGCACGGGGAGACGGCCGCATTCAAGGCCGCCGGCCGGCAGCGCAGCTACCGCGGCACGACGATGGTCACCACCCTGTCGCCGTGCTGGTACTGCAGCGGGCTGGTCCGGCAGTTCGGCATCTCGCGCGTCGTCATCGGCGAGGCCCGCACGTTCGTCGGCGGCCACGACTGGCTGGCCGCGAACGGCGTCGAGATCGTGCTGCTCGACGACGAGCGCTGCGTCCGGATGATGACCGACTTCATCGCCGCCCGACCGGAGCTGTGGAACGAGGACATCGGAGTCGACTGACATGACGAACAGCGTGCCGATCATCGATCTCGAGCCGTGGTTCGGCGGCGAGTTCAGCGACCGGACCGGCGTCGCCGCCGAGGTGGACGCGGCGCTGCAGGAGTGGGGGTTCTTCCTCATCACCGGGCACGGCGTGCCGGCGGCGTCCCGCGCGGCCGTGCGGGCGGCGGCCCGGCGCTTCTTCGCGCTGCCCTCCGAGCTCAAGCGGCCGTACGCGGTGACGGTCGGCGGACGGGGCTGGCTGCCGCCGGGCGTCGAGGCGAACGGCTACGCGGAGGGCACCGAGACCCCGCCCGACCTCAAGGAGTCGTTCGCCGTCGGCGCCGACCGCCCCACCGGCGATCCCGAGATCGACGGCTACTGGTTCCAGCCGAACGTCTACCCGATCGAGGTGCCCGAACTGCGCGGCGCCGTGGTCGACTACCTCGCCCGGATGCGCGAGCTGGCCGACGACCTGCTGCGGCTGGCCGCCACCGCGCTCGGCCTGCCGGACGGCTTCTTCACCCAGCACACCGGCCACGCGACCCACACGATGAACATCAATCGGTACCCGCCCCTGGCGGTGACCGGCCCGCCGGACGCGAACCAGTTCCGGATCGGCCCGCACACGGACTTCGGCACCGTCACGATCCTCGACCGCGAGCCCGGCCAGGGCGGGCTGCAGGTGTGGAGCGAAGCCGGTGGGTGGGCCGACGCGCCCTTCCACCCGGACGCGTTCACGATCAACACCGGCGACCTGCTCGCCCGCTGGAGCGGCGACCGGTGGAAATCCAACCGGCACCGCGTGCTGCCGCCCCAGGCCACTGCGCCGGACGAGGACCTCGTCAGCCTCGTCTACTTCTACGAGGCGGACCACGACACCGTGGTCGAGGCGCTGCAACCGCCGATCGGCCGGGCGAACACCTACCCGCCGGTGATGGCCAGCGCGTTCCTGCGCGAGCGGCTGGACGCGATCACCGTCGGCTGAGCGCGGCCGATCTTCGGCGGTCGCACGCGGGCGGGCGACCCGCGCTTCCCGCCTCGCGTGGTTGGTCTAGGGCGAGCTCGGCAACCCGATCAGGTGGGGAGTTGAACGCGCGGTCGGCGAGGGTCGCTGGTTGGCTGAGCAATTACAAGGGCCGTCGTCCGGCGGCGGTCGCCAAACCTGAGCTCCGGCCGGCCAACTGGCCACGCCGAATCTGTCGTACACGCGGTCGTAGGACAATCGGAGTGGCGCCTTGTGCGGCCGCGGGCCGCGTTAAGGTGAACGCACGCCGCCGCGGCGCGTCGTACCTACGGGCGGTAGTCCGCCGACCGGTCGACGGCGTCGTAGATTGCAGGCCCGATCGGGCGGCGCTGCTCCTCGGCGAGGTGGCCGAGCAGGCCGGCCGTGCGGGCCAGCAGGGCGAAGCCGCGCAGCGTCTCCACCGGGAAGCCGAGGTCGGCCAGCGCGGCGCCGCACACGCCGGCGCCGTTCAGGGGCAGGGTCCGCCCGAGCACGCCGGGGTGCACGCGCCCGATCGCCTCGAACAGCTGCAGGTGCGGCCCGCGGACGCCGGCCTCGGTGGCGATCCGGATGATCACGGGGGTCCGGGGGTCGCCGGCCTTGTGGACGGGGTGCCCGAGGCCGGGGACGAGCAGCCGCGCGTCGCGCTGCCGTTGCACGGCCCTCCGGGCCAGCGCATCCCACCCCGCGTCGTCCTCGGGCTGCGGGCCGCCGTCGTCGGCGAGGGCCGCGGCCAGGAAGCGCCCGCAGTCCTCGGTGACGCCGAGGAAGCGCGCGCCGCCGCCGAGCAGCCCGGCCGCTACCGCGCCCTGCATCGACTCCGGCGCGCCGGTCAGCGTGAGTCGAGCCGCGATCGCCGACGGGGTGAGCCCGTGATCGGCGAGAGCGACCAGGACGGCCTCGAACAGCCGCAGCTCGCCCGCGGACGGTCGGTGCCGCGCCACCAGCCAGAACGCCAGCTCGCCGAACCCCACCTCGCCGAGCAGCTCCCCGGCGAGGTCGTGGCCGAGCAGCGAGATCGACTCGGCATCGGAGTGCCCGATGGACGTCGGGTAGCGCGACTCATCCACGGGATGCATCCTGCTCCATGTCCCGCTCGCCGGGCGGATGCCCGGCCGGCAGCCGGTGTTTCGCGACCCGCTGCGTCGGCGTGCGCGGCAGCGCGTCGAGCTGCTGCCAGTAACGCGGCACCTTGAACGGGCTGAGCCGCTGCGCGGTCCACGCCCGCAGCTCGGCGAAGTCGGCCGGCCCGGCGGTCACGACGAAGGCCTTGATCTCCTCCTCCGACAGTTCCGACACCACACCGACGACCGCGCACTCGATGACGGCGGGGTGCGCCTCGATCGCCTCCTCGACCTCCACCGGGGCGAGGTTCTCCCCGCGCCGGCGCAGCACCTCCTTCTTGCGGGCGAGGAAGGTGTACACGCCGTCCGCGTCGGCGGTGACGAGATCGCCGGTGTGCAGCCACCCGTCGGGGGTGATCGCCGCCGCGGTCTCGTCCGGCATCTGCCAGTAGCCCGGGGTGACGGCCGGGTTGCGCAGCAGCAGCTCGCCGGTCGTGCCGGCGGTGACGTCCCGGCCGGCGTCGTCGACGATCCGCGCCTCGTTCACCACGCCGAGCGCCGGATGCTGCCGGACCGTCCCGAGCGTCCCGTAGGGCCGGGAGCCGTGCGCCCAGATCAACCCGTACGGGCTCTCCGACATCGCATAGCCGACCACGATCCGCAACCCGAAGCGGTGCTCGATCTGCAGCTGGCGCTCCCGGGTCGGGGCCGGCCCGGTGTAGCAGAGACGCAGCGGCGTGTCGGCGTCGTCGACTCGTTCGGGCTGGCGCATGAGGATCTCCAGCATCGCGCCGATCGCGTTGAACTCGGTGGCGCCATGGCGCCGGGCCGAGTCCAGGAACCCACGGGCCGAGAACCGGGGCAGCAGCACCAGCCCGGCGCCGCAGGCCAGCGAGCCGAGTACCGAGTACGCCGGTGCGTTGACGTGGAACAGCGGCAGGGTGGTGAGCAGCCGGTCGGCCGCGGTGAGCTCCATCCAGTACGGGAAGCCCTCGCCGGCCATGGCGTACGCGCGATGGGTCTGCATCACCAGCTTCGAGCGGCCCGTCGTCCCGGACGTGGGGATCAGCAGCGCGATGTCGTCCGGCGCGACCTGCATCGGCACCTCGGCCGCGGGACCGGCCAGCGCGTCGACGTCCAGGACGATCGCGGTGCCCGCCGCGATGCCCGGACGCAGCTCGGAGTCGGTGACGATCGCGCGGGGTTGCACCTGCCCGATCAGCCCCTGCAACTCGGCCGGGGTGGAGGCGGGATTCACCGGTACCGCGATCGCGCCGATCGCGGTGACCGCGAGCCACGTGAGCAGGTAGGCCGGCGTCGTCCGCGCGGTCAGCAGCACGAGATCGCCGGGCCCGACCCCGTGGCCCGCCAGCGCCGCCGCCCGGCCGCCCACTGCGCCCGCGGCCTCGGCGAACGTCAGCTGCACGTCGTCGGTGCGAAGCCACATCCCGTCGGCATCGCGCGACGCCGCGTCGACCAGCAGCTGGGGGACGGTCCGGTAGCCCACCGGGTTCAGACGCCGGTGCGATAGATGTCCTCGATGATCCCGTCGACCAGCTTGGTGCTCGGCGTGTGCTCGAGCGTGCCGTCGCCCTGCAGCTCGAGGACGGCCGGAACCGGATCGGGGTCGGCGAACAGCCGTTCGTCGCCGTAGTCGGCCGGTCGGCCGGTGGCGTCGAGGGTCCACCAGGAGGCCTCGAGCGCCATGCCGTTCGGGTCGCTGAAGTAGATCGAGCGGATGAACCCGTGGTCGATGACGTCGGTGACCTCGCAGCCGTGACTCTTGAGGCGGTCCTGCAGGCGTACCAGCGCCTCCTCGTCCGGCAGGTTCAGCGACAGGTGGTCGAACTGCGACGCCCTGTCGTACGGCACCCCGGCCGGTTTGGCGTACAGGTCGAGATGGACGTCGGAGTACTCGAAGAAGGCGACGGTGTTGCCGTCGCCGATGTCGAAGAAGTAGTGGCGGAACGACGGCGTGCCGATCGTTGCCACCAGCCGGGCCCCGAGGACGCCGTGCCAGAACCGCACCGTCGCGTCCATGTCGGGGGTGACGAGCGCCAGGTGATTGACGCCTCGCCAGTGCACCGGATCAGGGGTCGCTGCCATGGATCGACGCTACGCCCGCGAGGGGCGACGAGAAAGGTTCCGCGGCGCGGGCCTGTGGCGACCGTGGCCGATACTTCACACATGTCTCTCGCAACGCGGCGCGTCGGTTCTCGCCTGGTGATCGAGATCGATGAGCCGGTGCGGCTCGAGCTGCAGGTCGCCGTCTCGGCGGCCGGGCCGGACGAGACGCTCGAGGTCACCTGCGACGGCCGCCCCGTCCCGGTCACCGAGAACCTGGTCCCCGGCATCGGGCGGGTGCACGTCGTCGAACCGCCACCCGGACGGCTCGTCGTCGCCTACGCCGCCGCGGTCCCTGCCACCGACGCGCGCCCGGCGGTCACCGATGCCGAGCGGATCGTCTACCGGCGGCCGAGCCGCTATGCCGAGTCCGACCGGTTGGGCCCCATGGCGCAGGCCGAGTTCGCCGGCCTCGCCGACGCCGCGGACCGGCTGGCCGCGGTCTCGTCGTGGGTCGGGTCCCGGCTGTCGTACGTCCCGGGCTCGAGTGGGCCGACCGAGGGCGCGGTCGACACGATGCTGAAGCGGCAGGGCGTCTGCCGCGACTACGCCCACCTCGTGATCGCGCTGCTGCGCGCGCTCGACGTCCCGGCCCGGCTGGCGGCCGTCTACGCGCCCGGGCTCGACCCGATGGACTTCCATGCGGTGGCCGAGGCGGCCGTCGGCGACACGTGGCAGGTCGTCGACGCGACGCTGCTCGCGCCGCGCTCGACGCTCGTCCGGATCGCGACCGGCCGCGACGCTGCCGACACCGCGTTCCTGTCGAGCTACGGCGGCCGGGCCCAGCTGGTCGAGACCGAGGTGTCGGCCACCGTGGACGGTTCGCTGCCGGCGGACGACGTCCGCGGGCTCGTCAGCCTGGGCTGACGATCAGGCCGCGGCGGCCCACGGCTGGTGGTGGGCCCAGCGGATCCGCACGTTCTGGTTGCGGACCGTCAGGCGGAAGATCGCGTAGGACGCCAGCACCGCGCAGATGGTCACGGCGGGCGAGAGCACCGATTTCAGCAGGATGAACCCGCCGATCGAGGAGGTGCTGAGCAGCCAGACCGTCCCGGCCGCGTTGATGAAGTAGGTGACCGACCACACCATCGAGAGCCGGGTGAAGAAGCGCGCGCCGCGCAGCCACGACGACAGCTCCTGGGGGAACGGGCAGAACTCGTGCGCGAGCCGGTCGAGGATGGGCCGGCCGGCCAGCGCGCTCGCGCCGATCACGGTCGCCACGGCCAGGGTGCCGGCGACCGGCTGCAGGAAGTAGAGCATCGCGCTGCCGGTGAAGAACATGACCACGGCCCGGATGGACAGCAGCCCGGCCGTCACCAGCGCCGCGGCGAGCACCGGGCGGCCCCGGGCCTTGGTGAGCACGAGGCCGGTGTAGCAGAGGCCGACGGCGGCGAGGGCCGCGATGCGCAGCCCGAACAGCGACATCGTCGTGTAGAAGACCGCCATCGGCAGCAGCGACACGATGGCCAGGGTCGTGAAGACCCGCCGCACGATGGGGCGCCAGCCCGGCATGTCGAGCACGTGGACCGGTGCTGGGGGCGAGGGGTGCATGAGGGCCTTCCGGATCGCTGACGCAGCCGCGACGGGCTGCGCCACTCGATGCGGTGGGCCGAGTATGCGCCTGCTTGCTGTGCGATGCCTCTGACGGCCCGCGCGTGGCCGGGCGCCGGCTCGCTCAGGGGGTGAGCTGGCGCTGCCTCGCCCGCTCCTCCGCCTCGATCGCGTCCAGTTCGGCCTGGATCTCCCCGCGTTCCCTCACCGGGAAGAAGAAGCCGCGGACGTGCCGCAGCGGGGACGCCGCGCCGAGCTGGCTCATCCGCTTCGGCACGCAGCAGGACGATGAACGAGTAGAGGGCGATCTCGCCCATCATGAACGTCCAGTGGTCCGGGAAGACCTTGTTCAGGTACTTGCGCATCGGCCCGGCGACCCGGAGCCGGCTGTCGCCCCACTCGGCGGCGCGCCCGATGCGGCCGGGC
Organism: uncultured Actinomycetota bacterium; assembly: GCA_963775175.1. GTDB lineage: Bacteria > Actinomycetota > Actinomycetes > Mycobacteriales > Jatrophihabitantaceae > Jatrophihabitans. The sequence goes on from CAVZHT010000001.1 coordinate 1,271,512, forward strand.
ACGCGGCGGCGCGGGGCCGTCGAAGTCGTGCTCACCATCTGCCCTCGTGTCCGACGAACGGGATCGGTCACCCATACGACGGAACCGACGCCCCGAACGTGACACGCGGGGCGGTCACGCCTGCTCGCGCGAGCACCACCACGTCGTCCGGCCACCGACGGTGCCGCGGCGCATCGGGGCTCCGCAGCGCGGGCAGTGCGCGGCCGGCTTGCGGTACTCGATGACCGACAGGGTGTGCACGCCGCCGCCCAGGACGGCCGATTCGACGGCCTTCTGCACGGCGCGGAACAGCCGGTCGACGTCGGGCCGGGTCAGTTCGCGCACCGGACGGGCCGGGTTGATCCGGGCCAGCCACAGGGCCTGGTCGGCGAGCAGGTTGCCGACGCCGGCCAGCGCCTCCTGGTCGAGCAGCCGGGCCTTGACCGGGGCCGTCCCGCGCCCGAACGCCGACCGGAACTCGGCCTTGGTGATCTCGCGGGCATCCGGGCCGAGGGCATCCAGCGGCGGGTTCAGCCGCACCCGGCCGAGGCGGCGCGGGTCGATGAGCAGCAGCGAGCCGCCGTCGGCGAAGGTCAGCGAGAACCGGCTGAACCGGTAGTCGCCGGGGGCCCGGCCGCGTTCCCAGTAGTCGCCGCCGTCGATCTCGGTGCCCCGGCCGTCGGCGATGACGATCTTGCCGGACATCCCGAGGTGCAGGCCGAGCGTGGGTCCCGGCGTGCGGGAGCGGCCGGCGCCGGAGGTGTCGCACCACATGCTCTTGCCCCGGCGGTGCGCGTCGATGAGCCGGCGGCCCAGCAAGGCGGCCTTGATCTCGCCCGGCGGGTGCGGGCGGCACTCGTAGGGGTCGGTGTCGTCGACGTCCACGATCCGGCGGCCGAGGGCGGCGCGCTCGATGACGCTGCGGGCCGACTCGACCTCGGGCAGTTCAGGCACCGGCGCGCCAACCCGGTGACCTCAACCCGCGCACGTCGGCCAGTATCCCGGTAGCCAACCGGCCATCGCCATTCGGATCGCGGCGTCCGGTCGGTGCGGCTGGGGTGAATCAGTCCAGCTCGACGCCGGCGTCGAGGAGGCTGGAGCGGAGCAGGAAGCCGGCCTCGTCGCCGATGAGCTCGCCGACGAGGTGCAGGAACCGCGCGGCGAAGGCGGGGCCGTGGCCGGCCTCGGGCACGAGGTGATGTGCGATCTCGTGCAGGACGACGAGCTCGCGCATCGCCCACCGGCCGCCGACCCGGTGCGGCGGCACGGCGATGGTGTGCGTGGCGAACTCGTACTCGGCCCTGGTGGCGCCGGCCCGGGCGCGGACCCGCACCGGGATCGCCGCCCGCTCGGGCGCCGCGCGGCGGACGAAGTCGAGCGCCAGGACGGCGTCGACGAAGCGCTGGACGGCGTCGATGTCGCCGAACTTGCGGTCGTCGGGCACGACCATCCGCGAGCCGAAGGCCTGGGCGACCGGGAAGTCGGCGCGCCGGTCGATCATCCGGGCGAGGATGCCCTCGGCCTCGTAGACGCGGGCCCGCTGGGGATCGGCCGAGGTCACGACGGCAGCGCGCGGCGCTGCTCGGGCAGGGCGGTGGGCGAGGTGGTCGTGGCGGCGTCGGCGGCGCGGCGGCCGGCGCGCTCGGCGAGGGTCGAGGAGCGCCCGGAGCCCTCCCAGCCGCGCCACGCGCCGCGGGCGGTGGAGGTACGGGCGTAGAAGTCGGAGATCTCGAGTGCCTTCTCCTGCAGCACGAGCGCAGTGCCGGACGAGGTGGTCTCCGGGGCCTTCAGCACCTCGGCGGTCGTCTGCTCGCGGGCGTCGGCCAGCCGCTCGCCGATGCGGCGGGCGAAGGCGGTCTGGAAGCTGATCCGGGCCGTGATGCCGTGCACGGGTTTGCGGACCGTGCGCCACCGCCCGTCCCGGCCGCGCTCCTCGACCCAGTTGGACTCGCGGCGGTAGGTGCCCGAGCGCAGGTAGGCGTCCGACGCCCGGACCATCTGCACGACCAGCGACGCGTAGAGCGCCTCGGCCACCTCGATGTCGGTCTCGAAACCGTAGGCGATGACGTAGGTGGAGTTGCCGGCGAGATCGCAGGTGAGGTCGTTGGCGCGGGCGATGGCCAGGAACAGCTGCACGTAGGTGCGCAGGGCTCGCTTGCCCGGCGGGCCGATCTCGATGCGCTTGGCGACCGGACTGGCCCGCCGCTCCTTGCGGGCACTGTGCGCCCGGGCGACCGCGAGGTCGATGGACGTGGCGGTGGCCAGGCGCTGGGCCGCCGCCATGAAGGCCTCGGCCTCGTGCTCGTTGGTGGTCGACTCGGCCTGCCGCAGCAGCGCGGCCAGCTTCGTCAGGTACTTGTCGTCGCTCACTCGGGCGTCCTCCATCAGGTGCTGCCCCCATCATGACGAAGGGCGGCGACCGTGCGGGCGAGGCTGTGGACAACGCGCCGCCCGCCCGGAGATCGACCGGCCGGCCGCGACGCGCCGGGCGCAGCGTCCCGCTCGGCAACCTCGTTGCGGTACGTCGGCCGGGGCGGACGGAGCGCAACATGATCGCCGGACGCGCGCACGCCGTAGGGTCCGGGGATGGACCTCGGCCCGCTGACCGATGCCGACGTCGCCGCGGCCGCCCGGCTACTCGCCCTGAGCTTCGACGAGGACCCGGCCTTCGTGTGGTGGTTCCCCGATCCCGAACTTCGCTCGCAGCTCGCGTCGCAGCTGTTCACGGTGCACGTCCGGCTCGCGCTGGCCCACGGCGACGGGATGCTGACCGCGGCCGGCGACGGTGCGGCCCTCTACCTGCCGCCCGGCACCGACATCACCGAGGACGACCTCGTCCGGTCGGGTCTCGCCGACCTGCTGGGCCGCGTCGGATCGGAGACCGCCGACCGGATCACCCGGTTCCTCGCCTCGTTGAGCCGGCTGCACACGTCATCGATGCCCGGACCGCACTGGCAGCTGCTGTTCCTGGGGGTGCACCCGTCCGCCCGTGCGCAGGGGATCGGCGCGGCCCTGGTGGATGAGGTGAAGGCCCGAGCCGCGCGGGACGGCGTCGGCGTCTACCTGGAGACGCTCACGCCCGACGGCGTCGCCTTCTACGAGCACCGCGGCTACCGGGTGATCGGCGAGGCGGACGTGCCCGGCAGCGACCTCCACGTCTGGGGCCTGCGGTTCCGGTGAGGTGGCGCCCGGAGCGGCGCGCGTGAGAGGCGCCCGTCCGGTGGGCAGATGACTGAGTACCTGACCGAGGAGACGACCATGGGATTCATCGGCAAGGCAGTGAAGCTGGGCGTGCTGGCCAAGCTGGCGCAGGTGGCCGCGCGGGAGGCGAGGAAGCCGGAGAATCAGAAGAAGATCCAGGATGCCGTGGCGTCGTTCCAGCAGCGACGATCCGGCAAGGCCACCGGCCCCGGCTCCTGACCGGGCCCCGCCGCAGGATCGCCCGGCTGCGGTCCGGGTGCCCGCGCCCAGGCCGCCGAGAGCAACGGCCAGGATGGCCGCGAGATGGCGGGGGAACACGTACACGAGCGGGGACTCCGTCCAGGAAGGGAATCGACCGGACCGAAGTTAGGCGCCGGCCCCGACGCGGAGTCGGGCAAGCAGGCGCTCTGTGGACGGCTGCGGGCGGTGTGGACGAAGTTCGCCGGGCTCGGCCGAGGGGTCGGCTACCCTGCTCGGCCCGACTCGGGGCCGCGGGCCGGTGAGCCGGCGCCGTCGGGGCGGGCGCCGGCTCACCGCGCGATCAGCAGCTCGGCTTGCCCGCCGGGGCCGGATCGCCCTTGCCCATCCGGTCCTCGACGGCGGTCACGGCGAGGTTCTTGTCGAACTTGACGGTGACGAGGCTGCCGTCCGCCTTCTTCATGTGGGCCTCGTACACGCCGTCACCGGCGTCGGTCTCGATGCGGATCACGGTGGCGCCGGGCACGGCCTTGAGCGCTGCGGCCTTGAGCGTCGCCTCCTGCGCCGAGGTGACGGACTTCTCGTCGCTGCGGGCCGGGTCGGCACCGCCGGGACCCGGCCGGTTGCCGGGCCGGTTGTCCATCGGGGGCGCCTGCGTGCTCGTCGAGCTCGGCGCCGACGTGCTGGACGACGACGAGCCGGGCGAGCCCGACGAGCCGGTGGTGACGGCGCTGGCACCGAAGGCCGTGGCCCCGATCGCTCCGGCGATGACGCCGGCGCCGATCAACGCGACCTTCAGGCCGGGGCGCCGTTTCGGCGGAGCCGCCGGGGGCGGGGTGTCGAATGACATGGGACTCACTCCTCATCCGGACCGTCCCTGGCACCCGGTCCGTGGTGGCCGGGCCTGGGATCAGCGCGGCCCGTTCAACATCCGCCGCGGGGCTTCATCGGCGCCCCAACGAATGCTCAAGTCGGCCCTAAGAGTCGATGAGCAGGTGGTGGGTGCCGCATATGGGCGGCCGGGCGCGGCCCGCTGGCCCGCGATCTCAGGCCGCGATGCGCGCGGCCCAGGGCTGGTGGTGCGCCCATTGCAGCCGCACGTTCTGCCGCCGCACCGTCCAGCGGAAGGTCAGGTACGAGGTCACGGCCGCCGCCAGCGTGATCACCGGGCCGAGCACCGCCTTCATGACGATGAACCCGTTCAGCGAGGCGTTGGTGAGCAGCCAGACCGTCCCGATCGCGTTGATGCCGTACGTGACGGCCCAGACGAGCGAGAGGACGGTGAAGAACCGGGCCTGCCGCAGGTGGGTCGACAACTCGGCCGAGAACGGGCAGAAGTCGTGGGCGAGCCGGTCGAGGACGGGGCGGCCGGCGAGGGCGCTGGCGGCGAACAGGGTGGCGACGAAGACGGTGCCGACCACCGGCTGCAGGAAGTAGATGAACGCGCTGCCGGTGCAGAACACGACGATCGTGCGCAGCGAGAGCAGTCCGGCGGTGAACAGCGCGGCGGCCAGGACGGGCTGCCGGCGCACGACGCGGCTCAGCAGGCCGGCGTAGTAGAGCCCGGCCGTGGCCAGGGCGGCGGCGCGGAGGCCGAACAGGCTCAGCATCAGGTAGAACACGCCCATCGGCAGCAGCGACACCAGGAACATCCGGGTGAGCACCTGCCGCGCGATCGGCCGCCAGCCGGGCATCTCGATCACCTGGGGTGCGGGCGTGTTCACGAAGAGGGCCTTCCCGGGGGTGTCGGCGGTCGAAGCGGGCGGTGCACCGTGAGAATCGGCGCGGTCGGGGTGGACTTGAGCGGGCGCGCCGGCCGGTCAGCAGGCGACCGGCGGCCGCCACGTCACCGGTCGGCGGGCCGCTTCGCGGATCCGCGCGACCGCCGCGGTGCTCAGCCCGATCGGTCGGGAATGCAAGTAGGCGGTGATGGTCCGGCGGTTGACCACGGTGACGTCGCGCGGCTGCTGCCGGACGGAGAAGCCCCGCTGCGCGCCGGTCACCGCGATGACCGCGTCCACCTCGACCAGGAACCCGGTCGCGGCGCTGAGCAGGGCGGCCACCCGGGCGGCGTCGAAGCGGCTGTGCCGGACGAAGTGCTGGGTCCGGCCGTTGACGTCGAACAGCTCGCCGCGGATGCGCACCTTCGCGTCGGGCAGGTGCTTGACGATGACCGCGAAGACGCCGGCCGGACCGATGGCGAGGTGGTCGAGCCCGGCGCTGCGCTCGCCGATCGGCACGCCGGAAACCGTGTGCCACTCGGGCGGGAGCGCGAGGAGCCGCTCGGCGATCCCGAACTCGGGCGTGATGGTGTGGTCGGCGCTCGTCACGGGAGTCACCTCTCTCGGTAGCGACCCCCGCCGGTCACGACCCCGCCGACGCTAGCACGATGTGAGTTCCGTGTGAAGTGGGTGCGTCCGGGCAGGTGGGACGTGGCGGATTCCACAGGCTGATTCGGCCGGCCTGCAGGTCGGGTACCGCCTTGAGGACGGCGCGCCAAGCAGTGCCGTGTCGGGCCCGGGTTCCCGGTCCGGCGACACACGTCAGGGGAGGGCGTAGATCACTATGCAGATCCCTCGTATCGATCCCAAGAACGTCGCAGGGCTCGCCGACAAGATCGTCGGCCTCGGCAAGGAGGTCGTCGGCAGCGTGACCAGTCGCGACCGGCTCACCAAGGCCGGGCAGGTGCAGCAGGAGAAGGGCACCGAGCGGTTGAAGGCCGTGCAGGCGGAGATGTCGGCCAAGGCGCACAAGGGCCGAGCGGCTTCGGCCGAGAGCGCGCAGAAGAGCGCGCAGCGCACGAAAGAGAGGACCAGCTGATGGGCATCGGGGAGAACGTCAAGGGCACGCTGAAGGAGAAGGCCGGCGACTTCGTCGACGACGACGAGCTCAAGGCCGAGGGCGACGCCCAGCAGACCAAGGGCGAGGAAGAGACCCGCGAGACCAAGCAGCGCGCAGAGGCCCAGGCTCACGAGAAGAAGGCCGATGCGCTCGAGGAGCGGCAGGAGGCCCTCGACCAGTAGGCACCGCTGACAAGGCCCGGACGGAAGACCCGTCCGGGCCTCGTCATGTCCTGTGGATCTGCCGAGCGAGCCGCGCGGCTGCCCGTTCGGCCCCTTGCCTGGCCCCGGCGCCGATGCAAGGTTTGACTCCTCGTACAGGAGTTCCGGCAGGGGGGCGGGAATTGACGATCACGACGAAGATCATGGGCAACGCGATGCAACTCGCGGTCTGTCAGTTGGGGGAGGGGCAGGCGCTCTACGCCGAGGCCGGCAAGTTCCTCTGGAAGACCGTCAACGTCGGCATCGAGACTCGCATCAGCACGCCGAGCCAGGGCTCGGGCAACGGCGGCGGCGGGGGTGGGCTGCTGAACATGGCGATCGGGGCCGGCAAGCGGATGCTGGCGGGGGAGTCGCTGGCCTTTCAGTACTTCACGTCGACCGGCGGCAACGGGCTGGTCAGCCTGGCCGGGACGCTCCCGGGCGAGATGAGGGCGATCGAACTCGACGGCACCCGCGGCTGGTTCGCCGAGAAGGACGCCTTCGTCGCGGCCGAGACCACGGTCAACTTCGACATCGCGTTCAGCGGCCTGCGCTCGGGCCTCAAGGGCGGCGAGGGATTCGTCCTCGAGAAGTTCACCGGCGTCGGCACGCTGCTGATCGCCGGGGCCGGCAACTTCATCGAGATCAACCCGGCCAAGTACGGCGGCAAGATCCAGGTGCACACCGGCTGCCTCGTCGCGTTCGAGGACACCGTCCGCTACGGCGTCGAGCGCATCGGCGCGCTCAACGCGAAGACGATCATGAGCGGCCTGCTCGGCGGCAACGGCTTCAACATGGCGACCCTCGAGGGGGACGGCCTGGTGCTGCTGCAGTCGATGACGATGGAGTCACTGGCGCACGCGATCGTGAAGAACTCGCACGCGGGGCACGACGAGAAGGCGAGCAATCCGCTCGGGAGCCTGTTCGGAGGGACGGACTGACATGGGATTCATGGACAAGGCCAAGGAAGCGGCGCTGCAGGCGAAGGCGTCGGCGGAGAAGATGGCCCAGCAGGGGCAGGCCAAGGTCGCCACGATGCAGGAGAGCCGGTCGGTCGCCGAGCTCTACCGCGCGCTCGGCGAGGCGTTGTACGCCGAGCAGCGCCACGGCGGTGACCGGGCCGCAGTCGGGGCGGCACTCGACGCGCTCGACCAGCACTTCGCCGCGGCCGGGACGGCCGCCGCGGCCGGGAAGGCTACTCCGGCTGGCCCGGCGGCGACCCCGACCGCGGCGCCGCCGGCCGCGCCGCCGGCCGGGGATTTCACCATCGACGACGTCTGACGCGCCCGGCGGCCTCCGGGTCGTCCTCGTAGTGGACTGCGCCGGTCGATCCGGGTGCCGGTGCGCGACTGCCGTGTCGAAGTCTTCGCGCTTGACGTTCGACTGAACAGACGTTTAGTATGCTGAACGTGAGTTCAACTACCGACGACGGCGATCTCACCGCCCGCGCGACCATCCGGAACGCCGCGTTGCGGCTGTTCGCCGACCGCGGCCCGGACGCGGTGACCGTGCGCGAGATCGCCACCCAGGCCGGCGTCTCCCCGGCTCTCGTGGTGCATCACTTCGGCAGCAAGGAAGGCCTTCGCGCCGAGGTCGACGGGTTCGCCGCGCAGGCGTTCGACGCGATCTTCGAGGCCCTTCCGACCGAGGAGCTCGCCGAGCTGCTCGCCGGTGGAGTGGGGGCGGGCTCGCTCGCCGAGGCGTTCGCCCGGGGGTTCCCGCCCGGGTCGCCGTTGCCGGCCTACCTGCGGCGGCTGCTCCTGACGAACGACCCCGCGGTTGCCGCGCTGTTCGGGCGGTGGTACGCCACGACCCGCCGTCTCATGGACGTGATGGTCGACATGGGCGCCGCCCGGCCGAGCGCGGATCCGGACGTCCGGGCGGCGTTCTTGCTGGTCAACGACCTCGCCCTCATCCTGCTGAGAAACCCGATCGCCGCGGCGATCGGGGTCGACCCGCTGACCCCTGAGGGGATCGAGCGGTGGGCCCGGGAGGCCACGATCGTCTACGCCGAGGGCGCGTTCGGTGCCCCGCGAAAGGAGTAACACCCGGATGAGCACGCCCCAACCCGTCATCCTCGCCGCGGGGCTGACCAAGACCTTCGGCCCGGCCCGTGCCCTCGACGGGCTCGAGCTCGAAGTCGCGCCCGGGGAGGTCCACGGCTTCCTCGGCCCGAACGGAGCGGGCAAGTCGACGACGATCCGGATCGTCCTCGGTCTCATCCGCGCAACCGGCGGGCGGGTCGAGCTCTTCGGCGGTGACCCGTGGCACCAAGCGGCGACGCTGCACGAACGGCTCGCCTACGTCGCCGGCGACGTCGCCCTCTGGCCGGGGCTCACCGGTGGGCAGTGCCTCGACGTCCTCGGCGCGACCCAGGGCGGGCTCGACGAGGCCCGCCGGACCGCCCTCATCGAGCGGTTCGACCTCGACCCGACCAAGCGGGTGCGCGACTACTCGAAGGGCAACCGGCAGAAGGTCGCGCTCATCGCCGCCCTCGCCGCCGACGCCGACCTGCTCGTGCTCGACGAGCCGACGTCCGGGTTGGACCCGCTCATGGAGCGGACCTTCCAGGAGGTCGTCCGTGAGCGGCGCGACGAGGGCTGCACGGTCCTGCTGTCGAGTCACATCCTCGGCGAGGTCGAGGCCCTCGCCGACCGGGTGAGCATCATCCGGCGGGGCCGGACGGTGACGACCGGAACCCTCGCCGAGCTGCGACGCCATACCCGCACCCACGTGCACGCGGTCACCGTCGACGCGCCCGCGGACCTCGGCGCCGCCCCGGGAGTCGCGGACTACGTCTGCGAGCGGCTCGACGGCTTCGTCGACAGCCGGTTCACCATCGACGCCGAGCACCTCGACGCCGTCGTCGGCCGGCTGCACAGCGCGCGGATCCACACCCTCACCGCCACCCCGCCGAGCCTGGACGCGCTGTTCCTGCGCAACTACGACGCGCGGGCCGAGCCGCTCGACGCCGCCGAACTCGGCGAGCCCGAGGAGGCGCGCCGATGAGGGCGACCGGCCTGGCGGTGATGCTCGGCGTCCAATGGCGGACCTACCGCCGCGGCACGCTCGTCTGGATGTTCGCGCTCATCGCCAGCATGGTCGCAACGGCGGGGGCGGTCGCCGGCGTCTACACGACCCCCGAGAAGATCCACACCTACGCCCGGGCGGTCACCGCCGGGGGTGCCCTCGTCGCGATCAACGGCCGGGTCGAGGGCATCGACAGCCTCGGCGGGGTCATCCAGGACGAGTTCGGCTTCCTCGCCGCCTTCCTCCTTCCGCTGCTCGGGATCAGCCTCGTCGCTCGGGTCACTCGGCGCGAGGAGGAGGCCGGTCGGCTCGAAGCGATCCTCAGCGGGCGGGTCGCGCGCCACGTCCCGGTGCTGGCCGGGCTCGTCATCGCCGCCGGCGCGATCCTCGTCACCGCCGCCGCGTTCGCCCTCGGGGTCGATCGCCTGCGGGGTACCGGCCGGCCGATCGGTCCTCTACGCCGCCTCCCTCGGCGCGCTCGCCGTCGTCTTCGCCGCCCTCGCGGCGCTGCTCGCCCAGATCACCCGGCACACCCGCGGCGTCTACACCTGGAGCCTGCTCGTCCTCGCCCTGGCCTACGTGCTGCGGGGCGTCGGTGACGTGACCAAGACGTGGGTCACCTGGCTCTCCCCGCTCGGCTGGGCCGAGAAGGCGGCGGCGTTCGGGGCGATGCGCTGGTGGACCCTCGTGGTTCCCCTCGCCGTCGGCGGCCTGCTCGCCGTGCTCGCCGTTCGCGTCGCCGGGCGCCGCGACCTCGGGAGCTCCCTCGTCCGCGAAGGCGCGGGATCGGCGCGCGCGACGACCTGGCTGCGCAGCCCGATCGGGCTGGCGACTGCCATCCACCGCCCGGCGATCCTCGGTTGGCTGGCCGGGGCCCTGGTCATCGCGGGAATGATGGGCGCGCTCGCGCAGCAGTTCGTCGACGCCGTCACCGGCAACCCGGCGATGGCCAAGGCCATCGGTATGTCCACCGCGCATCCGGAGTCGGGATTCCTCGCCGTCACCCAGCTCTACATCGCGATCATCGCCACGGGGTACGTCGTGCAGGCCGTCGGCAGCCTGCGCGGCGAGGAGACGGCCGGGCGCATCGAGGCCCGGCTGTCCGGAACCCTCTCCCGCCTGCGCTGGCTCGCCGCCCACGGGCTCGTCATCGCCGCCGGGCTCGGCGTCATGGTGTTGATCTCCTCGGTCGTGCTGGCCGTTGCAACGGCGTCGTCGATGGGTACCGGCGTGCATCTGGGTCGCGTCGTGGGGGCGGGCGCGGCGTACCTGCCGGCCGAGCTGCTCGTCGGCGCGCTGGCGCTGGCGCTGTTCGGCCTGCGGCCGCGGGCGGTCCCGGCCGGTTGGGCGGCCTTCGCCGTCATCGCCTTCATCGCCCTTCTCGGCCCGGGCCTCAAGCTGGCCGGGTGGGCGCTCGACCTCTCCCCGACGACCCACGTCGGCAACCCGCCGCTGGGCACCGTCGAGGTGCTGCCGCTCGTCGTGCTCGGCGCTGTCGGCGCGGCACTCGCTGCGGCCGCCGCGGCCGGCTTCCGCCGCCGGGCCGTGCCGCAGGGCTGAGCCGATCGGCGACGCGGTCCGGATCGGATAGTAGGGTCTCGGCGAAAGCCCGGGAAACGTGACAGAACGGACGCGCCGTGACCGATAGCGCCGCAGACCAACGCACCATCAGCCGCCGCCAACTTCTCGCCGGCGCCGTCGTCGGCGGGGCCGGGGCGGCGCTGTTCGGCGCCACACGCGCGGAAGCCGCTCCCGCGCAGAACCACGAGCGGACCGCCCGGCTGACGGTTCTCGGCAGCGCCGACACGCACGGCCACATCCTCAACTGGGACTACTACAACGACCGCGAGTACGACGACACCGCACACAACGACGTCGGCCTGGCCAAGATCTCCACGCTGGTCACCGCGATGCGCGAGGAACGCGGGCGGCGCAACACACTCACCCTCGACGCCGGTGACACCATCCAGGGCACGCCGCTCACGTACTACTACGCGGCGATCGACCCGATCACGGCGGCGGGCGCGCCGCCCCACCCGATGGCCGTTGCCATGAACGCGATCGGATACGACGCCGCCTGCCTGGGCAACCACGAGTTCAACTACGGTGTCCCGCTGCTGCGCAAGTTCCAATCCCAACTGCACCACCCGCTGCTCGGCGCCAACGCGCTCGACTGGAACACCCGCAAGCCGGCCTTCGAACCCTACGTGATCAAGAAGGTGAAGCTGCACGACTGCCGCGTGCACGGGCACCGCCCCGGACCGGCCTGTGTCGTGCGGGTCGGCATCGTCGGCTTCGTGACGCCCGGCTGCGCCATCTGGGACAAGGCGAACCTCGACGGCAAGATCGCCTTCAACGGCATCGTCGAGCAGGCCAGGACGGTGATCCCGCAGGTGAAGCGGGCCGGCGCCGACGTGGTGGTGGTGGCCTGTCACTCCGGCGACGACGGCTCGTCGTCGTACGGCGACGCGCTGCCGTGGCCCGAGAACGCGGCCAGCCAGCTGGCCGAGCAGGTGCCGGGCATCGACGCGATCCTGGTCGGCCACGCCCACCTCGAGATCCCCATGCACACGAAGATCAACCAGCAGACCGGCAAGACCGTCCTGCTCTGCGAGCCCTACTACTGGGGTATGCGGCTGGCCGTCATGGACCTCGACCTGGTGCACCGGCACGGGCGCTGGCAGGTCGCCTCCGCGTCCTCGCACCTGCTCAACTCGAACACCGTCGAGCCGGACGCGCGCGTGCTCGCGCTGTCGGCGCAGGCGCACGAGAACGTGCGCAGCTACGTCAATTCCGTCATCGGCACGTCCACCGCGGCGATGAGCGCGGCGACCTCTCGCTACGAGGACACCGCGGCCATGGACTTCATCAGCTACGTCCAGGCCGACGCGGTGAAGCAGGCATCCGGCACGGCCCTGCCGGTGCTCTCGATCGTCGCGCCGTTCAACCGGCTCGCGGGCATCCCGAAGGGCGACGTGACCGTCCGCGACATCGCCGGGCTCTACATCTACGACAACACGCTGCTCGGCATCCAGTTCAGCGGGGCGGACGTCCGCAAGTACCTCGAGTACTCGGCGCAGTACTTCAATCTGGTTTCCAGCGCCGGCCCGCTCAACCCGGACGACGTGACCAACGCCAAGACCGCGAACGCGCCCAACGGCACGCCGGACTACAACTACGACATCATCGCCGGCCTCGACGCCCCGCTGCGCTACGACATCGACCTCGGCCAGCCGGCCGGCGCGCGGATCAAGAACCTCACCTACAACAGCCAGGCCGTCGCCGACGGCGACCAGTTCGTGGTCGCGATCAACAACTACCGGCAGTCCGGCGGCGGCGGCTTCCCGGGCGTGCTGACCGCTCCGGTCGTCTGGAACGCGCAGGTGCCGATCACCCAGTTGCTCATCCAGTGGGTGAGCGACAACAAGACCATCGACCCGACCGTGTTCGCGTCACCGGACTGGAAGCTCGTCTACGGCAGCACGACGATCACGTTCGCCTGAGCCGAAGCAGCGCGGTGGTCGCGGCCGCCGCCACGTTCCTCGTCCCCGCGAGCTTGACCCCGCTGCGCACGTTCCGCGGCCCACTTTGTGCGCGCAGGAGGGTCAAAGTCGCGGAGAGGTGAGGACGGTCAGGACGTGGTGGACGGCGGCGGCCATCGCGTCGCGGGCCGGCGCGAGGTACTTGCGGGGGTCGACCAGGGCCGGGTCCGAGGCGAGGCTCACCCGGACGGACGCGGTCATCGCCTTGCCGAGCGCCGTGCCGACGTTGACCTTCGCGATGCCCGCGGCCACGGCGGCCCGCAGCTCGTCGTCGGGGACACCGGACGAGCCGTGCAGGACGAGCGGCACGTCGAGGCGGGCACGCAACCGCGCGATCAGCTCGAGGTCCAACCGAGCAGTCTGCGTGGTCATCGCGTGCGAGCTGCCGACCGCCACCGCGAGGGCGTCGACCCCGGTCGCGGCGACGAACGCGGCGGCCTCGTCGGGGTCGGTCCGGACCCCGGCCGCGTGCGCGCTCTGCACCGCGTCCGGCTTGCCGCCGACGTACCCGAGCTCGGCCTCGATCCACAGCCCGGCCTCGTGCGCCCGCCGCGCCTCCCGGGCGGTCGCCTCGACGTTCTCGGCGTACGGCAGCGCGCCGGCGTCGAACATCAGCGAGCCGAAGCCGGCGCTCGCGGCCGACGCGGCCAGCGCCTCGGCGGTGACGTGGTCGAGGTGCAGCGCCATCGGCACGCGGGCCGCCTCGGCGATCGCCCGGCAGGCCGCGGCGATCGGCGCCACCTGCCCGCCGTGGAAGCGCACCGCGTTCTCGCTGATCTGCAGGACGACCGGTGCGCCGGCCGACTCGGCCGCGGCCACGATCGCCTCGGCGTGCTCGAGAGTGACGACGTTGAACGCGGCGGCGGCCCCGCCCCGGCCGCGTGCCGCCACGACCAGTTCACCGGTTCCGACCAGCGTCATCGCGTCACTCCCACGGTCTCGACGACCACCGCGTCCCGGTCCGCGGCGTAGTGCGCGAGGTCGATCTCGCCGGCGTAGGGCCGGGCCACCGCGGCCGCCGACAGGGCGACGGCGTCGCGCAGCAGGTCGGGCAGCGCCGTACCGGCGCGCAGTCCACGGGCGAGTCCGGCCACCAGCGCGTCGCCGGCGCCGGTGGGGTTGCCGACCACCGGCCGCGGCGGCCGGACGCGCCACCCCGACTCACCGTCGGCGACCGCCACACCGTCGGGGCCGAGCGAGGCGACGACGGTGGTGCCGTAGTCGGTCGCGAGCGCTACCGCGGCCCGAAGGGGGTCGGGCTCGCCGCTCACCGAGGCGAGCTCGTCGGCGTTCGGCTTGACGATGCTGGGGCCGGCGGCCAGGGCGTCGAGCAGGGCCGGGCCGCTGGTGTCGACGACGCTCGGCCGGCCGAGCCCCCGCACCAGCCGGACGAGCGTGCCGATCGCGTCGGGCGGGGCGCCGGTGGGGACCGCACCGCTCACGACGACGACGTCCGCGGCGGCCACCGCCGCTTCGGCCCGGGCGAGCAGTGCCGCCCAGCAGTCGATCGGGGCCGGCTCCACGAACAGCGTGGCCTCGCCGGCCTCGTCGACGATCGTCACCGTGCTGCGCGTCGGCGCGACGTTGGACACGAGGTCGGCGGGCACGCCGAGCGCGGCCAGGTCCTCGGCGAACTCGGCCCCCGGATGGCCGCCGGCCGGGGCGAGCAGCGAAACGTCCTCGCCCAGCGCGTGCAGCACCCGGGCGACGTTGACCGCCTTGCCCCCAGGCCGGCGCCCGACCGACGCGACCCGGTTCGTGGCACCGGCCCGGACCCGCGGGACGTGGTACGTGATGTCGATCGCGGGGCTGAGGCAGATGCAGACGATCACGACGGCCCCAGGACCACCGAGCGGGTGAGGTGGCGCGGACGGTCGGGGTCGAGGCCCTGCTCCTCGGCCCGGCGGACGGCCAGCAACTGGGCGCGGACGAGGTCGGCCACCGGGTCGAGGTCGTCGTCGACAAAGGTGGCGCCGGTCGCGGTGACGTCGCCGGCGAGCCCCGGGACGGCCGGCCCGAACACCCACACCGCGCGGCCGGGCTCGGCGATCGCGATCGGGCCGTGCCGGTACTCCATCTGCGGGTAGGCCTCGGTCCACAGCTGGGCCGCCTCTCGCATCTTCAGGGCAGCCTCCTGCGCGATGCCGTAGGCCCAGCCCTGGCCGATGAACGAGAACTGCGAGCTGCCGGCGGCGGGCAGGTCGTCGGCCGCGTCGAGCACCGCGCTCGCCTGCGCGATCACCGGCTCGAGTCGCTCCCCGAGCGACGCGCGCAGCAGCATCAGCGCGGTCGTGGCGAACACGGTCTGCACGACCGACTCCTCGTCGGCGAAGTCGAGCAGGATCGTGTCGTTGGCGGCGGCATCGATCGGCCCGCCGGCCACCGCGGTGATCGCGACGACGGGCGCGCGCACGGCCTCGATCGCCCGCACGACCTCGGTCGTGGTGCCCGAGCGCGAGATCGCGACGACCCGGTCGTAGCTGCGCCCGAGCGGGAAGTGGCTGGCCGCGAAGGCGTCGGTCTCGCCGGCCCCGCACTGCTCGCGAAGCTTGGCATAGGACTCGGCCATGAACCAGGAGGTGCCGCAGCCGATAACGGCGACCCGTTCGCCCGGGGCCGGGAGGTCGCCTGCGACCTCCGGGACCTGGGCCACGGCCTGGCGCCAGGCCTGTGGCTGGCGGCGGATCTCGCGCCCGACATGCGAGGTCGGGGCAGCGGTGTCAGTAGTCATCGTTCCTTCCGGCGGTGATCAAGGTCGGATTGGGTCGGTTGGCCGACGGTCCCCCCGAGCGCGGCGACGCAGAGCGCCCCGGCCCGCACCGCGCGTTCCAGGTTCTCCCCGAGCGGGCGGCCGGCCAACCACCCGTCGAGGAAGGCCGCGTCGAACGTGTCGCCGGCGCCGGTGCTGTCCAGCGGAATCACCGGTACGCCCGGGACCGTGACGGCCGCGCCGCTGGGGTCCACCGCGAACGCCCCGGCCGCACCGTCCTTGACGACGACCAACGGCCCCGCCGCGGCCAGGCGCCGGGCGGCCCCGGCCGGGTCGGTGGCGCGCCCGAGCGCGAGCACCTCGGCGCGGTTCGGGAGCAGGACGTCGA
Organism: uncultured Actinomycetota bacterium; assembly: GCA_963775175.1. Classification (GTDB taxonomy): domain Bacteria; phylum Actinomycetota; class Actinomycetes; order Mycobacteriales; family Jatrophihabitantaceae; genus Jatrophihabitans. The sequence goes on from CAVZHT010000001.1 coordinate 1,287,601, forward strand.
GATAGGGCAGCACGGCGTCGACGCCCGCCCAGGCACCGGCCGGGTCGGCGTTGGTGTCGAGCGAGGTCGTGAGCCCCCGGCCGCGGAGCGACTCGAACAGCGCGGGCAGTTCGGCGGCGAGGGCGGGCTGGAGGAAGAACGAGGAGACGTGGACGTGCCCGAGCCCGGTCACCGCACCGGCCGCCGCCTCGACCTCGGCCGCGGTGAGGGAGGGGATCGCCCCCGGCCGGGTCAGGATCGCCCGGTCGTCGCCCCGGGAGAGGACGACGGTGATGCCGGTCGGCGCGTCCGTCCGCTGGCGGAGAGTCGAGACGTCCACGCCCGCCGACTCGAGGTCGGCGCTGAGCTGGGCACCGAACAGGTCCTTGCCGACGGCCGCGACCAGGGTCACCGGCCGGCCGAGCCGGGCGAAGCCGTGCGCGGTGATGGCCGCCGAGCCGCCGATCACGAGCGCCGCGTCGTCCAGCAGCTGCTCGGCCTGCCCGAAGCTCGGCACGACGTCGCCACGCAGCACGAGGTCGGGGTTGGCATCGCCGGCGACCAGCACGCGGGCGGCCGGCGACGGGGACGTCATGACGTTCATCCTTCCCCGGCCTGCACGATGTGTCCAGAACCAATCACAGCACATGCTCGGTATTGCTCGGTTTCCGGCCTGCGTGCGATGCTCGCCGGGTGACCACCGTCTGCTTCGTCGGCGCCGGCTCGGCCGAGTTCACCCGCCAGCTGCTGCGCGACCTGCTCGGCTACGACGACCTCGGACCGCTCGACCTCGTCCTGCACGACATCGACCCGCGGCGCCTCGACCTCGCCGAGGGCATCGCCCGGCTGGCCGTGAAGCGGCACGGCCGGACGGCGACCGTGCGCGCCGCCGCCGACCGCCGGGCCGCCCTCGCCGGGGCTGACTTCGTCATCAACTCGGTCAACGTCGGCGGCCATGCAGCGACCGTCACCGACTTCGAGGTGCCGGCCCGCTACGGGCTGCGGCAGACGATCGCCGACACCCTCGGCGTGGGCGGGATCTTCCGAGGCCTGCGCACCTTCGGCTTCCTCGACGGCCTCGCCGCCGACATGGAGGCGGTCTGCCCGCAGGCGTGGCTGCTGAACTACACGAACCCGATGGCGATGAACGTCCAGTACCTCGCCGCCACGCACCCGGCGCTCAAGGCCCTCGGGCTGTGCCACTCGGTCTACTGGACCGTCCACGACCTCTCCGAACTGATCGGCGTACCGCTCGATGAGGTCAGCTTCCGCAGTGCCGGGGTGAACCACCAGGCCTGGATCCTCGAGTGGACGCGCGGCGGTGAGAGCCTCTACCCGCGGCTCGACGAGCGGATCGCGGCCGACCCCGAGCTGCGCCGGCGGGTGCGGGTCGACATGTACCGTCGGCTCGGCTTCTACCCGACCGAGACCAGCGAGCACTCGAGCGAATACGTGCCTTGGTACCTGCACGACGAGTCGGAGATCGAGCGGCTGCGCATCCCGGTCGGCGACTACCTCGGAATCAGTGCCGGGAACGCGGCCGAGATCGAGGCGCTCATCCCGCGGGTCGCCGCGGGGGAGTACGTCGAGCCGGAGGAGGAGGCGGCCGAGTACGCGCCGCAGGTGATCCACAGCCTGGTCACCGGCACGCCCCGGACGATCCAGGCCAACGTCGCCAACACCGGGTTGCTGACCGATTTCGCCGAGAACGCGGGGGTCGAGGTGCCCTGCCGGCTCGACGGCGACGGGGCGCATCCGCAGGCGGTCGGGCACCTGCCGCCGCAGTGCGCGGCCCTCAACCGGCACTTCCTGTCCGTCGTGGACCTCACCGTGCGGGCGGCCATCGAGGGGCGGCCGGAGCTCGTGCGGCAGGCCATGATGACCGACCCGAACACGGCCGCGTCGCTGCGGCTGGACGACATCTGGCGCCTCGCCGACGACCTCGTCGCCGCCCACGGCGAGCTCCTGCCCGAGCCGTTGCGGGGGCCGCTGCCGCTCTGACCGGGGGCGCTCTGACCAGGGGCCGCTCTGGTCAGGGGCCGGGCACGTCCACGACATGCACCTTCGGGCCCAGCCGCTCGAGCTCGGCGACGTCGCGCTGGTCGGCGTGGGAGTCGGTGACGATGTCCGAGACCGTGCTGATGTCGGAGATCTTCGCGAAGCCGCGCTTGCCGATCTTGCTCGAGTCGGCCACCACGATCACCCGGTCCGCGGCCCGGACCAGCGCCCGGTTGGTGTGCGCCTCGACCTCGTGGTGGGTGGTGAAGCCGGCCGATGCGCTGACGCCGTCCACCCCGATGATCGCGAGGTCGAGGTTGATGTTCGCGAGCACCAGCTCGGCCAGCGGCCCGACCAGCTCGTAGGACTCCGACCGCGCGCTGCCGCCGCAGACGACGAGCTCGATGTTGGAGCGCACCGCGAGCTCGGAGGCGATGTTGAGCGCGTTCGTGACGACGCGCAGTCCGGCCCGCGACGCCAGCGCGCGGGCCACCTCGGTCGTCGTCGAGCCGCCGTTGAGGCCGATCGAGGAGACGTCCGCAGGCAGCAGTTCCCCGACCCGCAGCGCGATCGCCCGCTTGGCCTCGTAGTGCTGCCCGCCGCGGTAGCGCATCGGCAGCTCGTACAGGACGCCGGAGGCGACCGCGCCGCCGTGGGTGCGGGTCAGCAGCTTCTGCTGTTCGAGCAGGTGCAGGTCGCGGCGCACCGATGCCTCGGAGACCTTGAGCTCGGCCGCCAGGCCGGTGACGCCGACCGAGCCGTGCTGGTTCAACTGCTGCAGGATCAGTCCCAGCCGGTCCTCCTGGCGCATGGCGTGCACGATACGCGCACGGCCGTGTTCATTTCGACCAGGCGCGCGGCCCGGCTGGATGCTCGGCGGCAATTGATGTTCGCGGGTCGTGGTGGCCGGTGTAGGAGCCTTGACCGCCTCCAACCGCCGTGCAAAGCTGAGCATCTTCGACGATCGATTGTGCGCGAAGCTAGATGTAGCCGCGCAGACCGAGTCAGGAGCGTCGCATGGCCCTCACCTCCGGAAACCGTCGCCGATCCGGCGCCCGCCGCGCCGCCGCCGGCCTCGCCGCGCTCGTCCTCGCCGGCGGGCTGACCGCCGCCTGCAGCTCGGGCGGCTCCGGTGGCGGGTCGACGATTACCGTCGCCCACGGCTATACCGACGTCGAGGCGAAGGCCCTGACCAAGCTGGCCGCGCAATGGAACAAGGACCACCCGAAGACGAAGGTGAAGCTGCAGTTCAACGGCGGCAACGACAGCGCACTGCAGAAGACGATCGCCGGCTTCACGGCCGGCAACTACCCGGACGTCGCCTACGAGTTCGGGTCGTCGGCGGCGCAGCTCGCCCGGCAGCCCAAGCTGGTCGACCTCACCAGCAAGGTCAAGGCCGCCGGCGTCGACTGGAACGACTTCTACCCCTCGGAGCAGAAGGCTGCGACGGTCGGCGGCAAGGTCGTCGGCCTGCCGGCGCTCGTCGACAACCTCAGCCTCGTCTACAACAAGAAGCTCTTCGCCCAGGCCGGCATCCCGGTGCCGACCAACGACTGGAGCTGGCAGGACTTCCGCACGGCGGCGAAGAAGCTCACCGACCGCAGCGCGCACCGCTACGGCTGGGCCTACGTGAACGACGGCAGCGAGGACACCGTCTGGCGATTCCTCGCGATGCTCTGGCAGGCCGGTGGCGACCTGCTCACCCCGGACAACACCAAACCGGCGTTCGACAACGCGGCCGGCCGGGCTGCACTGCAGCAACTGCACGACATGGCCGTCACCGACAAGTCCGTCTACCTCGACACCGGCAACGGCAACTACCTCAACCTGTTCAACAGCGGCAAGGTCGCCATGATGTGGACGGGCCCGTGGGACCTGTCGAGCATCAACTCCGACGTCCAGTACGGCGTGACCTACCTGCCCGGGTACCAGGGCAACCACGAGACGATCTCCGGGCCCGACCTGTACATGCTCTTCGACCACTCGTCGAGCCGGTCGGACACGGCCTGGAAGTTCGTCACCTGGCTGACGTCGGCCAAGGTGCACCTGCAGTTCGCGATCGACACCGGCGACCTGCCCCTGCGCAAGTCCGAGACGGCGCTGCCGGGGTACCAGACGTTCCTGACGAAGTACCCGGCCGAGAAGGTGTTCGTCAGCAACCTCGACAACGTCAAGCACGTGCGGCCCAACCTGGCGGCCTATTCGAAGGTGTCGGCGGCCGTCGGGCAGATGGTCCAGTCCGTCCTGCTCGGCCAAACCAGCCCGGACGCCGCCCTGAAGGCGGGTAGCAGTCAGGTCGCCGCGGCGCTGGCCGGTTCGTGAGTTCGCCGGTCACCAAACGGGCCCCGGCCGCGCGCCGGCCGCGCACGATCCTGCCCCGACCGGCGCCGGCGGCCGCGCCCCGCCGGCGCCGTACGGCGCGGCGGAGCGCCGACGCGGTCGCCGGCTGGACGATGATCACGCCGAGCGTCCTGCTGATCGGGCTCTTCGGCCTGGTGCCGGTGGTGTGGTCCTTCGTGCTGTCCTTCCAGCAGAGCGACCTGCAGACCCCGGCCCGCTGGGTCGGGCTGGCCAACTACCGGCACCTGGCGCACGACCCGGTGTTCCGCGACTCGGTGCACCACACGGTCGTGTACACCGTGCTGTTCGTGCCGGTCACGCTCATCCTCTCGCTGCTGGCCGCCGCCGCGCTGAACCGGAGGATCCGCGGCATCACCGCCTACCGGCTCGCGGTGTTCATCCCGGTCGTCACCTCGACGATCGCCACCGGCGTGATCTTCACCTGGCTGATGGACCCCGACTACGGGCTGATCAACGCCGGCCTGCGCAAGGTCGGGCTGCCGACCTTCGGCTTCTTCGCCTCGCCGCACCAGGCCTTGTACGCGGTGGTGATCATGACGGTCTGGGGATGGGTCGGCTTCGGTGCGCTGATCTTCCTGGCCGGCCTGCAGAGCGTGCCCCGCGATCTCGTCGAGGCGGCGCTGATCGACGGCTGCTCGAAGAGCGGCGCGTTCTGGCGCATCCAGGTTCCGCTGCTGCGCCCGGTCGCCGGCTTTCTGCTCGTCTGGCTGACGATCAACGCGCTGCAGCTGTTCGACGAGGTGTACGCAACGACCAAGGGCGGCCCGCTGCACGCCACCACCGTCGTCGTCTACTACCTCTACCAGCAGGCGTTCCAGTTCTTCGCGGCCGGCTACGCGGCGTCGATCGCGGTGGTGCTCTTCATCGCCATCGTGATCATCACCGCCGTGCAGTTGCGGTTCGGCCGTGATCCGGCCCAGGCGAAGGCCGGCCGCTGATGGCCACGCTCGAGCAAGCGCATCCGGCGGCCCGGCGGCGGTTCCGGCGGCCGTCCGGGTGGCATCTCGTCCTCATCCCGACCGCGCTGCTGATGGCGGCGCCGCTGATCTGGATGCTGATCACCAGCCTGTCGACGCTCGCCGAGACCCGCCGCTTCCCGCCCGGGCTGCCGTCGACCCTGCGGTGGCACAACTTCGTGCAGGCGTGGACGGCGTCGCCGTTCAGCCGCTGGCTGATCAACAGCACGATCGTCTCGACCACCTGCGTGATCAGCAACGTGGTGTTCTGCAGCCTGGCCGGGTACGCCTTCGCCCGGCTGCGCTTCCCGGGGCGCAACATCGCATTCCTTGCCATCCTGGCGACGCTGATGGTGCCGTTCCAGGTCGTCATGATCCCGACGCTGTTGATCGTCAAGCACCTCGGCCTGATCGACACGCTGCCGGCGCTGATCGTGCCGAACCTGGTCGCGCCGTTCGGGATCTACCTGCTGCGGCAGTTCTTCCTCACCCTGCCGGTCGAGCTGGAGGAGGCGGCGATCATCGACGGGGCCGGGCGGCTCCGGATCCTGTTCAATGTCCTGCTGCCGCTGATGGGGCCGCCGCTCAGCACGGTCGCGATCCTCACCTTCCTGTCGGTGTGGAACGACTTCCTGTGGCCGCTGGTGGCGACCTCGTCGCCGGACAAGATGACCGTCCAGCTCGGCCTGGCCACCTTCCAGAGCGCCCACTTCACCAACTGGCCGGTGCTGATGGCCGGCACGCTGATGAGCCAGCTGCCGGTGCTGCTGCTGTTCGTGGCCGGGCAGCGGTTCTTCGTCAGCTCGATCGCGAACACGGGGATCAAATGAGACGACTGCCCGCCCTCGCCGCCACCGTCCTGACTCTTGCTGCGGTGCCGGCGCTGACGGCCCCCGCCACCGCAGCGACCCGCGTGCTCGTCGTGTCGCCGTCCGGGTCGGACTCCGCCGCCGGCACGGCCGCGCACCCGCTGCGCACGATCCAGCTGGCCGTGCGGCGGTTGCGCGCGGGCGGGACGGTCGAGCTGCGCGGCGGCACGTACCACCAGCGGGTCGCGCTGCGCGGGGTGCACGACCTGACGATGCGGCCGTACGGCCGCGAGCACCCGACATTGTCCGGGGCCGGGCTGACTGCCCCGGCCGGGCTCAGCGCCTTGGTGGAGATCGCGAACAGCCGCGACGTCACCGTCCGCGGCCTGCGGATCACCGCGTACCGCACGACCCGGCGCGGGGTCGTGCCGGCCGGGATCTACGTGCACGGCCACGACGCGACCGTGCGGATCCACGGCAACCGCGTCTTCGACCTCGGCAACTACAACAAGACGCTCGGCAGCTTCGACATCAACGCGCACGGCATCGCGGTCTACGGCGACGACCCGCACGCGTCGATCCACAACCTCGGCATCCGCAACAACACCGTCGAGGGTCTGCACCTCGGCGCCAGCGAATCGGTCGTCGTGAACGGCAACGTGACCGGCTGGTCGATCGTCGGCAACCGGATCCAGGACAACAACAACATCGGCATCGACGCCATCGGCTTCGAGGAGACGCTGACCGGCAAGTACCGCTACACCCGGCTCAACCGGGCCCGGCACGGCACCATCGCCGGCAACACCGTCGCCCGCATCCGGTCCCGCGGCAATCCCGCGTACTGGGAGGACGGGCAGTGGTGCAACTGCGCCGACGGCATCTACATCGACGGCGGCGCGTACATCACCATCAGCGGCAATCGCGTGACCGGCAGCGACATCGGCATCGAGGTGGCGGCCGAGAACGCGCGGGGCCGGGCCGACCACGTTCTCACCAGCCACAACACCATCACCGGCAGCCTCTTCACCGGCATCACGACCGGCGGGTACTGCAACGGCGCCGCCGACTGGGGCGGGGTGCAGACCGGCTCGTCGTGGAACAACACCTTCGAGTACAACGTCCTGCGCGGGAACAACCGGCTCGACGACGGCTCACCGGAGCTGCTCGTGCAGTACCACGTGCACGACGCGGTGTTCGCGCACAACTCGATCACGGCGACGAACCGCGGGCACGTCGTCTACGGCACGGTGCCGCAGGCCGACGGGGGCGGCAACGACAGCGACCGCAACCGGTTCCACGCCGTCGGCGGCAGCGCGGCGACGGCCGAGTTCGGCTGGCACGGGCACACCTACACCGGCTTCGCCGCCTACCGCCGCGCCACCGGTCAGGACCGGCACTCGACCTTCGGCTGAACCGGTGCCGCGGCCGCATGCCGGGCGGGACCCATCGCGCCTACCCCTCTCGTTCAGTCAAATTCCGACGGCAGGAATGACTGGACCAGAGGGGAAGAGCAAGACATGGACCAGGGCCGCCGGGTCAGGGCACCGGGACGCCGTGCAGCACCACCGCCCCCTTGGTCGGGTCCAGTTCGTCGGACTGCGCGACCCCGGCCGGCGGCACCGTGTCGAGCACCTTCGGCACCGAGTTCGGATCGACGCTGCAGATCGGCGCCGAGCCGCCGGGCGCGCAGACGCCGAACGCGAACGGTTGCGGGGTCGGCGCGAAGCCGCGGGCCTGATCGCTGCTGAAGCCGTCCTGCCCGGTGAGCGCGAGTGTGAACGTCCACCCCGACGCCGGCGTGCCGAACGCCGATTCCGGCACGACGATCGTCACCGTCTTGGCCAGCAACGACGCGACCACCCCGGTGACCGTCCCGACCGGATCACCCGAGGCGTTCTGCCACGCCGGTGACGCGAAACCCTGCACCTCCAGCCGCTGGCTCCAGGCGTCCGCCGCCGCGATCGTGTAGTTGCGCGACGCGAACGGGGCCGCGGTCGAGGTGGGGGTCCCGCTGGGGGTGTGGACGAACACGTCGAGCAGCTGAGCACCCAGCGTCGAGCCGAAGGTCGGCGCCAGGTCCCGCAGCGTCGTGCGCAGGTACACGTTGCCGTCCTTGGTCAGGACCTGGAACCGGGTGATGTCGAACGAGCCGGCCGTGAACGCGCCGTCGGTCGGGTACTGGTAGGTGCCCGGCCCGTTGTCGTCGTTGGCCGGATCGGTCACGTCGAGCACGGTGGTGCCCCCGACGAGCTCGCCGAGGACGGTGACCTGCGCGTACCCGGTGCCGGCCGCCGTCGTGGCGGTGACGGTGAGGACGTCGGTGCCGAAGGCGATCGGCGTGCTCACCGAGAATTCGCCGGTGCCCGACGCGGTCGTGGACAGTACCGCCGACGTGTTCGTGTCGGTACCGATCGCGCTGAGCACGACGTGCGCCCCCGGCGTCGTCGTGCCGGTGACCACGGTCGAACCGGACAGGGTCGCGTTGGCCGACGGCGCGGTGATCGTCACCGGGACGGTCGCCGGCGGCGCGTGCCGCACGTAGCGGTTCGTCGTGATGTCGGGACGGTCGGTGATCCGGCCGGCGCCGAGGTCGATGATCAGCCGGACCTCCTGGGCCTGGGCCCAGGTCAGCGGCGCCGCCGAGCCGGCCGGGTGGCCGTCGGCGAAGCCGATCGACGCCGTCGTCGGGTCGGTGCCGTACGGGTCGGCCGGGACGTCCGGGTCCTCCCAGACCTGCTCGGGCACGAGCCCGACGCCGGAGGCCGACCGCAACATGAACGACAGCTGGGTGTGGGCGAGCGCGGTGTCGCCCTGGGCGAGCGCGGTCTCGGCCCGCTCGCCGGAGAGCACCGGCCACAGGTGCCCGCTGCCCTTGTCCGTCGTCGGCCACGGCTGGCCGTTCTTGGGGCAGTCGGTCGGGTCGGGGACGTAGCAGTCGCCGTAGCCGTCCTCGCTGCCCGGCGTCGAGGTGCCGTAGCGGTAGTACCCGGTGCCGGTCGGCGTCGCGACGCTGATGACGCGGTCGAGCACCTTCAGCGAGTTGACGACGTCGGCGTCCGTGGCCGGCAGGGCGCCGAGGCGGACGAGATCCTGGAAGCCACCGTCGACGACCGACTTCTGGTCGGCGGTCACACTGCCGTTGCCCAGGCCGTAGCTGATGTCGGCGTTCGGGTCCCCGGTGCGGGACAGCCGCAGGAAGTACGGGTCGCTCGAGTACGGGCCGTGCGTGGTGACCGTCCAGCCCTTGACCGAGCGCTGGAACTCGTCGGCCACAGCCTGGTAGAGCCGGGCCCGGGAGGTGTCGTGCTGGCGGGCGGCGATCACCGCCGCGGCAGTCAGCCCGGAGATCTCGGCCGCGATCGTGGACGGCGAGTAGCCGGACTGCTCCTCCCACCGCTCGACGCCGAAGGACGGCCCGTGGGCGACCAGGAAGTCGGCGGCTGGCACGATGTGCTGCTGGTAGAGCGTGGCGTCCGAGCCCAGCCCGGTCAGGTAGGCCATCAGGATCGGGTAGGCCGTCTCGTCGAGCTGATCGCCGCCGGTGTCGGGCGCGACCTTGCCGTTGAGCAGCGAGTTGCGGGGCAGCTCGCCGGAGAGCTGCTGCTGGCGCAGGAACAGGAAGCGGGTTGCCGCCCGCGCGGTCGCGAGGTCACCGTCGGCGATCAAGCCGGTGCTCGCCTCGTACAGGTCGCGGGCGAAGACCTCGCGGTAGGAGCCGAAGTAGACGGGCTTGCCGCCGGGCAGGTCGCCGGCGCTGACGGCCTGGCCCCACGGGCTCGACAGCGAGGCGGCGATCGCGCCGGGGAAGGTCTTGTCCTCACTCGCCTTGAGCACGTTGGCGCTCAGGTAGTAGGCGCCGGCGTGCTCGCGCGGCCGGCGCAGCCCGGCGTCGTAGCGGTACCAGCCGTGCCGGTAGTGCGCGGCCACGGCTGCGAAGGCGGTGTGCAGGGACGCCGCGGCGGTGTGGACGGCGCCGCCGGCCGTCCGGCCGAAGCCGAGGGCGAGCGTGGTCGACCCGTGGTGCGGGGTGACGTCGGCGGTGGCGACGACGTGCCCGTTCGGCGCGGCGGTGTAGCGGGTGGCGAGCCGGTGGGTCGCGTCGAGCTGGGTGAGGCCGTCGGAGGACGAGTCGGCGTACCCGACCGACGCGCCGCGCAGCGACGTGGCGTCGAGCGCCATGTAGGTCGGCTGCCCGTAGTCACGGTTCGCAGCCTGGGTGACGGTGTGCGGGTCGCCGATCACCGGGACCCCGGACGCCCCGACCGTGCCGTCGTCGCCCCCGCCGTTGACGCTGCCCCCGCCGCCGTTGCCGTTCACGTGCGCGTCGAGCCGGGCGTAGACCGACAGCGGCCTGCCGTGCTTCCACTGTCTCCACTGTCTCCACTGTCGCAGCGAGGTGTGCATGACGACGCTGTCGCGGGCCGGATCGGTCACGTAGGTCGTGACGAGTTGGTAGCCGTGCTGCTTGCTCGTCGAGGTGACGGTGCAGGCCATGCCCGTCCGGTCGGCGTGCACGGTGTAGGTCGTGTCGCGCTGCTGCAGATCGGTGAAGGTCGAGCCATCGGTGACGACGTACTGCAGCGACTGGACGTCGGTGTTGTCGATGGTCGGCTCGTAGACATCGGAGAGCACGCCACCGGCCACGGTGAACCACACCTTGGACGTGCGGTTACGGGCGGTGCCGACGCAGGCCTTGCGGGCCAGGTCGAACCGGGACAGTGCGCCAGGCGCCCCCGGAGCCGTCGCCGCCGACGGTGCGCTCGGGTGGGCCGCGGCCGGCGCGGTCACCAGACCGGCCACGGTGACGACGGCGGCGCCGGCGACGAGCAGGGCGCGGGTGGCTAACGCGGGCATGGGGCACTCCTCGACACGGCAGCGAGCAGGATGCCCCGATTGTTCGCTCGCTGAACTTTCGCCGTCAAGATGTGGTTCTTCCCGGATCCGCGACGTTCGTCGGTCACGTCGCGTCCTCCTGGTCCGGCACCTCGAGCGGGAACGGCGTCGAGCCGTCGAACATCGCCGCCAGCAACGGACCGATGTCGTCGGCAAGGGTCGCGACGGCCTCGAGCGCCTGCCCGAGCACCGGCTGGGTGAGGCCGATCGGGCTGATCGTCTGCGACACCACGACCGCGTCGCCGCAGAGTTCGACCGCTGCGCTGAGCGCGCGGTGCTGGAGCTCGTTGAGCTCGCGCAGCAACGCCAGCGTGGGCTTGAGCCCGAAGGCGGCGTGGGCGAAGACCCGCACCATCGGTGGCTCGACGTCCAGCACCGAGACCCAGCAGGCGGCCGTCCCCTGCCGGAACGGGTAGTCGCCCTCGGGATCGGTCAGCACCCGGCAGACCCCCCACTGCTGCTGGAGCAGTACCTCGACGTGCGACCGGATCGACTGCGTCTGGCTCATCGACGCCCCCTTGCTCGAAGGGGGAGAGCATCGCGCGGGGGTCCGACAGTTTTCGCCGACCCGTCACCCGCTCAGGCGGCGATCAGATCGTCCGGGGCAAAGACGCGGACCTGGTCACGGGTCGCGAGGTGCAGCGGCCAGGGCGCGATCGCGGGGTCGAAGGCGGCCCGCAACGCCCGGGCCCAGCGCCGGTCCGACGCCGTCATCGCCGCCGGCCCGTCCCGCGAGATCAGCAGGGCGACGGTGGCCGCCGCGTCGTTGTCGGCGAGCCCGCGCACGACGCCGACCAGGTTCTCGATCAGCTGCGGGTCGGGTTCGAGCGGGAGGTCGTCGATCGGCACGACGACCGGTTGCATGCGGGACCGGTCGTCGAAGAAGACCAGCCAGATGCTGCGCACGGAGAAGCCGCCGGCGCCCATCAACCCCTGCCACATGGCGAGAAGTTCGGCCGGCGTGCGGACCACGGTGTACGGCGGTGGAGGAGTCATGCCCGACAGTCTGCGTCCGTCCGGGGCCGCGACCCCGGTTGTCCACAGGACGGATCTACGACCGGTCCTGCAGCACGTCCAGGTCGTGGAACACCATCGGCGCGTCCAGCGCGGCGGCCATCTCGCCGGCGAGCGCCTGGGTCTCGGGCAGCGCCGAGTTCTCCATCGCGGACTCGTAGGAGTCGAAGAACACGACGATGACGTACCGGTTGGGGTTGTTGCGGTCTCTCGTGACGATCGACCGACGGGCGGTGCGCTTGCCTTCCGTCGCCCCTTCCCACTCCCGGTCCGCCGCGAACATCGCCTCGGGGTCGGACGTCGTCGCTTCCATGATCTGGATGAATTCCATGCTCGCCTCCGACAGCGGCTCCGACAGCACAGTGGGGATCCGACGCTAGACCCGCCCGGCGGGTGTGGCGCCTTCCTGGCGCGCCTTCTCCGGGCGGCGGTCCGGGGCGTCCGCAATAACGGCATTCGTGCCGTCGTACGGACGGCATACGATCCCGGCATGGCGACTGCGTATGTGACGTGCCCGTTGTGCGAGGCCACCTGCGGGCTGACGGTCGGGCTGGCCGGCGGACGCATCGAAGGCGTGCGCGGCGACAAGGACGATGCGTTCTCCCACGGCTTCATCTGCCCGAAGGGCGCCTCGATCAAGGCACTGCACGAGGACCCGGATCGCCTGCGCTCACCGCTGGTCAAACGCGACGGGGTCCTCGTCGAAGCCACCTGGGACGAGGCGTTCGCCGAGATCGCTCGCCGGCTGCCGGCGATCCGGGCCGAGCACGGCGACAACGCGGTCGCGGCCTACATCGGCAATCCGGGGGCGCACAACCTCGGCTCGCTGCTGTACGGCCGGGTGCTGTGGAAGGCGCTGGGCACGCAGAACGTCTACACCGCCGGCTCGGTCGATCAGGTGCCCAAGCACTTCTCGTCCGGGTACCTGTTCGGTGACGGCCTGACGATCCCGATCCCGGACGTCGACCGCACCGATTTCCTGCTGTTGCTCGGCGCCAACCCCCTGGTCTCGAACGGCAGCCTGCTCACCGCTCCCGACATGCGCGGACGGCTCAAGGCGATCCGCGCGCGGGGCGGGCGGATCGTCGTCGTCGACCCGAAGCGGACGCTCACGGCCGAGGCCGCCGACCAGCACCTCGCGATCCGGCCGGGCAGCGACGCGCTGCTGCTCGCCGCGCTGGCGAACGTCCTCTTCGCCGAAGGACTCGTGGACCTGCGGCACCTCGACGGGCACGTGAGCGGGGTGGACGAGGTGGCGACGCTCGTCGCGCCGTTCACCCCGGCCGCGGTCGCCGCGTCCGTCGGCGTGGAGGCGCCGGTGATCACGGCGCTCGCCCGCGAGCTGGCCGCCGCCGACCGCGCCGCGGTGTACGGGCGGATCGGCACCACCGTCCAGGAATTCGGCACGCTCGCGAGCTGGCTCGTCGACGTGCTCAACGTGCTCACCGGCAACCTCGACCGCGAGGGCGGGGCGATGTTCCCGCTCGCCGTCGCGGGGCAGACCAACGCGGCGCCCGCGCGGCGGCGCGGGTTCGTACACGGCCGGTGGCGCAGCCGGGTGCGCAACCTGCCCGAGGTGATGGGTGAGCTGCCGGTGGCGACGCTGGCCGACGAGATCCTGACGCCGGGGGAGGGGCAGGTCCGGGCGCTCATCACCGTCGGCGGCAACCCCTGCGTGAGCACGCCGAACGCCGGCCGACTCGCCGAGGCGCTGGACGCGCTCGACTTCATGATCTCGCTCGACGTGTACCTGAACGAGACGTCGAGGCACGCCGAGGTGATCCTGCCGGGACCGGCCCCGCTCGCGCGCGACCACTTCGACCTCGTCTTCTACCAGCTCTCCGTCCGCAACGTCGCGAACTGGTCGCCGGCCGTGCTCGAGACCGACCTGCCGCAGGAGTGGGAGACGCTGCTGCGCCTCGTCGGCGTCGCCACCGGCCAGGGCCCGGACGCCGACGTTGCCGCGATCGACGACTTCGTCGCCGCCCAGGCGGCGCAGCGGTCCGGCCTCGACGGCACGGTGGCCGGTTCCCGGCGGGGCCCGGCCCGGCTGGTCGACCTGATGCTGCGGGCGGGTCCGTACGACCTGACCCTCGCCGACCTCGAGGCGGCGCCGCACGGACTCGACCTCGGACCGTTGCAGCCGCGGATCCCCGACGTGCTGGGGACGCCGAGCGGGCGGATCGAACTCGCCGCCCCGGCGATCGTGGCCGACCTGCCGCGGTTGGTCGCCGCGCTCGACAGCGCGCCGGCCGAGTACGTGCTGATCGGACGGCGGCAGCTGCGGTCGAACAACTCGTGGATGCACAACGTGGCGCCGCTGGTCGGTGGCGGTAACCGGTGCACCGCGCAGCTGCATCCGCACGACGCGGAGAAGCTCGGGCTCGTCGACGGCGGCCTGGCCCGGATCAGTTCGCGGACGGGCACGGTGACGGTGCCGGTCGAGGTGACCGACGCGCTGCGCCCGGGCGTGGTGTCGATCCCGCACGGCTGGGGCCACGGGCTGGACGGGACCCGCGGGGCCGTCGCGGCCGCGCACGCCGGGGTCAACTCGAACCTGCTCGCCGACGACCGGCTGCTGGACGAGCCGAGCGGGACGGCCGTGCTCAACGGGATCCCGGTCGAGGTGACCGCCGCGACCTGATCGGTCAGGAGGACTTGGCCGGGGCCTTCTTCGCCGGTTTCGGCGCCGCCTTCTTGGCCGCCGCCTTCGGCGCCTCGCCGGCGAGGATCGCCCGCACGTCCTGCGAGGCGAAGAACGGCGCCAGCCGCGCCCGCACGAGCGCGTCCAGCCGCCCCTGCGCGGCGGCCGCCTCGACCATCGGCGGCACCAGCTGCTGCAGCTCCTCGACGAGGTCGTCGCGCGTCACGCCAAGTTCCGGCAACAGCGACGCCACCGAGCGCGGGCCGTAGCGCTCGAAGAACACGTCCACGCACTCGTCGAGGGCCGCGCTGACGTAGTCGGTGCTCCGCGCCGACACCAGGATCTCGTGCACGATCAGCGCCAGCTCGCGCAGGTCCTGCTGGCTCAGGTACTTGCGCAGCTCGCTCACCGGCTCCTCCGCGTGCAGGTCCCAGATCTCGAGCGCCGCACCCTTGAGCGGGGCCTCCTTGATCAGGTCCTTCATCGCGCTGTTCGTCCGGCGGATCGCCATCTGCGTCCCGCGCTCGGCCGCGTCACCGATGATCGACACGTTGCGCACCCGGTTGGCCGCGCTCGTCCCGAGCGAGAACAGCGACTTCGCGCCCGGCAGCTTCTCGGCGAGCTGCCGGTTCTGCGCCACGAAGTCGCTCACGATCTTGCTGACGAACCGGGCGGCGACGGTGGCGACGAGCGGGCTCTCGGCCATCCGGTCCATGGCCCGGTCGTGCAGCCGCGGCATCGACAGCACCTTCTCGATCAGCGTCTCGACCGGATCGCGCCCGACGACGTCACCCAGGCGGTGCTCCTCGCCGGCCGCGAGGTCGTACAGCGCGTCGGAGAAGGCCACCACCAGGTCCTCGATGATCGGCCCGGCCCCGATCCGCTCGACCGCGCGCCGCAGCACGCCTTTGACCAGCTCGGCATCGACGGCGTCCGCGACGGCCAGGTCGTCGGCCAGCTCGAGCAGGTCGTCGACGTCGCGGGCGAGCACCTCGGCAAGCCGCGGGCCGGAGAGCTCCCCGACGGCCCACGCCACCTGCGCGTGCAGCAATCGCTCGGCGACGTCCTTGCTCATCTGCAGCTCCCCTCCACCCGGCACCGCCGACCAGTCTGTCGGACGCGCCCGCCGGGCCAACCGGCACCCCGCCGGGTTACAAGCAAGCAAACTCGCGCGTGTCGCCCCGGCGGCGCCGCGGCACGACACCTACGGTGCACGCATCGCCCGCCAAGCCCGGTGCGGAGCGAGCACTCGGCAAAGGAACCGCAGATGGCCATTCGCGTGAACACCGACCGCAAGTCCGGCACGGCCAAGATCCAGTTCGTCCTCCCCGACGACGTGCACGACGGGCCGGTGTCGGCCGTCGGCGACTTCAACGCCTGGAAGCCGGGCGCGCACAAGCTCGTGCGGCGCAGCAACGGCACGCGCAGCGTCACGGTCACCGTCCCGGCCGGGCAGGAACTGCGCTTCCGCTACCTCGGCTCCGGCGGCGTGTGGTTCGACGACCCGGAGGCGGTCGTCGCCGGCTGCGTGCGTACCTGACGCTCAGGCCGCCGGCGCCGTGATCCAGCGCAGCGTCCGGACCACCCCGGCGCCACCGGCGCGGACGACGGTCGCCTCGACGATCGGGACGTAGGGCAGCCGCAGCGGCCAGCGGGCCCATACCGGCAGGGACGCGACGGCGGCCGACCCGAGCACCGCGTAGGGGAGCCGGGCCGCGACCGGGATCGGCGGCCGGACGAGCAGGAACCGGGCCGCCGCCCGCGCCTCGGCAGTGCCTTGCAGCTCCGGCCGGTACGCGTCGAGCTGTGCGTGCAAGCCGGCCACGGTCGTCGGCGGATCGATGACGCCGAGTGCCCGCGCAACCCGGGCCGTGTCGGCGACGTACCCGTCCTGGTCGGCCGGCGACAGCGGCGCGGCGCCGTAGCGGAGGTGGGCGTCGAGGAAGCTGTCGACCTCGGCCACGTGCACCCACTTGAGCAGGTGCGGGTCCGACGCGGCGTACGGGCGGCCGTCCGGCGCCGTCCCGCGCACCCGCTCGTGGATGGCGCGGATGCGGTCGATGGTCGCCTGGGCGTCAGAAGCCCGGCCGAACGTCGTCACGGCCAGGAAGTAGCTCGTGCGCTGCAGTCGGCCCCACGGGTCGCCGCGGAATCCGGAGTGCCCGGCGACCCCGGCCATCGCCAGCGGGTGCAGCGACTGGAGCAGCAACGCCCGCAGCCCACCGACGAACATCGACGAGTCGCCGTGCACCCGCCGGATCGGCCGGTCCTCGGCGAACCAGCGCTCGCCCGGGGCGCGGTGGATCCGCGCGCGGTGCTGCGGCCCGTCCCGCCCCGCGACGCGTTCGAACAGCCGGGCCCCGAGCCGGGCGCGCAGATCCAGCGACATGCGTCCATGGTGCCCGCTGACCCGCGACTTTGACCCCGCACGGCCCGCTGGAGGGGCAGCCCAGCGGGCCCAAGAGGGTCAAAGTCGCGGGAGGTGGCTGCCTCAGCTGCCGCCGGGGTTCAGGGTGACGGTGATCGGCTTGAAGTTCGCGCCGGTCGTGTCCAGCCCCATCTTCTTCAGGTTCGTCAGCGCCTCTTCGGTGAACTGGTTCGTGTACGCCTCACCGGTCGGCGCCGCCTTCAGCACCGTCGCGCCGTCGGCGTTCTTGGTCTTGAGCGCCACCTGGACGGTGCGGTCCCACGCGGCCTTGTCGACCATGCCGATGCCCTGCGGCGACGGCCAGATCAGCTTGTTGACCTCGTTGGTCTGCCACAGCTGGTGGCTGGCGCCGAGCTTCGACCCGGCCTTCACCACGTCGTCGCGGCACTCCGCGGCGTGGCTCGCGCAGTAGATCCAACCCTGGTAGCTCGCGGTCAGGAACTTGACCGTGGTGGCCTGGAAGGCGGGGTCCTTCAGCTTCGTGGTGTTGGCCCAGATGGCGTCCTGCAGCATCGCGGTGCCGACGTCGTTCCAGTTGATCGCGTTGAGGTCGGATGGCTGGTAGAGCTTGCCGGTCTTCGGGTTCTTCGCCTCGAGCACCTGGGCGTACTCGTTGTAGATCATCGCCTGGGCGGCGTCGATGTCGCCGGCGAGGAACGCGTTCATGTCGAACTGCTGCTGGACGATCTTGACGTCCTTGCCCGGGTTGAGGCCGGCCTTAGTCATGCCGGCGAAGAGCTCGTACTCGTTGCCGAAGCCCCAGTCACCGACCGTCTTGCCCTTCAGCTGGGCCGGGTCGGTGATGTTCTTGTCCTTGAACGAGATCTGCAGCGTGCCCGAGCGCTGGAACACCTGACCGACGTCGGTGATGTTCGCGCCCTTCTCACGCGACTGGAGCGCCTTGGGCACCCAGGCGATCGCGAAGTCGGCCGAGCCGCCGTCGTCGACCGTCGTCTGCGGCACGGTGTCGGTACCGGCCGGGACGATCTTCAGGTTGATGCCCTGCTGGGCGTAGAAGCCCTTGGCGAAGGCGGCGATGTAGCCCGCGAACTGGGCCTGGGTCACCCACTGCAACTGCAGCGTGACGTCGACCTTCTTCGCGCTCGCACTGCTGCTGCCGCCGGCGGGCGGATTGGCGCCGGAGCTGCTGCCCTTGTTCCCGCCACTGCTGCTGCACGCTGCCAGCCCCGCGACGGCGACCATCGCCGTCACGCCGGCGAGGATCCTTCGGTTGAGCTTGCCCATCGGTTGCCCTCCTGGTGGGTGTCCGTTACCTGATCGCGGCCGCGTTGCCGACGAGTGTGGGTCGTGGGGTCACGTCACCGGCACCGCGCGCCGGCCGAGCACGAGGCGTTCGAGCACGAGTGCCCCGACGTAGAAGAGCAGGCCGAGGATCACCGCACCGAGGACCGACGCCCAGGCGGCCGGGTAGTCCGTCGCCCCGACCGAGGAGGTGATGCGGGAGCCGAGGCCGTCCTGCAGGCCGCCGAAGTACTCGCTGACGACGGCCGCGATCACCGCGAGCGACGACGCGACCCGCAGGCCGGTGAAGAAGTACGGCATCGCGTTCGGGATCCGGATCGTGCGCAGGATCGCGGTGCCGGACGCCGCGTAGCTGTGCATCAGCTCGCGGTGGACGGCGCTCAGCTGGGACAGTCCGCGGGCCACGTTGATGAAGACCGGGACGAACGCGCTGATCGCCACGACCTCGCGCCGGGGCAGCGGCGACAGCGGCGAGTACATGTTGTTCAGCAGCGGGGCCACGGCGACGATCGGCACCGCGGCGAGCGCGGCGACCAGCGGCGTGATCGCCCCGCCGATCACCGGCAGCCGGGTGGCCAGCGCCGCGAGCAGCACGCCGCCGACCGTCCCCACCAGCAGCCCGACGAGCGCGTTGAGCCCGCTGTTCTCGGCCGCCGTGATGATGCGCGAGTGCGCGTCGACGGTCGACGACCAGATGTCGGTCGGCGCGGGCAGCACGTAGCTGCGGACGTCGGCCACCCGGACGAACGTCTGCCACGCGATCAGGAAGAGCACGCCGAACAGCAGCGGCGGCAGCAGCTGCCCGGCGACCCGGCGGAGGGCCGGCGTCACAGGGCGCCCTGGGCGGGGTCGTGGGCGGTGGCCGCCACCTCGACGGTCTCGGGCACCGGCCGGCCGCGCAGCGCCTCGCGGACCTGGGTGATCGCAGCGTAGAAGGGCGGGGCCTCGCGGGTGTCGTCGGTGCGCGCGCCGAGCTCGACGGGGATGACGTCGGCGATCCGGCCCGGGCGGGGCGACATGACGATGACCCGGTCGGAGAGGAAGACCGCCTCCGGGATCGAGTGGGTGACGAACACGACCGCGGCCCCGGTCTCGCCGGCGATCCGGACGAGCTCGTTCTGCATCCGCTCCCGGGTCATCTCGTCGAGGGCGCCGAACGGCTCGTCCATCAGCAGCAGGGTCGGGCTCTCGGCCAGCGACCGGGCGATCGCGACCCGCTGCTGCATGCCGCCGGAGAGCTGCGGCGGGCGCTGATTCGCGAACTCGGCCAGCCCGACGAGCTCGATCAGCTCCATCGCCCGGGCCTTGCGCTTGCTGCGGTCGACGCCGTGCAGCTCCAGCGGCAGTTCGATGTTGGCCAGGACGGTGCGCCAGTCGAGCAATCCGGCCTGCTGGAACGCGATGCCGTAGTCCTGGTCGAGCCGGGCGCGGCGGGCCGGCTTGCCGTTGACCTGCACCGCCCCGGCGCTCGGCTGCAGCAGGTCGGCGATGATCCGCAGCAGCGTCGACTTGCCGCAGCCGGACGGCCCGATCAGCGACACGAACTCGCCGCGCTCGATCGTCAGGTTGATGTCCTGCAGGGCCACGACCGAGCCGCGGCGCACGGCGAAGGTCTTGCTGACGCCGCTGAGTTCGACGGCCGCGGTCGGAACCTGCTCGTCCGGCTGGGTCATCTACTGCTTGCTCCTCGGTGGTAGCGCCACAGGGCGGCGTCGAACACGGTGACGACGGCCGCGGCGAACAGGCCCAGGCCGGCCGCGCCGATGACGGCGGCGTAGACGCGGGACGGGTCGCCCGTCGCCTGCTGCGAGTACGTGATGATGAGCCGGCCGATTCCTCCGTCGAGGCCGGTCGAGATCTCGGCGACGATCGTGCCGATGACCGCCCCGGCCGCGGCCAGGCGCAGCGACGGCACGAGGTAGGGCACCGAGGCCGGCAGCTTGAGCCGGACGAGGGTGTTCCACCAGCCCGCCGCCGAGCAGCGGAAGTAGTCGACGTGCACCGCGCTCGGCGACTTGAGCCCCCGGACCATGCCGACGGCGACCGGGAAGAACGCCAGGTAGGCCGCGATGACCGCGACCGACATCCACGGCTGCCACTCGAAGGAGCCGATCTTCGACCCCTGGCCCCACTTGGTTACGAGCGGCGCGAGCGCGATGAGCGGCACGGTCTGGCTGAGCACGACGTAGGGCATGAGGGCCCGCTCGGCCAGGACGAGGCGGTCCATCAGCAGGGCCAGCAGCAGGCCGACGACGACCCCGATCGCGAAGCCGGCGCCGGCCCAGCGCAGCGTGTGGCCAGCCGCGTCGAGCACGGACTCGAAGACGGTCTTGGACGGCCCGAAGGTGATCGCGCCGCCGACCTCCTTGGCCCCGAACGCGTGCCAGATCTTGGACAGGTGCGGCATCGCGGCGTCGGTCGTGCGGGGCAGGATCCGGGCGCCGAAGAGCTTCACCCCGTCGGTCGGCCCCCACGACTTGTACGCCTCCCAGACGGCACCGAGCGCCACCAGGCCGAGCGTGACGAGCAGGGCGCGTCCGGCCCAGCGGCCGACCCGTCGATTCATGCCTCGCTCATTCCTTGGCGGCCTTGCGGACGTTCACCGCGGGCAGCACCTTGTCGCCGTAGGCCGCGAGCGTCTCGGACTTCTCGTCGTGCTGGAGGTAGAGCGCGAACTGGTCGACGCCCAGACCCTCGAGTTGCTGCAGCCGCTCGACCTGCGCCTCGACCGGGCCGATGAGGCAGAACCGGTCGATGATCTCGTCGGGGACGAAGTCGGCGTGCGTGTTGCCGGCCTTGCCGTGCTGGTTGTAGTCGTAGCCCTGCCGGCCGGCGATGTACTCGCTCAGCGCCTTCGGCACCGCGGCGCCATCCGCGCCGTAACGGGCCACGATGTCGGCGACGTGGTTGCCGACCATGCCGCCGAACCACCGGCACTGGTCGCGGCCGTGCTGCAGGTGCTCGGCCGAGCCGTCGGTGACGTAGGCCGGCGCGGCCACGCAGATCGTCACCGCGGCCGGGTCCCGGCCGGCGTCGGCGGCGGCCTGGCGCACCGCGGCGATCGACCACTCGACGATGTCGGGGTCGGCCAGCTGCAGGATGAACCCGTCGGCGACCTCGCCGGTCAGGGCGAGCGCCTTCGGGCCGTAGGCGGCCACCCACATCGGCAGCTCCGAGCCCTTCGACCAGGGGAACTGCAGCTTGGTGCCCTTGTACTCGGCCTGCTCGCCGCGGGCGAGGGCCCGGATCACCTGGATCGACTCGCGCAGCGTCGCCAGCGTCACCGGCGCCCCGTTGATCACCCGGACGGCCGAGTCGCCCCGGCCGATGCCACAGATCGTCCGGTTGCCGAACATCTCGTTCAGCGTCGCGAACAGCGAGGCGGTCACGGTCCAGTCGCGAGTGGCCGGGTTGGTCACCATCGGCCCGACCGTCACCCGGCGGGTGTTGGACAGGATCTGGCTGAAGATGACGTACGGCTCCTGCCACAGCAGGTGGGAGTCGAACGCCCACACGTGCGTGAAGCCGAGGATCTCCGCCTGGCGGGCGAACTCGACGATCCGCCACGCGGGCGGGTCGTTCTGCAGCACTACCCCGAATTCCACTCATCCACCCCGCTCTTCGCGCGAGCGCTCATCGCATGCTCGCTCCGCTCCTCGCTCGCTGGCGCTCGCTGCGATGCTCACTCGCCGCACCTCAGATCAGGTTCTGCGACAGGCCGCGCTTCACGAACGCGCCGTGACCCTTGGTGCCGATGTAGCCGGACTCGTCCTTGATGACCGTCCCGCGGGACAGCACGAGGTCGACGTGGCCGTCGATCTCGTAGCCCTCCCAGGCCGAGTAGTCCATGTTCATGTGGTGGGACTTGCCGAGGCCGATGGACGTGTGGCCGTTCGGGTCGTAGACGACGATGTCGGCGTCGGCCCCCGGGGCGATGACGCCCTTCTTGCCGTAGAGGCCGAACATGCGCGCCGGCGTCGTGCAGCAGACGTCGATCCACTTCTCGAGCGAGATGCGGCCGTCGTGGACGCCCTGGTAGAGCAGGTCCATCCGGTGCTCGACCGAGCCGATGCCGTTGGGGATCTTGGCGAAGTTGCCGATCCCCATGTCCTTCTGGTCCTTCATGCAGAACGGGCAGTGGTCGGTGGAGACAGTGGTGACGTCGCCGGTGTTGATGTACTTCCACAGCGCATCCTGGTGCCCTTCGGCCCGCGCCCGCAGCGGTGTCGAGCAGACCCACTTCGCACCCTCGAAGCTGCCCCACTCCGGACCCTGCGCGCCGAGCTGCTCCTCCAGCGACAGGTAGAGGTACTGCGGGCAGGTCTCGCCGAAGACGTTCTGGCCGGCGTTGCGGGCCTCGGCGATGCGACCCAGGGCCTGCTTGGCCGACACGTGCACGACGTAGAGCGGCGCGCCGGTGAGGTCGGCCAGCATGACCGCGCGGTGCGTGGCCTCCTGCTCGGCCTGCCACGGGCGGGTGATCCCGTGGAAGTACGGGTCGGTGTCGCCTCGCTCGAGGGCCTGCTGCACCAGGACGTCGATGGCCGACCCGTTCTCGCAGTGCATCATGATCAGCCCGCCGTTGCCGGCCGCGGTCTGCATGGCCTGCACGATCTGGCCGTCGCTGGACAGGAAGACGCCGGGGTAGGCCATGAACAGCTTGAAGCTGGTGATGCCCTCGCCGATCAGCTCGTCCATCGCCTTGAGCGACTCGGCGTCGACCTCGCCGATGATCTGGTGGAAGGCGTAGTCGATCGCGCAGTTGCCGGCGGCCTTGTCGTGCCAGAGCGCGACCTGGTCCTGGACGCGCTGCCCGTGGGCCTGCACGACGAAGTCGACGATCGTCGTGGTGCCGCCCCACGCGGCGGCGCGGGTGCCGGTCTCGAACGTGTCCGACGCCTGGGTGCCGCCGAAGGGCATCTCCATGTGCGTGTGGCCGTCGATTCCGCCGGGGATCACGTACTTACCGGTGGCGTCGATGACGGTGTCGGCGTTGATCGGGCCGAGCGCGGTCGAGCCGGGCGCGAGCACGGCCGCGATCGTCTCGCCGTCGACCAGCACGTCCGCGAGCGACGAGCCGGTGGCGGACACCACCGTGCCGCCCTTGATCAGCGTGGTCATCGAAGAACGTCCTCCCTCGCGGTCGACGACGCCCCACTGTCGCCGGTCGGCGATGTCAGGCGCATTACGGCATCACGGTCTTCGTGTAGGACTCCGGGCGGCGGTCGCGGTAGAACTGCCAGTCGTTGCGGGCCCGGGTGATCTCCTCGAAGTCGAGGTCGCGGGTGAGCAGCTCCTCCTTGTCCTGCGAGGCGCGCTCGCCGACGAAGTTGCCGCGCGGGTCGACGAAGTAGGACGTGCCGTAGAAGGTGACGGCGTCCTCGCCGAACTCCTCGTACTCGCGGCCGATCCGGTTGTTCGCGGCGATGAAGTACTGGTTGTTCGCGGCGGCGGCCGGCTGCTCGATGTCCCAGAGCCGGTTCGACAGGCCGGGCTTGGTGGCCGACGGGTTGAACACGATCTGGGCGTTGTTGAGGCCGAGCTCGCGCCACCCCTCGGGGAAGTGCCGGTCGTAGCAGATGTAGACGCCGACCCGGCCGACGGCGGTGTTGAAGACCGGGTAGCCGAGGTTGCCGGGGCGGAAGTAGAACTTCTCCCAGAACTGCGGCAGGTTCGGGATGTGGTGCTTGCGGTACTTGCCGAGCAGCGAGCCGTCGGCGTCGATGACCGCGGCGGTGTTGTAGTACTCGCCCTCGTTCTCGACCTCGTAGATCGGCAGGACGATGACGAGGTTCAGCTCCTTGGCCAGGGCCTGGAACCGCTCGACCGTCGGGCCGGGGATCGTCTCGACGTAGGAGTAGTACTTCTGGTCCTGGACGATGCCGAAGTACGGCCCGTAGAACAGCTCCTGGAATCCGATGACCTGCACGCCGTCGGCCGCCGCGTCCCGTGCCAGCTCCTCGTGCCGTTTGATCATCGTCTCCTTGTCGCCGGTCCAGGCGACCTGGGTAACAGCGGCCCGTACGACTGTCATGCGGTTCAGCTCCCGGTGTAGTACGAATCGGCGACGTCGAGCGCCTCGTCGAGGACGGCGAGGCCCTCGCGGACTTCCTGTTCGGTGGCCGTGCAGGGCGGCACCACGTGCGTGCGGTTGAAGTGGGTCATCGGCCACATGCCGCGCTGCTTGCAGGCCGCGGCGAACTCGTTCATCGGCTTGGCGGCCGGGCCGGCGGCGTTGTACGGGACGAGCGGTTCCCGGGTGGCGCGGTCGCGGACGAGCTCCACCGCCCAGAACACGCCGAGCCCGCGCACCTCGCCGACGGACGGGTGCCGGTCGGCGATCTTCGCCAGTTCCGGGCCGATGACGTCGGTGCCCAGCCGGCGCGCGTTCTCGATGATCCCCTCGTCCTTGAAGATGTTGATCGAGGCGACCGCGCTCGCGCAGGCCAGCGGGTGGCCGGAGTAGGTGAGCCCGCCGGGGTACACCCGCTCCTGGAACGTCGCGTCGATCGCGTCGTTGATCAGCACGCCGCCGAGCGGGATGTAGCCGGAGTTGACGCCCTTGGCGAAGGTGATGAGGTCGGGCGTGACGCCCCAGTGGTCGACGGCGAACCACTCGCCGCACCGCCCGAACCCGGCCATCACCTCGTCGGCGATCATCACGATGCCGAACTCGTCGCAGATGGCGCGGATGCCCTGCAGGTAGCCCGGCGGCGGGACGAGGATGCCGTTGGTGCCGACCACCGTCTCGAGGATGATCGCCGCGACCGTGTGCGCGCCCTCGACCATCAGCAGGTCGCGCATGTGCTGCAGCGCCCGCTCGGTCTCCTCCTCCGGCGTGCTCGCGTGGAAGGCCGAGCGGTAGAGGTAAGGCCCCCAGTAGTGGATGACGCCCGGCATCGCCGGCTCGGCCCCCCAGCGCCGCGGGTCGCCGGTCATCGTGATCGCGCCGGCCGTGGCGCCGTGGTAGCTGCGGTAGGCGGCGAGCACCTTGTGCCGGCCGGTGTGCAGCTTGGCCATCCGCATCGCGTTCTCGGTCGCCTCGGCGCCGCCGTTGGTGAAGAAGATCCGGTTCAGATCGCCCGGGGCCAGCTCGCAGATCAGCCGGGCGGCCTCGCTGCGCGCGTCGTTGGCGAACGCCGGCTGGATGGTCGTCATCCTCGCCGCGTACTCCTGGATCGCCGCGATCAGCTTCGGGTGCTGGTAGCCGATGTTGACGTTCACCAGCTGCGAGGAGAAGTCGAGGTAGCGGTTGCCGTCGTAGTCGGTGAAGTACGAGCCCTGCGCCGACGCGATCGGCAGCGGGTCGATCAGCGCCTGCGCCGACCACGAGTGGAACACGTGCGCCGTGTCCAGTGCCTTGACGGTGCCCTTGTCCGACGCAATGCCGGCCAGCGGGTTGCTCATGAACATCCTTCCTGAGGTTTGCACCCGGAAACATCGCTAACGCGCGCCCGCGGCGCCGCGATAGCGGCGCCCGCGGGTGCAAACCCGCTCATCACCGGGTGCGGGGGAATCCGAGGTCGATCACGGACGTGGCCGGATCGGGCCAGCGAGACGTGACGACCTTCCCGCGCGTGTAGAAGTTGATGCCCTCGGGCCCGTACATGTGGGTGTCGCCGAACAGCGAGGCCTTCCACCCGCCGAACGAGTAGTACGCGACCGGCACCGGGATCGGCACGTTGATGCCGACCATGCCGACCTCGACGTCGAACTGGAACTGCCGGGCCGCGCCGCCGTCACGGGTGAAGATCGCGACGCCGTTCGCGAACTGGTTGGCGTTGATGAGCGCGAGCGCCTCGTCGTAGGTCTCGGCCCGCACCACGCAGAGGACCGGGCCGAAGATCTCGTCCCGGTAGACCTCCATCTCCGGCGTCACGTTGTCGAGCAGCGTCGTGCCGAGGAAGAACCCGTCGGACGGGACGTCGGCCTCGCGCCCGTCCACCACGACCGCCGCCCCCGAGGACGCGCCGGAGGCGATGTAGCCGGCCACCTTGTCCCGGTGCTCGCGGGTGATGAGCGGGCCCATCTCGGAGTCCGGGTCGGCGCCGTTGCCGACCCGGAGCTTGGGGAGGCGAGCCGCGATCGCATCGACCAGCGGGTCGCCGACGTCGCCGACGGCGACAGCCACCGAGATCGCCATGCAGCGCTCACCGGCCGCGCCGTAGGCGGCGGAGACTGCGGCGTCGGCGGCCATCTCGACATCGGCGTCGGGCAGCACGAGCATGTGGTTCTTGGCCCCGCCCAGCGCCTGCACGCGCTTGCCGTGCGTGGTGCCGGTCTCGTAGATGTAGCGGGCGATCGGCGTGGAGCCGACGAAGCTGACCGCGGCGACGTCGTCGTGGGTCAGCAGGGCGTCGACGGCCTCCTTGTCGCCGTGCACGACGGTGAACACGCCGTCCGGCAGCCCGGCCTGCTTCCACTTCGCGGCCAGCCACATCGACGCGGACGGGTCCTTCTCCGACGGCTTCAGGACGAACGCGTTGCCGCAGGCGATGGCGTTGGCGGCCATCCAGAGCGGCACCATGGCCGGGAAGTTGAACGGGGTGATGCCGGCGACGACGCCGAGCGGCTGGCGGATCGAGTACACGTCGACGCCGGTCGCGGCCTGCTCGCTGAACCCGCCCTTGAGCAGCTGCGGCACCCCGCAGGCGAACTCGACGTTCTCCAGGGCCCGCGCGATCTCGCCGTGCGCGTCGGACAGCACCTTGCCGTGCTCGGCGGTGACGATCTTGGCGAGCTCGTCGGCGCCGTCGTGCAGCAGCTCGCGGAAGGCGAACAGGACGGCCGAGCGGCGCGACAGCGACGCCGAGCGCCACTCCTGGGCGGCCGCCTTCGCGCTCGCC
The DNA here is from genome assembly GCA_963775175.1 of uncultured Actinomycetota bacterium. Lineage (GTDB taxonomy): Bacteria > Actinomycetota > Actinomycetes > Mycobacteriales > Jatrophihabitantaceae > Jatrophihabitans. Next base: position 1,314,792 of record CAVZHT010000001.1, read on the forward strand.
ACGGCGGTGGCGACCTCGGCGGCGGAGGCGAGGTCGACCTCGCCGCTCGGCAGCCCGGTGGCCGGGTTGTAGACCGGGCCGGTGCGGCCCGAGGTGCCGGCGACTTCGGCGCCGTCGATCCAGTGACTGATGCGGTTGACCATGCCGTCACGCTAGTGCCGCCGCGCGAGCGCGGTAACCGACAGTCTGTCGGGATGTCGGCGCGTCACCTGACGTTCTGTAGGGTTGGCGCCGATCGCCCACCGCTCGGGGAGGTCTCGGGGAGGTTCTGTGCTGCTGCCCACGCTCGACGAGGTGCTCGCGCTGCCCGCAATCCGGCGGGGCGAGCCCCGGGTGCGGGCGGGAGCGGCCGCGCTCGACCGGCGGGTGCGCTGGGTGCACGTCAGCGAGGTCAGCGACATCGCGCACCTGCTCGAGGGCGGCGAGCTGATCCTCACGACCGGTATCGCCCTGCCCGAATCACCGGCCGCGCTCGAAACCTACGTCGACGAGCTCAGCTCGGTCGGGGTCACCGCGCTGGCCGTCGAGCTGGGCCGGCGTTACCGGGACGAGCTGCCGCCCGAGCTGGTCACCGCGGCCGAAGCGGCCGGACTGCCGCTGATCGAGCTGCGCCGGGAGACGCCGTTCGTCGCCGTGACCCAGGCCGTCCACATGCTGATCCTCGACGCCCGGATGCAGGAGCTGATCGCCTCCGACGAGGCCCACCAGGCCTTCACCGAGCTCTCGGTCGCCGGGCACGGCAGCCAGCAGGTCGTCGATCTGGTCGCCTCGATGTCCGGGCGGCCGGTGGTGTACGAGAACCTCGCCCACCAGGTGCTCGCCTACCACTGCACGGACGCCGAACTGGTCGGCTGGGAGACCCGCTCGCGCACGGCGGCCGAGGCAACCGATGACGAGGGCTGGCTGTCGGTCGGCGTCGGCGCCCCGGGCGGCACCGAGTGGGGCCGGCTGATCATGCTCTGCGACGGCCCGCCGACGACCCGGGAGCGGATGCTGGTCGAGCGCGGCGCGACCGCGCTGGTCATCAACCGGCTCACCGTCCGCGACCTGGACAGCCTCGAGCGGCAGACGCACCGCACGCTGCTCACGGCCCTGGCGATGTCGACCAACAGCGCCGCGGAGACCGCGGCCCGGGCCAAGGAACTCGGCGTCCCGCTCGAACGGCGCCGGCTGACCGGGGTCGTGGTGCGCGCGAGTGGTGACCCGGCCGATGCTGCCGGGTTGCCGGCCCTGCTGCGCGACGTCGCGAGCCAGGCGGTGACGGCGGTGAAGGAGCTCCGGATCCCCGCGCTCGTCGGCCCGCTCGACGACCGCCGGGTCGCGATGCTCCTCTCGCAGGACCGCAGTGCCGACGTCGAGGCCGCGCTGAGCAAGCTCAGTGCCCGCCTGCACGCGGTCGGCGACCGCCGCCCGGACGTCGCGCTGATCGTCGCCGCCGGCAGCACCGTGGCCACCCTCGAGCGGGCTCATCACACGCTGCGCGAGGCGATGCAGGTGGCCGACACCGCGGTCGGCCTGCCGGCCGGCCGGTCGTACTTCCGGCCGGCCGATCTCCGGTTGCGCGGCCTCGTCTACGCGCTGCGCGAGGAGCCGGTCGTCCAGGACTACGTCGAGCGCGAACTCGGTCAGCTGCTCGCCCACGATGCCGCGCACGGCAGCCGGCTGTACGAGTTCCTGGCCGCGTTCTGCCGCAACGGGGCCAACAAGACCGCGGCGGCCGACGAGCTGTTCATCTCTCGGGCGGCGCTCTACGACCGGATCGTCAAGGTCGAGAAGGTGCTCGGGGTGAACCTCGCCGACCCCGAGGTCGTGCTCGCCCTGCACTTCGCCGTGCTGGCCCGCGAGACCATGCGCCGCCCGAACCTGGCCGTGCTCACCGGCTGAGCGCGTCGAGCACCCCGCAGGCAGCGGCGATCGCGTGCGTCGAGGCCGGGCACGGGCGGTCCCCGGCCCCGAAGGTGAGGGTCGCCGGGTCGGATGCGGCCCGGATGTCGCACACGACCACGTCGCCGACCCGGATCTGCGCGCCGTTGACGTCGGCATCGGTGCGGGCGACGCGGCGGATCGCCGGGACCGGCGGGTGCTCGCGCAGCAGCGCCGGGATCGGCCGGCGGTGCGCGGTGGCCGCCTCGATGAGTGTCGCGGTGGCGGCGCAGGCCTGGACGAGGAGGGTGATCCGGGCGACCGCCACGTCGACCGGGACGCCGGCGAGCAGCGCGAGCAGTGCTCTCGTGCCGCGATCGGCCCGGGTCTCGTCGCCCTGGCTCGCCCCGGGGAAGTAGCCGGCCGCGCAGTCCAGGACGGCGTCGACCGTCGCCGCGTCGGCGGGCAGCCCGAGCAGGCCGGCCAGCGCTGCGGTCGGCGCGCGGCGGGCGACGCCGGCCGGCGCGGGGGACAACGCGATGGCCTGCTCGTATGCGGCCGCCCGCAGCCGGTCGGGGTCGACGCGGGCCAGCTCGGCCAGGGCGAGCGCCCGCCGGCGGCGGTGTTCGGGTCCGTTCGCGAACCGGGAGACCGACGCCCGCAGCCAGGCAATCGTGCCGACTTCGCCGGTGGGGGCCACCGCCTCCGGAACGCCGAACCGCTCGTCGCCGAGTACCGCCCGCACGTCGGGCTCGGTGGCGGCGACCCAGCCGTCCGCTGTCCGCTCGATCATCGCTGCACGCTACGTCCGCAACGGTGCGGCGGCGGCCGAAACGTGCCCCGGCCGGCTGTGCGGTCTGCTCCAGCGGTCACCCGTGCCTCTCGTCGGCCGCGACGTAATACCAGCGGCCGTGCTCGCGGGCGAACCGGGAGCGCTCGTGGTGCACCCGCACGTCACCCGCAGCCGCGGCGTAGGTGGCGCGGAACTCCACGACGCCGGTCTCGTCGTGCTCGGTACCGCCGACCACATCGACGATCTGCAGGCCGCGCCACTTCGGGTTGCCGTCCAGGTCGACCGAGGCCGGTCGCGTCGAGGGATGCCAGGAGGCCAGCAGCCACTCGGCGTCCGCGTCCCGGAACGCCGCGAACCGCGACCGCATCAGGGCTTCGGCCGTCGACGGCCACGCGCGATCGTCCACGCCGGCATTCTTACCGCTTCGCGGTGTTCGAAAGCGCTGCGCCCGGGCAATGCTGTGCGTCCGATAAGAGTGCCCCGGATAATGCGCGCGAATATTACCGGATCGCCCCGGATCGGCCCGTTCTGCGAGGGCTTGGACGCCGTCGGGCATCGCTACGGTGGGCCGATCGAGTCGATCTTGGGGGGATTGCTCATGCTGCATTCGGGGTTGCGAGCCGGGGTTGCCGCAACGTTCGCCGTCACCGGGCTGGTCGCCGTGACCGCCGGGTGCGGAGGTTCGGTGGCCGGTCAGGTCGCCTCCTCGCGAACGCCGGCGCCGGCGCCGCTGGCCACCTCCGGGGCGTCGACGCCGTCGGCCACACCGTCGACGGCGGTGCACCACGACGCGTTCACCGCGGGGATCGTGATCTGCCTTGATCATCCGGACGCGGGGCAGCAGCCCCGCTTCCAACTGGTCGATCCGCAGACCGGGGCGGTGACCGCGGAACGTGACCTCCAGCCCGACCCGACGACCAAGTCCGTGCCGTCATGCAACGCGAACGGCCTCGCCTCGGCGCAGGACTCGACCTTCCGGTACCGAGCCGACACGCGTTCGGACAACGGCAGCACGCTGGCCGGCGCAATCGACGGTGACAGCGGATCTTTCGTCGACCTGTCCGGATTCACCGAGTCCGACCCGGCCGGCTTCGGGACGGTGGCGATCCAGGACAGTGCCCCGGTCATCCAGCGCGCCGATGACCTCGCTTACTGGACGCGGCGTCGATCCGACAAGCCCGTCTCCGCTCATACGGTGACCGTCGCCTACGCCCCGGTCGACGGCTCCGGAAAGACCGTCGCCTTCGACACCGAGGCCCGGGTCGGCAAGACCGTGCACACGTCGGGCCGGCTGGTGAGCCTCATGGCTGTGCAGGCCTCGCCGAGCGGCAAGGCCTTCCTGCTCAACTCGACCCTGGTCAGCGGCCTCGACGGTGTCGTGTGCCCCGCGCCGACGACCACCTTCGTGCCGGCCGGGTGGGTGGTCGCGTCCTTCGCGGGCAACTTCGTCGACAAGGTCCAACCTCGTTGTACCCCGGTCGACGAGCCGGCGGGCGTGGTGGGCATGACCGATGACACCCACTGGGTCGAGACCGTCGGCCTGTCCCGCACGCCGGTCGTGCGCAGTGTCGGCGGCCCCAAGGCCGGCGTCGCCCTACTGCCCTCGAGCGCGCGCGAGATCTCGTCGGTGGCACTGTCCCCGGACGGCACGCAGCTTGCGCTCGCGGCCACGGACGCCAACGGCGACCTCGGCCTGTTCACCGTGCCCACCGACGGCAGCCGGAACGTCAGCCGCGTGCCGCTACCGGCCGGCAGCGGCGAGTTCGTGATCGCCGACTGGCTCTGACGGGGACCGGGGCCACCACCGGCAGCGCCGGAGCAGAGTCCGGCCGGTGTCAGCCTTCGACGGGCGGGAACACCCGATCCTGCCCGTGCCGCCACTCGTTCGGCTCGGACGACGGCTGCCGCCCCCGGATGGCCTGCCAGTGCGCGGCGGTGCGGCGCAGGCGCTTCTGCAACCGGTCGTGCGTCAGGTCGATCGCCTCGCGCATCGTGGCGCCCGATCCGCGGACCTGGACGAGCCGGCCGCGGACGTCGACCGTCGCGTGCACGGTCGCCGGCTTCGCCACGGCAGGGTCGCCCTGCAGCTCGAGGCGCGCGCGGACGAACAGGATCGGCCGTCCCGTGCTGGCCAGCGCCGAGGCGATCTTCTCGCGGGCGTAGCGGACCTCGCCGGGGGTGACTTCGCCGTGGGTGCTGACCGCGAGATCGGCGTTGCCGACGGGGTGATGAGCGCGGATCTGTTGACGCATGGTGACCGCCTTCCAACAGGAACTGCACCCTCAACCTCTCCCCGCCCCGAGCGGCCGGACAGGGCAGGTCGGCCCGTCCCGGTCGGGACATCCGGCCCCACGACGCGACGCAAGACCTCTGCCGTATCAGCGCCGGCCCGGTCACCGTGAGGGCATGGCCACCGTCGCTGCCGACGTCGACATCCGGGCTACTCCCGAGGCGATCCTCGACGTCCTTGCCGATCTCCCGCACTACCCCGAATGGTCCGCGGTGCACAAGCGAACGCACGTCGATTCGCGCGCCGCGGACGGCCGCCCCGAGCGGGCGACCATGGCGGTCGCGGCCGCCGGTCTCACCGACGAGCAGACGATCGACTACCACTGGCACGCCGACGGGGTGGACTGGACCCTCGTCCGCTCCGGCCAGCAGCGCGGCCAGCGCGGCCTCTACTCGATCACCGGCGGGACCGACGGAACGGCGCACGTCCACTACGAACTGCGCATCGACCCGGCGATCCCGTTCCCGGCGATCATCGTCCGCGCGGTGATGAAGAAGGCCGTCACCGCGGCGACCCAGGGGCTCAAGAAGCGGGTCGAGTCGCTGAGCTGACCCGGCTCACCAGCGCGGCCGTCCCCGGCCACAGGTCGAGGCCGTCGAGCGAATCGGTTGCGAACCAGCCGAAGTGCAGCGCCTCGCCGCCGGGGACGGGCTCCGGCTCGCCGGTCAGCTCGACGGCGAAACACAGCGCGACCGCGTGCCGCCGTGGATCCCAGCCGTAGGCGACGCCGTCCCGGGCGGGATCGACGGGATCCGGGAACCACTGCATCACGTAGTCCGGCTGCGGGTCGGCCGGCAGCGCAACGTCAGCGCCCGACACCGTCTCGTGCAGGTGCCGGAGCAGCGCGGCCCGCAGGGTCTCCCCGTGCCGGACCCGACCACCCATGTGGCACCACCGCGGGGCCGGGCCGAACGGCGTCGCTCGCAGGACGAGCGCCACCTCCGCCCCGCCGCCGCGCAACGGCAGCAGGTCGACGCAGGTGATCGGGACGGTCCGCTGCACCGCATCCCAGGTGGCGTCGTCCAGCCAGGGGGAGTCCGTCACACAGGGCGCCGGCTGGGCGTCGACTGGGCCACGATCGCCGGGTCCCGCGTGACGACGTCGCCGAGGACCTCGTCGATGCGCTTCAGCACGTCGCCGGGGATGCGGACGCCGGCGGCCTTCACGTTCTCGGCGACCTGCTCCGGACGGGACGCGCCCACGAGCGCCGCCGACACGTTGTCGTTCTGCAGCACCCAGGCCACCGCGAGCTGCGCCATCGTCAGCCCCAGGTCGCCGGCGATCGGGGCGAGCTGCTGCACCCGGGTGAGGACGTCGTCGGCCATCCAGCGCTTGATCATGTCGGCGCCACCCTTGGTGTCGGTGGCCCGCGATCCCTGCGGCGGCTGCTCGCCCGGCTTGTACTTGCCGGACAGGACGCCCTGCGCGATCGGCGACCAGACGATCTGGCCGATGCCGAGCTCGCGGCAGGTCGGGACGACCTCGTCCTCGATGACCCGCCAGAGCATCGAGTACTGGGGCTGGCTGGACACGAGCGGGACGCCGAGGTCCTGGGCCAGGTCGTGACCGGCCCGGATCTGCTCGGCCGTCCACTCGCTCACGCCGATGTAGAGCGCCTTGCCGGCCCGGACGACGTCGGCGAAGGCCTGCATCGTCTCCTCGAGCGGGGTGAACGAGTCGTAGCGGTGCGCCTGGTACAGGTCGACGTGGTCCATCTGCAGCCGGCGCAGCGAGCCGTCGATGCCCTCCAGGATGTGCTTGCGCGACAGCCCGGTGTCGTTCTTGCCCTTCGGGTCGGGACCGACCGGCCAGTACACCTTGGTGAAGACCTCGAGCGACTCGCGCCGCTCGCTCTTGAGCGCGGCGCCGAGCACCTCTTCGGCCCGGCCGTTGGCGTACACGTCCGCGGTGTCGAAGGTGGTGATCCCGGCGTCGAGCGCGGCCCGGACGCACTGCGTCGCGACGTCGTTCTCGACCTGCGAGCCGTGGGTCAGCCAGTTGCCGTAGGTGATCTCGGAGATCTGCAGGCCTGAGTTGCCGAGGTAACGGAAGTCCATGAACCCCATCCTGCCCGGTCCGCCAATTCCCCGGACGGGGGTCACCCCTTAGTCGGTAATCCGGGGGCCTTAGGGGTGGGGTTCGGGCAAAGTCCCGATGTGCCGGGTAGGGCCTTAGGCCCATCGTTGGGATCAGCAATCACCGATGACGAGGAGCTGACCCCCGTGCTCAGCTGTGCGACCGAAACCCGGCCCGAGACCGACCGCCCCGAGACCGACCTGCTCGACCCGCTGTCGAAGCAGGCCCCGCCGCTGCCCTGCCGGACCGAGAACTCCGACCTCTGGTTCGCCGAGCGGCCGGCCGAGCTGGAGCTCGCGAAGGCGTTCTGCCGGGAGTGCCCGGCCCGTCAGGCCTGCCTGGCCGGTGCGCTCGAGCGGCGCGAGCTCTGGGGCGTCTGGGGTGGCGAGATCTTCGACCGCGGCCGCATCCTGCCCCGCAAGCGCCCTCGGGGTCGCCCGCGCAAGAACGAGAGCCCGGTGGTCGCGGCCTGACGGTGGGTATGCCGAGGGCATGACCGAACCTGCCGACGAGGACCGGATCGAGCAGCGCGCGCACCTGCTGCCTGAGGAGCAGGCCGCCGGCAGCGACGACCCCGAAGCGCAGGCCGCGGCGATCCTGGCCGACTCCGACGACCGCACCGAGCGGCGCGAGGAGACCATGCGGGAGTCGCACCAGACGCCCAACGACTGACGGGCGCCGCGACCCCGCCCGCCATCAGTTGGCGCCCGCCATCAAGTCGCCCCTGCCACCAAGTTGCCCCTGCCACCAAGTTGAGTGGCGCGTTATCCCCTGACTGGCGCCTTGCAACGCGCCACTCACCTGCGAAAGCGCCAGTCAACTTCCGGACGGGGTCCGGATGGCGTCCGGACGGGGCGCTCGCTCAGCCCAGCAGTTCCGCGGCGAGCAGTTCGGCCGAGCGCAGCCGGGCGTCGGTGGCCGGCGACTGGAGGGCGACGATGAGCTCGTCGGCGTCGGCGTGCTTGGCGAACCCCTCGAGGTACTCGCGCACGTCGGCCGGTCGGCCGACCGCGGAGTAGACGACCATCTGCTCGATGTGCCGCCCCTCGGGCGTGGTGAGCACGGCGTCGGCCTGCTCGTCGGAGAGCTGGATCCCCGGCCGGGCCAGGGCCCGGACGCGCGCCCGCTTGGCCCGGTGGAACTGTTGCTGGGCGTCGGCCTCGGTGTCGGCGGCGATGACGTTCACCCCGGCGATCACGTACGGCTCGTCCAGCTGGGCCGAGGGCTGGAACCGCCGCCGGTAGAGGGTGACCGCGTCCTGCAGCGCGGCCGGTGCGAAGTGGGAGGCGAAGGCGTACGGCAGGCCGAGCAGGGCCGCCAGTTCGGCGCCGAACAGCGACGAGCCGAGGATGTACAGGGGGACGTGCGAGCCCCGGCCGGGGTGCGCCTGCACGCCCGGCACGCGGCTCTCGTCGCCGAGGAACGCCTGCAGTTCGAGAACGTCGTCGGGGAACCGGTCGGCGGTCGCGTCGTCGCGGCGCAGCGCGTACATGGTGTTGCGATCCGACCCCGGCGCCCGGCCCAGGCCGAGGTCGATCCGGCCCGGGTGCAGGGCCGCCAGCGTGCCGAACTGCTCGGCGATGACGAGGGGCGAGTGGTTGGGCAGCATCACCCCGCCGGCGCCCAGCCGGATCCGCTCGGTGTGCGCGGCGACGTGGGCGATCAGGACGCTCGTCGCCGACGACGCGATCGTCGGCATGTTGTGGTGCTCGGCGTACCAGACCCGCCGGTAGCCCGCGGCCTCGGCCAGCCGGGCCAGCGCGACGCTGGCGGCGAAGCTCTCCCCGGCGGTCTGGCCGGACCGGACGGGGGCGAGGTCGAGGATCGAGAGGGGCAGGGGCATGCCTGATCAACCCGCCGGAGCCGGGGGAGCATTCCGCAGGCGGCCGGGCGCAATCGCGCCGGCGGTGAGGCCCCGCCCGGCCACGTCGGCCGGCACCGGCTCCCCGCGGACGAGCGCCGCCCCCGTCCGGGCCAGGGCCGGCGCGGTCTGGATCCCGTACCCGCCCTGCGCGGCGAACCAGAAGAACCCGTCGATCGCCGGATCGGCGCCGACGACCGGCGAGCGGTCGGGCACGAAGTTGCGCAGGCCGGCCCAGGCCGAGCGGACGCGCCGGGCGTCGAGCCGCGTCACCTCGTTGATGACCTCCAGCGCCCGGGCGATCTCCAGCTCGTCCGGACGGGCGTCGCCCGGCGCCTGCGGCGTCTCGTCGGCCGGCGAGCAGAGCACCCGGCCGGCGTCCGGCTTGAGGTAGAACGCGTCGTCGATGTCGGCGATCATCGGCGCCCGGCAGCCGGGTGGGGCGTCGACCATGAACGCGGTGCGGCGCAGCGCCCGCAACCCGGCCGCGGCGGCCCCGAACCGGCCGGCCACCGCATCGGCCCACGCGCCCGCGGCGTTCACGACGACCGGCGCCTGCCAGCTGCGCCCGCCCGCGTCATCGACGGTCCAGGCCCCGCCCCGCCGCGCCACCGAGGTCACCGCGGCGCTCGTGGCCACCGCCCCGCCGCGCGCCCGCAGCCCGTGGACGAACAGCTGGTGCAGGCCGTGGACGTCGATCTCCATCGCCCCGGGCTCCAGCAGCGCCAGCTCGATCGCTTCCCGGCGCAGCAACGGTTGGAGGTCCTCGGCGCCGTCCGGCTCGAGCAGTTGCACGTCCGGGACGAGCGGGCGGACGGCCGCGTGCAGGTCGGTGATGGCCGCGGCCCGGCCGGGGCGGGCGACATGCAGCAACGACAGCGGCGTGAGCAGCCCCTGCTCGACGAGGAACGCCCGGCTCGCGGTGGTGAGCGCACGGATCGCCGGGCCGCCGTAGCTCTCGAGGAACATCGCGGCCGACCGGCCGGTCGTGTGGAAGGCGAGCGTCGGCTCCATGTCGAGGACGAGCACCCGCCGGTCGGCGGCGAGCTCGCAGCCGATCGAGGCGCCGGCCATGCCGCCGCCCACGACGATCACGTCGAACGAGTCCACGGCCCCCCATCCTGGCAGCCGCCGCCCGACGATTACTCCTGGTGCAGCGCGCGGGCCAGTTCGTCGCGGCCCATCTTCGACCGGCCGGGCAGGTCGCGCTGCTTGGCGAGCTCGTAGAGCTCGGCCCGGGTCTTCGGCTGGCCGGATCCGGTGCGCTTGCGTCGCGCCACGGCTGCTCCCTGCTTGCCCAAGGCGATCCGCGTCTCCTTCGACAGGTTGGCCAGGGTCCGCTTGCTCGTTGCCGACGACTGCGCCTTCTGCACGTTGGCGCGAGCCGCCTGTCGCTGCTTCGTGGTCGCCATGCCCGGATCCATACCCTTGATCCGGTACGGTCGAACGAGTGGATGACGTGACAACGAGGCGCCTGCGCGGGCTCACCTTCGTCCTCGCCGCGGCGTGCGGGCTGACCGTCGCCAACCTGTACTACGCGCAGCCGCTGCTCGATCTCATCGCCCGCTCGTTCCACGTGGGGCAGGGCAGCGCCGCCGTCGTCGTCACGATGACGCAGGTCGGGTACGCGCTCGGCCTGCTGTTCCTGCTCCCGGTCGGGGACCTGGTCGAGAACCGGGTGCTCGTGACCCGCACGCTGCTGGCCACCGCGCTGGCGATGCTGGCCGCCGGACTCAGCCCGGGATTCGGCGTCTTCCTCGCGGTCGCGGTACTGGTCGGCCTGACGTCGGTGGTCGCGCAGATCCTCGTCCCGCTCGCGGCCCACCTGGCGCCCGAGGGGCAGGAGGGGCGCTTCGTCGGCCGGGTGATGAGCGGGCTGCTGCTCGGCATCCTGCTCGCTCGCACCGTGGCCAGCTTCGCCGCCGAGCTGGCCGGCTGGCGGGCGATCTTCTTCGTCTCGGCCGGGCTCATGGTCGTCCTCGGCCTCGTGCTCCGCGTCATGTTGCCGGCCCGGCCGCCGGACCATGCGACTGGCTACGGGTCGTTGCTGGCGTCGGTCGGCGAGCTGGTGCGCGACGAGCCGGTGCTGCGCCGGCTCGCCCTGTGCCAGGCCTGCATGTTCGGCGCGTTCAGCGCCTTCTGGACGGCGATCGCCTACGAGCTCATCGACGACCACGGCTTCGGGCAGGCGCAGATCGGCCTGTTCGCTCTCGTGGGCGCGGCCGGTGCCGCGGCCGCCCCGCTCGGCGGCCGGCTCGCCGATCACGGCCACGGGCGGATCGCCCGGGCCGGCGCGCTGCTCCTCGCCGCGGTAGCGCTCGCCCTGGCCGGGATCGGGCAGGGCAGCGTCGTGCTGCTCGCCGTGTCGGGTGTGCTGCTGGACCTCGGCGTCCAGTGCCACCAGGTGATGAGCCAGCACGTGATCTACGCGCTGCGTCCCGCTGCGCGGGCCCGGATCAACACCGTCTACATGAGCACCGTCTTCATCGGCGGTGCGGTGTCATCGGCGCTCGCCGGCGCGCTGCACGACGCCTACGGGTGGACGGGCGTCACCGCGTTCGCCGCCGCGCTGCCGCTCGCCGGGCTGGCGCTGTGGCTCACCGGCGCGACGACCGCGGCGGCCCAGCCGGTCACCGATCAGGAGGTTGCGGTCCGCCCGCTCCCTCGATGACGTCGTCGCCGCGGCCCGGGATGCGTCCCGCTCAGGTGCCGACGATCGGGGGCAGCGCGAAGAGCATGATCATCGACCAGGTCAGGTGCGTCACCATCGGCGCGAGGATCCCGCCCGAGGCCCGCCGCTGCAGCCCGAACAGCGTCCCCATCAGCACCGCCGCGAAGACGAGCATCGGGTTGCGGGTGGCCACGGTGACCAGGACGTAGACCGCGGTCGATGCCCGCACCGGGAAGCGCCGGCCGACCGCGGCGAACAGCGCGCCCCGGAAGAAGATCTCCTCACCGGCGCCGTTCGCGAGCGCGAGCAGCGCGACCAGCGCGAGATTGCCCTGCTGGGCGTGATCGAGGACGTGCGCGACGTACGTGCGCAGCGGCCCGATCAGCCGGACCACCGAGCCGCCGGCCAGGAAGATCGCGCCGGCGGCGACGCCGATCGCCAGCGGGGTGAGCACCGGCCGCCGCAGCTCGCCCCGGAACGGTATGTAGCCCAGATGCAGTGGACCGGACGCGAGCCCGCCGACGACCCACACCGCCGCGACGCCGAGCAGCAGCGGGTAGAACCGGCCCTCGCCCGGCCGGGTCGCCAGTGACAAGCCGAGGAGGGTCGCGCCGGCCACCAGGGCCACCGCGACGACGATCCGCCGGCGGCGGACGGCGCGATCGGACTGCTGGTGGTCGCGGGGGACGCGTTCGATGAGCGCGGCGGCGACGAAGCGGTGGAGTCGGCCGATCACGAGGCGATGGCGCGGGCGCGCAGCGCGCGGCGAACCGCCTCCTCGTAGCCGATCGGCGCCCCCGGCACGACCTCGGTGATGGCGCTGTCGCGCACAACCACTTCGTTGGTCATCGAGTCGACCAGCGTCCGCGCCGTGCGCAGGTCGACGTCGGTGACGAGGGCCAGCCAGGCCGACGACAGCCGCGGAGTGAGCAGCGGCACGTTCACCGTCGGCACCCGCTTGCCCTGCAGGCGGGCCGCGATCGCCAGCATGTCGACGTAGCGCAGCACGTCGGGGCCGCCGATCTCGAAGACGCGCCCGCGCGCATCCGGGTGCTCGAGCACGCCGACGAGGTAGCGGACGACATCGTCGAGCGCGATCGGCTGGGTGCGCGTCTTGGTCCACTTCGGGGTGATCATGGCCGGCAGGTGATCGACGAGCTGCCGGGTCAGCTCCCACGAGATGCCGCCGTGGCCGACGACGACCGCCGCCCGCAGCACCGTCACCGGCACGCCGCCGGCGCCGAGGAGCTTCTCGACCTCGCGCCGGGAGCGCAGGTGCGGCGACAGTTCCTCGTCGTCGGCCCCGAGGCCGCCGAGGTACACGATCCGCTCCGCCCCGGAGGCCGCGGCCGCCTCGCCGAACGTGCGGGCCGCATCGGCGTCGCGGCGCTCGAAGTCGGCCGACGCGAGCGAGTGGACGAGGTAGTACGCGACATCGGCCCCGGCCAGCGCCTCGTGCAGCGTGTCCGGGTCCGTGACGTCGCCGGCCACCGGCGTCCCGGCCCCCCGGTGCGCGTCGGGGCGGCGCGTCATAGCCCGCACGTCGTGACCCTTGTCCACCAGGGCCCGGCACAGGTGCGAGCCGATGAACCCCGATGCGCCGGTGACCAGCACGGTCTTCGCCATGGCCCCAGCCTGCCCGGTCGGCCCGCGTCACTACTCGGCGCCTGCCCCGGCGTCCCGGCCGGAACCGCTCCACGGGGCGTGGCAGGGTATGCGCATGGCTCTCATCTCCGTAGGCAAGCTCGGTCTGCTGGTCACCGCACTGGGGGCGGCGCACTTCGCGGCACCCGAGGCTTTCGAGGAGGTCACCAAGCTGGCCTTCCCCGAGGACACCCAGGAGTGGGTGATGCGCAACGGCGCCGCGGAGGCGGCGATCGGCGTGGCGATGATGCTCAAGCCGACGCGCAAGCTCGGCCTCCTCGGCCTGCTCGGCTACACCGGCTGGCTCGGCTACAACGCGGTCAACGCCCAGCGCTGACCCCGGCGGTCAGTGACGGGTCAGTGGACGACGGTGTCCGGCGGGGTCGTCCCGCCGGGCGTGGTCGGTAGTCCGGCTGCGGCCCAGGCCTGGAAGCCGCCTTCGACATCGGTGGCCGGCACCCCGATCGAGTTGAGCGCGTCGGCGGCCAGCGACGAGGTGTAGCCCTCGTGGCAGACGACGATCCACCGCTGACCGGCGGCCGCCGTGGGCACCCGGGCGTCCGATGCCGGATGCAGCCGCCACTCGAGGTGATTCCGCTCGACCACGAGCGCACCCGGGATCTCGCCGTGCCGCACCCGCTGCCACTGCGGACGGATGTCGACGAGCAACGCCCCCTCGGCGACGGCCCGGGCCGCCGCTCGCGGGTCGAGCCGTCGCAGGCGCGAGCGGGCGTCGGCCAGCAGTTCGTCGACGGACGAGAACGTCATGACGCTGCTTGTACCCCGAACGCGGGTTCGGGGTCGTCGGTCGGCACCGACGCGAGTCGCTCGAGGCGGCCGCCGGCGAGGTCGTAGAACGTCATCGAGCTGAGCGGTGGAGAGTAGGCGTGCACGCTCACGGCCGGTGCCGTCGAGCGGTTGCGCACATCGTGAACGTAGCGCGGGCCGAACCCGACGCCCTCGCCGGCCGGGCGCTCGTGCACGCGCAGCCGCCCGCCGCCGGCGACCGCCTCCTGCAGCGCGCCCGACAGCACGGTGAACGACCCGGACGAACCGCCGTGGTCGTGCAGTTGCGTGCCCTGGCTCGGCAGCCAACTGATCAGCCACACGTCGACCCGGCGGTCGCGGTAGACGCGCTGGTGCCAGCGCTGTTCCTCGTCGTAGTCGATCTCTGGGTACTCGCCGCGCGCGACCTCGTCGGCGTAGAAGCGGGTGAACTCGATCAGCTGGAGGGGTGCGAAGTACAGATCCGCGGGACGGGACATGGGAGACCTTCGAAGGGGGAGATCGGCCGGGGGGACGTCGGTGACGTCAACGCGCCTGGTCGAACTCGTCGGCCCGCCGGCCGCTCCAGAGCATATCCAGCAGACCGGCGAGGGCCGGTGCGCCGTGCTCGGTGGCAACCACCGCTCGAGTGTGCCGGACGATCCGTGCTTTGTCCACGTGAAAGGTAGGAAAAGCCGGTCAGCGCGCAATCATGCGGGTGCGCGCCCAGCCCTGCCGGCGCTCGATCCGCCCGAGCTCCTCGGCGAGCCACGCCGGCGTCGGGGGGCGCTGCTCGGGGTCGGATGACATCGCCCAGGTGAGCAGGTCCGACATCTCGAGCGGCACCTGAGGGGCGACGATCGGCTGGGCCCGGCTGCTGAGGACCCGGACGATGACCGTCGCCGGTGACTCGCCCACGTAGGCCCGGAACGCAGCGCGGCCGGCCGCGAGCTCGTAGAGGGTGGAGGCGAGCCCGTACACGTCGCTCGCGGGTGACGGGGTGCCGCCCTCGAGGAGCTCGGGTGCGGTGTGCGGGGTGAGGTTGTGCATCGGCGGCCGGGCGTCGAGCGAATCGAGGTCGACCGCCTCGTCGAAGCCGGCCAGTACCGGCTCCCCCCATTCGCTGACGAGGACGGTGCGCGGGCGGACGTCGCAGTGCACGACGCCGTGGCGGTGCAGGGTCTCCAGGGCCCCGGCCAGCTTGATGCCGGTGCCGACGACCTCGCGGACGGACATCGGTTCGTCGTCGCTGTGCAGCGAGTCGTAGAGCGTGCCCGCGCAGCGCTCGAGCAGCAGGGCCGGGCGACCGTCATCGAGAATGATGCGCTGGTAGAGCGTGACGATGTGCGGGTGCGAGCCCATGGCGGCCAGGACGCCGGCCTCGTGCAGGAGCGCCTCGTGCAGCCACGGCGCGCTCAGCTCGTCCGGGACCTTGATGACGATCGTCCGGTTCGTGCCGCGCTCGCGGCCCTCGTAGATGGTGAACCGGGAACCGGCCCGCAGGAGTCGGACGTCAGCGAACCGGTCGCCGAGCTCTGCGCCCGCCAACCAGCTCGAAGACGCCAGCGACATCCGACCTCCTGCCGTTACATCTCCACCAGCGTAGTTCACGTAGCCTTCACGTGGTTGAGAAATCTTTCCGACGTTACGGGACAACCGTGACCGGCCAGGTCGCATCCCGGACCAGGCGTCCGGCCAAGGATCCGACGAACCGCCGCCCGGACTGGTTGGACGCGCCGACCACGACCGCATCGACCCGGAACTCGCCGGCCACCTTGATGAGCTCCCGGTACGGATTTCCCTGCCGTAGAACGAATTCGGCATCGATGCCGACAAGATGAGCACCTTCGGTGACCATCGTCTGCAGGTTGTCCGCGATCTCGCGCTGGGTCTGCATCATCGCCGCCGCGGTCGCGGCCAGCTGGCCGGCCAGGGCGGCCGACGGCGCGACGTAGAGGGCGATGAGGTGGGACCCCTGGCGCCGGGCCAGGCCGGCGGCGTACGCGGCGGCCCGCAGCGACGTCTCGGTGCCGTCGATGCCGACCAGGATCCGCGAGGGGCCGTCGGTGCCGAGTTCGAAGACGGAGCCGGCCACGCCTGCCGATTCTGCCGGTGCCCCGACGCAGGCCCCAAGAAGGGGTTAGCCTACCGCCGTGATCGACCCCGGCTCCGATGCGGCGGCCGCGCCCGCCGCCGCCCGCCGCGCGCTGACCGATCCGATCGACCGGCAGATCGCGTCGGCGCTGCTGGTCGACGGCCGCAGCACGCTCAAGGCGCTCGCCGAGATCACCGGGCTGTCCGTCTCGGCCGTGCAGGCGCGGGTGCGCCGCCTGGAGTCCGACGGCATCGTCCGCGGCTACACCGCGCTGCTCGACGCCGAGGCGATCGGCCTTCCGCTGGCCGCGCTGATCGCGATCACCCCGCTCGATCCGGCCCAGCCCGACGATGCGCCGGACATGCTGGCCGGCCTCACCGAGATCGAGGCGTGCCACTCGGTGGCCGGTGTGGACGCCTACGTCCTGTTCGTCCGGGTGGCGTCACCGACGGCGCTCGAGCAGCTGATCCGCGAGATCCGCAAACGGGCCAACGTCTCGACCCGCACCACCGTCGTGCTGCAGACCTTCTTCGAGCGGCGGGCCACGCCCGGGCCCCCGGCCTGAGGGGCGTATCCGATCGTGCCGGAAGATTTCCGGCGCAGGCGCTGTCGGGCCGCAATATGCACCGGTAAGCTGCGAATATGACCACCGTGCGTCCGGCTATGAGCCCTGCCCTCGCGCCCGCCGAGGTCCACGAGACCCTGGGCCGCCACATGCTCGTCGACGGCTTCGAATTCGTCCTCGATCTCGCGAATTCGCAGGGCTCGACCCTTGTCGACGAACGGGACGGGACGCGGTACCTGGACCTGTTCACGTTCTTCGCCTCGTCGGCGCTGGGCATGAACCATCCGGCGCTGACCGACGAGTCCGCGCGAGCCGAATTCGCGGCGGTGGCCGCGAACAAGCCGAGCAACTCCGACATCTACACCGTGCCGATGGCCCGGTTCGTCGAGACGTTCGCCCGCGTGCTCGGGGACCCCCGGCTGCCGCACCTGTTCTTCATCGACGGTGGCGCGCTCGCGGTCGAGAACGCGCTCAAGGTCGCGTTCGACTGGAAGAGCCGGCGCAACGAGGCCCGGGGCCTCGATCCGGCACTCGGCCGGAAGGTGCTGCACCTGGAGAAGGCCTTCCACGGGCGCACCGGTTACACGATGAGCCTCACCAACACCGACCCGGCGAAGGTCGCCCGGTTCCCGAAGTTCGACTGGCCCCGGATCCCCTCGCCGTCGATCAACGGCACCGCCGACGTCGAGGCCGCCGAGCGGGACGCGCTGGCCGCGGCCCGGGCCGCGTTCGAGGCCGACCCGCACGACATCGCCTGCTTCATCGCCGAGCCGATCCAGGGCGAGGGCGGCGACAACCACTTCCGGCCCGAGTTCCTGCAGGCGATGCAGGCGCTGTGCCACGAGTTCGACGCGCTGTTCGTCGTGGACGAGGTGCAGACCGGGGTCGGGCTCACCGGCACGGCCTGGGCCTACCAGCAGCTCGGCCTCGAGCCCGACATCGTCGCGTTCGGCAAGAAGGCGCAGGTCTGCGGGATCATGGCCGGCGGCCGGGTCGACGAGGTGCCCGACAACGTCTTCGCCGTCTCGTCCCGGATCAACTCGACCTGGGGCGGGAACCTGACCGACATGGTGCGGGCCCGCCGCATCCTCGAGGTCATCGAGTCCGACGGGCTCATCGAGCGGGCCGCGTCGCTCGGCACCCACCTGCTGCGCGAGCTGACCGCGCTCGCCGAGCGGCACCCCGTGATGTCCGACGTCCGCGGCCGTGGGCTGATGTGCGCGTTCACCGTTGCGTCGGCCCAGTTGCGCGACGAGATCCTGGCGCACCTGCGTACGGACGAGCACGTGCTGATGCTCGGCTGCGGTACGGCCAGCCTGCGGGTGCGCCCGGCGCTGACCATCTCGGTCGACGAGCTCGACCGGGGCATCGCCGCGCTCGACCGGGTGCTCACCACGCTCGGCGGCTGAGCGCGACCGGTCGGTCGCCCCCATGGCGTCCTGTGGCGTCCTATGGTGGAGGGATCAACCGACTGCGCGAATGCAGGAGTGTGATGCTTATGACGACGCACCAATGCCCCAAGTGCGATCTGCGGTTCACCTGGTCGACCGAGCTCGACGACCACTGCCGGACCGATCATCCCGGGTTCCATCACGACTATCCGGTGCGCGGCGTGCACCACAACGACGTCGTCGCGGCCGCCGTGGACGCCGAGGACGCCGAGGCGGCGGCCGAAGCGCCCGAGGGGTCGCCGGTCCGGCCGGCGAACGCGGCGTCGATCCTCGCGACCTACTGGAACGAGCGCTAGCGCCCGCGTGCAGCTTGGCTCAGCGGGCGAGCAGGGCCCGGGCGGCGGATTCGATGTCTTGCTCGCCGAGCAGGACGAGGTTCGCGGCGGTCCCGAGCGGGATGAAGCTGTCGCGCGCAGCCACCCGCGCCACGCGTCCCCGGTAACCGGACTCGGCGAGCAGGGCGAGCACGCCTTCACCCACCCCGCCGCTGTGCCGCGTCTCGTCGGCGATGAGCACCCGCCCGGTCCGGGCGGCGGCGAGCCGGATGTCGTTGCGCGGCAGCGGGTTGAGCCACCGGAGATCGAGCACCTGGGCGGCGATGCCGTCCGCGGCGAGGCGGTGGGCGACCCGCAGGCTCATCCGCACGCCGTTGCCGAACGTGACGATCGTCAGGTCGGTACCCGTGCCGTGCACCCGGGCCGAACCGATCGGGGCGGTGTCGGTGGGGGAGTAGGGGCCGAGCCAGCCGCGGTCGCCGGGCTCGTGCAGATCGCGCTCGTGGTAGAGCGCGATCGGCTCGAGGTAGACGCTCACCTGACCGTGGTCGGCCGCGGCCGACAGGCAGGCGCGCAGCATGGGCGCCGCGTCCTCCGGGCGGGCCGGCACGGCGACGACGAGGCCCGGGATGTCGCGCAGGACGCCGACGGCGTTGTCGTTGTGGAAGTGGCCGCCGAACCCCTTCTGGTAGGCGAGCCCGGCGATGCGCACGACCATCGGGTTGGTGTAGGCGCCGTTGGAGAAGAAGCGGAGGCTGGCGGCCTCCCCGCGCAATTGGTCCTCGGCGTTGTGCAGGTAGGCGAGGTACTGGATCTCCGGGATGGGCAGCAGGCCGCTGACGCCGAGCCCGAGCCCGAAGCCGAGGATCGACTGCTCGTCGAGCAGGGTGTCGAACACCCGGGCCGCGCCGAACCGCTGGGCCAGCCCGCGGGTGAGCCCGTACACGCCGCCCTTGCGCCCGACGTCCTCGCCGAAGACGACGGTCTCGGGACGCGCCGCGAGGGCGTCGGTGAGTGCGGCGTTGATCGCCTGCGCCAGGGTCAGCGGGCCGGCGTCCTCGGGGAGCCGTCCGGCGAACGCGGCGGTCCGGGCCGAGGTGTCGGCCAGGCGCTCGCGGCGGGCCGGCTCGCGCGGGGCGAGCGGCGCCATGACCTGCTCGGCGGTGGTGAGCGTCGGGGTATCGGCGAGGTCGACGGCCAGCTTCTCGACCATGGTGGCGATGTCGTCGTAGCGCTGGGCCAAGCCGCCGCCGCCGATCCGCCGGGCCAGGGCCAGCAGCGGGTCCCGGGCCCGGTCGGCGCCCAGCTCGGCCGGGCTGCGGTAGGCCGCCTCGACGTCACTGCCGGCGTGGCTGAGGTAGCGGACCGTGCGCAGGTGCAGCAGCACCGGCTTGCGCGTGCGGCGGACCGTGTCGGCGGCGTGGTCGGCCGCCGCCGCCGCGGCCTGCGGGTCGTCGCCGTCGGCCGGCACGTAGGTGATGCCGGGGCGCTGCGCCGCCGACGCGACCCAGCCCTGCGGGGTGGGGACGGAGATCCCGATCCCGTTGTCCTCGCAGACGAACAGCAGCGGCAGGGGCAGGCCCTGCGCCACCGCGTAGCCGGCCGCGTTGAGGGCGCCGGCCGCGGTCGAGTGGTTGATGCTCGCGTCCCCGAAGGAGCAGACGGTGATCGCGTCGTGGGGCCAACGGGCGGTGACACCCAGCCGCTTCGCCCGGCTGACCGACAGCGCGACGCCGAGCGCGCGCGGCAGGTGCGAGGCGATCGTCGAGGTCTGCGGGATGACCGCGATCGAGGCGTCGCCGAAGACCTTGTGCCGGCCGCCCGAGGCGGGGTCGTCGGTGCTGGCCAGCATGCTGAGCAGGACGGCGCGGAGGGCGTCCTCGAGGGTCCGGCCGGCCTGCATCGAGCGGGCGAGGAAGAACGCGCCGGACCGGTAGTGCAGCAAGGCCGGGTCCGTGGTGCGCAGGGCGGCGGCCACGTAGGCGTTCGACTCGTGGCCGGACGACCCGATCGTGTAGTAGCCCAGGCCGCGCTCGCGCATGCGGCGGGCGTGGATGTCGAGCAGCCGGCTGCCGGCCATCGCGTCGAAGAGGGCGAGCAGGTGGGGGTCGGCCGGGGCGCCGGAGGGCTGCGCATCCGACGCGGCCAGCGCCGTGCGGGCGTGCAGGTCGAGGTCGTCGTGCGGGGTGGAGGCCGGGCCGCTCACGGCCACGATCATGCCCTGTGACGCCGTGCGGCGGTGGCTGCCCCTCCGTGCCGCCGGTCGCCCGCGCAATGATGCGTCCGGCGGTGACGGCTTTGCACCCTTGCGCGACCGGATCGCAGGCAGTTCCGGTCGCTCGGACGGGTCCGGATGGACCAGGTGGCCGGAGGGTCGAACTCGATCGGCGCCGGCCTCGGCGACGAGGGCGGACTACGCCGGGCGCGCGCGCCGGGCGTTGCGCTGCCGCAGTTCGGCGATGAGCGCGACATCCGCGGCGGTCTCCGGCAGGTAGACGACCATCCGGTTGTCCAGCGCGCGCTGCAGCGGGAAGCCGGTGGCCCGGACCCGGACCGTGCCGATGCCGAAGCAGTCGAACGACTTCGTGACCGGCGGGCCGGGATCGGCGACGGGGTGGGCGGCCCACAACTCGGCGAACTCCGCATTGACCGAGCAGAGCGACTCGATCAGCTCGACCCACGCCGGCTCACCGACGTGGTTGGCGTAGTTGCTGCGCAGCGTGGCGACCATGGCCGCGCAGACGTCGACGTCGGTCAGCGGACGGACGCCGCGAGCCGGGCCGTAGATCTGCCAGAGGGCGTTGCGCTCGATGCCTGAGGCGTTCACGAGGTAGGGGAACAAGGCGGCGTACGACTCGTTGCAGGCCAGCAGGTCGTACTTGCCGCTGTAGACGCAGGCCGGGGACGGGTCGAGCGCGTCGAGCACCGAGATGACGTCGGCCGACACGCTTTCGGTGGACTTGGGGACGGGCACGCCCGGCACCTCGGCCAGCCGGTACAGGTGCCAGCGCTCGCTGGCGCCGAGACCGAGGACGCGGGCGATCGCGTCGAGCACCTGCACGCTGGCGTTGATCGGCCGGCCCTGCTCGAGCCACGTGTACCAGGTGACGCCGACCCCGGCGAGCTGAGCGACCTCCTCCCGCCGCAGGCCCGGCGTGCGGCGGCGCGGGCCCGGAGGCAACCCCACGTCGGCCGGGGTGACCCGCGCGCGGCGGCTGCGCAGGAAGGAGGCGAGCTCGGCCCGCCGCGCCTTGCTGTGCGTCCCTTCGACCACGAACACCATTACAGCGTCCGCCACCGACAGCTTTCCTGGCTGGTGCTGGTGGTACCAGGATGACCGGGCTCTCACCACAGGTTCGCGACCGGGGCGACGTTGGATCGCATGACCGCTCTTCTCGACCGCCCCGGCGTCGCCTCCGGCGCTGCGACCCGTCCGGGCAGCGTGCTCGCCGTGCTCCTGCTCGGCCAGTTCATGGCGATCCTCGACGTCTCGATCGTCAACGTCGCAGCACCCACGCTGCGGGGCGACCTGCACGCGTCCGGCGCCGGGCTGCAGATGACGATCGCCGGCTACACGATCTCCTATGCGGTGTTGCTGATCACCGGGGCCCGCCTGGGCGACCGCCTCGGCCACGGCCGGGCCTTCCGGTGGGGGCTGGCCGGCTTCACGACGGCGTCACTGCTCTGCGGCCTGGCCCCGACGACCGGCACGCTCATCGCGTTCCGGCTGCTGCAGGGGGTCGGTGCGGCGCTGATGATGCCGCAGGTGATGAGCCTCATCCAGCGGACCTTCGACGGCGCGGCCCGCGCCCGTGCCCTGTCGCTCTACTCGGCGGTCATCGCGTGCGGCGCGGTCGTCGGGCAGGTGCTCGGCGGGGTGATCGTCAGCGCCGACCTGTTCGGGACCGGCTGGCGGCCGGTCTTCCTCGTGAACGTGCCGATCGGCGCGGTGCTGTTGCTGCTGGCCCGCAAGCGGCTGCCGGCCGACCGCGGCGAGCCCGGGCGCGGGCTGGACCCGGCCGGCGTCGTCACCCTCTCGGCCGCCGTGCTGCTCCTCGTCGTCCCGCTGGTGCTCGGCCACGAGGAGCACTGGCCGCTGTGGGGTTGGTTCTCGCTGGCCGCGAGCCCGCTCGCGTTCGCCGCGTTCGTCCAGGTCGAGCGGCGTCTCGTCGCCCGCGGCGGCACCCCGCTGGTCTCGGACCGGGTGCTGCGGGCGCCGGGCCTGCTCATCGGCGCCGCGTCGCTGTTCCTCGCCTTGATCAACTACGGCGGCTACCTGTTCGTGTTCGCGCTGCACCTGCAGGGCGGGCTCGGTGAGAGCGCGCAGCGGGCGGGGCTCGCGTTCGCGCCGGCGGCCATCGGGTTCGCCGTCACCGGCCTGACCTGGCGCCGCCTGCCGGTGCGCGCGCACGGGCCGATGATCCCGATCGGCCTGGTCGTCGCCGCGGTGGCCTACCTGCTGCTGGCCCCGATCCTGCACAGCGGCGGCAGTGGCGGGGTGGCGATGGAGCTCGACCTGCTGCTGCTCGGCCTCGCGCTCGGTATCGCGTTCAGCCCGATGATCACCGTCGCGTTGACACATGTCCCGCTGCCGGACGCCGCCGACGCGAGCGGCGTGCTGGTCACCGTCTTCCAGCTCGGCCAGGTGGTCGGGGTGGCCACGCTCGGGACGACCTATCTCTCGCTGGTGCACGGACCGGGGGCGTACGAGTCGGCCCATGCGCTCACGACGACGCTGATCGTGCTGGCCGGATCGGCCCTGGTCGCGGCCGCTCTTGCGGCGGTACTCGTCCGCCCCCGCCGACCGGTGGCAATCATTTAGCCGAACTAACTATCGTGATGGCGTGGACGAACTGACGCCGCGGCGGCGGATGCTGATCCTCGGCATCTGTTGCCTGAGCCTGCTCATCGTGGGCATGGACGTCACGATCGTCAACGTCGCCCTCAGCTCGATCAAGAACGATCTGCACACCAGCCTCACCGACCTGCAGTGGACGATCGACGCCTACACGGTCGTGCTCGCCAGCCTGCTGATGCTCTCCGGTGCGACGGCCGACCGGCTCGGGCGGCGGCGGGTGTTCCAACTCGGGCTCACGCTGTTCACCCTCGGCTCGCTGCTGTGCAGCATCGCGCCCAGCCTCGGGTGGCTCGTCGCGTTCCGCGCTGTGCAGGCCGTCGGTGGCTCGATGCTCAACCCGGTTGCGATGTCGATCATCACCAACGTCTTCACCGAGCCGCGCGAGCGGGCCCGGGCCATCGGGGTATGGGGCGGCGTCGTCGGGCTGAGCTTCGCCGTCGGTCCTGTGGTCGGCGGCGCGCTGATCGGCTCAGTCGGGTGGCGCTCGATCTTCTGGATCAACATCCCGATCGGCGTGGCCGCGTTCGTGCTCGCTGCGCTGTTCGTGCCCGAGTCACGGGCGCCCCACGCCCGCCGGCCCGATCCGGTCGGGCAGGTCCTGGTGATGGCGCTGCTGGGCGGGCTGACGTTCGCGATCATCGAGGCTCCCCGGGTCGGCTGGTCGGCGGGCCAGACGGTCGGCGCGCTCGTGCTGGCCGCCCTGTCCGGGATCGTCCTGATCGCCTACGAGTCGCGCCGGGTCGAGCCGCTCGTGGACCTGCGTTTCTTCCGCAGCGTCCCGTTCGCCGGGGCGACGCTCATCGCCGTCTGCGCCTTCGCCGCCTTCGCCGGGTTCCTGTTCCTCATCAGCCTCTACCTGCAGGGCGTGCGCGGGCTCAGCCCGATGTCCACCGGCTTCGTGCTGCTGCCGATGGCGGTCATGATGGCCATCTGCGCGCCGCTGTCGGGACGTGTCGTCGGCAGCCGCGGGCCGCGCCTCCCGCTGCTGGTCGCCGGTTCCCTGCTCACCGCGGGCGGGCTGCTGCTCGTACCGACCTCGGCCCACGAGTCGTGGTTCCGGCTGATCCTCGGCCTCATCGTGTTCGCCGCGGGATTCGGCACGATCAACGCGCCGATCACCAACACCGCCGTCTCCGGCATGCCGCGCGAGCAGGCGGGCGTGGCCGCGGCCATCGCCTCGACCAGCCGGCAGGTCGGGGGCGCGCTCGGGGTGGCGGTGATCGGCTCGATCCTCACATCCGGCGTCTCGGGGCCGCTGACGACCGGATTCGTGCCGGCCAGCCATGCCGCTTGGTGGGCGGTGACCGGTTGCGGGCTCGCGGTGTTGCTGCTCGGGGCGCTCACCAGCGGGCGCTGGGCCGCGGACACCGCCGCCCGGACGGCCCGCCTCGTCGCCGAGGAGCCGGTGCTCGTCGACTAACGGGCGTGGCGACGGACCTGCCACGCCCACGCGATCAGCGGGGCCTGCAGGGGCAGCCGCAGCAGCGTCCCGGCCCGGTACGCGGCCGAGTCACTTGTGCGCGCATCGAGCGCCATCTTGATGTTGCCGGGCAGGACGGCGGCGAACAGCAGGGCGGCCGCGAGGCCGCCGGTGCGCCGGGTGCGCGGGACGACCAGTGCGCTGGCGGTGGCGAACTCGGCGACCGCGGCGCCGTACGTCCACATCCGCGGCGTGCCCGGCAGCGGCTCGGGGATCATCGCGTCGTAGAACTTCGGGACGGCGAAGTGGGTCGCGCCGGCGCCGGCCAGGAGGGCGGCCAGAGCGGCGGCGCGGCGGCTGTCGGCGGACACGGCGATCACCTTCTCACGCGACGGCCCCGGCGTCGCGTCGTTGATAGGCTCGAGTCCGGATCTTCGGGAGGTCGAGTGGCGTTGTTGCGGCGGGCGAAGGGCGCCCAGAGCGACTTCTTCCCGGGCTTCTCCGAGATCGCCGAGATCGGTATCGGCAGCCTCGCCACTGTCTATCGGGCGCGCGAGCTCGGGACGAACCGGCTGGTCGCGCTCAAGCTGCTCAACGTCCGGGATGCCTCGCCGCGGGCCATCGAGTCGTTCGAGCGGGAGTCGATCGCCCTCGGGGCAGTCAGCTCGCACCCCAACATCGTGACGCTGTACCGCTCGTTCCGGGCGGCCGACGGCCGGCCCGTCCTCGTGCTCGAGCTCTGCTCCGGTGCGGTCTCGGACGGGATGCGTGGCGGCGAGGGGTTGCCGGTCGCCGAGGTCGTTTCGATGGGGATCAAGATCGCCGGGGCGCTGGAGACCGCGCACCGCGCCGAGATCCTGCACCGCGACGTCAAGCCGCAGAACATCCTGATCACCGAGTTCGGCGAGCCGGCGCTCGCTGACTTCGGGGTCGCGATGCTGCAGTCCTCGACGCAGACGAC
Organism: uncultured Actinomycetota bacterium; assembly: GCA_963775175.1. Lineage (GTDB taxonomy): Bacteria > Actinomycetota > Actinomycetes > Mycobacteriales > Jatrophihabitantaceae > Jatrophihabitans. The sequence goes on from CAVZHT010000001.1 coordinate 1,340,380, forward strand.
GGCCGGGCTGTTCGACTTCACCACCTTGCATGCCGCCCCCGAACTGCTCGAGGGCGGCGAGACCTCGGCCGCCACAGACGTGTACGAGCTCGCGTCCTCGCTGTACCAGCTGATCGCCGGCCGGTCGGCCTTTCGGGCGTATGACGGCGAGTCACCGGCCTCGGTCATCCTGCGGATCCTGCGCGACCCGGTGCAGCCGTTGCTGAAGGCGCATGTGCCGACCCAGCTGTCGGACCTGCTGATCTACGCGATGAGCAAGGACAAGGACAGCCGCCCGCCGACCGCGGCCGAGTTCGCCGCCGAGCTCGCGCAGGTCGAGGACACGCAGGGCTGGCCGCGCACCCAGTTCCTGATCCGCGACCCGAACGGCTCGGCCGTCGGCCTGCCGACCGTCACCCGGATGCCGCAGTTGCACCCGCGCTCGGGTGCGCCGGGCGGCCTGGCCGTTCCGCTCGATCGCGCCGAGCCGCCGCTGGCCTGGACGTCGGCGCCGGCCGCGCCTCCTCCTCCGCCTCCGCCTCCTCCGCCTCCTCCTCCGCCGCCTCCTCTGCCTCCGCCGCCGGCGCTGCCCGCCGAGGCTGTCCCCGACCAACCGCCCATCAAGCCGGAGTGGTCGCCGCCGACGTGGTCGGCCCCTTCGTGGCCCGCGGCCCCGGCGCCGCCCCTGCCGTCCGCCCCCGCGGAATGGGCGGCGCCGCTCCCGCCGCCGGTCGTGCCCGAACCCTGGCCGCCGGCGCCGGCGGCCATCCCGCCGCCCGATCCGGCCGTCACGCCGCCGGTGGCCGATACCCCGCCCGAGGTCGACCCCGGGCTCGCCGCCTGGGCGCCGCCGGGCCAGCACGAGCCGCCGATGCCGCTGCCGAGACCGGGCCCCATGCCGAGCCCGGAGCCGGCCCCCGCGCCGATGCCGATGCCGGAGCCCATGCCGCGTCCGGACCCGATGCCGGCCCCGCAGCCGATGCCGGGCCCGCTGCCGGTGCCGCCCGCGCCGCAGCCGCCCCCGGCGCCCCAGCCGCCCCCGGCGCCGGAACGGCCGCCGGCCCCCGAACCGGTGCCGACGCCCGAGCCCGTCCCCACCCCGGAGCCCGTCCCCACCCCGGAGCCTGAGCCGGCGCCCCGTCCGCTGCCGGAGCGGCCGCCCGAGCCGCCGCTCACCCCCCAACTGCCGCCGGCGCTCGAACCGCCGGTGGCCCCGTGGTCCGACCCCGCACTGCGCCGGCCGCTGCGCATCGACGAGGACGACGTCGATGACGATCCGATCGAGACCGCACCGCCGCCGGCCCCGTTGCCGGTTGCGCCGGCCGCTCGCCTCGAACCCGAGGCGCCCGCGCCGAGCCCGCGGCCCGATCACTCCGTCGTCGCGCACCGGCCCGAGCCCCAGTACCCCATCCCGCCGGCGTTCACCGACGACTCGAGCGACGGACAGTCCGGCCCGGTGCCGACCTGGTCGTTCCGCGCGCCGTCGGCGACCCCGCCCCCGGTGCAGCCGGGCTTCATCGCGGATCTGACCCTCGACCCGATGTCGCTGCGGCGTCGGGTCACGATCCGCGCCGGTGCCTCGTCGCTCAGCGTGGACGAGTCCAAGCTCGTACTGCGCTCGTGGTGGCGCCGCAGCGAGATCTCGTGGGCAGAGATTCATGGTTTCGAACCGCGGCTGGACGCGGACAGCAGCTCCGGCCGCCTCGTCGCTTTGACCGCCTCCGGACCGTCCGACCTGCCGGCGACAAAGCGATCGCTGGCCGACCTGCGCTACCTCGCCGCGCTGCTCGATGCCTATCGGCGTCGCGCCATGATCGTCAACCACTAGGTCTCGGCCCGACGCACCCGAGCGGGCCGTGTTGACGTTCTTGCTCCTGGTGCGTCCCCGCGCACCCACCGCAGGAAGATCAACCGTGACCGGCCGATCGCGCGCAGGGCTTGCGGTCCCAGATCGCCAGTGGAGCGACAAGGAAGTGGTGATCTCGGACCGCCAGCCGTGGCCGGACGCGGCGCCGGGGTCGTCGTAACCCGTGCGCCGATGACCTTCCTGCACCTGACGCGTCCCGGCGCATGAGGCGCAGGAAGGTCGTGGAGGACGTGCGGGCCGCAGAAGGTCAGCGGTGGCGTCCGCGCCGGCGGCTCGGGACGGTCGTGCTGCGGGCCCGCGCCGCGGCCGCCCACGACGTCGGCCCGACCAGCGGCCGGCGCCGCTTCGTGTGGTGATACCGCAGCCGGGCCCCGATCCGGGTGCGCCACGGCAGCCGGCGGCGCACGGTCTTGCGCAGCACCCCCTGCGCCCGCCACGCGGCGTCGGCCTCGGCCGGCCCGACCCACGACGTCGGGCTGAAGATCGCGATGTTGGCCGCGTCGCCGATGTAGCGCACCTGCGCGGCCGGCTCGCCGCCGAACCGCTCGTCGGTCGCCGTGGCGACCTCGGCACTGGTCAGCGTCGTCAACTCGGGCAGGCCCGATTCGACCAGCACGTCCAAGCTCTCCTGCCACGCGCCGAGCAGTCGCCGCCGGGGGTCACCGGACCGCCGCCGCTGCCGCACCCGCCACCGCTTGCGCCCCAGCAGGAAGGCGAGCAGCAGGACGAGCAGCGCCGCGACGATCAGCGCGGCGATCAGCAGGACCGACCCGGCCGAGACGCCCTTGTCGTGCGGGACGCGGCTCTTCGGGGCCGGCGGTTGGCCGTTGTTGGAGTTGGTCAGCTGGGCCGTCTGGGCCGGGCTCTGGCTCGGTGTGGTGCTGGGGGTGACTCCGGTGCGGGGCTTCGGCTGCTGGCCCGCGTAGGTGCCCGGCGACGAGTCGAGGACGACCCAGCCCTGGCCGCGCACCGGGATCTCCACCCAGGTCCAGGCTTCGGCGGTCGTCACCTGGTAGGTACCGGCCGGCAGTCGCGTCGAGCCCGCGGGCGGCGTCAGCCGGAAGCCCGACACGACCCGGGCGGGGACGCCGAGCTTGCGGGCGATGAGGGCGGTGAGCGTCGCGTACTGCTCCGGGGTCGCGGAGTGCGCGGCCCGGATGGAGGCCAGTACGTCGGCGAACGCCGTGCCGCCGGTGCGCGCGGTGGTGCTCGGGGACGGGGTCGGCGTGGCCTTCGGCGTCGGCTTCGGGGTCGTCCGCGCCGTGCTGTGCTTCGTCGGCTTGGGCTTCGCCGCCGGCGGCGCGAGGAAGTGACCACCCGAGCCCGAGGCGGACGGGCTCGCCGTCGCCGGGGCCCCGGCGAGCGCCGAGTTGGTCCGGAAGTCCCTCGCCACGGCCTGCAGGAAGGCGATCGGCTGGTTGCTCGGCGTGCCGGTCTCGGCGGCGAGCGAGGCGATCAGCGTGCCGAGCGGGCCGGTCACGTCACCGTCCAGCGTGGTGTCGTTGGTGAGAACCGACGAGCCGATCAGTGCGGTCTTGCCGAGCTCGTCCAGCGTCTTGTTGGGCACCTTGGAGCGGACGCTGTACTGGTCGCCGGCACGGAGCGGGTGGGCCGGCACGATCATGCCGCTGCCGGGGTCGATGTTGACCGACACGCCCGTCACCCGCTCGGCCCGATCGAGGTAGGGCATCCACGGGACGCTGGTCATCGGGCCCTTCTCGATCGTGTACGTCTGCGTGACCGCCGGGATCAGCGGCCGCATCGACACGTCCGGGTCGGCCGGTATGACCCCACCGGACGGCCGGAACGTGCGGTCGAAGGACCACCCGTCGCCGTCGTAGAAGTTGACGCTCGCGATCGAGACGTAGTTCGAGGTCGCCTGGTCGGTGGTGATCTTGAACACCGGGTCGCCCTTGCTCGCCGGGTTCTGCGGGCGCAACCCGCCGACGAACGACACCGGCGTCAGCGGCTGGCTCTGATCGACCGGCGGGGTCCGGGCCGGGGTCGTCGGCGGCCCGCTGAAGGCGGAGTCCTGGACGACGCCCGCGGCCAGCGCCGCGATCGCGACGGCCAGGACGGTGCCGATGGCCAGGCTGCGCAACGGCAGCACGCCGTCCGGTTGGGTCATCTCGGCACTCTCGTCCTGCACCACCCAGGCCTGAGCCGCCCGCAGCAGCAGCAGGGTGAGGAGCAGGGCGCCGGCGAGCAGGGTGTCGTAGCGGCGCCCGTCCTGCGAGCTGGTGATCGCCCGGGCGGTACCCGCGTACGCGAGCCCGAACGTGCTCAGCAGCGCGGCGTACGGCAGCACCGACTGCCAGCCGCGGGCGATGCACTCGCCGATCAGCGCGCCGGTGAGCCAGCACACCGCCACCGGCGCCACCATCAGCTCGCGCGGGCTGACCAGCGGCAGCGCGAACGTCAGGATCTGCGACGGCCCGTGCACGAGTCCCGAGTACAGGTGGCTGAAGCCGGTGGTGTCGCGCAGCGTGACCAGCAGTTCGTAGAAGACGCAGAGGACGAGGTCGATGAGCGCGGTGAGCCAGAGCCGGCGCACGCCGATGCCGACCACGATGAGCGGGGCCAGGATGCTCAGCAGCGCGGCCCCGAACAGCGGCACCGAGATGACCGACGACGGGAAGGCCCGCAACCACGGCGAGCTGGCCAGGACGCAGGCGATCAGCGACAGCGGCAGGAGGCTGTACGGGATGGCGCGGCGCAGGATCGTCACTTGTGCACCTGCAGGTTCCAGGCGGCGCACGCCTCGTCCGCGTCCTTGCCGATGATGACCCGAACGCCGGGAAAGTCGATCGGGTTGCGGTCCTCGGGGTCGATCGAGATGACGACGAGCTGGTCGAAGCGCCGGCGCAGGTTGGCGACGTAGGGCAGGTCGGAGCGCTCCAGCTCGCCGGTCACGAGTACGAGTGACGTGCCGCCCCGCAACCGGCGCAGCGTGAGCATCTGGGCCTGGACCGAGCCGGCCGGGTCGGCCTTGACACCGGTGAGGTGGTCGATGAGCGCGGTGACATCGCGGATGCGCGGACCGCCGACGACGGTGCCGTCGGTGAGCCGCAGCTCGACCGGCGCCTTGTTCGCGGCACAAGCCACGAGGATCGAGGCGGTCACGTCGACGGCCTCCTCGAACGACTCCTCGGTGTAGAGGCTCGGCCGCTGGTCGAAGACCACCACCGTGTACGGCTGCGACGTGTCGACGTTGTGCTTCACGAGCAGGTGCCCGGCCCGGGCGGACGAGCGCCAGTGGACGAGCCGCAGGTCGTCCCCGGCCACGTACTCGCGCAGCCGGTGGAACGTGATGTTGCCCTGCGGTGACGTGTCGGACGACGGCCCCTCGAGGTGCCGCGTCTGGCCGGTGGGCAGCCGCCGGAACGCGAGCACCCGCGGGTAGACCCAGATGCGCTCGGTGTGCGCGTGCTTGCGGGAGAGCCGGAACAGCTCGAACGAGTCGCGTCGCGTCACCTCGACCGGGGCGACGTCGAAGATCCCGCGCCGGGTCGTCGGCAGCCGGTAGGCCCGGGTGCCGCGCTCGCCGCCGCGCAGCTTGGGGATGACCGTCCGGACCCGCTGCGCGCCGAACGGCTGGGTCGCGACGGCCACCGGGATCGTGCGGCGGCCGCGGTTGGCGAAGGTGAGGAAGGCGATCGCCGGTGACCCCTTGGGCACGCGCGGCGGCTGGATCTCGCGGTCGATGACCAGCCGTGACGGCCGGGCCACTGCGGCGAAACCGAGCACGACCACGGCGAGCAGCCCGAGCCCGAGCAGGTCGAAGGAGAGCCAGTCGAGGGAGAGCCCCAGGACGAGCGCCACGACTCCGGCAAGCAACGCGGCGAGGCCGAACAGCGTCATGCAGCGCTTCCCTAGGCGGGTACCGAACGGGGGACGGGCACCGAGTGGACGGCGCGGGTGATCAGCTCGGCGCCGGTCCGCCCCTGCAACTCGGCGTCCGGCTGCAGGATCAGCCGGTGGGCGAGGACGACCGGGGCCATCTCCTTGACGTCCTCCGGCGTGACGAAGGCTCGGCCGGCGGCGGCCGCGCAGGCCCGCGCCGCCCGCAGCAGCGCGAGGCTGCCGCGGGGTGAGACGCCGAGCCGCAGCTCCGACATCGAACGGGTGGCGGTGGCGATCGCGACGATGTACTGCTCGAGCGCGGGCGCGATCTCGACCTGCTTGACGACCTCGATCATCGCCTGGACGTCCTGGGCCGAGAGGACGGGCGTCAGGTGGACGACCGTCGAGCCCATCTTCTGCGTGCGCAGGATCTCGGCCTCGGCCTCGACCGTGGGGTACCCGACGGTGAGCTTCATCAGGAAGCGGTCGAGCTGGGCCTCGGGCAGGACGTACGTGCCCTCCATGTCGATCGGGTTCTGCGTCGCGACGACCATGAACGGCCGGGCCATCTCGTGCACCACGCCGTCGGCGGTGAGCGTGCCCTCCTCCATGACCTCCAGCAGCGCCGACTGGGTCTTGGGCGAGGCGCGGTTGATCTCGTCGCCGAGCACGATGTTGGCGAACACCGGCCCGGGCTTGAACTCGAAGTCGCCGTTCTGCTGGTTGTAGATCGCGACGCCGGTGACGTCCGAGGGCAGCAGGTCGGGCGTGAACTGGATGCGGTGCCAGGTCAGCTGGATGGAGGACGCCAGCGCCCGGGCCAGCGAGGTCTTGCCGGTGCCCGGCACGTCCTCGAGGAGCAGGTGACCCTCGGCGAGCATGCAGATGACGGCGTTGCGCACGACCTCCGGCTTGCCCTGGATGGCGTAGCCGATGTTGTGGCATAGCCGGTCGACGTCGTGCGCCACTCGGGTGATGCCGTCGGCGGGACTGGCCAATGCGTGCTCCTCGGATGTGATGCGCTTCGCTGACAGGCTAGAGCTAGGTCGCCGGTGGGTCGGGCAACTTGATGTCGGGATTCACCTGGTCGTCGGTTCCGGTGTCGTCGTTGTGCCAGGTGATCTGGACCGTCCAGCTGCCCGGAGTGGCCAGATCGCAGGTCGGGGTGATGGTGCTGCTGCCCGGCGGGGCGGGGCTCGCGGCGCTTCCGCAGTCGGCGCCGTCCTTCTGCAGGGTGTAGCTGAAGCTCGAACAGCCGGAGATCTGGGCCTGGTCACCGGCATAGGTGACGGTCACCGGGTCGGCGCGGGTCGCGCCCCAGGCAGCGGTGAAGCCGGAGTCGGTCACGTTGCAGGGCTGGTATCCCGGCGGCGTGCCCTCGAGGGCGGGGTCGCCGGGCACGGCGTGCGAGTTGGTCGTGTTGGCGTCCTGGTAGGTGATGTGCACCGACCAGCCGGTCTGGTCGCCGTAGGCCCGAACGCAGTCGCTGCTCGCCGGGACGTCCACGCCGTCAGGTGGATTGTCGAACGCGCGGCTGCCGCACGACTGCCCCTTCGGCCCCTGCACCGTGACGTTCCAGTTCTGCGTGATCAGCGCGAGCTGGTCGGCGGTGAAGTCGGTGCCCGTGTACTTGATCAGTGCCTGGGAGCCGGGGCCGGAATCCCACTGGGCCGTGAAGTCGCCGGACTTCGCCGGGTACGTGGTGGCGTCACCCACCGTGTAGGTGGTGGTCAGGGTCTTCACCACCCCGCCGAAGACCGGTGTGGCCGTCGCGGACTCCTGCAGGTGGACCGTCACCGTGCAGGTGCCGTTGAACTCGAACAGGGACAGCGTGTCGTCGACCGTGTACGGCAGCGTCACGCCGGCGGCGGTCAGCGAGTGGTTCGGCCCGCCGCCGCAGCGCACGCCGCTCAACGACGAGTCGGTGTCGACGATGTCGAAGGTCTCCCCGTGGGCGTCACTGCTGCTCAGCCCGCTGATCGTCAGGTGGAGCGCGCAGTTCAGCTTGATCAGCCGGTCGGGCGGCGTGCAGTCGGCACTGAGGTCGAGGGAGTCCGGCCAGTCGGCCGCAGTCGTCACCGGCGTCGGGCCCAGCGAGACGCTGCGGTCCGGGTGCCCGGGCGGGCTGACCGTGACCGATGCGTTGTACTGCGCACCGGCCGACAGGCCCGGGAAGGTCGCCGCGACCGAACTGGCGCTTCCGGTGAACGTCTCGGTCTTGGTCTGGTCGGCGCCGGGGCCGGTCAGGTGGAACGCGATCCGCGCACCGACGCCGCCGACCGCCCGCACCGGGTCGGTGCCGAGGTCGAGGCTCACCGTCGTCGAAGTGGTGCCGTTGAGCGAGGTGTTGGCCGGGTGGCTCGCGGTCAGCGTCATGGCGCCCGGGTCCGGCGGGCTCCAGCTGTGGACGCAGGCGCTCTTCGCCGACGGCGTGCCGGGCACCTGCGACTGGCCGGCCCCGGTGACGACGAACTGCAACCCGGCGCCGAGCAGGCTGTCGTTGCCCTTGTAGACGAGCGGCGGCTGCGCCTTGGAGGTCGGGTCGGCCGTCTCGGTGACCGGGGCCGGAGGCTCGTTCACCCCGTGCGCGTCGCACAGGCTCGGCGTCACTGTCCAGGTCTCGGCCGGGACGCAGCCCTGCGCGACCGTGCCGCACGCATTCCAGCTCAGCTGCCAGTTGCCGGACTCGTCGGCGGCGACGGTCAGGCCGGTGGGCGCGGCCGGCCCTTCCGGCCCCGTCTGGGTGCGCAGGGTGGCCGACGTCGTGCCCTGCCCGTGGATCAGCGCGGTCACCGAGATGTAGTAGGCGGTGTTGGGGAACAGCCCGGTGAGGTTGATGCCGTCCTGACCGTCGACCGTGACCGACGACGATGCCGGATCGGGCGAGCTCGGCGTGATCTTCTTGATGTGCACCACGTAGGTGGACGGCCGGCAGTCCTGCTTCGGGTCGAGGATCGGGTACGTCCAGTGGAGCAGGACGCTGCGGGACCCCGGCGTGATCTGGTCGATCGTCGGGATGTGCGGCTTCTGCGTGATGTTCTTGCAGTCGAGCTTGTTGTTGACCGGGGCCGCGCCGGGTGGCGGCGGCTTGGCGCCGGTGTCGGTCGGGGGCTTGCCGGTCTGGGTCGGGTTGATCGTGCTCCGCGTCAGCTGGTCGGCCCCGCCCGAGGCGCTGACGTTGACCGCCTCGCCCTTCTGAATCCGCCTCGGCGGGTGGCTGCCGTCGGTGAAGAGCATCAGCGCGTTCGCGTGAGTGGGGGAGTTGAACACGACGCGGGAGCCGCGGGCCACCACGTAGCCGTCCGAGACGTTCGACGTCTCCACCACGTCGCCGCCCACCTTGCCGAACGGGTAGGTCGGCTCGACCGGAACCGGGCGGGCCCGGGCGTCGCTGCCGATTTGGAAGAGTCGGCCGTTGCCCTTGGCCATCGTGTAAAGCGTGTCGGCGCTGTACACCGGCGAGATCAGGGCCGCCGTGGCCGGCACGTCGGCGATCCGGGTGGGTCCGCGCAGCTCCGACCCGTCGGGCCGGACCGAGACGAGGCTCCAGCCGCCGGCGGCGTGGAGCAGGAATCCCAGCCGGCCGCCCGAGTTGCCGGCGGCCAGGATCTGATCCACGCCGGGCTCGGCCCGGTACGGGACGGTGTGGGTCAGGCTCGATCCGGAGAAGATCTTGATCTGGTCGGTCGTGGCAACCCCGACGGCGGTCGAACCGTCGCTCGAGGATGCGGTACCGATCGCGGCCGCTCGGGGAACCGGGCCGTGATCGGTGACGTCGAGCTGGGCGCCGGTGCTGCTGTCCGAGGGGACCCGGAGCTGGCGGATCGTCTGCTGGCCGGTGGCCTGGCCGGACTTCGTCCCGAGGAGCCACAGGTCGCCGTCGGCGGCGACGGCGCTGCGCCGCCCGGAGCCCGCGACGAAGTCGGTCATCGCCGTGCTGGCCCGCGGCTTGACCGCGCTGGTCGCGGAGAGCGCGGACTGGACCGTCGATTGGCTGACGAGATAGACGTCGGTGCGGGCGGGGCCGGTGCGGACGATGTAGGCCAGCTGCCCGTCGGCCACGCCCATGGCTTTCGTCGTGGGGTCGACGGCGCCGCCGAGCGGGACGCCGCCGCCGTCGTGCTTCATGACGAAGCCGCCGCTGTCGACCATGTTGAACTCGCCGGTCTTCTGGTTGAGCAGCAGGGTGCCGCCGTCGAGCGGGACGACCGCGAGCGGGGCGCCGTCGGTGATGCCGACCTGGCTGTCGGCCCCGACGAGACGCAGCGTCGGCTTGCCACTCGCCAAGTCGACGGCCACCGGCGAGGACTGGTCGCTGAGGAACAGCGAGCCGTGGAACAGCTCGAAGGCCTTGGCGCGGTCGGGCCGGATCACGTAGGACGCGACCGCCACTGCGCCGGCGACGAGGACGAGCACGGTGATGAGCGCGAGGGTCTGGCGTCGCGACGGGTGGGCGGCCGGGGTCGCGGTCGGATCGGCGCGGAACGCCGAAGGATCGCGCCATCGAGCGGCCACCCGCACCTCCTCGTTCCACCGCGCGGAATCGTCACAAAGAGCGTATACGAGATCGCGCGCAGTTCACCTGGGTCTCACAAAGGTCATCCAGGTGCCGGTGTCGGCGAAGTCGGGCCCTGCCCGGTGGGGTGGCCGGCGAGACGGGTGACTATTCTTCGTCGAGACGGATCCGCTTCGATGCCGTCGCCGTTCTGACGCACCTGCCCGACAGCTAGGGGAGCCAGTGACAACGACTGCCGAGCCCACGCCGGCCGGGCTGCCGGACCCCTCCGGCCCGCAGCCCATCGTCGCCCACCCGTTCCCGGTCCACTCGGCGGCCAAGGGCTCGATGTTCAGCCAGATCCTGCGCACCACGGACCCCAAGGTCATCGGGCGCATGTACCTGGTGACCTCGCTGGCCTTCTTTGCGCTCGGCGGCGTCATGGCCCTGCTCATGCGCATCGAGCTGGCCCGGCCCGGCCGGCAGTTCCTGAGCCAGGAGCAGTACAACCAGCTGTTCACGATGCACGGCACGATCATGCTGCTGTTCTTCGCGACGCCGATCGTCTTCGCGTTCGCGAACCTCGTGCTGCCGCTGCAGATCGGCTCGCCCGATGTCGCCTTCCCGCGGCTCAACGCGTTCTCGTACTGGCTCTACCTCTTCGGTGCGATCACCGCCAACCTCGGCTTCTTCACGCCGAACGGTGCGGCCGACTTCGGCTGGTACGCCTACTCGCCGCTGACCAACGCCGTGAACTCGCCCGGCGCGGGTGCCGACCTCTGGATCCTCGGCCTTGCGCTGTCCGGTCTGGGCACGATCCTCGGTGCCGTCAACATGGTCACTACGGTCATCACGCTGCGCGCGCCCGGCATGACGATGTTCCGGCTGCCGATCTTCACCTGGAACATCCTGGTGACGAGCCTGCTGATCCTGCTGGCGTTCCCGATCCTCACCGCGGCGCTGCTCGTCCTCTACGCCGACCGGCATCTGCATTCGCAGGTCTTCGAACCGAACAACGGCGGCGCCATCCTCTGGCAGCACCTGTTCTGGTTCTTCGGCCATCCCGAGGTGTACATCGTCGCGCTGCCGTTCTTCGGCATCGTCACCGAGGTCATCCCGGTGTTCAGCCGCAAGCCACTGTTCGGCTACAAGGGCATGGTGCTCGCGACGCTGTCGATCGCGGCCCTGTCGCTGACCGTCTGGGCGCACCACATGTTCACCACCGGTGCGGTGCTGCTGCCGTTCTTCTCGCTGATGACATTCCTCATCGCCGTCCCGACCGGCATCAAGTTCTTCAACTGGATCGGGTCGATGTGGCGGGGGGCGATCACCTTCGAGACCCCGATGATCTTCGCGGTCGGGTTCCTGGTGACGTTCCTCTTCGGTGGGCTCACCGGCGTCATCCTGGCCAGCCCGCCGCTGGACTTCCACGTGGCCGACAGCTACTTCGTGATCGCGCACTTCCACTACGTGCTCTTCGGCACGATCGTCTTCGCGGTCTACTCCGGCGTCTACTTCTGGTTCCCGAAGTTCGTCGGCCGCTACCTCGACGAGCGGCTCGGCAAGTTCCACTTCTGGCTGACCTTCGTGGGCTTCCACATGACGTTCCTCGTCCAGCACTGGCTGGGCGCGTCCGGCATGCCGCGGCGCTACGTCGACTACCTGCCGACCGACGGCTTCACCGGGCTCAACACGTTCTCCACCATCGGCTCGCTGGTGCTGGGCGCGTCGCTCATCCCGTTCATCTGGAACATGTACCACTCCTACCGCTTCGGCGAGATCGTGACCGCGGACGACCCGTGGGGCTTCGGCAACTCGCTGGAGTGGGCGACCTCCAGCCCGCCGCCGCGGCACAACTTCAAGTCCATCCCGCGGATCCGCTCCGAGCGCCCGGCGTTCGAGGCGCACTACCCGCACCTGCTCGAGCGGCTCGAGGCGGAGGCGCACGCCGGCCGGCACGTCCACTCGAAGACGCTGGCCGGTGCGGCGGCGTCCGACGGCAGTCGTCAGGGTGTGCGGGACGTCGATCCCGACTGATCGCCGGCCGGTTGCTTTCGGGTGGCCGGCGGTGATCATCTGATCATGAATCCGACTACGGTGCTGGCCACCATCTCCGGGCGCGACCGCCCCGGGGTGACGGCGGCCTTCTTCGCCGCGCTCGCGGCGCACGACGTCGAGGTCCGCGACGTCGAGCAGGTCGTCATCCGCGACCGGCTGCTGCTCGCCGTCCTCTTCGACCTGCGGGGCGACGCCGGTGCGCTGCGCAATTCGGTGAGCCAGGCGGCCCGGGCGCTCGGCATGGAGAGCGAGGTGACCATCGCCGACGAAGGCGGTGGTCCACGGCGCGCCGATCGCACCAGCCGCAGCCACGTCATCGTGATGGGCCGACCGCTGCGCCCCGGCGCGCTGAGTCACGTGACGCAGCGCATCGCCGACGTCGGGGCCAACATCGAGTCGGTCACGCAGCTGTCCACCGATCCAGCCGCCAGCCTGGAGATGATCGTGCGTGCGGCCGACCCGGCCCGCCTCCGGGCCGCGCTCGTGCAGGCCGCCGAGGACACCGGGGTCGACATCGCGGTCGAGCCGGCCGGGCTGCGCCGCCGGGCCAAGCGACTGGTCGTACTCGACGTCGACTCGACGCTGATCCGGGACGAGGCGATCGACGTCCTCGCCGAGCGGGCCGGCGTCGGGGCCGAGGTGGCCGCGATCACCGAGCGGGCCATGGCCGGCCATCTGGACTTCGCGTCGTCGCTGCGGTCGCGGGTGTCGCTGCTCGCCGGCCTGACGGTGTCGGATCTCGAGGAGGTGCGCGACGCCCTGCGACTCACCCCGGGCGCCCGGACCTTCGTCCGCACCCTGCGGCGGGTCGGCTATCACGTCGGCGTGGTCAGCGGCGGCTTCACGTTCTTCACCGACCGCTTCGTGACCGAGCTCGGGCTCGACTTCGCCGCGGCCAACGAGCTCGAGATAGTCGACGGCACGGTCACCGGGCGGATCATCGGCCCGATCCTCGACCGTCCCGGTAAGGCGGCGGCCCTGGCTCGGTTCGCGCAGGAGTACTCGGTGCCGCTCTCGCAGACCGTCGCGGTGGGCGACGGCGCCAACGACATCGACATGCTCGAGACAGCCGGGCTCGGCGTCGCGTTCAACGCGAAGTCGGCGCTGCGCGACGCGGCCGACACGGCCGTGAACCTGCCCTATCTCGACACCGTGCTGTTCGTGCTGGGCATTTCGGACGAGGACGTCCGCGAAGCCGCCGAGGCCGTCACGTCCGACTGACGCGCCGTCAACGGTGGACGGGCCGGATCAGGTGCGGCGGCTCGCGCCGATCGCGGCCCCGATGCCGGCGATCAGGAACGCCGCGACCGCCATCCAGAACCCGACGCGGGCGTGCCTGAGGTAGGTCGAGTAGCCGTTGAACTCCGAGGAGATCTGCCCCGCCTTGGAGTTGAAGAACTTGACCGCGATGAACGTGACGACGATCGAACCCACCGCGGCGAGCACCCCGACCGCGCGAAACGGCGCACTCAGGCTCGGGATCGCCGCCAGCACGGCCGCGATGACCACCACCGCCAGCAGCACCCACGCCAGCCACCCGAAGTACACCTTGGCGACGCTCGCCGCGTACGGCTTGGTCTGCGAGTTGGTGACGACCGTGCGGACGTCGGAGAACTTCGACGCGCCCGTCCCGCTGTACCAGTCGACCGCGGTGAAGGCGATGATCCCGAGGACCGCGCCGATACCGGCCAGGACGAGCGCGACGATGCCCGGGCTCGAGCCCGCCGGTCGCGCCGGCGCGCCGTACTGCGGGCCGTACTGCCCGGGCGGCGGACCGTACTGCGGTTGTCCGCCGTAGCCCGGTTGGGGCCCGGCGCCGTACTGGGGCCCGGCGCCGTACTGGGGTCCGGCGCCGTACTGGGGTCCGGGGGCGAACTGCGGCCCACCGGCGTACTGCGGGCCGCCGGGGGCGGGCGGCTCTGGGGTGCCTGTCGTCATGCCGCACAAGCTAGCCGCTCGGTCGGCCTCGGGTAACCAGCCGCGGCGGCCGGGACCGGAGGACTAATCGCGAACGACGGGCGTACCGGTCAATTCGACGCCCGCCCGGCGCAGTTCGTCCAGGGCGCTCGACACCGTCGAGGGCGCGACCCCGGCCGTCAGGTCGAGGCGGACGGTCGTGGCGAAGCCCAGCCGCGCGGCGTCGAGGGCCGTCGCGCGCACGCAGTGGTCGGTCGCGATGCCCACGATCTCGACGCTGTCGACGCCGCGGGTCCGCAGCCAGCTCTCGAGCGGCTCGCCGCCGTGGACGCCCTCGAACCCGGAGTAGGCCGCCGCGTACTCGCCCTTGTCGAACACCGCCTCGATGGGCGTGGTGTCGAGGTCCGGGTGCAGTGCCACCCCGGGCGTGCCGACGACGCAGTGCGCCGGCCAGCTGGTGCGGTAATCGGGGTTCTCGGCGAAGTGGGCGCCGGGGTCGATGTGGTGGTCCCGGGTCGCGATCACGTGCTCGTAGCCGCCCTCGGACAGCCGCCGGCTGATGTTGCGGGCCACCTCGGTGCCGCCGGCGACGGCGAGCGACCCGCCCTCGCAGAAGTCGTTCTGGACGTCGACGACGAGCACAGCCAGGGTCATGGCGGCGACGGTACCTGCCGCCAGGTTTCGTCAGCGTGCCGGGACGATCCGGGTCGGGATGGCCGGATCACCCTTGGAGAGCTTGAGGCCGTCCCACGGCAGGGTCACGGTCGCGGCCCGCAGGTGCTCGCGGGACTCCGCGAGCGTGGGGAGATCCGGCACCGGCCGGCCGGCCCGCACGAACGCCCGCTGGACGAGGCGCTCGCCCTCTCCGGGCTCCGGCGCCGGGCCGGCCACGACGACCTCCTCGACGGCCGTCCCGGTCGGCTTGTGGGAACGCAGCACGGTCTTGCGGCCACCCTGGCTGCTCTTGTGCTCGGAGCGCTTCGCCACCGGCCGCCCGTCCACCTCGACGAGCTTGTAGACCATGCCCGCGGTCGGCGCGCCCGACCCGGTCACGACGGCCGTCCCGGCGCCGTAGACATCGACCGGCCGGGCCGCCAGCGCGGCGATCGCGAACTCGTCGAGGTCACCGCTGAGGACGATCTTCGTGCCGGTCGCGCCGAGCCGGTCGAGCTGGTTGCGGGCCTGGTTGGCGAGCTCGCCGAGGTCGCCGGAGTCGATGCGCACCGCGCCGAGGCCCGGCCCGGCCACCTCGACCGCGAGCTCGATGCCGCGGGTGATGTCGTAGGTGTCGACCAGCAGGGTCGTGCCCGGGCCGAGCGAGTCGACCTGGGCGGCGAAGGCGGCCCGCTCGTCGTCGTGCAGCAGCGTGAACGAGTGGGCGGCGGTGCCGGCGGTCGGCACGCCGAACCGCTGGGCGGCCTCGAGGTTGGACGTCGACGCGAAACCGGCCAGGTACGCCGCCCGGGCGGCGGCCACCGCCGCCTGCTCGTGCGTGCGCCGGGAGCCCATCTCGATGATCGGCCGGCCGGCCGCGGCGGTCACCATGCGCGCGGCCGCGGAGGCGACGGCGCAGTCGTGGTTGAGGATCGACAGCACGACGGTCTCGAGCACGACCGCCTCCGCGAACGTGCCGGTGACGGTGAGCACGGGGGAGTTCGGGAAGTACAGCTCCCCCTCGGGGTAGCCGTCGATGTCGCCGGCGAAGCGGTAGGCGGCGAGGTATTCGGCGGTCGCATCGTCGATGACGCCGTCGGACCGGAGCCCGGACACGGTCTCGTCGTCGAACGTGAAGCCGGCGACCGCGTCGACGACCCGGGCCGGGCCGGCGACCACGCCGTAGCGGCGGCCGTCGGGCAGCCGGCGGGCGAAGACCTCGAAGACGCAGCGCCGGTGCGCCGTGCCGTCGCGCAGGGCCGAGCCGATCATGGTCAGCTCGTAGCGGTCGGTGAGCAGCGCGGTGCCGGTCGAGGTGGTCATGCCGTCCTTCGCGGTCCGAGGGCCCCGCCGGCGGCGGCGAGCAGGAAGCCGGCCAGCGCCGCCCACAGCCCCCAGGTCGAGTTGTAGAGGACGCTGTGGGTCGAGCCGGTCGCGTTGAAGTGCTGCGCCAGTGCGTAGTAGGTCGCCCCCACGCCGGCCGCGCCGAGCAGGAAGCCGGCGACCCGCAGCCCGTCCGCGGCCGGGGTCGGGACGTTCGCCGCCACGCCGACGGCGATCACGCCCAGCAGCAGCACCCAGGCCAGCCAGTCGAAGTACGCGGTGGCCATGCCGGCCCCGCCCAGCTGGTCGGCGCTCGAGTGCAGCTTGCTGAACGTCACGTTGCCGGAGGAGTCCACGCTCCTCGGCACGTCGTACCAGTCCAGGAACCGGAACGACAGCAGGACGAGCACGGCACCGAGCAGGACGAGGGCCGCCCCCGGCAGGCCGACGACGCGCCGGCGCTGCTGTACATCCGACACGTCAGCAACCTAGCGAACGCGGGTTAGCAAGGCGCTGGCTCGGGTGTCACCATGAGAGACATGGTCGGCACGTCCACCCCACAGCGCGAGGCCACCGAGCAGGTCGAGGACCTCACGGCCGGCGACCCGGACAAGCCGTGGATCACCGTCGTATGGAACGACCCGATCAACCTCATGTCCTACGTCACGCACGTCTTCATGAGCGTGTTCGGCTACCCCAAGCCCAAGGCCGAGAAGCTGATGCTGGACGTGCACCGCCGCGGCCGCGCGGTCGTCTCCTCGGGCAGCCGGGAGCGGATGGAGCTCGACGTCCACACCCTGCACGGGTACGGGCTGTGGGCAACCCTCGAACAGCAGACGTGAAGGTCTCGCGCCGCCACGGGCGGCTGCGGCTGCGGCTCGAGCCGGTGGAGGTCGGCCTGCTGCTCTCCCTGCTCGACCAGCTCGAGGCCGTCATCGACGACGAGGCCGGCAACGACCCGGTGCGGCAGCGGCTGTTCCCGAGCGCCTACCCCGACGACCCGGACGCCGCAGCCGAGTACCGCGCCCTGACCGAGTCCACGCTCTCGGTCGAGCGGACGGACCGCATCGGCGCCTGCCGGGCCGAGCTCGCGCAGGGCGGCGATGTCGACCTCAGCGCCGACGAGGTCTCCCGGCGCTGGATCCAGGTGCTCAACGACCTGCGGCTCGCCCTGGGGACCCGCCTCGGCGTCACCGAGAACGACCGGCCCGACTTCGACGCGGATGCCCCGGACGCCCAGATCCGGACGATCTACCACTGGCTGACCGCGGTGCAGGATTCGGTGGTCGCCGCGCTCCTGCCCTGACGAGCGCCCGGGCCCGGCCGCGCACAAGTGCCTGCGGCCCGGCCGGTATCGTCGAATCCCGTGCTGCGCATCGACCGGGGGATCCACGACGCGATCGTGGCCCACGCGCGCCGCGACCACCCGGACGAGGCCTGCGGCGTCGTCGCCGGCCCCGAGGGCAGCGACCGCCCGCTGCGCTTCATCCCGATGCTGAACGCGGCCCGGTCACCCACGTTCTACGAGTTCGACTCGGCCGACCTGCTCGCCCTGTACAAGGAGATGGCGGCCAACGACGAGGAGCCGGTGGTCGTCTACCACTCGCACACGGCGACCGAGGCCTACCCCTCGCGGACCGACATCTCATACGCGTCCGAGCCGAACGCCCACTACGTCCTGGTATCCACGCGCGCCGACGACGAGACCGAGTTCCGTTCGTTCCGGATCGTCGACGGCGAGGTCACCGAGGAACCGGTGGAGGTCGTCGGTGAGTGACACGATCCGGCGCGTCCTGCTCGGCCACACGGTCGTGGCCGTCCACTACGACTGTCGGTGAGCTGTGCCCCACCCGCGGGCCGGGTGGGACGATAAGCGGTGGTTGCCGCGTTGAGTTGCAAGAGCAGCCCAATCGAAGAACGTCCCTAGGTACAGGAGCACGCATTCCATGGCCATCGAGGTCAAGATCCCGACCATCCTGCGCACGTACACCGGCGGCGAGAAGGCCGTCGAGGCGAAGGGCGACACGCTCGCCGCGCTCATCGACGACCTGGACGCCAACCACCCGGGTCTGAAGGGCCGGCTCATCACCGACGAGGGCGCCCTGCACCGGTTCGTCAACATCTACGTCAACGACGAGGATGTCCGGTTCACCGGGTCGCTCGAGACGCCGCTCCAGGACGGGGACTCGGTCACCGTGCTGCCGGCCGTCGCCGGCGGCAGCCGCCACTCGAACTGAGGCAGGCGACCGGTCTTGCGTTACGACTCGCTGCTGGACGCACTGGGTGACACCCCGCTCGTCGGCCTGCCGCGGCTCTCGCCGCGCTGGGACGGCGAGCGTCCGGTGCGCCTGTGGGCCAAGCTCGAGGACCGCAACCCGACCGGCTCGATCAAGGACCGGGCCGCGCTGGCGATGATGCGGGCCGCCGAGGCCGACGGGCGCCTGACGCCGGGCTGCACGATCCTCGAACCCACCTCCGGCAACACCGGCATCTCGCTGGCCATGGTCGCCAAGCTGCGCGGCTACGGGCTGGTCTGCGTCATGCCGGAGAACACGTCCATCGAGCGGCGACAGCTGCTCGAGATGTTCGGCGCGCGAATAATCTCCTCACCGGCGGCGGGCGGATCCAACCAGGCCGTGGCCACGGCGAAGGAGCTCGCCGAGCAGTACCCCGACTGGGTCATGCTCTACCAGTACGGCAACGCCGCCAACGCGCAGGCGCACTACGAGGGCACCGGACCGGAGCTGCTGCGCGACCTGCCGACCATCACCCACTTCGTCGCCGGGCTGGGCACGACCGGCACGCTCATGGGCACCGGACGGTACCTGCGCGAGAAGGTCCCCGACGTCCAGATCGTGGCCGCCGAACCCCGCTACGGCGAGCTGGTCTACGGCCTGCGCAACATCGACGAGGGCTTCGTCCCCGAGCTGTACGACGACTCGGTGCTGACCTCGCGGTTCTCGGTGACCTCCTACGACGCCCTGCGCCGCACCCGCGACCTCATCGACCACGAGGGCATCTTCGCCGGCATCTCCACCGGCGCGATCCTGCACGCCGCGCTCTCGATCGCCGACCGGGTCGCGGCGAAGGACGAGCGGGCCGACATCGCGTTCGTCGTCTGCGACGGCGGGTGGAAGTACCTGTCGACCGGCGCCTACCAGGGCTCGCTGCAGCAGGCGGCCGAGCGGCTCGAGGGCGAACTCTGGGCCTGATCGGGAAAGCTGCGTAACCCGCGTCACGGTACGGACGATGACGGGTTCGACCAACGCAGCACGCAATTCCCCGGAGGCCCTTCATGCGTCGACCCACACTCAAGTCCGCCGCGATTGCCACGTTCATCGGCGGGTTCGCCGCTGCCGGCATCGCCGTCGCGGCCGCCAGCACGCCCGGCAGCCACCCCACTGATCACCCGTCACCGTCCTCGTCGATCGACGACTCGATGACCCCGTCGACGGCGCCCGCCAGCGCCCAGCTGGAGACCGAAGCGACCGAGACCGAGCACGACGGCGCCAAGGACCCGGGCAGCGCCACGTCGACCGTGACGCCGAGCGGCACCGTCTCCGAGCCCGCCGACGACCACGGCGGCCACGGCACCGAGCCCGCCGACGACAACGGCGGCCGCAGCAGCGAGCCGGGCGACGACAACAACCAGGGTGACGAGCCCGGCGACGACAACAACCAGGGTGACGAGCCCGGCGACGACAACGGCGGGCCGAGCAGCAGCTCGCAGGACGGCGACCACGGCGGCTCCGGCAGCACCGACGGCGGCGGCAGCGAAGACGGCGGCGGCAGCGAAGACGGCGGCCACGGCGGCGGATCCGACGGCTGAACCGGACTGCGCCGAGCTCCGTAGTAACACCTGACCGCCACCGCGGCGCGCCTCGCCCCCCGACCGACGGCGCGCCGCGGTTCATCGCCCGGAACCGCTCCTGGGAGACCAGTGCCGGACCCGATCACCGACGACGTCCTCGCCGCCGCCCAGCGCGGCAGCGGGGACGCCTTCGCGGTGATCTGGCGCGAGCTGTCCCCGGTCGTCGCGGGCTACCTGACCGGACGCGGGGTGAGCGACCCCGAGGGGCTCACCAGCGACGTGTTCCTGGCCGTCCTGCCCCGGCTGCCCGAACTGACCGGCGGGGTGGCCGGGCTGCGCACGTTCGTCTTCTCCGTCGCCCACGCCCGGGCCGTGGACGACGTGCGCCGGCGGGCCCGGCGGCCGGAGTCGATCGAGTTCGATCCGGCCCGGCACGACTCGGTCACCGCCTCGGCCGAGCACGAGGCGATGAAGCGAGCCGGCACCGACTCCGTGCGGACCGTCCTGGAGGGGCTAAGCCCCGATTACCGGGAGGTCCTGGCCCTGCGGGTGATCGCCGATCTCGACCTCGAGCAGACCGCCACGGTGATGCAACGGTCGGTCGGTTCGATCAAGCAGCTGCAGCGCCGGGCCCTGCTGGCCCTGCGCGCGCAATTGGCGCAGCCGAGCCGCGTAACCGCGGCGGATGTCGATTCGATGACGGACGTGCCATGACCGCCTCCTTCCCGCCTCTCGACGACGCGCCTCTCGACGACGCGTCCTTCGACGACGCGGCGGTCGAGGCGCTGCTCTCCGGTGCAGGGGATCCGGCCGACCCGCTGACCGGCGCGCTTCGGGCACTGCGCGGCGAGGCCGGCCGGGTGGCCCCGGAGCCGACGCCGGCGCTGGCGGAGCTGCTCGGCGACGGGCCGCCGCCGGACGAGCTCGGCCGGCGCCGGCGCGCGGCCCGGATCACGATCGGCGTCGTCGTCGCCGGTTCGGCCACGCTCGCGCTCTCCGGCGTGGCCGCGGCACACGACGCGCTGCCCGACCCGGCGCAGCGCGTCGTCACCGACATCGTCAACGACCTGACGCCGTTCCACATCGGTCCCGGGCAGCGGGTGCCCCGCCTGCCGGTAGCACCGGCACCGACCGACACCTCGGTCCCCGGTGCCGGCGCCGGTCCTTCGCCCACGAGCGAGGACCGGCCCAGCGCTCACCCGGGCGGCTCGTCCGGCCCCGGCCGCTCGCACGACCGCTCGGGTGATCGACACGACGGCGGTTCCGGTGACGGCGGTTCCCGCGCAGGATCAGGGGACGGCAAGGGAGCCGGCTCCGGCGGCGGCGGTTCCGACGACCGCACGAGCAGCGGTTCGGGCTCGGGCGGCGGCGGTGACTCGGGTGACGGTGACTCGGGTGACGGCGACTCGGGTGACGGCGGCTCGGGCGGCGGCGGTGGCGGCGGCGGCGGTGACTCCGGCGGCGGTGGCGACGGCCACTGATCGTCCGCGTTCGGTAAGGGTCTTACCCGTCCCCGTCCGGGCACGATGAAGCCGTGCACTCGAGGACAACCGTCGGCTGGCTGATCGGCCTGCTCAGCGCGGCCGTGGCCGTGGGCGTCGGCGAATTCGCCGCGGCCTTCGTGCGCCCCGCCGCCGCACCCGTCATCGCCGTCGGCAACCGGGTCGTCCTGCTGACCCCGGAGTCGGCCAAACGGGCCACCATCGACAGCGTCGGCACGAGCGACAAGACCCTGCTGCTCGGCAGCATCTACCTGCTGCTGGCCCTGCTCGGCGCGGCGATCGGCGGGCTTGCCCTGCGCAACCTGCGGGCCGGGATCGCCGGCATCGTCGTCATCGGCGGGTTCGCCGGGTACTGCGCGCTGACGGCCAACGCGAGCCGGGCCAGTGACGTGGTACCGACCGTCATCGGCACCCTGGCCGCGGTTGCCGCGCTCGTCGCTCTCGTCCGCCTGGCCGGGCCGGCGCCGGCCGACCCCGCCGACGGTTCTTCGGCCACCGACCGGCGCCGCTTCCTGCAGGGCGGCGCGGCGGCCGCGGCCCTGGCCGCCGTCGCCGGCTTCGGCGGCCGCGCGGCCCAGCACGCCCGCTTCGACGTGGCCGCCGCCCGGCGCAAGGTCAAGCTGCCCACGGCCGAGGGTGACGCCGCCGTCCCGACCGGGGTCGACCTCGGGCGCAGCGGCGTTCCCTGGGCGACCCCGAACCGGAGCTTCTACCGGATCGACACCGCGCTCACCGTGCCGCAGATCGATCCGGCGACGTGGCGGCTGCGCATCCACGGCATGGTCGACCGGGAGCTGACGCTCACCTACGACGAGCTGCTCGCCCGCCCGCTCATCGAGCGCTGGATCACGCTGTGCTGCGTGTCGAACGACGTCGGTGGCCAGCTCGTGGGCAACGCCCGGTTCCGCGGCGCCCGGCTCGCCGACCTGCTGCGCGAATGCGGCGTGCACCCGGACGCCGACCAGCTGCTGCTGAGGTCGGTCGACGGGTTCACCTTCGGCGCGCCGGCGGCCGTGGTGCTGGACGGCCGGGACGCGCTGCTCGCCGTGGGGATGAACGGCGTGCCGCTACCACTGGAGCACGGCTTCCCGGTCCGGACGGTCGTGCCGGGCCTCTACGGCTACGTGTCGGCCTGCAAGTGGATCGTCGACATCGAGGCCACCACCTTCGACCGGGACCAGGCGTACTGGGTGCAGGGCGGCTGGGCCGCCCACCCCGCGATCAAGCTCGCGTCCCGGATCGACACGCCCCGCTCCCAGAAGACCGTGTCGCTCGGCGAGCGGGTGACCATCGCGGGGGTCGCGTGGGACCAGCACGTCGGCGTCGCCCGGGTCGAGGTCCAGATCGACGACGGCGCGTGGCAGGCCGCCCGACTCGCGAGCGTGCCGTCCAGCGACACCTGGCGGCAGTGGGTGCTGCCCTGGACCCCGGAGAAGACGGGCGCCCACCGGGTCCGGGTCCGGGCCGTCGACGGGCGGGGCATGCCGCAGGACGAGGAGCCGCGCCGGGCCTTCCCGTCCGGGGCGACCGGGCTGCACACGATCACGCTCAACGTAGTGGCCTGACGGGCTCCGCGGCGATCACAGTCGAGGGGCCTACGCTCGATCCCGTGACTTCGCCGAGCCGGATGCCGTTCCCGCGGCGGGGCGACGACGCGTCCCGGCGGGAACCGCCCTTCGACCCGGAGAGCTGGGGCGGCGCGCTGATCCTCATGGGGCTGTTCGGTGCCGTCCTGTGGGTGGTGCAGTTCGTCAACGCGGCCGACGGCTACGGCCTGGACCGGTTCGGCCTGCAGCCGCGCGAGGTCGACGGGCTGTGGGGCGTCGTGACGATGCCGTTCCTGCACGGCAGCTACGGGCACCTGGTCTCCAACACCGTCCCGCTGCTCGCGATCGGCTGGATGGTGCTGCTCTCCGGGCTGCGGATCTGGGCCACGGTCACCGCGCTGGTCGTCGTCGTGGGCGGGCTGCTGACCTGGCTCGTGGCGCCGCACGGCCTCATCGTCGGCGCCAGCGGGATGATCTTCGGCTGGCTGGGCTACCTGCTGGCGCGGGCGTGGTTCTCCCGGAAGCTGAAGTGGATCTTCGTCGCCGTCATCGCCCTGGTCTTCTTCGGCTCGCTGCTGCTCGGGCTCTTCCCGACGCTGCACTCCGGCGTGTCGTGGCAGGCGCACGTCTGCGGCTTCGCGGCCGGGATCGGCACCGGTGCCCTGCTGCACCCGCGCGGGGGTGACATCCGGCAGTTCCGGCGGCCGGTCGTATCGTGACGGCCGTGCCTGACGTCGACGCCCCGATCGGGATGATGGATTCCGGCGTCGGCGGGTTGACCGTCGCCCGGGCGGTGCTCGACCAGTTGCCGCACGAATCCCTGCACTACGTGGGCGACACCCTGCACAGCCCCTACGGCCCGAAGCCGATCGCCGAGGTCCGGGCGCACGCGCTGGCCGTGATGGACGAGCTGGTGGCGTCCGGCGTCAAGGCGCTCGTGATCGCCTGCAACAGCGCCAGCGCCGCCTGCCTGCACGACGCGCGTGAGCGCTACGACGTGCCGGTCATCGAGGTCGTCCTGCCGGCCGTGCGGCGCGCGGTCGCCGCGACCCGCAACGGGCAGGTCGGGGTGATCGGCACCCGGCGCCACCATCACCAGCGGCGCCTACCAGGACGCGTTCGCGGCCGCCGCCGGGGTCACCGTGACCGCCGCCGCCTGCCCGCAGTTCGCCGAATTCGTCGAGCGCGGCGTGACCAGCGGGCGGCAGCTGCTCGGGCTCGCCGAGGCCTACCTGGCCCCGCTCAACGCGGCCGGGGTCGACACCCTCGTCCTCGGCTGTACCCACTACCCGATGCTGACCGGGCTGCTGTCAGTGGTGATGGGCGAGCAGGTCACGCTCGTGTCCAGCGCCGAGGAGACGGCGAAGGACGTCTACCGGGTGCTGCTCTCGAACGACCTGCTGCGACCGGACGACGCGCCGCCGCCGCAGCACGTGTTCCGGGCGACCGGGGACGACCGACTCGTTCGTCCGCCTCGGATCGCGGTTCCTCGGTCCCGAGCTCGCCGCGGTGTCGGCCGCGTACGGAGGTGTTGGCACGTGAAGCTGACGGTGCTCGGCTGCTCGGGCAGCGTGCCGGGGCCGGATTCGCCGGCCTCCGGCTACCTGGTCGAGGCCGACGGCTTCCGGCTCGTGCTCGACTGGGGCACGGGGCGTTCGGGGCGTTGCAGCGCTACGTCAAGCCCTGCGAGGTCGACGCGGTGCTGATCTCGCACTTGCACGCCGACCATTGCATCGACCTGACCGCCTACATCGTGGCGCTGCGCTACGGCGGCGACGGCTACCGCTGCGCCGGGCCGGAGGCCCGGATCCCGCTGATCGGCGTGCCAGGTACCCGCGACCGGCTCGAGGCCGCCTACGACCCGCTGGCCCGCAAGCTGAGCCTGCACGAGATCTTCACCTTCGCCACGCCGAGCGCGGGCGAGCTCGGGCCGTTCACGCTGTCCTACGCGGTGATGAACCACCCGACGCTGACCAACGCCGTCCGGATCGAGCACGGCGACCGCTCGCTCGTCTACTCCGCCGACACCGGCGAGTCGCCGGAGCTGGTGACACTGGCCGAGGGCGCCGACGTGCTGCTCTGCGAGGCGTCGGTCGGGCCGGACGAGGTGCTCGTGCCCGACCTGCACCTGACCGGGCGGATGGCCGGCGAGCACGCCGACAAGGCCGGCGTCGAGCGGCTGATCGTCACGCACGTCCCGCCGTGGAACTCCCGCCAGGTCGCGGCCGACGAGGCAGCCGCGGCGTTCCATGGACCGGTCGAGATCGCCCACCCCGGCGCCGAGTACTGGATCTGACACCGGCTAGCCCCGCAGGAAGCTGAGCCGGACCGTCCGTTTGGCGTTGTCGACGTTGGTGTCGACCAGGCAGATCGACTGCCACGTGCCGAGTTGCAGGCGTGCCGCCGATGACCGGGACGGTCAGCGACGGGCAGATGAACGCCGGCAGGACGTGATCGCGGCCGTGCCCCGAGCTGCCGTGCTGGTGCCGCCACCGGCCGTCGCGTGGCAGTAGCTCGTCCAGCGCGGTGAGCAGGTCGTCGTCGCTGCCGGCGCCGGTCTCGATG
This sequence comes from uncultured Actinomycetota bacterium, assembly GCA_963775175.1. Classification (GTDB taxonomy): domain Bacteria; phylum Actinomycetota; class Actinomycetes; order Mycobacteriales; family Jatrophihabitantaceae; genus Jatrophihabitans. The sequence continues at coordinate 1,365,941 of CAVZHT010000001.1, forward strand.
ATGGCCAGCCCGGCCGTCGCGTGCGGCACGAAGACGTGCAGCAGCCCGTCGCCTTCGCGGTCGGCGAAGCCGGCGCAGTCGTCGGTCAGGTCGTGCACCCGGGCGTCGCCGCCGGTCTGGATCGTGATGGTCTCGCTGCGCATGTCTGTTGATACTGCCGGTTCGGGCGGCGCGGCGCGCGCTCCGTCCTGCCAGGTTCGGGCGAGCGGGCGGGAGTCGCGTTGGGGAGTTGGGAGGTTCAACGGCCGGCCAAGGCGCGGCGGACCCGGGCCACCGTCTCGGCCGGGTTGCGGACGACGTCCTCCCACGTCACCCGCACGACGATGTACCCCGCCCGCTCGAGGTACTCCTGCCGCCGCTTCTCGTTGACGAGGACACCGTCGCCCGAGCGGTACTTGCCCAGGGCCGTCGACCTCGACGAGCGAGAGCCAGGAGCCCGGCGGCCACGTCCGCGCCGGCTGAGCACGGCACCGGTTATGACGTGCGGGCCGTGGGAGAGTGGACGCGTGCAGATCGCGATCCTCGGCGCGCTCGAGGTCCGCGACGACGCCGGAGCCCCGGTCGAGGTCGCGGGGCCCCGCCTGCGCACCCTGCTGGCCCGCCTCGCCGTCGACCGCGGCCGGCCGGTCCCGGTCGGCGCGCTCGTCGAGGCCGTCTGGGGCGACGCAGCCGCCGGCTGAGGAGACGAACGCGCTGCAGACCCTCGTCTCGCGGCTGCGCCGGGCGCTCGGCGACACCGGCGCGATCGTCCAGTCGCAGGGCGGATACCGGCTCGCCGTCGAGGCCGCCGACATCGACGCCACCCGCTTCGAGCAGCTCGTCAAGGACGGTGGTGCCGGCCCTGCGCCGCGGCGAGTACCGCACGGCGTCCCACGTGCTCACCGAGGCCCTCGCGCTGTGGCGCGGCCCGGCCCTCGCCGGCACGGCGGGCGCGTCGCCGGCCGACGACGCGCTCGCCGCCTACGCCACCCGCCTCGACGACCTGCGGCTCGTGGCCGTCCTCGACCGGGTCGACGCCGACCTCGAGCTCAGCGACCCGCACGCCCTCGTCCCCGAGCTCGAGACCCTCGCGCTCGAGCACCCGCTGCACGAGCGGCTCGCCGGCCAGCTGATGCGGGCCCTCGCGGCCAGCGGCCGGCAGGCCGACGCGCTGCACGTCTACGAGCGGCTCCGCGCCCGGCTCGCCGACGAGCTCGGCGTCGACCCGTCGGCCGAGCTGCAGAAGGTCCACGTCAGCGTGCTGCGGGGCGAGCTCGGGCCACGTCCCACGACCGGCCGGCGCACCAACCTCAAGGCCCAGCTCACCAGCTTCGTCGGCCGCGAGGACGAGGTGGCCCGCATCGGCAAGTCGCTCGAGCAGAACCGGCTCGTCACGCTCGTCGGCCCGGGCGGCGCCGGCAAGACCCGGTTGGCGAGCGAGGCGGCCGGCCGCATCCTCGACACGGCGTCCGACGGCATCTGGCTGGTCGAGCTCGCGCCGGTCACCACCGGCGCCGACGTCCCGCAGGCGGTGCTCGACGTCGCTCGGCCTGCGCGAGACCCACCTGCTCGACCGGCGGGGCAAGCTCTCGGCCCGGGACGCGATGACCCGCCTGGTCGAAGGCCTCGCCGACAAGCAGACGATCGTGATCCTGGACAACTGCGAGCACCTCATCGAAGCCGGCCGCCCGGCTGGCCGACCACCTGCTGGCCGAGTGCCCGGATCTGCGCATCCTCACCACGAGCCGCGAGCCGCTCGGCATCTTCGGCGAGGCCTTGCTCGCCGTCCCGCCGCTCGGTCAGCCGGCGCCGACGGCCGGGGCCGCCGAGGCGCTCGAGTACCCGGCCGTGCGGCTGTTCGCCGACCGGGCCGGCGGCCGTCCGCCCGGACTTCGAGGTCGACGATGCGTGCGCCGCCGACGCGTCATCGAGATCGTCCGCCGCCTCGACGGCCTGCCGCTCGCCATCGAGCTCGCCGCCGCCCGGCTCCGGACCCTGCCGCTGGACGAGATCGCCGGCCGGCTGTCCGACCGGTTCCGGCTGCTCACCGGCGGCAGCCGCACCGCGCTGCCCCGCCACCGCACGCTGCGCGCGGTGGTCGAGTGGAGCTGGGACCTGCTCACCGACCGGACGAGCGCCGCCTGGCCGAGCAGCTGGCGGTCTTCCCGTCCGGCATCACCGAGTCGAGCGCGACCGCCGTCGGTGACGCCGTCGGTCGAGGACGTGCCCGACCTGCTCGCCTCGCTCATCGACAAGTCGCTGCTGCAGCCGGTCGACGACGGCCGCCGCGATCCGGATGCTCGAGACGATCCGCGAGTACGGCATCGAGCGTCTCGCCGAGCGGGGCGAGCTGGGCGAGGTCCGGGCCCGGCACGCCGAGCACTTCGCCGCGGTGCTCGAACGAGGCGCTGCCGCACATCACGACCGCCGGCCAGCTGCCGTGGCTCGCGCTGCTGGCCGACGAGCGCGAGAACATCCTGGCCGCGATGCGCTACCGCTGCGACGTCGGTGACGCCGATGCCGCACTGCTCCATCGCGATCGGCCTGGCGAATTACGCGATGATGCTGGGCAACCACGCCGAGATCTCGGTCTGGATGGCGGACGCGCTGGCCGTCCCGGGCGGGGACGCCCAGCTCCGGCTGATCGCGACCACTGCTCGCGCTGAACACCGCGGCGACCGGCGCGTCCAGCGACGAGGTGGAGGCCGGCATGCGCGAGCTGCGGCGTCTCGCCCACGAACTCGCCGACCTCGACATCGAACAGCGCGCCGATGCTGGGGCTCCTGCGCTCGGCGGTCGCGTTCTTCGCCGGTGAGCCGGAGCTCACCGAACGCTTCGTCCGAAGCAGACGCTCGACGGCCATGACCCGTGGGCCCGCGGCGTCCGTGCGGATGTTCCGCGCGCACATGTCGGAGAACGACGGCGACATCGTGGCGATGCGCGAGGACATGATGGTGGCGGTCGCCGAGTTCCAGGAGCTCGGTGACCGGTGGGGGTTGGCGAGCACGCTGCGCGGCATCGCCCAGCTGCACACGCTCGAGGGCCGGCTGGACGAGGCGGCGGCGGCCTACGAGGAGTCCCTGCGGCTGTCGGCCGAGCTGTCCTCGCGCGAGGACGAGGGGTTCCTGCTCGAGCCGCCTGGCCGACATCGAGTTGCGGCGGGGCGACGTCGAGCGGGCCCGGCAGTACGTGATCCGGGCTCGGGCCTCGGCCGAGGAGCACGGCGCACCGATCGAGGCCGTGTTCACCCTGGCCATGCTCGGCGCCGTCGAGCATCACGCCGGCAACTTGGCCGAGGCCAAGGAGCTGCACCGCGAGGCGATGCGCCGCATCGCCGGCGCTGCCCCGCGAGCATCCCGCGCAGGGCCACATCCGGGCGATCCTGCTCGCGGTCGGGTCGCGCACCGCCTTCGAGGACGCCGACCTCGAACTCGCCCGCCGGCAGGCCCGCGAGGCGTTCGAGGCCGCGACCGGCACCCGTGACCTCCCGGTCGTCGCGGCGGTCGGGGTGATCCTGGCCGAGCTGGCGGCCGGGGCCGGCGACGGCAGCACGGCCGCGACCATGCTCGGCGCCGCCGCCCGGCTGCGGGGCGCGGACGACCACACCGCCTGCGAGATCGTGCGGCTGACGACGCGCCTGCGCGCCGAGCTCGGCGACGACACCTTCGAGCAGTTGTACGCAGCGGGCAAGGCGCTCGACCGCGATGCCGCGATCGAGCGCCTGACCCCGCAGTGACGCGCTACGCCCGGACCTTGTAGGCCCGTAGGGCGAGCGGCACGAAGATCGCGAGCAGGGCGGCCATCCAGCCGAAGCTGAGCAGCAGATTGTCGCGCACCGGGCCGCCGAGCATGAGCCCGCGCATCGAGTCGACGAGGCGGGTGATCGGGTTAACCTTGTTCCACGCCTGCAGCCAGCCCGGCATGGTGTCCGGCCGGACGAACGAGCTGCTGCCGAACGAGAGCGGGAAGATCAGCAGGAACATCACGCCCTGCACGCTGCCGGACGTCCGGACCTTCAGCCCGACCCACAGCGAGACCCAGCAGAAGCAGAGCGCGAAGCCGACCGCCAGCGCGACCGCACCGAGCAACCCGACCACGTTGGTGTCGATGCGGAACCCGATGGCGTAGCCGAAGCCGAGGTAGATGACGCAGAGGATCAGGTAGCGGGCGAAGTCGGCGAAGACCGCCCCGACGAGCGGGACCGAGCGGGCGATCGGCAGCGATCGGAACCGGTCGAAGACGCCCTTCTCGATGTCGGCGTTCATGTTCTGGCCGAGCGCGATGCTGCCCATCGCGATGCCCTGTCCGAGCAGGCCCGGCAGCAGGTACTCGAGGTACGCGTGCCGCGATCCGCCGCCGATCGCGCCGCCGAAGACGTACACGAACAGCGGCCAGGAAGATGACCGGCTGCAGGGTCACGTCGATCAGCTGCTCGGGCGTGCGCCAGGTCTTGATCAGGTTGCGCTTGGCCAGGACGACGGCGTGCCGGACGTTGCGCTGCACCGGCGTCGTTGCGGTTGCCCTCCCGGCGGGCGGCATGGTGACGCTCGGCCGGCTCGGCTCGGTCAGCGTCGGGGCGCTGGTCTCGGGGGCCTCGCGGAACTCGTGGAGCGCCAGCGGAGCGATTTCGTGGGGTGATGTCATGCCGCGTCCTCCGCCGTCGGTCGGCCGGCCGGTGATCGTGAAGAAGACCTCGTCCAGGCTCGGCAGGTGCAGGGACAGCTCGGTGACCCCGATGCCGGCCGCGTGCAGCCGGGCCACGGTCGCCGACAGCGCCTCGTCGCCGTCAACGGCGACGCTGAGCGCGTCCCGGCCGGTCTCGGTGACCGGCTTCGAGCTGACCAGGCCGAGGGCCTGGCGCACCTCGTCGAGCCGGCTCGGGTCGTTGGGCCGGACGGTCAGGCGCTGGCCGCCGACGGTCCGCTTGAGCCCGAGCGGGGTGTCGTGGGCGATGACCCGGCCCCGGTCGATGACGGTGATCTCGTCGGCGAGGGCGTCGGCCTCCTCCAGGTACTGGGTGGTCAGCAGCACGGTCGAGCCGTCGGTGACCAGCCGCCGGACGACGTCCCACATCGCCTCGCGCTTGGCCGGGTCGAGGCCGGTGGTCGGCTCGTCCAGGAAGACGATCGCCGGCCGGCCGACGAGGGACGCGGCCAGGTCGAGGCGCCGGCGCATGCCGCCGGAGTAGGTCTTGGCGACGCGGTCGGCGGCCTCCTCCAGTTCGAACCACTCGAGCAGTTCCCGGGCGCGGCGGCGGGCGTCGCGGGTCGAGAGGTCGAGCAGCTGGCCGATCATCACCAGGTTCTGGGTGCCGGTGAGATCCTCGTCGACCGACGCGAACTGGCCGGTGAGCCCGATCTGCTGCCGGACCTGCTGGGGGTGGGTGCGGACGTCGTAGCCGGCGACCATCGCCCGGCCGGCGTCGGCCCGTAGCAGCGTGGCCAGGATCCGCACGGCGGTCGTCTTGCCGGCGCCGTTCGGCCCGAGCACGCCGAGCACGGAGCCCTCGCGGGCGGCCAGGTCGATGCCGGCGAGCGCGGTGGTGTCGCCGAAGCGCTTGGTGATGCCTTCGGCCTCGATCGCGAATGTCATGACGCCACTGTGTTCCCCGCCGCTGGCACGGTGCGCATGCCCGGCGCACACCGGCTGACAGCGCGTGTCAGGGGCGGGTCCGCCGGTTCAGCCCTGGCGGCGGAGCAGCTCGGCCAGCAGGTCGGGGTCGGAGACGACGAGGTAGAGCAGCCCGCAGTTCTCGGGGCCGGTCGCGCCGGGCACGCACAGCTTGCAGAGGTCGCCGGCCCGGATCGGGCAGGGCGGGTCCGGGTCCGGGGCCCGCGTGCGGGCCCGGTCGTCGCCGCCGGCGTGCGTCATCCCGACCTCGGATCAGCCTGTGCCTGCGCCTGAATCGACGGTAGGCCGCCCCGCAGCGGCGCGCGGAGGGCCATCCGGCCCCTGCCGGCCGGGACGGGCCGCGGCGGTGTCGGGCGCCGTCGATAGGGTCGGGTCATGCCGCGTCCCGACGGTCGTTCGAACGACCAACTCCGTCCGGTCACCGTCACCCGCAACTGGCAGGCCTACGCCGAGGGCTCGGCGCTGATCGAGTTCGGCGACACCAAGGTGCTCTGCGCGGCCTCGGTGCAGCAGGGCGTGCCGCGGTGGCGCAAGGGCAGCGGCCTGGGCTGGGTGACCGCCGAGTACGCGATGCTCCCGCGGGCCACGCTCACCCGCAACGACCGCGAGTCCGTCCGCGGCAAGATCGGCGGCCGCACGCACGAGATCTCCCGCCTGATCGGGCGCTCGTTGCGGGCCGCGATCGACCTGTCGGCACTGGGCGAGAACTCGATCTCGATCGACTGCGACGTCCTGCAGGCCGACGGCGGCACCCGCACGGCCGCCATCACCGGCGCGTACGTGGCCCTCGCCGACGCCGTGTCCTGGCTGCGGGCCAAGGGCGCACTCGCCCAGCCCGAACCGCTGGTCAACTCGATCTCGGCCGTCTCCGTCGGGGTCATCGACGGTGAGCCGCGCCTCGACCTCATGTACGAGGAGGACGTGCGGGCGGAGACCGACATGAACGTCGTGGTCACCGGCCGGGGCGAGTTCGTCGAGGTGCAGGGCACGGCCGAGGGCGCACCGTTCCGGCGCGACGAGCTGGATGCACTGCTCGACCTCGCCGTCGCCGGTTGCGCCGACCTCGCCCGCATCCAGGCGGAGGCACTCTCGGCGTGAAGGTCCTGCTCGCCAGCCGCAACCTGAAGAAACTGACCGAGCTGCGGCGCATCCTGGCGCCCGCGCTGCCGGACATCGAGGTCGTCGGCCTCGACGACGTCGAGCCGTACGACGAGGTCCCCGAGTCCGGGGCGACGTTCGAGGAGAACGCGCTCATCAAGGCCCGTGAGGGGTACGTCCGCACGGGGCTGCCGACGGTCGCCGACGACTCCGGGATCACCGTCGAGGCGCTGAACGGCATGCCCGGCATCCTCTCGGCCCGCTGGGCCGGGCGGCGGGCCAGCGATCAGGCGAACCTCGAGCTGGTGCTCGACCAGGTCGGCGACGTGCCGGACGAGCGGCTCGGGGCGGCGTTCGTCTGCGCGGTCGCGTACGTGGACGGGGCGGGCGAGCTCGTCACCGACGGCCGCATGCCCGGCCGGCTGGTGCGGGCCCCGCGCGGCACCAACGGCTTCGGCTACGACCCGATCTTCGTTCCGGACGGGCACGACCGCACGAGCGCCGAGCTGAGCGTCGAGGAGAAGGACGCGATCAGCCACCGGGGCCAGGCCTTGCGCAAACTCGCCGAGCGCCTGGCCGCCGAGCCGCGCTGACCGCCCGTCCCCCAGGAACGTCAACTCGGCCGGCGGGGGCAGGGTCGTTTCCCGCGTTGAGTGGTCAGTTACGAACTGAGTGGTCAGTTACAACTGACCACTCAGTTCTTAACTGACCACTCAACGGGAGGCCGCGCCAGCCGCGAATCTTCACAAAAGCCGTAGATCGACTTGTGGGACGTCCTAGTAACCGGCAACATACCTCAAGGTCTGGTGCCCGGCCGGACTGTCGAGAACGGTTGAAGGGACGCCATGACCAACGACGCACCGCGGACCCGCCCCCTGCCCGATCCCCGTCCGGAGGTCACGGAACCGGAAGCGCCGAGGGGTCCCGGGCGGCGGGGGTTCCTCGGTTGGGTGCTGGCCGCGCCGACGCTCGTCGTGGCCGCCCCGATCGCAGCCGGGACGCTCGGCGCCGACCGGGCCGACGCCGCCCTGCGATCGCTGCCCGAGCCGGCCGATCTCTACGACCTCGGTGACCTGCAGGACGACGCGGCCATGGCAACTTCGCACATGATCACCGTGACCGTCCGCGAGGACGGCACCGCGTCGTTCGCGCTGCCGCGGGCCGAGGTCGGGCAGGGCATCACCACCTCGACCGCCATGCTCATCGCCGAGGAGCTGGACATCGCGGTGGAGCAGGTCGAGGTCACGCTGGCCGACGCCCGTCCGGAACTGCTGTTCAACCAGCTCACCGGCGGCTCGAACACGACCCGCTCCACCTACAACGCGATCCGGGGCGCGGCCGCACTGGCTCGCGGCCGCCTGGTGCAGGCCGCCGCGGCGAGGTGGGGCGTCGCGGCGTCGACGCTCACGACGAAGGACGGCGTCGTGCACGGCCCGCTCGGCAAGCAGGCGAGCTACGGCTCGCTGGCGGTGGCGGCGGCGTCATCCACGCTGACCCGGTTGCAGGTGAGCCTGAAGCCGACCTCGGCGTTCACGGTCATCGGCACGCCGCACAACCGGGTCGACGCGCTGGACGCCGTGACCGGTCGCAAGAAGTACGCGATGGACCTGCAGGTGCCCGGTGCGCTGCCGACCATGATCGGCCGGCCGCCGACGATCAACGGCACCCCGAAGGCCGTCCGCAACCTCGACGCGGTGCGAGCGATGCCGGGCATCACCGACGTCGCGATGATCTCGACCGGCGTGGCGGTGCGCGGGCGGACCTTCGGCCAGTGCATCGACGCCGTGCGGGCCCTCGACGTCGACTGGAACCCGGGCACCGAGGACGGCAAGTCGGACGCCACCGTCCTGGCCGAGCTCAAGCGGGCCGAGATCCCGCTGCTGGTGCCGAAGGTGCCGATCCTGGCCAAGACGGTCGAGGGGTCGTTCACCTTCCGCTTCCGCAGCAACAGCCCGCTCGAGACCGGCTCGGCCGTCGCCGACTACCGTCCCGACGGCATCGAGGTCTGGAGCTGCCTCAAGGTGCCGATCGTCCTGGCCGAGCAGCTCGCGAAGAAGTACTCGATGCCGCTGGACAAGGTGAAGGTGCACGTCGTGCAGGGCGGCGGCTCGTTCGGGCGGCACCTGTTCAGCGACGCCGCGCTGGAGGCCGTCGAGGCGTCGAAGGCGTTCGGCAAACCGGTCAGGCTGATGTGGCACCGCACCGACGACTTCCGCCAGGGCCGCACCCACCCGATGGCCACGTCCCGGGTCCGGGCCACCTACCTCGCGGGCAGCGTGCTCACCTACGAGCAGCGGCACACCAGCGTCTCGACCGACTTCACCCACGGCCTGGGCGAGATGCTGACCGCGATGGCGGCCAAGCTGCCGGGCGGCAACCTCACCTTCGCCGAGTCGATCTTCGAGCTGACCGCGAACGTCTCGTACAAGTACGGCATCACGACCCAGCTGCTGAACGAGAAGGACATGGGCTTCAACACCGGCAGCATGCGCAACATCTACTCGCCGGACGTCTGCACCGCCCAGGAGCTGATCACCGACCAGCTGGCGAAGGTGGCCGGGAAGAACCCGTACACGTTCCGGCGGGCGTTCGTGAAGCACCCGCGCGGGCTGGCCGTGCTCGACAAGGTGGCCCAGGTTGGTCAGTGGGGCCGGGCGATGCCGGCGGGGACGGCGCAGGGCATCGCGATCCACAACGAGTACAAGGGCTGGTGCGCCTGCCTGGTCGAGATCGACTGCCGCCCGGCGACCGTGAACCGCGAGATCCGGGACGCCTGGACGGGGCCGCGGGTGACGAAGGTCGTCTTCGCCGTCGACGTCGGCCTGCCGATCAACCCGACCGGGCTGATCGCGCAGATGCAGGGCGGCATCATGGACGGGATCGCGCAGACCCTGACCTCGAGCCTGCACCTGAAGGACGGGTACTTCCTCGAGGGCAGCTGGGACGAGTACTTCTACACCCGGCAGTGGAACGTCCCGCCGGACATCCAGGTGATCGTCATGCCGGCAACGGGCGACAAGCCCGGTGGCGCCGGCGAGTTGGGTGTCGCGGCGTCGATGGCGGCCGTCGCCTGCGCGTACGCCCGGGCAACCGGCACGGTGCCGACCGAGTTCCCGATCAGCCACAGCCAGCCCCTGGGCTTCGAGCCGCTGCCCACCGTCCCGTCGGTCCCGCAGAGCCCGACCGACGGCCTCTCGCACGCCTTCTGAGACCGAGTCCGTTCGAACCTGATCAGGGAGCCTTGATGCCCACGCATTCCTTCGTCCTCAACGGCGAGCAGGTGACGGTCGACGTCGAGGACGACGTCCGGCTGCTCTGGGTCATCCGTGACCTGCTCGGCTTCACCGGCCCGAAGTACGGGTGCGGCCTCGACGTCTGCAAGGCCTGCACGTGTCATATCAACGGCAAGGCGTTCAACCCCTGCTCGGTGCAGGTGAAGGACATCGCCCCGACCGACGAGATCACCACGATCGAGGGGCTGCCGGCGACGGTCGGCCGCGACCTGCACCCGATGCAGGAGGCCTGGCTCGAGGCCGACGTCGCCCAGTGCGGCTACTGCCAGCCCGGGCAGATCATGGCCGCGGTCGCCAAGGTGAAGCAGAAGGGCGGCGCCCTGACCGACGCCGACTTCGACGAGATCCGCAACATCTGCCGGTGCGGCACCTACGCCCGCATCCGGGAGGCGATCAACGCCGGGGCCGCCCGCATGTGATCGGTCAGTTGCCGTACTGCAACGTCTCCGGCCGCTCGATCATCAGCCCGTGCGCGGTAGTGGCGGCGACGGGCCGGTGCCGCACGCCGCGCGGGACGACGAACAGGTCGCCGCGGGCCAGCTCGACCGGCGGCCGGCCGTCCAGCTCGATGCGGAAGCTGCCGTCCCAGCAGAGGAAGAGTTCGTCCTCGTCGTGCTCGTGCCACGGGAACTCGCCCTCGAAGCGGGCGACCCGCACGACGGTGTCGTTCGCGATGACCAGATCGCGCGGCTGCCAGGGTCCCGGGAGTTCGGCGATGACGCCGTCGATGGCCACCGGGCGCTCGGCGATGGGGGTATCTGTCATGAGTCGATCCTCTCGCCCGGCGCAATGGCAATCGCGCACAGTGCACCGGAAGGCGGTCAATGCGGGGCCCAGGCATGGGCCGAAGGACCCATGCCGCCGCGCAACCGCGGCGATAGCTTGAAGTTGCTCGCAAGTTGTTCACGCGGCCAGGATCTGCGTGAGCGGCGAGACGCGGGCAACCGGTGCGTGACGTAGTCGGGCGCAGGCCCGGGCGTCGCGCACCGGCCTGTCAGGTACCGATCGCCGTCGGGGGACGATCGGAGCGTGGTGCCGGTCATGCCGGTGGTTGGTGCCACTCGCGCGCGGCGGCGGAGCCGGTTCACTCCGCTGCCGGCGCCCACGCCTCGGGGGCTCGCGACGCTGCGGGCGCACGGTGACTGACCCCGGCACCTACGATCAAGGGTGTGGGCCCCGCCGACCTGCTCAGCTACCTCGCGGCCGCTATCGCCTCGCTGGGCAACGCCACCGCCAACGTGATGCAGCGCAAGGCCAGCCTCGCGCAGGCCCACGGCGCCGCGTTCAACGCGAACTTCCTCGCCCGGCTGGTGCGTGACCCGACCTGGCTGCTCGGCTTCACGGGCATGGTCGGCTCGTTCGCGTTCCAGGCCGTCGCCCTGGATCTCGGGCAGCTGTCCGCGGTCGAGACGATCATCACGCTCGAGGTGCCGCTCACGCTGCTCGTGGCGTCGCGCGTGTTCGGGGGCCGACTCAGCCGGCAGGAGTGGGCCGCGGTCGGTCTGATGACGGCCGGGATGATCGCGTTGATCGGCGCGCTGAACCCGCGGCCGGGCAATGAGACGGCCGTCGACGGCTCGACCTACGCGATCGCCGGCGGCGCCACCGTCGCCACGGTGCTCGTCCTCATCGGCGCCGCCCGGACGAGCACGAGCAACGTGCGCACCGCGTTACTGGGCGCGGCGACCGGCACGTCGTTCGGACTGACCGCCACGCTGATCAAGGAGACGGTCGAGGAGTTCGGTACCCACGGCATCCTGGGGCTCGTCACCACCTGGCAGACCTACGCGGCCGTCGCCACCGGCCTCGGCGGGGTGCTGATCATGCAATGGGCGATGCACAGCGGTCCACTGGTCGCCGCCCAGCCCGGGTTCACGCTGATGGATCCGCTCGTCTCGATCCTGTGGGGCGTGCTCGTCTACAACGAGGTCGTGCGGACGGGCGGCTGGCTGGTCCTGGCCACCGCGGCCGGGGTGGCCATCGGCGCCGGCGTCGTCTCGCTGGCCCGCTCGCCGCTGTTCGCGCCGGACTACGTCCCGACCGAGTCGCGGTGACATAGTGGCGTGATGGCGCTGCACCGCGGTCCTGGTCGCCCCGGCTCGGCCGAGGCGCACGACGCGAACCCGTTCCTGGGCGTGGCCAACCCGGCCCGAGCCGAGCCGATCTCGGCCCCCCGGGCCCGGCTCCGGGACGACCCGGTCGACGCCGACCTGGCCTACCAGCTGATCCACGACGAGCTGCTGCTCGACGGCAGCGCCCGGCTCAATCTCGCCACGTTCGTCACGACCTGGATGGAACCCCAGGCCCGGGCCCTGATGGCTGACTGTGTCGACAAGAACATGATCGACAAGGACGAGTACCCGCAGACCGCCGAGCTCGAGCGCCGCTGCGTGGCGATGCTCGCCGACCTGTGGAACGCGCCCGACGCTGACGCCGCGACCGGGTGCTCGACCACCGGCTCCAGCGAGGCGGGCATGCTCGCCGGCCTGGCGCTCAAGCGCCGTTGGACCGCCCGTACCGGCGCCGATCCCGCCCGCAAGCCGAATCTCGTCATGGGCGTCAACGTCCAGGTCTGCTGGGAGAAGTTCTGCCGCTACTGGGACGTCGAGCCCCGCACGATCCCCATGGACGGCGACCGGTTCCACCTCGACGCGACGAGTGCCGCCGCCGCGGTCGACGAGAACACGATCGGCGTGGTGGCGATCCTCGGCTCCACCTTCGACGGCAGCTACGAGCCGGTCGCCGAGATCGCCGCGGCGCTGGACGAAGTGGCCGCCCGCACCGGGGTCGAGGTCCCGATCCACGTCGACGGTGCGTCCGGCGCGATGATTGCCCCGTTCCTCGACCCCGACCTCGTATGGGACTTCCGGATCCCCCGGGTGGCGTCGATCAACACCTCCGGGCACAAGTACGGGCTCGTGTATCCGGGCGTGGGCTGGGTGCTCTGGCGGGACGCCGCCGCGCTGCCCGAGGAGCTGATCTTCAACGTCAACTACCTCGGCGGACAGATGCCGACGTTCGCCCTGAACTTCTCCCGTCCCGGCGCCGAGGTCGTCGCGCAGTACTACACGTTCTTCCGGCTGGGCCGGGCCGGCTTCCGGGCCGTCCAGCAAGCCACCCGCGACGTCGCCGGCCACCTGGCCGCCGAGATCGGCGAGCTCGGCGTGTTCAGCCTGATCACCCGCGGCGACCAGCTGCCGGTGCTCGCGTTCACCACGACGCCCGAGGTCACGGCATGGGACGTCTTCGCCGTCTCCCGGCGGCTGCGCGAGCGCGGCTGGCAGGTGCCGGCCTACACCTTCCCGGCCAACCGCGAGGACCTCGCGGTGCTCCGCATCGTCTGCCGCAACGGCTTCTCCCTCGACCTCGCCGACCTGTTCCTCGAGGACCTGCGGGCCGCGGTGGCCGATCTCCAGCGGGCCGGCACCGCGGCCGGCGGACCGAGCGGCTTCCACCACTAGGGAGCCGGACCGCGGATCTCGAGTGGCCGGGTCTACGCCTTCGGTTCGGCGCCCAGCTTGACCAGGACGGCGCCCAGGCGCTTGAGGTCGGCGCGGTCGAGCGCAGCGAGTTCGGGAGGCGGGGTGGTCAGCACGTCGCGGGCCTCACGCATCGCCCGCCGGCCGGCCGCGGTGAGGGCGACGACCTTGCGGCGCCGGTCGCCGGGATCGGCGGTGCGCTCGACCAGCCCGATCTCCTCGAGCTGGTTGACCAGCACGGTGGCGTAGGGCCGGTCGACCTGCAGGGCCCCGGCGATGTCACCGAGGCTCAGCGACCCGTTCTCCAGCTGCATCAGGACGCGCACCTTGCCGCGGCCGGTGCCCACGACCTGCCCGACGCGCTCGCGGAGCTTCTCCTTGGTCGAGTGCGCGTCCATGAAGGCCTGCAGCAGCGCCCACACCTCGTGTGGGGTTTCCGGCGCGGACTCGCTCACGGTGCTCCTCGGGTTCGGACGCTCTGAGCGCCGAGGCGGCGCTCGCCTGGGCCCGCGGAGTAGTGCCCAGGACGCCGAGAGCGGTGATGCCCAACCCGCACCCGACGACCAGCCACCACACCGCCGGCAGTGCCGACGGTAGGCCACCGGTGGTCCCGGCGATGACCGAGCCGCTCACCGCCACGCCGAGCGACATCCCGATCTGCCGGCTGGTCGAGGCGATCGCCGCTGCGACCCCGGCCTGGTCGCGCGGCATGCCGGACGTAGCGGCGTTGGTGATGGGTGCGTTCACCAGGCCGAACCCGAGGCCGATGAGCGCGTACGCGAGGAGCAGGTGCGGCGTGGAGGTCGCGGCGCCGATCGGCACGAGCAGCGTGGCGCCGGCCGCGGTCGCGAGCCCGGAGACGACCAGCGGCAGCCGGGCGCCGGTGGCCGCGACGAGGCGCCCGGACAGCGGCGCGCAGACAGCGGCCAGGGCGGCCATCGGCAGCGTGCGCACACCAGCGGCGAACGGAGACAGCCCCCGCTCGTCCTGCAGGTACAGGGTGTTGACGAACAGGAACGTGCCCATGGCCACGAAGGCGGCGACCGCGCACACGGTCGCGCTGGAGAACGGCACGGAGCGGAAGAACCGCAGCTCCAGCAGCGGATCGCGGCGCCGGGGCTCGACCGCGAGCAGTCCGGCGGTGGCCGTCGCCGCGAACGCGAGCAGGGTCAAGGTCGACGGCGCCGCCCAGCCCGCTCGCGGTGCGGAGATGATCGCGTAGGTCAGGCTGCCGAGGGCAATGGCGACGAGTAGCTGGCCGAGCGGGTCGAAGCGGCGCGGCTGCGGTGCGCGTGACTCCGGGATCCAGCGCCAGGTGAGCGCTATCGCGGCTACCCCGACCGGCACGTTCACCCAGAAGATCCACCGCCAGCCGGGGCCGCCGACCAGCGCGCCGCCGACCAGCGGGCCCACGGCCATGCTGAGGCCGACCACGGCCGCCCATACGCCGATCGCGCGGGCCCGGTCGGCCGGCGCCCGGAAAGCGTTGACGATGATCGACATCGCCACCGGGTTCAGCATCGATCCGCCGACGGCCTGGACGATCCGGAAGGCCACGAGCCAGCCCAGACTCGGGGCGAGACCGCAGGCCAGCGACGCTGTGGTGAACGCGACGAGCCCGGTGAGGAAGACGCGGCGCCGTCCCAACCGGTCGCCCAGCGATCCGCTGAACATGAGCATCGCGGCCAGCACGAGTGAGTAGGCGTCGATCACCCACTGCAGGCCGCTGAGCGACGAGTGCAGCTCGCGCCGGATCGTCGGCAGGGCGATGTTGACGATCGTGACGTCGATGCCGACCAGGAGCAGGCTGCAGCAGCAGATGGCCAGGACCGTCCAGGGAGAACCGGTTCTCGATTTCATTGTAGGCATACAACGATTGTAGAACTACAACTATCGGGCTGTCACGTGGCGTCTGTCGGCGTTGACGAACCGAGGGTCTTCCGCGATAGTTAGGCATGTGCCTAAGTATTACGACGAACTCGACACCGTGCTCCGCGCTCTCGCGGACCCCACGCGCCGGGCCGTCGTCGAACGGCTGGTGAAGTCGCCGGCGGTCGTATCCGAGCTCGCGGCACCGTTCTCGATGGCGTTGCCGTCTCTCCTGCAGCACCTGAGCGTGCTCGAGGACGCCGGGCTCATCACCTCGGAGAAGCACGGGCGCGTCCGCACCGTGAGCCTTCGACCCGGCGCCCTCGACGTCCTGCACCTGTGGCTCGGCGAGCAACGGACGCCGGCCGAACGCCAAGCCGACCGGCTCGGCATCCACCTGACCCGCACCACCTTCGACGGAGGAGACCTGAAGTGACCCGCGTTCGCGTCGACCTGAACATCTCGCTGGACGGCTATGCCTCCGGCGACCAAACACCCGAGAACCCGATGGGTGCGGACTGGGCGCGTCTCACCGCGGCCTACGTCGCCACGCGCACGTTCCGTGAGCGCGTCCTCGGCGACACCAGCGGCGCCGGCACGACCGGCCTCGACGACTCCTACGGCGCCGCGTACTTCGAGGGCGTCGGCGCCGAGATCATGGGTGCGGCCATGTTCGGCCTGCACACCTTCCCCGACGACCCGGAGTGGAAGGGCTGGTGGGGTGACCAGCCGCCGTTCCGTTGCCCGGTCTACGTCCTCACCCACACCGCGCCGCGGCCGTCGATCACCATGGCGGGCGGGACGACGTTCCACTTCCGCAGCACCGGCATCGAGGACGTCCTCGTCGAGGCGACGGAGGCGGCCGGCGGCCTGGACGTGCGCGTCGGGGGTGGTGTCAGTACCGCGCGGGCTTACCTGCGCGCCGGCCTGGTCGATGACCTGCACGTCGCCGTCGCCCCGATCCTGCTCGGCCGCGGCGACCGGCTGTGGGACGACCTCCGCGGCCTCGACCTCACCCACAAGGTGACCAGCGAGGTGGCCGAGAGCGGCACCATTCACGTCACCTTCGCGCGATAGGAGGCACCCATGACGGTCGAACGCCGACTGGCCCGGGCCGGGTTCACCCTGACCCGCGACTACCCCGTCCCCGTCGAGCGCGTCTGGAACGCGTTCGCCGATGAGCAGCAAAAGCTGGCCTGGTGGGGTGCCGGCGACGCCATCGAACCCGGCGAGTGGGTGTTCGACTTCCGCGTCGGCGGACGCGACGTCGCCGAGGGGAAGTTCCACAACGGCCCCGTCACGCGGTACGAGGCGACGTACACCGACATCGTCGAGCGCAACCGGATCGTCACCACCTACGACATGTGGCTCGACGGGATCCACATGTCGACGTCGGTGGCGTCGTTGGAGTTCGAGCCGGTCGACGACGGCACCCGCTTCACCCACATCGAGCACGGCGTCTTCTTCGACCAGTTCTGGGCCGACGGGCCGAACCGCGAGGTGGGCAGCCGGGGCCTGGCCGAGGCGTTGGGCAAGTACCTCGCCTAGGCCGGAACCGGTCGTGCCCTAATGGTTCAGTCAGAACCGCCCGGCCCGACCTGACTGCCGGACGTGGTCGGGATTGGCTGGTCGGCGACGACCTCGTACACGAGATCGGTGGTGCTCGAGCCGATCCGGGCCAGCTCGGCGGTGATGCGGGCGAGGTCGTCCATGTCCACCGCAACCACCTCGGCGACGTAACACGCCTCGCCGGTCACGCGCAGGCAGCGCACGATCTGGGGTTCGCGCCGGAGGACGTCGGCGACGCGGTCGTACAGGGCACCGTGCACCTTCATGCGGACGACGGCGCGCAGGCCGAACCCCAGCGCGCGGGGATCGACCTCGGCGCGGTAGCCGGTGAGGACGCCGGCTCGCTGCAGCTCGAGCAACCGCACGCGCGTGGCCGAGACACCGAGGTGGATGGTGGCCGCGAGCTCGGTCAACGACGCGCGGGCGTCCTGCTGGACGGCGGCGAGCAGCCGACGGTCGGCGCCGTCGAGCGCGCGGTACCCGGTCGAGGCAATGGCGGTCACGTCCGCGAGTGTGCCGCAGGATCGGCGGTGGACGAAGAGGATTACCGACGATTCGGGCTGTTACCGGGCCCGGGTGATTCGTAGCGTCGAACCATGACGCAGACCATCGCCTTCTCACTCGTCGACGTGTTCGCGATCGACCCGCTGACCGGCAACCCGGTCGCGATCGTTCCGGACGCCGACAGCCTGCCGCTCGAGACGATGCGGGCGCTGGCCCGGGAGTTCAACCAGTCCGAAACCACATTCCTGCTCCGCCCCGACACCGACGGGGCCACCTGGCGGCTGCGCTCGTTCACGCCGATCGGCGCCGAGGTGTTCGGCGCGGGCCACAACGCCCTCGGTGCGTGGCTGTGGCTGGCCGCGGCCGGACGGTTGGGCGAGGGGACCCCGGGGCGCTACGTGCAGCAGATCGGCGACGATCTGCTGCCGGTCACGGTCGGCGCGGGCGTCGACGGCGCGATCACCGTCGCGATGGACCAGTCGGCGCCGCAGTTCGGCAACAAGATGACCGATCGGGCGGGGTTGGCGGCCTCGCTCGCCCTGGCACCGGACGACCTCGTGCCCGACCTCCCCGTGCAGGTGGTGTCGACCGGGGCCGGGCACCTGCTGGTGCCCGTTCGCGACCGGGCCACGGTCGACCGCGCCGCCCCGGACGCCGCGGCGCTCGCGGCTGCTCTCCGCAGCGTCGGAGGCGAGGGCTGCTACCTCTACGCGCTCGACCCGGTCGATTCCGGGTCGATCGCCTACGCCCGATTCTTCAATCCGACGATGGGCATCTGGGAGGACCCGGCGACCGGAACCGCGGCCGGCCCGCTGGCCGCCTTCCTGGTCTCCGCCGGCCGGGCGACGGGGGGCGAGCTCGTCATCGAGCAGGGCTACGCCGTCGGGCGGCCGAGCCGGATCCGGGTCGCCGTCGACGGCCAGCGGATCCAGGTGAGCGGCGGCGGGCTCGTCGTCGCCGACGGCCGGCTGTACCTGTGATGGACGGCGAGCACGACACCCGCGACGCCGGGTTCCTGCGCCGGGCGGTCGAGCTGGCGGCGGCGGCTCGGGCGGCCGGCAACCCGCCGTTCGGCTCGGTCCTCGTCGCCGTCGACGGCCGGGTGCTGGGCGAGGAGGGCAACACCAGCCGAACCGACGACGACATCACCGCCCATCCGGAGCTGAAGCTCGCCCGCTGGGCGGCCCGGACGGCGAACCGGGCTGCGGCCCGTGGCGCGACCATGTACACGAGCTGCCGGCCCTGCCCGATGTGCACGAACGCCATCGCGCGCACCGGCATCGCGCGGGTCGTGTTCGGCCTCGATATCGCTGAGCTCAACGCGCTGAAGCCGGCCGGTTACGTAGACCCGGACGCAGCGCGCGCCGCCTACGTCGGCCCGCACCTCGTCGACGAGGCGCGCCAACCCCTGGACGGCTTCTACTGACGGGACCGACGGCCCGCGGTAGCCGCGTCCAAGATCATTTCGCCCGCCGTCGTGCCATCTGATCGGTGGCGGGGTTCCGGCTGCAGCGCGTCCGACCGTGCGCTGCTCGACGTCAACATCGCCTACGAGGCACCTGGCGATCCGTGCCCAGGTTCCGCGTGCGCCGGCAGGTTCGGTGCGAAGAGCTTGGTGCTCCTACCGGACGCCGGTGCGCCGATTCGAGCCGAGGAGTTCACCGGCGACTACGTCGTGTTCGACGTGCCCGCGACTCTCCACCCCGGGACGGTGATCAACAGCGGCACGAGTAGGACCTGGTCGGGCCGGATCGTCACGCTGATCCGCCCACCCGGGTGCGGATCACCTTTCCAGACTGATCGCCCAGCAGACCCCGTCAGGACCTGGTCCGTCTACCGCTATCCGGCGCCGCGATCACGAACGAAAAAATGCCGCTCAGAGCTATCGGGAACGGGGGGATCCCAGCTCTGAACGGCATTCCCGCTGGTGCGGGCTGCTGTCATGCAGTTTTCGGCAGGCTACCCACGGCGAGCTGGTCGCCGTCCCCCGAAAAGGACCAGCTCCAGCCGCTGCAGACACACACCCGGTCTTGCCGGTGCGCGGCGATCACCATTCCCCCCGGATCCGGTGACCGACTGCCTGACCCGACCGTATGTCAAATTGGCGTGAGGCACAACTACTGTAGGTGGGCGAGTGACCTTGGTCCCGCCGCAGCACGATGACCCGCTCCTTGCACCTGTGGCGTGAGCGGCGCGCCACCGACCGCTCGGCGAAGGTCTGCCCGCGGCGAGACTGGTCACCGGTGGATCTCCTATCGTCTGAAGGGATGGGCCGGTCAGTTCGCGACCGATCTTCGGTGGGGCGACGGCGCGCCTCCCGGGAGCGCAAACATCCCGAACGTCGGCGACGCCGTTGCGTGCCGACTCGAAACGGAGGCAGCGCGCCATGGACGGCCACACCGGTGATGTTCGGCGTGTGGCCGTCGACGGGTGTTCGATCGCCTATCGCGAGGTGGGCACCGGCGACCCGATCGTGTTCTTGCACGGCAACCCGACCTCGTCCTACTTGTGGCGCAACGTGGTCCCGCATCTCGCCGCGATGGGCCGATGCATCGCGCTGGACCTGGTCGGCATGGGAGCGTCGGCCAAACTGCCGGATTCCGGTCCCGACAGTTACCGCTTTGCAGAACACCGCCACTTCGTGGCGGGGGCGATGGCAGCACTAGGCGTGACCGAACAGGTCGTCCTCGTTGGACACGATTGGGGCGGGGTGCTCGCCGTCGACTGGGCACGTCGGCGTCACTCACCCGTCCGGGGGATCGCCTACCTGGAAACACTCGTAGCGCCGGTGAGTTCCGACAGCCCGAACGCACCCGACCCCTCCGCGTTCGACCGGCTGCGCGGGGCGGAGGGCGAGCGGATGGTGCTCGAGGAGAACTTCTTCGTCGAGCACGTCCTTCCCGCCGGCACCATTCGGGGATATCGGGCGGCGGAGGTCGAGGCCTACCGCGCGCCCTACGCCGAGCCCGGCGAGTCGCGTCGCCCCACGTTGACCTGGGCGCGGGAGATCCCGATCGACGGCTTCCCTGCCGACGTCCACCGCATCGTGGCGGCGAACGCGGCGTGGATGGCACGCACGTCGGTGCCGAAACTGTTCATCAACGGCGAGCCCGGCGCGCTGCTCACCGGGCCACTGCGCGAGCTCTGTCGGCGGTGGCCCAACCAACGCGAGATCAGCGTGCCCGGCCTGCACTTCCTGCCCGAGGACTCACCGGATGCCATCGGCGGGGGCCTCGCCGAGTGGCTGGCGGAGCTGAGCTGAGTCGGTACCCGTCGCGGGCTCATCAGCGCACCAACCCGATCTCCTGACCAGCACGGCTGCGCGGACCGCACGCAGCACCGTGCTCGCCGATCGGCGGTCGGCGGTCGGCGGTCGGCGGTCGCGGGCAGCGACGGCGTCTCCAATAGCCGATCGTGAGCGCGCCCAGCAACGGGCCCCACAAGAGCAGCGGGGCATAGGCCAGTACGGCGGCCCACCCCTGCCAGTCATGCAGCTCCAACACCGTCGGCCCGGTGACCCGGCTGCCGTCCACCCGCCGGCCGAGCCCGAAGGCCACCGCCGCCCAGGTCCACAGCAACGTCAGTACGGTCGCCCCGGCCGCGGCCGGGGCGAGCGCACCAAGCACCGGAACCGCCCGCCCGCGAAGCACCGGAATCCAGCGCGGAAACACCTCGCCCCAGTGCGCGACCAGGCCGACCGCGGCGAAGGCGAGCACTTCCGAGACGATGGACAGCAATACCACGTACACCGCGAGCGGCACGCCAGGTATCCCCGACGACGTGGTGGCCACGTTCACCGAACCGGGCGCGATCGGGACGCGAAACGTGCACGTCAAGATGCGCCAAAGGCTCGACGGAAGCACGGTGAACGGCACGACATCTGCGGCGACTCGAGCCCATCTCGGCGCCGCGGCTACCGGCGTGTGCGCCGATGCCCACGCAGCGCGAAGCCGCTGCTTCGGTGGCCGTCGCGGCGGCGTCACTGGCATCCCCTCCCGTCAGTCTGTTCGACCACCGAGTGGACGATGCGAAGCGCAGCCCGCCGGCACCTCACCCGGGTTTCGGAGCTCACCGCCTTGGCCGGTCCTGGTGGTTGCGGTGGCGCTGCCCTCATTGCCGCCTGCGGATTCACCCGGTCAGGCTTGCGGACCGCTGGTCGAGACGTGGCCGTGCGGCGGTGTGCACAGGCAGCAGTTCCGAAGCGTCGACGGAGTGTTCGCCGAAGACCTCCTAGCTCGGCGGGGTGCTTGGTCGGGCTGTCGAAATCGGTCACAGTCCCGAGCATCTACTCGCACGAGGCGGCCGCGCCTCCGGATGGACCCGCAGATCGTCCCCGGATTCCGAGAGCATTCCTCAGGGGCTCCTGCTCGGACACGCCATGCCGGACACGGGCGCAGGCCGGTTCGGTGCGGGCCGACGCATGTACTTCGAATGGCGTCGCGTGGCGGGCGAGGAAGCCAGGAAGAATCGCGTCATGCCTCGTTCCGGTGCCAGGCCCGTTGACGCCCTCGATGTGCTGGTGTTCATCGTCGAGATGGCGTTGCTCGCCGTCCTCGCCGTCTCCGGCGTCCGCTTGGGCTCGCGCGCCACCGCCATCGCACTCGCCGTGCTGCTGCCCCTGGTCGCCGCGACACTGTGGGGGTGGTACCTGGCTCCACGCGCGAGCCGGCGGTTGCCGCATCCCTGGCGCCTGGCCGCGAAGCTGGCGATGATCCTCGCGGCGGCTGCGCTGCTCGCCGCCTCGGGCGCGGCCGGGTGGGGCCTTGCCTTCGTCATCACCGGCGGCGCACTGGTTATCATCGGCGAACTGCGCACACCAGCAGGGACCCGGTCGTAGGGCCTTCGGGCCGATCCTCAACTGTCACTGCCGCGCCGCACATATGCCGGGGTCCGCGCCCAGGGAAACACGAAAGCCCCGGAATTCCGGGGCTCTGGTGCGCCGTCAGGGACTCGAACCCCGAACCCGTTGATAACTCGGCAGACCTTCAGTGACTTATGGAGATGTGCGAGGAAGCCCGTGATTCCGGGCCTTGAGAGCGTTCGGGCGAAAGTTGGTGTCCGGCGTTTGCCGCTGGATTCGAGCGATGGTAACCGCATTCAAGATCATTTTGCCCGACCGCCGTGCGCAGAGCTGTGACGGCTAGAACCTTGGCCCAAAGTCGGACTTACGCCCGGCGGCGGCCGCCCAAGCTGCGGATCAGTCGACCGTAGGCCGGCTCACGAGCCGCTTGATGCGCGGACACTGCAAGACCGACTAGGGTGCCGGCCTTACGGGTCGGCCGGCGACAGAGCCGTAACGTCGTGCACGGCTGGGCCGGAAGCATGCTCGATGGAGACAACCCTCAGACGCGGCCCGCCAGAACGCTCGCGATTCTCCGACGAGAACGTGTCCGTGTTCTTGGCGCCACCTCCTGTTCTCCGTTGTCGCCGGAGACCGCTGTGGCGACGGCAACGGGGTGGCGCCTACGCGGATCCGCATCGGGTGCGGCAAGGTCGGGGACGGCCCGTATCAGTAGATGCTGAGCGACTGTCGGGAAGTGCCTTCGCTGTCGTCCGGGTTGAGCCACCGCACCGTGCGGTTGACGTGGCTCGGACTCCCAAAATCGATCGAGGCGCGGTACTGGTAGTTGGCTCCAGGGGGCAGGAAGTCGACGGGCCGGTCGCTCTCCATTAGGTCCCAGGAGCCGTCACCGGCACCAGCATCGCGTGTCGCGGCGAACTGATCGTGGTCGACGGTGTCCAGATCGGCCGGGCGACGGGACTTGAACAGGGAAGCGGGTTTGCCAGCGTCGAGGAAGCGCTGGAGCTCCTCAGCCGTGCCGCTGACATCCGTCGCCGTTGGGGTCCCGAGGCGCGTCCAGAACATGCCGATCAAGACATCACTGTCGTCGACGATCTGCCGGTTGATGAGATCTTGCGCCGAGCATCCCATCTCGGCGCTCGCGTTGGTCTCCCAACGAATCGGCATCAAGACCACGCCGACGTGCGCGGCGTGGAGCGCGTTCCACCGGTGGATGGTGCGCTCGACGCGGTCACGTTCGTCCCGAAGGTCGGAAGGCGACGCGATCAGAACGCGAACGACGGTAGGCGTCTTCGAGCCAGCTCACCAACTCGGACCAGATTCCCGACGCAGGCGTTCTCGAGAGTCTCGCTCGTCCGCGCCCGAGATCGCTGAGGCTGAGCTATGGCAAGTGAGCGCATCGGCCCTCCGCGGCAGCGGGCGTCAGGCGCCGGTCGTCCAGAACTCGTTGACGCGGGTGATGGCCTCGTCGCGGGTCATGAGGGCGACCTCGGACTCGGGCAGGCCCACCTGGTGTAGCAGCACGGACACGAGGCCAGCAGGCAGCGACTGCTTGGGCTGCGCCGGGCCGCCGCGCTCGGGCAGCGTGCCGTCGTGAACACAGGCCCAGAAGGTGGCCTCGTCGACTACGAGCTGGTCTCGCAGAATGTGCGACCAGAGGTTCCGCCCGTAGGTAGAACGGTCGGGCGGGTGCGAAATGCGAGTGCGCAGAATGCTTCCGTCCGGCAGTACGAACTCGTAGGTGACATGGTGCCCGGTCTTGCCCGTGGCGTTGCGGACCTGCGTCCACCTCTCGGTCTCGCAGAACTGCTGGTGGTCGGACCGTGTAGGGACGGGCCACTTGTTACTCACTTGGTCGCGCCAGCCACCCACTGTGCGAGCTGGGCGTCGTCACTGAGGCTGACGACCTGGACAAGACCCCAGTTGCCGGCGTGGTTTGGTGCTCGGTGTAGCCGATCCGTCCAGTCGTCGGCGTACTCCCGCAACGCGACTACCATCTCCTCGATCGCCTCGTCGTAGGTCGCCCCGTCGGCCGCCACCGGGATCCCGGGGATGAATACCGACCAGCCGCCTTCTTCCGGGACTACCTCGGCACGGGGAAGTGCGGCGGACAGATGCTGCACCAGGACGGCGGCGTCGACAACGGCCAGGTGCTGCTCGTCCCGGCGCAGGTGAGAAGGCAAGCCAGTGGCCGCCGCGTCGAGGAGGTGTTTGAAGTTCGTCCGCGCGGCGGCCACGGTGGGGTAGTTGGCGGTCGTGCTCATGCAAACAAGCATAGCAGCCACATGTACACCATGTACATGTGGCGTCCAGGTCTGCTGCACGAACGGGTGACAGTTGCGGTTAGGCCGCCTGGGTGGCGGTCGGGGTCATGATTGCTGCATCCGGTCGCCCTGGGTGAGCGTCGTTCGGGTCTGCTGCACGAACTCGACGCCACGACCGTCACCTTCGAACTCGCCGAGGCGCTGTATCAGTGGCGGTGCGCCGGTCATGGGCCACGCGCCCGTCGGGTCGGTCGCTACCTCCGCTACATCCCCGCTGACGTGAGGGCCTGGGTCGCATCTCTCGACATCCATGGCGACACCCATGGCGCGGCGTGATGCCTGCTCAGCGACTCGCGATCGGAGAGCACGGCGACATTGCGTATCGCGTGCGCGGATCGAAAGTCACGGCCTCCCTCTACTACCGAAATCTGCAGGGCAGTCGCCGCCGCGTCGAGGCGACCGCCGACAGCAAAGCCGCCGCCTTTTCGAGCCGCGCTCGCTCAGCTCGAAAAGGCACTGTCCGCGGGGGACTCGGGGGAGTACACCGCGCGAACGACGTTCGCCGACGTGGCCGAGCGTTGGCACCAGCACGTCGCGGACTTGGCGGTCACCGGGCAACGCTCGCCGACAACCGCCGCGCTGTACCGGCAGGTCCTGGGCCGGCACGTCCTCCCGGCTCTGGGCCCGTTGCGCATGGGAGAGTTGACGCTGGCGCGGCTCGATCACTTCCTCCACCGCACCCGGCGCGACCGCGGCTACCCGGTCGCGAAACTCTGCCGCTCGATCACGTCGGGCGTCTGCGGGTTCGCGGTACGTGCCGGTGCATTGCGCAGCAACCCCGTCCGCGACGTCGGACGGTTGGAGGGCCAGTCACGCCCGGCTCGTGCCTTGACGCCGCAGGAGTGTCTGCAGTGGCTGCGCCTCCTCGATGACGATCCCGACGCTCGGGCCAAAGACCTCCCCGATCTCACCCGCTTCCTCCTCGGTACCGGCGTCCGGTTGGGCAAGCGCTCGGGGTGCGCTGGGACGACATCGACTTCGAGCACGGCGTGGTTCATGTTCGCCGCACGGTCGTCCAGGTCGCTGGTCAGGGTCTGATCGCCAAGGCACCCAAGACCCTTGCCGGCGAGCGCGTGCTGCGCATGCCGAGCTGGCTCATTGACCTGTTGCGAGCGCGACGGGAGGTTGCCGACCCTGATGCGCCAGTATTTCCCGACTCGATCGGCGGGTACCGCGACCGCAACAACGTCGAGCGGGCGTTCCGGCGGGCCCGGGCCGGGACGCCGCTCGAGTGGGTCGTGCCGCATGTGTACCGCAAGACGGTCGCCACCATGCTTGACCACGGAGGGCTCAGCGCACGCACGGTCGCCGACCAGCTCGGCCACTCCCGGATCTCGATGACCCAGGACGTCTACATGGGCCGCCGTGCCGTCGACGGTACGGCGGCGGCTGCCCTGGAAGGGCTCTTCGACGAGCCCAGCGACGGCTCTGCTCGCGGAGCGGGAACGTAACCGCGAGGTAACCGTTCGGCCCCCGGCATGGCTCTTGAGAAACACGAAAGCCCCGGAATTCCGGGGCTCTGGTGCGCCGTCAGGGACTCGAACCCCGAACCCGCTGATAACTCGGCAGACCTTCGGTGAGTTGCGGAAATCTGCCAGAAAGCCCGTTATTCCGGGGCCTGTAGCTCGTTGCGGCGAAGGCTGGTATCCGGTGTTTGCCGCTGGATTTGAGTGATGGTAACCGCATGGTAACCGCGTTCAAGATCATTTCGTCTGACCGTCGTGCGCGGGCTGTGGCAGCTAGAACCTTTTGCCCAAGGTCCGGGCGGACGCCCAGCCGGCACCTAGGGCGCGTCTCCTAACCTCTTGAGCCAGAGTGTGATCGCTCGTAGGACGGCTGCTCCGCGGTAGCTGAGGGCGAGCCGGTCGTAGCGGGTGGCGAGGCCGCGCCACTGCTTGGTGTTGTTGAAGCCGCGCTCGACGACGTTGCGGTCCTTGTATCGGTCAGCGTCGAAGCCGGGCGGCCTTCCGCCGCGGCTGCCCCGCCGCTGTCGGTGTCGCTTCTGGTCGTCGGGCTCGGGGATGACCGCGGTGATTCCGCGCTGGCGCAGGTGCGCGCGGATCGCGCGGGAGGAGTAGGCCTTGTCGCCGAGCAGCGCGTCCGGCTTGGTCCGTGGGCGACCCATCGGGCGGGTGATCCGCAACTGCGCCATCAACGGCTCGAACATCGGCGAGTCGCCGGCTTGGCCCGGCGTGACCAGCACGACCAGCGGCAGCCCGGCGCCGTCGACGAGCTGGTGGATCTTCGTCGACAGGCCGCCGCGAGACCGGCCGATCGCGTGGTCAGCGGGCTCGACGCGCAGATTCGTGTAATTCGACCAGGCCCCCTGTGTGGCCCGCCGCATCGCCGCGGAGACGCCGCCCAGCCGGGCCTTCGACCCGCGCGAACGACGTCGCGTGCTGATGCGCCCGATTAACCGTCGAGTCGACCGACACCGTCCAGTCCAGCACACCGCCGGCGTCGGCCTGCGCCAGCAACGCGGCATGGACCCGGTCCCAGGTGCCGTCCAAGCTGAAGCGCCGGTGCCGCTTCCACGCCGTCTGCCACGGTCCGAACGACTCCGGCAGATCACGCCACGGAAGCCCGGTCCGATACCGGAACACGATCGCCTCCACGACCCGCCGGTGATCCCGGAACGGCCGACCGCCGCCAGCCGCCGGCAACGGCATCAACGGCTCGATCAGAGCCCACTGCGCATCAGACAACACCCGAGTCCTCGACACGAGCCACAGCCTCGCGCGATCCGCGCGACGAGGTTAGGAGACACGCCCTAGCCGCCCACGCTGCGTATCTGATCACCGTTGGCCGGCTCACGACCGTGTGATCTGATCCGCATACGCTGCAAGATCGTCGATTCTGCGTGAGTCCACGCGCGAACCAGTGTTGCGTACTGCTACAGACATGTATGCCTCGCTCACCCCTCGGCCTTCAAATTGACTGCTCGCGTCATCGCGATGTAGTCGGACCCCAGCGGAGCAATGCGGGCCCGACGCGGCCTGGCGAATGACCGCGCCGGACAGCTGAGGACTTGCTCGACACGACTGCTGACGCTGCCTCGTCCCGGCGCGCGGAAGTCTAGGCTCTGCCAAAGATCAATCTTCTGCGTTGCCGCAGCAGTAATTGCCTCTGGGCGAATGCCTGTGGGAGGGGTCGTGATGGGCGCCGACGGTGTTGAGCGACCGGTTGCGTCGCGCACCCAGCACGCGATCCGTCTGCTGACGTTGTTGAGCGTGTGCGGGGAGCAGACAGTCGAAAGCGATCCACCGGGCATGGCGCGAGTCATTCGCGCCGAGTTGCGTCTGCAAGCGCTCGACTTCTGGCTGCGTAACCCCGACTATCTTGCCCACCAGCTCGTAGAAAAGGTCGGAAACGGAGAGCTAGGTGCGAACTACCTCGACGTCGCCGAGACGCTGCTCAATAGTGCCGAACCGGATCTGCGCTGGTATCCGATGCCCCGCTGGCACTATGGCGCCTACGAGGAGATCGATGACGCCTTCAGCCTGCTCGAGACGTACGGGCTAGCGAGACTGGGGCGCCTGGGCAACGCGTCCAACACCGTGCGCAGCGACTTCTACATCACCGAGGCTGGTATGGCCGCCGTCGGTGACATCGCCACCGACCAGGTACTGCGCTGGTATCACCGGCAGGCGCAGCTAGTGGACACCGTCGCTGGAGACGACTTGGGCAGCACGCTCAAGGACCGCCAGTACAAGCAGGCCGAGTACGCCCAGACCGAGCTCGGCGTTCAAATCGCACCTATCCGCGACCGCGTCCGCACCCAGTTGGCTTCTCTGATCGCCGACCGTGACGCCACGCGAGAGCGCGACGACGGCACCAACCAGCAGCAGGGAGACAGCGCGTGAGCAAGCTCGGAGAGGCCGTCCACGCCAGGCTCACCGCCGGCAGGACGACAGTGGACGTGACGCTGGAGCAGGTCGAGAAGATCCTCACCGATGCTGGGGTCGCCACCTCGGCCACGACGCCGGCGCCAGTGGGTGTGCAGGCGCAGCGCATCGCGATGCGCGGCACCAAGCTGCTTCGCGAGGCGATGGCGACCAACGGTGTCGGCACCGGCGCGAACCCCCGCCTCGGCGGCAGGGCTGACGTGGAGGACGACCCGGCCGAGGACAGCCAGGCGCCTCTGGTGCCCGTTCCGTTCTCATTCGAGTGGGAACTGGGCCCAGGCTTGTTCGGCATCGGAAGCAACCGCAACCTGCGCGGCAAGTCGTCCATCCAGCAGGTCCTGATCTGGTCTCTGACCGGCCGCTGCCCGCTACAGATCGATGTCCGCAAATGGATCGAGCATGTCGAGGTCGATTGGCTCATCGGGCACACCACCTACCGGGTGAGTTTCGACCAGGTTGACGGCGGGCTCGCCGGCAGGGTGGTTGAGCTCGACAGCGCCGGGGACGTGGCGGCGACGCGCGCAGAGTTCGCTGACGACGGTGAGTTCGCCACGGTGATGGAGCAGACCATGATGGGCCTGCTGCGCCTGGCACCTATCGCGCAATGGTCTGGCGACCATCCTGAAAGTCATACATGGCCGGCGTACGCCAGCGCGCTGACTGTCCGCGCGACCGAGCTCGACCCGATCGTCGGCAACGTCAGGGTGCTCGCGGTGCGGATGCTGCAGATGCTGATCGGCAGCCCGTGGGCTCCGGCCCGCGCCCAGGTCGCGACCGCGATCAACGAGGCGAAGTTCGACACCACGCAGCTGGACAAGGCCCTCACCGGCGCCGCGCGCGCCCTGGAGGGCACTCTCGCCGGCGCGCGAGCGAAGCTTGCAGCGGCACAGAAGGTGCTGGCCGGCAGTGAGAGCGTCGGCCTGGACATAGACGCGATGCTCTCAGCGGCAGCACGTACCTCGTCGATCAACCGCGAAATCCACGATCTTCAGCTCACGCGGCTGACCGTTGCCCAGGGCGCAGAGATTGCCCGCCGCCAGCTCGACAACGAACGAGCGCGTCGGCATCAGATCCATGAGGACGCCGTCGCGCAGCGGTTCTTCAACCAAATGACGCCGACGGTCTGCCCGCGCTGCGCCGCGCACGTCACCGGTGAGCGCCGCGCAGCCGAAGCTGACGGGCACACTTGCTCGGTATGCGTCAGCGAGCTCGACATCGACGCACTCAAGGATCACGTCGTCGTTGCCGCTTCGCTACCGCCGGCTCAGCGCGCCGCCGCCGTTGCCGCCGGCACCGGCACGGTCGAGTCCGACGTGCCCCGGGACGTGCTCGAGGCGTTGACCGACGCCGTGACCGACGCCGAGGCCGCGGTTGCCGCCGTCGACGCCCAGATCAGCGCGCTGGCTGCCCAGCGAGACCAGGCTGCGGCGCACGCGCATGTTGGTGAGCAGCACGCCAAGGTCCTGGGCGACCGCCGCGCGGCTGAGCTGGAGGCAGCCAGCGCGAGCGCGGTAATCGAGGCGCTGTCGGCAAAGCTTGCGGCCCCTGAGCTCACCCACGAACAGCGGCTGGTCGCCGCGGCTCTGGCGGCCGCGGATAAGGTCACCGAAGCATGGGTGAAGGACTCTCAGCAGGGTCGGCTCGCGAGGATGTCGACGCTGATCGCGCAGCTTGCGCGCGAGTTCGGCGCCGACAACCTCGTCTCGACCACCATCAACGGCGGCGCTGGACTGAGCATCAGTAAGGGTGGCGCGGCGACGAACTACGGCGACGCTACGCCGGGGGAGAAACTCCGCCTGAAGATCGCGACGGCGATCGCGATCATCCGCACCGGCCTAGATGAGAACGTCAGCCGCCATCCAGGTCTGCTCATGATCGATTCACCCTCGTCGGAGGAAATTCCGATCGAAGACCTGGACAACATCCTGCGTGCGCTCGCCGCCGCCGCACACGGCAGCGGCATGCAGATCTTCGTCGCGACCAGGAACGCGGACCTGCTGGCGGACCTGCTACCGGAGGCGAACATCCGAATCGCACTCAACGGCAACTACGTCTGGTGAGCGCCGTCGCCCACCACCGCGTACTGACTGTCGCCAGCTCACTGCCACGGCGGCACCACCCGGCACCGTTGAATCTTGTGACGAGGGCAGGGCGGCGACGGTGAGCGAGCCTTCGCTGACCGACAAGCTCGCACGCGTCTTCGTTGACGCTGCCCGCGCCCAGCGTGACCCGGACGAGGGCGCACTAATCGGCATCGGTGGCTGGTCGGCCGTCGCGGCGGCCGCGCCGGCACTGGTCGACGAGCCGCTGCTGACCCCCACACTGGCGCTGTGCGTGCGGGAGCTCCGCTCCGCACGGACCGATGAGCGGGCTCGTGCCGCGATGACCGCGCTCGTGGACGCGGTGGTTGCCACCGTCGATCCGCGGACGTTCATCGACGGGCTTGAGATCTTGCTGCGCAGCGAGCCAGCCATCAAGGCCGTCGGCGACTACCTTGCCGACGCCCTTGCCCCGGTGTCGGGTCCGCCTGCCGAGGGAGCTGCCGCCGGCGACGTCGAGCGGC
Organism: uncultured Actinomycetota bacterium; assembly: GCA_963775175.1. Classification (GTDB taxonomy): domain Bacteria; phylum Actinomycetota; class Actinomycetes; order Mycobacteriales; family Jatrophihabitantaceae; genus Jatrophihabitans. The sequence goes on from CAVZHT010000001.1 coordinate 1,396,956, forward strand.
ACGCGGCAGCGTTGGAGGGCCTTTATCGGCTGGCTGTCGGTGCGGTGGGAAGCACGCGCCGGCTGCTGCTTGGTATCGAGCAAGTCGGCTCGCCACAGCCGCTGCGGTATGCGCGGGCGTTGGTGAGGGTCATACCGGCGGCAATTGACGTGTGGCCCGATGCCGATGACCTGTCGCTGGTACTGGATCGGGTTCGTGGCGCGACCGCCCCGGCCGCAGGTATGCATGCCGCCGGTACCGCCGCGCAGACGTACCCAGCATGGGTTAGCGCCATTGCCGACGACGCTGCGGTTGCCGCTGCGAACATCGCGCTTATCCGCGCGCTGCGTGCGCCGACGCCGTCGTCTGCGGCCGAGCAGGTCGGCCGAGCACTCGAGGTGCTTGAGCTCGCTCGAGGGTCTGGTCGCGATGATGTCGAGGTTCTCGCCGGGGTGCTGGCCGTGTTGGGTGACGTGCTGACCGCGCATGTGGGCGGCGACGGCGCACTGAACGCCGGTGCGCTCACAGTGCAGACCGCGGGCGCGCTACGGCAGCGGGTGTCGCGGTGGCTGGTCGCCGGTGCGGGATTGACGCACTGGGCGACGGCCGAACGATCAGATGCGTACATCGCGTGGTCGCAGCTGGCTGACGACCTGGTCGACCTCGCCGGTCATGTCGGGAGTGACTCGCTCTATGACGCCGCTGTCGTAATGAACGGTGTGCTGTCCACCTACGTGCGTGCACGCCGCTTCGCGGTGGTGGCGCATGATGACGATCTTGGAATGCTGTGGACCCTCATCCAGCCGGCGGTTGAGCAGGGGTTCGCTGCCCACGCCGGGTTGATGCGCAACCTGGTCGACCACCGCTCCGCCTTGGAGCGTCGGCTCGAGCAGATGGCCTCCGACGATGACGCCCGCGACGAGGTTGCTGGTGAGCTTGAGGCGTGCCGACGCCTCGTTGAGGCGGCTCGAGCGGCTATGGATGTGTCGGCGGGAAAAGGGTCTGGCGTACCTGCCCAGGTCACGTCGCCGAATCGGGACGGTTTCGCGTGGATGGAGCGGCTGTTCCCCTCGGGGTACAAGGGCGTCATCGACACCCGGTACGCGGAACGGATCACCGACGCGATCGCCATGACGGACGCGTCGCGGCCGGAGACCTCACACGAGCTGCAAGCCATCGCGGCGGTGCGGGATCAGCTTGCGAGCAGCCCCGACTACCACGGGCAGCAGCGGACGGCGGTCAACCACGTCCTCGGACTGATGGTGCGGTTCGTCGCCGATCGAGCGAACAGCGAACGCAGGGTTCGTCGGTACCTGTTCAACCCAGCCGCCAGCGAAGCTGACCTGCACGTCGATCTGGCGGACTTCCTCACCAGCCAGGCTCGTGTGCGGATCGAGCAGTCCAACGTTGGGGGCGGCCGCTGCGACCTGGAGGTGTCCTTCAACGGCTTCCACCTCTACATCGAGCTCAAAGCCGACGATGCGCTTACACCGCTGGCCGACAAGCACGACTGGGTGAACCAAACGGTCGAGTACACCAAGACCAATGTGCGTATCGCGTTCCTGATGGCGCTACGCCGGCATCCCGCTGGCGTGAATCGCCCGGACATGCACCTGACCGAGGTGGTGGGGCATACGACCGTGGACGTCCCGGGCGAGACCGACCCACGTCATGTAGTGACTTTGTCCGTGGTGGGCAACCGAGCGAGCCCGTCGCAGATGAGCGCGAGGACTCTGTCCTGAACCGAAGCGCGACCGCGCTCAGTCGGATCCGGCGGCCCGGTCGGGCCCAATACACGGCCATCCTCCGATGCAGTAAGCGAGTAATGCGGCCGCAACGGCCCGCGTGCTGTGCGGTGTGCGGCTTTTTGCATTTGAAGGTGGTGAAGGTGCCATGCCACTAGTGGGTCGACGTGGCGGCGGGGCCGAGCGAGCGTACGGTCGCGAGTGCCTGTCATCATCTGCCGCGCCGTGAGCAGAGGGAGCCTGACCCGCTTCCCCGGACAACCTCGGCGAGCTGTCGGTGGTGCGTGTCACGCTCTTGGGCGTGACTCGGTTACCTCGACGACTCAGAGCGCAGATTGCTTCCCGGCAGCCCGTCAGCACTCGCCGCTACGCAGATGCTCCGGATGACGAGGAGCCCATGTCGAGCGCGCTGTCCGACGATGCCATCGAGACGATCCACACCGTGCTCGCCGAGAAGGAGCGCGAGGGCATCGACCCGGATTATCTGATGGCGCGCTTCTCCATCGTTGACACGTTGCGCGACGCTTCTCAGCCGATCTACCGCGGGCTACGACAGGGCTTGCCGGATCTCATTCGCTACATCCGAGGCGGGGACGAAGCGATCGCCGACGCGCTCGACGCGGTGTGGGGACCGCCGGACCGCCTGTTTCGCGCGGCCTCCTACTTGTCCTACGAGATGGCGCAGACGGTGCTGCGCGATGTACCGCCAGAGAGAGGGCCCAAGCTAGTCGCGTTGCTCGGCCTGCACGGGCGAGCCGTACGAACGGCGGCTGAGGTCCGCCTACTCGCCATGAACGGCTTCGAAGCGGGAGCGCGCGCCCGGTAGCGCAGCTTGCACGAGCTGATCGTGGTCGCATTCGTGCTCCACGAGGCCGACGAAGCGATCGCCCAGCGGTACCTCGACTACGCCATGATCGAAGTACGAGACGATCTGAAGCACTTCAGCGGCCACGCGGAGGCACTAGGCGAATCTCCACCCAGCGACGCCGACCTACGGATCGCGGAGCAACTTGCCGCGGACGTTATCGTGCGCCACGGGGATGAGATCCAGTGGTCCAACGGTTGGGCCAAGCCCCTGTTCCCGGACAAGGGACGCGACCGTCGCGTCAGCTTCGCCGAGCTAGAGGAACTCGCCGGGTTGTCCCACATGAGGCCGTACTACCGACTCGGCAATCACCACATACACGCCGGTTCATGGGCCGCGCACCTCAACACGGCGCAAGGACCGGAGGAGGCGCCGAAGATCACCATCGGCGCGACGGTCCTTGCGGACATCGGCGCCGTCTGCCACGGCGCCATGATCGCAATGCATCAGGTCACCACTGTTCTGATCGTTGAGGCCTTCGACGGGCTCGAGACGCCCTATCACTTCGCGGAGTTGATCATCGGCATGAAGTGCTTGGAGAACTTCGCCGAAGACGCAGGACAGCTATATGAGTCGGCGAGCGTCCGAGCCTGCGAGCGAGAGTGGATCACGGGCGCCATGACCGCTGGGCCACCAGTCTCGTTCGTCGGTGAAGCCGACGACGACGATCAGGGTGCACACCGACATCCAGGTTCGTGAATGACCTCCTCGATCCAGCGTCCATCTGCCCAACGAAGACGTCAGGTAGTAGTGCAGTCAGCAAGGTAAAGGCGTCGGCGGCCGGCCCGGATTATTGTTCAGTGTGCGCGTGAGTGCCTGGCGTGATGAGCGCGCAGAACGACGGCTCTTGAACGGCCGGCGGACCTCGTTCGGCCGATCGTGGCGGGGAACTAGCGCCATCGCGGGCTCGGCTTCGGGCGGCGGTTGGTCGCCGAATAACTCATGGCTCGCGCGACCAGGTTTGCAAGGACCTGCAGGATAAGGAGCAACACGGCGATCGCTACAAGCAGCAGGATCGTGTAACGAGAGATGACGTCGCGACCAGCCGCCAGAGCCCGTAGAGCCAGCATCAGTAGCGTCACGTCAAGTAACGCGCTCAACACGGCATATAGGTAGCTCTCGAGCATCGTTCGCCGCACCGACCGCTGGTCTACCCCTCGCCACTTCCCTGCGTAAGGCGCTGCGGAAAGCGCGGTGTCGACCATCTGCCCGATCGCCACAACGCTAGCTACCGCGAACACAGGGGCGGCTGTTGCTACCGCCACCCGATACGACTCGTGGAACTCCGCCATGATCGAAGTGTGCACTGCGGCGCCGACGGTGTGGTGCCGTAGTCGGCAGCCAAGACGCGAGTCGCGGGCTGCTGCACGAACGGGGTGACAGGTTCGGTTAGGCCGCGTGGGATCCTGACCGGTACTCCGGACACGATTGGTATGCCCCCGGGTGTCCGGGAAAGCGCGTCTGGCTCCCGACACCGTGTGAATCCAGTAGCGCGCCGCTAGCGTTCACGCGGTGACTCCTTCACGCATTCGCCCGCCGATCGATGGCGACGAACGAACACTGCTTGTCGGCTGGCTCGACCTTCAGCGCGCCATCGTGCAGTGGAAATGCGACGGACTCTCCGACGAAGAGGCACACCGCGGGGTACTTCCGTCCTCGCCGCTGATGACGATGGCCGGCCTCGTCTCGCATCTGCGATGGGTTGAGCACTGCTGGTTCGAGGTGCTCTTCCTAGATCGAATGGCCGAGGACAACCCGCAGTTCACCTCGGCCGAAGAGGACGCCGACATGCGCGTTGCGGACCTCCCGCTCGCGAAGCTGCTCACCGACTACCAGCGGCAATGCGCCAGGTCGAACGAGATCGTCACAGCCCACTCACTCGACGACACAGGACGCAATCGGGAGTTCCGCTCTGGTGCCGCGAGCCGGCGCTGGATGCTGATCCACATGGTTGAGGAGACCGCACGGCACGCCGGCCACGCCGACGCCATCCGTGAGCTTCTCGACCGCGAGGGGCTACTTCTGAGCAAGCCATACGGGCCGATATGCGCAACGGCTTCGGCGGTCGCACGTGCGCGAGATAGACGGTTACTTTGGCGGCCGCGTCGGCCGGCTGGTGACGGACGGTCATAAGTGGGAAGTGCCAGGCGCCGACGTTGTGCTGGTGGTCGACTGCAGCGCGGTTCTGGACCTACGTCCCGTCGGCCTTGTGGTGAACGACAGCATCCCTCTGACGCTGGCGGCCAAGGCGATTGTTGATCGACTCGGATCGGTGCCGAAGTTCCCGGTCGCGGCTCTCAGGTGACCACATTTGCGCTACAGCGCGGCGCGCCGCTTCTGGGGTCCGCGCTCGGCAGCGTCGCCATTCTTAGTCTGATCCGTAGGGGAGCGGACTAAAGCTCCACCGTGGGCGCTTCCGCTCGCTCGACTACTGTTGGGCGGGTTGAAACGGAACGGGCTGTGTCGCGGGCGGAGATCTCCTCGGCCTGCCGCTTCAAGATAGTTTCGAGGAGTTCGCGCGCGGGTGCCGGTTCGATGCGCCCGTGTTGGGTGTCGATGTCGGGGTCGTGGTCGGTGGCGATGTAGGCGCGGTTGCTTTGGCGGCCGCGGGTCATCGCCACGTACAGCGACTCGCGGGTCATGGTGGGGCTGGTGACGAGCGCGTGGGCGGTGTCGACTGTTCGGCCTTGGGCTCGGTGGGCGGTGGTGGCGTAGCCGAGCTCGACGTGCTCGCGCACGTAATCGGCGGGCAGGCGGACCTGATCGTTGCCTTCGCCGGCCCGGACGGTGAGGGACCCAGCGCGGTGCCGGTGGGTGACGATCCATTGGTCGCCGTTCTTTACCCACCTTTTGCGGGCTGTGATGGCGCGGTCGTTGCGGCGGGTGATGATGCGGTCGCCGACGCCGGCGGTGGTGCCGTCGGCGAGCCGGGCACCTCCTGGTCGGACGGCGCCGGTGGCGACGAGGTCGGTGTGGGCGCGGCGGTTGAGTTCGGTGACGGTGGCGGCGTCGGCGGCGATGAGCAGGGCCTGCAGGCCCTTACGTTGGTCGTCGAGCCACGAGTTGTAAGCGTCTTCGAGGGTTCTGGTTCGGGTGCCGTGCTGCAGCCGGTCGTGGGCGAGGTAGGTGTCCAGGACGGTGGGGTCGCCGGTGCGCAGGGCGAGGCTGGCCTCGCGTTCCCATTCGTGGGTGAAGCGGCGGACGTCGGTGAGCTCAGGGGCTCGTTCTCGGTCGCGGACGAGCATCCCGAAGGCGCCACCGGCCTCGATCGCGGACAGCTGCGCCCAGTCGCCCACGAGCAGCACTTTCGCGCGGGCGGCGGCGGCTTGTTCGACGATCTGGTCGAGGGTGCGGGTCCCAGCCAGCGAAGCTTCGTCGACGATGACGAGCTGGTTCGCCTTGATGGACCAGCGATCGAGATCGTGCTGAAGATTGCGTGCAGCGGCCGCGATGCGGGTCCGGCGGCCACCTTGGGCGCGGTCGCGCAGCTGATCCAGCTGCGCGAGTCGCGACCGGCGGTTGGCGTTCCCGGTGCTTTCAGTGACCCATTTGGCGGTGTTCTCGGTGGGCAGTCCGAGTTCATGTCCGAGCACGTCCGCGGCCACGGCCGACGGCGCGAGCCCGATCACCGACCCGGCGCCGTAGGTGGCCTGCCAGGCCTGGGCGAGTCCGGCCAGCGTCGCGGTCTTGCCGGTGCCGGCAGCGCCGACGAGGACGTCCAGCCGGCGACCCGACGTGATGATCTGGGCGATCGCGTCGAGTTGTTCACGCGACAGCTCCCCACAACCGGTGGTGGCCCGCCGGGGTCTGACCGCGCGGTCGACGCCCGAGGTGATCTGGGGGCCGCTGGTGTCCCGCCCGGCATCGACCAGTCGATCTTCGGCCGCGAGGATCTCCCGGGTGCTGTACTTCGCCGCAGCGTCGGGGAGGCTCGGTCCGGAAGCTTGGACGCCCTGGGGCTCGGTCTGCGGGGTGAGGAGGACGGCAAGGCCAAGGGCGGTGTCGGTGATCCGGTCGCCGACGAGTTCTCGATCCGCGGTGGTCGCGAACCTGACCGCGTGGAGTTGGCGCTGGGTCTCGGCGTAGAGGTTCCACCGGCTGAAGGTGGCCCGCTTGGCCGCGACGGCCTCGAGCGCCTGCTCGGCCCAGCGCTGCACATCGGCGGGGGTGACCTGGTCGGAGTCCAGGGCAGCGGCCCGACCGCGAGGGAGTCCACGTACCCAGGCGAGGGTGTCCTGTCCGATGTGGGGGCGGGCGCGGCGCCGCCACTCTTCGGTGAGCCGGGCGAGCGAGTGCTGCTGCTTGTCCGGCCGCGTTTCCAGGGTGGCCTGCTGGCGCAGCTTGAGCACGATCGCGGCGGAGGGAGTCCGGCCGTGCTTGGCGACGTAGCCCTCGATCAATCGATCCTTGGCGAGGTCGATGTCGGCGGCGCGTTGGGAGAACTCGGCCCGCAGTTCGTCGGAGACGCCAGTGATCTCCCACTGCCGCACGGGGGAGTGGCGCCGGCTCCGCCCGTCCCAGCCGACGCCCAGGACAGCGGTGATCCGATCCATCAGCAAGCCCTGATGGAGCTCGGAGAGGGCGACCGTGGCGCGAAACAGGGCTCGCGAGTCCAGCGTCCGCCACTTGTCGTCGGTGGTCGCTTGGACTCGGTTCGCAACCACGACGTGGGTATGCAGGTGCGGGTCGTTCGCGCGGGAGTCGTAATGGTCGAACGCGGCGGCGATGACGCCGCGGACCGGCAACCGTTGACGACCACCGGCACCCGCTCGGGTCGCGAACACCGTTCGCTCGGCCCAGGCCAGCGCGTCGCGGACAGCAGCCTCATGGGCTTGGGCGATCAACTCCTGGGTGCGCGCATCAGCGACGGCCCACACCGCGGAGACCGACTTCGGCACCGAGAAGGTGAGGTCGAACGCTGCGACCGGCTGACCGGCACGTCGCACCGGTCGGGTCTGCTCTTCGGTTCGGATCTGGGTGATCCGAGCTTCGCGCTCCGCGGTTGATAGCCCTGCGGGGAGCGCAGACAGGCGGCGATGCACCCGATCCTTGAACGATGGCTGCGCACCCGCGGGCGCGCGACCGAGGGAAAGACCCGTCACCGGGTCCGCCGACATGCCCAACAGCCGGAACAACTGCTCCTCGCTCACGACGTCGTCCGCCGCGAGACCCCGCCCGCCGGCCAAACCAGCCAGGCCAGCGCCCAGCCAGCGTCCCGGGGGCGTGCCGGATTCGGCGTAATACCGAGTCAACGGCGTGGACATCGTCTGATCGCCGTCACCGATAGCCACGGTCTGCATCAGATACCGGTAGCCCGTCCCGGACGTCATCGGCCGCAGGCTGACCGTCACCTCTCCCGCCTTTCGCCGCGGCAGTGCTCGACCCCGTAGACGCGTGGAGTCATCTGCTACGTGCGACACCGAGGTGCCAGCCACCAAATTGCAGGCAGACGATTCGCCAGGGGCAGTCCGTGCGATCAGCGATCCGCGACGGGAGTCGCAGGTGCATATCGGGGGCCCGATGCCGCCGTTGGCTGCGACCGGCCCGGTCGTTCTGACTGGCTCGCTCGTACTCGATTGAGAGAGCACGACCGACATGCGCAGCCGCCTCAGTCCGGCGGGGCGACGCGTGATGGCGCGAGCCGACCGACGGTCGGGCCAGGGAGGTCACGGCCAGACGCTCCTACAAGTCACGGACAGGTCCGCTTCGTTACGTGGTCTGTGTGACGCGACACTGCTCGTTGTCGCGTTCGGTCGGTGACCGTACGGTCCGACGGGTACTCGAACACGACAGATCGGGATGGTCGGTGAGCGCAATCCACGCCGTGGACGTCTCTCTTCTCGTGCTACGCCTGGCGCTCGGCGGCGTCTTCATAGCGCACGGTTACAACCATTTGTTCGGCGGCGGCCGGATCGTGGGGACGGCGAGGTGGTTCGAGAGCCTGGGCATGCGTCCAGGGCTCGTGCACGCGTGGATGGCGAGCGTCACCGAGCTCGGCGCCGGCTTCCTGCTGGTGGTTGGACTGCTCACCCCACTCGCGTGTGCCGGCGTCGTTGGCACGATGGTCGTCGCGTGGATCACTAACCACCTCAAGAACGGCTTCTTCATCTTTCGGCCCGGCGAGGGTTACGAGTACGTCATGACGCTCACGCTGGCTGCCGTCGCGCTCGCGGGTTTCGGCGGTGGACGTCTGTCGATCGACCACGCGCTCGACGTGTTTCAACCGGGGGGCTGGTGGGGGCTCGCGGTCGGCGCCGGATTGGGCGGTCTCGGCGCGCTCGGCCTCCTCGCCGTCTTCTGGCGACCTCGCCGAACTGGCGAGTAGAGGTGGCGAGCGGCCGCGCGACAACCCTGGCCGAGGGCGCGATGGAGCCGAAGGTGATCAGGTAGCTTCCGAATTCGGATATCGGGGCGAGGCACACGGGGTAACCCGCATCGATACCGCGCAGTAGTTCGGCCGCTTCTGAGAGGACACCGCGTGGATGCGCTGGGCGACCAACGAGAATGGTTCGCCACCGCTGCGAGCGCTTGGTCTGACTGGGCCGTGCCGCGGCTGATGGCTGCGAAGGGTGCTCAACGGGTGAGCGTGGTGCTCCCCGCCCGTGATGAGGCGGGCACGATCGGTGGGATCGTGACGGCCATCCGCCGCGACCTGGTCGAGCAGGCTTCCTTGGTGGACGAGCTGGTGGTGATCGATTCGGACTCCACCGACGGGACGGCCGAGATCGCGGCCCGCGCCGGAGCGCGGGTCTACTCGGCGGTCGACGTACGTCCCGAACTCGGGCGCTTCCCGGGAAAGGGCGAGGCGTTGTGGAAGTCGCAGTTCGTCACGTCCGGCGACGTGCTGGTGTTCATCGACGCCGACCTCACCGAGTGGGGGCCGCACTTCGTGACCGGCCTGCTCGGGCCGCTGCTCACCGATCCGGCGGTCCTGTTGGTCAAGGGCTTCTACGATCGCCTGCTCGATGACGGGACCGGGCGGCCGAGCCTGCAGGGCGGCCGCGTGACCGAGCTGGTGGCGCGTCCACTGCTCAGCCTGAACTGGCCGGCGCTGCGCGAGGTGGTGCAGCCCTTGGCCGGCGAGTGGGCCATCCGGCGAGACACGTTCGCCGAGCTACCGGTTCCCGTCGGCTACGGGGTTGAGATGGCGACCTTGCTCGACGTCCACCAGCGGCACGGATTGTCGGCGATCGCGCAGGTCGACCTGGGCGCCCGCGGTCACTCCCACCAGTCGGTGCACGACCTCGCCGTGATGGCGGGTGAGATCCTCGCCGTCGCCGCCCGTCGCCTGGGCCAACCGGTCCAGGACGCCGACCTGTGGCACTACGACCGCACCGCGACTCCTCCGTGGCACAGCCGACCGATCCCGCTCACCGAACGCCCACCGGCCGCTTCGATCGTCCGCCCGAACCCAGGCAGGAGCAACCCGTGAATCACGCCGCGCCAGTCCTCCAGGTGCGCGGCCAGTCGCTGGTCCTCGACCGCACGCTCGTCATGGGCGTACTCAACGCCAGCCCGGAGTCGTTCTCTGACGGCAGTCGCGCAGCGTCGACCGCCGACCGCATCGCGTTGGGCAAGAGGCTCATCGACGCCGGCGCCGACATCGTCGACATCGGCGGGCAGTCCGCCGTTACCAACCAGCCGGAACTCGACGCTCGCGAGGAACTCGGCCGTGTCCTGCCCCTCGTCGAGCGCCTGACCGCTGACCATCCGAACGTCCTCATCAGCGTCGACACCTACAAGCCCCAAGTCGCCGCCGCCTGCCTCGACGCCGGGGCCGCCATCATCAACGACGTCAGCGGGCTGCTGTACCCCGAACTCGCCGAGCTCTGCGCGCGGCGCCGCGCCGCGCTCGTGATCATGCACACCGCGGCGCGTCCCAAACAACGGCTGCAGTCAGCCGACCTCTACGCGGACATCGTCACCGAGGTCGTCGAGTTCCTCCGGCAACGGATCGACCACGCTCTCGCCCTCGGTCTGCCCCGGGAAGCGATCATCGTCGACCCCGGACCCGACTTCGCCAAGACCCCGCACCAGACCCTGCAGCTCCTGCGCGACCTCGACCGACTGCGCGTCCTCGACCGCCCCGTCCTGCTCGCCCTGTCCCGCAAGGACTTCCTCGGTGCGATCCTGCACAAGACCCCCCGCGCCCGAGACGCCGGCACCCTCGCCGCCATCACCCATCTCGCCGCCACCACCGCGGGCAACATCGTCCGAGTCCACGACGTGACCGCCACCCGCGACGTGCTCGCCACCATCGACGCCCTCACCGGCCGCACCGACATCGACCCTGGCTTCGTCCTTCCGGACAGCCTCCGTTACGAACCCCCCGTCTGACCGGGCCGGCGTCCGCGCGGGCGCAGGAGCGGATTGGGACGAGTACGCGGTGCTGCTGCTCGCGAGCTGAATGCTGCGGCATCGCTGCTTCGTCGCCCGGTCGGCTGGCGAGCCGCGGCATTTCGGCGGAAATGCGGGCTCCCGCGCCTCGGAATGCCGCGATGTGACCCTTGACACTCCGTTCGCCAGACCAGCAGACTGTCGGACGATCATCCGATCAGCTGTTTTTGGCTCAGGGATGGCAGATTGGGGGCGATTCGTGAACTCGATGCTTCCGGCAGAGGCGATCCGCTCGGCGCTCGTTGCCGATCCGCTCTTCGCCTACGCCGCCCGCCGCTGGACGTGTCGGCTGTTGCTGAAGGTGGGCGAGGATCGCTACCTCCTCGACATCCTCGACGGGACGGTCCGCCGGTTCGAGGCGACCACCGATCTGTTCGAGGCATGCGACATCGTCCTCGGCGGCGCCGCGCAGGACTGGGATGAGCTCACCCGTCCGGTACCAGTGCCCTTCTACCAGGACTTCATCGGTGCCTGGTTCAACCACGGCTTCGAGATGACCGGTGACCTGCGCAGCCTGTTCGCCCACTACTGGGCGTTGCTGCGCCTGCTCGACGTGATGCGCGAGGTCCGCGCCGAGCAGTCGACCGAGGTGGCCTGATGCGAGACGCCCCCGACGTCGTCGGCCGCTACACCTATCTCGAGATCGACGGGGTCGAGTACCGCGTCTACTACGAAGAGGCCGGCCGCGGCATCCCGATCTTCTGCCAGCACACCGCCGGTGCCGAAGGCCGCCAATGGCGGCACTTCATCGAAGACCCCGACATCACCAGCCGCTTCCGCGTCGTCGTTCCGGACCTGCCGTATCACGGCAAGTCGCTGCCGCCGGCCGACGAGAAGTGGTGGGAGACCGAGTATCGCCTCACCAAGGACTTCTTCGAGACCTTCGTCGTCTCGCTCAGTCAGCAGCTCGGGCTGGATCGTCCGGTGTACCTGGGTTGCTCCATGGGCGGCCATCTCGCTCCCGACCTCGCCCTCGATCATCCGGGCGAGTTCCGGGCCGTGGTCGGCCTCGAAGCGGCCGTGCACAGTCACGGTGCCGAAGGGTTGATGGGATACCTCGATCACCCGGACCTTTCGAACGACTTCCGTGCGGCCCAGATGTACGGCATCTGTGCTCCGATGAGTCCGGAGGCCGCTCGCCGCGAAACCGCGTGGGTGTACAGCCAGGGCTCGCCGCCGGTGTTCAAAGGCGACCTCAACTACTACTTCATCGAGCACGACCTCACCGGCGTGGCAAGTGACATCGACACCTCCAAGGTCGACGTCTACATCCTGTCCGGCGAGTACGACTACTCCGCCCATCCGGGCCTCGGCAAGGAACTCGCGGATCAGATCGAGGGTGCCAAGTTCATTGCGATGAACGGCATGGGGCACTTCCCGATGTCCGAGAACTACGAGCTTTTCAAGCAGTACGTGATGCCGGTGCTGGACGAGATCGAGGCCAACGCGCGATGACGACGCCGATCGAGACGCAACCGGCAGCGGTGACGTGCCGGGGCCTGTCGCGGACCTTCGGCAGCACCCGCGCACTGTCGGGGGTCGACCTGGACGTCGCGCCCGGGACGATCCACGCGCTGGTCGGGCAGAACGGTGCCGGCAAGTCGACGTGTCTCGGAATCATCGCCGGCCGCATCCGCCCGACCGACGGCGAAGTGAACATCCTCGGACGCCCCTTCGCCCACGGCACGCCGCGCGCTGCCCAGACGGCCGGCGTCGCCGCTGTCTATCAGGAGCTCACGGTCATCGGGCACCTGACGCCGCAGGCCAACGTGTTTCTCGGCCGGCCGATCACGCGGGGCGGCCTGCTCCGGCGCGGCGTGATGCGCCGGCAGTACGAGCAGTTGTGCGCCGAAGTCGGCATCCCCTGCGCGCCGGACGTGCCGTGTGGAGCGCTGACCGTCGCCCAGCAGCAGCTGATCGAGATCGTGCGCGCCGTCGCGGTCGATGCCCGCGTGCTCGTGCTCGACGAACCGACGGCCGCGCTCGCCCTCGGCGAGCGGCAGGCGCTGTTCCGCACGCTGCACTCATTGAAGGCCAAGGGGACGAGCATCGTGCTGGTCTCGCACAACCTCGACGAGGTGCTCGAGAACTCCGACGAGATCACGGTCTTTCGAGACGGTAACTGCGTGGCGACCCGCCCGGCGGCTCAGTGGACGAAGCCCGACCTCATCAACAGCATGCTCGGCGACGCGTCGAGAGAACTGCGCGAGGCCGAGGCCGCTGTGCTCGACGATGCTGATCGGCCCGCTCACGCCAAGGCGGCCGCGACCGCTTCGAACGATGCACCCGTGCTGCTGCGTGCGCATGGTGTGCGCTTGGCCGGTCGCCTGCGCGACGTAGATCTCGAACTGCGCTCGGGTGAAGTCGTCGGCGTCGCCGGGCTGATGGGATCGGGGCGGTCGAGCCTGCTGCGTGCGCTGGCCGGCGCGGAAGCCGGTACGCGCGGCCAGCTGACCGTCGACGGGCGCACGGTGCGCTGGCCGTCCACGCCGCGCGCCGCGCAGGCGCTCGGCATCGCGTTCCTGCCCGAGGACCGCAAGACGCAGGGCCTGTGTCTCGACATGAGTGCGGCCGACAACGTGGCTCTGCCCCGGCTCGGGCTGGTGTCGCGACTCGGATATCTGGCGCCCCGACGGGCGGCCAATCGTATGTCGCCGTTCCTTCGTTCCGCCGGCGTCGACCTCGCCAAGATCAAGCACCCGGCGCGATCGCTGTCGGGCGGGAACCAGCAGAAGCTGCTGTTCGCGCGCATGAGCTTCCTCCAACCACGTGTACTGCTCGCCGACGAGCCGACGCGCGGGATCGACATCGGCGCGAAGGCCGACATCCTCGACGGCCTGCGGCGCCTGGCGCACGAGGACGGCGTCGCGGTGGTACTCGTCTCCTCCGACCTCGAGGAGGTGCTCGCCTTCAGCGATCGCGTCGTGGTCATGGCCGGCGGTCAGCTCGTAACCGAGTTCGGTGCCGGGGAGGCCAGCGAGGACGACGTCCTGCGCCATGCGTTCGGCGTCGAAACCCTGTCGTCGCCCGACGATCGCGAACGGCGACGGCGGGAGGTGCCGGCATGACCGCGACCTCCACCGCCGTGGGCAACGGTCGGCTAGATCCGCCGGTGACGCCGCCGTCGGCCGAGACCGGATGGAGCAGGTGGGTCGGGCGGCTACCGTCGATCGCTGCGGCCAGCCGGTTCGCCGTCGTGCCGATCCTGATCGGTGTGCTGATCCTCGCGCGCGTCGAGGACGACACGTTCTTCCAGTGGTCATCGATCGAGCTGACGCTGCGGCAGAACGCGCGCGTCGGGATCATCGCCGTCGGCCTCACGTTCGTTCTGATCGGCGGGGGCATCGACATCTCCGTCGGGGCGCTGTACGCCGCCGGCGCGTCGATCAGCACGAAGGTGTCGCTGCATCACTCGCTGTGGCTGGCCTACGTCGCCGCGCTCGTCGTCGGCATGGCCGGCGGTCTCGTCAACGGCGTGCTCGTGACCCGGCTGAAGTTCAACTCGTTCGTGGTCACTCTCGGGACCGCCTCGCTCTTCGGTGGCCTCGTCGTGATCTACGCGGGCAACCAGGCGCTCGTGCCGACCAATCCGCACTTCGGGGACCTCGGCAACAAGTCGCTCGGCAGCCTGTCGTACGTCGTGGTCCTGCTGCTCGCGGTCTTCGCGGTCGGCGCGCTCGTCCTGCACCGAACTCCGTACGGGAAGTCCCTCTACGCAACGGGCGGCAGCTTTACCGCCAGTCGCCTGGCCGGACTCCGTACCGAACGCAGCCAGACGATCACCTACGTGATCAGCGGTGGATGCGCCGCGCTGGCCGGAGTCATCTACGCATCGCAGACCGGAATCAGTGAGAGCGATCTGGGCGGCAACGTCATCGCCCTGACCGCGATCGCAATCGTCGTGCTGGGCGGTACCTCGCTGTACGGCGGCGAGGGCGCCATGTGGCGAACGATGGTGGGCTTCGCGATCCTGGCCACGATCACCACGCTGTTCACCGTCCTGGCCGTCACGCAACCGATCCAGGACATGATCGAAGGCGGAATCGTGGTGACCGCCCTCGTATTGGACGCGGCAGTCAGGACGCGCGGCTCCGGTTGAACCAGGTAACCCCAACTGGTCGCTTCCGGGCGCGCACAGCGCGCCTGCACTGGAGGCGACACTGCCCGAAAGGTGATCGGCCATGAGGTGGAACCACAAGCGCGTGAGATGGGTAGCGATAGGCGCAGCCGTGCTCACGGTGGGTGCGCTGGCCGCGTGCAGCTCCTCCAAGTCGTCCTCCGGTGGCAACAGCGGCTCGGGCGGTAACGGGGGCGACAAGTCGGTCTCGGTCGACATCGGCAACGGCAAGACGATCAAGCTCAAGGCTCCGCTCAATGTCGGCATCTACACGAGCGCGGCAAGTGCGAGTTTCGGTCAGGTCGAGGACGCCCTCCTCAAGTCGGAGGGCGCGAAGGCCGGCATCAACATCACGGTGTTCGACTCGCAGTTCGACAGCGCGTTGCAGCTCAAGCAACTGCAGTCCGCGATCCAGACGAAGAAGTACAACGTGCTGGGCATCCTGCCGGTCGACGGTCAGGTCATCTGCAAGGCCGCGAGCCAGGATGCCCCGAACGCCGGTCTGCTCGTCGTTGATTTCGACCAGCCGCTGTGCGGCCGGTTCACCAAGCTCGGCAACGACCTGTGGCAGCCCGGGACGCTCGACTACATCTCCGGCTACGACACGAAGGACACCCTGCGCGAGTGGATCGAGGCGACCGCCGCCGCCAACACGGGCGACCATTCGGTCGCCGTCGTGGAGGGCGTCGCGTCCGACGGTCTGTCGACGAACACGAACGTTCTCGTGAAGGAAGCCGAGCAGAAGCACCCGGGCTTCCACGTCGTATCGACGGTCAACACCGACTACTCGACCGAGCAGGGGTTCCAGAAGACGCAGGCGCTCCTACAGGCGCACCCGAACATCTCCGTGATCATCTGCACGCAGTCGAACATCACGGCCGGCGTCGCGCGGGCGGTCCAGCAGGCGGGCAAGACGAAGTCCGTCTTCGTCGCCGACTACGGGGGCGCGAAGGATGTCGTCGACCTGATGAAGAAGGGCCAGGTGCAACTGACCGGTCCGACCTATCCGGCCTCCGAAGGCAAGATCGTCATCAAGACGCTCCAAGACGTCCTTGCGGGGAAGACGGTGCCGCGGTTCGTGCCGGTCCCGTTCCAGGTGATCACGCAGGCCAACCTGTCGAGTTACACGCCCGAGTACTGATCCGCACCGTCCGAAGGCCGCCCGGCCGTCGCGGGAGAGGAGCGCCCTGTGTCGGAGTCTCGCACCGCTGTGCGGAAGATGCGCCCGACCGACCGGGTGAAAGCTGTAGCGCTCTCCAGCGGCGGTCTGGTCATCGCCTACGTGGCGTTGGTGGTCTTCGTGGCGCTGGCTGATCCGAGGTTCTTCCACGGCCAGAACATCGAGAACATGCTCATCCAGAACGCGGGCCTCGCGGTCGTCGCCGTCGGCGTGACGTTCGTGATCATCGGCGGCAACTACGACCTGTCCGTCGGCGCCGTCGCCGGCCTGGCCGGGGTGCTCTTCGCGAAGTACACCGAGGCGCACTCGGTCCTCGTCGGCGCTGCCGTCGCATTGCTGGCCGCACTCGCCTGCGGCGTCGTCAACGCGATCATCGTCGCGAGGCTGCGAGTCAACTCGTTCATGGCCACTTTCGCCACGGGCCTGGTGTTCTCCGGCCTGGCCTTGAACTACCAGGGCCCGCGACAGATCAGCGTCTCGGCGGCGCACTTCGACGCGCTCGGCCTCGCCAAGTGGGGGCCGGTCCCGGAGCCGATCGTGCTGACCGTCGTCGCGTTCGTCGTCGGTGCGGTAGTGCTCGAACGGACGTCCTTCGGTCAGAACGTGTATGCCGTCGGGAGCAACAAGGAAGCCGCGCGGCTGGTCGGCCTGCCCGTCACGCGAACGTTGGGCTCGACGTTCGTCGTGTCGGCGTTCACGGCGGGCGTCGGCGGGCTGATGCTTGCGTCGCAGCTGGGTCTCGGTTCGGCCGACTCCGGCAAGACCCTGCCGATCGAGGCGATCGCCGCCGTTGTCGTCGGCGGCATCTCCGTGTACGGCGGCGAGGGCCGGGTGTGGCAGGCCGCCCTCGGCGGGCTGATCCTCGCGACGCTCAACAACGTCTTTGTCGGTCTGTCGTGGTCGACCCAGACCCAAGACGTGGCCGAGGGCGTGGTCATCCTGCTCGCGCTCGCCGCGAACGGTCTTACCCATGCCCGCAACCGCCGACCGGTCGGTGACAGCGCCGATCTCGATACATCGACGCCGGCGATCGCCGGCGCCGGCTAGCTCAGAACCAGGGAGAAATCTGTGGCGACGACCGTTGCCGTGCTCGACGACTACCAGGGCGTCGCGCTGAACTGTGCTGACTGGGGTGTCCTGGAGGGCGCCGCCGAGGTCTCCGTGTTCCGGGAGTTCCTCGGTGATCAGGACGAACTCGTCCGCGCGCTCGAACCGTTCGAGGTCATCGTCGCCATGCGCGAACGTACGGCGTTTCCCGCCGACATGCTCGCCGCCCTGCCTAATCTGCGACTCCTCATCACGACGGGCATGATGAATGCGTCGATCGACGTCGAGGCGGCGTCCGCGCAGGGCATCACTGTGTGCGGCACGAGCGGATTGCTGCCGCCGACCTCGGAACTGACCTGGGGTCTCATCCACTCGCTCGCGCGCAACATCCCGGGCGAGCAGAACGCGATGCGTGAAGGCCGGTGGCAGGTCTCCCTCGGCACCGAGCTGTCCGGTCACACCCTCGGCATCCTCGGGCTCGGCCCGCTCGGCCGGCGGGTCGCCCGGGTCGCGCTGGCCTTCGACATGCGGGTCGTCGCCTGGAGCCAGAACCTCACGACGGAAGCCGCGGCCGAGCACGGCGTGGAGTGGCTGCCCAAGAACGACCTGCTCGCACAGTCGGACTTCGTGACCATCCACATGCGGCTCAGCGATCGCAGTCGTGGACTCGTCGGCGCGCACGAACTGTCCCTGATGAAGCCGACCGCCTATCTGATCAACACGTCACGTGGTCCGATCGTCGACAGTGACGCTCTCGTGGCGGCATTGCACGCACGGACGATCGCCGGCGCCGGCATCGACGTGTACGAGACGGAGCCGCTTCCGATGGATCATCCGCTTCGCGCCGCACCGAACACCGTTCTGACGCCGCACATCGGCTACGTCGCTCGAGACACGTACGAGATCTTCTACACGCAGGCTGTCGAGGACATCCAGGGCTGGCTGGCCGGCAGTCCGGTGCGGGTCATCTCATGAGCGTCGATCCGACGGACCACGCCGCGATCGGACTCGCTACGCGTAGCGAGGTGATGGGGCGCGACTACGTCGAGCGGTCGTTGAAATCGATCAGCGAGTTCCGGCGACCGCTTCTCGAACTGGTGACCCGGTACGGGTGGGGTGACGTCTGGACGCGGGCCGGCCTGGGCCTGCGGGATCGAAGCCTGATCACCGTTGCGGCATCGGCGGCGATGCGTCATCAGGACGAGTTGCGCGCGCACGTCCGCGGCGCGTTGCGACTGGGCGTCACGGCCGAGGAGCTGCGCGAACTTCTCCTCCAGGTCGCCGTCTACTGCGGGGTGCCGACTGCGGCCGAAGCGTTCGGGACGGTCGAAGCCGTCGTGGCCGAACTCGGAGACAGCGCCGGACGGTCGTCCAGCCCGTACGCGACGGCCACGACCGTCAACACCAAGATCGTCCTGTTGTTTGCCGCGGCGAACCGCGGCCGCACGACCGAACTGCGCGATGCGCTGCGCGGCGAGGCTGACCGGATCGGTGCGACGCTCGCGCCACCCATGTCCGCGCGGGCCGGAATCGGGCTCGACGCCGAGCAGGTGGGCACCGCGCTGACGGCGCTCGGCGACGACGGGCGGGCCGACTTCGGCGCCCCGGGCTATGACGGCCTGCTCTGGGTGACCGGGCCGGGCGGCTACCTCGCCGAGCTAGTCGAAGCCGTGGCTGGTGTCGCCGGTCGCCTCCGCGGGTTGATCGATCCGGCCGGCTCGGCCGCGGTCGCGGGCACCGAGGAGACGTTCTTGCCCGGCGGCGGCCAGCTCGCAGGTATGTACGCGATCCGCCGCCGGCCCGGCGACCCGGTCGAGCACTTCCACGACTTCTGGCGCCTCGAGCACACCAAGCTCTCGATCCACATCCCCGGCTTCCGCTACCGCCAGCTGCACGGCGTGGGCTACGCGAACGAGCAGGCCGCGGCCAGCGCCGGCATCGGAGTCACCGACGTGGACGGGATCGTCGAGTACTTCTTCGACGACATCGCGTATCAGGTCGAGATGACGCGGCTGCCGAATTTCGGCGAGATCTACGCCGACGAGAAGAACTTCATCGACCACGACCGGTCGACGTTCAGCTACGTCGATCTCAGTTGAGAGGAACCGCAGCACCGTGAATCGCACTCAGCACGGCTCATACATCGACGGGCGGTGGCAACCGTCCACCGGTGACGCGGTGTTCCCGGTGATCGACCCTTACACGCAGGAGCGTTTCGGGGAAGCCACCATCGCTACCGCGGACGATGTCGACGCGGCCGTGCGGTCGGCTCAGCGCGCGCTGGCCGGCCCGTGGCACGACACCACGCTCGACGAGCGGGTCGAGATGGTCACCCTGCTGCGCAAGGCGTTGCTGGCACGGGCCGATGAACTGGCCGAGGTGACGTCGCACTCGATGGGTGTGCCGTTCCATCGGTATCGCGACCTCGGCAACTGCGCAGGCCTGATCGACACCTACATCGAAGACGCTCGAAACGTGCAGTGGCGGTACCTGCGCCGCGACCCGAGCGGTGACGCGCTCATTGAGCGCCGCCCGGTCGGCGTCGTCGCCGGCATCGTGCCGTGGAACATCCCGGTGCGCAGCGAGATCAAGAAACTGATTCCCGCCGTGCTCGCGGGCTGCACCCTCGTGCTGAAGCCCGCCCCCGAGAGCCCGTTCGGGGCCGTGGCCCTCGCCGAGCTGTGCAGTGAAGTAGGTATTCCGCCCGGCGTCGTCAACGTCGTGCTCGGCGATGGTTCGACCGGCGAGCACCTCGTCGGCCATCCCCTCGTGCGCAAGGTGGCCTTCACCGGCAGCAGCGCGACGGGGAGCGCGATCTGGCGTGCAGTTGCCGACCGTTTTGCGCGCCTGCAACTCGAGCTCGGCGGCAAGTCGGCCGGCATCGTCCTCGACGACGTCGACCTCGACGACGTGGTGCCGTTCCTCGACGTCGGAATCTTCAACCTGGCCGGCCAGCAGTGCACCGCGACGTCACGGGTCCTGGCCCCGCGGTCGCGCTACGCCGAGGTGGTCGAAGCGCTGTGTGCTGCTGCCGAGCGGCACGTGTTGGGCGACCCGATGAACGAGCGGACGACGATCGGCCCGCTGGTCGCGGGACGGCAGGTCGACCGGGTGCTCGGCTACCTCGCGCTGGCCCGGGACGAGGGTGCGCGTATAGCGGCGGGAGGCGGGCGGCCGCCCGGGGCGGAGCAGAGCTGGTTCGTGCAGCCGACGGTCCTGGCCGACGTCGACAACTCGATGCGCGTGGTGCGGGAGGAGATCTTCGGGCCCGTCGTCGCGGTCATTCCGTACGACGGGGAGGACGAGGCCGTCGCGATCGCGAACGACAGCGACTACGGGCTCGGCGGCGCGGTGTACTCGGCGGACGCCGACCGGGCGCTGGCTGTCGCGCGACGGGTCGATTCCGGCTACGTGTCGGTCAACCGGTACGGCATCGGTCCGCGCGCCCCGTTCGGTGGGCTGCGCCGGTCCGGCATCGGGCGCGAGGGCGGGGTCGAGGGTTACGACTCGTTCCTCGAGTACGCCAGCCATCCGGTCACCGCGGAGCACGCGCAGCGCTTGGCCAAGACGGTCCCGGCCGGTTAGCCTCGATGATTGACGCGGATTGTCCGACAGTCATATAGTCAGGCAGTCCGATGAATATGAGCGCGAGAACGGTGGTGAATCGGGATGAACACCCCCGAAGGCGCCCCCGTGGACGCTACCGGTGCGACCTATGAGGTAGTCGTGGTCCGGTACGGCACCCGGAGCACGGTCCGCAGCGAGGTCTACCTGAACTACGGCCTCTACGGAGAACCGGACGGGCCGATCGGCATGGACTACTTCTTCTGGCTGATCCGGAACGACAGCCGCACGATCGTGGTCGACACCGGCTTCAGCCGCGCGGGCGGTGCACATCGCAAGCGGACGACCCTCGTCGAGCCGCCCGAGGCGTTCGCCGCGCTCGGTGTCGATCCGGCGGACGCGCCGACCGTCATCGTGACGCACGCTCACTACGACCACATCGGCAACCTCGACCACTTCGGGCGGTCGGAGGTGGTCGTCGCCCGCGCCGAGGTCGACTTCTGGCGCGGCCCGCACAGCCGGCAGGTGCAGTTCCACCACTCGGTCGAGGACGCCGAACTCGGCGAGCTCGAAAAGGTTGTCGAGAGCGGGCGCGCCGTGCTGTTCGACGACCGCATCACGGTCGCCGACGGCATCGAGGTCATTCGCGTCGGCGGGCACACGCCGGGCCAGTCGATCGTGCGCGTCGAGACGGCGGCGGGCCCGGTGCTGCTCGCCTCGGACGCGCTGCACTACTACGAGGAGGGCGAGAAGGGCATGCCGTTCGTGTCCGTGGCCAACCTCGTCGACATGTACGCCGGCTTCGACACGATCGACAGCCTCGCGGCCGGGGCCGCCGACGGACGTCCGGTCGCCGTCGTCAGCGGCCACGACCCCGACACCCTGCGCCGTCTCGGCGGCCCGGCCGGCCCGCTCGGCGACCACGCCGCCGTGATCGGCGGCCGGGCATGAGCGGGGGGCGACTGGCCGGCCGCGTCGCGGTCGTCACCGGTGCAGGGGGTGGCCTCGGGCGGGGCAGCGCCCTGCGCCTGACCGCGGAAGGCGCCCAGGTCGTGGTGGTCGACATCGACGAGGCCGCGGCGGAGAAGGTGGCGGCCGAGGTCGGCCATGGTGCGATCGCGGTCGGCGCGGATGTAGCGGTCGAAGCGGACGTCGATCGGTACATGCGCTCAGCCGTCGACGCATTCGGTTGCATCGACCTGTATCACCTCAACGCCGGCATCTTCGGCTCGTTCACGCCGATCCCCGACCTCAGCGTCGAGGAGTTCGACCACGTGCAGGCCGTCAACGTCCGAGGTCAGTTCCTCGGGCTGCGGGCTGCGTTCCGGCAGTTCGCCGCGCAACGCAGCACCGGCGCGATCGTCCTGACGGCGTCGATCGCCAGCCTCACCGGTAGCGCCGACCTGCTCGCGTACCAGACGTCGAAGCACGCGTGCCTCGGTCTGCTGCGCGGTGCCGCGATGTACGGCGGGCCGCTCGGCATTCGCGTCAATGCCGTGGCGCCGGGCATCGTCCCGACCGACCTGTTCGCCGCAGCGGCCACAACGGCCGGCGGGAAGGACGACATGAGCCTGCGCGCGTCGACCACGCCGCTGCGGCGGGCGGGGACGCCCGCGGACATCGCGGGCGTCACCGCGTTCCTCCTCAGTGCGGACGCGGCATATGTCACCGGCCAGGTCGTCTCGGCCGACGGCGGCGCCACCGTCGTCAACACCGTCCGCCCGTCAGGGGGCGCGGGCGCGTGGGACACCGCGGCCGTCGACAGCGCGCTTTACGGCGACCGCCTACCGACCCGTCGTGAAGGGAGCACTGCATGAGCGAGCCGGTCGGCTTCATCGGCCTGGGCAACATGGGTGGCCGGATGACCGCGCGACTCGTCGAGAGCGGACTGGAGGTGATCGGCTACGACGTGCGCTCGGATCTCGCCGCCACCCTGGGCGCGCGCCCGGCGGCGACCGTCGGCGACGTCGCCCGCCAGGCCGAAGTCGTCCTGCTGTCGTTGCCGGACAGCAAGGTCGTCGAGAAGGTCGTCCTGGGCGACGACGGCGTGCTTGCACACGCGCGCCCGGGCCAGATCGTCGTCGACCTCAGCACGGCCGCTCCCTCCTCCACGCGCAGGCTGCAGGGGCTGTTGGCCGAACGCGGTGCCGCGTACCTCGACGCCGGCATCTCCGGCGGGGCCGCGGCGGCCGACAAAGGTGCGCTCACGCTCATGGTCGGCGGTGCGCCGGACGTGCTCGAGGCAGTGCGCCATGTGCTCGACGCCTTCTCGTCGCAGATCTACTACTGCGGCGAATCCGGCGCGGGGCATGTCGCCAAGGTGCTCAACAACTTCCTCAACGCCGTCGCGCTGTCGGCGACGTCCGAGGTGATGGTCGCCGGCAAGAAGGCCGGCCTCGATCTCGCCGTCCTGCTCGACGTGCTCAATGCCAGTTCGGGCGTCAACTTCGCAACGCTCAACCGTTTCCCGAAGATCATCACCGGTGACTACCTCGAGGGCGGCCTCACCAACGCCCTGATGACGAAGGACGTCACCCTCTATGCCGATCTGGTCGGTGATCTCGGCGTCTGCGCACTGAACGTCAGCGGGCCGCTGGCCAGCTTCGGTCTGGCGAACGCACTCGGCTACGCCGACCGCATCAGCAACACCGTCGTCGATGCGATCGGTGACGTCTCGGGTGGCGTGCGGTTGCACGAGGACCGGTCGCAGCCGGGGGAGTCGGCATGATCATCATGCCGGGCCGGTCGGTCGACCAGCGGCCCGCAGCGGCGCGGTCCGACACCTTCACCGGGACGGTCTGGGCCGATCCGGTGCTGCCGACGCAGGACGGCATAACGATCGCGAACGTCTGCTTCGCACCCGGCGGCCGCACTTACTGGCATCACCACGAGCACGGCCAGATCCTGCACGTGCTCGCCGGCGCCGGCCTGATCTGCAGCGCGGGTGAGGCCGTCCGGACGCTGCGCGCCGGCGACGTCGTATGGGTGCCACCCGGCGAACGGCACTGGCACGGCGCCGGTCCGGACTCCTACCTCGTCCATCTCGCGATCTCGCTCGGCACCACGGTGTGGGCCGAAGAGGTCGACCGTTCCTGTTTTGCCAACCCCCGCAACGAGTGAGGACTCACCGATGACGACAGACGGGACACACGCCGACAGCTACGAGCGCGGACTGGAGCTGCGTCGCGCCGTGCTGGGCGCCGAGCACGTCGATCGCTCGCTGAGCCAGGTCTCCGAGTTCTCCCGACCGATCCAGGAACTCGTCACGGAGTACTGCTGGGGCGGGGTGTGGGCGCGGGAGGCCCTCGACCGGAGGACGCGCAGCCTGCTGAACATCGCGATGCTGACTGCCCTCAACCGGCCGCACGAACTCGGGGTGCACGTACGTGGTGCGCGCACCAATGGTGCCTCCGTGGCCGAGATCCAGGAGGTGTTGCTCCAGACTGCGATCTACGTCGGGGTACCGGCTGCACTCGAGTCGTTCCGTATCGCGGAGAAGGTCCTGAAGGAGGTCGACGGCGACGCAGTCGTCGGGACCGCCGACAGCCAGGTGAACGGTCGTGGCTGACGAACCCTTCGGTCCGATCGCGTTCATCGGGCTGGGCAAGATGGGCTTGCCGATGGCGACCCGGCTGGTCGAGGCGGGCCTTCCGGTGCGCGGATTCGACGTGAGTACTGCAGCAAGCGGGACGCTGACCGAGCGCGGGGGATCGGCGGCCGACTCGGCCGCGACCGCCGCCGACGGGGCGTCCGTCGTCGTGCTGATGCTGCCCGACTCGAACGTCGTCGAAGCGGTCCTGAACGACCCGGCCGTGCGCGCGGCCCTCGATCCGGGCACGACGGTCATCGACATGAGCTCGTCCGAGCCGGCCCGCACGCAGGCGCTCGCGGCGTCGCTCACCGAAGACGGGGTGACTCTCGTCGATGCCCCCGTCTCGGGCGGCGTGTCCAGGGCGATCAGTGGCCAGCTCGCGATCATGGTCGGCGGCCCGGACGAGACCGTGGATGCGCTGCAGCCGCTGCTCGCCCACCTCGGGACCATCTTCCGGGCCGGCGGGGTCGGGAGCGGTCACGCAGTCAAGGCGCTGAACAACCTGATGTCGGCCGCGCACCTGCTCGTCACGAGCGAAGCGCTGCTGGCCGCCGAACGCTTCGGCCTCGATGTCGCCCGCGTGCTCGAGATCGTCAACGCGTCAAGCGGGCGTAGCGGCTCGACCGAGAACAAATGGCCGAATTTCGTCCTGCCGGAGACGTTCAACTCGGGTTTCGCGCTGCGCCTGATGTTGAAGGACATGCGCATCGCCGTCGGGCTGGCCGAACAGGTCGGGCTGCCGTCGCGCTACGGCGCCGATGCCGTCGCTGTATGGGCCGATGCGGCCGAAGCCCTACCCGCTGACGCCGACCACACCGAGATCGCCCGCTGGTTGAAGGAACGCGTCGCATGACACTCACCGTCCGTCAGGAAGAGATCAAGGCCCGGTTCATCGAGGTGCGGGGCACCTGGGGGCCGGCATGGGAGTCGATGCTGCGGCTCGATGCCGAGTTCGTGCTCGCCTACTGCGAGTTCTCGGCCGTGCCGTGGCGGCAGAACCACCTCACGCCGCAGGTCAAGGAGCTGATGTACATCGCCGTCGACGCCAACGCGACGCACATGTACCTGCCGGGCGTGCGGCAGCACGTCCAGGCCGCGCTTCGCCTCGGCGTCACACCGCAGGAGATCATGGAAGTGCTCGAACTGTGCGCGACGCTGGGGATCCACGCGATGAACATCGGTGTGCCGATCCTCGTCGACGTGATGCGCGAGCGGGGCATCCGCACCGGGCCGGCTCCGCTCGACGCCCGGCAGGAGGAGATCAAGGACGAGTTCGTCCGCAACCGCGGTTACTGGAACCCGTTCTGGGACGACATCCTCGAGCTCGACCCCGAGCTGATGTCGAGCTACACCGAGTTCTCGTCGATTCCCTGGCGCAGCGGCCCGCTCGAACCGAAGGTCAAGGAGTTCGTCTACATCGCCTTCGACACTGCGGCGACGCACCTGTACACGAGCGGCCTGCGCGCGCACATCGACAACGCCCTCGGGTACGGCGCGACCCCGCAGGAGATCCTCGAGGTGATGGAGATCGCGTCGGTGCTCGGCATTCACGCGGTCACCGCCGCGGCGCCGATCCTCGAAGAGGAGATGGCCGCCGCCGGGATCGAGCACACAGCGCAGGAGCCCGCCGGCTCATGACGGATCAGTTCCACGGCTCGAACGGATCCGCGCCGGTGCTCGTCGACCGGCCCGAACCGCGCATCGCCCGCATCACCCTGAACCGTCCGCACAAGCGCAACGCGCTCGACAGCGCGGCCCGACAGGGCCTGCTCGATGCGCTGGCAGAAACACGGGACTCGAGCGTCGTCGTCCTCACCGGCGCCGGCAAGACGTTCTGTGCCGGCATGGATCTGTCCCAACTCGCGACCAGGACCAAGGCGGACGAGGACGAGCTCAACGACACCTGGCGGACGGTGCAGGAGACCATCCGTCGGCATCCGGCGGTCGTCATCGCATCCGTCGCCGGTTACGCCCTCGGCGGAGGCGCGACGCTCATCAACGTCTGCGACCTGGCCGTCGTCGCGGAGAACGCGCAGATCGGCACGCCCGAGATCGGCTTCGGTTACTACCCCGGCCTCGCCGGGCCGGCGGTCCAACTACGCGTGTCGGCCAAGCGCGCGGCCTGGATGGTGCTCACCGCCGAACGCATCGACGGGCGCACCGCGGTCGAGTGGGGAATGGCCAACGAAGCCGTCCCCGTCGACCGGTTGGCCGAGCGGACGCTCGAGATCGCCCGCCGCCTCGCCGGTTTCGAGCCGGTCGCACTCGAGTGGTCGAAGAAGGCGCTCTGGCAGATCCCGATGCAGATCAGCGAATGGCGCGCGGCGCTCGAGTTCGGCGCCTACGTCAACGCCGAGATCCACTCCCGGACGGCGTCGCACCACGAAGCGCTCGACAGCTTTCTGGCCGGGCGACCGAACCCGGGACAGGGCGCGTCGTGACCGGATCCAACCGGCTGCCGCCCCGGCCGCTCCGCATCATCGAGGTGTCCGAGGGGATCGCCGGCGCGGTGTGCGGGCGCTTGTTTGCCGGCCTCGGACACGACGTCGTGCGGATCGCCGCGGACGACGCCGACGCACTTCGGTACCGGCCGCCGCTCAACGACGACGGTGTGTCCCTCCATCACGTCACGTTGCATGCCGGCAAGCGGACGGCCGCCGCCGCCCGGCTGCCCGAACTCGTGCGGGATCTGCTGCCCGCCGCCGACGTGCTCCTGCTCGACGTGGCGCCGAGCCGCGCGGCTGCCCTCGGCCTCGGCACCGACGACCTGCTCAACACGCACCCGGCCTTGGTGATCGTGGCGATCACCGGCTTCGGTGTGGACAGCGACCTCAGCGAGCTGCCGCAGAGCAGCCTGCTCGCCGAGAGCTACGGCGGCCTCACCACGATGATCGGCGAGGCAGGCCGGCGGCCGCTCACCCTCGGCGGCGAACAGACCGCCCATTGTGGTGCCGTCGTCGGGTTCCTCGGCGCGATGCTCGCACTGCTGCGTCGTGACCACGTCGGCGGTGATCTGGTCGATGTCGCACTGTGCGACGTCGCCGCCTACATGGACTGGAAGAGCGACGTCAGCTTCTTCATGACCGGAACCTCTCCGGCCCGCGCCGTCCGCGACGACGGTGACTGGCGTCTCGTCCGCGCGGCCGATGGCTGGATCGGCTTCATCTTCCTGCCGCGGCACTGGCCGGCGGTGGTCGAACTCATCGACCATCCCGCGCTGCGCGCGGCCGACCTGGCCGAGGAAGCGGTGCGTAACGCGCAACCGGAACGGTGGTGGCCGGTCGTCGAGCGGTGGGCCGCCGTCCGGCCCGCCGAGGAGATCTACCGGCGCGCGCAGGAACACGGCCTGCCGTTCGGTTGGGTCGTGCGGGTCTCCGACCTGCTCGCGTCGGATCAACTGCGCTCGCGCGGCTTCGTCAACACCGACCCCGCCGTGGCTCCTGGCCGCGTACCGGTGTTCGGGGCACCACTCGGCGCCGCCTTGCCGTGGGACAACGCACCGGCGGTCCCGGCCGAGGGACCGCTCCGATGGCTTCGGCGTCCGGACGGCGACGACGGCCCGCACCCGTCCCTGATCGGCGACCCGAACCGGCCGCTCGCCGGCATCACGGTGCTCGACTTCGGCACGATCACCGCCGGTGCGGCCGTCACCCGATTGCTGGCCGATCATGGCGCCCAGATCCTGAAGGTCGAGTGGTCGGACCGTCCCGACACGTTCCGTACGTGGAAGCTGCCCGAGGCGCAGACGCAGGCCGACCGCTCGCTCGTGTCGCCGTACTTCCCGTCGAACAACGTCGGCAAGCTCGACGTGGCCATCGACCTGAAGGCTGCCGGCGGACGCGACGTGGTGCGGCAGTTCGCGCGTCACGCCGATGTCGTGGTCGAGAACTTCCGGGTGGGAGTGACCAGCCGGCTCGGCATCGACGCCGCCACCCTGCGGTCGGCGAACGACGACCTGTTGTACCTGTCGCTGTCCAGCCAGGGCCAGCTCGGCCCCGAGGCCGGCAACCGGTCGTTCGGCTCGACGCTCGACCTCCTGTCGGGCCTGGCCGCCCAGACGGGATACCCGGACAGCGGTCCGATGTGGTCGTCCTACGAGGTGAACTACCCGGACCAGCTGGTATCGCTGGTCGGTGCGGCGGCCGTCGCCTACTGCGTGCACCAGGGCATCACGGCGACGACGCTGGACGTTTCGCAACGGGAGGTCGTCAGCTGGACCCTCGCCGTCGAGGCCGCCGACTACCTGGTGAACGGACGGGACTCGGCTACCACCGGCAACACTCGTCCGGGATTCGCGCCGCACGACACGTTCGCCACAGCCGGACCCGACGAATGGGTGGCGATCTCGTGCGCCAATGACGCGCAGCGCCGCGCGCTGGCCGGCTGGCTCGGTCGCGCCGACCGGAGCAGCGCCGACGTGCAGTGGTGGTCGACCGACGAGGCGTACGACCTGGTGGCAGCGGCGGCGCTCCGGCACACCCGCGCTGACCTCGTCGGCCGCCTGGGTGAGCTCGGCGTGCCGACGGTGCCGGTGCTGTCCGCCGAAGACCGGGCGCAGACCCCGCGATTCGAGAAGCGACGGGTCATCGTCTCCGGTGACGGCCCGCCGGTGAAGGGGTTCCCGATGGTGTTCCGGCGGTACGACCCGCAGGCGACGTTCGCGGCCCCCGCGATCGGAGAACACACAACCGCTGTCCTCACCGATGTGGTGGGGGTGTCGGCCGACGAGCTCGCCCGCCTCGAGGCGGACGGGGTGATCAGGTCCATGCTGCCCGGTGCACAGCCGGGGCACGGACGTCGAGACGCACGAGAAGAGGCAAGGCCAGATGAGTGAGCTGAGCGCGGCCGAATTCCTTACCGGGTCGGTACTGACCCGTGAACTGGAATCCCTGCCGACCTGGATCATCCGCGGTGGGACGAGCAAGGGCGTCTTCCTGCGGGCACGCGACCTGCCGGAGGACCGGTCCCTGTGGGGTCCGTACCTCATCGACCTGTTCGGAGCGCGGGATGTCCGCCAGATCGACGGCATCGGGGGCGCGGTGCCGACGACGAGCAAGTGCTGCATCGTCGAGGTGAGCGATCGCGACGACGCCGACGTGGACTACACCTTCGCGCAGATCGGCATCGGCGAGGAACGCGTCTACTGGGACTTCAACTGCGGCAACCTGACCCCGAGCGTCGGCACATTCGCGATCCTCGCCGGCCTGGTCACCGCCCGGCCGGGGCAGACCGACGTGCGCATCTACCAGACCAACACGCGAATGCTGCTCACCGTGCACGTGCCGACAGACGCGGATGGCACCCCGCTCGTGGCTGGTGACTACGAGATGGCCGGCGTCAACGGCAGTGGCGCCGCGGTCATGACGGACTTCTCGCGCGCGACCGGTGCGTCACTCGGCGGCGGGCTGTTCCCGACGGGCCGGCGCACCGACGTGATCGATGTCGAGGGAGTCGGGCCGGTGACGTGCTCGATCGTCGACCTGGCCAACATGTGCGTGTTCGTGCGGGCGGAGGACATCGGGCTCACCGGTCTGGAGACGGTGGCCGAGGGCCCGACGGCAACCCCTGTCATGCATGCCGTTCGCCAGGCGGCCCAGAAGCTGCTCGGCGTGGATCCGGCCAAGACGACGCCGTGGCCGGTTGTGTTCTCGCCGGCGCGCCCGTACGACCGGCACAACGGCGGATCACTCGAGGCCACGGACTACGACTTCGCCGTCCGGTTCGGTGGCATTCAGCCGATGCAGGACACGCTGCACGAGGCGTTCCCGGGGACCGCGAGCTGCTGTACGGCAGTCGCTGCGGTCACGTCCGGCACGGTGGTCAGCGCGCTGTATCCGGCGATTCGTCCTGGTGAGGTGCTGATCGGCCACCCGTCCGGAGTGTCTGTGATCGAGGCGGCGGCGCACGACGCGAACGGTGAGCCGGTCATCGACTTCGTCCGGTTGGGACGCACCGTGCGCCCGATCATGCGGGGCGAGGTGTTCGTCCGGAAGGACGAGATCGCCCGGCTCGTCGAGGCGATCCCGGCCGACGAGCGGACCCGCTCAGCGGTACCCGGGCTTGCCGCGCCGAGTGTGTCCGGAGGCTGAATATTTCCGGTCCGTTTCGTATTGCCCTCAAGGGTGCGGTGGGCTACCGTTCGGGATGTTGTCAGATTGTCGGGCGATCAGACAGTCGAACGAAATGTTCGGCGCGAGCAGGACTCAGGAGTTCGTCATGACAGACCAGTCCCTCCGAGACGCGGGCGACGCCCGGTCGCGGCGACCCCGCTGGACGCGGCGCGTCGTCCCAGGCGTCGCCGCACTGGCAACCGCGGCTGCCCTGGCTCTCGCCGGCTGCTCGAGCTCCGGCTCCAGCGGCGGCGGATCGGGGAGCGGCGACATCAAGCTCGGAATCTCGGTTCCGTTGAGCGGGGCCGTCGGCTCGAGCTGCGGCCCGATGAACAAGGCGATGCTCGCCTGGTTCGACCACGTCAACGCCTCCGGCGGCGTCAACGGCCGCAAGATCAAGGTCGACAACCGCGACGACGGCTACGACGCCGCTCGCGCTGTCACGAATACGCGAGCGTTCATCCAGGACAAGGTCGTTGCGGTAACCGGTCAGTGCGGCAGCCTCCAGCCGCCGGCGCAGGTGCCGCTGCTCACCGCGGCGAAGATCCCGTTCCTGTTCGTCTTCGGGGCGTCGACCAAGCTGCTCAACCCGTTGAGCCCGATGTACTTCAACCTGATGCCGACGTATGGCGAGCAGCTGGTCGAGGAGATCCCGTGGGTCGTCCAGAAGAACGGCGCCGGAAGCGTCGTCATCATGAACACCGTGACGCCGGATTCGCCCGAGACGACCAAAGCGGTGAAGAAGGCCGTCGAAGATGCGGGCGGCACGTTCGCCGGGTCGTACGACGCGCCGCCCGGCACGGCTGACTTCGCGCCTTACGTGCTGAAGATGAAGCAGAAGCACCCCGACTACGTGGTACTCGACCAGACACCGCAGGACGCCGCTCGGCTGACCGAGGCGATGACGGCCAACGGCTTCGCGCCGAACAAGTACCTCATCGGCAGCAGCGCCGTCTCCCAACAGACCTTCCTCGGCGGCGTGTCCAAGGCGCTGCAGCCGAAGCTGCTTGTCACGTCGGACACGCTCGTCCCCGCCAACGCCGGCAGCACGCAGTGCGCGTCGGTCCTCAAGGCGGCGGGCATCAGCATCGAGGGCGTCACCCTGCGGGGCTGCGGTACCGCGCAGGTCGTCGTGAAGGCACTGAAGGACGCCGGATCGAACATCAGCAGCAGTGGCGTCGTCGATGCGATCGAGAAGTGGAACAACGTGACGGCATCGGAGATCTACCCGCCGATCTCGTTCTCGCACACCAACCATGTCGGGTTGAAGAGCCTCTACATCTTCGGCGCCAAGGACGGTGCGTTCTACCAAGCCGGCGAAGTGGGCGGCAACTGACCGCCGCTGACGGCGGAGCAATCGACCGCGCGACGGGCCGGCCCGGGACCATACGACCGGGACGGCCCGTCGACCGGGACTGAGGGGAGAGCATGGGACTAGCCATATCGGTCATCGTCAGCGGCATCGCCTTCGGCCTGCTGATCGGGATGCTGGCCTTCATCCTGGTGTTCCTCTACAAGACGACCGGCGTCGCGAACTTCGCCGTCGGCAACATCGGCATGTTCGAGACGTTCATCGTGTACGAACTCTGGAAGTCGGGGATGGGGATCTGGCCGGCCGCGGGCATCGGGCTCGTTTGCAGCGCGGTCTTCGGTCTCTTGATCTACCAAGTGGTGTTGCGGCCGTTCAGCGGCAACCAGGCCAACACGCTCGTCCGGACCGTCGCGCTGTTCCTGCTGTTGGCCGCGATGGCCGACGAGTTCTTCGGTGAGCACCAGCCTTACCGGTTCCCGTCCCTGTTGCCCCAGGGCGGCACGGACGTGGGCAGCGTGCTCATCCAGTACTCCGACCTGATCACCGTCGGCATCGTCCTGGCGATCGTGGTCGCCTTCGTCGCGATGTTCCGCTTCACCCGGACGGGCCTGCAGTTCCTCGCGGTGGCTCAACGTCCGCAGATCGCGCAGCTGCTCGGCGTCCGGGTCCAGCGCCTGTCGTCGATCGCCTACATGCTGGCCGGCTGCCTGGCGCTGCTGATCGGCCTGCTGCTCGCGCCGAAGCAACTGCTGTTCTCGCAGGTGATGGATCCGATCCTGCTCTACGCGTTCGCCGCGGCCGTGGTCGGTGGGTTCACCAGCCTCGTGGGCACCTTCGTGGGCGGCATCATCATCGGCGTCGTGACCGACCTCGTCTCCACCTACTGGGGCGGGGACCTGACGCTGGCAAGTGCGCTGGCGATCATGCTCTTGACTCTGGCTGTCCGACCGAACGGGCTCTTCGGCACCGCTCAGGTGGCCCGGCTGTGAGCGCGCGCATGACGCCGGCACCGGGTGGGGGCTCGAGATGCTGACCCGGGCCCGCGACAACGTGGGCGGCCCGTCCGTCGTACTGCTGTTGCTGCTGGCGCTGGCGCCGCTGTTCGTTCGCGACGTGACGTCGCAGGGCATCCTGATCCTGGCGATGATCTACGCGGTCGGTGCCGTGGGGCTCGACCTGCTCACCGGGTACAGCGGCCAGTTCTCGTTCGGGCAGTTCGTCTACTACGCGATCGGCGCGTATGTGATGACGACGTTGCGTCTCAACGAACACTGGGGATGGGTGCCGGCGTTGATCGCGGGAGTCGCGGCCGCCGGCGTGGTCGCGACCGTCATCGGCGGGATCTTCGTCCGCCTGAAGTTCTTCGGCTCGGCAGTCGGCACGTTCTTTCTCGGCGCGGTCGCCGTGGACCTGCTCAGCGGGAAGCGTCTGTCGCACTGGACGGGTGGTTCGAACGGCTTGACCGTGCCGCCCGTGTCGGTCGGCTCGCGGAACCTGACGGACGGCAATGGGCTCTATTACGCGTCATTCATCGCGCTTGCGATCGCGGTCGTCCTCTGCCTGCGCTACACGAAGGTGCGCGCGGGCATGGCGGCGCGCGTCGTGAAGGAGAACGAGGTCGTCTCCGCCGTGCTCGGCGTGCGGGTGTTCCGCGAGAAGGTGCGTACGCAGGCTGTCGCGGGTGCACTGGCCGGTCTCGGTGGCTGCCTGCTCGCCCTCGACATCGGGTACCTCTCACCCGAGACTTTCAACGTGAGCCAGTCGATCGAGATGTTCGCGATCGTCGCGGTCGGCGGCACCGGCAGCCTGGCCGGCCCGATCCTCGGATCGATCTTCTTCTTCAGCCTGACCAGCGGTCTGGCCGATACGTCCGCGTCGGCGTCGAAGTTCCTGTTCTCGGCGGTCCTGCTGGCGGTCGTCGTGCTGTTCAACCGCGGTCTGTACGACCTGGTCGAGCAGGCCGTGCGCTTCCTCTGGTGCACTGCATCACGTTGGGCCGGCCGTCCGGCGGCGACGCTGACCCTGCCGCGTCCGCCGTGGCTGCGGGCGCGCCGCCCCGCGCAGACGGGGCCGGCGCGGACGGGGCCGGCTCCACCCACCCCGAAGCCTGTATCGGAGAGCGTCGTCCGGGTCCGCGACGAGTCGGCGCCGATCCGGCTCGCCGTCGAGGGCGCATCCGTGGACTTCGGCGGCGTGAAGGCGCTGGACGATGTACGCATCGACGTCCGTCATGGTGACGTGCACGCCATCATCGGCCCGAACGGGGCCGGAAAGACCACACTCCTCAACTGCGTCAGCGGCATCCAGCCGATGGCCGGACGCGTGACCCTGGACGGCGCGGATCTCTCGCGCTCCACCGTCTCGCAGCGACGTGCACTCGGCATCTCGCGCACGTTCCAGCATCCGGCACTGGTGTCCGACCTGACGGTCGTTCAGAACGTCGAGGTCGGTGCGTTCGAGACGCACGACGGATCCGTCGTGCTGGAGCTGCTCGGTCTGCGCACGGCCCGACGGCGCTTCCGCGTTGCCCGCGAGCGGGCCGAGCGGGCGCTCGAGCTGCTCGCCTTCCCGCGCGAGCGCTGGCACATGCCGGCCGGCGACCTGACGATGGGGGAGCAGAAGCAGGTCGACATCGCGCGGGCAATGGCGAACGAGCCCAAGGTGCTCCTCCTCGACGAACCGACGTCCGGGCTCGGCCCGGAGGAGATGGCGTCCGTCGCGCGGGCGATCGAGACAGTGCGGGCCGCCGGCGTGACCGTGCTCGTCATCGCACACCACGTGGGCTTCATCCGGCAGATCGCCGACCACTGCACGGTGCTCGACTTCGGCAAGGTGCTGGCCGGAGGCACGGCGGCCGACGTCCTGGCCAGCGAACGCGTCGTGGAGGTCTTCGTCGGAGCGGGGGCGAAGGCATGACCGCAGCGACAACCGCGTTGCAACCCGCGCCCGAGACCCCGGCGGCCGGCGCGGGCCTGCGCATCACCGACCTGCGGGTTCGGTTCGGTCGGGCGCGGGTGATCGACGGCCTGTCGCTCGCCGTGGGCCCGGGGGAGATCGTAGGTCTGGCCGGACGCAACGGCGCCGGCAAGACGACGACACTGCGCGCGATCTCCGGCCTGGCCGCACGCAGCGGCGGCCGTATCGAAGTCGACGGCGTCCCCGTGCCGCAGCGTCCCGAGGCCGTTGCGCGCTTCGGAATCGCGCACGTGCCGGAGGGTCGCGGAATCTTCCCGGACCTCAGCGTCGACGAGAACATCCGGCTCGGCCTGGTGCGTTCGCACGGGGACATCGCTGCCTTGCGGGCGTCGCTCGAGGACGCGTTCCCAGCTGTCGCCCGGTTGCGCGGTCAGAAGGCCGGGCGGCTCAGCGGCGGCGAGCAACAGATGGTCGCCCTGTTCCGTGGGCTGATCAGCAAGCCGCGTCTGCTGCTCGTCGACGAGATGAGCCTGGGCCTGTCACCACGCGCGCTGCTGACGGCGATCGAGTCGCTGGTCGCGCTCGGTCGACGGCACCGGATCGGGGTGCTCGTCGTCGATCAGAACAGCCGCATGCTGCACGAGCATTGCGACCGGGTCTACCTGCTCAACGACGGCCGCGTGCAGCTCTGGGACGACGCGACGAACATCGCGTCCGCCTACTTCGAGTGACCGGGCGGCGGTCGGCGGTCACGTCCGTCCAGGGCGCGCTGGCCGCGATCGCCGAGCGTGAACCGTCGGTGCGTGCGTGGACGTACGTCGACGCGGACGGGGCGCTCGACCGCGCCCGCGGCATCGATGCGACCCCTTTGCGCGCGCTGTCCGGACTGACGTTCGGCTTGAAGGATCTGATCGACACCGCGGACATGCCCACGTCGTACGGATCGACCGCCGACCCGGACCGCCGACCGCACCGCGACGCGGACGTGGTCGGGCTGATCCAGGCGGTCGGCGGCTGCATCATCGGCAAGACCGTCACGACCGAGTTCGCTTTGATGACGCCCGGGCCGACCCACAACCCCCATCGCACAGGGCACACGCCGGGCGGTTCCAGCAGCGGGTCAGCCGCGGCCGTCGCCGCCGGCATGGTCGACGTCGGCATCGGCACCCAGACCTACGGCTCGATGATCCGCCCGGCCGGGTACTGCGGTGTGTACGGTTACACCCCGACGTACGGCGCGGTCTCGATGACCGGCATCTGCCCGATGGCGCCGAGCTACGACAAGATCGGCTGGTACACGCGATCGTTGGACGAGCTCGAGCTCGTCTACACGGGGTTGATCGGTGAGCTGGACGACGACTCGTCCTCGTCGAGGTTGCGCGTCGGTGCCGTCGCCCTGGACGAATGGCCGGACCTGTCTCCCGACGTGCGTACGGCGATGTCGACCGTCCGCGACCACCTTGCCGAGAGCGCCGACGTCATCTCGCTGGATCTGCGGTCGGACCTCACAGAGGTGATCCGGCTGCACCACATCATCGCGTCGAGCGAGATTGCGGTGGCCCGACGTGAACAGGTCGCGCGCGGCATCCTGTCGGCGCCGGTGGGGGAGTTCGTCGCCGCCGGCGCCGCGGTCACCGACGCTCGACGCATCGAGGCGACGGCACTCCTCGCCGACCTCCGCGCCAGAGTGCTGCGCGTGTTCCAGGAGGTGGACGTGGTGATCACCCCGTCCACGACCGGTGAAGCGCCGGCCGGCCTGGAGTACACCGGCGACCCGGTGTTCTGCACGCCGTGGACAGCCCTCGGTTCCCCGGCTCTTGCCGTACCGATGACGACCGGCTCGTCCGGCCTGCCGTTGGGGGTGCAACTGGTAGCAGCGCCCGGGCGGGACTGTCGGGCGTTTCGCTCCGCCCGGGCGCTGCGGCTATCGGGGCTGCGGCCAGGCCGCTGACCGTCCTACTCGGTGGTCGAACCAGGAAGCCGGTAGAGGTTCATCGCGTTCTCGCTGAGCACCTTCCGGGTGACCTCGGGACCCCACGGCTCGAGCACCTTCATGCCGTGCTCGACGGCCGAGGTGTCGGGCATCCCACTCGGGTACAGGCACGTCGGGTGGGGGTAGTCGGTCTCGAACAGGACGTTGTCGAAGCCGATGCGCTCCAGCGCGGTCGACGGGCCGAGCTCCTCGAACCAGAAGCAGTTGTAAACCGACTTGCGCAGGCGTTCGGTCGGCGAGTTCGGCATGCCGAGCGCGGGGTCCTCGGGGGACGAGTCGAGCAGCTGGTACTCGAGGCGTTCCAGGACATACGGCACCCAGCCGATACCGCTCTCGACGAGCACCCACTTCAGCGCCGGGTACCGGTCGAGCAGGTCGGAGATCAGCAGGTTCGACAGGACCCGGGCGTTGTGCAGCTCCAGCAGGGTGCAACCGACGACGTATCGGCGGTATTCGCTATTGGACGCCCAAGCTCCCTTGAAGAACGCCTCCATGCCGTAGTCGCTCGCGCCGACGTGGAAGTTGATCGGAACCTTGAGGTCGGTGCAGACCTCCCAGATCGGGTTCCAGTGCGCGGAGGGCAGGTCCGGCAGGCCGCCCGCCTGGGGCTCAGAGCACATCGTGATGCCGCGCAGCTTGAGCTCGGTGACGCAGCGCTCGATCTCCTTCACGGACGCTTCGACGTCCCAGTAAGGCACGAGCATCATCGGGAAGACGCGGTCGCCGGATTCGGCCTGGAATTCGCCGACGGCATCGTTGTAGATGCGGATGATGTCGAGCGAGAGCTTCTTGTTCTCGATCTTGGCGAACCGGTTGGCGCCGAATCCGGCCAGATTCGGGTAGGCGATCTGGGCCCAGATGCCCATCTGGTCCATGGTCTCGAGGCGGGCATGCACGTCGTACGCGCCGACCGCGACCTCGTCGATCGACATGCCGCTCTGGATGTCCCAGGCCTGCGACTCCCAGTACTTCTGCTTGGTGCCGTCCTTGCGGATGACGGCGCTGGCCCCGGCGGGCCGGTGCAGGATCTGGTTGTCGTTGAAGACCCACATCTGGACGCCTTCTTCGACGACAACATGGGGGACCTTGTCCTTCATGCTCGCCGGGACGCGAGACGTCCACAGGTCGTGCCATTCGGTGATGTGGGTATCGGAGTCGACGACCTTCAGGCCGGCGAACGGGCCGGTGAAGATGTCCTTCTGGGCTGCTACCGCCGTCATGAGGCTCCCCTCGTGCTCTGCGAGTCAGTATTGACCGACTATATGCTCGTCCGACAATCTGTGTCCAGACACCGGATGAAGGGACCTGGCATGGACGAGCGCACAGACCTGCCCCCGCTGCACGGCATCCGCGTGGTGGAGGTGGGGGCACCGATCGGCGAGTACTGCGGGACGCTGCTCGCCGGTCTCGGCGCCGACGTCGTCAAGGTCGAACCGCCCGGCGGCGCGGAGTCGCGCGAGTTCGGTCCGTTCGTCGAGGACCGGCCCGACCCCGAGTCGTCGCTCTTCTTCTGGGCGTATAACCGGGCCAAGAAGTCGGTCGTGGTCGATCCGGCCGCGCCGGGGTCCGTGCGCACCCTGCGCGCACTCGCGGCGAGTGCCGACGTCTGGATCGAGAGCGTCGAGACATCGTCGTCGCTGCCCGAGGAACTGCAGCCCGCTGCCCTGCGAGCGACGTTTCCGGGCTTGATCGTCCTGCGTATCACCCCGTTCGGTGACGACGGGCCGTGGACGGGATACCGCGCGTCCGACCTCGTCCACCTCGCACTCGGCGGCGAGGTCATGAACAACGGCTACGACCCGGACCTCAACGGCGAGTACGACCTGCCGCCCTCGTGGCCGCATGCGTTCCACTCGCTGCACATCGCCGGCGAGCAGGCTGCGATGACCGTGCTGGCCGCGCTCTACTGGCGACTCTCGAGCAACGATGGGCAGTACCTGTCCTGTTCGGTGCACGAGTGCGTGTCGAAGACGACCGAGGTCGATCTCATGTCGTGGGTGATGTTGCATCAGCCGTTCTACCGGCAGACGTCCCGGCACTCGGCGCCCGATCCGGTAACGGCACCGACGATCGCCCAGACCAAGGACGGGCGCTGGCTCAACTCGATGACGCTCAGCGGCAAGGACCGTCAGACGCTGCGCCGCTATCTCGCGGAGCGCGGCTTCGGTGAACTCGACGCCGGGAACGAGAAGGCGCCGAACCTCGCTCGCAAGGTACCCGGCACCGGCAACATGGGATCAGAGGACGAGCTTCGTGACATCGAGCTGGTCGGTCGCCTGACCCGCAAGGTCACCTTCGACAACCTGCCGTGGCGCGATGCGCAGGAAGCAGGTCTCATCTGGGCGCCGATCCGCAAGCCCCATGAGAACCTCACCGACGATCACTGGCAGGCGCGGGGCACGTTCGGCGCAGTGAAGCACCCCGAACTGAGTCGGGAACTCGACTACCCGGTGAGCAAGTGGGTGTCGACGGCCGGCGGGTGGACGTCCGGCCGCCGCGCCCCCCGGCTCGGGGAGGACGACGCGCTGCTCGCCGACCTCCCCGAGGTCGACGACGCCGCGCCGCCGGCGCCCGCACTCACCCGTCCCCGTGCGGAGGATCGGACGCCGCAGACCCCGTGGGCACTTGACGGCGTGCGCATCCTCGACTTCTCGTGGTTCCTCGCGTCGGCCGGCGGGACGCGGTTCCTCGGCGCGCTCGGTGGGGACTGCATCAAGGTCGAGTGGCACGAGCACCCGGACACCCGCCTGGGTGCGGGGGCACCGATCGGCGGACGGGAAGCGCGGCGGGCCGCCAGCGCGCCGTTGAAAGCCACGACCGACCCGAACATGGGCGGCAACTTCAACCACAAGAACTCGGGAAAGCGCGGCATCTCGCTCAACGTCCGCCACCCGGAGGGCCTCGAGATCGCTAAGGCGATCGCGGCGAAGTCCGACATCGTCGCCGAGGGATTCTCACCTGGCGTCATGGACCGCTGGGGCCTGGGCTACGAGGTGTTGCGCGAGCTGCAACCCCGCATCATCTACGCGCAGCAGTCCGGTATGGGCCGGGCCGGAACCTATGGCCGGACGCGAGCGGTCGGGCCGATCGCGGCCGCGCTCGCCGGGGTCACCGAGATGAGCGGGCGTCCCGAACCTGCGGCACCGGCAGGATGGGGATACTCCTACCTCGACTGGCTCGGCGCGTACAGCTTCGCCAGCGCGATCCTCGCGGCGCTCGTCGCGCGCGACCGCTACGGAGTCGGTCAATGCATCGACGCATCGCAATGTGAGGTCGGCATCCTGACCACCGCCGTACCGATCCTCGACTGGCAGGTGAACGGTCGGCCCTGGCGGCGGCCCGGTAACCGCTCGCCGTACGTCCCGGCAGCGCCGGAAGGGATCTATCGCTGCGCGGGCACCGACCGCTGGCTGGCGGTCACCTGCCGTACCGACGGCGACTTCGCGGCGTTCGCGGCGGCGCTCGGCCACGAGGAATGGCTCGAGGACCGCCGGTTCGCGTCGACCGCCGACCGGGTCCGCAACGGCGACGAACTCGACCGGTTGGTCGAGGCGGTCACCTCGCGGAACGATCGCTACGGCCTCATGCACCGGCTGCAGGCCGCCGGCGTCGCCGCGGGCTCATGCCAGGACGCCGAGGATCGCTGCGACCGCGACCCGCAACTGGCGGCACTTGGCTGGCTCACCGAGGTGACGGGGACGGCCATCGGGACGTGGCCGGTCGGCGAGTACCCGGTCGGCATGAGTGCGACGCCCGGGTCGATCGCGGGCCGGACGAATCGTGGCGCCCCGAACTACGGCGAGGACAACTACGCTGTGTACGAGGAAGTCCTCGGTCTGTCCACCGCCGAGGTGGACCGGCTGGCCGCGAAGGGTGTCGTCTGATGGCTGCGCCCACCGTCCCTGCAGGGACGAGGACGGCGACAAGCCAACTCGCGTGCAACGCCGCCGCGCTCGACTATGCCGACCTGCCCGACGAGGTCGTAACGATCGCCGAGCAGGCGGTTTTCGACACCGTCGCCGTCACGCTCGCCGCTCGTTCCGACCCGGTCGTGCGCATCCTCCTCGAAGCGGTGACGCCGGAGTTGGCGCCGGGGGAGTCCTCGCTGCTCGACGGGTCGGCCCGCCGGGTCAGTGCCCAGTCCGCCGCCCTGGTGAACGGCACGGCCGCCCACGCGCTCGATTTCGACGACATGCACCCGGCGATGATCGGACACCCGTCAGCACCACTCGTGCCGGCCGTGCTCGCGCTCGCCGAAGAGCGCGGATCGAGTGGGCGTGATGTTGTTGCTGCGCTGGTCGCCGGGTACGAGGTGCAGTGCCGCATCGGCGCGGCGGGCATGCCCAGTCACTACCTGCGTGGCTTCCACCCGACCGGTACCGCGGCCACGTTCGGTGTGGCGGTTGCCGCCGGCCGGCTCATGGGGCTCGACGCCGCACAACTAGCACTCGCAATGGGCATTGCGGGCGCACAGGCGGCCGGCCTGAAGAGCATGTTCGGGACGATGTGCAAGCCACTGCACTCGGGCAAGGCGGCGGCCAATGGCATCTTCGCCGCGCGGCTCGCCGAGCGCGGATTCACCAGCTCGCGCGACGTCCTCACCGCAGAGCAGGGCTTCTTCGCGACGCAGACCGACACCGCCGACGTCGAACTCGTCCGAACGCCGTTCGGCGCGCCCTGGTACACGACCGGGATCGTCTTCAAGTTGTACGCGGCCTGCGGATTCACGCACTCCGCGATCGAGAACATGCTCGCGCTGCGCGCTGAGATGGCGCCGGACGATGTCGCGCGGGTGGACCTTCTGGTCAACCCCGAGCTGCTCACCGCAGCGGGCATCGACACCCCGACGACACCTCTCGAGGCGAAGTTCAGCGTTCGCTGGGTGACGGCCATGGCGCTCGCGACCGGGTCGGTCGCCGCCTCCGACTTCACCGATGACCTGCCGCAGGATCGCGTTCTGCAAGAGTTGACGCGTCGCATCCACGTCCGGGTGGATCCGTCCGGCCGGCTGCCACGGCTGGGTTCGGTTGCGACGATCACGAGCCGCTCCGGTCGGACGTGGACACGCGAGAACGACGGCGGGGTCCCGCCGTGGGTGAATCACCCGGCCGAGCAGCGGGAGCGCCTGCGCATGAAGTTCCGGGATTTGGTAGATCCTTTGCTGGACGGACGGGGCGGGAACCTCGCCGACGACATTCTCGCGCTACGGTCCACGGATAACGTTCGATCACTGGTGCGAGCGCTGGCCGGCTGACGGCCGCAGGAGCAGAACTGGAGGGCTGATCGTGGAGTCGCAGGCAAACGGCGCCGAGCCGGGCGGCGGCCAGCCCGGTGGCCCGTTCATGGGTGCGCAGATCGGCCGGGTGGCGGCACCCATCCGCGACCAGGTGCTGGACGTTGTCCGGCAGGGCATCCTCGACTTCCAGTTGAAGCCAGGACAGCGACTGATCGAACGTGAGCTCATCGAGCAACTCGGCGTGTCCCGCGCAACGATCCGCGAGGTGCTCTCACGGCTGGTCGCCGAAGGCCTCGTCACCGTTCAGCCTCAACACGGCGCGATCGTCGCCGTGCTGTCGCCCGAAGAGGCCGAGGACATCTACGAGATGCGCGTGCCGCTCGAGGTCCTCGTGATGCAGCGCTTCGTCAAGCGCGCAACGGACGAGGAGGTCGCGTCCCTGCGCGTCGCCCTCAAGAAGATCGAGGATGTCACCAGCGCGGGAGACCACATGACCACCCGTCTGCGGGTGAAGGACGACTTCTACCAGATCATCTTCGAGGGAGCGCGCAGCGCGACGCTCGCGCAGACCCTGCAGGCCATGCAGGGCCGGATCCGGTTGCTGCGCGCGACCTCGCTCTCGACGCCGGGTCGACCGCAGCAGGCGCTGGACGAGATCCGCAACCTGGTCGAGGCGATCGAGGCGCGCGACCTCGATCGCGTGGCCGAAGCGGCGACCGCTCACGTCAAGAACTCGTCGGTCACGGCCCTCGGCCGGCTGGCCGAGCTCGAGGCGGAAGTGCAGCCGCGTCCGAAGCGCAAGCGCTGACGAACCGGCTCAGCGCGACCGCTCGAGATTCAGCTGGGTCGCCAGCGGACGAACGTGACGTCGTCGGTGGCCTTCTCGAACACGGCGGTCATCGGCTGACCGATCGTGAGATCGGTCCCGTCGCCCGGCACGATGCCGTACATTTTGAGCGCACCGTCGAGTTCGATCAGGCCGACGGTGTAGGGCAGGACGTCCGCGAACGCCGGATCGAGCGCGCGGTGATAGACCGCGTAACTCCACAACGTCCCCGCGGGCTCGACGTCGATCCATTCGAGGTCGAGGTTGAGGCACTCGGGGCAGACGGGTTCCGGTGGCCAGAACCGGTAGCCGCAGTTGGGACACTGCG
This sequence comes from uncultured Actinomycetota bacterium, assembly GCA_963775175.1. Lineage (GTDB taxonomy): Bacteria > Actinomycetota > Actinomycetes > Mycobacteriales > Jatrophihabitantaceae > Jatrophihabitans. The sequence continues at coordinate 1,440,163 of CAVZHT010000001.1, forward strand.
GGACGGTCAGCCGCCCGTCGCGGGTGGCCGCCCAGAACGGCGCCGCAATCGGGTCGGTGAGATCCGGCAATGGCTTGTCGAGTCCGGTCGTCATGACGCCTCCTGAGCGGCGAGGATCGATGCGGCGCCCTTCCAGAAGTCGTGGGTCTGCGCGTGCAGTGCGACGGCCGCCCCCGGCACCTGGCGGTCGCCTGCTTCGCCCCGCAACTGCTTGACCGCCTCGTACAGGTGCATCCAGTTGTGGGTGTAGCTCTCCGAGAGCTGCCCGCCATTCGTGTTGACAGGTAGCCGTCCGCCGGGGCGGGTGTGTCCCTCGGCGAGGAATGGGCCGGCCTCGCCCGGCTTGCAGAACCCGTAGGCCTCGAGCATCTGCAGTACCCACACGGACGTGCCGTCCTGCAGGTAGGCGATGTCGACGTCCTCAGGGCCGAGACCGGAATGGTCGTAGACCCGGTCGGCGATGGTGCCCAGCCACGGCCGCATGAGCTTGTCCGGGTTCTGCTCGTTCCGGATGGCCGACTCCTGAGCGATGCCGCGCACGTACACCGGCTTCGGGTGCAGCGCGGCCGCACGCTCGGTGGTGGTGACGATGAACGCCGCGCCGCCGTCGGAGATGACGGTGAGGTCGGCCCGCCGCAGCGGTTCGACCACATAGGGCTGGGCGAGGTAGTCGTCGATCGTGAGCGGCTCACGGAAGACGGCGAGAGGATTTCGTTCGGCCCATTCGCGTTGCGCGACGCTGACCCAGCCGAGCTGTTCCTCGGTGGTTCCGTAAAGATGCATGTGCCGGCGGGCGGCCATCGCCGCCGGACCGGCGACGTGCAGGAAGCCGGTGAGCGCCGCCCACGTGGACGACCCGCCGATCGGCCGGGAGAACCCGATCTTCGCGCTCCGCGCGTTCGTGCCGTAGGTCAGCAGGATCGTGCTGGCCAAACCGGCCTTGATCACGCCGGCGGCCAGGTGCAGCGAGAAGGCGGCCATGCCGTAGTCGAGGGTGGTGCTGTACGCCGGGTTGATGCCGAGCAGCGGGCCCATCTCCTCGTCGGTGCCATGGGTGGTGAGTGGCGCCTTGCAGGTGATCAGACCGTCGATCTCAGCCTTGTCGATGCCGGCGTCGGCGAGGGCGGCGATCACCGCGCGAACGGCGATCACCTCCGGCGACTGGCCCGGAATCTCGCCTTGCTCCGTGGCGCCGGCGCCGATGATCGCGACGCCGGGACGGCTGGCCCGCGGTCCGGTCATTGCTGTCTCCCATCATAAGGTAGACATCGTCAGGTGAGCAGACTGTCCGACGATATCAGACCACAGTGGGTCCTACGGCTCCTGCGGAGCCGGACGTTCTGGGCTAGAATTTGTCGGACTGTCGGACTAACTGCTTGTCGGTAAACTATAACCAGCGCACATCTCCGCGGTCAGGAGCGCATCTGCATGGACAAGAGCCCCATAACGCCACACTCGGCGGCCTCGCCGACGCCGGGTTCGGCCGACACCAGCCGGCCCTGGCCGCCCACTCCGATCGGGCGGGTGGCCGCACCTTTGCGTGATCAAGTACTCGACGTCGTACGGCAGGGGATCCTGGATTTCCAGCTCAGGCCCGGTCAGCGGCTGGTCGAGCGCGAGTTGATGGAGCAGCTCGGCGTCTCGCGGGCGACGGTGCGCGAGGTCGTCGCTCGGCTGGAGTCCGAGGGCCTCGTGACCACGATCCCGCAGCGCGGCGCCATCGTCGCCATCCTGACGGTGCGCGAGGCGGCGGACATCTACGAGATGCGGGTCGCCTTGGAAGCGCTCGCGGTGCGGCACTTCGTCGAGCGCGCCTCGGACAAGCAGGTCCAGGAGATCCGCGCGGCGTTCAAGGTTCTTGCGGCCGTCCCCGGGGGTGAAACCAACAACTTGCTCCGGCTGCGGGCCAAGGATGCGTTCTACAAGGTCCTGCTCGAGGGCGCGAACAGTTCCGCACTCACCCAGACGCTGACCGGGCTGCAGAGTCGCGTGCGACTGCTGCGGCAGACGTCCTTGTCGGTTCCGGGCCGGGCCAAGCAAGTGATCGACGAGATCCGCGCGATCGTCGAGGCCATCGAGGCACGGGACGCGGCGGCAGCTTCGGCGGCCTGCGAACTGCACGTCCGTAATGCCGCCGAAACCGGGCTGACCCGGATGCAGGCGGCCGAGAGTGCCGCCACGACCGCCTGAGCGTTCGCGCCGACCGGCACGGCATCAGTAGGCGGGGAACGGCCCCAGCAACCGAGCCGGGTTGGCGATCGTCATCGTGTCGATGTCGGCGTCGCTGACGCCGAGCTCGCGCAGCATTGGCAGGATGACCGCGCTCAGGTGCGTCCACCCGACGACACCGAGCCCGACGTCGTCCTTCCTCTGCAGATCGCGATGTACGGCGGCATCGTGCGACAGCACCATCCGTTCGGCGTACCCGCGCGCGCAGAGCGCGGCGACCGTCTCGGCCCGCTCCCGATCGCCGCGATGGCCTTCCGGGAACGGGAATCCGGCACCGATACCGAATCGATCCATGCCGATGAACGACCCGTTGTCCAGGATGCGGCGGACGTAGTCGAGGTCGGGCGAATCCCCGACATGGCCGATGATCACCCGACTGAGGTCGACACCCTCCTCACGGAAGATGCGTTGCTGATCGAGTCCGGTGGGCGGGCCGCCGGTGTGCGTGGCGATCGGAACGCCGGTGCGCCGATGGGCATGCGCAGTCGCGCGCAGGGCGCGCTCGACGCCGGTCGTGAGGCCGGAATGGTCCGTGACGCACTTGAGGATGCCCGCGCGCACACCGGTGTCGGCGATACCGACCTCGATGTCGTGGACGAACAAGTCGTCCATCAGCTCGGGCCCGCCCAGGGGCGTGCCCGGCCCCTGCCACTGGAAGTAACGCGGCAACTCGGTCGGCACGTAGACACCGGTCGCGACGACGATGTTGACCTCGGTTCGCTCGGCGACCCGCATGATGCGCGGGATGTAGCGACCGAGACCCACAACGGTCAGGTCGACGATCGTGTCGATGCCGACTGCGGCGGCGGCGTTCATGTGTTCGATCGCCGTTGCGACGTGCTCGTCCTCGTCGCCGAACGTCTGCGGCCAGTTGACGGTGACCTCGAGCGTCGACGTGAAGATGTGTTCGTGCATCAACGTGCGACCGAGCGCACCGACCGGGATGCCCCCGCGAACGGTCGACACGGTCGCCTCGGTCGCCGGTTGCGCGGTCACGGCAGGAACGCGGTCTGTCCGCCGTCGACCGGGAAGTCGGCGCCCGTGCAGAAGCCGGCGAGATCGCTCGCGAGGAAGACCGCCAGCGGCGCGACGTCATCGGGCCGGCCGATCCGCGCGAGCGGCACCTTGCTCGCGATGTCCGGATCGAAGCGGGACGCGTCAGTGAGCAATGGCGTGTCGATTCGCCCAGGGCAGATCGCGTTGACGCGGATGTTGTGAGCGGCCAGCTCGGCCGCCACCGACTTGGTCAGGCCGCGCAGCGCCCACTTCGCTGCCGAGTAGGCCAGGATCCCCCGGGTGCCGGTGAGGCCGGCGGTCGACGCGATGTTGACGATCGACCCGCGGCCGGCTGCGATCATGGCCGGCGCCACTGCTCGCATGCCCAGCAGCGCACCGGTCTGGTTGACGTCGATCGTGCGGCGGTACGCGTCCATCTCCATCGTCAGCAGGCCGCCGGGCGACGGGATGCCGGCGTTGTTCACGAGGATGTCGATGCGGCCGTACTGCTCCAGCGTCGCCGTGACGACAGCGGCCCAAGCGCTCTCGCTGGCGACGTCGTGGGCGAAGAAGGTGGCGCGAGGGATCGAGTCGGCGGCCTGCGCGCCGTCCTCGAGGACATCGGTGAGCACGACGTTCGCGCCACATGCGGCGAACAACGAGGCCTCGGCGAGCCCTTGTCCGCGGGCCGCTCCGGTCACCAGGACGACCCGCCCCGCGAGCAGATCCGGGGCGAACATGACGCACCGGACGGATTCCATGGCGGCGGGGTCCTTGAGAGAGGCAGACATTTGTCCTCCGGATGACCATATTCGAGGATATTGACGCTCGTCAGCTTGTCACTCAGACTAACCGCCATGCAGTCAGACTGTCCGACGATCTCGGGCTGGCACCGTGATTCCCAGCCTGAGGTTTCACCGGGGTCGAGATGACCGTCTTCTTGCAGGTCATCGTGACCGGACTGCTGCTCGGCGGCCTCTACGGTCTGTTCAGCAGCGGTTTGACGCTCGTCTTCGGCATTACCCGGGTCGTCAACTTCGCGCACGGCGACTTCGTGACCCTGGGGATGTACGCGGCGGCGGTCTTCTCGGTCGACGCGCACCGCAGCCCGCTGTGGATGCTCGTCCCGGTCGCGATCGGGATGCTGATGCTCGGCGCGTTGCTGTACCGGCTGCTCCTCGATCGCACGATCAGCCGGCCGGGGCTCCCGGCCGAGGACGCACAGACCAGCCAGATGGTGCTCACCCTCGCGGTCTCGATCCTCATCGCGAACGGGCTGTTGGTGAAATACGGCCCGGCGTCGAAGTCCGCGCGGCCCACCCTCGAGTCGACCTATCACGTGGGGGGCGTTGTGATCCCGGAAGCGCGCCTCGTCGCGTTCCTGCTCGCCTGCCTCGCCTTCGGTCTGCTGTACCTCCTGCTCGATCGCAGCCGCTTCGGACGAGGCGTCCGGGCCACGGTGGACGACCGCGAGATGGCGATGATGGTCGGGATCGCGACGCGCCGCACGTACACCTGGACGTTCGGCATCGGCGTGATGCTGGCCGGCATCACCGGCGTCGTGTTCGCGACGTTCTACCCGGTGACCCCGGCGACCGGGCAGTCGTTCCTCATCACCGCGTTCGTCACCGTCGTGCTCGGTGGACTCGGCAGCGTCAACGGCGCGTTCATCGCCGGGTTGATCGTGGGCATCATCCAGCAGGTCACCGCCACTTACCTGGCCCTCGACCTGCAGAACGTGGGCATCTTCGCCCTGTTCGTCGCGGTGCTGCTGCTGCGCCCGCAGGGTCTGTTCGCCCGACGGGCGCTCCTATGATGCCCCGGGGATCGGTCCGGAAGGAGACGCTGCGCCGGTCCGCCCCGCCGCTGGCGGTGCTCCTCGCGCTGACCTTGCCGTACTGGGGCGCGGGCAGCGGTACGTCCCGCGACATCCTCATCGACACGTTCATCTTCATGATGGCGACGATCGCGTGGAACATCATCGGCGGCTTCGGCGGGCAGGTCTCGTTCGGCCACAGCATGTTCTTCGGCATCGGCGCCTATTCGACCGTGCTGCTGTTCGCCCGGCATCACATGAACACCTACCTCGCGCTGCTCATCGGCTGCGGCATCGCCGCAGCGACCGGTGCCGTGCTCGGCGCGATCACGCTCCGGCTGCAGGGCATCTACTTCTCGCTCGCGTCGTTCAGCCTCACGCTGACGCTGGTGCTGCTCGCCACGCACTTCGTCAGCGTCACGGGCGGCTCGATCGGTGAGTCCGTCCCGTTCCTGCGCAACGCACCCGGCCAGTTCCAGTTCGAGAACCGTCTTTGGTTCTACTACTTCGGCGTCCTGGGGGTGGTGCTGTTCGCTGTCGTTGCCTGGTGGATCCGCCGTTCCCGTCTGGGCTTCTTCCTGCGCGCGATCCGCGATGACGAGCCGGCCGCGCGCGCGTCAGGCGTACCGGTGCGATCCGCGAAGGTGGTCGCGCTGACGATCAGCGCAGTACTGACGGCGATCGCCGGCGGCTTCTACGTGCAGAGCGTCGGCTTCATCGACCCCGAGAGCGCGTTCGGCCAGACGACCGCGGTGCAGATCGCGTTGCTGTCCTTCGTCGGCGGTGTCGGGTCGTTGTGGGGCCCGGTCATCGGGGCGGCGATCTTCGTCCCGTTGCAGCAGACGCTCGGAGGTACGGTCGGGTTGAGCCCGGGCCTGAACCTGATCATCTACGGCACCCTCGTGGCGCTGATCATCTCCCTCGAACCACGGGGTCTCGTCCACGTGTTCGCCGACGACGGGCAAGTGCGCCGGTTGTGGAGCCTGTTGCGTGAGCGCCGCCGGCCCGCGGTCGACCCTCCGGCTGTCATTGCCACGCCCGTCCCCACGGAGGTCGCGGACGCTCCGGCCGGGCTCGACGAGGCGGCGATTGCCGCCGCCGTCGAAGCGGCCGAGTCGGTCGCCGCCCGGGTGGCCGCCGCGACCCCGCCACCCGCCGAGGTGTCGAACCCGGACGGGGCGGCGCCGATACTCGTGGCGCGCGAGGTCTCGGTGCAGTTCGGTGGGCTCAGGGCCGTGGACACCGTCAGCCTCGACGTCGTCCGGGGAGAACTCTTCGGGATCGTCGGACCCAACGGCGCGGGCAAGACGACGCTGTTCAACACCATCGCGGGTGCGCAGGCGCCGACCGGTGGCGAGGTCACCCTCAGCGGTCAGCGCATCAGCCGTCGTCCGCCCGAGCAGGTCGCCCGCCGGGGTGTGGCGCGGACCTTCCAGAACGTCCGGCTCTTCGGCCGTATGACCCTGCGCGAAAACCTCATCGTTGCCGCGGCCTCGCGCTCGGGGCTGGGCGAGGCGCGCGAGCGCGCCGACGAGATCCTCGAACTGCTCGAACTCGGCTCCGTCGCGCAGCGCCGGCCGCGTGAGGTTCCGCTCGCGACGCAGAAGCTCGCCGAGATCGGCCGGGCCCTCGCGTTGGGCCCTGACGTACTCCTGCTCGACGAGATGATGAGCGGCCTCAACGAGATCGAGATGGCGCAGCTGCTGCGCACGATCAAACGCCTCAACGCTGACGGTCTGACGATCGTCGTGATCGAGCACGTGCTGCGGGTCATCTTCACGTTGACCACGCGCGTGGCGGTACTCGATCACGGCGCCCTGATAGCGATCGGTCACCCGGACGACGTGATGAAGCAACCGCGGGTGGTCGAGGCATATCTGGGCAAGCGGGCAGTGCGGGCAGCCGACCATGCCTGACTCGAGCGGGTTGCTGATCGCGGGTCTGCGCGTGGCTTATGAGGGCGTGGTCGCCCTGCATGACGTATCGGTCGAGGTACCACGCGGCTCGTTCCTCGGCGTGCTCGGCGCGAACGGCGCGGGCAAGTCGACCCTGCTGAAGACCATCTCCGGCCTGGTGCGTCCGTCGGCCGGGGTCGTCCAACTCGACGGTGACGACCTGCTGTCGTTGCCGGCCCATCGCGTGCCGGCGCGCGGCATCGCCCACGTGCCGGAACGTCGTCGAGTGTTCCCGTCGCTGACCGTGCATGACAACCTCATGCTCGGCGGCTACCTGCACAAGAGCGGTGCCCGCAATCCGGGCGCGCTGCAAGAGGTGTTCGAGCTGTTCCCGCGGTTGGCGGAACGGGCGAACCAGATCGCCGGGTCCCTCAGCGGGGGCGAGCAACAGATGCTGGCGATCGGCCGGGCGCTCATGCTGCGTCCGAGCCTGCTGATGCTCGACGAACCGTCCCTCGGCCTGGCGCCGATCGTCGTCGAGCAGGTCTTCGAGCAGGTGACCCGGATCCACCAATCGCTCGGGATCACTGTGCTGCTCGTAGAGCAGAACGCCGTACAAGCGCTGGAAGTCATCACCCATGGCGTCGTTCTCGAGAACGGCCGCGTCACGTTCGCGGGCGACACCGCTGCTCTCTCACAGTCGGAGTACCTGCAGCGCGCATTCCTCGGTATCTGACCTTCGCCGAGTGCGCTCGACGGGACCCGACGCCCCAACGAAAGGTTCGAATGATGGCAGTGCTCGCAACCCGACTCGGGCGCAGTCGCGCAGTCGTGGCGGTCGTCGCCGTGATCGCTCTCGCCGGCTCCGCCTGCAGTTCCAGCGCCAGCAAATCGTCGGGAGGGAAGGGCGGGGGGACGATCGTCATCGGTGCACCCTTCCCGCTAACCGGTATCTGGGCGCTCAACGGTCACAACAACGTCAACGGGATGCAGATCGCCGCGGACGAGATCAACGCGGCCGGCGGCATCAAGGCGCTCGGCGGCGCGAAGTTGAAGATCGTCAGCGCCGACACCAGCTCCGACAACCCGGCGCAGGCGCAGACCGTCACCACGAAGCTGATCGAGAACGATCATGCGACCGCGCTCGTCGGCTCGTACCTGTCGAGCCTCAGCCTGACGGCCACGACGGCCGCCGAGAAGGCCGACGTCCCGATGGTCACCCAGTCGTTCGTGAGCACGCTGACGAGCCGTGGCTACAAGTACACCTTCCAGATCGCACCGAAGGCTGAGTCGTTCGGCACGACGACGATCGCGGACATGAAGGCGGTCTTCCCCGAGATCGGTCAGCCGCTCGACAACATCGCGATCGTCACCGCCAACGATGCGGCCGGCCAGCAACAGAACTCGGCCGCGGTGGCGGCGGCGGGCGCGGCCTCCCTGCCGGTGAGCACCAATGTGACCTACCCGGTCGGCCTCACCGACGCGCAGGCGATCGTCACCAAGGTTGCTGCCGCGAAACCGGGCGCGATCATCATGGAGGGTTCGCTGGCCGACATCACCCTGATCATCAAAGGCGTGCGCGCAGCCGGCATCAAGGCGCCCTTCGTCAATCCCGGCGGCGGCGGCGCTCTGACCGCGCAGTTCACGCAGACGCTCGGTCCGTTGGCCGATGGCGTGTACTCGGCCACGGCGTGGAACGCGGACCTGAAGCTACCGGGCGTCGACCAGGCCAATAAGGACTACAAGGCGAAGTACAAGGTCTTCATGCCGCAGGAGGCGGGCGAGTCCTGGGCGGCCGTTAACGTGCTGGCCGCGGCGATGGAACAGGCGAAGAGCTCTGATCCGAAGAAGGTCCGTGACGTTCTCGCGAGCACCACCTTCACCAGCGGTTCCGCGTCGGGCATGCCCCCGGGCAAGGTCGGCTTCGACGGCAACGGCGCTCCGAAGTACGCGGCGCCGGTGCTCGTCCAGTGGCAGGGCGGTGAGCTCAAGACCGTCTACCCACCGACGCTCGCAACCTCGAAGGCGATAGCCAGCAAGTAGCCGATTCGCCGTACCGGTGCGGAGCCGAGGTCCGCACCGGCACGACGGACCCGAAGGTGAGGACACGACTTGCGGTACGGAGTGAGCGTCGCGACCAACATCGGGAGTCCGGAACTGGCGGCCGAGGCGGAACGGCTCGGCTTCGACAGCTTCTGGGTTACCGACTCGCAACTGCTCTGGTCGGACGTCTACTCGTACATGGCGCTGGCCGCTGAGCGGACGAACCGGATCAAGCTCGGACCGGCGGTCGCCGTCGCCCCGACCAGGCTCGCACCGGTCACTGCCCAGTCGATCGCGACGATCAACCGCCTGGCGCCGGGCCGCGTGCGGTTGGGTCTGGGTACGGCACACACAGCCATGCGGACGATGGGTATGGCGCCGATGCGCAGCGCCGAGTTCGCGGACTACGTCCGCGTCGTCGCCGAACTGCTGCGCACCGGCGAGACCGAATACGAATACCGCGGCCGGCGACGACCGATCCGCTTCCTGCAACCGGAGTTCGACGGCATCCGTCTCGAACCCCACATCCCGCTGTTCGTCAGCGCACTAGGCCCGAAGGGTCAACAGCTGGCCGGCCGCTTCGGCGACGGCATCATCGGCAACAACATCGCCGCGACGATGAGCACCGTACGGGAGAACGTGTCCGCCGGCTTGGCCGAACGTGCCGAGGCACCGGACGAGTTCGAGTACCTCTACCTCGTCGCCGTGGCCGTGACTGCGCGCGGCGAGTCGCTCACGGCGGAGCACGTCGTCAATGCGATGGGCCCGCAGGTGCTGTCGATGTTCCACATGGCATGGGACGGATGGGTGCTCGACCCCGACGGATACGTGCCACCGCCCGGGCTCGCCAACGACTGGGAGAGATACCTCGATCGGATGCGCAAGCGCTTCGACCAGCACAACATCCCCCCGGAGAAGCAGTACCAGTCGATCCACGACCTGCACGGCACCTATGTCGCTGACGACGAGCGCGACTTCATCACGCCGGACCTGCTTCGGGCCTACGGCATCGTCGGCGAGCTGGACGAGGTGACTGCGCGGCTGCAAGACGTCGAAGCAACCGGTGTCACGGAGCTCGTCGCCCGAATCGGCTACGTCGGTGCCGCCGAATCCATGCGTCGGCTGTCCGCGGTACTCCCGCCGATCTAGGGGCGCAGGCGCCGTTGACAGCCTTCGGTACGGCCAATATTGTTTCGCAGCACGGACAAGATATTTCGTATCGTGAATGTTCGTTCCATGATCCCGCCCTATTTGGAGGCGCAGCGGACATGAGTTCCAACAGGTTCAGGACCGTTACCGTCGCTCTGACGACCGTCTCGCTCGCTCTCGGCGTCTCCGCGTGCAGCAGCTCCGGGTCGGGCGGCAAGTCCTCGAGCGCGTCGCTCGGCCACGTCAACCTCGTGCTGGGTGGCCCGCCCAGCACCTCGCTGGCGCTGATGGTCTTCGGCGTGGCCCAGCAGCTCGGCGTCTGGAAGCAGCAGGGGCTCGACGTGACGGTCAGCGGGCTCGCCGGCCAGGCAACCGCAGCGCAGCAGCTCATTGCCGGCCAGGCCGACGTCGCCACTGTCGGCCCGGAGACCTACATCCAGGCCGTCTCGTCGAATAAGCCGATACCGATCAAGGCTTTCTACACATGGGTCCGCAAGCCGACCTGGGACATCGTGGTTCCGGCTACCTCGTCGGTGCAGACCCTCGCCGATCTGAAGGGCAAGACGATCGGCGTCGCGCAGATCGGCAAGTCCGACGGCCGAGTCGCCCAGGCGGTCGTCGGCCAGGTCACCGGACAATCGGCCTCCTCCGTGCGGCTGCAGCCGATCGGCAACGGGGAGTCAGCGCTGCGTGCACTTCAGCAGAACCAGGTCGCGGCCTACTCCGACGGTGACGCCTCCGCCGCCCAGATCCAGGGTCTCGGGCTCAAGTTGCGGACGCTGCCGCTGCCGACCGAGTACCAGCAGGCCAGCGACGTGACCTTCTCGGCCACGACGAAATACATCGCGAGCCACTCCAAGCAGCTCATCGCCCTGGGGCGCGGATGGGGCGAGGCAGTGACGTTCTGCAAGGCCAACCTCGACGCCTGCGTCAAGGCCTTCTGGAAGCAGTACCCGGTGGCCAAGCCGCGCAATGCCGGCAGCAGCTACGCCACGGCGGCGGTGCCGTTCAAGGCGGTCCTCAACGCTCGGTTGCCCAAGTTCTTCGCCGACAACGGGCAGTGGGGCCAGACGAACGTCAACGGCTGGCTCGAGGTCTCGAAGGTGTACTCGTACAAGAACGTCGACGGGTCGAAGCTGTCGAGCTACTTCACCAACCAGTTCGTTCCCGAGATGTCGAAGTTCGACGCCAGCGCCTGGCAGAACAAGGCCGACGGCTATAAAGGTTAGGAATCCGATGTCTGGAACGAACGCGCCGGAGAGCCTACGGCCGGCTCGTCCCTCCTTGAATGGGACGAGTCCGGCGGCGGCACCGTTGCTCACCGTGGACGGGGTCTCGAAGAGCTACGCCACCCGCACCGGCCAGGTGGATGCGCTGGCCGACGTCAACGTGGAGATCGGCGATGGCGAGTTCGTCTCGATCGTCGGCCCGAGCGGCTGCGGCAAGAGCACCCTCATGCGGTTGATCGCCGGTCTGGACGCTCCCGTCGCCGGAAGCATCCAGATCGTCGGCGAGACGGTGCGGGGGCCATCGCCGCGTACCGGCATCGTGTTCCAGGAGGCCCGGCTGCTCCCGTGGCGGACGACCGTGCAGAACGTGGTGCTGCCGGCCGAGGCGCAGGGAGGGCGGCGGCAGGGACGGGACGTGAAGTCCCGGGCCGAGGAGTTGCTGACGCTCGTCGGGCTACGAGGTTTCGAGTCGGCCTACCCACGCGAACTCTCCGGTGGAATGGCTCAACGGGTGGCGCTCGCGCGGGCGCTGCTCCTGGATCCGTGGCTGCTTCTGATGGACGAGCCTTTCGGCGCCCTCGACGCGATCACCCGCGAGCAGATGAACATGGAGCTGCTGCGGATCTGGTCGGAGAGCCGCAAGACGGTCATCTTCATCACGCACAGCGTCTCTGAGGCCGTGCTGCTCTCCGATCGGGTCCTGGTGATGGCGGCGCACCCAGGGCGGATCAGCGGTGATGTGCGAGTCGGCCTGCCGCGGCCGCGGAGGGTGGAGCACCTCGAGACGCCGCCGGCGGCCGAGGCGACGTTGAAGATCCGCGCGGTCCTCGAGAACGGCTGAGAGGGATCCCATGGCCAGCGACCTGATCACGAGCAACGTCGCGACGACCGAGAGTAGCGCTGCGCGAACGGCGCCGGCGCGCCCGTCGCGCTGGAAGCGGATGGGCCCGAAGTCTCGGGCCGCCATCCTCAGTGCCGTGATCTTCGTGCTCTTCCTGCTCGCGTGGCAGGCGGCTGTGAAGATCTTCCACGTGTCGGTGTTCATCCTGCCGACTCCCACCGACCTCGGACACCGGCTCGTCGACGAGTTCACTCCCGGTCCGGCGAGCATCTACCGCGATATCTGGACGACCTTCCGCGAGATGATCGTGGGGTACCTGATCGCCGTCGTCCTGGGGTTGTTCATCGGCCTCGGCATGGCGCGGATCCCAGGGTTGGAACGCGTGGCCTACCCGTACGTCTTCGCGCTGCAGGCGATCCCCATGGTGGCCCTGGCTCCGCTGCTGATCATCTGGTTCGGCTTCGGCTTCACATCGAAGGTCGTCATCGTCGCGCTCTGCGCGTTCTTCCCGATGATGGTCAGCTCGTTGACGGCGTTCAAGGCAGTCGACGCCGGTCAGGAACAGCTGTTCCAGGCCCTTTGCGCGAACCGCACCCGAACCTTCCTCAAGCTGCGCGTCCCCAGCGCCCTGCCGTTCCTCATCGCCGGCCTCGACCTCGCGCTGGTCCATTCGCTGGTCGGGGCGATCGTGGCCGAGTTCGTGAGTGGGCAGACCGGTCTCGGCGTCCGGTTGCTGACCTACAACTCCCAGGTGGACGTCACCGGTTCCTTCGCCGTCATCCTCGTGCTCTGCGCCCTCGGGGTCATCCTGCACACCGTGCTGGTGATCATCCGCAACCGGAGCCTGTCCTGGATGCCCGGCAAGGTCGGGTCGTTCGGCGGCGTGGCCGTGGCCAAGCAGCAGAAGGTCTGACCCACTGTCCACGCCGGAGGAGCCGCGGATGGCGAACCGCCTGTTCGCCAACCTGGCCGGCGGGTCGCCCTCGCTCGGTGTCGGGATCACGATTCCCGGCGTGGAGGTGGTCGACGCCTATGGTGCGGCCGGCTGGGACGTCTTCTACGCCGTCATGCACTCGACCCGTATCGACTGGCGCGACGTGCACGACATGGTGCGTGCGGCCCGGCCCTGGGGCATCGCCTCGTGCGTACGCATCCCGATGCAGCCGTGGGTCGGCGGCCCGAACCCGGTGCTCACCATCGATGCCCACCGTGCCTTCTCCCTCGGCGCGGACGCGGTGATGGCGACGGTACGTGGAGTCGACGAGACGCGGGACCTCGCGGAGTTGATGGCGTTCGAGGAGCAGCGCCTCGGGCGTCAACTGCTCTGCGTGCCGGCCATCGAAACCGTCGCGGGATGGGACGACCTCGACTCGATACTGGCCGTTCCCGGGCTGCGGATGGTGTTCCTCGGTGTCAGTGACCTCGCGCGGGCGATCGGCGCTGACGGGCTGGACGATCCGGAGCTCCGGTCGGCCGTCGGTTCCTTCGTCCGGCGTGCCCACGCGAGGGGGGTCTCGGCGGCGGTGAACGTCGGGTACCCGGAGACCGCCGAGGATGCGTGGGACCGCAGCCTGAACCGGGTCCGGTGGCTGGAGGATGCGGGAGCCGACCTCGTCTTCGGCGTGCCGGCCGCCGATTTCCTCTCGTCCGTGGCCCGCAGCTTCTTGCGGGCCGCCCGAGTCCGGCCGGCCGGCGCCGAGGAGTCCGCGGCCGACCAGTAGCCGGCTCGGAGCGAACACCAAGACCCAGTAGGCAAAGGTCCAAACTCACCAAGGAAGAGGGTTCACGATGTCGAGGCACGAGACCTTGGGTGTCGGGGTGATCGGCGCCAGCATGCGTCGGGGTTGGGGCGGTGTCGTCCACCTGCCTTCGCTCGACGCGCTCCCTCAGTACCGTATCGCCGCGGTGTGCGCCAGCTCGCCGGAGAGCGCGGGGGCCACCGCCGAGCGGTACGGCGGACTCGCGTTCACCGATCCCTACGCGCTCGTCGAGCACCCGGACGTGGACGTCGTCTCGGTCGTCGTGCGCTCGGAGCTGCACCATGACCTCGTTGAAGCGGCCCTGCGCGCGGGCAAGCACGTGTATTGCGAGTGGCCGCTGGTGCAGACGAGCGCGCAGGCGCGGGAACTCGCCGACCTGACCGCCGAGCGGGGGGTACACACGGCGGTCGGCCTGCAGGCCCGCTGCGCGCCGACAGTGCTCAAGACGCGCGATCTCATCCGGCACGGTTTCATCGGCGAGGTCGTCTCCTGCACCGCCCGGTACGCGAGCATCACCAATGGTTCGGGGGTCGACTCCTCGCGCAAGTACATGGTCGACCGCGACTCCGGGGTGGGCCTCCTCGAGATCCACGGCGGTCACGTCATGGACACGGTGTCCTTCTGCCTCGACGGCTTCGAATCGGTAAGCTCGTTGCTGGCGGTCCGGCACCCTGTCGTCAAGGTGCAGGACACCGGCGAGACGCTGCGGCGGACGGCGCCGGATCAGATCCTGGTCAACGCCAGGATGAGCTCCGGCGCCGTGGCCTCGGTGCACCTCCTCGGGGGAAAGCTCAACGACAACGGCTTCGTGATGCAGATCCAGGGCACGGAGGGCGACCTCGACCTTCGCACCCGGGGCAACCACGCCGTCCAGATCGAGACGCTCCAGCTGCGTGGAGCGCACGGCGTGATCGAGTACGCCCACCACGAGGCACAGGGGCACCGGTTCCGTCCGGCGCGGCCGCTGGAGGCAATCGAAGTAGAAGACAGCTACACCTGGGTCCCGGAGCAACTACGGGAACAGCCCCTCTACAACACGGCGCAGCTGTATGCGCGATTCGCCGAGGACATCATCGCGGGGATCGTCACCGTTCCCGGCTTCGAGACCGCCGTGGAGCTGCTCGACGTGCTGGAGGCGGTCAAGGATTCCGACGTCCAGGACGGGCGCCGCGCGGCCGTCCTGGTCACGGAGCGGAGCCGACCTGCCGCACGATCAGTTCCCACGCCGTGGGGCTCTGCACGAGACTGAAGTGCCGGACGCCCGGGAGCACGGTGAGTTCGGCTCCGGGGATCCCGGTGTGGAGGGCCTCGGCCATGGCCGCCGGGGTGGCGTAGTCCTCCGCGCCGACCAGCACCAGCGTCGGCACCTGGATCTCGCCAAGGCGGGCCGTGACGTCGAACGCGCCCAGGGCGCGGCAGCATGCAGCGTGGACCTCGGCGGTGGTGGCGGTGAAGATCTCCACCATGCGGGCGCACTCCCGCTCGTCGAGTTCACGGAAGTCGTTGCTGAACCAGCGGTCGAGTTGGAACTCGACCAGGTCGGCCCGGGGCGTCCGTTCGGCGGTCTGGGCGCGCTGCTCCCAGTTGGCCACCCGCTCAGGCCCGTAGTCGCTGGTCGTATCGGCCAGTACCAGTCGGCTGACGAGTTCCGGGTGATCCAGGGCGAGTTGAAGGGCGACGCATCCGCCCATCGACATCCCGAGGACAGGAACCGGCCCCAGGCCGCGGCGCCGGAGGACCGTCGCGGCCGTCGCGGCCAGATCCTCGACACGCAGCGCAGCGGTATCGGGCCCGGTCGCCGGGAGATCCGGGGCGAGCAGGGTCAGCCCGGCAGGCTCCACCCAGTCGCCGGCGCGCTCGAAGAGCCGTCCGGACATGGCGAGCGGGTGCAACGCGAGCACGGCAAGGCCGTCCGCGCCGCCGTACTCGTGCACGATGGCCACCTCTTCGCCGGCACCCGCCGATGCGACCGGGTCCGTTCCCGGAGCGTTCACGCGACTTCCTCTTCTGAATCATTTCGCGATACGAGATAATTATTTCGCATATCAGCCTAGTCGGTGCGCGTGAAGACCGTCAATCACGGGAGGCATCGGCACGGTGCTCCGTATGGCGTATATATTTTTCCGCGCTACGGGAACTAGTAGCCGACAGTCGGTGCGCCGCGAAGCTGCGAGCCTCAGCATAGAAAGGTCGGACATGGCGGAGGGTCGATCCGGTTCGGGGTCGGGCGGCGTGCAGTCGGTCGACCGGGCCTTCCAGCTTCTCGAGCTGCTCACGGACGCCGGCGGCTCCTTGGGGCTCACCCAGCTTGCCACGGCTTCGGGGCTTCCCCTGCCGACCATCCACCGCCTGATGGGCACGCTTGCCGCGAGTGGCTACGTGCGACGCGAGAAGTCGCGGCGCTACAGCCTCGGCCCGCGGCTCGTGCGCCTGGGGGAGGCGGCCAGCCGCTCGTTCGGTGTCTGGTCCCGACCCAGCCTGCGCAAGCTGGCCGAGCTGACCGGTGAGACGGCCAACATGGCGATGCTCGACGGCGACAGTGTCGTCTACGTGGCCCAGGCTCCGAGTCCGCATGCCATGCGCATGTTCACCGAGCCCGGCCGCCGTGTGCTTGCGCACTGCACCGGGGTCGGGAAGGCGCTGCTCGCCCAGCTGTCGCCGGCCGAGGCCCGGGCGATCCTGGGTCGGGCAGGCATGCCGGCCCAGACGCAACGGACCATCACCGATCCGGACGTCATGCTCGTGGAGCTCGAACGGATCCGCAAGCGGGGCTACGCGTTGGACGACAACGAGCAGGAGATCGGCGTCCGATGCATCGCGGTTCCGGTTGTCGGCGCGCCCGGCCAGGTTGCGATCTCGGTGTCCGGGCCACAGGCCCGCATCGACGAAGCGGCGATCGCCAAGATGGTGCCGACACTGCATACGGTGGCCGCCGAACTCAGCCGGGCGGCGGCGGCCAGCGACTGACCCGGCGTGGCCCGGCGGTCTCGTGCGGCGGCGGTCAGGCCCGGCGAAGTAGCTCCTCGGCGGCGACCCCGCGGATCGACGCGTCGAGCACCTCGACCGTGTGCGCCAACGACAACGGAATGCCTTCGGCCTCGAGAGCGCTGGCGACCTGCATCAGGCAACCAGGGTTCGCGGCGACGACGAGGTCGGCGGCGGTGCGGCGTACGTTCTGGGCCTTACGACGCCCGAGCTCCCCGGCGATCTCCGGTTGCAGGACGTTGTAGACGCCGGCTGACCCGCAGCACAGGTGCCCGTCCGGAATCTCGCACAGGTCCAGTTGCGGGATCGCAGCGAGCAGTGCGCGGGGCTGACTCCTGATGCCCTGGGCGTTCGAGAGGTGGCAGGCGTCGTGATAAGCGACGCGCACCGGCAGAGGGTGGCGGGGCGCCACCGGTCCCAGCTCGACCAGGAACTCCGCGATGTCGCGCACCCGGGCGCCGAACTCGGCCGCGCGCCCGGCGTACGCAGGATCGTCGGCGAGTAGCTCCGCGTACTCCTTCATCGTCGAGCCGCAGCCGGCCGAGTTGACGATCACCGTCTCCACCCCGGCCCGGGCGAACGTGTCGATCAAGTCGCGGGCGAAGCGGCGGGCCTCTTCCGGGCGGCCGTTGTGCGCCGACAGCGCGCCGCAGCAGCCCTGCCGGCGCGGCGCGATCACGTCGCACCCCTCGGCGGCCAGGACGCGCGCCGTCGACGCGTTGACGCCGGAGAAGAAGGTGGCCTGCACGCAGCCGGTGAGGAGGCCGACGATCGCTCGCCGGTCGCCCTGCGCCGCGACGCGCTCGGGCGTGCGGACCAGCGGGGTGACGGTGGGCGCCACCGACTCCAGCGCGCGAAGGGTCGCCGGCAGCCGGCGGTAGACGGCCGGTCGGTGCACCAGCGCGCGGAGGGGGCTGCGCTGGTAGAGACGCAGTGGAAGTCGAAGCAATGCCATGCGTCGACGGTAGGGAAACAGGGCGAACAGCAGCCCCCGCAGCAGCCGCTCCCGCCACGAGCGGGCATGGTTGCGTTCGACCTGGGCCCGCACGGGGTCGATCAAACGGTCGTACTGGACGCCGGACGGGCAGGCAGGAACGCAGGCCATGCAGCCGAGGCAGCGGTCGAAATGCTCGACCATCGAGTTCGACAACGGCTCGCCCGAGGTGGCCTGGCGCATGAGGTCGATGCGCCCGCGGGGGGAGTCCATCTCCTCACCCAGGACGGAGTACGTCGGGCAGCTGGAGAGGCAGAAGCCGCAGTGAACGCAGTCGCTGAGCAGGTCCAGGCGCGGCGGATGGTCCTCGTCGAAAGCACTGCCGAGCGAAGCCTCGGGAAAGGGAAGTCCGTCCGTCACGTCAGATACCGCCTACGAATCGGCCGGCGGAGAACAACCCGTCCGGATCGAAGTTGTGCTTGATGCGGCGCATCAACGCCAGTCCGGGCACCGGCCCCCACACGTCGAGAGCAGTGCTCACTTCAGGACAGGCACGCAGCAGGGTGGCGAAGCCACCGCCGCGACGGGCGACCTCGCGCGCGCCGTCGAGGAACGCACCGATCCGGTCGACCGGCGCTTCGTCGGGCAGGCCGGCGTGGAGGACACCGGAGCCGGCCGAGCCGCGGACTGCGACGTCGAGCCTCAGGCGCGCGGCCAGGTCGTCGACCTCGCGCAGGACCGAGGCGACGGTGCCGAGCTCGGTGGTCAGGCGGACCGTCGCGGTACCCGGAAGCGTTCCCCAGGTGGGTGGAGGTGCAGTGAGCAGCCGGCCGCCCCCGAGCAGCGTGCTCAGATGCTCGGCCCGGGCGGCGACGCCGGTCGGTGAGCCCTCCACTGCCGCCACGACGGTGACCGGACGCCCGGTGCCGGTCCGCTCCACCTCCAGGGCGGACAGGGCGAGCGGCGAGGCGACGAGCACGGCGAGCAGATGCTCCAACTCGCCGGGCTCGCCTGGCGAGGCGGTCACCCAGGCGGTCGCAGGCGGGATCGGGTGCAGTCGGAACGTCGCTTCGGTGATGACGCCGAGCGTCCCGTACGAGCCGGTATACAGCTTGCAGAGGTCGTAGCCGGCCACGTTCTTGACGACCCGACCGCCGCTGCGGGCGACCACTCCGTCGGCGCGGACCACGGTGACGCCGATCAGCAGATCGCGGACTGCTCCGTACTGCATCCGTCGGGGACCGGAGAGCCCGGTCGCGATCGCGCCCCCGACGGTGGAGCCCGGCACGACCTCGTCGACTGCGAGGCACTGCCCGGTTCGGGCGAGCTCGGTCTGCAGCCGGTGCAGTGGCATCCCGGCACCGACCCGGACGATCAGGTCGCCCGGCGCGTGCTCGACCAGCAGGTCCAACCCGCCGAGGTCGACCAGCAGGTCCAGCCGCGCCGGCGGGCGTCCCCAGTCCGACTTGGTTCCCGCTCCACGAGGGAGCACGTGCAGTCCGAGGCGCTGGGCCACCCGGATGGTGCCGGCCATCGTCTCGGTGTCGAGCGGCCGCGCGACGAGGCCGGCGGGGACCCCGGCAATGACATCGTCCGGTCCGCCCGGCCGTACCCTGTCGGCCCCGCAGACCGCGACGAGCTGGTCCACCACGTCGGCCGTGGCGGTCATCAGAACAGCTCCGCAAGGCCGGCCTGCTGAAGCGGGTGCGCGTCGCTGCGCCGCCGCGGCGGTTCGCCGCACAGGCGGGGCGTCGGGAACACCTTGCCCGGGTTGGCCAGCCCGGCGGGGTCGAATGAGCAGCGCAGCCGATGCATCGTGTCGAGGTCGTCGGTCGTGAACATCGCCGGCAGGTACTTCGCCTTGTCGATCCCCACGCCGTGCTCTCCCGTGATCGATCCCCCGAGCCGGACGCAGGTCTCGAGGATGGCACCGGACACGGCCTCGGCGTGCTCGGCCGCGCCTTCGACGGCGTCGTCGAAGAGGACGAGCGGATGCAGGTTGCCGTCACCGGCGTGGAAGACGTTGGCGACGCGGACGCCCCGCTCGCGGGCGAGCGCCTCGATCTCGCGCAGCACCTCGGCGAGTGCTGTGCGGGGAATGACGCCGTCTTGCACGATGTAGTCCGGGCTGATCCGGCCGACGGCGGCGAAGGCGGACTTGCGGCCGCGCCAGATGCGGGCTCGCTCGTCGGCGTCGGCGGCCGTCCGGATCTCGAACGCACCGGCCTCGTGGCAGAGGCGCTCGATCTGCGGCGTCAGATCGGCCACCTCCTCGTGGGGGCCGTCGAGCTCGATGACGAGGACAGCTCCGGCACCGGCCGGGTATTCACATCGCACGGCGGCCTCGGCCGCCTCGATGGCCAGGGCGTCCATCATCTCGATCGCGGCCGGAACCGCGCCGGCCGCGATGATCGCCGACACCGCCGCGCCGGCCTCGTCTGTAGTGGCGAAGCCGGCGAGCATGGTGACCACCGCGGCCGGGGTGCGCGTGAGGCGGACGGTGATGTCGGTGGCGATACCGAGTGTGCCTTCCGAGCCGACGAACACGCCGACGAGGTCATAGCCCGGCGGGTCGAGCGTCTTGCCGCCGCCGAGCGCAACCGCCTCGCCGTCCGGTGTCACCACCGTGAGCCCGGTGACGTGATTGGTGGTGAACCCGTACTTGAGACAGTGCGCACCGCCGGAGTTCTCGGCGACGTTGCCGCCGATGGAGCAGACCTGCTGGCTGGATGGATCGGGGGCGTAGTAATAGCCGAGGGGCTCGGCCGCGCGAGTGATGGCCAGGTTCGCCACGCCGGGCTCGACGACGGCCCGCTGGTTCCCCGGGTCGATCTCCCGGATCTCGCGCAGCGGGGCCATCACGACGAGAACGCCGTCGGCGACGGGCAGGGCGCCACCGGACAGGCCGGTGCCGGCCCCGCGGGCCACGAACGGAACGCGGTGCACGCGGCAGACGGCGACGACGGCGGCGACCTGCCTGGCATCGCGGACCAGCACCGCGACGTCCGGGACCGAACGGTAGACCGTGAGCCCGTCACACTCGTAGGTCCGCAGCTCCTGCCGGTCGGTGATGACGTTGGCGGCGCCGACGACGCCGGTCAACGCCTCGATGACTGCCCGGTCCATGCGGAGACGACCCTCCCGTTCGTGCTACGGCATGCGTTCGTAGGCCGGCAGGGTTAGGAAGTCGACGAACTCCTCGGCCAGGGCGACTTCCTCGAACAGGCGCCTGGCCTCGTCGAAGCCGTCGGCGTCTCCGAGCTTGCCGAGCTCCTCGGTGACCACCTCGCGGACGAGCTCCCGGGTGACCTCGGTGCCGTCGCTCAATCGCATGCCGTTGTTCACCCACTGCCAGATCTGCGAGCGGCAGATCTCCGCCGTCGCTGCGTCCTCCATGAGGTTGAAGATCGCGACCGCTCCGGTGCCGCGCAACCACGACGCCAGGTACTGAAGGGCGACGCTGATATTGGCGTGCAGCCCGGCCGACGTCACCTCGCCCGGGGTCGAGCGCACGTCGAGGAGCTCCCCGGCCGACACGACGACCGGGTCGGTCGCTTTGTCCAGCTGGTTGGGGCGCTCGCCGAGGGTGCCGGTGAACACCTCGTCGCAGAGCGGGACGAGATCGGGATGGGCCACCCAGGAGCCGTCGAAGCCGTCGCCGGCTTCGCGGGTCTTGTCGTCGCGGACCTTGGCCATGGCCTGTTCGTTGACCTCGGCGTCGCGGCGGCTGGGGATGAACGCGGCCATGCCGCCGATCGCGTGCGCTCCCCGGCGGTGGCAGGTGTGCACCAGCAGGCGCGTGTACGCCCGCATCATGGGCGCGGTCATGGTCACGGCGTTGCGATCGGGCAGCACGAACTCCTCGCCGGCGCCCCGGAACACCTTGATCAGGCTGAAGAGGTAGTCCCAGCGACCGGCGTTGAGACCGGCGGAGTGGTCGCGCAGTTCGTAGAGGATCTCGTCCATCGCGAACGCGGCCGGGATGGTCTCTATCAGGACGGTGGCGCGGATGGTGCCCTGGGGGATGCCGAGCAGATCCTGCGCCTGCACGAAGACGTCGTTCCATAGCCTCGCCTCGAAGCGGCTCTCCAGCTTGGGCAGGTAGAAGTACGGGCCCTGACCGTGGGCGAGCTGGCGGCGGGCGCAGTGAAAGAAGTACATGCCGAAGTCGAAGAGGCTGCCGGAGACCGGCTCGCCGTCGATGAGGAGGTGCTTCTCGGGAAGGTGCCAGCCGCGCGGGCGCACGACGATCGTCGCCCGCTCCTCGCGGGGCCGGAGCCGATACTCCTTGCCCTCCGGGCTGATGAAGACGAGTGCGTCGTCCAGTGCGTCACGCAGGTTCAGTTGGCCCTGGACCATGTTCTCCCAGAGCGGTGTGTTGGCGTCCTCGAAATCGGCGAGCCATACCCGGGCGCCCGAGTTCAGTGCATTGATCGTCATCTTGGCGTCGGTGGGGCCCGTGATCTCGACCCGGCGATCCTCGAGGCCGGCGGCGGGCGGAGTCACGCGCCAGTCGGCCGCGCGGACCTGCGCGGTCCCGGGATCGAAGTCGAGGCGGCCGCCGGCGGCGATGGCCCGCTGCCGCTCGGCCCGCGCAGTAAGCAGCTCGAGCCGCCGAGCACCGTGCTGCCGGTGCAGCGCGGCGAGGAATTGAAGGGCGTCGGAAGTGAGGATCTCCTCCTGCGCCCGTCCGGCGTCAGCCGTGATCTCGATGCCGGACAGGAGCGTCTCGCTCATGATCGTCCTTCCATTATACGGAATCAGCAATCTGTATGGCGGAACGTATCAGTCGCGCTCGAACCGGTGCAACGCTTTGATCAGTGCGATCCGCTGACGGAAATCCGCTCTTGACGACTTTGGCGAGCTGAGCGATGCTGTCGTCCATTGGAAATGAGATTCCGCATTGTGAGAAGTATGGCTCTCTCTCGGGCGCTCTTGGGGTGAGCGCGGAGGGCCAGACCAGGTCGAGAGGAGTGTGGACGTGTCGCGCCTGACCGCACCGACGGCATCGCGATCCGTCCTGGTGACGGCGCGCTCAGCCACCACCTTCGACGCCGACGGCCGCCTCGACGAAGGCGCGCTGCGCTTGCACCTGGAACGCCTCGTGGATGCCGGCGTCGGCGTCCTGCTGGCGAGCTGCGGATCCGGCGAGGGCGGCGCCCTGGACTGGGACGAGCTGGCCCGGGTGTATGCGATCGGGGTAGAGGTCGCGAAGGGACGGGCGCTCGTCGCGTCCAACCAACCTGAGCAGTTCACCGCACGCGCGTCGATCGAGCATGCGCGGCTGGCCGCGGATGCGGGCGTCGACTTCTGCAACGTCTACGGCCCGTACGGGTTGCACGGCTACCGGCCGACCGACGCCGAGTACCTGCGCTACTTCGACCGCGTGCTCACCGCCGTGGACCATCCGGTGTCGCTCTGCCCGCACGCCAGCCTCGGTTACTCACCGACGCCGACCGTGCTCGCCACCGTCGCGAACCGGTACCCGCAGGTCGTCGCGATCATCCTCAGCGGGGTCGTCGGGGACTCCTACTTCGTCCAGCTGTGCGACGCGCTGACCCGCGAGCTGGACGTCATCGTGCGTTACGACGGCAGTTTCAACACCCTCGGTCTGGGGGCCCGCGGAATCGATGTGCAGGAAGCCAACCTGGTGCCGAAGACGACGCGTCGCTACGCCGACGCCTATGCCGCGGGCAACACGGAAGACGCCCTCGCGGCATACGCGGACCTCAAGCGCATCACCCGCATCTGCGAACGCTGGAAGCCGAGCTCCGCCCGCTGGATCAAGATGGCGCTCAGGGCGTTTCGGCTGCCGGGCGGAGCGGGCGGTCTCCGCGAGCCGTACCTCATGCCCGACGACACCGAGATCGAGCGGCTCGTCGACGAGCTACTTGCTCTGCACAACCCGGAGATCGATGAACTGGCCCGGCAGGCCGGGCTGGCGTAATACCCGGCTGCCGGTCATGGCAGTTGGAATCCCGCTCGGCCCAGGTCGGGCCGAGTCCGTCCGGAAGGTGAAACACGTGAGGTCACGCTGGGCAAGGCAGCGGGCGCTCATCGCTCCGCTCGCGACGGGCGCCGCGTTGATTACGGCGTTGGCCGGCTGTTCATCATCGGACGGTTCCTCGAGCGGTGGCGGTGACGGGGGAGCCGGCGCCGGCGGCGGAGGCTCGAGTGCGTCCGCCGGTGCGGTGAAGACGTGGAGCGACGAGGCGAGCCTCGTCGCCGCGGCGAAGAAGGAAGGCACGGTCAACGTGTACGAGGCACCCGAGTTCGCGTCCTTCTTGGTCAAGGGCTTCGAGAAGGCGTACCCGTGGGCGAAGGTCAACGCCACCGGGTTGGAGCCCCCGGCCGCGGCGGCGAAGTGGGCCACCGAGGTGAGTGCGGGCGTTCACAACGTCGATGTCGGGTCGATCTACATCACTCAGGTCCAGCAGTTCACCACACAGGGCGCGGTCGCCGCCGTGGAGCTGCCCAACGACGCGAATGTCGAGCAACCTCTGCAGGACCCGAAGCACCTCTACCACTCGGTGATCTCGTTCCCGTACGTGCTCCTCTACAACACGAAGGAGCTCCGCGGCGGCGGACCGGCCGACCTGAAGGATCTCACCGACTCGAAGTGGGCCGGGAAGCTCGTCCTCGACAATCCGGCGCTCGGAGGTCCGGGCGGGCTGACGATGGCCGCGATGAAGCAGGTTCTCGGCTCGGGTTGGGCGGACTGGTTGAAGAAGCTGAAGGCCAACTCCCCGGAACTCACTGACAGCTCGTCGTCGTCCTACGACGCCGTGGTGCGCGGAGACCGTCCGTTGTGCATCTGTGGCTACCACGACTACATCGGGCAGAGCTCGGACACGCCGGTCAAGGTGGACTTCTACAACCAGGATTCCAGCGGCGTCGTGCCACAGGTGATCGCCCAGGAGGTGGCAGCGAAGGCGCCGCACCCGGCGATGGCCGCGCTTTGGATCAACTGGGTGCTCTCGACCGCGGGGCAGCAGGCGGTCGCTTCGTCCGGGCGCACGCCAGTGGTGGCGAACGTGCCCGGGGCCGACAAGGTGAGCGTGCCGTCGAACATCAAGGTGGCCTCGTTCTCGGCCCTCGGCGACTACCTCGCCGACCCGAGCTCCTACAACGCCGTCTACAAGCAGGTGTTCGGCAGCTGAACGACTCCGGGCCGGCGGGAACCACCCCGCCGGCCCGGCCCGGCCCGGCCCGTCCCCGGCCCACGCGACCGCAACGACGACAGCCCGCCAGCACGACCATCTTCTACGAGGGCAGGAACACGCAGATCCCATGGTTCGACGCGCATATCAACTGAGCATCGGGCTCGTGATGCTGGTGCTGGCGGCCGCGGTCACGGTGCCGATCGCCTGCCTGGTGATCCTTGGGCTGCAGACGAAGCTCGGCCTGTTCAGGGGGCCAGCCACGTTCGAGCACTACAAGGCGCTCGTCGATGACCCCGCCGTCCGGACGGCTTTCTACAACACCCTGATCTTCACCGCGGGCGGAGCGCTGCTCGCGGTCGCGCTCGGCACGACGCTGGCCTTCGCCGTGACCTCCGTTAACATCCCGGGGCGCGCCGTCTTCCGCATCGTGCCGCTACTGGTGCTTATCCTCCCACCGCTGGTCAAGGACCCCGCCTGGGTCATCCTGTTCAGCCCCAAGACGGGGCTGATCAACATGATGTTCCGGGACGCCTTCGGCCTCCACGCGAACGTCTTCAACGTCTTCTCGATGTTCGGCATGATCTGCGTGGCCGGAGTCTTCTCGGCGCCTATGGCATACGTGATCATGCTGACGCCCATGGAAGGCATCGACCGTTCGCTGCTTGACGCCTCCAGGATGTCGGGTGCGAAATTGGGGCGGACGCTGTTCCGGGTTGTCCTGCCGACCATCCGCCCCGCGCTGCTCTCGGCGGTGACGCTGCTGGTGATCGTCATCGCGTCGGCGTTCGAGACACCGGTCATCATCGGGACACCGGCCGACATCCACACGTTCATGTCGCAGATCTACCAGCTGGTGAATTCGCCGCTTTCGGGCCTGAACACCGCGGCCGCCCAGGGATCGCTGTACTTGCTCCTGACGGCCGTCATGGTCGTCCTCTACATGCTGGCGACCCGAAACGAGCGACGGTTCGTGGCGATCTCCGGCCGGGGGCACGTTCACGAGCTGCTCCGGAATCGCGGCCTGCGCTGGGCGATGACGATCTTCACGGTGATTTATGGGCTGCTCGGGTTCGTCGCCCCCCTCGTCGTCACGATCCTGACGTCGCTGGTCCCGTTCTACTCGGCGGTCAACGGCAACCCGTTCAAGCACTTCACAGGCAAGAATTACGAGCAGGTCTTCACCACGCACGAGGTGTTCAGCGGCATCGTGACCAGCACGATCCTCGGTGCGCTGGTCGCCTTGGGTGTCGTCCTGCTCTGCGGCGTGCTCGCCGTGGTGGCGCTCAAGTCGAAGAGCCGCTTCCGGCGGCTCGCCGAGCTGATCGCCATGGCCCCGATCGCGGTGCCGGCTCTGGTGTACTCGGTGGGGCTGTTGCTGACCGCGCTGTCGGTGCCCGGGCTGGCGAAGACGATCTACGGCACGCCGTACATGATGTACATCGCCGAGGTCATCGTCTTCCTGCCGATCACCATGCGGGTGCTGTCCAGCGCTCTCATCCAAGTGCAGGACGAGCTGCTGGAGGCATCCCGGCTCAGCGGCGCGAGCCTGGGGCGCACGGTCCGCTCGATCCTGATCCCTATTGTGCGGCCGGCGATGCTCTACTCGGCGTCGGTCGTCTTCGTCTTCAGTTACCGCGAGCTCGGCGCGATCATCTTCCTCGTCCCGAGCAACACCTCGGTCGTGCCGAACGTGTCATTCACGTTCTACGTGTCGGGCGGCTATCCGATGCTGTCGGCGCTGAACGTCGTCGCACTCGTGGTCCCGCTGGTCCTGATCTGCGCCTTCGTCGGTCTGGCCCGGCTCGGAACGCGCGCGACGGATCGCGGCGCCCGTGGAACCGTCCGCGTGCGACCTATCCCGGTCGCCGCCGTCGAGGGGAGCTGACCAACCGTGCCGACCCGACTTTCGTCCGGCAGGACCACCCAGCAGAAGCGGAGCTCGACGGTGCCGAACCAGGACGTCCCGAACGGCGGCGTGCGCGTCTCAGGCCTCGAACGCAGCTATGGATCGGTGAAGGTCCTCGACGGGATCTCCTTCGACATCCCCGAGGGCAGCGTGTGCACCCTGCTCGGCTCGAGCGGTAGCGGCAAGACCACCACGCTGCGCCTGCTCGCCGGGCTCGACAAGCCCGATGCGGGCGAAATCTGGATCGGCGGTCGTCAGGTGGCCGGGCGCGGGAGGATGGTGCCGGCCGAGGCTCGCGAGATCGGCATGCTCTTCCAGGCGTATGCGCTCTGGCCGCACATGAAGATCGGGGACCAGATCGCCTACCCGCTCAAGGTGCGACGCATGGGCAAGAGTGCGATGCAGGATGCCGTGCAGCGCGCGGCGGCCATGGTGGGGCTCGGCCACCTTCTCGACCGGTATCCCTCCCAACTCTCCGGCGGTCAGCAGCAGCGAGTGGGACTCGCCCGGGCGCTGGTCTTCGGGCCCAAGCTCCTCCTGCTCGACGAGCCGTTGAGCGGCCTCGACGCCGCGCTGCGCCGGCAGACCCGCCTCGAGCTGGAGCAGCTCCAGGAGCGCGTCAAGATCACGACGATCTACGTGACCCACGATCAGGAGGAGGCCATGTCGGTCTCCGACCAGGTCGTGGTCATGGCGGGGGGCAACGTTGTCTCGATCGCCTCACCGCGTGAGATCTACGACCACCCAGACTCCGTCTACGTCGCGTCCTTCGTGGGAGCCTCCAACCTCGTCGACGGTCACGTCATCGCGCTGTCGGGCTCCGAAGCCACCGTCAAGTTGACCGACGGTTCGGTGGTGACCGGTATCGCGCCGCGGCCGCTCGGGGTCGGCGATCCGGCCGTACTGGCGGTGAAGCCGGTCGACGTCGTGGTGCGCCCGGCCGACAGCGGCGGCAATAACGTCGTCACCGGCACGGTCGTGTCAGCCACCTACCTCGGCGCCCAGGTCGAGCTCATGTTGAGCGTGGCCGGCCAGGACTTCCGTGTCCCGGTGCAACGCTGGTCGATGCTGGGCCCCGATGATTCGGTTCAGGTGCACCTGCCCACAGAGCGCGTCACCGTGTTACCTCCGGACTGAGCGCGCGGGCGCTCCCGGCGCCGATCTCACCCACTCGTTCCCCGACTGTTGCTCCCAGATTGGACGGCCCGCATGGATCTCGGTCTGCGTTCGCGCACGGCACTGGTCACCGGCGCGAGCAAGGGCATCGGCAACCGCATCGCCCTCGCCCTCGCCCGCGAGGGCGCCACGGTCGTCGCCGCGGCCCGTCGCACCGAGCTCATCGACGAGATAGCGGCCGAGGCGAAGTCGTTCGAAGCCGGATCGATAAGTGCGCTGTTCTACGACCTGTACGAGTCCGAGGCGACGTTCGAGCTGGCCCGGCAGGCGGCCGACCTGGTCGGTCCGATCGACATCCTCATCAATGCGGCGGGGGTGCTCGCCGGTTCCCGATGGACGCCAGCCGCGAGCAATGGGACGAAGCCATGACGATCAACTTCTGGCGCACCCGCGAGTTGACTCACGAACTCGTCGGTCCGATGCAGGAGCGCAGTTGGGGTCGGGTCGTCAACCTGACCGGATCGTCAGAGCCACCGCATGTCAGCGGCGCTGCCGCGGCCAAGGCCGCGATCCATGCGTGGTCGAAGGGCATTTCGCGGGTCGTCGGGCGCCACGGCGTCACGGTCAACTGCATCCAACCCGGCCGCATCCACAGTGAGCAGTTGTCGCGGTTGTACCCGACCGCCGAGGCCGAGGCGGCCGAGATCGCCAACATGGACATCCCGCTCGGGCGCTTCGGCGAGCCCGACGAGGTCGCTAACGTCGCGCTCTTCCTCGTCTCTGAGGCCGCGAGCTTCGTCTCGGGCACCGTGATCCCGGTCGACGGCGGCATGCGCCGATACGCGTTCTGACCTCCCCTACCGAAGGAGCCCTCGTGCCTACCCCCAGCCCCGGCTACTCCTGCACCTTCCGCGTCCAATCGCCCGCCGTGCCCAACGCCAGTGGCTTGCTCGCCGGCGCGGTCGGCGAGGCCGGCGCGGTGCTCACCGCGCTCGACGTCGTCGAGTCGGGGCATACCGACATCGTCGTCGACCTGACCTGCGACTGCTCGGACACCGCCCACACCGACGCGATCGAGAAGGCGCTCGGCGACGTGCCCGGCGTGCGGGTTCGGGCCAAGTCCGACCGGACCTTCCTGATGCATCTCGGCGGCAAGCTCGAGGTGACGCCCAAGATCAAGCTGCGCCATCGCGACGATCTCGCTCGGGCCTACACGCCGGGCGTGGCGCGGGTGTGCCTTGCAATCGCGGCGGAGCCGGCCGACGCCCGGCGGCTGACCATCAAGCGCAACACAGTCGCCGTCGTGACCGACGGCTCGGCGGTACTCGGTTTGGGCAACATCGGTCCGGCTGCGGCGCTCCCGGTGATGGAGGGCAAGGCCGCCCTGTTCAAGCAGTTCGGCGGGGTCGACGCCTGGCCGGTCTGCCTGGATACGCAGGACACCGACGAGATCGTCCGCATCGTCGAGGCGTTGGCGCCGGTGTACGGCGGTATCAACCTCGAGGACATCGCGGCGCCCCGCTGCTTCGAGATCGAGCGGCGGTTGCGCGAGCGCCTGGACATCCCGGTCTTCCACGACGACCAGCACGGCACGGCGATCGTGGTCCTGGCCGCACTGATCAACGCCCTCAAGGTCGTCGACAAGCCGATGGCCGGCGTCCGGGTGGTCGTGTCCGGTGCGGGCGCGGCCGGGCAGGCGATCATCCGCCTGCTGCTGGCTCGCGGCGTGAGCGACATCGTGGCCTTCGACCGGGTCGGAGCGGTGCACACCGGGCGGACGGACCTCGACAAGTACAAGCGCTGGATCGCCGTGCACAGCAACGAACGCGGGTTCACGGGCAACGTGCACGACGGCCTGGTCGATGCCGACGTCTTCATCGGCGTCTCCGCGCCCAACCTCCTCGTCGCCGATGACATCGCGACCATGGCGCCAGGTGCGGTCGTCTTCGCTCTCTCGAATCCCGACCCGGAGATCGACCCGGCCGAGGCCGGCCGGTACGCCGCGGTCGTCGCGACCGGTCGAAGCGACTACGTCAACCAGATCAACAACGTGTTGGCTTTCCCAGGAATGTTTCGCGGCCTGCTCGACATCGGTGCCCGGGAGATCACGGAGGAGATGCTGGTGGCGGCAGCGGTGGCGATCGCCGATTGCGTCCGGCCGGAGGAGCTCAACCCGAATTACGTCATCGCCGGTGTCTTCGATCCGTCGGTGGCGCCGGCGGTGGCCGCCGCGGTGCGGCAGTCGGCCGGCGCGCGTGAGTGAGGCGGCGGCCGCAGAGGACCGCCGATCGCGGGTGGACGAACTGCTGCCCGAGATCGCGCTGATCGCCGACGCCGCGCTGCGAGACGCCGTACGCGACATCTGGTTGTCGTGCTGGCAGGAGAGTGCGTGGGAACGTCTGGAGGACGTTCCGAAGAATGTTGATGTGGGCCAACGCCGTCTCGTCCCACATACCCGCAGCGTCGCTCGTTTCGCGTTGCAGGCCGCCGACACGATGGGCGACGTTCACGGGATCCGGGTGGATCGCGACGTCCTGCTCGCCGGCGCGCTGCTGCACGACGTCAGCAAGCTCTGGGAGTACGAGCCGGGGCCCACCGCGTCGGGCGCGGTGCGCTCGACCGCCGGCGAACTCATCCAGCACGGGGTGTACGGCGCCTTTCTTGCCTGGACGCACGCTCTGCCACTCGCGCTCGTGCACCTGGTCCTCAGCCACACGCACAGCTCCCGGACCCGGCCGCAGACGCAAGAAGCGTTGATCATCCATTACGTCGACTACCTCGACTCCGACTGCCTGTCCCTCGAGCACGGCCTCCCCCTGCTGCTCGCCCGCTGACGTCCGGCTCGGCCCGTTCTCTTGCTCGGCACCTCGAACGGCGCCTGCCGAATTCTGACTTCGATACAGCACGCTTAACACCTGGGTCTGCACGGTCGAAGGTTGGTGAAGCCGGTCTGAGTTCCTACGAGCCCACCCGGCCCACGGGCAGTTCCTGTCCCGTACGCACTTTCGCAACGCCGGCCTTCGGAAGGGCGGGCTCCGGACCGGCCGTGCAGTCTCCGACCTATTCGCCTTACATCAGACCAGGAGGGCCCCGCCGTCGACCGGGATTGACGTGCCGGTCATGAACGTCTGCGTTATCGAGTTGAAGCGCCCGAGGTTCTCTGCCGCTCTCATGCGGGTTGCGGCTCTCGGTTGAGGGTCGCGTAGCGGGCTGTCTCGTACTCGACCGGGCTGAGGTAGCCGAGGCTACTGTGCAGGCGCCGCTGGCTGTACCAATCGACCCAGCCGGCGGTGGCGACCTCGACGTCGCTGATGGTCCGGTACGGCCCGGCGTGGAAGACCGTGGTGCGGATGCACTCGGTCTTGAACAGGCCGATGATCGACTCCATCAGGCAGTTGTCGTAGGCGTCGCCGACCGAGCCGATCGAGGGCCGGCCGCCTTCGAGCTCGAGGTGCTCGGTGAACCGGATCGCGGTGTATTGCCGGCCCGCGTCGGAATGACCGATCAACTCGCCCGGAGTGATCGGGTGGCCCTCGCGGCCGCGCTGCCAGATCACCATCTTCAGCGGCGTGAGCACCGGGTCGGCGTCACGCACGGTGGACGCGTGCCAGGCCACGATCTTCTGGGCGAACACGTCGACGATGAAGGCGACGTAGACGAACCCGACCCAGGTGCGGCAGTAGGTGAAGTCCATGACCCACTTGCGGTTCGGCGCGGGTGCGGTGAAGTCGCGGTTGAGCAGGTCACCGGCCCGCTTGCAGTCCTTGGCCGGGATCGTCGTGCGGATGCCCTTGGACCGGCGAACCCCTTGCAGGCCAACGGCGCGCATCGCCCGGTCCACCGAGCCCGGCGAGGCGTCGGGAATTGTCCGGCGCACCAGCCGGGTCATCTTCCGGCGCCCATACCGGCCTTCCGGGGTGAGCCGGCGGCAGCCGTGCTCATCGACGGTCCAGGCCGGCTGCCGGACCTGGTCCTCGACGACGGCGTCGCTGACGACCCGGGCCGCAACCGGCCGGTCCGCCTGCGCCAGAGGCGGTAGGTCCGCGCGGCGATCTGGCAGTCCTGCTCGCACAGATCTCGACAGATCGACTCGACCGCGTGGCCCTCGGCGCGCATCGCGTCGATGAACGTGACGATCACCGCTTGCGGGGGTCGAGTTCCCCCGCGAAGAAAATGGAAGCCCGGCGAAGGATCTCGTTGTCCTCCTCCAGCCGGCGGACCTTGGCCTTGAGTTCCTTGATCTCGGCCAGTTCCTCGCTCGTGGGGCCCCTGGCGCTGCCCGCCATCGATCTGGGCCTGGACCACCCAGCGCCGCACGGACTCCTTCCCGACGCCCTCACGCTTGGCCACCGCCTCAGCAGCGGCCGTCAACGTCGCGGACTCCTGGAGATGGTCAAGCACCATGCGCACGCAGCGCGCCTTGACCTTCGGATCGATCTTCTTCGGCACGGTTCGCATCCTTCCAACTCAGAAAGATGCGGCAAGGAACCTGGGGCGCTTCACTGCGATCAACTAGCGGTAGGCGCTGGCTGTCGCACGATCGAAGCGTTCCCACTGACTTCAACGCCCATGCACAACAGTGAGATGTCCAGCTGCGCCTCGCCGCGTGGCACGCGGTCAGGGTTGCGAAACGCGCCAACCCGTCTACGGCGCCCGCTACCAGTACCTCACCACGCGCGAGCACAACCGGTTGCGACCGGCCCAGGCACAGACCGTCATCGCCGCCGCCATCCTGCGCCACTTGCAGGCGGTGATCACCACGTGCCAAGCCTGAGACCCCACCGTCGCCACCCACGGCACCCGCCCGTGATGCCGGCACCCCTCGCCGCCTGACAACGAGTCGCGACGCATCCAGCAGACGGTCGGGGCGAGCCGTCCGTGGCATAGAGACAAACGTTGGTCTCGACGCTCATCAAGGGCCGCCCCGCCCGTCGTCTCCCCAACCCGATCACACGCTGCCGGCGCCAATCCCATTCAGCCTTCCGTCGCCGACTTGGGTGGCCGAGGCCGCGAACAGTCCACCCGCCCCTTTGGCGGCGCGCTCATCGGCGCTGCCGACGAGCGACCTTCGCGACGTTGCGTCCAGCACGTTGTTTAGAGGGGCGACGTTGTCAAACCGCGACCGAGCGTCTCCACTACGTCGTTGACCTGGGTGAGGAAGTCGTCGGCGTCGTTTTCGGGCCCAGTAGTGACGACCACTCGGAAGCTGCCGACGCCGGCGATGGCGACCGCTCGAGCGAATGCAATGTCTCGGCGGGAGGAGCAGCGATGTGCGGAGACGACCTCGGCGATTGCAGTTTCCCACTGGGCGGACATCTCGGCCCAACGAGCTCGCAGGGCTGGCTCGCGCTGCCAGAGGTTGAGTCGTCGTCGCGCCAGCCCGGGACGTTGGTATTGGTTCCTTATGAGGTCCGCCAGCGCGGCAGGCACCGCCGGCCACGGTGGTTCTCCTTCGTCGAGCCGGGCGCTGATAGTCGCAAGGAGAACGCTCAGATGCTCGGGCACGTCGTGGAAGACGGCATCTTCCTTCGCGCCGAAGTATCGAAAGAAGGAGCGAGGGGATTGCTCGGCCGCCGAAGCTATGTCGGCCACCGTCACGTTGTCGAACCCATGTCGCTCGAACAAGGTCAATGCGGCAAACGCCAGCCCATCCCTTGCTTGGAGCCGCTTGCGCACGCGTGACGGTTCGACCACACTCGTAATCTATCAACGTTAGGCAGTCCCTGCCAGTTGGCAGGCCATGTCAACAGAGTAGGAGTCGGATCGTGGAAACCGAAACCATTGGCCCGGAGGACTGGGTCGAGCTTCATCAGCTGACGACCCGGTACTCGAAGGGCCTGGATTCCCGCGACTACGACCTCGTCCGGTCGGTGTGGGCTCCCGAGCCCACCATCACCTACGACCTGTCGACGGTCGGAGTCGAGAAGAGTCTGCTGACCTATCACAGCGCCGAAGAGATGGTCGAGGACGCCCAGCACATTCACGCTCCCCTCCTGGCGACAATGCACCAGAACGGAAATCACTACTTCGAGGTTACCGGCGATCAAGCGAGCGGTCGGGTCTACGTCGACTTGTTCGAGGTTCGCGTCGACGAGGGAACACCGCGGACCGTCCATCACCTTGGTTGGTACCACGACCGCTACCTGCGGGTGGATGGAGCCTGGAAGATCAAGGAACGACACTTCACGATCAAGTGGTCCGAGGGCGACTGGATCGGCGATCGTCCTCTCGCCGAATGAACGCCTCGAATCCTCGCGCGTTGGTCGGCTCGTCGGAATCGACTCCCGACCGGTTCCGGGACCGTGTAGCGATCGTGACCGGCGGCGCCAGCGGAATGGGGCGGGCCACTGCAGAGCGGTTCCTGAAGGACGGTGCCAGCGTCGCGGTCGTTGACCTGGACGAGGCGGCCGGCGAGGCGTTCCTCGTGTCGTTGGCCGATGCGGACCTGAAGCGCCGGTGCCTGTTCGTGCCAGGCGACATTGCCGACGAAGCCGTTGTGTCCAACGTCGTTTCGCGGACAGTGGCGCGGTTCGGCGGCCTTGACTGCTTCTTCGCCAACGCGGCTATCGCCGGCGATGCGACACCGGTGTGCGACCTCACCGTCGAGGAGTGGGATCGGGTCATGGGGATTGATCTCCGGAGCGTCTTCCTCGCGATGAAGCACGCGGGCGCCGCGATGAGGGCCGGCGGACGCGGTGGGTCGATCATCAGCACAGCATCGGTCGCCGCCGTCGCAGGAGGCGGCAGCCACTCCGCCGCGTACACCGCCGCGAAGGCCGCGATCCTCGGCCTAACCAGGTTCGCCGCGGTCGAGTTGGCCCCGCACGGCATCCGCGTCAACACGGTGCTGCCTGGAGCCATCCTCACGGGAATCGCCGTTCGAGACGGCCGAGACCCAGAGGCAACTCGCCGGCGACTTGGCTCGCTCGTGCCCTGGCCAGAAGGAGGTTTGCCCGAACACATTGCGGACGTCGTCACGTTCCTCGCAAGTGGCGACGCGCGCTTCATTACCGGCGAATCCATCGTCATCGACGGCGGCCTCGTGGCGACCGGCCTCCGGATCAGAGCCCGACTAGCCGAACAGGAAGAACTGTGAAGAACTGTCCAGTGAGTGAACTCACCCCGAGCGAAATGATCGACTTGATCCGCCACCACATGGAGTTGGAGGTACAGGGAGACGTCGACGGGGTGATGGCGACCCTGACCGACGACGTCACCTGGGGAACCGCGAGCACGGGACTGCACGACGGCGCGAACGCCGTACGCCAGCATTACGCCGACTCGATAACCCCGGCCGGTCGCTTCACGACGGAGGGCTTCCGAGGCTGGGCAGATCACGAACGGCAAGAAGCGGTCGGTCTGTGGACTGTACGGCGACCTGGGGCGGACGCGACCTACCCAGTCGTCGCAGTGTTCCGGTTCAAGAACCGTCTGATCTGCTCGGAAGAACTCTTCCACGACGCGTCGTCGCCGTCCTGCGGCGCTCGGCCATGACGTCGGAACGGGCCGTGGCAATCGTAACCGGTGCTGGCACCGGAATCGGCCGCTCCACGGCCGAACTCCTCGCCGAACACGGTTATAGTCTCGTGCTTGTCGGTCGCCGCCTCGGTCTGCTCGATGACACCGCCGCTGCCTGTATCGTGCGCGGGGCTGAGGTCCGAACCGTTGCGAGCGACATCGGCCTGCCGGACTCGGCCGCCACGATCGTTCACGCCGCGGTCAGCGAGTTCGGTCGTCTCGATGCGCTGATCAACGACGCCGGCACCGCGACCATCGGTCCACTGGCAACGATGGAGGCCGAAGCGATCGACACCATGTTCGCCGTCAACGTCATCGGGCCTCTGAAACTGATCAAGGAGGCTATCCCCCACCTCGAACAAAGCGCACACGCCGTAATCGTCAACGTGACCTCCGGCGCTGGGGTGAACTCGACGCCACGGGGCGTCGCGTACGGCGCATCGAAGGCCGCACTGACCCACGCCACTGGCTCCCTTGCACGCGAGCTGGGTCCGCGGATCCGCGTGAACGCGGTCGTACCCGGTACTTGCCGAACCGAGATCTGGCAGGGGACGGGGTTGACTGCCGAGCAGATCGAGGCTCGTCTCGTCGAGTTGGGCACGATGGTGCCCGCAGGACGGGTCGGCGAGCCGGGCGAAGTCGCCCGGTGGATCTGGTTAATGATCGATCCGGCCAGCTCTTGGGTCACCGGCGCCGTGCTGGCCGTCGACGGTGGTTTCACCGCGTGAAGGTCGTTCCCCATCGTCGCGGAGGGCCGACGATGATCAACGCCCCGACATCGACAGGAGCGTCTCGGCAATGACGCCTGGGCCGTCGTCTGAGGCGCTCGCGCCTCCTTGCTGGTGCGCTGCTCCAAGGGCTGGGAACGGGTGATTTGTCGGGCCCGTGTGAGAGCGCCGGGGTGCAGTTCGAGCGGCTGAACGGGAGCCTTGAACAGATCCTCCGTTCCGCTTGTTTGAATCAAACGACGTTTGCTAACTTATGGGTGCGCTCACACGTGGGTCCGGCAACGCGTAGGAGGACAAATGAAGTCGAAGGCCGCGATCCTCTGGGAGGTCAACACCCCGTGGAGTGTCGAGGAAACCGAGCTCGACGATCCGCACTTCGGCGAGGTCCGGATCAAGCTGGCATCCTCGGGCCTGTGCCACTCGGACGACCACGGGGTCAAGGGTGACCTCCCCACCGGTGTGCCCATCATCGGCGGCCACGAGGGTGCGGGCGTCGTCGAGGCCGTCGGGCCGGGCGTGCGTCGACTAAAGGAAGGCGACCACGTCGTCATGTCCTTCATGCCGGCCTGCGGCCACTGTCGGTGGTGCGCGCAGGGCCTGTCGATGCTGTGCGACCACGGCGCAATCATCATGGAGGGTCTGCCCATCAGCGACCAGGTCGCTCGCGTCCACGCGCGCGGGCAGGGCTTGCGCCAGCTGTCGATGCTCGGCACGTTCGCCCCGTACACGGTGGTGCACGAGGACTCGTGCGTGAAGATCGACGACGACATCCCGCTCGAGATCGCCTCGCTGGTCGGCTGTGGCGTCACCACCGGCTTCGGTGCTGCGGTCCACCGCGCGAAGGTGGAACCGGGCGACACGGTCGTCGTCGTCGGCACGGGAGGTGTCGGTTCGAGTGCCGTGCAGGGAGCTCGCATTGCGGGCGCCGACGTCATCGTCGCTGTCGACCCCTTCGAATACCGTCGCGAGCAGGCCAAGCTGCTCGGTGCCACGCACGCCGTCGCCTCGATGGACGAGGCGATGCCGCTCGTCACCGAGTTGACCCGCGGTGTGATGGCAGACAAGACGATCATGACGGCGAGCCTCATGACGGGCGACATGCTGATGCCGCTCATGCTGCTGACGCGCAAGGGCGGCCGCGCCTGCCTGACGTCCGTGGCCTCGCCAACCGTGCTGAGCGCCGACGTCGTCCTGGTGGACCTCATCCTGTCGCAGAAGGAGGTCGTCGGGAACGTGTTCGGCGGCTCGAACGCCTTCGCCGACATCCCGAAGCTGCTGCGCCTCTACAAGAACGGTGTTCTGAAGCTCGACGAGCTCGTCACCAAGACCTACCCGCTCGAGCAGGTGAACGAGGGTTACGACGACCTGCTGAACGGCACGATCATGCGCGGCATGCTGACCTTCGACTGAGCCGCCACCTCGACGTTTCCGATACGGAGAACTGCCCATGACAGAGACCGACGCCCGCCCTGAGACGTTTCCGCTCGACAACACCGACCCCGAGTTGCTCCAGCACCTGTTCGAGACCCTGAACCAGATGCGGGACACGTGCCCG
Organism: uncultured Actinomycetota bacterium; assembly: GCA_963775175.1. Classification (GTDB taxonomy): domain Bacteria; phylum Actinomycetota; class Actinomycetes; order Mycobacteriales; family Jatrophihabitantaceae; genus Jatrophihabitans. The sequence goes on from CAVZHT010000001.1 coordinate 1,478,026, forward strand.
GTGGCCTGGAGCCCGCCGTTCGGCGGGTTCTGGGCATTGACCAAGTACGACGACATCGTGACCGCCTCGCGCGACTGGGAGCACTTCACCGTCTCGCAGGGGATCATGATTCCGCCCACCGGCGCGTCGATGAAGGTGATCCCTGCCGAGCTCGACCCGCCGCGGCACACGAAGTTCCGCAAGCTGGTGTTGCCGTACTTCACCGAGCCCGCGCTGCAGAAGTGGGTTCCGGGCATTCGCGGGATCATCACCGATGCGTTTGCGCCGGTCCTGGAGAAGGGTCGTGCGGACCTCGTCGTCGACGTCGCGCGCCCCGTACCTGTCCTCGCGATCAGCCTCGTCCTGGGCATGCTGGGCGAGGACTGGCGTCACATCAGGAACCTCGCGGAGGAGTTCCTGGCCGCGACCGGCAAGCCGGAGGTCGCCCGAGCCAAGGCGGCCGAGCTCGAGAAGTACCTCGAGTCTCAGATCGAGCGACGTCGGGGCAAGCCCGTCGATGACATTCTCGGTGCGATCGTGAACGCTCAGCTCCAGGATGACGAACCCGTCACCCCGGCGGAGATGCTCGGTTTGGTGCAGTTGCTCGTCGTCGCTGGTCACGAGACGACGGTCAACGGGCTCGCGACGCTCGCTTACCGCGTCATCGCCGAACCGGGCCTGCGGGACCGGCTCCTTGACGATCGCTCGCTGATCAACAGCGTGATTGACGAGGCGCTGCGGCTGCATCCGCCGGTGTGGAACATGGCCCGGACGATCGCGGAAGAGACCAGCATGCGCGAGACCCACATGTGTCCGGGCGAGAAGGTCATGCTGGTATACGGCGCGGCGAACCGCGATCCCGACCGATTCGAGGACCCCGAGACGTTCATTCCGGACCGGCCGAACAACCAGCACCTCAGCTTCGGCAGCGGGCGGCACCGGTGCATCGGCGAGCCGCTTGCCAAGATTGAGTTGCGCCTGGGGCTGGAGTTCATTCTGGACAACATGCCCGACGTCGAACTCGACGGAGAGGTCGTGTGGGGCGGTGGCACCAACCAGCACGGGCTGAGGTCGGTACCGGTCAAGTTCAGCCCACGCGTCGCCACGTCCGAAGGAGTCGGGGAATGACCACGAAGTCCGTCGAGGAGATCCTCGCGAACGTCGACGTCCGCGATCACAACCAGCACCAACTTCGTCGAGGCCATGGGCGTTGCCAGGCGCCTACGCCCCGTGTTGGACCGCCCGCCCGACTTCGAGATCGCGCACGGCGCGACGGCGGAGTGGGTCAGCGGCGGTGCCAGTTGCGGCGTCGCGAAGCTCCCGGTGACTTCACCGCGGGCGCTGGGCGCTCGGGCTGACACCGGCCTCGTCGCCCGGTATGAACCGTAGGACGTCGGACTCGGCAGGCGGGCCGATGTGGCTGAGGACGGACGGGAGCAGGCGAACGTGGGAGCAGTCGCGATCGTCACGGGCGCCAGCAGCGGGATCGGTGCCGCGACGGTTCGGATTATGGCGGCCCGAGGAGACCGGGTCGTCGCGGTCGCCCGGCGCGCTCATCGTCTGGAGGCTCTCGCGACCGAGCTGGGAAGCCATGTGCTGCCGGTGGCTGCGGACATCACCGTCGACGCGCAGGCACGGGCTGTCATCAACAGAGCCGTCGAGCACTTCGGCGGGCTCGACGTGCTGGTCAACAACGCCGGCGTCATGCTGCTGGGACCGTTCGAGACCAATCCTGCCGCTGACTGGCGGCGGATGTTTGAGCTGAACGTGCTCGCGATGATGGCCCTGACCCAGGAGTCCATCCCGCACCTGCGCAAGGCCGCTGCAGGCCCGCGAGGCGTCGCGGACGTCGTCAACGTCGGCTCCATCGCCGGCCGCACGACGCGGGCGACCTTCGCCGTCTACAACGCATCCAAGTGGGCCGTCACCGCCTTTACGGACGCGATCCGGCAGGAGCTGGCGACGGACGGTATCCGGCTGTCGGTCGTCCAGCCCGGCGCCGTCGACACCGAGCTGCTCGACCACGTCGACCCGGAGGTGAGGGCGGCGATGATCGGGGGCGCGTTCCGCAACGTTCAGCGGGCCACGGCCGAGGACGTCGCCGCGACCATCGGCGTCGTGACCGCCCAGCCGCCCGGCTACGCGATCAGCGAAGCGGTGGTGCGGGCGACACGACAGCCGTTCTGAGCGAGTTCGGACCTCAGCTCGTCAAGTCCCGAGCACCTCGGCGGCAATCGCCTGCCACTGCGCCACGGGCAGCGGCTGATCGCCCAGAACCTGGACACAGACGTGGTCCGCGCCCGCCTCGAACTGGGCCGCGATCCGCGAGCCGACGGCTGCGGCATCGCCCCAGGCGACAAGGTCGTCCACCAGCCGATGACTTCCCCCGTCGGCCACGTCGGATCCGTCGTAACCGTGGCGTTGCCAGTTGGAGACGTAGTTCGGCAGCTCGAGGTACCCCTTCAGGTGCGCACGTGCCACACCCCTCGCGGTGTCCGCGTCGGTCTCGAGGACCACGTGCTGCTCCACCGCGATCAGTGGAGCCGCCCCGACGTGCTTGCGGGTGCCGGCCGTCATCTCGGGCGTGACCAGATAGGGATGCGTGCCCAGAGTCTCGGCCACCGCCAGGTCGAGCATCTTCGGGCCGAGGGCGGCAAGGACGCGGCGATCACGTGGGACATCGGTCAGCCGCTCGAGGTAGTTCGCCGTGTTGGCAAGCGGCCTTTGGTAGCGGCCAGGTTTGTGCCGGTCCACCATCGGTCCGTGGCTTACGCCCACGCCGAGCAGGAAGCGTCCGGGGAACTCGTCCTCGAGCTCGCGGAAGCCGGCGTTCGACTGATCGGGGGTCGTGGCCCAGATCGAGGTGATGCCTGTCGCAGCGATGATGCGTTCGGTGGCAGCGAGCAGGCCACGCCCGATTTCGAAGCCGCGCGTGCCCGATCCTCCGGAGAACCAGATCGTGCCGTACCCCGCTTCCTCGAGCGCCGCGGCAGCTGCCCTCGTCTCGGGGTTCTCGACCTGACGGATCCCGATGCTCCATACGCCAAGGCGTCCCAGTTCCATGACGCCGATGCTAGCCAGGCGGATCGTTGCTTATCAAACAGCACTGGATTACGCTCCGAATCACCTTGAAGGTCACACACAGGTGGATGCGATGTCCTTACGTTTGCTTCGAGCGGCGAGGTGACCTCCGCCCGCCCTGCGTATGGCACGGTCGTCGTCGGAGCTTCGGTCGCGGGTGTGCGGGTGGTCGACGCGCTGCGGCAGGCTGGTTATACGGGGTCCGTGCTGCTCCTCGGTGCGGAAGATCATCTGCCGTGCGACCGGCCGCCACTTACGAAAGAGTTTCTGGCGGGCAAGTGGGACGAAGCGCGGATCCGGTTGCGTCCAGAGACGTGGTTTCTCGAGCATTCGATCGACCTGCGGCTCGGGGTTGAGGCGACGGGCATCGACACCGTGGCCCGGCGGGTGTCGCTCGCCGACGGCACTGCCGTCGGCTATGGGCAGTGCGTCATCGCCACCGGAGCGACACCACGTCGCGGTCCCTGGACGAGCCGCCGCACGCACGTCGTGCGGACACTCGCCGACGCGAGCGCGCTGCGCAGTGCGCTCGAGCCGGACGTCGACGTCGTCGTGATCGGTGGCGGCTACATCGGCGCCGAGGTCGCGGCCGCCGCGCACGGCCGAGGGTGTCGGGTGACTGTCGTCGACGTCGTGCCGAACCCCTACGAGCGCAGCCTTGGTCGAGAGCTCGGCGAGACGTTGTGCACCGTCCACGCACGGCACGGTGTGACGGCTCATTTTGGCGTGGGTGTCCGGGCGGTGCGTGATGTGCCCGACCGCGCCGTCGTCGTGCTGGACGACGGAACCGAGCTGACCGCGCATGTGGCGGTGGTCGGCATCGGCGTCGTACCGAACACCGCGTGGCTGGACGGCAGCGCCGTCGAGGTCGACGACGGCGTGGTGTGCGACGAGTTCGGTCGCACGTCGGCGGAGTCGGTGTACGCGATCGGCGACGTCGCTCGCTGGGCGGGTCGCCGGCACGAGCACTGGACGAGCGCCGTCGAGCAGGCTGCTGCCGTGGGCCGAACGCTGGCGGCGCCCGGGTCGCCGGCTGCCAGCGCGTCCGACGGCTATGTGTGGAGCGACCAGTACGACTGGAAGGTCCAACTCGCCGGCGAGACCGGCCCGCACCTGCGGCCGGAGGTCGTCAGCTCGGCGACGGGCGAGGTACCCCGGCTGGCTGCGCTGTACCGCGACGCCGCGGGTGTGCTGGTGGGGGTGGCCGCGTTGAACTGGCCGAAGGCGTTTCTCACGTGCCGCCGAACCGTCGGCTACGTGAGCGCCGAGCAGCAGGTCGCGGCGCTCCGGACCCTGGCGGTCCCTGCCGGCGTCTGAGCAAGAGGAAAGGTCGGCGGCCGCCGGCACGAAACAGGAGGCGAAAGTGACGACGCTGCATGTGAGCGAGGACGCGCTGGCCAAGTACCCCTTGACGTTCTCGCCCTTCAGGATCAAGAACGTCGAGCTCCGGAACCGGATCATCCGAACGTCCATGGGCAGCGGCCTGCCGGCTGGCCTCGCCAACGAGGACTTGGTGGCCTTCCACGTTGCGCGCGCCCGCGGCGGCGTCGCGCTCACGTTCGTCGACCCGGCGTCGGTGCACTGGAGCTCGCCGGCGTACCTGCACAACCTGCGTGACGACTTCGCCGCGGCGATGCAGGTCCTGACCGACGCCGTCCACGCCGAGGGCACGAAGGTGTTCCAGCAGCTCATGCACGGCGGTCCGACCAACAACCCGCAGGACGGCACGTCGCCCTGGGGGGCATCGCCGGTGCCCGACCCGGGGCTGGGCGTGATCACCCGCCCGATGACCCGCTGGATGATGGACGACGTCACCGCGGGCTTTGTCGAGGCGGCGATGCACGCGCGGGACGGCGGTATCGACGGCGTCGAGGTCCACGGTGGCCACGGCTACGTCTTCAGCAGCTTCCTGTCGCCCGCTACGAACCACCGGAGCGACGAGTACGGCGGCACTATCGAAAACCGCGCGCGGTACCTGATGGAGGTGCTCGCAGCGCTGCGGGAGGCGCTCGACGGATTTCCCCTCGGCGTCCGGCTCTCGTCGGACTACGCGACCAACCAGACGAGCGCCGACGACATCATGCAGCTCTGCGCGATGCTCGAAGAGCGCGACCTGGTCGACTGGGTCAACCTATCCTACGGCAGCCACTGGGGCCGCGACAAGCTGATGGGAGCGGCTCACGAGCCGCCGGGCTACCAGCTCACGCAGGTGAACGACCCGATCGCGGCCGGGATCTCGTTGCCGGTGATCGTGGCAGGCCGGTTCACCCAGCTCGCGCAGGCCGAGCAGGCGTTGGCCACCGGGCACGTCGATCTCATCGCCATGGTGCGCGCGACGATCGCAGACCCGGACCTCGTCAGAAAGACGGCCGGTGGGCGTGAGCACCTCATTCGCCCCTGCATAGCCTGCAACCAGGCATGCGTCGGCGGGCTCAACACGCGGGCGAAGGTGTCGTGCACCGTGAATGTGACCGCCGGGCGCGAGGTGCGCACCGGCGACGACTCGCTGAAGACGGCCGCGCCCAAGCGCGTGCTGGTCGTCGGCGGCGGTCCTGCCGGTATCGAGGCGGCCAGAGCCGGCGCGCTCGCCGGCCACAGTGTCACGCTGCTGGAGGGCGCCGACGTCCTGGGCGGGCAAATGCGCTACGCCGCTCGCTCGCCGCAGCGCGGTCCCGCGCTGCAACGCCTCATCGACTTCTGGCCGGCCCTGCTGGCCGATCTTGAGGTCGACGTCCGCGTGGGCACCACGGCCACCGCTGAGGTGATCAGCGGTCTCGCGCCTGACGCGATCATCCTCGCCACGGGCTCCAGGCCGCGCCGCGACGGTTTCCAGGTCCTGCGTCCCTGGGGCCCCCCGGACGGCTACGAGCCCGGCTCGGTGCTCACCAGCTGGGATGTCATGAGAGGCGTTGAGACGAGCGGCACGGTGCTCGTCCTCGACGAGGTCGGGCACTACGAGACCCTCGACGTAACCCAGACGTTGGTCGGGCAGGGTCGGCGGGTGCGGCTGCTAAGTCGCTTCTCGCTCATCGCCGCGAACCTCGAGATGCGCTGGGACATGGTCGGTTCACCGAACGCGAAGATCCTCTACGAGGGGGACTTCGAGTTCTACCCCCGGCGGGTCGTCACCTCGGTGGGCGGCGGCAAGGTGACCTTCGCGCGGCCCGAGACCCCCGGTGAGGCCGAGGTGCGCGACTTCGACCATCTGGTGACGGTCGGCGGCAACGTGCCCGACTACGAGTTGTTCGAGCAGCTGCGGACCGGACCCTGGCAGGTCCGGACTGCCGGTGACGCGAGTGGTCCGCGTCTGCTTGAGGCTGCCACGTTCGAAGGCAACCAGGCCATCCGCTCGCTCGAGGACGGCTGGGCACGGCCGAACATCCGCTTCGGGGTCGGTGGCAGCGCAATGTGACGGTGCGCCAGCCGTCGCCGTGCTGCGTGTTGTCGGGATGGAACGTGTTGTCGGGACGGAACTGGTCGTTGACCCTGACTAGACGAGATCGCCGACGCGTGTCGCCAGAGCTCGGGAAATCGCGTCGAAGAACCCGGCGTATGTCCGAGTGAACACCTCGGCCGCCCTGGATTCGTCGGCATCGTCCGCGTCGAAGTCGGCCGTCCAGTTGACGAACGTCTGCCCGGTGGTGGTGACCGGCTCTACGTGCACCGTGCCGACATAGCGTCGTACCGGGTAGGGATGCGGCCCGTCGAACGTGTAGGCGAGCGTTCGCTGCACCGAGTTCTTGAACAGAAGACGCTCTCGGATGGTCTTGCCGCCGCCGAGTCCGATGATGCGCGTGCTGCCCACTGGCGCCTGGTCCAACCCATCAGCCATGGTGGTGGACTCCAGCCGCTCGACCCAGGTGTGCCACGAAGTGAAGTCGTCGAGCAGCGTCCAGACCTGTTCTACCGGCGCGTCGATTACGGTGCTTGCCGTGGCGAGCAACGCTCAGACCTTCGAGCGGTGGACGACCAGCGGCTCGGTGAAGGACAGGAGTCCGGGCATGCCGTTCTCCACGCCGAGCCCGCTGTGCTTCGCCCCGCCGAATTGGATCTGGGGCGGAAGGACCGCGTGGGTGTTGATGAACGTCGTGCCCACATCGAGCTGTTCGGCGACCTCGGACGCATGGTCGGCGTCCGCCGACCAGACCGAACCGCCCAGCCCGTACTCAGTGTCGTTGGCGCGCTTCACGGCTTCGTCGACGCTGTCGTAGGCGAGGATCGGCAGTGCCGGCCCGAACTGCTCCTCGTCGACGATCCGCTGCCCCTCGTGGACCCCCGCGAGCACCGTGGGCTGGAAGAAGTAGCCGGAGCCACCGATCGGCGAGCCTCCGGCCGCGACCTTGGCGCCCTGGGCTACCGCCTCGGCGACGAGTTCCTTCACCCGCTCGAACTGCGGGCGCGTGGACAGCGGGCCGGTCGTCGTGGCGGCGTCGTGCGGGTCACCCACCTTCATCGCGTTGGCAACTGCGGCAAAGGCTTCGACGGCCTCGTCGTAGCGGGAGGTGGGCGCGAAGATTCGCTTGGGCAGCAGGCACGCCTGGCCGGTATTGAAGAAGGCCGTGCCCAGGAGCTTCGTCGCGGCGTCGGCCATGTCAACGTCCTCCAAGAGGATGGCCGGGTCATTGCCGCCGAGTTCGAGTGTCACGCGCTTGAGATCCGCCGCCGCCGCGACGGCGACCTTCTTGCCGGCCGCGACCGATCCCGTGAAGGAGATCTTGCGCGGGATCGGGTGCGCCGTCATGGCGGCTCCGAGCTGGTCGCCGCCGGTCACCGTGTTGACCACTCCGGGCGGCAGGATCTCGCCCATGATGCGTCCCATCACGAGCGCGGCGAGTGGCGTGAAAGGCGAGGACTTCACCACGACCGTGTTCCCGGCGCGGAGAGCTGGGGCGATCTTCCACATCGCCAGGCCGAGCGGGAAGTTCCACGGCGTGATCGCCGCGACGACGCCCAAAGGCTTGTGCAGCAATTCGACCTTCGCAGTGTCGTCCTCCATCAGGAGTTCTCGCGGTACCTCGAGCCCCGCGTAGTACTCCAGCCACGTGGCGCAGACCTCCGGCTCCGCGGCGGCAACGGGCACCGGTTTTCCCGACTCCAACACCAGCGCCTGGATCAGCTCGCCGGCGTTGGCGCGCATGGCTCCGGCAAGCTCCAACATTGCTGCCTTGCGAGCGGCCGGATCACGGCGCCACTCGTCGAAGGCCGTGTGCGCGGACTGGAACGCCTCGTCGAGTTGCGGGGGAGTGCAGTCCGGTGCCTGCGCCTCGACGGCGCCGGTCGCGGGGTTGACGACGTCGAAAGTCGCGAGCGTCTCGACCGGCTTGCCGCCGATCGTCATCGGGTGAATGGACACGGATGCTCCAGCGGTCGGCGATCAGGGCACTCGAAGACTAATCTCTCATTGTTGGGTTAGGAAAGTCCTGACCGCGCTGGCTCGGGTCTACGGGCGGTTTCCGCCGAAGCCCGAGAAGACCGCGGGCAGGCTGCCGGCCGCGAGGCCGGCCTGGCCCAGTGCTCCGACGACCCGGCTGGAAATGCGCCAGCCATCATCGGTGCGCACCAGTTCGTCGTCATAGCTGCCCAGCAGCAGGAAGTCTGCGGGCCGGACCGGGTCGCCGCCCGACAGCCAGTGATAGGCCGACACGCGGCTGTAGACCGTGGCGCGCTCGCCGTCGGCATGAAGGTCGATGTCGACGTTGCTGAGCATGTGGGCCGTGTATTCCACGTGCTCGAAGGAGCGTTGGAAATACGCGCGCAGTTCGCCGATCCCGGCAAGCGGAGTCCCGCGCTTGCGGTCGTCGGTCGCTGTCGGGAGGTAGACCTGCTCGAGCCGGCCAAGGTCTCGCTCGTCGAGCATCCGGCAGTACGTGTGCAGTGTTCGCCGGATCTCGGCGTCGGCGCCCATCCGAAAAAGGTACCTTGACGAGTTCATAAATCCAACGGCGGTCGGTAAGGTCGGCGGCATGACGGCGTTCGACCATCACACCGAGGTATTCGCTCGTGACTGGCGGGACATCTACGCTTCGCTCCGCGCCGACGACCCGGTCGCCTATACGCCCGCGCACGGTGGGTTCTTCGTGGTCACGAAGTACGCCGACGCCCGCAGCGTCCTGCTGCGCCCCGAGGAGTTCGTGTGCCGACGCGAGATCGACCTCGACATCGACGGCCAGCACAAGCGGGCGTCGGGCGGGGTGACGATTCCGCGCATCCCCTTCCGGATGGGGATGATGGAGATGGACCCGCCGGAGTCGTCCTTCTACCGCAAAATCCTCGTCCCGTGGTTCTCACCAAAATCCGTAGCCGCCGCGACAGAGCACATGCGCGACCTGGCTACCTGGTGCATCGACAAGGTGATCGAGCGAGGGTCCATGGATGTCGTGGACGACCTCGCCAACCCGCTCCCTGCCCTGATTACCCTCGACCTCCTCGGCCTCCCGCTGGACAAATGGGAGCGGTACGGGGCGGCTCTCCACCACGCGGCGTACCTGGAGAAGGGCTCGGCGAAGGAGATGGACTGGCTGCTCAAGGACCTGCGCGCCGTCCTCGCCGACCGCCGGGAGAACCCTCCCGAGACACTGACGCCGGTCGACGCCTTGCTCGCCGCCGAGAAGGACGGCGTCTCGCTGCCCTTCGACATCGTGGTCGAGATGGTCTACATGCTGCTCACCGGGGGAGTTGACACATCGACCGGGCTCATCGCGCACGGGCTGCGATGGCTGTCGCAACGTCCGGACCAGCGCGAGGAGCTGCGGGCCGACCCGTCCTTGATCCCGGGCGTAGTGGACGAGATGCTGCGGTACTTCACGCCGGGGACCGGGGTGGCGCGGACGGCGGTCGCCGATACCGAGATCAACGGCGTGGCGATCCATGCCGGGGACCGGGTCCTACTCGCGCTCGGGGCGGCGAACACCGATCCGCATGCCTTCGAGCGCCCGGATGCCGTGGACATCCATCGTGACGCCGCACGACATCTGGCCTTCGGGGCCGGACTGCATCGGTGCCTGGGCACATTCCTGGCGAAGGCCGAGATGGAGATCGTCATCGAAGAGGTGCTGCGTCGGCTGCCTGACCTGCAGGTGGACGAGCTGGGCGTACTGCCCTATGCGACCACCCCAAGTGTCATGGGCTACCGTGCCATGCCGGCGACATTCACGCCGGGTACTCCGATCCGGCCGGTGGATCACGGGTCGGCGCCGCCACCACGTGCGGAACGGCTCAAGTCAGCGGCGGCCGCGCTGGCCGCGAGCCAGAATGACGTTGACGCCGAGGACGCGTGGCAGCCGCGCGGATCCACGGGCGCCGAGGGCGAGTGAGCATGGCGTACGAGAACCTCTTGGACCTGACTGGCAAGGTCGCCCTCGTCACCGGCGCGGGATCGGGCATCGGAGCGGCGTCGGCCGTGCAGCTGGCGGCCCAGGGCGCGGCCGTCGCGGTCACCGACCTCGATGCGGCGTCCGCGGGCGCTGTCGCGAAGGAGATCGCCGAAGCCGGTGGCCGTGCCGCGGCCTACCAGCTCGACGTCGCCTCGGCCGGCGCCTGGGCATCGGTGGTGGCCGACGCCTCGCGTGAGCTGGGCACGATCACAGTGCTGCACGGCAACGCCGCGCCGACGGGCGGCTCGCTCATGGCCCGTGACCTCGACGTACTGAGCGCCGAGTCCGACGTCTGGGATGTGCTCTACGCCGTCGTCGTCAAGGGCAATATGCTGGGTGCCCAGCACGTGCTTCCGGGCATGGTTGCGGCCGGGACCGGATCGATCATCTTCACGACGTCGATCAAGGGCCGGATCGGCAGCCGCCTGCGTACCGCCTACGGCACGACCAAGGGCGCTCTTGAACAGTTCGTGCGCATGGTGGCTACCGAGTACGGGCCCCAAGGCGTGCGGTGCAACGGCGTGGCGCCGGGCATCATCGTCACGCCCGGGATGCGCGAGACCGTTCCGCAGGCACGGCTGCACACCTTCCTGGACGGCCAGCTGCTCCAGCGCTTCGGTGCGCCCGACGACATCGCCAAGGCGGTGGTGTTCCTCGCCTCCGAGGCGAGCTCCTTCATGACAGCGCAAGCACTCGTCGTCGACGGGGGTATGTCGGCCTTCGTCCCGGCGATGTCGGAGCGGACGGCAGGGTCGTGAGCTTTCTGCCGAGCCCGGACGCCGAGGGCCTCCGCGGCCACTTGCGTAAGTTCCTCGAGCAGAACGCCGGCTCGGCTCGGCTCCGGAAGCTCATCGAGGAGCGGGAGGGCTACGACACCGCGCTGTGGCGCCGAGCCGTGGACGAGATCGGCCTCACCGGTCTGCTGGTGCCCGAGTCTGCAGGAGGGGCAGGTGCCGACCTGCTCACGACCGGGGTGGTCTTCGAGGAACTCGGTCGTGCCCTGGCCTGCGCGCCGTTCCTTTCGACGATCGCGCTCGCCACCACCGCTTTGCGCGGCTGCGTCGAGCCCGCTGTCGCAGCGCCCCTGCTCGAATCGATCGCCGGGGGCGCCGTCGCGACGCTCGCTTGGGCGGGCGAGTCTCCCTCGCAGAGCCTGCTGACCACGATCGGCGAATCGATCGCCGGGACCGCCTCCCACGTCATCGACGGCGGCGACGCGGAGATCCTGCTGGTGGCCTCACGAGACGCGGGTGGTATTGGCCTCTACCTCGTCGGTCAGGATGCCACCGGACTGACCCGGACACCCTTGACCGCGCTGGACACCACCCGTCGGCTTTCCACGCTGGAGTTCCGCGCAGTTCCGGCGACCCTGCTCGCCGCCGATTGTGCGCCCGCCCTCGCTCATACCTTCGACATTGCGACGTTGCTGCTGGCTGCCGAGCAGGTAGGCGTCGCACGTCGTGCGATGGAGATGGCCGTCGGGTACGTCCGTACTCGCTACCAGTTCGGCCGGGCCATCGGGTCGTTCCAAGCAGTTAAACACAGGTGTGCCGACATGCTCGTCGATGTCGAGCTGTCCACCTCGCTCGTGTACAACGCCCTGCACAGCGTGGACGAGGATGCCAGCGCGGCAGCGGTTGAAGCGGCGCTCACGCGCGGATTCGTCGCGGACACCTGCCTGGCGGTGGCGAGCGCGAACATCCAGCTGCACGGTGGCATCGGGTTCACCTGGGAGCACGACGCGCACCTCTTTCTCAAGCGCGCCAAGTCCTCGCAGGTCATCTTCGGTTCGCCCACGTCCGCGAGGCGCGTCGCGGCGGACCTGCTGGGAGTCCGCGCGTGACGGCGCCCCCACCGACCTCCGGCACGGAGGAGGAGGCCCGCGCGGCGGTCACGGAGTTCCTGCTGGAGCACCCGGTCGGTGCCGTCGACGATCGCCAGTTGCGCGGGCTGCGCTTCGACGCGGGGCTGGCCTTCGTGAGCTTCGACCCGGGCGCCGGTGGCCGGGGATGGAATCCGGGAGCCCAGGCCGTCGTCGAGGCGGAGTTCCAGACGGCGGGATGCCCCGACTGGAGCGCTCGCAACGTGATCGGGCTGGGTATGGCGGCGCCGACCATCCAAGCCCACGGGTCGGCGGAGCAGAAGCGGCGCTACCTGCGGCCGTGCTTCACCGGCGAGGAGATCTGGTGCCAGCTCTTCTCCGAGCCCGGTGCGGGTTCCGACCTGGCGAGTCTGGCCACGAGGGCCGTCCGGGTCGACGGGGGGTGGCAGGTCAACGGCCACAAGGTGTGGACCACTCTGGCGCACATCGCAAGCTTCGGGCTGCTGCTCGCCCGAACCGATCCGGACCAGCCCAAGCACAAGGGGCTGAGTTATTTCCTGCTCGACATGGCCACGCCCGGCGTCGATGTCCGCCCGCTGAGGCAGCTCACCGGTGAGGCCGAGTTCAACGAGGTCTATCTCGACGACGTCTTCGTGCCGGATACGGCCCTGCTCGGTGAGGTCGGCGCGGGCTGGTCCATCGCCATGACTACCTTGATGAACGAGCGGGTCTCGCTCGGCGGACGACGCACCGAACGCGGTCACGGACCCTCCCGCGCACTGGTCGAGGCCTTCCGTGTCGCGCACGCGGACGGGCGTGCCGCAGACGCCGAACTTGACCGGGTCATGCGGCTCTGGCTGCGTGCCGAGGCATCGCGCTTGACCAACGTCCGCGCGGCAGAGCAGATGCAACGGGGGACGCCGGGGCCTGAAGGTTCGATCGCCAAGCTCCAGATGGCCGAGTCCCACAAGGCGATCTACGACCTGGCGACGGAACTGCTCGGCTTCGACGCCCTGACCTTCGCCGGCTACGAGCAGACGCGCCCGGACTTCGCGGCCGTGCACGGTGGCAGCGGCGACGTCCGCTACGACTACCTGCGATCGCTGGCCAACTCGATCGAGGGTGGGACGTCGGAGGTGCTGCGAAACGTCCTCGGGGAGCGTGTGCTCGGCCTGCCGCCGGAGCCGCGCCAGGACAGGGATCTCCCTTGGAGCCAGCTGGCCCGGTCCTGAGTGGCCGCGCTGCATCGATGTAACTCGGAGGGCGACATGAAAGTGCTCCTCATTGGAGCGACCGGCAAGCTGGGTCTGCCGATCCTGCGTGAACTCCTCGCGCGCGGGCACGAGGTCTCGGTGCTGGTCCGCGACCCTTCGCGCCTTCGCGAAGAGTTCCCCGATCTGCCGGGGCGAGCGGGTGACGTGTTCGACCCGGCGGCAGTGAGCGCTGCGGCGGCCGGACACGACGCCATAATCAGCAGCGTCGCACTCCGCGACGAGGCTCAGCGTCAGCGATCCCCGGTGGAGTTCACGCAGGTGCTCGAGGCGGTCGCCGCCGAGCAGGGCGTTCGCTGGCTGTCTATGGGTGGGGCCGGCAGCCTGGAGGTGTCGCCGGGGATCCAGTTCGTCGACAGTCCCGAATTCCCGGAAGTCGCCAAACCGGAGTCGCTGGCCTTTCGTGCCGCGTTGGAGGAGCTCGAGACGAACGCCCCGCCGGACTTGCAGTGGACCGTGCTCTCTCCGGCGATCGTCATAGAGCCCGACGGACCGCGCACTGGCGAGTTCCGTCTGGGGTCAGACTCCGTGCTGCGTGACGCGGACGGCGAGTCGCGGATCTCGCGCCTGGACCTTGCCGTGGCGATGGTCGACGAGCTCGAGCAGGCTGCGCACCCCCGTCAGCGCTTCACCGCCGGTTACTGACGGGAGCCCACCTCGCCGAGGAACTCCAGGATCTGTCCGGTGAATGGATCGTTGCTGTCGCCGGCGACCATGTGGCCCGCGTTGGCGACCTCGGCGAAGCGCGCATGCGGTATCAGCTCGGCGAGTTCCTGCCGGCCCTGCTCGCCGACGACGTCGCTACGGCCGCCGCGGACCAGCAGGGTCGGCACCCGCACGTTGCGGGCGGCGGCGACAAGCTGGATCTGGACCTCGTCGCGATCGAACCCCAGCATGATGCGTGGGTCCCAATGCCAGCGATAGCGGTTGTCCGCGTGCAGCCGCAGGTTCTTCGCCAACCCAGCGGTCGACCGCGGCCGCGGTCGACCGGGGATGTAGGCGGCGACGGCGTCGGCGGCCTCGTCGAGTGAGGCGAAGCCGTCCGGCGCGGACGTCATGAAGTCCCGGATGCGCGACGTGCCCTCGTCCTCGAGTCTGGGGGTGATGTCGACCAGGACGAGGCACCGCGCCAGCGAAACGCCGCCGTCCTGATCGTGGCCGAGCAGCGTTAACCCGATCGCACCGCCGAGTGACGCGCCGACGATGGCGGGCCTGGGATCGTCGAGCTGGTCGAGCACCTGGCGCACGTCCTGCTCGTAGGCGCGCACGCCGTACGCGCCGTCCGGCGACCAGCTGCTGTCGCCGTGCCCGCGCAGGTCGACAGCAACGGCGGTGTAGCCAGCGTCCGCCAGCCGCATCGCCGTGCGGTCCCACGAGTGCCGGGTCTGACCGCCGCCGTGCAGCAGCAGGACCGTCGGGCCGGAACCCATTCGGGTGGCAACCAGGTCGAAGGAGGAGCCGGCACCGACTCGATAGACGACTGAGTTCCCACGCTGCGTCACGCGCCGCGACTATACCGAACGCCGCTTGGTAGGAGAAGGATTCTGTGCAATGGTGGTTCGAAATATCGAATCGGAGGCAGAAGTGACCGGAGTTCTGGCTGGCAAGGTTGCCCTGATCACCGGCGCGGCCCAGGGTCAGGGCCGCGCCCACGCGATCGGCTTCGCGAAGGAGGGCGCGGACGTCGTCATCGTCGACCGTTGCGAGCAGGATCCGATCGTCAACTACGAGATGGGCAACGCCGAGCGTCTCGCCGAGACCGAAGCGCTCGTCCGGGCCGAGGGGCGACAGGTCGTCGCGGCCAAGGCGGATACCCGTGATCTCGGGGCGCTGCGCTCGGTCGTCGACTCCGCGGTGTCGGAGTTGGGAGGCCTCGACGCCGTGGTCGCCAACGCGGCCATCTGTACGTCGCAGCGGTGGGACGAGGTCACGCCGGAGGTCTGGCACAACACGATCGCGACGAACGTTACTGGCACCTGGAACACCTGCCAGGCCGCGCTCCCGCACATCATTGCGCGCGGCGGCGGCTCGATCACCATCGTCAGTTCCGCGGCGGGTATCACGGGGCCCCCGTTCCTGCTGCCGTACGTGACGAGCAAGTGGGCGATCGTCGGTTTGATGCGCGCGCTGGCGCCGGAGGTGGGCAAGCACAGCGTCCGAGTGAACACGATCCATCCAGGCGGCGTCGCCACGGCCATGGGTGACGGCAGCCACGAGCAGATCGTGCCCCTGTTGCAGGCGGAACCCGAGCTGGCGGCGCTCTACGGAACGCTGCTTCCCTCTGACTACCGTATGGGCCCTGCCGATATCACGCCTTCGGTCGTCTATCTTGCGTCCGACGCAGCGAAGTACGTCACGGCGGTGACTCTGCCCATCGACCAGGGAACCGCGGCACGATGAGGATCACAGTAGATTGGACTTGCTCGCCCTAAATCCAACGCTGCTAGAATAGTTGGAGGCTCAGGAGAGGTGGTCGTCCATGCGGCATCGTGATCCCGTCATCGCTCTGCGGAGTGGCGACCTCGTGGTGATGGTCGACGACCAGGCAGCTGAGGGTGGCGCCGAGTTGTGGCTGGCGGCCGAGTGTGCCGGCGCCGCGCAGTTCGCGCGCCTCGTACGTCACACCTCCGGGTTCGTCTCGGTGGCGGTGCCTACAGCGCGGGCGAACACGCTCGGCCTGCCGCCGATGCTCATCACGCCCGAGACCTGGACGGAGCGCCTGCCCGTGCAGGCGGTGACCTGTGACGCAGCTGAAGGCATCACCACGGGCATCTCAGCGGCCGATCGCGCGGTGACCGCTCGGCTGCTGGCCGACCCCGCCGCGGGCCCTGAGGACTTCACCCGCCCAGGCCACATCGTCCCGCTGCGGGTACGGCAGGGCGTTACCAACCCCGACTGCGCCGGCAGCGCGGCGCTGGAACTGTGCGCCTACTCCGGTCTGCGGCCGGCGATGGTCCGCTGCGAACTGGTGCAGCCCTCGGGTCGGTTGGCGAGCGCGGCTGATGGCCTCGCCTTCGCCGAGGCTCACGGCGTGAGTGTGGTCGCGCGTGCCGAACTCGCCGGCATCTCTCCGGCGCGCGTCGGCTGAACCCGGCGCGTCGCCGATATGGCCGCCGGTTGAAGGACCCGGCGGCCATGAAGGCCTAGACGGCGGCCGGCTCCGGAACACGCTCGAAGGACAGCAGCATCTCCTCCGGCGCCAGCCGGGTAATGCCGATGGTCTCCTTGACGATGGTTCCGGGCACGATCGAGAAATTGGTGAGCCGGGAAAGCAACGTGCTGACGGCGATTTCGATCTGGAGCCGAGCGAAGTGCTGGCCGATGCAGCGATGCGCCCCCACGCCGAACGCGAGGTGCGGGTTCTTGTCCCGGTCGAACCAGAGCTCGTCCGGATGCTCGAACTTTGTCTCGTCGTGATTGCCGGACTGCCAGTGCACCGCGAGGCGGTCGCCGGCCTTGAGGGGCACCCCCAGTAGGTCGGTGTCCTGCGTCACGGTGCGTCCCATCACCGAGACGGTGGAGGTGAGCCGCAGGATCTCGTCCAGATCCATCTTGGTCCACTCCGGCCGGCGGAGCCGGGACTCGAACCCGGGGACCTCGGCAAGGAACCGCCCGATGTGCGCGATCGCACCGCGCGTCGTGTCGAGGCCGCCGAGCAGCAGAACAGTGACGACGCCGAGCTGTTCCTCCTGCGTCAACGGGCGGCCGCCCTCGACCGTGGCGGTGATCAGTGACTGGAGCAGGTCCTCACGAGTCGAGTTCTTCGCGCTCCGTTCGGCGAGGATCTCCGCGGCGTAGCCCGCGACCCGCCCAAACGCGGTCTGGTCACCCGTGCTGACGTCGGTGACTGCCTGGATGGCCAGCTTCATCCGATCTTCGTTGTCGTCATCGATCACCACCCTCGCGAGCGACCCCGCTGTGTATGGAATCGCGAACTGGCTGACGAACTCGAACTGGCCTTGCTCGATGACCTGATCGATGAGGGAGTTCGCGAGCTGCTCCATCTCCGTTGCGTACTTCGTTAGGAAGGAACGCGACAGGTAGGGGTTCAGGAACTGGCGGAAGTCGCGGTGGATTGGCGGGTCGAGGTCGAGGGGCGGAAGCTTGACCGGGACGCTCTGGACTCCGGGAGTGGAGGAGCTGAAGATCTCCGGGTGGGAGCCGACCGTGCGCAGGTCGTCGTAGCGGGTCACGACATACTGGCCGCCGTCGTAGCCGGCGTGCACGACGGGGCACTGGCTCCTGGCCCAGGCGAGCTCTTCGGGCAGACGCTCGCAGTCCTCCCGCCGGAACCAGTCGAGTTTGTCGAAGAAGCTGCGATGCGGATCCGTCATGCCGCCAGTCTCGGACAATCAAACGGCGTTGTAAACACTTCCGCCAGTGTGACTCCCCCGCCTCACGAGTTTGCGATGATCCCACGAAATCGTTCGCTCGGGATCGAGTGCGATCGCCACCCGCTTGGCCGCTACCTGCTCGGCCTCCTGCCCTGGGCTGCGGCCGGTGTACTTGGCGCTGCAGTGCTGCACCACCCGGAGCACGTCGCTCGGATCGTCGAGGATGCGTGCGGTCCCGATCAACTCAACGCCGCGGAGTTCGGTGTACTCGGAGCCCGACTCGACCAGCCCGCTCATGCGCGAATCCCGTCGCAGGTTCGCGACCTTCTGGCTCTTGGCGTAGGTCGTGAAGACAGGCGACAAGCCGTCCATCACGAACCACATCGCGACGATGTGGATCGCGCCGTCGGAGCCGATCGTGGCGCTGTTCAGCGTTCGGGGTTCGTCGAGGAACGCCGCGATCTCTGCTGGGGTCATCCGGACTGCGTCGCGCGAGGACATACGACTCCTTTACCAAGCACGGTACGGTAACAGTATGCCGATCCCGGGTGTGCAGGGCTGTGACGTTGAATTCGACCCGGGGCACCTTGGTCACTGGATTTTCGGGCCGCCGTTGCCGGTGACCGGCGCCACGCTGGATCGCTACGCCGACGCAGTCGACGCGGACGCGGGAAGAGTCGGCGCGCCGCTGTTCAGCATCGTTGCGTGCTACCCGATCCTGTTCGCCGCCGTCGACGCGGTCACGCCGGTGGGGCAACGGGAACGCGTAGTGCACGGCGAGCACGACGTCACCGTGCACCGGCTCGTCGGCGACGGCGAGACGCTTGTTGCCCGGGGTCGTCCGATCGCCGTGAGCCGCGCCGGCGCCGGTGCCGGCGTCCACGTCCAGCTCGAAGTGCGCGACGAACGACATGAAATGGTGGCGACCCACCTGCTGACGGCCGTATGCCGTGGCGCGCAGCCGGCGCAGGTCTTCGGGACGGTCCCCGATCCATGGCCGGAGCTCGATCCGCCGTCGGCGCAGCTGGCCGTACCAGTGCAAGTCGCGGACGATCAGCCGCGGCGGTATGCCAAGGCAACCGGCGACCGCAACGCGGTGCATCTGGACGACGCGGCCGCCCGGAGTGTCGGTTTCGACGGCGTGATCGCCCACGGCCTTGGCGTGCTCGGCCTGGTCACCTCTGCGTTGGTCCGCACCGTCTGCAGCGGTGATCCGGAACGTCTCAAACGCGTTCGGGTCCGCTTCAGCGCGCCCGTACTGCCTGGCTCCACGCTGACATTGCAGGTCGGAGTCGAGAAGCACCAGGCGTCGTGGGTCGTGACCGATCCGAGCGGCACCGCGGTCCTGCGTGACGGACGAGCGCAACTGGTCTGAGCGGGACGGTCAGCGCGCCGCAACCGCGTCGATCTCCACGACCGAGCGAGGATTCGCAAGCCGCGAGACCTGGAGCAGCGTGTTCGGAGGGACGGTCGCCGGTGCGAAGCGGCGCTTGAGGACGTCCCATTCCGCGATGAAGGTATCAACGTCAGTCGTGTAGATGCCGAGCCTGGCGATGTCCGCCAGCGCGTAGCCGCCGACGTCGAGCACTTCGGCGAGCGCATCCAGCGCGCCGGAGATCTGCGCCGCCATGTCGCCGTCCAACCCGCCGATCTGGCCGGATACGAGCAACTGCGCCGCCGTGCCCGGGATCTCGCGAGCGGCGTCGAATCCGAACCGGATGAAGGCGGGATCGTCGGGGAGGTTGACCGAGCGCATGTGCGTAGGCTGTCACACATCCGGCACAGAAACAAACAACGTTTGCTAAGCTGCTAACGTGGTGGAAGTCCCCTCGGCCGGCAGCCTGGAAGGGCTCCGGGTGCTGGAGCTTGGGCACATCATCGGCGGCCCGTTCTGCGGGCATCTCTTCGCCGACCACGGTGCCGAAGTCATCAAGATCGAGCCTCCAGGCGTCGGCGACCCTATGCGCGAATGGGGTGGTCTGTACAAGGGCGTCGGTCTCTTCTGGACCATTATCGGTCGTGGCAAGAAGTCCGTAACGATCGACCTGCGCACCGCTGACGGCCAGGGGGTGCTGCGCCAGCTCGCCGCATCCGCAGACGTCCTGATCGAGAACTTCCGCGCTGGCACCCTCGAGCGGTGGGGAATCGGTTGGGAGGACCTGCAGAAGGTCAACCCCTGTCTGGTAATGGTCCGCATCACCGGGTACGGCCAAACGGGGCCGTATCGCGAGCGGGCCGGCTTCGGCGCGGTCGCCGAGGCGATGAGCGGCTTCCGCTACCTGTCCGGCGAGCCCGGGCGCCCCCCGGTGCGCGTCGGGATATCGATAGGTGACGCGCTCGCCGCTACGCATGGATTCGCAGGCGCGCTCATGGCGCTCTACCGACGCGATCGGCCAGGTGGGTCGGGCACCGGGCAGATGATCGACGTTGCCCTGTACGAGGCGATGTGGAGCTACATGGAATCGACGTTGCCGGAGCTCGACAAGCTCGACCGGGTACGCGAACCGTCCGGCTCGGTGCTGCCGGGCATCGCGCCGTCCAACGTGTACCCGACCGCCGACGGCGACTGGGTCATCATCGGCGGAAACCAGGACTCCGTGTTCAGCAGGCTCGCTGACCTGGCCGGACATCCCGAATGGTGCGCGCCCGGCGGGCGTTATCGGACGCACCTCGCGCGAAGCGAGATGCAGTTCGAGTTGGACGCCGAGATCGCCGCGTGGACCGCATCCATGGACAGTGCTCCGCTGTTGAAGGTCTTGTTCGAGGCGGGCGTGCCGTCCGGACGCATCTACACCTCGCGCGACATCGCCACCGACCCGCACTACGCCGCGCGCGACATGATCATCGAGGTTCCCGAGCCGACCCTGGGCGGGGAGATGGTCCGCCAGCAGGGCGTGGTGCCGAAGCTGTCGCAGACACCGGGGCGCATCCGGGGCGGAAGTCCCCTGCTGGGGCAACACACGGACGAGGTTCTGGCCGAGGTGGTCGGAACCGATGAGCTGGTACGACTCCGCGCCGCCGGTGTCGTCTGACTGAACGCGAGGAGCTGTCGTGGGAAATGCTGTGATCGTCGATGTTGTTCGTACCGCATCCGGCAAGGGCAAGCCGGGCGGTGCACTCTCGGAGGTGCACCCGGTCGACTTGCTCGGCGGCGTGCTCGCCGAGCTCGTCCGGCGCAACGATCTGGATCCCGCGACGGTCGAAGACGTCATCACCGGCTGCGTGACCCAGAGCGGGGAACAGGCGCTGAACATCGGCCGCAACGCGGTCTTCGCAGCCGGCTTCCCCGAGATCGTCCCGGCCACGACCGTCGACCGTCAGTGCGGGTCCAGTCAGCAGGCCGCCGCGTTCGCGGCACAGGGCGTCATGGCCGGGTTCTACGACATCGTCATCGCAGCTGGGGTCGAGTCGATGAGCCGGTCCCCGATGTTCTCGGCGACCATGGGAAGGGACGCGTACGGCGGGCGAATCGCCGAGCGCTACGAAGGTGGCCTGATCCAGCAGGGCATCTCGGCCGAGATCATCTCCACGCGCTGGAAACTTGAGCGGGATGCGTTGGACGAGTTCGCCGCGCGCTCCCACACGCGTGCGGCCGCGGCAGCAGCAGCCGGCGACTTCGCCAACGAGATCGTAAGTGTCCCGCTGTCTGACGGGTCGACCTTCGTCGCGGATGAGACCATCCGACCGGGCACGACGGTGGAAGGTCTGGCCGGACTCAAGTCCGCGTTCGCCGGAAACCCCCAGGGGGATCGTTACGCAGCCGAGATCGACTGGCGGATCACCGCCGGCAACTCCTCACCGCTGACGGACGGTGCGTCGGCAGCGCTGATCATGAGCGAGGCCATGGCAGCGAAGCTGAATCTCGTCCCGCGAGCACGCTTCCACTCGTTCGCGGTCACCGGTGACGACCCGATTCTCATGCTTACCGGCATCATCCCGGCGAGCCGCAAGGCCCTGGCCAGGGTGGGCCTGACGATCGACGACATCGATGCGTACGAGGTGAACGAGGCCTTCGCCCCCGTGCCCCTAGCGTGGCTGCGGGACATGAATGCCGATCCGGACAAGCTCAACCCGCGCGGCGGCGCGATCGCCCTCGGACACGCGCTCGGCGCGTCCGGCGGCCGGCTCTTGGCCACGATGGTGAACTACCTGGAGTCCACCGGTGGCCGGTACGGGCTTCAGACGATGTGCGAGGGCGGCGGCATGGCCAACGCCACGATCATCGAGCGGCTGTAGGGACGCCAGCCGGTCCCGCCGGGCCGGCGGACCTGGCCTCACGGCAACGCCACCTCGTACTCCTCGGCGATCCAGATCGGCGAGTTCTCGTGATCGATGAAGTTCCGCTCGTCGCTGATCAGAATGTCGGCCGCCGCCCGACCTTGCTCGCTGGCCATGGCGGCGAGCATCTCCTGCTTGCTGTCGAACCAGACTTCGGCGACGCCGTCGTAGCCGTCCGGTGCGCCCCGGTACGCGCGCAGGGCCTCGTTCACCTTCGGTTCTGCCCGGTGGCTCTGGGTGTACCGCTGAACGTTCAACGCCTTTGCGTAGTCCTTGAACAACTCAGCGTGCCTGTCGTGCCAATAGTGCGAGAACTCCTCGGCCGACATCCCGGGCAGTCGGCGGAGGCAGAAGATCATCTTGAAGGCCATCGTTGTCAGCTCCTGAGGGCGCGGTCGTTGTCGAGGACGATGAGCAGGCCACTGGCCTCAGCGTGCACGACGCCCTCGACGGTGAGAATGGCCGAGACGTACCGCTTCCTGCCGGCCTCGGAATCGAGCGTCGTCCGCACGACGACGTCCGTCGCGAGAGGGACCGGCTTGCGGAAGTCGGTCTCGACCCGGACGGTCGGTGCCGAAATACGCATGAGCCGCCCCATGGTCATGCCGATGATGTCGTCGAAGACGGCCATGATGATTCCGCCGTGCGCAAAGCCGGGCATGCCTTCGAACGCCCGGGTGAACCGGACCTCGGCGACCAGGCCGTTGCCCTCGCGGTGGATGCGCGCCGCCAAGCCGAAAGGGCTCGCCTCACCGCTGACGAAGCAAGCATCGAAGTGGTCGGCCCGCTCATCCTCGAGCACGTCGCTGGCCTCGGCTTCGAGGGAGATCTCGTCGAAGGTGCGCATGCGCGGCGGTGCTGCAGTCAGGAGCGCCGTTGCCTCGCGGGCGCTCGCGGTGAGACCCTGCAGACCCCGATCGTCGAGCTCGGAGCAGAGGAAGGCGATGGTCAGATCGCGAAGGGCCGCCGCAGCTTCGCGGCGCGCGTCGGACGTCGTGAGCGCCCCGGGGATGTCGGACGGCCGTGCCACGCTCATCTAATCCGCTCCGTTCTGACGCCAAGGGTCATGAGACCTCTTGGCTCTATATTTATCAGCGTTTGATTTAGGATCCAAGCCTATGACCATCCATCGTCATCTGTCCGACAGCGGCGTCCTTGAACTTGTGATCGACATCCCGCCGGTGAACGCGGTCGACATAGGCCATCTCCGCGAACTCGTCGAGGCCCTGCGTGAGATCGACGACCAGCCCGACGTCCGGGTCGTCGTCCTGCGCGCCGACGGGCGCGGCTGGGTCGGCGGGGGTGATGTCAAGGAGGTTCAGCGGCTACCAGGCCACGAAGGGATCCTCGGCCAGGCGAACGGCTCCTGTGACGCGTCCGTGGCGCTGCACGAGTGCGCCGTCCCGGTGATCGCCGCGGTCCACAACTATGTGATCGGCCTTGGGGTCCTGCTTGCGGGCTCGTGCGACATTGTCGTAGCCGGCGAGGGGACGATCTTCGTCCTGGCGGAGATCGACAACGGCGCCACGGGTGGGGCCATCCAGGCGATCGGGCTGATGCCGGACAAGCGTCTGCGCGCGGCAATGTTCACCTGCGAGCCGGTGACGGCGGAGGAACTGCACGGGTATGGCACAGTCCTGAAGGTCGTGCCCGCCGGCGAACTGCGCGATACCGCCCTGGCGCTCGCGGAGCGGATCGCTGCGAAGCCTGCGACCGTTGTTCGGGCGGCCAAGAAGTGCATCAACGCCAGCGTCGGCCGTCCGATCCGTGAGAAGTACCGGGCTGAACTGAGCTGGACCTACGAGCTGAACCTCACCGGCGACGCCTACGCCGCCCGTGACACGTTCGTCAGTGGCACACGAACGGGGTATCTGGACCCTCGCTGACCCAACACTGTATGGTTTAGCCACTCGACGGACTCGTGGAAGAGGGATCGATCGCATGATCGCGCCGACGAAGTACTCCCGCACGCCCTACCTGGTCGTCCAGCACCAGAACGTCCGGCGCAACGACGTCTACGGTGCGATCGGAGACAACGTTGTCCTGCATCCGCAGCTGATGCGAGGCCAGGAGGACTCCGACACCGTTGTGGTGGCGATGCACCCGATCGGCTCGCCCGGCTACCTTCCCATGTTCTCTGGCCTGGCGCGGGCTGGACATCACGTGATCGCCTCGGACACCCGCTATGGCAACGGCGACGCCGCGCTGATCATGGAGAACGTGCTACTCGATCTCGGTGCCGTGATCAAGGACGCCAAGGAGCGCCTGGGTTACAGGCGCGTCATGCTCGCGGGCTGGAGTGGCGGCGGCTCGCTGATGATCGGCTACCAGGGGGAGGCGGAGAAGCCCCGGATCACGCAGACCGCGGCCGGCGAGTACACCCCGCTGTCCGAGACGACGCTGACCCCGGCCGACGGCGTGATGATCCTGGCGGCCCACCGCAGCAGGCACTACTTGCTCACCGAGTTCCTGGACGCGTCGATCACGGACGAGTCGCGTCCTGACGACCGCGATCCCAACCTCAACATCTACGATCCGGCCAACCCGCACCAGCCGCCCTACTCGGCGGACTTCATCGCGGAGTACCGGGCTGCCCAGAAGGCACGCAACCGGCGTATCACGGCCCACGCGAAGGAGAAGCTGGACGAACTCCGGCGCACCGGTCGCGAGGACCAGGAGCACTGCTTCGTCGTCCAGGGCACGATGGCCGATCCGCGCTGGGTGGACCCGACTCAGGACCCGAACGATCGCGGCCCGGGCAGCTATCTCGGCGATCCCCGACTGGTCAACGACGGCCCGTCAGCGCTCGGGCGGTACACCACCACGCGCAGCTGGTTGTCACAGTGGAGCCTCGATGACGCCCAGGTCGACGGCGTCGAGGGGGCGAAGCGGGTCAGCGTCCCTGTTCTCATCGTCGAGAACTCGGCCGACGACGCGTGCCCGCCAGAGCACCCACGCTCGATCTTCGCGGCCGTCCCCCACGACGACAAGGAGTTCGTCGTCGTCGAGGGAGCGAACCACTACTACAGTCAGCAGCGCGAGCACCTCGACACCGCGCTGGACGTCGTCTCCACCTGGATCGGTAAGAACCAAGTACGTTGACGGCGCGCCGCGTTGCGCTACGGCCCACCGGGCGGTTCACGGGGCGAGGTGCAGCGCGCCCGATTGCTCGTACTGCTCGATCTCGTCGTCGCCGATCCCGCGAGCGCCCAGCAGCGCGCGCTGCTTCGCTCCCGAGACCTCCGGCGCCGGCCCCGGGGCGCCTGGGGTCTCGCTCAGCATCGGTGCGGGCCTGACCACGGGCGCACCGCCCGGGCCTCGCGTGACGGTGCCACGGTGTCGCATGTGGGGGTCGTCGGCGATTTCGCCGAGCTCCAGCACGGGGTAGACGCACGCGTCAGAACCGGCGAATACAGCGGTCCACTCATCACGCGTGCGGGTGGCGAAGACGGCCGCGATGTCGGCGCGTGTCTTCGGCCAGGTCGATCGGTCATACTGCGAGGCCAGCACGGACTCGTCGAGCCCCAGTCCCTTCACCAACTGCGCGTAGAACTTGCCCTCGATGGAGCCGGCCGACACCCAGCCGCCGTCCGCGCACTGGTAGACGGCATAGAACGGCGCCACGCCCGAGAGCAGGTTGGTGCCTCGCCCGTGCCATTCACCGCGTCCGAGTTCGCAGAACTGCGCGAACATCATGTAGGCGGAGCCGTCAACCATTGCGGCGTCCACGATTTGTCCGCGGCCGGTGCGGTGACGAGCCAGCAGCGCGAACACCGTGCCCAAGACGATCGGGAAGGAGCCGCCACCGAAGTCGCCGAGCAGGTTCAGGGCGGGCACGGGCGCGTCGGTGCCGACCGCTCCCAAGGGGCCCGCGACGGCGACGTAGTTGATGTCGTGGCCCGCCGTCGCCGCATAGGGCCCCTCCTGCCCCCAGCCGGTGAGGCGTGTGTAGATCAGGCGAGGATTGCGCGCCATCAGAACGTCCGGACCCAGGCCGCGGCGTTCCATGGTCCCGGGTCGATAGCCCTCTTGGAAGACGTCGGCAGTGTCCGCGAGCCGGGCGATGAGTTCGGCCCCGCCGGGGGCTCGCAGGTCAATCGTCAGTTGCTGCTTGCCCCGGGTGAACTGGTCCGACGCATCGATCTCGTTGGAGAGGGGCCGGCGAATCTCGATCACCTCGGCACCGAAGTCGGCGAGCACCATCGACGCGAACGGGCCTGGTCCCATCGTGCTCACGTCGATCACCGTCACGCCGGTGAGTGGTTTGACGGCGCTCCTCGTCGCTTCGCTCAACACCGAATCCTTCCCGAG
Organism: uncultured Actinomycetota bacterium; assembly: GCA_963775175.1. Lineage (GTDB taxonomy): Bacteria > Actinomycetota > Actinomycetes > Mycobacteriales > Jatrophihabitantaceae > Jatrophihabitans. The sequence goes on from CAVZHT010000001.1 coordinate 1,504,475, forward strand.
GGGCACGTCGTACTAGTGATTATCCACGTCGAGACACGCGCCACTGACAAACTAACAGTGATTGATACACTGCTTTCTCACCATGGGCCAGACACGCTCACCCTTTCAAGGAGCGACATGCGCATAAGCACGCTCTTGCCATTTCACCCGGACGGCATGCGGCGCGCGATCGAGCGCATCGGCGAACTTGAGCGCAACGGGCTGGACATCGTGTGGGTCGGCGAGCCGTACGGCTTCGATGCGCCGACGACGCTCGCCTACCTCGCCGCCCGTTCCGAACGCGTGCAACTCGGCGCCGGCATCCTGCCGGTGTACACCCGCACGCCGACCCTGACCGCTATGACCGCGGCCGGGCTCGACTTCCTTTCGGGTGGCCGGGCGATCCTCGGCTTGGGGACGTCCGGACCGCAGGTCATCGAAGGGTTCCACGGGCTGCCGTACGACAAGCCGCTGCAGCGCATCCGCGAGACGGTGCAGATCGCGCGCAAGATGTGGAGCCGTGAGGAGCCCCTCGTCCACGACGGCTCGGTGTATCACCTGCCGTTGCCACAGGGCCAGGGCTTGGGTCTCGGCAAGCCGCTGCGCATGATCATCCCGCCGCTGCGGCCGAACATTCCGATCTTCATTGCCGCCCTCGGCGCGAAGACCGTCGAGTTCGCGGCCGAGGCGGCGCAGGGGTGGATGCCACTGTTCTTCTCGCCCTCCAGGGTCAAGGAGACCTGGGGCGATGCGCTGGCCGCCGGCTTCGCCAAGCGCCCCGAAACGTGCGGCCAGCTGGAGATCTGTGCGGGCGGTCTGGTCGCGATTGGGGAGGATGCGGCGCAGGTGCGCGACGAGTACCGGCCGCAGCTCGCGTTGTACCTCGGCGGGATGGGCGCGAAGGGCCACAACTTCTACAACGCGCTGTTCGCCTCCTATGGTTTCGAGAAGGAGGCGGCCGAGATCCAAGACCTGTATCTCTCCGGCAGGAAGAAGGACGCCATGGCGGCCATACCGGACTCCTTCCTGCAGGAGGTCACCCTTTGCGGCCCGGCCTCGTACGTGAAGGAACGTCTGGCGGCCTACCGCGAGGCGGGAGTCACCATCGTGAACGCGGAGATCGCCCCCGGCCACGATGAGGTTCGCACAATCGCAGCCCTCGCCGAGCTCGTGTGAGCCGGCGGTTCACCGGGAGGTTCCTGTGACGGTCAGCCCTGAAGCCACCTCTCTCGGCGCCGGGCTCAGCAGCGACGAGCTGCTCCAGCTCTACCGCGTGATGCTTCGGATCCGCCTCTTCGAGAATCAGGCGGCGGTGCTTTACCAGAGCGGGCGCATTCCCGGCTTCGTACATCTCTCTGTTGGGCAGGAGGCCGTGCCGGTGGGCGTGTGCGCGGCCCTCAACGATGACGACGTGATTACCTCGACGCACCGCGGGCACGGGCATGTGCTGGCCAAGGGCCTAGACGTTCGCGGGGCCTTCGCAGAGCTGTTCGGCAAGGCGGCCGGGACGAATCGCGGTCGCGGCGGCTCGATGCATATCGCCGACCCCGCGCTCGGCATATACGGTGCGAACGGCATCGTCGGTGCCGGGATCCCGATCGCCGTCGGCGCGGCGACTGCAGCCCAGCTACGCGGCGACGGCAAGGTGGCAGTGGCATTCTTCGGGGACGGCGCGGTGAGCACGGGCGCTTTCCACGAGGCCGCGACGCTGGCGGCCGCATGGAACGTTCCGGTCGCGCTGCTGTGCGAGAACAACCAGTACACCGAGTTCGTGCCGACCGGCTCCAGCGGCGCCGCGTCCACCTTCGAACACCGCGCGGCTGGTTACGGCCTGGACTACGCGGCGCTCGATGGCAACGACGTGGAGTCGGTCGCGATCGCGATGCGCGAGATTGTCGCGCGACTGCGGTCCGGCGGGCGCCCGATCCTGATCGAGGCGACGACCTTCCGCGTCAGGGGCCACTACGAGGGCGACACTCAGAAGTATCGTGATCCCGACTTCGATGCGGTCTGGCTCGCGCGCGACCCGCTGGACCGGGCCAGGAACGAACTTGCCGCTCGCGAGTACGCCGACGCCGTCACGCGGGTCGATGCCGAGGTCGCAGCCGAGATCGCATCGGCCGTCGAGTGGGCCGCCGAGCAGGCCGAGCCCGACCCCGCCACCCTGGCCGACTTCGTCGGCCCCGCGCCGGCCGAGCCGATCGTCGAGACGCCACTTCCGGCAGGCGCAGAGCCGATCCGCGGCAGCCGGGCAGTGGCCGCCGCGCTCCGCCACGAGTTGGCCAACGACCCCCGGGTCTTCCTCGCAGGCATCGACGTCGGGCCGGGCGGCAACGTCTTCGGCATTACCCGCGGATTGGCCCGGGACTTCCCGGGCCGGGTACGTGACACTCCGATCGCTGAGTCGGCGATCGTCGGTATGGCAATTGGCGCAGCCATGGCGGGCATGCGCCCGATCGTCGAGATCATGTACTCCGACTTCATGACCGTGTGCTTCGACCAGATCGTCAACCAGGCCGCCAAGCTGCGGTACATGACCGGGGGCAAGGTCACCGTGCCCATGGTGATACGAACCCAGTTCGGTTCGGGCCGCTCGTCCGGCGCGCAGCACTCGCAAAGTCTCGAAGCGATGCTCGCCCACGTCCCGGGCCTGTCGGTCGTCATGCCCTCCACGCCCGCGGACACCTACGGGCTCCTGCGCGCCGCGGTCCGTCACGGCGGCCCAGTCCTGTTCATCGAGCACCGCCTCAGATACGAGAAGACCGGGCCCGGGTTCAGCGACGATCACCTCGTGCCAATCGGCCGAGCCAAGGTCGCCCGGCCGGGGCGCGACGTCACACTCGTCGCGTGGTCCCGGATGGCGTTCGAGAGCCTGGCCGTGGCCGAAAAGCTGTCCAACGAAGGCATCGACGTCGAGGTCATCGACCTTCGCACCATCGCCCCGCTCGATTGGGATACCGTGCTCACGTCTTTTGCAAAGACCAACCGAATGGTGATCGCGCACGAGGCCGTCGTCGACTTCGGCGTCGGCGCCGAAATCGCCGCCCGCGCCCTGGACCAGGGCTTCTGGAGCATCGACGCACCGGTGCTGCGGGTCGGTGCGCCGTCGACGCCGGCTCCGTACGCGCCCTCGCTCGAGGCGGCGTGGGTCCCGGGTGCCAACCAGATCGAAGCCGCCGTGCGGAAGGTGATGGGCATCTGATGGACGAGCTGATCGTCAGCCGCAACGGCGAGGTCGCGGTTGTCCGCCTGAACCGTCCTGAGCGGCGCAACGCCCTCACGTCGGGGCTGATGGTGGCGCTCGCCGATACGATGGCCGAACTCGAAGCCGACGGCGGGGTCGGGGCGATCGTCCTCACCGGCTCCGACCCGGCGTTCTGTGCAGGGCTCGATCTTCGAGAGCTGTCCGGATCCGCCCAGAACCTGAAGATCGACGAAACCGGTCGGCCGTGGGCGCGGATGGACAAGCCGGTGATCGGAGCCATCAACGGGCCGGCAGTCACCGGTGGCCTCGAACTGGTGTTGCACTGCGACTTCGCGATCGGTTCGGAGCGAGCGTCGTTCGCGGACACTCACGCCCGGGTCGGCGTCATGCCTGGTTGGGGCCTCTCGATGTTGTTGCCGCAAGCAGTTGGGCTCCGGCGGGCGAAGAACATGAGCTTCACCGGCAACTACGTGGAGGCCGAGCAAGCGTTGGCGTGGGGTCTCATCAATCGTGTCGTGCCGCACCACGAGCTCATCGAGTCGGCGGTGCAACTCGGTCGTGACACGTGTTCGATCGAACGCACCGCGATCTCTACGCTGCTGACGCTGTACGACGACAACAACGCGGAACTGATCGGCGCGGGACTGCACCGCGAGCACCAACTCGCGCGCCAGTGGCGCGATCAGGCCTTCAGCGCTAGTTCCGTTGGCGAGCGGCGAGAAGCGATCCTCGCGCGAGGGAAGTCGCAGATCGTATGAGCACCGGGTTCGAGGGTCGCGTCGCGATCGTCACGGGAGGTTCGCGCGGCATCGGCAACGGCATCGCTCGCCGCCTCGCCGATCTCGGCGCTTCGGTGTTGATCACGTCGCGCAAGCAGGACGCGGTCGATGCCGCGGCAGCGGAGATCGGCGGCGACGTCGTCCCGGTCGCGGCGCACGTAGCGTCGGAGGATGCCGCCCGGCGCTGCTTCGACATCGCTCGCGAGCGTTGGGGCCGCGTCGACGTGCTGGTCAACAACGTCGGGGTCAACACCCACGTCGGATCGACGCTGGCGATTACCCGGGCGGCGTTCGACAAGATGACTGAGACCAACCTCTGGGCCTCTTTGATGTGGGTACGTCTGGCCACCGATGCCGGTCTCGGGGAGACCGCCGGCGCTGCGGTCGTCAACGTCTCGTCCAACCTCTCGCTGGCGCCCGGCGGCCCCTCGGCGGTGTACGGGATGACCAAGGCGGCGCTGAACTACCTCACCCAGCAACTGGCGGTGGAGCTCGCCCCGAGGATCAGGGTCAATGCCGTCCTGCCGGGCGTGGTCGAGACCGACATGGCCGCGATGCTGGTCAACCAGGGCGAACGGCTCACGCGCGGCTGGCCGATCCCGCGATTCGGGCAGCCCTGCGACGTCGCCGACGTGGTCGAGTTTCTCGCCGGGTCGCAGTCGTCGTGGATGACCGGTCAGCTCGTCACGGTCGACGGCGGCGCGCGCTTGACCTCCGCCAGCGATCTGATGGACTGGGACGCCGCCGGAGGGGGCCGGGCGGAAGGGAGCCGAGGTGCCTGACGAGGTCATGGTCGAACGCCACGACGCCGGCATCGTCCATGTCGTGCTGAACCGACCGGAAGCACTCAATACGCTGAATGCCGAACTTGTCGAGCGCCTGCACGTCACGCTCGGCGGTCTCGCCCGGGATGCCGCGTGCCGGGTGATCGTGCTCCGTGGCAACGGCGGGCACTTCTGTGCCGGAGCCGATCTCGCCGGCCACGGCACGGCGCCTACCGGCGACGGTTCGCGCAGCCCGCAGGACTGGATGGCCGTACAGCAGCACATCTCGAGTCTCGTGACGAGGATGCGCTCACTGCCGCAACCGGTGATCGCGGCCGTGCACGGGGCAGCGTCCGGAGGCGGATTCGCACTGGCCCTGGCCAGCGACATCCGGATCTGCGCCGACAACGCGCGGTTCAACGCCGCGTTCGTCCGCGTCGGCCTCTCCGGCTGCGACATCGGGGTGAGCTGGCTGTTGCCGCGCTTGGTCGGCGCCGCCCGGGCGTTCGACATTCTGCTTACCGGGCGGTTCGTCGACGCATCCGAGGCAGCGGCGATCGGGTTGACGAGCGCGGTCGTTTCCCGCGACCAGATGTCGGAGTGCGTGGCCGAGAAGGCCGCCGACATCGCCCGCAACAGCCCGTTCGGCGTCCGCATGACCAAGAAAGTGATGTGGGCGCAGCTCGAGACTGGGAGCCTCCAGGCGGGCCTGGCGTTGGAGGACGCGACGCAGGTCGGTGTGGCCCAGTCGAGCGACCATCGCGAGGCGGTGGCCAGCTTCCTCGAACGCCGCGGTCCGAAGTTCACCAATCGCTGAACCGCCCCGGGCTGGCGTCGGTGCGGCGCCGGTCCACGGCATTTCAGGCCTCCGGACTCTGGTTGACTGCGAAATCCAATGTGGTTAGGTTATGCCGACGGGGCGACTGCTCGCAGGAGTCTGGCCTAGGGAGAAGTGTGAAGTTCAACATCATGTCGCTGGGCGACCTCGTCACGGATCCGGTCACGGGAACGCGGTACACACCGCAGGAGCGCTACCGGATGTTCGTCGACATGGGCGTGCGCGCCGAGGATGCCGGGTGGGATGGCGTCAACGTCGGCGAGCACCACGGGATCGACTACATCTACTCGACGCCACCCGTGGTGCTCGCGGCGATCGGGGAGCGCACCACACGGTTGCGCCTGGGTACGGCGGTCACCCTGCTCGCCAATCTCGATGCACTGCGCATCGCCGAGGACTACGCGGCTGTCGACGTCCTGTCCGACGGGCGAGTCGACGTGGTGTCCGGTCGGGGTAACTTCTTCGAGTCGACCTACACGCTGTTCGGTCAGTCGGTGGACGAGTCGAAGGAGCGGTTCGCCGAGAACGCCGAGCTGCTCGCCCATCTCTGGACCGGCGAGCCCGTGCGCTGGGGCGGTAAGTTCCGCGCCCCTATCAACGGCGAAGCGCTCCAGCCGGCTCCAGTGCAGGCCGCGCGCGATGCATTGTGGATCGGTGGGGGCAGCTCGCTGGATTCGGTCGAACTGTGCGCCCGGCTCGGCTGGAAGCTGATGCTCCCGAGCGCGTTCGGCAACCCTGGCTTCTTCGGTCCAGTCGTCGAGCACTACCTGGCGAAGTGGGCGGAGTACGGCCACGACTGGCAGCCGGAGATCGGCGCCGGCTGGCATGTGTTCGTCGGGAAGGACAGCAAGAGCGCACGCGACTCGTGGGAGCCGCGCTACCGCGCCTACCACGAGTGGATGCAGCGCCTGCTCTCGGTGGTAAACACGACGATCCCGGCGCACAACGCGCGTCCGTTCGACTTCGACTGGCTCACGACCCAGGGTCCGGCAATCGTGGGCAGCCCCGCCGAGGTCGTCGACCGGATCGGAAAGCTCGCGGAGAAGCTCGAGGTAAGCACCCACCTGCTGTACATGGACATGGGCGGCATGCCTCAGGACGAACTGTTCACGGCAATCGATCTCGTCGGGTCCGACATCATCCCGCAGCTGGGCTCGCGATCCGCGGCTTCCTAGAGGCGGCGACCCGTCCGCCGAGGTAGCAGGCTGTAGCGAGCGCGCCGAGGGTGATCTCGTAGACGGGCAGCGCGAAGCCGCCCGCGCCCACCGCCCCGATCACGGGGGCGATCAGACCAGGGATGACGAACTGGCCCACGCCGAGGAGCGCCGCCGCCGAGCCGGCTCGTTCAGGATGCGGGGTAAGCGCAAGCGCCATCGCGTTTGGCAGCGTCATCCCCGCCCCGATGAACATCAGGAGGTTACCCGGTACGAACAACACGACCGGCGCGTCGAAGGTGACCGCGCCGAGCAGCCAGAACCCGCCGCCGAGGAGCAGGCAGCAGCCGGTGGCGACGGCTCGAGCCGGGTGCGTGCGGGCGACGATGCGGGTGCCCCCATAGTTGCCGATCGTGAACCCTGCGGCGCCGATACCGAACGCGACGGCGAACTGCGTGGGTCCGAGCCCGTACCGGTCCCTGAGCACGAAGGGGGCGGAGGTGATGAACCCGAACATCGCTGCCACTGCGAAGGCCACGGTGAAGACCACTGCCGTGTACTCGCGATCGCGCAGGAGGACCCGCCAGTCGGCCACGACGTGCGTCAAGCCGATCGGTCGCCGGTGCTCCGGCTTCAGAGTCTCGGGCAGGGCGGCGATCCCCGCTACGAGAAGCAATCCAAAGACCGTCATGAAGGCGAAGATGCCGCGCCAGCCAGCGAGGTGGATCAACCCCGCGCCGATCATCGGTGACACGATCGGCGCGACGCCGGTCACGAAGAACAGCCCGCTGAAGATCGATGCAGCCCGCGGGCCGCTCACGATATCGCGCACCATGGCCCTGGCGCCGACGATGCCGGCTGAAGCCGCGAACCCCTGGACGGCGCGCAGGCCGAGCAGGATGCCCATGTTCGGGGCGAATGCGCAGGCGAGCGCGCTGCACGCGTACGCGCTGGCTCCCGCGAGCATCGGCCCGCGACGCCCGACCGAGTCGCAGATGCCACCCAGCAGAGGCAGCCCGACCGCGAGCGCGATAACGAACGTTGTCAGGCTAAGCTGGCCCGCCGCCTCGCCGGCGTGCAGGTCCGAGACCATCCTCGGCAGACCGGGGAGGTAGGGATCGGTCGAGAAGGGCGCGGTCGCGTTGGCCAGGCCGAGAACCGAGAGCCACAGGCCGAGGCGCCTTCTCGAAGAGGTGGTCGTGACGTCGGCGAAGGCCATCTCAGCCGAGTTCGCGGAGGCGCGCCTTCTGGATCTTGCCGGTGCTGTTGCGCGGCAGTTCGTCCAACAGTACGAGGTGCATGGGCGCCTTGTACTTCGCGATGCGCTCGGCGGTGTACGCCCTGACCTCCTCGAGCGTGAGCGTGGCGTCGGGCCGAGCGACGATGAACGCCTTGCCTACCTCCCCCCACTTCTCGTGCGGCACGCCGATCACGGCCACGTCCACAACGGCGGGATGCGTCGCCAGCACCCGCTCCACCTCGGCGGGAGCCACGTTCTCGCCGCCGGACTTGTACATGTCCTTTCGTCGGTCGACGAGGTAGTAGAACCCCTCCTCGTCGCGCCAGGCCGCATCACCGGTGCGGAACCAGCCGTCGACGTAGCTGGTGTCGTGTTCGGGGTCGTGGCGCCAATATCCGGGGGTCACGCTCGGCCCCTTGATCCAGACCTCGCCCACCTCGCGCCCGGGGACATCCGTGCCGTCCTCGCCCACGAGCCGCACGTTCGTGAAGGGCACCGCCCGGCCGCACGAGGTGGGTCGCTCGAAGACCTGGTCCGCGGGCATGGTCGTCACGGCCGGACCGAGTTCCGTCCCGCCGTAGGCTTGCCTGAGCAGCACGCCCTTGCTGTTCCAGGTGTGGAGCAATTCGAGGGACGGCACGCCACCAGCCACCTGCGCGAATCGCAGCGAACTGAAATCAGCTGTCTCGAACTCGGGCTGCTCGCTGAGCATCAACCACATCACGGGAGGCGCCGTGAAGTGCGTGATCCGCTGCGCCGGGTCACCCAGCAGTTTCACCGCGGACGACGGCTCGAACCGGCGCATGGTCGCCACGCAGCCGCCGGTGAGCAGCATCGGAGCCGAGACGGTAGTCAGGCCGCCGGCGTGGAAGAGCGGCATGGGGTTCAGGTGCGTATTGCCGGGGCCACTGAGCCCGGCGTCGGCAGCGGTGTTGAATGTTTGCCAGATCATGGTCTTGGGCGTCGTGATCGCGCCCTTCGGCATGCCCGTCGTACCCGACGTGTGCAGGATGTGCGACGGGCGGTCCAGCCGAAGGTCGGCCCGGGCGCTCGTGTATTCTGCGCCGCCCAGCGCCTTCTCGTAGTCGGTCGCCGGGTCGTCGCAGCGCCAGGTCAGCGCGACCTTCACGCCGGCCTGATCGGCGATCTTGACTGCGTTGTCGCGCCACACCTCGTCGTGGATGACGATGGAGGGCTCGGCGTCGTGCGTCAGCTCGATCAACTCGGGCAGCGAGAGGCGCCAGTTCAGCGGCACCATGATCGCGCCGATGCGCATGCAGGCGAACTGGACCTCGAAAGTGCGGGTGTCTCCGTCGGCCAGCAGCAGGACACGATCGCCTTCGGCGATGCCCAATCCGGTGAACACACCGGCCAATCGCCCTACTCGCTGGTCCAACTCGGCCCAGGTGTAACGCTCGCCGGACTCGCAGTTCCGAAGCGCGGGGGCCTCGGCGAACCGTCCGGCGTTGACATGGACCCAATCGGTGGAGACGTCGAGCACCTGCGGTCCCTCTTCCTGTAGCCCTGATCTTCGCCGATCACCGTGGAGACGGTGTTCCCAAGTCGGTGGTCGAAGCGTATGTTTGCGCATGAAATCTAACGCTGCTTGTTGAGCTAGACAAGGCTGGAAGGTAGGCGCAATGGGGTCGACCCCGATGATTCTCACCCCGATCAAGCTCGGCGCGGTCGAGGTTCGCAATCGGACGGTGATCACGGCCCACGGTGCGAGCGATATGTTCCGGAACGCCCACCTGCCGGCGCAGCCGTACATCGAATACCTTCGCCGGCGTGCCGCCGGCGGCGTCGGGATGATCATCGCTCAAGCCCTGTATGTGAATCCGCTGGGTGAGTATCCGGAGGAGTTCACCGAGCGCCACGCGAAGTTGGCGGAGGCGGTGCGCGCCGAGGGTGCGACGCTACTGCTCCAACTAGTCCACCTGGGTGCGACCTTCCGCTCCGAGGCCGACGTCCATCGTCCGCCGCTCTGGAGCTTCAGCACGACCGTCACCGATCACGGCGAAGTCTCGCATGAGATGACGGACGAGCAGATCGAGATGGTGATCGCTGGCTACGGTCGCATCGCCCGAATGGCGACGGTCGCAGGCTTCGACGGTGTCGAAGTGCATGGAGCCCACGGGTACATGGGGCAGCAGTCCCTGAGCCCGTGGTTGAATCAGCGCGAGGACAGGTGGGGATCCGACCGCACCCTGTTCCTTCGCCGGGTGATCGAGACAGTGCGGGGCGAAATCGGTCCGCAGCGGATCCTCGGCTACCGAACTTCGACCGACGACCTGCGATCTACTGAGGACGGTGGGCTAGGGCCCGGCGGTTTGGCCGAGACGGTGAAGGCGATCCTCGCCACGGGCGAGATCGACGTCCTGAATACGACGGTCGGTCATGGCGGCAAGAGCTACGCCAAGGCAATCCCGAGCTACCGCTACCGGGAGGCGGTGAACATTCCGAAGGCGGAGGCGCTCAACGCCGCAACCGGACATCAGGTGCCAATCATCGGTGTCGGACGGATCGCCTCGATCGGCCTGGCCGAGAACCTCGTCCAGTCCGGCGCGTGCGACATGGTGGCGATGACCCGCGCGCACATCGCCGACCCGGACATCGTTGCGAAGTTCAGCCGCGGTGACGCGCACCGGATCCGTCCGTGTGTCGGCGCGCTCGTATGCAACAGCCGCAAGCTGGCCGGCTTCTCCGAGATCAGCTGCATCCACAATCCGGAGGCGCTTCGGGAGTACGAGCTTCACGTCGAGCCGACAGACGCCCCCAAGGACGTCATGGTGGTCGGGGCCGGCCCCGCTGGGTTGAAGTTCGCCGAGATCGCGGCCCGCCGCGGCCACCGCGTCAAGGTGTTCGAGTCCGGAGCCCGGACCGGCGGCCGCCTGCGGTCGGTCGAGCGGACCGCGGCCTCCGACCTAGCGAGCACCGTCGACCACCTGACCAACGAGCTCGCCCTGCTGGGTGTCCCCGTCACTTTGAACACGACGGTCGGCGAGGAACTGCTGCGTGGACTTGCGCCGGATCACGTCGTGCTCGCGACCGGTGCGCACGTGAACGCCTCGGACCTCTTCGACGAAGCCGCATCGGTGCCGGCTGTCTCCTCGGTGGAGGCGCTGGAGCATCCCGAGTCCCTTGGTCGCGAGGTGATCGTCTTCGACCGGTTCGGAGCCATGGAAGGCGCGCTGGTCGCCGAGTCGCTGGCGAACGCGGGCAAGCGGGTCCACTTCGTGACGCCGTTCGAGATGGTGATGCCGTACGCAGGCGCCAGCCCACGCATGGAGACACCTGACATCCTTCGCGCCAAGATGGCCGGTATCTACACCGAGGGCGTTATCGGCGGCACTCAAGGCAGCACGGTCTGGGTGGTCCGCCCAGACGGCTCCTCGCTCGCCGATCTTGAGGTCGAGGCCGTGGTGTCGGTCATCGCTCCCACCCCTCGCGTCGAGCTGGTGGCCGCGGTGGAGGACCTCGGCGTGCCATACACCCTGGTCGGCGATGCCGTCGCGCCGCGCGTGGCAACGGACGCCTTCCGGGATGGCGAGGAAGCGGCGCTTCGTCTCTGACCGCGGTCATCGACAGCGTCGTCGTCGACAGCCTGGGGTCCGACGATCCGGAGTAGTGAAAGACGAAGGGGCGGTGGCTCTTCGCCACCGCCCCTTCGTCGTTTCTCGATCAGTAGGACGATGCGGTATTTGTGAATTCGTCCGCCCCTCGCGCGTCCGCAGGGCCGGAGGGCGCCGACGGCGCCTCGATGACCCGGCCGTCGGGCAGGAAGATCTTGCCGGGGTAGTCGGGGTCGATCGCAGGGGTGTTGTCGAGTAGCAGCCGCTGGGCCTCTTCAGCATCCTCCTCGGTGAGTGCGCGGGTGTTGCAAGTGAACTCCACCATGTTGCCGTCCGGGTCCTTGGTGTAGATCGAGGTGATGAACTCGTGCACGACCTCGCTGACCTTGCAGCCGTTGGCCAGCCAGATCTGCTTCTTCTCCTCGAGTTCGTCCAGTGACGCGACCTCGAATGCGATGTGGTTGATCCACCAAGGCAGGCCGAGGCCGGTCGACCAAGGGGCGACCCAGTCGTCGTCCTTCAGATCGGTGAGGTGGAGGTCCCACAGGATGAAGTAGGAGCCGCCGCCCGTCTCGTAGAACACGTGCTTAGTCCAGCCCGCCTTGTGCCCGCCCATGGCCTGGCGCTTGACGATCTTGACGAGCTGGAAGCCCATGACCTCGGTGTAGAACCTGTGTGACTCGTCGAAGTTCTTCGGGGTGATGGCCATGTGGTGGATCATGTGTCGGCCCTTCTGTTCGGCGGTGAGCTGCTGGGGTGATTGGTCAGATCCGGTGGCGTGATGCGCGCAGGACGCGCCGGAATACGGTACGTTACCGAACACTGTAAGGTATTCGGAGCGATCCGGCTATGACTGGAGGTCCCGATGAGCACGCCTGCGGAGCCCGCCGAGACGGTCACGTTCGATACCGGCCACTTCCGGCGGGTGCTGGGCCACTTCGCCACCGGCGTCGCCATCATTACGGCAGCGGGGCCGACCGGGCCGGCCGGCATGGTTGTGAGCTCGTTTACCTCGGTGTCGCTCGAGCCGCCACTCGTCGCCTTCCTGCCGGACAAGTCGTCGACGAGCTGGCCGTCAATCGAGGCCGCCGGATCCTTCTGCGTCAACGTGCTGTCCGCCGGCCAGGAGGAGGTCTGCCGCCAGTTCGCGCGAAAGGGCGTCGACAAGTACGCAGGCATCTCGTGGCGCCCCGCTCCGTCCGGCGCGCCGGTGCTCGAGGGCGTGATGGCGTGGATCGACTGCGACCTGGTGCAGACTTTTGAATCGGGCGATCACTACATCGCGATCGGACAGGTCCGGCAGCTAGATGCCGTCGAGGGCGTGCCCCTCGTCTTCTTCCAAGGCGCATACGCGCAACTCGACGAATCGCCCGCGTCCGCATCGTCGGATGCCCCGGAGGAGAGTCTGTTGACGCCGGGGACGGTGACGCTCGCGGAGCTGGCCCGACTCACCGGCACCGACACGGCGGCTCTGGCCGAGTACGCGCGCTCCACCGACGGCCTGGTCGACGAAATCGTGGGCGGCTACGTGCGGTCGTTCCATGACCTGTGCCTGGACATCGAGCGGCACTCGACCTCCGCCCGCGATGGCATTCGAGACCTGGTGGACGCGGCGTTCGACTCGATGGCCGCGAACCGGGTGGCGATCATGATTCTCCAGCACGAGCGGCCGTACCTGGCGGCCCGCGCGGACTTCAAGTACCTGACGGCGCTCGAACGAGAGATCGACCGGGCGTGGTTATCGACGCTGCGTCGCGGTGTCGAGTCCGGCGAGCTCCGTGCGCAGATCGAACCGGAGACGACCTACCGCTTCATCCAGGACATCATGTTCGCGACCGCGCGGTGGTACAGCAGCAGCACGGTGAGCAGTGACGTGCTGCGGCATGTCCGTGCCTACCGGGAGCTGTTGCTGGCCGGGCTGCTGAATTGAGGCAGTCAGCCGGCGACATGCGCTCGCACGGTGGCGCCGTCTGCCGACACCCAACCCTTGCTCTCGGCGTAGGCGATCATTGCATCCCAGCGCTGCGGCCAGTCAGTCCCGACCGACTCGCGTTCGCAGAGCGAGCGCAGCTCGGTGAGACGCAGCGCGACGTGCTCCCCGTCGTCGATCGGAGTGCCGAGCGCGGCGGATGCCAGTCCAACCTCGAGGTCGCCGCCCTCGTCGACGCGGACCTCCAGGCTGGTGCAATCGTCCGGCTCTTCGACGCTGATCCCTGCACGGTGGACGGCGACGTACATGCGTGACCCCAAGTCATAGCCAGCGGCTTCTAGACCAATCGAACACTGTTAGATAGCCTAACCGCACAGAGGAGGGCGCAGCCAATGGCGTTCGAGAAGCTCCTGTCTCCGGTGACGGTCGGCACGAAGCAGGTGCGCAACCGCGCGGTCATGACGGCGCACGGTGCGACCGATTCGTTCCGCATGCCGGCGATGTCGGCGGAACCGTACATCGAGTACCAGCGGCGTCGTGCGGCCGGCGGGGTCGGCATGATCATCGCCCAGCCGCAGTTCCCGAACCCCTATGCGGATTTCACGACGGAGACCGTCGATCGGCATCGACGTCTCGCCGAGGCGGTGCAGGCCGAAGGGGCCGTCTACCTCATCCAGCTCGCGCACCTGGGCCTGTTCGGACGCACCGACGCGGACCCGCGCCGACCGGCGCTCTGGTCATTCAGCCCGGGCCAGACCGACGCCGGCGAGGCCGGCCACGTGATGACCGACGCCGAGGTCGAGCTCATGGTCCAGGCGTACCGGCGCGCGGCCGTCCTGGCGAAGGAGGCGGGGTTCGACGGTGTCGAGGTCCACGGGGCGCACGGGTACTTGATCCAGCAAGCACTGACTCCCCGTTGGAACACGCGTGAGGACCGTTGGGGCGATGATCGAACGCTGTTCGCGCGCCGCATCATCGACGAGGTCCGCGAGGTGATCGGCCCGGACCTCATCCTCGGCTACCGGACAAGCACGGACGACTTCCGCGCGAGCGAGGACGGCGGCCGCGGACCCGCCGGCATCGCGGAAGATCTCAAGAAGATCCTCGAAACGGGCAAGGTCGACCTGCTCAACACCACGGTCGGTGACGGCGGCAAGAGTTACGCGCGCGCGATCCCAAGCTACCGTTTCGAGGACGCACCAAACGTCAAATACCTCGCCAAGCTGCGTGACCTTGTCGACATTGATATCCCGGTCATCTACACCGGACGGGTCTCGTCGCCCGCCCTTGCCGAGAAGGTGCTGTCCAGCAACGTCTGCGAGCTGGTCGCGATGACCCGCGCGCACATCGCGGACCCGGACATCATCACGAAGACAGCGTCCGGCCGGGGCGACCGGATTCGGCCATGCGTCGGGGCCAACGTGTGCGTCGACCGTAAGCTTGCGGGCTTCGTGGATATCAGTTGCTTCCACAACCCGGAGGTGCTGCGCGAGGCGGAACTGGCGCTCCGTCCGGCGAGCGCGCGCCGTCGGATAATGATCGTGGGAGCCGGGCCGGCCGGCCTCAAGGCGGCCGAGACCGCCGCGAGACGCGGCCACGAGGTCCTACTCTTCGACGAGAGCCGTACCGTCGGCGGCGCGCTTCGCGCGGCGGAGCACACGGCGGCGGCGCCCCTGGTGGCTTCGGTCGACTACTTGCTCGCCGAGCTGCGGCACACGGATGCGCAGGTGAGCCTGAACACGAGGGTCGACGCCGGGCTGCTTGCGCACGTCCGGCCGGACGAGGTCCTGCTCGCCACCGGCACCGTCGCACGGTCCGCGGCTGAGCTCTTCCCCGACAGCCCGATCAGCTCGCGGGTGCTGTCGTCGATCGGGGCCCTCGCGATGGACGATGTCACGGGCGAGGTGCTGGTGTGGGACACGGTGGGCACCAACGAGGCGGCGCTGGTGGCCGAGGCGCTCGCCCGGCGCGGCGCCCACGTCGTCTTCGCCACCCGCTATGAGACGGTGGCGCCGTACGGCGGGCAGATGCACCGGTGGGTCGTTCCCGACGTGGTGCGAAGCCGTACGGATCAAATCTATCTGGAGGCGCTGATCGGGTACGTGGACGGCGAGGTCGCCGTGCTGGTCCGCAGTGACGGCTCGACGATCGCCGAGGTCAAGGCGCCGACTATCGTCGCCGTAACGCCGGGGACCCCGCGGCTCGAACTCGTGCAGCCGCTCGAGGCCGCCGGTGTGACCTATCGCCAGATCGGCGACGTGGTCGCACCTCGGACGGCGTGGGCTGCCTTCACCGAGGGCATGACCGCTGCGCTTTCGGTCTGACAGGCGACGGAGGAGCACGTAGGGATGCCGGACAAGCTGCGCCGCGTGTACGAGCCGATCCGGATCCGTGGCCTCGAGGTGCCCAACCGGATCGTGCGCACCGCTCACCTGACCAAGATGGGCACGACTGTCGTCAGTGAAGATCTGATCAACTACCACCTGGCGCGTGCCCGCGGCGGCGTCGGGATGTCCATCCTCGAGGCCACCGCGGTCCACCCCAGCAGCGTGCTCGGGATGATCGGCTACGACGACGCGATCATCCCGAGCTACGCGAAGCTGATGGACGCCGTCCGGCCGACCGGGATGAAGGTGTTCCAGCAGCTGTGGCACGGCGGCCACATCTACCCGCCGCCGGGCGGTCTGCCGATGCGCGGCGCCTCGGCCCTGCCGTCGGTGACCGGCGGTCTGCCCACGGTTCCTATCGGCACCGACGAGGTTCCGGAGTTCGTCGAGGCATTCGCGGCCGCCGCGCGACGCTCGGTCGAGGGCGGGATCGACGGCATCGAGATCGCGGGCGCGCACGGCTACCTCGTCCAGCAGTTCCTGTCGCCGCTGACCAACACGCGGACCGACCGGTACGGCGGCTCGCTCGAGAACCGTATGCGGTTCCTGGTCGAGATCCTCACCGCGGTCCGCGCGGCGGTCGGGCCGGACGTCCCGGTCGGTGTCCGGCTGGGCGCCGGTCAGGCCGCCGGCGACCTCGACGAGGAGAGTGTCGCCGCCGTCGCGGGACGCCTCGTCGACCTCGGGCTGATCGACTACCTCAACGCGACGATGGGGAACTACTACTACAACCATTGGATGATGGGCGGGATGGATCGCCCTGCGGGCTACATGCTCGCGTCGAGCGGCAAGATTACCGCCAACGTCACGGGCATCCCGCGCATCGTCACCGGCCGGTTCCGCACTCTGGAAGAGGTCGAGCAGGTCTTGCGCTCGGGCGAAGCGGACCTCGTGTCGATGGTGCGCCAGAACATCGCCGACCCGGATGTCGTGCGCAAGACCCGGGAGGGACGTGCAGCCGAGGTGCGCCCGTGCATGGGGTGCAACCAGGGGTGCATCGCCCGCACGAGCGGCGTCGACCTCCGGCTCGGCTGCACCGTCAATGCAGCGGTCGGTCGTGAGCACACGCACAGCGACGACGTCATCGGCACGACTGCGACTCCGCGCCGCGTAGTGATCGTCGGCGGCGGCCCGGCCGGCCTGGAAGCGGCTCGGGTGGCCAGGCTGCGCGGTCACGACGTCGAGCTCTTCGAGGCCTACGACCGGCTCGGCGGTTACCTCAACATCGCCAGGCGTGCGCCGCGCACCCAGGGCATGGACGACATCGCCGAGTGGTTCCGCGACGAGATGAAGCGGCTGGGCGTACAGGTCCACCTGTCGTCGCCGGTCGGCCCGGACGACGTCGCCGCGATGAACCCGGACGTGGTCGTCGTGGCGACCGGCGCCGAGCCCACCATGGACGGCCGCCTGATCGCAGCACCGGGGGAGCCGGTCATCGGGATCGAGCTGCCGCACGTGTTGAGCAGCGTCGAGCTGCTGAGCCGCGAGGCCCCCAGGGCGGGATCGCGTGCCGTCGTGTACGACGATGTCGGCCAGTACGAGGCCGTGTCGGTGATCGAGTATCTGCTCAACCACGGCGTCGCAGTGACAGCGGCGACGCGAATGCCGCACCTAGGTCCGCTGGTCGAATCGGCGATGCGGATGGCTCCCGCGTTGGAGCGGTTGTATGCCACCGGGGTAGAGTTCGAGATCCTGCCGCGTACGACGCTGGGGACGATCACAGTGGAGAAGACGACCCTGCGCTCGCTGGTCGGAGCACCCGACACGCCTGTCGCAGCCGACCTAGTGGTGGTCATCACCTACAAGACCCCGCGCCCGTTCGCCGACGAGCTCCGTGGCCGGGTGTCGGACGTTCGCGTCGTCGGCGACGCACTGTCGGCTCGGGACCTTCAGGTGGCGATTCGTGAGGGGAACGATGCCGCCCGCAGCATCGACTGAGGACGCGCAGGACGAGGATCCGGCGTCACATCTCACCGCCGTACTCCGGGTGGAGGACGTAGGCGAGGACCTGTTCCTCGGGCGCTGCCCTGTTCGCGCGTTCGACCGGATCTACGGCGGCCAACTCGCGGCGCAGGCGTTCCTCGCGGCAACCCGCACCGTTGCGCCGGACTTCGTGCCGGTGTCGTCGCACGTGAACTTCCTTCGGATCGGCATCGCTCGTGAGCCGATCACCTACTCCGTCGAGCACGTGACAGAAGGCCGGTCGCTGGTCGCACGCCTGGTCCGGGCCGTCCAGAACGGGCGATTGCTATCGCTGTCGACGGTGTCCTACCAGCGTGTGTCGACCGAGCACGACCGGCTCGACCATCACACCTCGCCCGGGCACGTTCCCCCGCCTGAGTCGCGCGCTGTCAGGGACGAGGAACTGGTGAAGGTGTTCGGCGACCGGGTCACCAACACGATGGTCATGCCGTCGTGGCCCGTCGAGATCCGCTACGTCGATCGCAGCCCTTGGGAAGAGGGAACGGCAGAGCCGAGAAATCGCCTGTGGATGAAATCGCTGGTACCGCTCCCGGACGACCGGCTCGTGCACTGCGCCGCGCTGCTCTACGCCGGCGATCTGCACCTGCCCGAGCCGATCCTGTTCCCCACCCCGCTGCCGTGGGTCGACCTGGTCAACAGCAGGGGCTTCTTCGGTGCGAGCCTCGATTACACGGTGTGGTTCCACCGGCCGTTCCAGTTCGACGACTGGCTGCTGCACGAGCAGGAGTCCCTCGCCATCGCGAACTCGCGAGGGTTGACGTTCGCCCGCTGGCGTTCACCGGACGGCGAGATCGTTGCCTCGGCTGCCGAGGTGGTCGGCATCCTCGACGCCGAGGGGCGCTGAGGGGATCTACTTCTCGACGAGAGCTGCGCGCATCTCCGCCAGCGCTTCTTGAGCAAGGCCATTGGCGAGCGCCCAGTCCTTGAGGCCCGAGGCGCCGCCGAACGCCTTCAGGAAACCGATCATCACCGCAGGATCCGCGCCGCCCTCACTGGACGCCTCTGCCGCAGCGCCGTACAGCGCGTGCCCGCGGTAGTTCTCGACGATCCGCCGCACGCCGGGGTCGCTAGCGACATGGTCGGCGACGATGGCGTGCTCTTCGACGTCCAGGCACGCGAGCACGAGCGCGGCCAGGACGCTCGTGCGGTCGAGGCCGGCTGCGCAATGGAACAGCAGCGGGTGGTTGTACGGCTCGCTGATCACGCGCAGCGCGCGGATGTACTTGGCCGCGTTGTGCTCCAACAACCGCACGTAGTGTTCCGGACCCCCGCCATGCACTAGGGAGATGAGAGTCGGGTCGTCCGGAACCTCGATCGAGATGTCGTGATAGCGGTAGTCGAGCAGTTCGGGAACCCAGTTGCCCTCGCGGACCTCTTCGTGCGGCAACCGCAGATCGATCAAGGTGTAGATCTTCAGCGCGTCGAGGAGTTCGCAGTCCGCCATCGTGGCGAACCACAGCGTTCCGCTGCGGAACAGCTGATTGCGGCGGGTCCTGCCACCGCCGGCGACCTCGAGACCGCCGAGATCGCGGAGGTTCCAAACACCCTCGAGCTCCAGATCGCGTGGCACGTCGCTCAACGGGTCTGCTCCTCCGCGCGGCGAGCGGCCCGCCTGGCGATCGACATTCGGTGAACCTCGGACGCACCGTCGTAGATGCGGAAGGCCCGGGCGTCGGCGTAGACCCGGCCGATCACCATCTCTTCGGACACCCCAAGACCGCCGCAGAGCTGAACGGCGCGGTCCACAATGCGGTCGACGGCCTCGCTGATGAAGACCTTG
This sequence comes from uncultured Actinomycetota bacterium, assembly GCA_963775175.1. GTDB lineage: Bacteria > Actinomycetota > Actinomycetes > Mycobacteriales > Jatrophihabitantaceae > Jatrophihabitans. The sequence goes on from CAVZHT010000001.1 coordinate 1,524,086, forward strand.
GCGCGGCTGGACGCCTCGGTGCTTCTGTCGCCCTGCGCGACGGTCCAGCAGGTCTGCCACAGCAGCGCGCGAGAGGCGGCGATCTCGATCTCGTTGTCTGCGATCATCCGCTGCGCCATGCCGTGGTCGGCCAGGCGGGCGCCGAAGACCTCGCGCTCGATGCTGCGTGCGAGCGCGATCTCATGGCATCGCCGCGCGATACCGAGCCAACGCATACAGTGCGTCAGCCGCGCCGGAGCGAGCCGCACCTGCGCGTAGCGGAATCCCTCACCGGGTGCGCCGAGGACCGCGTCGTCCGGGACGAAGCACTCGTCGAAACGCACCTGACAGTGCCCACCAACGGTGCTGGCGTCGATGGTGCGATTGCGCCCGACAACCGTCATCCCCGGGTTGTCCGCGTCCACGATCAGCATTGTCGCGTTGCCGACGTCGAGGTCGTTGACCATCGTCACGGCGAACGAGGCCCCGTCGGCACCGGTGATGAAGTGCTTGAAGCCGTCGATCCGCCAACCGCCGCTCACCTTCCGCGCCGAAGTCTGCAGCGCGGCGGGGTCGGAGCCCGCGCCAGGCGACGGCTCGGTCATCGCGAAGCACGAGCGGATGTCCCCGGCGACGAGCGGGCGCAGGTAGCGGTCCTTCTGCGTGTCGGTAGCAATGACGTTGAGCATGTGGATGTTGCCTTCGTCCGGGGCTGCGCAGTTGATCGCAAGCGGGCCGAACAGGCTTCGACCTGCCTCCTCGAGCAACACGGCGGACTCGTCGAACCGGAAGCCGCCGCCGCCGATTTCCGCCGCGGCCTGCGGCGCCCAGATCCCGGCAGCTCGTGCGGCCGACTGGAGATCGACGCGCACCGCGTCCGTCAACCCGTCCCGGAAGATCTCCTGCTCCCGCGGGACGACCACGTCGTCGACGAACTGCCTGATCCTCGTGGTCCATTCCTCGACGCGCGGGCTCAGTGAGAAGTCGAATGGCATGTTGTCGCTCCGTCGGTCAGTCTGTGCGAGGTAGGGGGACGGGAACCGTCGCTACCGCGGGGCCATGCGGATCGCGCCATCGAGACGGATCACGTCGCCGTTGAGCATCCCGTTGTCGATGATGTGGCCCACGAGGTCCGCGTACTCGCTCGGGTCGCCCAATCGAGAAGGGTGCGGGACCTGCTTCGCGAGCGATTGGAGGGTGTCGTCGGGCAGGCTCGCGAGCATCGGCGTGCGGAACGTGCCGGGGGCGATGCACATGACCCTGATCGCCTTGTCGGCAAGATCGCGTGCGACGGGAAGAAGCATGCCGACCACCCCGCCTTTCGACGCCGAGTAGGCCGCCTGCCCGACCTGACCGTCGAACGCCGCCACCGAGGCGGTCATCACGACCACGCCCCTGTCACCGTCGACCGTCTCGTTCTCGACCATCGCGGCCGTGGCGAGCCGGATCGCATTGAAGGTCCCGACGAGGTTCACTGCCACGACCCGCTCGAACTGCTCCAGCGGTAGGGGAGTCCCGCGGCTGAAGACGCGTCCGGGACTGCCGATGCCCGCACAGGTCACGAGCACGCGGAGCGGCGCTTTGACGACGGCGATGTCGATCGCGGCCTGCATGGTCTTCTCGTCGGTGACGTCGACGGCGACGAACGTGGCACCGATTTCGACGGCAGCCTGCTCGCCGGCCGACCCGGCCAGGTCAGCGATGACGACGTTCGCACCTCGCTTGACCAGGTGAGTCGCCGTAGCCAGGCCGAGGCCACTGGCACCGCCGGTGACTACGGCGGAGGCGGAATCGATACGCATGGTGTCCTTTCGAATGGATGGCGTCAGGGAGAGGTAGCGGGTGTCGCGGCGGCCAGTCCGACGAGTTCGCCGCCATCGACGATGATCGTGGTGCCGGTCAGGTACGCGGCACGGTCGGAGCACAGGAATGCGATCGTCTCCGCCACATCTGCCGGCCGCCCGAGCCGGTTCAACGGGTTTGGCGCACGACCGAGCTTGCGGTCGTACTCGAGGATCGGCGCGATCATCGACGTCTCAATGCGGCCCGGCGCGACACCGAGAACCCGGATGTTGTCCCGCGCCCACTCGAGCGCCAGCACCTTCGTCGTCATCTCGAGAGCAGCCTTGGAGCTGCAATAGTGCGCTAGGCCGACCGACGGGTAGTAGGCCGCCGTGCTCGTGACGTTCACGACGACGCCTCCGCCTCGTGCCGCCATGGACGGGTGCGCGCGGGCGGCAAGTGACCACGGCGCGGAGAGGTTGAGCGCGATGACGCGGTCCCATTCCTCCAGCGACAGGCGCTCAGCCCGGGTAGCCGCCGGCAGCTGACCCGCGTTGTTGATGAGGATATCGACACCGCCGAACTCGGCCACAGCCGTAGGTATCACCGAAGCGGACTGCTGCGGGTCCGCGAGGTCTGCGGCGATCGTGATGGAACGTGTGCCAGTCGCTTCGACAGCGGCGCGGGTGTCTGCGCATGCCTGCTCAGAACGAGCGACGAGAGCGAGTGATGCGCCGTGTCGCGCGAGAGTCGTCGCGATTGCCGCACCGATGCCCCGGCTCGCGCCCGTGACCACCGCAAGCCGTCCGGCCAGCTCGTTCGTAGCCGGTGGTGTCTCCGTCACCTCTGCTCCTGTCATTATGGAACGCTGTTAGATAATAGCTGAAAGACGACCCGGGACGACATGCTGCCCGCGTCACATCGGCTGGTGGCTCCACTACGTTTGGTCGATGACCAGCAGGGCACGGTCGAGGTAGACATGCGCGAGCGCGCTCTGCTTGGCCGCATCGGCCGAGGTTGCAACCCCCGCGGCCGCCCGTTGCCCGACGCCGCGGAAGATTCCGGCATACCGGAGCAACGCCAATGCCCGGTAGAACGGAGTTTGCCCACCGCGAGCGCCGCCGGCGGTGACGTACTGCTCGTACCACTCGTCGATGGTTGGCAGATGCGTCCCCTGAAGGTCGAGGCCGAGGATCCCGCCGTACTCGTTGGGCGAGGTCTCCCATGTCGATGCCCAGGCGTGGGCGACGTCCAGAAGCGGATCGCCGACGGCGGCGAGTTCCCAGTCGAGTACCGACAGGATCTGCTCGCCGGCCGCGTCCACGACGATGTTGTTGAGCTTGAAATCCCCGTGGATCAGGGCCTTGTGCTCGGATTCTGGTCGACTGGATTCGAGGAACTTGCGAAGCCGGCCCACGTCCTTCGAACGCTCGTCCCCCCAGGCGTCGCACCAGCGACGCACCTGCCTATCCGTGAAGCTGCCGGGCCGGATCAGGTCGCCGAGCCCGATCTGCACCGGGTCCAAAGCGTGCAGGGCTGCCATCAGTCGCGCGTGTGCCAGGTAGACGCGCCGCCGATTTTCAGGAGGCAGCGATCCAAGGTCGGCATCCAGGTGCACCACGCCCATGACGCGCCTCATGAGGTAGAAAGGGGTGCCGATGACCGAGGCGTCATCGACCATCAGTATCGGTTCCGGCACCGGCACGTCCGTGCCCGAGAGCGCCGTGATGATCCGGAACTCCCGGGCTACGTCGTGTGCGGACTTCACCAGGATGGTCGCGGGCGGCTTGCGCAGAACGAGCCGGGCATCACCGCGGCTGAGGAAGTAAGTCGGATTGGACTGTCCGCCGCCCACTCGCTCGATGGCTAGGGGCAACGAACCGCCGTCCACCGCGCGATCGAGGAACGCTCGCAACGCCTCCGGGTCGAAGTCGATGCCGCGTGCCGCTTGCGCTCTCACCGGTCGGAGTCTATCGGCATGTCCCGAACGCGGTTGGGCAAGAGTCCGTGCCATCGACGCCGGACTTGATGGCGTTTCAGTACGAGGATGATGTTGGGCTCGAGTGCCGGGTGTCGCTGGCCGGAGAGCGGTGCGGTCGCGCCCTGGTCCGGACGACAGGTAGTTACGTGAGCGGCGCATGATCACGTCGACCGGGACGGATCGCGAGCTGGCTGACCTTGAATGCAACGCTGGACGTTTTCGGCGGGGCACGGCCCGCAACCGCACCGGAGAGGTATCCTCAGCTGGTGCCAAGACCCAAAGTTCCGCTTATCTCGCGCCGCAGCGCGCTCACCACCGCGCTCGACATCATCGACCGCGAGGGGCTCGACGCGATGCGCATCCGTCGGCTCGGCGAGGAACTGGGCGTGAACGGCGCCTCGCTCTACCATCACTTCGCCAACAAGGACGAGATCGTCGCCGGCGCCGCCGAGCTGGCGCTTCAGTACGTGCGGACGCCAGACACGCGCAACGAGGACTGGCCGATCTGGATGTTGCGCAACACCCGGCGGACCCGGGAGGCGCTGCTCGAGCATCCCAACCTCATCCCGGTCGTGCTCGGCCGTGCTCCGCTCGGGATCGGGACCAACATGCTCGAGACGAGTGCCGCGCTGCTCGTCGAACAGGGGGTCCCGACGGAGTTCATCCTTCCGCTCATGGAGACCCTGGAGATGCTGGCCATCGCCAGCGCGATGTACTCCAATCGCGAGGACGACCGCGGTGGCGCCAAATTGACCCATCACGAGCACCCGACGCTGCTGCGGGCCGTGTCGAACCGCGATGGTGCGGCCGAGCAGTTGTTCGAGGACGCCTGCGCGGCCGTGATCGCCAGTATCCAAGCGCGGATCTCCGCAGTGCCCGCGCGACGCCGCACCGCAAGCACCGCATCGCGCAGTCGTAGAGGAACAAACCGCACGAGCGCCGTCTCCTGATCCGGTTTCCTGATTCGTCGATGCGCTTTTCGCTTCACAGATGAGCGTCCACCAGTTCCCGGTGCGTTCGCCGAGCGGTGACGAGCAAGCGCTGGACGCCTTCGCGGGCCGGGTGCCGCTCATCGCGAACGTGGCGAGTTTCCTGTGGCTCCACGCCGAAGTACGCCGGACAGGAGCGGCTGCACGAGACGTCGAGTTCGCGGGCTGCCGATCCTCGGCTTCCCGGGCAACCACTTCGGTGATCAGGAGCCCGGCTCGACGAGCAGATCCAGCAGTTCTGCCGCACTGACCACAGGGTGACGTTCCCGATCTTCGCAGAGATCGACGTCAAGGGTCTGCACGCCGCCGCGCTCTATCGGTAGCTTCGCGCGCAGGCGCCCGGCGACTTCGGCCCACAGCACGGGCCGATCTGGAAGTACACCAGCGCCAACCGACCTGAGGTGCTCGGCACCGGCGATGCCATTGAACTTCACCGAATTCCTGGTCCACGGAGGTGGCGGCGCTACGTCGCTACGAACCGACGGCGACGCCCGAGGATCTGCCCGATATCGAGCCGTTGCTGCAGCCCGGAACCAGCGACGCGGCACGCCTCGCCGGCTGGCCCCGCCGCCCTAGGCCCTTCGACAGCGAAGTCCCGGAGACGGCGCCGGTCGGGCGAGCCCTTCGGTTCGTCGGGTTCCAGCACGACGGGCCGCCAGCTAGACATAGACATACCAAACGCCGATTGCTAACGTACCGGCGACCGGCGCGGAACGTTGGGAAAGAGCAGGGATGACCGAGCTTCGTGACCTCGTGCCCAGTCTCTCGACCGCAAGAGACGAGGCCGACGTCCGCCGCGAGATGGTCCGCAACCTAGCGACCCCAGATTGGCTGACGCAGCGGTTGGCCGAGCGGCACCCAGGGGTACGCGTGGCATCTGTGATGGTCGGCGACATCGTTAGTGGCGCGTCCACCAAGGCGTTTCTCGACGTGGCGTACGCGGCCGACGGCAACCCGAGCGACGAGCTTCCGGCGTCGATGGTCCTGAAGGGCGGTTTCGAGCACTTCAGCGACCGGACGGCGTTCACGCACCGCAACGAGATGCGGTTCTATCGCGACGTCGCGCTGTGGGTCCCACTGTCGGTGCCCGACTGCTTCTACGCGGGCGTCGAACCGACGCTCGACAAGCCGGTCGTCATCATCGAGAACTTGAACCTCAAGAACGTCAGGTTCAACACGGCGTTCACCCCTCTGACGTACAAGCAGGTGGTCTCAGGTCTCGACTCGCTGGCGCGCTTCCACGCCACGACGTGGAACTCGCCGGATTTCGAGCAGGGCGGCCCACTGGACTGGGTCGTCGACACGGTCACCGGCGACTTTGGGACGATCCATGAGTACTTCTTCCAACCGGACGTCTGGGGCCGCTTCGTCCGCAAATCCCAGTTCATGGCGGTGCCCGCGATTTACCACGACGCGCAGACGATCCGCGGAGCGCTCCATCGGCTGCATGAGTTCCAGCAGACGCTCGGGGCGATATGCGTTGTGCACGGCGACTGCCACGCAGGCAACACCTATCTCAACGCCGATGGTGACGTCGGCTTCCTCGACTTCCAGGTGAAGAAGACGCCGTGGTGCCAGGACGTGTCGGAGTTTATCGTCGGCACTCTCGACGTGACGACACGGCGGATGTGGGAAGAGGACCTGCTGCGCGACTACCTGCGCAGGCTGCGTAGCTACGGCGTGGACGCCCCGGACTTCGACGAGGCGTGGGCGATCCACAAGCGCCAGATCTTCTACGGTCTGTTCAAGTGGCTGATCAACGAGCAATTCTGGCAGATCGAGGCGATCAATACGGCTAACACGGCGCGGTACGCCTATGCCTGCATGGATCACCGCAGCGTGGAGTTGCTGCTCGGCTGATCAGGGCGCCCCGGCGACCGGCACCTGCGCTCTCGACGTGCTGGAGCGTGCGCTGTCGAGGACCGACTTCGACAGGGGTGCGCCCGCGGTGAGCGCACGGTCGATGGCGATGGTAGCGCCTGTGATCAGCGCCGCGTCGTCGCCCGACAACGCCACTAGCGCGGCAGCGACGCGCTCCGGCGCCTGTGACCGCAATTCGAGATTGCGCATCGGCGGCGGAGCGGCATCGGGGCTCCTGTCGTTGCGGCGATCGGCGGCGCGGACACCATCCGCCAACCATCCGCGCAGCTGTGTCGGGGCAGCCGTATCGACGCTGCCGAGCACGATCGAGTTCACGCGGACGTCCTGTTCGACGAACTCGACGGCAAGGCTTCGGCTGAGCTGCACCACGGCCGCCTTGGCGGCGTTGTAAGCCGCCATCTGGGCAATAGCCACCTCTGCTTGCACCGATGCGATGTTCAGGATCACACCTCCGGACGGCTGATCGCGCATGATCTCGATCGCGTCACGGCAACACAAGAAGACGGCGCGCAGGTTCAACGCCATCGTGTGGTCCCATGCAGCTGCCTCGACTGCAGTGCTCGGACCAACGCCACCGGGCACGTGCCCGCCGGCGTTGTTGATGAGAACGTCGACGCGTCCCTCGTGATCGCGAACATTGCGGATGAACCCGGAGCACTGTGCCGGGTCCGTGACGTCGGCGGGGACGAAGCGGAAGCTGCCGCGTGTGCGCCGGACCTCTTCATCGGCATCGATGGCGGAGGCGAGGGCGTTGCCGCCGGCGACCTTCCGCCCACAGCCAACGACGTGAGCGCCGCGCTGCGCGAAGAGCCGTGATGTTGCAGCCCCGAGTCCGGCGGACGCGCCGGTTATTACGACGACCTTGCCGGCCACGCTCACAGCGACCTCGAATTCAGCCGAGTAGTGATGGTGCCGCGTCCTCATCGACCGCGCCCATCGGCCGGTTGTATGCTCCGGCAGATTATCAAGCACTGTTAGTCACCGTCCAGCACAGCGGTCCCGAAGCGAGCGCGGCGAGCCTGCCTGTCTTTCCGTCGCTCGACACCGGTGAGTGGCATCGACTACGTAGGCGGCACGATGGCGGAAACGGTTCGGGACTGGGTCGTCTGGCACGCGGAGACCAGGCCGGAGGCGGTCGCACTTCGCAACGGCGACGACGGGACGACTACGACGTGGAACGCGCTCGAGCACCGCGTCGCCCGGCTGTCAGGCCACCTGCATGATGAGCTCGGGGTCCGCAAGCGCGAGCGGGTCGCCGTTCTGGCGTTCGGCAACCCGAGGGTGTTCGAGGTGCAGTTCGCCTGCATGCGGCTCGGAGCGATCATGGTTCCGCTCAACTGGCGGCTGGCCGATGCCGAACTCTCGACGATCCTGGCGATGTGCGAGCCCGCCACGATGGTATGGGATGCCGCAATGAGCGAGCGGGCCGCGGCGCTGGCCCACGATTCGACGATCCGGGCCTTCGGATGGGACGCGGACGGCCATGACGGCTACGAGGACCGGTTGGCTTCGGCTCGCCCGCTCTCGGCGCGTGTCGACACCTCCTCCGACGAGATAACCCACATCCTCTACACGTCAGGGACGACCGGCCTGCCCAAGGGCGCGCTCACGAGCCAGCAGGGCATGACCGCACAGGCGATCAACTGTGCTCACACCAGCGGGGTGGCCGAGCCCGGATGCCATCACCTGAACCCGATGCCCCTGTTCCACGCCGGCGGGCTCCATGCCCTCGCAAATCCAATCTTGTACTTCGGCGGCCAGGTCACCACCCTGGAGCGCTTCGTCCCGCAACAGTGCCTTGCCGCGATGAGCCGCTTCCGCACGACCCACTTCAACTCGATCCCCGCGATGTACGCGGCCATGTCGGACCTCCCCGGCTTCGACACGACCGACCTGTCGGCGATGAGGCTGGGCGTGGTCGCGGGTGCCGTGGCGGCCCCCGATCTGCTCGAGCGCTGGCACGCGCGCGGGATCGCGATGCAACCGCAGTACGGCGCGACGGAGACCGGTCCGACCGTGACCGCGCTGATGCCCCCGGACGACCTCGTTGCTGCTAAACGGGGGACCGCAGGGCAGCGGGCGCCCGCCGTCGAGATCCGGCTCGTCGGCCCCGACGGGTCGGAGGTACGTGACGGGGCCGACGGCGAGATCTGGGTGCGAGGACCGGCGATCACACCCGGCTACTGGCATGCCGATCGGGGCGACTACTTCACGCACGACTGGCTACGCACCGGGGACGTTGCCCGCCGTATCGACGACCACTACCACGTGGTCGGCCGCACGAAAGAGATGTACAAGTCCGGCGGTGAGAACGTGTACCCGGCCGAAGTCGAGCGCGTCGTCGCTTCGATGCCCGGGGTGGAGGATGTTGCGATCGTTGGCGTGCCGGACACGAAATGGGGCGAGGTCGGTCTCGCGGTGATCGTGTGCAGCGCCCGGGCGGACATAACCCTCGACGAGGTTCGGAATTACTGCCGGGCCGAACTCGCGGGTTACAAGCTGCCGCGGCGGGTCGTCCTTGTGCCCGAGCTGCCTCGCAACGTCACCGGCAAGGTCAACCGCGCGGCGTTGAAGGAAGCCTACGGAGCGATCGCCTGACCGATCAGCCGCCGACGTTGACGTAGTGACGGAAGCTATCGGGGATCCCCAGCGTCAGCGAGTGCTTGTCGTGCGTGACGCGGATACCGCGTGCGTCGTCCCAGGCAAGAACCCACCCATGCATCTCGACCAGGTGCGAGACGGTGCGTAGCAGAGCGTCGCGGCGCACCTCGGACGTCGTGTCCGCTGCATCGCTGCCAAGCGCTACTTGCAACGGAAGCCGCTCGACGCCCAGTGTCGCGAGTTCGGCGATGCGGGCATCCAGGGCAAGCATGACCGGAGCCAGGTACAGGTCTGTTATGTCACGCGGTAGTTCGGTCATGACGCGTCATCTCCTTTGTTCCTGCGGCCAGGCTCGCAGTCGAGAAGCCGGGCATCGCAGAGCCGACCGACCCGACTCGGGAGGGTAGTTCGCCCTGCCCAGCCGACCCGCGCTGGAGCCCTCGAACCCGCTTGACGCAGATATGCAACACAGATAGGTTTTCCTCGATCGCTTCCCTTCGCGGAGGCACCTGTCCGCTAGGGACGCCCGCTAGGGAGGGCTGCACACGTGAAAATCAACCTCTTGTCGATCGGTGACCACGTCACCGACCCGGTCACGGGATGGCGGCCGACCGCCGCTGAGCGCCACCGCAACTTCGTCGAGGAAGCGGTCCACGCCGAAGCCGTCGGTTTCAATGGCGTCAACATGGGCGAACACCACGGCATCGAGTACATCTACTCGTGCCCGCCGGTCGTCCTTGCGGCCATCGCAGAACGTACGTCAACCCTGCGGCTAGGCACCGGCGTCACCTTGCTGGCGAATCTGGACGCGCTGCGGGTCGCGGAGGACTACGCGACCGTGGACGTGCTGAGCAACGGCCGCGTCGAGATCGTCAGCGGGCGTGGAAACTTCTTCGCGACCACCTACGAGCTGTTCGGACAGCCGCTCGAGGAATCAGTCGAGCGTTTCGCCGAGAACGCGGACCTCCTTATGGAGTTGTGGACGGGCAAGCCCGTGCACTGGAGCGGGCGGTTCCGCCCCTCGATCAACGGTGAGGCCCTTCAACCCGCGCCGATCCAAGATGCGCGCGACGTCATGTGGTTCGGGGGCGGCAGCTCCGAATCGTCGGTGGACCTCGCCGCCCGGTTGGGCTGGAAGCTTATGTTGCCGACCGCGTTCGGCCGGCCGTCGCACTTCGCGAAGTTCGCGGATATGTACCTCCAGAAGTGGGAGGAGTACGGCCACTCCCATGCGCCGGAGATCGGCGGCCTGTGGCACGTGTGGGTCGGCAAGACTTCCCAGGAGGCACGTGCAACCTGGGAGCCTCGGTACCGCGCCTACTTGGACTGGATGAACGGCCTGCTCCGTCAGGTGAACCCGAACGTGCCGCAGTACAACGACCGCCCGTTCGACTTCGACTGGCTCACTAGCGAAGGCCCGGCTATCTGCGGCAGCCCGGACGAGGTCATGGAGCGCCTCGGGGCGGTCGCGACCCCGCTGCACGCCAACAGTCACCAGGTCTACATGGACATGGGCGGCATGCCCCAGGACGACCTGTTCGCCGCAATGGAGCTGTTCGGCTCGACGGTGATCCCGGGGCTGGCTGAGGTGACCGTCTGAACCGTCGAGCCGACGAGGCGCCGTCCCCCCAGATCCAGCTACTGCGGATCGCGTACAGCGCGATCACTTCGCGGTTGCTTGCAGTCGCGGCGGAGATTGGCATCCCGGATCTCCTCGGCGACGGTCCGCAGGAGGTGGCAACACTCGCCGCGCTGACCGGTGCTGAGCCGGACGTTCTAGGTCGGGTATTGCGGACCCTCGCCAGCGCCGGAGTGTTTACCGAGACGGCCCCGGGCATGTTCGGTCTTACCGATCTGGCCGAGCCCCTGCGGCGCGACGCACCCAGGTCGATCCGCGATCTCGTCCTCGAGCTCGGATCGGCGGAGACTTTCGCAACCCTCGGCGCATTCGAGCACTCCCTGCGCACCGGGGAGCCGTCGTTCGACGCCTCATTCGGCACAGACCACTGGAGTTACCTGCGTACTCGCCCTGCAAGGGCGGAGGTCTTCAACCGGACGCAGGCGCTGACGGCCCGCGAAGTGCACTCGCGCGCCCTCGCCGGCTACGACCTGAGCGACGCGAAGTTGGTCGTCGACGTAGCGGGCGGCTACGGCGATCTCATCGGACATCTGCTGGCACGTTACCCGTCACTCCAGGGCGTCCTGTTCGATCAGCCCGAGGTCGTCGCGGCCGCGCAGGCGACGTTCGACCGGTTGGACGTCAGAGATCGCGTGCGTGTCGTCGGCGGTGACTTCTTCGAATCCGTGCCGGCCGGCGGGGACGTTTACCTGCTGACCATGATCCTTCACGACTGGCCGGACGCGGACGCGGTCCGCATCCTCCGGTCCGTGCGCGCCGCGATGTCGCCGGGCGCCCGCGTCCTCGTCGTCGATGCGATCATCCCGCCGGGGGATGCGCCGCATCCCGGCAAGTACGTCGACATCCTGATGCTGATGTTGTACGGAGGCAGGGAGCGGACCGAGGCGGAGTTCGCAGCGCTGTTCGCCGCGGCGGATCTGCGGCTCGTCGAGGTGATATCGCGCCACACCCCGAGCAGCCTGCTCGTCCTCGAGGCTGTCTGACTCGTCGGCCGGCCCTGATGTCGCGGCTGCTGCTTGACAATCATGATTCGCGACTACAACCTAGCATTGTTCGATTGGCTAGCTAACAATCAAATTCGAGGCCGCTGATGACCATCGATCCAGTAACCGCCCCGATCCCGTTCGTCGTCCGCGGCCGTGTGTTCGACGGCAGGGCGATGACGTCGTACGCGCCCGGCCCAGCAGGGAAACTCGACCTGGACGAGCTGGTCTGGCCCGGTGACCGCCCGGTGCCGCTCTTCTCCGTCGGGATCGACGAGATCATCGACGTCCTGGTCGAGGTTGGCGACTGGATCCGCCGTGACCCCGAGGGGGTCATGGCGGACGCGCTCGAGAGCCTCGTCGAGATCTCCGGCGCCTCCCGTCCGCTCGAGGAGCGCGCGTACGCCGACCTGCACACGTACTTCGACGCGGACCTGCTCCGCTTCCAGCTCGAGCAAGAGCTCGGCGACCCGCGCGTGCTCGAGGAATGGCGGGCGGTCACCGCTCCGGGCAAGCAGGAGCCCTCCTTCATCCGCGCGTTCCCGGCGCGGTCGATCCAGGTGCTCGCCGGGAATGCGCCTGGGGTATCCGCCATCAGCGTGATGCGCACGGCTTTGACCAAGGGCGCAGCCCTGTTCAAGCTGGCGTCCAACGATCTGTTCACTGCGCCGGCGATCCTGCGCGCGGTATCCGCCGTGGCGCCGGGGCACCCGATCGAGGACTCGTTCTCTGCCGTCTACTGGCGCGGCGGCGACGCCAGCGTCGAAAGCGTGCTGATGCGCACCCAGTTCTTCGAGAAGCTGGTCGTGTGGGGCGGGCACCAGGCGGTCAAGGGCGTCACGCAGTATGTCGGCCCCGGCCTGGAACTTATCTCCTTCGATCCGAAGACCTCCATCTCGCTGATCGGCAGAGCGGCGTTCGCCGAGGATGCGGACCTGCAGGCCATCGCAGCGGCGGCCGCCACCGACGCCACGATCCACAATCAGGACGCCTGCACGGCGAGCCGGTTCCAGTTCGTGCAGGGCAGCACGGAGGACGTCGATCGCTACTGCGAGCTCCTCGTACAGGAACTCGGCGTCGAGCGGCATAAGGCCGCGACCTGCTCGACGCCCCCGCCGTCCGAGCTGCGCGACGAGGTTGACGCGCTGCGATCGCTCGACCCCTATTACCGCGTGTGGGGTGCGATGGACGGCACCGGCCTCGTGGTCCGTTCCGAGGAGCCGGTCAGCTTCTACCCGACCGGGCGCATCGTGAACGTCGTTGTGGTCTCCGAGGCGAAGGACATCTTCGAGCACATCAACGCCTCGACGCAGACGGTCGGCGTCTATCCGGACAGCCTGCGGGCGGAGTTGCGCGACGAACTGTGCAGCATCGGCGTCCAGCGCATCACGGGCCTGGGGCACGCGGGCGACACCGTGGTCGGGTTGCCGCACGATGGCTTTTATCCACTAGCGCGCCTGGTGCGGTGGGGAAAGGACGAATTGTGAGCGCAATCGACGACCTACTCGGTCTGGCGCAGAACCCGGATCCGATCTCAGCGACGGAGTCCATCGATCTCGAGGAACTGCAACTCGAGGCGGCGCGCGAGCGGTACGCCGAGATGCGACCCAGGATCAAGATCCTCGATCAGCGTGCGAGCGACGTCGGCGTCGACACGATCGAGAAGATGGACGATCTCGTCCCACTCCTTTTCGCACACACCGCGTACAAGAGCTACCCGGCCTCGTTCGTCGAGAAGGGCCAGTGGGACCGGATGACCCGATGGTTGGCGAGCGTCTCGTCGACCTCGATGGACTCTGTGGACCTCGAAGGCGTCGCCGACGTCGACGACTGGATCGCCCGTCTCGAGGCCGCGGGTCACGGCGTGTTCTGCTCGAGCGGAACAAGCGGCAAGGCCTCGTTTGTCGATCAGACGCAAGATGACATCGATCGGATCGCTGACCTGCTGACCCGCACCTGGGGCTGGCCGAACCAGCCTCCGCGGGACAACAGCCGCGTGTACTTCTCGCTCACGCCGTCTGAGGGGCCGGCCCGTCTCATCTACGCATTCAAGGCGCAGGCGAAGTACAGCGCGCGGCCCGATGCGATCTACACGCTCACCGACGAGCCGATCAGGATGGGTGAGCTCAACCGGATCATGCGGCTGCAGCAGGCACTCGCCTCCGGCAAGGCTTCGCCCGCGGAGGTGGCCGAGTTCGAAGCGGGTGTCGCGGGCAAGGCCGACGACATGCAGCGCAGCTACGAGCGCTTGGCCGTGGCAATCGACAGGCACCGCGGCGACCCGATGATCTTCCATGGGAGTTGGCCGCAGACGTGGTCGCTGCTGGAAGCTGCTCGCAAGCTCGGGATCCCCGGAGGGGGATTCAACCCTGAGTCGATCTGGCTGGGCAGCGGAGGGACGAAGGGGCTAGACCTGCCCGCCGACTACCAGGAGCAGGCCGAGCGGTTCTTCGCCGGCGCCCGCCGCTACCGCGGCTACGGCATGAGCGAGACCTCGAATCACAGCCCCATCTGCGAGCAGGGACGCTTCCACGTGCTGCCGTGGTTGCGTCTGTTCGTCCTGGACGAGACGGGGGACAACGTCCGTTGGGCACCCGAAGGTCCCGTCACCGGACGGGCCGCGTACTGGGACATCGTCTGGGAGGGTCACTGGGGCGGTGTCATCAGTGGAGACTGGATCACCGCTGATTATGGTCGCTGCGCCTGTGGGCGCCCGGGCCCGACGATCGAGGACGACATCAGACGTGCCAAGGACGTCATTGGCATCGACGACGACAAGATCAGTTGTGCGGGTGCGGTCGAGGCCTATGTCCGTGGGGCAATCACCACTGGGGTGGATCGGATGTGAAGCGGCCGGTGTGACCGGCAGCAGGTCGGCCACCCCGGAGGACGTACCTGCTTCGCGCGCGGATCAGCCGTGCTGGTGCGCCGCGCCGATCGGGCAGTTGTCCTCGCGGGTCACCAGGTCAAAGGTGAACATCGTCTTCGTCCAGCCCGTGAGCATGCCGGCGATGACGCCCATCTCCAGGACCTCCGCGTCGCTGAAGTGTTCATTGAGCCGGTCGTAGAGGTCCTGCGTCAGCGACCCGTCGAGATTCTGCATGGCGATCTGGTCCCCGAGCTCTAGCACCGCCAGCTCGGCGGGGGAGAAGAGGTCCGGGGTGGGCGCGAGGATAGCGTCGATCTGCTCGTCGGTGAAGCCCGCCGAGAGCGCCGCCGGGATGTTGCCGCGGTTGCACACGAAGCATCCGTGCGTCAGCGACATCTTCAGCCGGATCAGCTGCTTGATGCGGTTCTGGAGCACCATGGTGCCGTCGGCGTTGTCGAAGAGCTTGCCGTAGAAATTGTCGATGTACCACCGGTACAGGCTCGGGTGGTTCGCGAACACTTCGATGCGCTCACCCTCCCCTACGACGTCCATGCTCGCGGCGTGATAGCGGCGGAGGTCGTCCGGCATGTCTTCAGGAGGTCGATGGGTGAACGGGCTGGACGGACGTTGCACGGCAACTCCTTGACGGCAGACGGGCTAAACCATACGTTGCTAGGAAACTAGCCGTACGGGTTCCGGGAGTCCATGCCGATGCAAGGCGAAGCGACGGTGGACGCGACGGCCATGTTCCGACCGATCACCGTCCGGGGTTTCGCCCTCACGAATCGCTTCGTCATGCCGGCGATGCAACGCAGCTGGTGCGACCAAGGCCGGCCGACGGATCTCCTCACGGAGTACTACTGCCGCCGCGTCAAGGGCGGGGTCGGCTTGATTATCGCCGAGGCGTGCGCCGTCGATCACCCAACTGCGACACACAGTCCCAAGTACGCCTGGGTCTCGAGCCGGACCGCGGCCGCGTGGCGCCACTGCATCGGTCGGGTACGGGACGCGGGCGGACACCTGTTCCTCCAGCTCTGGCACGAGGGAGCCGTGCGGGTTGGTGACGACGGCGCGGGTGGCCTGCCCTCGCTCAGTCCGTCCGGCCTGGTCGGCGGGGGCCGGGCGAACGGCCGTGCGGCCAGCACAGCGGAGCTGGCGAGCATCCGGCAGGCCTATGCTCGCAGCGCTCGCATCGCGCGCGAGGCGGGTGCCTCCGGCGTCGAACTGCATGCCTGCCACGGCTACCTGCTGGACCAGTTCCTGTGGGACCGGACCAACCGGCGCACCGACCGTTACGGGGGCGCGACGTCGCTCGAGCGGGCGGGGTTCGTCGTCGAGGTCATTAAAGAAGTCCGCCGGGCGGTGGGTGCCGACTTCCCCATCTCACTGCGTCTGTCGCAGTGGAAGGAGGTCGACTACGCGGCCCGCATCGTCGGCGACCCCGAGGAGCTGCGCTCGCTGGTCGCCCTGTTCCGGCGCGCCGGTGTCGACATCTTCCACGCCTCCACGCGACAGTTCTGGTTGCCGGAGTGGCCTGAACTGCACGACGACCTCGGGCTCGCGGGCTGGATCAAGCGTGGCACCGACGCGGCCGTGATCGCGGTAGGGAGCGTCGGCCTCGATGTTGACGTCATGTCTAACGTCTCTGGATCGGTTGCCCGATCGACGGGGACTGCGGGGTACCAGGAGATGGTGCGTCGCTTCGAGCGCGGCGACTTCGACCTGATCGCAATCGGCCGTGGCCAGATCGGCGACGCCAACCTGGTCAACAAATTGCGGTCGGGACGTGTTCCGGCCGTGCGTACGTTCACGAAGGCCGACCTGCTCCAAGACCGTGAACTCCCATCGCTCGTCCAATGACCATGAGGATGCGGTCGACGGTGGTCAGACAGTGATGGCGTTTCATTCCCCTATGGAGGAGTGCTGATGGCTGAAACGCAGGTGACGACCGCCTCGGACCGCCTGTGGCCGATCCAGGTGCCGGTCCGCGATTGGCCGACCTTCCATGCAGCCTCGCGACCCGGCAAGCCGGCAGTGTCCTGTGTCGACACCGGCGAGCACCGCACCTGGGGGGAGTTCGATCAGCGCGTCGGCATGCTCGCGCGAGCCCTGCAGGACAAGGCCGGCGTCCGACACGGAGACCGCGTCTGCCTGCTCGCCGAGAACGACGTCCGGACGTTCGAAGTCCAATTCGCCTGTATCCGGATTGGCGCTATCTTCGCGCCGCTGAACCTGCGGCTCGGGGTGGCCGAGCTGCGCGACATCGTCGACGACTGCCGCCCGATGCTGCTGGTGCACGACGACGAGCACGCCGCGACGGCGAAGGAGCTAGCGGGCGGCGGGACGCTCGAACTGCTCGGCTGGGGGGCGCCGACGCCAGGGTCGGCGTACGAGCAACTCATCGAAGGATCGACCTATCTCGCCGGCGGCCTCCTGGACCCGGACGCGATTACGCAGATTACCTACACCTCGGGCACGACCGGACTGCCGAAGGGGGTGACCGCTGCCAACCGGACGCTGCTCTTCCACGCACTCAACACCGCGACCGCTTGCCGCATGGCCGAGCCGGACGGCCACCACCTCAACATGATCCCGCTGTTCTGGGCCGGTGGGCTCAACACCTTCACCAGCCCGATGCTGTACTGGGGCGGTCACGTCACGACGACGCGCAGGTTCGATCCGGCGGACACGTTGCGGTTGCTGACGGACCCGCAGGTGGCGATCACGCACACGTGCGCGACTCCCGAGGTCTACTTCAGGATGGCGCAGCTGCCGGAGTTCGCCACCTCCACGTTCCCCACCCTGAAGCGCGCCATGTCCGGAGGCTGGCGCGCGGACACGAACCGGTTGCACGCGATCTGGCGTGAGCGGGGCGTCTTCATCCAGCTGGCCTACGGCAGCAGCGAGATGGGGCCGCACATCACGATCCAGCAAGAGGACGACGTTGCACTCGTCGAGAGCCGCTCGTGCGGCACACCGGTCGCCTTCGTCTCGATCCGCTTGGTCAACCCGGCCGGCCAGGACGTCCCGCGCGGCGAGTCCGGCGAAATCTGGGTGAAGGGTCCGGCCATCACGCCGGGGTACTGGAACCGTGGCGAGGAGTCGTTCGAGGACGGGTGGTTCCGCAGCGGTGACATCGGCCTGTTCGGCCAGGACGGGCAGTTCCGCATCGTCGACCGGCTCAAGGAGATCATCCGCTCGGGCGGCACGAACGTGTACCCCGCCGAGATCGAGCGCGTCCTGATCGAGCATCCGGGCATCGCGGACGTGGCCGTCGTGGCGGTGCCGGACGACGCGCTGGGGGAGGTGCCGCTCGCCGTGGTGGTGCCCGAGGACGGCATGACTATCACTCTGGCGGACCTGGATGAGTTCAGCGCGTCACGTCTTGCCCGGTACAAGCGGGCGAGGCACCTGGTGATCGTTGACCAGTTGCCGCGGACAGCGTCCGACAAGGTCGAGCGGGGCGTTCTCCGCAAGCGCTACGCCGAGCAGTTTCCCCTACCCCAAGTCGCGCCGGCCGATGAGCGGGACGCCGGTCAGGGCGTCCGCTCGTAGGACGGGTCGGCGCGATCCTTCTTGCCGGAGCGATAGGTGACGACGTTCGGCATGTTCGGGCCGGCCGCGCGGCGCTCACTCCAGTCGTGGACGACTTCGCGCGACGCGATCGCCCATCTGCCGAGCCGCTTCTCGAACCGGTCGATGTACCGGCCCCAGAAGGTGTCGATGAACGGTTCGGCGAACGTCTCGTTCGCCGGGCGCGCATGCACCGCCCGGAAGGTTGACTCGACCCAGGCGGTCGTGCGGTCCTCATCTAACTCAATGACGACGTTGGAGACCGCGTGCTGGGTGATGATCGAGGTCGTCCGTTGCTTGTCGATCACCCAGGCGGCGAATTGCTCGGCCGAACCCTCGAAGGGGCCGTGCTTGTCGACAGCGTCGTCGTGGTAACACGACGCGAGCAGTTCCTCGTCGCAGCGGTCCGCGCCCCTGCAATATCGAGCCAGGACGGTGCGGATCGCCTCGCGCTCAACGAGGTCAGCGAGCTCCGAGTCCCGCCCGACGTCGCCGTGCGCCGATGCGCAGCCGCTCACCGGGTGTAGGACGGGTCGTTGCGGTCCCGCGTGCCCATCGTCATGGACGACATCGGCGAGGTGCCCGCCCACGCCGCGACGGTGTCCGTCCGTGCGGTGTCCATGATCACTATGCGGTGGGCAATGCGCCAGTTGCCGTCCCGCTTCTCGAAGCGGTCCGCGTAGCGGCTGTTGGCCACGAGCTGCAGCGTTTGCTCCCCGACCTGCTTCGTCTGCGTAACGATCGCATAAGTCTCCACCCACGCCACGTCGCCGCTGACCTCAATCGTCTGGGAGGTCAGGTGATGCGAGGTCGACGAGTACTCGCGCAGCATGAACGGCACGACCCACTCGACGAACTCCTCCCGAGTTCCCTTGAACGGCCCGTGGTCGTCGAATGCGTCCTCGTGATACGCCGACCGGATGAGCTCGACGTCCAGCCGGTCGACACCGCGGCAGTAGCGGCCCATGGCCTCACGGATCGACTCGCGGTCCAGCAGCGTGTCGGCTGTCGGGGCCTTCCACGTCTTCTCGGTCGTGCCGGTCATGTCGGGCTCCTTCGTCGGGTCGATTCGAGTCGCGGGACGGGTTGCAAACCAAACGCCGATAGCCGCCGAGCAGAATCGTAGATCGCGGCGGACGGGAGAACCAGACCGCGCCTACAGATACCTGCAAACCCAACTGTGATTGGCTACAGTTGGCTGAAGTATGCCGTCGTCTTGACCGTTGTAGCCGCGAACCGAGGAGCCGCTCGATGCTGTCCATAGATCCGCAGAAGTGCCAGGGGCACGGCCGATGCACCCTGGTGAATCCGGACCTCTTCGATGTCGACGACGCGGGCTACGGGACTGTGCTCATCTCTGAACCCGGACCGGAGTACGACGCGGACATCGAGACCGCGATCGGTTCCTGTCCCGAACAGGCCATCAGTCGCAGCTGAATCAGTACGCGTCGCGCCTTGACCGCACCGTCCGGTGACCAGTTCCGGCCGGGCTCCCGTATGCGTCCGCCGGACCAGGAGGCGCTCACCTGGCCAAAGGCCGGGTGTGGTTGACCTGGCTACGAGGACCGTTCGGGAAGCGTCTCGATCGGGTCCTCGTGCGCTTTGCAGGCTGGTCGCCGCTGTACTGGCTGTTCGGCCACCGGATGACGGACGGCAGGCTCGGGGGCGTGGCTATCCTTTTGCACACGGTCGGCCGGCGCACGGGGGAGGTCCGCACTGTCGTGCTCCCCGCCTTCGAGCGCGCCGGGTCGCTCCTAGTCTGTGCCACGCTCGGGGGCGGCCCCCGTGACCCGCTCTGGGTCGCCAACCTAGCGGCGAATCCGGCGGCCGAAGTCCGGGTGCGGCGCAGGCTGCGGCCGGTCACCGCTCGGAGCGTGACCGGTGACGAACGTGCAGCCCTGCTGGGGTGGATGATTGCACGGCATCCTGGCTTCGGCCTCTATCAGGCGCAGGCCGATCAGTACGGACGGGTCATCCCGGTCATCGCATTGGAGCCCCGCGGCGCGGCGTGAGGGACCAGCCTCTGGTGACCACGCGCGTTCCTCGGGTACGGCTGAACTCAGGCGACGTAGGACTGCCAGAGGCTGTCTGTGTCGTCCGCCGTTCCTGAACCGGCGAGCACGCCTCGACGGAGCAAGTACCAGCGATCGGCCACCTGCAGAGCGCGCCGAGCCTGCTGCTCCACGAGCAGCACGGCCGTGTTGTCCTCGCGCGCAGCCCTGCGGATCGCGTCCAGGAGGCGATCGACGGCGAGTGGGGCGAGGCCGACCGACAATTCGTCGACGAGGAGGAGCTTAGGACGAAGCGCGAGAGCTCGTCCGACGGTGAGCATCTGCTGCTCGCCCCCGGAGAGCAGGCCGGCGCGTCGCCCGAGCAGCGGCTTCAGCTCAGGGAAGATGTCGAGAACCCGTTCGGGCTGGCCGCCGATCTTGAGGTTGTCCGACACGGATAGGCCCATGAAGACCGCGCGTTCCTCCGGGACCACGGCGAGACCGCGGCGGACGCGCTTGTGCACCGAACCCTTGAGCGGGCGGCCCTCGTAATGGACGTCGCCGCCCATCTTCGGTAGCTCGCCCGCGATGGTGAGCAGCGTGGTGGTCTTGCCCGCGCCGTTCGGCCCCAGGAGCGCGACGACTTCCCCGGCGTGGACCTCGAGGTTCAGGCCACGCACGGCTGCCAGGTCGCCGTAGCCCGCGACCAGGTTGCCGACCCGAAGCAGCGGGTCGCGATGGACGTCCTTCACGCCGGTCGCGACACCTGTACGGGCGGAGCTGTCGTGCACAGCCACGTTGTTCGACGCAATGCCCATGCCATCCCCTCGTGAATCCGTCGTAATCTAACAATGTGCGGTTGGCGGGTCAAGGAACCCTGGCACGACAGAGACGTGCCCGTGCGGTCGGCGCCGGGCCGATCGCGTAAGCGGGGATCTGATATGGCATCGTTACTTGACCAGAAAACCAGACAGCGTTAAGTTTCCGCCTACCGAACCGCTGAACTCGAGAGGACAGTCATGACGGTCAATAAGTTCGCACTGCGTGTGGGGGTAGTGCTGACAGCAGCGGCCACCCTGACGCTCACTGCCTGCTCATCGAGTGGTGGTAGCGGTGGCGGCACGAAGTCCTCGTCCGCTCCAGCTGGTGGCGGCGGCTCGTCGACCAGCGGCGGCGGTGGCCCGGCTACCGGCTCACCGATCAAAATCCTGACGATTGCGGTGAAGGCGAACGCGGCCTTCTCCAACCCGGAGTCGTTCACCGCTGTCCAGGCGTACGTGAAGCAGCTGAATGCCAACGGTGGCATCAAGGGACACCCGGTGACGGTCGAGGAGTGCGACTCCGACCTGAACCCGAACAAGGAGACGGCGTGCTTCCAGCAGGCCGTTACCGACAAGGTGACCGCGGTCGTCGGCGCCTTCACGATCTTCGCCTCGCAGGGCGGGATGAAGCTGCTCGAGCAGGCCAAGATCCCCTACGTCGGCGGCAACGGCGTCGATCTCAGCGAGTTCTCCAGCAAGATGTCCTTCCCCGGCGACGGCGGCGAGGTCGGCTGGTACCAGGGGGAGGCCGCGCTGGTGAAGGCAGCAGGGGCGAAGCACCCGGGGATGATGTTCTGCGACACGGCGGCATGCGATTTTTCGAAGAAGCTCGCCCTCGACTGGTGGAAGAAGTACGTGGGCAATTCGGTCAAGACCGTCCGGGCGCCGATGGCCCAGCCGCAGTACACCTCTCAGGCCGCGAGCTTGCTCTCCGGCGGTACCGACGCTGCCATGCTCGCGTCGTCGACCGATGTGATCCCGAAGATGGTCAGTGCGGTCAAGCAGGCCGGCTTCAAGGGCCCGATTGCGCTCATCGACCCGTTCATCTCCCCGGAGACGCTCAAGGCGATGGGCTCGCAGGCGGAAGGCATTCTGGTGTCCGGCCTGCTCAAGCCGCTGTCCGACAGCAGCGACCCCGGCGTGCAGGCGTTCGTGAATGCCATGAAGGCACAGGACCCGAGTGCCAAGCAGGACGGCATCTCGGAGCACTCGTGGAACGGCATCGACCTCTTCGCCCAGGTAGCGAAAACGATCAGCGGTGACGTGACTTCGGCGAGCCTCCTCAAGGCGCTGCAGACCACCACGAGCGGGATCAACCTGGGCCTGACCGGGGAGTGGACCTCGCCGGACGCCGGTACTCCGCCGAACCCGGACTACCCGCGCCTTACGAAGGACACGTGGAGCTACATTCCCGAGAAGATTACCGGCGGCAAGCTGGTTGCCACCGGCGACCGGGTAACGCTGGCCAATCAGTAACCGCACCTCATTGAACGAATCGACACGGCGCTCGCGCCTTCCGCTTCCGGCGGAGGGCGCGAGCGCCAGCCGGACATCGCGCAGGACGCCGGAACCCCTGTAGGCAGGATCTCGATGGATTTCATTCGCTACGCAATGCTCGGTATGGGCACGGGCTCGATCTATGCCATGGTGTCCGCCGGGCTCGTGACGGTTTACCGCGGATCCGGCATCGTCAACTTTTCGCAGGGCGCGTTCGTCATGGCGGGCGGCTACATCGATTACGAGTTCACCCAGAATATGGGATGGAACTTCTGGCCGGCCATGATCATGACGGTCATCCTCACCGCCAGCCTCGGCGCGTTGGTACAGATCGTCGTCTTCGAGCCGATGAAGGACTCGTCGCCGTTGACCCGCGTCGTCGTGACCCTCGGCCTGTTGATCACATTCCAGGCCGCGGCCGCGCTGCACTACGGTCATGAGACCCGGACGATCCCGTCCTATCTGCCGACGCGCACCGTCCACGTTCTCCCGAATGTTGCGATCGGGCTGAACGTCGTCATCATCTTCTTAGTCGGATTGGGCGCATCGGTCCTGCTATGGACGGTGTACCGGTTCACTTCGTTCGGGCG
Source organism: uncultured Actinomycetota bacterium (assembly GCA_963775175.1). Classification (GTDB taxonomy): domain Bacteria; phylum Actinomycetota; class Actinomycetes; order Mycobacteriales; family Jatrophihabitantaceae; genus Jatrophihabitans. The sequence goes on from CAVZHT010000001.1 coordinate 1,547,262, forward strand.
GCTCACCGCTGCGGTCGCCGAGAACCAGCGAGCGTTTGCGTCGCTGGGGCGCTCTCCGCAGGTTGTCGCCGTCGCGAACTGGATGATCGGGGCGGGCCTGGCCGGTCTCGCCGGCGTGCTCGTCGCTCCGATCACCTTCCTCGAGCCCAACCAACTCGCCCTGCTCGTCGTGCCCGCGATAGCGGCCGCACTGGTGGGCAACTTCTCCTCGTTCCCGCTGGCGTTCGTCGGTGCGCTCGTGATCGGAGCGGGCGAATCGCTGTGCATCCGCTACATCACCAACCCGGGCTGGTCACAGAGCCTCGCGTTCCTGATCATCATTCTCGTCGTCCTCATTCGCGGTCGCGGGCTGCCGCTCCGGAGCTTCGTCCTGGACCGCCTTCCGGCAGTCGGCAACGGCCGGATCCGCTACGTTCCGGTCGCGATCGCCTACGTCGCGCTGATGTGGCTGTTCGGTAGCCAGCTCGAGCTCAGGTGGATCTTGCCCGGCGCGGTCACGCTCATCGCAATGATCTTTTGCCTGTCGATCCTGGTCGTCACCGGCTACGGCGGCCAGCTCTCACTGGCGCAGTACGTCATCGGCGGCGTTGCTGCGTTCGTCGCCGCCAAGCTCACCTCGCCCTCCATGCACTGGCCGTTCGTGCTGGCAGCGGTTGTGGGTATCCTGGCCGCCATCGGCGCGGGCGCGCTCATGGGCATCCCGGCGCTGCGTACGCGCGGCATGACCCTCGCGATCGTCACGTTGGGACTTGCCGTCGTGTTGTACAGCCTCGTGCTGAACAACCTGTCATTGAACGGCAGCACGAGCGGATTGACGGTCAAACCGCCATCGATCTTCGGCTGGGACATCAGCCCGCTGTTCCATCAGAAACGCTTCGCAATGGTTGTGATCACCCTACTGTTCGTGGTGGCGCTGGCGGTGGCGAACGTGCGGCGTGGCGCCGCCGGGCGCCGGATGCTGGCAGTGCGGTCCAACGAACGGGCGGCGACCGCGGTCGGCCTCAGCGTCTACGAGGTGAAGCTGTACGCCTTCATGCTCGCGGCCGGTGTCGCAGGCATCGGCGGCATCTTGTACGCCTTCATGTCGTTCAGCATCCTGCCGGGCCAGTTCGACCAGCTGTCGTCGATCAACTACGTCTCAGTGTCCGTGGTCGGCGGCACAGGCTTCGTCGGCGGTACCGCCTTCGGTGCCCTGCTCATCCCCGACGGGTTCTTCTCGCAGGTCTTTCGGAACTGGTCGACCTTCAACTCTTGGCTGCCGCTGATCGGCGGCCTGTCGGTGATCTTCGTCCTGCGCGCCAATCAGAGCGGCCTCTGGGCGACCAACCGGGACATGGCGGTCATGGCCTACCGGTCGGTTGCGGGCAGGTTCCGCCGAAAGGACTCCGCCGCAACCGCCTCAGCAGCCGATGACCTGCCCGACGCGATCACACGGGCGGAGGAGCATTCCGAGATGCCTTCCGACGCAGTCATCAAGGCGGCCGCCGCCACGGCCGTCCGAGTGGCGCCCAAGACGCTGCGCGTGGAGGACCTCGTGGTCAAGTTCGGTGGCGTCACGGCCGTCGCGAGCGCGAGCCTCGAGGTTGCTCCGGGCCTGGTGACCGGGCTGATCGGTCCCAACGGGGCGGGGAAGACGACCTTCATCGACGCAGTGACCGGGTTCGTGAAGCCGACATCCGGCAGCATCTCCTTCGACGACGTGCGCATCAACGGGTGGCGGGCACAGCGGCGCGCCACGGGGGGGCTGTCTCGGTCGTTCCAGTCGGTCGAGCTGTTCGCGGGGCTCACGGTGCGCGAGAACCTCGCGGTCGCCTCGGACGCCGGTCGCGGCCGACACCAGTACCTGACCGACCTCGTGTACCCGGGCAGGATGAAGCTGAGTGCCGCGGCGGAGCAGGCGATCGTGGACTTCGGTCTCGTCGATGACCTGGATACGCGCGCGGACTCGCTGCCCTTCGGTCGCCGCCGGCTGGTGGCGATCGCGCGGGCCGTCGCGTCGGAGCCGTCGGTGCTGCTGCTCGACGAGCCGGCTGCCGGCCTCGACGACACGGAGACCCGCGAGCTCAGCGTGCTCGTCCGCTCGCTGGCGCGCGACTGGGGCATCGCCGTGCTGCTTGTCGAACACAACCTGGAGATGGTGCTCAACCTCTGTGACACCGTCACAGTGCTCGTCAACGGGTCGGTGCTCTTCCGCGGAACACCGGACGAGGTGCGCGAGCACCCCGGCGTGCTCGCGGCCTACATCGGTACGCACGGTGAGGACGACCGGTCGGAGCCGTCCCGCGCGACCAAGGTGATCAAGGTGATCAAGCAGGCTGTCGATTCGTCTACGGTCGCGCCTCCTCCTCACTGACTGACGGCAGGCTATCGCGAACGAAACGACACACGTGGACAGATCGAGGACGCAGCGCGCTCGACGCACCGCCAGCACTCCGGAAGGACACTGCCATGTCAAAGGAACACCTCACGACGGATGAGCCGGCCGCCGATCTGCTGGCGCACTTTGACTTCTTCGATCCCTCGCACGCCGACCGCGGACCTGAGGTAATGGAGTATGCGCGCAAGACGTGCCCGGTTCCTCACACGTCCGCGCTCGGCGGGTACTACATTGCCGCGAGTTACGAGGCGGTCTCGCAGGTGCTCCGGGACCCCGCGACATTCTCCTCCGAGGAGTACGTGAACATCGCCGGGAACGGCGGCATCCTCATGCCGCCGATCGATCGGGATCCGCCCGTGCACCGTGATTTCCGGCTCCTGCTCAACCCGTTCTTCCATCCCAAGGTTGTTGAATCGCAGGAGCAGAAGATACGTGAGATCGCCCGAAGCCACATCGCTTCCTGGGTCGACAAGGGCGAATGCGAGTTCGTCGCCGACTTCGCTGCTCCGTTCGTCACTGACGTGCTGGCGAAGGTCGTCTTCGAATCCGACGACGTCGAGACGTTTCGCAGGGCCGCCGAGATCAACGACCGGATCTCGGAGGGCGACGTGGCGATGTTCCCCGAGTTCTCGAATCTTATGGTGCAGTTCGTCGACAGCCACGATGGCTCCGGCGACGGGCTAGTGGCTGCGCTCCTCAACGGCACCGTCGAGGGGCGTCCGCTGACACCTGAGGAGAAGTACGGCACCGCCCAGTTGCTGTTCTCCGGTGGCCTCGATACGACCAAGGTGGCGATCAGCGACATCGTCGCCGAGCTGGCGACCCGTCCGGGACTGGAGGCCAAGCTTCGGGAACCGGGATGGGAGAAGGCCACGCTGGACGAGCTGATCCGCTTCAGCTCGCCTGTGGACGGCCTCGGCCGCGTCGCAACCCGTGATGTCGAGCTCTGTGGCCAGCACATCAAGAAGGGCGAGCGCGTCCTGGTGCACTACGCGAGCGCCAACTTCGACGACACGGTGTTCGACGCTCCCGACGAGCTGGTGTGGGACCGCGCGCGTAATCCGCACCTAGCTTTCGGGCTGGGCGTTCACCGGTGCCTCGGCATCCACATGGCGCGTACCCAGGTACGCGTGGCCGTCTCTGAGCTGCTGGACCAGATCACCGGGCTCTCCCTTGCACCGGGTGCCAGCCTGGCCCGCCGCCCAGGCATCAGCCGAGTCTTCTTCGAGCTGCCGATCCGCTTCGGACGCCGATGAACAGGATCGCCAGGCTCCTGCCGGCCGGCTGGTCGGAGATCGCTGCACCCGCGCTACCCGACGGTGCCGATGTCAAGCTCGAGACCTTCCCCACACTGCTCCCGGCAGGCATCGCCACGACGCCGCTGAGCCTCTTGATCAAGGATCTGACATTCGTCGACGCCGGTCTGCGCGCCGCGCAGGAGGGCTACGACGCCCTCCTGATCGACACGGTGTGCGACTACGGCCTTCCGGAGCTTCGCAGCTGCACCTCACTGCCGGTCGTCGGAGCTGGCGAGTCCGGCGTCCGGGCCGGCGTCGCGACCGGCGAGCCCTTTGCGGTGGTCACCGTTTGGACCGCCGCGTCGGGCCCGCTGTTCGCCCGCGTCCTGGAGCGCACCGGGGTCGGCGAGCAGTCCCTCGGCGTTCGTCATGTCTTCGACGAGGCTGGTATTGCCGAACTCGGTGGAGCGGAGGCCGTCGCGAGCGGCATCAAGAGCAGGATGGACGCCGTGGTCGGCGCCATCGTCGCTACGTGTCGCCAAGCGATCGACGATGGCGCGCGCGCGATCGTCTTGGGCTGTACCTGCATGAGCCCCGCCGCGAGCGCGCTCGCCACCGAGCTCGGCCTGCCGGTCGTCGACCCCCTCGCAGCGGCGTCGGTCGACGCCTGTGCCGCGCTCGGCGGCACTGACCTCGACGACGACGGGCCGTCGAGGTTGGTCGCGCAGCGAACGTCGACGCTGGCCGAGCAGACGCAGGTCCGGAGGATGATCGCAGCCCTGGCCGACAGTACGGATGCACCGGAACCCGAGGCGTGCCCGGTCTGCGTCGCCTGACGGCGCGCCCTCGAGGCCGCGCGGGCTGGGCCCCCGCCTCGGCGCAGACAGATGTCGACGCACACCGATGTCGCCAGGTCAGCCGAAGGTGAACGAGTACAGATCGAGGCCTGGGGTCACGTGCAACCTGACCACATGCTCACGGGGCTTGCCCCGCGCAAGGGTGTAAATGTTCGGCACGCCCGACACGGAGACCGTGCTGCTCTGGCCGCCGCTTTCCGCGGTCACGGTGCCGGTCCCGCTCATGTCGAGATACAGGTCGGAGGCGTCGTACCTGACCTCGATAGCGGCGTCCTTGCCCGATGTGACTTGCTCTGCGCCCACCGTCCACGTCCCGGACAGTGCGAACTGGTGCGGGGGGAGCGTAAGCGGGAAGGAGAACCTGGTCGTGCCCCGGGGCAGGGTGACGTAGACGTAGGAGGTCTGGCGCGCGCTGCCCAGATGCATCTCCGAGGTTTGGTACGGATTGTCCGGGGTCATGTCGCGGACGTCCGTCGGCGTCGGGAGCGTGACGCCTGGGCGAGCGGCGACGAGCAACTGACGGATCAGTCGTTCGCTGGTTCCGTAGGTGCCCTCGCCGACTGCGACGTGGCGGACCATGCCGGTTGCGTCGATGAGGTACTCGGTCGGCCAGGCGCCGTTGTCGAAGTGCCTCCACGTGGAGTAGTTGTTGTCGATCGCCACGGGATACGTGATGTGCAGGCGCGCAGCCCCGGCCGCCACGTTGTCCGGCACACGTTCGAAGGCGTACTCGGGGGTGTGCACCCCGACCACGACGAGACCCGCCGCGCGGTATGCGCGATACCACGCCTCGAGGTGGGGGATCGTCCGCTGGCAGTTGATGCACGAGTAAGCCCAGAAGTCGACGAGCGTCACCTTTCCGTTGGTGCCTGGGGCCTTGCCGTCAGGAGTGTTCAGCCACTTCTCGATGCCGGTGATCGCCGGTGCAGTACCGCAGTCTGCGAGGTGTGGTGACTGGGTCGCCGTACAACGGTCGAGCGCCGCGTTGTGCCCCGGCGTGAGCGCCTGGACTGCGCCGGCGCCGTCTAACGCCCGGTTCAGCGAAGCGGTGTAGTCCGGGACATGACGTTGCAGGACGTCGCTTAGATTGAACGTCAGCGCAACGCCCAGCGCGATGATAATGAGGCCGGCGGCGGTGCGCACTCCTCGTTGCCGTGCCCTGAACACCCGGACGCGTTCGGCTACCCGCCGCCCGGCGGCGGCGAAGGCGAACAGGGGCGCGGCCGTGCCGATCGCGAACGCGGCCGTGAGAGCGACGGTGCGGACGCCGATGTCGCCCGACGCGCCTGCGACCGTGATGGCGGCCAGAATCGGCCCGGCACACGGCACGTAGACACATCCCAGCGCGAGACCGAGGACGAACCCGCCGCGCGGCGCGCCGATCCTCCCGCTGCGGATTCGGGTGAACGGCCGCTCGAGCACGGCTTGGACCGCCGGGAACATCGTCGCCGTGCCGATGAGGACGAGCACGAGCAAGCCGGCCCATCGCATCGCGTCACTCGGCACCGGCAAGGCAGAGACGATCAACGTCCCGAGCAGCGTCATGACGCTGAAGCTGAGCGCCAGCCCGGCGATCACGAGGAACGGGCTGCTCCTCCGCCGCTCGGTGTGCACGCCGCCGGAGAGGAACACGACGGGCAGCACCGGAAGTACGCACGGCGAGATACCGGTGACGAAGCCACCGACCAGGCCAATCAGGATCAGCGTGAACACGGTGGTCCGCTGCTCTCTACCCATTTACCGAACGATGTTCTCGAGCCTTCAGTCAACCCTTCAGGCTCCCAATCCGCCAGTGCGCATCTCGGTTCCGGCGAATCCGGCTCGCTACCCGGACGCAGCCGTGTGTCTGAGCAACGGCGTCGTTCGATAGGCGACCATCGTGCGCATCGCCAGCGCCGTCTCCGTGCGCTCCACCCCCGGGGTTGCAAGGATCTGCCCTGCGATCCGGTAGAGGTCGTCGGCGTCGCGGGCGACGACGCGAGCGAGCAAGTCGACTGGGCCGCTGAGCCCGAAAACTTCGAGCACCTCGGGTACTTTGCCCAGGGCGACACTCACCGAGTCCAACTGCTGTTGTGTGACAATGATCGTGATGAAGGCGGTGAGGGGATGGCCCAGCGCCGCCGGGTCGATTCGGTACTCGAAGGGCCGGAGCACCCCGTCGCGGTCGAAGCGGTTGAGTCGCGACTGGACTGTGTTGCGCGAGCTCCGGGTGGTCTCGGCCAGCCAGAGCGTGGTCGCCCGGGGCTGGTCGGCCAGCGCGAGGAGCAGCCTGGCATCGAGGCCGTCAACAACCCGCATTGTGCTCAATCCCTCCGAGGAAACTAACGCTGTTTGAGCAGTGTGCTCAGGGTAGCTGCCACTCGCTTGCTCTCGCGACCGCGGTCACGTCTAGTTCACTCGGATGTGCCCAGACCCACCCCGAACGACATGGAGCAGCATGACCGCGACCGTTCGCCCCCCGTCGTCGCTGAGCGGCGGCCAGGCACCTGTCGACAAGCTTGCGGCTTTCCGGTCGATCGAGCAGCGAGCACTGTGGCTGTCGACCGCGATCGTCGACCATGCGAACCACCTCCGCCCGAATCCGACCGGCATGAAGGTAGGCGGCCATCAGGCGTCGAGCGCGTCGATGGCCTCCATCATGACCGCCCTCTGGTTCGGCCACCTCGGGCCCGACGATCGCGTCTCGGTGAAGCCTCACGCCTCGCCGATGATGCATGCCATCAAGTACTTGCTTGGCGAGCTTGACGAGTCATACCTGACGCAACTGCGCGCCTTCGGCGGACTCCAGTCCTATCCGAGCCGGCTCAAGGACCCCGACGTCGTGGACTACTCAACGGGTTCGGTCGGGATCGGCGCCACGGCGCCGATCTGGGGTGCGCTCGCGCGCCGCTATGTGAACGGCCACTTCGGCGCCGCCGGCACAGGTCGGCAGTACTCGCTCCTCGGTGACGCCGAACTCGACGAGGGTGCGTGCTGGGAGGCGATCACCGATCCCTTGGTGTGCGAGCTCGGCGAGATCGTCTGGGTCATCGACCTCAACCGCCAGTCCCTGGACCGCGTCGTGCCCAACATCGGCGCACACCGGCTCGAGGGGATGTTCGCCGCTTCCGGGTGGCAGACGATCACGGTGAAGTACGGCCACGACCTGCAGGCGCTCTTCGACCGCCCGGGGGGCGGCGCCCTCAGGCGCCGTATTGACGACATGAGCAACCCGGAGTATCAGCGGCTCCTGCGTGTCGGCGCGACCGAACTTCGCGAACGCCTGCCAGGCGTCGGCGACGACGCCGAACCGATTCGAGCCCTGATCACCGAGGTCGGCGACGAGCAGCTGGTCACCGCCTATCGCAACCTCGGTGGTCACGACCTCCGCGCACTGGACGACGCGTTCGCCGCCGTCGACGACACCCGCCCGACGGTGATCTTCGCCTACACGGTGAAGGGATACGGCCTCGCCATCGAGGGGCATCCGCAGAACCACTCCGCGCTGCTCAGCGACGTCCAGCTGGCGGAACTCGCCGCGCGGGTCGGCGTGGACCTCGACGACCGCTGGGCTCGGTTCCCCGCCGGTACTGCGGAAGCCGTCGAGTGCGCCGCGACGGCCGCACGGCTGTGTCGTCAACCAGTGCCCGCGCAGCCGGAATACGGGGTACCGGTCGACCTCGGCCGGACTCCCTCGGGTGTGGGAACCACGCAGGCCGCACTAGGCCGAACTCTGCTGGACGTCGCGCGGGCGGCGCCTGAGGTCGGCGCGCGGATCGTTACGATCAGTCCAGACGTCAGCTCCAGCACGAACCTGGCCGGCTGGGTGAACAAGGTCGGCGTCTGGTCGCTCGACGAGCGACCCGACTGGTTCGCCGATGATGCAGAGACGATCCTGCATTGGCGCGAGCGCCCGACGGGCCAGCACATCGAGCTCGGCATCGCCGAGGTGAATCTGGTCGGCGCGATGGCGGAGCTGGGGGCGACCTGGAGTCGCTGGGGTCAGCCCCTCATCCCGGTCGGTGTCATGTACGACCCATTCGTCGAACGTGCCTTGGAGCCATGGTCGTTCGGCATCTACGCCGGAGGCCAGTCGATCCTGGTCGGGACGCCGTCCGGGGTCTCGCTCGCACCGGAGGGCGGCGCACACCAGTCAATCAAGACCGCCTCGATCGGGCTGGAGCAACCCGGCTGCCTCAGCTACGAACCGGCGTTCGCGATCGACACTGAGTGGGCACTCCTGGCGGCCATGGCGCAGATCGGGAAGCCGGGGGGAAAATCCGCCTACCTGCGGCTGTCGACTCGGCCCGTCGACCAGACGCTGGCCAACGTGCCCGCAGACCCCAGCGCCCGTCAGCGGCGGCGGCGTCAGGTCGTCGGCGGCGCCTATCTGCTGCGCCGGGTAGACAGGCCGGCGGTGACAATCTGTGCGATGGGCGCGGTGATCCCCGACGCGCTGGTGGCCGCTGATCGGCTAAGCGCGATGGGTTTCCCAGCCGACGTCGTGTGTGTGACCAGCCCCGGCCTGCTCTTCGACGCGGTGCAGGCCCGCCGCGGACTCTCGGAGGCGGCCGACTGGATCCTTGCCACTGTGTTTGCGGTCGACCGCGCCACGCCGATGGTGACGGTGCTGGACGGCCACCCGCACACGTTAGCCTTCCTCGGCGGCATCAACCGCGTGCCCGCGGCACATCTCGGTGTCACGGCGTTCGGTCAATCCGGTGACCTGGAGAGCGTCTACCGCCACCATCACATCGACGCCAACTCGATCATCGCCGCCGGCCTCGACCTCGTCGACTGAGCGGTTGGAAGGACGAGGCCTTGGACTTCGAGACACTGACCTGGGACGTCGACAACGACGGCATCCTCACGCTTACACTCTCGCGCCCAGACCAGCTAAATGCTTTCTCAGTCACGATGGCCAGGGAACTGGAAGAGGCGTTCCTGACGGTCCGCACAGATGACGCCGTAAGAGCCGTGATCGTGACCGGCGCCGGGCGCGCGTTCTGCGCGGGGATGGACCTGTCTGCCGGCGGGAACGTCTTCGGGCTCGACGAAAGCCTTACTCCCACGGCCGAGGACCTGCGTGACCGGCTCTTCGAGGCGCCTTTCCAGGACGGCGTTCGTGATACGGGCGGAAAGGTAGCCCTGGCCATCCACGAATGCGACAAGCCCGTGATCGCTGCCATCAACGGCGCCGCGGTCGGCATCGGCGCGACTATGACCCTGGCGATGGACATCCGCCTTGCTTCGGATCGGGCGCGAATCGGATTCGTGTTCGGCAGGCTGGGAATTGTTCCCGAAGCCTGTTCCTCGTTCTACTTGCCACGCATCGTCGGGCTTTCGAAAGCGCTCGAGCTGGTCTACGCCGCGGACATCCTCACGGCCAGTGAGGCGCAGTCAGCGGGACTAGTCCGATCTGTGCATTTGCCCGAAGACCTGTTGCCAGAGGCCCGAAGACTCGCCGTGTCCTTCACCCGCGATCGGTCACCCGCTGCTCTTGCGATGACCCGCCGGTTGCTCCTAGCGGGCGCGGGTGCGGAGCATCCGATCGACGCGCACCGACGCGACAGCCTCGCGATGTTCCACGCTTCGATCACAGACGGAAAGGAAGGCGTTCGCGCATTTCTCGAAAAGCGCCCGCCGTCCTTCTCCCAGACGGTAGGGGCTATCCCTGACTTGGGCTGAGGAACTTCTCCGAGCTGACGCGACGAGCGCCCCACGCGGCGGCAGCTAAGATTCGCTCAGCTAGCCCTTCGGCTCAGATCCGATGCCGGGCTTTGACGATGAGCGCGCGCGATCGAGCGAGCGAACGACACCGAGACGGGCCTGGTGAGCTGCGTCTACGGCGCGGCGGCCGTCCCTCACCCCATGACGACTGGCGTTTAGGCGGCCCGCCACCACAGCGTCGCCGCCTCACATTGCAAGGCCGCCGTCAACGGGAAGTACGGCGCCCGTGACGTACCCGGCTGCCTCGGAAGCGAGGAAACCCACCGCGGACGCCATCTCGGACGGCGCGGCAAAGCGTTTCATCGGAACGGCGGCCGTGAGCTCTGCGAGCTTCTCTGGCGGGATGCCGGCAACCATCCGGGTCTCGGCATTCGGCGACACGGCATTGACGGTGACCCCGAAACGGGCGAGCTCCCTCGCCGCCGACTTGGTGAACCCGATGATGCCGGCCTTGGCTGCGGCGTAGTTTGCCTGACCGACGTTACCGTGCATCCCGGTATATGAGGTCACGTTGATCACCCGACCGTAGTTGCGGGCGCGGAAGTGGGGCACGGCGGCGCGGGTCAGCCGGAAGGTGCCGCCCAGGTGGACAGCCAACACAGACTCCCATGCGTCGTCGTCGAGCTTCCATAGCACCCCGTCGCGCACGATGCCGGCGTTGTTCACGACGATGTCGAGACGACCGGTCGCGCCGATAACCGCGTCGACCGCCTCGTTCACCTGGGACGTCGAGCTGACGTCGACACGCAGCGCGTACGCGCTGATCTCCCGGGCGGAGGATTCGACCTCCTCGCCGTCGAAGTCCAGCATGAACGTGTCCGCCCCAGCTAAGCCCGAATGCACCGCGCAGCCTGGCGAGAGCATGTAGTTGATCGCGGTTGTTGTCTGATTGCCTGACGGCGTCGTCAGAGCGCCGATCTGCTCGACGTTTCCACTGGTTCTCCGGTTGTGCCTGGCGGCGGTGGACGGGTTCAGCCGGTGGCTGGTGGTCCGGTCGCGGCGGTGAACATCTGCTGCCAGGCGGCGGCCCAGGGCCAGGCCAGCGGCAGTCGGAGTGTCGATCGTCGTGCTGAGCGGGTGACGCGGGCAGCGACGTTGATCAGCTGTCGGCGCAGGGTCGCGGTGGTGGCCTTGGCATGAAATGTCGAGGCCAGCGCGCCGGCGGCGCGGGTGAGGTTGAATGCCATCGCCGCGAGTACGAGCCAGGCCGAGTTCGCGGCGAAGTGCCCGGAGGGCACGTGCGCCAGGGCGGAGTTCTTCAGGTCCGCGATGACTTGTTCGATGATGGCGTGGCGGCGGTGGTCTGCTTCGGCGGCGAGCATCGGCAACGGCGAGTCGGTGAAGATCGCGTGGTGGCGCCAGACCCGGAACAGTTCGCCTTGCGCGTTCACGTGAACGTGCTCGGGGTTGGCGTCACGCACGCGACGCACGATCAACCGCGCTGGGACCTGCCGGGCTTTGCCTCGTGAGGCGAACGCGGTGAACTCGATCTCGGCGACCTCGGCGTCGGAGACCCACTGCTGCAACTGGTCGTCGAACACCGCGTGCGGGTAGCGGATCTTGGTCCAGGCGTCCTCGCTGATCGAGGCGATCGCGGCGGTGACGGCCCGGTCCTTGCGGGCGGTGATGGAGAAGTGTGTGCGGTGGCGGCGGGCGGCGGCGATGACGTCGGCGCCGTAGTAGGCCGAGTCCGCCCGCAACACCACCAGGCCGCTGACACCGCACGATCTCGTGGTCTTGATCGCGTCGGCGACCAGCCGCGCGGCACCGCGGGCGGAGTTCGCTGATCCCTTGCGCAGTCTCGTCGCGACGATCACCGGCGCCGACGACGGGCTCGACACCGTGGCCAGCAGCGCGTTGAGGCCTTTGACACCGGAGTAGCCGTAGCCGGCGCCCTGCTTCGAGTAGCCGAACGTCGCCCGGATCGTGTCGTCGATGTCGAGGTAGGTCACCGGCTCACCCGCACTGATGATCGGGGCGTTGCGGGCCAGCCCGCCGATGAATCTCGCGGCGACCGCGTCGAGCTGACGCACGTGCCCGAACCGGAACGCGCGCAGGAACGTGCCCAGCGTCGAGGGTGCCCGCACCCCGTCGAACAGTCGCGGCATCCCGCCGTGGCGCAGCAGATCCATATCGGCGATCGAGTCCGCACCGGCGACCATGCCCGCGACCAGCGCGGACACCTTCGCCCCGCCCGCGACACCGGGACCGCCGGGCACGCTCAGATGCCCACCAGCCAGCACGGACAGCCCCGCGCGTTCGGCCAGCGCCATCGCCGGCACCAGCCCCGCGCACGACACAAGACTCGGATCATCGAAACGCGCCGAGCGCACCGGCACGGCATGAGAGAGTTGCATCTACGAGATGCCCTTCGTAGCAGGTCGAATCGTTCCCTAGAGAAGTTCGATTCTCCTGCCACGTAAGGGCATTCTCGCTCTACGACCCGCTGATCAACAGCTCACCGCGGTGCATCCGGGCTAAGGCGAACATGCGCGCCAGCTCGAGGCCGATGCCGCGCGCTGCGCCAGTGACGACAGCGGTTCGTCCGGCGAAGTCGAAGGTGATGGCCGTGCCCAATATCGTTGATGCTCCTTAATCGGTACGGATCTAGGTCGCGTGCCGCACCGCTTCAGTACGGCGTCCATGGGCCTGCAGCTCCGCGGTAGGACGCAAGCGGCCGCCGGCTCGATAAAGCGAGCTGCTCAATGAGTGCCCCACGGCCTGTTCGGCGATCGTGGCGGCGACGAGCACCTGCTCCAGGTCGACGCCCGTGTTGACGCCGGCGCCCTCGAGCATGTAGACGGAGTTCCTCCGTAGCGATATTGCCGGTGGCTCCGGGGGCGAAGGGACAGCCGCCGAGACCGCCAACCGAAGAGTCCAGCGAAGTGACTCCTGCCTGGACAGCTGCCAACGCGTTCGCGATGCCGGTCCCCCTGGTGTTGTGGAAGTGCACCCCAATGTCGAGATCGCCGGCGGCCGCTCGAACCTCGCCCAGCAGGTCGAGTACCCGCAGTGGCGTGGTGGTGCCGATGGTGTCGCCGAGGCACAGGCGGTCAGCACCTCGCTCTGCCGCCTGCCGGGCGACGTCGGCGGTGCGAACATGCGGTGTGGCACCTGTGAAGGGGCAGTCCCAAGCCGTCGCGATGATGACCTCCAGGCTTCCCCCGGCGGTATGGGTGATCTCGACGATCCGATCGATCAGGGCGACCGCCTCGGCCGTGCTGTGGCCGACATTGGCCATGCTGTGGGCGTCGGCCGCGGAGATCACGTACTCGAGATCCGTGATCCCCATTGCAACTGCCCGCTCCGCTCCTCGGACGTTGGGCACGAGGGCCGACCAAGTGACATGAGGCCATCGGTGCAGCGCCGCCGCCACCTGGTCCGCGTCCGCCATTGCGGGCACAGCTCTGGGCGAAACGAAAGCAGTGGCCTCGATATGCGTGAGGCCGCTCGCCGCCAACGCCTCGAGAAGGGCCAGCTTGTCCCGGGTCGAGATCGGTGGCTCGATCTGGAGACCGTCCCGAGGTCCCACCTCACGGAGTCGAACGGAATCGGGCAGGGTCAGCACGGCGCGGACGATACCTTAAGCAAACGACGTTTGGCTAAGCTTGCAACCGCGACGTGAAGGAAGGCACTGCAAGCCCGACAGGACCACCGACAACGCCGACACGCAGGGTCCAGTGCGATCGCCACTTAGCTCTTGCGAGCGCGGCGGACCGAGCAGCAGGACGCGGCGACTGCGACACCGCCGTACTGGTCCATCCCCGCTACGGAGGGATGAGCAGACGTGAGCTCAGCGAGTTCGCCTCGAGCCGTCGGCCGAGCGCCGTCCACGCGTGGTAACGACGGGTGCGTTGAGGAAGCCTTCGGCCATGGCGCGGATTGCCGCGTCGAGGTAGACGGTGAGGTCGTCATCGGCCTGATTGACCCAGTACTCGTAGGCGGCGCGGCAGACGGCGAGGGTCGCACGTCCGATGGCCAGCGGCAGCAAGGCATTGGGCGGCTGGGCGAGCCGGTCGGCGGCGTAGTCGATGACCGCCTGCTCCCAGGCGTCGTAGTGCGTTGCCGCGCTGGCCTGCAGCGCCGGCACCGCGCTGATGAGATGGAAGTTCTTCACCGGGCTGCCGCTCGACGGGCCCGACCCCGAATGCGTCAAGGGCCACGGCGTCACGGCCCTGCAGGTTGTTGACCGCGCTGCGGCGCCCAAGCCGTCACTGGACCACTCGCACCGCACACGCCTCACCGTGCTGAACGCACGTCCGGCGCGGGCGTGTGACGAGAACCCGTTGGCGGGGTTCGCGGGGTGAGCGTGCTGGGGGAGTTGAGTTGGCCGGAGGTGGCGCGGTATCCGGCCGACACGGTGTTGGCGGTGCCGCTCGGTTCGACCGAGCAGCACGGTCCGCACCTGCCGCTGTCGACCGACACCGACGTCGCCGTCGCCTTGTGCCGGCGGCTGGCGGCGGCCCGGCCCGATGTCGTGGTGGCACCGGCGTTGCCGTACGGCTCGAGCGGTGAGCACGCGGGATTCGCCGGCACGCTGTCGATCGGGCAGGCCGCCCTGGAACACCTGCTCGTCGAACTGGTCCGGTCGGCCACCGACACCTTCGCCCACGTCCTGTTGGTGTCCGGCCACAGCGGCAACGCCGAGCCGCTGCGCCGCGCCGAGGCCACGCTGCGTGCCGAGGGCCGCAACGTGCTGGTCTGGCTGCCGCAGTGGGACGGCGACGCCCACGCCGGCCGCGCCGAGACGTCGCTGCAACTGGCCCTGCACCCCTGGTTGGTCGCCTACGAGAAGGCAGCCGCCGGCAACACCCGACCGCTGGTGCAGCTACTGCCCGAACTGCAGCGCGCCGGCGTACGGGCGGTCAGCCCGAACGGCGTCCTCGGCGACCCGACCGGAGCCTCCACCACCGAAGGGATCGCGCTGCTGCAGGAACTGGTCGCCGACCTGCGCACCCGCGTGGACAAATGGCAGCCGCCGTGCGCCGGGTAGCCGTCGTCACCGGCGGCGCTCGTGGCATCGGTGCGGCGACCGTCCGCGCCCTCGCCGACGGTGGGTGGTGTGTGCTGGCCGTCGACCGCGCCCACGACGACCTAGCGCTGCCCTACCCGCTGGCCTCCCGCCGGCAACTCGACGAGGTTGTCGACAGCTGCGCCGCACCGGACCGGGTTGCTGCCCACGTGGCGGACGTCCGCGACATCGAGGCCTTGCGGGAGGCGGTGGCCGAGGCTGAGCAGCGCTGGGGTGGGCTGGACGCCGCGCTCGCCGTCGCCAGCGTGATCGCCGGCGGCGCCCCGCAAGCAGACGTCCCACCCGAGCAGGAACGAGCCGTCCTGGACGTGAACCTCGGCGGGGTCCTCAACCTCGCCCGCGCGGCCGTGCCGGCGCTGCTGCGCCGCCCCGAACCACGCACCGGCCGGTTCCTGGCCGTCGCCTCGGCCGCCGCCACGCGCGGACTGCCGATGCTGGCCGCGTACAGCGCGGCCAAGGCCGGCGTCGCCGGACTGATCCGCGCCCTGGCCGTCGAACTCGGCGTACCGGCGTGACCGCCAACGCCGTCAGCCCGGGCTCGACCGACACCGCCATGCTCGCCCAGAGCGCCCGCCTGTACGACCTGGCCGACGCCGAGGCATTCGCCGCCCAGCAACCCATCGGCTGCCTCGTGCGGCCGGCCGAGGTGGCCGACGTGCTCGCCTACCTCGCCGGCGCCGACACCGGTGCGATCACCGGCGCGGTCGTGCCGGTGGACGGCGGGCTGGCACTGTGACAACCACCCAGGCGCCCGCGACGGACCCGCTGCCGGTCGGCTTCGCGGTGCGCATGGACGACTCTGCGCACGAGGTCGAACCGGGCGTCTGGTTCGGTGGCCAGCCGGCCCGCGTCCTGCGCGTCACCGACGCCGGACGCGCGGCCTGGCAGGAGCTACAGGAAGGACCCGTCCGGACCCCCGCCGCCGGTCGTCTCGCCCGGCGACTGACCGACGCCGGCCTAGCCCACCCGATTCCGCCTCCGGCGTCGGCCGCACTCGACCTCACCGTCGTCGTCCCGGTGCACGACCGGGCCGACCTCTTGGACCGCTGCCTCGTCGGCTTGGGCGGAGGCTTTCCCGTGATCGTGGTCGATGACGCGTCTCGGGACGGCGGGGCGGTCGCCAGAGTCGCCGAACGGCGCGGCGCGCGGCTGCTGCGGCGCGACTGCAACGGAGGGCCGGCGGCCGCGCGCAACACCGGCGTGGCCGCAGTCGAGACCGATCTGGTCCTGTTCATCGACAGCGACACCCTCCCCGAAGGAGACTGGATCCCGCAGCTGGCCGCCCACCTGCAGGATCCGCTCGTCGTCGCTGTCGCGCCGCGGATCAGGCCGCTCGCCGACGTGGGCTGGTCCGGACGTTTCGCGAACGCGCACTGCCCGCTCGATCTTGGTGACCGCCGGGCGAGCGTGCGCCCGTACGAACCGGCCGTCACCGTGCGGCACGTCGAGCCGCGCGGCTGGGGTCCACTGCTCGCTCGTCGTTTCCGGTACGGCACGTCGAGCGCAGCCCTCGCCCATCGGCATCCGGGCAACGTCGCGCCGCTCATCGTGCAGCCGTGGTTCGCCCTGGCGACGGCCGGGGCGCTCGCCCTGCGTCCGGTCGTCGCTGCCGCAGGGTTCGCCGGGTGCCTGCTCGAGACCCGCCGCGCGCTACACCGGGCCGGACTGCCAGCTCGCGGGCTGGTCCGGCCGACGCTCAACGGGGTGCTCCAGACCTGGGTCGGCTTCGGTCGCTACGCGACCCAGTTCGCCGCCCCGGCCGTCCTCGGCGCGCTCGTGACCGGCGGCCGGCGGCGCCGCTTCGCCGCGGCCGGTCTCCTGCTTGGCTCCGCGGTCAGCGGCTGGTGGCGCTCCGACCGCAGCCTGGACCCGGCCCGGTACGCGGCAGGCTCCGTCCTGGACGACCTCGCCTACGGCGCCGGTGTCCTGGCCGGCTGCGCCCGGCAGCGCACGGTCCGCCCGCTCTTGCCCAAGACGATCATCAGGAGCCCGCGATGGTGAACCCCTGGTTCGAATCAGTCGCCGAGGCGCAGCGCCGTGCCCGCAAGCGACTTCCCAAGTCGGTATATGACGCGCTGCTCGCCGGCTCGGAGAAGGGGGTGACGGTCGATGACAACGCCGCCGCCTTCGCCGAACTCGGCTTCGCGCCGATCACCGCCGGCCAGCCCGCGGCCCGCGAACTGGCGACCACAGTGATGGGGCAGGAAATCGCTCTGCCGGTGCTCATCTCCCCGACCGGCGTGCAGGCCGTCCACCCCGACGGCGAGATCGGGGTCGCCCGGGCGGCGGCCGCACGGGGCACGGCGATGGGATTGAGCTCGTTCGCAAGCAAGCCGGTCGAGGAGGTGGTCGCGGCCAACCGGCAGACCCTGTTCCAGATCTACTGGTCGGGCACGAAGGAGCAGATCCTGCAGCGCCTCGAGTGGGCCCGCGCGGCGGGCGCGGTGGGTGTGATCGTCACCCTCGACTGGTCGTTCTCGATGGGACGGGACTGGGGCAGTCCACGCATCCCCGAACGGATCACCGTGAAGGAGGCGCTGCGGTTCGCCCCCGAGGCGCTCGCCCGCCCGCGCTGGCTGGCCAACGTGGTCCGCACTCGGTGGGTCCCGACCTGACTGTGCCGAACATGCAGCTACCCGGCGCGGCCGCGCCGACGTTCTTCGGCGTCTACGGCGAATGGATGCAGACCCCGCCCCCGTCCTGGGGCGACGTCGCCTGGCTACGCGACCAATGGGACGGGCCGTTCATGGTCAAGGGCATCTGCCGCGTCGACGAGGCCCGCCGTGCCGTCGATGCCGGCGCCACCGCGATCTCGGTCTCCAACCACGGGGGCAACAACCTGGACGGGACGCCGGCCAGCATCCGCACCCTCGCCCCGTCGCCGACGCCGTGGGCGAGCAGGTGGAGGTGTTGCTCGACGGCGGCATCCGGCGCGGCAGCGACGTCGTCAAGGCCCTCGCCCTCGGCGCCCGCGCCGTGATGATCGGCCGGGCCTACCTGTGGGGCCCGGCCGCCAACGGACAGGCCGGCGTCGAGAACGTCCTCGACATCCTTCGCTCCGGCATCGACTCGGCCCTCATGGGGCTCGGTCGCGGCTCGGTACACGAGCTCACCCGCGACGACGTGCTGGCACCCGAAGGCTTCGTCCGCGCGCTCGGAACGGAGCGAGTGCGATGACGACGACGAAGGATTGGACCTGGACGGAGCTTGCGCCAGCCCTGCGAGCAGCCGAGAGTGACGTCGCTGTGCTGCGGAAGGCGGGCATCTTCTCCGGGACCGGATCAGATGCGGTCGACGCTGTCGTGGCCCAGATGGAGTTCGTGTCGGCGGCTCGCGGATCTGTCCTCTACCAGCAAGGCGAGCCGGGGCGACACCTGTATGTGATCCTGTCAGGCAAGGTCAAGCTGACCCAGGTGACCGCACATGGCAATGAGCGGCTCATCGCTCTGCTGAGCGCGCAGGACCAGTTCGGTGAGCTGTCGCTGCTCGACCCGGGCCCGCGCACCGCCACAGCGTCGATCGTGGATGATGCCCGGCTGGCCCTGCTCGACAAAGCCCACCTGGATCAGTGGATGCTGCGGCATCCGGAGATTGCACTGCAGGTATTGCGCGTGGTGTCACGCCGGCTGCGCCGAACCCGATCCGACCTGGCGGACATGATCTTCCTGGACGTGCCGGCCCGCATGGCCAAGCTACTGCTCGAGCTGGCGTCCCGATTCGGCGTGCGAGAGGCGAGGGGGGTGCGCATCGACCACGGATTGACCCAGGTCGAGTTGGCCCAGCTGATCGGCTCATCGCGCGAGACCGTGAACAAGACTCTCTCCGACTTCGCTGGCCGCGGATGGATCCGGCTGGAGAGCGCGAGCATCGTCCTGCTCGACATAGAGCGGCTCAAACGCCGCGGCCGCTGACAACCGCGGCCGAGGCGCACGAGAGCAATCTGTTCTATCTGTTGTGATCGACCAGAGAGATTGGGGAAACAGTCGATCTGGTTCCTGTTCGCCTCGGTGGTGACGATGAGCTCGCTGCCGTCGGGCGTGAACGTGACCGCCTCCGGCGTGTTGACAAGCTCCGCTGTCGCGTCCCGGTCGAGACCGAGCGTTGAGTCCAAGCGCACGATGCGGTCCGGCGATCACGCCGCTTTCGGGGCGCGATTGTCACGAGCTGTAGCGGATTTGCCTCTGGGATGACGGGACGTCAGTCAGGACCATATCGCGCGTGGGTCTGACGGGAATGTCATCATCAACGTTGCCCGCTCCAACGCCTCGGTACGGAGCGGCACGGCCCGGTTGCGATACTCATCGGTCAATTGTTGATGAACGAAGTGCTTGGCCGAACTCCACTGGGCGACGATGACAAAGTCCCACTCGGCGCCGCCAGCAAGATCAGGTCCCGCGACGCCGGTGTACAGCGCTTCTGGCTGTGGTCCGGCAAGCGGGTCGAATGCCTTGTAGGCGGCGTGAAGATAGCGGCGATAGACATCCCGACCGCCAGGTTTGAATTTGAGCAGGTTGATGAGGACGACCGGACCGTCAGGGACGCGGGATAGAAGGGCCGCCAACTCCTCGGGTGCGGGCGACACCTTCTCTGAAACGACACGCGCACCGGAATCGGTCATCGGCGAAGTCTAGTGGCCTGACCTCGCCTGATTGATCCAGGTCGAGGGAGAGTTCTGCCGCCCACGCAGTGGGCAGGAAGGCTCGATGACGATCATCAGCAGCAAGACGCACTCGCCGGAGTCGGAACGCAGGTGATGTCGTGGCGGGGCACGGGAGGTGGCGGCGGGCGTGCTCGGCCCAGGCGCGGCCGAGTCGGCCGGTCAGCAGGTCCTGCAGCACCCCTTCGTGTAGCTCGGAGAGGGCGACGACGTACTTGTGCAGCGTGCGGGAATCGAGGGTGCGCCACTGCCCGTCCGCGGTATGAGCGCGGTTGGCGACCAAGACGTGGGTGTGCAGGTGCGGGTCCCCGGCCCGGGAGTCCCAGTGATCGAACCCGGCCGCGACCACGCCTCGAACCGGTTCTTGTACGACGCCGCCGGCCCCGGTGCGGGAGAAGAACACCTGCCCCTCGGCCCATGTGAGGGCGGTCTGGATTGCGTCGCGGTGCGCGGCGTGGATGACTGCCTGGGTTGCCGGGTCGGCCAGCGCCTACACCGTCGAGACGGACTTCGGGACGCTGAAGGTCAGATCGAACCCGGCCGCCGGTCGCGCGATGCGCCCCTCCGCAGCGGTCTCCTCCGCCTTGATCCGCGCCACCTCTACGGCGCGCTGGTCTGCAGAGAGCGCGGCCGGCAGGGCGGCCGTGCGGGTCGTGATGCGCTTCGCGAGCGAGCCCGGATAAGTGGGCGGGCGGCGGCCGAGCGGAGCACCGGCGGCCGGGTCCTGCAGCATGCCGAGCAGCCGCCACAACTGCTCCTCCGATACAGGAGACCCAGGACGGATGCCGCGGCCGGAGTCGAGTCCGGCGAGCCCGGCGCCGAGCCACCAGCCCGGCGGCGTACCGGACTCGGCATAGTACCCGCTTAGCGGCGAAGACGCGGTCACGGCGCCGTCGCCTCGGGCGACCGAGCTCATCAGGTACTCGAAGCCCGAGCCCAGACTCATCCGGCGGATCGACACCGTCACCCCGATCACCACCCCTCCGAGTCGACGGCTTCTCGGTCTTCAGGCGCCGACGTCGGGGAACCACGACGGCACCGACGCGGTCGTTCGCACTCCCGAGTGCCAGACGCGTGACGCAGAAAAGATGGCTTGAAACCGGGGGAGAGGTGTTGCCGGGGAGCAGGCGCGTTGGACGACGCGGCCGGTCGGTTGACTGGCGACGGGGGACGGGCTTTGAGCGGGTGAGCGGGGGAGAGCGAAAGGGGGGCGGCACCGAGGCGTCGCACGCAGAAGGCGATGGCATCCGAACCAGGCTCACGACGGAGGAAGAGATGGAAGGCAGGCCGCACCACAATCCGGCCGCGGCGGTCCGAGGACCGGCGCACGTGATCGCCGAAGAACTGCGTGAGGCGCTCGCTGCACGTCCGGAGCGGCTCGGCCTCGACCCGACATCGATACGGACCGTCGCGCCGGGCGCAGCGATCGGACGCAGCTCGGACGGCGGACTGCTGCGAGTCGACTTTTGCGCCTACGAACCCGACGAGCTCGCCCGCTGACGACAAGAGGAATCCGTATGGCTCTGCCCATCACTCAAGCTGCCCGTGACCGGCTGCGGGAGCAAGCCCGGCGCGAGCAAGAGCTTGCTACTCGCGTACTCCAGGCCGAGTCCCGGTTGACAGCCGGCCGGGCCAAGCGCGACGCAACCCTCGCGGAGCACGACCGCGTCATCAACCGGCGTACCGAGGAGGTCGCGGACGCGCTGATCGACTACCTCGAGCAAGCCGGCGTCGGCCTTGACCGCGCCGCCATGATCTTCGGAAGGCCGCGCAACGAGCTGGCCCGCATTGTGCGCGACCGCCGGCGATCCCGTCGACGCACCGCGAGTCCAGACGGCGCGCGGCGCAACAGAGCTAACGCCGGTGATTCGGAATAGGCCTCGAGGAGGTGCACTGGGCGGGCGTTTTCTCGTGGTCGGACATACACCGTGGCGACCCCGGCACTGGTGCCCACTCTCGGTGGACCCAGAGACTCAGGCCGTCGAAGTCGCGACCTTGCGGTGATTGCCACGGGCGCAGCCTTGGATCACCAGGACACGAGTGGTGCGGCCGGCCACCCGCAAGGTCGAAATGATCACACCCGCATGCCAGCATGAACATATGGACGAGGTTGACGCCAGGAACTTGTCCGAGCACCACCTCGCCGGCACCCTTCCCCGACGCTGGCGACACGTCCAAGCCGTGGCGATCGAGGCGACACGGCTTTGCGAGACGCTTCAGGTCTCTCACGGCGTCGTTCTCGCAGCGTGGCTGCACGATATTGGTTACGGACCATCGATCCTCGACACCGGCTTTCATCCACTCGACGGCGCTCGATTCCTGCGCAGTCGAGGGTGGGACGACGAGGTGTGCTGTCTCGTCGCTCACCACTCCGATGCGGCGAACCAGGCTGATCCGCATCTCGGCATCCAGTTACGCGCCGAGTTTGCCGAGGTCGACGGCTTAGCGCGCGACATCCTGTGGACTGCGGATGCAACAACCGGGCCGGACGGTCAGTACGTGACCTTGGACGAGCGGATCGCGGAAATCACTGATCGCTACGGCGCGGACCACCCCGTCGCCGTACGTATGACCGCCAGCCGGGCGGCGCTGGCCGCCGCCATCGCGCGGACCACCTCGGCGCTAGCCGCGCCATCGACTAAAGTTCGTCGGGATGCCTGAGCAGCCGCCGCCGTTTCGAACCGGTCTTGGCCACGACATTCACCGGCTCGTCCCCGGGAAGCGACTCATCCTCGGCGGAGTCCACATACCCCACGACGCCGGCTTCGATACCCACTCAGACGGCGACGTCCTGTCCCACGCGCTCGTCGACGCGCTGGCGGGCGCCATCGCCGATGGTGATCTGGGCACCCACTTCCCGGAGAACGACCCCGACGCGGAAGACGCGCGAAGCCTCGACTTCGTCGAACAGTTCGCACGCCACGTCACCGCCGCTGGCCACGCCGTCGCGAACGTCGACTGCTTCATCGTCCTCGGCACCGTGCGTCTTCGCCCTCACATCGAATCAATCCGGGCGAACGTCGCAGGCGCACTGGGAATCGAGCTCGAGCGGGTTTCGGTGAAGGCCCGATCCAACGACGGTATCGGCCCGGAAGGCGAGGGCAGTGCGTGCGCCGCATGGGCGAACGTGTTGATCTACCCCGTCACTGGCTGAGCTGTCTGCCAGGCCCGTTTCGAACGAACTCGCAACCCGCTCGGCCAGTCCGTAACCACTCATCTTGTGCAGATGAAACATCGGCGCTTCGGCTGCTGCCGAGCCGTAGAGGTGCCAGTTGACGAGCAGGTCGTCATCGAAGCGCAAGATCGAGGCGTAGAGGGTCGTGTCGTGCAGCCGGATGGCGTCCGGCACGTCAGCCACAAAGCGCTGCGCGTAGGTCACCGCAAGGCGGCAGCGGCCGGCGAGTAGATCGCCGATCCCCTCCTCGGCACCACGCGTCCGAACGACCTCGCCCGTGGGCTCTCCCAGGCAGATCCGTAGCGGAACCGTCGCCGCCTTCGATGCGAGGGCCGGACCGAAGCCGGGGACCGCATCCCATAACCACACAGCAGCGAGAGCCAGAATGTCGATCTGACGCTGCGCACCGTTGAGCAGCGACATCACCAGCCCGGCCGGCATGCTGGCCCGGCTGGGGTAGACGGCCAACAGCTCATCAGTCCCGTGAGAGCCGTTCGACGTGCCCGGCCACAGCATGCCTACCGGCACCTGTACGGCTTTGGCGATCGCGTGCCGCGAGTGTGCGCGGGGAACGCGTGACCGGTCCGCCACGAGCCGGTCGACTGTCCGGGGATCGATCTCCGCAACCGCGGCCAGGTCCGTGCTGCTCATACCGGCGCGGGCCATCGCCTCTGCAAGCCGCTCGTTGCGGTCGTTGATCGCGACCATGACCGGACTGTACGACGCCGGGACGACAAACGTCCGAATTCGTCCACAGACCGTACAAGCACTGTGGTCGATTCGTCCGCGTCGATTCCCCGACGCTCGTCCCGTGTAGCAGGGAGCACGCCTGGAGCGGCGAGCGGTTGATGGAGGAGGCGCAGTGGCGAAGACGTTTCGAGGAGGCGCTTTGTGGGGCGGCCCCGCCGCCGAGAGCTGCGGGCAGACCGAGCAGGACGGCGACGGCCGTCGGGATGCGGTGACCTGCGGACGGCCAACGCCTGACGGCGAGTGGGTGCGAGCACAGCTCATAGCGATCAGCGAGTGGGGCGAGCGGAGTCAAGGCTGCGATCAGTTGCTCGCCTGGCTTTGGCTCGTCGTGAAGCGCCGTGCCCGAGATGTCGCCGAGCCTGACCGGAGCGATGTCGTGCAAGACGCCATCATCGAGATCGTCTCCGCCGTGCGGAAGTCACTGCCGCACTTCGTCGAGGCCGGCAATCCGGCGGCGCTGCTGGAACGGGTCGCGGATCGGGCGGTCGGCCATGCTCGCCACCGCACTTCGATGTCGGGGTTCGGTGGCGTTTCCGCCAACGGCCGCAACTGGCGTAAGCGCTACCCCCGGCATCTCGGCGGTGAAGCGGCCATGCGCGTCCTGACCGGGATTCCGTCGACCCCGCGGGAGCGGAGTGTCGAAGTCGAGAAGACGGCGTCACGGGTTGCCGAGTATGTGCTGGAGGAGGTCGGCGTCGAGCTCTCCGCCGACGCGATCGACGCGCTCGTATACGTGCTCGACCGTCTCGTGGCTGGGGTGCGGCGGGCAACGCTTGTACGAGGTGGCCACTCGGCGTTGCGCGCTGATCCGGCGATGACCCACCTGGGGTTCTGCCCGGGGGCAGCGGGGGCGTTCGCGCGTTGGCTGCTGGGGCGCGATGACGGGCAGCGCGAAACGCCATCTGTGCTCGACGCATTCCTCGACGGCGAGCGCGTCGCCCCTGCGGTGGCCGTGCGCTGGCGTCGTCAGGCACTCGCCTTCGGATTCGTCGCTGACGCGGACGACCCGACGGTGGCTGACGTGGCCGGCGGGTGTCGATCCACTGCCTGATGTCGCGGCGGTCATCGGCACCGGCGTGTCACACGCACTAGGTGGACCCGGCAGCGGCTCGACAGGAGGCAGACGGTCATGAATTACAACATGAGGTGGTCGCGGCGGAGGCTGGCCGTCCTCTACGGAGTCGTCGGCATCGCGGCATGCTCGGCGATCGCGACACTGGTGGTGGCCTCTGGCGTTTCCCGATCCCGTCCGGCGAAGCCGCTCGGCGACAGCGCGCGGGTGGGGACTGCGGTGAGGTCGTCGACGGTGGCGTCCGGGTCGGCGATCAGCAGTGCCACGCCGGCGACGGCGACTATGTCGGCGCTGGTGCGGACGGACGACCCGGCCGTGTACGCGCGAGCTGTCGCGTCGGCGCTGTTCGACGTTGACCCCGCCGCGGTGTCGAGGTCGGCCTTTCTGCGGTTCTGGTCGGAGGAGTTTCCGACGGTCGTGTACTCCGACGCCGCGGCGAAGGGGTTGACGCTGGCAGTGCAGAACCGAGATGCGATGACGAACTTGACTTCGGCTTGGGTGCCGCCCGAGTCGGCTTGGTCGAGCGAGGCGTCCGAGCACCTGAAGAGTCAGTTGACGATTACCTCGGTGGCGGTGCCGGACTACTGGGTCAACGCGGCTGCGGCGGGGCAGTTTCGGGATCCGGGCTTGCATGTGGAGCGGGTGCTCGGCGTGCTGGCCCAGTCTTACGGCGCGACGGGGCGGCGGTTCTCTTCGTCGCGGTCGGTGGTGATCGACCTCGCGCTGCTGTGTGGCCCGACCCAGCCTGGTGGGTGCCGGCTGTTGGCGCCGCAGCAGCCGCCGGGCCTGGGCGATCAATAACCGGCGGTGAAGAGCTTCGTGATCGCGGCTGCGGCGACGACCGTGGCGGGCCCGGTGATCGGGCTGGCAGTCCTGACCGGGGCGGGCGGCGCGACGTCGACGACCTTGGCTGCAGCGGCGGCTATGTGTGTCACGTCGGGGCCGGTGGCCGGATTGGACGGGCCGCAGGCGCGCAATGCGCGCACGATCGTCGCGGTGACCCGCCAGACGGCTGTCGCTGCGGGTGAGTCGCCGGCGGCGCAGGCGCGTGCGGAGTTGATCGCGTTGATGGCGGCGGAGACGGAATCGACGCTGCGTGACTACGCCAATCCGCTCGTGCGGGCGAGCGTGCTGTTGCCGAACGACGGGCCTCCGCCCGGCGGTGGTGATCACGACTCGGTCGGGCTGTTTCAGCAGCGGGCCTCGTGGGGTCCGCTGTCGGAGCGGATGGACCCGGCCGCGTCCACGAGGCTGTTCACGACGCGTCTGCTGGCGCTGCCGGGGTGGCAGACGCTGCCGCCGGGGGTGGCGGCGCAGACGGTGCAGCAGTCGGCGTTCCCGGATCGGTACGCGGTGACCGAAGCCCGAGCGCGGCGATGGCTCCAGGCCATCGCCAGTTCCTCGGCGTGGTTGGGATGCGGTGGTGACGGACTGCCGCACAGCTCGGGCTTGCCGGTAAAGCCAGGCGCTCTCCCGGCCGGATACGCGATCCCAGGGGACGCGACGGATGCTGAGCGGCGGGCGGTCACGTTCGCGCTGGCCCAACTCGGCAAGCCTTATGTCTTCGGTGCGGCCGGCCCGGACGGCTATGACTGCTCCGGGTTGACGATGGCGGCGTGGGCCGCGGCCGGGGTGGTGCTGCCGCACTACACGGTGGCCCAGTACGCGGCCGGGGTGCCGGTGGCGGCGCCCTCGTTGCTGCGGCCGGGTGACTTGGTCTTCATTCCGGGCAGCGATGGCAGCCTGGTGCCGCCGAACCCGCAGCACGTCGGAATGTACCTCGGTGGGGGTTTGGTCATCGAGGCGCCGCAGACCGGCGACGTGGTCAAGGTCGTCCCGCTGGCCGGGTTCGGACCGGTCATCGGCCTACGTCACTACGGCTGAATCTGTGATCGCCGGGAGTTGGCACCGAGGCGTCGCACGTAGCTGGTGAGGACGTCGACGTTCGGGTCGGCGTCGCAATGTGTGTGGAGGCGTGATGGAGGCTGAAGTGCTGCGGCACGTGACGTCGGTGCTGGCCAATCCCGGGGTGCAGCCGAACACGACCGGACTGCCGGGTCTGCAGGCCTTCAAGAAGATCGTGGGCGCGCTGCTGACGTTCGGGCTGGTCGCGGCGGTGGCCGGCATCGCGATCTCGGCGCTGGTGTGGGCGCTGTCGGCGCATAACGGCAACTCCCACTACGCCTCTCGCGGTCGCATGGGCGTGCTGGTCTGCGCGGGGGCGGCGATGCTGATCGGCGCGGCCGATGCGATCGTCGGGTTCTTCCAGCATGCCGGCGCCACGATCTAGGAGGTGCTGCGATGTGCTCACTGCTTAACCCGATCTGCGACGTGGAGCATGTCATCGGCTCGGTCGGCAGTCACGTGGCCGGCTCGGTGTTCGGCGAGGTCGCGAAGGCGTTCGGTGATGCGGCCGCGAAGGTAACCGGCTGGATGTGGACGGTCATCGCCTCGACCACGACGGTGGACCTGTCCGGCGGATGGTTCCGCTCGACGTTGGGGCTGACCGCGACGCTGGCCGGGGTGCTGATCCTGGCGATCTTCGTCCTCGAGCTGATCAAGGCTGCGCTGCGCCGCGAGCCGGGCGCGCTGGCCCGCGCCGCCCTCGGTGTCGGCGGCGGGCTGCTCGGCGCGGCAGCCTCCATCGGCGTCGTCGAGGCACTGCTGGCGGCCACCGACGCGGTGTCGGACGGGATCGTGCGCACGGCTGGCCTGGGCAGCCTGGCCACCATGGGCCGCAAGGTCGCGCCGGCGGGCGCGATCGCCGGCGTCGGCGAGCCGGCACTGATCCTCATCCTCGGGCTCGGCTATGTAATCGCGTCGTTCTTCGTGTGGGCACTGTTCATCGCCCGCAAGGCGATGATCATTGTCGCGGCCGTGTTCGCGCCGGTCGCGTTCTCCGGCGCCGCCGCCCGCGCGACCTCCGGCTGGGTGCGCCGTTGGGTGGAGTTCACGCTCGCGATGGTGTTCTCGAAGCTCGTGGTGGTCATCATCTTCACCCTCGCGCTCTCGCTGGTCGGCCAGCCTGGGAAGGGGATGGCCGCGGTCGGGGCGCTGTTTTCCGGGCTGGCGATGATGGTGCTGGGCTGCTTCGCGCCGTGGATGCTGTTCAAGCTCGTCCATTTCGTCGGCGGTGACGTGCTGAGCGCGCACCACCAGGGCCTGCACCAGAGCGTGATGACGGCTGGGGCGGCGCCGGCGGCGATGGCCCGCACCGGCGCGGCCAAGCTCAGCGGCATTGTCGCCAGCGTTGGTGGCGGCGGTGGGCAGGCGGCGGCCGGTCGACGCACCGGAAGCCAGGCGGTGCCCGCGAGAGCCGGCAAGCCGCTCGCGAACAACACGGTGATCAAGACCGTCGGCGGGTCGCCGCCTCCATTGACCGGCGGCGGCGGGTCCGGGGGGCCGCCGCCGCCCGCGGGACCGCCCGGCCCGACCAATCCGCCCACGCCTGGGGGGCCGGGCGGCCCATCCGCGGCGGCACCGCCCCGCAGTCCGCAGCGGCCCGTGCGGCCGTCCTCGATCCCGCAGCCGGCACCGTCGCCGACAACCTAGGCCGCTCGGCGGCTCCAAGGAAAGGAGGTGTGCCGTGGAGACGGTGCCGACTGCGGCCCGGTTCGGAGCCCGGCAACGCAAGGGGATTCTGCTGGGCTTCTCCGGGCCGCGGTTGGCCGTGATCGCCACGGCGGCGCTGCTGGTCACCTTCTCGATGTTCGCCGCCGGATTCGGCGGAGCGCTCGTGGTCGCACCGCCTGCTGGCGTGCTCCTGGCCTCGGCGTTCGTCCCGGTCGCCGGCCGGACGGCGGTGGAGTGGCTGCCGATCGCCGGGCACTGGGCCCTGCGCCGCGCGCTGCACCAGGACGTCTACGGCGTGCGGCCGCTCGCACCCCGCGCGGCCGGAACCCTGGCGCTTCCCGGCGACGCCGCGGCCGTGCGGCTCTATGCGGACCCGATCACCGGCGCGGCGATGTTGCACGACCCGCACCGGCACACCCTCGCCGTGACCTGCCGGCTCATCCATCCCTCGTTCGTGCTGCTCGGGGCCGAGGACCAGAACCGCCGGGTCGCCGCGTGGGGTCGGGTACTGGCGAGCTTGGCCCGCACCGGGCACGTCGCGGCCGTGCAGATCCTCGAGGCGTCCATCCCCGACCAGGGCAACGCCGTGCTCGACTGGTGGACCAGCCGCGGGCAGCACGACGACAGTTGGGCGGCCCGCACGTATGGCGAGTTTGTTGCGGCAGCCGCACCGTCGGCCGCCCGGCACCGCACCACTCTCACCCTGTCGCTGGACCTGCGGCGCGCGAGCCGGGCGATCAGCCGTGCCGGCGGGGGACTGGCCGGTGCTGCCGCGGTGCTGCGCGGCGACATGACCGCACTGAACACTGCCCTGCGAGCCGCCGACATCGGCCTGGGCGCGTGGTTGGGCGAGGCCGAGCTGGCCGCGGTCATCCGCACCGCCTACGACCCGGACGGTGCCGCCGCGCTCGAGGCCGCCCGGGCAACGCAGAGCCTGCGTACGGCCGGCCCGGTCGGCGTGCGCGAGCACTGGTCCTGGCTGGAGTCGGACCGGGCCGCGGCCGCCGTGCTCTGGATCAGCGAGTGGCCCCGCAGCCAGGCCTATCCGAACTTCCTGCACCCGCTGCTGCTGGCACCCGACGTCCGCAAGTCCGTCACCCTGATCGCGCGCCCGGTTCCGGCGGCCGAGGCCCGCAAGGAGATCCGCCGGCAGAAGGTCAACTACCTCACCGACGCCGAGCAGAAGGCCCGCATCGGCCAGATCGCGGAGCTCACCGACACCACCGAATACCAGGACGTGCTCGATCGCGAGGCCGAGCTCGCGCTCGGGCACGCCGACCTGCGCTTCGCCGGCCTGATCGCGGTCACCGCCGCCGACAAAGACCGCTTGGATGCCGCCGTCGCGCAACTCGAACAGGCCGCCATCCAGTGTGACTGCGAGACCCGGCTACTGGTCGGACAGCAGAGCCAAGCGTTCGCCGCGGCGGCGCTGCCGCTGGCGCGAGGTCTGTGATGCCGCGGCGCGAGGAGGTGGAGGTCGGCGCCATGTTCGTGCCGGCGGGCGCCGGCCGCATCGCCCGCAAGGTCACCCGCATCGCCGTCGCCCAGCAGCGCAACCAGATGACCGCGACCGAGTCCGATCGACGCCACGCCGATCGTGCCCGCGTCCGCGCTGACCACGCCAGCGCGCACCTGCCGCGCACCGGCGAGCCGGGTCCGGCTGCGCTGCGCTGCTACCGGCAGTTTCGGCTGTCCCCGCACCGGGCTACCAGCGCGGTTCTGTCCGTCGCCTACCCCTTCCTCGCCGAAGCGGGCCTGGGCAGTGACGGCATCCTCATCGGGCGCGACACCTACTCCGGCGGCTCGTTCGTCTACGACCCGTGGGTGCTCTACCGCGACGGCGTCCTGACCAATCCGAACGTGCTGCTGGCCGGGGTGATCGGCGCCGGCAAGTCGGCGTTGGCCAAGTCGCTGGTCTGCCGCTCGATCGCGTTCGGTCGCCGCGCCTACATCCCCGGCGACCCCAAGGGGGAGTGGACGCCGGTCGCCGAGGCGGTCGGCGGTCAGGCAATCGTCCTCGGCCACGGGCTCGCCGCGCGGCTCAACCCACTCGATGAAGGTGCCCGCCCGGCCGGTCTGTCCGACCCGCAATGGGCCGCACTGGTGTGGCAGCGGCGCCGCGAGCTGCTCGGCTCGCTCACCGAGACGGTCCTCGCCCGCCCGTTGCATCCGGTCGAGCACACTGCGCTCGACACGGCGCTCACCGCCGCCGTCCGCGACCGGGCCACGCCCACCCTGCCGGACGTTGTCACGCGTCTGCTCGACCCGACGGGCGACGACGCCGCATCCACCGTCTCGCAGTTGCGCGAGGACGGCCGCGCCGCCGCGCACGCCCTGCGCCGGCTGGTGCATGGCGACCTCGCCGGTCTGGTCGACGGGCCGTCCACCGTGCGGGTCGACCCCGACCGGCCACTGGTGTCGCTGGACCTGTCCCGGATCACCGGCTCGGACACCATGCTGTCGCTGATCATGACCTGCGCCTCGACCTGGATGGAAGCAGCGCTGCTCGACCCCGGCAGCGGCCAGCGATGGATCGTCTACGACGAGGCGTGGCGCATCCTGCGCCAGGCCGCGCTGCTTCGCCGCATGCAGGCGCAGTGGAAACTATCCCGCGCCTACGGCATCGCCAACCTCATGATCATCCATCGCCTCTCCGACCTGGACGCCGTGGGTGATGCCTCCAGCGAGGCCCGGGCCCTCGCCACCGGCTTGTTAGCCGATTGCTCCACTCGCATCGTCTACCGGCAAGAAACCGACCAACTCGGCAGCACCGCCGCCCTGCTCGGACTCACCGGCACCGAGAAAGCCGTGCTCACCGACCTCACCACCGGCGAAGGGCTGTGGCGCATCGCCGGTCGTGCCTTCCGTGTTCAACACCAAATGACGGAAACCGAGCTATCGGCTTTCGACACCACAGCCCGGATGATCATCGGTGATAACAGCGAGCATTGAACCTTAGGAATGGCCGTCGAAGCTGCGGCCATATCGCCGGAAATTGAAGGAGCGATTGGTCGCCGTGATCAAGATCAGTTCGAGGCCTCGTACGCCTCGACAACGGCCGCCGGGATGCGCCCACGATCGGAGATCTCGTGACCGTTGTTGCGCGCCCACGCCCGGATCTCGCCCAAATCCGTGCGACCGCCGCGCCGCGCCGTGTTCGCCGACCGGCCACGCCGGGTCGGCTGACGCACCTTGCGGGCACTCTCCACATAGGGCTTGAGGACCTTCTCCAAGGCAGTCGCGTTCTTCTTCGAAAGGTCGATCTCGTAGTTCGTACCGTCGAACGCAAAGTGCAGAGTCCGGTCGGCCTTTCCGCCGTCCAGGTCATCGGTCAACTCAACAGTGGTCACCACTCGCTTCGCCATACAAACCATTCAACCGTACCCACCCAGATCTCGCACAATCCGGTCCGCGCATCTCCAGGGGAAGGCGCCCTGTGCGGCCGGATTCGCTGCGAATTGTGGGCCGTCTGCTAATCGATCAAGACTGCGCGGCGTGTATCGCAGAAGGCGTGGCACCGCGATGTCGCACGCCGTACGTGTGAGCAGTCTCCATGGCAATAGATGTGTTTCAACAGATTCCGCGCGTACGCGCGTCAAGGAAGTGCAGTGTCAGCCCGGAGCACTCGTCAGGGCGTGCAGCGGCGCCCGACTGAGGTCACTCAGATGAGGCCGGCGCTCTCCCACCGACGCGACGTCACCGCCGAGCCCGGCACAATCGCCCTCCTCGCAGCGATCTTCGGCATCGCCGGTTCCGCCCTCGTGTTGTGGGTCGGCGGTCGGGCCGCCGCGCTGCTGACGGACCACCCACTGCATCGCCCAGCCCTGATCTCCGGGCTGCGCACGCTCGCCCATCCCGGGGACCCCAGCCGGGCTTGGCGGCAACCGATGCCGGCCGCCGGCGCCTACTGGACGGTCACCGGGCTGATCACCCTGGCCGTCACGGCCGCGGTGCTCGTCGTGGTCACGGTCTGGCGACGCGCGGCACATCGGCAACGCGCCGACGTCCACAACGCAACCGGGCTGGCCAGCCGCGCCGAAGCCAAAGCCGCCGCCTCCAGCGCGACCCTGCTTCGCCGGGCCACGATCTTGCGCCCGTCGCTACCCAAGCCGTCCGCCCGCGACATTGGATTCCGGCTCGGCACGTGCCGCGGCGTCGAGGCGTGGACCTCCGTCGAGGACTCCCTCGTCGTGCTCGGCCCGCCCCGCTCCGGCAAAGGACTGCACATCGTGATCCCGATGATCCGCGACGCGCCCGGCCCCGTACTCACCACCAGCACGCGAGGCGACAACATCGCCGCTACCCTCGCCGCCCGCCGCGCCCGCGGGGATGTCGCCGTCTTCGACCCCCAAGCCCTCGCCCCGAGCATCGACGATGCGCCGATCCGCTGGTCACCGATCCGCGGATGCCGCGACCCGCACACCGCCATGATCCGCGCTCGCGCCCTTGCCGCGGGCTCCGCCAACCACGTCGACAACGGCGACTTCTGGCAGGCCCAAACCGAATCCGCGCTGCGGGCCTTCCTGCACGCCGCCGCCCTCGACGGCCGCGACGCCAATGAGCTCTACCGATGGTCGCTGAACCCGGCCGCCGCCGGGGAAGCCGTCCGCATCCTCAACGCCACCAGCCACGCCGCCGCCGGCTGGGCCGACGCCCTCGACGCCATCGTGCACGGCGACCCACGCACCCGAGACAACTCCTGGGCCGGCATCCGCACCGCGCTCGCATGCCTGGCCAACCCCCACGTCCTCGCCGCCGTCACACCACGTGCCGGGCACCAGCTCGACCCGGAAGCCTTCCTCGCCGGCAACGGCACCCTCTACCTACTCGGCACCGCCGGCGGAGTCGGCCCCGCAGCCAACCTCGTCGCCGCCCTCGTCGAAGACATAGTCGACGTCGCCCGCAAGGTCGCCGCCGACTCCCCAGCCGTCCGGCTCGACCCGCCCCTCGCGCTCATCCTCGACGAAGCCGCCAACTACACCCTTCCGTCCCTGCCGTCGCTGATCAGCGAAGGTGGCGGCACCGGCATCACCACTGTCGCCGTGCTTCAATCACTCGCCCAAGCGCGAGCGCGATGGGGCGAACACGACGGCGCCGCGATCTGGGACGCCGCCAGCGTCAAAGTCATCCTCGGTGGCGGGTCCAACGCCCGCGACCTTGCCGACCTCGCCAGCCTCATCGGCGAACGCGACGACGAAACCCATTCCGCCACCTGGGACCCTCGCGGTGGACGCAGCTACAGCACGAACATTCGCCGCATCCCCATTCTTGACGCCGGACGCCTGCGGACTCTGCCGTTCGGCACCGCGGTCCTACTAATGCGCAGCGCTCCACCCATCTTGCTCGACCTGTCCGGATCGACCAGGTAGTTCCGCGACGTCTAGCGCGACGACAAGGGAGGGCCTTCGAGTCGCGACGACGCCGCGCCACTTGCGCGAGTCGGCGGCCATCAGACGGGCTGATCTGGCGAGGCAACCCGGCCGCGGCCTCGAGTCCGGCCCAACACACGCAACGGCCGCCCCGCGACGGTGCTGCGGGGCGGCCGATGAACCAGGCTCGGTCAGCGAGCCGCCTTCCGGGCGACCTTCTTCGCGGGTGCCTTCTTGGCCGGCGTCTTCGCCGCGGCGACGGCCTTCTTTGCTGGTGCGGCCTTCTTGGCCGGTGTGGCCTTGGCCAGCTTGGCGGCCCCGGAGACATACGACTTGAGGGTCGCGCCTGCCTTGAACGCCGGGGCCGAGGTCTTCTTCACCTTGATCGGCTCGCCGGTGCGCGGGTTCCGGGCCGTCCGGGCCGGACGGGCACGCTTCTCGAAGGTCCCGAACCCGGTGAGGACGACACGGTCGCCCTTGACCAGAGCCCGGGTGATCTCGTCGAGCACTCCATCGATGACGGCTGCTGTCGATTTGTGATCTGTGTTCAGTCGTGCCGCGACCGACTCGATCAACTCGCTCTTGTTCACGCGGGGATTGCCCTTCTTGTCAACAGGTCGCGGGGGAACCCGCGGTCAACGGCCAATGTAGCGGCGATCCGCTTACCAACTCGGCATTTGCTCGTCCCACCGCCTAGACAACTTCCGGCGCCCAGCTCTGCCTGGAGCCCAGCCGACGGGTCTGAGACCGCGCCAATCGTCCAAGCACTCCGGCCGCGGTGGAGCCGTGACGGGAGGTGCAGACGGGCTGGACGATGCGACCGCATTCAGTAGCCGAAGTTCGCTGAAGTCATCCCTGATTGGGAGCTTGGGTGGCATGGTCACGCGGGGCTCTGACGTTACGCATCATTGCCTTCTGACGCGCTCACCCGGTTCACGCACTCCTGGTGCACGCTCGGACCGTCTGGGTCGAACGGCCGCTCGCGCCAGATCCGCACCGGCCCGCCGCAAAGCGCGTACCCCACAGCCCCGGCCGAGGCGTTGACGGCGGCGCTGGTGTCGACGGTGCTTTGCGTCTGACTTCGTGACACAGATCGGCGTGTCTATCACGCAACATCCGACGGGTTCTCCGACCGCTCTCGGAGGATCTGATCATGACCGAACTCGACCGTGGAACCGACCGCGCCGGGCGCCGTGCGAAGCGGTTCCTCTCGCCCTCGCAGAAGTACGAGATCTGGTTGCAGCTGGTGCGCCAGGAGGTGACGATCGCCGAGGCCGCGGCCGAGCAGCACGTGGACCGTTCGACGATCATGCGCATCCGCACGGTGGCCAAGGAGGGCGCGCTGGCCGCGTTGGCCGAGTCCAAGCCCGGGGTCAAGGCGCGCGAGCGGGACTGGGAGTTGGAGCTTGCCAAAGCGGAGGTCGCCCGGTTGTCGGAGACGGTCAAGGAGATGGCCGTGAAGCTGATGCTGGTCGAGGGAAAAGGCGCCTGGGGTTGAGTGGCCCGATCCCGCGCCGGGTCGAAGCGGCCACCAAGGCAGGGCTGCTCGACCTGCTCGATGAGGCACTCGACGCCGGCTGGAGCCTGCGCCGTGTCTGCGGCGCGCTGGAGCTGCCCGAGCGGCGCGCGCACCGCTGGATCGGCCGGCGCGCCCGCGGCCAGCTGGTCGACAAAGCGCCTGGCGGGTCGCCGGCGCACGGACTGTTGCCGGACGAAGAGCGCGAGATCTTGGCGCTGTTCGACGAGTGGGGCGAGACCGACCGCAGCCACCGCAAGCTGGCCCACCGCGGCTCCTACCTGCACCGCGTGTGGGTCTCGCCGTCGAGCGTGCGGCGGGTGCTTTTCCTTGCTGACAAGCACTTCCGGCCCCGACCACGGCCCGGCCGCTCGACGCGCAAGCAGTTCCCGGACTGGGTCGAGTACAAGCCCAACTCGATTTGGATC
The DNA here is from genome assembly GCA_963775175.1 of uncultured Actinomycetota bacterium. Lineage (GTDB taxonomy): Bacteria > Actinomycetota > Actinomycetes > Mycobacteriales > Jatrophihabitantaceae > Jatrophihabitans. The sequence goes on from CAVZHT010000001.1 coordinate 1,583,015, forward strand.
TACGACACGACACACTTCCCGGCCGCCGGGATGGCAGTGCTGATCATCGAGGATCTGGTCTCCCGTAAGTGGCTGACCGAGATCGTCTCGAGCGAGGAGACCTCCACCCAGGTCGAGCTCGCTTTCACCGCCGCGCTGGAAGCCGAGGGGCTGCTCGAACAGGTTGAGCGTCGTCACGCCGACGACGGTCGCATCGACCTCAGCGCTGACGATAAGTCGCGCCCGATCCTGCTCGCGGTCAGCGACAACGGGCCGCAGATGACCTCCGGCTCGACGCGCGAGTTCCTGGCGCTGTGCGCGATCGCTCAGCACTTCGGCCGGCCCGGCACCCCGACCGACCAGGCCTGGATCGAAAGCCTCAACGGCCACATCAAGCTCGACTACCCGCATTTGCTCGCGATCCGCGACCCGGCAACCCTGCGCGCCGAACTCAAGATCACCCGCCCGCACTACAACGGCGTTCGGCTGCACCAGGGCATCGGCTACGTCACGCCCAACGACGAACACGAAGGACGAGGTGAGGCCATCCGCAAAGCACGCCAAGCCGGCCTGGAACAGGCCCGGCTCGACCGGCTTGCCTGGCACCGCCAGCACCGGCACGATCAACTCACCGAGGACCCCGACGATGTTGGCTAATACAACGCGACTTTGCGACACAAAGTCAGAAACACGTCAACGGCGTGCGCCACACCGGCTGGCTGGTACTCGATCCCTTCGTCTGTGACAGCCATCGATTCCACTTGGCTGCCGAGGACATAGCCCATGTATCAAGTGTCCCCGAGCGTCCGCTGCCCACCAACCTGCCCGATCGCGCTGCACCAAGGCACAGTTCAGGCTTCATCACTTCGACTACGTCGCCGTTGCCGTCCGGATTGGGCGGCGAGTTCACGGATGCCCGACTCCGCATCGCTTGCCACAGCGGAGCCGGCGTGCCGCGATTGCCGCGCGCCGAGCCGTCGTTATCGACCAGGTCGTTGGTAACGGCGACCCGCACAGATCAATCCGTGGGTGTCCGGTAGAGCGATCCCTACCGGACAGCGATCCGAGTGGGCTCTGCCGAACCGAAACTTCCGTGGTGCTCGCCGGACTGCTGATGCGTGCGAGGGAGCCGGGCGTCAATCGGCGCGAGTACCACCCAATTGGTCGTCCGAGGTTGGGACGGACAGGTGTTGGTGGATCATTTGCCAGTCGCCGTTACGGCGCTGAAAGATGCGCGTGGCGCGGGATCGGATTTCGACATCGTCTGCAGTGATGCGGTCGAGCCCCCACGCCACGGCGAGGTCACCGCACGCGCGGACGGTGAGGTCCGGAGTGTCGAAGCTTGGCTACTTCCTGGGCCTTGCGCCCGAGGTACTCGGGCGTGCCGGCGAGGTGGAGCGTCTCGACCGTCAGCGCAAAGCCGTCCGTGCCGCGATCAAAGAAGGCGTCATCGGAGAGATTGCCACCGATGAGGCCGACATCCGCGCGCGCCTCGCCGCGGTACGTCGCGACCGCGTGCGAGCGAGCCTGCGGTCCTTCAAGGTCGATGAGCAGTATGCAGATCACCAGCGCGCAGCGGACGATCTGACGAAGCGGATCAGCCGGCTCAACGATGAGGCCTTAGCCCTAGAGCGTCGCCGCGGTGAGCTCGCTGCGGCCATGCAACTTGAGCAGGAGGACCTAGACAGCGTCGACCTCCAGGAGCGTCTGCAGCGCCTCAATGGAGAGGTGAATGTCGTCCTCCCAGATATCGTTGCACGCCGGTTCGATGAGGTCGCCCAGTTTCATGCGTCAGTGATCCGCAATCGACAGACTTTCCTTCAAGAGGAGCAGGACACCGTCGCGCGACGCCTTGCCGAGATCGAGACAGAGCGATCCGATCTCGATGCAGAGCGTTCCGTCACGTTGCAGCTGCTCTCAGATACGGTGGCGCTCGACACCTTCCTCGATGCACAGGCTTCACTGACAGACATCGAGAGCCAGGTAGGCGAGCTGGAGCGGCGGCTTGAATCGGCGATCTCGATCAACCAGATTGACACGCGCTTCGACGTTCAGAAGGCCGAGACGGTTGCGGCTGTGCGGGCAGAGTTCACGGAGCGCACCCCCTCGCTCGACCGACCGATCGCGCTGTTCAACGAGTTGGGAAGTGAGATCTACTCAGACCGTGAGTCAAGCCTGCGGATCTTGCCCACCGGACGCGGCCAGCTGAGTGTCGAACCTCATCTCAGCGGCGACGCCAGCGCGGGCATCAAGAGTGTCGAGACGTATCTGCTCGACATGATCTGTCTCATCTCCGGACTGGAGAATGACCGCGCACCGCGCATCCTGGTGCACGACAGCCATCTCTTCGACTCGATCGATCATCGCCAGGTGGCATCATGTCTGAACATCGGCGCGCGGCTGGCCGATGAGTACGGCTTCCAGTACATCGTCACGATGAACTCTGACGTGCTCGAATCGGTGAATCAGCAGAGTGACGGGGCTTTCGACTCTGCCCTGTACGAACTGCCAGTGCGACTCGAGGACAAGACCCCAGAGGGCGGTCTCTTCGGATTCCGATTCGACTGATCCCTGAGTTGATCGGTTGCGCCGCGGCGCAGTGGCTACCCGTCGTTCCCGTTGTCTCCTGTCTTCCTCACGCAGTCGCCATCGGCGTCCGTCCCGTCGTCTACATGCTGTTGGATTGCGAGATGGAGCGGCTTGCCCTCGCTGCTAATCACGCCGCGTTGGTTGGTCTCGCTCGGGTCGCCACATGTCTGGCATGGCCGTTGCTCACGGGTAACGACCGGGTCATTCTCTCGGAAGTCAGACGTCATAGACGAAGTCTGGCGCTCGCGAGATTGGCTGGGAAGGCCTACCTGCATCGGCGTGCAAAACGGGCGCTCTGTGGCCGCCCGAGCGGTGGCGTTCGGCTTCTGCTGCTTCATGTGCACGTCGCTACCATCTCGGCATGGCAGAGGTCGAGACCATCTATCGCGGCGGTTGGTGGCGCCCAGGAGCACCTGAGGACGTCCAGTACGGTGCCCTTCGGATCATGCCGGCCGGCGAGATCCAGCTAGAGCTGGCCGGCGGCTTCGATGACAGCGTCAAGACTCCGCTGCCGGATGGCACTGGATACTCAGTAGGCCCGGGCGACGGTTTCGACATGTTGCTTGGCGTGTGCGGGAATGAGGACTTCACCCTCCTTAGTTGCTCGACGCGGAGCTCCAAAGGCTTGTTCGGCATAGCACCTCACGACCAGATCCTCGGTGTACAGGTCGCTCTGCGTGGGATCAATCTTGAGAGTCCGGACCAGTTGGCCTTTGACGGTATCGAGATTGAATACGACTACTTGCTCACCTGGTCGGCTATGACGACCATGCAAGGCTCGATCCAATTGGAAGAGAACAAGGGTTGGAATGGCCACTCCGAGGCCAAGAGCGCACCGGTTGAGAAGAAGGTCGCCAAGTACGGTCCCTGGGATCTGTCGTTACAACTGCGATACACGGCGTTCGACGCGAAGATGGTCGATGAGAACACCCGGACCATCGCCTCAGTGGAACATGCGACGATACGTGTGGAGTCTGCAACAGCCGTCGATTGGACCGGATTCGACTTCCCGATGCGTAGCTTGCAGGACCTGCTTACGCTGAGCATGAACTACCCATGCGCCATTCGCTCTCGGAAATTGCGACCCGTTCCTGAAGATGGAAAGCCCAAACGCTTCTCAGTCGAGGTACTCGGTGTGCGGATATATATGCCGGGATCGAAGACTTTCAAGAATTTGACTCACGGCATCCTCTTCAACTTATCTACACTGCCCTTCAATCAGGTAGTGCCTGCCTGGTTCGAGCTACGGAGCAAGGTGGACGTTGCGGCCAACATGTTGTTCGGCCTCAGGTACGTCGAAGACGCGTACGTCGGGTCCCGATTGATGACTGCGTGCGCCGCGCTGGAGGCACTACACCGCGGTGCTTACGACCACCCGCGCTGGACCGATGACGAATGGGCAGAGCTGAAGAAGCAAGCGTTCACGGGTGTCGAGGGTAAGTACAAACACGCGATCACCGTGTATAAAGACCTGTCATATAAGTCTCGCGCACGTGAACTACTAGGGAAGGCAGCTCCTGCCGCCGTGAAGGCATTGCTTGGCGACGAGGAGATTTGGCTGAAGCTGGTGCACCAGGCCCGGGTCGGGCTAGCTCACGCGCTTGGCGATGACGCTGAGATGTCGCTCGACCTTCAATTTCGCCTAGTCCGGGTGACGCAGACGTTGATGTACTTGGTGCTGGCAGACGAGCTTGGATTGAGCGCCGAGGCGCAGCTCGCGTTCGTCAATAACAACCAGGAAGTCCTGTGGGACTCGATCCAGTTCAAGAAGCTGACCGCGCCCACGTCCTGAGCGGTTACAAGCGTCGTTAGGCTCGCGACATGGCCGATAGCAAGACTCTCTACCGGGGCAAGTGGTGGGTCCCGGGGGATGAGGAGAACCCGCAGTTCGGCACTGTTGCCATCGACTCAGACGGCTCAGTCCAGCTCGATCTCGTGGGCGGCTTCGTCGTGATGAAGGAGGTACCCGTCCCCGGCAGTCCAGGGGTCGCGACGCTCCGGAACGTGAGCTCGTACCCGGTGATCCTGGGCGTGGCCGGCTCAAGAAACTTCACACTGCTCAATTGCCGAACCCTCAGCGCGCCGAACAGTTTTCGAGGTCGACCTGACGCTCACGTGATCAGCGCCCAGCGGGCGCTGCGCGGTGAGGTCCTGGTGGACGATCCAGATGCTGCGATCTTCACCGGGATGAAGATCAGCCTGGACTACCTACTCATGTTCAGTGCCAGATCGTCGCTTTCCCACACACACGAGTTCACGGGAGATCCGCCGCAGCCGACCGACACGGGCGTCTCGGCTCCCGTTGAGCCCATCGTGGCGCGGTGGCAGGACTTCACCTTCACTCTGAGCATCTTTCACGGCGAGTTCTTCTTCGAACACCGAGATCCGGGCTCTCAGACGCTGTCGAGCACTGAGTACGCGTGGCTGGAGGTGGTACCGGACGAGCCAGTGCCCCTCAGCCGGCTAGACGCAATCTCTAGCCAACTGCGAGATCTATTTGCTTTGCGTCTGACTTCGTGACACAGATCGGCGTGTCTATCACGCAACATCCGACGGGTTCTCCGACCGCTCTCGGAGGATCTGATCATGACCGAACTCGACCGTGGAACCGACCGCGCCGGGCGCCGTGCGAAGCGGTTCCTCTCGCCCTCGCAGAAGTACGAGATCTGGTTGCAGCTGGTGCGCCAGGAGGTGACGATCGCCGAGGCCGCGGCCGAGCAGCACGTGGACCGTTCGACGATCATGCGCATCCGCACGGTGGCCAAGGAGGGCGCGCTGGCCGCGTTGGCCGAGTCCAAGCCCGGGGTCAAGGCGCGCGAGCGGGACTGGGAGTTGGAGCTTGCCAAAGCGGAGGTCGCCCGGTTGTCGGAGACGGTCAAGGAGATGGCCGTGAAGCTGATGCTGGTCGAGGGAAAAGGCGCCTGGGGTTGAGTGGCCCGATCCCGCGCCGGGTCGAAGCGGCCACCAAGGCAGGGCTGCTCGACCTGCTCGATGAGGCACTCGACGCCGGCTGGAGCCTGCGCCGTGTCTGCGGCGCGCTGGAGCTGCCCGAGCGGCGCGCGCACCGCTGGATCGGCCGGCGCGCCCGCGGCCAGCTGGTCGACAAAGCGCCTGGCGGGTCGCCGGCGCACGGACTGTTGCCGGACGAAGAGCGCGAGATCTTGGCGCTGTTCGACGAGTGGGGCGAGACCGACCGCAGCCACCGCAAGCTGGCCCACCGCGGCTCCTACCTGCACCGCGTGTGGGTCTCGCCGTCGAGCGTGCGGCGGGTGCTTTTCCTTGCTGACAAGCACTTCCGGCCCCGACCACGGCCCGGCCGCTCGACGCGCAAGCAGTTCCCGGACTGGGTCGAGTACAAGCCCAACTCGATTTGGATCTACGACACGACACACTTCCCGGCCGCCGGGATGGCAGTGCTGATCATCGAGGATCTGGTCTCCCGTAAGTGGCTGACCGAGATCGTCTCGAGCGAGGAGACCTCCACCCAGGTCGAGCTCGCTTTCACCGCCGCGCTGGAAGCCGAGGGGCTGCTCGAACAGGTTGAGCGTCGTCACGCCGACGACGGTCGCATCGACCTCAGCGCTGACGATAAGTCGCGCCCGATCCTGCTCGCGGTCAGCGACAACGGGCCGCAGATGACCTCCGGCTCGACGCGCGAGTTCCTGGCGCTGTGCGCGATCGCTCAGCACTTCGGCCGGCCCGGCACCCCGACCGACCAGGCCTGGATCGAAAGCCTCAACGGCCACATCAAGCTCGACTACCCGCATTTGCTCGCGATCCGCGACCCGGCAACCCTGCGCGCCGAACTCAAGATCACCCGCCCGCACTACAACGGCGTTCGGCTGCACCAGGGCATCGGCTACGTCACGCCCAACGACGAACACGAAGGACGAGGTGAGGCCATCCGCAAAGCACGCCAAGCCGGCCTGGAACAGGCCCGGCTCGACCGGCTTGCCTGGCACCGCCAGCACCGGCACGATCAACTCACCGAGGACCCCGACGATGTTGGCTAATACAACGCGACTTTGCGACACAAAGTCAGAAACACGTCATATTGACCCTCGCGTTCGATCACCCATGTTCTGTTCGTGCGACGCTCTATCGGATTCCACTGCCCGAACCCCGGAACGAATTCGAAGCCCAACAGCGTGAGTACATGTCTGACTACCACACGACTGAGTACAAGGACCAGGTCTACAAGCCTGACGCGGGGGCCTACGAGGATCGCCTACGTGCCACCTATCTCTTCGCGCTCCATTGCATGGATTTCGGTCAGCTGATCCCTGCGTGGTTTGACTTATACAGCCAAATTGAGACCGCGGCACAGTTGCTGTTCGGACTGAAATACCTGGAACAGGGATACGTACCAAACAAGCTGATGACAACGTGCGCAGCTCTCGAAGCACTCCATTCGAGTCTTTACGACCACGAGCAACTATCGCCCGGAGACTTCAAGCGACTCCGTGCCCAAGCGAAGGCCAACGTGGATGCCGATCTACGGCCTCGTCTCGCAGAGCTTCTCCACAACCGCCTTGACTACGACAAGCGTGCTCTGGAGCTGTCTCAGCAGGTGAGTCCGAGCGCAGTTGAGGCACTGGTCGGGGACGCCATGCTGTGGGCTGAGCTGGTGAAGAACGCCCGAAACACTCTTGCTCATGCCTCCACCAAGAAGCCCGTTTCGGATAGTGTTCGCTATTACCTGACATTGGTGACAAGGCCGATGCTTAGCCTGGTGATCGCAGCGAAGCTAGGCCTCGACGAAGAAGAGCAGCTGCGATTCGCGAATGTCTATTGGAGCGCCAGCTCTGCGTTCAAGAGGCTTACTGGCCAGCAGGAGGACTAGGTGAGAGCCACGACGGCGGTGTAGGAATTTCGGCCTTCGCGATATGCGATAGTGCTGCGACTACTGCGACCATCCGCGCGCAACCGATCAGCATCCGCGCGAGAGTCGTGCGCGCGCCCGGCGACTCCGATAGCGGCTACCACCGACTGACCTTGACCTGACCACGGTTCTCCGGACACCGTGTCCGGGAAACCGTGGTGAGGTCAAGATAGCTGTCAACGCCGATCGAATTTTGACCCCCTATCGCCGGACCCGCCCTCGACGCTGGCCGACAGTGTGGCTGACCCGCTTGACGTCGGCGGGCGTGGTCGGGTTGGTCGGGCCGTTGACGTCAGAGGCGATGTCGACCATGCATTGCGAGCCAAGCGCGCATATTGCGCCCGGTTGACTCCGCGACTCAACTACCGCATACGTGCAGAATCGGCGTTGTGCCGACGTCGGCACAACGCCGATTGTGCCGATCTCGCCGTTGTGCCGACCATGACGACGGATCCCCTGTAGGACTGGACATTCGTCGTCGGCGAGGTCGGCACAATCCCGGCCTGCGGGCGCATGCGCAGGCGAGGCGGCGTGGAGAACGCGCCGTGGCGCCGGCGTTGTGATCAGTCTCGGGATGCCCTGCCTCGTCGCACGGTCGGGCGAGCGCGTCGCTCCCAGCCGCAGTCGCCCATCTTCGTCTGGGTCAGCCGAGCCGTTGTGTGGGCGAGCTGGATTGTGCCGATGTCCGTGACCTCGAATCACTTGCGAAGCAGGCCCTTCGCGTGCGAGGTCGGCACAATCCTGACGTCGGCACAATCGGCGTTTAGGATGGGGCGTACGCCACGATGACCGACCGGGACGCCGCGACGGTCGAGGTGCGCGTCGGGTCGGGGACGTGGCACCGGCGCGTCGCACGTGGCTCGTGTGGGAGACGATGCGCCGTTTGGCGAGCTGCCGCGGGCCGATGACCCGGGAGCGGCAGTCGATGCCGTGCTCGCGGAGTTGCTCAGTGCATCGGGTGGACCGCTGGAATGGCGGTCGATCCGTGCCGCCGACGCTTCGGCGCAGTGGGAGCGGCTGCGCGACTGGGTGAACTGGTTTCGGATCGAGTTCGCGTTCGATCATCGAGTCGTGCCGCCGTGCTGGTACCGGCATCGGGCCTTGGTGCAGGTGCTGTCGGCACTGCGGGATGACTGGCTGGTCGCCTACGACCCGCTGAGCAATCGAGACGGCGCGGCCGCATGGCATCGGTCGCTGATGCTGCTCGAGCAGCGCCTGCGTGATTTCGCGTCGCGGACCGGCTGCACCTTCGACATGCACCGCGCCGAGCTGATCCCGGGGTATCCCGACGATGCGGGCCAGTGGCGCGCCCACGTCGATGCGGATGTGGCCTTGCGTGAGCACCTCGAGACAGAAGCCCGCACGGTGAGGGGCGGAGAGACGACGAGGGAAGCTGCCGATGGCAGCTGAGCTCTCGGCGGCACTGCCGGCCGAAGCCGTCCTGCGCGAGCCACCGGCCGCAGTAGTTCGCGCAATGGCTCTCGACCGCCTCGGCGTGCCGCCATCGCTGGCCGTCCTCCTGGACCGGGTATTGGTCGAGAGCACCCAGGGCGCGGCGGATGCCAGTTCGTTGTTCGCCGCGCTCGATGATCTCGGCCGCGCGCTGTGCCTGATCGGCCGTTCGGCGCCGCTCGAGCCGACGAGGATGAGGCTCACCCAGCACGCGGCGTTGGAGTCGTTCGGCATTCGGTGCCGCCGGTTGGCCGAACTCTGGCCGCACACCCCGGGCCGTCTCGGCCAGCTGACTGCCGTCGCGGCCGACATCGTCGCTGCTGATGCCGGCCAGCTCGATGATGGTCAACGCTGGGCGGTCGGTATCGAACTGGGCAGCACTGCCGCCCGGCTGATCGAATCAGCCTGTCTGTGCGGCCCGTATGACCGCCTGGCTGACGTCGAACGGGCACGCCGCACGGCGCGAGCGGTCCGCGAACTCGGACGGCGCCTTCCGCCCGGCCCTGTGGATCGGGTGGTCCTGGACAGGCCGATCGTCAACCTTGACAGCCCTGGACCAAGCACAGTCGCCGCAGCTGCTGCCGGCCTATCCCGCGCCGTCGAGGCCGACGCGCGAGCAGGCGTCCTCGATGTCCGTGCCGCACTGGCCGCGTGCACGGCAGCCGAATCCGCCGCGCAGCTTGGCGTAGAGGTCGCCGACCACCTCAGCTCGACCGACTCGTCGCGCGGCGGTAGCTGGCGGCGCGCTCCACAGGCGTGGCAGGTGCTGAACGCCGCGCTCGTCCGTTTCGACGACGGGGGACGCCGACGAGGCGATTACCCCGGGGCCACGAGGGAGTGGGCGCAGCGGTTGCACGAGGCGGCCCTATCCCTCCTTGATCCGCAAAACCGGCCCGCTGAGGCGGACGCCGCTACCGCTGCGCGGGCAACCGCCAACCAACTGCCGACGATCGCCGGGCATCTGCACTCGGCGATTTCGGGCTGGGCCGATGCTGGCCGGCTCATCGCTCGGGCGCGCCACCTGCCGCGATCCGGCGAGCACGTCGACGCCGTCGTCCACAACCGCTTCGTCATCGCCACGCCGGGAGATGTAGGACCGGTCCTGCTTGCCGCTCAGGTCACAGCTCGACTGGCCGCCGCGCAGGCCGGCGAACTCCACCGCAGCGCCGAGCACCTCGGGATCCAACCCCAACCGCACCTCGCCGCCGCCCTCGCCGCCCAATCACGGCAGTCCGGGCTCGGACGTGAGGCCGCGTACGCCGAACGACTCGCCGACCGATGCCGTCAAACTCGCGTGGCCTTAGCCGGGTAGGCGTCCTGGCACCCGCGCGTCGCACGCAGTGGATGTGGAACCTCGCGAACCAACAACAACGGCGGCGATCGACATCGACCTGCTGCGCCAGGTCACCGCCGCAACCGCCGACATCTTCACCGCCCCCGGGCAGAGAGCCGCGGCCAACATCTACCTGCGCCAGCGCGGGATCAACACGAAGAGTCTCGCGCCCGACTGGCTGCTCGGCTACGCCCCGCCCGGCTGGACCCGGCTCGTCGACAAGCTCCGCGGCCAATTCGATGACCAAGCCCTGATCGAGGCTGGCGTCGCCCGCCGCTCCAGCCGCGGAACACTGATCGACACCTTCCGAGACCGCGTCATCTTCGGCATCCGCAGCGCCGACGGCCGAGTCGCCGGATTCATCGGCCGTGACCTGTCCGGCGACCCAAACGGGCCCAAGTACCTCAACACCCGACAGCATCCGCTCTTCGACAAGGGCGCCCTGCTCTACGGCCTGCACGAAGGAATCCAGAACCGCGACGCACACCAGCCGGTCGTCGTCGAAGGACCTCTCGACGTCCTCGCCCTCGCCGCCCGCCAGCGGGCCAGCGGCAGCAGCACCGGTCTGTTGCCCGTCGCACCATGCGGCACCGCCTTCACCGTCACCCATGCCCGCCGCGTCGCCGAGATCGCCTTCACCCACCGATCACCGGTCGTCGTCGCCATGGACGCCGACCCGGCCGGGCGAGCAGCAGCACTCACTGCCGGGGAAAACCTGCGCTACGCCGGCCTCGAGGTACGCGTCGCGGTGATGGCCAATGGCCTCGACCCCGCGGACTACCTCACCCGCAGTGACGCCAACCTCGAGACCTTCCGTGCCGACACCGCTCTACCGCTGATCGCCCTGCAAGCCCAGAAGGCCATCGCGGACCAGGGCGACCGGATGCAGTGGATCGAAGGTCGCCTCGCCGCCGCCCGCACCATCGCGCGCTATCTCGCCACCTACCCAGCCGGATACACCGCCCGCCAGATCGGCTGGCTCGCCAACGCCCTCAACCTCGACGCCAGCACCATCACCTTCGAACTCACCGACGCTTACCGGTCTGCGCCGGCTTCGCGACCACGGCACGTCAACGAAGATGAACTCGCGCCCGGTCTGCAAACGCTCGACAGATAGGAGTCGCCATGGGGACCGACGCGAAGCTCGGTGACGCAGCAGACGACAGGCTGTGGTCGGTCGAGGACGTGTCCTATTACCTGGGAGTCCCCATCTCCACGCTGTACCAGTGGCGTTGCGCCGGTCATGGACCGCGCGGGCGCCGGGTCGGTCGCTACCTGCGCTACATCCCCGCCGACGTCAAGGCCTGGGTCGCGTCTCTCGACACTCACGGCGCGGCGTGATGCCAGCCCAACGACTCGCGATCGGGGAGCACGGCGACATCTCTTATCGCGTCCGCGGATCGAAGGTCACGGCCTCCCTGTACTACCGAAATCTGACGGGCAGTCGTCGCCGCATCGAGGCGACCGCCGACAGCAAAGCCGCAGCCAGGCGGGCCGCGCTTGCTCAGCTCGAGAAGGCAATGTCCGCCGGTGAGTCGGGGGAGTACAACGCGCGGACGACCTTCGCCGATGTGGCGGAGCGATGGCACCGGCACGTCGTGGAATTGGCGGCCGCCGGCCAGCGCTCACCCACCACTGCGGCGCTGTACCGGCAGGTCCTCAATCGGCACGTCCTCCCCGCTCTTGGTCCGTTGCGGCTGGCGGAGCTGACACCGGCTCGCATCGATCACTTCCTCCACCGGACTCGGCGTGACCGCGGCTACCCGGTCGCGAAACTCTGCCGCTCGATTGCGTCGGGCGTCTGCGGCTTCGCCGTGCGCGCTGGTGCAATGCGCAGCAACCCTGTCCGCGACGTCGGACGGCTCGAAGGACAGTCACGCCAGGCTCGCGCGTTGACACCGCACGAGTGTCTGCAGTGGCTGCGCACGCTTGATGAGGATCCTGAGGCGGGGGCCAAGGACCTCCCCGATTTGACCCGCTTCCTGCTAGGTACGGGCGTCCGGTTGGGTGAAGCGCTCGGCCTGCGCTGGGACGACATCGACTTCGAAAGCGGTGTAGTTCATATCCGACGCACGGTCGTCCAGGTCCCCGGTCGGGGGGTGATCGCCAAAGCACCCAAGACCCTCGCCGGTGAGCGCGTGCTTCGCATGCCCAGCTGGCTCGTTGACCTGTTGCGCGCGCGACGGCGGCTTGCCGACCAGGATGCGCCGGTGTTCCCCGACTCGATCGGCGGGTACCGCGACCGCAACAATGTCGAACGCGCGTACCGGCGGGCTCGAGCGGGCACGCCCTTCGAGTGGGTCGTCCCGCATGTCTACCGCAAGACGGTGGCCACCTTGCTCGATCACCGTGGCCTCAGCGCGCGCACCGTCGCCGACCAGCTCGGCCACTCGCGGATCTCAATGACCCAGGACGTTTACATGGGCCGCCGCGCCGTCGACGGCATGGCCGCCGCAGCGCTGGAAGGGCTGTTCGACGAGCCCGCGGCCGGGCATGGGCCTGCTGGCGGAGCGCGAACGTAACCGCAAGGTAACCGTTACGGCGTCTCGGCGGGATGCTCTTACTTCTGGAGGCCCGTCTTTTCGGGACTTTGGTGCGCCGTCAGGGACTCGAACCCCGAACCCGCTGATTAAGAGTCAGCTGCTCTGCCAGTTGAGCTAACGGCGCCGGTCGTGCAATCGGCCCACCGAAGCGGGCCGCCTCAAGAGATTAGCACGCAGGTAGCCGGCGCCCGGAGGCCCGGGGGACCGGGCACCCGCTGAGAACCGGCCCGTGCTCGGGCGGCCGCCTCAGGCCGGCGCGCTTATCCTCGCCCGGTGAGCGACGCCGCCCGCGAACTGCCGACGAGGCCGAACCGGGCGACGGCCCGGGGCGGCAAGCCCGCCGGCCGCAAGCGGCTCAGCGTCCGGCAGAAGCAGGCGAGGGCGCTGCTCGACCGAACCGAGTGGGTCCTGGCCGGCGTCGCCGTGCTGTTCCTCGGTGCCTACGCCTGGCCGATCCTGCAACCGGATGTCGCCCGGTCGTGGAAGCACGTGTGCAGCGCGGTCGCGTTCGCAGCCTGGATGCTGTTCGTCGCCGACTACCTGGCCCGGGTCTGGGTCGCCCGCGACCGGTGGCACTACTTCTCCAAGCACCTGCTCGACCTGCTGATCGTGGCGCTCCCGGCACTCCGGCCACTGCGGTTGCTGCGGCTGGTCGTGCTGTTCCGCGTGCTGAACCGCAAGGCGGCCGCCAGCTTGCGCGGGCGCGTCCCCCTGTACGTGACGATATCGGCGTCGACGCTCGTGATCTGCGCGGCGCTGGCGGTCCTGGACGCCGAACGCGATGCCGCCGGCTCGAACATCAAGTCCTTCGGCTCGGCACTGTGGTGGGCGGTGGTCACCGTGACGACGGTGGGCTACGGCGACCACTTCCCGGTGACGCTGCAGGGGCGGGTCGTGGCGGTCGGGCTGATGATCGGCGGCGTCGCGCTCATCGGCGTCGTCACCGCGTCCTTCGCGGCCTGGTTCATCGACCGCGTGCGGGACCAGGAGGAGGAGGTCCAGGCCGCAACCCAGCGCGACCTCGTCCAGATCGCCGCCCAGCTCGAGGCCCTGACCGAGGAGGTCCGGGCGCTGCGGGCGGCCGCGGAGCGTGACGGGGCGCCTCAGAGCCAGTTCTGAGGCGCCCCGTGTGCGTGGTGTCAGTGCCGCCCGGTGAACAGCGGCCACATCGGCACGACTCCGCCGGCGGCGTCACCGGCGTGGCCGAGGTGTCCGAGTCCCCAGTTGTCCTCGATCGTGGTCAGCAGCGAGTAATGGTTGTACGGGGTGTGGTCGACGGCGTGGCGAGGGCCGTGGGCGGTGACGACGATCGCGGGGATGAGCCCGCCGCCGTAGGTGCCGCCGGGCCACGTGGCCGAGACCCGCGGGTCGGCCGCCTCGACGTAGGGCGAGTCGCAGCATCCGACGGCGCTCTCCCAACCTCCCGTGGTCTTGTTGCCGGTGTAGTCGTTCTCGTCGGTGACGATGACGATCGCCGAGTGCCTGGTCCACGCCCTGGAGTGCCGGATGGTGTCCACGGCGCCGTGGACGAAGGCGTCAGCCTTCTGCTTCAGGGCCGCGTCGTTCGTGTCGTCCTTCGCGCTGCCGTAGGGGCAGGGGGTTTCGGCGTGCCCCGGCACCGGGATGGAGACGCCACCATGCATGTCGTTGCATTGGTTCGGCGAGATCCACACGAACTGCGGCGCGCGGCGCGAGTTGAGATCGGCGCCGAGCCGGGTGTAGTCGCGGACGTGGCTCATCCGGGCCGGGCTGCTGGTGATGTCGTCGAACAGGACGAACGGGTTGTGCTTCTTCGCGTACAGCGACACGGTCGTGCCGTTCACGGTGGGCCCGAACCGGTCGAGCTTGTTCGCGGGCAGGGTGTCCATGTAGGCGTCCCACCTGATGTGGTGCGCCTCGAGCTGGTCGACGAGGTTGCGGCGGTCGAGATTGACGACGTTCTGGTCGTTGTCGTCCTGGATACCGAAGTTGTCGCCGGCGATGGAGGCCAGGTAGTTCGGCATCGAGGGGTGGGTGACGCCGTAGTAGTTGTCCGCCATCCCGTAGGTGTGCGCCAGGCTCGTCAGGAAGGGGGCGTTCGGGTCGTCGATCACGCTCGACTGGGAGTGGTTCTCCAGCATGATGACGAAGACGTGGTCGAGCGCCGGGCCGTGGCGATGCTCGCTGTGGTGATGTGGCGGGCTCGCCACGGCTGCGGTCGCGAGGACGAGCGGCACGGCAGCGGTGGCCAGGGCGGCCACCAGCTTGGTGCGGGGACGAAGGTGCATCGAAGCGCCTGCCTTCCGAAATGTGGGCCGGGTGCCCGAGTCTGCGGGCGGTTTCCGCTGATTCCTGCAGTCAACCGATAGCGCGCGAAGCGGTCAATGCAACACTTGGCGAATCTCCGGGGCGCCTGGGTGACGGGGCTCGAACCCGCGACGTGGTGCGGAGCACCGCAACCGGGTGCTCCGCATCCTGCTTGGGGTGAGTGACGGGGCTCGAACCCGCGACGTGGTGCGGAGCACCGCAACCGGGTGCTCCGCATCCTGCTTGGGGTGAGTGACGGGGCTCGAACCCGCGACGTGGTGCGGAGTGTCGGCGCCGCCTGAAAACTGACCCCGGAGCGCCGCCCGAATTTTGACCCCTCTGGCGCTGACTCTCGGCTTAACTCGAGCCGAGGGAGACGAAGGGGTGTTATGCGTGGAGGACTGGGCTGAGATCCGCCGGTTGCATCGGGCGGAGGGGTTACCGATCAAGGCGATCGCCCGGAAGTTAGGCGTTGCGCGGAACACGGTGCGGGCGGCGATCGCCTCGGGTACGGCACCGAAGTACGAGCGCCGACCTGCTGGGTCGATCGTGGATGCGGTCGAGGGCAAGATCCGTGAGCAGCTCGCGCTGGATGCGTGGATGCCGGCGACGGTGATCGCCGAGCGGATCGGCTGGACCCGCGGGATCACGGTGTTGAAGGAGCGGGTGGCCGAGCTGCGGCCGGCTTACCTGCCGCCGGACCCGGCGTCACGGACGAGCTACGAGGCGGGCGATATCGCGCAGTGCGATCTGTGGTTCCCGCCGATCCAGCTGCCGGTCGGGTTCGGTCAACACCGCCGTCCGACGCAGCTGCCGGTGTTGACGATGGTCACCGGTTACTCCCGTTGGTTGTCTGGACAGCTGATCCCGACCCGGGCCGCGCCGGACTTGTTCGCGGGCTGGTGGGCCGTGATCGAGCGGCTTGGGGCGGTGCCGCGGACGTTGGTCTGGGACGGTGAGGGCGCGATCGGCCGATGGCGGGGCGGCCGGAGCGAGCTCACCGGCGAGTGTCAGGCCTTCCGCGGCACTCTGGGCGCGAAGGTCATCGTGCTGCGGCCGCGGGAGCCGGAGCACAAGGGCATCATCGAACGCGCCCACGACTACTTGGAGCGCTCGTTCCTGCCCGGCCGTCGCTTCACCGGCCCGGGCGACTTCAACGCCCAGCTGCAGGACTGGTTCACGCTGGTCAACGCCCGCCGGCGCCGGGCGTTGGGTTGCGCGCCGACCGAACGGATCGCTGCGGACAAGGCCGCGATGCTGGCGTTGCCGCCGCTCGCGCCGGCGACCGGGTGGCGAGCCTCGACCCGGCTGCCGCGTGATCACTACGTGCGCATCGACTCCAACGACTACTCGATCCACCCGGCGGTGATCGGCCGCCGCATCGAACTGATCGTGGACCTGCACCGGGTCCGGGCGCTCTGCGACGGCCGCGTCGTGGCCGACCACGAACGAGCCTGGGCCTGGCACCAGACGATCAGCGACCCCGACCACCTGGCCGCGGCGACGCGGCTGCGGCGCGAGCGGGTCGGAGTGCTCCGACCAGCACCGGAGCAGGAGGTCGAACAGCGGTGTCTGGCCGACTACGACACCGCCCTCGGCCTGGTCGACGATCTCGACGGCGGGGTGGCGTGATGGCCACCCGCACCAGCACCGCGAAGACCGCCCGCGACCTGACCGGCGAGATCAGCTACCTCACCCGAGCACTCAAGGCACCGACCCTGCGCGACAGCGTCGAACGCCTGGCCGAGCGGGCCGTCGCCGAGTCGTGGTCGCACTTGGAGTTCCTGGTCGCCTGCCTGCAACGTGAGGTCTCCGCCCGCGAGTCCCACGGCGGCGAGGGCCGCATCCGCGCCGCCCGCTTCCCGGCCCGCAAGAGCTTGGAGGAGTTCGACTTCGACCACGCCCGCGGCCTGAAGCGGGACCTGATCGCGCACCTGGGCACCCTCGACTTCGTCACCGCCAAGGAGAACGTGGTGTTCCTCGGCCCGCCCGGCACCGGCAAGACCCACCTCGCCATCGGCCTGGCGATCCGGGCCTGCCAAGCCGGGCACCGGGTCCTGTTCGCCACCGCCGCCGACTGGGTCGCCCACCTCGCCGACGCCCACCACGCCGGCCGGCTGCAGGCCGAACTGGTCCGGCTCGGCCGCTACCCGCTGCTCGTGATCGACGAGGTCGGCTACATCCCCTTCGAACCCGAAGCCGCCAACCTCTTCTTCCAACTCGTCAGCTCCCGCTACGAACGTGCCTCGCTCATCGTCACCAGCAACAAGGTCTTCGGCCGCTGGGGCGAGGTGTTCGGCGACGACGTCGTGGCCGCAGCCATGATCGACCGCCTCGTCCACCACGCCGAAGTCATCGCGTTGAAGGGAGACAGCTACCGCCTCAAAGACCGCGACCTAGGCCGCGTCCCCGCGGCCAGCACAACCGAAGACTGACCATCAACAGGCCGCCCGGGGGGTCAATTTTCAACCGGCGATAGGGGGTCAATTTTCGGGCGGCGTTGACACGGAGCACCGCAACCGGGTGCTCCGCATCCTGCTTGGGGTGAGTGACGGGGCTCGAACCCGCGACGTGACACGGAGCACCGCAACCGGGTGCTCCGCATCCTGCTTGGGGTGAGTGACGGGGCTCGAACCCGCGACGTGGTGCGGAGCACCGCAACCGGGTGCTCCGCATCCTGCTTGGGGTGAGTGACGGGGCTCGAACCCGCGACGTGGTGCGGAGCACCGCAACCGGGTGCTCCGCATCCTGCTTGGGGTGAGTGACGGGGCTCGAACCCGCGACGTGGTGCGGAGCACCGCAACCGGGTGCTCCGCATCCTGCTTGGGGTGAGTGACGGGGCTCGAACCCGCGACGTGGTGCGGAGCACCGCAACCGGGTGCTCCGCATCCTGCTTGGGGTGAGTGACGGGGCTCGAACCCGCGACGTGGTGCGGAGCACCGCAACCGGGTGCTCCGCATCCTGCTTGGGGTGAGTGACGGGGCTCGAACCCGCGACGTGGTGCGGAGCACCGCAACCGGGTGCTCCGCATCCTGCTTGGGGTGAGTGACGGGGCTCGAACCCGCGACGTGGTGCGGAGCACCGCAACCGGGTGCTCCGCATCCTGCTTGGGGTGAGTGACGGGGCTCGAACCCGCGACGTGGTGCGGAGTGACGTGTTTCTGACTTTGTGTCGCAAAGTCGCGTTGTATTAGCCAACATCGTCGGGGTCCTCGGTGAGTTGATCGTGCCGGTGCTGGCGGTGCCAGGCAAGCCGGTCGAGCCGGGCCTGTTCCAGGCCGGCTTGGCGTGCTTTGCGGATGGCCTCACCTCGTCCTTCGTGTTCGTCGTTGGGCGTGACGTAGCCGATGCCCTGGTGCAGCCGAACGCCGTTGTAGTGCGGGCGGGTGATCTTGAGTTCGGCGCGCAGGGTTGCCGGGTCGCGGATCGCGAGCAAATGCGGGTAGTCGAGCTTGATGTGGCCGTTGAGGCTTTCGATCCAGGCCTGGTCGGTCGGGGTGCCGGGCCGGCCGAAGTGCTGAGCGATCGCGCACAGCGCCAGGAACTCGCGCGTCGAGCCGGAGGTCATCTGCGGCCCGTTGTCGCTGACCGCGAGCAGGATCGGGCGCGACTTATCGTCAGCGCTGAGGTCGATGCGACCGTCGTCGGCGTGACGACGCTCAACCTGTTCG
Organism: uncultured Actinomycetota bacterium; assembly: GCA_963775175.1. GTDB lineage: Bacteria > Actinomycetota > Actinomycetes > Mycobacteriales > Jatrophihabitantaceae > Jatrophihabitans. Next base: position 1,601,749 of record CAVZHT010000001.1, read on the forward strand.
AGCAGCCCCTCGGCTTCCAGCGCGGCGGTGAAAGCGAGCTCGACCTGGGTGGAGGTCTCCTCGCTCGAGACGATCTCGGTCAGCCACTTACGGGAGACCAGATCCTCGATGATCAGCACTGCCATCCCGGCGGCCGGGAAGTGTGTCGTGTCGTAGATCCAAATCGAGTTGGGCTTGTACTCGACCCAGTCCGGGAACTGCTTGCGCGTCGAGCGGCCGGGCCGTGGTCGGGGCCGGAAGTGCTTGTCAGCAAGGAAAAGCACCCGCCGCACGCTCGACGGCGAGACCCACACGCGGTGCAGGTAGGAGCCGCGGTGGGCCAGCTTGCGGTGGCTGCGGTCGGTCTCGCCCCACTCGTCGAACAGCGCCAAGATCTCGCGCTCTTCGTCCGGCAACAGTCCGTGCGCCGGCGACCCGCCAGGCGCTTTGTCGACCAGCTGGCCGCGGGCGCGCCGGCCGATCCAGCGGTGCGCGCGCCGCTCGGGCAGCTCCAGCGCGCCGCAGACACGGCGCAGGCTCCAGCCGGCGTCGAGTGCCTCATCGAGCAGGTCGAGCAGCCCTGCCTTGGTGGCCGCTTCGACCCGGCGCGGGATCGGGCCACTCAACCCCAGGCGCCTTTTCCCTCGACCAGCATCAGCTTCACGGCCATCTCCTTGACCGTCTCCGACAACCGGGCGACCTCCGCTTTGGCAAGCTCCAACTCCCAGTCCCGCTCGCGCGCCTTGACCCCGGGCTTGGACTCGGCCAACGCGGCCAGCGCGCCCTCCTTGGCCACCGTGCGGATGCGCATGATCGTCGAACGGTCCACGTGCTGCTCGGCCGCGGCCTCGGCGATCGTCACCTCCTGGCGCACCAGCTGCAACCAGATCTCGTACTTCTGCGAGGGCGAGAGGAACCGCTTCGCACGGCGCCCGGCGCGGTCGGTTCCACGGTCGAGTTCGGTCATGATCAGATCCTCCGAGAGCGGTCGGAGAACCCGTCGGATGTTGCGTGATAGACACGCCGATCTGTGTCACGAAGTCAGACGCAAAGCAGGAGCACCGCAACCGGGTGCTCCGCATCCTGCTTGGGGTGAGTGACGGGGCTCGAACCCGCGACGTGGTGCGGAGCACCGCAACCGGGTGCTCCGCATCCTGCTTGGGGTGAGTGACGGGGCTCGAACCCGCGACGTGGTGCGGAGCACCGCAACCGGGTGCTCCGCATCCTGCTTGGGGTGAGTGACGGGGCTCGAACCCGCGACGTGGTGCGGAGCACCGCAACCGGGTGCTCCGCATCCTGCTTGGGGTGAGTGACGGGGCTCGAACCCGCGACGTGGTGCGGAGCACCGCAACCGGGTGCTCCGCATCCTGCTTGGGGTGAGTGACGGGGCTCGAACCCGCGACGTGGTGCGGAGCACCGCAACCGGGTGCTCCGCATCCTGCTTGGGGTGAGTGACGGGGCTCGAACCCGCGACGTGGTGCGGAGCACCGCAACCGGGTGCTCCGCATCCTGCTTGGGGTGAGTGACGGGGCTCGAACCCGCGACGTGGTGCGGAGCACCGCAACCGGGTGCTCCGCATCCTGCTTGGGGTGAGTGACGGGGCTCGAACCCGCGACGTGGTGCGGAGCACCGCAACCGGGTGCTCCGCATCCTGCTTGGGGTGAGTGACGGGGCTCGAACCCGCGACGTGGTGCGGAGCACCGCAACCGGGTGCTCCGCATCCTGCTTGGGGTGAGTGACGGGGCTCGAACCCGCGACGTGGTGCGGAGCACCGCAACCGGGTGCTCCGCATCCTGCTTGGGGTGAGTGACGGGGCTCGAACCCGCGACGTGGTGCGGAGCACCGCAACCGGGTGCTCCGCATCCTGCTTGGGGTGAGTGACGGGGCTCGAACCCGCGACGTGGTGCGGAGCACCGCAACCGGGTGCTCCGCATCCTGCTTGGGGTGAGTGACGGGGCTCGAACCCGCGACGTGGTGCGGAGCACCGCAACCGGGTGCTCCGCATCCTGCTTGGGGTGAGTGACGGGGCTCGAACCCGCGACGTGGTGCGGAGCACCGCAACCGGGTGCTCCGCATCCTGCTTGGGGTGAGTGACGGGGCTCGAACCCGCGACGTGGTGCGGAGCACCGCAACCGGGTGCTCCGCATCCTGCTTGGGGTGAGTGACGGGGCTCGAACCCGCGACATCCTGGACCACAACCAGGTGCTCTACCAGCTGAGCTACACCCACCATGCCGGCGGCGGACCGCCGAGCCGGATCAGTCTACCTGGCCCTCCCCGGCGACTTGCAGTGCCTTGGCGGCGGCCTGCGCCTCGTCCGCCGACGGGCCGGGCGGTGGCACGAACAGCGTCGCCCGGTAGTAGGCGAGCTCGGTGATGCTTTCCCGGATGTCGGCCAGCGCCCGGTGCGACAGGCCCTTGGGTGGCTGGGACTGGTAGACCCGGGGGTACCAGCGCTTGGCCAGCTCCTTGATCGAGGAGACGTCGATCATCCGGTAGTGCAGGTAGTCGTCCAGGGCCGGCATGTCGCGGGCCACGAAGCCGCGATCGGTGCCGATGGAGTTCCCGCACAGCGGGGCGGTCTTCGGCTCCGGGACGTGTGACCGGACGTAGTCGAGCACCAGCTTCTCGGCCTCGCCGAGGGTGACGGTCGAGGCCCGCACCTTCTCGGTGAGCCCCGAGGCACCGTGCATGCCCCGGACGACCGGCAGCATCGTGTCGAGCAGGTCGTCGTGGGTGTGGATGACGACCTCGACCCCGTCGTCGAGGGGCGTGAGCTCGGCGTCCGTCACGATCGCCGCGACCTCGATCAGCGCGTCGCGGGCCAGGTCGAGCCCCGTCATCTCGCAGTCGATCCAGACCAGCCTGCCTGCGCGTTCTGCCCGTTCGGTCACGGTGGTCGAGGTTATACGTAGCGCCGCTACCGTGGGGGTGTGGTGGTGGACCGCGACGCCGGAGGCCAGTCATGCCCGCACTGCTCGACCAGGATCAGATCGACGCCGCGCTGCGGTCCCGGCACCCGGACTGGTCGGGGACGCCGGACAAGCTGAGCCGCGCGATCGAGTTCGCCGACTTCCCCACCGCGGTCGAGTTCATCAACCAGATCGCGCCGCGCTGCGAGCAACTCGACCACCATCCCGACCTCGCGCTGCGGTGGCGGTGGGTCGAGATCGAGCTGTCGACGCACAGCGCCGGCGGCGTCACCGAGCTCGATCTCGCGCTCGCCGAGATCGTGGACGAGCTCGCGTCCGCGCTTCCCCTGGCCGCGGACTCCTGACCCGCGCGTTGAGTGGTCAGTCCGGACCTGAGTGGTCAGCTACAACTGACCACTCAGGTCGCAACTGACCACTCAACGAAGGGGACGGGCCTTTAGGGCTTGCTGCGCCACTGCCCCATGCCGAGCGCGATCAGCCGGAGCTGCCGCTCAGCCTGGTCGAGCAGGGCGGTGACGTCCTCGGGGTGTCGTTGGTCGACCTCGAGCAGGTCCATGACGGTCGTGAGCATCGCGGCCACCATCAGGCCGGCCGCCATCTCGAGGTCCTCGGTCGTCCAGTCGTAACCGGCGGTCAGCCGGGCGAGGTCGACGGTCAGGTCACTGGTGAACAGGCGCAGTTCGGTGGCGATCGCGCGGCGGACGGCCCCGATTCCGCCGTAGCGCTCGCGGCTGAGGAAGCGGAACTGGTCCGGGTTCTCGCGGACCTGCTTGGCGAGCACGGCCACCGTCTCGACGATGATGTCGCTGTGCGCGGCCCGGCCCCGGCGGGCGTCGCGGATCATCTGGCGCAGTGGCCGCATCGCCTCGTCGACGAGGTCGACGCCGAGCTCGTCCATCGAGGCGTAGTGACGGTAAAAGGCGGTCGGGACGATGCCGGCCTCGCGGGCCACCTCGCGCAGGCTGATGCTGGCGAGGCTGCGATCGGCGATGAGCTTGAGCGTGACCTCGAGCAGCCGCTGACGGGTGCGTTCCTTGCGCTCGGCGCGAGAGCGGCCCTCAGGGGCGGCCAGCGATTCGTCAGGGTGCCGGTCACCCCGGCTGCGGCGCTCGCTCACGGTTTCAGCGTACGCCCGTGCACGATTCCTAACCCGAATCCTACGTGCGCGCCGTCACGTACCTCCTGGATTGACAGCGCCTGCGACGTCTAGACACACTAAAGTCAGTGAACGAGCGTGCACTGAAAGCCAGATGCACGGAGTATCGAGGAGGGACGCATGTCTCTGCTGAACCCAGTGCGCCGGCGGCGGCCGCTCGGCAGCTCGAGCCGCCGAGTCTCGCCCCTCGGGATGCTCGAGGCGCTGGCCACCCCGCACGGCGTCGATCGCTACCTGGAGCTCGTCCACCCGATGCTGACCGTCCGCGAGCTGCGGGCCGTCGTCACCGGGGTCGAGCGCACCACTGACGACAGCGTCACCCTGACCCTGCGCCCGACCCGGCAGTGGCGGGGCTTCGAGGCCGGCCAGTTCGTCCAGATCGCGGTCGACATCGACGGCGTCCGGCGGACCCGCTGCTACTCGCCGTCGTGCTCGCAGCACCGTGCGGACGGCCGCATCGAGATCACGGTCAAGGCCCACCCGCAGGGGCTCGTCTCGCAGTACCTGCACGCGCACGCCAAGCCCGGCCTCGTCGTCGGCCTGACCCCGGCCGACGGAACGTTCAAGCTGCCGGCTCGCCGGCCGGAGAAGCTGCTGCTCATCAGCGGCGGCAGCGGCATCACGCCGGTGCTGTCGATGCTGCGCACGCTCGTCGACGAGAACCACGCCGGCGAGATCGTGTTCCTGCACTACTCCTTCAGCGAAGCCGACGTCGCTCACCTGCGCGAGCTGCGTGAGCTGGCCGCCCGGCGCGACAACGTCCGCCTCGTCCTGGCCTACACCCGGCAGGAGTCCGGTGGCGACCTGCACGGCCGGTTCGACGAGACCCACCTCGCCGAAGCCGCGTCCTGGTATGCGCACGACGGCCAGACCTACCTCTGCGGGCCGCCCGGGTTGATGGCCACGATCCGCGAGCACTACGCGGCCAAGGGCATCGCGGACGCGCTGCACACCGAGGAATTCACCCCGCCCGTGCTCGCCCCGGCTGACGGCGACGCCACCGGCACCGTCCGGTTCGGCGAGACCGTCGTCGAGAACTCCGGCGCCACCCTGCTCGAGCAGGCCGAGGCTGCCGGCCTCACGCCCGAGTTCGGCTGCCGGATGGGCATCTGCTTCACGTGCACCAAGGTCAAGACGTCCGGGTGCACCCGCAACGTCCTCACCGGCGAGACGCACACCGACCCCGACCAGGAGATCCAGCTCTGCATCTCCGCGCCGGTCGGCGACGTCGCCATCGACCTCTGACGAGGAAGGACCAACCCATGAGCAAGACCATCAAGCTGACCGAGGCGCAGATCGAGGAACTCGGCCGCGAGCTGGACGCGATCCGCAAGCGCATCATCGACGACCTCGGCGCCGAGGACCGCGACTACATCTACAACGTCGTCAAGGCGCAGCGCACCCTCGAGGTCGGCGGCCGGGCGGCGCTGTTCCTGAGCGTCCTGCCGCCGTTCTGGCTGGCCGGCACCGCCGCGCTGAGCCTGGCGAAGATCCTCGACAACATGGAGATCGGCCACAACGTCATGCACGGCCAGTACGACTGGATGCGTGACCCGGCGCTGAACTCGAAGATGTTCGAGTGGGACACCGCCTGCCCTTCCGACCAGTGGCGCCACTCGCACAACTACATGCACCACACGTACACGAACATCCTCGACAAGGACCGCGACATCGGTTACGGCATCCTGCGGATGGACGAGAGCCAGAAGTGGAACCCCTACTACCTCGGCAATCCGGTGTGGGCATTCCTGCTGATGACGTTCTTCCAGTACGGCGTGGCGCTGCACGACCTCGAGACCGAGAACGTCATCTCGGGCAAGCGCAAGATGTCGGAGAACAAGGAACTCTGGCGCGGCATCTGGCGCAAGGTCGGCAAGCAGACGCTGAAGGACTACGTCCTGTTCCCGGCGCTCACCGGCCCGCAGTTCCTGTCGACGCTCACGGCCAACGCCACCGCGAACCTGGTGCGCAATCTCTGGGCGTACTCGATCATCTTCTGCGGCCACTTCCCGACCGGGGTCGCCACCTTCACCGAGGAGGAGACCGAGAACGAGAGCCGCGGCGCGTGGTACGTGCGGCAGATGATGGGCTCGGCGAACATCACCGGCGGCAAGCTGTTCCACATCCTGTCCGGCAACCTGAGCCACCAGATCGAGCACCACCTCTTCCCGGACATCCCGGCCCGGCGGTACCCGCAGATCGCGCCCGAGGTCCGCGCACTGTGCGAGAAGTACGGCCTGCCCTACAACACCGGCCGGTTCTCCAAGCAGATCGGCTCGACCTGGGCCAAGATCTTCCGGCTCGCCCTGCCCTCGCGCGGTCACGACCGGGCGCCGGCGGTTACGGTGGAGCCCGAGGTCCGGGCAGCGGCGTGAGTGAGGGTCAGACCATGGTGAGCAGGTTCGAGATCGGCAAGGACACCGTGCAGGTCCTGACGGAGTCGGCCGTGACCCACGTGGGGCGCATCGCCACGATCGTCACCGGCGCGCTGCGTGACGTCACGCACGAGGTCGGCGAGTGGGCCTCAGACGTCTTCGAGATGCGCGAGGCCGCCGAACGGGCCCGCGACACCGACTGACCGGCAGGTCAGAAGACCTTGCGCATGATCTTCTGCTTGATGGTCGTGAACGGCGGGTAGGCGAGGGACGGGTCGAGCCACGTCGGCTTGCGCAGCACCGACTTGCGGTGGCTGAACGTCTCGAAGCCCCACTTGCCGTGGTACGACCCGGTGCCGCTGGTGCCGACGCCGCCGAACGGCAACTCGTTCACGAGCAGGTGGTACATCAGCTGGTTCACCACCGTGCCGCCGTTGCTGATCTCCTCGACGACGCGCGCCTCGTTGGCCCGGCTCTCGCTGAACAGGTAGACCGCGAGCGGCTTGGGCCCCTGCTGCACGTGCGCGATGGCGTCGTCCATCGAATCGACGGTGACGATCGGCAGCACCGGCCCGAAGATCTCCTCGCGCATGACCTCGGCGTCGGAGTCGGGGTCGACGATCACGGTCATCTCCGCCCGCTTGCCGTCCACATCGACCTGGCCGCCGCGCACCGTGCGCCCGCCCGCGCCGTCGACCAGGCCGGCGATCCGGCCGGCCTGCCGGGTGCTGACGATCGGCAGCGTCGACTCGTGGGAGAACGCGGTGATCGCCTTGTTGAGCTCCTCCACGAACGGCTCGCGGATCGTCCGGTCGACCAGGACGTAGTCGGGCGCGACGCAGGTCTGGCCCGAGTTGAGCAGCTTGGCGAACGCGATCCGGCGGGCCGCCACCTTCAGCTTGGCGTCGTGGGCCACGATGACCGGGCTCTTGCCGCCGAGCTCGAGCGTGACCGGGGTCAGGTGCTTCGCCGCAGCGGCCATGACCGCCTTGCCGATCTCGGGGCCGCCGGTGAAGAAGCAGTGGTCGAGGGCCTGGTCGAGCAGGCCCTGGGTGGCCTCGGCGGCGCCCTCGACGACGGCGACAGCCTCGGCGTCCAGGTACTGCGGCACGAGCTTCGCCAGCAGCGCCGAGCAGGCCGGCGTGTGCTCGGACGGCTTGAGGATCGCGCAGTTGCCGGCGGCGATCGCGCCGACGAGCGGGGCGAGGACGAGGTGGACCGGGTAGTTCCACGGCCCGATGATCAGCACCACGCCGAGCGGCTCGTACACGTACCAGCCCTTGCCCGGCTGGACGCTCATCGGCAGCTTGACCTTGGTCGGCTTCATCCAGGCCCGCAGCCGCTTCGCCGCGTGCTTGGCCTCGCTCGTCACCGGTGCGAGGTCGGCCATCCACGCCTCGACGGCGCCGCGTCCGAGGTCCTGCTCGAGGGCTTCGGCGAAGTCCTTCTCCCGCTCCGCGACGAGCCGCACGATCGCGTCCAGCTGGGCGAGCCGCCACTCGATCGGCTTGGTACGCCCGCCGCGGAACGTCGCCCGCAGCTGGGCGACGGTGTCCGGAATGCTTCGGCCGGACGCGATGTCGGAGTTACGGGAAGCCGAGACCGTCATGGATGCAGACCCCTTCGCGAAGGCGAACGTACCTCGTGTCACGGTACGGCCTCGCGCGTGTGCTGTCTGTCTCGAACCCGCTATGCGGCGTTTGCCCGCGTCAGCCGGCCGAGAACAGGGGCTGGTACTCGCGCATCGGGTGCAGGACGCCGTCGTCCCAGTTCTGCGACACCGTCACGAGGACGTGGCCGCCGGCCAGCGTCAGCTCCGGATGGCGGTGGCGGCCATAGCAGAAATGGTGGGCAGCCGGCGGCCGCGGGGCCTCGCAGTCGATCAACGGTCCGGGGTCGGGCGCGGGTCCGGGGTTGGTGGCGAGCCAGCGGACGAAGGTCACGTCCCCGGCCTCGTCGAGCGTGGCCAGCGCGGTGCGCGACGCGCCGCCGTCGCGGAAGTCCCACGGCCCGGTACCGGTCAGCTCGATGGTCCGGGCGGTGACGGCGAGGGTGTCCGGCCCGAGCGCCCGCCCACCCTGGATCCAGTAGATCCGGGACGGGTCGGTGGGCGTCGGGACGGCGACCCGCCGCTCGTCCGGGAGCAGTTGGGCCCCGCCGTGGGATACGTGCAGGCAGCCCGCGCGCTGGGTGATCGCGGTGGAGTGGACGAAGCGGCCCCGGCCGTCCGGGCCGGCGCTGAACGTGTCCCCGAACAGCCAGACGCTGCGCCCGCCGAGCGGCACGCTCACGGCGACGTCGGCGCCGCCCCACTCGCGCGGGTCGGTCGTGGCGAACAGTGCGCTGTAACCGGCCGCGGTGTCCGGCGCCGGCCTCGTGCAGATCGGGGTGGCGAGGACCACCGCCGGTGGCGGCACGGTCCGGGCCGGGTGGGCGACGACCGTCCCCGCGGCGGCGGCGCATCCGCTTGCGGCGAGCGCCGCCAGCAGCAGGACCGCGACCCGGCGCACCGCAGTGACCTCTCTCCGCCCGGGTTCAGACGGCCTGGCCGAGGCAGGTGAGCTCGTTCAGCTCGAACCAGTACTGGGCGGTCTCGGCGTCGGCGGCGCGCCGGCCGAGCCACTCGGTGAGGCGGGCCGCGCGCTCGGCGGCGAGCAGGTGCAGCACGTCGAGGACGTTCTCGGCCTGCCACCGCAGCACGGCGTAGGGCAGCGTGTTGAGGTACAGCGCGATGCGGTCGATCGCCGGCCCCACAGGCGCACCCAGACCGGCCGCGGCAACGCTCTCGGCGAGCGCCTGGGCACCGGTCATGCTCTTGACGGGCGAGCTCAGCGGAACGGTTGCGGGCATGGCGAAGAAACCCTTCGAGGCAGCGGATTTCGCGCGATCTCGCGGCGGCGGTGCTGCGGATCAGGCGCGGCGGGTACTGCCCATTTCAACGACCCCGAGACGCTCCGGTAACGCTGCGCCTCAGCTCCGCCCGGTGGCCTCGAAGTGGTAGTCGTCGATCGGGAAGTGGCTGCTCTGCCAGTACGCCTCGAGGCTGGTAGCCGGCCGGAACGGCACGTCCCCGTGCTTGTCGAAGTAGTAGCTGTTCGACCCGGCGCAGTTGTTGTTGAAGAAGACCTGCCGGCCGCGCCGGCCCAGCATCCTGCGGAAGTAGCGGTCGTTGGCCTCGGCCTTGACCTCGATGCGGTCGGCGCCGCGCGCCCGCGCCGCCTTCAGGCAGCGGACGATGTGCCGCATCTGGTTCTCGATGAGCTGGAAGTAGGACGTGCCGTTGAACCCGTAGGGGCCCAGGATCGAGAAGAGGTTCGGGAAGCCCGGGACCGACACGCCCTGGTAGGACTGGAACCGGTTGGCGTCGAAGAACTTCTCCATGTCGAGGCCGCCGACCCCGCGCACCTCGTAGGGCGGCATGTTGCCCGCTTCGAACACCTTGAAGCCGGTGGCCAGCACCAGCACGTCGATCTCGTGCTCGGTGCCGTCGGCGGTGACCACGCCGGCCGGTGTGATGCGCTCGATCGCGGTCGTCTCGAGCGTGACGTTCTCGCGGTTGAACGTGGCCAGGTAGGTGTTCGAGAAGCTGGGACGCTTGCAGCCCAGGCCGTACTTCGGCGTCAGCTTCTCCCGGGTCTCCGGATCGTGCACCTGCTTGCGCAGGTGGCGAAGCGCCGTCTGCTCGCCGCCCTTGATCAGCAGCGGCAGCGTCTTGTAGTAGTGCGCGGCGAGGACGAATGTCGACTCGACGAACGCGTGGCTGACGAGGCGGGCCGGGACGGTGGCGGCCGGCAGGCGGCGCAGCAGGCCCCGCACCGGGCGCCTCATCGCCGCGTCCATCTTGGGCATGACCCAGATCGGCGTGCGCTGGAAGACCGTGAGGTGCTCGACCGCGGGCGCGATGGCCGGGACGAGCTGCAGAGCGGACGCGCCGGTGCCGATGACCGCGACCCGCTTGCCGGTGATGTCCTGGGTGTGGTCCCAGCGGGCGGTGTGCATGACGGCGCCGGCGAAGTCATCGACGCCGGGGATGTCCGGCTGCTTGGGCTGCGTGAGCACCCCGACCGCGGCGATCACGTAGCGGGCCCGAAGCTGCTGTCCACCGTCGAGCCGGACCGTCCACAGGTTGTCCAGCTCGTCGAACTCCAGGCCGGTGACCTTGGTGTCGAGGCGGATGCGGTCACGGATGCCGTACTTGTCGACGCAATGCTCGGCGTACGCCTTGAGCTCGGTGCCGGGCGCGTAGAGCCGCGACCAGTCCGGGTTGCGCTCGAAGGAGAAGGAGTAGGAGAAGGACGGGATGTCGACCGCAACCCCGGGGTAGGTGTTCGCGTGCCACGCGCCGCCGACGCCGTCGTCCTTCTCGATGACGAGGTAGTCGGGGAATCCGGCCTCGTCGAGCTTGATCGCGGCACCGATGCCGGAGAAGCCGGCGCCGATGACGATCACGTCGTGGTCGGGTTGCCCGCTGGTCATGCGCACCGCCTCCATCGTCTCGGGCGCCGACGCTAGCCGAGTTCGGGCGGCGGCGAAATTCGGCCGACCGTGGCCCCACCGCCTGGGACCGTGGAGGCAGAAGTGGCGCGACGGCGACAACCCCGAGCCGGTGCATGGAGTTCAACGGGTATGAAGAAACGAACAACCGGATGACCGGCCTCGGCCGGTTGGGACCCGACTTCGACGACTTCGTCCGGCAATCCTCATCGGAGCTGCTCCGGCTCGGGGTGCTCCTCACGGGTGATCGGGGCCGGGCCGAGGATCTGCTCCAGGTGGCGCTGGTGCGCACCGCGCGTCGCTGGTCGGGCGCGCGGCACAATCCAGCGGCCTACACCCGGCGGGTCCTGGTCAACCTCGTCAAGGACGACTGGCGCAACCGCGCCCGCCGCCCCCGCGAGGTCGCCGATCTGTCCGGCATCCACCCGCCGGCAGACGGCCCGGAGTCGGCCGCTGCGCACCGCGAAGCCGTCACCGCCCTGATGGCCCGGCTCCCGCTCGGCCAGCGCAAGGTGCTGGCCCTGCGGTACTTCCTCGACCTGTCGGTGGAGGAGGTCGCCGTGGTGCTCGATTGCACCGAGGGGACGGTGAAGTCGCAGACCAGCCGGGCCCTGCAAGCACTCCGCAAGCTCATGGCCGCCGACGCGGCCCTCCAGGAAGCGGACGAACATGCGTACCGATGAAGACCTGTCCCGATTGATCAGGACCTCGTTCCACCAGCAGACGAGCGACGTGATCGCGTCGCCCGATCTCGCCCGCGACGTCCGCCGGCAGCTCAACCGGCGACGCACCGGCATCGCGGCGATGGCCGGCGCCGGCGTGGTCGCAGCCTCGGCGGTCGGCGCCGTCGCGGCCGGTTCGACGCACGGCGGCCCCACCGCCGCGGCGACGAACAGTCCTCAGGGCAAGGCGGTGAGCGGCAGCGTGGCCGCGGCCTCGAAGAGCGTGCAACTGGCCTCCTTCAAGTTCCGCGTCCCCGCCACGGCCAAGGTGTCCAAGTCGTGCCTGCCGGGGTCGCGGCAGTACCTCGCCGGGCCGTCGCCGCGCGGCTATGTACAGCTGCTCGTCCGGGCGCGGGCGTCCAGTCCCGAGGCACTCGACGGCCGCTGCATCGGCGCGACGATCTCGTTCACGCAGAGCCCCGGTGCGCCCACTGGGCAGGTCACCACCGCCGGGCAGCCGACCGTGTACCTGATCGCCTCGCGGGCCGGGACGCAGGCCGGCTACATCGAGCTCGGGGAGACGGCATCGGCCAACGCGGCGGCGGCCGTCGGCGGGCCGCCCGGCACGTACTACGAGGTGTTCACGCTGCCGGCCGACTCCAGCCGGTCCGTCCTCGTCGCCGGGTTGCGCCAGTACCGGCCGGCGGGCTGAACTCCGGCCGCCGCGCCGATCGCGCGGGAAAAGCGTGATCGGTGCGGCCGGCCGGCCCGGCAGTATTGAGCCGGCGGTACCGGACGGGCCGGGCGGAGGACTCATGGACGGCTATCGATTCGTCGGCGACATCGCCGCGGTGGACCTCGACGAGTTGTCGACGCTCTACCGCCGAGCTCCGCTCGGCGACAAGCCGCCCCGGACCCTGCAGACGGTGTACGGCAACAGCATGTTCGCCTGCTTCGCCTACGCGGGTACGGCGCTCGCCGGGGCGGGGCGCGTGCTGGCCGACGGCCTCGACTGCGCCTACATCGCCGACGTCGCAGTGCATCCGGACCATCAGGGGCGCGGCCTCGGAAGCGAGCTCATCCGGCGGCTCGTCCGGCTCGCAGCCGGCCACAAGAAGATCATCCTGTACGCCAACCCCGGTACCGAGGCCTTCTACAGCGGGCTGGGCTTCCTGCGGATGAACACGGCGATGGCGATCTGGAACGACCCCGACCGCGCCGTGGCGTCCGGTCTGCTGAGCGCAGACGCGTAGCGACCTGAGCGCGGATGGACGATCGACCCGGCGGCTCAGCGCAGCGCGGCCGCCGTGGGCAGGATCGGGGTCGGCAGGGCGCTCTCCCCCTGCAGGAAGACGTCGACCCCGGCCGCCGCAGAGCGGCCTTCGGCGATCGCCCACACGATCAGCGACTGCCCGCGGCCCATGTCGCCGGCGACGAAGACGCCCGGTACCGACGTCTCGAAGTTCGGACCGCGCGCCACGTTCCCGCGGGCGTCCAGTTCGACGCCGAGGTCGGTGAGCAACCCCGGCTGCTCGGGACCCACGAAGCCCATCGCCAGCAGGACCAGGTCGGTCGCGAGCGAGAACTCGGTTCCGTCGACCTTCTCGAACCGCCCGTCCTTGAGTTCGACCTCGTACGCGTTCAGGGCGGTCACCTGCCCGTCGACGCCTGTGAACGACTCGGTGCTCACGGAGAACACCCGCTCGCCGCCCTCCTCGTGGGCCGACGAGACGCGGAACATCAGCGGGTAGGTCGGCCACGGCGTCGAGGCGGCCCGCTCCTCCGGCGGGCGGGGCATGATCTCGAACTGGTGCACGGCCTGGGCTCCCTGGCGCAACGCCGTGCCGAGGCAGTCGGCGCCGGTGTCGCCACCGCCGATGATCACGACCTTCTTCCCGGTCGCCACGATCGGCGACTCGGCCAGGTCGCCCTGCTGCACCCGGTTGGCCAGTGGCAGGTACTCCATCGCCTGGTGGATCCCGCGAAGCTCCCGGCCCGGGATCGGCAGGTCGCGGGCCTCGGTGGCCCCGCCGGCCAGCAGGACGGCGTCGAACTGCGCCCGCAGGTCGTCGGCGGTGATGTCGACGCCGACGTTCACGCCCACGCGAAAGACGGTGCCTTCGGCCGCCATCTGCGCGATGCGCCGGTCGACGTGGCGCTTCTCCATCTTGAACTCGGGGATGCCGTAGCGCAGCAGGCCCCCGACCCGGTCGTCGCGCTCGAACACCGTCACGGCGTGACCGGCCCGGGTCAGCTGCTGGGCCGCGGCCAGGCCCGCCGGCCCCGACCCGACGACGGCCACCGTGCGGCCGGTCAGCACCGCCGGGCGGACCGGCTCGACCCAGCCGCGGGCGAAGGCGTTGTCGATGATCTCGACCTCGACCTGCTTGATGGTGACGGCGGGCTGGCTGATGCCGAGCACGCAGGCGGCCTCGCAAGGAGCCGGGCACAGCCGCCCGGTGAACTCCGGGAAGTTGTTGGTCGCGTGCAGCCGGTCCATCGCGTCCGACCAGCGGTCGCCGTGGACGAGGTCGTTCCACTCGGGGATCAGGTTCCCGAGCGGGCAGCCGTGATGACAGAACGGGATGCCGCAGTTCATGCACCGGCTGGCCTGGGCCTGCAACGTCTCGTGCGAGAACGGCTCGTAGACCTCCTTCCAGTCGGTCAGCCGGATCGGGACCGGCCGGCGCGGCGGCGTCACCCGGGAGGTGTGTTTCAGGAAGCCGGACGGGTCACCCACGAGCGGCCGCCATGATCGCCTCGTTCATGTCTGCGCCATCCTTCTTCGCCCGCTCGATCGCCTCGAGCACCCGTCGGTAGTCACGCGGCATGACCTTCACGAACTGGGTCACCCGCTTGTCGAAGTCGGCCAGGATCCTCGCCGCCACGACCGAGTCCGTGAGCTCGCGGTGCCGCCGGACCAGATCCAGGACTGCGGCGCGATCGTCGTGGTCCAGCGCCTCGAGATCGACCATCTCGGAGTTGAGGTCGGTGGCGAACGTGCGGGCCGGGTCGAACACGTACGCGACGCCACCGGACATGCCCGCGCCGAAGTTGCGCCCGGTCGGGCCGAGGACGACGACCCGGCCGCCGGTCATGTACTCGCAGGCGTGGTCGCCGACGCCTTCGACGACCGCCGTCGCTCCGGAGTTGCGGACGGCGAACCGCTCGCCGACCACGCCCCGGATGAAGGCCTCGCCGCCGGTCGCGCCGAAGAGCACCACGTTGCCGGCCACGATGTTCTGTTCGGCGACGAAGCGCGCCTGCTCGTCCGGGCGCAGGATCAGCCGCCCGCCGGACAGGCCCTTGCCGACGTAGTCGTTCGCGTCTCCGAACAGGCGCAGGGTGATGCCCCGCGGAACGAAGGCGCCGAACGACTGGCCGGCGGAGCCGTGGAAGGTGATGTGGATCGTGTCGTCGGCGAGCCCGGCCGCGCCGAACCGCTTGGACACCTCGTGCCCGAGCATCGTGCCGACCGTGCGGTTCCGGTTCACTATCTTGCGCGAGACCGAGACCGGCGTGCCGTCCTCGAGCGCGGGGCGGGCCAGCTGGATCAACGAGTTGTCGAGCGCCCGGTCCAGGCCGTGATCCTGGGCCTTGCTGCAGAACCGGTCGCTGGTTGGCGACTCGACCTCGTGCAAGATCGGCGACAGGTCGACCTTGGACGCCTTGAAGTGCTCGGCGACCTTCGAGGTGTCCAGCACTGCGACCTGGCCGACGGCTTCCTGCAGGGTGCGGAACCCGAGCGAGGCCAGCAGTTCGCGTACCTCCTCGGCGATGAACAGCATGAAGTTCTCGACGAACTCCGGTCTGCCGTCGAAGCGCTCGCGCAGCACCGGGTTCTGGGTGGCGATGCCGACCGGGCAGGTGTCGAGGTGGCAGACGCGCATCATCACGCAGCCGCTGACCACCAGCGGCGCCGTGGCGAAGCCGAACTCCTCGGCGCCCAGCAGCGCGGCGACGACGACGTCGCGGCCGGTCTTCATCTGCCCGTCGACCTGCACCACGATGCGGTCCCGCAGGCCGTTGAGCAGCAACGTCTGCTGCGTCTCGGCCACCCCCAGCTCCCAGGGTGCGCCGGCGTGCTTGAGCGAGGTGAGGGGCGAGGCCCCCGTACCGCCGTCGTGGCCCGAGATCAGGACGACGTCGGCGTGGGCCTTGGAGACGCCGGCGGCGACGGTGCCGACCCCGACCTCGGAGACCAGCTTCACGTGCACCCGCGCGGACGGGTTCGCGTTCTTCAGGTCGTGGATCAACTGGGCGAGGTCCTCGATCGAGTAGATGTCGTGATGCGGCGGCGGCGAGATCAGCCCCACGCCGGGGGTCGAGTGCCGCACCTCGGCCACCCACGGGTACACCTTGTGCCCCGGCAACTGGCCGCCTTCACCGGGCTTCGCGCCCTGCGCCATCTTGATCTGGATGTCGGTGCAGTTCGCGAGGTAGTGCGACGTGACGCCGAACCGGCCGGAGGCAACCTGCTTGATCGCCGACCGGCGCCAGTCACCGTTGGCGTCCACCTCGTAGCGGCGGGCATCCTCGCCGCCCTCGCCGCTGTTCGAGCGAGCGCCGAGGCGGTTCATCGCGATGGCGAGGGTCTCGTGCGCCTCGGCCGAGATCGAGCCGTAGGACATGGCCCCGGTCGAGAAGCGCTTCACGATCTCGGCGGCGGGTTCGACCTCGTCCAGCGGGATCGGGGTGCGGCTCCTGAACTTCAGCAGTCCGCGCAGGGAAGCGAGCCGCTCGGACTGGTCGTCGACGAGCCTCGTGTACTGCTTGAAGACCTCGTACCGGCCCGTCCGGGTGGCGTGCTGCAGCCTGAAGACGGTCTCGGGGTTGAACAGGTGGTACTCGCCCTCCCGGCGCCACTGGTACTCGCCCCCGACGTCGAGCTCGCGGTGTGCCCGCTCGGTCGGCCGGTCCAGGTACGCGACCGCGTGGCGCGCGGCCACGTCGGCCGCGATCTCATCCAGCCCGATGCCACCGAGGTGCGAGCGCAGGCCGGCGAAGTACTCGTCGACCAGGTCCTGCGAGAGACCGATCACCTGGAACAGCTGGGCGCCGGTGTAGGACGCGACGGTCGAGATGCCCATCTTGGACATGACCTTGAGGACGCCCTTGCTGGCGGCCTTGATGTAGTTCGCGACCGCCTGGTCGAACGTCACGCCCTCGAGCGCACCGCGCTCGATCATGTCCTCGATCGTGTCGAAGGCCATGTACGGATTGACCGCCGCCGCGCCGAACCCGACCAGCAGCGCCATGTGGTGGACCTCGCGCGCATCGCCCGCCTCGACGACGAGGCCGACCTTGCTGCGCTGGCGGCAGCGGACGAGGTGATGGTGCACCGCACTGGTCAGGAGCAGCGATGGGATGGGCGCATGGTCGGCGTCGCAGTCGCGGTCGGACAGGATCAGGATCCGGGCACCGCCCTCGATGGCCTCGGTGACCTCTCGGCAGACCCGCGCCAGTGCACCGCGCAGCGCCTCGCCACCGCCGAGGACGCGGTAGTTGCCGTCGATGAGGTGGCAGCGGAAGCCCGGCATGTCGCCGTCGGCATTGATGTCCCAGATCTTGACCAGCTCGTCGTTGGTCAGGATCGGGCGCGGCAGCGTGATCTGGCGGCACGACGCGGGCAGCGGGTCGAGCAGGTCGCACTCGGGACCGATGGTGGCCGACAGGCTGGTGACGATCTCCTCACGAATGGCATCCAACGGCGGGTTGGTCACCTGCGCGAACAGCTGCGAGAAGTAGTCGAACAGCAGCCGCGGACGCGCGGACAGCACCGCGATCGGGGTGTCGGTGCCCATCGACCCGAGGGCCTCGACGCCGGCGCGCGCCATCGGCTTGATGAGGATGTCGAGTTCCTCGGTCGTGTAGCCGAACGTCTGCTGGCGGACGAGGGTGCGCTCGTGCGAGACCCGCTGGTGCTGCCGGTCGGGCAGGTCGTCGAGGTGGACCAGGCCGGCGTCGAGCCACTCGCGGTACGGGTGCTCGGCGGCCAGCTCGGCCTTGATCTCGTCGTCGGAGACGATGCGGCCCTGGGCGGTGTCGACCAGGAACATCCGGCCCGGCTGCAGGCGCAGCTTCTGGGTGATCGTCGCCGGGTCGAGGTCCAGGACGCCGACCTCCGAGGCCATCACGACCAGGCCGTCCTCGGTGACCCAGATCCGGGACGGACGAAGGCCGTTGCGGTCGAGCACGGCGCCGATGACCGTACCGTCGGTGAAGCACACCGACGCCGGTCCGTCCCACGGCTCCATCAGCGACGCGTGGTACTGGTAGAACGCCCGGCGGGCGGGGTCCATCGCCTCGTTGCGCTCCCACGCCTCCGGAATCATCATCAGCACGGCGTGCGGGAGGCTGCGACCGCCGAGATGCAGCAACTCGAGCACCTCGTCGAACGTCCCGGTGTCGGAGTTGCCCGGGGTGCACACGGGGAAGGTCTTCTGCATCGCCGGGTCCGCGATCAGCGCCTCGCGGGCGCGCATCCAGTTCGCGTTGCCGGTCACGGTGTTGATCTCGCCGTTGTGCGCGACCCGGCGGTACGGGTGGGCCAGTGCCCACGACGGGAACGTGTTCGTGGAGAACCGCGAGTGAACCATGGCCAGCGCGCTCTCGAGCCGGACGTCCTGCAGATCGAGGAAGAAGTCGGCGAGCTGCGGCGTCGTGAGCATGCCCTTGTAGACGAACGTCTGGCCGGACAGGCTCGGGAAGTACACGCCCTCGTCAGGGGACGACCCGAGCTCATGCTCGATGCGCTTGCGGATCAGGTACGTCCGGCGTTCGAGGTCCATGCCCTCGAGGCCGTCGGCGGCCAGGAACAGCTGCCTGAGGGTCGGCATCGCGGCACGGGCGGACGAGCCGAGCGAGCTGGCATCGGTCGGCACCTCTCGCCAGCCCAGGACCGTCAGGCCTTCGGAGTCGACGATCTTCGCGATCGCCTCGCTGGCCTTCTGGGCGGCCGGTGCCGACTGCGGCAGGAACGCCAGGCCGGTGGCGTACGAGCCGGCCGCAGGAAGGTCGAACGGAACGACGGCGCGGAAGAAGGCGTCGGGAACCTGGAGCAGGATGCCCGCACCGTCACCGGTGTTGCGCTCGGCCCCCGCGGCCCCGCGGTGCTCGAGATTCGTCAACGCGGTGATCGCCTTGTCGACGATGCCGCGCGTGCGCCGACCCTGCATGTCGACCACGAACGCGACCCCGCACGAGTCGTGCTCGTTCGCGCGGTCATAGAGCCCCGGCGGGACAGGCATAGAAGTCATCACGTCGCTAACCGTCGATCCCCGACATGGACAATCCAGATCCCGCTCGCCGACGCGACGTTGGATCGGCGAGCGGAGCGGTCCGCACAGCGTGACGCGCCGATCGGCAGGGTAAAGCACCACGGCCCGCCAGAACGAATTGGGTCACCGCGGCGGCGCCGGTGCGATATATCGCGCTGAATGGCGTATATCGGCATGAACCGCGCCGGGCACGAGACCGGTCCCGTTGCCGGCCGTGCGCGCCCCGGCCGGGTTCGAACCTGCGACCATCCGCCTGGAAGCAGTCCGGGAGCGAGCGATGTGCCTGCCTGAGTGGCAGGTTAGCGGAGTGCGTTTGCGGCATCGGGCCGCACCGTTAGACTCCACATCGGCCGAAGCGACCGTTCACGCAGGAGCGGCAGAGATGATCAGTGCCGGCCCCGCGGCTGTCCTTCGGGGTCGAGGCAGCGAGTGCGAGCGCCTCGATGGGCTGCTGGCCGCGGCGCGCGGCGGGCGCAGTCAGGTGTTGGTGCTGCAGGGCGAGGCCGGCATCGGTAAGAGCGCGCTGCTGCGATACGTCTCGGAGCGGGCCGAGGGTTGGCGGGCGGCGACGGTGGTTGGCGTCGAGTCTGAGATGGAGCTGGCTTACAGCGGATTGCACCAGTTGTGCCTGCCGCTGCTAGAGCACGTGGATTCTCTGCCCGCGCCTCAACGCGATGCGCTGCGGACGGTCTTCGGGTTGAGCGCGGGACCTCCGCCGGACCGTTTTCTGGTCGGGCTGGCGACGCTGACCATGCTGGCCGCGGTGGCAGAGACGCAGCCGTTGCTGTGCATCGTTGACGATGCGCATTGGCTCGATCAGGAGTCGAGGCAGGTCCTGGCCTTCGTAGCGCGCCGGTTGCTGGCCGAGCGGGTGGCCATGGTGCTTGCCACGCGCACGGGGCACGGTGACGAGGTACTTGCGAGACTGCCGGAGCTGTCGCTGAGTGGCCTGGATGACGGCGAGGCGCGCACCCTGCTCATGTCGAGCCTTCCCGGGCCGGTCGACTCGGTCGTGCTGGAGCGCGTCGTTGTCGAGAGCCACGGTAACCCCCTTGCCCTGCTTGAGCTCTCCCGGACATCCTCGGCGGAACTCGCGGGCGGGTACCGCCCGCCGTCCGACGGGGCTGCGGCCGGCATGCTCGGCCGCACCTACCGGCAACGGATGCTTGACCTTCCGCGCGCCACGCAGATTCTTGTCCTGCTCGCCGCGGCCGAGCCGACCGGCGACGCGGCGCTGCTGTGGCGGGCCGCGTCGATGCTCGGCCTCGGTGTCGATGCCGCGCCGCCGGCCGAAGCTGCCGGGCTGATCCGGTTCGGGGCCGGGGTTTGGTTCCATCATCCGGTGGTGCGGTCCACCGTCTACCTCAGCGCGTCGCCGGAGGACCGCCGGCGTGCGCACGCCGCGCTGGCCGACGCCGTGGATTCCACTCACGATCCGGACCGCCGGGCGTGGCACCGCGCCCAGGCGATCCTGGGCACCGACGAGGACGCGGCGGCCGAGCTAGCGGCCTGCGCCGGCCGCGCCCAGGCGCGCGGGGGCGTGGCAGCGTCGGCCGCGTTTCTGTCTCGAGCTGTGGCGCTCACTCCGGATCCGGCTCGCCGGGCCACCCGCGCCCTCGCAGCGGCGGAGGCGAAGCACCAGGCCGGCGCGGCGGAAGACGCTGCCGCCCTGCTGGCCGTGGCGCGGTCCGGCCCGCTGGATGAGCTGGAGGATGCGCGCGCCGATCTGCTGCACGGTCAGCTCGCCTTCACCTCGCCGCATGGCCGGGACGCGCCGCCGTTGCTGCTGGCTGCTGCCCAGCGGCTCGGCGCGCTCGACCCGACGCTCGCGCGCGACACGTACTTGGAGGCGGTCGCGGCCGGGCTCTATGTCGGCCGGCTCGGGGGGACGGTGTCGGTGACCGAGATCGCCGGTGCCGCGCGCGCATTCTCGGGGGCGGCGGGGACTCCCCCCGACGTGCTGCTCCGAGCGTTGACCACCACGATCACTGAGGGGTACGCGGTCGGCGCGCCGCTTCTGCACCAGGCGGTCGCGGCGTTCCGCTCCGAAGCGACGACGGCGCAGGAGGCGATCCGCTGGCTGTTTCTCGCTGTGCACGCCGCTCACGACGTGTGGGACGAGGAGGGTTGGGCCGCGCTCGCCGATCGACTGGTGCGGCTCGCCCGGAACGCAGGCGCCCTCGCGGTCCTGCCGATCGCGCTGTCCGCACGGATCGGGCTGCACCTGTTTGCCGGCGAGATCGCTGTGGCGGCTTCGTTGGCGGAGGAGGTGGACACGGTGGCCGAGGCCACCGGCAACCGGCTGCCCCCTTACGCGGCCCTTGCCGTCGCCGCGTTCCGGGGCCGGGAGAGCGAGGCCGCACCGCTGTTCGACGCGGCCCTCGGTGCGGTTCAGAGCCGCGGTGATGGCATGGGGATGACGCTCGTGCAGCACGCGCAGGCCGTCTTGTACAACGCCCTAGGCCGGTACGAGGACGCACTGCGCGTGGCGACGCAGGCGACCCGGCACCGGGACGAACTCGCCTTCGCGGACTGGTCACTTGTGCAGCTAATCGAGGCGGCATCCCGCTGCGGCGAGCAGGCTCGCGCGGCGCAGGCCTTCGACGAGCTCGTCGCGGTCACCCGACCGTGCAACACCCAATGGGCCCTGGGCGCGGAGGCGTGTTCGCGCGCCCTCGTCAGCGACGGCGACGACGCAGAGGCCTCTTACCGCGAGGCGATCGACCGGCTCGCTCAGACGCGGCTACCCATGCAACTCGCGCGCGCGCAACTGCTGTACGGCGAGTGGCTGCGTCGTAAGGGTCGGCGCGTCGACGCGCGGAAGACCCTTCGTGGCGCGCACACGGCCTTCGCCGCGATGGGTAGCGAGGCATACGCCGAGCGCGCGCGGCGCGAGCTGCAAGCCACCGGCGAGACGGTTCGCGCGAGGACGGCCGCGTCCGACGCTCCGTTGACCCCGCAGGAGTCGCAGATCGCCCGCCTCGTCGCCGTTGGTCGCACCAACAACGAGATCGGCGCCGAGCTGTTCCTCAGCCCGCGGACCGTGGAGTGGCACCTGCGCAAGGTGTTCGGCAAACTGGGCATCACCTCGCGCCGCCAACTCTCGGAGGCGTTGACCGGCTGAGCGGCGATCAGGCAGTGGTCAGCCGGCCGACGGAGCGCCGTGGCCGACGATGATGTCGCCGTCCTCGGCCCTCCAGTCCGTCTCCTTGCGCCAGGTCGTCGGCTCGTGCGACCTGCACCATTCCGGCGCAAGGGCCGGTCACGACAACGGCGCCGACGAGGTCGGCGAGCAAGATGCTCAGCCGGCCAGTGCCACTGCCGACGTCAACAGCGGTCATCCGCGGGCTGAGGTTCACGGCCTCCTTGATGGCCCCGGCGACCGCCACTTCACCTGCCTCGTGGTCCGGGTTCCACACCGGTGGCGTGTGGTTGAACCTCGACACGATTACACAAAGACTATTGCACAATAGCTCTTGTATAAATAGGGTCGAACCATGCCCGAGCCGCAGATCCGCAGCGTTACCGAACCTGAAGTCCTTGCCGTCTTGGCCAACCCGATCCGCACCCGGCTCATGGACGTCCTGCGAGTCGACGGCCCGGCCACCGCCTCGCTGCTGGCCGACCATGTCGGCGTGGCGGTCGGCAGCGTGAGTCACCACATGAAGGTGCTGGCTGGGGTCGGATTCGTCCGCGAGGTTCCGGAGTTGGCCAAGGACCGGAGGGAGCGGTGGTGGACGCTCGTCGAGGAGGGATGGCAGTGGAGCCGCTCGGAGATGGCCGACGGCCCGGCCAAAGAGGCGATCACGGTGGCGGCCGAGTCGCTCGGCTTGTCGCGGCAGACCACGCTGGCTCGTGACTGGCTCGACCGTGCCACCGATCACCCGGGCTGGGAACAGGCTGCGTTCGCGACTCAGTCTTGGCTGCGGCTCTCGCAAGAGGAACTCAAGCAGGTCGCGGACGAGGTGAATGCGTTGCTGCGCCGGTGGCGGCGGCGCGAGATTCCGGCTGACGGCGCCGAGCGAGAACGCGTGTTCGTGTTCGCTCGCGGCTTCCCGGCCCGGCCGTGAGCGGTCGGGTGTTGGGCGGTCGGGGCTTCGGCCTGCTCTGGCTCGGCGAAGGCGTCAGCCTGCTGGGCACGGCCACGTCCCGGTTGCTCATGCCGCTGCTGGCGATCACGTCACTGCACGTCGGTCCGACGCAGCTCGGCCTGCTTACCGCGACGGCCTGGCTGCCTTGGCTGGTGATCGGACTGCCGGCTGGGGCGTGGGTCGACGGCTGGTCGGCGCGGCGCACCATGCTCGCGGCGGACCTGGTGTCCGCAACCGCGATGGCTTCTGTCCCGGTCGCGGCCGCGCTGGGCGTGCTGACGCTCGCACAGCTGTATGCCGTCGCGGGCGTCACTGGCACGGCCACCGTGTTCTTCCGCGCCGCTTACCCGCGGCTGATCGGTGTGGTCGTCGTTCGTGAGCAGTACGTCGCTGCGAACGCCCGGCTCAGCGGCACCCAGTCGGCCACCCAGGTCGTCGGCCCCGGCCTGGGCGGTGTCCTGGCGCAGGGCTTGTCGGCGGCGACCGGCTTGATCATCGACGCGGCGAGCTTCCTAGTCTCGGCGTGCTGCCTGAGCCGGCTCAAGATCGACTCGACGGGTGCGCCACAGCGACACGAGCGTCTTCGGAGTCGCGTCCGGGTGGGTATGCGCTTCGTCGCCCGGGACCGGTACCTGCGCTGGTTCACCGTGCTCGGCGGCATCTCGAACTTCGGCCTCACCGGGTTGGACACGCTGCTCGTCCTCTTCCTCATCCGCGATGCCGGACTCGCGCCCGGGGTGGTCGGCGCGGTGTTCATGGCCGGCAGCGCCGGCGGAGTGATCGGCGCCGCGATCGCCGACCGCGCTGCACGCCGGTTCGGCAGCGCCCGGGCCACCGTCGCTTTCCAACTCGGCGCTGTGATCGTCCTGCTCGTCCCCTTCGGCGGCGCCGGCCCCGGACTGATGCTGATCATCGCTGGCGAGGTCGGCGTAGCCGGGGCGGTCGTCGCGCTCAACGTCATCCGCGCCGGCTGGCGGCTGCACTACATCCCCCCAGAGCTGATGGGCCGTGTCGTGACCTCAGCCCAGGTGGTCAACTTCGGCACAATGCCGATAGCCGGTGTGGCGGCCGGCTGGCTGGGCAGTTCATTCGGGCTGCGCGCCGGCATCGCGGTGCTCGCCGCCGTCCATGCCGCCGCCTGCCTGGCCATCCTCAGCGGCCCGGTGCGTGGCCTGCGCGACCTACCCGAGGCCGCCGAAGCCACCGGCCTTCGGCGCGAACCCGTCACCGCGCCCGCGTTGACCTGAGCCGAGCGCCACGCCCGTGTGAGACCTGGGACGAATCTCGGCCGAGGACGGCTGTCGTTATCCCTGCTGCTCGATAACGCTCCATCGGTACCGACACACGCGACCGGCGAACCCATGCTTCGGTGCCCTGGATCGACGGCTTGGCTGTGTCAACCCGACGTGGCCCCGGCGTGACGGTCTGAAGTGGCTCCGGGCCGTGGTGAATCGCGGGCGGTCGTATCGTTCTCACGTGAGCGACGCGATCACAGCAGACGGGTCACCCGTCGAGGCGTATGCGCGCTTTCCGGCCGAGCCCGAGCTGAGCGTGGTGCGTCGCGTCACGGCCGGACGGTCCAGCGTGCTCGACCTCGGTTGCGGCACCGGTCGGATCGCTGATCCGCTCGCCGCAGGGGGTCTGGATGTTGTGGCGGTGGACGAGTCGGCCGAGATGCTGAGCAGGGTGCAGCGGGCGCGCGCCGTGCATAGCGCGATCGAGAGCCTGGAGCTGGGTCGCTCGTTCGACGTTGTGCTGTTGCTGTCTCACTTGATCAACAGCAGCAGCGCGGGAGCACTCCTGGCTGCCGCTGCTCGTCATCTCGCCGATGACGGCCTGCTTCTTGCGCAGCGGCTCGAGCCGGGCAGGTCCTGGCAGCCCGGCCGGGCGCAGATCGGGCCGGTGAGCGTGGGCCTTATCGATGTGACGGTGGACGGGGACCGGGTTCGCGGAACAACTAGTTATGCCGTCGACGGCCGGAGCTGGCTGCAGCGTTGGGAGCTGTGGGAACGTTCCGACGAGCAGCTGCGGGTCCTGCTGGCGAAGGCTGGTCTGCGGCTGTCGACGGCAGACGGCGTGTGGATCACCGCGACGAGATGACCGGTCAGTTCGCTGTGCGTTGCCGGCGTGCGTGCGCGAGCCGGTAGCCGGTGGTTCCGGTCTCGATGATCCGCCCGGCGAACGTGAGCCTGTCGACGATGGCGGCGCATAGCCGCGGGTCGGTGAAGGTCTTGGTCCAGCCCGAGAGCGGCTCGTTGGACGCGATCGCGACGGCGATGTTGGGGTTTTCGTCGGCGCGGGTGCTTCGGCTGGAGCGCCATCCTCCCTGCCGCTGTTTGGCGGGCCGGCCGCATCGCCCGTAAGGTCACCCGGATCGCGGTCGCCCAGCGGCGCCGGACGATGACGGCGGCCGAGTCCGATCGGCGCCGCGCCGACCGCGCCCGGGTCCGCGCCGAGCGGGCCGCCGGGCACCTGCCGCGCCCCGGTGAGCCCGGTCCGGCCGCGGTGCGCTGCTACCGGCGCTTTCGGCTGTTCCCGCACCGGGCCACCAGCGCGGTGATGTTTGTCGCCTACCCGTTCCTCGCCGAAGCCGGCCTGGGCAGCGACGGCATCCTCATCGGCCGCGACACCTACTCCGGCGGCTCGTTCGTCTACGACCCGTGGGTGCCCTACCGCGACGGCGTGCTGACCAACCCGAACGTGCTGCTGGCCGGGGTCATCGGCGCCGGCAAGTCGGCGCTGGCCAGGTCGCTGGTCTGCCGCTCGATGGCCTTCGGGCGCCGCGCCTACGTTCCCGGCGACCCGAAGGGGGAGTGGACTCCGGTCGCGAACGCGATCGGCGGCCCGGCGATCGTCCTCGGCTACGGGCTCACCGCCCGGCTCAACCCTCTCGATGAAGGTGCCCGCCCGACCGGCCTGGCGGACGACCAGTGGGCCGCGCTGGTGTGGCAGCGACGCCGCGAGCTGCTCGGCTCGCTCACCGAAACCGTCCTCGCCCGCCCGTTGCACCCGGTTGAGCACACTGCGCTCGACACCGCGCTCACCGCGGCCGTCCGCGACCGGTCCGCGCCCACGCTGCCGGACGTCGTCACGCTGCTGCTCGACCCCACCTGCGATGACGCGGCATCCACCGTCTTGCAGCTGCGCGAAGATGGCCGCGCGCCCGCGCACGCCCTGCGCCGGCTGGTGCACGGCGACCTCGCCGGCCTGGTCGACGGCCCGCCCACCGTGCGGGTCGACTCCAGCCGGCCGCTGGTCTCGCTGGACCTGTCCAGGATCACCGGCTCGGACGCCATGCTGTCGCTGATCATGACCTGCGCCTCGACCTGGATGGAGGCGGCGTTGCTCGACCCCGGCGGCGCAGCGCTGGGTGGGCGACGCCTCCAGCGAAGCCCGCGCCACGGCGACCGGGCTGCCGGCCGATTGCTCCACCCGCATCGTCTACGGGCAAGAAGCCGATCAGCTCGGCGGCACCGCCGCGCCGCTCGGCCTCACCGGCACCGAGAAGGCGGTGCTCACCGACCTCGCCACCGGGTGAAAGGTTGTGATGCATCGCCGGTCGCGCATTCCGGGTGCAACACACCAGATGACCGAGCGCGAGCTATCCGCCTTCGACACCCGGGCCCGAATGACCCTCACCGACCCGCAGCCGTAACCACTGAAGACCGCCGTGATCGGGACAGAAATATCACTCGTAAATGATCGTGAATGACCGGGCGATCAACCAGGCTAATTCGCGGCGTCAAACGCCTCGAGCACGCTGCCCGGAATGCGCCCACGATCCGAGACCTCGTGCCCGTTGCTGCGCGCCCATTGGCGAACCTGGGCCAGGTCAGTGCGGCCCGAGCCCCGGCCCGACGTCGCAGACCGCCCACGCCGCACCGGCTGCCGCACCTTGCGGGCACTGGCCACATAAGGCTTGAGCGCCTTCTCCAACGCGGTCGCGTTCTTCTTCGACAAGTCGATCTCATAGCTCGTGCCGTCAAAGGCAAACTGCACCGTGCGGTCGGCCTTCCCGCCGTCCAGATCATCGGTCAACTCGACAGTGGTCACCACGCGCTTCGCCATGTCGACTATTCAACCGTACCCACACGCATCTCGGGAAATCCGCGCCAGGAATCATCCCGAAGACGAACCCCCTGAACACACGGTCAATCCCGGGCCCGGCTTGTCAGAAGTCACGGCTATTGCGGACACTCGAAAGGCCATGGCACCGCGATGTCGCACGAAGCAGGTATGAAGACCAACTACGCAATTCAGTCCACCCCGACTGACGCACCGACATTCGCAACGCGACCGGCTTGGCCACCCGCGCCGAGACCAAAGCGGCCCCATCCAGCGCGACGCTGCTGCGCCGGGCCACGACCTTGCGCCCGTCCCTGCCCAAGCCTGCGGCCCTCGATGTCGGATTCCGGCTCGGCACCTCCCACGGCATCGACGCCGGACCTCCGTCGAGGACTCGCTCGTCGTGCTCGGCCCGCCGCGCGCCGGCAAGGGTCTGCACGTGGTCATCCCCATGATCCGCGACGCACCCGGACCCGTGCTCACCACCAGTACCCGAGGCGACAACGTCGCCGCCACCCTCGCCGCCCGCCGAGCCCGCGGCCGCGGGCCGGTGGCCGTGTTCGACCCGCAAGCCCTCGCCCCCGGCACCTGAGCCACGCGTCCTGGCTGCGACTCGCGCGCGATCAGGTCGGAGGTGCTTGCCCGCATCCACATCGCCGGCAGACGCAAACGGCCGCCCCGCAGACGTTCCTGCGGGGCGGCCGGCGAGCGAGCTTCGCCTTCAGCGGGCGGACTTCTTCGCGGGCGCCTTTCTGGCCGTCGTCTTGGCCGGTGCCGTCGTCTTGGCCGGTGCCGTCGTCTTGGCCGGTGCTGCCGTCTTGGCCGGTGCTGCCTTCTTGGCCGGTGCTGCCTTCTTGGCCGGGGTGGCCTTAGCCAGCTTGGCCGCGCCGGACACATACGACTTCAGGGTCGCGCCCGCCTTGAAGGCCGGCGCGGAGGTCTTCTTCACCTTGATCGTCTCACCGGTGCGCGGGTTCCGAGCCGTTCGCGCCGGACGGGCACGCTTCTCGAAGGTGCCGAACCCGGTGAGGACGACGCGGTCGCCCTTCACCAGGGCACGGGTGATCTCGTCCAGCACGCCGTCGATGACGGCTGCTGTCGACTTGTGATCGGCGTTCAGTCGCGCCGCGACCGATTCGATCAACTCGCTCTTGTTCACGCGGGGAGTGCCTTTCTCTTCTGCTCATCGCGGGCTGCTCCCGCGTTCGACGGCCCAATGTAGCGGCGATTCCCTTGCTAGCTCGGCATTTGCTCGACCGTCCCGTGCGCGCGCCTGGGATGGGCCACGTCTCGCACACGTCCGCGAAGGAAAGCACCGGCAGATCGGCCGACGGGTTTCGCGGGTCGGCGCCGGCACCCTAGGGAGGAACCGTCCAGGCGTACTTGGCGGACGGCCGTCCCGGGGTGATGGGGTCAACCCATCAACGGTGAGCGCGATCACCCTGAAGGCGTGGCGCGCTCAGTATTGCGGCGGCCCGGTCGATCGTTTTCAGGTGGTAAGCGGTCCGCGATCCCGATATGGGCTCGTAAGACGGGGGACGTCGATGGGCCGGCTCACCGGCCGGGCTCGGGGTAGTCAGCAAGCGCCCGGAAGGCCCGGGCACGAGCGTGTGTCCGGGCCGTGCCCGGTCTCCGCGTCGCTGCTCGCCGCGAGGTCGGGGATGCCCGGGGCTGTCTGCCGGCCGACGTTGTAGTTGGCGGCCGACCCTCACCACCGACCGATCAGTCGTCGGCTCAGCGAGGCGGCAGGTCGGTGCCGGATGGCCGACGCGATCAGGCTGGTGGCGCGGGCGGGCCGTGCTTCACGTGCGGTGGCGGCCTGCTCGGGTGGTGAGATGAAGTACTCAATCCGTTGCCTACGGTTCGGTAACTGGTGACTCTTGCCAACGGCAATCGACTGGGCGCGGCCCGGTGGTCGGAGGGACGTCATCGGTGGGTTTCGTGCTGGGCAGTGATCGCACTCGTGCCGAGTTCGGCGAGGTGATCACCTATCACCCGGACGGGCGGCGCCATGCGGTCGATCTGTCCACCGCTATCAACGCGAAGGTCAGCAGCGTGGGATACGCGCTGTGCGGTGCCGCGGTTCACGTCTGGCCCTCGACGCCGTTCGACGCCGATGCGCCTGACGTCCATGACCGCTGCCGGGCACTCGCGCGGTTCGAGCAGGGAGTAACCCGCGACTCGAACGGATGACCTCCGAAGCGCGGCGACCAGAGTCGATCCGCCTGCCGAGGGCACCCGGGCCCTCGGCTGGTCGTCCCGAAGGCTCGTCAGCACTTCGCGATCACGCGTCAAGCGGGCCGATTGCTGACATGCCACCTGGCTCCGCAGCCCTGCATCGCTCCGGGCCTTCGTCGTGACCACTGCCCAGGTCAGAGCTGCTCCAGGTGGAAAGTGGCGACCGTCAGGCGACCACGGCGAGCCCGGCGTCGCGGCGCAGGTCGGCGTTCGGTGTGGTGAGGGCCAGCCGGTCGGCCAGGGTGCTGCGTTGGGCGATGGCGTCGCGGTAGGCGAGTTGGCGTCGGGCGGCGGGCTTGGACAGCGCGGTGGTGTCGCTGAGCTGGGGGTTGAGGTGGGCGTTCAGGCCGTCGCGGATCATCCGCAGGGCCTGGGCGTAGAGCTGGGAGACGCGGGAGGGGGTGACGCCGAGCTCGCCGGCGATGTCCTCGAATTGTCGCTGGGCGAAGAAGTGTCCGGTGATGATGTGGCGCAGCCGCTCGGGCAGTTCGGCGATGGCGTCGTGCAGGTAGCCGAGTTGTTCGCGCTGGAGCAGCAGTTGTTCCGGGCCGGCCGTGTCGTCGGCCATCGCCGCCGCGCCGGTGTGGGGCGCAAGCGCCTCGAGGGAGGTGGTGGCGGCGCGGGCGGTGTCGTCCTGGGCGGCGTCGAGCTCGCCGACGCTGATGCCGAGCGCGGCGCCGAGTTCGGCCTTGGTGGGAGCGCGTCCGAGCGCGGCGGTGAGCTGCTCGTGCACCGCGTGGGTCTCGCGGGCGACGCGCCGGACCGAGCGGGGAGCCCAGTCGATGTTGCGCAGCTCGTCGAGCAGGGCGCCGCGGATGCGGCGGCTGGCGTAGCTGTGGAACGACACGCCGCGATCGGGGTCGAAGTGCTGGGCGCTGACCGTCAGCGCGAGCAGGCCGGCGGACATCAACTCCTCGCGGCGCACGTGGGGCGGCAGCGTTGCCAGCCGCTCCCGGACGAGATAGCCGACGAGCGGAATGTTGTCCCGCACTCGCTGCTCGACCTCGGCCTGCGTCGCAGCGACGGCGGGTGCCTGTGGTGACCCCATGAAGGATCCCGATCTAGGAGAGAGGACAGGCCTCCCCGCAGGCCTGGAATGAAGTGGTGCCGCGCTGGTGGGTGCGCGTTCATCGACCGTAAAGCCAGCGTAAAGGCAGCACCTAGGGCATAAAGTCCCTGTTAGCTAGGTAACACAGTCTGTACCGATTGGTAACTTCGCCGTACGAGCGTCATCTCCGTGGGTACAAGTCCGAAAATGAGGACGCATCGCCGTAGCTACTGCGCCAATACCGATGGCTTGGCACGGCTCACCCATGCGGTCATACGGCGTGCAGTGCATGGGTAGCAGCCGGCTTCTGCCCGGCGAAGTACGAAGTGACCGGGGCGAGCTGCCATGCCCGAACTCCAGGACCGCTGGCTGCGGCGCCACGGCGGCACGACGCAGGCCCACCATCCGGCGCGGGCGTTGGCGCTCATTTCGATCGGGTTGCGGACCTGCGTTCGCACGCGACGGCGTGCCCGCCGCACCTTAGCGGTACGGCGGGCACGCGTTGCGGTCCCGTGGCGCGTGCTTCTAGTCGGCGTGCAGCGCGCGGAGCACGTCGATGCGAGAGCCGCGGCGGGCCGGGAAGGTCGCGCAGACGACACCGGCTACGGCTCCCACGGCGACGACGCCGAGCAGGGGGACGAGCGGCAGCGCCACGCGGTCGACGCCCTCGTTGTGCAGCGTCTGCACGAGTGCGGCGGCGATGCCAGTGCCGGTGACCAGGCCAGTGAGGGTGCCGAACAGCGACACGATGAGAGCCTCGTACCGGACAGTGGCGCGGACCTGTTGCCGGTCCATACCGACCGCGCGGAGCAGGCCTAGTTCGCGCGTGCGTTCGTGCACCGACAGGGCGAGGGTGTTCATGATGCCGAACAGGGCGATCAGCACGGCGAGCGCCAGGAGCATGTTCATCATGTTGAGCATCTGGCTGATGCCCTTCGAGGCGTCGGAGGCGAACTCGGGACCGGTCTGCAGCTTTGTTGTCGGGTAGGCGGCCAGTACTCGGGTGATCGCGCGCCGCGCGTCGTCGCGAGACACGCCGGGCGCGTCGGCGATGAACACGAACCGATCCGTGCTGTCGGCGACGTTGGCCCGGTAGGTGCTCATCGCGATCGAGTACGGCCCCAGCGGCTCCAAGGCGTCGTAGACGGCCCGCACGATCAGCCGCCGGTCGCCGGTCCTCGGGAAGGCGACGGTGATCCGGTCACCGAGTCGCCATCCGTGTGTGCGCGCGACGTCGGAGCGGATCGCGATGTCCCCGAGCCCGACCGCTGCGAACTGACCGGCCCGCACGTCGTTGTCCATGACCTGCTCGGCGGTTGCGGTGTCGATCGCCGAGATGTCGACGGTCGTCTGGTCGATCTGACCGACCGTGTACCGAAGGGCGCTCACCGCTCCGGTTTCGGGTAGCTGATCGATCCGTTGTGCGAGCTCAGGCGTCACGCCACCCTGGCCGAACACCGTGGAGACGATCCAGTCGCCGCGCAGGCCGTGGTCGACGACGTCGGCAAACGACGCCCGCGCCGAGGTTCCGAGCACCAGGGTGAAACTGACCAGCCCGAGGCCGATCATCAGGCTGGATGCGGTGGCAGCAGTGCGCCGCGGGTTGCGGTGCGCGTTCTGCCGGGCCAGCACGCCGGTGATGCCGGTGAGGCGGGCGAGCGGTTCGCCCAGGGTCCGCACGATCCAGGGCGCGATCACCGGGCCGAGTGAGACCAGGCCGGCGAAGCACACCAGCGAACCGATCCCGGCCGGTGCGGGCGTGCCCCCGGTAAGGCCGATCGCTACGAGCGCTGCGCCGACGATTGCCAGAAGGGTGCCCATGGCGGCGCGCCACCGCAGCCGACGGGTCGCACCTTCGGCCGCGGTGCGGAGTGCGGCCACCGGTGCGGTGCGGCCGGCGCGACGAGCCGGAAGGTAGGACGCGAGCACCGTTACCAGGGTGCCGACCAGCATGCCGAGAATGAACACCTGCGGTCGGATGGCCAGTGGACCGTCGGGCAACGCAAGCCCGAAGCCTTCCAGAAACGTCTGGAGCAGCCGCGCGGTGCCGATGCCGAGCAGCACGCCGAGCCAAGACGCGACCGCACCGGTGACGAGCGCCTCCGTCACGACCGTTCGGGTGACCTGTCCACGGCCGGCCCCGAGCGCGCGCAGCAGCGCGTTCTCACGGGTGCGCTGTGCGGCAGTGATGGCGAACGCGTTCGCGATCACCATCGAGCCGACCAGCAGCGAAACGGCCGCGAACGCGGTGAGGAAGAAGGCCAGGAACGCGAGATCCTCGTGCGCTTTGTCCTTCGCCTCTTGCGTCAGTGCGGCGCCGGTGATCGCCTCGACGTGCTGGACACCGGCGTGGGCCAGGGCGTCCCGAATGCGGGTGGCGATCTGCTCCTGCGCGACTGCTGGATCGGCCACGACCCGGATCGAGTCGAACTCGCCGGCTGCACCCAGCACCGTCGCGGCGGTGGCCGGAGCGAACGCGACGAAATGTGCGCCGGCCGCATCGTTGGCACCGCCGTAGGTCGCGATACCGGCAACGGAGTAATGGCCAGAGCCGGTGGCGGTGAGGATTCCGACCGCGTCGCCGACGTGCAGGTCACCCATGCGGGCCGTGCGCCGGTCGATCACGACCTCATGCGCGCCGGGCGCATGCCCGGTGACCAGCCGGAGCGGGTTGAGCGCCTCGGTGTCGTGCCAGCCCATCGCGAGCGGGGTGGCCCGATTGGGATTGGCGTCGACCAGCGTGCCGTCACTGCGCACCAACTGAGCAATGCCCTGGACGTCCGGCTCGGCGACACGGACGCCATCGACCTGCGCAACGGTGGACAGCACGGCGTCGTCGACGCGGCCGCGGACGGTCGTGTCGTTGTTGCCCGTGAGTGCCTGGTCGGATCGGACGACGGCGTCGGTGCCGGTTGTCGCCGAGGTGGTGATGTTGTCGTAGGCATTGCCGAGCGTGTCGGTCAGCACCAGCGTGGCGGACATGAACGCGACACCGAGAGTGATCGCCGCCGCTGCCAGCAGGGCGCGCGCCTTGCGGGCGCGCAGCGTGGACAAGACGAGTCGTAACATCTCAAACCTCGATCTCGAGCAGGCGATCCACGACCTTCGCGGCCGTCGGATGGGCGAGGTCGCCGGCGATTCGGCCGTCGGCGAGGAACACGACCCGGTCCGCGTACGCTGCGGCCGCCGGGTCGTGGGTGACCATGACGATCGTCTGGCCGAGCTCGCGCACCGCGTTGCGCAGGAACGCGAGGATCTCCGCGCCGGAGCGCGAGTCCAGGTTGCCGGTCGGCTCGTCGGCGAAGATGACTGCCGGCCGTGAAAGCAACGCCCGGGCGACGGCCACCCGCTGCTGCTGACCGCCGGACAACTCGTTGGGCCGGTGGCTAAGCCGGTTGCCCAGACCCACGGCCGCCACGACCTGGTCGAACCACACCGGATCCGGGCGGCGCCCGGCCAGCGACAGCGGCAGCCTGATGTTCTCAGCCGCGGTCAGCGTCGGCAGGAGGTTGAACGCCTGGAAGACGAACCCGATCCGGTCGCGGCGCAGCCGGGTGCGCTGCCGCTCACGGAGCTGGGCCCAGTCGGTGTCGCCTAGCCAGATGCTGCCGGCGGTCAGCTCGTCGAGGCCGGCTAGGCAGTGCAGCAGGGTCGACTTCCCGGAGCCGGACGGACCCATGATGGCCGTGAACGCACCCGCGTCGAACGTGACGTCGACGCAGTCAAGGGCGACGACGGCAGCGTCACCCGACCCGTGCACCTTGCGGGCACCAACCGCTCGCACGGCGGCGGGGCGACGCGATCCGGCCGGCGTGGCGACCTTGCTCAGGGTGGCGACGAGGCTGGCGTCGCCGAACGGTGTGCTGGTCATGCGGTGCTCCTTGCACTCGTGCTCCGGACGGTCCGGATCGGATGGGAGAAGGCTCGTGCAGTAGCTAGATCGAGTCGTCGGCCTGCTGGCCAGATTCGGCCTGCACCCGGAGGCCCGGACCAAACGGGCGAATCGGGGCACGTGCATCCGGCGGCCGATAGCGGGCTCATCCTCCAGACCGATGCCGCGGGCGCCAGCGCTGAGTAACGTCCGCCGCGTGACCCGACTACGGCCAGCGGCACCGCACTGGCTGAGGAAGCCAGCAACGTTGGCCATCGATGCCGCACTCGCCGGCCTGGCGCTGCTGACTGGGCTGCTGTCCACCGGCGCGTCGTCGGCCGGCGACGTCAGCTATCAGCCCCGCGACGGCTGGGCGTTCGCGCTCATCGCGGTTGCCGCTGTGCCGATGCTCGCGCGGTCCCGCGCGCCTGTCATGGTGCTGCTCGTGACGAGCTGCGCGGTCGTCGCGCTGTCCGCGAGCAACTACAACGAGGGCATCCTGCCGCTGTGGCTGCTCGTCACCGCGATCACCGTTGGCGCGCGCCACGCAGTGCGCAAGGTGGTTGCGGTGGGTGCGGTCGTCACCGCGCTGCTGGTCCTGCTCTTCGTCCGCGAGCATGACCGCGGCTTCGACGTAGCGACGCTCGGCATCCAGCTCGCGCTGTTCTCGACCGCGTTCACCGTCGGCATCAACCTCAGGTCCCGACGGCTACGGATTCAGGCCCTGGAGGACCGCGCCGCCGCGCTGGAGGCGACCCGCGCCGAGGAGGCGAAGCGGGCGGTGGCCGACGAGCGGCTGCGAATCGCGCAGGAGCTGCACGACGTGCTCGCCCACACGCTGAGCGTGATCGCCGTGCAAGCCGGAACCGGTGCTCACGTGATCGACGCCGAGCCCGCCGAGGCCAGGAGGGCGCTGGAGAACATCTCGACGACCAGCCGGGCGTCGCTGACCGAGCTGCGCCAGCTGGTCGGCGTGCTACGCGCCGCCGACGACACACAGTCCTACGTGCCGGCGCCACGGTTGGCCGACCTTCCTCGGCTCGCGGACGACGTACGCGCCGCCGGGGTGCCCGTCGACCTCGTCATCGCCGGCACGCCGAACGGCGTGACCCCCGGCGTGGAACTGGTGGCCTACCGGATCGTGCAGGAGGCGCTGACCAACGTACTCAAACACGCCGGCCCGGCACGCGCGCACGTGCGGCTCGACAACCACCCGGGAGGCGTCGACATCGACGTGACCGACGACGGACGCGGGCTCGCCGCACCAACGCGAACCGGCGGGCACGGGCTCATCGGCATGCGCGAGCGAGTCTCGATGTACGGCGGGACGCTACAGACCGGTCCCCGCGCCGGCGGCGGCTTCCGCGTGACCGCGCACCTGCCCTACGGAAAGCATGCATCGTGATCCGGGTCGCGGTCGCCGACGACCAAGCCCTCGTACGCGGCGGGTTCAGCGTCCTGTTGCGCACAACACCGGATATCGAGGTCGTCGGCGAGGCCGCCGACGGCACGGAGGCGGTTGAGCTCGCGCTGCGCGAACAGCCCGATGTCGTGCTGATGGACATCCGCATGCCCGGCATGGACGGGTTGGCGGCGACCCGAGCCATCACCGCCGATCCGCGTGCGGCCAACGTTCGGGTGCTGATCCTCACCACGTTCGACCTGGACGAATACGTCTTCCAGGCGCTGCGCGCCGGGGCCAGCGGCTTCCTGCTCAAAGACACGCAACCCGACGAGCTCATCAACGCGGTCCGGGTGATCGCCGCGGGCGAGGCGCTTCTAGCGCCCACGGTGACCCGACGACTCATCGCCGACTATCTGAAGAAGCCGACCGCCACAACAGCCCGCCCGGCCGTCTTCGACGCGCTGACCCAGCGCGAGACCGAGGTCCTCGCCGCGGTCGCGAAAGGCCTCTCCAACGCCGAGATCGCAGGGCAGCTCTACATGTCCCACGCGACTGCCAAGACCCACGTCAGCCACCTGCTCGCCAAGCTGCAGGCGAGAGACCGCGCCCAACTCGTCGTGGTGGCCTACGAGGCCGGCGTCGTCGCCCCCGGTGCCGGTTTCACGGACGGTGTCGCCGGACTGACGGTCGAGCCGACCAGCTGAGCAGTCCCCATCGCGCGGCACCGGCTTTCGCTGCCGCGCTCTCCGGCCGGTAGGTCCGGCGCCGAGCGCCATCGATGCGACCCGCCATACGCCGCGAGGTGCACGCGAGGCCGATCCGCCTGCCGCGGATCGGCCGCCAGATGCAGAGCGATTCGAGACCTCAGGCTGACGACTGGACGGGCCAGGTCAAGCAGTCTTGGCACCGCCCTCACCCGGGGGGCCAGGCACAAGTCCACTCCCTTCAACGGGACACGATCCAGCAGGAGGAAGTCATGATGACCACGTCGATGCACAGCGCCGTCAGCCACGCGTACACCGAGAAACTCATGCGCGATGCCACCCTCGCCCGACAGGTGCGCGCCGTGCTACGACACAAGCGTTCGGAGCACACCCGAGACTGCAGGCACCAGCGCCGAGGCCGATGAGCAGCGGCCCACGCCAAGCGGGGGTGAGTTCAGGTGACTTCGGCGCTACGGACCGGGAGGACGATCACGATCGCGTGCAGCACCCGCCCGACAGCGTCCACCATCGGCGGCCCGCTCGCGGGCCTGCGCAGGTGGCAGGAGCGCGTCGTGGGCGTTGCGTCTCCGCGACGCTGCTATGCATCGGAGTCGCACGTTCTAGCGAACCCGCGAAGCGCGGGGATCTGGAGATGGCCGCCTACCTCGCAGGCGCCGCCCGCTGACGACGCCTCGCCGCGCCGGACCCGTCCGTTCGGCGCGGCGGGCCTACGACTGGGCCGGCGCGCAGATCAATCACTAGCGTGGCCGCGCTTCTGTCGGCCGTGCGTCGGACAGCGCGAACGTCGTGGTCACGGACTTCGTCACGTCGACGTTCACGATCTTCTTCCGCTTGGTCGACATGCCCGGTCGGGGATCTGAATCGCGGGTTGACGCAGTGCAGGTGGATTGGCGCAACCGTACCGTTTTCAGTACTGTTGTGCCAGGAGGATCAGGGCCGTGAACTACCGCCAGACCGTACGCGAGATCGCGCTGGAGCAGTACGGCTACGTCAGCACGCGAGACGCAGCGCGTGCAGGCGTGCCTGCAGTCGAGCTGCGTAAGCTCGCTGCCCGCGGCGCGTTGATCAACGTGGCCTACGGTCTGTACCGGCTGGCCGATGCCCGGTCGACCGAGTACGACCAGTTCGCTGAGGCCCTGCTGCGCGTCGGTGACGGCGCCTACCTGCGCAGCGATGCCGTGCTCGCCCTGCACCATCTGGCACTGGTCAATCCTCGGCGGATTCGGGTCGGCGTTCCGCGTCGGGTCAGGGCTGCTCTGCCGCGATTCATCGACCTGCGCGAGGAAGAGATGCCCGCGGAGGATTTGACCGTCTACGAGGGTCTGCGCAGCACGACCGTTGCCAGGGCGCTGCTCGATTGCCGTGGTCAAGTGATGACCGAGCGGCTGCTGGACGCTGCGAAGCAGGCGAAGGCCGAAGGATTGCTGACCAGTCGCGAATACGCCCGGGTTCGCCGCGCCCTGACCCGTGAGACGCAGGTGGCATGAAGGAGTCGCTGAGCGTCCGAGCGCTCGACCAACGGCTGCAGAACGTCGCCGGCAAGGATCAGGTCCTCGCCTACCGGCTGCGGGTGACCGTCGCGAACATCGTCGTCGGACAGATGCTTCCGCCGGGCGCTGTGAAGGGTCGCACGGCGATGAAGCTCCGCCTGGGCGAGGGCAGCAGCACCCCTGGCGCTCGACGACGACCGCACCTGGAGCGATCTCGTCAAGGCGTACGAGAAGGTTGACCCGATCGCCGTCCTGCCGGCGCTCAACCGCCTCGTCCTGAGCGAGTTGGTTGAGACCGGGGCGCAGCACTATCAGATCGCCGCACGCAGGCTGAAGAAGATGCGCAAGCTCGCCGCCGGCACAGAACACGAAGCCGAGCTCGACTGGTTCATCGCCGAACTGCGCGAGGCCAACCGCCGGCGCCCGCGGCTGCAACAGGAGTTCGACCGCGCCGGTCTGCCCTGACGAGCAGTCAATCAGAGGCTGGAGCGTGTCAGGACGTGGGCAGGGACGGAGGCATCAAAGTCTGCCCGCCGGAGCCGGAGCCGGAGCCGGAGCCGGAGCCGGAGCGCATCCCCGACGCGCGCAGCCGGTCGGCAAGCGAGGCGTGATGACGACCGTCGCGTGACCGCTGGCGGTTGGCTGTCGAACGCAACGGCGTGATGAACGAATTCGGCGCTGCGACCAACCGGCCTATGACAGTTACCTGGTCACTGGCGAGGCGTCGGAGACGCAGCAAACTCCTGGAGCTCCCGGAATTGCTCGGCTTGCGCCCCCGGCAGGGTTCGAACCTGCGACCATCCGCTTAGAAGGCGGGTGCTCTATCCGCTGAGCTACGGGGGCCGGAGCACGCACATTATCTGCCCACGGGCCGCAGCCGCTGCCTTGCCCCGCGCGCCCCGGCCGCGACTAGCACGAGCGGGCGACATCCCGGCCGTCGTCTGTCCACAGGGGACGTCGCCGTCCACAGATCCGCATCGGCCGTCGCGGTGCCCGCCCAGCCGGCGGTTCGCTGGCGTCACGCCCACGGCGGGCGACCGGACGAGAACCGGATGACAGAGCAGGAGTACGGCCCATGAACGACACGATGATGACGATCGTCGGCAATGTGGTGGACACCCCGCGCCGGCGGGAGACGAAGAACGGGCACGTGGTGACCAACTTCCGCATCGCCTCGACGTCGCGGCGCTACGACCGCGAGCAGGAGCGGTTCATCGACAACTCGACCCTGTACATCACGGTGACCTGCTGGCGGGCCATGGGGGAGAACGTCGACAAGTCGATCAAGAAGGGTCAGCCGGTCATCGTCACCGGCCGGTACTACATGCGCGAGTACAAGGTGGAGGAGCAGATCCGGACGTCCTACGAGCTCGAGGCGGTGGCGGTCGGGCACGACCTGTCCCGCGGCACAAGCGAGTTCACCCGGGTCTACCGGACGACGCCCACCGTGACGGTGACACGCGACGATGACGGCTTGCCCGCCGACGAGAGCGACCACTGGGTCGACGCCGCCGAACCGGCGCCCTACCGCGATGTCGCGGACTCCGAAGGCGTGGACCGTGAACTCACGGCGGCGTCGTAGCTGGGCCAAAGCCGTCGGCCCGAACCGCGAGGCGGTTCGGGCCGACGACGAGTGGTGGCCGCAGGCGGCGCGACCGATGCCGCAGTTACGGCAGGGTGAGCACCTGGCCGATCCGGATCACATTCGGGTTCGACAGGTGGCTGCGGTTCGCGTGGTAGAGCGCACGCCAACCGCCGGCCACGTGCAGCCGGTGCGCGATCTTGGTCAGCGTGTCGCCGGAGCGCACGCGGTAGTGCTTGTGGTGCGTGCCCTTGTGGTGCTTGCTCGCCTTGTGGCTGGTCTTCACGTGCGCCTTCGTGTGCTTGCTCGAGACGGTGCGACCGGCTTCGCGTGGCAGCGCGGCGTGCGTGGCGTGCCCACTGCTGCGGGTCAGGCCAGCACGCGGCCCGCACACCGGCCAGGCGCCCGGCCCCTGCGAGGCCAGCACACGACGGGCCACCTCGATCTGCTCGAGGCGGGAGGCATGGTCGGCCCGCGAGGCGTACTTGCCGCCGTGGTAGGCGTGCCACGTGCTGTTGGTGAACTGCAGCCCGCCGTAGAAGCCGTTGCCTGTGTTGATGTGCCAGTTGTTGCTGCTCTCGCAGTGCGCGACGCGGTCCCAGACCGCATTCGGCGACGTGGCCTGGGCCGGGACGGCCAGCGCGGCGCTCGCCAGCGCCGCAGCGCCGAGCGTCGCTGCCATCGCGACCGCGGCCCGCTTGCCGTGGCGCGGCGCCGCGGTGTCATTCGTGGAGGTGGTGCTGGCTGGGTCGTCGCCGACGGCAGCGCAGATGGACGCGTCAGAACGCGGAGTCATGCTGAACCTTTCCTCGCGGCGCCATTGACGACGCCGTCGTTTCGGATCGCTCCCCGTCGTCGTGGGCCTGCGCCTGCACTGACGAGTGGCCACCTCATCCGGTGGCCTGTGTTCGCTATCGGGGATCCCGGGTCGGCCTCCGCCGCTGTCCCGCTTCTTGGGTACTGCGGTGTCGCACCATCCCTGCCCGGTGCGGCGCGCCGCCTTGGTTCGGCGAAGCGCGGCCTGTCTCGACGGTGGCACAGCGCGGGCGTTGCCTCCAAACCGCGCCGAGAACGCTTTCGTGAAGCAATTCACGAAAGCTCGATCGGGTCGTGGTCCGGATCCCGGGCACCACCCCGCTCCAACCCCCGAGGTTGCTGGCCGAGCGTCCCTCGGCGGCTCGCGAGGCCGTCCCGCGCCGATGTAGGAATGCGGTGAAGAACGTCACCGAGGCCGGGGTCGGTGCAAATCGGGCGAAGGGGCGGGTGCGGGGCCGGAGGACAGACGGCCGCCGGCCGGACCGGCGCGGCTGCCGAAGGGGGCTGTCGGGTGCGGGTCGACGCGGCTGGGACACTGGACGCAACCGGCGGATCGCCGCAAGACAACCCGTAGAGCCTGCAAGGACGGACCGTGGCCCAGTTCATCTACACCATGTACAAAGTGCGCAAGGCGCACGGCGACAAGGTGATCCTCGACGACGTCACCCTGTCGTTCCTGCCCGGGGCGAAGATCGGCGTCGTCGGCCCCAACGGCGCCGGCAAGTCGAGCGTCCTCAAGATCATGGCCGGGCTGGATCAGGCCTCCAACGGCGAGGCCCGGCTCTCGCCCGGGTTCACCGTGGGCCTGCTGCAGCAGGAGCCGCCGCTCGACGAGACCAAGACCGTCCGGCAGAACGTCGAGGACGCCGTCGCCGACCTGCGCGCCACGTTGGCCCGGTTCGAAGAGGTGTCCAACGCCATGGGCGAGCCGGACGCCGACTTCGACTCGCTGCTCGCCGAGCAGGGCGAGCTGATGGAGAAGATCGAGCACGCCGAGGGCTGGGAACTCGACAGCCGGATCGAGCAGGCGATGGACGCGCTGCGCTGCCCGCCCGGTGACTCGCCGGTCACCTTCCTCTCCGGCGGTGAGCGGCGGCGCGTCGCGCTCTGCAAGCTCCTGCTCGAGCAGCCCGACCTGCTGCTGCTCGACGAGCCGACCAACCACCTCGACGCCGAGTCGGTGCAGTGGCTCGAGCAGCACCTCGCCAAGTACCCCGGCGCCGTCCTCGCCGTGACGCACGACCGGTACTTCCTCGACAACGTCGCCGAGTGGATCCTCGAGCTCGACCGCGGCCACGCCTACCCCTACGAGGGCAACTACTCCACCTACCTGGAGAAGAAGGCCGCCCGCCTCGAGGTGCAGGGCAAGAAGGACCAGAAGCTGCAGCGCCGGCTGCTCGACGAGCTCGACTGGGTGCGGCAGAACGCGAAGGGTCGCCAGGCCAAGAGCAAGTCGCGGCTGCAGCGCTACGAGGAGATGGCGGCCGAGGCGGAGAAGACCCGCAAGCTCGACTTCGAGGAGATCCAGATCCCCCCGGGCCCCCGGCTCGGCAACGTGGTGGTCGAGGCGAAGGGGCTGACGAAGGGCTTCGACGGCGAGCAGCTCTGGGACAACATCTCCTTCTCGCTGCCGCGCGGTGGCATCGTCGGCGTCATCGGCCCCAACGGCGTCGGCAAGACCACGCTGTTCAAGATGATCGTCGGCCAGGAACAGCCGGACGCCGGTGACCTCACCGTCGGTGAGACGGTCAAGATCAGCTACGTCGACCAGGGTCGTGGCGGCCTGGACCCGAGCAAGAACGTGTGGGAACTCGTCTCCGACGGGCTGGACTACATCAATGTCGGGCACGTCGAGATGCCTTCGCGGGCCTACGTGTCGGCCTTCGGCTTCAAGGGTCCCGACCAGCAGAAGCCGTCGCGCGTCCTCTCCGGCGGAGAGCGGAACCGGCTGAACCTGGCCCTGACGCTCAAAGAGGGCGGCAACGTCCTGATGCTCGACGAGCCGACGAACGACCTCGACGTCGAGACGCTCGGCTCGCTCGAGAACGCGTTGCTCGAATTCCCCGGGTGCGCGGTCATCACGTCCCACGACCGGTGGTTCCTCGACCGCGTGGCCACGCACATCCTCGCCTGGGAGGGCGACGACGAGAACTCGGGCAAGTGGTTCTGGTTCGAGGGGAACTTCGAGTCCTACGAGAAGAACAAGATCGAGCGGCTCGGCCCGGAGGCGGCCCGTCCGCACGCCGTGACGCACCGCAAGCTCACCCGCGACTGATGCCCGGCGGCCACCCCGCCATCGAGCCGTACGAGGGCGACCGGCTCGAGATCGGGGAGAGCTCCGGCGGGGTGTCAGTCGAGGGCCCGGCCGGGAGGAACGCATGAGTCGGTTCGTCCACGAGGTGCACATGCGCTGGTCGGACATGGATGCCTACCGGCACATCAACAACTCCGCCTACCTGGCCTACCTCGAGCAGGCCCGCATCGCGATGTTCTTCCACCGGCACGAAGGCTTCTCCTCAGGCACGGTGATCGCCCGGCATGAGATCGACTACCTCCGCCCGGTCGTGTACGACCCGCAGCCGCTGCGCCTGGAGATGTGGATCGAGAACGTCCGCGGCGCGCAGTTCACCGTCCGCTACGAGGTCTACGACCACGGCGTGCTGGCCGCCCGGGCCTCTACCCAGTGCGTCACCTTCGACTTCACCACCGACCGCCCCCGCCGGCTCACCGGCGAGGAGCGGGAGATCCTGGCCGGCTTCGCCGACGAGGACGGCCGTGCTGCGACCTGACGACCGTGAGGCGCTGCACGACCTCGCGCCGGTCCTTCGCCGCGCGGTCGCTCTCGACCCGGCCGGCCTGGCCC
Source organism: uncultured Actinomycetota bacterium (assembly GCA_963775175.1). GTDB lineage: Bacteria > Actinomycetota > Actinomycetes > Mycobacteriales > Jatrophihabitantaceae > Jatrophihabitans. Next base: position 1,644,821 of record CAVZHT010000001.1, read on the forward strand.
GGATCCGGCTCACCGGCGAGGCCGCGATGGTCCTCGTCCGGCTGCCGTTCGGCGTCCTCGTCTCCCGGACCATCCGGGCGGCGGCCCGGCCCGACGAACTCGACGTCACCCTCCGGGCGGCCGACGTGCTGGCCTGGCTGGACGGCGTCGGCACCGCCCTCCCGGCGCACGACGCCGCCTGGCGCACCGGCCTGCCGCCGGTCAGCGGGTGGCGCCGAATCGAGACGGTTCCGGAGCAGGTCGTACGCGACCTCGTCCGCCGCGGCGCCGCGGTCCTGCAGGACGCTGCCGCACGCGAAGGCGTCCCGGGCGCGCAGCCCCGGGCCGCGGTCACCGACGCCCTCCTCGACTCGGTGGTGCTGACCGTCCACGACGACGCCGGGCGCACCGCCGAGGTGTCCCTGCGCGCCCTGACCGCCATCACCCGGATGGGTTTCCTGCCACCCGGCAGCCACGTGTACGTCGACGCCGTCGGCCGCTGGGTCCGGATCGTCGCCGAGCACGGCACGGTCTACCTCGAGCGCCCGGGCCTCGGCCTCGTCCTGCACTGATCCGGGTCGCTGCAACCAACTCCGGGCCCCGACCCGTCATATCCGGGTGTGCGGCCGATGTGCGGCCGCGTGTAAGACCCGGCCTCGGTGCCGGACACCTACCTGATGACGCACCAGTCGGCAGCGAGGAGACCGCGGGTGGACGACGTCGACCGGCGGGCCAGGCTCGACGCCTGGTTCCGGGCCCATGCCGATCGCGTGCTCGCCTACTTGCTGCACCGCACCGATCCGGAGACCGCGCAGGACGTGCTGCAGGAGGTGTTCGTGACCGCATTCCGCAAGGCCGCCGACGTGCCCGAGCCGCCGATCGGCTGGCTGCTGGGCACCGCCCGGCGCCTGCTGGCCAACAACCGCCGCGGTGATCGCCGCCGCGACCGGCTCGCGCTCCGGATCGCGGCCCACCAACCGGTCTCCGGCCCGGACGACTCGGCCGCACCGGGCCTGAGCGCCGCCCTGGACCAGCTGTCCACGACCGACCGCGAGGTCCTGACGCTCAGCGCCTGGTACGAGCTCACCGCCGAGGAAGCGGCCGAGGCGCTCGGCTGCTCGCCCTCGGCGTACGCGGTGCGCCTGCATCGCGCCCGCCGCCGGCTGGCCGACCGCCTGCGCGCGGTCAGCTACCCGGCCCCCCGCCTGCCGGAGGTGGCCCGTGACTGACGACGAACTCGAGCGCGCGCTGCGCGCCGCCCGCCCCGCCACCGACGCCGACCGCGGCTGGGCCGGGACCGACGAGGGGGAGGAGGCGCTCGCCGCCATCCACCTCGCCGCGACCGCCCGGCCCGGGTCGGCCGCCCGCCGCGCAGTGCGGCGGGTCCGGCCCTACGGCCTCGGCATCGGGCTCACCGCCGCCGCCGCGGTGGTCGTCACCGTCGGCCTGGTCATGACCGGGCCGGCACCGGCGCCGCCCGAGGGCGCCCTGTCGCCGAGCTCGTCCGGCCCGGCCCCGGTCGGACCCGTGCCTCAGCACCTGACCCTGGCCGCCTACTCCACCTGCGACGCGATGCTCAGCGGGCTCCGGTCGCACACCTCGGCGCACGTGACCGCCAACGGCCTGGACATCGGCGGCGGCCCGTACTTCAACGGGATGGGGGTCGATCAGCGGGGCAAGCTGGCCCCGATCGCGGCGAGCGCCGACGCCGCCGCGGGTGGCGTGGCGAGCACCCCGGACCACTCCACGACCAACGACCAGGAGATCGGGATCGACGAGCCCGACGTCGTCAAGACCGACGGCCGGCGGGTCGTCGCCATCAGCAACGGTGTGCTCCGTGTCGTCGACGCCGCGACCCGCAAGGTCACCGCCACGCTCGACCTCGGCATGTACGCGGGCGCGCAGGACGCGCAGTTGATGCTCGCCGGCGACCGGGTGCTCGTCCTGCTCGGCAGTAGCGCCGTCGGCATCCGCTACGGCGGCGCGATGGGCCCCGGCCCGATCGACTACGGCCCGCGGATCGCCTCGAGCAGCGGCGGCAGCACCTTCCTGCTCGTCGACATCGCCGGCCCGCCGACCATCGTCAGCACGCTGCACTCGAACGCCGGCTACGTCGACGCCCGCGTGGTCGGTGGCGAGGTCCGGGTCGTGGCCGCGAGCACACCTCGCCTGGCCTTCCCGGTGCCGTCGGACCGCCGGACGGCCAAGCAGCGCATCGCCGCCAACCGCGAGGTGGTGCAGAGCGCCCCGCTGAGTGCCTGGCTGCCGACCTATCAGACGACCCAGGACGGCGTCGCAACCACGCACACCGTCCCCTGCACTCGGGTGAGCCACCCGGTCCGGTACACCGGCGAGTCGATGCTCACCGTGTTCTCCTTCGACCTCGCGACGAGCCTTGACGATGCCCGGCCGATCTCGATCGCCGCCGACGGCGCCACCGTCTACGCGAGCACGTCGAGCCTGTACGTCAGCAGCAGCGACGGCGCGAACACCGAGCTGCACCGCTTCTTCGTCGGCGACTCGGGAGCGCCGCGCTACGTGGGATCCGGGCGGGTGCCCGGGCAGCTGCTCGACTCGTACTCGATGTCGGAGTACGACGGCGCGCTGCGGGTCGTGACCACGCAGTACCGCACGCAGGCGGTCACGTCCGTCTACGTGCTGAACGCCGATACCCTGCGGCGCACGGGCTCGGTCGGTGGCCTCGGCGCCGGCGAGAGCCTGCACGCGGTGCGCTTCCTCGGCCCGCTCGCCTACGTCGTCACCTACGAGTCGGTCGACCCGCTCTACGTCCTCGACCTGCACGACCCGGCGCATCCACGGCGGGCCGGTGAGCTCAAGGTGACCGGGTACTCCGACTACCTGCACCCGACCAGCACCGGGCGGCTGCTCGGCATCGGCCAGAGTGTCGACGCCCAGCAGCGGGTGACCGGCCTGCAGGTGTCGCTGTTCGACATCACCGACGCCGCCCGGCCGATCCGGATCGCGAAGCTGACCCGCAGCCACACCCCGTCGGAGACGCCGATCGACCCGCACGCCTTCCTCTACTGGGCGGCGACGAGGACGGCGGTCGTGCCGATCGACTCGTGGGAGCCGGGCCAGTCCGGCGCCGCGGTCGTGCTGCGCGTGGGCACGAACGACCTGCGCACGATCGGGACGATCCGCAACCCGGCGGTCAGCCCGACCGGCGGCTACGACTCCGGGATCGTGCGGACGCTCGTCATCGGCAGCGACATCTGGACGATGTCGAGCTCGGGGCTTCAGGTCAGCGATCTGCAGTCGCTGGCCCGCCGGGCCTGGGTGGCGTTCTCGTGACCGTCGGCTGGATCAGCTGCGCAGCCAGACGGCGGTGTCCGGCGGCAGCTCGCCGTCGACCGGTCCGGAGGCGTGCACCAGCTCGCCGGCCGGCAGCGGGACGGCGGCGTCGCCGGCGTTGAGCCACACCGAGAGATCGCCGCGCCGGTAGGCGAGACAGCCGGCCGGCGCGGCGAGCCACTCGAGATCGGTGCCCTGCAGGGCCGGGAGCTCGCGGCGCAGGCGCAGGGCGGTCCGGTACATGTGCAGGACCGAGGCAGGGTCGGCCTCCTGCGCCTGCACGGTCCAGGCCGCCCACTCGGCCGGCATCGGCAGCCAGGTGGTCGCCCCCTCGGTGAAGCCGAACGGCGGCGTGGTCCCCGACCACGGCAGCGGCACCCGCTCGCCGTCGCGGCCGCGCTCGGTGTGCCCGCTGCGCTCCCAGGTCGGGTCCTGCAGCGCCTCGTCGGGCAGGTCCACGTTCGCCAGCCCGAGCTCGTCACCGTTGTAGATGTAGGCCGCGCCGGGCAGCGACAGCTGGACGAGCGCCGCGGCGCGTGCGCGGGCCAGGCCGACGGCCCCGCCGCCGTAGCGGGTCGCGGCCCGGTTGACGTCGTGGTTGTCGAGTACCCAGGTGCAGGGCGCGCCGACCTCGGCCAGGGCCGCCATCGAGCGCTCGATCGCCGGCCGGAACCCGCCCCAGCGCGCCTCGACCAGCTCGAAGTTGAAGGTGAGGTTCAGCTCGTCCGGGCGGACGTAGAGCGCCAGGCGCTGGTCGTCGGCGACCCAGGCCTCCCCGACGGCCATCCGGTCGCCCGGGTAGGAGTCGAGGACGCGGCGGAACAGCCGGTGGTACTCGTGCACGCCGTCACGGTCCCAGCGGATGTCGTGGATGTCGGGCATCGGGCTGTCATCGGGTCCGGGCATGAGCGAGAGGTCGAGGTCGGGTAGCCCCGCGGGCTTGGCCATCGAGTGGGCGACGTCAATCCGGAAGCCGTCCACGCCGCGGTCGAGCCAGAACCGCATGATGCGCTCGAACTCGGCCGGGACCTCCGGATTGGTCCAGTCGAGGTCGGGCTGCTCGGCTGCGAACAGGTGCAGGTACCACTCGCCGTCGGGCAGCCGGGTCCAGGCGGGGCCGCCGAAGACCGACGGCCAGTTGTTCGGCGGCGCGGCGCCGTTCGGGCCGCGGCCGGGACGGATGATGAACCGGGCCCGCTCGGGCGCGGCCGGGCCGCCGGCCAGCACGGCCTGGAACCACGGGTGCTCGCTGGACAGGTGGTTCGGCACCATGTCGATGGTGACCTTGATACCCCGGTCGTGGGCGTCGGCCAGCAGCGCGTCGAAGTCCTCGAGGGTGCCGAACAGCGGGTCGACGTCGCAGGGATCGGCGACGTCGTAGCCGCCGTCGGCCATCGGGGACCGGTAGAACGGCGAGAGCCAGATGCCGTCGACCCCGAGATCGACGAGGTGATCCAGATGCTTGCGCACCCCGATCAGGTCACCGGTGCCGTCGCCGTTCCCGTCGGCGAAGCTGCGCGGGTAGATCTGGTAGAAGACCGCGGACGCCCACCAGGGCCGCTCACCGAAAGCGCTTAAAGTCACCGCGACATTGTGCCTGACCGCCCGGCGCGCCCGGTCGAGCCCTCAGCCGGCGAGGTTGCGCAGCGAGTCGGCGGCCGAGGTCAGGTAGTCCCAGAGCACCTGCTCGTAGGCCGGGGGCAGGTCGATCGTGTCGAGCGCCCGGCGCATGTTGCGCAGCCAGGCGTCGCGGGCCTCGCTGCCGATCGGGAAGTGCGCGTGCCGCATCCGCAGCCGCGGGTGCCCCCGCTGCTCGGAGTACGTGGTCGGCCCGCCCCAGTACTGCATCAGGAACATCCGCAGGCGGTCCGCGGCCGGCCCGAGATCGTCCTCGGGGTAGAGCGGCCGGAGCACCGGGTCGTCGGCCACGCCGGCGTAGAACGCGTCGACAAGCCGCCGGAAGGTGTCCTCGCCGCCGACCGCGGCGTAGAACGTGTCCGCGCGGCCATCTCCGTCCGGTAATCCCGTCACCCCTCCATTGTTGCCGAGGCCTCGATACGGTCATCCGATGGACTTCGATCTGATCGTTCTGGGGCTCGGGCCGGGCGGCGAGGAACTCACCGGCAAGATGGCCGAAGGCGGCCGGTCGGTGCTGGGCGTCGACCCGCACCTGGTCGGCGGCGAATGCCCGTACTACGGGTGCATCCCGTCGAAGATGATCCTGCGCGCGGCCGGGACCCTGGCCGAGTCGCGCCGGGTCGACCAGCTGGCCGGGCGGGCGAGCGACGAGCCGGACTTCGCGCCGGTGCACCGCCGCATCCGCGACGAGGCCACCGACGACTGGGACGACCGGGTGGCCGTCGAGCGGCTCGAGGGCAAGGGCGCCACGATCGTCCACGGTGCCGGCCGGCTGGCCGGCCGGGACGGCGCCGGCCGGCTGGTCGTCCGGGTGGGCGCCGAGACGCACACGGCCGAGGACGTCTGCATCGCGACCGGCACCGCCCCGGCGATGCCGCCGATCGACGGGCTGGCCGACCTCCCGCGCGGGGTGGACGAGCTCGTCTGGACGAACCGGGAGATCGTGAAGGCCCCGGTGGCCCCGCGCTCGATGGTGGTCATCGGCGGCGGCGCGATCGGCTGCGAGCTCGCCCAGGGCTTCCGGCGCTTCGGCACCGCGGTCACCGTGATCGAGGCGGCGCCGCACCTGCTGATGCCCGAGGAGCCGGAGGCCGGACAGGTCGTCGCCGAGGTGTTCGAGCGGGAAGGCATCACCGTCCGGCAGGGGGTGGGCGTGCAGTCGGTGGCCCGCGGCGGCGACGGTGTCGTGGTCACCCTCGCCGACGGGACCACGGCCACGGGGGAGAAGCTGCTGGTGGCCGCGGGCCGCCGCCCCAACCTCTCCGACATCGGGCTCGAGACCGTAGGGCTCGACCCGCAGGCGCGCAGCCTCGACGTGGACGAGCACATGCAGGTCCGCGACAACGTCTTCGCGATCGGCGACATCACCGGGCGGGGGGCCTTCACCCACGTGGCCGTCTGGCAGGCCCGGGTGCTCGCCGCGCACCTGCTCGGGCAGGACGAGCCGTTCGGCGGGTACCACGGCATTGCCTGGGCGACCTTCACCGACCCAGAGGTCGGCCGGGTCGGGCTCACCGAGCAGCAGGCCCGCGACCAGGGGCTGACCGTCCGGGTCGGCCGCCAGCAGATCGGGTCGAACACGCGCGGCTGGATCCACGGCCCGGGTAACGACGGCTTCATCAAGCTGATCGAGGACGCCGACCGCGGCGTCCTCGTCGGCGCCACCGTCGTCTCGCCCTACGGCGGGGAGCTGCTGGGCATGCTCACCCTCGCCGTCCACGCCGAGGTGCCGGTGCAGAAGCTGCGGACGATGCACTACGCCTTCCCGACCCTGCACCGCGCGGTGGGCGAGGCCGTCGCCGCACTCAGTTGACTCGTCCCGGCGCACCCACAGCTGACTCGCCCCCCGGGGCACCCACAGTTGAGTGGCGCCCCGGCGCACCCACAGCTGACTCGCCCCCCGGGGCACCCACAGTTGAGTGGCGCTGTCGACTCAGCCGGAGGAGGAGGGCTGGGAGTCCGACTCCGGCGTGGCCGGGGGCGCCGACGTGTCGGTGGGCGGGGCCGGCGGGGGCGTGACGCTGGCCGGGGGCACGTGGGCGTCGATGTCGAGCCGCTCGAGGCGGTCGCGGATGCGTCGGCGCAGCTCCCGGGCCGTCCGCCACTGCTCGAGCGGACGCACCTTGGCGACCAGCCGGATCACCGTCTCCTCGCGGGTCATCGACTCGACGCCCTGGACCTCGGGCGTGCTCAGGAAGACGCCCGACCAGTCCTCCTCGTCGGCCAGCTCGCTCGAGACGGCCCGCATCGCGGCCGAGGCCTTGTCCACATCGGCCCAGGCGTCGATCGGCACGTCCAGCACGACCTGGGCGAAGCCCTGGCTCTTGTTGCCGACCCGCACGACCTCGCCGTTGCGGACGTACCAGACCGTGCCGTTGACGTCCCGCAGCCGGGTCGAGCGCAGGCCGACCGCCTCGACCGTGCCGCTCGCCTTCTCGAAGTCGATGACGTCGCCGACCCCGTACTGGTCCTCGAGCAGCATGAACATGCCGGCGAGGAAGTCCTTGACGATGTTCTGCGCGCCGAAGCCCAGCGCGACGCCGACGATGGACGTGCCGGCGATGAACGGGGCCAGGTTGATCTGCAGCTCGCTGAGGATGAGCAGGAAGGCGATGACGAAGATCGTCGCCGAGGCGGCGGACTTCAGCACCGAGCCCAGGGTGGCGGCGCGCTGCGAGCGGCGCTCGGAGACGAGGCCGGCCGATTCGAGGAACGAGCTGCCCTCGAGCCGCTCCTTGAACGGGCGCAGGATGCGCGGCGTCTCCCCCCGCACCGGCCGCACCGCCCGGTCGATCAGCCGCTTCAGCACCGCTCGGAGGATGAGCGATACCAGGATGATCACGACGATTCGGATCGGGATCTCGATGAGCACCTTGCTGTGCTCGTGCCAGAACTTCGGAAGTGCGCTCAGTTGCGTCGACTGGGTGCTACTCATCCGCCCCACCTTGCCAGCAGGGGCGGGGACGGGGCGACGTGGCGCGTCGCTGGATGTGCTCTGCCCCTCGCTTCCGGTGCCCGCCGGTCGAGGATTCTGCGTGCACAGGCGGCCCGCGTCGGGTTGACTGTGCTCAACGGAGGTGTGCGGATGGGCGCGGCATTGGTGCTCAACGCGACGTACGAGCCGTTGTGCGTCGTGCCGTTGCGCCGCGCGGTCGTCCTCGTGCTGGCCGAGAAGGCCGTGGTCGTCGAGGCCAGCGACGACTACATGCATAGCGAGCGGCTGAGCCTGCCGATCCCGACCGTGGTCCGGTTGTCCCGGTTCGTGCGGGTGCCGTACCGCCGGGAGGTGCCGCTCACCCGCCGGGCTGTCCTCGAGCGGGACGGGCACGCGTGCGTCTACTGCGGAGCCCGGGCCGACACGATCGACCACGTCCGCCCCCGTTCGAGGGGCGGTCCGCATGTGTGGACCAACGTCGTGGCCGCCTGCGCCCGCTGCAACCACCGCAAGGGCGACCGGCTGCTCGCCGAGCTCGGCTGGCACCTGCGGGTGGCGCCGGTGCAGCCGTCGCCGACCGTCGCGGTCGTCATGGGGTGGACGACCCGCGAACCGTCCTGGGCGCAGTACTTGAGGCTGGGCGGGCACGGCGATGTCGCGGTGGCGCCCGCCGTCTGAAGTCACAGCCCGGTTCGATACCGTGACCCCGTGACAGTCGTGCAGACCGTGCTGGTGTTCGTCGGCATTCCGGCCGGCATCATCGCGTTCCTCGGCCTCGCCGTTTACGGCAAGTCCCTGGTCCGCCAGCCGAACCGGTACCGCCCGGGCAAGGCGTGGACCTACCCGCCGTCCTGGTACGTCCCGCACCCGGAGGTCGTCGGGTCGAGCGAGGGCCGCGGGGCCACGACTGCGGTGGGGGGTGCCAGCGGTGAGTGGTGAGCTCGCAACCTCGGCCAAGGCCGGGCACGAACTGCAGTACGGCCCGCAGGGCCAGGCCGCGGACGGCGGCCCCTTCACCGTCCGTCAGCTGGCCCGCATCGACGAGGCGCTGACGCTGTCGAGCCGGGAGACGGGCCTGACGTTCTCGGTCTACGTCGGCGACTTCAAGGCCCCGGCCCGGGCCCACGCCGAGGCGCTGTTCGAGAGCCTGGACGACTCGTCCGTGCTGGTCGCGGTGTCGCCGGGGCAGCGGCTGCTGCACATCGTCACCGGGCCGCAGTCGGCCAAGCGCCTGCCGAACCGCGCCTGTGCCCTGGCCGCGCTCGCGATGCGCGCGTCGTTCACCAACGGCGACCTCACCGGTGGCATCGCCACCGGCCTGCGCATGCTGGCCGACTCCGCCGGCCCCCGCTGACCGACGGCCCCGCGCCCCAACGGCTTGCCGGTGAGCCGGTCAGGGCTTGCAGAAGATCTGCAGGGGGTTGCAGCTCCTCGTCGGTGACGGACTGCTGCTCGTCGGCGTCGGCTTCGGCGCCGAGGTGGAGGTGGAGCCGGACGGCGCTGGTGCGGTCGTCTTCGTCCCCGAGCTCGCCCCGGTGCTCGGGGCCGCCTTCGCGGTGGACGTCTTCGCCCGGCTCGGTGCCGAGCTCGACCTGTGCGGCGCGGGCTTGGACGTGGGCGAGCTCTTGCCGGACTTGTCGACGGCGGTCGGGGCCCCCGGGTTGGCCGGCGGGATGTAGCCGGTGTCGGTCACCTTGGGTAGCGGGCCACTGGTGATGCCGAGCGGGATGCCGGTGATCGGGATGCCGCGGCGGTAGGCGTCGGCCAGCGCCAGCACCTGCGCGAGGTACTGGTCGGAGTGGTTGTAGGAGAGCACGGCCCGGACCTGCCCGGCGTGCGTGCGCAGGTTGCCGCCGGCCGCGCACAGGTAGCGGGCGGCCCCGAGGGCGGCGTCGTTGATGTTGAAGATGTCGGCCCGGCCGTCGCCGGTGGCGTCGGTGCCGTAGATGGCCCAGGTCGACGGGATGAACTGCATCGGGCCGAGCGCGTGCGCGAACTTGGCGTCGCCGTCCAGGGCGAGGCCGTTCGCCGGCGCCGGGATGTAATCCCAGTGCACGCCGTCGAGGGCGGGGCCGATGATCGCGGGCGTCGAGACGCCGTCGGCGTGCAGCACGGCCCCGGCGAAGCGTCCGTGGTCGGACTCCTCGCGGCCGATCCCGGCCAGCAGCGCCCAGTCGATGCCGCAGCCGGGCGACACGTTGCCCATCCGGGCGGCCGCCACCCGGTAGGCGTTCAATGCGACGTTCGGGATGCCGTTGGCGGCCAGCCCGCTGATGACGCCGTGACCGACCGGCGCCTTCTTCTTGACGCGCGCCGGCTTGGCGTCCAGCACCTTCGCCGCCGCCGGGGCAGTGGTTTCCAGCGGGAGATCGGGCCGGACGGGCACCGCCGCGGTGATCGGGGGTGTCGTCCGGGCGGCGGGCTTGGCGATGTTCGCGCCGGCGAGCGGGGTGGTGACCCCGGCGACGACGAACAGGGTGATGCCGGTGGCGATGGCGCCGAGGGCGCTGCGCTGCGTCAGCTTGGGGTGGCGGTGCAGGAGGGCAGCGAAGCCGGGGACGCGGATCGTGTCGTCGCCGATGACGACCACGCCGCGGGTCGGCGGCGCGGGGAGCTCGGGCGGGGCGGGCGGAGTGGCTGCAGCGGCCGGCCGCGGCCGGGTCGCGGCGGCGGGCGCGCCGAGCGGGCGGCGCGGGCCCGGTCGCGGACGGCGCGGCGGTGGGGCTGACGTCATCGTCGCTTCTCTCGGTGGAGCTGTGGTTCCGGCAGGGGGTTCAACGAACCCCGTCCGCGGTTGGTAACGCAGCAGCCCCCGACGCGTTACCGAAAACTAACACCGAACGTATATGGCGCGCCAGAATGAGCGGCCCGCGCGCCCGCGACGAGGGCGCGCGGCCGGAGGCCGTCAGGCGGTGTCGGCCGCGCGGGCGTTGAGGGCCCGGACGACGTCAGCGCGCCCCTCGCTGACCAGGCGGCGCAGGGCCGTCGGGACGTCCGGGTCGGCCAGGAAGGCGTCGGCGGCGTCGACGGTCGACGGTGTGATCGTCGAGGTCCAGGTGGGGAAGAGGCCGACCACGACGTTCTGGGCCAGCTCGCTGGTGCGGCGCTCCCACACGCCGCGGACGTCGCCGAAGTACCGCTCGACGTACGGGGCGACGAGCGCGCCCTGGGTCGGGTGGGAGAACCCGGCGATCACGGCTTCCTGCATCGCGTTCGGCAACGACTCGTCCTCGACGGCGAGCCGCCAGGCCTCGGCCTTGGCCTCGGCGGTCGGCTGCAGGGCCCGGGCGGTGGCGGCGTGCCGTTGGCCGGCGGCCGACGGGTCGCGCTCGAGCTCGGCCTCGATCTCGTCCGTCCCGGCCGCCCCGAGGGCCGAGAGGGCCTGGACGATCGCCCACCGCAGGTCGTCGTCGACCGCGAGGCCGGACGGCGCACCGCTGCCGTCGAGCAGCGCGCGGAGCTTGGCGACGTGCTCGTCGGTACGGGCCGAGCCGATGAAGGCGTGCACCCAGGCCAGCTGGTGGTCCGAACCGGGCGTGACCGACTCGAGCGCGGCGAGGGCGGCCTGGGCGAGGGCGGCGTAGCCCTGCGGGGCCCAGGCCGGGTCGGCGTAGATCTCGAGGGCGCGCAGGGCCTGCCGGGTCAGTGACTGCATGACGCCGATGTCGGTCTCCTGAGCGGCGCCGGCGACGACGAGCGCGATGTAGTCGCGGGTGGCGAGCTCGCCGTCCCGGGTCATGTCCCAGGCCGCCGACCAGCACAGGGCCCGCGGCAGCGGGGAGTCGAGCCGGGCGATGCCGCCCGAGCGCAGCGTCTGCAGGCTCTTCTCGTCCAGGCGCTGCTTGCAGTAGGTGAGGTCGTCGTCGTTGACCAGCAGCAGGGCCGGCTGCGCGCGCCCCACGAGCTCGGCGACCGGGGTGCGCTCACCGTTGACGTCGAGCTCGATCCGGTCGGTACGCACGAGCCGACCGTCCCGCTCGTCGTAGATGCCCACCGCGAGGCGGTGCGGGCGCAGCGTGTTGGATGCGGCGGTGTCGGTCGGGGCCGACTGCACGACGTCGAAGGCCGTGAAGGTGCCGTCGGCGTCGACGGTGAAGTCGGCCCGCAGCGTGCTGATGCCGGCGGTCTCGAGCCACAGCTTCGACCAGTCGCCGAGGTTGCGGCCGGACGACTGCTCGAGGGCCCGCAGCAGGTCGGCGAGGGTGGTGTTGCCGTACGCGTGGTCGGTGAAGTACTCGCGCAGTCCGGCCAGGAAGGCGTCGACCCCGACGTACGCGCCGAGCTGCTTGAGCACGCTCGCCCCCTTGGCGTAGGTGATGCCGTCGAAGTTCACCTCGGCGGTCTGCACGTCCGGAGCGTCCGTGGCGATCGGGTGGGTCGAGGGCAGCTGGTCCTGGCGGTAGGCCCAGGTCTTCTCGATGTTGGCGAAGGTCGCCCAGGCGTCCGGCCAGCGGGTCGCGCTCGTCTGGCAGAGCACCGACGCGTACGTGGCGAAGGACTCGTTGAGCCACAGGTCGTCCCACCAGCGCATGGTGACGAGGTCGCCGAACCACATGTGCGCCATCTCGTGCAGGATCGTCTCGGCCCGCCGCTCGTAGCGGGCGTCGGTGACCTTGCTGCGGAACACGTAGTCCTCGCGGAAGGTGACGCAGCCGGCGTTCTCCATCGCCCCGGCGTTGAACTCGGGGACGAACAGCTGGTCGTACTTGTCGAAGGCGTAGCGCGACGCCGAAGTTCTGCGTGGTACCAGTCGAAGCCCTGCTTGGTGATCTCGAACAGGTTCTCCGGGTCGAGGTGCTTGGCGAGGGTCTTGCGGCACCACAGGCCGAGGTCGATGCCGTCGTGGCGAGTCGGTGACGACGTGGTACGGGCCGGCGACGAGGGCGGTGATGTACGGGCTGATCCGCGGCGTGGTGCGCGAAGTGCACGAGCTTGCCGGCCCGCAGCTCCTCGACGCGCTCGACCCGGCCGTTGGACGAGACCTCCCAGTGCTCGGGCGCGGTGACGTGGAAGGTGAACGTCGCCTTCAGGTCGGGCTGGTCGAAGCAGGCGTACATGCGCTTGGCGTCGGCGGTCTCGAACTGCGAGTAGAGGTACACCTCGCCGTCGAGGGGGTCGACGAAGCGGTGCAGCCCCTCGCCGGTGTTCGTGTAGAGCAGGTCGGCGTCGACGACGAGCGTGTTGTCGTCGGCGAGGTCCGGTCAGCCCGATGCCGTCCTGCGGGCGGTACCCGGTGACGTCGACCTCGCGGCCGTTCAGGGTGACCGAGTGGAACCGGTCGGCGATGACGTCGATGAACGTCTCGGCCCCGGCCCGGGCGGTGAAGTGCACCGTGGTCGTCGACCGGAACGTCCGCTCCGACGGCTTGCCGCCGCCGTCGGTGAGGTCCAGCGCGACGTCGTAGGACTGGACGCGCAGCAGCTCGGCGCGGGCGCGGGCATCATCGCGGGTCAGGTTCGGTACGGCCACGGGCGGTGTCACTCCTGTAGGAGGCGGGAACGATTCGTGTTGCAAGTGGCCACCGGATCCAAGGCGGCCAGTTTTGCGAGAAGTCTTTCATGTCGCTCGGCAATCCGATGAGCGCTATTACGGTGTGGCTCATGCGTGAAGGTGAGCTCGTCCCCGACTTCGAACTGCCCGACCAGGACGGGAAGCCGCGCCGGCTCTCCGAACTGCTGGTCGCCGGGCCGGTCGTCCTGTTCTTCTACCCGGCGGCGATGACGACCGGGTGCACGAAGGAGGCCTGCCACTTCCGCGACCTCGGTGCGGAATTCGCAGCGGCCGGCGCGCAGCGGATCGGGATCAGCCGCGACTCGGTCGCCAAGCAGAAGCAGTTCGCCGACAAACACGGCTTCGACTACCCGCTGCTGGCCGACGTGGACGGCAGGGTCGCCGAGATCTTCGGCGTCCAGCGGGGCCGGCTCGGGCAGCGGGTCGGCGCCCCGGTGAAGCGGTGGACCTTCGTGATCGGCATCGACCGTACGGTCGTCAAGGCGATCCACAGCGAGCTCAACATGGACCTGCACGCCGACCAGGCGCTCGCCGCGCTGGCCTAGTCCGCCGGGAGCCGGCTTCGTTCTCGGCCGCTCGCTGCGCCCGCGCGGTGGCGGGCGCCGGAACGCGCCCGCGCAAATCGGGCGAAGGGTGCGGTGGCCCGCGGGCCGCGCTAACGTGGTTGATGTGACTACTACTTCGGCCCCGAGTGGGCGTCCGGTCGTCGACTTCTACTTCGATCCGCTGTGCCCCTTCGCCTGGGTCAGCTCGCGTTGGATCCTCGAGGTGCAGAAGGAACGCGACATCGATCTCACGTTCCGCGTCATGTCGCTGTCGCTGCTGAACGAGGGGCGCGACGACCTCCCGGAGAACTACCGGGAGATGCTCGGCCGGGGCTGGGGGCCGGTGCGCGTCTGCATCGCCGCCGAGCAGGCCCACGGCACCGAGGTGCTTGCGGCGCTCTACACCGCGCTCGGCACCAAGCGGCACAACGAGGGGCGCGAGTTCAACCGCGAGCTGTACGTGGAGGCGCTCGAGGAGGTCGGGCTGCCGACCGACCTCGCCGACGCGGCCGGCTCGACCGACTACGACGACCTCCTGCGCAAATCGCACCATCAGGGCATGGACCCGGTGGGCATGGACGTGGGGACGCCCACCATCCACGTCGACGGGGTGGCCTTCTTCGGCCCAGTGCTCACCCGCATCCCCCGGGGCGAGGAGGCCACCCGCATCTGGGACGGCACCCGCCTGCTCGCGTCCTACCCGTACTTCTTCGAGCTGAAGCGCACCCGTACCGAGAGCCCTCAGTTCGACTGAGCAATTGTCGCGACAAAGCGGGAGCAGTGCTCTCGCTTTGTCGCCTTCGCGTGGCAGACTCGCGGAGGTGAGCGAGCCACCGGCACTGACGCCCCGGGCCCAGGCGCGGCTGGACACCATCGAGCAGATCAAGCAGATCGCCCGCGACCACCTGGCCGTCGACGGGCCGAACCTCTCCCTGCGGGCGGTGGCCCGGGATCTCGGCGTCGTCTCCTCGGCCGTCTACCGGTACTTCGCCAGCCGGGACGACCTGCTGACCGCCCTGATCCTTGACGCCTACACCGCCCTGGCCGACGCCATCGAGGAGGCCGAGGCCGCGGTGCCCCGCAGCAACCTGGCCGGGCGGTGGACCGCGGTCGGCCGGGCGGCCCGGGCCTGGGCGAGCGAGAACCAGCACGAATACGCGCTGCTCTACGGCAGCCCGGTGCCCGGCTACGCCGCCCCACCGGACACCATCGAGCCGGCGTCGCGCCCGGTGTACCTGGCGATGGGGATCCTGCGCGACGGCGTGGCCCGGGGCGTGCTCGAGGCCCCGTCCGACCGCCTGCCGAAGGTCGTCCGGGCCGACCTCGACGCGATCCGGGACACCCCCGGCTTCGAGGAGCTGCCCGCGTCGCTGCTCGCCCGCGGGATGACGATGTGGGCGCTGCTGTTCGGCACGATCAGCTTCGAGCTCTTCGGCCGCCTCGTGAACGCGGTCACCGACTACGACGCCTACTTCGACCACCAGCTCAAGGTGATGACCCGCTACCTCGGCCTCAGCGGATGAGTGAAGGGCACTGCGATCCGGCCTTCGCCGGCGTCCGTGACGCCTTCGACGGCAACCTGGCCCGCGGCGCCGACCTGGGCGCGTCCGTTGCCGTGTTCGTCGACGGGAGCCTCGTCGTCGACCTCTGGGGCGGGGTGGCCGACGAGCGGACGGGCCGGCCCTGGATGCGCGACACCGCCTGCGTCACGTTCTCCTGCACCAAGGCGGTGACCGCGGCCGCGGCGCTGCTGCTGCTCGAGCGAGGCGGCCCGGGCCTCGCCGACCCGGTGACCGCCTGGTGGCCCGGATTCGGCCGGCTCGGCAAGGACGCGACGACGCTCGAGCACCTGCTCACCCACCAGGCCGGGCTGCCGGCGTTCGACCGGCCGATGGGCGCCGAGGAGGCCGCCGACCCGGTCGCCATGGCCGAGCAGCTCGCCGGCCAGGCCCCGGAGTGGGCACCGGGCACGGCCCACGGTTATCACGCGCTGACCTTCGGCTGGCTCGCCGGCGAGTACGTGCGGCGGCGGTCCGGCGGCCCGGTCGGCGACTTCGTCCGGGACGAGATCGCGCCCGATCTCTGGCTGGGCGTGCCGGCCGACCGGATCCCGGCCCTCGCCCGCATCTCGGCCGGTCGCCCCCTCAAGGCCGCCGACCGCCCGGCGCCGGCCGACGTCGTGCACCAGGTGGTCGCGGCCAGCCAGGACCCGGATTCGCCCATGACCCGCAGTACCGGCAACCCGGCGGCCTCGTTCAACAAGCCGGCGCTGCTGACCGCGGGCTGGCCGGCCGCCGGGCTGGTCACGACCGCGCGGGGCCTCGCCGACTTCTACCGCCGCCTCGTCGACGGCACGCTGCTGGGCCGGGCGACCGTGCGGGACGCGACCCGGGAGCGGGTGCGGGGACCGGACCGGACGCTCGTCAGCGAGACCGCCTTCGGCCTCGGCTTCATGCGGGCCTCGGCCAACATGTACCTGCCGCGGGCCGCGCGCCCCGGGGCGTTCGGCCACCCGGGTGCGAGCGGCGCGCTCGGCATCGGCGACCTCGAGGCCGGGGTGGCGCTCGCCTACCTCCCGAACCTGACCCGTCCCGCGCTCGGCGACCGCCGCGCCTACGCCCTCGTCGAGGCGGCCTACGCCGCGCTCAGCTGATCCCGAAGCGCGCCAACACCTCTTCCGGGCTCGGCCGGTGCACCGACCCGATCAGTTCGGCCCGGGCCCGGGTCAGCGCCACCGTCGCGACCTCGGCGGGCAGGCCAGGAACGCTGGCCCCGTCGGTGCGGGCGACCGCCGCCACCCGCTCCAGCAGGTCCCGCTGCTCGGCCACGAACGCGGCGTCGACGACGTCCCCGTGCCCGGGGACGACCGCGCCGGACACCACGTCGAGCAGGGCACCCAGGGTGGCGACCCACTCGATCGGGTAGGCGTCCTCGAAGGCCGGCGGCGCCCCCTCCTCGACGAGGTCACCGGCGAACACCGCGGCGCAGTCGTCGACGCTCACCACGATGTCGTTGTCCGTGTGCCCGCGCCCGAGATGGTGCAGCGTCACCGGGCGGCCGCCGACGTCCAGTCCGGCCCGCGGCGCGGCGAACGTGCGGTTAGGCGGCACGACCGGGGAGGCATCGATCTCGATCGCCTGCCGGTCGTCCCCGGCCCGGCGGGCGAGATGGCTCGCGACCTGCCGCTGCACGGCGCCGAACCGGGCGACCACGTCCCGGCACCGGTCGAGGGCCCACAGGTCGCCGGGGACGAAGGCGGCATTGCCGAGGAAGTGGTCGAAGTGCGCGTGCGTGTTCACGACCGTCCACGGTTCCGCGGTCACCTCGCGCACGGCCGCCGCCAGTTCCCGGCCCGCCGCGAGGTGCTCGCGGGTGTCGATCAGCAGACAACCACCCTGGCCGACGACGAGCCCCACGTTCAGATCGAACGACTCGTGCCGGCGCACGTAGACGCGGTCATCGACCTCCCGCCAACCCATGAAACCCACCGTAGGACCATGTGCGGGTGCGGTTCGAGCGATTCGTGGCCATCGGGGACAGCCAGAGCGAGGGTCTGCTGGACCCCGACGGGCGCGGCGGGTACCGCGGCTGGGCCGACCGCTTCGCCGAGATCCTCGCCGATGCCAGCCCGCACCTGCAGTACGCCAACCTCGCCGTCCGCGGGAAGCTGATCGGGGCGATCCGGGCCGAGCAGCTCGACGCCGCGCTCGCGATGCAGCCCGACATCGCCACCGTCATGGGCGGCCTGAACGACCTGCTGCGCCCGGGCTTCGACGTCGATACGACGGTCGCACACCTGGACGCGATGCTCGCCGCGCTGCGGGAGACCGGCGCGACGGTGCTGACCAACACCTTCCCGGACCTCGCCGAGATCGCCCCGGTGCTGCGGCGGCTCGCCCCGCGGGTGGTGGCCTACAACGACGGCATCCGCGAGGTGGCGCGGGCCCGCGGGGCGCTGGTGGTCGACTTCGCCGACCGCGGGGTGGGCACCGACCTGCGGATCTGGAGCCCGGACCGGATCCACGCCAACCCGCTCGGCCATGCCCTCATCGCGGCCGCGTTCGCCGACACGATCGGGCTCCGCGGCTACGAGCACTGGAGCGACCCGCTGCCGGTGGCGGCACCGCGCGGGGCGCTGCGCCGCGTCGGCGGCGAGGCCCGCTGGCTGGGCGGGACGGTCGCCCCGTGGCTGCTGCGGCGGGCCCGCGGCCGCTCGTCCGGTGACGGCATCACCGCCAAGCGGCCGCGCCTCGTCCCGGTCGCGCCGGTCTTCCACCTCGTCGCCCCGGACGCCTGGCCCCGGTCGGGCTGGTACCGGCCCGACTCCCTGGCGGCCGAGGGGTTCGTGCACCTGTCCTTCGCCGACCAGGTGGCCGGCAGCGCGAACCGGCACTACGCCGACGCGCGGGCGCTCGCGGTCGTGGAGCTCGATCCGGCCGCGCTGACGGCCCCGCTCGTCGTCGAGGACAGCTACGGCCGCGGGACGGCGTTCCCGCACGTGTACGGCGCCGTCCCGGTCAGCGCCGCCGTTGCCGTGCACGAGCTGGGCCGGGACAGCACGGGCGCGTGGGCGTTCAGCCCCGGCGCCGCAGCCGCTGCTGCATCGCCGGATCGCTGAGCCACCAGGGCGCGTCCCGCTCGACCTGCGGCTCGTCGGGGCGCGGCGCGTCCTCGTCCTCGAGCCCGCGCCGGGCGGCCCGCTCGGCCTCGAGCACCGCGTCGACCCGGGCGGCGTCGCGGGCGTCGGCCCGCAGCCACCGGCGGTAGACGAGCAGCAGGAACGGCAGGTCGATCAGCTCGGCCATGCACCACAGGATCGCGCCGGCGATCCGCTGGTCGTGCAGCGCATCCGGCGTCCACGAGTGCAGGTGGCGGTGGTCGAACCAGGGCGTCACCAACCCGGTCCGCAGCCGCAGGATCACGCCGGGCAGGGCGTCCAGCACCAGCTCGAACGACCCGATCGCGAGCGAGAGCCCGACGGCGAGCGACCCGGCGTCCTCGTCCAGGCCGACGAGCGGCAGCACCATCGCCGCGCCGACGACGAGCAGGGCGAGCTGGACGAGCCACCCGACCGGTGCCGACTCGATCGTCCAGGCCGGGAGCGGTCCGAAGAACAGCACGAACGACAGCAGCGGGACGAGGGCCGGCCCGACCAGCGGGTTGCTGATCACCTTCACGAACCGGGAGCGCAGCGCCCGCTCGAGCCGGCTGTCCGGGCCGCGGACGGCGCGGGCGAGCTGCACGGGGTGGCCGGACAGCACGAGGATCGGCACCAGCAGCCAGAGCACCAGCATCTGCGTCGTCCACACCCAGTACAGGTCGTCGGCGTAGACCTGCAGGAAGCCGCAACTCGCGACGACGAGCAGCAGGACGCCGAGGCCGAACAGGACGGTGCGGCCGGCCGGCCACGGCTTCGAGACTCGGCGCAGGCCGCGCACGTATCCGGCCACCAGCAGCACGGCGAGCGTGATCGCCACCGGCTGCGGGGTCCACTGGGTCAGCACGGCCGAGCCGGTCGGCCGGTCGAGGGCGATCACCACGCCTCCATGGTCCCAGGCTGCTCGGGCGAGCCCACGGGCTGCGATGATTTCGGCATGCGCGTGTACCTCGGCAGCGACCACGCCGGCTTCGAGTTGAAGGCCCGGATCAGCGAGCACCTGACCGGCCGCGGCCACGAGGTCGTCGACTGCGGGGCCCACACCTACGATCCGGAGGACGACTACCCGGCGCCGTGCATCGCGGCCGCGGCCCGCACGGTGGCCGACCCGGGCAGCCTCGGCATCGTCATCGGCGGCTCCGGCAACGGCGAGCAGATCGCGGCCAACAAGGTCACCGGCATCCGGGCCGCGCTGGTCTGGAGCGACGACACCGCGCGGCTGGCCCGCGAGCACAACGACGCCAACGTCATGAGCATCGGCGGCCGGAACCACCCGGTAGAGGACGCGCTGCGCTTCGTCGACCTCTTCCTCGCCACCCCGTTCTCGCAGGGTGAGCGGCACCAGCGGCGCATCGCCCAGCTGGCCGAGTACGAGACCACCGGCGCGATCGTCGGCCACGAGACGAGCTGATTCAGCGGTCGTCCGGTTTCCAGTTCCGCCGGACGATCACGACCTCCTGCTCGGCCTGGGCGACGTCGTCGTCGGTCGGCCGGTTGACGTCCCGCCCGCGCAGCGCACCGCTGACGCCGAGCTGCGAGCGGCCGGCGCCGACGATGTCGCGCATCCCGCGATCGGTGCCGGAGTCGCGGCGGCGCGGCTTGTCCGGCTTGACGGCCGGCTTGGCCGGCGCGGGGGAGCGCGAGGGCGGGGTGGCCGGCGACGAGGGCGCCGCGGCTGGGGGTGCGGCGGCGGGATCCGGCGGCGGTCCCTGCTCAGCGGTCGCCCGGCGCCGCCGTCGACGCCGGGTCGGCTCGGACCGGCCCGGCCGCCCGCTCGGCTGTTCGCCCATGTCCCGATCCTGCCCGATGTCTCGATGCGACATCTCGCCCGACCTCGCGTATATAGACCAGGAGAGTTTTTGGAACAGGTTCTCGTTCGGAGGTCGCTGTGCGCCGTCAGTCCCGGGTCCTTCTCGCTGCGGCCGCCTGCGCCGCGCTGACCGGCGCGGTGCTCGTGCCGCTCGACGGCCCGGCGGGCGCGTCCGCACCGTCACACGCGTACCGGGCCGACGACTACGCCGACGGGCAGGCGATGAGCATCCTGCCGCCGGGCGAGAACGGCCTGACGAACGTGCTCGACATCGCGCAGTTCGAGCTGCTGGGCAAGCGGCCGGCCAACAGCCAGGACCAGCTCGGCAAGTACAACAACCTGCTCTACGGCTATCCGTCGCTCACCGACGCCTCGCTCGGCAGCTACTTCGACGACGAGTCCTTCGGCGTCGCCCCGGGTGACGTCAAGCGCACCGAGGTGCCGAAGACCGGCGTGACGATCTACCGCGACGGCCATGACGTGCCCCACATCTACGGCGACACCGACCAGACGCTGGCCTTCGGCGCCGGGTACGCCCAGGCCGAGGATCGGCTGTTCCTGATGGACGTGCTGCGCCATTACGGCGAGGGCACCCTGGCCGGGTTCCTCGGCGGGTCCTGCGAGTTCGAGCAGATGGATCACGACCAGCTGCTGCTGGCGCCGTACACCAAGGCCGCGGCGATCGCCCAGGTTGACGCGCTGCCGGCCGAGTACGGTGCGCAGGGCACGCTGGCCCGCTCGATGATCTACAACTACGTCGCCGGCGTGAACGCCTACATCTCGAAGGCGCTCGTCGACCCGCGCAAGCTTCCGGGCGACTACGCGGCCGCCGTGCCGAACCTGCTGCCGAAGAAGTGGACCGTCGCCGACGTCGTCGCGATCGCCGGGCTCATTGGTGGCATCTTCGGCCGCGGCGGCGGCAACGAGATGGCCAACGCCCACCTGCTGCACTACCTGCAGGGTGAGCTCGGCGCGACCGACGGCTCCCGGGCCTTCCAGGAGCTGCGCACCAGCAACGACCCGCTCGCCCCGACCACGTCCGGCAAGACGTTCCCGTACGAGATCCCGGGGACGATCGACCCGGCGACGACCGCGCTGCCGGACGACGGCGTGCCCGTCACCGGCGGCCCGACGAGCACCCGCCCGCACTGCGACCTCTCCGCGCCGAACGCCGAAGCCCTCGGGATCATCAACAGCCTCAACGCGATGCCGAAGCACATGAGCAACGCGCTGGTCGTCAACGCCGACCACAGCGCCGACGGCCATCCGGTGGCGGTGTTCGGGCCGCAGGTGTCCTACTTCGCACCGCAGATCCTGTCCCAACTCGACCTGCACTCGCCGAACTACGCCGCGGAGGGCGCGTCCTTCCCGGGGACCGGCCTCGTCGAGCTGGGGCGCGGCGTCGACTACGCGTGGTCGGCGACCTCGGCCGGCAGCGACCTCATCGACCAGCGGCTGGAGAAGGTGTGCAACCCGCTCGGCGGGGCGCCGGCCGCGCAGGGCGCGTACTACCTCTTCAACGGCAAGTGCCTGCCGATGACGCTGCTGCACTTCACCGAGACCGTGCTGCCGAAGCCGGGCGGGATCGGTGCGCCCGGGACGATCGACCACAAGATCTACCTCACCCGGCACGGCATCGTGCAGGGTTGGACGACGGCCCACGGCCGCCCGGTGGCCGTCGTGACCCAGCGGTCGACGTTCAACCACGACGTCGACTCGGTGATCGGGTTCCTCGGCTTCGGCCAGCCGGCCCGGACGCACGACGTGACCTCGTGGATGGCGTCGGCGGCGAAGATCGGGTTCACCTTCAACTGGTTCTACGTCGACGACCGCGACACCGGGTACTTCGTCAGCGGCCTGGACCCAATCCGCCCGTCCAACGTCGACCCGAACCTGCCGACGTGGGGGACCGGGGGCTCGGAGTGGCAGGGCTTCCTGCCCGCGGTCCGGCACGTCCACGAGATCAACCCGCCGAGCGGATTCTTCGTCAGCTGGAACAACAAGCCGGCGCCCGGCTTCGCCGCCGCCGACGACCAGTACGGCTACGGCCAGGTGTACCGCTCGGTCATGCTGGTCGACCAGCTGCAGGCCCAGTTCGCTGCGCACGGCGGGAAGCTGACCCGGGCGGACGTCGTGCAGGCGATGGAGACGGCGGCGTCGCAGGACCTCGACGGCGTGACCGTGCTGCCGTTGCTGCTGCAGTACCTCAGCGGGCGGGTCGAGAGCCCGGGGGTGACCGCCATGCTCGACGAGCTGCAGGCCTGGATCACCGACGGCGCCCACCGCCGCAAGGCCGCGCCCAGCGACACCCAGTACGCGCACGCGGACGCGGTGGCGATCGCCGACGAGCTGATCCCGAACCTGATCCAGGCCCTGTACGACCCGATCCTCGCCGACGGCGGCCTCGGCTCGGCCGGCTCCAACGGCGGGGCCACGGCGCCGGCCTACCGCGCGCTGCCGATGCAGTTCGTCAACACCCCGAACTCCGGGGGCGCCCACCTCGGCAGCGCGTACGACGGCGGGTACGAGGGCTACCTCGTGTCGACACTGCAGCAGTTGCTCGGGCAGCACCCGGCCGACGGCTTCGGCCCGGAGATCACGTCCCGCGAGTGCCATGGCGGGCCGGCGACATGCGGTGGGGCGATCGACATCGCGCTGACGAAGACCTACGACTCGCTGAAGAGCGTCAACGGCTCCTCGGACGTCCCGACCTGGACGGCGTCCAGCGCGTCGGCCGCGGCCAAGCAGGCCATGCCGGTGTTCGACGCGATCCAGTTCCGGGCACTGGGCGTGGTCGGGCAGCCGGCGATCGACTGGCAGAACCGCCCGACGTTCCAGCAGGTCGTCGAGTTCCCGCGCCACCGCGCCCGCTGACCGCGCCGCGGGGAGGACTCAGCTCAGGGCGAGGATCTCGATGAAGGTGCGGGCAGCCTGGCCGCCGTCCTCGAGCGCGATGGCCAGCGCCCGCGGCACGTCCAGGTCGTCGAGCAGGGCCGCGGGCACGGCCGCCGCTCCCGGCGCCAGCCCTGGCGTGGACGCCGCGGCGTAGAGCCGCTCGAGCAGCGCCTCGGCCTCGGCCAGCGCCGACGGCTCGAAGCTCCACGGCTGCGCCCACGGGCGGTTCAGCAGCAGCAGCCGGATGGCGCCGGGGGAGTGCTCGCGCAGCAGGTCCTGCACCAGGACGAGGTTGCCCGACGACTTCGCCATCTTCGCGCCGTTGATCGACACGATGCCGGCCCGCATCCACGACCGGGCGAACGGGGTGACCCCGGTGGCCGCCTCGGCCAGCGCCGCCTCGCTCGCGTGGTGCGGGTAGGCCAGATCGCCGCCGCCGCAGTGGATGTCGACGCTCGAGCCGAACAGGGCGAGCACCATCGCCGCGCATTCGGCATGCCACCCGGGCCGCCCCTCGCCCCAAGGGCTCGGCCACGACACGTCGTCGTCCGGCCCGGCCGCCTGCCAGACGATGACGTCGAGCGGGTCGTCCTTGTCCGGGTCGTCCGGGTGGTCGTGGTACTCGGCCGCGAGCCGGAGCGCGGTGTCGCGGTCGAGCCCGGCCTGGGCGGCCGAGTGGGCCGTCCGGGCGTAGACGGTGCCGGCGCGCTCGTACGCGGCGTCGCGGTCGAGCAGGGCCTGGGCGAGCTGGATCACGTGGCCGATGTGCTGAGCCGCGCTCGGTGCGAGGTCGGGCGGGCGGACCTGCAGGGTCGCCATCGTGCCCTCGAAGGAGGCGCGCTGCAGCGTGGCGAGCATCGTGTGCGACTCGCCCCGGCGCCGGGCCTCGGCGAAGAGCACCTCGTCGACGTCGGTGACGTTGCGGGCGACCGTGACGCTGTGCCCGTGCCAGCGCAGCACGCGCTCGGCGGCGTCGGCCCAGACGTAGGTGGCGGCGTGGCCGAGGTGCGTGACGTCGTAGGGCGTGATGCCGCAGACGTACATGCGCACGTGGCCGACCATCGGCAGGATGTCGTTGCCCAGCCGCAGACGCATCGGCGGGCCGGTGAGGCGGGACGGGTTCACGCCCCGCATCCTGCCAGCGTGCCGCGGCACCGCGCGGCACCCGGGTGGCGGACGGTATCCTTGCCCGGCGGGCCGAGGGCCCGTGTCGCGGGCGTAGCTCAATGGCAGAGTCTCAGTCTTCCAAACTGATTACGCGAGTTCGATTCTCGTCGCCCGCTCAATAGAAAATCCCGGTAGTTACTGGGCTATATGTCCCTCTGGATGTGGGCCCGCGCAGCGGCAGGACAGGCCAAATCAGGCAGGAACTGCCAGCTGGATCGCACGTGGATCGCACGCCGCGTCATCCGCCGAAGGCCTGAACCCGTGAGCCGTGGCATAGCCTCTTGCGACCCTTCTGCTCGAGGGAAGGTCGAGCACAGTGGCAGGCAGACAAGGGCACCGGGGTTTCGGATATGTCCGGAAGCTCCCGAGCAAGCGGTTCCAGGCGAGCTACCTGGGTCCGGACGGCTTGCGTCATTTCGCCAGCGAAACCTTTGTTACGAAACTCGACGCGGAGGGCTGGCTCGCCGCCGAGAGCCGGCTGATTGCATCCGGCAACTGGCGCTCGCCGGCGGCGAGACGAACGATTCAGGCGGCCGCCCGTGTCACGCTTGCCGAATACGCCGACACCTGGCTTCGCCAGCGGCCGCTCAAACCGCGCACCGTCGCCCTATACCGCGACCTGCTCAAGCGGCGCATCCTTCCTCCGCTGGGCCAGCACCAGGTCGACCAACTCACTCCTGCGGTTGTCCGGGACTGGTACTCAAAGTTGGACGACAACAAACCTCGACAACGCGCCCACGCCTACGCGCTGCTCCGGACGATCTGCACAACCGCGGTCGACGACGAACTGCTGTCCGCCAACCCGTGCCGAATCCGCGGAGCGAGTCAGGCGAAACGCGCGAGCGAGACCGAACCGGCAACCCTGGACGAACTAGCCGTCATCGTCGCCGAAATGCCGACCCGCCTGCGAGTGATGGTGCTCCTCGCGGCCTGGTGCGCCATGCGCTACGGCGAACTGGCCGAGCTGCGACGCGGTGACCTTGACGTTGGTAGGGGCGTGGTGCGGATCCGTCGTGCCGTCGTGTTCGTCGACGGCGCCGCAGTCGTGGGCGATCCGAAGAGCGAGGCAGGTAAGCGCGATGTCACGGTCCCGCCGCACGTCATCCCCGCGTTGACGGAGCATCTTGCTGCCATGGGGATATCCGACAACAACGCCCTGCTTTTCCCGGCCGCAACGGACGCAACGAAGCACCTCCAATCCCCGAGGGTCTTCGTCTACTTCAATCGGGCTCGCCGCAAAGCGGGTCGGCCCGATCTCCGGTTCCACGACCTTCGACACACCGGGGCCGTGTACGCGACCAGGGCGGGCGCGTCGCTTGCCGAGGTCATGGCCCGGCTAGGGCATTCGACCACCAACGCGGCCATGCGCTACCAGCATGCGGCCAAGGGACGCAACGCTGAAATCGCAGACGCACTGTCGAAGCTGACCCGGGAATAGCGAGCAATCGTCGTTCCACCGTTAGCGTCGCAACGGACGTCCCGGCGCGTAGGCGCCGACCTCGTCAGCAGTGTCGCGTGAGACGTCGGGACAACCTTCTGGCATAGGCGCCTCCTACGGTTGACAGACCGACCAGTACGACCCCACGCGCCGACTCTCAGCGCGCCGGGCCGCCAACCCTCGAGGGGCGCGACCATGAAACATGAGACTTCATCTGGAACCCAGCAGACGGCAGGCCGGACCTTCATGACTCTCAACGCCGCCGCGAACCGGTTCGACTGCTCGGAGCGCACGATTCGTCGAATGATCGCGAACGGTGAACTGACCGGCTACCGCGTCGGCAAACGCCTGGTCCGCGTCGACGCGGCCGAGGTCGACCAGCTCGCCCGGGTGATTCCCACCGTGAGCACCGTCGCCTAGGAGCCCACCGTCAGACCGAGTCGCCTCGACGGCGGCGAGTTCGCACTCGGCCGGCGACGAACGAGATGTTCGGCGCCGCATCCGCAATACGAGCGGTCCGGCACGGCGTCACCCCTCGAACTTCAAACGTGTCATTCGATATCAGCAGCGAGACATCTACAAAGGTCGACAAAATGGACGTGCCCTGACGCCGTGCCGGATTTTCTGGTGGTTGCGACCACCGTGGACGAACGACAGCGAAGAAATGCACGACCCCGGCCGACGGGTCTGCCGGCATGGTCGAGCTACTTCAGAGGTCGATCGGCCCTGAACACCTCGCTCGCGGCAGCGCTTGCCGACCCTTCTGATGCTGGATGATGGATCCTTCCGCGGTTCGGACCCGACCGCCTTTCAGCCCGAGACCAGGAGTGATCGCCGCGTGCGAAGCAAGGTTCAGAAGATCAGCCCAGCCCGTGCCGCGGAGATGCTCGAGGCAAACACGTCGAACCGTCCCTTGTCCCGATCGACTGTGCGTTCATTTGCCGAGGCGATGCGTCGCGGGGAGTGGTTGGTCACGCATCAGGGGATCGCGTTCGACGTCAGCGGGGTGCTGGTCGACGGGCAGCATCGCCTTGCCGCAGTCGTCGAGGCCGAGCTGCCGGTGGAGATGACCGTGTTCACCGACGTCGAGCCGGGCACATTCGACGTCTTGGACACCGGCAAGAAGCGCAACGCCGCCGACGTCCTGGCGATCGAGGGTGAGAAGTCGACGACACTGTTGGCGGCGATGGTGCGCACGGTGTGGCAGTTCCAGAACCGACCGGATCAGTCCTGGTCCGGTGGGGCGGCCGGCGTGACGAATCACCAGATCGTTCAGACGTTGGAGGCAAACCCGGGCCTGCGCGACTATGTGACGGTGGGGGATCGGATCGCGTCGGAGACGGGGATGATCAAGTCCGCAGCCGGGGCGGCGGCGTACCTGGTGGATCAGGCCAACCCTAGGAAGAAGACCAGGATGGCTGAGTGGCACGAGGGCATCGCGGAGGGCGCCGGGTTGGACAAGAACGATCCGCGATTGATGTTCCGAAGGGCGATGTTTGCGATGGCCCGCAAGCAGGCCGGTGTTGTGCAGCGTCGCCGCGACAACCGCGAGCACGTTGTGCTGTATTTCAAGGCCTTTAACGCGTGGGCAGAGGCGGCCCCGCTGAGCCAACTGCGATACGCAGCGCGGGAGCCCGCACCCGCGATCATGAAGGTCGTCTGACCCTAGGCTCGGTTCCGAGCCGTTCTCATCTAGAGCCTGCTGGGTCGCGCTGGATCGCCGACTATGCATGCGAGATCCGCTGGGCCGGCTGTCCAGCGCTGGGAGAATATGCGCGGTGGAGCTCCAACCGATCCAGTCTTCGTGCAGGTCGGGCTTACCTACGAAAATGCCCGACGCAACGATCAAGTCCGGATACTGTGACGTGCTTGCTGCGACTGGCTACACAATCCGGACAGATGATCTCTTCGGCTCCTCTGGGTCAAAGGACGGAGACAACACGGTGGCACCGGACGAGAACGCTTACCTGGGACCGGAAGCCTCCGCGCGACTCGACATCGACCGCATGCTCCAAGCGGCCGGCTGGGTCGTGCAGGACGCCAAACAGGCGAACCTGACCGCCAAGGCACCGGGCAGCAAGGTCGCAGGCGTAGCGCTACGCGAACTGCCGATGCTCAAAGGGTTCGGCACCGCCGACTACATCCTCTTCGTCGACGGCAAAGCGGTCGGAGTCCTCGAGGCGAAGAAGGTCGGAACGCCGCTGGTCGGGGTGGAGACCCAGTCGGCCCGCTACGCAGACGGCCTGCCCGGCTGGATGAACGTCCCGGTGCGGCCGCTGCCCTTCGCCTACGAGTCGACTGGTGTTGAAACCCGGTTCACCAACCGGCTCGACCCGGTCGCACGCAGCCGCGAGGTCCACTGGTTCCACCGCCCCGAGACCTTCGCAGACCTCGTGGACCGGGCCCTGCGCAACCCCGACACCGGCACGTTCCGAGGCGGACTCCGGCAGATGCCCGAACTCGACCGGACCGGGATGCGCCCCGCTCAAGGCGATGCCATCGCCTCGGTCGAGGACTCACTCGCCCACGACCGCGCCCGAGCCCTCATCCAGATGGCCACCGGCGCCGGCAAGACCTACACCGCGGTCGCGGAGTCCTACCGGCTGCTCAAGCACGCCGGCGCCCACCGCATCGCGTTCCTCGTCGACCGCGGCAACCTGGGCCGGCAGACGCTGCGCGAGTTCCAGACGTTCGTCACCCCGGACACCGGACGCAAGTTCACCGACCTGTACAACGTTCAGCTGCTGACCTCCAACGGCATCGACCCCTCGGCCAACGTCGTCATCACCACCATCCAGCGGCTGTACTCGGCGCTGAGCGGCGAGACCGAGATGGCCGCCGACCTCGACGAGCGTTCCATCGAAGAGCTCGTCCCTGACGAGCTGCCGACCGTCGAGTACGAGCCGAAGCTGCCCATCGAGACGTTCGACCTGATGTTCGTCGACGAGTGCCACCGCTCGATCTACGGCGTGTGGCGCCAGGTCTTGGAGTACTTCGACGCGCACCTGGTCGGCCTGACCGCCACGCCGTCCAAGCAGACGCTCGGTTTCTTTGGCCAGAACCTGGTGTTCAGCTACACGCACGAGCAGGCCGTCGCCGACGACGTCAACGTCGACTTTGATGTGTACCGAATCCGCACCCGCATCGGCACCGACGGCAGCGTCATCGAGGCCGACGGCGAGACCATGGTCAAGTTCCGCGACCGTCTCACCGGTCAGACGCGGCTGGCTGCGCTGCAGGACGACCTGGTCTACGCACCGACCCAGCTCGACCGCGCCGTGGTTGCCGACGACCAGCTCCGCACCGTCATCCGAACCTTCCGCGACCGGCTGTTCACCGAGATCTTCCCCGGCCGCAGCGAGGTCCCCAAGACCCTGGTGTTCGCCAAGGACGACGCGCACGCCGACCGCATCGTCAAGGTGTTGCGCGATGAGTTCGACCGTCCCAACGAGTTCGCCGTCAAGATCACCTACCGCACCACCGGCCGTAAACCCGAGGAGCTTCTTGCTGACTTCCGCAAGAGCTACAACCCGCGCATCGCAGTCACCGTCGACATGATCGCCACCGGCACCGACGTCAAACCGCTGGAATGCGTGATGTTTCTGCGTGGCGTGAAGAGCCGCAACTTCTTCGAGCAGATGAAGGGCCGCGGAGTGCGGACCATCCTGCCTGCCGACTTCCAGGAGGTCACTCCGGACGCGACCGAGAAAACCCACTTCGTGCTGGTCGACGCGGTCGGGGTGACCGAGACCGACCTGAACGAGACGACGCCGTTGGACCGCGAACCGAACGTCGCGCTGCAGAAGCTCCTGAACCAGGTCGCGCTCGGCGCCACGACGGCCGACCTGGCATCCACGCTCGGGTCCCGGTTGACCCGGCTGGACAAGCAGCTCTCGGACGCCGACCGCGAGGAACTGGCCGACGCAGCCGGCGGCCAGACAGTGCGTGACGTCGCCCGTGCCCTGGTTCGTGCGGTGGACCCGGATCGGGCATTGGCCAACGCCCAGGCCGCCCGGAGCGAGCGCGGAGAAGAAGGCGAACCGGATGAGCAGGAGATCGCCGCCGCCCGCGATGACATGGTCAAGGCCGCGCTCGAGCCGCTGGCCACGAACCCGGAGCTGCGGGCCAAGCTCGTCACGATCCGCCGAGCGGTCGAGCAGGTTATCGACGAGGTCAGCGCGGACGAGCTGCTCGAGGCCGGGTTCAGCGTCGACGCCACCGACCGGGCCCGTAAGACGGTCGCGGACTTCCGCTGCTTCCTCGATGAGAACCGCGACGAGATTGCCGCCATTCAGGCGCTGTACGAGGTGCCTTACAAGCGGCGTGTCACGTTCCGCGACATCAAGGAGCTGGCGAACGCTATCGCCCGGCCTCCGCACCGGTGGACACCGGAGGCGCTGTGGCAGGCCTACGAGACCTTGGACGCCGACCGCGTGCGTGGCGGCGGACGGCGCATCGCGACCGACCTCGTGTCACTGTTGCGCTTCGCGTTGGAGCAGACGAACGAGCTCGTCCCGTACAACGAGGATGTTGAGCACCGGTTTGCTGGCTGGGTGACTGCCCAGGGCAGCGCGGGACGCACGTTCAGCCCGGAGCAGATGGAGTGGCTCGAGCGGATTCGTGACGTCGTCGCCGGGTCCCTCACGGTGTCCGTTGACGATTTCGACTACTCACCGTTCGCCGAGCACGGCGGACTCGGAGGTGCAGCCGCAGTGTTCGGTGACCAGCTCGGCCCCCTGCTCGATGAGCTCAACCAGGCCCTAGCGGCGTGAGCTGGCTTGATGCTCAGCCGGAACTTCCGGCGACATGGGCGTGGGCACGAATCGATGACGTCGCTGACGTTGCGCTTGGCAAGATGCTTGACGCGAAGAGGCAAACAGGTGAACACGCGGCGAAGTACGTGCGAAACATCAACGTTCAGTGGCACAGCCTTCGCTTGGACGATCTATTGGTGATGGATGTGGCGCCGTCGGAGTATGAGCGGTACTCCATCCGAGCCGGTGACCTACTGGTCTGCGAAGGTGGTGAACCTGGGCGCTGTGCGATCGTGCCGGCAGGGGGTGACGGCTTGGCGTATCAGAAGGCGCTGCACCGCGTGCGTCCTCGCTCAGCAATGGATGTGCGGTACCTCGCCTATGCGTTCGAGTACATGACCAAGGCGGGACACACACAAGACGCGCTCACGGGAAGCACAATCAAGCACCTTCCGCTCGAAAAGGTCGTTGCTTTACCCATCCCGCTTGCTCCTCCGGAGGAGCAAAGGCGGGTAGCAGACCTTCTAGATGCTCAGTCCACGCTAACCGACGCTGCTATCGCGGGACTGCGGGCGCTCGTCGGAAATGTAACTGTGACTGCAGATTCGCGCCTAGGACAGTTTCGAAAGTCGCTGCTTGCCGCAGCCTTCAACGGCCGGCTGACCGCCAAGGATGCCGCCGACACTTCCGTTCAGGAGCTACTGCTTGATACTCGCCAGGTTCAAGATGGCAAGCAGGGACGTCGGCAACGTCGCAGGGAGGGCGTAGCCGCTCACGGACAGCCAACTACCGCGACCGCGTTGGAGGGCTGATGACCACGATCCGCCAGCTGATCCAAAAGCTGTGGAGCTACTGCCAAGTCCTCCGCGACGACGGCGTCTCAACCCTCGACTACCTCCAGCAGATCACCTTCCTACTGTTCCTCAAGATGGCCGACGAACAGTCCAAGGCACCGTGGAACCGCCCCTCGCCAATCCCTGCTGGCCTTGACTGGCAGTCCCTGCTCGACCGCGACGGAGAAGAGCTCGAGACGCAATACCTCCACATCCTGCGCGAGCTCGGCACCAAGCCCGGGATGCTCGGTCAGATCTACCGCAAGGCCCAGAACAAGATCCAGGACCCCGCGCGGCTGTCACACCTGATCAAGAACCTCATCGACAAAGAGGAGTGGTCGATCCTCGACGCCGACGTCAAGGGCGACGCCTACGAGGGCCTATTGGACCAGCGGTGTCGGCGAAGGCGGTTACGGGGCCGGGCAGTACTTCACGCCTCGGGCCCTCATCCGTGCCATGGTCAGCCTGCATCCAACCCACCCCGGCTGACACCGTGGTAGACCCGAGCTGCGGCACAGCGGGTTTCTTGCTCGGTGCGCACGAGTACGTGACCGACAACTACACGCACCTGGATCCCGACGAACGCCATCACCTGCGTGACGGGTTCGCCGCCGGCTACGAGCTTGTCGACGACACCGCCCGGCTCGCCGCGATGAATATGCTGCTGCATGGCATCGGCACCCCGACCGGCGACAGTCCCATCCACACCGGCGACTCGCTCAAAGAGGACCCGGGACGACGCTGGTCGCTCTGCTTGGCCAATCCGCCGTTTGGACGAAAGTCCTCCACCCTCATCGTCACCGAGGACGGCGACACCCAGCGCGAGCAGATGACTGTCGTCCGTAGATTTCTGGGCCGAGACGTCGAACAAGCAGCTGAACTTCATCCAACACATCCACAACATCCTCGACATCCACGGCCGTGCCGCCGTGGTCCTGCCGGACAACGTGCTGTTCGAGGGCGGCGCCGGAGAGACCATCCGCCGGCGCCTGCTCGCAACCTGCGACGTCCACACGATGCTGCGACTTCCCACCGGCATCTTCTACGCTGGCGGCGTCAAGGCGAACGTGCTCTTCTTCGAGAAGAAGCCCGCAGCCGAGGCCGCCTGGACCCGCGACATGTGGATCTACGACTTCCGCACCAACAAGCACTTCACCATGAAAACGAACCCGCTTACCTTCGAGGACCTGGCCGACTTCGTCGAGGCCTACAAGCCCGGCGCCCGTGAGACCCGGGTGGAGAGCGAGCGGTTCCGCCGGTTCTCCTACGACCAGCTCTGCGAGCGCGACAAGGTGAACCTCGACATCGCCTGGCTCAAGGACGACTCACTCGAGGACCCGGACAGCTTGCCGGCCCCGGAGGTCCTGGTCGCGGAGATCTATGAAGAGATGGGTGCCATCATCCGCCAGTTCGGCGACCTGGCCGCCACCCTTGGCGTCGAGTTGCCCGCGGCGGACGCGGAGGCGCTGTGACCGCGTTCTTCGTCCCCAACGCCCGGGACGGCAAAGACGAGGAGCTT
Source organism: uncultured Actinomycetota bacterium (assembly GCA_963775175.1). Lineage (GTDB taxonomy): Bacteria > Actinomycetota > Actinomycetes > Mycobacteriales > Jatrophihabitantaceae > Jatrophihabitans. The sequence goes on from CAVZHT010000001.1 coordinate 1,677,814, forward strand.
TACGCGAGCCTGGCGAAGACGGCCAGCCGTTCCCCCCTGCCGCAGGGCGAGCGAATCCAGTCGATCTCCTGGACTCACGACGGCGAGGAATGGGTCGCCACTGTCGGGGAGCAGCTGCGCGGCACCAAGACCCAGATGCGCACCCGGCAGAAGAAGCGCGTGTCGGTGACCGGGCGGCTGAGCGACCCGGCCACTGTGCTCGCCATCTTTCCGGGCAGCCCGTACATGGTCGTCACGAACTCTGGGCTCGACCCGGTTCGGTCCCGGTGGGCCAACCCGTTCATGGCAGGCCAGCCCACCAGCGTGCGGCGCTTCGAGGGCTAGCCGTGGGCGACGCCCGCCTGCCCTCGCCGACGGTGCCGGTGTTCAGCTGGGTTCGCCGATTCGGCGGAGCATGTTCGCGAGCAGGATGACGGCGTCTGCGGCGATACCGGCCTCGGTCCGGGTTGGCGCGCTGCTGTGTTTGACCTGTTGGGCGAGCTCGATGGTGGCCTTGGCCAGTTTTCGGAGCGCGGCGTTGTCCGGCCCGAGCAGGGTGTCCTCGACGTAGCGGTCGAGCCGGTTCTTGGTCTGGGAGACCGCCGGCTCGGTCTCACCGGGGCGCAGGTGGACCGTGGGGTCGTACACGTGCCGGCTCAGCGCTTCGGTCACGTGAACACAGTCATTGCCCACCCCGCGGTAGTCCTGTGGGGTGCGCGCGGCGGCGAAGTGGCGTCGCAGCTCGTTGAGCTCCATGTCCACGACGGGCCAGCCCAGAAGGGTGTGTGTGCTGACCGGGTCGGCGATGGTTGAGGTGAGGGAGCTGACCTCCAGCTGTTCCAGTTGGTCGTGCAGATCGTTGAAGATGCCCGCCAGGCAGTTCCGGCGCAGCGCGTACCCGCCGGAGTCGGACATGCCCTCGCGCTTCCAGTAGTTCCGGAATCCGGCGAAGTCTCGAAACGGCGGGTCGAATCCGCTGATGCCGATGCGGTCCACCATGACGCGGAGCGTGCGGAGCGCGTCACGCATCTGGATGTCATCGAGCACCTCCCCGCCGCTGGTGCCAAACTTTTCGAACTCGTCGTGCAGTAGCCGCGCCAACGCGACTGCAACTTCGACGTCGCTGCGGTTCGGGTCCGGTGCGCGCAGCAGTCGCTGTAGTAGTTCGGTGTTCAAGCTCGGCTGGGCGCTGGGCAGGCCCCACGGGCTGGTGTCCGTCGAGTCGATGAAGAAGTCGTCCAGGCGCATGGGTGTCTACTGTGCCAACGGCCGCGGCGTCACGCCACGACGTTCCTGACCCGGCCGGGTGCCAGTGGGTCGGACGGATGCTGAGACCATCGTCGTCCTCGGGCGTTCCGGTCCCGTCGTTCGCAGCGGCGAAACGGGGCGTGGCCCGGCGCGGCTTTCTGGCCCCAGGTCGGGGCGCGCTTACCGTTTTGCCCATGACCGGTTTTAGCCCAGGCGGCCCGCAGGACGGGTTGGTCAGCGTGGGCGAACCGGAGTCCGAGTACGCACGGAGTTTCCGAACCCACGCCGCCTACCTGCGGGCCATCCGGCATCTCGCGCTCGGGAGCCCGTGGAAACCGCTCGACTCCAGCCTCGACGAACTCGCCCGACGTGCCGGGTCGCAGGTCGCCAGCGGCACCCGCGGCGCTGACGTCAACGAGGCCGAAGTTCTCGGCTGCCTGAACCGCGCCTGGGGCACCGAGCTCATCCTCGCCACCACGTCCGCACTCGCCTCGGACTCCGAGGTGATTCGGCTGGCCAACAGCTGGGGTTCGGTTCAGGCGTACTACGCGCTGTACGGGGCCACGCAGGCCGTCTTGGTCGCTGAGGGGCGATCGCGGCCCGACAGCCACGAGATGAGCCGAAAGGCGTTCGTCGACCTCTGGGTGACCCGCCGCATCGACTTGGCTCCCTGGACGTTCGCGCTCGCCGAGCAAGGGAACAGGCTGGCGGATGCCGCCGGCTTTCTCGGCGGCCCTGGCAGGCCGCTGGACACGGGCCTGCACGCGTGGTCGAGCTGGGGTGGCGAGCAGTGCTGGGACGTTGCAGCCAAGGCTCTGAAAGGTGTGCGTAAACACCACGTCGAGGAGCAGTACCTCAGCGGTCGGGCCCGTAAGCGCTCTGACCGCCGCAAGGCCTTCACCGCTGAGCAGGATGCGCGGGCCGGGCAGGGCAAGCGGCGTCTGGGTCAGCCCTCGTGGTGGGACAAGACACCTAACCTCTCGCGAGCGGAGAAGGTGGCGATCGAGTCCAGGACCCGCCCCACGACTGTCATGGACCACCTGTACCGGCTGCGGATCCGCGCCAACTACGAGGATGCATTGGTGTTCAGCGAAGGTCCCGACAGCGACGGGGCTGCTGGGGAGTGGGCGCAGAACCTGGTGGCGGTTACCTCGGCGTCGTTGCTGGTCCACGAGCTCCGCCTGGTCCACATGCTGGGCACGCACTTCCTGACCGTCGCCGCTGACCAGTGGCTGGCTCGCAACAGAAGCAGCGTCCCTGGGGGTCTTGCGCAGCGCCGGCCGCTGCTCGGCTGAGGGTTGCGCTCTTTGTTCACCGGGCGCCGGGACCGCGACCCGGTTGTGCGAGTGGGCCATTTCGCGAGTCAGACGGCTCGTCCCACAAGTTCGGTTGGCGTGCACGCGTCGGGTAGCCGTCTGGTCACGATTCGCAACCCAGTGTTCTGTCGGACCCCGCCGGTATGATAATGACAGCGATGTAGTTCGTCCCATGGCGGCACGGCGAGCACCGCAGGACCTGGCCCGAACCTTGGGGACCAGGACCGTGTCAGGGCCTTGCCAGCGGACTACGCATCGGAGCGACACCTCATGGGAAACACCGACGACTTCCTCAACGACATCCGCGCCCAGCTCGCGCCCGACGACGCGGTGCTCAAGGAGGCTCGCGAGCGCCGCGACACGGTCCGCGCCGCCGCGTTGAGCTTCCGCGGCGCCGGACGTTCGTTCGCCTCAGGCTCGCTCGCGCACGGCACCGCGAACTGCCCCATCCACCTGCGCGACAAGGGCCTGGACGCCGACGGCGGCATCGTGCTCAACCGCACGTTCTACCCCAACCTCGGTCCGGACAGCGCCGCCGGACAGGGCCCGAACGACATTGTCAACGCTGTCCGCGACCACATCGGGCCGCGGGTGCGTGAGACGTACCCCAAGGCCAAGCTGTCCATCACCAAGCGCGCCATCTACATCACCATCGGCGAGCCGCTGCCCAGCGGCGAGGACCCCACCGTCGACCTCGTCGTCGGACTCGAACGACGCGAGGCCGAGGGCCTGTGGATCCCGAACACCGAGCAGCGCCGGTGGGACGCCTCTGACCCCGAGCAGCACACGACGCTGCTGACTGCCGACCCGAAGTCGCTTCGCGTCACCCGGGCGCGCGCGGTCCGGCTGGCCAAGGCGGAGAACAAGCGGGCAGGCATTCCGCCGCTGTGCTCGTTCAACCTCGAAGCGTTTGGCCTGATGTTCGTCCAGGCCGGGACCGGGCAGGCCCGGGCGCTGCTCGCGATGTGGGACCGGGGTGCCGCCGACCTGGCACGGCGGCTGACCCCAGACCCGGCCGGCGTGTCCGGCCCGATCAAGGTCGCCGATCGCGATCGAGCCCTGCGGCGGCTGCGTAACGCCGCCGACCGACTGGCGAGCGCGTTGGACCGTGACGACGACCCGGACTGGGTGCGTGAGCAGCTGCAGGGGCTGTGGCCGGAGTTCGTGGCCAGCTCCCGGAGCTCGATCTCCAAGGCGCGCGCAATCGAGGGTGCCCGACACCGGACGGGCCTGAAGGTGTCCACCAGCGGACTGCTCAGCACCACATCCGGTCAGTCGCTGAAGAACCCGCGGTCGTTCGGCCACGATCAGCGCCGGGGCCGCTGAGCCGTGGGCGGCACTCCGCGCCGACCGGGGTCGTGGCTGGCGGACATGCCTCGCCGTGCGCGCATCGAGGCCGGTGCCCGCAAGGCCTTCCCGGACCTGCGATACCGGCGCTGCCAGACCCGCACCGGCCCGGTTCACACATACGAGGTCGTCCTGGAAGTGCCCGGCTACGACTGTCGCCGGGTCTGGGTGGAGTTCGCGACGCCACGGTCGAATTCGCCGCGGATCTACGCCGACGGCCCATCAGGACGCGAGGCGTCGCCGCACCGGTTCGCCGACCGTCGATGGACGCGCCTGTGCGTCTGGTTTCCCGGCGACCCACCCGAGCGTCGCTGGGTGCCCGACGACGGCCTGCTGATGCTGTTCGGCATGATCGCGACCCACCTGCTCAAGGAGGCGTGGTGGCGTGAGCACGGCGAATGGCTCGGCGATGAGGCCCCGCACGGTGTGCTGACCGACGAAGACGACTTCACCGAGAAGGACACCGCATGACCGCTCCCGCGACGGCCGGGATTTACCTGACCCCGTCGACAACTCCGGCTCCAGCGTTGTCGATCGTTCCGACTGCGGGTGCCACCTTGTCCGCTCCGCCAGTCACCCGTGCGGGCACAACGACACCTTCGCCCCACCCCAGCGCCGACGGTGACAGCGGCACGTCGGTGTCGGGGTTGCTTCTGGGACTGCTGCTGTCGGGCGCGATGGTCGCCGCGCTGGTGAACATCGTGCTGACCCGCCGCAAGAGCCTCGAGGAGGAGCGCAACCGCATCCGGACCACGTGTGCCGAGGCGTTCGAGGCGGTCGCCGCGTACAAGGAGTTCCCGTACGCAATCCGGCGACGTCGCCCGGACACCCCAGAAGCTGAGCGCGTCCGGCTGTCCGACGAGCTGCGCCACATCCAGGCCCGCCTGTCGTACTTCACCGCATGGATGCGCGGCGAGGACGCCGCCCTCGCCCTCGCATTCGACGACCTGGTCAGCAACCTGCGCCGCATCGCCGGCACGGCCTGCCACGACGCGTGGCTCGCGAACGCCGCCGCATCCGATGCCGACATGAACTTCCCGCCCGGGGTGGTCGACCTGTGCGGCCTCGCCCAGTACGAGGACGCCTACATCGCGGCCGTCAAGACCCACCTCGACGCGCTCATCAAGACTCGCCGAATCATCAAGTTTCGCCGCCGATAGCTGGGTTCCAACAGCCGGGTCGACTTTTGACGGCGTCGTCGACCCACAATGCAACGTCGTCTCCATCCGACCGAGCGGGGGCGGCGCACATATCGATCCATTAGAGCTCCGGCGGACAAGCTGGTGGTCCGGCCCCTATCAGACGGATACCGCTCGTCCGACCTGTCACTCGAGGTAGCCGGAAGTCGGAATGGACGTCCCGTGCGCCACCCACCGCGCGTCATAGGCGGTCGAGCCCTGACGCCGTGCCGGCCTTTCCAGTTGACCCGTTTTAGAACGGTCATCGCCATCTACGGGGAATACAGAGGTCCGAGAATACGGGTGGATCCGACCCCTCTTGTTCTCCCCCAATCCGAATCCGAATCGATCGGCGAGTCCGCTCCCCGCAGTCTGTGTCCACTTAGGCCTAGTTTCTGACGTATGTCGCTCATACACTTTTCGCATGCGCCGAGTCAAGCTCGGCGGGCACCGCGTTCCGTGGGAGGTGGCCAACTGTGGCCCATCGCAATCTGTCATTCGTAGGAATGCTCCTGATCTGCACGTTGACCGCAGCAGCGTGCAGCAGCAGCGGTAGCCCGCGCCGTCTCGCCTCGCCGAGCGACCCAGTCACTCCACCTTCGTCATCTTCCGCCGTCTCGTCGACGCCCATTTCGGGCTCGTCATCGCCGACGCCGACGGTTACCACCCGGTCGATCGAGCAGACCATCCTGGGATCTTGGCTGAACTACTGGAAGGTTTCGCTCGCGCTGACCCAGCACCCACGGTCCGAGTGGCCCACGCGCGTGAAGGCGATCGCGGTCGATCCGATCTACGGCGAGCTGCTCAACTCGATTCGCGTCCAGCAGGACAAGCTCGGGGAAGTCGGCTACGGCTACGTCACGTCGCATCCGTACTGGCCTACGCCACCTACTGCGTCGTCGAAGAGCGTGGTGATGGGCGACTGCTTTGACGGAAGTCACGCAGGAACCAAGCTCGCAAAGACCGGCAAGGTGAAAACAGTCGGCAAGACGAGGACCAACATCCACGCAACCCTGGTCCTTGGTGCTGACGGCAAGTGGCGCGTGCACCAGATCGAGTACCTGAAGGCGTCATGCTGAGCGCCCGCGGAGCTATCGCAGCTCTCGCGTGCATGATCCTGGCCTGCAGCACCGCCGCGACTCAGAACGCGTTGGCGGACCCCGGCCAACCGCCGCCAGGTGGTGGCGGGGTGACTGTTACTCCTGGCCCAGGGCAACAGGGGGTTGGGATTGGCGTTACGGATCCCGGCGGAAACAACTCAGGTACTACGACCACAGGAAGCACGAGCGGCGGAAAGGGCAAGTCGACCGACCCATGCGTGTACGAGCCGGCGAACCCGCCGCCCGGGCCGGACACCCCCATCGGCTCCGAGATCGCAAAGTACGGAGGCACAGCGATCTACGAAATTTGCCCAGGCGGATCAGGCGGTCTTGTGTGGGTTCCCAAGGGTAAAGCTGCACCTCCGCCGCCAACGGCAATCGACTTGGCGAGGACGGCCTATGGCGAGCTGCCGCTGCTTGACCCGGCCCCGGGCCGTTACCCGAACGGGACGCTGAGCGACGGGCGTCCGTACACGATTGTCCAGACCCACATGTGGTTCTCGACGGCGCCGAGCTCGTGGGCGCAGCGGTCAAAGACGGTTTGCGCTGGGGCGTTGTGCGCGACGGCGGTGGCGAAGCCGACGACGCTGACGTTCGATCCGCGCAATGGCGATGCGTCGGTGTCGTGCCCGGGTCCTGGGTCTACGTTCCTTCGTCCGGCGGGTGGGTCGTGGGTTCCGGGGAAGCAGCCGCAGGGTTGCGACTACCAGTACACGAAGTCGAGCTACGGCATGCCCAACGGTGAGGTGACCTCGACGTACACGATCGGCTGGACGGTGACGTGGACGGCGACCAATGGTCAGGGTGGCGCGTTCGACGATCTCCAGACGACCGCGAACTCGCGCTTCGCGGTCGCGGAGCTGCAGTCGGTGGTGTCGCGATGAGTCAGGATCAGGGTTTCCGAGCCCCACCGCCGCCGGTGGCGAAGCCTCCGTCGACGAATGGCTACGCCCCTGCCGTGGCGCAGGCTGCGCCGCCGGCGGTCGCACCACCGCCGGTGGTGGTGCGAGAGGCGTCGGCACCGCGACGGTGGACGCCGAAGGGTCTCGCGCTGGCGGTAATCCTGATCGTGCTGGGCGGGCTGGTGGTGATGATCGGGCTGCAGCACTTCGCGCAGCGCGACACAGTGCTGGTCGTGGCTAAGCCTGTCTCGGTTGGTTCGCGCATTACCGACGATGACGTGACGACGGCGAAGATCACGACGGACGCGGCGCTCAAGCCGATCTCCAGTGGCGACCGAGACCAGGTGGTCGGCAAGGTCGCGACCGTCGATCTACGACCGGGCACGTTGTTCACGCGAGCGGACCTTGGCACCAGCGACGGGTTCACGACCGGCCAGGTGTTGGTGCCGTTGCCGCTCAAGCAGGGCCAGCTTCCGGCGCGGGGCTTGTCGCCGGGGGAGAAGGTCACGATTGTCGCTACCCCAGGCAGCAACGGCGCCTCGAGCAACTCGACCGCGGCGCCATCGACCACGGGCACGAATGCGACGGTGGCCGAGGTCGGTTCTCTCGACGCGAGCAGCGGGGTGACCGTCGTGGATGTTCGCGTGCCAGCGGATGCTTCCGTGGCGTTGGCGCAGCTGGCGGCTACCGGGAACGCGACGGTGCTGTTGCTGCCGCCGGGTCGGTGATCTGCTGATGCTGATCGCGATGGTGTCGGGCAAGGCCGCGCCGGGGTTGACGACGTCGACGTGGGCGCTGTCGATGGCATGGCCTGGACCGGCCTTAGTGGTCGACGCCGATTCTGCGGGCGGGGACATGGCGGCGGGGTTGCTGCTGGGCCGGATGCAGGCCGGGCACAGTGTGTTGTCGTGGTCGGCGGCGGCGCGGCGGATGCCGGCGGCCGAGGCGGCAATGATGATCGCCCAGCACGTCGTCGCGCTGCCGGAGGAACCTCATGTCTGGGTGATGCCGGGCTTTCAGACCGCGGCGCAGGCCTCGGCGATCGACCTCGGTTCGTGGGAGCGGTTGGCGCGTGCGCTGCAACGCGAAGGTGGCGACGGCAATCGTGACGTCCTTGTCGACACCGGGCGGCTCAGCGATGCTTCGTGCTGGCCTGTCATTCGCGCGGCGGATCGCGTGGTGTTGGTGTGTCGGCGTAGCGGGCGGTCGATCAATGCCGCGCATAACACCGCCGCGGTGCTGCGCGGGGAACTGGGTGACCTGGGCTCCGTGAGTGCGCTGGTGGTCGACGAGGCCGGTTCGTACGAGCCAAAGGCGATCGCGCAGGAACTCAACGTCCCGCTGCTCGGGGTGCTCGCCTCGGACCGGGTCGCGGCCGCGGTGTTGTCCGATGGCGCCTTGTCCGGACTGCTGGGTTTCCGTCGCAGCAAGCTGTTCAAGAGCGCACAGCGAGCCGCTGCGCAGTTGGCCTCGTCTCGTCAGCGTGGCTCAGTGGGGGCGAGCCGATGACCAGCAACGGCTATACCCCCTTCCCGAGCGACGTGCCGTCGTGGCAGTCCAGCGGGCCTGTCAACGGCACCGCAGTCCAGAATGGCCACGGCCCGGCTACCGCGTACAAGACACCGTCGTCGGCCTCGCGCGGCCCGCGCCACGGCATGGTCGACTTCGACGCCGAGCAGGAGCTGCGCGACCGAGTCTCGACCCGGTTGACGGCCGAGGGCAGCGCCAAGTTCGAGGCGCTCGACTCGGAGGCGCAGCGCATGCGCAAACGCACCGTCGCACTCGAGGAACTCCAGTCCTGGGTGTATCACCGCACCAGCCTCGGCCTGACAGCGCCGAGCATGGAGGACGAGGACGCGCTGATCGAAGCGGTGCTGGCCAGCCTCGGCGGGCTGGGCCGCCTCGAACCGCTGCTGACGCGCGGCGACGTCGAGGACATTTTCTTCAACGGCCCGGCGCCGGTCTGGCTGCGTCTTGCCGACGGCAGCAAACTTCAGGCCGACCCGATCGCCAAATCCAACGAGGAGCTGCGCAACCTGCTGCAACAGCTCGGCACCACACTGGGGGATGGCAGCTCGCGAGAGTTCTCCGATGCCCGCCCGTTGCTGGCGCTGCGCCTCAAGGGCGTCGGCGGCGGGCTCGGCGCTCGGCTGTCAGCGGCGACCGACGTCACCCCGAACCCAGTCGGCACGATCCGCATCCACCGCCACGCCGAGGCAGACCTGGACGAGGCCTACCGGCTGCGGATGATCGACAACCCGATGCGCGAATTCCTCCGGGCGTCAGTGAAGGCCGGGCTGAAGATCGCGATCGTCGGCGCCATGGGCCACGGCAAGACTTTTCTACTGCGCTGCTGCTGTGCCGAGCTACCGCTGGACACCCACATCGTCACCGTCGAGGACGAACGAGAACTCGGGTTGCATGTCCTGCCGGCCCGCAACGCGGACGGCGACATCATGCGATACCCCGACGGGACGGTCATTCCTCGCCGGCCAGAAGCGCTGGTCAAAGCTTACGAGTCGCGGCCGGCAAACGCCGAAGGCTACGGGGCGGTCACCGTCAACGATCTGCTGCACCACGCACTGCGCGACTCGGCCGACGTGCTCATCCTGGGCGAGTCACGCTCGGGCGAGATCGTGCACTTCCTGGATGCCGCCACCAACGGCACGTCCGGCGTCATGGGCACCTGGCATGCCAACAGCGCCGACGAGGTGTTCGAGCGCATCGTGCAAATGGTGCTCAAGGCGCAACCCCCGTTACCGACCGAGTGGGCGCTGCGTGCGGCGACCGCCCTGGACCTGGTGGTCTTCGTCAGCCGCAACGACCAACGCAACGGGCGCAGCGAGCGCTTCGTCAGCGAACTACTCGAGGTGGAGAGTGGCCAGCTGGGCGAACGAGGCCTGCCCGTGACTCACCACCTGTTCGAACCACGCCCTGACGGTCGCGCCATGGCGACTGGACGCAAGCCCACTCCTGCAAATGCGGCGAAGCTCAGGGCGGCAGGATTCGACGTCGACGGCTGGCTGCGGGTATCGACGGAAGACGGTCGGTCCGTGCACTCGGACTGGGACCGTCCCGACGAGGGCGATGCACGATGACCGGGGCGATGCTGCTGATCGGCGTCGGCATCATGCTCGTCCTCGGCGGGGTCGTATTCGCTGCCGCGATGGTGATGGGTGTCGAGTGGAACATCGACCGTGGCGAGAAGAAGAAGCCGCTAGGCGTACCGCGGCGGGAGTTCAAGCCGATCTACGCCGTCGCTGTCGTTGCCGGCCTGCTGGCCCTGCTGCTGACCGGGTGGGTGGCGATCGGGATCGGCACCGCGGGCGCGGTCATCTTGGTGCCCTCGGTTCTGGGCAAGGGCACCGCCGATCAGACAATCACCAAGCTGGAGGCGTTGAGCGGATGGACGCGGCGGCTGGCTGACCTACTCGCGTCTGGGGCGGCAAGCAGCTTGGACCGGGCGCTGGAGAAGTCGGCGACAGTCGCGCCGGCCGCGATCTCCACCGAGGTCGATGCGCTCGTCGCGCGGATGCGGCCGCAGGGCACACGCGCCGCGTTGCTGGCCTTCGCCAAAGACATGGCCGACCCGGTCAGCGACGAGGTGGCGATGTCGCTGATCCTGCAACTGCGCCACGGCGGCCGCGGCCTGTCGGCCGTACTCGCGGATCTAGCGCGCCACGTCGAGGACCAGATCAGGATGCGCCGCGAGGTCGAGGCCGACCGCGCCAAGCCGCGCAGCAACGTCCGAACCCTCGTCATCCTCACCCTCGGCTTGTCGGTCGGGCTGATCCTGTTCGACCACTCCTACCTGGAGCCCTACGGCACGGTGAAGGGCCAGATCGCGCTCGCCGGCGTAGTGGCCATCTTCGGGGCAGCGCTGCTGTGGCTGCAACGCATCATCCGCCAGCAACCCGGCGAGCGACTGCTCATCGACGCCGACTTCGAGACCGACGCCGAGCGTCGCGCCGCCGCCGAGGCCGCATCATGACACCGTTGAGCTTGGTCGCGTTCGGCGGCATGGTCGTCATGACGGGGCTCGTGCTCGTGGGCGCGCAACTGCGTCCGGCGGCGCCGAAGCTGGCGTCGGTGATCTCGCAGCTCAACGCCATGCCCCTGACCACATCCGCGGCCGTACGCAGCAGTGTCGACGTTGCTGGACGGTGGCGCTGGCTGCCCGCACCACTCGCGGAGTTCGTCGAGGCGCACGTCGGTGTGTCCGACGCCGACCTGGAGATCCTGTTGATGAGCCGCTCGCAATTGGCGGCGCGCAAGATCGGCCGTGCGGGCATCGGGGTGCTGATGCCGAGTGTGTTCACCGCGCTCGTCTCGCTGGGCGGCAACCCGCCGCCGTTGATCTTTCCCGGGGCGTTCGCTCTCATCCTGGCCGCTGCGCTGTGGGCCAGCCCGACGAACGAGGCCAAGCAGAAGGCCGCCCGGGCGCGGGCGGAGTTCCGCGCCGCGCTGCGCGCTTTCCTGACTCTCGTCGCCCAGGAGCGGGCCGCACGTGGGTCACCGACCGAAGCGCTGGAGGAGGCGTCGCGGGGATGGCATGGCTGGCCCTACCAGCTCATCCACACCGAAGTCCTGCGCTCCGAGCTGTCCGGCCAGCCGCCCTGGACAGCTTTACGTGAACTCGGCTCACGTCTCGGCGTCGAAGAACTGCGCAGCATGGCCGAGATCGTGGCCACCGCCGCCGGCGGTGCCGCCGTGTTCGACACGCTGCTCGCCGAAGCGAGAAGCCTGCATCACGCCGAACTGTCCGCCCAACAAGGTGAAGCCAACGCCGCCAGCGAACGGCTGATCCAACCGCTGGGCCTGCTCGCGTTCGGGTTCGTGCTGATGATCCTCATCCCGCCGCTGCTGCGGCTGTTCAACGCCTGACCAGACGGAGAGTGACCCACTTGCCCACTGAGCAGCACGAGCACTCCACAACACCACCACAAGGAACCCACGATCGGGAGGTCGGCCAGATGAACAAGATCACGAAGCTCACGAACACCGTCGTCATGTTGAGCATGTTGACGTTCCTCGCAGCCAAGACCGCAATCGGCGCACGGCTCAAGGAGATCGACAACGACCGCGGCGACGTCCCTGGGTGGGCCATCGCCTCGGGAGCGGCGTGCGTGCTCGCCGCACTCGTCTACACCGCCTACAGCGGCGTCATCAACAAGTGGATCGGCAAGATCAAGTAACCCGATCCGGAGCAACGAACCCATGGCGGGCAGGACACGCAGAACCCGGCGCATCGCAGCAGCGATGATGCGCCGGGTCAAGGCCGTGCGCGCCGACACCGACCGGTGGAACGACCGCGGCGACGTCGTCGGCTGGGCCATCATGATCCCGCTGTCGATCGCGCTGTTCCTGTCCGCGGTCCAGGTGGCCATGTGGTACCAGGCCCGCAACATGTGCCAGGCGGCTTCCCAGGCCGGGGTCTCGGCCGGCCGCGACTTGAACGCAGGACCGAGCGCGGGCAGCACCGCCGCCAACGACTACATCAGCACCACCGCCGGGACGAGCGTCACCAGCGCCCACGCCAGTGAGCAGCAAACCGCGACGACGGTGACGATCACCTGTCACGCGAACGCGTTCACGTTGTTGCCGTTGCCCGGCCTCACCAGCACCGACCAGTCCGCTACCGCGACGCGGGAACGGTTCACCACTCCGGGAACGCCGTGATGGGCCGGTGGCGCCTGTCGCGGGTGCTGCAGGAGCGTGCGCGGGCCACGATGCGCGCTGAGGGTGATCGCGGGTCCGCGCCGATCGAAATGGCCATCACCGGCCTGTGCGCGATCGGACTCATCGCGTTGCTCGTCATCGGGGGCCGGGTCGCGATCGCGTCCTCGAGCATGTCTGACGTCGCCAGCGCCGCCGCCCGCGACGCCTCGATTGCCCGCACCGCAGGGCAAGCGCAGCAGCTCGCGCACGCCAGTGCGGTGTCGACGCTGAACAAGCAGGGCCTGCACTGCGTCGGCGGCCCCACCGTTGACGTCGACACGAGCGGCTTCTCGGCACCGGCGGGCACGAGCGCGGACGTGCGCGTCGACGTCACCTGCGTCGTAAGTCTGAGCGACGTCGGAATGCCTGGCCTGCCAGGCTCGCGCACGCTGCACGACCACGCCAGCAGCCCCATTGATCCCTTCAGATCAAGCCAATGACGCGCGCGGTCCGACGCACCTGGCGCATGCTCGCTCGCCGGGTCCGGGCGCGGCAGCTCGAGGACGACCGCGGGTCGATCCTCATCTGGTTCGTCATCACCGCGCCAGTGATCATCCTGCTGGCCGTGCTCATCGTCGACGGCGGCGCGAAGGAGAAAGCCGGCGAACAAGCATCCGCGTACTCGGCCGAGGCCGCCCGCGCAGCGACCCTCGCAGTCGGTCCCGACGGCGGTAGCGGTCAAACCCAGTCGGCGGTCGCTGCGGCGGACAAGTACCTTGCCTCAGCCGGCGTGGACGGGACGACCACAATCACCGGGCCGGCGACGGTGCAGGTGCGCGTGACCGTCAGCGTCGACGGACCGATCAGCGGCCACACCTGGACCGTCACACGCACCGCGACAGCCCGCCTGCTCGTCGGCGTCGAGAATGGACAAAGCCCATGAGCGTCTCCACCCGCGCCCATACCGGTCGCCGTGCGATCAAGGCGCTAGCAGCGCTGGTCGCGCTCGCCGTCGTGATCGTCGGTGTGCCCGTGTTGCTGATCGCGCTCGGCCTCGCACCCCACGGCCTGCCCTCGGTCCACGACGTCACCACCAGCCTGCGATCCCAAGACGACACCGGCCTGTACTTCGTAATCGCCGGCGCGACCGCGGTCTGGATCGCCTGGCTCGTGTTCACCGCGATCACGCTGAAAGAGATCGCGGTCTCGATCCGCTTGCACGGCCCCCGGCCGTCGCTGCCGCGCACCGGGCTGGGCCGGCTCGGGCCCGCGGCGCTGGTCGCGACGATCGCCGTGCTGTTCGTCGCCGCCCCAGCCACATCGGCGCTGCTGAGCACTCACGCCTCAGCCGCTCCCGCACCATCGCCCCAGGCACACACGAGCGTGTCGGCAACCGCCCAGCACCAGAGCAGCTCGCCCACAACCGCCGGTCGCCAGTCCGCCCCGACACACCACTCGGGACCCGCGTACACCGTGAAGCGCTACGACACCCTGTGGAACATCGCCGCGCATCACCTGCCGGGCGACCCCGCACACCGATACAAGGACATCGCCCGCCTCAACCCGGACTCGGTCGGCCCCGACAACGAGATCACCCCCGGCACCGTCCTGGTGATGCCCGGCGACGCCCACGGACTCCCAGCCACGCCTACGCCGGCCGGGGCAACCGAGGCAGTGCAGGTCCACGCGGGCGACACCATGTCCGGACTCGCGGCCGAGCACGGCGTCAGCGACTGGACCACCGCCTGGCCAGCCAACGACGGCCGCGCCGAACCGGGTGGCCAGCACCTCACGAACCCGAACCTGATCAGGCCGGGCTGGACCATCCAACTGCCCACGACGTCGGCCGGCAGCGCACCGACCAAGACCCCGACCGCACCGCCGAAGACGTCGACGCCGACCCACACCACCCCGCCCACGTCGACACCTGGTGCATCAACTCCGGGCACGTCGACACCGGGCACCGGCACGCAGCACCCGACTCAGGATCCGACGGCCCCCACCACGACGGTGCCGTCGACCAGGACGCCCTCCAGCGTGCCGTCGACTCCCGCGCAGCAGCCGGCGCAGCCGGCCACTCCGCACACGCCCGCCGCGCCCGCAACGAGCGCGCCGGCCGACGCGCCGACTCGGCACGCCGAACCCGCGACCGCGTCGCAGTCTGGGTCGTCCTCGGCCGAGAACACGGTGCTAGCCTTCGCCGGCGGGGGAGTGCTGCTGGCCGGGATCTCGCTGACCGCGTTGGTGTATCACCGGCGTCGCCAGTTCCAGCGCCGCCGGCCGGGCCGCACCGTGAGCGGCAGCCCGCCCGAGCTGGTCCACATGGAGCGAGCCGTACTGGCCGCGGGAACAGCCGGGCTGGCCGATGTCACCTGGCTCGACGAGGCGTTGCGCAGCCTGGTGCAGTCCACCGCCGAACAGCCGGGCGGTCGACTGCCCGACGTCATCGCAGTCCGGATGACCGACACCGAGCTCACCCTGGTGCTCACCGGTCCCGCGCCGAACGCCCCGGCACCCTGGCAGCTCGGCGACGACGCGGCCCGCTGGAGCATCCAGCGCACCGACACCCTGCCCTACGACGCGAGCCGCCGGGACTCCTACTTCGCGCCGTTCCCGACCCTGACCTCGGTCGGCTACACCGCCAGCGGCGAGCGGTGGATGCTGGACCTGGAGCGCATCGCCGCGCTGTCACTGTGCGGAGACGCCGAGAGGTGCCTGAACCTGGCCCGCTTCCTGGCTGCCGAGCTCGCGCACAACACCTGGTCGGAGATGCTGCAGGTGACCCTCGTCGGGTTCGGCGAGGAACTGGTGGCCGCCAACCCCGACCGGCTCACCTACACCGAGGACCTGGCCGCCGCGACGGCCGCCGTGTCCGGACGACTGGCCTCGGTGAGCCGGTCGATGGACGCGCTGGACACCGACGTGCTCAACGGGCGGGTCCACGACATCGTCGGCGACGAGTGGGCACCCAACGTGCTGTTGATCGCCCCGCACCTGGCCGGGGACACCGCCGCGCTCGACGAGCTGCTGGCAGCAATGAAGCGCCAGCACGCCCGAGCCTCGGTCGCGCTCGTGCTCGCCGACGACCCCGACCGCGCCGACGCCGCCCGCTGGCAGCTGACCGTCGACGCGGACGGCAACCTGTCCATCCCGGCGCTGGACCTGGAGCTGATCGCCCAACAGATCCCCGCGCACGAGGCCGCGCCGCTGGCGCAGATGCTCGCCTACGCCGCAGTCAGCGAGGACGAGCCGATCGGCCCAGCCCACGACGACGAGCCGTGGGACAAATACTCCGATGCCTGCGGCGGGCTGATCCTGCCCGCCCCCGAGGTCATCGACGTCGACCGCGACGCCACCGACGTAAGCACGCCCCCATCAGGTAGCGACGGCACCGCTGAGCCGGCGGCGGCGAGCCTGCGACGTCGACGAGTGGACGACGCAGCCGCCGTACCGGTGCTGCACCTGGCCGATTCGTCTCCGTGGATGCGGAACTCGATCCTGCCGCTGTCCCCGCAGACCTACCTCGAGCGGGCCGCGACGACGGCCGAGGACCTGACCGCGCTGGCACCCGTGGTCGACGAACGCATCCGTGACGAGGTCGAACGCGCTGACCCTGACCTGGACGCTGACCTGGCCGCGTGGGATGACCCGGCCAGCCCGCGGCCGAAGCTCACGCTGCTGGGCAGTGTGCGGGTCCAGGCGCTGGGCTCGCTGCCCCGCAAACCGCAGGAGGCCTTCCACACCGAGATCGTGACGTTCCTGGCCGGCCGCCGACGCGGCGTGCCCTCGACCGAGTTCGCCGAGACGATGTGGCCGAACGACCCCGACGTCGTCGGCAAGCCCAAGGTGCGCCAGTACACCTCGTCGACGCGACGCTGGCTCGGCGCCGACCCGGCCACCCGGGAGGAGTACCTGCCCTCCGGTGTCTATGACGGCACCACCGCCCGCTACCGCATCGACCAGTTGCTGTGCGACGCCCACCTGTTCCGCCGGCTGCGCCTGCGGGCCGAGGCGCGCGGCGCCGCCGGCATCGACGACCTGTGGCGGGCGCTGCGTCTGGTGGAGGGCACGCCCTTCGCCGACATCGCGATCCGCCGCGACGACGACGACGGCCCCGGCGGTTGGCGGTGGCTCATCAACGGCAACCACCGCCTCGACATCGAGTACCAGGTGATGATCGTGGACACCGCGCACACCGTCGCAGACTTCCACCTCGGCGCCGGTGAACCGGAACGCGCGGCCGAGGCGGCGCAAGTCGCGCTCAAGGGCGGTGCGTACGACGACGTGCCCCTGCTCGATCTGGTCGCTGCGTGCTTGGCGCAGGAGCAGGAAGCCGAGGCCGAGTCCTACGTGCGGCAACTATTGTCGAACGCGGGCGTGGAGCGCGAGGCCGACCTCGAGCCGCGCACCGCCGAGGTGCTGTCCCGGCTACGCCGCCGGTGGCGCGAGCACGCGAGCTGAATCCGCTGTGGACCGGGCGAGACCGCGCGGTCACATTCGCCCAACTTGGGCGCCAGAGAGAGGATGGACAGATGGGAAACACCGGTCGACGACGCCGCCGCATTGAGGTCGCTCCTTCGGAGCCAGTCACCGTTCCCGAGCGTGCACCGGCCCCGGCCCCGCAGCAGCCGGAACCGGACCGCGTCCCCGAACCTTCTCGGTAATGCCGTCGCGCTGGTCACGGGATCAGCGGTGGAGCGGCGCCGGACGTATCGTCCCTGACACCTCACGCATCGACACCTCAAGCACTGACACCCCCAGTGCCCGCCCCCCTGATCTCGATTCGTCGAGTTACGAGCTGGGCGACGGCGATGCCGTCGAGTTCGCCGGCGTCGGCGACGTACGGATGATGCGCACGTTCCGGGTCGGCGACGACGGCGGTCTGTACCCGGTCAACTCGGCGAGCCCCTGGGCCGAGGGGTGGAACTCCGCGACCTGCCTGCGGACCCCCGAGCACCACCCACCCGAGGCGCAGTGCCGCTGTGGCTTCTACGCCTACAGCGATGCCGCCTACGTGCGCGAACAGCCACCAGCGCGGCAGGTCCTCGCCGTGGTGGCCACGCACGGAACGATGGAGGCCGGCACCCGCGGCGCACGGGTCGAGCAGGCCCGCGTCGAGGCTCTGTGGTTCGGCGAGCGAGTCAGCGAACAGGCCGCCGCGGCGGTGCACCGCCGCTACCCGAGCGTGGCGATCTACCGAGACCGGGCCGCGCTGGATGCGGCGCACCCGCTGACGCAGCTCGAGTACTTCCGCCCACCGCGCGTCGGTGAAGCCGCCCGAAAGCGGCTCCGCGTCGCGATGTGGACCTTCCTCGCCGTCGTCACCGCGGTCGGCTGCTTCCCGTCGGCGAGGGTCGTCTCGACGCTGCCCGGAGCGATCGTGTGGCTGACCCTGCTCGCCGGCGGGATGGCGATCGTGCTCACCGGGATCGGACAGAGGTCCTCAGTGCTCACCGTCCAGGGTGTCGGAGCAGTCGGCTGGCTGGTGACGGCGAACCCGGCGACGCCCAGCGGGTGGGCCGGTCGGCTGGTGCTCGTGCTGATGATGGGCTGGGTCATGCGGATCTGGTGGTGCGCCGCCACCCCTGGTCGACGTATCCGCGCGACCCGCGTCGAACGGTTCTTCCGCCGCACCCGCGGCCGTCTACCCGGCACCCGCTGACTGCCGCCAACCACGCACTTCGGGTACCTGCCCGGCCGGATACCGGCCGGGCATTGCCATGGCCTCACACCTTCCAGCGCCGCCAAACGTGTCCGCGTGTAGAGGCCTCACACCTCTGAGCGCAGCCCGACTCTCAGGAACCGAGGCCGCTACAGCCCCCGAAATACAGGGCCTCACACCAGTGCCCAGACCGGCCGAAATCCGGCCTCACACTGGTCCATACACCTCTTCGGAGCGTCTACGACATCACCCCGATGCCGAAGGACGCTCACCATGTTCGATGACCCCACCCTCGTAGGAGACTGGTCCGCTCTCGTCGCCCGGCTGCACGCGGACGGCGTAGTCGCTGGATGGCTCCGGTCGGTACCAGAGCTCGCCGACGTCGCGGACCTCGACGACCTGCTGGCCGGCTGGGCCGACCCCATCCGGACCCACCAGATCGCCGCCGGGCTGGTACGGCTGGCCGCCGCCGACGGCGCCCGCGACGACGACGCGCTGCTCCTGCTGCTGCACCTGCTCAGCGGAGTGGTCGCGCGCCTGGGCTTCCAGCTGGCCGACCTGAGCCCCGACATCACCGCGATCGTGCTCAGCGAGCTCACCTGCCAGATCCGCTCCTACCCCTGGCAGACACGCACCGGCGGGCTGGTGGCCAACCTGGAGAAAGAGACCCGCCGCGCCGTGCTGGCCGACCTTCGGCCGACCGACCGCTACCACCCCGACCGCGTCGAGCGGCTGTTCGCGAGCGGGGTCGTCTACCCCGACCACCGCCTGGCCTTCACCGAGCCGGCGGACCCAGAGGACCTGGACGTGGTCGACCTGCTGCTGTGGGCCGCCGCGGCGGGGGTGCGCAGCGACGACCTGCGCCTGCTCATCGAAACCGAACGGGACCGAGGCCACTTCCTCGCCACTGCGCCGCAGGCGTGGGGCATCACCAGCCGCCAGGTCCAGCGCCGACGAGAGCGCGCCTTGAACGCCCTGCGGGATCTCGCGCCGGCGTACCTGGCCGCCGTCGCATGAACGGCGTCACGGGGGCTCAGAAAGATTTTCAAAAAAGTTTGGCCCGCGACGTCGTATCGGGGGTCAAAAAAGCGCCCTATCCCGGTGAAGAGGCAACCCACCGTCGAGGAGCGTTCATGCAACCAAGCGCGCCAGCCCCGACCGTCGAGCAGGTCGCTGACCTGCTCGCCACGGTCGCAGCAGCCAATGGGCTGATCGCCGCCGAAGCCGACCGGATCAGCAGCTCGCGCGCCGCGGTCAGCCTGGCCACCCTCGACCGGCTGACCGAACTCACCACCGAACTGCGGCCGGGAGCCGAGGCCCGAGCGGTCCTGTCCGAGCTCGACCCCGACCTGCTGCTCGCCGGAACGTCGGTATGGCTGGCCCGCCGCCGAGCCGTCACCCGCCAGAGCAGCGCCGCAGACCGGGCCGCCGCCCGCTGGAGCGACACCCGACGGGCTGCCGGCGGCTGGGACGAGGTCGGACCATGAGCCTGTCCGACGTCGGCGTCGCCGGTCAGCAGATCGACGTCATCAACGGCGGAGACGTCGATCCCAGCGGTCGCCTGCTGTCCGTGGCCGAGATCCAGCAGGCGTTCCGCGACCTGCGCCGGCAGCGCGCGCAGCCCACCCCGACACCCCGCCGCTCCGACGAGCACACAGACTCGCCGCCGCGCTCACCGTTGCGGCCTCACACGTCATCCAGCCCAGGAAATGCGGGGCCTCACACCTCCCCGACCGCCGACGCGGACCGGCCTCACACCTCGGCCGACGACGCGGTGCAGCGGCCTCACACCTCCCCGGAGGTGGACTTGGTGAAGGACGAGGACCGGGCGCACAGCTCAGCCGGACCGGTCACCAGCCCCCTGCCCGCCCGCCCGGCGGTCACCGGCGCCTTGGGTTCGGACTGGGTAGCGGTGGTGTCCGCCCACAGCGGCGCAGGGGCGTCGTGCGTGGCGTTGGCCGTCGCGGACGCGCTCGCCGACACGGGCCGGGCGTGCCGGTTGATCGAAGCCGCTCATCCGGCCCGCTCGGGTCTGGTCGCCGCGGCCTCGGCCGAACTCGGCACCGACCCCAGCGGCGCGTGGCGGCGCGGCTCGCGGCGCCTCACCACGCTCTACCGCCGCGCGACGGACGCGGCACCGCAGGGCTGGCCGGACCCGCTCCAGGACGCAGCCACGGTCGTGGACCTGGGGCTACCCGCCCCCGCCAACGTCGCCCGTCTGGTCGCCGACCGGCCCTGCATCGTGCTGGTCTGCCGCGTCACCATCCCGGGCCTGCGACTGGCCGAACAGCTGCTCGCCGAACTCGACGGCACCTCGATCGTGCTGGCCGCAGTCGGGCCGAGTCGCTGGCCGGGCGAGGTCGCCGCCAGCGTCGGCGATCGCGTGCGGGCACTGCGCGAGGGTCGCCGCGTCGTGACCATCCCGGACGACCGGCGCCTGCAGGTCACCGGGCCCACCAACTCCCCGCTGCCGAAATCGGTGCTCCACGCCGGTCGCGAGCTGCTGGGGCTGATCGACGCTGCCCGCTCGGGCAGCGCCGGTGCACCACCCACCCTGACGGCGCCGCCGGCGTCGCGAAAGAAAGGAACAACGCGATGAGTTCAGAGCTCGTAGCGAAGCTCAGCGGCCACCTGCTCGCGGCCCCGAGCAAGGTCTGCCCGAAGGCCCCGCCGGGGGTGCAGACCTGGGATGACCAGGTGCTGTCCTGGGTGAAGTGGGGCGTGCTGGCCATCCTGGCCATCTCGTTCTTCGTCTCCGTCGGGATGCTGATCTGGGGACGGGTCACCCACCACCCGAAGGGCGCCCGGCTCGGGTTCGACGGGCTGATGATCTGCATCGTCGGCGCGATCATCTACGTCGTCGGATACGTGATCCTCTCCTCGATCACCGGAAACGGCTGCTGATGCTCGGCCGTCGAGGCGGGAAGCAGGATCGACCAGCACCGCAGTGGTCCCGCCAGAAGATGCTCGCGCTGCTCATCGGAGTCGGCGTCGGCTGTGTCGTGCTGGTGGCGGGACTGGTGCTCGCGGTGGTGTACGCGGTCAACCCTTCCCACGGCAGCGACGGCCACCCCGCAGCCAACGGCGGCAGCACCCAGTCAGGGGGTGGCGGCGCGGCAGGGTCGGGGGGCTCCCGCGCCGCCGCCGATGCCGATCCCCGCGACGCGCTCGCCGACAAGACGATGCCCGACGTCGGCGACGAGGCATCGCACCCCGGTGAGGTGTCCTCGGCCAACCCGGGAACGCTGCTGATCCCGGCAGCGACAGCCACCGGACCTGCTCAGGTGCCGACCGGATTCCCACACACCCCAGCCGGAGCCATGGCTCAGCTGGCGGCGATCGACCAGGTGGCCATGCAGTCCGGCTCACTGGCCGGAGCCCGGTCCGTCATCGCCTCGTGGGCGATGCGCGGCGGACCGACCGGCAGCACCTGGTCGCTAGTCACCGGCCTCGGCACCCTGTTCAACGAGATGGGGCTGTCCGGCGGAGGGTCCAGCCAGCTCGCGCTGGTGCTCACCCCGCTGATGGGTCAGATCAAGGGCAGCGTCGGGCCGGACTTCGTCATCCCGTGCATCGACTTCGAACTCGACATCACGCTGCAGCAGACCGCCCGCGGGGCTACCGCCGACTGCCAGCGGATGGTCTGGCAGCCCGCCACGGGCAGCACCGCCGGATCGTCCGGCAAGGCCGGCGGCCGCTGGGTCATCGGAGCCGGGTCCGAACCGGCAACCCCGCCCTCGGTGTGGCCGGACACCGACACCGCCATCGCCGTCGGCTACAAGGACCTGCGAACGGAGCCCCACTCATGAGCAAGCACATCCAAGCGATCGACCTGAACCCGCTGCACTGGCTCGGCGACGCCGCGTCCTCTGCAGTCGGAGACGTGTGGAAGGCGGCGATGACCGGCCTGTGGTCGGCGGCCCTGTGGCTGCTGAAACTCGCCTTCAAAATCATCGACGCCTTCACCACCCCGGACCTGTCCGCCCAGGGCCCGATGGGCGCGGTGCTGCCCACCACGCTGTGGCTCGGCGCCGCCCTCGCGGTCATCATGATGTTCGTCCAGCTGACGCTGGCGTTGCTGCGCCGCGACGGCAAGTCGATGGGTCAGATCCTGATCGGCATCGGCCAGTTCGGTCTGGTGTGGGCCGCGTTCCTCGGCCTCGCCGCAGGCTTCGTCGCGGCCGCCGCCGGGCTCGAGCACGGGATCTTGGCGCAGATGCTCAACGCCAAGGACCTCTCCCACGTCGACCTGTCCGGCACCTTCCCCGACAAGATCGGCGACATCACCCTGGCCACGGTGCTGGGCATCCTCGGCCTGCTGATCGTCATCCCGGCCGCGTTCTTCTACGTGCTCATCATGTTCGTCCGCGAGGCCGCGCTGATCATCCTGGTGGCCACGGCACCGATCTCGGCCGCTGGCCTGGTGTCTGAGACCGGCAAAGCCTGGTTCTGGAAGACGACCCGCTGGTTCTTCAGTTGCCTGCTGATCTCACCGATGTGCGCGCTGCTGCTCGGCATCGGGGTGAAGCTGTCCACCGGCGTCATTTCCCCGCCGCCGACACTCGCCCAGCTCAAGGAGATCTGCGCGAAGAAGGGCTGCAACCCGCTCAGCGACGCCGGGGGATTGACGCAGTTCGCGAATCAGACCAACACCGCGCACGCCGGGATGGCGGTCGTGGGCTGCATCGTCATCGCGATCGGCGCCTGCTGCCCCATGATCCTGTTCCGGTTGCTCACGTTCGTGGAGCCCGGCACGGCCTCGGGCGCGGCGCTTCGCCAGTCGTGGTCAGACGCCGGCGGCATGTCCGAAATCATGAGCGGCGGCGGGAAGTCCTCCGAGGGCAGCGGCGCCGCGACCCAGTCCAGCGGCGACGGCCGCTCCGGTGGCGAGTCCGGCGCGGAGTCCCAGACCCAGTCGCGGCTCTCGCAGGCGATGGGTGCGTTCGGGGCCGGAGTCGGCGCCGTCGCCTCCATCGCGAACAAGGCAGCAGACCTCGGCTCCGATGTGCTCGGGCAGGCCGGCGTCGGCTCGCCGGGCTACAGCATGACGCCCACCGATCAACGCAGTAGCCGCTCCTCGGGCAACAGCTCAAGCGGCGACAGCGGCAACTCCGGCGATGACGGCCAGAGCGGCTCCAACGGCGGCGGCAACAGCACACCGCCCGAACCGCCGACCCCACCCGTACCGGGTGGCTCCGGTGGTGGCGGCCTGCCCACCCCGGGCGGCGGAATGCCAGGCGGAGCGGGAGGCGCCGGAGGGGCCGGTGCAGCCGGCGGTGGCGGCGTTGAGGCGGCCGCGGTGGTCGCGGTATGAGCGCCCCGGCAGGACTCATCCGCTACGGCGCGTGGTCGAAAGACAAGCAGGGCTGGTTCCTCGGCCTGTCCGGCGGGGCGGTGATCACGATCCTGCTCGGCGGGGTGCCGATGCTCATCGCCGCCGCGGCCCACGCCTGGGCCATCGCCTTCGGGTGGGCGCCGATCTGGGCCGTGCTGATCGTGCTCGTCGCCGTCCCAGTGAAAGGCCGCTCAGCGTTGCGCTGGGCGCTCGATTCGATCTACCGATCCGTAGGAGTAGTCATGCGTTGGAGCGACTGGCAGTCCAAGGCCGCCGCCGGCACCGTCGAGGACTTCGACGAGGCCGATCTGCCGGGCGTGCTGTCCGGGGTGCGCACCCACGACGGCCCGCCGTTCGGGCCGCTGCTGGCCCGCCCCGCGATCATCGCCGACAACCGGGAACGCACCTGGGCGGTGGTCGCGCGGATCACCCACCCCGGCATCGGCCTGTCGGAAATGCCGGCACGCACCAGGATGGGTAACGGCCTCTCAGAGCTGCTCGAGGGCGCAGCGACCGCCGAACTCGTCTCGGTCGTCGCGCTCCAGATCCGCACCGTGCCCGACGACGGTGCGGAACGCGCGGCGTGGCAGCAGTCGAACCTGCGCCGCGACGCCCCGCAGCTCGCGCTCGCGGTGAACTCCGAACTGGCGCAGGTGATGACCCAGGCCGGCGTGCGGCACGAAGCGTTCGTCACCGTCGTCGTCCCCGAGCAGCGAATCGCCAAGCAAGCCAAGGAGGCGGGCGGCGGCGTCGACGGCCGCGCCCGGGTCCTCTACGGGGTGATGGGCGAGATCGAGGCCCGCCTGATGGGGCCGGTCGGGTGCACCGGCGTGACCTGGCTGGACTCACCAGCGCTGGCCGCCGCGATCCGTACCGGCTTCGCCCCGGGCGATCGCGCCACGCTCACCAGCGCAGCGATCGCCGCGCAGAACGACCCGAGAGTGGCATCGGCGCTGCCGATGGCCGCCGCAGGGCCGACGTCGACGCCGAACCCGGAACGCCGCTTCTACGCCCACGACGCCTGGCACACCGCGACCTGCACGATCCTGTTGCCGGACAAGGGTGCGCTGATGGGCGCTCTCGCGCCGGTGTTCACACCCACCGCGGCCGGCGAACGCCGCTCGGTGACCGTGTTCTTCGAACCGATCGGGCACTCCAAAGCCGACCGGATGGTGGGCAGCGAGTCCATGTCCTCGGAACTGGCGGCCGAGGTGCGCCGCAAGTCCGGGTTCAAGGTCCGCGCCAGCCACCGCCGCGACGCGGCCCGCGTCGAGGGCCAAGACGTGCGACTGGCCGACGGCAACGCCCTGGTGCGGGTGGGGATCGCCGCGGCGGTCACCGTCCCGAACTCGTGGTCCATCACCGACTACGCGCGTCGACTCGAGGCCAACATCACCGGCTCAGGATTCATGCCGCTGCGCCTGGACCTCGCCCAAGACGCCGGGTTCGCCGCCGCCTGCATCCCGACCGGGATCGGGCTGCCCAAGCGGCGGGGGGTCAAGGGATGAGCACCCCCACCCGCAAGGATGCCCGCGCGTTCGCGCGCAGCCCGCAGGGCCGCCGCTTCGCCCGCTCGGACACCGGGCGCGGCGTCGCACAGCTAGTCGCCGACTTCGGCCACACCCTGCCGCCCCTCGCGCCGCCGCCGGCCACAGTCAAGGACACCGACCCGTTCGGGCTGATGGTCGGCAAGCACGGTCGCCGCGGCCGCGCCGCGGGGTGGGCGCCGGTCCCGGCGCCGCTGCAGGTCTACCGAATGACCTCCGAGCAGGTCGGGGGAGTGTGGCCGCTGATCGCCGGCGACGGCCTCCCCTCGACCGGGGCGCAAATGGGCATCGACTACCTGTCCGGCGGCGCGTTCCACGTCGACCCGATCGGCTGGACCCTCGGCGGAGTCGCCGGGGTGACCAACCCGAACATGATGTTCTTCGGAGCCCCCGGACGCGGGAAGTCCGGCACGGTCAAAATGTTCTGCCTGCGGATGATGGCCTACGCCTACCGCACCCTGATCCTCGGCGACGTCAAGGACGAGTACGAGCCGCTGTGCCGCGCGCTGGGTGTCGAGCCGCACGCGGTCGGGCACGGCCTGCCCGCCCGGATCAACCCGTTGGACTTCGGGCCACTGGGCAACGACTGGACCCACCTCCCGCGCGCCGAGGCGCAGCGTCGGGCGGCGATGGTGTTCTCCCGATGGCTGCTGCTGATCAAGGGCCTGGTCGGCTCGCAGCACGTCAGCTTCGGCCCGACCGCCGAGACCGCGGTCGGGCAGGTCATCCGCGATCTCACCGGCTACGCCGCCGGCGCGGACCGGATGAGCGAGATCACCATCCCGCAGGTCTGGGAGGCGTTGAACAACCCGTCCGAGCAGCTGGTCACCGACTGCCGCTACAGCTCCCGTCAGCACTTCCTCGACGAGATCCGGCCGGTTCGCGACGCGCTCGGCTCGTTGGTCAAGGGCCACCTGGCCGGGCTGTTCGACGCGGCCACCACGGTCAACGTCGACTGGCGCGCTCCGATCCAGTCGCTGTCGCTGTCGCGGCTGGACCCGCTCGGCGACGAAGCGGTCGGGGTCGCGTTGACGTGCCTGAACTCGTGGGGCCGGGCGATGACGCAGGTCGCCGAGCCCGGTGACATGCGGGTGATCATCCGCGACGAGTGCTGGAAGCAGATGCGTCTGGGCACCGACGCGGTGAAGTCCCTCGACGCGGACCTGCGGCTCTCGCGGCGTGACGGCGCGATCCAGGTCGTCATCGCCCACAAGCCCTCGGACATGCTGACCGTCGGCGACGCCGGCAGCCAGGCCGTGGCGATCGCCAAGGACCTGATGCACCTGTGCGCGACGAAGGTGTTGCTCGGTCAGGACGACCAGATCGGCGACGAGCTGTCGGACCTGCTCGGGCTGTCGCCGATGTCCGAGCGCATCGTCACCGACTGGGCGACCGCCGCGAAGGGCCGCGCGCTGTGGTTGATCGGCAGCCATGTCGCCAAAGTCCAGACGGTGCGCACCTCGATCGACATCGCGCTCACCGACACAAATGACGCCATCACCAACAAACCTTCTGAGTTCGAGGCTTCTGGGTCGGATTTCGCGGGAACCCGAGCGTGATCGCGATGCTGACGTTAGTTGAGGTTTCGGGTTCGGGGAACTGGAACGTACGGCTTGGCCGTGACGTCGGTGCCGAGCGCGAGGCTGTACCGCATGGCGGCTTCGATGCTGATGCCGAACAGGTCGCAGATGCGACGGACGTCGCCGCCGCTGGCGTGGATCTCTTGCAGGATCCGGTCCTCGCGCAGCGCCTTGGACGTGAACGGCACTTGCGACCATGGGAAGTTGACGCCCGGGGGCGTGAGCCGCGGCGCGGTCTTGCGGGTGATGAGCAGGTGCGGGTTGAGCGTGCCGGGCCAGGTGCGGTGCCGGTGCTCGAGCCAGGCTGCCAGGCGGACGCGGACGGGGGCGGCGAGCGGGATGCTGCGTCCGTCCAGCAGCAGCAGGCGTCCGTCGACGATGTCGGTCAGTTGCAGGTTGCGCAGCTGCTGGCGGCTCAGGGCGTGGAAGGCGACCAGGGCGACGGCGAACGCGACGGCGGGGTTGGGGGAGTTCAGCGCGTCACGGATCAGCACGGTGTCCATCGGCAGCGGCACGGTCTTGTTGGCGATCGTCACCTTCATGCCGCGGGTCGGGTTGGTGAAGATCAGCTTCTGCGCCTTGAGCACGGTGAACACCGACCGCAGTGCCTGTTCGCCGAGGACCCGTTGGGAACCGGACGTCGGCAGGGCCGAGCGAACAAGCTCTGGGCTGATCTCGGCCAGGCTGGTGATGCCCTGCTCGGCCCAGACACGGACGATGGGGGCCAGGGCGGCAATCTTGATGGCGGCTGTCTGCGGAAGTCGGGGCAAGCGCCGCGGCGCGGTCTTGCGCCCGCTGATCATGACGTCGAGCCAGACCTGCAGCTGCTGCTTCATCGGCTCGGGCAGGCCGGTGGTCTTGGCGTTGAAGTACCGCTCGATACGGGTTTCGCGGTCCTCGATGAGCAGGCCTGCGGCATCCAGCACGTCGAGGGTGGAGTTGATGGTTCCGTCGTAGTAACGCAGCCGCACGACCTCGCTGGCCCTGAGCGGCGAGCGCGGGGTGGCTTGAAGGACCTGCAAGATCCGCAGCGACCGGATGACCTGGTCGGTCTGTCGTGTGCTCCAACCGTGTCGCCGCGCGTGGTCGGTGACGATTGCCCTGCAATACAAGGCCAAGGGTCCGTCGGAGAGCAGCGACCGCTGGCGGACCAGCTCCGGGTCGGGGGTGACCTCGAACAGCGGCTCTTGCCGCCATGGCACCGACGGCTCGGGTTGGGCGGGCCGCCACGGTGGGGGTTGCAGTCGCTGGGCGCGGCGGGGCTGGCCGGTGAAGTTGGCCAGGAACAGCTGGTGTCCGTGCCGGGTCGCCTCGCTCAGGTCGATGGCGCGGCCGGGTTCTTGCCGCATGCGGGCCTGCTCCATGCACAGCCGGCAGGAGCCGAGCTCTCCGGTGGGCATCTCGCGGCCGCAGTAGCGGCATTCGGTGATCGGGTAGTGGGTGCGCCAGAACCGGCAGCGCCAGCAGTGCCAGTTGTGTTGGCGATAAACGCCCCAGGCCAGGCAGTCGCGGCACGCGCCCATTCGCAGCGGGCCGCCTGGGTGGCAGGCCCCACACAGGCCTGCGCTGAAGTAGTCGGTCGAGCCGCATTGCCGACAGGGCGGTGCGGGGAACGGGCCGCCGGGCAGGCACTGGTAGCAGTAGTCGACCCGGGGGGTGGTCCAGGCGACCGGGCGTTTCTGGCAGCCGGCGCAGCGCGCCGGCGGGCGACTCACAGCGGCGGCTCGGACCGTGGGTTGCCGAAGCGGGGTTTGACGATGGGTCCGGGCCGGTCGCCGTCGGCGGTCTGCTCGACGCTGGGGCGAAGGGCTGCGACCTTGGCCGGTTCGCGGATCAGCAGCTCGGAGGGTTCGCAGCCCAGCACCGAGCAGATCACGTCCAGATCATCGAGGCGGATCGTCACCGGAGTCCCGGTCCACAGCGCCGACATCTTGCCGTGGCTGAGCGTCAGGCCGGCTTCGGCGAGCAGTCGGCGCATCTCACCGGATTTCCAGATGCCGCGCTCGGCGGCCTTCAACCGCATGTTCCACTGCACGGTCTCACTCCTTGACGGTGGTCGGGTCGACGGCGAAACGCGATTCCAGGCGCCGGTTGGCGCCGAGCCAGGCCTGCTCGATGTGGTCGCTGCGGACGTGGATATAGCCCGACGTCGTGGCCAGCCAGCTGTGTCCGAGCAGCTCCTGCAGCGCCTTGATGTCCATCCCGTTCCCATACAGCGAGGAGGCGCAGTAATGCCGCAACACGTGTGGGCTCAGGCGGCCCGCCCAGGTGGGCAGCCAGATCTCGGTCTGCCGCACGAGGCTCTGTCGCAGTGGGTTGGCGGTGATCCGCGCGCAGCGGCCCAGCAGCGGGTCGTGGCGTTCGCTGGGCAGTATCGGGGCGTCCGGGTCAGCCCAGTCGTCGCCGAACTGGTGACGAACCTCGCCCAGCCACCAGTCGATCAACCGGTCCGCGCCGTTGATGGCCGGCACGAGGCGACCCTTCGGCCCACGCCCGCGGCTGCCCTTGCCGAAACGGACGTGCAGCTTGCCGAACTCGCCGAGATCGGGGCGCCAGTCGCGGATGTCCAGCATCACCGTCTCGCTGATCCGCAGACCCAGGCGTCGCCACAGCGAGGCCGCGAAGTAGTCCCGCGCGGCGGGCAGGTACTTGCGGCTGCTGGTGATCGAGGAACGCCAGCCGGTGAACAACTGCTCGACCTCGGTGTCGGCCGGTGGCACCCGGATCTTGCCCATCGACGCGCCCGACGGCCGGTTGAACTCATCGATCGGCTGCTCGACGATCACGCCGGTCAACGCGCGGATGTCGCCCTGATACCGGCTGATCACGAACTCGAAGAACAGCGCCAACACGCCAGCCTTGCCAGCCCGAGTGGTCACGCTGCGACCCGCCCGGCGCTGGTCGACCAGGAACCGATCGGCGTCATCGCAGCAGGCCGTCCACAGCGGCCCGGTCAGCGAGCGGGCGAACTCGATGATCGTCGCTCGCGACTGACTGACATGCGCGTCGGTCAGGCCGGCGGCGGCCATCGCCAACGCGTACTGGTCGACGATCTCCTGCTCGAAGTCCTCGACATCGGCCGCCGTGGTCAGCGCACGCGGCGAATCGATCCGACGGATCTCGGCCAGGCTCACGACAAGCTCGGTTCGTCAGATCGCACCATCAGTCGAGCATATCGGCAGAAGGTCAGAAATCTCGACCGTGCGTCGACCCAGATCGTCGATCTCCTGAACCCAAGGATGCCTGGCTTGGGGACCTCTGACACACGTCCAGCACTCCACGAACCCAAAGCAATAGAGATTCGCCCCGAGCTAGACGACGGCGTGGGCGGCGTCTCGCTGCTGAAGGGAGCGGCGTGAGATGCCGGATTCATCCGGTGGGGCGAAGATGGCGATCGGGATCGCCGCCGCACCCTTGCTCGCGATGTCGTCGGTGCTGCTGGTGCTCGCCGGCGCGGGCGCGAACGCCGCACCGGCTTCGGCGGACTGCGGCGGGGCCGGTACCGGGCAGACGATCGCGAACGTCAAGCTCGACGCCGAGCAGATGGGCAACGCCCAGAGCATCGTGACGGTCACCGCCGGTCGGCACCTGCCGGTGGTCGCCGCGGTGGTCGCCGTCGACACCGCCTACACCGAGGCGTCGCTGCACAACTCGACCACCCAGACCGATCACGACTCCGAGGGTCTGTTCCAGCAGCGGGTCCCGATCTACACCAAGGCCGTCGCCGACGACCCGGTGCGCTCGACCAACGCGTTTCTCGACCGGCTGGTGAAGATCGCGAACTGGCAAACCAATCCCGTCGGCGTCGACGCCCAGGCCGTGCAGGGTTCGGCCCGGCCTGAGCGGTACCAGCCCAACGTGGCCCTGGCGCAGCAGATCGTCGGACAGCTGTGGGGCAGCGCGTCGGCAGGCACCGCCGCCACCGTCGGCGCGACCGGCGCCGGATCGAGCGAGGCGGCCGGCAGCGCGACGAGCACCCAGACGTTCTTCACCCAGGTGCTGCAGGCACTAAAGTTGCCTGCGTCGACGGGCAACCTCAACGCCCTCTACGCGGTGGCGCAGCTCGAGGGCGTCAACGACCGGTACAACCCGTTGAACTCGGTGACCAAGGAGCCGGGCAGCGCGTCGTTCAACTCCGTCGGCGTGCAGCGTTACACCTCCTTCGACAGCGGCGTCGCCGGCACCGTGGCGCTGCTGCAGGGTGCGCACTGGAACGGCGTGCGGGCCGCGCTCGCCGCGGACAAGGGCACCGCCGCGGTGCTTGCGGCGTTCAAAGCCGCCTACACGTGGGACCCCACCGTGCGGTTCCCGACCACCAACCTGGCCGCGGTCGCCGCGCGCAGCGTCGGCCCGGCCGGCGGTAGCGCCACCATCTGTCCCGGTGGCGGGGCGGCGACCGGTGGGACAGCGGCGGGCAACATTGTGGGCCCGAAAGGCAACAACATCACCGGCATCACCACGGTCCCGGCCGGGTTCGTGATCTCCGGTTCGCCCAAGGGCACTGTCGCGGTCAAGTACGCGCTCGCCCAGCTCGGCAAGCCCTACGTGTGGGCTGCGTCGGGACCGGACTCGTTCGACTGCTCCGGGCTGACGATGGCGGCGTGGGCGGCCGCCGGAATGCCGCTGCCGCACTTCACCGGCACGCAGGTCCAGTCGGGCACCCCCAGCCCCACGAACCTCACCCAGGCCGTGGGTGGTGACCTGGTGTTCATCCCCGGCTCGGACGGCACCGCGGCCAATCCCGGCCACGTCGGCATGGTCGCTGGCTACGTCGACCGCAAGGACGGGCGACACCTGTACCTGATCCAGGCGCCAGAGACTGGCGTGCCGGTCGAGCTGACCGAAGCCACCGAGTGGTCCGGCCAAATCACTGACGTTCGGCATATCGCCTAGCGCACCACCAGGAACTAGCAGCGGAGAAGGCCGCGCAGCGACAACAACGAGAGGAACCGAACGATGACCGTCACCGAACCCACACCCAGCCCGGTCGAACTGCACCCCGAGTGCCAGGAACACGGCTGCACAGCCGACGACTGCGTGTGTTTCGAGTACGAGGACGAGAAGGTCGACAACCTGCTCCTCGCCGCGGCGCTCGAACGCACAGGGGTCGACCCGGACTCCTACTCGATCGAGTACATCGAGGACGCCCGGATGCTCGTCATGAACCAGGGCTGGCCCCGGCCGGGTCGGCTCTACCTCGAGGAGACCACCGGCGAGATCCACACCGTGCCCGCGCACATGGAGAACGCCCAGGACATGGCCGACTTCCTGAGCGGCCGAAACCCACTACGACAGCTCCCCGAGGGCTGGTCGACGACATCGCCGAGGACCCCGCGATGACCACCAATACTGCACGCCGTCGCGACGACGAGCCCGCGTTGAGCTTCCCCAAAGAGCTCTGGTCGGCCCCGGTGGCCGAGGCACGCTGGAGCGGCACCCGCCCCCGGTTGTCGAGGCTGCTTCTACTGCTGCCCGTTGCGGCGCTCATCAGCGCCTACGTCGCGGCCGCGGCGGCGGCGCATGCACACGTACAGCTGGCCGGATGGCTGCTCACT
Source organism: uncultured Actinomycetota bacterium (assembly GCA_963775175.1). GTDB lineage: Bacteria > Actinomycetota > Actinomycetes > Mycobacteriales > Jatrophihabitantaceae > Jatrophihabitans. Next base: position 1,710,221 of record CAVZHT010000001.1, read on the forward strand.
CTCGCCGTGGTGGCGATCCTTGGCCTCGCCGCAGCTGTGGGTCGGCACGCCCACCGTCTTGCCCGCTACCGGGCCGAGGCGCCCCGATGAGCCGCGGCCGCGCGAGCACGCCGACCGGCGCGGGTTTGCGAGCGCACGTGCCGATGGACGGTGCGCGATGAGCGCGCCGCACCTGCAGCGACGACGCGACCCGCAGCCGATGGGCCAGGGCTGGGAAGCACCGGTGGCGGCGATCGGCGGTGTGCTGCTCGGCGCCGTGTTCGCGGCGCTGGCCGGTCTTGGTGTGGCATCGGCACTGTGGGGCGGCGGCTGGGTCTGGCCGCGCGGCACCGACACCATCCAGCACACCCTGGGAGGTTTGCTGCAGGGGCACCCGGGCCGGGGTCTGGCACCGACCCAGGCGCCCCTCGTCGCGGGCGGCAGCGCGGTGTACGGGAGCGTCGCTCTCGCCGAGCTGCTGCTGATCGCGCTCGCCATCACCGCCGGCGTGCTGATCGCCCGCTATCGGCGTCCGGGCGACGCCCGCGGTGGCATGGCCAGCCGCGGCGAGGCCGAACAAGTATTGGGCCGAAGCCGGCTGCGCGAAGCCAAAGTCATCATCCGGCCCGATCTCTACAGCAAGCAGCGGCACCCGGACTGACCCGCCCACGTCGAAACCTGCCGTCAGACCTCGGCCGCCACGACCGCACACGGCCGTCCATCCACAGGCGCTCCAGTCGTCCACAGCATGAGCAGAGCGCGCCGGTGACCACCGGTCGGGCCGCAGCATCGACCCATGACCTTGGCCGCCACGAGAAGAGATGACACGACATGACCAAGCACACCGCAACAACCGAGCCCGCACCCACCGATACGGGCGAGGCACGGGCGGCAGCAGCAGCGCTCTTCGCCGCCGCCGCCGCCGCCGAGGACGCCGGGCACGGCACACGCCTTCGCTGCCTCGCAGCCCAACTAGCACTCCAGGCCCAACCCCCACTCCCGCAGGCAACGACCCAGTCCGCCGACACCGCGATCGACAGCGCGTTGACGCTGCTCGCTGCCCTCCCGATCGACCAATTCGCCGACCCGCGCATCCGAACGGCGTGCCGCCACGGCCGAGCCGCGCTGCGAGGCAGCGACTAATGCCCACATCCACCGGCGAGCTGCGCGACGCGCTTCTGAACCTCGCGCACGCCCACCGCAACACCACGGCCGCTGTGGTTCGTGCGGACGCAGCCACGGCACTAGGACACAGCGGCCGCGCGCTCTCCATCCTGCGTGAGGCCGGGATCTCACCAATGGTCGCCGATCTTCGCGAACGTCAGATCGACGCGCTCGCCCTGGAATGCCGCGCCCTGGCCGAGCGAGCGCCGGTCACCAACGGCAGGCTCACCGAGCTGGCGGCCGCGTGCGCCGACTCGATCGTGACCCAGCACCGCGATAGCGGCACCAGTCGGCGATGGGCACTGACGGTCGCGCTGCTCGACGTGATCGACCCGCTCTGCGACCTCGTCGAGTCCGGCACCGCGCCCGGTCCCATCGCGGAACGGCTCTCGACCATCAGGCGACTCACCCTGCACGCGGAGCAGACCGCCACCCTGAACCATCCATCGCGCGCCGCGAACATCGTGCTCGACCAGCTGATCCCCGGGAACCTCACCGACATCCAGCCGAGCTCGGCGACCCGGATCGCCCACAGCGTCGCCGAGCTGAGCCACACAACCCGCACCACCGCAACAAGCTTCACCCTGGCCGAGTCACTGGCAGTGACCTTCGCTGCGCAGACACTCACCGACCGAGCCACCGAGCTCGCACCGGCCCGCGCCCACACACCCGCCGGCTACGACTCCAGCGCGAGCCCCTCGGATGCCTGGCGAAGCGTGCGCACCGCGCTCGCGCCCTTCACCGACGGGACGCGGCGAATCCAGCACGACACCCCACCGGTCGTGCGCGCCGCCCTCGATCTGCACGCCGTACTCAACAACGCTCGCAGCAGCGACACCGACGCCATCCTCGCCGCGGCACAGCACCTGCCCTTCATCGCAGCGGACCTGCATCGCCGCGCCGAGCGATGGGCACAGACCGGAGGGCTGCTCGCCTACGCCTGCGACCTACCGGCCCGAGAGCACACCGTCAGCGCCGCGACCGCGGGCTATCGAACCGCCGGGATCGTGCACGCCGACGGCGTCGATCTCCAACCGGTGACCGACGCCCTGCACAACACCCGGCTGCTCACCTCTGAACTGGCCGCCACGCTCCCTCGCCCCGATAGTGGCCCGTTCGCGCAGCGCAACTGGGGCGCCCACCAAGCCACCCTCACGCGCGAGTCCGGCGCCGGCGCCATCGCCGAAGCCCGCCACCAGACCGCGCTACTACTGCAGCCCGCCACAGCCCCTTCCGGTCCGCGCCGCGGCCGCTGAGCCAACGAGGAGACACCGTGATCACACGCAAACGAACCCCATTCGAGCCCACCGACGTCGGCTGGCGGCTCGGGCGTTCACAGATGCCGCGCGGCGTGGAGCTGTGGTGCCGCTACGACCGCACCGCCGGCGTGTTCGGCGAGCAAGGCAGCGGCAAGACCCTCGACGTGCTGGCACCGGCGCTGCTGGCCCACCGCGGCGCCGCGATGGCGACGCTGACGAAGGTCGACGACCTGCTGCTCACCGCGCAGCGACGTCAGCAACCGCTCACCGAAGGTGGGCTGCTGCGCCCGATTGCCGTCCTGGACCCGTTCGGCGCCGCCCCCGGACTGCCGGAGTTCGTCTGGGACCCGATCGCCGGCTGTGTCGATCCGAAGGTCGCGGAGAAACGCGCGAAGGCCTTCGCGGCCGGGACCGTCACCGGCGCGGTCAACGGGGGACGGCAGGACAGCGCGGCCCGCTTCTACGCCGCGGAGACAGCGAAGGTTTTGCAGGGATTCCTGCACGCCGCGGCGTTGACCGGCCGCACCCTGGAGCACGTCCTGGAGTGGGTCGCCAATCCAGTGGCCGCCGAACAGCCGGTCGAGATCCTGCAACAGCACGATCACGCCGCCCGGTTCTGGGACGGTCTGCTGTCCGGGGCGTTGCACGGCTCGGCCGACACCGTCGGCAACACAGTCACAACGGTGCAGCAAGCGATGGCGCTGTTCTTTCAACCCGAGATCCGGGCCCGCTGCGTCCCGTCACGATCCCGGCCGGCGACCGACATCGCCGAGGTGATCGCCCAGCAGGGCACCATCTACATGCTCGGCCGCGAGGACCCCTACGCCAGCGCAGCACCGTTGATGACCGCGATCGCCGAACACGTTCTGGACACCGCGCTCTGGGTCGCAACGACCTCGCCGCACGGGCGAATGACGCCGTGCTTCCTCGCGTGCCTGGACGAGCTGCCCTCCACGACACCGCTGCCGACGCTGCGGGTGCGGATGGCTAACGAACGCGCTCTCGGGTTGAGCTTCATCTACGCGTCCCAGACGTGGAAGCAGATGGTCGTGTCCTACGGCGAGGACGAGGCCCGGTCGCTGTTCGGGCTCACCAACAACCTGATCATCTTCGGCGGCGGCAAGGACATCCATTTCTACAAGGAACTCTCGGACCTGATCGACGACGTGCGGATCAGCCGCCAGACCGTGTCCGACGGGCCCGGTGGGGTCGGCACGTCGCGCTCGGGGGAGGACGTGAAGGTTCTGCGCCCGGGCGATATCCGCCGTATCCAGGAACGGCACGCGTTGGTGATCGCCGGCAACGCTCCGCCGATCATTGCCCGGCTGACCCGCTGCCTCGACGGTAAAACCGGCAAGGTCCTCAAGGCCGAAATGGACGAGGCCCGAGACCGCGTCGTGGCTAGCCGGGCGCGGACGTCCTCGCTCGCCGACCGCACCGCGGCCGCCGTCGCACACGCGCGTACTCACCGGTTGGCACCGAGCTATCCCGATCTCGCCGACACCTCGGCCGGCGGCGCGGGCGATCCGACGAAAGAGTGGACCTGGTGAACGATCTGAACCGGCTCGCAACCGCCTTCCCGACCCCACCCGGCGCGGTGCTGCAGGCGTTGCACCTGTTGGAGGTGCTGCGCCGCGGCGACCCGGACGAGATGGAACGCGAAGGCAACCTGGAGAACCTGCCCCGGCCGTGGGACCCGGCCACCTGCCCGGAGGAGCTTCGCGAGGCCATGTGGGAGTGGTGCGACCAGGTCGCGGCCTGGCTCAACCACGAGTACGTGTGGCGGCCGACGCAGATGATCCCGCCGTGCTGGGTGTATCACCCGCACATCGCCCGAGAACTGGCCGTGCTGTCGATCTTGCGCTGGAACGCTGAAGAATCCACCACGCCCGAGCCGATCGAGGAATGGCACCGCTACACGTTCCCGATGTTCAACGATCGACTGAGCAACCGCCTCGGCGAGAGCGGCTGCCGCACCGGCAAGCACATCGACTGGCCCGCCGAGGGCCGCTACGCCGCGTTCGTCGGTGACGCCGCCGACGAACGGGAGCAAGTCATCTACGGCGACACCCGGGCGGTAACCGAACTGCACGCAAAGCGGGCCTGATGCGCACCCGACCGATTCCAGCGCACAGCTGCGCCGAGATCGAACCCGATCCCGACGCCGAAGGCCGCGGTCGTGGCCACGACCGCTCGGCCGAGTCGCTGTCACCAGCCCCGACGGCGTCCCGATTGAGGATCCCTCTGCGGAACATCCAAAGTTGGCCGCTGAGCGGGCGGTCGACCATGCCGGCGTCGTGAGCGCATACGGGACGATGCACGGCGGGGTCGGCTGCATCCTCGCTATTGGTTTGCGAGCGGCGAGCAGGTCGCCCCGGCCATGGTCTGCGAGCTGCGCTGCGCGATGACCGCAGAAGGCTCAGATGAGGGCACTCATCAGGAAGCCGGTGCGCCATGGATCGACAAGGCCTAAGGCAAGCCAGGACCTACCAACCCCGCGGCAGGAAACGTCGACGAGGGCTCGCGGTGAGTTGTAGCATCAGGTCACGGGCGGCAGCACGTCGGCACCGAGCGCCGAGCCGGGCACCAGGATCTTCACTCCGTTCAAGGTGTCGCCGATCGGAAAGTCGTCCTCGTCGGTTGTCATGAAGGCGTCCGCGCCGACGAACACCGCTGTGGCCAGGTGGACCGCGTCAGGGCTTTTCAAGTGAAACTTCCGGCGGAAGTCGCGCGCCGTCATGGCAACTTGTCTGGTGACCTGCGCCAATGTGATTACGTTCGGGTTTTCAAGCAAACCGAGAATCTGATTTTCCTTCGCCGGGTCCGGCGGTTCCTTGAACCCACCGCCGAGTACCTCCGTTAGCAGCAGCGTCGAGCCGTACAACAGCACCTTGTCCGAGTCGACCTCGTGAAACAGGGACTGGATGCCGTTCGCATGCTGCGGCAGGTCACCGATCACGTGGGAGATCACCAGACCCGAGTCCACCGCGATGCGCGGCTTCTTATCACCCCTCGCCACGGACGGCCTTCAGGTACTCGGCAGTGGTCATCCCACCGGTCATGCTCGGGTAAAAGCCGCGCGGCAGGCTCTCGATGAGGCTCACCTTCGCGGAGTCGAGGACGTCGAGGGAATCCATGTCGACGCGCAAGATCTGCCCGGCGGCGTTCTCGTGGAGCAGACCGGTGACTTCTACGTGCTTGTGCGCCCAGGCATCTCGCATGTCCTCGACATGGTGCTCGCGGAACCGGACGTCGATGCGTCGGTCGTTCAGGTCGGACCAGAGAGCGGCGGTGCGGTTACTGCCGCGTGCTGTGACGCGGCCGAGCACGCCTATGACGGATCCGTAGCTGGTGAAGCGGAGGTTGGTGGCCTCACGCAGGTGGCGGCTGGCTTGCCGGGTGACCTGCGCCTCGGCCGGTTCGGCGCCACTTACGACGAGGTGCAGGCCGGTGTCGGGGGTGTCGCCGAGGCGGGCTGCGACTCGTTCAGCTCGCTTGCCTGCCGCGAGACTCCACACTGGCGGTAGTTGCTCGAACTCTTCAGCATCGCCGAAGCCGCGTACGACACTCAGCGCTGCCCGGGCGGCAACGTCCGGGTCGCTGTGGGAGCGCAGGGTGGCCGCGCCGTCAACGGATTTGACGAGCCGCCAATCGACCTTGCGCGGTTTGTCGTCCTGAAACTGCTCCAGCCCACCGACGATGCTGAGTAGGCGGACGAGGTCCGCGCCGGTCTCGAACGGGGTGGCGGCGGGTAACTGGTCGAGCGGGACAGCCAACTCGTAATTGATCTGCACACCGTCCACGAACGTCACCTCCTCGTCACTGTCAATCTTGCCGCAAGCGAATCACGGGCGGACGACGATTTCGAGCTGCCGGGCCGTCGCGCAGCCCGACCACGCCCCTGTGGCGAAGCGTCAACTCGTGCAACCCTTGGCGCGCGAGCGTCCGACCGACGTCCGGAATTACGCGATTCGCACGTGCCCGGTCAGGGATGATCCCGTATCGGAACAACCTTCGCTGTCATGTCGGAGGTCACCACTAGCCTCCGTTCTATGTCTCAGTGCACTGCGCCCATACGGGGCCACATCAGGGGCGGCGGCGCCGACTGCCCAGTCCATGGACGCGGCGGAGGGTACGGCTACGTGTCGGCGCGGTCGTACCCGGCGTATACAGCACCGGCCGCGCCTGTGCGTAGGAACGAGGGCCCGTCGAGCAGCGGCGGGGGCGGGGGACGTCGCACCGCCCGGCCGGCCTGGCAGCCGAGTTCGTCGACCGCCTCGTACACGCCGGAGCAGGTGCGCAACCTTGAGCCGGTCCGCGCCGCAACCGTGGCCCGAACTCAAAGGCACGACGTGTTTCTCTGTCACGCCTGGCCCGACCGTCAGGCCGACGCGAAAGACCTCCACGACTTGCTCATCGAGAGAGACGTCTCGGTGTGGTTCAGCGAAGTGAGCCTTCGGCCCGGCACGGACATGCGAGTGGCCATCGAGAAGGGGCTCGTGAGTTCGCGAATGGGGATCGTCCTGGTGACGCCCGCCATGCTCGACAAACTGCGCACCGACCGAAGCATCGCCAACGCCGAACTCAGTGCTCTGTTGCGCCGCAACCTCCTCGTGCCGGTCATGCACGGTGCGACGTTCGAGGATCTCGACCAGGTCAGCCCCATGCTCGCTTCACGTGGTGGATTCAGCACGGCCGAGGAGCCTATGAAGGACATCGTCGTGAAGATCGCCGAGCTCGCGGGAGAACTCACCGAGGAAGAAGCGGCCGAACTCAGCATGAAGTCGGCCGCCGAGTAGCGCAGAGGGAGAGGGCAACTACGCGTCGAAGCGCTCTCCATGCCCGACCCGTCTGCGGACACCGAAGGTCCGCGATGACGTCGATCCTCAGCTGAGGCGCGCAGCCCGGCAGCGGATCGGCGAGTGGGTCACGCACCGGGCCTCGTTCTAGGTCCACCCGAAGTGGTTCAGGACCGCGGTGATGCTGTATTGCAGTTCGTCCTGCTGGACGCCGGTCAACGGCGCGACCTCGCCGTAGGCCGCCAGGAACGCGTCGCGAGTCTTCAGGCTTGTCGGCTGCCAGTCGTGGTAACCGGTCCCGAGAAGAACCGCAGCCTTCGCGAGGTCCGCAACCTTGCTCCGGTAGCCCGCTTCGTCGAAGTCGAGGATGCCGGTGATCTCTGCGTCGGCTTGAAGGATGTTGGCCGACCGGAAGTCGCCGTGAATGAGCTGCTGGTTCGGTTTCTCTTGTCCGTTGTGGAACGGGAGTGGGTACTTCGCCAACGTCTCGTGCAGCGTCGCAAGCATGTGACCCGCCGCCTCGACGTGTCTCGCGTCAGCGACGTCAAGCAGGTCGCCATCGAGGAACGGATAGAGACCGAGTGAGAAGCCCTGCCGCCCAACGCGGAGCCGGCTGTCGTGTGCGGCGATCGGGGCCGCGACCGGAATACCTTCCGAATGAAGCCATGCGACGAGAGCGTCCACCTCGGCCAGTCGCGAAAAGCTCGCCACGTCGACGGAGCATTTGACGATGACCTGCTGGCCGTCCACTACGAGCCACACCAGGAGGTTGTTAGCACTGATGACGAGGCGGTCGCATCGGTCCATCCGTCGAGCCCAGCAGTCCGCCAAGGTCTCTCCGAGCCACGAGGCGGCGTGGTCGACGTCGGCGAATCCGAAGCGCGCCGTCAGGGCAGTAGCGGGGTCGATCGACTCCCACAACATGCTGAGTCTGCTCCCGCTCGTCACCCACAAGGTATACCAGCAATGCTGCCTGGCCGAGCACGTCAACCGATGCCGCCCAGTTGTCCAACGGGTCCGATCGACATCCTCCTTCTCGTCACTAGGCGTGAAAGAAGGCCGGCACGAGGTGCCCGTAGGCCGACCGGTCACCGGCACGCTGCCGATGACCAGCACGGTCGAGCGGGCTACCCGCGTTTCCGGGCATTGCCCGTTCCCGTTGACCCTGTCCGCGTTAAAGCCCGGTGAAGGTATCTCCTACGGGATGCCGTTGGGGCTGGTGACAGAGGCGTTATCAACACACAAACGACCAAGGGCCGGTAGCCGACACGATGTCGGCTACCGGCCCTCGTTGCTGCCCGGTGCGTCAACCGGCACCAAGAACCCAGGCCAGCGCCTCGTCGGCGCCGCCCATCCACGCACGGGCGTAGGGGTCGAGCGGCTGATACACCCGTGCGGTGACCAGGTACTGCTCGGCGGTGACCTCTTCCGGGGTCGGTGCCTGACGCTCACGCCACGGCCGTTGCCCGCCAGGCGTTGCCCCGGCCAGGCCCATCACCCATTCCAGTGCGGCCAGCCGCCCGGCGGCGTAGGCGTCGGTGCTGTTCACCAGTGGAGCAGCTTCGCCGGCGGCCTCACTGCGGGTTCGTAGTGCCGCCCGCGGGTTGGCCAGGCCCAGAGCGCGGACCACGCTGAGCGGATCGCAGCCGGTTGCCTCGACAACGGCCAGCACGAGGCAGCCAGGCCATGGGTAGCGCGGGTCGACGCCGCTGAGCCACACGTCGGGGGCGTCCCCATCGCCGGGGTTGCGCCACAGTTGAGCGTAGAAGCTGCCGACTCCGGCGTCGTAGCCCCAGACGCTGCGCTCGCCCCAGCCGGCCAGGCCGATGTCGTCGAACAGTTCCTGGCCGGGCAGGGCACCGAAGTTCCGAGCTGCCTCGTCCTCGTCAAGCGTGTCGTCCATCGGGTCGTCGGTCGCGTCATCCATTGCTGCGTCCTCTCATTCGGTAGCGGGTCCGTGCCGCGACCGCCGGGGGCGGCGGTCGCGTCGTGCAGGCTCATCAGCGGCTCGGACCGCGCTGGCGGCCGGGCTGTTCGCGCTGTGGGTTTGGCTCGGGTCGCGTGACCGGCGGGGCAGGCGTCGGACGCGTCGGCGCCGGTGCTGGCTCGAGCTGGCGGTGCGCGGTGTCCTCGTCGGCGACGGCCTTGCGTTGTGCCGCGGCCCGGTCGTGGTGATCCTGCGTGTCGCGTAGCGCGGCCGGATCGGTGGCCGGCAGGCATCCGGGCCAGTCGTTGACCAGGCGAAAGTCGAGGTCACGCGCCCCATGTTCGGCGGCCAGCGGTCGCTGGGCGACGAGCACGGCGAGCCGGTTCGCGACGTCGTATCCGGTGGACTCAGCACGGGTGAGGTGCTCGGCCAGCGCCGGCCAGTGTGGGTCTTCGACGAGGCCGTCGGCGATGCTGGCGGCCAGGGGCGCCCAGCGTTGCGTCGCGTCGGCGATCGGCGGGACCGCTCGCGGGGTGGGTTCGGGAAGCCGCTCGGACAGGCGCTGCCGGGCCAGCGCGCGGGGGTCTTCGGTCCAGGCGTGGCCGCGGTCGAGAACCTCGTTGAGCACGGTCTCGGGGACGACGCCGAACTGGTCGGCGGCCGCGTGGCCGCGCTCGAGCCAGGTGCTGGCGGGCAGGGCCCCGATGACGTCGGCGGCGCGCCGCGCGGCGTGGACGCGGCCTTCGATGGTGTCCAGGCGGTCGGCGTAGATGGCTGTGCGGTCGGCGATGACCTGGTCAGCCAACGGCGGGGCGGCGTCGAGGCTGGCGCGGAGCACCGCCGTCCCGTCGCATTGCAACAGCTCGGCCGGGTCCTTGCCGTGCGGGACGAGCAGGTGGCGCGGGTCCTCGCCACGGGCGACGAGTTGCCAGAACGCGCGATGCGCGGCTTGTTGTCCGGCGCGGTCGTTGTCGGTGGCCACGACGATCGGCGCCCGCTGCGGTTCGGTGTCGCGGCGTTGTCGGGTGCTGACGTAGGGGCGCAGAGTGTCGGCCTGGGTGTCGGTGAACGCGGTACCCAGCGGCGCGACGCCGACGTAGTCGGTGCTTCCGTCGGGGTTGGTGCCGGCGAGGGTGACCGCCAAGGCGTCCATCGGGCCTTCGACGACGACCGGGGTGGCGCCGGCGGCGAGGGCGGCGGCGTTGTCGGCCAGCCCGTACAGGGTGTGGCCCTTAGTGAACAGGTCGGTCTCGGCGGTGTTGAGGTACTTGGGTCCGGCGTTGTCCTCGTCGCTCTTGCTCGGGTTGCGCCGCGCGATGAAGCCGAGGGTCTCGACGCGGTCCGGGTCGTCGGGGCTGGCGGCTTTGATCGGGAAGACGAGGCGGTCGCGGAAGCGGTCGACGACGTTGCCGTTGCGCGCTTCGATGCCGAGTCCGGCACCGAGGATCTCGGCGTCGGTGGCACCGTGGCGGCGTAGGTGGTTGGTCAGTGCCGTCCAGTTGTTGGGGGCGTAGCCGACGCTGGCCCGCGCATCGTCGACCAGATCGGTGCCGAGCCGGTCGCGGACATAGCCCGCGGCCCAGGTGTCGGAGTAGTGACGGGTGAAGAAGTCCTCGGCCATCGTGTTGAGCTCGACGAGTCGTTCGCGTGGCACCGCGGCGGTCGCCCAGAAGTGTTCCCGGTCCTGCTCGGCTTCCTCGCGCTGATGCGCGGCGAGGTGCCATGCGTCGATCTCGGGCGACCATGCCGGGGCTGCGGCGGCGTTGCCGAACCCGAGCTGGTCGCCGGCGGCGGGCAGGAACGCGTCGTCAGGATGGGCTGCATCGGGCTCGACGTCGTCGAGGTGAGTGTCGTCCGCGCCGCTGCCTGCGGCGTCGTCATCGCCGATCAGGCTGGCCAGCCAGTCCTCGTCGACGTCGGCGTCGGCGTCGGGGGACAGGACGGGCGGCTGTTCGGTCTCCGGCGGCGGCTCGCTCATCGGCGCGAAAGTGGTTGCTGGCGCGCTGCTGGGGTCGGTCAGGACGGCGATGCGCCACACCAGTGCGGTGGCGAGTTCGCCGGGGCGCAGAGGTTCGTCGTCGGGCTGTCCACCTTGGAGCAGGTCGTAGGACAGGGCGAGGATCTGGTGCGGTTCCCAGCCGCCTGCGTGCTGGCCGTGCGGGTTATCTGTCGCGGTGGCTGCGGTGACGGCGGCGACCAGGGACGGCCACGCGGGGTCGGCCATGATGCGAGCGGCGGCTTGGTCGCCGACGATTTCGGCGAGCGCGGGTGTCCAGGTCGGGCGCAGAGTGTCGGACTCGGAGTGATCGGTCGCGGTCATCGCAGCGGGGGACAGGTGCCCGGCCAGTCGCCACCACAGCGCGGCGGCGGGCTGCTCGTCGGGCAGCGGAGCGGTGCTGGCGGCGGCGCGGGTGAGGGCGGCGACGTCGATACCGGCGCGGTCGACGGCGGTCAGCCGCTCGGCCAACGTGGCCCAGTAGGGGTCATCAGTGATGCGCGGGTCGATGCTGTCGGCCAGCGATGCCCACGCTCCGGTGGCGGCGTTCGGGTCACCGAGCAGGCGGGTGACACGCTGGTCGAGGACCCGTTGAGTGCGGGCCTCGGCGGTTGAAGGTTGCGTTGGCCCGGTGGGTCGTCGGTCGGCGTCCTCGACACCGTGCGCGGCGCGCCAGACGGCGAGATCGGCAAGCAGGTCGCGGTCGGTGTGTGTCTCTGCGGTGACGTTGCCGTTGACTTGGTCGACAAGAGTGCGGGCCCAGGTGGGCGCGCTGGTCGGTGTCCATTGCCGGGTCTGGTCGGCGAGTGTGTCGCGGTAACGGCCGACTAGCTCGGCGCGTTCGTGCAGCTCACGGCCCCAGCTTCGGTCGGTACCGAGGGCGTCGGGGATGCCGGTCAGCCACGGCAGCGGGCCGGGCGCGGCAGCGTGCTGGCCGGTCGGGGCCAGTCGCCAGTCGAGCACCGCGGCAGGGTCGCGGGCGTCGGCCAGGCCGCGGCTGGATGCGACGGCGTGGGTGAGAACGGTGCGCGGGTCGTGACCGTCAAGGGAGAGCAAGGCCAGGTGCGAGCGCAGCGCGGGGTAGGCCTCGGCGTTGGTGATGCCGGTGATGGTGGACTCGGCGACGGCGTCGATGGCTGCGAGTCGGTCGGGTCCGAGGTGGTCTTCAGCCGCGCGATTGAGCAGGTAGTGGTAGCGGTCGGCAGTGGCCTCGAGCATCACGTCGGCGCGGGTCAGTTCGCGGCGTTGGCTGCTGGCCGACATCGGTGAGGCGTCGCGAGCCAGGACGCGGGCAAGGATGTCGCCGGCGGTCGGGGGCAGCAGCGCGTCTCGGGTGATGACGCTGTGCGGGTCGCCGTCGCCGGCGGTGGTGAGGTAGACGTGGTTGGCGTGGCGGCCACGGGTCATCGCCACGTAGAGCAGTTGCCGGGACTCCTCGCCCGTCGCGACGGTGTAGCAAGTGTCGGCGGTGATGCCCTGCGCGCCGTGCACGGTGGAGGCATAACCGAGCTGGACACGCTTGCGGACGTAGCGGGTGGGCAGCGTGACGTGCCGGTTGCTGGCCAGGTGGGTGACCGACAAGGACCCGTTGTCGTTGACCGCGTCGACGCGCCACCGGTCGCCGTTCTTCACCCAGTCGGTGGCGCTGATGCGCAGGCGACGGTTGTTCTTGCGGGTGATGATCGTGTCCCCGGCCGAGGCTCGGGCGCCGCCGGTGAGGTGCACTTCGCGTCCGGCCGGCTCGCCGGTCGCGTCGGCGACGGCGCGTAGCCGGTCGGTGCGGGCGCGGTCGTTCAGCTCGGCAACCAGCTCGCGGGTGGGGGCCAGCATGATCGGGTCCGTGCCCCGGGCGCGGTCGCTGGACCAGGCGGCGTAGGCGTCCTCGGTGACCGTGGTGAGGTCGCCGACGTGGACTCGGCCGTGGTCGAGGTAGTAGGCAATCGCAGCCGGGTCACCGTCACGCAGCGCCAGCGACGCCGCACCTTCGGCGTGATTGGCAGCGCCCGTGGCGGGATTGGTGAACCGCATGACCTGCGAGAGGGTGACCGCCCCGTGGACGTGGGCGAGGTCGCGCAGCGCGCCGCCAGCGCCGATCGCCGCGAGTTGCTGGTCGTCGCCGATGAGGCGCACCGACCCGCCCTTGCCGGTGATGTGCTCGATCGCCGCGGCGAGAGCGGGGGTTCCCGCCATCCCGGCCTCGTCGATGACGACGACGGTGTCCGGTCCGATGCGAGCGAACCACGCCGGCGCTTCACCATTGCCACCGTTGATGTGGTGGACGAGTTTGGCCAGGGTGTCGGTGTCCAGACATCCACCTGGGCCGATCTCCTCGCGCAGCACCGCGGCGGCGCCGGCCGACGGGGCGAGTCCGACGACGGTGCCGCCCGCGGCGCTCCACGCACGCGACAGCACTCGCATCGCGGTGGTCTTGCCGGTGCCCGCGGGGGCGAGCGCGAGCTGCACGCGGGCTCCGGAGGTCGCCAGTTCGCGGACCAGTTGGACCTGCCCGGGGTTGAGCGTGACGCCGTTGGCGGTCGACTCGAGCAACGCCAGGTCGAGCACGGATGCCGCCACGGTGCGCCCGTCGCGGCGACTGCCGGCGGCGACGATCGCTTCCTCGGCGGCGATGATCTCGGCCGAGGTGTAGCGGGCGGCACCGGCGACGGTGAACACCGACGTGCCGTCCGAGCGGAGCAGCTGCGCGGGGTCCTTGCCCGCCGCGGTGATGGGGTCGCGCTCGTCGAGCAGAATCGAGCGCGCCGGCGCGAGCGCGGCAGCCACGATCTGATCGACCGCGCGATCGAGGTCGGCGTAGCGCACCCCAGCGGTGCGGGCGAGCCGTTCGGCTTCGGCGCGCACGTGGTTGGCCTGCCAGGTGGCGCGATCGGACTGCACTCTCGTTAGCACTTGTTCGGCAGAATCCTCGACCCACCGGCGGGTCACCCGTGCCGGTTCGGGTCGGGCCGGGCCGGTCATTCCTCGGCGTGGACCCCCGCGCAGCGCGTCGCGGACGAAGTAGTGCAGCCGTGATTCGCTGCCTAACACCGAGAGCGCTTCGGCCCGCCAGGTGGCCCGCTGGTCGGCATAGGAGCGGGGTTCGTGTTTGCGTTGCCGGGTCGCCAAGTTGGCCTGTTGGGCCAGCGCGACCGCCTCTTTCGGTGTCGGCGGGCGGCCGTGGTCGCTCTGGAACTGGGCCGACAGTTGCGCACGGTGGACGTCGATCGCCGCACGCCGCGAGGACCACGAGCGGGGCAGCTCGCCGTCGATTCCGACGATCTCGCGCACCGGACGCTTCTCCGGGTCGTCGCCCTCTCGGTCGGCGAAGGTGACGCCGAGCCGGTCGATGAGCAGCGCCTCGAGGCGGGTGTTGTACCGCTCGGAGGCGGGCACGTTGTTCTTGAAGATGGGCCGCCCATCCAAGGCAAGCCACTTCCCGTCGAGGGTCTGGACCTTGTTGCTGATCGCGACGTGGGTGTGCAGGTCGGGGTCGCCGGCACGCGAATCGCGGTGGGTGAACGCGGCCGCGATCAACCCGTGCACTTCCACCTGCGCGACGCCGCGCGCGCCCACGCGGGTGTAGGTGGCGTTGTCCTCCAGCCAGGTCAGGGTGTCTTTCACCGCGTCGTGGTGCGCCTGCTCGATGACCTGCGCGACCTCGCGCGGCGCGATCGCCCACAACGTCGACACGCTTTTGACGGGGGAGAAGGACATGTCGTAACCGGCCACCGCCGTAGTCGACTGACGCGAGATCCGGGCCAGGTGGCCGGACAGCTCGCGGGCGTCGCCCGGTTCGCGACCGTAGGTCTCGACGAACATGGTGGTGGCGATCCGGCTGCGGATCGCTGCGCGCACCTCCTCGGGCACGGGGGTGTCGGCGTGCAGACCCTGGGCGGTGTTGTAGTCACGGAACGCGCCGGCAGTACGCCGTTGGAACATGTTCGACGCGTCATGCACCAGGTAGGGCTTGCCGAGTTGTGCGGCCTTGGTCGCCTCGGCCGGGCTGAGGCCCCGCAGGGCAGCGTCGGCCACGATCTGCTCGGCGTTCGGGTGCCGTCCTTCACCGAAAAGTGACTTCATTTGGGACTCGGTGACGTTCGGTCCAACTGAAAACTCCGGCACGGCGTCAAGGCCCCGCCCCATCCAGAGGCCTGGAGCCTCTCCCTTCTCGCTGTAGTACGTGCCGAGATCGTCGAATCCGCGCGATGTGGCGTCGTGCGCAGCCACCTGACGGGTGAGGTAGGTGTATCCCTCGCCCGCGGTGAGCTTGTGCAACGTCATCACGGGTCGACTGTCGCGCCGCCCTATGCCACGCTCCCGCCTGGTTTGCCCGTTTTGTCGGTCTCACCATCCCTGAGTGCATGAGGTGTGTCCTCCTTCGGTTCGGTTCGTGATGTGTCAACGATCTTGTGCTGCTGCTGCTGGTGGTCGTGGCAGAGCGGTCCGGTGGCGCCGACGTGACAGAGGGGCGTGTGACGATCGCGGGACGAAGCTGCGGCAGAGGTTCGGAGGGTTGGCCGACGGTGCGCACGGTGGTGAAGGTGCAGATGGCGCTGAGGCGAGCCCGGGAGCGGGAGCTGGCCCGGGCGATCGCGTTGGACTCTGCGGACCCGAAGGTTGCGGCACACGCGGCGAAGTTGGCTCGGGCGCGCGCAGCACGACGGGAGCGCGGCCGGGCTGGCGCCGGGCATGCCCGGTGGCTGGAAGGGGCCACGGCGGCCGTGTTCGCGGCACTGGACGAGCGGCGGGCCACGCCGGGCCCGGCGGCGCAGGCAGCGTTTGAGGACGCGCTGACGGCGCTGGTCGGCGACGCGGAGGGCGCGCGGTTTGTGGCCCAGTGTCTGGAGCTGGACCCGGTCGAGGTGCGGCGGATCGTCGGGCCGCTCGACGTGTCATAAGCGCGTGTGACGATCCGTTCGTACTTGCCCACGATCACGGAGGTTTGAGATGACTGCACGAACTGCAGCGGCCAACAAGGCCGCGCTGACCAAGGCGCGGGAGCGCCGGGAGAAGCTGGACGCGGACGTCCGGGCACAGGAGCAGCGGCAGGACGTAGCCACAGCGGCGGCGTCGGTCGCCCTCGAGCGGCTCGCCGAGGTCGAGGCGGCACGCGATGCCGTCGTGGTCGAGGTGGGGACCGCAGTGCGGGCGCTGATGGACGAGGACGTGAGCGCCGAGCGGGCGGCCGGGCTGCTCGACATCGACGTGGCCGAGGTCCGTCGCCTGTCCAAGGTCGTCCCGGTCGAGGCGCCGGCCGCGCAGACACCGACGTCGACCGCCAAGGGCGGCAGCAACAGCGGCAAGGCGACTGTGACGTCGCTTCCCGACCAGAGCGGGAGCGAGGATGCCGCGCGCCGGGCTGGCTGAGTCCAGCCTCGCGCTGTTGCGGGCGGCGGTCGCCGACGAGGAGACCGTCGCCCGCTTTCACGCGAAGATCGTGACGGTGCCCGGTATCGGCTGCTCTCGACTGTGGAGCCGGGCAGTGGCCGGTCGTGGGCATGGACGGTTCTGGCTGGGCACGGTCGACGGCCGCGACGTCGGCGTCATCGCCCACCGCTTTTCGTGGGCCCTGGCCCACGGCGTCGACGACCTGCTGGCGACGCCACTGCTCGGGCACCGTTGTGACAACCCGTTGTGCCAGGTGATCGGCCCCGGCCACGTCGAGGCATCGAGCGCGTGGCGCAACCGTCAGGAGTGGCTGATGCGCCGCAACACGATCGGCGGTCCGCTGCGTGACACTCGCGGTGCCCGAGGCAGGGCTCGTGCCGTGCGCGACGCAATGCAGGCCGACCCGAGCGGCGCAGCCGCCGCCGAGGTGATGCGCGCCGGACTGGGTGGCGACCTGGCTCAGCTAGCGCTGTGGCCGCCCGCGGACTAGGCCTGGTGCGGCGGCGCCGCGACGTAGTCCTCCAGCGCGCTCCGGATGACGTCGGAGACGGTCTCGCCCCGTTGCGCAGCGAGAGCCTTCGCGGCGTCCCACAAGTCGGCGTCGACGCGGATGGTGCGGTGCGGGGTCTTGGGCTGATTCGCCACCGGCGATCAGAGTTCGATCGCGAAGACGGCGCCGACGTCGTCGAGCGCCGCGGGGTAGGTGAGTCCCATGGTCTGGCAGTAGTCGGCCAGGGTCACGCCGTTCACGTCGCCGGCGACGTCCCACGCGAGGACGTCGGCCATGCACACTCGCGCCAGACGGTCGAAGCTGACCCTGTCGAGCGAATCCAGGGTGCCGCCCGTCTCGGTCCGCATGAAGTCCTCGACCAGGTCGAGCAGCGCGTCGTCGTCGCTGCCGATCGCCTCGGCGATGGTGTGTGCGTAGCCGATCAGGGCTCCTGCGCCGGCGCGGTTCGCCATTCTCGTGCTTCCGTTCACTAGGTGCGTCCGGGTCGTCGCGCTCATTACCGGCCCTCGCGGTCCTGGACGGCGGCGATCGACGCGAGGTACTCGCCGAGGGCTTGGTGCAGCTTGTCGGCCGCCGCGGTGATCCACTGCTCGACGCCGGACTGGTGTGCAGCGTGCAGAGCGCACTCGGCGTCGTAGAGATGGCAGGCGCAGACGGCTACGGCTTGGTCGTCGTGCCCGCTGTTGGTGCTGTGCGTGGTGCTGGTGGTGGTCATGGTGGTTCCTCTCGGCCGGGGCGTCGCTTGTCGGCGCCGAGTGGTTATGCGGCGCTCGCGGCGGATTCGCGGCGGCGGGAGATGGTGCGTTTAGCCCGAATGCACCGCGCAGCCTGGCGAGAGCATGTAGTTGATCGCGGTTGTTGTCTGATTGCCTGACGGCGTCGTCAGAGCGCCGATCTGCTCGACGTTTCCACTGGTTCTCCGGTTGTGCCTGGCGGCGGTGGACGGGTTCAGCCGGTGGCTGGTGGTCCGGTCGCGGCGGTGAACATCTGCTGCCAGGCGGCGGCCCAGGGCCAGGCCAGCGGCAGTCGGAGTGTCGATCGTCGTGCTGAGCGGGTGACGCGGGCAGCGACGTTGATCAGCTGTCGGCGCAGGGTCGCGGTGGTGGCCTTGGCATGAAATGTCGAGGCCAGCGCGCCGGCGGCGCGGGTGAGGTTGAATGCCATCGCCGCGAGTACGAGCCAGGCCGAGTTCGCGGCGAAGTGCCCGGAGGGCACGTGCGCCAGGGCGGAGTTCTTCAGGTCCGCGATGACTTGTTCGATGATGGCGTGGCGGCGGTGGTCTGCTTCGGCGGCGAGCATCGGCAACGGCGAGTCGGTGAAGATCGCGTGGTGGCGCCAGACCCGGAACAGTTCGCCTTGCGCGTTCACGTGAACGTGCTCGGGGTTGGCGTCACGCACGCGACGCACGATCAACCGCGCTGGGACCTGCCGGGCTTTGCCTCGTGAGGCGAACGCGGTGAACTCGATCTCGGCGACCTCGGCGTCGGAGACCCACTGCTGCAACTGGTCGTCGAACACCGCGTGCGGGTAGCGGATCTTGGTCCAGGCGTCCTCGCTGATCGAGGCGATCGCGGCGGTGACGGCCCGGTCCTTGCGGGCGGTGATGGAGAAGTGTGTGCGGTGGCGGCGGGCGGCGGCGATGACGTCGGCGCCGTAGTAGGCCGAGTCCGCCCGCAACACCACCAGGCCGCTGACACCGCACGATCTCGTGGTCTTGATCGCGTCGGCGACCAGCCGCGCGGCACCGCGGGCGGAGTTCGCTGATCCCTTGCGCAGTCTCGTCGCGACGATCACCGGCGCCGACGACGGGCTCGACACCGTGGCCAGCAGCGCGTTGAGGCCTTTGACACCGGAGTAGCCGTAGCCGGCGCCCTGCTTCGAGTAGCCGAACGTCGCCCGGATCGTGTCGTCGATGTCGAGGTAGGTCACCGGCTCACCCGCACTGATGATCGGGGCGTTGCGGGCCAGCCCGCCGATGAATCTCGCGGCGACCGCGTCGAGCTGACGCACGTGCCCGAACCGGAACGCGCGCAGGAACGTGCCCAGCGTCGAGGGTGCCCGCACCCCGTCGAACAGTCGCGGCATCCCGCCGTGGCGCAGCAGATCCATATCGGCGATCGAGTCCGCACCGGCGACCATGCCCGCGACCAGCGCGGACACCTTCGCCCCGCCCGCGACACCGGGACCGCCGGGCACGCTCAGATGCCCACCAGCCAGCACGGACAGCCCCGCGCGTTCGGCCAGCGCCATCGCCGGCACCAGCCCCGCGCACGACACAAGACTCGGATCATCGAAACGCGCCGAGCGCACCGGCACGGCATGAGAGAGTTGCATCTACGAGATGCCCTTCGTAGCAGGTCGAATCGTTCCCTAGAGAAGTTCGATTCTCCTGCCACGTAAGGGCATTCTCGCTCTACGACCCGCTGATCAACAGCTCACCGCGGTGCATCCGGGTTTAGTGGTGGCGAGTTGGTCGGCGATGTCGCGGATGGACTTGCCGCGTTCGGTCAGACGCCGCACGACCTCGGCCTGCTCGGCGGGGGTCAGCTCGGCGAGGCGGATGCGGTCACCGGCGACGGCGCGCTCGATCGCGATTTCATCGAGGTCGTCGGGGTCGGGTCGGGCGTCCGAGGAGCCCGGGTCCGGGTCTGGGTCGGTGTCGATGTCGTCCCAGGCCAGCGGCGGCAGCCATCCCTGACCGGCGGCCAGGACGCGGACCTCGTCTGATGCGCGGCACTGCGCGTCGGTGTCGCGGGCCGGCGGGGTGTCCCACAGCCGGTCGTAGAGGTCGCTGACACGCTGGGCGGTCTGTGCCTGCACGGTGTCGCAGGTGAACAGGTCGCGCAGCTTGGTGGTGGTGCGGCCCAGCTGGGGCGCGAGGGCGGCGACGGGCCAACCGACGGCGGCGAGAGCCTGCAGGCGGCGGCGGGTGCCGGTGGCATCGATCTGGCTTTGTGGGGAGCGGTAGCGGTCGGTCACGGCGAGGATGCGCTGGGCGAGGTCGGCGCGGATCTGCGTGATCGGCGGCCGGTTGCCGGTGCGGTTGGTGGACTGGGCGATCTCGCGGATGTGGGTGGGCGAGGTGTGCACGGCCTTGGCGATCTGCTCACACCCGACTCCGTCGCGGCGCAGCATCTGGATGTGCTCACGGGCCTGGGTCGCGTCGACGTAGGGGCTGGGTGCGCCGAAGGTCTGCTCGCGAGCGGCGGCGCGGTCGTAGGCGGTGTTGGCGTCGGTGCAGGGTCGGCAGCGGCAGCGGTCCTTCACGTACGCGGCACGGGTGCCGTGCTCGTGCGGGTGGCCGGGATGCTGGCAGTCGCGGGTCGGGCCGCCAGCGGCCCGCGCGGCGCGGCGCTGGGCCGCACGGGCGAGGCGTTGGTGCTTGGCGCAGGAATGGCGGCCGAACTGCCCGTCGGCGATGGCGTCGTTGGCGTAGGTGTGGGTGTAGCCGCAGGTGGGGCAGACCCGGGTGGCGCTCACCGGACCGGCTCCGGATCGATGTGGCCGCACAGGTCGTAGCCGCCGAAGCCGGTCGCGTTGGGGACGTGGCGGGTGCCGTAGTGGCCGCGCGCGGTACGGATCGGGCCGCCGGCCTCGAGCCAGCCGTCGGGGTAGACGTCGACGACGGCGTCGATCCAGCGCTGCATCGCGTCGGTCTGCTTCTTGCTGGTGCCCGCCTCGGGGCGCTTGGCGACGAGGGGCAGCTCGCGCCAGCCGGGCCACGCGTGGTCGTGGGCGTCCTCGGCCGCGTCGTTCTCGCCGTCGCGGACCTCGCCCTCCCACGCGCAGTGCAGGCACGCGGCCCGGTAGACCAGATGGCCGATGCAGCAGCACTCCTCGCGGTAGTGGTCGCAGCGCAGGTCGGCGGTCAGCGAGGTCGGTCGGCAGACACCGGTTCGGTCGCTGCGGCCGATACCGAAGCCCGCGCCGCCTTGCTGACGCCAGGCGTGGGAGCGGCGGTGGCAGTCGAAGTGGCCGTAGGTCTCGGCCCACGCGTCGGCGATCTCCATGCGGGTGAAGAACCCGCGAGCGGTGTCGCCGTAGATCGACGGCGCCTGGTCGAAGATCCGTTGCCGCTCGGCCTCGGCGTCGGCCGCTGCGGCGGCGTCGAGGTCGGCGAACAGGTCGAGCTGCTCGATGATCGTGGCGGTGGCCATGTCAGCTCGTCTGCCTCAGGGCCTGCTGCTCGCGCTCCACGCGCTGGCGCAGGTGCTGGGTCGACAGGTCGCGGCCGTAGTCGCTCTGCTTCGGGTCCAGGACGTCGTCGAGCGCGCGCAGCACCTCCTCGGCCGCGCGGATGTGTTCGGCGGCGACGTCGAGCGCGGCGCGGCACAGGCGGTTGTGCGGGTACCCGGCGAGGTTGCCGAGCTGGGCCGAGGCCTGGTGCAGCAGGGTCTGCCACACCAGTTCCTCGCCGCGCAGCTCGGCAACCTGCTCGGCGGTGGCCAGGTCGTCGGTGACGCTCGGGACGCCGAGGTCCTCGCCGTAGCCGCGGGCCGGGTCGACGGTCATGACAGCACCTGCACGGTGATCGCGCCGAGCCACTGGCTGACGTTGCTGCTGACGGCGTTGCCTGCCTGCAGCTGCTGCTCACCCTGGTTGCCGGTGAGCCGGTAGTTGTCCGGGAAGCGCTGCGCCCGGGCGGATTCGCGGGGCTTGACCATCCGGAAGTGGCAGTCGTTGATGTCGATCGCCGACGTCGCCGAGCTGGTGGCCAGGGCGGCGGACTCGACGGTGGCCTGGGTGTGGATCGGCTCGTCGGTGGTGGTGACCCGGCCCTTGCGGTAAGGGATGACCAGCGACATGTTCGGGCGGGCGACCAGACCGGGCAGCGGGTCGCCGACGCCCTTGTTCATGTGGCCGATCGCGGCGTAGTCCAGGCCGCCGTGGTGCTTGGAGATGAACGCCCCGGGCGGGACGGTGACGCCGTGGTGGCGGGCGGTGGCCATCGTCGCCAGCGGCTCGTTCATGCCGGTCGCCTCGGCGTGGTTGCGCAGCATCGTGATGAACGGGCTCGCGTCGCTTACGGCGGGGGTGCAGACGCCCTCGATGTCGCGGGTGGTCCGCGTGCGCATCGGGTTCTCGACGCTGCTGGCGGTGTCGTTCCAGCCGCCGCCGGCGGGCACCAGCATCGGCGGGCAGGCCAGCCCGTCGCCGGTCTTGGTGGTGCGGGCCGGGAACGGTCCAGCACCGGCGGGGTAGGGACGGCCGTCCTCGGCCCCGTCACGCCCCGCGCCGTGGTTGACGTTGAGCATGGTGGGTTCGGCGAACATGTCCAGGCCGGTCTGGATGCGGCGCATCGTCGCCGCGACGAGGGGGCGCTTGCCCTCGGCCGCCCGGTCGCCGATGCGTGAGCCCAGGTCGTGCCAGTCGATGATCGAGGCGGCGGGCAGCACGAACGGCTCGACGAGGCTGTAGCGGCAGCGGGCGTTGGGGCAGCGGTAGTCGTACTGCTGGCGGTACTTGCCGACCTTGCGCTTGTTGGGGCGGCGCCAGGACTGGACCGCGGCCACCACCTCGTCGCACTGCGCGCACCAGGCGGTCGGGCGGGGGCTGACGTCGGGCACCGGCACGCCTGCGGCAGTGGCGTAGACGTAGAGCCGGTCGCGCCACTGGGCGGCCGGGGTGTTGGTGGCGTCGCCGACGTGGGCGCTGCTGACGCTGATCAGCTGCACGGTGTAGCCGAGGTTCTGCAGCCCGGCGACCCACCAGTCGAACAGCTGCCACTTGGTGGCGAACTCGACGACGTTCTCGACGATGACGACCTTGTAGCGGTGCACCTCGACGGCGCGGATCACGTCGAACGCCGTCGCGCGGGAACGCTCGGCGGCCTCGTTGGGGACGTAGTCGTCGAAGGTGGCGTCCAGCTCGGCACGGATCTGCTCCTCGCGCTTGTGCCCGCCGGCCGGGGAGTGCCAGACGCAGGACGGCGAGGCCCACAGCACCTGGGTGTGCGGGAGCTTGCGCATGTCGTAGTTGGTGACGTCGGCGATCAGGTGCTCGGCGTGGGTGAAGTTCGTCGAGTGGGTCTCGATCGCGCGGCGGCTGTGGTTGGCGGCGAGCTTGAGGTTCAGCCCGGCGCTGACGAGGCCGATCGAGGAACCGCCCGCCCCTGCGAAGATGTCGGTGAAGTCGATGTCGGTCCAGCCGGTGGGCACGAAGTCCGGGACGACCAATCCCGCCGTGAGCCAGGCATCGCTGTCGCCGACGGTGCCGAGCCGCGCGCTCATGCCGCACCACCGGCGGCGGTGCCGCGCGCGGTCGGCGTGGTCGGCCAGGCGTCGGCGGTGTAGCCGTAGCCGGGGACACCGGCCTTGTCCAGGACCGTCTCGATCCAGTCGGTGCGGAAGCTGCCGTGATCACCGACGTGCTCGTCGAAGTCCAGCGCGGTGAACTGCCCAGCGGTGGCAGCCCACTCGACGTCGGACAGGGTCCGCTCGACGTGCGCTTCGACGGTGGCGCGGTCGACGTAGGCCAGGCTGAGGCCGAGGTGGTCGCCCAGGTCGCGCAGCAGCCGGTAGGTGCTGCCGTCGTAGGCGTCGACCAGCGTGAGCAGGGCGCAGGCCCGGCGGGCGAGCTGCGCGGTACGGCGGGCGACCAGGATCGCCTCGTCGGCTGCCTGCGCGGTCGCGGCGTCTTCGTCCATTCCGGCGGCGATCAGGGCGCGGGCGCGTCGCTCGCTGTGCTCGGCGGCGGCCGCGAGCACGTCAGGTGTCACGTCGTCGACGTCGGTGATCGCGGGCGCGGTGTCGGTGGCGGTCATCAGCGGATCACCTCGCCGTGGACGGCGACCTGGAACACGACGTCGGCGATCAGCTCGTGGGACTCCAGCACGCTGTAGTCGGCCTCGGCTTGCGCGAGGTCGGCGACCCGGCGCAGGCCCTGCGCTCGCGCGGCGGCGAGGGTGGCGCTGACGTAGGGCAGCGTCCGGCTGTCGCTGACGTGGCCGCGCTCGGCGCAATCGTCGGGGTGTTCGATGAGCTTGGTGACGGCGCGGGTGATGTCGTCGAGATCAGCGCTCCACACCGAGCGGTCGCCGACGTGGATGCCTTCGGCGCGGACCTGCTCGGGCGGGCAGTCGACGGTCACGCCGTGCACGTGCGCCCAGTAGACGCTGGCGCCGCCGTTGAGGGCGTGGATGAGCAGGTCGCGGGCCAGCGCCTGCTGGGGGCTGTAGTCGTCGAGGTTGGTCATCTGTGACGGTCTCCTTCGGGTGGGTCGCTGGTCGCGGAAAGCGCGCCTCAGGCGACGTGGGCCGCATTTGCGGTGAGCGGGTGGGTGAACTCGGCGAGCACGTAGATCGCCTCGCTGTCCAGATCCAGGACGTAGCTGCGGGTGCCGAGGCTGTCCTCGAGGCCGATGAGCTGACGTCCGCCGTTGAGCTGGGCGCTGCCGACCATGTGCAGCTGGTCGCGGCGGTGGTGGAAGACGGCGTTGACGATCGCGCGGACGGCCTGCCCGTCGAGGTAGAACGGGCGGGCAGGGGTCTCGACCCAGTTCATCCGGTCGATCGCGGAGAGGATCTCGTCGCGCTGCGGCTGCTCGCTGGTGAAGCCCATCCGGACACCGAGCGCGGTCCAGGACAGCCGGTCGGCGTCGTGGGTGCTGGTGGTCATCGCGACGCACCTCCGACGGGGGCGGGGCGCAGGAAGGACGACTGCCCGGACGTGGTCCAGAGGTTGATCACGCCGCCCATGCCGCCGTCGGGGGCGTCGGTGTGCACGACGTACTCGACGCCGCCCTTGCGTCGGTGGATCGAGCTGATCCGGCCCGGCGTTGCGGTCCCTTTGCGTTGGACCTGAACCCTGTCGCCCACCTGGTAGGCCGGTGCGGTGGTGCTGATCTGTGTGGCGGTCATCCCGCTCACCTCCTGATTCGGCGCGTACGTGCCCTGTACCAGAAGTATAGTGTACTGCTGGTACAGTACACAAGAGGTACAGTGCACCAAATGTGTAGGCTGGTGAGCGTGGAGAGTCAGCCGGCGGTTGTGGCCATGGCCGAAGTGATCGAGATGCTTGGCCTGAGCAAGGCCCGTGTGGTGCAGCTGATCGCGTCGTCCGGGTTTCCCGAGCCGATGGCGGTGATCAAGGCCGGGAAGATCTGGTCCTACGAGGACGTCAAGACGTGGGCCGAGAGCGGCGGCCGCACCGTGCACCCAATCCCACCTCGGTGACGCCTTTGCCGGCGTGCGGCGCGGCTGCGTCCGGAGTGCAGGACGCGACGGTGTTAGGTGCCTGGCTCCTGCTGTGATCGCGGTTGCGCGCTGGTCTGGCATGCCGTCTCCCGGTGGTGAAGTGGCTCTTCACCGGGATAGGGCGCTTTTTTGACCCCCGATACGACGTCGCGGGCCCAACTTTTTTCAGATTTTTGGTCGTGCCCTGCCGCCGTGCCGGATTTTCGGGTCATCGCGAGGGTCCGCTGCGCTGCTGACCCTGCTGCGGAGCCGGTGGCGCAGGCCTCGACACAGCGGATGGATCGGTATCGGGGCCGGGGCGCGGCCCGGTGGCGGGGGGCACGGCGTTGGCGAGCCGGTAGTCCAGGCTGCGGGCGGGGTTGTCGGCGGGAAGGGTGCGTTCGGCGACGACCTGGTCGACCAGGCCGGCGACGTCGGCGCCGGTGGCGGCGATGCGTTCGAGCTGAGCCGCGAGGGTGGGCCAGTGCGGGTCGTCGAGGATCTGGGGCTGCGTGTCGCGGAACAGGTGTTCCCACCGCGCGGCGGCCAACTCCGCGGGACCGCGGTGCTCCATCGGGGCGGTTCTCGGCGGGGCGGCTGTGCGGGCCGGCCGGGTGGGGTCGTGTGGGTCGGCCGGCCGGACGTGGCTGATGGGGGAGATGCGTCGGGTGCCGTAGGGAGATTCGACGGTGACGTGCTCCGGGCCGGGGTGGTCGACGACGACACCGTGGCCGAGCTGCCGGCCGGGGCCGTCCTCGCCGATGGCGTGCACGGTCAGCGCTGTTCCGGTGGGGAACTGGTGCGCGGAGCGGTAGGAGCTGGTGTCGCGTGGCTGGGCAGGGGGGACGCGGTCGGCTTCGGTCCACCCACCGGGCGGGGTTCGCTCCGTGGCGTCGTCGCGCGTTGCTCGCTCGGCTGTGGCCGCCGCGGGGGTGGTGGTGTGCGGCTGGCCGTCGACGGTGATGTCGGTGAGGCTCGGGTCTTGGGTGATGCGGCGTAGCAGCCGGTCGACGTTGCGGGCGCTGAGGTCGGCGGGTTCTGCTTGCAGCTCGACGCGCATCTTCAGGTCCAGGCCCACGTTGAAGGTCACGTACATCCGCTGCCCGCTGTAGGTGGCCTGGACCTGGTGCACCGAGTCATTGTCGCGGCTGGTGCTCGCCGTGGCCGTGGTCACGTGGGTGGGCGGCGCTGGCGGCGTTGTGGTCGGCGTATCGGCGCTGGCGCGGGCTGCGGCGAGCGCGTCGCGGGCTGCGTGGGCGGTGGTGTACCGGGTGGTGTCGCCGTGGGCGTAGCGCAGCTCGCGTTCGACGCTGGGCCGGTCCATGGCCACGATCGGGGTGCGGGCGGCGAAGGTGGCGGCCGCGGTGTCGCGTGCCATCTGGGCGTGCTCGTCGGGGGAGCGGGGCGGCTGTGCGCTCCAGTCCCGACCCGACGGTGCGCCGGGTGCGGCGGCCGGCGCGGGCCGTGGCTGGTTCGGTGTCGTGGCCGCCGCGTTCGGCGACGGGTCGCCGGCGGCCGCAGCGGTGGGTGTGGCGTCAGCGCGGGTAGCGGCCTGCTGGTCGCGTTGCTTGTCCTGCTCGGCGAGCTCGGCGGCGAGTTCGGCGCTGCGAGCGCGGGCGGCCTGCAGCGCCTCGGCTCGGGTGAAGGGCTGGCCGTAGTCGTCTCGTGCTCGGTCGGCCTCGCGGGACAGCGCCGCGTGCTCGTCGTCGACGAGGTGGCGGGTGCGTTCGAGGTCGCCGATGCGGTTCTCCAGCTTGACCACAATGCCCAGGGGGCGGTCGTTGCGTAGCTCGTCGAAGTCGACGCGCACGGTGCTGCGCGGGATGCCCGCCAGTTCGAGAGACAGGTGTGGCTCGAGGAAGCGTCGCGGGGTGGCGATCACGTCGAAGCCGCCGAGGTTGCCGATCTGATTGGGCTTGTCCCAGGCCGCGAACTGGGTAGTGTCGGGGTGCGAGCCGCCGATCGCGGCCAGGGCGTTGCGCAGGGCGACCGCGGCGTCGGCCCGGCTGGTCCAGCGGGTGGACTTGACGGTCATGGCGAACCGGTCGCCGCCGGTGTCGACACGGCGACCGATGGCCTGGTCGAGTTGGTCGCGGGCGGCTTCGAGGCCGGGTAGCGCCTTCTCGGCGCGGTCGATAGTGCCGGACAGGGTGCGCTGGTTACGACCGTGGGACCGTTCGAGCCGCTCCAGGCGGGTGGCCTCGGCGTCCACCTTCGCCTTCTCCAGGATGCGCGGGTCGCCGGTCGCCAGCGCCTTGACCTCCGAGTAGGACAGGGCGGTCTCGCCGACGTCCTCGATCTCCCTGACGTCCAGCGAGCCGCGCATCACCTGCCCGATGAAGCGGGCTTTGCGTTCCACGGTCTGCCAGAGGTAGGCGTCGAACGATCCCTCGGAGACGTAGCGGATGACCTCGACCTCGGGGTTGAGGTTGCCCTGGCGCAGGATGCGGCCCTCACGCTGGGCGATGTCGGCCGGGCGCCACGGGCAGTCGAGGTGGTGCAGCGCGACCGCACGGGCCTGCACGTTCGTGCCGACACCCATCTTCTCCGTCGACCCAAGCACTACCGACACGCGCCCGTTGCGGCAGGCGGCGAACAGTTCGCCCTTCTCCTTGTCGTTGCGGGCGTCGTGGACGAACCGGACCCGTTCGGCGGGCACTCCGCGGTCGACGAGCATCTGCTTGAGCTCGTCATAGACGTTCCATCCGCCGGCCAGCCCGGCCCCGGTTCGGCTGCGAGCGTTGGGGGTGCCCAGGTCGCTGAACACCAGCTGCAGAGAGCCGACCACCTCGCTGTCGCCGTAGGTCCGCTCGGCGTTGGCGTGGTGGGTGGCGGCGATGCGGTTCGCGGCCGCGGTGAGCTTGGCGTCCTCGCCAGGGTCGCGGCCGAGCAGGCGTAGGTCCAGGGCGGCCATCCGGCCGTGGGTGGCGACCTTGAGCATGTTGTCTTCTTCGGGCGGCACCGCTCGGGACTGGACCTTGTCGGCGCGCTCGGACAGTTCGCCCATGAATGCGGTGAGCTGTTCGGTGGCAGGGACGACAACGGTCTCGGCTCGGCCGTTGCGCAGGTCCGGGGTCGGCAGCTGCAGATCCTCGGCGGTCTTGATGTCCGCGCTGACGTGCCAGATCCGCAGCAGCTCGGGGACGTTGCGGAACTTCGCGAACCGAGACTTCATCCGGAACCGTGAGCCGTCCGGGGCCAGCTCGAGGTCGCTGGTGACTTCCCCGAAGGTGGCGGCCCAGGTGTCGAAGTCGGTCAGGCCGGCCTCGTCGAGCAGGTCCGGGCGCAGGAACCGTTGCATGGTGTAGGCCTCGGCGACCGAGTTGGCGATCGGTGTGGCGGTGGCGAAGGTGGCGACGCGGCCGCCGTGGCGTTCGCGCAGGTAGCCCAGCTTCATGTCCAGGTCGGAGGCGCGCTGGGAGCCCTCGACGCCGACGCCTTCGATGTTGGACACGGTGCGCAGGTTCTTGTAGCCGTGCGCTTCGTCGGCGAAGACGTAGTCGATGCCGGTCTCTTCGAAGGTGATGCCGGGGTCTTTGGCCGAGTCGGTGAGGGCCTTGAGCCGTTCCTCGGCGCGGGCCAGCGCGCCCTCGAGCCGCTTGACGGTCAGGCCGCGGCCGTCCTTGGCGTTGTCGAGCTGGCGGCGCATGTCGTCGAGTTGGGTGTCGAGGTAGCGCTGCTGCGCGGAGATCGACAGCGGCATCCGTTCGAACGCCGAGCGCGAGACGATGACCGCGTCCCAGTCGCCGGTGGCGATCCGGGCGACGAGCATGCGGCGCTTGTTGTGGGCCAGGTCGTCGACACTGGTGGCGAGGATGCGGGCCTGGGGGTAGAGCTGCATCCACTCGCGGGAGAACTGTTCGAGCATGTGGTTCGGGACCACCACGCACGGCTTGCTCGCCATCCCGAGCCGGCGCAGCTCCATCGCGCCGATGACCATCTCGGCGGTCTTGCCGGCGCCGACTTCGTGGGCCAGCAGCACCGAGGGCTCGCTGACGATGCGGGCGACGGCGGCGAGCTGGTGCTCGCGCGGGGTGAAGGTGACGGTCAGGCCGGGCAGCTGCATCTGGCTGCCGTCATAGGAGCGCAGCACGATGCTGTTGAACATGTCGTTGTAGCGGCGGGCGAGCTGCTCGGAGCGGTCAGGGTCGTCCCACATCCAGTCGCTGAACCGCTCGGTGACTTCGCCGGCCTTCTCCTGGGCGGCGATCGTCTCGGTGAGGTTGGGGATGCGGGACCCGTCCTCGAGCACGTCGAAGATCCGGATGGGGCGCTGTTCGAGCAGCGCGGCCGCGATCTCGCCGGCGGACATGCGTCCGGTGCCGTAGGTGCTGGTGGCGAGCACGCTGTGCCGCCCGCCGCGCACCGCCCAGGTGGACCCGCCGGGGTGCTCGACCTGGACGCCGGGCTCGTCGAGGATCTCGCGCAGGAACTGTTGCACGGTGTCGCCGTCGATCCAGGACGCGCCCAGGCGGGCGTCGATCTCGGCCGGCGCCAGGTCGGTCGGCACGACCTGGCGCAGCGCGGCGATGTTCGCATCCCACCGCCGCCCGCCCGCAGGGGTGGCGGCGTCGCGTTCGGCGGCGGCCTCGGCGACCGCGAGCTTGGCCCGCACGTTGCCCGACAGGTACTCCGGTGCCGGGATCAACCGCTCCGGCTCTTGCGACGAGCTGGGTTCGGGGTCGGTGAAGACCAGCCCGGTGAGGGCCTGACGGGTGTCGGCTTCGCTGCGGCCGAGCAGGCGGGCGACGTCGTCGAGGCGGACCTCGCCGTGGGTGTCCAGGCAGATCGCGATCGCGTCGGCCGGGGTGTCGGCGCCCAGGCGTGGGGTGCGGGGGGCGACGACTCGCCCGCGCATGATCGGTGCCTTGCGCGCGGTGCCGGTGGTGGCGTCGAAGTCTTCGAGGGCGTAGACGGCGGGGGAGTGGGGGTCGGAGCGGAACCCGCCCTGGGGCGGGTTGATGCGCGCCAGGCGGTCTTCGCCGGTGATCTCGTCGACGCGGCCGGTGCGTCGCCAGCTGATCCGGTTGATCGGCCCCCATTTGCTGGCGTAGGCGTCGTAGCGGGTGTTGAGCTGCCCACGCAGAGCGCTGATCTGCTCGGTGTCCTCGTTGCTGGCGGACTCGGCGGCGAGCAGCGCCATCGTGGTGTCACGCAGCCCGAGCAGCGCGGCGAGTTCTTTAGCTTGGGTCTTCGGTGCGTGGTGCTTGGCGAGCACGCCCTGGTCGACCACGGTGAACCCGCCGGCCGCGTCGACGGCGAGGTGGCCTTGCTGGTGCGCGAGCGGCGCATCAGGGCGAAGCACCGGGGCTGGCTTGCTGCCGCGCTCGATCGCCGGTGGCGGGGTGAACAGGGTCCAGCCCGGGTCGGCGGCGGCCTGTTCGGCCACGGCGAACGCGAGCCGGGTCCGCAGCTCGAGCGCGACGTTGACGTCGCTGGCGGCGGTGACCGCGAGCTCGGGACCGAACTGCCCGGAGCGGGTGCCGATCTCGCCGATCACCCGGTCGGGGTGGTGCTCAGCGAAGTAGCGGTTGATCCACACCTGGCGTTGCTCGTCGCCGCCGATCGCGACGGTGTTCTCCCACTGCGACGCCTCGCCCGGCCCGTCGGCGGGGTCGCGGCGGCGCAGGACGAGCACGTCGGTGATGACCTGGGTGCCGGCGGCCTTCTGGTGGGCCGACATCGGCAGGCGGACCGCGGTGACCAGGTCGGCCATGGCGGCGATCTCTCGGCGAGCGGCCGGGTTGTTCGCGTCCATCGTGTAGTGGCTGGTCAGGACCGCGACGACACCGCCGGGGCGGGTCAACGCGAGCGACTTCAGGATGAAGTGGTTGTGCAGGCTGTGCCCGCCGGCGTTGTGGGTCTTGTCGTGCAGCGTGATGTTGCCGAACGGGACGTTGCCGATGACCAGGTCGAGGTAGTCGCGCGGGATGCGGGTGTCGGCGAAGGACTCGGCCCGGATCTGGGCATGCGGGTACAGGTGCTGCGCGATCGCCGCGGTGGTCGGGTCCAACTCGACCCCGAACACGGCGGCGTCCTTCTCGCGGGCCGCGTCGGGCGCCAGACCCAGGAACGTGCCGGCGCCGCAGCCGGGTTCAAGCATCCGCAACGGCCGACCGGCGATGCCGAGTCCGTCGGCGCCGACGGTGTCCCACATCGCCTCGGCGAGCGCGGCGTCGGTGTAGTGGGCGTTCAGGGTGGTCTTGCTCGCGGCGCGCCACTCGCGTTCGTCGAGCATCGTGCGCAGCTCGGCCCGCGGCCCGGCGAACTGCTCGTCGGCGTCGTCGAACACCTTCGGCACCGAACCCCACCCCGACCAGCGGGCCAGGACGCGCTGCTCGTCGACGTCGGCCGGGCGGTCCTCGTCCTGCAGGTGGCGCAGCAGCCGCAGCGCCGCCACATTGGCCTGCACCTTCGCGACCGGGCCGGGCGGGGCCAAGTCCGCCTGGGAACGCGGCCGAAACGACGGTGGCCGCGGGGGCGGACCTGCTGGCAGGCCCGGAGCCGGCGCACCAGATGCGGTCGGTGCGGGTAGCTGCAGGAACAGGCGTTGACCCGCGCGCTGCAGCCGCGGGCCGAACTCACTGGGTGTGGGTTGCTCGAACAGCGACGGCGGCGAGTCCGCGTCGAGGTCCTCTGACGCCAGGTCGGCGACTAGCGGCTCGGGCTGTCTCGGTTCAGTCCCTGCTCCTGCGGGCTGACCCGGTGCAGCACTACCCCCGGGTCCTCGTCCAGGTCGTGATAGTTCGGGTGGTCGGGCGTCATCACCATCGGCATCCACGGCGTCACGCCGATCACCCCCGGCTCGAGCAGGTTCCCGTCCTCGTCCCTCAGCCGACCCGAGTCCTCCGGATACTCCGAGTCCTCCGGGTAGTCCGGATACTCCGGCTCCTCGGCTTCCGGATGCCCCGGCTCCGGTGGCAGCAGCACCATCTCCCGCAGCACCTGCCCCTCCGCGTCGAACCTCGCCATCCGCAGCCGGCCCACCTTCGTCAGGTAGTCCTCCCCGCCCGGGTCGTCCCCGGCCAGCGCGATCTGCAGCGCCTCGATCTGCGTCTCCACCGCCTCGCCCAGCTCGGTGAAGAAGCTGTCCGGGTCCGGGATCTGGCTCAGTTGATTTGGGCGCCACTTCGCCCAGTGCTCGTGCGCCTGGCGTCCGTACCGGTTCATTGCCCTCACCTTCCTGCTCCGCACCCGCGGGCTGCGCCGCCGCCGGCTGATCGTCTCGCTCGTCGGCGGCCGGGCCCCACAGCAGCGCGTCGAAGGACATCTGCCCGTCGGACACTCCGCCGGTGGTGCGTCGGTTCCTGCCGCTGCCAGCCATGCCTGCAGCTTGCTCACGAGTGTCGCACCCGATAGGTCCCAAACCGCTCCGTGACGGCCTGTGCGGGCCGCGACCAGACCCGATGTGTGTCAGTACGCGGTGTCACGCTCTCCAGAACAGGCTCGATCTGAGGAGGGCGGCCACAATGACTGCGATGAGCGCATCCGTTCCCATCTACGCGGCCGCGCCCCCGCGCGGCCATTTCGGCGCGTGGCGAGCCGCCGCGTCGGCCCCGGCGATCGTCGGCAGCCTGCTGCTTCTGCTCGTTGCTTTCGGCTGGATGGGTCAATGGGAAGGCCTCGTCCTACTCGCCTGGTTGGCCTCGGGTGCGGCCGTGTTCACGCGGGTCGGGGAGCGCGCCGCGGTCGCGGTCGGATGCGGGTTCCGGCGCCTGAGCCAGACCCAGGCCGCCGCCCTCGACCCGGTCTGGGCGTCCGCGCTGACCCGCGCCGGGCTCGCCAGGAGCGACGTCGACCTCTACGTGCAGCGCAGCGGCGAACTCAATGCCTACGCCGCCGGCGGCGGGAGCGTGGCTCTCACGAGCGGGGTCGTATCGAAATTTCTGGCACGGCGTCTGGGCTCGGGTCATTTGGAGGCGATTCTGGTCCACGAGCTGGGTCATCACGCAACCCGCGCGACCCGCTTTGCGTTGGTAGCGATGTGGCTGGCGACGCCGTGGCGGGTCGCGTCGCGACTGGTGATCGGCATCGGTCTGGCGACGGTGGGCCGCCGTCAACCTCGCCGGTTGCTCGGTCTTGTCGTGGTAGCCGCGGTGGTGATCGCCGTCGTGCAGAGCGCACAGCAGGGACAGCTCGCCGCGGCGCTCGTGCTGGCCACCGTCGCGATCTGCGCGGTCGCATGTCCGCTCGTGGATGCCTGGGTGAGCCGTCGCAGTGAGTACGCCGCCGACCGGTTCGCCGTGGCGTGCGGCGTCGGTCCGCAGCTGGTCGACGCGCTGAACCGCATGGACAACGGCGCCCGGCGGCAGAGCTGGACGCAGCGTGCGCTCAACCGGCATCCCAGCCTCGAACGTCGGGTAGACGCGATGCGGCGCCATGCACTGACCGTCGAGAGCTGACGCCGAAACTCCGCAGGTGGGCGGGTTGGTTCTCGCCGCGTCAGCGGCGCGGACCGGCCGCGGGCGGCTGGGGCGGACGGTAGGCAGCGGCGGCAACATCACTGCGGGGTCGCTGGGTCGGCATGTCGGCAGGTCCGGGCCGCGAGGGTGGCGACGTGACCTGTTCGGCCGGGCTGGTGGGCTCGCCGACGGTGGGGGAGTCACGCACGGCCAGGCGCGGCAGTTCGGTGGCGACGTCGATGCCCGCGGCGACGCCCTCGTCCAGCTCGCCGGCAAAGCGTGGCCAGTCCTCGGTGAGCGGGAGGGTCGGCAGGATCGACGCGGCCAGGCCCCGCCACCGCTGTTCGGCGGGTTGCTCGACGCTGGTGGCGCGCTCGGGATGGGAGTCGAGGTGAAAGCGGACCACGTCCACGCGTTCGCCGAGCTCGGCCAGCTGGGTGGTCAGGGTGGCGCGTTCGGTGCTGCTGCCGAAGACCATGCCGGTACGGGCCCACGCCTGCCCGCGTTGAAGCTTGTCGAAGTCGTCGAGGGCCTCGACCTGGCGGTCGACGCCGACAGTGCCACCGGCGACGACGGTCAGCAGCGCGCGCATCGGTTCGTAGTCGCCGTGACCGGCGGCCACGGCGACGTGGACGTTGCGATCAGCTGAGCTGCGGGTCCAGTCCAGGTCGTGCCCAGCCACCGCGGCCAGGTCCTCGACCCAGATCCGCGCCGAGCGGCCGTTGCCCTCCCGGAACGGGTGCGCGTGCAGCACGGCGGCCCAGTAGTAGGCGGCGCGGTCGGCCCACTGTCCCGGGTCGCTGCTGGCCGGCCAGGTTGTCCTGCGCGCGCAGCTGCTCGGTGACCGCGGCGGTGTAGGTCTCGATCCAGCGGTGGTGCAGGAACGGCTCACCGGTCTGGCCGGGCTTGCCCATGTCGACGTAGCGCAGCTGCCCGGCGAAGGGGTAGACGTCGGCGAACAGTTGCTCGTGGATGTTGCTCAGATGGGCGAGGTCCAGGCTGCGGGGTCGTTCCGTGTTGCGGCGCAGCGTGGTCTCGGCGTCGGCGCTGACCATCCGCTCGAACAGTGCGACCGCGACGGGGTTGGTCAGCTCGGCGACCGTGCGCAGCACGTCGGTGCCGGGCATCAGGTAGGACTGCCACGCCGGGCTCTGGTTCGGGTCGCTCGGCGCCGCCGCGGCGGGTTCGGGTGCCGGGTCAGGCATCGCCGGCTCCCGCCTTGCGCTGGGCCAGCGCGGTAGCGCGGCGCAGGAACTCGGCGTGGTCGATGCCGCCGGACTGGTGCAGCCGGATCAGGGCCTGTTCGTCGGCCTCGATGTCGATGCCCTCGAGCGCGGCGTTCGTGACCGCGGCTGCCAGCGCGTTGTCCAGCGTCTCGGTGCGCGCGGGATCGTCACTCGCCGGGGGAGTAGATCCGTCATCGGAGGTCGACACGCGTTCAGGGTAGGCACGCACGGGGCAACAGGTGATCACCGCAGCGAAGATCCGCGGTCAGAGGTGGTTGCTGTACTGGCCCGCATGACCTGCAACGCATCGCAGCCGCGCCGCGGTTCGTCGCTGCGTGCGGCGCAGATCCTGCTGATCGGCTACGTGCTGGGGTTCGCGGTGTCCGTGGCTACCGCGATCGCCGCGCTCACCGCCGGCACCTCCGACGGCTCGTCCTCGAGCGATGCGCCCTCTGCCGCACTCGCCGGCTACCTGTTCCTGCTCGCGCTCGCGCTGATCGCCGCGGTCGTGAGCATGCGCGCAGCTCGCCGACGTCTCGGCCTGCACGGGGTCGACCTGGGCTTGCGGGCAACGCCGGTGACGCGGCGGCGCGCTGGCGCGGCCGCGGTCATGTACGTCGGTCTGCTCGCCGCCGCGATCGAGGTGACGATTACCGCGCTCGACTGGTGCGGGGTGAGCGGCAGCGGGGTCGACGCCGGCGTCACCCGCTCGCCGGGCGCCCTGCCTGTCGAGACGGTGCACTCCGCGATCGCCGGCCTGGTCGAGGAACCGGTCCTGCTGGCGTTGCCGATCGCGCTGGGCCGCCGCTGCCGGTGGCCGTGGCAGGTGACGCTCACGGTGATGATCGCGATGCGGATCTCGTTCCACCTCTACCTCGGCTGGGACTGCCTGTTCGTCGTGCCTTGGATCATCGGCGCCTTCGTGCTCTATCGCTGGTGCTCGCTGCTGTGGCCGTTCGTGATCGGACACGGCCTGTTCGATCTGCTGCAGACCTGGCAGACCTACGGCGGGCACGCCGCCGCGCTCACGGCCGAGGCGCTTCTGATTGCCGCAACCCTCGCCGCCGCAGGCATTGCCGGTGTCCTGGTGTGCCGCCGTGCCGGACTTTTCGTATCGCCTGGATCGGTCACCGCGGCAGGGCCGTGATCACCAGCGCCCCAGCGAGCAGAAACGGGCCGAGCGGGATGTGCGTACGGGCGTGGGCGCGAGACACAACGAGCAGCACCACGGCAACGACGCCGGCGGCAAGGATGCCGAGGGCAAGCCCGTCCAGGACCGCGCGCCAGCTGCGCCACGCCAGGCATCCGGTCACCAGGCCCGCGAGCTTCGCGTCCCCGAAACCCAGACCACGCGGGAAGATCAGCACCACCGCGCCCAGGAGCGCGAAGACGACCGCGGCCGCCGCAGCGGCGCGGCCGAGCGCAGTCCACTGGCCGTCGAGCGAGGCCACGAGGAAGAACACCACGGCGACTGCGGCCGCGGCGGACAGGATCATCCGGTCGGGCAGACGGTGGTGTTCGACGTCGACGACGACCAACACC
Source organism: uncultured Actinomycetota bacterium (assembly GCA_963775175.1). Lineage (GTDB taxonomy): Bacteria > Actinomycetota > Actinomycetes > Mycobacteriales > Jatrophihabitantaceae > Jatrophihabitans. The sequence goes on from CAVZHT010000001.1 coordinate 1,746,584, forward strand.
GACCCCGCGAGGGCCAGCCCGAGGTAGGCCGGCCAGGCGCTCGTCCAGTCGGCCGCGGCGCTACCGAGGGCGGCGAGCACGACTGCGATTGCCGCGGTACTCGCCCACCGAGCGCGTCCCGGCACGCGAGGATGCCACCAGTGTGTGTTCGCCCGATCAGGAACACTGACAGTCAGCCCAGCGAGGTACACCGACACCACCAGGGCCACGCCGGCTCCGCCGAGGACAGCAGCCAGCGTCAACGACGACACGCTCGACTTAGTCCCGATCGCGCCGCAGGGTGATCCCAACGGGACGGCCCGTCACAAACCAGGCCGCGACCATCAGAGCCGTACCGACCACGCCGCAGATCGTGAGATCGACACGGGCGTCGTTCTGCAACACGTGCATCGACCCCGCTCCCATCACCTGATACAAGAACAGGCCGAACAACCACGCGATCGCGCCCAGCATGGCCAGACCGGCCGCGGTCCACAGATCCGGATCGTGCGGGGTGGGGTTCTCGAGTTCCTCGCCGCTCATGCATTGATCGTGCACCCGCCGTCTGACAGGTTGCGTCACCTGCTCGTGCCGGGGCGGCCGCGACGGACCGTTTCGGGGCACAGGCCAGGCCCGGTCATCGGCACCGGCGCGGGCGGCCCGGCTGCGCGATGGTCGCCGGGCTCGGGGGCCCGAGGGTTCGAGCGGGGCCGTAGTGCCCAGTGCACGATCAACGCGACGCCGGTGGCCAGCATGATCGCCGCGGTGGCCAGCTGCACGACGGTGCTCACGAGGCTCGGCCAGTGAGGGTCATGCGGGTCGTTCCGAGACAGGCGTCGTGACCGCTGGACATAGACGAGTCTCAGTCAACGTGGGCGAGCCAACTGGGATGCACCGGCCGTTGTGGACGGGCTCGGTAGGCCTTGATGCCCGCCTCCTGCTCGAGGTCGTAGAGGGTGGTCTCGGCCGCGACCGCTGCCCGGTGCTCGGGGACGATGAAGTGCTGGTCGAGGTCGGCGCGCATGACGGCGTCGCCGACGCGTTCACGCACGGTCGCAAGCGGGAACGCCAGCCACCGACCCAGCACCGGGAAATGGCCGCCCACAGGGAAGTCGACATGGAAACCGATCAGGTCGACGAGGGCACGCCGGTCGTGTCCGTCCCAGGCTCCGACTTCGCGCATCACCGTGGCCAACGCGTGCACCGAGCGCCGTTCGACAGTGAGGCCGGGCGAGGCGACCAGCAGCGGATACGGCATGCCGTCGTTCGCCCACTCCCGGGCCAGCTGGACGGAGACGTCGGAGCGCTCGCATTTGCGCCACCACTTCAGCTCGGCGTCGGATACGCGCTCTTTGCTCATCCACTCGCACAGGATCGGACCCATTCGCCACGTGAGGTTGCGCTGTCGCCGAGCGCCGACTCGCTCGGCGGCGCCGGCGACCAGGACGCCCACAGCGAGAAGGGAGGCAAGGCCACCGAAAGCGGCAAGGAGCACCAGCACGTGCAGCGGACTGGCCCCGCCCTGCTCAATAACGATGGTCGCGACCATCACGAGCACCACCATCGACATGGTTACCAGGAGCGACCAGAGCGGGACGTCGCCCCGATCGTCGCGCTGCAACGCCCGTCGTGATTGCTTCGATCGAGTCACGGTTGTGTCCACCTCGACTGCCTCACATCTACGGCATCTTCCGGACCTAGTGTTCATGATCGTGCCCAGCTCGGACAGGGCCGGATAGTTCAGGTGCGTCCGCCTCATCTAGCGTCTACGCGCCGTGCAACCGCTGGCGGACCAAGTCGGCGAACTGGTCTCGGCGGTCCTGTTCGGCTTCCTCGTCTTCATCCTCGTTCTCATCCTCGTCGAGGTCGCCGTCGCTGAGATCGGGGACGTCGACCTCTTCATTCCAGATCTGCCAGCACCCGTCGATGCCGTCCAACAGCGCTTCGAGCAGGTCGGGCGCTGGGCGGGCCGGGTCGAGCTGGCAGAGTCGAAGTTGGCGCAGCACGACGTGCCGGTCCTGTTCGGTGCGTGCGACGCGCGCAGCCAGGTCGTGGGTTGCGGTGATCTCGCGTTCGAGGGCGGCCAGGTCGAGCACGTGGCCCGCGGCGACGGCGCGGGCTTCTTGGACCAGGTGGGCGACGACGGCGTGCGGGCTGCTGATCTCGGCTTGTAGCAACGTCAGCACGGCCGACAACATCGTGACCGGAACGGCTTCGATGTCGTCAGCCATACGGACGACGTCGCGTAGGTCGCTGAAGCCGAGTTCTTCGCCCGCGACTTGGGCCGCGCCGAGGAACCACGCCGCGGCCGCCACGCAGGCCGCAGTGGGGTCGTAGTCGCTGAACAGTTCCGGGCCGCCGAACGGGTTCGTTGTGAAGAGTTGGGAGGCTGCCTCGACCTGGGCAGGGGAGGCGTCGGTCCTGCTGTGCAGCACTGCCTGACGTCCGCGGTCGCCTAGGTCTCCCAGATCAGCGGCGAGCACTGCCTGAGTCTCGATGCGCACCTCGGCGAGCACGGCCGCGCGCACCTCCTCATCGCCGATCGCTTCGACTGCTCGTCCGACCTGTTCGGCGGCCCAGACGACCGGGATGTAGGAAGCGATGAGGTACCCGGCCGCTGCGGGCAGCTGCTGGCGGGCGACGACGTCGGCCAGGTCGACCAGGTGCAGCCGGTCGTCTTCCGGTTCGCCGCCCAGGAAGTCGCTGTCGCGGACCGGGTCGACGTAGATGCGCCAGCACTGCTCGGACAAGCCGGTCAGCGCCGTGGCCAAGCCACGCAGCTCCTCACGTGCCTCGAGGCGGGTACAGACGGTCTTGGCTACCTGGCCAGTTCCGTCCCGCCAGGTCACCAGCAAGGTGCCGTCGTCGGTCACTGCGTAGCTGGACACGATCGGTCCTCCTTATGCGCGGTCGTGACGTTGCATGCTCTATCAGCGGCTATCGGCAATCGACCCACTCATTCGTCACCTTCGTGCTCGAGTAGGGAGATGGCCCGCTCCAGTGCTGAGCGAGCGGCTTTCATTTCCGCCAGCACCGATCCGCGGGAAGGTTGCGGGTTGGTGGAGATGACGTACACACCACGGCCCTGTTGTGGCTGCACGAGACCTTCGTCGGCAAGCACGCGATGCGCCTGACGGATCGTGTTCAGGGACGGGACGTCGTAGTACTCCATCAGGTGCTTGATCGGCGGCAACGCATCGCCAACCGAGAACTCGCCGGCGACGATGCGGTCGCGCAGGTTGTCTGCCACTTCTCGATACCGGGGCATGGCCAAATTGTATCAGTGTTATCTAGTTATGTGGAGCACATAAGTGCTCTAGTTGACATAATCGTTATTATCGGCGCTACAAACTTGGTCTCTCTTCAACGTGCTCGTCCATCGATTGCACGACCGGGGACTGCACTTGCACCGGTCAAAACAGCGGTCCACCCGACGCGACGGAGTAGTCGCAGCGGCGGGCGCACGTGACAGTGAACCTCGACCTCGTGCACATTCGTCGCGGACCCTCAGACGACAAGTACGTCTGGACTCCCTTCGCCGTCAACGATGAGTTCAATGCTGGCTGGTGGGACTCGCCGCCGTACCTCTTCGATGACCCGCACTACGTGCGCGCGGACTCGGATGGCGTCGAGGTGGCGAAAATCGAGTTCAATCATGACTTTCGTGGCAGCAAGCAAGTGGGCGCACCGAAGCTCGGCGCGGCGCTCTGGAAATCCAGTGCATGGAGGTCGCGGCAACTTACCGCCGACGCGGCATTGGCGCGTTGGTAGTCAGGCGCGCCTGGAGGAGGAGTACCCGAACCGCCGCCTGCTGGCGCTGAGCGAGAGAGCGGACGAGTTCTGGGCGTCGCTGGGCTGGGGAGCGGTTCGACTACAGTGACGGCCCCCACCTGTACCGTCCGCTCTTCATTCAACTTGCCCATCGTGAGACGGCTCGACGATGACTGAGGGGTCGCCGACGTCACCCTCTGAGGACGGCGCTGGCTCCCTCGTGCCGCGTGTCACGAGGCGTCCAGGACGCTCCGGATCTAGCCTGTCCTACCAACATCACCAAGGTGGACAAGCCATGGCCGACCCGACCGACGATGACGAGGTCGCGCAACTCGTTGCGACGCTTGTGTTCAGCTTGGGCTCACACACCCACAAGCAGCTTGACGATTGTGCAGTCGAGTTCGGTCTCCCGATCCCGCCGGCTGACCCGCCCGAGCCCGGCGGCAACAGCCTCAGCAAGCATCAGCGGCTTCAGCGCGCCGTTGGCCTCATTCAACCCGAGGACTACCGGCGAATCATCCAGAGGTTCCTGAACGGCGGTGTACCACCGGCCACCCGCAATCAGGCGCAGGACACGATCTGGTCGGCCGAACGATGGCCCGAGATCAACGAGCGTGCCCGGCGCGAGATCGCCGCTGCGCTCGACGAGCACGCGCCGATCTGGGAGGACTACGCCGGACTTACCAGACTCCTCGATCAGCTCTGGGTGCTCCAAACCGAAGCAGAGGCGTGGGCCGAGCGAAGCGCGCTTGATGACATCGAACAACACATGATCCGCAATCCGGAGGACTGGAATACCCTGGACCTCTTCAAGCGCCTCGATGCTCTGAACAGCTCCGACCGTCGCTTCGCGCTCTTCCTCGAAGGTCTGCTCTCGGGTTCCGTGAACCCTGACGAACAGCGCCAGCGCAACCTCGCCGCGGCACTTGCAGGACCGCTTGCACGCGCGTCACTCACATTGGTTGAGGGACCGGCCGTCGGCGGGTACCCCACGTTCGCGATAACACCCGCAACCGGGCACGCCCGAGCACCGCAGCTGCTCCTCTTCGCGTCGACGGCGTCCAAACCCGATCTTCGTCTCGGCGAAGTTCTCGACCGTGAGGTCGAGCTCATGGACACCGACGAACGGGTGCTGCGCTACGACCGGCCCATCGCCGAAACTGGGCTGCGTTGGTCCGACTTGCAATCCTGGTGGGCCGACGAGCATGGACTCAGCTTCGATCAAGCGAAGCAGCCGCTATGGCAGCGGCTGCGTGCAGCAATCCCAGAATCCTCGCCGCCTCAACGCGCGCTCTTCGACGAGTACCACCTGCTCTACGGGCAACAGGACACGTTTCACGCGATGCTGCCCGAGGTGTGGCTTCAGTGGGACGCGGTCACCAAGTCTGCGCGCGGTGAAGACGCACAACTCTCCCAACGCATGGACTTCCTCATGCTGCTTCCACATCACCGCAGAGTCGTCCTCGAAGTTGACGGCAGCCAGCACTACTCGTCGAACGGCACGCCGAGCCCTGCCGTGTACAGCGTGACAACCCGCGGCGACCGCAACCTCCGGCTCGCCCGTTACGAGGTCTACCGGTTCAGCGGATATGAGCTAGCCTCCCCGACCCGCGCCGAACAGACCGCCCGCGAGTTCTTCAGCCGGCTTCTCGCCTGAGCTCACCGCAACGACTCCGGACCTGAGCAGCCCGACATGACTGAGGGCACGCCCCCCCGACCAGCTTGATCACCTTCACAGCGGACGGCACCCGTTCGAATCGCTCCTGCTGCGGTCGGCATCACTAGGCTCAACGCGCCCACCACCAGGCGCGCCACCCGAACATGCGACGAACGGACGAAGATGAAGGAACTCGGGATGAACCTCGCCGAGGTTTCTACATTCTTTGGCGAGGCGCACTCCGCGCCCTATGTCCTGGTCACCATCGCCGAAGACCGGGCCGCCGAGTGGACCGAGCTCCTCGGTGTCCCGGCACGCCGGTGCTACATCTCCGACGGCAAGTTGAAGGCAATCGTCGACGAGAAGGGCCACTCGTACGAGACCGTCGTGCAAGCCGTTATACCTGACGAAGGGTCGGTAATGGCTGGCGATTACGGCGAGATCGTCACCGCTCTGTATCTGGCCTCGTGCGCTCATCCGGCCGAGGTGCTCGAGCCCAAGATGTGGCGGCTGAAGAGTCGGCGAACCAAGGCGTCCGAGGGCTCGGATGTCGTTCAGTTCCAACTGCCGCACTGGCCTGTCGCCTCGGACGAGGACACGATCGTGTGCGCGGAGGTGAAGACCAAGTCGACTAATGGGACGTCGACGCCGGTCAAGTCGTCCATCGAGGACTCGCGCAAGGATCGAGAAGGCCGCCTGTTGAAGACCCTGCTATGGCTGAAGGAGAGGGCCATCGTCGGCACTCTTGGAACTGTCGATCTCGACCACATTGACAGATTCGTGAAGGCCACCGACCACCCGCCAGCCATTCGAGAGTTCCGAGCAGTAGCAGTGATCAGCTCTGAGTTGCTGGAGAAGGAACTGGCGGACGTCACTGTGCCCGAACCGACCGAATGCACCTTGGTCGTAATCTCCGTGCCAGACCTCAAGGCCAACTACGAGAGCCTCTACAAGCTTCTCCTCGCAAATGCCGACGTTGAAGTGCAAGTCCCATGAGGCCGCTGCTACGCACCTGGATCGCGGACGCCGACATCCGGCAAAGTCTCGACCAATACGGCCTGGATGCGCAGATCCCGGGACTCGACTATCAGGATGGCCGTGATTTCGACCTCTATGTCTCGCTGGTCGGCGAACTCTTCGACCTTCTGCGAGATGAACCGGAGGATGCTCGTGACTGGGCGACCTTGGGCAACGCGTTGGCTCAAGCGGCACGAGCACTGGACGGATACGCGCAATTGGACGCGGCTTTCTTCTCCGCAGCCTCGTTCTACAGCGGCGGTTACTCCGCCTCCGCGTACGTCGCCATGCGCCAGGCCTCCGGCGATGACCGGCGTTCCGACGCCTACCGTGCGTGCTACGACTTCTTGGCCCGGCCGGCCCAGGCGACTTCTGAACGAGTTCGGACTTTGCTTGATGCGGTGGCCACCGGAGCGGTCGAGTCTATTGAGCAGGATCGGCTCGACGCCGAGCAGGCCGCCAGCCTGGCCCTCGACGAGGACCCGGAGGAGTGGGTCGCCCAGCGGATTTACGCCTCCCTGCTGACGCGGTTCAGCCGTACCAACCTTCGCGCAGTCCTTCCCGACGGTGAGTCGGTGCGATGGAATCCTCTGGTCGCCTCATTGCTGAACCGCTCGCGGCCAGTCTGGGATTTCTTCCCATCACAGATCACAGCCATCGAAGCGGGGCTTCTCACCAGCGGTGAGTCCTTCTCGATGCAAATGCCGACCGGCGCAGGCAAGACAGCGCTGACCGAGACACTATTGTTCCACCACCTCGTCGATCGGACCGATAACCTCGCAGTCCTCTTGGTTCCGTACCGAGCACTTGCGCGCGAACTTCGTGGCTCGGTGGCTCAGCGGCTCTCGCGTGTGGGCTTGCCGACCCGCACGGTCTACGGCGGAACCGTACCGACCTACGAGGAGGCGCAAGGGCTCGACGAGTTGCGTGCCATCATCGCGACCCCGGAAGCTTTGACCGGGCTTCTGGGAAGTGCTCCTGATCTGGTGCCCAGGATCTCGCTCGTTGTCTGCGACGAGGGTCATCTGCTCGATCAGGCCGGCCGGGGAGTTGGCCTCGAGCTTCTCCTTGCGCGCCTGCTCGGTCAGGAGGGTGGTCGGCCGCGGATGGTGTTCGTCTCCGCGATCGTCCCAAACATCGAGGAGATCAACGCATGGCTAGGAGGGTCGGACCAGTCTGTAGTCCGGAGCACCTTCAGGCCCGCCGACGCCGAGTACGCCGTTCTTCAGCCTTCGGGCACCGGCCGAGCAACGCGTGTTGGGTTGCAGATGCAGGCAGTGGACAGCACGCTCCAGGCGTACGCCCTTCCGGGCTTCCTTCAAGACACGGATTTCCGTTTCACCAATGCGCGGACCCGACGTTTGAACACCTACTCGTTCTCCTCGGTGAAGACACAGGCGATCGCCGCGGCGCGCAAGTCGCTGGCGCTCGGGACGGTCGCGGTGTTTTCGGCAACAAAGACCGGCGACCAGGGCGTCGTCGGTCTCGCTGAGGAACTGCTCAAGCAACTCGACAGCAACCTGCCTCTTCCGCTGCCGATGGACTCGGTGCGGGACCCCACGCAGATCGCACAGGTCAGCGATTACCTCAGCCGCGAGTTCGGTGCCGAGTGGGTCGGCACGCGGACCCTCCGTGCGGGTGCGGTAGTGCACCACGGTGACATCCCCCAGGAGACCCGGGAGGCTGTGGAAGAGCTTCTCGGAAACGGGCAGGTCCACATGGTTTTATGCACGGGGACGCTCGCTGAAGGCATCAACCTCCCGATCCGCACCTTGGTCCTCTACGCAGTCCAACGGAGAACGTCTACTGGCGAGCCAATCCCGATGCTCGCACGCGACATCCGGAACCTGGTCGGTCGTGCTGGGCGCGCGGGAAGCTCGACAAAGGGCATGGTGATCTGTGCCAACCCCAACCAGTGGCCGGCCGTGCAACCTGTGGCGACCGGCCAGCCTGGCGAAGACGTCCACGGTGCGCTGCGTGCATTGGTCGAAGCGCTCCAAGAAGCCATCCGCCGCGGCACTCGCTTCGGCAACGATCTCCTTGAAGGAGCCGCGGCGCTCTACCCGCTAACTGATGGCGTCGACTCCACGCTGCTGGAACTTCTGCATGATGACGTTGGCGACGACGAGTTCCGAGAGATTGCCGCAACCCTGGCCGCGCACACCTTTGCCGCGCAACAGCTCGACCAAGGAGCGCAGAACCTCCTCGCAGACGTCTTCACGGCTCGCGCCACCCGGCTCACCGAGCTGCGCGCCAACGGCCGACTCGGCTGGATCCGCGAGACTGGCGCCCGCGCCAGGCTGATCGACTCAGTCGTTGCAGACCTGGTTCTGCTCCTCGACAACTGGGACACAGTCGAATCGCCCCTCGCCCCAGGAGTTATCGACGCGTTCCTGACCTGGGCATTCCAGCAGCCTGACTTCCAAGGCGACCTCCGCGAAGCGTTTCCCGTCGCTGACCGAATCCCGCCACAGAATCTGCCTGACCCGGCTTCCGTCCGAGCCATCGTCGCGCGGTGGATTAGTGGCGACAGCTTTGCTGACATCGCTACGGCGACCGGTCGCACCGTAGATGGCGTCCTACGTATCTACGGCAAGGTCATCTCCTACTCGCTCGCAACCCTGATCGAGCAGGGTGTCGCGGTCTTGCAGCGTTACCTTGCCGACACCGAGCTGGTGCTCGCTGAACCAATCGCGCTGCTCCCTCAGTACTTACGGTTCGGCGTCGCGACGCCGGCTGCCCGTGCCCTGATGGCGGCCGGCGTGCGTCACCGTCGAGCGGCCGTCCTCCTCGCCAACCACCCGGCAATGACCGCCTTCGAGAACGTCCTGCGCGAACCGCGAGAGATCGCTCGCGACGTCATCAACACCGAGGACGGGTGGCTGCAGGCCCTCGGCCAATTTGTCTTCGAGCGGACTTTGGCAGACCTCGGCGACCAGGGCCCCGGTGCCGACCCCGGTAGCGGTCCCGCAACCAGCCCGGGTGGCGGCCCTGACGGCGAGCCGGAAGGCCCCGACGCGGACGACCAGGGTGGCGGTCAGGTTGCGGAGAACGGCGCTGACGGCTGGTCAGAATTCGCAGACGAACCCGTCATCGACGAAGTCATCAACTCCCTCCGTGCTCTGGTCGGCAACTCCCTGCCAGCCACGGACGCGACGCACGTCATCCGTAACCTTCTTGGGCGCCTTCTCGACGGTGAAGCGATGGAGGCCGTGCTCCAGGGACTGGGGGACGTTATCGTCTCCGCCGTCAAACCAGCGCCGTCAGACTTCCCACTTGTCGATTCAGGCACTGTGCGCGAGTACGACTATGGATTGACGCTCGATGAGGTCACCGTCGACTTCGACGCTGACCTGGAAGTCGGCCTAACATCCTCAGTTGCCGAGACTCTGCTCGCCACCTCCGGCGGTGAGATTGTCAACGATGACGGTGCCTGGACGGTGGTCCGGCTCTCGGAGATCCGACTCAGGTGCGTCGCGCAGGTGCGCTCAGAACTCGATCAGGCCGAGATCACCGATGTATGGATTGGGCTGGCCGACGAGTAGCCGGCATACGCGAGCCAAGGGTGCAGCGGGCACTCAATCCAAGGAGAGCCTCGTCCGCCAACACGCCACCGCTGGCTCTCCGTACATACAGGCTGGCGCGAGCAACGTCGGCGCCTGACGCAGCCAACACATATTCAGCAACGGGCACCGGTTCGTGGTGCGAAGCAGCCCCCCCAACGTCAACACTCACGCGGCCAAACCACTGCGGGAAATGACAATTGTCCGCAGTGTTTACCGCGAGATCCTCGCCTCGGCAGGACGTGGTTACAAACGACCCGGTATCCGTCGATATCGAGCACGCAATGCTTGGCGATCCGTCGCTCGTATGGATCGTTAGGTGCAGGCGTCGGCTGAACGGCGCCCGACACGAATGACTCCGCCGCGCGATCGGTCGAGACGCGATCAAGGCAGCCCGTAGGCGAAGTCCGATGTGGCTCCTGGATCAGCGCGATGCGCGACGCGCCGGCTTGAAGCAAACGCAGCTCGCACCGGGGTCAGCACGCTCGCGCCTCCGCAAACGCAGCGACCTCATGCACGTCAATTTCGACGTCGTGCCGAAGAGCTGCGCCTAGCGTGCTACCGCCAATGACGTCGTGCACTGACAAGCGAATGAGCGATGGGGAGCGAGCTTGCGTGGCAAAGACATCCTTCATCGCGTCGTACAGTGCCCGCTGCTTCCAGCGCGGTGATCCACCACCTGGCGCAGATAGGTCACCCGGGTCAGCGGCTGCCCCGAACATCGCGGCGGCGGAGTCGCTGACCCAGCGTTGCCCCCACCTCCCTGCCCGCAGACAGTCCTGTTCCCGGGCGACGCATTGGTCCCTGTAGGCGGAACACCATGGGAGTGAGCTAAGTGAGAGACCGCGAAGCGTCGTCGCACGGTAGCGATTGAAGTGCAACTCCTCATCGAGCTCGACGACGCGTCCGTCTGCGAGCGCGATGTCCCAGGCGCCGGGCCGGAGAGTCGGCAACTCCGCGACTCCGCCAAGCGACCGGTAGATGGCGAGGATCCGTTCGCTCAGGTCCGCATCCATGTCCTGAAGGCGCGGTGGCTTTGGAGCGTCGAGGGCTAGCTTGAGCCCTGCCGTGGCGAGGAGTCCTATGAGAGCCTCCGCGCGCTTGCCAGTACGCACCACTTGGAAAGCTTCCCACTCTGGTACGGCCGCGCCACAGACCGCACCGACGACCCAGTCCTGAACCGTCGATCCGCGCGGAGCCGACCATCTGAGTCAGTCAGGCAAATGGATCGCTATCCGCGCACGGCCGATGCCTGCCTGGGACCAGCTGGTCCCAGCCGCCGCTCACACGCAGGTTGGCCCTTCCGTTCCTCGTCACGCCTGAGGAAGTGTCGGCCGGACGCGCGGCAGCCCGGCGCGCTCACGAGCTTGATCCGTGTTCAGCAGAACTTCGCCGCACTGGACGTGGTTGAGCGGTTGCTGCTGAACTACGTCACGCCGCCCTCCTCTGCTTGCGAACCGCACAATCGTGACGCCGAGTTCCTGGCCTGGCTGGGCATCAGCCAACGCCACCCCGAAAAGCTCGAGTAGGAGCATGGCCGCCGCATCTAACTCGTCGGCCGCAAGTAGAAAGCACTGGCCGACGATATCGTCACAGAAGGAAATGGAACGAGTGATCAATTCCCAGTAGTCGAGGCGGGCCGGGAGCGAGTCCAGGAGCGGCGGAAAGCCAGAATGAAGCGATCGCCACTTGTCGACAAGAAGATCCCAGTGGATGACGCGATTGCCGTCAGATCCAGTTACGCTCTGGACTTCTACGAGGTCGGTGGGAAGCATGGCGTGCTGCGTGCTGTTGCGGACCTCCCACAGCACGCGCCATGGCGATGCTCGGTCAAACTCGGACTGCATTGCGGCTTCGACTCGAGCGCTCGCCACGTCGCTCGTGAACAGACTCATATTCCGTAGTACGCGCTTACGAAAAAGCGGGAGCTGGTTGAGAAAGTTGTCAAATGCGATTGTGGCGTCAGTATGGATTTCGATCAGCGGGCGCGGATTGCCCGGGCTAGTTACTTCTTGGATGAATCGGCTCAGGTCTTGCGCCATCCGCCGGATCGGCTCATTCAGAGCATGGGCGGATACGTACCCGATGAGGCTCAGAGCCTTCTGCACCATCTGGACCTCGGCGTCTGACATCCACCGCTTGCCTTCCAGCGTGACGTTGGAACCACCTTCGTCGGGCTCGTGGCGTGCCATCGTTGCTAGCATCCACCCCTCCGGGCGGTCTGGTGCAGTCACGAATCAAGGCTAGGGCCACTGGTGACACACCGTCGCCACCCCCGCGCATAACAACATCCGAGCACCCGCAGTGCGGGTCTTCTCAGTCGTGCATAGTCGGCGATCGGGACACGTAGAGGGCGGCCGACGCCTTCATGCTGCCGAGTTCTTGCCGTGCAAGTCGGGCGGGTTGCAGTTGACACTGCGTGAAACGACGGTTATCCGCAGTGCACCCAGGCCGCCTGCACTCGATGATGGCGTGCGTCGGAGATCGACAGCCCTACGGCTGCTCTCCCCTGAGGCCCGAGACTCCGCGAGTGCTGCATAACCGTGATTATCCACGGCTTCTCGTGTCCTTTGGATCGATCGGTGCGCTCTGAGCTCTGCTGGTGGCTTTGCGTCGGCTGCTTTTGCTGTTGCGTAGTCGGTAGGACTGGATGCCGATTGTTCGCAGCAGCACCACCACAACCTGACCACCGGCCCCGCAGAGCCTCAACTATCGTAGGCACAGCTCGCCGCTGCGGCTAACGTAACTTCAACTACCGTAGTTTCAGCTACTATTACCGGATGCTCAAGCCGGATCACCTTTACGACCGAGACCGCGAGTGGGCGGCTCTCGAGCAGTTCGTCACCTCCGACAGGCCCGGCAGCACCCTCGGCCTGGTCTATGGCCGGCGCCGGCAGGGCAAGACCTACCTGCTGCAGAGCCTGACCGAGGCCAGCGACGGGTTCTACTTCGCCGCGCTCCGACAATCGAGCACCCAGAACCTGGACCGCCTCTCCGAGACCTACCGGACCCACACCGGTAGCCGCGCGCGTGTCAGCTTTCAGAACTGGGAGGAGGCGCTCGAGGCGTTGCTCGCGCTCGGCGAGAACGCCGACACCCCAGTCGTCGTCGCCCTCGATGAGTTCCCCTACCTGCTGGAAGTGGCACCCGAGCTTCCCTCGGTGCTGCAGGCCCTGCTCAGCCCTCGCGGCACCGCGGCCACCCAGTGGCGGACCCGCCTGCTCTTGTGCGGCTCGGCGCTGTCGACAATGCGGGGTTTGCTGGCCGGCACCGCACCGCTGCGGGGTCGATCCGCCCTGGACCTCACGGTCCATCCCTTCGGCTACCGCGACGCCGCTGGCTACTGGAACGTCACACACGACCCAGAGCTGGCGATGCAACTGCACGCCCTCGTCGGAGGCACCCCGGCCTATCTGGACATGAGCGGGGGAGAGCCGCCCCGAAGCCTCGACTCCTTCGACGCCTGGGTCGCCGCCACCCTGCTCAACCCGGCCTCGGCGATGTTCCGCGAAGGCAACGTCTTGCTGTCCGAGGAAGACCGCATCTCCGACACGACGCCCTACCTCGCCGTCCTGGCCGCGATCAGCAGCGGTGCGACCCGCCGCGGCGAGATCGCGGCCGCGGTCGGTCGGCCGGCCGACGCTCTCGCGCACCCGCTCACCGTGCTCACCGAAGCCCGACTGATCCGCGCGCTGGACGACGCGCTGAAGCAGAAACGCACCACCTATCACGTCGCCGAGCCCATCGTGACGCTCAACGAACTGATCATCCGCCCCAATGAGCCCCGCCTCGCCCGCCACCAGGCCGAGGCCGTGTGGGCGCAGACCGCCGACACGGTCTCGGCCAAGATCTACGGACCCCACTTCGAGGAGCTCGCTCGCACCTGGTGCGCCGAGCACGCCACCACGGCTAGCTTGGGTGGCCAGCCCGACCTCGTCGCCGCCACCCAGATCGCGTGCCGAGAACACGGCCGCAACCACGAGATCGATGTCGTCGTCATGGACAGGACCCCCAACCGGGCCAACCGCATCGCCGCGATCGGCGAAGCGAAATGGCAACGGCAGCCCTGCGGGCCAGCGCAGCTGACCCGTCTCGAGCACCTCCGCGAACTTCTCGAGGCAGACGGGGCACGGCTACTGCTGTTCAGCCGCGCCGGCTTCACCGCCGAACTCGCCGCGACAGCCCAGACCCGGGCCGACCTCGAACTAGTGGATGTCGCTCGCCTCTACACAGGCGCCTAGCCGCGATCGACCCCCCGGGACGCCGTCGCGGTCACCGATCGCCTCGGCCGCTCGGGCCACGAAGCAGGAGCTGCGAGGCGAGAACCGCCGGTGGTCCCAGCTATACCGAGCTATAAAGCTGGGTGTTTATAGCTGACTCTAGCCGTGTGGTCGGACGTCATTTGGGCCATCGGTAGGCGTTTCAGATCGGCTCGTCGGCGATCTCGTCGACTCCGAGGTCCGGCCGCGCGCGGTGCAGCCGGGCGGCCGTGAGCCGGACACACGTGCCGGAACCAGCCTCCTCGAACGCGCGGGTCTGCTGCACGGGTCGGTGACAGCAGCCGTTTCTAGGCAGTCGCGTCTGGTCGGGGTACGTGGGGTGCCCGCCGTGCCAGATTTTCTGATCGCGCGGCGTTCGGTGGGCTGCTGTGTGAGGCGGCGGCGTGGAGCGGTGCCGCGCGCGACGGTGATTCGTCCTCGTGGCTGTGCGAATATCACCGGGCCCGGTCGGTCTGGGCCGTGTCTGCTCGAATTGTTGACGGGACGGGACACGAGTGGACAGCGGCGGGCAAGACCGACGTTAACGGGATCGCACATGCATCGCACGACGTCGTATCAAGTGGTGGTCCAGGTGCTTGCGGCCCAACATTTCCGGGCCCTGCGATGCCAAATGAGATACGTCTTCCAAACTGATTACGCGGGTTCGATTCCCGTCGCCCGCTCCACTTGCCGGCCGGCCGCGACCTGGGTGACGCGCCCGGCGACCGCAAGCCGCGAGCGGGGCGTGCGGCGCATCGAAACCGGGCCGCTGGACGTGCCGCACCTTCCAACGCGCGGGAGGAACCGCGCCGGCCGGACGGGTACTGCGGAATCACCGGCCGGCGGACCGCGACGACGTCAGGCGGGGTCAGCCTGCGGATCGGGCTCGACGTGCAGGATCCCCTCGTCGATCGCCGCCACCGTGAGGGGACGGGCGAACAGGAAGCCCTGCACCGAGTTGACGTTCTCCGCGCGCAGTTGCGTCATCTGCTCGGTCGTCTCGACGCCCTCGGCGAGGGTCTTCAGGCCGAGGTCCCGGCCGAGCTGGACGAGCGTGTGGATCAGCGCGTCGGCCTGCGGCGACCGGGTGACCGCCTCGATGAACGTGCGGTCGATCTTCAGGCAGTCGGCCGGGAACTGCCGCAGGTAGGCGAGGCTGGAGTACCCGGTGCCGAAGTCGTCGATGGCCACCTGCACCCCGAGATCCTTGAGGGCGTGCAGCCGGCGGGCGCTGGCCTCGGCGTTGTGCAGCAGCGTGGTTTCGGCGACCTCGACGGTGAGCGCCGCCGGTGCCAGGCCGCTCAGCTCGAGCGCCGCGCGGACGTCCTCGACGATGCCGTCGCGCGCCAGCTGCCCGGCCGAGACGTTCACCGACACCGTCAGCGCACTGCCCGATCCGCGCCAGGCCGCCATCTGCCGGCAGGCCTCGGTGAAGACCCACCGGCCGACGTCGACGATCTGCCCGGTCGCTTCGAGCGCCGGGAGGAACTCGTCGGGCTGGATCTGGCCGCGGGCCGGGTGATTCCAGCGCAGCAACGCCTCGAAGCCGACGAGGGCCAGCTCGTCGAGGTCGTAGATAGGCTGGTAGACGAGTTCGAACTGCCCGTCGACGAGCGCGCTGCGCAGGTCCACTTCGCTGTCACGGGGACCGGGCACGGACAACTCCATCTCGAGGGCGGCCAGGCGGACACCTCGATGATCCGCTGGGTGCCAGCGGTCAGCGCACAGTCGAAGGTCATCGCTGGGTGGGCCTGAGGGACTAGGCCGGTGACCGAACGTGTCCGGCTAGGTGGTCAGGCGAGGAACGTCACCAGGGAGACCTGCTGGGCGTTGGCGAGCGTGTCGGCGACGAAGCGGCGCACGATCTCGGCGTCCAGATCCGCCCCGGTGTCCAAGTCGGTGGCGTGGTCAGGGACGTCGCCGAAGCGGGATTCGTCCGACCGGTCGCCGGCATCGCTCGAGCGCGGCGCGCGCTCGGCGGCCTCGTCGACGCGGGCGGTCAGTGCCCGCAGGGCGGCGCGGTGCTCGTCGAAGATGGATGTCCAGGGCGGGGACACCTGCTGGGCCAGTTCGCGCAACGTGATGTCGGCCGGCACGTGGAGCTGATCGGCCACCGCGACGGTCTCGACGGCCCGCATGACCTCGACGTGACGCAGCTCCTGCAGGGCGGTGTCGAGCTCCCGGCCGGCCTTGGCCAGCCACTGGTGAGCGCCGGAGTCGAGGATGAGCTGGGTCTCGAAGATCTTGAAGAGGAGATGATCCAGCACCTCGCGCAGCCGCCACAGCGTGCTGGAGAGGTTCGTGAGTCGCGTTGTCCCGCGACCGAGCTCTGGTGTCATCATCGCCAATCCTTGCCCCGTTCCGCCCCGTCCTGATCGGCCGCGGCCCGCTCGTTATGAGTGTTCTGCCCAACCTGGCGACCGGCTGCAGCCTCCGATAAACCTAGGACGACGGCGGTTCCGGGCCGCTGAGGCGGCTGCGAAGGGAACCGATAGTCACCTCTCGGGCGATCGGAGCGCCGTTGCAGCACAACGGCCCGATCACTTTGGGTCGTTGGGCCCTCATCAACACTTCACGCAGTCTTTACAGTGACTTCCAAGCGCACAATCCCTTGCGCGGACATCGGGGGACGTCCACAACGGCAGGTGGCATCGAAGCCGCCGGCATTCACCTCGGAGGATCTCCGATGACCGCATCGCCCGCGCTGCCCCCTTCGTCCGCTCCGGCGAGCGCCGACGAACTCGTCGAGAAGAACCTACCGCTGGTGGGGCACCTCGTCCGCGAGGTCCTCGCCAAGGTGCCGGTGCACGTCAGCCGCGACGATCTGACCTCGGCCGGGATGATGGCCCTCGTCGTCGCTGCCCAGAGTTTCGAGCCGGACCGCGGCGTCCCGTTCGCCCGCTATGCCGCGATCCGCATCCGCGGGGCCCTGCTCGACGAGCTGCGTTCGATGGACTGGGCCGCCCGTTCGGTGCGGACGCACGCTCGGGAGATGGAGAACGTCCAGCACCAGCTCGCCGCGGCGCTCGGTCGCAGCCCGCGCAGCGACGAGGTGGCCGCCGCCCTCGGCGTCTCCGTCGCCGAGCTCGATTCGCTGCAGTACGACCTCGCCCGGGCCCGGACCCTGAGCCTGCAGGGCTTCGCGCCCGAGACCGGCCCGGAGCTGCTGGCCGAGTCGTCGGCCGGCCCCGAGGCGCTGCTGCTGTACCGCGAGAAGCTGGGTTACCTGCACCAGGCCATCGAGCAGCTGCCGGAGCGCCTCCGCTTCGTCGTGATCGCCTACTTCTTCGACCAGCGCCAGATGGCCGACATCGGCGTCGAGCTCGGGGTCACCGAATCCCGCGTCTCGCAGCTGCGGGCCGAGGCGCTGCGGGTGCTCCGGGACGGGATGAACTCCCAGCTCGAGCCTGGCGCGGTCGAGACGCCCAAGCGCAGCGGACGGGCCGCGGCCGCCCGCAACGCCTACCTCCACGCGGTGGGCAGCCGGGGCACCCTCGCCAGCCGGCTGGCACTCACCACGCCGACCGGAGACATCCGCCCGGGCGCCGGCGTCACCCGGATCGCCTGACCACCTCCCGCCTACGCAGCACCGGTTCCGGCGCTGCGTAGGCGTTTTCCGCCGGTTTCCCTCAAGTGCCGCCGGGGCGGGTCGATCGGACGTACGTCAGCCGATGACCGGCCACCACGTGGGCGGTCCGCGACCGTTGGGTCGGGTTCCGGGAGAGACCGCTGGCCAGCTGGAAACGGCTCGCCCCGACGCCCGTCACACCCCCCGCACGGGCGCCGGGGCGAACGTTTCGGTCTCCCCGGCGACCGCCCGGTGGCGGTCCCTCACTTCTCGTAGGTGTTGGTGACGCTCGGCGTCGTGGGGTCGGCGTTCCACTTCTGGTCGCCCCGGCCGACACAGGTCTCGACGTCGATGGCCGACCAGGCGTCGCTGCCGACCGGAGCGGTCAGCCCGAGGCAGAGTCCCTTGGCATCGACGACGTTGAACTTCCGGGCGTACGTCAGCGAGTGGTCGTCGTTGTAGATGGTCCAGGTCTGCAGGGCGCCGGTCTTCCCGCAGACGGCCACCGTCACGTAGCCGGCGTTCGTGCCCGGGCTGGTCAGGCAGTAGTTCGTGCCGTTGTACGTCGTGTAGATCGTGCCGGTCGCGCTGGCCGCACCCTGGGCGATCGTCGGCGCGGTGAACTTCTGGTTGAACGCGACCGCGTTGGGATACGGGTTCTGCTTGCAGGGATAGTCGATCAGGTAGGTCGTGTTCACGTTCTGGTTCGTGATGTCGAGGCAGCGCCCGAACTCGTAGTAGTTGACCCACTGCGGCAGGGCGGCGGCGCCGGCCCCGACCGAGGGAGCCGGGATCCACGCCTGGGTCGGGCTGGTCACGCCGCCGGCGCAGTTCGCGAGGGTGACCGGCGTGGAGGGGCTCTGCGCGGCGACGTTCATGCAGACCGATGACAGGGTGCCGTTGGCGGCCGACGTCGACAGGGACGCGCGGAACGCACCGTTGTCGTCGAAGCTCCACTGCTGCGTGTACGGCGGGCTGCCGAGCGGCTGGCAGGCGGCCAGCGTGACCGCCACCCCGGCCGTCGGGCTGGTATAGCTCAGGCACAGGCCGTTCACGTCGGTCGCGCTCACCGACGACTGCAGTTGCAGGGTGAGGTCGGTGCGGTACACGAAGACCTGCTGGGCGCTCGGCGGGGTGGTGGTGCTGCACGACTGCAGCGCGATCGCCCGGCCGGCGACCGGGACGGCCGAACCGGCGTCCAGGCAGGCCGGCGCAGAGCTGCTGCTCGCCGGGAAGATCCGGATCACGCCGCCGGGCACGTTGGCGTTGTTGGTCTTGAACCGGTACGTCGTGACGAGCGTGCGGCCCTTCGAGGCGCCGTTGCCGCCACCACCGGTGCCGAGCGACGTGATGCGGGCCCAGCTCGGGGTGAAGTTGCCGGAGCTCGTGTCGTAGGTCCCGTAGCCGTCGACGCAGATCATCTTCGGCGTCGAGGGCTGGGCGACCGGATCGGCGGTGAAGTACTCGATCGTGACGTCGTAGCGGGCCGGGCTGGCGTTCGACACCTGGCCACTGAGCCGGCCGCACGGCAGCCCAGTCGCGTCGCCGGCGCCTTGAGCGTCGGTGGACGCCCGGATCTTGCCGAGGGCGACGTCGAGCCCGGCCTGGGCGGCGTCCAGGGACAGGACGCGCGTGGTGTCGAAGCGGGTCGCGTGGTCCTGGTTGAGGAGCACGGGCACCATCAACGCGCTCAGCATGAGGCCGATGATCGTCACCAGGACCACCATCGGCAGCGAGCCGCGGTCATCGCGCAGGGATACCCGGGGTCGGGTCATGGCCGTCCTACCTCCTGGCAGATGCTCGTCGGGGGTGGCAGCGTGCTGTTGATCGCGGTGAAGCTGAACGTCGCCCGCGAGGTCGTCGGCGCGTTCGCCGGGCCGCCGGTCGCGACGAGATTGATCGTGAGCTGCTGGAAGCCCTCGGACGACGTGGGTGCCTTGGTGACGAACGGCTGGTCGGCGGAGTTGGCCGCGGCCGAGCCGTTGACGAGTCCCGACACCACCGGCACCCACGGCGTCACGCCGCTCGCGGTCGAGCCGATCACCTGCCAGCTGCGGCGTTGCAGCTGGCCCTTGGCGATGTCGAGCCGCGCCTGCGTGCAGACCTCGCTGCCGGTGTGCGTCACGCGGAACTCGACGTACCAGTCGCCGGTGCCCGATCCGGTACCCGGTGAGCTGATCGCGGCCGCATACCGCACCGTCTTGTCGAGCCAGAGGAAGGCGGTGTTGGTCACGGCCGACGTCTCGCTCGTCGACTGGGCCTTCGTCTGCGAACCGGTCAGCACCATGATCGCGCCGGTGAACATGCCCATGAAGATCAGCATCACGGTCATGCTCACCACCAGCTCCATCAGCGTGAAGCCGGATTCGTCGGCGAGCGCGGGGCGGCGGCGGGCGGTCATGTGATCGTCCAGGTGAACGAGTTGCTGGTCACGGTGGCGTCGTGGCTGTCCGATTCCACGAACTGGACGCTGTAGCTGCCGGGCGTCGTCGGCGTGCCGGTCACCGCCCCCGTGGTCGGGTCCACGGTGATGCCCGGCGGCAGCCCGATGCCGGCGTAGCTGTACGGGGCGGTGCCGCCGCTGTCGTAACTGGTCAGGCTGAACGACGCGATGCTCGTGTCGTGGGCGTTCCACCGGTTGCCGAAGTTGGAGGACCACCGCAGGGTGGTGACGTGCCAGGCGATCGGCGGGTTCGTGATCACCACGCCGGCCGAGTCGGTGACGCTGATGACGATGTCCGAGTCGTCGGTCACACCGCTCGGGGCCCGGCCGGTGAGGGTGTGAGAGCTCGTCGAGTAGCTCAGCCAGGAGGGCCGGTTGGTGATGCTGAACGAGTACGGCGCGGTGCCGCCGCTGGTGTGGCTGTCGAGGTCGATGCTCACCGTGGTCCGGCGGTAGGTCGTCTGGTCGCCGAAGTCGAGCCGGAGGTTCGTGACCGTCCAGGTGAACGCCGCGCTCGTCGCGCTGACACCGGCCGCGTCCGTGACACCCACCCGGACGTTGGTCGTGACGCTCTTGGTGCCGGGCGCGGTGCCGGTGATCAATCCGGTGGCCGGGTCAAGGCTCAGCCAGCCCGGCAGGTTGGTCGCCGAGTACGTGTACGGCGCGGTTCCGCCGGTTGCGATGGCCGCGAGGTCGAGCGTGACGGCGGTGCCGATGTACACGGTCTGGGCGCCGGGGTTCGCGATCGCCGGCGCCGGGTTGACCGTCCAGGCGAACGCCGGCGTGGTCGCGGGCGAGCCGGCGGCATCCCGGATGGTGACCGAGACCGGGCTGTACGTCCGGGCCGAGCCCGTCACGGTCCCGGCGATGACCCCGCTGCTGCTGACGCTCAGGCCGGCCGGGCCGCCGTTGAGCGTGTAACTGCACGGCGTGTTGGCGCAGGTATGGGTGAGGGTCAGGCTGATCGTGGCGCCGACGGTCGTGACCTGGTTGCCGGGCGAGTTGACGGTCGGTGCGGCCCGCACGGTCACGGTGAAGGTGGCGGTCGTGGCCGTGACACCGTCGGCGTCGCGGACGGTGATGCTGACCGCGCCGAACGTCTGCGGCGAGCTGGTGACCGTGCCGGTGAGGACGCCGAGGGCGGTGATGCTCACGCCGGCCGGTCCGCCGGTGAGGGTGTAGGTGCACGGGCTGTTGAGGCAGGTCGTCGTGAGCGGCAGGTTCATCGGGGCGCCGGTGCTGGTGACGAGGTTCCCGGGCGAGGTGACCGTCGGCCGCGGGTGAACCGTCCAGGTGAAGCCGACGGTCTTCACGAGACCGGTGACGGTGTCCGTGACGGTCACGGTCACGGTCGAGGTACCGGTTGTCGTCGGGGAGCCGGTGATCACGCCGGACGGGGTCATGGTGAGCCCGGCCGGGAGGCCGCTGCTCGCGATCGTGTGCGTGCCGGAGCCGCCGCTGACCGTGATGGGCAGCGCGGTGATCGCCACGCCGACGGTGTTGGCCAGCGCGCCGGGATTGCTGACGACCATCGCCGGGTAGACGGTCCAGGTGAAGCTGGTCGTCGCCGTGCCGCCCTTGGCGTCGGTGACCTGCAGCTGTACCGGGTAGCTGCCTGCCGCGGTCGGCGTGCCCGTGACCCGGCCCTGGCTGCTCACCGTTGCGATACCCAGGCCCGGCGGCAGCGAGCCGGTCGGGTCGGACCAGGTGTACGGTGCGCCGCTGCCGCCGGTCGCGGTGAGCGTGACGGCGGTGATCGCGGTGCCGACCATCCCGAGCTGGCTCGTCCCGCCGCTGACGACCACTGGCGGCACGACGCTCCAGACGAAGCTCACCGACCGGGTGATGCCGGTGACCGTGTCGGTAACGCTGAGCCCCACGGTCGTGGTCCCCAGGACCGGCGGCGTGCCGGTGACCGTGCCGCCGGTGAGCGTCAGGCCGGCCGGCAGCGTGCCCCCGCCGGTCCACAGGAACGAGCCGGAGCCGCCGGTCACCACGATCGGCAGCGGGCTGATCGGGGTGCCGACCGTGCTGACCTGGGCCGGCGGCGTGCTGACGACGAGCGTGGCGTAGACGGCCCAGGTGAAGGTGACGGTGGCGGTGTGCGCCGGCGTCGAGGAGTCGCGGACCATGAGCTGGACGGGGTAGCTGCCGGCGGTGGTCGGCGTGCCGCTGACCCGGCCCTGATTGGTGACGGTCGTGATCGACAGGCCCGGCGGCAGCGACCCGGTCGGGTCGGTCCACGTGTACGGCGCGCCGCTGCCACCGGTCGCCGTCAGCAGGATCGCCGGGATCGCGGTGCCGACCGAGGCCACCTGATCGCTGCCGCCGCTGATCCGCACGCGGGGCACGACCGTCCACGTGAAGGTCGCGGAGGCGGTGCGCAGGAAGGCGTCGGTCACGGTGATCGTGACGGTGAGGTTCGCGACGGCGGAGGTGGCCGAACCCGAGATCAGCCCGCTGGGGCTGAGGGTGAGCCCGGCCGGCAGCGCGGTGCTCTGCCAGGTGAACGTGGGCGCGCCCGTGCCGTCCTCGACGGCGAGCTGCAGCGAGACCGGGTCGCCGACGTAGCTGTCCTGCCGGTCGGGGGCGGCGACGACGGGCGGCGGCTGGCCGAACTGGTTGAGGTTGAAGGTCGGGTCGTCGGCGGTGTTGATCAGCGTTGCGGTCAGGTAGGTGCAGACCCCGGCGGTGCAGTGCGAGTCGGACCACGTGACGGCGACGACCGCCCGCAGGTACCTGACGCCGCTCGACAGGTGCGTGCGGTCGCAGTCGACGGCGGCCGCGCCGGCCGGGACGGCGCACCAGCCGAGGTACTTGCTGATGCTGAACGCGAGGTGGTTGACCGTCTGGGTCACGGCGACGGTCGGGACCGTGGCGGTGGGGCCGCTGCCGGCCGTCGCGGATGCGTCGGCCGCGGCGGTCATCGTGGCGAGCCAGCCGGACACGAGGGCGGAGGCGGCGCCGAACTGGGTGGTGACGCTGGCGCTGTCGCGGCCGGTGACCAGGTCGGACGGGTTGAGGCTGCGGATGCTCTCGACGGCGGTGTCGGCGAGTTGGGTCGCGGCCTGGCGGGCCCGCTGCTGGTTGGTGGAGGTGACGCCGTTGACGAAGAACGTCGCCATCGCGCCCATGATGATCGTGATCAGGGTGATCGCGATGAGCGACTCGAGCAGCACGAACCCGCCGTCGTCCTGGCGGTCCGCCGCTCGTCGCCCCGTCCCGATCACCTGTGGTCGCCTACTTCGCGCTGAGCAGCTTCTCGAGCTGCGCACGCTCGGCAGCGGTGCGAGGAGCGGAGAAGACCGTCAGCCCGGTCGTCATCTTGCTGGCGCCGTCGACCGAACCGGCCGCCTTGTCCGATGCGGTCGCCAGCTCGGTCGTCGTGACCAGCGCCCGGCGCGGACCCTCGACCTGGATCGCGTGCAGGAAGCTGAGCTGCCGCGCGGCCGGCCCGATCGAGTTCACGGTGACGGCGATCGAGACGAGCTGGCCGCCGCCGGTGGACGTGACGTTCGCGAACGAGCCGACGTTGACGCTCTCGAGGGTCACCCCGTTCGCCTTGGCCTGCCGGAGCAGCTGGCGCGTGAACGCGGGCAGCCCGTTGTCCAGCGGCAGCTGGGCGAGCGACTGCTTCAGTTCCTGGGCGAGGCCGGCGACGTTGTTGTGGCGGTCCGCCAGGTCGGCGACCTTGGCCTGCAGGGTGTCGTTCTGGGCCGCGGTCGCGGCGGTCTGCGCGCGGAGGTCGGCGGTGTCCGACCGCACCGGGTCGATGACGAGGAACCAGCCCGCGGCGACCAGCGCCGCGGCCGCGATCGAGCCGCCGATCGTCCACGTTCTCTTGTCCTGCACCCGGGTCATCACTTACCGCCCTTCGAGACGTCGAAGCGGTGGCTCAGCAGCCGGTCGTCCAGACCGAACGACAGGTTGTACTCGACCCCGCTCCCGCTGGCCGCGTTCGAGGTCGGCACCACGTCCACGACCCCCGGGATGACCTTCAGGTGGTCGACGAACTCCGAGAGGTCGTCGATCGTGCGGCCGGTGCCCGACAGGGTGATCGTGCCGATGCGGGTGTGCCCGGAGGCGTCGAGGGCGGTGCCGGTCGCCGCCACCTGGCTGCCGGCCACGCCGGCACGGCTGATGGTGACCGAGACCTGCCGGATCGTCATGTCGCGCGGCACGCTGGCCTGGACCTTGCCCAGCAGGCTGTCGAGCGCGACGTCGCCGGCCAGCTGCGTGGCGAGTTGGGTCCGGATCCGGGACACGGCCTGCCCGATGCGGGTGACGTCGGCGTACTTGCCGGCCTGGGCCTGGAGCACGGTCGTCCGGGTCTGGGCGTCGGCCAGCGCGGTCTCCGCGCTCGAGCGCCGCTGGACGGCGAGCAGGTAGCCGCCGAGGAACACGACGACGAGGGCGACGAGCGCCCAGACGATCACCTTGCGGAAGGCGCGCACCTGGCGGGTGTTGACGACCTCCGTCGGGGTGAGGTCGACGAAGATCCCGAGACCGGGATGGACGCTCCAGGGCTCGGTGCGCCGGATCAGGGTGGTCATGCCGCTGCTCCCATCGCGAGGCCGAGCGCGACGGCGCTGGCGGGCTCGCCGGTCGCGGTCGGCGGCCGGTGCGCCGCCTTGGCCGGGTGGACGCGCCGCATCGGGTCGACGATCTCCACCGCGACACCCAGCTGGGCCGACAGCAGGCCGGGCAGGCCGCGCAGGGCGGCCCCGCCGCCGGTGAGGGAGATCTGCTCGACCGGCGCGCCGTCGTTCGCGGTGAAGTAGTTGATCGAGCTCCGGATCTCGGTGATGAGCGGGCGAAGGGTCTCGGCCAGGATCCGGCTCACGGCCTCGTCGTCGCCGACGAGCCCGGTGGTGCGCTTCGCGCGCTCGGCGTCCTCGTGGCTGAGCCGGAGCTTGTCGACGAGCGCGTCGGAGAGGCTCTGCCCGCCCCGGGCGACGCTGCGGACGAGCGCGGGGACGCCGTGGTCGTGGATCACGATCGTCGTCAGGTCGGCGCCGAGGTCGATGACCGCCTCGACGCTCAGCCGCTCGTCCGCGATCGACCGCAGGGCGCCGAAGGATGACAGATCGACGCGGGCGACCGTCAGCCCCGCAGCTTCGACCGCGGCGACGGCGGCCAGCAGTGGTTGGCGCGGGGTCGCGACCAGCAGCCCGGACACGAGGCCGGACTCGGGGTCGGGTGGCCCGAGCGGGGCGAAGTCGAGGACCACCTCGTCCAGGGGCAGCGCGACGATCTCGCGGGCCCGGAACGGCAGGGCCTTGGCGAGCTGCTCCTTCGTCATGGCCGGCATCTGCATGTCGCGCACGAGGATCTGCGGGTGCGCGATGCCGAGGACGACGCGCCGGCATTCGAGTCGGTGGGCGCGCCAGAGGTGCTTGAGGGCTTCGCTGACGGCCGCCGGATCGTGCACGACGCCGTCGACGACCGCCCGGCGCGGGAGCCCGACCTGGCCGTCGCCGTGCATGGCCGGGACGGAGTGCCCGTCCAGGCTGCCAGGGGACAGGACCGCGGCCCGGACCGCAGTGGCGCCGATGTCGACGCCGATGGCGTGACCGTCAGGGTTGATCACCCCGACGCGGCCGAACGGGCTGAGTCTCATGGTGTCTCCCAAGCTGGTGGGCCGAGCAGGGCTGGTGGGCTGTCGTTTCGTCGTGAACCGGTCCCGCCGGGTGAGGCGCCCCATCGCGTCTCACCCGGCGGTCGAATGGCTGACCCGGACCGGTTCGGCTAGCAGTTGGCCGCGTACGCCGCGGGCGTGGTGGCCGCCGTCTTCTTCGCGACCGAGCCGCCGGTGACGCTCGAGTAGCAGTAGTAGCCGTTGGTGCCACCGGTGACGTTGCCGGCGCTGTTCGTGCCGACGAGCAGGTAGGACGAGCCGTCCGCCTTCGGGTAGTAGCCCAGCGTGGTGTTGGCGCTCTGGGTGACCGTCTGGTTGGTGCAGCCGGTGAGGGCGCCCTTGAGGTCGGCCGGGCCGGACGGGTACACGCTGTTGTCGGAGTTGCAGGTCTCGAGGGCGCTGATCGCGCCCCGGAGGTCTGACTGCGTGGCCTTGTCGTTGGCGCCCTTCTTGTAGTTCAGGTACAGCGGGATCGCGATGGCGATCAGGATGCCGATGATCACCACGACCACCAGCAGCTCGATCAGGGTGAAGCCGTTCTCGCCGCGGGCGCGCTTCTCACGAAGTTCGGTCAGGCGGTTCAACATGGGAGCCTCCTTGGCTCTTGGGGATGGACGCGGCGAGGACAGCCGGGTCCGGGTGTGCCTTCTGTCCGTTAGATCGGTGTGAATTGCGATCACTTGACAAGATCGGCGCAGAAGGGGCCGTTGGTCCCGGGCCCTCGGCCCGGAAGCGTCAGTTCGACTGGATGTGCTGGTAGATCGAGAACATCGGCAGGTAGAGGCAGACGACCATGACACCGATGACGGCCCCGAGGAGCACGACCATCAGCGGCTCGAGCGCCGAGGTGAGCGACTCCGTCGCGGTCTTGGTCTCCTCCTCGTAGAAGTCGGCGACCTTCTCGAGCATCGGTGCCGTCTGGCCGGTCTGCTCGCCGACCTCGACCATCTGCACGACCATGCTCGGGAACAGTTCGACCTGCGCCAGCGGCCGGGACAGCGGTGCGCCGACCCGGACCGCGGCCTGCACGTCCTTCATCGCCTCGCCGATCACCGCGTTGCCCGCGGTCCCGCCGACGATCTCGAGCGCGCGGATGATCGGCACGCCCACGGCGAGCAGCGTGCTGAGCGTGCGGGCCCAGCGGCTGATCGCGAGCTTCGCGAACAGGGGCCCGAACACCGGCAGCCGGAGCTTGAGCTGGTCGACCCGCAGGCGGAGCACCGCGCTGCGCCGCACCGCATGGCGGTAGGCCCGGAAGGCGATGACCGCCGCGACCAGTCCGAGCGGCATGAGCCACCACATGCTGTGGGACAGGCTCACCATGATCTGCGTGGGCAGCGGGAGGTCGCCGCCCAGCTGTTTGAACATCTTCTCGAAGATCGGGACGATGAAGATGATGACGCCGCTGCCGAGCAGGATCGAGAAGATCAGGACGATGACGGGGTAGGTCATCGCCGATTTGATCTTGCTGCGCAGCGCAGCCTCCGATTCGTACATGGACGCGATGCGGGCCAGCGCGTCGTCGAGGAAGCCGCCGCTCTCGCCGGCCCGGATCATGCTGACCATCAGGGCCGGGAAGTGGTCGGGCTGCCGAGCCATGGCGTTGGAGAGCGTGGAGCCCTCCTGAACGTCGGTGCAGACCGCGGAGATCGCGGCGCGGAACTTCGGCTTGGCCGTCTGCTCGGCGAGGATCGTGAGCGCGCGCAGCAGGGTGAGGCCGGCTTTGGTCATCGAGGCGAACTGCCGGGCCATGATCGCCAGGTCCTTGAGCGTCGTGCGGCCGCGCAGGCCCGGAAGCCGGATCTCGCGGTGGATGCCCTGGCCGGTGACGTCGACGGTGAGCGGGACGAGGTTCTGGGCCGACAGCAGGCCGGCGGCGGCCTCGCGCGAGTCCGACTGGATGCGGCCCTTGCGCACGGCGCCCTGGGCGTCCAGCGCCTCGTAGGCGTAGGTCAGCGAGGTGGTCATGACGCCGGCCTCGCCAAGCGCAGGAACTCCTCCGGGTCGTGCGCGATCTGGAGCGCGGTCGTCGTGCTGATCAGGCGCTGGTGGAACCGCTGGGCGAGGTGCTGGTCGAAGCTGATCATGCCGAGGTCGCCCGACGACTGGAGGAACCCGGGGATCTGGTGCACCTTGCCCTCGCGGATCAGGTTGCGGATCGCCGGGGTGGCGATCATGATCTCGCACACCGCCGTGCGCCCGGCACCGTCCACGGTCGGGACGAGGGCCTGGGTGACCACGCCCTGCAGGCAGTTGGCCAGCTGGGCCCGGATCTGGTCCTGCTGGTGCGGCGGGAAGATGTCGATCATCCGGTCGACGGTCTGCGCCGCCGACTGCGTGTGCAGCGTCGCGAGCACCAGGTGGCCGGTCTCGGCCGCGGTGACGGCCACCGATGTCGTCTCGAGGTCGCGCAGCTCGCCGACCAGGATGATGTCCGGGTCCTGGCGCAGGACGTGCCGCAGCGCGACGCCGAAGCCGTTGGTGTCCGACCCCACCTCGCGCTGGTTGACGACGCAGGTGCCGTGCCGGTGCAGGTATTCGATGGGGTCCTCGATGGTGACGATGTGCCCGTCGCGGGTGTGGTTGGCGACGTCGAGCAGGCTCGCCAACGTCGTCGACTTGCCGGAGCCGGTCGGGCCGGTCACGAGCACCAGGCCGCGGGGCAGGTGCGCGAACCGCTCGACCGTGGCCGGCAGCCCGAGCTCTTCCAGGCTGCGGATCCGGTGCGGGATCGCCCGGAACGCGCCGGCCACCGAGCCGCGCTGCAGGAACACGTTGACCCGGAACCGGCTGATGCCGGGAATGGAGTAGGCGATGTCAAGCTCGTGGTTCTCGACGAAGGTGGCCCACTGCTCGTCGGTCAGGATCGAGTGCACGAGCTCCTCGCTCTCGTCCGGGGTCAACCGGTCGCGGCCGGGCAGCGGCGCCAGGCGGCCGTGTACCCGCACACACGGTGCGACCCCGGCCGTCACGTGCAGGTCGGAGCCGCCGAGCTCGACCGCGCGCAGCAGCAGCTCGTCCAACGTCTCAGACGGTGACACGGATGACCTCCTCCAAGGTGGTGTGGCCGGCGACGGCCTTGCGCAGCCCGTCCACGCGCAGCGTGACCATGCCCTCGGCCACCGCGACCCGGCGGATCTGGCTGGCGGCCGCTCGGGTGACGGCCAGGTGCTCGATCTCCTCCGACACCGGCATGACCTCGGTCAGCGCCAGCCGGCCGCGGAACCCGGTCTGCCCGCACGAGCGGCAGCCCACCGGGCGCCACAGCGTCGTCGGCAGGTCGAGTTCGCCGGTCGGCCAGTTGAGCGGCCCCAGGTCGTCGGCCGACGGCGTGTAGGCCTGCTTGCACCATTCGCACAGCCGGCGGGCGAGCCGCTGGGCCAGCACGCAGTCGAGCGACGAGCCGACGAGGAACGGTTCGACGCCCATCTCGATGAGTCGGGTGACCGCGCTCGGGGCGTCGTTCGTGTGCAGCGTCGACAGCACCAGGTGCCCGGTGAGCGCGGCCTCCACACCGAGCTGCGCGGTCGTCCGGTCACGGATCTCGCCGATCAGCACGATGTCCGGGTCGGCCCGCAGGATGGCCGGCAGCACCGCAGCAAAGGTCAGCCCCGCCTTGGGGTTGACCTGGATCTGCTTGATGCCCTCGAGGCGATACTCGACCGGGTCCTCGACGGTGATGACGTTCACCTCGGGCCGGCTGATCTCGCCGAGCGTCGCGTAGAGCGTCGTCGACTTGCCCGAGCCGGTGGGGCCGGTGACCAGCACCATGCCGTGCGGCTTGCCGTAGGACTCGGCGAATCTCGCCCGGTTGTCGTCGGTGAAGCCGAGCTTGGCCAGGTCGAGGTCGACGCCGCCGGTGTCGAGGACGCGGAGGATGACCTCCTCGCCCCACACCGTCGGCAACGTGGCGACCCGGAGGTCGATGTCGCGGTTGTTGAGCCGGACGGTGATCCGCCCGTTCTGCGGGATCCGCCGCTCGGTGATGTCGACGCCGGACATGATCTTCAGCCGGGAGACCAGCGCCGACTGCACGCCGCTGGGCACCTTGTCGACCTCGTGCAGCACGCCGTCGATGCGCGCCCGCACCCGCATGTCGTGCTCGGTCGGCTCGAGGTGCAGGTCCGAGGCGCGGGTCTGGATCGCCTGCTCGAGCATCGAGTTGACGTAGTGGACGATCGGGGCGTCGGCCCCACCTGCGGCCTGGTTGAGACTGGTCGCCTCGTCGGCGTCGTCCCGGCTGAGCCCGGCGGCCACGTCGGACAGGTCGCTCTCGTCCCGCTTGCGCCGGTCGATCAGCTTGCGCAGTTCGCTGCGGGCCGCGACGACCGGCTCGATCGTCATGCCGGTGGCGGCCCGGATGTCGTCCAGCGCGACCACGTCGTCGGGGTCGCTGATCGCCACGACCAGGACGTCGCCCCTGACCGCGATCCCGATCAGCCGGTGCCGGAGAACGAGGGGGAGCGGGATCCTGGTCACCGCGGCCGGTTCGACCGGGTAGCCGACCAGGTCGACGCTGGTCATGCCGTGCGCCTCGGCCGAGGCCTCGGTCAGCTCCAGCTCGGTGACGATGAGGTCGTTGATGAGGACGTCACGGATCGAGCGCCCGCTGGTCGCAGCCTCGTCGGCCGCGTCCTGGATCGCGCGCGGGTCGGCGCCGCGCGCGAGCAGGGCGTCGAGCAACGGGCGGTACGACAGGTACATGCCGACCCCTTTCGCCGGGCACCCGGACCGTGGCGTGCCCATGGTCCTTAGGGCCCTCATCGGACGGAAGCGGGCGGACTTGAGGATGTCGGGCCTCCGGACCGGCGCGGCGGGGGTATCCGGACACGACCGCGGGCCGACCCCGGACACGGGATCGGCCCGCGGATCGGGTCGTTGCGGTTACCCACCGCTCCGCGCCGGCAAACCGGGCAGATCAGGCTTCGGTCTCCACGATCACGAACGGTGGCTGGTCGACGGGTTCGCGGGCCAGAAAGCCGAGCCGGCCGACCCGGGGCCGCGAGCCGGTCGCCGGCGGTCGAGCGCAGGTAGGTGGCCCAGCAGGCGGCCCGCGCCGGGTCGGCCCCGCGGGCGAACAACCCGGCCACCGAGCCTGCGACCGCCGGTAGTGGAGCCTGCCGAGCCAGCGGCGCCGCCGGGCCTCCTGCGGGAAGCGGGCCGCGACGCCGCGGCTGGCCAGCAGGTCGAGGATGCCGAGCTCGCGATCGCGCAGCCGCTCGTCCACCCGGATCGGCAGCGCGATACCGGCCGCGTCGAGAGCGAGCTGCGCCGTCTGCCGGGCCCGAAGGTATGGCGAGGACCAGATGGCCGTGGCGCCGGTGTCGAACGCGCCGGCCAGCCGGTGCCCCACGGCCCCGGCCTGCGCCCGGCCCCGGGGGGCCGAGAGGGACGTCGGGGTCGCGGAGGCCGATCGTGATCGTCTCGGCCTGCTCGGCACTCGCGGTCTCGCGGGCGATGTTGCCCTCGCTCTCCCCGTGGCGCCCGGCGATCAGTTCGGTGAGGGGCGCGTCGGTGGGCCTACCCACGACCCGTCCGCGCGCAACCGGCCCGTCCGTTCGTTGGGCGCTCGGAACCGCGGGGTCGCCGCGGTGCGGGGACACGGGGCGCGCTGTACCCGACCGGACACGGTCCAGCAGCCCGCTCGCGGGCCGACGCCGACCGGCTCGGCTGCGTGCCTACGTCCGGCGGCGGCCCGGGCGGGGACGGCGCGGTCGTCCGTCCTCGTCCGTCCCGCGCTCGAGTTCGGCGACGTCGACCGGCCGGCCGAAGAGGTAGCCCTGGGCGTGGTCGCAGCCCAGGGCGCTGACCACCGCCCGCTGGTCGTAGGTCTCGACACCCTCGGCCACCGTGCCGATGCCGAGCGAGTCGCACATGACGACGAGGCTGCGGACGAGGGCGGCCGCCCGGCGGTCCTCGGCGATGGGGGCGATGAAGCTGCGGTCGATCTTCACCACGCTGATCGGGAAGTCGCGCAGCAGGGACAGCGACGAGTAGCCGGTGCCGAAGTCGTCGAGCGCGATGCTCACGCCCATCTCGGCGATCTCGTGCACCTCGCGGATCGCCTGGGCCGAGGCGTGGGCCAGCGCGGTCTCGGTGATCTCCAGGTGCAGGCGGTCGGGCGGCAGCCCGCGGCTGTCGAGCGCGGTGCGGACGGCGTTCGGCAGCAGCCCGCGGCCGAGCTGGCCGCCGGACACGTTGACGGCGACCCAGCCGCGGGTGCTCATCCAGGGGCCGCCGGCGGCGTCCACGCCGAGTTCGAGCATGCGCTGCCCGAGCGGCACGATGAGGCCGCTCTCCTCGGCGATCGGGACGACGGCGTCCGGCAGGAGAAGGCCGCGGGTCGGGTGCCGCCAGCGGACCAGGGACTCCGCACCGACCGTGACGCCGCTCTGCAGGTTGACGATCGGCTGCAGGAACGCGGTGAGCCGGTTGCCGAACTCGACCTCGGCCCGCAGGTCCTGTTCGAGCTGGAGATCGGCCCGGGTGGGCAGCGCGATGGTGGACGGGTCGTAGAGCTCGACCGAGCCCCGCACCCGCTGCTTCGCCGCGCTGAGCGACTGCTCGGCCTCGCGCATGACGTCGTCACCGGTGCGGTGCGCCGGGGTGCTGACGGCCGATCCGATCGTCATGCCGACCCGCAGCTTCATGTCCTCGACCGTCACCGGGGCCTGCAGCGCGATGTGGATCGCCTCGCCGAGCTCGAGCAAGCGGGCCGGCCGGCTCTCGTCCGGGACGAGGACGGCGAACTCGTCACCGCTGACCCGGGCGACGACACAGTCGCTCGGCAGGGCCTTGACCAGGCGCCCGGCGATCGCGACGAGCAACTCGTCACCGGCGTCGCGGCCGAGCCCGTTGTTGACCGTCTTGAACCGGTCGACGTCGCAGAAGAGCACGCCGACCGGCCGCCCCAGCATGAACAGCCGGGTGATCTCCTCGGCCAGTCCGACCCGGTTCGGCAGGTCGGTCAGCAGGTCGTGCGTGCGCTGGTAGGCCAGCCGGTCGGCGGCTTGGCGACGCTCGGTGATGTCGACGATCTGCGAGACGATCGTCCGTTCGCCGCCGTCTTCGTCCGCACTCACCGACCCGACGTGCAGGCTCACCCAGAGCACCGTGCCGTCCCCGCGGACGAATCGCTTCTCCATCTGGTAGCTGTTGCGCTTGCCGGCCAGCAGCTCCTCGAACAGCGCGTTGTCGCGGTCGAGGTCCTCGGGGTGCGTGTAGTCGGCCCAGCCCGTCGAGAGCAGCTCGGAGCGGGGCTTGCCCAGCATGGCCACGAGCGCGTCGTTGACCTCGATCACCCCCCGTCCCGGCGACACGAGCGCCATCCCGGTCGGGCTGTGCTCGAAGGCGAGTCGCCACCGGCTCTCGGCCTGACGGCGACCGACGTCGCCCGCCTGCCGGTCCTGCGCGTCCATGATCGCCTTGGCGGCCTGGCTGGCGAACAGCTCGAGAATCGTGCACTGCTCGCGGTCGGGGCGGCGACCACTGCGCGGCTCGTCGACGCTGATGACGCCGATGAGGCTGCCGTCCCCGCCCCACATCGGCGCCAGCAGCGAGTCGTCCGGGTGCCAGGCGTCCGGTTCCGGTCCGACCGACCGCTCGGCCGACCAGGTTGTGAACCGGTCGACGAGGCTCTGGTCGCGGTCGTGGCCGAAGAACCGCAGCTCGCCCCAGGGCTCGGCGGCTTCCAGCACCTCGGTCCAGAACGACATGGGGCGGACGGTGTCGAGCAGGCGCTCCACGCCCGGCGGTCCGGCGACCGCCTCGACCCGCAGGTCGCCGCGCGAGGTGGTGACGTTCACGGCGGCCGCGTCGAACCCCACGACGCGCACGATTCCGTCCAAGATGAGGTCGAGCGTCTCGCGCAGCGACGTGCTCCGACCGAGCTTGCGCACCACGGACAGGACGCCATCCAGGAGCGGGCGGTCCACCCCCACCAGCGCATACTCCGGACGCACCTGATGAGTCTCACATACATACTTATCGGTACGGCTGATTGTCGACGATCACTCCCTCGGTTGAGTGGCGCCTTTTCGGTTGAGTGGCGCCTTACAAGGCGCCACTCAACCGGCAAGGCGCCACTCAACCGACGCGGCGGGGGACAACGTTAACCTTCGGGCCGTAGGTTCTGGCCATGCCCGGGGCCGCTCCAGTCACGGACGTCCTCGGCTCGACCGCCCTGGCGCCGCCGCCGCGGACGCTGGTCGACATCCTGCACGCGACCGCCGCACTTCACCCGGATGCGCCGGCGCTCGACGACGGCACCTCAGTGCTCAGCTACCGCGAACTGCTGGCCGAGGTGACCGCCGTCGCCGGCCGGCTCGCCGCGCGAGGCGTACGCCGCGGCGACCGGGTCGGCGTGCGGCTGCCGTCCGGCGCGAACCGGCTCTACGTCACGATCCTCGCCGTGCTGGCGGGCGGTGCCGCGTACGTCCCGGTCGATGCCGACGACCCGGACGAGCGGGCGGCACTCGTGTTCGGCGAGGCCGGGGTGGCGTTGGTCGTCGACGCGGACTCCGATCTCGGAGCCGGGGCCGGTGACGCGTTCGAGCCGCCGAAGCCGGACGACGACGCGTGGGTGATCTTCACCTCCGGCTCGACCGGGGTGCCGAAGGGCGTGGCTGTCGGCCAGCGCAGCGCGGCCGCGTTCGTCGACGCCGAGGCCGGCCTGTTCCTGGCCGACGCCCCGATCGGCCCCGGCGACCGGGTGCTGGCCGGGCTGTCGGTCGCCTTCGACGCGTCGTGCGAGGAGATGTGGCTGGCCTGGCGTAACGGGGCCTGCCTCGTCCCGGCGCCGCGGTCGCTCGTGCGCAGCGGCGTCGACCTCGGCGCCTGGCTCGTCACGCAGCGCATCTCGGTCGTGTCGACCGTCCCGACCCTCGCGGCGCTGTGGCCGCAGGAGTCGCTCGACGCGGTGCGGCTGCTGATCTTCGGCGGCGAGGCCTGCCCGCCGGAGCTGGCCGAGCGGCTCACCGACGACGGCCGCGAGGTGTGGAACACCTACGGCCCGACCGAGGCCACGGTCGTCGCCTGCGCCGCACTGCTCGGCGAGAACGAACCGGTGCGCATCGGCCTGCCCCTGGACGGCTGGGAACTCGCGGTCGTCGACGCGAACGACAACCCGGTCCCGGCCGGCGAGGTCGGGCAGCTGATCATCGGCGGGGTGGGGCTGGCCCGCTACCTCGATCCGGACAAGGACGCCGAGAAGTACGCCCCGATGCCGAGCCTCGGCTGGGCCCGGGCCTACCGCAGCGGCGACCTCGTCCGGCTCGATCCAGCCGGGCTGCTGTTCGTCGGCCGCGCCGACGACCAGGTGAAGGTGGGCGGCCGGCGCATCGAGCTCGGCGAGGTCGACGACGCGCTGCTGCGGCTGCCGGGCGTCGCCGGCGCGGCGGCGGCCGTGCGGCGCACCCCGGCCGGCAGCCCGCTGCTCGTCGGGTACGTCGTCGCCGACGATGCCTTCGACCCGCCCGCGGCCGCGCGCCACCTGCGCACCGTGCTGCCGGCGGCGCTGGTGCCGGCGCTCGCCGTGGTCGGCGAGCTGCCTACCCGCACGTCGGGCAAGGTCGACCGCGACGCGCTGCCGTGGCCGCTGCCCGGCCTCGGGGTCGACGACGCGCCCGGGCACGGGCTCACCGGCACGGCCGCCTGGCTCGCCGAGCAGTGGACGGCCGTACTGGGCGTGCCGGTCACCGGTCCGGACGACGACTTCTTCGCCCACGGCGGCGGCAGCCTGACCGCAGCCCAGCTCGTCTCGCTCGTGCGGCAGCGGTTCCCGGAGCTGACCGTCGGCGAGATCTACCAGCACCCGCGCATCGTCGACCTCGCGGCGCTGCTCGGCGAGGACTTCGAGCCGGCCACCGTGCACGAGCGGGTCGTGCGGCCGACCCCGGTGCGGGCCCAGATCGCGCAGATCGCCGTCACCGCCGTGGTCGCGACCGTCCACGGCCTGCAGTGGCTCACCCTGCTCGCCGCGGCCAACAACGTCCTGGCCTGGGGGACGCGCCGGAGCTGGGCCCCGACGGTGTCCTGGTGGTGGGTCCTCGGTGCCGGGCTGGTCCTCGTCAGCCCGTTCGGCCGGATGGCCGTGGCCGCCCTCGCCGCCCGCCTGCTGTTGCGCGGCGTCGAGCCGGGGGCCTACCCGCGCGGTGGCTCCGTGCACCTCCGCATCTGGTCGGCCGAGCGCTTCGCCGACGCCGTCGGCGGCGTCAACCTGGCCGGCGCCCCGTGGATCGCGATCTACGCCCGCGCGCTCGGTGCGCGGGTCGGCCGCAACGTGGACCTGCACGCCGTCCCGCCGATCACCGGACTGCTGACGCTGGGCTCCGGGTGCGCGATCGAGCCGGAGGTGGACCTGGCCGGTTACTGGGTCGACGGCGACGTCCTGCACGTCGGGCGGATCCGGGTCGGGGCCGGCGCGAGCGTCGGCGCGCGGTCCACGCTCGGGCCGGACGCGCGGGTCGGTCGACGGGCCGAGGTCGAGGCCGGGTCCTTCGTCAGCGACGTGGTGCCCGACGGCGAGCGCTGGGCCGGATCGCCGGCGGCGCCGGTCGGCCGGGCCGGGCGGGACTGGCCCGACCACCGCCCGCGCCCGGCCCGCCGCTGGCTCGCCGGCTACGGGGTCACCTCATTCGTCTTCAGCTGCCTGCCGATCCTGGCCTTGGTGCCGGGCCTGATCCTGCTCGACCACCTCGCACTCGCGGCGCGGGACGGCGCTACGGCGATCGCGCGGACGCTCGTGGTCAGCCCGCTGGTCGCCCTCGCGTGGTTCGCCGTGCTCGCCGCGCTCTACGCGCTGACGATCCGGCTGCTCGGGCTCGGCCTGCGGGCCGGCACGCACCCCGTCCGCAGCCGCATCGGCTGGCAGGTATGGGCCACCGAGCGGTTGATGGACGCCGCCCGGACCCAGCTCTTCCCGCTCTACTCGAGCCTGTTCACGCCGCTGTGGCTGCGGCTGCTCGGCGCTACGGTGGGCCGCGGGGTCGAGGCGTCGACGGTGCTCCTGCAGCCGCGCATGACCACGATCGGCGACGGCGCCTTCCTGGCCGACGACACGCTCGTCGGGTCCTACGAGTTGCGGTCGGGCTGGCTGCGCGTCGATTCGACCAAGGTCGGCAAGCGTGGCTTCCTCGGCAACTCCGGCATCGCCGCGCCCGGCCGGACGGTGCCGAAGAACGGGCTCGTCGCCGTGCTGTCGGCCGCGCCGGAGAAGTCGAAGAAGGGCAGCTCGTGGCTCGGCAGCCCGCCGGTGCGACTGCGCCGGTCACCGGATGCCGCCGACGTCACCCGCACCTTCCAGCCGGCCCCCGCGCTCCGGGTGGCCCGCGCCCTCGTCGAGCTGTGCCGGCTCGTCCCGACCGTGGTCACGGTGACCATCGGCTTCGGGGTCGCCGTCGGCCTGGAGGCCCTCGTCGCCGCCTGGGGCTACCCGGTCGCCGCGCTGCTCGGCGGGCTCGTCCTGCTCGCGGCCGGCGCGGTGGCCGGGGCGGTGACGGTCGCGGCGAAGTGGGTGCTGGTCGGCCGCATCACCACGGTCGAGCACCCGTTGTGGAGCGCCTTCGTCTGGCGCAACGAGGTGGCCGATACGTTCGTCGAGATGGTGGCGGCCCCGTGGTTCGCGCGGGCCGCGAGCGGGACGGCGGTGCTCAACGTCTTCCTGCGGGCGCTCGGCACCACCGTCGGGCGCGGCGTGTGGTGCGAGTCCTACTGGCTGCCGGAGGCCGATCTGGTGCGATTGGGTAATGGAGTCACCGTGAACCGCGGATGCGTCGTGCAGACCCACCTCTTCCACGACCGCATCATGCGCATGGACGGCGTGGAGCTGGCCGACGGCGCCACCCTCGGCCCGCACTGCGTGATCCTGCCCGCCGCCTCGCTCGGCGCCGGCGCGGTGATCGGCCCCGCGTCCCTGGTCATGCGCGGCGAGGGAGTCCCCGCCGGCACCCGCTGGATCGGCAATCCGATCGGCCCGTGGGCCGAAGCCGACCGGTGACCCGCGCCGACGCCGCCCGCCGCTCGGCCGGCGATCCCTACCTCCCCGGCAGCGGTGACGACGGGTACGCCGTCCGCCACTACGACCTCGCGATCACCTACCGGCCCGCGTCGAACCGGCTGACCGGACGGGCGACGATCTCGGCCACCGCGCGGCGCGAGATCACGAGCTTCGCGCTCGACCTGGCCGGCCTCGCGGCGACCAAGGTCACCGTCGACGGCGCCCGGCCCAAGCACTTCGGGCAGCGGCGGGCCAAGCTGATCGTCACCCTGGCCCGTCCGGTTGCCGCCGGTGCCGACTTCGCGGTCGCGGTGACCTACGGCGGCCACCCGCAGCCGGTCCGATCGTTGTGGGGCGAGGTCGGCTGGGAGGAGCTGACCCAGGGGTCACTCGTTGCCGGCCAGCCCAACGGCGCGCCGTCCTGGTTCCCGTGCAACGACCAGCCGGGCGACAAGGCCGGCTACCGGCTCGCGATCACCACCGACACCCCGTTCACCGTGATCGCCAACGGCGCGCTCGTCGAGCGGCAGCGCGGGGCCAGCACGACCACCTGGGTGTACGAGCAGGACGAGCCGATGGCGACCTATCTCGCCACCGTCCAGATCGGCCACTACGAGCTGCGCGACGATCAGGTGGACGGCACCGTCCTGCGGCTGGCCCGGCCGGCGCGGACGGTCAAGGCGGTCGAGGCCGACTTCGCCCGGCAGGACGCGATGCTGCGGCTGTTCGCCGACCGGTTCGGGCCGTACCCGTTCGGGGCGTACACCGTCGTGGTCACCGACGACGACCTGGAGATCCCGCTCGAGGCGCAGGGGGTGTCGATCTTCGGGGCCAACCACGCGGACGGGCGGCGCTCGCACGAGCGGCTCGTCGCGCACGAGCTCGCGCACCAGTGGTTCGGCAACAGCCTGACGGTGGCGCGGTGGAGCGACATCTGGCTCAACGAGGGTTTCGCGTGCTACGCCGAGTGGCTCTGGTCGGAGGCGGCCGACGGCCCGGACGCCCAGACCCTCGCCGAGCGGTACTGGAAGCGGCTGCGCCGTTCGCCCCAGGATCTCGTCCTCGCCGACCCCGGGCCCGAGCTGATGTTCGACGACCGCGTCTACAAGCGCGGCGCGCTCGCCCTGCACGCCCTGCGCCACACCGTCGGCGACGACGCCTTCTTCGATCTCGTCCGCGGGTGGACGGCCGCGCACCGGCACGGCACGGTGACGACGGCGGCCTTCGTGGAGCACGTCGCGCCGGCCGGGGCGGACGCGCGGTCGCTGCTCAACGCGTGGCTGTTCGAGACGGCGGTGCCGCCACTGCCCGGCTGAGGTCCGTCCGGACGGCCGGCGGCCGGACCCCGGCGAGGGCGACCGCCAGCCGGTAGCCGGGCGTGCCGGCGACGTCGACCGCGGCGAGCCCGACCGGCCGGCCGGGCTGAGCCGGATCATCGACCACGGTGCGGTCCCACCCGAGCCCGAGCTGCACGTCGGACGGCGCGATGCGCAGCCCGACACCGCTCACCTTGAGCAGCGCCTCCTTGGCCGTCCACAAGCCGGCGCGAGCCTCATCCCGGGTGCCCGCCGGCAGTGCGCGCACCGCGGCCTGCTCGGCTCCGGTCAGCGCCACTGCGTCGAAGCCGCCGAAGGTCACGCGGCCGACCTGCTCGATGTCCACGCCGACCGGCGCGTCGGCCACGGCGACGGCGGCCCACGGCCCGGAGCGGCTCGCGCTCGCGTGCAGCCCGAGCGGCCGGCCACCGCGGACGAGCTCCGGCCGGCCGTGCGCTCCACCGCAGGCGGGGCAGTGCGCCACTACCTCGATCTCGCCCGCCGGCACCCCGGCCCGGTCGGCGGCCGCCGTCCGCAGCAGGTCGCGGGTCGCGGCTGACCGCTCGGCGCCGGACATCCCCGTCGGCAGCGGGGCGATCGCCAGGTCGACGACGGCCGTGATCACGACCGCATCCTCCCAGTTCGCGGTCGGGTTGTTCACCTGCGTGCCGTAACTTCCGGCCCATGTCCGCCGACGTGAGCCCGGCCAGCGAGGACCACCGCGAGCGGGAGTTGAAGTTCGACGCCCCGGACGGGTGGCAGCTGCCCGGCTTCGCCGACGTGCTGCCCGACGGCGGGTCGGTCGAGCAGGAGACGATCCACCTCGAGAGCACGTACTTCGACACCGCCGGCCGCGACCTGCTGCGGTCGCGGATGACCCTGCGACGGCGCAGCGGCGACGCCGACACCGGCTGGCACCTCAAGGTCCCGGACGGCAACGCCCGCCTGGAGATCCGGCAGCCGCTCGACGAGGCGAACGACGTGCCGGCCGCGCTGCGCGACATCACGCTCGGCATCCGCGCCGGGGCCGACCTGGCCCCCGTCGCCACGCTGGTCACCGAACGGTCCGTCCACCGCGTGCTCGCCGCCGACGGCCGGCCGCTCGTCGAGGTGGTGCTCGACGACGTCACCTCCACCCGCACCGACGGCGGCCCGGACCAGCGGTGGCGCGAGGTCGAGGCCGAGTTGGTCGACGGCGACGAGGCCCTGCTCGACCGGATCGCGCAGTGGCTCGACGCGTCCGGGGCGCACCCGGCGGCGAGCGAGTCGAAGCTCGCCCGCGCGCTCGCGTCCGCCCCTCCCGCCCGCCGGATCCGGCCCGGGCTCACCACGCTGCTCGTCGACTACCTCGATGCGCAGCACGCCCAGCTGATGCGTGGTGACATCGAACTTCGCCGCGGCCACGACGCGGTCCACGCGACCCGCGTCGCCAGCCGCCGCTACCGCAGCGTGCTGCGCGTGCTCGCGCCGGTGCTGGACGAGGAGCGGGCCGCGGCCCTCGACGTCGAGCTGGCCTGGTACGCGACGGCGCTGGGCGAGCTGCGCGACCGGCACGTCCTGCGCGACCACCTCGACGCCGCCGTGGCGGCACTGCCGGCCGAGCTCGTGCTCGGCCCGGTGAGCGTACGGATCCACCAGCTGCTCGACGCCGACCTCGCGCAGGCCCAGGCCGCGCTCGATGAGGTCATGAGCAGTGGGCGGTACTTCGCCCTGATTCGCGAACTTCGCGCCTGGCACGACGAGCCGCCGGTGCACACCAACCGGCCGAGCGCCGACGCGGCGGTCTTCCTCGACGCCGCGAAGCGGACGCTGCGGCGGCGGCTCAAGAAGGCGCGCCGGGCGGGGGAGCCGGACGCCGCCATGCACCGCGCCCGCAAGGCGGCCAAGCGGCTGCGCTACGTGGCCGAGCTGTGCGAGCCCGAGCTGGGGGTGCCGGCGAGCAAGGCCCGCGCCCGGGCCAAGAAGCTGCAGGAGGAGCTGGGCGCGCGGCAGGACAGCGTGGTGGCCGCCGAGTTCCTGCGCCGGGCCGGGCAGGTCGCCGGGACGGCCCCGGGCGAGAACGGCTTCACCTTCGGCCTGCTGTACGAGCGCGAGCAGCGCGGCCGCCACACCGCTTCGTGATCTTCCTGCCCCGGGTTCGCGGGGGCGCGTCGGGTACAGGAACGTCAACTCGGGGGGCGGCCGCACTTGACTGGCTGTCACGGGTAGACCGGGCCCCCGTTTGGGGAGTGTGTGGGCATGCTGATGGACATCCTCATCGCCCTGGTCATCGTCGTCGTCGCCGCCGCGCTGGGCCTGATCGTCCACCCGGTGCTGTGGCTCCTGCTCATCGTGGCCGTCCTGTGGCTGTTCAGCCGGCGCGGCAGCTGGTCCGGCCCTCGCCGCACCCGTGTCTGATGACCCGCCGCCGGTGATTGAGGCGCGGAATCACGTTGGCGCTACGGTCGCCCCGTGAGCGAGGCGAGCGCAGCAGCTGAGCCGCCGAGCACGGCCGTCGTGGTCGACGATGCGCGCGAAGTGCGGCTGCTGGTCAAACATCAACTCGCCGCGTCCGGGTGCTTCACGGTGATCGGCGAGGGCGCCGACGGGCGCGACGCGATCGAGCTCGCGAGGCGGCACCGCCCGGAGGTGCTGCTGCTGGACATCTCGATGCCGGAGATGGACGGCCTCGAGGCGCTCCCGCACATCTGCGCGGCGTCGCCCGAGACCGTCGTCGTCATGTACACCGGCTTCGACGAGGGCGGCCTGGCCGCGCGGGCCGAGGCGCTCGGCGCGGCCGCGCTGATCGAGAAGTCGCTGGACATCGCCGACCTCCCGGACCGGCTGCGGGCGATCCAACGGGCCGCGCCGACCCCCGCGGCGCCCGCCCCGCCCGAACCGGGCCCGGGCGTGGCCCCGGTCCCCGACGGGGTCGTCCTCGACGAGCATGTCGAACGGTTCCGGGAGATCTTCGACGAGGCCGCGATCGGCATGGCCACGCTGACGCTCACCGGCACGATCGTCCGGTCGAACCGGGCCCTCGCGAGGCTGGTCGGCCGCGAGATCAGTGCTCTCGTCGGCGCACAGTACGCGTCGCTGTCCGGGGAAGCCGAAGCGGACGTCCGGTCCGGCCTCGAGCAGGCGCAGGCCGGTACCAGCGACCTCGTGCAGGTCGAGCACAGCGTGAGCGCGGGCGCCGGGCGGAGGCGGCTGCTCGCGACCGTCGCGCCGGTCAAGGACGGCCACGGCCGACCGCTCTACCTGTTCATGCAGGTCCAGGACGTCACCGCGCAGCGCGCGGCCGAGGAGCAGCTGCGGCAGAGCGAGGAGCGCTTCCGGCTGCTGGTCGAGGTCGTCCAGGACTACGCGATCTTCATGCTCGACACCGGCGGGCACATCGTCAGCTGGAATGCGGGCGCCCAGCGCATCAAGGGTTACTCGGCCGACGAGATCATCGGCCGGCACTTCCGCACGTTCTACCCACCGGAGGTGCAGGCCTCGGGCCACCCGGAGCGGGAGCTGGAACTGGCGCTGCGCGACGGCCGCTACGAGGAGGAGGGTTGGCGGGTCCGCCGGGACGGCAGCCAGTTCTGGGCCAGCGTGGTCATCACCGCCGTGCGCAACAAGGACGGCGTGCACATCGGCTTCGCGAAGGTGACCCGTGACATGAGCGAGCGGCGGCGGATGCAGCTCGATCTGGAAGACGCCGCGGCGGCGCTGGCGGCGGCGAACGACAGCCTCGAGGCCGCCAATGTCCGGCTGGCCCAGGAGGCGGCCGATCAGGCGCAGTTCCTCGCCGTGACCGCCCACGAACTCCGCTCGCCGGTCGGCGTGCTCTCCGGCTCGGCCAGCCTGCTCGCCGACCACTGGTCGGACATGACGGCCGACGAGCGCAGCGACCTGTTCGAGTCCGTCCGCCTCGGCTCGGCCCGCCTGCAGCGGCTGCTGAACGATCTGCTGACCGCGTCCCGGCTCGGCTCCAAGCGCATCCGCCCGCTGCTGCAGGAGGTCGAGCTGTCGGACGTGCTGGCGACGTCGGTCGCGGCGGCCCGCGCCAAGACCCCGGAGGCCGAGATCCACCTCGACGGGGACGTGACGGCCCGGGTCGTCGGCGAGCCGGACCGGCTCGGCCAGATCTTCGACAACCTCATCGGCAACGCTCTGCGTCACGGCCGGCCGCCGGTGACCATCCGGCTGCGGCGGGCGGGGGCGGCCGTCGAGGTCGGCGTCGCCGACGCCGGAGACGGCGTCGACCCGGCCGTCCGCGACCGGCTGTTCCAGCGATTCGCGGCCGGCGGGAACCGCGGCGGCACCGGACTCGGCCTGTTCATCGTCCGCGAACTCGCGCGGGCCTACGGCGGCGACGCCTGGTACCAGCCCGACGAGGGCTCCTCGGGCGCCTTCGTCGTCTCATTACGAACTGCGTCGGTCCCGCC
Organism: uncultured Actinomycetota bacterium; assembly: GCA_963775175.1. Lineage (GTDB taxonomy): Bacteria > Actinomycetota > Actinomycetes > Mycobacteriales > Jatrophihabitantaceae > Jatrophihabitans. Next base: position 1,790,205 of record CAVZHT010000001.1, read on the forward strand.
GTCCGCGCGACCGACCGGTTAGCCTCGGCCACAGTGCCTATTCGTGTCCTGCTGGTCGACGACGTGCCTGAGGTGCGGCGTCTGCTGCGGACTGCCCTGCGCTTCCGCGGGCCGTTCGTCATCGTCGGCGAGGCGGCCGACGGCGCGCAGGCCATCGCCCTCAGCCGGGAGCAGCGCCCGGACATCGTGGTCCTCGACATCGGCCTGCCCGACATCGCCGGGCAGGAGGTGCTGACCCAGATCCGCGCCGCCGTGGACGGCGTGAAGGTGGTCGTCTTCTCCGGCACCGAGCCCGAGGACAGCGGCGTCGTCGACCAGGTGGAGGGCTACGTCCTCAAGGACCGGCAGCTCGACTACCTCGTCGACCTGCTCGAGACGGTCGGTAGCCAGCGCACCGGCCAGAGCTCGGTCGACCTGCCCGCCGATCTGTCGAGCGCCGGCACGGCCCGCTCGTTCACCCGGTCGGTGCTCGAGGAGTGGGATGTCGCCGAGCTGCTCGACGACGCGTTGCTCGTCGTCAGCGAGATGGTCACCAACGCGGTGACGCACGCCCGCAGCGCGTGCGAGCTGCGGATCTCGCTGAGCCCGGCGGCGCTGCGGGTCGAGGTGATCGACCGCGGGGACGGCACGCCCGACCCGATGCCGCCGAGCGCCACGCGCAACAGCGGCCGCGGCCTGCACCTCATCGACGCCGTCACGGCCGCGTGGGGCGTCGAGCCCGAGGTCGCCGGCGGCAAGCGCGTCTGGGCCGAGCTGCTGCGCTCCACCGGCTGACCCCCGACCCCTCCCGCCCTGTCCATCCCCCCCGGTCCGCGACTTCGGTGTGCGCAGGTGAGTCAAAGTCGCGAGGGAGCTGTGTTAGCCTCGTCTTGCAAATGAACATCGTTATCAATTGCAGGGGCTGGTAATGAGGATCCGCGCGGGTTTGGCCGTCATCGGCACGGCCGCGGTCGCGCTCGCCGGGTGCAGCAGCGCCGCCCGCACCCCGGGCAAGATCTCGGTCGTGACCTCGACCAACGTGTGGGCCGACGTCGTGCACCAGGTCGCCGGCTCGCTCGCCGGTTCCAAGGTCCACATCACGTCGATCATCAACGACCCGGCGGCCGACCCGCACTCCTACGAGGCCGACACCCGTAACCAGTTGGCCATCAAGCGGGCCGACGTCGTCCTCGAGAACGGTGGCGGCTACGACGACTTCGTCGACACCATGCTGCACTCGGCCGGTGGCGGCGCGACGGTGTTGAACGCCGTCGACATCGGCGGCCACAAGAAGGTGGACGGCGAGATCAACGAGCACGTCTGGTACGACTTCCCGACGGTCGCGAGGATCGCCGACCGGGTGGCGCAGGTGCTGGCTCGCAAGGACGGGGCCGACGCCGCCACCTTCACCGCGAACGCCCGCCGCTTCGACGCCAAGCTGCACGACCTGTCGGCCGTCGAGGCCGGGCTGCGCGCCCGGTATGCGGGCGAGGGCGTCGCGATCACCGAGCCGGTGCCGATGTTCCTGCTGGCCGCCGGCGGCCTGGTGAACCGGACCCCGCAGGCGTTCAGCAACGCGATCGAGCAGGGGGACGGCGTCTCGCCCCGGGTGCTGCGCGAGACCGTCGACCTCTTCGCGCACGGCGAGGTCAAGCTGCTCGTGTACAACGCACAGACCTCGAGCGCGGAGACGTCCGCCGTCCGCAAGGCGGCGACCGAGCACGGCGTTGCGGTCGTGCCGGTGACCGAGACCCTGCCCGCGGGCCAGGACTACCTGAGCTGGATGGCCGGCAATCTCGCCGCCGTCCGCGCCGCTCTCGAGCGATCGTAAGGTGGGAATGTGTCTCATTCCGTTCTGCGGCTGAGCAACGCGTCGCTCGGCTACGGTCGGCGCACGCTGTGGACGGGCCTCGATCTCGCGGTCGAGCCCGGCGAGTTCGTGGCCGTCCTCGGGGCCAACGGCTCGGGCAAGACGAGCCTGATGCGGGTCATCCTCGGCCTGCAGCCGTTGACCACGGGACGGGTCGAGGTGGCCGGGCAGCCGGTGCAGCGCGGCAGCAACTCGATCGGCTACATCCCGCAGCAGCGGCGGGCCGATCCGCTGACCCCGCTGCGCGCCCGCGACTTCGTCGGCCAGGGCCTGGACGGGCACCGCTGGGGCATCGGACGGCCGTCGGCCGAGCGGCGGCGGCGGATCGCGGCGGCGCTGGAGTCCGTCGGGGCCGGCGACTACGCCGACCTCCCGATCGGGCTGCTCTCCGGCGGCGAGCAGCAACGCGTGCGCATCGCCCAGGCCCTGGTCGCCGACCCGCCACTGCTGCTCTGTGACGAACCCCTGCTCTCGCTCGACCTCGCCAGCCAGCAGACGGTCACCGCTCTCGTCGACGAGCGCCGGCGAACGCGCGACACCGCCGTGCTGTTCGTGACCCACGAGGTGAACCCGGTCCTGCCCTACGTCGACCGGGTGCTGTACCTGGCCGGCGGCCGGTTCCGGATCGGCACCGTGGACGAGGTGCTGAACTCGGCCACGCTGAGCGAGTTGTTCGGCTCACCGATCGAGGTCGTCCGGGTGGGCGGCCGGATCCTGGTGGCCGGCGTGCCGGACGCGCCCGAGCAGGCGCACCATGACCACCACGAGCCGCACGGCGCGGTGCCGGACCGGGTCGACGCCTCGTGATCACCGCGCAGCCGACCGGGTGGCATCAGGTCTTCGACTTCTCGCAGTACGGCGACCTGCTCGCCCTGGTGCACAACTCGATCATCGCCGGCGCCGTGCTGGGCGTGGTCGGCGGCCTGGTCTCGGTCTTCGTGATGATGCGCGACCTGCCGTTTGCCGTGCACGGGATCAGCGAGCTGTCGTTCGCCGGAGCATCCGGGTTCCTGCTGATGGGCGAGAGCGTCGTCCTCGGCTCGATCACCGGGTCGCTCGTCGCGGCGTTCCTGATCGGCGCGCTCGGCCTGCGCGCCCGCGACCGCAACTCGATCATCGGCGTCCTGATGCCCTTCGGCCTCGGCCTCGGGGTCCTCTTCCTGTCGCTCTACCACGGCCGGGCGGCCAACAAGTTCGGCCTGCTCACCGGCCAGATCGCCGCCGTCGACAACTCACATCTCGCCGTGCTGACCGTCACGTCCGCGGTCGTGGTGGCCGGGCTGGTGGTCGTGTGGCGGCCGCTCACCTTCGCCAGCACCGACCCTGAACTCGCCGCGGCGCGCGGGGTGCCCGTGCGCCTGCTGTCGCCGCTGTTCATGCTGCTGCTCGGGCTGACCGTCGCGATGTCGGTGCAGGTGGTCGGTGCCCTGCTCGTGCTGACGATCGTCTCCACGCCGGCGGCGGCCGCGATGCGGGTGACCGCCTCGCCCGTGCTCGTGCCGGTGCTCAGCGTGACGTTCGCGGTGACCGCGATGGTCGGCGGCATCCTGCTCGAGCTCGGCAGCTACAGCGTGCCGATCAGCCCGTACGTCACCACGATCTCGTTCACGATCTACCTCGTCTGCCGGGTGATCGGCGAGCTGCGCAGCCGCCGGGGCTGGACGGCGCGCCGGGTGGCCGTCGCCTGACCTTCTCGACCGACTGGACTAGACCAGTCGGGGGCTCGCATGGTTCACTGATCGGCAATGGTTTAGACAAATCATGGATCCGCGAGCCTCAGGAGGACGTTGGTGACGGCGGCCCCGCCCGCGCCGAAGGGTGCGTCCCCGATGCTCCTGCGCGGCGCGCGCGTCGTCGCCGGTCGGGAGGTCCTCGACGACGGTTGGGTGCTGGTCGATGGTGCGCGGATCGCCGCGGTCGGCCGCGGTGCGGCCCCGCCCGCGCCGGCAGCGGACACCGTCGATCTCGGCGGCCGGTGGGTCCTGCCCGGCTTCGTCGACCTGCACACCCACGGCGGCGGCGGCCACGACGTCACGTCATCGCCCGAGGCCATGGCGGCCGCGGTCGCCTTCCATCGCGGCCACGGGACGACCCGCACGCTGATCTCGCTCGTGACCGCACCGCTCGACGCGCTGGAGCGGCAGCTCGACTGGGTGGCCGACCTGACGGCCGGGGGCGGCTCGGTCATCGGCGCCCACCTCGAGGGGCCGTTCCTCTCGCACGCGCGGTGCGGCGCGCAGAACCCGGCCCACCTCCGGGTTCCCGACCGCGCCGAGTTCAAGCGGCTGATCAGCGCCGCCCGCGGGACCCTGCGATCGGTGACCGTCGCCCCCGAACTCCCCGGTGGCCTCGACGTGATCGGCGACGCGGTCGCAGCCGGCGCGATCGCGGCGATCGGGCACACCGACGCCACCTACGCCCAGGCCCGCGACGCGATCGCCGCCGGGGCGACGCTCGCCACTCACCTGTTCAACGGGATGCGCCCCATCCATCACCGCGAGCCCGGTCCGGCCGGCGCCGCCCTCGGGGCCGACATCGCCTGCGAGATCATCAACGACGGCATCCACATCCATCCGTCCATCACCGACCTCGTGAACCGCACGCCGGGCCGGCTGGTCCTCGTCACGGACGCGATCGACGCCGCCGGCATGGGCGACGGCGAGGTCGAACTCGGCGGTCAGCTCGTGCGGGTGCGCGATGGCGAGGCCCGGCTGGCCCGCACCGGCTCGCTGGCCGGCAGCACGCTCACGATGGATGTCGCACTGCGCCGGGCCGTTCAGGAGTGCGGGCTGTCGATCGTCGACGCCTCGGCCGCGGCCTCGGCGACCCCGGCGCGCCTGGTGGGTCGCAGCGCCGATTTCGGCACCGTCGCCGCCGGCCGGGCCGCCGATCTGGTCGTCCTCGAAACCGATCTCGCGCTCGCCGGTGTCCTGACCCAGGGCTCCTGGGCGCAGGTCTCGGAGCGCCTCGCCGCCGTAACAAAGTTGGTACAGACAACCTCGCGCACTGGTCTAGACCATTGACCGTTCGTGCGCTAGCGTCCGGAACCAAGCAGCTCCGAACAATCTCGACGAAACGGGAAGGTCACCGATGATTCGACGTTGGGCCGTTGTGGGCGCCGTGTCCGCCCTGAGCGCGCTGACCCTGGCCGCATGCGGTAGTTCCGGCGGCGGGTCGGGTGGCGACAAGAACACCCTCAGCCTGGTCGCCGCCGACTACGGCACCGGACCGGCGAACACGAGTTCGAAGTACTGGCAGGGCATCGCCGACGACTTCCACAAGGCCAACCCCTCGATCACCGTCCACGTGAAGGTCGTCAACTGGAACGACTTCGACACCCAGATCAAGACGGCCGTCCAGAACAAGAACAACCCGGACATCACCGAGGGTGACTTCTTCCCCGACTATGCCCAGGCGGGGCTGCTCTACAAGGCCAGCGACGTCATGACCGACACCAGCAATCTGGTGCCGGTCTTCGCCCACCTCGGCAGCTACAAGGGGACCCAGTACGGCATCCCGTTCACGACGAGTTCGCGCACGCTGTTCTACAACAAGAAGCTCTTCCAGCAGGCCGGCATCTCGTCGGCGCCGCAGACCTGGGCCGACGTGAAGACGGACGCGCTGAAGATCAAGGCGCTCGGCAAGATCGGCTTCGGCCTGCCGCTCGGGTCGGAGGAGGCCCAGGCCGAGTCGTTGCTGTGGATGCTCGGCAACAACGGCAACTTCACCGACAAGCAGGGCAACTACACGATCAACAGTGCGGCGAACGTCGAGACGTTCCAGTTCCTGAAGGACCTCGTGAAGTCCGGGGCGACCGAGCCGAACCCCGGCAACAAGAACCGCACCGACCTCTGGAAGCAGTTCGCCCAGGGCGACATCGGCATGATCAACGGCTCCCCGGCCCTGATCCCGATCATCAAGGACGGCAAGGTGCTCGGCGACGGCGACTGGACCTCCGTGCCGATCGCCGGCAAGACCGGGCCGCTGACCAGCACGCTCGGCGTGTGCGACTTCACGCAGGCGTTCAACAACGACGGTGGCGCCAAGAAGGCGGCGATCAAGAAGTTCCTCGACTTCGCCTACGCCGACAAGTACCAGGTGCAGTTCGACAAGGAGTACTCGCTGCTGCCGGCCACCACGTCGGCGGTCAGTGCGCTGTCCTCCGACCAGACGTTCGCCCCGTTCCTGAAGGCGCTGCCCAACGCCGTCCAGTACCCGTCCGACACCAGCTGGACGAACGTGAAGGCCAAGATCCAGCAGACGATCGGCACTGCGGTGACCGGTAACCCCCATTCCGTCCTGGACGACATCCAGGCGGTCGCGAAGAAGGCCAGCTGACCGGTCGGCCCGGGCCCCGGCGCACACCCCTCTGCGCCGGGGCCGTCCGGTCGAACGGCGAACGCCATGACTGAGCAGACCACCATCGACAAGCCGCCGCCGGGGCGGGGGCGCCCGCGGGCCCGCCGCACGGTGCGGCACGCGGTCGAGCCGCTGCTGTGGGTCGGGCCGGCGGTCGCGCTGATCGCGGTCGTCGTCCTCTGGCCGGTCGTCGTGATGTTCCGGACGTCGTTCCAGCACATCAGCCCGGGCGGCTTCGTCCTGGGATGGCGCGGGACCCGGAACTTCAAGGACCTCTTCAACGAGCCCGACCTGGGCGGCGTTCTGACCCGCACGGTCGTCTGGGTCGTGCTGGTGGTGGTCGTCACGATGGTGCTCTCGCTCGGGCTGGCCCAGCTGTTCAACCAGCGCTTCCCGGGGCGCCGCGTGGCCCGGTGGGCGTTGATCGCTCCGTGGGCCGCCTCAGTGGTGATGACGTCGCTCGTGTTCCGCTGGATGCTCGACGCCAACAGCGGCGTGATCAACGTGTTCCTGCACGACATCGGGGTCGTCAAGCACTTCAACTCCAACCAGGCCGACTGGCTGGGGCGGCCGTGGGCGGCATTCGTCTGGATGATGGTCGTGGCGGTCTTCGTGTCGCTGCCGTTCTCGACCTACGCGCTGCTGGCCGGACTGCAGACCATCCCGCCGGAGATCTACGAGGCGGCGCGGGTGGACGGCGCGTCCCACTGGCGCTCGTACCTCAGCATCACGCTGCCGCTGTTGCGCCCGTCGCTGATCGTGTCGGCCCTGATCAACGTCATCAACGTCTTCAACTCGTTCCCGATCATCTGGGAGATGACCCGCGGCGGGCCGGGGTACCAGACCGCGACGTCGACCGTCTTCATGTTCCAGCTGAAGCAGGGTTACATCGCCGAGTCGGCGTCGATGTCGGTGCTCAACTTCGGTCTGGTGATCGTGCTGGTCCTGCTCTTCCTGCGGGCCACCAAGTGGCGCGAGACGGTGCGCTGACATGACTGCTGTCGTCGCCGACCCGGACCTCGCCGCCCCGGCCGCGAGCCGGCCGGGCCGTACCGCCCGCCGCCGGTCGCTCAAGCCGGGCACGGTCGTGGCGGCCCTCGCCGCCTACGTCATCGCGCTGATCTTCATCCTGCCCTACGTCGAGATGGTGATCTCGGCGCTGCGCCCGCCGAAGGAGTTGCTGTCCCGCGGCTACCTGCCCAAGCATTACGACTTCTCGAACTTCACCTCCATCTGGAAGACCGGCTTCGGTCAGAACCTCGGTGCCAGCCTGAAGGTGGCCGGTGGGGCGACGGTCCTGGTGCTGCTCGTCGCCCTGCCGGCCGCGTACTTCACCGCGCGGCGGCGCTTCCGGGGCCGGGCGGTCTTCCTGCTGCTGGTGCTCGCCACCCAGATGTTCCAGCCGGCCGCAATGCTGGTGGGCATCCAGCGCGAGTTCACCAGCTTCAACATCGCCAATCCACTGAACTCGCTGATCCTCGTCAACGCCGGGTTCAACCTCGCCTTCGCCGTGTGGATCCTGAACGCCTACTTCTCCTCCATCCCGGCCGAGCTCGAGGAGGCGGCGATGGTCGACGGGACGAGCCGGATCGGCGCCCTGTTCCGGATCACGCTGCCGCTGGCCATGCCCGGCATCGTCACTGCGCTGATCTTCACGTTCATCGGGGCGTGGAACGAGCTGCTGGTGGCCCTGACGTTCACGTCCGGGCAGACGAATTCCCGGCAGCCGGTGACGGTCTACCTCAACAGCTACATCGGGCAGTACTCGATCGACTGGGGTCACGTCTTCGCCGGCTCGGTGATCGCCACGTTGCCGGTGATCGCGCTATTCGCCTTCATCGAGGGCCGGGTCGTCGGCGGCTTGACCGCCGGGTCGATCAAGTAGCCCATGATGGACGGGTGGCCGGAATAGCGCATCGCGTGCGGGCGGTTGTCGCCTGTATGCGCAGAGCCGTCCTCGTCCCGGGGCCCGACCATCCGATCACCGTCACGCCGAATCCCAACCGGGTGGTCGTGACCCGCGACGGGCAGGTCATCGCCGACACCCGGGCAGCGCTCGTCATGCAGGAGGCCTCCTACCCGGTCGTCCAGTACATCCCGCGGGGCGACGCCGACCTCGTCGCGTTCGAGCGCACCGACCACGCGACGTACTGCCCGTACAAGGGCGACGCCTCCTACTTCACCATCCGGGCCGGCGACCGCCCGGCCGAGAACGCCGTGTGGACCTACGAGGGGCCCCACGACGCGGTGGCCGCGATCAAGGACCACCTGGCGTTCTACCCGCACCAGGTCGAGATCCGCGAGGAACCCGCCTGACTCGGCTCTGGGCTGCCTGACCGTCCGGCACAGGTGGCGCTGGGACGCACCGGAACGCAGGAAGCTCACGCGGGCGGGTGGGGGTTCAGGTGACCACCAGGCGATGAGCGCTCGCGCGAAGAGCCGCCGGCGGCGACGCGGCCCGAGCGCAGCGAGGAGCGGGTCGAGGGTCGCCGCCCGAGCGAAGCGAGGGGCGGCACCCGGAGACACACGCTCGGCGGGTTAAGCTAACTCCGCCCGGGGTGTGGCGCAGCTTGGTAGCGCACTCGCTTTGGGAGCGAGGGGCCGTGGGTTCGAATCCCGCCACCCCGACCAGGCAGCAGTCCCCGCACCGAGCACGTCCCGCACTTGATTTCCCATCCGAGGAGCACCCGCACGTGAAGAGCACCGTCGAGAACCTGAGCCCGACCCGCGTTCGGCTCGCCGTCGAGGTGCCCTTCGACGACCTCAAGCCGAGCCTCGACAAGGCGTACAAGGAGCTGGCCGCGCAGGTCCGCGTCCCCGGCTTCCGCCCCGGCAAGGTCCCGGCCCGCATCATCGACCAGCGGGTCGGCCGCGGCGCGGTGCTGCAGGAGGCCGTGAACGAGGCGCTGCCCCGCTTCTACGGCGAGGCCGCCCGCGAGCACGATCTCGCCCCGCTCGGCCAGCCCGAGATCGACATCACCAACCTGGACGACACGACCGGTGGCAGCCTGTCGTTCACCGCCGAGGTCGACGTCCGCCCCGAGATCACCCTCCCCGAGCTCGACGGCATCGCCGTCACCGTCGACGACGCCGACGTGACCGACGCGGACATCGACGAGCAGCTCAACGAGCTGCGCGATCGGTTCGGCACGCTGAAGGGCGTCGACCGGCCGGCCGAGGCGGGCGACTACGTCTCGCTCGACCTCGTATCGAAGGTCGGGGACGAGGAGGTCGAGGGCGGGTCGGCCAAGGGCCTGTCGTACGTCGTCGGCTCCGACGACCTGGTCGACGGCCTGGACGAGGCGATCACCGGCAAGTCGGCCGGTGACACCGCCACCCTGACGACCACCCTGCGCCAGGGCGAGCACGTCGGCAGCGAGGCCGAGGTGACGGCCACCATCAAGTCGGTGAAGGTCAAGGAGCTGCCCGAGGTCGACGACGAGTTCGCCCAGCTGGCCAGCGAGTTCGACACCGTCGCCGAGCTGCGCGACGACCTGCGCGAGCGCCTGGGCCGGGTCAAGGCCCTCGAGCAGGGCGCCCAGGCCCGGGACAAGCTGCTCGAGCACCTCATCGAGATCGTCGAATTCCCGCTGCCGGAGTCGGCGGTCAAGAGCGAGGTCGAGTACCGCGAGCACGACATCGTCCACTCGCTGGGCCACGACGACGCGCTGTTCGAGCGCTACCTCGAGGCCCAGGGCAAGACCCGCGAGGAGTTCGAGGCCGAGCTGCACCGAGAGCGCCGAGAAGTCCGTTCGCGCCCAGTTCATCCTCGACGCGGTCGCCGACCGGACCGAGGTGCAGGTCGGGGACGCCGAGCTCACCGAGTACCTCGTCCGGCAGGCCGCGCGCTACCAGATTGCTCCGCAGGAGTTCGCCAACCAGATCGTCCAGGGCGGGAACCTGCCGATGCTGGTGGCCGACATCCGGCGCAACAAGGCCCTGGGCGAGATCCTCGAGTCGGCGACGGTCACGGACGCCTCGGGCAACCCGGTCGACCTGAGCGCGCTCTCCGCGGACGCCGTTGCTCAGGTTGCCGACGACGCGGCCGATCTGGACGAGGACTGATCCGGCGACTCGTCACGCCCTGAGCGAACGCGGGCCCGTTTCGGGACTCGACGTCCATCGCACTTCGTTAGGGTCGATGACAGCAAGCCCGATGACGACTTGTCCGACGACGTACCGCTGACGCGAAAGCCAAGGAGAACCGCCGTGAGCCGCTTCGATCCAGAGCCGCTGCGCATCATCAAGGATGCCGAGATGCGCAGCCCGGGCGCCGGCATGACGCTGAACGACTCGGTCTACGACCGCCTCCTGCGCGAGCGCATCATCTTCCTGGGCCAGCCGGTCGACGACACGATCGCCAACCAGATCTGCGCCCAGCTGCTGCTGCTCGCGGCCGAGGACCCGACGCCGGGACATCGCGCTGTACATCAACAGCCCGGGCGGTTCGGTGACGGCCGGCATGGCCATCTTCGACACCATGACCTTCGTCGACTGCGACATCGCCACCTACGCGATGGGGCTGGCCGCGTCGATGGGGCAGTTCCTGCTCTCGGCCGGCACCAAGGGCAAGCGGTACGCCCTGCCGCACGCGCGCATCCTGATGCACCAGCCCTCGGCCGGTATCGGGGGCACCGCGTCCGACATCGCGATCCAGGCCGAGCAGTTCAAGCTCACCAAGGTCGAGATGGCGCAGCTGATCGCCGAGCACACCGGCCAGCCGGTGGAGCAGATTCGGGCCGACTCCGAGCGCGACCGCTGGTTCACCGCCCAGCAGGCGCTCGAGTACGGCTTCGTCGACCACGTCGTCAGCCGAGTGGCGCAGGTGCCCAACGGCTCCGGTCCGGCCCCGGCCTGAGAGGTAATCCAGTCATGAGCGAGCTCTACCGGCCCACCGGCATCAGCGCCGGGGCCCACCTTCCCCAGAACCGGTACGTCCTGCCCTCGTTCGTCGAGCGGACGAACTACGGGATGAAGGAGTCGAACCCGTACAACAAGCTGTTCGAGGAGCGCATCATCTTCCTCGGCGCGCCGATCGACGACGTCGTCGCCAACGACGTCATGGCGCAGCTGATCGTGCTGGAGTCCACCGACCCCGACCGCGACATCCAGATCTACATCAACTCGCCCGGCGGTTCGTTCACGGCGCTGACGGCGATCTACGACACGCTGCAGTACGTCCGCCCCGAGATCCAGACGATCTGCATGGGCCAGGCCGCCTCGGCCGCGGCGGTGCTGCTGGCGGCGGGGACGAAGGGCAAGCGGTTCGCGCTGCAGAACGCCCGCGTGCTCATCCACCAGCCGTCCGGCGAGGGCCAGGGTCAGGTCACCGACCTCGAGATCCAGGCCAACGAGATCCTGCGGATGCGCGGGCTGCTCGAGGAGATCCTGGCCAAGCACACCGGCCAGACGGTGGAGAAGGTGCGGGCCGACATCGAGCGCGACACCATCCTCACCGCCGAGCAGGCCAAGGAATACGGCATCGTCGACGAGGTCATCACGTCGCGCAAGCTGGTCCCGGACACCTGAGACCGGCCAGACTCGCCGGAACTCGCGCACGCCTTTACAGCGGACTTCCGCAGCATTTCCGGGTACCGTGCGAGGTCTAGGTGGCCTCATGGGGCCGCCGATCGCTTCCGCACCGACTTCCAGACAGCTCGCATCAGAGGGGATGGGTCGCCAGTGGCACCACGTGTCGGCGAGACCGGCGACCTGCTCAAGTGCTCGTTCTGCGGCAAGAGCCAGAAGCAGGTCAAGAAGCTGATCGCGGGCCCCGGGGTCTATATCTGCGACGAGTGCATCGACCTCTGCAACGAGATCATCGAGGAGGAGCTCGCCGAGACCAGCGAGTTCAGCTTCGACGAGCTGCCCAAGCCGAACGAGATCTACGAGTTCCTCAACGGCTACGTGGTCGGCCAGGACCAGGCGAAGAAGACGCTCGCCGTCGCCGTCTACAACCACTACAAGCGGGTCCAGGCCGGCGGCGAGAGCAAGCCGCGCAACGCCGAGTCCGCCGTCGAGCTGGCCAAGTCGAACATCCTGCTGCTCGGGCCCGACGGGCTCGGGCAAGACGCTGCTCGCGCAGACGCTCGCCCGGATGCTGAACGTCCCGTTCGCGATCGCCGACGCCACCGCGCTCACCGAGGCCGGCTACGTCGGTGAGGACGTCGAGAACATCCTGCTCAAGCTGATCCAGGCCGCCGACTACGACGTCAAGCGTGCCGAGACCGGGATCATCTACATCGACGAGGTCGACAAGATCGCCCGCAAGGCCGAGAACCCGTCGATCACCCGCGACGTCTCCGGCGAGGGCGTGCAGCAGGCGCTGCTGAAGATCCTCGAGGGGACGGCCGCCTCGGTACCGCCGCAGGGTGGCCGCAAGCACCCGCACCAGGAGTTCATCCAGATCGACACGACCAACGTGCTGTTCATCGTCGGCGGGGCGTTCGCCGGGCTGGACACGATCATCGAGTCGCGGGTCGGCAAGAAGGGCCTCGGCTTCGGCGCCGAGCTGCACACCAAGTTCGACCGCGACACCCGCGACGTCTTCGGCGACGTCATGCCCGAGGACCTCATCAAGTTCGGGCTGATCCCCGAGTTCATCGGCCGGCTGCCGGTCATCACGTCGGTGCAGCCGCTCGACCGCGACGCGCTCGTGCAGATCCTCACCGAGCCGAAGAACGCGCTCGTGCGCGCAGTACGCGAAGCTGTTCGAGCTCGACAACGTCGAGCTCGAGTTCACCGACGACGCCCTCGAGGCGATCGCCGACCAGGCCGTGCTGCGGGGCACCGGTGCCCGCGGGCCTGCGCGCGATCATGGAGGAAGTCCTGCTCTCGGTGATGTACGAGGTGCCGTCCCGCGAGGACGTCGCCCGCGTCGTCATCACCCGCGAGACCGTGCTCGACCACGTCTACCCGACGCTGGTCCCGCGCGAGGCTCCCAAGCGCGAGCGGCGCGAGAAGAGCGCCTGAGCCTTCGGCGTCGGTTGCCGGCGCGCGCCGTCGGCCGGTCCTGCGGTCGCGGCGTGCGGCCGCGGCCTGCGGCCGCGGCATTGCTGCGCGGCGCCGACGTTCGCTTGCGGTCCGAGATGCCCACTCTGCGGTCGCGCAGGTGGTGATCCGGGACCGCAAGCCGGGAGTCAGGCCTCGGGGACCGCGACCGCAGCGCCGGCGACGGCGGTCCCAGCGGGCAGGCCGGTTCCAGTGCTCACGCCGGCGTCCGGCCGCTCCGGAGCGGTGGACGGGCGGCCGGCGCTCACCGCCCGCAGCAACCCCCGCCCGAGCAGCAGCGGCGCCCCGACGCCGAGCGCGCCCGAGGCCACGAATATCTCCCGCGGCGTGAACGCCCCGGAGAGCGCGCCACCCACCGCGAAGGCCAGGATCTGCGTCCCGGAAGCCACGCCGCCCACCAGGGCCCCGACCCGGCCGCGTTCGTCGGCGGCGGTCCGGGCCATCGCCAGCGACGACAGCGTCACGTTCAGTACGCCGTTCATCGCACCGAGCAGCGCCACGCCGGGCAGCACCCACCAGATCGTCGGGGCCACGCCGACGGCCGAGATCGACACCGCCAGCACCACGGCCGACCACACGAACCCGCGGGCCAGCCCCGCCACCCCGCGCAGTCGCCCGCCGAGCACTGCCCCCACGAGCATCCCGGCCGACAGCGTCGCCCCGGCGAGCCCGTACATCGTCGTGCTCGCGTGCAGCGTCTCGCGGATGAGGAACACCTCGACGACGTTCACCATCGAGCCGAGCAGGACGAACAGGCCGAGCAGCACCACGAGCGGGCGCAGCACGGCGTCGGCCCGCACGATCGAGAGCCCACCGCGGCGCCGCTCGCCGTCGGCGACGGGGGCGACCACGCGCCGGGCCGCGATCGCCAGCGCCGCCCCGGTCACGCCGATGTAGGCCAGCGCGTCGAGGAGCAGCGGGACCCGGGCGCCGTAGAGCCCGACCAGCAGCCCGCTCAGCGCCGGCGCGGCGATCCCGGCCGCCGTCCGCCCGACCTGCGTGTGGCCGATGGCGCGGGTGAGGTGGTCGCCCTCCACGATCGCGGCCAGCAGGGCCTGCCAGCCGGCGCCGTTCACGGCCTGCCCGATCCCCAGCGCGGCGACCAGCGCGAGCACGGCCCAGGTCGGGTGGACGAAGGCCACCGCCGCGCAGACGACTGCCTGGGCGACGCTCGAGATCACGAGCAGCCGCCGGTTGTCGTAGCGGTCGACGAGTTGCCCGACGACGCCGGAGAGCAGGACGAGCGGCAGCGCGTTCGCGATGAGCAGTGCCGACACCGCCCCCGCCCCGGCGCCGTGCGACTGCAGGCGCAGCATCAGCGCGACCGTCGCCACCTCGTCACCGAGCCACGACAGCGACTTGGCGACAACGATCCAGCGGACGTCCCGACGGGCAGTTGTGAAGGACATATTGCGAAAGTAACGCTTCATATCTCACGGGTCAATAGGGCGCCAGTACCGTGTTGCGTCGTGACGCCGCGCCGGAAGACTGCCACCAGCAAGCCGCCCGAGGACCGCTCGCCGGTCAAGCTGACCGACCCCCGCGCCATTCGCGCGCTCGCCCACCCGGCCCGCCTCGCCGTGATCGACGAGCTCTACACCGGACGCGAGCTCACGGCCACCGAGTGCGCGGAGATCGCCGGGCTGAGCCCGAGCGCCATGAGCTACCACCTGCGCAGCCTCGAGAAGTACGGGATCGTCGAGCGGGCCGACTCGGCCGCCGACGGCCGGGAGCGCCCGTGGCGCGCGGCCGGCAGCTACCTCCAGGTCGACAGCCGGGGCAGCGGTCAGGGCGAGCTGGCGGCCGCCGCGACCCTGAGCTCGACCGTCCTCGGTCGCACGGTCGAGCAGTTCGACGCCTACCTTGCCCGCCGCGGCGACGAATCCCCGGAATGGCTGGACGCCACCGAGGCGAGCTACGGCCAGCTCTGGCTGCTGCCGCACGAGGCGAAGGAGGTCGCCGAGCAGTTCGTGCAGACGGTCGAGAAGTACCGCAGCCGGCGCACCGGCGACCGGCCGCCCGGCGCGCGCCGGGTCCGGTTGGCGGTCATGCTCTTCCCGACCGACCTGCCCATACCGAAGCCGGACGCCCCGTAAGGTCGAGAGCGTGAGCGACTCGTCCCCGCAGCCCCTGACCCTGCCCCGCGACGGCTGGCGCGACTGGCTCTCCGGCCGGGTCGACGGCCTGCTCCAGTGCGCCCGCGACAACCTGGCCCGGCTCAAGGACGGCACGCCCCGCAGCGCCACCGACGTCCTCGCGCTGTGGAACGACGCCGACATCGCGCTGCGCGACGCCGACTCGAGCGCCGGGCTGCTCAGCGAGGTCCACCCCGATGCCGAGGTGCGCGCCCGGGCCGAGGAACTCGCCCAGGAGATCGACCGCCTGCGCACCGACCGCGGGCTCGACCGTGCGCTGTTCGACGTCCTGGACGCCACCGACCCGGACGGTCTGGACGACGAGGCGGCCCGCATGCGCGAGCACGTCCTGCGCGACTTCCGGCGCAGCGGCGTCGACCAGGGTGAGGACGTTCGGGCCCGGCTGCGCGAGATCTCCGAGCGGCTCACCGTCCTCGACCAGGACTTTGCCCGGGTGATCCGTGACGACGTCCGCACCGTCCGCCTGGCCCCGGAGCAGCTGGCCGGGCTGCCCGCGGACTTCGTCGCCGGCCACCCGGCCGACGCCGAGGGCCTGGTCACCGTCAACACCGACTACCCGGACTACCTGCCGTTCCGCACGTTCGCCACCGACGCCGACGCCCGGCGCCGGCTCACCAACGAGTTCGACAACCGCGGCTGGCCGGCCAACGATGCGGTGCTCGCCGAAATGCTGGCCCTGCGCGACGAGAAGGCCCGCATCCTCGGCTACCGCACGTGGCCCGACTACGACGCCGACGTCAAGATGATCGGCACCGCCGAGGCGATCGCCGAGTTCATCGAGCGGCTGGCCGACGCCGCCGAGCCGGCCGGGCGCCGCGACGTCGGCGCCCTTGTGGCCCGCCGTCGGCTGGACGAGCCGGACGCCACCGGCATCGACCGCTCGAACGTCGCCTACTACAGCGAACTCGTCCGCCGCGAGCAGTTCGACGTCGACGCGCAGGAGGCCCGGGCCTACCTCGACTTCGCGAAGGTCCGGCAAGGGCTGCTCGACGTGACGGGCCGGCTGTTCGGCATCGAGTACCGCGCGGTCGACGTGCCCACCTGGCACGAGGACGTCACGGCCTACGACGTCTTCGCCGGCGGCGCGCTGCTCGGCCGCATCTATCTCGACCTGCACCCGCGCGAGGGCAAGTACAAGCACGCGGCCCAGTTCGACCTCGTCGGCGGCATCACCGGCCGTCGACCGGCCGAGGGCGTGCTCGTCTGCAACTTCCCGCGCGGGCTGATGCAGCACCAGGACGTCGTCACCCTCTTCCACGAGTTCGGCCACCTCGTCCACCACGTGCTCGCCGGCCGGCAGACCTGGGCCCGCTTCTCCGGTGTCGCCACCGAATGGGACTTCGTCGAGGCGCCGTCGCAGATGCTCGAGGAGTGGGCGTGGGACCCGCAGGTCCTGCGCAGCTTCGCCACCGACGCCGACGGCACGCCCATCCCGGCCGAGCTGGTCGAGCGCATGCGGGCGGCCAAGGAGTTCGGGAAGGGGTTGTTCGTCCGCACCCAGCTCGCCTACACCGCGATCTCCTACGGGCTGCACCGCGACCGGCCGGCCGACCAGACCACGGCCGTGCGCGAACTGCAGGCCCGTTACGACCTCGTCCGCGACCTGCCCGACACCCACTTCCACACGTCCTTCGGGCACCTCGCCGGCTACACGTCGGCGTACTACACCTATCTCTGGAGCCTGGTCATCGCGAAGGACCTCTTCTCCGCCTTCGACCCGGGCGACCTCTTCGCCCCCGACGTGGCCCAGCGCTACCGCGACCGCGTCCTGGCCCCGGGCGGGTCGAAGGACGCCGCCGACCTCGTCGCCGACTTCCTCGACCGTCCGTTCGCCTTCGACGCCTTCGCCGCGTGGCTCGACCGCGAGCCGGTCGCGGCTGGGTAGGGGCGTCGGGCGAAGGTGTCCGACGTGCGGCCGTGACGGGCGGAAGCCGATCGCCCGGTAGATCTTGTTCGACGTCGGGTTGGCGAGGTCGGTGTAGAGCACCGGCCAGCCGGACAGATTGGATCGCCTGCCGGATCCGTGCGGTGTCCGTCGTGATCGCGACCGGGATCTCTCCGACCCTCCTCCGGGGGACCGGCGATATCGACCGCTGCGCCTCCCTAGACTCCTGATCGTGACCGAGACCCCGCCCGCCGCCCCCGATCTGCCGAGCCAGTACAGCCCGGCAGAGGTAGAGGGGCCGCTCTACGAGCGGTGGGTCGAGCGCGGCTACTTCACCGCCGACCCGGGCAGTGACAAGCCGCGGTTCTCGCTCGTGATCCCGCCGCCGAACGTCACCGGCAGCCTGCACATCGGGCACGCGCTCGAGCAGTCGATGATGGACGCGCTCACCCGCCGGGCCCGCATGCAGGGCTTCGACACGCTGTGGCTGCCGGGCATGGACCACGCGTCGATCGCGGTGCAGAACCTCGTCGAGCGGCAGTTGGCCGAGACCGAGGGCAAGGGCCGCTTCGACTACAAGCGCGAGGAGTTCATCGCCAAGGCGTGGGACTGGAAGGAGCGCTACGGCGGCCAGATCCTGGGCCAGATGCGCCGGCTCGGCGACGGCGTCGACTGGTCCCGAGAGCGGTTCACGATGGACGACGGCCTGTCCCGGGCCGTCCAGACGATCTTCAAACGGCTCTACGACGACGACCTGATCTACCGGGCCGAACGCATCATCAACTGGTGCCCGCGCGACCTCACCGCGCTCTCCGACGCCGAGGTCGACCACACCGACGAGCCGGGTGAGCTCGTCAGCATCCGGTACGGCGACGGCGCCGAGTCGATCGTGGTGGCGACGACCCGGGCCGAGACGATGCTCGGCGACACCGCGGTGGCCGTGCACCCGGACGACGAGCGCTACCGGCACCTGATCGGCACCGAGGTGGCCCTGCCTCTGACCAACCGCCGCATCCCGATCGTGGCCGACGAACACGTCGACCCCGCGTTCGGTACCGGCGCGGTCAAGGTCACCCCGGCCCACGACCCCAACGACTTCGAGATCGGCCGGCGGCACAACCTGCCCATGCCGACGATCATGGACGAGCGGGGCGTCATCACCGCCGCCGGCCCCTACGCCGGGCTCGACCGCATGGAGGCCCGGTACACGATCGTCGCCGCGCTGCGAGAGGACGGCCGGATCGTGGCCGAGAAGCGGCCCTACGTCCACGCGGTGGGGCACTGCTCGCGCTGCGACACGGTCGTCGAGCCGCGGCTGTCGCTGCAGTGGTGGGTACGGGTCGAGACGCTCGCGAAGGCGGCCGCCGACGCCGTGCGCGACGGCCGGGTGGTGATCGAGCCCGAGTCGCTGCGCGGTCGGTACTTCCAGTGGGTCGACAACCTGCGCGACTGGTGCATCAGCCGGCAGCTGTGGTGGGGGCACCGGATCCCCGTCTGGTACTCGCCCGACGGCGACGACGCCTGCTTCGGCCCGGACGACTCCCCGCCGGCCGGCTGGACCCAGGACGAGGACGTGCTCGACACCTGGTTCTCGTCGGCCCTGTGGCCGTTCTCGACCCTCGGCTGGCCCGAGGACACCGAGGACCTGCGCGGCCTACTACCCGACGACCGTGCTCGTCACCGGCTACGACATCCTCTTCTTCTGGGTCGTCCGGATGATGCTGTTCGGGCTGTACGCGATGGACGGGGCGGTGCCCTTCAAGACCGTCGTGCTGCACGGACTGGTCCGCGACAGTTCGGGCAAGAAGATGTCGAAGTCGCGCGGCAACGTCGTCGACCCGCTGCTGTGGATCGACGCGTACGGCGCCGACGCCGTGCGGCTGTCGCTGCTGCAGGGCGCGAACCCCGGTGCCGACCAGGCGATCAACGAGGAGTGGGTGGTCGGCGCCCGCAACTTCTGCACCAAGCTCTGGAACGCGACCCGCTTCGCGCTGATGTCCGGCGCCACGATCGACGGCCCGCTGCCCGACGCACCGGCCGGCGCGGACGCGTGGATCCTCTCCCGCCTCAACGAGGTCATCGCCGAGGTCGACGGGCTGTACGAGCGTTACGAGTTCGCCAAGATCGCCGACGTCCTCTACCACTTCGCGTGGGACGAGGTCTGCGACTGGTACATCGAGCTGGCCAAGCTGTCGCTCGGCGGGCCGACCGGCGCCGCCACCCGGCGGGTGCTCGGCGAGGTGCTGGAGACCCTGCTGCGGCTGCTGCACCCGATGATCCCGTTCGTCACCGAGGCGCTGTGGACGGCCCTGACCGGCGGCGAGTCGGTGGTGATCGCGACCTGGCCGGCGGCCGATCCGGCCCGGGTGGACGCCGGCGCCACCGCCGAGGTCGCGTCGATCCAGACCGTGGTGACCGAGGTGCGCCGGTTCCGGTCCGAGCAGGGTGTGAAGCCGTCCCAGCGGGTGCCGGCCCGGGTGGTCGGCGCGACGCCGGCGACCGAACCGTCGATCCAGGCCCTGCTGCGGCTGGCGGAGCCGGCCGACGGCTTCACCGCGACCGCGGCGCTCACGACCGCCGGCGGCGTACGGGTCGAGCTCGACCTCTCGGGAGCCATCGACGTCGCTGCCGAGCGGGCCCGGCTGGCCAAGGACCGCGCCGGCGCCGAGAAGGAGCGGGCCGTCAACGCCGGCAAGCTCGGCAACGAGGCGTTCACCGCCAAGGCGCCGGACGCCGTCGTGGCCAAGGTGCGGGAGCGGCTGGCCGCGGCCGAGGCCGAGCTCGAGCGCATCGACGCCGCCCTGGCGGCGCTGCCGCCCGCCTGACGTGCGCACCGACTACGCGATCACCGAGGCCACCGCGGGGGAGCTGGCGGCCGCCTCGATGCGCTACCGGGTCACCAGCCCGTCCATCTACGTCGCGGTGCTGGTCGAGCTGGTCACCGCGGGGCTGCTGGCCGGCGCCGGCCAGCCGTGGTGGGCCGCCGGGCTGGCCGTCCTCGCGCTCGGCCTGCCGGTCGTGCTGCTGCTGCAGGCGCCGTCGCTGGCCCAGGCGCTGCGGCGGGGCGGCTACCGGCCGGGGACGACGATGACCGTCGACTGGGACGACGACACGTTCACGGTCACGACGCCGGACGCCACCGGCACGCACCGGTACGAGCACGTCTCGTCCGCCCGCGCGGTCGGTGCCGGCGTGGTGCTGCGGCTCCGGGGAACCCGGGCCCTGCTCGTGCTGCCCGCCGGTGCCGTCCCGGCCACCGTCGGTCCCCGCCTCTCCCCGAAGTCGCGGATCGGGGCTCCGTAGACTCAGGCTTCGTGGTGACCGAGGCGCAGCATTACGCGCAGGAGTTGCGCCGGATCGAGGCCGAGATCTTCGGCCGGCGGGGCGAGGGGCACGTCCACCCGACCAACGAGCGGATGCGGGCGCTCGTCGAGCTGCTCGGCGACCCGCAGCGCAACTACCGCTCGATCCACCTCACCGGGACGAACGGCAAGACGACCACGGCCCGCATGATCGACGAGCTGATGCGCGGGTTCGGCGTGCGCATCGGGCCGGTACACCAGCCCGCACCTGCGTCGGTCACCGAACGGATCGTCATCGACGGCGCGCCGATCAGTGACCGGACCTTCGTCGAGGGCTACCAGGAGACTCGAGCCGTACCTCAAGGTGATCGACGGTCAGCGAGTTCGACGTGCCGCTGTCGTTCTTCGAGATCGTCACCGCGCTCGCCTTCTCGATCTTCGCCGACGCCCCGATCGAGGTGGCCGTCGTCGAGGTCGGGCTGGGCGGCAGGTGGGACAACACGAACGTCATCGACGCCGAGGTCGCGGTCGTGACGCCGATCGGCCTCGACCACACGCAGTACCTCGGCGAGACCGTCGAGCGCATCGCGGCCGAGAAGGCCGGCATCATCAAGGCGGGTGCGGTCGCCGTGCTGGCCGCCCAGCCGACCGAGGCGGCCACCGAGCTGCTGCGCCGGGCGGCCGAGGTCGAGGCCCCGATCGCCCGTGAGGGCCTCGAGTTCGGTGTCGTCGAGCGGCGCGTCGCCGTCGGCGGCCAGTTCCTCACCCTCCAGGGGCTCGGCGGGATCTACGACGAGATCTTCCTGCCGCTGCACGGCGCCCACCAGGCCCAGAACGCGGTGTGCGCCCTGGCCGCCGTCGAGGCGTTCTTCGGCGCCGGCGCCGAGAGCGGCCCGCTCGACATCGAGACGGTCCGGGGCGCGTTCGCCTCGGCCCGCTCGCCCGGCCGGCTGGAGCCGGTCCGGTCGGCCCCGACGATCCTGCTCGACGCCGCGCACAATCCGGCCGGGCTCAAGGCCACGCTCGAGGCGGTGGCCGAGGCGTTCCAGTTCCGCCGACTGGTCGCGGTGGCGGCCGTGATGGGCGACAAGGACGTTACCGGCATGCTCGAGCTGCTCGAGCCCGCGGTCGACGAGCTGGTGGTGACCCAGAACGCGTCCGAGCGCGGGCTGTCGGCCGACGAGCTCGCCGCGCTCGCGGTCCCGATCTTCGGCCCGGACCGGGTGACGGTCGAGGCGCGGCTGGACGACGCGGTCGAGGCCGCGGTCCGGCTCGCCGAGGACACCGGTGACGACATGCTCTCCGGCGCCGGCGTGCTGGTGACCGGGTCGGTGGTGACGGTCGGCGAGGCCCGCACCCTGCTCGGCGGCGCGGGGTGAGCGGGGATCTGATGTCCGATCCGACGCCGACCTCGGACGCAACCCCGGTCGAGCCGACCCCCGAGCAGTACGAGGAGCGGGCCCGGCGGGCGAACAGGGCCACCCGCGGCGCGCTCGCCGCCGTCCTCGGCCTCGAGGCCCTGGTCACGCTGCTGATCCCGCGCACGATCGCGTTCACCACGGGGCTCGGCCCCGTGCGCACCGGCATCTGCATCGGCCTGGCCGTCGTGCTCGTCGCTGGCGGCCGGGCTCGTCCGCCGGCCGTGGGGGATCGGCCTCGGGTCGGCGCTGCAGGTCGCGTTCCTCGCCACCGGCATCCTCATCGCGACGATGTTCCTGGTGGCGGCGCTGTTCATCGCGGTCTGGCTGCGGGTGCTGATGTTCCGGCACGAGGTCGTCGGCAGCCCCGGCGGCGTCCGGATGCTGCTCGGCTGACCGGGCTGGCTAGGCTCCCGGGCATGACCGATCCGGCGGTGGAACGCACGCTCGTCCTCGTCAAGCCCGACGGCGTGGCCCGCGGCCTCGTCGGCGAGGTGATCCGGCGTATCGAGGCCAAGGGCTACCGCGTCGTGGCGCTGCAGCTGCGCGCGGCCGACGACGGAGCTGCTCGCCGCAGCACTACGCCGAGCACGTCGGGCAAGCCGTTCTACCGGCCGCTCGTCGACTTCATGCTCTCCGGCCCGGTCGTCGCCCTCGTCGCGGAGGGGCAGCGGGTGGTCGAGGGCTTCCGCTCGCTGGCCGGCGCCACCGACCCGACCGCGGCCGCGCCGGGGACGATCCGGGGCGATCTCGGCCGCGACTGGGGCGCCGCCGTCGTGCAGAACGTCGTGCACGGGTCGGACTCGCCGGAGTCCGCGGCCCGCGAGATCAACTTGTGGTTCCCTGAGCTGTAGTCACAGCAGTAACACCCGTCCCGCGAGTCGCAGCGCGGTTCGACGCTCCGGCGACCCTACGATCGCGACAAGCTGTCGCTGTCTCATCGTGAAGGGTCCCTGCCGTGACGTCCACCCCGCTGGCCCGCCGCGCGATGGTCTCGCGCGTCTCGCAGCGCGGCGGGGACCTGCTCGGCGGCGACCTCGCGATCGACCTCGGCACCGCGAACACCCTCGTCTACGCCCGTGGCCGCGGCATCATGCTCAACGAGCCGTCGGTCGTCGCGGTCGACACACGACGAACTCGGTCGTCGCGGTCGGCGCCGAGGCCAAGCGGATGATCGGCCGGACCCCCGATCACATCCGCGCCGTCCGACCGCTGCAGGACGGCGTGATCGCCGACTACGACGTCACGTCGGAGATGCTGCGCTACTTCGTCCGCAAGGTGCTGCGTCGGCGCGGCGCGTTCACCGGCCCGCGGGTGATCGTCTGCGTCCCGTCCGGCATCACCAGCGTCGAGCAGCGGGCGGTGAGCGAGGCGGCCTACGCCGCCGGGGCCCGCCGCGTCCACATCATCAGCGAGCCGATGGCGGCCGCGATCGGCGCCGGGCTGCCGGTGAACCAGCCCTCCGGCTCGATGGTCGTCGATATCGGCGGCGGCACCACCGAGGTCGCCATCCTGGCCCTCGGCGGCATCGTCGCCTCGACGAGCGTCCGGGTGGCCGGCGACGCGCTCGACACCGCGATCGTCGATCACGTCCGCGTCGGAGTTCGCGCTGCTGATCGGCGAGCGGACGGCCGAGGAGCTCAAGATCTCGGTCGGCTCGGCCTTCCCGGTCGCCGGCCCGAAGCACGCCGAGATCCGCGGACGCGACGTCGGCACCGGCCTGCCGCGCAACGTCACGATCTCCGGCGACGAGCTGCGCAAGGCGATGGACCCGCCGCTCACCCGCATCGTCGCCGCCGTCCGCGCCACCCTCGACCGCTGCCCGCCGGAGCTCGCGGGCGATCTCGTCAGCCACGGCATCGTGCTCACCGGCGGCGGTGCGCTGCTGCGCGGCCTGGACGCGCGGCTGCAGCACGAGCTCGGCATGCCGGTGCTGGTCGCCGACCGGCCGCTCGACTCGGTGGTGCTCGGCACGGCCACCGTCATCGAGCACTTCGATCAGCTGCAGAAGGTCGTCGTCGACGGCCATCGACGCTAGCGACGGCTTGACCGGCGTGCGGCGGCTCACCCGGCGGCAGCGGACATCGGCGCTCGTCCTCGCGCTGGTCGCGCTCGTCTTCATCACCCTCGACCTCGGCGGCGGCGCGCTGCGCGACGCGCACACCGGCGTCCGGGGCTCGCTCGGGTCGCTGTACCGCGGCACCGACGCGTCCTCGGCCCGGTGCGGCGCTGGGTCGAAGGGGTCCCGACGGCCGGCGCGAACAAGGGCCGGATCGAGCAGCTGCGCCGGCGAGAACGCCCGGCTGCGCGGCCGGATCGCCGCCCTGCAGTCCGACCGCCGCACCACCGGCCAGCTCGCCGCGCTGCAGCGGGCGGCGGACGGCACCGCGAACCGGCTGCTGCCGGCCCGGGTCATCGCGCTCGGTCCGGGGCAGGGCTTCGACTGGACGGTCACCCTCGACGCCGGGACGCACGACGGCGTGCGCGGCGGCTATACGGTCACCGACGGCGCCGGGCTCGTCGGGCGCGTGCTGCACGCCGACGCCGACAGCTGCACCGTGCTGCTCGCCGCCGACCCCGGATCGGGCGTCGGCGTCCGCGACCTGCGCACCGGCGAGCTCGGTGTCGCCACCGGTCACGGCCCGGACGGCTTCACCTTCACCCCGCTGCGGCCGAACGCAACCGTGCGCGTCGGCGACCAGCTCGCGACCGGACCGACCGGATCGACGAGCTACGTCCCGGGCGTGCTGGTCGGCCGGATCGCCTCGGTCCGCACGTCCGCCGACGGGACGGTCAGCGCCGGCGTCACCCCGGCGACCTCGCCGACCGCCGTCGACCTCGTCGCGGTGATCGTCGACCTCCGGCGGCATCGGCGGCCTGCGCCGACCGGGGTGGCCGGTGACCCGCGCCCGGGTGGCCGCGGCGGCGGCCGGCATCCTGACCGCCCTGCTGCTGCAGGCGACCCTGCTCGCCCCGCTCTGCGCGCCGCTGCCGGTGAGCCTGCCGGCCGTGCTGGTGGCGGCGGTGGCGTTCACGGACGGGCCGGCGACGGGCATGTCGTTCGGCTTCATCGCCGGGCTCGTGGCCGATCTCGGGTCGCGGCACCCGGCCGGCGTGCTCGCCCTGTGCTGGCTCGGGGTCGGGCTGCTCTGCGGGACGGTCGCCGACCGGCACAGCCTGCGCCACGACGCGGTCACGGCCGGCGTGGTCGCCGGGCTGGCCGCCGGGGTCGCCGGCGTGCTGCTCGTCGTCGTCGGCCGCGGCGGCACGCTGCGCGACGTCGCCGTCTACACCGCGCCGGCGATGGGCGTGGACGTGCTGGTCGCGATCGCCGTGGTCGCGATCGTCCGGCGGATGCTCGACAGCGACGTGCTGCGCGCCCCGCACCCGGTGTTCACCGACCTCGCGATCGGCTCGCGGCGTGGCTAGCGCGCCGGGCCGCGTCCGGGCCGGCTCGGGATCGTCGTCGCCCTGGTGGTGTCGATGATGCTGACCCTCTTCGCCCGCCTCTACTACGTCCAGCTGCTCGACCCCAACAAGCCGGTGCAGAGCGCCCACCTGCTGCACGACGGCTACATCGTCGTGCCGGCCCCGCGCGGTCTGATCGTCGACGCCCGCGGCCGCCCGCTGGTGGCCAACACCTCCACCCAGGTGATCACCGTCGACCGCGACCTGCTGCAGAAGCTGCCGGACAAGGGGGCGGGTGTCCTGTCCCGGCTGGCCGGGCTGCTCGGCGTCGATGCGGTGACGCTGGGCAAGGAGATCACCCCGTGCTCGCCGAAGGTCCCGGCCCCGTGCTGGACGGGCCAGCCCTACCAGCCGGTGCCGGTCGCGACCGGCGCGCCGACCGGGGTGGTGCTGGCCGTCAGCGAGCACCGCGAACAGTACCCGGGGGTCGCGGTCCAGACGGTGACCCTGCCCGAGTACCCGCACGGCAGCCTGGCCGCACACGTCCTCGGGTATACGAGCGAGATCACCGCGGACGACAAGAAGGCCAACCGCGCGCTCAACGACGCCGACACCATCGGCGCCAGCGGTCTCGAGCAGCAGTACGACGCGGTGCTGCGCGGGGTCGACGGCAAGCAGCTCGTGCAGCTGAACCCGCAAGGCTACACCGTCCGGATGGGGGCGCAGGTGCCGGCCGAGCAGGGCGACACGCTCGTCACCAGCATCGATCTCGACGTGCAGAAGCTGGCCGAGCAGTCGCTGGCCCAGCAGATCCGTGACTCCCGCAAGGCCGGCCAGCCCGCGACCGGCGGCGCGGTGATCGTCATGGACCCCAACACCGGACGCATCCTGGCCGCGGCCAGCTACCCCACCTACGACCCGCAGCTGTTCATCGGCGGCATCTCGGTCGCGGACTACAGGCGGCTCACCGACCCGTCGTCCGGTACGCCGCTGCTCTCGCGGGCGATCGCCGGGGAGTACGCGCCGGGCTCGACGTTCAAGCTCATCACGTCGTCCTCGCTGTACACGCACCACGAGATCAACCTGACCGACACCTACCCCTGCCCGGGCTCGCTCACCGTCGACGGCCGGGTCAAGACGAACTACGACTCCGAGGTGCTCGGGCCGGTCAACCTGGAGAACGCGCTCGGCTACTCGTGCGACACGTTCTTCTACGCGCCGGCGGCCAACGAGTACTACGCCGACCAGGGCCGCATCGCGAAGGGCAAGAAGCCGCACGAGTACCTGCAGCGCATGGCGGCGCAGTTCGGGGTCGGCCGCGCGCCCGGCGTCGACCTGCCGGCCGGTGAGCAGGCCGCCGGCAGCTACGCCGACCGCGAGACCCGGATGGCGCGGTGGCAGGCGAACAAGGCCGCCTACTGCGCCGCGGCCCGCAAGGGTTACCCGGAGATCCGCAACCGCACCGACCGCGCGTACTACACCGAACTGGCGCGGGAGAACTGCACGGACGGTTGGCGTTACCGGGCCGGTGACAACGCCGACATGTCCATCGGGCAGGGCGAGACGACGATGTCGCCGCTGCAACTCGCGCTCGCGTACTCGGCGATGCTCAACGGCGGGCGCATCTGGGCCCCGACCTTCGGCTGGGGCGTGGTCGACCAGGACGGCAAGGTCGTCCGGACGATCGAGCCCCGCGTCCGCAACCGGGTGCCGGTGAGCCAGAAGCTGTTCGACTACATCACCAAGTCGCTCGACTTCAGCCGGGGCTGGGCCGTGTCCGGCGCGTTCGCCTACCTCGGCTCGAAGTACCAGAACCGGCTCGGCGGCAAGACCGGCACGGCCGAGGTGTTCGGCAAGAAGGACACGTCCTGGCTCGCGACCTGGGGCCCCACGTACAAGAAGAACGGGCACACCACGGCCCGGTTCGTGGTCGTCGGCATGGTCGAGCAGGCGGGCACCGGCGCGACCGCGGCCGGGCCGATGCTCAAGCGCATCTGGGACGGGCTGCTGGGCGCGGGCGGCGAGCCGGTCATCCCGGCCTCGCGCCCCGAGACGCACCTGCCGACAGTGGTGCACCGATGACCCCCGTCCGCGCGAACGCGGGGAGAGTTGTTCCTGCTCAGCGACGACAACTCTCCCCGCGTTCGCGGAGCGCGGCGGGAACGGCATGACGCTGCTGGCCCGCGACCCGCGCGACCCGTTCGAGCTCACGCCCGCGCTCATGCCGCTCGAGCGGCGCACCCGCGGGTACGACATCCCGCTCGCCCTGATCGCGCTCGCGCTGTCGCTGGCCGGCGCCGTCCTCGTCTGGGCCGCCACCCGGGAATCGAGCGGCGAGTCCTTCCTCTACCGCCACCTGCTGAACCTCACGATCGCCGGCGTCCTGATGCTCGGCGCGTCCCGGCTCAACGCCCGGCTGCTGCGACTGTTCGGCCCGGTCGTGTACCTGGGCAGCCTGGGCGGGCTGCTGCTCGTGCTCGTGGCCGGGACGACGGTCAACGGGGCGAAGGCGTGGATCCGGGTCGGCGGGGGCTTCGAGCTGCAGCCGTCGGAGTTCATGAAGCTCGGGCTCATCGTCGGCCTGGCCGGGCTGTTCACCCGCTACCGCGACGACCGCGAGGAGGACGCGCCGCCCAGCGGCCGCGACGTCCTCACCGCGCTGGTCCTCGTCGCGGTGCCGCTCGGGCTGATCCTCCTGCAGCCCGACCTCGGCTCGGCCATGGTGCTGGCCTGCGCCGTGTTCGGCGTGCTGATCGCGGCCGGCGTCCAGGCGCGGTGGACGGTCGGGCTGCTCGTGCTGGCCGTCCTCGTCGGCGTGCTCGCGGTCAAGGGTGGCATGCTGCACGACTACCAGCTCGACCGGTTCAAGGCCTTCGCCAACCCGAACTCGGACGTGCAGGGCGTGGCGTACAACGTGCACCAAGCGCGGATCGCGATCGCCAACGGCGGGCTGTTCGGCACCGGGCTGTTCCACGGGCCGCAGACCAACGGCGGGTTCGTCCCCGAACAGCAGACCGACTTCATCTACTCGGTGGCGGGGGAGGAGTTCGGCCTGCTCGGCGCCGGCGCGCTGATCGCCCTGTTCGCCGCCCTGTGCTGGCGCGGCCTTCGGATCGCCCGGGCCGCCGACGACGCCGGGCGCCTCGTCGCCGCCGGAGTGGTCTGCTGGTTCGCCTTCCAGGCGTTCCAGAACATCGGCATGAACCTCGGTCTCACCCCGGTGACGGGCGTGCCGCTGCCGTTCGTCTCCTACGGCGGTTCGTCGATGTTCGCCCAGGGGTTGGCCATCGGGCTGCTGCAGGCCGTCCGCCGTCGGGCCTTCGACTGATCGCGCCTACGCCTCGGGCTGCGGTACCGGCAACCGGCGGGCGGTCAGCGTGTTCCCCACGCTGGCCGTCACGACCATGACGAGCGCGATCGTCAGCACCAGCGTCACGTCCTGGCTGAGCAGGATCACCCCGGCCAGCGCCGCCACGGCCGGTTCGAGGGTCATCAGCAGCCCGAACCGGTACGCGCTGAGGCGGCGCAGCGCCATGATCTCCAGCGAGTAGGGGATCAGCGAAGACAGCAGCGCGATGGCCAGCCCGCCGCCCAGCACGCCCGGGCGCAGCAGCGCGTCACCGCCCTGGATGATTCCGGCCGGGATGACGAGCAGCGTCCCGACGCCGAGGGCGATGGCCAGCCCGTCCAGCCGGGCGAACGCGGCGCCGACCCGCTGGGACAGCAGGATGTAGGTAGCCCACAGGGTGGCGGCCATCAGGGCCAGCACCACACCGGCCGGGTGGATGCCCTCGTGGCTGCCGCGCGAGGCCAGGAGGACGACCCCGCCGGCGGCCAGCACCACCCATACGACGTCCAGCACCCGGCGGGACAGGACGGCGGCGAGCAGCAACGGCCCGGTGAACTCGATCGTGACGGCGACGCCGAGCGGCAACCGGTCGAGGGCCTCGTAGAAGCTCCAGTTCATGCCGGCCAGGACCAGTCCGAACGCGGCCGCCATGCGCAGATCGGCCGGCCGTCGCCCGCGGAGCGAGGGTCGGGCGATCGCCAGCAGGATCAGCGCGGAGAGCAGCAGCCGCAGCAGCACCATGCCGCCCGGGCCGGCCTGGTCGAAGAGCTTGATCGCGAAGGCGGCGCCGAACTGCACCGACCCGATCCCACCCAGCACCAGCAGCTCGGGAGGGGCGGGACGCACCCGACCGATCCTGCCAGCCCCTCGCGCACGCTTATCGCGGCTGGCAGGATCGCTTGAATGCGGACGAAGCGTGCACTCCCGGCCCTGATCGCCGGCAGTCTCCTGCTCGGGGCCGTCGTCGGTACGGGGCCGGCCACGGCGCGCGGCGCCACCCCCGGGGCCACCGGTGGGGGTGACCCGTACTTCCCGCGGCAGGGCAACGGCGGCTACCGGGTCGCCCACTACCACCTCGGCATCGGCTACACGCCGTCCACGCACCGGCTGACCGGGCGCACGCACATCATCGCCCGGGCCACCCAGGCGTTGAGCCGCTTCGACCTCGACCTGCGCCGCAACCTCGTCGTCAGCTCGGTGCTCGTCGACGGGCACCGGGCGAAGTTCAGCCAGCCGGCGTCGCTGGTGCAGGAGCTGGTGATCACCCCGCCCAGGGCGCTGCACCCGAACGAGTACTTCACCGTCGACGTCACCTACGCCGGAACGGTGCACCACGTCACCGATCCGGACGGCTCGCCGGACGGCTTCATCACCACCCCGGACGGCGCGTTCGTGGCCAGCGAGCCGCAGGGCTCACCCACCTGGTTCCCGGTCAACGACATGCCGTCGGACAAGGCCACCTACTCGGTGACCGCGACCGTCCCGCAGGGCACCACGGTCGTCTCGAACGGCGCCTACCTCGGCAAGACGCACGCCAACGGCAAGACGACGTGGCGGTGGCGGCTGAGCCAGCCGGTGTCGAGCTACCTGGTCACCGCGACCATCGGCAAGTTCGACGTGCGGACGGGAAAGACCCCGGGCGGCGTGCCGTACTTCATCGCCGTCGACCCGTCCCAGCGAGCGAAGGCCGACCCGGTCCTTGCGAAGCTGCCGGCCATCGTCGACTACTTCAGCAAGGTGTACGGCAAGTACCCGTTCGGCCAGGTCGGGGCGATCGTCGACAACGCGCCGTCGGTCGGCTACGCGCTGGAGACGGCGACCCGTCCCGTCTTCGACCGCGCGTCGGACGTCGCCACGCTGTCGCACGAGCTGGCCCACCAGTGGTACGGCGACGACGTGACCCTGCACCGGTGGCGCAGCATCTGGCTCAACGAGGGCTTCGCCGAGTTCTCCAGCTGGCTGTGGGACGAGCACAGCGGCGGCAAGACCGCGGCCCAGCACCTGCGCGACCTCATGGCGCACCCCGCGTCGGACACGGTCGAATGGCTGCCGCCGCCGGCCCGCCCGGGGAACGCGGCGGGCATCTTCAGCAACTCGATCTACGACCGGGGCGCCGGCACGCTGGAGGCCCTGCGGCAGAAGGTCGGCAGCCGGACGTTCTTCGCGATCATGCGGGGCTGGGTGCGGGCGCACGCGTACGGGACGGCCTCGGTCGGTCAGTTCCGCGCCTACGCGGCGAAGGTCGCGCACCGCAACCTCGACCACTTCTTCTACGAGTGGCTGTTGAAGTACGGCAAGCCGACCGCCTGACGCCCCGTACAGTAGGACGGCGTGTCCGTAGAGAGTCTGTTCCCGGCCCTCGAGCCGTTGCTGCCGCGCGTCAGCAAGCCGATCCAGTACGTCGGCGGTGAGCTGAACTCGACGGTCAAGGACTGGGACTCGGTCGCCGTCCGCTGGGCCCTGATGTACCCGGACGCGTACGAGGTCGGGCTGCCGAACCAGGGCGTGCAGATCCTGTACGAGGTCCTCAACGAGCGCCCGGACGCGCTGGCCGAGCGCACCTACGCCGTCTGGCCCGACCTCGAGGCGCTGCTGCGCGAACACGGCATCAGCCAGTTCACCGTCGATGCGCACCGCCCGGTCGGCGCCTTCGACCTGCTGGGGGTCTCGTTCTCGACCGAGCTCGGCTACACGAACCTGCTGACCGCGCTCGACCTGGCCGGCATCCCGCTGCACGCCGCCGACCGGAACGAGTCGCACCCGGTCGTGGTGGCCGGCGGGCACGCCGCGTTCAACCCCGAGCCGATCGCCGACTTCGTCGACGCGGCCGTGCTCGGCGACGGGGAGCAGGCGGTCGGCGCGATCACCGACGTCGTCCGCGACTGGAAGGCCGCCGGCTCGCCGGGCGGCCGGGACGAGCTGCTGCTGCGCCTCGCCGCGACCGGCGGCGTGTACGTCCCGCGCTTCTACGACGTCAGCTACCTGCCCGACGGCCGGATCGCGTCCGTCACCCCGAACCGGCCGGGCGTGCCGGAGCGGGTCACCAAGCACACCGTCATGAACCTCGACGAGTGGCCGTACCCCAAGACGCCGCTCGTCCCGATGGCCGAGTCGGTGCACGAGCGCATGTCGGTCGAGATCTTTCGCGGTTGCACCCGCGGCTGCCGGTTCTGCCAGGCCGGGATGATCACCCGCCCGGTGCGGGAGCGGTCGATCGACGGCATCGGCGAGATGGTGCGCAACGGCCTGGCCGCGACCGGCTTCGAGGAGGTCGGGCTGCTGTCGCTCTCCTCGGCCGACCACAGCGAGATCGGCCCGCTCGCCAAGCAGTTGGCCGACCGCTACGAGGGCGAGAAGGTCGGGCTCTCGCTGCCGTCCACCCGGGTCGACGCGTTCAACATCGACCTGGCCAACGAGTTCTCCCGCAACGGCCGGCGCTCGGGGCTCACCTTCGCCCCGGAGGGCGGTTCGGAGCGGCTGCGCCGCGTGATCAACAAGATGGTGTCGAAGCAGGACCTGATCCGGACGGTCTCGGCCGCCTACGGCCAGGGCTGGCGGCAGGTGAAGCTGTACTTCATGTGCGGGCTGCCGACGGAGACCGACGAGGACGTCCTCGAGATTGCCGAGATGGCCCACGACGTGATCCGAGCCGGCCGCGAGGCCGCCGGGCACAAAGACATCCGCTGCACCGTCTCCATCGGCGGGTTCGTGCCCAAGCCGCACACGCCGTTCCAGTGGGCCGCGCAGGCCGCCCCGGACGTCGTGGACGCCCGGCTGGCCAAGCTGCGGGCGGCGATCAACGCGAACAAGTCGCTCGGCCGCAACGTCGGCATGCGCTATCACGACGGCGAGCCCTCCCTGGTCGAAGGGCTGCTGTCGCGTGGCGACCGGCGGGTCGGTGCGGTGATCGAGCAGGTCTGGCGCGACGGCGGCCGCTTCGACGGGTGGTCGGAGCACTTCTCCTTCGCCCGCTGGATGACCGCGGCGGACGCCGTCGGGGTCGACGTCGGCTGGTACACCACCCGTGAGCGGGACGCCGACGAGGTGCTGCCCTGGGATCACCTCGATTCCGGGCTGGACAAGCAGTGGCTCTGGGATGACTGGCAGGACGCGCTGGGCGAGTTCGAGCAGGACGACTGCCGCTGGACCCCGTGCTTCGACTGCGGCGTCTGCTCGAATCTCGGCACCGACATCCAGGTCGGCCCGACCGGGCGGTCGCTGCTACCGCTGGCTCCCAAAGCCTGAACCATTGCGCTCGCTCGGGCGCGCGAAAGTCGAGCCTTCGGGTGAGCTCTTCCCCGGAAATGGTCGCTCGGCGGTAGCGGAAGCGGTCATTTCCGGGGAGAAGCGGCGGCGACGGACGGTTGCCGATCGCGTCTTCCTGCGGTGGCGTTGCTGGACGGCCGGTCGGGGAACGCTCCGGCAGGAACACGTGATCGAACCGCCGGCGGCCCGACCGCACCAGAGCGCCGACGCGCCGGGCGGACGGCGGCTGGCAGACTCGGGGGCATGGCCCGCCGCGTCCCGGAAGGCCCGCCGCCCCCGCCCGTGGTGCAGCGGGTCCGGATCCGCTACGCCAAGCGGGGCCGGCTGCGCTTCACCTCGCACCGGGATTTCGCCCGGGCCTTCGAGCGGGCTCTGCGCCGGGCCCAGGTGCCGATGGCCTATTCGGCCGGGTTCACCCCCCACCCCAAGATCAGCTACGTCGGTGCGTCGCCGACCGGCGTGGCCAGCGAGGCCGAGTACCTCGAGATCGGGCTGGCGCAGCCGGTGGACCTCGAGCAGTTGCGGGCCGATCTCGACGCCGCCCTGCCGGACGGCCTCGACATCGTGGAGACGGTGCCGGCCGGGCCGGGCTCGCTCGCCGACCGGATGCACGCCTCGGCCTGGCGGATCGAGTTCCCGGACCTGCCCGTGGCCGCCGTCCGCGACGCCGTCGACCAGTTCCTGGCCCGGGACGAGGTCGGTATCGAACGCCTCACCAAGAGCGGCCGGCGGGTCGTCGACACCCGCGCGCCCGTCCTGCGGGCGACCGTCTCCGGTGCGGCGTCGGCGGGGGATGAACCCGGACGTGCGATACTCGAGGTGGTCGTACAGCAGGTGACCCC
Source organism: uncultured Actinomycetota bacterium (assembly GCA_963775175.1). Classification (GTDB taxonomy): domain Bacteria; phylum Actinomycetota; class Actinomycetes; order Mycobacteriales; family Jatrophihabitantaceae; genus Jatrophihabitans. Next base: position 1,824,050 of record CAVZHT010000001.1, read on the forward strand.
GACTGTCCGACCCGACGATGTCGTCGCGGCACTGCGTGCCGTCGCCGGTCTCGCCCCGGCCGCACCGCCTCTCGCGGTCCGCCTGGCGCAGGGACCGCTCGATGCGCAGGGTGCGATTGGTGACCCTCTGGCCATCGACCGTGCACACGTGACGGCGACGCCGTAGCTCCACCGCACCACCCACCGGGCCACGGACTTCGTGACCCGAAGCAGACTTCGCGGCCCGGCCTGACCCGGCAGGTGTCCGCCACAACCGCCTCTGCGCGGTCGCGGTCTCGCGAATCACTCGCGGACCGCGCCCGGAGGCCGAAACGGAGTGACCCGAGCACATGCTCGAATCCGACAGCACCGAAGCGACCAATCCCGCCGCGGAACCCGCGGCTCCCCGCAAGCGGGCCCCCCGCAAGGCCGCGGCCAAGGCCGCGCCCGAGGCCGCCGCCGAAGCTCCCGCCGCAGACGAGGCACCCCCCGCGCCGCGCAAGCGGGCCCCCCGCAAAGCCACCCCGCCCGCTGGCGAGTCGGCCGCCGCCGACGAAGCGCCGAAGAAGGCCCCCGCGAACAAATCCGCTTCGCCGAAGGCCGCGGCCAAGAAGGCCACTGCGAAGAAGACACCGACCAAACGGGCCACCAAGCTGGCCGCCGAGGCCGCGGCCGCGGTCGAAGCCCCCACCGAAACCGTCCCGGGCGAGGCGGCCGACGAGCCGGCCCCGGCCAAGAAGCCGGCCCGCAAACGCACCGCGAAGAAGGCCGCCGCGGCCGCCGACGCCCCGAACGAGGCCGCAGCCGGCGCCGAGAGCGTTGCCCCGGCTATGGTCGCCCCCGGCGTCCTGTTCGTCGCCCCGGTCGAGGACGCGCCGACGCGCCGCCGCCGCCCGGCCAAGAAGGCGGCACCGGCTGCCGCGGAGGAGCCGGCCGCCGACGAGCCGACCCCGGGCGATGCCGACATCACCGCCGCCGAGGATCTCGAGGACCTCACCGCCGAGCCCGAGGACGTCCGCGAGACCGCGGCCGAGCAGGCCACCGGCGCGCGGCGGCGCCGCCGCCGCGGGCGGCGCGGACGCGGCGGAGCCCGATCCGCGGACGGGGCCGACTCCGAAGAGACCGAGGAGGCTGCCGCCGACGACACCGGAGACGGCGCCGAGGAGGCCGCCACCGACGGGGGCGACGAGACCGGCGAGACCGGGACCCGCCGCCGCCGGCGCCGCCGCCGCTCCGGTGCCGCCGGGGACGGCGACGACGGTGACGACAACCCGCCGAACACCGTCGTGCACGTCCGCGAGCCGAAGCCGGCCGATGACGGGGTGAAGGGCGTCAAGGGCTCGACCCGGCTCGAGGCCAAGCGGCAGCGCCGCCGGGACGGTCGCGAGACCACCCGCCGCCGCGCGCCGATCGTCACCGAGGCCGAGTTCCTGGCCCGGCGCGAGGCCGTCGACCGCGTGATGGCCGTCCGCCAGGCCGGCGACCGCACCCAGATCGCGGTGCTCGAGGACGGCATCCTCGTCGAGCACTACGTCACCCGGGCCAGCGCCACGTCCTACGTCGGCAACGTCTACCTCGGTCGGGTGCAGAACGTCCTGCCGTCCATGGAGGCGGCCTTCGTCGATATCGGCAAGGGGCGCAACGGCGTCCTCTACGCCGGCGAGGTCAACTGGGACGCCGCCGGCCTCGAGGGCAAGTCGCGGGCCATCGAGCACGCCCTCAAGTCCGGTGACACGGTCCTCGTCCAGGTCACCAAGGACCCGATCGGGCACAAGGGCGCCCGGCTCACCAGCCAGGTGTCGCTGCCCGGGCGGTTCCTGGTGTACGTGCCCGGTGGCGGCATGACCGGCATCAGCCGGCGCCTGCCGGACACCGAGCGGCACCGCCTCAAGGCGATCCTGAAGAAGATCGTCCCCGAGGACGCCGGCGTCATCGTCCGCACCGCCGCCGAGGGCGCGAGCGAGGAGGACCTCACCCGCGACGTCGAGCGCCTCAAGGCGCAGTGGGAGTCGATCGAGAAGAAGGCCGGGCAGACGAAATCGGCGCCGACGCTGGTCCATGGCGAGCCCGACCTCGCGACCCGGGTCGTCCGCGACGTCTTCAACGAGGACTTCAAGTCCCTCGTGGTGCAGGGCGAGGAGGCCTGGCAGACCGTCTCCGAGTACATCGGCGGGGTCGCTCCGGACCTCGCGGCCCGGATCTCCAAGCACGCCACGAACACCGACCTGTTCCACGACCTGCGGGTCGACGAGCAGCTCATGAAGGCGCTCGACCGCAAGGTCTGGCTGCCCTCCGGTGGCTCGCTGGTGATCGACCGGACCGAGGCCATGACGGTCATCGACGTCAACACCGGCAAGTTCGTCGGGGCGGGCGGCAATCTCGAGCAGACGGTGACCCGCAACAACCTCGAGGCGGCCGAGGAGATCGTCCGGCAGCTGCGGCTGCGCGACGTCGGCGGCATCGTGGTCATCGACTTCATCGACATGGTGCTCGAGTCGAACCGTGAGCTCGTGCTGCGGCGCCTCACCGAGTGCCTGGGCCGCGACCGCACGAAGCACCAGGTCGCCGAGGTCACCTCGCTCGGGCTCGTGCAGATGACCCGCAAACGGGTCGGCGAGGGGCTGCTCGAGGCCTTCAGCGAGACCTGCGAGGTCTGCCACGGTCGCGGGGTCATCGTGCACACCGAGCCGGTCGACAAGGCCGGTGGTGGGTCGGCCGCGGGCGAGGACGACCGGCCGGCCGGCAAGTCGAGCCGGCGCAAGCGGGGTGGACGCGCCGCGGCGGCTCCGGAGCCGGAGGAGCTCTCCCCGGCCGCGTCGGAGGAGCAGCGTCGGGCGGCGAATGCGGCCATCGCGGCGATCCACCGCGCGGCGGCCGGCGAGGACGGCGAGACCGACGACGCGTCCGACGGTGGTCTGGCCGCGCTGGCCAGCGGCCTCGTGGCGGCGGCCTTCGACGCCCAGTCCGGCGCCGACGCGTCGCCGAACGGGGGGCGCCCGGCGGCCGAGCCCGAGGCAGCGGCTGAGCCCGAGCCGGCAGCCGAGCCGGGGCCGGCGCCCGAGCCCGAGCCGGTGGCCGCGGCACCGCGCCGTCGGCGGCGGGCGGCGAGCCGCCCGGCCGGACCGCCGGTTGCGACCGGCAGCTAGCCGATCGGGCGCTCGAAGCAGAGGGAGGACGGTTCGGCGGCGTAGGCCCCGAACCGGGGGATCGGCCGGTAGCCGGCGCGGGTGTAGAAAGCCACCGCGTCCGGCTGCTGGTCGCCGGTCTCCAGGCGCAGATGGGTCCAGCCCAGGTCGCGGGCGTGGCTCTCGAGCGCAACCAGCACGGCCGCGGCGATCCCGGTGCCCCGCCGGTCGGGCCGGACGTACATGCGCTTGATCTCGCCGGTCCGCTCGTCGAGGCGACGCAGGCCGCCACAGCCGACCGCCGACGGGTCGTAAGCCACCACGAAGTGGGCGATGTCGGACGCGGACGGCGCCACCCCGGGCTCGGAGTCCGGACGGCCGTAACGGCCGGCGATCTCGACCCGCTGCGCGGCCCGCAGTTCCTCGGCGTCCGGGTGGTCCCAGGGCACGGTCGTGACTCGCACGCGGACACCGTAGTGGGGGCGTTTTGCCGATCCGGAGGCCGGTGCCGTAATCTGAACAACGGCCCATCGCGAGGTGGGCCTCGCTATGAGCGCCGCGAATCGACGCGCCGCAGCACCAGCACTGTTCGAGGAGTGGATCCCGTGTACGCCATCGTCAAGACCGGCGGCAAGCAGTACAAGGTCGCCGAGGGCGATGTGATCTCGGTCGAGAAGCTCGACGCCGCGCCCGGCGCCGAGATCGCGCTGTCCGCGATCCTGCTCGTCGACGGCACCGCCGTCACCCATGAGGCCGACAAGCTCGCCACCGCCAAGGTCACCGCCGAGGTCGTTGCGCAGACCAAGGGCCCCAAGATCCGCATTCACAAGTACAAGAACAAGACCGGCTACCACAAGCGGCAGGGTCACCGTCAGAAGCTGACCGAGCTGCGCGTCACCGCGATCAGCTCCAAGTAAGGGATTGGCACACCATGGCTCACAAGAAGGGCGCGTCCAGCTCCCGTAACGGCCGCGACTCGAACCCACAGTTCCTGGGTGTCAAGCGCTTCGGCGGCCAGACGGTGAAGGCCGGCGAGATCCTCGTCCGCCAGCGCGGCACCAAGTTCCACCCCGGCGCCGGCGTCGGCCGCGGCAAGGACGACACGCTGTTCGCCCTCGAGGCGGGGGCCGTGCAGTTCGGCCTCTCCCGCGGGCGCAAGACCGTGAACATCGTCCCGGCCGAGGCGCACGCCGTCTGACCGGTCAGTAACAACTCCTCCGTTGGGCGGCCCCGGGCGACCGGGAGCCGCCCTTCGGCTGTTCAACACCTTTGGCGACCAGGAGACGAGGGGAGCGGCATGACGAGCTTCATCGATCGCGTCGTGCTGCACCTGACGGCCGGCAACGGTGGCCACGGGGTCGCGTCCATCCATCGCGAGAAGTTCAAGCCGCTCGGCGGCCCGGACGGCGGCAACGGCGGCCGGGGCGGCGACGTCGTGCTCGTCGTCGACGGCAACGTCCACACGCTGCTCGACTTCCACCACCACCCGCACCAGAAGGCTGGTAACGGCAAGCAGGGTGCCGGCAGCAACCGCAGCGGCGCCGAGGGGGCCGACCTCGAGCTGAGCGTCCCCGACGGCACCGTCGTGCTGGACGAGCGGGGCGAACTGCTCGCCGACCTCACCGGCATCGGCACCCGCTTCGTCGCGGCGCAGGGTGGCCGGGGCGGCCTCGGCAACGCCGCCCTCGCCTCGACCCGGCGCAAGGCGCCCGGGTTCGCCCTGCTCGGCGAGCCGGGCGAGACCCGCGATCTCGTCCTGGAGCTCAAGAGCGTGGCCGACGTCGGCCTGGTCGGCTATCCGAGCGCCGGGAAATCATCGCTCATCGCCGCCATCTCCGCCGCCCGACCCAAGGTCGCCGACTACCCGTTCACCACGCTCGTGCCGAACCTCGGCGTGGTCAGCGCCGGTGACACCACCTTCACCGTCGCCGACGTCCCCGGCCTGATCCCCGGCGCCGCGGCCGGCAAGGGCCTCGGCCTCGACTTCCTGCGCCACGTCGAGCGCTGCGCGGTGCTGCTGCACGTCCTCGACTGCGCCACCCTCGAGCCGGGGCGCGACCCGCTCAGCGACCTCGACGCGCTGGAGTCCGAGCTCGCGCAGTACGAGGGCACGTTCGGGGCGCTGCTGGCCAAGCCGCGCCTCGTCGCGCTGAACAAGATCGACGTGCCCGAGGCGCGCGAACTCGCCGAGATGGTGCGCCCCGAACTCGAGGCCCGCGGACTGCGGGTGTTCGAGATCTCGGCGGTCGCGCACGAAGGGCTGCGGGCGCTCACCTTCGCCCTCGCCGAAGCGGTCGATGCCGATCGGGCCGCCCGTCCGCCGATCGAGGCCCGCATCGTCCTGCACCCGAAGGCGGTCGACGACGCCGGCTTCACCGTCGAGCCGGATCCCCAGGTGCCGGACGGGTTCGTGGTCCGCGGTGCCAAGCCCGAGCGCTGGGTGCGGCAGACGGACTTCCAGAACGACGAGGCCGTCGGCTACCTCGCCGACCGGCTCAAGCGGCTCGGCGTCGAGGACGAGCTGGCCAAGATCGGCGCCGAGCGCGGCGCCGCCGTCACGATCGGGGACGTCACCTTCGACTTCGAGCCCACCGGCGGGGTCGACGAGGAGGCCTACGCGCCGACCCGCCGCGGCTTCGACGAGCGGCTCGCAACGTCGCACCGGACCCGGGCCGAGGAGCGGCTGGCGGCCAAGAAGGCGCGGCGCAGCGGGGACGAGCACGCTGACGAGGGCCTGGGTTCCGAATGACGCGGGACGCGGTCGCGGCGGCCCGGCGGACGGTCGTCAAGGTCGGCTCGTCGTCGCTGACCTCGCGCGGGCGCCTCGACCCGCAGCGGCTGGATGCGATCGTCGACGCGATCGCCGCGCGGGTGGGCGCCGGGCAGCAGGTCGTGCTGGTGTCCTCGGGGGCGATCGCGGCCGGCATCGGACCGCTCGGCCTGCGCACCCGCCCCCGCGACCTCGCCACCCAGCAGGCCGCGGCCAGCGTCGGCCAGCTCCTGCTGGCCGAGCGGTACGCGGCGTCGTTCGCCCGGCACGGCCGGCAGGTCGGGCAGGTGCTGCTCACCGCCGACGACCTGCACCGCCGGGGCCACTACCGCAACGCCGACCGCACCCTCGAGCGGCTGCTCGCCCTCGGCGTGATCCCGATCGTGAACGAGAACGACACCGTCGCCACGCACGAGATCCGGTTCGGCGACAACGACCGGCTGGCCGCGCTCGTTGCCCACCTGGTGAACGCCGACGCGCTCGTGCTGCTCACCGACGTCGACGGCCTCTACACCGGCAAGCCCGGCCGGCCCGGGTCGGAGTTCATCGCCGAGGTCGCGTCCATGGCCCAGCTGGACGGCGTTGACGTCTCGCGGTCGGGCAGCCACGTCGGTTCGGGTGGCATGGTGACGAAGATCGACGCCGCCGCCATCGCCACCAGCGAGGGCATCCCCGTCGTGCTGTCGTCGGCGAACCGGATCGTCGACGCGCTGCAGGGCGGCTCGGGCACCCTGTTCCACCCGGCCGGCGATCGCAGCGCGTCGCGGCTGTTCTGGCTGCGGCACGCGACCACGCCGCGCGGCCGGCTGGTACTCGACGCCGGGGCCGTCGCCGCCGTCGTGCAGCGCCGCATGTCGCTGCTGCCGGCCGGTGTCACCGGCGTCGAGGGCGACTTCTACTCGGGCGAGCCGGTCGATCTGGTCGGCCCGGACGGCGTGCCGGTCGCCCGCGGCCTGATCGGCTACGACGCCGCCGACCTGCCGCCGCTGCTCGGCCACAAGACCACCGAACTGCCGGCCGAGTTCCGCCGCGAACTCGTGCACCGCGACGATCTCGTCCTGCTCTAGCGGGTAGGGCGGCGTCGTCCCGGGGTAGGGCACGGGCATGAACGCTCCCGGACCGTCCTACGAGCAGTACAACGAGCCGCCGACCCCGCCGGGCCCGGGACCGGCCGAGAAGAAACGGCCGGTGTCGGTCGGGCAGATCCTCGGCGGCCTGCTCTTCGTCCTGGTGATCATCTTCATCGCGGAGAACTCGCGGTCGGTCAAGATCCGGCTGATCATCCCGGAGGTCAAGGCGCCGCTCTACATCGCGATCCTGATCGCGGCCGTGCTCGGCGCGCTGATCACCTGGCTGCTGCGCTACCGCCGGCACCGCCACCATTCCGCGCGGTAGCCGAGCGCATTACTGGTACAAGCGCACCTGTTCGAGGTCCACAGGCGAGTTCGAGATCTGTCGTACGACGCGGGTACGACAAATCCCGAAGCTTGGTGTGCCCAGCCGACGCGGGCCGCCGTCACGCATCCTGGGAGCCCGCGTTCGCGCCTCAGACGAGCGCGCGCAGGCGCTGCGCCGTCTCGAGGTCGGCCGGGTAGAACGACTCGATCACCAGCTCCTCGACCGTGACGTCGGCCGCGGTCTCGACGGTGGCGGCGATCGAGAAGAACGACAGCTCGCCGGACTCGTGGCGCAGCCGCAGCGGTAGGACGACGTTGCTGGTCGGCAGCGTCGGGTCGAAGCCGCCCGGGTAACCCATCAGCTCGCCGTGCAGGTCGCGCAGGCGCTCGTCGCCGGTCTGCTCGGCCCGCCGGCGGACCTGCTCGAGCAGGTGGGCCCGCCACTGCGCCAGGTTGACGATGCGCGGCGCCATGCCGTCCGGGTGCAGTGACAGTCGCAGGACGTTCACCGGTGGCTCCAGCAGGTGCGGCGCGCAGCCGGCGATCATCAGCGGGACGGCCGCGTTGGCGTCGAGCAGCTCCCACCACCGGTTGATCAGCAGGGCCGGGTAGGGCTCATGGCCGGCGAGGACGAGCCGCATCGCCTCCCGGACCCCGGCCAGCTCGGGCGCGTCCAGCTGGTGCTGCGGGTAGCGCGGCGCGTACCCGCCGGCGAGCAGCAACTGGTTGCGCTCCCGCAGCGGCACGTCCAGGTGCTCGGTCAGCTTCACGATCATCTCCGGGGTCGGGCGGGACCGGCCGGTCTCGACGAAGCTCAGGTGCCGGGTCGAGATCTCGGCCTGGATCGAGAGCTCGAGCTGGCTGAGCCGGCGCCGCTCCCGCCACTCGCGCAGCAGCTGGCCGACCGGGCGCGCCGGGGCGGTGGTCGTCATGTGCGCGACGTTATCCGGCACCGCAAACCAGGGCGATTACCTGACAGGTAAGGGCGGCCGGCATTACCTCGGAGGGAATCGACGGGCCGCGGCGCCGGCCCGCACGATCGTCGGCGTCCGAACCGCAAAGCCCGATCCGAAAGGGATTTCGCCATGTCCGACCTCCTCGACCGCTACCTCGCCTGCTGGAACGAGACCGACGCCGCGACCCGCCGGGCGCTGCTCGCCGCGCACTGGACCGCCGACGCCACGTACACCGACCCGCTCGTCGACGTCGAGGGCCTGGATGCGCTGAACTCCACCATCGCCGCCGTTCAGGAGCAGTTCCCGGGCTTCGCCTTCACGCCGATCGGCCCGGTCGACGCGCACCACGACATCGCCCGCTTCAGCTGGGGCCTCGGACCGGTGGGCGCCGAGCCGCTCGTCGTCGGCTTCGACGTCGTGACCACCGACGCCGACGGGCGGATCAGCTCGGTGCTCGGCTTCCTCGACCGCGTCCCCGCCTGACCCGACCACCATCACTCAAGGAGACCCGATGACCACCGCCACGTTGGCCCGGCCGACCACTCGGCCGGCCGACGTGACCGGTTGGGCGCCGCTGCTCGTGGTGCTCGCCGGCACGTTCGTCACCTTCCTCGACTTCTTCATCGTCAACGTGGCCCTGCCGGCGATCCACGCGGACCTGCACGCCGGGCCGGCCACCCTCTCGCTCGTGGTGGCGGGCTACGGCCTCACCTTTGCCGCTGGCATGATCACCGGCGGACGCCTCGGCGATCTCTACGGCCGGCGGCGCGTGTTCGCGCTCGGCCTCGCCCTGTTCACCCTCACCTCGCTGGCCTGCGGCCTGGCGCCGACGGCCGGCGTCCTGGTCGCGGCCCGCATGCTGCAAGGCGCCGCCGGGGCGCTGCTGACCCCGCAGGTGCTGGCGATCCTCGGCACCACCTACGAGGGTGAGCGGCGCGGGACCGCCTTCGCCGCCTACGGCTTCGCGATGGGCATCGCGGGCGTGCTCGGCCAGCTCGTCGGCGGCGCGCTCATCCAGGCCGATGTCCTCGGCCTCGGCTGGCGGGCGATCTTCCTCATCAACGTGCCGGTCGGGCTACTGGCCCTGCCGCTCGTCGGCCGGGTCGTGCCCGAGTCCCGCGGGGCGCGGGCCCGGCTCGACCTCGCCGGGACGCTGCTCGGCACCGCCGCCGTCACCGCGCTGGTCCTGCCGCTCGTGGAGGGGCGCGAGCACGGCTGGCCGCTGTGGACGTGGCTCAACCTGGCCGCGGCGCCTGTCCTCGGCGCGGCCTTCGTGGCGCAGCAGCACCGTCGCTCGCGCGGCGGTCGCGCACCGCTGGTCGAGCTCGCGTTGTTCCGCGGGCGGTCGTTCGCGATCGGTTCGCTGACCGCGATGACGTTCTCGCTCGTCCCGCCGTCGTTCTTCTTCGTCCTCGCGCTGTACCTGCAGCAGGGACGCGGCTACTCGGCGCTGTTCTCCGGCGTCGTGTTCGTCGCGGTCGGCATCGGCTACTTCGCGGCGCTGTTGGTCGCGACGCCGCTGGCCCAGAAGCTGGGCCACCAGGTGCTCGCGCTCGGCGCGGTGCTCGTCGCCGCCGGCGCGATCGTGCTGGCCGAGGCCGCGCACGCCGGGTCGGCGTGGGAGCTCGCCCCCGGGCTGGCGCTGGTCGGCTTCGGGATCGGGGCGGTGCTCGTGCCGCTCTCCGCGGCGGTGCTGGCCGGCGTCGACCCGGCCCAGGCCGGTGCGGCCGCCGGCGTGCTCTCCACCGCCCAGCAGGTCGGCGGGGCGCTCGGCGTGGCCGTGATCGGGCTGGTGTTCTTCGCCGGCGGAGCGCCCGTGCACGCCTTCGTCGTGAGCCTCTGGGTGCTGGCCGGGCTGACCGCCGGGACGGCGTCGCTGGCCCAGTTCCTGCGCCCGGCCGGCGGTCAGGACTGCAGGTAGCGCAGGACGGTCAGCACCCGGCGGTTGTCGCTCTCCGACGGCGGGAGGTCGAACTTCGTGAAGATGTTCGCGACGTGCTTCTCGACCGCCCGCTCGGAGATGACCAGGGCGGCGGCGATGCCGGCGTTCGACAGGCCCTCGGCCATCCGCTCCAGCACCTCCCGCTCGCGCGGCGTGAGCCGGCCCGGCCCATCGCGCCGGCTCGCGCCGAGCAGCTGGGCGACGACCTCGGGATCGAGCGCGGTGCCGCCGGCGGCCACCCGGGTGAGGGCGTCGACGAACTCGCGGACGTCGGCGACCCGGTCCTTCAGCAGGTAGCCGACACCCCGCGCCGACCCGGCGAGCAGTTCGGCCGCGTAGCGCGTCTCGATGTACTGCGAGAACACCAGCACGCCGACGTCGGGGAGTTCCCGGCGGACCGCGATCGCCGCCCGCAGGCCCTCGTCGGTGAAGCTCGGCGGCATCCGGATGTCGACGACGCAGACGTCGGGCCGGTACGCTGACGCGGACGAGCGCAGCGTGTCGCCGTCACCGACCGCGGCCACGACCTCGTGGCCGCGGTCGGTGAGCAGTCCGGAGAGGCCGTCGCGCAGGATCGCGTTGTCCTCCGCTATGACGATCCTCACGAGCTGCTCCCTGCGGTCCGCAACGGGACGTCGATGGTGACGGCGGTCGGGCCGCCGGGCGGGCTGTCGACGGTCAGCCGCCCGTCGACGGTCGCGATCCGGTCGGCCAGCCCGGCCAGCCCGGTGCCGCTGCCGCCGGTGTGCGCGCCGCCGCGGCCGTCGTCTGAGACCCGCAGCCACAGCCGCCCGCCGGACGTCCGGGTGTCGACCCACGCGTGCTGAGCGCCGCTGTGCTTGGCGACGTTCGCGAGCAGCTCGGCCGCGCAGAAGTAGGCCATGGTCTCGATGGCCGGTTCCGGGCGGTCGGTGATCTCGCTGGTGAGCCGTACGGGCACCGCACTGTGCGAGGCGAGCGTGGCGAGCGCGAGGTCCAGGCCCGCGTCCAGGACGGGCGGGTGGATGCCGCGGGCGAGGTCGCGCAGCTCGACGATGGCCTCCTTGGCCGTCGTGTGCGCGGTGTCGAGCAGGCGTGTCGCCTCGGCCGGGTCACCGCCCTCGGCCAGCTTCTCCCGGGCCAGTCCGACGTTCATGGCCAGCGCCACGAGCCGGGCCTGCGCGCCGTCGTGCAGGTCGCGCTCGATGCGGCGCAGGGTGGCGGCCGAGTCGTCGACCGCGGCGGCCCGGGTGCGCTCGAGCTCGGCCACGCGGTTCGGGTCGGCCGTCGGGCCGAGCAGGCCGCGCATCACGATCTTGTCCAGCCCGACCACCGCGCGGACCGCCCACGGCGCGGTGACCAGCAGCACGAGCCCGGCCAGGCTCACGAGCAGGATCCGGAACGGCGTGTCCGCCTGCCAGCTGTCGGTGAACCCGATCGCGTGGTGGCACTTGCCGTCCGAGGTGCGGTTGCAGCCCAGGAATGGCTGCCAGGTGGCATAGGTGACGCCACCCAGGCCGTAGACCCAGAACACCAGCGCGACCATGAAGCTCAGCACGCCGAGCGGGAGCTTGAGCAGCAGGTAGAGCCGGGCCCGCCACGCGGTGCCGTCGCCGAGGCAGGACCCGATCCAGCCGAGCACCCCCGGGTTGGCCCGGAACGGCTGCGGAGGCGCGATGCCGGCACGTACCAAGCGGTTGGCCAACCGGCGCAGCCCCGACCCGGTGTAGCGGCTCGCCAGGCCGGTCACCGCGAGCAGCGGCAGGCCGACGAAGGTGACCAGCAGCCCGGCGCTCACCGAGAGGGCGACGACGGTGAAGACGAAGCCGGCGATCCCGATGGGCAGCGCGACGACGGCATAGAGGAACTCCGCCCACGTCCGCCGTCGGAACGGTTGCGCCAGCCAGCCGGGCAGGTGTCGGGTCATCGCGTTGTCAGCCTGCCAGACGGCGGGGCCGGTTTCGGTGATCATGTATTCAGGCTGCCGCCGCCGGGCGGCGCCGACGATGGAGCAACCTCGCCTGTTCGGGGTGTGGTTTCCCGTACCCCGCTAGGTTGACCGGATGCGTTTCTCGGACGAGGGGCTGGCCGAGATCGACCGGCTCGTGACTGCCGCGGTCGACGAGCAGCAGGCGCCCGGAGTCGTCGCCGCAGTGGCCACCGGCGACGAGATGCACGTGTTCACCGCGGGGGTCAGCATGGTGGGCGGGCCACCGATGCGCCGCGACACGCTGTTCCGGATCGCATCGATCACCAAGCCGATGACGGCGGCCGCGATCCTCTCCCTGGTCGAGGACGGCGCGCTCGCCCTCGGCCAGCCGGTGGAGTCGGTGCTGCCCGAGCTGGCCGACCGGCGGGTGCTGCGGCGACCGGATTCGCCGCTCGACGACACCGAGGCCGCCGCCCGCCCGTTCACCGTCCGCGACCTGCTGACCTTCACCTGGGGCCTCGGCATGCAGGGCGCGATGTTCATGGCCGATCCGCCGTGGCCGGTCGTGCTCGCCGCGGCCGATCGCGCGCTCAACACGTTCGGCCCGCCGGCACCCGATGCGACGCCCGCCCCGGACACCTGGCTCGCCCGGCTCGGCGAACTGCCGTTGCTGGCCCAGCCGGGGGAGCGGTGGCTGTACCAGACCGGCTCCCAGGTCCTCGGCGTGCTGGCCGCGCGGGTGGCCGGGCATTCGTTCGCCGACGTGCTGACCGAGCGCGTCCTCGCCCCGGCCGGACTGGTCGACACCGCCTTCCACACGGCCGACACCGCCCGCCTGGCGACGTCCTACCGGCGCACGCCCGGCGGGCTGGTCGTCGACGATCCGGCCGACGGGCAGTGGTCGCATCCGCCCGCATTCCCCGACGGCGGCGGCGGCCTGGTGTCCACCGTCGACGACGTCGTCCGCTTCGGTCGCCTGCTGCTTCGCGGCGGTGGCGGCGTACTGACGCCGGAGACGGTCGCCGAGATGACCCGGGACCAGCTCACCGCCGCGCAGCGAGCCAACGTCTGGCCCGGCTTCGACCTGCTCGGCGGACGAGGCTGGGGCTACGGGCTCTCGGTGCTCGACGACGGTCGCTACTCGTGGGACGGCGGCATCGGCACCACGTGGTCGAACGTCCCGTCGCTCGACCTGACGGTGGTCGTCCTCACCCAGCGGATGTGGGACGAGACCGGGCCGGCGCCGGTCAACGACGCCGTGCTCGCGGCCGCGCGGGCCGCGGCGATCCACTGAGCCGCGTGCCCCTGCTCGACCGCTGGTGGTTATCCGAGCCGTTCCTGCGCGGGTTCGGCGGAACCGGCGGCGACCCTAGGTAGCCCGTCGCTTGTGCGAATTCGTCATACGAGTTCGGGGACCACCCCCGTGCCGGCAGACCGCGAGTCGCTCTCTTCCCCGCTGGTGTCGAAATCCGGCCCGCTGGTTCGACGCAGTAGTGAAAGGGCGTCCGGCAAGACCGCCCGTCACTGCCGAAGGGATCCCGATGAACACCGACCGCCGCCGCTGGTTGGCCCTCTACGTCCTGTGCGCCGGCATGCTGATGATCGTGCTCGACGCGACGATCGTGAACGTCGCGCTGCCGTCCATCACCCGGGACCTGCACTTCTCCCCGACGAACCTGGCCTGGGTCATGAACGCCTACCTGATCGCCTTCGGCGGCCTGCTGCTGCTGGCCGGCCGGCTCGGCGATCTCGTCGGGCAACGGCGGGTCTTCCTCGTCGGCCTGACGACCTTCACCGGCGCGTCTCTGGCCTGCGCCCTCGCGACCAGCCAGGCGATGCTGATCACCGCCCGGTTCGTCCAGGGCGTCGGCGGCGCGCTCACCTCCGCCGTCATCCTCGGCATGATCGTCTCGATGTTCCCGGAGCCGGCCGACCTGGCGAGGGCGATCGGCATCTACGGTTTCGTCGCGTCGGCCGGAGGCTCGATCGGACTGCTCGCCGGCGGCGTACTCACCTCGGGGCTCGACTGGCACTGGATCTTCCTCATCAACCTCCCCGTCGGTGTCGCCACCGGTGCGCTGGCGCTGCGCTTCGTCGACGCCCCGACCGGGCTCGGCCTCCAGCAGGGCGCGGACGTGCCTGGCGCCGCCCTGCTCACCGGCGGCCTGATGCTCGGCGTGTACGCGATCGTCGAGGCCTCGGCCCGGTCGACCGCGCAGACCAGCACGCTCGGTGCCGTCGCCGCCGCGCTGATCGCCGGCTTTGCGATCCGGCAGGCGCGGGCGGCCAACCCGCTGATCCCGCTGCGGCTGTTCCGCTCGCGCACGGTCTCCGGCGCGAACGTCGTCCAGGCGCTGCTGGGGCGGTGGGCCTGGCCGTGCTGGCGACGCTGTCGAGCGGGCACGCCAGCGACCTGCGGGCCCACGGAGCGTCCGCGGCGTCGGCGCTCAACGGCGGGTACCACCTGGCTTACCTCGTGGCGGCCGGGGCCGCGGTGCTGGCGCTGGTCGTGACGGCCGCAGCGCTCCGGGCGGCCGGGACGTCCGTCGGACCAACCCCGGTCAAGACCACCGAAAACCGGACGTACGCTGGGATTCATGAGTTCGACTGCCCCGGCCCGCGGTAAGCGTCCGCCCCGGCAGGGTGGCCCGTTCGCGTGGGTCGGCGCGTTCACCGGCTTCTACCCCGCCCAGGCCGAGGAGTTCGGCCACCTCGACCCGGTGACCCGCTTCCTGTACGCCGCCCGCAGCGTGATCCTCGTCATCTCGGCCCAGTCCGCGGTCATGGCCGGGCTGCTCGCGGCCACCCACCGCCGCTTCGAGGTGCTGCCGTTCGTCCTCGTGCTCGTCGGCTTCGTCGTCCTGCACGCCATCAGCAACCTGTCGAACGACTACTTCGGCTACCGCCGCGGGCACGACACCGACGACTCGCCCCGCCGGCGCTACACGCTGCACCCGATCGCGTCCGGCGCCGTGACGCCGCGGCTGCTCGGCGGCGGCCTGGTGATCCTCAGCGTCGTCGCGGTCGCGATCGCCGCCTACTTCGTCGCGCTGCGCGGCTGGCCGGCGGTGTGGCTCGCAGCGGTCGGCGGCGTCCTGCTCTACGCCTACGACGCCGCCCCGAAGGCGCTCAAGGAACTCGGCCTCGGCGAGGTCGCGGCCTTCGTCGTGTGGGGCCCGCTGATGATCGCCGGCGGCTACTACGTCGTCACCGGCCGCTGGTCGGGGGAGGCGCTGGCCGCGTCGGTGCCGCCCGGCCTCGGGGTCATGTCCATCCTCGTCGGCAAGCACATCGACCAGCGCGGCTTCGACCGCGAGCACCATCAGCGCACGCTGCCCGTCGTCCTCGGTGAACACACCGCGCGGGTGCTGAACCAGGCCTCGGTAGCCGGCATGTACGTGGCTGCCGCCATCGCGGTCGCGGTGGGCGCGCTCACCCCGTTTGTCGCGATCGCCCTCGTCGCGGCGCCGCGGGCGGTCAAGGCGCTGCGGGTGATGGCCCGCCCGGCCCCGGCCGAGCCGCCGGTCGGCTACGTCGGCTGGCCCCTCTGGTACCACCGCGTCTGCCTCGTCCACAACCGCGCGTTCGGGTGGCTCTACATCGCCGGGCTGGCGCTGGGCGCGGTGTGGCCGCACGCCAACCTCTGACCCGGGACCTCGGTTGGCTTATCCGCGGCGACTGCACGAGACTGGCCGATGCAGCCGACCCGCAGGAGGAAACCCATGGCCTACTTCGTCACCGGTGCGACGGGCTTCATCGGCCGTTTCCTGCTCGCCGAGCTCCTCGAGCACCGCGAGGGGACGATCTACTGCCTGACCCGGGCCAGCTCGCTGGACAAGCTGGACGCCCTGAAGGCCCGCCTCGGCGACGACGACCGGATCGTCCCGGTCATCGGTGAGCTCGGCAAGCCCCGCCTCGGCGTCGACGACAGCGAGGTCGAGCGGCTCAACGGCCAGATCGAGCACTTCTTCCACCTGGCCGCCATCTACGACCTCACCGCCGACGCCGACACCCAGCACCGGGCCAACGTCGACGGCACCCGGCACGCGCTGCAGCTGGCCGAGGCCGTCCACGCCGAGCACTTCCACCAGACCAGTTCGATCGCGGCCGCCGGCCTCTACAAGGGCGTCTTCACCGAGGACATGTTCGACGAGGCCGAGGACGTCGAGCACAACCCGTACTACGCCACCAAGCACGAGTCCGAACGCGTCGTACGGCAGGAGGCCAAGGTGCCGTGGCGCATCTATCGCCCGGGCGCCGTGGTGGGCCACTCGCAGACCGGCGAGATCGACAAGATCGACGGCCCCTACTACTTCTTCAAGATCATCCAGCGGGTCCGCAACGTGACCCCGTCCTGGTTCCGCGGCGTCGGGGTCGAGGGCGGCGAGATCAACATCGTCCCGGTCGACTACGTGGCCAAGGCGATGGACTACCTCGCCCACCAGCCCGACCTCGACGGCCGCACGTTCCACCTCACCGACCCCGAGCCGCTGACCGTCGGCGCCCTGCTCAAGGCGCTGACCAAGGCGGCCAAGGCGCCGCAGCCGACCGTCAACGTCGACGCCCGCGCGCTCGACGCGCTGCCCCTGCGCATCGGCAACACGCTGTCGAAGCTCCCCGGGGCCCGGCAGCTGACCGACCTCGTCCTCGCCGAGGTCGGCATCCCGCGGGAGTCGTTCGCGTACCTCACCTACCCCACGCACTTCGACTCGACGAAGACCCGCGACCTGCTGCACGGCTCCGGGATCGAGGTGCCGCCGTTCAGCACGTACGCGCAGACGCTCTGGGACTACTGGGAGCGCACGTACAGCCCCGATCGCCGCAAGGACAAGCAACTCGCCCGCGCCATCAAGGGCAAGACCGTGATGATCACCGGCGCGTCGTCCGGCATCGGCCGGGCCACGGCGCTGCGGGTCGGCGCGGCCGGCGGCAAGGTGCTGCTCGTGGCCCGCGGCGTCGAGGCGCTCGAGCAGACCAAGCTGGAGATCGAGGATCTCGGCGGCACCGCCTTCGTGCACCGCGCCGACCTCGCCGACATGAGCGACATCGAGCGGATGGCCAAGGAGGTCTTGCAGGAGCACGGCCGCGTCGACGTGCTGGTGAACAACGCCGGCCGCTCGATCCGCCGCTCGATCGCGCTCTCCTACGACCGCTTCCACGACTTCGAGCGGACGATGCAGCTGAACTACTTCGGCCCGGTGCGGCTGATCCTGTCGCTGCTGCCGATCATGCGCCAGACCGGTCCGGACGGCCGCAAGGGCGGGCACATCATCAACGTCAGCTCGATCGGCGTGCAGACCAACATCCCGCGCTTCTCGGCCTACGTCGCGTCGAAGGCCGCGCTGGACGCGTTCTCCCGCTGCATCGCGTCGGAGATCATCGACGACGGCGTGCACATCACGACGATCCACATGCCGCTCGTCCGCACGCCGATGATCGCACCGACCAAGATGTACGACCGGTTCCCGACGATGACCCCGGCCGAGGCCGCCGACATGATCTGCCGGGCGATGATCCGCAAGCCGAAGACCGTCGGCACGATGATGGGCAACGCCGGCGCGCTGGCCTACCAGGTCGCGCCCCGCGGGGTCGACGTCGTGCTGAACGCCGGCTACAAGCTCTTCCCCGACTCGCTCGCGGCGCGCGGCGGGGCCGACAAGGAGTCGAAGAAGGACGAGCCGTCGACCGAGAGCGTGGCGTTCGCGCACATCCTGCGGGGCGTGCACTGGTAGCGGGCACAGCCTAGGGAGCCGGCCGGCGAATCTGGGGCGCCGCCGCCGATCCGCCCCGGGCCCGATCTTTCCTGGCGTCACTGGTGAGCCCAGGGCGACGGCAAGCAGGGCGCTCCCATGTACCCCGACTCGGTGTTGCCCGCGCTGACCCGAGCGCGCCGCGACGACCTGTGACCCCGCTGCGCGGCTGGATCTTGTGGCCTGCCCCGCGAGCCGGACGAGGCTCATCGCGGCCTGAGCTCGACCGGTCGGTTTGCACCCGTACCGGCCGCCATCTCGCGTCCGGACGCTGCGTTAGCGGCGCGTGCGGGTGCAAACCGCGCCGTGGGTTGCCGCACTGCCGGTCAGGCGGGTGTTAGGTCCGGCCCGCGCGCGGGGTAGCACCCGGATGTCGGGGAACGAACGCGCGCGGCGCGAGAACGGAGGACGGGTATGAGTTCGACCCTGCCCGGCCACGTCGACCACCTCGACCGGCCGGCGGTCCTCGACGACCGGTACGAGCTGGGGCCGCTGCTGGGCCGGGGCGGCATGTCCGACGTCTTCCGCGCCCACGACCGGCAGGCGGGTCGCGACGTCGCGGTCAAGATCTTCCGGCCCGGCGTCGACCTGCTCGACGCGGGCCGGCGCCGCCGCCGCGAGGTGGCACTCGTGCTGTCCCTGCAGCACCCGGGGCTGGTCAGCGTCCTCGACGCCGACCCCGGGGACGCGAGCGACCACGACGGGCCGGCCTACTTCGTCGTCGAACTGGTCGAGGGCCAGACGCTCGGCCGGTTGATCCGCTCGGCGCCGCTCGCCGAGCCCGCCGTCGCCCGGGTCGGGGCCCGGCTGTGCTCGACCCTCGCGTACATCCACGCCCGCGGCATCGTCCACCGGGACGTGAAACCCGCGAACGTCCTGATGGCACCCGATCCCGGGAGCGTCGACGGCTCGTCACCCAAGCTCACCGACTTCGGCATCGCCCGGATGGTCGACAGCACCCGCATGACGGTCGAGGGCTTCACCGTCGGCACCGCGAACTACCTGAGCCCGGAGCAGGTGACCGGCGACCGGGTCGGCTTCGCCAGCGACGTGTACTCCCTCGGGCTGGTGCTCGTCGAGGCGCTGACCGGCGAGCTCGCCTTCCCCGGTCACGGCATCGAGGCGGCCATCGCCCGGCTGCACCGCGACCCGGAGATCCCGGCGTCCCCTGAGCTGGCCGCCCTGCTGGCCGCGATGACCGCCCGCGACCCGGCCCGGCGCCCGACCGCCGCCGCGGCCCAGCGCGCGTTCGAGCGCCTCCTCGACAGCGGTGCGACCCGCCGGCGCACCACCACGGCCGCCCTGCGTTCGGTCCTGACCGAGAGCCCGCGGCGCCGGGCCGGAGCGGCCCTTGGCCTCGTCGGCGGCCTGGCCGCTGCGACGGTGGCGACCGTCCTCGTCGTCAGCCCGGAGACCTCGCCCAGCGCATCCCAGCCGATCCCGGGACGCCCGACGATGGCGTCGACCTCCCCGGTCGCCACCACGCACCCGGCGGCGGCCCCGTCCCCGGTC
This sequence comes from uncultured Actinomycetota bacterium, assembly GCA_963775175.1. GTDB lineage: Bacteria > Actinomycetota > Actinomycetes > Mycobacteriales > Jatrophihabitantaceae > Jatrophihabitans. The sequence goes on from CAVZHT010000001.1 coordinate 1,843,390, forward strand.
GTCCGGCGCAGCACCTCTTCGCCGGTGCGGCACCTGACGCTGAAGGATCAGCCCCGGCAGACGGTTGCCGCCCCGGTCAACCGCCCCGCCCGGCACCCGGCCGCCAGGGGCCCGAAGCCCAAGCCCCACAAGCCGGGGCACGGCAAGCACCACTGACCGGTCCCGCCCGCGACCGGGCGACGAAACCTCGCTCATCCGGCTTCACTACCGTCGGCACATGAACCCGCTGCACCGTCCCGGCCTGCTGCTCGAGCTCGACCTCACCACGGCGCCGATCGAGGTCGAGCCCGACGACCTGGTCGGCCGGCTGCGCAGCCGCCACCGGCCGCGGCTGCGAGCGGTCGTCCGGGCGCTGCACGAGGCCGGCACGGACCGGTCCGTGCGCGGCGTCGTCGTCAAGGTCGGCGGCGGGGCGCTGCCCTGGGCCACGATGCAGGAGCTGCGCGGCGCGCTGCTCGCCTTCGGCAAGAGCGGCAAGCCGGTCGTCGTCTGGGCCGAGACGTTCGGCGAGGGCGGCAACGGAACGGCCGACTACGTCCTGGCGACGGCCGGAACCGAGATCTGGCTGCAGCCGTCGGGAGGGCTCGGCCTGCTCGGCGTGGCCGCCGAGACGACGTTCCTGCGCGGGGCGCTCGACAAGCTCGGCATCGAGCCGCAGCTGGACAAGCGCTACGAGTACAAGAACGCCGCCGACCGGATCATGCGCACCGAGTTCACGCCCGAGCACCGTGAGGCGGTCGACCGCCTGGCCGAGTCGACCTGGGAGGTCGCGGTGGCCGCCATCGCCGCCGGCCGATCGCTCACCGAGGACGCGGTGCGCGAGCAGGCCGAGCGGGCACCGGTGTCGGCCCAGGACGCGAGGGACGCCGGCCTGATCGACCGGCTCGGCTACCGCGACGAGGTGTACGCCGAGCTGCGGTCGCGCCTCGGCGCGGACGTCCGGCTGCTGTTCGCCGACCGGTGGACGCCGCGGCGCACGCCGGCCGAGCTCGTCAAGCGGCACCGGGACGTGGTCGCTCTGGTCGACGGGCACGGTGAGATCGTCGTCGGCCGGGGCCGCCCGGGACCGCGGGGCGCCCAGCTCGGCAGCAGCGGGGTCTGCGCCGCCCTGCGCGCGGCCCGGGAGGACGAGCACGTGCGCGCGGTGCTGTTCCGCGTCGACTCACCCGGCGGCTCGGCCGTCGCGTCCGACACGATCTGGCGCGAGGTCGTGCTCACCCGCCAGGCCGGCAAGCCGGTCGTCGTGTCGATGGGCTCGCTCGCCGGCTCCGGCGGGTACTACATCGCCTGCGCGGCCGACGCGATCGTCGCCCAGCCGTCGACGATCACCGGCTCGATCGGCGTCTTCGGCGGCAAGGTCGTCGTCTCCGAACTGATGGACAAGCTCGGGCTGGGCAGCGGTGCCGTCGAGCACGGTGGCCGGGCCCGCATGTACTCCGTGCGACGCGGATTCACCGACGCCGAACGTGAGCGGCTGGCCGCGATGCTCGACCGCATCTACACCGACTTCGTCCAGAAGGTCGCCGACGGCCGCGGGATGACCTACGACGCGGTGCACGCCGTCGCGAAGGGGCGGGTCTGGTCCGGGGCCGACGCGGCGACCAACGGCCTCGTCGACGCGCTGGGCGGGTTGCGCGACGCGGCCGACATCGCCCGGCAACGCGCCGGTCTGGCCGCGGACGCGCCGGTGCGCCCGGCGGTGCACGTCCCGCCGCTGGCCCGGCTGAAGCGGCCGACCTCGAGCGACGACCCGCGGGCGGCCGCGGCGATGTCGGCCTGGGGTGACCTGGGCGCGCTGGCCGCGGCGCTCGGGTTGCCGTCGACCGGCCCGTTGACGATGCCGGCGCTGCGCCTGACCTGATCAGCCGGGCGTGACGGCGGCCAGTACCTCCACGACGGTCGGCGCCGGCCGGCAGCCCGTGGCACACGGCCTCGTAGGATCCGCCGGGTGACCAGTCGTCAACGCGTGGGGATCATGGGCGGCACGTTCGACCCGATCCACCACGGCCACCTCGTCGCGGCCAGCGAGGTCGCGACCCTCTTCGACCTCGACGAGGTGATCTTCGTGCCGACCGGCGAGCCGTGGCAGAAGTCCGAGCGGCAGGTCAGCCCGGCCGAGCACCGGTACCTGATGACCGTCATCGCCACCGCGTCCAATCCCCGGTTCTGGGTGAGCCGGGTCGACATCGACCGGGCCGGCCCGACGTACACGATCGACACGATCCGTGACATCGCGAAGCAGCGGCCGGATGCCGAGCTGTACTTCATCACCGGCGCCGACGCCCTCGCGCAGATCCTGTCCTGGAAGGACGCCGAAGAGGCGCTCGGCCTGGCCCGTTTCGTCGGGGTCACCCGCCCCGGCTACGAGCTGTCCGACGCCCACCTGCCGATCGACTCGGTGATGCTGCTGGACGTGCCGGCGATGGCCATCTCCTCCAGCGACTGCCGCGAGCGCGTCGCGAACGGCCGGCCGGTCTGGTACCTCGTCCCGGACGGCGTCGTGCAGTACATCAACAAGCACCGGCTCTACCGTCCGTAGACTCGGCCGCAAATGAATGCCACAACCGAAGCCATCGAACTCGCGCAGGTCGCCGCCCAGGCCGCCGCCGACAAGCTCGCCACCGACATCGTCCTCATCGACGTCAGCGAACGCCTCGCCATCACCGACGTCTTCGTCGTCGCCACCGGCAACAACGAACGCCAGGTCGAGGCGATCGTCGACGCCGTCGAGGAGAAGTCCCGCATCGCCGGTCGCAAGCCGATCCGCCGCGAGGGCCAGCGCGACGGCCGCTGGGTGCTGCTCGACTACGGCGACGTCGTCGTGCACGTCCAGCACTCGGAGGAGCGGGTCTTCTACGCCCTCGAGCGGCTGTGGAAGGACTGCCCGTTCCTGCCGTTCGTCGACACCGCCGCCGAGGCCCACGCGGCCGAGCGGGCCGCCGGCAGGGACGCTTGAGACGCGTCGTCCTGCTGCGGCACGGCCGCACGGCGTGGAACGCGCAGCGCCGGTTCCAGGGCCAGGCCGACCCGCCGCTGGACGAGGTCGGCCGCATGCAGGCCTACGAGGTCGCCGCGCTCGTCGCTGCGCTCCGGCCGGGCCTGCTCGTCAGCTCGGACGCCGCCCGGGCGCTGCAGACCGCCGAGGTCGTCGGTGAGCTGGCCGCCCTGCCGGTCATCCCCGAGCCCCGTTTCCGGGAGCGCGGCCTCGGCCACTGGGAGGGCCTCACCCGCGACGAGGTCGCCGAGCATTACCCCGACGAGTACGCCGACTGGCTCGGCGGCCGCGACGTCAGCCGGCGCGGCGGGGAGACGCGGGACGAGGTCGCGGCCCGGGCGCTCGCGGCGTTCGCCGAGTTGCCGGCCGTCCCGACCGCGGTGATCGTCACTCACAGCGCGACGGCGATGGCACTCACGAACTCGCTGCTCGGCATCGCGCAGGAGACGCACCCGCTCGGCCCGCTGGCCAACTGCCACTGGTCGGAACTGGCGATCGAGGGGACGGACGCGCCCTGGCGGCTGCGCGGGCACAATCTGGGCGTACCGGGCACGGTCGTCCCGCTGCCGATCCGCGCCGAGGGTGAGGTCGACGCCGCCGACGCCGATGCGTGACTGACGCCATAGCCGGTTGAGCGTTCATCTTCCGGGGAAGAGTCCTAGAGTGAGGCTCAGGTGCCCCCGCGCCCGGCGGCGACGGACGGCGGGCGCGGGGCGTGCACCTTGTTCGGGTGTTACGCAGGTGCCGTAAACTGGTGCGGTGACAACGATCCGACTGCTCCTTACCGGGCCGCGCTGAGCGGGGAGATCCCGAACAACGCGGCCGAGCCTCTGCTGCTGCAGAGGCTTTTCGTTTGTCCGAAGCAGACGCAAGGAGCCCTTCGATGACCACCGGCGAACAGCCCGGCGACACGGCCGCCGACGTGCCCGCGTTCCGCTACAACGCGGCGCTGGCCGATTCGATCGAGACCACCTGGCAGCGGCGCTGGGCCGAGCAGGGCACCTACAACGCGCCGAACCCGGCGGGCCCGCTGGCCGAGGGCTTCGACCGGGTCGCGATCCGGCCGCACAGCTTCATCATGGACATGTTCCCGTACCCGTCCGGGGCCGGGCTGCACGTCGGCCACCCGCTGGGCTACATCGGCACCGACGTCTACGCGCGCTACCGGCGGATGGCCGGCGACAACGTCCTGCACACCATGGGCTTCGACGCCTTCGGGCTGCCGGCCGAGCAGTACGCGATCGAGACCGGGCAGCACCCGCGCACGACGACCTACGGCAACATCGAGGTCTTCCTGACGCAGCTGCGCCGTCTGGGGCTGGGGCACGACGAGCGGCGCCGGTTCGCGACGACCGATCCGGACTTCTACCGCTGGACGCAGTGGATCTTCCTGCAGATCTTCAACGCCTGGTACGACACCGCGCTCGACCAGCGCCCGCCCGATCGCCGAGCTGATCGACGAGTTGGACGCCGGCGGCCGCGCAGCCGGGGGACGGGACCAACCCGTTCGACCGCCCGTGGCCCGAGCTGACCGAGGTCGAGAAGCGCCAGGTCGTCGACAACCACCGGCTGGCCTACCGCAGCGAATCGATGGTCAACTGGGCGCCCGGCCTGGGCACGGTGCTGTCGAACGAGGAGGTCACGCCGGACGGCCGCAGCGAGCGCGGCAACTTCCCGGTGTTCCGGCGCCCGCTGCCGCAGTGGATGATGCGCATCACCTGCTACGCCGACCGGCTGCTGAACGACCTGGACCAGATCGACTGGCCCGAGAAGGTCCGGACGATGCAGCGCAACTGGATCGGCCGCTCGACCGGTGCGCACGTCTCGTTCCGGTCGCCGGCCGGGCCGATCGACGTCTTCACCACCCGTCCGGACACGCTGTTCGGCGCCACCTACGTCGTGGTCGCGCCCGAGCACCCGCTGGTCGACGCGCTGACGGCGGACACCTGGCCCGAGGGCACCCACGGCCCGTGGACCGCCGGCGCGGCAACCCCGCGTGAGGCGGTCGACGCCTACCGCCGGCAGGCGTCGCGGCGCTCCGAGCTGGACCGGCAGGCCGGCGACCGCGCAGAAGACCGGCGTCTTCACCGGCTCGTTCGCGGTCAACCCGGTCAACGGTGCGTCGATCCCGGTGTTCGTCGCCGACTACGTCCTGATGGGCTACGGCACCGGCGCGATCATGGCCGTCCCGGCGCAGGACGAGCGCGACTGGGAGTTCGCCGAGGTCTTCGAGCTGCCGATCGTCCGCACCGTCCAGCCGCCCGAGGGGTGGGAGGGCAAGGCGTTCACCGGCGACGGCCCGGCCATCAACTCGTCCTTCCTGGACGGGCTGGAGGTCGCCGAGGCCAAGGCCCGCATCATCGAGTGGCTGGAGGCCGAGGGCCACGGCCGCGGGGCGGTGACCTACCGGCTGCGTGACTGGCTGTTCAGCCGGCAGCGCTACTGGGGCGAGCCGTTCCCGATCGTCTACGACGAGACCGGGCTGCCGATCGCCCTGCCGGAGTCGATGCTGCCGGTCGAGCTGCCCGAGACCGACGACTTCTCGCCCAAGTCCTTCCCGCCCGACGACGCCGACTCGACGCCCGAGCCGCCGCTGGGCCGGCTGACCGACTGGGTCGAGGTCGAGCTGGATCTCGGTGACGGCCCGAGGAAGTACCGCCGCGAGACGAACACGATGCCGAACTGGGCCGGCTCGTGCTGGTACGAGCTGCGCTACCTGGACCCCACCAACACCGAGCGGATCATCGACCCCGCCGTCGAGCACTACTGGATGGGGCCGTCGGCCGACCGTCCCCTGGGCGGGGTGGAGCTCTACGTCGGTGGCGTCGAGCACGCGGTACTGCACCTGCTGTATGCGCGGTTCTGGCACAAGGTGCTGTTCGACCTGGGCTACCTGTCCTCGGCCGAGCCGTTCCACCGGCTGGTGAACCAGGGCATGCTGCAGCTGCCCGCCTACACCAACGCCGACGGGTTCTACGTACCGGCCGACGAGGTCGAGGAACAGGACGGGCGCTTCTTCTACCAGGGCACCGAGGTCAAGCAGGAGTTCGGCAAGATCGGCAAGTCACTGAAGAACGTCATCAACCCCGACGACTTCATCCGCGACTACGGCGCCGACACGTTCCGGGTGTTCGAGATGTTCAGCGGCCCGCTGGACCAGTCCCGGCCGTGGGACGCGAAGGCGATCGTCGGCCCGTACCGGCTGCTGCAGCGCATCTGGCGCGTCGTCATCGACGAGAACACCGGGCGAGCCGCACGTCTCGGACGACCCGGTCCCGGACGAGCTGAACCGGGCCCGTGCACAAGGCGGCGCACGCGGTGCGCGACGGGTTCGAGACGCTGCGGTTCAACACCTCGATCGCGCGGATCACCGAGCTGAACAACGCCGTCACCGCCGGCCTACCCGAACGGCGGCGCGCCCCGGGCGCTGGCCGAGCCGCTGGTGCTGATGGTGGCGCCGCTGGCGCCGCACATCGCCGAGGAGCTGTGGTCGCGGCTGGGGCACGACGACGTCGCTGACGTGGGCGCGACTTCCCCGAGGTGGACGAGACGCTGCTGGTCGACGACACGGTCGAGGTGCCGGTACAGGTCAACGGCAAGCTGCGGTCGGTGATCCACGTGCCGGCCGACGCCGATGCCGCCGCGATGGAGGCCGCGGCCCGGGCCGACGAGAAGGTCGCCGCGGCGCTCGCCGGCCGGGAGACCCGTCGGGTGGTCGCGGTGCCCGGCCGCCTGGTGAACTTCGTCGTCTGATGACGCGCAGATGACCGTTGCGGGTCGTCACCGACTCGACGGCGTACCTGCCGGCCGAGGGGCTCGCGGGCCTCGGCATCAGGGTGGTGCCGCTGCGGGTGCAGCTCGGCGACCGGACCGCGATCGACGGGATCGACGTCACGTCGGCCGAGGTCGCGCGGGCGCTGCGCTCGAAGCGTGTCGGTGTCGACGTCGCGGCCGACGCCGGCCGAGTTCGCGGCGCGCTTACCAGCCGGTCCTGGACGCCGGGGCGATCGCACGTCGTGTCGGTACACCTGTCGGCCGCGCTGTCCGGGACGTGGGAGTCGGCCGTGCTGGCCGCGCAGGACTTCGGGTACGGCGTGGTGCGGGTCGTCGACTCCGCGGTCGACGGCGATGGGCCTGGGCTTCGCGGTGATCGCCGCGGCCGCGAAGGCGGCCGCCGGCGGCTCGGCGGCCGAGGTGCAGGGCGCGGCGACGGCCACCGTCGACGCCACCCGCACGCTGTTCTACGTCGACACCCTCGAGCACCTGCGCCGGGGCGGCCGGATCGGCACCGCCGCCGCGCTGCTTCGGCACGACGCTGTCGGTGAAGCCGCTGCTCCAAATGGTCGAGGGGCAGATCGTCGCCGCTGGAGAAGGTGCGGACCTCGGCCAAGGCGCTGGCCCGGCTGGTCGAGCTGACCGTGCGCTCGGCCGGTAGCCGGGAGGTCGACCTCGCCGTGCATCACGTGGCGGCGGCCGACCGGGCGGCCGACATCGAGCGCCAGGTGCGCGAACAGCTGCCCCGGCTGCGGGAGTCGCAGGTCTCCGAGCTCGGCCCGGTGATCGGCGCCCACCTCGGGCCCGGTGTCGTCGGCACCGTGATCGTGCGCCGCTAGCACGCGGGTCCGACGATCGGGCCTTGGTTGTGCACAGCCGACCCGGCCGTCCACAGATGCGTCCGGACGGCCACCGCCGGCGATCTTGCTGCCTAGCGTCGGGCGGGTGCGAGGTGAGTCCGGACGCGTGGCGGCGCGGGTCCGCAGCCTGCTGAACGAGCACGGCGGGCCGGCGGCCGAGGCCGACCTGCCGCCTGCCTTCGACGGGGCTCCGACCGGCCCGAGCGCGGTCACCTGGTGGCAGCGGGCGGCGGCTCGGGTGGCCAGCCGGGTGCCGGTGCGGGTCGATCCGGGGCGGCGGGCCGCGCTCGCCGTGGCCGCGGCCGTCGCGCTGGCGGCCGTCCTCACGGGGGCCTGGCTGGTGGCCGAGCGGCCGCGGGCGCTGGCCGTCTCCTCGACGCCGACGCCGATCGTCGGGGCCAGCAGCCCGGCCGGCACCGGGGCGCGGCGGCCGCCACCGGCGTCGGCCGGGCCGGGGGCCGCACCGCCGGCCTCGCCCAGCCCGCCGGCGGAGGTGCTGGTCGTGGACGTCGCCGGGAAGGTGCGGCACCCAGGGGTGTACCGGCTGCCGGCGGGGGCGCGGGTCGAGAACGCGCTGGCCGCCGCGGGCGGCCCCCTGGCCGGAGTGAGCCTCGACAGCCTCAACCTCGCCGCGAAGGTTGTCGACGGTCAGCAGATCTCGGTCGGGGTCCCGCCGGCCACCGGGGGCGGCACCGGGCCCGGTACCGGCGTGAGCGGCGGCGTTGGTGGTGGTGCGGGCCCGGCCGGTGGGCCGGTCGAACTGAACACGGCCACCCTCGAGCAGCTCGAGACGCTGCCCGGCGTCGGCCCGGTGCTGGGCCAGCACATCCTCGACTGGCGCGCCGCCCACGGCCGGTTCACGACCGTCGACCAGCTCAACGACGTCCCCGGCATCGGCGAGGTCAAGTTCGGGGCGCTGCGTGATCTGGTGAGCGTCGCATGAGCGGCGAGCTCGGTCCGGGCGAGCGGCTGGATCTCCGGCTCGCCACCGGCGCCGGCCTCGCCTGGCTGGCGGTGCTGGCGCTCGCGAACCGGTCACCGGTCGCGGTCCTCGTGACGGCGGTGACGGTCGCCGCGCTCGGCGCGCTCGTCCTCCTGGTCGGCCGCGACCGGGTCGGCAGTGCGGCGGTCGCGCTCGCCCTGCTGTGCGTGGCGCTGGTCCTGCTGCCGCTCGCCGGGCGCCTCCAGCACGCCCGCGCGTCGCCGCTGGCCGGGCTGGCCCGGCGGCACGCGGCGGTGACGCTGACCGTCACCCTGTCCGGCGATCCGACCCGGCTCGCGGCCAAGGGGGTCGCCGGCGCGCCCCGGGTGGCGGTCCCGACCTCGGCGCAGACCGTCGCCGTCGAAGGTCACCCCACCGAGGTCGACGGCGACGTGCTCGTGCTGGCCGACGCCGGGCCGTGGCGCGACCTGCTGCCCGGGCAGCAGGTTCGCCTCGACGGCAGCCTGCAGCCCGACCTCGGCGGCAGCGGCCTCTCCGTCACCCTGTTCGCCCGCTCGGCGCCGCAACTGCTGGGCCGGCCGCCGTGGTGGCAACGAGCGGCCGGCCGGATCCGCTCGTCCCTGCGGCAGGCGGCGCGGGTCCTGCCGGATCAGGAACGGGGCCTGCTGCCGGGACTCGTCGACGGCGACACGGCTGAACTGGACCCGGTGCTGGCCGAGCGGTTCAAGCTCGCCGGCCTGACCCACCTCGTTGCGGTCAGCGGTACGAACTGCAGCATCCTGATCGGGGCCGTGGTGCTCCTGCTGCGGCGGCTGCGGGTCCGGCCGTGGATCTGCGCTGCGGCCGGCGGATTCGTGCTGCTGCTGTTCGTGGTGGTGGCCCGCCCGTCGCCGAGCGTGCTCCGCGCGGCGCTGATGGCCGGCATCGCGCTGGTGTCGCTGGCGACCGGGCGGCCGCGGGCCGCCGTGCCGGCGCTGTCGGCCGCGGTGCTCGCCCTGCTGCTGTGGGATCCGACCCTGGCCTCGGGGGCGTCGTTCGCGATGTCGGTGCTGGCCACCGGGGCGCTGCTCGTCCTCGCTCCGGGGTGGGCCCGGGCGCTGCGGGAGCGGCGCGTGCCCCCGGTCGTCGCCGAGTCGGTCGCCGTCGCGGCCGCGGCGCACCTCGTCACCGCGCCGGTGGTGGCCGCGATCTCCGGGCGGGTGAGCCTGGTGGCCGTCCCGGCGAACGTGCTCGCCGAACCGGTCGTCGCGCTCGTCACCGTCCTCGGTTTCGCGGCCGCCGTGCTCGCCCCGCTGTGGCTCGGCGCGGGGAGCGCGCTCGCGTGGCTGGCCGGCTGGCCCTGCCGCTGGCTCGTCACGGTCGCCGACTGGTTCGGCGGGCTGCACGGTGCCACCGTCGGCTGGCCCGGCGGGGTGACCGGCGCCCTGCTGCTCGCCGCGACCGTCGCCGTGGTCGCCGTGGCCGCTCGCCGGGCCGGTCCCCGGCGCGTCCTCGCCGCGGCCGGGGTCACGGCCCTGATCGTCTTCATCCCGGTCCGCTCGGCGACGTCGAACTGGCCGCCGCCGGGCTGGGTGTTCGCGGCGTGCGACGTCGGCCAGGGCGACGCGCTGCTCCTGCCCGCCGGCCCGGGCGCGGCGATCGAGATCGACGCCGGCCCCGACCCCGCGCTCATCGACCGCTGCCTGCGCGACTTCGGAATCGACCGCATCCCGCTGCTCGTGCTGACCCACTTCCACATCGACCACGTCGGCGGGCTGCCCGGCGTGGTGCGGGGGCGAACCGTGGGGCGCCTGCTGACCGGGCCGCTCGACGAGCCGGCGGCCGGCTCGGCGATCGTGCACGCGATCGCGGCGCGGGCCGGCCTGGCGGTGCAGACCCCGCCGGTCGGGACACACCTCGACGTGGGCGGCGTAGCGCTCGACGTGCTCGGGCCGGTGGGCGCCTTCCACGGCACCCGCTCCGATCCCAACAACTCGTCGCTGGTCCTGCGGGCCGAGGTGCGGGGCGTGCGGCTGCTGCTGTCCGGGGACGCCGAGGTGGAGGCCCAGCGCTCGATGGTCGAATCGGGTGCCGACCTGCGGGCCGACGTGCTGAAGGTGGCACACCACGGCTCGGCCTACTTCGACCCCGACTACCTGAGCGCGGTGCACGCGTCGATCGCCGTGATCAGCGTGGGGCTGCACAACGACTACGGTCACCCCTCGCCGGTGCTGCTGGGGGCGCTCGCCCGGCTCGGCGTCCCGGCGTTCCGCACCGACCGCGACGGCGACATCGCGGTCGCCGGCCGCCCCGGGGAGCTCACCGCCGTCGTCCACGGCGTCGCCGCGAGCACGGTCGGGCTCGGGCGCCCGCGCGCCCGCCCGGCGCTCGGCGCGGTGGCCGGCCCGGGCCGGTCGGTGGTCGATGCGAGGATGGCAGGATGCCGTCCCGTCCGGTCCATCTCGACGATCTCCCCGTCCCGCTCCCGGGCGTCATCCTGCTCGTTGGTGACGAGGAACTGCTCATCGAGCGGGCCATCGGCGCGATCGCCGCCGCGGCCCGGCGGGCCGACCCGTCGGTGGGGCAGACCGAGCTGACCGGCAGCCAGCTCGAGGGGCCGGAGCTGCACGAGATCCTCGGGCCCTCCCTGTTCGGGGACGCCCGGGTGCTCGTGCTGCGGGCCGGCCAGGACGTCCGGGCCGCGGCCGCGACCATGCTCGGGCCTTACCTGCAAGCGCCGGCCGAGGGCACGGTGGTCGTGCTGCACCACGCGGGCGGGGCCAAGGGCAAGGCGGTCCTCGACGTCGCCCGCAAGGCCAAGGCGCTCGAGATCGGGTGCGCGAAGCTGACCCGCGCCGACGAGCGGGCCGACTTCGTCCGGGCCGAGGTGCGCCGGGCCGGCGGGCGCATCATGCCTGACGCGGTCCATGCCCTGCTCGACGCCGTCGGCAGCGACCTGCGCGAACTCGCCGCCGTCTCGGCCCAGCTGGTCAGCGACTCCGGCGGCGACGTCGATCTCGACCTCGTGCGCGCGTATCACCGGGGCAAGGCCGAGGTCTCCGGGTTCGCCGTCGCCGATCTGGCCGTCGTGGGGCGCAGCGGTCCGGCGCTCGAGGCGCTGCGGTTCGCGCTGTCGGTCGGGGTGCCACACGTGGTCATCGCCGACGCGCTGGCCGACGGGGTGCGCTCGATCGCCCGGGTGGCGTCGGCCGGCCGCGGCGACCAGTACGCCCTCGCCAAGCAGCTTGGTATGCCCCCGTGGAAGGTCAAGCGGGCCGCGAGCCAGGCCCGCGGGTGGAGCGAGTCCGGGCTGCGCGAGGCGTTCGGCGTCGTGGCGACGTTGAACGCCGACGTCAAGGGCGAGGCCGTCGACCCCGGCTACGCCCTGGAGCGGGCGATCCGCCGGCTCACCGCCGCGCGCGGGGCCAGTGGCCGGTGACGCTCGGCACCGGCCGCACAGACGCCCTCGGACCCCTCGGCCTCAGACGCCAAGAAGCCGCACAGCCGACGGGCTGTGCGGCTTCTTGGAAGCTGTAGCGGGAGTTACCCGGCAGAACTACAGCGCGTTCGCGCGCTGGGCCATCGCCGACTTCTTGTTGGCGGCCTGGTTCGCGTGGATGACGCCCTTGCTGGCGGCCTTGTCGAGCTGGCGCGACGCGTTCTGCAGCGCGGTGAGCGCCGCCTCACGGTCGCCGGAGTCGGCAGCCTCGCGGAAGTGCCGGATCGCCGTCTTGAGCGACGACTTGACGCTCTTGTTGCGCAGGCGAGCGACCTCGTTGGTGCGGATCCGCTTGATCTGGGACTTGATGTTTGCCACGAAAGCCTCGACGTTCTGATTGCTGATGGACAACCCCGCGAGCTTACCAGCGCGGCGAACGGGCGCCCAAATCCGCGGGTTCCGGCGCCCGGGAGGGTCAGCCGGCGGCCGAGCGGACGCTCACCAGCTCGAAGCGGGTGTAGAGGTAGGTCCGGATCCCGTCCTCGGTACTCGCGATGTCGGTGACGGCCTCGTCGTCGCTCTCGTCCTCGCCGTAGATCATCGCCACGCCGTCGGCGTTGAAGTACACCCCGCCGTCGACCGGCGCGAGGTCGGTGAGCTGGACGACGACGTAGCGTCCGGACACGGCCTGGACGAGGCTGCGGATCTCCTCGCTCTTCGCGTCACCCGGCTTGCGGAAGACGCCGACGACCTCCTGCCAGTCGTCCTCGCCGGGGGAGGTGTTGACGAGGTCGCCGAGGCGGAGGTCGATTGCGGGCACGCGGTACTCGACGGCGGCGCGAGGGTCACTCATGGCGCTCATCCTGCCGGATCGGGCTGCGACGACGGTGCCGGGGCGCCGATTCGGGGTCGGCGCGCACCGATGCGTCGAGTCAGGCGCCGAATGGCAACTGCGGTTGCGGCGGTCCGTGGGTCGGGTCGACGCCGTCGAACAGGCTGCTGATCGACTCGCCTCCGTGGATGCGCGAGATCGCCTCGGCGAACAGCGGTGCGACCGAGCGCACGGTCAGCTTCGGCCACTCGTCGGTGACCTGCGGGACGGTGTCGGTGGTGACGATCTCGGTCACCATCGGGTGGTCGTGCAGGCGGGGCAGGGCCTTGCCGGCGAACAGCCCGTGCGTGCAGGCGACCGCCGCGGACGGGCAGTCCTGCTCGTCCAGCCGCTCCAGCAGCTCGATGATCGAACCACCGGTGGCGATCTCGTCGTCCAGGATGATCGCCTTCTTGCCCCGGACATCCCCGACGATGGCGTCGATCACCACGCGGTCGTCGGCCAGCCGCTGCTTGGAGCCGGCCGCCACCGGCAGGCCGAGCAGCCGGGCGAACTGGGTCGCCGTCTTGGCGTTGCCGAGGTCGGGGGAGACGACGACCGTGTCGTCCAGGTCGTGCGTGCGGAAGTGGTCGGCGAGCTCGCCGATCGCGGTCAGGTGATCGACCGGCACCGAGAAGAAGCCGTGCACCTGGGGCGCGTGCAGGGTCATCGTCAGCACCCGGTCGGCGCCGGCGGTGGTGAGCATGTCGGCGACGAGCCGGCCGGCGATCGAGATCCTTGAGGCGTCCTTCTTGTCCGAGCGGGCGTAGGCGTAGTGCGGGATCACTGCGGTGACCTGGGCCGCCGACGCGCCCCGGGCGGCGTCGAGCATCAGCAGCAGCTCCATGAGGTGCTCCTGGGTGGGCGGCACCAGCGGCTGCACGACGTAGACCTCGCGCTGCCGGCAGTTCTCCTGCAGCTGGACGTACAGGCAGTCGTTGCTGAACCGGCGGATCTCGACCGGGGAGAGCGGGACGCCCAGATGGGCGCAGATCCGCTCGGCGAGAGGGACGTGAGCGCTGCCGGAGAGCACCACGATCTCGCGCATGCGTGCAGCGTAGTGGCGCCTCCGGACGCCCGGCGACTCGCGCGCGCCGCCGGGCGGTGTGGACGTCCGGATCGCTCGTCTGTCTCCCGGTTGAGTGGCGCCTTGCGAGCTGAGTGGCGCCTTACAAGGCGCCACTCAGCGGAAAGGGCGCCACTCAACCTTCGGAGTGGACGGGACGTTCGGAGTGGACGGGACGTTCGGAGTGGACGGGACGTTCGGAGTGGACGGGACGGGTGGAGTGGACGGAGTGGACGGGACGGGTGGAGGCGCCGTGGACGTCGGGCGTCAGGACGTGGCGACGGTGAACCGGACCCGGCGGTGGGCCGGCCGCTCGAGCTCGTCGACCAGGGCGACGGCGTAGTCGGCGTAGGAGATGAACGAACCGGCGGGCGTCTCGTCGCTGACCCGGTAGCTCCCGGTCCGCACACCCGGACCGATGACCGGCGCCGGGGAGAGGTAGGTCCAGTCGGCGGTGAGGTCGGCCTCCCGCAACTTGGCCAGCGAGTCGGCCGCGGCCCGGGACTCCGCGAGGTACTCGGCCGGGAACTCGGGCGTGTCCAGCAGCCGCACCCCGGGCGCTGCCTCGAGGCTGCCGGCCCCGCCGACGACCGCGAACCGGGTCGCGCCCACCGCCTCGGCCAGCCCCAGCAGGATGCCGACGAACGCCTGCGGGTCGCCGCCGGGCTCGCGGGACGGGCCGATGGCCGACACGACGGCGTCCGCCCCGGCGGTCAGCGCGCGGACCGCGGCCGGGTCGGCGGCGTCGGCCGCCCGCCACTGCGCGCCGGCCGGCAGCGGGCTGCTCGGTTCGCGGCGGCTCGCGGCGACGACGTCGTGCCCCCGCGCCGCGGCCTCGGCCACGATCGCCGAGCCCACGCTGCCGGTTCCACCGAAGATCACGATTCTCACGATTTGCTCCTGTCGTCGGGTACGTACGACTCAACGGTAACCACAGGTAACCGAGTACCTCAACGTGCTATAGTTACCTAGTGGTACTGGTGGCGAACGTCCTCGACCCGGACTGCCCGAGCCGGCTCGTCCTCGACCGGGTGGCCGAGAAGTGGACGGGGCTGGTCATCCTCGCCCTCAGCGACGGGACGCTGCGCTTCGGCGAGCTGCGCGAGCGGATCGGCGGGGTCGCGCCCAAGGTGCTGACCCAGACGCTGCGCAACCTCGAGCGCGACGGGCTGGTGACCCGCACGGTGCACGCCGAGGTCCCGCCCCGGGTCGAGTACGCGCTCACCGAGCTCGGCGCGTCCCTGCGCACGCCGCTCGCCGCGATCCAGGAGTGGGCCGAGGCGAACGTGAGCGCCGTCCTCGCGAACCGCGAGCGGGCGGACGACGCCGCCGCGGCCCATGCCAAAATAGGGAAGTGACATCCGCCGGCCGGACGGATCCGGCGCGGATCCGCAACTTCTCGATCATCGCGCACATCGACCACGGCAAATCGACCCTGGCCGACCAGATGCTGCGCCTGACCGCGGTTGTCGACGAGCGGCACGCCCGCGCGCAGTACCTCGACCGGATGGACATCGAGCGCGAGCGCGGCATCACGATCAAGGCCCAGAACGTCCGCATGCCGTGGACGAGCCGCGAGACCGGTGTCGACCACGTCCTGCACATGATCGACACCCCCGGGCACGTCGACTTCACCTACGAGGTGTCGCGCTCGCTGGCCGCCTGTGAGGGGGCGGTCCTGCTCGTCGACGCGGCGCAGGGCATCGAGGCGCAGACGCTCGCCAACCTCTACCTCGCGCTCGAGAACGACCTGCAGATCATCCCCGTCCTCAACAAGATCGACCTCCCGGCCGCCCAGCCGGACGTCTACGCCGCCGAGATCGCCCACATCATCGGCTGCGAGCCCGACGACGTGCTGCGGGTGAGCGCGAAGACCGGGGAGGGCGTCGCCGAGTTGCTCGACGTCATCTGCCGGGACGTGCCGGCCCCGGTCGGTGAGGCCGACGCCCCCGCCCGGGCGATGATCTTCGACTCCGTCTATGACATCTACCGCGGCGTGATCACCTACATCCGGGTCGTGGACGGGCAATTCGTCCCGCGCGAGCGGATCAAGATGATGTCGACCGGCGCGACGCACGAGCTCCTGGAGATCGGGGTCATCTCGCCCGAGCCGATGCCGACCGGCGGGCTCTCGGTCGGCGAGGTGGGCTACCTGATCACCGGCGTGAAGGACGTGCGGCAGAGCCGGGTCGGCGACACCGTCACCGACGCCGCCAAGCCGGCCCAGCAGTCGCTCGGCGGTTACCGCGACCCCAACCCGATGGTCTACTCCGGGCTGTATCCGATCGACGGCTCGGACTACCCGCTGCTGCGGGACGCCCTCGACCGGCTCCGCCTCAACGACGCCGCCCTGGTGTACGAGCCGGAGTCGAGCGCGGCGCTCGGCTTCGGCTTCCGCTGCGGCTTCCTCGGCCTGCTGCACCTCGAGATCACCCGGGACCGGCTCGAGCGCGAGTTCGACCTCGATCTCATCTCGACCGCGCCGAACGTCGTCAACCGGGTCGTGCTCGAGGACGGCACCGAGCACATCGTCACCAACCCGTCCGACTGGCCCAGCGGCAAGAAGATCGCCTCCGTCCACGAGCCGATCGTCAAGTCGATGATCATCGCGCCGAGCGAGTACATCGGCTCGATCATGGAGCTCTGCCAGGACCGGCGCGGGTCGCTCGACGGCATGGACTACCTCTCCGAGACCCGGGTCGAGCTGCGGTACACGCTGCCGCTCGCCGAGATCATCTTCGACTTCTTCGACCAGCTGAAGTCGCGCACCCGCGGCTACGCGTCCCTCGACTACGAGACGGCGGGCGAGCAGGAGGCCGACCTCGTCAAGGTCGACATCCTGCTGCAGGGCGAGACGGTCGACGCGTTCTCGGCGATCGTCCACAAGGACAAGGCCTACGCGTACGGCACGTCGATGACGAGCAAGCTGCGCAAGCTGATCCCGCGGCAGCAGTTCGAGGTGCCGATCCAGGCGGCGATCGGTTCGCGAGTGATCGCGCGGGAGAACATCCGGGCCATCCGCAAGGACGTGCTCGCCAAGTGCTACGGCGGTGACATCACCCGCAAGCGCAAGCTGCTGGAGAAGCAGAAGGAGGGCAAGAAGCGGATGAAGATGGTCGGCCGGGTCGAGGTGCCGCAGGAGGCCTTCATCGCCGCGCTGTCGACCAGCGACACCGTCGACGCCAAGAAGTAGCGGGCCGGCGACCGTGACTCACTGGGGACGGTGGCAGACGGCCTCGACGTTGTTCCCGTCCGGGTCGCGGACGAAAGCGCCGTAGTAGTTCGGGTGGTACTCGGGCCAGAGCCGCGGCTCGTGCAGCACCTCGGCGCCGGCGCCGACCGCGGCGGAGAAGAACGCGTCGACGGTCGCCCGGTCGGCCGCGGCGAAGGCGATGTGTGACTCCCGGAACCCGTCGCCGGTCTGCTGCTCGCCGATCCAGAACTCCGGCTTGCCGTCGGTGCCGTAGCCGATGCCGCGGCCGAACTCCATGACGCGTCCGCCGCCGAGCTTGCCCAGGACGGCGTCGTAAAAGCGGGCGCTGGCGTCGAAGTCGGCGACCTGGATGATGACGTGATCCAACATGAACCAAGTCTCGTCCGCTCAGCCGGTCAGCGGGACGTGCCGAACGTCCCCGCGGCCGCCGACGAGGATGACGGCCAGCGCGTCCACCCGTGCCACGATCGGCTGGTAACCGGCCCGGACCCGCTGCTGGAGCGCGCGGAGCTCCGGCTTGGGCACGCGGGTTGCGAGGGTGCAGTGCGCCACCCACTGCCGGGGGTCGCTGCGCTCGCCGAACGCGCGCGGCCAGCGCTCGCGGAGGGCGGCGTCGGCATCGTGCTGCAGCGTGTCGAGTGCCGGGACGCGGGCCGCCGGCCCGAGCCAGACGACACCGGCCCGGCCGAACCGCCCGACCTCGTCGAAGGCGACGTCGATCGGGGCGTGGGTGGCTGCAACCCCGGCCGCCACCGCGCAGAACTGCTCGAGCTCGTCGCCGGCGACCACCCGGGCGGCGGCCAGGCTGAAGTGCGGGCGGTGCGGGGGACGGGGCGGCAGCGGGACTCCGGCGGCCCGCACGATCTCGCGCACGGCGTAGACCGCCTCGTCGGTCGCCGCGTCGAACGCCGCGCAGACCACCGCCGTCGGCATGCGACCGTCCCCGGGTTCGAGTGGTCAGTTTGGCCCTGAGTGGTCAGTTACAACTGACCACTCAGGGCCAAACTGACCACTCAACGGAGGGGGCCTCAGAACTCGAGGACGATCTTGCCGACCAGGTCGCCGGCGGCCATCGCGGCCAGCCCGTCCGCCGCCTGCTCCATCGGGAGCACCCGGTCGATGTGCGGGCGCAGGCCGGTCGCGTGCAGGAACGAGATGAGGTCGCGCAGCTCGGCCTTCGTCCCCATCGTGGAGCCGACGAGTTCGAGCTGCAGGAAGAAGAAGCGGTTGAGGTCGGCCGGCGGGTTCGGGCCGGAGGTCGCGCCCGAGATGACGATCCGCCCGCCCGGCTTCAGCGAGCGGGCCGAGTGGGCGTAGGTCGCCTCGCCGACGGTCTCCATGACGGCGTCGACCTTCTCGGGCAGCCGCGCTCCGGACGCAAACGCCTCGTGCGCGCCGAGTTCGAGCGCGGTCTTCTGCTTGTCCTCCGAGCGGGCGGTGGCGTAGACGCGGAAGCCAGCTGCCCGGGCCATCGCGATGCACGCGGTGGCGACGCCGCCGGAGGCGCCCTGCACCAGCACCGACTGCCCGGGCCGCAGCCCGGACTTGACGAACAGCATCCGGTAGGCGGTGAGCCAGGCGGTCGACAGGCAGGCCGCCTCGGCGAAGGTGAGGTCGGCCGGCTTGGGCAGCACGTTGCGCTTCGGCACGACGACGAAGTCGGCCAGCGAGCCCTGGTGCTTCTCCGACAGCAGGCTCCGCTTCGGGTCGACGGTGTCGTCGCCCTCCCATCCCGGGGCGTTGATGACCGCGTGGACGACGACCTCCTCACCGGTCGACTCGTCGATCCCGGCGGCGTCGCAGCCGAGGATCATCGGCAGCTGCTCGGCCTTGATACCGACGCCGCGCAGCGTCCAGAGGTCGTGGTGGTTGAGGCTGCCGGCCTTGACCGCGACCCGGGTCCAGCCCTCGGGCGGCTCGGGCTCGGGGCGCTCACCGACGACGAGGCCCTTCAGCGGATCGTCCGGATTGATCGACGCGGCGTAGACGGCCCTCATATCGCGACCCTAGCCAGCGGTGAGACCGGCCGGCGCACTGGCCAGGGCGGCGTTGATGGCCGTCACCAGCTGGCGGGCCGACGCGGCGGTGAGCTCGATCGCCACCCGGGCCGCCGGGCCACGGTCCGGGGCGGCGAGGTCGATGTTGAGCGTGTGCTCGGCCATCGCGTGCACCGGGTGATCGAAGTAGACGGTCGCGTCGGTGACCCGGAACCAGCTGCCGTTCGGGCCCTTGGCGCTGCCCTGGACGGGCGCCTGCATGGTGGCGTAGGTGCACATCAGCTGCGACCTCCGAGGTGGGTGGCGTAGAAGGCGGCGATCCGTTCCCAGCCGTCGTTGGCGGCCTCGACCTGGTACGACGGGCGGTCGGTGGCGAAGAACGCGTGGCCGGCACCTTCGTAGCGGTGGAACTCGTAGGGCAAGCCGCGCTCGCGCAGGATCTGCTCGAACTCGTCCACCTGTTCCGGCGACGGGTACTTGTCCTCGTTGCCGAACAGGCCCAACACCGGGCAGCGCAGGTTCGGCAGCTGGTCGACGAGGTTGGTCACCTTGAGCGGGAACTCCGGCGCCGGGGTGCCGGTGACGTAGGCGCCGTAGCAGTCGACGGCGGCGTCGAGGTCGACGTTGCACGCCGCCAGCACGCTCTGCCGCCCGCCCGAGCAGTGCCCGATCACGCCGACCGCGCCGTTCGAGGTCGGCAGCGAGCGCAGGTACGCGGCGGCCCCGGCGACGTCGCCGATCAGCCGTTCGTCCGGCACGCCGCCCTGCGCCCGCACGGTGGCGGCGGCGTCGGCCGGGTCGGCGCCCGGGGCCTCGCGCGAGTACAGGTTGGGGCAGATCGCGTCGTAGCCGAGTTCGGCGAAGCGGCGCGCGAACTCCTTGGTGCCGCGGTCGTAGCCGGGCAGGTGGTGGATGACGACCACCCCGCCGCGGGGGCCGTCGCCCTCCGGACGGGCGAGGTAGGCCTCGATGGCGTCCCCGCCGGAGCCGCCGATCTGGATGGTGGTCGCGGTCAGTTCACCGGTCATGACCTGATCGAAGCACGCGGCCGGGCCGGGCCTGCGACCGGGCAATCTAGAGTCAGCAGTCGTGCGTCGCGTCCGCCGAGCCCGCCGGCCACTGGTCGCGCTCGTCGCGCTGCTGATCGCACTCGCCGTGGGCTACGCCGCCAAGGCGCTGCACGACGACTCGTCGCCCGCACCGTCCCGGCCGAAGGCCGTTGCCCTGTCGTCGCTGCCGCCGCAGGTCGCGACGACGCTGGACCGGATCCGGGCCGGCGGGCCGTTCCCGTACCCGCGCAACGACGGCGTGGTGTTCCACAACAACGAGCACCACCTGCCTCGCGAGCCGGACGGGTACTACCGCGAGTACACCGTCCCCACGCCCGGCTCGCCCGACCGCGGCGCCCGCCGGTTGATCGTCGGCCGGGACGGGCGCTACTGGTACACCGGCGACCACTACGCGACGTTCGAGCTGGTGGAGGTGCGGCAGTGAACACCCTCGCCGCGGCCATCCGGGCCGTGTACGCGCAGGTCGGCGCGCCGGACTGGGCCGCGGTGAACCTCGACGCCCTCGTCGACGTCCTGCGTGACCTCTCCTGGCGGCCCGAGGGCACGGTGCCGATCCGGGTGCCGGACGTCGGCGCGGCCGACTTCAGCCGGCTCTTCGAGGCCTTGCTGCAGGTCGTCGACGAGACGGCGGACGGGCCGCGTCCGGTGGTGCTCGTCTCGTAGCCGGTGTCCTGCCCGGCGGCTGACGGCGCTTGTCGCACACTGGAGGGCGTGCCCCCCGCCCTGCCGCACGGTGATCCGCCGCCCCCGGACGGCCGGCTGCCGCGCCCCGTGCTCGACCGCGCGGTCGGCGTGCCGTTCGGCGTGTACGTGCACGTGCCGTTCTGCCAGGTCCGGTGCGGGTACTGCGACTTCAACACCTACACCGCGACCGAACTCGGCCCGGGAGTGAGCCGCGGCGGCTACGCCGACACCGTCCTGCGGGAGCTACGGCTCGCAGCCGACGTCCTCGGCGACGGTGACCCGTTCGGCGACCGGGTCCCGCCCGTCTCGACGATCTTCTTCGGCGGCGGAACCCCGACGCTGCTGCCGGCCGAGCACCTCGGGCTGATCATCCGCGACATCGGCGACCGCTTCGGCCTGGCGCCCGACGTCGAGGTCACCACCGAGGCGAACCCGGAGACGGTGACGCCGGGCTACCTCGGCAAGCTGCGCGACGTCGGCTTCAACCGGCTCTCGATCGGCATGCAGTCGGCGGTGCCGCGGGTGTTGCAGGTGCTCGACCGGCAACACCGGCCGGGACGGCCGGAGCAGGTGGTCGCGGAGGCCCGGGCGGCCGGCTTCGAGCACGTCAACCTCGACCTCATCTACGGCGCCCCGTACGAGACGGACGCCGACTGGCAGACGTCCCTGGACGCCGCGGTCGCCGCCGGGCCCGACCACATCAGCGCGTACGCCCTCGTGGTCGAGGAGGGCACCGCGCTCGCCCGGCAGGTGCGGGCCGGCGCGGTACCGGCCCCGGACGACGACGCCCAGGCCGACCGCTACGTGATGGCCGACGAGACGCTGCGGGCCGCCGGTTTCGAGTGGTACGAGATCTCCAACTGGACGCGGACGGACGCCGGGCGGTGCCGGCACAACGAGCTGTACTGGAGCGACTCGAACTGGTGGGGGCTCGGCCCCGGCGCGCACAGCCACGTGAGCGGCGTGCGGTGGTGGAACGTCAAGCACCCGGTGCGTTACGCCGCGCTGCTCGATGCCGGCCACAGCCCGGCCGCCGGGCGGGAGACGCTCGACGACCAGGCCCGGTTCACCGAGCTGGTCATGCTCGGCGTGCGCCGCCGCGAGGGCCTGGCCGTCCACGACCTGCCCGGCCCGGCCCGCACGGTCGTCCCGCAGCTCGCGACCTGGGGGCTGGTCGATCACCAGCGGCTCGAGCTCGGCCGGCTGGTCCTCACCCAGCGCGGCCGGCTGATGGCCGACGCGGTGGTGAAGGAGCTGCTGGCCGCCGCGTAGCCCTCAGGGCACTCGGGTGCGGCGCCGGTCTAGGCCGGCTGCGGGCCGTCCCACGACCAGCGCGGCAGGGCGCGGGTGGCGGGGACGATCGAGTCGGGCTCCCCGTAGAGCAGGACGTCGGCCACCGCCCACTCCATGTACGCCCGCATCGCTGCGCGGAACGCGGGGTCGTCGGGCAGGCCGGCATCGTCCATCGCCGCGACGAAGCAGCGCACGAAGCGGCGGCCGAGGTCGCTCATGTCGCCGTTGCCGGCGTGCATCCGCAGCAGGCCGTGCTGGTTGCCGCAGGCGGTGGAGTAGGCCGGCGGGCCGCCGAGGACCTCGGCCCAGTACGCGGCCAGCCGCTCGACGTGCTGCGGATGCTGGCCGGGGTGCGAGAACGGGTGGTTGAGTTCCGGGTCGTCGAGGCAGCGCTGGTGGTGGGCCCGGGCGAGTGCGAGCAGCGCCGCGTCGCCGCCGGCGAATTCGTAGAGGCTGACGCGCGCGGTGGTCACCGGCTCAGCCGACCGGCCGGAAGGCGTCGAGGTCGAGGATGCGCACGTGCAGCGTCGTCCGGCCCTGCAGCGCCGCCCGCAGTGCGCGGTGCAGCCCGTCCTCGAGGTAGATCTCGCCCCTGTAGTGGACGGCGTGCGGGAACAGGTCGCCGTAGAACGTGGAGTCCTCGTCGAGCAGGTGGTCGAGTTCGAGGTTGCGCTTGGTCGTCGTCAACTCCTGGAGCCGGACGGTCCGCGGCGGCACCGCCGCCCAGTCGCGCGCCGACAATCCATGATCGGGGTACGGGCGGCCGTCCCGCACCGCTTTGAAGATCACGGCTGATCACCCGGCCTTCCCCCTCGGTGTCCGGTTCGTCCGACCCTATCGTCACCCCGCACGGGCCGCGGCGCGCAACTAAACTGAGCGCAGGCAGGCAAGGACCCGAAGGGAGTGCCGAGCGCCGTGGGCGTCGAGGACCGCAAGCTCGAGGTACTGCGCGCCATCGTCGAGGATTTCATCGCGACGAACGAGCCCGTGGGCAGCAAATCGCTCGTCGACCGCCACAACCTGGGCGTCTCCTCGGCGACGATCCGCAATGACATGGCGGCGCTGGAGGAGGAGGGCCTGATCGCCCAGCCGCACACCAGCGCCGGGCGCATCCCCACCGACGCCGGCTACCGGCTGTTCGTCGACCGGCTGGCCGAGGTCAAGCCGCTCTCCGGCGCCGAGAAGCGGGCCATCGCGGCGTTTCTCGACGGTGCGGTCGACCTCGACGACGTGCTCCACCGCGCCGTGCGGGCGCTGGCCCAGCTCACCCGCAACGTCGCCGTGGTGCAGTACCCGACGCTGTCGCGCAGCCGGGTGCGCCACCTCGAGCTGGTGATGATCTCGACGACGCGCCTGATGCTGGTGGTCATCACCGACACCGGCCGGGTCGAGCAGCGGGTGGTCGACCTGCCCGCGCCGGTCAGGGACGCCGACGTGTACGAGCTGCGGGGCAGCCTCAACGCCAAGCTGCGCGACCGCCCGCTGTCGGAGGCGCCGGAGATCATCGGCGAGATGCCGGCCCAGGTCACGGCGAGCCTGCGCGGACTGCTGACCACGCTCACCTCGGTGCTGCTCGAGGTCCTGGTCGAGCCGACCAGCGACCGGATCGTCCTCGGCGGCACGGCGAACCTGAGCCAGCAGACCCTCGACTTCCCGGCTATCCGTCCGGTCCTCGAAGCGCTCGAGGAACAGGTCGTGCTGCTGCGGCTGCTCGACCAGTCGATGAGCTCGAGCAAGGTGGTCGTCCGGATCGGCAACGAGACCCAGCACGAGGGGCTGGTGACCACGTCGATGGTCTCGACCGGGTACGAGCTGCACGGCTCGGCCGTCGGCGCGGTCGGCGTGCTGGGCCCGCGGCGCATGGACTATGCCCACACCATGGGGCGGGTGGCCGCGGTGGCCCGCTACGTGGGGACGCTGCTCGAGGACCGCTGACTACACTGGATTTGGCACTCGACTTCCGCGAGTGCCAACACGTTTTTCGAGGACGGATCGGTTCGTGGCTGACGCTCCCCGCGACTACTACGGCATGCTCGGCGTGCGCAAGGACGCGACGCCCGAGGAGCTGAAACGGGCCTACCGCAAGCTGGCCCGCGAGCTGCACCCCGACGTCAATCCCGACCCGGCCGCCCAGGACCGGTTCAAGGAGGTCACCACCGCCTACGAGGTGCTCTCCGACCCCGAGAAGCGGCGCATCGTCGACCTCGGCGGCGACCCGCTCTCCCAGGCCGGCGGGGGCGGCGGGAGCCCGTTCGGTGGCTTCGGTGGCTTCGGCGACGTCTTCGAGGCCTTCTTCGGCGGCGGCGGCCCGATGGGCGGCGGCCGCGGCCGGCGCTCCCGGGTGCGACCGGGCGCCGACGCTTTGCTGCAGCTGTCCCTCACCCTGGAGGAGACGGCGTTCGGCGTGCGGCGGGAGATCACCGTCGACACGGCCATCGTCTGCGAGACGTGCCACGGCAACGGCTGCGCGCCGGGCACGAAGCCGCGCACCTGCGCCACGTGCGGCGGGGTGGGCGAGATCCAGACCGTGCAGCGGTCGTTCCTCGGCCAGGTCATGACCACCCGCGCCTGCTCGGCCTGCGCCGGCACCGGCGAGCAGATCCCGTCCCCGTGCCCGACGTGCGGCGCCGACGGCCGGGTGCGGGCCCGGCGGACCAAGACGGTCGACGTGCCGGCCGGCATCGAGGACGGAATGCGCATCCGGCTCGCCGGACAGGGTGAGGTCGGCCCCGGCGGCGGCCCGGCCGGCGACCTCTACGTCGAGATCTCCGAACTGCCGCACGAGACCTTCACCCGCGAGGGCGCCGACCTGCACTGCACGATCGGCGTGCCGATGACGTCGGCCGCGCTCGGCAGCGAGCTCGTGCTCACCACGCTCGACGACGAGGAGAAGATCGAGATCCGGCCCGGGACGCAGAGCGGTTCGGTGCTGCACCTGCGCGGCAAGGGCGTGCCCAAGCTGCGCAGCTCGGCGCGGGGTGACCTCTACGTGCACGTCGAGGTGCGCACGCCGACCCGCCTCGACGAGGAGCAGGAGCGCCTGCTGCGCGAGCTCGCCACGCTGCGCGACGAGGACGTCTCGGTGTCGACCAAGCCGACCGGGTTGTTCGGCAAGGTCCGCGACGCGTTCCGCCAGTAACCGGTGAGCCCGCCGCTGTTCCTGCTGGACGAGGTCCCCGACACGGCCGAGGTGTTCCTGGCGGGGGACGAGGGCCGGCACGCCGCCCGCGTTCAGCGGATCAAGGCCGGCGAGACGATCTACGTCTCCGACGGCCGGGGCCTCCGCCTGACCTGCCGGGTGCGCGCAGTCGTCGGTGACGGCTTGAAGCTGCAGGTCGAGCACCGCGAGTCGGTCGCGGTGCCGCGTCCGCGGCTGGTCGTCGTCCAGGCCCTGCCCAAGGGGGAGCGGGCCGAGCTCGCCGTCGAGGTGCTGACCGAGCTCGGTGCCGACGAGATCGTGCCGTGGGCGGCGGCGCGGTCGATCACCCAGTGGCACGGCGGGCGGGGGGAGAAGGCGCTCGAGAAGTGGCGCCGCACCGCCCGCGAGGCCGCCAAGCAGAGCCGCCGCGCGCGCGTGCCGGAGGTGGCCGCGCTGCACACGACGGCCGAGGTGACGAGGCGGTTGGCCGGGGCGGCCGCGCTCGTGCTGCACGAGGACGCGACGACGTCACTCGCGCAGGTGCCGCTGCCGGCGGCGGGCGACGACGTGGAGCTCTTCGTCATCGTGGGCCCGGAGGGTGGCGTCGCGCCGGCCGAGCTCGAGGGTTTCGAGGCGGCCGGTGCGACGGTCGTGCGGCTGGGCGAGCCGGTGTTGCGCACGTCCACCGCCGGTGCGGCCGCGATCGCCGCGCTCTCGCTACGCCTGGGCCGCTGGGGCTGACGTCCGCCGCCCGGCCGCGACGTTGCGACGGCCGCGGCTACCGCGGTTGCCGGCGATCGCTCCCACGCCGGTCCGGGCCCGCACCGCTGGCCTCGCCCGCGAGCACGTTCACGACCCGGTCGACCGGCGCGCGGTCGGCGGCCCGGCGGTTGTGCTTCGGCGGCGGCTTCGGCGGCGTGGCCAGGATGCGGAACCCGCCCTCGCCGTCCGAATACGCGCCGGTGTGGGTGCCGGCGGCGCCCCGGTAGAGCGTCTCGCGCCACGTGGGCTGAGGCACGGGGGCCGGCACCGGGTTGCGCCGGACGACCTGGATCTCGGCGCTGCGATCGGTCACGTAGAAGCGCTCCACGAAGCCGAGCCAGATGTCGACCAGGGCGTTGCGCACGCCGAGGAAGGCCACGACGGCGTAGGCGGCCGCCAGGGCGTTGACGGTGGCGAACGCCGCGTTCCCCCAGTTGTGGGCGTGGTAGTCACGCTGGACCGTCCACACCGAATAGGCGATGATCAAAAACGGGGAGACGGCGAACAGCAGCGGGGTGGCCGTGCGGTTCGCGACCTTGGGGGTGCGGGCGAACGGGATCTTCTTGCCGGTGATCGCCTGCTGGAGCGACTTGAAGACGCCGGCCAGGTTGACCGGCAGCAGGATCAGGTTGAACCCGTAGATGCGCAGCGCGTCCGTTCGCTTGTAGCCCGCGTGTCTCAGATCGCTGGCCATCGCGAGGAAGTAGGGCAGGGCGGCGACGACGATGAGCGGACTCAACAGCTTGCTGTCGAAGGGATAGGCCAGCAGGAAGAGCAGTCCGATGCTGCTCCAGCACGTCGAAGCCATGTAGTTCACGCGCAGCAGCGTCTGGGCCGAGCTCCCGTGCTCGCCCCGTCGGGCTCGCTCGCGGCCGTTGCGCCACAGCTTGGGCAGGATCAGCAACCCGCCGTTGGCCCACCGCCGCCGCTGGATGCTCAGGGCGCCGAAGTCCGGCGGTGTGGCCGAGTAGCTCAGCCGCTCCGGGTAGTTCAGCAGCCACCAGCCGTGGATCGCCAGGTCGAGGGACGACTCGGTGTCCTCGATGACCGTGCGGTCCTGGACGTAGCGGCGGATCTCGTGGCCGCCGCTGTGCTCGACCTCCACGATGTCGTCGAGCGCCCGCTTGCGGATGACCGCGTTGGCGCCGACCCAGAAGGTCGCGTCGTGGTAGCTCATGCCCTGATGGATGACGTGCTGAAGGTCGGTGG
The DNA here is from genome assembly GCA_963775175.1 of uncultured Actinomycetota bacterium. GTDB lineage: Bacteria > Actinomycetota > Actinomycetes > Mycobacteriales > Jatrophihabitantaceae > Jatrophihabitans. Next base: position 1,870,685 of record CAVZHT010000001.1, read on the forward strand.
TCGCGCCCGAGAGCCGCTCCATGCGAGTGCTCGATCCGGGGAAAGCCGAGTAGGGCGTCTGGGCGACGGCGAGGCGGTAGTTCTCCGGCTGCGTCATCAGGTGCACCAGCCGAAGGCAGTACTCCGGGAGCAGGATGCTGTCGGCATCGAGGGTGAGCAGGAAATCCGCGTCCGGAATCGCAATGGACCCGACGTTGGCCGACGGGGCGAGGATCAGCCCCTCGGGAGTGTTGCGCGGTTCGAAGCTGCGCCCCATCAACCCGATGTAGCTGTTGAGATTCATCGCCTTGTTCGCCTCGTGGGACAGCGACGCGTAGAGCTTGCGCTCGAACCAGGTGATCTCCGCGCGGAACGTCCAGGCCAGGCGGCGGTAGAGCTGCACCATCCGCTCGCGCGGGATCGCCCCCTCCTCGGCCGCGGCCCGGCAGAGCGCCGCATCGACGGAGGCGAAGTCGGCCGCGAGCGCGCCCAGCACCTGCTCGGCGAAGAAGCGATCGACATGGTCGACGATGACCTCCTCGTCGGCCCGGGCGTTGAGCCAGTCGGCGGCCCACCCGAACTCGCCGGCCAGCTCGAGGACGGCCGGGCTGTTCGCGGCGCCGTCCGGCGCGGACTGCTCATACCGTTCCAGCGCGGCGGTGAACCGGGCGCACGGCTCGGCCAGCCACTCGGTCAGCTCCCCCGCGAGGGCGCGGGACGCCGCCAGCGAGTCGGCGTGCGGCCCGGGCTGCGGCCGGGGCGGATCGTCGACGAGCAGGACCACGCGGAGGAACGGATACTCCTGAAGCGCGGCCGACAGCAGCGTCTTGCGAATCGTTGCGGGCTCTTCCCGGTAGGACGGAATCAGCGCCGTCATCGTGGGACGGGTCTCTTCGAAGGCATCGTCGATCACTGCTCGGGGCACCCGGCGGTGGGCGCGTGTCCGGTAGAGCGCGCCCTGCCGTGCCACCAGATACAGCAGCGAGGACAGCGTGAGGAAGGACATGATCACGACGTAGATCAGCGTCTCCGAGGTGTACTGCATCCCCTGGAATCCGTGGTTCACCAGCTGCGACACCACCGTGACGGTGATGTAGACCAGCCAGGCGAGGACGGTGACCACGATGCCCAGCCGGCCGAGCGTGATCAGCGCGTCACTGGCCGCCGGCGCGACCGGCGAAACGGGCTGCGTCCGTTTGTCGGCGCCCCACTGCTTTCGCGGGCGGACGCCGGGTTCGCGGCGCAAGGTCATCTAGAACTCCTCGATACGGCCTGGATCCGGATTTCTCCTTAACTTCGGCCAAGATGCGCCGATCTGAAGACATGCATCAAAATCAGCCGCCACAGGGGATGCGCGGCGGCCGTGACTCCTGAAGAGCGCGCCCATGCTGCGGCCGACGTCCACGGAATCGCACCGAGCGACCCGCCTCGACGGTTGTCGTGGCTGCGGATCGCCGGGTTCGTGCTGATGCTCGCCGCCGCGACCGCCGGAGTGGTCGGCTTCCGGAACCGATCCGAGCCGTCCGTCGTGGCGGCGCCGATCTCCTCCTTCATGCCGTACGTCGACGTCACGGCCACGCCGCAGTTCGCCTTCGAGGACGCAACGAAGTCGGCAAGCGCCAACCTCGTCCTCGGGTTCGTGGTGGGCTCCAAGGCCGTCGCCTGTGACCCGAGCTGGGGCGCGGCGTACTCCCTCGACGAAGCCGCGACAGCCATGGATCTCGATCGCCGCATTGCCCGGCTGCGCCAACGCGGCGGCCAGGTCGCCGTATCGTTCGGGGGCGCCGCCAACGTCGAACTCGCGACCGGCTGCACCGACGCCGCCCGCCTGGCGAAGGCGTACCGGGCGGTCGTCGAGCGCTACTCCGTCGACACCGTCGACCTCGACATCGAGGGCGCGGCCGCCTCGGCGCCGGACGTCGCGACCCGCCGGGCCACGGCAATCCGCGCGGTGCAGGTTGCCAGGGCGAGGGTCGGCAAGCCGCTCGCGGTCTGGCTCACGCTGCCGGTGACGCCGTCGGGTTTGACGACCTCCGGCCGGGCGGTGCTCACGGCGATGATCGACGCCAAGGTCGAGCTCGCGGGGGTGAACGCGCTGACGATGGACTTCGGCGGTTCGCTCGCCGCCGGGCGCAGCCTGGCGGTCGCGAACGGGTCGGCGCTCACCGCGGTCGCCGGGCAACTGAGGGACGCCTACCGGGCGGCCGGCACGCACCTCGACAGCGCCGCGGCGTGGCAGCGCATCGGGGCGACGCCGATGATCGGCCAGAACGACGTCGCCGCCGAACGCTTCGGCCTGGCGGACGCGAGATCGCTGCTTTCGTTTGCGCAGTCACACCATCTGCGGCGCCTCTCGATGTGGAACATCAACCGCGACCAGGCCTGCGGGCCCAACTACGCCAACGTCTCGATCGTCTCCGACAACTGCAGTGGTATCGAGCAGAAGCCGGCCGCATTCACCCGGATCTTGGCCAGGTTCACCGCCGGCCCGGTCGTCCGCGCGGTCGGTCCGACGAACGCCCCCAGCTCCGGTGCGCCGGCGACTGCGGCGAGCGCGCTCGTCGATGACCCGGCGACCTCTCCCTACCCGGTCTGGAACCCGGTGCTGCCGTACGCCCAGGGCACGAAGGTCACGTGGCGGCACAACGTGTACGAGGCGAAGTGGTGGAGCCAGGGTGACCAGCCCGACGCCCCGGTTGCCAGCGCCTTCCAGACGCCGTGGACGTTGGTCGGGCCGGTGCTGCCCGGCGATCACCCGCAGCCCACCCCGACCCTGAGCGCGGGCACCTTCCCGCAGTGGTCTCCCGCCACGACCTACCGGGCCGGTGCGCGGGTTCTCTACGAGGGTGTCGGCTATCAGGCGAAGTGGTACACGCAGGGCAACGTGCCGGGCGCCGTGGTGTCCGATCCCGGCCAGACCCCGTGGGAGCCGATCACCACCCACGGCTCCTAGGACAGCCTCGCAGCTCGTCATCCTCGAACGCACCGTCGAGTCGCGCGTCCGCAGCATGCGGGGCGAGTTGGGCGGGCTCCGGCGGGATGGGGCGCCCGCCCGGCGGGCAGCTAACCGAGGAGTAACGCGAGGGGCGGACCGATCTCGCTATGGTCGAAGGGCGGTGGGGCCGTTACTCGACTCTTTCCGTTCCCCCCGGTGGTTGAGTCGACGGCCCCACCGCCTTCACGCTGACCTTATCCGGTTTCCAGCCCGTCCGACGACGTTGATCGACTTCCCCGGGTGTCGGCTACGTGCCGTTGATGCTGTAGACGGCGTTGTCGAGCGAGTGGACGGCGGAGCCGAGCATGCCGTGGATCTCGGTCGGTGAGCTCGAGGCCGCGGCCGAGCGCGCGTGGCCGGCGGCGTCGTTGCCCCAGTAGCCGACCTCGTTGCAGGCCTTCACCGAGTACACCCAGTCCTGGATGCCGCCGGACATCAGCTCCTGCGCGGCCGCGTACCCCATCTGCGACAGCGAATCGCACTGGCCGGCCAGCGTCTCGATCTCCTCGCTGGTGGACGTGTCGTACGTCGCCTGGAGGATGTTCGCCTGCTGCTGGACGTAGGCCGCCTCCTGCTTCAGCGGGTCGCACACCCGGTTGATGAGCTCGCTGAGGTCGGCTTCCTGCTCGGTCATGTGCGCGACTGTGCCATCGGCCGTGAGGAGCCCTCGCCGTCGTTGAGACGGCGAAGCGGGAAGCCGCGCTTGCCCGATGGGGCAGGCGTCGCCGACGGTGTCCGGGCGATATCCGGTCGCGTCTCGCCGAAGGTACGAATCAGACATCACGCTGGCGTCCACCGCAATACTGGCGGGGTGCGTCCTTTCCGTTTCCTGGCCGACGTCCACGAGATCGTCTCCGGTCCGGAGCTGGCGGCGCGGGCGCGGCGAGCCGAGCAGCTCGGCTATCACGCGCTGGTGCTGCCGGACCACTTGATCGAGCAGCTGTCGCCGGTGGTCACGATGGCGACGGTGGCGGCCGTGACGTCGACGATGCGGGTGTCGGCGTTCGTGCTGAACAACGATCTGCGCCACCCCGCCGTGCTCGCCCAGGACCTCGCGAGCATCGACGCCCTCTCCGGCGGCCGGCTCGACATCGCGATCGGTGCCGGCTGGAACAAGGTCGAGTACGACGCCATCGGCCTCCCGTTCGACCCGACCCCGGTCCGGCAGGCCCGACTGGCCGAGGCGATCACCGTGCTGAAGGGACTGTTCACCGGTTCCGCGTTCAGCTTCGCCGGCGAGCACTACACGGTGCGCGGCTACGTGGCCGCGCCGGTTCCGGTGCAGCGCCCGCACCCGCCGTTCTTCATCGGCGGCGGCGGGCGGCGCACGCTGGCGTTGGCCGGCCGCGAGGCGGACACGGTCGGGTTGGCGCCCCGCATCCGCCCGGGGCCCACGGTCGATCCGGCGTCGATGACGCTCGCCGCGACCCGCGAGAAGATCGGCTGGGTCCGGGCCGCCGCCGGCGAAAGATTCCCAGCGCTCGAGTTCAACATCTACCCCTCGACCTGGCCGGTGACGGTGACGGACAACCTGCGAGCCGAAGCTCGTCGCGTGGTCGACAAGCTGCGCGCGCAGACCGGCCACGAGCTCACCGAGGACGAGGTCATCGATTCGCCGCACCTGTTCATCGGATCGGTCGACCGGCTCGTGGAGAAGTTCCTGCAACTGCGCGAGGAGCTCGGCATCTCCTCGATCATGCTCGGCGAGATCGAGCAGCTGAGCCCGGTCGTGGAGCGGCTCGCCGGCGCCTGACGCCGGCCGGTACCGCCCGGGCGGTTTGCATCCGCCACGGTCGCTATCGCGGGTGTGCACGCCCGGTTAGCGGCCGCCACGGGTGCAAACGGCCGGGCCGGGCAGCGACGCTGAGGCGCCACGTCGGTCCCGACCGCCACGGCGCAACGGGGTCGCCGCCGAAACGCTAGGTTCGACGGCATGGCCGACTGTCTGTTCTGCAAGATCGTCGCGGGGGAGATCCCGTCCACGAAGGTGTACGCCGACGAGCACACCTACGCCTTCGCCGACAGCAATCCGCAGGCCCCGACCCACGTCCTGGTGGTACCGAAGAAGCACTTCACGGACGTCCCGGAGCTGGCCGGCGACCCCGACGCGTCCGCCGGCTTCATCCGGGGCATCCGCGGGCTCACCGAGCAGGAGAACCTCAAGGACTTCCGGACCGTGGTCAACACCGGCGCGGGCGTGGGCCAGTCGGTGTTCCACGTCCACGCGCACGTGCTGGCCGGCCGCCCGATGGGCTGGCCGCCCGGGTAGGAGCCGGGAATCCGGGGCAATCGCGTCGCCGCGCCGGTACAGTGAGAACGACCCAGCGGACGACCAGAAAGCCCACGTTGACCGGACCATCCGTTCCTGAAGACAGCTCGGAACGCGTCTCCACGACGCTCGTCGTGCCCGGTGAGCAGGCCATGGTCGCGCTGCTCGGCTCCCGCGACCAGCTGCTGAAGGTGATCGAGAGCCGTCTCGACTCCGACATCCACGTCCGGGGCAACGAGATCACGATCACCGGCAAGCAGGCCGACAACGCCGCCGCCGTCCGGCTGTTCGAGGAGCTGCTCGAGCTCGTCAAGTCCGGCCAGAACCTCACGCCGGACTCGGTGGCGCGCGTCCACGGCATCCTCACCGCCGACACCGGCGAGCGCCCGGCCGAGGTGCTCAGCCTCAACATCCTGTCCCGGCGCGGCAAGAACATCCGCCCCAAGACGCTGAACCAGAAGCGCTACGTCGACGCCATCGACAAGCACACGATCGTGTTCGGCATCGGCCCCGCCGGTACCGGCAAGACCTACCTCGCCGTCGCCAAGGCCGTGCAGGCGCTGCTGTCCAAGCAGGTCAACCGGATCATCCTGACCCGCCCGGCCGTCGAGGCGGGGGAGCGGCTCGGCTTCCTGCCCGGCACGCTGTTCGACAAGATCGACCCGTACCTGCGGCCGCTGTTCGACGCGCTGCACGACATGCTCGACCCCGACTCGCTGCCCCGGCTGATGCAGGCCGGGACGATCGAGATCGCGCCCCTGGCCTACATGCGGGGAAGGACGTTGAACGACGCCTTCATCATCCTCGACGAGGCGCAGAACACGACGCCCGAGCAGATGAAGATGTTCCTCACCCGACTCGGCTTCGGCTCCAAGGTGGTCGTCACCGGCGACGTCACCCAGATCGACCTGCCCGGCGCGACCCGAAGCGGCCTGCGGGTCGTCCGCGACATCCTCACCGACATCGACGACGTCCACTTCGCCAACCTGACGAGCACCGATGTCGTCCGCCATCGCCTGGTCGGGCACATCGTGGACGCCTACGAGCGCTACGACCGCTCGAACCAGGGCCCGGCGAGCGAGCACCGCCCGCAACGCGCCAAGCCCGGGCGGTAGGCATGAGCGTAGAGGTCAACAACGAGAGCGGGGCCGAGGTCGACGAGCGGGCGCTCGCCGAACTCGGCCGGTTCGTCCTCGACGCGCTGCGCATCGATCCGCTCGCTGATGTGTCGATCCTGCTCGTCGACCCCGAGACCATGGCCGCGCTGCACGAGCAGTGGATGGACCTCCCGGGCCCGACCGACGTGATGGCGTTCCCGATGGACGCGGCCGACGGCCCGACCGACCGGTTCGACCCCTCCGCGCCACCCGGTACCGATGACAACCAGGGCGCGGCGATGCTCGGTGACGTCGTCCTCTGCCCGACCGTCGCCGCCGACCAAGCGACCTCGGCCGGTCACTCCACCGAGGCCGAACTGCACCTGCTCTGCACCCACGGCATCCTCCACCTGCTCGGGTACGACCACGCCGAGCCGGAACAGGAGCGGGAGATGTTCGAGCTGCAGGCGCAGCTCGTGAAGGAATGGTCGCGGGTCAGCAAGCGCGGGCCCATCCGGGCGCCGTTGCCGGGCACCGGCGGCGAAATCCGCGACTCGGCCGGTCCGCGCCGATGACCCCGGCGCACGTCGTCGCGCTGATCGTCGCCATCTGCCTGATCCCGATCGGCGGGCTCATCGCCTGCGTCGACTCCGCCCTCGCCCGGGTGTCCAAGGCCCGGGCCGAGGAGTTCCTCCGCGACGACGTCCGCGGCGCCCGGGCCCTGAACGTCATCATGGCCGACCGCCCGCGCTACACGAACCTGCTCCTGCTCCTGCGCCTGGCCTGCGAGCTGACCGCCACCGTGCTCGCGACGATCGTCGCCCGCGCCGCCTTCGGCACCGGCTGGCCGGTTCCGCTGGTGACGGTGCTCGTCATGATCGTGGTGTCCTACGCGATCGTCGGCGTCGGCCCGCGCACGCTCGGCCGGCAGCACTTCAACCGGGTCGCGCTGGCCGGTGCCGGTGCGGTGCGCCTGGTCGGCGGGCTGTTCAACCCGCTGGCCGCGATGCTGACGCTGTTCGGCAACGCGATCACTCCGGGCCGGGGCATGCGCGACGGACCGTTCGCCTCCGAGGTCGAGCTGCGCGAACTCGTCGACCTCGCCGAGGAGCGCGGCGTCGTCGAGCACGGCGAGCGGCAGATGATCCAGTCGGTCTTCGAGCTCGGCAACACGATCGCCCGCGAGGTGATGGTGCCGCGCACCGAGGTCGTCTGGATCGAGCGGGGCAAGACGGTGCGGCAAGGGCTCGCGCTCGCCCTGCGCAGCGGCTTCTCCCGCATCCCGGTCAGCGGGGAGAACCTCGACGACATCATGGGCGTCGTCTACCTCAAGGACATGGCCCGGCGGGCCCAGGACCAGGAGCGGGCCAAGACGACCACGATCGAGGAGGTCATGCGGCCGGTCACCTACGTCCCCGAGTCGAAGCCGGTGGACGAGCTGCTGCGCGACATGCAGGCCGCCCGCTCGCACATCGCCATCGTCATCGACGAGTACGGCGGCACCGCCGGCATCGTCACGATCGAGGACATCCTCGAGGAGATCGTCGGCGAGATCACCGACGAGTACGACGTCGAGCGGGCGCCCATCGAGCGCATCGACGACGACACGGCCCGCGTCACTGCCCGGCTGGCCGTCGAGGATCTCGGCGAGCTCTTCGGCGTCGAGCTGCCCGACCGCGACGACGTCGAGACCGTCGGTGGCCTGCTGGCCGAGGCGCTGGGACGCGTCCCGATCCTGGGCGCGCAGGCCGTCGTCCACGGTCTGGAGCTCACCGCCGAGCAGACCGGCGGGCGGCGCAACCGCATCGACACCATCCTCGTCCGGCGGCTGCCGGATGAGGCCGCAGAGGACGAGCGAGCCCGCGAACCGGAGGCCGGCGCACGTGACCGAACTTCAGCCTGAGGACGCCAAGCTGGTGACGCTGGCCCGCTCGGCCCGGGCCCGCGCCCGCGCCGCCCAGGGCGCGGCCGTGCGTGACGGAGACGGCCGTACCTACGTCGCCGCCACCGTCGCACTGCCCTCGCTGGAGCTGTCCGCGCTGCAGGTCGCGGTGGCCATGGCCGTCTCGTCCGGCGCGCCCGGCCTGGAGGCCGCTGTCGTCCTCGGCGACGACCCCAACGACGCCCCCGGCGAAGCGGCCGTCCGCGACGTCGCACCGGCGGCCGCGATCATCCGGGCCAACGCCGACGGCTCGACCGCCTGACCGATCGGAACGGGACCCGGGTGGTCAGGCCGGGAGCCGGCCGCCGAGCAGGGCGGGCAGGGCGGCCCGGACGACCCGCCAGCCTTCGTGGGCCGGGTCGATGACGGTGAAGTGGTCGCCCGGCACCTCGCGCAGTTCAGCCACCCCGCCGGCGGCCCGGGCCGCGGCCACGTATGCCGTGCTCTGCGCGATCGGCACCACGTCGTCGGCGCGGGCGTGCACGCACAGCACCGGCGCCGGGCCCGGTACCCGCGCGATCGGGTCGGCCGCGGCGTAGCGCTCGGGGACGTCGTCGGGGCCGCCGCCCAGCAGGTCCGGCACGGCGGTCCGGCCGACGCCGGTCCGGGCCGCGGTGTCGAGATCGAGGACTCCGGCCTGGGCGACGGCGGCGGCCACCGGCACACCGGCCGCGGCCCGGCCGGCCGCCCAGACCGCGAGGTGCCCGCCGGCCGAGTGCCCGACCGTCACGACCGACGAGGTGTCCACGTCCAGCGTGGCCAGGTGGTCGATGGCCGCGGCGACGTCGTCGACGGTGGCCGGCCAGCCGCCCCCGGCCCCGACCCGGCGGTACTCGATGTTCCAGCCGGTGTAGCCGTGCGCGGCCAGGTCGGCGGCGAGTGGCCGCCCGAGGTCCAGGTCGTAGCGGGCCCGCCAGAACCCGCCGTGGATGATCACGACCACGCCCGGGTGCTCCACCCGCGCCGGGCGGTAGAGCTCGCCGAACTGCACCGGGTCCGGTCCGTACGCGTGCCGCTGCGCCACGACCGACATCGTGTCACCCCGCCGGGTGCGAGGATGGGCGGCGTGACCGAGCCCGACCCGACGAACACCGCGCCGCCGTTCCGCTCCGGCTTCGCCTGCTTCGTCGGCCGACCGAACGCCGGCAAGTCGACGCTGACGAACGCGCTGGTCGGCAGCAAGATCGTCATCACCAGTGACAAGCCGCAGACCACCCGGCACGCCGTGCGCGGCATGGTCAACCGCCCGGACGCCCAGCTCGTCCTCGTCGACACCCCGGGGCTGCACCGCCCGCGCACGCTGCTCGGCGAGCGGCTCAACGACGTGGTGCGCGCGACCCTCGCCGACGTGGACGTCGTCGGCTTCTGCGTGCCGGCCGACGAGCGCATCGGCCCGGGGGACCGGTTCATCGCCGCCGAGCTCGCCGAGCTGCGCTCCCCGGTCGTCGCGATCGTCACCAAGACCGACAAGGCCGGCAAGCAGCGCGTCGCCGAGCAGTTGCTCGCGGTGTCGCAGCTGGCCGAGTTCGCCGACGTCGTGCCGGTGTCGGCCGTGCGGGGCGAGCAGGTCGACGTGCTCGCTGACGTCCTCATCGGCCACCTGCCGCTCGGCCCGATGCTCTACCCCGACGACGTGACGACGGACAACGACGTCGAGACCCGGATCGCCGAGTTGGTGCGGGAGGCGGCCCTCGACGGTGTTCGCGACGAGCTGCCGCACTCGATCGCGGTCACCGTCGACGAGATGCGGCGCCGGGAGTCCGGGCTGCAGGAGATCTTCGCGACGATCCACCTCGAGCGGGACAGCCAGAAGGGGATCGTCATCGGCCCGCAGGGCAGCCGGCTCAAGCGCATCGGCACCACCGCCCGGGGCGGCATCGAGACGCTGCTCGGCGAACGGGTCCACCTCGCCCTGCACGTGGCCGTCGAGCGCGATTGGCAGCGGGACCCGAAGAAGCTCGACCGCCTGGGATTCTGAGTGCTGGAGCGCTACCGCGCTGTCTTCCGCACGCCGGGCTCGGCGGCGTTCTGCGCCGCGGCGTTCGTCATGCGCATGCCGATCGCGGTGTACCCGATCGGCATCGTGCTGATCATCTCCGCGCGGGACGGTCGCTACGGCTTCGCCGGGGTCCTCACCGCGTGGTACATCTTCGGCAACGCGATCAGCACCCCGCTGCTGTCCGTCCTCGTCGACCGCCACGGGCAGCGCCGGATCATGCTGCCCACCGCGGCCGCCCACGCCGTCGCGGTCGTCGCCCTGGCGATCCTGCTCCGCACCGATGCTCCGGACTGGCTGCTCACCGGACCGGCCGTCCTCATCGGGCTCACCTACCTGTCGGTCGGGTCGCTCGTGCGCGCCCGCTGGTCCTACCAGCTCGACGGCCGCCCCGAACTCGCGACGGCGCTGTCGGTCGAGTCGGTGCTGGACGAGGTCATCTTCGTCGTCGGACCGCTGGTCGCCACCGTCCTCGCCACCCGGGCCGACCCGGTGCTGGTGCTGTACCTCGGTGTCGCCCTCGTTGCCGGCGGCTCGGTCTGGCTGGCCGCCCTGCGGGCCACCGAGCCGCCGGCGCACCCGAAGGCCGCGACCGGGCACGTCTCGGCGCTGCGGTCGCGCGGGATGGTGATCCTCACCGTCGCGACGGTGGCGATGGGGGCGACGTTCGCGAGCGCGGAGGTCTCGATGGTCGCGTACTGCGGCCAGCACGGACACCGCGGCCTCAGCGGGGTCGTGCTGGCCGGGATCGCCCTCGGCAGCGGCGTCTCCGGGCTGGCCTACGGCGCGATCGGCTGGCGGTCGGACGTGCTCACCCGGTTCCGGACCCAGGCGATCGTCTTCGCGGTGCTGCCGGCCGTCCTCTTCGCGACGGTGAACGTGCCGGTGCTGGCGGCGGCCGGGTTCGTCCTCGGCCTCGGCATCGCCCCGGCCCTGATCACCGCCTTCGGGCTGATCCAGCAGATCGTCCCGGCCCGCGCCCTCACCGAGGGGTTGTCCTGGGTGAGTACCGGCCTCAACGTCGGCTACGGCGCGGGCGCGGCCCTCGTCGGCGGCATCGCCGACCAGCACGGCGCCCGGGCCGCGTTCCTGCTCGTGGTCGGGGCATCGACGGCGGTCGGGCTGCTCGGCCTGCTGCTGCACACCCGGCTGAAGGCGTCGCGCCTCCCGGCCCCGGATCAGGCGGGGGCGGCCGTGGGGCCCGCGGCCCCGAACAGGTAGCCCTGCCCGTGGGTGCAGCCGAGCTCGAGCAGCAGGTCGGCCTGCTCCTGCTGCTCGATCCCCTCGGCGACGATCATGACCTCGGCCGCGCGGGCGAAGGCGATCGTGCCGAGGATGATCGCCCGGGCGGTGCGGTTGGTCAGCATGTCCGCGATGAACGTCCCGGCGAGCTTCAACTCGTCGAACTGGAACTGCCGCAGGTAGTTGATCTGGCTGAAGCCGGTACCGAAGTCGTCGAGGGCGATCCGGACGCCGCCGGCCGCGATCTCGGCCAGCCGGGCCCAGCCCACGTCACTGGCGGTCAACAGCACGCCCTCGGTGACCTCCATCGTCACGCACTCCGGTGGCAGGCCGTACTCCCGGATCAGCTTCTGGACGAGATCGGGCAGGTCCTCGTCGGTCAGCTGCCGCACACTGAGGTTCACCGAGATGCCGATGTCGTGGCCCGCGCTGCGTTGCCGGGCCAGCTCGGCGAGCGCTCGCGTGAGCGCGTACCGGCCGAGCGAGTTCACCAGCCCGGTCTGCTCGGCGATCGAGACGAAGGAGTCGGGTGAGACGACCCCGTGCGGGCTCTGCCACCGCAGCAGCGCCTCGTAGTGATGGACGCTGCCGTCGGCCAGCGCGACGATCGGCTGGTAGGCGAGGCTGAGCTCCTCGTCGGCCAGGCCGCGCTGCAGGGCCGGGGCGAGGACCGAGACGTCGGCACCGGGGTCCGAGTGCGGGTCGTACACGCCGATGCCGTCGCCGCCGAGGTGCTTCGCGCGTTCGAGCGCGACGTTGGCCGTGCGCAGCGGCTCGTCGGCCGGCCGCGGCCCGTCCAGCACCTCCCCGCCGTAGGTGGACATGCCGGCCGCGATGCCGATGACCAGGGTCATCCCCTCGACGTCGAACGGCTCGGTGAGCATGGCCCGCAGTTCCTCGGCGAGGTCGTAGGCCTGCTGGTCGTAGGCGAGGTTGTCGATCAGCACCGCGAAGTCGCAGCCCCAGAGGTGCGACGCGAGCCCGCGCCCCTCGACGAAGCGGGAGAGCCGGCCGGCCGCGGCCCGCAGCACGCCGTCGCCGACCGTCAGCCCCAGCGACTCGTTGATGGGGGCCATGCCCTCGACCGCGATCTGGATGACCGCGAACCGCAGACCGGTCTCGGCCGCGTTCGCCTCGACCGTCCGCAGCGCCTCGTTGAGCACGACCCGGTTCGGCAGGCCGGTGAGCGGGTTGGTGCGGCTGGTGTCGCGCAGCCGCCGCCGCACGGCGTCGTGCTGGATGGCGACTGCGGCGAGGTAGCCGGCGTCGTGCAGCAGTTCGAGCTCGTCCGGCTCGGGGCTGCGGGGAGCGTCGAAGTACACGGCGAACGTGCCGAGGACGCGGTCGTGCAGGCCCATGAAGGGCGTCGACCAGCACGCGGCCAGGCCGGCGGCGTCGGCGGCGGCCCGCCACGCGTCCCAGTTCGGGTCCTCGGCGATGCTCGGGGTGACCACCACCTGCTTGTGGTAGGCGGCCGTGCCGCAGGTGCCGGCGTTGGGGCCGATGGCCACCCCCTCGATGGCGGCGTTGTACTCGCTCGGCAGGGACGGGCCGGCCCCGACGTGCACCCGCAGGTCGTCGTCGAGCAGCAGGATCGAGGCTCGCGCGCCGGGCAACTCGCGCTCGACCATCGAGGCGACCACCTGCAGGATCTCCGGCAACGATGCGTTCTGGACGACCAGGTCGAGGATCTCGTTGTGCGTGATCAGGCGGGTGCGCGCGGCGCGCTCGACCGCGACGGCGGTCGGTGGATCCGGACGCGTCCCCGACCCCATACGTGATGCCATAGCGACCTCCGGTGATCCGCGCGCCGGATCCGGGTGGCTTGCCTGGTCCTTTCCGTAGGGCGAACGGTACGCGTGCCCGGGCGCGGTGGCGACCGACCCGCGCGGCCGGCGGCCGGATGTCGCCCGCGGGTGCGACCATCGTGGGGTGCCGCTCTACCGTGACGAGGCTGTGGTCCTGCGCGTCCACAAACTGGGCGAAGCCGACCGGATCGTCACGCTGCTGACCCGCCGGCACGGCCGGGTGCGGGCGGTCGGCAAGGGCGTGCGCCGGACGAGTTCGCGCTTCGGCGCCCGCCTCGAACCGGGCAGCCACATCGACGTCCAGCTCTACACGCGGCTGCCCGAGGGGCAGGCGGCGCCGGGCGGCCGCCGGGGGCTGGACGTCGTCCAGCAGACCGAGTCGATCGATCCGTTCGGGGCCCGGCTGGCCGGCGACTACTCGCGCTGGACCGCTGCCTCGGCGATCTACGAGACCGCCGAGCGGCTCACCGACGAGGGCGAGCCGGCGCTGCGGCTGTACCTGCTCGTGGTCGGCGCGCTGCGGGCGCTGGTCGCCCGCGAGCACGATCCCGGCCTGATCCTCGACGCATTCCTGATCCGCTCCATGGCGAACGCGGGGTGGGAGCCGGCGCTGCTGGAGTGCGCGAAGTGCTCGCGCCCCGGCCCGCACGTCGCCTTCAACGTCCCGGCCGGCGGGGCGGTGTGCGAGACCTGCCGGCCGCCCGGCTCGGCCCGGCCCCAGCCGGCCAGCGTCGCGCTGATGGCGGCCCTGCTCGCCGGTGACTGGGGCGTCGCCGACGCGAGTGACCCGACGAGCCGGCGGGAGGGCAGCGGGCTGATCGCCGCGCACCTGCAGTGGCACCTCGAGCGTGGGCTGCGCTCGCTGCCGCTCGTCGACCGCGCCTGACGATCACGTGTTCCTGCCGGGGTGGTGACGGTGGGTCCCGCCCGGTGATCACGTTTTCCTGGCGGGGCGTCGCTGTGGCACCCCCGCAGCAACACCGCGACCGGAGAAGGTGATCATCTCGCAGCTCCCGGCCCCGGTCGCGCCACGCCGGGCCCCGTCTCAGCCGTCCGGGATAACCTGTCGCGATGACCGCGCCCGCCCCGCCCCCGATGATCGGGGCGCGCTGGCCGGACCCGCCGCCGCACCCCTCCGGCGCCCGGCCGCCGGCGATCCCGGCGGCGCTCGTACCGCAGCACGTCGCGATCGTCATGGACGGCAACGGTCGCTGGGCGCACGCCCGCGGGCTGTCGCGCACGGACGGGCACCGGGCCGGCGAGGCCTCGCTGATGGAGGTCCTGCACGGCGCGATCGAGCTCGGCATCGGGACGATCTCCGCCTATGCCTTCTCCACCGAGAACTGGCGCCGCACCCCGGAGGAGGTCCGCTTCCTGATGGGCTTCAACAAGGAGGTCATCCGGCGCCGCCGCGACGAGCTGGCCGCCCTGGGGGTGCGCATCCGCTGGGCCGGCCGCCGGCCCCGGCTGTGGCGCAGCGTCATCAGCCAGCTCGAGGACGCCGAGGAGTACACGAAGGCGAACGACCGCCTCACCCTCCAGTTCTGCGTGAACTACGGGGGACGGGCCGAGATCGTCGACGCCACCCGGGCGATCGCGCGCGAGGTCGCGGCCGGGCGGCTCAACCCGGCCAAGATCGACGAGCGGACGATCGCCGCCCACCTGGACGAACCCGGGCTGCCGGACGTCGACCTGTTCATCCGCACATCGGGCGAGCAGCGCACCTCGAACTTCTTGCTGTGGCAGTCGGCCTACGCCGAACTCGCGTTCGTCGACACGCCATGGCCGGACTTCGACCGCCGGCACCTGTGGCAGGCCTGCCTGGAGTACGCGCAGCGCGACCGCCGTTTCGGCAAGGCCGGCCCGGTCGCGCCCAGCGGCCCGGCCGAGGCGCCGGCCGGATGATCGCGCTCACCCACTTCGCCGACGCCTCCGCCGACTTCCCGGACCGGGCGCGGGCGGCGCTCGCCGCGCTCGCCGCGCGCCCCGGCTACTTGCGGGGCACGCTCGGTCGCTCGACCGACGAGCCGTCGGCCTGGGTGCTGCTGACCGAGTGGGAGAACGTCGGTTCCTACCGGCGCGCGCTCGGCAACTACGAGGTCAAGCTGCACGCCACCCCGCTGCTGGCCGGGGCCCTCGACCTGCCGGGCGGCTTCGAGGCCCTGGTCGACGTCGCCCCCGGCGGGGCCGAGATCGTCCGGGGCAGCGACCGGGAACCGTCGGCATGAGCGCCGACACCGCCGTCGAGTCGACCCCGGCAGCCGAGGCGCGGCGCCGGATCTCGTGGCGCCGGATCTCGTGGCGGCTGCCCGCGTCCTGGCGCGAGCGCACCGACTGGGTGTCGACCGACACCACGCTCGGCCAGTTGCTGCGCGGGCTGCGGTGGGGGGCTATCGGCATCTTCGTCGGCGTCCTCGCCTACCAGTGGAATCGCCACGGCATCCCGTTCGACCGCACCGGCCTGCTGTTCTGGATCGCCATCGGGCTGGGCTGCTGCTGCATCGGCCGGCACCCGGTCTGGCTGCTCTGGGTGGTCGTCGACTTCTTCCCGCTCGCCGCGGTGCTCATCGCCTACGACCGGCTGCGGGGCTGGTCCTACACCGTCGGGATGCCGACCTGGTGGCATCCGCAGATCGACGTCGACAAGGCACTGTTCTTCGGAAAGGTGCCGACGGTCTGGCTGCAGGAGCACCTGAAGCACGCGAGCGTCCAGTGGTACGACGTCGCCGTCTGCATCTGCTACTTCTCCTTCTTCTTCCTGCCGTACCTGCTCGCCGGCATCATGTGGCTGCGCAGCCGCACCGACTTCTACCGCTGGACGGGGCGCTTCGTCGGGCTCTCCTTCCTGGGGTTCACGCTGTTCGTCCTATTCCCCGCCGCCCCGCCCTGGGCGGCCGCGCGCTGCACCGCGGCCGAGATCGCCGACCACCCGAGCAACCCGTCCTGCATGGGCTTGTCGCCCGCGCTGTCGCACAACGGCCTGCTCGGCCACTACGGCGCCCACCTGCCGGGGACGAACCCGTGGGTCGATTCGGGCATCGCCACCCGGGGCTTCTCCCGCCTGCACCTGTCGGTGGCCGAGTCGCTCGTCGAGCACGGCCGGGGCTGGGGCGACCCGGTCGCGGCGGTCCCGTCCCTGCACGTCGGCGGCACCGTGCTGTTCGTGCTGTTCATGTGGAGCCGGGTGAACAAGTGGTGGCGGGTGCTGCTCGCCGCCTACCCGCTGTTGATGATGTTCAGCCTCGCCTACGGCGCGGAGCACTACGTGTCGGACGGCATCGCCGGCGCGCTCAGCGCCTGGCTGGTCCACTGGATCGCAACCCGGGTCGAGCGGCGGCGCAGACGCACCCGGGCGCCGGATACCCTGGAATCTCCGCCCGTACCGAACCAGGAGACCTCGTGCCCGCCGACCCCGCCGCCGCCCGTAACGACGCCGTCGTCAATCTGAGCAAGCGGCGCGGATTCGTCTTCCCGTCCAGCGAGATCTACGGCGGCACCCGCTCAGCCTGGGACTACGGCCCGCTCGGCGTGGAGCTGAAGGAGAACGTCCGCCGCCAGTGGTGGAAGACGATGGTGCAGGGCCGCGACGACGTCGTCGGCCTCGACTCGGCGGTCATCCTCGCCACTGACGTCTGGCGCGCCTCCGGTCACCTGGACGTCTTCACCGATCCGCTGGTCGAGTGCCTGCACTGCCACAAGCGCAACCGGGCCGACCAGCTCGAGGAGGCCTACGAGGCCAAGCACGGCAGCCCGCCGCCCAACGGCATGAAGGACGTGCCCTGTCCCAACTGCGGCACCCGGGGCCAGTGGACCGAGCCCCGCGACTTCAACATGATGCTCAAGACCTACCTCGGCCCGGTGGAGTCCGAGGAGGGGCTGCACTACCTCCGGCCCGAGACCGCGCAGGGCATCTTCGTCAACTTCCTCAACGTGCTGAACACCTCGCGGCGCAAGCCGCCGTTCGGCATCGCCCAGACCGGCAAGAGCTTCCGCAACGAGATCACCCCGGGCAACTTCATCTTCCGCACCCGCGAATTCGAGCAGATGGAGATGGAGTTCTTCGTCGAGCCGGGCACCGACGAGCAGTGGCTCGAGTACTGGCTCGAGCAGCGCTGGAACTGGTACGTCGACCTCGGCATCTCACCGGACAACCTGCGCTACTTCGAGCACCCGCAGGAGAAGCTCTCGCACTACTCGAAGCGGACGGTCGACATCGAGTACCGGTTCCGCTTCGGCGGCTCGGAGTTCGCCGAGCTCGAGGGCATCGCGAACCGCACCGACTTCGACCTCTCCACGCACTCGAAGCACTCGGGCGTCGACCTCTCGTACTTCGACCAGGCGAGCGGCGAGCGATACGTCCCGTACGTCATCGAGCCGGCCGCCGGCCTCACCCGGGCCGTGCTCGCCTTCCTGCTCGACGCCTACAGCGAGGACGAGGCGCCCAACGCCAAGGGCGTCCTGGAGAAGCGGACCGTGCTGCGCCTCGACAAGCGGCTGGCCCCGGTGAAGGCCGCGGTGCTGCCGCTGTCCCGCAACGCCGACCTGTCGCCGAAGGCCCGTGACCTGGCCGCCGCGCTGCGCCGCAACTGGAACGTCGACTTCGACGACGCCCAGGCGATCGGGCGGCGGTATCGACGTCAGGATGAGATCGGCACGCCGTTCTGCATCACCGTCGACTTCGACACCCTCGAGGACGACGCGGTGACGATCCGCGAGCGGGATTCGATGCAGCAGGAGCGCATCGGTCTCGACCAGGTCGAGGGGTACCTCGCCGCCCGGCTCCCGGGGTGTTGATACACCACGCAGGTGTATCGTTGGTGTATGAGTCGGACGAACATCGACCTCGATGACGAGGCGGTTGCCGACGTCATGGCCACCTACCACCTTCGTACCAAGCGCGAGGCGGTCAACTTCGCGCTGAACAAGGTTCGGCGCCGCCCGCCCCTGACGGTGGACCAGGCGCTCGCGCTCCGGGGAACCGGTTGGGCGGGCGACATCGAGGAGATCAAGGCGGGCCGGATCGAGGAGTTCGACCCCGATCCGCGGGCGCTCCGGGAGATCGACCGGCGGTGATCGTCGACTCATCGGCCTGGATCGACTACCTCCGCGGCTCGAACACGCCCGTGGCCGCGAAGGTCACCGAGACACTCCGCGCCGGCCGCGCGGCGACGGCTGACCCGGTCCGGCTGGAGCTGCTCGCCGGCGCCTGGCGCGGCGGCGGGGCCGGCGTCGAGACGCTCGCCGCGCTCCTCGACCTCTGCCACGACCTCCCGCAGGCGCCGCGTGACGACGTCGAAGCAGCGGCCGAGCTGTACCGGCGATGCCGGGCCAACGGGGAGACGATCCGCTCGCTGACCGACTGCTTGATCGCGGCGATCGCGATCCGGAACGACGTTCCCGTACTGCACAAGGACAAGGACTTCGACATCATCGCTCGCCATTCGCGGTTGCAGGAGTGCCGCGGATGACCACGACCGTGGCCGCCCCGCTACGGCTCTCCGACCGGGTCGTGGCCGACCCGCCGGTGGTGCTGGCGCCGATGGCCGGCATCACCAACACCGCCTTCCGGCGGCTGTGCCGCGAGTCGATGGCCCCGGCCCTGTCTGCAGGGCAGGCGGGTGGGCTGTTCGTCTCGGAGATGATCACGACGCGCGCGCTGGTCGAGCGCAACCCGAAGACGCTGCGGCTGATCCGCTTCGAGGCCGACGAGACACCCCGCTCGATCCAGCTCTACGGCGTCGACCCGGCGGTCGTCGGGGCGGCCGTGCGGATGATCGTCGAGGAGGATCGTGCCGACCACATCGACCTCAACTTCGGCTGCCCGGTACCCAAGGTGACTCGCAAGGGCGGTGGCTCGGCGCTGCCGTGGCGCACCGGGCTGTTCGAGGACATCGTCACCGCCGCGGTCCGCGAGGCGCGCGGCGCGGTGCCGGTCACGGTCAAGATGCGCGTCGGCATCGATCGCGAGCACGTAACCTTCCGCGAGGCCGGGCTGCGCGCGCAGGACGCCGGCGTGGCCCAGGTGGCCCTGCACGGCCGGACCGCGGCCGACTTCTACGGCGGGCACGCCGACTGGGCCGCGATCGCCGAACTCGTCGCCGCGCTCGACATCCCGGTGCTCGGCAACGGCGACATCTGGGAGGCCGACGACGCGTTGCGGATGGTCGCCGAGACCGGCTGCGCCGGCGTGGTGGTCGGCCGGGGCTGCCTGGGCCGGCCCTGGCTGTTCGCCGACCTCGCCGCCGCCTTCGCCGGGCGCCCGGAGCGGGTGCGCCCGGACCTCGCCCAGGTGGCCGCGACCATGCGCCGGCACGCCGAGCTGCTGGCCGAGTGGCTGGGCGAGGAGCGCGGCGTCGTCGACTTTCGCAAGCACGTCGCCTGGTACCTCAAGGGTTTCGCGGCCGGCAGCGAGGCCCGCCGGGCGATGGCGACCGCGTCGTCGCTGGCCGAACTGGACGGGCACCTGGCCCGCCTCGACCTGGACCAGCCGTTCCCGGCCGACGTCCTCGGCCAGCCCCGGGGCCGGACGTCCGGCGGGCGGGCGGTGTCGCTGCCCGAGGGCTGGCTGGCGAGCCGGGACTCCCGGGCGGTGCCGTTCGGTGCCGAGCTGGCCGACGGCGGCGGCTGAGCCCTACTCCCGGTCCGGCGCGTCGCCCTGCTCGCGGGCCTGCTCCTCGGCCTGGCGCTGAAGGTCGTCGGCACTCTGCTCCGGGTTGTCGTGGTCGAGGTGCGGGCCGGGGATCTCGCTGCTGCCGTCCACGGCCGTGCCGCTGTAGATGCCGTCGTCCGGGTCGAAGTCGATCTTCGACCGGTCGACGAAGTCCTGGGTCTCGTCGTCGCGGTCGAGGCCGATCCGGCCCTCCTTCATCTGATCGTCGTCGGGGGCGGGGCTCTGCTGCTCAGCGGCCATGCGAAGACGGTTCCCGATCCCGGGCGAACTCAACCAGCCGGGGCTGCCGGCCGGTCATGATCGCCGGTGCGGCCGTCGATCAGCTCGCGCAGGATGTCCAGGTGGCCGGCGTGCCGCGCGTCCTCCTCGAGCATGTGGATCGCCACCCAGCGCATCGAGACCGGGTGGCCGTCCCACGACCGCCCGACCGTCTCGAGGTCGATCTCGTCGAGGGCCTGGTCAGCGGCCGCGCAGGCCCGCCGGTAGAAGTCGACGATCTGCGCGGTGGTCTCGTCCGCGGTCACGCGCATGTCCGACTGGTCGTCGGCGTCGTGGTCGATCGAGGGCAGCAGCTCGAACGGGCGGCCGAACGTCTCGCAGAACCAGCCGAACTCCACCGCAGCCATGTGTTTGACCAGGCCGAGCAGGTTGGTACCCGACGGCGTCATCGGCCGGCGCAGCTGCTCGCCGTCGAGCCCCTCGATCTTCCAGAGAACGACGTTGCGGTGGCGGTTGAGCGCCGCCTTGAGACTCTCCTTCTCGCTACCGGTCCACGGCACCCTGATGTAGTCGGCCATGGTGCCGACGCTAGTGCCGGCACCGAGTCATTTCCGGGCCGGACCGGTCAGGGGAAGGCGGGGACGTGCGCGCGGGCCCGCTCCGCGGCCGCCTTCTCCTCGGCGGGCACCACGTACGGGCCGGGCTTCGGCCGCGGGCCCCCGCCGGGGAACGCCAGCCGGGCGATCGTCCGCTGCACGGTGCCCCACTGCTTGCGCAGCGGTCCGGTGTTGTACGGCAGGCCGTACTTCTCGCAGATCTCGCGCACCCGCGGGGCGATCTGCTGGTAGCGCGAGGACGGCATGTCCGGGTACAGGTGGTGCTCGACCTGGAACGACAGGTTGCCGGCCATGACGTGGAAGAGCGGGCCGCCGTCGATGTTGGCTGCGCCGATCAGTTGCCGCACGTACCAGGCGCCCCGCGACTCGTCCTCGACCTCCTCCTCGGTGAACATGAAGGTCTGGTCGGGAAAGTGGCCGCAGAAGATGATCGCGTGCGACCACACGTTGCGCACCACGTTCGCGATGGCGTTGGCCTTGAGCGTCGTCTTGTAGCCCCTGCGGCCGGACAGCGCCGGGTAGGCCACGTAGTCCTTCAGGATCTGCCGGCGGGCCTTCACGCCGATCGCCTTCAACTCGTCCCAGACCTGCTTCCTGTCCTTGCGACCTTCGCGGATCGCCTCGAAGTCGAGGTCGTGCAGGGCGACGCCCCACTCGAAGGCGGCCATGAGCAGGAGGTTGTACAGCGGCTGCAAGAGGTACGGCGGGTACCACTGCTGGCGGGCGTCGATCCGCATGATCTCGTAACCGACGTCCTTGTCCTTGCCGATCACGTTGGTGAACGTGTGGTGGACGTAGTTGTGCGAGTGCTTCCACGCGGCCGCGGGTGAGGCCGTGTCCCAGTCCCACGTCGAGGAGTGGATGTTCGGGTCGTTCATCCAGTCCCACTGGCCGTGCATGACGTTGTGCCCGATCTCCATGTTCTCGAGGATCTTGGCGACCGAGAGGCCCGCGGTGCCGAGCACCCAGGCCGGCTTGTAGCGCGAGAAGACCAGGACGGCCCGCGAGATGGCCGCCAGCCGGCGCTGCAGGGTGATCATGCTGCGGATGTAGCGCGCGTCCACCTCGCCTAGGTCGGCGAAGACCTCGTCGTGCAGCGCGTCGAACTCCTTGCCGATCTCGTCCAGTTGCGCATCGGTGAGCCTGTAGAGCGGGTTCTCCGGGTCGTAGGGCTGCACGGTGGGCTTGGGCACTGCGCGTCCTCTCGTAGGTGTCGGTCAGAGGTCGATCTCGATGTGGCCCTCGGGGGCGTTGATGCAGGTGCGGATCATCTGCCCGCCGGCGGTCTCGACCCCGCCGGTGCGCAGGTCGCGGACCGCGCCGTCCTGCAGGCGGCCGACGCACGTGTGGCAGATGCCCATGCGGCAGCCGAACGGGAGCTTGGCGCCGGCGTTCTCACCGCCGACGAGGATGGAGACACCGGCGTCGCACGCGGTCTCGCAGTCGGAGACCCGGAAGTGAACGGTGCCGCCGTGCCCATCACCGCCGCCGTTGCCGATGACCGGCTGGAACCGCTCGGTGTGCAGCGCGCCGGCGAGGTTGTTCTGCTCGTAGTGGTCCTCGACGGCGTCGATCATCTCGCGCGGGCCGGAGAGGAAGGTCTCCCGCGCGCGCCAGTCGGCGCAGTGCCGGTCGAGGTCGGCCGGGGCGAAGCGTGGCACCTCGGACGTGTGCACCTCGATCACCCGGTAGCCGGGGCGCCGGTCGGCCAGCCGGCGCAGCATGCCGCCGAAGATCATGTCCTGCTTGTCCCGGCAGCTGTGGATGTGCACGGCGTCGTCGAGCGCGTCGCGGCGGTCGAGCTCGCGCAGCATCGCCATGATCGGCGTGATACCGCTGCCGGCGGAGATGAACAGCATGCGGCCGGGCAGCGGGTCGGGCAGCGTGAACTCGCCCTCGATCTCGCCCAGGAAGACGTCCTGGCCGGGCCGCACCTGCTGCACGAACACCGGCGACATGCGGCCGCCCTCGGTGTGCTTGACGGTGATGCTGACGACGCCCTCGGGGTGGTTCGGGTCGGACGTGATCGAGTACGCCCGCCAGTGCCGGATGCCGTTGATCTCCATCCCGATGCGCAGGTACTGCCCGGGCTGGTGCGCCGGCAGGGCGAAGTTCGGCTTGACGACGACGGTGGCCGCGTTGCCGCGCTCGCGGCGCACCCGCACGACCTTCCCGGTCAGCTCCCGGGTCGACCAGCGCGGCTTGATCAGCGCGAAGTAGTCGTCGGGCAGCAGGGGCGTGGTGAGGGCGCGGCCGAGGCGCGAGACCTGGCGGCGGACGAGGGAGACCCGCGGTGCGGCGCCGGTTTCGACCATGTCCCTCCTTTTCCGGTTTGTCCGACGACGTAAACATTTTCAGTGCACACCTGTCAACTGAAGCGGACGGGTCGATGTGCCCATCCGTCGGCAAACCGGTCGGCCTAGGCTGGGGCCTACAGGGACTTAGCAAGGGACTCAGCAGGGGATGGAGAACCCGTGATGCCGCGCAGCAACAAGTTCGTCTATGACTTCGCCGAGGGCAGCAAGGACATGAAGGACCTGCTGGGCGGTAAGGGGGCGAACCTGGCCGAGATGACGAACCTGAAGTTGCCGGTGCCGCCGGGGTTCATCATCACGACTGAGGCGTGCAAGGCGTATTTGAAGAACGGCCGGGAGCCGGAGGAGTTGGCCGAGGAGGTCGGCGAACACCTGCTCGCTTTGGAAGACGCGATGGGTAAGAAGCTGGGTCAGTCCGATGACCCGCTGCTGGTGTCGGTGCGCTCGGGTGGCAAGTTCTCGATGCCGGGGATGATGGACACCGTCTTGAACATCGGGCTGAACGACCAGTCGGTGCGGGGGTTGGCCAAGCAGGCCGAGAACGAGCGGTTCGCGTTCGACTCGTATCGCCGGCTGATCTCGATGTTCGGCAAGACGGTGCTGGGCATCGACGGCGACCACTTCGAGGACGCGCTGGACGCGGCCAAGAGGGCCAAGGGCGCCACCAACGACCTCCAGTTGGACGCCGACGACCTGCGCAGGCTGGTCGAGACGTTCAAGGACGTCGTGGTCGAGCGGGCCGGTCGACCGTTCCCGCAGGACCCGCGCGAGCAGATGGACATGGCGGTGCGGGCGGTGTTCGAGTCGTGGAACACCGAGCGGGCGATCATCTACCGTCGGCAGGAGCGGATCCCGGGCGATCTGGGCACGGCGGTCAACATCTGCTCGATGGTGTTCGGCAACCTGGACATGAACTCCGGCACCGGGGTGGCGTTCACCCGGGACCCGGCCTCCGGGGCGCAGGGCGTCTACGGCGACTACCTGCAGAACGCGCAGGGCGAGGACGTGGTGGCCGGGATCCGGAACACGATCCCGCTGGCGGAGCTGGAGAAGCTGGACAAGAAGTCCTACGACGAGCTGATGCACATCATGCGCACGCTCGAGGAGCACTACCGCGACCTGTGTGACATCGAGTTCACGATCGAGCGGGGCAAGCTGTGGATGCTGCAGACCCGGGTCGGCAAGCGCACCGCGGCGGCGGCGTTCCGGATCGCGACCCAGCTGGTCGACCAGGGCCTGATCGACATGGACGAGGCGATCTCGCGCGTGAATGGCGCGCAGCTGGCCCAGCTGATGTTCCCGCGTTTCGACTTCACCGCCGAGCGGACCAAGATCGCGCAGGGCATGAACGCCTCGCCGGGCGCGGCGGTCGGCAAGGTCGTCTTCGACTCCTACACCGCGGTCAAGTGGTCACGTTCGGGTGAGGACGTCATCCTGGTGCGCCGCGAGACCAACCCCGACGACCTCAACGGCATGATCGCCGCCACCGGCATCCTGACCTCGCGCGGCGGCAAGACCTCGCACGCGGCGGTCGTTGCCCGCGGGATGGGCAAGACCTGCGTGTGCGGGGCCGAGCAGCTCGACGTCGACACCAAGAAGCGCCTCCTGCGCGCGCCCGGTGGGCGGGAGATCCACGAGGGTGACCTGATCTCGATCGACGGCACGACCGGCGAGGTGTTCCTCGGTGAGGTGCCGGTGGTCGACTCCCCGGTGGTGCGCTACTTCGAGGAAGGCGTGATCGACGAGTCCGACGATCTGGTGATCGCGGTCGACCGGATCATGCAGCACGCCGACGGCGCCCGCCGGATGTCGGTGCGGGCCAACGCCGACACCCCCGAGGACGCCGCCCGGGCCCGCCGCTTCGGCGCCCAGGGCATCGGGCTGTGCCGCACCGAGCACATGTTCCTGGGCGAGCGGCGGCAGATGGTCGAGCGGCTGATCCTGGCCGACAGCGACGCCGACCGGGACCGCGAGCTGGCCGAGCTGCTGCCCCTGCAGCGCGAGGACTTCGTCGGCATCCTCGAGGCGATGGACGGGCTGCCGGTGACGATCCGGCTGCTCGACCCGCCGCTGCACGAGTTCCTGCCCGACATCACCGAGCTGTCCGTGCGGGTGGCGGTGGCCGAGTCGCGCGGGGAGAAGCGCGAGAACGACCTGCGCATGCTGCAGGCCGTGCACCGCCTGCACGAGCAGAACCCGATGCTCGGGCTGCGCGGCGTCCGGCTCGGCGTCGTCATCCCCGGCCTGTTCGAGATGCAGTCCCGGGCGATCCTGGAAGCCGCGGCCGACCGGATCAAGGCCGGCGGCGTGCCGCGGGTCGAGATCATGGTCCCGCTGGTCGCCAACGTCCAGGAGTTCGAGACGGTCAAGCACGCGATCATCGAGGTCGCGCGCGAGGTCCGGGCCGAGACCGGCGTGCACCTCGAATTCCTCATCGGCACCATGATCGAGCTGCCCCGCGCGGCCATGACCGCCGACCAGATCGCCGAGGCGGCCGAGTTCTTCTCCTACGGCACCAACGACCTCACCCAGACCACCTGGGGCTTCTCCCGCGACGACGTCGAGGCCGCGTTCTTCTCCGCCTACCTCGAGAAGGGCATCTTCGGCGTCAGCCCGTTCGAGTCCATCGACGTCGAAGGCGTCGGCGAACTCGTCCGCATCGCCTCGGAGAAGGGCCGCTCCCGTCGACCCGGCCTCAAACTGGGTGTCTGCGGCGAGCACGGCGGCGACCCCGACTCGGTCCACTTCTTCGAACGCGTCGGCCTCGACTACGTCTCCTGCTCACCCTTCCGCGTGCCGGTCGCCCGCCTTGAAGCCGGCCGGAGCGTCCAGGACCGCTGAGCGTCGGCCGGGGCGAGTCGACGCGCCTGCACATGACGCGTTCCAGCGCGCCCGCGGCAGGAAGATCAGCCGGGCCGGCTCAGCGCTGCGCGACCGCGGTGTAGACGGCGGCAATGTCGTCCTCGCCGTGCCCGGCCCCGGCCGCGCGGTCGAACAGCACGCGGACGCCGTCCAGCAGTGCGGTGTCGATGCCGCCGGCCGTCTGCGCCATGGCTTGGGTCATGAGGTGCAGGTCCTTGCTCCCGCCGGCGAGCCCGAAGGAGGGCGAGAAGTCGCCGGCGATCATCGCCTTGCCCTTGAGCTGGGCCAGCGGGCTGTTCGTCGGCCCGCCGTCGATGGCGTCGAGGAACAGCCCGGGGTCGAGGCCGGCCGCCTGCGCCATCGCCACCGACTGCGCCGTGGCGGCGGTGATCGACAGAATCCACGCGTTACAGGCCAGCTTCAGGGCGCTGCCGTCGCCGAGCCGTTCACCGGCCACGACCGTCTTCGAGCCGATCGAGTCCAGGACGGGACGCACCCGCTCGACGAGCCGCGGCTCGCCCGACACGAGCGGGACGAGCCGCCCCTGCTCGGCCGGTTCACGCGTGCCCAGCACGGGGGCGTCCAGCAGCGGGGCCTCCCCGGCCTGCTCGGCGATCCGGCGGATGCCGTCCGGGCCCACCGTCGCCGACTGCAGCCACACCGAGTTCGGGCCGAGCCGGCCGACGATCTCCGGCGTCGCCGCGAGCACCGCCCCGGTGTCGAAGAGCATCGTGACGACCGCGTCGGCGCCGTCCACCGCGGCGGCGACCGAATCCGCGACCGCGATGCCGTCCTCGGCCAGCGCCTCGGCCTTGGCCCGCGTCCGGTTCCACACGATCACCTCGAGCCCGGCCCGCTGCATCGAGCGGGCCATGCCGGCGCCCATCATGCCCGTCCCCACCAGTGCCACTCGCATGTGCGAGGCTCCTCTCCGTCGTCGTCTACCTGTGACCTGCCCGGCAGCCGGACGCGGCTTAACGTGAGTAACGTCGTGGTGTGTTCCGTCGCAGGCTCCGACCGTCCGCCGATCCCGCGCTGAACCGCCGCTCGGTCGATGCGGGCGGCGGCACGATGACGGTGCCCACGGTGGCGCTGGTGGAGCAGTTGCTCGACGAGTTCGGGCTGCGGCACAGCATCGACGAGGACGGCGACCTGGTCGTCCGCTGGGAGAAGTGCAGCATCTACTTCTTCTTCTACGGCGAGCATCACGAGGTGCTGCAGGCACGGATGTACCTCAACCGGCGCTTCAGCGTCGACATGCGGGCGACGCTGGCCCTGCTGCTCGACGAGTGGAACCGCACGAAGCTGTTCCCGAAGGCGTTCACGATCCTGCCCGACGACGGCATGGTCGGGCTCTGCGCCGAGCAGTGTCACGACTTCGAGGCCGGGGTCACGCGGGCGCAGCTGAAGTACGCGGTCGGCATGTGGATCGACACGCTGCTGCGCTTCGGCGACTGGATCGACGACCAGGTCTAGATACGGTTCACCGTGTGAGCCACTACGGTCCGCCGGCCCGCGAGCGGTGGGCGGTCGAGCCGCCGAAGCGCGCCGGCTCGGCCGAGGTGACCGCCGAGCGGTCGCCGTTCGCCCGCGACCGGGCCCGGGTGCTGCACTCGTACGCCTTCCGCCGCCTCGCCGACAAGACCCAGGTCGTGGTGCCGGGTGAGGACGATTTCCCGCGTACCCGCCTCACGCACTCGCTCGAGGTCGCCCAGATCGGGCGCGAGATCGGGGCCGCACTGGGCGCCGACCCGGACATCGTCGACACCGCCGGCCTCGCCCACGACATCGGCCACCCGCCGTTCGGGCACAACGGCGAGGCGGCGCTCGACGCGGTGGCGGCGGCCTGCGGCGGCTTCGAGGGCAACGCCCAGACGCTGCGGGTGCTCACCCGGCTCGAGGCGAAGGTCGTGCGCGAGACGGGCGCACCGGCCGGCCTCAATCTCACCCGGGCCACGCTCGACGCGACCTGCAAGTACCCGTGGAGCCGCCGCCCCGGCACGCCGAAGTTCGGCTACTACGAGACCGACGCCGAGGCCTTCGCCTGGCTCCGGGCCGGGGCCACGGGCGAGCGCCGGTGCATCGAGGCGCAGGTCATGGACTGGGCCGACGACGTCGCGTACTCCGTCCACGATGTCGAGGACGGCGTGCACGGTCGGTTGGTCCGGCTGGCCGAGATCACCGACGCCGACCGGGCCGAGCTGTGCGCGATCGCGGCCGGCCATTACTCGCAGCGGTCGGTGGCCGAGCTCGAAGCCGTCCTCGACACGCTGCTGCAACTGCCGGCGCTGCGCGACCTCGCCGACTACGACGGCTCGTACCGGGCCCAGGCGGCGGCCAAGAACGCGACCAGCGAGCTCACCGGCCGCTTCGCCGGGGCCGCCGTGGCCGCGACGCGCGCCGTCCACGGCAGCGGTCCGCTGAGCCGCTACGACGCCGACCTCGTGGTGCCGGCCGAGATCGCCGCCGAGTGCGCGCTGCTCAAGGCGCTGGCCGTCCACTACGTCATGCGCCGGCCCGGGACCCCGGAGCGGCAGGCCCACCAACGCCGGCTGCTGACCCGGCTGGCCGAGGCGATCGCGGACGGTGCGCCGGGCACGCTCGACCACGGCCTGCGCCCGGCGTGGCTCGCGGCCGCGACCGACGCCGGCCGGCTCCGGGTGGTCGTCGACCAGATCGCCCAGCTGACCGACAGCTCGGCCGTCGCGCGGCACGCCCGGCTGGTGCGCC
The DNA here is from genome assembly GCA_963775175.1 of uncultured Actinomycetota bacterium. Lineage (GTDB taxonomy): Bacteria > Actinomycetota > Actinomycetes > Mycobacteriales > Jatrophihabitantaceae > Jatrophihabitans. The sequence continues at coordinate 1,899,426 of CAVZHT010000001.1, forward strand.
CCGACTGAGGCCCGGCATGCTGAGCGCGTGACGGCGCAACCCGGCATCTTCGCCCTTGGCACCCCCGAGCACTGCTACCTCGAGTTCGACCTGCGGCCCGGGGCCGAACCGGGCCGGCTCGTCGAGAGCCTGGCCGGGCTGGCCGACCCGCTGTCCACGGTCGGCGGGGTCAACGTCGTCATCGGGGTGCGGCCGTCGCTGTGGCGCGGGCTCGCCCCGGCCGACACCCCGCTCGACGCCGAGGACTGGACCGACCCGATCGTCGGGCCCGACGGCTTCGTCATGCCGGCGACGCCGCACGACGCCTGGGTGTGGGTGGCGGGCGGTGATCGGACGGCCGTCTTCGACAACGCGCGCTCGGTCGTCGCCGCCGTCGCGCCGGTGGCCACGATCGGGCACGAGGTGACCGGGTGGGTCTACCAGCACGACCGCGACCTCACCGGCTTCATCGACGGGACCGAGAACCCGTCCCTGCTCGAGGCGGCCGCCGTCGCGACGGTGCCCGAGGGGGCGGACGGCGCCGGCGCCGGCATCGTCCTGCACCAGGTGTGGCGGCACGACACGGGCGCGTGGGAGGCGATCGGGGAGTCCGGCCAGGAGCGGGCGATGGGGCGGACGAAGCCGGACAGCATCGAGTTCGCCGAGGACGAGATGCCGGCGGACGCACACGTGGCCCGGACCAGCTTCGAGGTCGACGGGCAGGAGCAGAAGATCTTCCGGCGCAACGTCGCCTACGGCGGGGTGACCGATCACGGCACCGTGTTCGTCGGCTTCGGCCGGGACCAGTGGCGGCTGGCCGAGATGCTGCGGCGGATGGCCGGGGTAAGTGACGGCGTGCGGTGTGCGCTGACCCGTTACCTGACGCCGGTGACCGGCGCGTACTACGTGGTGCCGACCGTCGAGGCGCTGGCCCGGTACGCCCCGGCTGAGCAGGACTGAGCCGGCCGGCCCGGACCGGCGGCGAGCGGACGGTCGGACGGCGGGCTGTGGACCGCGGCACCCAAGCCGGCGGGCGCGACCTAGACTCGTCGACGTGGCAGGGCGGATCCGGGACGAGGACATCGCCCTCGTCCGTGAGAAGTCGCCCATTGCCGACATCATCGGCGAGCACGTCCAGCTGCGGAACGCCGGTGGCGGCAACCTCAAGGGCCTCTGCCCGTTCCACGACGAGAAGTCGCCGTCGTTCAACGTGACGCCGGCCCGCGGGATGTACTACTGCTTCGGCTGCCAGGCCGGCGGCGACGTCATCAAGTTCGTCCAGGACATCGAGCATGTCGACTTCGGCGACGCCGTCGAGCGGCTGGCGTCCCGGTCGGGCATCGAGTTGCGTTACGTCGAGGGTGGCGGACCGGCCTCGAGCGTGCACCGGGGCCAGCGGCAGCGGCTGCTCGACGCCCACCGCGAGGCGGCCGCGTTCTACGCCAACCAGCTCACCGGGGCCGAGGCCGAACCGGCGCGCGAGTTCCTGCGCAGCCGGGGCTTCGACTCCGTCGTGGCCGCCCGCTACGGCTGCGGGTTCGCGCCGTCCGGGTGGGACGCGCTGACCCGGCACCTGCTGGCGAAGGGCTTCACCTCGCAGGAGCTCGTCCTCGGCGGGCTGGCCCGCGAGGGTGGCCGCGGGGGGCTGATCGACCGCTTCCACCGCCGGCTGCTCTGGCCGATCCGGGACGTCAGCGGCGACGTCGTTGGGTTCGGCGCGCGGCGGATCTTCGACGACGACCGCATCGAGGCGAAGTACCTCAACACCCCCGAGACGCCGATCTACAAGAAGAGCCAGCTGCTCTACGGCGTCGACCTCGCCAAGAAGGAGATCGCCCGCCAGCACCGGGCCGTCATCGTCGAGGGGTACACCGACGTGATGGCGTGCCACCTGTCCGGCGTGACGACGGCGGTGGCCACCTGCGGCACCGCCTTCGGCGCCGAACACGTCTCGGTGGTGCGGCGGCTGCTGATGGACTCCGACACGTTCACCGGCGAGGTGATCTTCACCTTCGACGGCGACGCGGCCGGCATGAAGGCGGCCGAGCGGGCGTTCGGCGACGACCAGAAGTTCATGTCGCAGACGTTCGTGGCGATCGAGCCCACCGGCATGGACCCCTGCGACCTGCGGATGAAGTCCGGCGACACCGCCGTGCTCGACCTCGTCGCCCGCCGGATCCCGCTCGTCGAGTTCGTGCTGCGCAGCACCGTCGGCCGCTACGACCTCGACACTGCCGAGGGGCGCAGTGCCGCCCTCGATCGCGGCGTGCCGCTGGTCGCGCAGATCAAGGACCTCGGCCTGCGTGACGAGTACGCCCGCCGCCTCGCCGGCCTGGTCGGCACCGACGATCCGATGCGGGTGGTCGCGCGTGTCCGCGGCCTCGTCCGCTCCGGCGACAAGCGCGAGGCGGCCGCCGCGCCCACCGCGCCGGCCGAGCGGGAGCCGGCGAAGATCGACGACGCCGTGGTGGCCGTCGAGCGAGAGGTGCTCAAGCTGGCGCTGCAGATGCCGGCCGTGGCCGGTCCCGAGTTCGACGCGCTGGAGCCCGCGGCCTTCCTCGTCGATGCCCACCGGCAGGTGCGGGTTGCGATTGCCGCGGCCGGCGGGGCCAGCGCGGGGGTCGTCGGTCCGACCTGGACGGAGAAGATCGCCTCCCACCTGACCGACGAGCGGGTGCGCCGCGGCGTCCACGCCCTCGCCGTCGAGCCCCTGCACTCCGGGGCGGACGCGCAGGAGCGCTACGCCGGAGCCGTCCTCGCCCGCATGCACGAGGTGGTCACGGGCCGCCAGGTGGCGGCGCTGAAGTCGAAGCTGCAGCGGATCAATCCGCAGGAGCAGCCCGACGAGCACGCCCGGCTGTTCGGCGAGCTGATCGCGCTGGAGAGCTACCGCCGCAACCTGCGCGAGCGCGCGATCGGCAACGAGTGATGGCGCTGTTCCACCGCCGCGAGCGTCCCCCCGCCATCGCCGGGCTGGAGCACGGCGAGCGGATCGTCTCGTGGGCCGACACCGCCGACGGCGAGGTCGTCGCCGCGACCCAGCTGGGTCTGTGGTGGCCGGGGCCGCGGCGCATCGGCTGGCAGCACGTCGACAAGGCGATCTGGCGCGACGGCACGCTGACCGTCATCGAGGCCGACATCGTCGACGACCTGCTGCTCGTCGACCGCCCGCCGGTGAGCGTGCAGCTCGCGACGCCGCGTGACCTGCCGCCGACCATCCGCAAACGGGTCGAGGGCAACATCGTCCGCTCCGAGCTGGTGTCGGTGCCCGGGGGAGCGGTGCGCTTCGTCGCCCGCCGGCAGCCCGGCCGCGACGGCGTCAACTGGTGGGCTCACCTGGAGGGCGAGACCCCCGACAGCGAAACCGTCCGCTCGGCAATCGCGGCCCGGCTGGCGATCCTGCGCGCGTCCTAGCGCTGGGGCCGGGCGTACCCGTTGGTCATGGCGCCGGGCTGGTGGCCGGTGAACTTCTCGGTGATGGCGTGCTTGGCCTGCGCGGTCAGCTGGTCGAACTGGGCCTGGACGACTCCGGCGGTGGCCTGCACGGTCTGGCTGCCCGAGACGCGGCGGGCCAGCCGGACGATCTGGTCGTAACGTTCGCGCCCGGCCCGGGCACCGAGCACGTACCCGGCGCCGGCGTACACGAGATTGGACAGCTTCACGGTCGGTCTCCTCGAGTCCTGATGCCAGGAGGGTATCCCTGTGCCGCGCGGCCGTAACCCGGCGTCGGGCGGGCGTGGACGTGGGATATCCTGGCTCGGCTGCCCGGTCGGGTGGCGTGCGGCAATCCCCCGTAGCTCAATTGGCAGAGCATTCGACTGTTAATCGAAGGGTTACTGGTTCGAGTCCAGTCGGGGGAGCAAATACGGGGCCTCTAGCCATCTGGCGGAAAGATCAAGCATCGTTTACTCATCGAAAGCGGATGAGGTTGATGCCGGGTGGGTAGGCCCCCGCTCCCGGTCGGGACGTTCGGCAAGATCGGCTTCGTCCAGCTGCCCAGCGGTGAGGTCCAGGCCCGCGCCCGCTTCCGCGACTTCGACGGCCACACCCGGCTCGTCTCGAAGGGCCGGGCGATCGAAGACCGCCGCCGAGCGTTCGCGGTGCTGATGCTCCGCGCACGGCCGCGGACGCTCGATCACCAGACTGTCTTCACCGCGCCGGTCGCCGGCGGTCTGCGCGATCCGGACAACGTGTCCGGCGATCTACGGCAGCAGCTCGACTCCATCGACTGTGAAGTGTGCGCCCGCGCCGGCTTCCAGCTCGAACCGGACGGGTCGTTCCGGCTCGGCGCGCGTGGTCAACGGCTGCGCTGTGCTGAGGGGCCGTGGTCGTGGGGCACGTCGCACACCCTCGGCAAGACGGTCGCCACCCGGTTGGCCGAGGCCGGCTTCACGGCGCGTCCGGTCGCTGTCCTGAACCGGTGGGGCTCAGCCGGCCGAGCGGGACTCTTCCTGTTCCTTCGCGAGGACCCAGCGCAGCACCTCGCTGCGTCGGTAGGCGTTCGCGGCGGGGATTCGTGGTGGCGCAATGCGCCGACCCCGTCGGCCGCCCTGATGGCGAATCTGCATCCCTGTCATCCTTGATCAAGAGGGACGACGTCCCGGTGGTGGTCCCGCCACGCACGGGTGCAGTCGCAGCCATGTCGGTGCGTCCCGCGAGAATGGCCGGGTGACGGTCAGCGAGGCAGCCGACATCCCGGCGGAGCTCGCCGATCTCCACGCCCTGCGGGACGCGATGCGCACGCTGCTTGCCCTCGAGGCCGACGCCGCGCGTGCGGACGAGGACATCGCGCCGGCCCGGGCGTCGGCACTCGCGCGCTATCGCCACTACGTCGACCGCTGGGGCCCGCTCAACCGGGCCACCGTTCAGGAGCTGGACGGCGGCCGGCCCGATCCGCAGACCGGCCAACCCGAGCTGCGGCTGCGTCGTCCCGACCTGGCGGGCTTCCGCCGCGACCCGGACTACCACGCCGTCATGGCCCTCGAGGTGTATGACGTCGAGACCGGCACGGCCGAACCGGCGCCGCTGCTGTTGCGGCGCGTCCATGGACGGCCCGCGCCCGTCGAGCGCGTCGCGAACGTCCACGAGGCGCTGCTCGTCTGCCTCGGCGAGGGCGGGGTCGATCTCGATCGCGTGGCCGAGCTGCTCGGCCTGCCGGATGGCCGCGCGGCGACCGAGGCGCTCGGCGACCTCGTCTTCCGCGATCCGGAGCAGGCTGGCGCCTGGGTCAGCCGGCGGGAGTACTTGTCGGGCGACATCCGGGCCAAGCATGCGGTGGCCGAGGCGGCCGCGATGGACGATCGGCACTACCGGCGCAACGTCGCGGCGCTGGCCGAGGCCGTGCCGCCGGAGGTCGGCCCGCTTGACATCGCGGTCTCGCTCGGCGCGCCGTGGATCGCGGCCGAGGACGTCGAGGCGTTCGTCCATGACGTGCTCGGCGGACGGGTCAAGGTGCGGCACCTGCCGTCGGCCGCTTCCTGGAAGATCGACCCGGTCGGCAAGACGCCGGTCGGCGGCTTCGGTCTCTACAGCACTCCGCGCATGAGCGCGTACGACATCCTCGCGGCCGGCCTCAACGGCCGCTCACCCATCGTCTTCGACACCGTTTCCGTGCCGGGACGGCGCCTGCGGGTCCGCAACCAGGAAGCAAGCCTGGCCGCGCAGGAACGGTTGACCGCGCTGCAGGAGCGGTTCCGCAACTGGGTGTGGGAGGACGCCGACCGCACCGAGCGGCTGATCCGGGAGTACAACCGGCGATTCAATTCGCACGTGGTGCGGCGGCACGACGGCGCACAGCTCACCTTCCCCGGTCTCGCCGACGGCATCGAGTTGTGGCCGTGGCAGCGCGACATCGTCGCCCAGATCGTCTCCTCACCCGCGACCCTGTGCGCGCACGCCGTCGGCGCCGGCAAGACCCGGTCGATGGTGTGCGCCGCGGTGACCGCGCGTCGGCTGGGCCTGGCCGGCAAGCCGCTGATCGCCGTCCCGGCCCACCTTGTCGAGCAGACGGCGCGGGAGGCCCGGCAGGCCTACCCGTTCGGGTCCTTCCTCGTCCAGGGCGAGGACGACCTGCGCTCGCGCGAGGCGCTGGCGGCGCGGTGCACAACCGGCGACTGGGACGCGGTGATCGTCTCCCACGGCACGCTGAGCGCTCTTCCCGTGGCGCCGGAGACCGAGCTGCAGTGGCTGCAGGGCCAGGCCGACGACATCGCGGCCCAGATCCGCGGCGGCCGTGGTGGGCGGCACGGCCGGTCGGTGCTCAAGCGCCGGGCGGGTGCGGTCGAGCAGCGCATGGCCGCGGTGCGGGCCCGTCCGCTTCCCTCACTCACCTTCGACGAGCTCGGCGTGGACCTGCTGCTCGTCGACGAGGCGCACTACTTCAAGCGGCTGCCCGTCACCTCACGGATGGAGGGCATCTCGCTCGGCTCCTCGCAGCGGGCGGCCGACCTGCTGCTCAAGGTGCGGATCCTGCGGGCCCGCCGCGGCCGGCGTCCCAGCCTGGCGCTGTTCACCGGCACGCCGTGGTCGAACACGATCGCCGAGACGTTCGTATGGCAGACCTACGTCCAGCCCGAAGACCTGGTGGACGCCGGGGTCGAGCACTTCGACGCGTGGGCCGCCGTCTTCGTCGACTACGCGACGACGGTGGAGGTGTCGCCGGACTCCTCGGGCATCCGTCTCGTCCAGCGTCCGGCCCGCATCCGCAACCTGCCGGAACTGCGGCGCATGCTGGCGACCTGCTCGGACGTGCTGCGCCCCGAGGAGCTGGGTTTGGCGCGACCGCAGCGCCGCGAGCAGACCGTCGTCAGCGAGCCGGGGCCGGCCCAGCTCGAGTACGTCGGCAGCCTGGGCGCGCGGGTCGACAAGCTGCACCGCGAGAAGGTCCGCGGCGAGCCCGGCGGCGACAACATGCTGGTGGTGTGCGGCGACGGTCGCCGGGTCGCGCTCGACCCGACGTTGGTCGGGGTGCGCGAGGGCTCGGCCAAGCTCGAGGCGCTGGCCGATCACGTCGCCCGCATCCACCACGAGCACGTCGGGTCGACCTACCCCGGCAGTGACATCGCCGGCGTCTTCCAGGTGATCTTCTGCGACCAGGGGACGCCTGGGGCCCAGGGGCTGCAGACCTACGGGCGGCTGCGGCTGGCCCTGGCGCGGCGGGGCGTGGACGCCGACCGTGTGCGCTTCGTGCACGAGGCGACGACCTCCGACCAGCGCGCGCAGCTGTTCGCCGACTGCCGCGCCGGCGCGGTGTCGGTGCTCATCGGCTCGACCGACAAGCTGGGCGTGGGCACGAATGTGCAGCCACGGCTGCGGGCGATCCACCACGCGGACGCGCCGTGGCGGCCGTCGGACATCGAGCAACGGGAGGGGCGGGCGTTCCGTCCGGGCAACCTCCACCCCTTCGTCGACGTCTACCGCTACGTCACCCGCGGCACCTTCGACGCCTACATGTGGCAGACGCTGCAGCGTAAGGCTGCTTTCATCGAACAGCTCTACCGTGCCGAGCCGAGCACCCGCACGATCGACGACCTCGGCGACGCCGTGCTCACCTACGCCGAGGTCAAGGCCCTCGCGACGGGCAACGAGCTCCTGCTGGAGCAGGCCGAGGCGGCCGCCGCGGTGGCTCGGCTGCGGCTGTTGCAGTCGATCAACCGGCAGTCGGTGACGTCCGCGCGGCTGCGTCTGGCCAAGGCCGAGCAGGACCAGTACCGGCTGCGGCAGCAAACGCTGTTGCTCGCCGCGGCGCGCGAACGGCTGGCGCGGACGGCGGTGGGCACCGATCCGGAGGCCGACGTGCGGCTTGCCGTCCGGGCGCTGCGCGAGCGCCTGCTCGTGCCGACCGCCGACGACGACCCAGCGCCGGTGCGGGCGCCGTGGCGCGGGCTCGGCGTCGAGCTGATCCCCGTCGGCGGCTGGACCGCCACGGCGGCCGACGTGGTGAGCCTGCGCATCACGGTGGCGCACCGGCGCGCCGACGAGCTCACCGTGCCGCTGTCGCTGGTGCGGAGAAGTGCGGCTGCGGGCACACGCGCCGTGGTCGGCGCGGTGCGCCGCTGGTACGACCGGATCGACGATCGCATCGCCGAGATCGAGCACGCCGCACTGGATGCCTACGACGACGGCGAAGCGGCCAAGCGTGTGATCGCCGAGCACCGGTTCGAGCAAGCGAACGAACTCGCTGCGGCCGAAGCCCGACTGGGCGAGATCGACACCGCGTTGGAGTCGTCGGTGACCCACGGGGCGGTCGTGCTGGCGTGACCGGCGGACTGGCAGCCGCCATCGGTACGAGTTCCGACAACGGCTGCACGAGACCACCGGCCGTGGAGGGCATCCCGGTAGACGAGCCCGCAATGAACTCCGCGTGGGTAGCTCGCCGTCATCGCCGGTAGCGTGACTCTCGAGCACGAACAGTCGTTCGGCGCGTCGCGGTCCAGCTGAACCGCTGCACAGCCCGCGCGCCGACCCGTCGTTCCGCGCAAAGTGGTGCGTGGCGATCGGTCGCGGACAGCGGATCGGTCTCGATTGGCTGGCGCCGGCAAGACGAACCTCGGCTGTGACCCGTCCGGCGTCGACGAACGGCCGGTATGGGATCACTCGCATGATCAGGGGGTACCGTTTGCCTCTGCCGGCGGGAGCGGCTGACCGCGAAGATCGAATTGTCGGCGTGATCGCCGCGGGCTTCTCCGCCAGCTGCTTTCTACAGCGAGGGAGTCGGACCGGGATGAGCCCACCTGACGCCGTCGGGCGAGGTGCGGACGACCGTGGCGGTAGCGTCGGGCCGGCTCAAGACCGCAAGCGTGACGTCATGGTGCGGCCGTTCCCGTCCAGCCGTCGGCTTGTGACTGCGGCAGTCCGCTCCGGCCGACGCATCGTGCCGATGCATGGGCTGCTCGAGGTCGACATCACGACGGCTCGGCGACTGCTCACGGACAGCGATCCGCCGCTGTCGCTCACTGCGTTCGTGGTCGCGTCGGTAGGCAGGGCGGCCGCATTGCACCCGCAGGTGCACGCCTACCGGGACTGGCGGGGCCGGCTGGTCGAACACAGCTATGTCGACGTGCAGACGCTGATCGAGGTGTCGACCGCGCAGGGACCGTTCGGCCTGGTACACGTCGTGCGCGACGCTGACGTCCGTGACGTGGCTGCGATCAGCGAGGAACTGCGTGCGGTCAAGGCCGACGCCGCTGCCACGAAGAGCGGGCGCTTGCTGACCACGGTCGCGCCTGTCGTTGGGCGCGTTCCCGGCCTGTATCGGGCGATGTACGCGGCCATGAGCCGCTCCCACCGAGTCCACCTCGCCACCGGGACGGTGCAGGTAACCGCAGTCGGCATGTTTGCCGGCGGCGGCGGTTTCGCGATCGCCCCGCCCACCCTGGCCTCTCTGATGATTGTCGTGGGCGGACTCAGCAGACGTCCACGTGCCGTCGAGGGGCGCATCGAAGCGCGTGAGGTGCTCGACCTCACCGTGACCATCGACCACAACGTCGTTGACGGCGCGCCGGCCGCTCGATTCGGAGCTGACCTTCGGCGCCTGATCGAGGCGGCCGCTGCGCTCACAGCAACGCCCGCCAGGTGAGCGCCGTGACCGTGGCAGGACACCAGGCCCCCGCTCGGCGTGGATCTACCGCTACCCAGCGAGGCGATCACACACCCCGACGGGGCAGCTGATCACGATCGAGACCACGCAGCCGGTGACCACACTCGACCTGCTGCTGGACTGGGCGCACCCAGCGCTGTGACCTGCCCGGCGTGGCAGTGCGGCCCCCAGCCTGGAGGAGATCTACCTGCGTTCGCCGGAGGCGCGTCATGAGCGCTGCAACCGTCGTCTCGCGCACGTGCGACCGCCGAAGTCGTTGCGCATATCGGTCCGCAGGGCTTCCGACGGTTTACCGCACATGCCGATGTGCGTGCATGCGCCTATACGGTTGGGCGTGTGGAGATGCGCGAGTACGTGGGTCTGATCTGGATCGGCGAGGAGCCGGGCGTGCGGGTCAGCGTCGTTGCAGAATCGCTGGAATCGGCTCGACGCATGATCGAGGAACAGCACGGAACGGGGCACGTCATCACGCTGTACAACGAGGACGAGGCCGACCGTCCCCGATAAGCCAGCGCCCGGGTATGCCGCAGATGGCATGGCGGCATAGCGTTCCGCTCATGCCGCCGTGAGTGTTCTGGGCTATAGGAGGTCGCGAGCGATGCCGGCGGTCGACAACCATCGGCCAAGATGGTCATACTTGTGACTATGCCTGAGTTCGCTTCCGTTGCCGACGCCAAGGCGCACTTCTCCGAGCTGGTCTCCCGCGTCGGGTCCCAACACGACCGCGTCACCGTCACTGTGCACGGCCGGCCGACCGCAGTGTTGCTGGCCGTCGATGACCTCGAGGCTCTCGAGGAGACCATCGCGGTGCTGTCAGACGCAGCCGCCTTACGGGCGCTGGCCGAGGCCGACGCCGAACTTGCCCGCGGCGAGGGCGAGGACGAAGACGCCCTGCGGGAGGCGATGCGGGCCCGGCGAGCCTCTGCGTGAGCGAGGATCGCTACAAGCTGGTCGTCGCTCCCGCCGCGCGTCGACAACTGGCCGAGCAACTCCCCGAACCCGTGGCCTTCGCTGCCTACGAGTTCATCATCGGTCCGCTGCTTGCCAATCCCCGACGGGTCGGCAAGCAGCTACGACCTCCCCTCGATGACCGCCACAGCGCACGCCGCGGTACCTACCGGGTGATCTACCGGATCGACGACCAACGACACATCGTCACCGTGCTCGGGGTGTTCCCGCGATCGAACGCCTACCGCACCGGCTGAACGTCGCGCTGCCGCCACCTGCTCTTGATCATCCCCCGCCCAGCTTGATCAAACGACCGGCTTTGCCGCGGAGCGGCTCTACCGGCTCTGCCGCGGAGCGGCTCTACCGGCTCTGCCGCGGAGCGGCTCTACCGGCTCTGCCGCGGAGCGGCTCTACCGGCTCTGCCGCGGAGCGGCTCTACCGGCTCTGCCGCGGAGCGGCTCTACCGGCTCTGCCGCGGAGCGGCTCTACCGGCTCTGCCGCGGAGCGGCTCTACCGGCTCTGCCGCGGAGCGGCTCTACCGGCTCTGCCGCGGAGCGGCTCTACCGGCTCTGCCGCGCAGCGGCTCTACCGGCTCTGCCGCAGATCGCATGGCGGCATAGCGTTCCGCTCATGCCGCGCGGCGGGCGCGCTGCGGAGACGACCGCGAGCATCAGGCGTCGAACAGGACCTCGATCAGAGCTGGATCGTTCTCAACGCCTTCGACCGAGCGGTATCGCTCAATGTCGAGGGAACCATCGGCCATGAACTCGACCTCCCAGCGCCAACCGGGCACGGCCACGTCCACCATCACGGAGTCCGGGCGGGTGTGATCCAGCTTGTAGTAGATGTGGGCCCCGTCGAGGCGGTTGAGCAGATCAATCAGCCGCCCGAAGATGCCGCCCTCAGCACCGCCGTAGAAGCCAGGCTCTGTCATGTCCTCAATCTTGGCAGCCATGAGCGGACGACCGGACATGCCGCGGAGCGGCTCTACCGGCTCTGCCGCGGAGCGGCTCTACCGGCTCTGCCGCGGAGCGGCTCTACCGGCTCTGCCGCGGAGCGGCTCTACCGGCTCTGCCGCGGAGCGGCTCTACCGGCTCTGCCGCGGAGCGGCTCTACCGGCTCTGCCGCGGAGCGGCTCTACCGGCTCTGCCGCGGAGCGGCTCTACCGGCTCTGCCGCGGAGCGGCTCTACCGGCTCTGCCGCGGAGCGGCTCTACCGGCTCTGCCGCGGAGCGGCTCTACCGGCTCTGCCGCGGAGCGGCTCTACCGGCTCTGCCGCGGAGCGGCTCTACCGGCTCTGCCGCGGAGCGGCTCTACCGGCTCTGCCGCGGAGCGGCTCTACCGGCTCTGCCGCGGAGCGGCTCTACCGGCTCTGCCGCGGAGCGGCTCTACCGGCTCTGCCGCGGAGCGGCTCTACCGGCTCTGCCGCGGAGCGGCTCTACCGGCTCTGCCGCGGAGCGGCTCTACCGGCTCTGCCGCGGAGCGGCTCTACCGGCTCTGCCGCGGAGCGGCTCTACCGGCTCTGCCGCGGAGCGGCTCTACCGGCTCTGCCGCGGAGCGGCTCTACCGGCTCTGCCGCGGAGCGGCTCTACCGGCTCTGCCGCGGAGCGGCTCTACCGGCTCTGCCGCGGAGCGGCTCTACCGGCTCTGCCGCGGAGCGGCTCTACCGGCTCTGCCGCGGAGCGGCTCTACCGGCTCTGCCGCGGAGCGGCTCTACCGGCTCTGCCGCGGAGCGGCTCTACCGGCTCTGCCGCGGAGCGGCTCTACCGGCTCTGCCGCGGAGCGGCTCTACCGGCTCTGCCGCGGAGCGGCTCTACCGGCTCTGCCGCGGAGCGGCTCTACCGGCTCTGCCGCGGAGCGGCTCTACCGGCTCTGCCGCGGAGCGGCTCTACCGGCTCTGCCGCGGAGCGGCTCTACCGGCTCTGCCGCGGAGCGGCTCTACCGGCTCTGCCGCGGAGCGGCTCTACCGGCTCTGCCGCGGAGCGGCTCTACCGGCTCTGCCGCGGAGCGGCTCTACCGGCTCTGCCGCGGAGCGGCTCTACCGGCTCTGCCGCGGAGCGGCTCTACCGGCTCTGCCGCGGAGCGGCTCTACCGGCTCTGCCGCGGAGCGGCTCTACCGGCTCTGCCGCGGAGCGGCTCTACCGGCTCTGCCGCGGAGCGGCTCTACCGGCTCTGCCGCGGAGCGGCTCTACCGGCTCTGCCGCGGAGCGGCTCTACCGGCTCTGCCGCGGAGCGGCTCTACCGGCTCTGCCGCGGAGCGGCTCTACCGGCTCTGCCGCGGAGCGGCTCTACCCGGCTCTGCCGCGGAGCGGCTCTACCGGCTCTGCCGCGGAGCGGCTCTACCGGCTCTGCCGCGGAGCGGCTCTACCGGCTCTGCCGCGGAGCGGCTCTACCGGCTCTGCCGCGGAGCGGCTCTACCGGCTCTGCCGCGGAGCGGCTCTACCGGCTCTGCCGCGGAGCGGCTCTACCGGCTCTGCCGCGGAGCGGCTCTACCGGCTCTGCCGCGGAGCGGCTCTACCGGCTCTGCCGCGGAGCGGCTCTACCGGCTCTGCCGCGGAGCGGCTCTACCGGCTCTGCCGCGGAGCGGCTCTACCGGCTCTGCCGCGGAGCGGCTCTACCGGCTCTGCCGCGGAGCGGCTCTACCGGCTCTGCCGCAGATCGTAAGCAGCAGGGCCTTGACGTTCGAGAAGCTCGGTCACCTCGGCGTGTGTGGGGTAGAAAGAGCGACATGCTGGCGGCAGCTCTTCTCGAAATCCGGGTGTTTCCTTGGCGGCTACGCACGCGTGTGATGAAGGCAGGCACATTCCGCGACAGGATCTCCAGCGTCGACCCAACACTTGGAGCGGATGATCTCAGCGGTTTCGTGATCGGCCTCGCCCTGTGGCTGACCATTGCGCTCGCAGCACCCCTTCTGGTGTTGATCCTTGCGGGTGCTCTGTTCTCCGTCGAAGTGCCAGTCCTGGTGATCGTTGCGCTAGCGCTATTGCTGGCCCGCTTCACCGGGCTCATCCCCTGGACGGTGGTCATCGTCGATCGGATCAGCGGCCAGGAGCAGCGCGAGTCGACCCGCAATTTCGTGCGAGCCGTGCGGAGAGTGCGCGACATCAACGGAGATCGTCGGATCGTTGTTCGCTGGGCCTGGTCGTAGGTCGCAGGTCGCAGGTCGCACGGTTCAGGGCTGCAACACCCTGATCGCCGCCAATCGTGCTCGCGCACTCAACCGGCCGTACCGGCTCGACCGGACCTGCCGCGTTGACGAGTTCGAGCTAGCGGATGCGACGCTCGGCCTGCGTAAGGCGCACGACGGTACAGACAGCGCCGATGAACACGCCGCTCACACCAAGGAGCGCCCCGATGTACCGGTGGTGAGCATCGACCAGCCCAGTTACAAGCGCCGCCGCAAGCATCAGCCCAACTGCAATACCCCACACCAATGAAAGAACCGGCCCAGGCAACGGCGTCCGCATATTCGGAGTGTCGCACCTGCACTCTCGTGCCGCCGATAGTCAGGCGTAGTCGACGCCGGGCCTGCGCCTGTCGTCCAATATCGGAACGTGTCGGATCTGGTGAGGCACCGAGGCGAGCACGACCTCGATGCGAGTAGAGAGATCGTCGTTTGGCGGATCAGGGACGTCGATCCAGAGCACCGGGCGACCCTCGCGTTCGCCAACTTCGAGTGCGTTGATCGGAGGGATGAGGTGCGCATCTTGAAGCTGGCCGACGTAGCGCTCGACGTGCAAAGTCCAGTCGTCGTCCATCGCACCAACATACGTCCGGTCATGCCGCGTAGCGTGCCGCTTCGCGGGCACGCTCATGCCGCGTAGCGTGCCGCTTCGCGGGCACGCTCATGCCGCGTAGCGTGCCGCTTCGCGGGCACGCTCATGCCGCGTAGCGTGCCGCTTCGCGGGCACGCTCATGCCGCGTAGCGTGCCGCTTCGCGGGCACGCTCATGCCGCGTAGCGTGCCGCTTCGCGGGCACGCTCATGCTTTGCGTCTGACTTCGTGACACAGATCGGCGTGTCTATCACGCAACATCCGACGGGTTCTCCGACCGCTCTCGGAGGATCTGATCATGACCGAACTCGACCGTGGAACCGACCGCGCCGGGCGCCGTGCGAAGCGGTTCCTCTCGCCCTCGCAGAAGTACGAGATCTGGTTGCAGCTGGTGCGCCAGGAGGTGACGATCGCCGAGGCCGCGGCCGAGCAGCACGTGGACCGTTCGACGATCATGCGCATCCGCACGGTGGCCAAGGAGGGCGCGCTGGCCGCGTTGGCCGAGTCCAAGCCCGGGGTCAAGGCGCGCGAGCGGGACTGGGAGTTGGAGCTTGCCAAAGCGGAGGTCGCCCGGTTGTCGGAGACGGTCAAGGAGATGGCCGTGAAGCTGATGCTGGTCGAGGGAAAAGGCGCCTGGGGTTGAGTGGCCCGATCCCGCGCCGGGTCGAAGCGGCCACCAAGGCAGGGCTGCTCGACCTGCTCGATGAGGCACTCGACGCCGGCTGGAGCCTGCGCCGTGTCTGCGGCGCGCTGGAGCTGCCCGAGCGGCGCGCGCACCGCTGGATCGGCCGGCGCGCCCGCGGCCAGCTGGTCGACAAAGCGCCTGGCGGGTCGCCGGCGCACGGACTGTTGCCGGACGAAGAGCGCGAGATCTTGGCGCTGTTCGACGAGTGGGGCGAGACCGACCGCAGCCACCGCAAGCTGGCCCACCGCGGCTCCTACCTGCACCGCGTGTGGGTCTCGCCGTCGAGCGTGCGGCGGGTGCTTTTCCTTGCTGACAAGCACTTCCGGCCCCGACCACGGCCCGGCCGCTCGACGCGCAAGCAGTTCCCGGACTGGGTCGAGTACAAGCCCAACTCGATTTGGATCTACGACACGACACACTTCCCGGCCGCCGGGATGGCAGTGCTGATCATCGAGGATCTGGTCTCCCGTAAGTGGCTGACCGAGATCGTCTCGAGCGAGGAGACCTCCACCCAGGTCGAGCTCGCTTTCACCGCCGCGCTGGAAGCCGAGGGGCTGCTCGAACAGGTTGAGCGTCGTCACGCCGACGACGGTCGCATCGACCTCAGCGCTGACGATAAGTCGCGCCCGATCCTGCTCGCGGTCAGCGACAACGGGCCGCAGATGACCTCCGGCTCGACGCGCGAGTTCCTGGCGCTGTGCGCGATCGCTCAGCACTTCGGCCGGCCCGGCACCCCGACCGACCAGGCCTGGATCGAAAGCCTCAACGGCCACATCAAGCTCGACTACCCGCATTTGCTCGCGATCCGCGACCCGGCAACCCTGCGCGCCGAACTCAAGATCACCCGCCCGCACTACAACGGCGTTCGGCTGCACCAGGGCATCGGCTACGTCACGCCCAACGACGAACACGAAGGACGAGGTGAGGCCATCCGCAAAGCACGCCAAGCCGGCCTGGAACAGGCCCGGCTCGACCGGCTTGCCTGGCACCGCCAGCACCGGCACGATCAACTCACCGAGGACCCCGACGATGTTGGCTAATACAACGCGACTTTGCGACACAAAGTCAGAAACACGTCACTCATGCCGCGAAGCGGCACCGTACTCATCTGCCGCGCAGCGGCTCTACCGGCTCTGCCGCGCAGCGGCTCTACCGGCTCTGCCGCGCAGCGGCTCTACCGGCTCTGCCGCGCAGCGGCTCTACCGGCTCTGCCGCGCAGCGGCTCTACCGGCTCTGCCGCGCAGCGGCTCTACCGGCTCTGCCGCGCAGCGGCTCTACCGGCTCTGCCGCAGATCGCATGGCGGCATGGCGTTCCGCTCATGCCGCGGAGCGGCTCTACCGGCTCTCATGGGTTTTGTCGGGCGTGCTGTTGCGGCAGGCTCGATGTTGGTAGCGGCCAGCGGGTCAGCACTCACCGGCTCTGACCCTGGACGAGGTCTCGCGGCAGACCGTGCGCCCGCTGGTCGTGAGGAGGTTCAACGGCTGCTGGGATGTCGTGCCCCCGAAACGTGGGTGAGCACTTGCGCCATGAGATCGCCGATCGCCTCCTCCCGCTGCTGATGCTGATGCCCGAGGCGGAGGAGGTTGGCGATGCTGTTCGTCGGTGATGACTGGGCCGAAGATCATCACGACATCGAGATCGTGGACGGGTCGGGTCGCCGGCTGGCGCAGCGTCGCCTGCCGGAGGGTTTGGACGGGGTGGCTCGCTTGCACGCGTTAATCGCGGCGGCGATGCCCGAAGACTGGGTCGACCTCGAGCCTGGTGAAGCCGCGGCTCGGGTGAAGATCGGGATCGAGACCGACCGCGGGCCGTGGGTGGCGGCGTTGGTCGCGGCCGGGTATGAGGTGTTCGCGATCAACCCGAGGGAGGCGGCGGAGTACCGCGGCCGGCACTCCACTTCGGGGGCGAAAAGTGATCGCGGTGATGCGCACGTGCTGGCTGAGATCGTGCGCCTGGATCGGGCTCATCACCGCCCGGTCGCCGGCGACTCGCAGGGTGGCGAGGCGATCAAGCTGGTCGCCCGCAGCCATCAGACGCTGATCTGGGAACGGACCCGGCACGTGTTGCGGCTGCGCAGTGCGCTGCGGGAGTACTTCCCCGCCGCCCTGGACGCCTTCGGTGATCTCGACGAGCCGGACACGCTGCAGCTGCTGGCCGCGGCCCCGGATCCCGACTCCGCCGCTCGTTTGTCCAAGGCCAAGATCGCGGGTGTGTTGCGGCGGGCCAGGCGCCGCGACGTCGAGGCCCGTGCGGTCGAGATCCAGACCGTGCTGCGGGCGCCGGCGCTGCGGCAACCACCGGCCGTGCAGGCCGCGTTCGCCGTCATCGCCGCCAGCCAGGTCCGGGTCATCACCGCCCTGAACAGCGAGATCGACACCCTCGCCGAGGTGGTGGGCCGGCATTTTGGCCGGCACCCGGACGCTGAGATCTACGCCAGCCAACCCGGCCTTGGCGTCATCCTCGGCGCCCGGGTGCTGGCCGAGTTCGGTGACGACCCGCACCGCTACGCCGATGCGAAAGCCCGCAAGAACTACGCCGGCACCTCACCGGTCACCAAAGCCTCGGGCAAGAAGAAGAACGTCTTCGCCCGGCACGCCCGCAACGACCGTCTCGCCGACGCCCTGCAGCAGTGGGCCTTCGCCTCGATGCGCAGATCACCCGGTGCCCGCGCTTACTACGACGCTCTGCGCGAGCGGAAGATCGGCCACCAAGCTGCCCTACGCCAGCTCGCCAACCGCCACGTCGGCATCCTGCACGGCTGCCTCAAGACCCGAACCCTCTACAACGAGAACACCGCCTGGCCCACCCGAAACACGGCCGCTGCTTGACATTCAAGAACCTGGGATGTCTGCCGCGGAGCGGCTCTACCGGCTCTGCCGCGGAGCGGCTCTACCGGCTCTGCCGCGGAGCGGCTCTACCGGCTCTGCCGCGGAGCGGCTCTACCGGCTCTGCCGCGGAGCGGCTCTACCGGCTCTGCCGCGGAGCGGCTCTACCGGCTCTGCCGCGGAGCGGCTCTACCGGCTCTGCCGCGCAGCGGCTCTACCGGCTCTGCCGCGCAGCGGCTCTACCGGCTCTGCCGCGAAGCGGCACCGTACTCATCTGCCGCCGTGAGTGTTCTGGGCTATAGGAGGTCGCGAGCGATGCCGGCGGTCGACAACCATCGGCCAAGATGGTCATACTTGTGACTATGCCTGAGTTCGCTTCCGTTGCCGACGCCAAGGCGCACTTCTCCGAGCTGGTCTCCCGCGTCGGGTCCCAACACGACCGCGTCACCGTCACTGTGCACGGCCGGCCGACCGCAGTGTTGCTGGCCGTCGATGACCTCGAGGCTCTCGAGGAGACCATCGCGGTGCTGTCAGACGCAGCCGCCTTACGGGCGCTGGCCGAGGCCGACGCCGAACTTGCCCGCGGCGAGGGCGAGGACGAAGACGCCCTGCGGGAGGCGATGCGGGCCCGGCGAGCCTCTGCGTGAGCGAGGATCGCTACAAGCTGGTCGTCGCTCCCGCCGCGCGTCGACAACTGGCCGAGCAACTCCCCGAACCCGTGGCCTTCGCTGCCTACGAGTTCATCATCGGTCCGCTGCTTGCCAATCCCCGACGGGTCGGCAAGCAGCTACGACCTCCCCTCGATGACCGCCACAGCGCACGCCGCGGTACCTACCGGGTGATCTACCGGATCGACGACCAACGACACATCGTCACCGTGCTCGGGGTGTTCCCGCGATCGAACGCCTACCGCACCGGCTGAACGTCGCGCTGCCGCCACCTGCTCTTGATCATCCCCCGCCCAGCTTGATCAAACGACCGGCTTTGCCGCGTGGCGTGCCGCTGCGCGGGCACGCTCATGCCGCGTGGCGTGCCGCTGCGCGGGCACGCTCATGCCGCGAAGCGGCACCGTACTCATCTGCCGCCCAGCGTGCTGCCGCACGCACATGCCGCCCAGCGTGCTGCCGCACGCACATGCCGCAGACAACTCGCGCCGACGCCGGTAGCGGGGCGTGCTGAATCAGCACCCGGCGACGCCTTACCGGGGCCGCCGCCGGAACACTGCGTCGTTCCGGCGCGCATCAGCACGGTAGAGGCGAGCTGCAGTCGCCGACCTTCGACGGTCTCCCCGGCGATCCGGCGCGCGGTCGCCCGGCGAGGCGGCAACAGCGTCGCGATGACCGGATCGGACGCGGGCCTGCGCTGACGGGGACCCGGTTACGGAGAGGGCGTGTAGCAGGTCCAGCCGCCCTGCCGGTCCACCGGCGCGCCCTCGCACTGGTCGGACCCGCCTGACGTGCCCGGCAGATAGTCGCTGTACCGGTGCGGCGACCTCGACGGGCCGGCCACGCTGCTCGTCGCGAACGCGATCACAACCGATGTCACCACCGCCGTGATCGCCACCACCGCCGCCAACGCACGCCGACCGCGGAACTGCCTTGAGGCTCCCCGGGAACGCATCAGCCCTCCCCGCTCAGTACGTCAAGATCCGATGTCCTGCACGGTAGCGAGAAGATGCCGATTCCGGAACTGATCACACAAAGGATTGACAATCAGGGCCGAAAAGGATCATCGTCCCACCTCACAACATCAACACGCATTCTGGGGGGGGGGGGGGGGGGGGGACATCCGTGAAACATGTACGAACGCGACGCAAGGCGCGCGGTGCGGCAGCAGCCGCGGTGCTGGCCGCAGTGACGGCGCTCCTGCTGGCCGGGCCGGCCAGCGCCGACACCACTAGCGCGACCAGCATCGCGGACCAGAACCTCGTCACGGACTCGGTCGGCGGTGCGGGCGGGCTCGGCGACCAGACCGAGACGGCCGGCACCGCGGGTAACGACGCGGCGGTGACCGACTCCATCGCCACGTACTCGAACTCGACCCAGTTCTCCGACATGGCCGTCACCCCGACGCTCGTCACGGGCGCCGCCGCGGACGGGACCGCTGTCGACTCGAGCACGGACATCGTCGCGTCCGCCGACCCGCAATGTTCGCTGCCACTGGCCGCTCGCACCGGAGCCTGGTCATGCGGCACGAGCGGCCCGGCTGCGCTCGGCGACGTGCCCGACACCAGCTACGACACCGCTGCCGGCCCGCAGGTCACCGCGACCAGCCAAGCCCCGACCGTCCAGGACACCACCACCCCGTTGAGCCCGATCGGCGGCGTGCACACCGGCCCTGTCCTCGACGGCGGGACAACCACCGACGCTTCGGCCAGCAGCCTGACCGGGTACTGCCGGGTACAGGGCTGCTGGTGGCACTACGACGACTTCCATGCCGACTGGCAATCGAGCGAGTTCGTGTACGGGTTCGGCAAAACGACGATCGGGTACGGGAACATGTACGTCAACTGGCAGCTGACCGGGCCGAAGACAACGATCGGGCCGGCGTACGTCATCCTGTCCAGCAGCACGACCAGCGTCACCGGATCGTGCGCGCTGCTCAACGGCAACAACAGCACCAGCGGCGGGAAGCTGCTCGTCGGGCCGTTCTTCTACGAATGGAAGACGCCACGCGGACCGAACACCCGCTTCTCGTGGCCGAAGTCGAAGTACTGCTGGCTGCGCGAGTACGGCTCCTGGGATCACAACGGCGACGTACAGTTTTCCTGGCACGTTCCCGGCTGGCACGGAATGTACTGGTACTCCTACGCGCGCAGCATCGTCTCGCACACGACGACGCGGAACACAGCGAACGCGATCTACCGGTTCGAGGCGGCCAGCCACGAGACGAAAGACCCAGCAAAGGGCGGTTGGCGTCCCGAGTGACGACGCAGTGAGCGGGCCCAGCAGCCGCGACCCGGGCAGCGGCATCGCCGAAGTGGTGATGCCGCTGTCCGGCATGAAGCTGCAATGGCGCGCCAGCGACCGCGCCTGGCGGGTTTGGAGTGCCGGCCGCCCTGGCGACGGCCGGTGGCAGCGGTACACCGGCAGCGTCGAGCTGCACATCCGCGCCGACGGCGAGGTGTGGCGCCGCCCGTCCTGGCTGGTCGGCTGGGGCGAACTGCCACCGGGCGGGGACGTCGAGGTGCTGCGCACTGACGACACGGCCGTCGAAGTCCAGGTCGTGGGCCGGGCCTGGATCTGCGAGTGGGTCGGCCACGGTGAACCCGTCACCGTCGCCTACGACCACGGCTTCCCGCGGACGTTGCGTATCGCTCGACCGGACTCGGGTGGCTGACCGCGCCAGGTGGCTGCGCTTGTCGGCCCGGGCAAACCGGCGACACCGGCGCGGACCCAGGAGGCGGACCAGCGTTCGAGGTCGAGCAGAAACTGATTGGCGAGCGGCCGGGCGGCGTACCCGCCGAAGGCGACGCCGGCCGGGACGACCCGGTGTCGCCTAGCGTGCTGCCGCACGCACATGCCGCGAAGCGGCACCGTACTCATCTGCCGCGGAGCGGCTCTACCGGCTGCCGCGTTGAGCGCGGGTCGATCCCGCTGCCAAATGCCTGTTCCCTATAGCTGTAGATGGAGGCGTAGTGCGTCGTCGAGCTGCACCATGACGTTCGCGGACGCCCGGCCGAGGACTGGACCGAGCCGCTCGACGGCGACCGAGCGGACCTGCTCGGCTTGAGCCTTGGAATCCCGCCGCAGGCCGGTCTCGGCCGCGGGCAGCAGCGCCTGAAACGGATAGACCCGGTCGGTGTTGCTGGTGATCGGCACGACGGTGACAACTCCGCGGCCGAGCCGGGCCGCGATCGAGTTTGCGCGGTCGTTGCTGACGATCACCGCCGGCCGTCGCTTGCTGGCCTCGTTCCCGCGCACGGGGTCCAGATCGACGAGTCGAACCTCACCGCGCAGCATCGGCAACCCCGTCAGCAGCGGTTACGCTCCAGGCCGCCTCATCGCCCGAGCTCGCCCACTCCTGCCAAGCGGCTTCGTAGTCCTGCTCGAGGTCGGGCAGGCGCAGCATGCGTACGGCATGGTGCACCGCGGCCGACCTGGAGGGCAGACCGGCGGCGCGGGCAAACTCGTCCAGGACGGCTACATCCTCGTCAGGCAGACTGATGCTCAGCTTCATACTCGAATACTACTGCGGTACTACCGAGCTGCAGCAAGGGCTGAGGGCGTTCGCGGCACCTAGAACATTACCAAGTCTGATAATGGTGACGTAGGCTCGATGTTGTGACGAGTGCCGACCTGTTGTTGCACCCGGTGCGGCTGCGCATCGTGCAGACCTTCCTGGGTGATCGGGCGCTCACGACCAGCGAACTGCGGGCCGAGTTGCCGGACGTCCCGCCCGCCAGCCTGTACCGGCATGTGGCGCGCCTCGTCGAGCGTGACGTGCTGTCGGTCGTGGCCGAGCGACGCGTGCGCGGCGCGCTGGAGCGCACGTACATCATGCGGGCCGCCGCCGCGCGGATCAGTGCGGACGAGATTGCCAAGATGAGCGCCGAGGAACATCGGCAGGCATTCCTGGCCTTCGTCGCCGGCCTCATCGGTGACGCCGAGCGCTACCTCGCCCGGCCAGACATCGACCCGCTGCGGGACGGCGCGAGCTACAGCCTGGCCGGCCTCTGGCTCGATGACGCCGAGCTCATCGAGTTCGCCCGCGACCTGTACACCGTCGTCCAGCCACGTCAGGCAAACGGTCCAAAACCTGGGCGCACCCGCCGCATCCTCGCCACTGTCCTGCTCCCGGGCGATACCGGCGACACCCACACCACCACCGAGCAGGCAGCAGAGAAGAGGAGCCCATGAAGCGGAAGCCGAACACACCGCT
Source organism: uncultured Actinomycetota bacterium (assembly GCA_963775175.1). Taxonomy (GTDB): domain Bacteria; phylum Actinomycetota; class Actinomycetes; order Mycobacteriales; family Jatrophihabitantaceae; genus Jatrophihabitans. Next base: position 1,922,116 of record CAVZHT010000001.1, read on the forward strand.
GCTCATCGCAATCGTCGCCGTCGAGACAACCTGCGCGGTCTTCGCCTGGCGCGATCTGGACCGCCGTTCCAAAGATCAAGTCCGGGGCAAGAAGGACGTCTGGCGAGTGTTCATCTCGATAAACCCCGGAAACTCACTCGTCTACTGGGCATTCGGACGGCGCTAAGGCAGCACCGCGTTGCCCGGCGCCGGCCAACGCGAAACGACGGCGAACGACGCGACTCGACAGCAACGCCACCAGAGGATCCGCTCGCGGACGTAAGGACAGTCGACCTTGCTCGCACGCGCCAAGCCGTCGTTCGGGTACGCGTCTTGCCACACAACGACGTGCGCTGGCAACCGCCGCGACAAATGGTCCTGAGTGGCGGCGTACCCCGGCCAACGCGATCGCCTCCGGTGGTCTTCCCGAGGCCGCGAGCAACGCCGTGGCCAACAGTTCGGCGTCACGCAGTGCGTCGGTCATGCCGTGTGTCGTGATCGGACCCCGACAACTTCCCGAAGTCGCCGGACCACCACGTCGCGCGGCACTGGGCCGCAGCCTGGGTCGGGTTCGACAGCGGCGTTCGCGCAGCGTAGAGCCGGCGAGCTACTGGCCACGGGCGCAACGATTCGCAGCAGCGGCCTTGGAACGACCACCCAGCTCACCGCGCCGACAGCGTGGTTGCCCGGCCGAGCGCCGTGGAAGGGCGGCCCACCATCGAGGTGGGCCGCCCTGGCTTCGGGGTGCGCGTCGCCAAGCAGTAGAGATCCTTCGCCGCTACGCGCCCAGGGCCTTCACTGCCTCGGGCTTGAAACCCTTGATGGTCAGCCACACACCGAGGGAGAACTCCCAGGCGGCGACCGGGACGGTCAGTGCGGCGGCCGGCGCGGAGACCTGGTCCCAGAGCCCGAAGATGGTCGCGGTGGAGGAGGCGAGGATCAGCGGGGCGCCGATGAGGCCGAGGGTGGGGATGATGCGCGGGACCAGTCGGGACCGATACATGACGTAGCCGAGGAACAGCGCGTTGACGCCGGCGCTGATGCCCGGGCCGAGCAGGAAGGTCCACTCGCGCATCTGGACGAGGGCATGGCCGGTCACCCGAAGGGACTCGGCTCGCGCGCCGGTGGCGCCGGACAGGTCGGTGCGCATCGTGACTGCGGCCAGCATGCTGACGACCCCGGCGAGGATGAGGGCCGCCTCGGTGATGCGGGAGGTGACGAACCCGATCGCCGCCGCCTTGCTGACGCGGCGGGTCATCGGGTACAGCGCGACAGCGGTGCCGATCCCCGCCAGCGCAGTGATGACCTCGAACAGGTTGCCCCAGAGCACGGGGGTGGTGCTGCCGTGGCCGGTGACGAAGCCCTCGGGGTCGTCGATGACGTGCGCGAACAGCTTCAGCTGCGGGATGGAGGCGGCGAAAGTGAGCAGGTAGAGCAGGCCGCCGGCCAGGGCGATCTTGCGCGTCGGGGTCATCTTCGAGTGGACCGTGGGCGCAGCGGTGGCAGTCGCTGCCGGTGCGGTGGGGCTGATCGTGGTCATGTGGTGCTCCTTGTCGTGGCAGTTACCGAGATGAGCGGTAGGCCGAGGTCGCTGAGCTTGCGCAACAGTCCGTGCAGTGCGGACTGGTCGGCGACCGGGCCGGCGATGACAGTGGTGCCGTCGCGATCCGGGGTGAGGGTCATGCCTTCGAAGAAGGCGGTCCACCGCGGAGCAAGGTGTCCGGCGACGCGGATCTCGTAGCGTTCGCTCGGGCCGGTGGGGCTGTTCATGCAAGGAAGATGAATGCCGATGTGGTGAGCCGTCATCACCACATGTGGTGATTTCTCGTCAGCTCCGGGCTGGGCCCCCGGGGATCAGGGTGAGTTCGCGCGCCTGCCGGACCGCCGCCCGGCGACTGGTCACACCGAGCTTCGCGTAGATGTTCTTCGTGTGCGTGCGCACCGTGTTGAGCGAGATGGACAGCTGGCGGGCGATCTCCGGCCCGCCGAGGTCGCCGCCGAGCAGCCGAAGCACCTCGAGCTCCCGCTCGCTCAGCGGATCGACGAGTCGCGAGGGCCGGGAAGGCGGCGGCTCGCTCGTGGTCGCCGCGATGAGATGGTTCACGTAGTCGGGTGCGCCTGGCTGTCGGCGCAGCGCTTCGAGCAGGCTGGCCATCGGCGGTCCTTCGTCGGCGAACAGGCGAACGTGGCCTTCCGGCTCGGCGAGGCTGACGGCCCGGCGCAACGCAGTGAGCGCGGCCGGGACATCCCGGCCGCCTCCGCGTGCGCAGGCCTGGAGGATGAGCGCTTCCAGGATGCTCGCACCACGGCCGCCGGTCTCGGCGGCGGCGCGCAGCCGGTCGAGCAGGGCCAGCACGTCCGCGATGTTCCGGGACGCCGGCTCGTCCCGGTGCCGGGCGATCAGCAGCCGGGCCAATGTCAGGTGTTCGTACTCCCGCAAGTAGGACACGTCGTCGGCGACGGTCAATCCCCGTTCGGTCGCCCACTGCTGCGCGGCCGGCAGTTCGTTGCGCCGGATCTGCACGCGGGCGCGCACCGCGGCCACCGGCTGCACCTCGGGCGCGAAGTCGCCGATGTAGACGCGTTCGGCTTCATCGAGCAGCGCAAGCGCGGCGTCGAGGTCGCCTTCGGCCGCACGCAACCGGGCCAGCACCACCCGCCAGCGGTAGGCGTGCTGCGGCAGGCCGTTGTGCTCGCCGAGATCCTGGCTGGCGGTCAGCTGCTCCAGCGCACCCGGCAGATCGTTGCGCTCGATCAGCACGCCGGCCAACCCGACGCGCATGTCCGCCGTTCCGCGTAACGGCTCGGTGCCGGGCGCCGATGCAGCCAGCGCGAGCGCGTCCGCATACAACTCGGCTGCGGCGGTCAGCCGACCCTGCGTGCGCCCGATGTCGCCGAGCGTGATGGTGCAACCGAGAACATCGGCGAGGAACCCGGCGCTCGCGAGGCCGGCCGCCGACTCGGTGTAGGCGGAGAACGCAGCGGACAGGTCACCGGTGGTCCAGGACGCGAGGCCGGCGAGCGCGCCCGCGGCCGCGCGGGCGAGGGCGTCGCCGGGCGGCGCAAGTGACAGCGCTTCGCGGGCGTGGGTGATGGTGCCGGCGAGATCCGCGCTCGCCAGCGCCAGCGCCGCCCGGTACATCTCGATGTGGGCGGGCAGCGACCGGAAGTTGGCCTCGTCGACGACGATGACGCCCGGTGGCGGCTGCGCCGGCCAGCTGCCGTCGGCCGAACGGACCGACGCCTCGGCGCGGTCCAGTCGCTCGGCGATCGTGTCGAACCTCGCGGCCTGGGCCAGGGCACCGGCGAAGGCGACGTCGAGGACCGGCCGGGCCTGGAGTGCGTCGTCCGGCAGGTCCCGGATCCAGCGCGCGAGTTCGCCTTCGCGCCGCTCGCGACGCATCACCGGCATCGCGAGCTCCATCAGATCGGCGGCCCGGCCCGGATCGCCACCGGCCAGTGCATGACTTACCGCTCGCGGCACGTCGTCGTGGGCGGTGAACCAGTCGCTGGCCCGCCGGTGCAGCTCGGCGACCTCGCCCGGTCTCTCGTCGAGCAGGTGAGCGCGCAGCACATCCGCGAACAGTTGGTGGTAGCGGTACCACTGTCGCCGGTCGTCGAGCGGCACGAGGAACAGGTTGGCGCGTTCCAGCGCCACCAGCGTCGCCTTGCCGCCGTCCCGTGCGGTGACCGCGTCGCAGAGCGAACCGGTCAGGCCGTCGAGGATCGACGTCTGAAGGAGGAACCCCCGGACATTGTCGGGTTGTCGAGCCAGGACCTCGTCGGCCAGGTAGTCCACAACGTAACGGTCGTCGCCGGCGAAACCGGCGATGAACGAACTGGCGTCGTCGCGCCTCTGCAGGGACAGTGCGGCCAGCTGGAGAGCTGCGATCCAACCCTCCGTGCGCTCTTCGAGCGCGACGATGTCGGGGGCCGCCAACCCCAGCGCCATCGACCGGTTCAGGAACGCGGTCGCTTCCTCGGGGGTGAACCGCAGGTCGCCGGCCCGCACCTCGACGAGTTCGCCGCGGGCCCGCAGTTGCGCGATCGGCAACGGCGGGTCGACCCGAGTGGCGAGGATGAGATGTAGCCGGGGCGGTTGGTGCTCGAGGACGAACGTCACTCCGGCGTGCACCTCCGGAGCCTCGATGAGGTGATAGTCGTCCAACACGAGCACCACGTCGCCGGTCAGGCCCTCGAGATCGTTGACCAGAGCTGACACCGCCGCATCCGTCGCCGTCGACGAGGCCAACAGTCCGAGCGCGGAGTCGCCCACCCCGGGCCGGGCGCTCTGCACAGCGGTGATCACGTACGTCCAGAACACCGCGGCGTCGTTGTCCCGCTGGTCTAGCGACAGCCACGCCACCGCGGCGCCGTCCCGGCGCGCCTCGGCGAGCCACTCACTGAGCAGTGTCGTCTTGCCGAAACCCGCCGGCGCCGATACCACGGTGAGCGGCATTCGAAAGGCGACTCCGATGCGGTCGGCCAACCGTGGGCGCGACACCGCACCCGAGCGCGGGAACGGGGCGCGGTACTTGCTGCTGAGCAGCGGACCAACCACCCAGCGATTCTCCCGTCTATCCGGCCGGCCGGCGTCCTCGCAGTCAGGAATGGATGCCGGGGTCGCCGGCCTTCGCGCCGGTTCACCACAATTTGCACGGGTTAGCCGGTGTGCAACCGCCCGACGACACCGAGGTGGGGGGCGCTGTTAGGACGCGGGAATCGGCGGCCACAATCCCTGCCGAGAACCATCAGCCGTCGTCCGTTGTCGGTCTTGGGAGGACCGATGTCGTCGTCTACCGAAGAACAGCACTTCGACTCGATCGGAGACCCTGTCGGCACCGGCCCGCTGAGCTATGAGGCGTTGGTCCTTGAGGCTGATGCCCAGCGAACGCGGGCCGACAAACTGCGCGACATCGCCGACGAGGTCTTCCACACCGGTGAACTGCCGCACGTTCGTCTCCATGATTCGTTCTTCGAGCAGCATCAAGGGGAGCGGAGCACCTGACGGCGGTGGTGCGGCCCAGGGCAGCTTCGGACGGGCCGCGTCCTGAAGACGCCGGGTTTGTGCGGGTCGGTCGGAGTGGTCGCATGACGGCGCAAGCCGCGGACATCCGCAAGCGATCACGTCTTCGGGTGATCGGCGAAGAAGTGCCAGATGGCGGCGGTGGCGTCGAAGCCCTGGTAGGGCGGGTCGAGTTGGCGGGCGAAGGGGCCGGTGGGCCCGCGCTGACCTGGCCACTGATGCCCCGCGCCGGCGATCGTCACGAGTTCGACCGCGCGCCCGCCCGGGCAGGTCGCCGACGAGGTGGTGATGGCGCCGCGGGTCCGGACCGACGGCGCGGCGCAGTGGTCGACGTGCCGCCAGGTCTCGACCAGCACGGGTATCGGGGGCCCGTCGGTGTCGGCGGGACGGCTGCCCGTGCCGCCGTTGTCGCGGCTCCCGGGCCCTCCGCCGTAGGGGATCGTGCGGTCGGCGCGCCCGTGCACGTGGATGATCGACAGTGGAGCAGGGGACGGGCAGGAGTTGAGCTGGGTCGCCGAATCCGGCCCGATGGCGGCGAAGAGGGTCGTGTCGCAGGCGAGCCGGTAGGCGAGCATGCCGCCGTTGGAGATCCCGGTGACATAGATGCGGCGCCGATCGATGGGCAGCGCGCCGGACAGCGACTTCACCAGCGTGGTGATGAAGCCGACGTCGTCCACGTGTTGCGCCGCAGCAGGGCCGCAGCAGTGCTCGCTGACGTTCCAGGTGCGCTTGTAGCCGTCCGGATAGGCGACGACGAAGTGGCCCGAGTCGGCCTGCGCGTCCCACCCGTAGGAGGACTCGGCCTGCTGGCCCGTCCCCAACGCGCCGTGCAGCATGACGACCAGGGCGGGCGCGGACGGCAACGATGCCGGGCGGTAGACGCCGTACGTCCGCTGCATCCCGCCGACCGTCATCGAATGGCGCGACGATCCCACCGGAAGGGCGGGACGCGTCCCCGACGACGGGGCTGCGGTCGGGGAGAACGGATCGAGGGACGGCGACGAACTGCAGGCGACGAGCGCGATCGCCGCGGCGACGACCAGCCCTCGACCGAGTGGACGGGCGGGTTTCATCCGATCCCTCCTCCCGATCCTTCGCGCCGCCGGCCGGCGAGCCAGCCCCGGACCTGCAGTCGCAGGACCCCGAGCTCCAGTCGCGTGTACTGAACGCCGACCACGACGACGAGCGCAAGCAGTTCGGGGTCCAGCAGGTAGGGCCACATCCCCGGGTCGGAGATGATGACCGGGCAGGCCGACAGGACGCCGACCGCGACGGCCCAGAGCAGCCACACCCCGAGCGGCTTGCCCAGGAGGCGGCCGCCGAGCACGCGTCGGGGGCTCATCGGTCCGCGGCGCGCCGGCGCGTCGAGGTCGGGCATGGGTCCAGCTAACGGGTTGACGCAACGTCAATGTCAAGCGACTTGGCGCAGATGTGCTCAGGTTCGACGCCGGGCCACACGCCATGCCAACATCATCTTCCATGGACGGTGTTGTCTTCGCGGATTCCCGGCCGGCGGACTACCTCCAGCGGGTCGCGTCGTCCGAGGCCGGTCGGGCCTACAAGGCGCAGGCGCTGGCGGCGTTGGCGATCGCCGTCCGGCACACGGTCGTCGACCTCGGGTGCGGTCCCGGTAGCGACCTGCGCGACTTCGCGGCGGCGACCGGGCCCGACGGCGTGGTCATCGGGATCGACCGCGATGTCGAGGCGGTCGCGGCCGCTCGCCGGTCGCTGGCCGACGTCTCGCCGGTGCACGTCCGGGCGGGCGACGTCCACGCGGTGGACCTGCCGGACGCGTCGGCCGACCGCGTCCGTACCGACCGCGTCCTACAGCACGTGGCCGACCCCGGTGCCGTCGTTCGCGAGGCCCGCCGGCTGCTGCGAGTTGACGGCCGAGCGATCTTCGCCGAGCCCGACTACGACACCCTCGTGATCGACTATCCCGACCGGCAGGTCATGCGGGCCTACCGGTCGTTCGTCACCGACCGGGTGATCCGCAACGCGGCCATCGGCCGGCAGCTGCCCGGCCTCGTCCGGCGCGCCGGCTTCACCGCGGTGACGGTGCTGCCGATCACGAGCGTGTTCACCGACGCAGCCCGCGCCGACGAGATCCTCGGGCTGAAACGGGTCACCGAGCGTGCCGTGGCCGACGGTTGGCTCGACCCGGCGTCGGCGGCGGACTGGCTCGACCATCTGTCGGCCGGCTCGTTCTTCGCCGCGCTGACGCTCTTCGTGGTCGTCGCCGACGTCTGACGCCGCGCCCGGCCGCTTCGTGCCCATGGCGCTTCACGGCCCCACCTGACCCAAGATCCTTCCGACCTGCACTAGGTTCGCTGCGTGAGCGGGACGCAGGTCGTCAGCCTCGTCATCGGCGTGCTCATCGGTACGGTCGGCACGTTCGTGGCGAACGAGATCAGCGACCGGGCTCGAGTCCGCCGCAATGATCGAATCGTGTTCCGCAACCAGCGGCTCGAGGCCTACTCGGGGTTCGCGCAGGCCGTGAAGGCAACCCAGCGGCTGATCAGCCGTCGCGGCTCGGCGCTGGGCAACGGCCCCAACCTCGATCCGCTGACCTCGGCCGAGGCGAAGCCGCTGTTCATGCGTGAGTACGACCGGCAGGACGAGCAGTTCGAGCTCATGATGCTGTTCGCACCTCGCTCGGTGCAGGAGGCGGCCCGCGAGTGGGTGAAGCAGCTCGGCGAATTGCGGGGCATGGTCGACGCCGAGGTGTGTGACCCCGCGCAGTGGCACGAGCTGATGACTGAACTGCAGGGACGGCGGGCAGCGTTCCACGCGGCGGCCCGGGCCGACACCGACGTCCCGGACATCACCCCGCGACGATGGTGGGAGCGGCGACCTGATGCACCGACCCGGACCGCGCACCTGCAGTCGAGCGCCGATCGCTACGCGCGCGAGCGGACGTGGACTGACGCTCCGGACGGCCCGACCTGAGTTCTCGGCCGGGTTTCTCGGGCAGGATGGACCGGGAGGGGCGACGGACAGGAGGGCCGACGGGTGCGCGTGGCGGTTACCGGCAGCAGCGGCAAGTTGGGCCGGGCGGTGGTCGACGACCTGCTTGAGCACGGCTGGGAGGTGGTCGCCCTCGACCGGGTTCCCTCGCCGCGGTCCGACGTGGTGTCCTCGGCCGTCGACCTGACCGACTTCGGTGAGGCAGTCGAGGCGCTGAGCGGGCTGGACGACCGGCACGACGGCGTCGACGCGCTGGTGCACCTGGCGGCGATCCCGGCGCCGGGATTGCGGGCCAACGCGGCGACCTTCGCCAACAACATCACCGCCTCGTACAACACCTACAGCGCGGCCGTCCGGGCCGGGGTACGCAAGATCGTGTGGGCGTCCAGTGAGACCGTCCTCGGCCTGCCGTTCGAGCAGCCACCGCCGTACGTTCCGGTCGACGAGGAGTACCCGCCGCGTCCGAACAGCACCTACTCGTTGGTCAAGGTGCTCGAGGAGGAACTCGCCCGGCAGCTGTGCCGGTGGCACCCGGATCTCTCGATGACCGGCCTGCGGTTCAGCAACGTGATGTACGTCGAGGACTACGCGCAGTTCCCGGCCTACGACGCCGACCCACGATCGCGGAGCTGGAATCTCTGGGGCTACATCGATGCCCGCGACGGGGCGCAGGCCGTGCGCCGTGCGCTGGAGTACCGCGCCGTCGGGGCCGACGTGTTCATCATCGCCAATGCCGACACAGTCATGTCCCGCGACAACGAGTCGCTGCTGGCCGAGGTGTTCCCCGACGTCCCGCTCGCTCGACCGGTCGGTCCGCACGAGACCCTGCTGTCGATCGACAAGGCCCGCCGCGTGCTCGGGTACGCGCCGACGCACTCCTGGCGCGACGAACTGAGCTAGCGGGGCGTCCGCACCGTCTCTGAGCCGCGGCCTTCCACCGGTCGTTCGCGAATTGATTCGACGAATCCTTGCCTGCAGGTTTCGGGCAGGCTACGGTTCTGCCAAGTTTGTGTCGAATCGATTCGACAACCGCAGTGTCCGTAGCTCCGGCCAAGTGCTCCAGAAGGGACGACGATGAGAACTGCGATCCGGCGGGTGCTCGGCACCGCCATCGGCGCGGTCACGCTGGTGTCCGTCGCCGCGTGCAGCAGCAGCGGCAACTCCAAGTCCGGCAACGGGGGAACGAGCAAGTCCGGCGGCACCTACACGGTCTGGGATCCGTATCCGCAGTACGACGCGAGCTCGGCCTGGGGGAAGCTCGTGACCAAGTGCGGCACCGACAACGGCGTGCAGGTCAAGCGCACCGGCTGGGACACCACCAAGCTGACCAGCCAGGTGCTGCTCGCCGCCCAGCAGGGCAACGCACCCAGCGTCGTCATCGTCGACAACCCGGTCGTGTCGACGCTCGTGCAGGCCGGTGTGCTCAGCGACACCGGGACGACCGGCCAGAGCACCGATGGCTACGAGCCCAACATCCTCGACGCCGGCAAGGTCGACGGGAAGGCGTACGGCGTGCCGATCGGCGCCAACACGCTCGCCCTCTACTACAACAAGACCGTCCTGAAGGACGCCGGCATCGACCTCGCCTCGGTGAAGGACTGGACCTCGTTGACCGCGGCACTCGCCAAGGCCAAGGCGGCCGGCAAGAAGGGCATCACCTTCTCCGCCGTGGGCACGGAGGAGGGCAGCTTCCAGTTCCTGCCGTGGTTCTGGGGGTCGGGGGCGAACCTGACCAAGCTCGACTCGGCCGAGGGCGTCTCGGCACTCGCGTTGTGGACGGACTGGGTCAAGCGCGGCTACGCGCCCAACGACGTGATCAACAACAACCAGCAGTCGAGCTTCCAGGAGTTCCTGACCGGCGACTACGCCTTCGCCGAGAACGGCACCTGGCAACTCGGGGCGCTGAAGACCTCGAAGATCGACTGGGGAGTCCTCCCCATTCCGGGCAAGGACGGCGGCACCGCATCCGCGCCGACCGGGGGCGAGTTCGTGACCGTGCCGAAGCAGAGCGACGAAAGTCGACTGAAGACCGCGGCCAAGATCGCGAACTGCCTGGCCAGCCCCGCCAACGCGTTCGAGGTCGACAACACCCTCTCCTACGTGTCGGCAATCAAGAGCGTCCAGGCGAAGCAGGTGCAGGCGAACCCGGACCTCACCGAGTGGGTGACCGCCGTGAACGCCGCCCGCGGCCGCACCGGTGACAACCTCGGCGTCAAGTACCCGAAGATCTCCGAACCGATGTGGAACGCGGTGCAGGCCGCGCTGAGCCAGTCGAAGTCGCCGCAGCAGGCGATGCGCGACGCGCAACAGAGAGCCGGGAGCTAGCCCCTCGCCCGGGGCACCCGGGCCGGCGCGATCCGCCGGCCCGGGGTCGCTCGGGCAGCCGTCCTCGCGCCGGTTCGTCAGGAAGGACGATCGTGACCACCGTGACTCGTCCCGCCGCCGTCACCTCCGCCGCCCCGCCGCCTCAACCCCGAGCCTCGGCCCGGCGGCGACGCGTGCTCACCGAGCATCTCACGGCGTGGGCGTTCGCCCTCCCGGTCGCGCTGTACCTGGTGTTCTTCTTCGCCTACCCGCTGTACCGCAACATCGACCTGAGCCTGCGCGACTACACCGTCCGCTCGTTCGTGCAGGGCGGCGCGAAGTTCAACGGCCTGCACAACTACTCGACCGCGATCCACGACCCGGTGTTCGTCGACGCTGTCTGGCACACGGCGTTCTTCACCGGGGTGTCGCTGCTGTTCCAGTACGGCATCGGCCTGGCGCTGGCCTTGTTCTTCAACCAGCATTTCCGCCTGTCGGGGACGCTGCGGGCGTTGCTGCTCGTGCCGTGGCTGCTGCCGCTGATCGTCTCGGCCTCCGTATGGGCCTGGATGCTCAACAGCGAATCGGGCGTGGTCAACTCGTTGCTGCGCGCAGCCGGCGGCAGCAACATCCACTGGTTGACCTCCGAGCCGTGGTCCCTGGTTTCGGTGACGATCGCCAACATCTGGATCGGCATCCCGTTCAACCTCGTCCTGCTCTACAGCGGGCTGCAGAACATCAGCACCGACGTCTACGAGGCGGCCGGCCTCGACGGCGCGACGGCCTGGAAGCGGTTCTGGTACGTCACCTTCCCGCTGCTCCGGCCGGTCTCGGCGATCACGCTCCTGCTCGGCTTCGTCTACACGCTCAAGGTCTTCGACATCATCTGGATCATCACCCGCGGCGGTCCGGACAACACCTCCACCACGCTGGCGACGTGGTCCTACCAGCTCAGCTTCGGCAGCCTGCTGCCGCAGTTCGGCCCCGGTTCGGCGGTCGGCAACCTGCTCATCCTGGTCGCCTTCGCGGCCGGACTGGTGTACGTCCGGTTCGAGGGGAGGGCCCGCGCATGATGCGAGCCCGCCGATCCCGCGCCAAGACCGTCGCCGGGATCGTGATCACCGCGGTCATGCTCTTCCCGCTCTACTGGATGGTGAACGTCTCGCTGACCCCGAACGACCAGCTGCGCAAGGAGAACCCGCAGCTGCTGCCGCTGAAGCTCACCGCCGACGGCTACCGCAAGGTGTTCCACGAGCAGGGCGGCTACCTGTTCACGAGCGTGGTGATCGCGCTGGGCACCGTCGCCCTCACGCTGGTGGTGGCCGCGCCGGCCGGCTACGCCGTCGCCAAGCTGCGGGTCAAGGGTCGCCGAACCCTGACGTTCCTGCTCCTGATCGCCCAGATGATCCCGAGCGTGATCATCGCCTTCGGCTTCTACGCGATCTACCTCAAGATCGGGATGCTGAACACGACGTGGGGGCTGATCGTGGCCGACTCCACCACCGCCGTCCCGTTCGGCGTCCTCGTCTTCGCCGCGTTCATGAGCGGCATCTCCGACGAGTTGCTCCAGGCAGCGGCGATCGACGGCGCCGGCCGGCTGCGGTCGTTCGTCTCCATCGTCCTGCCGGTCAGCCGGAACGCGGTCGTGACCGTGAGCCTGTTCGCCTTCCTCTGGTCGTGGTCGGACTTCCTGTTCGCCACGACCCTGGACAGCGGCGGCGCCCATCAGCCGATCACGCTCGGCATCTATCGCTACATCGGCAACAACACCCAGGATTGGAACGCCATCCTCGCGACGTCGGTGGTGGCCTCGATCCCGGCCGCAGCGCTCCTGCTCGTGGCCCAACGCTACGTCGCCGCCGGAGTCACCGCCGGCGCGGTGAAGGACTGACACCTTGACCCGTTCCCCCGAGACCACGGAAACCTCGGCCTCCGCCGAGGATCCCGTCGCACCCTCCCGGTCGCCGTTCGACCTGGACTGCATCCCGTTCAGCTATCGCGGGTCCTGGCTGAACCTCTCGCCGGTCGTCGGGGCGCACCGGCGCGACGCCGATGTCCATCTGGTCAGTCACCGCACCGACCTCACCGGAGTCCTCGCACTGGTGCCGAGCCGCGACGGTCACGCGGTGGCCGCGGAACGCCGGGCGACCCCGGCCACGCTGAGCTGGGTCGCCGCGGACGGGGACGTGGACGCGGTCTTCGCCTCCACCACGACCCTGCGGCTGCGGGGCCGGCGCCTGGGGATGATCCTGCGGGCGGCCGAGCCGGCCCTCACCCCGTTCACGGGCACCTACCTCTTCCGTGATCCGGCCGACCGGTCCTGGACGTTCACCTCCTACGAGACGGGGCGGCGCTACCGCGTCTCGGTCGTCGCCGGCCGCGTCTCGGCCGACGGGGTCGAGGCCCTGGGCACGGCAATCCGGCAGATCGTGGTCGAGCCGGCCGAGGACGGGCGGTGGGAGGTGGCGGTCGAGGAGTTCGAGACCGCCCGGGCGACGTTCGCGCCCGGCGAGCGGTTCGACGACATCACCGCCCGCGTGGCGGCCGAGTTCGACGCCTACGTCGACGCGATCGCCGGCTGGCGCACGACCGAGACGCCGGCGGCCGCGTTGGCCGCCTACGTTCTGTGGTCGGCGACGGTCGAGCCGGGCGGCTTCGTCGGCCGCGAGGCGGTCCTGATGTCGAAGCACTGGATGGACTCGGTCTGGAGCTGGGACCACTGCTTCAACGCGCTGGCCCTGGCCGGCGGCCGGCCCGAGCTGGCGGTCGACCAGTTCCTCCTGCCGTTCGACCATCAGGACGAGACGGGGGCCCTGCCGGACTCGGTGACCCACTCGCGGGTGCTGCACAACTTCGTGAAGCCACCGATCCACGGGTGGATGCTCGCCCTGCTGCGCGACCGGCTCCCGGCCGACCTGGGGCACGAGCAGCTGGAGGTGATCTACGACCGGCTCGCCAGCTGGTCCTCCTTCTGGCTGGAGCACCGGGTCGGGGCGGGGCGCTCGCTACCGGCCTACCACCACGGCAACGACAGCGGATGGGACAACAGCACCGTCTTCGACGCCGATCGCGTCGTCGAGACCGCCGACCTGGCCACCTTCCTGCGGCTGCAGCTCGACGTGCTGGCCGGGCTGGCGACCGAACTCGGGCGGCCGGGCGATGCGGCGCGATGGTCCGAGCTCGCCGGGCGGATCGGCGCCGACCTGCTGGCCCAGCTGTGGGAGGGCGACCGCTTCGTCTCGGTCGCGCCGCTCACCGGCCGCCGCTCGCGCAGCGACAGCCTGCTGACGGCCTTGCCGATCGTGGCCGCGGCGAGCCTGCCGGTCGAGGTCGCGGCTGCGTTGAGTGCCCAGGTGCAGGGCCTGCTCACCGATCACGGCCCGGCGACCGAGCCGGTCGGATCGCCGCAGTACGAGCCGGACGGGTACTGGCGCGGGCCGATCTGGGCGCCGTCGACGTTCATCGTCGAGTACGGGCTGCGGCAGGCCGGCTACCCGGCCGTCGCAGACGAGCTCAGCGCCCGGTTCCGCCACCTGTGCGAGCGGTCCGGCTTTGCGGAGAACTTCGACGCTGTGACGGGCGCCGGCCTGCGCGACCGGGCCTACACCTGGACGGCCGCGGTGTACCTGCTGTTCGCCGCCGACCACGTCGCCCGGACGTCCTCGGCACCCCCGGCGCGCTAGCGTGACCGCGAAGCGCCCGGGAGGTGGCATGGACATCGGAGAGGTCGCCCGTCGCGCGGGCGTGTCCCGCAGCACGGTGTCCTACGCCATCACCGGCAAGCGCCCGGTCAGCGCCCAGACCCGCGAGCGGATCTTCGCGGTCATGCGGGATGCCGGCTACAAGCCCAACGCGGCCGCCCAGGCCCTACGCAGTGGTGCCACCAACACGCTCGGGATGGTGATCCCGCCCGCCGATCACAGCCACCTGACCGCCGGCCAGCTCGTGCTCGTCGGGGCCGCGGTCGAGGCGGCCGCCGACCGCGACTACGACGTCCTGATGTCACCCGGCGGCCACGACCGCGACGCCGCGCTCGAGCGGCTGATCGGCACCCGGCGCATCGACGGGCTGCTGATCACCGAGGCGCAGGTGCACGACACCCGGGTCAAGCGGGCCCAGTCGTCCGGCGTGCCGTTCATGGTCATCGGCCGGACGGTGGACCGGCCGGCCTACGACTGGGTCGACCTCGACTGGGACGCCTCGGTGCAGGCCTGCGTCGATCATCTCGTGGAGGTCGGCCGGCGGCGCCTCGTGCTGGTCAACCGGTCGGCGCCCCTGCTCGAATCGGGCTATGGCTCGGCCGTGCGCTCGCAGCGGGCGTTCCTCGCCGCGGTCGAGCGCCACGGGGTCCGGGGGGAGGCGCTGCCCTGCGACGACAACGCCCACGCCGCCGCCGGCTTCGTCGCCGAGGCCCTCGAGCGGATGCCGGACGTCGACGGGATCGTGTCGATCAACGAGATGTCCTTGCCCGGGCTCGTCCCGGCCCTGGAGAGCCACGGGCTGCAGGTGCCGCGCGACGTGTCGGTGTGTGCCGTCGCGATGTCACCGCTCGGCCTGGACGGGGCGACGAAGCTCACCACGGTCGAGAACCCGCTGGCGGCGATGGCCGAGCGGGCCGTCGATTCCCTCGTCGCGCGGATCAACGGCTTCGACTCGACGGTGCACCTGCTGCTGTCCTCGCCCCTGGTCGTGCGCGACAGCTCCGTCCCGCCCGTCCCGCCGCCGCGGGCGAGCCGGCGCGGGCGGACGGTCCAGCCTCGCCGCGGGACTGGGTGACGACCCGAAGCGCGGTGGGTTCACGCGCCCCGGGCCGCCGGTTCGTGGGCCGGCGGGTGGTGGGCCGCCTCAGTGCTGGCCGTACACGTTCTGGTACCGGTGGTAGAGCCGGTCGACGTTCTCGGCACTGATCGGGACGGGCTCGCCCAGCTGCCGGGCGACGTGCACCGTGCGGGCGACCTCCTCGCACATGACCGCAGCCTGCACGGCGGCCCGGGCGTCCTTGCCCACCGCGAAGACGCCGTGGTTGCGCATCAGGACGGCCGGGGAGCGGTGGCCGTCGAGCGTCTCGACGATGCCGCGGCCGATCGAGTCGTCGCCGATCATCGCGAACGGTCCGATCGGGATCTCGCCGCCGAACTCGTCCGCGGCCATGGTCAGCACGCACGGGATCGGTTCGCCGCGCGCCGCCCACGCGGTGGCGTACACCGAGTGCGTGTGAACGACGCCGCCGACGCTCGGCCGGTGCCGGTAGACGTAGGCCTGCGCGGCGGTGTCGGACGATGGGGCGTGCTCGCCCTCGACGACCCGCCCGTGGAGGTCGCAGACGACCATGTTCGCCGGTGTCAGCTCGTCGTAGGCGACGCCGCTCGGCTTGACGACCATGAGGTCGTGCCCGGGCACCCGCGCCGACACGTTGCCGGCCGTCCACACGACCAGCCGGTAGCGGGTCAGCTCGGCGTGCAGCGCGCACACCTGCTCGCGCAGTTCGGCGAGCACCGCCTTGACGTCGGCCAGGACGGTCATGATCCGGCTCCGGTGCGCGCGGCCCGGCGCCCGACCGCGGCCCGCCGGATCGCCCGCAACCCGCGCATCGTGTCGGGCCGGCGGCCGAAGTGGTCGTGCAGTGCGAGGTACTGCTCGAACAGGGCGTCGTAGACCACCGCCCGCGCGTCGTCCGGCCGGTAGACGGCGCGGCGGACCTTGCCCATCGCCTTGGCGGCCAGCGGCACGTCCGGGTAGGTACCGGCGGCCACGGCCGCGTGGATCGCCGAGCCGAGCGCCGGGCCTTGCGCGGAGTCGAGGACCGACAGCGGCAGCCGGAGGACGTCGGCATAGATTTGCATGAGCAGCGGGTTCCGCGCCAGGCCACCGGCGACGACGAACTCCTCGACCGGTACGCCGGCGGACCGGAAGGCCTCCACGATGACGCGGGTGCCGAAGGCGGTCGCCTCCAGCAGCGCGCGGTAGATGTCCTCGGGGCGGGTCGACAGCGTCAGTCCGACGACCAGGCCGGAGAGCTCGTGGTCGACCAGCACCGAGCGATTGCCGCTGAGCCAGTCGAGGGCGACGAGCCCGTGCTCGCCGACCTCCTGATCGGCGGCGAGCCGGGTCAACAGCTCGTGCCGGGACTCGCCGGCCGCGGCTGCTTGCTCGGCGTACTCGGGCGGGACGCAGTTCTGCGTGAACCAGGCGAAGATGTCCCCGACCCCGCTCTGCCCGGCCTCGTAGCCCCAGCTGCCCGTGATCACTCCGCCGTCGACCACCCCGCACATGCCCGGAACCTCGCGCAGGACGTCGGCGCTCATGACGTGGCACGTCGACGTGCCCATGATCGCGACCAGCTGCCCGGGTTCGACCGCCTGGGCCGCCGGCGCGGTCACATGAGCGTCGATGCTGCCGACGGCGACTGCGATGCCCGCGGGCAGGCCGGTCCACTGCGCGGCCTGCGCGGTCAGCCGGCCGGCCCGCTCGCCCAGCCGGCCCCAGCGGCCACCGAGCTTGTCCGCCACGAGACCGTCGAAGCCGGGGGCCAGAGCGGCGAGGAATTCGGCCGACGGGTATCGGCCCTCTTGCCGGATCCCCTTGTAGCCGGCCAGCGTCTCGGAGCGGACGTTCTCCCCGCACAGTTGCCACACGATCCAGTCGGCGGCCTCGACCCAGTACGACATCCGCGCGTAGAGGTCGGGATCCTCCTCGAACAGCTGCAGGCCCTTGGCGAACTCCCACTCGGCCGAGATCAGCCCTCCGTAGCGGGGCAGCCACGCCTCGCCGCGCTGCGCCGCGAGCCGGTTGATGCGGTCGGCCTGCGGCTGGGCGGCGTGGTGCTTCCACAGCTTGACGTAGGCGTGCGGGCGTCCGGCGAGTTCCGGCACCTCGCACAACGGGGTGCCGTCGGCCAGGGTAGGCAGCATCGTGCAGGCGGTGAAGTCCGTGCCGATGCCGATGACCCGCGCCGGGTCCACCCCGGCCGCGGTGACGGCGGCCGGCACGGCGGTGCGGAGCACGTCCCGGTAGTCCTGCGGCACCTGCAGGGCCCAGTCGGGCGGCAGGGCCGCGCCGGCGCCGGGCAGCCGGTCCTCGATGACGCCGTGGGCATACTCGTGCACCGCGGTACCGACCTCGGCGCCGTCGCTGACGCGCACGACCAGGGCCCGGCCGGACAGCGTGCCGAAGTCGACGCCGACGACGTACTGGTCGGCTGGTGTTGCCGCGGACATGAGGTTCTCCCGTCCGGCATTCGGGGTACGACCGGCGCACAATTGTTAGCGCTAACATGCTGCTGAGTCAACCCGCCCCAGGCGGCTGCGGGGCTACCGAGCGGGCGGGGCCGTCGACGCCCGGACGATGAGCGCCGGATCGATGAGGTCGGCCGTCGGCGTCGGTTCCCCGGCCAATGCGCGCAACGCGAGGTCGACCGCGCGGCGCCCGACCTCGGCGAAGTCCTGACTCACCGTGGTGAGCGCCGGCCAGAAGTGCGCCGACTGCGGGTCGCCGTCGAACCCGGCGACGCTGATCTCTCGGGGCACCGCGCGCCCCCGCTCGTGCATGGCGTGCAGCATGCCGAGCGCCATCGCGTCGTTGGCCACGAACACGGCGGTCACCTCGGGGTCGTCCGCGATGCGCAGGCCCGCGCGGTAACCGCTGTTCGCCGACCAGTCCCCGGCCAGTTCGGGCCCGGGGTGGCGTCCGCGCTCCTCGTGGGCGCGCAGCCAGCCGGCCCGCCGCTGCCCGGCCTCGATCCAATCGCCCGGGCCGGTCACATGGGCCACGCGGGCATGGCCGAGGTCCAGCAGGTGGTTCGTGGCGAGGGTGGCGCCGGCCGCCTGGTCGATCCCGGCCGCCATCGGTTGGGCGGGGGTGACGCCTTCGACCAGGACGACCGGCGTGGACAGCCGCAGCGAGCGGGCCATGGCGAGGGCATCGCGGTGGGCGACGGCGATGACGATCGCCTCGACGGCCTGATCGAGGAGGCGTTCGACCGTGCGGTCGAGCGATTGCACCGACAGCTGCGACAACCCCACGAGGGCGACGTCGTAGCCGGCGGCGTGCGCGGCGTCCTGCACGGCGAGCGCGGTCATGCTCGGCCCGTGCAGGCCCAGGTGGGCCGCGACCATGCCGATCCGGCCCGACCGGTTGGTGACGAGCATCCGGGCGGCGTTGTTGCGCCGGTAGCCGAGCTCGCTGATGGCGGCCAGGACCCGGGCCCGCGTCTCCTCGCGGACGAGCGGCGAGCTGTTCAGCACCCGGGAGACGGTCTGGTGCGACACGCCGGCCCGGGCCGCGACATCGGCCATGCTCGGCGATCGCTGGGCGCCGGCACTCGTGTCCGCGGGGGCCGGCATGGGCCAATCGTAGAGGCGCGCACCGAGGCGCACCGGGGCGCGAGCGGTGGCGGGGCGGCGGCGGCCCGGTCCGCCGTCGGTCAGAAGGCGGCGGCGAACCGGTCCCGCAGGTCGTGCAGCCGCTCGACCGGTTCGTTCGCGAAGACGAGCCGGAGGTAGCGGGCGCCCGACGGCCCCCAGTTGTCCATCGCGGTGGCCGCGACCCGGCCCCGGTCGAACAGCCGCGCGGACGCCTCGGCCGGCGCCAGGCCCAGCTGGGTCGTGTCGACCAGCAACGACCATCCGCCGTCGGGCCGGATGACCGGGTAGCCGGCAAGCTGATCCAGCACGACATCGCAGCGCTGCTGCCAGGTGCGGGTGGCCGCGGCGACGTCGGCGGCGGCATCGGGAGCGGACAGGGCGGCCGCCACCGCCTGCTGGGCCAGGCCGACCTGGCACACCACGTTCGTCATGCCCACGAGGGCGATGTCGGCGAGCACCCGCGCCGGCGCGACCACCCATCCGACGCGCCAACCGATCATCCGCAGCTCCTTCGACGCCGACCCGACCGTGATCACCCGGTCGGACAGCTGGGTATGAGCCGCGGGGTGCAGCGGGGGCCGGCCGTCGAAGCGGATGCGCTCCATCGCGGCGTCGTACAGCACCCACGCGTCGTGCTCGGCCACGGGACCGGCGAGGGCGTCGAGGTGCGTCTGGTCGAGGACCGCACCGGTCGGCATGGCCGGGCCCATCAGCAGGACGGCCGCGGTACGGGGGCCGACCGCGGCGGCCAGCTCGTCCGGGTCGGTCCGCCAACCCGGCCCGGTGGCCGTGGCCCGGACGTGGACGGGTACCGCACCGGCGAGGCGGATGCGGTTGACCAGGCCGGCGTAGATGGGGTCGGCGACGACCACCTCGTCGCCCGGCTCGGAGATCGCCAGCAGCGCGTTCAGGATCCCGTTGAGCCCACCGGCGACGCTGACGCATTCGCCGACCGGGTCGTACGCGCGTCCGCCGAGCCGCCCGACGTGCTCGGCGGCCGCGACCCGGAGGTCGAGGTGCCCCTCGAACGGTAGGTAGCTGTTGGCCGCGTCGTCGTCGACCGCCTGCCGGGTGAGCTCGAGCGCGACCTCCGGCGGCCGCAGGTCGGTGTCCAGGTTCTCCAGGCGCAGCATCGCCGGATCGGCGAGCGCGTCGGCGCGGTCGCCCATCGTGTTGACCCCGATGCCCGGGATGTGCGCCAACCGACTGACCATGACCACCGTCCGATCGCTCAACCGGATGTCTGCTTCAGTAGACATCCAGCCTGACATACTGGTCAACATGACTTCTCGCCACGCGTCGCCGCTGGCAACCAACCTGCGCCGGCTCCGGCAGCAGCGGGGGCTGTCGACGGTGGAGCTCGCACGCCGGGCCACGATCTCGCGGGCGACCCTCACCCAGCTCGAGGCCGGTGACGGGAACCCGACGCTCGAGACCCTGTACGGGCTGGCCAACGCGCTCGAGGCGACGCTGGCCGACCTGATCACCCCGCCCGCCGGGGGCGATCCGCCCCGCGTGACCCGCGCGGGAGAGGGAACCCGGGTCGCCGGTGACAGCGTCGAGGCCTGGCTGCTCGACACCGTCACCAGCCGGTCGCCGTCGGCCGAGATCTACGACTTCCGCCTGCACAGCGGCGCGGTGCAGCACTCGGCCGGGCACGCGGCCGGGACCAGCGAGCACCTGCACGTCTACTCCGGGCGCATCCGGGTCGGGCCGGTGGACGACCCGGTCGAGCTGGCCGCGGGCGACTTCGTCACCTTCGACGCGGCGCGCGACCACCTGTACCAGCGCATCGGCACGGCGAGGCTGCGCGGCCTGCTGGTGATCACCCGCGCGCGGTGAGCGATGGTCAGTCGGTGACGAACCAGATCGCCCGGACGAGCTCGTCGGTCTCGTTGAGCAGCCGGTGCGGGACGTCGCCGCGCATCGCGATCGCGCGGCCGGCCTTCACCCGCCGCCGGCGGCCGTTGATGATCACGGTGAGCGTGCCTTCGAGGACGTAGCCGTAGTCGTTGCCCTTGTGCCGCTGCGGAGTGTCGGCCGGCGCCGAGTCGGCACCCGGCTCGTACTCGGTGAGCAGGAAGTCGACGTGGTCCTCGCCGAGCTCGGCCAGCCGGCGCCAGCGGACCCCGGTCTGGAACGCGAGGTACTCGTTCAGTGGCGGCCGGCCCCGGGTGGCGCCCGGCCCCGACTTCTGCTTGGCCTTCTCCGGCACGACGGTGTGGCCGAGCAACTCGTCCAGCGAGACGTTCAGCTCGCTGGCGATGGCGAACAGGGTGCTGACCGCCGCCTGGCTCTGCCCCAGTTCGAACTGGGAGAGGAAGCTGGCCGACACGCCGAGGCGGCGGGCGAGCTCGCGGATCGACAGCCCGGCCCGCTGGCGTTCGCGGCGCACGTTCTGCCCCACCGAGACGCTCATGCCGGGGGGATCCGAATGCGCGGCCTTACGCGCAACGGCCACGGAGTACTCCCTTGACGCCGGTCGGCTCTGACCAGGACGACTCTACGGCCGGTCACCGGCAGATCCCTTCCCGGCGCGCGCGGTGGGGCTCGAGGCCAGCTGCCCCCGCACCTGGTCGCGCAGGACGTAGCGCTGCACCTTCCCGCTGGCCGTCCGCGGCAGCGCCACCACGCTGATCACCATCTCCGGCGCCTTCTGCACCGCCATGCCGGCGGCGACGACGAGCGCTCGCAGCTCCTCGACGCCGGGCGTGGCCGCGCCCGGGTCGGGCACGACGAACGCGCACGCGCGCTCGACGAGCACCGGATCGGGGTAGGAGACGACCGCGACGTCGGTGATCGCGGGGTGGGTGAGCAGGGCCGCCTCGATCTCGGCCGCGCTGAACTTCTCCCCGCCGCGGTTGATGACGTCCTTGATCCGCCCGGTGATCCGGACGGCGCCGGCCGAAGTGAGCTCGGCGAGGTCCCCGGTGCGGAAGAAGCCGTCGGCCGTGAACGCGCCGGCGTTCAGCCGCTCGTCGAGGTAGCCGAGGAACAGCTCGGGGCCGCGGACGACGAGCTCGGGGGAGCCGTTCTCGTCCGGGCGGATCGCCACCTCGTTGCCACCCATCGGGATCCCGTCGACGTCGGCGCCGGCGTCGAGGTCGCCGAACGGGTCGACCATCGTGGCCGTCGGCAGCTCGGTCGAGCCGTAGGTGCGGACAACGCGGGTGCCCATCGCGCGGTGGGCCTCGCGCACGAGCGCCGGCGGGATGTCGGCGCCGCCGCACACGAACGTGCGCAGGCTGCTGCGGCCGCGGCCGGTGTAGGTCTCGGCGAGCCCGCGCAGGAACGGGGTGGCGCTGACGGTGAACGTGCAGCCGTACTCCTCGATCAAGGAGACGGCCGCGCCCGGGTCCCACCGTTCCTGGAGCACGACGGGGACGCCGAGGTCGACCGGCAGCAGGATGCCGTAGGACAGGCCGGTGATGTGGCTCAGGGGAGAGGCCATGAAGATCCGCTCCCGGCCGGGTTCGAGCCGGCACCACGCGCGGACGTCGCGGATCTCGGCGATCAACGTGCGGTGGCTGTGCAGCGCGCCCTTCGGGTCGGCGCTCGTCCCGGAGGTGTAGAGCACGACCGCGATGTCGTCGGGGTCGGGGCGCGACGGCGCCGGATCCGGTGCCGTCTGGAGGAGGGCGGCGAACCCGTCCGGGTCGTCGGCGTCGCCGCGCACCGTGATGAGGGCCGCGGTCGGCTGCAGCGCGGCCAACAGCCGCCGCAGCGTCACCGCGTGGTCATGCCCCCGGTAGGTGGCCGGACCGATCACGGCGGCGGGGCGCACCTGGCTGATCACGAAGCCGAGTTCGCGCTCGCGATAGATCGGCACGACCGGTACGAGGACGCCGCCGGCGAGGAACACGCCCCACGCGGCGACGATCGTCTCCCACCAGTTCGGCAGCTGGACGACCACGCGGTCACCGGCCCCGACGCCGCGGGCCCGCAACCCGGTCGCCACGCTGCGCGCGGCGGAGACCAGCTCTGCGTAGTCGAGGGTGCCACTGCCGTCGTGCACCGCCGGCGTGCCGGCCGCCCGGTGCTCGGCGGCGAGGAGGAGGTCGACGAACGTGTCGGGCGACCGGTCGTGGTCCGGCGTCGGGCGGCGGGTGGCGGTCAGCACGTCGCCACCTCGCGCACGGTGCGGACGATGTCGGCCACCCCGGCCCGCCAGTGCTGCTCGAGCCCCGGGTTGTACGGCGCCGGGCTGTAGTCGGCCCCGACCCGGGCGATCGGCGCGTCCAGTGACCAGAAGGCTTCGCGGGCCGCCACGGCGGCGATCTCCGCCCCGACCCCGAAGTCGACGACGGCCTCGTGCGCGACCACCAGCCGGTTGGTCCGGCGCAGCGAGCCGAGCACGGTCTCGCGGTCCCACGGCACGATCGTGCGCAGGTCGATGACCTCGACGTCGATGCCCTCGCCGGCCAGCACCTCGGCCGCCGCCACCACGTCCAGCACCATCCGCGACCACGACACCACGGTGACGTCCGATCCGGGGCGGACGACGGCGGCGCGGCCGAGCGGCACGCGGTGGTCGGGCGAGGGCATCGCCGACTTCACCTCGTAGAGCAGCCGGTTCTCGATGAAGACGACCGGGTTGTCGTCCTCGATCGCGGTTCGGAGCAGGCCGTAGGTGTCGGCGCCGGAGCCCGGCATGACCACGGTGAGTCCGGGGATGTGCGCGACGAGGGTCTCGAGGCTCTGCGAGTGCTGGCTGCCGGACGACCGGCCGGAGCCGAACTGCGTGCGGACGACCAGCGGGACGGTGACCGCCCCGCCGGTCATGAACCGCAGCTTCGCCGCCTGGTTCAAGAGCTGGTCCAGGCACACGCCGATGAAGTCGAAGTACATCAACTCGACGACGGGCCGCAGCCCGGCCATCGCGGCGCCCACGCCGAGCCCCATGATCGCCGTCTCCGAGATCGGGGTGTCGAGCAGCCGGCCGGGGAACTCCTCGCGCAGGCCGCGGGTGACGCCGAAGACGTTGCCGCCGGCCACGTCGATGCCGGCGAGGAACACGTCCGGGTCTTCGGCGAGGGCGTCCCGCAGCGCCTGGCGCACGATGCGGGAGCCGGAGGAGGGGCGGGCGTCGGTCGGGGGCAACTGGGCCGGGCGGGCGGGCCGGCGGCGGCGCGGGGCGTAGATGTACTCGGCCGCGCCGGCCGGGTCGGGCTCCTTCCCGCTGCGGGCGAAGGCCTCGGCGTCGTCGACGATCGCCGTCGCCTGGGCCCAGGCGCGGTCGACGGCCGGCCCGGCGACACCGGCGGCGAACAGCCGGGCCCGGGCGAGGACGAGCGGGTCGTCGCGCTGCAGGGCGGCGGAGTCCTCGGCATCGCGGTAGCGCTGGTCGTCGCCTTCATAGTGACCGCGGCCGCGCAGGGTGGTGGCCTCGACGAGGAACGGTCCGCCGCCGGAGCGCACCTTGTCGACGACCTCGACCATGCCGTCGGTGACCGCCACGATGTCGTTGCCGGCCAGCTCGACGAACGGGATCCCGTAGCCGAGGGCCCGGCCGGCGATCGGCACCGGGTGCTGGTCGGCGGCCCGCGAGAACTCGGAGTAGCGGTTGTTCTCGCAGAAGAAGACGACCGGCAGGTTCCACAGCGCGGCCAGGTTCACCGCCTCGTGAAAGGCGCCGGTCGCGATCGCGCCGTCGCCGAAGAACGCGACGACCACGCCGTCCTGCCCGCGGGCGGCGAACGCCTGGGCGGCACCGACCGCGATCGGCAGGCCGGCGCCGACGATCCCATTTGCACCGAAGATGCCGAGGCGCGGGTCGGCGACGTGCATCGAGCCGCCGCGGCCGCGGCAGGAACCGGACTCCTTGCCCATCAGCTCGGCGAGCATGCCCCGCGGGTCCAGGCCCTTGGCCAGGACGTGGCCGTGCCCGCGATGCGTCGAGGTGATGACGTCGGTGGGGCGCAGGTGGAAGAGCGCGCCGACGGCACACGCCTCCTGCCCGACCGACGTGTGCACGAAGCCGGGTACCGCGCCGTCGCGGTAGAGGGCCGCGATCCGCTCCTCCATCTGCCGGATGACGGCCATCCGCCGGAACGCCTCGAGCAGCTCGTCGGGCGTCATCGCCGGCTCGCCGCCCGTCTGGTCACGTGGGGCAATGTACGACGGCAGACCGGCGGCGTCCAGTATCACTTGACACAAGATCGTCAAGTGGGGCTTGACAGCGGGTGTTCAGTAGCACTTGACAACAGAATCGCTCGCCCGGCGGTCAAGACGGCCTCTCCGGAGTGTCAAGTGATGCTTGACATAGCGCTCGACCAGCCCCACGATGGTCCGCACACGACCGACGGGACCGACTCGATCAGCCGGTCCTCGACTACCTCCCGGCGCCGCGCTGCCATCGAGCAGCGCTGCTCCGGCCTGCCGGAATCCGCTCACTCACCCGCGCCCCGCACCGTTCGAGAGAGGCTGCCGATGCGCCGAGAAGACATCGAGTTCACCAGCGAGGGAGACACCGTCCGCGGGTGGCTCTACTGGCCGGACGAGCCGTCGGGCGACGTCCCGGCGGTCGTCCTCGCCGGTGGCTGGTGCTACGTCCGCGAGCTCGTCATGCCGTACTACGCCGAGGCGTTCGCCGCCGCCGGCATCGCCGCCCTCGTCTTCGACTACCGGAGCCTCGGCGTGTCCGACGGCGAGCCGAGGCAGCACCTCGACCCCTGGGCGCAGATCCGCGACTACCAGAACGCACTCAGCTTTCTCGAGCGGTGCGACGGGATCGACGCCGACCGCCTCGGCGCGTGGGGCATCTCCTACTCCGGCGGGCACGTGCTGATCCTCGCCGCCACCGACCCGCGGGTCCGAGCGATCGTCAGCCAGATCCCGGTGGTGGACGGCTACCGCAACATGCGCCGCGTCCACGGCACCATGGGCTACCGCCGGCTCTGGGACGCGATCCTCGAGGACCGCCGGCTGCGTTACGACGACCCGGCGAAGCGGCTCTACCTGCCGCACGCCAGCACCGACCCGGAGCACGAGCTGTCCGCCTGGCCCTTCCCGGAGACGCGGACGACCTTCGCGGCGCTGCAGGAGACCGAGGCGACGCTCTACCAGAACTCCAGCACCATGGAGTCGGTCGACCTGCTGCTCAACTACTCGGTCGCGCCGTTCGTGTCGCGGATCTACGACACGCCCACGCTGATGATCGTCGCCGAGGGGGACGACCTCACGCTCTGGGACCTCGAGATCGAGTCCTACAACGCGATTCCCACGGCCAAGAAGCAGCTGGTCGTGCTGCCGCACACGACGCACATGACGTTGTACAGCGACCGCGACAAGTTGTCGGTCGCGGCCGGCGAGGCGAGCCGATGGTTCGCGCAACACCTCCTCGACCCCTGGGCCCACGAGGCGGCGGTCGAACCGGCGTCACCGGATCGGTAAGGCGCTCCACCCATCTCGTTCCCACTGCGACCGGCGATCGGTCGCACATCCCACATCTCAGAGGAGATGAACCACATGGCGTCCACCGAGTCCCGGCTGGTCGATGTAGCCCTCAACGGCGAGTTCCCGCACCCCATGAGCCGCCGCGCGTTCCTCACGGCGCTGAGCGCGGCCGGCGTCACGCTCGGCCTCGCGGCCTGCAGCAGCTCCTCGAGCGGCGGGGGCGGTCAGAGCTCGGTGCCGGCCGCCGTCGGGTCGTCGGCGAGCGGCGGCAAGAAGCTCGTGCACGACAAGTCCTGGTGCCAGGTGACGACGCTGTCCAACGACTTCTTCGTCGCCTTCGCCGACGGCGGCAAGCAGGCGCTCAGCGCGGTCGGCGTCGACGTGGCCACCGTCGAGGACCAGGCCAACGTCAACACCGCGCTCTCCCAGGTCGGCAACGTCCGCACCGCCGGCGGCAAGTCGATCTTCGGCACCCCCGCGACCGAGGCGCAGGCGGCGGCCGTCACCAAGGCCTGCCAGGCGGCCGGGATCCTGTACGCGAGCTCCTACACCGCGCCGCCGTGGTACACACCGGCCGACGCCGACAAGTGGATCCGGTTCATCACGCCGCCGTCGGTCAAGATCGCGACCGCCACCGCGAAGGCGCTGTTCGACAAGGTCGGCGGCCAGGGGACGATCATCCACGTCCCCGGCCAGAAGGGCTCGTCGGCCGACGACCAGCGCACGCTCGGCATGAAGACCGCGCTCAAGGACTACCCGAAGATCAAGATCGTCACGGCGGCGCCCGGCAACTGGACGGCCGAGGACGCCCGCAAGTCGTTCACCAACATCCTGCCGTCGGTGAAGGACTTCGTCGGCGTGTTCGCGCAGAACGACAGCGAGGCGGCCGGGGTCATCGCCGCCCTGGACGCGCAGAACATCAAGGGCAAGATCGTCACCGGCTTCGACGGCAACAAGCAGAACATCCAGTACATCGCGGACGGCAAGCAGTACCTGACGAGCGCGACGATCGGCGGCCTCACCGCCGGGCTGCTGGGCATCGCCGCCTTCGACGCGCTGAACGGCGTCGACTTCACGCTGCCGGAGCGGTTCATCTCGCAGGGCGCGCTGCTGGTCACCCCGGACAGCGCCGCGAAGGTGCTGTCGTCCATCTACGGCGCGAAGCTGCCCTTCGACTGGGCCCGGATGAGCCGCGCGCTGCACCCGACCGACTGGGACCCGCAGACGTTGCTCAACCCGATCGACCCGCGCGAGTACTACGCCGGCGTGCCGCAGAAGGAGTACAAGCTCAACTCCGCGTGGGAGACGGCCGACATCGCCGGCACCCGCACCACGTACGCGAACGCGTTCAAGAGCGGCCCGCTGTTCGAGTACAAGGCCAACCTCGTCGCCTGACCCGGACCGACCCAAGCCGAACGGAGAAGCCGGAGCGTGGTGTTGACGACCTCCGCCGTGACCTCGACCGTCACCCTGTCTGCCATCTCGAAGAGCTACGGCAGCGTGCGGGCGCTGCGCGACGTATCCCTCGAGGTGCGGACGGGGGACGTGCTCGGGTTGATCGGCGAGAACGGGGCCGGCAAGTCCACGCTCATCGGCGTGCTGAGCGGGACCGTCCGTCCCGACGGCGGCACCATGGTCGTGGATGGCGAGCCGGCCCCGCTGGGTGATCCCCGGCGGCTGGCCACGCTCGGCGTCTCCGTGGTCGTGCAGGAGCAGGCGCTCGTCGAGTCACTGCGCGTCTACGAGAACGTCTACCTCGGCCAGGAGAACCACCTGGCCGGCCGCGGGCCGACGCGGGCCCGGCGGCTCAAGGCGGCGACGGCCGAACTCCTGCAGGAGATGCACGTCGACAACATCAGGGCCGACGCCTTCGTCGGTGACCTCAGCTACCCCCAGCGGCAGCTGGTGGAGATCGCGAAGGCGTTCGCCTCGGCGAAGCTGGCCGAGCGGCCGCCGCTGATCCTGCTCGACGAGCCGACCAGCGCGCTGAGCGAGCACGAGTCCGAGGTGCTGTTCGACCTCATCGCCCGGTGGCAGTCGCGGGCGGCGTTCATCTACGTCTCGCACATCATGGCCGATGTGCTGCGGCTCAGCACCCGCCTGGTCGTCCTGCGCGACGGCCAGGTCGTCGACGCGATGCCCAACGAGGACGTCACCGTCGCGCGCCTGCACGAGCTGATGGTCGGGCGCGAGCGCAGCGCCGACTACTACCGGGAGAGCGACCAGCGCGGCGCCGAGGAGCAGGCGCCGGTGCTCGAGTTGCACGGCGGGACGCGGCCCGGCGCCTTCCACGACGTGGACCTCGCGATCCGCCCGGGCGAGATCGTCGGGGTCGCCGGCGTGATCGGTTCGGGCAAGTCCGAGCTCGCGGCCGCAATGGCCGGCGCCGAGCACCTGCACGCCGGTGAGGTGCGGGTCGGCGGCGTCCGCCGCAGTCGGTGGACGGTGCCGGCCGCCGTCAAGAGTGGCGTCTTCTACGTCCCGCCCGAGCGGGCGAACGACTCGCTGTTCGCCAACGCGTCGGTGCGGGCGAACATCTCGATCGGCTTCCTCGACCTCGTCCGCTCGCGCTGGACCCGGCTGCTGCATCTGGGTCACGAGCGCCGCAGGGCCGGCGATCTGGCCCGGCAGTTCAAGGTGAAGACGCCGTCGCTCGGCAGCTCGATCGGCGAGCTGTCCGGGGGCAACCAGCAGAAGGCGGTCTTCGCCCGCTGGCTGGCCCGCGACTGCCGGGTGCTGGTGCTCGACGACCCCACGCGGGGCATCGACGTCGGCACCCGCGAGGAGATCTACGAGCAGATCCGCCTGCTCACGGCGAGCGGGGTCGGCGTCCTGCTGTGCACCGAGTCACTCGAAGAGATCATCGGCCTGTCCGACCGCATAGTCGTGCTGCGCGACGGGGTCGTGACGGCCGAGGTGCCCGCTCCACCTACGGCGAAACCGGCTGAGGTCGAGATCGTCCGACACATGATGTGAGGTCCGAACTGATGTCCAGCTCCACCGGTCTCCTGAAGCCGCACACGCCCCCCGCGGCGCCGACCGGCCCGGCTGCCCTCGGCCGCCAGGCGCTGCTGCGCTACCGCAACGTCGTCGTGCCGGTCGCCGCCCTCGTGATCCTGATCGCCTACTTCGGTTCGAAGAACTCGTCGTTCCTCTCGACGAACTCGGCCGAGAACATCCTGCGCCAGATCTCGTTCCTCGCCGTGCTGGCCCTGGCCGGGACGTTCGTGATCCTCATCGGCGGCATCGACCTGTCGGTCGCGGCGAACGCGACGCTGGCCGGCATCCTCGTCGCCAAGTGGATCGACTCGTTCGGTGGCGCCGCGGCCATCGTGCTCGTGCTGCTCGTCGGCGGGTTCGTGGGCCTGGTCAACGGTGTCGTGACCACCGTCCTCAAGGTGCCGTCGTTCCTCGTCACCCTCGGCATGATGTCGATCCTCGACGGCGTGTCGAACCGGATCTCGCACGGCGGCCCGGTGTCGTACGAGTCCGGGGTGCTGAGCACGCTGGTCAACAAGACCGCGATCCCGAAGATCCCGAACGGCGCGCTGATCGCGGTGGCGCTGGTCGCGCTCGCGACCGTGCTCGTGTTCATGACCTCCTGGGGGCGGCACATGTACGCCGTCGGCGGCAACGAGCGCGCGGCTCGCCTGTCCGGCGTGCGGGTCACGACGGTCAAGCTGTGCGTCTTCACCCTCGCCGGCGTGATCGCCGCGGCGGCCGGGATCATCCTCACCGGCCAGGCCAGCACGGGTGTCCCGTTGGGGGCCGATCCGAGCCTGCTCGATTCGATTGCGGCGATCGTGGTGGGTGGTACGGCTTTGTCCGGCGGCGTCGGTGGCCCCCATCGGACGCTGCTCGGCGCGCTGGTCATCGTCATCCTCAGCGCGGGTATGGACATCACCTCGGTCGATGCGTACAACCAGCTAGTGGTCAAGGGCGCGGTCGTCATCCTCGCCGTCGCCGCCACTATCGACCGCCGCCGCTACGGGATGATCAAGTGACCGGCGGGCGCCTGGCCGGCAAGGTCGCGCTGATCACCGGGGCGGCCCGGGGGCAGGGCCGCAGCCATGCTGTCCGGCTCGCCGAGGAAGGCGCGGACGTCATCGCCGTCGACGTCTGCCACGACCTGGTCAACGTGCCGTACCCGCTCGCAACGCTGGAGGACCTGAAGGAGACCGTCCGCCTCGTGGAGGAGCGCGGGCGGCGGATCGCCGCCTACCAGGCGGACGTGCGCGACATCGACGGGCTGGCCGCGGCGGTCGACGAGGGCGTGACCGCTCTCGGGCGGCTCGACATCGTCTGCGCGAACGCCGGCGTCAACCAGCCGGCGCCGATGGCCGACATGACCGAGGACGTCTGGCTGGACATCATCGACGTCGACCTCGGCGGCGTGTGGCGAACCTGCCGGGCCGCGATCCCGCACCTCATCGCCGGCGAGCGCGGGGGAGCGATCGTGCTGACCAGTTCCGCCGCCGGCCTCAAGGGGTACGCGAACATCGCCCACTACACCGCGGCGAAGCACGGCGTGAACGGCCTGATGAAGACCCTGGCCCAGGAACTGGCGCCGCACCGGATCCGGGTGAACTCGCTGAACCCGACCCAGGTCGACACGCCGATGGTCATGAATCCGCCGATGTACAAGCTGTTCTGCCCGGACGTGGCCGAACCGACCCGGGCGGACTTCGCGCCGGTGTCGCAGGCCATGCACCTGCTGCCCGTCCCCTGGGTCGACCCGGTGGACGTGAGCAATGCCGTCGTCTTCCTCGCCTCGGACGAGGCACGCTACATCACCGGGGTCGCGTTGCCGATCGACGCCGGGGTTCTGATCAAGTGACACCGATGAAAGGGAACTGACATGGCTGGACGGGTCGAAGGCAAGGTCGCATTCATCACCGGGGCCGCCCGCGGGCAGGGGCGCAGTCACGCGATCCGGCTCGCCCAGGAGGGCGCCGACATCATCGCGGTGGACCACTGCGATGACATCGAGACGGTCTCGTACCCGATGGCCACGGCGGCCGACCTCGAGGGCACGGCGAAGGAGGTCGAGGCGCTCGGTCGCCGGGTCTTCACCGCCCACGCCGACGTGCGCGACTTCGAGTCGCTCAAGGCGGCCGTCGACGCCGGGGTCGCCGAGCTCGGCCGGCTCGACATCGTGAGCGCCAACGCCGGCATCCTGTCCAACGGGCAGTCGCACGAGCTCTCCGAGGAGACGTGGGGCCAGATGATCGACATCAACCTCAGCGGCGTGTGGCGCACCTGCAAGGCCGCGATCCCGCACATGATCGCCGGTGGCCGCGGCGGTGCGATCGTGCTCACCAGCTCGGTGGCGGGCCTGCGCTCGTACAACGGCGTCTCGCACTACGTCTCGGCCAAGCACGGCGTCGTCGGGCTGATGAAGACCCTGGCCCAGGAGCTGGCGCCGCACTCGATCCGGGTGAATACGGTGAACCCGACCCAGGTCGACACCGACATGATCCAGAACGAGAGCATGTACCACCTGTTCTGCCCGGACATCGAGAACCCGACCCGCCAGGACTTCGGCGCCGCCTCGGCCGCGACCATCCTGCTGCCGGTGGACTGGGTGGAGTCGATCGACGTCAGCAACGCGGTGCTGTTCCTCGCCTCGGACGAGGCCCGCTACATCACCGGCGTGGCCCTGCCGATCGACGCGGGCGCGCTCATCATCTGAGCCGCGCGGGGATCGGAACCGCTCGCCGCGGTCGGGCCGGCAAGCGCTGTTCCCCGGACCCGCACCGACGCCGGTTTGCACTCGTGACGGTCGCTATCTCGACGCGGCAGCCGGAGATAGCGACCGGTGCGGATGCAAACCGGGGCGCCGGGCTCACCGGTCGGTGAAGCCCGCGGCCAGGGCCCGGATGGCCTCGTCGAGGTAGAGGGTGAGGTCGGCGTCGGCGCGGGTGACCCAGAGTTCGTAGGCGGCCCGGCAGACGGCGAGCGTGGCCCGGCCGATGGCGAGCGGGATCAGGGCGGACGGGTCCTGGCCGAGCCGCCGGGCGGCGTAGTCGATGACCGCGCGCTCCCAGGCGTCGTAGTGCGGGGCGGCGCTGGCCTGCAGGGCAGGGACGGTGCCGATGAGGTTGATGCGGTTGCGCAGTTCGGGGACGTCGGCGGCGGTGTAGTGGTTGACGCTGACGACGGCGTGGCGGATCGCGTCGAGCAGTCCGACGGTGTCGGGCACGGCGTCGAGCGCGGCCCGCAGCGCGGCCACCTCGGCGTCGAAGGCGTGCCAGAGCACGTCGGCCTTGGTGTCGAAGTAGCGGAAGAAGGTGCGGCTGCTGACGCCGGCCTCGGCCGCGATCTGCTCGACCGTGGTCTCCTCGAAGCCGTGCTCGGTGAACAGCCGCAGCGCGATGACCTCCAGTTCGCGCGGGCTGGTGCTGGGCGGCCGGCCGCGGCGGCCGACATCGGGTTCCGGCACGGGCACCACCCCCTTGTTTATGGCAGTGGGTGACGATAACGTACCGCGATATTCGTCACTCGATGACGTAAAGCCGCGCGACAAGGAGCTGCGATGACCCCCGAAACGACCACCGAGGAATCCGCCGAGGAAGTCGTGGTCGAGGACGTGCTGGTGGAAGAGGTGTCGATCGATGGCATGTGCGGTGTGTACTGACGTGCTCGATTCGGCGTGGCGGGTGCACGAGCAGGTGTCGGTGCGGCCGGAGCGGTTCGGGGCGTTGCTGTACCACTTCGGGACGCGGCGGTTGTCGTTCCTGAAGGATCCGAAGCTGTTGGCGGTGGTGCGGTCGCTGGGCGAGCACGAGACGGCGCGGGCGGCGTGCCTGGACGCCGGCGTGGCTGAGGGCGAGTTGCCGGCCTACCGGGCGGCGCTGTCGACGCTGGCGGCCTCGCAGAT
Source organism: uncultured Actinomycetota bacterium (assembly GCA_963775175.1). Classification (GTDB taxonomy): domain Bacteria; phylum Actinomycetota; class Actinomycetes; order Mycobacteriales; family Jatrophihabitantaceae; genus Jatrophihabitans. The sequence continues at coordinate 1,955,030 of CAVZHT010000001.1, forward strand.
GATCCGGGAGCGGGTGGCCGCGTGACGGCGGCGCCGTTGCCGCTGGTGGAGCAGTTCCAGTACGGCCTGGACGCGCCGATCTGCCTGACCTGGGAGTTGACGTACGCCTGCAACCTGGCCTGCGTGCACTGCCTGTCGTCGTCCGGGCGGCGTGACCCGGGCGAGTTGTCGACCGCGGAGTGCAAGGCGTTGATCGACGAGTTCGAGCGGATGCAGATCTTCTACGTCAACATCGGCGGCGGCGAGCCCACCGTGCGGCCGGACTTCTGGGAGCTCGTCGACTACGCCACCGCGCACCACGTCGGGGTGAAGTTCTCGACCAACGGCGTCAAGATCGACGCGGCGGTGGCGCAGCGCTTGGCTGCGAGTGACTACGTGGACGTGCAGATCTCGCTGGATGGTGCGACGGCCGAGGTGAACGACGCCGTGCGCGGCGCCGGGTCGTACGCGACGGCGCTGAGGGCGATGCAGCACCTGGCCGATGCGGGGTTTCGCGGGTTCAAGATCTCGGTGGTGATGACGCGGCACAACGTCGCCCAGCTGGACGAGTTCAAGGCCCTGGCCGACCGGTTCGCCGCCCAGCTGCGGATCACCCGGCTGCGGCCGTCCGGCCGGGGCGCCGACACGTGGGACGAGCTGCACGTGACCGCCGGGCAGCAGCGGGAGCTCTACGACTGGCTGGCCGCGCACGGTGAGGGCGTGTTGACCGGCGATTCGTTCTTCCACCTGGCCGGCTACGGTGACGCGCTGCCGGGGTTGAACCTGTGCGGGGCGGGGCGGGTGGTGTGCCTGGTCGACCCGGTCGGCGACGTGTACGCCTGCCCGTTCGCGATCCACGAGAACTTCCTGGCCGGCAACGTCCGCAACGCCGGCGGCTTCGCCGGGGTGTGGCGCGAGTCGGAGCTGTTCGCCGACCTGCGCCGCCCGCAGACCGGTGGGGCCTGCTCGTCCTGCTCGGCCTTCGACGCCTGCCGCGGTGGCTGCATGGCGGCCAAGTTCTTCACCGGCCTGCCGCTGGACGGCCCGGACCCGGAGTGCGTGAAGGGCCACGGCGCGACCGCGCTGGAGCTGGTCGATCGGCGCGCGGCGCCGAAGCCGTCGTTGGACCACTCGCACCGCACCCGGCTCACCGTGCTGGCCCCGCGCCGCCCCGAGCGGGCCTGCGACGAGAACCCCCTCGCCGGGTTCGCCCCGCCGCGGTGATCACCTCGCTCGCCGAGCTCACCTGGCCGCAGATCGAGCAGCGCGCCGCCGCCGGGGCGCTGCTGGCGATACCGCTCGGCTCGACCGAGCAGCACGGGCCGCACCTGCCGCTGTCGACCGACACCGACATCGCCACCGCGCTGTGCGAGCGGCTGGCCCAACTGCGCCCGGACGTGCTGGTGGCCCCGGCCGTGCCCTACGGCTCGAGCGGTGAGCACGCCGGCTTCGCCGGGACCCTGTCGATCGGGCAGGCCGCGACCGAGCAGCTGGTCGTCGAACTGGTCCGCTCGGCGACCGAGACGTTCCGGCACGTGCTGCTGGTCTCCGCGCACGGCGGCAACGCCGAACCGGTCGCCCGCGCCGCGGCGACGCTGCGCGGCGAGTCCCGCGACGTGCTGCTGTTCCAGCCCCACTGGGACGGTGACCCGCACGCCGGGCGCACCGAGACCTCGCTGCAGCTGCTGCTCCACCCATGGCTGGTCGCCTACGAACGCGCCACCCCGGGCAACACCCGGCCCCTGCCGGAGCTGATGGACGACCTGCGCGCCGGTGGAGTGCGCGCAGTCAGCCCCAACGGCGTGCTCGGCGACCCGACCGGCGCATCCGGCGCGGAGGGACGCGACGTCTTCGACGCCCTGCTCGCCGAGCTCGGCGAGCAGGTCGAGGCCTGGCGGTCGGCATGCCCCGCGTAGCGCTGGTCACCGGCGCCGGCCGGGGCATCGGCGCCGCGACCGTCCGCAGGCTGGCCGCCGGCGGCTGGTGCGTGCTCGCGGTCGATGTGGCCGCGGACGATCCCGCCCTGCCCTACGCCCTGGCCACCCGGGAACAGCTGCACGCGGTCGTCACCGGGTGCGGCGCGCCGGATCGGGTCGCGGCCTTCGCCGCCGACGTCCGCGACCCCGACGCCCTGCACGCCGCGGTGGCCGCGGCCGAGCAGCGGTGGGGCGGCCTCGACGCCGCGCTCGCCGTCGCCGGCGTCATCGCCGGGGGCGCACCCCACTGGCAGACCGACCCGGCTCAGGAGCAGACCGTCCTCGACGTCGACCTCGGCGGCGTGCTGAACCTCGCCCGGGCCGCCGTCCCGGCCCTGCTGCGCCGCCCCGATCCCCGGACCGGCCGGTTCGTCGCCGTCGCCTCGACCGCAGCGGCCCGCGGGCTGCCGACGCTGTCCGCCTACTGCGCCGCCAAGGCCGGCGTCAGCGGCTTCATCCGGGCACTGGCCGTCGAGCTCGGCGGCACCGGCGTCACGGCCAACGCCGTCAGCCCGGGCTCCACCGCGACCGCGATGCTCGACGAGACCGCCCGGCTCTACGACCTGCCGGCCGCGGCCGACTTCGCCGCCCAGCAGCCCATCGGGCGGCTCGTCGAAGCGGACGAGGTCGCCGCGCTGCTCGCCTACCTGGCCGGCCCGGACACCGGCGCGATCACCGGCGCCGTCGTGCCGGTCGACGGGGGACTGGCGCTGTGACCGCCGTTGCCCACCCCGCGGTCGAGCCGGTACCGACCGGCTTCCGGATCGAGCTGGACGCGTCGACCACCGAGACCGCGCCCGGCGTGTGGCTGGGCGGGCAACCGATGCGCGTCCTGCGCGTCACCGCGGCCGGGCGGCCGGCGTGGGACGAGCTGCGAGCGGGGCCGGTGACCACCCGCGCCGGAGGGCGACTCGCCCGGCGGCTGTCCGACGCCGGCCTCGCCCACCCGGTCCCACCGCCTCCGGCCGGCCCCCCCGATGTCACCGTGGTGATCCCGGTCCGCAACCGCGCGGCCGAGCTCGATCGATGCCTGACGGCGCTCGGCGACGCGTACCCGGTCATCGTGGTCGACGACGCCTCGGCCGAGCCCGATGCGATCCGGGCCGTCGCCGACCGGCACGGCGCCCGGCGCATCCGGCTGCCGGACAACCGCGGTCCGGCCGGGGCGCGCAACGCGGGATTCGCCGCGGTCACCACCGGCCTGGTCGCGTTCGTGGACAGCGACACCGTGCCGTCCGGTGACTGGATCGCAGCGCTCGCTCCCCATCTTGACGACCCGCTCGTGGCCGCGGTCGCACCGCGCATCATCCCGCAGGTGGGCGTCGGCTGGATCGGTCGTTTCACCGCCGCCCACAGCGCCCTCGACCTGGGCCCGGCCCCGGCCTCCGTCCGCCCGTTCGGACGGGTTTCCTACGTCCCGACCGCGGCCCTGCTCGCCCGGCGCAGTGCCCTGGCGGCGGTGGCCGGTGACGACGGTCCGTTCGACCCGCGGCTCCGGGTCGGGGAGGACGTCGACCTGGTGTGGCGCCTGCTCGCCGCGGACCGGCGGGTGCGCTACCAGCCCGACGTGACCGTCACGCACGCCGAACCGCGGGCCTGGGCCGCGCTGCTCCAGCGCCGGTTCGGCTACGGCACGTCGTCGGCCGCGCTGGCGCAGCGGCACCCGGACAACGTGGCGCCGCTCATCGTGCATCCGTGGTTCACCGCGACCGTGGTGAGTGCGCTGGCCGGCCGGCCCGTCCTGACCGCCGGCGCCCTCGGCGGCGCATTCGTCACCACCCGCCGGGCGGTGCGCCGCGCCGGCCTACCGCCCCGCCGCGTCCTGCGGGCGGTGGCCACCGGAGTGAGCCAGACCGGGCTCGGCCTCGGCCGGTACGCGACCCAGTTCGCCGGCCCGGCCCTGCTGGCCACGGCCCTGCTCGGCCCGCAGCGGGCCAGGGTGGCCGCGGCCACCCTGCTGCTCGCACCGCCCGGGGCCGGCTGGCTGCGTTCCGACCGGCGCCTCGACCCGGCCCGCTACACCCTCGCCTCGATCGCCGACGACATCGCCTACGGGACCGGCGTGCTGTCCGGCTGCCTCCGGCAGCGGACGCTGCGCCCGCTCGTCCCGCAGACCACGAGCAGGAGACAGCAATGGTGAATCCCTGGTTCGAATCGGTCGCCGAGGCCCAGCGGCGGGCCCGCAAGCGCCTGCCGAAGTCGGTCTACGACGCGCTCGTCGCCGGCTCCGAGCGCGGGCTGACCGTCGATGACAACACCGCCGCGTTCGGTGAGCTCGGGTTCGCGCCGATCACCGCCGGTCAGCCGGCCGTTCGCGAGCTCGCCACGACGGTGATGGGACAGGAGATCGCGCTGCCGGTGGTCATCTCTCCGACCGGGGTGCAGGCCGTCCATCCCGACGGGGAGCTGGCCGTCGCCCGGGCCGCCGCCGCGCGGGGCACCGCGATGGGGCTGAGCTCGTTCGCCAGCAAGCCGGTCGAGGACGTGGTCGCGGCCAACCCGCAGACGTTGTTCCAGATCTACTGGGCCGGCAGCAAGGACCAGATGACGCAGCGCATCGAGCGGGCCCGCGCGGCCGGGGCCGTCGGCCTGATCGCGACCCTGGACTGGTCCTTCTCGATGGGCCGCGACTGGGGCAGCCCGCACATCCCCGAGCACATCACGGTCAAGGAGGCGCTGCGCTTCGCGCCGCAGGCGATCGCCCGTCCGCGCTGGCTGGCCCAGGTCGCCCGCACGGGGTGGATCCCCGACCTCACCGTGCCCAACATGCAGGACCCGGGCCGGCCGGCCCCGACGTTCTTCGGCGTCTACGGCGAGTGGATGCAGACCCCGCCCCCGTCCTGGAGCGACGTCGCCTGGCTGCGCGACCAGTGGGACGGCCCGTTCATGGTCAAGGGCATCACCCGCATCGACGAGGCCCGCCGCGCCGTCGACGCCGGCGCCACTGCGATCTCGGTGTCGAACCACGGCGGCAACAACCTCGACGGCACCCCGGCCAGCATCCGGGCGCTGCCCGCGGTCGCGGACGCCGTGGGTGACCAGGTCGAGGTGCTGCTCGACGGCGGCATCCGCCGCGGCAGTGACGTCGTCAAGGCCCTCGCCCTCGGCGCCCGCGCCGTCATGATCGGCCGGGCCTACCTATGGGGGCTCGCGGCCAACGGGCAGGCCGGCGTCGAGAACGTGCTCGACATCCTCCGCTCCGGCATCGACTCCGCCCTGATGGGGATCGGCCGAAGCTCCGTCCACGACCTCACCCGCGACGACGTGCTCGTACCGCCGGGATTCGTACGCACCCTCGGCGCCGGCTGACCTGCTTGTGTAGCGCCGGCCCGCCCGCGAACCGCGCCCTTGAGTGGTCAGTCCGGACCTGAGTGGTCAGCCCTACCTGACCACTCAGGTCCGGACTGACCACTCGACGCGGGGTGGGACCCAGGCGTCGGGCCGGGAACCGGGTTACTCGTTGCGGGCGGTCTCCGGGCCGGTGATCCGGTTGAGCAGCGGCAGGGTCGACGCGATGACGGCCAGGGCAGCGAGCAGCCCAACGGCGAGGACGACGTAGTACGCCGGCCCGGGTGCGTGCAGCGTCTGGCGCAGCTGGGCGCGCAGGAACAGGTACGCGGCCAGGAAGCCGGCGCCGACCGAGGCGGCCGCGGTGATCACCAGCGGGGCGGCGGCCTCCAGGCCGACGATCCGGCGCAGCACCCCGAGTGGTGCGCCGGTCAGGCGAAGCAGGCTGAAGGGCCGTTTGCGCTCGACGAGACCGCCGGCGATGCTGACCGCCAGGCTGCAGCCGGCCAGCGGCAGGCTGGTCAGGATGACGACGTCGGCCAGCCGCCGGTAGTCGTCGAGCAGCCGGTTCTGGTCGGTCTGGATCTCGCCGCTCGTCAGCGGGGCGAACTCGATCGGGTAGGCCAGATCGAGCACGGTGCGGGCCCGCTCGATCGCGGCCGCCGAGCCGTCCGTGGCGACGACGAGGGTGTCGATCGGCAGCCGCCGCAACTCGCCGGCCGAAGTGTCGGCGACCGGCCAGGTGCGATCGTGCGTCGGGATGCCGGGGACGAGCCCGAAGCCGCCACCGTAGTCCGGCAGGATCGACACCGCTTCGGCGCCGGGCGGGCAGTGGCCCAGGGCCGGGACGCGGGCGAGATCCGCGCACGAGACCACCTGCTCGAGCGGGGGCGGCCCGGGCGGGGGTTGGGGCAGGTCCACGGTCTTGTCGCGGAGCACCGCCACGCCGGTCACGCCCGGGATTGCCGCGAGCGTGTCGACGGTCGCGGCGTCGGCCGCCGTGGCCGGGTGGGGCCGGTCGGGTTGCGCCAGTGAGTCGATGATCGTGCTGTCGGCGGCCGCGCCGAGCCCGCTCGTCGTGCTGGCGCCCGCGCCGATCGCGGTGATGATCGCGATCGCGGCCGTGCCGACGAAGACGGCCAGCACGAGCCCGCTGATCGCCCGGAAGCCGGCCTGCGGGTTGTCGGCCAGGCGGCGGGCGGCGATGAGCGTGGCCGGCCGGTTGGCCCGCCGGATCACCAGGCGGGACGCGAGCAACGTGAGCCACGGACCGGCGATGACGACCCCGGTCATCACGAGCAGCACCCCGATCAGGAACAGCACGGCTTCCTCGGTGGTGTTGGTGTGCGTGCGGGCGCCGATGTCGTGGACGTAGGCGAAGTAGCCGAGCTCGCCGACCCCGGCCAGCAACGGCAGCAGCCGCCAGGCGCGTGGCGGTTTCGGGGTGACCCGCCGGGTGACCCCGAGCGGGGAGATGGTGACGCGGCGCAGCGCGAGGAGCGCGGCGACCGCGGCGCCGACCGGGATGCCGACCGCGACGAACAGGACGTCCCACCCGGTCAGCGACAGGTCCGCGGTGTAGAACCGCTCGCCGGTGAACGGGATGGTCGCGATCGCCGGGCGCAGCAGGAAGAACAGCCCGAAACCGGCGACCACACCGAGGACGGTCGCCGCCGCGGACTCGACGGTGGCGATCACCGAGATCTGGCGCGGGGTGGCACCGACCAGCCGCATCGCGGCGAAGCGCTGCTCCCGGCGGGCGGCCGAGAGCCGGGTCGCGCCGCCGACGAAGATCAGCACCGGGAAGAGGAGGGCCGCGGTCACCACCGACAGGATGAGGATGATGCCGTTGCCGTTGGTGCCGAGCCCGATCGGGCAGTCACTGCAGTCGTTGGGTGCCGTCGCGCTGATGCGGCTGATCAGCCGGGCACCCTGCTCGTGGGACAGCGAGGCGACGCTGCGGCCGATGACGATGATGAGCGAGTTCGCCGAGGGTAGGGCGGACGGGCCGATCGTCTCGACCAGGCGGCCCGGGTAGCGGTCACCGAGCTGGGCGGCCGGCGTCCGCCGGAGCACGGCGGCCAGGGCGGGGGAGGCGTAGAACTGTCCCGGCCCGGGCAGCTTCGCGATGCCGGGCGGGATCGGTGCGCGAGGTCCGGTGGCGGCGACGTCGAGCCGCGCGATCGTCTTGCCCTGGTAGTGGTCGGCGCGCAGCCGCCACCACACGGGATCGGTGGTCGCGGCCGCGGCGGCCGGCCGGGGCGACCCGGTGAAGCCGGTCTCCAGCCAGGCGTAGCGGGCGTTCTGGTGGTCGATCGCGTTCAGCCCGGCGAGCGTCGACAGCAGCAGCCCGACGCCGATCGCCACCGAGATCACGATCAGCGTCAGCCGGGTGAGCGCTTCCCGTCCACCGCCCAGGGTGAGGCGGACCCCGAGGGGGATCACACGACGATCCGATCGCCCGACAGCGACGTGACCCGACCGTCGCGCACCACGACCTCGCGGTCGGCGTATGCGGCCACCCGCGGCTCGTGGGTGACGAGCACGACGGTCGTCGACTGCTCGCGCGCCGCGGCCGACAGCAGCTCCATCACCCGCTCGCCCGACAGCGAGTCCAGCGACCCGGTCGGCTCGTCGGCGAACAGCACCTCGGGCTCGGCCACGAGGCCGCGGCCCAGGGCGACCCGTTGGGCCTGCCCGCCGGACAGCTCGCCGGACCGGCGCCGCTCTAGGCCGTCGAGCTCGAGGCGCTCGAACCACGGGCGCGCCTGCGCGAGCGCCGCGGACCGGCCGACGCCCTTGAGCAGCAACGGCAGCGCGATGTTCTCCTCGGCCGTCAGCTCCGGCACGAGCTGCCCGAACTGGAACACGAACCCGAACCGGTCGCGGCGCAGCGCGCTGCGGTGCCCTTCGTCCAGGATGTCCATCCGCTGCCCAGCGAAGCGCACCTCGCCGGAATCCGGCGCGAGGATGCCGGCCAGGCAGTGCAGCAGGGTCGACTTGCCCGACCCGGACGGACCCATCACCGCCACGATCTCGCCGGCGTCGGCCGACAGGCTCGCGCCGCGCAATGCCGGGGTGGGCCCGAACGACAGGTGCACGTCCCGCGCCTCGATGAGGTGCGCGCCGGTCACGACCGCACCTGCTTGGCCAGCGCGTCGAGCCGGGCCTCCGTCAGCTCGATCCAGCGCAGATCGGCTTCGAGATGGAACAGGCCGTGATCGGCCAGCAGCGCGTCGACCACCTCGCCGGAGCGCTTGAGGGCGGTGAGCTCCCGCATGCGCTGCAGGTGCGCCGCGCGTTGCGTGTCGAGGTAGGTCCGTGCCGACCGCCCCGTCATCAGCGCGAGCACGACCTTCGCGAACAGCACGGTCTGCAGGTGCGGTTCCGGCGCGACCGGGTCGGTCAGCCACGCCTCGATCTCGGTGACGCCCTGCTCGGTGATCACGTAGCGCTTGCGCTCGGGGCCGGCGCCGGGTTCGGGGTCACCGACCTCGACCTTCCCGTCCCGGGCCAGCCGCGACAGCGTGGCGTACACCTGCCCGAACGGCAGCGGCCGCCCGCGCCCGAAGTAGGAGTCGTAGTCCCGTTTGAGGTCGTAGCCGTGGCTCGGCTCGCGCTCGAGCAGGCCGAGCAGCGCCATGGGAACCGTCATACCCGAATGTCTACACTCAGTGTATACCTTGAGTCAACAGGTTCAGGTCCCCCTACGTCGGAGTCATCGTCGGCCAGCCAGCCGTCTTTCCCTCTGGCCCAGTCAAATCGTGGCGCCCGAAATGCCTGAACCAGAGGGGAGAGCGGTGAACCACCTGCTGCCCGAAACGGTTGCCCCGAACTGCTCGCGCCGTCCCGTCTGGTGTGGTCGGAGCGCACCACCCGGAGCGGACTCAGGCCGAGGCGACCTCGCCCAGGACGTCGCGCAGCTGCCGGCGCGAGCTGACGCCGAGCTTGCTGAACACCTTGCGCAGGTGCCACTCGACGGTGCGCGGGCTGAGGAACAGCTGGGTGCCGATCTCCGGGTTCGACATGCCCTCCCGGGCCAGCCGGGCGATCTGGAACTCCTGAGCCGTCAACTCCTCGGAGTTGTCGACCGCCCGGCGGCGGGCCCGCTCCCCGGTGGCCAGCAGTTCGCGCCGCGCCCGCTCGGCGAACGCGGCGAGGCCCATCTCGATCAGCAGGTCGTAGGCGGTGCGCAACTGGTCACGGGCATCGACGCGCCGGCCGGCCCGGCGCAGCCATTCCCCGTAGAGGAGGTGCCCCCGGGCGAGCTCGACCCGCACCCCGGCCCGGGTCAGATGCTCGATCGACTCGCGGAAGCAGCTGTCGGCCTCCGCGCCGTCGCTGAGCAGCGCCTGCAGGCGGGCCTCGATGCCCACGGCCCAGTCCGTCGGCGTCACCCGCGCGCGCTCCGACAAGCGGGCGAGGGCTTCGGCGACCAGTGCGGTGTCGCCGGTGCGGGACGCCGCCTCGGCCAGCTCGGCGATGGCCAGGATCTGGTAGCCGCCGACCACGTCGCGGTCGAAGACCCGCCGGGCCGCGTCCCGCGCGAAATCGTGGCGACTCAACCCGTTGTTCAGGACCGCGCTCGCGTAGTCGGCGAAAGTCACCATGCGACCCTGGCCGAGCGACGACGCCTCGTCCTTCGCCGCGGCGATCAGCTCGGACGCCGCCTCCTCCTGGCCGCGGAAGGCCGCGAGCAGCATCGCGGTGTAGGCCACCGGCGGGTTGCCGGTCGCCTCGGCGACCACTCGGTCCTCCTCGATGAGCGCCGCGGCGGAGGCGAAGTCGCCGGCGAGCATCTCGCTGCTGGCCAGGACGTTGAGGGCGAACTGCAGCTGGACGAGCGCGCCGGTATCCCGGGCGAGCCGGACCTGGCGCTGCGCCAACGCCCGCCCGGACGCGAAGTCCCACACCTCGGTCGCGATGATCGAGCTGACCCGGTTGCCGCCGAGCAGCAGCAGCCGCCCGACGTTCTCGGCGCCGACGTCGAGGTTCTGGACGGTCGCCAGGGCCGCGGTCAACATCGGCGCAGCGGCCACGTAGCCGTCGGTGAAGCGGGTCGCCAACGCATCGAGGATCACGTCGATCGCCCGGCCGGGTTCGCGCCCGGGCGGGGCGGACTGTGCGGCCCGCGCGGCCTGGCCGACGGCATCCGGGGCATCGGGGCCGCTGGCCCAGATGGCGGCGACGAGCGCGTCCAGGTAGGCCTCGCGGGCGAGGTCGGCGTCGAGCGCTTCGAGCTGCCGGGCCGCGTCGAGAAGCAGCCGGGCGGCGTCGGCGCCGCGGCGCTGGTCGAAGGCGATCTGCCCCCGAAGGTGGTCGACCTCGGCCATGCGCAGCGCGTGCGGGGGGCCGGCCCGGACGGCGGCCAGCAGGGCGAGGGCGGCGTCGAGCGCGCCGGCGTCCCGCTTGACCCACGCGGCCGCGAGCTCGCGCTCGGCCCGCCGGGCGGGATCGGGGGTGAGGGCGGCGGCCCGCTCGAGCATCGCGGCCGCGGCAACGAGCCCGCCTCGCGCCTGGGCCCGCCCGGCCGACCGCTCGAGTTCGGCCGCGATCTCCTCGTCGGACGATGCCGTGGCGTGCGCGCGGTGCCAGGTACGACGGTCCGGATCCAGGTCGGGGTCGGTCACCTCGGCCAGGGCGCGGTGCACTGCGTGCCGGTCCGCCGCCGGGGCCAGCCGGTACGCCGCTGCCCGGACCAGGGGATGGCGGAACCGCACCTGCACGCCGAACTCGATCAGTCCCGACGCCTCGGCCGCCGCCGCGGTGCCCGGGTCGAGCCCGAGGGACTCCGCGGCCCGCCAGAGCAACGTGGCGTCGCCGAGCGGTTCGGCGGCCGCGATGAGCAGCAGGTGCCGCGACTCGGCCGGTAGCGCCTCGAGCCGGCGGGTGAATCCCTGCTCGATGCGCCCGACCAGGGGAACGGCGCCCGGCTGCTCGAACCCGTCGGCCAGCTCCGCCGTCGTCCACGCCCGCGGCAGCTCGAGCAGGGCCAGCGGGTTGCCGTGGGTCTCGGCGATGATCCGCTCCCGCACGCGCCGGTCGACCGGGCCCTTGAGCACCGAGTCCAGCAGCTGCCCGGCGTCGGCGTCGGTGAGCCCGCCGACCACGAGTTCCGGCAAGCCGGCCAGTTCGAGCTCGGCCGCGGGCTCGCGCACGGCGATCACGAGCGCCATCGGCTCGGCCAGCAAGCGGCGGGCGACGAAGGCGATCGTCTGCAGCGACACGTGATCGAGCCACTGTGCATCGTCGATCACGCACAGGAGAGGCTGCTCCTCGGCCAGTTCGGCCAGCTGGTTGAGCACGGCGAGGCCGACCAGGAACCGGTCGGGCACGTCGCCGGCGCTCAGCCCGAACGCGGTGCCGAGAGCGTCGCGTTGCGGTGCGGGGAGCCGGTCGAGCCGGTCGAGGAACGGGGCGCACAACTGGTGCAGCCCGGCGTAGGCCAGCTCCATCTCCGACTCCACGCCGGCGGAGTGCGCGATCCGGAAGCCGGACGCATTCGCCTGCAGGTAGTCGAGAAGGGCGGACTTGCCGATCCCGGCCTCACCCCGCAGCAGCAGGACCTGGCTGCGCCCCGCCCGGGCCTCGGCGACCAGACGGTCGAGCGTCGCGCACTCGCTCTGCCGTCCGGGCGGTGGCGCGGGCATGACGATCTCCTCGCAGGTCAGTCGGGTGGGGCGACCACGCTGACGCCGACGTCGAAGTCCTGTCGTATCGGGCTGATGCACGTGCCCGATCACCGGAAATCGTCTCAGATCCGTCGCGTCCGGTCCCGCGCGGGCGGCTCGAACCCCGGGCGGGCAAGGCCGGCCACAAGGAGAACTGGGAACCGGGAGACCGCTCGCTGCACCACGACGCGGCAAGGACGGCCACGGGGCGGCGCCAAGAGCGCGTGCCCCGGACCGCGGCTACGCCCCGACTACCTGCTCGCCACCGTCCACGTCGTACGTCGCCCCGGTCAGCGCCCGGTTGGCCATCAGGTGCACGGCGAGCGCAGCGACGTCGTCGGCGGTGATCACCCGCCCGATCGGCAGCTTGGCCCGCAGCTCGTCGCGCCGCCGGTCGATGTCGTCGCCGAGCAGGCGCCCGGACAGCGGGGTGTCGACGAAGCCGGCCGCGATCAGGTTCACCCGGATCGGGGCGATCTCGAGGGCCAGGTTCTGGGTGAGCAGCGGCAAGGCCGCGGTGCCGATGGCGGCGACGGCCAGGCCGATGGCGGGGCGGCGCGCGCCGGTGCCGGAGATGAACAGCAGCGACCCGCCCGGCAGCACTCGATCCCGCGCGTGCTGTGCGATGCGCACCGGCATCAGCAGGTGCTCCTCGAGGCTGCGCCGCGCCGCGGTGAAGTCGATCTGCGCCAGCGGGGCGTAGTACGGACCGCCGCCGCTGACGAGGATGTGGTCGATCGGCATCGGCAGGTCGTCGAAGAAGCGGTCGAGCCGGTCCGGCTCGCCGAGATCGAGGCTGGCCGTGCTCAGGGCACCGACCTCGTCTGCGGCCCGCTCCAGCCGCCCCGCGTTGCGGCCGGTGATGATCACCTGGGCGCCTTCGGCGCGGGCCTGCCGGGCGGTCTCCAGGCCGATGCCGGAGCTGCCGCCGATCACGACGACGGTCTGCCCCAGCAGGCCGGGCTCGCGGGTCACTTGCTCGGTGGTCGTCTCGGACATGATCAGCGGCCGGGCAGGCGGGTCGTGATCTCCTGCAGGACCCACCCGTTGCCGTCCGGGTCGTTGAACGAGGCGAAGGAGCCGTAACTGCGCCGCGCCGGATCCGGGCCGGCGACGCGACCCTCGACCCCGGCGTGGTGGAAGACGCCGCCGGCGTCGTGGAAGACCGGGCTGACGTCGACGCCTTGCTCGACGAACTCGGCCCGGGCCGCCTCGATGTCACTGACGACGAGGTGCAGCCCCCGGACCGAGCCGGGCTCGGCCGACGTCACCTTGGTGCCGAAGATGATCGAGCAGGGCGATCCGGTCGGGGTGACCTGCACGACCCGCAGGCCGTCGTTGCTGACGAAGTCGGCGTCCAGACGCCACCCCAGCGACTTGTAGAAGTTCTCCGCCCGGTCGACGTCGGAGACCGGTATGACCACTACCTCGAGCTTCGTGTCCACTGCTGCAGCTCCCTTTCTCGATGGCGGTGGACGGTCGGCCACCGCGGCGTCGTCGCGCTACCCACCGTTGCGGCTCGCGGTGCTCGTCGCGCCCCGGGAATGCCCTGGCCGGTGCCTGGTCTCGCGGGGGCCAGGGTCGCTCCCGGGCGCGGGCGCGCGGCGCCGCGCGGCATCGTGGTGCTACGGCCGGTCCGGACGGGCCGGCACCGGCGCGCTGGAGGCAGCAGGCATGGAGTACTTCGTCACCATGACCACCCAGGTTCCGCCCGGAACCGCCGACGAACAGGTCGCACAGATGCGGCTCCGGGAAGCAGCGCGGTCCCGCGAGCTCGCCGCCGGGGGACACCTGCTGCGGCTGTGGCGACCGCCGCTGCAGCCGGGCGAGTGGCGCACGTTCGGCCTCTTCGCCGCCGCCGACGAGACCGCGCTGGAGGACGTGCTCGCCTCCATGCCCCTGCGCGCCTGGCGTTCGGACGCGGTCCTCCCGCTCGCGCCGCACCCCAACGACCCGCCGGGCGGGCGGCAGCAGGGTGCGCAGGAGTTCCTGACCTGGTTCACCGTGACCTTCCCGGCCGATGCCGATCAGGACGAGGTCGCCCGTGCTCAGGCCGGCGAGGCCGAGCGGACCCGCGAACTGGCCGCGCAGGGACACCTGATCCGGCTCTGGATGCTGCCGACCGAGCCCGGCAGCTGGCGGGCGCTGGGCCTGTGGCGCGCCGACGATGCGGCGCAACTGCAGCAGATGATCGACTCGCTGCCGCTGGACAAGTGGATGAAGACCGAGCCGACCCCGCTCACGGAGCACCCGAACGATCCCGCCGCCGCCGAGCGGGTTGCCCGGTAGGGGCTTCGCGGCGGACGACGCCGCGCACGTCTCGCATGTACCGGTCGGCGGCGTCGACGGCCTGCTCCGCGGTCGAGCCGTGCTCGCGGGCGCTGAGGTACGGCGCGTACCAGTCCCACCAGTCGTGCGGGGGCGTGGACTTCTCGAACGAGTCGTGGTGCTCGGCCGTCTCGTGCAGCAGCTCGGCCAACGTCGCGACATCCATCGGGCACCTCGTCCGGGTCGGTGGTCAGTGCATCGACGATCCCGCCCGGCCGGGCCGGGCCGCGCCCGTCGGGCTGCCTGGTCGATGCCCTGGCCGCCCCGCCGTCGGTCCCGACGGGGCCGCCGCCGTGGGTCACCAGGGGACGACCAGGGCATTCGACGGGCGCGTTCGCGCCGGCCCGGCTGCGAGCGTCGACCCAACGCGAGGAGGAGGATCGGCATGGCCACCGATTACGACGTCATCGTCCTCGGCGGCGGCGCGCCGGGTGAGCACTGCGCGGGCGCGCTGGCCGAGGGCGGCCTGCGGGTCGCGGTCGTCGAGCGCGAGCTCGTCGGCGGTGAGTGCTCGTACTGGGCGTGCATCCCGTCGAAGAGCCTGCTGCGCCCGGGGGAGGCCGTGTGGGGTGCGCGCGATGTCGCCGCCCGGGCCGAGGTGAACGTCGAGGCCGCACTCGCATGGCGGGACTTCATGGTGTCGGACTGGTCCGACGCCGGGCAGCTGAAGTGGCTGGCCGATCACCGCATCGAACTGCTGCGCGGGTCGGGCCGGCTGGTCGGTGTCGGGCAGGTCGAGGTCGACGGGACGCGGTACACCGCCGACCACGTCGTGGTCGCCACCGGCGCCGAAGCGGTCGTCCCGCCCGTCCCGGGTCTGGCCGGACTCGACGGCGTGTGGGGCACCCGCGAGGCGACGAGCATGCAGGCCGTCCCGCGGCGGCTCATCGTGCTTGGCGGCGGGCCCTCCGGCGTCGAGCTCGCGCAGGTCGTGCGCCGGTTCGGCGGTGAGGTCGTTCTGGTCGAGGGGGCGTCGCGGGTGCTGGCCCGGGAGGCGGCCGCGCTCGGCGACGCGCTGGGCGCGGCCCTGCGACGCGACGGCATCGAACTCGTCCTCGGCGCCCGCGCGTTGGCGGCCCGGCGCGAGGGCGCCGACTTCGTCGTCACCGTCGACGACGGGCGCGAGCTGCGGGGCGACCGCCTGCTGGTCGCGACCGGCCGCCGGCCGCGGGTCGCCGGCATCGGCCTCGAATCGGTCGGGGTCGAGGCCGACCCGCACGGCATCCGGGTCGACGCCCGCCTGCGGGCGGGCGAGCGGCTGTGGGCGATCGGTGACGTGATCGGCGGCTGGGCGCTGACCCATGTCGGCGAGTACGAGGGCGAGGTCGTCGCGGCCAACATCCTCGGCCACCCGCGGACGGCGCACTACGAGGCCGTGCCGCGGGCGGTCTTCACCGACCCGCAGGCCGCCGCCGTCGGGTTGACCGCCGACCGGTTCAGCGGCACGGCGGCGGTGTCCGCGGTGGCCCGGACCGCGACGTACACGCAGGCCTACGCCGAGTCGAACGGTTTCCTCACGCTGCTCAGTGACGGCGAGCGGCTGACCGGCGCCTACGCGCTCGGCCCGGAGGCCGGCGAGTGGCTGCAGCAGGTGACCCTCGCCATCCGCGCGCGCGTCCCGCTCGACGTGCTTGCCGACACGATCCAGCCGTTCCCGACGTTCTCCGAGATCATCGCCGCCGCGCTGAAGGTGCTTCGCGCCGAGATCGCCGCCGCCCGGGCCGTCGCGGGCGCAGCCGCACCATGACCGACACCCGAGCGGCGGCCGAGGAGGCGGCCGTCGAGCCGGCGCGGCTGGCCGCCCTGCACAGCCGGACGGGGGCGGCGGTGATCGCCGCGACCGTCCTGTCGTCGCTCGTCGGCTTCCTCGACGCGAGCGTCGTCAACGTGGCCGTCCCGGCGATCGGCCGCGACCTCGGCGCCGGCGTCGAGAGCCTGCAGTGGACGCTGACCGGCTACCTGCTCACCGTCGCGGCGCTGCTGCTGGTCTCGGGCGGGCTGGCCGACCGCTTCGGCCGGCGGCGCGTGGTCGTCAGCGGGCTGCTCGTGATGCTCGTGGCCGCAGCTGTCTGCGCGGTCGCGCCGTCGGTCGGTGTGCTGATCGCGGCCCGGGTCGTGCAGGGGGTGGGCGGGGCGCTGGTCGTCCCCAACAGCCTCGCGCTGCTGAACGGCACCCTGCGGAAGTCCGACCGCGCCCGCGGCATCGGCCTGTGGGCCGGGCTGGCCTCGCTGGCGACCACCGGCGGCCCCTACGCGGGTGGCTGGCTGGTCGACCACGCGTCCTGGCGGTGGGTCTTCCTGCTCAACGTCCCGGTCGTCCTGGCCGCGTTGCTCGTGCTGCAGCACGTCCCCGAGCAGGCCGGGGCCCGCGGGCCGCGCTCGATCGACGTGGTCGGCGGGCTCCTGGCCGCCGTCGGTCTCGGCGGGGTCATCTACGGGCTGTCGGCCGGTTCGTCGGCCGGCTGGGCCAGCGTCCGCGTCCTGTTGCCGGGCGTGATCGGGGTGCTCGCGCTGATCGCCCTGCTGCCGGTGGAGCGGCGGGTCCGGGCGCCGATGGTGAAGCTCTCGCTGTTCGCGTCGCGGCAGTTCGACGCGATCAACATGACCACCGTGCTCTTCTACGGCGCCTTGAGCGCGGTCGGCTACCTGGTCGTGCTCGAGTGCGAGCTGCGGCTGGACTACTCGGCCACCCGGGCCGGCGCGGCGCTGATCCCGTACTCGATCGTCTTCCTGACCGTCTCGCCGGTGAGCGGCGCGCTGGTCGCCCGGTTCGGCCCGCGCTGGCTGATGACATCCGGCATCCTCACCGTGGCCGCCGGCTTCGTCTGGCTGTCCTCGGTCGACGCCGGCTCCTCCTACGCCCGCGGGGTCCTGCCCGGCGTCCTGCTGTGGGGACTCGGCATCGGCCTGTGCGTCACCCCGCTGACCGCGGCGGTCCTGGCCGCGGTGCGCGACGACGATCTCGGCGAGGCGTCGGCGATCAACGACGCCTCCTCCCGCATCGGGGGAGTGATCGCGATCGCCGTCGTGCCGTTGCTGCTCGGCGCCGGTGGCGGCCACAGCTTCGCCGCGGCACTGACCGATGGCTACCGGCCGGCCATGCTCGTGCTCAGCGGCAGTTGCGTGCTCGCGGCGGTGGTCACCGCGGTGTTCGTCAGCGACGAGCGCGCGACCCCGCCGCGGCTCGCGCCGACTGCGCCGTGCCACGGCTGCGCCCTGCCCGTCCCGGACCGGAGGTATCCATGAACGGCGACGGTAGGCAGTGTCGAACCGGGTGGCCGCCCGTCTCAGTTGACGGCGTTGCCGTACGGCGCCGGCGTCCCCATGGGATACGGAACGGGTGCCGTGTCGCCGTTGTGGGCCGCGCAGTAGGCGTCGCGGGTCGCGTTGCCGCCGAACAGCGGGTTGACCATGAATGACGTCAACATGCCCTGCGCTATGAGGTTCGCGTTGTTCTCGATGCTCTGCGCCACCAGGGCCCGAGCGGCGGCGTCCGGTGCGGCGGCGAGCAGTTCGGCGTTGCGCCACGCGCCCTCCCGCCACGCGGACACCATCTGGAAGGAGAGGTAGTCGACCAGCGGGTTGTTGGTGTCGTCGATGGTCGGGTCGAACCGCTGGGCCGCCTCGGCCAGCAGCGGCGCGGTGTCGTCGTTCAGCCATTGTTCGACGGCGTCGTAGTCGGCCTTGCCGGACGTCCCGTCCGAGCCGACGAGACCGGAGGCGTAGAGGACGAACGGAAGGTCACGGTTGATGTGCGCGTTCATACCGAGGAAGAGGTCGCCGGCGCCGGTGACCGTCTTGTTCTTCCCGGCGTCGAATGCGTAGAGCCAGGCCTGCGGCACGGCGGCCCGGTTGCCGCTCGACCAGTTGTAGTACGCGTCCGTGTAGTACTTCGCAAAGACGGCGTCCATGTGGTTCATGTACGGCACGTCGTGGTAGTAGCCGGCCTGGTTGCGCGTCCAGCCGTAGGTCTGGGTCATCCGGACGTAGGCCAGCGGGAACACCGCGAGGTGCGAGCACGCCGTGCCGGTCTGGCCGAGGATGCGGGTCTGCTCGGCCAGCGTGACGGACAGGCAGCCCGGCTGCCCGGAGGCGCAGGTGTTGTCACTGCCCGGCGCGAACTGGTCGTTCCAGCCGGGCAGGACCGAGGACCACGGGGTGTAGAGCGTGCCGTCCGCGGCCGCGGGGGACGCGCAGAGCGCGAGCGACGCGATCGCGGTGACGACCAGGGCGATGACCGTGCCGGCGAGGCGACGAGCTTTCACTGGTTCCCCCGAGGTGGGTGACCGCGCACGCCGGCCGAGGAGGCGGCGACGAGATGGATGGACCGGCGGATTCCGATGCTGGCGACTTCACCGAAGGTTTGTCAAGTCACTGTTAAGCTTTCCTGGTGCGAGTGCAAGCAGCCGGGGCGGACCGCGCCGACGAGGCCGCGTCCGTGGGGGCGCTGCTCGCGCTGCTCGACGCCCTGCCGGCTTCGGTCGCGCTGTGGGACAAGGACGTGCGGCTGCGCTATGGCAACCACCGGGCGCTGACCCGCTTCGGCCGCCCGCCCGCGGCGCTGCTCGGCGTGCACCTGTCCGAACTCGTGCAGCCCCAAGCGGTGGAGCTGAGCGCGCAGTACATCGACGGTGCGCTGGCGGGCATCCCGCAACAGGTCGAGCGGGCCATGGTCGACCCGCACGGGCAGCGCTACAACGCCCATCAGGTCACCCACATCCCCAATGTCGTCGACGGTGTCGTCACCGGCTACTGCGCGCTCGCCGTCGACATCACCGCCTCGCTCGAGGGCTACGAGATCGCCCGGCGGGCCCGCGAGCAGGCCGCGCTGCAGGCGGAACGGGACCGCATCGCCGGCGACATCGGCAGCCATCGGGTCGTCGACGACCTCAGCGCGGCGCTCAAACGACTTGACGCCGCGGTCGACCGCGCGGCGGACGCCCTGCCCGACCTCAACCCCGCGGCCGATGCGATCGAGCGCAGCATCGAGGAACTGCGCGAGACCATGTCGGCGCGGATGCACGGCGAGCCGAACCGTCTGGGTGCGCTGGCCGCGTTCCCCGGCATGGCGGTGCCGTTCGATATGGAGTCAGTGGCCTCGAGCCCCGGGGTCCGGTGGCCGCCGGGGATCACCGGGAGCGGCTGGTCGGTCGCCGAGCTGCGCGCCCTGCTGGACCTCCTCCCGGCCGCCGTCGCGGTCTGGGGCCCCACGCTCGACAACCGGTACGCCAACCGGGCGGCGGTGCGCTGGTTCGGCCACTCGGACCGGGCCGAGGTGCTGGGCCGCCCCGCGGGCGAGCTGCTCGGCCCCGGGGTCTTCGAGGCGAACCGGCCCTACGCCGAGGCGGCGCTCGCCGGCGAGCCACAGCAGATCGACCGGACCATCGCCCACGCGTCCGGGCTGCGGCACGTCCAGGCGTCCTACGTTCCGCTGCTGCGGGACGGCGTGATCGAGGGCGTGTGCAGTTTCGTCGTCGACGTGACGCCGCGCGTGGAGGCCGAGCTGGCGCTGCAGGACGCCCGCGCGGAGCTGGCCACCGCGCGCGAACGCGAGCGCATCGCCGACGACCTGCACAACCTCGTCATCCAGCGCCTGTTCGCGGCCAGCCTGGCGGCCTCGCTCCCGGCGGTGACCGAGGCCCAGGTCCGGTCGGTGCAGGACGGCATCATGGCCGCCCTGGCCGACCTCGAGTCGGCGATGACCAGCCTGCACGAGCACGTCGAGCTGCTGGATCTCCTGCCCGAACTCGCCCACCTGGTGCACGACACCACCCGGGGGACGGGCATCACCGCGACGATCGAGAACGTCGGCTCGGTCGAGTACATCCCACCTGGTGTGGGGACGGAGTTGCTGGCGGCGGCCGAGGCGGCGGTCACGGCGATCGCGGCCGACTCCGACGCCGGCGACGTCGTCGTCACGATCGCTGCCGACGCGGCCGGCGTGTGGCTGCGCGTGGTCGCCGACGGACCTTCCCGCGCGCTCGGGCCGGACGAGGGTGCGATGGCCGGCGGCCTGGCCGAGCTGGTCGCCCGGGCCGAGCGCCTCGGCGGGTCGTGCAGCTGGCGGGGCGGCGAACGGTCCGGTCCGGTCATCGATTGGCGGGTGCCGACCTCCCGCTGACCGCAGCCGGCCTACGCCGGCGAAGGGCGCCGAGGGCCGGCCGGGTTCGGGCGGGCTTGCGGATCGCGGATGCACAGGGTGACGTCGAAGGGCTCACCCGGAACAAGGTTCGGCGTCACCCGCACGCTGAACCTGGCCGCCGCGTGGGCGGGCGCCGAACCGGCGAGGGCCTGCCGTAGCTCGTCGGTGAGCGTGATGGTGAGCAGCCAGCCCGCCGAGGACTCGACGAGGTCGAACTCCCGGTCGCCGGCGACGCCCTCCGGAGCTTCGCTGGGCAGCGAGACCGAAGCTGTCATGTCGTGATCTCCTGATGACGCGACGGCCGCCGCGGTTCGGTGAGCCGCCTCGAAAGGCGCAGTCGGAATACCCCTTCGCGGGTGCAAAGTAACACCGTTTGCCTACATTCTGCGCGGGGAATCAGATAGGCATGAAATGCCGCTACTGCCGCCGCACGCTGCGGACGATTCCGCAGTCCGCGGTCGATGCCGCGCCGCATTGCGACCGCCGCGGGTGCCATTGGTGCGGCGAGTGCTTCCGGGGCGAGACGTCCGTGTCCCCGGCCCGCCCGTCCCCGCGGCCGGGCCCGGCCGGCGCCCCACTCACCGACTACCGGGCGAAGCACCGCCGCCCGTCGCCTGGCCGCCGGCTCGCGAGCTGAGGGCCGGTGTAACGGCCGCGCGCTCAATAGGGCGAATCGTCGGTCAGCCCGATCACGTAATCGCCGATCGAAGTCAATGACTCGAACTCCCGTCCGTCGTCCGGGCCGCCGACGAGGCGATAGCGGTGCTGCGGGTGCCCATCGGGGGCCACCACGACCACGCTCTCGATGAGCACGTCGCGTCCGACCCGCCCGATGAGTTTGCGCATGGGGTCCAGTCTCGGCATCAGCGCGTGCTGCCACCTGAGGCTAACGACCCATCCGCGACCGGGCGCCGGTCAAGCGCGTCGCCCCAGCTCGACCCAGACCTCCTTGCCGGTGGCGGCCGGCCGTACCCCCCAGGTGCTGGAGATCGCCTCGATGATCATCAGGCCGCGGCCGTTGAGGTCGCGGGGACCGCTCAGTCGCGGTTCGGGGTGCCCGGGCGCGTCATCGATGAGGGCGAGCCGCACCGCACGCTCGTCGGTGTCGAGCCGGAGCGTGACGGTGGTGCAGCCGGCTTGCAGGGCGTTGGTGACCAGTTCGCTGACGCAGAGCACGGCGTCGTCGACGAGTTGCCTGGCGCCGGGATCGTCGGGTAGTGAAGCTCGCAGCCGTTCGGCCATCCACCGGCGGGCATGGGCCGGCGCGCTCACCTCGCAGGCGAGGTCGTACCGGGAAGAAGTCATCGGCTCAAACTGATCGGCGTGGTTCGCTCGCCCCTGGGGCTTACCCGCCCACCTGGGCCGTATCACCTCGACCGCCCGCTCAAGATCACGGCAACCGGGCGTTCGAAGCGCAGGGTCAGCCGATGGGCCCGGCAGGTGCGACGATGACCGGGTGGCGCGACCAACGGGTGAATCACCCGACCGGGCCGGGTTCTCCGCGCCGGAGGGCGAGTCGGCCCTGCGGCTGCAGCAACTCGCCCACGTCACCACCGAACTCGGTGCGGCCGAGTCGATGGCGGACGTGATCGAGGCCGCCGTCAATCACATGGCCGGCGCGATCCGAGCGGCTGTGACCAGCTTGATGATCCGTGAGGGCGACACGCTGCGGTTGGTCGCCGGGCACGGGCTCCGGCCGGGAGTGATCGACGAGTGGGCCGCATTTCACGTCGACGACGACAACCCGGCGAGCGAGGCCGTACGGCTGGGCCGGCCGGTGACGGTGTCGCACGAGGCCACGCTGGAGAGGAGGTACCCGTCGCTGATCGGCCAGGTGCCACCGGGCCGATCGATCCTGGGCCTGCCCCTCGGGACCGGCTCGCCGGTCGGCGTGCTCGGGCTCACCTTCGAGGACAACTGGCTGCCCGGACCGCGGGAGCTCGACTTCCTGACCACCTTCGCGGAGGCCTGTGGCCAGGCGATCCGGCGGGTGCGGGCGGCCGCGGTCGCGGCCGAGCGAGCCGACCAGCTCGCCTTCCTCGCCGAGGCGTCGGCCGAGCTCGCCCGCAGCCTCGACTACCGGGCCACGCTGAGCAATGTCGCGAACCTCGTCGTTCCCGGGCTGGCCGACTGGTGCGCGGTCGACATCATCGAGGGCGACCGGCTCGTCACCCTCGCCGTCGCCCACTGCGACCCGGCGAAGGTGCAGTGGGCGTGGGAACTCAAGCGGCGCTACCCGCCCGACCTGGACGCGCCCCGCGGGGCGGCGCAGGTCGCCCGGACCGGTGTCAGCGAACTGATCGTCGAGATCACCGACGAGATGCTCGTCGCCGGTGCCCACGACGAGGAACACCTGCGCCTGGCCCGGGAGCTCAATCTGCGGAGCGCGCTGGTCGTCCCGCTCGCCGCGTCCGGTCGCAGCCTCGGCGCGATCTCGCTGCTCCGGGCCGAGAACGACCGCCCGTACACCGCCGCCGATCTGCGCCTGGTCGAAGACATCGGGCGTCGCGCCGGCGCCGCCATCGAGAACGCGATGCTGCACAGCCAGACGCGGGACACCGCGGTGCAGCTCCAACGCGCCGTGCTGCCGGCTCGCCTGCCGGAGATCGCCGGTTGGGACCTCGCCGCCTTCTACGAGCCGGGCGGCGCGGCCGAGGTCGGCGGCGACTTCTTCGACGTCGTCCCGCTCCCGGACGGCCGGCTGGTGGTCTTCATCGGCGACGTCATGGGGCACGGGGTGCCGGCGGCCGCGGCGATGGCGCAGTTGCGGGCGTCGGTGCGGGCGTTCCTCTGCGTCGATCCGTCGCCCCGAACCGTCCTCACCTACCTGCAGCAGATGTTCGAGTTGCTCGGCATCTCCCGCCTGGTCACTCTCCTGTACGCCGTGGTGGACCTGGCCGCCGGGTCGCTGGAGCTGATCAACGCCGGCCACTACGCCCCCCTGCTGATCCGCGCCGACGGCAACACGGCGTGGGCGCAGACCCCGCCGCGCCGGCTTCTCGGGGCGGCGCCGGACGACTGCGTCCCGGTCACGTTCCCGTTCGGCCGCAGCGACACGCTGCTCATGTTCACCGACGGTGTGGTGGAGCGGCGCGGCGAGATCATCGACTGCGGGTTGGAACGGGCCGAGCGGTGCGCCGACGTCCTGCGGGCCGCTGATCTTCGGGGCGCGCTGGCCGAGTTCGTCGCCCTGGTGCACGGCGATGACGCCGACGACGACATCACCGCGCTGGCCGTGCGACCCGTGTGAACCGGTGGTCGCCGGGGAGTCGGTGAGTGCGAAGCATCCGGTCGTGTGCCAGAGTGTCCGCGTGGCTGGGCTCACCGTGCGCGCCGAGCGCCAGGACGGCCGAGCCGTGATCCGGCTCAGCGGCGAACTCGATCTCGCGACGATCGCCGACCTGCGCGATGCGGCGGCCGGGCAGCTGGCGGCGCGAGACGTGCGCGAGCTCGTCCTCGATCTCACCGACCTGACCTTCCTGGACTCCAGCGGGCTGGGCGCCCTGCTGCAGGTCCGGGGCGAGGCGATGTCGGGCGGGGCGACCTTCACGGTCGCCAACGTGCCGGCCGCTCCGGCCCGGGTGATCGCGATCGCCGGGCTCAGCAGCACGTTCGGCATCGATGAGGGCGCCGTCTCCTGACGATTTGCCGTCGCCGTTCACCGGGAAGCACGCGGACGTGCCTCCCACCACCTCGCAGGTCGAGTCGCTGTGGTTCGCGACGGCGCCGACCACCGACTACCCGGCCCTCACCGGCGACCTCGAAGTCGCCGTCGCCGTGGTCGGCGGCGGGATCGCCGGGCTGACGACCGCGCTGGTGCTGAAACGGGCCGATCAAGCAGGAGGCCGTTCCCCGTCCACGGCGCGGTACGGCTCGCCGACCAGGTCCGGCCCCAGCCCGTCCGCTACGTGCAGGGGCTGGCGGCGGCGCCTCTGGTCCAGCCATGTCCGGCGCGCCGGATGCCGTTCGAGCACGCAGCACTTCGCCCCGCCGCCGGCCTTGCGCAGCTCGTCGGTGGCCAGCTGCACGACGTGGAAACCGCGCTCCTCGATGTCAGCGGCGAGCGCATCGCGACCGGGCGCCATCACGACCGTCGAGGCGTCACTGACCATGTTGAGCGCGAGCTCGGCCGCGTCGGCTTCCTGCGCGAGCACGGCGTCCGGGAAGAGCTCGCGCAACAGCCCCTGGCTGCGCTCGTCGAACGCGCCCGGCCAGTAGGCCACGGTGTTCGCGCTCAGCCGGGCCAGTGCGGTGTCGAGGTGGTAGAAGCGCGGGTCCACGAGGGTCAACCGCACGACGGGGAGGCCGAAGAATTCGGCCACCTCGTCCACTGAACGCGGATCCGAGCGAAGGCCGGTCCCGGCCAGGAAGCGGCCGCCGGTGAGCAGGAAGTCCCCCTCACCCTCGTTGACGTACTGCGCCGGCTGGACGTCGGCGATGCCGAGCTCGGCGAACGCGCCGGCGAACACGGCCGACTCGCGCTGGCGTTCGGTGTGCCGGAAGCGGGGCACGAGGGCCCGATCACCCACGACGATGCCGCCGTTGGCCGTGAAGACGAGGTCGGGCAGGGCGGGCTCGGGCGTCATGACCTCGACGTGGTGGCCGAGCGAGACGAGCTGGTCGCGCAGCCGCCGCCACTGCCGCCCGGCCCGGTCGGCGTCGACCGGATCGTCGGGCCGCATCCACGGATTGATGCTGTAGCGCACGGCGAAGAAGGTGGGCGGGCACATCACGTAGTGCCGTACTGCGCCGGACACCTCGGCGCTGCTGGTCGCCGGGTCGGCCGCGGTCGAAGTCACGGCAGGGGCATTCCCGGAACGGGCCGGCCGGTAAACCCGGCCAACCGAGCGAGGCAGCCGCTGCCCCGAGCCGAGCGCGGCCCGCAAGAGGTCGCCCGGCCCCCCTCCCGCCGCAGTTCCGTTGAGTGGCGCCTTTCCGGTTGAGTGGCGCCTTACAACGCGCCACTCAACCGGAAAGGCGCCACTCAACGGGAAGGATGCGGGAAGGATGCGGGAAGGATGCGGGAAGGATGCGGTCGGCCGGGAGGCGGTGATCGGTTCGTCCGCCTTGCGTATCGTTCGAAGGAGCAGATCGATCCGCGCGGCGAAGGGATGACGATGGCCGATGTCTCGGGGTTCGCGACGACGGATCCGGTACCGGTCGCGCTGGATCGCTCGAGCGTCGAGGCCGCGCTGGAGGTGGCCGTCCGGGCGCCGTCGATCCACAACACCCAGCCCTGGCGCTGGCGTCTGGAGGGCGACCGCCTCTCCCTGCTCGCCGACCGGTCCCGGCAACTGGCGGTCGCCGACCCGGACGGGCATTCGCTGCTCGTCAGTTGCGGCGCCGCGGCCTACCTGACCGAGCTCGGGCTGCGGGCGGCCGGCTATGAAGTGCAGCTGCAGGTGCTGCCCGAGCCGCTCGACCATGACGTGCTCGCCCGGTTCACCCCAGTGGGCCGGGTGGAGCCGACCGATGCGGTCACCGCGCAGGTCGACGCCGCCCTGCGCCGGCGCAGCGACCGCCGCCCGTTCGCGATGCGCGAGCTCCCCGAGGAGCTGATCGAGCGGCTGCGGGCCGCGAGCAGCGAGTCGGACGTCTGGGTCGACTTCCCGGTCCAGCCCGATCAGCGCATCGACCTCGCCGTCGCCGTCAGCTGGGCCGACCGGGTCGAGCGCGACGACGCCGAGTACATCGCCGAGATGAACCGGTGGATCCGCGATCCCGAGGTGCACGCCCTCGCCCCGGACGGCGTGCCGCTGGACGCCGTGCCGCACGTGCCCGAGGAGAGCCCCGGCACACCGATGTCCCGCTGCGCGACTTCGAACTCGGCCTCAGCGGCCGGCAGATCATCGAGCGGGACGTGGACGAGCGGCCGGTCATCGCGGTCACGTTCACGCACTTCGACGGACCGCTCGACCACCTGCGGGCCGGCCAGGCGATGATGCGGCTGATGCTCGAGGCCGAACTCTGCGGGCTGGCCACCTGCCCGCTGAGCCAGGCCGTCGACTTCGCCGCGTTCCGCACGCGGGTGCAGGGGCTGATGGGGTGGATCGGCTATCCGCAGATCATGGTGCGGGTGGGTTTCCCGGGGCGCCCGGCGACCGAGCTGGCCCCTACGCCACGGCGCGAGCCGTCGGCCGTGCTCGACATCGCCTGAGGGGTGACCCGGGGGGACGGTCAGTGGAGGAGACCGCCCCCGCGGGAGTTCAGAGGTGGCGCTCGGCCGCGACGACGGCGCGGTTGTAGTCGCGGTGGGCCGGGGTGACCCGCGCGATGCGCAGGCGGTTGGCCTCGGCGAGGTCGGCCTCGAAGCGCTCGCGCAGCTTGAAGACGGTCTCGCTGTACTCGACCTCGGCGTCGTGGGTCGCCCGGTGGCGGGCGGTTTCGGCCGCCACGAGCGCGGCGTTGCGCACGGCGCGGTCCTCGACGGTCCAGGTGATGGCGGTGGTGGCGGTCATGGCCGGCTCCTTCGCATCGATCTGCTGACTTCGACGCTATGGCCGGTGCGCGGGGGGAAGCAGGGTACAAAGACGTAGCCCGGCCGGGTGCAGGGTCCCGGTGCAGATGCGACGGAAGC
The DNA here is from genome assembly GCA_963775175.1 of uncultured Actinomycetota bacterium. Taxonomy (GTDB): domain Bacteria; phylum Actinomycetota; class Actinomycetes; order Mycobacteriales; family Jatrophihabitantaceae; genus Jatrophihabitans. Next base: position 1,981,991 of record CAVZHT010000001.1, read on the forward strand.
ACCGTTCGTCCAGGGGGTGGGACGGGCACACTTGAGGCAGGCCTCCCCTGGATGCGCAGTCGGTCACCGCCGGCGAGAAACGGAAACAGCCGCCCCGATCGGGCAGGCATCGGCAGTACAGCTTGGGCGACGGCGCGGGTTCGATTCCCGCGCGGGGCACCGAGGACGAGGGCGGGCGGCTCAGGCCGACGCGAGGAACTCCCGGATCAGGCCGGTGACGGCCGCCGGCTGCTCGACCGTGCTGCTGTGGCCGCAGTCGGGCACGATCTCCAGCCGCGCCCCGGGCACCCGCTCGGCGATCCGGCGGGCCTTGGCCGGCGGGGTCGGCTTGTCGTCGGCCCCCGTGACCACCAGCGTCGGCACCGTGATCCGGTCGAGTTCCGCGTGGACGGGCTTGCGTGTGGCGACCGCGACGATGGCCCGGCGCAGCCCGGCCCGGCCGGTCCGCTCGACCCGCTGGAAGAACTCGTCGATGACCGGCCGGGCGCTCGCGTCGGCCCGGAACGTCGGGCCGAACATGATCTTCTCCACCGGGCCGCGGAGCAGGCCGATGCCACCGGCCCGGTAGATGGCGGCCATCGCGATGTCCTCGATCGCCGAGCGCAGCGGCTCCCGGTCCGGGCTGGTGTCGAGCAGCGTCAGCGTCCGGAGCAGGTCGCCGCGGCGGGCCCCGATGCGCTGGCCCACGAAGCCGCCCATCGACAGCCCGACGTAGTGGACGGGACCGACTCCGAGATGCTCGATGAGGGCGACCGCGTCCCCGTACAGGGAGTCCATCTCGTAGTCCCCACGCCGCACCGGAGGCGTCTCGCCCTGGCCCCGCCAGTCGATCGTGACGCAGCGGTACTCCTTCGACAGAGCCTCGACCTGAGGATGAAACATCCAGCCCGAGAACAGCAGCCCGTGGCCGAACACGACGGTCGGGACGTCCGGCGCCCCGGCCGGCGGCCCGCTGTCCTCGTAGGCGATCGTGACCCCGTTCAGGTCGACCTTGGGCATGCGCGCTCCTCGTGGTGGCCGGACTGGACCCCGGCCATCATGGCCGACCGCCGCCGGCCGCGCTCGGTTGCGCCCTGGGAACCCGCGGTACCGGGTGGACGAATCACCCGGCAAGATCCTCTGCCTGGTCGACGCTTCGAATGTCGAGGCCGCCAACACCGTGCACCGCGAGGCGCACGGCCGGGCCGCCGACGAGATCTACCCGGTCGCGGAGGGCAGCTGACGAGATCCACGCCGGCGGTGAGCCTCGGGCCCACCGCCGGCGCCGCGCCGTAGCGTTCCCTCCCGTGTCCGTTCGAGGGGTCCTGCGCTGCGTCGCGGTGTTCGGCTGCGTCGCGACCGTGGGCGCTTGCACGGCCGCGCCGGAGGGTGTCGCGCCGCCGCCGAGCCGGTCGGCGACGTCGGCGTCCCGGGCCGGGTCGGCGTCCGGCGCCGGCTCGTCCGGGCGCGCCGTCGATGTCCTGGCCGGTCTCCCGGTGAAGGGACGCGCGCCGAAGACCGGCTACGCGCGGACCCGGTTCGGGCCGGCCTGGACCGACGACAACGCGGCGGCCGGCGGGCACAACGGCTGCGACACCCGCAACGACGTCCTGCGCCGCGATCTCGCCGACCTCGTGCTCAAGCCGGGCACCCACGGCTGCATCGTGCTCCGCGGCCGGCTCCACGACCCGTACACCGGGACCGACATCGCGTTCGTCCGGGGCGAGCGGACCTCGCTCGCGGTCCAGATCGATCATGTCGTCGCGCTGTCGGACGCCTGGCAGACTGGTGCCCAGCAGCTGACCGCGGCCCGGCGGGTCGACCTCGCCAACGATCCGCTCGAGCTGCTCGCGGTCGACGGCCCGACCAACGAAGCCAAGGGCGACGGCGACGCCGCGACGTGGCTGCCCCCGAACCGCGCGTTCCGGTGCGCGTACGTCGCCCGCCAGATCGCGGTCAAACGGGCGTACCGGCTCTGGGTCACGGCGGCCGAGCGCGCCGCGATGCTGCGCGTGCTGGCCGGCTGCCCGAACCAGAAAGTTCCCCAACGCAGCGGGCGGGCCGCGCCCTAGACTGAGCCGTCCTTTCGAGCGAGAGGCGGGCGACCGTGACGACACCACCGGCCGGTGCGCAGCTGTCCGAGGACGGCCAGTACTGGTGGGACGACGCCGCCCAGCAGTGGCAGCCGGTCGCGGTGGCGCCGGACATCTGCTACCTCAAGTTCACGTCCTCGGAGATCCTGACCCCGGCGGTCTCGCCGAAGACGCTGGGCGTGTGGGCGCGGTACGAGGCGGTCAACATCGGCACCGCACCCACCGACGACGACCACGACGCCAGCTGGGGGGTCGCCTTCAGCGGCACCCAGGTCTTCGGCGACACCCACAAGTTCGACCCGCCGATCGCGCCGAACGGCGGCTCCTACCAGGGCACCATCCACGTCGGCCCCGAGCACCTGCAGTTCGCGGGCGACTGGGAGCTGGTCATCCAGTTCGACCTCGGGATCAACCAGGGCATCAGTGACGCCGTGCACCTGCCGTTCACCGTCTCGCACAGCGACCCGGCCTGACCTCACCAGCTGTCGGCGAGCGTCCGGTCACGCTGGTCGAGCCCCAGCTCGCCGTACGGGTAGTCGACCGCCCGCAGGTCGCTGGCGGCGTCGAGAGCAGTGGTCTCCGACTCCGACAGCCGCAGGTCGGCGGCCTTGAGGTTGGTCTCCAACTGGTCGAGGGTGCGCGCGCCCAGGATCGTGGACGTGACCGCCGGGCGGTTCGTCACCCAGGCCAGCGCGACCTCGGCCATCGAGACGCCACGCTGCTCGGCGGCGCCCTGTACCGCCTCGATGATGTCCCACGTCCGGTCCGTGCCCCGCCGCTCCCAGGCCTCCATGCCCCGGCCCGGGTCGTCGCCGAGCCGCGTCGCACCCGACGGCCGCCGGCCCCGGGTGTACTTGCCGGACAGCCACCCGCCGCCGAGGGGGCTCCAGGGCAGCAAGCCGAGCCCGGCGTCCCGCGCGGCCGGGACGATCTCCCATTCGATCTCGCGGGCGAGCAGGCTGTACTGCGGCTGCAGGGTCACCGGCGGTGCCGCCCCGAGCTCACGGGCGAGATGGACGACCTTCGTGAGCTGCCAGCCGGTGAAGTTGGACAGCCCCCAATACCGGATCTTGCCGGCCCGCACGAACCCGTCGAGGGTGCGGATCGTCTCGTCCAGCGGGGTGTGCGGGTCGAACGCGTGCACCTGGTAGAGATCGACGGCGGCGACGCCGAGGCGGCGCAGCGACGCGTCGAGCGCCCGCGTCAGATGCCGGGCGGACAGCCCGGAGCTGTTCGGTGCGTCGCCCATGGGGAAGCGTCCCTTGGTCGCGATGACGACCGGCTCGGTGAGTTCGCGGGGGCGGCGCGCGAACCAGCGGCCGATGATCTCCTCCGAGCCGCCGCGCGAGTAGACGTCGGCGGTGTCGACGAACGTACCGCCCGCTTCCAGGAAGCGGTCGAGCTGCGCGTGTGACACCTCCTCGTCCGATTCCGCGCCGAAGGTCATGGTCCCGAGGCCGAGGTTCGAGACGGCACATCCGCTGCGCCCGAGCGTCCGGTATTCCATGGGACAGGAACTACCCACGTCCGCCCCCGATTCCGCGGATCCGCCCAGCCGAGCCCTTCGGCCCCTTCTGGCGGGCGACCGGACGTGCGACGCTCCGGCTGCCGGACGATGATCGGGGAGAGACATGATTGACGCACGACCCAATGGACGCATCACCCGCCGCCAACTGCTCGGGATGGGAGTCGCCGGGGGCGCGGTCCTCGCAGCCGACGCGCTGACGAGCGCCCCGGCCGAAGCGGTTCCCCGCCCGGCCGAGAAGCCGTGGCGCTGCCGCCCGCAGGACACGACCCTGGAGCGCACGCTGCTGCGTGGTAGCCCCGGCTTCGGCGGCTACCGCAAGATCGTGGCCGGACCGGGCGAGCCGCATCTCGTCCGCGACGACCTGCTGAGCTCCGCCCCCGGACATCGGCACCGGGGTGGGCGGCGGGCGCTGCTCGCGCTCGGCCAGCTGACCGACATGCACATCCTCGACGCGCAGTCGCCGGCCCGGGTCGAGTTCCTCGACCGGTACCACGACCCTGACTTCCCGTACGCGGCCCTGCTCCCGTTCGAGGGCGCCTACCGGGCGCAGGACATGCTGACGCCGCACGTCGCCGAGGCCACGATCCGGGCCCTCCGCCGGGTGCGCCGCGGGCCGGTCACCGGCCGCCCCCTGGCCTTCAGCATCACCACCGGCGACAACGTCGACAACACCCAGTTCAACGAGCTGCGCTGGCAGATCGACCTGCTCGACGGGCGGCCGATCCGGCCGGACTCCGGCGACCTCACGAAGTACGAGGGCGTCGCCGACCTGACCGACTTCGACCCGAACTACTGGCATCCGGACGGCGCGCCGGCCGGCGGTTCGCCGGACTCCCGCATCGCCACGAACGGGTTCCCCACGGTGCCCGGGCTCCTCGACTCCTGCCGCCGACCGTTCCACACGTCCGGCATCGGTATGCCGTGGATGACCGTGTTCGGCAACCACGACGGGCTGATCCAGGGCAACCTGCCGTCGTCGCCGCAGATCGCCGCGCTCGCGACCGGCCCGGTGAAGATCACCGAACTCCCGGCCGGCGCGAACATCCTCCAGATCGCGCAGGGTTTGCAGCTCGGCGACCCGGCGGCGCTCGCGACGCTGTTCAGCGGGCCGTTCCGGCTCGTGACGCCGGACCCGAACCGCCGCCCGCTCTCGCGGGCCGAGACGATCGCCGAGTACTTCAACACCGCCGGCGGGCCGGTCGGGCACGGGTACACACCCTGGAACCTGCAGAGCGGCAAGGCGTACTACACGTTCCAGCAGGGACGGATCCGCGGCATCGTCCTCGACACCGTCAACCCGTTCGGGGGGCCGGACGGGTCGATCGACACCGACCAGCTGGCCTGGCTCGAAGCGCAACTGCAGGCCGGCAGCCGCCACTACCTCGACGGTTCGGGCAACGTGGTGCGGGGCGGCCGGCACGACACGCTGTTCGCGATCTTCTCGCACCACACGATCGGCACGATGACCAACGATGCCGGCGTCGGGCGCATCCTCGGCCCGGCGGTGCGCGACCTGCTGCTGCGCTACCCGAACGTCGTGCTGTGGGTGAACGGCCACACGCACCGCAACACGGTGCTCCCGCACAAGCGCAGCGAGATCGGGCTGCCGGTGCCGGGCGGTTTCTGGGAGGTCAACACGGCGGCGCACATCGACTGGCCGCAGCAGGCCCGGGTGATCGAACTCGTCGACAACCGCAACGGCACGCTGTCGGTCTTCGGCACGCTTGTCGACCACGCCGGCCCGGTCAGCTGGGGGTCGAACCCGACCTCGCCGCTGCAGCTGGCCGCGCTGTCGCGCGAACTCGGGGCCAACGACTGGCAGAACCCGGCGACGCCGGCGAACGAGGACGGCCGCCGCGGCGCGGTCGAGGACCGCAACGTCGAACTGCTGATCCCGGCGCCGTTCGTACTGAGCGGCCACTGACCGCCCAACCCGCGGAGGAGGAGGCGGGCGGCTCCGGCCACCCGACCGGTCCCGGCGCGCGGTGTCAGACGGTCGCGGTCAACCGGGTGAACTCCCGGATGGCCGCGGCCAGCCGGGCCGGCTGGTCGAGCGGGACGAGCGTGTAGCTGTCGGCCACCTCGACCAGCCGGGCCTGGGGGAGCAGCTCGGCCAGCCGCCGGCCGTGCTCGGGCGGCATCACCCGGTCCTCGGCCGCCCACACGACGAGGACCGGGCGGTCGAAGCCGGGCAGCCGCTCGGCCGTCCGGAGCAGCAGCTCGCGGTCGGCGCCGGCGGCGCGCAGCATGCGCACCGCGTCCCGCCGGATCTCGCGCTGGGTCAGGACCGGGCCCAGAAAGCGCTTCGTCGCCGCGTCCCCCCGCTTGGTCAGCCACCCGAACGCGACCGGCAGCCGCCGCGCGATCTTGAGCCGCAACTGCTGCATGAACAGGCCGAACAGGCCGGGGGAGAGCCGGCCGGCGCGGACGAGGGTCCGGCCGGTGAGCCCGGGCGGGAAGTTGTCGAACGCGTCGCACGACACGAGGACGGCGCGGGCGATGCGCGCGCCGCCCTCGGCCATCAGCAGCTGCACGAGTGCGCCGCCGGTGTCGTTGCCGACGAGCGTGACATCGCGCAGGTCGAGGCGGTCGAGGAACTCGGCGACGATGCGGGCGATGCCGGGTAGCGAGAGGTCGGCATCGGTGGCCATCGGGTGGCGGTGGGCGCCGAAGGGCAGGGTCGGCGCGACGCACCGGTGGTCGGTGGCCAGGTCGGCGACCGGGCCGTCCCACAGCGAGGCGTCCATCAAGAAGCCGGGCAGCAGCACGACCGCCGGCCCGGCGCCGGTGTCCGCGTACTCGATCGTCCCGGCCGGCAGCTCGACCTCGTTCACTCGGCGCCGCCGAGGACGTGCCGGCCCAGGAAGGCCAGCTCCGCCGCGACGGTCTGCTCGTGGCCGCCCAGGAACGGCTCGTAGTGCCCGCCGTCCATCCGGAGCAGCTCGCCGCGCGGAGCGCGCTGGGCGGTCCGGGCCGCGGGCTCGGCCAGCGCCGACCGGTCCTGGTTGCACACGACGGCGAGCAGCGGGACGGTCACCTTCGCTGCGACCCGGGCCGGCCGGTACCACGCGAAGCGCAGCGCCGACCCGGCCGACACGGTCTGCTGCCAGCCCGGGTAGCGCGCCGGGGTCAGGGCGGCCGCGCCGTCGAGCGAGTCCGGCGTCGTGAGCAGTGCGACCGTCCCGGGCTTGCCTGCGAGCGGCACCAGCAGCGGAGGGCGCCCGAGCGGGCCGCCGAGCAGGTCGAGCACGCCGCGACCGAGGAAGCGCAGCATGGCCACCGGCTTCTGGTGGCGGCTGGCGTTGCGGGCGGCCGCCGGGCCGTCGACGTTCGGCGTCTGGGCGATCGCGGCGGCCAGGGCCGGCGTCCGCGCCGCGATCCGCAGGATGTGCCCGCCGGAGGAGGAGAAGCCCCAGATCGCGATCCGGGCCGGGTCGACGCCCGGCAGCGTCGCCGCGAACGCGATCGCGGCGTCCCAGTCGGCGAGCTGACCCCTGACGGTCGCGACCTGCCGCGGCTCGCCGCCGCTCTCGCCGAAGTGCCGGTAGTCGAAGGCGAGCACGCCGTAACCGGCATCGTGGAAGCGGCGGGCGAACGGGTCGGTGCCCGGCTCCTTGACGACGCCGAAACCGCCGGCCATGACGACGCAGGCGCCGTTGGTGCCCGGGTAGTGCCACGCGGCGCACTCGGCGTCCCCGCTGTCGAAGCGGACCCGCTGCCGCATCGTGGACACCTGCATGCCGACCTCCGGTGGCTCGATCATCCTTGTCCAGGAAGTGAACCATCTGGTTCGCAAGAGTGTCCAGCGATTATCGCCGCTACTCCGGGGCGGCCTCCTCGCGCTCCAGGGCCCGGGCCAGGGCGTCGAATCCGGCCGCGATCCCGGCGCTGTCCGCGCTCGTCCGCGCGTCGACCAGGAAGCCCCGCAGCACGGCCAGGATCATCTCCGCGACCTCGAGCTTGCGCCGCTGCGACCAGTGCGCCGGGCAGATCGACAGCAGGGCCGGCAGGTACTGCTGGGATGCGCCGCGGCCGAGTTCGGCGTAGCGCTCGGCGTCGTACATCGCGAGGCCGATGGCCTGATCGAGCACCCGGGCCTCGTCACCGACGAGGATCGGCCACATCGCCCGGACGCGGTCGGCGAGCGAACGCCCGGCCGGTCCGGCCGTGGCGACGAGCATGCCCTTGTCGATGCGCCGGTCCCGCAGCTTCAGGATCGCCTGGGTGAGCAGGTCGTCGGCGCCGTCGAAGTAGTACAGCAGCACCTTGTGCGTGGTGCCGGTCGCGCGGGCCGCGCGGCGCAGCGAGAAGTCCACCAGGCCGTTGGCGGCCAGGTCGTCGGTGACCCGCTCGAGCAACTCGCGACGCCGGGCCTGCCCGCGGGGCGAGCCGGCCGAGCGCCGGTAGCCGGCACGCCCGTCCGGGCCGGGGTCTGCGGTCGCGTCCACCCCGACAGCATCCCGCCGCGACGCGAGGCGGCGGGGTATCAGGGTCGGCGCGCCGCCGCTCCTGGGTCCCGAGCAGCGCAGCACACCGCCTCGACTGCCCGATCCGTTCCCCACCGGCCCGTCCGGGCCCCAACTCGAAGGATGCACCGATGAGCACTTCCAAGGTCCTCAGCCGAGCTCTCGGCCTCGCGGCGATCGCCGCAGTGGTCGTCGGTTCGGCCACCGCCGCCCAGGCCAGCCCGGTACCGCCCAAGGCGTCGACGGCGCTGTCCGGCACCTGGGTGAACGTCAACGCCGCGAGCCGCAGCGTCAAGCAACTGGTGGTCGCGCCCACCCGCGTCGGCTCGGTCACGGTCGACGCGTTCGGCTCCTGCTCGCCGACCCTGTGCGAGTGGGGCCGCGTGGCCGCCGTCGTGTACGGCTCGTCGGTGTCCTCGACGACCGGCACGACGTTCCAGGCCCGCCAGCGCTTCCTCTCCGGCTCCACCGAGTGGTCCCGGACCACCCTGGTCGGCCACGTGTACCGGACGAGTGCCGGCCTGCGCCTCAGCCTGAAGGAGCTGACCGTCTTCGAGGACGGCTCGGGGCGCCACAACTACGCCGTCACCGAGATCTTCAAGCGGGGTGAGGGGCAGAAAGTGACCGTCAACGGCCACCCGGGTGCCGCGTACCCGCACGGTGCCCCGCCGGCGATGGTCGCGGGGATGCTGGGGCTCTGGAAGAACACGTCGGCCACCGGTGCGCTCGTCAAGGTGCGGATCTCCAACACCACGGCCCACCCGGTCGTCACCGCCTACGGCCGGTGCACCCCGACCCCGTGCAACTGGGGCGGCAGCAAGGCGATCACCTACGGCGCGTCCATCAACTCCAGCCGGGGCGCCACCGTGCTCGCCCCGTACACGTTCTCGTTCAAGCGCTCGCAGCTGCTGATCCGGTACAGCGTGTCATCGGCCAAGGTCGAGCGGCTCACGGTCAGCGAGTACAACGAGTTCACCGACGGCAGCGGCCGGTCGAACTACCTCAAGACCGAGACCTTCGTCCGGGTCTGACCGACTCCGGACAGCACGACGCCCCGCTCGCCGGCCCGAAGGCGCGAGCGGGGCGTCAATCTCGTGCGACGATACGTGGACTCTTTCCCCCGAACGAGCCCTTCGTCGGATACCCCCCTGCGGAGAAGTTTCACACCGACTCGCCTGCCCGGTTGCAGGCGTCCCCCGAACATCTTTGCTCCGCTTCTCGTGACACATACTTTACGACCTCACGCCAACTTCACGGCTGGACGAAAGGTCCGGGTCGCCGGGCCTTTGGTCCCGGCATCGGCGGGCTCAGCTGGCGCGGGCCTGCCGGCGTTGCTCCGCCTGCTCGCGCTTCTCGACGAATCGGGCGGCCCGGCTGTCGAGGCCGGCCAGGAAGCCGGCGAGCTCCTCGCGCGCCTGCTCGCCGCGGGGGCCGAGATCGGTCCGGTCGAAGACCCGCCACTGCCGCAGGACCGGCGCCAGCACCTCGTCGTGGTGCAGCCGCAGGTCGTAGATGCCGGCCTTGGCGATGATGACCGAGCTGCGCGTGAAGTCGGCCATGCCGGCGCCGGGCATCTGGAAGCCGAGCACCTCGTCCCGGATCGCCTCCATCGCGGCGTCGGGATCCAGCTCGAGCGCGGCCGCCATGACGTTGCGGTAGAAGATCATGTGCAGGTTCTCGTCGGTCGCGATCCGGGCCAGCAACTGCTCGGCCAGCGGGCACCCCGTGGCCCGGCCGGTGTTGCGATGCGAGACCCGGGTGGCCAGCTCCTGGAACGAGACGTAGGCCAGAGTCTGCAACGGGGCCTTGTCGCCCGAGTCGTAGCCGACGGTCATCTGCTGCATCCGGGCCCGCTCGAGATCGACCGGGTCGACGCCGCGGGTGACCACGAGGTAGTCGCGCAGCGCGATGCCGTGCCGCCCCTCCTCGGCGGTCCAGCGGCCGACCCACTGGCCCCACGCCCCGTCGCGACCGAACCGGGTCGCGATCTCGCGGTGGTAAGACGGCAGGTTGTCCTCGGTGAGCAGGTTGACGACCATCGCGGTCTGCGCCACCGGGTCGAGCGGCGAGTCCTGCGGGCTCCAGTCGTCGCCGCCGAGGAAGGCGAAGTCACGGCCCCGGCTCCACGGCACGTAGTCGTGCGGGTGCCATTCCTTGGCGGCCCCGAGGTGGCGATCGAGGTTCGCGGCGACCACCGGTTCCAGTTCGACGAGCAGATCCATGCCACCAAGGTTACGTCACCGTAGGTTACGGCAACGTAGGCAGGGGTGTCGTGACGCCGCGGCACCGGCGATGCGACGATGTCGGACGTGACGCAACCGCCGCGGATCGGGCGTTCCCGAGCCGGGCGGCCGGACTACCTCGACCACCCCGAGCACGGCCCGCTGCGGGCCCGGCTCCTCGTGCTCACCGGCGGCGCCCGATGACCGACTCCGGATCGGGGGCGTCCGGCTGGCGCGGCACCTTGTGGGCGCGCCGGCGATCGGCGCCGCTGCGGGCGTTCCTGCAGACCGAATCGGGCAGCGCCGGGGTGCTCGTCACGGCCGTCGTGATCGCCCTCGTCTGGGCCAACGTCGACGTGTCGTCCTACGAGCGGGTGTGGACGACCGACCTGTCGATCCGGCTCGGGTCGGCCGGGGCGACGCACGACCTGCGCGAGTGGATCAACAGCGGCCTGATGACGCTGTTCTTCCTCGTCGTCGGCCTCGAGGCCCGGCGGGAATTCGACCTGGGTGACCTGCGGGAACGGCGCCGGTTCATCCTGCCGTTCGCGGCCGGCCTCGTCGGCATGGTGATCCCGGTGCTCGTCTTCCTGGCCGTCAACGCCGGCCGGTCGAGCGCGCACGGCTGGGGCGTGGCGATGTCCACCGACACCGCGCTCGCGCTCGGCCTGCTCGCCCTGCTCGGCCGGCACGTGCCCGACCGGGTCCGGGTCTTCCTGCTCACCGTCTTCGTCGTCGACGACCTGGCCGCGCTCGTGGTGATCGCGGTCGTCTACAGCGAGCGGATCGTCATCGGGCCGCTGTGCATCGCGGTGGCGGTGTTCGGGCTCCTCCTCGTGGCGAGCGCACTGCGCATGCGGCAGCGCTACGTCTACGCCGGGCTCGGCATCGTCATCTGGAGCTCGCTCTGGGCCAGCGGCATCGATCCGATCGTCACCGGGCTGGCCATCGGGCTCGCGGCGACGGCGTACTCCCCGAGCCGCGACGCCCTGGAGCAGGCGACCGGTCGCGTGCGCCGGTTCCGCGAGCAGCCGACGCCCGAGCTCGCCCGGCTCGCAACGACCAGCCTTACCTCGACGCTGTCACCGAACGAGCGGCTGCAGAGCTTCTACCACCCGTGGACGAGCTACGTGATCGTCCCGCTGTTCGCCCTCGCCAACGCCGGCATCGTCCTGTCCGGACACTTCCTCGCCCACGCGTACACCGCGCCGGTGACGCTGGGCGTATTGCTCGGCTACGTCATCGGCAAACCGGTGGCCGTCGTCGCCACGTCGTGGGCGGTCACCCGGTTCAGCGGGGGACGGATCCGGCCGCCGGTCGGCTGGGCGGCCGTTCTCGGCAGCGGCACCATCGCCGGCATCGGGTTCACGGTCGCGCTGCTCATCGCCACCCGGGCCTTCCGCGGGCAGGAGCTGGACGAGGCCAAGCTCGGCGCGCTGTCGGCCGCGTTCGTCGCGTCCGCCCTCACCTGGACGGTGTACCGCGGCGTCGCCCTGCTCCCGCCGGTGCGCAAGGCGCGGGCGCTGCTCGGCGACGCGTCGCTGATCCAGGATCTCGTGCCCGAGGTCGACCCCGACCGCGACCACATCCGCGGGCCCCGTCAGGCCGACATCACGGTGATCGAGTTCGGCGACTTCGAATGCCCGTACTGCGGCCAGGCCGAGCCGGTCGTGCGGGAGCTGCTCACCGACAGCAGCATCCGGTACGTGTGGCGACATCTGCCGCTGACCGACGTGCACCCCGAGGCCGCGCTCGCCGCCGAGGCCGCGGAGGCAGCGGCGGCCCAGGGCGCGTTCTGGGAGATGCACGACCTCCTGTTCGAGCACCAGGACGAGCTGCGGCCGGCCGACCTCGTGCGCTACGCCGCCGATCTCGGGCTCGACGTCGAGCAGTTCCACGACGACCTGAACCGGCACGTCCACGGGGCCCGCGTCGCGCAGGACATCGAGTCGGCCGATCTCAGCGGCGTCTCGGGCACCCCGACGTTCTTCATCAACGGCCAGCGCCACCACGGCGCCTTCGACATCGAGACGCTCAGCGCGGCAGTGCGGTTGGCCCAGGCGCAGGTCCGGGCGCGGCGATCAGACCGGCAGTCCGTGTGACCGCCGCTGGCCGGCGCCACGCGCCGGGGCGTCCGACCGGATGCTGCGCCCGGTCGAGCCGATCCGGTCCCGGCCCCGCTTCTTCGCGTCGTAGAGGGACGCGTCGGCCGCGGCGTACAGCTGCCGCAGGTCGTGCGCGTGCGTCGGCAGGTGGGCCAGGCCGATCGACACCGTGACCCCGAGGTGGGTCGGCGCATCGGCCCGGGCGGCCATGCTGTAGGCGGTGATGTCGAACAGGTGCGTCCGCACCTCGAGCAGGATCTGTTCGGCCCGGCGGTGCGCGGTGGTGAGCGTGCAGCCGGCGAGCAGGATCGCGATCTCGTCGCCGCCCATCCGGCTGATCACGTCGTCCCGGCGGTTCATCCGCAGCAGGATGGCGGCGAGTTCCTGCAGGACGGCGTCGCCGGCCGGGTGGCCGTGGACGTCGTTGATGACCTTGAAGTTGTCGATGTCCATCAGGAGCAGCGCGGTGCCCCCGTTCGTGCCGGCGCCACCCAGGGCCGAGGTGACGGCGCGGTCGAGCACCCGCCGGGTGAGCAGCCCGGTCAGCGGGTCGACCGCGGCCTGCTGCTCGAGCTGGGCGATAAGGGCGTCGGTCCGCTCGCCGGCGTGGACGAGGAGCACGGCGCACGTGGCGAGCGCCGCGGTGACGAAGCCGACCTGCACGGTCGCCGTGCCGGTCGGGAGCTGGACGAGGGTGACCACGGCGTCGGCGGCGACCGCGGTGGCACAGATCGTGGCCGTTGCGAACCGGCCCAGCTGCGCGCCCGCGTACAGGACCGGGAAGAAGAAGAAGACCTGCGCGGTGACCGACGCGTCGTGGGTCGTGATGTCGAGCAGCGCGATGACGCCGATCGAGGCGAACGGGTAGAGCGCCCACAGCCGCGGCACCGGGCGGCGGCCGACGAGCAGCGCCGTGGCCAGGACGAGCAGGATCGCGCAGGCGACCACGGTGAACCCGGTCTCGAAGTCGGTCTGCGGCGAGGGGAAGACGAGCGCAGAGACGACGGTGACCCCGGTGGCGACCGCGGTCAACGTGAACAGCACGAGGCGCGCCACGGCGTCGTTGCGTGGCACGAAGCGGTGCGGCCCGTTCACACCCTCGGTGATCGGCAGGCGCGGGCCGATCTCAAGCGTTGCCCCGGAATGTGCGCCGTCAGGCCGGGTGCCGCCACCGCAACGCCCGGCGCTCCGCGACGGCCCGGCGGGTGGACCAGCGCAGCCGCTCGGCCGCGTGCGACGCCGGGGTCCGCAACTCGGCTGCGGCCTGCTGCCGCCGTTCGCGCCGGCGGGCGTGCTCCTTGACGTCGAGCTCGGCCAGGACCCGGTCGACGCCGGCCAGCAGCGATCCGTGCAACTGCCACCGGCCCACGGCCTCGCCCGGGTCGACGAGCAGCAGTTCGGTCAGCCGGGCCCGGGCCTCCCGCACGCCGTCCAGGGCCTCGGCCAGCTCGGCTGTGTGCGGCTCGCCGGCCCGTTCGGCCTCGGCCCGGACCAGCGCGCCGAAGCCACGGATCGAGCGGGCGATATCGCCGATCAGCGTGGCGAAGACGGCCCGGAGGTCCTCGTCCGCGCCCGGGTCACCGGGCTCGTCGCGGGCGGCCTCGTCGACCGCGCCCGCGCCGTCGGCGATCGAGCGGAACACGGCCCGCAGCGCGACGGCCGTGTGCTCGAGCGCGTCGAGGCCGCTGCGCAGCTCCGGCGTCGGGTCGGCGGTGCCGACCGCGCGCGGGTTGAGCCGGCGGCTCCTCCCGGCCTCGGTGAGGACGCGGTCCACCCGAGCGGTGTCGCCGCCGATCGCGCGCACGTCGCGCAGCCAGTTGTAGGCCTCGTCCCGGGTCACCGGCCGCTCGGCGATCGAGCCGGCGAGCCGCTCGAGCAGGGCGGCCAGCGACTCGGCGAACTCGACCAGGGTCGTGCCGGCGCTGCGGGTGCGGGTGTAGGGCGGGACCAGCACGTTGATGAGGACGCCGACCGTTGCCCCGACCAGGGTCTCGATGATGCGGTCCGTGGCCTGCACGCCGGCCCCGCCCGCCGCCAGGATCAGCATGGCGCTGATCGGCACCTCCATCAGGTGGGCGCCGAGCCGGAGTACCTGTCCGAGCAGGATGCCGAGCGCGACGAGGGCGCCGAGGCTCCACCAGGTGAACCCGGTCAGCGACGCGACGAGGATGGCGACGCCGACCCCGACGATCACGCTGAGGATGCGCCGCATCGTGTCGGCGAGCGTGCCGACCAGCGTCACCTGGACGATGAGCAGGGCCGTCAGCGCTGCCGTCACCGGCCGCGTGTCGGCAACGGCGGACTGCGCGACCAGGTAGGACGCGACGGCGGCCGTGCTCAGCCGGATTGCGCGCGTCACCGCGGCCGGACCGCGGGTCCGGACCTGGCGGAGCCAGCCGGTCCCGGCGGTGCGCACGCTTCTCACGGCGACAGTGTCACCGGATCGGCTCGGAACCAACCGGCGTTGTCCGGCATCAGGTCGGGCCGGCCATCACCTCCCGCCCGACCATGTTGCGGCGGTTGGGTCCCAGCCCACCTGGCGCAACATGATCAGCGACCGCACAGGTCGGGCGGGCGCGCGCCGAGCCGGGACCCGCACGGGTCCCGGCTCGGGGCGTCGGTGCGGGAAGGGTCAGCGAACGGCTTCGCCGCTCACCGGATCGAGGATCAACGGTCGCGCGTTCGGGGCGTGCCGGTGACCGTGCCCGTGCCAGTGACCGTGCCCGTGCCCGTGGCCGGGCGGCCGGCCGAAGTCGAACAGGCCGGTGAGGCTGCCCGCCTTCGCGTCGAGGCTGCCCGGGATCCGCGGCAGGTGCCAGTTGTCCTCGACGAACCGGATGATCGAGGACTGGTCGGTCAGCGTGTGGTCGACCGCGTTGCGCTTCGACCAGGGCGAGACGACCAGCAGCGGGAGCCGGGGGCCGTAGCCGCAGCGCCCCTGCTCGCCGGCGGCCGGGGTGCCGCTGCCGCAGGCGCCGGTCCCGGTGAGCGCGTCGGCGACGCTGTTCGACGGGTTGGTGACGCCGCTGTACGCGTGGTCGTACCAGCCGTCGGAGTCGTCGTAGGAGATCACGACGGCCGTGCTCTTCCAGTCCGGCGTGCGCTGCAGCGCGTTGATCTCGTCGACGACGAAGCGCTGCTCGTCGATCGGGTCGGAGTAGCCGGCGTGCCCGTCCTGGTAGCCCGGCGCCTTGAGGAAGCTGACCGCGGGGAGGGCCGACGGGGGAAGTTCACCCTTGCCGATGCCGGCGACCAGCTGGTCGAAGTCGCTGCTGTCGTACTGGTGGTTCGGGGTGTCGAACTGCGGCACCCCGTGCACGTAGTGCTGGGTGTCGGTGCCGATGGTGCGCAGCGCCGACAGCCGCACCCTGCCGTTGCGCGCGGTGGGCAGCGTCAGGTGATGCGGGTTCGCGGTCGACGCGTAGTACTGGAACGGCTGGTGGTGCGCGATGTAGTCGTCCTTGTAGCCGTACTGGCCGGTGCCGGTCGCGAGGGTGCCGGTGAGCCCGGCGCCGATCGGGTGGACGGCGTTGCAGATGCCCTGGTTCGACGAGTGCGGGACACTGCTGTTGAAGCCGGCGGCCTTGAACTCGTCCGGGATGAACGTCGACGTCGGCTGGCCGGCGTGCCCGGTCGCGGCGGAGGCGTCGGCGTAGCTTGTGGTCGGCCGGAAGCCGCCCTCGAAGAAGCCCCACGACAGGCCGGCCCGGTTCAACTCGTCACCGATGTTCGGGCCCGACATCGCGACCGCGTCCCGCGTCGAGCAGTCGTCCCAGTACGGCTGGGCGTCGCTGGTGAGGGAGTAGCCGCCCCGGCCGTCCGGGGTCAGGTCGGCGTTCGGCTTGGCGGCCGTGGCGATCGACGGGGCGTTCGCGGTGTGGGCCATGTCGACGTTGCCGGTGTTGCCGGCCGCGAGGTTGATCGCGCCGGGGGAGGACGGGCCGAAGGTGGTGCCGTAGGAGTTGTCGCTCATCGCGTACCGCTGCGCGTAGTTCCATAGCGCCGTGGTGGTGTTGCCGTCGTAGTAGTTCATGACGTCGCCCGCGACGCACGGCGCCCCGGTCGCCGAGGTGCCGGCCCCGGTGCCCACGGTCTGCGGGAAGCGGTCCATCGCGCCACCGTCGAAGGCTTTCTGCTCGTCGGTGTAGTTGTGGTCCTGGTCGCAGGTGAGGACGTCCCCGACCGCGCTGGCGCTGTAGCGACGCGGGTTGACGCCGTTCGGGTTGGCCGTGAGCAGCGCGCCCGTGAGGCCGTCGACCGCGGGAGTGCCCGGGGCGGCGGTGAACGTCGAGCCGTCGGTGTTGGCGGCGTGCGGGTAGGTGCCGAAGTAGTGATCGAACGAGACGTTCTCCTGGAAGATCACGACGACGTGCTTGATCGGCGTCGCGGTCTTCCGGGGCGGCGCCGCCGCGGACGGGGTGGCGACGACCGTGGCCAGCGCGACCAGGCCGACCGACGCGGCCGCGGCGCCGAGTGCCGCCGACCGGGCCGTTGATGTTCGAGGCATGCCGAACCTTTCTGACGGTGAGGGTGACGCCTCAACTCGACCCGGAGCGGGTTACCGGAGTTCGGTTATCGGGTGAATTCTTCGCCGTGGTTTCTCAGCCGTCGTTCGGCCCGCGCCGCGTGGCCGCTCCGGACCTCCACGCTTGAGTGGTCAGTTGCGCACTGAGTGGTCAGTTCCAGCTGACCACTCAGTGCGCAACTGACCACTCAACGAGGGGGAGGGGTGTCAGCCGGGGGAGGGGAGGCGGGCGTGCTCGGCGCGGCGGCGGACGGCGGCCAGCAGCCGCCGCACCGCCACCACGTGCCCGCGCGACCCGACGACCAGCAGCCGGTACGCGCGGCCGGTGAGGCCGGGGAACGCCGCCCGGCTCTCGGCCCGCAGCCGGGATCGCCCGGGGCCGGCGTCGTCGACCCGGAAGGTGAGCGAGTACGACGAGAAGCGATGCCGGCCGGCGAGTGCGAGCTCGGATCCCGGGACCGTGGCCACGACCTGGAAGCCCGGCAGCGTCGAGCCGACCCGGAGCGGTCGCGGGCCGCCCGCCGACCAGTGCTCGCTGCCGACGAGCCGCGCGTAGGTCGCCATCCCGGGGCGGGTGAACCCGCGCGTCACCACCTCGAGCAGGGCCGGCCACACGTCGTCGGCGCCGGCCGCGATGGTCGTCGCGTGCTCGTCCAGGAACGGCGGCTCGCTCAGCGGGATCAGCCCCCGGCAGCCTGGTTCTCGGCCAGCTTCGCCTTCATCGCCTCGGCGAGCGCGAGCGTGGCGGACAGCGGCCGCACCATCACGACGAGCTCGTCAATGGCGCCGCTCTCGTCGGTGTGCAGGAAGTCGCACCCCTCGATCTCGTGGCCACCGACGCGGGCCTGGAAGACCAGGGCGTGATCGGACGCGCCCTCCGCCCCGATCTCGCGGAGGTAGTGGAAGTCCTCGAAGACCTGCGACACCGCGTGCAGCAGGACGCCGACGGCCGCCCGGCCGTTGTAGGGCCGGTACACGACCGGGCTGCGGAAGAGGACGTCGTCGGCGAGCAACGCGACGGCGGCGTCGATGTCGCGAGCCTCGATGGCCGCGCGGAACGGATGCACGCCTTGACCTCCTATATAGTCAACAAGTTGAATAGGTGCAAGGGAGACTACTCCGTCGGGTAGGGGGTCACCAAGTGGCTTTGCGGCACGCCGTCCTCGCTGCCCTGCTGGAGGGCGACGCGTCGGGTTACGAGCTGGCGAAGCGCTTCGACGTGTCGGTCGCCAACTTCTGGTCGGCCACCCCCCAGCAGCTGTACCGCGAGCTCGACCGCCTCGAGCAGGACGGCCTGCTGCGCGGCCGGGCCGTCAGGCAGCGGCGCCGCCCCGACAAGCGCGTCTTCACCGTGACCGCGGCCGGCCGGGCCGAGCTGCACGGTTTCATCGCGCAGCCGCCCAAGCCGACTGCGATGCGCGACGACCTGCTCGTCCGCGTCCAGGCCATCGAGAGCGACGCCGACCGGGATGCCGTGCGGCAGGCGGTGGCCGAACGCCTGGAGCACGCCAAGGCCAAGCTCGCGCGCTACGACCGACTGCGCCACGACCTGCTCGCCGGGCGCACCGAGGCCGCGTACCTCGGTGACGAGCACCGGGTGGGGCCGTACCTCACCCTGCTGGGCGGCCGGATGTACGAGCGGCAGAACATCCGCTGGTGCCGGGCGGTGCTGCGAGCCCTGACCGCGCCGGACGGTGCCGCGCGCCGGACGGTGCCGCCGGCCGCTGACCGGTGACCGGTGCAGGATGGCGGCATCTCCTGCGAGGCATGTCGATCCGGCGGCGCCCCGTTCGTCGGGCGAGCGACACCATCCGATCGAGGCGACCGGCGATGACCGACAGCATCTGGCCCACCATCGACGCCGAGCGCCGGTCACTCGCCGACCACCTGGCCGGCCTCACGCCGGAGCGGTGGGCCACGCCGACGCTTCCCGGCCCATCGCCTTCCACGCCCGGAGCAACGCGATCATCGGCGGCCGCGACCGGGTCGCCGGACTGACGCTCAAGGCCACCGACACCGACTTCTCCGTCGGCACCGGCCCGGTCGTCGAGCGCCCGGCCATATCCCTCCTGCTCGCCGCGTCCGGGCGCGGGTCGGCCCTGGACGAACTCACCGGCCCCGGCGTCGAGACCCTTCGCCAGCGCTTCTGACCGCCCGGCGGGTAAGACTGGTCAGGTGATCTCGCTCAGCCTGGCCCGCCGGCTCCGGGACGCCGGGCTGCGCTGGACCCCGGCTCCGGGCGACCGGTTCGTGGTCGCCGACCGGGACATGGACTCGGACGTCTTCGTCCTCAGCGACATGACGATCGAGGTGCACGATCTGCCCCAAGGCCGGGTCCTCGGCTTCAACGGCACGACCGAGTGGGCGCTGGACTCGGTGGAGAGCGAGCACGCGGTCTGGCTGCCACGCGAGTCCCAGCTGCGCGAGCTGCTCGGCCGGACGTTCCGCGGACTCGACCGGGACGGCGACGGCTGGCGGGTCCGGACGGAGGTCAACGGCGAAGCGCAGGCGAGCGGTCACAGCGACGCCGAACAGGCCTACGGGCTGGCCCTGCTCGACCTGCTGAACCGGTTGCAGTAACCGGCAGGATGGCGGCATGACGTTCCGGCTCTCGGGTATCACCGTCGACTGCGCCGACCCGCAGCGCCTCGCCGACTTCTGGGGCGCGCTGCTCGGGCGGGAGCAGCGCGTCCCGCTGCCGGGCTGGCTGCGGCTCGGGGACCTGGGCGAACCGCAGCCGGTGCTCAACTTCCAGCCGGTGCCGGAACCGAAGCGGGGCAAGACCCGCATCCACGTCGACGTCGTCGTCGACGACATCGACGCCGCGGTCGACATGGTGACCCGCCTCGGCGGCCGGCCGACCGGTGAACGCCACGACTACGCCGAAGGCGTGGTGGTGGTTGCGACCGATCCGGAGGGCAACGAGTTCTGCGTCGTGCAGTACTTCGATGCGACACGGGGGTGAACTGTCGCTGCCTTGATGGGCAGCGATGACCTTCGGCCTGTGGACTCCGACGGAATCGGGACATACGGTGACTGCCCTGCGCGGTCTGCTGATCGAGTAACCGCATCCCGAATCGCAGAGCTGTTTGGACGATGGTCATGAAGTACTTCCGGGGGGGCCGCCATCGGCGACCTCAGCACGCCTGCCCGTCGGTCCTCGCGCCCACTCGTGCGGTCGTCACGCTCGGCGGATTCGGCCTGCTGGCCGTCGCGGTCGTGGCCGGGTGCGCGGCGGTGACCGGCAATCGGGTCGGCGCCGTGGCACCGGCCCGCCCGTCCGCCGTCCACCCGGTGCTCCCCGGGCCGGCCGTCGCCCGGTCGGTGACCCCGGCGCGTCTGGGCGCCGGCGACTTCGCGACCGCCGTCGACGGGGTGACCACCAGCACTCCCGTGCTCACCGCCATCCTGCGGTCGGCCGACGCGCCGCCGGACGTCGCGCCGGTGTCGGGCCTCGCTTCGAGCGGCATCCCCAGCACGGCGCTCGACGCGTACAAGGCCGCCGCGGCCCGGGAGGCCGGCCGCAAGCCGGCCTGCGGGATCAGCTGGCCGCTGCTCGCCGGCATCGGCCGGGTCGAGTCGAACCACGGCCGCTTCGCCGGGGCGGTGCTGCACGCCGATGGCGTCTCGACCCCGCGGATCATCGGCATCCCGCTCAACGGCCACGGCACGGCGCTGATCCGGGACACCGACGGCGGCCGGCTCGACGGCGACACCGTCTACGACCGCGCGGTCGGGCCGATGCAGTTCATCCCGTCGACCTGGGCGTCCTGGGGTGTCGACGCCGACCACGACGGCGCCACGAACCCGTTCGACATCTTCGACGCCGCCGCCGCGGCCGCCGACTACCTCTGCGCCGCCGGACGCGACCTCACCACCACCCACGGCCAGGTCCAGGCGATCCTCAGCTACAACTACTCCTACGACTACGTGTCGATGGTGATGGGCCTCGAGCGCCTCTACGCCAAACAGGTCGGCGTCACGGTGCCGGTCCTGCCGACCGCGCCGGCGCCGAAGCACGGCCGGCCGCAGCACAAGCCGCCGTTGCCGCCGGTCGACCCGGGCCGCCCCGGCGGGCTCAAGCCGCCGAAGCACACACCGACGCCGACGCCGACGTCGCCGTCCGCGCCGGGCTCGAGCTCGACCGCGCCGCCGAGCGGGACCCCGACGACGCCCGGCTGCCCGAGCACGGACGCCCGAGCACGGACACGGCGAGCCCGGACACGGCGAGCCCGGACACGGCGAGCCCGGACACGGCGAGCCCGGACACGGCGAGCCCGGACACGGCGAGCCCGGACACGGTGAGCCCGGGGTCGTCGAACTCGTCGTCCAGCCCGCCGCCCGCCGGCTGCCCGACCCCCACGGACACCGGCTCGTCCGGGTCGAGCGGCCCGGCGTCCCCGGACGCCCCGACCGCCGCAGCTGCGACCGATCCCGGCAGCGGCGCGAACTCGCCCTGAGCGCCGGTCTCAGGACGCGCCGGTCAGGACAGCACGCCGGCCACGATCGGCAGCAGCGGGGGCGGCGCCTGGATGATCAGGCTCGTGATCACCGTCGACTCCCACAGTTGGAGTTCGTCGCTTGATCTTGGCCGGCGAGCCGATCAGCGCGATGTCCTCGACCAGCGCCGTGGGCACCGCGGCGGTCGCCTCCGCCTTGCGGCCGGAGAGGTACAGCTCCTGGATCTTCGCCACCTCCGCCTCGTAGCCGAGGCGGGCGAAGTGATTGGCGTGGAAGTTCATCGACTTCGCGCCCATGCCGCCGATGTAGAGCGCGATCGAGGGCCGGATCAGGTCGGCGGCCGCCTCGAGGTCCTCCAGCGGCACGATCGGCACGAAGCTCGGCACCTCGAAGTCCGCGGCCGTGCGGCGGGCGCCCGTCGCGGGCGAAGCCCTCGGCCAGGGCGTCCCGGTAGAAGCCGTCCATCTTCGGTGAGAAGAACATCGGCAGCCACCCGTCGGCGATCTCGGCGGCCAGGGCGACGTTCTTCGGCCCCTCAGCGCCCAGCATGATCGGGATGTCGCTGCGCAGCGGATGCACGGTCGACTTCAGCGGCTTGCCGAGCCCGGAACCGCCCCGGTACGGCAGCGGGTAGAACTCGCCGTCGAAGGTCACCGGCTCGTCCCGGGCAAGGATCTTGCGGATGATCGCGATGTACTCGCGGGTGCGGGCCAGCGGCTTGGGGTAGGGGCGGCCGTACCAGCCCTCCACCACCTGCGGCCCGGACGCGCCGAGGCCGAGGACGAACCGGCCGCCGGACAGGTGGTCGAGGGTCATGGCGGCCATGGCCGCGGCGGCCGGCGTCCGGGCCGACATCTGCATGATGTTCGTGCCGAGCCGGACGGTGGAGGTGGAGGCCCCCCACCAGGCCAGCGGAGTCAGGCAGTCCGAGCCGTACGCCTCGGCGGTCCAGATCGAGTCGAAGCCCAGCCGCTCGCACTCGGCGATCGCCTCGGTGACCCCGGCGGGCGGGCCGGACGACCAGTAACCGGTGTGGTAGCCGAGCTTCACGTGTCCACCTTCCGGGCCGCGACTAGAACGTGTTGCAGATGCTATCGCCCGGTCAGCGGGCGCCGCCGGCGAGTGCCGCGCCCGTCACTCGCGGCTTGCGGCGGGAAGCCCGGCTCCCTACCGTTCCTGTCACGCCTTGCGCGGGTGGGGTCTGTGATCCGTCGTTTCGGTGACGGAGACTGGAGACCGCCGATGCTCGTGGAGGTTCGAAGCGATGGTTGAGGCATCGGGACGGTTCGACGTTCAGGCCTCGGGCGCGGTCGCGTGGCTGGACGTGTCGGCCGACAATCCAGACACCTGTCTCCGGCCGGCTGCGCACGGGCCCGCTCGGCATGCAGATCTCGCCGCTGCGCAACGGCCGGGCCCCGTACTTCTTCAAGGGCGCTCGGCTGCGCGGCACGCGGTGCATCTGGTCGGCCTCAACCCTCAGCGGCGCCGAGCTGTACCGGGCGCCGCGGACGACCAGCGTCGCCCCGTTCGAGGGGGGCGTGCACGTCCTGGCCCGGATCGAGGCCGGCGGCTCGGTGTTCGACCCGGTCGGGACGTCGGCCGGCATCATGCGGGTGTTCGACTCCTGCGACGAGATCGCCGAGCAGTTCGTGGGCAACACCCACCTGTTCACGCTCAACATCCCGCTCGCCGCCATGGGCATGGAGGCCGCGACGATCCGCGAGATGCGCGAGCGCGCCTACGACCTCACGCCGCTCCAGGCCCAGCTGCTGCGGGCCGCGGTCGGGTTGCTGCTCGTCGGCAGCGACGAGCTCAAGACCTCGTCCAGCCTGATCGGCGTCGACCGGTACCTCGCCGCCCTGGCGGCCCTGCTGCTGCGGACGGCGGTTCGCAAGTCCGGCCCGGAGGTCGCGCAGGCCGAGCAGGTCCGGCTCCGCACGGACGCGATCATCTACGAGCGGGCGGCCGATCCGACCCTGACGCCGGCGACGATCGCCGCCCAGCTCAACATCTCGCTGCGCCAGCTCTACCGCGCGTTCAACGGCACCGAGTCCCCGGCCGCCCGGATCCGGCGCCGACGGCTGGAGCGGGCGGCCGAGATCCTGGCCGCCCGCAGCGGCCCGGGGCACGTCGAGAAGGTCGCGCTCGAATGCGGGTTCACATCGGCGGAGTATTTCTCCCGCGCGTTCCGGCGCGAGTTCGGGCTCAGCCCCCGCGCCTACCGCTCGGCCCACCGGGACAGCGCCAACCGCTGACGGAGGCCCCTGTCAGTCGCGGGCGTCGCGCTCGGCCCGGTCCAGCGCGGTCCGGGCCTCCCGTCGCCGCGCCCGGGTGGAGGTCACGTCCTTGCGGGCCGCCTCCAGCGCCTCCCGGGTGCCCTCGAGCTCGTCCGAGAGCTTCGCGATCTTCTTGGCCAGCTGCTTGGCCCGCTGGGCGAGCTCCCGCTCGTCGGCCTGGGCGGCCGCGAACGCCGACTCCGCCTCGGCGAGCGTCGATCGGGCCCCGGCCAGCTCGCGTTCCTGGCGCCGCCGTTCGGCCGGGCTCTTCTTCGGCGCGGCCGCCTTCTTCGCCGGCGCCGGTTCCGGCGCGTCCTTGCCGCCGCGAACCAGGGTGAGTTCGGGCCCGCCCGTGGGCAGGAAGCCGAAGCCCGACCACTGCTCGGCGCGCGGCAGCCGGCCGAGCCGCTGCGCGATGTCGGGCTCGGCGATCGCGGCCTCGAACGTTGCGTTGACCTCGTCGCGCAGGGCGGCCGGCGGCCGGCGCTTCTGGGCCCGCGCGAAGGCCCGCCGGGAGAGCTCCGCGATCAGGTTGCGGCGCTCGGTGGACAGGTCGCGCAGGGCCGCGGCGTCCAAGCGGTCCTGGGCGGTACGCAGCCGGTCGCCGAGCTCGGCGAGCCGGTCGGCGACGGACGGGTCGTCGAGCGCGAGGGCGTTGACGATCCAGGCGGCCACGGTCGGCTTGCGCAGCTTGTCGACCTGCTGGGCGGCCCGGGCGTCGCCGCCGGCGCGCAGTTGCTGGGCGAGCTCGGCCCGCCGGGCCATGAACTCTTCGGGCGCGACGCCGTAGAGGCTGCGGGCCGCGTCGGCCACGGTGTCGTCGGTGTCGCGGTTGTCCGGCACGTCCGCCATTCTGGCCGATCGACGGCCGGGGGCCGGTCAGCCGGCGGGTTCGGTGATGCCGGACCGGACCGCGACCGCCGCCGCCTCGACCCGCGAGCCGACGCCGAGCTTGCGCAGCAGGTTGGTGACGTGCACGCTCGCGGTCTTCTCGCTGATGAACAGCGTCTCGCCGATCTGGCGGTTCGTGCGGCCGAGCGCGACGAGGCGCAGGACGTCCAACTCGCGTGGCGTGACATCGAGCGCGGACCGCCCCGGCGGCGCGCCGTCGGCGTCGACCACGAGTCGGGCCCGGCGGGCGAGCGTGCGGAGCTCCGCGGCCAGCGGTTCGGCGCCGACCCCGTCCGCGACGGCCAGGGCGTCGCGGAGCAACCCGGTCGCCTCGTCCCGGCTGCCGCCGGTGCGGACGAGCGCATCGGCCCAGCGGGCGGCTGCGGCGGCCCGGCGGACGGGCTGGCCGGCCGCAGCCCAGGCCGCGGTGGCGGCGGCCCAGTCGGCCGGCTCGTCCCGGCCGTGGACGTGGGCGTGCTGGGCCGCGCCGGTGCGGAACCACGCGGTCGGCTCGGGCAGGACCCGGACGCCCTCTGCGTCGAGTTCGACGATGGCGGCCTGCATCCGCCGGTGCAGGTCATCGGCGACGTCGCGGGCGGCCGCGACCTCGGCGTCGTCGCGGTGTCCGGTGATCGCGTCGACCCGGCCGGCCTCGACGGCGAGGCCGAGGGCGTAGGCCTGGGCCAGGTAGAAGTGGTCGTCGGTGCGTTCGATGAGCGGCAGGGCGTCGGCCACGTGCCGCCGGGCCGCGTCCCAGTTGGCCTCGGCGACCTCGAGGCGGGCCGCGACGAGCAGGGCGAGCGCACCGAACTGGACGTCGTCGGCCTCGACCGTGGCCCCCAGTGCGGACTGCACGCCCGCCCGGGCCTCGGCGAAGCGGCCGCGATCGATCACGACCGGCAGCCAGCGCAGTTCCTGGTACGGGTCGCCGGTCGGGATGCGCGGGTCGTCGTGCACGGCCTCGGCCTCGGTCCAGCGGCCGGCGCAGTGCAGCGCGGCGATCACGTTGCCGGCGATCGCCTCGCCGTGGTGCTGCGGGTGGCCGACCTTCACCACCCAGTCGAGCCCCTGGCTGGCAACCTGGACCGCCTCGTCGTAGCGACCGGTGCGGTAGCAGCCGTGCGAGAGGTTCGTGTAGGTGCGGCTGACGTTGTCCTCGAACCCGACGGCCAGCGAGAGTTCCTGCGCGCGGGCCAGTTCGGCGAACCCCTCGTCGATGAGTCCGCGCCCGTGCAGGCACGGGCCGAGGCTGCAGCGGGCGTGCCCCTCGACGTCGTCGGCCCCGACCTCGACGGCGACCTCGATCGCCTGCTGCAGCAGCGGCATCGCCTGCCGGTAGAGCGCCCGGACCATCAGGCTCTGCCCGAGGGTGGCGAGCACGAAGGCCTTCTCGCGCGACACCGGCCGGTCGACGACGAGGGCGACCGCCTCCTCGTACGCGGCGACGGCGGCCGGCCCGTGGTGCAGCGTCCAGTTGCTGCGGGCCATGCGCTCGTAGACGAGGGCCCGCCGCTCGGGCGGCGCCTCCTCCCCGAGCACCCGCAGGGCCTCCTCGCTGAGGGTGAGCGCCCGGCTCGAGCGGGAACTGGCCTGGATCGCGTCGGCGGCGCGCAGGAGCAGGTCGGCGGCGGTCAGGCCGGCGGCGGCGTCCGGATCCTCCACTCGCTCACGCAGGCCGAGCGCCCGCTCGTACTGCTCGGCGGCGTCGGCGAGGGCGTGCACCTTCTCGGCCTCGAGCCCGGCCCGGACCGAGGCGGTGTAGGCCCGGGCGGCGTCCCGGCCGGCGTCCCAGTGGTGGGCGACCATCGCCCAGCGGGTGTGCGGCGGCAGGTGCTCGGCCGTCTCGAGGACGGTCGCGGTGGCGACGTGCAGGCGGGTGCGCTCGCCCGGCAGCAGGTCGTCGTAGAGGGCCTCGCGCACGAGCGCGTGCCGGAAGCGGCAGGTCGTCGCGTCGAGCACCAGCACCTGCTCGATGACCGCCTCGCGCAGGGCGGCGGTGACCAGTTCGAGCGGCTCGCCGGTGACGGCGGCGAGCAGCTCGTCGTCGACGTGGTCGTCGACCACGGCCGCGGCCCGGAGCAGCCGCCGCGCGTCTTCGGGCAGCTGGTCGATGCGGCTGAGGATGACCTCGGCGAGTGTGTCGGGCAGCCCGCCGCCGAGGCGCCCGGACGCGACGAGCTCCTCGACGTAGAAGGGGTTGCCGCCGCTGCGGGCGTACAGGTCGTCGATGACGGCGTCGTCCGACCCGTCGGCGCCGATCTCGCGCAGCAGGCGGGCGATGTCGGCCCGGGCCAGCCCGCCGAGGTCGAGGCGCTCGATGCGGTGGTCACGCTCGAGGCCGGCGATGACCGGGCGCAGGGGGTGCCGCCGGTGCAGCTCGTCGGCGCGGAGCGTCAGGACGAGGGTGACCGCGGCGCTGCGCAGCTTGCGGCCGAGGTAGGCAACGAGGTCGCGGGTGGAGGCATCGGCCCAGTGGAGGTCCTCGAGCACGAGCAGCAGCGGCTGCCGGGCGCCGAGCCGGGTGAGAAAGGCCAGGACCTGGTCGAAGACCCCGCCGGTGACGCCGAGGGCGGCGTCGTCCCCGCTGAACAAGGGACGGAGCTGGGGGCGGGCCGGGCCGAGCAGCTCGTCGATCTCGGCGTCGCCGAGCTGGTCGCGCAGGTCGCGCAGGGCCTCGACGAGCGGGGCGAACGCGATGGAGACCTCGCCGAGCTGCACGCAGCCGCCGGACGCCACGCGCACGCCCGTGGCCCGGGCGTGCGCGATGGCCTCGCGGACGAGCCGCGTCTTACCGATCCCGGCGTCGCCGGTGATGAGGACGATGCGCGACTCGCCGGCGGCCGAGGCCGCCACGGCGTCGTGCAACGCCTCGACCTCGGGCACCCGGCCGATGAGTGTCTGACTGGTGACCCTGCGCGCCACCCCGCGAGTATCCACCCGCGTGATCGTCTACAGCGCGCCGGAGACGAGCCAGGCGTGCATGGCTGCGAACGGGCGGCGGACCGCACCGATCCGCGGGGCCGGGCGGCGGACCGTGGCGCTCGAGGTGGACCGGCGGGCAGCGTGGTAGCAGCGGGACTGCTGAGCCGCGGCGACCAGCTCGTTGTGCCGGTAGTCGGCCAGATCCTTGGCGAAGTAGGTGTTCATGGCTGCTGCCTCCTGGACTGTGTTCGTCTTCTGCCGCGACGTCAACATTCGTCCTAAGGCCCGCCCCTGGGCATCGGTAGAACATCCACAACTCGCGCCGTCCCGACCCTTAGGTGCGGGGCTGTTCGGTGCCGATGCCTTAGGCCGGCGGCGGGTGGGGGTGCGGACCTAGGGAGAACGGCCACGGCGGGCGCACGGCGGGCGCGCGCGGCGCGTCGTGGCCCGCCCGAGACCGTGCTTGCGGTCCGGGATCACCATTCCCGGGGCGTGGTGATCTGGGACCGCAACCGGGAGGGGGCGTCAGCGGGCGCCGGTCGCGGCCAGATCACGCTCCTGGGCGAGCTGCAGGGCGATGTCGATCAGCATGTCCTCCTGCCCGCCGACGTAGCCCTTCTCGCCGGCGATCTGCAGGATCTCGTGCGCTGCGACCCCGTACCGCTCGGCCGCGTGCTCGGCGTGCAGCAGGAACGACGAGTACACCCCGGCCCAGCCCTGGACGATCGCCGTGCGGTCCGCCTTCGGCCACCTCGGCAGGTACGGACGGACGACCTCCTCGGCCGCGTCGAGCACGCCACCGACGTCGACGCCGGTCGGCACCCCGATGTGGTCGAAGGTCGCGGCCAGCACCTCGGTGGGGGAGTTGCCCGCCCCGGCACCGAGCGCGCACAGCGACCCGTCGATCTGCCGGGCGCCGGTCTGGAACGCGAGCACCGAGTTGGCCACGCCCAGCGAGAGGTTCTGGTGGCCGTGGAAGCCGACCTGGGCCTCGGTGCCGATCTCGGTGACGAGTGCCGCGATCCGGGCCTTCGCCTCTTCCAGCACGAGCGCGCCGGCCGAGTCGACGGCGTAGACACACTCGGCGCCGGCGTCGACCATGAACCGCGCCTGCCGGGCGAGCTCCTCCGGCGTCGTGCGGTGCGACATCATCAGGAAGCCGACGGTCTCCATGCCGAGCGAGCGGGCCAGCCCGAAGTGCTGTACCGAGACGTCGGCCTCGGTGCAGTGGGTGGCGATCCGGGCGACGGAGGCGCCGGCCTCTCGTGCGTTGCGCAGGTCGTCCATCGTGCCGATGCCGGGGACGAGCAGGATCGCGATCTTCGCCTGCGTCGCCTCCTCGTGCGCCGCGCGGATGAGCGTCATCTCGTCCGTGCGGGAGAAGCCGTAGTTGAACGACGAGCCGCCGATGCCGTCGCCGTGGCTGCACTCGATGACCTCGACGCCGGCCCCGTCCAGTGCCTGGACGGTCGCCCGCACCTGGGCCTCGGTGAACTGGTGCGACATCGCGTGGCTGCCGTCGCGCAGCGTGGTGTCGGTGATGCGGACCGCCCGGGTCGTGCCCGGCATCAGGCGGCCAGCCGTTCGGTCGCGATCAGCTCGCCGATGCGGGCCGCGGCGGCGGTCATGATGTCGAGGTTGCCGGCGTACTCGGGCAGGTAGTCGCCCGCGCCGCGCACCTTGAGGAAGACGGCCACGCGACCGTTGCCGTCCCAGGAGTCGCGGGGCGGGTCGTACTGCGGGGCGGCGCGCAGCGTGTAGCCGGGCACGTATTGCTGGACCTCCTTGACGCGGCGCTCGATCGAGTCGGTGATCGCGGCCTCGTCGGCCCCGGCCGGGATCGCGCAGAAGACCGTGTCGCGCATGATCATCGGCGGCTCCACCGGGTTCAGGATGATGATCGCCTTGCCCTTGGGCGTGCCCCCGAGCTCGCGCACGGCCCGCGACGTCGTATGGGTGAACTCGTCGATGTTCGCCCGGGTGCCGGGGCCGGCCGACTTCGACGCGACCGACGCGACGATCTCGGCATACGGCACCTCGACGACGGACGACACCGCGTGGACGATCGGCACGGTCGCCTGCGCACCGCAGCTGATCATGTTCACGTTGTCGGCGTTCACGTGCTCGGTGAAGTTGACCGGCGGGCACACGAGCGGACCGACCGCGGCCGGGGTGAGGTCGACGGCGACGATGCCCAGCTCCTTCAGCCGCGGCGCCGCGTCGCGATGCGCGTACGCCGACGTGGCGTCGAAGACGATCTGCGGCAGCCGGTCCTGCGCGAGCAGCCAGTCGAGCCCGTCGGCCGACGCCGCGATGCCCAGGTCGCGAGCTCGCTTCAGCCCGTCCGACTCCACGACGCCGACGACGTAGCCGACGTCGATGACGTCACTGCGGCGCAGCTTCGCCAGCAGGTCGGTGCCGATGTTCCCCGGCCCGATGATGGCGGCGAGTACCTTGCCGTTCACGTGGCGCTGCCGTTCAACGTGGCTCCCGATGGACGCACATGCAGAAAACTGTAACGTGTTCTACCACAAATGAGGAGGCCAGTGGTGCCGATCACGGACGTCGAGGGCAAGGCGCGCGCGCTGTACGAGGCACGTCGCAACCGCGTCGCGATCGCCCCGTTCACCGACGAGGACCCCACCCTCGGAATGGTCGACGGCTACGCGGTGCAGGCCGAGCTGGTGAAGTTGATCCTGGCCGACGGCGACACCGTGGTCGGCTACAAGGCCGGGCTCACCTCCAAGCCGATGCAGACCATGCTCGGCGTGGGGCAGCCCGACTACGGACCGGTCCTCGGCTCGACGATCTACCACGACGGCGACGAGATCTCGGTCGGCCGCTTCATCCAGCCGAAGCTCGAAGCGGAGATCGTCTACGTCCTCGGGCAGCCGCTGCGTGGCCCGGGCGTGACAGTCGAGCAGGCCCGGGCCGCGGTCTCCGGCATCGCCGCCTCGATGGAGATCGTCGACTCCCGCTTCGCCGACTGGCGGATCAAGCTGTGCGACACCGTCGCCGACCTCGCCAGCAACGGCGCGGTGGCGATGTCCGACAACCTCGTCCCGCTCGAGGGCTTCGACCCGCGGCTGATCGGCATGGTGCTCAGCCGGGACGGGCAACTCGTCGACACCGGCGCCGGTGCGGCCGCGCTCGGCGACCCGGCCGCAGTCGTCGCGTGGCTGGCGAACACGCTCGCCACCGACGGCATCGGCCTGGAGCCGGGGCACGTCGTCATGACCGGCGCGCTACACGCCGCCGTCCCGATGGCGGCGGGGGAGACCTACACCGCCGAGTTCGACCGGCTCGGCCCGGTCACTGTGCGCATCGTGGAGTAGTTCAGGCCTTCGGGACGGGGAACTGGGCGCGCATCGCGCGGTCCCACAACCGGTCGGACACCAGCCGCCGCTGCATGATCGCCAGCTTCGCCGACGGGGTGACCGTGTACCGCGGGTGCGGCCGACGCGCGGTCAGGGCCTTTTCGATCACGTTCGCCACCGCGTCCGGACCGCCGCCGAGCCGCGCCATCGGGCCTTTGTAGACGGCGTCCGTGCTGTGGGCGACCGCCACGTTGAACCCGGCGTACGGACCGTCCGCCGCCGCGTTGCCCACCGAGGCGACCGCGGTCTTGGCGAAGTCGGTGACGATCAGCCCGGGTTCGATGAGCACGACCTGCACGCCGAAGCCCTGCACCTCGAAGCGCAGCGCGTCGGACAACGCCTCCACCGAGTACTTCGTCGCGTGGTAGACCCCGCCGCCGGGGAAGGTGAGCTTGCCGCCCATCGAGCCGATGTTGACGATCCGCCCCGCGCCGGCCTTGCGCATGCCCGGCAGGACGAGCTGGCACATCCGGATCAGCCCGAACACGTTCGTCTCGAACTGCCGGCGGATGTCGTCGAGCGGGATGGTCTCGAGCGCACCCGACTGCGAGTACCCCGCATTGTTAACGAGCGCGCCGACCGATCCGTGCTCGGCCTCGACCGCGGCGACCGCCGCGCTCATCGACTCCTCGTCGTTGACGTCGAGCGGCAGCGCCCGGCAGCCCTTCGCGACCAGTGGTTCGAGCGTTTCGGCGCGGCGCGCCGTGGCATACACCGTGTACCCGCGCCCGGCGAGGTGGGCGGCGGTCTCGGCCCCGATGCCGGTGGAGCAGCCGGTGATGAGCACGACCCGGGAGGTGGCTGGCATGCCCACACACTAGGGCGACTCGGCGTGGCCCGCTGAGTCCGGCTGACGCGGGAGACGTCGGCCGAGGCGGTAGGTGGGCCTGCTGCTCCGCGGCACCGCCGGCAACCAGGTCGTCGCGCGGGTGATCAACATCCTCACGTGAGGGCCGGAACGGCGTAGCATTCGCGGTGGACGTGGGCTTGGCCCTCGGCCGAGACGGCACCGGGCTTTCAACAGCGAGACGTCCGGTGGGAAGACGGCGTCCCGCTGTCACGAGTCGGGCCCGGACCCTGCCTGACCCGTCGCCACTGCCTGACCGGTGCTGCGGACGTTGTCGGGTTACCGATTGAAGGCGGGAGTGATGTGCCGGACCTGCCGCCCCGTGCGCCCGGACCTGACCGACGGTCGCGCCTCGAGCGGATCGCCCGGCGATGCGCCGACGACCTCGCCGTCGAGCACGTGACCGTCTCGGTGGCGACCGGACCGCGGGCGTGGTCGCCGGCCTTCTCGACCACCCCGATCGCGCAGCGGCTCGATCAGTACTCCTACACCACCGGCGAGGGCCCGGCCTTCGATGTCCTGCGGGACCACGGGCCGGTGCTCGTCCCCGACCTGAGCAGCGCGGCGGTCGGCGCGCGTTGGCCGGCGTGGTCGCAGGCGGCGCACGACGAGGGGATCCGCTCTCTCGCCACGCTGCCGGTGCACGCGGGTGCCATCACGGCCGGCGCGTTGACCGTCTACCTCGATTCGCCGGGCGGCCTCGACCGGGCGCGCTACGCCATCGCCCTGAGGCTCACCGACCTCGCCTTCATGGGCCTGCTCGACCTCATGGCCGGGGTGGACACCGGCGTCGACGGCCCCGGGAACGGCGACGCCGACGGCGAGCGCCGCGAGGTGGCCGAGCTGTTGCAGGCCGACGTGCACCGTGCCGCCGGGATGATCATGGCTCAGGCCGAAGTGCCGATCGACGAGGCCCTGGCCCGGCTGCGGGCCCACGCGTTCAGCTCGGGCCGGTCGCTGTCCGAGGTCGCCGCCGACGTGGTGGCCCGCCGATTCCGTTTCGAGCCGGAGGGGCAATGAGCAAGATGGAGTTATTCGGTCGGTTCGAGAGAGGTTCGTCCGATGGGTGAAGATTCCGCAGCGGGCCGCGAGTCGGCGCTGGCACACACCTTGGTCACGATCGCCGACACGCTCGTGAGCGAGTTCGACGTCGCCGACCTGTTCGATCGGCTCACCAGCGCGTGCGTCGATCTTCTCGGCGCGGCAACGGCCGGCCTCATGCTGGCCGACCACCACGGCAACCTGCAGCTGATGGCCTCCTCGAGCGATGCGATGCGCGAGCTCGAGCTCTACGAGATGCGGCACAACGAGGGGCCGTGCCTCGAGTGCTTCGCGAACCGGCAGGCACTGGCCGCCGACCTGCGCGCCGACGACGCGGCGCGGCGCTGGCCACAGTTCACCCCGCGTGCGCTCGCGATGTCGTTCACCGGCGTCCAGGCCCTGCCGATGCGGCTGCGTGGAGACACCATCGGCGCGCTCAACATCTTCCACACCGAGCGGAGCGGGTTCGACGCGAACGACACCGATCTGGCCCAGGCGCTGGCCGACATCGCGACGATCGCGATCCTGCAGCGCCGCGCGCTCTCGAGCAGCGAGCTGCTGGCCGAGCAGCTGCAACGGGCGCTCAACGATCGCATCGTCATCGAGCAGGTGAAGGGGCTGATCGCCGAGCGCGGTCGGATGGAGATCGATGCGGCATTCACCCTGTTGCGCGACTTCTGTCGGGGTTCCCGACTGCCGCTGACGGCCACCGCCCGCGAGCTCATTTCGGGCGATCGGGACCTCGACGACGTACTGTCCTCACGCTGGCGGCGGCCCCCGCCGGGGTGACGTCGACCCCGCCGTACCGGAGGGTAGGCTCCCAACGTCTCGGGGACCGAACCACGGCGCAATTCCGAGAGAGTCTCGTTGACCACCGGCCGGTTACGCGGGCGCATCTGCTCTAGAGGATCGCGTTGAACGGTCTCACGACGTCGGGCGCAAGCCGTCCCGCGCTCGCCAGGCTGTTCACCCAACTGGGCGCTGATCTCGTCCGGGCCGAGTCGATCGATGCCGTGCTGACCGTGCTCACCCGGCGGGCATTCGAGCTGATCCCGTCGGCCGAGCATGCGGCCGTCAGCCGGGGCCGGAAGCGTCAGTTCGAGACGGTGGCAGCCACGAGCGACCTCCCGCCGAAGGTGGATCAGATCCAGTACCGGCTCGGGTCGGGGCCGTGCGTAGATGCGATCGTCGAGCGCGGCGCGTTCTGCATCGGCGAACTCGAGACCGACGACCGTTGGCCCGAGTTCGGCCGCGAGGCGGCGGCCCGGTACGGCATCCACAGCATGCTGTCCATCCGGATGTTCGTCGAGGACGTCGACCTGCGCGTCGGGCTGAACCTCTACTCGTCCAAGGCCGACGCGTTCGATGAATCGGATGAGACCACGGCGACCCTGCTGGCCACTCACGGCGCGCTCGCACTCACGGCCGCCCGCCGCCGGGACAAGATCAGCAACCTCGAATTCGCGCTGAGCACGAGCCGGCACATCGGTGCTGCGATGGGCATCCTGATGGCGACTCAGAAGGTGACCGACGACCAGGCCTTCGACCTGCTGCGCATCGCCAGCCAGGCGACGCACCGCAAGGTCACCGAGATCGCGGACGACGTCGTGCGGACCGGCGTGCTCGAGCTGCCGGAGCTGCCGGAGGATCGCCGCCGCTGAAGCGACCGCGCCGGTCAGCCGGCCCGCGACGCGGCCGGGCGCAGGGGTGCGCCGAGCGAGTGCAGGTAACGCAGCACGGTCGCGTACGAGCCGACGAGCGACGTCTCGGTGTAGGTGATCCCGTGGGCCGCGCAGTACTGGCGCACGAGGATCTGGGCCTTGCGCAGGCTGGGCCGCGGCATGTTGGGGAACAGGTGATGCTCGACCTGGTAGTTCAGTCCCCCGAGCAGGAAATCGATGAACGCGCCGCCGCGGACGTTGCGCGACGTCAGCACCTGGCGCCGGAGGAAGTCGATCTTGCGGCCGGATGGGATGACCGGCATGCCCTTGTGGTTGGGCGCGAACGAGCAGCCCATGTAGAACCCGAACACGGCCTGGTGGACGGCGAAGAAGGCGATCGCCTGCGCGGGCGTCAACACGATCAGCAGCGCGCCCAGGTAGGCGACGACGTGGATCGCGAACAGGGCGATCTCGAGGCGGCGGTACCGGCGCCCTGCCCCCGAAAGGAGGAAGCGGGCGCCGGCGACGTGCAGGTTCAACCCCTCGAGCAGCAGCAGTGGGAAGAACAGGAACGCCTGGTTGCGGGCGATGAACCGGCCCAGGCCGCGGTGCCGGGCGGCGACCTGATCGGTCGTGAAGGCGAGCACGCCGTCGCCGATGTCCGGGTCCTGACCCTCGTGGTTCGGGTGCGAGTGGTGCCGGTTGTGCTTGTCGACCCACCAGCCGAAGCTGAGTCCGACGAGCAGGTCACCGGCGACCACGCAGACGAGCTCGTTCCCGCGGCGTGTCCGCAGGATCTGCTGGTGGCCCCCGTCGTGACCGAGGAACGCGACCTGCGTGAACAGCACGCCCATCAGCCCGGCCACGATCAGCTGGAACCACGAATCACCGAGCAGCGCGAACGCGACCCAGGCGGCGCCGAAGGTGCCGAGCGTGGCCGTGATCCGGACCGCGTAGTTGCCGTAGCGCCGGTCGAGCAGCTTGGCGTCGCGGATCTGGCGGGAGAGGGCGGAGAAATCACTTCCACGCCGGGCCTCGAGGGTGAGGGTCATCGGGGCACTCGGCTTTCCGGTCGTGGCCGACATGCACGTCGCAGCGCCGGATCTTGGTCCAGCATGCCCGCCGCCGGTCGTTCGCGCCAATATCGCTCCGTGACCACACAGCGAGTACCACTCATCGGCGTAGAGTTCGGATCACCCGCGGGGCCGTTTCGCTGACATCCCGTCAGCGGCCCGCGCGGATGGTGATCGCGATCCGCGCGCGGGTCGCCGGGGGTGTGTGGATGATCGAGCAGGTTTCGCCGGGCTCGGTCGACGAGGGCAACGCCGACCACCGCCGGGTGACGATCCATCTGACCGCGCAGGCGACCGTCGAGTTCAACGCGCATCAACTGTGGCCGATGCACGGCGACTACGCGCGCTTCGGGATCGACCTCGCGTCGTTCGCGCAGGAGGTCACCCGCCGGTTGCACGTCGACGCGTACATCGGCTACTGCCACGAGGGGAAGATCAGCGTGATCCCGCTGGACGCCATCAAGCGCATCGACTTCTACGAGGCGCCGTGACCGCGTCGGGGCGCAAGCCGCGCTTCGCCGACACCACGGCGGCGCCGCGCTACGGCCCGACCCCGATCTACGGGATGTGCGAGGCGCCGCGCTGCCGCTCGGTCGCCCGCACGACCTGCCCGACCTGCGAGGGCGACTTCTGCCTCGGTCATGTCGACTCGGCCGAGCACGAGTGCGGCGAGCCGGAGTAGCCCTGCTTCACCGCGTCACTTCACGGCCGCGAACGCGGCGAGGACGATGTCAGCGCACGTATCGAGCGGGATCGCTGTGCTGTCGAGATGCAGGTGGTACAGCGCCGGCTCGTCGATGTCGCAGCCGTAGAGCCGCTTGACGTAGTGCGCCCGCGCGTGGTCGACCTCGGCGAGTCGCCGGGTCGCCGTCTCGCGGTCGATGCCCTCGACGCCCGCGGCGCGCGCGATGCGGGCCTCCGGCGGCCCGAACAACCGGACGCGAAGCACGTCCGGCTCGTCGCGCAACGCGGCGGCGCCGGCCCGGCCGAGGATGACCGCGCCGTCCGGCAGGGCCCGCCGGATTATCGCCTCGGCCTGCTCGCGGAACATGACGCCGTCCTGCACGGGCATGGCCGACTCGAGCACGCCGTCCGGGTCGCTGCCCCCGACGACCCCGCCGGCCATCGGGGCCAGCACGCCGAAGAAGCGCTCGGCGAAC
Source organism: uncultured Actinomycetota bacterium (assembly GCA_963775175.1). GTDB lineage: Bacteria > Actinomycetota > Actinomycetes > Mycobacteriales > Jatrophihabitantaceae > Jatrophihabitans. Next base: position 2,018,618 of record CAVZHT010000001.1, read on the forward strand.
GACCGCTTCAGCTCCCCGCCCTCGGCCTCCTCGACGGTGCAGGCGAGCTGCTCGGCGACGGTCGAGCTGATCGCCCGGTCGAGCAGCTGGAAGCCGAGTCGCCCGGCCACCGCGCGGGCGACACTGCTGCCGCCCGCGCCGTAGCCGGCCGAGATCGTGACTGCCGGCATCGGGTCCTCCTGTCGCATCGGCGGTGCTCGTCATTGGCTGTCCCCACGCTGTAGGTGTTCCCCATCATGGACGCTCCGACGCGCAAACCGGGTCAGGGTGCGGCCGTCTGCAGGTCGTAGACGGTCTGGCCGCCCACGGTGCTCGCCTGGTAGTGCGCGGTCACCCACTGCGTGATCTGACCGGCGACACCGCCCTGCCCGCCGCCGCCCCGGCCGCCGCCCCGGCCGCCGCCTTGGGCGCCTGCGGCGATGAAGTAGCCGATCTTGCCCTCGGCGACGTACTTCTGGAACTGTGCGAGCGTCGGCGAGTTGTCCGAACCGCTCCAGCCGCCGATCGCCATGACCGCCTTGCCGCTGGCGAGCTCCAGCTCGGCCGCGGACATGTCCCCGACCGTGGCCGCGGCCCAGGTCGTCGTAGTCGCGCGAAGCGCGGCCGCGAGCGTCGAGCCCGTGCTGCCACCCCCGCGGGCGAGTCCGCTCGCCGGGGTCCCGCCCGAGGGGGCCGTGCCTCCCGGAAGACCGGTGGGTGCGCCGGCGGGCGGGCGGGCGCCGGGCGGGCGGGTGCCGGGCGGGCGGGTGCCGGGCGGGGGCCCGCCGTTCCCCTGTGGGCCACTGCCCAGGCCACCGGCCGCGGTGGCCGCGACGGCCGGCCCCACGCTCGGGATGCTGCCGGTATGCGTGGTGGCCGCCGTCGCGAGCGCGAACGAACTGCTGCCGAGCAGGCCGCCGACGATCCCGGCCGTGGCGACGCCGGCCGCGAGCCGGCCCAACCGGCGCGGCGGGACCAGGAGCCCCGCAGTGGCGGCGATCCCGAGCGCGGTGATCAGGTAGCGCAGTTCGGGGTGCCACGTCGGGACGCGGTGGAGCAGGACGACGCCCCACCCGGCCGACGAGGCGGCCATGGCGGCGAGCCCGACCCGGGCCGTCAGCATGTCGCGGCGCAGCCAGAGCGCGCGTCCGCCAACGGCGACGAGGCCGGCGATCGCCGGGGCGAGCGCGACGGTGTAGTACGGGTGGACGATGCCGCTCATGTAGCTGAAGACCAGGCCGGTGACCACGAGCCAACCGCCCCAGAGCAGCAGCCCGGCGCGGGTGCGGTCGGTGCGTGCTGAGTTCCGGGTGATCCAGAGGCCGGCGACGAGCGCGATGAGGGCGGCCGGCAGCAGCCAGGAGATCTCGTTGCCCATCTCGCTGCCGAACAGCCGTTCCAGGCCGGTGGTGCCGCCGAAGCTCGACCCGGCGGGGGCGGCGCTCGAACCGCCGCCACGGGCCCCGCCGCCCTGGCCGAAGAGCCGCCCGAAGCCGTTGTACCCGAAGACGAGGTCGAGCACGGTGTTGTCGGTCGAGCCGCCGATGTAGGGGCGGGCCGAGGCCGGCCAGAGGGCGACCGCGAGCACCCACCAGCCGGCCGAAACGACGACCGCGGCGCCGGCGATCAAGAGCTGTCCGATCCGGCGCCGGACCGAGGTCGGTGCGCACACCAGGTACCCGAGGGCGAAGCCGGGCAGCACGAGGAAGCCCTGCAGCATCTTGGTCAGGAACGCGAAACCGAGCGCCGTCCCGGCGAGCACGAGCCACCTCGTGCCGGCGGCCTCGAGGGCCCGGACCATCGCGTAGGCCGCGGCGACCATCAGCAGCACGAGCAGCGCATCCGGGTGGTCGTAGCGGAACATCAGCGCGGCCGACGGGCGTGAGTGCGAGCGCCGCACCCGCCGCGAGCGCGGCGACGTCACCGGACGCGCGGCGCACCGCGGCGTACAGCAGGCCGACCGCGGCGACACCCTCGAGGGCCTGTGGGACCAGCAGGCTCCAGCTGTTGAAGCCGAAGAGGTGCGCCGACAGGCCGGTGATCCAGAGCGAGGCCGGCGGCTTGTCGACGGTGATCGAATTCCCGGCGTCGAGCGAGCCGAAGAACCACGCCTTCCAGCTCTGCCCGCCGGCCTGGGTGGCGGCGGCGTAGAAGCTGTTGGCGTAGCCGCTCGCCGCGAGGTTCCAGAGGTAGAGGGCGCCGGTGGCGGCGAGCAGGACGAGCAGCGCCGGGCGCGACCACGCAGGCCGGTCGTCGGGCCCGCGCAGCGTGCGGGCGAGCCGGCCTCGCGCCGGTCGTGGGGCGGGTCGGGGCTCGTCGAGCGGCGGCGGTTCGAGCAGGGTGGCCATGATCGGATTTCCGTTTTCTGCGATGGGCGGTCCGGGTGGGGCAGGTCAGGAGGAGCGGGGCCGGAAGATCCAGCTGCGGAAGGCGATGAAGCGCACGAGCGTGGCCGCCGCGCTCGCCAGGATCAGCACGGTGAGCTCGGCGAATCGGGTCGGGTGGCCGGCCACGGCGTGCAGCCCGGCGAGCGCGCCGGCGGTCAGCGCGAGCCCGATGCCGAAGACGAGCAGGCCCTGGGCGTGCGCCCGCGCGCCGGTGCGGCCGGCGATCCCGAAGGTGAGCCGGCGGTTGGCCGCGGTGTTCGCGACGGCGGTGACGAGCAGGGCGGTCAGGTTCGCGAGCTGAGCGCCGAGCGGCGCGTGCAGGACCAGGAACAGCAGCAGGTAGGCGAGCGTGCTGACGGCCCCGACCGCGGCGAACCGGATCGCCTGGCCGCTCAGCCCGGCCGGCCCGCCGTCGGCGGCCGGGCCCGACAGCGCAGCGCGGCCGAACTGGGCCCGCACCGATTCGACGGGGACCCGGCCGGCGGCCAGGGCGCGCATCAGCCGGGCGACACCCTTGAGGTCGGCGATCGCGGTCGGGACGATGTCGACCCGGCTGTCCGGATCGTCGACCCAGTCGACCGGCACCTCGGCGATCCGGAGCCCGCAGCGTTCGGCGAGCACGAGCAGTTCGGTGTCGAAGAACCAGCCGGTGTCCTCGACCATGCGGCAGCAGGCGCGCGGCGACGTCGGCCCGCACCGCCTTGAAGCCGCACTGCGCGTCGGAGAAGCGGGCGGCGAGCGTGCGCCGCAGCAGCAGGTTGTAGCCGCGCGAGACCACCTCGCGTTTCGGGCCGCGCACCACGCGGGACCCCGGTGCGAGCCGGCTGCCGATCGCGAGGTCGGAGTGGCCGGAGATCAGCGGGGCGACGAGCGGCAGCAGGGCGCTGAGGTCGGTCGAGAGGTCGACGTCCATGTACGCGAGCACGGCCGCATCCGAGTTCGTCCAGGCGGCCCGCAGGGCCCGCCCGCGCCCCGCGCCGTCGACATGCACCACCCGGACGTCGGGCAGGGCGGCCTGCACGGTCTCGGCGACGAGCAGGGTGGAATCGGTGCTGCCGTTGTCGGCGATCGTGATCCGGAACGGGTAGGGGAAGGTCTCGGCGAGGTGCGCATGCAGCCGGCGGACCGACTGCTCGAGCCCCGCTTGCTCGTTGTGGACGGGGACGACGACGTCGAGGACGGGCCGGCCCGCCGGCCCGTCCGAGGTGCTGGTGTCGTGGCCGGGTCGGGTCGCCGGCGTGGTCGTGATGGTCATGGGACCACCGTCGGGCGGCGGGCTGTCGCCGCCTTGTCGTCAGCCTGTCAAGACCCTATGAGGGCTGAGCGACCGCGACGGGCAGGTGCACGACGAAGGCGGTCTGGCCGGGGCGGCTCGTGGCCTGCACGGTGCCGCCGTGCGCCTCGACGATGGCCCGCACGATCGCCAGACCGAGCCCGGTGCTGCCGCCGCCGCCCCCGCGGGACTCGGTGCCGCGGGCGAAGCGTTCGAAGATCGTCAGCCGGACGTCCTCCGGGATGCCGGGGCCGTCGTCGAGCACCGTCACCACGGCGCGGTCGGGGGAGCTCGCGCTCAGGGTCGCCGTGACCGTCGTCCCCGGCGGGGTGTGGATCCGGGCGTTGGTGAGCAGGTTCGCGAACACCTGGTGCAGGCTGCCCGCGTCCCCGGTCACGATCACCGGCTCGTCGGGCACCCGGATGCGCCAGTGGTGATCGGGTCCGGCGGCCGTCACGTCGCTGACGACGTCGAGCAGCAGGTGGGTGAGGTCCACCGGCTCCCGGGCGAGCTCGCGGCCGGCGTCGAGGCGGGCGAGCAGCAGCAGGTCCTCGACCATCGTGGTCATCCGGGTCGCCTCCGACTCGACCCGCTCCATCGCGTAGGCGATCTCCGGCGGCGCGGCAGCACGGCTGCGCCGCGTCAGCTCGGCGTAGCCGCGGATGGCCGTGAGCGGCGTCCGGAGCTCGTGGCTCGCGTCGGCGACGAAGCGTCGCACCCTCGTCTCGCTCTCGTGCCGGGCGGTCAGCGCGGCGGTCACGTGGTCGAGCAGCCGGTTGACCGAGCCGGCCACCTGACCGACCTCGGTCCGGTCGTCGACGTCGGCCGGATCGAGCCGCTCGGTGATCGCGACCTCGCCCTGGGCGAGCGGCAGGCCGCTCACCCGCGTCGCCGTGGACGCGACCCGGCGCAGCGGCCGCAGCGTGCGGCGCAGGATCAGCCCGCCGGCGACCGCCGCGACGGCCAGTGCGGTGCCGGCCACCGCGAGCTCGACGGCGATCACCCGGTTGACGGTCCGGTCGGCGTCGCGGAGCGGCAGCCCGGTCACCAGCACGTCGTTGCGGTTGACCCGGGTGGCGAGGACGCGGAACCGGCCCAGGGTGCCGACCGAGACGGTGTGGGCGTGCCGGTCGGTCGGCACCTTCGCCAGCTCGGCGACGCTGCCGGCGGGGAGCGGGCGCAGGGACCCGCCCTCGTTGAGGACGGCGGCCGCGTCGACTGCGCCGCCGGTGAGGCGGGCGCCGAGCGTGCCGGCCGACTGGCCGGGGGCGAGCAGGAACTGCGCGCCGGCCGGGTGCGGGGCGTCGCCGCCGCCCGGGGGCGGTCCGCCGGCGTTGGCCGACCGCCCGCCGGCCGAGGCGAGCTGGGCGTCGAGCCGATCGATCAGGAAGCCGCGCAACGCGACCACGGTGAGCACGCCGACGGCGACGCAGACGAGCGCGAGCAGCGTCACCAGCACCGCGAGCAGCCGGGCCCGCAGCGGACAGCCGGCGCCGTGTGGTCATTCGGCCGGCTTCAGCACGTACCCGACGCCGCGGACCGTGTGGATCATCGGCGCCGCGGCCGGCGTCGACCTTGCGGCGCAGGTAGGAGATGTAGAGCTCGACGACGTTGGTCTGGCCGCCGAAGTCGTAGTGCCAGACGGCGTCCAGGAGTTGGGCCTTCGACAGCACCCGGCGCGGGTGGCGCATCAGGTGGCGCAGGACCTCGAACTCCGTGGCGGTGAGCTCGATCGGGTCGCCGGTCCGGGTGACCTCGCGGCTGGCCTCGTCCAGGGTGAGGTCGCCGACGACGACGAGGGTCTGCTCCTGGGCCGCGGCGGCACCGGCGCGCACGCAGCATGCCCCGCAGCCTTGCGATGACCTCCTCGAGGCTGAACGGCTTGGTGACGTAGTCGTCGGCCCCGGCCGTGATGCCGGCGATGCGGTCCTCCACGGCGTCCTTCGCGGACAGGAAGAGCACCGGGAGGTCCTGCCGCTCGGCCCGCATCCGGCGCAGGACCTCGAGGCCGTCGAAGCCGGGGATCATCACGTCGAGCACGACCGAGTCGGGCCGGAACTCGCGGGCCGTGCGGACGGCGTCGGGGCCGTTCGGCGGCCGCCCGCACCTCCCAGCCCTCGTACTTGAACGCCATGACGAGCAGCTGGGCGAGGGCGTCCTCGTCCTCGACGACGAGCACGCGCATCGACGTGCCGTCGGGCCGCCGCAGCTGGGCTCGCTCGGTCATCGGGCCTCCGGTCGGCGACGGCTCTGCCGGCTCGACCCTATACAGGATCGGCCCGGCCGGTCCGGAGGTCACGACCCGTTGCTTCCGCCCACCGCGGCTTGGCTGGTCGCGGCGCTGGACAGGTTCGAGCTCGAGCTGGACGAAGTCGAGGACGGCGTCGAGGTCGCGCTCGCGGTGGACGTACTCGCAGTCCCGGTGGTGGTGCCGGTCTGGCTCTGGGCCGACGCGGCGGTGTGGGTGACGCCGGCGATGATCCCGGCGGTGGCGACGCCGCCGGCGACGACGATGCCGATACCGGCCGCGCGGGCCCGGCGGACGACGGCGGGTGTCCTGGTCATGGACCCAGCCTCGGGTCGGGCGCTGTCCTGACCGTGTCGCCGACCTGTCAGATTCCTATGAGCGGTTCCGGCGCGGTCCTAGGACCTTGGCATCTGGCTGTCCGACCTGGACGGGGATTGACTGGATGCACTGCGCGGTCCGCAGTTACGAGGTACTGGAGGACGTCATGAAGGCTCATGTGGGCGACCGGATCGTGGTCGCGTCTCCGACGACCGGCCGGGTTGCGCGTGACGGCGAGGTGCTGGAGGTGCGCGGCGCGGACAGCGGCCCCCCGTACCTCGTGCGCTGGACCGACAGCGGCAGCACCGGGCTGTTCTACCCCGGGCCGGACGCGCACGTGAGCGGCCTGGAGTCGGCCGAACCCGCCACGCCGCCGCCGGCCCGCTCGTGGCGGGTGGACATCGACGTCGTCGAGGCCGGGCAGGAGACCTCGGCCCACGCCGTTCTCGTGGGCGAGATGCCGCGGCACCTGGACGGGCACGGCGAGGCGCACCGCAACCCGAGCGACGCCGCCGTCCCCGCCATCGGGGATGAGGTCGCGGTCGCGCGGGCTCTGCGCCAGCTGGCCGACCGGCTGCTCGAGACGGCGTCCTCGGACCTCAGCGGCATCGAGGGGCGCGACGTCACCCTGACGCGATAGGCCGGCGCGTCCACGCCGCCGCAGTCCACGGGCTCGAGAGGCCCGTCTGGGGTGACGTTCCCTCCACCAAAGCGTCACCCCAGACGGGCTGGATCGGCTGCTTGCCCCGTGCAGCCGACATCCGCGACGGTGCGCCGGGAACCCGCCCACCCCACGTGCAGCCGTGACCGGCGCGAGGGTGACGTGTCGGGCGTTGCAGCGCACCTCGTACGGAGACTCGTTCGCTCCCGGAAAACGGATCGAGGATTCGCTGCGTCTTAGCGGCCTTGATTATTAGTTGATGAGTCGCGGCCGGGCAAGAGTCAGAAGCGGCCGGTCAGGCCGACGCCGGGACCGGCTCGTCCCAGTCCGGGGGCAGCGGCTGCTTGCGCGGCCGCCCGCGCGGGCGCTTGCGGGCCACGATCTGGCCGCCGACCAGGATCTCGCCACCCCACACGCCCCACGGCTCGCGCCGCTCCAGCGCGCCGGCCAGGCAGAGCGCGCGGACCGGGCAGGGCTGGCACAGCGCCTTGGCCTGCTCGAGCTGCGTCGGCGACTCGGCGAACCACAGGTCCGGGTCGCTGTCGTGGCAGGGCAGCCCGAGCGGTGCCCGGCGGCCGATCACGTCGACGGGTTGGACGAGGGCCAGGGCCCCGGGCGGGTCTTGCGGGGTGTTCACGGCGTTCTCCTTGCTGGTGGAAGTCTGGTGGCCCGGCGGTAAGGGCCGGCGGTCCGGGCCGGCGCTCCGGCGACCGTCACTCCGGTGACCGTCACTCCAGGGACCAGGCGCGAGTGGTCGCGCCCAGCCGGTTCCAGGTGTTGACCACGGCGATCAGCCAGATCAGCTCGGCCAGCTCGCGCCGGGTGAAGTGGGCCGCCGCCCGGGCGAAGGTCTCGTCGGGGACCGGGCGGTCGGCCAGCCGGGTGATCGCCTCGGCCAGGTCGAGCGCGGCCCGTTCGCGCGGCGAGAAGAACGGTGTCTCCCGCCACACCGGCACCGCGAAGATCCGCCGTTCGGTCTCCTCGTGGGCCAGCGCGTCGCGGCTGTGGACGTCGACGGAGTAGGCGCAGCCGTTGATCTGCGAGGCCCGCAGCCGGACCAGTTCGCGCAGGCCGGGTTCGAGGTGGGACCGGTGGACCACGGCGTCCAGCGCCTCGAGGGCGCGGTTCGCGGCGGGCACCTCGGCGTCGAGGTCCAGGCGCCGCGCGGGCGCCACCGGCAACCGGTCGACGGCCCCCTGCTCCATGCGACCACGCTAAAAGCGCTCTGGACCAGGGATAAGGTCCAGTTCCATGACGATTCCTTGGTCCAGTGCCGGGCTGGACCTGCACGTCGACCTGACCGGCGGGGGGCAGCGCAGCGGCCTGGAGAACGCGCTGCGCACGGCCATCCAGTCCCGGCGCCTGGCGGCCGGGACCATCCTGCCCTCGACCCGGACGCTCGCCGCCGACCTCGGGGTCGCCCGCGGCACCGTCGTCGCGGCCTACGACCAGCTGGTCGCGGAGGGGTACCTGCTGGCCCGTCCGCGCGCGGGCACCGTCGTGGCCGACCTGGGGCCGGTCGACGAGCGGCGCGAGGAGCGGCGCAGCCCGGGACCGCATCGCATGGACCTGCGCCCGGGAACACCCGACGTCTCGTCGTTCCCGATGTCGGCCTGGATGCGGGCGAGTCGCCGGGCGATGGCCCGCGCCTCGACCAACGCCTTCGCCTACGGCGACGTGCGCGGACGCTACGAGCTGCGGACCGCGCTCGCCGACTACCTCGCACGGACCCGCGGCGTGCAGGCCGCGCCCGAGCAGGTGATGATCACCGCCGGCGCGACCCAGGCCCTCTTCCTGCTCAGCGCGACCCTGGCCGGCGCCGGGCAGCGGACCCTGGCCACGGAGGACCCCGGCTTCGCGCTGCACCGGCCGGTGATGGAGCGGGCCGGGCAGCAGGTCGTCGGGCGTGCGGGTGGACGAGTTCGGCGCGTCGGCCGACCACCTTGCCGAGCTGACCACCGACGACCTCGCCGGCCTGCTGGTCACGCCGGCCCACCAGTTCCCGACCGGCGTCACGATGCACCCGAGCCGGCGGCACGCGCTCACGACGTGGGCGCGGGCGAACGACCGGTTGATCATCGAGGACGATTACGACGGCGAGTTCCGCTACGACCGCCAGCCGATCGGGGCCCTGCAAGGGACGGCCCCGGACCACGTCGTCTACGTCGGCACCGCGTCGAAGACCCTGGCTCCGGGGGTGCGGCTCGGCTGGATGGTGCTGCCGGGCCGCCTGGTGGAGCCGCTGTGCGACACGAAGATGTTCGTCGACCTCGCGGCGCCGGCCACGACGCAGCTCACGCTCGCCGACCTGATCACCAGCCACGACTACGACCGGCACGTCCGCACGATGCGGCTGCGGTACCGGCGCCGCCGCGACCTGCTGGTCGAGACCCTCGATCAGGTGGAGCCGCAGCTGGTGACCGGCATCGCCGCCGGCCTGCAGGCGGCGGTGCGCCTGCCGGCGGGCGGGCCGTCCGAGGAGGACGTGATCGCGGCCGCGGCCGCGGAGGGGCTCGTCCTCGAAGGGCTTCGCCGGCACTGGCACGACGAGCGGGACGCCCGGCCGGGCCTGCTCATCGGTTTCTCGCGGCCGTCCGAACGGGCCTACCCGGCCGCCGTCGCCCTGCTCGCGCGCGTCCTGCGGCGCAGCCTGGGCTCGCCCCGCCGGGGGAGTTGACTCTTCGGCGCCTCCGGTCAGCCGCCGGAGTAACGGATCATGAAGTCGCGGTCGGTGTCCCGGCCGCCCTCGGGGTCGCGGGCGGTCTCGGTCGCGTGACTCTCGACCGTGTCCTCGAGCCTGACCGGTTCGGGCAGTCGCTTGAACCGATCAGCGCCGGTGTCGGTCTCGCGATCGCCCTCGTGCTCGCTCATCCCCGGAGTATGCACCGGGAAGTAGCTACACCACGTACTGCTTCAGGTCGACGCCGCTGAGCTGCTCGTACGTCCGCAGCCGCATCCGGAACCGGCCGTTGTCACCCCAGCCGGTACCCCAGCTGTTGACGTAGGTGATGACGCTGTCGAAGGCGTCCTTGGCGTCGAGCTCGACGCCGACCGCCTCGATCTCGTGACCGCCGGCGAGCCCGCTGCCCGACCAGTTCGGGTCGGCGTCGATGAAGCCGTCCTTGTCCGGCTCGAAGAACGCCTTGTACCAGGGCATCCCCTGCAGCACGGGCCCGTGCTGGAGCAGCCGCAGGAAGCCGTAGGGCGAGCGGGCCCAGCGGTAGCCCTTGATGATGCTGCGGCTCTTGAGCACCTTGCAGATGGCCAGCCCGGACGAGCCGGTGTCGTCCGGCGGGTAGCTGCCCGGGTAGCCGTCGATCACGGTCGCGTCCTCGTAGAGCTGCACGGCGTACTTCTCCAGCTCGCCGGCGTCGGACGACGGGAGCGCCTCGCGGCCGACGGAGTCGTAGAACGGCTGCGTGCCGAGCGCCCCGGTGCCGGCGTTGGCGGTGCACGATCCGAGCTCACCCTGGTCGAGGACGGCGATGACCCTCTCCCACCCCTGGTCGCTGAGTGCCTTGCCCATCTCGTGCACGTCGTTCTCGACCATGTGCGCCAGGCTGCGGCCGTCGAGCCAGATGTTGCGACCGAGGCGGGCGCCGGCGCGGGGCTCCTCGTCGTACTTCCGGTACAGCTTCCCGCTGTCGAGCAGACCGTTGATCATGACAACCTCCGGGTGGTTGTGATCGAGGGCCGGTCGAAGTCGGCCGGTCGCTCTGTCAGAGTCCTCGCCGGCCCGATCTGATACAACGGCCGGTCGGCCCTCGTTGCGCGGTACGGTCGCGACGTGGACCTGACCCAGGACGACGCCGGGGCGGTGCGCCACGTCCGAATCGGGGAACCGGTCACGGTCGTCCTGGCCGAGAGCCCGACGACCGGTTACCGGTGGCAGGCCGACGTCGACGAGGTTGCGCTGCCGCTGACCGCGGACGACTACGACGGTGCGACCCACCCGGCCGGCGCCGCAGGCGTCCGGCGGCTGACCTTCGTTCCGGCGCGCGGGGGGCGTTGGCTGCTGCGGCTGGTCAAGCGACGGGCGTGGGAGCACAAGGCGGTCGCCGAGTTCGAGGTGCAGCTCGAGGTCGCTGCGGACTGAGCGGCCTGCGGCCCCGCCCCCTGGCCGGCCACCGCGGCGGCTCGGGGCTATGCGGCCGGCCGCCCTGTCCACCGGCCTCCGAACCGCGGCTCGACCAGCAGGCTGAGGTCAAGGGCAACCGCCGAGTGGGTCAGCGCGCCCACCGAGATTGCGTCGACCCCGCAGAGCGCGATCGGGCGGACCGAACGCAGGGTGACGTTGCCCGATGCCTCCAGCCGGATGCCGGCATAGCCCGGGTCGGCGTCGCGGGTCCGGACGACCGCGGCGATGTCGCCGAGCGCCATGTTGTCCAGGAGGATCCAGTCGACGTGGCATTCCAGCGCCTGGCGGGCCTGGTCCACCGTCGCGACTTCCACCTCGACCTGCACGTCCCGGCCCGGGCGATCGAAGAGGCGTCGGCGCACGGCCCGCACCGCCGGTACGACACCGCCGGCGGCGGCCAGATGGTTCTCCTTGATCAGCACCATCGCCGACAGGTCGGGCCGGTGATTCGTCGCGCCGCCGCAGGCCACGGCGTACTTGTCGAGCAACCGCAGCCCCGGCGCGGTCTTCCGGGTGTCCAGGATCTTGACGGGGAGGTCGTGCACGCGGGCCACGTAGCCCGCCGCAGCGGTGGCGATGCCGCTGAGTCGTTGCAGGAAGTTGAGCGCGACTCGTTCCCCGGTCAGGATCGACCGGGCCGGACCGTCGACCTCGAGCACGTGTTCACTGGCCGGTAGGCGATCGCCGTCGCGTACCAGTGCACACACCTGCACCTCGGCGTCGATCTGGCGAAACACCTCTTTGACGATCTGCAGCCCGGCTATCGTGCCGGCCGCTCTCGCCTCGACGTGACCGTGGCCGCGTAGGCCGACCGGAACGGTCCACCGGGTCGTCACGTCGTGGGCGGTGTGATCTTCGGCCAGCGCGGCCGCCACGGCGCGGGCCACCGCATCCGGCGGCAACGAAGCTTGCTGCGAATTCCTGGTCATTGCGAGTACCTCTTGTGAAGTCAGTGGGCGACCGGCTCGGCCGTGGAGGTGACGGCGACGTGGCCGTCCGGAGTGAGTCGCACGGATTGATGCCGCTCCCAGCGCGGGTCGGCATGGGGGTGATCGGTACGCCAGTGGCAGCCGCGGCTCTCGTGACGGGCGGCCGCCGCAGCGATGATGCTGCGGGCGACGAGGACGAGCGGCGCGGGTGGGAGGTCGCGTAGTTCGTCCTCGGCGGCGTGGAGACCGGCGGCGTCGCGGCGGATGCCGGCGTACTTGGACAGGATCGTCCTGACCCGATCGGGCTGCGGGTCGACCGGCACCGGTTCGCCGTCCGCGCTGACGTCCATCGGGGGAAGGTCGAGGGTGAGCGCCGCAGCGACGCGGCGACCGAAGACCATCCCCTCCAGCATGCTGTTCGAGGCGAGGCGGTTGGCCCCGTGCACGCCGGTGGCCGCGACCTCGCCGACGGCGTACAGGCCGGGGACGTCGGTGGCGCCGGCGTGGTCGACGCGCACGCCGCCGCACAGGAAATGCTCCGCCGGCGCCACCGGGATCGGCTCCCGGGTCATGTCCAGGCCGATCCTCGCGCACGATGCCAGGACGGTGGGGAACCGCCGGTTCAGCACGTCGGCGGCCACGCCGGTGGCGTCCAGCCAGACGTTCGGGGTGCCGTCCCGGCGCATGGCCGCCTCGATCTCCCGGGCCACCACGTCCCGCGGCGCGAGGTCGGCCAGCCGGTGCCGACCGGCCATGATCGGGCGGCCGCCGGCGTCGCGTAGTACTGCACCCTCGCCGCGTACCGCTTCGGTGACCAGCGGAAGCTGGCCCCGAGTCGCGCCGGTGTGGAGCGCGGTCGGGTGGAACTGGACGAACTCCATGTCGACGAGCGTCGCGCCTGCCCGCAGTGCCAGGGCGATCCCGTCACCGCGCACTGCGGGCGGGTTGGTGCTCGCCAAGTAGGCGTTGCCGATGCCGCCCGTTGCCAGCACGACCGCGCGTGCGCTGACCTCGATGAGGCCGCCCACGGTCTCGACCAACGCACCGGTGACCGTCCCCGTGGTCGACGTCGTCAGGGTCACGGCTCGACCGGCAAGGAACTCGATCTCCCGCTCGGCCGCGGCCGCGCACAGCGCGCGATGCACCTCGGCGCCGGTCGCGTCGCCGCCGGCGTGCACGACCCGCGCCCGGCCGTGGCCACCTTCGAGGGTGCGCGACAGCGAGCCGTCCGCGCGGCGATCGAGTGCGGCACCGAGGCCGATGAGCTCCGCGACCCGCAGCGGGGCGTCCTCGGCCAGCGTTCGGGTGTTCCGCTCGTCGCACATTCCGACGCCGGCGACCTCGGTGTCGTGTTGATGGTCGAGGGGTTCGTCGGAGCCGAACGCCGCCGCCACCCCACCCTGCGCCCAGGGTGAACTCCCGTCGCCGGCGCTCAGCACCAGCACCTGCCGCACACCGGCCAGGCCGAGCGCGGTCGACAGCCCGGCGACGCCGGAGCCGATGACGAGGACGTCGACTGCGCGGCTCACTCGCCACCGCCCGGCGTCCCGATGGCGATCATCCGCTCGACCGCCCGCCGGGCCGGCGCCGCGACATCCGGCGGCAAGGTGATCTCGTCCCGCCCCTCGCGCAGGCAGCGCAGCAGCACGTCGGGGGTGGTCATCTTCATGAACCGGCACGACGCCCGCGGATTCACCGGCACGAACCGGGTGTGCGGGTTCGCCTTGCCGAGCTGGTGCAGCATGCCGATCTCGGTGGCCACGAGCGCGGTGGGTGCGGTCAACGTCCGGGCCGCGGCGAGCATCCCGCCGGTGGACAGGATGTGGGTCCGCTCGGGCGGCAGCTCGCCCTCGCCGGCCAGCCAGACGGTCGACGTCGCGCAGCCGCACTCGGGGTGGACGAGCAGCTCGGCGTCGGGATGGGCCGCGACCATCGTGCGGATGTCGCGGGGACTGATCGCGGCGTGCACGTGGCACTCGCCGAGCCACACGGAGATGTTCTCGCGCCCGGTGCGGCGCCGGACGTGCTCGCCGAGGAACTGGTCGGGCAGGAAGAGTACGGGCCGCTCGACCGGGATCGTCTCCACCACCTCGACCGCGTTGGACGAGGTGCAGCAGATGTCCGACTCGGCCTTCACCGCGGCCGACGTGTTGACGTACGCGACGACGGCGGCGTCCGGGTTCTCCTGCTTCCACGCGCGCAACTGCTCGACGTCGATGGTGTCGGCGAGCGAGCATCCGGCCCGAGCGTCCGGGATGAGCACCGTCTTCTCCGGGCTGAGCAGCTTGGCGGTCTCAGCCATGAAATGCACACCGCAGAAGACGATCGTCGATGCGTCGGTACGGGCGGCGATCCGGGAGAGCGCGAGCGAATCACCGACGTGGTCAGCGACATCCTGGATCGCCGGTTCCTGATAGTTGTGCGCCAACACGACCGCGTCCCGCGCCCGGGCAAGCTCGCGGACTTCGTCCTGCCACGTCATCGTCGGCGTGCGCATCGCGCCCTCCTTGAGGTTTTCGTCTATAAGTCGATAACTACCCGAACACTAACATGGCCGCCGTGCCGAATACTTCGGGGAGCGACTCGATCACCTGGCCGAGCTATCCGCACGAGGTGCTCGCCACCGTGCTCTCCGTGCGTGACGGCCGGCTGTCGGTGCTGCTGTGGAAGCGGGCCCGTGCCCCCTACCGCGGCAGGTGGGCGCTGCCGGGCGGCGGCGTGGAGCCGACCGAGCGGCTGCGTGAAGCCATCGCCCGCCATCTGGCGACGAAGGTGGACGTCCGTGAGCTCGCCTACATCGAGCAACTGGCGACCCACAGCGCGGTGCACCGTGATCCCCGCGCCCGGGTGCTGGCGACGGCCTACCTCGGGCTCGTCCCGTCCGACGTCCAGGCCGCATTCCCCTCCGACACCGCCTGGCACCCGGTCGACGAACTTCCGGCCACGGCGTTCGACCATCACTTCTTCATCGAGGCCGCGATCGCCCGGCTGCGCGCCAAGCTGTCGTACACGAACATCGGTTTCGCACTCGCTCCCGGCGAGTTCACCATCGCCGAGTTGCGCGAATTGTTCAGCGCGGCGCTCGGTCATGAAATCGACCCCACGAACCTCGCCCGGGTACTCACCCGCCGCCACGTCATCGCCGCCACGAACCGCACCGCGTCCTCGGGGCAGGCGGGCGGGCGGCCGGCCTCGGTCTACCGGTTCGCCAGCCGGGAGCTGACCGTTACCGATCCGTTTGCGGTGCTCAAGCCGCCGCGGTGATTCCTGCTTGCACGCACACGGTTGCGCCCTTCGACTCATTGACCCGGCTTGCCCGGGAGGTCTACACCTAGGGCACCCAGTCTGGATCTTTTGCCGGAAGGACCAGCCATGGCCGCAGTCATCGACCCTGCCGTCAGCACCCCGATCGCCCTGGCCGGGCGGGTGGTCACGATGGACGCTCAAGCCACGGTGCTGGAGCACGGTGTGCTGTACGCGCGCGACGGCGTGATCACCGCGGTGCTCGACGAGCACGCGCCACCCCCGGACGGTTTCGCGGACGTCCCGGTCGTGCGCACCGCCTCGACGATCTGCCCGGGGTTGATCGAACTGCACAACCACCTGCCCTACGACGTCCTGCCGCTGTGGCGGGTTCCGAAGCTGTTCACCGACCGCGCCCAGTGGAGCAGTTCGAGCACGAAGGACTACCACCGGCTCGTGTCCGGCCCGATGGGCGTGCTCGGCCGCGACCCGGACGTCGTCCCCGCGATCGTCCGCTACGTCGAGGTGCGCTGCCTGCTCGGCGGGACGACGACGAGCCAAGGGGTCGCGCTCGCCGTCGATCCCGGAATCGTGAAGCTGTTCCGGGGATTGGTCCGCAACGTCGAGTCGACCGGTGACCCCGCGCTGCCGGCCGCCACGACCCACATCGCCGACGTGGACGCCACCGACGGGGAACGCTTCCTGGCCCGGCTGTCCGGGACCCAGAAGCTGCTGCTGCACCTGGCCGAAGGAACCGACGCCCGGTCCCGCCAGCACTTCCTGTCGCTGAAGCTGGCCGCCGGCCGCTGGGCGATCACCGAGAACCTGATCGGCATCCACTGCGCTGCGCTCACCAGAGCGGACTTCGACGTGTACGCCGAGCACGGCGGGTCGATGGTCTGGTCGCCGCTGTCGAACCTGCTGCTCTACGGCCGGACCGCCGCCTTCGGGGACGCGATCGCCGCCGGCGTGCCGATCGCGCTGGGTTCGGACTGGTCCCCGTCGGGCAGCAAGAACCTGCTCGGAGAGCTGAAGGTCGCCCGCCTGGTCGCGGACCTCGACGGCGTCAGCCTCACCGACCACGACCTGCTGGCGATGGCCACCTCGTCGCCGGCGGCCATGCTCGGCTGGCAGTCGCAGCTGGGCACCCTCGAGGCCGGCAAGAAGGCCGATCTGATCGCCATCGCCGGCACCGCCGGTGATCCGTGCCGCACCGTCATCGACGCCAACGAGAACGACGTGAACCTCGTCGTGATCAACGGCATCCCGCGGTCGGGCACCACGAAGTTGATGGGCAAGCTCGGCATCGCGGGCGAGGACGTCAGGATCGGCCGGCGGCACCGCATCCTCAACCTCGCCCAGACGACCGCCGACCCCGACGTCGCCCAGGTGAGCGTCGCCGACGCGA
This sequence comes from uncultured Actinomycetota bacterium, assembly GCA_963775175.1. Classification (GTDB taxonomy): domain Bacteria; phylum Actinomycetota; class Actinomycetes; order Mycobacteriales; family Jatrophihabitantaceae; genus Jatrophihabitans. Next base: position 2,035,202 of record CAVZHT010000001.1, read on the forward strand.
TCAGCACCCTGACGACCGCCTTGCACGACCTGCCGAACGCCGGTCACCCGACGCCGAACGGCAGCGGGCCGAGGGCGGCGCGACCGGCGCCGCGCCGCCGCAGGCGAGGCGCCCTGCTCGCGGCGTCCGGAGTCATCGACAACGGGCTGACCCCGCGCCCGCACCTGCCCTACCGGGGCAAGCTGACCGGCCCGAACCTGCCCGTCGCCATGGTTCCCCGCACCGGCGCGATGGCGGCCGCGGCCGCAGCGTCCGCGCCGTTGCCGGCACTGCCACTCGACCCGCTGACCGCCGTCCAGAACCACGCCTACTGGCAGACACTGGCGGTCGAGAACAACCTGTCGCAGGAGATCCGCGACGGCCTGACGGTGGTCCCGTGATCGACCGGCGCGGCGACCCGTGGGACTACGACCCGGGCCCGGCGCCGACCAGCGGCTGGCCGGAACTGTTCGCCGCCACGCCGAACTACCGCGGCCTGGGCCGAGCCGTCGCGGTCAAGGAGGCCTTCCGCTGGCACTTCGGGCCGATGTTCTACCGCGGCCGCCTCGACGGCACGGCCCGGGTGCTGCTGATCGGGCAGGAGGGCGCCCAGGACGAGTCGCTGTCGCACCGCTCGTTCACCGGCGGCACCGGTGCCCGGATGCAGCACCTGCTCAACCACATCGGCATCGCCCGCTCCTACCTGTTCATGAACACGTTCGTCTACCCGATCTTCGGGCAGTACACCGGCGTGCTGCGGCAACTGGCGCAGAACCCCGTCTCGCCGATCGTGATCCACCGCAACGCGATGTTCGACAAGGTGGCCGGAGGCCCGCTCGAACTCGTCATCGCGGTGGGTGAGGCGGCGAAGGAATCGGTCGCGACCTGGATCGAGTCCCACGGCGGCCAGGCCGACCCGGCCAAGCTCCACCTGGCCGCGTGCGGTGGCCCGTTGGCCGGGGTCCGGTTCCTGGGGGTGTTGCATCCGGGCGGGATCACCGCGGGCGGTGGCGGCGCGATCAAGGCCGACTTCATCCGCGCGATCACCCAGATCGGCACCTGGATCGCCGCCGACCCGACCTGGCTGCCCGCGGATGCGGGCGTGCACCGGGACCTGGCCGAGGCCTTCACCTACGGCAGCGACCCGTCCCCGTACGGCGACTTCCCGTTCGGCACCTGCCCGCGGCTCGGGCGGGGCGCGACGTCGTCCAACCGCGGGGACAACCAGCGAAGCATCCAGATCTTCTCGGCCCACGGGAAGTACAGCGGCGCCGGTGCGTCGCTGAACTACACCTACACCGCCGGAGGCAGCGCGGACGGGTTCACCGACGCGGCCGGCGACGTGCCGGTGGAGCCTCCGCGGCACTTCCCGCGGCGCTTCGACCCGGGCCCGCCTGCGGCGTACGCGCGACTGCTGATGGGGGGCGAGCCCGGGCTGGGGTGGCCCGACTTCGCCGGCCTCGGCGTCACCTCCGACGCCTACTTCGGTGTCGGCCCGTCCTACCGCGGACGGTTCACCCGGGTGAGCGTCGTCGTGCTCGCCGACCCGGCCGGGCCGGACGACCTGTTCACCGCGCGCGCTCTCTGCGGCGAGGCCGGTCAACGGCTGCAGACGTTCCTCACCGCGGCGGGGCTGACCACCCGCTACCTGATCCTGCGCACGGTGCCGGTCGACGTCAGCGACCTCAGCGCCGCCCGGCGCAACGCACTGGTGGACAACCTCGCCGTGCGGGCGCTGCACGCCGAGATCCTGAAACGGGTCAAGGCCGGCAATCGCGGGCTGGCGGTGCTGCTGGCGCTCGGTCCGGGGGCGCAGCGGCTCGCCCCGCACGTAGCCCCGGCCGGCCTGCCCGTCGTCGACCTGCCCGCCTGGAGCTCCGGGGCCGCGGCCGAGTGGCAGGCGGCCCTGAACACACTGCACGGCATGACGTACACCAAGAACCTGACCGCCCCGACGTTCCAGTTGCCGGCCGGGCGGGGCCGGATCCCGACCGCCGACCTGCCCAACGGGACGCCGATCTGGGTCGGCACCTCCGGTGACCGGGCCAGCCGCCCGACCGATCGCACGACCCGCAAACCCTCGCCCGACTACCTCAAGCTGTACCTGCCGACCTGGGCCTTCCAGCTCGATCCGCCGCCGCTGTCGGCGGCTGACGCCGCTGTCGTCGGCCGGCTGAAGTAGGCGCCGCGGTCGGCGAACCGCGAGGACGGTGAGCGGTCACGAGGTCGAGTGGGCGATGCGGACGACGCCGCGCATTCTGCCGACCGGCGATAGGCCGGCCCGACCTCAGCGGGCCGCCGTGAGGTCCGTCAACTGGTCGAGCGACTCGCGCATGACCTCGGCGAGATCCCGGTTGCGACGGGCGTGCACCCAGCCCTCGAAGGCCACCCGGAACACCGCGATCCCGGCCTCGGCGGCGAGGCTCGCCTGCGGATCGGCGACCCCCCGCCGGCGCAGGCCGGCGGCGAGTGCGGCGGACAGCGAGGCCAGCTTGATCAGCTCGCGCTCGCGCAGCTCGGCGTTGGCGGCGATCACGGCCTGCCGCCGCCGGGCGTAACCGCGCCGGTCACCCAGCAGCGCGGCGGCCGCATCCAACGCGAGCGCAACGGCCTCGATCGGCGGCGCCGCGGCCGGCGCGCCCTCGAGCGCGCCCACCATCTCCTCCTGCAGCACCTCCGACCCCGCGAAGAGCACCTCGCGCTTGTCGGCGAAGTAGCGGAAGAACGTGCGGGCCGTCAGCCCGGCCCGCTGCGCGATCTCAGCGACGGTCGTCTGCTCGTAGCCGCGCTCGACGTAGAGGTCCATTGCCGCCTGGCGGAGGCGCCCGCTCGCGTCCGGCTCCCATCGGCCCATGGGACGAGTCTAGTCATGGCAGACAGTGACATCACCTGATACGGTCGATGTCATCAAGTGACATCACGGAGGTACTTATGCGCGTCTTCGTCACCGGGGCATCGGGCTGGATCGGATCGGCCGTCGTCCCCGAGCTCATCAACGCCGGGCACGAGGTCCTCGGCCTGGCCCGGTCGGACGCCTCGGCGGACACCGTCACCGCCCTCGGCGCCGAGGTGCACCGCGGCGGTCTCGACGATCCGGACAGCCTGCGGGCCGGCGCCGAGGCGTCGGACGGGGTCATCCACCTCGCCTACGTCCACGACTTCTCCCGGATGGCGGATGCGGCCCGGACGGACCGGCAGGCGATCGACGCCATCGGTGCGGCCCTGGCCGGCACCGACCGGCCGTTCGTCATCGCAGCGGGGACGCTCGGCCTCGCCCCGCCCGGCGAGGTCGGCACCGAGCGTGACGAGCCGGACCCGTCGCGGCATCCGCGGATCGCGAACGCCCGGGCGACGCTGGCCTTCGCCGCGAACGGCGTGCGGGCGTCGGTGGTCCGCTTCGCCCCGACCGTCCACGGTGCCGGTGACCACGGCTTCGTCGCCACCCTGGTCGACGTCGCGCGGGAGAAGGGCGTCTCCGGCTACGTCGGTGACGGCGCCAACCGGTGGTCGGCCGTGCACCGGTTCGATGCGGCCGACCTCGTCCGGCGGGTGGTCGAGGACGCTCCGGCCGGCTCGGTGCTGCACGCGGTCGCCGAGCCGGGCCTGCCGACCCGCGCGATTGCCGAGGCGATCGGGCGCGGGCTGGACCTGCCGGTCGTCTCCGTCCCGGCCGAGCAGGCGAGCGACCATTTCGGCTGGCTCGGGGCGTTCTTCGCCGTCGATTCGCAGGCGTCGAACGACCTCACCCGGCAGCTGCTGGGCTGGCAGCCGACCCACCCGGGGCTGATCGAGGACCTCGACGCGGGCCACTACTTCCGCACCGGCGTCCGGATGCGGTGAACCGGGCCGCGCCGCATTCCGTCCTAGTTGGTATCAGGCCGCGCGAACTCGGGCGGCGCGAGGACTCCGCGAGGACGGTACGACGATGGATGCTCGGAAACGGTCGATGGTGCAGGTGGCGCTGATCGTCGTCGTGGTGATCGGCCTGGTCATCGATGCCTGGGTGCACCTCGACCTGGCCTCGGCCTTCAAGAACAACAAGACCAGCACGCTGAACGAGGCCGAGCTGTTCCGGGCCGAGGCCATCGGGGCGATCGTGGCCGCGCTCGCCCTGGCCGTGCGGCCGCGGCGCTGGACGGCGGCGCTCGCGTTCGTCGTGGCCGGTGGGGGAGCGGCCCTGGTCGTGCTCTACCGGTACGTGGACGTCGGATCGTTCGGGCCGGTCCCGAACCTGTACGACCCGTACTGGGCCCCGGCCGGCAAGACGCTGAGCGTGTGGGGCGAGGCGGTCGCCGCGCTGGCGGCCGCGGGGCTGTTGCTGATGCTGCACGCGCAAACCCGCCCGGCACCGAGCGGTTCGGCCGCCGGTGCCCGGGCCCCGCAGCTCAGCCGCTGACGCGCGGGCAACGAGACGGGGCACCCGGCGAGCTGAGCCCGCGGGGTGCCCCGCCCGTCACGACCGCACCGATCAGCCGAGGTCGAACCGATCGAGGTTCATGACCTTGTCCCACGCGGCGACGAAGTCGCGCACGAACTTCTCCTGCGCGTCATCGCTCGCGTAGACCTCGGCCAGCGCCCGCAGCTCGGAGTTCGAACCGAAGACCAGGTCGACCCGGCTGCCGGTCCACTTCCGCTCGCCGGTGGCGAGGTCGCTGCCCTCGAATGTCTCCGCATCCTCGCTCGCCGGCTTCCACTCCGTACCGAGGTCGAGCAGGTTCACGAAGAAGTCGTTGGTCAGCGACCCCGGCCGCGAGGTGAGGACGCCGAGCGGCGACTGCTGGTAGTTCGCGTCGAGCACGCGCAGCCCGCCGACGAGGACGGTCATCTCCGGGGCGCTGAGGGTGAGCAGGTTCGCCCGGTCGAGCAGCAGGTACTCGGCCGGAAGCCGGTTGCCCTTGCCGAGGTAGTTGCGGAACCCGTCGGCGGACAGCTCCATCGCCGCGAAGGACTCGACGTCGGTCTGCTCCTGGGTCGCGTCCGTGCGGCCGGGCCGGAACGGCACCTCGATGTCGTGACCGGCGTCCTTCGCCGCCTGCTCGACGCCCGCGCAACCGCCGAGCACGATCAGGTCGGCCAGCGAGATCTGCAAGCCGCCGGCCTGCTCGGCGTTGAACGCCTGCTGGATGCCCTCGAGGGTGCGCAACACCGTGGCGAGCTCGTCCGGGTTGTTGACCTCCCAGCCGCTCTGCGGCTCGAGCCGGATCCGGGCCCCGTTCGCGCCGCCGCGCTTGTCACTGCCGCGGAACGTCGACGCCGACGCCCATGCCGTGTTCACGAGCTGGGAGACGGTCAGGCCGGAGCCGAGCAGCCGGCTCTTGAGGTCGGCGATCTCCGCCGGCCCGACGAGCTCGTGCGTGACCGGCGGGACCGGGTCCTGCCAGACCAAGGTCTCCTGCGGGACGAGCGAGCCCAGGTAACGCTCGATCGGACCCATGTCGCGGTGCGTCAGCTTGAACCAGGCACGGGCGAAGGCGTCCGCGAACTGGTCCGGGTTCTCGAGGAAGCGGCGCGAGATGGGCTCGTAGATCGGGTCGAGCCGCAGGGCGAGGTCGGTGGTCAGCATCGTGGGGGCGTGGGTCCGCGACGGGTCGTGGGCGTCCGGGACGGTGCCCGCCCCGGCGCCGTCCTTCGGCTTCCACTGCCAGGCACCGGCCGGGCTCTTCGTGAGCTCCCACTCGTACCCGAAGAGGGTCTCGAAGAACGAGTTGTCCCACGTCCGCGGCGTGGGCGTCCAGGCCCCCTCGAGCCCGCTGGTGATCGTGTCGGCGCCCTTGCCGGTGCCGAAGGTGTTCTTCCAGCCGAGGCCCTGCTGCTCGAGCGGCGCCCCCTCGGGCTCGGGGCCGACGTACTGGTTCGGGTCGGCGGCGCCGTGCGTCTTGCCGAACGTGTGGCCGCCGGCGATCAGGGCGACCGTCTCCTCGTCGTTCATCGCCATGCGGTGGAACGTCTCGCGGATGTCCCGGGCCGAGGCGAGCGGGTCCGGGGTGCCGTTCGGGCCCTCCGGGTTGACGTAGATGAGCCCCATCTGCACCGCGGCCAGCGGGTTCTCGAGCTCACGGTCGCCGGTGTAGCGGTCGTCGCCGAGCCAGGTGTCCTCGGGGCCCCAGTAGACGTCCTCGTCCGGCTCCCAGACGTCAGCGCGGCCGCCGCCGAAGCCGAACGTCTGCAGGCCCATCGAGTCGAGCGCGCAGTTGCCCGCGAAGACGATCAGGTCGGCCCACGAGACGGTGCGGCCGTACTTCTTCTTGACCGGCCAGAGCAGCCGGCGGGCCTTGTCGAGGCTGGCATTGTCGGGCCAGCTGTTCAGCGGGGCGAAGCGCTGCTGCCCGGCGCCGGCGCCTCCCCGGCCGTCATGGATGCGGTAGGTGCCGGCGCTGTGCCAGGCCATGCGGATGAAGAACGGCCCGTAGTGGCCGTAGTCGGCCGGCCACCAGTCCTGCGAGGTCGTCATCACCTGCTCGATGTCGGCGCGCAGGGCGTCGAGGTCGACGGTCCTGAACGCGGCGGCGTAGTCGAAGTCCGCGCCCATCGGGTTGGCGACGGGCGGGTTCTTCCGCAGGATCTTGAGGTTGAGCTGGTTCGGCCACCAGGTGCGGTTCCCCGCGCCCTCGGTCGGGTGGGTGACGCGGTGGACGACGGGGCACAGGCCCTCGCTGTCCTCCGACTGCATGTCTCCTACGACGGCATCGTGGTTCTCAGGCACGGGGGTCCTTCCGGTGGTCGGTGCGGTTGATTCAGGTGTCAGGAGCTCGGGACGGTGGTGCAGTTGGGGCAGTGCCCCCAGTAGATGACCTCGGCCTCGTCGATCGCGAAGCCGTGGCCGTCCGAGGCCGTGAGGCAGGGGACGTCGCCGACGGCGCAGTCGACGTCGGCGATGGTGCCGCACGACCGGCAGACGGCGTGGTGGTGGTTGTCCCCGACCCGTGATTCGTAGCGCGCGACCGAGCCGGCCGGTTCGATACGCCGGATCAGGCCGGTGGCGGTCAAGGCGTTGAGCACGTCGTACACGGCCTGCCGGGACACGTCGGCCAGCTCGGCCCGGACGGCACCGATGATCGAGTCGGTGTCGGCGTGCGGATGGTCGTACACGGCCGTGAGTACGGCCATGCGGGGACGGGTGACCCGCAGGGCGGCGCCGCGCAGCAACTGCTCGATCTCGGGCTGCGTCGGCACCCTGCGAGTCTTCACCCCTTTTCTGGATCGAGTCAAGTCAACGGCGCTGTTCGGTGCCCTCCCGCGTTGGGTGGTCAGTCCGGACCTGAGTGGTCAGGTAGGACTGACCACTCAGGTCCGGACTGACCACCCAACGCGACGGGGTCACGCGCCGCAGTAGCCGGACGGCGACTCGGCGCTGCAGAACGGCACGCCGTTGAAGTCGCCCGCGAACAGGGCCACGGCGTGATGGGTGAGGTCGTGGCCGAGCCGGACCGGGCCGGCCGGGATCGCGGCGGGATCCGTGGTCGAGGCGACCGTGACGATCACCGTGGTCGCGTTGACGACCTTGGTGATGTGCCCGAGGACGTGCCCGCCGTCGTGGATCTCGTTGCCGATGACCCGGTCGCAGCCGGTCGTGACGGTCGACGTGCAGTCGACGTAGGTGCGGAAGTTGACGACGACCGTCCCGTCGGCCCGGATGACGAGATGGCGGCCGTGGCCGTCCCATTGCCCGATCAAGCCGGCCGGTGGTGCGCTCGACGAAGCGGGTGCGCTGGCGCTCGGTGGGGCGGCCGTCGTGGCCGGGCGGGCCGGGGAGGACGACGGTGCAGCGGCGGTGGAGCTCGGTGGCGCGCTCGCCGAGGTGACCGACGTTGCCCTCGCGGGCGGGGAGCCGGCCGCGCTGCCGTGCCCGCCCACCGCCGAGGATGCGCACCCGGCCAGGACCCCGGCCGCCCCCAGCGCGGCGATCGCCTGTGTCCGCTTCATCGCAACTCCACTCCGCTGCCGTCCCGGCCGGGCGCCGGGTGGTGACGAGCAGGAGCCGAACGGCCGCGGCCCGATACCGCGGTCCCGGGCGACGTGATGCAACCGATACGACGTGGTGCGGATCGTAGCCGCGGGAACCCTCAGCGTGCGGGTGGGCCGGGGGGCGGATCGTCGTGCACCTCGACGCGCACGGCGCCGACCGTGAGCCGGCCGTCCGTCATGGGTGTGCACCGGACCCCGCCCTTCCCGCGCAACGCGTCTCGGGTGCCGGGCGCGATGGCGACGTCCAGCCACGCGCACGGGTTCGCGGCGCGGCGCACGGCGAGCACCACCGGTCCCACGCCGGAGTCCAGTGTCAGCGTGCGACCGACCAGGGTGTCGACGGGGATCCCGCGGACGAGCACGTTGCGCCGCGTCTGTGCGAGCCCGACGCCGGGCGGCAGCGACTCGGCCGCGATCAGCGTGATCGACGCGTCGCGGTGGGCCGTCCGTCCGAAGTAGCGATCGCCGACGATGCCGAGCCCGGCCCGGATCTCGATTTCCTCGACCAGCTCGCCGGGCGGGGCCGGGGCCGGCCCGTCGCTGGGCCGGCCCTCGTAGCGGTGCACCGGCGACGCGAGCAGCTCGACGATCTCCGGCACGCGTCGAAGGATACGAGTCCTGCACTGATTCTCACCCGGGTGCGGCACCATCCGGTCCCGTGCCCCGCCTGCCTCGCCTCGTCCAGCGGCTCCCGGTCGGCCGCTGGTCGCTGCGCACCCGCCTGGTCGCGGCCGCGGTCGGGCTGTCGGCGATCGCGCTGACCATCGCCGGCTTCGCCGGGGTGTCGCTGCTGCACGACTACCTGTTGCGACAGGTCGACCAGCAGCTGCGGGTCGGCGTCGTCGCCACGGCCCGGTTCGCGCCCGACGCCCGCCGCAGCCCGCCGCCGGGCACCGAGCGGCCCCGGTCGCAGTTGCCGACGCCACTGCTGTTCACCGTCCTCGATGCGAAGGGCAAGGTGACCCAGCGCCTCGGCGGCTCGCTGCAACCCGGCGAGGCTACTCCCGATCTCGCCGGACTGACCCTCGCCGAGGTGCGCAAGCGCGACGGCCACCCGTTCACGGTGCGTTCGACCGACGGGTCGGTCGACTTCCGGGTCCGGGCCGCGCCGAACAGCGACGGGACGGGGACGGTCGCCGTCGCCATCTCGCTGCGGTCGCTCGAGCAGACCGTGGGGCGGCTGCGCACGATCACCCTGGTGACCGCAGGCGTCGTGCTGGCCGCGCTGGTGGCCGTCGCGGTCGTCGCGGTGCGCATCGGCCTGCGCCCGTTGCGGGCGGTCGAACGCACGGCCCAGCGGATCGCCCGCGGCGACCTGTCGCACCGCGTCCCGGCCGGGCCGCCCGGCACCGAGGTCGGCCGGCTCTCGGACGCGGTCAACGACATGCTGACCCAGATCGAGGCCAACTTCGCCGCCCGGGCCCACGGCGAGGAGACCCTGCGCCAGTTCGTCGCCGACGCCAGCCATGAGCTGCGCACGCCGCTGACGACGGTGCGGGGCTACGCCGAGCTGGTCCGCCGGGGTGCCCTGCCGGACGCCGAGACCGGCGAGCGGGCCATGCGCCGCATCGAGGCCGAGGCGACGCGGATGGGGCGGCTCGTCGACGACCTGTTGCTGCTGGCCTATCTCGACCAGCGCCGCCCGCTGCAGATCGCCCGGATCGACATCCGCGCACTCGTGGCCGACGCCGTCGCCGACGCCCGGGCCCGGGACCCCGAGCGCCCGGTCGAGGCGACGCTGCCCGACGCGCCGGTCTGGATCGACGGCGACGCCGACCGGCTGCGGCAGGTGATCGGCAACATCCTCGGCAACGCGCTGACGCACACCCCGGCGGGCACGCCCGTCCGGGTGCGGGTGGAGGCGGGGGAGGACGTCCGGGTGACCGTTGCCGACTGCGGTCCCGGCCTGGCTCCGGAGCAGGTCACGCGGATCTTCGAGCGCTTCTACCGCGTCGATCCGGGGCGGTCCCGCGCCCGGGGCGGCAGCGGGCTCGGGCTGGCGATCGTCCTGGCCGTTGTCCAGGCCGTCGGCGGATCGGTGGCCTGCGCCAGCGCGCCCGGTGAGGGAACGACCTTCACGGTCACCCTGCCGCCGGCCGGCCGGCCGCGGTTCACAGCTGAGGCCCATCAGCTCACAGCCGGCAGCTAGCTCATCGTCGGGAATCGTGCAGGTTCCTCTGGTCAGCTGGTCCCCGTCCCGAGACGACCGGCCCGACCGACCGACCGACCGACCGACCGACCGACCAGGAGCGCTGATGCCCGCATGATCGCCGAAGCCGACTACCTCGCGGCGGGTGCGCCCATCCCGCGCGGGGCCGGCGAGCGGATCCTGGTGGTCGAGGACGAGGGCGACATCGCCGACCTGCTGGCCACCGGACTGCGGTTCGTCGGCTTCGAGGTCGGGGTGGCCCGGTCGGGGGCGGAGGCGCTCGCGGCCGCGGCCGCGTTCCGGCCCCAGCTGATCCTGCTCGACGTGATGCTGCCCGACATCAACGGCTTCGAGCTGTGCCGGCAGCTGCGCCGCGAGCACGATCACGCCGGGGTGGTGTTCCTGACCGCCCGCAACCGCACCGAGGACGCGGTCGCTGGGCTGATGATCGGCGCCGACGACTACGTCAACAAGCCGTTCAGCCTGGACGAGGTCGTTGCTCGCATTCGAGCAGTGCTCCGCCGGATCGGCGGGGCGGCCGGGCCGGGCACGGCGCTCGGGGACGGCGTCCTCCGGCTCGCCGATCTCGAGCTGGACGAGGTGCGGCACGAGGTGCGCCGCGGCCCCGCGTTCATCGAGCTGTCGCCGACCGAGTTCGCCCTGCTGCGCTACCTGCTGCTGAACGCCGGGCAGGTGGTGTCCAAGGCGCAGATCCTCGCGCACGTGTGGAGCTACGACTTCGCCGGCGGCCCGCAGGTCGTCGAGTCCTACATCTCCCACCTGCGCCGCAAGGTGGACTGCTTCGACCCGCCGCTCATCCACACGGTGCGCAGCGTCGGCTACTCGCTGCGGGTCGGACGCGCCACCCCGAGCGAGGCCGGGCGATGAGGCTTCCCCTCCGGCGGCATCCGTGGGTGGCCGGCGGCACCGCGGTCGTGATCGTCGCCGGCACCGGCCTCGGGATCTACTTCGGCACGCGGACCGGTTCGTCGGCCGCGAAGGCCACGACGACGACCCAGACGGTGAGCACCGGCACGATCCGGCAGAGCGTCTCGGCCACCGGCACGCTGGCCCCGGCCCAGGAGCAGAGCCTCGACTTCGGGGTCTCGGGGACGGTCACCCACGTCTACGCGGCGGTCGGGAAGAAGGTCACGAAGGGGCAGGCGCTGGCGAGCGTCGACTCGGCCTCGCTGGCCGCGACCGTCGCCCAGGCACAGGCCTCGGTCGCCAGCGCGCAGGCGAGGGTCGACGACGACGTGACCAACAGCGCGACCGACACCCAGACCAACGCCGACGAGGCATCGCTCACGGCGGCGAAGAACCAGCTCGCCTCGGCGAAGGCGCAACTGAAGTCCGCCACCATGACCTCGCCGATCGACGGCGTCGTGGCCGAGGTGAACCTCTCCATCGGGCAGTCCGTGTCGGGCAGCGGTTCGGGCTCGGGATCCAACTCCGGCGGCGGCAACGGCCTCGGCGGCGGGTCGAACTCGTCGTCGTCCGGCGCGCAGGTGCTGGTGATCAGCCGCGACACCTGGATCGTCAACGCAACCGTCGACGCCACCTCGGTCGGGCTGATCAAGGCCGGCAACCAGGCACAGCTCGCGGTCGACGGCGCGAGCCAGACGCTGTACGGGACGATCGCCTCGATCGGGCTGGTCTCCTCGTCGTCCTCGGGGACGGCCAGCTATCCGGTGGTCGTCGACGTCACCGGGGCACAGTCCGGGCTGCACGACGGCGCGGGCGTCACCGCCACGCTGATCTACAAGCAGCTCAGTGACGTGCTCGTCGTCCCGGCCGCGGCACTGCAGCGCGCCTCCGGCAGCACGTACGTGGACAAGCTGGTGAACGGCACGACGGTGAAGGCGACCGTCAAGACCGGACTCACCTCCGGCGGGCAGGTGCAGATCACGTCCGGCCTGGCCGCCGGGGACAGGATCGTGGTTCCGCAGACCACCCTCGGCCGCCTTCGGGGGACTACCGGTAACACCAGCAATCGCGGCACGCAGACCGGCCGCTTCCCGGGTGGCGGGAACTTCCCCGGTGGCGGCCGCTTCCCGGGTGGCGGGAACTTCCCGGGTGGGGGCGGCTTCGGCGGGGGTGGCGCGGGTGGCAACTGAGCCGGTCATCGACCTGCAGGACGTCACCAAGGTCTACGAGATGGGCTCGGTGCGGGTCGAGGCCCTGCGCGGGGTCTCGCTGCGGATCGACGCGGGCGAGTACGTCGCCATCATGGGCCCGTCCGGGTCGGGCAAGTCGACGCTGATGCACATCATCGGCTGCCTCGACGTCGCGACCGCCGGGAGCTACCGGCTCGCCGGCGAGGACGTGAGCGTCATGGACGACGTCGAGCTGGCCGAGGTCCGCAACCGGCGCATCGGCTTCGTCTTCCAGCAGTTCAACCTGCTGCCGTCGCTGAACGCGCTGCGCAACGTGGAGCTGCCGCTCTCCTACGCGGCGATCGACCGGGCCACCCGGCACCGGCAGGCCCGAGCCGCGCTCGACCGGGTCGGGCTCGGCGACCGGGTCGACCACCGGCCGGGCGAGCTCTCCGGCGGCCAGCAGCAGCGGGTTGCGGTGGCCCGGGCGCTGGCCACCGACCCGGACCTCGTCCTGGCCGACGAGCCGACCGGCAACCTCGACTCGACGGCGACCGCGGACGTCCTGGCGCTGTTCGACGAGCTGCACCGGGCCGGCCGCACCGTCGTGCTGATCACCCACGAGGCCGAGATCGCCGAGCGGGCCGCGCGGATCATCCGCATCCGGGACGGCGCGATCGTCTCCGACCTCGCGGCGGTGGGCTCGTGAGGTGGGGGGACGTCGTCGGCAACGGGTGGGACGCGATCCGCAACCACAAGCTCCGCTCGGCCCTCACCTCGCTCGGCATCCTGATCGGCATCGCGGCCGTCGTCCTCACCGTCGGCCTCGGGCAGGGCGCGCAGAAGCAGGTGGCCGACCGGCTCTCGGCGCTCGGCGGGAACCTGCTGATCGTCTCGCCCGGCAGTTCGACCTCCGGCGGCGTGCGTGGCGGGTTCGGCTCGGCGTCGACCCTGACCACGGCCGACGCCCGGGCCCTCTCGTCCAAGGTGGCCGCGCCGGACATCGCCGGCGTCGCGCCGATCCTGCAGAGCAACAACCAGTCGCTGGTCAACGGCTCCACCAACTGGACGACGACCGTCGTCGGGACCACGACCGCGTGGCTGCCGGTTCGCGGCCGGCACCTGTCGTCCGGCCGGTTCATCACCGCGGCCGAGGAGAAGTCGGCGGCCGCGGTCACCGTCCTCGCCGCCGACACGGCGAGCGAGCTGTTCGGCCCGCTCGACCCGGTCGGGCGGTCGGTGACGATCAACAGCGTCCCGTACGAGGTGATCGGGGTGCTGACCTCGGTCGGTTCGGACTCGACCACGAACCTCGACGATCAGGCGATCGTGCCACTGAGCACGGCCTCACAACGGGTCGTTGGCGGTACCAACCGTACGTCGGTGCAGACCATCTACATCAAGGCGACGGCCCCCGACCGGCTGGGCGCGGCGTACCAGGAGACCGACGCGATCCTGCAGTACCGGCACGCCATCACGGCGTCCTCCTCGTCCGACTTCTCCATCACCACCCAGCAGTCGGTGATCAGCACGACCTCGTCGGTGGACAGCACGCTGACGACGCTGCTCATCGGTGTCGCTGCGCTGTCACTGATCGTCGGCGGCATCGGCGTCATGAACATCATGCTGGTCTCGGTGAAGGAGCGGACCCGCGAGATCGGGTTGCGCAAGGCGCTCGGCGGGACGCCGGCGATCATCCGCCGCCAGTTCCTCTGCGAGGCCTCGATGCTCGGCCTCACCGGCGGCCTGCTCGGCGTGGGGACCGGCGTCGGCGGCGCGATCGCGCTGCCGCACCTGATCGACAACCCGGTGACCCTGTCGGTGCCCTGGATCCTGCTGGCGATCGCGGTGGCGATCGCGATCGGCGTGGGCTTCGGGGTCTACCCGGCGGCCCGCGCGGCCCGCCTGTCACCCATCGACGCCCTGCGCAGCGAATGACCTGCTCACCCATCTACGAAGGACGGACCATGCCCGCGGACACCCGCACCCGAATGCTTCGCCGATCACTCGTCGCCGCGGGTGGCCTCGCCGTGGCGCTCGCCCTGGCGGCCTGCGGCGGCTCGTCGGCGGCCGGGACCAGGGGCGCGGCCTCCCCGTCAGGCGGCGCGTCGAGCAGTCGGGCGGCCGGCCCGGGCGCCGGTCGCGGGCCGGCCGCGGCCGGGACGATCGCCGCGATCACCGGCAGCACCATGCAGGTGCAGAACCAGCAGACCGGGCAGGTAGCCGTCACCTGGACGAGTGGCACCACGTTCACCCACATGGTCGCCGTCAAGGCGTCGACGATCGCTGTCGGCTGGTGCGTGACCGCCGTCGGGGCCACGGGCACGTCGGCGACGTCGTCCGCGTTCACCGCCGCCTCGGTGATCGTGAGCCGGCCGCAGAACGGGTCGTGCCGCGGCGGCTTCGGCCGCACCGGGGGTGACCGGTCGGGCGGCTCGTTCCCGTCCGGGGCCCGGCCGTCCGGCTTCCCCTCCGGCGCGCGGCCGTCGGGCTTCCCGGGCGGCACCGGCACCCGGCGCATCGGCGCGATCGCCGCCGGCAAGGTGACGGCGGTGTCGGGCTCGATGCTGACCGTGGCGGCCGCGCAGCCGGGCTTGTCGTCGACCACCGCCAAGCAGGTGACCGTCGCCGCGACGACGAAGGTCACCACGCAGGCGGCGACGACCGCGAAGTCGCTCGCCGTGGGCCAGTGCGTCTCGGCGGCGGGCAAGGCGGATTCGAGCGGCACGGTGACCGCGACCCGCGTCCAGATCACCAGCCCGACGAACGGCCGGTGCACCTTGGGCTTCGGCGGTCTGCGGGGCGGCAGCGGTGGCTGACGACCGGCGGGCCGCCCGGTCGCGCCGCCGCCGGACCCGGCGCCGCCGGATGCTCGCCGCCGGCGCCGGCGTGGTGGTGCTCGGCGCGGGCGGAGCCGTGGCCCTCGCGGCGACGAGCGGGGGCGGGCCCGGCAAGCGGTACGCCACGATCGGCCGGGCCTCGATCACCGAGGTCGTCGAGGCCTCCGGCACCATCACCTCGTCGGACAAGGTGACGCCTTCCTTCCCGGTGTCGGGCACGGTCCGCGCGGTCGACGTCACGGTGGGGCAGAGCGTCCGTAAGGGGCAGGCGCTCGCCCGCCTCGACACCACCTCGCTGCAGGACGCGGTCGACTCGGCCGAGCTGGGGCTGGCCAACGCCCGCCAGCGGCTGGCCGCCGACGAGAGCGGGCAGACCTCGGCCGGGTCCGGTGGTGGTTCGAACTCCGCCGGCCCCGGCACCAACAGCGCGAGCTTCACCGCGCTGACCGCGACCCCGGCGCCCCCGGCCGGCGGGTCAGGTACGAGCACCGGGCCGGCGGCGCTGATCAAGCAGATCCGCACGGCCCAGCAGGACGTGCGCGCGGCCCAGCAGGCCATCGACGCCGGGCAGGCTGCGGTCGACACCGCCCAGCAGACCGTGGACGCCGCGGTCACCCAGAACACCGCGCTGCGCGACGCGCAGAAGCAGGCCTGCGATGCCGACGCGTCCTCCGACGCGTGCACCAGCGCGCGGGCCGACTACGAGACCTACGCCGACACCCTCGCCGCCGCTGCCGCCGCGCTGGACGCGAAGATCGGCGCGCAGGACGCTGCGGTGAAGGCGCTGGACGCCGCCATCGCCGCGCTGGACAAGCTGCTGGGCCAACTGTCGTCGACCTCGACCGGCGCCGGGGGCACGGGCGGCGGGGGCACGGGCACCGGCGGCACGGGCACCGGCGGCACGGGCACCGGCGGCACGCGAACCGGAGGAACGGGTACCGGAGGGACGGGCACCGGCGGCACGGGCACCGGCGGCACGCGAACCGGAGGAACGGGCAGTACCGGGGGCACGGGCGGCACCGGCTCGCCCACCTCGAGCGGCGGACGGACCGCCAGCGCGTCCCAGCTCGCGGCCGACCAGGCCGCGATCGACTCCGCCCAGGCACAGGTGCGGGCGGCCGAACAGGACCTGGCCGCAGCCACGCTGCGCAGCCCGATCACCGGCAAGGTCGCCCTGATCGGGTTCACGGCCGGCGCCGGGTCGTCCGGCCGGTCGATCACGATCATCGGCACCGGCGTGCAGAAGGTCAGCACGTCCGTCCCGCTCGCCCAGGTCGGGCTCGTCAAGGTCGGGCAGGAGGCGACGGTGGCGGCCGACGGGCTGACGACCAGCCTGCACGGTACGGTCGCGTCGATCGGCATCCTCAGCAGCACGTCCGGTTCGACGACCACGTTCCCGGTGACGCTGCAACTGGCCGCGGGCAGCCCCACGCTCTACGACGGTGTCGGCGCCGACGTCTCGATCACCACCGGATCGGCCCGCGACGTCGTGGTCGTCCCCAACTCGGCGATCCACTCCGGGTTCCGCGGCAGCCATTCGGTGACCGTGCTCCGCGGGTCGAAGACCTCGACCGTCCTGGTGACGCTCGGTGTCGCCGGGCCGGCGCTCAGCGAGGTCAAGAGCGGACTGAAGGTCGGCGATCGCGTGCTGGTGGCCGACTACGCGACGTCGGTGCCGGCCAGCACGAACAGCAACAACAGCCCCCGCAACCTGACCCGGCTGCTCAACGGGATCGCCGGCGGCAACCGGCCCGTCTTCATCGGCGGCCGCTGACCCACTGCCTGCGTTGAGTGGTCAGTCCGGCCCTGAGTGGTCAGTTACAAATGACCACTCACGGTGCAACTGACCACTCAACGCAGGCACCCCCGGCGGTTACGCCGAACTGAGGTCGCGGCGGGTGAACGCCACGATGCCGGCGACGGCGGCCAGCACTCCGGCCGCGGTCATGAGCAGCGCCGCCGCCAGGGTCATCGGCTGGTTCGGCAGCCGCGCGAGGTGGTGGAACGGCGAGATGGCCAGGACGGCCTCCGGCCACTTGAGCATCGCGCCGAAGCTGTCCAGCAGGTAGGTCAGCACGGCGAGCGTCACCGGGCCGGCGACCGTGAGGCGGGGCCGGATGCCGAACACCAGGACGGTGACGCCGGTGAAGAGGGCGACGAGGGGCAGCGTGCCGGCCATCGGCTCGGCCACCTGCCGCACGGTGATCTGCGCGTCGCCGAGCACGGCCCCGGCCCACAGGGCGAAGCCGGTCGTGCCGACGAGGACGGTGGTGGCCAGGAACCCCTGCACCGCCGTCATCGCCAGCCAGCGCCAGCGCATGACGCCGCGGACGAGCAGGTTGTCCAGGTGGCCGTCGGCCTCCTCCTGCCTCATCGCGCCGATCCGCCAGCCGACGAAGGCCGCGAAGGCCAGGGCCAGGAAGCCGGCCAGGTAACACACGAAGCCGACCACCGGGACGGACACGTCCACGCCCATCGACTTCAGCATCCGGCGATACGTCGCGTCGTCCTGGACGAAGTCGACGAACGCCGCCGTCATCAGCCCGAAGACCAGGCTGGTGAGGGCGAGGGTCAGCGTCCAGGCGAGCAGGGCGCCGGAGGTCAGGCGCCAGCCGAACGCCGGGGCGCTACCGAGCAGCCGGAGCCGCGACCGGTGGGCCGCGTTCGGCCGGAGCAGTGCGGCGCCGGTGTCACGTCGCGAGCAGAGCGCGAAAGCGGCCGCGCCGAGCACGAGGACGGCGGCGGCCGGGGCCGCGAGCCACGCCACGCGGTCGTCCGAGAAGGTCCGGAGTCGGTCCACCCAGCCGAAGGGACCGAACGAAAGGGCCCATTCCCGGCTGTCGGCGCTGTTCGCGACGAAGCGCAGCAGGAACGCGCCGGCGACGAGGGCGAAGCCGGCTGCGGTGGCCCGCCGGCGCGGCTCCACGGCCTGGGCGACCACCGCGCCGAGGGCGGTGACCACCGCGCCGAACGCGCCGAGTCCCGCCCCCCACAGCGCGGCGCCGGCGACCGGTTGGCCGAGCAGGACGAGCGGCAGCGCGGCGGCAAGAGCGAGCCCGGCCAGCGCGAGCACCATGGTCGAGAGGTTCGCGGCCAGCGCCTGGCGCGAGGTCACCGGCCGGCTCAGCACGAGCTCGGCTCGCCCGCTGTCCTCTTCGCCGCGGGTCAGCCGGGTGATCGTCAACAGCGCCCACGTCGCGACGATCAGCGTGATCATCCAGCTGGCGTCCCACACCGCGAAGCCGCCGGCGGTGTCGACCGCGCCGGGCACGCCCTGCATCATCCGCACCATCGTCGACGTCGACAGCTCGAGCAGCTTCTGCCGGGAGGCCGCATCGGGATAGGTGTAGCGGAAGACGAGCACCTCGACGGTCATGTAGGTGGCGATGGCGAGCCAGAGCAGCAGCGCGCTGCGCCGGGTCAGGCGCCACGACAGCCGGACGCGCGTGGCGAAGGTGGGGCCGGGCTTGGCGCCGACCCGCCTCGGCGCAGCCGGTGCCCGCAGGACCGCGGTCACCGCCGGTCCTCCACGCCGTAGTAGCTGAGAAAGACCTCCTCGAGGTCAGGTTCGCGGCTGCGCAGCGACACGACCGGGTGCCGGCCCAACTCGGCCAGCAGGGCCTGCGGGGGGCCGAGGACCGAGATCCGTACGCCGCCGTCGACCGGCTGCTCCGAGACCACGCCGGAGACGCCCGCGAAGGAAGGGACGGGTCCGTCGAGCAGCACCTCGAAGACCGCGGCGTCGCGCCGTCGCAGGTCCTCCAGCGTCGAGACCTCGATGAGGCGCCCGCCGCTGAGGATGGCTACACGCGTGCAGATGTCCTGGACCTCGTCGAGGATGTGCGACGACAGGAACACCGTCTGGCCGCGTCGCGACGCCTCGCGCACGATCTGCTGGAACTCGGCCTCCATCAGCGGGTCCAGCCCGGCGGTCGGTTCGTCGAGCAGCAGGACGTCCGGCTGGTGCATCAACGCCGCGACCAGCGCCACCTTCTGGCGGTTGCCCTTGGAGAGGGTGCGCAGTCGCGGGCTGAGGTCGAGGTCGAGCCGCTTGACGAGTTCGTCGCGGTAGGCCTCGTTCACCCGGCCGGAGAGGTTGCCGAGCAGGTGCAGCGTCTCGAGCCCGGTGAGCTGCGGCCACAGAGCGACGTCGCCGGAGACGTAACCGATGTGCCGGTGGGCGCGGACGACGTCGTCCACCCGGACGCCCATGATCGACGCGGTGCCGGAGGTCGGGTGGATGAGGTTGAGCAGCAGCCGGATCGTCGTGGTCTTGCCGGCGCCGTTGGGTCCGAGGAAGCCGAAGACCTCGCCGCGGTCGACGGTGAGGTCCAGGCCGTCGAGGGCCCGGACGTCGCCGAAGCACTTGGTCAGACCGTCGATACGGATCGCCGGCTCGAGTCGATCGACCATCGCTGCTCCTTCGAAGTCTCTTTTCACGCTAGGGAGGCGGCGCTGCGGGGGGACATGGGCTTTGGTCACATACCGGTGCCGAGAACGAACCGACTCCGCGCCGGCCCTCATCTCACCCGGCCCGTCACTGCTCGCGGTCCCGGATCACCACCTCCGTGGGCCGGCGGTGGCGATCTCGGACCGCAAGCGCGAGCGGCCCACGGCGTGCGCAGATCCCCGGTCCGCGATGATCTCCGCGTTGAGTGGTCAGTCCGGCCCTGAGTGGTCAGTCGCAACTGACCACTCAGGGCGCAACTGACCACTCAACGGGGGGCCGGCGTGTGATGTCGGCCGGCCGTGATGTTCTAGCGTTTCCCGCTCGCCCGACTGGGCGGTTGCGGCGCAGAACGCGGGACGGAAGAGGTGCGGCATGGCGAAGCAGCGCGAGGACGGACTCACCGAGGACCAGGTCGACTCGCTGCGCGAAGTCGGTGCTCGCCGGTCGCCGGCCGCGGGTCGGGGTGCCCGCCGGGCAGTTCCCGGCCGGTACGTCGGGCACGGTGGTTCGCGTCGGCGACCCGGACACCGACGGCCCCGACTACATCACGGTGCGGGTCAAGGTCGGCCGGGTCGTCGACGAACTCGGCTTCTCCCCGAAGGAGCTGTCGAAGGGTGGCCGCCGCGCCGCCGCGCCGCCGCCCGCTCCGCCCGTCGCGCCGGCGGCGCCGGCCCGAACCCGGCGCTCGACCGGCTCCACGCGGTCGCAACCGAATGCGAACCGCGAACCGGCCGCCGCCAAGGCGCCGAACCGGCGCGGGCCGAGTGCCCGGCCGGCCCGGCGCGGCGGGCCGGCCCCGGCGGTGACGGTCACCATCGCCTCGTCGGGCGCGTCGTGGTCGGTCTCCGCGCAGCGGGGCAACCGCGCGGTCCTGAAGAAGGCGCCGGTCGCGCCCGGCGTCGTCGCGGCCATCGCGTCGCTGCTCGCCCAGCCCGCCGTGGACGAAGCGGTCGCCGCCGTCAACGACGGCGGCCGACTGGCGGCCGAGGAGCGGGCCGCGAAGCTCCGGGCCGAACTCGCGGAGGTGGAAGCCGTCCTGAGCAGCCATCGCCGGCCGTGACCGGCCCGCCGGCTACGGCGCGAGGTCGCCGTAGATGTTGCCGTAGATGTTCTGGTCCAGACCGCCGGCCCGCGGGCAGGTGTCGCCGGTGACGCGGCCGTCTGCCTGCACGGTGCGGCACTGGAGGACGTCGGCACCGGTCTCGTCCTGGGTCGGCTCGCGCAGATCGACGCCCGGCAGCGTGTCCCGCCAGTCCGTCCACACGCCGTAGGTGACGCCCAGCTTGGAGTCGATCCACAGGTAGTCGCCGGCGAAGGGCACGGTCCGGCCCCGAACTGCTCGCAGTTCGGGTTCGTGGTCACGTCCGACATGCGGGTCGCCGCCGACCACCCGCCTCCGGACACCGGCCGGGTCGCCGCGTAGACGTCGAGGGCCGGCCCGACGTTGCCGTTCGCGTCGTTGCCGACCGGGCGCTGCCGGAACGTCGAGGCATCGTTGTTGACGTCGTTGCGGCTGTCCCACCAGAGCGCGTGAATGACGCCGCCATCAACGCTGAGGTCGGGGAACAGTTGCTGGCCGGCCGGTTCGAGATCGATCGGTGCCGGCGTGGACACCGCGCCGGTGGCCCCGTCGTAGCTCAGGTAGTAGATGGCCGACTGGCCGCCGGCACCGGGCGCCCCGGCCCAGCCGAACGTCGTACCGGTCGCGACCTCGGTGCCGGGCACGATCGCCTCGTAGGCGACGTGCACGAACTCGTTCGCGGCGCCCTCATCGGCGGTGGACCGCGGGCCGGTGTCCGCCCTCCGACCCTCACGACCGGAACCGGCGGGCGACGGGAGCTCCGAAGCCAGATCGACGCCGGCGTCGGCGGCACCCGGGAATGAGCGTCGTCCGGGCGAGCGTCTCACCAGACCCGGGGCCGCGCAATCACCCATTTCGACCTGGACGGCTACGCATCCCGGCCGGCGTAGCCGGCGCACTCGAGCACCGGCAGCCGCGGGTACTTCGGGAACCGGCCGTCGGAGGTTGCCAGCCCGCAGCGCAGGTAGGTCGGGCCGCGCCGGGTGGGACGGATCAGCGCGCGCCGGCAGGTGCCGCAGAGCCCGGCGGGGGATCCGGAGAAGGTCGGCTCGTCCGGCACTTGCACATCATCCCCGACCGGACCGACCGGTACCCGGAGGGCGGTCGCCGAGGCGGCGGTACCGTTCGCACCTCCGGGAAGAACCGGGCGCGTCACTGGCGCGTCCCCTTTGACCCCTTCGCCGGGCGGGAGCAAGATCGGTCGCAGACACCTGCCGGAAGCGCTCGTCTTCCGGTTCGACCGTGACAGCTCGGAGCGCCACGTGTGCCTGGCCCGCCGCCGCGACTACCCGGCCGGCACTGCGGCCGTGTCACCGGCGCGCACCTCCACCGCCGCGTTCCTCGTGGCCGCCCTCCGCCCGCAGGGGTGGACCGTGGCCGACGACGCCGAGCTCGTGGTCAGCGAGCTGATCACCGGGTGCCTGCTCACCGACGCCCAGCAGATCAACCTGGACGTGCAGCTGCACTGGAACCACGTCGCGCTCACCCTGACCGATGACCGCAGCGGGTCGCCGCCGGTCCAGTTCGGGCCGCTGGCCGACGTGCGGCACCGGGTGCTCGAGGCGCTCACGTCGCGCACCGACGTCCGCCGCCTCGACGACGGGCGCACGGCCACCTGGGCCCGGCTGCCGTGCAAGCCCGACTACGCCGAGGGCGTGAAGTGCGAGCTGCGCCCGGCCTGAGCTGTGCGGGCATGTCCCGGTGGCGCCGACCCGGCGAAAGGTGTTGAGCGCCGCCTCCGCGGGTCGGCGGCGGCCGCTGCTGGTCGATCGTGAGCCGACCGACAAAGGATTTCGGTATCTAGTTAGTTACCACTAACTTCATCGGCATGACGCCGGCGCGGATGACCAACCAGCAACGTCGTGACCAGGTGCTTGCGCTCGCCGAGGAGGAGTTCGCGCTCGCCGGCCTGCGCGGGGCATCGACCGAGACGATCGCCCGCCGGGCCGGGATCACCCAGGCCTACGTGTTCCGCCTCTTCGGCACCAAGAAGCAGCTGTTCGTCGAGTGCGTCGACGCCGCCTTCGAGCGAATGACGCTGGCGATGCTGGCCGCCGCCGGCGGGCTGCGCGGGGTCGAGGCACTGGGCGCGATGGGCCGCGAGTACGACGCGATGCTGGCCGACCGCACGACGCTGCGGTTGCAGTTGCAGGGCTTCGCGGCCAGCGGCGACGAACAGGTCCGGCAAGCCGTCCGGGCCAGCTTCGGCCGTCTGTGGCAGGCCGTCGCCGACACCGCCCGCCTGGACCCGGTGACGGTGAAGACCTTCCTGGCCTTCGGGATGCTGCTCAACACCAGCGCCGCGCTGGACCTGGCCGAGGTCGACGCACCGTGGGCCCGGCAGGCCCGCACTCGCATCCGCCCCGGACTGTTCGACCACATCACCCGGGACACCAATCGATGAGCACCACCGGTCGTCGGATGGTGGTGGCCCCGGCGCCGGTCGCCCGGCCGGAGCCGCGGTTCCTCGTCGGCACCGTGCTGTTCGTCGCGCTGGTCGTCGCCGTCGTCGGCAGCCTCGGCGCGCCGCTCATCACCGCCGTGGCCGGGAGCTATCACGTCTCGCTCGTCGCCGCCCAGTGGACGTTGACGATCACGCTGCTCTCCGGCGCGGTCGCCACCCCGTTGCTGGGGCGGCTCGGCTCGGGCCCGCACCGGCGGCCGGTCGTGCTCGCGACGCTCGCGGTCGTCGTCGCGGGGAGCCTGCTGACCGTGCTGCCGGTCCCGTTCGCAGTGCTGCTGTGCGGGCGCGCCGGGCAGGGGGTCGGGCTCGGGCTGACCGCGCTGATGATGGCCACCGCCCGCGATCACCTGCCCGAACCGCGCGCGGCCGCCACCGTGGCCATGGTGTCGGTCGCCTCGACCGCCGGCATCGGCGTCGGGTACCCGCTGGCCGGATTGCTCACCGACCTGGCCGGCGTGCGCGGCGCCTACGCCCTCGGCCTGGCCGTCACCGCGGCGGCCCTGCTCGCCGCCGCGCTGGCGCTGCCCGGCGCACCGGCCCGGCCGGCCCGGCCGCTCGACCTGCGCGGTGCCCTGCTGCTGACGATCGCCCTGCTGGGCCTGTTGACGGTGATCAGCCAGACCAGCCTCTGGCAAGACCACACCGGGCTCGCCGCCGCCGTCCTGGCCGCGTCGCTCGGGCTGCTCGCCCTCTGGGCGTTGCTGGAGGCGCGCACGGCCGATCCGCTCGTGGAGGTGCGCCTCGTCCGGCACCCGGCCGTCGCCGCGGCGAACCTCGTGATGCTCACCGGCGGCGTCGGCATGTACCTGCTGCTCAGCCTCATCACCCGCTACGTCCAGACTCCGGCCCGGGCCGGCTACGGCTTCGGGCTGGACACCTTCCAGGCCGGCCTCGTCCTCGTGCCCTTCTCGCTGTTCGGCTTCGTGGCCGGCCGGCTCGTGCCCCGGCTCCGGTCGCGGCTCGGCGCGCCCGCGCTGCTGGCGGCCGGCGCCGGTGTCGTCCTGGCCGGCTTCGTGGTGTTCGCCCTGGCCCGCAGCCACCTCGCCGAACCGCTCGTCGCGATCAGCATCCTCGGGTTCGGCGTCGGCGCCTTCTCGGCCGCCATGCCGGCGATCATCCTCGCGGCGACGCCGGCGGCCGAGACGGCCAGTGCGATGGGCGTCAACCAGGTGGTCCGCAGCATCGGCTTCTCGATCGGCAGCGCCGTTGGCGGGCTCGTGCTCGCCGCCTTCACCGGGCACGAGTTCCCCCGTGCGACCGGCTACACCGTCGCGGCCTGGACCGGGACCGCGATCACGGCCGTCACTCTCCTGATCGCGCTCGGCCTCGGCGCAGTGTCTGAGCGATCCGCGCGGCCTGCTGCGTGAGGTGGTGCCGCTCGGGCAGGTTGGGGGCCGCCCGGGCGGCTTCGGCGTACAGCCGGGCCGCGGTTGCCAGGTCGCCGGCCTTCTCGTGCAGGTAGGCCGAGGCGGCGGCGTGGCGGGGGAGGCCCGGGTCGACCGCGGCGAGTGCCGCGAGGCCGGCCGCCGGGCCGCCGGCCTCGCCGACCGCGACGGCCCGGTTGAGCCGGACGACCGGGCTCCCGGTGATCCGGAACAACTCGTCGTACCAGCCGACGATCTGCGGCCAGTCGGTCTCGTCGGCCCGCGGGGCGTCGGCGTGCAGGGCGGCGATGGCGGCCTGGGCCTGGAACTCACCGAGCCGGTCGCGCGCCAGCGCCGCCTGCAGGACGGCAACACCCTCGGCGATGAGTGCGGTGTTCCAGCGCGAGCGGTCCTGCTCGCCGAGGGGGACGAGGCTGCCGTTGGGTCGGATCCGGGCCGGCCGCCGGGCGTGGTGCAGGAGCATCAACGCCAGCAGGCCGGCCGTCTCCTCGTCCGCCGTCATCGACGCCAGCTGCCGGGTGAGCCGGATCGCCTCGGCCGCCAGGTCGACGTCGCCGGTGTAGCCCTCGTTGAAGATCAGGTAGAGCACTCGCAGCACGGTCGCCAGGTCGCCCGGCTCGTTGAACCGCACGTCCGCGACCGTGCGCTTCGCCCGGCTGATCCGCTGCGCCATCGTCGACTCGGGCACCAGGTAGGCCTGGGCGATCTGCCGGGTGGTCAGGCCGCCCACGGCGCGCAGCGTGAGCGCCACCGCCGACGCCGGGGTCAGCGACGGATGGGCGCACAGGAAGAACAGCTGCAACGTGTCATCGGCGGTCTCGGCCGGTCCGGGCGGCGGTTCGGCGTCGACCCGCAGCTCGCGGCCGCGCCGCGAGACGTCCGACCGGTACGCATCGACGAACTTGCGCCAGGCGACGGTGACCAGCCAGCCCTTGGGGTCGGCGGGCGGCCGGTCCGGCCAGGTCAGCGCGGCCTGGAGCAGCGCCTCCTGCACGGCGTCCTCGGCGGTCGCGAAGTCGACCCCGCGATGCACGAGGGCGCCGATCACCGCCGGTGTCAGCTCGCGCAGCAGCAGTTCGTCCATGACCCGATCCGGGCGATCACTCGATGCACGTCGGCGCCGCACTGAGGAACGGGCGCAGCTCCAGCCACTCGTGGATCGGCTTACCGCCGGCCCCGGGCGCGGCTGAGTACTCGCCGGCGATCGTGAGCGCCCGCTCGTAGCTGTCGACGTCGATGATCAACCAGCCGGCGATCAGGTCCTTCGTCTCGGCGAACGGCCCGTCGGTGACCGGTGCCCGGCCCGGCCCGTCGTACCGGACGAACGTGCCCTCCGGCGAGAGCGCCTGGTGGTCGACGAACTCCCCGGTGCTCTTGAGCCGGTCGGCGAACTCGACCATGAACTGCACGTGGTCCTCGACCTCCTGCGGGGTCCACTGGTCCATCGGGACGTTGTTCACCGGCTCGGGGCCGCCGCGGTAGTGCTTCAGGATCAGGTACTTCGCCATGCTCGATCTCCTCTCGTGCGCTGCGGCCCCGACGGCCGCGTCCGGCCCTGGGACGGAGCCGCCGCGCCGATCTCGACATCCTCATCACATCTTCGTCGAGCACGGCGAGCGGCTCCGGGTGGGCGCGCACAAGCGCCGGGTGACCGGGACGATCCCCGGCCGCCCGGCGCTCGGGTGGTGCAGTGTTTGGTGGTGCGAACTCAGTAGGTGGCGACCCCGCCGACCCGCACCGCGACGTGGATGAAGAGGTTGCCGCGGCCGGTCAGCGTGACGTCGCCGGCGGTGAAGATGCCGAAGTGGTTGGCGTAGATGACGTTCCGGGAGACGGTGATCGACAGCGGGCTCGCGCTGCCGAGGTAGATGCCGGTCGTCTCGAGGTCACTGGTGTCGGTGCGCAGGTTGTTGGTCCCGATCAGGTTGCCGGTGACGACGTTGCCGGTGAAGTCGCTCGGCGGGTTGCCGGGCAGGTTGGGCACGTGCGAGTGCACGACGACGCCGCCGTGCCCGTTGCCCTTGAACCGGTTGAACGCGATCAGGTTCTTGCTGACGCTGCCGCCCGGGATCGGGCTGGCCAGGATCACGCCGCTGCCGGCCGACGCGTCGGGTGCGGTCGGCGTGCTGAGGCCGTTGTCGTCGGACACGTTGTGCGTGACGACGTTGCCGATGACGCCGGCGCCGGTGTGGTCGGCCAACGCGATGCCGCAGCCGCCGAAGTTCGTGTTCGTGACGTTGTAGCTGATCCGGTTGTGGGCGGCCGGGCGGCCGAGGTCGTCGGCGACGTTGATGCCGACACCGTTGCCGTTGGCCATGTTGTGCCGCGCGACGGAATGGGAGGTGCTGTTCAGGTCGATGCCCGACCCGAGATTCCCGGTGACGCGGTTGTGCTCGATCGTGACGTGATCGGCAGCCACCGGCCCGTTCGCGGTGAAGCCGGCGGTGACGATGCCGTCGGCCAGCTGCCCGGCGTCCGGGTTCAGCGGGCCGGCATTCTGCACGGTGAGCCCGCGGATCGTCGACCACGAGGCGGTGACGCCGACGCCGTACGGCTGGCCGGTGGCGTCGATGATCGCGCCACGGCGTCCTTCGAGCGTGATGCGTCGGTCGACCGTGACGCTCTCGCGGTAGGTGCCGGGGCAGACGACGACCTGCCCGCCGAGCGCGACGCCTTCCACCGCGGCCTGGATCGAGGAGTACGCCGCGTGCTCGCAGGAGCGGCGGTCGTCGTCGCCGTCGGCGCGGGTGCCGGAGGTGGAGGCATGGGCCGACACGTAGACGCGCGACGGCTTCGCGGCGGCGGCGCCCGCTGCGGCCAGCGGCGCAACGGTGGCACCGGCCAGGGCGCTGACCAGGACGACCGAACGCAGGGTGGAACGAGACATGGATGGATCCCCCGATAGCTTCGCTCGCCCGGCTGCTTGAGCGGCTCGGTCGCACAAGCTAGCAGCGGCGGCCCGGTCCGGCGAGGGACGGAACGGGCCGGGATCAAGGCATTTGGTCCCTCGATGGTGGATGCGGGCTCAATTACCGTTTTAGTCACTGCTGAGACGTAGCAGAGCTCCAGCACCTTCAGGGAAACACGTGGCTCACGACCGGTTCGCCTGTGCCGGCAACTGCGAGCGACCGGCCGCACTCGCGGCCATCAACCGATCACCGCTGGCCTTTCTCGCCGAGTGCGGGGTGCGGCACGGCGCGACCTTCGGCCGCGCCATGCTCCGGGCCCAGCAGGTGGTCGACCAGCACGGCACCGCGCGCCGCATCGAGGCCGACGAGGCGCGGGCGTTGTGCACGGCCATTCGCAGTTGGGCCCAGCACCCGTCGCAGCCCACGCGATGAAGACGTCGAGCCAGCACGGGGGGACGGCTCGATTCGCCGCCTGGGCGGCCGGCCCTCGCCGGTCGCCCAGGCGGGCCCTACCTGCCTGACGGTCGTTGGCGCGCGGCCCGGCCGCGCGACATCAACATGGACGCGAAGCCGGCGGTGAGCCGACCCCGGTGCGCGTCGGCCATGACGTCGTCGAAGGCCTGGATGAACCGGTCGACCTCCCGGTCGCCGATGATCAGCGGCGGGATCAGCTTGATCACCTCGATGTGGTCGCCGGAGACCTGGGTGAGGATCCGGTGGCGGTGGAAAAGGGCGTGGACGACGGTCTGCGCGAACAAGCCGCGCCGCGCCAGTTGCAGTGCGCGCCAGTGCATGCGCAGGAGCCGCGACGACGTCGGTGCGCGGAACTCGATGCCGATCATCAGCCCCCGGCCGCGGATCTCGCCGATCAGCTCGTAGCGGTCGGCGAGCTCGGTCAGCCGCTTCGTCAGCTCGGCGCCGACGGTCCGGGCGTTCTCCACCACGTCCTCGGCCTCGAGCACGTGCAGCGTCGCCAGCCCGGCGGCCATGGCCTGCGCGTTCGAGCCGAAGGTCGAGTCGTGCACGAGCACGCGGTCCATCGAGGAGTAGACGCGCGCGAAGATGTCCTCGCGACCGAGGGTGGCGCCGACCGGGACGTACCCGCCGGAGAGGGCCTTGGCCGTGGCGACGAGGTCCGGCTCCACCCCGTCGTGCTGGAAGGCGAAGAAGTCACCGGTGCGCCCCAGCCCGCACTGAACCTCGTCGGCGATCAGCAGCGCGCCGTGCTCGCGCAGCAGGCGCTGCGCGTCGGCGAGGAAGCCGGACGGGCTGACCGCGACGCCCTTCCCCTGGATGGGCTCGATCAGGAACCCCGCGACATCGCCGCGGCGCAGCTCGCGAGCCAGGGCCTCGAGGTCGCCGAACGGGATCGCGCGGTCGGGCAGCAGCGGGCCGAATCCCTTGCGGAAGTCGCGGGCGCCGTTCACCGACAGCGACCCGGCGGTGAGCCCGTGGAACGCATGCTCGCAATAGACGATGCGTTTGCGGCGCGTGAAGTACCGCGCGAATTTCAATGCCGCTTCCACGGCTTCGGTCCCGCTGTTCGAGAAATACACGCGATCGAGATGGGGCACGTGCCGGAGCAATTCCTCGGCGAGCGGTCCGGCAAGTGGCGGCGCGTCGAACTGGGTGAGGTCGGCGAGGCCGAGGTCGAGGACGTCGTGCATCGCCCGGCGGACGACCGGGTGGTGGCGGCCGAGCGCGAAGACGCCGAAGCCGGCGAGCATGTCGAGGTAGTCCCGGCCGTCCTCGTCGTAGAGATAGGCGCCCTCGCCGCGGGTATAGACCTTGTCGAAGCCGATGGCGTGCAGCATGCGGGGCAACTGCGGGTTGAGGTACTGCCGGTGCAGCGCATAGCGCTCGGGACCGCGACGGCGCAGGACCTGACCGAGGTCGAAGGGCTCTTCGGTACCCAATTCGATGCGCACACCTTTCGTTACTCGCCGGTAGCGCCCGAGTGTTCCGGAAACCTCCCGACAACCTGAACCCATTCTGATATACCAATGAGGGAGGTAGTTCGTTTGGCAAAGTTGTTACCGGTTCCAGCTCTGCGCGTCGGTGCGGGGCGGGCGCGACCGGGGCTGGACGATCTCGCCGACCGCGCGGCCGGTCAGATGTCGGCTGAGAACTTCCCGGTGGCGCTGCGCCTGCTTCCGCGCGGGCCCCGGCGCGACCTGGCGCGGGTCTACGCCTTCGCCCGGTTCGTCGACGACGTCGGCGACGAGGCGCCACTGACTGCGGGGCCCCGCCTGGACCTCCTGGACCGGATCGAGGGCGACGTCCTGGTGGCGGCCGAAGGCGGCGCGCCGACGCTGGCGCCGGTGCTCGGGATCGCGCCGCTGGTCGGCAGCGGCCGGGTGCCGTCCCGCCCGTTCCTCGACCTCATCGAGGCCAACCGGGTCGACCAGCGCGTCGCGGCGTACGAGACCTTCGACGACCTGCTCGGCTACTGCCGGCTCTCCGCGGCCCCGGTGGGTCGCATCGTGCTGCATCTCGCCGGCGCCTCGACGCCGGGCAACGTCGACGATTCCGACGCCGTCTGCGCGGGCCTGCAGATTCTCGAGCACTGCCAGGACGTCGGTGAGGACTACCGCAACGGCCGCTGTTACCTCCCGGGTGCCGAACTCGACGGCGCCGGGGTGGCGCGGGCCGACCTCGGCGGCGCCGTCACCCCCGCACCGCTGCGCGGGGTGGTCGCGGCCCAGGCGACCCGCGCCCGCGAGCTGCTCGGCGCGGGCCGGCCGCTGGTCGGCCGGCTCTCCGGGTGGGCCCGCGTCGCGGTCGCCGGTTACGTCGCCGGCGGCCTCGCCACCGCCGACGCGCTGTACGCGGCCCGCTACGACGTGCTGGGCACGGACGTCCGCCCGGGCCGGGGCGCCACCGCCCGGCACGCCCTCCGGCTGCTGGGGTCGCGGTCGTGAGCATCGCCGTCGAGCAGGCCTACCGGGAGTGCGAACGGATCACCCGGGAGCAGGCCCGCAACTTCGCGTGGGGCATCCGGTTGCTGCCCGCGCCGAAACGGACGGCCCTGTCGGCGGTCTACGCGTTCGCCCGCCGGATCGACGACATCGGCGACGGCTCGCTGCCGGTCGACGAGAAGCTCCGGCTGCTCGGCGAGGCCCGGGCCGCGGCCAAGGCGCCCGAGGCGTACCCCGACGATCCGGTGCTCGTCGCGCTGGCCGACGCGGCCCGCCGGCTACCGATCCCGCTCGAGGCGTTCGGGGAACTCGTCGACGGCTGCGAAATGGATGTGTCCGGGCGCCACTACCGCAGCCTCGACGAGCTGACCGAGTACTGCCGCTGCGTCGCCGGCTCGATCGGGCGCCTGTCGCTGGGCGTGTTCGCCCCGCCGACCGACGCGGTCGGCCAGCAGCGGGCCGCCGCGCTCGCCGACACGCTCGGCGTCGCGCTGCAGCTCACCAACATCCTGCGCGACATCCGCGAGGACCTCGGCAACGGGCGGATCTACCTGCCGCGCGACGACCTCAAGCTCTTCGAGGTCGAGCTCCGGCTGGCGCCGGACGGGTCGCTCGATCCGTGCGACGGCCGGCTGGCCGAACTGATCCGCTTCGAGGCGGCCCGGGCCTGGGGCCGCTACGACGAGGGCCTGCAGCTGCTGGACCTGCTGGACCGGCGCAGCGCCGCGTGCTGCGCGGCGATGGCCGGCATCTACCGCGAGCTGCTCGTCCGGATCGCGGCCGATCCGCGGCCGGTCTTCGCGACCCGCATGTCGCTGCCGCCGGCGGTCAAGGCTGCGCGTGGCCGCCCGGGCCCTGATCCGGTCAGGGCGGTGAAACAGATGCCGTCCGAACGTTCGATCGTCGTCATCGGCGGCGGCCTGGCCGGAGTCGCCGCGGCGCTGCGCTGCGCGGAGGCGGGGCGCTCGGTCACCCTGCTCGAGAGCCGGCCCCGGCTCGGGGGAGCAGCGTTCTCCTTCCGCCGGGGGCCGCTGACGATCGACAACGGGCAGCACGTGTTCCTGCGCTGCTGCGCCGCCTACCGGTGGCTTGCTGGAGCGGCTCGGCGCGACCGAGAAGACCGTGCTGCAGCCGCGCCTGGACATCCCGGTGCTGCGCGCCGACGGCCGCTCGGGCCGGCTGTTCCGCGTGCCGGGCGTCCCGGCGCCCGCGCACCTCGGCGCGTCCCTCGCCGGCTACAGCCTGCTCTCGCCCGGTCGACCGCCTGCGTGCCGTCCGCGGCGCCCTGGCCCTGCGGCTCCTCGACCCGGCCAACCCGACGCTCGACACCGAATCGCTGGGCGCGTTCCTGCGGCGGCACGGCCAGAGCCAGGCGATGATCGACGCGCTGTGGGGCATCGTCGCGACGGCGACGCTGAACAACGCACCGGACGACGCCTCCCTGGCGCTCGCGGCCAAGGTGTTCCGCACCGGCCTGCTCGACCACGCCCCGGCGGCGGACGTCGGCTACGCCGATGCGCCCCTGGGTGACCTGCACTTCGCCGCGGCCCGCCACGCGCTGCGGGCGCACGGCGTCGAGGTACTGCTCAACCATCGCGTCGAGACCGTCGCGGAGGATCGTCGCGTCGTGGCCCGCTCCCGCACCGGCGAGCGCACCTACTGGCCCGACGCGGTCATCGCTCGCCGTCCCGCCGCGCGAGGCCTTCCGGATCGTTCCGGGGCTGGCCGACACGCCCGCCGCCCCGGCGCAGCGCCTCGGCACGTCGCCGATCGTCAACATCCACGTGATCTACGATCGCAAGATCACCGATCATGCCTTCGCCGCAGCGGTCGACTCGCCGGTGCAGTGGTTCTTCGACCGGACGCGTCCCTCGGGGCTCGCGGCGCAGCGACCCCCGTGCGCAGTACTTGGCGATCACGGTGTCGGCGGCCGATGCGATCATCGAAACGCCGAGCCGGGTGCTCCTCGATCGGTTCGTCGGCGAGCTGGCCCGGCTCTTCCCGGCCGCCCGGTCGGCCGAGGTGGTGGACGCCTTCGTCACGAGCGAGCGACATGCAACCTTCCGCCAGTCCGTGGGCAGCAACGCGCTGCGCCCGAGCTGTGACGCCGGGGTCCCCGGCGTCTGGCTGGCCGGGTCATGGACCGACACCGGCTGGCCCGACACCATGGAGAGCGCTGTGCGCAGCGGGGTGACCGCGGCCGAGGCCGCGACCCGCGTCCCGGCGCCGGAGGCGGTGAGCTATGTCGGCTGAGACGACTCCGGGCGACCTGCTACCGCCACCCGCGCTCGACCCGGGGGTGCGGCCGGGGCCGGCCGCCGTGCCCGGCGCCATCGCGCGGGTCGAGCACCTCGTCGACCCCGCGTTACGGCGAGCGGTCGACCAGCTGGCCGACGAACGGATGCGCCTGATCGCCGGCTACCAGCTGGGGTGGTGGGACGTCGACGGCCGCCCGACCGCCGGGCACGCGGGCAAGGCGATCCGCCCGACCCTCGCGGTGCTGTCCGCCGAGGCCGCGCCGGCGATCCCGGGCTCGGGGTACCGGCGGCGGTCGCCGTCGAGCTGGTGCACAACTTCTCGCTGCTGCACGACGACATCATGGATCGCGACGTGGAGCGCCGCCACCGACCGACCGGGTGGGTGGTGTTCGGCGAGGGGCAGGCGATCCTGGCCGGCAACGCCATGCTGACCGCGGCCGTGGAGGTCCTGGTCCGCGACGACCGGCAGAGCAGCGCGCACTGTCCCGGCCTGCTCGACGCGGTGCAGCGGCTGATCAGCGGGCAGTCGGCGCGACCTCGCGCTGGAGCAGGGGCAGGACGTCGGCCTGCCCGACGTCCTCGAGATGGAGGCCGGCAAGACCGCGGCGCTGCTCTCCGCGTCGCTCGACTCGATCGGCGCGCTGGCCGGCGGCGCGGACGACGAGGCGGTCGAGCACCTGCGCCGCGGCCGGCGAGGCGGTCGGGCTGGCCTTCCAGCTGGTCGACGACGTGCTGGGCGTCGTCGGCGACCCGTCGGCCACCGGCAAGTCGGCCTCGTCCGACGTGCGGGCGGGCAAGCGCAGCGCGCCGATCGTCGCCGCCCTGGGCTCGGGCCTGCGGGAGTCCAACGAGCTCGCCGAGCTGTTCGCCGGCGGGCCGCCGACAGACCGAGGCCGAGGTGCGCCGGGCCGTCCGGTTGATCGAGACCGCCGGCGGGCTGCGCTGGGCCAACCACGAGGCGAGGCGGCTGCTCGGCGTCGCGCTGGCCGAACTGGAGGCGACCGAGTTGCCGAATCGGCCCGCGTTGGAGCAAATCGGCGAGCTCGCCCGCTACATCGTCGAGCGGGATCGCTGACCGGGAAGCCCAGCACGAATGTCGGGGAAAGGATCAGGGCGCGTGCCGACCGAACGGATCGCTGAGACGCAGGTCGATGTCGCCGAGTCGCTGCACCGCGCGGCCGAGCACCTGGTGGCGCGGCAGGCGCCGGCCGGCTGGTGGAAGGGCGAGCTCCGCACGAACGTCACGATGGACGCCGAGGACCTCCTGCTGCGTCAGTTCCTCGGCATCCTGGAGGACTCCGACCTCGAGCAGGCGGCCCGGTGGATCCGCTCCCAGCAGCAGCTGGACGGCACCTGGGCCAACTTCCACGGCGGCCCGGGTGACCTGTCGACGACGATCGAGGCCTACGCCGCCCTGCGGCTCGCCGGCGATGACCCCGACGACGCGCACATGGCCGCGGCCCGGACGTTCGTGCTGGCCAACGGCGGCATCGAGGCGAGCCGGGTCTTCACCCGCATCTGGCTCGCGCTGTTCGGTGAGTGGTCGTGGGACGACCTGCCGTCCATGCCGCCGGAGATGACCTTCCTGCCGTCCTGGTTCCCGCTCAACGTCTACGACTGGGCCTGCTGGGCCCGGCAGACCGTCGTCCCGATCACGGTGGTGGCGACGCTGCGGCCGGTCCGTCCGCTGCCCTTCCGGCTGACCGAGCTACGCACCGGGAACCGCCCGGCGACGGCGCCGGGCGGCGTGCTCGCCGCCGGCTTCCGGGTCCTGGACCGGGCCCTGAAGGTCTACGACCGGGTCCCGCTGAACCCGGCGCGGAAGGTGGCGATCCGCCGGTCGCTGGACTGGATCCTCGACCGCCAGGAGGCCGACGGCGGGTGGGGCGGCATCCAGCCGCCCTGGGTGTACTCGATCCTGGCGCTGCACCTGGTCGGCTACGCTCTCGACTCCCAGCCGGTCGCCGCCGCGATCGAGGGCCTGGACGGTTTCCTGATCCGCGAGGACACCCCCGACGGGCCGGTCCGCCGGCTCGAGGCCTGCCAGTCGCCGGTCTGGGACACCTGCCTGGCCGTGACGGCGCTGCTCGACGCCGGGCTGCCGGCCGACCACCCGGCGGTGGTGAGCGGCGCGAGCTGGCTGGTCGGCGAGGAGGTCCGGGTCAAGGGCGACTGGGCGGTCAAGCGCCCCGGCCTCGACCCGTCGGGCTGGGCCTTCGAGTTCGCCAACGACTGCTACCCCGACGTCGACGACACGGCCGAGGTCGTGCTGGCACTGCGGCGGGTCGCCGACTCCGTTCCCGGGTGCGGCCGCCGCGGCCGAGCGCGGCCTCGACTGGGCGGTCGGCATGCAGTCGCGCGACGGCGGCTGGGGCGCGTTCGACGCCGACAACACCAGCGCCGGATCGTCGAGAAGCTGCCGTTCTGCGACTTCGGCGCGGTGATCGACCCGCCGTCGGCCGACGTCACCGCTCACGTGGTCGAGATGCTCGCCCACTGCGGCCGGGCCGGCGACGAACGGACCCGCCGCGGCGTCGCGTGGCTGCTGGCCGATCAGGAACCCGACGGCTCCTGGTTCGGCCGCTGGGGCGCCAACTACGTCTACGGCACCGGTGCGGTCGTGCCGGCGCTGGTCGCCGCGGGCGTCCCGGCCACCGACCCGGCGATCCAGCGGGCCGTCCAGTGGCTCGTGCAGCACCAGAACCCGGACGGCGGCTGGGGCGAGGACATGCGCTCCTACCAGGACGACGGCTGGCGCGGCCGGGGCGAGTCGACAGCCTCGCAGACGGCGTGGGCGCTGCTCGCGCTGATCGCCGCGGATGCCGAACCGGCGGCGACGGCGCGCGGGTGTGCGGTGGCTGGTCGACACCCAGCGCGCCGACGGCGGCTGGCACGAGGATCTCTTCACCGGCACCGGGTTCCCCGGCGACTTCTACATCAACTACGAGATGTACCGCCTCGTCTTCCCGCTCAGTGCCCTCGGCCGGTACCTGCAGGTGACGTCATGAGCAGGTCCGGACTGCTCGTCGTCACCGCGCTGCGCAGCGAGCGGGTCGCGATCACCCGGCGGCTGCCCGGGGCGCGCCTCGTGCGGTGCGGGATGGGCCCCGCGCGCGCCATGGAGTGGCTGGTCCGCTTCGGCGGCGACCGGCCCGACGCCGTGGCGGTCGCTGGGGTGGCCGGCGGGCTCGACCCCTCGCTGCGCCCGGGCGACGTCGTCGTCGCGACCGAGGTCCGGGGCCCGCGCGGGCGCACCGTGCTGCGCGGCGGCGCCCCGCTCGTCGCGGCGCTGCGCGGGCTCGGCCTGCGGGTCCGGACCGGCCCGGTCCTCACCCGCGACCACATGGTCGGGGGTGCCGACGAGCGCGAGGAGCTGGCCCGGACCGGTGCGCTGGCCGTCGACATGGAGTCGGCCGACGATCGCGCGCGCGTTCGCGCACCGCAACGTCCCCGTCGCCGTCGTGCGGGTCATCGTCGACACGGCGGCCACGCCGCTGCTGCGCCCGGCGACGCTGGTGAGCGGCGTGCGAGCCCTGCAGGTGCTGCGCCGGCTGGGGCCGGCGCTCACCGAATGGGCCGAGCTGGCGGCGCCGCGCCAGGTCCTGCTCGCGGCCCCCCGGTCGTTCTGCGCCGGGGTCGAGCGGGCGATCGACATCGTCGAGCTTGCCCTGCAGCGGTACCCGCACCCGGTGTACGTGCGGCGCCAGATCGTCCACAACGCGCACGTCGTCCGCGACCTCGAGACCCACGGCGCGGTCTTCGTCGACGAACTCGACGAGGTTCCGGACGACACGACCGTCGTCTTCTCCGCGCACGGCGTCGCGCCGGCCGTCCGGGAGGAGGCGGCCCGCCGCAACCTCAACGTCATCGACGCCACCTGCCCCCTGGTGGCGAAGGTGCACACCGAGGCCCGCCGCTTCTCCGGTCGCGGCGACACCGTCCTGCTGATCGGCCACGACGGCCACGACGAGACCGAAGGCACGCTCGGTGAGGTGCCCGGCCGGATCACGCTCGTGCAGACGCCCGAGGACGCCGCCCGGGTCGAGGTGCCGGACCCGGAGCGGGTGGCCTACCTGATGCAGACCACGCTGGCCGTCGACGATGCCGCGCGAGACCGTCGACGTGCTCCGCAAGCGTTTCCCGCTCATCTCGTCCTCGGCGACCGACGACATCTGCTACGCCACTACCAACCGCCAGCAGGCGGTGAAGGCGATCGCCGAGGACACCGATCTCGTGCTCGTCCTCGGCTCGCCCAACTCGTCCAACTCGCTGCGCCTGGTCGAGGTCGCCGAGCGCGCCGGCACCGAGGCGCACCTCATCGACGACGCGACCGAGATCCTGCCCGAGTGGCTGGCCGGCAGCAGCCGGATCGGCATCACGGCCGGCGCCTCGGCGCCGCCCCATCTCGTCGACGAGGTCATCGGCACGTTGCAGGCGCTCGGACCGGTCGAGGTCAACGAGCGCGTCCACACCACCGAAGAGATCGACGTTCACGCTCCCGAAAGGGGTCACCCGCTGATGGCCATTCCCACTCCGGCAAGGCACCCGCATCGGCTGGTACCTGTTCAACCAGAAGGTGCGCCGGCGGGAGAAGTTCCCGCTGATCGTCGAGCTCGAGCCGTTGTTCGCCTGCAACCTGAAGTGCAACGGCTGCGGCAAGATCCAGCAGCCGCATGATGTGCTGCGGCAGCGGATGCCGGTCGAGCAGGCTGTGGCGGCGATCGAGGAGTGCGGGCGCGCCGATGGTGTCGATCGCCGGTGGTGAGCCGTTGATGCACCCGCAGATCGACGTGATGGTCGCGGAGCTGGTGAAGCGCAAGAAGTACGTCTACCTGTGCACGAATGCCGAACTGGTGCGCAAGCGGTGGGACAAGTTCGACTTCACGCCATCGCCGTACTTCTCGTTCGCCGTGCACATCGACGGGCTGCGGGAGCGGCACGACGAGTCGGTGGCCAAGGAGGGGGTGTTCGACGAGGCGGTCGCGGCGATCAAGTTCTTGAAGGACAAGGGTTTCCGGGTCACCACGAACTCGACGTTCTTCAACACCGACACTCCGCAGACGATCATCGACGTGCTGAACTTCCTCAACGACGAGGTCGAGGTCGATGACATGATGATCTCGCCGGCCTACGCCTACGAGAAGGCGCCCGACCAGGACCACTTCCTGGGCGTCACCGAGACCCGGGAGCTGTTCCGCAAGGCGTTCGCCGACGGTAACCGCAAGCGGTGGCGGCTGAACCACTCGCCGCTGTTCCTCGACTTCCTCGAGGGCAAGGTCGACTTCGGCTGCACCGCGTGGGGGATCCCGTCCTACTCGCTGCTGGGCTGGCAGAAGCCGTGCTACCTGATGGCCGACGGCTACGTGAAGACCTACAAGGAGCTCGTCGAGACCACCGACTGGGACTCCTACGGCCGGGGCAAGGACGAGCGCTGCAACAACTGCATGGCCCACTGCGGCTACGAGCCCACCGCCGTGCTCGCCACCATGGGGTCGCTGAAGCAGAGTCTGCGAGCGTTGCGCGAACAGGGGTGAGCCGGTGCCGATCACCGTTGCCCCGGTCACCGAGGCGCTGTTCGACGACGTCCAGACGGTGTTCGGCGACCGCGGCCAGCCGGCCCGCTGCCAGTGCCAGGGCTACCGGCAGGGCTGGTACGCCCAGCACTCCGACGACGTAGCGGGCCGGCGCGAGCTCCTGCGCGACCAGGTGATCGAGGGGCACGGGCTGGTCGCGCACCTCGACGGCGAGCCGGTGGGCTGGTGCTCGCTCGCGCCGCGCAGCCACTACGGGTACCTGCGCCAGACGACCTGGAAGGGCCGCAACGAGGATCGCGAGGATGCCGGCATCTGGGCCGTCACCTGCTTCGTGACCCGGGCCGGCTTCCGGCACCAGGGCGTGAGCCGGGCCCTGGCCGCCGGGACGGTCGAGCTGGCCGGCGAGCCCTGCGCGCGGGCCGTCGAGGCCTATCCGATGAAGCCGGCCCCGGGCAAGGAGGTCACCTGGGGCGAGATGCACGTCGGCAAGCTCAGCTCCTTCCTCGCCGCCGGGTACCGGATCGTGCACGAGCCGTCGCTGCGGCGCGCGGTCGTGCGGTACGACTTCTGAGCGAGGCCGTCCGGCGACACACAGTGGTTCCGACTTTGTCGCACGACGCGTGTACGACACTTCGGGCAAGTCACCACGTCAGGGGAGACGCGCCTCGCTGGATGAGCTCGGTGAGCTCGAAGGCACGATCGATCACCGCTGCGGGACGGTCGATGGTCTCGTCGTAGATCACACCTACCTATGGGGGCGAGGGCATCAGACGGCGCCATCGAACCGGCCGCCGGACCTCAGTAGCTGAACGTCACGGCGCTGTCGTCGCCGATCCACTGCCAGAGCGGGATCGTGCCGCCGGGCTCGGCACCGCTGATCAGTTCCGCGCCCTCGAGCGACCGGGCGGCCACGCAGATCGGGCAGACGAGGTAGTGCCCGCCGGCTGCGGTGAACCGTTCCATGAGCGAGGGCAGCGACGGGCAGCCGTCGCACCCCGTCCCGACGGCGACGCCGGCCGTGGCCAGTCGCACCGCCTCCTTGGTGAGGAACATCAAGGTCTGCCGGCCGGTCTCGGCGGCGCCGACCGCGACGAGGAACGCGACGGTCACCTTCTCCGCGTCCTCGAGACCGGTGGTGAGACTGACGACGGCCTTACCGGACATGGTCGCCCTGCTCGTGGAAGCCGGAACAGAGCAGGTCGAGGCCGACGATCCGGTCGTCGACGTGGGCGTAGGCGTGCTGCTCCACGACCCGCGCGGTACCGGCCGCGTCGACGCTGCGGGCCTGCCAGTGCAGGTAGAGCCGCGAGCCGACCTGGCCGATCGCGGCATCGGTCAGGTCGAAGCGGGCCGCCGAGCCGAACCAGCGGCGCAGGTAGGCCAGCGTCGCCTCGGCCGTCCCCTCCTGGATGACGCCGGACGGGACGAGGGCGCGGAACCGGACGCCGGGCGCGAGGCAGGCGCCGACCGCGGTGAAGTCCCGCCGGGCGAGCGCGTCGAGGAACGCGCCGCCGACGGTCCACCGGCCGGCCTCCACCCGCGGGGAGCACGTGGTGACTGTTGTCATGGACAAGTTGTACGGGCGCCGCGCGTCCACGCGCATCGGGCGTTCACCCGATCTTCGGCGGCTCCGGTTCGGTGGCGTCGACCAGGCCGTGCCGCATCGCGAACATGGCTGCGGCGCCGCGGGTGCGGACGCCGATCTTGCGGTAGATGTGCTCGACATGGCTGCCGACGGTGCGCGGCGAGAGGGTGAGCTGCTCGGCGATCTGCCGGTTCGAGCGGCCCCGCACCACCAGCAGCAGCACCTGCACTTCCCGGTCGGTGAGGCCGGCGGTCGTGGTGCGACGGCGGCCGACCCGGTACCCGGCCGCGGCCAGCACCGCGCGGACCGCGCTGGTGTCCAGGCGGCCCGCCGCCGACTCGGCGAGCAATTCCGCCTCGCGGGCCGGTGCCGCCAGGGCCGGCCGATACGGGCGGGGCTCACACATCGCCTGGTACACGTCGGCGGCCGCGAGCACGCGGGCCGCCGCCGGGATCGCCGCGCCGGTCAGCGCGCGGGGATAGCCCGACCCGTCCAGGCGCTCATGCGCCATCGCCGCGACCGCGCCGAGACGGGCGAGCCGCGGCGGCCGGCTCAGGACCCGTTCGGTCAGGTAGGGGACGGTGCGCACCCGCTCCCACTCCATCGCGGCGAGCGGCCCCGGCTTGTTCCAGATCCCGGTCGAGACGCCGATGGCCCCGAGCCGGGCCACCCGGGCGGCCCCGGCGACGAGATCGACCTCCTCAGCGGCCAGCCCGCACCGCCGGGCAGCCTCCGTCGCGAGCCCGGCGACCGCGGCGGAGTGCCCGAGGAACCACGCGCTCTTGAGGTCGGCGTAGTCGCCGAACGCCGCGAGGGCGCTGCGGAGCCGCTCCTCGTCCAGATCATGGTCGAGCCCGGAGCAACCGTCGATCACGCTGGTCCATGCGTCGAGCTCGTCGAGTCCCGCGAAGATCTGCTCGGACGCGCCTTCGCACAGCGCGACCAGCCGCGGCTCGAACTCGCGGCCGCTGCGCTGTCGCAGCATGGCGAGCGCCCCCTCGACACCGCTGAGGCGATGGAAGACCTCGGCGTCGTCGGCCACCTGCACGACCCGGATCACCGGGTCGATCGCCTCGCCGGCGAGGTCGGCCGGCGTGCCCCGGCCGTCCCACCGGGCGAACGCCTGCGACAGGGCGCGCCGGACCGTGTCGGGCAGCTCGAGGCGGTCGGCGATGTCGCCCGTCGTCTCGCAGTGCGCGACGAACGACCCCATCGCGTCCCGGAACCCGCCGGCCAGGAACCGCCCCAGCGTCGTCAACCGGCGGACCGACCCGCCGCTCGAGGCCAGGTGGTCGATGAGGAAGCCCATCATCGGCAGCCCGGCCTTGTCGACGCGGTAGCTGTCCGCGCGGAGCTGCAGGTCGTCGCCGAACCACCGAGACAGCTCGTGGGAGTCGGCGACGCAGCCGACCCAGGCCAGCAGCGAGACGTAGAAGACCGCCGCCTGCTGGTCGTCACTCAGCTCCGCGGCCGTCGCGAGCCGCGTCGCGATCACCGTCTGGCGCAGCACGTGCTCCTGCGGCTGACCGAGGCCGAGGTCGGTGGCGAGCGACAGCGCGGCCACCAGCTCGGCCAGCCGCACGCCCGACGACGGACCACGCGTCATGACCGGCAAGCCTACGGGCCGGACCGGCGATCAGCGCCCGTCTTCACACCACCCAGGCGTCATCGGCGAACCCTCCGGTCGCCAGCGGCTCGGCGGCCGCCAGCCGGACGAGGTCCTCCTCGATCCGGGCGAGGAACTCCTTGACCGGGAACCAGTCCCACGAGTTCACGCCCGGCTGGTCGGCGAGGTCGTAGCGCACCGTCATCCACTTGTTGGTGACGAGATCCGCGGCCAGCTTGGTGCCGTCGAGGCCGCCTTCGCGCGCCATCCACAGGTGCTCGTGGCCCCCGCGCAGCGCCTCGGTGCGGATCTCGGCGCCGGTGCGGCGCACCTCGTCGGCCCGCCGCCGCCCGCGGATGACCGTGCCGACCCGGTTGCTCAGCGCGTCCTCGATGTGCTCGAGGGAGGTGATCACGGCGAACCGGTGGTCCGCCGTCGCGAACCGGCAGCCGGCCTCGACCTTCGGCAGCATGCTGCCGCTCGCGAACTGCCCGGCGTCGGCGTAGCCGCGCAGCTCGGCCACCGTCACCTCGCCCAGCGGGCGCGCCTGCGGCGTCTCGAAGTCGAGCATCGCCGCCTCGACATCGGTGGCGATGATGAGCACGTCGGCGTTGAGCGCGTCGGCGAGCAGCGCGGCGGTCAAGTCCTTGTCGATGACGGCCTCGACGCCGCGGTAGCCGCCGGCCCCGTCGGCCACGACCGGGATACCGCCACCACCGCCGCAGGTCACGACGAACCCGGATTCCAGCAGCACCCGAGCCGCCTCGCTGTCGAGACAGGTGTGCGGCTCCGGCGAGGGGACGACCCGGCGCCACCCCTTCGCGCCGCGGTCCTCCCAGGTCTCGCCGTGCTCGATGAGGACGGCCGCCTCGTCGCGGGGCAGGTACCGCCCGATCGGCTTCGTCGGCTTCGCGAACGCGGGGTCGGCCGCGTCGACGAGCGTGCGCGACACCAGGGCGGCGACGCGGGTGGGCAAGCCGCACTCGCGGATCGAGCGGTCGAGGGCGTTCATGATGAGCGCGCCGATCGTGCCCTGCGTCTGGGCGTCGCACCAGTCGAGCGGCACCGGCGGGACGACGGAGGCGGCGAGCTCGTTCTTCACCAGCAGGTTGCCGACCTGCGGGCCGTTGCCGTGGGTGAGGACGACCTCGTGCCCGGCCGCGACCAGCGCCGCGATGTGCGGCATGGTCAGCTCGACGGCGCGCTGCTGGTCCTCCGGACGGGCGGTGCCGTCCGGGGCGGTCAACGCATTCCCCCCGAGCGCGACGACGATACGCATGGCGTTCACCCGACCTTGACGGATCGGCAGTGGCCGACCGGTGACTTGGTGATCCAGTTGTCGACCGGATCCTTGTCGTGCATGGCCCGCCAGACGTCCTCGGCCCGGATCGGCATGTGCAGCAGTTCGACGTCGACCGCGTCGTGCAGGGCATTGCCGATCGCCGGGGCGACCGCGATCATCGGGTGCTCACCGACCCCGCGGGCGCCGTACGGTCCGTCCAGCTGGGCCGTCTCGACCACGATGCTCTCGATCTCGAGCGGGAGGTCCTTCGCCGTCGGGATCTTGTTGTCGGTGAACGACGGGTTCAGCAGCCGGCCCTGCTGGTCGTAGATGTAGCCCTCGCAGAGCGCGGTCCCCAGCCCCTGGATCATGCCGCCGATGCACTGGCCCCGGACGAGGCCGGGATTGATGGCCTTGCCGACGTCGAACACCGACGCGATCTTGAGCAGGTCGAACTCGCCGGTCTCCGGGTCGACGTCGACGACGACGCCGTGCGCGCCGTACGTCCAGTCGAGGGCGGGCAGGCCCTGCCCGGTCTCCTTGTCGAGGTTCGAGAGGCCCTGGGCGACGTACCGGCCGACTCCGACGAGCGGCCCGCCGATCGCGTTGCCGTCCGGGTAGGCGTAGCCGATCGCCAGCTCGGCGAACGTGACCGAGCGGTCCGGGCGGTGCTTGAGGAAGACCCGCTCGCCGTCGTGGTCCAGGTCGCAGACCTCGGCCCGCAGCACCTGCGCCGCGTCGGCGTAGGCGTGCGCGAGCAGGTCGTCGCAGGCCAGCACGGTCGCGTTGCCCGACAGGATCAGGCCCTTGGAGGCCACCGTCTGCCAGTCGTAGGGGTCGCGGTCGGTGTCCTTCTCGACCGTCACCCGCACCTTCTCGATCGGGAAGCCGCAGCCGCTCGGCGGCGATCTGCGCGAGCGCGGTCGCCGAGCCCTGCCCGATCTCGGTGAGTGACAGGTTCACCAGCACGGTGCCGTCGGAGTTCATCTTCATCGACCGTCGCGGTGCCGGTGAACGGCGGCATGGCCGGCGCCTTGTGCAGCGTCGCCACGCCCTTGCCGATCCGGTGCCCGGTACGGCGCTCGTGCTCCTGCTCCTCCGCGGTCAGCGCGCCGTAGCCGATCGCCTCGGCCGCCGCGTCCAGGCATTTGCGCGGGTTGCCGGTGTGCTCGGTGATCGATCTCGCCGGTCAGTGTGGTCGAGCCCGGCCGCAGCAGGTTCTTCCGGCGGAACTCGAGCGGGTCCATCCCGATCGCCTGGGCGACGAGTTCCATGTGCCGCTCGAGGCCCCAGAAGAACTCGACGTGCCCGAAGCCGCGGTACGCGGTGCCGTAGGGCTTGTTCGTGTAGATCGTGTACGCGTCCAGCCAGGCGTTGGGGATCGTCGTACGGTCCGGCGGCCGAGTAGCCGGAGGCCCGGGTGACGTTGACGGCGTAGTCGGCGTAGGCGCCGGCGTCCCAGTACATCGTCATCTGCTGGGCGATGATCGTGCCGTCGGAGCGGACGCCGGTCTTGATCCGGTAGGTCAGCGCGCTGCGGCAGGGGAGCAGGCTGAACTCCTCCTCGCGGGTGGCCTGCAGCTTGACCGGGCGCCCGCCGGCCTTGCGCGACAGGCAGGCGACGAGCGGTTCGAGGTGGATGCCGGCCTTGCCGCCGAACCCGCCGCCGACGTGCGGGATGACGACCCGGACCTTGTTGAGCGGCAGCTTGAACGCGTAGCAGAACAGGTTGCGCACGGTGAACGGCGACTGCGCGCTCGACCAGATGGTGACGTCGTCGCCGACCTTCCACTGGACGATGGCGACGTGGGTCTCCATCGGCACGTGCTGCACGCGACGGGTTGGTGTACTCGCGCTCGACGATCCACTCCGCCTCGGCGAAGCCCTGCTCGACGTCGCCCTTGCGCAGCTTGGTGAGGTTGGC
This sequence comes from uncultured Actinomycetota bacterium, assembly GCA_963775175.1. Classification (GTDB taxonomy): domain Bacteria; phylum Actinomycetota; class Actinomycetes; order Mycobacteriales; family Jatrophihabitantaceae; genus Jatrophihabitans. The sequence goes on from CAVZHT010000001.1 coordinate 2,079,627, forward strand.
GATGTTGGTGCCCGGCTGCGGGGTGAACGCGGCCTCGACGTAGGCGTACTCGCCGAGGTGCGGGTGGACGAGCGGCGCGTCCGGCGGCCAGGGCATCGACGTGGTTGAGCACCGGCGGCAGCGGCTCGTACTCGACCTCGATGAGCTCGACGGCCCGGCGCGGCGATGTCGAGCGTCTCGGCGGCGACGGCGGCGACGGCCTCGCCGAAGTGGCGCACCTCGTCCTTGGCCAGGATGTCCTTGTCGACGACGTACAGGCCGAGCTTGTAGTCCAGGTCGTGACCGGTCAGCACGGCATGCACGCCGATCAGCTGCTCGGCCTTGGACGTGTCGATGCGCAGGATCCGCGCCCGGGCATGCGGGCTGCCCTTCACCTTCGCGTACAGCATGCCGGGCAGGACGAGGTCGCTCGCGTACTGCGCGGCCCCGGTCAGCTTGTCGACGGCGTCGAGGCGCGGGACGTCCGTGCCGACGACGGTGAGCTCTTCGGTTCGCACGGAGCTCAGACATGCTTCAGCTCCCCCTTGGTCGCGGCGGTCAGCTGCCCGGACACGTCCAGCACCGCTTCGATGATCTGCTGGTAGCCGGTGCAGCGGCAGAAGTTGCCCTCGATGCCGTCCTTGATGTCGTCGATGCTCGGCCGCGGGTTGCGCTCGAGCAGTTCGCGGATCGACAGGACCATGCCGCCGGTGCAGAAGCCGCATTGCACGGCCTGGTGCCGTACCAGCGCCTGCTGGATGGCGGACAGCGCGCCGTCGACCGCCTCGCCCTCGATCGTCTGCACGGAGGCGCCGTCGGCCTCGGCCGCGAGCACCATGCAGGAGTTGACGACCTCGCCGTTGAAGAAGACGGTGCAGGCACCGCACTCGCCGGCCGCGCAGCCCTCCTTCGTCCCGGTCAGGCCGAGCTCGTCGCGCAGCAGCGACAGCAGGGTGTGGTCGTCCGCGACCTCCCGGTCGTAGGTCCGGCCGTTCACGGTCACCGTCACGTGCATCACGCCACCTCCTCGAGCAGCCTGCGGGTATACGTCTCGGCCATGAACGCCCGGTACTCGGCGCTGCACCGCACGTCGCTGATCGGGCTGATCGCGGCGCGCACCGCGGCCACGACATCGTCGGCCGGTGCCTGGGTGGACAGCCCGTCCACGAGCACCGGCGTCGGTGCGGCCGAGCTGATGCCGAGGCGCAGGTCGTCGCCCTGCTTGAGCACGGCGACACCGACGATCCCGAGGTCGTGGCCCTTGATCCGCTTCAGCTTGCGGTAGCCGCCGCGCGCGCCGGCGGTCTCCGGCGGCACGACGATCCGCTCGAGCACCTCGTCGTGCTCGAGCACGGTCTTCTTGACCCCGGTGAAGAACTCGCGGAACGGGACCACTCGCTCGCCGTGACGCGACGCGATGACCGCGCGAGCGTTCAGGCAGAGCAGGCCGGGGGCCATATCCGAGCACGGCGAGGCGTTGACGACGTTGCCGACGACCGTGGCCCGGTTGCGGATCTGGTGGCTCGCGAGGTCCCGGGCGCACGCGACCAGCAGCGGGTAGTGCTCGCGGACCGCCACGCTGCCCAGCACGTCGTTGATGGTCACCGCCGCGCCGATGCTCAGGCCGTCGACCGGGCTCCAGACCACGTCACCGAAGCCGGCGACCCGCTTGAGGTTGACGACGATCTCGGGGTGGGTGAAGCCGTTGCGGATGTCCACCAGCAGGTCGGTACCGCCGGCGAGGATGCGCACCGCCTCGTGCTGCGCGATCAGGTCGAGCAGCTCGGTTCGCGACGCCGGGGCTTGGTACTTGAACGTCTGGGGCAGAGTCTGGGTCATGCCGGCTCCTCGTTGGGCTCGTTCGTCACTCGCTCGGCCAGCGCGTGCACCGCGTCGGCGAACACCGACATCGGCGGGGTCACCAGGCCCGCGCCCACCTGGCCGACGCCGGGCTCGCGCCCGGCGATTCCGGTGTTGACGACCGGCACGATGCCGGTGCGGAGGACGAGGCTCGCGTCGATCCCGGTCGGCGTGCCGCGGAACCCGAGCACCGGCACCTGGTACAGCGGGTGCTCGGTGAGCGTGATCTCGTACATCGTCAGGGTGTTGCGCAGCGCGTCGGCCGGCTCGCCGCCGACGAAGCGGACGATCGCCGGCGCCGCGGCCATCGCGAACCCGCCGATGCCGCTCGTCTCGGTGATCGTCGAGTCGCCGAGGTCGGCGTTCGCGTCCTCGGGGCCGAAGCCGGGGAAGTACAGGCCCTGGACGGCCGGGGCGGGGGCAGTGAACCACTCGTCGCCGGTGCCGGACACCTGGATGCCGAAGTCGGTGCCGTTGCGGGCCATCGCGACGACCATCGCCGAGCCCGGGATGTCGCGCGCGGCATCCGCCGCGGCCTTGCCGGCCGGCATCGAGAGGTTGAGGAAGAAGTGGTCGTTGCCGGAGATGAACCGGAAGACGGCCGCGATGTCGGCGAGCGGCGTTGCGGTCTCGAGCAGGTCGGGCACGATCTCGCGCAGCAGCAGCGACGTCGCGGCCCGGTTGCGGTTGTGCCCCTCGTCGCCCATCTGCAGCGCCTGCGCGATGATGCTCGGGATGTCGACCGGCCCGTGCGCCCGCAGCGTGTGCTGGAGCAGGGGCGCGAGCACCCGCTCCATCCAGCGCAGCCGCTCGATGACCTCGGGCGCGAAGGCGCCGAAGCGCAGCACCTTGCCCAGGCCCTCGTTGAGGGTGCAGTAGGCCCGTCGGCCGTGCACGTCGTCGTGCAGCACCGAGACTGGCATCGACGCGCTGACGACGCCGGCCATCGGTCCGACCGCGCCGCGCGAGTGGCACGGCGCGAGCGCGATACCGTCGCCGGCCGCCAGCCGCTCGGCCGCCTCGACCGTGTCGGCCAGGCCCTCGTAGATCATCGCGCCGATCAGCGCGCCCCGCAGCGGGCCGGATGCCGTCGCCCAGGTGGCCGGCGGGCCGGCGTGCAGGAACTCGTGCCGGTCGAGGCCGAGCGCCTCGCGGGCGGGCACGACGTCGACCCAGTGCGGACGGGCGGTGGTGAGGCGGCGGGCCGATTCCGCGCTCGCGTCGGCGGTGCGGCGGTCGGCGGCGATCGCGGCGAGGTCGGCGGCGGTGCCGGCGGCCGGCGGTGCCCAGTCCACCGGGATCGGCGTGGCCGCCTGCTGGGCCAGCGCGTCGCTGAACAGCGGCACCCCGGCGGTGACGACGGACGGGGCCTCGTCCAGGTCGAGCGCAATCATTTCTCGCCTCTCTCGATCAGGCTGACGGCGGTCCGGGCGGCGGCCGCGTTGGACAGGTGCACGCTCGCGCCGGCCGCGACCAGCGCGTCGGCCGAGCGGGCGAGGTCCTGCGGATCGCCGCGCGAGCCGATGAGGGCGACGACCACGGCGAGGTCGCGGCCGTCGGCGGCGGCGCGTTGCCGGGCCGAGCGGATCGCGGCCGCGAACGGCGGGGCTGGGTCCGGGTGGGCGCCGTAACCCAGCACGATGTCGATCAGCAGGACGGCGCAGGCCGGGTCCGCCGCTTCGGCGGCGATGCGCTCGAGCCGCAGCGACGGGTCGATCATCGGGTGGGCACGGCCCTGGGTGAGCTGGTCGTCGCCGAAGTCGATCATGACGTGACCGGGCGCGCGAAGGTCGGCGCCGAGGGTCCAGTCCCGGTCCAGCGGCGTGTTCGACGCAGATCGGCTCGCCCAGCGTGTCGGACGCGATCGCCATCGCCTCGTCGCAGAGGGTGCCGCCCGAGAAGAGCCCGCGCACGGCACCGGTGCGGGGCGCCCGCGGCTCGGGGGCGGCCCACTCGGTGGGGGCGTCGTTCGCCGTGCCGAGCGCGGCGAGCACGTCGCCGGTCAGCTGCGCTGAGATCGCGCTGCCCGCGCCCGACGAACGCCGACCAGCGTCGGCGTGTCCATGGCCGCCGCCGCGGCGCGGATCCGCTCGGCGACCGCCGGGTCCGGCGGCTTGGACAGCACGACGACCAGCTCGGTCCCGGCGTGTTTGTCGAGCAGCTCCATCGCGGCGAGCGTGGAGCGGCCACCTACCGCGGCGGAGAGGTCCCGGCCCCCGGTCCCGAGTACCGCGGTGACGCCGACCCCGGCCGCGTCGAGCAGGCAGCTGACCTGCTGGGCGCCGGTCCCCGAGGCGGCGACGATCCCGACCGGCCCCGGCCGCAACGCGTTCGCGAAGCCGAGCCCCAGGCCGCCGACGACGGCGGTGCCGCAGTCCGGACCCATCACGAGCACGCCGTGCCGCCCGGCCTCGTCCTTGAGCACGAGCTCCTGCTCGACCGGCACGTTGTCGGAGAACAGCATGACCGACTTGCCGGCCTGCACCGCGTCCATCGCCTCGACGAAGGCGTGCGCACCGGGCAGCGAGATCAGGGCGAGGGTGCCGCCGCGGCGCAGGGCCGACGCGGTCGTCCGGGACGGGACGGGCTCGCCGAAGCCGCCTGGCTGCGTCGCCGCGGGCTTCGCGGCGAAGCGCGCCTCGAGCAGGGCCAGGGCCCGCTCGACCGCAACGCCGTCCGCGGCCCGGATGGCGACGAGCAGGTCGTTGGTCGTGGCCGCGGCGACGGCGCCCGCGTCGAAGGCGAGGCGCTCGTACAGTTCAAGGTTCAGCGGCGTCGCCATCGCGACGAGCGCGGCCTCGACGCCGGGGCTGCCGGCCACCGCTTCGCTGGCCTGCAGCAGGGTCACCGAGTCGCGGTAGAAGCCCGGCCGCAGCTCGACGTGCGCGGTCATCGCCCGGCCGCCGTTGCGGACCGGGCGACGCTTCGCAGGGCGCCGGCCATCCCGGCCGCCAGGTCGTGGCCGGAGGTGGAGCCGACGGCGAACAGCGGTCGCGCGGCCGCTGCCAGGTCTTCGTCCGGTGCGCCCGTGGCCACCGCCGTCAGGAGTCGTGCTGCTTGCGGGATCATCTCGCCCCTTCCTGCCGCCGCCACGAGGGCCGCGGACAACGCCGTTGTGCGGGTGTGCGCGAGGCCCTCGATCGCCGCGCGGGTTGAGTTCTCCAGCCGTCCGAGGATCGCCAGGACGGCGAGGGCGCCGGCGACGACGTCGTCGCCGGAAGGGGTGAGGCCGGGCCCGAGGCCGAGCACGTTCCCGGCGGCGTCGGGCTCGAGCGCGGCCAGGGCGCCGGCGACGGCGAGCTGGTCGGCGAGCGGCAGGCCGAACGAGCCGGCCGGCTCGGCCTCGACCACGCCGGCGAGTGCGCCGGCGCCGGCCAGCAGCGCATCGGGGTCGAGGTGCGGCCGCGGATCCCACCAGCGCGCGGGGTGCCACGCGCGCTCGGGGGTCCCGACCCGCCCGCCGCCGACCCGGACCGGCCGGCCGAGCGCGGGCAACGGACCGGCCACGCACATGCCGATCGGCAGGCGGACCGCACCCGGCGCCAGGAGGGCGAGCAGGCGGTCCGGACCGTCGCCGTCCGGTACCGCCACGTAGGACGCCGCCGGGCCGGCGGCGACGACGGTTCCGGTGCGTTCGGTGCCGGCGATCAGGTGGCTTACGGTCGTGCTGGCCCACGCCGGTGCGGATGGTGGCTGCGGCACACTGCGCCTCCGTTCAGGTGCACCGCATCAGGTCATCACCTCGCGCGCAGGCGGAGTAGGGACAAACATCCTGTGACCGCGGTGACCTCGTGCCCTACCCGGGGGGCGCCGCTGGGATCAGCGTTGCGCCTATCTGCTGCCCGTCGTGGGCGCCGACCCAAACTGAGCCGGTGATGGCGGGGGCACGCACCGAATTGGGGTGATGCTGTCATGGCACATATCCAGCTCTGGACCCTGCACGGAGATGGCCAACACCTGGGCCCGACCGAGGTTGTCGCGCCCGACGAAAGACTGACGTGGAACCGCACGATCAGCATCGGCATGCAACACGTCATCGCCATGTTCGGCGCGACGTTCCTCGTGCCCGTCCTGACCGGGTTCCCACCCACGACGACGATCTTCTTCTCGGGCGTGGGCACGCTGATGTTCTTCCTGATGACCATCGGGCGAGGTCAGCGGCTGGGTCTGCCCAGCTACACCGGCAGCAGCTTCGCGTTCATCTCGCCGGTCATCGCGGCGAAGGCGCACGGCGGCATCGCCGTGGCCCTCGGCGGCATCTTCGCCGCCGGTGCCGTGCTGTTCCTGATCGGGTTCCTGGTCGACCGCTACGGCTCGGGCTGGATCAACGCCATCATGCCGCCGGCCGTGACCGGCGCCGTCGTCGCGCTGATCGGCCTCAACCTCGCGCCGGTCGCGATCAGCGAGTTCACCCAGCAGGCGTGGACGGGCACGATCACCCTCGCCGCGATCGTCATGGGCACGGTGCTGTTCAAGGGCTTCCTCGGCCGCATCTCGATCCTGATCGGCGTGATCGTCGGCTACCTGGTCGCGTGGCCCCAGAGCCAGCTCACCAGCCTCAAGAGCAACTGGAACAACGCCGACTGGCTCGGCTGGCCGACGTTCACCGGCGCCGCACTTCACCTGGCGGGCGATCGCCCTGATCGTCCCCGTGGTGATCGTCCTGCTCGCCGAGAACACCGGCCACATCAAGGCCGTCGGTTCGATGACCGGCCGCAACCTCGACGGCTCACTCGGCCGCGGCTTCATGGGTGACGGCCTCGCGACCATGACCGCCGGTCTCGGCGGTGGTTCGGGCACGACCACCTACGCCGAGAACATCGGCGTCATGGCGGCAACCAAGGTCTACTCGACCGCGGCCTACATCGTCGCCGGCCTGACGGCCCTCGCCCTCGGCATGATCCCGAAGTTCGGCGCGCTCATCGTCAGCATCCCGGTCGGGGTGCTCGGCGGCGCGACGATCGTCCTCTACGGCCTGATCGCCGCGCTCGGCGGCCGCATCTGGGTCGAGAACCACGTCGACTTCAAGAACCCGGTCAACCTGTTCCCGATCGCGATCGGCCTCATCATCGGATCGGCGAACCTGACCTGGACCTCGAGCGGCGGCCACGGCGACTTCTCGTTCAACGGCATCGCGATCGGTGCCTTCGCGACGATCATCGTCTATCACCTGATGGCCGCGGTGGCGAAGTTCGGCCCGCTGAAGGGCTCGCTCTTCGAGGCCCTCGTCGCCCACCGTCGCACCGACCTCCGCGGCGTCACCCGCCCCGAGCCCGAGCCGACGCACCCCGACATCGAGATCGAGGTCCCGAACCACGTGCCCGAGCACTTCGCCAAGCACAACCCCTACCGACCCGAGACGAAAGCCTGACGGCCTCGGCCGGCGGCTCGCCCCTGCCCGGGCGGGCCGCCCGTCAGGCCCGCGGCTCCGGTCGACCCACCAATCGCTCACACCACCTTTGAGAGGACTCCCAACACATGCTGCTCGAATCGCCGGAGAAGGTTTCCCAGGATCACATCAACATCGACGTCCGCGAGATCGAACCGATGCTGCAGGCGCCGTCCATGGGCATGGCCCCGTGGCCGGGCGCGAGCATCGCGCTGAAGGACGGCCGCACGATGTTCATCCGCGAGGCCACCCTCACCGAGGCCCCGCAACTGATGAGCTACATGCGGCGCGTCATGGACGTCGACCACGACTTCTACGACGTCGTCGGCGCCCGCGTCTACGCCGAGCTCGCCGGCTGGTACCGCAGCCGGTTGAAGGACCCGTACACGCTGCTCGGCCTGATCGACGGCGAGTGGGTCGGCTTCTGCAACGGCCGCGTGATGAACGAGGACGTCAACATCAGCCTGCACTCGGTCGCGCTGACGCGCGGCAACCGCATCGGCGCGATCATGTACTACACGAAGTGCTACTACGCCTTCGAGATCCTCGGCCAGAAGGAGTTCTGGGCGACCTACGAGAGCTACAACGGCTGGTACCGCTGGGGTCTCGGCATGGCCCAGCCGTCCTACCCATGGCCGCAGTCCAGCACGAGCTGGGCGGGGCCCGCGTGTACTACGTGACCAAGCAGTACTGGGACGCGAGCGTCAAGGACTACCTGCGCCAGATGGTCGGCGCCGACCTGGACTTCGACGTGTCCGAGGAGCTCGTCCGGGCCAACGCCGAGCTGCACATCCCCGAGAACGTCACCGTCTGACCACATCCGCGAACCGCGGACCCGACCCCTGAAGGAGGTCGCAGAAATGCCACAACCGATCGAAGTCCGCAAGGTGCCGATCCTCAAGGTGACCGACGCGTCCGGACTCGAGGAACTTATCGACAAGGACATCTTCGACGCCGATGACGTCATCGCCGTCGTGGGCAAGACCGAGGGCAACGGCGGGGTCAACGACTACACCCGGATCCTCGCCGACCACGCGTTCCGTGACGTGCTGGTGGAGAAGGGGACGCGTAGCAAGGAGGAGGTCGCGCAGATCCCGCTGGCGTGGTCCGGTGGCACCGACGGCATCCTCAGCCCGCACGCGACGATCTTCGCGCACATCCCGGCGGCCAAGGCGCCGAAGACGGACGAGCCCCGGCTCTCGGTCGGCTTCGCGATGAGCGAGCAGATCCAGCCCGAGGACATCGGCCGGGTCGCCATGGTGCGCAAGGTCGCCGAGGGCGTCAAGATCGCGATGGAGCGGGCCGGCATCAAGGACCCGAAGGACGTCCACTACGTCCAGACGAAGACGCCGCTGCTCGTGCTCGACACCATCAACGACGCCAAGCGGCGCGGCCAGACGGTCGTGACCGAGGAGACCGGCTACTCGATGGACGTGTCCAACGGCACGGCCGCGCTCGGCATCGCGTACGCGCTCGGGGAGATCCCCGAACTGCCGACCGACGAGCAGATCATGCACGACCTGTCGCTCTACTCCTCCGTGGCGTCGTGCTCGTCCGGCGTCGAGCTGGACCGGGCCCAGATCGTCGTCGCCGGCAACGTCCGCGGCATCGGCGGCCGGTACCGCATCGGTCACAGCGTGATGGAGGACGCCCTCGACTTCAAGGGCGTCTGGAAGGCCATCCGCAACGCCGGCCTGGACGACCTGCCCGAGGACAAGGTCGATCCCGCTCTGCTGAAGGGGCGCCTCGTCAACGTGTTCATCAAGTGCGAGGCCGACCCGACCGGTCAGGTCCGCGGCCGGCGCAACATCATGCTGGACGACTCGGACGTGCACTGGCACCGGGCGATCAAGGCCGCCGTCGGTGGCGTCGCCGCCGCCGTCACCGGTGACCCGGCGATCTTCGTGTCGGTCGCCGCCGTCCACCAGGGACCGTCCGGTGGCGGTCCGGTGATCGCGATCGTCGATCTCGGCTAGTTGTAGTTCCCCGTCAGGTTGTGAACAGCGTGGCGTGAGCGGATAGACGAGGACCTCCGGTACGGAGGGGGTTACCACACCAACCCTCGCCCGGAGGTCCTCGTGACTCACGCTAATGCCCCGCTGACGCCGATCGGTCGCCGGCGGCTCGCCGAGTCGATCGTTGTCCATCAATGGAGCGTTCGGCGGGCTGCTGAGCGGTTCCAGGTCTCGCCTGCCACGGCGTCGAAGTGGGCCCGGCGGCTGCGCGCCGGCGAGCCGATGACCGACCACGTCTCGCGCCCGCGCACGACGCCGACGAAGGTACCGCTGCGGCTCGAGCGGCGGATCGTGAAGCTGCGCTACCTGCGGCGTTGGGGGCCGCACCGGATCAGCTACCACCTCGGTGTCCCGCGATCGACGGTCGGCAGGGTTCTGCAGCGCTACCGGATGCCGCTGCTCGCTCATATCGATCAAGCCACTGGCCTGCCGGTGCGCAAAGTGAAGCCAGTCCGGTACGAAGCTGCCGCGCCCGGCGACCTGGTCCACGTCGACATCAAGAAGCTCGGCAAGATCCCCGACGGCGGCAGTTGGCGCGTCTTCGGGCGCGGATCGGTTCAACACAGGCGGGCGCAGGCCGCGACGGACCGCGCTGGCCGTGCTGGGGCATCGCCTTCACGTGGCTACGTCTACCTGCACCACGCGGTCGACGACCACTCCCGGCTGGCCTACTCCGAACAGCTCGACGACGAACGCAAGGAGACCGCGGCGGACTTCTGGGGCCGCGCCCGAAACTTCTTCACCGAAGCCGGGATCACAGTCCGGGCCGTCATGACCGACAACGGCGCCTGCTACCGCTCACACGACTTCGCAGCCGCACTCGGGGACGGCGTGAAACACCGCAAGACACGGCCTTACCGTCCCCAGACGAACGGGAAGGTGGAGCGCTTCAACCGCACCCTCGCCGCCGAGTGGGCCTACGCCGAGGTCTACCTGTCAGACAAGGCCCGTGCGAGCACCTACAACGACTGGCTCCACTTCTACAATCACCATCGACCCCACACCGGCATCGGCGGTCTCGTCCCCGCGGCCCGCGTTCACAACGTCACGGGGAACTACAGCTAGTCCTCAGGACCGGCCGGCTGCGGCCCGGTCGCTCCGGCGGCCGGGCCGTCGGCCGTCCGGAGCCGGTCGGGCCAGCGGCGACGGTGCTCGGCGAGGATCGCGTCGCGGCCCTCGCCCCGGAACAGGTGGATGATCTCGTCCGCCTGCTCGGCCAGCGGGCAGCCGCCGCCGGTCACCAGGGGGCAGGCCCCGCCCGGCTCGCCGCCGGCGACAGTCCGTGGGCCCGGGCAGCGCCGGATCACCGCCCCGTCGGCGCGCAGCCGGGCGACGGCCGGGCTGTCGACGTAGCTGGCGCTCTCGACGAGCACCCGCCGCCCGTCGCCCGGCGGCCAGCCCGGCGGCCCGCCGCGCGTCGAGACCTCGAGTTCCAGGCAGCCGTACTCGGCCGACCGGACCAGCACCCAGTGCCGCCGGCCGAGCAGCCGGCGCATGCGCGCGTTGCCGAGCAGCACGATGGCCGACAGCCGGTCCAGGCCCTGCTGCCCGGCCTGGCCGAGCAGCTCGGCCAGCAGCCGGCGGCCGATGCCGTTGCCCTGCACGCCGTCGTCGACGACGATCGCGAATTCGGCCCCGCCGTCGCCCGTCGGCACGTACCGCGCCTCGGCGACGACCAGGTCGGGCCGGTCGGCCGGTGCGGCGACGAGGACGACGTCCCCGTGCCCGGGGTCGAACTCGGCCAGGCGCGCCACGAGGTCGGAGGACGTCGCGCGCGGGGTCAGGAAGCGGGCGGCGAAGGAGTCGGGGGAGATCCGCCGGTAGAGGTCAGTGATGAGCGGGACGTCCGCGGTCGCGGCCCGGCGGATCGTGAGATCCGGGGCGCGCTTCGCGGGGCCGTCGGCCATGGCATCAGTGTGGGCGCGAGGTCCTCCTGGCGGACCGGCCCAAAGTCGCGTCGCGCCCCGGTCCGGAGGCGTGACCGATGCCGGCATGTCATGACATGCGACTCGCGGGGTTGGGACCTCTGGCACATCAACTTTTCCGCTTTCGGGACCAGCGTGGGCCGCATAACTGCACGGGAGGTGCCGGCCATCGTGACCACAACAACGGATCCCATCAACGCCGCTCGCAGCCAGCTGGACGCCGAGACGCTCAGCATGATGTGCAGCGCGGTTCACGACTTCGTCGAGGCGGCCCTGCCGCCCGATCGCGCGCTGGAGCTGGATCATGAGGACCGTTGCCCGGAGGACCTCGTCCGCGGCATGTGTGGCGAGGAACTCGGCATCCAGCTGCTGTTCATCCCCGAGGAGTACGGGGGCATGGGCGGCGGCAGCTTCGACGTCTACCGGGTCTGCGAGCAGATGGCCCGGCTCGACCTCGGGCTGGCGACGAGCGTCCTCGCGACCTTCCTCGGCAGCGACCCGCTGTTCGTCGGCGCGACCGACGAGCAGAAGCGCACGTGGCTGACCCGGATCGCGCAGCAGGGCATCCTGTTCGCGTACGGGGCGACCGAGCCGGAGGCGGGAAGCGACCTCGGGGCGATGCGCACGACGGCCACGCCGGTCGAGGTGGACGGTGCCGTCAGCGGATACAAGATCACCGGCCGCAAGCAGTGGATCAGCAACGGCGGCATCGCCGACGCGTACACGATCCTCGCGCTCGCGCCGGGCGGGCCGTCCTGGTTCGTGCTCGAGCGGGGCGCCGAGGGCTTCACCCAGAACAAGCCGGAGGACAAGCACGGCATCCGGCTGTCGAACACCGCCGCGCTCTACCTCGACGACGTGTTCGTCCCGGTCGCGAACCTGGTCGGCGGCGTGGAGGGGCAGGGGCTCTGGCAGGCCCAGCAGGTGTTCGGCTACACGCGGCTCATGGTCGCGACGTTCGGCCTCGGCGCCGGCTGGTCGGCCCTCGACCGGGCCATCACGTACTCGACCGAACGCATCCAGGGTGGCGCGCCGCTGTCGGAGAAGCAGGGCTACACCCACAAGCTGATCATCCCGCACCTCGTCCGGCTCGAGGCCGCCCGTGCGTCGATCGAGGAGACCGCCGCGCGGATCGACCAGGGTGAGGGCGAGAACGGCGCCCTCAACACCGAGGGCGCGATCGCGAAGTACTTCGCGACCGAGGCCGGCAACGCCGCGGCCGATGCCGCCATCCAGGCGCACGGCGGCTACGGCTACACCCGCGAGTACCTGGTCGAGAAGATCAAGCGGGACGTTCGCATCACCACGATCTACGAGGGCACCTCGGAGATCATGGAGATGACGATCGCCCGCGACCGCTGGCAGCAGCACCTCAAGACCAAGGGCGAGTACTACCGCGAACGCGCCCGGGAGCTGGACGCGCTGCACGCCCGACGTCCCGAGGTCGGGGCCGGGACCGCGGCCCTCGCGACGTCGGCCGCGGCCGCCGTGCTCGAGGCCTGCCGGGTCGGCCGCCTCACCCGCCAGCAGCACGTCCTGCTGCGACTGGGCGAGCTGATCGCCTGGGCCGAGTGCGCCGGCAGCCTGGCCCGCCGCGCCGCCGCCGCGCTCGACGGCACGCTGCCGGAGAAGGCCGACCGCCGGTTCGCGCCCGAGGTCCTCGCGGCCATCAGCCGGGCCTTCGCGCGGGAGGCCGCGCACACCGTCGCGCAACTCGGTGTGCGCTGGGTGTTCGGCGCCGCCGACGCCACCGCCGACCTCGCCGCGTTCGAGTCCCAGGTGCGCCTCGCGGACATCCACCGCGCCCAGCACGGGCTCGTCACCGACCTGGACCTCATCGCCGACGCCGTCTACAGCCGCAGCAACTGAACCCACCTCAGGGAAATGATCATGACCGAAGGAACGCCCCAGCCCATTGCCATCGTCGGAGTCGCCGCGATCATGCCGGACGCCCCGGACGCCGCGACCTTCTGGACCAACCTGAAGACGGGCCGGTACAGCATCGGTGACGTGCCGCCCGAGCGCTGGGACCCGGAGCTGTACTACGACCCCGACCCGCACGCGCCGTACAAGACGTACTCGCGGATCGGCGGCTGGGTGCGCGACTTCGCGTGGGACCCGATCGGCTGGCGGCTGCCGATCCCGCCGAAGGTGGCCGAGCAGATGGACGAGGGGCAGCGCTGGGCGGTCAGCGCGGCCCGCAGCGCTCTCACCGACGCCGGCTGGCCGGGCTGGGACGTCGACCCCGAGCGCGTCGCGGTGATCCTCGGCAACGCGATCGGCGGCGAGAAGCACTACGCCACCAACCTGCGCATCGAGCTGCCCGAGGTGCTGCGCGAGCTGCGGTCGGCGCCGTCGTTCGCGGCCCTGCCGGATGCGGTGCGATCCTCGATCCTCGACGAGACGGCCAAGCAGTTCCGCGCGAACTACGCCAACATCACCGAGGACACGATGCCGGGCGAGCTCGCCAACGTCATGGCCGGGCGGATCGCCAACCTCTTCGACTTCCGCGGGCCGAACTTCACCACCGACGCGGCGTGCGCCTCGGCGCTGGCCGGCATCTGGTCGGCCGCCCAGGGCTTGGCCACCCACCAGTACGACGTGGCGGTGGCCGGTGGGGTCGACCGCAACATGGGCGTCGCCGCCTTCGTGAAGTTCTGCAAGATCGGTGCCCTCTCGGCCACCGGCACCCGGCCGTTCGACGCCGGCGCGGACGGCTTCGTGATGGGGGAGGGCGCGGCGCTGTTCACGCTCAAGCGCCTCGCCGACGCCGAGCGGGCCGGCGACCGGATCTACGCGGTGCTGCTGGGCATCGCCGGCTCCAGCGACGGCAAGGGCAAGGGCATCACCGCCCCCAACCCGCGCGGGCAGCGGCTCGCGGTCGAGCGGGCCTGGCGGCAGGCCGGCGCCGACCCGGCGACGGCCGGCGTCATCGAGGCGCATGGCACGTCGACCCGCGTCGGTGACGCGTCCGAGCTGGAGAGCCTGACCGCCGTGTTCGGGCCGGCCGGGGCCGGCCCGGGGGCATCGCGCTCGGCTCGGTGAAGTCGAACATCGGCCACCTCAAGGCGGCCGCCGGCGCGGCCGGCCTGTTCAAGCTCGCGATGAGCCTGCACGAGAAGGTGATCGTGCCCAGCCTCAACTTCCGCGACCCCAACCCGAACGTCGACTGGGACCGCGCGCCGTTCCGGGTCAACACCGAGCTGCGTGAGTGGCCGGCGGACGGGGTGCGGCGCGGCGCGGTGAGCGCCTTCGGGTTCGGCGGGACCAACTTCCACGCAGTGCTCGAGGAGTACGTCCCCGGCCGGTACCGGACCGAGCCCCGGGTGTTCGCGGCCGCTGAGGTGCCGCAGACCGAGGAGCGTCCGGTCGCGGCGCCCGCGGTGACCGGTCTCGCCGACCGCGGCGCCGTCGTGATCGGTGCCGGCACCGACGCCGAGGCCGTCGACCGGTTGCGGGCGATCCAGGCCGACGCCGAGGCCGGCACCACGCCGCCGCGGTACGAGCCGGATCCGGCCGTCGCCGGGGCGGCGGTCCGGGTCGCGATCGACTTCGGTGACGCGGCTGAGCTGGCCGCGAAGGCCGGCAAGGCGATCAAGGCGTTCGAGTCGGGCAACCCGGCGATGTTCCGGATGCTGCGCGCGCAGGGCGTCTTCGTGGGCCGCGGCCGCGCGCCCAAGGTCGCCTTCCTGTACACCGGGCAGGGGTCGCAGTACGTGAACATGCTGGCCGACCTGCGCGCCGCCGAGCCGCTCGTCGCCGAGTCGTTCGACGAGGCCGACGCGATCATGACGCCGCTGCTGGGCCGGCCGCTCTCGTCCTACATCTTCGTGGACGGCGCCGATCCGGAGGCGGTGACCCAGGCCGAGCAGCGCCTGCTGCAGACCGAGATCACCCAGCCGGCCGTGCTGACCAGCGACCTCGCCCTGACCCGGCTGCTCGCCGCCCACGACGTCCGGCCCGACGTGGTGATGGGGCACAGCCTGGGCGAGTACGGCGCGCTGGTCGCGGCCGGCGCGCTCGACTTCGCGTCCGCGCTCGAAGCGGTGAGTGCCCGCGGGCACGAGATGGCCAGCCTGCGCATCGAGGACAACGGTGCGATGGCCGCGGTGTTCGGGCCGCTGCCCGAGATCGAGCGCATCGTCGCCGAGGCGGACGGCTACGTGGTCGTCGCCAACGTCAACAGCCTCAGCCAGGCCGTCGTGGGCGGTGCGACCGCCGCGGTCGAGAAGATCATCGAGACCTTCCAGCAGGCCGGCATCACGGCGGCCCGCATCCCGGTCAGCCATGCCTTCCACACCTCGATCGTCGCGCCGGTGAGCGAGCCGCTGAAGGTTGCGCTGCACCGACTCGAGCTGCGCCCGCCGCAGCGGCCGATCGTCGCGAACGTGACCGGTGACTTCTACCCGGCCGACGTCGACGTCGAGGGCATGCTCGACCTGCTCGGGCGGCAGGTCGCCTCACCCGTCCAGTTCGTGAAGGGCCTGCGGACCCTCTACGACGCGGGGGCGCGCGTCTTCGTCGAGGTCGGGCCGAAGAAGGCGCTGGCCGGCTTCGTCGACGACGTCCTCGGCTCGGCGCACGACGACGTGCTGGCCCTGTTCACGAACCACCCCAAGGTCGGCGACGTGGTGTCGTTCAACCAGGCGCTCTGCGGCCTGTGGGCGGCCGGCCTCGGCCTGCCCGCCCCGGTGTCGACAGCGGCCCCGGTGGCGCCGACGGCCGCCGTTGCCGAGGCCGTGACCGCCCCCGCGGCGGTCGAATACGACGGGGCCCGGACGGGGTCGGCCGCGCCGGTGGTCATCACCGGCGCCGCGCTCGGCCTGCCCGGTGTGCCCCGCGTGTTCGACGACGAGAACCTCGGCCGGATCCTCGCCGGGCAGCAGTTCATCGGATCGATCCCGCCGGAGTTCCGCGAGCAGATGGTCGACAAGCACGTCACCCGGCTCGTCAAGCCGGAGAACGGGGACCCGACGTTCGTCACCATCGACGACGCCGCCGACGTGATCAAGCTGGCCGGCCGGCACGCGCCGTTCGACCTGGTGACCGACTTCGGGGTGGAGGAGTCCCGGAATGCCGCGCTCGACGAGGTGACCCGGCTCGCCATCGGCGCCGGCATCGACGCGCTGCGCGACGCCGGGATCCCGCTCGTCCTGCACTACCGCACGACGACGCTCGGCACCGAGCTGCCGGATCGCTGGGGCCTGCCGGACGCGTTGCGCGACGACACGGGGGTCATCTTCGCCTCGGCGTTCCCGGGCTACGGCTCGTTCGCCCGCGATCTGCGCCGGTACGGCGAGGACCGCGCGCGCCGGCACGAACTCGCGACGCTGCGGGCCGTCCGGGCCGACCTGTCGTCGGCGAACGGCGCGCTCGCCGGTCTCGACCGGCGCATCGCCGAGCTCGAGCAGGCCGTGCGTGACGACCCGTTCGAGTTCGACCGCCGGTTCCTGTTCCGCGTGCTCTCCATGGGTCATTCGCAGTTCGCCGAGCTGATCGGGGCGCGGGGACCGAACACCCAGCTCAACGCGGCGTGCGCGAGCACCACGCAGGCGGTGTGCATCGCCGAGGACTGGATCCGCGTCGGCCGGTGCCGCCGGGTCGTGATCGTCTCGGCTGACGACGTCACCAGCGACGAACTGCTGCCCTGGGTGACCAGCGGCTTCCTGGCCACCGGCGCGGCCGCGACCGACGAGAAGGTCGCCGACGCGGCGATCCCGTTCGACCGGCGCCGGCACGGCATGATCATCGGAATGGGCGCGGCGGCCCTCGTCGTCGAGTCCGCCGAGGCCGCCGCCGCGCGGGGCCTGCGGCCGATCTGCGAGGTCGTCGCCAGCGTGACGGCCAACAGCGCGTTCCACGGCACCCGGCTCGACCTCGACCATGTCGGCCGGGTCATGCAGCGGCTGCTGAGCGAGGCCGAGGCCCGAGGTGTCGACCGGCACGCGATCGCCCCCAACCTGGTGTTCGTCTCGCACGAGACCTACACGCCGGCGCGCGGAGGCAGTGCGTCGGCCGAGATCGACGCGCTTCGCCGGACGTTCGGATCATCGGCGGACGAGATCGTCATCGCGAACACCAAGGGCTTCACCGGCCACGCGATGGGGGCCGGCATCGAGGACGTCGTGGCGATCAAGGCGCTGGAGACCGGCATCGTCCCGCCGGTGCCGAACTTCAAGGAGGCCGACCCCGAACTGGGTTCGCTGAACCTCTCGAAGGGCGGCTCGTACCCGGTCGAGCACGCCCTGCGGCTGGCGGCGGGGTTCGGCTCGCAGGTCGCGATGACGCTGCTGCGGCGGACGGCCGGCGCGGTGGTCGACCGGCCGGCCCCGGATCGCCTCGGCTACCGGTACCGGATCGCTGATCGGGCCGCGTGGCGGGGCTGGCTGGCCGCCATCAGTGGCCGGCCGGACGCCGAGCTCGAGGTCGTCCAGCGCCGCCTGCGGGTGGTGGACCACGGACCGGTGCCGCGCGTCGTCGAGCCGGTCGTCGAGCCGGTCGTCGAGCCGGTCGAGGTGGTCGGGCCGACCCCGGTGATGGCCGAGTCGGTCGACCTTGCCGATGCGGTGGTGGGGATCGTGTCCGAGCTGACCGGTTACCCGCCGGAGCTGCTGGATCTCGACCTCGATCTGGAGGCGGATCTGGGGGTGGACACGGTCAAGCAGGCCGAGGTCTTCGCGGCGGTGCGGGCGAAGTTCGGGGTCGCTCGTGACGACTCGTTGAAGCTGCGGGACTTCCCGACGCTGAAGTCGGTGATCGGCTGGGTCGACTCCAAGATCGAGGCCCCGGCTCAGACCGCGCCGGTGGCTGAGTCGGCGCCCGTGGCTGAGTCGGCGCTGGTGGCTGAGACGGCGCCGGTGGCCGAGACGGCGCTGGTGGCCGAGTCGGCGCTGGTGGCCGAGACGGCGCCGGTGGCCGAGCCGCCCTCTGCCGTGGCGGCGGCCGACGTGGCCGATGCTGTGGTGGGGATCGTGTCCGAGCTGACCGGCTACCCGCCGGAGCTGCTGGATCTCGACCTCGATCTGGAGGCGGATCTGGGGGTGGACACGGTCAAGCAGGCCGAGGTCTTCGCGGCGGTGCGGGCGAAGTTCGGGGTCGCTCGTGACGACTCGTTGAAGCTGCGGGACTTCCCGACGCTGAAGTCGGTGATCGGCTGGGTCGACTCCAAGATCGAGGCCCCGGCTCAGACCGCGCCGGTGGCTGAGACGGCGCTGGTGGCCGAGTCGGCGCCGGTGGCTGAGACGGCGCCGGTGGCCGAGCCGCCCTCTGCCGTGGCGGCGGCCGACGTGGCCGATGCTGTGGTGGGGATCGTGTCCGAGCTGACCGGTTACCCGCCGGAGCTGCTGGATCTCGACCTCGATCTGGAGGCGGATCTGGGGGTGGACACGGTCAAGCAGGCCGAGGTCTTCGCGGCGGTGCGGGCGAAGTTCGGGGTCGCTCGTGACGACTCGTTGAAGCTGCGGGACTTCCCGACGCTGAAGTCGGTGATCGGCTGGGTCGACTCCAAGATCGAGGCCCCGGCTCAGACCGCGCCGGTGGCTGAGACGGCGCCGGTGGCTGAGACGGCGCCGGTGGCCGAGACGGCGCCGGTGGCCGAGCCGCCCTCTGCCGTGGCGGCGGCCGACGTGGCCGATGCTGTGGTGGGGATCGTGTCCGAGCTGACCGGTTACCCGCCGGAGCTGCTGGATCTCGACCTCGATCTGGAGGCGGATCTGGGGGTGGACACGGTCAAGCAGGCCGAGGTCTTCGCGGCGGTGCGGGCGAAGTTCGGGGTCGCTCGTGACGACTCGTTGAAGCTGCGGGACTTCCCGACGCTGAAGTCGGTGATCGGCTGGGTCGACTCCAAGATCGAGACCACAAACCCGGTTACCGAGGCCGCGCCGCTCGCCGAGCAGAATGCGCCGCCGATCGCCGCCCGCCCGGTCGACGACGAGCGGTTCCCGCGGCGCGTCCCGACGCCCCTACTCCGCCCGCCGGTCGAGCGGTGCGCGGAATCCGGTCTCGCGCTCGACGACACGTCCCGCGTGATCGTCATGCTCGACGAGGGTGGCGTGGGCGACCGGCTGGTCACCCGGCTGACCGACCGCGGCGTGACGGCCCTGACGCTGCAAGCCGGCGTCGACTCGTCGACCCTCGCCGCGACGGTGGAGCGGTGGATCGCCGACGGTCCGATCACCGGCATCTACTGGCTGGCGGCGCTCGACGACGAGGGCCCGCTCGACGATCTCGATCCGGACGGCTGGCACGAGGCCCTGCGACGCCGCGTGAAGAACCTCTACGCCACCGTGCGGGCCGCGTACGGGTCGGCCCCGTTCCTGGTCTCGGCCACCCGGCTCGGCGGCTCGTTCGGGTACGACGACGCCGGGGCCACCGCCCCGCTGGGCGGCGCCGTGAGCGGCTTCACCAAGGCCTACCACCGCGAGCAGCCCGACACGCTCGTCAAGGTCGTCGACGTGCCGCTCGGCTATGACCCCGACCGGCTCGCCGACCTGCTCGTCGCCGAGACGCTCCGCGACGCCGGCTGCGTCGAGGTGGGGCACGTCGAGGACGGCACCCGGTGGACCGTCACGGTCTCCGACCAGCGGTTCGGCGACGACGGCACCGGTATGCGGCTCGGCACCGACACCGTCTTCGCCGTCACGGGGGCCGCAGGCAGCATCGTGTCGTCCATCGTGGTCGACCTCGCGGCCGCCTCGGGTGGCACGTTCCACCTGATCGACCTGACGCCGGCGCCCGACCCGGCCGACCCGGACCTGCGCCGCTTCGCGACCGACCGGGACGGGTTGAAGACCGACATCGCCGCCCGCCTGAAGGACGCCGGGCAGCGTCCCACCCCGGTGCTGATCGAGAAGGAACTGGCCCGGCTCGAGCGGTCCGCGGCCGCGCTCGCCGCGATGGAGGCGGTCACCGCAGCCGGCGGGACGGCGCACTACCACCGCGCCGACCTCACCGACCCGGATGCGATGGCGGCCGCCGTGCAGGCGATCCGCGCGACCAGCGGTCATATCGACGTGCTCCTGCACGCCGCCGGGCTGGAGATCAGTCGCACGCTGCCGGACAAGGAGCCGGCCGAGTTCGACCTCGTCTTCGACGTGAAGGCCGACGGCTGGTTCAACCTGCTGCACGCCGCCGGCGACCTGCCGATCGGGGCCGCCGTGGTCTTCAGCTCGGTGGCCGGCCGGTACGGCAACGCCGGGCAGACGGACTACAGCGCGGCCAACGACCTGCTGTGCAAGCTGGTCAGCAACCTGCGCCGCCACCGTCCGCCGACGCGGGCTATCGCGCTCGACTGGACGGCCTGGGCCGGCATCGGCATGGCGACCCGCGGCTCCATCCCGAAGATCATGGCGCTGGCCGGGGTCGAGATGCTCGACCCGCAGGTCGGCGTCCCGTGGATCCGGCGCGAGCTCACCGAGGCCGGCCGGTCCGGTGAGGTCGTCGTCGCGGGTGAGCTCGGGGCGTTCGCCGGCCGGTCCCCGCTCGTCGCCGGTCTCGCACCGTCCACCGTCGCCGACGCCGGGCCGATGATCGGCACCGTCGAGCTGAACGAGGACGGGCTGGTCGTGCGGACGACGCTCGACCCGGTCGGCCAGCCGTTCCTCGACGACCACCGCATCGACGGGACACCCGTCCTGCCCGGCGTCATGGGCATGGAGGCGTTCGCCGAGGTCGCCCGGCTGCTGGCCCCGGCGGGGTGGCAGGTCGTCGCTGTCGAGGACGTCGACTTCCTGGCCCCGGTGAAGTTCTATCGGGACGAGCCGCGGGAGCTCACGATCCGGGCCACGGCCGGACGCGACCACTCGGGCCTCACCGTGCGGTGCACGCTCGAGACCGAGCGGACCCTGCCCGGCGCGAGCGAGCCGCAGCGGACGACCCACTTCACCGGCTCGGTGGTGCTGAGCCGCGCACCGGAGCCGGCCGAGCACGCCGCCCCGATCAGCGAGCCGCCGGCTTCGGTGGGACGGGACCGCGTCTACGAGCTGTACTTCCACGGGCCGGCCTACCAGGTCGTCGATGCGACCTGGCGCGATCACGTCGCCAACGTGTCGCGGTTCGCCCCCGGCCTGCCGCCGAACCACATCACCGGCGGCACGACGGTCACCCTGCCCCGGCTGGCCGAGCTCTGCTTCCAGACGGCGGGCCTGCTCGAGGCGGCGGAGTACGGGCGGCTGGCGCTGCCGCAGCACGTCGACTGCCTGGAGCTGGTCGCCGATCCGCCGGGCGGCCCGCTGTACGCGACCGCCACGTTCAGCGGCGACGGCTTCGACTGCGTCGTGCAGGACGCGGCCGGCACGGTCGTCCTGGCGATCGACGGGTACCGGACGGTCGCCATCCCGGCCACGGTGCCCGACGACATCCGGCGCGGGCTCGCCTCGTCCGGCACGCCGGAGTTGAGCCCGACATGACTCCCGGTGGGGGCGCCGGCCCGCCGGCCGACGACCCGAGAAGGGAGATCCGGCGGCTGGCGATCGTCAACCGGGGCGAGCCGGCCACCCGGGCGCTGGGCGCCATCGCCGAGCTGAACCACGACGGCTCGGCGCCCCCGATCACCTCGATCGTGCTCTACACCGACACCGATGCGAACGCCTGGTTCGTGCGCCACGCCGACGAGGCGGTGTGCCTCGGCCCGGCGACCTTCCTCGACCAGACGAACAAGATCCGCCGATCGGCCTACCTCGACGAGGAGAAAGTGGTCGACGTGCTCGTCGCGGCCCACGCGGACGCGGTGTGGGTCGGCTGGGGGTTCGTCGCCGAGCATGCGTCGTTCGCCGAGCTCTGCGAGAAGGCCGGCATCGTCTTCGTCGGCCCCGACAGCAGCACGATCCGCATGCTCGGGGACAAGATCGCCGCCAAGCGGCTGGCCGAACGCGTTGCCGTCCCGGTCGTCGACTGGAGCGGCGGGCCGGTCGACAGCGCGGTCGAGGCCGCGGCCCACGCGGAGCGGCTCGGCTACCCAGTGATCCTCAAGGCCGCGGCCGGCGGCGGCGGCCGGGGCATCCGGGTCGTGCGCAGTGCCGCGGAGCTGCCGCAACTGCTCGCCGCGGCCCGGGCCGAGGCGGCATTCACCTTCGGCGACCCGGCGGTGTTCCTCGAACGCTTCCTCCCTCGCGCACGGCACGTCGAGGCCCAGATCATCGCCGACGGCCGGGGCGGGACCTGGGCCGTCGGGGTGCGCGACTGCTCGATCCAGCGGCGGCACCAGAAGGTCATCGAGGAGTCGGCGTCGACCGCGCTGGACGCGGCGGCCGAGCTCCGGCTCCGCGACGCCGCGGTGCGGCTGGCGGATGCGGCCGGCTATCGCAACGCCGGCACGGTGGAGTTCCTCGTCGACCCGGTGACCGGCGAGTACTGGTTCATGGAGGTCAACACCCGCCTGCAGGTCGAGCACCCGGTGACGGAGGAGACGTCCGGCCTGGACCTGGTCAAGCTCCAACTGCACGTCGCCCGCGGCGGCCGGCTGACCGGGGCGCCACCGGTGACCCGGGGCCATGCCATCGAGGCGCGCCTGTGTGCCGAGGACGTGGAGCGGGACTTCGCGCCGGCGCCGGGACGGATCGTGCTCTGGCAGCCGCCCTGCGGCGCCGGCATCCGCGTCGACACCGGCGTCAGCGAGGGCGACGAGGTGGCGCCGGAGTTCGACTCGCTGATCGCCAAGATCGTCGCGTGGGGGCACGACCGGCCCGAGGCGCTCGCCCGGCTGCGGCGCGCTCTGGCCACCTCGGCGGTCGTGGTCGAGGGCGGAACGACCAACCGGTCGTTCCTGCTCGGCCTGCTCGACCACCCCGACCTGCGCCGGGGCGACATCGACAACACGTGGCTCGACCGCCTCACCGCCGCCGGCGGCCACATCCCGGCGCCGAGCCCGCTCGCCGTCCTCGTCGCAGCCGTCGAGGCGTATGACTCGGAGGAGGAGGCGGCCCGCCGGCGGTTCCACGCCGGCGCCCGGCGCGGCCGTCCGGACCTCCCCGACGAGCCCGGGCACGGGGTGCGGCTGCGCTACCGCGGCCGGCCCTACCGCATGACCGTCTTCCGCACCGGACGCGAGTCGTACGCCGTCGACACCGGGACGGTGCGGGTCCCGCTCCACGTCAAGCGGCTCGGCGGATTCGAGCGACGGGTGGTGGCCGGTGGGCACGCCGGCCTGGTGACGGTCAGCGCCCAGAACTCGTCCTTCGACATCGACGTCGCCGGCGCCGCCCATCGCGTCTACCGCGACGACGGGGGCGTCGTCCGGGCGGGCTGGCCGGCCTTCGTCATCTCCGTGCTGGTGCGGACCGGCGATCGCGTCGCGGCGGGCGATCCGATCGCGGTGCTCGAGAGCATGAAGATGGAGACCACGGTCACCGCGCCGTTCGCCGGCGAGATCGTCGACGTCCACGTCGCGCCGAAGACCCAGGTCGACGCCGCGGCGCCGATGTTCTCCATCCGGGAGCACGACGTCGACCCCGGCGGCGTCGCCACGGACACCGAACTCGACTTCGGTTCGCTCACCGGCGCGGACGAGGGTGGCCCGCCCGCGGCCGCGGCTGCCCTGCAGACCTACCTGCTGGGCTTCGACCTCGACGGCGACTCGGTGCGGGCCGCGACGGCGGAGTTGCGCCGGGGCCCTGCGACCGCGGCCGAGGACGAGCTGCTGGAGCTGTTCGCCGACGTCGCCGCGCTGCACCAGACGCAGCCGGATGCCGCTGGGGCTGCGTCCTCCGAGCGCGAGTACCTGCTCACCTACCTGCAGTGGCTGGACGCCGACCAGGCCGGCCTGCCGGCATCGTTCCGCGCCGAGCTCACCAAGCTGCTGGCCCGCTACGGGGTGACCGGGCTGGCCCGGACGCCGGAGCTCGATCAGGCCGTCGTCTGGATCTGGCGGTCCTTCCGGCGGGCCGACGAGCTGGCCCCGGCGATCGCCGGTGTCCTGGAGCGGCGGCTGCAGCGCAACGAGCTCGACTCGCTCGAGGCCGGTCTGGCACTGCGCGGGCTGCTCGAGCGGCTCGCCGTGGCCACCCGCGGCAGCTACCCGGACGTCGCCGACCTTGCGCGCGACCTGCTGTTCCACTACGTCGACGAGCCGACGATCGAGCGGGTCGTCGCCACCACGTACGCCGAGGTCACCTCGCTGCTCGACGCGCTGGCCGCCGAACCGCTGGGCCCGGACCGGGACGAACATGTCCACCGCCTGGTGAACTGCCCGCAGCCGATGCGCGGCCCGCTGCTGCACCGGTGGGCGACCGCCGACCCTGATTTCCGGGCGGTGCTGCTCGAGGTGCACCTGCTCCGCTACTACCGCAATTACACGCTGTCGGCCGTGCGCGCGGACAAGAGGCAGGGCTGCCAGCTCGCGGTGGCCGACTACTCCCACGGCGACGAGGCCGGTCACCTGGTCGTCCTCTACGCGCCGGAGAAGGACCTCGACGCCGCCCTGCAGGCCGTCAACGAGCACCAACGCCTGCACCGCACAGCGCCGGGAACACTGGTCGACCTGGTCACCTGGCGGCGGGGTCACCGGCCGGATGCCGACGCGGTCGCCGAGGAGTTCCGGCTCCGGCTCGACGAGGTCGAGGTCGATCCGGCCGTACGGCGCATCGACGTCACGGTCACCAGCGACGGGGCCGAGCCCGAGCACAACCGGACCCAGCACTTCACCTTCCGGCCCGGGGGTGCGGGCGAGTTCGTCGAGGACCGGATGTACCGCAACCTGCACCCGGCGCTCGCCGAGCGCATGGACCTGTGGCGGCTGTCGAACTTCGAGCTCGAGCGGCTGCGTTCGGTCGAGGACGTCTACCTCTTCCGCGGGGTGGCCCGGGACAACCCGAAGGACGTGCGGCTGTTCGCGATCGCCGAGGTGCGCGATCTGACCCCGGCGTGCGACGCCGACGGCCGCGTGGTCGCGCTGCCGCTGCTCGAGCGGATGGGGTTGCAGGCGCTCGCCGCGATGCGGCAGGCGATGGCGAACGCGCCGGCCAAGCAGCGTCCACAGGGCAACCGGATCGTCCTGTACGTGCGGCCCCCGTTCACGCTGCCGCAGAGCCAGTGGCGCCGGCTGGCGGCCCGCTACCGGGCCCTCGCCTCGGCTGCGGACCTGCACAAGATCATGCTGCGGGTGCGGGTGCCCCGCGGCGGGGAGCTCGTCGACACCGTCATCGAGTTCGCGGCCGCCGATTCGGGCTTCACGATCCGGGTCCGGCCGCTGGCCGAGGTCCCGATCCGGTCACTGACCCCGTACCGGCAGAAGGTGCTCCGGGCGCGGAGGCAGGGCACCACCTACCCGTACGAGATCGCGCGCATGCTGAGCCCGGACGACGGCGTGGCGTCGAACTTCCCGCCCGGACGGTTCGACGAGTACGACCTCGACGAGCGGGGCGAGCTGGCTGCGGTCGACCGGGGGTACGGCGAGAACTCGGCCAGCCTGGTCGTCGGGCTGCTGACGAGCTACCCGGCCGAGATCCCGGAGGGCATGACCCGCGTCGTCGTCCTCGGCGACCCCACCCGGCAGCTCGGCGCGCTCGCCGAGCCCGAGTGCCGGCGGGTGATCGCGGCGCTCGACCTCGCCGAGCGCCGCGGCATCCCGGTCGAGTGGTTCGCGCTCTCCTCCGGAGCCCGGATCGCGATGGAGAGCGGCACCGAGAACATGGACTGGATCGCCGCGGTGCTGCGGCGCATCATCGAGTTCACCCAGGCCGGGGGCGAGATCAACGTCGTGGTCACCGGCATCAACGTCGGCGCCCAGCCCTACTGGAACGCCGAAGCGACGATGCTCATGCACACCAAGGGCATCCTCGTGATGACGCCGCAGAGCGCGATGGTGCTCACCGGCAAGCAGGCCCTGGACTACTCCGGCGGCGTATCGGCCGAGGACAACTTCGGCATCGGCGGCTACGACCGGGTGATGGGGCCGAACGGCCAGGGCCAGTACTGGGCGCCCACGATCGAGGACGCCGGTCGCACGCTGATGCGCCACTACGAGCACACCTACGTCGTGCCGGGCGAGCGGTTCCCGCGCCGGCACCCGACGGCCGACCCGGCCGACCGGGACGTGCGGACGGCGCCGCACGAGCGGGTGCTCGGCAGTGACTTCACGACGGTCGGAGACGTGCTCTCGATCGAGCGGAACCCGGAGCGCAAGAAGCCGTTCGACATCCGGTCGGTCATGCGGTCGGTGACCGATCAGGACGCGGAGCCGCTCGAGCGCTGGAACCGCTGGCGCGGCGCCGAGTCGGCGGTGGTGTGGGACGCGCGCATCGGCGGGATCCCGGTCGCCCTGCTCGGCATCGGGTCGCGCAACCTGGCCCGGCGCGGCTTCCTGCCGGCGGACGGCCCGGCAACCTGGACGTCCGGCACGCTCTTCCCGCAGTCCTCACGCAAGCTCGCCCGGGCGATCAATGCCGCGAGCGGCAACCGGCCCGTCGTGGTGCTGGCGAACCTCTCCGGCTTCGACGGGTCGCCGGAGTCGATGCGCCGCTGGCAGCTCGAGTACGGCGCCGAGATCGGCCGGGCCGTCACCAACTTCCACGGCCCGATCGTGTTCGCGGTCATCTCGCGCTACCACGGCGGGGCCTTCGTCGTGTTCTCCAAGCGCCTCAACGACAACCTGGAGATCGCCGCCGTCGAGGGGTCGTACGCGTCGGTGATCGGCGGGGCGCCGGCGGCCGGTGTCGTCTTCGTCCGCGAGGTCGAGGCCCGCACCGACGCCGATCCGCGGATCGTCGCGCTGCGCGAGCAGGTGGCGGCGGGGGCAGGTGCCGGTGCGGCGCTGCGGACGCTGCTGCACGAGACGCGGGCCGCGGTGCGGGCCGAGAAGCTGGGTGCGGTCGCGGCCGAGTTCGACGGCGTCCACACCATCCAGCGAGCCCGCCGGGTCGGCTCGGTCGACCGGATCATCCAGGCGCACGATCTGCGGCCCTACCTGATCGACGCGCTCGAGCGCGGGATGGAGCGCGAGTTGGCGCGCTCCGGCTGAACCGAGCCCGGTTTGCACCCACGGCCGCCGCTAATGGGACCGCAGAGCGCGAGATAGCGGCCGGTCCGGATGCAAACCGCCGCCTCTGTCAGCGCAGCGGCTGCTCCAGCCAGCGGTGGGACGGCGTGGCGGTGTCGAGCAGCGGCCGGGGGTCGAGCCCGGCCGGTTCGGCCGCCGGCCCCGCGCTCGCGACGGTGAGGACGAAGCGGCCGTAGCGCCGCCACCAGCCGGGCAGCGTCGCGCCTTCTGCGGTGCTGATGCAGAACCGCCCCCAACCGCCGTCGGGCTCCTCAGGCCGCACTTCGACCGAGCGGGTGTCGCGGCGCAGCCCGGTCGTGAGGACCTTCAGGGCGCTCTCCTTGGCCGACCAGATGAGGTTCGCCGCGAGGTCGCGGGCGACCGGGTCGGGCCGGCCGGCGACGTAGCGCTGCTCGTCCGGGGTGAAGAAGTCGTCGACGAAGGCGGTGCTGCGCGGTTCGACCAGTTCCAGGTCGCAGCCGACCCGCGCCGCGCCCGGGCTGAGCAGGCACACCGCCCAATCGGCCCGGTCGGTCAGTGACACCTGCCAGGCGATCCGCCGGCCGTCGACCCACGGGTACGGTGCGCCCGACGCCTCGTGGCGGATCTCGATCGCCGCGAGCGCCGCCGGATCCGTGGGCCGGCCGAGGACCTCCGCGATCGCCGACTTCGCGGTGAAGCGGGCCGCGCGGAACTCGGTGCGCCGCTTGGTGAACCGCTGCCGGTCGGCGTACCCGCGTTCCGCGGGCGCGAGCCAGTCGTCGGTGTCCGGCGTCAGGTCCACCGAGCGGGCCAGCCACCACATCGATCGCGGCACACCCCACCGTGACCCGTCCCGGTCCGGGCGAGTAGGGCCATCCGTCCTGGCCGGTGCCCCTGCCTACCGGGTCGATGGCCTCTGCCGTGCGTCCGGCGACGCGTCGAGTCTGGCGGTAGCGCCGCTTCGCAGGCGGTGCCCGACCCGCATCAACGAGTCAAGCGAGTGCGAGCATGCCGACAGCTGAACACACACCAGCCAAGCACCGCGGGCAGCAACCCGCCGGCCGGGCGCCGGGGCGCCGCGGCCCGGCGCTCATCGTCGAGGTGAGCCTGCTCGATCCGATCGACGACTACGACGCTCAGGTCACCTTCCTCGGCCGCGACTTCCGCATCGTCCGGGTGGGCACCGGCGGCCGGCTCGACGAGGCACCGGCGCTGATCGCGAAGTGGGGGCCGCAGGCCCAGGCGATCGCGTTGACCGGTGGGCTGGACGCGGCGGCGGCCGGCCCGGTCGACGCCGGCGTGCCGGTCACCGAGGGCGGCACGCTGCGCCAGGTGCTGCAGGAGTGGGCGGTCCGGCACCTGCAGTCGGAGATGCCGGGCTACTTCGACAACGCCCGGGTGGTGGTGCTCGGCGGCACGAACCACGAGGTCCAGACGCGCGTCCTGCGCGAGTACACGGCCAATATCACCCCGGCCGACCTCCGGCTGCTCGACCTGCTCGACGAGGTCGAGTCGGTGCCGTTGGTCGGGCAGTTCGCCGCCGGTGCGCTGCGGACCGCCCATCGGCTTCCCGGCCCGGTCCAGTCGCTGCTCCGCGCGCCCGGCCCGATCGCGTCCGCCGCGCTCGGCCGGGCCGCGCGGGAGTGCGACGTCATCGTGGCCACCCGCCAGGAGCTCGCCGAGTTCGGGCTCGAGGACCTGCACGGAAAGGCGGTGATCACCGAGACGATCTCCGACCACCAGCTGGCCGAGCTCGCCGATCACGGTGTGGATCTGGTCCTCGACAGCACCCCGCAACCGTTCGACTTCATCATCGAGCCGGCCGTCCTCGAGGCGATGATGCTCGTCGATGCGCCCCCCGGGGACGGGTCCTCCGACGACCTGCTGGAGACCATCGTCGCGGCCGGGTTGGAGCCCCGGGTGCTGCAGCCCAACGGGCCGCGCCGCAAGAGCCGGTTCGCCTTCGTCATCCACCCGCTGTCCCAGGAGAACTTCGACAACGTCGAGCCGCTGCGGACGATCGCCAAGGTCGCTCCCGGCTTCGTGATGAGCGCGGTCGAGAAGGCGGTGGCCTACGCGCCGCCGTTCACCTACTCCCACATCACCGGCATCCAGTCACCAACCGGCGCGGAGGCCGAGGGCTGGCTGATCTCGGTCGGCGGGACCCCGCACCAGCTGCTCGCGCACCGTCCCGAGTTCACGTACTCCCGCCTGCTCGCGGCGGCCGAGATCAGCCGCCGGCTGGGCGCGCAGATCATGGGGCTCGGTGCGTTCACGAAGGTCGTCGGCGATGCCGGGGTGACCGTGACCCGGAAGGCGCCGCTGCCGGTGACCACCGGCAACAGCTACAGCGCCTCCGCGACGCTGTGGGCGGCCCACGCGGCGCTGCAGCGGCTCGGCCTCGTCGAGGTGGACGAGGGCGGGATCATGCACGGCAAGACGATGGTCGTCGGCGCCACCGGGTCCATCGGCTCGGTCTGCGCCCGCCTGCTGGCGCTGGCCAGCGACGAGGTGTGGCTGGTGTCGCCCGAGCGGGCCAAGCTGCTGGCACTGAAGAAGGACATCGAGCGGGACCGGCCGCGGGCCCAGGTGCACGTGGCGGCGGTCCCGGGCCAGCACGTCGCCGAGATGGACCTCATCGTCACCGCGACCTCGGCCGCCGGCGCGCGGGTGCTCGACATCATGGCCGTCAAACCGGGCTGCGTGATCACCGATGTGGCCCGGCCCCTGGACCTGTCGGCCGAGGATGTGGCCCGCCGCCCGGACGTGCTGGTCGTCGAGTCCGGCGAGATCGAGCTCCCGGGCGACGTGCACATGAGGAACATCGGGCTGCCGCGGGGCGTGGCCTACGCGTGCCTGGCCGAGACGGTCGTGCTCGCCCTCGAGGGTCGCTACGAGCGGTTCACGGTCGGCCGCGACATCAGCTGGGAGCAGGTCAAGGAGATCTACCGGCTCGGCCTCAAGCACGGGATGAAGCTGGCCACGATCTCGGGCATCAACGGGCCGATCACCGAGCAGGACTTCGACGCGATCCGCGACCGCGCGCTCGCGGCGCAGGCCACCTGAGCGCGACGGCGAACAGTCAGCCGACGAACTCGCGGAAGGTGTCCGGCACGCCGAGGACGATCCGGTGCCGGCCGTGGCCGACCTCGATCCCGCGCGGGGTCCAGGCGACCGTCCACCCGTGGGTGTCGATCAGGTGGGTCACGGTCCGGAGCAACCCGGACACCCGGAGCTCGGCGGTGCGGTCGGGTGTGTCCGACTCGAGCGCGACGACGTTCCTCAGCTCGTCGAGGCCGAGCCGGCCGAGGTCCTCGATGCGCGCGTCGAGGGCGAGCAGGACCGGGGCGAGGTACAGGTCGGTCACATCGTGCGGTGCGGTCATGGCGTCCTCCTCGGGGTCGGCGATTCTCACGCTGGACCAGATGCCGGCGCCGGTGCAGGTCCGAAGGCCTCCATGACCTCCGGGTCCAGAGGGGCCGCCCCCGGGCCGTTCGGCCCTGCGACCGGCCACCGCTGGCTCGACCCGTGCCGTCCGGTGGGACGGTGCGTTGCCGGGCCGGTCGTCACGGGATTGGCTGATCGTGCCGGCGCTCGAGACCCCGTCGCCGTGTCTTGGCAGGGGAGGAGTAGCCGATGGCCAAGGTCGCCATCGTCGGTTCCGGCAACATCGGGACCGACCTCATGATCAAGATCATGCGGGTGTCCGAGAACCTCGAGGTGGCGGCGATGGTGGGCATCGACCCGGACTCGGACGGCCTGGCCCGGGCCGTCCGGCTGGGTGTCCCGGCCGTCTCGACCGGGGTGCCGGGGCTGCTCGAGCACCCGGTGTTCGGGGAGGTCGACATCGTCTTCGACGCCACGTCGGCCCGCGCGCACGTCGCCAACGACGCGCTGCTGCGCGACACCGGCGTGCGGGTCGTCGACCTGACCCCGGCCGCGATCGGACCCTACGTCGTCCCGACCGTGAACCTCGAGGCCCACCTGGGGGAGCGGAACCTCAACATGGTGACCTGCGGCGGCCAGGCGACGATCCCGATCGTCGCCGCGGTGTCCAGGGTGGCGAACGTCCGCTACGCCGAGATCGTGGCCTCCATCGCCTCGCGTTCGGCCGGCCCGGGCACGCGGGCGAACATCGACGAGTTCACCGAGACGACCTCGCTCGCGATCGCGCAGGTCGGCGGGGCCGGGCGCGGGAAGGCGATCATCGTGCTGAACCCGGCCGAGCCGCCGCTGATCATGCGGGACACCGTCTTCTGCATCGTGGACGACTGCGAGCGCGACGCCGTCGCGCAGTCGATCCACGACATGGTCAAGGCGGTACAGGAGTACGTCCCCGGCTACCGCCTGAAGCAGGACGTGCAGTTCCGCCGCGTCGACGAGCAGAGCCTGGAGAACGAGCTCGAACCGGGGCCACCGGGCTGGCTGGTGAGCACGTTCCTCGAGGTGGAGGGCGCGGCCCACTACCTGCCGTCCTACGCCGGCAACCTCGACATCATGACGTCGGCCGCCCGCCGTGTCGGCGAGCGGCTCGCCGAGGGAACGGCCGCATGAGCGCCGCTCCCGCCCTCTACGTGCAGGACGTCAGCCTGCGCGACGGGATGCACGCCGTCCGGCACCGGCTGAGCGTCGAGCAGGTCCGCGACATCGCCGCCGCGCTCGACGCCGCCGGGGTCGCGGCCATCGAGGTGACCCACGGCGACGGCCTGTCCGGCAGCAGCGTCAACTACGGCCCCGGGGCGCACACCGACTGGGAGTGGATCTCGGCCGCGGCCGAGGTGGTCGACCACGCAGTGCTCACCGCGCTGCTGCTGCCCGGGATCGCCACCGTGCACGAGCTGCGCCGG
This sequence comes from uncultured Actinomycetota bacterium, assembly GCA_963775175.1. Lineage (GTDB taxonomy): Bacteria > Actinomycetota > Actinomycetes > Mycobacteriales > Jatrophihabitantaceae > Jatrophihabitans. Next base: position 2,111,594 of record CAVZHT010000001.1, read on the forward strand.
GCGTGGGACTGCGGCGTGCGGTCGGTGCGCATCGCCACCCACTGCACCGAGGCCGACATCGCCAACCAGCACATCGCGGCCGCCCGCGAGCTCGGGATGGACGTCTCCGGCTTCCTGATGATGGCGCACATGGCGCCGCCGGACGTGCTGGCCGGGCAGGCGCTCATCATGGAGGCCGCCGGTGCGCAGTGCGTGTACGTCACCGACTCCGGCGGCCGGCTGACGATGGACGCCGTGCGCGACCGCATCCGCGCGTACCGGGACGTGCTCCGTCCCGAGACGCAGATCGGCATTCACGCGCACCACAACCTGGGGCTCGCGGTGGCGAACTCGGTCGTCGCCGTCGAGGAGGGGGCGTACCGGGTCGACGCCTCGCTCGCCGGGCTCGGGGCCGGGGCCGGCAACTGCCCGATCGAGCCGTTCGTCGCCGTCGCCGACCTGCTCGGTTGGCCGCACGGCTGCGATCTGTACGCGCTGATGGACGCCGCCGACGACCTCGTGCGGCCGCTGCAGGACCGCCCGGTCCAGGTCGACCGCGAGACGCTGACGCTCGGCTACGCCGGGGTCTACTCGAGCTTCCTCCGGCACGCCGAGCGGGCGGCGGAGCAGTACGGGCTGGACGCCCGCTCGATCCTCGTCGAGGTCGGGCGGCGGGCGATGGTGGGCGGCCAGGAGGACATGATCATCGACGTGGCCCTGGACCTCGTCCGGCAGCGCGAGGCCGCGGCCGGCTGAGCCGTCGAGTCAGGAGCACGGGTGAGCGAGGCGGTGCCGGTCGAGCTCAGCCACCGGCAGATCCTCGTCGTCATCTACGGGCTGCTGTCCGGCACGCTGATCGCCGCGCTGGACCAGAACATCGTCGCCACCGCCCTGCCCAACATGGTGTCCGACCTCGGCGGCCTCTCGCAAATCTCGTGGGTCGTCACCGCGTACCTGCTGGCCAGCACGCTGTCCACGCCGGTGTACGGCAAGCTCGGCGACCTGTTCGGCCGGGCCCGGCTGTTCCGGGTCGCGATCGTCGTCTTCGTCGTCGGCTCGGTGCTGTCCGGGGCGGCGCAGTCGATGCCGCAGCTCATCGCGTTCCGCGGGGTGCAGGGCATCGGCGCCGGCGGCCTGATCGTCGGTGCGCAGGCCATCATCGGGGAGATCGTCGCGCCGGCCGAGCGCGGCCGGTACCAGGGCTACACGGCGTCGGTGTGGGCCTTCGCCAGCGTCGTCGGCCCGTTCGTCGGCGGGCTGTTCACCGAGAAGCTTTCGTGGCGCTGGGCCTTCTACATCAACGTGCCGATCGGCGGGGCGGCGTTGCTGGTGACCGCCTCGGTGCTGAAGCTGTCGCCCGGCCGGCACCGGCCGCGCATCGACTGGCTCGGGGCAACCCTGCTGTCGGCCGCGGTCGCCGCCCTCGTGCTCGCCACGACCGACGGTGCCGCGAGCCGGCGGGGGTGGCTGATCGGTTCGGCGGCCGCGCTCACGGTCGCTTTCCTCCTGGTCGAGCGCCGCGCGCCGGAGCCGGTGCTGCCGTTGCGGCTGTTCGGCAACGGCAACTTCCGGGTCAGCTCGGCGATGTCGGCCGTCGTCGGGTTCGCGGTGCTCGGCAGCATCCCCTTCCTGCCGCTGTACCTGCAGGTGGTCGACGGGTCGTCGCCGGTGCAGGCCGGGGTGAAGATGACGCCGGTGATGCTGAGCCTCGTGCTCGCCTCCGTCTCGTCGGGCCGGCTGATCGCCCGCCGGGGCCGGTACAAGGCCTTCCCGGTCGGGGGGACGGTGTCGATGACGGCCGGGCTGGCCCTGCTGTCGCAGATGTCGCCGACCACGCCCTACGGGCTGCAGGCGGGCGGGATGGTGCTGCTCGGCGCGGGCATCGGCTCGGTCGTCCAGGTGCTGGTGCTCACCGCCCAGAACTCCGTGCCGCCGGGTGATCTCGGCGTGGCGACCTCGACGACGACCTTCTTCCGCTCGCTCGGTGCGAGCGCCGGCGTCGCCGTGTTCGGTGCCGTCTTCAGCACCCGGCTGGCCGCCGCGCTGGGTGGCCCCGGGGCGTCGCCGCTCCCCGACGGGGTCGGTGGCCTGAAGCCGGCCGAGATCCGGGCCCTCGACCCGGCCGTGCGCCGGAAGCTCGTCACCTCGTTCGCCGAGGCGCTGGGCGCGGTCTACGCCTGGGCGCTGCCGGTCGTCGGCCTGTCCGTCGTCCTCGCCCTCTGCCTGCGCCAGGTGCCGTTGCGGGTCCGGGCGGCCGCGGCGCCGATCACCGAGTGAGCGATCCGCTCACCCGCCCCCGGCCGTCTCGGCGCCGTCCGGCTCGACGCCCTCGTCGCGCCGCTCACGCACCGCGAGCGATGCCCACGACACGTCCTCGTCGTACCAGGGCAGGCCCGGCAGGTCGTGTCCCATCCGGTCGCGCTTGCTCCGCAGGTAGCGCAGGTTGTGGCTGTTGGCGACCACCTGCAGCGGTACCCGGCCGACGATCTCGAGACCGTAGCCCTCGAGGCCGGCCCGCTTGGCCGGGTTGTTGGTGAGCAGGCGCATGGTGCGCACGCCGAGATCGAAGAGGATCTGGGCGCCGGTCCCGTACTCGCGGGCATCGGCCGGCAGCCCGAGGTCGAGGTTGGCGTCGACGGTGTCGGCGCCGTGATCCTGCAGGTTGTAGGCCGCGAGCTTGTGCAGCAGGCCGATGCCGCGCCCCTCGTGGCCGCGCAGGTACAGCACGACCCCGCGCCCCTCGGCGGCGACGGCGGCCAGTGCCTGGCGCAGCTGCGATCCGCAGTCGCACCGCTGCGAGCCCAGGGTGTCGCCGGTGAGGCATTCGGAGTGGACGCGCACGAGGACATCCCGGCCGTCGCCGATGTCGCCCATGACGAGCGCCAGGTGCTCGCTGCGGTCGATGACGCTGCGATAGCCGACGGCGGTGAACAGCCCCGCCTCGAGCGGCATCGCCGCCGCGGTCACCCGCTCGACCTGGCGTTCGGTGCGCCGGCGGTAGCGGATGAGGTCGGCGATCGCGACGATCGGGAAGCCGTGCTGCGTGCTGAAGGCCAGCAACTCGGGTAGCCGGGCCATGGTGCCGTCGGGGTTGGCGATCTCGCAGATGACGCCGGCCGGGGCCAGCCCGGCCAGCCGGGCGAGGTCGACGGCCGCCTCGGTGTGGCCGGCGCGCTGCAGCAGGCCACCCTCGCGCGCCCGGAGCGGGAAGACGTGCCCCGGCCGGACCAGGTCCTGCGGGTCGGTGGTGGGGTCGGCGAGCAGGGCGATGGTGTGCGCACGGTCGGCGGCGGAGATCCCGGTCGTCACGCCCGAACGGGCGTCGACCGAGACGGTGAACGCGGTCGACATCCGCTCGGTGTTGTGCGGCGTCATCTGGTGCAGGTTGAGCCGGTTGATCGCGGCCGGCGTCATCGGCACGCAGATCAGCCCGCGGCATTCGTTCATCATGAAGGCGACGAGTTCGGGCGTGATCTTCTCCGCCGCGACCACGAGGTCGCCTTCGTTCTCCCGGTCCGCGTCGTCGATCACGATCACCGGCCGCCCGGCCGCAATCGCCTCGATCGCGGTCGTGATCGAGTCCATGGCTCAGGCTAGGCGCGCGCTGTGGCGGGCCGGTGCGCCGGATGCCACTGGATGAGACTTCTCGTTGACCCGCTCGGCCCGGCGAGGAGAGAGTGGCCTCGGGCCGTTCCCGGAGCCCGACAGTCGAACCCGGCGCGCCCGGCGGGGCGCGTCACGCCGTCGAGGAGAGTCATGAGCGTCGACGTACCGCAGGCCGCGCCGTCCGAGCCGACCACCGGCGAGCCCGCGCGACCCGAGCCGTCGCGGTCCGCGGCGTTCCGTGAGCAGATCGCGGAGATGAAGATCCCGGCTCCGAACGCGGGCCGGGACAAGGCGCTGGCCCGGGTCGGCGGCCTGCTCGCCGCGCTCGGCATCGCGCTCGGCGTGATCGGCTACCTGATGTCGCACAACACCGACAACACCCTGAGCCAGAACGACGCCCAGATCCTCGCGATCGTCGGCCTCTCCTGCGCGGTCGTCGGCTCGGCGGTGTTCGTCCGCTACTCGCTGGCGAACTTCCTGCGGCTGTGGCTGATGCGCCTCATCCACGAGCAGCGCCGCGACTGACCCCCGGCCGGGCCTCAGCCCCAGGGGCCGGGGACGTCGTCCCAGCGGTCGTCGGCGCCCGGCCGCTGGTCGCGGGCGGCGTTGACGCCGGCGATGTAGCCGAACGTGAGGGCCAGGCCCATCGGCGCCCCGCCGGACCAGTAGGCCTGGCCACCGGGCGACGCCACGCAGCAGCCCGCACCGTAGAGGCCGGGTAGCGGGTCGCCGAGGACGTCGAGCACCCGCGCCGCGGCGTTGACGACCGGGCCGCCGGCGGTGTCGAACATCGCCGCCCCGATGAGCACCGCGTAATAGGGCCCGGTCTCGCGAAACGGCGCCATGGTCGGGTTCGGGCCGTCGGTGTGCCGGGGTTCGTAGCAGGTCTCGATCGCCGTCGCGCCGCGAGCGAACTGCGGGTCGTGGCCCGTGCGGGCGTGCGCGCTGAACTCGGCCACCGAGCTGGCGAGGTTCGCGACGAAGTCGGGCGCGAGGCGGATGCCCCCGGTCCGCCCCTCGAGCGCGGCCAGCCGGGCGTCGATCGCCTGGGCCAGCTCGGTCCAGGTCTCGCCCTTCAGCACCTCCTTGCTGTCGGTGCCGGGCGGGGGCACCGGGGCCCGGGCGTCGGCCCGCTGCGCGACGGCGTCGTCGTAGACCTGGATGAGGACGCGCCGGCTGTGCCGGTAGCTCCCGACGTCCCACCCGAAGTGGGCCTTGGCCCGCTCGGTGAACACGCCCTTCTCATTGACCACCCGTTGCCCCGTGCGATCGACCCAGATCATGCTGTCGCCGTAGGGGAAGTGCACCATCGCCGGCAGCCGCGGCACGTCCAGGCCGGCCTCGAAGGCGGCGTTGCCGAGGTAGGCCACGGTCATGTTGCCGAGGCCGGCCCCGATGCCCATACCGATGCGCAGGAAGTCGCCGGTGTTGGTCGGGACGGCCGCCACGGCGTCGACCGGTGAGGGCAGGAACGTCGCCCGCGCCTGCGGATCGTGGCCGAAGCCGCCGGTCGTGAAGACCACCGCGTTCTGCGCCCGAAGGGTGAACACGCCGTCGTCGCCCTCGACGACGACCCCGGACACCCGGCCGCTGGGCTCGATGAAGACGTCGACCACCCGGTGCCGCACCCGCAGCTCCACGCCGGCGCGCTCCAGGTAACCGACGAGCTGGGCGACGTAGGACGCCCCGCGCGGGCCGAACGCCGGATCGCCGTCGTCGGCGATGAGGTGCCGGCCCTGCGGCACCCGGTTGTCCGGGTGCTCGGCGTGGTACTCGGGGTGCCCCAGCGGGTCGCCGTACGCGGCCGGGCTGATCCGCGAGCGCAGGGCGCCGATCCGCTCGAGGTAGAGGACGGCCTCGGCCGAGCGGTCGTAGAAGGTCTCGAGCAGCTCGAGCTGCAGCGGGCTCAGCCCGAACGTTTCGCCGGCAGCGTCGAAGTTGTCGGGGTACGACAGGTGGGCCATGAATCGCAAGCAGTCGCGGCGCGGGTCGGCGATGCCGTGGCCGCGCAGGTGATGGTTGTCCGGGATCCAGAACTCGCCGACGGAATGGATGGCGGTGCCGCCGAGGGTGTCGGCCCGCTCGAGCACCGTGACCGATGCGCCCTCGGCCGCGGCCGCGCACGCGGCCACGAGTCCGGCCGCGCCGGCGCCGACGACGATGACGTCCGGGTTCTTCGGGAGGTCCAGGACCATGCGTCACCTTGCCGGTCGAGTCGGTGCGGCGGAGACACTGCATGCCACTGGGTGGGACGGCCCGGCCGTCGAGCCGGCCGGGTCGACCGCGCCCGGCGGCGTCCCGTGCCGCCGGGCGTAGGTCTCACTCACCGTCGAAACCGAGATCCGGGCGTCCAGCAGGCGTACCCCGCGGGCCGGCACCAGGTCACCGAGGGCCGCTCGCAGCTCGCCGATGCTGTCGGCGCGGCGGGCCGTCGCCCCCATCGACGCGGCCACCGCGACCAGGTCGAACGGCACGTCGTCGAACGCACCCGCCAACGGGTCGAGGCCGGCCAGCGCCAGCTTGTGGTACTCCGACCCGTAGGCCTGGTTGTCGAGCACGACGACCAGCAGGTCGGCCCGGTGCCGCACGGCGGCCTGCAGCTCCTGCAGGTTCATCGCCAGGCTCCCGTCGCCCTCGATCACCACCACCGGCCCGCCGCCCGGGGCGAGGGCCGCGCCGACCCCGGCCGGCATTGCCTGACCGATGGCGGCGAAGCCGGTGGTGAAGTGGAACGTCCGAGCCGGCGCCGGACGCAGGTACGGGGCGACGAAGTACCAGAAATGCCCGATGCCGACGACGACGTGTGCGTCGCCCGGCAGCAGCTCGTCGAGCTGCGCGACCACCGCCCACGGGTTCGGTCCGTCGGCGGTCGGGAGCTCCGCGAGCGCGTCGGTGCGGGCGCGTTCGGCGGCGAGTTCGCGGCGCAGCCCGTCGGTCCGCAGCCCGGTCACGTGATGCCCGACGAGCCGCCGGCCAAGGGCGCCGAGCACGTCGGGCACCTCGCCGGTCACCTCGATCGGGTCGGCCGCCGGCGACCACAGCTGGCCTGGCGGGCGGCGGTCGACGCGGACGAGGCGCGCGTTCGCGCCGAGACGGCCGTCGTCGGTGTTGTAGCGGTCGAGGGCCGCGCCGAGCACGAGGACGAGATCGGCCCGGTCGGCCACCGCGCGCGCGGCCGGCCCGCCCATCATCCCGAGCACGCCGAGATCCCATGGCTCGTCCGGCAGCGCCGTCCGCCCGCCGATCGTCGTGCCGAAGGCCGCGCCGACCTGCCGCCCGAGAGCCAGCGCCGCGGCCCGGGCGGCGGGCCCGCCCGCGCCGGCGCCGAGCAGGAACAGCGGTGCCTCGGCCGACCTGACCGCGGCGGCCGCGGCGTCGAGGGCGGTATCGGTGGGCGCGTCCGGCCCGGCGGGTGCCGCCTCCGGCCCGTCCTGCTCGACGGCCTCGGCGTGCTCGAACACGGCCAGGTCGACGGCGAGCACCGCCGGCCGCCCGGCCCGCGCCGAGGTGTAGGCGGCGGCGAGCCCGCGGGCGAGCCCGGCGGCGTTCGTCACCGAGACGTACTCGGCCCCGGCCGCGCGGACGAGCTCGCGCTGGGGGGCCCACTGCGCAAGCGGCGGCGTTACGTCGGCCAGGGCGGCGGTCACGACGACGACCTGGCTGCGGGCCCGCGCCGCGGTCATCACCGCCGGCAGCGCCTGGGCCAGGCCGGGACCCATCGTCACCGTCGCGACGCCCACCCCGCCGGTGACCCGGGCCCAGCCGTCGGCCATCCAGACGGCACCGGCCTCGTGCCACGCCGGGTACCAGGCGCAGCCGCGCCGCTCGGCGTAGGCCGCGACCCAGTGCATGTTGCCGTCACCCATGACACCGAAGACGGCCGATCCGCCGGCCTCGGCGACCAACTGCGCGAACTGCGCGTAAGCCCGCATAGCCCTCCTCACAGCCAGCGTTCACCGTAGGTGATGCCGCCTCTCAGGAGAACGGGCCGTCCCACGGTGTCGAACCGTCCGTTGTCAGGCCGCCGCCCGCGCGCCCACGATGCCGTTCATGAACACCCGCCGGCGCCTCGAGGACAAGGTCGCGATCGTCACCGGTGCCGGCTCCGGCATCGGCCGGGCCGCGGCCCTCCGGTTCGCCGACGAGGGCGCCTCCGTCGTCTGTGCCGACGTCGACGGCGACAGCGCGGCTGCCACCGCCGCAGCCATCGGCGGCGCCGCCCTGGCCGTGCGGGTCGACGTCACCCGGCCGGCCGACGTCGAGGACCTCGTCGCCCGCACGCTCGAGCGGTTCGGCCGGGTCGACGTCCTCTACGCCAACGCCGGCGTCGGGGGAGTGGGCACCGCGGCCGACACCGACGAGGCCGAGTGGGCCCGCGTGGTCGGCGTCAACCTGACCGGCGTGTGGCGCTGCTGCAAGCACGTCCTCCCGCCGATGGTCGACGCCGGCCGGGGCTCGATCGTGCTCCAGGCGAGCATCGGCGGGCTGCGGGGAGTGCCGGCGGTCGCCGCGTACGCCGCCGCGAAGGCCGGGGTCATCGGACTGGGCCGGCAGATGGCGCTCGACTACGGCCCGCTCGGCATCCGGGTGAACGCGATCGCGCCGGGCACGGTGCCGACCCCGCTGGTGCAGGGCATCTGGGCGTCGGGTGCCGGGCTGGTGGCCGCCGACAGCCTCGAGCCCCGGGTCGAGGCGGCGGCCGCGCTCTACCCGCTGCGCCGGGTCGGCACGCCGGACGATGTCGCGAACGTCGCGCTGTTCCTGGCCAGCGACGAGGCCGACTGGGTCACCGGCGCGGTGTACGTGGTCGACGGCGGCAAGACCGCGGTGTAGCCGGATGGCCGGCGCGCGGGGCGACATCCCACGCAGCGGCACGCGCCGTTGCCGGGCGAGCGGGCTACCCCGACGCTACGGCTACGTACACGTAGCACTCGGAAGGGACGGACTCGATGGACTTCGGCTTGCTGTTCGAGATGCAGGTGCCCAAGCCGTGGGACGAGCGCACGGAGTACCGGGCGTACTGGGACAGCATCGAGCAGCTCCGGGTGGCCGAGCAGTCCGGGTTCACCCACGCCTGGGCCGTCGAGCACCACTTCCGCGAGGAGTTCTCGCACATGGGCGCGCCCGAGGTGTGGCTCGCCGCCGCCGCGCAGCAGACCGAGCGCATCCGGCTCGGGCAGGCCATCGCCCTGCTGCCCACCCCGTTCAACCACCCGGTGCGGGTGGCCGAGCGGGTCGGTGCGCTGGACATCCTGTCCCGTGGGCGGTTCGAGTTCGGGACGGGCCGCTCGATCGCCGAGCACGAGATCGGCGGCTTCAACATCGACCCGGGCGACACCCGCGGCATGTGGGCCGAGGCGGTCGAGTACCTGCAGAGGCTGTGGACGGCCGGGGAGGAGCCGGTCGAGTTCGAGGGCGAGTTCGTCCGGGTGCCGCCGCGCAAGGTGTTCCCCCGGCCGATCCAGACCCCGCACCCGCCGATGTGGATGGCGGCGACGAGCCCGGCGAGTTACACCCTGGCCGGCGAGTACGGGCTGGGCGTCCTCGCCTTCGGCATGGCCGTCGACAAGGACGCCATGGGGCGGCGGCTCGCCGAATGGCGGGCCGCCCTGGCGGCGACCGAGCGGCCGGTCTCGATGCGCAACGAGCAGGCGGCGGTGTTCATGATGGCGTTCTGCGCACCGACCGACGCGCAGGCCCGCGACATCTGCAAGGACGCGTTCGTCGAGTACCTCGACGTCACGATCGACCACTTCCTGCGCTGGGGCGAGAAGCGCGAGCTGCCGCCCGGCTACGAGTGGTACGCGAAGGCGCTGAAGCAGGACGCGATCCGCTCGGGCGCGACGAAGTTCGAGTACCTTCTCGAGAACCGCATGATCCTGGTCGGCTCCCCCGACACGATCGTCGAGACGGTCGAGGGCTTCCGCGGGGTCGGCGCGACCCAGATGCTCACCGCCATGCAGCTCGGCCGCATCCCGCACGAGAAGGTGCTCGACTCGATCCGGCTGTTCGGCAAGGAAGTCATCCCGAACGTCGGCTGAGGGACGGACCCGAACGGAGTGACGGTGTGACGGCAGCGCTGGGGGACCTGCGGGTCATCGACGCGAGCAACCTCATCGCGGGGCCGCTGGCGACGATGCTGCTGGCCGACCTCGGCGCCGACGTGATCAAGATCGAGCACCCGATCGTCGGCGACTCGCTGCGCAACCACGGCGCGCAGAAGGACGGCCACGGGTTGTGGTGGAAGGTCCTCGGGCGCGGCAAGCGCAGCGTCACGCTCAACCTCTCGCACCCGGAGGGCCAGCAGCTGTTCCGGCTGCTGGCCACCGGCGCCGACGTCGTGGTCGAGAACTTCCGCCCCGGCACCATGGCGCGCTGGGGGCTCGACTACGCGACGCTCGCCGCCGACAACCCCGGCCTGGTCCTCGCGCACGTGAGCGGCTTCGGCCAGCACGGTCCGCGCAGCGGCGAGCCGGGGTTCGGCACCCTGGCTGAGTCGATGAGCGGCTTCGCGTTCCGCAACGGCCCGGCGGACGGCCCGCCGGTGCTGCCGCCGTTCGGGCTGGCCGACACCGTCACCGGCATCACCACAGCGTTCGCCGTGATGTCGGCCCTCTGGGCCCGGCGCGGGAGCGGGCAGGGGCAGGAGGTCGACGTCGCGATCATCGAGCCGCTGCTGACGCTGCTCGAGCCGCAGCTCGTCGAGTACGACCAGCTCGGGACGGTGATGACCCGGGTCGGCAACCGCTCGCCGGTCAACGCGCCGCGCAACATCTACCTCTCGGGGGACGGGCGGTGGATGGCGATCTCGACGAGCACGCAGTCGACCGCCGACCGGTTGCTGACCCTCGTCGGCCGCCCCGACGTCCTGGCCGAACCGTGGTTCCGCAGCGCGCACACCCGGGCCGAGCACGCCGACGAGCTCGACGACATCGTCGGCACCTGGGTCGGGCGGCGCACCCACGACGAGGTGCTCGCGGCGTGCCGGGAGGCCGGGGCGCCGGCCGCGGTGGTGCTCTCCGTGCCCGATATCGTCCGCGACCCGCAGTACGCGGCGATCGGCGCGGTCGCCACCGTCGACGACCCGGACCTCGGCCCGGTCCGCATGGCCAACACGCCGTTCCGGCTCACCCGCACCCCGCCGGCGATCCGGTGGGCCGGGCCGGCCATGGGCGCGCACAACGCCGAGGTCTACGGCGCCCTCGGCGTGGACGAGGCCGAGCTCGAGAAGCTCCACGCCGACGGCGTCGTCTAGCCGGGTGGGCGCCGTGCATCGCGTCGCGCCGGGGTGGACCCCGGAGTCCGCGGCCGCCTTCGCCCGCCTGGTCGAGCCGCTGTCCAACTGGGGCCGCTGGGGTCCCGATGACGAACTCGGGACATTCAACCTGCTCACGCCCGAGCGGGTGGCCGCCGCCGCGGCCGGCGTCACGTACGGGCGCAGCATCTCGCTGGCCCGCCCGATCACGTCGGCGCCGGCCCCGGACGACCCGGCGCCGATGCTGCACCTGATGAAGGCCAGCGGCGACGCGGCCGCCGAGGTGGGCGGCAGCCACGCGAGCGACTGGCTCGGCCTCGGCTACCACGGGTTCGCGGTGACCCACCTCGACGCGCACGCGCACCAGTTCTTCGACGCGCGGATGTACAACGGCCGGCCGGCCGGGCTCGTGACCACTCGCCGCGGGGCGGCGGCCGGCGCGGTCGGGCCGCTCGCCGCCGCCGCCCCGGCCGGCCGCGGCCTGCTGCTCGACGTCCCGCGGGCGCTCGGCCGCCGCTGGCTCGAGCCGGGCGAGGGCCTCGGGCCGGCCGAGCTCGACGCGATCGTCACCGCCCAGGCATCACCGGTGCAGCCCGGCGACATCGTCGTCGTCCGTACCGGCCGCGACCCGCGGGCGGCCGAGCACGGCGTGCTCGACCCGCTCGCCGACGGCTCGCCCGGGCTCACCGCCGCCGCGCTCACCTGGCTCCGCGAGCACGACGTGGCGCTGCTGGCGAGCGACGTGCAGGCCGACGTGATGACGCCCGGCGGCGCGCCGCACCCGATGCCGGTGCACGCGGGCGCGCTCGTCCACCTCGGCCTGCCGCTCGCCGACAACCTCGCAGTCGAGGCGCTCGCCGCGGCCTGCGCCGAGCGCGGCCGGTGGGACTTCCTCGCCGTCTTCGCGCCCCTGCCGCTCGCCCGGTTCACCGGCTCGCCGCTCGCCCCCGTGGCCGTCCTGTGAGCGACGCTTGCGGAGCGAACCGATGGCACAGGCTTCGCCGGCCGAACGGAGTGAGGCTGTGAGCGGGACCGCCGCCGTCATCGGCATCGGCCAGACCGAGTACTCGCGCGGGTCGGGGCGCGACGAGTGGAGCCTGGCCGTCGAGGCGGTCGATGCGGCCCTGGCCGACGCCGGGCTCGACCCCGGCGACGTCGACGGCCTCGTCCACTTCACCTACGACGCCGTGGACGAGGCCATGCTGGTGCGCTCGTTCGGCTGGCAGCTGCGGTGGTACTCGCAGACGGCCTACGGCGGGCTCGGCGCCCCGGCGGTGGTCGCGCAGGCCGCCGCGGCGGTGGCGAGCGGCGCCGCCCGGGTCGTCGTCTGCTACCGGGCGCTCAACGGCTACTCGGGCACCCGGTACGGCCGGGCCGAGCGGAGCATCGTGGACGCCGGGGCCCGGGGCGACCGGGCCCCGGCGGGCGCCCTCACCGGACCCTACGGGCTGCTCAGCCCCGGCCAGGTGATGGCGCTGTGGGCCCGGCGCTACCAGTGGGACGCCGGCATCACCGAGGACCAGCTGGTGACGGCCCTCGGCCGGGTGGCGGTCGACCAGCGCGCCTACGCCCGCGCGAACCCGCGGGCCGTCCTGCGGGACCGGCCGCTCGACGAAGCCGCGTACCGCGCCGGCCGGATGATCTCGACGCCGCTGCGGCTCTACGACCTCGCGCTGGAGACCGACGGCGCGGCCGCCGTCGTCGTGGCGGCCCCGGACGTGGCCCGGGCCGCGCCCCAGCCACCGGCCTGGATCCGGGCCGGCACGGTGAGCCTGTTCCCGTACGCGGAGTCGATCTCGGTGTACGGCGAGCTCCGCAACGGCCCGTCTTACCGCGCGGTCGCCGACCGGCTGTACGCCGACGCCGGCATCGGCCCGGGCGACCTCGCGGCCGCGATGATCTACGACGCGACGTCGATCTCGGTGCTGCTCGGGATGGAGGGCTACGGGCTGGCGCCGGTGAACCGGGCCTGGGCGGTCGTGAGCGAGCAGGGGATCGGCCCGGACGCGCCGGTGCCCGTCAACACCTGCGGTGGTCACCTGTCCGAGGCCTACGTGCACGGCCTCAACCTGGTGATCGAGGCGGTGCGCCAGTGCCGCGGCACCTCGACCGCGCCGGTCCGCAACCCGGGGCCGGTCCTCGTCTCGTCCGGGCCCAGCGCGGTGGTGGTGGCGCCGTGATCGTGCCGGTCGAGACGGCGCTGACCGCGCCCTACTGGGCCGCGGCTAGGCGCGGGGACGTGCTGCTGCAACGCTGCCGCTGCGGGAACGTCTGGCATCCGCCGGCGCCGGTGTGCCCGCGGTGCCGGGGCACCGACTGGGTCTGGCGGCCGGCCACCGGGTCGGCCGCGCTGGTCAGCTGGACCCGCGTCACGCACGCCGTCCACCCGGAGGTCGCTGCGGCCGTGCCCTACCTCGTCGGGCTCGTCCGGCTCGAGGAGGGACCGCTGTTCGTGTGCGGGCTGGAGGCGGCGGCCGACGAGCTGCTGGTCGACGGGGCCGCGATCACGATCGGGCCGGGGTCTGCCGCGGGCGGCGGGGCGCTGCCGATGGGACGGCTCGCAGCGCCCGCTGCTCGCGGCGCAGCCGGTCCAGCCCGGCCCGGATGACCGCGAGGCAGGTGTCGATCACCACCGCCGGGTCGGCGTTCTGGTGGTCGATCCGGTAGGCCGCCGCGCCCTGCAGCGCGCTGCGCATGATCGCGGCGGCCGGGTCGGCGACGGCGCGGGGCAGCCCGAGGCGCTCCTGGTAGAAGGCGCTCCACTGCAGCTCGGCCGACCGGTGCCGCCGGGCCCGGGCCGCCTCGGCGGTCGGCTCGTGCCAGCCGCTGACCACCATCAGCTGCAGGACCTTGCCCTGCCGGGCGAGTTCGTCGAAGTAGGTCCGCACCAGGGCCTCGATCGACTCGTCGACCGTCCGGGCCGTCCGCAGCCGCGCCTGCACGGCCGTGTCGAGCTCGTGCCAGCACCGCTCGAGCAGCGCGCAGAGCAGCGCCCCGCGATCGGCGAAGTGGCTGTACAGCACCGGCTTGCTGACCTCGGCCAGGGCGGCGACGCGCTCCATCGTGACCGCGGCCAGCCCCTCCTCGGCGACGAGCTGGCTGACCACGTCGAGGAAGAACTCGCGCCGTTCGACGCGCGACGGGCGCTGCCCGGACATCCCGGCCTCCCTTCGTCCGGCAGCGACGATCCCGCTCCGGCGGCCTCGCCGGGTCCGGTCGTCCCGCTGGGTCGGACGCGTGCTGCGCCGGGACGTTACCCCCTGTCAGGGTTTCCGGATGAGCGAGCGCAGCGAGCCGACGTACTCGGCGATCGCCCGGCTGCTGTTCACCTACGCCGAGCGGCTCGACGCCGGGGACCTGGACGGCATGGCGGAGCTGTTCGCGGAGGCGACCTTCCGCAGCGCCGGCAGCGACCTGGTGCTGACCGGCAGCGAGGAGGTGCGCCGCGGCTTCGCCGGATCGGTGCAGTTCCACGACGGCACGCCGGCCACGCAGCATGTCACGAGCAACCTCTACGTGGACGAGGACGAGAGCGGCACCAGGGCGGTGGCGCACTCGGCGTTCACGGTCCTGCAGGCCACGCCGGCCCTGCCGCTGCAGGTGGTCTGTGCGGGGCGCTACACCGACGAGTTCGTGCGCGGGCCGGACGGTTGGCGCTTCGCCGACCGGCTGGTCGACATCCGGTTCTTCGGCGACGTGTCCCAGCACCTGATCGCCCCGGGCCCGGTCGATGCGGAGGAGACCTCCGCATGACCGTGCCGCTGACCGGGATCGCGCGTGGACGAGCCGCCTCCGTGATCGCAGAGTGAGTGCGGCGGAGCAGCCGGTCTCGTCCGCCTGACCGAAGGGAATCGGAATGCAAGCTGCGGATCTACTCGACCGGGCCCGGTCCATGGCCCCGGCATTGCGCGAGCGCGCCTTCGCCGCCGAGAACGCCCGGCGCGTTCCCGAGGAGACGATGCGCGAGCTGAAGCAGGCCGGGCTGTTCCGGGCGCTGCAGCCGAAGGCCTACGGCGGGTTCGAGATCGACCCGCAGGTCTTCCTCGAGATCGGCATGATCATCGGCTCGGCCTGCCCTTCGACCGGCTGGGTGTACTCGGTCGTCGGCGTCCACAACTGGCAGCTCGCCCTCATGCCGAAGCAGGCCCAGGACGACGTGTGGGGCGAGGACCAGGACACCCTGATCAGCTCCTCCTACACGCCCCGCGGCCAGATCGAGATCGTCGACGGCGGGTACCGGGTCAACGGCCGGTGGTCGTTCTCCTCCGGCTGCGACCACTCCCAGTGGGTCATCCTGGGCGGCGTCGCGACCGAACCCGACGGCACCATCCGCCGCCTGTGCTTCCTGCTGCCGCGCTCGGACTACCGCATCGACGACGTGTGGCACGTGATCGGCCTGCGCGGCACCGGCAGCAACGACATCGTCGTCGAGGACGCGTTCGTGCCGGAGTACCGCACGCACGCCTACACCTCCGGCAGCGTCACGAGCGACTCGCCGATCTACCAGCTGCCGTTCGCCTCGGTCTTCACCTTCGGCATCACCGCCCCGCTGCTCGGTGCCGCCCAGGGTGCGCTCGACGAGCACGTCGCCTGGACGGCCGAGCGGACCCGGATCACCCGCGGCACGCGGGTCGCCGAGGAGCCGTTCTCCCAGGCCCGGGTGGCCGAGGCGACCGGTGAGCTCGACGGCGCGCGGCTGCAGATCTGGCGCGACCTCGACGAGATGATGGAGTACGCGCGCGACGGCAAGGAGATCCCGATCGAAGTCCGCGCGCGGGGGCGGCTCGACCAGGTGCGGGCCACGCAGCTCGCCGCCTCGGCGGTCGACCGGGTGTTCCAGAACTCCGGCGGCCGGGTGCTGCACGAGCAGAACCCGATCCAGCGCGCGTGGCGCGACATCCACGCCGGCGCGCAGCACAACAGCAACGTGCCCGAGCCGATGCTGATCGCCTTCGGCGCCATGCGCTTCGGGCTGTCGATCGCCGAGTCCGGCATCTGAGACGAGGAGCGGTCCGATGAGTGACTTCAGCTACGACGCGACGACCCGGATGTCCAGCTTCGCGGGGCTGGACCTGCACTACCACGAGGCCGGCGACGGGCCCGACACGCTGATCCTGCTGCACGGCGCCGGTCCGGGCGTCTCCGGCTGGAGCAACTTCGCCGGCAACCTCGAGCACTACGCCGGGCACTTCCGCACGCTCATCGTCGACATGCCCGGCTTCGGCAAGTCGGCCCACCCGGCCGAGTACGACCGCAGCTACCTGCGCTACGCCGCCGACGCGGTTGTCGCGCTCATGGACGAGCTCGGCATCTCGTCGGCGCACGTCCTCGGCAACTCGCTCGGCGGGTCGGTGGCGGTGCGCCTGGTGCTCACCCACCCCGACCGGGTCCGGCGGCTCGTCCTCATGGGGCCGGGCTCGGCGCTGTCGATCGGGCTGTTCGCGCCCCGGCCGAGCGAGGGCATCCGCCGCCTCATGGAGTTCCAGACCGCGCCGGAGAAGACCAAGGAGAAGATGGAGGCGTTCCTGCGCTCGATGGTCTTCGACCAGTCGCTGGTCACCGAAGACCTGATCGAGTCCCGGTTCGCCACCGCCACCGACCCGAGCACCGCCGGCGGCCTGAAGGCGATGCAGGTCGCGAACCAGAAGTTCCCGGTCGAGGGCGAGCTCTGGCGCGAGGCCGGCCAGATCCGGCACGACGTGCTCATCACCTGGGGCCGGGAGGACCGCGTCCAGCCGCTGGACGGCGCCTTCGTCGGGTTCCGGCTGCTCGAGAACGCCCGCCTGCACGTGTTCCCGAAGTGCGGGCACTGGGCGATGATCGAGCAACGGGACGAGTTCCAGCGGCTGACGACCGACTTCTACCTGCACGCCTGACGCAGAAAGGCTCATCCCGTGGAGATACACAGCCTGGGGCTCGTCCGCCTCGGCTCGACCGTCGTCGACGCGTGGCGCTCGTTCGCCCCCGACGTGCTCGGCATGTCGGTCGCCGACGGTCCGGACGGCTCGCTGCTGCTGCGCATGGACGACCGGCCCTACCGGATCGCGATCGTCCCCAACGACGCCGACCGGGTACTGGCCTCGATGTTCGAGGTGCGCGACCGCAAGGCGTTCGACGTCGCGGTGCGCGAGCTCGAGGAGGCCGGGGTCGCGGTCAAGGAGGGATCGGCCGACGAGGCCGAGGCGCGCCAGGTCGAGTCCTTCGCCGCGTTCGAGGACCCCAACGGCAACCCGATCGAGATCTTCTACAGCCAGGCCGTGGACGGGTTGGCGGCGCAGCTGCCGCACGGCGGCGCCTTCCTGACCGGCGGCCTCGGCCTGGGGCACGTCGTGCTGCCGAGCGCCGACCTGGACGCGGCGTTCGACTTCTACACGAAGGTGCTGGGCTTCCGGCATCGCGATTCGATGGCGATCAACCTGCCGAACGGCATGCGCCTGCGGCTGCGGTTCGTCGGCTGCAACCCGCGCCACCACACCGTCGCGCTGACCGCGAGCCAGTCGCCGCAGGGCCTGCGGCACATGATGGTGGAGGCCGACTCGATCAAGACGTTCGGGCGGACCTTCGCCCGCGCCCGCGAGGCCGGCGTGCTCAAGACCGAGCTCGGCCAGCACTCCAACGACGAGGTCCTCTCCTTCTACCTGTTCTGCCCCGGCGGCTACGAGATCGAGTACGGGGTGCACGGCCGGCACGTCGACGACAGCAGCTGGCTGACCCGCGATCTCACCAACCTCAGCCACTGGGGTTACTGGCCGGTCGAGGCGGCGAAGTGACAGCGCCGGCCCACCTCAACGGCGCGGTCGCCAAGCTCGCGGCCGGGCAGACCGTCTTCGCCTCCTTCTCGCCGGCCGACCCCGGCAACGCGCAGGCGTTCGCCCCCGGCCCGTACGACGTCGTCGTCTTCGAGATGGAGCACAACCCGTTCTCGACCCGCGAGCTGCGCGACAGCCTGCAGTACCTGCTCGACCGCCGGCAGATCCTGCACCGCGGCGACGTCTCGCCCGCGGTCACCCCGTTCGTGCGGGTGCCGGCCAACGGCTCGGAGATGAACCAGTGGCTGGCCAAGCAGGTGCTCGACGCCGGCGTGTACGGCATCGTCTTCCCGCACGTCAGCACCGTGGACGAGGCCCGCAGCGCGGTGTCCGCCTGCCGTTACCCGCGCCCGGACACCGCGCCTGACTACGACCCGCCGGGCGTGCGCGGTG
Organism: uncultured Actinomycetota bacterium; assembly: GCA_963775175.1. GTDB lineage: Bacteria > Actinomycetota > Actinomycetes > Mycobacteriales > Jatrophihabitantaceae > Jatrophihabitans. The sequence goes on from CAVZHT010000001.1 coordinate 2,129,636, forward strand.
ACGGGCCGTTCGGCGCCGCCCGGTACTGGGGCGTCGACGTCGCCGAGTACTACCGGCGGGCCGACACCTGGCCCCTCGCACCCGGCGGCGACATCCTCGCCGTCGTCATGTGCGAGGAGGTCCGGGCGATCCGGAACCTGCCGGCCATGCTCGAGCAGGTCCCCGGCATCGGCGCCGTCCTGATCGGCGAGGGTGACCTGTGCCAGGATCTCGGCCACCCACGCGAGTACGAGCATCCGGACGTCGAGGCGGCCATCCGCGACATCGTCGCGATCTGCAAGGACGCCGGCGTGCCGGCCGGGATCCCGCACGTCACGCCGGCCAACGTCGAGGCTCGGCTCGAGCAGGGCTTCAGCTGGCTGATGCCGAACCCGACCCGGAGCAACCAGGCCGTCGAGATCGGGCAGCGGTGGCTCGCCGAGAACCGGACGGCGGTGTCGGCGTGATCATCGACGTCCACGGCCACTTCACCCAGGTCCCGGTCCAGCTCGACGCGTACCGGGGCCGGTTGATCAACCAGCTCGGCCGGGCGCGCGGCCGCGGCGACGCCGGCATCTCCGACGACAACCTCCGCGAGCACCTGCAGCCGCACGTGCGGGAGAACCTGGAGCGCGGCATCGACCGCATCATCTGGGGCCCGCGGGCCGGGCTGATGGGGCACGAGTTCGGGCCGGAGTGGATCAGCCGCTTCTGGACCGAGATCAACAACGACCTCATCGCCCGCACCGTCGAGATGTACCCGGACATGTTCATCCCGGCCTTCCAGCTGCCCCAGAGCCCCGGCGTCGAGCCGGCCGCGTGCATCCCGGAGCTCGAGCGCTGCGTCGGGATGGGCTTCGTGAGCCTCCAGCTCAACCCCGACCCGTCCGGGGGCGTCGCGCCGCTGAGCCCGTCGCTCGGTGACCGGTCGTGGTACCCGCTGTACGAGAAGATGTGCGAACTCGACGTGGTGGGGCTGATCCACGCGGCCAACACCCTCAACCCGCACCTGCACATGAACGGTGCGCACTACGTCAACACCGATGTGGCCGCGGTCGTCGAGCTGACCACGTCGAAGGTGTTCGACGACTTCCCCGAGCTCAAGCTGGTGATCCCGCACGCCGGCGGCGGCATCCCGTTCCACTGGAACCGGATGCGGGCGATCCACACCGAGTCCCGGCTGCGCCCGTTCGAGGAGATGGTGCGCCACCTGTACTTCGACCTGTCCACCTACGACGCCGAGTCGATCGAGCTGACGATCAAGAAGATGGGCGTCGACAACATCCTGTACGCGAGCGAGATGTGGGGGAGCGCCAAGTCGATCGACCCGCTCACCGGGCGCAAGTTCGACGACACCGTCCACATGGTGACCGGCATCGACTGGCTCAGTGACGACGACCGCTACAAGATCTTCGAGGGCAACGCCCGCAAGGTCTACAGCCGGGCGAAGTTCTAGGTGGGCCGCGCCGTCATGTTGGTGCCTCCGCTCGGCGCCGAGCACACCGACCCCGCGTCGTTGCGGCGCGTCCTCGGCCACTTCTGTACCGGGGTCGTGGTCGTCACCGCGCTCGCCGACGGCGAGCCGGTCGGGATGACGTGCCAGTCGTTCTCGTCGCTGTCGCTCGACCCGCCGCTGGTCCTGTTCAGCGCTTCGCACTCGTCGACCTCCTGGCCGCGGATCCGCGCAACCGGGTCCTTCGCGGTGAACATCCTCTCGGCGCAGCAGGAGCGCATCAGCCGGATGTTCGCCGCCTCGGGCACCGACAAGTTCGCCGGCGTCGATTGGGCTCCCGGCGTCGTCGGCGCGCCGCTGCTCGGCGGCTGCGTCGCCCACATCGAGTGCCGGCTCGAGTCCGTGTACCCCGGGGGCGACCACGACATCGTGGTCGGCGCGCCGCTGGCCCTGCGCGAGGAGCCGGCGCACGAGCCGCTGCTGTTCTTCCGAAGCGGCTACGGCCGGTTCGAGGCCTGACCGTCCGCCGCATCACCGATCGAAGGAGTCGCAATGACTGGCAAGCTCCGCTCCCCGGAGGCGTGGGACGCCGAGACCGACGTCGTGGTCGTCGGCTCCGGCTTCGCCGGCCTGGTCGCCGCGTCCATCGCGAAGGGTCGCGGGGCCGACGTCGTCGTCCTCGAGGCCGACGCCGACATCGGCGGCATGATGCGGATCTCCTCCGGCGAGTACTGGGTGCCCAACAACGCCTGCATGCGCGAAGCCGGCATCGAGGACCCCAAGGAGGACTGCCTCAAGCTGATGGCCCGGCTGTCCTACCCGACGCACTACGACCCGTCCTCGGACACGCTCGGGCTGCTGCCGGACGTCTACGAGCTGTTCGAGACCTACTACGACACGGCCGCGACCGCGGTGGCCGAGCTCGACTCCATCGGCGCCATGGGCTCGGTGTTCAGCGACGGTGTCACTCCGGACGCGGAGTTCAACCCGATGGGGCACATCGAATACCATTCCGAGCTGCCGGAGAACCGCATCGAGTACGGGCGGGCCCTCATGGCCGACACCGGCGGTATCCACGGGCCCGGGCAGGGACAGTCGACGATCGACCTGCTCGTGGCGCATGCGGAGCGGGTCGGCATCCCCATCCACACCGGGCACCGGGTGGACGACGTGTACACCGACGGCGACGGCGCCGTGGTCGGCGTGCTGGCCGGCACCGAGTCCGGTCCGGTGAGCGTGCGCGCCCGCAAGGGCGTCATCTTCGCCAGCGGCGGCTTCTTCCACGACGAGCAGATGCGCACGCAGCTGCTGCGTGGGACGGTGTGGGGAGTCACCGCGCCGGCGACCAACACCGGCGTGTTCCTGCGCGTCGCGCAGTCCCTGGGCGCGATGACCGAGAACACCGACAGCCTCTGGTACGGCCAGCAGGCCATCGAGCAGGTGCTGGACACCCACCGGGCCGACGTCATGGCCTTCTGGCTCTACGGCGACAGCATGGTGCTGGTCAACCGGCACGGGGTCCGGGTCGTCAACGAGAAGGCCCACTACAACGAGCGCGGCCGCATCCACGCGATGTACGACGCCACGACCAAGTCCTACGAGAACAACGTCCTCATCCAGGTCTACGACGACGCCGTCGCGACCAACCCCGAGATGGGCGTGAAGTACCCGGTCCCGTTCCCGGGCGAGACGAGCGAGTGGATCATCAGCGGCGACACGCTCGAGGAGCTCGCGGCCGCGGTCGACGACCGGCTGGCCAAGCTCGCGTCTCACACCGGCGGGGTGCGCCTCGCCGAGGACTTCGCCGCCAATCTGGCCGCCACCATCGAGCGGTTCAACGGCTTCGCCGAGACCGGCCACGACCTCGACTTCGGGCGCGGCGAGGCGCCGGGCGAGCGCGGCTACAGCGTCCTCGGCCTCACCCGCGGGGTGAACCGGACCATGTACCCGTTCGCCGGTACCGGCCCCTACCACGCGGTGCTCATCGGCGCCTCGGGCTTCGACACCAACGGCGGCCCGTCGATCAACACCAAGGCGCAGGTCGTCACGTGGGACCGGGAGCCGATCCCGGGCCTCTACGGTGCCGGCAACGCGATCGGCTCGCCCGGGCACGGCGCGTACTGGTCCGGCGGCGCCACGCTGGGCAACGCGCTGGTGTGGGGCTATCACGCCGGCGTGAACGCCGCGGCCGAGCCGGCCCGGGAGGCCTGAGTGGAGACCGCCGGCGCGAAGCGGTTCGTGGGCAAGGTCGCGCTCGTCACCGGCGCCGCCCGCGGGCAGGGCGCCGCCGAGGCCCGGCGGCTGGCCGCCGAGGGCGCGACTGTCCTGGCCTGCGACGTGCACGACGAGGCCGACGTCGACGACGGGGTGATCTACCGGCGCCTCGACGTGACCTCGGCGGCCGACTGGGCCGACGCCTGCGCGGCGATCCGGGCCGAGTTCGGCGGCCTGCACGTGCTCGTGAACAACGCCGGCATCGGGATGCAGGAGAGCGTGCAGACCGTGACGCCCGAGGTCTGGGACGCGGTCATGGCGGTGAACCTCACCGGCGCGCTGCTCGGCATGCAGGCCTGCGCCCCGGTGATGCGTGACTCCGGGGGCGGCTCGATCGTCAACACGGCGTCGGCCGCGGCGTTCTACGGCTTCGCCCTGCCCGCCTACAACGCGAGCAAGTGGGCCCTGCGGGGCCTGACGAAGACCGCGGCCCTCGAGTACGTCACCTGGAACGTCCGGGTCAACGCCGTCCACCCCGGGCTGGTGCTCTCGCCGATGGCCGACGGCGCCTCGGAGATGACCGAGAAGATCCGGCTGGCCACGCCCATGCGGCGCGGCGCCGGCCTCGACGAGATCGCGGCCATGGTCGCCTTCCTGGCCAGTGACGAGTCGTCGTTCGTCACCGGCTCCGACTTCGTCATCGACGGTGGCCTGCTCGCCGCCGGCGCGATGGGCGAGGTGTCCTACGAGTTCGGTCCCTGACCCACGCCCCGAGGAGGCAGGCTGATGCCAGCCAAGATCAACAACGATGCCATCGAGATCGGCATCTTCGTCCGCGATGCCGAGAAGTCCCTGGCGTTCTACCGGGACGTGCTCGGGCTGGAGTACCTCGGCGACCTCACGTTCCCGGGGAACCACATGTGGCGCTTCCAGGCCGGCAAGTCGGTGGTGAAGCTGCTCGAGTCCGACCCGACCCCGGAGGCGGCCAACCCGCCCGGCGAGGTGCCGGCCACCGGCTTCCGGTACCTGAGCCTCTACGTGGCCAACCTCGAGGAGGTCGTCGCCGACGTCGAGGCGGCCGGCTGCACGATCGCCATCCCGGTCACCGAGTTCCAGCCCGGGGCCCGGTTCGCGTTCGTCGAGGACCCGGAGGGCAACCGGATCGAACTGCTCGACGTGGACCCGAACCGGTGACCGAGACCGTCTCGCTGCCGCGCGCGGAACTGGCGGCGCTCACCGACCGGCTGGCCCGGCTCGAGGCCGAACGGGACATCCGGGACCTCATGGTGCGCTACGCCGAGTCGCTGGACTACGGCGACAACGAGGCCTGGGCCGACTGCTTCGCCCCCGAGGGCCACTTCGACGTGCGGATGCGCGGCGAGCCGATGTTCGCGCACACCGGACGGGCGGCGCTGGCCGCGTTCGCCGCGCAGCACACCCATGCGCCGGACGTCTACCACAAGCACTTCCTGTCGGTGCCGGCGATCGAGTTCGACGGCCCGGACCGCGCGACGGCCCGCACTTACTTCACGATGCTCCACGAACGGCCGCAGGGCCCGATCGTGCTGGTCATCGGCCGCTATCTCGACGAGCTCGCCCGGACCGAGTCGGGCTGGGCCTTCACCGACCGCGTCGTCGACATGGAGGCGCTGCCGCCGCGCGAGGCGTAGCGACCGCTCCGGATGCCCCGCAACGGGCCACCAGGCCCGCTACAGGACCGCTACGGCTACGTAGGCGTGCTACGGCTACGTAGCCGTAGCGGCGGCGCGGCGAAGCGCGGGGTGAGGCTGGCGGCGCTGCCCGTTGGCCAGGGTGCGCGACACCCCGAGCGCCGCGGTGATCACCGCGGGGGCGAGCCGGTCGAGGCGGTGCCGGCTGACCCGCGTGGTGACCGACATGGCCGCCACGACGCTGCGGTCCGGGCCGTGGATCGGCGCGGCCACGCAGCACACGCCGATGCTGGACTCCTCGCGGTCGAACGAGACGTGCGAGTCGGCGATCGTCGCCAGTTCCCGGCGCAGCTGGGTCGGGGAGGTGATGGTGGCCTGGGTCCGCCGCACCAGCCCGTGCTTGACGACGTCCTCGAAGACCGACTCGGGGGAGTAGGCGAGCAGCGCCTTGCCCACGGCCGTGCAGTACAGCGGCATCCGCCCGCCGACGTGCGACAGCTCGGTGATCCGGTCGTGGCCGGCGATCTTCTCGATGTAGAGCACCTCGTGCCCCTTGCGGACCCCGAGGTGCAGGGTGATGTGCGTGGCCTCGTAGAGGTCCTCCATGTACGGCAGCGCCGCCTCGCGCAACTCGTGCCGCACCGAGCTCAACCCGGCCAGCTCGAACATCCGGGTACCCAGCGAGTACTTGCCGTTCTCATAGTTGAGCCAGCCGAGAGCGGTCATCTGCTGAGCCGTGCGGTGCACCGTCGACTTGGGCAGCCCGGTGCGCATCACGATGCTCGACAACGTCAGGTAGCGATGCTGAGGACCGAATGCATCCAGCAGCAGATTCGCTCGCTGGAGGACTGAGTCCTGATTGGGGGCTCCGTCGGCGGGGCGCACGAGCGGAGCGTAACTCAGATCACACAGAAATCAATGCTCTGCGTTCGCTCGGTTTCCACGACGTGGCGAGCGAGCGACCAGCGCAATCCCGACAGGCCCGGACCGATCCGCGCGACTGACCCGCGATGAGTGCCACCTAGTGGGACTGAGGGATGTGGGGCCGTCGAGGCACTCCCACCATGAAGCGACCATCACCCAAAGGAGGGTTCACCAATGCAACGGCATTCGTTGATCGTCGCGCTCGGTGCGACCTGCGTACTCGCACTTGCAGGGTGCAGCAGCCACGGCTCGAACGGCACGAAGACATCGACGGGAGCCGCTGCGTCGACGCCGGCCTCGTCGCCGTCTGCCAGTGCCTCCTCCGCCGCCTCGGACGTCGGTTCGTTCGGCACCCTGGGCCCGGTGTGTGGCGCCGGCAGCGCCAAGGGCGCGACCGACACCGGCGTGACCGACACCGCGATCCATGTCGGCACGATCGCCGACGTCGGTTGGTCCGTCGCCCCCGGCCTCCTGCAGCCGATCTTCGATGCGGCCGATGCGTTCGTCAGCTGGTGCAACGACGCCGGCGGCATCAACGGCCGCAAGCTCGTGCTGGACAAGCGCGACTCGGCCTACAGCAACTACCTCCCGCAGATCCAGAAGTCCTGCTCGTCCGACCTGGCCGTCGTGAGCATGGGCATCCTGGACGACACCGGCGTGGACGCCTGGGAGAAGTGCGGGCTGCTGAACTTCACCGCCGCGACGGTGGGCGCGAAGGCCGCGGTCGCGAAGGACATGATCCCGATGACCCCGATCCCGGCCGATCAGCAGACGATCGGCGGCTTCCACATCTTCTTCGACCAGCACCCGGACTGGGCCAAGGCGGTCGGCTCGCTCTACTCCAACGGCGCCGCGGGTGACCGGGAGCAGCACACGTACAACGAGGCGATCAAGTCGATCGGCGGCAAGATCGTCTACACCGCCGAGTACACCCCGACGACCTCGAACTGGACGCCGTTCGTGCAGGCGATGAAGAAGGCCGGCGTCAAGTTCCTCTTCCTCAACGACACTGCGAACGTCACCGCCGGCATCGAGCAGGCGATGTCCACGCTCGGCTGGTACCCCGAACTGCAGATCTCGCCGTCCCAGATCTACGACGACGCGACGCTGCAGCTCGCCGGCAAGTACATCAAGAACTACTACGTGTACATCCCCACCACGCCGTTCGAGGCCGCGGCCAAGGTGCCGGCGGTGCAGCAGTACCTGGACCTGCTCAAGGTCCACGCGCCGAAGGCCAAGAAGACGTTCTTCGGCTCGACCTCCTTCTCGGCCTGGCTGCTCCTGGCCAGCGGCATCAAGTCCTGCGGCGACACGGTGACCCGCAAGTGCATCTTGGATTACGTCGCGACGCAGAAGCAGTGGACGGGTGGCGGCCTGCAGGGTCCGATCGACCCGGCCGCCAACCGGGCCAGCGAGTGCTTCGCGATCATGAAGGTGGAGGCGGACAAGTTCGTGCAGGCCTACCCGAGTGAGCTCGGCCAGTACGACTGCTCGCCGAAGAACGCTCCGACCGTCAAGCCCTGAACCCCCGGTGCGGGTGGTGCCGCCGAGCAGCGTCGCTCGGTGGCACCACCGCACCGGGTGTTCCGTCGTCGAAGGCGAGGCACCGTGCAGGACCTGATCGCGTACACCATCTTCGGATTGGTCACCGCCTCGATCTATGCGATCGCGGCCAGCGGTCTGGTGGTCACGTACACGACGTCGGGCGTGTTCAACCTGGCGCACGGTGCCATCGGCATGATCGGTGCCTTCACGTACTGGCAGCTCCGCTTCGCGTGGGACTGGCCGGCCTGGCTGGCGCTGCTCATCCTGCTCGGCGTGCTCGCGCCGCTGTTCGGGTGCGTCCTCGAACGCGTGCTCATGCGCAACCTCTCGGACGCGACCGACGTGACGAAGCTGGCCGTCACGATCGGCGTCCTCGTGGCGCTGGTCGGCGCGTCGCTGTGGATCTGGGACCCGCAGGTCAGCCGGCCGTTCACCGCCTTCTACGCCGGGCACAAGGTCAAGATCCTCGGCGTGCCGGTGACCTGGGACCAGCTCATCACGATCGCGATCGGCGTGGTGTGCGCGGTCGGCCTGCGGATCCTGCTCTACCGCACCCGCATCGGGCTCGACATGCGCGCCGTGGTCGACAACCGGGCGCTCGTCATGCTCAACGGCGGCCGGCCCGACCAGGCCTCGATGCTGAGCTGGGCGCTCGGCTCGACGCTCGCCTGCCTCGCCGGCATCCTCATCGCCCCCTACCTGCAGCTGGCCGCCCTGCCACTGACCCTGCTGGTGATCAACGCTTACGCGGCGGCCGTCATCGGCCGGCTGCGCAGCCTCGCGATGACCGCCGTCGGCGCCATCATCATCGGCCTGCTGCAGAGCTACGCCGTCGGCTACCTGCCGACCTCGACCGTCATCTGGTTGCAGCGTATCCCCGACACGATCCCGATCTTCGTGCTCTTCATCGCCCTAGTCGCGCTGCCGCACCAGCGGTTGCGCGGCGGGGCGTCGCGCCGGGTGCGCGAGTCCTTCCCGGTGCCGAGCTTCCGGGTCGCGCTCGCCGGGTCGGTGCTGGTGATCGGTCTCGCCGTCGTCCTCAGCCCCCTGCTGGGCACCCAGTCGCTCTACTCGATGAGCAACGGCCTGGCGCTCGGCATCATCGGGCTCTCCTTCGTGCCGCTCGTCGGCTACGCCGGGCAGATCTCGCTGTGTCAGATGACCTTCGCCGGCATCGGTGCCGTCGTCTTCGCCCACGCCACCGGGTCCGGCAACCTCGGCGGGCTCGTGCTGGCCTTCGCCGTGCCGGCGGTGGTGGGCGCGCTCACCGCGCTGCCGGCCATCCGGCTCCGCGGGCTCTACCTCGCCCTCGCGACCGCCGCGCTGGCCGTCTTCTGCGACACCTTCGTGTTCGGCCTGTCCTCGATCACCGTGTTCGGGCACAAGATCCCGCTGTTCGGCCTCGGATCGCTGCCGGCGGCCCGCCCCGACTTCCCGGTCCTCGACGAGGCGAACAACAAGGTGTACTTCGTGATCCTCGCCGCGCTGTTCTGCATCATCGGCGTCGGCATCGTCGCGCTGCGCCGCTCGCGCTACGGCCGGGCGCTGCTCGCCATGCGGGAGAGCCCGGCCGCGGCCGCGATGCTCGGGCTGCGCCTGACCACCGTCAAGCTCGGCGTCTTCTCGCTGTCGGCCGGCATCGCCGGGGTCGGCGGCGCGCTGCTCGCCGGCCTGGCCACCCAGTTCACCCCGGACTCGTTCGCCTTCTTCCAGAACCTGCCGCTACTGCTCCTGATGATGGCCGGCGGCGTGGCGATGGTCAGCGGCGCGTTCTTCGGTGCGGTCGCCCTCGGCCTGTTCAGCGCCGTGGGCAGCGTGTCGACGCTCTTCAACCGCATCTCCGGGCTCCTGCCCGGCCTCGTCGGCATCGGGCTCGGCGAGCAGCCCAACGGGGTCGTGGCCGACATCGCCGGCGGCCTGTCCAAGCTCGTCCGGCGCGGTGGTTCCGGCGAGGCGCCTGCGGCCGGCGCACCGGCCGCGACCGTCTGGGAGTTCGCCGGCCTGGACGACCCGCTCACCACCGACGAGGAGCACGAACTCGACGTCGCGCTCGGGCTCACCGCGGGGGCGACCCGATGACCGCGCCGCTGCTCGAGTTCCGGGACGTGACCGTGGTGTTCGGCGGCGTCACCGCACTGGCCGACGTGAACATGGCGGTCGAGGCCGGCGGGATCCACGGCCTCATCGGCCCGAACGGGGCCGGCAAGTCCACCCTGTTCAACGTCGCCTGCGGCCTCGTCCGCCCCCGGTCGGGGTCGGTCGTGCTCGGCGGTCGCGACATCACCCGGCTCGGCCCGCACCAGCGCGCCCGGCTACGGATGGCCCGCACGTTCCAGCAGCTGGAGCTGTTCGGGGTCCTCACCGTCTACGACAACATCCGGACGGCCGCCGAGATCCGGCGCAGCTGGGCCCACGACCGCAGCCACCCGGCGCGTGACGCCGAGGAGGTCCTCGAACGGACCGGGCTGACCGAGCTGCGCGACGAGCGGGCCGACGGCCTGTCGACCGGCCTCGCGCGGTTGCTGGAGGTGGCCCGGGCGCTGGTGACCCGGCCCCGGCTGCTCCTGCTCGACGAGCCGGCGGCCGGGCTCAACGAGCAGGAGACGCAGGCGCTCAGCGAGCTGCTCCGGTCCCTCACCGGCGACGGCCTCGGCATCGTCCTGGTCGAACACGACATGGACCTGGTGATGCGGGTGTCCGCCTGCATCACCGTGCTCAACATGGGGCGGGTGCTCACCACGGCCCGGCCCGACGAGGTGCGGGCCGACCCGGCGGTCGTCAGCGCGTACCTCGGGACGACGAAGGCGGCGGTGTAGATGACCACGTCCACGATCGCGTCGGGGGTCGCCGTGGGTCACCCGCAGCCGGACCCGCCCGGCGTGCCGGCCCCGATCCTCGAACTCCGCGGCCTGCGCGCGGCCTACGGGACGATCGAGGTGCTGCACGGCATCGACCTCGCCGTGCCCGCGGGCGGCATCTTCGCCGTGCTCGGGCCGAACGGCGCCGGCAAGTCGACCATGCTGCGGGTCATCGCCGGCCTGCACCCGGCTTCGGCCGGTTCGGTGCTCGTGGCCGGGCGGCCGGTGGAGCGGGCCCGGGCCGACGCGCTGGCCCGCAACGGCCTGTGCCTGATCCCCGAGGGGCGCGGCGTGTTCCCCAACCTCACGGTCGAGGAGAACCTGCGGCTCATCACCCACCTCGGCGTGAGCTTCGCCGAGGTCGAGGAGCGCGCGTTCGGGCAGTTCCCGCGGTTGGCCGAGCGCCGCCGGCAGCTCGCCGGGACGCTCTCCGGCGGCGAGCAGCAGATGCTCGCGCTGGCCCGGGCCGTCGTGACCGAACCCGGCCTGCTGCTCATCGACGAGCTGTCGATGGGGCTGGCGCCGCGGATCGTCGAGACCCTCTACGAGCTGGTCGCCGACATCGCCCGGATGGGGGTCACGGTGATCGCGGTGGAGCAGTTCGCCCGCACGATCCTCGGGCTGGCCTCCTCGGCGGTGGTGATCACGACCGGCCGCTGCGTGCTGACCGGCCGGCCCGACGAGGTCGAGAACGCGCTGTCCGGCCTCTACCTGGGCGATACGCCGGCGTAGTTCGGCGTCAGGCCCAGCGCGGCATCGGCGCCGACGGCTCGTAGCGCACCGACACCCGCTTGAGCCGCGTCGAACCGGCGATGCCCCCGTCGCCGTAGGCGTTGCCCAGGCCGCTGTCCTTGAAGCCGCCGAAGGGCAGGGCCGGATCCATGACCCGGGAGGTGTTCCCCCAGATCGTCCCGGCCTCCAGCCCGGCCGCGACCCGGAGCATCCGCCCGGAGTTCTCGGTCCAGATGTTGGCCGCGAGCCCGTAGGCGGTGTCGTTGGCCAGCTCGACGGCCTCCCCCTCGCGCTCGAAGGTCTGGACGGTGAGGACGGGGCCGAAGATCTCGTGCCGCACCACGTCCGCGTCGCGCGGGGCGTCGCAGACCACCGTCGGCTCCACGTAGTAGCCCCGGTCTCCGGTACCGGCCGGGCGGCCGCCGCCCAGCGCGATGCGCCCGCCCCCGTCGACCGCCCGGTCCAGGAAGCCGCGCACCCGGTCGTACTGCATCCGCGAGGCCACCGGCCCCAGCTGCGTCTGCTCGTCGCGGGGATCGCCGACCCGCAGGCCCGCGGCCCGCTCGACGACCCGGTCGACGAACTCGGCCGCGACCGACCGCTCGACCAGCAGCCGCGTCCCGGCGCAGCACACCTGACCGCTGTTCGCGAACACGCCCCAGACGGCGGCCTCGACCGCAGCGTCCAGGTCCGCGTCGGCGAAGACGACGTTCGGTGACTTGCCGCCCTGCTCGAGCGTGAGCGTCTTGCCCGCGGCCGCCCGGGCGATCGCCCGCCCGGTGGCCGGGCTGCCGGTGAACGAGACCGCGCCCACGCCCGGATGCTCGACCACATACGCACCGACCCGGCCGTCACCGTGCACCACGTTGAACAGGCCGGGCGGCATCCCGGCCTCGACGCCGAGTTCGGCGAGCCGACCGGCCGACAGCGGCGACCACTCCGAGGGCTTGACGACGACGCCGTTGCCGCAGGCGAGCGCGGGGGAGACCCGGTTGCACAGGCTCAGCATCGGCCCGTTCCAGGGCAGGACGACGCCGATGACCCCGATCGGCTCGCGCACCGTGTAGCTGAGGTGGCCCGGGGCCGTGGGCAACTGCTCGCCGCGGATCTGCTCGGCCATCCCGGCCCAGTAGCGGGCCGCGCGGGCCGCGGTCGCCGGGTCGTTGCGGGCGTCGCGGATCGGCCGGCCGATGTCGAGCGAGTCCAACCCGGCCAGCTCGTCGCGCGTCTCGAGGATGAGCTCGTTCCAGCGCCACAGGACGCGGCCGCGGGCCTCGGGGGCGAGCGCCGCCCAGGTCCGCTGCGCGCCGGCCGCGGCCCGGACCGCCTCGTCGACCTGATCGCTGCTGCTTCGCATCACCTCGGCCAGCACGTCCTCGGTCGCGGGGTCGATCGAGGTGAAGACCCCGTCCCCGCCGCCCCGCACCCGCTCGCCGCCGATGACCGGCAGCACGATGTCGGTCATCGAGCCGGGCCACCGAGCACGAGCGGCAGCGAGCTGAGGCCGCGCACTACCCGGGCCGCGTGCTGGTAGACCGGCGGCCCGCTGCGCCCGATCGTCGCGTGCCGGTCGAGCAGGCGCTGCACCAGCACGGCCGTCTCGAGCCGGGCGAGCGGCGCGCCCAGGCAGAAGTGGATGCCGACGCCGAACGCGAGGTGCCGGTTCTCCGGCCGGTCGGCGACGAACTCCTCGGGAGTCGCGAAGTGCCGCGGGTCGCGGTTGCCGGCGGCGTAGGCGACGGCGACGTTCTCGCCGGCCCGGACGAGGTGGCCGCCGAGTTCGACGTCCGCCGTGGCCCACCGGTTGAGGATCTGCACCGGGCTGTCGAAGCGCAGCGACTCCTCGATGGCCGGCGTCACCAGCCCGCGGTCCGCCCGCAGCGCCGACCAGATGTCCGGGCGGTCGGCGGCGACGTTGAGCAGGCAGGTGATGAGGTTGCGGGTGGTCTCGTTGCCGGCGAGCAGGAGCAGGACGCAGAAGCTGGTGATCTCCCAGTCCTCGAGCGGGTCGGTGCCGGACGAGCCCCGGATGAGCGCGGCGAGGAAGTCGTCGGCCAGGGCATCGGACCCCGCGGCGATGGCCGTGCGCCGGTCGGTCACCAGCGCGCCGATGTAGTCGAACATCGCCTGCGTCTTCGCCCGGTTCTCGTCGATGGTCGCGGGCTCGGGCACGGCGACCATCGCGTCCGACCACATCTTGAAGGTCGCGAGGTCACCCTCGGCGACCCCGATCAGCGAGGCGATGACCATGATCGGCAACGGCTCGGCCACCGCGGTCGCAATGTCCACCTCGCCGGTGCCGGCCGCCTCGAGCAGGCCGCCGACGAGGGTCTCGATCCACGGCTCGAGGTCGTTGATGCGGCGCGGGGTGAAGGCCTTGTTGAGCAGTCCGCGCAGCCGGGTGTGCCGCGGCGGGTCGGTGTTGATGAGGACGAGCCGGGACCGCTCCTGCTCCTCGGCGGGCACGCCGGCGACCGTCGACGAGTAGTGCCGGTGGTCGCGCAGCACCTCGGCACACTCGTCGAAGCCGGTGACCAGCCAGGTGTGCGAGTTGTCGGCGAACTGCTCCTGGGCCTGCTCCAGCCGCAGGTTGAACGGCAGCTGCCGGACCGGGTCCTCCTCCCGGAACGCCCGGTAGGTCGGGTACGGGTCGTCGAAGAAGGCGGCGGTGAAGATCTCGTCGTCGGTCGCCGGGGTCGTCGTCGCGGTCATGGCCGTCTCCTCGTTCGGGGCGGCAGGCCGCACGCCCTGGCTACGGCCCGCCGGGTCCATCGTTGGGCGCGGCGGTGCGCTCGACAATGCGGTGTCCCGCGGGGTGGTACGGAGCCGTCCGGCCCGGCCCGGGGCTCGTGATACTGGCGATCCACGACCGGCCGCCCCGGACCGGCGGTCACGACCGCGACGAGGAGAGCGATGGCAGCGCGAGTGCAGTCCCGCCCGGTGCCGGCAGCGACGGTGGAGGCCTGGGACGACGAGACCGACGTCCTCGTGGTCGGGTTCGGCATCGCCGGGACCTCGGCCGCGCTGGGCGCCGCCGAGGTGTGCGACGACGTCCTCGTGATCGAGCGGGGTGGCGGTTCGGAGGGCACCTGCGGGGGGCTGCTCTATCTCGGCGGCGGCACGCCCATGCAGAAGGCGATGGGCTGGGAGGACACCACCGACGCGATGTACCGCCACCTGCTGGCGGCGCTCGGCCCCGGGGTCGACGAGGCGAAGCTGCGGGCGTACTGCGACGGCAGCCTGGCCCACTTCGACTGGCTGGTCGAGTGCGGGGTGCCGCTGATCAGCGGCCCGGACGCCGAGGGCACGCCGCTGGCCACGCCGGAGCCGGACGGCTTCGTCTCGGTCGGGGCCCAGGAGTACGCCGGCGGCGGCCTCGTGTGGACGGGCGCGGAGCAGGCCCACCCGTTCAACGAGCGCACGCCGGCTGTCCCGCGCGGGCACATGCCCCGCGACGCCGAGGGCATCGAGGACCTGTTCGAGGGGGCGGTCCTGAAGTGCATGATCGGCGCCGTCGACCGCACGAACGCCCGGGTCGCCTACAACACCGGCGCCGAGCGTCTCGTGATCGACGACGCCGGCCGCGTCGTCGGCATCGAGGGGCGCCGCGAGGGGGAGCGGATCCGGATCCGCGCCCGCAAAGGCGTCGTGCTCACGACCGGCGGGTTCATCTACAACGACGAGATGCTGGCCGAGCACTCACCGCTGCTGCTCACCGGCGCCGGGAAGCTGGGGCACGGCGGGCAGGACGGCCGCGGCATCCAGATGGCCCAGCTGGCCGGCGCCGACGCCATTCACATGGACGCCGCCGACGCCACGCTGGTGACGACCCCGCACATCTCGTTCATCACCGGCATCCTGGTCAACGGCCTGGGACGCAGGTTCATCAACGAGGACACCTACTACGGACGGTTGGGCACCGAGGCCGTCTTCCGCCAGGACTCGGAGGTCTACCTCGTCGTCGACGACGAGATCTTCCTCGAGTCGTCGTGGCTGCGGCCGGCGTGGGCGTCCGATTCGTTCAGCGAGCTGGAGGAGCAGATCGGGCTCCCCGAGGGGTCGCTCGAGCAGACGATCGAGTACTACAACGTGCACGCCGAGAAGGGCATCGACCCGCTGTTCCACAAGGGGGCGCGGTGGCTCAAGCCGCTGCGGCCGCCGTACGCGGTGCTCGACCTGCGCAACGCCACGATGCCGACCAGCGCGTTCACGCTCGGCGGCCTGCGCACCGACGTCGACGGGCGGGTCCTCGACGTCCAGGGCACGCCGATCGCCGGGCTCTACTCGGCCGGCCGCGCCTCCTCCGGGCTCGCCGTCTACGGCTACTGCAGCGGCATCTCCCTCGGCGACGGGTCGTTCTTCGGCCGGCTGGCCGGCCGGTCCGCCGGCGCCGGCGACTGATCGCGCGATGGGGTCGCTGGAGGGCCGCGTCGCGTTCGTCACCGGCGCGGCCCGCGGGCAGGGCCGCTCGCACGCCGTCCGCCTCGCCGAGGAGGGCGCCGACGTCGTCGCCGTCGACATCGCCGGGCCGATCGACACCGTCCCGTACGCGCTGGCGACGGCCGACGACCTGCAGGAGACGGCGGCGCTGGTGGCCGCGACCGGGCGCCGGGTCCAGGTCGCGGTGGCCGACGTGCGCGACCAGGGCGCGCTGGACGCGGCGGTCGCGGCGGGGCTCGCCGAGTTCGGGCGGCTGGACCTGGTCGTGGCCAACGCCGGGATCATCTCCTACAACTACACGTGGGAGGCGAGTGACGAGCAGTGGCGCGACGTCCTGGACGTCAACCTCACCGGCATCTTCCACACCGTCAAGGCCACCGTCCCGGCGATGATCGAGGGTGGCCGCGGCGGCTCGATCGTGCTGACCAGTTCGGTGCTCGGCATGAAGGGTGCACCGGGCGCGAGCTCGTACGTGGCGACCAAGCATGCGGTCAACGGCCTCACCCGCAGCCTCGCGATCGAGCTCGGGCCGCACCGGATCCGGGTCAACAGCGTGAACCCGTCGAACGTCGCGACCGACATGGTGCTCAACCCGACCACGCTCGGGCTGTTCCGGCCCGATCTCGAGAACCCGACACCGGACGACGTCAAGGAGGCGATGACGGCGATGCACCCGTTCCCCGTCCCGTGGGTGGAGCCGGTCGACGTCAGCAACGCGGTGGTCTTCCTCGCCGGTGACGCCGCCCGCTACATCACCGGCGTCTCGCTGCCGGTCGACGCCGGGTTGCTGGCCCGGTGAGCGGACCGGGAGCGGGGCGGGTCGAGGGCAAGGTCGCCTTCGTCACGGGCGCCGCCCGCGGGCAGGGGCGCAGCCACGCGGTCCGGCTGGCGCAGGAGGGTGCGGACATCGTCGCGGTCGACGCGCTGCTCGACTACGGCAGCGTCGCGTACCCGATGGCCACAGCGGACGATCTGCAGGAGACCGTCGCGCTGGTGCAGGCGACCGGGCGGCGGATCGTCGCCCGCCGGGCCGACGTCCGCGCACCGGCCGAACTCGCCGACGTGCTCACCGAAGCCGTGGCCGAGCTCGGCGGGCTGGACGTCGTCGTCGCGAACGCCGGAATCTGCACGACGCAGGCGTGGGACGCGGTGACCCCGCAGGTCTGGCAGGACACGATCGACACGAACCTCACCGGCGTGTGGAACACGCTCGTGGCGGCGGTGCCGCACCTGCTGGCCCGCGGCGGCGGGTCGATGATCGCGGTCAGCTCGGCCGCCGGCCTGAAGGGGCTGCCGTTCTACGCGCCCTACGCGGCGGCGAAGCACGGCGTGGTCGGCATCGCCCGGTCCCTGGCCAACGAACTCGGCGCCCAAGGCATCCGGGTGAACACCATCCACCCGGCCGGCGTGCGCACCGCGATGTCGGCCGGGCTGGACATGAGCGGGCTGCTCGAGGCCAACCCGCTGCTCGGGCCGGTGTTCATGAACGCCCTGCCGGTCGAGCTGGTCGAGCCGTCCGACGTGAGCGACACCGTGCTGTTCCTCGCCTCCGACGAGGCGAAGTTCATCACCGGCCTGGCCATGACCGTCGATTGCGGTGCCTCCATCCGCTGACGCGTCGGCTCAGACGGTGGTCACCATCCCGCCGTCGATCAGCACGTCGGCCCCGGTCACGTTGCCGGCGGTCTCCGAGGCGAGCAGCAGGACGAGTTGCGCGACCTCGCCCGGCCGGGTGAACCGGCCGGTCGCCGTCCCCCGCACGGCGGCCGCCCGCACCTCCTCCGGGGCGAGGCCCTGGGCCTGCCCGACCGTCTCGGCCACGCCGCCGGCGCCGAGCCACAGGGCGGTCTCGACCGGGCCCGGGCTGATCGTGTTGACCCGGATGCCGGCCGGGCCCAGCTCCTTCGACAGGGACTTGGAGAAGCTGCGCAGCGCGGCCTTGGCGGCGCTGTAGTCGATGACTCCGGGATCGGGCAGGGTGGCGTTCACCGAGCAGATGGTGACGATCGCCGACGGCACGCGCTGGAGCAGGTGCGGGACCGCGGCCCGGCTGGCACGGACCGCGGAGAACAGGTTCACCTCGAGCGCCCACTGCCAGTCGTCGTCGGTCACCTCCAGGAAGCCGTTGGTGCGCGGGTGGACGCCGCCGACGTTGTTGACGAGCAGGTCGATGCCGCCGAACCGCGCGACGGCCGCGTCGACGAGCGCCTCGCACCCGGCCACGGTCGTGAGGTCGTCCAGGACGACGAGCACGTCGCTCTGGTCGGCGAGCGCGCGCAGCTCGGCCGACCCGTTGAGCGCGCCGGCGGCGACGGTCATGCCTTCGCGGACGAGCGCGCGGGCCACCTCGAGCCCGATGCCCCGGCTCGCACCGGTCACGACCGCGGTCCGGCCGGCGAGGTCGAGTTTCACAACCCCTGCTCCTTCAGCCAGTTCAGGCAGGTGTCGGCGACCTCGGGCCAGCCGGAGTCGATGGTCAGCGAGTGACCCCGGTCGGCGAAGGTCTTGATGTCGGTGATCGCGCTGGAGTGGCGGTATTGCTTGAGCGTCGAGCGGGTGATCGACTCGGGGACGGTGTTGTCCTTCCCGCTGGCGATCAGCAGCAGCGGGCCCCGGTTCGAGTTGCCGGTGTCGACCTTGGCCGGCGAGTGCGGGTTGAAGTTGGCGGTGGCCGCCTCGAACAGCGGCTTGCCCGGCGCCGGGATCGTCCACCGCTCGAAGAGCTCGTTCGACTCGTCCTCGGAGACCGCGTTCGCGAACGCGAACCGGAACTGCTCGGCGGTGAGCGACACCGCCCGGTGCTTGTTCGCCGGGTTCTTGAACACCGGCAGCGTCGCCCGCAGCGCCGACAGTGGCACGGGGAGCACGCCCTTGATCTGGGCGGCGTCGATCGCGACGGCCGCCCGGGCCCGGTCCTGGGCGAGCAGCTTCTGCGCGATCATCCCGCCGAACGAGTGGCCGACCAGGATCGGGGCCGCGGGCAGGGTGTCGATGATCCCGGCGAAGTGGGTGACGACGTCGTCGATGCCGTGGTCGCCGATCGCGTCCGGGTTCTCGCGGCAGGCGGCCACTGTGTCCGCGTCGCCGGGCCAGCCCGGTGCCTGGGGCTCGTACCCGGCCGCCTGGAACGGGGCCGTCCACGGATCCCAGGACGACGCGTGCAGCCAGAGGCCATGGATGAACAGGACGGGTGTTGGCATGGGGTCTCCCTGGTGAGCCGGCCGTCGGCGAGCGGGCGCCGGTAGCGCCCCCGACAACCGGGCACGCTAGGCCCGCCGGCACCCGACCGGCTTCGGTCGCCGGCATGACCGGTCCCGTGAGCGCGCCGTGTGGCCCGAGCCGCCGCTAGCGTCAGATGACTGCGGTTCCGGGCGCCGCCCCCGGGCCGGCGGCGAGCACGCCGGCCAGCTGGCTGCGGTTGGTGACGCCGAGCTTCGGGAAGATGCGGTACAGGTGCGAGCTCACGGTCCGGTGGGAGAGGAACAGGCGCTCACCGATCTCCCGGTTGGACAACCCCTGCGCGGCGAGCCCGGCGATCTGGGTCTCCTGCGGGGAGAGCTGACCGCGCGCGTTCGGCATCGGCCGCCAGCCGCGCTCGCCGGTGGCCCGCAGCTCGCGGTCGGCCCGGCCGGCCCAGGCGCGGGCGCCGAGCGCGTCGAACGTGCTCCGCGCCGCCCGGAGCGGGCCGCGCGATTCCAGGACGCGCCGCTGCCGCCGCAACCAGGACCCCTGGGCCAGCTGCAGGCGGGCCCGGTGCCACGCGAACGCACCGCCGGCGCCGGCCAGCGCGGCCTCGAACAGCGCCTCGGCCGAATCGCCCTCGGCCAGGACGGCCCGCGAGTACTCCAGCGCGATCAACGGCCCCGGCGCGGGGGCGGTCCCGACCAGCCGTCCCATGGAGCCCACCAGCGTGCTCGCCTCCTCGCGGCGGCCCGTGCGGACGGCGGCGTCGGCGAGGTAGCTCAGCGCCCAGAGCTGCTGCACCCGCTGGTGCGCCGGGTCGGTGGGGACGAAGACCCGGTGCAGCTCCTCGTAGGCCGGTTCCGGACGGTCGGCGCCGAGCGCCGCGATACCCCGGGCCAGCTGCGCGCCCGCGAGCAGCGACGAGCTGGTGTTCGGCATCCGCAACGCCGTCTGCTCGGCCTGCACGAGCAGCGCCGACCGGGCGACCGAGCCGACGTCGACGGCCTCGACCACGACGGCGGCGACGCGCGCGGTCGCGGCCCACACCGACTGGCCGGTCTCGTCGGCGAGGCGGATGGCCTCGTCGGCCGAGCTCGAGACGTCGAACCGGCCGAGGTTGATCTCGGCCCACGCCCGCAGGGCGAGAGCCTCGGCGAGCAGGCCCAGCCGGCCCTGGGCCCGCAGCTCCTCGATCGGCGCGGAGAAGTAGGCGATGGCGCGGCGGAAGTCCCCGACGCAGAAGGCGGCGATGCCGAGCAGGCCGGCCAGCTCCGGCCGGCCCCCGGCGTCCGCCGGCCAGCCGTCAAGGTGGTCGAGGACGGCCGAGGTCATCGCCGTCGCCTCCGACAGCCCGAGCACGGCCAGGACCCGCGGGTCGTTGGCCGGAGCGGGTAGCTGCTGCACGGTCCGGACGATCTCGAGCCGGATCTCCTCGCCGGGGTCGCGCCACCAGACCCGGCGCGCGGCACCGATCAGGAGCTGGAACGCGAGGTCGAGGTCGGCGTCGCCACCGGCGGTTCGGGCCAGGTCGACCAGGTGACGGATCTCGGCCGGATCGCTGGTCGATCCATCGTGGAAGACCCCCTCGAGCCAGGTCAGGCGGGAGCGTTCCCGCGCGCGGAGCGGCATCCGGGCGACCTGGGCCGTGATCTGCTCCACCTGCGCGAACCGGCCGAGCTCGTAGCCGAGCTCGGCGGCGCCGAGCAGCCGGGCCGCCTGGGCGCCGGGGTCCGGGGTGAGCGCGGCGGCCCGCTCCAACCAGGTGAGCGCGGTCGACACCGCGCCGCGCCGGTGGGCATCGGTCGCCGCCCGCTCCAGCTCGGCAGCGATCTGCTCGTCCGGCCCGGACATCGAGGCCGCGCGGTGCCAGATCGCGCGGTGCGGGTCGCCCGCGAGGACGGTCGCGAGGGCGGCGTGGACCTGCCTGCGGGTGGCCGGCGACATCGCCTGCCGGAGCGCCGAACCGACGAGCGGGTGGGCGATCCGGCAGGTGCTGTCGGTGACGGTCAGCAGGTCGAGAGCCAGCGCGGGCTGCACCGTCTCGAGATCGGCCGGCCCGCCGTGGACGAGCGCCGCTGCGCTCAGCACGTCCTGGACGGTGATGGTGTCGTCGAGCGCGGCCACATCCAGGACGGCGCGGGTCGCGGGGGCGAGCTCGTCGGCCCGGGCCACGAAGGCGCGTTCGAGGCGCGTCGTCATGGGCAGGTCCGCGTCCAGTGCCGGCCCGCTGCCCGGCCCCGACCTGAGTGCGGACGCGAACTCGAGCAGCGCGAGCGGGTTGCCGCCCGCGTGCTGCTGCACCCGGTCACGCGCCACCGAGGTCAGGTCCGGGGCGCGGGAGCGGAGCAGCGCGGCCGCGGCCACCTCGTCGAGCCCGCTCAACTCGACCGACCGGACCTGCGCATCGTCGCCGAAGGGGAGTGAGCTGTCCCGGGTCGCGCCCAGGATCGCTATCTGCTCGCCGCCGATCCGCCGGGCGACGAAGGAGAGCGCGTCGATCGAGGCCTGGTCCATCCAGTGCAGGTCGTCGAGACACAGCAGCACCGGCGCCTGCGCCGCCGAGTCGACGAGCAGTTCGAGGACGGCCAGCGAGGTGAAGAAGGGGTTGATCTCGGCCGCATCGCCCATCCCGAAACAGGTGAGCAGCGCTTCCTGCTGCCGCGCCGGCAGCCGGTCGGCGCGCGGCAGGAGGGGGCGCAGGAGCTGGTGCAGCCCGGCGAACGGCAGGTGGGCCTCCGGCTGGCAGCCCTGGGCGCTGAGCACGCTGAAGCCGGCGGCCCGGGCGTCGTCGGCGACCTGCGCCTGCAGCGCGCTCTTCCCGACGCCGGGCGGACCCAGCAGCGCGATCACCCGCCCGCCGCCGGCCTGGACCGCCTCCAACTCCTCGGCCAGCAGCCGCAACTGGTCGTCGCGCCCGACGAGTCTCGAGGCCGGGGCTGCCGTCACGGAACTGAGCATCGTGGGAACGGCGGCCGGAGTCCACCCCGCGTCCCGCCGACTCGCACCGCGCAGCCGCGCTGGCGTGCCGGCTTCCCGCGCATCTGGTGGGCGCGCGAGAAACCGGTTGTGGGCACCGATCGCGGCCACGTAGGTTGCCCCCCGCTCCGTCCACGTGAAGACGGCCGCCGTGAGATTGAGGACAAGACCGCGTGACCACGCCTGCTCTGTGACCTGACAGCTTCTTCCGCTCACCTGTAGCCGACGTGCCGGTCGGCCTGCCGGGCTGCCGCTGCGCGCCCTGGTCGTACAGCGTGTGAGGCCGCGCGCAATCGGCCTCGTGTCAGGTCCAGAGAGATCATGTCCGCACAACCCCATATCGTGCTGCCCTGGGTCGTTCGCCGGACCCGCCTGCCGCTGCTGGCGAAGCGGTGCGTGAACTGCCCGTCCGGCTCGGCCACCACCGGCGACGGCCGGTTCCGCGTCAACGCCAACCGCAAGCTGCTGGATGTCTGGCTGCTCGTCCGCTGCACCGCCTGCGATCGGACGAGCAAGCTCACCGTGCGCGAGCGAGCGCCGGTCAGTTCCTTCGATCCGGCCGAACTCGACGGCTACCGCGGCAACGATCCGGACCTGGTGGCGGCCACGCTGCTGGCACCGGCCCTGGCCCACCGCAACCACATCACGCTCGACTGGACGGGGGCGTGGCGGCTGGTCGTGCCGTCGCCGTGGTTCGAGCAGGCGTGGCCGGTGCCGGTGGAGGTCGTCTTCGACGATCCGGTACCCGTGCGCCCCGACCGGCTCATCGCGCAGGGGCTCGGGCTCAGCCGGAACGAGGTGCTGCGCCGGATCAAGTGCGAGCTTCCGCTGCGCCGCCCGACGATCGCCGGGTTCACCTTCACGGTGCTGGTCCTTACCGATCGATGACATCGGGCGCCGACCGCCCGCGGCATGCGTAGCGTCATGACGGTGACTGCGCGGGTCGAGCGCCGGCCGGGCCGGCGGGTGCTGCGAGAACACGGGGGAGACCGCGTCGAGTGGCGGGCGGTCGGGCTCGCCGGGGTGTTCGTCCTCGTCGCGGTGGCGTACGCACTGCCGC
Source organism: uncultured Actinomycetota bacterium (assembly GCA_963775175.1). Taxonomy (GTDB): domain Bacteria; phylum Actinomycetota; class Actinomycetes; order Mycobacteriales; family Jatrophihabitantaceae; genus Jatrophihabitans. Next base: position 2,152,670 of record CAVZHT010000001.1, read on the forward strand.
ACGCGATCGGCTGGGACGTGCACGACGCCAACGCGCCGCTGGCGTCGGCGGGGTGGCGTCCTCGGATCGGGCCGGGCACGGTACCGGCGCTGCTGCTCGGTGCGGCGGCGGCGATCCGTGGGCCGCGGCTCGCGGTCGTGCTGTCGTGGCGGCGGCTGCTGGCCCTGGCCTACGTCGCCGGGCTCGGGTGGCAGATCAGCCTCGCCACCGTGGACGGCTCGGCCGGCATCGGGGGCATCCTCGGTCGCGGCGACGAGTACCTGCAGACGGCGCGGCACGTCACGAGCGTCTCGGCCCTGTTGCACGGGTTCATCGCGCACATCCCGCTGACCTCGGCCGGCAACTGGCCCACGCACGTCGCCGGTCACCCGCCGGGAGCCTTGCTGTTCTTCGTGTTGCTCGTCCGGCTCGGGCTCGGCGGAGGCCTGGCGGCCGGGCTCGTCGTCATCGCCCTGGGCGCGACCGTCCCGCTGGCGGTGCTGGCCACCCTGCGGCGGCTGGGGGCCGAACGGGCCGCCCGGCGGGCCGCACCGGTACTGGTCTTCGGGCCGGCGGCGATCTGGATGGCCGTCTCGGCCGACGCGGTGTTCGCGGCCGTGGCGGCGTGGTGCCTGTGCGCATTGGCCTACGCCGCCACCAGCCCCGCCCACGCCGGTGGGCGGGCGGCACTGCGCTTCGCCGGATCCGCCCTGCTGGCCGGCCTCCTGTTCGGCTGCTGCATGCTGCTGTCCTACGGGCTGCCGCTGCTCGCCGTCCTGGGCGCCGGTGTGCTGCTGACGGCCCGCACCGTGCGGCCGGTGGGCTGGGTCGTGGCCGGCGCGCTCGCCGTCGTGCTGGCCTTCGCCGCGGCCGGCTTCGCCTGGTGGGACGCCTACCCGGTCCTGCGCGCGCGCTACTTCGCCGGTGCCGGCTCGTCGCGCCCGCAGGCGTACTGGGTCTGGGGCGATCTCGCGGCCCTGTGCTTCAGTGCCGGGCCGGTGCTCGGCGCCTCGCTCGTCGAGGTCGGGCGGCGGATCCGCCGGCCGATGGACGCATCGGCGCGAGCGGTGACGCTGCTCGTGGGCGCGGCGGTGTCGACGATCCTGGTCGCCGACGGGTCGTCGATGAGCAAGGCCGAGGTGGAGCGGATCTGGCTGCCGTTCGTGCCGTGGCTACTGCTCAGCGTCGCGCTGCTGCCGCCGCGGTGGCGGACCCGCGGGCTGGCCGGGCAGATCGCCGTCGCCCTGCTCGTGCAGACCCTGGCGCCCACCCGCTGGTAGTGGCGGGCGGGGCCGGGCGTGGGCCACGTGCACGGCCCAGCCGATCAGCGCGGCCGTGGCGATGCCGGCCCACAGCAGGCCGAGGTGGGCGCCGTAGTCCTGCCGCAGCAGGGCCTTGCTGGCCGGCTGGCTACCGCGCCGCAGGATGAGCGGGATCGCGATCACGGTGCTCGGCAGGCCGAGGAGCAGCGCCGCCTGCACGAAGCGGCGGCCCCGGGGCGGCATGCGGGTCAGCGCGGATGCGACGGCCAGCACCAGTGGTGACAGCAGGCCGTCGTGGACGATCACCGCGGCGACGAGCCAGCCCAGGAGCGCGGCCAGCGAGCTGACCCGGATCTCGGTGACCAGGCGGAACAGGCCGAACGCGATCAACGCGAGCCCGCCGGCGGCGAGGGTGATGCGCCAGGTGCGCACTCAGCTCACCTCGATCCGGCGCAGCCACTTGGTGTTCAGGACACCGGCCCGGTCGGGGGCGATGAGCCGGAGCGGGTAGCCGTGGTCGAGGTCCAGCCGTTCGCCGTTGAGATGGGTGGCGAGCAGCGCCCGGCCGACCTGCGGGCCGTGGACGGTGCTGCGGTTGTACTGGCTGTGCTCCTCGAGCGAGAAGACCTCGACCCGTGACTGCGCGTCGCCGCCGGCCCGCGACACGATGTCGAGCAGCCGGACCCCGCGCCACGACGCGCCGATGCTCCAGCCCTCGACACAGCTGATCGGCAGGTGTTCGTCATGCAACTCCAGGCCGCGCTCGAGGTCGGCCAGCGTGAGGACGAACGGCGCCGGCCCGACGACCTCGAGTCGCCAGTCGGGGGCGATCGCCGTCTCGAGCACCCGGGCCTGGGCTGCGGTCTTGTTGACCGCAACTCCCTGCGGGCCGTGACCCGGTTGCCGCACGGCGAGCAAGCCGATGCGGGCGAGCGGCGTGACCGTGTTCCCGGCGGTGGTGAGCGTGACGAGGCCGATCCCGGCCCCGGTCGCCGCCAGCAGGCCGCGGCGCGAGATCCCGGTGGTGGGTGGCGGCGGCACCGGCCCGGCGTTGCTGTGGGCGGCCGGGTTCTCGCTCCACGGGATCTCGCTCAGCACGTCCCCGTCGGCGACCTTGACACCGAGGCCGTACCGGATGTCGGGCAGCTTCACGCCGATGTGCAGCAGCACCGAACCGATGAGGACGTAGGCCAGGAACCGGTGGACCGGGACGAAGCTCCACGACCACGGGTACCAGCCGAGGGTGTTGAGGAGGCCGGTGAACAGCTGCACCAGTGACACCGAGACGAGGACGAAGACGCTGAGCCGCTCGGCGGCCGCCTTCACGGAGGCGATCGGCGGCCACCGGAACAGGTTGGGGTAGACGGACCACAGCTTGGCCAGCACGAGCGGGATCGACGCGGTCCCCGTCGCCACGTGCACGCCCTGCGTCACGCGGTAGAGCCACACGGGATTCGCGGGTTCGGGCAGCCAGGCCCACGGGTGGTACTGGTAGTGGCTCAGCAGCCCGGTGACGAAGCAGATGCCGAAACTGATGCCGAGGACGCGGCCCAGCCGGGCGGTGACGGCGGTCGAGCGGAGCGGGCTGGTGAACTGCGGCCAGCGCGCCGGGCGGGCTGCGGTCATCGCAGGAGCTCCGCGACGCCGGCCTCGAAGCCGACGGCCGGTCGCCAGCCGAGTTCTCGGCGCGCCCGCGTGGAGTCGGCGGCGATGTGCCGCACGTCGCCGAGCCGGAACTCTCCGGTGATCTGCGGCGGCGGCCCACCGCAGGCGGCAGCCAGCGCGCCGGCGAGCTCGCCGACGGTGCGCGGAGTGCCCGACCCGACGTTCAGGGCGTGGAAGCCGTCGACGTCGTGGTCGAGTGCGGCGACGGTCGCCGCCGCCACATCGCGCACGTGGACGAAGTCCCGGCGCTGCCCGCCGTCCTCGAACACGCGGGGCGGGTTCCCGTTGCGCAGCGTGGATGCGAAGATCGCCGCCACGCCGGCGTAGGGCGTGTCGCGCGGCATGCCCGGGCCGTACACGTTGTGGTAGCGCAGGGCCGTCACGCGTCCGCCCGTCTCGCGGGACCACGAGGCTGCGAAGTGCTCCTGCGCCACCTTGCTGGCGGCGTAGCCGTTGCGGGGATCGAGCGGGGTGTCCTCGGTGACGAGCGACGGCTGCAACGCGGCCCGGCAGGTGGCGCAGCGCGGGCCGAAGATGCCGGCCCGGAGGTCCTCGACCAGCCGGGGCGGCGGTACCACCGGTCCGTGCGTCGGGCAGGTCGCGAGGCCCTCGCCGTACACCACCATCGAGCTGGCCAGGACGAGCCGGCGCACCCCGGCCGCCGCCATCGCGGCGAGCACGACCGCGGTCCCGTGCACGTTGCGGTCGGCATAGTCGGGCAGATCCGCGACATCGACGCCGAGGCCGACCTTCGCCGCCAGGTGGCAGACCGCGTCGGCGCCGCGCAATGCGCTCGCCATCGCCTCGGCGTCGCGCACGTCCGCGGCCACGAATCCGGTGCCGTCGGGGTCCGGCCGGCCCTCCCGGTTCGAGTCCACGACGAGCGGGTCGTGCCCGGCGGCCCGGAGGCCGGCGACGACATGACCTCCGATGAAACCGGCACCTCCGGTGACCACGATGCGCACTGATCCACGGTGGCACGCCCCGCGCGGTGTGCGTCTTACGAAACGATGACCGGCAGCGCGCAAACGCTCATCGGACCTCCGCGCGCGGATAGCGTTCGTCACCGTGCGGATCGACATCGTGTTGCCGTGTCTCGACGAGGTCCAGGCGCTGCCCTGGGTGCTCGACCGCGTGCCGCCCGGTGCGCGCGCCGTCGTCGTCGACAACGGGTCGGGCGACGGGTCGGGCCAGTACGCGCGAGAGCGCGGTGCGCTGGTCGTCGACTGCCCGGCGCGCGGCTACGGCGCGGCCTGCCACGCCGGGCTGCTCGCCGCGACCGCGCCCTACGTCGCCTTCTGCGACTGCGACGGCTCGCTCGACCCGGGTGACGTCCTCCGCCTCGCAGCCGCTCTCGACGCGGGCGCCGACCTGGCCGTGGCCCGTCGCCGGCCGACCAGCCGGGCCGCGCTGTCGATGGCGTCGCGGCTTGCCAACATCGAGCTCGCCCGCCAGGTCCGCCGGCACACCGGCGCGCCGCTGCGCGACATCGGGCCCCTGCGGGCGGCCCGCCGCGCCGAGCTGCTCGGCCTGGCCGTCACCGACCGGCGCAGCGGCTACCCCGTCGAGACGGTCGTCCGCGCAGCGCGGGCGGGCTGGCGCATCACGGCGGTCGACGTCGACTACCGCCCACGCATCGGCCGGTCCAAGGTGACGGGCACGGCCCGGGGCTACCTGACCGCGATCCGCGACGCCCGCGCCGCGCTCGCCGCATGATCGGCACGCTGATCGTGCTGGCCAAGCAACCGGTGGCCGGGCGGGTGAAGACGCGGCTGACGCCGGCATTCACTCATGACGAGGCGGCCGAGCTCGCCGCCGCCGCCCTGGCCGACACCCTGGCCGCGGTCTCGAACGCGCGGGTCCGGCGGCGGGTTCTGGCCTTCGACCGTCGCGCCGCGGAGTGGCTGCCGCCCGGATGGGTCGAGTCCCGCCAGCCCGAGGGAGGGTTGGACGCCCGCATCGCGGCGGCGTTCGTCGAGGCCGGGCGGGGGCCGACCGTACTGGTCGGGATGGACACGCCGCAGGTCACCGGCGAGCAGCTGACCGGCTTCGACGTCGCCCGCTACGACGCCTGCCTGGGGCCGACGGCCGACGGCGGGTTCTGGGCGCTCGGGCTGCGCGAGCCTTCGGTGGCGCCGTCGCTGGTCGAGGGCGTTGCGATGTCGCGCCCGGATACCGGCGCCGAGCAGCTCGTTCGGCTGCGGGCCGCCGGCCTGCGGGTACAGATCCTCGACGAGCTGGTCGACGTCGACACGGCTGCGGACGCCGACCAGGCGGCGGCCTCGGCACCGGGCAGCCGGTTCGCCCAGGCGTTGCACCGCATCCACCGCGCCCCGAAGCTCGCCGGCTGATGGAACCCGGCGCGCTGCGGCCCTACGAGCGGTCGTTGGTCACCGGGGAGAGCCTCGCCCTGCATCGCGATGACGGCCGGCCGGTGACCGTACTCGACGTCGACCGCTGGCGCAGCGCGGCTGACGAGACCGATCTGGAGGTCCTCCGCCACGCCGTCGCACCCGCGCTGGACATCGGTTGCGGGCCGGGCCGGATCGTCGAGGCACTCGCCGGTCTCGGCCGGTTCGCGGTCGGCATCGACATCTCGTCGACCGCCGTCGAGCTCACCCGGGCCCGTGGGGTCAACGCGCTGCGCCGCAGTGTCTTCGCGCCGTTGCCGGGCGAGGGGCGGTGGAACAGCGCGCTGCTGCTCGACGGCAACATCGGCATCGGCGGTGCGCCGGACGTGTTGCTCGGCCGGGTCCGGCAGCTGCTCGCCGGAGGCGGCATCGTCATCGTGGAGACCGATCCGGATCCGGACGCCGACGACCGGCTGACGGCGCGGTTCACGCGCACCGGCCGCCCGTTCGGGGCCGCGTTCGCCTGGGCCCAGCTCGGCCGCAACGCACTCGCCGGCCTGGCGCCCCGAGCCGGGTTCACCCTCGAGCACACCTGGCAGGCGGGCGGCCGCACGTTCGCCGTCTGCACGGCCGAACGCACGGACTAGCGCCGGGCCCGCCGACCGGCGAGCACGTACGCAGCAGGTCGTAGCCGGGAACTACGCCCGGCAGCCGATGTGCCCTCCCCGAGGGCGCCGGAGACCTGTCGGGTGTCCAGAACCCTCCTGCAACAGCCCGCGGATGACCGCACGACGGCCTCCCTCCGGAACGGCGCGGGTAGCGGCGGTCGGCGCCCTTCGACACCGATCACGCCGCCGTCGCCGAAGCGCTGATCGGCCGGGTGCTCGCCGTCGTGGCGGTCGGTCTGGCCCGCTCGGATCGCGGGGCGCGCCGGTTGGGGCTGTTCGGGTTCGAGTTCGCGATCGCCGGCTTCGGTGTGGGGTTGAGCATGACCTGGCGCCCGCGGTCATTGGCCCGACAGCGCGTACCACGTGAGCGTGTTACCGCTGCTGATCGACTGCTGTCGTGCTGCTGCGCGGACGCCGGACCACCGGCGGGCAGGGCTCGGCGTGACGTCGGGTGCGCTCTTTCGGCCCGGTTTCGCGAACGGCTGGTCGAGGCGACGCGGTGGTGGCGCTGCTGGTGAACCGCGCTGGCGATCACGTCACCGTCCTCGACGAACCGGTCCCCTAACGCTTTCCTGACGATCCTCCGCCGGCGCTCGTGAGAGACCGTCCGGTGCGATAGGAAGGCTTGGGCCGGTGGGTTGTGCGCCCGCACGAGGACTGTCGCAGCACAGAGTTGGCTGCGGCATCGTGCGGTGAGGACAGCAGTAAGGGGGTCTCGCCACGGGGGGACGTGCGGGGCACGTTGACTAGCGATGGGCTCCGCACGATCGGGTCGCGTCAGCCCACCGACCCGGCCAGAATCGGTGAGCGGACGTGCTCGACCAGGTCATCGGCGAGGGCGCGGAAGCGGTCATGAACCCAACCGCCACGCAGGCGGCCTAACCCGAACGTGTCACCCGCTCGTGCGGCAGACCCGATGGCACGCTAGGGGACATGAGTAGGGATGGCGGGGAGGAGCGCGAGCCTCGTCGAGACATCGGGCCAGGCTCGGATCGACGCTCTCGGTGGACGAGCAGCGCGCGGTTGCTGATCGAGAAGTCACTCGCGGGCATCTCGGCCCGGCCGCTGTCCGTCCGTGGCCTCGCTGGCCGTGTTCGGCGCGTCGGCCCCCCGGTGGCTCTGGCGGCTGCGCGGGGGCTGCCGCGGTGGCTACTGCGGATCGCGCTTCCGCTTCTTGTCGTCGGGGCCCTGTTCCATTCCCTGCCGTACCGCACAGTTGTCGAAGGCGTGCCCATGCAGGTGCAGGCGACTGTCTTCGTCCGACCCGGGTTCAGCGCGGACACCACCATTGGCAACTGGGAGTTCCCGGCAGTGGACGGCCTGCCGATCGGAGTGCACGTAACGCCGAAGAGCGTTGACATCCTGCAGGTGTCAGCGGCCGCCGAGGCCGACCCGGCCGCCTACGCAAGAGCGTTGCAGACCGGGGTGCAGGACAAGCTGCCCGCGATCATCACGTGGCTTGTCGGGGAGACGCTGCTCGGAATCGGTCTCGGTCTGGCTGCAGCGGCGGCCATCAACATGGCCGGGCGCTATCTCCGACGGCTCCCTCGTCGCCCGGACGAGCTGGCCCACCGAGCGCGTCAGCTCGGCGCGGCCGCGGCTGTTGTCGCGGTGATCGCCGGCTACGGCGTCGCCTCCTACAACCGCAACTGGCTGCGTCAGTCGCGACTGACCGGCACGCTGGCCGCGGCGCAGCTGTTCCCTGACCAGCTCAGCCAGTACTACCAACGGGGTGCCAAGGCCTATGACGTTCTCGGCTCGATCTCGGGCATTCAAGCCGCCTTGCAGAATCAGATCGAGTCGACCAAGCTGCCGACGACCGCGTTACGGATCATGTTCATTTCCGACGTCCATCTGGCGGCCGTATACCCCTTGGTCAAGCAATACGCGGCCAACTACCACGTCGACCTGATCGTCGATACGGGCGACGAATCCGAATTCGGTACAGCGGCGGAAATGACCCCGGGGTTCACCTCGGCCATCGCGGCGGTAACCCGGACGACACCGATGCTCTGGCTGGCCGGCAATCACGACTCGCCGGACGTCGTGGCGAACATGGCCCGGATTCCCGGCGTCACCGTTCTCGGCTCGAAGCAGGCGACCTCGGACGGCTACTCGGTGACCGCCGGCGCCATCGACGTCTACGGGCTCACGATTGCCGGCCTGTCCGACCCTCGCGTGTACGGCGGACCGGGCGACTACGGGTCCAATGACGCCGACGTGGTCCACCCACTGGAACAGAAGGCAGTCGACTCTGCCGTCGCCCGGGCCGAGCACACCGACCAGCGCTTCGACATCTTCGCAACCCACGAACCGGTCGCCGCCGCCCAGCTCCGTAAGGACCTACCCGGCCGGATTCGACAGACCAACGCGGGACATCTTCACGCGCAGAACGCCGCCGGTGACATCCAGCACGGAGACAAGATCGACCTCGTCGAAGGCAGCACCGGGGGTGGTGGCCTGGACAACATCGTGCGCGGAACGGCTCGACCCCGGAACGAATTCTCGATTGAATCCGTGGCCGCGAACTGCCAGTTCACCCGGATCGTTCGGTTCCAGATCCGCTCCACGCTGTCGAGTGACCAGCCCGCCGCCTATGGCGACGACGTCACCGCCACGTCCGTCTACTTCAGCCCACAGAACGTTGCCGCCGGCCGAGAATGCTCGCGAAGCCTGGGTATCGGCCAGGTCGCATCGCTTTAGGCTCACGTCCGGGGGAGTGGCGTGTGAGCATGTCTCCGCGTGATCTTGTTGGTGGACCTCGGTCCGTGCGGCGGCGGATCTCGCGGTTCAAGCGTTCTTGGTTGGTCGACCCGGGGTGCGGGCAGTACCCATCGATCAGGTGAGGCGATGGTCGAACGCGAAGGCGGCGGCCGCGGTGCGGGAACCGACGTCGAGCTTGGTGAAGATGTTGCTCAGATGGCGGGCCACGGTCTTCTCCGAAACGCACAGCTCAGCTGCGATCTGTGGATTGGTCTTACCGGCCGCGACCAGCCGCAGCACCTCCGCCTCACGCGGGCTGAGCCCGCCCGGTGCCGGCCTGCTGGTCAGCAACGCGGCGACGCCGCGTTCATCGGGGCGGGCACCGAGTTCCGCGAGGACGGTGCGGGCGACGGACAACTCCGCTACGGCCGACTCCTCATCTCCGAGCTGCCGCATGGCCGTGCCCGCCACGACCCGGCACCGGGACTGTTCGTACGGAGCGGACAGTCGCGCCCATAGCACTGCGCCGCGCTGAGCCGCCGAAAGTGCATCGGCCGGGTCTTGCCGCGCCAGCGCCAGCCGGGCACCGGCGTAGTGCCCGGACGCCTGCAGGGCGGCACACTTGAACGACTTGCCGATCTCGTCCAGTTCGACGACGAGCGGGTCGGCGGCCTCGAGTTCGCCGGCGGCAGTGAGCACCTCGATCGCCGCGGGCAGCACAGAGCAGCGCTGCACCGCTACCTGCCGTTCGGCCAGCAGCAGCCGCACCGCAGCCACCGCAGTATCGACGCGACCGCGGGCCAGCCAGAGCAGGGCGCGCCCCGGCTGGGCCGGATGACCGCGCTTGACCGCTTGGGCGTACGCCGCGTCGGCGGCGTCGAACTCGCCGCAAACCCGCAACACCTCACCGCGCTCGTTGAACACCATCCCGACCGCTGGGTCGGCGTGATCCAGCGCGCCGTAGCGCGCTGCTGCGCGGTCCAGTTCGGCCAGCGCGTCGCGGTACGCGCCGTGCAGCCGCATCAACTGGCCGCGATGCACGGCGCACTGGCCCGTGTAGGCGACCAGTCCGGGCTGGCTGTCACACCAGGTGGTCAGCGCGTGGGTCCACTGACCGGCGCGGCCGAAGTCCCACACCTCCTGGCAGGCCTCGATGACCGAGCAATACACCATCCCGGCGATGATCGGCGAGACGCGCCCCGACATGACCTCGGTCATGGCCTCATCGAGAAGCTCTAGGCCGTCGGCCACCTGCCCGGAATAGATCTTCAGCCGCCCCATCGCGTGGGTTCCTACCGCGGTCAGGTCGGGTTCGGTGAACCGGCGTCCGTAGTCGACCACCTGTGGAGCCAGCGCGGAAGCCTCGCCGAACTCGCCGTGGAGGACGTGAACGAGAACCTGCTTTTCCAGCAGGAAGCCCCGCTCGACGACGTCCTCATCGATATCAGCGAGTAGGCGCTGGGCCCGGGTCAGCCAGGCATTGCCGATCGCGTGCTCAGCGCCGGCGATCAGTACGGTTGCCAGCCAATAACCGGCCCGCACCGCACCGCGCAGGTCGCCACCGTCGAGGCTGAGCTGGAAGGCCCGTTGCAGCGCCTGGACGCAGTCATTGGTGCGGCCGAGCAGGTAGGCGCTCGTCGCCAACGAGCCGAAGTCGGTCACCTGCAGATGCGCATCCTCGAGGTGCGAGAGTGCGTCAAATGCAGCCACCCAGTCTCGGCGTTCGTAGATCTCCCGTGCCCGGTTCAGATCCTCGACGACGCCCACCGGCACCACCCCTGGACTCGACCTTAGAACCCTGAGCGGGCGTCGAGAAGTCAGGCAGCGACGATCGCCGACTCGTCCGTCTCCTGCCTGGTCCGGGACACGATCTTGTCCGCGACGTGAGCCGCGTCCCGGCCGATTCCCGGCAGCACCATCGAGCCGAACGCGTATTGGAAGGCCAGACCGCAGAAGAACAGCCCCGGCACCGACTCGACGACCCCGCGGTACTCCATGGGCCAGCCGTCGTCGCCCAGGATCGGCAGCTCGATCCAGTCGAAGCGCGGCTGGAATCCGGTGCACCACACCACGTTCGCCACGTCGAGCACGGCGCCATCGGCCAAGGTGGGCTTGCCGTCGCTGACACCCGCGACTCGCCCATGGATGCGCTTCACCCCTCGTGCGGCCAGGTGCTTGCGCTTCACGCGCAGCATGGGGCCACCGTGGTGGCGGACCTTCGCCATCATCTTGCGACCCATTGGTGTGCGCCGCGTGAGCACGTGCTTCCACGCGAACATGATGATCGGCAGGGCTCGGCGCAGCCGCCGGGTCTCCCACGGGATCGGGATCTGCCCGCAGTCGCGCCCGACCAGTGTGGTGGGCAGGGTTTCCGCGATCTCATAGGCGATGTCGCAGCCGGAATGCGCGGCACCCACCACGAGCGTGGGGCCACCGGCCAGCTGGGAGACCCGCTTGTATTCAGAGGAATGGAGCTGCGTGATCTGCGGATCGAGTTGCGCGGCGCAGTCGGGCACGAACGCGTTACGTCCGAACGGGCCGGTGGCCACCACGGCGTTGTCGCAGGTGATGGTGTCATCGCCCACCTCAGCGACCAAGCCGCCGTCCTGGCCCGCGGCCAGTCGATCGACGCGGGTGCCCATCCGAACCGGCAGGTCGAACCGGACGGCGTAGCTCTCCAGGAACTCGGCAACCTCGTCCCTGCTCGGGTAGTGCCACTTCGGAGCTGGGAAGGCCATGCCCGGCAGCCCGTCGTACTTGGCCGGCGAGTACAGCCGCAGCGAGTCGTAGTGGCTACGCCAATTGTTGCCGATGCGGTCGCCAGCGTCGACGACAAGGCACTCGCGACCGCGGCGGTTGAGATGGTAGGCGGTGGCCAGCCCGGCCTGCCCCGCGCCGATAATCAGTGTCTCGACATGTTGGGTGCTCATCGGACTCCTCACGTTGTTGGGCAGAGCCCGACGCTACGTTCGCCTACGACCGGGCCACGTCGGCCGAAACACCCATTTCGCTGCGACAGCCGGCATGGGTATATGCACCCACGCCCGGGTCGGCAGCGCGCCTGCGCGGGCATTCGCCGGGGTGGCCGCTGGCCCGGATGTCAGCTACCGGTGGTCCCGGCGGCGTGACGCAATCGCCGCCTCCCGACAGCAGCGGACAGGCCTGCTGCGCTTCGGCTCCGAACCGGCCCGCGCGCCGGAGAGACAACTCGGGAACCAGCTCCTGCGCACCGGCTGACCGCCTGCCGGTCAAGCCTGTGGCATCTCCGGCGGTACGCCGCCGGAGAGGGCGCTCTCGTGCAGGCCGCGGTTGCTTATTCCGGTCACCGCGATCACGAGGGCCACCGCGGCGATCACCGCCCCGACCAGCATTGTCTGGTGGAAGCCGGTCAGGAACGCCGTGCGCGCGTCGTCGAGGAACTGCGGTCGCGCACCGGCGTCGAGGTGCTGCGCGACTTGACGGATCGCGCCGGCGCTGATCGCCGCTCCAGCGTCAGGTGCGTCCGGGCCCAGCGCGGCGCCACTCGCGGTTGCCTTGAACGCATCCGTGACCCGGGCCTGGAACACCGCTCCGGAAATCGCCAGCCCGAGGGCAAAGCCCACCTGCTGAAAGGCTTCGCTCATTCCTGACGCCACGCCTGCTCGGTGCGGTTCGAACGCGCCGATCGACAGTGCCGCCCGAGTGGGCATCAGGGCACCGATCCCGACACCGAGGGCGGTCGCGGCCGGGACCGTCGACGTCCAGGCGGCGTCGGTCAGCTCCGCGAGCAGCAGGCCGGCGACAAATCCAGCCGCTGCGAGGGTCAGCAGGGCCTTGAACGGAACGCGCTTGGACAGCCCACCGACGACACCGCCGAGTAGGAAGATCATGCCGGTCATCGGCACGAAACGCAGGCCCGCCTGCCACGCGGAGCTGCCGGCCACGTTCTGCAGGTAGCTGGTCCCGAGGAAGACGAACGGAAAGCCGCCGGTCGCCAGCAGCATTGTTACCAGGCACGAGCTCAGGAACGTGCGGTGGCCGAACATGCGCAGGTCGAACATCGCCCGCCCACGGCGGTGATGAGCGAGGGCGACGAAGCCGGCTCCGCTCGCCGCGGCAAGGACGTAGAGGCTGACGTTGTCCGCCGAGCGCCATCCACTTTCGTTGCCGCGGATGATGGCGAGTACCAGCGCGCCCAGGGATGCGGTGAACAACAGCATGCCCGCGACGTCCGGCGCCTGGGCGCGGGCGAGCTTCGACTCCCGCACCGACATCAGCACGATCGCAACCATCCCGGCACCGATCGGCCCGTTGATCAAGAATATCCATCGCCAGCCGGGGCCGCCGCTCAGGGCTCCACCGATGATCGGGCCGGTGGCCACTGCGAGGCCGACCGTGGCGCCGTAGACGGCGAATGCGGTGGCCCGTTGCTTCCCGTGAAACTCGTTACCCAATATTGCCGGGCCGACCGCGAACAGCACCGCCGCGCCCACCCCCTGCACCGCGCGGCTGAGGCTCAGCGCGGTTACGTCGCCGGCCAGGCCGCAGGCCATCGATGCGGCGGTGAAAATCACGAGCCCGGCGAGGAAGACTCGCCTGCGACCTCGACGATCGGCGATCGAGCCCGCCGTAACCAGGAATGCCGCGAGGCTGAGCGCGTAGGCATCGAAGACCCACTGCAGGCCGGACAGCGCCGTGTGCAGCGAGCGCTGGATGGCCGGCAGCGCGACGGACACCGCGCTCAGGTCCAGGAAGAGCATGTACGTCGTCACCGACGCGACCGCAAGGGTGGACCAGCGCGTCGAGCGCACAGTGCGGGTCCGGACAACCTCGCGCGGCTCGGCGAGTGTCTGCCGCGCCATCAGCGGTGGGCCTGGTAGACGATGTTCAGCGGTGTCTGGGCGACCCGGTCGAAGCTGCTGAACCCGACCCGGGTGAACACCTCGCGAGTGCGGCTCTCGCCCGCCTGGGCGCCGAGCCCCGGGCCGCCGCCGCTGATCGAGCACGGGACGCAGGCGACCGTTGAGGCGCCGTACGACATCCGGCCGAGCGGGGTGAGGTTGTCTTCGACGCGGTCTTCGGCGTAGGGCTCGACCAATAACACCGATCCGCGGTCAGTCAGCGCGTCGTGGGCGGCGCGGGCGGTCCCGACCGGGTCGGCGGTGTCGTGCCAGCAGTCGAAGAACGCGATCAGGTCGTACGGGCCGTGGATCTGCGTGGCGTCGGCGACCTCGAAGGTAACCCGATCGGCGACGCCGCCCCGAGCGGCCGCCGTGCGCGCCGCCTGCACAGACGGCTCGTGGTAGTCGTAGCCGACGAAGGTCGAGTTCGTGTACGCCGTGGCGAGCACGACGGTGGAGGTGCCGTAGCCGCAGCCGACATCGGCCACTCGCGCCCCGGCCGCGAGCTTCTCCGCTACGCCATCCGCGGCCGGAATCCATTCCTGCACCAGGCGGTGCCGGTACTCCCGCCCGAACAGCCGGTCGGTGGCATCGAACAGCAGCGGGTGGTGGTCGCCCCAGGCGAGCCCGGCCCCTGTGCAGAACGCTTCCAGTTCCTTTCCGACGCTCTGGAACGCGGCAGTGATGAAGTCGAAGGCGCCCACCACCATGGCCGGGCTGGACTCGTCGGCCAGCGCGAATGCCTGCTCGGCGGGCAGTCGGAAGCGTCCCTCGGCGGGGTGGTATTCGACGTAGCCGCCGGCTGCCTGGCTGCACAACCACTCCTGTACGAGACGGGCGTTGGTGCCGGTGCGGCCGGCGAGCTCGCTGGCGGTGAGGGGTACGCCGTCGGCCATCGCCCGGTACAGGCCGAGCCGATCGCCCAGGTGGGTCAGCAGGACGCTGAGCGCTGCCCCCGAATCACCGATCACCCGCTCGAGAAACGCCTCCAGCCTCGCCTGGTCGATAGCCGTCGTCGTCATCCGGACCTCCTCCGTTCACCCGGCGTCGCGCCGGTGCCTCGATCGGATGTCGACATGGTCGGACGCAGGGCATGGCGAGACATCGACGAACACCCTCAATTCGTGGCGCACCTCGCGGCGCCGGCGCGGCGCGTCGGGTCTTGGTCTGGCGGACCTACTCGGTTGGTGCGTTGTGGCGCAAGGAGTACGCGACGGCCTCGGTGCGACTGCTTACGCCAAGTTTGGTCAACAGGCCGCGGACGTGGTGTTCGACGGTCTTGCGGCTGAGGAACAGCCGCTGCGCGATCTGCGTATTGGAAAGGCCCTCGCCGATCAGCGAGAGGACCTCCTGCTCTCGCCCGGTCAGCGACTTCACGTTGCGGGGGCCTCGGTGCGCGGTTCGCACACCCAGCTCACGGAGGAGTGCTGCAGCCTCGTCGGCGTCACAGGCAGCTCCGAGACTGGCGAAGCCCGCGAGTGCGGCTCGGAACTCCTCTACGGCACCGGCCGGCTCGACATCGCGCACGGCGCGCCCTCGTAGGAGATGGGTCCGGGCCGTCTCGAATGGCATGCCGAGGCGGATGAACATGTCCATCGCCCGGGCCAGTTCGCCCGACGCAACCTCGTGGTCGCCCGCCGCGAGGCGGGCCCGGCCGACTGCCCGCACCCCGTGAGCGCGCACCACCTCCGAGTCGGTGCGCTCGCCAATCTTGGCGAGGTGCCGGGCCCGCTCCGCTGCTGCGTCGATGTCTCCTGCATCGATCTCGGCCTCGACCGTCAACTCGGCCAACGCTGCCGCGGGCGTGCACTCCGGCCCGAGGGCTTCCAGCCGTCGGTGCAGCAGCCCGCACGCCAGTCCGGCCTCGCCGCGGCGCAGCAGCAGCTGGGCCCGCGGCCGCATCGCCGCAGGATGATCTTCCAAGCCGACGAGCAGCTGCGCGGCCTCGGAAAGTCGACCCTGCGCGACCCGCAGCTCGGCGAGAACCGACACCGCCTCGCCGAACAGCAGCGGCTCGCCCGTCCGCCCCATGTCCATCGCGCTGCGCAGTTCCTGCTCGGCCTGCCCCCAACGGCCCTGACAAAACAGCACATACCCGAACTCGGTTCGGCAGGTGGTGTACAAGTGCAGATTTCCGAAGCGGCGGATGAACCCGTCCGCCGCGCGGATCCACTGCACCGCACGGGCGTACTCCAACGCGCGACAGCAACTAGTAATAGAGCGGCACCCGGTGAAGACCACCGTCTCGCGACGGTATCCCTCACCGCCCAGCGCCCCGGCCATCGCCTCGTCCAACAGGGCGAACCCTTCGGCCAGCCGCCCGGACTGGACCAGCGTGAAGCCCAACTCGCTCAACGCGCACAATTCGAGATCGGGATCGCCATCTCGCCGCGCCGACTCCAACGCCTCGTCCGCATGCCTCTCCGCACTGGTCGGATGGCCGGTCGCGTTGGCGTGGCCTGCCCGGCACAACGCCACCCAGCCGCGCAGCGGAGCCAGATCGAACCCGTCCACCAGCCGGGCCAGCCGGCCCAGCCATCCACTCGCTGCGGCCAGATTTCCCAGGCTGGAGCCGTAGATCAAGAACAGGCCGATCGCCTCGAACGCGGCCGACGCTGGGTCTTGCCTGCGGCGGAAGCCGGCGTACGCGCGCTCGGTCGCCGCCACCGCCGCGTCGGTCTCGCCGAGCCAGAACAACGCGGTCCCGAGACCGGACAGCGCTTCGGGGGACTCGTCTTGGGCCAATGCGGCTGCAAACCCGGACCGAGCCGCCGACCAGTCACCGGCCGCGAGCGCCTCGGCCGCCCGGGTCACAGCCGGTGCCGCCTGCACGGACTCACCGTACGCCGCAGGCGGCGCGTGATCAGCTCGTACTCTGCCCCAGGAATATCCCGCGCAAAGGACGTCGACCATCGAATCATCGTCCGCGGGGCAGCACGACAGGTCGTTCGTAATGCGCAGGCCGGCGTTGGTCGGCTCGTTCCCGTCACCAGACCAAAGGCGCGCCCAAGCCGTCTCTGCCGGTGACGGTGGCCGGTGCTGCGCGGCCGCCCGTCGAAGTCGATGCAGGATCGGCATCGACCTTGGCGATTGATCGACTGGCGCTACCCGGCTCTGCTGGCCACCGGGCTCGCGCCGGTGCCGGCCAATGTCCGGTCCGGAACGGCACGGTCGGCGGTCGGTCATCCTGCGGCTGGGCGCCATCGGTGCGGCCGGCGGTGGCCTCGGCTGCGCGCTGGTACTCGCGGCGCCGGCATCGGCCTTCGAGCGCGCCGTGCCCTGGCTCATCGGCGCGGCGTCGCTGGCGGTTCTCGTGCGTCCGCGCGCGGCCGGCCTGTGGGAGCGCCGGCGGTGGCTCACCGACGGCGCCGTCTTCGTCGTGGGCGTCTACGGCGGCTACTTCGGTGCCGCCGCCGGCGTCGTGATGCTGGCGTTGCTGAGCCAGCGGTTCCCAGAGCTGCCGGTGGCGAGCGCGGTCAAGAATGTGGTCCTCGGTATCGCCAATGCCGTTGCGGCGGTGGTCTTCGCGGTTGCGGCGCCGGTGCACTGGGAGTCGGCCGCGCTGCTCGCCCTGGGCCTACTCGTCGGCGGTTCCCTGGGCCCGGCGATCGTGCGGCGGGTGAATCCGACCGTCCTGCGCAGCGCGATCGCACTGGCGGGCCTCGGGTTGGCGATCACGCTCGGGCTGCGCGCCTGATCGGTGGACGTCGCGCCGCCCTTGCATGCCAGAGCCGACCGCCGTATCACCTTTGCCGGGTTGCATACGATTGGTTCCGGGTGCCGCCCCGAACCCGCCGATCATTTGTCCCACCGACTTCTCCGGGCATCGGTATCGCCCCGAGGGCAGCAGGAGGATTCGCCGATGAGTACTGGCATCAACAGCACGGCCGAGAGGTCAGTCGCCCCGAACCCGCGAGGCGATGCTCTCGACCGGCGCGTGATGCTGGTCGCGGGGGTTGTCGTTCTCGGCGCGATCATGTCGATCCTCGACATCACGGTCGTCGCAGTTGCGCAGCGAACCTTCCAGGACGCCTTCGACAAGACCCAGGCGCAGGTGGCCTGGACCTCCACGGGCTACACCCTGGCGCTCGCCACGGTGATTCCACTGACCGGCTGGGCGGCCGACCGCTTCGGGCCCAAGCGGCTCTACATCCTGGCGATCGCACTGTTCAGCGCCGGCTCCGCGCTGTGCGCAACTGCGCAGAGCCTGGAGATGCTGGTGACCTTCCGGGTCCTGCAGGGGCTCGGCGGAGGCATGCTGATGCCTCTTGGCATGACGATCCTCACCCGCGCCGCCGGGCCGGAGCGGCTGGGACGGGTGATGGCGATCCTGGGCGTGCCGATGCTTCTCGGGCCGATCTTCGGTCCCATTCTCGGCGGCTGGCTGATCGACATCGCCTCGTGGCACTGGATCTTCCTGATCAACGTTCCGATCGGCGCCGTTGCGATGGTGTACGCGTGGCGGGTTCTTGCTCGCGACGAGGTCCATCCGTCCGAAAGCTTCGACTTCATCGGCATGCTGCTGCTGTCTCCTGGCCTCGCGCTCTTCCTGTACGGCGTGTCGTCGATCCCGGCGGCCAAGCAGCAACACGGCACGATGTTCACCCCCACCGTGGTGACCACATCGCTCATCGGGCTCGCCCTGGTCGCAGCCTTCATCAGCTGGGCGCTTCGGCGGCACAACGTCCACCCACTGATACAGCTACGCCTGTTCGCGAACCGCTACGTGACCGTCGCGGTGGTCACGATGGCCCTGTTCGCAATGGCCTTCTTCGGCGCAAGCCTGCTGTTCACGCTGTACTTCCAGCAAGTGCGTGGGGAGTCCCCGGTGAGCTCAGGATGGCTGGTTGCGCCCCAGGGCGCAGGCGCCATGTTGACGATGCCGATCGCCGGCTTCCTGGCCGACAAGATCGGTCCGGGCAAGGTGGTGTTGACCGGCCTGGTCGGCGACGTCGCCGGAATGTTCATGCTGGTCGGCGTCGACGACACGACGTCCTACGGCTACATCATCGCCGCGTTCGTCGTGATGGGGCTCGGCATGGGCGCGACCATGATGCCCGTGTTCACGGCCGCCATGGCGAGCCTGCCCGCGCCCGACGTCGCGCGCGGCTCGACGCTGATGAACATCACCCAGCAGATCTCGATCTCGATCGGCACGGCGCTGTTCTCGGTGCTGCTGACCAGCGCTTACAACAACCACTCCGCCACCGTCGGGCCGACCCTTGCCGTCCAGAACGCGGGCGACAACCCCGCCAAGCGGCAGGCCCTACTCGATCAACTGCATGTCTCGCAGCCGCAGCTCGACCGGATCGTCAGCCGAGGCCTGCACGAAATGGGCACCTCGTTCGGACACGTCTTCCTCGTCGCCGCTGTACTCGTGGCCCTGTGCTTCGCACCGGCGCTGTTCCTCCCCCGCAAGCGCGTGGCCAAGGCGGACGAGCCAGCCGCCGCAATGATCGGCTGACGACACCTGGCCGCGGATCGCGCGACGTCGCGGACGTGGCTGCAATGCGCTCGGTGGTGAGGCACGACGTCAGGACAAGGGCCGAAGTGGGGCGGGCGGGACTCGAACCCGCGACCCAGGGATTATGAGTCCCCTGCTCTAACCGGCTGAGCTACCGCCCCGACGGATCAAGGTAGCGCAGCGCCGGGGCCCCCACCGAACTGGTGGAGGCCCCGGGAACGCGGTGGTTCAGAGGACGCGGTGGTTCAGAGGACGCGGACGCTCGCAGCCTGCGGGCCCTTGGGGCCGGCGGTGGTCTCGAACTCGACGCGCTGGTTCTCGTCGAGGCTGCGGTAGCCGCCGGTGTCGGCGAGGGCCGAGAAGTGGACGAACACGTCCGCCCCGCCGCCGTCGACCTCGATGAAGCCGAAGCCCTTCTCGGCGTTGAACCACTTCACAGTTCCCTGTGCCATGGTGGCGCTCCTTCCGGGAGTGCTGATGCAGGCGCGGCACTGTGCGGCGACCTGAGCTTGCAATGGCCTTGAATCCACTGCGGCCACCTGCCGGAAGATGCGCAGACGCCCGCGGAAAGAAACCAGCTCCGCGGGCGTGAATGTATGAAGACGCACCAACACAAAACCTTGACCAGCCCGTACAACGACCGGGCGGAGGACTTCGTTCCCGGCCGCCGGATCGACCGTCCTCCACCTCGCGCTCGCGCGGATCGGGGGGAGCCGGCGAGCGCGAGGGTCGCAGCTCGGCCGAAGTGCTGTCCGCGGTCGTGCGGGGCGCCATGACCGAAGCGGACGGTCGGGCCGCGACAGCCATGCGGAGGGAGCATGGCCGTCCCGGGCGGGTCCGCGGTTGGTTGCCCGCACCACCAGCATGGCGCAGCTCACATGCAGGATCCAGGGTCGTCCGACCTGCGCAATATGTGCGCAAGTTACGGCAAAGGGTTGGTATCGCGGCGTCAACAGCTCCGAGGTCCCCGCAGCTGCCGCACGAGCGGGTCGGGGTGCCGCGGGGGGATCGCGATCCGGATCCGCGCGTCGACGGCGTGCAACCCGTCCGGGCGGCAGATGAGGGGATTGAGGTCGAGCTCGGCGATCTCCGGGACGTCATCGACGAGCGCACCGATGCGGACGAGGACGTCACGCACGGCGGCTCGCGACACGACCGGCGCGCCACGGTAGCCGTCGAGCAGCCGGGCCGACCGCAGGTTGGCGATCAGCTCGCCCGCCTCGGCGTCGGTCAGTGGCGCGAACCCGAAGGACCGGTCGCCCAGCACGTCGGTCAGCACGCCGCCGGCCCCGACCATCACCAGCGGGCCGCAGTGCGGGTCGTGCACGGAGCCGACGATCAGCTCGGTGCCGCCGGAGATCATCGGCTGCAGCAACAGGGGCCCGCCGATCGTGGACATCTCGTCCACTGCGGCCCGCAGCGCGGCCTCGTCGGCGATGTTCAGCCGGACCCCGCCCACGTCGGTCTTGTGCACGCCCGGCGCGGCCAGCTTCACCGCGACCGGGTAGCCCAGATCGGCGGCGGCCTTGACCGCTTCGTCCCCGGTGTTGACGACGGCGTGCGGGCAGACCGGCACGCCGTACGAGGCGAGCAGCCGGTAGGAGTCAGCCGCGCCCAGCCACTCCCGACCCTCGCGCAGCGCGGCGTCGACCAGTGCCCGCGCCTCGACGCTGTCCGTGCCCTCCGGACGGATCGACAGCTCGGTCGGCGAGCCCTTGATCTGCGAGTACCGGTAGGCGACCCCGAGCGCGGCGGCGGCCGCCTCCGGGAAGGTGAAGACCGGCAGCGCCCACGGCGTGCCCTCCTCCGGCTGCGAACGCGGCGGCTCGCCGACCGCGACGGAGACGAACGGCTTGCCCGACCCGGTCGCTACGGCGGTGACGGCGTCGCTCATCTGCCCGGCATCGGTGATGGAGACGTCGGTGACGACCGTCAGGACGGCGTCGACGACCGGCGACTCGGTGACGATGCGCAGCGCCGCCGCGATCTCGTCCGGCTGCACGGCCGCGCCCAGGTCGAGCGGGTTCTGCGCAGCGAAGCCGAGCCGGGTCAACGCGGCGACGGTCGCGGGGTCGAACTCGGGCACCTGCAGGCCGGCGTCGGACGCGGCGTCGGCGGCGAGGATCTCCGGGCCGCCGGAGTTGCCGACGATCGCGAGCCGCGGGCCCCGGGGGAGCGGCTGATCGACCAGCACCCGCGCGGCGTCCAGCATCTCCTGCATCGTCCGGACGCGGAGCACGCCACTGGCGCGGAACAGCGCATCGATGGCGACGTCGGAGGAGGCGGCCGCCGCGGTGTGCGAGACCCCGGCCCGGCGCCCGACCTCCGTCCGGCCCGACTTGATCACGAGGATCGGCTTCTGCCGGGCGACGCGCCGGGCGATACGGGCGAACCGGCGCGGATCCCCGACCGATTCGAGGTAGGCCCCGATGACGCGGCAACGCGGGTCCTGGTCCCACGCCAGCAGCAGGTCGTTGCCGCCGACGTCGATCTTGTTGCCGACCGAGACGAACTGGGAGATGCCGAGCCCCACCTGCTCGGCGGCGCTCAGCAGGGCGACGCCGAACGCGCCCGACTGGGCGAGGACGGCGAATCGCCCCGGCTGCCGGGGAATGGCGGCGAACGTCGCGTCGAGCCGGACGTCCGGATCGGTGTTCGCGACCCCGACACAGTTCGGGCCGACGAGCCGGATCCCGTGCTCGCGGGCAATGGCGAGGACGCGGTCCTGCAGCACGGCGCCGTCCGGCCCCATCTCGGAGAACCCGGAGCCGAGCAGCACAGCGGCCCGTACCCCGCGCTCACCGCACGCCTGCACCGCGTCCGGAACCAGCTTGGCCGGCAGCGCGATGACGGCCAGGTCGACCGCGATCGGCAGCGCGGCCACCGTCGGCACGCAGTCGACACCGAGGATCGACGAGCTGTGCGGGTTCACCGCGAACACGCGGCCGGTGAAGCCGCCCTCGAGGATGTTGCGCAGCACCTCGTGCCCCACCGACCCGGACCGCCGCCCGGCGCCGACCACGACGACCGACGTCGGCGCCAGCAGCGGGCGCAGGCTGGCGGCATTGGCCGACTGTTCGCGGGCCGAGATCGCGGTGACCACCTGGTCGTCGACGTCGAGGGCGAACTCGATGTGCGTCTCGCCCTGGGTGATGTGCGTGGTGGGGGAGAAGCCGAGATCCTGGATCACCTGCATCATCAGCGAGTTGGACGCCAGTACCTCGGCGACCAGGCGGCGCACGCCCACCCCGCGCGCCTCGGCGATCAGGTGTTCCAGCAGCAGCGTGCCGATGCCGCCGTGCTGGACGGTGTCGGCGACGAGGACGGCGAACTCCGCGCTCGTCTCGTCGATGACGTCGAAGACGCCGAGCCCGAGCAGTTCGTCGCCGGCGAAGGCGCCGAGCGCGTGCTGCCCCTCGTGCGGCGTGGCGAGGCCGGCGACGTAACGCCGGGCGGCCTCCCGGTTCGCGCTGAAGTAGCGCAGGTAGATGGAGCGGTCGGAGGCGCGGTCGTGCAGCGCGAGCAGCTCGGGCAGGTCGCCCGGACCGATGTCGCGGATGTGCACCACCCGGCCGTCGGTGGCAAGGGAGTCCACGTTGTCATTGGTGATGCGTAATGCGCGCACCGATCCAGCGTGACGGCGGGCGGCCCCCGGGCGGCAGGGTCCATCGGCCCACGTGATCCTGGCCGGGGGGCGTCGTCCCGCCTCAGATGTGCCTTTCGACCCGTCGAGGTCGGGAAGTTGGACGAATCCGCCGCCGCTGATCACGGACGAGCCTGAGGTCATGCAGCACCAGTCGACCCTGACCGCCGAGGACGTCATGACCCGATCGACGGTCAGCGTGCCCGACGACGCTTCGGTCAAGGAGGTCGTGCGGGTGCTGGAGACGAACGGCATCGACGCCGTCGCGGTCGTCGACTCCGACCAGCACGTCGTTGGCGTGGCCAGTGCGTCCGACCTGCTGAACCAGTTCGGGGTCAACTGGCGCGACCGCCTGCACCACCGGCGGCCGGCGACGACGGCCCGGGAGCTGATGACCGTCCCGCCGATCACCACCGGCCCCAAGACGCCGGTCGGCGACGTCGCCCGGCTGGCTTCCCACGCGCACGTCCACAACGTGCCGGTCGTCGACCACCAGGGCGTCCTGATCGGTGTGGTCACCCGCCGCGACCTCGCCAAGGTGCTCCTGCGGCCGGACGACGAGATCCGCGCGGAGGTCGAGGGCGAGATCGCCCGCCGCCGGCGCGCGGCCGCGCCGGGTGCCGTGCGGGTCGCCGTCGACGACGGAGTCGTCATGCTGACCGGCCGCGTCGCGACCGGACCGGACGCCGACCGGATCGCCGAAGCGGCGGCGCGGGTGATCGGCGTGATCGACGTCTGCAACTACCTCCGCAGCGGCGTGGACCACGGCGCGGACGACCCGACGACCGGCTGAGCAGCTGAAGCACCGAAAGGGGCGAACCTCGATGAAGGCACTCGTCTACCACGGACCCGGGCGCAAGGCCTGGGAAGACGTGCCGGATCCACGCATCCTCGACGAGACCGACGCCATCGTCGGCGTCGAACTCGTGACGATCTGTGGCACCGACCTGCACATCCTCAAGGGCGACGTCGCTGCGGTCACCGACGGCCGGATCCTCGGGCACGAGGCGATCGGGACGGTCGAGGCGGTGGGCAGCGCGGTGACCAACCTCCGCCCCGGCGACCGCGTGCTCGTCTCGTGCATCACCTCCTGCGGACGCTGCCGCTACTGCCGCGACCGCATGTACGGCCAGTGCGTGGGCGGCGGCGGCTGGATCCTCGGCCACACCATCGACGGCACCCAGGCCGAGTTCGTGCGGGTGCCGTTCGCCGAGACGTCGACCTACCTGATCCCGCCGGGCGTCTCGGACGAGGCCGTGCTGATGCTGGCCGACATCCTCCCCACGTCCTACGAGGTCGGCGCGGTCAACGGCGGCGTCGGTCCCGGCGACACCGTCGTCATCGTCGGGGCCGGCCCGATCGGGCTGTCGGCGATCCTCGGCAGCCGGCTCTACAGCCCCGGGCACGTCGTGGCGGTCGATCTGGTGGACGCGCGCCTCGACGCGGCGAAGCGGTTCGGTGCCGACGTGGTGGTCAACTCGACCGGGCAGGATCCCGTGGAGGCGGTGCGCGCGCTCACCGGAGGGCAGGGCGCCGACGTGGCGATCGAGGCGGTCGGCGTGCCCGAGTCCTTCGAGCTCTGCACCCGGCTGATCCGGCCCGGCGGGCACGTCGCGAACATCGGCGTGCACGGCAAACCGGCCACCCTGCACCTCGAGGATCTCTGGATCCGCAACGTGACCATCACGACCGGTCTCGTCGACACCTGGTCGACGCCGACACTGCTCAACCTCATCAAGTCGGGGCAGCTCGACGCCGGCCGCTTCATCACCCACCGCTTCGCGCTCGACGACGTCCAGCACGCCTACGAGGTGTTCGCCGCGGCCGACGACACCGCCGCGCTGAAGGTCGTCATGTACAACACCCGCGTCCACCCGGAGCACCCGGCGTTCGGCGCGGTCGGATAACCCCGGGGGGTCGGGACCGATCCGTTCGAGGCCCCGGCCTCGGGCGGCTCGGTCGGCCCGGGTCAGCCCAGGACGGACGGCGGGCCGTCGCCGTGGACCACCAGCACCGGGCAGTCGGCGTGCTCGGCGACGCGCGTGCTGACCGAGCCGAGCAGCAGGCCGGAGAACCCGCCGTGCCCGCGGCTGCCGACGACGATCATGAGCGCACCTCTGCCGGCGGCGACCAGCGTCTCGGCGGCCGGCCCCTGCAGGGCCTTGATCCGCAGGTCGTCCGGACGACCGGCTCCCAGCACCTCGTCCACCGTCTCGTCGAGCGACTGCTCGATGTCGCCGGCCGGGAACTCGAAGTCGGGGAGCAGGTTCAACCCGAACAGCGCGGAGTACTCCCAGGCGGCGATCACGTCGATCCGGGCGCCGGTCATCGACGCCATCCGGGCCGCCCAGCGCATGGCGCTCTTGGAGCCCGGCGAGCCGTCGACCCCGACGACGATCCGGGGCTTGCTCATGGTTTCGGTCATCTGCGGCCTCCTGGTACTGACCCTGACAGCGTCACGATGCCGGACGCCGCTGCGGCAGGGTCCAACGCCCCACCGAATCCGGGTGGCACACGGCATTTGGACCCTGGCTCCGGCGCGCCCCGGCCGGTGAAGTGGGACTGGAACTGCTGGCGGCAGATGCGAGGTCGACATGGAACACATGAGCCCCCTGGACGCGGCCTTCCTCGACCTCGAGGACCGGCACTGCGCACTGCACATCGGCGGTGTCGCGGTGTTCGACGGGCCGGTGCCCACGGCCGAGGAGATGGCCGACGTCTACGCCCGCAGCATCGCGCAGAACCCGCGTTACGTGCGCAAGATGCGCCGCTCCCGCCTCGGCCTGAGCCGTCCGGGCTGGACCGACGACCCGAACTTCGACCCCGAGTACCACCTGCGGCGCACGGCCGTCGCCTCCCCGGGCGGGCCGGAGGAACTCGACCGGCTGATCGGGCGCATCATGTCCGTCCCGCTCGACGAGAACCGGCCGCTGTGGGAGGGCTGGGTGATCGAAGGGCTGGCCAACGGGCAGTGGGCGCTGCTGACCAAGCTGCACCACAGCATGGCCGACGGCCTCGGCGGCATGTCGCTGTTCACCGACATGCTCGACTCCGCCCCGCCCCGGCGCGAGCCGGCGCCCCGGCCGCCGCGCAAGCGCACCGACGATCTCGTCCGGGCGCTCACCGGGCGGGCCGACGCCGCGCGGCGCACCGCCCGCTCTCTCGTCGTCGCCGGTCTGCAACCCCGGCACACGCTGGAGGCGACCGCGCAGACCGTGACCGGCACGCTCGGCTACCTGCGCGCGCTGCGGCCGACCGACCACAACTCGCTCACCGGGCGCCTCGGTACGCCGCGCCGGTACCGGACGTTCACCATCGACGCCGGCGACGTGCAGCGGGTGCGGGCGGCATTCGGTGGCACGGTCAACGACGTCGCCCTGGCCATCGTCACGCGCGGCTTCCGCAACCTGCTGCTCGCGCGCGACGAGTCGCCGACGCCGCGCTCGGTGCGCTGCCTCGTCCCGGTTTCGACCCGCTCGCGCAGCCCGCGCAACGACGGCAACGAGGTGTCGGCCCTGCTCCTCGACCTGCCGGTCGACTTCGCCGACGCCGAGGTGACGTACAGCGCCGTGGTCGCCCGGACGCGCGCGCTCAAGGCATCGCACGAAGCCGACGCCGGGCAGCTCGGCGTGAGCCTGGCCGGGTACCTGCCGCCCCTGCTCGTCTCGACCGCCCTGCGGCTGATCCGGCGCCTGCCGCAACGGGTGCTCACCACGGTCACCACGAACGTGCCCGGCCCGCGGCAACCGGTCTACCTGCTCGGCCGGCGGATGGTGGCGCTCTACCCCTACGTGCCCATCGCCGAGCGGCTGCGGATCGGGATCGCCCTGAGCTCGTACGCCGACCGGCTGCAGTTCGGCATCACCTGCGACCGCGATTCGGTTGGGGACGTGGACGTGCTCATCACCGGCATCACCGACGGGCTCGCCGAGCTCGTCAAGCTCGCCGCACACGCCGAGGAGTCGACCCGATGAGCCGCCACCGGATGGCGGCCGGTGACGCCGCCTGGCTGCACATGGACCGCAAGACCAACCGCTCGGTCGTCACGTCGGTCATGTGGTTCGACGAGCAACTCGACCGCGACGAGGTCCGCAAGCTTCTGCAGGAGCGGCTCGTCGACCGGTTCCCGCGGTTCTCCCAACGCGTCGACGACCGGACCACCTCCGTGTGGTGGGTGGACGTCGAGCACTTCGACATCGACGCGCACCTGCATCACGCGACGCTCGATGCGCCCGGCGGGCCGGTCGAGCTGCAGCGCTACGTCAGCGGGCTGCTGGGCCGCCCGCTCGACCGCAGCCGGCCACTGTGGGAGATGCACCTGGTCGACGGCTACCAGGGGACGGGCTGCGCGCTCGTCTCCCGCATGCACCACTGCATCGCCGACGGCATCGCGCTGACCCGGCTGATGATGTCCTTGACCGACGATCCGCGGGAGGCCCAGGCGGCGCGGCTCGCGACCGAGCCGGAGGTGGAGGGCGGCTTCGGCGCCCAGCTCGGGCGGCGCACGCACCGCATCGTCCGGGCCGGGCTGCGCCCGGTGCAGACCCTGCAGCAGCTCGCGGCCGGCACGTGGTCGCTCACCCGGCTCGCGACCCTGCCGCCCGACGCGCACACGGCCCTGCGCGGGCCGATCGGCGTCGAGAAGACCGTCGTGTGGAGCGAGCCGCTGTCGCTGTCGACGCTGCGCGACGCCGCGCACGCGTACGGGGTGACGGTGAACGACCTCGTCCTCACCGCGATCTCCGGGGCGCTGCGGTCCTACCTGGCCCGCGCCGACGGCGCCGCCCACGACATCCGGGCGGTGGTGCCGGCGAACCTGCGTCCGCCGGACAAGCCGCTGCCGGTCGAGCTCGGCAACGCCTTCGGCCTGCTCTACGTATCGCTGCCGCTGTCGGTTGACGACCCGCGCGCGCGGCTGGCCGAGGTGCGCCGGCGCACGCAGGCGGTGAAGGCGTCGCCCGACCCGTTCGTCACCTACCAGCTGCTCGGCTTCACCGGCCGGCTGCCGTACGAGGGGGAGCAGGTCTTCGTCGACATCTTTGCGACGAAGGCGAGCCTGGTGATCACCAACGTGGCCGGGCCGCGGCTGGCCGTGCACCTGGCCGGCCGGCCGGTCCGGGGGACGATCGGGTGGCCGCCGGAGTCCGGCAAGCTGGGCCTCGGGCTGTCGATCATCAGCTACAACGGCGGCCTGGTCATCGGCGCGCTCGCCGACGACCTGCTCATCGACGACCCGCGCCGCCTGGTGGCCGAAACCTGTGTCCAGCTCGACCGGTTGGTGGCGGCAAGTCTCGCCGGGGTCTGACTCGTATTGACCGATGTTCAGTAATTGCTACGCTCAGCCGCATGATGCGATCGCCGTGGATCCGTGGGGCGTTCTCGTTGGCGGTCGCCGTGCTGGTGGCCGGCCTGACGACCGGGTCGCTCCCGGCCGGCGCGGCGTCCCGGGCCTACGCCCCGCTGGACCGTCCGGGTCCGGCCCTGTCGGTGCCGGCCGCGACGCTGCAAGCCGCCCTGCACTGCTCGGGCAACTTCGCGGGCAGCACCCTCGAGCCGGTGCTGCTCAACCCGGCCACTGCGGTGACGCCCGTCCAGAACTTCTCGTGGAACTACGAGCGGGCGTTCACCGCGCAGGGCCGGCCGTGGTGCGCGGTGACGATGCCGTTCCACACGCTCGGCGACATCCAGACGGCCGGCGAGTACCTCGTCCACGCCATCCGTGCTGAGCACGCGATGGCCCACCGGCGCATCGCGATCCTCGGCCACAGCCAGGGTGGGATGTCGATGCGCTGGGCGCTGCGGTTCTGGCCCGACACCCGCGCGATGGTCGACGACGTGATCGGCCTGGCGCCGGACAACCACGGCACGATCCTCGTGAGCCCGGTCTGCCGGCCCGGCATCACAACCTGCATGGCCGCGCAGTGGCAGCAGTCGAGTTCGTCGGCGTTCATCGCTGCGCTCAACAGCGGTAGCGAGACCTTCGCCGGGATCTCGTACACGAACATCTTCAGCAGGACCGACGAGGTGGTGGTTCCGCACTCGTCGTCGGCCCTGCAGCCCGGGCCCGGCCGCGTCACCACGGTCGCGACCCAGCAGATCTGCCCGCTCGACGTGGACGAGCACCTGCTACTGGGGACGGTCGATCCGGCCGCGTACGGGCTGGTGATGGATGCGCTGAACCACGCCGGACCGGCCGTGCCGTCACGGGTCAGCCGGGCCGTGTGCCTGCGGCTCTACCAGCCCGGCGTGAATCCGCTGTCGGCCCAGACCTACCTGCAGATGCTGACCGCCTTGCCGAACGTGTTGCTCGTGCCGGTGCCGTTCGCGAACCTGGTTGGGGCGCCGGAGCTGGCGGCCGAGCCGAAGCTGCGGTGCTACGTCTTCGCGTCCGGCTGCGGCTGACGTCGCGCGCTCAGCGCCGGGTCTCGTACCGGGTCAGGAGCACGCCGTCGGGAAACGTCCGGGTCTCCACCAGGGTCAGGTTCACCCAGTTGTCCAGGGCGGTGAAGAACGGCGTGCCGCGGCCCAGCAACACGGGGGCGGTGGCGAGCACGTACTCGTCGATCAACCCGGCTCGCATGGCCGCGGCGGCGAGCGTGGCGCCGCCGATGTCCATCGGACCGCCGTCCTCGGCCTTGAGCCGGGCGATCTCGGTGACCGCGTCGCCGGTCGCCAGGCGGGAATTCCAGTCGACCGTGCTGATCGTCGAGGAGAACACCACCTTCGGCATGTCCAGCCAGCGGCGGGCGAACTCGGTCTCTGCCGGTGTGACGCCGGGCTGCTGGGCGGCGGTCGGCCAGTGGGAGCTCATCGTCTCCCAGAGCCTGCGTCCGTACAGCGCGAGGCCGGTCTCCGCGACGCGGTCGGACCACCACTGGAACAGCTCCTCGCTCGGCACGCTCCAGCCGAGATCGTCGCCGGGCGCGGCGATGTAGCCGTCCAGGCTCACGTTCATGCCGTAGATCAGTTTTCGCATCGCGCCAGCCTCCCGCGAGTTGCTGTTCGGGGTACAGCTGCGGTACAGGTTCGCTCGGTGAGATTCGCGGCCGTGCGCGTGATCGGGTGCGCGGGTGGTCGCGTATGGCGCGGAGGCGCCGCGAGTGGCCGGTTCTGGCCCGAGTGGCCCGGTTATCGATGGCCACTCGCATCGCAAGTGGCCACTTGAAGCTGGGCTGGGCGGACATTTCCGGTTTTGTCGTATGCGTGTTCTATTCTCGGAATCATGATCACGGGGGCGGTCGGCGAGGCGGTGATGCTGTTGCGTCGGGCCGTTGATGCGCTGCTCGCGGTGCCGGTGGAGGGGTTGGAGGCGGCTGGGTTCGTGTCGTTGTTGGAGGTGGTGGAGGGGCAGCGGCGGCGTCTGGAGGCGTTGGATCAGCGGTTGTTGGCCGGGGCCGCGTCGGCGGGGGTGGCGTCGTTGTTCGGGCAGCCCGGGCTGGCTGGGGTGTTGGCGTCGGTGTTGCGGATCGACGCGGTCGAGGCGCGGCGGCGGGTGGCGCGGGCGGGGGATCTGGGTCCGCGGCGTTCGTTGACGGGGGAGGTGTTGGGGCCGATCCTGCCGACTGCGGCCGAGGCGGTCGCGGCCGGTGAGTTGTCGGGGGCGCAGGCCGATGTGGTGATCCGGTGTCTGGAGCGGATCCCGGCCGCGGCGCCGGCGGCGGCGTGGCCGGTGGCGGAGCAGGTGCTGGTGCAGGCCGCCACGGTGGAGGGGCCGCGGATGCTGGGCCGGACGGCCGAGGCGCTGCTGGCCCGGTTGGATCCGGACGGGCGGGAGCCAGCCGAGGAGCAGGCGCAGCGCAGGCGGGGGTTCACCCTGACCCGGCGGCCGGGCGGGTGGTCGCGTCCGGGTGGGGACTGGTCACCGGAGGTGACGGCGTTCTGGACCGCGGTGCTGGATTCGCTGGCCGCGCCGCAGAACACCGACGGGCACCCGGATCCGCGCAGCCCGGCCCAGCGGCGGCACGACGCGATGCTGGAGGCCGCCCGCCGGCTGCTCGGCTCCGGGAGCCTGCCCCCGGCCGGTGGGGTGCCGGTGACCGTGCTGGCCACCACCACGATCAGCGAACTCACCGCCGCCGCCGCCAAAGCCACCGCCCAAGCCGGCTACGGCGACCTCGACCTGGCGGGGCTGGGCAGCGCGGGGTTGGCGCGGCTCGGGCACGGCGACCAGATCAGCATCGCCACGCTGCTGGCCATGGCCGGGGATGGCGAGGTGATCCCGGTGGTGTTCAACGACACCGGCGGGATCCTCGCCTACGGCCGGGGCAAACGCCTGGCCGATCGGGGGCAGCGTCTCGCCCTGGCCGCGCGGGACGGGGGCTGTTGTTTCCCCGGCTGCGACCGCCCCGCGGCGTGGTCGGAGGTACATCACATCCTCGAATGGGCCGCCGGAGGCCCGACCGACATCGACAACCTGTGCCTGGTATGCGTATTTCATCACCGGCACTTCGAGGCGGCCGGGTGGGCCGTTCGCATGGCCGACGACGGCATGCCCGAGTGGCTCCCGCCACCCTGGCTCGATCCGGAGCAGAAGCCGAGAAGGAACACGGTGCACCACCGACCCGACATCGACTTCCGACAACCCACCACCGCCGCCTGAAGCGGCGGCGGACGTTGAGTGACGGTCCGCGATCGAGCCGTGACCGGGACACAGTCCCGGCGGCGTGCAGGGATCCGGAGGCTCGGTGCAGCCACGCCCGGCGAGCGAGTCCGCGACGCTCTCACCGAGTCAGGACCCAGCCGAGCAGCAGAGCGACAAGCACGCCCGCGCCGAGCGCCCGCCGCCACGGGTTGACGCCGCGCGCCACCTCGTCGCCGGCCCAGATCACCAGGGCGATCACGCCGACCACGTTGAGAGCCGTCGACCAGCGCCCGGCAGGCTGGGCCAGCCAGCGGACGACCACGCACCCGAGCCACAGCGTCAGTGGCACGTTGGGACGTTGGCCGATCACGAGCTTGCCGGTCGAGCGGTCGCGAAACAGCCAGTCCGTGACGGTCCGAACCGCGCTGCTCATGTGCTCATCCAAGCCTGTCGCTGCAGTTGTCGGAGCCGGTGCGCGTGCTCGAGTATCTCGACCACCCCGGCGGCGAGACGAGACCCCACCGGCACCCGGACAGCGTCATGATCACCCTGTGGTCCTTCCGCCGGCAGTTGCGCGCCGACGGTGCGGAGGTGGAGGTCGAGCTCCCGGCCGGCGCGGCTCGCCGGCTCGACGCCCAGGAGCACAGCGGCACAACATCGGCGCGACCGACACCCACGTGATGTTCGTCGAGCTGACGGAGGCCGCAGCCGGTGACGCGCGCCGCGGCCGCCGCAGCTCGGGCCCTCCCGCTGATCAGACGGCGGCCGGCTGCTTCGGGGTGGGCTTGTCGAGGTCGACCCCGCCGGGTTCGCTACCGCCCAGGTCGAGACGGAACGGCGGGTACGCGTCGGTCATCAGCATCGCGTAGGTGCCGACCCGGTAGCTCCACCGGTTGCAGCCCATCAGGAAGTCGAACAGCCCGCGGGGGTAGCGCGCGGTGAAGAGCAGCGTCACGGCGGCGATGATGGCGAGCACTCCGATGAGCCCGAGGCTGGCGAACGAACCGCCGGCAAAGATGCCGACGATGACGTAGTGCGGCAGCACGAGCAGCCACCACTTGACCAGCACGAGCCCCCGGGAGAGGCGCTCCGGGTACTCGACGCTGAGATCGGCCGGGTAGGTCGGATCCGGCTGCAGCGAGAACGGCGGGTATCGGTCGGTGGCGAAGGCGTGCAGCGTGTAGAACGACACCCGCCACGACCAGCGCCGCACCCCGACGTTGAACTCGAAGATGCCGCGCGGGTAGCGGCCGGTGAACAGGATCGCGAAGAACGCGACGACGGTCATGACGAGGGCGGCGATCCAGAGGAAGAACAGCACGACGACGTGCGGGATCACGAGCAGCCACTTCACGAGCCAGAGCCAGCGGCTGGTCGCCGGATCGATCTCGCCTCGCAATTGCGCCGGGTACGGGCGGTTGGCAGTGGTCATGTAATCGACGTTCGTACCCGATCGGCCGGGCCTCCAGGGCCGTCCGTCACACGTCGACCGGGACATTTGCGTCCGGACGTGGACGCCTGCGCCTCTACAAGGACACGCGCCCGGATTGGTCGACTGTGGGAGTCTCGGACCGGCGAAAGGAGTCGTCATGCGCGCACTCGTCGTCTACGAATCGATGTACGGCAACACCCGGGCCATCGCCGAGGCGATCGCCGACGGCCTGGGCACCGCAGCGGTGGCGACCGCGCGCCGGGTCGGCACGGTGGAGCCCGAGCAACTGCACGGGCTCGACCTGCTGGTGCTCGGCGGCCCCACGCACGCCTGGACGATGAGCCGGCCCAAGAGCCGCGCCGCGGCCGCGCAGGCCGCGGCCAAGCCGGCCAGCGGGCTCGCGGTCGAGCCGGATGCCACCGGCCCGGGCCTGCGCGAGTGGCTGGCCGACAGCGGCCAGTCGCGCGAGGCCCACACCCGCGTCGCCTGCTTCGACACCCGGATGCGGGCGCCGTTGGGGTTGAGTGGCTCGGCCGGCCGGGCGATGGCCCGCCGGCTGCGCCGGGCCGGCTGGCCTGTCCAGGCAGCGGTGGAGGGGTTCATCGTGACCAAGCAGAACCGGCTGGTCGACGGCGAACTCGCCCGCGCCCACGCCTGGGGCGAGCACCTCGCGGCCGCGATGCTCGCGACGACGATGTGAGCGCAACCGGCTGCGCCGGTCAGCCGACGGTGGCCTCGGCGAAACCGTCCTCGTCTATCGACTCGAGGTCGCGCGCCGGGTGACCGACGATGACGACCGGGCAGCGGAAATGGTGCGCCGCCCACGACGCGATCGGGCCCAGCCGCGGAAGCCGCGAGTCGTCGGCCCGGCGGCACCCCAGCACCAGCATCGCGGCGTCCTCGGATTCCTGCTCCAGCGCGATCTCGGTCGGCTCGCCGGTCAGGACGAGCCGGGCGGAGACGGACGGGAACTCCTCGCGCAGCGGGCGGACGCAGTCCTCGAGCACGGTCCGCTCCTGGGCCTCCCACAGCTCCGGCGACGCGGACGGCAGTGCCGCCGCGGCGGCGAGCCGCCAGTCCCGCTCCGACCACGAGCGCACGGCCACGACCTCGGCTCCTCGACGCTGGGCCTCCTCGAAGGCGAAGCGCAGGGCAGCCAGCCCGCCGGCCGAGTCGGACGCACCCACCACGATCCGGTTCCCGCTCACCCGGCGGCCGGCCGCGACGACGGCGGTGGCGCTCTGGGCGTGGGCCAGGACGCGGAAGGCGACCGAGCCCAGCAGCAGGCCGGGCAGGCCGCGGCGACCGCGGCCGACGACGACGATGTCGGTTCCGGTGGAGAGCTCCACCAGCTTGCGGGCGGCGTCTCCGGCGATGAGCTTGGTCGCGACCTCGACAGTGGGGTGCGAGTCGGCCAGGTTGGCCACCGCCTCGTCGAGCAACTCGCGACCGAAGGAGCGCTCGTCGACCGTGCCCTCGACGGGCTCGACGTCGCCGACGTGCGCCACCAGGAGTGGGCGGCCGGTCAGCTTGGCCTCGTCCGCGGCCCAGTCCAGTGCGTGCCACGCGGCGCGCGAACCGTCGATGCCGACGAGGATCGCTTGCTCGGAGGCGGTCATGGGGTCACCTGTCTCTCTTCGCGGTATCCGGAGTGGATGATCACGTCGTGCGCGGCCCGCCGCCGCGTCGGCACTGTCTCCGGTGCCCGGCCGACGCGCAGCAGGATCTCGGGGTGGACAGCCAGACCGAGCCCGGCCCGCAGCCGCTCGTGGGTGAGTCCGACCTCGATGATCTGGGTGAGCGGGCTCGCCCAGAAGCCCTCGTTGGTCAGCTTCAGCCAGGCGTGTTCGAGCGCTTCGCCGGTGCGGATCCAGCCGCGCGCATCGTCCTCGTAGGAGCAGAACAGCAGCAGGCACTGGCTGCCGTCCGAGCCGGAGGCCGACGGCAGCCAGCCGACGCCGCGGACGTCGAAGTCGCGGATCGGCAGCGGGTCCCGCTGCGGGGGCCGACCGTCGCCGGCGTAGGGGACGCTCGCGGCCTGCACCCCGTCCAGGCGCCGAGGGTCGTCGGTCGTCCAGGCGGCGATCTCGTTGATGTAGGCCGGGTCACCGCGCTCGATGCGGTCGGCGAGGTTGCTCAGCGACGCCACGACGCTGCGGTGCTCCGGCGTGGTGATGGGGAACAGGACGGCGCCCTCGGCCCGCGCGGCGATCTCGAGTTCGTGGATCACCCGGGCCGGCACCGGATCGTCGGAGAAGGCGCGACGGTTCGTCCGGCGGTGGTCGATCGCGAGGTCCAGGGCGGTCCCGCCCGGCCAGTGCAGCTCGCGCCCGATCCACACCCGCGCGATGAGGTCGGGATGGGACGAGTCGGGCAGGCGCCGCACGATGGGCTCGTAGCCCGCGGCGGCGATCGCGACCCGGGCGTGGAACAGCGCGCAGCCGCAGCTGATCATGAGCTGGCGGCCGCGCGGGTCGAGCACCGAGAGCCGACGGCTGGGGTCGGCGTGGATCTCGAGTGCGTCCTCGGTGAGGACGAATTTCCACGGCTGCGTGTTGTGGATCGACGGGGCCCGCATGGCTCGCATCGCAGCGCGGTGCAGGAGTGCGGCCTTGGTCGGGACTGTCGTGCTCGTCATGAGCGCGCCTCCTGCAGCACGGGCCGTTCTTGGTCGTCTACGTCGACAGCACGAGCATCGCGCCAGCGCTCAGGAGGCCACAGTGACCAATGACCCGAACCCCTCCGGGACCGATCCCGGAGCCGGCTACTGCGGGCGGCTGGTCCTTATCCGCACGGGCCCTTGGCCTCTTCGACGCGATCGGCCGGGTGCCGATCATTCAGGCATGACACGCGCACCACTCCTGGATCGGGACCTGCATCGGGCGATCCTGAAGCGGCTGGAGTGGGCCCCCGAGATCGCCACCGAGCACGTGGCGGTGGCCGTGCGCGACGCGGTGGTGACGCTCTCGGGCGAGGCCGTCTCGCCGCGCGAGAAGCGCGCGGCCGTGCGCACCGCGGCCGAGGTGCAGGGTGTCGCCGCGGTGATCGACGAGATCGTCGTCCGCGACGCCGTCGGTACGGTCGACGACGCCGAGATCGCGGCCGCGGTCACCGACGTCCTCACCCACCACCCGCGGCTCGCCGGCCGGCCCGTCGACGTGACCGTCGATGACCAGGTCGTGACCCTGCGCGGGATGGTCGACAGCCGCGAGCAGCAGCTCGCGGCCCGGCGGGCGGCCCAGGCCGTGCTCGGGGTCCGCGGGGTCGTCGACGAGCTGACGCTTCCGCCCGCCCCGACGGAGTCGCAGGCGCAGGCCCGGCTCGCCGAGGTCCTCGGCGGGGACGCCGACGGGGCGCCCCCCAGGTGGACATCCACCTCAACGGCCACGTCGCCACCCTCGAGGGCAACGTCCGGTCCTGGTACGAGCGACGGGTCGCCGAGCGCGCGGCCCGTTCGGTGCCCGGTGTCACCGACGTCGAGAACAAGCTCGTCGTCACGTTCTAGCCGGGCCCGCGAACAGCGCTGCGGCCGGCCCTGCGCAAACGCGCTATGCGGCCCATCCGGGACAAGCCTTTGGGCACTGCCGCCGGCGGGCCCTAAGGCGTTGTGTGGAGATTAGGCGCCCTCCGCGCCGCTGCACTCGCCTTGAAGGAGGCACATCATGCGCTACGTCCCACCCGGCGCCCCCGGAAGTGTCGTCGACGTCGCTGACCGCTACGAGAACTTCATCGGTGGCAAGTGGATCGCCCCGACCCACGGCAAGTACCGCGTCGACCTGAGCCCGGCGAACGCGAAGCCGATCACCGAGGTGTCCGACTCGACCCCGGAGGACGTGGAGCTCGCGCTGGACGCCGCCCACGCGGCGAAGGACGCGTGGGGCGAGGACTCGGCGACCGCGCGCGCGGCCGTCCTCAACGCGGTCGCGGACGCGATCGAGAAGCACAAGGAGGAGCTGGCCGTCGCCGAGAGCTGGGAGAACGGCAAGCCGGTCCGCGAGACGCTGAACGCCGACATTCCGCTCGTCGTCGACCACTTCCGCTACTTCGCCGGCGCGGCCCGGGCCGAAGAGGGCCGGACGACCGAGATCGACAAGGACCTCGTCGCCTACCACTTCCGCGAGCCGCTCGGCGTGGTCGGGCAGATCATCCCGTTCAACTTCCCGCTGCTGATGGCGGCCTGGAAGCTCGCGCCCGCGCTCGCGGCCGGCAACTGCTCGGTGATGAAGCCGGCGTCGCCGACCCCGTGGTCGATCCTGAAGATGGCCGAGGTCATCGAGAACATCGTGCCGCCGGGCGTGATCAACATCGTCAACGGCCCCGGCGCCGAGATCGGCAAGGCCCTCGCGACCAACCCGCGCATCGCCAAGATCGGCTTCACCGGCGAGACGGTGACCGGCCGGCTGATCATGCAGTACGCGGCCCAGAACCTGATCCCGTCGACGGTCGAGCTCGGTGGCAAGTCGCCGAACATCTTCTTCGCCGACGTCATGGCTCACGACGACGACTTCCTCGACAAGGCCGTCGAGGGTCTCGTGCTGTACGCGTTCAACAAGGGCGAGGTCTGCACCTGCCCGTCCCGCGCGCTGGTCCAGGCCGACATCTACGACGAGTTCATGGCCCGCTGCCTCGAGCGCATCGCCGCGATCAAGCAGGGCAACCCGCTCGACACCGACACGCAGATCGGCCCGCAGGTCTCGCAGGCCCAGCTCGACAAGATCACGTCCTACGTCGAGATCGGCCGCAAGGAGGGCGCCGAGGTGCTCATCGGCGGCTCGCGCGCGACGGTCGACCCCGAGTTCGCCGGCGGGTACTACTTCCAGCCGACCGTGCTCAAGGGCGACAACCACATGCGTGTCTTCCAGGAGGAGATCTTCGGCCCGGTGCTCGCCGTCACGACGTTCACCGACGAGGCCGACGCGCTCGCCATCGCCAACGACACGCTGTACGGCCTCGGGGCCGGCGTGTGGACGCGCGACGGCAACCGCGCCTACCGCATGGGGCGGGCCATCAAGGCCGGCCGGGTGTGGACGAACTGCTATCACCAGTACCCGGCGGGAGCGGCCTTCGGTGGCTACAAGATCTCCGGCATCGGCCGCGAGAACCACCGGATGATGCTCGATCACTACAGCCAGACCAAGAACCTGCTGGTCAGCTACGGCACCAAGCCGCTCGGGCTGTTCTGAGGCCGTCATGAGCGAACCCGGCCGACCGGCCCGGATCACCGCGACCCCGGCGGCGTGCAGCGCCATCCGGCAGCTGCGCGCCGCCCTGGGGCGCAACGTGATGTTCGTCCAGTCGGCCGGCTGCTGCGCGGGGAGCACGCCCATGTGCTTCGCCGACGGCGAGTTCATCGTCGGTTCGACCGACGAGCTGCTCGGCCAGGTGGAGGGCTGCCCGTTCTACATCGACCGGCGCCTCGACCAGGCGTGGGGGTGCGACCGGTTCGTGCTCGACGTCCGGCCCGGCGATCCCGAGGGGTTCTCCCTCGGCGCCGGGGCCGGGCTGCATTTCGTCACCGTCCCGGCCCACGCCGGGGCCACCCAGTAGGAGGAGGCCGCCATGCAACACGTAGCCGAATGGACCGCCCGCGTGTACCTGTACGAGCAGGACGACACGACCCAGGCCCGGGTCAGCCTCGACACCGGCGCCAACGTCCTCAGCGGGGAGGGGCTGGCCCGCCGCCGCCCCACCGACCCGCTGGTCCCGGAGATCGGGGACGAGTTGGCCGTCGGCCGGGCGTTCGTCGAACTCGGCCAGCGGCTCATCGCCGCGGCCGCCGAGGACATCACCGCGCTCGGCCGCGTCCGCCCGATGTCGGGGGTCTGACCCGTACCGACCTGGGGGAAAGGGGCGGGGGTGCGACGGATCCGGCCGGCGCTGATCGCGCTGCTCACCGTGCTGGTCGCCGGCACGGTGGGCTACGTCGTCCTCGGCTTCGGGGTGCTGGACGCCGCGTACCAGACGGTGACGACGGTGACCACCGTCGGCTTCCGGGAGGTCCGCCCCCTGGCCACCGGCGGCAAGATCTTCACGATCGTGCTCATCCTGGCCGGCGTCGGCACTGCGCTCTACACGCTGAGCGCCGTGCTCGAGTCGTTCGTCGAAGGACACCTGTTGCGGCACCTGGAGGGCCGGAAGATGGAGCGCACGATCGCCCGCCTGCGGGATCACGTCATCGTCTGCGGCTACGGCCGGGTCGGCCGGGCGAGCGCGGCCCACCTGGCCGCCACCGGCCGCGCGGTCGTGGTCGTCGACCGGGACCCCGAGCGGCTCGAAGGGCTGCCCCACCTGTACGTCCTCGGCGACATCAGCAACGACGACGTCCTGCGGGCGGCCGGCATCGATCGGGCCCGCGCGCTCGTCGCGGCCCTGGATGGCGACGCCGACAACGTCTACGTCTCACTGTCCGCCCGCGCGCTGCGCCCGGACCTGGTGATCATCGCCCGGGCCCGCTCGGAGGAGTCGACTGCCAAGCTGCTGCGGGCCGGGGCCGACCGGGTCGTCAACCCGCAGCTGATCGGCGGCCGGCGCATGGCCGCCTTCGCGCTGGCCCCCGACGTCGCCGAGTTCCTCGACGTGGTCATGCACGACGAGTCGCTGGACTTCCGCATCGAGCAGGTCGAGATCGCCGAGCAGTCCACCCTGGTCGGCCGGCGGGTCGGCGAGGTCGCGCTCAGCGACACCACCGGCGTGGTGCTGCTCGCCTTGCGGCAGCCGGGCCTGACCGCGTTCGTGCCGAACCCGGCGCACGACGTCACCCTGCAGGCCCACGCGATTCTCATCGTGGTCGGCACGCCCGACCAGGTCGGCGTTCTGCGCAAACTCGCCGAGGCCGGCCACCCGTCGCGGCGCTGAGCCGCGCAACCGGACAAGGAGGCGACGGTCATGACCCACGAACCAACCCGGCCGGAAGTGATCGCCGGCGTCGACTGCTCGCCCCGGTCGACCCCGGTCCTGCAGTGGGCCGACGGGTACGCGCAGCTGATCGGGGGGCCGCTCATCGCCCTCACGGCGTGGGGTGACGGGCTGGGCGAGGCCGGGGGCGCGGACGACCCGGCCGTCGTCCGGGCAGTGCCGCAGGCGCTCGCAGCGTCGGTGGCCGCCGCCCTGCCGAAGGTCCGCGCGGCCGCCGCCCAGCTCCGGGCCGTGCCGGAGACCCCGGTCGAGGCGCTCACCGTCGGGGCCGGCGACGCCGCGATCGTCGTGGTCGGGGCGCACCACATGCACCCGTTGCTGCCGCTCGGCTCGGTGACCGCCCGGGTCATCGGCGCCGCCCGCTGCCCGATCGCGGTCGTCCGGTCGTGGACCCCGGTCCGCACCGGCAAGATCGTCGTCGGCGTGGACGGGTCGGCCGCCTCGCGGCGCGCGCTGCGCTGGGCCCTGACACACGCCGGCCGAACCGGCGCGAAGGTCGAGGCGTTGCTGGCGTGGCAGTGGCAACCGGAGTTCGCCGTCTACCCGTACAGCCGCCCGTTCGCGGTCCTGAACGACGAGCACGAGGCGTTGCTGCAGGCCGAGGTCGCCTCCCTGCCCGCGGAACTCGCCGGGCTCGTGCACGGTCGCACGGCCGACGGCCGGCCCGCCGACTGCCTGCTCGAGGCCGCGGAGAACGCCGACCTGCTCGTCGTCGGCAGCCACGGGCACGGTCCGGTCGCCGGCCGGCTGCTCGGCTCGGTGAGCCAGCGGGTCGTGCGGCACTCGGCCGCGCCGGTCGTCGTCCTCCCGTCCCGCCCGGCGGTGGGGCGGTGAGCGTAGGCGCTCGTGATCGACGTGCCACACTGATCCGCCTATGACTGACGAGCGGATTCGATCGCCCCAGCTCGCGCGCAAGGTGATGTCGGCTGAAGAGGCGGCCGAACTGATCCCAGCCGGCGCGCACATGGGCGTCAGCGGATTCACCGGCGCCGGCTACCCGAAGGCGGTCCCGGCCGCGCTGGCGGCCCGGATCGCGGCGGCGCGGGCGCAGGGCGAAGGCTTCACCGTGGGCATGTGGACGGGAGCCTCCACCGCGCCCGAGCTCGACGGCACGCTGGCGGCCGTCGACGGCATCGACCTGCGCATGCCCTACCAGTCCGACCCGATCAGCCGGGCCAAGATCAACGCCGGGCTCATCGACTACCTCGACATCCACCTGTCGCACGTCGCGCAGATGGTCTGGGAGGGCTTCTTCGGCCACCTCGACGTCGCGGTGATCGAGGTCAGTGGCATCACCCCGGACGGCGAGCTCATCCCGTCCTCGTCGGTCGGCAACAACAAGACCTGGATCGACCTCGCCGACAAGGTGATCCTCGAGGTGAACTCCTGGCAGCCGGCCGGCGTGGACGGCATGCACGACATCTATTACGGCACGGCGCTGCCCCCGCACCGGCGGCCGCTGCAGATCACCCACCCGGGCGACCGGATCGGCGTCCCGCACCTGCGCTGCCCGCCGGAGAAGGTGGTCGCGGTCGTGCCGACGCACGCGCCCGACCACCTCGCCACCTTCCGGCCGCCCGATGCCGACTCCGAGCGCATCGCCGAGCACCTGCTCGAGTTCCTCGCCCACGAGGTGTCGCGGGGACGGCTGCCGGCCACCCTGCTGCCGCTGCAGTCCGGCGTCGGCAACGTGGCCAACGCCGTGCTGGCCGGGCTCGAGAAGGGCCCGTACCGCCCGCTGACGGCGTACACCGAGGTCATCCAGGACGGGATGCTGGCGCTGCTGCGCTCGGGCACGGTGTCGGTCGCGTCGGCGACGGCGTTCTCGCTGAGTGCCGAGGGGATCGCCGATCTGGTCGAGAACATCGACGACTACCGCCAGCGGGTCGTGCTGCGCTCGCAGGAGATCAGCAATCACCCGGAGGTCGTGCGCCGCCTCGGCTGCCTCGCCATGAACGGGATGATCGAGGCCGACATCTACGGCAACGTCAACTCCACGCACGTCATGGGCTCGAGCATCATGAACGGCATCGGTGGGTCGGGCGACTTCGCCCGCAACGCCTACATCTCGATGTTCGTGTCCCCATCGACGGCCAAGGGCGGCACCATCTCGACGATCGTGCCGATGGTGAGCCACGTCGACCACACCGAGCACGACGTGCACGTGATCGTCACCGAGCAAGGGCTGGCCGACCTGCGCGGGCTCGCGCCGCGGCGCCGGGCCCGCAAGATCATCGACAACTGCGTCCACCCCGACTTCCGCGACGAGCTCGCCGACTACTTCGACCGGGCGCTCGCCGGCGCGCCCGGGCTGCAGACGCCGCACCTGCTCGACGAGGCGCTGTCGTGGCACACCCGGTTCCTGCAGAAGGGCACGATGCGTTCCTGACGCGCGTCGGGCGAAGAAACCCGCGGCCGGCCGAGCAAGATCGGGACCTCCGGCCGACGTTCGACCCGGCGATTGGGACGAAGGTCACATCCGATGCGGGCGGTACGAATCTGATCTGCCGCCCGCCCGGTGGGTGAAGCTCGTCGCATGATCGTCAACATGCGCGCAGACTGTTGCAGCGCCCGGGCCGGCTACCGGATCGTCCTGCCGGCCACGAGCGCTCGACGCGAACCGGCCGAACTCCTGCTGTGCGGGCACCACCTGCACGCCAGCCGGGCCACCCTGGACGCCCAGGGAGCCCTCGTCGTCGCCCTCGATCACGTCCTGGCCGGCGTCTGACCGCGCCGCGGAAGGGATCGGATCCCGGGAACGACCTTCGGCCCGGTGCCAACGGGCTATTCGCCACCTCCACCCGAACGGGTCGCGAGAGAGGCTGAAGGTGCAGTTCTCTTCCCCTACGAGGTGTGCCATGGACAGCCCGAACACCACCAGGACCGCGCACGCCACACAGCACGAAGCGCTGCCGTCGACGGTCGGTCACGCCGGACCCACCGCTGACCGTTACGGGTCGGCGCTCGAGCGCTATGTCGACGCCGTCGCCGGCACCCGTACCCATCCGGATGCGCCGCACGACGGCCACAGCCTCACGTTCCCGCCGCTCACCGTCTCGGACGTGATGACCCGGGCGGTCGTCAGCGCCTACGAGGGCGCGTTGTTCAAGGAGATCGCCCAGGCGCTCGACCGCAACGGGATCAACTCCGTCCCGGTCATCGACGAGGCGCACAAGGTCGTCGGCGTCGTGACGGCCTCGGACCTGCTCGCCCGGATCGGGCACTCGCGCCCGGTCCCGCGCGGCCACCGGCTCGGCAACCACGCCGAGACCAGCCGCAAGCAGCACGGCCGGACCGCCCGCGAGCTCATGACCTCGCCGGCACTGACGATCACCCCCGGTACCTCGATCGCCGAGGCGGCCCGGCAGCTGACCCGGTACCGCGTGCGCTCGCTGCCCGTGGTGGACTCCAACGGGCTGCTCGTCGGCATGGTGTCCCGCGCCGACCTGATCAAGCTCTTCCTGCGCAGCGACGAGGAGATCCGCAACGACGTCATCCGGGATGTCGTCCGCAGCACCACGATGCCGGGCCGGGGGAACGTACGGGTCGACGTCGAGGAGGGCGTCGTCACGCTCTCCGGCCGGGTGGCCACCGCGCTCGCCGCGCGCGGGCTCGCCCACGACGCGACGCGGGTACCGGGCGTCATCGACGTGCGTGACCAGCTCGACTTCGACGTCAACGACGTCTTCTTGCCGCTCGGTCACTGAACCGCTCAGACGAACCGCTCAGACGAGACCAGCCGCCCCGGGCCCCCACCCCCCGGGGCGGCTCCGTCATCCGTGATGAAATCCGTGATGAAGGGGCGCCCGGACGGCATCAGGTCTGCTCGGGCACCATCACGATCGCGCCGGCGGGGCACTCGGCCACGCACAGGCCGCAGCCCTTGCAGTAGTCGTAGTCGATCTCGTAGCCGTGCGCGCCCTCGATCTTGTGCACCGCGTTGTCCGGGCAGACGCCGTAGCAGTTGTCGCAGCCGAAGCAGTTGCCGCAGGACAGGCAGCGCCGCGCCTCGAACAGCGCCGTGCGCTCGTCGAGGCCGCCGACGACCTCGCTGAAGTCGCTCGTCCGGCGGGCGGCCTCGAGTTCGGGGCGCATGGTGTGCGGCGCCTCGGAGAAGTACCAGGGGTTGAGCCGGTCGAACTCGACCGGCTGCTCGTCGATCTCGTGCGGGGTGACCCGCTCCACGGCCCGGTTGCGCAGCCAGGCGTCGATCGACCTCGCGGCCTTCGTGCCGTGCCCGATGGCGACGGTCGCCGAGCGCTCGGACGGCGCGATGTCGCCGCCGGCGAAGACGCCGGGGACGGCCGTCATCATGTCCGGCCCGACCTCGACGACCCCGTCGGTGATCTGCAGCCCGGGCAGGGTGTCGAGCACGCTGCGGTCGACGTCCTGGCCGAGCGCGAGCACCACGGCGTCGCCGGAGAGCTCCTCGAACTCGCCGGTCGGGTGCGGCCGGCCCTCGTCGTCGAGCGTCATCTTCTCGATCGTCAACGTGGTGCCCTCGACCTGGGTGATCGTGGACAGCCACCGGATCTGGACGCCCTCGGCGAGGGCCTCCTCGAGCTCGACGTCGGCCGCCGGCATCTGGGCCTGGGTACGCCGGTAGACGATGATCGTCTCGTCGGCGCCGAGCCGGCGCGCGGTGCGGGCGACGTCCATCGCGGTGTTCCCGCCGCCGTAGACGACGACGGTCCGGCCGAGCTGCGGGCGGTCGCCCTCGGAGACGTCCCCGAGCACCTCGAGCGCGTCGAGGATGCGGGCCGACTGGCCGGCCGGGATGTACGCCCGCTTGCTCAGCGGGGCGCCCATGGCGAGCAGGGCGGCGTCGAAGCGGCCCTCGCGCATGGTGGCCTCGAGGTCGTCGACCCGGGTGTTCATGCGCAGCGTGACGCCGAGGTCGACCAGCCGGGCGATCTCGATGTCGAGCACGTCGCGGGGCAGGCGGAAGGCCGGGATGCCGTGCCGCATCATGCCGCCGGGCTGGGCCGACGCGTCGCACCACCTCGACGGTCGTGGCCGCGGCGCCGC
Organism: uncultured Actinomycetota bacterium; assembly: GCA_963775175.1. Classification (GTDB taxonomy): domain Bacteria; phylum Actinomycetota; class Actinomycetes; order Mycobacteriales; family Jatrophihabitantaceae; genus Jatrophihabitans. The sequence goes on from CAVZHT010000001.1 coordinate 2,197,241, forward strand.
AGCTGGTAGGCGGCCGACAGACCGCAGGGGCCGGCGCCGATGACGAGCACCCGGCGGCCGGTGTCCGGCGCCGGCCTCGGGCAGCGCCCAGCCGGCGTCGATCGCCTTGTCGCCGAGGAACCGCTCGACGGAGTTGATGCCGACCGCGCTGTCGAGCTGGCCGCGGTTGCAGGCCGTCTCGCACGGGTGGTAGCAGATCCGGCCCATGATCGCCGGGAACGGGTTGTCGGCGACGAGCCGGCGCCAGGCCGACTCGTAGCTGCCGTCCTCGGCCGAGTAGAGCCACTGCTGCACCTGCTCGCCGGCCGGGCAGGCGTGCGAGCAGGGCGGCAGCGCCGTCGACGTACACCGGGCGCTCGCTGCGCCAGGTGCCGGTGTGGTTGGCGAGGCTGGACCGGACGTCAAGGGTGATCGCGAACGGCTTGTCCATCGAGCTCAGGCCTCCTCGGGCAGCAGCCCGTAGCGGGCGATGTTGCGGTCGGCGATCTCCTGCAGCCGGGCCACCGATGTCGGGCGCGGCCCGCGCTCGGCGAACAGGTGCGCGTACCGGCGCTGCGGTCGCAGGTACTCCTCGACCGGCACCCGGCCGCGGATCGGCAGCGCGGACGTCACGTGCCGTGCTCGGCCTCGTACACCGGGAAGAGCCCGCTGCGCTGGGCGAGCCGGGCGAGCTTGATCGTCTCCGAGGTCGCCGAACCCCAGCCGAGCGGGCACGGGACGAGCACGTGCAGGTAGCGCGCGCCTCGCATCGACATGGCCTTCGCGACCTTCGCCTCGAGGTCGTGCAGCTCGGCGACGGTGGCGGTGGCGACGTAGGGGATGTCGTGGGCCATGGCGATACGGGGCGAGGTCCTTGCCCATGCCCGAAGGGGTTGCCGGGGCGCTCGCCGACCGCCTCGGTGGTCGCGGTGCGGGCCGCGGGCGGGGTCGCGCCCGAACGCTGCACCCCGGTGTTCATGTAGGCCTCGTTGTCGTAGCAGACGTAGAGCACGTCGTCGTTGCGCTCGAACATGCCGGACAGGCAGGCCAGCCCGATGTCGACCGTCCCGCCGTCGCCGCCCTGGGCGATGACACGTACGTCGTCGCGGCCGGTCGCCTTCAGTGCCGCGGCGACGCCGGACGCGACCGACGCGGCGTTGGCGAACAGCGAGTGCAGCCACGGCAGCTGCCAGGAGCTCTCCGGGTAGGGCGTGGAGAAGACCTCGAGGCAGCCGGTGGCGTTGACGGTGACGAGCTTGCCGCCGGTCGCCGCGACCGCGGTGTCGAGCACGTAGCGGGCGGCCAGGGCCTCGCCGCACCCCTGGCAGGCGCGGTGGCCGGAGTTCAGCGCGTTGCGCCGCTCCGGGTCGGCCTGCTCGGTGCGGTCGGCCGGGTCGAGCAGGCGGTTGCCCACCGCCCGGCTGCCGACCTGGTAGAACTTCACGGACTGCGCGGTCATGCCGGCCCACTTCCGGAGCGCAGGTGGGCGAGCTCGCGCTCCACGACCTGCTCGTCGAGATCGAGGAAACTGACCGCCGGCAGGGGTCGGCCCCGGCGGCGTCCAGCACGGAGTGCACGGACGCGCGGGTGATCGGGCGGCCGCCCAGCCCGGCGACGACGGTGTGCACCGGGATCGGCAGGCCGGCGAGCGCGGTGTGCACGTCGGCCGCCACGACGCCGCCGGCCCCGGGCGCGAAGGCCCGCTCCAGCACGACGACGCGCTGGGCGTGCTCGAGCGCGCGGAACACCGCGTCGGTCGGGAAGGGACGGTAGAGGCGCAGGTTGACGCAGCCCGGTCGCGTCGTCGCGCTCGTCGATCGCGTCCTGGACGGTGCCGGTCACCGAGCCGAGGGCGACCACGACCGTCTCGGCCCCGTCGAGGTGGTAGGGGTCGAGGGCGGCCACCGAGCGGCCGGTGAGCGCGGACCACTCGTCGGCGAGCTCGCCGTGCACCTCCTCGGCCCGAAGCAGCTGGGCGTGCGCGAGGTAGCGGACCTCGGTGAACGCCTCCGGGCCGACCATGGCGCCGATCGTGATCGGGTCGGCCGGGTCGAGCTGCTGGGCCGGTCGCCGGTGCGGGAGGAAGCGCGTCGACGAGCTTCGCCTCGGGCACGTCGATGGGCTCGAACGCGTGGGTCAGCAGGAAGCCGTCCATGCACACCATCGCCGGGACGTTCAGCGTCTCGGCCAGCCGGAAGGCGACGACGTGCAGGTCGGCCGCCGCCTGGTTGCTCTCCGCGTAGAGCTGGATCCAGCCGCAGTCGCGCTGGCTCATCGAGTCGCTGTGGTCGTTCCAGATGTTGATGGGGGCGCCGATCGCCCGGTTGGCGACCGTCATGACGATCGGCAGGCCGAGGCCCGACGCGTTGAACAGCGCCTCGGCCATGTACAGCAGGCCCTGGCTGGCCGTGGCCGTGTAGGTGCGGGCCCCGGTCGCGGCGGCGCCGATCGCGGCCGACATCGCCGCGAACTCCGACTCGACCGTGATGAACTCGCAGCCGGCGAGCGTGCCGTCCTTGGCCATGGCGCCCACGGCCTCGACGATGTGCGTCTGCGGCGTGATCGGGTAGGCCGGCACGACCTGGGCCCGGCAGTGGGCCACCGTCTCGGCGATGGCCCGCGAGCCTTCGAGCTGCTCACGCATGGCAGGCCTCCCGGACGTGGTCGAACGCGGCGGCGCAGCGCGACGATGTTCGCGTCGGCGACCGCGGTGCGGAACCGCTCCCGCACGGCCGTCTCGAGCGACGCCCGGCTCACCCGCTCGGTCAGGGCGGCGAAGGCGCCGAGCAGGCAGACGTTGGGCAGCGGCCGGCCGGTGTGCCGCGCGGGCGTAGTCGGTGGCCGGCGACGCACTGCACCCGGCCCGGCCCGAGCCGTTCGGTGCAGCTCGGCGAGCCCGAGGTCGGCGGGGGAGCGGATGGAGTTGATCAGGGCGTAGCCGTCGTCGCGCAGGCCGCCGAAGCACGTCGATGTGGTTGAGCAGGGTGGCGTCGACGATGACCACCGCGCGGGCGTCGTCACCGGCTCGCGGGAGCGGATGGGCTGGTCGGCGATGCGGCAGAACGACATCACCGGCGCCCCCATCCGCTCGGAGCCGAAGCTCGGGAAGGCCTGGGCCTCGTGCCCGTCGAGGAACGCGGCGACCGACAGCAGCTCGGCCGCGGTCACCACGCCCTGGCCGCCGCGACCGTGCAGCCGGATCTCGAACGGAGTCGCGGTCATCGCGAGTCGCCGACCCGCCGGTCGTCCTCGTCGCGCACCCGCAGCGGGGCCGGAGCGTGGCTCCGGCCCGCGTGCAGGATCGCGGCCAGCGCGAGCAGGGCGACCAGCACGACGGCCAGGGCCACGAATCCGGCGCCGATGAGCTCGCCACCGAGCAACCAGCCGCCGCGCCCGGGCATCAGGCCGACCCGGCGGCGATCAGGCGGGTCAGCTCGACCAGCCGGGCGGTGTAACCCCACTCGTTGTCGTACCAGCCGAAGACCTTGACCAGCTGGCCCGAGGCCTGGGTGAGCAGCGAATCGAAGACACACGAGGCCGGGTTGCCGATGATGTCGCTCGAGACGATGGGTTCGGTCGTGTAGACCAGGCGGCCGGCGAGCCGGCCGGTCGTGGCGGCCCACTCGAACGCGGCGTTGACCTCGTCGGCGGTGACCTTCTTGTCGAGCAGGACGGCGAGGTCGACGAGCGAGCCGTCGACGACCGGGACGCGCAAGGCGCCGCCGTCGAGCTTGCCGGCGACGGCCGGGATCACCTCGGCGACCGCCCGGGCGGCGCCGGTCGTCGTCGGGATGATGTTGACCGCGGCCGAGCGGGCCCGGCGCGGGTCCTTGTGCGGGCCGTCGAGCACGTTCTGGTCGTTCGTGTACGCGTGCACCGTGGTCATGTAGCCCTGCTGGATGCCGAACGAGTCCTGCAGCACCTTCACCATCGGGGCGAGGCAGTTGGTCGTGCACGAGGCGTTGGACACGATGTGGTGGGTGGCCGGGTCGTAGATGTCGTCGTTGACCCCGAGCACGATCGTCGCGTCGACGCCCTTGCCCGGCGCCGAGATGATGACCTTGCGGGCCCCGGCGGCCAGGTGACCGGCGGCGGCCTCGCGGGTGCGGAACTTGCCGGTCGACTCGATGACGACGTCGACCTCGAGCTCCTTCCACGGCAGCTTGGCCGGGTCGCGCTCGGCCGTGACCGCGACCTTGGCGACGCCGACGGCGATCCCGTCGCCGTGGTCGGTCACGTCGAGGCCGATGGGGCCGAACGTGCTGTCGTAGCGGAGCAGCCGGGCCAGGGTCGCGGTGTCGGTCACGTCGTTGACGGCCACCACATCCACGTCGTCGACGTCGAGGACGGACCGCAGGTAGGCGCGGCCGATCCGGCCGAAGCCGTTGATGGCAACTCTGGTCATGACTGGGTCTCCTCGGGGTTGGTCTTCACGACATGCAGCTCGGCCGCATGCGGTTTGGGGGCGTGGACGACGAGGACGGGGCACTTCGCGTGCTCGGCGACGCGGGCGCTCACGGAGCCGATGAGCAGGCCGACGAAGCCGCCGTGCCCGCGGCTGCCGACGACGACCATGAGGGCGTCGGCGCTCTTCTCGATCAGGACGCCGGCCGCGTTGCCCTCGTGGGTGAGGACGCGCAGGCCCGGCGGGCGCTCAGGGCCGAACACCTCGTCGACGACCTGGACGATCGCCTTCTCGATGTCCTGTTTGGGGGAGTACTCGGCCGGCACGGCGGTCCAGCCGAGGTTGACGGGGTACTCCCAGGCACCGACGACGTCGATGACGGCGTCCTCGGCCGCGGCGATGCGGGCGGCCCATTCCAGCGCCAGTTTCGAGCCGGCGGAGCCGTCGACGCCGACGACGATGCGGGCGCGGGTAGCAGTGGATTCGATCATCTGCGCGCTCCTTCTCTCACCTTTCAGCCTGGTCAGTCGGGTGCGCGCCACGTAGGGCCGAATGCCCCGTCCGCACCGTGTCGGAGTGGTCCTTTGGACCCGGTCTGGGACGCGCCGGCGCCGGGCGCGCGACAATCGCCCCGTCCGGCGCCGGGCGGTGGCGGGACGGGGCGACGTCAGGTGAGCGCTACAGGTCGGCGGCGCGGGCGCCCCGTGGGTGCACGACCGCGACCGGGCAGGTCGCGTGGTGCAGGACGCCCTGGCTGACCGAGCCGAGCATCGCCGCGATGCGGGCGTGCCGCGAGTGGCTGCCGACGACCAGCAGGTCCTGGGCGGTGGAGGCGGCGACGAGGGCGGCGACGGGGTGGTCGCGGACGACGCCGCGCCGGACCTCGACGTCCGGGTACTTCTCCTGCCAGCCGGCCAGCGTCTCGGAGAGCCAGCGGTCGGCCCGCTCGGGCGGCGGCTGCGCGTTGCGCCACTGCGCGGTGGCGAGGACGTCCGGGATCCAGCAGAAGACGGCCCGCAGCGGCCGGTGCCGGCGGCTGGCGTGGTCGAAGGCGAAGGCGAGGACGTCGTCGGTCTGCTCGCGGCCGTCGATGCCGACGACGACCTCGGGCGACTCGGCCGGGATGCCGCTCGGGTGCCCGACGACGACGACCGGGCCCGATGCCGCGGCGGCGACGACGGTGCTGACCGAGCCGAGCAGCGCCGAGCCGATGGTGCCGAGCTGCCGGCTGCCCAGGACGGTGACCTCGGCGTCGGCGGAGTGGTCGACCATGACCTCCCACGGCACGCCTTCGACGAGCGCACCGCTGACCTCGACGTCCGGCCACTGGTCGCGGACGTGCTCGAGCCCGGCGTCCAGGTGCCGGTGGGCGCTTTGCCGGAGGTCGTCGATGATCATCCGGTCGGCCGAGGTCGCCCAGGGCATGGTGCCCTCGGACAGGTGATAGGCCCGGACGATGTGCAGCGGGACGCTTCGGGCCTGCGCCTCGCGCGCGGCCCAATCGAGTTCGGGGACGCCCTGGTGGTAGTTGCCCAGGCCGACCAACACTGCGCCGTGGTGGTTCATGATGACCCCTCTCCGGGGGAGCCGACCGTGGCGCCCTCGCAATTCCAGACTCACCGGTCGGGTGCCGCCCACCAAGGGCAGTAGGTCCCAATCGCGGCAGGTGCATCGACCTGGCCGCGCGGCAACCAGGCGAAGGGCGCAGCGTCGCGGGTCGTTGGGCCGTCGTCGCGACGGCGCGCCCGCTCTACGGTCTGGGGTAGAGAGGGAGCTGACGTCATGACCGACTACGGGATTCCAGTCACCCTGTCGACCACCTTCGACGACGCCGTCGCCCGCACCCGGGCGGCGCTGGCCGAGCAGGGGTTCGGCGTGCTCACCGAGATCGACGTGCGGGCGACGATGCTCGCCAAACTCGGCGTCCACCTCCGGCCCTACCTGATCCTCGGCGCCTGCAACCCGCCGCTGGCCCACCGCGCGCTGGTGATCGAGCCGTCGGTCGGGCTGCTGCTGCCCTGCAACGTCGTCGTCCGCGAGCTGGCCGATTCGGAGGTCCTCGTCGAGGCCATGGATCCGGACATGATGGTGAGTGCGAGCGCGGAGCCGCGCCTCGCCCCGGTCGCCGCCGAGGCGCGGGCCCTGCTGGCCACCGCGCTGGCGAACCTCGCCGACTCGGCCGTCGGCGTCGGCTGACGCGTCCGCTGGTGACCGGCGGGATGGGTCGTCAGCCCAGCGGCCGAGAGGTCGTTCGGCCCTGAGGTAGCGCTGCCGGTGGGAGCAGTGTCGTCAGTAGCCGAGACTGAGGAGGCGGACCGATGCCGGCGACGACTCAGCGCCCGGGCTCCGCGACCCGAGAGCCGCAACCCAGCACCACCCTCGCGCCGACCTTCGTTCATTTCCCCCACGAGCATCCGTGGGCCCCGCGGTCCGCCCGCATGATGGCTCACTCCCTCCGCCCCGCAGCGACGACGCAGCCGAACACCTTCAGCCCGGACATGCTCGCCGAGCTGCCCGAACCGGCCCGGCGCTGGCTGGGCCGGGTCATCCGTCCGGGTGCGCATCTCGCCCGCCGCGCCGCCCTGCAGATGTCCGGCGAGATCCGCCTCGCCCGCCGCTGGCGGCAGTTCACCGCGAACCAACTGCTCATGCCGGAGGCGGGGTTCGTCTGGGCGGCGCGCACGCACATCGGCCGGCTGCCCATCAACGGCTTCGACGCCTACGCGACCGGGGTCGGGGTCATGCGGTGGCGGATGCTCGGCCTGCCGGTGCAGGTGGCCACCGGCCCGGACGTCACCCTCAGCGCGCTGGACCGGCTCGCCGCCGAGTCGGTGCTGCTGCCGACCGCCCTGCTCGGCGCGGCGTGGCGGCAGGGGACCGAGCCGGACACCGCGGTCTACGCGCACCACGTCGCCAACCGGCACGCGCGTTCGCACGTCACCGTTCGGGTCGCCCCCGACGGCCGGTTGATGAGCGTGACCATGCGCCGCTGGGGCGAGCCGACCGGCAAGCGCTACCAGTTGCACACCTTCGTCGTCAGCTTCGACGGCGAGTACGACGCCGGATCGATGTTGATCCCGGACGGCATCCACGCCTCGTGGACCGACGCGGGCGGTGAGTTCTTCCGAGCCACCCTCGACACCGTGACCCTCGATTGAGGAGACGACGATGACGGCCGTACGCAACCTCAGCACGGTGGCCCCGCAGGAGCGCGGCGAGCAGCCGGTCCCGCCCCGCCTCATCGGGGTCGGCGTGCACGACATCCTGCACGACCGCGGCACGATCGAGTGGGCGGTCGACGACGCGATCGCCGGCCGGGACTCCGTGCACATCGTCCACGCCTACGTCCCCCTGCGCCTCGACGGCTGCGCGTGGAGCCCGGTGACCAAGGTCCGCGACCGCAGGCACACCGTCGCCACCCGCATCGTCTCCCAGGCCGTGCAGCGCGCCATCGAAGGTGCGACCGAGGAGCACGCCGGCCTCGAGGTCGGCGGCTCGGCGATCGCCGGCCTGCCGGAGGACGTCCTCATCGAGCTCTCCGCGGTGGTCGACCTGCTCGTCATCGGTGACGACTCGCACGACACTCTCGTGACCCGCAAGATCACCGCCCGCGTGCAGGACCGCGTCGAGTGCCCGATCATCTGCGTCCCGCGCAACTACCGGGCGCGGGCGGACGACCGGCCGGTCACGGTGATCGTGGACGAGTTCGGGCTCTGCGAGGAGATCATGGACTTCGCGGCGACCGAGGCGGCCCGGCGCGACGTGACCCTGCAGGTGTCGCGGGCGTGGTCGGCACTGCACGAGGGGCGGGTCGCGGGTCCGGGCTGGCTGGCCGAGCAGCAGGAGGAGCTGGACGAGCAACTCGCAACGTGGCGGGCGCACCACCCGGCGCTGGCGATCGCGGCCCGCCTCGAGCTCGGTTACTCGTGGCTGGACCGGCTGCGGGCGATGAGCAGCCTGCTGGTGACCGCGTCACGCTCGGCCGACCTGCTCCGCTCGCCGGGTGAGACCGACCACACCTGCCCGGTCGCGATCGTCCCGTGAGCCGGAATCCGGGCCCGGAGGCGGCCGGTACCGGGTCGTAAGACCTAACGGGGACGGGTTGGGCGGCCCTGCCCGGCCCGGCACGGGCTCAGCCAGTGTGGACCGCGTATCACTCGCCGGCTGAGAGGACGATCGTGGACGCCACGACCCTGGCCCGATGGCAGTTCGCCACCACCACCGTCTACCACTTCCTGATCGTCCCGCTCTCGATCGGTCTGACGGCGCTCGTCGCCGTGATGCAGACCCTCGCCTACCGCAAGCGGGGCACGCCGGCCGGCGTGATGTGGGACCGCAGCGCGCGGTTCTGGGGCCGGATCATGCTGGTGCTCTTCGCGCTCGGCGTGGTGACCGGCATCGTGCAGGAGTTCCAGTTCGGGATGAACTGGTCGCAGTACTCGCGCTTCGTCGGCGACATCTTCGGCGCCCCGCTGGCGATGGAGGCGCTCATCGCGTTCTTCCTCGAGTCGACCTTCCTCGGCCTGTGGATCTTCGGGCGTGACCTGCTCGGGCCGAAGCTGCACACGGCGACGATCTGGCTGGCCGCGGCCGGCACCACGATCAGCGCCTACTTCATCCTGGCCGCCAACAGCTTCATGCAGCACCCGGTCGGCCTGCGCTACGACGCGGGCCAGAAGCGGGTCGAGCTCACCTCGATCTGGAAGGTGCTCACGAACTCGACGCAGCTGGTGACGTTCCCGCACACCATCCTCGCCGCCTTCATGACCGCGGCCGCGCTGCTGGTCTCGATCAGCGCCTACCACCTGCGCAAGGACAAGGACGCGGCCGACCCGGTGCACAAGAGCGTGCTGCGGATCGGGCTCGGGGTCCTCATCGTGTCGGCGATCGGCGTCTCGCTCGTCGGCCACCTGCAGGGCCAGATCATGACCGACCAGCAGCCGATGAAGATGGCCGCCGCCGAGGCGCTGTGGGACACCGAGAAGAACGCCGACTTCAGCCTGTTCGCGGTCGCCGACCTCGATGCGGGCCACGGCAACCAGGGCAAGAACAGCCTGAACATCTCGATCCCGAGCGGGCTGTCGATCCTGGCCACCAACCACCCGAGCGGCACGGTCAAGGGCATCAACGACATCCAGAAGGCCGAGATCGCCAAGTACGGCAAGGGCAGCTACGTCCCGGTCGTCTGGCTGGCGTACTGGATGTTCCGGCTGATGATCGGCCTCGGCGTGCTCGCCGCGCTCATCGCGATCTTCCTCGCCATCCAGTGGCGGCGCGGCAAGCTGACCGCCAGCGACAAGCTGCTGCGGGTCGCCGTCTGGACCGTCGCCCTGCCCCTGCTGGCCAACAGCGCCGGCTGGCTGTTCACCGAGACCGCCCGCCAGCCCTGGCTCGTCTACGGCCTGTTGAAGACGCAGGACGGCGTGAGCACGAACGTCGGCACCGGCTTCGTGTTCACCACCCTCGTCCTGTTCACCGCGCTCTACGGCGTGCTCGGCATCATCTGCTTCCGCATGGTGCGGCGCTTCGCCCTGGCCGGGCCCGACCGCGAGGCCCCACCCCCGGCGGGTCAGGAAACCGCAGACGAACCCGTCATGAGCCTGGTCTGAAAGGGCGATCGAGATGCTTCAGGGATTCTGGTTCGGCGTCATCGCCGTCCTCTGGGCGGGCTTCTTCGTCCTCGAGGGCTTCGACTTCGGCGTCGGCATGCTGTTGCCGTTCGTCGGCAAGGACGAGCACGACCGCGAGGTCGCACTCCGCTCCATCGGGCCGGTCTGGGACGGCAACGAGGTGTGGCTGCTCATCGCCGGCGGCGCGACCTTCGCCGCCTTCCCGGAGTGGTACGCCAGCGTGTTCAGCGGGTTCTACCTCGCATTCGCGCTGCTGCTCGTCGGGTTGATCGTCCGCGGTATCGGCATCGAGTACCGGGGCAAGGCGCAGACGGCGCAGGGCCGCCGCTGGTGCGATGCCGGTGTCGTGGTCGGCTCGCTGCTGCCGGCACTGCTGCTCGGCGTCGCGTTCGCCAACTTCGTCCGCGGTGTCAAGCTCGACGGCAACCACGTGATGACCGGCAGCTTCTTCGACCTGCTGTCGCCGTACGCGCTGCTCGGCGGGCTCACCACGCTGTCGCTGTTCGCCTTCCACGGCGCGGTGTTCCTCGGGCTGCGGGTGCACGGTCCGGTGCAGGTGGCGGCCGGTCAGCTGGCCCGCAAGCTGGCGATCCCGGCCGTCGTGTTCGGCGGCGTCTTCGTCTTCTGGACGATGGGGGTGCGGGGCGGCTGGCTCAGCAAGGTGCTGGCCGTCGTGATCGTCGTCGCGCTGCTGGCCGCGATCCGCGCGCTGCTGCTCGACCGCTACGGCTGGTCGTTCTCGGCCAGCGCGGCCGTCGCGGCGCTCGTCCCGATCTGGGTCTTCGCCTGCCTGTGGCCGAACGTGCTGCCGGCCAGCAACGGCTCGAAGCTCTCGCTCACCGTGCACGCCGCGAGTTCGTCGCACTACACGCTGGCCGTGATGACCGTCGTGGCGCTGATCTTCACGCCGGTCGTGCTGGCCTACCAGGCGTGGACGTACTGGGTCTTCCGGGCCCGGGTCGGCCTCCCGGCCCCCGGCGACGACAAGGACGGGCTGGCCCAGCGGGCCCGGCAGGCGGCGCAGCACCTGATCGACGAGCCCACGGCGCAGTGAGCCGGCCCGTCGACCCGCGCCTCGTGCGGCAGGCTCCGGCCTGCCGCACGCTGCTGGGGACGCTCGCCGGACTGCAGTTGCTCGGCGGGATGCTCACGATCGCCCAGGCGACCGTCCTCGCCCACACCATCGTCACGATCTTCACCGGCCGGGCCGGGGTGGCCGCGGTCGGGGGCGGCCTCGTCGCGCTGGCCGTCATCGGTGCCGCCCGCGCGGGGCTGGCCGGCCTGCAGGAGTGGATCACCGCCCGCGCCTCGATCACCGTGCGGGCCCAGCTGCGCCGCGCGACCCTGGCCGCGATCGTCCGGCTCGGCCCGACCTGGGCCCGCCGGCAGGCGCCAGGGCGGCTGGTGAACGCCACCGGCCCCGGGCTCGACGGCCTCGACGGGTACGTCAGCCGGGCCCTTCCCGCGCTCGTCGCCGCGGCCGTGGTGCCGGGGCTCGTCCTGGCCCGCATCACCTGGGCCGACTGGCAGAGCGGGCTGATCCTCATCGTCCTGCTGCCGCTCGTCCCGCTGTTCATGGCCCTGGTCGGCATCACGACCCGGCGCCTGGTCGCCCGCCAGTACGCGGTGCTGGCCCGGATGGCCGGGCAGTTCCTCGACCTGCTGCGCGGCCTCACCACGCTGCGCATCTACGGGCAGGCCGAGGCGCAGGAGCGCACGGTCCGCACCGCCACCGACGCCTACCGGCGGCAGACGGTCGCCGCGCTGCGGGTCGCGTTCCTGTCCGGCCTCGTCCTCGACCTGCTCGCCGCGCTGTCGGTGGCCGTGGTCGCCGTCGACGTCGGCCTGCGGCTGGCGCACGGCTCGGTCCCGTTCGAGACGGCGCTGCTCGTGCTGATCCTCGCGCCGGAGCTGTTCGCGCCGCTGCGCGCGATGGGCGCGCAGCACCACGCCAACGAGGAGGGCACGGCCGCGGCCGGCGCGGCGCTGGACATCATCGAGGAGGCGCCACCGGCGGAAGGGAGCGGTGGCGCCGGCGTCGTGCCCACTGGCACCGTGTGGCTGGACGGGGTCGGCGTGACCTACCCCGACCGCGACGAGCCGGCGCTGGCCGGGGTGAGTCTCGCGCTCGAGCCGCGGCTGATCACGGCGGTGACCGGCCGCAGCGGTGCCGGGAAGTCGACCCTGCTCGGCACCCTGCTGCGCTTCGCGCCGGGGACCTCCGGTGAGCTGCGGGTCGCCACCGCCGGCGGCCCCCGATCGATCACCGACCTCGACGCCGATGCATGGCGCTCGGTCGTGGCCTGGCTGCCGCAGCGGCCGCGCCCGAGCCAGCCCACCGTGGCCGACGAGGTTCGCCTCGGCGACCCCGGCGCGAGCGACGAAGCCGTCGCCGACGCCGGCCGGGCGTGCCGGACGCCGGACCCGGCGACCCCGCTCGGCGAGGACGGGCTGAGCGTGTCGGCCGGCCAGCGGCGGCGCATCGCGCTGGCCCGGGTGCTGCTGCGGGCCCGCGCCGTCCGAGCGGCCGGAGGGGTGCCGCTCGTGCTGCTGGACGAGCCGAGCGAGGATCTCGACCGGGGCACCGAGGCGGTCGTCGCCGCCGTGCTCGACGATCTGCGCGGCTGGGCCACCGTCGTGGTCGCGACCCACAGCGAGTCGCTGGCCCGGCTGGCCGACGTGCGGGTGAGCCTGGCGCAGGGCCGGGTCGAGGCCGTGCGCCCGCAGCGAGCCGCCCGCCCGGCCCCGGTGCCGGCGGCGAGCGAGCCGACGGCCCGGCCGGCCGCGGTGACCGCGCCCGTGGACGTGCGTCCGTACCGGCTGCGCGACCTCGTCCGAGCGGCCGGCGCGACCCGCAAGCTCTCGGTTGCGACGGCGCTCTCGATCGCCACGGCGCTGTCCGGCCTCGGCCTGACCGCATCCTCCATGTGGCTGATCAGCCGGGCCGCGCAACACCCCAACGTGCAGGCGCTGGCCATCGCCGTCGTCGGCGTGCGGACGTTCGCCATCAGCCGGGCCCTGCTGCGCTACTTCGAACGCCTCGCCACCCACGACGGTGCGCTGCGCATGCTGGCCGCCCTCCGCGTGCGGGTCTTCGCCGGGTTGCGGCCCCTGCCGCCGGGCGTCCTCGGCAGCTACGGCCGCGGCGACCTGCTGCGCCGGTTCGTCGGTGACGTGGACGGGGCGCAGGAAGGGCTGGTCCGAGCGATCGTCCCCGCCTCCGGAGCGCTGGCCGGGGCGATCGCCGCCATCGTCATCGCGACCGCGCTCGCGCCGCTGGCCGGCCTGGCGCTCGCGCTCGGCGTCCTGGTCGCCGGGGTGCTCGTGCCGCTGGCCGCCTACCGGCTGGCCGGCGACGGGGCGAACCTCGTCCGCATCGCGGGGGAGCGGGACGGTCGGGCCGCCGCGCTGCTCGACGCCCTCGACGAGCTCATCGCCTACGGGCGGGCCACGCCGGCGGTCGAGGAGACCGCCGCCGCGGAGGCCCGGCTGGCCCGGGTGGCCCGCCGACCCGCGCTCGCCGCGGCGTTCGGCACGTTCGGCGGCGGCCTGACCGCGGCCGCGACGCTGGTCGGCGTCCTGGCCGCCGCGGCGGCGGCCGTCCGGACCGGCGCCCTCTCCGTGGTCGACATCGGCGTGCTGGCGGTCTGCGTCCTGAGCGCGTTCGAGGCCATCGCCACCCTGCCGGCCGCGTTCGTCGCCTGGGCCCGGTGCCGGGCCGGGCTGCGCCGGGTCGCCGAGATCACCGGCCGGCCCCCCGCCTTCGCCGAGCCGGCGGTGCCCGCGGTGGTACCGAGCGGCGGCGTGGGCGTCCGGGCCCGGGCGCTGACCCTGGCGCCGGGCGACACCGCGCCGCCCGTACTGCGCGGGGCCGACCTGGACCTCGCCGCCGGGACCCGGGTCGCGGTCATGGGGCCGAGCGGCTGCGGCAAGAGCACGCTGCTGGCCGCGGCCCTGCGGCTGCTGCCGGCCCGGTCGGGCTCGATCGCGCTGACCGGCAGCGGCCCGGCGGCCGACCTTCGGGCGGTGCCGGCGGCCGACGTCCCGCCTGCGGTGGCCGGATCGCTGCAGGGCGACCACGTCTTCGACGTCACGCTGCGCGACAACCTGCGGGTCGTCCGCCCGACCGCGGACGACGCCGAGCTGGACGAGGTGGCCCGGCGGGTCGGGCTGCTCGACGTCGTGCGGTCCTTCCCGGCCGGCTGGTCCACGCCGGCCGGTCCGGACGGGGCTGCGCTCTCCGGCGGACAGCGGCAGCGCCTGCTCGTGGCGCGGGCCCTGCTCGCCGATCCGGCGGTGCTCGTCCTCGACGAGCCGACCGCGCACCTGGACGAGGAGACCGAGCGGGTCGTGCTCGACGACCTCCTCGACGCGACCGCCGGGCGGACGGTGCTGATGACCACGCACCGGCGGCTCGACGACGGCCGGGTGGACCGGATCGTGCAGGTCAGTGACGAGTCTCTAGTCGAGGTCGAGACATCGATCGGGGAACCCGTCCCGGCCTGATCCGGCCCTCGCTCGCGACATTGTTGCGCTGCGCGCGCCCGAGCCCGCCTCCCGCAACATGATCGTCTTACCTGGGCGAGGCCGTCCGTTGCGGCCGTCAGTTGTGCAGGACGGCGGCGCCGCTGAACCGCCCGTGCGCCAGGTCGGCGAGCGCCCGGTCCGCGGCCGCCATCGGGTAGGCCGTCGTGGTGGCCCGCACGCCGAACCGGGCGGCCAGGCGCAGGAACTCCTCGCCGTCGGCCCGGGTGTTCGCGGTGACGCTGCGCAGCTGGCGTTCGCGAAAGAGCTCGGCGTCGTAGTCGAGCCGCGGGATCTCGGACAGCCAGATGCCGGCGACCGCGAGCGTCCCCCCGGCGCCGAGCGCCCGGAGCGCGACCGGCACGAGCTCGCCGGCCGGCGCGAAGAGGATGGCGCCGTCGAGCGGCTCGGGCGGCGAGTCCTGCGCCCCGCCCACCGAGTCGACCCCGAGGTGCCGGGCCAGCTCGCGGTTGTTCTCACCCCGGGTGAGCACATGCACCCGCAGGCCGAGGTGCAGGGCCAGCTGCGCGGTCAGGTGGGCGCTGCCGCCGAAGCCGTAGATCCCGAGCGTGCCGCCGGGCGGCACCTCGGCCCGGTGCAGCGCCCGGTAGCCGATGATCCCGGCGCAGAGCAGGGGCGCGGCCTGCTCGTCGGCGATCCCCTCCGGCAGCGCGTAGGCGAAGGCCTCGTCGACCAGGCATTCGTCGGCGTAGCCGCCGTCGAGATCCCAGCCGGTGAAGACCGGCGCCGCACAGAGGTTCTCCCGCCCGCTGCGGCAGAAGCGGCAGTGGCCGTCGGTGCCGCCGAGCCACGCGATCCCGATCCGCTCGCCCACCTCGAACCGGGCCGCCGCAGGTCCGCGGGCCGCGACCGTCCCGACGACCTCGTGGCCGGGGGTCGTCCCGGCCCGGTGCGGTGGCAGGTCACCCTCGGCGAGGTGCAGGTCGGTGCGGCACACGCCGCAGCAGCTGATCCGGACCCGTACCTGGCCCGGGCCGGGCTCGGGCCGCTCGCCCTCGATCCGGCGCAGCGGGCCGTGATCGATCGGGCCCGGGGTCGAGACGATCCAGCGCTGCATGCACCCACCCAACACCGACCCGGCGCGATCAGGAAGCCGGACCCCCGCAGCTAGGTCGTTGGACCCTACGCGCAGATTCCCGAATTGCGCATTGTTGATTTGTCAGTCGGAGTGACTCGCAGATCGGAACACCAGCATGAGCACACTCGTTGCCGCCCAGCGCGCGACGGTTCTGCGGCGGGCGGCGGTCCGGGCGACGCTCGCGCCGTCGGTCCACAACACCCAGCCGTGGCGTTTCCACCTGCTGGAGGGCCGCCTCGACATCTACGTCGACCGGGCGCGCCAGCTGACCGTGCTCGATCCCACCTCCCGGCAGATGATCATCAGCTGCGGCTGCGCGATCATGAACGCCCGCGTGTCGATGGCCGGCGACGGCGTCGGGCTCGAGGTGCGTCGCTACCCCGACAAGGCCAGCCCGGATCTGCTGGCCACGCTCGTCCCCGACCGACCTGCCGGTCGACGGTGAGCTCGCCGCGCTGGATCACGTCATCGAGCTGCGGCAGACCAACCGGCGCAAGTTCGCCGACGACGAGGTTCCGGCGTCGGTGATCGAGGCGCTCGAGGACGCGGCCGGCAAGCGAGGGCGCGAACATCGTCGTCGTCCGGGACCCCGACCAGCGGGTGGCGGTCGCCAGCCTGAGCCAGCACGCCGACAATGTCGAGAACCTCAACCCGGCCTACCGGGCCGAACTGCGGGCCTGGACCACGGACGACCCCGAGCGCCGCGACGGCGTCCCCGGGCTCACCGTCCCGCACGTCGACGGCACCTCGGAGGACGACGTCCCGATCCGCGACTTCGACACCCGCGGCTCCGGCGGCCTGCCCACCACGACCCGCTCGTCCAAGGACCAGTGCCTGGTGCTGCTGTGCACCAGCGGCGACTCCGCGGCCGACTGGCTGCGGGCCGGCGAGGCCCTCGAGCGGGTCCTGCTGGAGATCACCCGGCACGGATTCGCGGCCAGCCCGCTGACCCAGGTCACCGAGGTTCCGTCGGCCCGGGCCCAGCTGCGTCGGCGAGCTCGGCGCTGACCGGATATCCCCACGTCCTGCTGCGAATCGGGCGCGCCTCGGTCACTCCCGCGTCCCGCCGGCGGCGGCTGGTCGACGTGTTGGTCGAGCAGAACTGAGCCGGACGACCTTGAGCGGCATACCGCTCACACGTATGAGCAGCGAGCCCGGCCCCGGCCTCCGGTTCCCGGATCTCCCGAAACTGGAACTCGACGAGCTGATCGACCAGCTGGTCGAGCGCGCCCAAGGCGTCAAGCGGGCCCAGGGGCGGCTGCGCGCGCTGCTGCGGGCCATCGAGACCGTCGCCGGTGATCTCGGCCTCGAGGTCGTCCTCCGCAACGTGGTCGAGGCGGCCTGCGATCTCGCGCATGCGCAGTACGGCGCGCTGGGCGTCATCGGCCACGACGGCGGCCTCGAGCAGTTCATCCACGTCGGGATCGACGACGAGACCGCCGCGCGCATCGGCAACCTGCCCCAGGGCAAGGGCCTGCTCGGGGCGCTCATCACCGATCCCCGGCCGATCCGGCTGCGGCACATGGCCGACGACGAGCGCTCGACCGGATTCCCGCCCAACCATCCGCCGATGGATTCCTTCATCGGCGTACCCATCCACGTGCGCGGCGAGGTGTACGGCAACCTCTACCTCGCGAACAGCGCCAAGGGCGAGTTCACCGCCGAGGACGAGGAGCTGGTGATCGCGCTGGCCCTCGCGGCCGGGACGGCGATCAGCAACGCCCGGCTCTACGCCGAGTCGCGCATCCAGCAGCGCTGGCTCGAGGCGTCGGTCGAGATCGGCGCGCAGATGCTGCTCGCCTCGGGCGAGGACCCGCTGCGGATGGTCGCCCGGCGGGCCATCGACATCGCCGACGCCGACATCGTCAGCCTGGGCCTGCTGAGCCCGGACGGCGAGTCGATCATGGTCGAGGTGGCGTTCGGCGACCACTCGGAGGACCTGGTCGGGCGGCGCTTCCCGCTCAGCGAGACGCTCGCCGGGCGAGTCGTCCAGACCGGCAAGCCGCTGCTGCTGGCCAACGCCTCCGACGGCGACGGGCCCCCGTCGCACCTGTCGACCGTCACCGAGGCCGGCCCGCTGATGGTCCTGCCGCTGCGCGGCACCGGGCAGCCCCGCGGCGTGCTCAGCCTGCTCCGGGGCCGCGGCCGCCAGAGGTTCACCACCACCGACCTCGCGATGGCCGCCGGCTTCGCCACCCACGCGAGCGTCGCGCTCGAGCTGTCCGATTCCCGCGCGTCGGAGCAGAAGCTCGTCCTGCTCGAGGACCGCGACCGGATCGCGATGGACCTGCACGACCACGTGATCCAGGAGCTGTTCGCCATCGGCCTGAGCCTGGAGGGGGTCGCGGCCCAGCTGGACAACAACCCGCGGCTCTCGCAGCGGGTGCGGCAGGGGGTCGAGGACATCGACCGGACGATCCGGCGCATCCGCACCAGCATCTTCGAGCTGCGCGGCAACCTCATCATCAGCACGGGCGGGCTGCGGCAGCGCATCCTCGAGGTCGCGAGCGAGCTGACCACCCCGCTCGGCTTCGCGCCGCACGTCGCCTTCGCCGGGCTGGTCGACATCAGCCTCGAAGAAGACGTGATGGACGACGTGGTCGCCTGTGTTCGTGAGACGCTGACCAACGTGGCCAAGCACGCGCACGCGACGAGTGCAGTGGTCGACGTCGCGCTGACCGCCGAAGAGCTGGCCGTGACGGTCAGTGACAACGGAACCGGTGCGGCCGGGGCCACTCGCAGCAGCGGCACCGCAAACCTCCGATCCCGCGCCGAGAAGCGGGGCGGATCCTTCGAGATGGCGCCGGCCCCCACGGGCGGCACCGTCGTGAAATGGAAGGTACGAATCAAGTGACCGAGACCGAGCAGCACGTCCGGATCTTCCTGCTGGACGACCACGAAGTCGTGCGCCGCGGCATCGCCGAACTGCTCGGCGCGGTGCCGGGTTTCGAGATCGTGGGCGAGGCCGGCACGGTCGAGCAGGCCCTCGCGCGGGTCCTCGCGGCCAAGCCCGACGTGGCCGTCCTCGACGCCCGGCTGCCCGACGGCAGCGGCATCGATGTCTGCCGGGAGATCCGTTCGGCCCTGCCGAACACCTACTGCCTCATCCTCACCTCCTACGACGACCAGGACGCGGTGCTCTCGTCCGTCCTCGCCGGCGCCTCGGGGTACGTGCTGAAGGAGGTCCGCACGTCCGGCCTCGTCGACGCCATCCGCCAGGTCGCGCTGGGGCGTTCGCTCATCGACCCGGCGGTCATCGCCCAGGTGATGGACCGCGTCCGTGAGGGCTCGCCGACCGACAGCCGGCTCTCGTCGCTCACCCAGCGCGAGCGCGAGGTGCTCGACCTCATCGCCGACGGGCTGACGAACCGGCAGATCGGCGAGCGGATGTTCCTCGCCGAGAAGACGGTGAAGAACTACGTGTCGAGCCTGCTCGGCAAGCTCGGCATGGAGCGGCGCACGCAGGCGGCGGTCTTCGGGGCCGAGGTCCGCAAGGACTGATCGCCCGGTCGGTCAGCGGCCGAGCTTCACCGCCGGACCCAGGGCCTGCTCGAGCGTGGCGGCGACGATCCTCAGCCCGGGCCGGTGTTGATGACCTGGAGGTTCACCCGACCGCGTTCCGGGCCTAGAGCGGGAGGTCGGTGTATCCCGACGCGCACGCGGCCGCCGTCGGCAGGGACGGTGCGGCCGAGGCGTCGAACGTGTAGGCGCCCGGGCCGGCTTCGGCCCTCGCGCCGCACCCGCGGGCGATGCGAGGGTTTCCCGCCAAAAGGGGGCCAACGATGCGCAGGCCGATAGGCCCGGCGACCGCCGGGGATCAGCCGCGGCCACGACGTCAGGCGCCGTCGGCCTCGGCGAGGAGGGCTTGCGGTGCGCGCATCCGCCACGCATCGATGACGAGTTCGGTGAGGCGGTCGTGATCCACCGCGTCGAGCCGCAGCATCACCAGCGGCCAGCCGTCGTAGCCGGGTGCGGTGAAGAAGAGCTCCGGTTCGCCGAGCAGCAGCGCCTGCTTCTCGGCCTCGTCGCCGACGAACAGGACGGCGACGTCGGTGCGGATGCGCCGCCGCTGCCCGGGCCGGCGCTCGGGGTAGGACCAGACGAAGCCCTTGCCGCCGACCCGGAAGTCGAAGCCGTGGCTGTCGATCTCCTCGACGTGCGGCAGCGCGAGGGCGAGCCGGCGGACGTCCTCGGCGTCGGCCATGCGTCACTCCTCGTGCGTGCGGTGCTCCCGTCGACGCTAGCCAACGGAGCCGACAGCGGGCAGTCCCAGGTCGACGAATCTCGGTTGCCGCGGCGCGAGGACCTCGGGATGTTCGCGCCTTGCCGCAGGCAGGCACGGTGCAACCGCCGTTCGACCAGTTGATGGCCACCGCGGAGTCGGTGGTCCGCGAGCGGCCCGAGGTCGACCCGAGCTGATCCGGGAGATCTTCCTCGAGGGGGCGACGCTGCTGCACAACGGCCTCGCCCTGGATGGTCTGGACGACCACGACGCCGAAGGTGGGTCCGCGGCCTACCTCGTCGCGGGGCGTTGCGCCTGGCGCAGCGCGCTGGTTTGCATCCGCACTGGTCGCTATCCCGGGCTGCCGCGCGGGGATAGCGACCGCTACGGGTGCAAAGCGCAGAGCGCGGGCGTGGCACGAAGCGTTTGCTCGCCCGGACCGCGTCTTGGCCGAAGGCGGCGGGCTTCCCGCACCGCGCGATCGACGGCCGGCACAGCGCAAGTGCACGCACCATGACCGGAGCCAAGGTGCTCAGCCGAGCGCCGCGCGGGCCTCCTGCGCGATCTGCAGGTCCTCGCGGGCCGTGATCACCAGCGCCCGCACCGCCGCCCCGCCCGAGGTCACGTCGGCATCCGACGACGCCGCCTCGTTGGCAGCCTCGTCCACGGACACCCCGACCCACGCCAGCCGAGCCGCCACCATGGCGCGGATCATCGGCGAGTGCTCGCCGACGCCCCCGGTGAACGCGAGCACGTCGAGCCCACCGGCGGCCACGGCCATGGCCCCGATCGCCGTCACCAGCCGGTGCACGTACACGTCGATCGCCCAGCGGGCATCCGCATCACCGGCCAGACACCGGTCCTCAACCACGCGCATGTCGGCCGTCCCGGCCAGCGCGAGCATCCCGGACCGCTCCTCCAGCGCGGTTGCCACCTCATGCGGCGTGAGCTGCTCGTGCTCCTCCAGCCACAGCACGAGGCCGGGGTCGATCGTCCCCGACCGGGTCGCCATGACCAGCCCCTCGAGCGGCGTGAACCCCATCGTCGTGTCGACGCTCTTCCCGTCCCGGACGGCGCACAGCGAAGCCCCGGCGCCGAGATGGCAGGTGACCATCGCCGTGCCCTGCGCCGGCCGCCCCACCAGCGCCAGCGCCCGCCGCGTCGCGTACGCGTGTGACAGGCCGTGGAAACCGTAGCGCCGCACGCCCCACCTCGAGCGCCACTCGGCCGGCACCGCGTACGCGGCGGCGGCGGGGGAGAGGGTGGTGTGGAAGGCGGTGTCGAAGCAGGCGACGGCCGGGATGTCGGGCACGGCCGCCGTCACCGCGTCCAGCCCGGCGAGTGACTTCGGCTGGTGCAGCGGGGCCAGGTCGCTCAGCGCCTCGAGCCGCTGCCGGACCCGGGCGTCGATGCGCACGGCGCCGGTGAACTCGGTGCCGCCGTGCACCACGCGATGCCCGGCGAGGTCGGGCCGCGGCCAGCCGGCGATGACCCGCGCGACGGCCGCCGTGTCGAACCCCCCGGCATCCGCGGGAAGGTCGGCCGACGCCACGACCTCGTCGGCCGGGTCGAGCAGCCGCAGCTTGAGACTGGACGACCCGGCGTTGACGACGAGAACGCTCGCCACCGATCAGCTCACGCCCGGGGCGGTCGGCTCGCGCGGCCCCCACGTCCATCCGGAGATCGCCGGATCGTCCTCGCCGTGCTCGCGCGTGTACATGCGGGCGGCGAGGCGGGCATCGGACATCTCCTGGCGCAGCGACGCCGCGTGCGAGCCCAGGCCGGGAACCCGGTCGATGACGTCCATGACGAGGTGGAACCGGTCGAGGTCGTTGAGCATCACCATGTCGAACGGGGTCGTGGTCGTGCCCTCCTCCTTGTAGCCGCGCACGTGGATGTTGTGGTGGTTGGTGCGCCGGTACGTCAGCCGGTGGATCAGCCAGGGGTAGCCGTGGTAGGCGAAGATCACCGGCTTGTCGGCGGTGAACACGTTGTCGAACTCGCGGTCGCTGAGCCCGTGCGGGTGCTCGGTGTCGGGCTGCAGCCGCATCATGTCGACGACGTTCACCACCCGCACCTTCAGCTCGGGCAGGCGGTTGCGCAGGATGTCGACCGCGGCGAGGGTCTCGAGGGTCGGCACGTCGCCGGCGCAGCCGAGCACGACGTCGGGCTCGCCGGTGGTGTTGCCGGCCCAGTCCCAGATGCCGAGCCCGCGGGTGCAGTGCGCGATCGCCTCGTCCATCGTCAGGAAGTTCAGTGCCGGCTGCTTGCCGGCCACGATGACGTTGACGTACTGGCGGCTGCGCAGGCAGTGGTCGGCCACCGACAGCAGGGTGTTGGCGTCCGGCGGCAGGTACACCCGCACGACCTCGGCCTTCTTGTTCACGACGTGGTCGATGAAGCCCGGGTCCTGGTGCGAGAAGCCGTTGTGGTCCTGCCGCCACACGTGCGAGGACAGCAGGTAGTTCAAGGACGCGATCGGCCGCCGCCACGGGATGTCGTCGGTGGTCTTCAACCACTTCGCGTGCTGGTTGAACATCGAGTCGATGATGTGGATGAACGCCTCGTAGCAGTTGAACAGCCCGTGCCGCCCGGTCAGCAGGTAGCCCTCGAGCCAGCCCTGGCACAGGTGTTCGGAGAGCACCTCCATGACCCGGCCGTCCGGCGCGAGGTGATCGTCGCCGGGGACCGTCTCGGCGTCCCAGGCCCGGTCCGTCCGCTCGAACACCGAGCCCAGCCGGTTGGACGCGGTCTCGTCCGGCCCCATCAGCCGGAACGAGGACGGGTTGGCGACGATGACGTCGCGCAGGAAGTTGCCGAGCACCCGCGTCGCCTCCGAGGTCGTGCTGGCCGGCGCCGGCACGTCCACGGCGTAGTCGCGGAAGTCGGGGAGGCGAAGGTCTTTGAGCAGCAGGCCGCCGTTGGCGTGCGGGTTCGCGCTCATCCGCCGCTCGCCGGCCGGGGCCAGCGCCTGCAGCTCGGGACGCAACGCCCCCTCGGCCGTGAACAGCTCCTCGGCCCGGTAGCTCCTCAGCCACGTCTCGAGCAGCTGCCGGTGGTTGTCGTTCTTGCGCGTGTCGGCGAGGGGCACCTGGTGGGAGCGGAACGTGCCCTCGACCTGGACGCCGTCGACCTCGGCCGGGCCGGTCCACCCCTTCGGCGTGCGCAGCACGATCATCGGCCAGGCCGGCCGGCGCGGGTCCCCCTCGGCCGACCGGGCCCGGCGCTGGATCTCGGCGATACTGTCGAGCGCGCGGTCGAGGGTGGCGGCCATCAGCTGGTGCACCTGGTGCGGGTCGTCCCCGGCGACGAAGTAGGGCCGGTAGCCGTAGCCGCGCATCAGCTCGGCGAGCTCCTCGTCCCCGATCCGGGCCAGGACGGTCGGGTTGGCGATCTTGTACCCGTTGAGGTGCAGGATCGGCAGCACGGCGCCGTCGGTCACCGGGTTCAGGAATTTGTTCGAGTGCCAGCTGGCGGCCAGCGGGCCGGTCTCGGCCTCGCCGTCGCCGACCACGCACGCGACCACGAGGTCGGGGTTGTCGAAGGCGGCGCCGTAGGCGTGGACGAGCGCGTAGCCGAGCTCGCCGCCCTCATGGATCGAGCCCGGCGTCTCCGGGGCGACGTGGCTGGGGATGCCGCCGGGGAAGGAGAACTGCCGGAACAGCGCCCGCAGCCCGTCGGCGTCCTGGGTGATGCCGGAGTAGACCTCGCTGTACGTGCCCTCGAGGTAGGCGTTCGCGACGAGCCCCGGTCCGCCGTGGCCCGGGCCGGTGATGAAGATGGCGTTGAGATCACGCTGCCGGATGGCCCGGTTCATGTGGGCGTAGAGCAGGTTCAAGCCGGGCGTCGTGCCCCAGTGGCCGAGAAGGCGCGGCTTGACGTGCTCGGCGGCCAGCGGCCGGTCGAGCAGCGGGTTGTCGAGCAGGTAGATCTGGCCGACCGACAGGTAGTTCGCCGCCCGCCAGTAGGCGTTGATGGCCTGCAACTCGTCGGCGGACAACGGGGTGGCAATGTCGACATCAGTCATGTCCTCGACCTTTCCGGATCTTCGGGCGGGCGTCGAGGGCCCGACGGCCTGTTGCCGCGGACGCAGTTCGCCCGCCGGGCGACGGCCCGGCGGGCGAACTGGGGGTGCCTGATCGGGGGATCAGACGTGAGCCGGCTCCGGAGTGTGCTTGCCGGTCAGGATCTCCTTGTCGGACGGGACCTTGTGCGAGTGCCAGAGGCCGAGCAGGCCCAGCAGCAGCATCAGACCGGCGCCGACGAAGGCGGCGACCGCGGCGATGCCGGCGATGGTGCCCATCTTGCCGAAGGCGTAGGCGTTGAGCAGCAGGCCGCGCAGCGTCTCACCCTTGAACACGGTGGCGATCTGGCCGTTCAGGGCCACACCGGCCGGGGCGGCCTTCTGGGCGTCCGAGAGGCCCTGGTACTGGCCGCTGAGCTCGGCGTAGGTCTTGCCGCCGCCGATGCCCTTGAGGTGCACGGCGATGTAGTGGTCGGCGAAGGCCTCGGCCTGCGCACCGGTCGTGAGCTGCTGGCCGGCGTACTTGTTGATGGCCGCGTGGTCGGCGCCCTTGAGCTCGTCGAGGCCGGGGGTGCCCTTCGCGGGGAAGAAGATCTTCTGCGCGGCGAGCTGGTCGTGCACCTGGTTGTCGACGAACGTGTTCGCCCAGGTGAGCAGGCTGCCGGCCACGACGAGCAGTGCGGCGAGGCCGAGGCCGATGGTGCTGGCGATAACGTCGAACGTTCTGCGCCTCATGATGACTCCTTTGTCTTCTGACGGGCTCGGGGTCCGTCTCCTGTGTTGCTGTCGTTGACGCTTCAAATTGTTCGGCGTGACCGCCGACAGCAACCGGGTCCAACGACCGGTTTGTGACCGGGCCTTGGCCTCGGGCTGAGGGATGCCTTTCGCAACGCCGCCTGACCGGAACGGGCCCTCCGGCCCTAAGCAGGGCCGGTCGGGCGAGGGATGGTCGAGTCATGACTAGCGCTCCGATCGTGGTCGGTGTCGACCTGTCCCGCGGTGCGTGCGAGGCCGTCTGGTGGGCCCTCGTCGAGGCGCAGCGGCGTGCGGCGCCGGTGGTCCTGCTCCATGCGCCGGACGGTGCGGACGCCGAACTGGCCGGCGCGACCGACAACGGGCTGCAGAGCCAGCTCGAGGCGGCGCAGGCGGTCGTGCAGACCCATCTCGCGCACGCCGCCCGGCTCGCGCCCGAGGTCGACGTGCAGGCCCGCATCGTCGAGAGCTCGGCCGTCGACGCGCTCACCGAGCTCAGCCGCGAGGCCGAACTGCTCGTCCTCGGGTCACGGGGCCGCGACGGCTTCCGCGTGTCCGCCCTGGGCTCGGTCGGGCAGCGCATCGCCGTGCACGCACACTGCCCGGTCGTGATCGTGCCCGAGGGCTCACCCCGGCTGCTGAACCGCCGCATAGTGGCGGGGGTGTCCGCGACCCGGGCCGGCGAGCACGCCGTCGACTTCGCCGCCGACGAGGTCAACCTGTGGGGCGGCGAACTGGTCCTGTTCCGCGCCCGCGGGGGCGGTGAGGAGGCGCAGACGGTCGCCTCGATCGACACCGCCGAGGCGCTCGCACGCGTGACCCGCCGGCACCCGGAACTCGCGGTCGAGGTGTGCATCCCGGCCGCCGACGCGGTCGACGCGATCGTCGCCGAGACCCGGCACTGCGACCTCGTCGTCCTGGGGTGTCACCACTCGGAGGACGCGTTCAACTGCCGCCTCGGCGGCGTGCCGAGCGGCGTCCTCGCCCAGGCCGAATGCCCGGTCGTGCTGGTCGGCCAGCAGCACTGACGGCGCGGCGGCCGCTCAGCCGGCGAGCACGACGCCGAGCACGAGCGCGGCCAGGGCACTGAGCCCGGTCAGCGCGCCGAACACGGCCAGCCCGCCCGTCGTCCGCGCCCGGGTGTGGAGGTACGCGGTGACGCCGGAGACCGCGACGACCGCGACCTTCACGTACAGCACGGCGTGATAGCCGGTTGTGGGGTCGTCGTCACTCTCCACCGCGACGATGTTCCAGATTCCGGTCGCGACCAGCACCCCGAACGCGGGCCACGCGACCTGGTTGAACCGCCGCGCCGCCGCCTTCGGCACGTCGGCGCCGACGGCGCGCAGCGTCGGGACCAGCGCGGCCAGGACGAGCTGGCCGCCGACCCACACCGTGGCGGCCAGGACGTGCAGGGACAGCCGCACGGCGTCCCAGAACGGGGTGATCACCCGCCCGAGGCTAGTCGGCGCGCCCGGCCGGCAGCCGGACCCGGAAGGTCGTCGCGCCGGGCGCGCTCTCGACCGTCACCGTGCCCCCGTGCCGGCGGGCGATCGCCCGGACGATCGCGAGTCCCAGGCCACTGCTGCCGGTCGTCGCCGACCGGGTCTCGTCGGCGCGGACGAAGCGCTCGAAGATGCCCGGCAGCACGTCGGCCGGGATGCCCGGCCCGTCGTCGCTGATCTCGATCTCGACGTCGCCGGCGTCGGCCCGCACCACCGCGCGCACGACCGTGCCGGCCGGGGTGTGGGTCCGCGCGTTGGCCAGCAGGTTGGCGACGACCTGGTGCAACGCGTGCTCGTCGCCGACGACGGTGACCGGGTCCTCCGGCAGCTCCAGCTGCCACCGGTGGTCGGGGCCGGCGACCCGCGCGTCACTCACCGCGTCGAGGACCAACCGGGTCACGTCGACCTCGTCGCTGGCCAGTGGCCGGCCCGAGTCGACCCGGGCGAGCAGCAGGAGGTCCTCGACGAGGTGGCCCATCCGCTCGGATTCGGAGCCGATGCGCTCGAGCGAGTGCATGACCTCGGGGCTGAGCGGCCCGCCCGTACGCCGGGCGAGCTCGGCATGGCTGCGGACGATCGCCACGGGCGTGCGCAGCTCGTGGCTCGCGTCGGCGAGGAAGCGGCGCAACCGGTCCTCGCTCGCCTGTCGGCTCTGCAGGGACGACTCGACGTGCTCGAGCATGTGGTTGAAGGCCCCCGAGAGCTTGCCGACCTCGGTGTTCGGGGCCGAATCGGGCGCGCGCTCGCCGAGCTCGACCGTCCCGCTCGACAGCGGCAGGTCGGCGACCCGGGCCGCGGTCTCGGCCACCCGGTTCAGCGGCCGGAGCGCGAGCCGGACGAAGATCGCGCCGCCCACCGCGACCACCACCAGCACGAGTCCGAAGACCACGCCTTCGATGCCGATCAGCCGGGCGGTGGTCTCGTCGACCGAGTGCATCGGCAGCCCGGTGATCAGCCGGTCGCCGTCGTCGCCGCGCTGGACGAGCACCCGGTACTTGCCCAGCCCGGGCACCTCGACGGTGCGCGGCCGGGGCGCCGGGGCCAGCTTCGCGAGCACGGCGCGGGCCTGCGAGCCGGGCTCGGTCGTCGGGTCGTCGGCGTCGTGACCGACCACGTGGGCGACGGTCACCGCGCCGTTGACGACCCGCGCGCCCAGCGTGCCGGCCGACTGCCCGGCGACCTCGAACTGCTGGGCGTCATCCGCGTCCTGGTCGTGGTCGGGGTGCTCGAGCATGAGGGCGTACCGCCCGCCGGCCGCCTGCAGTTGCTGATCGAGGCGCTCGGCCAGGAAGCGGTGCAGCTCGATCGCCGTGACGACCGCGACGAGCGCGAATGCGACCGTCAGGAGGCTGACGACCAGCGCCACGAGCTGGGTGCGCAGCCGGGGGGTGCGCCAGCGGCCGCGCGGCGCAGCGCTCACGACACCGGTTTGAGCACGTAGCCGACGCTGCGCACGGTGTGGATCATCGGCGGCCGGCCGCGGTCGATCTTCTTGCGCAGGTAGCTGATGTAGAGCTCGACGACGTGGGCCCGCCCGCCGAAGTCGTAGCTCCACACCCGATCGAGGATCTGCGCCTTCGACAGGACCCGCCGCGGGTTGAGCATGAGGTAGCGCAGCAGCTCGAACTCCGTCGCTGTGAGGTCGATCGGCTCGCCGTCGCGGAAGACCTCGCGGGCGTCCTCGTCCATCGTCAGGTCGCCGACGACGATCGCGCCCTCGGTGTCGGTGTGGGTCAGGCCGGCCCGGCGGACGAGGCCGCGCAGCCGGGCCAGCACCTCCTCCATGCTGAACGGCTTGGTCACGTAGTCGTCCCCGCCGGCCGTGATCCCGGCGATCCGGTCCTCCACGGCGTCCCGGGCGGTCAGGAACAGGACGCAGACCGCCGGGTTGACCGCCCGCAGGTCACGCAGGACGTCGAAGCCGCTGGCGTCGGGGAGATTGACGTCCAGGATCACCGCGTCCGGCCGGAACTGCTCGCCGAGCCGGCGGGCGGCCGCCCCGTCGTGGGCTGCGCGGGTGTCCCAACCCTCGTGGCTGAGCATGCTGCTGAGGACATCGGCCAGGTCGCGCTCGTCGTCCACGACCAGTGCGCGCAGCGCGGTGCCGTCGGGGCGGTGCGGCAGGGAGGCGTTCACACCTCCAGCATCCTGCCGATCGGCTGGCAATGCGCTCTACCCAAGCTCAGAAAAACCTCTGAGTTTCGTCTCCATCGCCTGCTCACAGGTCGAGCAGACGAAACCGAGAGATACGGGTTGCACGCTCTGAGGGTGTCGACGAGAGAGGCCACGCTCCCCCCTCGGTCGCCCGTCCGGGACGTCCCCCCGCTTCCGCTGTCGGTCGACCGGTTGGCCTCTCTTGTCGCACTAGCCGTGATCGGGGCGGGCGCGCTCGCGGTCGTCGGGCTCTGGTGGCAGGACACCGTGTTCATCCGCGGCACCGGTGAGTGGCTGACCAACGCCGGCCGCATCACCGGCCTGCTCGCCGGCTACGCCGTCGTCGTCCTGCTCGCCCTCATGGCCCGGGTACCCGTGCTCGAGCACCGGGTGGGCACCGATCGGCTGGCCCGGTGGCACGCGATGGGCGGTCGCTACACGGTCTCCCTCGCCGTGGCCCACACGCTGCTGATCATCTGGGGCTACGCCGTGACAATGCACACCGGCGTCATCTCGGAGACGGGGACGCTGCTCACCAGCTACCCGGACGTGCTGATGGCGACGGCCGCGCTCGGCCTGCTCGTCGGGGTGGGCGTGGCGTCGGCCCGGGCCGCCCGCCGGCGGCTCAGCTACGAGACCTGGCACTTCATCCACCTCTACACGTACCTGGCGATCGCGCTCGCGTTCGCCCACCAGTTCGCGACCGGTGCCGACTTCGTGGACCCCCGGGCCCGGACGCTGTGGTCGGTCATGTACATCGTGGTCGCCGGCGCGCTGGTCTGGTACCGGCTCATCACCCCGGTCGCGCAGGCGCTGCGACACCGGCTGCGGGTGCTCGAGGTGCGGCGGGAGAGCCGCGACGTCGTCTCGGTCTACGTCACCGGGCGGCACGTGGCCGAACTCGGTGCGCAGCCGGGGCAGTTCTTCCGGTGGCGCTTCCTCACTCGCGACCTCTGGTGGGCGGCGAACCCGTACTCGCTGTCCGCCGTCCCGTCGCCGGGGCTGCTACGGATCACCGTGAAGGTGGCCGGTCGGCACAGCGCGGCGCTGCTCGCGCTGCGCCCCGGCACCGCGGTGCTCGCCGAGGGGCCGTACGGATCGTTCACCGCGGCCCGCCGCCGGCGGCGCAGCGTGGTGCTCATCGGGGCCGGTGTCGGCATCACGCCGCTGCGCGCGCTCTTCGAGTCCCTGCCCGGAGGCCCGGGCGAGATCACGCTCGTCTACCGCGCCCGCGACGTCGGGGACCTCGTCCTGCGCGAGGAACTCGACGAGATCGCTCTGGTCCGCGGCGCCCGCGTCCACTACGTCGTGGGCGCGCGCCGGCGCGGGGTCGACCCGCTGTCGGCCCAGCGCCTGGCCCGGTTGATCCCCGGCCTGCGCAACGCCGACGTCTTCGTGTGCGGGCCGGAGTCGCTCACCGCGAACCTGCAGACCGAACTGCGGCGGGTCGGCGTGCCGCGCGGGCACATCCACACCGAGTCGTTCAGCTTCTAGGACAACACCGATGAAACGCGTGCTGCTCTCCATCGTCGCCACCGTCTTCGGGCTGGTCGCCCTGCTGAGCTTCAAGACGCAGGGCAAGCCGCTCGCCACGCCGGCTGGCGGCCTGCCCAGCGCGGTCGCACCGGGCAACACCGCGGCCGCGGGGCCGCCGTCGTCGAGCACCACGACGACGTCCGCGCCGCCGAAGCCGGGCGCCACCTCGCCGGCGCCGGCCGCGACCAAGAAGCGGTACGTGGGGTCGGCGGTGGAGACCCGGTACGGCGTCGTGCAGGTGGCCGTCACCGTCACGGGCCACCACATCGACTCGGTCAACTTCGTGCAGCTCACGGCCTTCGACCAGCACTCGCAGGACATCAACTCGCAGGTGGCGCCGATGCTGCTGCAGGAGACGGTGTCGGCACAGAGCGGTCAGGTCGACACGATCTCCGGTGCGACCTACACCAGTGAGGGCTACCTGCAGTCGCTGCAGAGCGCGCTCGACCAGGCCGGCATCCGGTGACGTCGGCGACCGCCGTCCCGGTGCGGCACGTCGAGCACTGCATGGGGACGGCCTTCTCCATCGACGTCCGCGCGCCCGGCGTGGACGGCGCCACGGTGCAGCGCGTCGTGGAGTGGTTGCACTGGGTCGACGCCACGTTCTCGACCTACCGGCCGGAGAGCCAGATCAGCCGCCTCGACCGCGGCGAGCTCACGATCGATGACTGCGCCCCCGAGGTGCGGGCCGTGCTGCGCCGGTGTGCGGAGCTGGCGGAGGAGACCGGCGGCTACTTCGACTGCCGGGCCGGTGGCCGGCTCGACCCGTCCGGGTATGTGAAGGGCTGGGCGGTCGAGCGGGCGAGCGACCTGCTGGCCGAGGCCGGGGCGGCCAACCACTGCGTCAACGGTGGCGGCGACGTCCAGTGCCGCGGATCCGCCGCGCCGGACCGGCCGTGGGGCGTCGGGATCACCGACCCGAACAAGCCGGGCGGGGTGCTCGCCACCGTCCGCGGCCACGAGCTGGCCGTCGCGACCTCGGGTAGCGCCGAGCGCGGGCTGCACGTGCTCGACCCGCACACCGGCGAGCGGCCGGCCGCCCTGGTCAGCGTCACCCTGGTCGGCCGGCGCATCGCCGACGTCGACGCCTTCGCGACGGCCGCGATGGCGATGGGGGAGCGGGCCGCCGACTGGCTCAAGACACGGTCGGCGTCCGCCCTGCTCGTCCACCGGGACGGGCGGGTCGAGTCGATCCCGCACCAGCCGATCTAGCACCAGGACGAGCCCGGCCGCCGCCCCACCGACCGCGGCCGGACCCGTCCCGGTACCTCCCGACGGCTAGCTGACCGAGGCGATGGCGACTGCCACCTGGACCTCGGCGCCGGCGGGAAGCCCGTACCCGGCCTTGCCCAGGACGATGTCCAGGGCCCGGACGGTGATCTTGTTGTTGCCCGTCTTGATCTGCTGGTTGATCGTGATCTTGCCCAGGCCCAGGTTGATGACCGTGTTCGGGGCCACGTTGAGGTTGATCGGCTTGCCGCCGATGACCAGGTTCACCAGCCTGCTGGCACCGGCCAAGGTGGTCGCGCTCGACGGAGCGCCGTGCGCGTGGGCGTAGGCGGTGATCGCGTCGGCCTTGATGGCGCCGTTGAAGAGGTTGATCGCGGCGACCCGGGAGCTGGTCTGTGCGTCCCACTGCGAGGTGGTGTTCGTCCCGTTGACGCTGTCAGTGACGGCGCCGACCCGGGCCAGCGAGGTGAGGTTCACGCCGGCGACGCTGCTCGTCTGAGTGACGCCCTTCGTGCCACCTGCGGCGAGCCCGATCGGGGCGGTCGGGTCTGAGGCGACGTTGACGAGGCTGCCGACGTTGGCCTGCACCGCGGTGCCGTAGGCCTTGCCCAGCGTCACGTGGCCCGACTCCGGGACCTCGAGCGGCCCGAGGGCGGAGTAGGCGGGCGCGGCCAGCACCGAGGCGCCGATCGCGTTCTTGCCCTGTGCCTTCAGCAGGCCGACGTAGAGGCCGATGCCGTAGGTGACGACGTGCGTGGCGTCGTGCTGCTCGGCCTGGTAGTTGACGATGATCGTGGCCAGGCCGGGGATGCCGACGGCCCAGTTCGCCGGGATGTTGACCGGGATCTTGGTGCCGGCGATCTTCAGGCCGACGAACTTCGTGTTCGTGCTGCCGCTGACCGTGCCGTTGACCACCCGGGAGGTGGACACGGTGTCGATGGCGGTCGCGGTGATCGCGCCGTTCAGCAGGCTGACGCCGGCGGTCTTCGACTCCGAGACGACCTCGTAGCCACCGGAGATGGCCCGGGAGACGGTGGAGGTGTTCACACCGCCGGTCGTCAGGAGGGTGGACGCCACGACGCTGGCGGCGCTGTTGCTGTCCGAGACCAACCCCGAGTTGTTCAGGTTCGAGGCCGCGGTCAGATCGGAGGTGATGGTGTTGTTGGCCGCCCGGACGAGCGACCCGCCGGCGTAGCCGACGAACAGGTACGGAGTGCTTGCCCCCGCCCCGGCCGGAGAGCTTGCGGCCACCACGGCGGCGATGGCCGCGCCGGCGACGGCGACTCCAGGGATGATCTTCGCGCGCATTGCGTTCCTCCCAGCCATTACCGGGCGACGTGCCCGGCAACCCCACCCAGACCGTCAGTACTGCGGTCTTGCCGACGATCCGGGAACGCCCCCGCCCGCAGTCTGGACAGGGCCGCCCCTGTGGACTTAACGACGCTGCCGCGCTGTGGTTACTCAGAGTGTTCACACCCAGATCCGGACACTGCTGACATTGCGTCCGGCCGGCCGGTCGAGACGGCGCTCCGTACGATCCGTGCCATGACGACGACCCCGGCGCGTCCGCGCCGCACGCAGGACGAGCGGAGCTCGGCCATGCGGGAGCGGCTGCTGGAGGCAACCGTCGCCTGCCTGGTGGAGTACGGGTACGCCGGGACGACCGTCACCCGCATCGCCGAGCGGGCCGGGGTCACGCGGGGCGCGCAGGTGCACCACTACCGGACGAAGGACGACCTCGTCACCGCCGCCGTCACCCACCTGGCCGGCAAGAGCGCCGAGTTCGGCTGGAGCCAGATCGAGCGGGCGGCCACGGCCGCGGACCCGGCCGGCGAGCTGCTCGACATCCTGTGGCAGATGCACCAGGGGCCGACCTTCACCGCCACCGTCGAGCTGTGGGTCGCCGCCCGCACCGACGACGAGCTGAGAAAGCACGTCGCCGGGGTCGAGCCGGTCCTGCTGGCGGTGCTGCGGGAGGAGGTCGAGCGGGCCGGCGATGGCGCCGCGGTGGCCGACTTCGTCGACGCCCGGCTGCTGGCGGCCGTCTTCACCGCCATGGACGCCATCCGCGGGCTGCTGATCTCGGCCTGGCACCTGCCGGCCCGGCAGCGGGACGCCCGCTGGGCCCGGGCCCGCGAGCAGCTCCGTGCGGTCTTCCCGCCCAACGACGAGGTGCGCGCCCGGATCGCCGCGGCCGCCACCCTCATCAGATAGCCCCGACGCGGGGAGAGTTGTTATCGCTCAGCGGCGACAACTCTCCCCGCGTCGAGTAGGCCCTTCGCCACGTGGGTCGCCTGGATCTCGTTGCTGCCGGCGTAGATCATCAGCGACTTCGCGTCCCGGGCCAGCTGCTCGACCGGGAACTCCGACATGTAGCCGTTGCCGCCGAACAGCTGCACCGCCTCCATCGCCACCTCGGTGGCGGCCTGCGAGGCGTACAGCTTCATCGCCGACGCCTCGGCCAGGCTCGGCTGCTTGCCGTCGGCCGCCAGCTCGAGGGTCCGGAACACCATGTTCTCGACGTTCATCCGGGCGATCTCCATGTGCGCCAGCTTGAGCTGAATCAGCTGGTAGTCGCCGATCGGGCGCCCGAACTGCACCCGCTCCTTCGCGTACCGGATGCACTGCTCGAGGCACTCCTCGATGATCCCGAGCGACATCGCCGCCACCCCGGTGCGCTCGGCGACGAAGCCGGACTTCGCGCTGTCGCGCCCGTCCGCGCCGCCGTGCTCCTCGCTCTCGCCGAGCAGCCGGTCCCGGCCCAGCCGGACGTCGTCGAAGAACAGCTCGCCGGTCGGGGACGAGTGGAAGCCCATCTTGCGAAACGGCCGCCCCTGCGTGAACCCCGGCATCCCGGAGTCGAGGACGAAGGTGAGGATCTTCCGGTCCCGCGCCGCGGTCGCGCCGTCGTCGAGCTTCGCGTACACGACCACGGTGTCGGCGTACGGGCCGTTGGTGATGAACGTCTTCTGCCCGTTCAGCACGTATCCGTCGCCGTCGCGGCGCACGGTCGTCTTCATGCTGCCGAACGCGTCCGACCCGGAGTCGGGCTCGGTCAGTGCCCAGGCTGCGATCTTCTCCAGCGTGACGAGCGGCGGCACCCAGCGCTCCTTCTGCGCCAGCGTGCCGCGGGCGAGGATGGTCGCCGCGCCCAGCCCGAGGCTCACCCCGAACGCGCCGACGAAGCCCGGGCTGACCCGGCAGATCTCCTTGACGAGGATGACGCCCATCCCGGCCTGCCCGCCCAGCGCCCCGCCTGCTCCGGGCGCCGCCTCGCGCCCGTCGCGTTCTCGCGCGAGCAGCTTGGCCAGCGATTCGCTCGCCATGACGTCGATCCCGAACGTCTTCCACAGCTTGCGCAGGATGTCGTAGGGCGGGAGGTCGCCGAACTCCAGTTCCTCGCGCCGCGGCCGGATCTCGGCGTCGACGAACTGCCGGATCGCGCCTTGGATCGCGAGCTCCATCTCCGACCACTGGTACACGGCGCTACGCCCACTCGGCGGTGCGCTCGGCGATGTCCTCGACCGTCCACGGCCCGGCCGAGTCGATCGTGCGCCCCATGTGCCAGCCGAGCAGCTCCTGGATCGAGCCGCCCTGCACGCCGAACACCTTGCCGTTGTGCGGGCACTTCTCGCTGGCGAGGTAGGCGACGAGGGGGGAGATGTTGGCCGGGCTGAACGCGTCGAACTCGCCGTCGGCGACCGGCTGGGCGAAGATCGCGCCCATGCCGGGGGTGGCGAGCGTCAGCCGGGTGCGGGCGATCGGTGCGATGCAGTTGACCCGCACGCCGTAGCGCTCGAGCTCCTGGGCCGCGACGAGGGTCAGCGCGGCGATACCGGCCTTGGCCGCGCCGTAGTTCGCCTGCCCGGCGTTGGGCAGGAACGTGCCCGACGCCGACGCGGTGTTCACCACGGCCGCCGCGATCGGCTCCCCGGCCTTCGAGCGCTCCTTCCAGTAAGCCGCCGCGTGGTGCAGCACCGCGAAGTGGCCCTTGAGGTGGACGTCGATCACCGCGTCCCACTGCGCCTCGGTGAGGCCGGCGAGGTAACCGTCGCGCAGGATCCCGGCGTTGTTCACCACGACGTCGAGCCGGCCGAACGCGTCGACGGCCTGCCGGACGAGCCCTTCGGCGCCCGACCACGTCGCGACGTTGTCGGTGTTGGCGACGGCCTGTCCACCGCCGGCGATGATCTCGTCGACCACCTGCTGGGCCGGCGCGGCGTCGGCGCCGCTGCCGTCGTTGGCGCCGCCGAGGTCGTTGACGACGACGTGCGCGCCCTCGCGGGCGAACAGCAGCGCGTGCTCGCGGCCGATGCCGCGGCCGGCGCCGGTGATGACGGCGACCCGCCCGTCCAGTGCTCCCATGTCCATCTCCATGTTCTCTCGGGCTGAACGGTTGCGTCAGGCCAACTCGGCGAGGCCGTCCTTGATGACGACGTCGTCGCCGACCGTCGCTTCGAAGGCGTAGCGGCCCGCCCCGGCCGACCAGATGGTGGTGGCGAGGTCGTGCCCGGGCCGCACCGGTTTGGCGAAGCGCACCGCGAGCCGCTTCAACCGGGCGGTGTCGCCGCCGGCCAGCTCGGTGAGGATGGCCCACGACGTGAACGCCTGCGTGCACAGCCCGTGGACGATGATCCCGGGCAGCCCGGCCGCGCGGGCCGCGTCGTCGTCGAGGTGGATCGGCATCGGGTCGCCGGACACCGGGGAGTACCGGTAGGTCTGGTCGTCGTCGACCTGCGCGACCACCTTCGCCACCGGGGCATCGTCGCGGACCCCGGCCGGGAACCTGTGCGGCGGCGCGAGCTCGCCGGCCGACGTCCCGGCGTCGACCTGGCGGAAGAACGCGGTCATGTACTGCTCGTTCACCAGCCCGCCATCGGCGTCGCGGCCCTCGAGGAGGAACGCCGCCGTGGTGCCGTTGGCGGCGCCGGCGAAGCCCAGCGGCTTGGCCCGGGTGGAGAGGACGTCGCCCGGCCGGATCGGCCGGCGGAAGTGGAAGTCCTGCTCGCCGTGGAGGACGCGCAGCGCCACCTCGGGCGGAGCGACGGTGAACGCCGACTGCATGATCGACATGAACGCCGGCACGACCGCGAAGACCGGTGGCGCGACGTCGCCCGAACGGTGCGCGGCGATCGGGTCGTTCGTCGCCTCGGCGTACTGCGCGATGCGCTCGGCCGTCACCTCGAAGCGATCGGGCTCGCTCCATACGCCGAGCGCATCGGTCCGGAACTCGGCGTTCACGCGACGAGCTCGGCCAGCTTCGCCATGGACGAGTCGAGCTCCTGGTGGCCGGCCTTCTCGATCGCCTGGCCGATCGCGCCGACGATCATCTGCCCCTCGAAGTCGGCGGTGATCGACATCGCGGTTCCGGGGCCGCTCGCCTCGACGTCCAGGCCGATCGCCACCTTGACCCCGGCCATGCCGGTGCCGGAGAGCCGCACCTTGCGCGGCGGCGCGAACTCGTCGACGGTCCAGGTGATCGTGTTGGGCATGTTCAGCAGGCTCACGATCGCCGTGACCTGCGCGCCCTCGCTGAACCGCTCGGGCACGTCGCCCTTCCACGCCTGGTGCATGCCGAGCCAGTCGCCGAAGCGAGCGGGGTCGGAGGCCACGGCCCACACCGCTTCGGGCGCGGCGGCGAACTCGACGGTCTTCTCGATCTTGCCCATCAGCAAAGCTCCTATCGGTTGGCGCGACGGTAGGCGGTGACCACGGCGGCGCCGCCGAGGCCGATGTTGTGCTGGAGGGCGACCGACGCGCCGTCGACCTGCCGCGCGCCGGCCGTGCCGCGCAGCTGCCAGGTGAGCTCGGCGCACTGGGCCAGCCCGGTGGCGCCGAGCGGGTGCCCCTTCGAGATGAGCCCGCCGGACGGGTTGACCACCCACCGGCCGCCATAGGTGGTGTCGTCGGTGTCGACGAGCTTGGCCGCCTCGCCCTCGCCGCAGAGGCCGAGCGCCTCGTAGGTGAGCAGCTCGTTGGCCGAGAAGCAGTCGTGCAGTTCGATGACGTCGATGTCGTCCGGCGTGATGCCGGCCTGGCCGTAGACGAGCTCGGCGGCGGCCCGGGTCATGTGCTTGCCGACCAGCCCGGCCGCCGTCCCGTCCCAGGTGTCGGCCCGGTCGGTCACCATCGCCTGCCCGACGATCTCGACCGCCTGTGCGGCGAGGTCGTGCTCGGCGACGAACCGCTCGCTGGCGAGTACGGCCGCGCCCGACCCGTCCGA
Organism: uncultured Actinomycetota bacterium; assembly: GCA_963775175.1. Classification (GTDB taxonomy): domain Bacteria; phylum Actinomycetota; class Actinomycetes; order Mycobacteriales; family Jatrophihabitantaceae; genus Jatrophihabitans. The sequence continues at coordinate 2,234,525 of CAVZHT010000001.1, forward strand.
GGTGGGGGAGCACTGCAGCTTGGTCAGCGGGTCGTAGATCGTCGGTGCGGCGAGGATGTCCTCGAGCGTGTACTCGGTCTGGAACTGCGCGTACGGGTTGTTCACCGAGTGCTTGTGGTTCTTGTGGCCGATCCGGGCGAAGTGCTCGGCCGTCGTGCCGTACTTCTCCATGTGCTCGCGACCGGCGGCACCGAACATGTACGGCGCGGCTGGCATCGCGAACTCGTAGATCTCGGCGAGTGCGACCAGGTGCTTCATCATCGGCTGCTCGCGGTCGGTGTAGGTGGTGGTCAGCGAGCCGGGCTGCATCTTCTCGAAGCCCAGGGCGAGCGTGCAGTCGGCCAGCCCGCCGCGGATCGCCTGCGCGGCCAGGTACAGCGCGGTCGAACCGGTCGAGCAGTTGTTGTTGACGTTCACGACCGGCACGCCGGTCAGGCCGAGCTCGTACACCGCGCGCTGGCCCGACGTCGACTCGCCGTAGACGTAGCCCACGTAGGCCTGCTCGACCCCGTCGTAGGCGATCCCGGCGTCGGCCAGCGCGCTCGTCCCGGACTCCTTCGCCATCTGCGGGTAGTCCCAGCCCTCGCGGCGGCCGGGCTTCTCGAACCTCGTCATGCCGACGCCGACGACGTACACCTTCTCGGGCACCGCAGGCTCCTCACATACATGCACGGGTGTAGGTAAGTTCTACCCGCGCCGCCCCGGACATTCCAGTGTGACCTGGATAACAGCTGGTCCCGCTTCGCGATCATGGGACGCGTGATCGACCCGCCCGACACCGAGCGACTGTGCTTCCGCCGCCTGACCTCGTCCGACCTCGACCGGCTGCACGAGCTCGACGGCGAGCCCGAGGTGATGCGCTACCTCACCGGCGGCGTGCCGACGACGCCGAGGCGGCAGGCCGCGATCCTGGCCCGCATCCTCGACGAGTACGACCGTGGCGTGGCCGGCCGCTGGCTTGCCCACGACGCCGGGACCGGCGAGTTCGTGGGGTGGTTCGCCCTCGACTCGGACACCTCCCCACCCGACGAGCGGGAGCTCGGCTACCGGTTGCGCAGCGCCGCCTGGGGCCGCGGGCTGGCGACCGAGGGGGCGGGGGCGCTGCTCGACTTCGGCTTCACCCACCTCGGCCTGCGCCGCGTCTGGGCCCGGACCATGGCGGTGAACACCCGCTCGCGGCGCGTCCTCGCCAAGGCCGGGCTGCGGCCCGTCCGCACGTTCCACCCGCACTTCGACGAGCCGATCCCGGGCAGCGAGCAGGGCGAGGTCGAGTACGAGATCGACGGCCCGGACTGGACGAGGTGATCTCTGGGTAGACCGTCGCCGTGAGCCGACCTCGTCCCCGTCCGAACGCCGCGCAGCTGATCGCCACGCTGTACGACGACCCGCAGGAGTGCGCCCGGCTCGCCGAGCTGCGGTACGTGAGCCCGGACGAGCCCGGTCTGACCCGCATCCGGCGCGGGCGTGGTTTCACCTACCGCGACGCCAAGGGCGTGACGATCGCCGATGCCCGGGTCCGTGACCGGCTGGCGGGGATCGCGATCCCGCCGGCCTGGCGCAACGTGTGGATCTGCGCCTGGGAGGACGGTCACCTGCTCGCCGTCGGTGACGACGAACGCGGCCGGCGGCAGTACATCTACCACGAGCGTTGGCGCTCGCTGCGTGACCAGCTGAACTTCTCCCGGCTGATCGGGTTCGGGGACGCGCTGCCGGTGATCCGAGCCGACGTCGGCAAGCAACTGCGGCGCCGCACGCTCGACACCGACCGGGTGCTCGCCACGATGCTGCGCATCATCGACCGGGCCGGGCTGCGCGTGGGCAACGAGGTGTACGCCGAGGAGAACGACAGCTACGGCCTCACCACGCTGATGAAGCGGCACGTCGCCGTCGAGGGGGCGACGGTGCACTTCTGCTTCCCGGCCAAGTCGGGCAAGCGGGCCGAGGTCGCGCTGCGCGACCCGGGCGTGGCCCGGGTGATCGAGCTGCTGCTCGATCAACCCGGCCGCCGGCTGTTCACCGTCGACGGCGAACCGGTCGGCTCCGAGGTGATCAACGCGCGCCTCGCCGACCTCACCGGCACCCACCTCACCGCCAAGGACTTCCGTACCTGGCACGGCACGACCACGGTGTTCCGGCACCTGCGCGCGCACCTGCCGGCCGGCGACGACGCGGAGACGCACGTCCTCGCTGCGATCGACGCCGCGTCGCTCGCGCTGAACAACACGCGCACGGTGGCGCGGGCGCACTACGTCCACCCCGATGTCCTCGACGGGTACCTGTCCGGTGATCTCGAGCGGTTCCTCGACGGCCGGCGGGTCCGGTCCGGGCGCCGGCTCGACCCGGACGAGCAGTTGCTACTCGGCTACCTGGCCTCGACGCTCGAGCGGCGGGCCGGGGACCTCTTCGCCGCCGCCTGATGGCCGAGGGTGTATTCACGAGCCGATGGACACCTTCGTGAAGCGCGACCCGGCCCCGCTCGAGGCCGCCGGCTTGCGCTGGCTCGCCGCCGCCGGGGCCCGGGTGCCGGCCGTCGTCGCGGAGTCCGCGGGCGAACTGGTGCTGGAACGCATCCCGACCGGCGCGCTCGACGCCGACGGTGAGGAGGAACTGGGCCGGATGCTCGCGACGATGCACGGCGCCGGCGCGGCGCGCTTCGGCACGCTGCCCGGCGCCGGCCGGTTCCTCGTCGGCCGCTGCGAGCTGCCCTCGCCGGAGGGCGACGACTGGAACGACTACTACCTCGAGCACCGCTGCCTGCCGCTCGCCCGCCGGGTCGGGCTGGAGCGCGAGGTGGCGGCCGTGGTCGTCGACGCACCGGCCGAGCCGCCGGCCCGGCTGCACGGCGATCTGTGGACGGGCAACGTGCTGGCCGACCGGGCCGGCCGGCCGTGGCTCATCGACCCGGCCGCTTACGGCGGGCACCGCGAGCTGGACCTCGCCATGCTCGACCTCTTCGGCCGCATCCCGCCCCGCACCGCGGCCGCGTACCACGAGGCGGCGCCGCTGGCCGACGGCTGGCGCGACCGGATCGCCCTCTGGCAGCTGTTCCCGCTGCTCGTCCACGCCGTGTTGTTCGGCGGCGGCTACCTGGGGCAGGCGCACGACCTGGCCCGGCACCTGTCCCGGTGAACGTCACGATGTTCCGACCGACCTCACGCCTTCCAGGGTGACCGCGCGTCCACCCGAGGAGCAGCCATGCACCCGAGCCCGATCGACACCGACAACCGCCGTGAACTCGCCGCCCAGTTCGTCGCGTTCCTCGAGACCGGGACGGCGCCGGCCGGCCTGTTCGCCCCCGACCTGTTCCTCGACTTCACGATGCCCCTGTGGCGGGTCCAGGCGACCAACGCCGACGACGCCGTCGCCGCCCGCCGGGCCGGGCACCCGACGCCCGGGCAGGTGCCCACGTGGCGCTTCGACCGCACCGAGCGCGGATTCGTCCTCGAGGTCGAGGAGACCTGGCGCCAGGACGGCGACGACTGGTACTGCCGCGAACTGTTCCGGGCCGACGTCCGCGACGGCGTCATTGCCGAGCTGTCGGTCTACTGCACCGGTGACTGGGACTCGGCCCGGGTCGCCGAGCACCGCGCCGCCGTGCAACTCGCGCGCCTTTGACAGCCGGCCGGTCGTACGATCCAGCCGTGCCCGCCGAGGCCGATCGCATGCGCGCCGACCAGCTGGCCGCGTTCGCCGCGGCCCAGCAGGCGCAGGACGCCGACGCGCTGGCGCAGGCGGCGCTGGCGCTGGCGGAGGGCCACCGGTTCGGCACCCACCCCGGCCGCGTCCCGGCCTTCCTGCACGAGGCGTACCGGCTGGCGCAGGGGACGGCGCGGATCCGGCTCGCGGTGGCGCTGGCCCGGATCTGGGCCTACGCGTACGACCCGGACCAAGCCGCGCCGTTCGCCGCCGAGGCCGAGGCGGCGGCCGATCGGCTCGCCGATCCGACGCTGCTCGCCGAGGCGCTCGATGCCCGGCTGCTCGTCTCGTGGGGTCCCGACCAGTTCGCCGAGCGCCTGCGGATCACCGCCCGGCTCGACGAGACCGTCGCGCACGTGGGCGATGTGGAGGCCCGGCTGTCGGCGCACCTGTGGCGGTTGACGACCGCGTTGGAATCGCTCGACGCGGTGACGGTCCGCCGGCAGCTACGAGCCCTCGACCGTCTGGCCGTCGAGTCCGGTGCGCCCCGCGTGCACTTCTACGCCGCAGCGCGCAGCGGCATGCTCGCGCTCGTCCACGGCGACCTCGACGGCGCCCGCCGCTGCCGGGACGAGGCGCAGCAGGCCGGGGCGGAGGCCGGCGAGGCCGACACCGAGGCGATCGTGCGCACGCTGACCGCGGGCATCGCCCGGCAGGAGGGGGATCGGGCCACCCTGGCCGCGGAGGCCGCGGCGTTCGAGGGCTTCGGGATGGCGGAGGGCGTGGTGTCCGTCGCCGCCGAGGGCGCCTTGCTGTGGCTGGACAGCGGCGCCGACGCCCGCGCGGCCGGGTTGCTGCAGCAGCTGGCCGGACCGGACTTCTCGACGGTCCCGTGCGACGTCGACTGGCTGTTGACGCTCACCACCCTGACCGAGGTGGCCGCCCGCACCGGCAACCGCCCGCTCGCCGAGGCCGGGGTGACGCGGCTCGAGCCGTACGCCGGGCGCGGCGTCGTCAACGGGGGCGCGGTCGCCTTCGCGGGCGTCGTGGACGACTGCCTGCGCTCGGCCTGCGCGTCGTTGGGCCGGGCCGGCGACGCGAACCGCTGGGCGACGTCGGCCGCCGAGGGGTACCGGCGGCTCGGTGCCGTGTGGTGGCTGCAGCGCCTCGGCCCGCCCGCCGCGCCGCCGCCGACCGGCCCGCTGACCGCGCGGCTGGTCCGGGAGGCCGGCGGCCTGTGGAGTGCCGGGCTGAACGGGTCCACGGTGGCGATGCGGGACATGAAAGGGCTGCACTACCTCCACCTGCTGCTGCACCGGCCGGGCGAGGACGTCCCGGCCCTCGACCTGTCGGCGCAGGTTGCCGGGCACGGCGGCGTCGCCGAAGCCGGGCTCGGCGAGCTCGTCGACCGGCCGGCGCTCGCGGCCTACCGGCGCCGGCTCGCCGACCTCGATGCCGAGCTGGACGAGGCGCGGGCCTGGTCGGACGAGGGCCGGCGGGCCCGGGCCCAGGACGAGCGCGATGCGCTCGTCGAACACCTCGCGGCTGCGGCCGGGCTGCACGGCCGGCAGCGGCTCGCCGGCGGCAGCGCCGAGCGGGCCCGGGTCGCGGTGCGCAAGGCGATCGTCGCCGCCCTCGACCGCATCGCCGAGCAGGATCCGGCACTCGGTCGGCTGCTTCGCGACACGGTCCGCACCGGCGCGACCTGCCGGTACGAGCCCGACCCGGGGCGCCCTGTGCAGTGGACCCTGGACGCCCGCCGGGCGGCGACCTAGGTCGATGCGCGCGGGTGCGCCATCTGCGGGCGCGGGCTCGGGCTGACCACGCCCCGCTCCCTCGCCTGCTCCTCGAACAGCTCGGTGATCTCCTCGACGGACATGCCCTTCGTCTCCGGCACGTACCTCAGCACGAACACGATCGCGACGACGCAGAGCGCGGCGAAGCCGATCAGCACCCAGCCCAGGCCGACGGCCCGCTGCGTCGCCGGGAACGCCTCGATGAGCGCGTAGTTCGCCATCCAGTCGACCGCCGCCCCGAACGCGGCGGCCTGACCGCGGACGGCGGTCGGGAAGTACTCGCCCTGGATCAGCCAGCCGGTGCCGCCGACGCCGACCGCGAACGAGGCGATGAAGACGTCGAGCCCGATCATCGCGACGACGATGCGCGGGACGCCGGTCATCAGCCCGATGCCGACCCCGGCGACGACGGCCGAGATCGCCATGCCGCCGAAGCCGCCGACCGCCAGCTTGCGGCGGCCGATCTTGTCGATGTAGCGGAAGGCCAGGTAGGTGGCGGCGACGTTGACGATCGTCATGATCGTGGTGACCTCGACGCCGGCGATGGTCTTGTCGACCGTGCTGTTGCCATTCTGGAAGTACGAACCCATCAGCTTCGGGCCGTAGTACAGCGGCACGTTGATGCCGGTGATCTGCTGGAAGACGAAGAACCCGCAGACGACGCCGAGGGCCCGCTTGACGCCGGGCGTCCAGTGCCGCGAACGGGTGCGCTCGGCCTTCTCGTCGGCCTCGGCCAGTTGCCGGCCCGTCCGCTCGATCTGCTCCACCGACACGTCGGTGCCCAGCTTGGCGAAGGCCTGCTGCGCGTCCTCCCACCGTTGCTTGCGTAGCAGCCAGCGCGGTGACTCGGGCATCTCGAAGCGCAGCACCAGCCCGATGATCGCGGGGACGGCGCCGAGGCCGAAGATCAGCCGCCAGTCGACCGACTCAGCGCTGCCGGGCCAGAACTTGAAGATGCCGAGCGCGACGAGGTAGGCGAACAGGATCCCGACGGTGATCATCCACTGCTGCAGCATGCCGAGCGCACCGCGCCGGTTCCGCGGGGCGTACTCGGCGATGTAGGCGGTGGCGATGGCCGAGTCGGCGCCGATGGCCAGGCCGATGAGCGTGCGGGCGATCATCAGCACCGCGACGTTCGGGGTGAACGCCGACAGGATCGAGCCGAGGGCGTAGAGCATGGCGTCGGCGATCAGCAGCGACTTGCGGCCGAACCGGTCGGTCAGCGGGCCGGCGCCGAGCGCGCCCGCCGCGGCGCCGAGCGAGGCGCCGGCCACCAGGTAACCGGCTGCGAAATCGCCGAGCTTGTAGGGCAGGACGGGCAGGGCCGAACCGATGTTGGCGGTGTCGTAGCCGAACAGGAACCCGCCGAGCGTGGCCAGCAGCGTCAGCTGCCAGTAGAAGCGGGTGGGGACCTGACCGTCGAGTTCCTTCAGTACTCCGACACTCTTGCCCTCGTCGTCCATGGCGCCTCCTCCGCCCGATGTCTGGTTTGTCCGTACCCGGGACTCGACGGCGTCCAAACGGGCGATGCCATGCTGTGGGGATGACGTCGATTCCGGTCATCGAAGGCCCCGCCGCGCCGCGGTCCCTGGCCCGGGTGCACCCGTCGGCCGCGCCGCCCCTACGCATCGGGCTCGTGCAACACGCGTGGTCGCCCCACGGGCTGGTCGCCTGGCTCGACGACGCGGTCGACACCGCCGCCGCGCACGGCGCCCGCATCGTCTTCCTGCCCGAGGTGACGCTCTCGCGCTATCCCGCCGACACGCTGCCGACCGGCGTCGCGAGCGAGCTGGCCGAGGACCTCGAGACCGGCCCCACGGCCGAGTTCGCCCGCGCGGCCGCCAAGCGCAACGACGTGTTCGTCCACACGTCGCTGTACCGCCGGGCCGACGCCGCGGACGGACTCGGGCTCAACACCGCGATCATCGTGGCGCCCACCGGCGAGATCGTCGCCGCGACCAACAAGCTGCACATCCCGGTGACGGCCGGCTACTACGAGGACAAGTACTTCCGGGCGGGCCCGGCCGGGCCGGACGATCCCTACCGCGTCTACTCGCTCGACGGCCTGCCGGGCGCGCGGGTCGGGCTGCCGACCTGCTGGGACGAGTGGTTCCCCGAGGTCGCGCGCGCCTATGGCCTGGGTGGGGCGAACATCGTCGTGTACCCGACCGCCATCGGCTCCGAGCCCGATCACCCCGACTTCGACACCCAGCCGCTCTGGCAGCAGGTCATCGTCGGCAACGGCATCGCCAACGGGCTGTTCATGGTCGTGCCGAACCGCACCGGCACCGAGACCAGGGACGACGGCACGCCCGGCAACACCTTCTACGGCTCGTCGTTCGTGTCGGACCCGTACGGCCGGATCCTCGTCCAGGCCCCGCGCGACGAGGCGTGCGTGCTGGTCACCGACCTCGACCTCGCGCAGCGCCAGGACTGGCTCGACCTCTTCCCGTTCCTGCGCACCCGCCGGCCCGACACGTACGCCGCCCTGACCCGCGCCGTCGACCCCGACCGGCCGTACGGCGCGCTGTGACCGGCTGGACGATGCCGGCCGAGGGCGGGCGGCAGGACTGCCTGTGGCTCGCGTGGCCGACGCAGGGTTACACGCTCGGCGACACGGCCGAGGACGCCGAGACGGCCCGCCGCACGTGGGCCGCGGTCGCCAATGCGGCCGCGGCCTTCGAACCCGTCCGCGTGGTCGCGCACCCGCGAGACGCCGAGCTCGTGCCGCGCTACCTCGATCCGGCGATCGAGGTTCACGTGCGCGAGATCGACGACGCCTGGATCCGCGACACCGGGCCGACCTTCGTCCTCGGTGCGGACGGGCGGCTCGGAGCGGTCACCTGGGTGTTCAACGGCTGGGGTCAGCAGGAGTGGGCGACGTGGGACCAGGACGCCACGCTCGGCCCGGCCGTCGCCGAGTGGGCCGGCGCCGAACGGGTCGACTCGTCCCTCGTCAACGAAGGGGGTGGCATCCACGTCGACGGCCTCGGCACGGTCCTGGTCACCGAGACCGTGCAGCGCGACCCCGGCCGCAACCCGGGGCGCTCCCGGGCCGACATCGAGGCCGAACTCGCCCGCACGATCGGCGCGACGACGGTGATCTGGCTGCCCCGCGGGCTGACCCGCGACTCGGACACCTTCGGCACCCGCGGGCACGTCGACATCGTCGCGACGATCCCCTCGCCCGGGCGCGTCCTGTTGCACGACCAGCGCGACGAGACCCACCCCGACTTCGCGGTCACCGCCGAGATCCGGGCGGTGCTCGCCGGCGCGAGTGATGCGCGGGGCGCGGCGTTCGAGATCGTCGACCTGCCGGCGCCGGCGGTGCTCAAGGACGACACGGGATTCGTCGACTTCAGCTACGTCAACCACGTGCTCGTCAACGGCGGCGTGATCGCCTGCGCGTTCGACGACCCGCGCGACGCCGACGCCGTCGCCATCCTGCGCGCGGCCTATCCCGGCCGTGAGGTCGTGACCGTCGACGCCCGCCCGCTGTTCGAGCGCGGCGGTGGCATCCACTGCATCACCCAGCAGCAGCCGGCCGTGGCGACCTGATCGCGTTCTCGGACCGAGGACGTCACGCGCGCAAGCGGTCCGAGATCACCACGTCTGGCCCGCGGAAGTGGTGATCGTGGACTGTAAGCCGGGACGTGGTGGGCGAGGGTGGCGATTGTGGCCACCCACTGCGCCGGAAAGGTGATCACAGCCCGCGATGCGATCACGTTTTCCGGTCCGGGCGTCGCTGAGCGAGCTGCGGGCGACGCCACCGCGGGAAAGCGTGATCAACGGACGAGCGGGCCGGAAATGTTGTCGTACCGGCACGACAGGATCCCCTCATGACCATGCACCCCGTCGCCACCCTCCGCTGCGCTCCTCGCTCGCTGGCGCTCGCTGCGATGCTCACGAAGGGCAGCTCCTCATGACCAAGTTCCTCGACCTGCACGTCCCCGGTGACCCGCTGCTCCTTCCCAACCCGTGGGACGTCGGCTCGGCCCGCATCCTTGCCAACCTCGGTTTCCAGGCCCTCGCCACGACGAGCGCCGGCTTCGCCAACACCCTCGGGCGCCTGGACGGGTCGGTGACCCGGGACGAGGCGATCCGCCACGGGGCCGCGATCGCCGCCGCCGTCCCCGTCCCGGTGTCGGCCGACCTCGAGAACTGCTTCGCCGACGACCCGGCCGGCGTCGCCGACACCGTGCGCCGCGCGGTCGAGGCCGGGCTGGCCGGCTGCTCGATCGAGGACGCCACCGGGCGCGACGACGAGCCGATCTACGGCGCGACTCTCGCGGCCGAGCGGGTCGCGGCCGCGGTCGAGGCCGCGGGGGACGCGTTCGTCATCACTGCCCGATGCGAGAACTTCCTCAACGGCCGCCCCGACCTCGACGACACGATCGCCCGGCTGCAGAGCTACGAGGCCGCCGGGGCGCACGTCCTTTACGCACCCGGCGCGAGCGCGCCCGACCAGATCCGCGCCCTCGTGACGTCGGTCGATCGCCCGGTCAACGTCCTCGCGCTGCCCGATGCCCCACCGGTGGTCGAGCTGGCCGAACTCGGTGTCGCCCGCATCTCGGTCGGCAGCGGCTTCGCCCTCGCTGCCCTCGGCGCACTCGTCGAGGCCGGCCGGGAACTGCTCGAGTTCGGCACCTACGGCTTCTGGCCCCGGGCCGGCGCCGGCCGCGCCGCCGCCACGGAGGCGTTCACGAGCTGACGCCGCTACGGCCGCGCCGGCCTGGATGGACGCCCGGGACGGAGGGCGGCCAGTCCGGCGCAGGCCGCCCGCGGGTCCGGCCCGCCCGGTGCCTAGTGCGCTACCGGCGCGACTGCCGCGCCGCGATCCGCTCCCGGCGCTGGTGGCTGGCGATGCGCTGGCCCTCGACCGCGCGGGCGGTCCGGATCTCCGACACCAGGCCGGAGCGGAACCCGGCCCGCACCGCGCGGCGATCGTTGTCGATGAGGATGAACACGACGCTCAGGACGAGCAGCGCACCGCTGAAGGTGATGCCGGTGTACAGCCGGACTCCGGGCGAGGCCGGCATGAAGATCATGTAGAGCACGAACAGCGGGACGATGAGCAGCAGGGTCCGGCCGAAATGCCGCAGCATCCACGTGCGGCACGTGGTGTCGTGCAGGACCCAGCCGCGGTAGCGGGGCGGAACCGACCCGCCGAGCGAGTACCACAGCAGCCAGCGCAGGCTCGGCCGTTCGATGGGTGGGGTCGCCGCACCCAGGTCGTCCGAGGCCTCGAGCGTCATGCCGCCAAGCTACTTGACAGAATTATAAAGTGGTGAGGTCCTTAGCCATTTGTGAACGGCGACACTGCTAGCGCGCGTAGAGCTCGTCGATCTGCGCGGCGTACTTCGCCGCGATCGGCCGGCGCTTCAGCTTCATCGTCGGCGTCACCTCGTCGCCGCCCGGCTCCCACAGGTCGGGCAGGATCACGAACTTCTTGATCTGCTCGACCCGGGCGAGCCGGGCGTTCGCCTCCTTGATCCCGACCTCGATCGCGGCCCGGATGTCGGGATTGTCGGCGAGCGCGGCCGGCGATGCGTCGGGCAGGCCGCGCTGCTGGGCGAAGGCGGCGAGCGCGTCGGGGTCGAGCGTCAGCAGGGCCACGACATACGGACGGTCATCGCCGATCGCGACGGCCGACCCGACCAGCGGGCAGCTGACCTTGATGATCCCCTCGATGTTGGCCGGCGACATGTTCTTGCCGGCCGCGTTGATCATCAGTTCCTTCTTGCGATCGACGATGCGGACGTAGCCGTCGGTGTCGATCGTGGCGATGTCGCCGGTGTGCAGCCAGCCGTCGGCATCGATCGCCTCGGCCGTCTTCTCCGGCTCGCTGCGGTAGCCCTTCATGACGAGCGGCCCGCGGACGAGCAGTTCGCCGTCGTCGGCGATGCGGAGTTCGACACCGGGCAGCGCGGTGCCGACGGTGCCGATGCGGATCGCGTCCGGCGGGTTCACCGTCGCCGCGCAGGAGAGCTCGGACATGCCCCACAGCTCGCACACCGGCAGCCCCAGGCCGAGGACGAACTCCAGCGCCTCTGGGTCGATCGCGGCCGCGCCAGTGGCGGCGAAGCGCACCCGATCGAGGCCGAGCTTGGCCCGGATCGGCCCGAGCACGAGCCGCTCGGCGAGGGCGTGCTGCAGGGCGAGGCCGCGCGGCACCGGCTTCTGGTCCGACATCAACTTCGCCCGGGCCCGGCCGGTTCCGATGGCCCAGTTCGCGAGCTTCTTCTTCACCGGTGACGTCTCGGCCGCCAGTTGGGCCTCGATGCCGGCCTTGACCTTGTACCAGACCTGCGGCACCGCGCCGAAGAACGTCGGCCGCACCGACGGCAGCACGGCGATCATCTGCTTGAGGTCGGCCAGCGTCACGATCCGCATGCCCGTGACCAGGTTCGTGTAGTGCGCGCCCCACCGGTTCGCGATGTGCGCGTCGGGCAGGTAGGAGATCACCGAGTCGTCCGGGGTGACCGGGACGATCGAGCTGGTCGCGGCGATCTCGGCCAACATGTTGGCGTGGGTGAGCTCGACCCCCTTCGGCGGCCCGGTCGTGCCCGATGTGTAGATGATCGTCAAGACGTCGGTGGACTCGACCGCCTGCCACGACTTGTCGAAGTCGAAGGCTTCGGCGGTGGCGGACTCGAGGTCGGCCAGCGCGATGGTGCCGTCGGGCGCGGCGTCGACGCAGACGATGTGCTCGACGGCGGTCTGTGCGGCGGCGGCCGCAGCCCGGATCTGGTCCAGGAACTGCTCCTCGCAGATCACCACGCGGTTGCCGGCGTTGCCGAAGAGGTGGGCGATCTGCTCCGGTGCGAGCGTGTTGTAGATCGAGAACGGCGTGGCGCCGGCATGCAGGGCGGCGGTGTCGACGAGGTGGAACTCCGGCCGGTTGGTCAGCATGATGCCGACGGTGTCGCCGCGCTTCACGCCCAGGCCGGCCAGCCCGGTCGCGAGGCCTCGGACCCGGTCGGCGTACTGGCGCCAGGTGATGCGGACCGACCCGTCGGCCGTGCCCAGGGCGACGTGCTGCGGGTACGCGGCGGCGGTCTGCTGGAAGGCGGCGGTCAGGGTCGTGGCGCCCGCCGGCAAAGGCACTCTCATGGGCGGGATCCTGCCGCCGACCGCGACCCGCGGCAACACAGGGTGATCAGGTTCGCGCGGATGCCTGCAGGAGCGTGGCCTTGATCCGCGGCGGCAGCGGCAGGTCGTCGTCGGCGCGCGGGCCGCCGACGAACAGGACCTCGTCGAGGCCGGTCAGGCGCAGGACGCGCGCGACCAGCGCCCGGACGCCGGTGATGACGAGTGTCCCCTTGCGCCGGAGCAGGTCCTGGTGGGCCCGGGTGATGCCGGTGAGGGCGGTGGCGTCGAGGAAGGTGACGCCGGAGAGGTCGAGGCGCAGGAACCGCCGGCCGGCGGCGAGGTGGCCTTCGAGCACCGCCCACAGCGGCGGGGCCGTGCTGAGGTCGAGTTCGCCGTCGACCTTGACGAGGGCGCGCAACCGGTCGAAGTGCACGGTCTCGATGGCCAATTGCCGGTCAGCGACGGGCGGTGCACTGCGGGTGCTTGCCGTCATACGTCGGCTTCCTGTCGTCTCCAGTCAACCCTGATCTGGTCGGCATGCGTTCGGCCGCAACCGGTTCGGCGGGGGAGTCTGCCCGGTTTCACCCGGGGCGCTCATCATAGACGGCGAAGCGATTGGTCACCGTGAAGCCGCCCGGCGAAGCGCTGGATCAGACCTCGATGTCGGGGTCCTCGTCGTCGCCCGCGTCGACCGGTGCGCGCTGCTCGGCGACGTCCGCGGGGTCGGCCTCCAGCGGCTGAGGGCGTTCGTCGTCGGGCGTCTCGTCGACCTCGACCTCCTGCAGGTCGGCCGGGTGGAGCTGGGTGACGTCCTCGGGATCGATCGGCTGGCTCACCCCACCCACGCTAGTGGACGGGCCCGCTACCCGTCCCCGTCGTGGGCGGCGATCTCGCGCAGGATGTCCTCGGCCAGTTCCGCCCGGCAGATCAGCAGATCCGGAAGGTACGGGTGCGGGCTGTTGTAGATCAGCTCGCTGCCGTCGATGCGCGAGGCGTGCAGGCCGGCGGCCAGCGCCACCCCGACCGGCGCGGCGGAGTCCCACTCCCACTGCCCGCCCGCGTGCAGGTAGGCGTCGGCCTCGCCGCGGAGCACGCTCATCGCCTTGGCGCCGGCCGAACCCATCGGGGCCAGGTCGGCCCCGAGCACGTCGGCGACGGGCGCGGCGAAGGCGGGCGGCCGGCTGTCGCTGACGAGGATGCGCAGGCGCGGCCGCGGATGCCGGCCGACCCGGGCGGTGTCGCTGGCGTACACCACGTCGAGGGAGGGCTGGGCGACGGCGGCGGCGGTGATTCCGGTGCCGCGCTCCCACAGCGCGACGTGCACGGCCCAGTCGTCGCGGCCGGGCATCCCGTACTCGCGAGTGCCGTCGAGCGGGTCGATGATCCACACGCGGTCGGCCGTCAGCCGGGCGGGGGAGTCCACCGATTCCTCGGAGAGCACGGCGTCCTCCGGCCGGGCGAGCTCGAGCTCGCGCAGCAGCAACGCGTTGGAGTCGTGGTCGCCGCGCTTGCCGAGCTCCTTGCCGCCGAGCCCGCTGACGTCGCGGAGGGTCAGCAGCAGCGTGCCGGCCTGCTCGGCGAGATCGGCGGCCAGCTGCGCGTCGGTCATCGGCTCCGCGAAATCATTCACGGGGCGATGCGCTCGATGAGGTCGAGCACGAGCGCGGCCTGGGCGGCGGCGTCGCCGTCCTCGGGGCGCAGCCGCAGGTGCGGGGCCTCCGGCGCCTCGTACGGGTCGTCGACGCCGGTGAAGTTCTTGATCTCGCCGGCCCGTGCCTTCGCGTACATGCCCTTGGGGTCGCGGGCCTCGCAGACGGCCAGCGGGGTGTCGACGAAGATCTCGACGAACGGCACCGACCCCTCCCCGTGCGAGATGCGCACGCGCTCGCGGTCGGCGCTGTACGGGCTGACCAGCGAGACGATCGCGACGACGCCGGCGTCGGAAAGCAGCTTGGCGACCTCGCCGACCCGGCGGACGTTCTCGGCCCGGTCGGTGGCCGAGAACCCGAGATCGGCGTTCAGGCCGTGCCGAAGGTTGTCACCGTCGAGCAGGTAGGCCGGCCGGCCGGAGGCGACCAGCCGCCGCTCGAGCTCGGCCGCGACCGTCGACTTGCCCGACCCGGAGAGCCCGGTGAGCCAGACCGTCATCCCCTGCGTCGCCCGCTCGGCCCGCTGCACCGAGCCGCTGTGCCAGACCACCTTGGACTCGTGCTGCGTCGGGCCGGTGATCATGCCCGCGGCGACGGTGTTGTTGGTCGCCTCGTCCACGAGGATGAAGCTGCCGGTGTCGCGGTTGCGGCGGTACGGGTCGAACAGCAGCGGCTGCTGGGTGCGCAGCTGGACGCGGCCGATCTCGTTCAAGGTGAGGCTGTCGGCCGTTTCGTCGCGGTGCAGCGTGTTGACGTTGAGGCGGTAGTCGAGCTCGCGGACCACCGCGCGCGTCGAGCGGCTCGTATGCTGGACGGTGTAGCGGCCGCCCGGTGTCAGCTGGGTGTCAGTGGTGAGCCAGCAGACCATCGCGTCGACGTCCTGGCCGACGTGCGGACGGTTGTGCGGGCGGCAGATGAGGTCGCCGCGCGCGATGTCGATGTCGTCGGCCAGCTCGATCGTGACCGCTTGCCCGGCGAACGCCTCGTCAAGGGGCCGGCCGCCGGGGGCCCAGATCTTCGAGATCCGGGTGGTGAAGCCGGAGGGCAGGACGGTGACCTCGTCGCCGACGCGGAGCACGCCGCCGGCAACCGTGCCGCCGTAGCCGCGGAAGTCGTGCAGCTCGGCGTGCGACGACTGGTGCGGGCGGATGACGTACTGCACCGGGAAGCGAACGTCGATCAGGTTGCGGTCCGAGGCGACGTGGATCTCCTCGAGGTGGTGCAGCAGCGACGTGCCCTCGTACCAGGGCATCGCCTGGCTGCGCTGCACCACGTTGTCGCCGGTGAGGGCGGAGACCGGGATGAAGGTGAGGTCATTGACCTCGAGCTTCATCGCGAAGCGCCGGAACTCGTCGCGGATCTCGTCGAAGCGGGCCTGCGAGTAGTCGACGAGGTCCATCTTGTTGATGCAGACGATGAGGTGCGGGATGCCGAGCAGGCTGGCCAGGAACGCGTGCCGGCGCGACTGCTCGAGCACGCCGTTGCGCGCATCGATCAGGACGAGTGCGGCGTCGGCGGTGGAGGCGCCGGTGACCATGTTGCGCGTGTACTGGATGTGCCCGGGGGTGTCGGCGATGATGAACTTGCGCTTGGGGGTGGCGAAGTAGCGGTAGGCGACGTCGATCGTGATGCCCTGCTCGCGCTCGGCCCGCAGGCCGTCGGTGAGCAGCGCGAGGTCCGGGACGTCCTGCCCGCGCGAGCGGCTGGTGAGTTCGACCGCGCTGAGCTGGTCCTCGAAGATCGCCTTCGAGTCGTAGAGCAGCCGGCCGATGAGGGTGGACTTGCCGTCGTCGACCGAGCCCGCGGTCGCGATACGCAGTAGGGCGCTCATCGATCCTCCTCCGGACCACTCACTTCGCTCGGGCCCGTCATCGGCTCGATCCGCTCCTTCGTCGCGGGCTGTGCTTGTCGGCTCTTCGCGCGAGCGCTCATCGCTAGAAGTAGCCCTCTTTCTTGCGGTCTTCCATGCCGGCCTCGGAGATGCGGTCGTCGGCGCGGGTGGCCCCGCGCTCGGTGAGCCGGGCCGCCGCGACCTCGATCACGACGTCGTCGGCGGTGGCCGCCGACGACTCGACGCAGCCCGTGCAAGTGGCGTCGCCGATGGTGCGGAACCGGACGTTGGCCTCGAACGGGCTCTCGCCCGCGGTCGGCTGGATGAACCGGTTGACCGCGAGCAGCATGCCGTCGCGCTCGACGACCTCGCGCCGGTGGGCGTAGTAGAGGTGGGGTAGCTCGATCTGCTCGTCCCGGATGTAGGACCAGATGTCGAGCTCGGTCCAGTTGGAGAGCGGGAAGGCGCGGATGTTCTCGCCCTTGCGGTGCCGGCCGTTGTAGAGGTTCCAGAGCTCGGGCCGCTGGTTGCGCGGGTCCCACTGGCCGAACTCGTCGCGGAAGCTGAAGACCCGCTCCTTGGCCCGGGCCTTCTCCTCGTCGCGCCGGGCCCCGCCGAAGACGGCGCCGAACTGGTTCTCGCTGATGCCGCGCAGCAGGGTGACGGTCTGCAGCCGGTTGCGGGCGGCGCCCGGATAGTCCTCGGTGACCCGGCCGGCGTCGATGTCGTCCTGGACGCTGGCCACGACCAGGCGCAGGCCGTGTCGCTCGACGGTGCGATCGCGGAACGCGATGACCTCGTCGAAGTTCTGGCCGGTGTCGATGTGCATGACCGGGAAGGGCACCGGCGCCGGCCAGAACGCCTTCACGGCCAGGTGCAGCATCACGACCGAGTCCTTGCCGCCGGAGAACAGCATCGCCGGCTTCTCGATCGTGGCCGCGACCTCGCGGATGATGTGCACCGCCTCGGACTCGAGCATTTCGAGATGGCTCATCTCGTAAGCCACAGTCATCAAGAAACCTTCCTCTGTGGCGCGATGCCGCCGACCTCGTCCGTCACTGCTGCCGCTGTTGCCGTCAATGCCTTGCCCCGCCGGGATATTTCGGCCCCGGTTATCGAATCGCCCACGTACATGGTGAGCACGAGCTCCTGCCGTCCGTCGCTGCCGTATGTCGGTGCGGCGAGCAGGTGTGTCGGATGCTTGCCGCGAGCCGTCAACTCCTCGCCGAGATAGACCCGCTCGCCGAGCGTCGAGACCATTTCGCCGACCAGGCCGCGCACCTCGTCAGGTAGATCGTAGGCGGCGACACCGGCCATAAGCGTATGCAACCGGGCTCCGACCTCGGTCAGCCCCTCCACCAGGTAGCCCCGCTCGCGGCACTCGGCGACGATCCGCCGCAGGTGCTCGCGGTCGAGGGTGACCGGCAGGGTCGGGCGCCGGGCGAGCCAATTCTCGACCGCCGGGTCGCGATCCCACACCACGTACATCAGCCCGACCGGCGGGGCGAACGGGTAGCGGTTGCCGGCGAGCGTGCCGTCCGCGCGACCGTCGGGCCGCACGCTGGTGAGGACCACGATCTCGTCGCCCACGACGGCCGACGCGCTGCACGCGCAGCGGTAGCGGGCGGCGAGTTCGGCCAGCCGCCGCTCGGCGACATCGGCGCCCGGCACGGCCCGGCGGCCCAGCTTGCCCGCCGCCACCAGCGCCGGGCCGATGCCGTAGAGCCGGGATTCCGCGTCGCAATCGAGCCAGCCGGTCTCGGTGAGGGTGGTGACGATGCCCAGGCAGGTCGGCTTGGTGATCTGCAGCGTGCGCGAGAGCTCCGAGAGGCCGAACCGCTCGCCCGGGTGGGCCAGCATGTGGTCGAGCAGCGACACCACCCGTTGCGTGGGCGGGGAGCGGCGCGACGAGGACATTGACCCAACCTAGAACAAGTTCTACTGTCGGACCAGCACTCTACCGGAGTGTTCCAATTATGTACCGTCGAATCCGGAACGGATCAGGTGATCGTGCTCACCCAAGCATTCGCGGACGCCGTCGTCGCCGCCGAGAAGATCATCCGTGAAGCCCCGCACGTCCGCACCGAGCAGGACGTCGTCGAAGGCCTCGACTACCTGGCCGGAAGCATCCGGGCCGCGCTGTCCTCGGCGTGGGGGTTCGAGCGCGACTTCCCGTTCTTCATACGGTCGGCGACGCCCTACATGAAGGTCGGCCTGGACAACCCGGACACGCTCTACTTCAGTGCCCGGATCCGTGACGATGCGGAGTACGTCGTGACCGGCCGGCGGGGCGGCACGGCTGACCTCAGCTTCCAGATCCTCAACGGCAACTACACGCCGGCCGAGGTCCCGGACAGCCTCAACGCCTTTGACGACCGGGCGATCGTGATCGATCCGGATGGCCGGTTCGAGCTGCACTTCGGGCCGGCCTTGCCGGATGCCGGGCCGAACTACTTCACCCTCGGTCCTGGGGCGTCGATGCTGCTCGTCCGCGAGGTCTGGAGTGACTGGACGGCCACCCCCGGCACCATCGCGATCCAGCGGGTGGACACGCTCGGGTCGGCTCCGGAGCCGACCGACGAGGTGAAGCTGGGCAAGCGGTTCAACGCCGCCGCGAAGTCACTCGTCCAGCAGCTGAAGACGTTCCTGCAGTTCCCCGAGTGGTTCTACCTCGAGCTGCCGGTGAACACGATGACCGAGCCCCGGCTGACGCCCGGCGGCCTGGCGACGCAGTACTCCTCGGCCGGGCACTACGAGCTGGCCGGTGACGAGGCGCTGATCGTCACCGTCCCGGCATCGGACGCGCCGTACCAGGGCTTCCAGCTCGGCAGCATGTGGTACATCTCGCTCGACTTCATCAACCACCAGACGTCGCTGACCGCCGACCAGGCGCACCACGACCCGGACGGGATGCTCCGCTTCGTCGTCAGCGAGCAGGACCCGGGGCTGGCCAACTGGCTCGAGACCACCGGCCACGACCGGGGGTACCTCCAGATCCGGTGGCAGCGAACGGCGCGCGAGTTCACTGCGGCCGACGGCCCGGCGGTGGAGAAGGTGCGCTTCGCCGAGCTGGCCGACAAGCTGCCCTACTACGAACAGGCCCGGGTCACGCCCGAGCAGTGGCGCGAGCGGATTGCCGCGCGGCAGCAGGCGGTGGCGAACAGGATGCTCGGGTGAGCGACGTGCTGGAGAACAAGGTCGTCGTGGTGGCCGGGGTCGGCCCGGGCCTCGGGCGCTCGATCGCGGTGCAGTGCGCCAAGGCCGGCGCCGACGTCGTGCTGGCGGCCCGGACCGAGTCGCGGTTGGCCGAGGTCGCGGACGAGGTGAAGCAGCTCGGCCGCCGCACCCTGCAGGTGGCCACCGACATCAACTCCGAGGAGTCGGCCCAGAACCTGGTCGACGCCACGCTCGCCGAGTTCGGCCGGCTGGACGCGCTGGTCAACAACGCGTTCGCGATCCCGCCGCTCGGCCAGCTGCAGACGGTCGACTTCGAGCAGGTGCGGGCCGGCTTCGAGACCAACGTGCTCGGTGCGCTGCGGCTGACCCGGCTGTTCGTGCCCGCCCTGGCCGAGTCCCGGGGCGGCGTCGTGATGATCAACTCGTCGGTGCTGCGGCACTCGAGCCTGCCGTACGGCGCGTACAAGATGGCGAAGTCGGCGCTGCTGGCGCTGGCCCAGGCGCTGGCCACCGAGCTCGGGCCGCAGGGCATCCGGGTCAACTCGGTCGCGCCGGGCTACATCTGGGCCGACACCCTCCAGAACTACTTCGCCTACCTGGCGAACAAGCGGGGGGTCGAGGCGCAGGTCGTCTACGACGAGACGGCCGCCAACATGGACCTGCGCCGGCTGCCCGACCCGGACGCGATCGCCGATGCCGTGGTGTTCCTCGCCTCGTCGATGTCGCGCGACATCACCGGCCACTGCCTGGACGTGAACTGTGGCGAGTTCCACCACTAGCGTCGGGACGGTCGAGGACCTCGAGGCGTCGGCCAGCCGGATAACGACGCTCACCGACTTCGGCGGCGACGAGTACCGGGCCGGGCTCTCGATCCTGCTCCGGTCCTACGCCGAGGACGAGGAGCTCACCGACCTCGGCCGCAAGGTGAAGCGCTCGGAGCTGCGCGGGGCGCTGATGGCCCGGCTCGTCAGCGAGGCCGGTTTCCGGCGCGTCCCGGTCGACGAGGCCGTGATCGAGCGGCCGGTCTTCGTCACCGGCCTGCCCCGCACCGGCACCACGGCCCTGCACCGGCTGCTCGCGGCCGACCCGGCGCACCAGGGACTCGAGCAGTGGCTCTGCGAGATGCCGCAGCCCCGCCCGCCCCGCGATACCTGGGCCGACAATCCGGTGTTCCAGCAGATCCAGGCCGGCTTCGCGAAGTTCCATGCGGCGAACCCCGGCTTCGGTGGCGTCCACTACATCGCGGCCGACACGGTCGAGGAGTGCTGGCAGCTGCTGCGGCAGTCGGCGATGTCGGTGTCGTACGAATCGCTCGGGCACGTCCCCACCTACTCGGCCTGGCTGGCCGAGCAGGACTGGACCCCGGCCTACCGGCGGCACCGGCGCAACCTTGCCCTCATCGGGGCGAACGAGCCGGAGAAACGGTGGGTGCTGAAGAACCCGAGCCACCTCTTCGCGTTGGACGCGCTGCTCGCGGTCTACCCGGACGCCCTCATCGTGCAGACCCATCGCGAGATGCGGACAACCCTGGCGTCGAGCTGCAGCCTCAGCTCGCTGGCAACGCGCGGCTACTCGAACCGGTTCGTCGGGGAGACCGTCGGCCGGGACCAGCTCGACCTGCTGGGCCGCGGGGCCGAGCTGACGCTGGCCGGGCGGGCCCGGCACGACCCCGGGCACTTCTTCGACGTGCAGTACCGCGACCTCGTCGCCGATCCGGTGGGCACGGTCGAGTCGGTCTACCGGCACTTCGACCTGCCCTGGACGGACGCGGTGCGGGCGGCGGTGGTCGCGGAGGACGGCGCGAGCCGCACCGGGCACCGGGCCCCGGCACACAAGTACACGCTGACCGACTTCGGGGTGACCGGCGAGGAGGTGGACGCGCGCTTCGCCGCGTACACCGAGCGCTTCCTGTTGTGAAGCGGTCGCCATGTGAAACCGTGCGCCGGCGGTAGTCCGAGGGCGGCGCCGGGCAGGCTCGTCGAGTGGCCGGCGACGAGCAGGAGAGCACCCTCACCGTGCTGCTCGCCCTCGGGGCGAATCTGGGGGTCGGCCTGCTCAAGCTCGTGGCCGGCCTGATCACCGGTTCGTCCGCCCTGATGTCGGAGGCCGCGCACTCGGCCGGCGACAGCACGACCGAGCTGCTGCTGCTCGTCGCGCAGCGGCGCTCGCGCAAGCCGGCCGACTCGTCGCACCCGTTCGGCTACGGCAAGGAGCGCTACTTCTGGTCGATGCTGGCCGCGATCGCCATCTTCGTCTCCGGCGCCGGCTTCTCCTTCTACGAAGGGATCGGTGCGATCTTCGGCGCGGGTGAGAGCGGCGAGCACATCTGGATCAACTACCCGGTGCTCGCGCTGGCCGCGATCCTCGAGGGCATCTCGCTGCGGCAGGCTGCCGGGCAGATGCGCAGCGAGACCGCCCGGGCCCACCGCTCGATCGCGGCGTACCTGCGCACGCCCCGCGACCCCACTGTCAACAGCGTCTTCCTCGAGGACAGCGCGGCGATCATCGGCCTGGCGCTCGCCGCGCTCGGCGTCGGACTGCATCAGCTGACCGGGTCGGCCTTCTGGGACGGTGCGGCGTCGGTGGCGATCGGCGTGCTGCTGCTCTGCGTCGCCTTCGTGCTGGCCCGGGCCTGCCAGACGCTGCTCGTCGGGCGGCAGGCGGACCCGCGGCTGCTGCGCGAGATCGAGGCCTTCCTCGAGACGCAGAAGGAGATCGACGACGTCGTCGACCTGCTGACCATGCTCGTCGGTTCGGACAGCGTGCTGCTCTGCCTGCGGGTCGACTTCGTCGACTCGTTCACAGCGGCCGACCTGGAGAACGCCTGCATCCGCCTGGACGGCCAGCTGCGGGAGAAGTTCGACATCCTCGGCGAGGTGTTCATCCAGCCCGCGTCCCGGGCGGACAAGGCGTTGCGGCAGCGGGTCGAGGACCGCTACGGTCACGCGCTGGCCGACGAGGTCTGAGTCCGGCCGCTGAGGCACCATGGAGCGGTGACCGTCGCCGTCGAGTCCGGGCTGCGCTCGCTGGTGCACGGCGGGCGCGTCGTCGTGCTGAGCGGCGCCGGGCTCTCGACCGAGTCGGGAATCCCGGACTACCGCGGCCCGTCCGGAGCGCTGCGCCGGCACGCGCCCATGACCTACCAGGCATTCGTCGGCTCGCCCGAGGCGCGGCACCGGTACTGGGCCCGCAGCTACCTCGGCTGGCGGCAGATCGCCCGGGCCCGGCCCAACGCCGGCCATCACGCCGTCGCCGCCCTGCAGCACCGCGGGCTGATCGACGGGATCATCACGCAGAACGTGGACGGGCTGCACCAGGCCGCGGGCGCCCGGGACGTCATCGAGTTGCACGGCGGGCTCGATCTCGTGGTGTGCCTGTCGTGTGGGCTACGCGAGACGCGGACCTCGCTCGACGAGCGGCTGCGGGAGGTGAACGCCGGGTTCGTCGCCGCGTTCGCGCACGTCAACCCGGACGGTGACGTCGACCTGTCCGACGACGAGTTGGACGGCTTCGTCCCGGTCGGGTGCCGCTACTGCTCGTCCGATCTGGTGAAGCCGGACGTGGTGTTCTTCGGCGAGAACGTGCCCCGGCCGCGGGTCGACGCGTGCTTCTCGCTGGTCGAGGCCGCGGCCGCCCTGCTGGTGCTGGGCTCGTCGCTGACCGTGATGTCCGGGCTTCGCTTCGTGCGGCGGGCGGCGGCGCTCGGCATCCCGGTGGGGATCGTCAACCAGGGGGAGACGCGGGGTGATCCCTTGGCCGCCCTGAAGCTCGAGGCGCCACTCGGCGAGGTTCTGCCCGCGCTGGTCGACTGACCACCGGCGCCCGCGGCGTCGGCGTCGCTTGTCCACAGGCTGGAATCGATCTTGTCCGGTCGTGGTCGCACCGATAGAATGGCACGTATGTTCGCATCCGCGCCGAGTGACCCGATGGTCGCCGACGTGCGCGCGCTGGTCGCGTCGCTGGCGGCGCCGCCGGCGGCCGGGGATGACGGGGTGCGGATCGACCGGATCCGGGTGTTGGAGGAGTTGAAGTCGGCCGCGGCGGCGGCCCAGGCCCGCGAGACCGCGGCGTTCGCCGCGTCGCAGCGCCTCGAGCAGGCCGCGGCCGGGGTGCCGGGCGAGCGGGTCGGGCGGGGGATCGCGGCCCAGGTCGGGCTGGCCCGCCGGGTCTCCCCGTTCCACGCCACCCGCTACGTCGGCTGGGCGAGCATCCTCACCCGCGAGTTGCCGGGCACGTTCGCCGCGCTGCAGGCCGGGCAGATCAGTGAGTGGCGGGCGATGATCGTGGCCCGCGAGACCGCCTGGCTGTCCCGCCCGCACCGCGCGGCCGTGGATCGTGACCTCGCCCCGCGGCTCGAGGCGCTGGGGGATCGGCGGGTGGAGGCCGAGGCGAAGAAGGCCGCCTACCGCCTCGACCCGCACGGGTTCGTGGAGCGGATCCGGGCCGCGGCCAACGATCGGCGGGT
The DNA here is from genome assembly GCA_963775175.1 of uncultured Actinomycetota bacterium. Lineage (GTDB taxonomy): Bacteria > Actinomycetota > Actinomycetes > Mycobacteriales > Jatrophihabitantaceae > Jatrophihabitans. Next base: position 2,258,171 of record CAVZHT010000001.1, read on the forward strand.
CACCCTGCGCCCGGCCCCGGACACGATGGCCCGGCTCACGGCCCTGCTGCCGGTCGCCCAAGGAGTGGCCGCCTACGCCGCGCTGACCCGCGCGGCCGACACCGCCACCGCCGCGGGCGACGGGCGTGGGCGGGGGCAGGTCATGGCCGACACCCTGGTCGAACGGCTCACCGGCCAGGCGGTTGCCGCGGACGTGCCGGTCGAGATCAACCTCGTCATCACCGCCGAGTCCCTGCTCGACGGCGGTGGCGAACCCGCCCACCTCGACGGCTACGGCCCCATCCCGGCCCCCGCCGCCCGGGACCTGATCCACGCGCCGGCCGGGTCGACCCCGAGGTGGATCCGCCGGCTGTTCACCCGCCCCGGCACCGGCGAACTGCTCGCGATGGAGACCCGCCGCCGCGCGTTCACCGCCGGGCAGCGCCGCTTCCTGCGGCTGCGCGACCAGCAGTGCCGCACCCCCTGGTGCGACGCCCCGATCCGGCACACCGACCACGTCACGCCGGTCGCCCACGGCGGCAAGACCAGCATCGACAACGGGCAGGGCTACTGCCAGGCCTGCAACCACGCCAAACAAGCCCCCCACTGGATCACGCACCCCAACGGGCCGGAGATCGTCACGGTCACCCCTACCGGTCACCGCTACCACAGCCGACCACCCGACCCACCCGGAACGACGACACCAGCAAGCCATGTGGAGCAATGCCTTGCCGATCGGCTCAGGCGCGCCGCTTGACGCCCGGTGCTGCTCCTGCGCGGTCGCGCTCATCTCGACGGTCCGCGGCGCGTCCACCGCGCGACGCACCTGACCGAACATGCTCGTGGCCTGTCCATCGTGGAGCATCCCGTCTGCGGCGCAGACGTCGAATCGCCTACAGATACGGGCGGATGGTTCCCGCGATGTCGATCAGATAGGCCTCGACACTCCAGTCGATCCATGCCTCAGTCACGAGCCGCGACGAATGCGTGCGTGAGGCGCTCGGTCCCGTGTCTCGCACCAGGGCTCGGATGGAGACGACGCGGCCGGTGACCTTGACGGGAGGCTCAGGGTCCTCCGCATGCCAGACGAAGACGGGTAGCTCGGCCTCGTGGGGCGTGGCTCGACTTTGCCTGACAGGGGCGACGAACGCTGCTTCGTCTTCGTTCGGCGGTCGCACGCCCCAAGCGCCAGCGTCACCGACCCGGATCGGATGTCCGTCGTCGACGACAACCCATTCGTCAACCAGAACCGCGCAGGTCGCTTGGCCGTCGGTCACTGGCGGGCAGCCGCGCCGATCGCGATGTCCGGGTCGGCCAGCTTCGCCCGGTCGACCGGGGTCCCGCCGATGATCAGCGGCTTGATCTCGTCCACGACGTCCCACACGTTGACGTTCATCGCGGCGAGAATCCGATCCGATCCGTCAAGCCAGAACGCCACGAACTCGCGCCCGGCCGCATCACCCCGCACGACGACCTGCGAGTACGAGTCGGGCGGTGCGTACCCGATGTACTCCATGCCGAGGTCGTACTGGTCGCTGAAGAAGTACGGCAGCTCGGCGTACGGTTCGCTGCCGCCGAGCATCGCGGCGGCCGCGGCCGGGCCCTGGTTGAGCGCGGCGGCCCAGTGCTCGACCCGCACGCGCCGGCCGAGCACGGGATGGTCGTGGTTCGCGATGTCGCCCACCGCGAAGATCGCCGGGTCGCTCGTGCGCAGCTGCGCATCCACCAGCACGCCGTTGTCCACCTCGAGCCCGGCCGCCTCGGCCAGTTCGGTGCGCGGCCGCACCCCGACTCCGACGACGACCGCATCGGCCGGGACGACGCTGCCGTCGGCGAGCCGGACGCCGTCGGCCTCGATCGCGGCCACGGACACGCCGAGGCGCAGGTCGACCCCGTGCTCGCGGTGCAGGTCGGCGAAGACGGTGGCCATCTGCTCGCCCAGGACGGCCAGCAACGGCAAGTCCGCCGACTCGAGCACGGTGACGTCGGTGCCGGCGGTGCGGGCGGCGGCTGCGACCTCCAGCCCGATCCAGCCCGCGCCGATGAGGACGAGGCGCCGCCCCGCGCCGAAGGCGGCGCGGATCTCGTCCGAATCAGCCCGGGTCCGCAGGGACAGCGCCGTCTCGGCGCCGGGAATCGAGAGCCGGCGGGGTTCGGCCCCGGTGGCCAGCAGCAAGGCGCCGTAGCGGACCCGTTCGCCGCCGGCCAGCTCGACCTCGTTGCGGTCGCGGTCGATCGCGGTCACGTGCGCGCCGAGGCGCAGCTCGATGCGCTGCTCGTCGTACCAGGGCGCCGGGTGCACGACGGCGTCGTCGAACGACGCCTGTCCGGCGAGATAGCCCTTCGACAGCGGCGGCCGCTCGTACGGCAGCTCGGCCTCGTCGCCGATCAGGCCGACCCGGCCGTCGTAGCCCCGTTCGCGCAAGGCCTGGGCCGCCTTCGCGCCGGCCAGCCCAGCGCCGACGATCACGATGCTCTCGGGTGCGTCCGTCATCGGGTCTCCTTCGCAGCGGAGGGGCAGAGGTGACGGTAGTTGACCCACTTGCCCGCACACCACGGATCGTCATGTCGGTGTGCTCGGCCAACCGCCGGGCAGAGCTGCGGGCCGCCGGCCCCGGAATGGACGGTGCGGCCCGGCGCCCGCGGCCGTAGATTGCCCTCATGCTGCTCGCGCTGGCCACCTTCACCGTGGCGGCGACCCTCATCGTCCTGCTGCCCGGCCCGGACACCCTGGTCACCGTCCGCAGCATCGTGCGCGGCGGGCGCCGGGCCGGCCTGGCCACGGCCGGCGGCATCCTCGTCGGGCTGACGATCTGGATCTCGGTCGCGGCCCTGGGGCTGGCCGCCGTGCTCCGCGCGAGCGAGGTCGCCTACGCCGCCCTGCGGATCGTCGGCGCCTGCTACCTCGCCTGGCTCGGCGTGCAGTCGCTGCGGGCGTTCCGGCGCCCGGCCCTCCCGGCAGCGGCGGCCGAGGGACGGCGGGGCCTGCTCGGCTCCGGTTTCACCGCCGGCCTGGTCACCAACCTGCTGAACCCGAAGGTCGGCGTCTTCTTCGTCACGTTCCTGCCCGGCTTCGTGCCCTCCGGCTACCCGGTCGGGCTCACGTCGCTGCTGTTCGGCGCGGTGTTCATCGCGCTGTCGATCGCGTACTACGTCGTGCTGCTCGCGCTCGCCTCCCGGGTCACCGGCTGGATGGGGACGCCGCGGATCCGCCGCCGCCTCGACGCGCTGACCGGCAGCGTCCTGGTTGCGTTCGGCGTGCGGCTGGCCCTGGAGTCCTGAATTCCCGGCAAACCGCGCCCCGCCCGGCGGCTGGCGTAACAGGGGCCTCATACGCCACAATGGGCCACACACACCTCTGGATGTGGCACGGACCGCTGGGGAAGGCGTCGCCGTCGAACCAGGGAGGTGTGCGATGTCGAATGCCCGCACTGAAGGCAGCCGTGCCGTGCCCAGCACCCGCGGTGTCGTCTTCATGCACTGCTGCCCGTCCGCCCTGGCCCCGCACGTCGAGTGGGCGCTCGCCGGCGTGCTCGGCCGCCCGGCCCGCCTGCAGTGGAGCGGCCAGCCGGCTGCCCCGACGCACCTGCGGGCCGAAGCCGCCTGGGTCGGCCCGGTCGGCACCGCCGCCCAGCTCGCCGCCGCCTTGCGCCCCTGGCCCATGCTCGTCTTCGAGATCACCGAGGACGGGACGTCGGCGAGCGACGGCGAGCGGCTCGCGTACGTCCCCGGCCGGGGGTTCCACCGCAGCATGATCTCGGCCAACGGCGACGTGGTCGTGGGCGAGGAGCGGTTGCGCGGGCTGATGAACCGGGCCCGCAGCTCCGACGAATTCGCGCACGGCCTGGCCGAACTCCTGGGGTCGGCCTGGGACGCCGAGCTCGAGCCCTACCGCCAGGGGGGCGACGGGGCCCCGGTGACCCTCTTGCACCAGGTGGTCTGACTGGTGAAATTCGCCGCCTCTCGGCCGTAGGCTCCCCTTCGTGGGTTCACCGACCGCCGCCCGCCGCGAGACCGCGCGCACCTCCATCCTGACCGTCGACGACGATCCGGGGGTCTCCCGGGCGGTGGCCCGCGACCTGCGGCGCCGCTACGGCGACAACCACCGGATCGTCCGGGCCGAATCCGGCGAGCAGGCGCTCGAGGCGTTGCGCGAGATGAAGCTGCGCGGCGACTCGGTCGCGGTCATGCTCGCCGACTACCGGATGCCGCGGATGAACGGCCTCGAGTTCCTCGAGGCCGCGATGGACGTCTACCCGGCCGCGCGGCGCGTCCTGCTGACGGCCTACGCCGACACCGGCGCCGCGATCGAGGCCATCAACGTCGTCGACCTCGACTACTACCTGCTCAAGCCGTGGGATCCGCCGAGGAGAAGCTCTACCCGGTCATCGACGCCCAGCTCGAGGCCTGGGCCGCGATCGACCACCGGCCGGTCGAGGAGACCAAGGTCGTCGGGCACCGCTGGTCGGCCCGCTCGTCGGAGGTCCGCGAGTTCCTCGCCCGCAACCAGGTGCCCTACCGCTGGTACTCCTCCGAGACGCCGGAGGGGCGGCGCCTGCTCGACGCCGCCGGCGCGGACGGCCAGGAGCTGCCGCTCGTCGTCGGCCCGGACGGCACCGCGCTCATCGCGCCCACCGACGCCGAGCTCGCCGCCAACGTCGGGCTGGCGACCGCCCCGGCGAAGGACTTCTACGACCTCGTCGTCATCGGCGGCGGTCCGGCCGGGCTGGGCGTCGGCGGTGTACGGCGCATCCGAGGGGCTGCGGACCGTCCTCGTCGAGCGCACGGCGACCGGCGGGCAGGCCGGGCAGAGCTCCCGGATCGAGAACTACCTCGGCTTCCCCGACGGCGTCTCCGGCGCCCAGCTCACCGAGCGCGCCCGGCGGCAGGCGATGAAGTTCGGCGCCGAGCTGATCACCACCCGCGACGTCGTCGGGCTCGAGGTGAACGGGTCGGCCCGCACGGTGCGGTTCGCCGACGGCGCCTCGGTCGACGCCCACACGGTGATCCTGGCGACCGGCGTCGCCTACCAGCAGCTGACCGCGCCCGGGCTCGACGAAGCTGACCGGCTGCGGCGTCTATCTACGGCTCGGCGCTGACCGAGGCGGCCGGCTGCGCCGGTCAGGACGTCTACATCGTCGGCGGGGCCAACTCGGCCGGGCAGGCCGCGGCCTACCTGTCCAAGGGCGCCCGGTCGGTGACCCTGCTCGTGCGCGGGCGCTCGCTCGAATCGTCGATGTCGTACTACCTGATCCAGCAGCTCGCCGCCATCGACAACATCACGGTGCGCACCTGCACCGAGGTGGTCGAGGCCCACGGTGAGGAGCACCTGGAGAAGCTGACGCTGCGCGACAACGCCACCGGCGAGGTCGAGACGGTCTACGCCGGCTACCTGTTCGTCTTCATCGGCGCCGCGCCGCGCACGGACTGGCTCGACGGCGTCGTCGTCCGCGACCAGCGCGGCTTCGTCGTCGCCGGCCCCGACCTCGCCGCCGACGGTGGCCGGCCGCCGGGATGGATCCTCGACCGCTCGCCGTTCCACCTGGAGACGAGCGTCCCCGGCGTCTTCGCCGCGGGCGACGTGCGGGCCGAGTCGGCCAAGCGAGTTGCATCGGCCGTCGGCGAGGGCGCCATGGCCGTGATGCTCGTCCACCGTTACCTCGAGGGGCTGTAGATGGTCGAGAGCCTGCCGTGCAGCATCGACGAGCTGCGCACGCTGTTCCTGTTCGAGAAGCTCTCCGAGGAGCAGCTGGAATGGCTCTGCGTGCGCGGCGCGATCGAGCAGCACGACGCCGGCGTCGTGCTGCAGGAGGGCGAGCCGGCGACCTGCTTCTACGTGCTGCTCGAAGGCACCGTCGCCCTTTCCCGCCGCGTCGGTGGCGACGACGTCGAGACGACCCGCACCGATCACCGCGGCGTCTACGCCGGGGCCTGGGCGGCGTTCCTCGGCGACCGGGAGGGCCAGACCTACAACGCCACGCTGCGGGCCGTCACGCCGTCGCGGTTCTACGTTCTCAGCGCCGAGCACTTCACCGAGCTGATGCGGCAGTGGTTCCCGATGGCCCTGCACCTGCTCGAAGGTGTCTTCTACGGCACCCGCAACACCCAGCGCGTGGTCGGCGAGCGGGAGCGGCTGCTGGCCCTCGGCTCGCTGTCGGCCGGGCTGACCCACGAGCTCAACAACCCGGCCTCGGCCGCGGTCTCGGCGACCTCCGCGCTGCGCAACCGGGTGGCCGGGATGCGGCACAAGCTCGCCGTGATCGCCGGCGGCGCCTGGGACCGCCGCCAGCTCGAGACGCTGATCGGGCTGCAGGAGCGGGCGGTCGAGCAGGTGGCCAAGGCCCCCGACCTGGCCCCGATGGAGGCCGCCGACCGCGAGGACCGGATGGGCGACTGGTTCGAGGAGCACGGCCTCGCCGACGCCTGGGACCTCGCCCCGACCTTCGTCCAGTCGGGCCTCGACGTCAGCTGGCTCGACGAGGTCGTCGAGGTCGTCGACGACGGCATGCTCGAAGGCGCGATCCGCTGGTTGAACTACACGCTCGAGACCGAGCTGCTGATGAACGAGATCGAGGACTCCACGACGCGGATCTCGACGCTCGTCACCGCGGCCAAGCAGTACTCGCAGATGGATCGCGCGCCGCACCAGGTGCTCGACGTGCACGAGCTGATCGACAGCACGCTCGTGATGCTCAGCCGCAAGATCGGCGACGTGCGGGTCGTCAAGGACTACGACCGCTCGCTGCCCGACATCCCGGTCTACGGCGCCGAACTCAACCAGGTCTGGACGAACCTGATCGTCAACGCGCTGCAGGCGATGGGCGGCCACGGCACGCTGACCATCCGCACGGCTCGCGTGGACGACCGCCTCGAGGTCGAGATCGCCGACACCGGCCCCGGCATCCCCGACGACGTCGTCGGGCGGATCTTCGAGCCGTTCTTCACCACCAAGCCGGTCGGCGAGGGCACCGGGCTGGGCCTCGACATCTCGTGGCGCATCGTCGTCAACAAGCACCACGGCGATCTCAGTGTCGAGTCGGTCCCGGGCGACACCCGCTTCCGGGTCCGGCTGCCGATGACGGACGCCGACCCCGACGTCGAGAGGGAGCTGCCATGAGCGCCGTCGACCCCGCGGTCCCGCCGAGCGGCCCCGGCTGCGTCGAGTGTGACGCCGCCGAGGGCTGGTGGGTGCACCTGCGCCGCTGCGCGCAGTGCGGGCACGTCGGCTGCTGCGACAGCTCGCCGTCGCAGCACGCGAGCGCGCACGCGGCCGCCAGCGGGCACCCGATCGTCCAGAGCTTCGAGCCGGGTGAGACCTGGTTCTGGGACTACCAGCGCGCCGACTACTACGACGGGCCGCGGCTCGCCGACCCCCAGAACCGGCCGGTCGACCAGCCGGTGCCCGGTCCGGCCGGACGCGTGCCGGCCGACTGGCGCAGCTTGGTCCACTGACGTTGTGGCGGTGGCTCGCGGCGCGTGACCCGCGCTGGTTCGCGCTGCGCCGGGCGGTCAAGGCCGCGGTCGTCGTGCCGGCGAACTTCGCGATCGGTGCCGAGGCCATCGGCAACCCGCAGGTGGCGACCTTCGCCGCCTTCGGATCCTTCGCCCTGCTGCTGTTCACGAACTTCACCGGCAGCCTGGCCACCCGCGCCGCCGCGTACCTGACGCTGGCGGGCGCGGGCGTCGTGCTGATCAGCGTCGGCACCGCGCTCGCCACCCCGGACTGGCTGGCCGTCGCCTCGATGGCGGTCGTGACCTTCGCCGTCCTGTTCGCCGGCGGCATCAGCTCGATGATCGGCGCGGGGGCGCAGGCGGCGCTGCTGGGCTTCATCCTCGCGGTGATGCTGCCGAGCGTCCGGGCCGACGTGCCGTCGCGGCTGGCCGGCTGGGGTATCGCGGTCGCGGTCTGCCTGCCGGTCGCGCTGTTCGTCTGGCCGCCGCGGGATCAGGACCAGCTGCGGGTCCGCGCCGCCGCCCTCTGCCGGGCGATGGCGGTCATGCTCGACCTCGACCAGCCGGCGACGACGGCCGGCGACCGGTTGGTCGCCATGCGGTCGGCGGCCCGGGAGCTACGGGCCACGTTCAGCAGCTCCGCGACCCGAACGGCCGGGCTCAGCACCGGGGCCCGGCTGCTGATCCGGCTGGTGGACGAGCTCGAATGGCTGTCGATCACCGTCGTCAATGCGTGTGCGGACGCGCCCGAGCAGTGGCCGGCGAACGGGCAGGCGCTGCGGTCGGCCGCGGCCGCCGTCCTGTGCTCGGCCGGCGACACGCTCGACTACCCGGCCGGCGGCCCCGACCCGCGGGTCTGCGCGAGCCTCGAGGTCTGCCTGGCCGAGCTCGAGCACGCCCGCGCCGGGGTCGCCCGCGAGGCGCTGAGTGACCTGCGGGCCGGGGTCGGGCCCACCGACGGCGGCGGGCCGCGCGGGGAGTTCGAACGCCCGCTGTATGCCGCGCACGAACTCGGCTACGTCGTCGCCCTGGCCGGCCACACGGTGGGGTTGATCGCCGCCGCAGACTCCCGGCCGTGGTGGGCGAAGCTCACCGGGCGCCGGGTGACCGCCGACGAACTCGGCAGCGTCCAGATCGTCCGCCGGGCGACCGGCGACCGGCTCAACCGCCACTCGGTCTCCCTGCAGAACAGCGTGCGGGGCGGGGTCGGGCTGGCCCTCGCCGTGCTGCTGTCCCGGGTCGTGGACGCGCAGAACGCGTTCTGGATCGGCCTCGGCGCGCTGTCGGTGCTGCGGTCGAACGCTCTCTCGACCGGCTCCACCGCGGCCCGGGCGCTGCTCGGGACCGTCGTCGGCTTCGCCGTCGGCGGCGCGCTGGTGGCCGTGCTCGGGACGAGCCATGCGGTGCTCTGGCCGCTGCTGCCGGTTGTCATCCTGGTGGCCGCGCTGGCGCCGGCGGTCATCTCGTTCGAGGCCGGGCAGGCCGGCTTCACCTTGCTGGTGATCATCCTGTTCAACATCATCGCGCCGGCCGGCTGGCGGATCGGGGTGCTGCGGATCGAGGACGTCGCCCTCGGCTGCCTGGCCAGCTTCGGCGCCGGCCTGCTCTTCTGGCCGCGCGGCGCCGGAGCCGCGCTCAGCCTCGCGCTCGGCGATGCGTACGGCAGCGCCGCCGAGTACCTGCGCGAGGCCGTCACGCACCTCACCGGCGCCCGGCCCAACCCGCCCGAGCTCGGCGGGGCGGCGGTGGCGGCCGGGCAGCGCCTGGACGACGCGCTGCGGCAGTACCTCGCCGAACGGGGCAGCAAGCAGGTGCCGCTGCCGAGCGTCGCCGCCCTGGCCAACGGGGCGGCCCGGGTGCGGCTGGCCGCGACCGCGATCAAGCACCTGCACGGCGACGCGTCGGACGATCACGCCGTGCACGAGCAGCTGGAGCAGCCGGCCGCGATCCTGCAGCGGCGCACCGAGCGGGTAGCCGACTGGTACGCGACCCTCGCCCGCCGCTTCGCCGACCCGCGCCGCGAGCCGCCCGGGGCCGACGGTGCCGGCGGTGAGGTGGAGTCGTTCCTCGAGGTGGTGCTACCGGTGGTGGGGACCGAGGCCGCGGCCGCGACCCACGCCGAGCAGCTGCTGTGGAGCGGGCAGTACGTCGGCGACGTCGAGCAGCTGCGCCCGTCCCTGCTGGAACCGGCCGCGCAGGTCGCGGCGGCCCGGGCCCGCCCCTGGTGGCGCCCCTGAGGGGCGCCGGGCCTACAGCGGGATGTTGCCGTGCGCCCCGCGCCCGGCCGGCGCCGCCGCCAGCGCCTCGGCCAGGGCAGCCCGGGTGCGCGACGGGTCGATCAGCTCGTCGACGACGCCGAGCTCCATCGCCCGGGCGACCCCGCCGGCGATCCGCTCGTGCTCCTCGGCGAGCTGGGCGTGCAGCGCCTCGCGCTCGCCGGGCGGCGCCGCGGCCAGCTTCTTGCGGTGCAGGATGCCGACCGCGGCCGACGCGCCCATGACCGCGACCTCGGCGCCGGGCCAGGCGAACACCTTCGGTCGCGCCGAGCGCGCGGGAGTTCATCGCGATGTAGGCGCCGCCGTAGGTCTTGCGGGTCACCAGCGTCACCCGCGGCACCACCGCCTCGCCGAACGCGTGCAGCAGCTTGGCGCCGCGGCGCACGATGCCGTCCCACTCCTGGCCGACGCCCGGCAGGTAGCCCGGGACGTCGACGAGCACGACCAGCGGCACCCCGAACGCGTCGCACATCCGCACGAACCGTGCGGCCTTCTCCGCCGACGGCGAGTCGAGGCAGCCGCCGAGGCGCAGCGGGTTGTTGGCGATGACGCCGACGGTGCGGCCGGTGAGCCGGCCGAGGCCGGTGACGATGTTCGGCGCCCACTCGCGCGTGCAGCTCGATGAAGCCGCCCTCGTCGAGGATCGCCGGCGACGATGCGGGTGCACGTCGTAGGCGCGCTTGGGGTTGCTCGGGCAGCAGCGCGCCGATGTCGTGCGGCGGCCCGACCTGGGCCGGGTCGAAGCTGCCCTGGCCGGGCGAGCAGCGACGGTGACCGACTGGGCGCGCGGCGATGGCGGCGTCCTCGTCGTCGGTGACCACGTGGACGACGCCGCTGCGCCGGCCGTGCGTGTCCGGGCCGCCGAGCGACTCCATGTCGACGTTCTCGCCGGTGACCGAGCGGACGACGTCCGGGCCGGTGACGAACACGCGGCCGCCGGTCGACATGATCACGATGTCGGTGAGCGCCGGGCCGTAGGCCGCGCCGCCGGCGGCCGGGCCGAGCACGACCGAGATCTGCGGGACCCGCCCGGACGCCCGGATCATCGCCTGGAACACCAGGCCGACCGCGTGCAGCGCCTCGACGCCCTCGGCCAGCCGCGCGCCGCCGGAGTGCCAGAGCCCGATCACCGGCACCCGCTCGCGCACGGCGAGGTCGATCGCGTCGACGATGTGCCGGCAGCCGGCCGATGCCCATCGCGCCGCCCATCACGGTGGCGTCGGTGCAGAACGCCGTCGCCGGCGCTGCCGTTGATCCTGCCCGCGCGCCGCGACCACGCCGCTGTCGTCGCGCGGGCGCAGCAGCTCGCATCGAGCCGGCGTCGAAGAGCTTCTCGAGCCGCAGGACCGGGATCGCGGGGGTCGATGCACTCGGCGTCGACGGGCGGTGCGGTCAGGGTCGGTCACGGGACGCTCCTAGGCCTTGCGGAAGAGCAGGGCGACGTTGTGGCCGCCGAAGCCGAACGAGTCGTTGACGGCGGCCGGGCACCGGCATCTCGCGGGCCTCGTCCGGGCACGTCGACCCGCAGCTCGTCGTCCGGGTCGTCGAGGTTGATCGTCGGCGGGACGACGTCGTTCTGGACGGCGAGCACGGTGGCGATCGCCTCGATCGCGCCGGCCGCGCCGAGCAGGTGGCCGGTCATCGACTTGGTGGCGCGTGACGACGGTGTGCTCGCCGAGCAGGTCGGCGATCGCAGTTCGCCTCGGCGCCAGTCGCCGACCGGGGTCGACGTGGCGTGCGCGTTGACGTGGGCGACGTCGGCGGCGTCGAGCCCCGCGCGCGCGCAGGGCCGAGAGCGCGGCCCGCTGCTGGCCGTCGCCCTCGGGTCGGGCGCGACGATGTCGTAGGCGTCGGCGGTGATGCCCGCGCCGGCCAGCACCGCGTACGGCGTGCGGCCGCGCGCCGGCGGCCGAGCGCGGCCCGCTCGAGCACGAGCACGCCGGCGCCCTCGCCGAGCACGAAACCGTCGCGGCCCTTGTCGAACGGGCGGGACGCGCGCTGCGGGCTCGTCGTTGCGGGTCGACATCGCCCGCATCTGGGCGAAGCCGGCGATGTTGCAGCGGGTGGATGCAGGCCTCGGTGCCGCCGACGACGACGACGTCGGCCCGGTCGAGCTGGATCAGGTCGAGCCCGTAGCGCGATCGCCTCGGCGCCGGAGGCGCAGGCGCTCACCGTGGTGTGCACCCCGGCCTGGGCGCCGAACTCGAGCCCGACGTAGGCGGCCGGGCCGTTGGGCATGTTCATCGGGATGAGCAGCGGCGAGACCCGGCCCGGGCCCTTCTCGAGCAGGATGTCGTACTGGCCGAGCAGGCAGGTGACCCCGCCGATGCCGGTGCCGATGACGACGGCGACCCGGGTCGGGTCCAGGCCGTTGTCGCTCGGCCCGCCCCTCGAAGCCGGCGTCGGCCCAGGCCTGCGCGGGCGGCGACGATCGCGGCCTGCTCGCTGCGGTCGAGGCGCCGGGCCTGGACGCGCGGCAGCACCTCGGTCGGGTCGACGGCCATCCGGGCCGCGATGCGCACCGGCAGGTCGGCGCGCCCAGTCCTCGGTCAGCGCGACGACGCCGGACCGGCCCTCGAGCAGGCCGGTCCAGAACGTCGCGACGTCGCCACCGAGCGGGGTGGTGGCCCCGAGCCCGGTGACGACGACCTCGTCGTGCGACGTCACGATCATGAAGCCTCGTCGCTGCGTGAGGCTGCTCGATGTAGGAGACGGCGTCGCCGACGGTCTTGAGCTCCGACAGCTCGTCGTCGGGGATCTTGACGCCGAACTTCTCCTCGACGGCCATCGCGACCTCGACCATGGACAGCGAGTCGACGTCGAGGTCGTCGACGAAGCTCTTCTCGGGGGTGACGTCCGCGGGCGTCGACGTCGGCGACCTCTTCGAGGATGCGGCGAGCCCTGCGAGGATGTTCTCGGCCACGGTCACGGGGTTCCTTTCGGTTGGGATGGCGGCCGCCCGGTCGGGCACGGCCAGGCCGAACGTTACGGGCGCGAGGACGACCTGGCCGGCGTAGGCCAGCCCGGAGCCGAAGCCCAGCAGCAGCACCGGCGCGCCGGACGGGATCTCGCCGGCCTCGACCATCCGCGACAGCGCGAGCGGGATGGTCGCCGCCGAGGTGTTGCCCGAGGTGACGATGTCGCGGGCGACGACCGCGTTCGGCAGCGCCGATGCGCTTGGCCAGCGAGTCGATGATGCGCAGGTTGGCCTGGTGCGGCACGAAGGCGGCGATGTCCTCGAGCGTCGACGCCGGCCCGGCGCGCAGGCCTCGAGCGCGATCGGCGCCATCTGCCCGGTGGCCCAGCGGTAGACCGCCTGGCCCTCCTGGCGGAAGAAGCGGCTCTGCTCGTCGATGACGACCGTGTCGGACTGGGCGCCGTCGCTGCCCCACACGACCGGGCCGAGGCCGACGGTGTCGGACGGCGCCGACGACCGCGGCGCCGGCGCCGTCGCCGAGGATGATGCAGGTGCTGCGGTCGGTCATGTCGAGCCAGCCGGAGAACCGCTCGGCCGCGACGACGAGCACGTTGCCGCGCCTGGCCGGTCTGGACGGCGGCCGACGCCGCGTTGAGCGCGTAGACGAAGCCGGAGCAGCCGGAGTTGACGTCGTAGGCGCCGGGCGCCTCGATGCCGAGCCGGGCCGCGAGCTGCGGCGCGGCGGCCGGGACCGGCGTGGGCATGGTGCAGGTGGCGACGAGCACGAGGTCGACGTCATCGGTCGAGACACCGCTCGCGGCCAGCGCCTTGCTCGCCGGCCTGCTCGGCCAGGTCGACGACCGTCTCGTCCGGATCGGCCCAGCGGCGCTCGGCGATCCCGACCCGGGTCTTGATCCACTCGTCGTCGGTGTCGACGCCGCGGGCGATCAGGTCGTGGTTGGTGACGACGTTGGCCGGCCGGTAGTGCCCGAACCCGAGGATGCGGGTCGCCGGCGGCACCGTGGGCGGGTTGGAGGTTGGTCACGTCAGTCGTCCGTTCCGTCGGCCAGGCGGGCAACCGGCAGGCCGGCCGCGACGATGTCGCCGTCGTGTGCGAGCCACTCGGCGAGCACCCCGGCGTTGCCGGCGATGATCGGGTGCTCGTCGCGGTTGGTGCGCACGGTGCCGAGCCGGGCGCCGCGGGCGACGGGCTGGCCCTCGGCGATCGACTCGGCCCGGGTGAAGACGCCCTTGGCGGGCGTGACGACGACGCGGAACTCCGGCGTGTGCTCGCCCTGCCCGTGCTCCGGCCGGCTGGCGAACAGCGTGCGGGCGCGGTCGAGGTCGTCCGGCGACTTGACGGCGACCAGTTCGACGCCGGGCAGTTCCCGCTTCGCGATACCGGCCAGCACCCCGCCGGGAGCCAGCTCGATGACGCCGTTGACGCCCAGGTCGGCGCAGGTGCGCAGGCAGAGGTCCCAGCGGACCGGCAGCGTGACCTGCCGGACGAGCCGGGCCCGCAGGTCGGCGCCGGTGACGACGGCCGAGCCGTCGGCGTTGGAGAGCAGGATCGGGCGCGGGTCGGCGACCGTGAGCCCGTCGGCGTAGGCGGCGAGCGCCTCGGCGGCCGGCGCCATGAAGTGCGTGTGGAAGGCACCGGCGACCGCGAGCGGGCGGACCCGCGCCCCGGCCGGCGGCTCGGCGGCCAGCTTCTCTAGTGCGTCGATCGCACCGGCGGCGACGATCTGCCCGGAGCCGTTGCGGTTGGCCGCGGTCAGCCCGGCGGCCTCGATGGCGGCGACGACCTCGTCGGCGTCGCCGCCGAGCAGGGCCGACATGCCGGTCGGCGTCAGCGCGCACGCGGCCGCCATCTCGGCGCCGCGCCGAGCGGCGAACGCGACGGCGTCGACGGCGCTCAACGCCCCCGAGACGGCGGCTGCGGTCAGCTCACCGACACTGTGGCCGGCCACGACCTGCTCCGAACCGTCGGCCCGGGGCGACAGCGCGTCCAGCTGGCCGGCCGCGATGACGCCCAGCGCGACGAGCAAGGGCTGGGTTACGGCGGTGTCCTTGATCTCGTCGGCGTCGGCGGTGGTGCCGAGGCGGGCGAGGTCGAGACCGGTGACCTCGGAGAACTCGGCAACCTGCTCGGCGACCCCCGGCAGGTCGAGCCACGGCGCGAGCATGCCGGGCGACTGGGCGCCCTGGCCCGGTGCGAAGACAGCGATCACACCCCCAACAATGACCCCGTTCCGGCCTCCGTGGCGACCGCGACACCCACAGCGTTCAGCGATCGCCTTTGTAGGTATCCGCCACATCGAGGCGGTTATTGCGGCGATGTTGCGGTGATGTGTTGTCGATTAACGCCTGTCCGGTGCGCCTTCTAGGTCGCGGGGTCGAGCCGGCCGAGGACGAGCGCGATCCGCAGCGTCAGCGCCCCGCGGGCGTCGGTCGGTACCTCGCCGCAGACCTCGGCGACCCGGCGCAGCCGGTAGCGCACCGTGTTCGCGTGGACGAACAGGGAGCGGGCGGTCGCCTCGAGCGCCCCGCCGGCGTCCAGGAACGCCGCGACGGTCTCGAGCAGCACGTCCCCGGCCAGGACGAGCGGGCGGTAGACGTTCTCGATGAGCTGCCCCCGCGCCTCGGCGTCGCCGGCCAGGGCACGCTCGGGCAGCAGCGCGTCGGCGCTGACCGGCCGGGGCGCGCCCGGCCACGCGTGCACGGCCCGCAGGCCGCTCAGCGCGGCCTGGGTGACCGCGGCGGCGGCCGAGATGTCCTTCGCGATCGGCCCGACCACGACCGGCCCGTCGGCGAAGACCGGCAGCAGCTTGGTCGCGACCTCGGCCGGGTCGACCACCCCGCGGACGACCACGACGAGCCGGTCGCCGTGGACGCCGACCATCGCGTCGAGGCCGAGCCGGTTCGCGCGGGTGTGCGCCGCGCTCAGCGCCGCCTCGGGCGCGCCGTCGGGGGCGCTGCCGACGACGGCCGCGATCGGCCCGGTGTCCTGCCAGCCCAGCGCCGCGAGCTGGCTCGGCAGCGGGTCGCCGACCAGTGACCCGCTCACCAGGTTGTCGATGACCAGGGCCTCCAGGCGGCGGTCCCACGAGCCGCGGTTCTCGGCCGCGCTCGCGTAGACGCGGGCGGCGGCGAAGGCGAGTTCGCGGCTGAACCGCAGCAACTCCTCGCGCACCACCGACTCGTCGTCCGGCCCCGAGAGCCGCGGCAGGTTCTCCTCGGCCACGGCGATCGCCGTGCGGACGAGCTCGACGGTCTGCTGCAGGGTGACCGACCGGGCCATCGCCTGGGGTGCTGCGGCGAAGACCTCACCGGTCAGGCGCAGCACGTCGTCGGGGGAGCGCAGCCAGTCGACGTAGGACTGCAGGCCGGCCTGGGCCACCAGTGTCACCCACGAGCGCTGGTCGGACGGCAGCTCGCGAAACCACGGCAGCTCGTCGTCCATGCGGGCGACGCTCTGCGTGGCCAGCCGGCCGGTCGCCTGCTCGATGCGGCGGATCGTCTGCTGGCCCACGCCCGGCCGGCCGAGTCCGGGCCGTCCCGGCCCGGCGGCGTCGACGTCGTCGTCCACCCGCTCAGCTTCCCACGGCCGGCGCCGGTAGCGTTCCGATCATGCCCAGCGCCCGGGACCCGGCCGCCGACCTGCGGCAGATCGCGTTCCGGCTCGAGCGCGCGCGCGAACCGACGTACCGGGTGCGCGCCTTCCGTACCGCGGCCAAGGTCGTCGACGGGCTGCCCCCCGAGGAGGTCGCGGCTCGGGCCGGCGCCGGCACGCTCGACAAGCTGGCCGGCATCGGCGCCGTCACCGCCCGCTGCATCACCGAGTCGCTGGCCGGCGAGGTGCCGGTCTACCTGCGGCGGCTCGAGGCCACCGAGGACACGCCGCTGGACGAGGCGACGGCGGCGATCCGGGCCGCCCTGCGCGGCGACTGCCACACGCACTCGGACTGGTCCGACGGCGGCTCGCCGATCGAGGAGATGGCCGACGCCGCCCGCGCGATCGGCCACGAGTACGTCGTGCTCACCGACCACTCGCCCCGGCTGACGGTGGCCAACGGGCTGTCGGTCGAGCGGCTCGAGCAGCAGCTCGACGTCGTCGCCGAACTCAACGCCGGCTACGCCGCCGACGGCGGAGCGCCGTTCCGGATCCTCACCGGCATCGAGGTCGACATCCTCGAGGACGGCACGCTGGACCAGAAGCCCACCCTGCTCGCCCGGCTCGACGTCGTCGTGGCGAGCGTCCACTCCAAGCTGAAGATGCCGGCCGAGCAGATGACGCCGCGCATGGTCGCGGCGATCTCGAACCCGCACACCGACATCCTCGGGCACTGCACCGGACGCCTCGTCACGGGCGGCCGCGGCACCCGGGCCGAGTCGCAGTTCGACGCCGAGGTGGTCTTCGCCGCCTGCGCGCAGTTCGGCGTGGCCGTCGAGATCAACTCGCGCCCGGAGCGGCTCGACCCGCCGAAGCGGCTGCTGCGGCTGGCCGTCGAGGCCGGCTGCCTGACCTCGATCGACACCGACGCCCACGCGCCCGGCCAGCTCGACTGGCAGCCGAACGGTTGCGAGCGGGCGGCCCGGTGCGGCGTCGCGATCGAGTCGGTCGTCAACTCGTGGGCCATGGCCGACCTGCTGGCCTGGACCGCCGACCACTCGGTGCGGCCGTGATCGAGGTGCGGCGCGCGGCCGAGCGGTTCCGGACGGCGCAGCCCGGCATCCTGTCGTGGCACAGCTTCTCGTCCGGCCCGCACTACGACCCGGAGAACCTCTCGTTCGGCCCGGTCGTCGCCTGCGACGAGCACCTGCTGGACCCGTCGGCCGGCTTCGATCGCCACCCGCACGCACGGGTGGAGCTGGTCACCTGGGTGCTCGACGGCGCGCTGCGGCACGAGGACGCGGCGGGGCGCACCCGCATGGTCGTACCCGGGCAGGCGCAGTACCAGCTCGCGGGTACCGGCATCGAGCACAGCGAGCGCAACGCCTCCGATCACGAGCCGCTGCACTTCGTCCAGCTGTGGCTGCTGACCGACGAGGACGTGCCCGACTACGACCTCGCAGTGCCGCCGCTCAACCTTGCGGGCGGGCGGTACGCCGTCCGCCAGGCATGCCGGGACGAGGTGCTCGAGGCGCCGGGGCTGCACCTGTTCGTCGCGTCCGGCTCGTACGTCGTCGCCGGCCACGAGCTGCACGCGGGCGACTCGGTCCGGGCCCGCGCGGCCCGGTTGCCGGTGACCGGCGACGGCGAGCTGCTCGTCCTGGAGTTCGGCGGCTGAAACGCCTTGCGTTGGAGTGCACTCCAACTCCTACTGTCGATGGCGTGAGCGTCGACGTGGTGACGACCTGGAGCATCGGAGAGGTCGCCGGCAAGTGCGGCCTCAGCGAGCACACGCTGCGGTGGTACGAGCGGATCGGCCTGCTCGACCGGGTGGAACGCGGGCCGGACGGCCGGCGCCGCTTCCGGCCGCGCGACCTCGACTGGATCGTGCTGGTCACCCGCCTGCGGGCGACCGGGATGAGCGTCAAGGACATGCAGCGCTACGCCGAGCTGGTCCGGGCCGGCGGGGGTGAGGCCGAGCGGCTCGAGCTGCTCACCGAGCACCGGCGCCGCGTCCGAGCCGCCCTCGTCGAGCAGCAGGAGTGCCTGCAGATGCTCGACGCGAAGATCAGGACCTATCGCCGGGCCGCGCGCCCGGCAGCGAAGGAGAACGCAGATGCGTGAGACCACCCTCGGCGGGCTGACCGTCTCGGCCCAGGGGCTGGGCTGCATGGGGATGAGCGAGTTCTACGGCCCGGCCGACTGGGACGAGTCGATCGCCACGATCCACCGGGCGCTCGAGCTGGGCGTGACGTTCCTCGACACCGCCGACATCTACGGCGCCGGGCACAACGAGGTGCTGGTGGGCCGGGCGATCGCGACCGCGCCGGTGCCGCGCGAGCAGATCCAGCTCGCGACCAAGTTCGGCATCGACCGCTCCGACGGCGACGGTGCGCGGCGGATCCGGGGGAGCGCGGCGTACGTGCAGCGGTCTTGCGAGACGTCGCTGCTGCGCCTCGGCGTCGACCACATCGACCTCTACTACGCGCACCGGCCGCCACAGGACGTCGAGATCGAGGAGACGGTCGGTGCGATGGCCGAGCTCGTCCAGCAGGGCAAGGTCGGCCACCTCGGGCTGTCCGAGGTCGACGAGTCGCTGCTGCGCCGGGCCCAGGCCGTCCACCCGATCGCCGCCGTCCAGAGCGAGTACTCGTTGTGGACGCGGGATCCCGAGGCGATCGCCGGTGCGATGCGCGAGTTCGGGGTCGGGTTGGTGCCGTACTCGCCGCTCGGGCGAGGGTTCCTCACCAACACCGTCGACCCGTCCACGCTCGACGAGCGGGACTTCCGCGGCCGCAACCCGCGCTTCGCCGGCGAGGCGGGCGAGGCCAACCGGGCCATTGCGTCGGCGGTCGCCGCCGTGGCCGAGCGCAGGGGGGTCGCGCCGGCCCAGGTCGCGCTGGCGTGGGTGTACGCGCAGGGCGAGCGGCTGGGCCTCTCGATGGCGCCGATCCCGGGGACGAAGCGGACGAAGTGGCTCGAGCAGAACGTCGGCGCGCTCGACGTGACCCTCGACGAGGCCGACTTCGCCGACCTCGACCCGCTGGGCACCCAGGTGGTCGGCGCGCGGTACTGAAGGCCCCGGAAACACAGGGCTGGAGGTACTTGGCACTCTCCCCTCGAGAGTGCTAAAACAAGAGATGCACGGTGTGTCGCCCGTCAAGGGGACGGGCGGTGTAGCAAGGAGGTGAGAGCCGTGCTCCGCTTCGATCCCTTCCGTGACTTCGACCGGATGACCGAACAGCTGCTGGGCGTCGCGTCGGGCTCCGCAAGGGCGCCGCGATTCATGCCGATGGACCTCTACCGGTCCGGCGACCACTACGTCCTGCACGCCGACCTGCCCGGCATCGACCCGGGGTCGGTCGACGTGGATGTCGAGAACAACACCCTCACCATCAAGGCCGTCCGCAGCGAGCGCGGCGAGGACGGCGTGCAGTGGATCTCGAGCGAGCGGTTCAGCGGCACGTACATGCGGCAGATCGCGCTCGGTGACGGCATCGACACCGACAAGATCACCGCGACCTACGCCAACGGCGTCCTCACCGTGACGCTGCCGGTGGCCGAGCGGGCCAAGCCGCGCAAGGTGAGCGTCGCCGTCGACGAGAAGACCACGACGGTGGTCGAGGGCAAGCCCGAGCAGTCGTCGATCTCCGCGTAACCCTCCGCCTTCCCCTCTGGTTCAGTCGTTTCGGCGCCCCGAATTTGACTGAGCCAGAGGGGGAGTGTGCATCAGCTGGCGCAGTCGGCGGCTGAACTCCGGCCACCCCCCGAAGACGTCATGCCACACGACTCGCTCGACGACGTGGTCGGTTCGGTGCAGGGCCAGCTGCCGCGTCTTCTCCAGCCAGCCCTCGTCGCCGCTGTACTTCACCCGGCCGTCCGCTTCGAGGATGAGCCGGTACTCCGGCCACAGGAAGTCGACGCGGTAGCCAGCGACCCAGTGCTGCAGCTTCGGCGGCGGGAACCCGTCGTCGTGCAGGGCGAGGCGGACCAGCGACTCGAGCGGTGACTCGGCGTCGCCGCCGGCGAGGGCGACGATCTCTCGGGCTTGCCGCACGCCCGGCCAGCCTGCGGCGCCGGTCAGCTCGTCGCGCACCGCCGCCGCGGTGGTCAGCGACTCGTGCAACGCGGCGTCGGCGGCCATGATCCCGTCCCGCCGGCTCAGTCGAGCCTGATCGATGACCGTGCAGGACGGCCGCGCTGCCTCCGGTGATCACGTGTCCGGGCCGGAGCAGCGCAGCGGATGTGCTGCGCAGCGCGTGACGTTCCCGCTGCCCTTGCCGGTCGTCGGCATCGACGAGGACGGGGGAGAGGACGCCGCGGTCGGGGCGGCTCCATTCCCGGCGCCGGACGAGTCGCCTCAGGTCATTGTCGTCCAACCCCGGCTTGAGAAGTTGCCGGCGTCCGGCCACGAAGCCCTGCCCGATCGCCAGGTCGGCCGCCTCCGGGCCGGCCAGCTCCTCCGACCGCCGCCGCCACAGTTCGAGCCACTGGCCGGCCGGCCCGAGCGTCGCGATCGCGTCCACGACCGCATCGTCCAACGGCGCCAGACCCCGATCGGGGTTGTCCACAGGCCCGAGATCGCCTTCCCCTCTGGTCCAGTCGTTTTCGACGCCCCGAAATTGACCGAACCAGAGGGGGAGGCGGCTGGGTCGAAGGGCTCTGGCCGGGCCCCGGCTCCCGCGCAACCGTGGAGGTATGGGGACGACGCGGAGCAACCTCACCTTCCTCGGCGGCGCCGGCACGGTCACCGGCAGCAAGTACCTGATGGAGACCGGCGGGGCGAAGATCCTGATCGACTGCGGCCTGTTCCAGGGGCTGTCGTCGCTGCGCCGGCGCAACTGGCAGCCACCGGCGGCCCCGCTCAGCGGGGTCGACGCGGTCGTGCTCACCCACGCGCACCTCGACCACACCGGCTACCTGCCGCTGCTCGCCCGCCACGGCTGGCGCGGCCCGGTGTACGCGACGCCGGGCACGAGCAAGCTCGCCGCGATCGTCCTCGCCGACAGTGCGCACCTGCTCGAGGAGGAGGCCGAGCACGCGAACACCTACGGCTGGAGCAAGCACCACCCGGCCGAGCCGCTGTACACCGGTCGTGACGTCGAGCGGGCGCTCGCCCTGTTGCGCCCGGTGCCGCTCGACGAGCCGGTCGAGTTGCCCGGCGGGGCCCGGCTGCGCTTCGGCCGGGCCGGGCACATCCTGGGCTCGTCGTGGGCGCAGGTGTCCAACGGCGGGCAGAGCCTCGTCACCAGCGGCGATCTCGGCCGTCCGGTGCACCCGCTGCTTCGGGCGCCGGAGCCGCGGCCGGCCTGCGACACCCTGTTGCTCGAGTCGACCTACGGCGACCGGCGGCACGACACCGCGGCCGCGCTCGACCGGTTCGCCGACATGATCAACCAGACAGTCCACCGTGGCGGGTCGGTGCTGATCCCGGCCTTCGCGGTCGACCGCACCGAGGTCCTGCTCTACGAGCTCGGCCAGCTGCGCCGCGCCGGCCGCATCCCGGACGTGCCGATCGTCATCGACAGCCCCATGGCCCTCGCCTGCCTGCGGGTCTACCGCACGGCGCAGGCCGAGGGGTGGGCCGAACTGCGGCCGAACCTCCCGGCCGACGTCTTCGACCTCGACCGCCTGGTCGAGGTCACGACGGCCGAGGAGTCCGCGCGCTGGAACGACCCGCGGCTACCGGCCGTCATCGTGTCGGCGTCGGGGATGGCGAGCGGCGGCCGGATCCTGCACCACCTCAAGCACATGCTGCCCAACCACCGGCACACGGTGGCCATCGTCGGTTTCGCCGCCGAGGGCACGCGGGCCCGCCAGCTGGTCGACGGCGCCCGCGAGGTGAAGATCCACGGGACGTACGTGCCGGTGAAGGCCGAGGTCTTCACCGCCACATCGCTCAGCGCGCACGCCGACGCCGACGAGCTGGTCGCCTGGGCGGCCGCACCGTCCGTCCCGGCCCCGAAGGTCTGCTACGTGGTGCACGGCGAGCCGGCCTCGTCGGCCACGCTCGCCGCCCGCCTGCACGACGAGGCCGGCTGGACGGCGGTCGTGGCCCGCGAGGGCGAGCGCGTCCTGCTCTAGGGCTACGAATCGCCGCCGATCGTGCCCGTCCCGGCCGCGGTCACCGAGTCGAGCTGGTAGCGCTCGAACGCCTCCCGCGGCACCTCGGCCTTGACCTCGCCGCGCTTCGCGAGCTGCTCGAGGACCGCCACCACGACCGACTGCGCGTCCACGTGGAAGAACCGCCGGGCCGCGCCGCGGGTGTCGGCGAAGCCGAAGCCGTCGGTGCCGAGCGAGGTGTAGTCACGCTGGGAGTCACCGACCCAGCGACTAATTTGATCGGGCACGGCGCGCATGTAGTCCGACACCGCGACGACCGGCCCGGGCGCGTCGGCGAGCTTCGACGTCACGAAGGGCACCCGGGCCTCGCCGCCCGGGTTGAGCAGCGCGTCGTGCTCGCACTCGACGGCGTCGCGGCGCAGCTCGTTCCACGACGTCACCGACCAGACGTCGGCGCCGACGCCCCACTCCTCGGCGAGCATGCGCTGCGCGTCCATCGCCCACGGCATCGCCACCCCGGACGCCAGGATCTGCGCCCGCGGCCCGCCGTTGACGTCCCCGGATTCCGCGTAGCGGTAGATGCCCTTGAGCAGCCCCTCGACGTCGAGGTTGTCCGGCTCCTTCGGCTGGAGGAGCGGCTCGTTGTAGATCGTCAGGTAGTAGAAGACGTCGCGGTCGGAGACCTCGGCGGAGTCGAACGCGCCGATGCCGTACATCCGGGCCAGCCCGGCCCGAACGATGTGCGCGATCTCGTAGGCCCAGGCCGGGTCGTAGGCCACGCAGGCCGGGTTGGACGACGCGAGCAGCAGCGAGTGCCCGTCCGCGTGCTGCAGCCCCTCGCCGGTGAGCGTCGTCCGGCCGGCGGTGGCCCCCAGCACGAAGCCGCGGCCGAGCTGGTCGGCCAGCTGCCAGAACTGGTCGCCGGTCCGCTGGAACCCGAACATCGAGTAGAAGATGTAGAAGGGGATCATCGGCGTGGCATGCGTTGCGTACGACGTGCCGGCCGCGATGAGCGACGCGGTCGAGCCGGCCTCGGAGATGCCCTCGTGCAGGATCTGGCCGGTCGTCGACTCCTTGTACGACAGCAGCAGCCCGCGGTCGACGGCGTCGTACTCCTGCCCGTGCGGCGAGTAGATCTTGGCCGTCGGGAAGATCGCGTCGAGGCCGAAGGTGCGGGCCTCGTCCGGGATGATCGGGACGAAGCGCGGACCGATCTCCTTGTCCTTCATGAGGTCCTTGAACAGCCGGACCGTCGCCATCGTGGTGGCCACCTGCTGCTTGCCCGAGCCGGCCCGGAACTCCTCGTACACCTTGCCGCCGGGCTCGGGCAGCGGCTTGGCCCGGACGACCCGCTTCGGCAGCGCGCCGCCGAGCGCGGCGCGGCGCTCCTTCATGTACTGGATCTCGTCCGACTTCTCGCCCGGGTGGTAGTAGGGCGGGAGGTCGGCCTCGAGCTCCTTGTCACTGATCGGCAGGTAGAGCCGGTCCCGGAACGCCTTGAGGTCGGCGCCGGTCAGCTTCTTCATCTGGTGCGTGGCGTTGCGCCCCTCGAACGACTCGAGCGTCCAGCCCTTGATCGTCTTGGCCAGGATGACGGTCGGCTGCCCGACGTGGTTGCGCGCCGCCTCGAACGCGGCGTAGACCTTGCGGTAGTCGTGACCACCGCGAGACAGCTTGCGCAGCCCGTCGTCGCTGAGGTCCTCGACCATCTTGCGCAGCCGGGGGTCGCCACCGAAGAAGTGCTCGCGGATGTACTCGCCGCTCTCGACCGTGTAGGTCTGGAACTGGCCGTCCGGCGTGGTGTTCATCTTGTTGACGAGCACCCCGTCGCCGTCCTTGGCGAGCAGCGGGTCCCAGTCGCGACCCCACACGACCTTGATGACGTTCCAGCCGGCGCCCCGGAAGTACGCCTCGAGCTCCTGGATGATCTTGCCGTTGCCGCGCACCGGCCCGTCCAGCCGCTGCAGGTTGCAGTTGATGACGAACGTGAGGTTGTCGAGCTCCTCGCGGGCGGCGACGCCGATGGCGCCCAGCGACTCGACCTCGTCCATCTCGCCGTCGCCGAGGAAGGCCCAGACGTGCGAGTTCGACGTGTCGGCCAGCCCGCGGGCGTTGAGGTAGCGGTTGAAGCGGGCCTGGTAGATCGCGCCGATCGGGCCGAGGCCCATCGAGACGGTCGGGAACTCCCAGAAGTTGGGCATCAGCCGCGGGTGCGGGTACGACGACAGCCCGTACGGCGCGCGCGACTTCTCCTGCCGGAACCCGTCGAGGTGGTCCTCGGTGAGGCGCCCCTCGAGGTAGGCGCGGGCGTAGATGCCGGGCGCGGCGTGGCCCTGGAAGAACACCTGGTCGCCGGTGCCGGAGGCGAGGTCCTTGCCCCGGAAGAAGTGGTTGAACCCGACCTCGTACAGGGACGCGGCCGAGGCGTAGGTGGCGATGTGCCCGCCGACGCCCACGGTCTTGTTGGCCCGCGACACCATGATGGCGGCGTTCCACCGGATGTAGGCGCGGATGCGGCGCTCGATGTCCTCGTCGCCCGGGAACCAGGGCTCGCGCTCGGGCGGGATCGTGTTGATGTAGTCGGTGCTGCGCAGGCCGGGGACGCCCACCTGCCGCTCCCGGGCGCGCTCGAGCAGCTTCAGCATCAGGAAGCGGGCTCGCTGACGGCCGTCGGAGTCGATGGCGGCGTCCAGGGACTCCAGCCATTCGCGGGTCTCGTCGCGGTCGATGTCCGGCAGCTGGCTGGGCAGACCGTCGGTGATGATGCTGAACCGGTCCCGGGTCACGGACTCTCCTTCGGTGACGACGCTTGTGGCGTTTGCTCCTCCCCAGTCAACACCTTCCCGAGCCACTAGGGTCTGCGGGAGAGTTACTGCGGGGTACTGCAGGATTGATCCGAACGTGCACGCGCAACTGGAGAGGTTTGACAGACCTTTGAGAGAGAGGATGCGGTCGTGAGCCAGACCCCCCCGTCAGGGACGGGGACCGCCGAGCGCTTGGGACTCAAGCCCGGCATGATCGTGATGGAGTCCGGTTACGACGACGACGCCGACGAGGAACTGCGCAAGGGAATCGCCGAGCAGATCGGCGGTGACGGCGCGATCGTCGACGAGGACACCGACGAGGTGGTCGACGTGGTGCTGCTCTGGTACCGCGACGGCGACGGCGACCTCGTGGACGTGCTGGTCGACTCCGTCGCCCCACTCGCCGACGACGGCTACATCTGGCTGCTGACGCCCAAGCGCGGCCGCGACAACTACGTCGAGCCGTCCGACATCGCCGAGGCCGCGGCCATCGCCGGGCTGTCGCAGACCTCGATCGCGACGATCGCACCCGAGTGGGCGGCCGCCCGGCTCGTGGGGCGCAAGTCCTCGGGGGGCAAGCGATGACCGACGCGGCGGTCGCGGTCGGCGACGAGGCCCCGGACTTCACGCTGCGCGACCAGAACAACGAGGAGGTCACGCTCTCGTCGTTCCGCGGCGAGAAGGCCGTGCTGATCATCTTCTACCCGCTGGCCTTCACCGGCATCTGCACCGGCGAGCTGTGCCGGGTCCGCGACGAGCTGCCGACCTTCCAGAACGACGACGTCCAGGTGCTGACGATCAGCGTCGACTCGCCGTACTCGCACAAGGTCTTCAGCGAGCGCGAGGGCTACGACTTCCCGCTGCTGTCGGACTTCTGGCCGCACGGGGCGGTGGCGCAGCGCTACGGGGTCTTCAACGCGACGACCGGCTTCGCCGACCGGGGGACGTTCCTGGTCGACAAGGGCGGCGTCGTCCGGTTCATGGAGCACAACAGCCCCGGCGAGGGGCGCGACGCCGCGGTCTGGCAGGAGGCCATCGCGGCCCTCTAGCTCGCGCGGCGGACGGCGCGCAGCAGCGCGTCGATCGCCGGCCGCGGCGCCCCGTCGACCGGCCGGAGCACCTCGCCGGCCGACTCGACGACCAGCCCGAGCCCGGCCAGGTCGCCGGCCACGTCGGCGGCGGTGTACAGCACGGCCGGGTCCGGCGGCCCGCCCGTCCCGTCGGTGCGGTTGCGCGAATCGTGGCCGATGACGAGCAGCGTGCCGCCCGGGGCCAGCGCCTGCGCGGCCTGGCGCACGGCCGCGCGCCGCTCGGCCGCCACCAGTTGCAGGTAGCAGAGCAGGGCCAGGTCGACCGGCTGCGGCGGGGCGTAGGTCGTGGCGTCGGCGACGACCCAGTCGATGGCGGTCGTGCCCAGTTCGCGCCGCTCGAGCGCCCGGCCCTTCTCCAGCCCGACGGCCGAGAAGTCGACCGCGGTGACCGACCAGCCCCGCGCCGCGAGCCACACGGCGTTACGCCCCTCGCCGCAGGCCAGATCGAGGGCCCGTCCGGGCGGCAGGGGAGCGACCTCCTGCTCGACCCAGCGGTTCGGGGCCAACCCCCACACCAGGTCGGTGCCCCGGTAGCGCTCGTCCCACGCTGCGGCGTCCACGGCTCAGACCACCGGCCGGCCGTAGCGGTCGGCCAGCTTGGCCGCCCGGCGCTGCTCGTCGGTGACCTCGCCCGCGTCCGGTTCGGCCGGCGCGGCCGGGTCGAGGCCGAACTCGCGGGCCCGCTGCTTGCCCTCGGCCCGGGCCATCGCGAACGGCGCGGCGAGCGCGAGCAGGGCGAACAGGTACCACTGGATGACGTAGGCGAAGTGCTGCGGCTCGAGGGCACCGCCGGCCGGGTTGGAGAGGTCGGGCTTGCCGATGGCCTGCAGCCCGGCCGTCCCGGGCTGGTGCGCCTCGAGTTCGGCGTACCCGTTGTACACCGGGACGCCGAGGCGCCGGGCCTGCTCGGCCGGGTTGATCGACTCGACCTGGTGGGCGCTCAGCTGGGCCGCGGCGTCGTGCCGGGTCTCGGGGCCCTGGACCCGGGCCCGGACGGTCACCTCGCCGGCCGGCGGGGCCTGCGGCGACGGCACGCCCCCGGACGCGGGGAGGGCGACGAAGCCCCGCACGACGAGGAGCACGGCATCGCCGGTCCGCAGTGGCGTCAGGACGAGGTAGCCGTTCTCGTCGCCGAGCGTGCGGCTGCGGACGAGGCTCTGTGCGGCCACGTCGTAGGTACCGGTGGCCTCGACCGTCCGGAACTCGACCCGACCTTGAGACGGATTCGCGCCATCGCCGACGAGGGGGAGCACGTCGCGCGGCGCCACGGTCGCGGCGCGCGCGTTGGCCCGCAGGTCGTCGTTCTCGTGGACCTTCTGCTGGAAGCGGGCGATCTGCCACGTGCCGGCCCCGACGCAGACGATCGCGACGATCACCATCAGCACGCCGAGCGCCGCGTACCGGGGCTGGCGCAGGACCTTCAGCACGACACAACGGTACGTCGTGCCCCGGGACGGACTCGAACCGCCGACTTCCTCGGTGTAAACGAGGCGCTCTAACCAGCTGAGCTACCGGGACCAACCGCGAACGATACCGGGCCGATTCGTCATCGCCCGGGGCTACGCCGGCGGCCCGCTCCAGTGGACGTAGAGCATGCTCGCGTCGTCGCGCAGCCCGACTGCGGCCGAGTGCTCGATCGCCGTGCGGACCAGCCGCCGGATGACCTCCTGGGGCGAGGCGCCGGCGACGTGCTCGCGGGCCAGGAGGTCGCGCAGGCGCTCCTCGCCGAAGAACTCGCCGTCGGCCGTGCGGGCCTCGATCACGCCGTCGGTGTAGAGCAGGACGCCATCACCCGGTTCGAGGTCGACCGACGCGACCTCGCCGACGACGGAGGCGACGGCTCCCATGCCCACCGGCAGCCCCGGCTCGACCGGCGTGGACGCCAGCACCGACCCGCCCCGGACGATCAACAGCGGTGGATGCCCGCACGTCAGCCACGTCAACCGACCCGCCCTCGCGTCGAGGCGGGCCAGCAGTGCGGTGGCGAACGGCAGCCGGCCCGGGTGCGTCCGGACCGCCGTGTCGAGCGAGGTGGCGATCGCTGGCAGGTCGCCGCCGGCGCGCCGGGCGTGGCGGTAGGCCCCGACGACCAGCGACGACAGCACGGCACTGCGCAGGCCGTGGCCCACCGTGTCGAAGATCGCGAAGTCGAGGCGCCCGGCGTTGTACGCGTAGTCGAACGCGTCGCCACCGACCTCGTACGCCGGCTCGAGGAGCCCGGCGACCGACGCCCCGCCGGCCGAGAACGACAGCGGCGGCAGCAGCGCCCACTGCATCTCGGCCGCGAGGTCCATCTCGCGACGCCGGCGCAGCAAATGCGGCAGGTCGGTGTACTGCGCGCTGGCGATCAGCAGCGGCGCCGCCGCGAGGCCCAGTTCGACGCACCACGTCTCGATCCGCTCGTCCCAGCGCGGGATGGTCATCGCGAGGACGCCGAGCCGGTCGGCCCGCTCGCTGACCGGCACCCAGACGTGCCACCCGTCCTCGCGCTCCACCGCGAGCGGGGCCTGCGAGGTGAACACCCGCCCGGCCATCGAGCCGTCGAGCGACGCGATCTCCGGTTGCCCGCCGTGCGCCAGCGCATCCGGGTGCGGGGAGAGTTCGGTGTGCGAGTAGTCGACGAGGTACATCACCACGTCGCGGCCGCCGAGCTGGCCGATGGCCGTGCCGATCGTCTCGACGAACTCGTCGGGGAGGGCGTGCTGGTGCGCCCGCAGCAGCTGGGCGACCGGCCGGTCGGCAGTGCTGAACGCATTCATGGGCACCGCCGCATCTGGATCGCCTGGGTCACCTGACAGTAGGCCCTCGGTAACCGTCAGCCGCAGGCGTCGTCCACCGTGTCGAACAGCGGGATGACCTCGGCCAGCCGGGTGATGCGGAAGACCTTCTGCACGTGCTCGCGCGGTGCGGCCAGCTTGAGCGAGCCGCCCGCCCCGGTCAGCGCCCGGTTGGCCGCGACCAGCGCGCCCAGCGCCGAGGAGTCCAGGAAGTTCACGCCGCTGAGGTCGACGACGATCGCGGTGTTGCCGGCGGCCTGCAGCCGGGCCAGCTGCTCGCTGATCTCGGGGGCCGAATGGATGTCGATGTCGCCGGCCAGGCGTAGGACGGTGTCCTCGCCGCGTGTCAGGACGTCGATGGCGAGATCCACTCCTGCCCTCCCGTCCTGACCGAATCCGTGGCGGCCGCACCGGCTGCGCTGGTCCATCCCGGCGGTCAGCCTATCCGCTGCCGAGCCTGCCTCGCAGGTCGCAGCTAAGGTCGAAGGCGGTGTCGACGAGGGGGTGCGAATGAGCCGGCCGAGTGCACCGGAGCCGATTCGCGACCCGGCCCCAGGCGCCCCCGATCTTGTTCACGGGTTGTTCGACCCGCAGACCGACATCGGCCGTGCGCTCGCAGCGGTCGACTGGCCGGCCACGCCACTGGGCCCGGTCGAGCACTGGCCGACCAGCCTGCGCAACGTCGTGCGCCTCCTGCTCGGCTCGCAGTTCGCCATGTGGATGGGCTGGGGCCCGGAGCTGATCTTCCTCTGCAACGAGGCCTATCGGCGCGACACGCTGGGTGCGAAGTTCCCCTGGGCGCTCGGGCGTCCGGCCGGCGAGGTGTGGTCGGAGATCTGGCCGGACATCCGCCCGCGCGTCGAGTCGGTCACCCGGGACGGCATCTCGACCTGGGACGAGTCGCTGATGCTGTTCCTGGAGCGCAGCGGCTACCAGGAGGAGACGTACCACACCTTCTCCTACAGCCCGATCACCGGCGACGACGGGCGCATCGCCGGCATGCTGTGCGTGGTCAGCGAGGACACCGCCCGCGTCCTCAGCGAGCGGCGGATGGCCGTCGTGCGCGAGCTCGGGACCGCGCTCGCCGCGGCGAGCACCCGGGCCGAGGTCTTCAGTGCTGCCGGGCTGGAGCTCGCCCGCGACCCCCGCAACGTGCCGTTCGCGCTGGGCTACGTCTTCGACGAGGCGCACGAGCAGGCCGAGCTCGCGTTCACCTCGGGCGTGGCACGGGGCGCGGCGATCGCCCCGATCCGCCTCGAACTCGGGGGCGGCGCCGACAACGCCTGGCCGGCGGCCGAGCTGGCCGCGGGCCGGTCGGAGGTGGTCGCCGGCCTTCCGGAGCGGTTCGCCGACGTGCCCAGCGGGGCCTGGAGCGAACCCACCGAACGGGCGCTGGCCGTGCCGCTCGCGCAGCCCGGCCGGCGCCGCCCGGCCGGGTTTCTCGTCGTGGGGCTGAACCGCTACCGGGCCCTCGACGCCGACACCCGCGGGTTCATCGAACTCGTCGCCGGCCAGGTGGCGGCGGCGATCACCCGCGCGCGGGCCTTCGAGGAGGAGCGCCGC
Organism: uncultured Actinomycetota bacterium; assembly: GCA_963775175.1. Taxonomy (GTDB): domain Bacteria; phylum Actinomycetota; class Actinomycetes; order Mycobacteriales; family Jatrophihabitantaceae; genus Jatrophihabitans. The sequence continues at coordinate 2,288,706 of CAVZHT010000001.1, forward strand.
CGGGCCGAGGACCTCGCCGAGCTCGACCGGGCCAAGACCACGTTCTTCACCAACGTCAGCCACGAGCTGCGCACGCCACTCACCCTGCTCCTCGGCCCCGCGGCCGACGCGCTCGCCGACGTCGATGCACCGCTGCCGCCCGCCCAGCGCGCGCGGGTGGACGTCATCCAGCGCAACGCCGAGCGGCTGCTCAAGCTCGTCAACACGCTGCTCGACTTCTCCCGGATGGAGTCGGGGCGGGTGCAGGCCCGCTTCGAGCCACTCGATCTGGCCCGGTACACCGCCGACCTCGCCGCGATGTTCGAGGCCGCGATGCGCCGCGCGGGCCTGACCCTCACCGTCGACTGCGCGCCGCTGCCGCAGCGCGCGCACGTCGACCGCGAGATGTGGGCCAAGATCGTCCTCAACCTGCTGTCGAACGCGCTCAAGGCGACATTCACCGGCGGGGTCACCGTCCGGCTCGCGGCCCGCGAAGGCGGGGCCGAGCTCTCGGTGACCGACACCGGCATCGGAATCCCGCCGGCCGAACAGGCCCGGCTGTTCGAGCGGTTCCACCGGGTCGTCGGCGCGGAGCTGCGCAGCCACGAGGGCTCCGGCATCGGGCTGGCGCTCGTCGCCGAGCTGACCGCGCTGCACGGCGGATCGGTCGCCGTGGCGAGCCGGCCCGGCCACGGCAGCACGTTCACCGTCCGGATCCCCATCGGTACCGCGCACCTGCCTGACGACCAGGTGGTGCACGACTCGACCGACGAGCTGCCGCCGTTGCGCGAGTACGGCGCCGGCTACCTCGCCGAGGCCGACCGCTGGTTCGACTCGACCCGGGGCTCGGAGTCCGGCCCGGACGGGACGGGCCGGCCGCGCGTCCTCGTGGTCGACGACAACGCGGACATGCGCGACTACGTGAGCCAGCTGCTCGACCAGGACTACGCGGTCGCGACGGCGATCGACGGCGTCGAGGCGCTCGAGCTCGCCCGGGCCGACCCGCCCGACCTCGTCCTCACCGACGTGATGATGCCGCGGCTGGACGGCTTCGGGTTGCTCGCGGTCCTGCGCTCGGATCCGACGACCATGCATGTCCCGGTCGTCATGCTCTCGGCCCGTTCCGGGGAGGAGGCGGCCGTCCTCGGCCTCGAGGCCGGCGCCGACGACTACCTGGTCAAACCGTTCTCGGCGCGGGAGCTGCGGGCCCGGGTGCGGGCCAACCTCGAGCTGGACCGGGTGCGCCGGGTGGCCGACGAGCTGAGCCGCAGCCGGGCCCTGCTCGACCAGGCCGAGGAGCTTGCGCACGTCGGCAGCTGGGAGCTCGACCTGCGCGACGGCAGCCTGGTCGGTTCGGCCGAGTACCTGCGGATCCTCGGCGTCCCGGCCGAACAGCTCTCGAGCGGTGGGCTCGATCTCGCGTTCGAGTCGCTGCACCCGGTGGACCGGGACCGGGTGGCCGCGGCCCTGCGGGCCACCCAGGAGACCGGCGAGCCGCTCGACCTCGAGGCCCGGGTCGTCGACCCGGCCGGCGGGCTGCGTGTGGTTCGGGCCCGCGGCGTGCTGCAGCGGCAGAAGGACGGCACACCCGCCTTCATCCGGGGCAGCGCCCAGGACGTCACCGATCAGCGGCGGGCCGAGCGGGCGATGGCGGCCTCCGCGGCGGCTCGGGAGTCGGCGGCCCGCGAGCACGCCATCGCAGCTGAGCTGCAGCGCAGCCTGCTGCCGGCGTCGACCCCGCGGGGTGAGCGGCTGGACGTCGGCACCTACTACGTCGCCGGCGTCGAGGGCACGCAGGCCGGGGGCGACTGGTACGACGTGATCGACCTGGGCGATGGGCGCTCGGCGCTGGTGATCGGCGATGTGATGGGCCGCGGCGTGCGGGCCGCGGCGGTGATGGGGCAGCTGCGGGCGACCGTCCGGGCCTACGCGCGCCTCGACCTGAGCCCGGCCGCGCTGCTCGGGCTGCTCGACGCGGCCGTGCGCGACGTCAGCGACTCGACGATCGTCACCTGCGTCTACGGCATCTGCGACACCCGCACCGGGCGGTTCACGTACGGCAACGCCGGGCACCTGCCCCCGCTGCTCTCGGTGCCCGGATCGCCCACGCGGCGGCTGGTGTCGGGCGATCCGCCGCTCGGCTCGGGCAGCTACCGGGGCAGCGTCGAGACGGTCGACATCCCGCCCGGGGCCCGGCTGACCCTGTACACCGACGGCCTCGTCGAGCACCGGGGCAGCGACATCGACACCGGCATCGACCGGCTCGCGCACGTCCTCGACCACTCGGACGCGCCGGTCGAAGGGCTGCCGGGCGTGCTGGCCGAGGCGCTGCTGCCCCACGAGCCCGACGACGACGTCGCCGTGCTCGCCGCCCGGGTCGCGGAGAGCGGCTCCCGGCGCGTCGCCACGTCCGTGCCCCCCGGCCCGGCCGGGGTCGGCGAGGTGCGCCGGGTCGTCGCCGCCGCGATCGACGAGTGGGGCATCGCGGCCGACGTGCGCTCCGACGTCCAGCTCATCGTCAGCGAGCTCGTCACCAACGCCATCCGCTACGGCGCCCCGCCGATGGAGTGCCGCGTCCGGTGCGAGGACCGGCGGATCGTCATCGACGTGTCGGACGGCGGCGACAAGCGCCCGCGGGTTCGGCCGTTCGACCCGGGCGCCCCCAACGGTCGCGGGCTGCACCTCGTGGCCGGGCTCGCCGCGTCGTGGGGCGTTCGGCCGACCGGGGCCGGCAAGTCGATCTGGTGCACCGTGCCGATCGGCGAGGGTCAGGCGTGATCGGCGGCGTCGCCCGGTAGGCGGTGATCGCCCGCGCGGTAGACCGTGGCGACGCCGGCCATCAGGACGACCATGCCGAGCCCGTTGCGCAGGGCAGTCGCGTAGCCGAGGTGCGCGGCGTCGATGAACGGGTAGGGGTACCAGTCGCTCGCGGCGCCGTGGGCCAGCGTGTACGCGATGTACAGCGCGGGCCAGATGAGGGCGAGCAGCAGCGTGTTCTCCGGGATCCGGGGCCGGGGCCCGAAGGCGAGCCAGCCGAGCACGGACATGATCGGCGTGACGTAGTGCAGGCCGGCGTTGGTCAGCGCGTTGATGCCGTGCGGGTCGTGTTGCGGCGCGAGCAGCGCCGCGTACACGATGCCGGTGATCGTGATGCCGAACAGCGCATCGAGGCGCAGCACCCGGAAGAGCAGCCCGTCCCGGCGCGGGTCGATGGCCAGCATCGACGCCGAGACGGCGACGAGGATGTTGGACTGGATCGTGAAGTAGCTCAGGAAGCGGATCACCCGCGTCGTCGCCGGTGGGACGTCGGTGGCGAGCAGGGGGTTGTGCCCGTTCGCCACGAGGACGAGTTCGACCACGACGGAGGCCACCGCGATCGCGGCGGTGACGACGTGCCAGGCCCGGGCCGGCGCAGGACGCATGGCCGCAGCGTAGGGCGGCCGGGGCCGGTCAGGCGGGAGGCGGCTGCTCGTCGCGCTGCTGGGCCTCGCGGGCCCGGCGGCGCTGCTCCTCGGCGCGGGCGCGCAGGACGGCCTGGAACTCCTCGTCGTCATCGGGGTTCGAGGCCCGGCGCGCACGGTTCGGCGGCATCGCGTGACCGCGGTTGCCCTTGTACTGCAGGTCGGCCGGCTGGCGGTTCCAGTTCCGCCCGGCCACCAGCCACGCGATCGAGCCGATGTCGGCGAGCAGGACGACGATCAGCAGCCACATCAGCTTCGGCAGGTTGCGGCACTCGCCCTCGGGCGTGGTGATCACGTCGATGATGCAGAAGATCCACAGCCCGAACAGGATGAGGCCGAGCCCGCCGTCGAACAGCAGCATGTGGATCTCCCCAGGGATCGGTGACCTGGCCAGGTTACGCGGCCCCACCGCCATTTGCCCGGTGGCGGTAGGTTCGCTGGCGTGCCCGTCCTCGCCGACCTGACCGCGGCCCTCGACGGCTGGTTCGACCCGCGGTGGGCCGAGTCGTGGGACGCCGTCGGGCTCGTGTGCGGCGATCCGGTCGAGCCGGTCGAGCGGGTCCTGCTGGCGGTCGATGCCGTGCCGGGGACCGTGGACGAGGCGATCGGGGTCGGCGCGCAGCTGCTCATCACCCACCACCCGCTGCTGCTCACCGGCGTGCACGGCGTCGCGGCGACCGACCCCAAGGGCCGGCTCGTCCATCGGATGATCCGCGCCGGCGTCGCCCATCTGGTGGCGCACACCAACGCCGACGTCGCCCGGCCCGGTGTCTCGGACGCGCTTGCCGAACGCCTCAGCCTGATCGACGCGCAGCCGCTCGAGCCGCAGCCGGAGGCGCTGGACAAGCTCGTCGTCTTCGTCCCGCACGAGGACGTCGAGCAGCTGGTGGACGCGCTGGCGGCGGCCGGGGCCGGGCGGCTCGGCGACTACGAGCGCTGCGCCTGGCAGACCCGCGGCGAGGGGACGTTCCGGCCACTGCCCGGAGCCGACCCGGCGATCGGGACGGTCGGCGACATCGAGCGGGTGCCGGAGGCACGGGTCGAGATGGTCGTGCCGCGGCGGTGGCGGGGCGAGGTCGTCGCAGCGCTGCGAGCGGCCCACCCGTACGAGGAGCCCGCGTTCGACCTGCTCGCCATGGTCGCCGTCCCGGGCCGGCGGGGGCTCGGCCGGGTCGGGCAGCTGCCGGCGACCACGACGCTCGCCGAGTTCACCGCGCACGCCGCGAGGGTGCTCCCGGCGACGGCGTGGGGCGTGCGGGCCGCCGGTGACCCGGAGCGGCCGGTGCGCACCGTCGCCGTGTGCGGCGGCTCCGGGGGCTCGCTCGCCGAGGTCGCGAGGCGGGCCGGTGCCGACGCGTTCCTCACCGCCGACCTGAAGCATCACCCGGTCGTCGAGGCGGTCACCGAGCTCGGGGGAGACGGCATGGCCCTGATCGACGCGGGTCACTGGGCGACCGAGGCGCCGTGGCTCGATTCGCTGGCCGCTGCCCTCCGCGAACGGTTCGGCACTACGGTGGACGTTCGAGTCTCCCGTCAGGTCACCGATCCCTGGACCGTGCACATCTCCTCGCCGCCCGTCCCGTCCCCGAAGTGAGCCCGAAGCGCACGTGAACGCCGAACCCGCCGTCCAGCTGCGGCTGCTCGACCTGCAGGCAGCCGACACCGCCCTCAACCAGCTCGCCCACCGGCGCAGCCACCTGCCCGAGCTCGCCGCGATCGCGCAGCACGCGGCCCAGGCCGAGGGCCTGCACAACGACCTCGTCGACGCGCAGACCCGCCTGGACGACCTCGCCGGCGAGCAGAAGCGGCTCGAGGCCGACGTCGAGACGGTGCGGGCCCGCGCGACCCGGGACGAGTCGCGGCTGCAGGCCGGCGGCCTGCCGTCGCGCGAGCTCGAAAGCCTGCAGCACGAGATCGCGACCCTGGCCCGGCGCCAGTCGACGCTCGAGGACGAGTTGCTCGAGCTCATGGAGCGGGCCGAGGACGCCGAGCAGGCGCTCGCCGAGGTGCGCGGCCGGCACGACGCCGTGGTGGCCGAGCAGCGCGACCTCGAGGCCGCCCGCGACGCCGCGTTCGCCGAGATCGACGCCGCCGCGGCGCAGCGGACGCCGGAGCGGGCGTCGATCGCGGCCGAGCTCCCGGCCGACCTCGTCGCGCTGTACGAGCGGGCCCGCGCCCAGAGCGGCACCGGGGCGGCCCTGCTACGGCAGCGGCGCTGCGAGGCCTGCCACATCGAGCTCTCCGGCAGCGAGCTCGCCGGCGTCCGCAACGCCGCCCCGGACGCCGTCGTGCGCTGCGACAACTGCCGGGCGATCCTCGTGCGCACGGCCGAGTCGGGCCTGTGACGGTCGACCGGGTCGTCGTCGAGGCCGACGGTGGCTCGCGGGGCAACCCGGGCCCGGCCGGCTACGGCGCGGTCGTCTTCGACGCCGCGACCCGGGCCGTGCTGGCCGAGCGGTCGGAGTTCATCGGCACGGCCACCAACAACGTTGCCGAGTACCAGGGGCTGATCGCCGGCCTCACCGCCGCGCGCGACCTCGGGGCGCGACGGGTGTCCGTGCGGATGGACTCCAAGCTCGTCGTCGAGCAGATGCGCGGCACGTGGCAGGTGAAGCACCCCGGCCTGCGTGACCTCGCCCGCGAGGCGGCGGCGCTGCGGCAGTCGTTCGAGTCGATTACCTTCGACTGGATCCCGCGCGAGCAGAACAAGCACGCCGACCGGCTCGCCAACGAGGCGATGGACCGCGCCGCCGGCAAGCCGGTGAAGGCCGTGCCGGCCGTCGCGAAGGACCGTCCGGCATCGTGGACGCCGCCGACGAACACCCGCACCCGGCTCGTGCTGGTGCGGCACGGCTCGACGCAGCACTCGGCGGCGTTGCGCTTCTCCGGCCGCAACGAACTGCCGCTGGACGACGCCGGCCGGGAGCAGGCCGCGGCGCTGGCCAAGCGGTCGTTCGGGTCGGTCGACGCGGTCGTCAGCTCGCCGCTGGTGCGGACGGTCCAGACCGCCGAGGCGATCGCCGCGCCGCTGGGGCTGCCGGTCGAGATCGTCGACGACTTCGTCGAGACGGACTTCGGGGTGTGGGAGGGGCTGACCTTCGCCGAGGCCGCCGAGGTCGACGGGCCGCTGCTGCGCGAGTGGCAGGGCCGCATCGACGTCGCGCCGCCGGGCGGGGAGACGTTCGCCGCCGTCGGCCAGCGGGTCGAGCGGGCCCGGGACGCGCTGGTCGCCGCCCACCCGGACGCGACCGTCGTCGTCGTCACGCACGTCACGCCGATCAAGTGGCTGGTGTGCGCGGCCCTGGATGCGCCGCCGGTCGGGCTGTTCCGGCTCTACCTGGACACCGCTTCGGTCTCGGTCGTCGACTACTACGCCGACGGCAACATGTCGGTGCGGCTCGTCAACGACACGAGCCATCTGCTCTGACCGGTCGGGCCGTACCGAACGGACGGCCGTTCACACCTACACGCCACGAGGTTCATCGGCGCGGTCTCTGACGCCTCGAACGGGTGACGTTTCAACTCGACGAGTTTCGGCCCATGTAGCTCCCTCGGTTGTATGACGAATTCGTCATACAAGTTCAGGACCACCGCGCTGGCGGAAGACGCCGGGTCGCAGCGTGAAGAGGCCTTCCCCCCAAAGTGATGCTCCTATTGCGTGTCAAGCCGCGTTGAGGTCGATACGGCCCTTCGGGGCGGAGCGACATCAGGCGAGATCCTCGGGGAACTCAGCATCGCGCTTGCCGCGCGGCGTCGGCGGCCCCGACGCTGGCGCGCCGGCTCGATGCCTTCGCGTACTGGGCGGCGGAGACATGGAACGGCAAGTAAGCACCCCAAAGTCATCCGCAAGTGCCTGCTCGTACTCGAGGAGTGGATCTTCGGCCTGCGGCTCGGTCAGCCGTAGTCGGGTGGTGGTGATTCGTAGCGGTGGCCGGTGGGGCTGGTCCATTTCAGGGTGCCGTGGGGGTCGCCGCTGACCTGCCAGCCGGTGGCGTGTTTCAACCGGTGGTGGTGTTCGCAGAGGGCTTCCATGTTCCGGGCCGAGGTCGGGCCTTCGGGCCAGGGGATCTGATGGTCCAGGTCGGACACTCTGGCGCGGCGTCCGCAGCCGGGGAAGCGGCACCGGGCGTCGCGGGCGATGAGGTGGTCCTGCAGCGCCTGGGCGGGTTCGTAGGCTTCTTGGCTGTAGTCGATCATCCGGCCGTCGGGGTCGGTCAGCACCCTCCGCCAGGTGCCGGTGGGGTCGAACGCCAACGCGCGGGCCAGGACGGCCGGGATCGAGCCGTAGCCCTCCAGTTCGGCCGGCTGGTCGTCGAGGTCGAGCAGGGTCTCGAGGGCGACGGTGACGGCGATGGTGGGTTTGCGGCCGTGCTGGCCCGGGACGGCGCCGTCGAGCAAGCCTTGTTCGGCCAGCGCGACCAGGGCATCAGCCCGGCGCTGGTCCATGGTGCGCTGGTCGCCGGGGAGCCGGCGTCCGGCCTCGGCGGTCAACCGGGCCATCACCAGCGCCAGCCCGTCGGCCGGCAGCATCGCCCACAGTTCGCCCATCCCGTCGCCGGCCGGCCGGCCGCAGACCCGACGGTCCTCCACGGCGTCCTCGTGCCGCTTCTTGGCGCTGCGCGGGTCGACGGCCAGGACCGCTTTCGACACGGACTTGGCGAAGGCGGCGACGGTCTGCTGCGGGGCCCGGTCGAGCACCGTGTCCTCGACCCGGGCCGCCAACGCGTCGGGCAGCACCCGCACGGCGTGGGTCAGGGTGTGGGCGTGGCGCCAGGTGATCGCCCCGGCCTGCAGCAGGGCGAACGTCTCCGGCAACCGGTCGAGCAGGTCGTGCGCGGTCCGCAGCCGGTCGTACACGGTCACCGGCGGTTGCCGCAGGGCGACGCCGATCTCGGTTGCGGCCAGATCCCGGTCGACCTCCGAACCGGTGTCCATCGCCGCCAGCAGCCGCGCCTCTTGGGCCTCCGTCCAGGCGTGCAACTGCTGCAACGCGACCAGCGCGTCCACCCGCGCCGCCTCCGACAAGACAGCCGGATCGACCGTCCGAGCGCGCAACGACGCCACCGCCGCCAGCGTCGAATCCCCCCGATCCATACCAAGAACGCTATTCACGGGGTACGACAGAAACGCCCCGAAAACGAGCCGGCAGCGAAAAAGATCTTGAAGGATATCCGAGGTGCGACGAGGCGCGCGGGCTACGCGCCGAGAACCTCCACCGCGGTCCACAGCGTGGTCGTCGCGAGCACCAGCAGCGGCAGCACCGTCGCCAGCCCGAGCGTGTGGAACTGCCGGGCGCGCGGCCGCTCGGGCCCCGGCAGCTGCCGGCGCCACAGCAGCGTCGCCAGCGATCCGGGGTAGGTCGCGTTCGGGCCGATGTTGACCCCGAGCAGGACGGCCAGCACCCAGGCCGGGTTGCCGGCGACGATCGGCACCAGCGCGAGCGTCGCCGGCAGGTTGTTCACCAGGTTCGCGAGCGCGGCAGCCAGCAGCGTCAGCCCGAGCAGGGCCCAGTAACCCGAACCCGACGGAACGAGGTGCCGCAGCCCGTCGGCCAGGCCGTGCCGGGTCACGCCGTCGACCACGACCGCCAGCGCCAGGACGAACGCGCAGAACCCCGGGCTCGCCTCCGTCACCAGCCGGCGCACGCTGACCTCTCGGCGACGCAGCCGCGGGACGAGCAGCGCGACGCAGCCGGCGAGCGCGGCCCACGCCGGCGCGACGTCCACCGACGATGCGACTACGAACAGCGCCACCGTCACCGCCAGCACGACGAGCGCGTAACGCGGCGCCGGCCGGACAAGATCATCCGGCCGCTCGGGTCCGGCCAGGTCGGCCCGGAAGAACCGCCGCAGGATCAGGTACTCGGCGCCGCACATCGCGACCCACGGCAGGGCCATCAGCGCGGTGAACCGGCCGAACGACAGCCCGGACGCGGAGAACGCGAGCAGGTTCGTCAGGTTCGACACGGGCAGCAGCAGCGAGCCGCTGTTGGCCAGGCGCGTGCACGCGTACAGGTGGGGACGCGCGGGCACGCCGAGTCGGGACGTCGTGGCCAGCACGATCGGGGTGAGCAGCACGACCGTCGCGTCGAGCGTGAGCGTCGCGGTAACCCCGGCCGCGAGCAGGACGATCAGCGCCAGCAGCCGGCGCGGGTCGCCCCGGCTGGCCCGCCCGGCCCGTCCGCCGAGGTAGTCGAACACGCCGGCCTCGGCGCAGAGGTGACCGAAGAGGAGGATCGCGGCGAGGAAGCCGACGGTCGGCCCGATCGCACGCAGCGTGTCGCCGGCGTCGTGGGCCGGGACGATGCCGAGGGCGACGACGAGTCCGGCGGCGGGCACGGCGACCACGGCTTCGGTCAGGTCGCGCGGGCGGAGCACCGCGAAGACGAGGGTCGCCCCGAGCAGGGCGGCAGCGATCAGCTCGGCGCCGGCCCCGTTCACCCGCGCCCCGGTTGAGCGAGCGGCACTAGAGCAGGTCCAGCCCCTCGAACTTGCCCAGCTGCTCGCGGTACAGCTCGATGCCCATGCCATTGGGATCGCGGATGTAGACGCTGTCCTCGACGCCCCGGTCCGGCCCCAGGTACTCGATGCCGGCGTCGTCGAGCTTCTGCTTCGCGGTCGCGAACTGCTCGGCGTCGACCGAGATCGCCATGTGCTGCAACGCGCCGATGGTCTCCTCGTACGGCCGGTGGTCGTGGCCGGGGAAGTCGAAGAAACCGAGCAGGTTGCCGTTGCCGAGGTCGAAGAAGAAGTGGCTCGAGCCGGCGTAGTCGCGGTTCTCGACGAGCTCGACGAGGGGGAAGCCGAGGAAGTCCTGGTAGAAGCGGATCGTCTCCTCGACGTCCTTGCAGACGAAGGCCGCGTGGTGGATGCCACGGGCGGTCGTGGGCGGCCGCTCGGACTTCTCGGCGAGGTACTTGTCGCGCAGCTGACGGCGGCGCTCGCGGACCGCGGCCAGCTCGTCTCCGGTGGGCTGGGGCATGCTTCGGAGCCTAGCCGGGACGTCCCGCGCTCGACCGGCTCGCCAGCGCGCGCCCGGCCGCGACCAGCCAGCGCGCCGGCTCGGCCAGCGCGGCCGCCCCCGAGCCGGCCAGCTCGGTGAGTGACACCGCGTCGACGTCGCCGACCTCGGCCCGGACGACCCGGCCGGCGATCACGACCGCGGGCACGCCGGAGCGCGCCGCGTCGGCCAGGGCGGTCCCGACGAGCTTGCCGCCGAGCGACTGCGCGTCGAACGACCCTTCACCGGTGATCAGCAGGTCCCGGTCGGCGAGGGCCGGGGCGAAGCCGGTCGCGGCCAGCAGGTGCTCGGCGCCCGGGACGATGCGCGCGCCCCAGACGGCGGCCAGGCCGTAGGACGTGCCGCCGGCCGCGCCGCACCCCGGCCCGTCCGGCGTGCCGACCACCGCGCGCAGCCGGTCGAGGCCGGCCGCGAGCACGGCGACGTCCGCGGGCGTTGCGCCTTTCTGCGGCCCGAAGACGGCGGCAGCGCCGGACGGTCCGGTCAGCGGGTTCGTGACGTCGGTGAGCAGCTCGACCCCGCCGGGCGGACGGGCCGGCAACCCGCTCGCGTCCACCGCCGCGAGGTCGCGCAGCGCGGCGCCCCCGGCCTCGAGCTCGCGCCCGTCCACGGCGGTGAACCGGGCGCCGAGTGCCTGCAGCGCGCCGACCCCGCCGTCGGTCGAGGCCGAGCCGCCCAGCCCGACCAGCAACCGGGGCACGCCGAAGCCGAGCACGTGCGAGATCAGCTCTCCGAGCGCGCGGGTCGACGCCCGGAGCGGGTCGGGCGTGGGCAGCAGGGGCAGCCCGCAGCAGGTGGCCAGCTCGACGACGGCGGTGCCGTCGGGCAGCTCGAGCCACGGGACGGTGATCGGCGGCCCGGCCGGCCCGCCGACCGTCGCCTCGTGCCGGACGCTGTCCGGCGTGGCGGCGGCGAGAGCGTCGACGGTGCCCTCGCCGCCGTCGGCCAGCGGCAGCATCCGGAGCTCGTCGGCCGGGCGGACCTCCCGCCACCCCGCGGCCAGCGCGGCCGCCGCCTGGGCGGCGCCGAGCGTCGACTTGAACGAGTCGGGGGCGATCAGGACGCGCAGGCTCATCCCCTCACGGTGCCGCATCCGGGGCAGGAATGGCGACGCTCGCGCTACGATCGGCGCGCGGCGGACGAGCCGACCGGGCGACCGCGTCACGATCTGATCGTGCCGAGGAAAGTCCGGGCTCCACAGGGCAGGGTGGTTGCCAACAGCAACCCGGGGTGACCCGCGGGACAGTGCCACAGAAAACAGACCGCCGGCGCCGGTTTCGGCCGACGCCGGTAAGGGTGAAACGGTGGTGTAAGAGACCACCAGCGTTCCGGGTGACCGGAGCGGCTCGGTAAACCCCACCCGGAGCAAGGTCAAGAAGGGCCGGGCAACCGGCCTGCGCAGGTGTTCGAGGGCGGCCCGCCCGAGCCTGCGGGTAGACCGCTAGAGCCTGTCGGCGACGGCAGGCCCAGATGGATGGTCGCCACCCGGCGCGCGAGCGCCGGGGACAGGACCCGGCTTACAGGTCGACTCGTCCGCCGCCCTGGTCGAGCCCGCCCGCCAGCCCGAAGGACATGAAGACCTCGGCGTCCTGGAACACCGAGTTGCGGCTGATGCCCTCGGTGGTGACGGTGAACAGCTGCAGCGTGTGCAGCTCGTACCGGTCACCGACGCGCCGGTAGGCCGCGAACCCGGGCTGGCCGTTGCCCGCGATCGCTGTGAGCCGCCAGTCCGTCCCGGCCCGCTCGAAGACCCACTCCATGAACAGGCCGTAGTTGTCCGGGCCGCTGAACCAGTTGATCATCGGCGGCATCTCCATGAGCACGTCGGCGGTGACCAGCCGCTTGAGCCCGTCGACGTCGGCCCGCTCGAACGCCCGCATGTAGCGATCGACCCAGGCGCGCTGCTCGGCTGGCCGGGCGCGACGCGATCGTGCGCGCGGCGGCCGAGGATCCGGTCGTCCTCGTCCCGCACAGCAACGCCGGCCTGTTCGTCCCGGCGGCTGTCGAGGTGCTCGGGGACCGGGTGCGGGGCGCCATGTTCGTCGACGCCGCCCTGCCCGGCGCCGGGCACCACATCAGCTCCGAGTTCCTCCGCGGGCTGGCGACCGTCGACGGGTTGCTGCCGCCGTGGACGTCCTGGTGGGACGAGGCCGACGTCGCCGCCCTGTTCCCGGACGGGGACGTGCGCGCCCGGGTCGAGGCCGAGCAGCCCCGGATGCCGCTCGCCTACTACGACCACCTGCCGCCCGCTCCGCCGGGCTGGGCGGTGCCTGCGTGCGGCTACATCTGGTTCGGTGCGCCCTACGACAAGGGCGCCGACCAGGCTGTTGGCAACGGCTGGCCGACCGGGCACCTGCCCGGCGGGCACCTGCACATGCTCGTCGACCCGGACGCCCGGCCTTGGCAAGATGGCCTGGTGACCCTGACGCTGCCGCCGACCCGTATCCCCGACCCGCTCGATGCCCCGGCCATCCGATGGGGGGTTCTCGCGCCGGGTGGCATCGCGCGTGATTGGACGGCGGCGCTGCACGAGACGACGGCCTCGCGGGTGACGGCGGTCGGGTCGCGCTCGCTCGATCGCGCGCAGGCCTTCGCGGCCGACTTCGGGGTCGAGCGAGCGCACGGCACTTACGAGGACCTGGTCGCCGACGACGGGGTCGACGCCATCTACGTCGCCAGCCCGCACTCCGAGCACCACGACCACGCGCTGCTGGCCCTGGAGGCCGGCAAGCCGGTGCTCGTGGAGAAGGCGTTCACCCGCAACGCCGCCGAAGCGGCCGCGGTGATCGATGCGGCCCGGACCCGCGGCCTGCTCCTCGTCGAAGCGATGTGGACGCGCTTCCTGCCGCACGTCGACGTCGTCCGCCGCTGCCTCGAGGACGGGCTCCTCGGCGAGGTCAAGGCGGTCGAGGCCGACCATGGCCAGCAGCTGTACCCCGACGGCCCGCAACGCATGGCCGACCCCGCGCTGGCCGGCGGGGCGCTGCTCGACCTGGCGATCTACCCGATTGCCTTCGCGCACCTCGCCCTGGGGGGATTCACCACGGTGCAGGCGACCGGGACGCTCGCGGAGACCGGCGTCGACGCCGGCGAGACCATCGCGGTCATCGGGCCGCAGGGCGCCGTCGGCACGCTCGCCTCGACGATGGTCGCGAAGACCCCGTGCGCCGCGTCGATATCGGGTACCGCCGCTCGCCTCGAGATCGACGGCTGGTTCTACCAGCCGAACACCGTCCACCTGATCGATCCCGACGACCACGAGCTCGACCGCTACGACTCGCCGCGCCGCGAGCACGGCCTGGCCTACGAGGCCGCCGAGTTCGCCCGGCTGCTGAGCGACGGCAGGACCGAGTCCGACCTGTTGCCGCTCGACGAGACCCACCGGCTCATGCAGGTGCTCGACGAGGTCCGCGGGCAGCTCGGGGTCACCTTCCCGGGCGAGGGCTGACGCCGCCGGCTCAGAAGCCGATGGCCTCGCGGAGCAGCAGGACGACACCGCGTCCCGGCTGGGGTTCGGCGTTGAGGACGAGCAGCCGGTTGACGGCGCTCGGCGACCCGTAGGCCTTCATCGTGCGTTCGGTCTCCAGCGGCAGGCAGTGGTCCTCGACGCGGCGCAGCGCGGTGGTCAGGTCGGGGACGACCTTCTGGGCGCCGACGATCCAGACGGCCCGGGCGGCGCCGCCGGCGTAGCCGGGTAGCTGGCTGCCGCTGCCCGAGGCGATGACGAGCGAGCCGGTCTCGGTGACGGCCGCGACGCTGCCGATGCTGACGTCGGGGCTGGCGATCAGCCGCCGGATCTCGTCGGCCTCGGTGGTCCGGTCCATCGCGAGGACACGGGGCCGGATGGCGTCGTAGCGGCCACTGCTGCTGATGTCCGCCTCGATGCCGGACCGCCGGAGCGTCTCGCTGGCCCCGGTGAACACGGCGAGGCCGTCGGCGATCAGCTCCTGGATGCGGGTACGGGCCGCCGCCACGTCGTCGAGGATCTCGACGGTGAAGCCGTGCTCGGCGAGCGCGTCGGCCGCGCGCTGCAGGCGGTCGCCGGTTGCGGGTTCGGCGAAGGACGGGGTCGACGTCGGGGTGGTCATCAAGCCTCCTGGGCTGGTCGATCGGGGAGGCGCGACGGTCGGGCCTCACGAGTCCGACCAGGCAGCCGGGCGCGATGTGAGGTCGCGGGGGCCGCCTCACATTTCGGTGGACTGTCGTGTCGTACTGGTGGGAGGGCCGGCGCGTGAGGAGGCGGCGACACGATGGGTAAGCGATCCGAACCGGCCGAGAGCCCGGTGCTGGACGCGGTCATGAGCGAGCGGCGCCAGCTGATCAACGTCGCCTACCGAATGCTGGGCTCGCTGGCCGAGGCCGAGGACGTCGTGCAGGAGACCTACGCCCGCTGGTATGCGTTGTCGGAGCCGCAGCGGGCGGCGATCGAATCGCCCGGCGCCTGGCTGACGACCGTCGCCAGCCGCATCTGCCTCACCCTGCTCGGTTCGGCCCGGGCGCGGCGCGAGCGCTACGTCGGCGAATGGATCCCCGAGCCGCTACCCGACCGCACCGAATGGCTCGGCGGTCGCCCAGCCCCCGACCCGGCCGACCGGGTGACCCTCGACGAGTCGGTCAACATGGCCTTCCTCGTCCTGCTCGAAGCGATGACACCGGCCGAGCGGGTGACGTTCATCCTGCACGACGTCTTCCGCTACCCGTTCGCCGATGTGGCCGAGATCGTCGGGCCGGACGCCGGCGGCCTGCCGGCAGCTGGCCTCGTCGGCCCGCCGGCGCCTGCGGAGCGCTCAGGCACCCGCGACCCCGCGCGCCCAGCGGGCCGGGATCGTCGGCGACTTCAAGCGGGCCTGGCAGGCCCAGGACATCGATGCGCTGATCGGCCTGCTCGATCCGGACGCGATCGCGACCGCCGACGGCGGCGGGCGGGCCCTGACCTTCGTGCAGCCGATCGAAGGCGCGGAGTCGATTGCGCGCGCCTGGGCCGAGCTGGCCCGCCGGGCGACGGCGGAGATGGAGCTGCTCGAGCGCACCGTCAACGGCCAGCCCGGGCTGGTGGCCCGGCAGGGCGGCGTCATCGTGACGGTGTTCGCGTTCGACGTCGCCGCCGGCCGCATCAAGCGCATCTGGGTGATGCGCAACCCCGAGAAGCTCCGGCCGTGGACGGCGACCTGACGGCGACCGCCTGCCGCGCCGCGCCGGTTACGGCCGGCGGGCGAGCGTCACCGAGCGGGTGCCGCGGATCCGGAGATCGGTGCGCCGGCGCAGTGACAGCGGCCCGTCGCTGTCGATCAACGTCGCGATCGTCTCCAGGTCGTCGCCGGCCAAGCGGTCGGCCAGCCCGGACCGCAGGCGGCCCAGCCACAGCTCGGCGTAGCGCGCCGCGGCGGCCGGGTTCGGCGCAACCAGGTCGATCACCATCGTCCGTTCGCCGATGATGGTGAAGCCGGCGGTCTCCAGCCGGGGCGCCCAGTCCGCACCGAGCTCCGGCAGGGCGTGGCTGTGCTCGCTCACCAGCGCCTCGAGGCACCGGATCTCGAGGCCGGGACGACCCAGCCCGACGTCGTCCGGCAGGAACCGCACCGGCTCGGCCATCTCGACCACCGCCATCAGCCCGCCCGGCCGGGTCGCCGCGAAGACGTCGCGCAGCACCCGGTCGGGGTCGGCGAGGTGGTGCAACGACATCGAGGCCCAGGTGACATCGACCGGTCCTACGGCCGGCCATGCGCCGTCCAGGTCCGCCTCGAGGGTGCGCACGCGCGGGCCGAGCCCCAGATCGAGCGCCTTGCCCCGGATGCGCTCGAGCATCGCCGCCGAGCTGTCGACGGCGACGACCTCCACGTCGGCGAAGCGCTGCGCCAGCGGGATGGTGCCGGTGCCGGTGCCGGCCCCGAGGTCGAGGATCGTCCGGCAGCAGCTCGGCGCATCGCGGCGGACCCAGGCCAGCACATCCGTCCAGTACCCGCGCAGCACCTCGGCGTCGAGGTCGAGCATGGCGGCGAGGTCGGTGTCGTCCTCGGCCTGCTCGTGGGGCGCGTGCGTCATGCGTCGAGATTAGGTCCGTCATGCCGTGCACGCATAGCATCTTGCGTATGACGCAAGATCCCGACGTGGACGGATTGATCCGGGCGCGAGTTCGGGGTCTCCGCCTCGCCCGGGGGTGGTCACTGGATGCGCTGGCGGCCCGCTGCCACATGAGCGCATCGACGCTGAGCCGGATCGAGACCGGGCACCGGCGCATCTCGATCGACCAGCTGCTGCCGATCGCCCGCGCCCTCGGGTCGACGCTCGACGAGCTCGTCGAGTCCGTCGACGACGAGGACGTCGTGATCCGCCCGCGCCGGGACCGGGCGCACGGGGTGACGACCTGGCTGCTGTCGCGCGATCAGGTGTCGCAGGGCATGACGGTGGCCAAGATGCGGATCACCGCCCGGCGACCGCGCGGCGAGCTCGGCGTCCATCCGGGGCGCGACTGGTTCACGGTGCTGTCGGGCACCGCGCGGCTGCATCTCGGTGACCGGGTGATCCTGGTCGAGGTCGGCCAGGCCGCCCAGTTCTCCACCATGACGCCGCACGCGATCACCGCCCACGGCGGCCCGGTGGAGATCCTGACCATCCTGGACCGCGACGGGCAACGGGCCCACCTGGACGCCGTCGACCTCAGCGTTGCAGGTCAACCGACGGCGCCGCCCGGGCGGGACCGGTCTTGTCCTCCAGGATCGAGGCCCAGCTCATCAGCCGCTTGCTGATCTGCTCCATGGTTGCTTCCTGTCTCGTAGCACCCGGGCCCGAGGCGGGCACCGAGATGAAAGAGCCGCCCGAGCGGGTGGCTCGGACGGCTCGTAGGGCGCAGGTCGGCTGTGTCTACTCCTGCCTTCGTCCAAGTTCGCGTCGCCGGCCGGCCCGGCTCGCCGGCGCGGCGTCGCCTCGGATTGCATACAGCGCCGTCACCAGGTGGGCATGCACGTCGCGAGACCTCGGATTCGTCGGATGGACCGTGGGCAGCCTAGGCGGCGATCGCTGACCCGTCATCCGATTACTCGCGCGGTCGCGCGGTTTGAACCGCCTCGGGACGGGTAGAAGTTCGGTAACGAACAGGTAACGAAGGTCCGGGTTCAAGGCCACCTGATCTGCCTGGCAGACGTCGGCCCAGGGAGGTCCCGGCGTCGCGTCCCGAAGGTGGCTGTCCATGACCACGCAGGTTGATTTCGGCGACCCCGAAACAGGTCGAACCGACGTGCTGACCGGCGATCATCGCCGGTTTTCGGAGGTCGTGCTCGACCCCGGCCGGGGTGCCCTCGGCCGCCGGCTGGCCTCGGCGGCGGCCGTCGCGGTGACCGCCTGCACCGGCCTCATCGCGCTGTTGCACGTGGTGAGCGTCGACCCGCCGCTGGACCCGGTGGCCGCGCCGATCAGCAACTACGCACTGCGGCCGACCGGCTGGGTGTTCGACCTCGCGGTGTTGCTGCTGGTCGCCGGGCTGGCTGCACTGCTCGGCGCGCTCGTGATCGGGCGATGGCTGGCCCCGGCGTCGCAACCGTTCGCATTGCTGGCGGTGTGCTGCCTCGGCCTGGTCACCATCGTCGCGTTCCCCAACCGGGTCAGGCCCGACGGCGCGCTCACCCCGGCCTGCCGGATCCACTGGGCCGCGGCGATGATCGCGTTCTCGGGCATCCCGGTGACGGCCCTGCTGCTGGCCCGGCGGCACGGCCTGCCGTTCGGCTGCGGCGGGATGCCCGGTGTGATCACCCGGCTTTCCTACGTCGCGAGCGGCTGCTTCGCCGTGTACTTCGCCGGCAGCGTGATCGAGATGTGCACGCCGGTGCGGTTCTGGCCGGTCGGCGGCGCGCTCGAACGCGCCCTGGCCCTGACCGACATGCTGATCGTCCTCGTGCTCGCCGTCGCGGCCCGCCGGGCCTGCCGCTGCGACCGTCCCGGCGTCCGACGCGTCGCCTAACCTGCGAACCGTGCACGAGTTGTCCCGGCAGGAGGCCCGCCGCATCGCGGTTCGGGCGCAGCTGCTCGACCGTTCCCGGCCGACGGACCTGCTCGACGTCGTCCGGCACCTGACCCTGCTCCAGGACGACCTGACGGCCGCGATCGCGCCGAATGCCGACCTCGTCGCGTGGAGCCGGCTCGGCTCGGCGTACTCGACGGCCGAGCTCGCCGACGCGCTGGACGAGCTGACGCTGATCGAGCTGCGCGGCATGATCCGGCCGAGCGAGGACATCGCGCTCTACCGCGCCGACATGGCCGAGTGGGCGGACTCGCCGGACGCGCCCGGCTGGCGGCGGTCCCAGATCGAGTGGGTGCAGGCCAACCAGGGCTGCCGGCTGGACATCCTCGACCGGCTCCGGTGCGACGGGCCGCTGACGGCCCGCGATCTGCCGGACACCTGCACGGTGCCGTGGCGCTCGAGCGGGTGGAACAACAACCGCAACGTCGCGATGATGCTCGAGTTCCTCGAGTTGCGGGGCGAGATCGCCGCCTCCGGGCGCCGCGGCCGCGAGCGGTTGTGGGATCTCGCGTCCCGGATCTACCCCGACGACGACGGCGTGCCCATCCCGGCGCCCGAGGCCCGTCGACTGCGCAACGAGCGGCGGCTGCGGGCGCTCGGCATCGCGCGCAGCAAGGGGGCCGAGTGCCCGGTCGAGCCCATCGACGTCGGCGAGGCCGGCGAGCCGGCGGTCGTCGAAGGCGTGAAGGGCACGTGGCGCGTCGACCCCACGGTGGTGGGGCAGCCGTTCAGCGGGCGCGCGGCCCTGGTGTCGCCGCTCGACCGGCTGGTCTACGACCGCAGGCGGATGGTCGAGATCTTCGAGTTCGACTACCAGCTCGAGATGTTCAAGCCGGTCGCGAAACGGCGGTGGGGGTACTTCGCGCTGCCGATCCTCTACGGCGACCGGTTGGTCGGCAAGCTCGACGCCACCGCCGACCGTGACGCCGGGGTGTTGCGGGTCGACGCGATCCACGAGGACGTGCCGTTCAGCCGGGCGATGACGGCGGCCGTGCGCCGCGAGATCGACGACCTCGCCCACTGGCTCGACCTGCGTGTGGTCCGGCCGGCCTGACCGATCAGGTTCTTCGCGTTGAGTGGTCAGTTCGGCCCTGAGTGGTCAGGTACAACTCACCACTCGGTGCCGAACTGACCACTCAACGAAGGGCGGGCGGCGGCCGGGCCGCTCATGGGTCGAGCGCGGGCGGGGGTTTGGCCGGGTCGCTGCGGGTGCGGGCGATGCCGTGCCGCAGGGTCAGCATCGTGAGGCTCGCCTGGACCTCGGAGCGCGTGGTCGTGCGGCGGATCTCCAGCGGCAGGCGCCCCCAGACCGCGTCGACGATCTCGCTGACGGTGTCGTGGCCCGCGTCCTCGCCGCGTTCGCGCACGTCGCGCTCATGGCGGTTGAGGGCGTCCTCGATCCAGTGCCGCAGTTCCGATCGCTCCACCGGCCCAGTCTCTCGCGCGGCGGGAGTCAGCGGCCGAAGCGCCGCAGCCGCAGGCTGTTCGTCACCACGAAGACCGAGCTGAACGCCATCGCGGCGCCGGCGATGAGCGGCGAGAGCAGCCCGAACGCCGCCACCGGGATCAGCACGACGTTGTAGGCGAAGGCCCAGAAGAGGTTGCCCTTGATCGTGCGCAGCGTGCGGCGCGACAGCCGGATCGCGTCGGCCACGGCGGTGAGGTCGGGCCGCACCAGCGTGATGTCCGAGGCTTCGATCGCCACATCGGTGCCGGTGCCCATCGACAGCCCGAGGTCGGCCGCGGCGAGCGCGGCGGCGTCGTTGACGCCGTCGCCGGCCATCGCGACGATCCGGCCCTGCTGCTGCAGCCCGGTGATCACCGCGACCTTCTGCTCCGGCAGGACCTCGGCGATGACATCGTCGTCGGCGATGCCGACCGCGGCCGCGATGGTGGTCGCCGCGGCCCGGTTGTCACCTGTGAGCAGCATCGGCCGCAGGCCGAGCTCGCGCAGGTGCGCGACCGCCGCCGCGCTGGTGTCCTTGACCGTGTCGCCGACGACGAGCAGACCGCGGATCGCGCCGTCCCACCCGACGAGCACAGCTGTCCGGCCGGCCGACTCGGCGGCGTCCTGCGCGGCCTGTAGGTCGGGTGTCGGTCGCAGTCCCCAATCGGCGAGCAGGGCGGCCCGGCCGACGCTGACCGCGTGGGTGCTGCCGTCGCGGTCGATCGTGCCGCTGACACCGAGCCCGGCGCTGTTGGTGAAGGACGAGACGGCGGGCAGCGGGCCGAACCGGGTGCGCGCGGCATCGGCGACGGCGGCGGCGATCGGGTGCTCGCTGGCGGCCTCGAGCGCTCCGGCGAGCAGCAGGACCTCGTCCGCGTCGGCGCCGTCGGCGGCGTGGACGTCGTGCAGGCTCATCCGGCCGGTGGTCACCGTGCCGGTCTTGTCGAGGACGATCGTGTCGACCCGGCGCGTGGACTCCAGCACCTCGGGCCCCTTGATGAGCAGGCCGAGCTGCGCGCCGCGGCCGGTGCCGACGAGCAACGCGGTCGGCGTGGCCAGGCCCAGCGCGCACGGGCAGGCGATGATCAGCACGGCGACGGCCGCGGTGAACGCCCGCACCGCGTCGTGGCCGGTGGCGAGCGTGATGACGAGCGTGCCGAGCGCCAGCAGCAGGACGATCGGGACGAAGACGGTCGAGATGCGGTCGGCCAGCCGCTGCACCGGCGCCTTGCCGGACTGCGCGTCGACGACCAGGCGGGCGATCTGGGCCAGCCGGGTGTCGGCGCCGACCCGGGTGGCCCGGATGGTCAACCGGCCGCCGGCGTTCACCGTCGCCCCGGTGACCGCGGTGCCCGGGCCGACCTCGACCGGCACGGCCTCGCCGGTGAGCAGGCTCTCGTCGATGGCCGACGACCCGTCGACCACCACGCCGTCGGTCGCGATCTTCTCGCCGGGCCGGGCGAGGAAGGTGTCCCCGACCTGGAGCTGCTCGACCGGGATCCGGGTCTCGACGCCGCCGCGCACCACCGCGACGTCCTTGGCCCCGAGCTCGAGCAGCGCCCGCAGCGCCGCCCCCGACCGGCGCTTGGCCCGCGCCTCGAGGTAGCGGCCGGTCAGCAGGAAGACCACGACCGCCGATGCCACCTCGAGGTAGATCGTGCCGGACCCGTTGCCGCTGCTCGCGGTCAGATCGAAGTGCATTCGCATGTCCGGCCCGCCGGCGTCGCCGAAGAACAGGGCGTACAGCGACCAGCCGAAGGCGGCCAGCGTGCCCATCGAGATGAGGGTGTCCATCGTCGTGGCGCCGTGACGCAGGTTCGTCCACGCGGCGCGGTGGAACGGCCACCCGCCCCAGGCCACGACCGGGCTGGCCAGGGTCAGCGACAGCCACTGCCAGTTGTCGAACTGGGCCGGCGGCACCATGGCCAGCACGAGGACGGGCAGGGTCAGGGCGGCGGAGAACAGCAGCCGCTGGCGCAGGTCGGCCAGCTCGGCCGCGCCGTCATCGTCGACCGGTCGCGCCGTCGGCGGGCCGGCCGGCCGGGGGAGGCGGGCCGTGTAGCCGGTTGCCTCGACGGTGGCGATGAGGTCCTCGGGGCCGACGACGGCCGGGTCGTAATGGACGCTCGCCTTCTCGGTCGCGTAGTTGACCGACGCCGTCACGCCGTCGAGCCGGTTGAGCTTCTTCTCGATCCGCATCGCGCACGACGAGCAGGTCATCCCGCCGACCGCGAGCTCGACGGCGAGCGACGAGGTTGCGCCGGTACCGGTGTCGGTGCTCATCGTCGGACCGGCCGGGCTCAGGCGTCGACGAGGGCGTAGCCGGCCTCGTCGACCGCGTCGCGGACCTGCTCGTCGGCGAAGCCGTCACCGGTGACCGTGACGTGCCCGCTGGCGAGATCGACGGCCACCCGCTCCACGCCCTCGATGCGCCCGACCTCGCTGCTCACCGCGTTGACGCAGTGCTCGCAGGTCATCCCGGTCACGGTGTAGGTCTTCTCGGTCATCGCGCGCTCCGTTCGCTGTCGGTCTCTGCGTCCAGCTTACCCCCATGGGGTATCGTCGTTCACGACCCAGTGGAGGCGCACGTGCACGGCTACACGGCCAACAAGGACGACTACCTCAAGCGGCTGCGCCGCATCGAGGGCCAGGTCCGCGGCATCGCGAAGATGGTCGACGACGACAAGTACTGCATCGACATCCTGACCCAGGTCAGCGCGGCCACCAAGGCGCTGCAGTCCGTCGCCCTCGGGCTGCTCGAGGAGCACATGGGCAGCTGCGTCGTGGACGCCGCGCGGGCCGGCGGCCCCGAGGCCGACGCCAAGGTCAAGGAGGCCGCGGACGCGATCGCGCGGCTCGTCCGTTCCTGAGGTCCGGTCAGCTAGCCGTCGCCGCGAGCACCGGGAGCCGGGCTGCCTTCACCCGGCCGAGGCGGCGCGCCGCCGCGATCGCCAGGATGCAGCACAGCAGCTGCAGGGCGATGAATCCGCCCGGGGCACCGAGTCCCAGGAGCACGCCGGACAGCGCCGGTCCGGCGGCCGTGGCCGCGGTCTGGGCGGCGTTCATGGCGGCCAGCGTGCGACCGACCGTGCCGGCCGGGGCGAGCGCGGCGGCCAGCGGCGAGAGCACCGGGGCGAGCATGGGCTCGCCGAGGCTGAACAGCGCGTACCCGGCGAGGACGAACGCCGCTGCCGAACCGCGGTGCAGCATCGGGGCGGCGAGGACGAGCCAGACGACGATCCACACCGCCGCGCAGGCGGCGAGCAGCGTCGCCGGCTGCGCCGAGCGGGTCACCCGCAGGGTCGGCGCCGTGAGCGCGGCGACGAGCACGGCGTTGACGGCCACGGCGGCGCCGAGCGTGGTGGGCGCGACGTTCAACACGGTGAGGGCGTAGGACGGCAGCCCGGAGTCGTACTGGGCGTAGCAGGCCAGGGTCAGCAGGCCGGTGACGGCCAGCATCGACCGCACGCCCGGTGCGCGCAGTACCCGCCGGTAGTCGGCGGTCTCCGGCTCGGCCACCGGCAGGGAGGTGCGTCGCGTCCGGCGGCCGACGGCCGCGACCAGCGCGGCGCCGAGCAGGCTGTTGATCGCGGCGAACAGGTACGCCGGCCGCGCGCCGGTCGGGGACGAGAGGTCGACGAGGTGCCCGCCGACCAGCCCGCCTAGGGCCAGGCCGAGATTGAGGCCGATGAACTGCCAGGCGAAGGCGTCCCGGCGGCGGTCGGCCGGGGTGAGGTCGAGCACCATCACCGACACCGATGGCTGGACGATCGCCAGTGCGGCGCCGTAACCGAAGGCCGCGGCCCACAGCAGGGCCGGGCCGGTGGCGTACATCAGGCCGACGATCGCGCCGACCATGGCGAGCCGGGCCGTCGTGGCGACGACGACCGGGCGGACCTGGTCGGCCAGCCGCCCGGCGGCCGGGGCGGCCGCGAGGGCCCCCAGAGCGAAGACCGTGAACGTGACCGCGGCCACGGACGCCCCGAGCCCGCGGGCCCGGGCCACGTCGGCGTACAGGAAGGGCAGCACGGCGCCCCACCCGACCGAGCCGAGCGAGGAGCCGAGAATCAGCGGCGCCAACAGCCGCGAGGACGTACGCACGAGAACCTGTTTCAAGTCGAAAAGTTTGATTTAGAATTTCGATATCGAAGCTAACTGGTCGACGGGTCGGGATGTTCCGCCGGGCCCGGGCCGGTGACGTCGCCCACGCCCGTGGGCCGCTCGTCGTAAGGTTCACGCATGTCGCGCCGGACGCCCTGGGCCGAGTACGAGCGCGCGGTGCGCGTCTACACCGAGGCCGGCGCGGCCGAGACGGTGCAGCGCATCGTGACCGCCGTCTCGCGCCTGTCCCGCCGGCTGGACGTCTTCTACACCAAGCGGTTCGAGGCCCTGGACATCTCCCGCTCGGAGTGGCCCGTCCTCCAGGCGCTGGCGATGGAGGGGCGCGGAGGGCACTCCAACCCGTCCCGGCTGGCCGACGCGGCCGGGGTGTCGGCGTCCACCATGACCAACCGGCTCGACCGCATGGTCGAGCGCGGCCTCGTCGAGCGGCACCCCGACCCGGACAACCGCACCCGCATCGTCGTCTCGCTGACCCGGTCCGGCTGGGACCGCTTCCGCGAGGCCGTCCTGGACGTCGAGCCCGAGGAGCGCGGCATCCTCGCACCGCTCACCGACGCCGAGCGGGCGACCCTGGCCGCGCTGCTGGAGAAGGCGATCGCCGGCACGTGATCAGCCGTGATCACGAAGGCGGCGGCGACGTCACCCGGCCGCGCGACGGTTGAGCCGCTCCCGCTGCGGGACGATCGTGTACTTCGGGTCCCGGGCCGACTGCTGCCCGGCGTGGAAGATGCCGAAGCGGGCCGTCGCGGACCCGGCCACGAGGGCCGCACCGGCCGCCTTGGCCATGCCGGTGTGCCGGTGTCCGGCGACGGCCGAGCCGAGGAGTCCGAGTGATGTCAGCGCCTTGCTGATCTTGACGTAGACGCCCGCGCGGCCCTGGTGCAGTGGCTCGGCGCTCAGCCCCATCGAGCGCTCCATCTTGCCGAGCGACGCGATCTCGAGCAGCGCCCCGCCCAGCGCCATCCGGCGGGCCGGCCCGGCCTGCTCGACCGGCGTGGTCAGCATGGCGAACCCGCCGGCCGCCACGCCGGCCGACCCGACGAAGACGAACGGCAGCTCGCGGTAGCCGTCGTGCCACGCGGGCGTCGCGGTGTCCGCGATGAGGACGGCGGTGTAGGACGCGACGGCCGGTCCGAGCAGGGCCGCGCCGAAGCCGGCCGGCCGGGACAGCGCGGCGACCGGACGGCGCAGCGGCGGGGGGAGCAGGCTCGCGAACTCGGCGGCGGCGGCCGTCCCGACCGCCGGCCCGAACGCCGACAGCAGCCAGGTGCCCATCGACATCGGCGAGGTCGGCTTGGCCACGCGCAGCATGTTGAGGAACCGGCTCGGCCGGCCGAGGTCGTGGACGAGCGCAGCCATGCTCAGCGTCATCGCGCCGAGCGCACCGAGCCGGGCCGAGCGGCGCAGGGCCGGCCGGCCGGTCACGTCGGCCCCGGCCCCGAGCAGGGCCGACCCGCCGGCCAGCCCGCCCAGGAACAGGTAGGCCGGGATGTCCGGGCCCCACGGCGCGGCCTTCAGCACCGGCCGGCCGTAGTACGAGCTGAACCGCGCGTCCGGCACCATCGGCTGCTCGCCGCGGCGCCCCCGCCGGCCCCGCCGCGGCTCGAGGGGCGCGGTGCTCACCGCCGCCGCCCCAGGAACGCGGCGACCGTGCCGGCGGCGAGCGTCGCCGCGGCCAGGACCGACCTCTTCCACATCGCCGGCAGGTCCCGCGTCGTCACGACCGGGTCCGGCGGCAACCGGTACACCTCCGGCTCGTCCAGCAGCAGGAACATCGCGCCGGCGCCGCCGATGCCGTCGTTCGGGTCGTGGCCGTACAGCCGCGCCTCGGCAACCCCGGCCTCGTGCAGCTGTTCCAGCCGGGCGGCGGCCCGCGCGCGCAACTCGTCCACATCGCCGAACTGGATCGACTCGGTCGGGCAGGTCTGCGCGCACGCCGGCGTCATCCCGGCGCCGAGCCGGTCGTAGCAGAGCGTGCACTTCTGGGCGATGCCGTTGTTCTTGACCGCCGGGCCACCGTGCCGGCGGTCGATGACGCCGAACGGGCAGGCGGGCACGCAGTACCCGCAGCCGTTGCAGATGTCGTCCTGGACCACGACCGTCCCGAACTCGGTGCGGAACAGCGAGCCGGTCGGGCAGACGTCGAGGCAGGCCGCGTGGGTGCAGTGCTTGCAGACGTCGGATTCCATGAGCCAGCGGAAGTCGGGGCGTTCCGACCCGTCGTCGGCGGCCTTCGGCTGCTCGATGAAGGCGACGTGCCGCCAGGTGCTCGCGCCGAGCTCACCGGTGTTGTCGTAGGACGAGCCGAGCAGGTTGAAGCCGTCGTCGGGGACCGCGTTCCACTCCTTGCAGGCGACCTCGCAGGCCTTGCAGCCGATGCAGACCGAGGTGTCGGTGAAGAACCCCAAGCGGGGTTTGCCGTCGCTCCACCCCGCAGCCGCTGTGACGGCCGGTTGCGGCCCGACCCGCTCGTCGCCCATATGTCCCACCCTGGTCGTCGGCGCGGATGGTTGCAAGATCTGCCCGAAGAGTGCCAAGTTGGGATGAGGACTGAAGGGGAGGCCGTGGGTTCCAAGCCGTTGCAGTGGCCGGTGCTCCGGCAGCTGCGCGGCGCCGACCCGCTGGGCCGGGGTGCGGCAGTGGAGTCCCCGCGCACCGACGAGCACTTCCACGCCCGCACCGACGGGGCCCGGGTCGTCGGCAGCATCTGCCCCTACTGCGCGGTCGGCTGCGCCCAGCGGGTGTTCGTCAAGGACGACAAGGTCGTCCAGATCGAGGGCGACCCGGACTCGCCCATCAGCCGCGGCCGGCTCTGCCCGAAGGGCGCGGCCAGCCTGCAGCTCACCACGGGAAGCAACCGCGAGTACGCGGTGAGGTACCGGCGGCCGCACGGCACCGACTGGGAGGAACTCGACCTCGACACCGCCATGGACATGATCGCCGACCGGGTGATCAAGTCCCGCCGCGACCACTGGCAGGAGGAGGTGGACGGCCGGCGCGTCAACCGCACCATGGGCATCGCGAGCCTCGGAGGAGCGACCCTCGACAACGAGGAGAACTACCTCATGAAGAAGCTCTACACGGCGATGGGTGCGATCCAGATCGAGAACCAGGCCCGCATTTGACACTCCTCCACCGTCCCCAGTCTGGGGACCTCCTTCGGCCGCGGCGGCGCCACCACGTTCCAGCAGGACCTGCAGAACTCCGACTGCATCGTCATCGAGGGTTCGAACATGGCCGAGTGTCATCCGGTCGGGTTCCAGTGGGTCATGGAGGCCAAGGCCCGTGGCGCGACGATCATCCACGTCGACCCGCGCTTCACCCGCACGTCGGCCGTGGCCGACCTGCACGTGCCGCTCCGGGCCGGCAGCGACATCGCGTTCCTCGGCGGCCTGGTCAACCACGTCCTGTCCGGTGAGCACGACTTCCGCGAGTACCTGATCGCCTACACGAACGCGCCGGCGATCCTGCGCGAGGACTTCCGCGACACCGAGGATCTCGACGGGCTCTTCTCCGGGTTCGACCCGGACACCGGCCACTACGACCCGACCAGCTGGCAGTACGCGGGCACCGAGGTTGCCGCGGCGGCCGGGCAGCGCGACCAGCAGTACGACGAGCGGACGAGCGCCGAGCGCAGCGACGCCGGCAAGGTCGCCGCGGGGGGCGAATCGCACGGCAGCGGTGGAGCGACGTTCGGCGGCGAGCCCGAGCGGGACGAAACGCTGCAGCACCCGCGGTGCGTCTACCAGGTGCTCAAGCGGCACTTCGCCCGCTACACGCCCGAGGTCGTGCACGACATCTGCGGGATCCCGCCGGAGCTGTTCGGCAAGGTCGCCGAGGCATTGGTCGCGAACTCCGGCCGCGACCGCACGACCGCGTTCGCCTACGCCGTGGGCTGGACGCAGCACACCGTCGGCGTCCAGTACATCCGCACGGCCGCGATCCTGCAGACGCTGCTGGGCAACATGGGCCGGCCGGGCGGCGGCATCCTCGCCCTGCGCGGGCACGCCTCCATCCAGGGCTCCACGGACATCCCGACCCTGTTCAACCTGCTACCCGGCTACATCCCGATGCCCCACGCGCACGAGCACGAGACGCTCGACGACTTCCTCGCCGCCGATGCGGGCGTCAAGGGCTTCTGGGGCAACATGGCGTCCTACGTCGTCAGCCTGCTGAAGGCGTGGTGGGGCGACGCGGCCACGGCCGAGAACGACTACTGCTTCGACTACCTGCCCCGACTCACCGGCGACCATTCGTCGATGGCGACGGTCATGCAGCAGATCGACCAGGGTGGTGGCGGCTACTTCGTCGTCGGCGAGAACCCGGCCGTCGGCTCGACGAACGCGAAGATGCAGCGCCTCGGCCTGGCCAACCTCGACTGGCTCGTCGTCCGCGACTTCTCGATGATCGAGAGCGCGACGTGGTGGAAGGACGGCCCGGAGATCGAGACCGGCGAGCTGCGCACCGAGGACATCGCGACCGAGGTCTTCTTCCTGCCGGCCGCCGCGCACACCGAGAAGGAGGGCAGCTTCACCAACACCCAGCGGCTGCTGCAGTGGCACCACCAGGCCGTCGAACCGGCCGGGGATGCCCGCAGCGACCTGTGGTTCTACTTCCATCTCGGCCGGATCATCCGCGCGAAACTCGCCGGGTCGACCGACCCGCGGGACCGGCCGCTGCTCGACCTCACCTGGGATTACCCGACCGAAGGGCCGCGCGACGAGCCGAGCGCGGAGGCCGTCCTGGCCGAGATCAGCGGCCGCGGCCCGGACGGGCGCCAGCTCAGCGGCTACACCGATCTCAAGGACGACGGCTCGACCACCTGCGGCTGCTGGATCTACTCCGGTGTCTACGCCGAAGGCGTCAACCAGGCCGCCCGCCGCAAGCCCGGACGCGAGCAGAGCTGGGTGGCGCCCGAGTGGGCCTGGGCCTGGCCGATGAACCGGCGCATCCTCTACAACCGCGCCTCGGCCGACCCGGACGGCCGCCCGTGGAGCGAGCGCAAGGCCTACGTCTGGTGGGACGACGAGCAGCAGAAGTGGACCGGCCACGACGTCCCGGACTTCGAGGCCGACAAGCGGCCGGACTACCGCCCGCCGAAGGGCGCCGAGGCGCAGGCGGCCCTCTCCGGCATCGACCCGTTCGTCATGCAGGCCGACGGCAAGGCGTGGCTGTTCGTGCCGTCCGGCCTCGCCGACGGCCCGCTGCCGGCGCACTACGAGCCGCACGAGTCGCCGTTCGACAACCCGCTGTACGGCCAGCAGGCCAACCCGGCCCGGGAGCAGTTCCCGCGCAAGGACAACGCCTACGCCCGCTCCGGCAACGAACCGGGCAGCGACGTCTTCCCGTACGTGCTCACCACGTACCGGCTCACCGAGCACCACACGGCCGGCGGCATGAGCCGGTGGCTGCCCTACCTCGCGGAGTTGCAGCCGGAGTTCTTCTGCGAGATCAGCCCCGAGCTCGCCCGCGCGCGCGGCCTCGAACACCTCGGCTGGGCCACCGTGGTCACGGCCCGGGCGGCCGTCGAGGCCCGGGTCGTGGTCACCGACCGGATGACGCCGCTGACCGTACGCGGGCGCACCGTCCACCAGGTGGGGTTGCCCTATCACTGGGGGCCGAACGGGCTGGTCACCGGCGACGCCGCCAACGAGCTGATGTCGATAGCGCTCGACCCGAACGTGCACATCCAGGAGTCGAAGGCGGCGACCTGCGACATCCAGCCGGGCCGGCGCCCGCGCGGCCCGGCGCTGCTGGACTACCTGGCCGAGTACCGCCGGCGGGGCAACGTCGCGACCGGAGGCGAGTAGGCGGCCGGTCAGCCGGGCGCGCGGACGACGCGGCTGGCGGCATCGATGCGCTCGGTGTCGCCGCGTGCGTCCAGGTACTCGAGCAGGGGGACGGCGACCCGGCGGGTCGTCCCGAGCGCCTGCCGGGCCGAGCTGAGCGAGAACGGGGCCGGCAGCGCGCGCAGCCGCCGCAGCGCCTCGGTCGGGGCCGACGGCAGCAGGACGATGTCGGCGTTGACGCGCAGCAGCCGCCCGGCCTTCTCGGCGGCGGCGAGCTCGCGGCGGCCGAGGCGCAGGGCGGCGAGGTCGTGTGCCTCCGGCGCGGCGAACGGCTCGTCGGCCAGCCGCCGTTCGAGCTCGCGGACCGCGTCCTCGGCCGGGCCGAGCGTGGCCGGTTCGACGCGGGGGAGCACCCGGCCGTCCGCGACCCGGCGTCCGCACTCCGCGGCGAGCCGGCCGGCGACCGCATCGGTGGGGAGGTCGAGGGTGCGGCGTAGCGCGGCCAGCGGCATGGCCGGCTCGAGCGGCGACCGCTGCGCCCACGCGGCGAGGGCGGGCTCGGTGGCGGCCTGCCAGCGATCCCAGGCACCCGGGTCGATGAGCCACCCGTCGATCTCGCGGACGCGTGACGGCACCTCCGTCGCGCCGAGCGCGGCCAGGTGGTCGCGGCGCATCGCGCCACGCCGGGCGATCTCGACCGTGGCGTCGACGCGTCCGGTGGCGTCACGGAGTTCGGCGGAGCGCGCGGCGGCGGACCCGCGTCGGGTGAGCTCGGGCGGGTCGGCGTCGAGGACGAGCAGGCCGGCGGCCACCGTCTGCCGTCCGGGGTCGCGCAGCACCGCCCGGTCGCCGGCGATCACGGGCAGCGCGACGCCGGTGCGGATCCGGACGATCGACCCCCGCCCGCCGGCGCCGAGCGGGCGAACCCGGACCGGTAGGGCGGCGGTGCCGGCGTGCAGCATCAGCTGCTCGGGAACCGCGGCATCGGTGTCCAGGCGAGCGTCGAACCGGTCGGTGAGCCGCCACGCGCCGGGGGTGAGCAGGACGTCGCCGCGGGCCACGTCCTCGCGGGCGAGGCCGCGCAGGTTCACCGCGACCCGGGCCGGAGCCGTGACCCGCTCGCGGGGCCGGCCGAGCGACTGAACCGCTCGGACGGTCACCGGCCGGCCGCCCAGGTCGAGCACGTCGCCGGCCGCGACCGATCCAGCGCCGAGCGTGCCGGTGACGACGGTGCCGCTGCCCCGCACGGTGAACGCGCGGTCGACCCACAGCCGGACCGGGCGCGCCGGGTCCGGCGCGGGCATCCGGGCAACCAGGCGTCGCAGGACCTCGCGCAGCGCGGGCACGCCCTCGCCGGTGATCGCGCAGACCGCGACCGCGTCGACCGGGCCGAGGCTCGAGCGGGCCAGCCGCTCTCGCGCATCGGCGAGCGTCGCCGCCGGGTCGGCCCGGTCGCAGCGGGTGACGGCCAGCGCGCCGTGCTCGACACCGAGTGCGGTCGCGGCGGCGAGGTGTTCCTCCGACTGCGGCGACCAGCCCTCGTCGGCCGCGACGACGAACAACACACCGGGGGCCGGGCCGAGCCCGGCGAGCATGTTGGCGATGAACCGCTGGTGCCCGGGCACGTCGACGAACGCCAGCTCGGCCCCGTCGGCCAGCGTCGTCCAGGCGTAGCCGAGATCGATCGTCATGCCGCGGCGCCGCTCCTCGGCCCAGCGGTCGGGCTCCATGCCCGTGAGCGCGCGGACGAGCGTCGACTTGCCGTGATCGACGTGCCCCGCGGTCGCGATGACCCGCACGGTCAGTTCTCCGGGCCGGCCGCGGCCGCGGCGCGGACGGCGTTGACCAGCCGGGCGTCGTCCGCGGGCGGGACGCAGCGCAGGTCGAGCCGGCACTGCCCCTTTTCGACCCGGCCGACCACGGACGGCCGCCCCGTGCGCAGCGGTGCCGCGAACCGCTCGGGCAGGCTGATCGCCCAGCCCGGCAGCGTGGCGCCGGGCGCGCCACCGCCGCCCACCACACCGTCCGAAGGCACGACCGCGCATTCCACCGTGTCGGTCAGCACGGCGACCACCGCGGTACAGCGCCGCTGCAACTCCTCGGCATCGGCGTGCAGCGCCGCGCTCGTCGGGGTGGGTGGTCCGTCGAGCGTCGCCTCGAGCGCGGCCAGCGTCAGCTTGTCGACGCGCACGGCCCGGGCCAGCGGGTGCCGGCGGATCCGCTCGACGAGATCGGCCGCGCCGAGCACGAGGCCGGCCTGCGGTCCGCCGAGCAGCTTGTCGCCGCTGCAGGTGACGACCGCGGCGCCGGCGCGCAGCGCCGTCCGCACATCGGGCTCGTGGGGAAGCAGCGGGTCGGGCGCGAGCAGCCCGCTGCCGACGTCGGCGACCACCGGCACGCCGAGGCCGGCGAGGTCGTGCACCTCGACGGATCGGGTGAAGCCCTCGATGCGGAAGTTGCTCGGGTGCACCTTGAGGATGCAGCCGGTGTCGTCGCCGAGCGCGGCCGCGTAGTCGTCGATCGTGGTGCGGTTGGTCGTACCGACCTCGCGCAGCCGGGCCCCGGTGGCCTCGACGAGCTCCGGCAGCCGGAAGCCGTCACCGATCTCGACCAGCTCCCCGCGGCTGAGGACGACCTCGCGGCCGGCGGCCAGGGTCGCGACGCTGAGCAGCAGCGCGGCCGCGCCGTTGTTGGTCACGTGGACGGCCTGCGCCTCGGGCACCGCGCGGCGCAGCGCGGCGAGGGTGCCGCGGCCGCGGGCGGCCCGGCGGCCGGAGGCGAGGTCGTACTCGACGTCCACGTAGCCGGCCGCGGCGGCCACGGCGTCGACCGCGGCGGGGGAGAGGGCGGCGCGACCGAGGTTGGTGTGCAGCACGACGCCGGTGGCGTTGATGACCGGACGCAGCGACATGGCGACATCGGGCAACGCCCGGGCAACCAGTTCGGCGACCTCGGCGGCCGTCGCGGCTCGCAGCTCCACCCGCAGGGCGGCCAGCGTCCCGGTCACCGCGCGATGCACGAGGGCGGCCCCGAGCCGGCCGGCGGCATCGGCGAGCACCGGGTCGGCGAGCACCGCATCGACGCGCGGGAGCGAACGGCGGGGATCGGTCGTCGTCACCGCTTCCTCCTGCCCATCGCACCGGTCGGACATCTGGCGGAGGCGGACGGGAATCGAACCCGCCAAGCCGAGCTGCTCGGCTTCACCGGTTTTGAAGACCGGGAGGGCCACCAGGCGCCTGTACGCCTCCGCCGACCACGCTAGTGGCACGCACTAGCTTCGAGGACATGGACGTCGATGGCTCGATCACCCGGTTGACGCAGTACGCGCACGGCGGGGGCTGCGCGTGCAAGATCCCGCCCGGTGAGCTCGAGGAGCTCGTGCGCGGTCTCGGCCTCGATGCGTCGCCCGAACTGGTCGTCGGTCTCGAGCACGGGGACGACGGTGCCGTCGTCACCGTCGACGGCGGTCTGGCCGTCGTGGCCACGGCCGACTTCTTCACGCCCGTCGTCGACGACCCCTACGACTGGGGGCGCATCGCCGCCGCCAACGCGCTGTCCGACGTCTACGCGATGGGCGGCCGGCCGGTTGTCGCCGTCAATCTCGTCGGATGGCCGCGCGACGTGCTCCCGCTCGAGCTGCTGCGCGAGGTGTTGCGCGGCGGCGCCGACATCGCCCGGGCGGCCGGCTGCCCGGTCGCCGGTGGCCACAGCATCGACGACCCCGAGCCGAAGTACGGGCTGGCCGTCACCGGCGTCGCCGATCCCGCGCGGCTGCTGCGCAACGACGCCGCCCGCCCCGGCCGGCCCATCAGCCTGACCAAGCCGCTGGGAGTGGGCGTCCTCAACAACCGGCACAAGGCGACCGGCGAGGTGTTCCCGCAGGCGGTGGCGTCGATGGTGACACTCAACCGCGAGGCGAGTGAGTCGGCGCTGGCGGCCGGGGCCGAGGCCGCCACCGACGTCACCGGCTTCGGCCTGCTCGGTCATCTGTTCAAGCTGACCCGCGCGTCCGGGGTCGGCGCGGTGATCGACGCCGCCGCCGTCCCGTACCTCGACGGAGCGCGGGCCGCCCTCGCGGCCGGGTTCGTCAGCGGCGGCACCCGGCGCAACCTCGACTGGGTGCGGCCGCACCTGGACAGCGCCGTCGGCGAGGACGAGCTGTTGCTGCTCGCCGACGCGCAGACGAGCGGTGGGTTGCTCGTCATCGGCGAGGTGCCGGGTGCGCCGGTCATCGGTGAGACGACTACAGCGAGCGAGTACGCGCTGATCGTGCGCTGACCTTCGTTTCGGCCTCGCTTCGCCGCGGGTGAGCAGTGCTCTCGATTACCGACATAACCGGCGGATGTAGTCCTCGACCGAAGACGTGAGCCGGTTGAGAGAGCACTGCACTCGCAGGCGAGGTGGCACAACGTACCTCGTGGTATGGATAACAATCGCAAAATTTGTTGTTATCAGTCGCTTGCCCTGCATCGGTCGTTCGGCCACGATCGCGCTCGTGAAACCCCTGTGGCGTAAGGGAATCAGCGCGATCACGCTCATCGTGCTGTTCGTGCTGCCCTTCGCCGCGCGAATGGCGCGCCGAAAACAATCGGCGCGCCGTGTTGACGGTGAGCCGTCGTCATCGTCAACTTTGATGCAGCGACGAAGTGATTCGTCGACGTCAGCCGCCGAGGAGGCACACCGCATGACCGCACCAGCGAAGAAGGCGCCGGCCCGTAAGGCCGCCGCCAAGAAGGCGCCGGCCAAGAAGGCCGCAGCCAAGAAGACCGTCGCCAAGAAGGCGCCGGCCAAGAAGGCGGCCGCCAAGAAGACGGTCGCGAAGAAGGCGGCCGCGAAGAAGACGGTGGCTAAGAAGGCTCCGGCCAAGAAGGCGGCCGCGAAGAAGACGGTGGCCAAGAAGGCTCCGGCCAAGAAGGCGCCGGCCAAGAAGGCGGCCGCGAAGAAGGCGCCGGCCAAGAAGGCCGCGGTCAAGAAGGCGCCGGCCAAGAAGGCCGCGGTCAAGAAGGCGCCGGCCAAGAAGGCCACCGCCGCGAAGAAGACCGCCGCGAAGAAGGCCCCGGCCAAGAGGGCCGCCGCCAAGCGCGCGCCGGCCAAGAAGTCGAGCTAGTACGCACGACCGGTCGACCTGACGATCGACCCTGGAAGACCGGAAGGTGAAGCACCGAGTCGCCGGTGCACCTCTGGACTTCGCTGCACTACGGGCGGAGCTGGAGGTGCCCGGCGATTTCACGTCGGCGGTCATCGATGAGGCCCGCGCTCGCGCCGGGTCGCTGCGGCTGCCGGACCACGACGCCACAGACATCCCGTTCGTCACGATCGACCCGGCCGGTAGCCGCGACCTCGACCAGGCCGTGCACATCGCGGCCGACGGCGACGGACACCTCGTCAGCTACGCGATCGCCGACGTCGCGGCGTTCGTCCGCCCCGGCGGTGCCGTCGACGCCGAGACCCACGCGCGCGGCGAGACGTTGTACTTCCCGGATGCCCGGGTCGCGCTGCATCCTCCGCTGCTCGGCGAGGGCGCGGCGAGCCTGCTGCCCGGCCAGGTCCGGCCGGCCGTGCTGTGGCGGATCAACCTCGACGCGCGGGGCGAGGTCCGGGCCGTCGATGTCCGTCGCGCCCGCGTGCGGAGCACGGCCCAACTCGACTACGGGGGCGTCCAAGCGGCGCTCGACGCCGGCCGGCTGCCCGGACCGATCGCGCGGCTGCCCGCGGTCGGTCAGGCCCGGCTCGCGCTCGCCCGCGCCCGGCACGCGATCGACCTCGACCTACCGGAGCAGACTGTCGAGCCGGACGGCGGCCCGGGCTGGACGCTGAAGCTGCGCACGCCACTGCCGGTCGAGCAGTACAACGCCGAGATCTCCCTGCTCACCGGCACGTGCGCGGCGTCGATCATGCTGACCGGCAACGTCGGCATCCTGCGCACCGTGCCGCCGCCCGACCCGCGGGCGATCGCGTCGCTGCGCCGCGCGGCGAAGGCGCTCGGGATCGACTGGCCGCGCGCTGCCCACCCCGGCGATGTGCTCGACCGCCTCGACCGGGGCGACGCGCGGCACGTCGCCCTGCTCGATCACGCCGCAGCGCTGCTCCGCGGCGCGGCGTACACATCGTTCGACGGTGTCGCGCCGGCGCAACCGCTGCACAGCGGCATCGGCGCGCCGTACGCGCACGTCACCGCCCCGTTGCGCCGGCTGGTCGACCGATACGGCACCGAGGTCTGCCTGGCCCTGCACGCCGGCGCGCCGGTACCGGAGTGGGCCCGGGCCGCCCTGCCGGCGCTGCCCGCAGTGATGCAGCGCGCCGACCACCTCGCCCACGAGGTCGACCGTGCCGTCATCGATGCGACCGAGGCGTGGTTGCTGCGTGATCGGGTCGGTGAGGTCTTCTCGGCCGTGGTCATCGACGCGAACGAGCACTCGGGCACCGTCGTGCTCGACGCGCCGGCGGTCCGGGCTCGGTGCGAGGGCGCGGACCTCCCGGTCGGCCGGCGGGTGAACGTACGGCTGCGCACCGCCGACGTCGCGGCCCGGGAGGTCCGCTTCGACTACGTCCCCGGTTGAGTGGTCAGATTGCGGCTGAGTGGTCAGTTACAACTGACCACTCGACGCGCAACTGACCACTCAACGCTGGGAGGGGTCAGTGGTACTCGTGCTCCGGGCCGGGGTAGGCGCCGCCGCGGACCTCGTCGCCGAAGCGAGCGGCCGCATCGTGCAGCGCGGCCCCCACCTGCGCGTACTCCTTGACGAACTTCGCCGGCTTGCCGCCGCCGCGCAGCCCGGCCATGTCCTGCCAGACGAGCACCTGCGCGTCGCAGGACGGGCCGGCGCCGATGCCGATGGTGGGGATGTGCAGCGCGCGGGTGACCTGCGCGGCCACCTCGGACGGGACGACCTCGAGCACGACCGCGAACGCGCCGGCCTGCTGCAGCGCCTTCGCGTCCTGCAGCAGCCGGTGGGCGCCCTCGTCGCCGCGGCCCTGCACCCGGTAGCCGCCCAAGGCGTTGACCGACTGCGGGGTGAGCCCGATGTGGGCCATGACCGGGATGCCGGCCGAGACGAGCAGCTCGACCTGGGCGGCGACGCGCTGGCCGCCTTCGAGCTTGACGGCCTGCGCGCCGCCCTCCTTCATGAACCGCGACGCGGTGTCGAGGGCCTGCTGCGGCGAGGCCTGGTAGGAGCCGAACGGCAGGTCGGCGACGACGAGCGCGCGGGTCGCGCCGCGCACGACGCCGCGCACGAGCGGCAGCAGTTCGTCGACCGTGACCGGCACGGTCGTGTCGTAGCCGTAGACGACGTTGGCCGCAGAGTCGCCGACGAGCAGGACCGGAATGCCCGCTTCGTCGAACACCCGCGCCGTCGAGTAGTCGTAGGCAGTCAGCATGGGCCACCGCTCGCCGCGGTCCTTGGCTGTCTGCAGGTCGCGGATCGTGATCCGCCGGTTGGTGACGCCGCCGTAGAGACTGTTCACGGGCGTTGTGTCGGACATGGCCGTCTCGCCTCACTTCCTCGAGGCCGGTCGCGCCGGTCCCCGGGCATGACATGTGGACGAAACAATCGTCCAACTTACCGGCGCGTATGTCTCCCCCGAAGCGTGAGACGAGTGTCACCGCAACCCGGTGTCAGCTCGCCCGCGTTCAGCCGGTTTCCCGCCAGCGGTTCGTGATCGGCAGGCGGCGATCCCGGCCGAAGGCCTTGAAGCTGATCTTCGGTGCCGGGCGGGTACTGGCGGCGCTTCCACTCGGCGGCGTCGACCAGCCGGGCCACGCGCTGGACGAGCGCGGCGTCGAAGCCGTCGGCGACGATCTCGCCGGCGCCCTGGTCGCGGTCGACGTAGCGCTCCAGGATCTGGTCGAGCAGGTCGTAGTCGGGCAGCGAGTCGCTGTCGAGCTGGCCGGGGCTCAGCTCGGCCGACGGCGG
The DNA here is from genome assembly GCA_963775175.1 of uncultured Actinomycetota bacterium. Taxonomy (GTDB): domain Bacteria; phylum Actinomycetota; class Actinomycetes; order Mycobacteriales; family Jatrophihabitantaceae; genus Jatrophihabitans. Next base: position 2,326,454 of record CAVZHT010000001.1, read on the forward strand.
CTTGGTGATGGAGTTCGGCGGGATGGGCGGCGTCTCGCCCCGGGCCTCCGCCTCGGCGTTGCGCCAGCGGGCGAGCGCCCACACGAGGGTCTTGGGCACGTCCTTGATCGGCGCGAAGCCGCCGATCGAGCCGTCGCCGTAGATGGTGGAGTAGCCGACGGCCAGCTCGCTCTTGTTGCCGGTGGCGAGGACGAGGTGGCCCTCGGCGTTGGACAGCGCCATCAGCGTGGTGCCGCGGATGCGGGCCTGCACGTTCTCCTCGGCGAGGCCGGTGAGCTTCAGCTCGGCCAGGAACGCATCGACCATCGGCCGGATCGGGAGCTCGCGGTAGTGCGCGCCGAGGCGCTGGGCCAGGTCGGACGCGTCCGACCGCGAGTGCTCGGAGGAGTAGACGCTCGGCATCGAGACGCCGTACACGTTCGGCCCACCGATGGCGTCGGCGGCGATGGCCGCGACCACGGCCGAGTCGATGCCGCCGGACATGCCCAGCACCACCGACCGGAAGCCGTTCTTGCGCACGTAGTCGCGCAGCCCGATGACCAGGGCCTTCCAGACCTCCTCCTCGTCGGGCAGGCGGTCGGCGACCTCGCCGGGGACGAGATCCACCGCTCGACCGGGGCGGTGCCGGTGGAGCACCGGCCGACGTCCATCACTCCCCGGTGGACGGCCGGGGGTGACTCCGGCCCCGGCGGGAGGTCGAGGTCGAGGTAGAAGACGTCCTCGACGAACTGGGGCGCCCGCATCAGCACCGCGCCGTCCGGGGCGACGACCATCGAGTCACCGTCGAAGACGAGCTCGTCCTGGGCCCCGACCGTGTTGACGTAGAGGATCGGTGCCTTGGCCTCAGCGGCGCGCCGCTGCAGGAGTCGCAGCCGGGTGTCGTCCTTGTTCCGCTCGTACGGGGAGGCGTTGATGTTGACCACGATCCCGACGTCGGCCGCGCCGGCGACGGTGAACGGGCCGCCCTCCTGCCAGACGTCCTCGCAGACCGTCAGTGCGATGTCGACACCGAGGTGCCGGACGACGGTCAGCGAGGTCCCGGGCGCGAAGTAACGGCGCTCGTCGAAGACCCCGTAGTTCGGCAGGTGGTGCTTGTTGTACCGGGCGACGACCGCGCCCCCGAGCAGGAAGGCGGAGGCGTCGCGGGGCAGGCCGTCGTCGTCGACGTAGCCCACGATGACGGCGGTGTCGCCGAGCCCGGCCGCCGCGAGATCCCCGGCCAGCTTCTCCAGCGCCGCGCGGGAGGCGGCACGAAACGACGGGCGCAGGACGAGGTCCTCGACCGGGTAGCCGGTCAGCATCATCTCGGGGAAGCAGACCAGGTGGGCGCCGGCGGCGGCGGCCTGGGCCGTGCGCCGCACGACCTCCGCCGCGTTGCCGTCGAGGTCCCCGACCGTGCAGTTGACCTGGGCGAGGGCGAGTCGTAATGCCGTCACCCTTCCAGTGTGGCCCACCCGTCCACTGCATGTGAAAGCGCTGCGATCGTTGTCCAAACGACACCCGCATGAGGCAGACTGGACGGCAACAGGGTGGGTTTGTGACGATCTTGCACCGTTCCGAGCCCCGCGGTGCCCAGGACGTCTCCACAACGAGTGAGCCGATTCTGTCGTGCCTGCCGGGGTTGGGACGTCCCATCAGGGACACTGATCTGATCGGCTCAGCGTCGGCGAGAACGGCCGGACACCGGGCCGAGGCCTGAGTGAGGGTACGGAGGGTGCAATGCAGCGGGTTGGCAGCGCGGGGCGTCGCCGGGCGTCACGGCGTGCTGGAGCGATCGGGGTGGCGGCCGCGGCCCTGCTGACGCTCGCCGCCTGCACGAGCAACAACGCCGAGCCCGGGGGCGACCGGTCGCCGGCCGCGCACAACGACAACCTTCCGACAGGCAACTCGAGCAGCGCGTCGGCCCCCACCTCCACCGCGGCCCAGCCGGCCGTGATCACCACCCCCGCCTCGGCCGAGGCGATCAGCCCGGCCAAGCCGGTGACCGTCGCCATCGAGAACGGCACGCTGACCGACGTCACGATGCTCAACCCGGCCGGCCGCAAGGTGCGGGGCGCGCTCTCGGCCGACGGCACCTCGTGGCACAACACCGAGGAACTCGGCTACTCGAAGACGTACCGGATCACCGCCACCGGCGTGAACGGCGACGGCAGCTCGGTCAGCAAGAAGGCCGAGGTCCGGACCGTAACCCCGAACAACCAGACCATGCCCTACCTCGTCGACCTCTACGGCTCGGCGCTCGACGACGGCGGAACGTACGGCGTCGGCATGGTGGTCAAGATTCACTTCGACGAGGTCGTCAACGAGGCGAAGGCCGAGCGGGCCCTGCAGGTCACCACCACCCCGAGCGTCACCGGCGGCTGGTACTGGGAGGACGCGCAGAACGTCTACTGGCGCCCGCAGCACTACTACTCGCCCGGTACCAAGGTCACCGTCACCGCCAAGGTCTACGGCGTGAACGTCGGGTCGGGCCTCTACGGCCAGGCGGACAAGAGCGTCTCGTTCAAGATCGGCGCCAAGCACTACTCGGTCGCCGACGCCAAGACCCACAAGGTCAAGGTGTACTTCAACGACAAGCTCGTGCGGACGATGCCCACCTCGATGGGCCAGGGCGGCACCGTCCAGGGCAAGAACGGCCCGATCTACCTGTGGACCATGCCGGGCACCTACACCGTCCTCGGCCACGAGAACCCGGCGACGATGTCGTCGGACAGCTACGGCCTGCCGGCCAACTCGCCGCTCGGCTACGCGCCCGAGAAGGTGTACTGGTCGACGAAGATCAGCACCGACGGCATCTACCTGCACGAGCTCGACACCACGGTGTGGGCGCAGGGACACCAGAACGTGTCGCACGGCTGCCTGAACCTGAACCTGACCAACGCCAAGTGGTACTACCAGCACTCCCGCGTGGGTGACCTCGTGAAGGTGGTCCACTCCGGCGGCCCGCACCTGCAGTTCTGGCAGGGCGGCCAGTGGGACGTCCCCTGGTCGACCTGGCTGCAGCACAGCGCGCTCAGCTAGCTGTAGTTCCCCGTCAGGTTGTGAACAGCGTGGCGTGAGCGGATAGACGAGGACCTCCGGTACGGAGGGGGTTACCACACCAACCCTCGCCCGGAGGTCCTCGTGACTCACGCTAATGCCCCGCTGACGCCGATCGGTCGCCGGCGGCTCGCCGAGTCGATCGTTGTCCATCAATGGAGCGTTCGGCGGGCTGCTGAGCGGTTCCAGGTCTCGCCTGCCACGGCGTCGAAGTGGGCCCGGCGGCTGCGCGCCGGCGAGCCGATGACCGACCACGTCTCGCGCCCGCGCACGACGCCGACGAAGGTACCGCTGCGGCTCGAGCGGCGGATCGTGAAGCTGCGCTACCTGCGGCGTTGGGGGCCGCACCGGATCAGCTACCACCTCGGTGTCCCGCGATCGACGGTCGGCAGGGTTCTGCAGCGCTACCGGATGCCGCTGCTCGCTCATATCGATCAAGCCACTGGCCTGCCGGTGCGCAAAGTGAAGCCAGTCCGGTACGAAGCTGCCGCGCCCGGCGACCTGGTCCACGTCGACATCAAGAAGCTCGGCAAGATCCCCGACGGCGGCAGTTGGCGCGTCTTCGGGCGCGGATCGGTTCAACACAGGCGGGCGCAGGCCGCGACGGACCGCGCTGGCCGTGCTGGGGCATCGCCTTCACGTGGCTACGTCTACCTGCACCACGCGGTCGACGACCACTCCCGGCTGGCCTACTCCGAACAGCTCGACGACGAACGCAAGGAGACCGCGGCGGACTTCTGGGGCCGCGCCCGAAACTTCTTCACCGAAGCCGGGATCACAGTCCGGGCCGTCATGACCGACAACGGCGCCTGCTACCGCTCACACGACTTCGCAGCCGCACTCGGGGACGGCGTGAAACACCGCAAGACACGGCCTTACCGTCCCCAGACGAACGGGAAGGTGGAGCGCTTCAACCGCACCCTCGCCGCCGAGTGGGCCTACGCCGAGGTCTACCTGTCAGACAAGGCCCGTGCGAGCACCTACAACGACTGGCTCCACTTCTACAATCACCATCGACCCCACACCGGCATCGGCGGTCTCGTCCCCGCGGCCCGCGTTCACAACGTCACGGGGAACTACAGCTAGCCTGACCGGCCCGGCCGGGCCGCGTAACCTGCGGGAAACGCCTCGCGACGAGACTGGAGCGCTGTGGACCGCCAACAGGAGTTCGTGCTGCGCACCATCGAGGAGCGCAACATCCGATTCGTGCGCCTCTGGTTCACCGACGTCCTCGGGACGCTGAAGTCGGTGGCGATCGCGCCGGCCGAGCTGGACGGCGCGTTCGAGGAGGGCATCGGCTTCGACGGGTCGGCGATCGAGGGCTTCACGCGGGCCAGCGAGAGCGACATGCTGGCCCGTCCGGACCCGTCGACGTTCCAGATCCTGCCCGAGAACGACGGCAGCACAGCCGACTCGGCCCGGATGTTCTGTGACATCCAGATGCCCGACGGCTCGCCGGCGTGGGCCGACCCGCGCTACGTACTGCGGCGGGCGCTGTCGAAGGCGGCCGAGCGCGGGTTCACGTTCTACACCCACCCGGAGATCGAGTTCTTCCTGCTCAAGAACCGGCCGACCGACGGCAGCGAGCCGGAGCCGATCGACAACGGCGGGTACTTCGACATGACCAGCCACGACGTCGCCCACGACTTCCGCCGGGCCGCCGTCGAGCGCACTCGAATCGCTGGGCATCTCGGTCGAGTTCAGCCACCACGAGGTCGCGCCGGGACAGCAGGAGATCGACCTGCGCTACGCCGACGCGCTGTCGATGGCCGACAACCTGATGACGTTCCGGCACGTCATCAAGGAGGTCGCGATCGCCCACGGCGCGCACGCGACCTTCATGCCGAAGCCGTTCCGGCACCAGCCGGGCAGCGGCATGCACACGCACCTGTCGCTGTTCGAGGGCGACCAGAACGCCTTCCACGACCCGTCCGACCCGCTCGAACCTGTCGAAGACGGCCCGCGCGTTCATCGCCGGCCTGCTGACGCACGCGCGGGAGATCACCGCGGTCACCAACCAGTGGGTGAACTCGTACAAGCGGCTGTGGGGCTTCGGTGCGCCGGGGACGATCGTCGAGGCGCCGACCGTCATCTGCTGGGGGCACGCCAACCGTTCGGCGCTCGTGCGGGTGCCGCGCTACAAGCCGGGCAAGGCGAACTCGACCCGGGTCGAGCTGCGCTCGCCCGACGCCGGCCTGCAACCCCTACCTCGCGTTCGCCGTCCTGCTCGCCGCCGGGTTGAAGGGCATCGAGGAGGGCTACGAGCTGCCGCCGGGCGCCGAGGACGACGTCTGGTCGATGTCCGAGACCGAGCGGCGCGCCCTCGGCTACGGCGAGCTGCCGCACAACCTGTCCGACGCGCTGCGGGCGATGGAGGACTCCGAGCTGATCGCCGAGACGCTCGGCGAGCACGTCTTCGACTTCTTCCTGCGCAACAAGCGCGAGGAGTGGGTCGACTACCGCGCCGAGGTCAGCCCGTTCGAGCTGCGCCGCTACCTCCCGATCCTTTAGCTCGCCGGGGGTGTCGCTCCGGCGGCACCCCACCCCGCGGTCGGGGTGCTCACAACTTCGCGGCTCCGCCGCGGGCCGCGTCGCGGCGGGCGGCGCTTCGCGCGAGCGCTCATCGCGTCGGTGGTGGCCCGGCTCTGGTCACCTTCCGGCGTCGACCGACCTGCTCACTAGAGTCGGGGCGTGAGCGAACCGCGCGTGCTCGTCGTCCAGAACGACGACAGTCGACCCGGCCGGGCCGCTGGGCGAGTGGCTCGCAGCGGCCGGCGTCGAGGTGCACATCGGTCGCCGGGCCGGAGGTGCCGGACGACCTCGGCGGCCACGCGGGGTTGGTGGTGCTCGGCGGCCCGATGGGCGCGACCGACGACCGGCGCTTCCCGTGGCTGGCCCGAGTCCGGGCGTTGCTGCGGCAGGCGGTCACGGACGAGATCCCGACCCTCGGCATCTGCCTCGGCGCGCCAGCTGCTCGCCGTCGCGCACGGCGGGCGGGTCGAACCGAGCCCCGACGGCCAGGAGTTCGGCGCGCAGCTCATCGCCAAGCGCGCGGCCGCCGCGACCGACCCGCTGTTCGGACCGATGCCGATCACGCCGGACGTCATCCAATGGCACTTCGACGCGATCACCGCCCTGCCGGCCGGCGCGGTCCAGCTGGCCAGCTCGCCGACCTGCGAGAACCAGGCCTTCCGCCTCGGGCCGGTTCGCGTGGGGCCTCCAGTTCCACATCGAGACCACGCCCGCGCTCGTCCGGTCGTGGGCTGCGGAGGACGCCGATCGCCCTGGCCGGGTACGACCTCGACGCGATAGTGAGCCGGTCGGACGCCGCCCACGCCGACCTCGCCGAGGTGTGGCAGCCCTTCGTGCAGGGCTTCGCCGGCATCGTCCGCGACCCGGCCACGGTGCCGCCGCCCCGCCGACGCCGGCGCCGACCGGTCACCGATCCGGCCGCGATCCGGGCGGCCCTGGCCGCCGAGGCAAGCGCCGCCCGCGGCCCGCTGCCGATGCCGATGCCCGTCCGCCGCCCGCCGGACGATGACTGAGCTCGCGGGGCGCATCGCGGCCCGGATGAGCCCGGCTGTCGTTCGTCGACGGCGCCCGCGCCGGCGAAGCTGCTCGCCGACGAGCCGCTGCGCTGGTGGGATGCCGAGCGCAACGAACCGGTCGGACGACGCCGCCGCGATCGTCGTCGCCGCCCTCGGCCGGACGGCCGACCCTGACGCCGCGCTCGATGCCCTCGCCGACCTCATCGGCACCGCGCCCGGGGCACCGCCTGCGGGCCGCGCTCGAGACCGAGCCGGCGCTGCGCGCCCGGCTGCTCAGCCTGCTCGGCGTGTCCAGCGAGCTGGCCGCGCACCTGCGCAGCGAGCCGGGCGACTGGTCGGCCCTCGTGGGCGATCTCGACGCCGCCGGCGCAGCCGCCGCGGCTCGCGGCCGCGGTCGGCGCCGACGCGGACCGGCCGGTGACCGGAACGGGCGGCAGGCCGGCAACCGTCACCGGGCCGACGCGCGTGCGGGCGTTGCGCGCGGCCTACCGGCGCGAACTGGTCGCCATCGCCGGGCGCGACCTGGCCGGCGACCTCGACCTGCAGACCGTCACCGAGCTGCTCGCCGACCTGGCCGGGTACACGCTGCAGGCCGCGCTCGCCGTGGCCGCGGGCGGGCTGCCCGCCACGCGCGGCGCCGTGCCGGCTGGCGATCATCGCGATGGGCAAGACCGGCTCGCGCGAGCTGAACTACGTCTCCGACGTCGACGTCGTCTTCGTGGGCGAGCCGGTCGGCGCGGACGGCGACGTCGACGCGGCGCTGGCGAGCGCCACCCGGCTGGCCGGCGACACCATGCGCATCTGCCGCGCAGGTCGCCTGGGAGGTCGACGCGAACCTGCGGCCCGAGGGCAAGGACGGCGCGCTCGTCCGCACGCTGGCCAGCCACGCCGCGTACTACCAGCCGCTGGGCGAGCACCTGGGAGTTCCAGGCGCTGCTCAAGGCCCGTCCGATCGCCGGCGACGCCGAACTCGGCCGGGCCTACGCCGACACGATCGCCCCGCTGGTGTGGACGGCGGCCGAGCGCCCGGACTTCGTCGCCGACGTGCAGGCCATGCGCCGCCGGGTCATCGAGCACATCCCGGCCACGGTCGCGCGAGCGCGACATCAAGCTCGGCCCCGGTGGCCTGCGCGACGTCGAGTTCGCCGTCCAGTTGCTGCAGCTCGTCCACGGCCGGGGCGACGAGTCGCTGCGGGTGCCCGAGACGCTGCCCGGCCCTGGCCGCGCTGCGCGACGGCGGCTACGTCGGCCGCGACGACGCCGTCAGCCTCATCGACGCCTACCGCTTCCTGCGCGCCACCGAGCACCGGCTGCAACTGCGCCGGCTGCGGCGCACCCACCTGCTGCCCGACGACCCGGAGCTGCTCCTGTGGCTCGGGCGGGCGATGGGCTACCGGCCCGATCGCGCGAGGCGATGCCCGGGCGGTGTTCGAGGCCGAGTGGGACCTGCATGCCCGCGAGGTCCGCCGGCTGCACGAGAAGCTCTTCTACCGGCCGCTGCTCGAGGCGGTGGCCCGCGTGCCGTCCGAGGGGCTGCGCCTGACCCCGGCCGAGGCCGGTCGGCGGCTGGCCGCGCTCGGGCTTCGCCGACCCGGCGGCGGCGCTGCGGCACATCGAGTCGCTCACCGCCGGGCTGAGCCGGCGCGCGGCGCTGCAGCGCACCCTGCTGCCGGTGCTGCTGTCCGACTTCGCCGACGCGCCCGACCCCGACGCCGGGCTGCTCGCGTACCGGCGGCTCTCCGACGAGCTCGGCACCACGCCGTGGTACCTGCGGCTGCTGCGGGACGGCGACGCGGTGGCGTCCCGGCTGGCCTACCTGCTCGGCACGAGCCGGTACGTGGCGCGGATGCTCGGCCGCTCGCCCGAGGCGCTGCAGCTGCTCGGGTCCATCGACGACCTGCAGCCCCGGGACGCGGCCGAACTGCGGGCCGCGATGAGCGAATCGGCGGCCCGGCAGGCCGACCCGACCGCCGCCGTCGCCGCGGCCCGCGGCCATGCGCCGGCAGGAGCTGCTGCGCACCGCATTCGCCGACCTGCTCGGCCTGCTCGAGGTCGCCGAGGTCTGCCGGGCGCTGAGCGCCACGACCGACGCCACCCTCGAGGTCGCGCTGCGCGTCGCGACGCGGGCAGTGGCCGACGGCCACGGCAGCGGCCCGCTGCCGCTGCGCTTCGCGGTCATCGCGATGGGCCGGCTGGGCGGCGCCGAGCTCGGCTACGGCTCGGACGCGGACGTCATGTTCGTGCACGAGGACACCGGCGGCGACGAGGAGACCGCGGGGCGCCTCGCCAACGAGCTGGCCAGCCGGCTGCGGGCCCTGCTCGCCGCCCCGTCCTCGACCGACCCGCCGCTGACCGTCGACGCCGACCTGCGGCCGGAGGGGCGCAGCGGCCCGCTCGTCCGCTCGCTCGCGTCGTACCGCCGCTACTACGCCCGCTGGTCGTCGGCCTGGGAGGCGCAGGCCCTGCTCCGGGCCCGGTTCGTCGCCGGCGACGCCGACCTCGGCCGGCGGTTCGTCGAGATGATCGACCCGGTGCGCTACCCGGCCGGCGGGGTGGCCGCGGCCGACCTTCTCGAGATCCGCCGGTTGAAAGGACGCGTCGACAACGAGCGGTTGCCGCGCGGCGCCGACCCGACGACCCACACCAAGCTCGGCCGCGGCGGGCTCGCCGACATCGAGTGGACGATCCAGCTGCTGCAGCTCGACCACGGCCACGCCGTGCCCGCCCTGCGCACGACCCGCACGCTCGACGCGCTGGTGGCGGCCGGTGAGGCCGACCTGTTGACCGCCGACCAGGTCGCGACGCTGACCGCGGCGTGGCGGTTCGCGACCCGGGTCCGCAACGCCCTGATGCTCGTCCGGGACAAGCCTTCGGACCAGCTGCCGGCCCAGGGCACGGAGCTCATCGCTGTCGGGCGCGCGCTGGGCTACCCGCCCGGGTCGGATCCGGGGCAGCTGGTCGACGACTATCGCCGCGCGGCCCGGCGGGCCCGCCGCGTGGTGGAGCGGGTCTTCTACGGTCCGTGACCGTCGCAGGGTGCGACGAGTTGCGCTTTACGATCGCCGGATGGGACTGCTCACACCGCTGGCCGTGCGCCTGGGCGCGCTGCCGTGGCTGCCGAGATTCCTGCCCCAGATCGTCTGGCTCGACACCCGGCTGCAGCGGATCACCCGAGGCCGGCTGAGCCTGGCCGACCTCGCCGGCCTGCCCAATCTCCTGCTCACCGTGCCGGGGCGTCGCACCGGAACGCCGCGCAGCACGCCGCTGCTCTGCGTACCTGACCGGGGCCGGTACCTGGTCGCCGGCTCGTACTTCGGCGGGCTGAAGGAGCCGATGTGGGTGCGCAATCTGGAGGCGTCCGGGGCCGGGGAGTTGCGCCACAAGGGCCGGCGGATGCCGTTCACCGCCCGCCGGCTGGCCGGCGAGGAGCGGGCAGCCGCGTGGGCGCTGATGAACCGGATCTGGCCGAACTACCGCAAGTACGAGGAGCGGACGCAGCGCGAGATCAAGGTCTTCGAGCTCGTCCCGGCCGGCTGACCCGCCGGGTCAGGCCGTCTCGTGCCGGGCGCGGCGCCGGTCGGGCAGGCCGAAGTCGGGTGCGTCGGTCGGCGCGACGAAGGCGCCGCGACCCGACAGCAGCCACTGAACCGCGAAGCCGAGGCCGACGATCACGACACCCCCGACCGCGTCGAGGATGAAGTGGTTGGCCGTGCCGACGATGACGACCAGCGTCCCGACCGGGTAGACCGCGCCGAGCGCCCGGACCCACCAGCGGCGGGCGCAGACGAAGATCGCGATGCCGGACCACATGGCCCAGGCGATGTGCAGGCTCGGCATCGCGGCGTACTGGTTCGAGTGCTGCGCGATGTCCGGGTCGGCGAGCGACCCCCACGTGTGGTACTTCAGCAGCGTGTCGACGTAGCTGTACTCCGGCAGCAGCCGGGGTGGCGCGGTCGGGTAGAGGTAGAAGCCGAGCAGGCCGAACATCGTCGTCGCCACGATGGCCGTGCGGGCGCCGCGGTAGATGTGTGACCGCCGCCGGAACAACCAGATCATGACGCCGATCGTCACGATGAAGTGCAGCGTCGCGTAGTAATAGTCCAGGATCTGCGCCAGCCACTCGGTGCGGGCCACGAAGTGGTTGATCGACAGTTCCCAGTTCAGCCGCAGGATGTCCTGCATGTGCTGGATCGAGCGGCCGTGCCGGAAGGCGATCGAGGCCTGGTCGGGGATCGCGTTGCGGCCCAGGGAGTAGATCCAGTAGCCGAAGGCGATGATCGCGAGCTCCTGCCACCACACCGGGCGGCGCCAGCGCAGCATCCGGGTTGGGAGCAACCCGGAGAACCACCGATCGGAGGAGGCCGCAGACGGCCGGTCCAGCGTCTGCGTCATGCCGCCATCATCTCATCCGACTCACGGATTTTGCCGACACCCGGGCCGAACCCTCAGAAGCGGGCCGGAGGGCCGCGACCGACAACCCGGTCCGAAGCTGCACAGTTCGGGCATCTGTGAGCACACTGTCTAGGTGAACCGAACCGACGCTGCCTCGGAAGCGGGGCAGTCGGGGGGCGCGGCCGCCGGCTTCGCGGTGACCCAGGCCGCCCGCCGGGTCGGTGTCGCCGGTTCGACCCTGCGGACCTGGGAGCGCCGCTACGGGGTCGGGCCCAGCCTGCGGACGGCCGGCGGGCACCGTCGCTACACGCTCGACGACATCACCACGCTGCAGCGGTTGCGGCGCCTGGTCGACAGCGGCATGTCGACCGCGAGCGCCGCCGTCCGGCTCCGGGACGGGCCGCCGCCCCCTCGCCGGACCGACGGCACCGGCCCGGGCGAGGTATCCCGGCTGGCCGGGCGGCTGGGCGACGCGATCGCCGCCATGAACAGCACCGAGGCCACCCGACACGCCACCCGGATCGTCGCCCGACTGGGGGTGGTCGCGGCGTGGGTCGACGTCTTCGTGCCGCAGCTGCAGTTCGTCGGCGACGAGTGGGCGCGGACCGGCGAGAGCGTCGAGCGCGAGCACCTCGCGGCGGCGGCCGTCCGCGTGGCGCTGCTTCGCCACGGCGCCCGGCGACCGCGACGGGACCCGCCGGCGCGCGTTCTCGCGGCCGCCGCGCCCGGCGAGGGGCACACGCTCCCGCTGGAGGCGCTGGCGGCCGCCGCGGACGACGTCGGCGTCGGCGTCGCCGTGCTCGAGTCGCTGCCACCGGTCGCGCTGCGCGCGGCGGTCGACCGGGCCGGGCCGGCCGTCGTCGTGCTCTGGGCCCGCAGCCGGGGGACGAGTGACCTGCGGCTGCTGCGCAGCCTGCTCGACCGGGCACCGGCGGTGTGTGCGGCCGGCCCGGGCTGGCCGGTCGGGCGGCTGCCGGCCGCGGTCGTCCACGTCAACGACCTGCCGGGCGCGCTGGCGGCGGTGCTGGCCTGGATCCGATGACGCCGGCGCCCAACCCGCGCGTCGGGCTGCCGGCGGCGCGCCGGACCGCCGCCGTCGCCGCCCTCGTCGCGACCGTGCTGTTCGTCCTGCTCGCGTTCCTCGTCGCCGGCCACTGGTCGCCGCTCGAACGGCTGGACGGTCGAACGGCCCGCCGGCTCAACGACTACATCGCGGTCCGGTCCTCGCAAGCACACGCGTGGCAGCTGGGGAGCGACGTGCTCGCCCCGACGGTGTTGCGGGTCGCCCTGCTCATCGCCGCCGCCGTCCTGCGCCTGCGGCGGGACACCCGGCGGGCCCTGCTGTGCGCGGCGACCGCGGTCGGTTCGCTGGTCGTCGACTCGGCGGTCAAGCTGATCGTCGGCCGGCCCCGACCGGTGGTGCCGCATCCGGTGGCGCACGCGGCCGGTGCTTCCTTCCCGAGCGGGCACGCGCTCACCTCGGCCGCCACCGCGATCTGCGTGGTCGCGATCGCGTGGGCGGGCCGCCGGCTCCGGCTCGCAGTCGCGGTGGTCGCCGGCGGACTCGCAGTCGCGGTCGGGTTCAGCCGGCTCATCCTCGGCGTGCACTTCGTCAGCGACGTCGTCGGCGGCTGGCTGGGCGCGGTCGCGCTCGGCGCGGGCCTGATCGTCCTGCTGCCGGTCGACAGGAGGCCCTAGCCGGACGATCATGGCCGTACCCGTTCGAGGCAGGAGGATTGCGTGCGCACCCACCGCATCACCGCCAACCTTCCGGTGGCCGACCTCGCGGCGGCGCGGAGCTTCTACGCCGACTACCTCGGCCTGAGCACCGAGGAGTTCAACCTGGGCTGGGTCGCCCGCTACACCTCGCCCGACTCCGGCGCCCATGTCCAGCTCGTCACGCACGATGCCACCGCGCCGGAGGACTCGGTCATCTCCGTCCACACCGACGACCTCGACGGTGCGTACGAGGAGGCGCAACGACTCGGCTACGAGATCGTGCACCCGGTGACGACCGAGCCGTGGGGAGTGCGCCGGTTCTTCATCAGGGCGCCGGACGGCAACGTGATCAACATCGTGAGCCACCGCGACTGAACGCGCGACGGGGCGGGAGGAACCGGGTCCCTAACTATGCTGGCTCGATGGCCGTCGATGCGAGTGGTACCCGGGCCAAGCTGATCGCCGCCGGGGAGCGCAGCTTCGCGACCGACGGTATCCACGGCGCCCAGATGCGCGACATCGTCCGGGGGGCGGCGCAGTCCAACGACTCGGCCGTGCATTACCACTTCGGTTCGCGGCAGGGGCTGCTCCGCGCGATCTGCGAGCGCCACATCGAGGAGATGGAACCGGAGCGCCGGCGCCGGCTGGCGGCGCAGGGTGCCGACCCGGAGCTCGCGACGGTCGTCGCCGACCTCGTGCTCCCGACCGCCCACCGGCTCGAGCCGCAGGACGGCCGCTACTTCCTGCGGATCACCGCCCAGCTGGCCGGCCACGCGGGCGTGCGCAGTGGCGCGGTGCCCTCGCCGGTGATGGGTCCGGCGCTGCTCGAGCAGCTGGCGCAGGTGCAGGCGTTGTGCGCCCGCGACCTGCCGGCCGAGGTGGCCGGCGAGCGGATCGCGATCATGATCGGCGCGCTGACGACCGCGCTGGCCGATCGCGCGGTAGGCGTCGATGCCGGAACCGACTTCGCCCTGGACGAGTCGGCCTTCGTCGACAACCTGGTCGCGATGCTGGTGGCGGCGCTGCAGGCACCGGCCCGGGTCACGTCGCGCTGAGCCGGTGACCCCGGTGTGCGGCGAGGTCAGCCGATCGAGAGCACCTTGGCCGTGAGCTCGCGCCCGCCGCGGGGCCGGTAGGTGAGCGTTGCCCCGACGCTCGCGCCCTCGAGCACCTTGCCCAGCGGGCTGGCCGGGGTGATGACGTCAACCCCGCTGCCGGCCTCGTCCACCGAACCCAGCAGGTAGATCTCGGGGCCGTCACCCAGATCGACCGTCACGACGTCGCCCACGGCGACCGTCCCCTCGGCCGATCGCTGGGGGGCACGGCGCGGCTCGGCGAGCTCGCTCTCGAGGTCGACGATGCGCTGCTCGAGCATCGCCAGGCGCACGTGGCCGTCGACGTTCGTGGCCCGGTCGGCGTCGTCGCCCGACCCGGTCGGGGCGATCTCGGCGAGGACCTGCTCGCGCTCCACGTAGAGCCCGGCGAGGCGGTTGGACATCATGTCGAAGCGGGCATCGGCACTGATCGTGGCAGTCATCGCGGGGGCTCCTTGTGGGGGACGGCGATCGTCCAGGCTGGTGACCTGTCGACCGCGTACAACCAGCCGTCGGCGCAAGATATGCCCAGCTGCCGACGCAATCTCACAACCGGACGTGGGGCCGGCCGGAGGGACCGGGCGAACCTGCTGGTCCGGCTGGGTCCGGCGCCGGCGCCGCCGCGCCCGACCGGGGTCCGGCGGTCGGGCCGAACCCGGCCGTTATGCGCCGGAAAAGAATGCAACGGATTCCAATTCTGGGCTCGCCATTAAAGGGCCGGGTCATCGATGGACTGCTTAAAAGCGCGTCCGGGTCGCGCGGCGTTACACATCGGCCCGCCGGCCCGGAAAGCGTCCGGATAAATCAGCAAATACTCTGACGAACCGTCCCAGATGTCGGGCCTCGAGCGGACACGAGCGCGCCGGGCCAGGCATTTGCACCCAGGCGGAATTTGCGGTTATGAGCGCGCCGCGTGCGGGTATTTCCCGCTCGGTCGAAGAAACCTGGCGGCGCGATTCGGGGGGTTGCGCCGAGGGTGGTGAATCGGGGAGGCAGGAGCACATGGGTTTCGCGCAGATCTCGTCCCCACCCGTGTGCGAGCCCGTCGGCTCCCCGTCGACCGCCGGTTGATCTTCCTCTCGCAGCCGGGCGATGACCGCGCCGGTCGGTGATCGGTCGCGCGACTAGGAAGATCAACCGGTTCGTCCGAATTTGCGCGTGACAGTTGGATGACGGCGCTGTCATGAGAGTTACCCGACGGTCCGGCCGCGCCCCACAGTTCCGCAAGCCCGCGATCGCAGCTCGCATCGCGGCGTGGATCTCCGGGGGAGTCACGATGCGCTTTGTCGTCGCATGTCCAAGCCGCGCAGTGCGAGGGTTTCTCGTCGTTGTAGCAACCGTCCTCGCGACGGTGGGCATCGTGGTGTCCGGTCAGCTCGGGGCCGCAGCGGCTCCGGCCGACACCGGCAGCGTCAAGCTGCAGGTCACGAGTGCCCGTTCGGTGCACTCGGGGCCGGGGTTCATCCATCAGGGCGACGCGGTCACGAAGTACAAGTGGCTGATCAACCTCGACGACACCGGCAACCCCGGCACCGCGGCCAACCCGGGGCTGTCGAACTGCCTGCCGGCCACCGCCACCGGCGGTAGCTCCGACCCGGACTACGCCGACAGCTGCCAGTGGCCGTCCACTCGCACGACCTCCGGGTTCGCGCCGATCGTCGCGCAGGGCGACGAGGGTGACCTCAGCCCTAGCAAGGCGCTCGCCGGGTTGCCGGCCGGCAAGTACCTGATCTCGGTCACCGCCGACGACTACAAGATCGACGGCGCGCACTTCACGGTCGGCGCCGGCAGCTCGGCCACCGTGCAGGTGTCGATGCAGCCGCTGCCGCTGCCGCTCACGACGCTGCGGCTGCAGGTGTTCAACGACAACGCCCCGGTCGACGCGACCTACGAGGTCGACGCCGAGCCCGGGCTGGCCAACTTCAGTGCGACCATCACCGACGTCCTCGGCCTGGTGAGCACGGACTACTACGGCAACGCGCTCTGCACCCTGTACAAGCGCAGGAACGGCACCCGGATCGTGAGCGCTCCGGTCGACAGCCCGCTGCCCATTGCCTTCGACACCAACGACCGGCCGATCGTGGATCCGGCGTCGACCGGCAAGTGCCTCAGCGACCGCACCGGTCTCATCGTGATCCCGAACCTCGGCCCCAACCGCTACGCGGCCACGGTCAGCCCGCCGGCGCCGACGACCGGTCAGACCTACCAGTGGGTGCAGACGACCACCCTCGAAGGCGGCCACGACCACGACATCTGGCAGCAGGAGGGCGAGACCGGCAACGACACCGAGCAGACCAAGGGCGCCGAGCTGGTGCCGTCGGTCCAGTTCGGGTTCGTGCGCACGCAGGCGGTTGCGCTGCCCCGCCGCGGCCCGGCCCCGACCGGCGAGATCAAGGGCGTCGCGATCGCCGGCCTGCCCTACATCGGCGGCCAGAACGGGCAGACCGTGCCCGAGACCGGCTTCGCCGGTGCCAAGTCGGGCGGCCCCATCGCCAACCCGTGGATCGCCCTGAGCGACCTCGACGCCGGTGACGCGCAGGTCTACGTCGGCCGCGGCAACGCCGACGGCAGCTTCGACGTGAAGAACCTGCCCGACGGCACCTACCAGCTCTCGATCTGGGACGACGACCAGGACTACATCCTCTGGAGCTTCAACGTCGAGGTGCACGACGGCGGCGTGACCGACGTCGGCAACAAGATGATCGTCGGCTGGTTCACCCACCTGTACGGGCACGTCTTCGTCGACTCGAACGGCAACGGCAAGCAGGACGCCGGCGAGCGGGCCGTGCCCCAGTTCGCGCTGACCGTCCGCGAGCGGGACAACTCGCTGATGGACCAGGCGACCAACACCGTCACCACCGACGCGGCCGGCTTCTACAACATCCGCGAGACGTACCCGCTCGGCAAGTGGCTGGTGCTCGAAGGCTTCAACACCCGCTACAAGACCACCGGCATCACGTACAAGGGCGAGAACGAGACCAAGGCGACCACCAAGCTGGGCAGCCTCGTCGACGTCGACTTCCTGCCGATCATCGGTCTCGGGGGCGAGATCGACTGGGGCGTGCAGCCCTACGACCCCGGCACCAACGGCGGCATCGTCGGCACGGTCACCTACGACACGACCCGCAACGAGCTCGACCCGGCCGACGCCGTGACCGAGAGCTACCAGCCCGGTATCCCGGACGTGCCGGTCCACCTCAACCTCCCGGTGGCCTGCACCGAGACGACCGACGCCGACAAGGCCAACAAGTGCCGGCAAGGCTACGAGATCGTCCCGCTGCAGGTGGACGACCCGAACAACGCCGGGCAGCTGATCGACAACCCGAGCCCGGACCGCGGTGCTTTCGTGAAGGGCCCGGAGGTGCAGGATTCCTACACCTCGGAGACGTGGGCCGCGCCCCGCGGCTGCACCGCCCGGCAGTACGACGGCACGCCGCTCACCGACCAGCAGGCGCTGCCCGAGTTCGGCGCCACCGCGAACCGGCTCTGCGTCGAGGCGCCGATGATGGGCGTGGCGACCGGGCCGAGTGACGCGACGCCCGGCAACGCGGCGCAGACGGTCAACGGCAACTACGGGTTCGGCACCTCGAAGATCAACCTCTGGCCGGCGACCGACACCACTCACAACCCGGACGGCCTCGACCTCTACGCCCCGCTGCCCGCCGGACAGGAGCAGGACCTGCGGGCCGAGGACTACATCGTCTCCGTCGACATCCCGAACGACCCGGTCGACGGCAAGCCGATGTACAAGGTGACGAGCGAGCAGGACGTCAACGTCTTCGACGGCGACTCCTACCTGCCGCAGCCGAACTTCGTGAACATCACGCAGGCCCAGGCGAACGACACCCCGCCCGGCGATCAGCCGACCGCGACCCCGCCGTCCCAGCCGCCGTCGCAGCAGGCCGGCATCGTCTCGCCCTGCGCCGGCGCGCTGCACAAGGTCGACGTGACCGACCAGGCATTCCTCGACGCCGGGGGCAGCCCGTTCCAGGGCCAGGACCGGCCGTCCTGCGCCGACAAGCTCGTCACCGTCCGCACCGGGCAGTCGACGGCGCCGAACTTCAACCTCTTCACCGACGTGCCGATCCCCACGCACTTCTGGGGGCTCACCCTCAACGACCTCGGGCTGACGCTCGACAAGCGCAGCGTGAACTACGGCGAGGCGCAGGGGCTGCCGTTCGTCCCGGTCGGCCTCTACGACTGGAGCGGCCGGCTCGTCGACACCGTGCACACCGACTTCAACGGCCTGTACGAGGCGCTCGAGCCGTCCACCGACACCTACAACTGCCCGGTCCCGGCCGGTCCGTGCCCCAACATGTACCGGTTCGTGGGCAACGACCCCGGCCAGCCCGGCGCCCAGAACCCCGACTACAACTCCCGGTTCCGGACGATCGCCACGAACTTCCAGGCCTGGCCCGGGCTGTACACCGTGACCGATGAAGCACCGACCCAGGTCGCGGCGACCGCGCTCGCCCCGGACACCACGGTCGCGAACACGACCCAGTGCGACCTCGGTGAGAACACGCCACAGCTGCTCGCCGTAGACCACCCCTACCTGCGCAAGAGCGGGTCGGCGTTCGGGTCGGTGACGGTGACCGGCTTCGGATTCGGCGCCGGCGGGTCCGGTGGGCAGTTGACGCTCAACGCAACGCCGGTCACCCCGAGCAGCTGGTCGGACACCAGCATCACGTTCACCGTGCCCGGCAACGCCGCCTACGGTTCGGCCCGGCTCGCGATCACCCGCGGCGACCACGTCTCGAGCGTGAACGGGTTGACCCTGCAGCTGCTGAGCAGCACCGGAACGGCCGGCACCAGCACCAGCAACCCGCTGTTGTTCGAGGTCGGCCCGGGCAAGACCTACCCGACCGTGCAGCAAGCGCTCGAGGCCGCCCGGCCGACGCGCACGCGGCCGTACGACCTCGTCGTCGTCTGGCCCAATACCCCGACGAGCGCCAACCCGCTCGGGGAGTACACCGAGAACGTCATCGTGCACCACCAGGTGAAGATCCAGGGCGTCGGCCCGGGCGGCTTCCAGCCCGACAAGACCTACGTCCCCGGCACGATCCTGGACGGCAGCGGGTTCAACCCGGACAACCCGAGCGGGACCGCGTGGATCAACCTGCTGAGCTCGCTGCGCTACTCCGGCAACCCGGCCGTGCCGGACGCCGCCGTGGTCACCGTGCTCGACGACCCGGGCTCGTACTCGCCGTCGGTGTCGGCCTGGCCGACGACGATCGACGGCGTCACCATCACCGGGGGCGCGCAGTCGGACTTCACCGGCAACGTCAACGAGCTCACCGGCGTCGTCAAGACGCCCTACGGCGCCACCGGATCACTCATCACGCAGGGCGGCGGCGTGTACATCCACAACAACGTGCGCAACCTGCACCTGACCGACAACGTGATCCGTGGCAACGGCGGTTCCTACGGCGGCGGTGTCCGCATGGGCACCCCGTACGACGGCAACGACCGCAACTACAACCTGTTCCTGGCCGACAACCAGATCCGGGACAACGGCGGCACGAACCTCGCCGGCGGTGTCGGGCTGTTCACCGGCAGCGACGGGTACACCGTGACCCGCAACGCCATCTGCGGGAACTTCTCGGCCGAGTACGGCGGCGCGGTCTCCGCGTTCGGCTACAACAACAACCCCATCTCCGGCGCGCACGGCGGTTCGATCACCGCCAACCGGATCTGGTTCAACGCGTCCTACGACGAGGGCGGCGCGGTCATGATCGCCGGCGAGCTGCCCGCGAAACCGACCCAGCTGTCCGAGGGGTCCGGCCCGGTCACCATCGACCGGAACGTCATCCAGGCGAACCTCGCCAACGACGACGGCGGTGGCATCCGGTTGCTGCAGACCAGCGGCACGCACATCAGCCGGACCAACCCCGAGACGATCTCGATCACGAACAACACGATCGCGAACAACGTCTCGGCCCATGAAGGCGGCGGCGTCGCGATCGACGACGCGGCGTTCGTCAACTTCGCCGGCAACACGGTCGCGAAGAACCTGACGACGGCGACCGCCGTGACCAGCGACGGCCAGCCGGCCCCGGCCGGGCTCTCGACCGCGGCGAACAGTGATCCGTTGCAGGCCAAGCTGTGCGGGTTCTCCGGGTCGGCCACGCTGTGCAACACGAAGTTCAGCAAGCCGACGCTGCTCGACGACGTCTTCTGGGACAACCGGGCCGGCACCTTCATCGGCGGCTTCGTGTACGGCATAGACACCACGCTGCCGGACGGCACTCCGGACGAGATCAACAACTGGGACCTCGGCGTGGTCGACGTCCCGGGGGCGCTTCTGGACCTGACCGGTTCGGTGGTGCAGAGCACGCAGGGCACGACAGCCGTGCCGGGCGCCGACCCGCTGTTCAAGTCGAACTACGACGTGACGGTGAACGTCCTGGCCTCCCGCACCTACCCGGCCTTCCGGCAGTCGGTGATCGTGGCCGAGATCCTGCCGCCACGGTTGATGGGCGACTACCACGTCGGCACCGGCAGCTCGGCGCGCGGCGCCGGTACGGCCAGCGTTCACGTGAGCTGGGGCAGCACGTTCAGCTACACCGTGCCGGCCCCACCGGTCGACATCGACGGTGACCCCCGCCCGACCGTCACCGGTACGGGGAGCAACCGGACGAGCCGGTACGACGCCGGGTCGGACCAGATGACCCCGTAGGAGACGGCGGTCCCGCCCATTCCCCGCCCTCGGGCGGGACCGCCCCTTCCGACCCCTTCTCGACCTCAGCCCACGGGAGACCCTTGTGACCGAGAACAGCATGTCGACCGGCCTCACCCGGCGGCAGATCCTCGCCGGCGGCGCCGGCCTTGTCGGTGGCGGCCTGCTCGGCGCCCGGCTGCTCGCCGGACCGGTCGCGCACGCGGCCCCGCTGCGCAGCGACGCCGCCGTGATCCATCCGAAGAAGACCATGCACCTCGTCGGCACCGACGGCTGGGTCTCGATGCCGGCCGACGCCCCGCCGGACCCGCCGTTCTTCCCCGACCAGCTCGCCCCGTCGCAGTTCAACACCTACGTGTTCGGCTTCCGGGACGTCACCGGAATGACGGCGTCGCAGGTGGCGGCGCAGCGGGGCCGGGCCCAGATCAGCGCGCCGATCCTCAACTTCGACGAGGAGGACGACATCTACCTGACGCTGACGAACCTCGGGCTCGTCCAGCGCCCGGACCTCTTCGACGGCCACACGCTGCACTGGCACGGCTTCGTCAACGCGATCCCGCTCTTCGACGGTGTTCCCGAGCTCTCGCTCGCCGTGCCGATCGGCCGGGACCTGACGTACTTCTTCCGCCCGCACGACCCGGGCACGTACATGTACCACTGCCACTTCGAGGACGTCGAGCACGTGCAGATGGGCATGACCGGCGTGGTCTTCGTCCGGCCCAAGCAGAACCGGACGCCGGTGAACGGCGACCCGGCGGGCACCAAGTACGCCTACAACGACGGCGACGGGTCGACCAGGTACGACCGCGAGTTCGCGTTCATGATCACCGAGCTGTGGTCGGCCGCCCACTACCGCGACGCGCACATCCAGGTGAACGACTGGACCGACTTCGACCCGAGCTTCTGGCTGCTCAACGGGCGGGCCTACCCGGACACGATCGCGCCGAACGGCAACCCGACCTCGACCGCGGCCGGCCGCCTGCAGTACCAGCCGATCTCGTCGCTGATCCGCTGCAACGCCAACGATCGCGTGCTGTTGCGGATGTCGAACCTCGGCTACCAGAACCACACGATGAGCGTCGACAACATCGACCTGAGCATCGTCGCCAAGGACGCCAGCCTGCTGGTCGGCCGGGACGGCACCAAGAACTACATCACCACCAACTCGGTGGACGTCGGCCCGGGGGAGAGCCGCGACGTCATCTTCACCGCACCGAGCACGCCGGGGACCTATCTCCTCTACGACCGCAAGTACAGCTACCTGAACAACGGCGGCGGTGGGGGCTACGGCGGCATGTGCACCGAGATCCGGGTGGGCAATCCCGGCCAGTACCCGGCCCAGACCGTCGTGAACGGCTGAGGGCGAGGAGACCTGCGATGATCAGATACCCGAGGACGTTCCGCAGCCGCGTCGCGGTGCTGGCCGCCGTCGCCGTGGTGGCGAGCGGCACGGCCGTTGCCTTCGGCCTGCAGAGTGCCGCCGCGGCCGGGCTCAGCGACGGGATGGTGTGCGACACCGACGCGCACGACACCTTCTCCCTCACCGCCAACGACGGCTACGTCTCGACGCCGGACAGCAACTCCATCTACATGTGGAGCTACGACGACAGCTCGACCGGCTTCCAGCTGCCCGGCCCGACGCTGTGCGTGACCTCCGGCGACGACGTCACCGTGATCCTGCACAACAAGCTGCCGGAGCCGACGTCGATCGTCTTCCCCGGCCAGACCGGGGTGAAGGCGAACGGCAACCCGGCCCAGCCGCAGTTCGACAGCGGTGGATCGCTCACCTCGATGGTCCAGACCGCGGACGTCGGCAACGGCTCGGTCACCTACACGTTCACGGCCGGCTCGCCCGGCACGTACCTGTACGAGAGCGGGACCGACGTCGACAAGCAGCAGCAGATGGGCCTGTACGGCGCGCTCGTCGTCCGGCCGAAGAACCACCCGGACCAGGTCAACGACCGGCCCGACTCGCAGTTCGGCACGCCGGACGCCGCCGACCCGCTGCCGCGGGAGTACCTGTTCCTGCTGTCCGAGGTCGACCCCGACGTGCACCTGGCCGTCGAGCGTGGTCAGGCGGTGGACTGGCGCAACTACACGGCCCGGTACTTCATGATCAACGGCCGGTCGATGCCGGACACGATCGCCCCCAACGGCGCCTCGTGGCTGCCGACGCAGCCGTACGGCGCCATGGTGCACATCAAGCCCTACGACGCGTCGGATCCGACCGAGAAGCTGCCGGTGACGATCCGGTACCTCAACGCGGGCACGGTCAACTACCCGTTCCACCCGCACGGCAGCGACGAGCGGGTCATCCAGCGCGACGGCCAGGCCCTGCAGGGTCCGGGCGGGCAGGACCTGTCCTACAACAAGTACGACATCGACGTCGGCCCCGGGCAGACGGTGGACGTGCTCATGGACTGGCGCGACGCCGAGCACTGGAACGCGCAGAACAACCCGATCCCCACCCAGATCCCTACGATCACTGACCAGCTCCTCGTCGGCTCGGACACCTGGTTCAGCGAGAGCGGGTACCTCGGCACGAAGAACGCGCTGCCGGCGAACATCACGTCCAACAACGAGTGCGGCGAGTACTACCACATCGCGCACAGCCACGCGCTCGAGCAGGCAACCAACTACGGGGCAACCTTCGGCGGGATGATGACGCTCTATCGCATCGACCCGCCCACCGGCTGCCCGGCGAATTGAGGGTGCGGCGATGAGAATCGACATTCGGGCGGGCCGCGTTCGGCGGATCCCGCGGACCACTGCACTCGGCGGCCTCACCATCGCGGCACTCACCGCGGCGATGGCGAGCGCCCCGGCGGCCGCTGCCCACGGGCAGCCGACGACCGGCCGACCGGCCGCGGCCTCGCGCCCGGCTGCTGCGACACCCCACTCCGCAGCGGCGACCCGGGCTCTCGCGACGGCCGCGCCGGTCGGTCACCTGACCCCGCGCAACTGCACCGAGCTCGGCACGAGCGCATCGTGTGATCTGTACGCCATGACCGGGACGACGAGCGTCCTCGGCACCCCGGTGCCGATCTGGGGCTTCTCGTCGACCGGCGCCGCCGGGTCGGCCACCGCACCCGGTCCGGTGCTGGTGGTCAACCAGGGCGACAGCGTCTCCATCACCCTGCACAACGGGTTGAGCGAGAACGTGTCCCTCGCCCTCCCGGGGCAGGCGGCGGTATCGCGGGCCGGCGGCGCCGGTGACGACCTCGCCGGCGTCGGCACCGGTGCCACCCGCACGTACACGTTCTCGGCCACCCGGCCGGGCACGTTCCTCTACGAGGCCGGGCACACCGCCGACGGGACCCGGCAGGTCGCGATGGGCCTGGCCGGCGCGCTCGTCGTCCTGCCGCCCGGCGGGGCCACTGCGTACGGGACGAGCGACAGCACCTACGACGACGACGCCCTGCTCGTGCTGAGCGAGATCGACCCCGCGCTCAACGCCGACCCGGCCCACTTCGACATGCGCAACTTCCACCCGGCGTACCGGTTGATCAACGGCAAGCCCTTCCCGTCGTCCGACCCGGTGAGCACCGACCAGAACCACAAGGTGCTGCTGCGCTACGTGAACACCGGCGCCCAGACGCACGCGATGGGCGTGCTCGGCGCGCGCCAGGTGGAGGTGGCGCAGGACGGGCACCACAGCGCGTACCCGACGACGCTGACCGCGGAGAGCATCAACCCGGGGCAGACGGTCGACACGGTCGTCACGATGCCGTCGGGTCCGGAGGCCAAGATCGCGGTCTACGAGAACGCGCAGCACCTCGACAACAACGGCCAGGCCACCGCGAGCCCGTTCCAGGTGGCGTTCGGCGGCATGCTCACCTTCCTCGACACCAACGCCCCGCCGCCGTCGACCGACGGTGTCGGCCCGGTCGCCTCTAAGGTCGTCGCGACGCCCAACCCGTCCGACGGGCTGTCCGACGTGACGATCACGGCCGACCTCAGTGACGCCACGACCGGCGGTTCCCACGTCACGCAGGCCGAGTTCGTCGTCGACGACGCGACGACGGTCGGCGTCGGGCACGGCACGCCGATGACGGCGATCTTCGGCACGGTGAACGTCACCGGGGCCCACGGCACCATCCCGGCCGTCCCGGCCGGCGGCGCGAGCTGTGACCCCGACCCGGTCACGCTGATCGCGCCGCTCGCGTTGAGCTGCCTCGACGCCGGCAAGCACCGGATCTACGTCCGGGCGCTCGACTCGACCGGCAACTGGGGCGTCATCAACTCGGTGGTCTTCAACCTGCCCAAGACCGGCCCGGCCACCACCAACGGCTCGGTCGACTCGCCGACCAACGGCAGCGTCGACGTCGCGTTGTCGGCGACCGGTGACGACTCCGCGGCCGGTGGCACCATCACCGCGGCCGAGTACTTCGTCGATGACCAGGCGCAGACGAACGGCACGGGCGCCGTCATGGACCGCAACCGGACCGCGACCGTGGTGTCCGAGGACGCCACCATCCCGGCGGCGACCGTCCAGGCGATGGCCGAGGGCGTGCACCACCTCTACGTCCACAGCAAGGACTCGCTCGGGCTCTGGGGCCCGGTCCTCGACGTCCCCCTCAACGTCGACCGCACCGGACCCACCGTCGATGCGGTGAGCATCGGCCCGAACCCGTCCAACGGCCTGCTCAGCGACAAGAGCAACCCGGGCTACGCGGTCGTCTCCGGTCAGATCACCGACCGCGACGCCGGTGGCGGCACGCAGAACATCGTCACCGATGCCGAGGTGTTCATCGGCACGGTCAAGGCGCCGGGAACCGGCTTGCAACTGCTGGCCGTCGACGGCGCCCTGGACGAGAACCAGGAGGCGGTGTACGGGTTGATCCCGCTGTCCCAGATCCGGGCGCTGAGCAACGGCGACCACGCGATCTACCTGCGGGGCAAGGACTCGGCCGGGAACTGGGGATCGACCCAGGCCACCCACCTGATCGTGGACAAGGTCGCGCCGGTACTCGGGACGCTCTCGGTGAGCCCGAACCCGACCAACGGGGCGGCGAACGTGACGGCGAGCGCGACGGTCACGGACGCATCCGGCATCCCGAACGCCGAGTACTGGTTCGGCGCGACCGATCCGGGCGTGGGCAAGGCGACGGCGACCCAGCCGGACACCACCACCACGCCGGGCGGGGTCCGCCTGACCATCCCGACGGCCGGGCTGCCGTACCCCTCGAACCAGACCCTGCACGTCCGGGTCATGGACCAGGCCGGCAACTGGAGCGCGGTGGCCACGGCGAGCTTCACGGTCTCGAAGCCGAACCTGATCTTCCGGAGCGACTTCGAACCGGGTGACCCGGCGTTCACCTCGACGACGGGCAGTGGCGTGTCGATCACGACGGCGGCCAAGGTGCCGACCGCCTACGAATCCGGTTCCACCCGCGGGCTGCAGGCAACGCTGCCCACGAGTGGTACCCGCGTCGGCTACGTCACCGACACGACCCCGGGCGCGGAGCCGACCTACCACGCCCGCTTCGCGTTCAACCGGAACAACCTGAACGTGGGCACGAGGACGCCCACCCTGTTCCGGGCCGTGAACGGCAACAACGGCACCGCGTTCACCCTGCAGTACCGGGTGAGCGGCTCCACCGCCCAGGTACGGGTCGTGCTCAACGGCAACACCGGCTCGGTCACCGGCAACTGGCACGCGCTGGTCGGCGGGGCGAACACCATCC
Organism: uncultured Actinomycetota bacterium; assembly: GCA_963775175.1. Taxonomy (GTDB): domain Bacteria; phylum Actinomycetota; class Actinomycetes; order Mycobacteriales; family Jatrophihabitantaceae; genus Jatrophihabitans. The sequence continues at coordinate 2,352,612 of CAVZHT010000001.1, forward strand.
AGCTCGACTGGACGTCGGGGCAGAACGGCACGCTGGCCCTGGTGGTCAACGGGTCGACCGTCCAGACGCTCACCCGCAACAACGGCAACGTGCGGGTCGACGCGGTGCAGCTGGGGCTGGTGAGCGGGTTCGCCAGCAGCAACAGCGGAACGGCGTACTTCGACAGCTTCTCCTCCGGACGGGCGGTCGCGGCATGACGGCGACCGTCCGGGGCCGCGGCCACCTGGCCGCGGCCCCCCGGGGGGAGGTGGAGGCGGGTGATCTCGTGAAGCGGATGATCCGGCAGGCCATGTCGCGGCCGCTGTTCACGCTGCTGGTCTTCGGCTTGCTGCTGCTGGCGACCGCCGGCAGCGCTGCCTACGTGATCGGCCGGCCGTCGGCGAGCTCGTCGCACACGTTCCCGCAGAGCACCGCGATGGAACAGCAGCTGGGCGTACGGTTCTCCCGCCTGGCGATGGTGGGCGACGGGGGTCTGCTCGAGCTCAGCTTCGTGGTCGTCGATGTCGACAAGGCGACCGAGTTCGAGGCGAGCCTGGCCAAGCCGCCGGTCATCGTGAGCGAGGACCGGCCCGGGGGCACGAAGCGCATCTCGGTCATGAAGCAGGGGCACAACCTGGTGGCCGGCCTGACGTACTACCTGGTGTACGAGAACACCCGGGGCGCGGTGCGGTCGGGGGGCCACGCCACCATCCGGGCCGGCCACCTGCGCCTCGAGCACGTGCCGGTGCTGTGATGACATCCCGCCGCTCGCAGGCCGGCCGGATGCGCCGGCGCCTCCTTGCCGTCCTCCCGCTGATGGCGGTGCTCACCGTATTCGGGCCGGCCGGCCCGGCTGCGGCCCATGCCTACCTGACCGTCACGAATCCGGCCGACGGCGCTGACCTCACCGCTGCGCCGGGGACCCTGCGGCTCGGCTTCAGCGAATCGGTCGAGCTCGAGGCCACCCGGATCGAGGTCACCGGCGAGGACGGCGTGCGGATCCCGGTGCGGTCACTGCACATCGTCAAGGGCGAGTCGACCGAGGAACCGTCGGCGGTCACCGGCAGGCTGCCCCGGCTCGCCCGCGGCGCGTATCGGGTGAGCTGGGAGACGCTGTCCAGCGACGATCTGCACCGGACGAGCGGCACGTTCACCTTCGGCGTCGGCCGGGCGGTGCACGCCACCGCGTTCCGGGAGCCGGCACCACGGGTGGAGGAGGTCGGGCTGCGGTGGCTGCTGTTCGGCGGACTGTCGCTCGCCCTCGGCGGCCTGCTCGCGGGCCGGTTGTACCGGCGCAGCGGCACGGCCCTGGCTGCGCGCCGCTGCCGGCCGGCGGCGGTGGCCGGTGCGACGGTGGGGCTGCTCGCGTCGGCCGCGTTGCTGGCCGACCAGGTCGCCTCGAGCGGGTTGCCGCTCGACCGGGTGCTGCGCAACGGCTACGGCACGCACTGGGCGATCCGGGCCGGCGGCTTCGTCCTCCTCGCCGCCGCCGCCATGCTCGCCGGCGGCCGCCGCCGCCGGTACGCGGCCGTCGCGACCGGACTCGGCGCGGCCTCGGTCGGTGTCGGGTCGGCCCTGCTCGGCCACTCCTCGGCCGGATCCGGCGGCCCCACCCGCATCGCGGCCGACGCGAGCCACCTGCTCGCTGCGGCGACCTGGGCCGGGACGCTGCTGATCCTCGGCGCGGCGCTCGTCCGCGAACGCGGCCGTACCGGAGAGCGCCGGCCGAGCACCGCGGCGCTACGGGCGTTCCGTGTCCCCGCGGCCGCGGCGGTGAGCGTCATGGTCGTCACCGGCTGCTATCTCGCCTCGCACGTCGTGGGCTCGGTCGACGCCGCGCTGCTCACCACCTACGGGCGGGCGCTGTTGCTGAAACTCGGGCTGTTCGCGGTGATCGCGGTGCTGGGGCTGGTCAACACCCGCCGGCTGCACCGTCCCGACCGGCCGGGCGGGCCACGCCGCACGGTCATCGCCGAGGCGGCCGTCGCCGTGGTGGTGCTGGGTCTGGCCGCGATCCTGACGAGCGGCCAACCGGCCCGGGAGCCGCAGTTCGTGGCGGTGAGCGCCCCCCGCACCGCTCCGTTCGCCCAGGAGACCGTCGCCGACCTGCAGGAGACCCTGCGCGTTGGGCCCAACCGTCCCGGGTCGAACATCGTCCTGGTCGAGGTCTTCCAGACCCGCCGGCCGGCTCCGGGCCCGGTCACCCAGGTGCTCGTGCGTGCGGTCGACAACGCGGGGCGCACCACCCCGCGGCGCCCGGCATCGCAAGCGTCCGGTGCGGGCCCGTGGTCGGCGCCGCTGCAGCTGGCCGCGTCCGGGCCGACCCGCATCGAGGTCAGCGTCGTCCGGCCCGGGTTGCCGCTCGAGACGTACCTCTTCGATTGGGTCGTGGGGCAGCCCCAGCAACCGGTTCGCGCGGTCAGCGTGTCGAACCGCCCGATCGGGGGACCGCTGCGTGAGCTCGCCACCTGGCTCGCCGGCCTGGCCGTGCTCGGTTGGGCCGTGGTAGCGCTCCGGCGCCGCTCTCGGCATCCAGCGCCTACTCGGACGAGTGTCGACGGCGAGCGACCGGTCGAGCTGGCCGGCGTCCGGTGACACCGGCGCCCACCGCGGGGTAGGACCTGTCCGCTCATCGCCGGGTACCCCCCACCCGGCCGGTGCGCGGGTCAGGCCGGTCGGCCCGCTCCCAACGTCCGAGAGCGGGCCGACCGGTTCATCGCGCGACCGAGGCGAACCCGGCCACCGATGTCAGTGGGCGCTGCCGGCGGGGGAGCGCGGGGCCCCGGACGCCGGGGGCAGCGCGGTCGACGGGAGGACGATCGCGGACTCGGGTTTGGGGGTGCGCGGGGTGCGGATCACGACGCGGGTGCCCACCCCCAGGGTGCTGGTCGTCGTGACGCTACCGCCGCGTGCTTCGGCGACCGCCCGCACGATTGCCAGGCCGAGGCCGCTGCCGGCCCGCACGCCGGCCGCGGCCGAGGTCTCGAACAGCTCGGTGACCCGGTCGACGTCCTCGGGCGGGATGCCCTCGCCGGAGTCCTCGACGGTGAACACGACGTCCTCGCCCTCGATGCGGGCGTCGAGGGAGATGCGATCGAAGCGTTCGGTGAACTTCACCGCGTTCTCGAGGAGGCAGTCGAGGGCGGCCTCGATGCGGTCCGGGTCGGCCCAGATGGTGGCGGGGGTCGACGTGAATCGCCAGACCCGGTCGGCCCGAAGCTCCCACCGCCGGCCGATGTCGCTGATCATCGTGTCGAGCGTCACCGGCTGCCGGTCCGGGGCGCCTTCGAACCGGACGAAGGTCAGCAGGTTGGTGGCCGTGGCCAGGGCCTTGTCCAGCTCGGAGACGGCCAGGTCGGCGTCCTCGCGCACGTGGGCTTCGGCGGCGGTCGTGCGGATGAGGTCGATGACGCTGCGGGCGATGGTCAGGCGGGTGCGCAACTCGTGGGAACCGAAGCGGGACGCCAGCTCGCGGGTGTGCGCCCGACTCTGCTCGATCTCGTGCAGTTCGGACAAGCGGTACTGTGCCGCGACCGAACGGCGGACGTGCCAGACGAGCAGGCCGGCGATGACCGCCATGAGGACGATCTCGGAGCACTCCTCCCAGCCGATGTAGCCGTCCCGCGCGTGGGTCACGAGCGGGATGCCGGTGACGACGGTGATCCCGGTGAAGGCGACCACCGAACCGCTCATCGGCCAATCGGCGAGGCCGTACAACAACGCGAAGCTGGCCCAGATGAGGTGATAGGGAATGGTCTCCTTACCGGGCCCCACATACATGAGGTAGGCATTGACGCCGGCGAAGATCAGCCACCCTCCGGCGGCAAGCGCCTTAGCACGCGACGAAGCGATAACCAACATTGCGCACCGTCTCGATCGCATCGGCCGCGAGCTTGTTGCGCAGCCGCCGGACGTAGACGTCGACCACATTCGTGCCCGGGTCGAAGCCGAGTCCCCAGACGTCGGACAGCAGTTCCTGCCGGGTACAGATCTTGCCGCGCCGGTTGATCAGGTGCGTCAGCAGCGTGAATTCGCGCTGGGACAAGGAGACCCGGGTCGAGCCCACCCGGAGTTCGCGTCGCTGCAGGTCGAGGTAGGCGTCGCCGCCGATGGCCACGGCCGCCTTGCCCCGCGTGCCAGGGGGCAGGTCGTCACCGAGCCGGAGCCGGATCCGGGCCAGGAGTTCGGCGTTGATGAACGGCTTGAGGACGAAGTCGGCGGCCCCGGACTCGAGGACCTCGATGCGGGGCGCGACCTCGGTGACCGACGACAGGACGAGGACCCGCGAACTCGGCTTGGCCGTCATGAGTACGTGCAGGACCTCGGCCCCGGAGATGTCCGGCAGGTTGAGGTCGAGCAGGACGAGGTCGTACTCGCTGCTCAGCGCCAACCCCAGCGCCTCGCCGCCGGTACCGACCCCCGACGCGGCGTAACCGGCCGCGTCGAGCAATCGGATGAGCAGCGATCTCAGTTTCGGTTCGTCTTCTACCACCAATATCTGCGTCATGACAAAACGAAGCCCCCCCGGCTTTCCCCCGATTATCCGCAGTGAGTGTAAGTCCGGAATCGGGTGATGACCACCGGCCAAACGCTCATATACCCGCCCACTTGTCGGGGATGGTCGACGCTGTTGCGCTCCGTGATCAACCGTCGCGGACGCGGCATCGTGCAAATGACAAATTGTCATTCGTTTCGACCTCGAATTCGCGTCCGGGCCGCCGATGCGCGTTTGTTCGGGACCTACGTCCCGAGTAAGGCAAGGCCCACCGACCCTTTCTCGGTTACGCAGAGTGGGGCAGTCTGCAGGCACGCGACCGACCCCCCCGAACGGTGGCCCGCCATGCTGAGTTCACCCAAGCCCCTCAAGCGGGCCCGCCTCGACAACCGACTGCAGGTCACGGTGCAGGCCCGCCGGGCCCTCGCCGACCTCACCCGCGACCAGGGACGCCAGCACGTCGTCGTGACCTGGCCGGCGGGCGCCGCCCTGCTGCCCGCGCACGTGCACGAACCGGCTCCGCACGAGGCGATCGTGGGGCACCTCGCCCAGTGCCCGATCTACATCGACCTGCGGCAGGTCGCCATGTGGCCGAATCGGTCGATGCTGCTGGACGTCACCCGAACCGAGCGCCGGTGGCACGGTGCCCGGCCCTGCTTCGTCCTGGTCGAGAACGAACCGGCCGACCCGGAGGTCGCCGGGGCTCGCTGAGCGGCGTTCGGCCGGGCGGGCCGGCGCGGCCCGCGTCCCCACCGAGGGGCGATCAGGTTGTGCGGGCGACCGTTCTCCTGCCCCGCGCCGCTCCGATGAGCGCGCCGAGGTCGCGCAGTGCCTCCGGGCGCACCCGGTAGTAGACCCAGACGCCGCGCTTGTCCCGGTCGAGGAGCCCGAGCTCGTGCAGCACCTTGAGGTGGTGGCTGATCGTCGGCTGTGACAGGTCGAAGGCATCGGTCAGGTCGCAGACGCAGGCCTCGCCGCCGTCGTGGGCCGCCACCAGCGACAGCAGCCGTAACCGCACCGGGTCGGCCAGCGCCTTGAGCAGCGGCGCGACCTGCTCGGCCTGGGCCATCGTCAGCGGCTCGTCCAGCAGCGGTGCGCAGCACGCCACGGCGTCGGCCGGGGCGAGCACCCGCAAAGACTTCGACATGCATCTATCTTGACGGATGTCGATGTCTCGTGCCAACCTGGCTGCGGCATATATCGATGTCCGTCTAAGTCTTGGAGGAGCGCATGTCCCGCGTCCAGCTCGCCCTCAACGTCGACGATCTCGAGGCGTCGATCGCCTTCTACTCGGGTCTGTTCGAGACCGAACCGGCCAAGGTACGGCCGGGTTATGCGAACTTCGCGGTCGCCGAGCCGCCGCTCAAGCTGGTCCTGATCGAGAACCCGGGGCGGGGCGGTTCGATCAACCACCTCGGGGTCGAGGTCGGTGACGTCGACAGCGTCGATGCCGCGCAGGTCCGCCTCGCCGCGGCCGGCTTCGCGGCGACCGAGGAGCGCGGCACCACCTGTTGCTACGCCAAGCAGGACAAGTTCTGGGTCGACGCAGCCCCGGACGGGGAGCGGTGGGAGATCTACACCGTGCTCGCGGACAGCGAGACGTTCTTCGCGGCCGAGCCCGATGCGGCTGCCTGCTGCGGGGCATCGACGGACGAATCGCGAACCGCGACCGCCTGCTGCTAGCCCCCGACCCGGTCTTCTGGTCGGGGCGCCGGGACCTCCACAACCTGGATCAGCACGAGCGCGTCCTGCCGGGCCGTGTGCTCGACGACGACCCCTCGCACCTCGGCCCAGAAGGACGTTCCGTCGGCCCGGAGGTAGCGCTTGGTCCGGCCGGCCTCCGTGCGCCGGCCGGATCTGAAGTCGAGGGCAGTTGCGTGCGCGGTTGCGTGGTCCTCCGCGGCGGTGAATTCGTCGAGATGCCGGCCGATGAGAGCGTCGGGCTCCTCGCCGAACAACCTGGCGAGCGCGGCGTTGATATGGACGATGCGCCGGTGCCCGTCGGCCGAGGTGGTGACGAGCTGCATGCCGACCGGCGCCTGCTCGAAAGCCAAGCGGTACATCTGTTCGTTCATCGCGAGGCGCTGTTCGTTCTCCTTCCGGTCCTTGATGTCGCGGGCGACCATCACGACCCGACCGCTCTCGGTCGGAGTCATCTTCATCTCGACCGGCAACTCGGTGCCGTCCCGGCGCTGGATGCGCGAATCGAAGGTCGCCTCCTCGGCGGCGCCGGAGAGCACGGAGTCGATGGCCGAGGAGATGACGGCCGCGTCCTGCTCGTCAGCCGGCCCGCCCGCCGTTCCATCCGCAGCGCGCGGCTCATCCTCCGAACAGCCGGTCCGGCGCAGGGCGCCGCGGTTCACGTAGACGCGGCGGCGGGATCGGCCTTCGTACACGGCCACGCCGTCACTCATTGCATCGAGCGCCTCGGCGATGATGCGTTCGCGACTTGGCAGGTGCTGCGGAGTCGTCAGAGCCCGCAGTCCGCCGTCGGGATTCGCCAGCGCAGCGGTGAGCGTGGTCAGCCCGATCAACTCGCGCCGGTTACTCGCCCCGAACTTGCGCAGGAGCGAGGCCACATGGGTTTCGACCGTGCGGCGGGAGATGTGCAGCAGGGCGGCGATCTCCGGGTTGCTCAGGCGCATTCCCAGGGCGAGCAGGACCGTTTGCTCCCGGGGAGTCAGCCGAGGCCGGGTCGACGATTCCGGCTGATCGCGGAATTTCTCGTCCACCCTAGGACGTTGCCCGCCCCGACGTGCGGCGCGCAGGGCCGAATGCCGCTGGAATTCAGTCCTTTGGTCCCGCGAAACCCGTGTTGCTCACCGATGTGAAACGGTGCGCCATCGACTTAGCTCGTGGTGGATCGCGGCGGTGCAGGGGGACCGCCGCGATCAACGCATCCATCCCGCAGAGAAGTGGCGGCAACCATGACGAACGAGCAAGCGATCGCGGCGCGACGCCCGTCCCGCGATGCCCGGATCGCGCCGCACACCGAGGTGCGGGCCGGCGGCCGCGTCGTCGCGCGGGCCACCACTGTGCCGGTGCCGGGCAGCTCCGGCGGCATCCTCGGTATCCGGATCGAGGGTGTGAGCGGGCACCAACCGCCCTGGGCCCGCCGGCTGCTCGTCCACGACCTGTTGAGCCGAGCGCGGCGCGCCGGCGTCGAGCGGGTCAACCTGACGATTCCGGCCGGGGACAGCGAGATCCTCGATGCCCTGCACGAGCACAGCGACGCGTTCGCGATCGGCAGCTTCACGATCCACTCGTCCGACGCGGAGCGCATGGTCGAGATCGGGCTCCGGCCCCCGGTCGAGTGCGCCCGCGCGAGTTGAGAACACGATGTTGCGACAACCCGCGGATGCCGACCTCATCGAGCGACTGCTCGATGAGAGTTCAGGGGATCACACGATCGAGGCTCTCGTCCGGATCGTGAACAAGGGCCGGGCCGATCTGGCCGGGTCGCCGCCGGAGGCGATGCCCGAGTTGCTCGAACGTCTGGTGCGCCAGCGCCTGAGCTGACGCAGGCGCTCGTTCGATGTGGCTTCCCGGTTGAGTGGCGCGGTGCCACCGCGCCACTCAACCGCTCTGCGGGCGACCCGATCAGCGGGTGGTCTCGTGGGCGTCGCCCGCCCGCCGCTCGGGTTGGCCCTTGTGCCTCGTTGCGCCGGAGCCCAGCACGGTGCGGTCGAACGCCATGTTGACGACCATGTTCGCGAAACCGCGGGACATGAAGGTCAGCACGCGGGGATCGTTGTTGCTCAGGTTGTCGCACCAGCGGAACGGGTTGTCGACGCAGCCGCCGTCGAAGCTCGGGACGTTGCCCTCGAAGTTGCCGAGCGTCCCGCCGAACAGGTCGACGTCGCCCTGCGTCTTGCAGCAGTCCTGCCCGGTCAACACGCCACTCGCCGGAATGCCGGCCTGGTTGAAGTTGTAGGCGTCCGTGCCCACAGGGGAGAACAGCTCGTTGTTCAACCCGATCGAGTTGAAGTACTGGATCCCTTGATCCCGGGCGACCTTCGACGGCTCGTAGACCTGGGGCGGGAACTGGGTCGAGACGGTCCGGCTGAACAGATCCACGCCGGCCGGGTCGAGCACTCCGACGACGTAGTTCGGGGTCGCGGTCACGTCGGCGTCGAGGTCGTAACCGATCTTGCCGAGTTCGGTCGGGCTCAGGTTGTTGACGTAGTACTGCGAACCCAGCAGCCCGAGTTCCTCGCCGCCGAACCAGATGAAGCGCAGCTTGTTGCGCGGGTGGACCTTCCGCATCATCTGCGCGATGTCGAGGATCGTGGCCGAGCCGGAGGCGTTGTCGAGCATGCCGGCGCCGTAGATCGCGTCGAGGTGGGCGTCGACGACGACGACGTGGTTGGGGTCGCCGCCCTTGGAGTCGGCGATGACGTTGTAGTCGTCGGCGTTCGGGTTCACGACGGCCTTGACGTCGAGGTTGACCGTCGGGAGCGGTGCCGAGTTCTGGACGGCCTGGGTGTACCGGGTCAGCAGGTCGCTGCCGGTGGCGAAGGACGTGAACGCGACCGGGATGGTCGGGACGATCCGGTTGCCGGCGGCGTCGATCAGGCTGCCGGAGATGACATCGGTGCGGCCGGGGTTGCCTTCGTTGAAGACGATCACGCCGGACGCTCCGGCGGCCTGGGCGTTCTGGACCTTCACGCCGTAGTTGCAGCCGCCGCGCTGGATCAGGGCGATGCGACCGGCGACGAAGCCGCTGAAGTCGGCCGCGGTGCAGCCGCTCGTGGAACTGGCGTTGGTAGTCGGCGGGATGACGATGCCACCGGCGGGCTGAACGGCGGCGGTCGTGGTCCCGGTGGCCTGCCCGGCGTTCCAGTCGTCGACGATCTTGTAGTCGTGCGCGACCGGCGAGACCTCGCGGAAGACCGGGATCGCAGTGAACTGGAAGTAGAAGAACTTGTAGGTCTGGATCGAGACGTCGTAGCCGGCCCGCTTCATGAGCCGGGCTACGTAGTCGACCGATGCCTTGTAACCCGGCTCCCCGGAGTTGCGCGACGGGTGGCCGTCCGGTCCGGGGTTCTGGTCGGCGATCTTCTGGAACGCCTCCATGTGCCGCCACAGATCACCGGTGCGGATACACGGCAGCAGCTTGCGCGCGGTGTCGTTGACCCGGTGGGCGCAGGCCGCCGAGTTCGGCCCGTGGTGCTCCGACGGCTCGGCGCCGGCACGCGCCGTGGCCGCCAGGGCGGCGGTGAGGGCGGCGACAGCGACGAGTACCAGCCAGCGCAGCCGAGGACGTCGTGACATTGGACCAGCTCCAATCCCAGACCCTGACGCCCAGGAATCGGGCGCTAATTGACCTAATGGTGCAAACAGTGCCATATCGCATCGGCAGTGACCAGGGCCCGGCCAGGCGGGTCCTGTGGACTGCCCGGGAATGAGCTGGGCGTAGGTCAACGCCTCGCGGTCCGATGACCGTCGCTCCGGACCACCACGGATTCCGCAGCTCGGCGCCGGCTGCTGACCGCGGAGCCACCGCTGCCGGCGGGGCACGACGTGCACCGGGGCCGACCGATTCCCGGCATTCGGGCGCGTCCACCGACCTTCCGCCATGTCGCTGCGGCGGGCGCGCGGGCCACGGAATCCGTAGGCACTCGGTTGATCGGCACGGCGCAGGCGGTTACCGTGAGATCCCCACCACCGTCCAAGCCGGGGCGCGCGCGGGGGGCTCGAACAGTTGGAGCGTCCATGACTCCAGGTCAGGATCAAGCGCCCCAGCTGTTCACGCGCGGCATCGCGGTGCAGCGCGTCGGCCCGCGCGGGTGGCTCCAGATCCACGGCGTGCTGGACCGCATGACCCGCCGGCACCTCGACGATCTCCTCGACTGGCTGATCACCGGGGGCACCACCCAGATCACCGTCTTGCTCGAAACCGTGGAAGAGATCGACCACGAAAGCATCGTCGTGCTGCAGGTCGCCCATGCCCGGCTGCGCAGCGGAGCCGGGCAGTTGCTTGTCATCGCCCCCCGCGCCGCCGCCCGCGCCGCGGCGGCATCGCCGGGCGCGGGTGAACCGGTCCGCGAACCGATGTTCGGCATCCGGGCCGCCGGCCACCGACTCCCGCTGTTCCCCATCTTTGCGTCCGAACCGATCTTTGCATCACGACCGGCCGAGCCGTCGACGGTCGACGAGCGGGTCTCCTCGCCGATCTGAGCATCGCCGGTCCGGCCGATGAGGGCCGGACGGGCGGAACCGGTGATCTCTTCCGAGCGCGGTGATCAGCAGCGCATCGGCAGGAGAAGCTGATCGACTTCGGCCAGCGCGAGGCAGCACCCGAGCAACCGGCCGGTCGCAGAGACTCGGCGGGCCTTGCAGGATGATCTATGCCACCGATCGGCGCCGTGGGCCAGCCGACGACGTCGGCTCCCGGCTCGTCACGCAGCCGGCAGTCGGTCCTGACCATCGCACAACCGAGCCGGTCGGCCAGTTCGATGTAGATCGCATCGGCAAGCCGAAGCCGATGACGTCGCGCCCAGGCGCCGAGGAGAAGATCGTCAACACCATGCCTGATGATCGGCGCGGCGGCGAGCGCGGTCAGCTTGGTCTCGACAGTGGCTTCGTCCAGAACGCCCGCTCGGGGTAACCGCCCGAATGCCGACAAGACCTCGGCGTCAACGTGCGACGGGGCGTGCAGACCTGTCCCGGCCAGCCGCTGGCCGACGGCGCGAGCGAGGTCGTTTCCGAGTAGCAGATCAACAAGCGCGGACGCATGGGTGACCGCCTCAGCCATGTCGGGTCGGGGCCTGGTCGCGGACTTCGTCCAGTGCCGACATCACTTGTTCGTGGGTCACCGGCTCCGCCGGTTCCGCCGGCACGATCGAGGACAGCCACGCATCAGTCGAAGGCCTCTTTCGCCCGAGCGCGCAAGGGCACGCCGGGCGGGCATGCGTTCGTGCGGACCAGTTGGGGACCAGGCCGAGATCATCGAGCGCTTAAGGACCTGGAGGCCCCGGGATCCGGGGCCTCCAGCGTCAGATCAACTCAGACGTCGTGATCGCGCCTGCGGCGCTCAACGACGTCGTCGTCCCTCGGCAGAGAACGCGAGCGCCCTCTCCGCTCGCTCCTAGACGTCGTAGTAGAGCTCGAACTCGTGCGGGTGCGGGCGCAGCCGGATCGGGTCGATCTCGGCGGTGCGCTTGTACGCGATCCAGGCCTCGATGAGGTCCTCGGTGAAGACGCCACCCTCGGTGAGGTACTCGTGGTCGCGCTCGAGGTTGTCGAGCACCTCGGCCAGCGAGCCCGGCACCTGGGCGATGGCGGCGGCCTCGTCCGGCGGGAGTTCGTAGAGGTCCTTGTCGACCGGCGCCGGCGGTTCGATCTTGTTGCGGATCCCGTCCACACCGGCCATCAGCATCGCCGCGAAGGCGAGGTAGGGGTTGGCCGCCGGGTCCGGGACGCGGAACTCGATGCGCTTCGCCTTCGGGTTGGTGCCGGTGATCGGCACCCGGATGCAGGCCGACCGGTTGCCGGCGCTGTAGACGAGGTTGACCGGCGCCTCGAAGCCCGGCACCAGACGGTGGTAGGAGTTGACGGTCGGGTTGGTGAACGCGAGCAGCGACGGCGCGTGGTGCAGCAGGCCGCCGATGTAGTAGCGCGCGATGTCCGACAGGCCCGCGTAGCCGAGCTCGTCGTAGAACAGCGGCGAGCCGTCCTTCCACAGCGACTGGTGCGAGTGCATGCCCGAGCCGTTGTCGCCGAAGAGCGGCTTCGGCATGAACGTCGCGGTCTTGCCGTGGGCCCAGGCGACGTTCTTGACGATGTACTTGAACTTCAGCACCTCGTCGGCCGCGGCCGTCAGCGTGTTGAACTTGTAGTTGATCTCGGCCTGGCCGGCGGTGCCCACCTCGTGGTGCGCCCGCTCGATCGCGATCCCGGACTCGATCAGCGCGGTGCTCATCGCGTCGCGCAGGTCGGCGTAGTGGTCGACCGGCGGGACGGGGAAGTAGCCGCCCTTGTACCGGGTCTTGTAGCCGCGGTTGCCGCCCTCCTCGACCCGGCCGGTGTTCCACGCGCCCTCGATCGAGTCGATGTGGTAGTAGCCCTCGTTGGCCGAGGTCTGGAAGCGCACGTCGTCGAAGACGTAGAACTCGGCCTCGGGGCCGAAGAAGACGGTGTCGGCGATGCCGGTGCTCTTGAGCCACGCCTCGGCCTTGGCCGCCACCTGGCGCGGGTCGCGCTCGTAGGGCTCGCCGGTGCGCGGCTCGACGATGGAGAAGTTGACGTTCAACGTCTTCGCGGCGCGAAACGGGTCGACGTAGGCCGTCGAGACGTCCGGGATCAGCTTCATGTCCGACTTGTGGATCGCGGCGAAACCGCGGATCGACGAGCCGTCGAACATGACGCCCTCGGTGAAGAAGTCCTCCGGCAGCGTCGCGGCAGGCACGTTGAAGTGCTGCTGCTGGCCGGGGAGGTCCGTGAACCGAACGTCGACGAATTCGACGTTCTGCGTCTTGATGAAGTTCAGGACCTCGTCGGAGCTAGTGAACATCCGTCCTCCGTTGCGCAGTGTGATGGCCGCGAAACTATGTTTGCGCGGTTGCCGACTGGTGTCTCGAATGTTTCCGCTGTGTTTCGCGCGGGCCAGCGTGGCACATCCCTCACGCCCGGACGACGGCGGTGTCGGTCAGGCGGTCCTGCATGCCCCGGCCGTCCCGGTCGAAGACGAGGGCCGGGACGAGCAGGACGAGCATGGCCGTGCGGAGCAGCGCCCGGCCGGGGTCGACGGCGACGTCCTGCTGGACCCGGATCACCCGCAGCCCGAACAGGTACATGCCGAGCGTGCGCCCCGCCACCAGCGTGCCGATGACGTAGTCGAGCGCGAACGGGATCAGGCTCCACGTGCCCGGCAGTCGCTCGGCGAAGGTGTGCGCGCCGCTCCTGTGTACGAAGAGGGCAGCGACGAGGCCGGAGGCGAGGGCGTCGACCACGAACGCGGCCAGCCGCGGCCCGGTGGCGGCGAGCGAGCCGCGGCCCTCGCGCGGCAGGCCGATCTTCTCCCCGCGGTAGGCCTGCGGAGCGGTCATCGACGGCGTCTCCACGAGGTCAGGAGCGGCGGCGGACGGTGCGCTGGACGTTGCGCATCTTCGCGCCCTGCGGCATCGGCCCCTTCGGCAGCGCCGCGGCCCGGCTGCCGCCGAGGGCGGCCAGCCGCTTCTCGAGGGTGGCGACCTGGTCCTTGGAGAGGTTGGCCGGCAGTTTCAGCAGGTACCGGTTGAGCTTGGCGAGGCGGATGTCGCCCTCGCCGGTGCCGATCGTGATGTCGTAGATCGGGGTGTCGCCGACGACCCGCGCCGTGCGCTTCTTCTCCTGCGCGATCAGGCCCCGGACGCGGTGCGGGGCCCCCTCGCCGACCAGGACGACGCCGGGGCGCCCGACCAGCCGGTGGACGGCATCGAGCTGCGTGGTTCCGGCGACCACCTCGGTCAGCCGCCAGTCGCCGCGCAGTTGCTGCTTGAGCATCCAACCGGCGGCGCCGGCCTGCCCTTCGGCCTGGGCGAACATCGACTTCTGGGCCCGCCGGGAGAAGACGAACATGCCGACGACGAGGCCGCCGACCACCGCCAGCGGGATCGGCAGGTACGGCGATCCGGTGATCAGGAGGACCAGGACGTAGATGGCGGCGAGGGCGACGACGGTCGACATGATCATGACCGGCAGGAAGCGCGGGTCGGCCTGCTTCGTCAGCACGAAGGCCTGCTTGATGTTGCGGAACGACTCGCGCCGCTTCTCGCGTTTGCCGGCGCGCAGCAGCTTCTTGTCCTCGCGACTGAGCTTGGCGGGCTTCTTCGAACCCGCGGATTTCGCCATAGGTCCAAGGATAGTGGGGCCCTTCGACTGCCTGTGACGGTGGCCGAAGGGCCCTGGTTCGTGCCCGAGTGAAACGTACGTTTGGTCCGTAGTCGATTTGTTATGCATACTGCTCGGGTTCGTCGGCGCCGTCCGGGCATTGACGCAGCGTCCGGAAGGCTTCACATGATCAGACGAGCACTGCTCGTCCTGGCGCTGACCTCCTCGGGTCTCGTCGTTACGACCGGCTCGGCCACCGCGGCCGCATCGGCCACTCCCATCGGGAGCCTCGCCCCGGTCCAGCAGGACGTGTTCAACCACCGCCTCACCGTCATCGGCTGGGCGTACGTGCCGGCCCGGACATCGGCCTCGATCGACGTGCGGGTCTACGTCGACGGCCACTACGCCGGGCATGTGCGGGCCGACCGGCCGAGTGTCGGCATGGACCGCGCCCGCCACATCACCGGCCGGCACGACTTCCGCTTCGTCACCAGGTGGACGCCGCGGGCGACGTCGGTGACCGTCCGCTCGCGTGGCCTGGCGACGTCCGGTCCGACCACCTACCTCGACCGGTCATCGGTGCATCACTACATGCCCTCGCCCGGGCAGCGCATCATCACCGTCGCCAAGCGCTACGTCGGCACCGCGCGCTACGTCGACGGCGGCTCGACCCCGAGCGGCGGCTTCGACTGCTCCGGCTACACCAAGTACGTGTACGCCCGGGCGCGCGTGCGGACCCTGCCGCACACCGCGGAGGGGCAGCGGCGGATGAGCGACATGCGACGGATCTCCTCCGCCCAGGCCCGTCCGGGCGATCTCGTCTTCTACATGAGCGGCGGCAGCGCGTACCACGTCGCGATCTACGCCGGGCACGGCCGGCAGTACGCCGCGGCGACCCCGCGCGACGGCATCCGCTACCAGAACGTGTGGTCGAGCAACGTCCAGTACCGGACGGACTGGCACTGACTTGATCCGCCGTAGGCGGACTCTTCGCGCGAGCGCTCATCGCGTTCGTGATTGCGTTTCGGGCCGGTCGCCTTCCAGCATCTCGTCCCGTTGAGTGGTCAGTTGCGCACTGAGTGGTCAGTTACAACTGACCACTCAGTGCGCAACTGACCACTCAACGCGGGGGGCGGGCCGCTCGAGTCACGTGCGGGCGGCGATCGCCTGCTCGTAGAGGCGGCCGGCGCGATAGGACGAGCGCACGAGCGGACCGGACATGACGCCGGCGAAGCCGATCTCCTCGGCCTCCTCGCGCAGCTCGACGAACTCCTCCGGCTTCACCCAGCGCTCGACCGGGTGGTGCTTGGCCGACGGGCGCAGGTACTGCGTGATCGTGACGAGCTCGCAGCCGGCGTCGTGGAGATCCTGCAGCGCCTCGCTGATCTCGTCGCGTGTCTCGCCCATGCCGAGGATGAGGTTCGACTTGGTCACCAGCTCGTCGGCCCGCGCCGCCCGAATCACGTCCAGCGAGCGCTCGTAGCGGAAGCCGGGCCGGATCCGCTTGAAGATCCGCGGCACCGTCTCGATGTTGTGGGCGAACACCTCCGGCCGGGACGAGAAGACCTCGGCCAGCAGCTCGGGCACCGCGTTGAAGTCGGGCGCGAGCAGCTCGACCCCGGTGCCCGGGTTGAGCGCGTGGATCGCCCGCACGGTCTCCGCGTACAGCCACGCGCCGCCGTCGGCGAGGTCGTCGCGGGCGACGCCGGTGATGGTCGCGTAGCGCAGCCCCATGGCCTGCACGCTCTCCGCGACCCGGCGCGGCTCGTCCCGGTCGAGCGGCTGCGGGCGGCCGGTGTCGATCTGGCAGAAGTCGCAGCGCCGGGTGCACTGGTCACCGCCGATGAGGAACGTCGCCTCGCGGTCCTCCCAGCACTCGTAGATGTTGGGGCAGCCGGCTTCCTGGCAGACGGTGTGCAGGCCCTCGCGCTTCACCAGCGCCTGGAGCTCGGTGTACTCGGGCCCCATCTTGGCCCGGGTCTTGATCCACTCCGGCTTGCGCTCGATCGGCGTCTGGGTGTTGCGCTCCTCGATGCGGAGCAGGCGCCGGCCGTCGGGCGGCGTCGGGCGTACGGCAGTCACGAATTCGAGCGTACGCGGACCGGTTCGGGGTGGCCCCGCCCCGTTCGTCACACCGTCCCCAGCAGTGCGCGCGCGGCCAGGAAACAGACGAGCAGCGCGGCCAGCCCGACGCCACCGATCGTGAGGACGCGGCGCGGCGGACGTTCGTGGGTCAGGAGCGTGACCGCGATGACCACGGCGACGACCGCGACGACGAGCAGGACGCCCAGCACCGACCCGGAGGTCCGGCAGGCCAGGCCGTGGTCGTTCGCCCCGCAGCCGTACTTCGCGGCGGCGCTGAGCAGTCCGAAGAAACCGGCGGTCAGGCCACCGAGCCAGATCGCGGCGACGGTGGAGCGGCGGACGGTCGCGGCCCGCCGGTCGAAGCTGCGCGCGTGTCTGGCCAAGTGCGGCTACGCGGTCACGACGTCGGCGAGAAGGGCAGGCAGGTGCTTCTCGACGACGGGGAGGACCTGCGCGACCGGCACGTCGCAGCCGAGTTCCTTGGCGAGGGACGTGACCCCGGCGTCACTGATGCCGCAGGGGACGATGCGGTCGAACGCGGTGAGGTCGGGATTGCAGTTGAGAGCGAAGCCGTGCAGCGTGACGCCCTGCGCGACCCGGATGCCGATGGCGGCGATCTTGCGGTCCGGGCGGGTGTCGTCCGCCGGCAGCCACACGCCACTGCGCCCCGGAACCCGCCCGGCGTCGACCCCGAACTCCCGGCACACCTCGAGGAGGACGGCCTCCATCCGGCGGACGTGGGCGACGACGTCGATGGGGTCCGGCAGCCTGACGATCGGGTAGCCGACGAGCTGGCCCGGTCCGTGCCAGGTGATCTTGCCGCCGCGGTCGACGTCCACGACCGGCGTACCGTCGAGCGGGCGCTCCCAGGCTTCGGTACGCCGACCGGCCGTGTAGACGCAGGGATGCTCGAGCAGCAGCGCGGTGTCCGGCGCGTCACCGGCGACGACTGCCGCATGGAGTTCGCGCTGCCGGTCCCACGCCTGCTCGTACGGAACCGTCCCGGCCCGCACCATTCGCAACGAGTTCACGGCTCAAACGTACAGACGAACCGGTCAGGTCTCATGACGAAAGTCAGGGGCGAATCGGGGCGAAACCCCGTCGCGGGCTGTCCGACGGGACCGCTACCGTGCCTCCAACCCCTGAGGAGGTAGTAATGACCCTGCTCGACGAGGCCCCCGACACGACCGGGGCAAAGTCTCGCCGACCGCGGATTGTCTGGGTGTTCGGCGTGCTCGCCGTCCTGTTCTTCCTGATCGGCGCCGCCGGCGGCTCGTTCCAGGGGAAGCTCGGCGACGTCCAGAAGAATGACAATTCGTCCTTTCTGCCCGCTTCGGCCGACTCGACCAAGGTCGCCAACGAGCAGGAGAAGTTCATCGACCATCCAATCGATCCCCGGCTTCGTGGTCTACGAGCGCATGGGTGGCCTGACGGCCGCCGACAAGCAGAAGATCCTCGGCGACATCGCCGAGTTCAAGAAGGTCAAGGGCGTCTCGGTCGACGAGATCCCGGCCGGCCCGCGGTACAGCCGCAGCGGCGAGGTCGCGGCCACCAGCGTCCCGCTCATCGCCAAGCAGAACGGCAAGTCCGCGAAGGGGCCCGACCTCGTCAACACCGAGAAGGCCGTCCTCAAGATCGCCCGGGCCGGGGCGCCCGCCGGGCTCACCGTGCACAGTGCCGGCGCCGGCGGCATCCTGGTCGCCTTCATCGACGCGTTCAACGGCCTCGACGGCGCGCTGCTGCTCGCCGCCGGCCTGGTCGTGGTCGTCATCCTGCTTTTCGTCTACCGCAGCCCGATCCTCTGGGCCTACCCGATCGTCTGTGCGGTCCTGGCCCTCGGGGCGGCGTCGATCGTCATCTACGGCCTGGCCAAGAACGGCACGATCACCCTCAACGGCCAGAGCCAGGGCATCCTGTCCGTCCTGGTCATCGGGGCGGGCACCGACTACGCGCTGCTGCTGATCAGCCGGTATCGCGAGGAACTGCACGAGTACCCGAGTCGCGTCGAGGCGATGATCGCGGCCTGGAAGGGCGCCGCCCCGCCGATCATCGCCTCCGCCGTGACGGTGATCCTCGGCCTGATCTGCCTGACCTTCGCCGAGCTGAACTCGACCGCCGGGCTGGGGCCGGTCTGCGCGATCGGCATCGGCTGCACCGTGCTGGTCATGCTGACCGTCCTGCCGGCCCTGCTGGTGATCTCGGGGCGGTGGATCTTCTGGCCCAAGCGGCCTCGGGTGGACCACCAGACCGACATCCTCACCGTGCACGGCGTGTGGGGCCGCTTCTCCAAGTCGCTGGCCGTGCACTACCGGCGGGCCTGGATCGGCGCCGGGGTCGTCCTGATCGCCTGCCTCGCCGGCATCTTCACCCTCAAGACGCAAGGCCTGTCGACCGAGAAGGGCTTCACGAACACGCCCGAGGCGATCACCGGCCAGAAGATCTACAACGCCAACTTCGAGAAGGGCGCCGGCGCCCCGGCGATCATCCTCACGTCCACCGGGACGGCCGACCAGGTCGCGCAGAGCGTCGCGAAGGTCAAGGGGGTCGAGCCGACGCAGGTGTGCATCGCGACCGACTTCGCCAAGGTCGGCCCGGCGCTCGCGAAGGACCCGCAGGCGGCCGCCCGGATCTTCGACCGCTCCGGCTGCGCGACGGCCGACTACCGGGTCACACCGCACAACGGCAAGACGCTGGTCGACGCGACGCTGACCTCGAGCTACGACTCGAGGGCGGCGTACCAGACGATCCGCGACATCCGGAAGACGGTCGGCCAAGGTGCCGGGCGCCGACGCGCTGGTGGGCGGCCAGTCGGCGGTCAACCTCGACGTCCAGGACGCCTCCCGGCACGACCGGAACCTGATCATCCCGCTCGTGCTGCTGGTGATCCTGGTCGTCCTGGGCTTCGTGCTGCGGGCCCTGGTGGCGCCGGTGATCCTCATCGCGACGGTGGTGCTGTCGTTCCTCGCGTCGCTGGGGGTGAGTGCGGTCTTCTTCAACCACGTCTTCCACTTCGCGAACGCCGACCCGGCCTTCCCGCTGTTCGCGTTCGTGTTCCTCGTGGCCCTGGGGATCGACTACAACATCTTCCTGATGACCAGGGTGCGGGAGGAGACGCTCGAGCACGGCACGCGGCAGGGGGTGATCCGCGGGCTGGCGGTCACCGGCGGCGTCATCACCTCGGCCGGCCTGGTGCTGGCGGCCACGTTCGTGGTGCTCGGGGTGCTGCCGATCGTCTTCCTCGCCGAGATCGGCTTCACGGTGGCGTTCGGCGTCCTGCTCGACACCGTCGTGGTCCGCTCGATCCTCGTGCCGGCGCTGAGCCACGAGATCGGCAAGAAGATCTGGTGGCCGTCCAAGCTCGCGGCCGCGGGCGGGAAGGACTGACTGAGCGCCGCTTTCTGCGATCAGGCCTGTGGAAAACCCCGAGTCGGCCGGCGCCGGAATCTAGCGTCGACAGCATGTCGGCGACGTTCAAGCTGCGGGGGTACACCGTCGAGCGGCTGCTCGGCAGCGGCGGCTCGGGCGAGGTGTGGCAGGCGCGGGTCACCTCGTCGGGAGCTCCGGTGGCGCTCAAGCGCGTCGCGACGGCGAGCGAGGACCAGCGGCAGCGGGCCCGGGCGGAGGCGGCGCTGCTGTCCGCGCTCGATCACCCGAACCTGGTCCGGCTGCACTCGATGGTCCCGGCGCACGACGCGCTGGTCCTCGTGCTCGACCTCGCCGACGGTGGGTCGCTCGCCGACCTGCTGGCCGCCCGGGGCCGGCTGACGCCGGGTGAGGTGATCACGGCAGTGGCGCCGGTGGCGGCCGCCCTGGCCTACCTGCACGGCGAGGGCGTGGTGCACGGGGACGTCAGCCCCGGCAACATCCTGTTCACCGCTGCCGGGGTGCCCCTGCTCGCCGACGTCGGCGTGGCCCGGCTGACCGGAGACGACACCGACGCCGAGGCGACACCGGCCTACGTCGACCCGGCGGTGGCGGCGGGCTGCGTCCCGGGCGCGCCGAGTGACGTGTTCATGCTCGGCGGCGTGGCGCTGCACGCCCTGACCGGCGCGCCGCCGTGGCCTGCGCGCGACGGCGCCGCCGCGCTGCGGCTGGCTGCGGCCGGGGGGCTGGACGACGTCGCCGCCCGCCTCGCCACCGCGGACGTCTCCCCAGCGATGGCTGCGGTGGTCGCCCGCGCGCTCGCCATCGACCCGCAGCGGCGGGGAACGGCCGCCGACCTCGCCCTGGACCTGCGGCACAGCGGCGAGCCGGTGGCGGTGGAGCTCGCGGCCGGTGCGGCCCGGCCCGGGCCGCAGGCGCTGACCGGGCCCCGGCACGCCGCCCGCCCGATCGGCCCCGAGCCGGCCGATCGCTCACGCCCGGCGTTCGACCGCCCGCAGGCGGTCACCCCCGGCGGGCCGGCCCCGACGCGGATCGTCGGTCCGCGCCCGCGTCCGGTCATCCCGCGGGGCCCCCGGCGACAGGCCCGGCCCTGGGCGGCCCGACTCGTCGGCGCGCTGCTGCTGGCCGCGGCGCTCGCGGTCGGCGGGACGCTCTGGGCCTGGGCCGCCGGGTCCGGCGATGGCCCGGCCGGGCGGCGGCCGGCGAACCCTCGAGCTGAGGTCGCGACATCTCCGAAGGCCGGTGTGGCCTCCGTCCCGCCGGCCCGGGCGGCTACACCGCGGCCGGCCGCGGCGCCGGCGAGCGCGCGGCCCGCCCCGACCCGCCCGTCGGCGGTTCAGCGCTGGGCGGCGGCCCTGGCCGGGCTCGACCGGCTGCGGGCCCGCGCGTTCGCCACGCGTGACCCGAGCCTGCTACGCCGCGTCTACCGGCCCGGGCCGCTGCTGACCGCCGACACCGCCCTGCTCGCCCGGCTCGTCCCGACCGGCTGCGGGCTGGCCGGTGCCCGCACCCGCTACACGAGCGTCCGGGTCGCGGCGAAGCGCGGGCGGGTCACCGTCCTCGCCACCGCGACCCTGCCGCCGTCCCAGCTGGTGTGCGGCGGACGGGTCCGGGCGACCGCGCCGGGCGCCGGGCCGTCCCGCCTGCGCATCGACCTCGTCCGGACGGGCGACGGCGTGCGCATCGCCGGCGAGACCCTGGCCTGAGCGGCTACCCGAGCTCGGAACGCAGGGCCGAGTCGAGGTCGGCGTGCCGGAACTCGAAGCCGGCGTCCAGCAACCGCTTCGGCAGTGCCCGCTGGCCGGTGAGGACGTCCTCGGCGAACTGCCCGAGTACCGCCCGCGCGGCCAGGCCGGGCACCCGGAACGCCGTCGGCCGGTGCAGCAACTGCCCCAGCTTCTTGGTGAGCTCGGCGTTGCGGGCCGGGCTCGGGCCGGTCAGGTTCACCGGTCCGGCCAGCTCGTTCGCCAGCAGGAACCGGATCGCGGCCACCTCATCGGTGATCGAGATCCACGGCATGAACTGCCGGCCGTTGCCGAGCTTCCCGCCGAGGCCGGCCCGCACGATCGGGGTGAGCCGCTTGAGCAGGCCGCCGTCCTTGGCCAGGACGAGCCCGGTGCGCAGGTGGACGACCCGCACGCCGGCCGCCCGGGCCGGATCGGCCGCCGCCTCCCAGTCGCGGCACACGCCGGCGAGGAAGGTGTCGCCCGACGGGCTGTCCTCGTCGACGACCCGGTCACCGGTGTCGCCGTAGTACCCGACCGCCGACGCGGCGAGCAGCACCCGCGGGCCGCCGTAGTCGGCCAGGCTGCGGGCGATCGTCGCGACCGTGTCGACCCGGCTGCGCCGGATCACGGCCTTGTACTCGTCGGTCCACCGGTGATCGCCCACGCCCGCCCCGGACAGGCACACGACGGCATCGGCCCCGGTCAGGAAGTTGGGGTCGAGCAGGCCCTGGTCGGGGTCCCAGTTGTCGACGTCCGCGCCCCGCACCGTCCGGCGCACCAGGGTCTTGACCCGGTGGCCGTCCGCGCGCAGCGAGCTCGCCAGCGCCGAACCGATCAGGCCGGACGCGCCGGCGAGCACGACCTCCATCCGTCAGCCGAGTCCCAGCGAGCGTTCGAACGCGCCGGCCTCGAGCCGCTCCTTCATGGTGACCAGGAACCGGGCGGCGTCGGCGCCGTCGACCACGCGGTGGTCGTAGGAGAGCGCCAGGTAGACCATCGACCGGATCGCGATCGTCTCGCCGAGCTCGGCACTGCTGACCACGACCGGGCGCTTCACGACCGCCCCGGTGCCGAGGATCGCCACCTGCGGCTGGTTGATGATCGGGGTGTCGAACAGTGCCCCGCGGCTGCCGGTGTTGGTCAGCGTGAACGTGCCGCCGCCGAGCTCGTCCGGGCTCACCTTGTTGCCGCGGGTGCGCTCGGCGAGGTCGGCGATCTTGCGGGCGATGCCGGCCAGGTTGAGGTCACCGGCGTCGTGGATGACCGGCACCAGCAGGCCCCGGTCGGTGTCGACGGCGATGCCCAGGTGCTCGGCGTCGTGGTAGGTGATCGTCTTGTCGTCCATGTTGACCGAGGCGTTGACGATCGGGTGGGCCTTGAGCGCCTCGATCGCGGCGACCGCGAAGAACGGCAGGAACGACAACTTGACGCCCTCGCGGGCCGCGAAGTCGGCCTTGGCCTGGTCGCGCAGCCGGGCGATCTTGGTGACGTCGACCTCGACGACGGTGGTGAGCTGGGCCGAGGTCTGCAGCGACTCGACCATGCGGGTGGCGATGACCTGCCGCATGCGCGACATCGGCTCGACCTTGCCGCGCTGCGCCGCGGCGGCCGGAGCCGGCGCCGCCTTCGCGGGTGCGGCCGGCGCGGCGGCCGGGGCCGGCTCGGGCGCGGCCTTCTTCTCGGCCGCGGCCAGGACGTCGGACTTGCGGATCCGCCCGCCGACACCGGTGCCCTCGATGCCGGCCAGGTCGACCCCGTGCTCGGCCGCGAGCTTGCGGACCAGCGGGGTGACGTAGGTGCCGGCGGCGTCGTCCTCGTCGCCCCCCGCCGAGGCGGTCTCGCTCGGCGCCGCAGACGGTGTGGCGGCCGGGGCCGGGGCCGCACTGGCGGCCGCCGGGGCGGCCGACGGGGCCGGGGCCGGGCGGGGCTTGCTCTCGGCCTTCGGGGCCGGCTCCGGCTCGGGCGCGGGTTCCGGCTCGGGCGCGGGTTCCGGCTCCGGCTCGGGTTCCGGCGCGGCCTGCTGCGCCGCCTGCTCGCTGGCGCCGGCGGCCGGCGCATCGCCGCCACCCTCGCCGGCGTCGCCGATCACGGCGAGCTCGACGCCGATCTCGACGGTCTCGTCCTCCTGCACCTTGATCGAGAGCAGCGTGCCGGATGCGGGGGAGGGCACCTCGGTGTCGACCTTGTCCGTCGAGACCTCGAGCAGCGGCTCGTCGGCGTCGACGTGCTCACCCTCGGCCTTGAGCCAGCGGGTCACGGTCCCCTCGGTGACGCTCTCGCCCAGCTGGGGCATCTTCACGGACGTCGGCATGGTTGCTTCAGGCTCCTTACAAGGGCAGCGGAGTGGGCGAGCGCGGGATCACTCGTGGACGTGCAGCGGCTTGCCGGCGAGCAGCATGTGGGCCTCGCCGATGGCCTCGGACTGGGTCGGGTGCGGGTGGACCAGCTGGGCGACCTCACCCGGCAGTGCCTCCCAGTTGTAGATCAGCTGGGCCTCGGCGATGAGCTCACCGACGCGGTCGCCGACGATGTGCACGCCGAGCACCGGGCCGTCCTTCTCGGCGACCAGCTTCACCGCACCGCGGGTGTTGAGGATCGCGCTGCGGCCGTTGCCCGAGAGGTCGTAGGTGACGGTCTTGATGTTGTCGGCCCCGTACTTCTCGGCCGCCTGCGCCTCGGTGTAACCGACCGACGCGACCTCGGGCTGGCTGTACGTGATGCGGGGGACGCCGGCGTAGTCGATCGGCAGGACCGGCAGCCCGGCGATGTGCTCGGCGACCTGGATGCCCTCGGCGAAGCCGACGTGGGCCAGCTGCAGGTGCGGCGTGCCGCCGATGGAGATCAGGTCGCCGACCGCGTACACGCCGTCGACCGATGTGCGCAGGTACTCATCGGTGACCACGAAACCGCGCTCGATCCGGACACCCTGCTCCTCGTAGCCGAGGTCGGCCGAGACCGGGCCGCGGCCGACGGCGACGAGCAGGACCTCGGCCTCGAGCGTCTCGCCCCCCTCGAGGTGGACGCGCACCCCGCTGTCGGTCGACTCGACCTTCTCGAAGCGGGCGCCGACCTTGAAGCCGATGCCGCGGCGCCGGAACGCGCGTTCGAGCAGCTTGGAGCTCGCCTCGTCCTCGAGCGGGACGAGGTGCGGCAGCGCCTCGACGATGGTGACCTTGGTGCCGAACGAGGTCCAGGCCGACGCGAACTCGCAGCCGATGACCCCGCCGCCGAGCACGACCGCGCTCTCCGGCACGTGGTCGAGCTGCAAGGCGTGCTCGCTCGCGATCACCCGCTGCCCGTCGACGTCGAGCCCGGGCAGCGTGCGCGAGTAGGAGCCGGTGGCGAGGATCAGGTTCGTCCCCGTGTAGGTGTCGCCGCCCACCTGCACCGTCTTCGGGCCGACGAGGCGTCCCTCGCCGTCGACGATCTCGATGCCGCGGCTCTTGACCAGCCCGGTGAGGCCCTTGAAGTTCTTGGAGACGACGCCGTCCTTGTACTTGTGGACGCCGGCCATGTCGATGCCCTCGAAGGTGGCATTCACGCCGAAGGTGGCGCTCTCCCGGGCCTGGTCGGCTATCTCGCCGGCGTGCAGCAACGCCTTGGTCGGGATGCAGCCGCGGTGCAGGCAGGTGCCGCCGACCTTGTCCTTCTCGATCAGTACGACGGACTTGCCCAGTTCGGCGGCCCGCAGCGCGGCGGCGTACCCGCCGCTGCCGCCGCCGAGGATGACGAGATCGGACTGGTTGTCTGCCACCGGTGCTCCTGCTCCTTCGAAGGGGTCCTCCCATCTTGGCACTGCGGCTTCGGGCGCTGCACGGCAGCGGCGTACCCGCCGGTAGGCAGGGGTGTCCGGACTGCACCAGTTCTCACGCTCGGATGCCATCATGAGCTCAAGCCGCGGCCCCCGGCCGCCGATATGAATGGAGTGACCAAGTGCGGATGCCGTGGAGCCGGAAGGCACGTCCTGGGACGCTGCGCACCGCCGACTCCGCCGATCGCGACCATCTCGTCGAGTTCATCCGCAGCCGCCAGGGCGTCGAGGCCTACCTCGAACCCCGTACCGCGGTCACCGAGACCACCGTCGTCCTGGTCGCGTCCGACGGCGAGTGGACGCGCCGGCGGGTCGCCGACGCCGACACCGCGGCGGCCCTCGCCAAGAAGCAAGGGATACCCCTCTACGAGGCGGCCCGGGTTGGGTATCCCCAACGCATGCGCGAGTGGACGGCCCGGCGCAAGGCCGGTGGGGCGGGAGCGACGTCATGACCACTTCTGACCGCCGCCCGCGTCCGCGCCCGTTGCCCTACCCGCGCGCGGATCCGCCCGAGGAGCTGCCCTCCGGCACACCGATCGACTCGATCGACGCCGTCCTGCACGGCGAGCGCCCGGTCGACTCGCTGCCACTGCCCCGCTGGATCGGAGCCCTGGCCGTTGGCAGCGTTGTCGGCTTCCTGCCCTGGATCGTCTACCTCGGCTTCACCCTGCCGGCCAAGGTTCGCTCGGAGCACTACGACATCGCCTGGCTCGGCTTCGACAGTGCGATGTGCTCGGTCCTCGCGCTGCTCGCGTTCCTCGCGCTGCGCCGGCATGCGGCCACCGGGCCGGTAGCCGCGGTCGCCTCGATGATGCTCGTGGTCGATGCCTGGTTCGACATCTTCACCAGCTCGGCCGGGCACGGCGAGCTGGCGCTCGCGCTCGTCCTCGCGCTGTGCGGCGAGCTGCCGCTGGCGATCCTCTGCGGCTGGGCCGCGGTGCACGCCGAGCGGATCCGGGCCCGGGCCTACCGGACCCTGCACCTGCGCTGGGAGCGCGCGATCCGGGCCGCCGAGGACGCCGTCGCGGTCAGCCGGACGCGAGTCGCTCCACCGCGGTGACGATCGTGCGCACGCCGGCGCCGGTGCCGCCCTTCGGCGTGTAGTCCCGCGCACCTGCGTTGTTGTAGGCCGGGCCGGCGATGTCCAGGTGGACCCACGGCAGGCCGGCCGGGACGTACTCGCCGAGGAACCGGCCGCCGACCAGCATGCCGCCGAACCGCTCGGCCGGGACGTTGGCCCGGTCGGCGACCGGCGAGTCCAGCCCGCCGCGCAGCTCCTCCGGCAACGGCATCGCCCAGGCCGCCTCGCCGGCCGAGTTGGCGGCCGCGACGACCTCGTCGCGCCAGCTGTCCTCGCCCATCGCCCCCATCACCCGGGTGCCCAGTGCGACGAGTTGCGCGCCGGTGAGCGTCGAGGCCTCGATGAGCCGGTCCGGCCCGTCCTCCGCCGCCCGGGTGATCGCGTCGGCCAGGACGATCCGGCCCTCCGCGTCGGTGTCCGTGACCTCGACCGTGCTGCCGTCGCGCATCGTGATGATGTCCGATGGCCGATAGGACGAGCCGGAGGGCATGTTCTCGGCCATCGGCACGGTGGCCGTCACCGCGACCGGCACCTTGAGCGCGGCGAGGGCCAGCGTGGCGGCGATGACCGCAGCAGCCCCGCCCATGTCGGACTTCATCCAGGTCAAATTGGCCGTCTTCAGGTTCAGCCCACCGGAGTCGAACGTGATGCCCTTGCCGACCAGCGCGACGTGGGCCCGGGCCCGGGCCGGCCGGTAGCTGATCCGCACCAGCCGGGGCGGGCGGGCGCTGCCCTGCCCGACCGCGAGGATGCCGCCGAACCGGCCCCGCTTCAGCGCCCGCTCGTCCAGCACCTCGACCGCCAGCCCGCGCTGCTGGGCCAGCTCGACCGCTCGGGCGGCGAAGGTCTGCGGGTACAGGTCGTTCGGCGGGGTGTTCACGAGGTCGCGGGTCAGGTTCACGGCGTCCGCGACGATGCCGGCCCGCCGGAGCTCGGCCCGGGCCGACGCCGGCCCGGTGATCGTGACGGCCCGCAGGGCCGGCTTGGCCGGCTTCGACTTGTAGGACGTGAACGAGTAGGCGCCGAGCAGGGCCCCCTCGGCGAGCGCGCCGGCCGGGGCCTCGATCGCC
The DNA here is from genome assembly GCA_963775175.1 of uncultured Actinomycetota bacterium. Classification (GTDB taxonomy): domain Bacteria; phylum Actinomycetota; class Actinomycetes; order Mycobacteriales; family Jatrophihabitantaceae; genus Jatrophihabitans. Next base: position 2,380,057 of record CAVZHT010000001.1, read on the forward strand.
AGGTGGACGCGCCGGGAGCCGGTGAGTGCCCGCAGTGCGGCGCCCGCGGCCCGTCGGGCGGCCTCGGCGTCGGCCGGATCGTCGCCCAGCCCGGAGGCGACGACGAGCGGGAAGTCGGCCAGCCCGAGCGTCGCCAGCTTGACCGTCTCGTCGGCGCGGCCGGTGGCGCCGACCGCCCGCAGGCCGGCGAGCAGCCGCCCGCCGAGCGCCGCGTCGACCGGCTCGGCACCCGGGACGAGCTGCGGGCCGTCCTTCGTGTGACGGACGCCGACGACGACGGCGTCCGCGCGGAGGGGGGCGGACGGGGAGACGAGGGACACCGACGGCATGCCGGTGATCGTAGGCACCCGGTCGGTAGGTTGTGCCGCATGGCCGACCTCCTGCGCTCGCCGTTGCACGAACGTCACGTCGCCCTGGGGGCGAAGCTCGCCGATTTCGGTGGGTGGGAGATGCCGATCGAGTACACCGCCAGCGGCGGCGGCGTGCTGAAGGAGCATGCCGCGGTGCGCGAGGCGGTCGGGGTCTTCGATGTCTCCCACCTCGGCAAGGCGACGGTGCGCGGCGCGGGCGCCCGGGCCTTCGTCAACACCTGCCTGTCGAACGACCTCGGCCGGATCGCGCCGGGGCAGGCCCAGTACACCCTGTGCTGCGACGAGTCCGGCGGCGTCGTCGACGACCTCATCGCCTACCTCGTCTCCGACGACGAGGTGTTCCTGGTGCCCAACGCCGCGAACACGGCCGAGGTCGTCCGCCGCATCGCCGCGGCGGCGCCGGGCGGCATCGAGGTCACCGGCCAGCACAGCGAGTTCGCCGTCCTCGCCGTGCAGGGCCCGCGCTCGGCCGACGTGCTGGACCGACTCGACCTCCCGTCCGGGCAGGACTACATGGCCTACGCCGACGCCACGTGGGGCGGCCGGTTCGTGCGCATCTGCCGGACCGGCTACACCGGCGAGCACGGCTATGAACTGATCCCGCGCTGGGCCGATGCGCCGGCCCTGTGGGACGCGATCGTCGAGGTGGTGCGCGAGTTCGGCGGGATGCCGGCCGGCCTCGGCGCCCGTGACACCCTCCGCACCGAGATGGGCTACCCGCTGCACGGGCAGGATCTCTCGCTCGACATCTCGCCGCTGCAGGCGCGGTCGGGCTGGGCGGTCGGCTGGAAGAAGGACGCGTTCTGGGGCCGCGACGCGCTGCTCGCCGAGAAGGCGGCCGGCCCGGCCCGGGTCCTGCGCGGACTCGAGTCGCTCGACCGGGGGATCCCGCGGGCGCACATGCCGGTCCTCGACGCGGCCGGCGACACGGTCGGGGAAGTGACCAGCGGGACCTTCTCGCCGACCCGGCGGGTCGGGATCGGGCTGGCCCTCGTCTCCACCGACGCGGGTGTCGAGGACGGCGACGAGGTGCAGATCGACGTGCGGGGCCGGCGCAGCGCCGCGCGGGTGGTCAGGCCGCCGTTCGTCGAGTCACACGTCCGTTAGGGAGCGCCGGCGGGCGCTGACGGCTCGTCCTCGCCGCCGTCGTCGGCGGACTTGGACAGGTCCACCGGCGCGACCGGGTCCAGCGCCGGGTCGGCGCTCGACTGATGCAGCGCCGTGATCGTCGTGTTGAGGAAGGCGACGAGCGGCACCGCGAGCAGCGCCCCGACGATGCCGGACAGCACCGTCCCGGTCAGCACCGCGAGCGCGATGGCCAGCGGGTGCACCTCCACGCTGCGGCTCATGATCAGCGGCTGCAGCAGGTGGGCCTCGAGCTGGACGAGGACGATGATCGCCACCGCGACCACGATCGCGGCGGTGAAGCCGTGCTCGAGCAGCGTGACGGCGACGCAGAGCGCTCCCGTCACCGTGAGGCCGACGAGCGGGACGAACGAGCCGAGGAAGATCAGCACACCGAGGGCGGCCGCCAGCGGCACCCGCAGCACGAACAGCACGATCATCACCGAGACGCCGTGGAACAGCGCGATGAGCACCTGCCCGCGCATGTAACCGCCGAGCACCCGCCAGCCGGCCCGCGCGGCGACGTCCAGGCGGGCGTGCGCCGACCGGGGGAGCAGGCGCAGGGTCCACTCCCAGATCTGGTCGCCGTCGCGGAGCAGGAAGAACGTCGACAGCAGGATGAGCAGCAGCGCACCGAGCGCCTCGACCACCGTGCGGACGGTGGCGATGGCGCCGCTGATGAGCTGCCCCTGGTGGCTGTTGATCGCCTTGGTGATCTTGTCGGCCAGGTTGTCGATGTCCGACGACTTCAGGTGCAGCGGCCCGTTGTGCAGCCAGTTGCGGAACTTGGTCACGAGGTCGCTGATCTGGTTGCCGAGCTCGGACGAGTGCTGGGTGATCTGCCACGTGACGAACCAGCCGATGCCGACGAGCGCGGCCACGCCGATCAACAATGCGAGGGCCGCCGACAGCGACCGGGGCCCGGGCACGCGGCGCAGTTGCAGTTCGAGCGGGTGCAGGACGGCGGTGAAGAACAGCGCCAGAACGAAGGAGAACGCGACCAGCTCGACCCGGTTGAAGATGTAGAGCAGCACCCAGAGTCCGGCGGCGATGACCAGCAGCCGCCAGCTCCAGGCCGCCGCGACCCGCACGCCGCGGGCGACATCCTCGCCGGTGCCGCGCGGCCGGGGGTCAGTCATCGTCGCCCCGGATCGCGGCCAGCGCCGCCGCGGTACGCAGGACGGGCACGGCGAGCAGCCCGGCCACGCCGTCGCCGCTCGACGAGTCCAGGCCGAGGACGGGCGGCTGGAGCAGGTACTCGACCGCGCGACCGTGCACAGCGTCGACCGAGCTGTCACTGACGCGCCACCACTGGCCGGCCCGCGGCTGCACCTCGTAACAGAGCAGGGCGGCCGCGAGCGCCGCCGCGCCGTCGAGCACGACCGGGGTCCGCCGGGCGACGGCCCGGAGCAGGAAGCCGGTGGCCGCGGCGAGGACCGGGCTGTGCAGCGACTCCAGCAGCTGACCCGGGGCGTGCCGCAGCTCGGCGACGCCGCGGCGGGCGTCGCGCAGCCGCCCGGCGTGCTCGATCCACGCCCCGCTGTCGACGGCGCGGGCGCCGCGCGGGAGCAGGGCGACCGGCTCGGCGCCGGTGAGCAGCCCCACCGCCACGGCCGGCGCGAGCGTCGCGTCCCGGGCGGCCAGCACCAGCAGGTCGGCGCCGCGGTCCACCTCGTCGTCGGCGGCCGCGATGCCGGTGGCAACGGCGTCGTCGCCCGGGGCCAGCTCCCGCAGGCCGACCTCGGCCGCGTCGGCCAGGGCGCGCACCGTGGGGGTGATCGAGCCGATCACGACCATCCGCGCCCGCTTGGCCGGCGCCGGGGGATAGCTTGCGGACGCGGCGGCCAGCCATTCGGCCAGGTCGCCCAGCCGGCCGGCCGTCGGGCGCACGTGCGTACGGGCGGCGGTGGCCGCCTCGGCATCGGTCCCGCGAACCTCGGCGCCGAGCGCGAGAAGGTCGGTCACCGGGCCAGTATGCCCAGGCTAGGGTTCAACCATGAGCTGGACGTGGCGACTGGAGTCCGCCGACGGTAGCGAGCTGGGCGCCCCGCCGTCGCCCGCGCATCCGAACCAGTCCGATGCCGAGAGCTGGCTGGGCGAGCACTGGCGCGAGCTGGCCGCGGCCGGGGTCGCCCAGGCCACGCTGTTCGACGATCAGCGCAAGGTCTACGGGCCGATGTCGCTCGCCGAGGGCTGAGCCCCCGGCGAGCGACTCCGGCGCCGATCTCAGACCGCGAGGAGCTGCCGCTCCACCGGCTCCGGCTCGGGCCGCCGGGCCAGGCGCCCGGGCCACCAGTTCCACCGGCCGAGCAGCATCATCAGCGAGGGCAGCACGATCGCCCGCACCACCAGTGCGTCCACCAGGACGGCGACCGCCAGGCCGATGCCGAGCTCCTTCATCTCGATCATGTGCAGTGAGGCGAAGATCGAGAACACCGACACCATGACGATCGCGGCGCTGGTGACGGTGCCGGCCGAGCCGGTGATCCCCTCGCGGATCGCGTCCCGGGTCGGCCGGCCGCGCTCGGCCGCCTCGCGGATCCGGCTGAGCACGAAGACGTGGTAGTCCATCGCACAGGCCGAACAGCACCGCGAAGCGGAACAGCGGGATCCAGTTGATCAGGGCTCCGGTCGACCGGAAGTCGAGCAACGACTCGGCCCACGAGTGCTGGAAGGTCAGGACGAGCACGCCGAAGGCGGCGCCGGCGGAGAGCAGGTTCACCGCAGCAGTCGTCAGCGCGATCACCACCGACCGGAACACGCAGCCCATGATCACCATCGTCAGCAGCACGACGAACGCGATCACCCAGGGCAGGCGGTCGGACATGTGCTGGTCGGTGTCGACGTTGGACGCGGTGTCGCCGCCGACCGCCCAGGCCGCGCCGTCGATGTCGCGCAGCGCATCGGCGACCAGCCCGCCGCGCAGGGCGTGCGACCCCGTCCCGGGCCCGGGCGGACTCGGCGTCGAACGGTGCGTCCAGGGTCAGCACCTGGACGCGACGATCGGCCGAGATCCGGACGTCCGGGGTCTCGCGCAGGAACAGGCCACCGTCGGCGGCGGTGCCGGCCAGCCGGTCGAGCGCGTCCTTCACCTGACCGGCCTTGGCGGCCGCCGAGCGTGACCACCACCTTCTGCTCGGCCTGGTGGTTCGGGAAGGCCTCGTTCAGCCGGGCCAGCGAGTGCTTCTCGGCGATGGAGTCGGGCAGCGACTGCGGGCTGTCCGACTGCAGCTTCATGCCCAGCGCCGGCAGCGCCAGCGGCGGCGAGGGCCAGCACCGAGATCACGAGCGTGCGGGCCGGGTGGTTCATCGACGGGCGCAGCAGCGCCGGCCAGAGCCGCGGCTGCCGGTCCTGGTTGGTCAGCCGCCACAGCACCGGGACCCGCGGGCGGTCGATGCGCTTGCCGAGCTTCACGAGCAGGGCAGGCAACACCGTCAACGACCCGAGCACGGCGACCGAAACGACGATGATCGAGCCGGTGGCCAGGGCCGCGAATGTGGCGTCGGCGGCGAAGTAGAGGCCGAACATCGACACCAGGACGGCCAGGCCGGAGACCAGGACCGAGTGACCGGCCGTCTCGGCTGCGATCTCGACCGCGTCGAGCCCGCTGCGGCCCTTGTGCCGCTCGGCCCGGGCCCGCTTGACGTAGAACAGCGAGTAGTCGACACCGACGGCCATGCCCATCAGCAGGATCATCGCCGAGATCGAGTCGGCGCCCGGGATCACGTGCGAGACGAGCGCGGTGAGCCCGGTCGCGGCGGCGACGGCGGACAGCGCGAGCAGCACGGGCACGCCGGCGGCGACGATCGCGCCGAAGGCGACGAGCAGGATCGCGAGCGTCACCGGCAGGCTGTAGGTGGCCGCGGCCGACAGGTCGTCGCCGACCTGCTGGTTCACCGCCTCGTTCAACGAGGCCGATCCGACCTCCTCGACCCGCAGGCCCGGGTAGTCGGCCTGGACGGCCTTGGTGGCGCCGAGCAGCGGCTTGACGTCGGCGTCGTGGCGCAGCGTGATCTGCAGCGTCATCGCCGATGCGTCCTTCGCCGTCACGGGCGCCGCGACGCCGGCGACCTGGTCGAGGGCCGACATACGCCCGCCGGCGTCCGCGAGTGCGGCGCGGGCCTGCCGTGCGTCGAGGTGGCCGGCGCGGGCCGTGACGAGGACGTTCTCGGTGTCCGGCGACTCGAGCTTGGCATCGTGCAGCCACTGCGCTGCTTGCCGGGACTGGCCGCTCATGTAGTCGATGTCGCCGGCCTTGTGCAGGCCGGCGATGTTGCCGATCGCGATCGAGGCGACGACGAAGACCAGCCACAAGGCGATCGCCCGCCACGGGTGGGTGGCACTCCAGCGCGCCAGTCGGACGGTGACCGGCCGGCGGGTCGGCGGCGAGTCGGGCGGGATGTTCGAGTACACGGGAGAGCCTTTCGACCGGGTTTGTCGTTGACAGCTCCCACGCTCCCGCCGAACCGCGGGCGGAACAGGGGTGGTGCGCCCCCGGTGATGGTGGAGTTATCCCTACCTGCCCGCGCCGCCGCGTGCGTCAGGATGAACCCGTGGACAACGCGCTGACCCGTCGACTGCACGCCCTCTGGTGGGCGGCGCTGTCGGTCGTGCTGTCGGCGGGCACGCTCGTCCTGTTCACCGTCACCACGGTGTCCACCGGCCTGATCACGGTGTGGGTCGGCATCCCGGTGCTCATCGTGACCATCGGGTTCACCCGCCGGCTGGCCGAGCACCGGCGGGCCGAGGTCGGCAGGGTCACCGGGCAGCCGATCGAGTCCCCGTACCTGCGGCAGGCGGAGGCCCGCCCGCTGACCCGGATCGGTTCGCTGGCCCAGGACCCGGCCGTGCGGCGGGACATGCTCTGGCTGTTCGTCGACGGCACGACTCGGGCTCGCGCTGTCGATCATCGCCCTCGTGGAGGCGTTGCTCGACCTCGTCTTCTGGTGGCTGCCGGTCGCGCTGGCGGCCGGGTTGCACCGCAGCATCGACCAATCACTGCTGTCGGTGTCGGAGAAGAGCCGGCTGGCGTTGCGGGTCGAGCAGCTCACCGAGTCCCGCGCCGAGACCGTCGACACCCAGGCGGCCGAGCTGCGGCGCATCGAGCGCGACCTGCACGACGGCGCCCAGGCCCGGCTCGTCGCCCTCGGGATGAGCCTGGCGATGGCCGAGCAGCAGCTCGAGCGCGATCCGGCCGGCGCCCGGGCCCTGCTCACCGAGGCCCGCACGGCCAGCAGCGACGCCCTGGCCGAGCTGCGCGATCTCGTCCGCGGCATCCACCCGCCGGTACTCGCCGACCGCGGCCTGGTCGGGGCGGTGCAGGCCCTGGCGCTCGCTGCACCGATGCCGGTCGACGTGCTGGCCGACCTCCCGGGCCGGCTGCCGGCGCCGGTCGAGTCGGCCGCCTACTTCGCGGTCGCCGAGGCGCTCACCAACGTCGTCAAGCACGCCGCGGCCCGACACGTCCGGGTCACGATGCGGCTCGCGGACGAGCGGCTCCAGCTCTCCGTGCACGACGACGGCATCGGGGGCGCCGATCCCGGGCGCGGCACCGGCCTGCGCGGCATCGAGCGCCGCCTCTCGGCGTTCGACGGCGCCCTCTCGGTGGAAAGTCCCTCGGGCGGGCCGACCGAGGTCGTTATGGTGCTGCCGTGCGCGTCGTCCTCGCCGAAGACCTCGCCCTCCTCCGGGACGGCCTGATCCGGCTGCTCGAAGCGAACGACTTCGACGTGGTCGAGGCGGTCGACAACGGCCCGTCCCTGCTGCGGGCGCTGACCACGCAGAAGCCCGACGTCGCCGTGGTCGACGTCCGGCTGCCGCCGACATTCACCGACGAGGGGCTGCAGGCCGCGATCGAGGCCCGGCGCCAGGTGCCGGGGCTGCCCATGCTCGTGCTGTCGCAGTACGTCGAGCAGCTGTACGCGCGCGAGTTGCTGGCCGATCGCTCGGGCGGTGTCGGCTACCTGCTCAAGGATCGGGTCTTCAACGTCGAGCAGTTCGTCGACGCGGTGCGCCAGGTGGCGGCCGGCGGCACGGCGATGGACCCCGAGGTCGTCGCCCAGCTGCTGACCCGGCGCTCGGCCTTCGACGATCCGCTCACGACGTTGACGCCGCGCGAGCGCGAGGTGCTGGGGCTGATGGCCGAGGGGCGGTCGAACGCCGCGATCGCGGCCCGGCTCTTCGTCACCGAGAAGGCGGTCAGCAAGCACACGAACAGCATCTTCACGCGGCTCGGGCTGCCACAGTCGGAGGACGACAACCGGCGGGTGCTCGCCGTCCTGGCCTACCTGAACGGCTGACAGGATCGGCTCATGACCTGGATCGCGCCTGCCCCGACGCCGGTCGACGGCCCGTTGGTCGGCCCCGACCGGCCGATGCTCGAGGCCTACCTGGCCTATCAGCGCGCCACCTTGCTCGGCATCTGCGGCGGCCTCGACGCCTCGCAGCTGGCGCTACGCGCGCTGCCGTCGTCCAACCTGTCGCTGCTCGGGCTCGTGCGGCACCTGACCAAGGTCGAGCGCACCTGGTTCCGGATCCGGGCGGCGGGGGAGGCGGTCGAGCCGGTGTACGACCTCGCGCTCGGCAAGAACCACGACTTCGACCACCTCGACCCGGCCGAGGCCCCGGCGGCGTTCGACCGCTACGTGGACGAGTGCCGGCGCTGCGACGAGGCGGTCTGCGCGATGGCGTTCGACGACACCTTCGACCTCGGCGGCGAGCCGTTCTCGCTGCGGATGGTGTACGTCCACATGATCGGCGAGTACGCGCGGCACAACGGTCACGCCGACCTGCTGCGCGAGGCCATCGACGGCGTCACCGGCCGCTGAGCTGCGCCGGTGGTGCGGTTTGCATCCGGAGCGGCCGCTAGCCCACGCCGGACCGTCCGGTTAGCGACGATTGCGGGTGCAAACCGGGCCCGGCAACCATCCGGCCGCGATCAGTACACGCAGGACCGCTTCGCCTTCGTGGGGGCGGGCGACGCGACCTGCTCGCTCGGCGGGCTGCCGACCGAGGACCCCGAACTCGACCGGGGCGTCGGCAGCAGCCCGAACAGCTGCTGCACCTTCTTCGCGACGGCCGCCGGGTCGACGGTCAGCGCCGAGCCGACGACGCCGCCGTAGTCGTGCGAGCCGGTGGTCGGGATCGACTGCCCCTTGATGTTGCCGGCCGAGAGGTCCGCGAGCTGCTCGGCGAACTTCTCCAAGTTCAGGTCGGTGCCGTCCAGGATGAACGACCGTTTGACCGCGCTGATCAGGCTCTGCAGCTTGACCGGATTGAGCAGCACGCCCACCGACAGTGCTCGGCCGAACGCCGCGCTGACGAAGTATCGCTGCCGCAGTTCGCGGCCGAGGTCGTCGCTGATCGGGCCGGGGATGTTGTGCCGCTGGCGGACGAACTCGAGCGCCTCTACCGGCGTCAGCTCGTGGTGCCCGGCCGACATCTTGAACCCGGAGCCGCCGTCCGATCCGATCGCGACGTTGTGGGCGTGCGTGTCGTCGACGCTCTCGCAGAGGTTGATCGGGATGCGGCCGATCGCCTTGACGATGTCCTCGAAGCCGGAGAACCCGACCTGGACGTAGTGATCGATCGGCACGCCGGTCAGCTTGCGCACCGTCGCGACGAGCAGCGAGGCCCCGGCGGACTGCTGGGCCTTCTCGCCGTGGGCGCCGCTGTAGTAGTAACCGTCGGCGTAGGCGGCGTTGATCTTCGCGCTCGGGTGGCCCGGGATCTCGACGTAGGTGTCGCGGGGGATGGAGACCAGCGTCGCCGACTTCCCGTTCGCCGGTATGCGGATCAGCATCAGGGTGTCGGTGCTGGTCGACACGGCCGCCTGCCCGACGTGCAACCGGCTCTTCTCGGCGGCGGTCAGGCCCGCGCGGGAGTCGACGCCGACGACCAGGATGGTCTGCGCCTGCCCGTCGTGGGCCGGGGGCCGGGCGCCGCCGGACGCGCTCGGATCACCGAGGCCGGCGACCGCGATCCGCTGCGTGCCGTGGTCGAGCTTGCGGTAGCTGTACCAGGCGTAGCCCGCGCCGACCAGGCACGTCAGCGACAGCACGGACGCGAGGACCATCGCCCCCACGACGGCGGCCGGCCCGAACCGGCGGGCCCGCGCAGCGCTGTGCCGGGCGCCCCGATCGTCGGTCACGCAGCCAGCATCGCAGCCGCCCCTGAGAGTTCCTTGATCAGTTCGGCGGGAACCGCAGCGTGCCTTCTAGATCGGGTCGCCGCGATCGACCTGCGGCGCGGGCAGGCGCCAGCGGCGTGGCAGGTAGGCCCGGCTGCCGGCGTAGAAGCCGATCGAGAGGTTGCCGCCCTGGGCCTCGCCGAAGCGCTCCAGCGACAGCGCCCGGATGCGGCGCCCGACGATGTACCACTCGAAGAGCAGGCCGAGGAACACGACCAGCACGACGATCTGCAGGATCGCCAGGGCCGGGACGATCCCGGCGACCATGATCGGGAAGAGGAAGAGCAGGTAGTTGCTCAGCATCCGGTGCGAGTCGACGTAGTCGCGGGCGAGCTTGCGGGTCTTGCCCTGGTCGCGGCGCGGCAGCGCCGACACGTCGCCCCGCTTCAGCGCGGCCCGCTGCTCGGCGACGGTGCGCGGCTTGGCCGTGGCCTGCGCGCTCTTCTGCTGCTTCGCGAGCTGCTTCTGCCGGGCGTAGGCCTCCTTGCGGGTCTTGGGCGCCGACACCGGCCCACGCTTGCCCTGGGAGTCGCGGCGCTTGGGGGTGGGACGGCCCTTGCGGGCGGCGGCCGCCTCGGCCGTCTCGTCGGACGGGGTCTCGACGACCTCGGCCTCGGCGGTCTTCTCGCGGCGCGACAGCTTCACGCGCCCAGGATACGGGGCGTCGCCGCTACGGCAGCGCGAGCATCCGGTCGAGCGCCAGCTTGGCGCTCGCGGCGACGTTCGGGTCGACGCTGATCCGGTTGACGACCTCGCCGCGGGCCAGCGATTCCAGCGACCGCACCAGATGCGGCAGGTCGATGCGATTCATCGTCGAGCAGTAGCAGACCGTCTTCTCCAGGAACACGACCCGCTTGTCGGGGAACCGGTCGGCCAGTCGGCGGACGAGGTTCAGCTCGGTGCCGACGGCCCATGACGACGCCCGCGGGCGCCGCGTCGAGGGTCTTGATGATGTACTCGGTCGAGCCGACGTAGTCGGCGGCCAGGACCACCTCGTGCCGGCACTCGGGGTGCACCAGCACGTTCACGCCGGGCACCCGGGCCCGGACGTCGGCGACATTGGCGGCGGTGAACCGGCCGTGCACCGAGCAGTGGCCCTGCCAGAGGATCATCTTCGCGTCGCGGAGCTGCTGCGGCGGTGAGCCCGCCACCCGGTTTGTGGGGGTTGAAGACGACGCAGTCGTCCAGCCCGATCCCCAGTTGGCGGACCGCGGTGTTGCGGCCCAGGTGCTGGTCGGGCAGGAACAGCACCTTCTCGCCCCCGGCGCCGCCGCCGGCGGCCGCGCCGAAGGCCCAGCGCAGGGCCCGCTCGGCGTTGGAGGACGTGCAGACGGCGCCGCCGTGTTCGCCGGTGAACGCCTTGATGGCCGCCGACGAGTTCATGTACGTGATCGGCACCGTGACATCGGCCACGCCGGCGTCGGCGAGCACGTCCCAGGCCTCGACGACCTGCTGGTAGTCGGCCATGTCGGCCATCGAGCAGCCGGCGGCGAGATCGGGGAGGACGACGTGCTGCTCGGCGGTCGTCAGGATGTCGGCGGACTCGGCCATGAAGTGGACGCCGCAGAAGACGATGTACTCGGCGTCCGGGCGGGCCGCGGCGTCCCGGGCCAGCTTGAACGAGTCGCCGGTGACGTCGGCGAACTGGATGACCTCGTCGCGCTGGTAGTGGTGGCCGAGGACGAACACCTTGCGCCCAGGGCCTCCTTGGCCGCACGGGCCCGGGCCACCAGCGTCGGGGTCGGAGGCCGGCGGGAGGTCGCCGGGGCAGTCGACGCCGCGTTCGGACGCCAGGTCGCTGTCCCGGCCGAGCAGCAGGAGCGCCAGCGGCGTCGACGCGGGTTCGGTGAACGTCACGGCCGCAAGCTTATGGGGCGCGGCGTGCGGATGTGCCGGGCCATGGGCGTGGTTACCATAGGAATAGCAACCGGGACGTACCGGTTGCGCCGAAATAACAGCCCTGTTCCGTGGGACCGATATTCGTGGGAGTGCCAATGACCAGCACCGAGACCCCGGTAGAGCTCTCGACCGCCCCGGCAGAAGCCCCGGCCAAGGACGTCACGCTCACCGAAGCGGCCGCGGTCAAGGTCCGCGCCCTGCTCGAGCAGGAGGGCCGTGACGACCTGCGCCTGCGCATCGCCGTCCAGCCCGGCGGCTGCTCGGGCCTGCAGTACCAGCTCTTCTTCGACGAGCGCAGCCTCGACGGCGACCTCGAGCTGACGCCGCACGGCGTCCCGGTCGTCGTCGACCGCATGAGCGCCCCGTACCTCGGGGGCGCCACTGTCGACTTCACCGACACGATCGAGCAGCAGGGCTTCACCATCGACAACCCCAACGCCGGGGGCGGCTGCGCCTGCGGCAACTCGTTCTGCGGCTGAGCCTGCGCGTAACTCCCGACGGCCGGACACGTTTGACCACGTGGCCGGCCGTCGTCGTCCGTACCGCCCGCCGGTAGCCCAGTCGTCCCGGATCCTCTCGGGCGGCGAGACCCGTTAGGTAGCGTGCCCATCGTGTCCGTCCTCGTCGCCGGTTCCATCGCAACCGACCATCTGATGCACTTCCCGGGCAAGTTCTCCGAGCAGCTGCTCGCCGAGCACCTGCACAAGGTGTCGCTCTCCTTCCTGGTCGACGACCTCGTCGTGCGCCGCGGCGGTGTCGCCCCGAACATCTGCTACGGCATGGCCCAGCTCGGCGGCAGCCCGGTGCTCATCGGCGCCGTGGGCAAGGACTTCGACGAGTACCGGGCCTGGCTGTCCGGCCACGGCGTCAACTGCGACTTCGTCTACGTCTCCGAGACCCAGCACACGGCCCGCTTCGTCTGCACGACCGACGAGGAGATGTGCCAGATCGGCTCCTTCTACGCCGGCGCGATGGGCGAGGCGAAGGAGATCTCGATCGCCGAGGCCTGGAAGGCCGCCGACGCCGACCTCGCCGTCATCAGCGCCTACGACCCGGACGCGATGGTCCAGCACAGCGCCGAGTGCCGCGAGCTGGGCTTCCGGTTCGCCGCCGACCCGTCCCAGCAGATCGCCCGGATGACCGGTGCCCAGATGCGCGGGCTGATCGAGGGCGCCGACCTGCTGTTCACCAACGACTACGAGAAGAGCCTGCTCGAGTCGAAGACCGGCCTGTCCGAGGCCGACATCCGGGCGATGGTCAACGTCCAGGTCACCACGCTCGGGTCGAAGGGTGTGGAGATCACCGGCCGCGACTTCGAGCGGGTGCACGTGCCGGTGGCCAGCGAGCGGTCGAAGGCCGACCCGACCGGCGTCGGCGACGCCTTCCGGGCCGGCTTCCTCACCGCCCGCGAGTGGGGGCTTTCCTGGGCGCGGGCCGCCGAGGTGGGCAGCCTGCTGGCGACGATGGTCCTGGAGACGGTCGGCACGCAGGAGTACACCGTCGAGAAGGACGTGTTCAGCACCCGGCTGGCCGAGTCCTACGGCGACGACTGCGCCGCCGACGTCCTGCCTCACCTCAGTTAGGGGAAACGTGGCCGTGTCCGATCTCAACGAGCGGTTCGAGCAGGCCCAGACCGACGTCAAGACGCTGACGAAGCGCCCCAGCAACGACGACCTCGCCGCGCTCTACGGCCTGTACAAGCAGGCGACGGCCGGCGAGGCGAGCGGCGCCAAGAAGCCGGGACGCTTCGATCTCGTCGGCAAGGCGAAGTACGACGCGTGGGCCAAGCTGGCCGGCATGTCGGCCGAGGACGCGATGGCCCGCTACATCGCCACCGTGGACCGCCTGCTCGGGCGGTAGTCCAAGCTCGCTCGAGTCCTGTTGATCATGTTGCATGATTTGTCGCCCCCGCCGACCAGGTGCAACATGATCCGGGCGCTACGACCCAGCGCTCGATCCGTCCGGATCGGGCCGGGCAAGTCGCGGCGGACCGCCCGAGGGGCCCAGTCGATCAGAGCCGGACGGGGTAGACCGTCTCCGGCACCTCAGGGTGGATCCGCTCCTCGACGAAGATGCCGTGCCAGATCAGGAACACCAGCAGGGTCCAGATCTTGCGCGAGTAGTCGTGCGGCCCCTCGCGGTGCGCGTCGAGCAGGCGCAGGGCGGCGTCGCGGTCGATGAGCTCGTCGGCCTGGGATTCGGTGATGATCGCCCGGGCCCACTCGTACATGACGTCCTTGAGCCAGTGCCGGATCGGCACCGGGAAGCCGAGCTTCGCGCGGTTCAGGACGTGCGGAGGCACGATCTCGGCCAGCGCGCGGCGCAGCGCGTACTTGGTCGTCTCCTTGGTGATCTTCTCCTCGGTCGGGATCGACGAGCCGACGGCGAAGACCTCGGTGTCGAGGAAGGGCACCCGCAGCTCGAGCGAGTTGGCCATCGTCATCTTGTCGGCCTTGACGAGGATGTCGCCGCGCAGCCAGGTGAACAGGTCGACGTACTGCATGCGGGTCGAGTCGTCGAGGTGCGTCGTCTGGTCGTACAGCGACCGCGTGACGTCCATGTAGGACACGTCCGGGTCGAAGCCGCGGTAGAGCCCCTGCATCTCGTCGGGCCGGAAGATCCGGGCGTTGCCGTAGTAGCGCTCCTCGATGCCGATGGCGCCGCGGCGCAGCAGGTCCTTGCCGCGCTGCCCCTCGGGAATCTTCGTCGACAGCCGCCCGAGCCCGCGGCGGGCCGACGCCGGGAGGTACTTGAAGCCGCGCAGCGAGATCGGCTCCCGGTAGATCGTGTAGCCGCCGAAGAGTTCGTCGGCGCCCTCGCCGGAGAGGACGACCTTGACGTGCTTGCGGGCCTCGCGGGCGATGAAGTACAGCGGCACCAGCGCCGGATCGGCCACCGGATCGTCGAGGTACCAGACGATCAGCGGCAGCGCCTCCATCATCTCCTCGGCCGACACGACCTTGGTGATGTGCTCGACACCGATCGCGGCGGCCGACTCGGCCGCGACGTCGATCTCGCTGAACCCCTCCCGCTCGAAGCCGGTGGTGAAGGTCAGCAGCTTGGGATTGTGCCGCTTGGCCAGCGCGGCGACCGCGGTGGAGTCGATGCCGCCGGACAGGAACGAGCCGACCGTGACATCGGCCCGCATGTGCTTCTCGACCGAGTCCTCGAGCGCCTCGGCGATCTGCCGGTAGAGCTTGTCCGGGTCCGGAACCGGCCTGATCGCGAAGTCGGGGTGGAAGTAGCGGTGCGCGCGCAGCGGCTCGCCCGGCTTGAGGGTGAAGTAGGTGCCCGACTCGACCCGGCGGATCTCGGTGTGCATCGACGCCGGCTCGGGGACGTACTGCAGCGTGAGGTAGTGCTGCAGGGACGTGCGGTCGACCGCGTGGGTGGCCGCCGGCCGGGCGACATCGAGCAGCGACTTCTTCTCGCTGGCGAAGAACGTGCCGCGCTCGTCGCTCATCGTGTACATCGGCTTGATGCCGAACCAGTCGCGGGCGCCGAACATCGTCCGCTCCTGGGAATCCCAGATCAGGAAGACGAACATGCCGCGGAGCTCGCGGACGATCTTGGGGCCGAGGTAGTGGTAGCCGGCGACGATCGCCTCGCCGTCCCCGTCGGTCTCGAAGCTCGCCCCGAACTCCTTGGCCAGCCGCTCCCGCAGCTCGAGGTAGTTGTAGATCTCGCCGTTGAAGATGAGTTGGTAGCGGCCCTCGAGCCAGGGCAGCGGTTGGTGCGAGTGGTCGATGTCGATGATCGACAGCCGCCGGAACCCGATCGCGACGTCGTCGTCGTGCCAGACGCCGCCCTCGTCCGGCCCGCGGTGCCGCATGTCGTGCAGCGAACCCTCGACCTCGGGGGCGACCTGGGCCGCTGCGCCGGTCGCTGACAGGAAGCCGATCAGTCCACACACGCCGTCCAGTATTTCAGCCGGCACGAGAGGATCTGTGCATGCCGCACTTCGAGGTCCGGATCGTCGCCGAGCCGGACGAGTTGGACGCCCTCCCCGCCCTGGCGCTGTACGAGGCGGTGGGGTGGACGTCCTACACCCGCGATCCGGCCACGCTGGCCGCGGTCGAGCAGCGGTACGTGCACGTGCGCCAGCACGTCCTGCTCACCGACGACGAGGCCGGGCAGCGGGCCTTCTACGAGAGCCGCGGCTACGCCGAGACCCGCGACTTCGGCCAGGGGACGCTGCGCGCGTTCGTCCGGTTCATGTGACCGGAAGGTGCTCCTCGTCGATCGAGTTGCCGCCGTCGACGACGAAGACCTGGCCGGTGACGTACGAGGCGGCCGGCGAGGCGAGGTAGGCGACGAGGCTCGCGACCTCGTCCGGCGTGCCGGAGCGGCCGACCGGCGTGGCGGTGCCGAGCTCGAGCTCTCGCGGGGTGGCCGAGGCGGTCGCGATCCAGCCCGGGGCGACGGCGTTGACGGTGATGCCGTCCCGGGCCGCGTCGAGTGCGACCGACCGGGTCAGCCCGACCATTCCGGCCTTGGCCGCGTGGTAGGCCGCGTCGCCCCGGAAGGCGGTCACCGGCCCGGACAGCGAGGTGACGTTGACGATGCGCCCGTACCCGGCCGCCCGCATGGGTGCGAGCGCGGCCCGGGTGACGTAGAAGGCGGTGCCCAGGTTGCGTTCGATCGAGACCTGCCAGTCGGCGTCGGCGAGGGCGCCGGCGTCGGCCGGCCGGTCGGGGGTGGAGACCGACACCATGCCGGCGTTGTTGACCAGCGCGGCCACGGCGCCGAAGCGTTCGAGCGCCACCTGGACGAGCCGGTTCGCCGCGGCCGGGTCGGTGAGGTCGGCAACCATGCCGACCGCGTCGGCACCGGCAGCTCGCAGTTCGGCGGCCCGCTGATCGATGCGGTCGCTCGTCGACGTGACGATCACCTGCATGCCCGCGGCGGCGAGCTGCCGGGCGCAGGCGAAGCCGATGCCGTCCGGGCTGCCGGCGCCGGTGACGACCGCGACGCTCACTGGCGCACCAGGTCGGCCACGGCCGCCCGGAGCACGTCCAGGTGCAGCCGCACCTGCTCGACCGTCGTCGCCGGCGACATCAGGGCCATGTTGTGGAACGGCGTGAGCAGCACCCCGCGGTTGGCCAGGTGGATGTGGAGGTAGTCGTCGAGCTCGGGATCGCTGGCCGCGTTGGCCTCGGTGCCGGTGCGGGCCGGGGCGGGCAGGAAGCGGTACTCGGCCCGGGCGCCGAGCTGGGTCACGGTCCACGGCAGCCGGCACTCGTCGAAGATCGCCCGCACGCCCTCGGTGTAGCCGGTGGCCAGCTCGATCATCTGCGCGAACGCCGCCTCGGTGAGGACGTGCTCGAGCGTGGCCCGGGTGGCCGCGATCGAGAGCGCGTTGCCGGCCAGGGTTCCGCCGACGCCGCCCATGTCGACCAGGTCGAGGTCCGTGCGCCCGAGGGCCCGCTCGGCGAGCTCGGGGGAGAGGCCGTACGCGGCGGCCGGGATGCCGCCGCCGATGGCCTTGCCGATGACGACGACGTCCGGCTCGAGCGACCACGCCCGCGTGCAGCCGCCCGGGCCGGCCGAGAAGGTGTGGGTCTCGTCGATGATCAGCAGCGTGTCGTGCCGCCGGGACAGCTCGCGCACGCCGTCGAGGTAGCCCGGCTCGGGCAGCACGATGCCGATGTTGGTGAGCGCGGGTTCGATCAGCACGGCGGCGACGTCGCCGTGGGCGAGCTGCTGTTCGAGGCCGGGCAGGTCGTTGATCTCGGCGACCCGGCTCGTGGTCGTGACGTCGGTCGGGGCGCCGACGTTGCCGTCACGGGCGACGCCGTTGCCGTCCGGGCCGACGACGATCAGCGACTCGTCGACGCTGCCGTGGTAGCAGTAGCTGTGGAACAGGATCTTCGGCCGGCCGGTCAGCGCCCGGACGAGCCGGATGGCCCAGCGGTTCGCGTCGGTGGCGCTGAGCGCGAAGCTCCATCGCGTCGCGCCGAAGCGCCGGGTCAGCTCGGCGCCCACCCACTCGCCGTCCTCGGTGGGCATCATCGCGCTGGCGCCGCCGAGTTCGGCGAAGCGCCGCGTGACCGCCTCGACCACGGGCGCCGGCGAGTGCCCGGCCATCGCGCCGGTGTCGCCGAGCGCGAAGTCGGCGTACTGCCGCCCGTCCAGGTCGGTGATGGTGGAGCCGCGGGCCGAATCGAGGTACAGCGGGAAGGCGCCGGCCAGCTTCAGCATCCAGGTCATCGGCACCCGGCCGAAGAGGTGCTCGGCCCGGGCGAACGCCTGGGCCGAGCGGGGATGGATGCGGGCGTACTCGGCGCGCTCGCGTTCGAGGAGGAGTTCCAGCCGGGCCCGGTCGATGGTCGTCACGGACGACAGGATGGCAGCCGCACCTCAGTGCCCGCGACGGACGGTGTAGGCGGGCGTGCCGTCGGCCGCCGCCGCGGCGCCTACGTAGTCGTGACCGCGCATCCGGCACCAGGCCCGGATGTCGGGCTCGGCGGCCGGGTCGTCGGCCTCGACGGTGATCGTGGCGCCCACCCCGACCTCGCCGATGTGCCGGGCCAGGTCGAGGATCGGCAGCGGGCAGCGCCGCCCGCGGGCGTCCAGGACGGTCACAGCCCGGCCGCACCGAGTCCGGCCCGGACGTCGGCGACGACGCCGGGCAGGACGGCCAGGAACTCGTCGACCTCGGCGGCGGTCGTCCCGGCATGCACCGACACCCGCACGTTGCCCGACGTGAGGGCGCCCATCGCGACCAGCACGTGCGACGGCTCGAGCGTCGAGGACGTGCACGACGAACCGGACGAGACGGCAAAGCCCAGCCGGTCGAGGCCGGTGAGCAGCGCCTCGCCGTCGACGTACAGGCAGGAGAACGTGACGATGTGCGGCAGCCGGTCGACCGGATCGCCCAGGACCTCGACGTCCGGGACCGTGGCGGCCACCGTGGCCCGGATCCGGTCGACCAGGGCCCGCCGGCGGGCCGCCTCGGCGTCCCGGTCCGCCAGCCCGGCCCGCAGCGAAGCGGCCGCGGCGACGGCCGCCGGGATGTCGGGGAGGCCGGGCAGCCGCCCGTCCTCGCGGTCGTCCTCCGGGTAGGGGGAGCGCCAGCGGACCCCCGCCCGGACCGCCAGCACGCCGAGCGTGGGACCACCCCAGCTGCGGGCGTCGGCGGCGAGCACCGACCAGCCGTCCGGCAGCGGCTCCTGGCCGGCGGTCTGGGTGGCATCCACGACCAGCGGGACCGCGCCGAGCCGGGTGGCGACCTCGGCGACCGGCTGGCGCGTCCCGACCTCGTGGTTGGCGGCCTGGAGCGCCGCGCCGGCCACCTCGCCGGCGGTGGCCGCCGCGACGAACTCGTCGGCCGACACCCGTCCCCGATGATCGACCGGTACCGGCCGGCCGGCGGACGCGGCGGCGTGCAGGACGGCCGAGTGCTCGACCGCGCTGTGGACGAGCGCGTCGCCCCGGTTGCCGGCGAGCGTGCCGAGAACCGCGGCGTGCAGCGCCTGCGTCGCGTTGCCGGTGAAGCTGAGCTCGTCGGGCCGGGTGCCGAGCGACTCGGCCATGGACTCGCGGGCGGCGTCGAGCAGCAGCCGGGCCCGGCGGCCGGCGCCGTACAGGCGGGCCGGGTCGGCCCAGCCGTCGTCGAGCGCCGCGAGCAGGGCAGTGCGAGCGACCGGGTGCAGCGGCGCCCCGGCGGCCGCGTCCAGATAGGCCGGCACGGTTCGACGGTAGCGCCCGCCCGCCCCCGCGGGGCGCGCCGAGACGTGTGCCCCCGTCGGGGTGCGCCCGGAGGTGTCCAGTAGGCTCCGAAACGGTTTCGAACGCGTCGAGAGGCGGTTGGCACGTGCGTCGAAGAGGTTGGGCTCGCGGTGGCCGCATAGCGGTTCTCCTCGGCTCGATGGCCGTGGTCCTGTCGGGCTGCTCGGCCAGCGACTGGGAGCGCAATCTTCGGTTCGGCTGGCCGACCGGTGTCACCAAGCAGGCGACCCGGATGCGGGTGCTGTGGACGTGGTCCGGCGTCACGGCGCTGGCCCTCGGCGTCATCGTCTGGGGCCTGATCTTCTGGGCCTGCATCCGCTACCGGAAGCGCTCCGAGGACCAGATCCCGCGCCAGACCAAGTACAACCTCGTCGTCGAGATCGTCTGCTTCATCTTCCCGTTCCTCGTGATCGCCGGCCTCTTCTACCGCACCGTCGTGGTCGAGGACTACGTCAACAAGATCACCGCCAACCCCGACGTCCGCGTGCAGGTCGACGCGTTCAAGTGGAACTGGCAGTTCGAGTACCACTCCTACCTGGACGCCAACGGGCAGCTGCACCGCACCGTGTACCCGGGGGAGAAGGCGCTCGGGGACGCGACCAGCGGCGAGGGCGCGACCAGCACGTCGAGCAAGGGCACGTGCGACGAAGCCTCCAGCAACATCTCCTACAACTGCGGCGCGTCGCTCGGCGGCGAGAAGACCGCGGCCGGCCCGCTGTACCTGTCGACCGTGGGGTCCCAGCAGGAGATCCCGGTCCTGGTCATCCCGGTCGACAAGCGGGTGCGCATCGTCGAGCACTCCGAGGACGTCATCCACTCGTTCTGGGTGCCGGAGTTCCTGTTCAAGCGCGACGTCATCCCGTACGGCACCACGAACACCGATCGGGACAACCAGTTCGAGATCGTCCCGACCCACACCGGCAGCTTCGTGGGCCGGTGCGCCGAGCTGTGCGGCACGTACCACTCGCAGATGAACTTCGAGGTCCGGGTCGTCACGGAGACGACGTTCGAGAACTACATGTCGGCGCTCGCGGCGATCCCGTCCGACGACCCGGCCCGCCAGGCCAAGGCGCTCGTGCAGGCCGGCATGAAGCCGTACGCCACCACGACCTACCCGTTGACCAGTGCGCGGGACACGCGCAAGGCGAGCCAGAAGCCGGGGAGCTGACGTGAAGGTCGAAGCACGGTTGTTCCTCGGCGTGGCCGTCGCCCTCTGGCTGGTGGCGATCGCCTACGGCATCTGGACGAACACGACCCAGCACCATGTCGAGGTCGTCGGGGTCGCGGCGCTGATCCTCTCCGGCGGCCTGCTCGGCATCCCGGGCGGCTTCTTCTGGTTCGTCTCACGGCGCATCGACCCGCGTCCGGAGGACCGCAGCGACGCCGAGATCGCCGAGGCGGCCGGTGACTTCGGATTCTTCAGCCCGGGCAGCTACTGGCCGGTCACCCTCGCCGGCGCGGCCATGGTGATCGGGCTCGCCCTGGCCTTCGTGCAGGTGTGGCTGGTCATCGTGGGCGTGCTGTTCCTGATGTTCGCGATCGGCGGCCTGCTCTTCGAGTACTACATCGGCGGCCGTCGCCCGCTCAGCTAGGGCCGGTCCGGGCAAGCCGCGCACGAAGCCCTGTTCCGCCGCGGCGGAACGGGGCTTTGTCGACCGTCGGGCGCTGTTCCCAACTTTCCCAGAGGCCACTATTTCCCCAGGAGCGCACAGCCGGATAGGCTCCCGACTCACGCGGGGGTCAAATGTGCCGAAGGAATCAGTATGAACGCCAAACGCCTTGCGCTCCCGCACGTCTCGCGGCGTGTCGCCGTCTTTCTTTCCGTGGCCGCCACCGGGCTTGCGTCGGCCTCGCTGCTCACCGCACCGGTGGCCGGCGCGTTGACCGCCCGCCCGCATGACCCGATCGGCGCGGTGACGTCGGTCAAGAACGTCACCGGGGGGCTGCTCGCCACCGGCTGGGCCGTCGACCCGGACGCACCGACCGCCAACGCCACGGTCGCCGCGGTCGTCGACGGGCGCTACCGGGTGGCCTCGGGCCCCACGGCGGTCGCGAACCCGACCGTCCAGACCAAGTACCACACCGGCCCGACCCCCGGCTTCGCCATGACCATCCCCGTCCCGACCGGGGCGCACACCGTCTGCATCGTCGCCCGCAACAGCGGCCCCGGCCTCGAGATCGCCCTGAAGTGCCTGGTCACGCCGCTGGGCACCAAGCTGAGCTCGGCCCAGCTGGCCGCCCACAACCCGGTCGGCGCCTACTCGCGGATGTCGGTCAGCTCGACCTCGCTGCGGGCCCGTGGCTGGACGAGCGACCCCGACTGGGTGCCGCACCGCATGATCGTCGTCCTGTACGTCGACAACCGCTCGGCCGCCACCGTCACGACCATCGCCTACCCGGCGCCACGCCCGGCCGGCGCCGGTGGCGCGTCCGCCTTCGACATCACCGTCCCGGTCTCGCGCGGGGCGCACCTCGGCTGCATCTGGGTCGTCAACGTCGGCCTCGGCCACAACTCGTTCCTCGGCTGCAAGGCCGGGGACACCCGCGGCGCCGCGGGTACCACGCCGATCGCGACGCCGGCGCTGAACAGCAAGGTCGTCACCGAGGCGAGGCGGCACATCGGCCAGAAGTACGTGTGGGGTGCCACCGGCCCGAAGACGTTCGACTGCTCCGGGCTGGTCAAGTACAGCTACGGCAAGTTCGGCTACATCACGCCGCGGGTGTCGGAGGACCAGTTCACCGCGGCCCGCCTCATCCCGGCGAGCCGGGCGGTGCCGGGCGACCTCGTCTTCTATCACGACACCGAGGGCGACGTGTACCACGTCGGCATCTACCTCAGCCCGGGTAGGACCGTGGCCGCGATCGACGAGAACTCCGGCGTCAACTACCAGACCATCTGGGACCCGAGCTCGACGACCTACGGCTCGTTCACCCACGCCTGAACCGGTCAGTTGGGGGCGTACGAGGCCAGCCAGGCCCGGATCGCGTCCACGCCCTCGGCGGCCGGATCGACGACGAGCGCGCGCGGGCGCAGCCGGTTGCTCGCCGCGCCGCTGACGACCAGCACCGGTCCCGGGTGGCGGGTGGCCAGCAGGCCGAAGTCACCGTCGCCGCTGATGAGGATCAGCGGGTCATCGCTGGGGGAGTAGGCACCGGCCAGGGCGAGGTCGGCCTGCTGCCAGCCGGCGTGGGCGAGCAGCTCGGCGCCGTCGGGCCAGGCGAGCTGGTCGAGGGCGTGCTGCCGGCCGCTGACCGTGAGCCGGATCCGCGTCCCGAGTTCGGCCAGCAGGTCGAGGACGGGCCGGATGCGACGCGGCAGGACGTTGTCGGCGTCGATCAGGACCTGCAGCACCACGACACCCTACGTGGACGGCCGTCGACCGCCGAGCGCCCGTCTGCCGGCTGCCCGGGGCCCGCCGCCCGCCGCCCTCCGGGTCCCTGTTCCGCAAACGCTCGTCGGTTCGGCCGCGGCGCGAGGCCGCCGGTGATCTTCCTGCGCCCGGTCCACGCTCCTGTCCCGTCCGGTTGTGCTCTGCACGCATACCTGCGATCGAGGGGTTCGCACCGTCCGAGCCCGCGACCGCCCCGATGCGCGCACAGCACAAACAGCGCTCGACAACGCGTGTGGCGCTGGGGCGAATCGGGCGCAGGAAGATCACGTGGGGCGTGCGGGGTGCGCAGACGACGAGGGCCGCGGCACCTGATCGGTGTCGCGGCCCTGAACGTCGCAGCGGGCGGCTCAGTCGGTGAGCTGGCGCGGGCCCTCGGCGGGCTCGACGCCCTCCGCGGCCTGGCCGGCCGCGGCGAGTTCGTCGAGCTGGGCCTGGATCTCCGGCTTCTCCTTGACCGGGTAGAAGAATCCGCGGATCTGCTTGAGCGGCGAGGCCGCGCCGAGCTGGTTCATCCGCTTCGGCACCGGGGTGCCGGAGTAGCTCAGCGTCGCCGTGGCCGTGCTCGTCGACCGGGCCGAGCGGCTGGTGGACCTCGATGAACTCGCCGCGTCGGCAGCACCTTGATGATGCCGGTCTCGACGCCGTGCTCGAGCACCTCGCGGTCGTGGCGCTGCAGCCCGAGGCAGATCCGGTACGCGACCACGTAGGCGATCGGCGGCAGGATCAGCAGCGCGATGCGGCCGCCCCACGTCATCGCGTTCAGCGAGATGTCGAAGGCCTTGGCGATGATGTCGTTGCCGCCGGACAGGAACAGCACGATGTAGAAGGTGAGCGCCATGCAGCCCAGCGCGGTGCGGACGGGCACGTCGCGCGGGCGCTGGAGCAGGTGGTGCTTGCTCGGTGTCCTTCGTCATCTTGGCTTCGATGAACGGGTACGCCCCGGCGAGGGTGAACAGGATGCCGGGCAGGACGACCGTCGGCCAGAACAGCGGCGGCAGCGTGTGGCCCCAGAGCCGGATCTCCCAGGACGGGAACAGGCGGGTCGAGCCGTCCAGGAACATCATGTACCAGTCGGGCTGCGAGCCGGACGACACCTGCGCCGGGTTGTACGGGCCCGAACAGCCAGACCGGGTTGATCTGGGCCAGGCCGCCGAGCGCGGCGCAGACGCCGAAGACGATGAAGAAGAAGCCGCCGGCCTTGGCCGCGTAGAGCGGGAAGACCCGCTCGCCGCGACACGGAGTCCTCGCGTGCGGCCGTGGCCCGGGAACTGGGTGTGCTTCTGCCGCACGACCAGGGCCAGGTGGGCGCCGATCAGCGCCGGCGAGGATCGCCGGGATCAGCAGCACGTGGGCGATGTAGAACCGGCCGATGATGACGTCGCCCGGGAACGGCCCGCCGAAGATCAGGAACGACACCCAGGTGCCGACGACCGGGATCGACAGCATGATCGCGTCGGCGATCCGCAGGCCGGTGCCGGAGAGCAGGTCGTCGGGCAGCGAGTAGCCGGCGAAGCCCTCGATGATGCCGAGCCCGATCAGGCCGAGGCCGATGAGCCAGTTGAGCTCACGCGGCTTGCGGAACGCGCCGGTGAAGAACACCCGGAACATGTGGATCAGCATCGCCGCGAGGAACAGCAGCGCCGCCCAGTGGTGGATCTGCCGGATGATCAGGCCGCCGCGGACGTCGAAGCGTGATGTTCAGCGTCGACTCGTAGGCCTGCGACATCGTCACGCCCTGCATCGGCACGTACGGGCCGTGGTAGACGGTCTCGGCCATCGACGGGTCGAAGAAGAACGTCAGGTAGGTGCCGGTCAGCAGCAGGATGATGAACGAGTACAGCGCGATCTCGCCCATCATGAACGACCAGTGGTCCGGGAAGACCTTGTTCAGCTGCTTGCGCAGCGGGCCGGCGAGCGCTCAGCCGGTCGTCGAAGAACTTGCCGGCCTTGCCCTGCGGCGTGCGCGGGCTGTCGCCCCGCCGCGTCGGGGTGCTGGTCGTGGCTAGTCATGAACGCTCCCAGAAGCCGGGGCCGATGGGTTCCTTGAAGTCCGACCGGGCGACGAAGTACTGCCGCCCGTCCGTCGCCGTCGTACACGCCGAGCGGCAGCTTCGGCAGGCTGCGGGTGGCCGGGCCGAAGACCGGCTTGGCGTCCTCGAGCACCTGGAACTGCGACTGGTGGCACGGGCACAGCAGGCGGCTCGTCTGCTGCTCGTAGAGCGAGGCCGGGCAGCCGGCGTGCGTGCAGATCTTGGAGAACGCGAGGTACTCGGGGTTCTCGCTCGGCCAGCCGAAGCCGGCCTGCCCCTTGCGGGCCTTGACCTTCTGGCCCGGGCGCAGCCGGATGATCAGGGTGGGGGAGGAGGCGTCGGTGATGCCGTTGTAGCCGTACTCGTTCTCCTCGCGCACGCCCGGGAAGACGGTGGCGATGCCGCCGGGCTGCGATGTCGTCCGGGCTGACCCGCCGCCAGTCGGAGTAGACGATCGGGATCTTGCCCTTGGTCGACGCGAAGGCGGGGTCGTTCGGCCGCGGGGCGTACAGCGTGTTGAACAGCTGCGTTGCCGGGCTTCTTGATCATCGCCGCCGACCAGCGCGACCAGCGGGACGGTGGCGAGCGCGCCGCCGGCCAGGCCGAGCGAGCGCAGGATCAGCGAGCGGCGCGGCAGGCCGGTGTCCTCGAGGCCCTGGATCAGGGTGGCCTCGGTCATGCAGCTTGTCGTTCTCGGAGGACGGCTCGTCGTGGCGCTCCTGGATCGTCTCCTCCTCGGGCATCAGCCACTTGGCCCAGAGGACCATGCCGATGCCGAGGAACAGCAGCATGATGGCCAGCAGGCCGCCCAGGGCCGGCGTGTAGAACGGAAGTTCTGCGGCGTGCCCGGCAGGTGCCATTTGTACGGCACCGCGATGAACGCGACGATGAAGCCGACGCCGGCCAGCGCCGAGATCAGGAACGCGAGGGCGACACCGCGCTCGGCCCGCTTCTCGGCCTTCGTCCCGCGGATCGGGAAGCGGTCGCGCCGGTGGACGATGTGGATGCCGTCGACCTCGGCACCGGCGATCATCGCCTCTTCCGGCGTCATCTGCCGGATCTCCTCCGGCGTGGCGGCCCGGCTTCCGGGCTTGTGCTCGCTCACCGGGACTTCGCTCCGATCCACAGGATCGCGATCATGAGCGCGCCGACGCCGCCGACCCAGAGCACGATGGCCTCCGACACCGGGCCGATGCGGTCGATGCCGTGCCGCCGGGGTCGGCCGAGGCCTTGAGGGTCTGGATGTAGGCGACGATCGCCCGCTTCTCGCTCGGGCGTGATCTGGTTGTCGCTGAAGACCGGCATGCTCTCCGGGCCGGACAGCATGGCCGAGTAGATCTGCTTGTCGCTGGCGTCGTGCAGCGAGGGCGCGACCTTGCCGGCCGACAGCGGCGCGCCCTTGGAAGGTCGTGCCGTGGCAGGAGGCGCAGTTGAGCCGGAACAGCGCGCCGCCGTCGACCGATCTGATCGGACGTGCCGCGCAGGTCACCGATCGGGATCGATCGGGCCGCCGCCGATGGACTGGACGTAGGCGGCGAGCTGCTCGGTCTGCGTCTCGTTGAACTTGGCCGGCTTGCGGGCCTGGTAGGCGCCCTGGTTGGCGGCCGGCATGCGCCCGGTCGAGACCTGGAAGTACACGGCCGCACCGCCGACGCCGATCAGGGACGGGCCCTGGCCCTTGATGCCCTCGAGGTTCGCGCCGTGGCAGGTGATGCAGCTGACCTGGTACAGCTGGCTGGCCGGCCGCGATGTCCTGCTCGCTCGTGCCGGTGTCGGCGGCGCCCGGACGTGCCGGCGAACGCGGCGTACGCGCCGCCCATCGCCGCGAGCGCACCGAGCATGACGACCGACGCGCCGATCCGCCGGCGCAGACCGGCCCGCCGGCGGCGCGGGCGGGCGGCCTGCTTGGGGGCGGCGTCGTCCTCGATCGCACCGGTGGCCGAGACGGCGGGCTCGAAGCCGAGCTCGTCCTCGAGGTCGATCGTCCTTGCTCAAGAGTGCCCCTTCGCGGTCATTCGCCAGTTACTTCGTACGAGCGGGCGGCCGTGGATCTCATCGGATGAGGTAGATCACCGCGAACAAGCCGATCCACACGACATCGACGAAGTGCCAGTAGTACGACACGACGATCGCCGCGGTGGCCTGGGCCGGAGTGAACTTGCCCAGGGCCGTGCGGATGAGGAAGAAGATGAACGCGATCAGGCCGCCGATGACGTGCAGGCCGTGGAAGCCGGTCGTCAGGTAGAAGACCGAGCCGTAGCCGGTGGCCGAGATCGTGTTCCCGTCGTGCGACCTGCATGCGGTACTCGTTCGCCTGGCCGAGCACGAAGATCAGGCCCATGAAGAACGTGAGCACGAACCAGCGGCGCAGCCCGAAGACGTCGCCCTTCTCCGCGGCGAACACCCCGAGCTGGCAGGTGACGCTGGAGGCCACCAGGATGATCGTGAACGGGAGCGCGTAGCCGACGCTGAGCTTGATGCTCGCGCCGTCGGGCAGGGTCATCGGCCAGTCGCCGGGATGCACGGACCGGATCGTGAAGTACATCGCGAACAGGCCGGCGAAGAACATGAGCTCGCTCGACAGCCACACGATCGTTCCGACGCTGACGATGTTGGGACGCGTCAGCGAGTGCACCTTGCTGGACTCGAAGCTGGGCGCGGTGGCGGTCGAGGTCACCTAGGCATTATGGCCTGCCCCGGACCCGGATACGCGCCGGGGGTGGGTCGTGTTGCGCCCCCGGGACAGAGGCCGCGGACAGGCCGCAGATCGGCCCGGACCGCCCCGGATACGATCGCCTGCGTGAGCAGCGTTCCCGAGCAGGTCACCGTCCTCGTCTACAGCAACTCGGGCGACGTCCGAGCGAGCGTGCGCACGGCCGTCGGACGGCGCCCCGCGCCGGACGTCGGCCGCATCGACTGGCTCGAGTGCGCCACCCAGGCCGACGTCCTCCGCGAGCTCGACGAGGGCGGGGTCGATCTCGCGATACTCGACGGCGAGGCCCAACCCACGGGCGGCATGGGGCTGGCCCGCCAGTTCAAGTACGAGACTGGCCGACTGCCCGCCGATCGTCGTCCTGATCGCCCGGCGCCAGGACGGCTGGCTGGCCAGCTGGTCGCTGGCCGACGCGGTCATCAACACCCCGATCGAGCCGGTCGACAGCGCGGCGGTGGTGGCCGAGCAGCTGCGCCGCCGCCACTCCGGCATCCCCGTCGTCCGGTAGTACGGTGCCGCCCGCCGCCGGCCCGGCGGCCACGCCCACGTGGCCGGCCGTCCTCACCGCGCTCATGTCCGGTGCGGAGCTCGCCTCCGACGACACCGCCTGGGCGATGGACGAGATCATGAGCGGCAACGCCACCTCGGCCCAGCTCGCCGCCTTCGCCGTCCTGCTGCGGGCCAAGGGCGAGACGCCGGGCGAGCTCGCCGGGCTCGTCCGCACGATGCTCGACCACGCCGCGCCGCTGACGATCGAGGGGCCGGCCGTCGACGTGGTCGGCACCGGCGCCGACCGGGCCCACACGGTGAACATCTCGACGATGGCCGCACTGGTGGTCGCCGGGTCCGGGCGCCGCGTCGTCAAGCACGGCAACCGGGCCGCGTCCTCGGCCTGCGGGACGGCCGACGTGCTCGAGGAGCTCGGGGTCGTCATCGACCTGCCGGCGGCCGGCGTGGCCGCGGACGGTCGCCGAGGTCGGGATCGGGTTCTGCTTCGCCCCGGTCTTCCACTCCGGCATGCGGCACGCCGGGCCGCCGCGGCGCGAGCTCGGCGTGCCGACCGTCTTCAACTTCCTCGGCCCGCTCACCAACCCGGCCCGGGTGACGGCGGCGTGCGATCGGCTGCGCCGACACCCGGATGGCGCCGGTCATGGCCGCCGTGCTGGCCGGCCGGGGCGACACGCGCGCTGGTCTTCCGCGGTGACGACGGCCTGGACGAGCTGACCACCACGACGACGTCGAGCGCCTGGGTGGCCGTCGACGGCACGGTGACGCCGGCGACGATCGACCCGGCGGCGCTGGGGATCAGCCCGGTGGAGCCGGCGGCGCTGCGCGGCGGCGACCGGGTGTTCAACGCCGCGGTCGTGCGGGCCGTGCTGTCCGGTGGCGAGCCGGCCGTCCGGGACGCCGTCCTGCTCAACGCCGCCGCCGCCATCGCGGCCCACGACGGGCTGTCGGCCGAGCGCCTGCACGACGCGCTCGCCCGCGGACTGCGGATCGCGGCCGAATCGATCGACTCCGGCGCCGCGGCCGACCTGCTGCAGCGCTGGATCGCGGCCAGCCAGGAGGCCCGCCCGGGCTGAGGCCGCCGGAACCGGTCGCGGATACTTGACGGCGTGACGACGCGCCGCCTGCCCCGCCTCGCCCTTGCGGCCTGGCTACTGGCCGGGGCGACCGTCATCGGCCTCGCCTTCGCCGTGCGGCACTACTTCGAGACCGGCTCGTCCGGGCCCGCGATGCACATGCACACGGCCGACGCCCTGGCCCGGGGCGGTGCCGGCGACCCGCTCCGGCCGCTGGCCGGCGCCGCGCTGTTCACCACGTGGCAGCTGGACGCGATCGCGGTCGCCATCCTCGTCCTCGCCGCCGCGACGTACCTGACCGGCGTCGCGCTGGTGCCGGTGCGCAGTCCCGGGACGCGGTGGCCGGTGGGGCGCACCGTCGCCTTCCTCGGTGGCCTGGCCGTCTGCGCCTTCGCCACCTGCGGCAGCATCGCCGTCTACGACCAGGCGCTGTTCAGCGCGCACATGGCCGGCCACCTCGCGCTGGTGATGGTGGCGCCGGCGCTGCTCGTGGCCGGGCGCCCGCTGGGGCTGGCCCTGGCGTCGTCCCCGCCGTCGCGGCGGGCGCGATTGGCGCGCGTCGCGCAGGGCCGCGTCGTGTCGCTGCTCACCGCGCCCCCGGTGGCCCTGGCCACCTACACGGCCGTGATCGTCGGCAGCCACCTCACCGGCCTGATGGACACGATCATGCGCAACACCTGGGCCGGGCAGTTGGAGCACCTCGTCTACGTCGCCGCGGGCTGCCAGTTCTTCGTCCTGGTCATCGGGGACGAGCCGATCCGCTGGCGGCTGGCCTCCCCGGCCCGGTGGCTGCTGCTCGCCGTCGGCATGGCGGTCGACACGTTCACCGGCATCGTGCTCATGCAGGGCACGCACGCGGTGCACCTGGAACCGTCCGCGCTGGACGTCAACGCGCTCTCGGACACCCGCACCGGCGGGGCGATCATGTGGTTCGGCGGCGACGCGATCATGGCGGCCATCATGATCGTGCTCGTCGTGTCGTGGCTGCGGACGGTCGACCGGAAGCCGGCCGAGCGCGGCTGGCTCGAGCAGGCCCGCGGGGCCGCGTTCACCGCGCACACCGGCGCGGCCGAGGACGGCACGATCGACGAGGACGACGCGGCCCGCGTCGCTTACAACGACTGGCTGGAGCGACTCGATCGGCCGTAGGGCGAACCTCCTCCGGGGTCCCTCGCTGTGCTTGATCGGCTGACGGGCGCGAGCGGCCGCGAGGTGCGCGCGGTACCGCTACTCCAGGCCGATGGAGAAGGTCGACTCGAGGTCGTGCTGCGAGTACGCACGGAACGCGATGTGGGTGTCGGTGTGCAGCACGCCCGGCACCTTCGACAGCCGGCCGGCGATGACGTCGGCGATGGCCTCGAACTCGCGGACCCGCACGATGGCGATCAGGTCGACGTCGCCGGCCACCGAGTAGACCTCGCTGACGCCGTCGAGGTCGGCGATCGCCGCGGCGACCTCCGGGATCTGGTCGGATTCGGTCGCGATCATCACGATGGCGGTGATCACGGGTGCACCGGGCCGGGGACGCTGCTCACGCCGTCAGCTTAGGGCGCGCGGGGCGGCTGACGACAGGGAGCCGCCGCCGATCGGCGAAGGGTGCCGCGGCATCGCGGGCGCCGTGCAGGTAGACGCGCAGGCCGCCGGCGCCGAACGCCGGCATCGCCCACGGGTCGCTCGCCTGGACGAGCCGGGTGCCGGGCTGCTCCAGCCAGCGCAGGATGCTCTCGCTCTCCTCGGCGAGCGCGACGTGGTTCTCGTCGACGACGTCGGCGGTGGCCAGCAGCGACTCGACGACCGGCCACGGCGGCACGCCGCGCTCGGCCCGCCCGGCCGCGGCGAGGCGGCCGGCCCGCAGGACCGACAGCTCCCAGCCGCCGTTGCCGTCGGGGCGGGCCGCGACGAGCTCGCGGACGCGCTGCAGCGCGGCGAGGCGCTGCATCCGGGCGCACGCCCGGACGACGGTCGTGATGCGGTCGCGCACGACCCCGGCCTGCTCGTAGCGCTGGTCGGCCGAGAGCTGGGCGATCTTGGCCTCCAGCGGCTCGACCAGCGGCCGCACGTCGCCCGTCCAGGCCGAGGCGACGAGCGCGACCAGCGCGGCGTACTGCTCGGGGGTCATGCCGCCCTCGCACGGCGCGCCGCAGCGGCCGATGCCGGCCAGCACGCAGGCGGCCCGGACGACCCGGCGCAGGGACAGCCGGTCGCTGCACTGCCGCAGCGGGACGGCGTCGTGGATCGCGTCGCGGACCGCCTCGGCCTGCCGCTGGGTGCGCAGCGGGCCGAGGTAGGACGCGCCGTCGGCCCGGCGCTCACGCACGACCGACAGCCGGGGGAACGGCTCGACGGTCAGCTTGAGCCACACCGAGCGTTCCGGGAACTTCGAGCGGCGGTTGTAGCGGGGCTTGTGCGCGGCGATCAGCCGCAACTCGCGGACCTGCGCCTCGAGCGAGTGCGCGCACGGGATGGGGTCGACCCGCTCGGCCAGCCCGATCATCTCGCCCATCCGGCTGCGGGTCTCGCTGGCCACGAAGTACTGCCGGACGCGGGTGCGCAGGTTGCGGCTCGTGCCGACGTAGAGCGGGCGACCCTGCGCGTCCCGGAAGATGTACACGCCCGGGGCCGGGCGGCATGGCGTCGGCCAGGTGCCGCTTGCGGCGCTGGGCCTCGGTGACCTGCGCGGTGAAGGAGCGCAGCTCGGGCAGCGAGTGGACGCCGAGGTTGCCGAGGCGCCCGATCAGCCCGTGCAGCACGTCGACGGTGGCCCGCGCGTCCTCGAGCGCCCGGTGGTTCGGCGTCGTCGCGGCGTGGAAGAACGGGGCCAGCGTGCTGAGCTTGCAGTTCGGCACCTCGTCGCGGGTGAGCACCCGCCGGGCCAGCACCGCGGTGTCGACGACCGCGAACGCCGGCCACGGGATCGCCTGCCGGGCGCAGGCCGCCTTGAGGAAGCCGACGTCGAACGGCGCGTTGTGCGCGACCAGCACGGCGCCGCGGGCGAACTCGAGGAACGCCGGAAGCACCACCTCGATCGGTGGCGACCCTGCGACCATGAAGTCGGTGATGCCGGTGAGCACGCTGACGAACGGGTTGATCGCCATGCCGGGGTTCACGAGGGTCTGGAACTCCCCGAGCACCTCGCCGCCGCAGACCTTGACCGCGCCGATCTCGGTGATGCCGTCGCCGTTGGCCGCGGCCCCGCCGGTGGTCTCGAGGTCGACGACGACGAACGTCGTGGCCCGCAGCGGCTCGCCCAGCTCGTCCAGGCACAGCTGGGCGCCCGAGCCGGTCCGGTGCGCTGTCGAGGTCACGCCCGCAAGGTAGGACGAGGGTCCGACGAAACCGTGCAGGCGCGCTCGCAGGCCGTACTGGAATGGACCGCCGCACGTACCCTCGCCTCCATGACCACCACGGGCGCCGAGGACACCGCGCTCCTGGAGCCGGCCCGGCTGCAGGTGATCGGTCTCGCGGCCGAGGTGCTCGGCCGGCTGCCCGCCGACGAGGTCCCGCCCGCACTTCGCGCGATCGCCCGGTTCGCCCCGGCCAAGCGGGCCCGGCTCGGGGCCGTGGCCCTCGGCGCGGCACTGGACGCCCACGACGGCTTCCGGGCCAAGGTCGCCGAGACGGTCGCCGACGCCTCGCCCGAACTCGCCGCCGCCGTCCGGGACGGGGCCTCCACCGCCGCCGCCGACCCGGTCGACGTGGCCGTGGTGGCGTATCTCACCCGCCCGGCCGGCTGGCAGGAGGTGCTCGCGGCGGCCAACCGGCGCTGGGCCAGCGAGCGGGGCAGCGACGCGCAGCAGAAGGACGAGATCGAGCGGCTGCGGGCCGAGCTCGCCGAGCTGCGGACGCAGGCCAAGGGCGAACCGGCGCGGACGCGGGACGCGGTCGCGGCTGCGGTCGCCGACGCCGAGGCCGAGCTGACCGCCCTGCGGCGCGCCGTGCGGGACCGCACGCGCGACCTTCGCGCCGCCGAGCGGGAGCGCGATGCCGCCGCCGCCGCGCAGGCGGAAGTCCGCGCCCGGCTCGAGGCCCAGGCGGCCGCGCACGAGGCCGAGTTGCGGCGCCAGCGCAGCCGGCAGTCGGAGATCGAGCGGTCGGTATCGTCGGCGCGCCGCGGCTCGCGCACCGAGCGGGATATGGACGACGCCCGGCTCTGGCTGCTCGTCGACACGCTCGTCCAGGCGGCGGCCGGGGTGCGGCGCGAGCTGTCCCTGTCGCCGGCGGCGCTGCGACCGGCCGACGCGGTCTCGTCCGCCGAGGGGGAGGCCGGCCGCCGGTCCGCCGACGACCCCGCGGCGCTCGACCAGCTGCTCGCGCTGCCGCACGTCCACGTCGTGATCGACGGCTACAACGTGACCAAGTCCGGCTACGGGGAGCTGTCGCTGGCCGACCAGCGCGCCCGCCTGATCGGGGCGCTGGCCCCGCTCGCGGCCCAGTCGGGCGCCGAGATCACCGTCGCGTTCGACGGGGGCGCCAAGCCGCCCGTGCAGCCGGCGACCCCGCGGGGCGTCCGTGTGCTGTTCAGCGCGGCCGACGAGATCGCCGACGACCTCATCCGCCGGTTGGTGGCCGCCGAGCCGCCGGGACGAGCAGTCGTGGTGGTGACGAGTGACCGGCAGGTGGTCACCGACACCGCGCGGGCCGGGGCCTGGACGGTGCCGTCGTCCGTCCTGCTCGCCCGCCTCGGCTGAGCCGCAGTTTCGCCTTCCCGCCTGCGTTGAGTGGTCAGTTCCGACCTGAGTGGTGAGGTGCAGCTGACCACTCAGTTCCGGACTGACCACTCAACGCGGGAGGGTGGTCGCGCCCGTCGCCGGCCGAAAATTGTCGGAGGGGGTTCCTAGCGTCTCGGGCGAGCCGGATCACCGGCGCCGACCGAGGAGCGAACTGCCCATGTTGATCGACTGCGACACCTGCATCGCCCCTGCCCACGCCTGCCGCGACTGCGTGGTCACCGTGCTGCTCGACCGGGCGCCGGCCCCGGTCGACCTCGACGAGACGGAGCGGGCCGCCATCGACGGCCTGGCCGAGGCCGGATTGGTGCCTCCGCTGCGGCTTGTGTCTGAATTGTCGGCAAATCGACGGGATATCGCTTGACATGCTGAACGAACTCTTCGCCGAACCGGGGGGTCGCGTTGCACAGCTTCAGGTAGGGGTCGTAATCTTTCCGAGACCTTTCGGTTCCAGGGTGGCCAACCGCGGCCAACGCCGAGATGTCCCGCCGAATTGCACGACCTTGTGATTGATGCCCGCATCGGTCACAGAGCAAACCGGGGACCCATTGTGATCCCTTGGGGTGAATCGGTGTGTTTGCTCGTGCTTCGCCCGCGCTCGACCAGCGCAGGCGCAGCCGGACGGCACGCCGTAGGGCTACTTCCGGCCCGAACCCGTCAGCTAACCCGGTAGGCGGCCGAGGAAGAAGGAGATCTGCCGAACCGTGGCGATCCGTCTCGCACGTCATGCACGTCCCCTCATTGCAGTCGCCGCCCTCAGTGCCGCCGCCGTCGTCGCGCCCACGCTCGCCTCAGCCGCGCCGCGCACTGCTCCGCGCGCCGAGCCGTCGGTGACCTCGGTCCAGAAGCAGTTGGGGGAGCTGGCGCTGAAGAACACCCAGCTCGTCGAGAAGTACGACCGTGCGCAGGTGCAGGTCCAGCGTCGCGAGAAGGCGGCCACCGCCGCCGAGCGGGCCGCGGCCAAGGCCAGCGCCGATTACCGGGCCGCCCACACCAAGTTCGCGCTGGTCATCCAGGCGCAGTACGAGAGTGGCTCCTTCGGCGCCGCCGGTGCCCTGCTCGACAGCAGCAGCGGGACCAACTACCTCGACCGCCTCGAGTCGCTGAACGTCGCCTCGAACCAGATGGCCTCGGTCGTCAAGCAGGTCTCCACCGCGCGCGCCGCCGCCGGCAACGCCGCGACCGCCGCCGACGCCGCGCTGTCGAGCGCCCGGCTCGAGCGTGACGCGGTCGCCAAGCAGCGCAAGACCGTCCAGCTGCAGATCACCAAGTACCAGCGACTGCTCGCCACCTTGAACTCGGCGCAGCGCTACGCCTACCAGCGGCAGGCGAACCCGTCGGTCTCGCCGTCGTCGCTCATGCACCTGACGAAGGCCGGTACCGCCGCCGCTCGGCGTGCGGTCAAGTTCGCGCTCGCCCAGGTCGGCAAGCCCTACGTGTTCGGTGCGGCCGGCCCCGGCTCGTACGACTGCTCGGGCCTGACGATGGCCGCCTGGCATGCCGGCGGCGTGAGCCTGCCGCACTCGGCCGCCGACCAGTACAACTACGGCCACCACGTGTCGCGCAGCGACCTGCAGCCAGGCGACCTGATCTTCTTCTACCAGCCGATCGGACACGTCACGATCTACATCGGTGACGGGATGATGGTGTCGGCGCCCACCGAGGGTGAGAACGTCTCGGTCGTGCCGCTGAGCTCCTTCAACAGCGACTACGTGGGTGCCACGCGGCTGACCTGACCGGTCGACGGCGGCGCCTCATCAGCGCCGCCGCCGCACTCGCGCTGCTCGGCTCGATCCTGTCCGCGTGCACGTCCGAGAACATGTCCGCGCCCACGCTGAAGGACGTGGCCGGCCTGCTGGCCCGGCACGGGCGCGCGGTACTGGCCCATGACCGCTCGGCGTTCCTGGCCGACGTCGACGCCGCCGACCCGGCTGCTCCGTTCCGCCGGGCCCAGGCGGCCGAGTTCGCGAACCTCACGAAGTTGCCGCTGGCGCACTGGTCGTACTCGGTGCTGGCCCGGACCGACGACCGCGCCGCCGAGGCCACCGCGACGAAACGGTTCGGCCGTCCGGCCGTGATCGTGCGCATCACGCTGACGTACGCGCTGCGCGGCGCCGACCAGTCACCGACCGGTCACGTCCTGTCCTGGACGTTCGTGCGGCGAGGCGGACAGGTCGTCGCGGCCGCGGACGACGGCCTGGCCGCCGTCGGCGGGGCGAGCTGGCGCGGGCCGTGGGACTTCGGGCCGCTGTCGGTCGTCCGCGGCCGGTCCAGTCTCGTGCTCGGTCACTCCCACCCGAGCGTCCTGTCAGGCGTCGCCGCCGCGGTCGACGGCGCGATCCCGGCCGTGTCGGCGGTATGGGGCACGGCGTGGACGCGATACGTCGCCGTGATCGTTCCGGGCCCGCCGGCCGAACTGTCCGCCGCGGCCGGTGAGGGCTCGGCGGTGACGGGTTCGGTCGCCGCGGCCGCGGTGTCGGACGGAGTTGATCCCGTCACCGGCACCGTGCTGGGCCCGCGGCTGATCGTCAACCCGGATGCGCTGGCCCGGCTGACCGCGGTCGGTCGGCGCATCGTGATCCGGCACGAGGTGACCCACATCGCCGCCGGCCGGGACACCACGGACTCGACCCCGCGCTGGCTGGCCGAAGGGTTCGCCGAGTACGTAGCGAACCTCGACACCGGGCAGCCGCCCACGGTCACCGCGGCCGAACTGCACGCCGACGTCGCCGCCGGCCGGCGGCCGGACCGGCTGCCGGCCGCCGCGGACTTCGACGCCACCGCCACCTCCCCGCAGGCCTACCAGCAGGCGTGGCTCGCCTGCCGGCTGATCGCGGCCGAGGTCGGCGCCCGGGGCCTGGTGCGGTTCTACCGGCTGGTCGGCGCCGACCCGGCCGCCCCCGACGTCGCCGCCGCCACGGCCCTGCGCACGGTGCTGCACGAGTCGCTGACCCGGTTCACCGGGCAGTGGCGCGCGTACGTGGCCCGGCTGCTCGGTTAGGGTCGGCACTCGTGCTGCCAGCTGCGGACCGGGGTGTCCGATGACCGCATCGCGGCCGCGGCGCACGCTCGTCGTCACCAACGACTTCCCGCCCCGCCAGGGCGGCATCCAGTCCTTCGTCCACGAGCTCGCGGTCCGGCAGCCACCCGGGTCGCTCGTGGTGTACGCCTCCGATCACCCCGGCTCGGCCCGCTTCGACGCCGCGGCACCGTTCCCGGTCCTGCGGCACCCCACCGGGCTGCTGCTGCCCACGCCCGCCGCCCGGGCCCGGGCGGTCGCGGCGTTGCAGGACTTCGGCTGCACCGCGGTGTGGTTCGGCGCCGCCGCCCCGCTCGGCCTGCTCGCGCCCGCCCTGCGCGCCGCCGGGGCCGAACGCGTCCTCGCCATGACGCACGGCCACGAGGCGGGCTGGGCCGCGCTGCCCGGCGGCCGCCAGGCGCTGCGCCGCATCGGAAGCCACTGCGACGTCGTGACCTATCTCGGCGAGTACTTCCGGCGCCGGCTCGCCGGGCCGCTGGGCCCCTCGGCGCAGCTCGTGCAGCTCCCGCCGGGCGTGGACGTCGACACGTTCCGGCCCGATGTCGACGGGTCGGCCGTGCGGGCGCGGTACGGGTTGACCGGCCGACCGGTCATCGTCTGCGTTTCCCGTCTCGTGCCGCGCAAGGGACAGGACACGTTGATCCGGTCACTGCCCGCGGTCCGGGAGTCGGTACCGGACGCCGCGCTGCTGCTCGTCGGCGCAGGACGGTTCCGGGAGGAGCTCGAGGCGCTGGCCGGGTCGCTCGGGGTACAGGATTGTGTCGTCTTCGCCGGCGGCGTGCCGCACGAGGAGCTGCCGGCCCATTTCGCCGCGGGTGACGTGTTCGCGATGCCCTGCCGGACGCGCCGGGGCGGGCTGGACGTCGAGGGGCTCGGCATCGTGTTCCTGGAGGCATCCGCGACCGGTCTGCCGGTGGTCGTCGGGGACTCGGGCGGGGCGCCGGATGCGGTGCGCGACGGCGAGACCGGTTACCTCGTCGACGGCCGGGACGTGTCAGCGGTCGCCGACCGGTTGGTCGTGCTGCTGCGCGACGAACCGCTGCGGCAACGGATGGGCGCGGCCGGCCGGGCCTGGGTGCAGGCCGAATGGCGCTGGGACCTGCTGGCCGACCGGTTGCGAACGCTGCTGGACGGGTGAGCGATCAGTCCGACCGGACGCCGCTGTAGAGCGCCTCGATCTCCCCGGCCGCTTCCTTGTGCACGACGTTGCGCTTCAGCTTCAGCGACGGCGTCAGCTGCCCGCCGGCCTCGGTCCAGTCCTCGGCCAGGATCGTGAACTTCCGGATCGACTCGGCCTTGCTCACGGCCTTGTTGGCGTCGTCGATCGCGGTCTGGATCTCGGCCCGCAGCGCCGGGTCGTCGACGACGTCGGCCATCGGGGTGTCGGCCGGTCGGCCGTGCTTCTCCAGCCAGGTGGGGAAGGACTCGGGGTCGATGGTGATCAGGGCCGCGATGAACGGCTGCTGGTCGCCGACGACCAGGCACTGGCTGATCAGCCAGTGCGCGCGGACGCGGTCCTCCAGCACGGCCGGGGCGACGTTCTTGCCACCGGCGGTGACGATCAGCTCCTTCTTGCGACCGGTGATGCGGACGAACCCGTCCTCGTCGATCTCGCCGATGTCGCCGGTGTGGAACCAGCCGTCGCCCTCCAGGGCCTCCTTGGTGGCGTCCTCGTTGCGCCAGTAGCCGCGGAAGACGTGCGGGGCCTTGAACAGCAGCTCGCCGTCGTCGGCCACCCGGACCGTCGTGCCGCCGACCGGCCGGCCGACGCTGCCGACCTTGATGGCCTTCGGGCGGTTGATCGTGATGCCGGCCGTGGTCTCGGTCAGGCCGTAGCCCTCGCAGATCGTGACGCCGATGCCCCGGAAGAAGTGGCCGAGGCGGGCGCCCAGCGGGGCGCCGCCGGACACCGCGGCGACACACTCGCCACCGAGTGCGGCCCGCAGCTTGCCGTAGACCAGCTTGTCGAAGAGGACATGCTGCAGCTTCAGCCACGGGGACGGACGGCCCTTGGCAATGGCCTCGGAGTACCGGATCGCGATGACCTCGGCCCGGTCGAAGATCGGCCCCTTGCCGTCGGCGTGGGCCCGCTGCTTGGCCGTGTTGTAGACCTTCTCGAAGACGCGGGGGACGGCCAGCACGAAGGTCGGCTTGAATCCGCCGAGATCCTCGATCAGGTTCTTCACGTCGGCGGTGTGCCCGAGCGTGCAGCCGGCGGCCAGCGCGCCGACCTCGATCGCCCGGCCGAAGACGTGCGCGATCGGCAGGAACAGCAGGGTCGAGGTCTCGGCGTTGAAGAAGTCCGCGAGCAGGTCCAGCAGCTCGACGACCTCGACGACGAAGCACCGGTGCGTCAGCTCGCAACCCTTCGGCCGGCCGGTCGTGCCCGAGGTGTAGATGATCGAGGCGAGGTCGTCGAGGGAGACCGCGGCGCGGCGCTTCGTCACGTCGTCGTCCGAGACACCCTTGCCGGCCTCGACGAGCGTGGCGATGGCAGCGTCGTCGAACTGCCAGACGTGCTCGAGGTCGGGCGTGTTCGGCCGCACGGTCTCGACGATCGCGGCGTGCGCGGCGGTTTCGAGGAAGATCGCCCGGGCGCCGGAGTCGGAGAGGATCCACTCGACCTGCTCCGCGCTCGAGGTCTCGTAGATCGGCACGACGACGCCGCCGACGGTGAAGATCGCGAAGTCGACGACCGTCCACTCGTAGCGGGTCTTGCTCATGACGGCCACGCGGTCGCCGGCGGCGATGCCCGAGGCGATCAGGCCCTTGGCGACGGCCAGGACCTCGTCGGCGAACTGCTTCGCCGTGACGTCGGCCCAGGCGCCGCCCACCCGGCGGCGCAGGGCCACGTGCGCGGGCCGGTTGGCCGCGTTCTCGAATATGAAGTCGGCGGTGTTGGTCTGGGTGATCGTCGTGATGTTGCTGGCGACATGCAGCTCTTGCACCTCGTGGGGTCCCTTCTCGACAGACCTCAACGGGCCCTCAGTTCGTGCCGGTTCCGGGTCACCGTAACCCCTGCCGTCGTGGGCAGCGAGAGCCGGTGGGCCCCATGCCATGCTGTCGTTGTGCCCACCATCGACATCGTCGACTCGACGTGGTTCGCCGCGCGGCCGGCGGCCGTTGCTGCGATTGTCGCCGAACCGGCGAATTGGCGCCGCTGGTGGCCGGCGCTCGACCTGGCGGTGGACGAGTGGCGCGGACAGAAGGGCATGCGCTGGACCGTCCGCTCGGTGACCGGCCGCGGCGCCGGGCTGACCGGGACCGCCGAGGTCTGGCTCGAGCCCATGCACGAGGGGGTCGTCGCCCACTTCTTCCTGCGCCTCGACCCGGCCGCCGGCCGGCGGCTGTCCCGGCCGCGGGCCGAGCGGATCACCCACGAGTGCCGAATCCGGACCAAGCAGGCATTCTGGGCGCTGGCCGACCAGCTCGACCCGGGGCGGTTGACGCGGCACACGACCACCGCCCACACCGCCGGCGCGTGACCTACACCCCGGTAGCCACCCCGGTAGCCTTGGCAGCCATGCCGGACGAGTCGACCCAGTCGATCAGCATCGACGCCGACCCGTCGCAGGTCATGGCGGTCATCGCCGACTTCCCGAACTACCCGCACTGGACGGGGTCGGTGAAGAGTGCCGAGGTCCTCGAGATCGGGCCGGACGGCCGGGCGCGGCGGGTCGCCTTCACGCTCGACGCCGGGATCGTCCGTGACCAGTACGAGCTGAGCTACGTCTGGACCGGCGACGAGCACGTCGAGTGGCATCTGACCCGCGGGCAGATGATGCGGGCCCAGCACGGCACGTACACCCTGCGCGCGGACCGGCCGGGCCGCACGCACGTCACCTACTCGCTGACCGTCGACCTGATCATCCCGATGCTCGGCCTGCTCAAGCGCAAGGCCGAGCGGGTCGTCATGGACACCGCGCTCAAGGAGCTCAAGAAGCGGGTCGAGGGGCTGCGCGTCTAGTGCGGATCGTCCTGTTCACCGGCAAGGGCGGCGTCGGCAAGACCACGACCGCGTCGGCCACCGCCCTGCGCCTGGCCGACCGCGGCCTGAAGACGCTGCTGCTCTCGACCGACATCGCCCACTCGCTCGCCGACGCGCTCGCCGTCGAGCTCACCGACGAGCCGGTCGAGGTCGCGCGGAGCCTGTGGGCCGTCCAGATCGACACCCAGGGCCGGTTCGAGGCGGCCTGGCGCGACGTGCAGGCGTTCCTCGTCGACATGCTGGCCCGCGGCGGGGTCGACCCGATCACCGCCGACGAGCTCACCGTGCTGCCCGGGGTCGACGAGGTGCTGGCCCTGCTCGCCGTCCGCGAGCTCGCCCTGACCGGTCACTGGGACGCGCTGGTCGTCGACTGCGCCCCGACGGCCGAGACCCTGCGGCTGCTCGCGCTGCCCGAGGCGCTGACCTGGTACCTCGACCGGGTGTTCCCGATGCACCGGCGGCTGGCCAAGGGGATGCGCCCGCTCGCGGCGATGCTCGGCCGCTCGGAGGTCCTGCCGCCCGACACCCTGTTCGAGGCGCTGCTGCGGCTCAACGACGAGCTGGCCTCGGTCCGGCGGCTGTTGGGCGACCCGGAGGTGACCTCCGTCCGGC
Organism: uncultured Actinomycetota bacterium; assembly: GCA_963775175.1. GTDB lineage: Bacteria > Actinomycetota > Actinomycetes > Mycobacteriales > Jatrophihabitantaceae > Jatrophihabitans. Next base: position 2,421,457 of record CAVZHT010000001.1, read on the forward strand.
TCGTCCTGACGCCGGAGTCGGTGGTGGCGGCCGAGGCCCGGCGCACGTTCACCGCCCTCGCGCTCTACGGGTACTCGGTCGACCTGGTGATCGCGAACCGGATCTTCCCGGCCGGCGACGACGAGTGGCGCCAGGGCTGGGCCGCTGCCCAGCAGAAGCAGCTCGGGCAGATCCGCGAGTCGTTCGCCGGGCTGCCGGTGCGGGAACTGGCCTACCGGGCGGCCGAACCGGTCGGTGCCGACGCACTGCGCGAGGTGGCCGCCGACCTCTACGGCGAGCTGCCGGGCGACGACCCGGCACCCGCAGGGGCGCACACCGACCTGCTGCGGGTCGAGCCGGTCGGCGACCAGTTCGTCCTGCACCTGGCCCTGCCGCTGGCCGAGCGGGCCGACGTGGAGGCCGTCCGGGCCGGCGACGACCTGGTGGTCACCGTCGGGCCGAACCGGCGGGTGCTCACGCTGCCGAGCGTCCTGCGCCGCTGTACGGTCGCGGGCGGCGAGTTCGACGGCCGCGAGCTGCGGGTCCGGTTCACCCCGGACCCCGAACGGTGGCCGCCGGGCGCGAGCCGGCCCCGGCCCCGACCGCGGCCGGGCAACGGTCGGCGCGCCCAACGGCGCGCCGGACAAGAGGGGGGCCAGGGCGGTGCCTGAGTCGCAGGACGACGAGCCGGGGACGCCCCGGACGGATCTCGCCGACGAGATCGGCAAGCTGGTCGGGGCGGCGCAGGAGTGGGCCCGGCGGGCGCTGCCGGAGTCGGCGATCGGGCACGGCGGACCGGACTGCCAGTGGTGCCCGATCTGCCAGTTCGCGAACATCCTGCGCGGCGAGAGCCCCGAGGTCGCCGAACGGATCGCCGAGGCCGGCACGGCGATCGCGGCGGCGCTGAAGGCGGTCACCGACGCGGCGGTGGCGAGGGCCCAGGGCGGTGATCCGGGCAGGCGCAGCCGGCCCATGCCGCCGCCGCGGGTGCAGCGCATCGACCTCGACGATCCGCGCGAGCCCTGACGTGACGCTCGCGATCGGCGTCGACATCGGCGGCACGAAGGTGGCCGGCGGCGTCGTCGACGAGGACGGCCGGGTGCTCGACCGGGAGCGGCGCGACACCCCCGGCCGCGACGTCGCCGAGACCGAGTCGACCATCGTCGACGTCGTCCGCGCGTTGAGCCGGCGCAACGACGTCGCGGCGGTCGGCATCGGCGCGGCCGGCTGGATCGCCAACGACCACGCGACCGTGATGTTCAGCCCGCACCTCGCCTGGCGCAACGAGCCGCTGCGGGCCGGGCTGGCCGGCCGCATCGCGCTGCCGGTCGTCGTCGAGAACGACGCCAACGCGGCCGCCTGGGCCGAGTACCGCTTCGGCGCCGCCCAGGGCGAACCGGTCGTCGTGTGCGTCACGCTCGGGACCGGGATCGGCGGCGGCCTCGTCATCGGCGGGTCGGTCTACCGCGGCGCGTACGGCATCGCCTGCGAGTACGGGCACATGACCCTCGTGCCGGACGGGCGGCGCTGCGCCTGCGGCAACCTCGGCTGCTGGGAGATGTACGCCTCCGGACGGGCGCTGGCGCGCGACGCGCGCGAGCTGGCGGCCGAGTCGCCGGTGGCTGCGGCCCGGATGCTGGACCTGGCCGGGTCGGTCGACGGGCTCACCGGTCCGGTCGTCACCGCGGCGGCCGAGGCCGGCGACCCCGCCGCGCAGTCGATCTGCACCACGATGGGGCGCTGGCTCGGGCGCGGACTGGCCAACCTGGCCGCGGTGATCGACCCGTCCGTCTTCGTCATCGGCGGCGGGGTCTCGGCCGCGGGGGAGATCCTCGTGCACCCGGCTCGCGAGGAGTTCGCGCACAGCCTGACCGGGCGCGGCTTCCGGCCGCTGGCGCGGGTCGAGCTCGCCGCGCTCGGCCCGGACGCGGGCTTGATCGGCGCCGCCGACCTCGCCCGCCGCTACACCGCGGGCTGAGCTGTCCCGGCCCTCGCTGGACAGCCCGTCTCCCCGTCTCGTTCAGTCAATATGAGGCACGCGGAATGCCTGGACCAGAGGGGAAGAGCATCGAGCGGACGGCGGGTGCGGGGGCCGCGACCCGCTACGGCAGGATGGCCGGGTGCCGACGCTTCGAGTGCTCTCCGTCGACGCCCGCGCCTTCGGCCGTGACCGCGCCGGACTGGCCGCCCTGATCAGCAGCGCGGACCCGGATGCCGTCTGCGTCCACAACGGACCGCACCTGGGCCGCTGGCGCAACAAGACCGCCGCCCTCGCCCGGCGCTGTGGGCGCGTCGTGGTCGCCACCGGCGGGCGCCGCTCCGGGGCCAACACGCTGCTCTCCACGCTCGCACTCGACTCGGTGCTCACCCGCGAGGCCCGCTTCACCGGGGCGGGCGGGACGCGGCCGCCGGGCGCCGCGCTGGCGGCCCTGCGCGCGAGCGGCCAGGACCTCCGGCTCGTCTCGGCCACGCTGATCGGCAACGCCGCCGAACGCCTCGACCAGGCTCAGGAGCTGCAATCGGCGATCGACGGGCTGGTGCCGGGCAGCCCGCCGGCGATCGTCAGCGCGCTCGGCTCCGACCGTCCGGGCACGGCGGCGTGGCAGTCGCTGGCCGAGCGCCGGGTCGCCGTCGCCGGGCGGTTCTTCGTCGACGAGCGCATCGACGTCCACGCGGCCGACGAGGTCGGTGGCACTGCCGTGGCCCCGGCCGTCCTGGCGGTCCTGTCGCTGTAGCGGCTCAGATCGCCGAGCCGTCGTCGTCCTCGTCGCAGTGGTGCTCGCGCAGCCGGCTGAACAGGATGCCGGCGCCGAGCAGCAGCCCGCCGATGCCGAGGACGAGGGTGAGGTTGCCGGCCAGGCCGAGCTCGCCGCCCAGGCCGAGCACCACGATCGAGATCACGAGCACCGACATCGCCAGGATCGTGGGCGCGGCCAGCCGAGGCAGCGGCGGGGGGGGCGGCGGGATGTAGTGGTCCTCGTCGAGCCAGACCTCGTCGCGGGCGGGCGGCTTGATCAGCCGGGCTCGCCACTCGGCGTCCTCGCGGCTGAGGTCGCGCTCGGCCTCGCGCACGGCGGCGGTGGTGTCGACGTGCCAATCGGCGATCAGCGCCTGGAACGCGGAGTCGGTGTCGACGCCGGCGAGCGGATCGGGCGCGGGCCCGATCTCCGGCTCCGCACCGCCGAGCGCCCGGACGGCGGCGGCGACGATGGTGCGGGCGTCGACCCGCTCGTCCGAGGCGACGAACAGCCGCCGCTGATCGCTCTCGGCCGGGCCGAGGTAGGCGGCGATCCGGGCCCGGCCCAGCGCGTTGAGCAGGTGCTCGCCGACCGACGCCTCGACATCGGTCAGGGGGACGTACGCCGGAGCGCGCAGGCCGTTGTCCAGGCGACCCGACTCGGGGCCGCCCGCCCCCGGCTGCTCCCGCGAGGTCATGTCGTGGGGTCCCCCAGGGTGGTCGCGCCGGCGAGCGACTCGATGAACTCGACGCTGCCCGCGAAGATCGTGGGGGCGTCGTAGTCGAGGGTAGCCACGTGGTAGCTGTTCTCGAGGACGACTTCCCGGACCGTCGTGTTCACCGCCCGCGCCTTGAGCAGCTGGCCGGAGAGGTCGTCGACCACGTGGTCCTCGCGCGAGCGGTACATGAGGACCGGCGCCCGGACCTGGGCCAGATCGCCCAGCGTCACCTTCCACAGCTTCTGCAGCGAGGCGAACGCGACGACCGGCGTGCGGTCGGCGGCACCCTCGTCCGCTCCGGGCTTCTTGATGTCGCCGCCGATGGCCGGACGGGACTTCACCGCCCACGAGATGAACGGCGCGAACTTGGCGTCGAAGCGGCGGGTGGCGTAGGCCGGGTTGACGAGCACCAGACCGGCGACGAGTTCGGGGTGCAACTCGGCCAGCCGGGTGACGAGCGTGCCCCCCATCGACAGCCCGACCGCGAAGACCCGCTCGCAGCGCTCGGTGAGGTCGAGGAACGTCGACTCGATCGCGTCGTACCACTGCGGCCACCGGCTGGCATTCGTCTCGCGCCAGGTCAGGCCGTGCCCGGGCAGCAGGGGTAGCCGGACGGTGTAGCCGGCCGCGGCCAGGTGGTCGGCCCAGGGCCGCATGCTGACCGGCGTGCCGGTGAAGCCATGGCTGACCACGACTCCGATCGGGCCGCCGTCGTGTGCGAACGGCTCGGCGTCGGGGACGAGTGCCACCTGGACCTCCAGACCTCGACAGTGGGCCTTCATTCTGCCTGCCGCCGGGTAACGGCGGCGAGCCGGACCGGCAGGTTGGTAACGGCCCGGCCACGGCACTAGTGTCGCCAGGGGAGTCCAACCGGAATTCGATGCTGGCGTGCGGGAGAAGCTGTGGGTTTTTGGCTCGCCAAGTTCGTCTTCCTCGGACCGCTGCTGCGGCTGCTGTGGCGGCCCTGGATCGAGGGCCGGGAGAACATCCCGGATGACCGGCCGGCCATCCTGGCCAGCAACCACCTCTCCTTCTGCGACTCCTTCTTCATGCCCCTGCTGATGCCGCGCAAGGTGACCTTCCTGGCCAAGGCCGAGTACTTCACCACCCCCGGGATCAAGGGCTTCTTCTCCCGAATGTTCTTCTCCGGCGTCGGGCAGGTTCCGATCGACCGGTCGGACAAGGACGCCGCCCAGGCCGCCCTCAACACCGGGGTGCGGGTCCTGCGCGCGGGCGAGAACGCGCTGCTCGGGATCTACCCCGAGGGCACCCGGTCGCCGGACGGCCGGCTCTACCGGGGCAAGACCGGCGTGGCCCGCCTGGCGCTCGAGTCGGGCGCGGTGGTGATCCCGTGCGCGATGGTCAACACCGCGATCATCCAGCCGCCCGGCCGGCTGTTCCCGAAGCTGCGTCCCCGGCCCGGCGTCCGGGTCGGCAAGCCGCTGGACTTCAGCCGCTACGAAGGTATGTCGGGCGACCGGTTCGTCGAGCGGTCGATGACCGATGAGATCCTCTACGAGCTCATGCAGCTCTCCGGCCAGGAGTACGTCGACCAGTACGCGGCCAAGGTGAAGGCCGCCGAGGGCAAGGACGTCGGCTTCGGCAGCCGGGAACGCGAGGCCGTGCGGGAGATCGGCGACCGCGTCCCGGGCACCCGGGCGTCCTGACCCGCAGCGAGCCAGGGCAGTCTGAACGGCGTGCGCTTCTTCTACGACTGCGAGTTCATCGAGGACGGCACGACGATCGATCTCGTCTCCATCGGCGTCGTCGACGAGACCGGCCGGGAGTTCTACGCCGTCTCGACCGAGTTCGACCCGTCGAAGGCGATCAACTGGGTCCGGCGCAACGTCCTGGACAAGCTGCCGCCGCCGGCCGACCCGGCCTGGCGCTCGCTCGAGCGCATCCGGGCCGACCTGCTCGCGTTCCTGACCGAGCCGAGCGAACCGATCGAGCTCTGGGCCTGGATGTCGGCCTACGACCACGTGGCGCTGGGCCAGCTCTGGGGCGACATGCGGGCCCTGCCGCGGGCGATCCCGCGCTTCACCCACGAACTGCGGCAGCGGTGGGAGGACGCCGGCAGCCCGCCGCTGCCGGCCGCGCCCGCCGACCAGCACGACGCGCTGGCCGACGCCCGGCACAACCTGGCCCGGTGGCGGGCCATCGCCGGCACGCAAAGTACCGATCGCCCCTGAGGGCAGCCCGACCGGACGGCCTGATGGCCGTTCCGGGCCGAGCCGCCGGCGGCGACCATCGACACCATGGGCGACGAAGAACAGACCTGTGAGCCGGTTGACGTCTCCTACCCCGTCAACCTCGTGATGCAACCGACCGACATGAGTTGTTGGGCGGCCTCGCTGGCCATGCTGACCGGCAAGGGCACGGCCGAGGAGGTCGCGAACGAGACCAACCTGCAGCACGCCATGCAGGACGGCGCGTCGTCGGACGAGTTCCAGAACGCGGTGACCCAGCTCGGCCTGCAGCTGGAGGGCGGCGCCTGCGGCTACCCGAACATGTTCGCGAACTGGCTGCAGAGCTACGGCCCGATCATGGTGGCGAAGGACATCAACCCCGGCTTCCACGCCGTGGTGATCACCGGCATCCACGGCGACGGGACGGCCGAGCAGACCTACTTCGACCAGAACGACCCGGCGGCCGGGCAGACCACGATCTGGTACTCCGACTTCGTGCAGCAGTACGAGGGCGGGGCGGCGTTCACCGCCTACTTCGCGCATCGCTGACTCCCGCGCGGAATTTGTTCGGGGCCCGGGCAATCGTCGGCGCCCGTCGGTGATGGCCTAGGGTTCCGACTCATGCGCATCGGAGTGCTGACGGGTGGCGGCGACTGCCCAGGACTCAACGCGGTCATCCGCGCCGTCGTCCGCAAGGGCGTCGGCATCTACGGCCACGAGTTCGTCGGGTTTCGCGACGGCTGGCGGGGACCGCTCGAGAACATCACGATGCCGCTCGGCATCCAGGAGGTTCGCGGCATCCTGCCCCGGGGCGGCACGATCCTCGGCTCGTCCCGGACCAACCCGTTCAAGATCGAGGGCGGCGTCGACCGCATCACCGAGAACCTGCACCGCTCCGGGGTCGACGCGCTGATCGCGATCGGCGGCGAGGACACCCTCGGCGTGGCCACCCAGCTCGCCGAGCGGGGCGTCCACGTCGTCGGCGTGCCGAAGACGATCGACAACGACCTCAACGCCACCGACTACACCTTCGGCTTCGACACCGCGGTGAACATCGCGATGGAGGCGATCGACCGGCTGCACACCACGGCCGAGTCGCACCACCGCGCGCTGATCGTCGAGGTCATGGGGCGGCACGCGGGCTGGATCGCCCTGCACGCCGGCATGGCCGGTGGCGCGAACGTCATCCTCATCCCCGAGCAGCCGTTCTCGCTGGAACGGGTCTGCTCCTATGTGGAGAGCCGGTTCCAGGCCCACTACGCGCCGATCATCGTGGTGGCCGAGGGCGCGACGCCCGACGGCGGCGAGAACGCGGTACTGGAGAAGGGGCTCGACGCGTTCGGGCACGTCCGGCTCGGCGGGATCGGCGAGTGGCTGGCCGGCGAGATCGAGAAGAACACCGGCAAGGAGGCCCGCACGACCGTGCTCGGGCACATCCAGCGCGGCGGCACGCCGACGGCGTTCGACCGGATGCTCGCCACCCGCTTCGGCCTGCACGCGATCGACGCGGTCAGCGAGAGCGACTGGGGCAAGATGGTCGCCCTGCGGGGCACCGACATCGTCCGGGTGCCGCTCGCCGACGCGACCACCGAGCTCAAGCTGGTGACGCCGGAGCTCTACGGCGAGGCCGAGGTCTTCTTCGGCTGACCGTCACCCGGTGGCGCCCCACCGGCCAGCTTGCTTGGCCGGGACACCTAGTCTTGGAGCGTGACCGCAGTGGACGACCTGGGCCTGGACGCGTGGCGTTCGCTGCCGGCCGCCCAGCAGCCGAACTGGCCGGACGACGGGGCGCTGCGCGACGCCGCGCGCACGCTGGCCGGCATGCCGCCGCTGGTGGTGGCCTCCGAGGTCGACCTGCTGCGCGAGCGGCTCGCGGCGGTGGCGCGGGGCGAGGCGTTCCTGCTGCAGGGCGGCGACTGCGCCGAGACCTTCGCGACGTCCTCGCAGGCCGACATCGCCGGCAAGGTACGGGTGCTGCTGCAGATGGCGGTCGTCCTGACCTACGGCGCGTCCATGCCGGTGGTGAAGCTCGGCCGGATCGCCGGCCAGTACGCCAAGCCGCGCTCGGCCGACATCGACGCGACCGGGCAGGCTGTCCTACCGCGGCGACATGGTCAACGAGCTCGTCGGCGACCGCACGCCCGACCCGCGCCGCATCGTGCGGGCCTACTCGACCGCGGCGTCCACGCTGAACCTCCTGCGGGCCTACGCCGGTGGCGGGCTGGCCGCCCTGGACCGGGTGCACGCCTGGAACACCGCCTTCGCCCGCGATACCGACACCGGCCTGCGCTACGAGAAGCTGGCGTCGGAGATCGACCGGGCCGTGCGGTTCATGCGGGCGTGCGGCGTGCACGACGCCGCGCTCGACGGCGTCGAGCTCTACGCGTCGCACGAGGCGCTCATCCTCGAGTACGAGCGGGCCCTGACCCGGGTCGAGGACGGCCGCGCCTACGACCTCTCGGCGCACTTCGTCTGGGTCGGTGAGCGCACCCGGCAGATGGACGGCGCGCACCTCGACTTCGTCTCCCGGCATGGCCAACCCGATCGGCGTGAAGCTCGGCCCGACCACGACGCCGGAGTTCGCCGCCGAACTCGTCGAGCGGCTGGACCCGGCCAACGAGCCCGGCCGGCTCACGCTGATCAGCCGGATGTCGAATTCGAGGGTCCGCGACGTGCTGCCGGCGATCGTCGAGAAGGTCAGCTCGACCGGGCACCAGGTCATCTGGCAGTGCGACCCGATGCACGGCAACACCGAGGAGACCGCCGACGGCGTCAAGACCCGGCACCTCGACCGGATCATCGACGAGGTCGACGGCTTCTTCGACGTGCACGCGGCGCTGGGCACCCATCCGGGCGGGCTGCACGTCGAGCTCACCGGCGACGACGTCACCGAGTGCATCGGCGGGACGGCCGAGCTGACCGCGGCCGATCTGGCGCGGCGCTACGAGACGGCCTGCGACCCGCGGCTGAACATCGAGCAGTCACTGGAGCTCGCGTTCCGGGTCGCCGAACGCCTCGTCGCCGACCGCCGGAGGCGCGAGGCGGAGTGACGATCGTCGATCTGCGCTCGGACACCGTCACCCGTCCGACGCCGGGGATGCGCGCCGCGATGGCCGAGGCCGAGGTCGGCGACGACGTCTACGGCGAGGACCCGACCGTCACCGCGCTCGAGCGCGCGGGTCGCCGACCTGCTCGGCCACGAGGCCGGGCTGTTCGTGCCGAGCGGGTCGCTCGGCAACCAGCTCGGGCTGCGGCTGCTCGTCCGGCCCGGCCAGGAGCTCGTCTGCGACTCGCTGGCGCACGTCGCCCGGGCCGAGCTCGGGGCCGCCGCCGTCGTTCTCCGGCATCACCTTCCGCACCTGGGCCGCGGTCCGCGGGCTGCTCGACGTCGATGCGGTCGCGATCGCTGATCGCGCCCGACGCCGGCCCGTACCTCGTCTCGACCGCCGCGATCGAGGTCGAGAACACCCACAACTTCGGTGGCGGGACGGTCCAGCCGGCCACGCAGGTCGCGGCGGTGCCGAACTGGCCCGCGGCGCACGGGCTCGGCCTGCACCTCGACGGCGCCCGGCTCTGGAACGCGCACGTCGCCACCGGCACGCCGCTGCGCCGAGCTCGCGGCCGGCTTCGACACGGTGTCGGTCTGCCTGTCGAAGGGGCTCGGCGCGCCGGTCGGGCTCGGTGCTCGTCGTCCGACGGCCGAGCGCATCGCGCGAGGCCCGCGTGTGGCGCAAGCGGTACGGCGCCGGCATGCGGCAGGTCGGCATCCTCGCCGCGGCCGGCCTGCTACGCGCTCGACCACAACATCGACCGGCTGGCCGACGATCACGCCCGCGCCCGCGCGCCTGGCCGAGGCGCTAGGCGCGCGACCCGGCGACGATCGAGACCAACATCGTCGTCCTCGACGTCGCCGATGCCGGGTCGGTCGCCACGGCCGCGGCCCAGGCCGGGGTGCTCGTGTCCGCTTTGGGACCGCGTTTCCTCCGCCTGGTCACGCATCTGGATGTCGATGACGACGCTCTCGAGCACGCCATCGACGTGTTGGGACCCCTGATGGGTCAGTAGTCGGGCAGACTCTCGGCCCATGAGCTATCCGAACCCGCCCGGCCCGCCCTCGGCGTACCCGCCGCCGCCCTACGGTGCGCAACCCGTGCCGCCCGGCGGGCCGCTGCGCGGCCGCACGCCGCGCCGGCTCGGCTGGATCTTCCTCGTCCTGGCCGTCGCGCTGTTCGTGGCGGGTGGCATCGTCATCGCGACCAAGTCGGTCGGGGAGGCGAACAAGTTCCAGCGGGTCGACGTGCCGACGACGACCGGTTCGGTGACGTTCACGCACACCGGCGGCTACGTGGCCTACTACGAGGCGAACGGCGTCGACAGCAACATCAAGCAGGTGCCGGCGGTCGGGGTCGCGCTGCAGAGCCCGTCGGGCAAGATCCAGACGCTGACGACGCCGTACGGTGGCCGGTCGGACAACAAGATCAAGATCCTCACCTACGACGCCGGCAGCCACCACGGCGTCGCGCTGTACCAGTTCTCGATCACCGAGGCCGGCACCTACAAGGTCGCCACCCAGGCGACGAACGACACGGCACCGGACGCCAAGATCGCGTTCGGCAAGTCGATCGCGACCGGCACGGTCACCGGGGCGCTGCTGATCGTCGGCGGCGTGCTGTTCCTGATCGCGGCCGTCGTGCTGCTCATCGTCGGGTACGTGAAGCGCTCGCGGCACAAGAACGAGCTGCAGTCGGCGCAGTACTACGGCGGCCCGCCGCCCGGCTACCCGGGCCAGCAGCCCTCGTTCAACGCGCCGCCGCCGCCCGGCTACGGCCCGCCGCCCGGCTACGGCCCGCCGTCCGGCTACGGCCAGCCGCCCGGCTACGGCCCGCCGCAGGCTCCGGGCCAGCCCGGGCTCGGCGCCCCGCCGCCGGGCTACGGCGAGCAGCCGGGCTTCGGCCCGCAGCCCGGCTTCGGCGAGCCGCCGCGCTGACCGACCCGGCGCCGCCCGGGCCGCGGTAGGCGTCAGCCGGCGAGGTGCGCGGCCGAGGTCCGGCCGAGCAGCGGCGGGATCGTCGCGACGGCCTGGGCCAGCTCGGCCAGCGCGTCACCGAACAGCGCCTGCGCGCCGTCGCAGAGCGCGGTCTCCGGGTGGGGGTGGACGTCGACCATCACGCCGTCGGCGCCGGCGGCCATGCCCGCGCGGGCGAGCGGCACCACGAGGTCGCGCCGTCCGGCCGCGTGCGACGGGTCGACGATCACCGGCAGGTGCGACTGGCGCTGCACCATGGCGACGGCCGAGACGTCGAGCATGTTGCGGATCGCCGGCTCGAAGGAGCGGACGCCGCGCTCGCACAGGACGATGTCGAGGTTGCCGCGCTGCGCGATGTACTCGGCCGCCATCAGCCATTCCTCGTAGGTGGCGGTGAGCCCGCGCTTGAGCATGACCGGCTTGCCGGCCCGGCCCGCCGCCTGCAGCAGCCCGAAGTTCTGCATGTTGCGGGTGCCGATCTGCAGCATGTCGGCGTGCTCGGCCACGACCTCGACGTCGGCGGCGTCCATCACCTCGGTGACGACGGGCAGGCCGATCTCGTCGCGCACGGCGGCCAGGATGCGCAGGCCTTCGATCCCGAGCCCCTGGAACGCGTACGGCGAGGTGCGGGGCTTGAAGGCGCCCCCGCGCAGCAGCGTGGCCCCGGCGCTCTTCGCCATCCGGGCCGCCTCGAAGGTCTGCTCCGGCGTCTCGACCGCGCACGGGCCGGCGATGAAGGTGAAGGTGTCCGGGCCGATCGGCACGCCGCCGACCCGGATCGTGGTGCGCTTGGTGTGGTTCTGGGCCGACACCAGCTTGTAGGGGGCGGTGATGCGCATCGTCTCGACGACGCCCGGCAGCCCCTCGACGTCGAGCGTCTCGAGGACGTCCTCGGTGCCGACGACGCCGATGATCGTCCGCATGACACCGCGGCTGACGAAGGCCTGCCCGTTGTGGGCCTCGATGTGGGTGACGATGTTCGTGATGTCGGCGTCCGTGGCGCCGGGCGCCATCACGATGACCATGCCCAGCAGCCTAGCGAGCGGCGCGTCGGCCGGTGGACGGCGGAACCACGCAAATCGCTCGTGGGCGCGTTAGGCTCGCCCGCGCGGTCCCAAACGCCTGTTGTGCCGCTCGAGGGAGCTGTCGTGGTCGAGCTCAAGCCCCCGGTCGCGCGACATCGCGCGCCGCAGGGTTCGCCGCCTGCTCCCGCCCGCCCCCGCAGCCGGCCGAGCACCGATCGACGGGTCCGGCCGAGCGGGCTGGGGGTCGCCGTCCTGGCCATCGGCCTGGTGATCACCGCGCTGCTGTCCCTTGCCTGCTACGTCGTCAACAACCGCAACGAGGGGCGCCTGCTGCGCCTGCAGACCCGGCAGACCGGTGCCGTCCTGCAGGCCCTGCTGCCCACCATCCAGACCCCGATGGCGTCGGCGGCCGAGATCGCCGCGACGAGCAACGGCGCGGCTGCCCCGTTCCGCGACTACATGACCGCCTACGTCGGCAAGGACGGGCCGTTCGTCTCGGCGACGCTGTGGGAGCTTCGCGGCGGTCGGCCCACGGCCATGGCCACCGTCGGCGTGCCCTCTCTGCTCGCGCAGTCGCCCGACCGGAATGCCGCCTTCCTCTCGAGCGCGCAGGGCCGGACGGCGGTGAGCCTCGCCGGCCCGCTGGCCGGCCCGCGCTACCGGCTCGGGTATGCGTTCCCGTCCTCCGGCGCGGCCGCGAGCTACGTCGTCTACGCCGAGGGGCAACTGCCGCCGAACCGGCGGGCGACGATCCAGCGGGGCTCGCCGTTCGGGAACCTGCGCTTCGCGCTGTACCTCGGTCGGTCACCGAAGGCCGACCGGCTGCTCGAGACGAACATCGACCACCCGCCCGTCCGCGGCCGGACCGCGACGGCCGTCGTGCCGTTCGGCGCCGGAGCGCTGACGCTGGTGGCGTCGTCGACCACGCAGCTCGGCGGATCGATCTCGGGCGCCCTGTGGTGGATCGTCGCGATCGCCGGCCTTCTGGTGACGATCGCCGCCGCCTGGACGGCCGAGCGTCTCGTCCGCCGCCGGCGGGCCGCGGAGCGGCTGACCGGTGAGGTGCGCACCCTGCTGGGCGAGCAGCGCACGATCGCCGAGACCCTCCAGCACGCGCTGCTGCCGAAGGAGTTGCCGGACGTGCCGGGCATGCAGCTGACGGCGCGCTACGTACCGGGCGCGTCCGGCGTCGACATCGGTGGCGACTGGTACGACGTCGTGCCGCTCGACGAGCAGCGCTTCTTCTTCGCGGTCGGCGACGTCTCGGGGCGAGGCGTCGCCGCCGGCTCGGTGATGGCCTCACTGCTGTTCGCGATCCGCGGGTTCGTGAGCGAGGGGCACCAGCCGGCCGAGGTCCTGAACGCGCTCACCCGCCTGCTCGACGTCCAGCGGGACCAGCACTTCGCGACCCTGCTGTGCGGGGTGGCCGACGTGGCCCGGCACGAGGTCACGATCGCGAACGCCGGCCACCTGCCGCCGCTGCTGGTGAGCGGCGAGCGGACCGAGTTCGTCGCGGCGCCGACCGGGCCGCCGATCGGCGTGCCGGTCGCGCCGCCGTACAGCGCGACGACCATCCCGATCCCGGCCGGCGCGACGCTGCTGGCCTACACCGACGGCCTCATCGAGCGGCGCGCGGAGACGCTCGACGACGGGCTGCGCCGGCTGTACGACACCGCGGTGGCCGCCGACCTCGGCGGCGAGGCGTTGATCGACCGGCTGATGAGCACCCTCGCACCGGAGGGGTGCGATGACGACACGGCGATTCTGGGGCTGCAATGGCGGAAGTGAAGAGTCGGGACGGCCGCAACGGTGCCTGGTTGGAGCCGATGGCCGACAACGGGGCCGAGCTCGTCGTCACCATCGGCGGTGAGGTCGACATCTCCAGCGTCGCGCCCCTGCGTGCGGCGCTGGACGAGATCCTCGACCGGCAACCAACCAAGGTGATCTTCGAACTGCGCGACCTGCGCTTCATGGACAGCTCGGGCATCGCGTTGCTGATCACCGCCGCCCAGCGGGTCGGCCGGGTCGAGCTGCACCACCCTTCGGCCATGGTGCGCCGGGTCATCGAACTGGCCGGCCTGGCCTCGACGCTGCCGATGACGCAATGAGCTCCGACCGGACCTGGCCCGGCGAGCCGCGGTCGGTCGCCGCGGCCCGGCGCTTCGTCACCGAAACCCTGGCCGGGCTGAGCCAGGAGGTGCTCGACGTCCTCGTCCTGATGGTGTCCGAGCTGGCGACCAACTCGGTCGTGCACGCCCACAGCCCGTTCCGGGTCCGGGTCGAGCGGGGGCCGCGGGCGGTGCGCATCGAGGTGCACGACCACGACAGCGGACGGATCGAGATCGCCCACGCCGCGCCCGAGGATCTGCACGGCCGCGGGCTGTCGATGGTCGACGTGCTCTCCGACGACTGGGGCGTCACCCGCTCGGCCGACGAATCCGGCAAGACCGTGTGGTTCACCCTGAACCTGCCCGAAGGCGTGCCGGCGCTGGCTTAGCCCGAAAGGCCGCGGCCTCAGCGGTGCGCGGCCAGCGGCGTCGGCTGCGGGCCGTAGGCGGTCAGGAACCGGTCGCGGAAGCTGTCCATCGGCCACACCGGGGCCTTCGCGCCCGGCAGCAGCCCGTCCGGCCAGCCCCACGCCGCGATCCGGTCCATGACCGACGGGTCGGCGCTGATCACGCTGATCGGCACGTCGTGGCTCGCCTGCGTCCCGCTCACGATCGTGGCCGGCTGATGATCGCCGAGCACCACCAGCACCAGGTTCTTGTCGTGGAACGTCGTCACGAACGACACCAGCGTGCTGAGCGTGTACCGGATCGACTGCCCGTACGCCGCCTGCACATCGCTCGCGTGCTGCCACACCTCCTGCGGGGTGCGGCCCTGCTCGGGCATGCCCTCGAAGATCGTCCCGTCGCCGACGGCGTTCCAATCGACCGGGTGCGGCAGCGGCGCCCACGGCGTGTGCGACGAGACGAGGTCGATCTCGGCCATCACCGGGCGGTGGTGCGGCGCCGCGAGCTCGCGCTGCCGGAACGCCGACAGCACGTACTGGTCGGGCATCGCGGCGTAGCTGAACGACGGGCCGCGGTAGCCGACGTTGCGCCGGTCGTAGATCTTGTCGTAGTGGTAGAACGACCGGCCGACCGCCCAGTCCCGGTAGTTCGACGGCACGTCGTCGACCGTCCGCCACCCCGCCCGCTGGAACGCGCGGCTCAGCGTGAAGTGGTCGCCCTCGACGAGCTTGTCGTAGCGCTGCTGGCTGCTGATCCACAGCCCCGACTGCAGGGTGGAGTGCGCCAGCCAGCTGATACCGCCGAACGTCGGTGACGTGAGGAACGCGCTGCGGGACGCGAAGCCGGCGGCCGCGAGGCTGCGGGTGCCGGACCTGAGCACGTCGTCCACCTGCGGCGAGAACGACGAACCCTGCACGGCCACCCTGCCGTAGCTCTCGACGAACGCCACGATGACGTCCTTGCCCCGCAGCCCGGTGAGCAGGTCGCTTCCCGGCTCCTGCGCGAACCGGTCGCCGGCCGAGAGCGCGTGGGAGAACCGGTGCTCGTCGGCGATCGCGGACCGGACGGCGTGGATCTGGTCGTAGGCCAGGCCGGCCGCGCTGGTGGAGGCGACCGGTGCCCCGGCGACGATCTGCACGCCGGAGACGGCGCAGACCACCCAGACCGCACCGAGCGCGCCGAGCGCCCGCAGCGATCCGCGCCGGTGCCTGGCGGCGACCCGGCTCAGCCGCAGCATCGACAGCGGGACGAGGACGACGACGGCGATGCCGGCGAGCACCGCGGCGAGCTCGGCCACGACGGCCCACCCCGGCCCGACCGAGTCGCGCAGCACGCCGGCCGCAGGCCCGAACGACCCCCAGTCCGACACCGGGTTGAACGGCCGGCCGAGCTGGTTGTAGAAGCCCACATCGAGGACCTTGACGACCCCCACCATCCCGAGCAGCAGCCCGACGAGCACCGCGAAGCCCGACCGCAGTCTCGTCGGCAGCACGAGGCCGGTGACGAGCACGACGAGGCCCTCGACCGGCACCCGGAGGAAGGCGCCCGGCGTCAGCTGTTCGAGGTGGTTCGGCGCCACCAGGGCGGCCCACACGAGCAGGAAGGCGAGGCCGGTGAGCACGAGAGGCAACGTCGACCGGTCCACGACGTCCTGGCCGCGGTGCCGCAGCCAGAGCCACCGCACGTCGTTTCCGAACGACTCGGCGAGCAGCGCGAGCGCGGCGGCCACCGCCAGCACGATCAGCGGACCGGGCAGCAAGCCCGCCGCCGCCACGGTGAGCACGACCCCCTGGATCGCCGCCACGACCTTGCACCAGTAGCGCGGCGGGGTCGGCTCGCGCAGCCACGACCATCGGCGGCCGGCCAGCCCGAACAGGTAGCGGGCCGCCCCGATCGCCAGCACCCACGGGCCCAGCAGCCGGGCGACGTACCCGCTGAGCACGAGGATCAGGAACGCGTCGACCTCCATGTCGAAGCGCGCCCCGTGCGGGGTGACGGTGCCGGTGCGCCGCGCGATCCAGCCGTCCACCGCATCGAGGAGGAGCGCGGCGGAGGCCAGGGCGACCAGCGCGGCCACGGAGATGGACCGGTCCAGGGAGTCGGCGACCAGCGCGGCCACGCCGGCGGCGAGGTTGGCCCGGGCCAGCGTGACCCGGTCGGCCGGCCCGAACGCCGCGACGCCCGGCCGGGCGAACGCGTACCGCACGACCGCGTTGACCCCGGCTGCCGCGACCGCGCCGGCGATCCAGCCCGCCGGCCCGAGCCCGACCGTCACCGCCAGCGCGGCGAGCAGCGTGATCGCGGCGGTCAGGCCCGCGACCGGGCCGGTTCGAACCGTCAGCACCCTTGCCTCCGTGTCTATGAGGTACAGGATTGGTACGGCGTGCACGAGCACGCGGTTCAGCGAGAGGTCCGGACGGCGATGACGGCGGTGCGGCGAGAGGCCCGGGCGTTCTGGGTGCAGGCACCCGGTGCGGGTGAGATCCGGCCCGCGACCCTCGCGCCGCCCGGCCCGGACGACGTCGTCGTCCGCACCCTGCACTCCGGCATCAGCCGCGGCACGGAGACGCTGGTGTTCCAAGGGCGCGTGCCGAAGGACCAGTACGCCGCGATGCGGGCGCCGTTCCAGGAGGGCGAGCTGCCCGGGCCGGTGAAATACGGCTACCTCAACGTCGGCGTGGTGGAGCACGGGCCGCGCCACCTGCAGGACCGCACCGTCTTCTGCCTGTACCCGCACCAGACGGCCTACGTGGTGCCGGCCCGGGCGGTGATCCCGGTGCCGGACGGCGTGCCGGCGTCGCGGGCCGTGCTCGCCGGGACGGTGGAGACGGCGGTCAACGCGCTGTGGGACGCCGCGCCGCTCGTCGGTGATCGGATCACCGTCGTCGGGGCCGGCATGGTCGGCTGCTGTGTCGCCCGGCTGCTCGCGCGGTACCCCGCCGTCGAGGTGACCCTCGTCGACATCGACGCCGGCCGGGCCGAGATCGCCGCGCAGCTGGGCGTCGGGTTCGCCCGGCCGGAGGACGCCACCGGCGAGCGCGACCTCGTCGTGCACACCAGCGCCACGTCGGCCGGGCTGCAGCTGGCGCTCGACCTGCTCGCGCCGGAGGGCACGGTCCTCGACCTCAGCTGGTACGGCGACGCCGACGTGACGCTGTCGCTGGGCGGCGCCTTCCACTCCCGGCGCCTCGGCATCCGGTCCAGCCAGGTCGGGAAGGTCGCGCCCGCCCGCCGGGCCAACCGGACGACGACCGACCGGCTGGCCCTGGCCCTCGAGCTGCTGCGCGATCCGGCGTTCGACGCGCTGCTGACCGGCGCGTCGCCGTTCGAGGAGCTGCCCGACGTGCTGCCCCGCCTCGCCGACGGCCGCCGCCCGGCGCTGTGCCACAGCGTCACCTACGGCGAGGGGTGACCGGCATGTTCAGCGTGACCGTCCGCGACCACATGATGATCGCCCACAGCTTCCGCGGCGAGGTCTTCGGCCCGGCCCAGCGGCTGCACGGCGCGACCTACGTCGTGGACGCGACCTTCCGTCGCGCCGATCTCGACGCCGACGGCATCGTGGTCGACATCGGCCGGGCCGCCGACCAGCTGCACGCCGTGCTCGGCGAGCTGACCTACCGCAACCTCGACGACGAAGCGGCGTTCGCCGGCAGCAACACCTCGACCGAGGCCTGGCCCGGGTGATCGCCGACCGGCTCGCCGGCCGCATCCACGCCGGCGCCCTCGGCGACGGCGCCGCGAGATCGCTGGCTCTCGCCGTCACGCTGCACGAGTCGCACATCGCCTGGGCGAGTTACGAGCGGACACTGTGAACCGCGTCCACGTGGTCGTGCCGGACGGCATCGACGACCCGCGCCGGCCGAGCGGCGGCAACGCCTACGACCGCCGGGTCTGCGCCGGGCTGACCGCCGCCGGGTGGGACGTGCGGGAGCACGGCATCCCGGGGGCGTGGCCGCATGCCGGAAGCCGCCGCGAACGCGGCCCTCGCTGTTGCCGTCGCGGCCGTTCCCGACCGGGCGACGGTCCTGGTCGACGGGCTGGTCGCGTCGGCGGCGCCGGCCGTGCTCGTCCCCCAGGCGGCGCGGCTCCGGCTGGTGGTCCTGGTGCACATGCCCCTCGACACCGGCGAGCCGGAACGGGCCGTCCTCTCCGCGGCGGCCGCGGTGATCACCACGAGCGCCTGGACGCGGCAGTGGCTGGTCGATCGCTACGGGCTCGCGCCGGGCACCGTGCACGTGGCCGTGCCCGGCACCGACCCGGCCGGCCTCGCCGCCGGGACCCCGACCGGGGGCGCGCTGCTCTGCGTCGGGGCGGTGAGCCCGCACAAGGGCCATGACGTGCTGGTCGCCGCGCTGGGCGCGCTGGTCGGCCGGCCGTGGCGCTGTGCCGTCGTCGGCCCGCTCGACCGCGACGTCGGCTTCGTCGCCCGGCTCCGATGCCGGGCCGTGGCCGACGGCATCGGCGCACGGATCGACTTCACCGGCTCGCGATCGGATGCCGACCTCGACCGCGCCTACGCGTCGGCCGACGTGCTCGTCCTCGCTTCGCGGGCCGAGACCTACGGCATGGTCATCACCGAGGCGCTGGCCCGCGGGCTGCCGGTGCTCGCCACCGCGGTCGGTGGCGTGCCCGAGGCGCTGGGGCGCACCGCGGACGGCCGGCGGCCGGGCATCCTCGTCCCGCCCGACGACCCCGGCGCCCTGGCCGGCGCGGTCGGCCGCTGGCTCGGCCAGGCCGACCTGCGCCACCGGTTGCGGCGCGCGGCCCGCGATCGGCGAGCGGCACTGACCGGCTGGCCCGTCACCACCGGCCGCGTCGAACGGGTCCTGAGCGGGGTGGCGGCGTGACCGTCACCCTCGAGCGGCCGCCGGTCGACGCGACCCCGGCGGCGGACCGGCCGCGGCGTCGGTGGCTTCTCGGGCTGCGCTGGGCCGGCGGGGCGGCGATCCTTTCCGCGCTGGTCTGGCGGGTCGGCACCGGGCCGATCGTCGACGGGCTGCGGACGGTCAGCGTCGGCTCGCTGCTGGCCGCCGCGGCGATCGGCGCCGTCACCACCGCCGCCTCGGCGTGGCGGTGGACCCTCGTCGCCCGCGGCCTCGGCGTCGCCATCCCGTGGCCGGCCGCGTTCGCCGCCTACTACCGGTCGCAGTTCCTCAACACGACCTTGCCGGGCGGGGTGCTCGGCGACGTCCACCGGGGGGTTCGGCACGGGCGCGCGGCCGGCGACGTCGGGCGGGGCCTGCGTGCGGTCGGCTGGGAGCGCGCGGCCGGGCAGGTCGTGCAGGCCGCGCTCGCGGTCGTGGTGCTGCTGGCGATGGCCTCGCCGGTCCGGGCGGCGATGCCGCTCGTCCTGGTGATCGTCACCGCCGCAGCCCTGCTGGTGGCCCGCGGCGCCCGGGCGCGGCCCCGGCCCGGCGGCTCACTGCTCGGGCGGACGCTGCGGGCGATCCGGGACGACCTCCGGCACGGGGTCCTCGCCCGGCGCACGTGGCCCGGCGTCACCGGCGCGTCGATCGTCGTCGTCGGCGGGCACGCGCTCACCTTCCTGGTCGCCGCCCGCACCGCCGGCTCGACCGGGTCGCTGGCCCAGTTGCTGCCCCTGGCGATGCTGGTGCTGCTGGCGATGAGCGTGCCGGCGAACGTCGGCGGCTGGGGGCCGCGGGAGGGCGCGGCGGCCTGGCTGTTCGCCGCCTCCGGCCTGGGCGCCGGGGCCGGGGTGGCGACGGCCACCGTGTACGGCGTGCTCGTGCTCGTCGCCAGCCTGCCCGGTGCGGCGGTGCTCGTGTGGCCCGACCGGACCCGGGGGGCCGGCGATGGTTGAGCGCCCCTACACGGTGCTGAGCTGCGGCATGTCGATCGACGGCTATCTCGACTGCACCTCGGTGAAGCGGCTGCGGCTCTCGAACGACGCCGACTTCGACCGGGTCGATGCGGTGCGCGCGACCTGCGACGCGATCTTCGTCGGGGCGGCCACCGTCCGCAACGACAACCCGCGCCTGCTCGTCCGCTCGGCCGCCCGGCGGCAGCGGCGCGTCGCCCGGGGCCTGCGCCCGTCACCGATCAAGGTGACGGTGACCGGCCGGGCCGAACTCGACGCGCAGGCCGCCTTCTTCGTCACCGGCGACACCGAGAAGCTGGTGTACTGCGAGAGCTCGAAGCTCGCCGAGGCCCGCGACCGCCTGGGCACCGTCGCGACCGTCGTCGACGGCGGCCGGCCCGTCGAGATGACGGCGATCACCGAGGACCTGCGGGCCCGCGGCGTCGAGCGGTTGATGGTCGAGGGCGGCGGTTCGCTGCACACCCAGTTCCTCACCGCCGACCTCGCCGACGAGCTGCATCTCGTCGTCGCCCCGTTCTTCGTCGGCGACTCCCGGGCCCGCCGCTTCGTCGACGACGGCCGCTTCCCGTGGAACCCGCGGCGGCGGGCGACGCTGGCCGGGGTCCGGCAGATCGGCGACGTCGTCCTGCTGCGCTACGCGCTGTCGGCGCGGTTCTGCCCGGACGAGTTGTGGGAGCAGGCGTGACACCCGGCCGCGAGCTGGGCCGCTAACCGACCCGCAGCCGCGGCGGGGCCGGCTGCCCGTCGGCGTCGCGTCGTGCGGTCTCGGCCCAGGCGATGAGGCCGTCGACGTCGATGCCGTGGGGCGCCGACTCGCGGTAGGGGAGCACCCGCTCGACGGCCCGGGTGAGCAGGGCGCGGGCGCCGGCCGGGTTGCCGCGCAGCGCGTGCGTGAGGCCGACCGCGAGCTGGGCCAGGCCCTGCCACAGATCCCGCTCCCCGGCCGGCGCGCCCTTCCAGGCCGCCTCCAGCACCTCGTGGGCCTGGAACGGGAAGCCCTCGTCGAGCAGCCGCTGGGCCTCGGTCAGGGTGTCGTCCGGGCCGAGGTCGAGGGCCTCCGGCACGCCGGGCACGCCGGCCGCGCCCGGGGCGAGCGGGCGGCCGAGGGCGTCCCGCGGGCGGGCGTTGCGCGGCCGCCCCCGCGCGTCCCGATCCCGATCCGCGTCCGTCACGGCGATCATTCTCCGCCTTGAACGCCCCGGCAGGGATGATGGACCGATGGCGGACACGCGGCGGGGGCGCCGGCTCGTCTCGATGCTGACCGGCCTGCTCGCGGCCGTCCTGCTCGTCGCCGGCTGCAGGTCGTCATCGCGGCCCACATCGAACCGGGCGCCCTCGACGCCGCGGACGACCGCGTCCACGTCGTCGCGCCCGGCCGCGGCGCTGCCCTCGGCGCGCCCGGTGGCGGTCGCGCCACTACGCCGCGGCGAACGGTGGGTGAGCCTGCCGATGCCGGGTGGCAGCTACCGGCCGCAGGCCCCGGCCGGCGGCACGGACGACTACCGCTGCATCCTGCTCGACCCGAAGCTGACCACCGATGCGTTCCTGTCCGGCGTGGTGCTGCGCCCCGGCAACCCGAAGCTCGTCCACCACGCGATCCTGTACCGCGTCGACCCGGCCCAGGTGGCGGCGGCGCGGGCGAAGGACGCCGCCGACCCCCGGCTCGGCTGGTCGTGCTTCGGCGGCCCGGAGCTGCCGAGCACCGGCGGGGTACTCGGTGGCCTCGACTCGGCGCCGTGGGTGGCGGCCTGGGCGACCACCGGCGGCGAGCAGCACTTCGCCGCCGGCACCGGGCAGCGGCTGGCCGCCGGCAGCCGGGTGATCCTGCAGATGCACTACAACCTGCTCAACGGCGGCGGCACCGACAGCACGTCGGTCGCGTTGCGGGTTGCCCGCACCGGTGTCGGGCTGAAGCCGCTGCAGACGCTGCTGCTCCCGGCGCCGGTCGAGCTGCCCTGCCCGGCCAGCCAGCACGGCCCGCTCTGCGACCGGACGGCCGCCGTCCTGGACGTCGAGCGGCGGTTCGGGGTCGACGCCGGCGCGACGATCGGCGGCCTGCAACTGCTCTGCGGCGGCTCGCTGACCCATCCGCGGGCCGGGGTCACGCAGTCGTGCCGCCGGCCGGTGCCCGGTCGGATGGTCATCCGGGCGGTGGCCGGGCACATGCACCTGCTCGGGCGCAGCATCCGGATCGACCTGCTGCGGGCCGACGGCACCGATCGCCGGCTGCTCACCGTCCCCGTTTGGGACTTCGACGACCAGCGGGCGACCGTGCTCGCGAAGCCGGTCACCGCCCGGCCCGGAGACGCGCTGCGGGTCACCTGCACGCACGACGCCACGCTGCGCGAGAAGCTGCCGGAACTGCGCAAGCTGGCGCCCCGTTACGTCGTGTGGGGTGAGGGCTCGTCGGACGAGATGTGCCTCGGGATCGTCACCTACACGCTGACCTGAGTGCCGCGCGAACTTGAGAGCTGGGGCACAGGCTCGCCCCATACGGTCGGTTTGACGATCACGCGGGCAAGGAGCAGTGCATGGCGAACTCGACGCGCCGACCGCCGACGAAGCGAGCGCCGGCCCGGCCGTCCGCGCCGCCCGCCCCCGAGCGGCGCCCCGTCCCGCCCGCGCTCGCCGCGCTGCAGCGGGACCCGCGCTGGATCCTGCTGCCGCTGCGGGCCTACCTCGGGTTCACGTTCCTCTACGCCGGGTTGTCCAAGGTCGGTGGCCACAGCTTCCTGGACGCCTCGTCGCCCACGTCGATGCACGCCACGCTGGTGGCGGTGCGCGGGCAGAGCCCGATCGGCGGGCTGCTCGGCCCGGTCGAGCAGCACTCGTACGCGTTCGGTCTGCTCATGGCCCTCGGCGAGCTGGCCGTCGGCATCGGCACCGCGCTCGGACTGTTCGCCCGGGTCGCGGCCACCGGCGGAGCCCTGATCTCGCTATCGCTCTTCCTGACGGTGAGCTGGAACGCGACGCCGTGGTACACCGGCGCCGACATCGTCTACCTCTTCGCGTTCACGCCGATCCTGCTCGGCGGCGCCGGCCCGGTCTCGGCCGACGGCTGGCTGGCCCAGCAGCGGGCGCGCAGCACCGGCCGTGACGCGGTTGCCGAGGACCGCACCCGCCGGGCCGTCCTCGGCGGCATCGCCGGCATCGCCGGCCTGCTGGCCTTCGCGGTGGCCAGCCTGGTGCGCAAGGGAACGGGCGGGAGCCCGAGCGTCCAGGCCGGCGGCAACCAGACGGGCAGCGGGCCGACCGGCGGGGCGCCGGCCGCGAGCGCGCCCGCCCCGAGCGGGTCGACGACCCCGGCGCGCGCGGCCACCGGCGGCAAGCCGATCATCGCCGCCGCCGCCGTCCCGGTCGGCGGCGCGGCCCCGGCCACGGATCCCAAGAACGGCGACCAGATCTTCGTCCTGCAGCTGAACGCCGGCGAGTTCACCGCGCTGGACAGCGCCTGCCCGCACCAGGGCTGCCCGGTCAGCTTCATCTCGAAGTCGCAGGGCTTCGTCTGCCCCTGCCACGGCTCGACCTTCGACGCCACCGGCGCGGTGACCCAGGGCCCGGCCGCGACCGGGCTGGCCAAGATCCCGGTCGCGAAGTCGGGCAGCGAGATCGTCCGGAAGTGAGGACCGCGCGGCGGCCTGCGTGACGTGCACGCGTCATAGCCAGTTCCGCACCTGCCCTCCGGGCTGCGGGCGGGTGGGTCAGGCCCGCCGGATGACCGCTCGCCGGGGGGGGGGGGGGGGGCACCCTGCCGGTCGGGCCGCGAGCGCCGGCCGGCCGGGCCGACCCGCGACGGCGCAGGTCGTTCGCCCCTGGGGGGGTGGCTGGTCCGGGTCTAGGTTCGCTGCTTACGCCGAAGGGGGGACCGATGTCTCGTGTCCTGACTCGCAACATCGTCGTCCGCAACATCGTGGTCAGGGTCCTGGTCGCGGCCGGGGCCGCTTGGGTGCTCGGCTCGGCCGTCGGTGCCGCGACGATCGGGACCGGCGCCCGCCACTGAGAGTGGCCGCCATTAGCGCCACGTGACCGTGGCGGCCGGACCGGCCGGCCGGCGCGCCGGATTGTCATTTTCGCGGGCCGTTCGTCCCTGGGTCGGTCTCCGCCGCGGGGCTAACTTCGCCCGTGACGCAGCCGGCCGGACGCGTCGATCGGGGGCCCGCCTGCCCCCGGAGTGACGCGGGCCGCGGTCGCGCCGCCGGCACGGTCCCGCGCCGGATCCGCGTCCTGGAGGGAGATCACGTGTCCCGTCCCCGCCGTCGCAAGATCCTCGTTCTGGGCCTCGCGGCCGCCGCGATCGCGTGGCTGGTCGGCTCTGGGGCCGGAGCCGCGTCCGCCTCCGCGCACCCCCATCGCAGCCATACGCTCGTCGTCGCGGCCGGGGCGAGCACCACCAGCCACACCGCCGACCGCGGAAACCGCCACTCCTGCCGGCACGCCGGCTTCACCACCATCGGTGCCGCAGTGGCCGCGGCGTCGCCCGGCGACACCGTGCTGGTCTGTCCGGGCACCTACGCCGAGGACGTGCTCGTCGGCAAGAGCCTGCACCTCGTCGGCCGGCACGCGACGATCGACGCGACCGGGCGGGAGAACGCCCTGCAGATCGTCACGTCGTGGGTCTCGGTCAGCGGCTTCCGCCTCGCCAACGCGAACGGGGAGGGGCTGCTCGTCGGCGTCGACACCCTCGGCGACGCCGGGCTGCTGACCTCGCAGGTCCTCACCCACGTGCGGGTCGACCACGTTGCGGCCGTCGACAACAACAAGGGCTTCAACGGCACCGAGAACAGCAACTGCAAGTACCCGGGCGACTGCGGCGGCGGCATCCACCTGCAGGTCACCAAGTGGTCGTCGGTGCGTGACTCGGTCGTGGTCGGCAACTCCGACGGCATCCTGGTGACCGACGACTACGGGCCGGCCTCGCACAACCTGGTCGAAGGCAACTACGTCAGCGACAACACGACCGAGTGCGGCATCGTCCTGCCGTCCCACAACCCCGGTGCGGTCACCTTCGACCCGCAGACCTTCGCGGTGACCGGGCGCAACCCGGACGTCGGCGGCGTCTTCGACAACGTCGTCAAGCACAACATCACGGTGCGCAACGGCACCGCGAAGGCCCCGCCCGAGTTCGGCGGCGGCGGCAGCGGCTCCGGCATCGGGATCTTCGGGTCGGGTCCGGGCACCGGCGCCTACGACAACGTGGTCGAGGACAACTACGCCGCAGGCAACGGCCTGGCCGGGTTCACCATCCACGCGCACCTGCCCGGCGGCGAGGACGTCAACGGCAACCGGATCGTCGGCAACCTGTTCGGCACCAACAACACCGGCGGGGACGGCTACGACGGGCCGCCGGGGCCGATCGACTTCCAGACGACCGGCATCGCCGTGTACTCGGCGCCGACGGTCCGGATGACCATCGAACACAACCGCATCTTCGACAACGAGATCGGGATCTGGTTGAGCAACACCGTCACCGCGCACGGGCTGAACCACAACCGGTTCTTCCACGTGACGACCCGGGTCGTTCGCGGCTGACCGAGTGCCGCCGCGCTTCGCTACCGTGGGGGTAATGCGAGCGCGGAGACGGACCGGCGGCCGGCCGGGGGACGCCGGCCGCCGGTCCATCGGCACCTTCGTCGCCGTCGACGTGCCCGGGTTCCGCGGTCGCGTGCACGTGCGCGAGGACGGCCCGACGACCGCGCCGCCGCTGGTGATGCTGCACGGCTTCAGCGGCTCGCTGCACTGGTTCGACCGGGTCGTGCCGCTGCTCGCCGACCGGTTCCGGCTCGTCCGCATTGACCTGCTCGCGCACGGGTCGACCGGGGGCCCGGCCCTCGACGCGCCCGGCCAGGCCCGCGCCGTCGACGCCGTGCTCGCCGAGCTCGACGTCCGCGGCGCCACCGCGGTCGGCCACTCGTTCGGGGCCGATGTCGCGGTCGAGCTGGCCGAGCGGTCGGCCCGGATCGCGCGGCTCGTGATCGTGACCCAGGCGCCCGACTACTCGGACGCGACGCTGCCGCGCGGCAGCGTCCTGATGACCGTGCCCGTGCTCGGGCCGATCCTCGGGGGCGTGCTCCAGCTGCTCGCCGCGACCCTCGGCGCCCTGGTCGTGCGGCGCCGCGCCGCCGCCCCCGGCGGCGAGCTCGCCGTGCAGGGGCTGCACGACTTCCGCGCCCTCGACCTCGCCATGTTCCGGGTCGTGCTGGTCGACCGGCGCGACCGCATGCAGGCCCGCCCGCTCGACGCGCAGGTCCGCGACACCGCGAAACCGACACTCGTCATCCTCGGCGAGCGGGACCACTTCTACGGCGCCCGCTCGGCGGCGCGCTACCGGGACGCCGGGGCCGAGGTGCGGGTGCTCGAGGACTCCGGGCACTCGCCGCTCGTCGAACTGCCCGGGCCGGCCGCCGGCCTGATCGGCGAGTTCGCCTGCGGCGCGCTGTCCGATTCGTGACGGCTGAGAGCAAACGCAGAGACCCGGATGCCAACCTGACGTCATGTCGCATGACGTGCTGGAGTCGGAGACCCGGTCGACCGATGGCCAGGCCGGGGTCGAGGCCAACTCGCGGCTGACCGCCACCACCGGCACCCTGCTCACCCTGCTGCTGCTGGTCGAGGGCTTCACCGTGCTCGACGTGCGTGGGTACATCACGCTGCACACCGCGGTCGGGCTCGTCCTCATCGGGCCGGTCGTGCTCAAGACGATGAGCACCATGTACCGCTTCTTCCGTTACTACACCGGTCGGGCGGCCTACGTGGAAAAGGGCCCGCCGAACGTCGTCCTCCGGCTGATCGGGCCGCTCGTCGTGCTCAGCAGCCTCGCCGTCCTCGGCACCGGCGTCGCCCTGCTCGCACTGCACGGAAAGAGCGACACCTGGCTCACGCTGCACCAGGGCAGCTTCGTCGTCTGGATCGCGGTGATGACGCTGCACTTCCTCGGCCACCTGCGGGAGGCGGCCCTCGGGACGGCGCAGGAGCTGCAGCGCGCGAGCGGCGACCCGGCCCGTCGAGGCAAGGCCGTCCGGTGGATGGTCGTCGCCGTGTCGCTGGTCGTCGGCGTCGGCGTCGCCGCGGCCTTCACCCCTAGCGCGTCCTCCTGGCATCTGCACCACGACGGCGACCACGGGCGGGCCGGCCAGCGCCACTGACCCGCCACGGGGACGGGTCGTCCCGATCGCCCCCCTGAAGGGCGAAGATGGAGCGGTGAACCTGGATCCCGAAGAGCTGTTCGACCTCGACGCCGACCGCCCTGACCTCGCCGGTGTGGTGCTGGTGCACATCCTCGACGGCTTCGTCGACGCCGGCGCGGCGGTGCAACTCGCCCGCAGGTCGTTGCTCGCCGGCGACGCGTCGGTGGTGGCCCGCTTCGACATCGACCAGCTCCACGATTACCGCGCGCGACGCCCGATCATGCACTTCGACGTCGACCACTGGACCGACTACGACAGCCCGGAACTGGCGCTGTACCTGCTGCACGACACGGAGGACACGCCCTACCTGGTGCTCACCGGGCCGGAACCGGACAGCCAGTGGGAGCGGTATGCGGCCGCGGTCTCGTTGCTCGTCGAGCGGCTCGGGGTGCGGATGGTCATCGGGCTGGACGCGTTCCCGATGTCCGTGCCACACACGCGGCCGACCCCGATCATCCTGCACGGTTCCCGGCGCGAGCTCTTCGCCGATTACCGGGCCTGGCTCGGCCAGATCATGGTGCCGGCGAGCGCCGGCCACCTCGTCGAGTACCGCCTCGGTGCGGCCGGCACGGACACCCTCGGGATCGCCGCGCCGGTGCCGCCCTACCTGGCCCAGGCCGAGTACCCGGCGGCCGCGCTCGCCCTGCTGCGCGAACTCGGCGCGCGCGCCGGACTTCGCTTCGACACGACCGCTCTCGAGCAGGCCGAACGCCTGAACCGCGAGGTGATAGAGCGGCAGATCGCCGGGTCGGCGGAGCTGCAGACGCTCGTTGCCGCCATCGAGCAGCAGTACGACGCGGCCGCCGCCGCAGCCCAGACCGCGCTCGCCGAAGGGGACTTGCCGTCGGCCGATGAGCTGGGGGCCGAGCTGGAACGCTTCCTCGCCAACGAGTCGCGTGGCGAGCAGGGGTAGCGGCGTCGAAATACGACGAGTGGCCACCGGGTTGTGGCGGTATGGCGCTCGAGAAACTCGGCCCCATCGGTATCTGGGCTCGCTACTCAGCACTGACCCCTGAGCTCGCGCAGGAGCTGGAACGCCTTGGCTATTCGGCCCTCTGGCTGGGCGCTTCCCCCGCCGCCGGGCTCGATGTGGTCGACCCGCTGCTCGCCGCCACGGAGCGGATGATCGTGGGCACCAGCATCGTCAACGTGTGGACGGCCGATGCGCGGCAGGTGGCCGAGTCGTTCCACCGCCTGGAGGCGGCCCACCCGGGTCGATTCATCCTGGGCGTCGGGGCCGGACATCGCGAGAGTGACGCTGACTACCGCAAGCCCTACGACGCGCTGGTCGCCTATCTCGACGAACTGGACCGCAGCGAAGTACCGGTCCAGCAGCGAGCCTTGGCCGCCCTCGGCCCGCGCATGCTGGAGCTGGCCGGCCGCCGCACCGCCGGCGCGCTGCCCTACCTCGTCACCCCGGCCCACACGCGCGCGGCGCGGGCGCAACTCGGCCCGGCTGCGCTGCTGGTCGCCGAGCAGAAGGTCGTGCTGGACGCGGACGTCGAACGCGCGCGTACCACCGGTCGCGCTCGCGTGGGCCCCTATCTCCGACTGTCCAACTACGTTGCCAACCTGCGGCGTATCGGCTTCGAGGACGACGACGTGGCGTTCCCCGGCAG
Source organism: uncultured Actinomycetota bacterium (assembly GCA_963775175.1). GTDB lineage: Bacteria > Actinomycetota > Actinomycetes > Mycobacteriales > Jatrophihabitantaceae > Jatrophihabitans. The sequence goes on from CAVZHT010000001.1 coordinate 2,450,290, forward strand.
TGATCGGCTGGTGGACGCGCTCGCCGTCCACGGGGACGCGTCCGCGGTCGCCGATGGCGTGCGAGCGCACCTGGAATCGGGCGCCGATCACGTCGACGTCCAGGTGCTGAGCGCGGACACGGACATCCGGCCCACCGCCCGCGCCCTGGCCGGCGAACTTCGAAGAATGTCGCCCCCGCCGCAGGCCTGATGTGGCAACATCAGTGGTCGACCGTTCGAGTCGGAAGGAGGTGCGACGTCCCGTGTCGATGACCGTTTCCGCGCCTCCTGGCCTCGGCTGACGACCGATCAGCTCGCCCGGCGGCGCCGCCTGTGAGAGGTGGCCTCGTGGCCGTAGACAATCAACTCCAGCTCGACCGACTCGCCCGCTCGTTCGCCGCCGTGGGCGACTTGATCGACGCGATCCAACCCGGCCAGTGGTGCGCGCCGACGCCATGCCTGGACTGGACCGTGCAGCGGCTCGTCGAGCACCTGGTCGGCAAGAATCTCGTGTTCACTGCGGTGCTCGCCGAGCGTCCGCTGCCGCAGCGCGGTGACGGCATGCCGAGCGACCAACTCGCCCCCGCCTACCGCGCATCGGCCGCCGAACTGCTCGACGGGTTCGCGCAGCCCGGCGTTCTCGATCGCGTCCACCAGGGCCCGCTCGGGGCCGCCACCGGCGCCGAACGGTTGAAGATCCGCAGGTACGACCTGCTGGGCCACGGCTGGGACCTCGCTCAGGCTCTCGGGCGACCGGCAAAGCTGCCGGAGGACGCGGTGACGGATTCGCTGGCCTTCGCCCGCGCGGATGGGCGGGCGGTACGGCCCGGCGGCGGGTGCTTCGGCCCGCCCCGGCCCATCGACGACGCCGCCCCGGCCATCGAGCGGCTGGCCGCGTTCCTGGGCCGCGACGTGCCGGCCAACCGGACGATCAGACTAGCTCGAGGTCGCGGACCCCGAGCTCGGTGAGTTGCGTGCCGTAGGCCGCCAGGCGGTCCGGGTCGGCTTCGTTCCAGATCCGGGCGGCCCCGCGGGCGCCGTGCCGGCGAAAGCCGATCACCTTGATCCGCATGGCCGGGTCGACGTCGAGCAGCCACCGGACGGTGCGCTCCAGGGTCGCCGGGCCGTCGTTCACCCCGGGGACGAGCAGTAGCCGGGTCTCGTACAGCTTCCCGGCCGCGGCGGCCTGCCGGATCGCGGCCAGGACGGGCGCGTTCTCCGCCCCGGTGAGCTCGCGATGGGCGGCCGGGTCGAGGGCCTTCAGGTCGAGCATCACACCGTCGGTCACCGGCAGCAGCGACGACCACACCTCGGCCGGGGCCGCGCCGTTGCTGTCGATGAACCGGGTGAGGTGACGCAGCTGCCGGTCCGCGGCCAGGGCCGCGAAGAAGGCACCGACGAACGGCGCCTGCAGCGTCGCCTCGCCGCCGGAGACCGTGACGCCCGACAGGAACGGCGCGACCGCCCGCACCTCCGCCACCAGCTCGCCCACCTCGACAGTGCGGGCGCGCGGCGTCTTCACCGGGATCGTCTGCGGGTTGTGGCACGCGAGGCAGTTGAAGTTGCAGCCCTGCAGGAAGATCACGAACCGGTTGCCCGGCCCGTCCACCCACGAGAACCGGATGACGTCAGCGACGAGCGCCGGCGGCGGTCTCAATGCTGATCACCCGCTTCGGCGCCCGGTCGGTGACATGGCTGTTCGCCACCGACCCGGCGGCCAGGTACGTGCTGGCGTGCCGGGCACCCTCGGCCGGCAGGGCGGCGAGATCGGACTTGCGCACGAGGTAGCCGGTGATCCGGATGAAGTCGTTGCTGTCGAGGTTGAACGTGAAGTCCCGCAGCCCGACCTTGAACGCGCCGCGGATCACATCGACGACCGCCCGCGGGTTGCGCCGCGCGGTGTCGTCGAAGGCGAGGACGTCGCTGATCCCGGAGGCGAAGCGCTTGTGGTGCGGGGCCACCGTCAGCAGGTGCTCGACCAGCGGTGGCTCGCTGCCGACCGGTATGCGGGTACCGGCGGTGACGTCGTGGTCGAGATCGATGCCGGACTGCGAGTGCAGGAAGCAGCGGCCGGCGTTGCCCGCGCAGTAGGGCATCGGCCGCTCGGCGACCAGGGTGGCGACCCGGTCGATGATCCGGTACGACAGCTCGTTCGCGGCGTGGTCGTGGCCGTAGCGGGCTTGCGGCGAGCCGGCCCGTTCCATCAGCAGGTCGACCGCCTCGGCGAGGCCGAAGATGCCGAACATCGCCGAGAATGCGTCGAGCGAGATCAGCCCCTCATGGACGAGCCAGCTGTGCTCGTAGAACCGCGCCTGCTCGACGAGATGCCGGATGCGGGATTCGGCGAGCTCGGCGGTCAGCTCCACGTAGGTGGGCAACGAGTCGGCGAGGAACGAGTCGGCGTCCCCGTCGTGGGCGACGACGGCCTGCTTGAGGTTGAGCCGGACGAGCGTGTGCGACCCGCCGCCGATCCGCAGCGAGTTGTAGCAGCTCACCGCCGCGTACCGCTCGCCGAGGTCGTGGGTCATCATCGGGTGGGCGACGAAGTGCGGCTTGCCGCACTCGAAGACGGTGCGGACGGCGTCCAGCAGGTAGTCGTCCGGCGTCCGCTCCGGGTCGACCCGCAGGGTCAGGTTCGGCACCACCTGCAACAGCTCGCGTTCGAGGCGCAGCACCGTCCGGCCGACCCGGCTGTCGTCGGGGCCCAGGTCGGTGTGCGTGAAGGCGTCCGGGAACATCCGGTCGAGGCTGATCCAGAACAGCCGCAGCCGCCGGTACAGCTCGTCGTCGCCGACCCCGTCGAGGTAGGGCTCGAGCAGCGCGTCCAGATCGCCCAGGTACACCGGATAGCCGGTGATGGACGGGACGTGGGTGTAGAGGATCAGCAGGAAGGCCAGCGCCTCCTCGAGATCGCCCGCGGGCGGCAGCTCGAGGAACGCCGAACCGTTGCGAAGCGCCACCGCGTAGTCGGGCAGGACGTAGCGGGGCCGGTAGGGCGCGTTGCCCTCGTACATGTCGCAGATGACGCGCTTGTCCAGCGCCTGCGCGCAGGCGTCCGAGACCGGGGGCGGATCCACGGCATTCTCCGCCAGTGCCGCCAACTGGTGCAGGCGCTGCCGGTAGGTGAGCGCCGGGTCGTCGACCACGCGGCGCACGAGGCAGCGGAGCTCGAAGGTCTCCATCACCTCAGGCTAGGCACCGGCGACCGGGCCGGTAGGGCCCAAGGTCCAGGCGAAACCGGGCCGGGCCGAGATGCTCATCCGCGCCGTTCCCCTGCCGATACCTGAATTGCGGGCCTCGTGCGGGGTGCCCGCTTCGTGCCGATGGAGGGAGCGCGCGTGGCCGAGCCGGGAACCGTCCTCGCGCTGACCCCGAGCATCGGCGGCTACTACTTCGGCGAGCTGCTCACCGGCCTGAACCGCGAGATCGCGGCGGCCGGCGGGCGGCTCCTTCTCGTGCAGACGCCACCGGCCGGCGCCCGCGACGACGGCGTCGAGTGCAGCACCTTCTCGACCCCGGTGGCCTGGTCACACATCGACGGCGTCGTCTCGGTCACCACCGCGGCCCGCGGGACCTACCTGCAGCAGTTGCGGGACGCCGGGAAGCCCGTGGTTCTGGTGAGCACCCGGATGCCCGACTTCGAGGCGCCGCTCGCCGTGCCGGACAACCGCGGCGGCGCCCGGGCCGCCGTCGAGCACCTGATCTCGCACGGCCACACCCGGATCGGGTTCGTCGGCAATCTCGGCCAGCCGGACATCCGCGACCGGCACGCCGCCTACCTCCAGGTGCTCCGGGCCCACGGCCTCCGAGCCGAGCCCGGGTTCCTGTACCGGGCGGCCAACAACGACTGGACCGGCGGCGAGGAGGCCGCCCGGGCGCTGCTCGCCGGGCGTGACCGCCCGACCGCGGTCTTCGCGGCCACCGACCGGAACGCGATCGGCCTGATGCGCACGCTCGCCGAGGCGGGCTTGGGGATGCCGCGCGACCTCGCGGTCATCGGTTTCGACGACGTCGAGGCCGCCGCCTTCAGCACCCCGACCCTGTCCAGCGTCAGGCAGCGGTTCGACGACGTCGGCGCGCTCGCCGGCCGCATGCTGCTCGAGCGCATCAGGGGGCGGTCCGTGGCGTTCCGCGAACACGTGCTGCCGACCTCCATCCTCACCCTGCGCGGTTCGTGCGGGTGCGCGACCGATGCGATGGGGGTCGGGATCGAGCACCTCGACCCGCTGCCCGGCGCGACCGCGGCGCCTCGCCGGTGGGACGAACTGCAGGCGACGATCGTGCGATCGCTGTACACCGGGCACCGCGCCATCGACGGACCGGCCCGGCGGGCCGTCCGGGCGACCGTCGGCGAGATCGAGCGGGTCGTCCGGGCCGGCGACGCCGCGACCGCCGAGGAGTTGCTGAGCGTGACGGACTCGATCAACGACCTCTCGGCGCACCCGGTCGTCCAGCGCCGGATCGTCGGGGCCGTCCTCGACCACCTGCGCTCGGCGCCGGGCGGCGAGCCGTCCGCGGCCGCCGCCACCCAGCTGATCGCCGCGTTGTGGCGCCTGCAGGTGCGGGCCTTCCTGCAGCAGGTGGAGAGCACGCAGACGGCGCTGGAGGAGCAGTACCAGGTCGACGCCGGGCTGCTCGACGGCCAGGCCGATGCCCGCGACCTCGCCTGGCTGACCGGCACCCACGTCCGGGCCGGCGTCCTGGCCCTGTGGGAGGGCGGACCCTCGTCCGGGCGCCTTCGCATCGCCGGTCACTACGACCCGCACGGCCTGCTGGCCGACCCGCCCGGTGACGTGACCACGCCGCAGCAGTTCCCGCCACCGGCGCTGCTGGATGCGGCCGGCACCCCCGACGGCGGCGTCTGCATCGTCGTCCCGGTCGCGAGCGCCGAGGACGACTGGGGGCTGCTCGCGGTCATCGGCGAGATCAACACCGCGTCGACGCTGGAGACCTACCGGCACTGGGCCACCCAGCTGTGCGCGTCCTTCCAGGAGGAGAAGCTGCAGGAGGCGGTCCGCGACAGCGAGCAGCGCTACGCGCTCGCCGCCCGCGCGACCAACGACGGCTTGTGGGAGTGGGATCTCGGCACCGACGCGTTCTACATGTCCGAGCGGTGCATCGAACTGGTGGGCCTGGACCGGGCCGACGCCGAGCGCCGCCTCGACCAGTGGCGGGCGCGGGTGCACCCGGACGACGTGGGCGAGATGGAGCAGGCGATGGGCCGGGTCCTGTCCGGCTCGCAGCAGACCGTCAGCGTCGAGTACCGGGTGCGCGCCGGCGACGGGACGCACCGGTGGGTGCTGTCGCGGGCGCTGTCGGTCCGCTCGGCCGACGGCGGCGCCGAGCGGTTGGTGGGCTCGCTGTCCGACATCCACGACCGCCGCTCCCTGGAGGAACAGCTGCGGGCCAACGCGCTGCACGACGAGCTGACCGGCCTGCCCAACCGGCGCCTGTTCCTCGCCCGGCTCGAGCACGCCGTCGAGCTGCAGAAGCGGTTCGCCACCCCATTCGCGGTGATCTTCCTCGACCTCGACGGGTTCAAGGCGATCAACGACTCGCTCGGCCACCAGATGGGCGACCGGCTGCTCGCCGCCGTCGGTGATCGCATCCAGGGCGAGTTGCGAGGCGTGGACACCGGCGCCCGCTTCGGCGGCGACGAGTTCGCGATCCTCCTGCACGACGCGACCCACGACGACGTCCTGCGGGTCGCCCGGCGGGTGCAGTCGGCCGTCCGGGAAGTGATCGCGATCGACGGTCACGAGTTCGTGATCGGCGCGAGCCTCGGCGTCACCACCAGCGACGTCGACTACTCCTGCGCCGAGGACGTCCTGCGCGATGCCGACACCGCCATGTACCACGCGAAGGAGACCGAGCGCGGCACGCTCGCGTTCTTCGACGAGACGATGCACGCCCGGGCGCTGAACCAGCTTCGGCTCAACGCCGAACTGCGCCGCGCGCTCGACGACGGCCAGTTCGAGGTGCACTTCCAGCCCATCGTCGACCTGGTGTCCGGTCGGGCCGACGAGTTCGAGGCCCTGGTGCGCTGGCGGCACCCCGAGCGGGGGCTCGTCCCACCGGGGGAGTTCCTGCCGCTCATGGCCGAGACCGGCCTCATCGTCCCGCTCGGCCAGTGGGTGATCGACGAGGTCTGCCGCCGCCTCGCCGAGTGGGGGCCGGCCGTGGCCGGCGTCTCGGTGAACCTGTCCGACCGGGAGTTCTGGCACGCGGACCTGCTCGCCCACCTGTCGGCCTGCCTGACCCGGCACGACGTCGACCCGGGCCGGCTCACCCTCGAGATCACCGAAGGCGTGATCATGCGCCGGCCCGAGGCGGCGCGACGCCTGATGCAGGCGATGCACGCGGCCGGGCTGCGCCTGCACATCGACGATTTCGGAACGGGCTACTCGTCGCTGGAGACCCTGCACAAGTTCCCGGTCGACGCGCTGAAGATCGACCGCTCGTTCGTCGCCGGACTCGCGACCGGCGACCACAGCGACGAGCTGGTCCGCGCCATCATCGCCATGGGCGCGGCCCTCGACCTCACCGTCGTGGCCGAGGGGGTCGAGACCGACCTCCAGCTCCGCTTCCTGCGCCAGGCCGGCTGCGAGGCGGCCCAAGGGTTCCGGTTCCGGCCGGCCGTTGCCGGGGACGAGGTCGCGGCGATCCTCGGCACCGTGTTCTGCACCGAGCAACGCCGCGCGGGCGCCCGCCGCCCCGCCACCGCGCACCGCGGACGGCCCGAGCGGGCCGACACCGTCCCGGTCTGACCCGGGCCGCCGTGCGCCGCCGCGCCGGGCAGGCCAGGATGCGGGGATGGAGAAGCTGGATCTGCTCGTCTGGTCGCCCGACGCGCTCGACGCCGCCCGCCAGCTCGACGTCGACGGGCTGCGCTCGGTGCGCGTGTCCCGGGCCGCGGGGCTGGAGCGCCCGACCCTGCTCATGGGCCGCGGGGCCGAGCTGGCCGGGCTGGTCACGATCTGGGTCGACAGCGTCGACTCGTGGCCGGCGATCGTCGACCAGGTGCCCGCCGACGCCTACCTCGTCACCGAGTCGGTGCCCCAACCGGTGGCCGACATCCCGGGCCTGCTCACCCATCTCACCTGGTTCCCCAAGCCCGACCGGCTGTCGGAGGCCGACTTCTTCCACGGCTGGCACGTCGTCCACACGCCGTCGTCGGCGCTGCTGCACCCGCGCCGCCAGGGGTACGTGCGTGACTCCGTCGCGCGGACGCTGACCCCGGGCTCGCCACCGGTGCGGGCGATCGTCAGCGAGTTCTTCGAGGTCGACGACTACCTGGACCCGGCCCGGCTCTTCGGCGGCCCGGAGGCGCTGCAGCGCACGGTCGAGGAGCTGCCGCTCTACGCCGACGCCGCCGACATCTCCAGCTGCCCGGTCTGCGCGGACGGGGACCGACGATGAAGGCCGTCGCGTGCCGGGGCGGCGAGCTCGCCGTCGTCGACCGGCCGACACCCACACCGGCCCGTGGCCAGCTGCTGCTCGAGGTGCTGCGCTGCGGCATCTGCGGGTCGGACCTGCACGCCCGCCGGCACAGCGACGCCCTGGCCGACATCACCGCCGAGGTCGGCTACGACGGGATCTTCCGCTCCGACCAGCCCGTCGTGCTCGGCCACGAGTTCTGCGGCGAGGTGCTCGACCACGGCCCGAAGACCGGCAAGTCGCTGCGGGCCGGGACGAGAGTGGTGGCCTTCCCGCTGCTGCGGGCCGGCGGCGGCATCCACCCGACCGGGCTGTCGGTCTCGGCGCCCGGCGGCTACGCCGAGCAGCTGCTCGTCGAGGAGTCGCTGACCTTCGCCGTGCCCAACGGCCTGCCCACCGAGCTCGCCACGCTCACCGAGCCGATGGCCGTCGGGCTGCACGCCGTTCGCCGCAGCGACATCGGCAAGGGTCAGGTGGCGGTGGTCGTCGGCTGCGGACCGGTCGGGCTCGCGGTCATCTGCATGCTCAAGGCCAACGGCATGCGGACGGTCGTGGCCAGTGACTTCTCGGCCGGTCGCCGGGCGCTGGCCGCGGCCTGCGGCGCCGACGTGGTCGTCGACCCGGCCGACGGTTCGCCGTTCGACGCCGCGGCCGGGCACGGCCACCTCGAGTCGGCCCCCGACGTGTTCGACCTCGCGGTCGGCACCATGGAGAAGCTGCGCCGGCTCCCGCTCGTCCCGTGGTGGCGGGTCTGGCAGGCCGCCGAGCTGGTCGGTGCCGCCACCCCGAAGCACCCGGTCGTCTTCGAGTGCGTCGGCGTCCCCGGCGTGCTCGACCAGCTCATCAGCACCGCGCCCTTCTTCGCCCGCCTGGTCGTCGTCGGGGTGTGCATGGAGCCGGACCGGATCCGCCCGGCCATGGCGATCAACAAGGAGATCGACCTGCGCTTCGTCCTCGGCTACACGCCGCTCGAGTTCCGGGACGCGCTGCACCTGCTCGCCGAGGGCAGGGTGAACGCCGCTCCGGTCGTCACCGGCGCCGTCGGGCTGGGCGGGGTGGATGCGGCGTTCACCGCGCTGGCCGACCCCGAGACCCACGCCAAGATCCTCATCGACCCGAAGTCCGCCGGGTCGGAGGTCGGGCGGCCGTAGCGGCGCGCAGGTCCTTGACCGCGGCGATGTCGGCCGCCTGCTCGCGGTCCTGGGTCTCGACGACCATCGGCACCCGCCGCGTCGCCGGCGTCTCGAACAGGGCGGCGAACGGCGCCCGCCCGATCGTGCCGCGGCCGATCGACTCGTGCCGGTCCCGCTTCGAGCCGGCGGGATCGCGGCTGTCGTTGACGTGGACGAGCCCGATCCGCCCCGGCCCGGCCGCCCGGGCGTAGGCCCGCAGCGTCGCTGCGAACGCCTTCGGGGTACTCAGGTCGTGCCCGGCCGCGTGCATGTGGCAGGTGTCGAGGCAGACGCCGATCCGCTCGTCGCGGCCGAGTGCGTCGAGGTACGCGCCGAGGGAGCCGGCGTCGGACGCCAGCGCGCCGCCGCCACCGGCCGTCGGTTCGATGAGCAGCGGCGGCGCGTCCGGGATCGCGTCCAGCACGCCGAGGACGGCGGTGCGGACCTGGGCCAGCGCGTCGTCCCACCGGTTGCCGAGGACGGCCGAGCCGGCGTGCAGCACGACCCCGCGCGCGCCGATCGCGGCACCCCGGCGCAGCGAGAAGGCCAGCGCGTCGCCGGACCGGGCGAGCGTGTCCGGCGACGGTGACCCGAAGTTGATCAGGTACGGCGCGTGCACGAAGACCGGCAGCGCGCGCTGTGCGGCGAAGGCGGCGTCACCGTCCGGGTCGGGTGGCGGCGGCGCCCAGCCCCGCGGGTTGGCCACGAAGATCTGCGCGACCTCGGCGCCGACGTCGGCCGCGCGGGTGAGCGCGCGGTCCAGGCCGCCGGCCACCGAGATGTGGGCGCCCACGGGCGCGAGATGTCGAGCAGCCATGCCGGGTGACGGGCCCGATCAGGCCGACAGCGCGTAGACGGTGACGGTGGAGCCGGCGTGCACCGACGTGCCGCTGTCCGGGGTGATGGCCAGCACGGTCGTCGGGGTCCCCGCGCCACCGAACGGGCGCACGTCCGGTACCAGCCCGACGGCCTTGATCGCCGCCACCGCGTCGGCCACCGGCGTGCCCGCCTTGATGTCGGGCACCTTCACGATCTCGGGCCCCTTGGAGACCGTCACGGTGATCGTGCTGAACTTGCGGGCCTGGTCGCTCGGGCTGATCGAGATGACCTCGCCCTTGCCGACGGCGTCGCTGTACTCGTCGATCCGGTCGACCTTGAACTTGCCCTTCGAGTTCTTCAGCGTCTTGCGGGCGTCGTCGTAAGGCGTGCCCTGCGGGATCGAGGGCACGCTCACGATCGGCGGCCCGGTCGACACGATGATCGTGATGACCTGCTCGGCGGTCACCTTCGTGCCGGCTGCCGGGCTCGTGCCGATCACCTGCCCCTCGGCGACGGTGTCGTTCGGCTGCTGCTTCGGCGTGTCGGCCACGGTGAGCCCCTGGCCCTTCAGCTGCCCCACCGCGTCGGTGAAGCCCTGGTTGCGCACCGAGGGCAGGACGTACAGCTTCGGCCCGGACGAGACGGTGATCGAGACGTCCGCGCCGGCTGCCAGCCGCTTGCCGGCCGGCGGGTCGGTGCTGATCACCCGGCCCTTGGCCACCCGTTCGTCGAACTGGCTGTAGATCTTGTTGGCCGGCACGTGGTACCCGGCTCGCTCGAGATGGCGCACCGCGACCTCACGGGTCTGCCCGACGACCTTCGGCACGTACTTGAGGTAGTGGTCGGCGAGCAGCTTGCCGCCCCAGGCGGCGGCGCCGCCGAGGAGCAGGACGATCAGCAGGACGATCAGCGCGCGCCGCCGCCGCCTCGACCTCCGCGCCGCCTGCACCTGCTTCGGCGGCGGGATCACGATCGGGGGCGGGAGCAGGTTCTCGTCGCGGCGCGGCGGCACCGGCGTCGTGCGCCCGCCACCGCCCTGACCGGGGACGACGGTGGTGTCGTGGGCGCCGCCGCCCCTGCGGATCGTCGCGGTGGTCTCGGAGTCCGGCGTCGACGGCGCCCCGCCCCGCTGCCGCGCGTCGGGCCGCGTCGAGCGCCCCCGCGGCCGGGCCCGCGCCGGCACCGGCATCACCGGCAGCGACAGGCTCGCCCGGACGTCGGCGATCTCGGCGAGGAACGCGCCGGCGTCGGCGGGCCGTCCGTCCGGGTCGCTGTCGGTGGCGGCGATGACGAGCTCGTCGATCTGGTCCGGGATGCTGCTCGACGGCCGCACCCGCGACGACGGTGCCGGCACCCGGCTGTGCACGTGCTGCCACGCGACGTTCATCGCCGAGTCGCCCTTGTACGGCGGCGCGCCGGTGAGCAGTTCGAAGAGCACGATCCCGGCCGAGTACACGTCCGAGCGCGGGTCGGCGCTGCCGCGGCTGATCTGTTCGGGGGCGCAGTAGGCGACCGTCCCCATCATCAGCCCGGTGCGGGTGGCGGTGGGGTCGGTCTCGACCGCCCGGGCCAGGCCGAAGTCGGCGACCTTCACGATGCCGTCGTCGGACAGCAGGATGTTCTCCGGCTTGACGTCGCGGTGCACGAGCCCGGCCCGGTGCGCGGCCGACAGGGCGCTGAGCACCGGCTCCATGATCGAGACGGCCTCGGCCGGGCTGAGCCGCCCGCGCTCACGCAGGAGCTCGCGCAGGGTGCGCCCCTCGACGAGCTCCATCACCAGGAAGACGTGGTGGCCGTCCGGCGCGAGCTCCGAGCCCTGGTCGTAGACCGACACCGCGTTGAGATGGGTCAGCCGGGCGGCCGCTCGGGCCTCGCGGGCGAACCGGTCGCTGAACGCCGGGTCGGCCGACAGGGCCGAGGACATGACCTTGACGGCGACGAGCCGATCGAGCCGCTCGTCGACGGCGGCGTACACGGTGGACATACCGCCGCGGGCGATACGTTCCAGGATCCGGTAGCGGCCCTCGAGCGAGCGGCCGACCAGGGTGTCCGGGGCCGCCGTCTGCACGCGGCGATTCTACGGTCGGGCGGCGATTTGGCCCGGGGGGCGCACCGCGCGTTGCCAGGCGGCCCCTGTGGAGCGGCCCCGTAACCTAGGCCGGGTGACGAGGGCCGGACACGCCGCGTTGGGCGAGTCGGAGCTGCTGGCCGACGCCGATCGCCCCGGCGGTTGGCTGCTCACCGTCGACCGGATCCGGCAGTCCTACGTCGACCTGGACGACCCGACCTACCTCGATTTCGAGTACGTCCAGGCCTTCGCCGACGTCCTCGACGCGCTGGAACCCGGCCCGCTGGCGGTGACCCATGTCGGCGGCGGGGCCTGCACGCTGGCCCGCTACGTCGCGGCCACCCGCCCGGGCTCGCCGCAGATCGTGCTCGAGCCGGACACCGCCCTGACAGCGCTGGTCCGGGCCCGCCTGCCGCTGCCGCGGGGCGCCCGGATCCGGATCCGCCCGGTCGACGGCCGCGCGGGGGTGGCGGCGCTGGGGGACGCGAGCGCCGACGTCGTCGTCCTGGACGCCTTCCACGGCGGCCGGGTGCCCCCGGACCTGGCCACGCTCGAGTTCCTGACCGACCTCGGCCGGGTGCTCCGGCCGGGCGGGGTCTTCCTGGCCAACATCGCCGACGGACCCCCGGTCGTCTACAGCCGCCGGTTCGTGGCGACCGTCCGCGCGGTGCTGCCGGAGGTGCTGGTGATCGCCGAGCCGGCGATCCTCAAGGGCCGGCGCCACGGGAACGTGGTCGTGGCCGCGGCCCGCGCCGGCCTGCCCGTGGCCGCAGTCCGGCGGGCCTCGGCGGCGGCGGCGTTCCCGCGGACGGTGACGATCGGCTTCGGCCACGACGCCAAGCCGCTGACCGACGCCGCGCCGCTGCGCTCGCCCCAGCCACCGGACGAGATGTGGCGGGTGGGTGGCTAGTGCCGCACGACGAGCTCACCTACGAGCAGCGCGACCGGGCCGAGTCCTTCGGCGCGGTCGCCGCCGCCTACGACACCTACCGGCCGTCCTACCCGGACGCGCTGGTCGACGACCTGACGGCGGCCCGCCCGGCCGACGTCCTCGACATCGGCTGCGGCACCGGCAAGGCGGCCCGGTTGTTCGCCGCCCGCGGCGCCCGGGTGCTCGGCGTCGAGATCGACCCCGGCATGGCGGCGGTGGCCCGCCGCCACGGGCTCACCGTCGAGATCGCCGGCTTCGAGGACTGGGACGACCGCGGGCGCAGCTTCGACCTCATCACCTGTGCGCAGGCGTGGCACTGGGTCAACCCGGCGGTGGCCGCCCCGAAGGCCGCCCGCCTGCTGAACCCGGGCGGGACGCTCGCGCTGTTCTGGAACATCGACGACCTGGCGCCCGACGCGAGGACGGTCGTGGAGGGCGTCTACCGGCGGGTGGCCCCCCAGCTCGTCGAGCCGCGCGGCGCCGGCGACGACCAGGTCCACCTGCGCGCGCTGCAGGCCGCGGGTTCGTTCGGTTCGGTCGAGGCGGTGACCTACCGGGGCGAGCGGAGCTGGGCGGTCGACGACTGGATCGGCAATGTCGGCACCCAGAGCAACCACCTGCTGCTCGGCCCGCGGCTTCCGGGCGTCCTCGACGCGCTGCGGGCCGCGCTGACCGAGTGGGGCGGCGACCTGCGCACGACGGGCGGCACGTACCTCGTCCGAGCGCGGGTCTGAGGCCGCGTGGCAGGCTTGCCGCCATGGAGTTGCTCACCCTGCCGGCAGCCGCCGAAGCGCTCGGCCTGCCGGTCACCCGGATCCACCAGTACGTCCGGGACGGTCACCTGGTCGCAGTCCGGGACGAGGCGGGCAAGCGCTGCGTGCCGGCGCTGCTCATCCAGGACGGCGCGGTGGTGAAGTCGCTGCCGTCGGTGATCACCCTGCTGCGCGACGCGCGCTACGAGGACACCGAGATCGTCGACTGGCTGTTCCGCGAGGACGACTCGCTGCCGGGCTCGCCGATCGAGGCCCTGCGGGCCAATCGCGGCTCCGAGGTCAAGCGGCGGGCCCAGGTGGCCGGCTACTGAGGTGCGGGCGACCTACCTGCTGATCCTCGCCGGCTGCCTGGTCGGCACGCTGCCGCTCGAGCTGGTCCTGGGCACGCGCGTGTACGCGCGCTGGCGTCGGCTGCTGGTCGCCCTGCTGCCGGTCGTGGTCGCATTCGGGGCGTGGGACGTCGCGGCGATCCACGCCCGCTGGTGGCGCTACGACCCGGACTACCTCGTCGGCGCCACCCTGCCCGGCCGCCTGCCGCTCGAGGAACTGCTGTTCTTCCTCGTGATCCCGACCTGCGCGGTGCTCACCCTCGAGGCGGTGCGGGCGCGCCGTCCGGACTGGCTGATCGGCGACGAGCGGTGAGCTACACGTGGGCGGCGGCGCTGGGCGTGCTCGCCGCGGCGCTGCTGGATCTCGCGCTGCTGCGCACCGGACTGCTGCGGCGGCGTGCCTTCTGGGTCGCCTACGCGATCGTGCTGTTGTTCCAGCTCGTCGTGAACGGGCTGCTCACCGGGCTGAAGATCGTCCGCTACGACCCGGGCACGATCCTGGGCTGGCGGATCGCCTACGCGCCGGTCGAGGACCTGCTGTTCGGCTTCGCGATGGTGCTGGCGACGCTCAGCCTGTGGGTGTGGGCCGGGCGCCGCGCCGGGCCGTCCACGCCCCGCGCAGGCCGGTCAGGCCCACGGCCGCGCGCCGGCTCAACCCGACCTGGATCCGGCGGCTGAACACGTCGTAGTCGGCCCGCTCGATCTCGGTCGAGGATCTCGCTGTAGAGCGTGAAGGCGGTCCGGAGGCAGTCGCGCGAGGACGGGTGGACCAGCGCGATGCCCGGCTCGGCCTTCGCATACAGCCGGCGGGTCCGTTCGATCTCCCAGGCCAGCAGGTTGCGGATCGACTCGTCGACCCGCCCGCGGGCGAGCCGGTCGCGGTCGACCCCGAACAGCCGCAGCGACTCCTGCGGCAGGTAGATCCGTCCGCGGCGCAGGTCCTCGGCGATGTCGCGGATGAAGTTGGTCAGCTGGAAGGCGAGGCCGAGATCGATGGCGTGCGCCTCCAGGACGTCCCAGCGGGTGCTCTCGTCGGCCCGCCCGAGCACCGGCAGCATCTGCAGGCCGATCACCGCGGCCGAGCCCCACATGTACTTCTCGAGGTCGGCGTAGGTCGCGTAGGACGAGACCGTGAGGTCCATCCGCATGGACTCGAGGAAGTCGGCGAAGTAGCTGCTCGGGAGCTGCCAGCGCCGGATCGTGTCGAGCACCGCGCGGCGGACCGGGTCGCTGGTCTGGCCCCAGTCGAGGTCGGCGAGGAAGCCGGCGGTCCAGCTCGTCGAGGCGGGCCGCGCGCTGCTCGGCCGTCGCGCCGATCGAGAGGTCGTCGACGATGTCGTCGACGTGCCGGGCGAAGCCGTACAGCGCATGGACGTACGGGCGCATCGCCGCGGCAGCAGCAGCGTGGCGAGGAAGTACGTCTTGCCGTGCTCGGCGTTGATCTGCCGGCAGCGCGCGTAGCTCGCGCGCAGGGCGGCGCCGGTGATGCCGGCGGCGTCCAGCTCGCGGGCGCCGATCACCGGCGAGCCCGCCGGCCGGCCGCCCCGGTGATCCGCTCGGCCGCCAGCCGCCCCGAGACCAGCACCATCGGCACGCCGACGCCGGGCTGGGCGTTCGGACCCGCAGAGGACCAGGTTGCCGATGCGCCGGTCGAGGGTGGGGGAGCGGAACGGGCCGGTCTGGCCGAAGGTGTGGGCGGCGGCGAACGGCGCGCCGGCGGCCATGCCCTGGGCCTGCCAGTCGGCCGGGGTGACGAGGTGCTCGACCTCGATGCCGGCCTCGAAGCCGGCGTAGCCGCGCTTCTCGAGCGTCTCGCCGATCTCGTCGCGGTAGCGCGCGCGGTGCGCGGCCCAGTCGACCTCGCCGCGCGCGTTCGGCGCCGGGAACAGCGCGTAGTAGGTGTGCCGGCCGGGCGGCGCGAGGGCGGGGTCGGTGCGGCTCGGCGTGGTGAGCAGGAAGGACGGGTCGCTCATCGGCCGGCCGCGCTCGATGATCTCGTCGAACGTGTCGTGCCAGGCGGTGCCGAAGTCGATCGTGTGGTGGGTGAGGCCGTCGAAGGCCGTGGACGAGCCGGCGTGCAGAACGACCGCGGACGGCGAGTACCGCAGGCGCCGCACCCGTCGAGGCGTGTAGCCCGGCGGCAGCAGCTCGCCGTAGGCGGTGGGGAGGTCGGCGTTGACGACGACGACGTCGGCCGCGATCCGCTCGCCGCCGGCGGTGAGCACGCCGCGGGCCCGGCCGTCGCGCACCTCCACGGCGGTGACGGCCGTGTCGTAGCGGAACTCGACGCCGTGCTTCGCGGCGGCGCCGGCGAGGGCGCGGGGGACCGCGTGCATGCCGCCCTCGGGGAAGTACACGCCCTCGACGCAGTCCATGTAGGTGATCACGGCATAGATCGAGAGCGCCTGGGCGGGGGAGAGGCCGGCGTACATCGCCTGGAAGGAGAAGAGCCGCTGCAGCCGCTCGTCGCGGACGAAGCGGGCGACCGTGCGGTTCAGCCGCCGGAAGCCGCCCAGCGCGGCCAGCCGGGCCAGCGGTAGCCCGACCAGCTGCAGCGGGGAGTCGAGGTTGCGCTCGATGAAGTGCGGCATCTCGACCCGGTAGAGCTCGCGTAGGAACTCGACGTAGCGCAGCCAGCCGGCCGCGTCCGGCCCCCCGCACGTCCGGGCGATCTCGTCGGCCATGGCGTCCACCCCGGCCCGGACGTCGATGGTCGAGCCGTCGGCGAACCGGGCCCGGTAAGCGGGGTCGAGGCGGTGCAGGGTGAGCCAGTCGCCGAGCTCCTCGCCGACCGCGTTGAGCGGCGCGGCCACGAGCTCGGGCATGGTCAGGACGGTCGGGCCGGTGTCGAAGCGGTAGCCGGCGTCGGCGATCAGCCCGCAGCGGCCGCCCGGGACGGCCGCGCGCTCGACGACCGTGACCCGGCGGCCGGCGCCGGCCAGGTGCAGCGCCGCGGACAATCCGCCCAGCCCGGCGCCGACCACGACGACGTTCTCCGTCGGCCCGTCGACTGTGCGCACGCCCCGACGCTACGTGGCCTCACCCCAGGCGCTGATAGAGGTCCCGGGGCAGGGCGACCTCGGCCCCGTGGTGCGCGACCTCGTCCATCGCGCGCCAGGCGATCGTCGGGACCGGCGCCCGGAAGTACTCCGGCCCGGTCAGCCCGTCGACCCGCTCGCTCGGCGGGCCCGGGCTGACAACGGGCGCCGTGCGCCTCAGGCGTGGCGGACGGTCGCCGCCCCGATCAGGGCGTCCAGAGCGGCGTGCGCGTCGGCCCCGATGACCGCCGGGTCGAGCGCGGCCCGGGCCTGCGCCGCCCGCGCGGCGATCCGCTCCTCGACCTGGTCCAGCGCGCCGGTCGCGACGATCAGCCGGCACAGTGCGGCGACGCGGGCGTCGTCGAGGTCGCGGTCGCCGAGCGCGCGGCGCAGCTCCTCGGCCTGGGCCGGGTCGGCGCCCTGCATGGTGAGGGCGGTCAGCAGCGTGTGCTTGCCCTCGCGCAGGTCGTCGCCGGCCGGCTTGCCGGTGACCGACGGGTCGCCGAACACCCCGAGCACGTCGTCACGCAGCTGGAAGGCCTCCCCGAGCGCGAGCCCGTAGGCGGTCAGGGCGGCGAAGACCTCCGGCGGCGCGCCGGCGACGGCGGCCCCCAGGTGCAGCGGCCCCTCGACGGTGTACTTGCTCGTCTTGAACTCGATCACCCGCAGCGCCTCGTCGGCCGAGAAGCCGGCCCGGGCCTGCACGAGCACGTCCAGGTACTGCCCGGCCATCACCAGCTGCCGCATCTCGTCGTAGACCCGGCGGGCGGCGCCGCCGCCGGGGACGGCCGCGGCGAACATCGCATCGGCCCAGGAGAGCAGCATGTCGCCGAGCAGGATCGCCGCCGCCGTCCCGAAGGTGTCGGGGTCGCCCGTCCAACCCTGCTCGCGGTGCAGCGCCGCGAAGGCGGCATGGGCCGACGGCCGGCCGCGCCGGGTCGCCGAGGCGTCCATCACGTCGTCGTGGACGAGCGCGCAGGCGTGCAGCAGCTCGAGACTCGCGGCGGCGGTCACCAGCGTGGTGTCGTCGGCCTGCTCGCCGTGGACGGTGCGCCAGCCCCAGTAGGCGAACGTCGGCCGCAGCCGCTTCCCGCCGTCCAGCACGAACGTGCGGGCGGCGCCGACCACCGGCATCAGGTCGGTGCCCAGCTCGGCGAGCGAATCGGCCCGGGTGTCGAGAAAGGCCGCGAGCTCGGCGTCGACGCGCGCGATCACCGCGTCGCCGGGCCTGGTCACCGGCCGGACATTACGCTGAGCGCCATGACCCGACTGGTGCGGGACTGCCTGGCGCAGGACGGTCCCACGTTCTCCTTCGAGTTCTTCCCGCCGAAGTCGGCGGAGGAGGACCGGATCCTGTGGCACACGATCCGGGAGCTCGAGCCGCTGCACCCGTCGTTCGTGTCCGTGACCTACGGCGCCGGCGGTTCGACCCGGGCCCGCACGCTCGAGATCACCGAGAACATCGCCTCGGACACCACGCTGATGCCGGTGGCCCACCTGACCGCGGTCAACCACTCGGTGGCCGAGCTGCGCACCATCGCCGGCAACCTGGCCGCCGCCGGCGTGCCGAACGTGCTCGCGCTGCGCGGCGACCCGCCCGGCGACCCCAACGCGGAGTGGGTGCAGCACCCGGAAGGGGTCGCCTACGCCGCCGACCTCGTCCACCTGCTGCGGGCCCACGGCGACTTCTGCGTCGGCGTCGCCGCGTTCCCCTACGGCCACCCGCGGTCGGTGTCGCTCGAGGCGGACACCGAGCAGCTGATCGCGAAGTTCCGGGCCGGCGCCGAGTACGCGATCACCCAGATGTTCTTCGTCGCCGACGACTACCTGCGCCTGCGCGACCGCGTCGCTGCGGCCGGTTGCGAGGTGCCGATCATCGCCGGCCTCATGCCCGTGACGAACATGGGCATCATCCGGCGCTCGGAGCAGTTCTCCGGCGCCCCGTTCCCGGCCAAGCTCGGGGCCCGGTTCGCGGCGGTCGCGCACGACCCGAAGTCGGTGCGGGCGATGGGTATCTACGAGACGTCCAAGCTGGCCGAGCGGCTGCTGGAGGAGGGTGTCCCCGGCATCCACTTCTACACGCTGAACCGGTCGAAGGCGACGCGCGAGGTGTGGGCGAACCTGGCGCTGGGCGCGCGACTCTGACGTGATCTCGCCGGCGGCGCGCTGGTCGGCGCTGCACCACGGCATCGACCCGCGACGGGTGCCCCTGCTGGGCCCGTGGCTGCGGCTGATGTGGGCGCTGGCCCGCCCGTTGCGGGCGGTGCCGCCGACCGCGGTCACCACGCTGGGCGTGCTACTCGCGCTGGATGCCGTACTGCTGGCCCGCGGACACCCGTGGGCGGCGGCGGTGGCGGTCCTGCTGGCGGCCCTGTGCGACGGCCTCGACGGGGCGATCGCGGTCGTCGCGGACCGGGCCTCGCGCGGTGGTGCCGTCGCCGATGCGGTGGCCGACCGGCTCGCCGACGTCGCGTTCGCCGCCGTGCTGTGGCGGTGCGGCGGGCCGTGGTGGCTCGCCGGGGCGTGTGGGGCCGGGGCTGTCGGCGTGGACGTCCTGCGCCGGCTGCGCCGGGTGCCGGCCCGGATCACCGTGGCCGAGCGGCCGACCTGGACGGTGTGCGCGATCCTCGCGGCCGGCTCGTCGGCGGTGACGGCGGCGCCCTGGCCGGTACTCGTGTGTGCGGTGGTCTGGCTCGCGGCCGCGCTGATCGGGCTGGTCCAGATATGCGTGTGAATCGGTCCGGGGCTGCCGGCAAGCTTGCACGGCGGGCGTGTCGCGAGCAGGCGCCCCGATCGGCGCGACACGCCCGAGGAGCGCAAACGCGGGCAGGCCCGGACAGCGCGGCAACAGTGTCTGGCGGCCGGCCCGGCCCGGGCGGTCAGGCGGTGCCGACCGGGCGCCCCTTCCAGCGCAGCGCGCCGCGGCGGCGATCCCGCAGCGACGCCGCCGTCAGGTACCCGGCCGCGATGACGGAGAGCGGGTGCGCGAACGCGTCGGGAACCACCCGCCCGCCGGTGCGTCGGGCCGCGATCACCCGCGAGGCCACGCCACCCAGGTAACCGGCCAGCCCGGCCCGCGAACCCCGCAGCGCCGCGAGCGGTGGCAGCACGTAGCCGAGTCCGAGCAGCGCGAACACCGCGGCCGCCCGGGGCCCCGACCCGAACGCGGCCCAGAGCGACTTGCCGTAGCCGGCCCGCACGTCGGCCCAGCTCGCGTACATCCGGCACGACGCGAGTTCGGTTCCGTCGATGACCCCGCCCCGGCCGCCGGCCGCCTTCACCGCCCGCACGAGCGCGAGGTCGTCGAGCGCGGCCGAGCGGACGGTCGCGAACCCGCCGGCCCGCTCCAGGGCTGCGCGGCGCACCACCACGAACTGCCCGCAGGCCGCGGTCAGCGACGGCCGGGCCGAGCGCTCGGCGACCCGCAACGGCAGCGTCGTCAGCCACGACCACTGCAACAGCGGCTGGACCAGGCGTTCGCCCACGGTCCCGGCGAGCTGGCGCGGGAACGGTGTGACGATGTCGAGCCCGATCTCGTCGAGCAGGCCGACCGCGGCCGCCACCGCCCCGGGCGCCAGCCGGACGTCGGCGTCGACGAAGACCAGCACGTCCGACGCCGGCGCCGCGGCCGCCGCGAGCTGGGCGCAGGCCCAGGGCTTGCCCAGCCAACCATCGGGCGGTGGCAGCCCGTCGATCACCCGGGCGCCGGCCGCGCGGGCCACCTCGCCCGTCCCGTCGCTCGACTCGTCGTCGAGCACGAGCAGCTCGCCGGCCGCGCCGACCGAGGCCAGGCAGGTGCCGATCGTGGCCGCCTCGTCCCGGGCCGGCACCAGTACCGAGACCCCGGTCGCGGTGCCCGCCCCCCGCAGCACCGGACGGCGCAGCAGCCGCGCGTTCACCGCTGCGTGCGCGGCGCCGGCAACCGCCAGCCCGGCCCCGAGGACGACGAGCCGGCTCACCGGCGCCGGCTCAGCTGCACCCCGAGCGGGACGGCCACCGCCCCCATGCCCAGCGCGCCCCACGCGGCCGCGGCGGCCAGGTCGAGGAAGCCGGCGAGCGCGACGACCGAGCCGGCGTAGGTCCACAGGTACAGCCCGACCGGCACGCCGTCCGCCCCGCCGGGGTCGGCCCGCAGCAGCCACTGCAGCCCGGCCGACACCACGGTCGCCACCAGCAACCAGCCGGCGTAGTTCGTCAGCGGCACGTCGGCGACGCCCGGCAGGTGCGGCGTCGGGTCGTGCCACCGCCACGCGCCGGCCGAGACGAGCTGCGGGTCCAGGAAGAGGTCCCAGGTCGCGAGCGCCCAGGCGCCGACGGCCACCCGAGCCGCCGGGTGCCGCACCAGGCGACGGGCCACCAGGGCCGCGGGCCAGGCCAGCATCGTCCAGGCCGACCCCACCACCAGCGGTACGCCCAGCACCCGCGCGCCGAGCATCGGCCCGTAGTCGTACGCCCCGAACGGGACGCCGGTGCGCCGGCCCAGCACCTCGGCCGCGAACCCGACGCCGGCGGCCGTGGCGACGGCCGTGGCGCCGATCCGTGGGCCGCGCGTGGCGATCGCGTGGACGGCCGAGGCTGCCGCGAAGGTCACGACGATGACGACCGTCGCGCGATCGCGGGTGGCGCCCTGCACGAGCGGGTAGCCGATCTGCAGCCCGACGGCGGCCGCCGCCAGCAGGGCCGGGGCCCGGCGCGAACCGACGATCAGGGCGTCAGCGGCCATCGCGCAACGGCAGCCGCGCGCCGAGCACCGCGAACGGCCGGGCGTCGCCCGGGAAGAGGTAGTTGCGGGCCAGGTCGACGAAGCCGGTGTCGCGGTACAGCCGGAACGCGCGGGTGTCCTGCGTCCGGGGTGGAGAGCAGCACGGCCGAGTGCGGGATGCCGGACGCCAGTGACACGAGCAGGCGCCGGCCGATGCCGATGCCGTGGTACTCGGGCAGGACGTGCAGCTCGGAGAGCTCGAACGCGTCGGCCAGCCACTCGTGCGCCGTCTGGTCGTTGACCGCGTTGCGGACGAGGTCGTGCCACCACTGGCCGGGTTTGGTCGTGTAGCCGTAGCCGAACCCGACCAGCGTCCCGTCGTCCAGCAGGGCGGCCCGGCAGGCGAAGCCGTCGAGCGAGACGTGCTTGCGCGCGCTCACCGCGCGCTGGGCGCCGGTGTGCTCCGGGTACTTCATCGCCCGGACGTAGATCCGCATGGCGTCGTCGACCCGGGCGGCGAACTGCCGACCGGACCAGTGCTCGATGTGCGCACCGGTCATCGGCGGCCGCTCCGCGGATCGCATGCTTCGATCGTGCCACGAGAGCGGCCTCAGGCGACGTCGGCCGGCTCTCCGCGGGTCAGGGCGACCAGCTCGTCGAAGGTGGTCGGGAAGACCGCGTGCGGGATGCCGCCGGCCGCCCAGACCTGCGGGAAGTCGGCGAGGGCGACATCGACGAGCGTGCGCAGCGGGACCGGGTGGCCCACCGGGGCCACGCCGCCGATGCGCTGCCCGGTGTGCCGGTACACGAAGTCGGCGTCGGCCCGCCTGAGCTTCGCGGTGCCGACCAGCACGGCCACCTTGGCCGGGTCGACCCGATGCGCCCCGCTGGTCATCACCAGCAGCGGGGCGTCCTCGGCGGTGGCGAAGACCAGGGAGTTCGCGATCGCCCCGACCTCGACGCCGACGAGCGCCGCCGCGGCGGCCGCGGTCGGGGCCGCCTCGTCGAGGATGCGGACCCGGCCGGCGACCCCGGCCCGTTCGAGGATGGCGTCCACCGCCACGCAGTTGGGATGCACCCGGCGACGTTAGCCGACCCGGCGCGCCCCGGCGGGAGCCACTTCCCGGTCGGTAGATTCGCGCGGTGTCCCGCCGCTCCCAGCTCGCCGCCGGCCTGCTGGGCGGGGCGGTGCTCGACGCGGTGCTGCCCGACCCGCGCCGCGGCCATCCGGTCGCCGCATTCGGCGCCGCGGCGACCGCACTGGAGCGGCGCGTCTACGGCGACAGTCGGGCGCGGGGCGCCGGCTTCGCCGCGGCCTGCGTCAGCGGGGCGGTGGCGCTCGGGTTCGCGCTGGACCGCCTGCCCGGACGGCCGGTCGTCGTCGCCGCCGCGACCTGGACCGTCCTCGGCGCGCGCTCGCTGCGGGCCGAGGGGGCGGCCGTCCACACCCGGCTGGCGGCCGGCGACCTCACCGGCGCCCGCCGGCAGCTGACGCACCTCGTGAGCCGCGACCCGTCGGCGCTCGATGCCGACGGCGTCGCCCGCGCCGCGCTCGAGTCGGTCGCCGAGAACACCTGCGACGCGATCGTCGCCCCGCTGTTCTGGGGCGCTGTGGCCGGCGTCCCCGGGCTGCTCGGGTACCGGGCGGTCAACACCCTCGATGCGATGGTCGGCTACCGGTCGCCGCGCTACCGCAACTTCGGCTGGGCCGCGGCCCGGGCCGACGACGTGGCCAACGTCGCGCCGGCCCGGCTGACCGCCGCGCTGGTCGCGCTCGTCGCGCCGGTCGCCGGCGGCTCGGCCCGGGCTGCCGCCCGGATCGCGATCCGGGACGGGCACCGGCACCCGAGCCCGAACGCGGGCTACAGCGAGGCGGCGTACGCCGGTGCGCTCGGGCTGACGCTCGGTGGCCGCAACGTCTACGGCGCGCGGGTGGAGGAGCGGCCGGCGATGGGGGACGGTCGGGCCGTCCACGCCGACGACCTGCGCCGCGCGGCCCGGCTGGGCGGCGCCGTGACCGCGGCCGCCGCCGCCCTCGCCGCGCTCGGCGCCCGCCGGTGAGCAGCGCCCGCCGGTGAGCAGGGCCTGGCGGTGAACGGAGCACTGCTGGTCGCCGGCACGACATCCGACGCCGGCAAGAGCGTCCTCACCGCCGGCATCTGCCGCTGGCTGGTCCGGCAGGGCGTGCGGGTGGCGCCGTTCAAGGCACAGAACATGGCGCTCAACTCCGCCGTGACCGCCGAGGGCGAGATCGGCCGGGCCCAGGCCATGCAGGCGCAGCGCGATCGTGGACGACGTCGAGAGCCGAGCGGGTGAGGTGGCCGGGCTCGGGCCCTTCGAGGCCGACGGCTTCCGGCGGGCGTTCCTGCGCGACCTCGCCGCGCGCACCGGGCGCGCGTTCGTCGGGGCCGACGACGTCTCGTTCGCCGGGATCCGCGAGCAGCGCCTCGACCGGCTCGGCGACCTGGTCGAGCGGCACCTCGACACCGCCGCGCTGGCCGACCTCATCGAGCACGGTGCCCCGCCCGACCTCCCCGTCCTGACCTCGGCTTTGCACCTCTGAGTGACCGAAATCGCGGCGATTCCGGTCGCTCAAAGGTGCAAGGCGGCCGGTGAGCGGGTGCTAGGGTCTCGGTGTCCCGGGCGCATGCCGGGATGGCCCAGGCGCAGCGAAGACCGGTGAGAATCCGGCGCTGTCCCGCAACGGTACTGCTCCCGGCGACGGGGGCGAGCCCGGACGCCTGCCCTGAGCCGACGTAACCAGTCCTCGGAGGAAGGGCGGTTCGTTCGACGCCTCTCGGTGTCGCAGCGGGCGCACTTCGTCCTCCGCGTACCGATGGAGGATGAAAGCTTGTTCAGCACGTCTCGGGTCGCGGCGAGCGCCGCGATCATCGCCGCCGCGACCGTGGTCGCGGCCTGCTCCAGTTCCGGCACGTCGCCGGCCGGCAGCAGCACCCGCACCGCCGGGGCCCACACGACGGCCGCGGCCTTCCCGCTGACCCTGCACGGGTCGGGCGGCAACCTCACCCTCAGGCAGGCCCCGGCCGCGATCGTCTCGCTCTCGCCGACAGCCACCGAGATGCTGTTCGCGATCGGGGCCGGCAAGCAGGTCAAGGCAGTCGACAAGAACTCCGACTACCCGACCGCGGCCCCGCACACCGAGCTCGACGCCTACCAGCTCAACGCCGAGGCCGTCGCTGCGTACCGGCCCGATCTCGTCGTCTCGTCCGGGCTCACGCCGGCCCAGGTCAAGCAGCTGAAGACGCTGGGCATCCCGGCCCTGGTCGAACCGGCCGCGACCGACCTGAACAGCACCTACGCCGAGATCGCCGAGCTGGGCCGCGCGACCGGCCACGCCGACGGTGCCGCGGCCGTGATCAGCCGGATGAAGACCCAGATCGCCGCGATCGTCGCGTCCACGCCGAAGCCGGCGAAGCCAGTGCCGTACTACTACGAGCTCGACCAGACCTACTACTCGGTGACGACGTCGACGTTCGTCGGGCAGCTGCTGCACCTGCTGGGCCTGAAGAGCATCGCCGACAGTGCGAAGAGCGCGTCGTCCAGCGGCGGCTACCCGCAGCTGAACTCCGAGTTCATCCTCAACGCGAACCCCGAGTACGTGCTGCTGGCCGACATCCGCTGCTGCAAGCAGTCACCGGCCACCGTCGCGAAGCGCCCCGGGTGGTCGACCCTGGGCGCCGTGCGCGGCGGCCGGGTGATCGCGCTCGACGACGACATCGCGTCCCGCTGGGGGCCGCGCGTGGTCGACCTGCTGCGCACCGTCTCGACCGCGCTCAAGCGGCACCCCATGTCCGGGACGTCGTGACCGCGCGGCCGGTCGGCACCGAGGGCGAGGCGCCGGCGATCAGTGCGGCGCCCGCCGCGGGGCCCCGGCGGCGACCGCACGCCGCGCGGATCCCGCTCGCGGTGTCGAGCCTCCTCCTGGTCGCCGCCGTGCTGGTCGCCACGGCGGTGGGGCCGGTGGGCATCAGCGTGTCCGATGTGCTCGGCACGCTGCTCCAGCACGTCCCGTTCGGGCACTACCGCAGCTCGGCGTCGCCGGTCGATCAGGCGATCGTGTGGCAGGTGCGCCTGCCCCGGGTCGTGCTGGCCGCGCTCGTGGGCGCGATGCTGTCGGCCGGTGGCGCCTCCTACCAGGGCGTGCTGCGCAACTCGCTGGCCGACCCGTACCTGCTCGGCGTCGCCGCCGGCGCCGGGCTCGGGGCGACCGCGGCCATCGTCGCCGGTGCCGGGGGCTCGCTGATCCTGCCGGTGGCGGCGTTCGCCGGGGCGGTGCTCGCCGTGGCGCTCACCTACGTGGTCGCCGCCGCCGGCGGGGGACGGGCCAGCGGCTATGCGGTGATCCTGGCCGGCGTCGCGGTCGCCGCGATGCTCACCGCCGCGCAGACCTACCTGCAGCAACAGCACACCGAGGAGATCCGGCAGATCTACAACTGGCTGCTCGGCAGCTTCTCGGTCGCTTCGTGGTCGGACGTCCGGCTCGTCCTGCCCTACCTCGCCGTCAGCCTCGCCGTGCTGCTCGCGCACCGGCGCATCCTGGACGTGCTGCGGGTCGGGGCCGACGAGGCCGGCGCCCTGGGGATCCACCCCGAGCGCACCCGGTTGATCATCGTCGGTGCCGCAACGCTCGGCACGGCGGCGGCGGTCTCGGTCAGCGGGCTGATCGGCTTCGTCGGGATCATCGTGCCCCACACGGTGCGGCTCGCCGCCGGGGCGAGCTACCGGACCGTCCTGCCGGTGTCGATGATCAGCGGCGCGGCGTTCCTCGTCCTGGCCGACCTGCTGGCCCGCACCGTCGAGTACCCGACCGAGGTGCCGATCGGGGTGGTGACCGCCGCCGTCGGCGGGCCGTTCTTCCTGCTCGTCCTGCGGTCGCGACGCACGCGCGAGGCGGTCCTGTGACCAGGCCGGTGCTCGAACTCGACCGGGTGACCGTGCGGTACGACGGCACCGTCGCCGTGCGGGAGGTGAGCGTGGCCGCCGCGCCCGGGGAGTGGGTCGGGGTCATCGGCGCGAACGGGGCCGGCAAGTCGAGCCTGCTCCGCGCGGTCGCCCACCTCGTCCCGCACACCGGCGAGGTGCGCATCGAGGGTGAGCCCACCGCCCGCCTCTCCCGGCGCCGCCGGGCGAAGCTCGTGGCCTACGTCCCGCAGCAGCCGGAGTTGCCGGCCGGCATGTCCGTGCTCGACTACGTGCTGCTCGGCCGCACCCCGCACATCGGCTACTTCGGCCTCGAGTCCGAGCAGGACCGCCGGCACTGTGTCGAGCTGCTCGACCACCTGCACCTGACCGACCTCGCCGAACGCTTCCTCGCCACGCTGTCCGGCGGCGAGCTCCAGCGCGTGGTGCTGGCCCGCGCCCTCGCGCAGGAGGCGCCGGTGCTGCTGCTCGACGAGCCGACGAGCGCGCTCGACCTCGGTCGCCGGGTCGACGCGCTCGAACTCGTCGACGACCTGCGCCGCACCCGGCAGCTCACCGTGCTGAGCGCGATGCACGACCTCACCCTGGCCGCCCAGTTCGCCGACCGGCTGGTGCTCGTCGCCGCCGGCGGCGTCGTGGCGGTGGGGCCGCCGGCCGAGGTGCTCGACGAGGACCTGCTCTCGACCTGTTTCGGGGCCCGGGTCCGCGTGCTCACCGACGACGACGGCGGGCTGGTCGTCGTGCCGCACCGATCCCGGACGAGAGCGAGGTGACGCCGGTGCGTGCGCAGCCCGCGGAAGGGGATCGAGTGCTGGTTCCCGTCGAAATCCACGATCGCGTCGAGGACGGGCGCCTGCTGCCCCTGCTCGCGTGGCGCTTCCCCGGCCCGTTGACGGTCGCCTCGACCGCCTCGGCCGGGGGCGGGCTCGGGGAGCGGCACTGGATCATCAACGCCCAGGTGGCCCGCGACTACGGCCGGCACGACCTCGTCGAGCACGGCGCCGAGCTGGCCGCCCGGATCAAGCTCGCGGGCGCCGGTGTGGTGATGCTGACCGCAGCCGACGTCCGGCGGGTGCAGGCGGCCGAGGACGGCGGGGTGCGCGTCGACGCGACGGTGGGCCTGACGATCCCGACCTGGGCCGCGGCGCCGGACGAGCCGACCACCGGGCCCGCCCCGGGCACGATCAACATCGTCGTCGTGCTGCCGGTGCGGCTGCAGCCGGCCGCGTTGCTCAACGCGCTGTGCACGGCGACCGAGGCGAAGACGCAGGCGTTGCTCGAGGCCCGGGTGCCGGGCACCGGCACCGCGTCGGACGCGGTCACCGTCGCCTGCCCGCCGGACGGCCCGGCCGACGCGTTCGCCGGACCCCGGTCGACGTGGGGCGCCCGGGTGGCCCGGGCCGTCCACGAGGCCGTGCTGACCGGCGCGGCCGCCCGCGACGCGGCCGGGTACCCGACGTGACCGACCCGCTGCATCACCACGGCGACGACGACCTGCGCCCGGGCCTGGTCGACCTCGCGGTCAACGTCCGCCCGGACACCCCGCCGCCGTGGCTGCGCGAGCGGCTGGCCGCCGTCGACCTCGCCCGCTACCCCGACCAGCGCGCCGCCGTCGCCGCGGTCGCCGCCCGGCACCGGCGCAGCCCGGGCGACGTGCTGCTCACCGCGGGCGCGGCCGAGGCGTTCGTCCTGATCGCCCGCGCGCTGCAGCCGCGGCACCCGGTCGTCATCCACCCGCAGTTCACCGAGCCCGAGGCCGCCCTCCGGGCCGCCGGCCACGACGTGCACCGCGTGGTGCTCGAGCCGCCGTTCGCGCTGAACACCCGCCTCGTCCCCGACGAAGCCGACCTCGTCGTCGTCGGCAACCCGACCAACCCGACGTCGGTGCTGCACCACCGCGAGGCGGTGCGGGCGCTGATCCGCCCGCACCGGCTGGTCGTCGTGGACGAGGCGTTCGCCGACTGCGCCGAGGACGACGAGCACTCGCTGGCCGACGAGCCGAGCGTGCTGGTCGTCCGCAGCCTCACCAAGACCTGGGGGCTCGCCGGGGTCCGGGTCGGCTACGTGCTCGGCGGCGCCGCCCTGATCGAGCGGCTTCGGGCGGCACAGCCGCACTGGCCGGTGAGCGCGCCGGCGCTGGAGGCGTGCGTGGCCTGCTCCACCCCGGAGGCGGTGGCCGAGGCCCGCGACGCCGCGCGCGTCCTCACCACCCGCCGCCGCTACCTCGTGAAGCTGCTCGAAGCCGTCGCGGGCGTCGAGGTGGTCCCGAAGCCGGCCGCCTCGTTCGTCCTGCTGCGGACGGCGCACCCCGAGATCTGGAATCCCCTGCGGCACAAGGGATTCGCCGTGCGCCGGGGCGACACCTTCCCGGGCCTGGACGCCCACTGGATCCGCGTCGCCGTCCGCGACGAACCGACCTCGGCCGCGTTCGCGGCCGCACTGGAGGAGGCACTCGCATGACCGCAGCCCGGCTCGACGAGACGATCGCGGCGATCCGGCCGCTGGACGCCGATGCGGTCGCGGCCGCTCTCGAGCGGCAGGCCCGGCTCACCAAGCCACCGGGTGCGCTCGGGGTGCTGGAGGACGTGTCCGTCCAGCTCGCCGGCCTGACCGGCGAGTGCCCGCCGCCCTTCCCCGCCCCGGCCGCCGTCGCCGTCTTCGCCGCCGACCACGGGGTGCACGCGCAGGGCGTGACGCCGTGGCCGCAGGAGGTCACCGCCCAGATGGTCGCGAACTTCCTGGCCGGCGGCGCGGTGATCAACGCGCTGGCGGCCCAGGTCGGGGCCGAGGTCACCGTCGTCGACATCGGTGTCGCCGCCGAGCTGGACGCCGTCCCCGGCCTGCTGGCCCGCAAGATCCGCCGGGGCACCCGGGACATGACGCTCGAGGCGGCGATGACCCGTGACGAGGCCGTGCAGGCGCTCGAGGTGGGCATCGAGGTGGCGGCCGAGCTCGTCGCCGCGGGCTACCGGTGCCTGCTCACCGGCGACATGGGCATCGCGAACACGACGGCGTCGGCGGCGCTGATCGCGGCGTTCACCGGGGCGCCGGCCGAGCTCGTGACCGGCCGCGGCACCGGGGTCGACGACGACACCCTCGCCCGCAAGGTCGAGGTGGTCCGCGCGGCGCTGGCCCGGCACTCGCCCGACCCGGCCGACCCGGTCGGCGCCCTCGCGGCGGTCGGTGGCCTCGAGCACGCGGCCATCGCGGGCTTCCTGCTCGGTGCGGCGGCGGCTCGGGTGCCGGTCGTGCTGGACGGCGTGATCGCCGGGTCGGCCGCGCTCGTCGCCCGCGCCCTCGCACCGGACGCCACGGTGGCGATGATCGCCGGGCACCGGTCGGCCGAGCCGGGGGCGTCCGTCGCGCTGTCGAGCCTCGGGCTCACACCGCTCGTCGACCTCGACCTGCGCCTCGGCGAGGGCTCCGGGGCGGCGCTGGCCCTGCCGCTGGTGCAGAGCGCGGCCCGGGTGCTGCGCGACGTCGCCACGTTCGACTCGGCGGGTGTCACCGAGAAGTGAGCCGCACGCTGGTGCTCGGCGGCAGCCGGTCGGGCAAGTCGGAGTTCGCCGAGTCGCTGCTCGCCGACGAGCCGGCCGTCGACTACCTCGCCACCGCCGCCGTCCGGCCCGACGACCCCGAGTGGACGGCCCGGGTCGCCGCGCACCGCGACCGCCGGCCCGCGGCCTGGCGCACGATCGAGACCGCTGACCCCGCCGCTGCGCTCGGCACCGCCGGGCCGCCCCTGCTGATCGACTCGATCACCACCTGGCTGGCCCGGGTGCTGGACGACTGCGGCGCGTGGGACGGCGCCCCGGCCGGCGAGCTGGACGCCCGCATCGACGCGCTCTGCGCGGCCTGGGCCGCGACCGCCCGCCGGGCCGTCGCCGTCAGTGACGAGGTGGGCAGCGGGATCGTCCCGCCGACCGAGTCCGGCCGCCGCTTCCGGGACGTCCTCGGCCGGCTCAATCAGCGGCTCGCCGCCGGCGCGGACGAGGTGCAGCTCGTCGTCGCCGGGCTGCCGCTGCGGCTGCGATGAGCTCGCTGCTCCGCGCGCTCGGGCTGTTCAGCGTCGTCCCGGTCCGCGACGGCGGCGAGCTGACCCGGGCCGAGGCGGTCACCGCGCTGCGCTGGCTGCCGGTCGTCGGGTGCGGGTTGGGTGCGCTCGCGGCGCTGCCGCTGGCCGCCGCGCGCGAGTGGGCGCCGCAGGCGTCGTCGGTCGGCGCCACGCTGGCCGTCGCGCTGCTGGCACTGCTCACCCGCGGCCTGCATCTGGACGGGTTGGCCGACACCGTCGACGGCCTCGGGTCGCGGGCGCCGGCCGCGGAGGCCCTGGCGATCATGCGCCGCTCCGACATCGGCCCGTTCGGCGTGGTGGCGATCGTCGTGGCCGTCCTGGTCGACGTCGCCGCCGTGGCGTCGGTCCGCGGGGGAGTGTGGGCACCGGTGGCGGCGCTCGCTGTGTCCGCCACGGCCGGGCGGCTGGCGGTGCTGCTCGCGGCCCACCGCCGGGTGCCCTCGGCCCGACCGGTCGGCTTCGGCGCGTTCGTCGCCGGCGCGGTTTCGACGCCGGTGCTGCTGCTGGCCGTGGCCGCCGGGCTCGGCGCCGCCGCCGGCGTGGCCGCCGCGCTCGGGGTGTCCGTGGCCGGCTGGACCGTCGCGCCGGCGCTCGCCGTGCTGCTGTGCGCCGTCCTCGTCGCGCACGTGGTCCGCCGGCTCGGCGGGGTGACCGGCGACGTGTTCGGTGCGCTGGTCGAGATCGGCACCGCATTGACGCTGGCCGGGCTCGCGTTCACCTAAGGACGCAGGAGCCGGTCGGTCGCCGCGTCCGGGTCGCCGGCGAAGTGCCGGTCGAGCACGTCGGCGAAGACCGCCTCGCCCGGCGCCGCGCGCAGGAAGAGCGTCATGGACGAGCGCAGCTTCATCGCGTCGACGCCGCCGAACACGGTGACCGGATCGTCGACCGTCTCGGCCACGACCCGGGCGCACTCGCGCAGCCGCGCGCCGAGCACCGGGTGCTCGAGGTAGGCCCGTGCCTCGGCCAACGACGAGACGGCGTACCGCTGGGCCGTGGGGCTGCGCCCGAGCCCGGCGAGCTGCGGGAAGACGAACCACATCCAGTGGCCCTGCTTGCGCCCGCGCCGCAGCTCGGCAAGGGCACGGTCGTACGTGCCGTGGTCGTCCTGCGCCGCGACGAAGCGGGCCAGCTCGAACGGGTCGCCCATGCGACGATCGTGCCCGGTACCGCGGCCGATGCCGAATTGTCCGGATCGGTAGCGGACGCTGCAGGGTGGGAACCCCCTGGGCATGTATATCGGACTCGGAACGGTCTTACTCATCCTGATCATCGTCGCGATCGTCCTGCTCCTGCGGCGCCGCGTCTGACCCGGCCCGGTAAACCAGCTTGATCATTGACCATGCGGTCAATAATGTTGACCGCATGGTCAATACCTCGGTACGTGGGCGATCGGCCGGACTCGCCCCGCTCACCCGCCTCCTCGCCGTCTACGTCCTCGTCGCGCTGGCCACCGTCGTGGCTCTCGGCGTGCTGTCCGACGTCGCTCCGCAGCAAGCGACGAGCGACGCCTGGGTGCACGCCGTGATCGTGGCCGTGTTCGCCGTCGTGCTGCCACTGCGCGCACGATCGGCCGCGCGGGGTGACGCCGGCGCCCTGCGGGCCGTCGGGATCATCGCGGCGGTGCTGTTCGTCGTGAACGGCGTCGAGGCGTTGCTGCCCGGCCTGTTCCCGGCCTGGATGCGCGCCGAGATGGTCGGGCTCGCCCTACTGATGGCGGCCGTCGTGGGCCTGGTCGTGCGCGAAAGCCGGCGGTGACGCCGGGGCCCCGCCGACGGCGCAGTGCCGAGGAGCGCCGCGACCAGCTCATCGCGGCCACCGTCGACGTCGTCGCCGAGGTCGGCTACGTCAACGCCAGTGCCGATGCCGTCGCGCGGCGGGCCGGCGTGTCGAAGGGTCTGCTGTGGCACTACTTCGCCGACCGCGACGAGCTGATGGAGATGACCGCCCGGCGGATCCTCGTCGATTTGCGCAGGGCCGTGGCGGCCGATCTCGACCTGTCCGCGCCGGTGCCCGACCTCGTCCGCGCCGCCATCCGTCGGGCGGCGGCGTTGCGGCGCACGCACGACGCGCCCCTGCGCGCCATCCAGCAGATCGTGGCCAACCTGCGTTCGGCCGACGGCACGCCCCGGCTGCGCATCACCGACTACGACGAGACGCACGCCGGGCAGGCCGAGATCTTCCGCCGCGGCCAGCGCGAGGGTGACATCCGGCCCGGCCTCGACCCCCGGCTGCTGGCGGTCACCTACCAGGGCGCGGTCGACACCATGCTGGCCTACCTCGACGCGCACCCGGAGGCTGACGACGAACAGCATGCGACGACCGTCGCCGACATCCTGCTGGGGGGCATGGGTAGCGAGCCGCCGCGCGGGCCGCGGCGGCGTGCGCGATCCTGATGGGGTGACCGAACGCAATGTCCTCGGCGGCGAGCTGGAGCCGTGCGGTACCGACCCGTTGACCGGGTTCTTCCGGGACGGCTGCTGCAACACCGGCCCGGAGGACCTCGGCAGCCACACGATCTGCGCGGTCGTGACGGTCGAGTTCCTCGAACATCAGCGCGCCATCGGCAACGACCTCTCCACGCCGATGCCCCAGCACCGCTTCCCGGGGTTGGTGCCGGGTGATCGCTGGTGCGTCACGGCGACCAACTGGGCCCGGGCCTACACCGACGGCGTCGCCGCGCCGGTCGTGCTGGCGGCCACGAACGCGGCCGTCCTCAGGCACGTGCCCCTCGACGCGCTGCGTCAGTGCGCGGTGGACGTTCCGGCCGACCCGAGCTCGCTGGAACCGTAGCCGGCCTCGGGCGGCCGGGCGGACAGCCGCTTGGCCATGAACGTCCGGGCGATCAGCAGCAGCGCGAGGCCGTAGAGCCCGGTCTGCAGCAGTGGCCCGGGCACCGCGCCGTGGCCGCTGACCGCGACGTCGATGAGCCGCCGCGGCCCGTAGAACGGCAGGGTCCTCGCGAGCACGGTGTTGGTGTGCGACGCGATCTGGATGCCGACGACCCCGATGACCACGAGCGTGCCCTCGAGCTCGTGCGGCACCACGGCGGCCACGGCCAGGCCGAAAGGCACCGACTGCAGGGCCACCACGCCGACGCCGACGCCGAGCAGCCACGGGGTGGCCGGGTGCGACACCGCGCTCATCAGGGCGGCGAAGCCGGTGGCGATCACCAGCCCCAGCGCACCCAGGAACAGCAGGCGGCCCAGTAGCAGCTCGATGGGCCGGTAGCCGCCCAGCAACAGCCGCTGGTCGACCTCGAGGGCCGACAGCGACGAGAACAGGGCCGCGCCGGAGACGGCGAACGCCATGCCGATCGCGCCGGACGGGATGGCGGCAGCGCCCGAGCCGGAGGCCGACAGGTAGAAGCTCAGCGGCAGCACCATGAGCAGGGCGAGCGCCACGTGCCGCCGGACCATGTCCCGGCCATGCATCTCGGCCATCATCACCACACGCTGCGCGGAGTTCACCAGTGCACGCTCGCTCTCGACGGGTGCGGGGGCAGTTCCATCACGCGGTCGGCCCGCCCGAGTTCGGCGAGCATGTGGGTGACCACGACGACGGCCTTGCCCCGGTCGCGCCACGCCTGGCAGTGATCCCAGAAGTTGACGTAGGTGCCGCGGTCGAAGCCCTGGTAGGGCTCGTCCAGCAGCAGCACCGCCGGGTCGGACAGCAGCGCGACCGCGAGGTTGAGCTTCTGGCGGGTGCCGCCGGACATGTCCGCGGTCATCAGTCGGCGCCGGTGCGGGAACCCGAACTCGTCGAGCAGCGCATGCCCGCGGGCCAGCGACACCTCGCGGGTGAGCCCCGCGCCGCGACCGAACATGACCAGATGCTCGTCGGCGGTGAGCAGGTCGAAGAGTCCCGGCGTCTGCGGGCAGTAGCCGACGCCGCCGACCACCCGCACCGAGCCCGCGTCCGGTCGCACGAGGCCGGCACAGATGCGCACGAGCGTGGATTTGCCCGCGCCGTTCTCGCCGGTCAGCGCGACGATCTCGCCGGCGTCGACGCGCAGGTCGGCGCCCTCGAGCACTTTCGTCCGGCCGTACGACTTCGCGATGCCCACCGCAACCAGCCGGTGCACCGTGGCCATGCCTCAACGATGAAGCCCGGGTGCCGATCCCGTCCAGAGTTGACCGACGGCACTGGGCCAGGATCTCCGCACCGGGCCGCTAGGTCGTACGCCTCTGCCGGACCCGACCTCAGGCCCGTGACCATGGGACCGTGCCCGGTCGAGCGCGCGGCGGCTTGAGCTTCGCCGGTCTCGTCGCCCACAACATCGGCGTGAAGAAGCTGCGCCTGGCGTTCTCCTCGCTGGCGGTGGCCATCGGCGTGATGACGGTCGTGACCTTCAGCATCGTCAACCACAGCCTGCGCGCCAGCGAGCTCGCGATCATGCAGACCGGGCGGGCCGACTTCACGGTGGCCCAGAAGGGTGTGTCGGACCTGCTCAACAGCACGGTGGACCAGTCGGCGCTCGACCGGATGCGGCGGGAGCCCGACATCGCCGCGGCCACGGGAGTCCTGCTCAGCACGACCCGGTTGAACGCCGACAACCCGATCTTCCTCGAGATCGGGATCAAGCCCGACGAGACGGCCGAGTTCGGGGTCACCATCGTGTCCGGACGGGTGTTCCGGGCCGACTCCGCGGCCGAGATCATGCTCGGTTACCGGGCGGCGGCGAACCTGCACAAGCAGGTCGGGGACCAACTGCTGCTCGACGGCACCCGGCGCCGGATCGTCGGCCTCTACTCGACCGGCCAGGCGCTCGGGGACGCCGGCGCGATGCTGCCGCTCATCCCGTTCCAGGCCGCGCAACGCCAGCCCGGGGCGTACACACTGGTCTTCGTCCGGGTGCGGGGCGGCACCGACCTGGCCGCCCTGCGCAGCCGGCTGGAGAAGGAGAATCCACAGCTGGTGACGATCCGGACGACCTCCGACTTCGGCCGGGCCGATCGCAGCCTGGCGCTCATCAACGCGGCCGATCGGGGCAGCGCGATCCTGGCCGTCCTGGTCGGGGCCGTGATCGTCATGACCACGATGACCATGACGTTCATCGAGCGCACGCGGGAATTCGGCATTCTGGCCGCGGTCGGGTGGTCCGGTCGGCGGGTCGTCGGCATGGTCATCGCGGAGGCGATGTGCATCGGCCTCATCGGCGCGGCCGGCGGGGTGGCGCTCTCGTTCGCCGCCACCCAGGTCGTCGGGCAGCTGCCCTCCCTGGTCGGGATCCTGCACCCGGTCTACACCGCCAGTGCCTTCTGGCGGGCGCTGTACACCGCCGGCGCGATGAGCTTGCTCGGCGGCCTGTACCCCGCGTGGCAGGCGGCCCGGCTGGCCCCGCTGGAGGCGCTGCGCCATGAGTGAGCCCGGCCGCCCCCTCGTCGTCTCGGTCCGCGGCGTGCACAAGGACTTCGACGGCGGCGTGGTGCACGCGCTCGCGGGAGTGGACCTCGAGGTCCGGCAGGGGGAGTGGGTCGCGATCACCGGGCCGTCGGGTTGCGGCAAGTCCACGCTGCTCCACCTGCTGGCGGCCCTGGACCAGCCCACGCGGGGCACGGTCGAGGTCAACGGCCGCGACCTGCGCCACCTGCGCGACCGGGCCTCGTTCCGGCGGACCGAGGTCGGCCTCGTCTTCCAGTTGCACAACCTGCTGCCGCAGCTCACCGCCGCGCAGAACGTGGAGATCGCGATGTTCGGCCACGTCCGCCATCGGGCCGCGCGCCGTGACCGGGCCGACCGCCTGCTGGCCGACGTGGATCTCGCCGGCCGGGAGGGACGCCCGCCGACCCGCCTCTCCGGTGGCGAACGGCAGCGGGTCGCGATCGCGCGGGCGCTGGCCAACGATCCACCGCTGCTGCTGGCCGACGAGCCGACCGGCAGCCTCGACACCGCCGCCGTGCTGCACGTGATCGAGCTGATCGAGCGACTGCGGCAGGAGCGGCCGGACCTCACCGTCGTGATGGTCACCCACGACGAGCGGGTCGCGCGGCGGGCCGATCGGGTCGTCGAGATGCGGGACGGGACGGTCGTGGCGGGCCGAGCCGTTGATCGAGCCGTTGATCAGGGTGCGAACGAGATCAGCTGATCGGCCTCTTCCGTCGGCGACAGCGAGGCCTGGGTCACCGAGACCAGGCAGGCTTGCGTGCTCGAGCAGACGATCTTGTTCGCGCCGAACGGACCCTGCGTGACGTGCAGCTGGGCCTGGACGGATCCGCGGGCATCCGCCGTCACGCCGAGCATGCCGGTGAGGTTGCAGTCGCCCGGACCGGTCGCGTCACCTTTCTGCGCGCACTGGATGACCGTCAACGACTCGCCCGGGGTAAAGCCGGACGCCCGGACCGCCACCAGCTGACCCGAGCGGAGCCGGGTGTGCGGCGTCACCTGGACCGTCGGGGTGCGGGTGGACGCGGAGGTGCTCGAAGCGGGGGACGACGGCGGCGGCACGGATGAGGACCTGGACGAGGACGACGGCGACGTGCTCTGCGTGGGGGCGCGCAGGACGTCGGGCGAACTGCTCCCGCAGGCCGCGAGCAGTCCCGCAACGGCCACGGTCGCTGCAAAGGCCGACCGGGCGCCCCACCCGGGCCGACGGACGCCGCTCGGTCCCTGCCGCACGATCTCCACCCCCCAAGGGTGACCGCGCCCGGGCGCGCGACGCCGTCGACCGCCGATCAACATCGGCAACTACCCATCCTCGCGCGTGCCGGCGGCCGGTGCCGGGGTAGTTGGAGGGGGATCGACGATGATCCTTCCGGGCCCGGTCAGGACCTTCGGGACTACCGGAAGGGCCGCGTCAGTGCAGGCCGCACTCGACCTTGTTCGTCCCGGACCATCGACCGGCGCGCGCGTCCTCGCCCGGCTTGAGCCGGCGGGTGCAGGGCCAGCAGCCGATCGAGCCGTAGCCGTCGGACAGCAGCGGGTTCACCAGCACGCCGTTCTCGGCGATGTAGCGGTCGACGTCGTCCTGCGTCCAT
This sequence comes from uncultured Actinomycetota bacterium, assembly GCA_963775175.1. GTDB lineage: Bacteria > Actinomycetota > Actinomycetes > Mycobacteriales > Jatrophihabitantaceae > Jatrophihabitans. The sequence continues at coordinate 2,487,528 of CAVZHT010000001.1, forward strand.
GCGGCGATCGGGTTGAGCTTGACCATCGAGCGGCCGGCGTCCCACTCGACGACCTTGACGTCCTTGCGGGTCTCGGCCTCGTCGCGGCGCAGCCCCGAGGCCCAGGCGACGTAGTCCTTCAACGCGGCCCGCAGCGGCATGACCTTGCGCAGCGCGCAGCACTGGTCCGGGTTGCGCTCGTAGAGGCGGGCACCGAAGGAGACGTCCTGCTGCGCGACGGACTGCCGGGGCGTGATCGTGCGGATGTTGACCGGGAGCGTCGCGCCCACGGCGTCACGGGTGCCGATGGTCTCGGCGAAGTGATAGCCGGTGTCGAGGAAGAGGATGTCGACCCCGGGGCGGACCCGCGCGGCCAGCGACGGGACGACGGCGTCGGCCATGGAGGAGGCGACCGCCCAGCCGGGACCGAACTGCTCGTCGGCCCAGGTGAGGATCTCGACGGCGGAGGCGCCCTCGAGATCGTGCCCGGCCCGTTCGGCCAGGGTCTTCAGCTCGCCCCTGGTACTCAGAGCAACCATGCTTCGTCGGCTCGCGACACGTAGGACGCGAATGCCTCGCCTCCTTCACGGCGCTCGAGGTAACCGCGAAGCACGCGCTCGATGTAGTCGGGTGCTTCCTCCGCTGTCACCTTCAAACCCCGGAACTTGCGCCCGAATTCCGCATCGGTGCCCATCTGCCCGCCGAGATGCACCTGGAACGCCTCGACGTCCCCCTCGGCCGTCTTCTGCACCATGCCCTTGAAGCCGATGTCGGCCACCTGGAACCGCGCGCAGGAGTTCGGGCAGCCGTTGACGTTGATCGTGATCGGCGTGTCGAAGCCGGGGAAGCGCTTCTCCAGCTCGGCGCGGATCACCTCGGCCCGGCCCTTGGTCTCGATCAGGGCGAGCTTGCAGAACTCGATGCCGGTGCAGGCGATGGTGCCCCGCTGGAACGCGGACGGCCGGACGGTGAAGCCGAGCCGGTCGAGCTCGTCGACGACATTGACCTCGGCCGCGGGCGAGACGTCGAGCACGACGACGCCCTGCTGTGCGGTCAGGCGCACCCGGCCCTGCGCGTGCCGGTCGGCGATCGCGGCCAGCTCGCGCAGCGCGGTGCCGGACGTGCGGCCGGCCTTGGTCGTGGCGCCGATCGCCAGCAGTCCGTCCACCTGCTCCTCGACCCCGACGTGGTCGCGGTGGGACGGCGACGCCCCGGGCGCCGGGCCGTCGGGCAGCGCGCGCGCGAGGTACTCGGTCTCGAGCACCTCCCGGAACTTCTCCGGACCCCAGTCGGCCATGAGGAACTTCAGCCGGGCGTGGTTGCGCTGCCGCCGGTAGCCGTAGTCGCGGAAGACGGAGGTGACCCCGACCCACACCTCGCTGACCTCTTCCGGCCGGACGAACACGCCGAGCCGCTCGGCGAAGCGCGGGTTGGTCGACAGCCCGCCGCCGACCCACAGGTCGAAGCCGGGGGTGCCGTCCGGCCCGATGACACCGACGAAGGCACAGTCGTTGATCTCGTGGTTGGTGCAGTGCCGCGCGCAGCCCGAGATCGAGGTCTTGTACTTGCGCGGGAGGTTCGAGAAGGCGGGGTCGCCGAGGTACTTCTCGACGGTCTCCCGCAGGACCGGGCCGGCGTCGAGGACGGAGTCGCTCGCGACGCCCTCCAGCGGGCAGCCGAGCATCACCCGCGGGCAGTCCCCGCAGGCCTCGGTCGTGGACAGGCCGACCGCCTCGAGCTTCGCCCAGATGGTGGGGACGTCCTCGATCCGGATCCAGTGCAGCTGGACGTTCTGCCGGTCAGTGACGTCGGCCACGTCGCGGCCGTAGGTGGTGGAGATGTCGGCGACGACCCGCAGCTGCTCGCTGGTCAGTGCCCCACCGTCGATGCGGACGCGCAGCATGAAGTACTCGTCCTCGAGCTCCTCCGGCTCGAGCGTCGCGGTCTGCCCGCCGGGGATGCCGGGGCGGCGCTGCGTGTACAGGCCGTGCCACCGGAACCGCCCGCGCAGGTCGGCCGGGTCGATGCCGGCGAAACCCGTGTGCTGGTAGATGTCGATGATCCGCTGGCGCACGTTCAGCGCGTCGTCGTCCTTCTTGCTGCGCTCGTTGGGGTTGAGCGGTTCGCGGTAGCCGAGGGCCCACTGGCCCTGTCCTCTGCGCGCCGGCATGCGGCAGTTCCCTTCGACGATGGATGGCGTGGAACGCGACAAGACGACGGACGGGAGCCGTCGTCAGCGGCTCAACACGCCGCAGTCGTCACCCGGAGCAGATCGATGTGGCGGCGCGACGTGAGCATCGTTGCCCGGCCGTGCAAGCTGTCCGCCATTCCACGATGGTCCCACAAGGCGTCGCGGAGTTCTGAATCACGGGGCGGATGTCACGTCGGGCCGCACGCTGGTGCTGCGATCGGGACAATGGCCGGGTGACCGGCTTCCCCGCCCTGCTCGACCTGCGAGGCCGTCGCGTCGTCGTCGTCGGCGGGGGCGCGGTGGCGGCCCGGCGGGTGCGCGCCCTGCGCGAGGCCGGCGCCGACGCGCTGGTCGTGGCCCCCGACGTACTCGACGAGGTCCGCGCGCCGGGGGTGCAGGTCGTCCCGCGCCCGTTCGCCGAGGGCGACCTCGACGGGGCCTGGCTGGTGCTCGCCTGCACCGATGACGCCGGGGTCAATGCTGCGGTGGCCGCCGCGGCCGAGGCGCGGCAGATCTTCTGCGTGCGGGCCGACGCCGCCACCGGCGGAACCGCCCGTACCTCGGCCGTCGCCCGGCGCGACGGGGTCACGGTGGCCGTCAACGGCGGCGACGACCCGACCCGGGCGGTCGCCCTGCGCGACGCGATCGCGGCTCGCGCTGGAACTCGGCGAGCTGCCCACCCGGCGGATCCGCGCCGGCCGGGCGGCGGCGAGGTGGCGCTGGTCGGGCGGCGGGCCGGGGGACCCCGAGCTGATCACCGTCCGCGGCCGCCGGCTGGTCGCCCAGGCCGACGTCGTCGTGGTCGACCGGCTCGCCCCGCGTGACCTGCTCGCCACCCTGGCTCGACGACGTCGAGGTCATCGACTGCGGCAAGTCGGCGCACCGGCACAACCTGACCCAGGACGAGATCAACGCGGTGCTGGTCGACCGGGCGCTCGCCGGCAAGCGCGTGGTGCGGCTGAAGGGCGGCGACCCGTTCGTCTTCGGACGCGGCGGCGAGGAGTGGCTGGCCTGCGTGGCGGCCGGTGTGCCGGTCACGGTCGTGCCCGGGCTCTCGTCCGCGCTCGCCGGCCCGGCGCTGGCCGGGATCCCGCTCACGCACCGGGGGGTGGCGGCCGACTTCACCGTCGTGTCCGGTCATCTCGACCCGGGACGACCGGCCGACCAGGGCGTCGACTGGCCGGGTCTCGCGACCCACGCCGGCACGCTCGTCCTGCTGATGGCGATGGACCGCCTGCGACCTGATCGCGAAGGAGCTGATCGCGCACGGGATGGGCGCGGACACCCCGGCCGCAGTCGTGCACCGCGCCGCCACGGCCGCGCAGCGGGTGGTGCGGGCGCCGCTGTCCGGCATCGCCGCGGCGGCCGAGCGCGACGGTGCCGGGGCCCCGGCCGTCGTGGTGATCGGGGCGGTCGTGGGCGTCCTCGACGCCCCGTCTGCCTGAGCGCTGCGCCGAAACTGTCGCACCCGGGCGACAGACTCCCGGTCATGGACAATGCGTCCGTTCGGCCCTACGGCTCGGTCGCCCCGGCGTGCTAGTATCGAACACGAGTTCGAACGGAGGGTCCGGATGACGCCCCACGAGCACGCCTCGCGCAGCACCCCGCTGGCCCTGCTGACCCATGCGCGCAGCGCCCTGGCCGAGGCCGAGGCCGCCGTCGAGCCGAGCGAGCGGTTCCGCCTCGCCCACCTGTCCGCGCTGCGCACGGCCGCCGCGCTCTGCGCCTACCGCGGACGGCCGACCGCGGCGCGGCGCCGGCTGATGAGCGTCTGGGTGCTGCTCGAGCGGGTCGCGCCCGAGCACGCCCACTGGGCCACCTACTTCGCCGCCGGGGCCCAGATCCGGGCCGCGATCGAGGCCGGCGCTGTCTCGGCCGTCTCGTCGCGGACGGCCGACGACCAGCTGCGGGCCGCCACGGAGTTCCTGGTCGTCGTCGAGAGCTCGCTCGGCCTGCTGGCGGCCTGACGCCTCGCCCGCAGACTCCGTGTCGACCGGGCCGTGTCAGCCATCCGGACTAGGCTCTCGAACCGTGCAGTTGGACACCGGTCGCGAGCGCGCCGGCACCGGTCGGCTCGGGCTGATGTCGCGGCTGCTCACCGACGCGCTGAAGGCCGTCACCCGGCCGGGTTCGAGGCCGGCGGTGCTCGACTGTGGCGGCGGCAGCGGCACGTACTCGGTCCCGCTCGCCGGGCTCGGCGCCGAGGTCACCGTCGTGGACATCAGCGCCGACGCGCTCGCCACGCTCAGCCGGCGGGCGGGGGAGACCGGGGTCGCCGACCGCGTGCGGCCGGTCCAGGGCGACGTCGAGACGCTCGGCGAGCTCGTCGGTCCGGGGCACTTCGACCTCGTCCTCGCCCACGGCATCCTCGAGTCGGTCGACCACGTGCGGCCGACCTTCGCCGGTATCACCGCCGCCACCCGCCCCGGCGGGCTGATCAGCATCCTCGTCGGCAACCCGGTCGCCGCCGTCATGGCCCGGGCACTGGCCGGCGAGCCCGCGGCCGCGCTCGCCGAGCTGCGCGAGCTGGCAACCCGCGGGCGCACGGGTCGGCCCGGATGAGGTGGAGCAGCTGTGCCGGCAGGCCGGCCTGGCCATCGAGGCGCGGCACGGCATCGGGGTCTTCTCCGATCTCGTCCCCGGCTCGGCGCTCGACGCGCCGGGCGGCCGGGATGCGCTGGACCGCCTCGACGCCGAGGCCGCCGACCGGGCGCCGTTCGCCCACATCGCCGGCGCGGGTGCACCTACTCGTCCGCCGACCCGGTTGAGCCGAGGACGCTGAACCGGATGGGACGCAGCGCCGACCTGCCCCGCACCGCCGGCACCTTCGACGGCGACGACACCGGCTGCACGATGCTGCACGTCGACATGGACGCCTTCTTCGCCAGCGTCGAGATCAAGAAACGGCCCGAGCTGCGCGGCCGGCCCGTGGTCGTCGGCGGCGGCCAGCGCGGGGTGGTCGCCGCCGCGTCCTACGAGGCCCGGCGCTACGGCGTGCGCAGCGCCATGTCGATGACCCAGGCCCTGCGGCGGTGCCCGCACGCGGTCGTGCTGCCGCCCGGACCGCGCCGCCTACTCGGCCGCCTCGGCCCGGGTGATGGCGATCCTGCGCGACATCACGCCGCTGGTCGAGCCGCTCTCGCTGGACGAGGCGTTCCTCGACGTCGCCGGCGCGGTGAAGCTGCACGGGCGCCCGGGCGCCATCGCGGCCACGATCCGCGCCCGGGTGGTCGAGCAGCTCGGTCTCACCTGCTCGGTCGGGGTCGCGTCGACCAAGTTCGTCGCCAAGCTCGCCTCGGCGCGCTGCAAGCCCGACGGCCTGCTGGTCGTCCCGGCCGCCCGCGTCCTCGAATTCCTCCACCCGCTGCCGGTCACCGCCCTCTGGGGCGTCGGTGCCCGGACGGCCGAACAGCTGCACCGCCTCGGCATCCGCACCGTCGCCGACCTCGACGAGACCCCACTCGACACCCTGCGCCGAGCCGTCGGCGCGGCGGGCGCCGAGCACCTGGCTGCGCTGGCCGCCGGCATCGACCCGCGCCCCGTCCAGCCGGAGGAGGTCGAGAAGTCGATCAGCGCCGACCGCACGCTCGACGAGGACCTCACCGCCGAGTCCGAGGTGAACCGGGAGTTGCTGCGGCTGGCCGAGGAGGTCGGCACCCGGGTCCGGGGCCGGGGCTTCGCCGCCCGCACCATCGGTATCAAGATCCGCTTCGCCGACTTCCGCACCGTCACCCGGGTCCGCACCCTGCCCAGCTGGACGACCTCGACCGCCGAGATCTTCGAGACCGCGGTCGACCTGTACCGGGGCCTGCGCCTCGACCGGCCCCGCATCCGGCTGGTCGGGGTGAAGGCCGAGGGGCTGCGGGCGGCCGGCGGCATCCCCGAGCAGCTGACCCTCGATGTCGGCGCCGCGACCGACCCGCCGACCCGTAGCCGGGCCGACCAGGCGATCGACGCCGCCCGGGCCCGATTCGGCGTCCACGCGATCCAACCCGGCACGCTCCTGCGCGGCGGCGGTGCGGGCGCCGGAGTCGGGCCGAAATCAGGACGCAGCGGACCGACCGACCCGGGCTGAGCCGATTTGTCCCCGAGATCGAAATATTGTGCTGACGTCGAAACTTTCGATCCGGCGAATCGCCTCGTATGCTCGGGTGGTAACCGCCGTTCCCGGCGGGTACAACTTGACCACCACCGAACGAGTACCGCCGACGGCCGACCGGTTGCGGCGATGAAGGAGGGCCCGGTGCCGCTCTCCGACCACGAGCAGAGACTGCTCGACGAGATCGAGCAGGCGCTCTACGCGGAGGATCCCAAGTTCGCCGCGTCCGTGCGCTCGGCGCGAGCGCGATCTCGCACCCGACGCTCGGCCGTGCTGTGCGCGCTCGGCGTCCTCGCCGGCCTCGCGCTCGTCCTCGTCGGCCTGGTCACCAACATCATCGCGCTGAGCGTCGTCGGCTTCGTGCTGGTCGTCGGGGCCTGTGGCTACGCCGTCCAGGTGCTGCGCGGTCGCGGGGACCAGACCTCGGTCACCCCCGAGAGCGCGAGCGGCGCCGGCAACCAGGCCCCGCGACCGGGCGGCCTGAAGGGCCGCATGGAGGATCGCCTCCGCCGCCGCTTCGACGAGAGCTAGCGGCGCCGCCTCGCCGGGCTTAGCGGCGGTGGCGGGCCAGGCCGGGGAGGATCCCGCCGAAGCGCCGGCCCCAGCCGAGCGAGGCCGGCCAGAACGTCGCCTGCAGGCGCATCCGCCGGCTGCGTCGCGACCGCAGTTGCCCGGCGACCTCGTGCAGGCCGCGGGTGAGCCGGCCCGCGTCCTCGCCCGCCGTCGGCCCTGGCGCGTACCGACGCTGCTCGACCGCCGCCGCCAGTGCCTCCAGCGCCTCCAGCGCCGGGGTCGCGGCGCCGGCGTCGCGGGCCAGCCAGGCCGACACCTGACGCGGTGATCGGGCTGGGGACCACAGGTAGCCCAGATCGGTTGCGGTGTCCGAGAGCTCGGCCCACAGCGCATCGGTGTCGCCCCGCCGCGCGGCCAGGTAGCGCCGCCGCCGGCGGGCCGTCCGGGCACCGGCCGGGATCAGCGCGAGCCCGGCCAGCACCAGCACGGCCAGGCCGAACCAGATCACCCCGGTGTTGGAGCCGCTGCCGGGGGAGAGCGCGCCGGCCGGGGTCGAGGACGACGCGCCGGTCTGCCCGCCCGGGGCGCGGGTCGCCGACGTGCTGATCGTCGGGCGGGTGTCCCTGGTGCTCGAGGCGTACACGTGCGGGGCCCAGCTCAGGTCGCTGCTGCGCCCGCCGGCAAGACCACTCGGCGGCGTCGGGTCGAAGGGCACCCACCCGATGCCGCCGAAGAAGGCCTCGACCCAGGCGTGGGCGTCGAACGTCGTGACCTGGAAGTCACCGCGGCGGTCGGCCGGTGGGTGCATGTAGCCCAGAGCGATCCGGGCCGGGATGCCGGCCGCGCGCAGCATGACGCCCATCGCCGCGGCGTACTGCTGGCAGTAGCCCGTCCCGTTCTTCAGGAAGTCGACGAGCGCGCTGCCCGAGTCGCCCGGCTCGGTCTTGAGGCTGTAGACGAACCCGTTCGCCGGGTCGGCGAAGTAGTCGCTGATCGCGCGGGCCCGCTCGTACGCGGTCGCCTTGCCACGCGTCAGCCGGGCGACGAGATCGGTCACGTAGGCGGGCAGCTTCGGCAGCTCGAGCCAGCGGCGCAGCTCGCGGGTGTCGACCGGGGAGGCCGACCGCAGATCGTCGATCGAGGGCTGCGGCTGCCCGACCTGCTCGGTGAAGACCTGCCCCTTGCGCACGGAGGTCCCCTGCAGGATCTGGTCCTGCGGGCTCCAGGTGGTCCCGTCGTCCACCCCGTCCAGGCCGATCGGGGTCGCGAAGACCGGGGCGTTGCCGGTCAGCCCGGACACCGTGATCGTGGCCCGGAAACCGGTCGTCGAGACGGGCTCGGTGACCGGGGTGGTCCCGAACGTCGTCTCGCCCACCGGCTCGGTCGGGCCGTGGCCGGAGACCGCCCAGCCGACATCGGCGGTGTACCGGTCGAGGACGTTGGTCTTGAGGTAGAACGGCGGGGGTGCGGACGGGCCGTCGATGTGCACGGTCATCAGCTTGACCGCCTTCGACCGGTCGAGCTGACCCTTGAGGGCCACGAACGGGCTGATCGAACCGCCGCCGCCGCTGCCGGCCCCGAAGCCGCCGACGCCGTTGCCGTTGCCGTTGCGGAACGCGTCGGCCAGCAGGTTGCGGGAGTGGTCCGGCACCAGCAACGGCAGGATGAGCCCGACCGCGATGGCGATGATGCCGATCCGCTGCGCCGAGATCTCCAGGCCCGGCCGCGATCGCCCCGACCCGCGCCGGCCGATGCGCCGCCCCCAGTGCCGCAACTCGTCGTCGGCATCGAGGCCGAGCAGGAGCAGGAAGCCGGCGGCGGCGAGCACGAACCACACCCACCCGACCGGCGTGCGGGGCACGGCACCGGAGACGGTGTAGACGACGAGCAGCGGGACTCCGGCGAGCGCCCCCCGCCGGCCGACGACCGCGATCAGGTCGATCAGCGCGGCCAGCAGGCCGAGCAGCGCACACACCACCAACTTGACCGCCACCGTGCTGTGCACGGGGGCCACCTCGTCCCGCGTGGTCTTGTGCAGACTGTCCATCAGGTGCGAGATGTCGGTGAGCGTGGCGCCGGTCGGGATGAATCCGCCCCATGCGTGCTGCCGGACGAACAGTGCGGTGAGCCAGGGGACGAGCAGGAGCACGCCGGGCCAGATGTCGAGCGCGCCCGGCGGCCGCCACAACCGGATGACCGCGGCCGGCGCGATGACGATCACCATCGTCAGCCAGGCCTCGAACAGCCAGCCGTAGTCGGACAGCAGCGCCTTGAGCGGGGTGATGCCGATCGCGGTGGCGAGCAGGGTGATCAGCGTGCGGCGCAGGGGCGAGAAGTCCCGCTCGCGCGCGACGAACGGCGGCGCGCTCGGACGGGTCGGCGGGGCCATCGTCGCCGTCATCGCAGCACCGCCTCCGTCGGGGCCGTCGAGCCGAAGCCGGCCATCAGCACCTGCCAGGCCTGCCGGGTCGAGTCGCCGCAGCGGACCACGGTCACCCGCCAGCCGGCGTTGCGCAGGACGGCGGCCGTGCCGTTCACGGCCCGACCTTCCGCCGGCAGATCGGGATCGAGCCAGGTGTCGACGTCGAGCAGCATCGCGAAGGCAGGCGAGGAACGGCCCCGCGGATGCGCGTCGGCGAGCGTGCGCAGGGTGACCGGGTCGAGCCGGCCGAGCACGGCGATGAGCGCCGAGTCGCGGGCCGCGGTCCGCAGCGGGCCGGCGATCGGCGTCAGGTCGGACTGCCTGATCTCCCGCACGCCGGCGAGGTGGGTCGCGAGCCGGCCACGGTCACCGAACTTCACCCGCTCACCGGACGGATCGGCGAGCAGGCTCATCTCCCGGCCGGCGAGCATGACGTGGCTGCCGACGGTCGCGGCGGCACTGACCGCCCACTCGAGACTGCTCGTCAGCCGGGGGTCGCGGCCGTCGAGGAAGTCCGCGCGGGCGCTCGCGTGGGCGGCCGAACGCAGGTCGAGCAGCACGGTGCTCTGCCCGCGCCACGGCCGCTCCTCCTGCCGGACCATCAATGCCCCGGTGCGCGCGGACGACCGCCAGTGGATCTTGCGCAGGTCGTCGCCGATCCGGTACTCGCGCGTCGACTGGTCGTCGGCGCCGTGGGTGCCCACCGAGTGGCTCCCGGCGCTGTCGCCGAGGTCGTCGGTGCGCGGCGGGTCCGATGCGGGCAGGACGTCGATCACCGGGGCGACGACGAAGTCCGTGGTGGCCGTGAAGGACCGGGTCAGGTCGATCATCTGGAACGGGTCGCTGAGCCGGATGCGCAGCGGGCCGGTGCGGTAGTGCCCCCGACCCAGCCCGGGGATCCGGTAGGACACGGTTCGCGACTCGTGCGCGCCGAGCGGGTCGAGGACGAAGCGGGCCCGGCCGACCAGCCGTTCGGGCAGTTGGTCCTCGAGCATCAGCGTGCCGGTGCGCAGCATCGAGCGGTTCGAGATCACCAGGTTGACCGTGACCGCCTCACCGGCGGCGGCCTGCGGGGGATCGACGGAGCGCCGGTTCGCGATCCGGACCCGGGAGCGCTGGACGACGAGGGCGGCGACGCACGGGATCGCCGCGGCGAGCCCCCCGGCCCGGACGAGGTCGAGCTCGCCGAGCAGGACGCCGCAGGCGACCGCCGTCAGGCCGGCGGCCAGCAGGCAGCTCGCCCTGGTGGTGAAGCCGGTCCGGCGGGCAGCCATCCGTCAGTGGCTCACGTGGCCGGCGGCGGCCGGGATCGGGGTGTTCGTCGCGACCCGGGCCAGGATGTCGGTGGCCGTCCGCCCGGCGACGTGCGCCTCGGCCGTCAGCAGCAGTCGGTGGGCCAGGACGGCGTTGAGCAGGTACTGCAGGTCGTCGGGGATCACGTACTCCCGGCCGCCGAGCGCGGCCCAGGCCTTGGCCGCCCGCAGCAGCTGCAGCGTGGCGCGGGGCGAGGCGCCGAGCCGCACCTCGGCCGCGCGGCGGGTGCCCTCGGCGAGGTCGACCGCGTAGGCCTTGATCGACTCCGACACGTAGACCGACCGGACCGCGCCGATGAGGGCGCGCACCTCGGTCGCGTCCGAGACCGGGTGCAGCCCCTCCAGCGGATCGAGGGACGCGTGCTCGCTGAGCATCGCGATCTCGGCACTGCGGTCGGGGTAGCCCATCGAGATGCGGGCGGTGAACCGGTCCCGCTGGGCCTCCGGGAGGGGATAGGTGCCCTCCATGTCGATCGGGTTCTGCGTCGCCAGCACCATGAACGGCGACTCGAGGCCGTAGGTGACGCCGTCGACGGTGACCTGCTGCTCCTCCATGCACTCGAGCAGCGCGGCCTGCGTCTTGGGCGAGGCGCGGTTGATCTCGTCGCCGACGACGATGTTCGCGAACACCGGCCCCGGCTTGAACTCGAAGTCGCGCTCCTCGGAGTTGTAGACGCTCACGCCGGTGATGTCGCTCGGCAGCAGGTCGGGGGTGAACTGCACCCGGCGGACCGAGCAGTCGATCGAGCGGGCCAGGGCCTTGGCGAACTTCGTCTTGCCGACGCCGGGTACGTCCTCGATCAGCAGGTGCCCCTCGGCGAGCAGGACGGCCAGGCCGACCGACACGGCCGAGTGCTTGCCCTCGATGACCCGCTCGATGTTGGCGGCGATGCGGGCGCCGATCTCGCGCACGTCGGCGACGGTCGGGGCGTGTGAGCCCGAGTCGCCACCGGCATGGCGGGCCGCTGGATGGAGGTCGTCCACGTATGCGTCCTTCTTCTGTGCTCTTGGTGGCTGAGCTGTTCGGTGCCGGCGGGTTGGCCGCGGCAGGTTTTCGGTCGCTGTCTGCGTCTGTCTGCGTCGAGTATGCCGACCGCCCGGGCGCCGGGCACCTCCCATTTGATTACCGATCGATCAAGGTCGAGGCGCGGCCCGGCCCGCGGCGGGCTCCCGGTGTGATCACGGGCCGCGCCGCCGGATGGTTCAACCGGCCGCGAGCGGTGTTTGTCCGGATCTGCAGTGATTGCGATCGGTTGCGCGGGCCCGACACTCCCGTCCGACACCCGGTTGATCGTTGACGGTGGCATGATGTGGGTTACAGTGGGGCGCAGTGGGGAGAGATGGCGGTCCGCGGATCTTCCGGGCCAGGGATCGAGGTGAGTACCGGTGTTCCTCGGTACCCACACGCCCCGGCTCGACGACAAGGGCCGGCTCGCTCTCCCGGCGCGATTCCGACCGGAACTGGAGGGGGGCCTGGTGATCTGCAAGGGACAGGACCGGTGCCTCTACGTCTTCCCGGTCACCGAGTTCGGGCGGGTCACCGAGGCCCTGCGCACTGCGCCGGTCACCGACCGCCGGGTGCGGGACTACGGCCGCGTCCTGTTCGCCAGTGCCTCGAACGAGACCCCGGACGGGCAGGGCCGGATCACCGTCCCGCCGACCCTGCGCCAGTACGCCGGGCTCACCAAGGAGTGCGTCGTCATCGGCGCGAACACCCGCATCGAGGTCTGGGACGCCGCTGCCTGGCAGGAGTACCTCGAGACCGCCGAGCCGGCGTTCTCCGACCTCGCCGAGGAGGTGCTGCCCGGCGTCCTGTAGAGCCGATCCCGTTGGATCCGGCCTCCTCCCGTCACCCACCTGGCGCACCTTCCCCGGTGCCGGGCGGGACGGGCGGGGACCAGAAGCAACGGGCTCCCCACTCCTCCCCACCCCCCCCGCCGCCCTGTCCGTCCGGCCGCCACCGGCCCTCGACCACCTACCGACACCGCCCGAAAGAGCAGCCGATGGATGACCGGGAACCGGAGGGAGCGCGCGTGCCGCACGACGCCGCCAGCGCCGCCCACGTCCCGGTACTGCTCGAGCGGGTGCTCGCCCTGCTGGCGCCGGCCCTGGCCGACCGCCCGGCCGTCGCGGTGGATGCCACCCTCGGCCTCGGCGGGCACGCCGAGGCCCTGCTGCAGGCCCATCCCCAGCTCACCCTCGTCGGCCTGGACCGCGACCCGGTGGCGCTTGCAGCGCAGCCGCGACCGGCTCGCGCCCTTCGCCGGGCGCATCCACCTCGTCCACGCGGTCTACGACCGGATGCCGGAGGTCCTCGACGACCTCGGTCTCGACGGCGTCGACGGCATCCTGTTCGACCTCGGCGTCTCGTCCATGCAGCTCGACGTGGCCGAGCGCGGGTTCGCCTACGCCCAGGACGCGCCGCTCGACATGCGGATGGATCAGCAGTCCGGGATGACCGCCGGCGATGTCGTCAACGGGTACTCGGTCGCCGACCTCGCGCGCGATCCTCCGCGAGTACGGCGAGGAGCGGTTCGCACTGCGGATCGCGCAAGCCATCGATCGGGAGCGCCGGGTGGCCCCACTCCGGTCGACTGCACAGCTGGCCGAACTGGTGCGTCAGGCCATCCCGGCCGCGACCCGCCGGCACGGGGGCCACCCAGCCAAACGCACCTTCCAGGCGCTGCGGATCGAGGTGAACGGCGAGCTCGACGCCGTCCAGGCCGCGGTCCCGGCCGCGCTGTCGGCGCTGCGCCTGGGCGGCCGGATCGTGGTGCTCGCGTACCACTCGCTCGAGGACCGCATCGTCAAGCAGTCCTTCGCCGCGCTGGCCACGGACCGGACGCCACCGGGGCTGCCGGTGCCGCTGCCCGACCGGGGCCCGCAGCTACGGCTGCTCACCCGCGGCGCGGAGCAGGTGACCGAGGCCGAGACGGCGGCCAACCCGCGGGCCGCGTCGGTGCGGCTGCGCGCGGCCGAACGAATCCGGGAGTCGGCATGACGGTGTGGGGCGACGTGCGCAGCGCATTGGGGCTGGACGAGCCCCGCCGGCCCGCGCGGACCCACCGGGGCCGGCCGGGTCCGAAGCACGCACCACGCGTCCCGTTCGCCGTGCTCGTCGTGACGCTCATCGCCGGGGGCATGGGGCTGTTGCTGCTGCTGAACACCGCGTCGGCCGCCAACGAGGTCCGGCGCCACGACCTCGCCGCCCAGGACGCCGGGGTGGCCGCCCAGGTGCAGGAGCTGGAGAACGAGGTCGCCGCGAGCTCGGCCCCCGGCAACCTCGCCCAGGCGGCCGCTGCGCTCGGCATGGTGCCGGCCGGCAATCCGGCCTTCCTCGTCGTCGGGGCCGACGGGAAGGTGCGGGTGATGGGACACCCGGCGCCGGTGAGCGGCGCCGCGGTGGCGAAGATCCCGGCCAAGACGAGCAGGTCGACCAAGCCCAAGACGACGGCGACCCCGACGAAGGCGGCGAAGAGCAGCAAGACCGCGACCTCGACCAGGACCTCGACCAACGCCAGGACGAAGACGGCGAGCAACAAGTCGGCCGGGCCTTCGACCGGGATGCAGAACCACGCCGCGCCGACGCCGACGCCGACGCCGACGCCGACCGTGACCCTGCCGGGAGGCAACCGATGACCACCCGCCGGCAGCCGCCGCCCGGACCCGCCCGCCGCTTCGGCCCGCCGCCCGTGCCCCCGCACGGTCGGCCGGCCCGCCCGGTGCAGGGGCGCCCGGTGCAGGGGCGCCCGGTGCAGGGGCGCCCGGTGTCGCCGCGCCGCCCGGCGCGCCCGGTGCAGCAGCGCCGTCCGGTCCGGCGGCGCAAGCCGCGCACGCTGCGTCTGGGCAAGCTCGACGGCCGCCTGCGCTACGGCTTCGCCGCGGTGTGCACGCTGCTGCTCGTGATCGGTGGGCGGCTCGTCCAGTTGCAGGGCGTCGACCACGCCAACTACTCCGACCAGGCCGCGGCCCAGCGGGTCGAGTCGGTGACCCTGCACGCGCTGCGCGGCAGCATCGTCGACCGGGACGGCACCCCGCTCGCCTACACCTCCGACGCGCAGGACATCACCGCCGACCCCAAGCAGGTGCCGGCCGACCAGCACGGGCGCTACGCCTCCGCCCTCGCGCCGCTGCTCGGCGTGTCGATGACCGATGTCCTCATCGCGCTGGCGAAGCCGGGGCAGTACGCGCTGCTCGCCACCGCCCTCAGCCCGATGGCGGCCCAGAAGGTCGTCGACCTCCGGCTCCCGGGCATCTATACCCAGGCCACCACGCAGCGTCAGTACCCCGGGCACCGGACCGCGGCCAACATCATCGGCACGGTCCACTCCGACGGCACCGGCGCGGCCGGCATCGAATCCGCGCTCAACAGCGTGCTGGCCGGTCACGACGGCGAGATGACCTACTCGGTCGACAACGTGGGCAACGTCAACCCGAGCAGCCGGACGACCAGCAGACCGGCGCAGAACGGCGCCACCGTGAAACTGACGATCGACCAGAGCCTGCAGTACATGGCGCAGCACTACCTCGACGTGGCGGTGCCGCGCTCCGGCGCCCGCGGCGCCCAGCTGGCGATGGTCGACGTGCACACCGGCCAGGTCCTCGCGCTGGCGTCGTCGGGCACCTTCGACGCCGCCGACCCCAACACGATCAACCCGGACGTGCCGATCGACCCGCCCGTCATGTCGGCCTTCGAACCGGGCTCGGTGCAGAAGGCGATCACCTTCGCCGCCGCGCTGCAGCAGAAGCTGATCACCCCGACGACGATCATCAGTGTCCCCGACTCGATCCGGATGGGCGGCGTGACCGTCCGCGACGCGTGGTCGCACTCGACCCAGAAGTACACCGCGACCGGCGTGCTCGCGCAGTCGTCCAACGTCGGCACGCTGAAGATCGCCCAGAAGATCGGGCCGGCCACCTGGTACCGCTACGAGAAGCTGTTCGGCGTCGGGACGAAGACCGGGATCGAGCTGCCCGGTGAGAGCAGCGGCTACGTCCCGCCGCTGAAGGACTGGTCGGCCTCCACCTTCGCGAACCTGCCGTTCGGCCAGGGCGAGAGCATGACCGTGCTGCAGCTCGCGTCGATCTACCAGACGATCGCCAACAACGGGGTGCGGATCCCCCCGCGCGTGGTGCAGTCGGTGACCCGGGCCGACGGCACGGTCACGACGACCCAGCGCCCGGCCGGTACGAAGGTGATCGACGCCGCGACGGCGACGACCCTGCGCACCATGCTCGAGTCGGTGACGCTGCCCGGCGGCACCGGCGTCAAGGCCGCCCTGCCCGGCTACCGGGTCGCGGGCAAGACCGGTACCGCGCAGCAGCCCGACCCGAAGCACGGCGGCGCCTACTCGAGCTGGATGAACTGGGACACCTTCGCCGGCATAGTGCCGGCCGACGACCCGCAGTTCGTGGTGGCGATCATGGTCGACAACCCCGCCCACGGGCTCGAGGGCGGCGACGTCGCGGCCCCGCTGTTCAACGAGATCGCGAGCTACGAGGTCCAGCACGCGCACGTGCCACCGACCGGGTCGCAGTCCACGCCACGTCCCCCTCGAGGACTGCACCGGGATGGACCGCCGGTACCTGCCCGCTAACGTCTGCTGACGTGGCAGCTACTCCGCGTCCGTCGGCGTACCGCGGCCGGCCGAGGTGACCCCGCTGTCGCTGGCCGGCCTGGCCGCGGACCGCGGCACGGTGCTCGGCCCGGACGTGCCGGTGACCGGCGTCACCGCCTCGAGCTCCGCGGTCCGGCCCGGCGACCTGTTCGCCGCCCTGCCCGGCCGGTCCGGCCACGGCGCCGCCTACGCCGGCGACGCGCTGGCCGCGGGGGCAGTGGCCGTGCTGACCGACGAGGCCGGGCGGTCGGCGCTGCCGGCCGGCGTGCCGGTGCTGCTCGTGCCCGCCGTCCGCGAAGCCCTCGGGCCGGTGGCCGCGGACGTCTACGATCGCCCGGCGACGGCGATGACGATGCTCGGCGTCACCGGGACGAGCGGCAAGACCACGACGACGTTCCTGATCCGGGCCGGCCTGGTGGCCGCCGGTCGCGTCCCCGGCCTCATCGGCACGGTGGCGACGATGATCGGCGACGACGAGATCAAGACCGGCTTCACGACCCCCGAGGCACCGGACGTGCAGGCGCTGCTCGCGGTGATGCGCGAGCGGGGCGTCACCGATGTCGCCATGGAGGTCTCGAGCCACGCGCTGGCCATGCGCCGGGTCGACGGCATCCGCTACGACGTCGGCTGCCTTCACCAACCTCTCCGAGGACCACCTCGACTTCCACGCCGACATGGAGGACTACTTCGCCGCGAAGGCGTCCCTGTTCGACGGCCGGCCGCAGCCGCCGCGCGGTCGTGGTGGTCGACGACCGCTGGGGCAACCGGCTCACCGAGCTGATCGCGGGGCCGGTCGAGACCGTGACCACGATCGGCGATCGGCGGGCGACCTGGGAGGCCGTCGACGTCGTCGAGGAGGCGAACGGCAGCACGTCTTTCCGCGCGCTCGGCCCGGGCGTCGAGCTGGTCACCGGCTGCGCGATCCCGGGGCGCTACAACGTCGCGAACGCGCTGCTGGCCCTGGCGATGCTGCACGAGGTCGGGGTCGACGTCGAGGTCGCGGCTCCGGCGGTCGCCGGCGCATCCGTGCCCGGCCGGATGGAGCGGATCGACGCCGGGCAGCCCTTCCTCGCCGTCGTCGACTACAGCCACAAGCCGGCCGCGGTCGACGGGGCGCTGCAGGCACTGCGACCGCTCACCCGCGGGCGGCTGATCATCGTGCTGGGCTGCGGCGGCGACCGCGACCGGGGCAAGCGGCCGCACATGGGCGAGATCGCGGCGCGGGGCGCCGACCTGCTCATCGTCACCGACGACAACCCGCGGTCGGAGGACCCGGCGGCGATCCGCGCGGCCATGCTCGCCGGCGCGCTCGGCGGTCCTCGCCGGCGAGCGTGGTGAGGTGCGTCGAGATCGGCGACCGGGCCGAGGCGATCGCCGCCGCAGTCGCCGCGGCGCGGGAGGGCGACACCGTCCTCGTCGCCGGCAAGGGGCACGAGACCGGCCAGGAGATCGCCGGCGTGGTCCACCCGTTCGACGACCGGCTCGTCCTGCAGGCGGCGCTGGAGGCCCGGCCATGATCGAGCTGACCCTGGGCGAGATCGCCGGCATCGTCGGCGGGCACTTGCGGCACGCCGACCCGGCCACCGTCGTGACCGGCCCGGTCGAGTTCGACTCGCGCCGGCCGTCACCGCGGGTGGGCTGTTCCTCGCCCTGCCCGGCGAGCGGGTCGACGGGCACGACTACGTCGCGGCCGCGCACCGCCGCCGGGGCCGTCGCCAGCCTGGTCACCCGGCCGGTGGAGGCACCGTCGATCGAGGTCGAGGACGGCTTCAACGCCCTCGCCGCCCTCGCATCGGCCGTGCTGGCCCGCCTGCCGCACACGACGGTCGTCGGGGTGACCGGGTCGTCCGGGAAGACCTCGACGAAGGACCTGCTGGCCCAGGTGCTCGCCCGGCTCGGCCCGACGGTCGCGCCGCCCGGCTCGTTCAACAACGAGCTCGGCCACCCCTACACCGTGCTCCGCGCCACCCCGGAGACCCGCTACCTGGTCCTGGAGAACAGCGCCCGGGGCATCGGGCACATCCGCCACCTGACCCGTATCGCGCCCCCGCACATCGGCGTCGTGCTCAACGTCGGGTCGGCCCACCTCGGCGAGTTCGGCTCCCGCGAGGCCATCGCGCAGGCCAAGGGCGAGCTCGTCGAGGCGCTGCCCGCCGACGGCATCGCCGTGCTCAACGCCGACGACGCGCTGGTCGCCGCGATGGCCGAGCGCACGGTGGCCCGGGTCGTGCGGATCGGCGAGTCGGCCGCCGCCGACGTGCGGGCCGAGTACGTCAAGCTCGACGACTCCGGCCGTCCCGGCTTCGCGCTCTCGACCGCTACGGGCGCCGCGCCCGTCCAGCTGCAACTCGTCGGGCGCCACCACGTCGGCAACGCGCTGGCCGCGGCCGCCGTCGCGCTCGAGTGCGGACTGGCCCTGCGGGACGTCGCCGCCGGGCTGAGCGCGGCGACACCGACCAGCCGGTGGCGGATGGAGACCACCGAGCGGGCCGACGGGGTCGTGATCATCAACGACGCCTACAACGCCAACCCGGAGTCGATGCGGGCGGCGCTCGAGGCCCTCGCGACCGTCAGCCGCGCGCCGCGCAACCGCCGCGGGCGCTCGTTCGCGGTACTGGGCCACATGGCCGAGCTCGGGCCGGACGGGCCGGCCGCCCACGAGGCCGTCGGCCGGCTGGCGGCCGGGCTCGGCGTAGCACGCATCGTGGCGGTCGGTGAACCAGCCCGGCCGATCCAGCACGGGGCGGCTCTGGAAGGCTCGTGGGACGGCGAGGCGAGCTGGGTGCCCGATGCCGAAGGGGCGGTGGCACTCCTGCGCGCGGAACTGCAGGCGGGCGACGTGGTGCTCGTCAAGGCGTCGCGGGCGGCGAGCCTCGAACGGGTCGCGCTCGCGATCGCCGACGATACGGTGCCCGGCCCCGGCGGCCGGACCCCAGGGAAAGGGACGGGCGCGGCGTGAAGACGATCCTCATCGCCGCGGTCGTCGCCCTCATGACGTCGATCCTGTGCACGCCGCTCGTCGTCGTGTACTTCCGGCGCCGCGGGTTCGGCCAGGAGATCCGGATCGACGGCCCGCAGACGCACCTCGTCAAGCGGGGCACCCCCACGATGGGCGGCGTCGCCATCATCGGCTCCACCGTCGTCGGCTACCTGGTGGCGCACGTCATCATCGCGATCCGCGGTGGCGGCGGCCCCAACGCCTCGGGGCTGCTCGCGCTCTTCCTCATGGTGGGGCTGGGCGCGGTCGGCTTCCTCGACGACCTGATCAAGATCCGGCGCCAGCGCAGCCTCGGCCTGCGCGCTCGCGCGAAGTTCCTCGGGCAGCTGATCGTCGCCGTCGGTTTCGCGGTCCTCGCGCTGCAGTGGAAGAACCACCTCGGCCTGACGCCGGCGTCGACCCACCTGTCCTACGTGCGCGACATCGGGGCGATCACGCTCGGCTCGGTCGGGTTCGTCGTGCTCGCCTACCTCATCATCTCGGCGACCTCGAACGCGGTGAACCTCACCGACGGGCTGGACGGGCTGGCGGCCGGCGCCGCCGCGATGGTCTTCGGCGCGTTCACGCTGATCTCGTTCCTGCAGTTCCGGAACCCGTGCGGCACCCATCCGATCGGCGGCTGTTACCAGGTGCGGGACTCCCTCGACCTCGCGCTCGTGGCGGCGTCGGCGATGAGCGCCTGCTTCGGCTTCCTGTGGTGGAACGCGCCGCCGGCCCAGATCTTCATGGGTGACACCGGCTCGCTCGCGCTCGGCGGCCTGATGGGCGGCCTCGCCATCCTCACCCGCACCGAGTTGCTGCTCATCGCCCTCGGTGGCCTGTTCGCGGCGATCACCGTCTCGTCGATCATGCAGACCGGCTGGTTCAAGTTCACCCGAATACGCACCGGCACGGGTAGGCGCATCTTCCGGATGGCGCCACTTCATCACCACTTCGAGCTGGCCGGCTGGGAGCAGGTCACGATCATCGTCCGCTTCTGGATCATGGGCGGCATGGCCGTGGCCTTCGGGATGGGGCTGTTCTACGCCGACTTCATCGGCAATGGCTGACCCGCTGCCCGACCTCGCCGGCCGCACCGTCGTCGTCTGCGGCGCCCGCTTCGCCGGGCAGGCCGCGGCCCGGGCGCTGCTCGGCCGGCGGGGCCCGCGTCGTCCTCACCGACCGCGCTCGGCCGGACGGGGTCGACGAGCTCGTCGCGGCCGGCGCCGACCTTCGCCGGCGAGCTCGACCGGCTGCCCGACGACACCGCGCTGGTCGTCACCTCGCCCGGCTGGCCGCCGACCAACCCGCTGTTCGCGGACGCCACCGTCCGCGGCCTCGAGGTGGTGGGGGAGCTGGAGCTCGCCTGGCGGCTGCGCGGGCCCGGCGCGGCCGACTGGTTGATGATCACCGGTACGAACGGCAAGACGACCACCGTCCGGATGCTCGAGTCGATCCTGCAGGCGGCCGGACGGCGGGCGCTGGCCGTCGGCAACGTCGGGCGTCTCGATCATCGACGCGGTGCTCGACCCGGTGCCGTACGACGTGCTCGCGGTCGAGGCGTCGAGCTACCAGCTGCACTGGTCGTCGACGATCCGCCCCGCGGCCGGGGCGCTGCTGAACCTGGCGCCCGACCACCTGGACTGGCACGGCTCGATGGCCGCCTACGAGCAGGCGAAGGCCGCGGTCTGGGCGGGCGCCGTCGCGATCGGGAACGCCGACGACGCGCGCGTGGCGGCGCTGCTGCCGGCCGGCGGTGTCTCGTTCACGGTGGGCGAGCCGGCGGCCGGCCAGCTCGGGGTGCTCGACGGGCGGCTCGTGTCGCGCGCGTTCGGCGACGGCTCGTTGCCGCTGCTCGACGTGGCCGAGGTCCGTCCGGCCGGCGCCGCACAACGTCGCCAACGCGCTGGCAGCCGCCGCGCTGGCCCGGGCGCACGGCGTCCCCGCGGCGGCGATCGCGGACGGCCTGCGCAGCTTCGTGCCCGACCCGCACCGCAACCAGGTCGTGCACGCGGCCGACGGCGTGACCTGGGTCGACGACAGCAAGGCCACCAACCCGCACGCGGCGCGAGCGTCGCTACTGGCCTACCCGCGGGTCGTCTGGGTCGCCGGCGGCCAGCTCAAGGGCGTGGACGTCAGCGACCTCGTCGCCGAGGTGCGGGACCGGCTCGTCGGCGCCGTCCTGCTCGGCGAGGACCGGGCCCGGGTGGCCGCTGCACTTGCACGACACGCGCCCGAGGTCCACGTGATCGTGGTCGACAGCACCGACGATGGTGCGATGACCGAGGTCGTGCGTGCCGCGGCCGGGTTCGCCCGCGCCGGCGACACCGTGCTGCTCGCGCCGGCGGCCGCCTCCTACGACATGTTCTCCGGCTACGCCGCGCGCGGTGATGCCTTCGCTGCGGCAGCGCGTGAGGTGGCCCCGTGAGTGCGGTGTTGGACGGCGTCCGGGCGCGGCTCGGCCGCCCGGAGCCCGCCCAGCGGTTCCTCGACCGCCCGTACGCCACCGTCCAGCTCCTGCTGCTGTGCGCGGTCGGGCTGCTCGGCTTCGGGGTGCTGATGGCCGTCTCGACCACGATCGCGGCCGCCCACGACGTGAGCGGCACCGGGTCGGTGTGGGGGCAGTCGGTGAAGGAGGCCGAGTTCATCGCGATCGGCCTGGTGCTGTTCTGGTTCGCGGTCCGGATGTCGCCGCGCGGATTCCGCCTGCTGGCCTACCCGGTGCTCGGCCTGGCCCTCATCTCACTGGTCGCGGTCCTGATGCCCGGCATCGGCGTGCGCATCCTCGGCGCCCGGCGCTGGATCGACGTCGGACCGATGCAGCTGCAGCCCTCCGAACTGGCCAAGATCGGCGATGCTGTTGTGGGGTGCCGACCTGCTGGCCCGCAAACAGCAGCTCGGCACGCTGCGTCGCGCGCGCCACCTGTTCGTCCCGCTGCTGCCGGGCTTCGCCTTCGTCACCGTGCTGGTGATGGCCGAGCCCGACCTCGGCACGACGCTGTGCTTCATGCTGATCCTGCTCGGCCTGCTGTGGATGATCGGCATGCCGCTGCGGTACTTCAGCGTCGTGCTCGGCCTGGTGGCCGGGGCGGTGACGCTGCTCGCGGTGAGCGCGCCCTACCGCCTGCAGCGCCTCACGTCCTTCACCGATCCGTTCAAGCACGCCAAGGGCAGCGGGTACCACACCGTCGAGGGCCTCTACGCGCTGGCCTCCGGCGGGCTGTTCGGGGTCGGCCTGGGGCAGGGCACGTCCAAGTACGGCTGGGTGCCGAATGCCAACTCCGACTACGTGTTCGCGATCATCGGTGAGGAGCTCGGTCTCATCGGCTGCCTGGCCGTGCTCGGGCTGTTCGGGCTGTTCGCCTACACCGGCATGCGGCTGGTGCGGCGCAGCGCCGATCCGTTCGTGCGGCTGGCCGCGGGCGCGGCGACGATCTGGCTCTGCGGTCAGGCCGTCATCAACATCGGCTACGTCACGGGCCTGCTGCCGGTCACCGGTATCCCGCTGCCGCTGATCTCGGCCGGCGGCACGTCGCTGCTGGTGACGTTCTTCGTGATCGGCATGCTGGTCTCGTTCGCGCGGCACGAGAGCAGCGCCGTCAGCGCCGCCCGCCGCGCCGAGCGCCTCGGCCGCCGCACCCGCCTCGAGCGCTGGTGCCGAATCCCGGTCCCCAGGCCCTACGTCCCCCCAAAGAGAAGACGAGCGCCAGCGACAAAGGCGCCGAGGAGTGGCGCGTCGACGGCAAGGACTTCCAGCGGAAGCGGAAGGTCAGCCGGAAGGCAACCAGCCAGAACTCGCGTGGGGGGCGATGAGCGCTCGCGCGAAGAGGCCGCCGCCCGCCGTGCGGCGCGCGCGAAGCGAGCGTCGGCATGAGCGACGAAGGTGGCGGTCAAATTCACATCGTCGTCGCGGGCGGCCACTCCGCCGGGCACATCGAGCCGGCGATGAACTTCGCCGACGCGCTGCGCCGGCTGCAGCCGGCGGCCGAGATCACTGCTCTCGGCACGGTGCGCGGGCTGGACACGACGCTCATCCCGGCGCGCGGGTACCCGCTGGAGCTCATCCCGCCGGTGCCGCTGCAGCGCAAGATCAACCGGGCGCTGTTCGCCACGCCGGCCCGGCTGCGCGACTCGGTGCGGGCGGCCGGTGCGGTGCTCGACCGGGTCGGTGCCGAGGCGGTCGTGGGCTTCGGCGGCTACGTCGCGATGCCGGCGTACGTCGCCGCCCGGCGGCGCAAGATCCCGATCGTCGTGCACGAGGCCAATGCCCGGCCCGGGGTGGCCAACCGGGTGGCGGCCCGGCTGACGACGCACGTGTTCACCGCCTCGCCGAGCGTCCGGCTGGCTCACGCCACCGCCATCGGCATCCCGCTGCGGCCGGCGATCACCGGCCTCGACCGGGCGGCGCTGCGGGCGGAGGCCCGGGAGCGGTTCGGGCTCGCGCCGGACGGACCGGTGCTGATGGTCACCGGCGGTTCGCAGGGGGCGCAGTCGATCAACGCCGCGGTGTCGGGGGCGGCCGGTGCGTTGCGGCGGGCCGGCGTGCAGGTGCTGCACATCGTCGGGCCGCAGAACACGGTCGGGGTCGAGGCGGGTTCGCCGCCGTACGTGGTGGTGCCGTACGTCGAGCAGATGCAGTACGCGTACGCGGCGGCCGATTTCGTCGTGTGCCGTTCGGGGGCGATGACGTGTGCCGAGCTGGGCGCGGTCGGATTGCCCGCGGTCTACGTCCCGTTGCCGTTGCGCGGTGGTGAGCAGCGCCTGAACGCCGAGCCGATCGCGGCCGCCGGCGGCGCGGTTATCGTCGACAACGTGGAGTTCACGTCGGGCTGGCTGGAGGCGAACCTGCTCCCGATCATCACCGATCCGGCCCGGCTGGCGGCGATGGCCGCCGCCGCGTCCCGGACGGGCGCCCGCAACGCCGATGTCGTGCTGGCGCAGCGGGTCCTCGACATCGTCGCCGAGCGCCGCGGGGCGGCATCGTGAGACCGACCGCGGACCACGCCGGCAACCGTCCGGACGACTGGGCCGCGCCGGGCGCCGCCCTGGTGCGCAGCGCAGCCACCGACGTCGTTCCGCCGCTCGGCGAGCTCGGCCGGGTGCACATCATGGGCATCGCCGGGGCCGGCATGAGCGCGCTGGCCCGCATCCTGCTCGAGCGCGGGCTGGCGGTCAGCGGCTGCGAGGCCCGCGAGTCGAACACCGTGATCGGGCTGCGGGCGCTGGGCGCCGACGTGCTGATCGGGCATTCGCCGCGGCACCTCGACGACGCCGACACCTTCGTCTACACGACGGCGATCAACCCGAAGCACGAGGAGTTCGTGGCCGCCCGGGCGAGCGGCAAGAAGGTGCTGCGCCGGGCCGCGGCCCTGGCCGCCGCGCTCGAGGGCAAGCAGTGCGTCGCGGTCGCGGGCACGCACGGCAAGACGTCGACCACGTCGCTGCTCGTCGTCGCCGCGCAGGCCTGCGGGGCCGACCCGTCCTTCGCGATCGGCGGCAACCTCTACGAGACCGGCAAGAACGCGCACCTCGGCACCGGCCCGTTCGCGGTCGTCGAGGCCGACGAGAGCGACGGGTCGTTCCTGCTCACCCGGCCTTCGGTCGCGGTGGTCACGAACGTCGAGGCCGACCACCTGGAGAACCACGGCGACCTCGAGGGGATCTTCCGCGCCTTCGAGCTGTTCGTCGACCGCATCGACCCCGACGGCCTGCTGCTCACCTGCGCCGACGACGCCGGGGCCCGCCGGATCGCCGACTACGCCCGCTCGACCGGGCGGGCCGTGCGGACGTACGGCACGAGCCCGGACGCCGACGTGCAGGTCTTCGACATCGAGACCCGCGCCGATGCCGTCGAGTTCACCGTCGCCGGTCCGGGGCTCGGCCGCCGGCGGGTGCGCGTCGGGTCGCTCATCGGCGCCCACATGGCCCTCAACGCGACCGCGGCCCTCGTGCTCGCCGGGCACCTCGGGCTCGACGTCGACACCGCGGCCGCGGCCTGGGCGGGCTTCGGCGGCGTCCACCGGCGCTTCGAGTCGCACGGCGAAGGCGGCGGGGTACGGGTCTACGACGACTATGCGCACCACCCGACCGAGATCGAGGCCTCGCTGCGCGCGGCCCGGGACGCGCTCGCCGGCACCGGGCGGTTGATCGCGGTGTTCCAGCCCGGCACGTACAGCCGCACGCAGACCTTCGCCCGCGAGTTCGCCGAGGCGCTGGCCATCGCCGACATCGCGGTCGTCATGGATATCTTCCCGGCCCGCGAGGAGCCGATCCCGGGCGTCACCGGCGCGACGATCAGCACGTTGATCGAGCGGCCGGCCGAGGACGTGATCTACGAGCCGCACTACGACGCCGTGCCCGAGCGGGTGGCGGCGGTGGCCCGCCCCGGCGACCTCGTCGTGACGATGGGCATCGGCAACGTCTACCTGCTCTGCGACGAGATCCGCGACGAGTGCGCGCGCCGGCTCGGGGGAGCGCGGGCATGACCTCGGCGACCTACCTCCGGCCGGCCGCGGACGAGGACGAGCCAGGCGGCGGCAACCGGCGGCGGACGGTCGCCATCATCGTCCTCGCGACCCTCGTCGTCGCGATCGCCGGAGTGTGGATCGTTGGGTTCAGCTCGGTGTTCGGCGTCCGCAGCATCCAGGTGCGGGGCACGCACGTGCTGACCGCGAGCCAGGTGCGGGCCGCGGCCGACATCGGCCCCGGCACGCCGCTGATCCGCCTCGACACCGCCGCCGCCACCCGGCGCGTCGAACGGCTCGCCGTCGTCGACTCGGCACAGGTGCGGACGGCGTTCCCGTCCACCGTCGTCATCACCGTCGTCGAGCGGCTGCCGGTCGGCTACATCCACCGTGGACACAGTGACGTGCTCGTCGACCGCACCGGCGACCAGTACCGGACCGTGCCGACCGCGCCGGCCCACCTGCCGCGCTTCGTCGTGCCGTCAGGGACCGACGCCCGCACCACCGGCGGTGCGGTGGCCACCGTGGCCGCGGCGCTGCCGGCCGGCCTGCGGGCCAAGGTCACATCGATCGAGGCCCTCGACCGGTCGGCCATCACGCTCGTCCTCACCAAGGGCCGGGTCGTGAACTGGGGGAGTGCGGCCCGGAGTGGCGACAAGGCCCGGGTGCTGCCGGCGCTGCTTCGCCGCGGGGCCCAGCACATCGACGTCACGAACCCGGACCTGCCCTTCACCCGCTGACCGCCGCGCCGGTCGTCCGGGCGATCGCCGCGTCCCGCCCCGCGCGGTTGAGTGGCGCCTTCCGCGTTCAGTGGCGCCTTATAACGCGCCACTCGGGCCGTAAGGCGCCACTCAACCGGGCGGGCGGACGGATCACCGCGCCGGTTGGGCAGAAGATCGGCGTGTCGCGCGGCGCGCCTGCGCGGTATCGCGGCATCGGCGCTCTAACTTCGGTTCTTGCATCCCAGGTTGACATAACGTTAAGGGTCTACTTGAGGGTGAGGGTTACCGGACCAAACCTCGATCCGTCATCCGCCGCCGGCACCGCGCCGACCGACCATCCGACCGAGAACGAACCAGTAGGAGCCAAAACCATGACAGCACCGCACAACTACCTGGCGGTCATCAAGGTCGTCGGCGTCGGCGGCGGCGGCGTGAACGCCGTGAACCGGATGATCGAGGTCGGCCTGAAGGGCGTCGAGTTCATCGCCGTCAACACCGATGCGCAGGCGCTGCTGATGAGTGACGCCGACGTCAAGCTCGACGTCGGCCGCGAGCTCACCCGCGGCCTCGGAGCCGGCGCCCAGCCCGAGGTCGGCCGCAAGGCCGCCGAGGACCACCGCGACGAGATCGAGGAGGTCCTCAAGGGCGCCGACATGGTGTTCGTCACCGCCGGCGAGGGCGGCGGCACCGGCACCGGTGGCGCGCCGGTCATCGCGAGCATCGCCCGCAAGCTGGGCGCGCTCACCATCGGCGTCGTCACCCGCCCGTTCAGCTTCGAGGGCAAGCGCCGCGCGACCCAGGCCGACGAGGGCATCGACGCGCTGCGGGCCGAGTGCGACACGCTCATCGTCATCCCCAACGACCGCCTGCTGCAGATCAGCGAGCACAACGTGTCGGTCATGGACGCGTTCCGCAGCGCCGACCAGGTGCTGCTGTCCGGTGTCCAGGGCATCACCGACCTCATCACCACGCCGGGCCTGATCAACCTCGACTTCGCCGACGTCAAGTCGGTCATGAGCGGGGCCGGCTCGGCCCTGATGGGTATCGGGGCCGCCCGCGGCGACAGCCGGGCCCGGCAGGCGGCCGAGATCGCGATCGCCAGTCCGCTGCTCGAGGCGAGCATGGAGGGCGCACACGGCGTGCTGCTCTCGATCTACGGCGGCTCCGACCTCGGCCTGTTCGAGATCAACGAGGCCGCATCGCTGGTCGCCGAGGCAGCCCACCCGGATGCCAACATCATCTTCGGTGCCGTCATCGACGACACGCTCGGCGACGAGGTGAAGGTGACCGTGATCGCGGCCGGCTTCGACAGCGGTCAGCTGCCGTACAAGAAGGTCGACATCCGGCGCGAGCCGGCGGCGACCACGCGGGCCCCGCAGCCGGCGACCGTCGGCGCGCCCGCCCGCCCGGTCACGCCGGCTTCGCCGAGTGCACCGGCCGAGGCCGAGGCCCAGTTCTCGGCCCCGGTCGTCAACGGGGCGAGCCGCTCGACCACGCTCGACATCGACGACGACCTCGACGTGCCGGACTTCTTGAAGTAGTCCCGTGCCGGCAGCCCAGGACGGGGATCGCCGCCGGGCCGAGCTGGTCACGGCGCTCGGCGGCATCCGCGCCCGAGTCGCTGCGGCGTGCGAAGCAGCCGGGCGCGATCCCCGCAGCGTCACGCTCGTGGCGGTCACCAAGACCTACCCGAGCAGCGACGTCGCCGCCCTGGCCCGAACTCGGCGTGCTCGACATCGGCGAGAGCAAGGATCAGGAGGCCCGGGCCAAGGTCGCCGAGTTGCGCCGAGCGCGGCGGCGAGCCGCCGGGCATCCGCTGGCACCTCATCGGTCGGCTGCAGACGAACAAGGCGCGCAGCGTCGTCTCCTACGCGCACGCCGTGCACACTGTCGACCGGCCCAAGCTCGCTCGCGCGCTGGCCGACGCGTTGCCGGCCCACCGGGCCGAGCCGCTCGCGGTGTTCGTCCAGGTGAGCCTCGACGGCGACCCCGACCGCGGCGGCGTGCCGATCGAGCGGTTCGACGAGCTGGTCGACGCCGTCGCGCAACGGCCCCAGCTGCGGCTGTGCGGAATCATGGCCGTCCCGCCGCTCGGCTCGGACGCCGATCGTGAGTTCGAGCGGCTGCAGGCCCTCTCGGCCCGGCTGTGCGAGCAGCACCCGGACGCCGCCGCGATCTCGGCCGGAATGAGCGCCGACCTCGAGGCGGCCATCCGGCACGGATCAACACACGTGCGTGTCGGTACGGCGTTGCTCGGCCGTCGGGACCCGGTTTTCGGCTAGCGTCCCGAAGCAGGTACACCCGCCGAAGTTTCTGGAGGAGCAATGCCCGGAGCGATGCACCGCATGGGCGTCTATCTCGGCCTCGTCGAGGACGACGAGTACGGCGACGCCGACGGTTACGGGCAGAGCCACGAGCGCATGCCCGCCCGCCACGACGAGTACGCCGAGGAGCGCTACCCCCGCGACACGCCGCGCGAGTCGGCCGGCTACGGCCGCGAGTACGCCGACGAGAAGCACCCGCCCTACGTCGAGGCCTACCAGCCGACCTACCAGATCACCGCGCTGCACCCGCGGACGTACAACGAGGCCCGCACGATCGGCGAGCACTTCCGCAAGAACACGCCGGTGATCATGAACCTGTCGGACATGGACGACGCCGACGCCAAGCGCCTGGTCGACTTCGCCGCAGGCCTGACCTTCGGGTTGCACGGGCGGATCGAGCGAGTGACGGCCAAGGTCTTCCTGCTCAGCCCGCACAACGTCACGGTCACGGCCTCAGGACAAGGCCAAGATCGAAAGTGGCTTCTTCAACCAGTCCTGACCGACGCGGTTTCCGCGGCCTGGCACGATGGAGGTGCCAGGCCGTTGTGTCCGTATGAACGAACGTACGGAGCGCTCAGACTCCGGGAGGGATCGGCGATGACGCTGCTGTGGGGCGTCGTCGGCTATGCGATCTACGTGTACATCGTCCTGATCCTGGCGCGGATCGTGCTGGACTGGACCCGCCAGTTCGCCCGGGCCTGGCGGCCGGCCGGTACCGCCGCGGTCGGGGTGGAGCTCGTGTACTCGCGTCACCGATCCACCGATCCGGCTCCTGCGGAGATTGGTCCCGCCGCTCCAGCTGGGTACTGTAAGCCTCGACTTGAGCGTCATCATCCTGCTCATCGTGCTGATCGCGCTGCGCCAGGTTGCTCTGACGTTCGGGTAGCCCGTTCCCTAGGATCAGCAGCATGTGAACACCAGATAATGAAGAAGTGCACGACAACCTGCCGGCGCGACCGGCAACGCGACGAGCCCCTGAGGTGACCGAATGCCGTTGACGCCCGCTGAAGTTCACAACGTCGCGTTCAAGAAGCCGCCGATCGGCAAGCGGGGCTACGACGAGGAAGAGGTCGATGCCTTCCTCGACATCGTCGAGGTCGAGCTCTCCCGCCTGATCGAGGAGAACAACGATCTTCGGGCCCGGCTGAGTTCCGGCCAGCCCGCTCCCGCCGCCGCCGCGCCGGCGGCCGGCGGCGCCGACCCGGCCGAGCTGGCCGCGGCCCGGGAGGACAACAACCGCCTGCAGAGCCGCATCGCCGAACTCGAGCGGGCCCTCAACCAGGGCAAGAACGGCGCCCAGCAGCAGGTCGTGCAGCTGCAGCAGCAGCTGGCCCAGACCGAGCAGCAGCTGGCCGAGAACCGCAAGCAGCTCGAGCAGGCCCAGCAGAACCTCGTCGAGGCCCAGCAGGCGCAGCAGGCTGCGGCCGCGAACCTCAGCAAGGGTGGTGGCGGCGGCGCTCCGGCCGAGCACCACGCCCAGGCCGTGCAGATGCTCGCGCTGGCCCAGCAGACGGCCGACCAGCACCTGGCCCAGTCGAAGGCCGAGGCCGACCGTCTCGTCACCGAGGCCCGGCAGGCCGCCGAGGCGACCGTCGCCGAGGCCAACGACCGGTCCAGCCGCCAGCTGGCCGACGCCGAGGCCCGCTCGAAGCAGCTGCAGGACGAGAGCTCGGCCCGGGCCGCGCAGACCGTCCAGGATGCCGAGCAGCGCGCGGCCACCATCACCGCCCAGTTCGAGCAGCGCAAGGCCGCGCTCGAGCGCCGGGTCGAGGAGCTGCGGACCTTCGAGCGGGAGTACCGGACCCGCCTCAAGAGCTACCTCGAGTCGCAGCTGCGCGACCTTGACGCGAGTGGCAAGGCCGAGCCGGCCAACGCCTCCGGTGAGTACGCGGACGCCCAGGGCTGACGCGTCACCGCTTCGACGACAGGGCATCGCAGGGTGTACCGCCGGTCGCACCCGGACCGCGCGAGTGATTTGCCCGGTGCCGTTCCCGCCGGTGGGGAGTGACCGACGATGGTGCTGACGGGCCTGCTGCTCATCGCCCTGGTGAGCCTCGCACTCGGCCTGGCGTGGGCGAGCGTCACGTGGCTGGTCGTGTCGCTCGTCGCCAGCGTGTTGGCGGCGTTCGTGCTGTATCGGTCGTGGGGAACCATCAAGAAGCGTCGGACGAACATGGCACGTCGGAAGAAGGCCGCTGACCAGCCCGTCCCAGCGCCGGCGGCCGCCGGCGGGTCGTCCGCGTCGGTAGCGGCACCTGTGCCCAGCGCTGCGGGGCTGGTGGACGTGCTGGTCGTCGACGGCCGCCCCGCCTATCACCAGCGCGGCTGTGTCGAGCTCGACGACCGGGCGGCCGAGCCGATCCCGCTGAGCCAGGCCCTGGAGGACGGCTTCACCGCCTGCCCGACCTGCGCCCCGCCGACCTCGGTGAGCTCGCCGGCGCCGGCCCCGGCGGCCGTGGCCGAGGCCGTCACCGCGGCCGTCACCGCGGCCGCGGCCGGCTCGGTCTGGGTCGTCGACGGCAGCCCCGACTTCCACGACAAGGACTGCCCGGCGCTCATCGGCGAGCAGGCCGAACCCATCCCGCTGAGCCAGGCCCTGGAGGACGGCTTCGCGGCCTGCCCGGTCTGCCAGGCGGCCGCGGCAGCGGCCGCGGCGGCGTCGCCAGGCGCCGCGCAGGTCTGGGTGGCCGACGGGTTCCCGGAGTACCACCACGAGGGCTGCGACGAGCTCGCCGGCCTCGACGCGGTGGCCGTCCCCTACGACCAGGCGGTCGAGGACGGCTTCCAGCCCTGCGTCGTGTGCAACCCCGACCGAGCATTCGGCGCCGGCGCCCCGCTGCCCGAGCGGCGGGTGTGGGTCGTGGACGGCCGCCCGGAGTACCACCGCACCACGTGCCGCCGCCTCGCCGAGACCGAGGCTGAGCCGATCCCGCACGGACAGGCGGTCGAGGACGGTTTCGTCCCCTGCTCGGTCTGCGATCCCGACAGCGCGGAGATCGCCGCCCCGCTCGAGCCGGCGGCGGCCGTCACGACCGAGTTCCCGGCGGCGCGGCCGTCCGCGCCCCGGCGCGTGAGGTCTGGGTCGCCGACGGCTACCCGAACTACCACTCGCCGGGCTGCCAGCAGCTCAACGGGCTGGAGTCCGAGCCGATCCCGCACGGGGAGGCGGTCGAGGACGGCTTCGTCGCCTGCCCGGTCTGCCGGCCGGACGAACCCGCCGCGGCGACCGCCGAGCCGGCCGCGGTGAGCACCGTCGGGTCGGCCGCCGACGAGGTCTGGGTGGTCGACGGCCTGCCGGCCTACCACCGCAGCGACTGCCGGGAGCTGGCCGGGCTGGGCTCCGAGCCGGTGCCGCATGACCAGGCGGTCGAGGACGGCTTCGGGCCGTGCGCGATCTGCCGCCCCGAGGAGGCGGCCGCGCCCGCCGAGCCCGAGCCGGCCCCCGCGGCGGCGGCGGTGCAGCCGCCGGCCGAGCGCGAGCCCGAGCCGCTGCCGGTGGATGTCTGGGTCGTCGACGGCTTCCCGGGCTATCACCGCAGCGATTGCCGCGAGCTGGTCGGGCTGAACTCCGAGCCCGTGCCGTTGGAGCAGGCGGTCGAGGACGGGTTCAGCCCGTGTGCGGTCTGCCGGCCCGACGCCGCGGAGGCGCCGGAGCCCAGTGTTCCCGAGCCGATCGGCGTGCCGCTGCCCGCGAGTGCCGCGGAGACCGTGGTGCTGGCTCGCCTCGTCGAGGTGTGGGTCGCCGACGGCTTCCCGGACTATCACCGCGACGGCTGCGCGGAGCTGGCCGGGCTGGAATCGGAGCCGATCCTGCGCGAGCAGGCGGTCGAGGACGGGTTCAGCCCGTGCGCCGTCTGCCGTCCTGAGGCGGCCGAGGCGCCCGAGCCGGAGCCCGCGCCGGAGCCGGAGCCGGAGCCCGCGCCGGAGCCGGAGCCCGAGCCGGAGCCGGAGCCGGTGCTGGTCGACGTGGCCCCCAGCCGGGTGCCCACCCGGGCGCGCGAGGTCTGGGTCGTCGACGGCCGCCCGGACTTCCACCTGGCCGGCTGCCGGGAACTCGCGGGCCTCGAGGCCGAACCGATCGCCTTCGACCAGGCCGTCGAGGACGACTTCCAGCCGTGCGAGGTCTGTCGGCCCCACGAGTCGGCCGAGTTGCCGGAGTCGGCTGTGGCGCCGGTCGAGCGGGCAGCTGCGTCGGCGACCGGTCGCCAGGTCTGGGTGGTCGACGGGTTCCCGGACTTCCACCTGGCCGGCTGCGCCGAGCTCGCCGGACTCGATGAGGAGCCGGTGCCGTTCGAGCAGGCGGTCGAGGACGGCTTCACGCCGTGCGCGGTGTGCCGGCCCGAAGGCGCAGCCGTCGCGGCCGAGCCGGAGCGGGCGCCAGAACCCGAGCCCGAGCCGGTGGCCGAGGTGGCGCCCGAGCCCGCCCGCGAGCCGGAACCCGAACCGGAGCCGGAACCCGAGCCCGAGCCCGAACCGGAGCCCGAACCCGAACCCGAGCCCGAACCGCAGCCCGAGCCGGAACCCGAACCGCAGCCCGAGCCGGAGCCGGAACCGCAGCCCGAGCTGGAGCCGGAACCGCAGCCCGAGCCGGAGCCGGAACCGCAGCCCGAGCCGGAGCCCGTCCGCGCGCCGGTCGCCGCCCCGGTCGTGGCATCGGCAGACGACGGGTCAGCCGGTGAACCGGCCGGCCGGGTGTGGGTGGTCGACGGCCGTCCGCGCTACCACGCGCAGGACTGCCTGATCATCAAGGGGCAGAAGGCGACGAGCGTCCCGTTCGAGCAGGCCGTCGACGACGGGTTCATGCCCTGCTCGCTCTGCCAGCGCAAGCGCTGACCGGGGACGCGCGTCCTCAGCCGACGCGGCGCAGCCAGATGTGCAGCCCGAGGTCGTCGTCCGACGTCTCGTACATGTCGTCGGACGGGGCGCCCTCCTGCACCCGCGCCGCCAGCACCTCGCCGGCGAGCTGCGCCTGCGTGCGTCCGGATCGCCTCGGCCGGCTCGGGTGAGCCGCCGACCTGCCACCAGAGCTCGATCC
The DNA here is from genome assembly GCA_963775175.1 of uncultured Actinomycetota bacterium. GTDB lineage: Bacteria > Actinomycetota > Actinomycetes > Mycobacteriales > Jatrophihabitantaceae > Jatrophihabitans. Next base: position 2,521,185 of record CAVZHT010000001.1, read on the forward strand.
GGTCGGTGACCTCGAGGCCGGCGTTCTTGCGGGCCTCCTGGACGATCCGGACGATGTCGCGGACCAGCCCGGCCAGGCGCAGCTCGTGCGTGAGCTCGAGGTCGAGCGCGACGGTGTCCGAGCCGGCCGAGGCGACCGCCCAGCCCGAGCGCGGGGTCTCGGCCACGACCACTTCGTCGCCGCCGAGGGTCGACGGTCTCGCCGTCCAGCTCGACGCTTGCCGTGCCGGCCCGGTAGGCCGCGACGAACTGCGGCGGCTCCATGGCCTGGATCGCGTTGGCGACCGTCTGCGTCCGCTTGCCGAAACGGCGCCCCAGCTCGCGGAAGTTCGGCTTCACCGACGAGTTCGACGAGCTCGTCGGCGTCGCTCAGGCTGGCCAGCTCGACCACGTTGAGCTCCTCGCGGACCTGCTCGCGCAACTCGTCGGGCAGCGCCGCCCAGCCCGGGGCCGAGATGAGTGCCTGGCCGAGCGGCTGCCGGGTCTTCATCTTCGAGTCGGCCCGCGCCGACCGGCCGAGCTCGACCAGCCGCCGTACGAGGCGCCACCTGCTGGCCGACAGCGTCTCGTCGATCAGGGACGGGTCGGCCGCCGGCCAGGCGGCGAGGTGCACCGAGTCGACGGCGCCGGTCGTCGCGAACAGTGCGCCCCACACCCGCTCGGTGACGAACGGCAGGAGCGGCGCCAGCAGCCGGGTCAGGATGTCGAGGCACGTCGTGCAGGGTCGACAGGGCGGCCGGGTCGCCGTCCCAGAACCGGCGGCGCGAGCGGCGGACGTACCAGTTCGAGAGGTCGTCGATGTAGGCTGCCGAGCGCCTTGCCGGCCCGCGCGGTGTCGAAGCCTGTCCAGCGCGTCGTCGACCTCGGCGGCGACGCGATGCGCCTCGGCCAGCGCCCAGCGGTCGAGCAGCGTGCGCGCTCGCCGTCCGTCCCGGGCGCCCAGCCGTTGGCCCGGGCGTAGAGCGACTGGAACGACGCGATCGACCAGTACGTGCGGATGACCTTGGACGCGATCTCGTCCAGCACCTTGTGCCCGACCCGGCGCGACGACCACGGCGAGCCGCTGCAGGCCATGAACCAGCGCAGCGCGTCGGCGCCGTGCTCGTCCATCAGCGGTATCGGCTCGAGGATGTTGCCGAGGTGCTTGCTCATCTTGCGGCCGTCCTCGGCCAGGATGTGTCCGAGGCAGACGACGTTGCGGTAGGACGACTGGTCGAAGACGAGCGTGCCGACGGCCATCAGCGAGTAGAACCAGCCCCGCGTCTGGTCGATCGCCTCGCAGATGAAATCGGCCGGGTAGGCGGCGCGGGCCTCGTCGGCGTTGCGGTAGCGGGGCGCCGAACTGGGCGAAGGGCATCGATCCCGAGTCGAACCACGCGTCGATCACCTGCGGCACCCGCCGGTACGTGCCGGGCTCGCCCGGGCGCGTGAACGTGACGTCGTCGACGAAGGGCCGGTGCGGGTCGTCGAGCTCGATGCCGGACAGCTCGCTGCAGCTCGGCCAGCGAACCGACGCAGACCATCCGCTTGGGGTCCGCGTCGTTGCGCCAGACCGGCAGGGGAGTGCCCCAGAACCGGTCGCGGGACAGCGACCAGTCGATGTTGTTGTCGAGCCAGTCGCCGTAGCGGCCGTGCTTGATCGTCGACGGGTACCAGTTGGTCGTTCTCGTTCTCGGCGAGCAGCCGGTCCTTGATCGCGGTCGTGCGGATGTACCAGGCCGGCAGCGCGTAGTACATCAGCGGCGTGTGGCAGCGCCAGCAGTGCGGATAGCTGTGCGTGTAGGGGACGTGCCGGAACAGCAGTCCGCGCGAGCGCGAGGTCGGCGACCAGCGGCTCGTCGGCGTCCTTGAAGAACATCCCGCCGACCAGCGGCCAGGTGCTCGTCGAAGTGCCCGTTGTCGCTGATCGGCTTGACCACCGGCAGGTCGTACGCGCGGCCGACCGCGAGGTCGTCGGCGCCGAACGCCGGGGCCTGGTGCACGAGCCCGGTGCCGTCGGTCGGTCGTGACGTAGTCGGCGAGCGCGACGAAGTTCGCGTTCTCGAGCGGGACGAGTTCGAACGGCCGCTGGTAGGTCCAGCGTTCGAGTTCGCGCCCGGTGTAGCGCGCCGCGATCTGGTACTCGTCGCCGAGCACCTTCTCGGCGAGGTCCTCGGCGATCACGAACGCGCCCTCGTCGGTCCAGCGCGACGAGGTAGGTGACGTCCGGGTGGACGGCGACCGCGGTGTTGGACACGAGCGTCCACGGCGTCGTCGTCCAGACCAGCAGGTCGGCCTTGCCGGCCCAGGGGCCGGAGGTCAGCGGGAAGCGGACGTAGACCGAAGGGTCGGTGACGTCCTCGTAGCCCTGCGCGACCTCGTGGTCGGACAGCCCGGTGCCACAACGCGGGCAGTACGGCGCAACCCGGTAGTCCTCGACCAGCAGGCCCTTGTCGAAGATCTGCTTGAGCGCCCACCAGACCGATTCGACGTAGTCGGGGGTCATCGTCCAGTAGGCGTGCTCGTAGTCGGCCCAGTAGCCCATGCGCTCGCTCATGGCCTCGAAGGCGTCGACGTGGCGCTGGACGTTCTCGCGGCACTTCGCGTTGAACTCGGCGATGCCGTAGGCCTCGATGTCGGGCTTGCCGGTGAAGCCCAGCTCCTTCTCGACGGCGAGTTCGACCGGCAGGCCGTGGCAGTCCCAGCCGGCCCGGCGGGGCACGTGGTAGCCCTTCATCGTCCGGTAGCGCGGGAAGACGTCCTTGAAGACGCGGGCCTCGACGTGGTGGGTGCCCGGCATGCCGTTGGCGGTCGGGGGGCCCTCGTAGAACGTCCAGGACGGCCCGGACGCGGTGGCGTCGATGCTGCGCTGGAAGACCTTGGACTCGCGCCAGCCGTCGATCACCGCGCGCTCGAGCGCGGGCAGGTCGACGTGGGGCGGCAGCGGGTCGTATCCGGTCACCGGGGGTCTCCTTTCGAGTCGAGCACTTCGGACTCGAGGGACGACGCTCCCGTTCGGACAGTGCCGCGGTACCACCCTCGTTGACGCGTCGTTCGACACGCCCACTTCGTTCGGGGCCCGGTTCTACTGGGGCTCGGAGCCCGTTCTTCCGGAGCTCGGAGGTGATTTCGTGGGCGGTCCGTGCCCCTGGGCTCGCACCGTCCCCAGGTCGCTTCGGCCGGATCCCGTCACTACTCGTCCTCGTCAACGCCTTCGCCATCGTAGCCGCGGAGGAAAATGACCGGCCATGGACGAGGGGCTGCGAGTGCCGGTGCGGGTGCGGCCCGGGGCGTCCCGCCCGTCGGTCGGCGGTCGGTACGGCCCGGACGTGCTGGTCGTCGCGGTGGCGGCCCGGGCCGTCGACGGGGCCGCGAACCGGGCGGTTGTGGACGCTCTGGCGGCGGCGTTCGGCGTTCGGCGAGGCGATGTGGACCTCGTCGTCGGCGCGGCGGGCCGGTCGAAGGTTGCCCGGATCTCGGGCGACCCGGCGATCTTGGCGGCCCGGCTGGCGGCGCTGTTGGACGCATGAAGGCCCCGGAATTCGGCGTGGGCAGTGGCGGTGCGGTTCCAGGACTCATATATTGACCGCCTTTGCGGACGCGAATCGAGATCTCGGTGACCGGACGCTGACGAGAGGGGTCTCCATGGCTGCTGCCGGACGAATCGGGCGAGCGATACGCCGCGTCGGGTCCGGTGGTCGCGCCGGGCGGGCCGCTGCGCCGGCGAAGAAGGCGGCACCGGCGAAGAAGGCCGCGCCCGCGAAGAAGGCCGCGCCCGCGAAGAAGGCCGCGCCCGCGAAGAAGGCCGCGCCCGCGAAGAAGGCCGCGCCCGCGAAGAAGGCCGCGCCCGCGAAGAAGGCCGCGCCCGCGAAGAAGGCCGCGCCCGCGAAGAAGGCCGCGCCCGCGAAGAAGGCCGCGCCCGCGAAGAAGGCCGCGCCCGCGAAGAAGGCCGCGCCCGCGAAGAAGGCCGCGCCCGCGAAGAAGGCCGCACCGGCGAAGAAGGCCGCGCCCGCGAAGAAGGCCGCGCCCGCGAAGAAGGCCGCGCCCGCGAAGAAGGCCGCGCCCGCGAAGAAGGCCGCGCCCGCGAAGAAGGCGGCACCGGCGAAGAAGGCCGCGCCCGCGAAGAAGCCGGTCGCCGCCGCTGCGGCTGTACCCACGTCCCCGCCGACGCCGACGCCGGCCGCGGCCCCGGCCAAGCCGGCCCCGGCCAAGAAGGCGCCGCAACCACCGATGCGCGGTATCGACGATCCGCCGGCCGTGCCGCTCGGCTCGGAGTGGACCAAGGCCGAACTGGCCGCCGTCCGGCAGCAGCTCCTGGACGAGCTCGCCGAGTTGACCGACGCATACGACCTGTCCATGCGCGACCTCGACGACCTGCAGCGCTCGAGCACCGATGGTGCCGGTGACGACCAGGCCGATGCCGGCAGCAAGACCTTCGAGCGCGAGCAGGAGCAGTCGATCGCGGCCAACCGGCGCGACCTGATCACCCAGATCCAGCATGCGATCGAACGGATCGACTCCGGCACGTACGGCTACTGCGAGAGCTGCGGGAAGCCGATCCCGAAGGCGCGCCTCAAGGCGTTCCCGGGAGCCACTCTCGACGTCGCCTGCAAGCAGCGCGAGGAGCGTCGCTGACCTACGCCGCCCAGACGGCGTCGAGAGCACGCCGGACCTGATGTTCCAGCGAGTCGGGCGGTGGGGCGCCCGGGGGATCGGGCGCTCGGCTCCGGTAGCGGTGACCCGTCGGCGTGACGATCTCGACGAGGTGCGGGTCGGCCCTTCGGACGACGTGGGCCTGCCAGCCCGGCGCCTCCTTGGCCTGGTTGCACGACTCGCAGAGTCCCGCACCGTTGCGCGCGCTCGTGGGGCCGCCACCGGCGGCCGGCTCGACGTGGTCGGTGTGCCGGATGGGCGCGCCGCACCAGGGCGTGCGGCAGTACTGGTCGCGGTACCGGACGAAGCGGCGCAGCGCGCCACCGAAGAACCGCCGCCTGCTGGTCATCGCGATCAGCTGGCCCGTCCGCGGATGGGTGTAGAGCTGACGCAGCCACACCGGCGTGCTGTCGTCCAGGCCGGTCACGAGATCGCGGGCGGTCGATGAGGGGATCGGCCCGTAGCCCTCCAGTGCGGCCGGCTCCCCGCCGCCGTCGAGCAACGCGCGCTCGGTCATGATCAGCCCGATCGCGACCGGGACCTCCGCTGCCCGGGCCTGGCCGGTGAGGCGCTCGACGAGCAGGTCGGCCATGAGTTGACCCCGGCACCGACCGTCCCCGGCCGCGATCATGGCGTCGGCCTCGCGCCCCAGCGCGACGTGAGCGGCGACGCCCTGGGTGACCGGGAGCAAGGCCGACAGCCGGGACATGGCGTCCGGTGCCGGACGCAGGCTGACCCGGCGATCCTTGTCGGCGTTCCGGAGCCGGTCGACAAAGCCTCTCGGGTCGATGCGGTAGGCCAGCTTCTTCGCCTCGCCCTCGACCGCGCGGTCACCGAGCTGCTCCAGTCGCGGGGCAAGTTCGCGGTCGACCTGGGAGCGGTGCTCGCGCGAGAGCCATGCGGTCTCGCGCGCGACGATCATCGCGCGCCACTCGCTCGTCCGCCCGGCTGCGAGCGCGCCGATCGTGTGCGGCAGTTCGCGGGTGAGGATCACGGCCGCGCCGACGTAGCGCTGCGCCTGGAAGGGCGAGACCCGGCGGGCCAACCCGACCTGGTGGGCGATGCCGCGCCCGACCCGCTCGGCCGGCACCCCGGCGGCCTGCTGGGCCGCGCGCTGGGAGGCCACGAACTGGGCGGTCTCTCGCAGCTGCGCGGCCGCGACCGCCGACTTCAGCTCCTCCAGCGCCCGGATCCGATCGACGCGATCGGCGTCGTCCGCCGCCGGCGCCAGCGACCCGACCGCGCGCACGAGCGCGGACAGGCCGGCGGTGCCGAGCGGGCGGGAGGCGGAATCGATCACGAATCGAACACTAGGCGGTGGGTCTGACAATAACGGCGACTCGAGGAACTCAGTCTCGCGAGTACGTGTCCGCGGAAGTACGAGCGTATGGCCGACCCGCCTCGAGTTACGCCGGCGCCGCACGAATCCGACCGACGCGCCGAGCTCCGGCGGAACGACCCATCATGGCGGGATCGCCATGGGGCTCGGGGCAGTGCGACCGGCGTGCGGAACAATGGCCAGGTGGATCGCCCAGTGACGCACGACGAGACCGACACTTCGGCGATGCCACCCGAGCCGGCCGCACAGCGAGCCAAGCGCGTCGTCCTCTTCGCGGTGATCGCGTTCCTGGTCCTCGCCCTCGACGTCGTCTCCAAGATCATCGTGGTGGCGCAGCTGCCCGAAAGGCACCCGCCGGTGCGCCTGCTCGGCGGCGCCATCTATCTCGATCAGACGCGCAACTCCGGCGCGGCGTTCTCACTCGGTACGGGTTTCACGGTCGTCCTCACTGCCGTCGCCGTCGCCGTCGTGGTCGTCATCGTCCGGACGGCCGGCCGCATGCGCTCGACCGGCTGGGGGGTGGCCCTCGGGCTCGTACTCGGCGGCGCGCTCGGCAACCTCACCGATCGCGTCTTCCGCCAGCCGGGGGTGTTCCGCGGGCACGTCGTCGACTGGATCAGCCTCTTCGGTCCCAACGGCGCGCACTGGCCGATCTTCAACCTCGCGGACTCGGCGATCGTGTGCGGCGCCGTCCTCGCCGCACTGCTCGCCGTTCTCGGCATCGACATCGACGGCCGCGTGGGGCGTCACGGCCGTGGCTGACACCCGGCTGCTGCCGGTGCCGGACGGCCTGGACGGGCTCCGCCTCGACGTCGCGCTGGCCCGGCTGTTCGGCTTCTCCCGCACGGCCGCCGCCGACCTCATCGACGCCGGTCACGTGAGCGTCGACGGCGTGGCGACGGCCCGCAGCGCCAAGGTGCACGGCGGCGCGTGGCTCGAGGTGACGATGCCGGAGGTCGCGACCGTCGATCTCGAACCTCGATCGGTGGACGGCCTGGTCGTGCTGCACGACGACGACGACGTCGTGGTCGTCGACAAGCCGATCGGCGTGGCCGCGCACCCGAGCCCGGGCTGGACCGGCCCGACCGTCGTCCAGGGCCTCGCCGCCATGGGCTACCGCATCGCGACCTCGGGCGCGGCCGAGCGGCAGGGGATCGTCCACCGGCTGGACGCGGGCACGACCGGCGCGATGGTCGTCGCGAAGAGCGAGCACGCCTACTCGGTGCTCAAGCGCGCGTTCAAGGCCCGCACGGTCGACAAGCGGTACAGCGCGCTGGTGCAGGGACACCCAGACCCGACCAGCGGCACCATCGACGCGCCGATCGACCGTCACCCCGGTTCGGACTACAGGTTCGCCGTGGTCGCCAACGGCCGGCCGAGCGTCACCCACTACGCCACCGAGGAGGCATTCCGTGCCGCCACCCTGCTCGACGTCCACCTCGAGACCGGTCGGACCCACCAGATCCGCGTGCACATGGCCGCGATTCGCCATCCCTGTGTGGGCGATCTCACCTACGGCGCCGACCCCGTCCTGGCGAAGCGGCTCGGCCTCACCCGGCAGTGGCTGCACGCCCGCGAGCTCGCGTTCGAGCACCCCGCCACCGGCGTCGAGTTGCGCGTCGTCTCCCCGTTCCCGCCCGACCTCCAGCACGCGCTCGACGTGCTGCGGGCCGAGGCGTAGGCCGCGCAGCGGCTGGGTAGGAAGGACCGCGTGAACAGCCCCGCCAGTGCCCCCTTGCTCGTCGCCTCCAACCGCGGACCCCTGACCGTCGTCGCCGCGGACGACTCCGACACCAATGACGACGAGATCCGCCGCGGCGGAGGTGGCCTGGTCAGCGGCATGCAGGCCGCACTGTCGGCGACCCCACACGCCGTGTGGGTGTGTGCCGCGCTCAACGAGCGGGAGCGGACGCTCGCGCGGCAGGCGCCGGACGGCCGCGTCTCCGAACTACCGCTCGTCGCGGACGCGCTGAAGGGCGACTTCGACGTCAGCATGCTGCCGATCGACGGGCAGACGTTCCGCAACGCCTACAACGGCGTCGCCAACTCCACGCTCTGGTTCGTGCTTCACAAGCTCTACGACCTGCCGACGCAGCCGATCTTCGACACCGCCTGGCGCCGGCAGTGGGCGAGCTACGTGCGCTACAACCAGGCGTTCGCCCGCGCGCTCGCCGAGCAGGCCGCGCCCAACGCCGCGGTCATGGTGCAGGACTACCACCTGTTCCTCGTGCCGAAGATGCTGCGCGACCTTCGCCCCGACCTGCGGATCGGGCACTTCACGCATACGCCCTGGGTGTCGCCGGACTACTTCTCGGCGCTGCCCGACGACGTCGCCTTCGCCCTGGTCGACGGGATGCTCGGCGCCGACGTCCTCGGCTTCCACACCGAGCGCTGGGCCCAGCTGTTCCGCGACACCGCGAAGGCGATCGCCGGCGTCGAGCCGGCCGGCGTGCGCGTCTACCCGCTGGGCACCGACGCCGACGAGATGCACGAGCTCGCCCACCGGCGCAGTGCCGACCGGGCGCTGCGCGGCCTCAACGAGGTCGTCGGCGACCGGCTGGTCATCGGCCGGGTCGACCGCACCGAGCTGTCGAAGAACGTGTGGCGCGGGCTGCTCGCCTACCGCGAACTGCTGCGGACGCACCCCGAGTGGCGCGGCAAGGTCGTGCACGCGGTCTACAACAACCCGTCCCGCGAGGATCTCCCGGCCTACCGCGAGTACACCGCCCGCATCGAGCGGTTGGCCGAGGAGATCGACGACGAGTTCGGGACGGAGGACTGGACGCCGCTCGTCTTCGAGATCGGCGAGGACTACCCGACCGCGCTGGCGGTGCTGCGCCGCAGCGACGTCGTGTTCGTCAACTCGGTGCGCGACGGCATGAACCTCGTCGTGCTCGAGGGGCTCGTGCTCTCCGAACACGAGCCGGCCGTGGTGCTGTCCCGCGAGACCGGGGCGGCCGAGGTGCTGGGCCTGGACGCGCTGATCGTCAACCCGTTCGACGTGGTCGGCACCGCCGAGGCCCTGCACCACGCCTTGCTGATGCCGCGTGCGGAGCGGGACTCCCGGGCCGAGCGGATGCGCGCGGCCGCCGTGCGGCTGCCACCGACCGCGTGGTTCCAGGCCCAGGTCGACGACGTCGAGCACCTGGGTACCGACCGCTCCGACGAGGGCGACTAGCGAGCGAGCGCCGCTAACACCTCGACCGCGGCCGCGGGGTCGGAGACCTCGAGGTCGGCGGCGCCGTCGAGCTCGGCCACGCCCGACGATCGCACCCCGACCGAGTACGCGCGCAGGCCGCCGGCCCGCAGGTTGCGGATCTCGGCGAAGGCCGGCAGGTCGCCGCGGTCGTCGCCGAGGAACAGCGCGGCCGAGCGACCGGAGACGAGCCGGGCCAGCGCGCCGGCCTTGTCGAAGCCCGGAAGCCGCAGCTCGAGGACGTGGCTGCCCGGGTGCACCTCGAAGCCGAGCTCGGCGCCCAGCTCGCCGACCGGCGCCTCGACCGCGGCCTGGGCCGCGACCGGGTCGGCGGCCCGGCGGAAGTGGACGACGAGCGAGAGCCGCTTGTCCTCGATCCAGACGTCGGGGCCGCCCGGCTCGACCGCGGCCGGCAGCCGCTCGCGCAGGGCCGCGATCTCGGCCGGCGGCTCGGGGCTGGTGAGCGCGCCGCCCTGCCACGTCTCCAGGCCGTAGAGGCCGGCGACGACGATCCCGGGCACGCGGTCGAAGCCGCCCAGGCGCACGACGGTGGCGGCGTCGCGCCCGGTGATCACGGCGATCTGCGCGCCCCGGCGGGCCAGGTCGCACAGGGCGTCCACGGCCCCACCGGCCGGCCGGGACGCCTGCGGATCGGCGACGAGCGGCGCGAGCGTGCCGTCGAAGTCGGTCGCGACCAGCGCCCCGTCGAGATGCGGACGCAGGGCGGCGACGAGTTCGTCCGGTTCCATCCGACCATCCTCGCGCTCTGCAGAGGCAACCGCAGCGGCGGCCTCCACGTCCTAGAGTCGTGGACGTGATGCATCCGCGAGTTCCCGGGCGCCGGGTGACCGGCCTCGGGCTGGCGACGGTCCTGCTCGTGGCGGGATGCAGCACGACGGTGCGCGGCGTGCCCGCCGGCGGTGTTTCGACACCGCCCGTCCGGACCGCGGTGGCGCCATCCACATCCGCCGCCGCGCCGGCCCCGGCCGCACCGACCACCACCGTGCCGAAACCGGTGCGGACCCCGTGCACGGCCAACACCCGTCCCCGCTGGGTCTTCGTCAGCCTGCGCCGCCAGCACCTGTGGATGTGCGCCCGCCACCGGGTCGTCAAGGACAGCGCGATCACCAGCGGCATGCTCGGGCAGTACACCGAGACGCCGACCGGCGACTACCGGATCCAGGGCCGGGACCGCAACACCACGCTGACCCTGATCACCGGGGACACCTACGCGGTGAAGTACTGGATCCCGTTCGACGCGCCGCTGTTCGGCTTCCACGACTCGTCCTGGCAGGACTTCCCGTACGGCAGCGCCCGCTACAAGACCGCCGGCTCCCACGGCTGCGTCCACATGCCGCTCGCGGCCATCCGCTTCCTGTACAACTGGGCCGATGTGGGCACGCCGGTCCGCATCCGGGCCTGACCCTCCACTTCCGGTCGAGAGTGTCGCGCTTCGTCGTTGTCATGGATCGATGTGAGAATCGACCGGCACGCAGTGAGGCGCGAGAAGGGCGGTCGGCAACACCGTGAGCTCAGGGGACACCGACCAGTTCGTGCACCTGCACGTGCACACCGAGTACTCGATGCTCGACGGTGCCGCCCGGCTCCCGGAGCTGTTCGCCGAGACCGCGCGGCTCGGCATGCCGGCCCTGGCCATGACCGACCACGGCAACGTCTTCGGTGCCTTCGACTTCTACAGCAAGGCCACCGTGGCCGGCGTCAAGCCGATCATCGGCATGGAGGCCTACGTCACGCCGAACACCCACCGGTCCGACCGCACCCGGGTGCGCTGGGCCGACGGCGGCGGCGACGACGTCTCCGGTGGCGGCGCGTTCACGCACATGACCCTGCTGGCCGAGAACACCGCCGGCATGCACAACCTGTTCCGCCTGTCGTCCCGCTCCTCGCTCGAGGGGTTCTTCTACAAGCCGCGGGCCGATCGCGAGCTGCTCGCCCAGTACGCGAAGGGGTTGATCGCCACCACCGGCTGCCCGTCCGGTGAGGTCCAGACCTGGCTGCGGATCGGTGATTACGAGAAGGCGCGGGCGAGTGCGGCTGAATTCCGAGACATCTTCGGCGCGGGCAACTACTTCATCGAGCTGATGGACCACGGCCTCGACATCGAGGCCCGGGTGCGCGACGGCCTGCTGAAGCTGGCGAGCGACCTGCAACTGCCCGTCATCGCCACCAACGACCTGCACTACACGCACGCCGCCGACGCCGACAGCCACGAGGTCCTGCTCTGCGTCCAGTCCGGCAAGACGATGGCCGACCCGAAGCGGTTCAAGCTCGACGGCGGCGGCTACTACGTCAAGAGTCCGGCCGAGATGCGCTCGCTGTGGGCCGACAAGTACGACCTCCGCGCGGCCTGCGACAACACGCTGCTGATCGCCGAGCGCTGCGAGGTGAGCTTCACCGAGGGCAATGGCACCTACATGCCGCGCTTCCCGGTGCCGGCCGGTGAGACCGAGCAGACCTGGTTCGCCAAGGAGGTCGAGGCCGGCCTGCGCCGCCGGTTCCCGGCCGGCGTCCCGGACGAGGTGCGCCGGCAGGCCGACTACGAGGTCGGTGTCATCAACGCGATGAACTTCGCCGGCTACTTCCTCGTGGTCGCCGACTTCATCAACTGGGCCAAGGAGAACGGCATCCGGGTCGGCCCCGGCCGGGGCTCCGGCGCCGGCTCGATGGTCGCCTACGCCATGCGCATCACCGACCTCAACCCGCTCGAGCACGGGCTGATCTTCGAGCGGTTCCTCAACCCCGACCGCGTCTCGATGCCCGACTTCGACATCGACTTCGACGAGCGCCGGCGGGGCGAGGTCATCCGCTACGTCAGCGAGAAGTACGGCGACGACCGGGTCGCGCAGATCGTCACCTACGGCACGATCAAGGCCAAGCAGGCGGTGAAGGATGCCGCCCGGGTGCTCGGCTACCCGTTCTCGATGGGTGATCGCGTCACCAAGGTGATGCCCCCGCCGGTGATGGGCAAGGACGTCCCGCTCGCCAAGATCTTCGACCCGACCCACGACCGCTACAACGAGGGTGGGGAGTTCCGCGCGCTCTACGAGGCCGACGTCGAGGTCAAGCGGGTCGTCGACCAGGCCAAGGGCCTCGAGGGGCTCAAGCGGCAGTGGGGCGTCCACGCCGCCGGCGTGATCATGTCCTCCGACCCGCTGCTCGACCTCATCCCGATCATGAAGCGGGAGCAGGACGGCGCGGTCATCACGCAGTTCGACTACCCGACCTGCGAGCGGCTCGGCCTGATCAAGATGGACTTCCTGGGGTTGCGCAACCTCACGGTCCTCGACGACGCGCTGCGCAACATCAAGGTCAACCGGGACGAGGACATCGTCCTCGAAGACCTCGGGCTGGACAACCAGGCGACCTTCGACCTGCTGGCCCGCGGCGACACGCTCGGCGTCTTCCAGCTCGACGGCGGCCCCATGCGGGCCCTGCTGCGCTCGATGCGGCCGGACAACTTCGAGGACATCTCGGCCGTCGGCGCGCTCTACCGGCCGGGGCCGATGGGCGCCAACTCGCACAACGAGTACGCCGACCGCAAGAACGGCCGCAAGCCGGTGGTCCCGATCCATGCTGAATTGGCCGAAGCGCTCGCCGACATCTTGGGCGACACCTACGGGTTGATCGTCTACCAGGAGCAGGTCATGGCGATCGCGCAGAAGGTCGCCGGCTTCTCGCTCGGGCAGGCGGACATCCTGCGTCGCGCCATGGGCAAGAAGAAGAAGGCCGAGCTGGACAAGCAGTTCGCCGGCTTCTCCGAGGGCATGCGGGCCAACGGGTTCTCCGACGCCGCGGTCAAGACGCTGTGGGACATCCTGCTGCCGTTCTCCGACTACGCGTTCAACAAGGCCCACTCGGCCGCCTACGGGTTGATCTCGTACTGGACGGCCTACCTCAAGGCCAACTACCCGGCCGAGTACATGGCCGCCCTGCTGACCAGCGTCCGCGACGACAAGGACAAGTCGGCGATCTACCTCGCCGAGTGCCGGCGGATGGGCATCAAGGTGCTGCCGCCCTGCGTCAACGAGTCGCACGCCGACTTCACCCCGACCGGCACCGACATCCGCTTCGGCCTCACCGCGATCCGCAACGTCGGGGCGAACGTCGTCGCCTCGATCGTCGCCACCCGCACGGCCAAGGGCGCCTTCGCCGACTTCCCCGACTTCCTGAGCAAGGTCGACGCCGTCGTCTGCAACAAGCGGACCATCGAGGGGCTGATCAAGGGCGGCGCCTTCGACTCGCTCGGCCACGCCCGGCGCGGCCTGATCAACGTGTACGAGGCGGCCGTCGACGCCGTCCTCGACACCAAGCGGGCCGAGGCGATCGGGCAGTTCGACCTCTTCGGCTCGATGGGCGACGCCACCGAGTCGCCGGTCAGCGACGTCTTCGCCGTGCAGGTGCCCGACGGCGAGTGGGACAAGAAGGTCCTGCTGCAGTTCGAGCGGGAGATGCTCGGCCTCTACGTCTCCGACCACCCGCTGTTCGGGCTCGAGCACATCCTCAGCGGCGCGGCCGACGTGACGGTCGCCGCCGCGCAGGCCGAGGGGTCGGGGGAGCCGCAGACCCTCACCCTGGCCGGCATCCTGTCGTCGGTGAACCGCCGGGTCACCAAGGCCGGCGCGCCCTGGGCCCAGGCCGTGCTCGAGGACCTCGAGGGCTCCATCGAGGTGATGTTCTTCCCGGCCACCTACGCGCAGGTCGCGCTGAACATCGCCGAGGACGCGATCGTCGCGATCAAGGGCCGCACCGATGCCCGCGAGGACACGGTCAAGCTGATCGCGAGCGACCTCACCGTGCTCGACACCACCGAGGGACCGCGCGGACCGGTCAAGCTGAAGCTGGAGGCCACGCGCTGCACCGCGCCGCTGCTCGGCCGGCTCAAGGACGTGCTGGTGACCCACCCGGGCATGACCGAGGTGCACCTGCAGTTGATGAGCCAGAACAGCCCGCGGGTGGTGCTCGACTGCCGGGTCACGCCCTCGGCGGCACTGATGGGTGACCTCAAGGCCCTGCTCGGCCCGTCCGCGATCTCGGCCTAGCCCGGCCGCCGGTCAGCCGCGGCGCAGGATCAGCACCCCGACCGCCGCGATCATCACCGCGACCGCGCCGCCGATCAGGGCGTACTGCATGCCGTCGACGAAGGCCGCCTGCGCGCTGTGCGCGACCTGCGGCCCGAGCCGCGAGGCGAGCGCCAGCGACGACCGGGCGTGATCGGCGGCCGGCTCCGGCAACCGCCCGACGTCGAGGTGGCTGCGGTACGTCGACTGCAGCAGGCTGCCCAGCACGGCGATGCCGAGCGCCCCGCCGAGCTCGCGGGCCAGGTCGTTCATCGCCGACCCGACGCCCTGCTTCTCCTTCGGCAGCGCGTCGGTGATCGCCGCGGTCGCCGGCGTCATCGCCAGCCCCGCGCCCATCCCCAGCGGGACGAGGCCGACGAGCAACAGCCAGTAGGAGCTCTGCGCGTCCAGCGTCGAGAGCCAGACCAGCGCGCCGCCCGCGAGCACCAACCCGAGCGCCGACGTGCGGCCGCCGCCGGCATGGGCCGCGAGCCGGGGTGCGAGTACCCGCGCGCTCGGCATCATGCCCAGCGCCATCGGGATCAGGCTCAGCGCGGCCACCAGCGGGCTGTCGTGCAGCGCGAGCTGCAGGTACTGCAGGATCAGGAAGAGGAAGCCGAAGAAGGCGAAGAACTGCAGCGTGATGGTGAGCGTGCCGCCCGCGAACCCGCCGTGCCGGAACAACCGCGGGTCGAGCAGCGGCTCGGCCACCCGCAGCTCCCAGGCGACGAAGCCGGCGAGGACGGCGATCCCGGCGGCGAGCCCGACGAGGGTCCGGGCCGTGGCCCAGCCCGCGGTCGGGGCCTCGATGATCGAGTACACGAGCACCCCGAGGCCGACGACGGCGATCGCGGCCCCGATCCAGTCGACCGCGGGGGCGTCCGGGTCGGCCGACTCCGGCACCACCTTCAGCGTGCCGACGATCGCGAGCCCGGCCAGCACGACGTTGACCGCGAAGACCGACCGCCACGACCACTGCTCGAGCACGAGCCCGGAGGTGAGCAGCCCGAGGATCGCCGAAGCCCCGGCCACGCCGGCCCAGGTACCGACGGCCTTGGCCCGCTGGGCCGCCGGGAAGGTGCTGGTGATCGTCGACAGGGTGGCCGGCATGACGAGCGCGGCCCCGACGCCGAGGACGGCCCGCATCGCGATCAGCCAGGTCGGATCGGCGTAGGCCATCGCCGAGGCCGAGCCCGCCCCGAAGATCACCAGCCCGGCGATCAGCGCCTTGCGCCGGCCGTACCGGTCGCCGAGCGCGCCGGCCGGGAGCAGCAGGGCGGCGAAGACCAGCGAGTAGGCGTCCACCATCCAGGACAGCTCGGTCTGGCTGGCGTGCGTGTCGCGGGCGATCGAGGGGATCGCGACGTTGAGCGACGCGACGGCGGCGACCACCGTCGCCAGGGCGATGCAGGTGACCACGAGGACGCGGCGGGAGCCGGCCGCGCCGTCCGGGGTGGTGGCCGCCGGGCGGCGCGCCAGGTGCTGGGTCATCGGGTACCTCCTATTTCAACCGTGTTGAATTGAATCTCGCACCACCGCGACGTACATTTCAACCATGATGAATAAAAGCCGGGGGCGGGGCCGACCCCGCGGGCGGACCGAGACCCGGACGCAGATCGTCGAGGTGGCCCGCCGGCGCTTCCTCGCCGACGGCTACGACCGGGTCACGATGCGGTCGGTCGCCGAGGAGGCGGGCGTCGACGCTGCCCTGATCAGCTACCACTTCGGGTCGAAGCACGGCCTGTTCGGCGCGTGCATGGAGCTGCCGGCCAACCCGGCCGACATGCTGGCCAGCGCCCTGGCCGGCCCGCTCCAGAGCCTGCCGGAGCGGCTCGTCCGCACGATCGTCACGACCTGGGACGACGCCGAGCGCGGGCCGGCGCTGCGGGCGTTCGCCGAGGCCGCCACCCGCGAGCCCGAGGTGGCCCGACTGTTCCGGGAGATGGCCGAGCGGGAGATGATCGCGAAGATCGCCGAGCGGCTCGGCGGTCCCGACGCCACCCGGCGGGCCGGCATGGCGGTGAGCCAGATGGCCGGGTTGATCTTCACCCGCTACGTCATCGGCATCGAGCCGCTCGCCTCGATGCCGGTTGATGAATTGATTGCGCGGCTGACCCCGCCGCTGCGGGCCGCGCTGGCCGGACCGCGACCCGCGGCCCGGCCGGCGCGTTGACCGTCCCGGCCGCCCGCTACAGCGAGCGCTGGTAGCTGCGGAACGCCCGAGTGCCGAGCCAGGCCATCACGACGGCCAGCGCGGCCAGCAGCCCGACCCGCGGCAGCACGACGCCCCAGTCCGGGCCGGCCGACAGCGCCTCCCGCGCCGCCGTCGACGCCCAGTCGACCGGGTTGTACCGGGCGACGTGCCGCACCCAGGCCGGGGCGACCCGGGTGTCCAGGATGGACGAGGACAGGAACTGCAGCGGCAGGACGATGAACTGGCTGATACCGATGAGCGCCTCCTGCTGGCGGACGAGCAGCGCGATCGCGTTCGAGAACGACGCGATCACCACCGAGATCAGGCAGGCGACGACGACGGTCACCGCGATCCCGGTCGCGCCGCCGTCGAACCGGGCGCCGGAGGCGTAGGCCAGGCCGAAGATGATCAACGACTGCACCACCGTCGTCAGCGACTGGTAGGCCAGCGAGCCGACGATCATCGCGCCCCGCCGGACCGGCGAGGCCAGCAACCGGTCCATGACCCCGCGGTCCATGTCCTCGATGAACGCCGTCCCGGCCCAACCGCTGGAGAACAGCGCCGTCATGACCACGACGCCCGGGGTGAGGAACTCGAGGTACGACCCGGCCGCGGGGGAGAACCCGGGCAGATGCACGACGTTGCGGAACAGCTGGCCGAACAGCAGCAGCCAGATGACCGGCTGGACGAGCGTGATCGCCGCGTACGCCGGCTGCCGCATGAGCGTGCGCACCGAACGGGTGGTGAGCAACCCGGAATGCCGCACGAACACCGCCGCGCTCATTCGGGGTCCTCCGCGGTGGTGAACGAGCGGCCGACATGGCGCAGGTACACGTCGTCGAGCGACGGCCGGGCCACGGTCACGGACGCGACCTCGGCCCCGGCCTCGTCGAGCGCCGCCAGCACGGCAGGCACGGCCCGGGCCCCGACGTCGGCCCGGGCCCGCAGCCGGTTGCCGTCCGCGCTCGCCTGGCGCAGGCCGGCGACCCGGGCCAGCGCCGGCAGCGCCGCCGGGGAGGCGCTCGTCAGCTCGATCTGCACGGCGTCGCCGCGCAACTCGCTCTTGAGCTGCTCCGGGGTGCCCTCGACGACGACCCGGCCGGCGTCGACGATGG
Source organism: uncultured Actinomycetota bacterium (assembly GCA_963775175.1). Classification (GTDB taxonomy): domain Bacteria; phylum Actinomycetota; class Actinomycetes; order Mycobacteriales; family Jatrophihabitantaceae; genus Jatrophihabitans. The sequence goes on from CAVZHT010000001.1 coordinate 2,538,738, forward strand.
CGACCCGCTCGGCCAGCCGGTCGGCCTCCTCGAGGTAATGGGTCGTGAGCAGCACGGTGGTGCGCTCCTCGACCGTCAGGCGTTCGATCTCGGCCCACATCTGGGCCCGCGCCTCGGGGTCGAGCCCGGTCGTCGGCTCGTCCAGGAACAGCACCTGAGGCCGGTGGACCAGGCCGATGGCGACGTCGAGCTTGCGGGCCATGCCGCCGGAGTAGGTCCGGGCCAGGCGATCCGCGGCGGAGACGAGGTCGAAGCGGGCGAGCAGTTCGCTGGCCCGCGCGGCCGCTTCGGCGCGGGTCAGGCCCTGGATCCGGCCGGCGAGCTGCAGGTTCTCCCGGCCGGTCGCCATGGGGTCGCTCGACGCCTTCTGCCCGACGAGCCCGATGGCCTGCCGGACGGCCTGCTGGTCGTGCAGGGCGTCGATGCCGGCCACGAAGGCTGTGCCGGAATCCGGCCGGGCCAGCGTGGTGAGGATCTTGACCGTGGTGGACTTGCCGGCGCCGTTGCGGCCGAGCAGGGCGACGACGCGGCCGGCCGCGACCTCGACGGTGAGGCCGTCGAGCGCGCGGACCGGGTCGGCCCCGCGGCCGGCGGAGTAGGTCTTGACGAGGTCGTGCGCGACGAGCGCCGGGCGCGACGGTGGTGCAGATGGCATGGGACTTCCCTCGGGTTGACGGGGAGCCGGGCCGTGAGCGCCTATCGTTGAGTTGCGCCTCGGGGTGGGACTCGCGTCCCGGCTCGGGTGTACGGCCCGCTGGAACCGGCGATCGGTGTTGCCGCACCGACCGTGGGCTTCCAGCGGGTTCTCACTTCTTACGGTGACGACTGCAGCGGGCGGCCCTCCTCTCCCAGGTAGCGGACCGGGTCGGCCGAGATGTCCTCCCAGGTGACGCCCTCGGCCCGCAGTTCGTGGACCCGCCGCCAGCCGGCGACGCCGGTCATCGCGCCGCTCTGGATGCTGGTCGCGAGCTCGGTGACGAAGGCGATCTCCGCCTTCAGCATCGCCTCGCGGTAGCGGTTCTCGACGAGGAAGAGCTCGGGCAGCTTCATCTCGGCCGCCTCGGCGTGGGCGGATTCGAGGGTGCGCAGCTCGATCCGGAGCAGCTGGGCCCGCTTGGTCAACAGCATCGCCACGTCGTCCGGCGCCAGCCCGGGCATCAGCGAGAGCCCGGCCTCGAGGGAGGTGAACTCGCGCACCGGGGTCGACAGCAGCTCGGAGAGCCAGTCCTCGAGCTCGGCGGTGCCGGCCTCGGTGATCTCGTAGACCGTGCGCTCCGGACGCCGGCCGGCGCGGGTGGTCTCGCGGGCCGTGATCAGCCCGTGCCGCTGCAGCGACTCGACCACCGAGTAGAGCGAGCCGTAGTTGAGCTTGATGCTCTGCTCCTTGCCGCGGCTGCGCAGCGTCGTGGAGATCTCGTAGGGGTGCATGGGCCGCTCGGACAGGCAGGAGAGCACGGCGAGGGCGAGCGGGTTGCCGACGCGCCGACGGGTCACTGGTTCCTCCAGGTCGATTACTCGAAATGGAGTATTCGTGGGCAGCCACGCACCGTCAAGCCGGTTTTGCGCGTCACCCGGCGGACACCTGCCGGACCGTTCGGCGTCGTGTCGCATCCGTCCCCCGGCCAGCCGGCGAACCTAGCTTCGGCCGCATGGCACTGACCTCGATGGAGCGGATCAAGGACGGCCTGCGCCGTCGCGGCGGGGGGAGGGCCGCGGGCCGGGAACCGTCGGCGGCTATCACCGCGGCCCAGCGGGTGGCCGAGCTCGACGCGCTGGAGAACGGCTGGCGCTCGGCGCTCGTCCGGGACGAGCGGATCAACGCGCACCTGTCGGGCCTGCTCGAGCGGGCCGGCGTCAAGGGCGGCAAGGTCCTCGAGATCGGCGGCCGGATGCACCCGCGCGGGCACGCCTTCGGCCCGGCGTTCAGCTACGTCAACCTCGACCTCGAGCACTCGGCCGAGAACACCGTCGTCGGTGACATCACCGACTGCAAGGAGATCGCCGACGGCAGCTACGACGTCGTGCTCTCGGTCGACGTGTTCGAGCACATCGACCGGCCCTGGCTCGCCGCGGCCGAGATCAGCCGCATCCTCGCGCCGGGCGGGCTGTCGTACACGTCGACGCTGTTCAGCTGGCGCTACCACCCCTGCCCGATCGACTTCTGGCGCTACACGCCGGACGCGCTGGAGTTCCTGTTCGGCGAGCTGATCATGCTCGACAAGGGCTTCGACCTGACCGAGCGCCGGCGAGACGTCCGCAAGAAGGCGACGGCCGACCCGATGCCGCTCGACGCGATGGGCGGGTGGCGCGAGAACGTCCGGGTCTTCCACGCCGGCCTCAAACCGGCCCGGTAGCCGCGGTCACAGGAATTCCTCAACGTCCGTTTGTCGTACACCTGTCCGTCATGTCGGTGCGGCCGTCCCGTACCCCGGCGTCGAGATTCTCGAGTTGATGAACGGCGACGAACCGACACCGAGCGGCGACCCGTGGACGATCCACGTGATCGCCGACTCGGACACGCGCTGGAAGTGGGGGGCGGCCGTCGCCGACCGGCTCGGCCCCGTCCCGGCCGGGATCCACGGCCACCTGCTCGAGGGCCGGGCCACACCGAACGACCAGCAGCTCGCCGACGTCGGCGCGCGGGCCGACTCGGTGCGGCGGGTCGGCATCGCCCAGCTGCTGGCCGAGCTGGCCGGGACCGACGCCGAGGTGGTCGTCCTGGCCTGCGTCGGCGGCACCATCCAGTCGCTGCTGCACGGGCTCGCCCGGGCCTGGCGCGGCCGGGACCGGCGGCCGATCGTGGTCACCGGCTACGTCGGCGTGGTCTACGAGCGGCTGGTGGACGGCCTGCTGCTGCGGGCCGGCGCTGACGTGGTGCTGGCCAACTCGGCCAACGACGCCCGCCGGTTCCGCGCTGTCCTCGAAGCGGTCGGCGTCGACGCCGACGCGGTGGTGCAGACGGCGCTGCCGTTCCTCGGCGGGGCGCCCCACGACCCGACGGCCGCCGGGAGCGAGCGACCGTTCACCGTCACCTTCGTCGCCCAGCCCAGCGTCCCGCCGAGCCGCGACGAGCGGCGCTACGCCCTCGCCCAGGCCGTCGAGCACGCGCGTACCCACCCGGACCGGCAGGTCATCGTCAAGCTGCGGGGCCGGATCGGCGAGCAGACGACGCATGTCGAGCGGCACCACTACGCCGACCTGCTCGGGCCCGACCTGCTGGGCACCGACGCGCCGCCGGCGAACCTCGAGCTCGCGTACGGCCAGATGGCGGACGTGCTCGACCGCACCGACCTGTGTGTGACGGTCAGCTCGACCGCGGCGCTCGAGGCGATGCATCGCGACATCGCGACCGCGATCCTCACCGACTTCGGGGTCCGCGAGTCGCTGGGCAACCACGCCTTCCTGAACTCGGGCGCGCTGTCGTCCTGGCCGGCGCTGCACGCGGGCGACATCCCCAAGACCGACGCCGGGTGGGCGGCCGACAACGGCCTGCGCGACCCGGCGCCGTACGCGGCCGCCCGGGCCCGGGTGACCGAGCTCGTGGCCGCCCGCGAGCAGCTGCCCGCGTTGCGGCCGTGGTTTCGGGCCGACCGCGCGCCCTGCTACCTGCCGGACCTGCTCGGCCGCAACGGCCTCGACGTCGACGGCGCGCCGCTGGTGCGCGACCCCGCCTGGGGCAGCGCCGACCCCGGGCTGCGGCGGCGCGTGCTGCGGGCCGGTGCGCGGCGGATCTACCGGGTCAGCGTCCGCAGGCTCGAGCCCCGCATCCGGAAGTGGGCCCAACTGTGAGCGTCGTGGTGGCGGTGATTCCTGCGCGCGGCGGGTCCAAGGGCGTGCCGGGCAAGAACGTCGCCCCGGTGGGCGGCTTCCCGCTCGTGGCCCGCGCGGTGCGGGCCGCGCGGAACGCCCGGCGGGTGGACCGCGTGCTGGTCTCGACCGACGACCCGCTGATCGCCGAGGCGGCCCGGTCGGCCGGGGCCGAGGTCGTGCACCGGCCGCGCGCACTCGCCGGTGACACCGCGAGCTCGGAGTCGGCGATCCTGCACGCGATCGACGCCGCCGCACCCGAGGCCGACGTCGCCGTCCTCGTCCAGTGCACCAGCCCGTTCGTCACCGGCGCCGACATCGACGCGGTGGCCGGCGCGGTGGCCGACGGCGGGGCCGACTCGGCCCTCACGGCGGCCCGCTCCCACGGCTTCCTGTGGCGGCCGGACGGCAGCGGCATCAACCACGACCCGACCGGGCGGCTGCGCCGGCAGGACCGGCCGGTCGAGCTGCTCGAGACCGGCGCCGCCTACGCCATGCGGGTCGAGGGCCTGCGCCGGACCGGGCACCGCTTCTTCGGCCGGATCCTGCCCGTCTGCGTGGACGCGGCCCGGACGCTGGAGATCGACGAACCGGGCGACCTCGAGCGGGCCCGGCTGCTGGCTTCGCTGCTGGACGAGGCGACCGAACTCTGTCTCGACGACCTGGACGCGCTGGTGCTCGACTTCGACGGCACCCTCACCGACGACCGGGTGACCGTGGACCAGGACGGCCGCGAGTCCGTGTGTGTCCACCGGGGCGACGGCCTCGGCATCGCGGCGCTGCGGCGGGCCGGCTTGCCGATCCTGATCCTCTCCTCCGAGCGGAACCCGGTCGTCGCCGCCCGGGCCCGCAAGCTCGCCGTCCCGGCGGTGCACGGCGTCGACGACAAGGGCACGGCGCTCGTGCACTGGTGCGCCGACAACGGCCACTCGCTGCGCCGGATCGCCTACGTCGGCAACGACGTGAACGACCTGCCGTGCTTCGACATCGTCGGCTGGCCCATAGCGGTCGCCGACGCCCACTACTCGGTGCGCGCACGGGCGCGCATCATCACTGCCGCTCCCGGCGGCCACGGCGCGGTCCGCGAGGTCGCGTCGAGATTGCTCGGAAAGGAAATCCGCGATGGATCTCAACCGCTTGCGCTACATCGGTGACCGGCCCGTCGGGCCGGACCACCCGGTCTTCGTCACCGCCGAGATCGGCATCAACCACAACGGTGAGCTCGAGGACGCGCTCGCGCTGATCGACGTCGCGGCCGCCGCCGGCTGCGACGCCGTCAAGTTCCAGAAGCGGACCCCGGAGGTCTGCGTCCCGCTCGACCAGCAGGGCGTGGAGCGCGACACGCCGTGGGGTCGCATGACCTACCTCGCCTACCGGCACCGGGTCGAGTTCGGCCAGGAGGACTACGAGGCCATCGGCCGTTACTGCTCGACGCGCGGTATCGCGTGGTTCGCCTCGCCGTGGGACGGGCCGAGGCGTCGACTTCCTCGAACTCGCCAACCCGCCGGCCCACAAGATCGCCTCGGCCTGCCTGACCGACGACGCGCTGCTCGAGCGCGGTCCGCGACACCCAGCGGACGGTCATCCTCTCGACCGGCATGTCGACGATGGGCCAGATCCGCCGCGCGGTCGACATCCTCGGCCGCGAGCGGCTGATCCTCTGCCACACGACCAGCTCCTACCCGGCGCCGCCGGAGGAGCTCAACCTGCGCATGATCCACACCCTGATGCACGCGTTCCCGGACGTCCCGATCGGCTACTCCGGCCACGAGATCGGCCTGCAGACGACGGTCGCCGCGGTCGCGATGGGGGCCTGCTTCGTCGAGCGGCACATCACGCTCGACCGGGCGAACTGGGGCTCGGACCAGGCCGCGTCGGTGGAGCCCACCGGCCTCACCCGGCTGGTGCGCGACATCCGCACGGTCGAGGCGGCGCTCGGCGACGGCATCAAGAAGGTGTACGACAGCGAGTTGCCCGTGCTCCGGAAGCTGCGGCGCACGGTGGCGCCGGCCGCCCGATGAGACGGTCGTCGCTCGCGCTCGTCGAGAGTGCGACCCAGTTGCTCAACGTCGCCGAGTGGGCGTACGCGAGCGGCGAGGCCGACGACGTGGCGGTGTGCGTCCTGCCGCCGCGCGACAAGCACACCGTCCGGCAGATGGCCCGGGTGACCGACCTCGTCGGCGACCTCGGCCTGGCGGTGACGTTCCACCCGGTGCGCACCCGCACGCCGGCGGCGCTCACCGGCACTGCCCGGGTGCTGAATGCGATGTCGCGGGCCCGGCGGCTGATCGTGGGCGACCCGTTCTCCCGCTACATCCAGACGCTGCTGCCGGCGATCAGTGCGCCGCAGATCGTGGTGGTCGACGACGGCACCGCGACGTGGGAGTTCGCGCAGTGCCTGGACGCCGGCGCGCCGCTCGTGCGCTGGGAGGTGCCGCTCGCCGGGGCCGAGCGGCGGGCGGCGCGGGCCACCCGGCTCTACTCGCCGAGCCCGACCCGCGAACTCACCGTCTTCACCTGCCTCAACGACGCCGCCCCGCTCGCGGCCGTGGCCCTGGCGAACCGCTACGAGTGGACCCGCTCCTGGAGCCGGCCCGAGGTGGTCGAGGACGAGGTCGATCTCCTCGGCGTGTCGCTCGTCGACACCGGCGTCGTGGCCCGTCGCCCCTACGTGGACGCGGTCGGCGGGCTGGCCCGCAAGCACGGGCCGCTGCGCTACTTCGCGCACCGCCGCGAGTCGGAGAACCTGCTGGCCGAGATCGCCACCCTGCCGGGGGTGCGGGTCGTCCGCTCCGACCTCCCGGCCGAGCTGGCGCTGCGGCGGGGGCCGGTGGCCCGGCGGGTGATCACCTTCCCGTCCACCGCCGCGCACACCCTGCCCGTGGTGCTCGGCGACGTCGGGGTCACCGTCGACGTGCGGGCCGTCGACCCGTCCTGGTTCACGCCCGGCACCACGAAGCACGCGCGGGAGTTCGTGGCCCGCATCGGCGGGGATCGGCCGCGCCGGCCCCGGCTGGAGATCGCCTGAAGCTCGCCCGGCGTGCCCGGCGGCCGCCCGGACGGCGCCGGTAGCCTCGACCTATGCACCCTGCGCTGCCCGAGGAGCCCTCCGACGACGACGTCTGGGTCTCCGCCGGGGAGATCGGCGAGGTGGGCGAGTTCCGGCAGGGGTCGCCGCTGAGCCAGTGGGCGCTGGCCCGCTACCTCGTCGGGCGGGCGATCGGCGAGTCGGTCGGCCGCACCCTGCTGCTCGTCGCCGTCGTCGTGCTCGCGCTGGCCGCGCTGTCCCAGTGGGGGCTGCACATCACGTTCCTGACCGTCGTCCTGGTCGCGCTGGCGGTCATCGTCCTGCTCGTGCGCTGGGTCGTGCTCAGCGTCCTGCGCCGGTTGACCGCGGCCGACCGGTACGGCCCGCTGGAGTCGCGCCTGCGCGAGCTGGTGTCCGACACCCGCGGCGACGTGCTCAAGGAGCTGCGGCGGGTGGGCCTGCCGTCGCACACCGTCACCCTCCCGCTGCTCGCGCTGCGCCTGGCCGGCCGGCGGCGCAAGGCGACGCTGGACCGGCTGCGCGGCTTCGACATCGACCGGGCCGTGCCCAAGGCCCGCCTGGACGAGCTGCACCTGCTGCTGCGCGATGCGTCCGGGCGCCCCGGTGGGGCGGTGGGCCGGTGAGCGACGACCACCCCCGCTCCGAGGAGCACCCGGCCACCGCCGACCTGCGGGCCGCGGGGATCATCGTGGCCGTGCTCGCCGTGCTGGGCGCGCTGCTCGGCGTCGCGTGGTCGGCCTGGGCCGGTCCGCAGCAGCGGGCCTACGTGATCGCCCCGGGGCAGCTGTACCCGTTCGACGAGGTCGAGACGATGGCCCGCAGCGACGGCCGCTATCTCATCATCGTGGCCGCGGTCGGGCTGCTCGCGGGCCTGGCGCTCTGGTTGCGCCGGCTCGTCGGCCGCGGACCGATCGCGGTGCTGGCCCTGCTCGTCGGCGGCCTGCTCGGCGCCCTGCTCACCGCGTGGATCGGGCATCTCACCGGGGGCGGCACCACCGACGGCAAGGTCGGCTCGACCATCGCTCACCTGCCGCTGTCGCTGCGCATGCGCGGCCTGCTGCTCGTCGAGCCGGCCCTGGCGATCCTGGTGTACGGCCTGTTCACCGCCTTCGCCGTCCGCGACGACCTGGGCCGCCCCGACCCGGTGCGCGAGCGGGTGTCAGTTCAGGCTGGTCAGCAGTCGGAGTACGGCCGGGGAGACCGCGATGCTGCGGGTGCACTGCAGCAGGGCGATCTCCCGGCGTAGCAGCGTCGACACCCGCTCGAGGCGCTCCGCGGTGGTGGCGTCGGTGAGCAGCGCCTGCCGCTCGCCCGGCGGCAGCGGCAGCCGGGCCGCGATCTGGTAGGAGAGCTGGTTCGCGTCGTCGGGCAGCTCGGAGCCGGTCGCCCGCCCGGCCAACCGGATGAGGATCGCGTCGAAGACCTCGATCAGCTCCCGGGCCCGGAGCTCCTGGTCGTCGGTGAGCGGGCCGTCGTCCTCGTCGAGGAACTGGACGACGGCCCGGAGATACGGCTTGCCGGACGGGATGAGCTGCTCGATGCGGAACCGCCGGCTGCCGACCGACAGCAGGTCCGAGGTCCCGTCCTCGCGGGGCTCGAGCTCGATGATCTCGGCCAGCGTGCCGATCGGTTCGAGGTCGGGACCGCCGTCGACGGTGGCCGCGGTGCGGGCCTCGGTGCCCGAACGGAGCGCGATCACGCCGAAGCGGGCCCCGCCCGGGGCGTCGGCGATGTCGTCGAGCAGTTCCCGGTAGCGGTCCTCGAAGATGTGCAACGGCAGCGGCATGCCCGGTAACAGGACGTGGCTGAGCGGGAATAGCGGGATCACCTCGGCCACGGTGCCCACCGTAGCCGTCGGGCCGGGGTCAGAGCAGTTCGCGCAGGGCCGAGATGACCCGGGCCTGGTCGGCGTCGGTGAGGTCGGTCGAGCACGGCAGCGACAGCCCGCGCCCGTGCAGATCGTCCGACACCGCACCGCCGAGCCGGGGGGCGTCGGCGAACGGCGGCTGCGCGTGGACCGGCCGCCACAGCGGCCGGGTCTCGATGCCGCGCGCGGCCAGCCCGGCGCGCAACCCGTCCCGGCCGCCCGGAACCCCGTCGGGCAGCAGCACCGAGTAGAGCCAGTACGTGGAGTCGAAGCCGGCCAGCCGTGGCGGCACGGTCACGCCGGTGCCGGCCAGGGCCGCGTCGTAGGCGGCGGCGATCTCCCGCTTGCGGGCGACGAAACCGGGCAGCCGCTCCAGCTGGGCGAGACCCAGCGCGGCCGCGATGTTGGTGAGCCGGTAGTTGTAGCCGATCTCGTCGTGCAGGTAGCCGGCGTCGGGCACCTTCGCCTGCGTGGTGAGGTGCTTGGCCCGCCGGGCCAGCCGCTCGTCGTCGGTGACGAGCATGCCGCCCCCGCCGGTCGTCGCGATCTTGTTGCCGTTGAACGAGAAGGCGCCCGCCGCGCCGACCGTCCCGGTCTGCCGGCCGGCCAGCGGCCCGTCCGACCATCCGGCCCCGAGCGACTCGGCGGCGTCCTCGAGCACCGGGATGCCGTGCCGGGCGCAGGCCTCGACGACCTCGGCCAGGCGGGCCGGCTGGCCGAGCGCGTGGACGACCTCGACCGCCGCGGGCAATCGTTCGCCGGCGGCGGCGCGGCGGTCGAGCTCGCCGGCCAGGAGCCCGGGGTCGAGGTTCCACGAGGTCGCGTCCGAGTCGACGAGCAGCAGGTCGGCCCCCAGGTAGCGCACCGGGTTGGACGAGCCGACGAAGGTGAAGTCGGAGACGGCGACGAGGTCGCCGGGGCGGACGCCGAGGACGATCAGCCCGACATGGATCGCAGCCGTACCCGACGCGCACGCCACCGCGTACCGCGCGCCGACGGCGGCCGCGAAGCGCTCCTCGAACTCGGTGACGTACGGCCCGACGGACGAGACGAAGCCGGAGTCGACCGCGGCGCGGACGAGCTCCTTCTCCCGCTCGCCGATGTTCGGGACGGCCAGCGGGATCGGGTGCGGCGCGGTCATCGGTGGTAGCGCCCGGCCGTGCGCGGGTCGACGCGGGGCGCGAGCCATTCGGCGGTGCGGCGCAGGCCCTCCTCGAGCGACACCGTCGGCGTCCAGCCCAGCCGCTCGGCCGCCCGCGCCGGGTCGGAGAGCAGGACCTCGACCTCCGAGCCGGCCGGCCGGAGCCGGTCGGCCTCGACCACGATCTCGGCCGTGCGGCCGGTCACGGCCATGCACGCCTGCACGACCTCGCCGATCGTGTAGGTCCGCCCGGTGCCGAGCTGGATCGTCGCGCCCGGCTCGACGTCGGCGAGCGCGGCCCGGACGAAGCCGGCGCAGGTGTCGGTGACGTAGGTGAAGTCGCGGCGCGGGGTCGTCGCGCCGAGGTTCAGCTTCTCGGCACCGGTCAGCAGCTGGGCCAGCACGGACGGGATCACCGCCCGCGCCGACTGCCGCGGGCCGAAGGTGTTGAACGGGCGCAGCACCGTGACCGGCGTGCCGAACGACAGCGCGAACGCCTCGCACATCTTGTCGGCCGCGATCTTGCTGGCGCTGTACGGCGACTGCCCGCGCAGCGGGTGGCTCTCGGTGATCGGGATGGTGTCCGGCGTGCCGTACACCTCCGAGGTCGACGTGTGCACCAGCCGCGGGATGCCGTTTCGGCGCACGGCCTCGAGCACGTTGAGGGTGCCGGTCACGTTCGTCTCGACGTAGGAGCGGGGCGCCACGTAGGAGTAGGGGATCGCGATGAGGGCGGCCAGGTGCAGCACCACGTCGACGCCCCGGACGGCGCCGTCGACGAACTCGCCGTCGCGCACGTCACCGAGCACGAGTTCCGCCTGCCCGTCGACGACCGCCTGCTGGAACGGCTCCGACTCGTCCAGCCAGCCGGCCGAGCCGAAGGAGTTGTAGAGGCAGAACGCCTTGACGCTCGCACCGGCGGCCAGCACCGCCTCGACGACGTGGCTGCCGATGAAGCCGTCGGAGCCGGTCACGAGGACCGTCCGGCCGGCAAGTGACGGGGACGGTCCCGCGGTCATGCATGTCCCTTCGCTCGGGCGAGATCCGACGGGGTGCCGACGTCGATCCACTCCGAGCCGATCGGCCAGGACGACACGACGAGATCGCGGTCGAGGCAGGCCTGGATCAGATCGGGCATGGTCGACGGCCGGCCGGGCGGCACGAGGTCGAGGACCCCGGCCGAGACCGCGTACACCCCGGCGTTGACGTCCAGGCTGACGGTCGGCTTCTCGCGGACCGCGGTGACGGTGCCCGCCGGGCTGGTGTCGAGGACGCCGTAGGGCACCTCGTGGTGGTAGGGGCGGACAGCCACCGAGATCGCCGCCCCGGCCCGCTCGTGGTGGGTGACCAGCGCGTCGGGATCGAACTGCACCATCAGGTCCGCGTTCATCACGAGTGCCGGCTCGGCCAGGTCCGGCTGCTCGGCCCGGAACAGCGCGAGCGACCCGGCGGTGCCCAGCGGCTGCTCGGGCTCCTCGCGCAGGTAGTGCACCGTGCAGCCGAGGCTGGCGCCGTCGCCCAGGTGCTCCTCGATCTGGTCGGCCAGGTGGTTGACGCTGACCCAGATCTCGCGGATGCCGCCGCCGACGAGGTTCAGCACGATCCACTGCAGGATCGACCGGCCGGCGACCTCGAGCAGCGGCTTCGGGGTGGAGCGGGTCAGGGCACCGAGGCGGGTGCCGCGCCCGCCGGCCATGATCACCGCCGGGTTGGGCAGCGGCTGCGGGCCGACGACGTCGGAGAGGGTGTGCAGCCCGGTGAGGCGGCCCTGGTCGTCGACTTCGGGCACGACGGACATCCGCAGCGCCCGCATCAGGTCGAGGACGAGCGCGCGCTTCGACCCGGCGGCGACCGTCTGCGGCCGCGTGGTGGCATGGGGCAGCGCCGGCGCGGCGAGGTCGGCGCCGCGCAGGATCGCCCGGCGGACGTCGCCGTCGGTGAGCAGCCCGGCCAGGGTGTCGTCGCCGTCGACGAGCAGCGCCACGGTCAACCCCGAGCGGTCGATCACCTCGAGGACGTCGCGCAGGCAGGCGTCGCGTGGGGCCTTCACCGCGTCGAGCTGGCGGCGGGTCATCCGGCCGCCCCCGTCCGGCCCGGAGCGGCCACCGGGCGGGCGGGCACGCCGACCACGGTGACGCCGGCCGGCACGTTCCGCGTCACCACGGCGCCCGCGCCGATGACCGCCCGGTCGCCGACCCTCAGCCCCTGCAGGATCACCGCACCGCTGCCCACGAGCACCTCGTCACCGAGCCGGACCGATCCGGACACGTTCGCGCCCGGGTTGATGATGCAGCAGCGGCCGGTGACGGTGTCGTGGCCGATGCCCGAGCGCGGATTCAGCAGCGTGCCCGCCCCGAGGCGAACATCGGTGGTGACCACGCAGCCGGCGGACACCACGACCCCGTCGGCGAGTTCGCAGCCGGTGCCGACGTCGGCGCGCGGGTGGACGAGGGTCGGGAACTCGAGATCGGCCAGCTCGGCGAACCGGTCGTACACGGCCCGGCGCGGCCCCGGGAAGCCGAGGCCGAGGGCCAGCGCCCCGGCCAGGGCCGGCACCTCCGCCTCGGCCGCCTCGTCCAGCAGGCCCTGCACCGCGTAGGCCCGCCCGGCGCCGTCTCGCGTGATGGCCGCGATGAGGTCGGCGGTCTCCCGGGCCTGCCCGCCCGCGCCCAGGACCCAGATCGGTGCGGCGCTCATGGCCCGACCGCGGCGAGGGCGTCGACGAACGGCTTGCGGGCGAGGGCGCCGCGGGCCGCCCGGCGGACGACATCGACGATCCGGGGCGCCGCGTGCCCGTCGCCGTAGACGTTCTCCGCCGCCCCGGCCCGGGCCCGGAACTCCGGCGTCAGGCAGGTGCGGATCCCGGCCTCGATGGCGTCGCGGTCCTCGGCGACGTGCACGACGTTCTCGCCGGCCGTCCGGCCGAGCTGGCGGTCGCCGACGTCGACGACCGGGACGCCGAAGCTGGCCGCCTCGAGGATGCCGCTCGAACTGTTGCCCACGACCACGTCGGCGGCGGCCAGGGTCGGCAGGTAGGCCGCGCCCAACGCCGGGACGTCGGCGAGGTTGGGCCGGGCCCGGACGGCCTCGTAGACGGCCTCGAGGACCTCGTCGTGCCCGCGGTCGAGCCCGGGGTGGGTGATGAGCGCCGAACCGGCGGTGGCGGCCACGGCCTCGAACACCTGGCGGGCGCCGACGCCTGCGGCCGGGCCGGCTGCAGTGGGCGGGTGGTAGGTGACCAGGGCGAACGGGCGGGCGAACCCGTCGCCGACGAGCGCGCGCAGGACGTCGTCGGCCGCCGGGCGCACCGCGGCGACCCGGTCGAGGGACGGCGCCCCGGTGACGTAGATCCGGTCGGCCGGCTCGCCGAGCTGGCGCAGCCGGGCCGCGGCGTCGGCCGTGCTGACGCAGTGCAGGTCGGCCAGCTTCGTGATCGCGTGCCGGATGCGGTCGTCGACGGCGCCCTCGGTCACCTCGCCGCCGTGCAGGTGCACCAGCGGGATGCCCCGCACGATGAACGGCGGCACCGCGAACAGCAGCTCCCACCGGTCGCCGAGCACGAGGCCGGCGGCGGGCTCGAGCCGGTCCAGCGTGGCCGAGATCGCCTCGGCGATGCGGATCCCGCCGGCGCGGACGTCGTCGTCGTGCCCGAGGTCGGCCGCGCCGGACTCGACGGCGACGCCGTCGAGCTCGAGGTCGCCCAGCGGGTTGCCGAACGCCCGGTTGCCGGTCGTCCCGGTCGCGAACAGCGTCGGCTCGAGGTCATCGGCCGCCGCGAGCGCGGTCAGCACCGGCGCGAGCGGGAAGAGGTCGGCCCGCGTGGACGCGAAGACCAGGACGCGGCTGACGCGGCTGCTCACCGCGGCCCGTCCCCGGTGAGGTCGGCCGGCCGGATCGGGGTGCCGCGCGCGAGGTCGCGGGCGAGCACCCGCCCGGCCAGTTCGACCTCCGGCGCGATGCCGCTCGCCGGGCGGAGCAGGGCGAGGTCGTCGGGCGTGAGCCGGTGGCCGGCCGGCAGCGCGCGCCGGGTGTGCCAGCTGCGCCGCACGACCGGGATGTTCTCGGCCTCGGCCGGTACCGGTTGCTTGCGCCCCGACCCGAGCGCCGCGTGCGCCGCCCGGACCTGCTCGACGTACTGGCCGAAGGACGCCGCGTCCGCGCTCGCCGCGTGATCGGGTCCGGGGCGGGTGACGTCGAGGGTGACGTGCTTCTCCAGCGCCGCCGCCCCGAGGGCGACGGCCGCCACGGCCGAGACCGGGCCGACGGTGTGGTCGGACCATCCGACCGGCGTGCCGAACCGGCGGCGCAGGGTGGTGAGCGCGCGGAGGTTCGCCTGCTCGATCGGGGCGGGGTAGCTCGACACGCAGTGCATCAGCAGCAGGCCGGGGGCGGCGGCGAGCCAGTCGACCGCGCGGGCCACCTCGTCCTCGGTCGCCATGCCGGTCGAGCAGATGATCGGCAGCCCCTTGGCCGCGGCCGCGACCAGCAGGGGCTTGTTGGTGAGCTCGCCCGAGCCGAGCTTGAGCGCGTGGACGCCGAGCTCGCAGACGAGGTCGAGGCTGGCGTGGTCGAAGGCGGTGGAGAGGAAGTCGAGCCCGCGGCGGCCGGCGTGGTCGCGGAGCTCGGCCCACGCCTCGGCCGGCAGCACGTAGCGGTCGAGCAATTCCCGCTGGGTGCGCACGCCGGCATGCGCCACCTGGTACGCGGCGGCGGCGGCGTCGTCGGAGACGAGGGAGGCGGGATCGAAGGTCTGGAACTTGATCGCGTCGGCCCCGGCGTCAGCCGCGAGGTCGATCAGGCCGTGCGCGTCGGCGACCGAGCCGTCGTGATTGACGCCGGCCTCGGCGATCACGTACAGCCCGGGGTCGTCCGTCAGCTCGAACACGGACCGGAGCGTCGTCATCACGCACCACAATAGGGTGCAGCCTTCGATGTCGAGAGGACCGGCCGTGCCCGACGATCCCCGCGTGCTCGCGGTCGTCCCTGCCCGCGGTGGCTCGAAGGGGCTGCCCGGGAAGAACACCCGCCCGCTCGCCGGCCTGCCGCTCATCGGGCACAGCCTGCGGGCGGCCGGGCTGGTCGCGGCCGTCACCCGCTGCGTCGTCTCCACCGACTCGCCCGAGATCGCTGAGGTGGCCCGCTCGCTCGGCGGCGACGTGCCGTTCCTGCGCCCGCCCGAACTGGCGGCCGACGACACCCCGATGGCGCCGGTGCTGCGGCACGCGCTGGCCGAGGTCGAGGCGGCGGAGGGCGCGACCTACGACTTCGTCGTGCTGCTCGACCCGACGAGCCCGGCCCGCGAACCGGCCGACGTCGACGACGCCGTCGCCCGGCTGTCGGCCCGTCCGGACTGGGACGGCGTGATCAGCGTGTCGGCGCCGGTCTTCCACCCGGTCTGGGTCGGGGTGCGACCCGCGGCCGACGACCCGGAGCGGGCCGAGCGCTACTTCGACGCCGGCACCGGCGTGACCCGGCGCCAGGAGCTGGGGCGCTACCTGCGCATCAACGGCAACTTCTACGTGTGGCGGGCCGGGTTCGTGCGCCGGCTGCAGGCGTCCTGGTTCGACGAAGGCGTCCACGGATTTGTCGAGATCCCCGAGTCGCGAGCGTTCGCGATCGACTACCGGTACGAGTTCGATCTGGTGGCGGCGCTGCTGGCCCAGGGCTTCCTGCACTTCCCGTGGCTGGACGGGGCGGGCGCCGGTCAGACGGGATGACGCGGGTCGCCGTCGTAGAGGGCGAGCAGCGACGACTCCACCCGCCGCAGCCGCTCCTCGTACCAGGTGATGACCTGCATCCGGACCCGGATCTGCTCGTGCTCGCGGCGGACCTCGTCGAGCAGTGAGATCGAGCGCTGCGTGGACTCGGTGTCGGCGACGACGGTGCCGTCGGCCAACTGCTCCTCGAGCTTCCCGACCCGTTCTTCGAGGGCGCGAACCTGGCTCGTCATGCGCTCGTGGTCGAGGTCGCGCAGCCGGGTGATCTCCTCGGTCGGTTTCAGCCGCTCCTGCACGGTGGACATCGTCTGGGCGAGCCGGTCGAGCCGCTTCGCCTGCGCCTCGGCGCGTTCCATGTGGCGGTCGATGCGGGCGATCTGCCGGTCGAGGCGCTCGTGCTCGGCGGCGATCCGCTTCTCGCTGGCACTGAGCCGGCTGCCGACCTCCTTCAACGGGCTGCTGTTGCGCAGCTCCCGCCCCAGCCGGCGGCGGACCTTCGCGGTCAGGCTCACGCTCGACCACCCTTCATTCGTAGAAACGGACACTGCCGTCGGCGATCCAGCTCTCGAGCAACGCACCCTCGAGCTCGAGCTGATGCCGTGCGTTGACGGTGGTCGAACCCCCGGAGTGGTGCGCCCATTCACTCTGCGCGCGGTTGCTCAGGAAGGAGAAGCCGGTCGCCACGGTCTGCGCGTCCGGGAACAGCTCGTGCGCCAGGAACAGGGCGATCATTCCACTGGTCGGCAGCAGCGAGCCGGGCTCCCGCTCGGGGTCGAGCCGGTCGGCGATCCGGGCCGAGACAGCGCCGTTCGGCACCGGGATCGCCCCCAGGTCGGCCGGCCAGTGCATCGGCAGGTCGCGCAACGTGCGGAACAGCGTGAAGCCGGTCTGCGGGACCAGGTACAGGCGCCGGCGGTAGTCCTGCAGCGACCACCGGGTCATCCGGGTCGCGCGCGACAGCAGCACGACGTGGCAGGCGGTCCCGAGGCAGGGCGGGTCGCCCGGTTCGTCGAGCTTCAGCGAGTTCATCCGGATGACGAGGTCGCAGGCGTCGATATCCTGCGCGCGCTCGGCGTCCGGCAGCAGCGGCGCGTTGCCGACGACCGCGACCCGGCCCACCGGCCGCCGCTCGGCGTAGGCCGCGAGCAGATCCCGGAGGAGGTCCCACAACTCGTCCCGCGTCGAGGTCACCAGGTCGAGCGGCACGGCGCCATTCTGGCATCTGCCGGTGAACTCGCCGGGACGGGGCGCCCGTAAACTCGGGGGCATGATGCGCCGCGTCGATCTCACGTCTGCCGGGTCCGCCGACCTGCGCCGGGCCCTGCCCCGCGCCCGGGTCGACGTCCATGCGGCCGTCGACGCCGTGACCCCGCTGGTCGAGGACGTCGCCGCCCGTGGCTACCCGGCCGCCCGCGAGGCCACGCTGCGCTTCGACGGGGTGGACGTGCCCGAGCCCCGGGTGGCGGCCGGCGAGCTGGCGGCCGCGCTCGACGCCCTGGATCCGGCCGTCCGCGCCGCGCTGGCCGAGTCGATCCGCCGGGCCCGCATCGTGCACGAGGAGCAGCGGCGGCAGACCGTCGAGGTGCAGGTCGTGCCGGGCGGCACGGTCACCGAGCGCTGGATCGCCGTGCGCCGGGTCGGGCTCTACGTACCCGGCGGCCTGGCGGTCTACCCGTCGAGCGTGGTGATGAACGTCGTCCCGGCCCAGGTGGCCGGCGTCGAGTCGATCGCGGTGTTCACGCCGGCGCAGAAGGAGTTCGGCGGCCGGCCGCACCCGACGATCCTGGCCGCCTGCGCGCTGCTCGGCGTCGACGAGGTGTACGCGGTCGGCGGCGCCCAGGCGGTCGCGCTCGCCGCCTACGGCGACCTCGCGGCCGGCATCGAGCCGGTCGACGTCATCACCGGCCCGGGCAACGTCTACGTGGCCGCCGCGAAGCGGCTCGTCCGCGGGATCGTCGGCATCGACGCCGAGGCCGGCCCGACCGAGATCGCCGTGCTCGCCGATGCGAGCGCCGATCCGGTGCACGTCGCCGCCGACCTGATCAGCCAGGCCGAGCACGACACGCTGGCCGCGTCCGTGCTGGTCACCGACTCCGTCGCGCTCGCCGACGCCGTCGACGCCGAGGTCGAGCGGCAGGTGGCGCTGACCAAGCACACCGACCGGGTCCGGACCGCGCTGACGGGCGAGCAGTCGGCGACTGTCCTCGTCCGGGACCTCGAGCAGGGTCTCGCCGTCGTCGACGCCTACGCCGCCGAACACCTCGAGGTCATCACCGCCGACGCCCGGCAATGGGCCGAGCGGGTGCGCAATGCCGGCTGCATCTTCGTCGGCGCGCACGCCCCGGTCTCGCTGGGCGACTACTGCGCCGGCTCGAACCACGTCCTGCCGACCGGGTGCACCGCGCGGCACGCCTCCGGACTGTCGGTGCAGTCCTTCCTCAAGGGCGTGCACCTGGTCGAGTACAGCGCCGAGGCGCTGGCCGAGGTCGCACCGCACGTGCTCGCGCTCGCCGAGGCCGAGGATCTCCCGGCCCACGGTGCGGCCGTCGCGGCGCGGCTCGCATGAACGAGTTGGATCAACTTCCGCTGCGGGACGAACTGCGGGGGGAGACGCCCTACGGCGCGCCCCAGCTCGACGTGCCGGTGGCGCTCAACGTCAACGAGAACCCGTACCCGCCGAGCGAGAAGGTCGTCGGGCAGATCGCGGCCGCCGTCAGCGACGCCGCCCGCCGGCTCAACCGGTACCCCGACCGCGACGCCGTGGCGCTGCGGGCCGACCTCGCGTCCTATCTGACCGCCGACGGCGGGGTCGGGCTGGACGTCGACCGGGTCTGGGCGGCCAACGGCTCGAACGAGATCATGCTGCAGCTGCTGCAGGCCTTCGGCGGCCCGGGGCGCACCGCGGTGTCGTTCGCGCCGACCTACTCGATGTATCCGGAGTACGCGCGCGACACCCACACGAACTGGGTGGTCGGCCGACGGACCGCGGACTTCTCCATCGACCTCCCGCACGCCCTCGCGGTGCTGGCGGAGCACCGGCCGTCCGTGGTGCTGCTCGCGTCTCCGAACAACCCGACCGGCACCGCGCTGCCGCTGTCGGACATCGAGGCGATCCTCGCCGCCGCGCCCGGGGTCGTCATCGTGGACGAGGCCTACGGCGAGTTCCGGCGGGCCGGGGTGCCGAGCGCCCTGTCGCTGCTGCCGTCCGCGCCCCGGCTGGTGGTCACCCGGACGATGTCGAAGGCGTTCGCGCTGGCCGGCGGCCGGCTCGGCTACCTCGCGGCGTCGCGCGCGGTGGTCGACGCCGTTCGCATCGTCCGGCTGCCCTACCACCTGTCGGCGGTGTCGCAGGCGGTGGCCCGGGCGGCGCTTGCGAACGCCGACGAACTGCTCGCCGCGGTCGACGAGTTGCGGGCCGAGCGCGACCGCACCGTCGAGTGGCTGCGCGGTATCGGGTTGCGGGCCGCCGACTCCGATGCGAACTTCGTACTGTTCGGGACGTTCGCCGACCGGCACGCCGTGTGGCAGGGCCTGCTCGACCGCGGCGTGCTGATCCGGGAAACTGGCCCGGACGGCTGGCTGCGGGTCTCCATCGGCACGCCGGACGAGATGGCGGCCTTCCGTACCGCCCTGCAGGAGGTATTGGCATGAGTCGCACCGGACGCATCGAGCGGACGACCAACGAGACGAAGGTGCTGGTCGAGCTCGACCTGGATGGGCGCGGCAGCACCGACATCTCCACCGGGGTCGGCTTCTACGACCACATGCTGGCCTCGTTCGGCAAGCACGGGCTGTTCGACCTCACCGTCCAGGTGGCGGGCGACCTGCACATCGACGCCCACCACACGGTCGAGGACACCGCCATCGCACTCGGCCAGGCGTTCGCCCAAGCCGCCGGTGACAAGGCCGGCACGCGGCGCTTCGGCGACGCGCTGATCCCGATGGACGAGTGCCTCGTGCAGGCCGCGGTCGACCTCTCGGGCCGCCCGTACCTCGTGCACAACGAGCCGGCCGGCGCGCCGCCCACGATCGGGCCGGACTACGCGACCACGCTCACCCGGCACGTCTTCGAGTCGTTCGTCCACCACGCGGCGATCGCGCTGCACGTCACCGTGCACGCCGGCCGCGACTGGCACCACGTCACCGAGGCGCAGTACAAGGCGGTCGCCCGGGCCCTGCGCGCCGCGGTCGAGCTCGACCCGCGGGTGCAGGGCGTGCCGTCGACCAAGGGCGTGTTGTAGATCCCGATGAAAAGCGTCGTGGTGCTCGACTACGGGTCGGGCAATCTTCGCTCTGCGCAGCGGGCCCTCGAACGGGTCGGGGCCGACGTCACCGTCACCGCCGACGCCGCTGCGGCCGCCGCCGCCGACGGGCTGGTCGTGCCCGGCGTCGGGGCGTTCGCGGCCTGCATGGCGGGGATCGAACAGCTCGCGGCCGGCCCGGTCATCGCGGCGCGCGTCGCGGCCGACCGGCCGGTGCTCGGCATCTGTGTGGGCATGCAGGTGCTCTTCGACGCCGGCGTCGAGCACGGCGTCGAGAGCGCCGGCCTCGGCGTGCTGCCCGGGCGCGTCGAGCCGCTCGTCGCACCGATCCTGCCGCACATGGGCTGGAACACCGTGGCCGCGGCCGAGGGGACGCGGCTGTTCGCCGGGCTCCCGGCCGGCACCCGCTTCTACTTCGTCCACTCCTACGCGGCCCACAGCACCTCCGGGCGGGTGACGACGGCCGAGCACGGCGAGCGCTTCGTCGCCGCCGTCGAGCACGGCTCGGTGAGCGCTACCCAGTTCCACCCGGAGAAGTCCGGCGACGCCGGCGCCACCCTGCTGGAGAACTGGCTGGCGACCGTATGACCGCGCGATGAGCAAGGCGCGACAGATCGCGCGGGCCGAGCGGGCCCGCATCGCCGCCGAGCGCAGCGCGGCCGCCCGGGCCGAGCAGCAACGCCTCGCCGCCGCGCGAGCCCGCCGGGAGCGGCGATCGCTCGCCTGGCGGCGGATCCGGCTGTGGCAGCACGGCCCGGGCTTTCGCCGCAACCGCGAGCGGTGGGGCGTGCTCGGCACGCTCGTCCTCGTGGCGATGCTGCTGGTGTACCTGTTCACCCGGTCGATCGGCGCGGTCGTCGGCACCGGGCTGATCTTCGCCGTGGGCGCCCCCGTCCTCGTGCTGCTGTTCATCGATCGGAGTCGCCCGTGACCCTCGTCCTCCTGCCCGCGGTCGATGTGGCCGACGGCGCCGCGGTCCGGCTCGTCCAGGGCGCGGCCGGCACCGAGACGTCCTACGGCGACCCGCTCGAGGCGGCGCTCGCCTGGCAGCGGGACGGCGCCGAGTGGATCCACCTCGTCGACCTCGACGCCGCCTTCGGCCGAGGCGACAATCGGGCTCTGCTGGCCGACGTCGTGCGGCGCCTCGACGTCGCCGTCGAGCTGTCCGGCGGGATCCGCGACGACGCCTCGCTCGAGGCCGCCCTCGCGACCGGCGCGGCCCGGGTCAACCTGGGCACGGCCGCGCTCGAATCGCCGGACTGGGTGCGCTCGGCGATCGCGCGGCACGGCGACAAGATCGCGGTCGGGCTCGACGTGCGGGGCACGACGCTCGCCGCCCGCGGGTGGACCGAGGAGGGCGGCGACCTCTGGGACACGCTCGCCCGCCTCGACGCCGACGGCTGCGCCCGCTACGTGGTGACCGACGTGCACAAGGACGGCACGCTCACCGGGCCGAACCTGCAACTGCTGCGCGATGTCTGCGCCCGCACCGCCGCGCCGGTGGTGGCCAGCGGGGGAGTGTCGTCGCTGGCCGACCTCCGGGCGATCGCCGGGCTCACCGGCCTCGGCGTCGAGGGCGCGATCGTCGGCAAGGCGCTCTACGCCGGGGCGTTCACGTTGCCCGAGGCGCTCGCCACCGTCCGCAACTGAACCTCGCCGCGGGTTGACGCGGCCCGCGGACCGCCGTTGTCGCCCGGTTCATCCGGATTTCGCCGAAGCGTCGGTAAATCCGGACTTTCCATGATCCTTCCGGGCAGGTACGGTCGCTCGGCTAACGAAGATCAAACTGGCCGACGCGCGCGGGCGCCGTCGGGTGGGAGGGGTTCGGATGTCTCGTCGCGTGCTGCCGCTGGCCGCGGCCGTTGCCGGTGCGGTGATCGCGAGTGCGGCCGGGCCCGCGCCCGCGTCGGCCGAACCGCTGCGGCCCCTGCCGCTCGGCAACTTCGGCTGGTCGAGCTCGACGATGGTGGTCGATCAGGCTCATGACCACGTCTTCGTCTCCGGTGAGACCTCGGTCTACAACAACAGGCCGGGCGGACTCGTGGTCACCAAGCCGGACGGCACCGGAGCGGCCCTGATCAGCGGCGTCTCCGAACCGCGCGGCATGACGCTGTCACCGGACGGGTCCCGGCTCTACGTCGCTGTCGACGGCGAGATCGACTCGATCGACACCTCGACGCTGGCCGTCGTCGACCACATCAGCACCGCGTCCACCGACCAGTACGGGCAGCCCTCGTCCTCGCGGTGCCCGTACGAGGTCGCCGTCGCCGGGGGCAACCTCTGGTTCAGCTACGGCTGCGGCTCCGGGGACGGCGGGATCGGCGTCGTCGACCTGGGCACCCGGACCGTCACCGCCGACCGCTACGCCCACGTCAACCAGGTGGTGCCGATCCGGTCCGCGCCGGCCGAGCCCGACATGCTGGTCGTCGGAGGCAGCGTCCTCGCGGTGTTGACCGTGTCGGGCGACACGGCCACGGTCAGCCACGAACTCGCGTCGGTCGCCCCGGCCGACCTCGCGCTCAGCGCCGACGGCAGCACGGTCGCGATCGCCGATGGGCAGCGCGCCGCGGTCTACGCGACGAGCGACCTCTCGCAGGTCGGCCCCGACCTCGCCAGCCCGGACTCCAGCTGGGTCCGCGCGGTGGCACTGAGCGACGACGGTGCGTTCGTCGCCTTCGCAACGGACAGCTCCTCACAGCTGATCCGGGTGTATCACGCCGACACCGGCCGGTTCGTGCGTCAGTACGCCTACAACCGCCCGTACGAGAGCCAGGACGACCCGCACTACCCGCGGGTCCTGCGCTGGAACGGGACCCACCTGCTGACGATCCTGACCGACTACCTCAACGACGTGCCGAACTTCGTCGAGCTGACCGGCGCCACGCTGACCCCGTCGGCGATCGCCCTGTCCGGACCGGCGACGGCCAAGCGGGCCGCGGGGTTGAGCCTCCAGGGCTCGATCAGCAGCGACGGCGCCCCGGTCACCGGCGCGGCCCTGAAGGTCACCAAGACCGACCTGCACGGCACGCACGCGCTCGCCGGGGTCACGACCAGCGCGTCCGGCACGTTCACGGTGCACGACGTCCCGACGATCGGTGGCTCGAACACCTACACCGTCACCTTCGGCGGCGATGCGGCACACGACGCGACCAGCCGGTCGTTCCGGGTGACGGTCGCCCGGGTAACGCCCTCGCTGTCGATGTCGACGAACCATCTCTCCTACCGCTACGGGCAGCGCGACTACGTGAAGGTGCACCTCGGCAGCACGTACAGCTCGCGGACGGTCACCGTGTCCGAGCGGGAGTACGGCACGTCGCGCTCGCACGTCGTCCGCAGCGCCCGCGTCGACTCGCACGGCAACCTGTCGACGTCGTTCGTCGCGCACCGCAACGTCGCCATCACCGCCGCCTTCCCGGGCGACGAGCGGTACGCCCCGCGCAGGGTCACCCTGTACCGGCACATGCGGGCCTACATCGCCACCCAGCTCGGCGGCTCGTACGGTCGCAGCGGCCGCTACCACCTGTTCCACCAGAGCAAGGGCGGTGCGCTCGCGGTCAAGGTCGGGCCGGGCAAGGGCGGGGAGAACGTGAGCTTCCGCATGCAGATGCTGCGCAACGGCACCTGGCGCACGGTCGCGACGGACACCGAGAGCCTCGACGCCCAGGAGATCGCGGTGGTCGGGTTCGACGGCCGGACGTACACGCCGCTGCGCATCCGCGCGGAGTTCCACGGCGACTCGGTGAACTCCGCGGCGAGCGCCGGGTGGTGGTACGTCCAGTTCCGCTGACGCGGCTTGGCAGACTGTCCGGGTGAGCGTTGCCGTCCGGGTCATTCCCTGCCTCGATGTCGATGCCGGACGGGTGGTCAAGGGCGTCAACTTCGCCGGGCTGCGCGACGCCGGCGATCCGGTCGAGCTCGCCCGCCGCTACGACGAGCAGGGAGCCGACGAGCTGACGTTCCTCGACATCACCGCCTCGTCGTCCGGCCGGGAGACCACGTACGAGGTGGTGCGGCGAACGGCCGAGCAGGTCTTCATCCCGCTCACGGTCGGCGGCGGGGTCCGCAGCGTCGCCGATGTCGACGCGCTGCTGCGGGCCGGCGCCGACAAGGTCGGCGTGAACACCGCTGCGGTGGCCCGTCCCCAGCTGTTGGCCGAGATCGCCGAGCGCTTCGGCCGGCAGGTGCTGGTGCTCTCGGTCGACGCGCGGCGGGTCGTCGACCCCGGCGTCTCGACGCCGAGCGGCTTCGAGGTGACGACGCACGGCGGGCGCACCGGGACCGGTGTCGACGCGGTGGCCTGGGCGATGGCGGCCGCCGACCTCGGCGCGGGGGAGATCCTGCTCAACTCCATGGACGCCGACGGGACGAAGGACGGCTTCGATCTCGAGCTCATCCGGCTCGTCCGCGCAGCGGTGCACGTACCGGTGATCGCCAGCGGCGGGGCCGGCGCGGTCGAGCACTTCGCCCCGGCCGTCGCCGCCGGCGCCGACGCCGTGCTGGCGGCGTCGGTCTTCCACTTCGGCGATTTCACGATCGGCGACGTCAAGGCCAGCCTGCGGGCCGAGGGCCTGCCGATCCGCTGACAGCTCGGGCGGGCCCCGCCCGGCGACCGGGACTTTCCGGAGTCTCCCGTCCCGTCCCGAACAGGACATTGGGCCCATGTGGCGCTCGTCACTGCAGGGCAAGGTCGACGCATGACGATCAACGGGGTCACCCACCGCCACGAGGCGCCGCGGGTCCCGGTCGGGCCGGCCGGCAACGGCGCGGCTGTCGTCCCCGAGTGGGAGGACGCCGAGCTGCTTCGCCTCATGGCCGCCGCCCGGGCCCGGAACCGCGGCACCGCTCGCCGCGCCGGCTAGATGCCGATGTCGGCGCCGCGCACCCGGGCGATGTCGTCCGGCGCGCCGTCGTAGTCGACCCGCGCGACGCCGGTACGGCCGAACGCGAACAGCGCCAGCTCCACCGGGTCGCCGGTCACCGTGACCACCGGGCCCCCGTGCCTCGCCCGCCGGGTGCGGATCTCGCCGTGCGAAGGCCAGGCGAGGACGAGCCCGACCGCCACCTTGCGCAGCGTCAACCGGGTCGCCACCGGCAGGCGGCGCCACACGGCCACCTGCTCGGCGATCCCCAGCGGTCGCGGCGTCCACCCGGGCGTGGCCCGCCGGACGTCCTCGTGATGGACGAGGTACTCCAGCAGGTTGGCCGCCTCCCGCACCACCGGCACCGACCAGACGAGGGCCGTCGGCACGGGGAGCCGGGCGTCGCTCCAGGTGGGGCCGCGGTCGACGGCCGCGACGAGATCCTCGTAGGGCTCGTGGGCCACCAGCTCGTCGACGGCTTGCTCGGCCCGGCGCCGGAGCCGATCGACCGGCAGCCGGCCGCCCAGCTCGACGATCGATCGCTCGCGCAGGACGAGGTGGGCCGCGAGCTGGGCCGCCGTCCAATCCCCGCACAAGGTCGCGGCATCCGGCCCGGCGCAGCGTAAAGTTTCGGCGAGCGCGTGCCGTTCCCGGACGGCGTGATGCTGCATTTGCCGAAGCGTAGCGACGAACCGTCGCCGCGGTGATGACGGGAGATCTCCGGTGCGTGACGACGACATCGATCGCGACACGCCGCCGATGGTGGTGGGGGCGGTGGCCGCCGGCTCGATCCCGCTGCCCTTCCTCGCCGTCTACTCCGTGCTGTTCATCGTCCACGGCGGCTTCCACCCGGTGATCCCGCCCGACATCACCAGCACCGCCCACGGCGAGCTCGCGGTCGGGATCGTCGCGCTCGTCCTCTTCGTCGTGTCGTTCATCGCGGTCCTGTGGATGCTCGGCGGCACCCGCCGCTGGCCGTTCATCCTGGTGCAGCTGGCCGACCTCGCCGCGGCGATCGATCTGGTCGTCGACTCCACCCGCGGCGGCGGCGTGACCGCCTACATCCTGGGCGCGGCGGCCGTCGTCGCGCTCGTGCTGGCGTTGACGCCGCAGGCCTCGCAGTACGTCGGTGGACCGCGGTGGCGGCCTCGTCGGCGCCCGCCGGTGAGCGAGCCGGCCGCACCGGCCGCGTCCTCGGAGTTCGCCGCGAACTAGCCGCGGGCGTGTTTGGCCACCTACGCTGCTCACAGGTTGTTCCCAAGAACGGCTTAGCTCCGGTGCTCAGGATGGGCACAGCGAAGACCAAGGCGACGCCGATCAGCGGCGCCCGGACCTCAGCGGAGCTGATGCGGATATGAGTGCGGCGACTGTGGCTTCCTCGACCACCACCAAGCGGCGCGTCCTCGTCGTCGACGACGAGGACAACGTGACGCACCTCGTGTCGTCCGCGCTGCGCTTCGACGGCTTCGAGACGGTCACGGCCGACAGCGGCACCGCCGCGCTGGCGAAGGTCGCCGAGGTCGACCCCGACCTGATCGTGCTGGACGTCATGATGCCGGGGCTCGACGGGCTGGGCGTGCTGCAGAACCTGCGGGCCGCCGGGTCGCAGGTGCCGGTCATCTTCCTCACCGCCCGCGACGCCGCGAGCGACCGCATCGTCGGCCTGCGGGCCGGCGCCGACGACTACGTCGTGAAGCCGTTCAGCATCGAGGAGCTGCTGGCCCGGGTGCATGCCGTCCTGCGCCGCTCGGCCCCGGAGACCGGCCGCGAGGGCGTGCTGCGGGTCGCCGACCTCGAGCTGGACGAGAACAGCCACGAGGTGACCCGCGCCGGCGTCGAGGTGCACCTGACCGCGACCGAGTTCGAGCTGCTCCGCTACCTCA
Organism: uncultured Actinomycetota bacterium; assembly: GCA_963775175.1. GTDB lineage: Bacteria > Actinomycetota > Actinomycetes > Mycobacteriales > Jatrophihabitantaceae > Jatrophihabitans. Next base: position 2,565,323 of record CAVZHT010000001.1, read on the forward strand.
TGCGCAACGAGCGCGTCGTGCTGTCGAAGACGCAGATTCTGGACCGGGTCTGGAAGTACGACTTCCAGGGCCAGTCGAACATCGTCGAGCTCTACATCGGCTACCTGCGCAAGAAGATCGACAACGTCGAGCCGAAGCTCATCCACACCATCCGCGGGGCCGGGTACGTGATCAAGGCACCGCGCACGTGACGTCAGTGCCATGAGCGGCGTCGAGTTCGTGCCGCACCCGCCGGCGCCCGAGCTGACCGACCCGGGCCCCGTCCCCGTTGTCGACGAGGAGCTCCCGCAGCCCGCGCCGACGCCGGCCCGCCGGCACCGACTGTGGCTGCGCAGCCTGCAGTCCCGGTTGGTCGTCGGCGTCACCAGCCTCGTCCTCGTCCTGGTGATCGCGATCGGTGCGACCACCTACTACGTGCTGAGCTACTTCCTGTACCACCGGCTCGACGAACAGCTGTCGGCCACGGCGAGCCGCCGGTCGGTGGTCGCGCTGCTCAACGGCCCCCGGTTCGGGTCGGGAGTGGTGGTGCCGCAGACCGTGTGGGTCGCGATCGTGGGCAACGACACCGGTGCCCTCACGGTCGACCAGCCCGGCGGCCCGGATCTCACCGCACTGCAGCTGTCGCCCTCGACCTTCCACCGGCTGGCCGGGCACGCAACCGACCCGACGAGCCGGAAGACCTCCGATGGCCAGTGGGTGCGGACCGTGTCCATGACCGGCTACGAGGTGCAGGGCACCGGCGAGGCCGTGACCGTCGTCGTGGGCCTCTCGGAGAACGAGATGCGCCACACGCTCGCGCGGACCCTCGCCGCCGAGGTGCTGATCGGCGGGGCGGCGGTGTTGCTCGCCCTCGGTGCGACGGCGTGGGGCGTGCGGCGATCACTGCGCAACCTGTACGCCGTCACCGGGACCGCCCGGGAAGTTGCGGCCGAGCTGTCGCCGACCGGGACCGGGCTCGACCGGCGGGTCCCGGTCGTCGAGGAGGGCACCGAGGTCGGGCAGCTCGCCGAGTCGATGAACACGCTGCTGGCGGCGGTCGAGACGCAGTTCGGCGCCCGGTTGGAGAGCGAGCAGCGCATGCGGCAGTTCCTCGCCGACGCCTCGCACGAGCTGCGCACCCCGCTGACGTCCATCCGCGGCTACGCCGAGCTGGCCCGCATGCAGCGCACCGCCAACGGGGTGTCCGAGACCGCCGACAACCTCGACCGCATCGAGTCCGAGGGCACCCGGATGTCCAGGCTCGTCGACGACCTGCTGCTGCTCGCCCGCGGCGACGCCGAGGACGCGGCGGTGGCGATGCAACCCGAGCCGGTCGACATCGCCGACCTGCTCGACGACGCGGTCAGCGGCTCGCGGGCCGCCTTCCCCGACCGGCCGATCGACCTGGAGATCGCGCCCGTCCCGGCCGTCCTGGGCGACCGCGACCAGCTTGTCCGGGTCGTCCGCAACCTCATCACCAACGCCGCCGTCCACACCGAGGCCGGCCGGCCGATCCGGGTCCACGGCTTCACCGATGCCGGGGGAGCGGTCATCACCGTCGCCGACGGCGGGCCGGGGTTGCCGCCGGAGCAGGCGGCCCACGTCTTCGAGCGCTTCTGGCGGGCCGACAAGGCCCGCACCCGCGCCCGCGGCGGCAGCGGGCTCGGGCTGTCGATCGTCGCGACGATCGTCCGCGCGCACGGCGGCTCGGTCCGGTTCGACTCCACGGTCGAGGGCGGCAGCACGATCACGGTCTGGCTTCCCGCAGCCGGTTAGGCGGCGTTCGGCACAATCGACGCCATGCCCATGAACGATCCGTCCGACCTCGAGCCGGCCGTGGCCGCCCGCCTCAAGCGGGACGCCGCCGGGCTCGTGGCCGCCGTCGTCCAGCAGTACGACACCGGCGAGGTCCTCATGGTCGGCTGGATGGACGACGAGGCGCTGCATCGCACGCTGACCACCGGCCGGGCCACGTACTGGTCCCGGTCACGGCAGGAGTACTGGGTGAAGGGCGAGACGTCGGGTCACGCGCAGCACGTGAAGTCGGTGGCGCTGGACTGCGACGGCGACGCGCTGCTGGTGAAGGTCGACCAGGTGGGGCCGGCCTGCCACACCGGCGATCGCACCTGCTTCGACGCCGGCGAGCTGTCGGTGAGCGCGCCGTGACTGCGATCGGCCGGGCGGATCTCGCCGCGCTTTCGGCCACGCACCGGCTCGTCCCGATCACCCGCACGCTGTTCGCCGACGCCGAGACGCCCGTGGGCGTCTACCGCAAGCTCGCAGCCGGCCGCCCCGGAACGTTCCTGCTCGAGTCGGCCGAGCCCGGCGCGTCCTTCTCCCGCTGGTCGTTCGTCGGTGTCAACGCGGCGGCCTGCCTGTCGGTCGCCGACGGCGAGGCGTCGTGGACGGGGGAGGTGCCGGACGGCGTGCCGACCGCGGGCGATCCGCTGGCCGCGCTCGGGGCGGCGTGGCGGGCGCTCAAGGGCCCGCGACTGCCGGGCTTGCCCCCGCTGACCGGCGGGTTCGTCGGCTTCCTCGGCTACGACGTCGTGCGCAGCATCGAGCGACTGCCGGAGAAGGCGGTCGACGAGCTCGGCCTGCCCGACCTGACCATGCTGCTCGTCACCGACCTCGCGGCCGTCGACCACCACGAGTGCACGGTGGTGCTCATCGCCAACGCGCTGCTGCGGCCCGGCATGAGCGCGGCCGAGCTGGACGCCGCGTACGCCGACGCGCTCGGCCGCCTCGACGCGATGCAGGCGGCGCTGGCGACGCCGGCCGAGCCGACCGTGGCGCTGATCGGGACGGCCCCGCCGAAGGCCGCGGTGTCGCGCACGCCCGAGGGGCAGTACGAGCCGGCGGTGGAGCAGGCGCTCGAGGCGGTGCGGGCCGGCGAGGTGTTCCAGATCCAGGTCGGGCAGCGGTTCGTGGCCGAGACCGACGCCGATCCGCTCGACGTGTACCGGGTGCTGCGCACGCTCAACCCGTCGCCGTACATGTACTTCCTGCGCACCGCCGACGTCGACATCGTCGGCTGCTCGCCGGAGGCGCTGGTGACGGTGAAGGAGGGGCGGGCGGTGCTGCACCCGATCGCCGGCACCCGCCGCCGGGGCGAGACCGCCGAGCAGGACGCCGCGCTCGCGGCCGAGCTGGTGAACGACCCCAAGGAGCAGGCCGAGCACGTCATGCTCGTCGACCTCGCCCGCAACGACCTCGGCCGCATCTCCGCGCCCGGCTCGGTGCAGGTGGTCGAGTTCGGCGCCGTCGAACGCTACAGCCACGTCTGGCACATCGTCTCGACCGTGGAGTCGGCGGTCGCCGCGGGCATGGACGCCTTCGACGTCCTCACCGCGACCTTCCCGGCCGGCACGCTCACCGGGGCACCGAAAGTCCGGGCGATGGAACTCATCGACGAGCTCGAGCCGGTACGCCGCAACGTCTACGGCGGCGCCGTCGGCTACCTCGACGCGGCCGGCGACCTCGACATGGCGATCGCGATCCGGACCGCGGTGATGCGCGGCGGCAAGGCCTACGTGCAGGCCTCGGCCGGCATCGTCGCCGACAGCGTCCCGGCCAACGAGGAGCAGGAGACGCGCAACAAGGCGCGGGCGGTGCTCCAGGCCATCGCCACCGCGGAGACGCTGCGCACCATCCAGAGCGAGCGAAGCATCACGTGAGGCGCTACCGGCCGTTCGCGCTCGCGCTGCTGCTCGACCTGATCGGGGCCGGGGGCGCGCTGCTCGTGTCGGTGCGGCACTGGCAGACGATCACGACCCCGCGACCCCCGCGGGCCGCCGACGTCCTGCACCTGACCGGCCGGACGGTCGACAGCGCCCCGACCGCACTCGCGCTGGTGGCGCTGGCGGGCGTCGTCGCCGTGCTGGCCACCCGGGGGGTGCTGCGGCGGGTCGTCGGCGGGGTGCTCGGACTGGCCGGCATCGGGCTGGTGTGGCGCGCGGTCGCGTCGTCGGACTCGGTGAGCATCGGCCGCGCGCGGTCGCTCGTCGGCAGCCGGCACGTCACCGTCGACCTCACCGGCGTGGTGCCGCACGTGACGACCCACGCCCTGTGGCCGGTGCTGACCGGGGTGTGCGGGCTGCTGGTGGCCGCGTCGGGCGCGCTGATCGCGTGGCGCGGACACCGGTGGCAGGTGATGTCCGCCCGCTACGAGGCACCCGCGGACGAGGCCCAGTTGCGGGCCCGGGCGGCGACGACGCTGTGGTCGGCGCTCGACCGGGGCGAGGACCCGACGGGCTGACCCGTCCCACTGCTCGGTTACCCTCATCGTGAGCACACCGGCGCGAGACATCGACGGGAGGCGATCCGGTGGCGAGCGTCCTTGACGAGATCATCGCCGGCGTCCGAGAGGACGTCGCACGTCGCGAGGCTTCCGTACCGCTGGACGCGATGAAGGCCCGGGCCGCCGCTGCGCGGCCCGCCCGCAACGCCCTGGCCGCACTTCGTGCCCCCGGTGTCGGGGTGATCGCGGAGGTCAAGCGGCGCAGCCCGTCCAAGGGCTCGCTCGCGTCGATCGACGACCCGGCCGCCCTCGCCACCCAGTACCAGGCCGGTGGTGCCCGGGTCATCAGCGTCCTCACCGAGGAGCGCCGTTTCGGCGGCTCGCTCGACGACCTGGACGCCGTGCGCGCCGCGGTGCAGATCCCGGTGCTGCGCAAGGACTTCGTCGTCGGTTCCTACCAGGTGCACGAGGCGCGCGCGCACGGTGCCGACCTCGTCCTGCTCATCGTTGCCGCGCTGGAGCAGAACGTGTTGATCGGCCTGCGCGAGCGCATCGAGTCGCTCGGCATGACCGCGCTCGTCGAGGTGCACACCGAGGAGGAGGCGAGCCGCGCGCTGGATGCCGGCGCGCGCGTCATCGGGGTGAACGCCCGCAACCTGCGCACGCTCGACGTCGACCGTTCGACGTTCGAGCGCATCGCCCCTGGGCTGCCCACCGACATCGTTAAGATCGCCGAGTCCGGGGTGCGGGGGCCGCTGGACCTGATCGAGTACGCGGCCGCCGGCGCCGACGCCGTGCTGGTCGGTGAGTCGTTGGTGACCGGCTCCGATCCGCGGCACGCGGTGGCCGAGCTGGTGACGGCCGGGGCGCACCCGGCCACGCCGCGCGCGTCCCGCTGAACTTCGGGGCCCGAGCGCGTCACTCCACGTGGCTGCGGAATACCCGGGTGAGCTGCGCGAGCCGGGCCGGAGTCACCGACTCGCCGATCGATTCCAGCAACCCGACCGCCTGCTCATCCGTCCAGGCGCACACCGTGCCGCTGACCGCTCCCAGCTGGAGCGGACCGCAGCGCAGCGCGCCGCCCTGCGGACCCGGCGGGAAGTCGGTGGTGCTCGTGGCGAGCACGGTCAGTCCGGAGGTGATGTCGTCGGCATTCCCGGCGCCGCCGTGCGGGATCGGTATCACCAGCGTGATCAGCGTCGGGCGGTCGCCGGAGTCGTGGGCATAGACGGCGATCGTGGCCCGGCTGAGCGCCTCCCTGGCTTGTGAGGTGCGCTCGCTACCGCCGATCGCCCGCATGGTGGACTCGACCTGCTTGGCCGCGTCGTTGTGCAGCTGGCTGTAGCCGTCGAAGCTCGCGGGCGCGCTGAACGTGCGCGACGCGGAGCCGCCACTGCCGCGGGTGGCGAGGTAGGTGACGACGCCGGCCGCGGCCAGTACGGCCACGACGACGACCCCGACCAGCAGCGCCCGCGAGCGCCGCCGGGGCGCCGGTGCGGTCGGCACGTACGGGTCCGGGTACGGGTTCCCGTATGCGGGCCACGCCGGCTGCCCGCCGGGCTGCTGCGCGTCCCACGGCTGCGGCGCCCACGGCTGCGGCTCCCGGTAGCTCGCGGGCGGGTAGCTCGGCGGCTCGTTCGGGTCGACTGGCTCGGTCATGATCATCCTTTCGGCGCGTTCACCGTAGCGGCGGCCCGGTTGTCGCGCACCCGGAGCGATAGCGCCGCTCGCGGGGCGTCGGCCCGCCGATCTGGTCGGTGTGTCGCTGGTGACGGCGTCGGCCCGTGGCAGGCGGTCGTATCGATGGTGGTGGCGGGGGCGTCGGTGCGCGCGCCCGAGGCAGATACTGCTGTCTCCGCCGGTTTGCTCTGCTCGCCGGAGGTGAGCAGGTGCCCACTCTGACCGAGCAGAGCCGAGCGGAGCTGAGTCGATGACGGTCTGCTCTGCTCGCTTGGGGTGAGCGTGTGCTCATTGCCAGCGAGCAGAGCAAACTGGCCGAGACAGTAGTCCGGACCGCCAGACCGGCCGCCGGATCATCCAGCGGGTCGGCCGCGCGGGTCGGCACTCGGGGCTGTGGAAAAGACGGACCTCATCCACAGATTGCGGGCGGCCACCTTCGCGGCGCGCGCCTACGTGCCACGGTCGGCTCATGCCCGCGAACGAGGACGTCGTGATGATCAGCGGATACCCGCTCACCGGCATCCTGCGCCGCGTGCGGCGCAAGGCCGACTTCAGCCAGCGCGAGCTGGCGAAGTACGCGGAGGTCAGCCCGTCCACTGTCGCCGCGATGGAGACCGGCGCGATCACTCCCTCGCTCCGCACGCTGCAGCGCCTGCTCAACGCCGCGAACTACCAACTCGTCGTCGTCGACGCTGACGGCCACCTGGTGGTTCCCCTGGAGGTGTGGCAGGACGTCGAGGACGGCGCCGGTCGTCGCTACCCGGCCCATCTGGACACGATTCTCGATCCGGTGCTCGGTGACTGGTGGGGCGACCAGTACGGCCTGGCCCGGCCGCCGGAGACGTTCCGGCGCAACCGCACCTATCGCGACTACCTCCGGCGACTCAGCCAGTGGGACGTGCGGGAGACCGGGTTGCCGCACCGGCCGCCACCGCGACTGCCGTTGACCTGGAAGGCCGGTGACGAGTGGCGCGACGACGGCCGGGAGTGAAGGTCAGCGCGGCCGGCGGAAGACGGTGACCGCGAACGTCGCGTCGTCCCGCCACGGCCGCAGGTCCCAGGTGGCGAAGCGGTGCTCCAGCACCAGGCCGGCCGCCGTCCAGTCCCGGTCGAACGCGTCGAGGGCGTAGTCGCGATCGGTCGCGAAGCCGGTCACGATCACGCCGTCGGGACGGACGTGCGCCGCGACCTGCGCCAGCACCTGCACCTCCGAGCCGGGCGCGACGAAGACGAGGACGTTCCCGGCCAGTACCGCCGCGTCGAACGGCGCCTCGTCCAGCTCGAACGTGGCCAGGTCGCCGACCAGCCAGTGCGGCCCCGGATGGTCGGCCCGGGCCGCCTCGATCAACGCCGGGTCCACGTCCACGCCGACGACCGTGTGCCCGCGGGCGTGCAGCGCGCCGCCGACCCGTCCCGGCCCGCAGCCGGCGTCGAGCACCCGGGCCGACCGCGGCAGCATCGCGTCGAGCAGGCGCGCCTCGCCCTCGAGATCGTCGCCGGCGGCGGCCATCTTCCGGAACCGCTCGATGTACCAGTCCGCGTGCCCCTCGCCGTGCTGGGTGAACCACCGGGGGCGGGTTTCTGCCATGCCGGTAGTCTCGCAGTCATGCATCCGGTGGGCAGTATCGCGGGCGGACGATGGCACGGCTGACGCCGTCCCCTGCCCGTCCCGTCCCAGCCTGGAGCACCACATGTCCGTCCCTGACGCCACCGGCCACTTCGGCCCCTACGGCGGCCGGTTCGTCCCCGAGGCCCTCGTCGCCGCCATCGACGACCTCACCGCCGCCTTCCACGAGACCCAGGCCGACCCGGAGTTCCGGGCCGAGCTCGCCCGGCTCCTGCACGACTACTCCGGCCGGCCGACCCCGCTGACCGACGTCCCCAAGTTCGCCGAGCACGCCGGCGGGGCCCGGATCCTGCTCAAGCGCGAGGACCTCAACCACACCGGCTCGCACAAGATCAACAACGTGCTCGGGCAGGCGCTGCTCACCCGCAAGATCGGCAAGAAGCGGGTGATCGCCGAGACCGGCGCCGGCCAGCACGGCGTCGCCACCGCCACCGCCGCCGCGCTGCTCGGCCTCGAGTGCGTCGTCTACATGGGCGAGGAGGACACCCGTCGCCAGGCCCTCAACGTCGCCCGCATGCGGCTGCTCGGCGCCGAGGTCGTCCCCGTCACCACCGGGTCGCGCACGCTCAAGGACGCGATCAACGAGGCGATGCGCGACTGGGTCACCAACGTCGAGACCACCAACTACGTCTTCGGCACCGTCGCCGGGCCGCACCCGTTCCCGATGATGGTGCGCGAGTACCAGCGCGTGATCGGCGACGAGGCCCGGGCCCAGGTGCTCGAGCGCTGCGGCCGGCTGCCGGACGCGGTCGCGGCGTGCGTCGGCGGCGGCTCCAACGCGATCGGCATCTTCGCCGCGTTCATCCCCGACGAGGGCGTGCGGCTCGTCGGCTTCGAGGCCGGCGGCGACGGCGTCGACGACCGGCCGGCACGCGGCGTCGATCACCGGTGGGGCGCCCGGCGTGCTGCACGGCGCGCGGTCCTACCTGCTGCAGGACGAGAACGGGCAGACGATCGAGTCGCACTCCATCTCGGCCGGCCTCGATTACCCGGGTGTCGGCCCGGAGCACTCCTACCTGCACGACATCGGCCGGGCCGAGTACCGGCCGATCACCGACACACAGGCGATGGACGCGTTCTCGCTGCTCTCCCGCAGCGAGGGCATCATCCCGGCGATCGAGTCGGCCCACGCGCTCGCCGGCGCCCTCGACCTCGGCCGGGAACTCGGCCCGGACGCGATCATCCTGGTGAACCTCTCCGGCCGCGGCGACAAGGACGTCGAGACCGCGTCGCGCTGGTTCGGGCTCACTCCGGCCGAGCCGCAGGCGAGCGGCGCACAACCCGGCGCCCCGGAAGGGGTCGAGCCGTGACCGCACTGTCGGAGAAGCTGGCCAAGGCGAAGGCCGAGGGCCGGGCCGCCCTCGTCGGGTACCTGCCGGTCGGCTACCCGTCGGTGGACGTGTCGATCGACGCCATGCGCGCGATGGTCGACGGCGGCGTCGACATCGTCGAGGTCGGCGTCCCCTACAGCGACCCGGTGATGGACGGCCCGACCATCCAGGCCGCGGCCGAGCCGGCCGTCCGCGCCGGCGTCAACATCGACCACGCGCTGCGGGCGGTGGCGGCGGTGGCCGATGCCGGCGCCGCGGCCGTGATCATGACCTACTGGAACCCGGTCGAGCGCTACGGCGTCGACCGGTTCGCCGCCGGGCTGAAGGCGGCCGGTGGCTCGGGGGCGATCACGCCCGACCTGATCCCCGACGAGGCCGGCCCGTGGCTCGCCGCCACCGACGCCCACGACCTCGACCGGGTCTTCCTCGTCGCGCCGTCGTCTTCGGACGCCCGCATCGCGTCGACCGCCGCCGCGTCCCGCGGGTTCGTCTACGCGGCGGCCGTCATGGGCGTCACCGGGGCCCGCACGAGCGTCGGAGATGCGGCGGCCACGCTCGTCGAGCGGTTCCGCCGGCTCGCGCCGAACATCGCCGGTCTGCGTCGGGCTCGGCGTCTCGACCGGTGCCCAGGCGGCCCAGGTCGCGGCCTTCGCCGACGGGGTGATCGTCGGCTCGGCCTTCGTGCGCTGCCTGCTCGACTCGCCGGACGCCGGGGGGGTCGCCGCCGTCCGCGCGCTCAGCGAGGAGCTGGCGGCCGGCGTGCGGCGCCAGGGGACGCTAGGGGACCAGTAACAACTTGCCGGTGGTCGTCCGGCCCTCGAGGTCGCGGTAGGCCTGCTGCGCGTCGTCGAGCGGGTAGCGGCCGCCGACGTCGAGCCGCAGCGAGCCGTCGTCGACCGCGCCGAGGACCTCGCCGGCCCGCCACAGCAGCTCGTCGCGACTGGCCACATAGTGGACCAGCGTCGGGCGGGTGACGAACAGCGAACCGGCCGGGTTCAGGCGCTGCAGGTCGAACGGCGGCACCTGGCCGCTGGCCGCGCCGAAGAGCACGAGCAGGCCGCGGACCCGCAGCGCCGCCAAGGACGCCTCGAAGGTCGCCCGGCCGACGCCGTCGAACGCCGCGTGCACGCCGTGCGGCTCAAGCTCCCGGATCGCCGCGGCCAGATCGTCGACCTGGTCGTACCGGACGACCTCGTCGGCGCCGGCCGCCCGGGCGACCGCCACCTTGGCCTCGCTGCCGACCGTGGCGATCACCCGCGCGCCCTTGGCCTTCGCGAGCTGGACGAGCAGCTGCCCGACCCCGCCGGCCGCGGCGTGCACGAGGACCGTGTCGCCGTCCCGCACCGGGTAGGTCGAGTTGACCAGGTAGTGCGCGGTCATGCCCTGCAGCATCGCGGCGGCGGCGAGGTCCGGGGCCAGGCCGGCCGGCACCCTCACCGTGTTCGCCGCGAGCGCGGTCGCGTACTGGGCGTGGGTGCCGACGCCGCTCGCGGTGGCGACCACGTCACCGATGCCGAACCCTTCGACCCCGTCACCTAGGGCGGCGACCCGGCCGGCGCACTCCTGGCCGAGCGTGAACGGCGGGTCGCCGGCGTACACCCCTTCGCGCTGGTAGATGTCGATGAAGTTGACCCCGGAGGCTGTGACCTCGATGAGCAGCTCGCCCGCCCCGGGCGTCGGCCGGGGGATGCGTTGCACCTGTAGCACGCCGATCCCGCCGTGTTCGGGGACCACCAGGGCCCGCATGCCCGCGTCGCTGTCGTCACTGTTCGAGACCATGCGTCCACCGTAATGAGGCCGGGCAGATACCGTGTGCGGGTGCAGGTCCTCGCCATGATCCCCAGCCCGACGCGCAGCGTCTGGCATCTCGGGCCCTTGCCGATCCGGGCCTACGCGATCTGCATCATCATCGGCATCCTCGTCGCCGTCTGGCTGACGACCCGCCGCTGGCGCGAGCGCGGCGGCGACCCCGACCACGTGTGGGACGTCGCCGCCTGGGCGATCGTGCTCGGCATCCTCGGCGGCCGGCTCTACCACGTGGTCACCGACCCCGAGCTGTACTTCAAACCCGGACGCCACCCGCTCGACGCCTTCAAGATCTGGGACGGCGGCCTCGGCATCTGGGGCGCGGTCGCGCTGGGCACGCTCGGCGCCTGGATCGGCTGCCGGCGCCGGCACATCAAGCTGGCCGTGTTCGCCGACGCGGCCGTGCCGGGCGTCGTGTTCGCCCAGGCCATCGGCCGCTGGGGCAACTGGTTCAACAACGAGCTCTACGGCAGCGCGTCGAGCCTGCCCTGGAAGCTGCAGATCCACTGCCTGGACATCAACGTCGGCCACGCGACGATCTGCCCGGGCACGAACAGCACGGTGCTGGGGTACTTCCAGCCGACGTTCCTGTACGAGTCCGTGTGGGACGTCGCGATCGGCGTGGGCCTGCTGCTGCTCGACCGGCGGCTGCGCCTCGGGCGGGGCAACGTCATGGCGCTCTACGTGATGGGCTACACCGTCGGCCGGGCCTGGATCGAGGCGCTGCGGACCGATCACGCCAACCACATCCTCGGGCTCCGGCTCAACGACTGGACGAGCCTGATCGTCTTCCTCGGCGGCCTGGCCTGGTTCCTGCGCCACGGCGGGTTCCGGGCCGAACGTGAGGCGACGCCGTACACCGACGTGAAGCCCGCCGCCGAGGCGCCGGAGGAGGTGTCCGCGAATGAGTGACACGTTGTCGCTGCCGGAGTCGCCCAATCCCGAGATCCACCACCAGCACCGCGACGTCAGCGGCGGGTGGCTGCGCCCCACGGTCTTCGGGATGATGGACGGGCTGGTGTCCAACTTCGCCCTGATCGTCGGCTTCGCCGGCGGTCGGGCCGAACCGAAGACCGTCGCGCTCGCCGGCTTCGCCGGACTCGCGGCCGGCGCGTTCTCGATGGCGACCGGCGAGTTCATCTCGGTGCAGAGCCAGAACGAGTCCACGCACGCCGAGGTCCTGGTCGAGCGGCGGGAACTGGCGGTGAACGCCGACGCCGAGCTGGCCGAACTCACCGCCTCCTACGTGGCCCGGGGAGTGGACGCCGACGTGGCGGCCGAATTCGCCCGGCAGATCACCAGTGACCCCGAGCAGGCGCTCAAGGTGCACGCGCAGGAGGAGCTGGGCGTCGACCCGTCGCAGCTGCCGAGCCCGTACGTCGCCGCCGGCTCGTCGTTCCTGTCCTTCTGTGTCGGCGCGTTCATCCCGGTCCTGCCGTACCTGCTCGGGGCGACCAACGTCGTCCTCTCCACCGTCCTCGCCGCGGTCGCGCTCTTCGGGGCCGGCGCACTGGCCTCCCGGTTCACCGCGCGCAGCTGGTGGTTCTCCGGGCTGCGCCAGCTGGTGTTCGGCATGCTCTCCGCGGCCGTGACCTACGGTGTCGGCTCGCTGTTCCACGCGTCCGTTACCTGAGGCGCCCGAAAAACGTCTGCATGTTGTCACCGGTGGGTCCTATGCTCGCCGAACCGAAACCACGGGGGTTGACGCCATGCGCCGATGGGCTGAGTTCGTACTGCGGCACCGCCGCCTGGTCATGCTGTTCTGGCTGCTCGTCATCATCGTGGGCGCGGGCGTGTCCAGCACGGTGTCGAACCGGCTGACCGTCGACTTCTCGCTGCCGGGGCAGCCGGGCACCGAGGCCGCGCACAAGATCAAGGCGCTGCTCGGCAACGGCGGTGACACCAACCCGTTCGTGGTCACGGTGACGATGCCGGCCGGCAAGACCATCACCGGCAACGAGGCCGCTGTGGCCGACACGTTCAAGAAGGTCACCGACACGGTGCCCAACCTGCGGGCGGTCGACGAGGCGAACACCGGGGACAAGGCGTTCCGGACCAAGGACGACCGCACCGCCTACGCCCTGATCTTCTACCGCTTCAACCCCTCGCCCACGGCCAAGCTGCTCGACAAACCGATCAAGGCCGCCGCCGAGCAGGGCAAGCCGGCCGGCGCGACCGTCGGCGTCACCGGTGAAGACCCGCTCGCCATCGGCAACGACAGCGGCGGTGGCCCCGGCGTGCTCGGCGAGACGCTGCTCGGGGCGGTCGGCGCCCTCGCGGTGCTCGCCTTCGTCTTCGGCTCGTTCCTCGCCCTGCTGCCGCTGGTCGTGGCCGCCGCATCGATCCTCGGCACGTTCATCCTGCTGCTGCCGATCACCTACCTGACCGACGTGTCGTTCATCGTCGAGTTCCTCGTCGCGCTCGTCGGTCTCGGCGTGGCCATCGACTACTCGCTGCTGTTCGTCACCCGATGGCGCGAAGAACGAGATCACGGCCGCGATAACCACGAGGCGGTGGTCGTCGCGATGGAGACCGCCGGCAGCGCCGTGCTGTTCAGCGGCGTCACCGTGGCCATCGGCCTGCTCGCGCTCGTCGTCCTGCCGGTGCCGTTCATGCGCAGCATGGGCTACGGCGGCGCGCTGATCCCGCTGGCCAGCGTGCTCACCACGTTGAGCTTCACCCCGGCCATCCTCGGCGGCATCGGCCCGCGGGTCGACTGGCCGAAGGTGCGCCACGAGAACCGCGCCAGCCGGGCCTGGAGCGCGTGGGCCCGGCTCATCGTCCGGCGCCGGTGGGTCGCGGCGATCGCCGCGCTGGCGGCGCTGGGCGCCCTGGTCGGCGTCCTGTTCGGCATCAAGATCGGCCAGGCGTCCTCCGGTTCGCTCGCGAGCAGCGGCCCGGCCTACGAGGCCCTGCAGACCCTGAAGCAGGGCGGCCAGACCACCGGCCTGCTCACCCCGATCGAAGTGCTGGTCGAGACCGACCAGGCCAAGCAGGTCGCGGCCGAGTTGGGCAGGGTCGACGGCGTCCAGCACACCTACGTCCCGAGCGGCCCGGCGAGCAACCGGGACGGCAAGTCGGTCATCGTCGTCGTGCCGATCAACGAGACGGTCAACTCCCAGAGCGTCGAGGTCGTCCGTCGGGTCAACAGCGAGGCCGGCAAGTTGCCCGGTGTCCTCGGCGTCACCGGTCTGGGCGCGGCCCAGATCGACTTCCTGCACGCCGTCTACGGCAACTTCCCGCTGATGCTGCTCCTGATCGCGGTGCTCACCTACATCCTGCTGGTGCGCGCGTTCCGGTCACTGCTGCTGCCGTTGAAGGCCGTCCTGCTGAACCTCGTGTCGCTGGCGGCCACGCTCGGGCTGATGGTGCTCTTCTGGCAGGACGGGCACGGTTCGAACGCGATCTTCGGCATCCAGGCCACGGGGGCGGTCACCTTCTGGATCCCGATGATGGTCTTCGCGTTCCTGTTCGGGCTCTCCATGGACTACGAGGTCTTCATCCTGTCCCGGATCCGGGAGGAGTACGACGGCGCACGGTCGACCGACGGGGCGGTGGTCGAGGGCATCGCCCGCACCGGCCGGCTGGTCACGTGCGCGGCGCTGATCCTCTTCCTTGCCTTCGCGGCCCTCGCCACGGGGCCGGGTACGGACCTGAAGACACTCGCCACGGGCCTCGGCATCGGCATCCTGCTCGACGCGACGATCGTCCGCTCGGTGCTCGTACCGTCGCTGGTCTCGCTGTTCGGCCGGTGGAACTGGTACCTGCCCCGCGGGGTCGCCCGCCTGCTGCGGGTCGCGCCCTCGTACGCACACGACCAGACCCGGGTGCAGGTGCCCGAGCCCGTCGGCTGACCGGGTCGGCCACGTCGCCCTTGACCGACCGACCGGTCGGTCTCTAAGGTCGGCGGCGTGGCCCAGGACCTCCCCGGCGTAGACCTCGACGCGCTCGCCGCGTGGCTGGACAGCGTGCACCCCGGCCTGCGGGCCGGGCCGCTCGCGGGCGAGGTGATCGCCGGCGGCAAGTCGAACCTGACCTACCGGATCACCGACGGCGCCACCACCTGGGCGCTGCGCCGCCCCCCACTGGCCCACGTCCTGCCGACGGCGCACGACATGGTCCGCGAGTACCGGGTCATCAGCGCGCTCGCGGCGACCGGCGTCCCGGTCGCGCCGGCGGTGGCGCTGTGCGAGGACGAGGGCGTGCTGGGCGCCCGGTTCTACCTGATGGGCTTCGTCGACGGCGTCGTGCTCGACCAGCCGGCGCTGCTGCGCGATCTGCCCGCCGACGCGGCCCGCCGCTCCTGCGAGCTGCTCATCGACACGCTCGTCGACCTGCACGAGGTCGACCCGGCCGCCGTGGGGCTGGCCGACTTCGGGCGCCCGGACGGCTTCCTGACCCGCCAGGTCAAGCGCTGGCACCAGCAGTGGCAGGCGTCGGAGACGCGGCCGCTGGACGAGCTCGCAGCCACCGTCGAACGGCTGACCGCGACGCTGCCCGAGCAGTCGGCGCCGGGCATCGTCCACGGCGACTACCGGCTGACCAACGTCATGTTCACGCCCGCCATCGACCGGATCGCCGCCGTCGTCGACTGGGAGATGGCGACGCTCGGCGACCCGCTGACCGACCTCGGCCTGATGGTCGTCTACCAGGACCTCGCGCAGCAGGGCGACACCGTCATGCCGCAGATGCGGGCCGAGCGGGGCTTCCTCACCAGCGAGCAGATGATCGCCCGCTACGCCGAACGCTCGCCGCGCGACCTGACCGACCTGAACTGGTACATCGGCTTCGGCTACTTCAAGCTCGCCGTCGTCGCCGAGGGGATCCATCACCGCTACCTGGCCGGCAAGACCGTCGGCGCCGGCTTCGACCACTTCGGGGCCGCCGTCCCCGTCCTTCTGCAGGCGGCCCTCGCCGCGCTCGCCGACCGATAAGGAGACCACCCATGGACTTCGCGCACAGCGAGCGATCGCAGCAGCTGCAGGAGCAGGTCGGCGCGTTCCTCGATCAGCACGTCTACCCGGCCGAGCACGCCTTCGAGGAGCAGGCCGCGGCCAACCGGGCCGCCGGCACGCCGTACCGCACGCCGGCGGTGCTGGCCGGGCTCAAGACCGAGGCCCGCAGGCAGGGGCTGTGGAACCTCTTCCTCCCCGACGAGAAGCACGGGGCCGGCCTCTCGGTCGCCGAGTACGCCCCGATCGCCGAGCTCTCCGGCCGGTCGGCGGCGCTCGCCCCCGAGGCCATGAACTGCGCCGCACCCGACACCGGCAACATGGAGCTGCTGGCGATGTTCGCCACCGACGCGCAGAGCGAGCAGTGGCTCCACCCGCTGCTCGAGGGCGAGATCCGTTCCTGCTTCTCGATGACCGAGCCGGACGTCGCCTCCTCCGACGCCACCAACATCGCGCTGACGATCACCGCCGACGGCGACGACTTCGTCGTCGACGGCCGCAAGTGGTGGTCGACCGGCGCCATGCGTCCGGAGTGCAAGATCGCGATCGTCATGGGCGTCAGCGACCCCGAGGCCGGCAAGTACCAGCGGCACTCGATGATCCTGGTGCCGCTCGACACGCCAGGCGTGAAGATCGAGCGCTCGACGACCGTCTACGGCTACGACGACGGGCCGCACGGCGGGCACGCCGTCATCCACTACGACAACGTGCGGGTGCCGCGGGAGAACCTGCTCGGCCCGCAGGGCGGCGGGTTCATGATGGCCCAGGCCCGGCTCGGCCCCGGGCGCATCCACCACTGCATGCGCTCGCTGGGCATGGCCGAGCGGGCGGTCGAGCTGATGTGCGAACGGGCCGCGTCCCGCTCGACGTTCGGCCAGCCGATCGCGGCGCACGGTGTGGTGCAGGAGTGGATCGCCGAGTCGCGGCTCGCGCTCGAGCAGGCCCGGCTGCTGGTGATGAAGACGGCCTGGCTCATCGACACGGTCGGGGTCCGGGGCGCGCGCACCGAGATCGCCGCCATCAAGGTCGCGGCGCCGCGGGCGGCGTCCTACGTCCTCGATCGCGCGGTGCAGGTCTTCGGGGCAGCCGGTGTCTCGTCCGACACGCCGCTGGCCGAGTCCTGGGCCCAGCTGCGGACGCTCCACCTGGCCGACGGCCCGGACGAGGTGCACCTGCGGTCGGTGGCGCGCGAGGAGCTGCGCCGCCACGCCCCTCGCGCGTGACCGGCCCGGACCTGCGCGCGCGCGTCCTGGACGCCGCCGTCGAGCTGTTCGCGGCACACGGGTACGACGGCACGAGCGTCACCCAGGTGATCACCCGCGCCGGTGTCGCGAAGGGCGGCTTCTACCACCACTTCGCGAGCAAGGAGGCGCTGCTCTACGAGGTCTACGGCGACCTCATCACCCGCCAGCTGCAGAACCTGGACGAGATCCTGGCTCGCGGGCTCCCGGTGGCCGAGACCCTGCGGGCCCTGATCCGCGACCTCGTCGAGACGACGGCCGCGAGCGCCCGGCCGGCCCTGGTCTTCTGGCGGGAGATGAACAGGCTCGGCGACGACCACGCGCAGGAGTACCGCCGGGCCCGCCGCCGCTACCACGACACGGTGAAGCGGCTCGTCCGTGACGCCCAGGCCGCCGGCGAGTTCGCCCCGGTGGCCGGTGCCGACACGGTGACGTTCACGATCTTCGGCTTCGTCAACGAGTTGCCGCTCTGGTACCGGCCCAACGGCCGCAAGCGGCCGGCCCAGCTGGGCGACGAGCTCGCCGACCTCGTTCTCGCTGCTCTGGAGGTAACCGCATGACCGACCAGCGCTGGGGCCTGACGATCCCGCTCACCGGGGTCCCACTGCCCGACCACGCGGAGATCATCCGGGCCCTGCCCGACCTCGGCTACACCGACGTCTGGTCGGCCGAGACCAACGGCACCGACGCCTTCACCCCGCTGGCCCTGGCCGCGGCCTGGGAGCCGACGCTGCGCCTCGGCACCGCGATCGTCCCGGTGTACACCCGCGGCCCGGCGCTGATCGCGATGTCGGCCGCGGCGCTGGAGGCGGCCGCGCCCGGCCGCTTCGTCCTCGGCCTCGGGGCGTCGAGCCCGGTGATCGTCGGCAACTGGAACGGCCTCGCATTCGACGAGCCCTACAAGCGCAGCCGGGACGTCCTGCGCGCGGTCCGGGCGGCGCTCGCCGGCCAGCGGGTCGACGGCGAGTTCGACTCGTTCACGATCAAGCGGTTCAAGCTCGAGCAGGCCCCGACCCCGCCACCGCGGATCGTGCTCGCGGCCCTGCGGCCGCAGATGCTGCGCCTGGCCGGCCGTGAGGCCGACGGGGCGATCCTGAACTGGCTGGCCGCGACCGACGTCGGGCAGTGCGTCGCGGCGATCGAGAACCCGGCGGCCGAGGTGGTCGCGCGGATCTTCGTCTGCCCGACCGACGACACCGAGTTCGCCCGCAACCTCGGGCGGCTGCTGCTCTCGACCTACCTGACCGTCCCGGCCTACGCCGCGTTCCACGACTGGCTCGGCCGGGGCGAGCGGTTGGCCGCGATGCACAAAGCGTGGGCGGCCGGCGACCGGGCCGGGGCGGCGGCCGCGATTCCGGACGACGTGGTCGACACGCTGGTCGTGCACGGCCACCCCGAGGCCTGCCGCGAGCACGTGGAGCGCTACGCCGAGGCCGGGGTGCAGACGCCGGTGCTCGCCGTGCTGCCCACGCCGGCCGGGCCGACCGATCTCGCCCTGCTGCGGGCGCTGGGGAGGAGCTGACGTGGAGATCAACGACGCGGTCGCGGTCGTCACCGGCGGCGCCAGCGGGATCGGCGCCGCGCTCGCCCGCCGCTTCCACGCCGACGGCGCCCGCCGGGTCGTCGTGGTCGACCGCGACCTCAGCGGCGCCCAGGGCGTGGCCGACGAGGTCGACGGCGTCGCCGAGTGCGTCGACGTCACCGACGCCGCCGCCGTCAACGCGCTCGTCGACCGCACGCTAGCCCGCGAGGGGCAGATCGACCTGTTCTGCTCGAACGCCGGGATCGCCACCGGCATCGGGCTGGACGACCCGGACGACGCCTGGCACCGCGCCTTCGACGTGAACGTGATGTCGCAGGTCTACGCGGCCCGCGCGGTCGTCCCGGCGATGGTCGCGCGCGGTCGCGGATGGCTGTTGAACACCGCCTCGGCGGCCGGTCTGCTCACCTCCCCGGGCGACGCCCCCTACGCGGTGACCAAGCACGGCGCGGTGGCGCTGGCCGAATGGCTGGCCGTCACCTACCGGGCGCAGGGGATCGGCGTCAGCGTCCTGTGCCCGCTGGGGGTCGCGACGCCGCTGCTGATGGATCCGCTCGCGGCCGGCGAGCCCGGGGCCCGCGCCGTGGCGGCGTCCGGCGAGATCATCACCGCCGACGCGGTGGCCGATTCTGTGGTGACCGGGCTGGCCGAGGAGCGGTTCCTGATCCTGCCGCACCCGCAGGTCGCTACGTTCTGGGCGCAGAAGGCGTCCGACCCGGATCGCTGGCTGGCCGGCGTGCGCCGCCTGCTCGAAGACAAGTAGCTCGAAGACAAGTAGCTCGAAGACAAGTAGAAGGAGTCCTCATGCCCGGAGTTCAGAACCGCGTCGCGCTCGTCACCGGGGCCGCCCAGGGCATCGGCGCCGCGGTCGCCCAGCGCCTGGCCGCGGACGGCGCCAGGGTCGGCGTCCTCGACCTGCAGCAGGAGGCCGCGCAGGCGGTGGCCGAGCAGATCACCGCGGCCGGCGGTACCGCCATCGGCCTGGGCGCGGACGTGTCCAAGCGCGACCAGGTGCAGGCGGCGGTCGACACGCTCGTCGGCGAGTTCGGCGGGCTGCACGTCCTGGTCAACAACGCCGGGGTGCTGCGCGACAACCTGCTGTTCAAGATGACCGACGACGACTGGACGCTCGTCATGGAGGTGCACCTGCGCGGGGCGTTCCTCTGCAGCCAGATCGCGCAGAAGCACATGGTCGAGGCCAAGTACGGTCGGATCATCTGCATGTCGTCCACCTCGGCGCTCGGCAACCGGGGCCAGGCGAACTACTCGACCGCGAAGGCCGGCCTGCAGGGGCTGACGAAGACGCTCGCCATCGAGCTCGGCCCGTTCGGCGTGACCGCCAACGCGATCGCCCCGGGGTTCATCGAGACGGCGATGACGAAGGCGACGGCCGAGCGGATCGGCACCACGATCGAGGCGATGCGCGAGGCGACGGCCTCGGCCGTGCCGGTGCGCCGCGGCGGCGTGCCGGACGACATCGCCAACACGGTGGCCTTCTTCGCCGGCGAGGAGTCGGGCTACGTCACCGGGCAGGTCATCTACGTCGACGGCGGCCGCGGGCTGCTGTAGCCGTCGCTGCGGGCCGGGGGGCGGGCCACGTACCCTGAGCGGGTGTTCGACACGCTCTCCGACCGCCTCTCCGCCGTCTTCACCAGCCTGCGTGGCAAGGGCCGGCTCACCGACGCCGACATCGATGCGTCGGCGCGCGAGATCCGCATCGCGCTGCTCGAGGCCGACGTCGCGCTGCCGGTCGTCAAGCACTTCATCGCCAACATCAAGCAGCGGGCCCGCGGCGAGGAGGTGTCCAAGGCCCTCAATCCGGCCCAGCAGGTCATCAAGATCGTCAACGAGGAGCTCATCGCGATCCTCGGCGGCGAGACCCGGCGGCTCCGGTTCGCCAAGCAGCCCCCGACAGTGATCATGCTGGCCGGCCTGCAGGGATCGGGCAAGACGACCCTGGCCGGCAAGCTCGCCCGGTGGCTGCGCGAGCAGGGGCACACCCCGATGCTGGTCGCCTGCGACCTGCAGCGGCCCAACGCGGTCAACCAGTTGCAGATCGTGGGCGAGCGGGCCGGTGTCGCCGTCTACGCGCCCGAGCCGGGCAACGGGGTCGGAGACCCGATCAAGGTGGCCCGCGACTCCGTCGACCTTGCGCGGCGCCAGCAGCACGACATGGTCATCGTCGACACCGCCGGCCGGCTCGGCATCGACGCCGAGATGATGCAGCAGGCGGCCGACATCCGGGCCGCGATCGACCCGCAGGAAGTCCTGTTCGTCGTCGACGCGATGGTCGGCCAGGACGCGGTCAACACCGCCGAGGCGTTCCGCGACGGCGTGGGCTTCACCGGCGTCGTCCTCACCAAGCTCGACGGCGACGCCCGCGGTGGCGCGGCGCTGTCCGTCCGCGAGGTGACCGGCCAGCCGATCATGTTCGCGTCCAACGGCGAGAAGCTCGAGGACTTCGACGTCTTCCACCCCGACCGGATGGCCTCGCGCATCCTCGGCATGGGCGACATGCTCACCCTGATCGAGCAGGCGCAGAAGCACTTCGACGAGGACGAGGCCGAGAAGATGGCCGCCAAGCTGGCGGCCGGCAACCAGTTCACGCTCGAGGACTTCCTCGACCAGCTGCAGGCCATCCGCAAGATGGGGCCGATCGGCAACCTGCTCGGGATGATGCCGGGCATGGGTCAGATGAAGGACGCGATCAGCCAGATCGACGACCGCGACCTCGACCGCACCGCCGCGATCATCCGGGGCATGACCCCGCTCGAGCGGGAGAACCCGAAGATCATCAACGGCTCGCGTCGCCTGCGGATCGCCAACGGCTCCGGCGTCACGGTCAGCGAGGTCAACCAGCTCGTCGACCGGTTCTTCGAGGCCCGCAAGATGATGGGCCAGCTCGGCAACATGGGCATCCCGGGCATGCGTAAGCGCAGCGCGACGAAGTCGTCGAAGAACAGCCGCAAGGCCAAGAAGGGCAAGAACAGCCAGGCGAAGGGCGGGCGCGGCCCGACACAGCCGCGGACGCCGGCCGGCTTCCCGCCCGGCGCGTTCGGCCCGGGCGGCCTGCCGACCAACCTGCCGCCCGGCATGGAGATGCCCGACCTCTCCAAGCTCAAGCTCCCGCCGAACTGACCGACCGATGGCCGATCACGTCCTGCACGAGGTGTGGCTCGAACTCGTCAGTGGCAGCCGGGTCGTGGTGGGTCGGGACCTGCCCGACGTCGCGGCCGCGAACACCGTCGCGCGGCACTGGCGTCAGCTCGCCGAGACCGAGCCCGACATCCTGCACGAAACCGCACCGGGCAGCGGCTGCGTCGTGCGCGGGTCGGCCATCGTCGCGATCAAGGCCCAGCACCAGCCGAAGCCGGCCGGGCTACTCAAGGGCGGCCGGGACGGCACCTGGCTCTGAACCGGGGACGGCCGGTCACGTTTCGGCGGCGGCACGCAGGCTGGACGCGACGTTGTGCGGGACGAGGTCGTAGCGCGAGAACGTGCGCGTGAAGCGGCCGGTGCCGGCGGTGATCGAGCGCAGCGAGGTCGCGTAGCGCACCAGTTCGGCGTCCGGGATCTCGGCGTGCACGACCGTCCGCTCCATGCCCACCATCGCCGACGGGTCCGGCTCGGTGCCGGTGACCCGGCCGCGCCGCCCGGACAGGTCCGAGAGCACCGCGCCGACGTGCGCGTCCGGAACGGTGACGTCGACGGCCGCGATCGGCTCGAGCAGCATCAGGTTGCCGCTCGCCGCGGCGTCCTTGACCGCGAGCGAGCCGGCGGTCTGGAACGCCGCGTCCGAGGAGTCGACGCTGTGCGACTTGCCGTCGAGCAGCGTGACCAGCACGTCCACGACCGGCACGTGGTCCTGGTCGAGGCCCTGGGCGAGCTGGGTCCGGACGCCCTTCTCGACCGAGCCGATGAACTGCGAGGGGACGGCGCCACCGACGACCTTCTCGGCGAACTGCACGCCCGATCCGCGCGGCAGCGGTGTCACCATGACGTCACACACCGCGTACTGCCCGTGCCCGCCCGACTGCTTGACCAGCCGGCCGTGGCCGCGGGCCTCGTTCGTGAACGTCTCCTGCACTGCGATTCGCAGCGGGACGGTGTCGACGTGCGCGCCGGTGGCCCGCAGCCGTTCGAGGACGACGTCGGCGTGCGCCTCGCCGAGGCACCAGAGCACGAGCTGGCCGGTGTCGGCGTGCCGCTCGATGCGCACCGTCGGGTCCCCGGCCGTGAGCCGCCCGAGCGCCTTGGCCATCGTGTCCTCGTCGGCCCGGGTCGCGGCCTGCACGGCGATCGGCAGCAGCGGTTCGGGCATCTCCCACGGCGCCATCAGCAGCGGCGCGGACTTGGCCGAGATCGTGTCGCCGGTCTCGGCCACCCCGAGCCGGCCGACCGCGCAGATGTCGCCCGCGATCGCCCGCTCGATCGGCCGCAGCGTCGCGCCCAGCGGCGAGAAGATCTGGGCCACCCGCTCGTCGGCGTCGTGGTCGGGGTGGCCGCGGGTGGCGCCGCCGTGGCCGGAGACGTGGATGACGGTCTCGGGCGTGAGCGTGCCCGAGAACAGCCGCAGGATCGACAGCCGCCCGAGGTAGGGGTCGACGGTCGTGCGGACGACCTCGGCCAGCAGCGGCCCGGCCGGGTTGCACTCGACGACCTTGGTGTCGGTCCCGTACAGCGGCTGGGTCTCCGGCACGTCGACCTCGGCCGGGGACGGGAACCCGCCGGAGAGCACCTCGAGCAGTTCGGCCAGCCCCAGCCCGGTCTCGGCGCACACCGGCAGCACCGGGTAGAACGTGCCCCGGGCGACCGCGGTCTCGAGGTCGTCGACCAGCACCTCGATGCCGATGTCCTCGCCGGAGAGGTAGCGGTCGAGCAGCGTCTCGTCCTCGCTGTTGTTGATGATCGCCTCGATCAGCGCGCCCCGCTGCTCCTCGAGGTCGGCCTCGCTCGGCGATTCGGTCGGCGGGAAGCCGCCGGAGTAGTCGTAGCGCGCCCGCGAGAGCAGGCCGATCAGGGCGTTGTCGCCGTCGGGCAGGTAGAGCGGCAGCACGGCCTGTCCGTCGTCGCCGCCGAAGACCCGCTGGCACGCCGCGACCGTGGCCTCGTAGTCGGCCCGCGGCGCGTTCAGCTTCGTGATCACGACGGCGCGGGGGGTGCCGAGCGCGGCGCACTCCTCCCACAGCGACACCGTGATGGGGTCGATGTCGTCGGCGGCCGACACGACGAACAGCGCGCTGTCGGCCGCGCGCAGCCCGGCCCGCAGCTCACCGGTGAAGTCGGGATAGCCCGGCGTGTCGAGCAGGTTGATCACCACGCCGTCCCACTCCAGCGGGCAGACCGACAGGGCGACCGATCGCTGCTGCGCGACCTCCACCGGGTCGCAGTCGCTGACCGTCGTCCCGTCCGTCACCGAGCCGGCCCGCGGGATCGTCGTCGTGGCCGCGAGCAGCGCCTCGACGAGCGTCGTCTTGCCGGCGGCCGAGTGGCCGACCAGCGCCACGTTGCGGATCTTCTCGGGCCGGTCCGCCGTGTCGAACGTGGCCGCTGCGGTCTTCGTGCCGGCCTTCTTGTTCGACATGCATGCACCTCGCCACTAGTCGCCACCGGGTCACCGGGGAATCCCGAACCGTACGCACCGATTCCGGCATTCGACACCCAACGAGCGTCGACGTACAAGGCGTGCCGACAGATCGGTCGGCTATCGCCGACGATCTCGGGGGGTCGACGGCTATCGTTGACCCACAACAGCAGCGCTTCGCCCGCCCCGGCTCGACACGAACGGAAACCACTGCAGCGTGCTCAACATCCACGCCCGTGAGGCAGTGTCGCGAGCGTTGACGCCCCTCGGCACGCGCCTGGCCCGGGCCGGCGTCACCCCGGACGCGATCACCCTCGTCGGGACCATCGGCGCGGTCGCGAGCGCCGTGATCTTCTTCCCGCAGGGCTGGTTCTTCGCCGGGACGATGCTCATCTGGGCGTTCGTGATGCTCGACATCGTCGACGGCGCGGTCGCGCGCGCCGGCGCCGGCGGCTCGGCCTTCGGTGCGGTGCTCGATTCGTCCTGCGACCGGATCGCCGACGCGGCCGTCTTCGGCACCATCGCCTGGTACTACGCGCGGCACGGGGAACGGTGGATGCTGCTCGCGGCACTGCTGTGCCTGATCCTCGGCTCGCTCACGTCCTACATCCGGGCCCGGGCCGAGGCGGCCGGCCTCACCGCCACGGTGGGCGTGGCCGAGCGGGCCGAGCGGCTGATCATCGTCCTGGTCGGCACCGGGCTCACCGGGCTTCCGGGCTACCACGTGCCGTACGTCCTGGCCGTCGCGCTGTGGCTGCTGGTCGCCGCGTCGACGATCACCGTAGGGCAGCGCTTCGCCACCGTGTGGACCCAGTCGAAGGCACTGCGGGCGGCGCAGGCGCCCGTGCAGCCCGCGGACGCCTGATGCTCGACGCCGCTCGCGATCGGGCCGTCGGCCTCGGGTACGCGGCCGGCTGGAACGTCGTCAAGGCGATGCCGCGCGGGCTGTCCGAGCGGGCGTTCCGCGCAGCCGCCGACGCGGCCACGGTGCGCAACGGCGGCGGCGCGCAGCAGTTGCGCAAGAACCTGCGCCGGGTGGTCGGCCCGGCCGTGTCGGAGCTGCGCATGGACACGCTGGTCGGGGACGCGCTGCGCTCCTACTCCCGCTACTGGCTCGAGACGTTCCGCCTCGAGACGATGGACCACCAGGCGGTCACGGCCGAGATCGAGCGCAACATGACCGGGATGGAGCACATCGACAACGCCCTCGCGCGGGGCAAGGGCATCGTGCTCGCACTGCCGCACTCGGGCAACTGGGACGTCAGCGGCCTGTGGCTCGTCCACCACAACGGGACGTTCACGACCGTCGCCGAGCGGCTCAAGCCGGAGTCGGTCTTCGACCGGTTCGTCGCCTACCGGGAGAGCATCGGCATGGAGGTCATCGCCCTGACCGGCGGCCGGCGGCCCCCGACCGAGGTGCTGGCCGAGCGGCTGCGCGCCAACGGCGTCGTCTGCCTGCTCGCCGACCGCGACCTCTCCCGCCACGGCGTCGAGGTCAGCTTCTTCGGCGAGCCGGCCCGCATGCCGCCCGGCCCGGCCCTGCTCGCGGCGATGACCGGCGCGGCCCTGCTGCCGGCGCACCCCCACTTCCTCGAGGACAGTTGGGGGCTCGACGTCGGCGCGCCGCTCGACCTGCCCGAGGGGCATCTGCGCGACCGGGTCACGACCGGCACCCAGCTGCTGGCCGACTACTTCGCGCAGGGCATCGCCCGGCGCCCGGCCGACTGGCACATGCTGCAGCGGCTCTGGGTCGCCGACCTGACGCCCCGGGCGACGGTAGCGGCGGCCGAGGCCTGACCGTGCGCATCGGCATCGTCTGCCCCTACTCCTGGGACATCCCCGGCGGCGTCCAGGCGCACGTCCGCGACCTCGCCGAGATCCTGCTCGAACTCGGGCACACCGTCTCGGTGCTCGCGCCGGGGGACGAGGACCTCCCGGGGCGGCCGGCCTACGTCGTCGCGGCCGGGAAGGCGGTGCCGATCCCGTACAACGGCTCGGTGGCCCGGCTGCAGTTCGGCGTCGTCTCGGCGGCCCGGGTGCGGCGGTGGCTGCGCGACGGCGACTTCGACGTCGTCCACGTGCACGAGCCGGCCCCGCCCAGCCTGTCGTTGCTCACCTGCATGATCCACGACGGCCCGCTGGTCGCGACGTTCCACGCCGCGACCGTCCGCTCGCGCTTCCTGGCCATGTTCGACACCGTGCTGCAGCCGTTCCTCGAGAAGCTCTCCGGCCGGATCGCGGTGTCGCCGGCGGCCCGCAAGGTGATCGTCGAGCACCTGGGCGCCGACGCGGTGGTGATCCCGAACGGCGTCGCCGTGGCCCACTACGCCGAGGCCGAGCCGTTCGACGGCTTCCCCCGCCCGTACGACGGCCGCGGCGGCACGATCGGGTTCATCGGCCGCTACGACGAGCCGCGCAAGGGCATGGACGTGCTCGTGGCGGCGCTGGAGGGCCTGGTGCCGCAGCGGCCCGACCTGCGGCTGCTGGTGGCCGGCCGCGGAGACGCCGACGACTTCCGGGCCGGCCTGCCGGCCGCGGTCGCGTCGCACGTCGACCTGCTCGGGCAGGTCAGCGAGGACGACAAGGCCCGGCTGCTGCGCAGCGTGGACGTGTACTGCGCGCCGAACACCGGGCAGGAGAGCTTCGGCGTGATCCTGCTCGAGGCGATGGCGGCGCGCACCCCGATCGTCGCGAGCGACATCGAGGCGTTCAGGCGGGTCCTCAGCGGCGGGGCCGCCGGCCTGCAGTTCCCGGTCGGCGATGCGGCCGGCCTGGCCGGCGCGCTCACCGCCGTCCTCGACGATGCGGCGCTGCGGCAGCGGCTGGTCGCCGCCGGGGTGGGCGCGGTCGCCCCGTACGACTGGTCGGTGATCGTGACCCAGGTGCTGCGCGTCTACGAACTCGCCATCGCCGGGGCCGGGTTGCTTCCCTGATCGTTGTCCGGCGTCGCCTAGAGTCGGACGGTGCTCCCCGTCGGCTGGCTGATCGTGGCCGTCGTCGTCGCGATCCTGCTGACCCTCTGGGTGACGTTCACCCTCACCCGGCTCGACCGGTTGCACGCCCGGGTCGACGCCGCCCAGGCCGCCATGGACGCCCAGCTGGTCCGCCGGGCCGCCGCCCTGCTGCACGCGGCCGAGTCCGCCGACAGCGGCGTGCCGGACGCGCGCCGCGCCGAGTTCGACCGGATCGCCCGCGAGGCGCTGGCGGCGGCGGACGCCGACGTCCGCCGGCAGGAGACCGAGAACGCGGTCGGCCGGGCCGTGAGCGAGCTGGCCGGCGCCCCGGCGCTGCTGCGCCCCGATGTGGCCGAGGAGCTGCAGGAGGCCGCCGCCCGCGTGCTCATCGCCCGGCGTTTCTACAATGACGCTGTCCGCGACACGCGGGCACTGCGAGTGCGGCGCCTGCCCCGGCTGTTCCGGATGGCCGGGCGGCGGGCGATGCCCGAGTTCTTCGACATCGACGACACCGTTCCCAGCGGAGCGGGAGCCGCAGCGCGCCCGCCCACCCCCACGACGGAAGAGGATCGACCATGAACTCCCACCGCCTGCTGCGCGCCGCGGCGGCCTCGTTCGCCGCCGCCGCCCTGCTGGGCAGCGCCGCTGCGTGCGGCGGCGACAGCAAGCCGAAGCAGAAGGCGTCGACCCCGGCCGTCACCTCGTCCGCCCCGACGACGACGAGCGCCGCCCCCAGCACGCCGGCGCCGCCGCCGGCCCGGAACCCGTTCACCGGCCTGGGCGGCGTGCCGAAGTCGCCGGTCATCGCGGTGAAGATCGACGACACCGAGCCCGGCCGGCCGCAGGTGGGCATCAACCAGGCCGACATCGTCTACATCGAGGCCGTCGAGGGTGGGCTGACCCGGCTGGCGGCGATCTTCGGCACCAACAAACCGACCAAGGTCGGCTACGTCCGCAGCACCCGGCCGAGCGACCCCGACCTGCTGCTGCAGTTCGGCAAGATCACCGAGGCCTACTCCGGCGGCGCGCACGACTCGCTCCCGCGCGTCCACGCGTCGGGCATCACCAGCTGGAGCAACGACGCCGGCGCGCCCTACTACTTCCGCTCGCCGCACCCGAACGACCACGGCTACATCAACCTCGCGCTGAACCTGGCCCAGGTGGCCAAGACGACGAAGACGAACGCCCCGCGCAGCATCGGCTGGACGTTCCAGGCCAGCGACGCCGGACTGCCGGCGGCCAAGGGCACCGACGTGCGCACCGTGGTCCGGGGGTCGAACGCGGGCGGGACGGCGGTGGAGTTCCGCTACGACACCCACCTGCAGAAGTACGTCCGCTACATCGGCGGGCAGCGGCAGGTCGACTCGCAGGGCAAGCCGGTCACGGCCACCAACGTGATCGTCCAGCTGTGCCGGGTCGACGCGCACCCGGCCGACACCGACGTCAACGGCAACCCGTCACAGTTCACCTACACCGTCGGCTCGGGCAAGGTGCAGGTCTTCCGGCACGGCCACCGCATCAGCGGCACCTGGTCGCGGCCGAAGCTGAGCTCGGGCACCACCTTGAGGACGGTCGCCGGCAAGCCGCTGCCGCTCGTGCCCGGCAACACCTGGGTCGTGCTGGCGACGATCGGCACGCCGGTCAGCGGCTGAGGCCTTCCCGGGCGGGGGCAGGCCACCGGATCCGCAGCGGCCTGCCCCGGCCGGCTCTTCGTCACCGCCGAGGGCCGTAGAATCGGCGCCATGTCCGAACAGCATGCTGCTCTTGAAATGCACGCAGTGGGTACCGCGCGGGTGAAGCGCGGCATGGCCGAGATGCTCAAGGGCGGCGTCATCATGGATGTCGTCACCGCCGAGCAGGCGAAGATCGCCGAGGATGCGGGCGCGGTCGCGGTCATGGCCCTCGAGCGGGTGCCGGCCGACATCCGGGCCCAGGGCGGCGTGTCGCGGATGAGCGACCCGGACATGATCGACAGCATCATCAGCGCGGTCTCGATCCCGGTGATGGCCAAGGCCCGCATCGGGCACTTCGTCGAGGCACAGGTGCTGCAGAGCCTCGGCGTCGACTACATCGACGAGTCCGAGGTCCTCACTCCGGCCGACTACGCCAACCACATCGACAAGTGGCAGTTCACCGTGCCGTTCGTGTGCGGCGCCACCAACCTCGGCGAGGCACTGCGCCGGATCACCGAGGGTGCGGCGATGATCCGCTCCAAGGGCGAGGCCGGCACCGGCGACGTCTCGAACGCCACCACCCACATGCGGCAGATCCGGGGCGAGATCCGTCGCCTGCAGAACCTGCCCGAGGACGAGCTGTTCGTCGCGGCCAAGGAGCTGCAGGCGCCGTTCGAGCTGGTCCGCGAGGTCGCGCAGCTCGGCAAGCTGCCGGTCGTGCTCTTCACCGCCGGCGGCATCGCCACGCCGGCCGACGCCGCGATGATGATGCAGCTCGGTGCCGAGGGCGTGTTCGTCGGCTCCGGCATCTTCAAGTCCGGCAACCCGGCGCAGCGGGCCGAGGCGATCGTCAAGGCGACGACGTTCTTCGACGACCCCGACGTGATCGCCAAGGTCTCGCGCGGGCTCGGCGAGGCCATGGTCGGCATCAACGTCGAGGAGATCCCGCAGCCGCACCGCCTGGCCGAGCGCGGCTGGTAGTGGGGCGGGCGCGTCCGGCGCATCGCGCGGTGCCTCGCCCGGCAACAGGCGACAGGTTCCGGGACTGTATGACGAATCCGTCATACAACTCCGGGAGCACCCCCTCTCGCCGGGTTCGAGAACTGTCGCCGGCCGTGGCTAGCGTCCGCGCAATGGACGGTGTGGAGGACATTCACCAAGCGCTCGTGCGAGAGGTCGAGCGCGAAATGGCCGACTTCGACGCGATCGACGCGGTCGTCACCGACGGTCTTGCCGAACGTCCACGACGACAGAAGGGAAGTTCGGTCGTGTATTCGTTCCGGCTCGACCCCGGCGAGATCCGGGCGCTCGAGCGCCGCGCCGCGGATCTCGGGGTCAAGCCGAGCGTCCTGGCCCGCAACCTGGTGCGGGAAGGGCTGCGCGGCGACGGGGTGCGACCAGCGTGCTGACCGTTGGTGTCCTGGCCCTGCAGGGTGACGTGCGCGAGCACCTGCGCGCGTTGACCCAGGCCGGGGCCGATGCGGTGATCGTGCGCCGGCCCGAGGAGCTGGCCAAGGTCGGCGGCCTGGTACTGCCCGGCGGCGAGTCGACCACCATCGTCAAGCTGGCCAAGATCTTCGAACTCTTCGAGCCGCTGCGTGAGCGCATCGCCGACGGCCTGCCGGTGTACGGGTCGTGCGCCGGGATGATCCTGCTCGCGGACCGGGTCGACGCCGGCGGGTCACCGCTCGAGGCCACGTTCGGCGGCATCGACATCACCGTCCGGCGCAACGCCTTCGGCCGCCAGGTCGACTCCTTCGAGGAGGATCTCGCGGTCGACGGGATCACCGGCGAGCCGATGCGGGCCGTGTTCATTCGGGCGCCGTGGGTTCAGGAGGTCGGGCCGCACGCCACCGCGATCGGCCACGTGAGCGGCGGCGAGCACGACGGCCGGGTGGTGGCGGTCCGCCAGGGCCCGCTGCTGGCCACCTCGTTCCACCCCGAACTGACCGGCGACCCGCGGATTCACGCGCTGTTCGTCGACATCGTCCGCGAGGCCTGAACCGCGGTGAGCAGCCGCTCGACCGCGCGGTAGGCGAGCTCCACGAGCAGCGCACCGGCCGCGCCGACCGCGGCCGCGATCCCGACCCGCAGCGGAGTGGGCGACAGCAGGAAGATCCCGTGACCGAGCGGCGGGATCGCCACCACGCCGGCCGCCGCCAGCGCCATCACCGCGACGAGCGCCAGCTTCCACCCCTTGATCGGGCGGGCGAGCACCAGCAGCGTCCACAGCCCGACGATGAGGACGACAAGGGTCGCGGTCGTCCGGTCCCCGGCCACCCCGCCGTGGGGATCCAGGACGCGGGCCAGCCGGTAGCCGGCGTAGGCCGCCGCGCCGATGACCGCGCCCGTGGGCACCGCGAAGCGCAGGACCCGGCGCAGGAAGCCCGGCACGTAGCGGCGCCGGTTCGGGCCGAGGGCGAGGACGAAGCCAGGGATCCCGATGCTCAGCGTCGAGATGAGGGTGAGCTGGATCGGGGCCAGCGGGTAGGCCGTCAGCGTCACGGCGGTGACGATCGCCAGCAGCAGCGAGTAGATGTTCTTGACCAGGAACAGGTTCGCGGCCCGCTCGATGTTCGCGATCACCCGCCGCCCCTCGGCCACGACGTCCGGCAGGTGCGCGAACCGGCCGTCGAGCAGCACGAGCTGGGCCACCGCCCGGGTGGCGGGGGAGCCGTTGCCCATCGCGACGCCGATGTCGGCGTCCTTGAGCGCGAGGGCGTCGTTGACGCCGTCGCCGGTCATCGCGACGACGTGCCCGCGCCGCTGCAGGGCGGCGACCACCGACCGCTTCTGGTGCGGGGTGACCCGGCCGAACACCGAGCGGTGCTCGAGGATCGCCCCGAGCCCGTCCAGGTCGTCGGGGAGCGTCCGGGCGTCGAGGGCATCGTCGGGGCCGCCGATCCCGGGCACGCCCACCGCGGCCGCGACCGCGCCGACCGTCCGGGCGTTGTCGCCGGAGATCACGATCAGCCGGACGTCCTGCTCGGTGAAGTACCGCAGGGTGTCGGCCGCATCGGCGCGGATCCGCTCGGCCAGCACCACCAGCGCAGCCGGCTCGAGGTCGGCCGGCAGCGTGGGCTCGGCGGCCGGAGCCGCCGCGGGCGGTTCGGCCGCGCGGGCCAGCAGCAGCACCCGCCGCCCGGCCGCCGCCTGCTCGTCGCCCCGGGCCCGGGCCAGCTCGGCCGCCGGGCCGGACGGCCGGGGGAGCACCATCTCCGGCGCCCCGAGCGCCCAGTAGCCGTGCCCGTCGGCCACCACCGCCGACCACTTGCGGGCCGAGGAGAACGGGATCGCGTCCGTCGGGCGCCAGGTGGGGGGCGGTAGGGCGCTCGCCACGGCGGCGGCCGTGGCGTTCGCGTCCGGTGCGCCGCAGAGCAGGCCGAGCGCCTGCTCCACGTCAGCGTGCGCGGACCCGGAAAGCACCTCGAGGCGGTCGAAGGCGACGTCTCCGTGGGTGAGCGTCCCGGTCTTGTCGAGGCAGA
Organism: uncultured Actinomycetota bacterium; assembly: GCA_963775175.1. Taxonomy (GTDB): domain Bacteria; phylum Actinomycetota; class Actinomycetes; order Mycobacteriales; family Jatrophihabitantaceae; genus Jatrophihabitans. The sequence continues at coordinate 2,597,415 of CAVZHT010000001.1, forward strand.
CGACGTCCACCCGGGCCAGCCCCTCGACGGCCGGCAGCTCCTGCACGAGCGTCTGCCGGCGGGCCAGGCTGACGGTCGCCAGCCCGAACGCCAGGCTGGTGAGCAGCACGAGCCCCTCCGGGACCATCCCGACGAGCGCCGCAACGGCGCCGGTGACCGCGTCCTGCCAGCCGTGGTTGTCCTTGCTGTGGAACTGGCTCCAGAGCAGCAGGGGGCCGACGACGAGCATCATCAGCGAGATCCAGCGCAGCAGCTTGTTGGTGCCGGCGACGAGCTCGGAGTGCGTGACCGTGAACCGGCGGGCCTCGGTGGCCAGCTGGGTCGCGTAGGCGCTCGCCCCGACGCCGGTCGCCCGGAACCGCCCCTGCCCGGCCACGACGATGGCCCCCGACCGGACGTCGTCGCCGGGCGCCTTCGCGATCGCGTCCGACTCCCCGGTCAGCAGCGACTCGTCCAGCTCCAGCCCGGCCGAGGTGACGACGTCGCCGTCGGCCGGCACCTGGTCGCCGGCGCGCAGCTCCACGAGATCGTCCTCGACCACCTCACCCAGCGCGACCTCGACCGTGTTGCCGTCGCGCACGACCCGGGCCGGGGCGGCGTTCAGCACGGCCAGCCGGTCCAGCGTCCGCTTGGCCCGAAGTTCCTGGACGATGCCGATGGCCGCGTTGGCGACGATCACGGCGCCGAACAGGCTGTTCTGCCAGCGTCCGGTGGCCAGGGTGAGGGCGAACAAGGTGGTGAGCAGGCCGTTGAAGACGGTGAAGACGTTGGCCCGCACGATCTCGCCGACGGTGCGGCTGGTGCGCTGGTCGACGGCGTTCGTGCGGCCGGTTGCCACCCGCTCGGCGACGTCGGCGGCCGACAGCCCCGGGTAGACGTCGACGTGCACCCCTGAACCGTCCACCCCTGAAGCGTCCCAGGCCCGGGCGCCCGGCGCATCGGACCTACGATGCGTGGTGCTGACTACGATGGATCGTTGGACGGCGATTCGCGGAAAGACCGATTCGCGCGGAAAGAAGAGGAAGCATGAGCGGGCACTCCAAATGGGCGACGACCAAGCACAAGAAGGCCGTCATCGACGCCAAGCGGGGCAAGCTCTTCGCGAAGCTGATCAAGAACATCGAGGTCGCGGCCCGCACCGGCGGTGGTGACCCGGACGGCAACCCGACGCTCTACGACGCCATCCAGAAGGCCCGCAAGAACTCCGTCCCGGTCGACAACATCGACCGCGCGGTCAAGCGCGGCTCGGGCGCCGAGGCCGGCGGGGCCGACTGGCAGACGATCATGTACGAGGGTTACGCGGCCAACGGCGTCGCGGTGCTCATCGAGTGCCTCACCGACAACCGCAACCGGGCCGCGACCGAGGTCCGCACGGCGATGACCCGCAACGGCGGCTCGATGGCCGACCCCGGTTCGGTGTCGTACCTGTTCAACCGCAAGGGCGTGATCATCGTCCCGAAGAACGGGCAGACCGAGGACGACATCCTGCTGGCGGTGCTCGACGCCGGCGCGGAGGAGGTCAACGACCTCGGCGAGGCGTTCGAGGTCATCTCCGAGGCCACCGACCTGGTGGCGGTGCGGACCGGGCTGCAGGACGCCGGCATCGACTACGACTCGGCCGAGACGCAGTTCCTGCCCAGTGTCCAGGTGCCGCTCGACGAGGACGGCGCCCGCAAGGTCCTGCGGCTCGTGGACGCACTCGAGGACAGCGACGACGTGCAGAACGTCTACGCGAACTTCGACGTCAGCGACGAGATCCTCGAGGCCGTCGGCGCCGAGTAGGCGCGATCAGAACGGCGCCTTCACCCACCAGCGGAAGAACTGGTAGCCGAAGTAGTGCAGCGCGTCGCTGCCGCCGATGCCGCGGTAGATCGCGTCGACCAGGTCGAAGAAGGCGTTCTTGACCGGCGTCGCGTAGAAGAGCAGCAGGATGACGCCGAGCAGTCCCCACGGCTTGATCTTCTCGCCGACCCGGACGGTGTCCGGGTCGAGGTAGGGCTCGATGATCGCGTAGCCGTCGAGCCCCGGGATCGGCAGCAGGTTCAGCACCGCCGCGGTCACCTGCAGCACGCCGAGGAAGCCGAGGCCGTACCAGAACCGCGGGTGGGCGACCTCGCCCTCGTGGCTGCTCGCCAATCCGGTCAGCACCACGGCGAAGGCGACGTTGGTGAGCGGCCCCGCCGCCGCGGCGAGGCTGCGCGACGCCTTGCTCCGGAATGCGTGCGGGTGCAGGTAGACCGCCCCGCCGGGCAGCGCGAAACCGCCGCCGACGATGGCCACGAGTGGCAGCAGGATCGACAGGAACGGGTGCGTGTACTTGAACGGGTTCAGGGTCAGGTAGCCGCGCGCCTCGACGCTGCGGTCGCCGGCCCGGTAGGCGGCGTAGGCGTGGGCGAACTCGTGGAAGCAGACCGACATCACCCACCCGCCGAGGACCAACAGGAAGACGCCGAAGTCGCCGAACCGGGAGCCGGGGCTCTTCTCGGCCCAGGCGATCACGCCGCCGAGGGCGGTGACGGCGACGACGGCGAGGAACAGCGGGCTGGGCCGGACGGCGCTGCGCCGCTTGCCGAGGTCGTAGACGGACATCCTGGAAAACTACGGGACCGCGAAGGTACGTGAAACCGCGTGTTGCGCAGCGGCGGCGCGACCCGCGCGCCGTAGTCTTGGCGATCCGAACGACCGTTCGACCGAGAGGTTCACCGTGCGAGTGTTGGGGGTCGACCCGGGCCTTACCCGGTGCGGGATCGGCGTGGTCGACGGCGCGCCCGGCCGGCCGCTGACGCTCGTGCACGTCGAGGTGGTGCGCACCCCGGCCGACGGGCCGTACGGCGACCGCCTCGTCGCCCAGGCCGACGCCATCGTCGCCGCGATCACCGCCCACCGCCCCGACGTCGTCGCCGTCGAGCGGGTGTTCAGCCAGCACAACGTCCGGACCGTCATGGGCACGGCCCAGGTCGCCGGGTTGGCGATCGTGGCCGCCACCCGGGCCGGTCTCCCGGTCGCCCTGCACACCCCGAGCGAGGTCAAGGCCGCGGTCACCGGCTCCGGGGTCGCCGACAAGGCCCAGATCGGGGCCATGGTCACCCGCCTGCTGCGGCTGGCCGACACACCCCGCCCGGCCGACGCGGCGGACGCGCTCGCGCTCGCGATCTGCCAGGTCTGGCGGGGCAGCGCCCAGACGAAGCTCACCGACGCCCTGGCCCGGGTGGCCCGATGACCGACCCGAGCCTCGACCCCGAGACCCTGCGCGAGGTCTACCCGGACCCGGCCGCCGCCCGGGCCCGCGTGGAGCAGTTGCGCACCGAGATCCGCGCCGCCCCGGACGAGATCGCCGAGCTGATCGCCCGCGCCGATTTCGTGGTCCTGCTCCGCGGCCTCGGCGAGCTGGACGAGGCCCTCAACGAGGCCGACGCCGCCGTCGACCGGGCCGAGGTCGCGGGTACCGCGGCCCAGCAGCACACGGCCCGGGTCCGGCTGGCCCACGTGCACCAGTGCCGGGGCGAGTTCGCCGAGTCGAACATGCTGTTCACCGAGCTGCTCCCGGCCGCGGCCCGGTTCGGGCCGGTCATCGACGCGTTCACCCACCAGCACGCCGGCAAGAACGACTACGACCAGGGGCACTGGGGCGACGCCCGCGACCACTTTGCCCGGGCGCTGGCGATCCGCGAGGAGCTCGAGCTGCCGGAGAACGAGATCGAGTCCTCCCGGGTCGCGCTCGCCGCCGCCCAACGACACCTGCAGGAGGACCGATCATGATCGCGAGCGTCCGCGGCACCGTCGCCGCGCTCGGCCCGGACGGCGCCGTCGTCGAGGTGGGCGGGGTCGGCCTGGCCGTCTCCTGCTCGCCCGGCACCCTGGCTCGCCTGCGGGTGGGGGAGCCGGCCCGGTTGGCGACCAGCCTCGTCGTCCGCGAGGACTCGCTGACCCTCTACGGCTTTGCCGACGACGACGAGCGGGCGCTGTTCGAGCTGCTTCAGACCGCCAACGGCGTGGGCCCGAAGCTGGCCCAGACGATGCTCGCCGTCCACCCGCCGCGGGAGTTGCGGCGGGCCATCGCCACGAGCGACTTCGCGTCGCTGACCCAGGTGCCCGGTATCGGCCGCAAGGGCGCCGAGCGGATCGTGATCGAGCTGCGCGACCGGATCGGCTCCATCGACGGGTCGGACGCCGCGGTGCAGGTGGGCGGGGCGGTCACCGCCGTCGCCCCGTGGCGCGACCAGCTCGCGCACGCCCTGGCCGGGCTCGGCTTCACCGGCAAGGAGGCGGCCGAGGCGGTCGACGTGGTGGCGGCCGACGTGGTGGCCGGCGACCAGCCCGACGTGTCGGCCCTGCTGCGGCGCAGCATCCAGCTCCTCGGACGGACGAAGTGACCTCCTCCGAAGGCGACCACGACGCGATGAGCGCTCGCGCGAAGGGCCCGGCGGCGCGCGAGCGAAGCGAGCTTGCGCTCGGATCGCAGGACGGCCCCGAGCGCAGCGAGTGGGCCCGACAAGATCCGATTTCGCCGGATGAGTCAGCTGTTGAAGCCTCCTTGCGGCCGAAGCGGCTGACCGAGTTCGTGGGGCAGCCGAAGGTCCGCGAGCAGCTCCAGCTGGTGCTCGAGAGCGCGCTGCGACGCAACCGCCCGCCCGACCACGTCCTGCTCTCCGGGCCGCCCGGGCTGGGCAAGACGAGCCTGGCGATGATCATCGCCGCCGAGCTGAACACCCCGATCCGGGTCACGAGCGGCCCGGCGATCGAGCGGGCCGGCGACCTCGCGGCGCTGCTCACCAGCCTCACCGACGGCGAGGTGCTGTTCATCGACGAGATCCACCGCATCGCCCGGCCGGCCGAGGAACTGCTCTACATGGCGATGGAGGACTTCCGGGTCGACGTGGTGGTCGGCAAGGGCCCGGGGGCGACGGCGATCCCGCTCGAGCTGTCGCCGTTCACCCTGGTCGGGGCGACCACCCGGGCCGGCCTGCTCACCGGCCCGCTGCGCGACCGGTTCGGGTTCACCGGCCACATGGACTTCTACGACAGCGCCGAGCTCGAGCAGGTCCTCGTCCGCTCGGCCGAGCTGCTCGGCGTCCACCTGCGGCCCGACGGCGCGGCCGAGATCGCCGGCCGGTCCCGCGGTACGCCCCGGATAGCGAACCGGCTGCTGCGCCGGGTCCGGGACTTCGCCGAGGTGCGGGCCGACGGCATCGTCACCGAGCCGGTGGCCCGGGCCGCGCTGGCCGTCTACGACGTGGACGAGGTCGGGCTGGACCGCCTCGACCGGGCCGTGCTCGACGCCCTCGTGCGCCGCTTCGGCGGCGGGCCGGTCGGGGTCGGCACCCTCGCCGTCGCGGTCGGCGAGGAGGTCGAGACGGTGGAAGAGGTGGCCGAGCCGTTCCTCGTCCGGGCCGGCCTGCTGGCCCGCACACCGCGGGGGCGGGTCGCCACGCCGGCCGCCTGGGAGCATCTGGGCCTCACCCCGCCGCGGACGCCGACCCAGGGACCGAGCCTGTTCGACGCGTAGGCTCGGCCCTACCTTTCGTCCGAGTTTCGGCAACACCTCGCAGTTTGGAAAGCACCGCGCCGTGAACAGCCTCATCACGCTCGTCATCTTCGTGGTCGTCGTCGTCGCCCTGCTGGCCTTCTCGGCCCGGGCCCGGCGCCGGCAGGCGGCCGTCGCGGCCGAGCGGGCCGAGCAGATCACCGTCGGCAGCGAGGTGATGACGACCTCCGGCCTGTACGGCACCGTGGTCGCCCGCAACGACGACGAGACGGTGCTGCTGTCGATCGCGCCCGGCGTCGAGGTGAGGTGGGCGCTGGCGGCGCTGCGGGACCTGGAGTCGCTGCCGGCGCAGTACCGGGGCGCGGCCGAGGGCGGTGCTGACCCAGCCTCCTGACCCGTTCCGCGGCGCCCACAATCGGCTCTGAGGCGTCGTCGGTCATACTGTCGTGCGGCCCGCGCGCCGATCCTGCGCCAGCGCCACCAAGATCCACACCCCGAGATCCGCCGAGGAGACCTTCCCCGTGGCACCACCCCCCGGAACGTTGCGCGTCGGGCGCTACTTCCTCGCGCTGCTCGCACTGCTCGCGCTGCTGTATCTCGTCGTGTTCTTCCCGGGCAAGCGGCACACGCCGAAGCTGGGGCTCGACCTGGTCGGCGGGCAGCAGGTGATCTTCCAGGCGCGGGCGCCCCAGGGGAAGCCGCCGTCCAGCTCGGCGATGAGCCAGGCGCTGCAGATCATGCGCGACCGGGTGAACGGCACCGGCGTCACCGAGGCCGAGGTCATCCAGCAGGGCAGCGACGAGATCGTCGTCTCGATCCCGGGCGGCACCGCCACCGACGTCGCGAAGCTCGGTGCGGCCGCCAAGCTCAACTTCCGCGGCCTGGTCGCGCCGGCGACCCCGATCAGCTGCGGTGCCGCGGCCGCGCCGACCTCGACGTCCTCGGCCAGCCCGTCCGGCGCTGGCTCCTCCGCCGCCTCGTCGAGCTCCACCTCGACTTCGCCCAGCGCGTCCACGTCATCGTCGGCGAGCGGTTCGAAGGCGCCGAACGGGCTGCACGAGCGCCCGCTGGCCGCGCCGACCACCGGCACGTCGAGCCCGCCGAAGGCGAGCACCGCCACGACACCGGCGTCGACCTCGACGGCCACCACGAGCCCGTCGGCGACCGCATCCACCCCGGCCGCGGCGCCCACCTGCGGCCTGAAGTCGGTGGCCCAGCTGCACAAGCTCGTGAACCTGCCCGCGCCGGACTCGGTCTACAAGGCCGGCGGCCTCAGTGACACGCTCGCCCAGTCGGTGCAGAAGCTGCTCACCAACTTCGACTGCTCCACCAGCCAGGACGCGCCGGATCCGAAGAACGACTACTACATGGCGTGCGACGACACCGGCACGATCGCCTATCTGCTCGGGCCCGTGGTGGTCCCCGGGACCGAGGTCGACAGCGCCTCGGCCCAGACCAGCACCACCAGCGCCAGCTGGTCGGTCCAGCTCACCCTGAAGTCCAGCGGCAGCAATGCGTGGGCGAAGTACACCGGCGCCCACAACATCGGCTCCAGCGACGCCACGAACTTCCCGCCGGCCACGTCGTGCTCGGCGGCCTCGACCCCGTGCGCCGACTTCGTCGGCTTCACGCTGGACGGGCGCGTCATCTCGGCCCCGGTGAACACGACGGCCATCAACGGCCAGGCCACCTCGATCACCGGCAACTTCACCCAGAGCACGGCGAACGACCTGGCCAAGAAGCTGAAGTACGGGGCCCTGCCGCTGACCTTCAAGGCGCAGCAGTCGCAGACGGTGTCGGCCACGCTCGGCACGTCCCAGCTCAAGGCCGGGCTGCTCGCCGGCGGCATCGGCCTGATCCTGGTCGTCGTCTACTCGCTGATCTACTACCGGGCGCTGGGTCTGGTGACGATCGCCTCGCTGCTCGTCTCCGGCGCGCTCACCTACGCGATGCTGGTCATCCTCGGCACCCAGATCGGGTTCACGCTCAGCCTGGCCGGCATCGCCGGCTTCATCGTGGCGGTCGGCATCACCGCCGACTCGTTCGTGGTCTTCTTCGAACGGATAAAGGACGAGGTGCACGAGGGCCGCTCGATGCGCGTCGCCGTGCCCCGCGCCTGGGTGCGGGCCCGGCGGACGATCCTGTCGGCCGACACCGTCTCCTTCCTGGCCGCGGCCGTCCTCTACTACTTCGCGGCCGGTGACGTGAAGGGCTTCGCATTCACGCTGGGCCTGTCGACGATCCTCGACCTCGTGGTGGTGTTCCTCTTCACCCACCCGATGATCTCGATCCTCTCCCGGAGCCGCGCGTTCGGCTCGGCCCGCTTCACCGGCCTGGCCAACGCCCGGACCGGCGGCATCGTGCGCTCGGAGGACGACCCGGACGCCCGCCGGCGGCCGGGCACCGAGCCGGGCAAGGCGACCAAGGCGACCAAGGCCAAGGGCAAGCCGGCCAAGACCGCGGTGGCGGTGCTCGACGAGGATGAGCAGGAGAGCCCGCCGGACGAGCCCGCCGCGGAGCCCGCGACCGAGCTCTACGAGGAGCCGACCGAGCGCCGTCACACCACGCCCGAGCCCGGTTCGGCCGCCGAGCGGGCGGCCGCCCGGCGGGCCCGGTTGCGGGACAAGGGCGAGGGGAAGGGGAAGAGCTGATGTCGGCGCTGACCAAGCTCTACCGCGGTGAGACGCGGTTGGACTTCATCGGTACCCGCAGGCGCTGGTACCTCGCCTCCGGCGTGCTGCTCCTGATCTGCGTGCTGAGCTTCATCATCAGGGGCTTCAACTACGGCATCGAGTTCAAGGGCGGCGTCCAGTTCCGGATCCAGACCTCGGGCACGTCGCTCACCGTCAGCAAGGTGGACGACGCGTTCAAGGGCGCCGGGACGACGCCGCCCGAGGCGTCGCAGGTCGTCGGGTCCGGCAGCTCGCAGACCATCGTGGTCAAGACCGGCGAGCTCGCGCCGGCGGCGCAGGAGACGCTGCAGGCCAAGGTCGCGAAGGCCCTCGCCATCTCGCCGAAGAAGATCAACGCCGACTCGGTCAGCTCGAGCTGGGGTCACGACATCACGGTCAAGGCGATCGAGGGGCTGATCGTGTTCCTGATCGTGGTCTCGATCTACATCTCGCTGCGATTCCAGTGGCGGATGGCGGTCGGCGGCATCCTCGCACTGTTCCACGACCTCATCCTGGCCGCGGGCGTCTACTCGCTCGTCGGCTTCGAGGTGACGCCGTCCACGGTCGTCGGCCTGCTGACGATCCTCGGTTTCTCGCTGTACGACACGGTCGTCGTCTACGACAAGGTGGCCGAGAACTCGAAGGACATCCTGGCCGGCTCGCGCACCACCTTCTCCGAGGCGGCGAACCTGGCGGTCAACCAGACCCTGATGCGCTCGATCAACACATCGCTGATCGCGCTGCTGCCGGTCGCCGGCCTGCTGTTCGTGGGCGCCGGTGTCCTCGGCGTCGGCACGATCAAGGACCTCGCGCTGATCCTGTTCGTCGGCCTGGCCTCCGGCGCGTACTCGTCGCTGTTCCTCGCGACGCCGATCGTCGTCGACCTCACCGAGCGCGAGCCGCAGTACAAGGCGCTCGACCAAGCGGGTCGTCGCCAAGCGTTCCAGCGAGGCCCGCAAGGCCGCCGAGGCCGAGCTGTCCGGCGGCGGCCACCGGCGGCTCGACCCGCCGTACGAGCGGCCCGGCCCCGGCCCCGAAGGTGGGCGCACGCCCGCAGCGCCGGCGCCGATGAACGACCGGCGTCGAGCGCGCCTCGGACTGCGCGACGTTCCAGACTTCCCGTCGCCGGGGATGATGTTCAAGGACATCGCGCCGCTGCTCGCCGACGCCGAGGCCTTCGACGAGGTGATCCACGAGCTGGCGACCGTCGCGCCGGAAGGGGTCGACATCGTCGCCGGCATCGAGGCGCGGGGCTTCCTGCTCGCCGGCGCCCTCGCCCGCCAGCTCGGCTGCGGGGTGGTGCCGGTGCGCAAGGCCGGCAAGCTGCCGCCGCCGACCTTGCGCCGGGCCTACGACCTCGAGTACGGCAGCGCCGAGATCGAGGTGCCGGCCGGCGTGCTGTCCGGCAAGCGGGTGCTGGTCGTCGACGACGTCCTGGCCACCGGCGGCACCCTGCGGGCGGCCGCGCGAACTCATCGCCGAGGCCGGGGCGACGGTCGTCGGGCTGGCCGTGATCCTCGAGATCGGGTTCCTCGACGGACGGGCCGCGCTGGCCGGGCTGCCGCCGCTCGAGGTCCTGCTCACCGTCTGAGCCCCGCTGCGTGCGCAACGCCCGTAGACTCGAGAGGGTCCGCTGCGCGAGAGGGGACCGATCCTGACCACCGAGGCCGGCCCGCGGCAATCACCGCCGCACCCGAAGCGTTCCGCTGCGCCCGCAGAGGTCAGCGCCGAGCGCCCCGATCCGCCGGTCCCGGCCGCCCCGGAGCCGGCCGCCCCGGAGCCGGCCGCCCGGTCCCGGCGGGGGCGTCGGCCGCGTCCGCAGTGAAGGCGCCGGCGATGTCGGCCCCGGCCAAACCCGCCACCACCAGCGCCATCGCACCCAGCGAATCGAGCGGCACGCACCGCCGCCGGGTCCGCGACCGGCTCGCCCGCCGGGTGGTCACCACCCGCCGGCAGTCGCCGGTCAAGCCCGTCCTCGAACCGCTGCTCGCGATCCACCGCCGGGCCCACCCCAAGGTCGATGCCCGGCTGCTGCAGCGCGGCTACGACCGGGCCGAGGAGTGCCATCGCGGCCAGCTGCGCAAGAGCGGCGACCCGTACATCACCCACCCGCTCGCGGTCGCGACGATCCTCGCCGAGCTCGGCATGGACACCACCACGCTCGTCGCCGCCCTGCTGCACGACACCGTCGAGGACACCGGCCTCACCCTCGACGACATCACCAAGGAGTTCGGCTCCGAGGTCGCGCACCTCGTCGACGGCGTCACGAAGCTCGACAAGGTCAAGTTCGGTGCCGCGGCCGAGGCCGAGACGATCCGCAAGATGGTCGTCGCCATGGCCCGCGACCCGCGGGTGCTCGTCATCAAGCTCGCCGACCGGCTGCACAACATGCGCACGCTGCGCTTCCTGCCGCCGGAGAAGCAGGAGCGCAAGGCCCGCGAGACCCTCGAGGTGCTGGCCCCGCTGGCTCACCGGCTGGGCATGAACACGATCAAGTGGGAGCTCGAGGATCTCGCGTTCGCCACGCTCTACCCGAAGCGCTACGACGAGATCGTCCGCCTCGTCGCCGAGCGGGCCCCGAGCCGCGACACCTACCTGAGCAAGGTCATCGAGCGGATCAACGAACGACCTGCGGGCCGGCTGGCATCAAGGCCGAGGTCACCGGCCGGCCCAAGCACTACTACTCGATCTACCAGAAGATGATCGTGCGCGGCCGCGAGTTCACCGACATCTACGACCTGGTCGGCATCCGCGTCCTCGTCGAATCCGAGCGCGACTGCTACGCGACCCTCGGCGTCATCCACGCGAACTGGCAGCCGGTCCCGGGCCGGTTCAAGGACTACATCGCGATGCCGAAGTTCAACATGTACCAGTCGCTGCACACGACGATCATCGGGCCCGGCCGGCAAGCCGGTCGAGCTGCAGATCCGCACCCAGGCGATGCACCGCACCGCCGAGTACGGCATCGCCGCGCACTGGAAGTACAAGGAGGCGAAGGACGTCGCCGGTCGCCGACCCGGCCGGCATGTCCGACGAGATGGGCTGGCTGCGGCAGCTGCTCGACTGGCAGCGCGAGGCCCAGGAGCCCGAGGAGTTCCTGGACTCGCTGCGCTACGACCTCGGCGCCAGCGAGGTGTACGTCTTCACGCCGAAGGGCGACGTCATCGCGCTGCCCAGCGGGTCGACGCCGGTCGACTTCGCCTACGCCGTGCACACCGAGGTCGGGCACCGCTGCATCGGCGCGCGCGTCAACGGCAAGCTCGTCGCGCTCGAGAGCGACGCTCGACAACGGCGACACCGTCGAGGTGTTCACGTCCAAGGCCGAGGGCGCCGGCCCGTCGCGCGACTGGCTGGAGTTCGTCAAGTCGCCCCGGGCCCGGACGAAGATCCGGCAGTGGTTCGCCCGCGAGCGGCGCGAGGACGCCATCGACGCCGGCAAGACCGCGCTGTCGAAGGCGATGCGCAAGGCCGTCACTGCCGATCCAGCGGCTGCTCGGTGGCGACCAGCTGCTCACCCTCGCCCACGACATGCACCTACGCCGACATCTCGGCGCTCTACGCGGCGATCGGTGAGAACCACGTCTCGGCGCAGTCGGTGGTGCAGAAGCTGGTCACCCAGCTCGGCGGCGCCGAGGGCGCGGTCGAGGACATCGCCGAGGCCACCGTGCCGTCGACGTCGACATCGCCGGCGGTCGCCCGTCGCGCACCGCGGGGACTCGGGCGTGCGCGTCAAGGGCGTCAGCGACGTCCACGTGAAGTTCGCCCGCTGCTGCACGCCGGTGCCCGGCGACGACATCCTCGGCTTCGTCACCCGCGGCGGGGGCGGTGTCGATCCACCGGCACCGCGTGCACGAACGCGGCCGCGCTGCACGAGCAGCCCGAGCGGCTCGTCGAGGTCGAGTGGGCGCCGTCGGCCGGGGCGACGTTCGTCGTCTCGATCCAGGTCGAGGCGCTCGACCGGCACGGCCTGCTCTCGGACATCACCCGCGTGCTGTCCGACGACCGGGTGAGCATCCTGTCGGCCAACGTGTCGACCAACCGCGACCGCGTCGCGATCAGCCGGTTCACCTTCGAGATGGCCGAGGCGAAGCACCTCAAGCACCTGCTGCGGGCGATCAAGAACATCGAGGGCGTCTACGAGGCCCACCGGGTCGAGACTCGCAACTGAGGGTCGGCGCCGCTCGTACTAGGCCCTACCGGTGAGGTTTGCCGACCAGATGAGCCGGCGGTTGCCGCGGCGGCGGCTCGACGAGCCGGCCAGCCGTAGTCGGCGGGTTGGCTCTCGTGTCGGTGGCCGGCGGGGGCCAGGTGAGGCTGTGGCTGGGGTCGCCTGTCGCCCTCCAATCGGTGTGGCCTTTGACGTCGAACAAATGGAGTCTCAAGTCGACCGGTTCTGCGGAAGAGGGATCGAGCAGTTGCCATGAGGCAGTGTTCACCTGGCGCGCGGTAGCCGCGGAGCGGCTCTACCGGATGTTTGCCGCGTTGCGTGCGCGCTCATAGGCGCGATAAGCGCATCTTGCACTGCTCGTGTTCGCCCTGGTGATCTTCATCTTCGCCCATCGGCCGGGTCGGTCACCCGTAGTCAGGTGGTGGGCTTTCGTAGCGGTGGCCGGTGGGGCTGGTCCATTTCAGGGTGCCGTGGGGGTCGCCGGTCACCCGCCAGCCGCCGGTGTGTTTGAGCCGGTGGTGGTGTTCGCAGAGGGCTTCCATGTTGCGAGCCGAGGTGGGTCCTTCGGGCCAGGGGATCTGGTGATCCAGATCCGAGAGCCGGGCGCGGCGTCCGCAGCCGGGGAAGCGGCACCTCACGTCGCGGGCGATGAGGTGGTCCTGCAGCGCCTGGGCCGGTTCGTAGGCTTCTTGGCTGTAGTCGATCATCCGCCCGTCGGGGTCGGTCAGCACCCTCCGCCAGGTGCCGGTGGGGTCGAACGCCAACGCGCGGGCCAGGACGGCCGGGATCGAGCCGTAGCCCTCCAGTTCGGCCGGCTGGTCGTCGAGGTCGAGCAGGGTCTCGAGGGCGACGGTGACGGCGATGGTGGGTTTGCGGCCGTGCTGGCCCGGCACGGCGCCGTCGAGCAAGCCTTGTTCCGCGAGCGCGACCAGGGCGTCGGCGCGGCGCTGGTCCATCGTCCGCTCGTCACCGGGAAGCCGGCGTCCGGCCTCGGCGGTCAAGCGGGCCATCAGCAGCGCGAGCCCGTCGGCCGGCAGCATGGCCCAGAGTTCGCCCATCCCGTCGCCGGCCGGCCGGCCGCAGACCCGACGGTCCTCGACCGCGTCCTCGTGCCGCTTCTTCGCGCTGCGCGGGTCGACCGCCAGGACCGCCTTGGCCACCGACTTGGCGAAGGCGGCGACGGTCTGCTGCGGGGCCCGGTCGAGCACCGTGTCCTCGACCCGGGCCGCCAACCCGTCGGGCAGCACCCGCACCGCGTGAGTCAACACATGGGCGTGGCGCCAGCTGATCGCCCCGGCCTCCAGCAGGGCGAACGTCTCCGGCAACCGGTCGAGCAGATCGTGCGCGGTCCGCAGCCGGTCATACACCGTGACCGGCGGTTGCCGCAGAGCGACGCCGATCTCGGTCGCCGCCAGATCCCGGTCGACCTCCGAACCGGAGTCCATCGCCGCCAGCAGCCGCGCCTCCTGCGCCTCGGCCCAGGCGTGCAACTGCTGCAGAGCGACCAGCGCGTCCACCCGCGCCGCCTCCGACAAGACAGCCGGATCGACCGTCCGAGCGCGCAACGACGCCACCGCCGCCAGCGCCGAATCCCCCCGATCCATACCCGAAACCCTATTCAGGGGGTACGACAGAAACGACCGGAAACGATCCGTTCGAAGAAGAAACTCGACGGATCGAAGGCGGGGATCGACCCTGCTGCACGACGCGCGTCCCAGCGCGCACAGCGCAACATCGTGGTCCGGGGTCAGGGGCAGGACTCGTCCTGCTTCACGACGCCGAAGTCGATGTGCTCGGTCGCGCTGGCCTTGCGGCCAGGAGCGACATCCTGGGTGCACACTTTCCAATCGCGGTCCAGGATCTGCATGCGGCCGCTGATCAGATCGTGCGAGTGGGTGAAGAACACCGGGTCGCCGGAGACCCGCTGGATGTCGTCCTGGGCGGACTGCAGGTCCTTGCCGACCTCGTTCGGCATCCGGAACGAACCCGCTTCGGCAGCGCTCGAGCTCACCTTCAGCGGCGTACTCGTCGGCGCTGCCGGGGTGCCGGCCGTCTGCCCGGGCACCTGGCTGGAGGTTTGGTCGCCGCCGGTGCTCGTCGTGGAGGCCGCGCAGCCGGCGACGATGAGCGCGGCGGGCGCGAGGGTGAACAGGGCGCGAGGCTGAGCGAGCATTGGGTTCCCCACGGTCGGCACGACCGCGTTTTGAGACCGAGCTACAGCCGCAGCTCGCGGTCGGTCTGCTTGTAGGCGTCCAGCGCCGCGGCCTGCGCCGCGACCGTCGCCTCCAGGGCGGCCAGCCGGCGGGCGCGGTCCTCGGCCGCCGTGCGCAGGATCGTGTGCCGCGCCGAGTAGGTCGTGTCGATCAGCTGCTGCGCCTGCGGGGCGAGCGCGGCCAGGGCGCGGCGCTGCTGGGCCGGGTCGAGGAAGCGTTCGATGGCGGCCAACTCGGTATCGACGGTGGCGGCATTGGTCGCGAGCTCCTGCAGCAGCGCCGTCGCATCGGCCCGGAAGACGTAGCCGTCCGGTGCGCTGGCCAGCATGTCGCGGGTAGCTTGCATCTCCGCCTGCAGGGTGCCCCGCAGCGCAGCAGCGTCGCGGCGCGGGCCGGGCGGCAGCAGCCGCGGACGGAGATCGGCGACCCGGTGGCGGACCCCCCGCACGACCCGGCGCAGCAGCAGCGCGGCGACGACCGCGAGCACGACGAGCACCACGAACAGGGTCACGAGGAATCGGATCACGGTCATCACTTCCCGAGCTCGGCTTCCTCCACCATAGAACTGCCGGGCGGGCGGACGTTGCCGGCGAGCAGGGCCGCCACCCCGAGCAGGACGGCGACCGCGGTCAGGGCCCGCAGGACCGTGATGTGCTGGCCGAGGAAGCCGATCAGCGGCGGTCCGGCCAGGAAGGCGCAGTAGCCCACCGAGGCGATCACGCTGACCCGCGAGGCCGCCCGGGCCGGGTCGTCGGCGCCGGCGCTCATCCCGACCGGGAAGCCGAGCGAGACCCCGACGCCCCACATCGCGGCGCCCACGAACGCCACCGGTGCCACCCCACCGAACACGAACAGCAGCAACCCGGCCAGCGCCAACAGGGTGAGCGCCCGGATGACCGGCACCCGGCCGTACCGGTCGAGCAGCCGGGGGCCGACCCAGCGCCCGGTGGTCATGGCAGTGAGGAACAGCGCGAACCCGAGCGTGCCGACGGCGGCCGGGGCGTGGTAGCCGTCGATGATCGCGACGCTGATCCAGTCGTTCGCCGTCCCCTCGGCGAAGGCGAACGCGAGGACGAAGACGCCGATGAGCAGCGTCCGCCGCTCGCCCCACGCCGACCACCAGCTGACCCGGGCAGCGTCGCCCGGCACGTCGTCCAACGCGTGGTCGGGGATGAAGGCCCGGACGCCGAACGGGACGGTGAGCGCGGCCAGCGCGGCGACGGCGGTGAGGTGCACCGTGACCGACACGCGGGCAGCCACCATCGCGGCGCCGACGAGCGCGCCGCCGACGGTGCCGATGCTGAACCCGGCGTGGTAGCGGGGCATGATCGAGCGGCCCAGGTGGCGCTCGACGAGGGCGCCCTGGACGTTCATCGCGACGTCCCAGCCGCCGTTGCCGAAGCCGAGCAGGAACAGCCCGACGACCACGGGCAGCACGCCGGACCGGAACCCGATCGCCGCGACGGCCAGCCCGACGCCGAGCAGCACGGCCATCGCGGCAACCGACCGCCGGGAGCCGAGCCGGGCCACGACCGGGCCGGACAGCGGCAGCGCGATGACCGAGCCGCCGGCCACCGCGAGCAGCACCAGCCCGAGTTCGGCCGGGTCGAGGTGCAGGCCGTCGCGGATCTGCGGGATGCGCGCGGCCCAGCTGGCGAACACGAAGCCGGCCGCGATGAATGCGGCATAGGTCGCCCGGCTCGCCGCCCGGACGGCCGGCGGCGACGGGTCGAGGCGCTGTGAGGTCACCCGGCGCTGAACCCCGGATGGAGGGCCGGCATCACTTCGCGACGAGCACCTTCGTCAGGTTGATCGACAGCTTGGGCTTGCCGTCGCCGGCCGGGTTCGCGCCCTTGGCCGCGACCGCGTCCACGACGCCGAGGCCCTTGCTGACCTTCCCGAACACGGTGTAGTTCGGCCCGAGCTGGGAGTCCTTGTACACGATGAAGAACTGGCTGCCGTTGGTGTCCTTGCCCGAGTTGGCCATGGCGAGCACGCCGCGGGTGTACTTCTCCTTGCCGGTCAGCTCGTCACGGAACGAGTAGCCCGGACCGCCGGTACCGGTGCCGCCCGGGTCACCGCACTGCAGCACCGAGAGCGTGCCGCTGGTGAGCCGGTGGCAGGGCGTCGCGTCGAAGTAGTGCTGCTCGGCCAGTGACACGAAGCTCTCGACGGCACACGGCGCCTCGGCCCGGTCGAGGGTGAACGTCATCGCCCCTCGGGACGTCTGCACCGAGACGGTGGCCTTGCCGGTCCTCGGCGGCGTCGTCGTCGGCGGCACGGTGACGTTCTTGCTCGCCGTGCCGCCCTTGGTCCAGGTGCAGGGGTAGGCCGCAGCCGCGGCTGTGGTGGTCGGCGTGGCGGTCGTCGGCGCACCACCGCCGGCGGCCTTCGGTTTCTTGTTGTCGTTGCCGCTCATCACCACGAAGCCGACGATGATCGCGACCACGGCCAGGGTGCCGACCACCGATACGACGAGCATCACCCGCCGACGCCGCGCCGCCCGCTGGGCCCGGCGCTGCATCCGGCGCTGCAGGCGACGGCGTTCGGCCTCGCGACGCTGCTTGCTGGTCGGCACCGCGGATCAGCCGTCGATGCTCTTGAGGTCGACGACGAAGACGAGGGTCGAGTTCGCCGGGATGCCGTTCTGCGCCGCCGACCCGTACGCCAGCGACGCGGGCAGGATCATGATCCGCCGGCCGCCGACCTTCATCGGCGCCACCTTGCCGGCGCCGCCGATGCCCTCGGTGAAGCCGGGCACCACCTGGTTGAGCGGGAACTGGGCCGGCTGGCCGCGGGTCCAGGACGAGTCGAACTGCTTGCCGTCCTTGTACAGGACGCCGGTGTACTGGACGGTGACCGTCGACGAGGTGGTGGCAGCCTTGCCGGAGCCGACGATGAGGTCCTGGCAGACCAGGTTGGCCGGCGCGGCGGTCCCCTTCGAGGTCACCTTGGGCTCGTGCTTGATGTTCGTGGCCTGGGTGACGGTGACGCCCTTGAACGTGGCCGTCGTGCCCTTCGGCACGGCCGCGCACGGGGTGGTCGGCGCCGGGGAGCGGGGCCTGGCTGGCCGAGCTGCTGCCGGCCGCCGGCGACGAACTGGTGGGGGGCGACGGGTTGCCCGCGCCCGAGGTGTTCTTCTTGTCCGACCCGCCGGTCGTGGCGACGATGACGATGATGACGGCCGCGATGACGACCAGCGTGCCGACGATCGACGCGATCAGGGTGAACCGCTTGCGGGCCGCCTCGCGGGCCCGGCGCTCCTCGAGCTGCTTCTGCAGGCGGCGCCGCTCGGCTTCACGGCGCTGCTGGTTCGTTGACACGAGGGCGGTCCTCCGAAGATCGGCTGGGGCACGGGGCAAATCGTCGGCAGTCTACGGAAACCAGCTGAGCCCGCTTCGTGCAGCGTCCACCGCCGCTCCACGGCGGGCGCCGTGCCCCCTCGGTAGGCTGGGACGACCGTCCCCCTCGATCCTGGAGTTCATCGGCCGTGCTGATCACGGGCTTCCCGTCCGCCGTGACCGACACCAACTGCTGGGTCGTCGCCCCCGCTGCGGGTGAGCAGTGTGTCGTCATCGACCCCGGTATCGGGGTCCTGCCCCAGCTGGACGAGGTGCTGGCCGAGAACCGGCTGCACCCGGTCGCCGTGCTGCTCACCCACGGGCACTTCGACCACACCTTCTCGGTCCTGCCCGTGTGCCAGGCCCGGGACGTGCCCGCCTACATCCATCCGGCCGACCGGGGCCAGCTCGCCGACCCGTGGTCGGGCGTGGGCATGCCGAAGGGCACGCCGCTGTTCGGCTCCCTCACCTTCGCCGAGCCCGACGACGTTCGGGAGCTGGGTACCAATGACACCGTCTCGATCGCCGGGCTCGACTTCGCGGTGACGCACGCCCCCGGGCACAGCGCCGGGTCGGTGGTGTTCGGGCTGACCGGCGCCGACGAAGCCGTCCTGTTCGCCGGCGACGTCCTGTTCGCCGGCTCGATCGGCCGCACCGACCTGCCCGGCGGCTCGATGGCTGCGATGGAGGAGTCGTTGCGCAAGGTCGTGCTGCCCCTGGACGACGCGACCGTCGTGCGCCCGGGTCACGGCCCGGCCACGTCGATCGGGCGTGAGCGCGCCACCAACCCGTACCTGCAGGGTCTCTGATGCCGATCTCCGGATTCCCCGAGCTGCTGCCCGGCCAGCGGTTCGTCGAACTCGCCGTGCTCGACCGGCTGCGCCGGACCTTCGAGCTGCACGGCTTCGCCCCGCTCGAGACGCCGGCGGCCGAGTCGCTGGACCAGCTGCTGCGCAAGGGCGAGATCGAGAAGGAGGTCTACGTCCTGCGCCGCCTGCACGCCGACGACGACGGCGGGGACAGCGGGCTGGGGCTCCACTTCGACCTGACCGTGCCGTTCGCCCGCTACGTGCTCGAACACGCCGGCCGCCTGGAGTTCCCGTTCCGCCGCTATCAGATCCAGAAGGTCTGGCGGGGCGAGCGCCCGCAGGAGGGGCGCTACCGCGAGTTCACCCAGGCCGACATCGACATCGTGGCCAAGGACGCGCTGCCCTTCCACCACGACGTCGAGGTGGCGCGGGTGATGGCCGAGGCCCTCGGCGCGCTCGACTTCCTGCCGGCGCTGCGCCTGCAGGTGAACAACCGCCGGTTGATCGAGGGCTTCTACCGCGGCCTCGGCGCCCCGGACGTTCCGGCCGTCATGCGGGTCATCGACAAGCTCGACAAGCTGCCGCCGGAGGCGATCGCCGCCCAACTGCAGGGCGAGGCCGGGCTCGACGCCGGCCAGGCCGAGAAGTGCCTGCAGCTCGCCCAGATCCGCTCGGCCGACACGTCCTTCGTCGACCAGGTGTGGGCGCTCGGCGTGGCCCACGAGCTGCTCGACACCGGCCTGGCCGAGCTGTCCGCGGTCATCGACGGCTGCGCCTCCATCACCGGCGTCACGGTCGAGGCCGACCTGCGCATCGCCCGCGGCCTCGACTACTACACCGGGACGGTCTTCGAGACCCGGATGGCCGGCTACGAGGCGCTGGGCTCCATCTGCTCCGGCGGCCGCTACGACTCGCTGGCCTCGGACGGCAAGACCACCTACCCCGGCGTCGGCATCTCCCTGGGTGTCACCCGGCTGCTGATGCCGCTGCTGCAGCGCGGGCTGATCGGCGGGTCCCGACCGGTGCCGTCGGCGGTGCTCGTCGCGCTGCCCAACGACGATGTCCGGGCCCAGTGCGACGCGACCGCCCAGGCGCTGCGGGCCCGCGGCATCCCGACCGAGGTGGCCGCGACGGCCCAGAAGTACGGCAAGCAGATCCGCTACGCCGAGCGCCGGGGGATCCCGTTCGTCTGGTTCCCGGGCGAGCCGCACGCGGTCCGGGACATCCGCAGCGGTGAGCAGGTGGAGGCCGATCCCTCGACCTGGACGCCCCCAGAAGAAGACCTGCGACCGCAGGTCGTTGCCAAGAGAGTGGACTCATGATTCGCACCCACGACGCCGGATCGCTGCGCGCGGCCGACGCAGGCCAGACCGTCACCCTCGCGGGCTGGGTCGCCACCCGCCGCGACCACGGCGGCGTCGCCTTCATCGACCTGCGCGACCGGTCGGGCATCGTCCAGGTGGTCGTCCGCGGCGATGAGATCGCGCACGACCTGCGCAACGAGTGGGTGCTGAAGGTCACCGGTGAGGTGCGAGCCCGCGACGAGCGCAACGTCAACCCGAACATCCCGACCGGCGAGATCGAGGTCGCCGCCTCGTCGATCGAGGTGCTCAACGAGGCGGCGCCGCTGCCGTTCCAGCTCGACGCGCATACCGAGGTCGGCGAGGAGGCGCGGCTGAAGTACCGCTACCTCGACCTGCGCCGGTCCGCGCCGGCGGCCGCCCTGCGGCTGCGCAGCGAGGTGAACCGGGCCGCCCGCGACACGCTCTACGGGCAGGGCTTCACCGAGATCGAGACGCCCACGCTGACCCGATCGACGCCGGAGGGGGCGCGCGACTTCGTGGTGCCGGCCCGGCTGCGTCCGGGCAGCTGGTACGCGCTGCCGCAGTCGCCCCAGCTGTTCAAGCAGCTGCTCATGGTCGCCGGCATGGAGCGGTACTTCCAGATCGCGCGCTGCTACCGCGACGAGGACTTCCGCGCCGACCGGCAGCCCGAGTTCACCCAGCTCGACATCGAGATGAGCTTCGTCGACCAGGACGACGTGATCGCGCTCGCCGAGTCGGTGCTGGTCGCGCTGTGGCGGCTCATCGGGTTCGAGATCGAGACCCCGATCGCGCGGATGACCTACTACGACGCGATGGACCGCTTCGGCTCGGACAAGCCCGACCTGCGCTTCGGCCTCGAGCTCACCGACTGCACCGGGTACTTCAAGGACACCCCGTTCCGGGTGTTCCAGGCGCCCTACGTCGGCGCCGTGGTCATGCCCGGCGGCGGCGCGCAGCCGCGCCGGCAGTTCGACGCCTGGCAGGAGTGGGCCAAGCAGCGCGGGCACCGGGGCCTGGCGTACGTGACCGTCGGCGACGACGGCGAGCTGGCCGGCCCGGTCGCCAAGAACCTCTCCGACGACGAGCGGGCCGGGCTGGCCGGGTTCGTCGGCGCCCAGCCCGGCGACTGCGTCTTCTTCGCCGCGGGTGGCGGCAACTCGGCCCGGTCGCTGCTCGGCGCGGCCCGGCTCGAGATCGGCCGCCGGGTCGGGCTGATCGACGAGTCGGACTGGAAGTTCGTCTGGATCGTCGACGCCCCGCTGTTCGAGCCCGCCTCGGACGCCGAGGCCGCGGGTGACGTCGCAGTCGGCTCCGGAGCGTGGACGGCGGTGCACCACGCCTTCACCAGCCCGAAGCCGGATTCGCTCGACATCTTCGACACCGACCCGGGTTCGGCGCTGGCCTACGCCTACGACATCGTCTGCAACGGCAACGAGATCGGCGGCGGGTCGATCCGTATCCATCGCCGCGACGTCCAGGAGCGGGTGTTCAAGGTGATGGGGCTGTCCGAGGAGGAGGCCCGGACGAAGTTCGGCTTCCTGCTCGACGCGTTCAGCTTCGGCGCCCCGCCGCACGGCGGCATCGCGTTCGGCTGGGACCGCATCGTCGCGCTGCTCTCCGGCAGCGAGTCGATCCGCGACGTCATCGCCTTCCCGAAGACCGGCGGCGGGTACGACCCGCTCACCGGGGCACCGGCGCCGATCACGGCGGCGCAGCGCAAGGAGGCCGGCGTCGACGCCGCCCCCGAACCCGACGCCGGCTGAGCGGGGGAGTTTCCCGGCGAAGCCGGGCACACCGGCGCCCGGCCGGGATCGGGTGCTCAACGTTGCGCGCCGCCTGCCGACGGTCAGCCCATGACTGTCCGTAACCGGCGCGCCCTGCGTACCTGCACCGCCCTGCTCCTCGGCTCCACCGCGACCGTCGCCCCGCTCATCGGCGGGATGTGGGCGGCCGATGCGGCCCCGAACCCCGGGCAGTCGATCTGGAACGACTACGGACAGTCACCAGCCGAGGTGACGGCCGAGGTCACCGCCCAGGTCAACGCGACGCCGGCCGTCGTCCGGGCCCGGCAGGCCGTGGCCACCGCCCACGCGGCCGTCGTCCGGAGGACGAAGGCGCAGAAGGCGGCCCGGGCCGCCTACCTCAGGGCGGTGCGGTCCAAGAGCAGGTCCCGGATCAAGTCCACCCACCGGGCCTACGCCGCGGCCCAGCGACGGACGGCGGCGGCCCGGAAGGCCGAGGCGGCGGCGAAGGCCGCGCTGGCCAAGGTCGCCGCCTCGACGACGGCGGCCATCCGGGCGAAGCACTTCACGCCGGTCGACGGCACCTACACCGGCACCGTCGCCCAGTACTTCATCCCCGACCTCGGCCTCGAACCGGTCCAGGTCCAGATCACCGTGTACGGCGGGCACGTCAGCGACGTATCCGCACCGGTCTTCACCAAGACCGGGGACTCGGGCGGCTACAACGCGATGGCCATCCCGACCCTGCTGGAGGAGACGATGGCGGCCCAGGACACCGCCAACGTCGCCACCGTCACCGGCGCCACGCTCACCAGCGAGGCATTCGCGAAGTCGCTGCAGTCGGCCCTCGGCCAGGCCGGTTTCCCCGGCTGACGAGGCGACGCCTGAGACGACGCCTGACGAGACGACCGCCGGCCGAGGGGGACCGGCATCCAGGGAGGTAGCACGGTGCACCCGGCCACACGTCTGGTCGCCGCCACCGCCGGCGTCGGTGCGCTCGCGTCGACGCTCGGCGCGACGCTGCTGGCCGTGGCGCCGATCGCTGCGGCCGAGCCGGCCCCCGGCCAGGCGGTCGAGAACGACTGGGGGCAGACGGCGGCCCAGGTCGACGCCGAGATCGCGGCGGCGGTCGACGCCGACCCGCGCGTCGTCGCAGCCCGCACCCGGTACCTTCGGGCGCTGGCCGCCTACGCCCGGCTCAAGCGCGACCTCGCGAGCGCGATCGCCGCGCAGCGCGCGGCCCGGACGACGCCGGCCAAGACCGATGACCGGGCGACCGCCCGCCGGGTGGCGGCGCTGCGGGCCCAGGTCGTGCCGCGGGCGGACGAGGTCGTCGCGTCGCACTACGCGCTGACCCGGATCGTCGACGCGGTCACGGCGGCCCTGCGCAGCCGGCACTACATCGCCGCGCCCTACGTGGCGCTGCCCGGGCAGCCGGCCGGGCTCGCCGCCGCGGCCAGTTCGGGGCAGGTGTCGCTGACCTGGGACGAGGTGCCGGGCGCGGCCCAGTACCGCATCTACCGCGACGGCACCCAGGTCGCCGCCACGATCGTGCCCGCCTACCTGGATGCCGGGCTCACCGACGGCACCGCCTACGCCTACCGCGTCCGCGCCGTCAACGTGGCCGGCTGGTCGCCGCTGTCGGAGGCGGTCGTGGGGCTGCCGACGGTCGCGCCGCCGGAGGCCCCGACCGGCCTGGCCGCCACCCCCGGCGACGGCCAGGTCCAGCTGAGCTGGCTGCCGCCGGCCCGGGCGACCGGCTACGAGGTGTTCCGCGACGGCGCGCTCGTCGCCACCCCGGTCGACCCGTCCTTCATCGACACAGGGCTGGTCGACGGCACGGCCTACCGCTACACCGTGGTCGCGACGAACGGGGCGTCACCGTCGCCGGCCTCGCCCGCGGTGACGGCGGTACCCGTCGCCCCGGCCCCGGCCGCGCCGGCCGGCGTCGTCGCCTCGCCCGGCAACGGCAGCGTCACCCTGTCCTGGACGCCGGTCGAGGGCGCAACGTCCTACCAGGTGCTGCGCAACGGCGCCGTGGTCGGCGCCCCGACCGCCGCGTCGTACACCGACACCGGGATGACGAACGGCACGAGCTACAGCTACACCGTCCGGGCCTACCGGTTGAACTCGGCGGCGTCGGCGCCCTCGATCGCCGTGTGGGTCACCCCGGTGGCGCCGCCCCTGCCGGCCCCGACCGGACTGGCGGCCACCCCCGGCGACGGGCAGGTCGGCCTCACCTGGTCCGCGGTCACCGGCGCCACCTCCTATCGCGTCTACCGCAACGGCGGCCTGGTCGGCTCGCCCACCGCGACCGCGTACACCGACACCGGCCTCGCCAACGGCACCAGCTATGGCTACACGGTGGTCGCCGTCTCCGCGGCCTCGGTCTCGCCCGCGTCGGCCGCGGTCACCGCGACCCCGGCGGCGGCCGCCCCGGGCGCCCCGACCGGGCTGAGCGGCCAGGCGGGCGACACCACGGCGACGCTGAGCTGGACGGCCGTCTCGGGGGCGACGTCGTACCGCGTGTATCGCGGCGGCGTCCTGCGCACCGCGGTCACCGCGACGGCCTGGACCGATACCGGCCTCACGAACGGCACCGCGTACGGCTACTACGTCACCGCGGTCAAGTTCGGCGTCGAGTCGGCGGCCTCGGCGACGATCATCGTGACGCCGGTCGCGGTCGTCCCGGCGACCCCGACCGGCCTCGTCGCCGCGGCCGGCTCCACGCAGGTGTCGCTCACCTGGACGGCGGCCGCCGACGCCGCCGCCTACCGCGTCTACCGCGGCGGGGTTCTCGTCGGGTCGCCGACCGGCACGTCGTTCCTCGACACCGGCCTGACCAACGGCACGACCTACACGTGGACGGTCGTCGCCGTGAACGGCACCGCCGTCTCGACCACATCGGCGCCGGCCAGCGCCACTCCGCTCGCCCCCGCACCGGCCGCCCCCAGCGGCCTGACCGCGACCGCCGGCAACGCTCAGGTGAGCCTGTCCTGGACGGCCAGCGCGAACGCGACGTCCTACCGGGTCTACCGCGGCGGGGTGCAGGTCGGCGCGCCGGCGTCGACGTCCTATCTCGACACCGGTCTCACCAACGGCACGGCGTACTCGTACTACGTCGTGGCCGTCACCGACACCACACCGTCGGCGGCGTCAGCCACCGTCACCGCGACGCCGGCCAAGCCCCCGGTCAACGGCACGTTCACCGGGGCGACCACCGCCATCGCGAGCGGTCACGGCACGCTGCGCGTCGTCATCGTGCTGAGCAACAGCAAGATCACCTCGGCGACCGGGACGCTGCTGACGTGGGACGGCTCGGAGACCCAGTCGATCAACGCGACCGCGATCCCGCAGTACAACACGAAGGCCGTCACCGCGAACTCCGCGAACATCACCAAGGTCTCCGGCGCCACCCTGACCTGGTCGGCCTACAAGACGTCGCTGCAGTCGGCACTGACCCAGGCCGGGCTCTGATGGACCGACACCCCCGCCCCGCGCACGTCCGTCCCGCGCGCACCACCGGGCTGCCGGCCCGGGGGCACGGACGCCGCCGCGGCGACTTCGCCCTCACCGTCGCCGGCATCGGCCTCGGGGTCTCGCTGGGCATCGGCGTGCTCGACGTCCGGACCGGGCTGCACCTGCCCGGCGGCCCGTTCCGGGCCGTCGGGACGCTCACCGCCCTCGCCGGGACGTACCTGTGCCTCGCGCTGCTGCTGCTCATCTCCCGGGTGCCGTGGCTCGAACGCGAGGTCGGGCACGACCGGATGGTCTCGCTGCACCGCCGGGTCGCGCCGTGGTCGCTGTTGCTCATCACCGCGCACGTCGTGTTCACCACGCTGAGCTACGCGCAGGCCGCCCGGACCGGCGTCCTCGCCGAGGCCTGGCAACTCGTCACCCGCACGGCCTGGATGCTGCCGGCCACCGCCGGCTTCGTCCTGATGATCTCGCTCGGCGTGCTCAGCGCCCGCCCGATCCGCCGGCGGATGAGCTACGAGACGTGGTGGGTCACGCATCTCTACTTCTACATCGCGGTCGCGCTGTCGTTCGCCCATCAGATCGTCCTGGGCCCGATGTTCGTCGAGCACCCGCTGGAGAAGCAGTTCTGGATCGTGCTCTACGTCGCGGTGGCGGCGGCGATCCTGATGTCGCGGGTCGTCCGGCCGGTGGCGGCCTCGCTGCGCCACGGCCTGCACGTGGCCGCGGTCGTGCCCGAGTCCGACGGGGTCCTGTCGGTGTACGTCGGGGGCCGCGATCTCGACCTGCTGCGGGCCCGCGGCGGCCAGTTCTTCCAGTGGCGCTTCCTGACCCGCGAGTGGTGGTGGCAGGCGCACCCGTACTCGCTGTCCGCCTCGCCCGACCCCAGCTGGCTGCGCATCACCGTGAAGGATCTCGGCGACCAGTCGTCGCTGCTGCGCCACCTGCGGCGCGGCACCCGCGTCCTGGCCGAGGGGCCGTACGGCGTGTTCACCGCGGCCGCCCGGCACGGCGAATCGGTCGTTGCGTTCGCGGCCGGGGTGGGGATCACGCCCATCCGGGCCGTGCTCGACGACCTGCCCGCGGACGCCGACGTGACCGTCGTGCACCGCGTCTCCCACGCCGGCTCGGCGCCGCTGCGCGCCGAGCTCGAGGAGCTCGCCGCCGGCCGGGGCTGGCGGCTGCACCTGCTCTGCGGCCCGCGCGAGCAGCACCCGATGACCCCCGAGCGGCTGCGGCTGCTCGTCCCGGGGATCGCCGGCGCCGACGTCTACGTCTGCGGGCCGGACGCCTTCACCGCCGACATCCGCACCGCGGCCCGGGCGACCGGCGTGCCCGACCACCGCATCCACTCCGAAGCGTTCTCCTTCTGATCCGCCGAGCCCCGACCAAAGGACCCGATATGAAGCGCGCGCTGCTCACGACCGCCGGCACGGTGGCCGGGTTGGTGTCGGTGCTGGCCTACTCGCCGCCGCGCGCGACCCAGTCGCTCGCCGCCGGTGACGCCGGCGCCGGGCTCAGCGGCCCGGCCCCGGCGACGGCCGGCGATCCCTCCACCGCCGCGCCGGACAACGCCGCGTCCGGCGCGGCCGCCGGTGGCCGGCCGATCGCGTCGCCGGCCGCGGGCCGGCCCCCCGCGCGGGCGGCCCGCACGTCGGCGACGCCGCGGCCGTCGGTGCGGCACACCAGCGCCGCCAAGTCGACCGCCGCGACGTCGGCGGCGCCCCGCCCGTCGACGTCCGCGCCCCGCAGCAGCAGCAGCGCGCGGCCCGCGCCGAAGACGTCCTCGACCAGCAGCAAGCCGACCGCCAGCAAGCCCCCGGCGCCGGCCGGCCCGCAGGACTTCACCGGCTCCGCGATCACCTACCAGTACGGCACGCTGCAGGTCGCGATCCGCGTCCAGGGCGGGAAGATCACCGACGCCTGGGCGGTCACCTACCCGAAGGGGTCCTCGCTGCCGTACTCGGAGATGGCCATCCCGATCCTGCGCTCGCAGACGCTGTCCGCCCAGTCGGCGAAGATCGCCGGAGCGACCGGCGCGACCCTCACGTCGACGTCGTGGAAGACCTCACTCGCGTCGGCCCTCGCCAAGGCGGGGCTGTGACCGGGCCGGCCGGCGGCGGTGCGCTCGCCGAACCGACGGTGACCCTCGCCGGGCCCGGCCCGTGGCAGCGCCGGGTGCACGCCGAGCACGTGTGGGGGACGGTCGTCACCTTCGACCTGCGGGCCCCGGAGTTCGGCCCCGAGGTCGACGACATCCTCACCGAGTCGGTCGGCTACCTGCACCAGGTCGACGCGTGGTTCTCCACCTACCGGGTCGACACGCCGATCACGCTGCACCGCAACGGGTTGCTGCCGCTGAACCGGCTGCCGACCGCGGTGCAGGAGGTGCTCGGCGCCTGCCGGTTCGCCCGCCAGTTGACCCGCGGTGCGTTCGACCCGTGGGTGGTGCCGGGCGGGGTCGACCCGTCCGGATACGTGAAGGGCTGGGCCGCCGGGAAGGTGGCCGACGCGATCGTGCGGGCCGGCGTGCCGAACGTCGCGGTGAACGCGGGCGGCGACATCGCGTGCCGCGGGCTGCAGGCGCCGGGGGAGCTGTGGTCGATCGGCATCCTCGACCCGCGCAACCCGCAGCAGGTCGTCGAGGTCGTGGAGATCGGTGACGGCGCGGTGGCCACGAGCGGGCTGTACGAGCGCGGCACGCATATCGTCGACCCGCGCACCGGGCGCCGCGAGGTGTACTACGAGTCGGCGACGGTCGTCGGACCGGATGCCGGGCTCGCCGACGCGCTCGCCACCGCCGCCCTCATCACCGGCCCGGGCGCCGCGGCCTGGTTCGCGACCCTGCCGGAGTGGTCGGTGTACCTGATCAAGGACGGCCGGGCGTCGTTCTTCGGTCCGTCGTTCCCGAAGGAGTAGCGCCGCTCACCCGACGACCCGGACGATCGCCGGACGGGCCGGCGTCGCGCCGTCGAAGCCCACGTCCACCTCGTCGACCCTAGGGTCAGTCGTCCTCGCCCAATCACGTCCCTGCAGCGGTGGGCGCGTGGCTCGCGAGAGTGATGTCCTGGCCGCTGCCTACGCTGGGCCCCGTGACGCTCTTCTCGCCGGACGAACCGGAGCCCGCCGCCGCGGCCTTCGATCCGGCGGCGCCACTGGCGGCCCGGATGCGTCCGCGCACCCTGGACGAGGTCGTCGGGCAGGAGCAGCTGCTCGCGCCGGGCTCGCCGCTGCGCCGGCTCGTCGAGGGCGACGCGCCGATGTCGCTGATCCTGTTCGGCCCGCCCGGGCACCGGCAAGACCACGCTCGCGCTCATCGTCTCGACCGCGACCCACCGCCGGTTCGCCCAGCTGTCGGCGCTCAACGCCGGCGTGAAGGACGTCCGCGAGGTCATCGCGCGGGCCAAGGCCGAGCTGGGCCGCACGCGGCCGGCAGACGGTGCTGTTCATCGACGAGATCCACCGCTTCTCCAAGACCCAGCAGGACTCGCTGCTCGCCGCCGTCGAGGCCCGGCACGTCACCCTCGTCGCGGCCACCACCGAGAACCCGTTCTTCTCGATCGTCTCGCCGCTGCTGTCGCGCAGCCTGCTGCTGACCCTCGCAGCCGCTCGACGACGACGCCGTCGCCACGCTCGTCGACCGCGCGCTGGCCGACGAGCGCGGCCTGGCCGGCGCGGTGACCCTCGACGACGACGCCCGCGCCCACCTGCTGCGGCTCTCCGGCGGCGACGCCCGCCGGGCGCTCACCGCGCTCGAGGCCGCCGCCGGCACCACCCGCGCCGAGCGGCGGACGGCGATCGACCTGGCCACGCTCGAGCAGGCGGTCGACACCGCGGCCGTCCGCTACGACCGCGACGGCGACCAGCACTACGACGTCATCAGCGCCTTCATCAAGTCGATCCGCGGGTCGGACGCCGACGCCGCCCTGCACTACCTGGCCCGGATGCTCGAGGCGGGGGAGGACCCGCGCTTCATCGCCCGCCGCCTGGTCGTCCACGCCTCCGAGGACATCGGGCTCGCCGACCCGACCGCCCTGCTGGCCGCCACCGCCGCCGCCCAGGCCGTCCAGCTCGATCGGCCTGCCCGAGGCGCGCATCAACCTCGCCCAGGCCACGATCCACCTCGCGCTCGCGCCCGAAGTCGAACGCCGTCGTCAAGGCGATCGACGCCGCGCAGGCCGATGTCCGGGCCGGCTTGGCCGGGTCGGTGCCGCTGCCGCTGCGCGACTCGCCACTACCCGGGCGCGAACGAAGCTCGGCGCCGGCCGAGCGCTACCGCTACCCGCCTGACGTCCCCGACGGCGTCGTCGCCCAGCAGTACCCGCCGGACGAGTTGGTCGGCCGCGACTACTACGAGCCGGCCGGGCGCGGCGCCGAGCGGGCCATCGCCGAGCGGCTGGCCAAGCTGCGCGACATCCTGCGGGCGGCGCACCCGATAGGGTCGGCTCACTGCGGTTCGCTGGACCGACCTGTACCGATCTGTGCCCGGGAGGCCCGATGTCCGGAGGCGAGATTGCCGCGTTGATCGCGGCGATCGCGTTCGTCCTGCTCGTCCTGCTGCTGGCGGTTCCGCTGCTCAAGCTCGGCCGCACGCTGGACGAGGCCACCCTCGCCGTGCGCAAGACGCACGACGGCGTCGGCCCGCTGCTGGCCGAGGCGCAGCAGACGATGCAGTCGGTGAACCAGCAGCTGAGCCAGGTGGAGGCGATCGCGGAGAACGTCAACTCGATGACGACGAACGTCGCCGCGATGACCTCGGTCGTGTCGAGCACGCTCGGCAGCCCGATGATCAAGGCGGCCGCGTTCACCTACGGCGTGCGCAAGACCGTGGCCGACCGCCGCGACGCCGATGCGGTGAAGGCCGCCGCGCCGCAAGCGCCGGGGTGACAAGCGGGGCGTGCATGAGACGGCTGTTCTGGCTGGCGATGGGCGTCACGATCGGCGCGCTGCTCGTCCGCAAGCTGTCGCGCGCCGCCGAGAAGCTGACCCCGAGCGGCATGGCGGGCGGCATCGCCGGGGCCCTGCGCGAGCTCGCCGAGTCGATCCGCGACTTCGCCGCCGACGTCCGCGAGGCGATGGCCGAGCGGGAGCAGGAACTGCGCGCAGGCGACCGGGCTGGACGGCTCGACGGGCCCCGCCCCGGCCGAGTAACCCGCCGGATCCGGTCTGGCAGAGTGGAACCGTGAAGTCTGCCGATATCCGGGCCCGCGTTCCTCGGGCATTTCGAGCGCAACGGGCACACGGTCGTGCCGAGCGTGCCGCTGCCCTTCGAGGACCCGAACCTGCTGTTCGTCAACGCCGGCATGGTGCAGTTCGTGCCCTACTTCGTCGGCCAGCAGACCCCGCCGTGGCCGCGGGCGACGAGCATCCAGAAGTGCATCCGCACGCCCGACATCGACGAGGTCGGCAAGACCACCCGGCACGGCACGTTCTTCCAGATGAACGGCAACTTCAGCTTCGGCGACTACTTCAAGGAAGGCGCGATCCGGCTCGCCTGGGACCTGTCGACCAACTCCGGTCGACGAGGGCGGCTTCGGCCTGGACGGCGACCGCATCTGGGCCACCGTCTACCTCGACGACGACGAGGCCATCGACATCTGGCACAAGGCGATCGGCCTGCCGCTCGAGCGGATCGTGCGCCGCGGGATGGACGACAACTTCTGGTCGATGGGCATCCCCGGCCCGTGCGGACCGTGCAGCGAGCTCTACTACGACCGCGGCCCCGACTACGGCACGCGAGGGCGGCCCGGAGGTCGACGAGGACCGCTACATGGAGTTCTGGAACCTCGTCTTCATGCAGAACGAGCGCGGCCCGCAGTCCGGGCCGGGCAAGTCCGACTTCCCGATCCTCGGCGAGCTGCCGAAGAAGAACATCGACACCGGCATGGGCATGGAGCGCATGGCCACGCTCATGCAGGGCGTCGACAACCTCTACGAGATCGACGAGACCCGCCCCGTCCTCGACCGCGCGGCCGAGCTGGCCGGCAAGGTCTACGGCGCGCACTCCGGCCACGCGGCCGGCCGAGTCGCATCCCGACGACGTGCGGCTGCGGGTCGTCGCCGACCACGTCCGCTCCGCGCTGATGCTCATCGGCGACGGCGTCACGCCCGGCCAACGAGGGCGCGCGGCTACGTGCTGCGCCGCATCATGCGCCGGGCGATCCGCGCGATGCGCCTGCTCGGCGTCGCAGGAGCCGGTCCTGCCGCACCTGCTGCCGGTGTCGCGCGACTGCATGGCGCCGTCCTACCCCGAGCTCGCCAGCGACTTCGAGCGCATCTCCACCTACGCCTACGCCGAGGAGGAGGCGTTCCTGCAGACCCTGCGGGCCGGCACGACGATCTTCGACGTCGCGGTCGCCGAGACCAAGCGAGCCGGTGGCGACCGAGCTCTCCGGCGCCAGCGCGTTCCAGCTGCACGACACCTACGGGTTCCCGATCGACCTCACCCTCGAGATGGCGGCCGAGCAGGGCATCGCCGTCGACGAGGCGGGCTTCCGCCGGCTGATGGCCGAGCAGCGGGCCCGGGCCAAGGCCGACGCCCAGGCGAAGAAGACCGGCGCACGGCGACCTCTCGCTGTACCGCGCCGGCGCTCGACACCGGCGAGCCGACCGACTTCACCGGCTACCTCGAGATCGCCCGCGAGGCCGTCGTCACGTCGATCATCGGCGACGCCGGGCTGCTGCCGGCCGCCGGCGAGGGCGACGACGTCGAGATCGTGCTCGACGCGACCCCGTTCTACGCCGAGGGCGGCGGCCAGCAGCCCGACTGGGGCCGCATCACGGTCAACTCCGGCGGCCGCGAGGCCGAGCTGACGGTCGTCGACGTGCAGCAGCCGCTGCCCGGGCCTGATCACGCACCGGGTGACCGTGCTCTCCGGCGAGGTCCGCCCGGGCGACCTCGTGCTGGCCGCAGGTCGACCCGCAACCGGCGGGCGTCGGTCTCGCGCAGCCACTCGGCCACGCACCTGCTGCACGCCGGCCTGCGCCGCACGCTCGGCGACAGCGCGGCCCAGGCCGGTTCGCTGAACGCGCCCGGGCGGCTGCGCTTCGACTTCAAGACCCCGTCGGCGGTGCCGCCAGTCGTACTCGGCGAGGTCGAGGACGAGATCAACGAGGTCCTGCTGCGCGACCTCGAGGTGCGCTGGTTCGTCACCGACCAGGCCGAGGCCCGGCGCATCGGCGCGATCGCGATGTTCGGCGAGAAGTACGGCGACGAGGTGCGGGTCGTCGAGATCGGCGACTACTCGCGCGAGCTGTGCGGCGGCACGCACGTCGCCGCGCAGCTCGGTCATCGGCATGGTGAAGCTGCTCGGCGAGGCGTCGATCGGCGCGGGGGTGCGCCGCGTCGAGGCGCTGGTCGGCCTCGACGCGTTCCGCTACCTGGCCCGCGAGCACGTCCTCGTCTCGCAGCTCGCCGAGCGAGTTCAAGGCCCAGCCCGAGGAGCTGCCGGAGCGGATCGGCGGCGTGCTCGAGCGGCTCAAGACCGCCGAGCGGGAACTGGAGAAGCTGCGGGCCGCGGCGGTGCTCGCCAGCGCCGGCTCGCTCGCCGCGGCGGCCGAGCAGGTCGGGCGCGGTCCAGTTCGTCGCGGCCGAGGCGCCGGCCGGGGTCGGCGGCAACGACCTGCGCTCGCTCGCGCTGGACGTCCGCGGCCGGCTGCGGCACGGCGACCCGGCGGTGGTGCTGCTGGCCTCGCCCAACGACGGCGGGGGCGTCGCGTTCGTCGCGGCCGTCAACGACGCCGGGCAGGCGGCCGGGCTCAAGGCGGGCGAACTGGTCCGGGCGTTCGCGCCGGTGCTCGGCGCCCGCGGCGGCGGCAAGGCCGACCTCGCGCAGGGCGCCGGGCGGCGACGTCGCGCAAGCTCGCCGACGCGTTCGCCGCGGCCCGGGCCGCGCTCGCCGGTGCCTGAGCCGATCGGGATGCTGGTTCGGGGTCGACGTCGGGACCGTCCGGGTCGGCGTGGCCCGCTGCGATCCGCAGGGCGTGCTGGCCGTGCCGGTGACCACGCTGGCGCGCGACGGCGCGGACGAACCGGGACATCGCCGACCTCGCCGACCTCGTGGCCGAGTACGAGGCGGTCCGGCGTCGTCGTCGGGCTGCCGCGTACCCTGGCCGGACGGGAGGGTGCGTCGGCGCGAGTTGGCCCGCGGCTACGGCGCAGCGCTGGCCGACCGGATCGCGCCGGTGCCCGTCGAGTACGTCGACGAGCGCCTGACCACCGTGTCTGCGCAGCGTAAGCTCCATCAGGGCGGCGTTCGGGGTCGTGCGGGACGCGCCGTCATCGATCAGGCCGCCGCAGTTGAACTGCTGCAGCACTGGCTGGACCTGCGCCGCGCCTGACCGGCGCGCAGGTGGCGGCACATCAGCGGACGCAGGCGAGAGATCGCCGGATTCGGGACGGAGCGTACGGGCGTGAGGCAACGCGATCGTGAGTCGATACGACTCCGACCCGTCCGGCCTGTTCTTCGATCCCGCCGACGACGACTCGTTCCTGGGCGAGCCCGACGACGGCCGCCTGCCCCGGGTCGAGCGGGTCTCGCGCAGCGAGCGGCGCGCCGAGGCCGGCCACCGGGCGCGACGAAAGCGAAACCGGCGGGCGATCTGGATCATGTCCGGCGTCCTGTCGTCGTGGTCGTCGTCGTGGCGACGTTCCTGGTCGTCCTGCCGATCTACCACTACCTCGTGCCGCGCGACTACAGCGGAACCGGCACCGGTTCGGTCGTCGTCGAGGTACACCCGAACGACGATGCCTCGGCGATCGCGAAGACCCTCCACGACGACGGGGTCGTGGCGAGCGAGCGGGCGTTCAAGGACGCCGCCAACAACAACCCGAAGTCGCGCAACATCCAGCCCGGCTCGTACAAACTGCACCACCACATGTCGGCCAAGAGCGCGCTCAACCTGTTGCTGGACCCGGCCTCGCGGGTCAAGTCCGACGTGGTGGTCACCGAGGGGGCGACGACGCTCGACGTCGTCAAGCGGCTGACCGCGCCGCCGTGCGGATCGGTCACGGACGCCTCCACCTTGTGCGGCCCCGGCATGGACAAGGCCGAGGTCACCAAGGCGCTGCAGAACGTCAAGGCCCTCGGGCTGCCCACCGACTACCTGGCGAACGGCAAGACGCCGCTGTCGGTCGAGGGCTTCCTCTATCCGGCGACCTACTACTTCCCGGCCCGGACGACACCGACCGAGGCACTCGGGCAGCTGATCAGCAACTTCACCGACCAGGCCCGGACCACCAACTTCACGGCTGCGGCGAAGGCCAACCACATCACCCCGTACCAGCAGCTGATCATCGCCTCGATCGCGCAGGCGGAGGCGAAGTTCCCCGACGACTTCGCGAAGGTCGCCCGGGTGCTGCTGAACCGGCTCGCCGCCGGCATGCCGCTGCAGGTCGACGCGACGAGCGCCTACGCGGCGAAGCTCAAGGGCCTCGACCCGACCAAGGTCATCTACAACCAGGTCGACGGGCCGTACAACACCTACCGCCACAGGGGCCTGCCGCCGACGCCGATCAGCAACCCCGGGGCCGAGGCGATGGACGGCGCCGCCCACCCCGCCACCGGCAACTGGATCTACTACGTGAACGGCGACGCGGCCGGGCACCTGTTCTTCACCAAGAGCGAGACCGAGTTCGCGCGGGCCGCCGCCAAGTGCAAGGCGAACAACTGGGGCTGTGGCTGAGCGCGCCGGCGTCCTCGGCCGGCCGATAGCGCACTCGCTCTCACCGATCCTGCACCGCGCGGCGTACGCCGAGCTGGGTCTGGACTGGACCTACGAGCCGATCGACTGCGGCGTCGCCGAGCTGCCCGCGACCCTGGCCGAGCGGGCCGACTGGGCCGGCTTCTCGGCCACGATGCCGCTCAAGCACGCGCTGCTCGACGTGGCCGCCGAGGTCCGGCCGGTCGCCGCGACCGTCGGGTCGGCCAACACGCTGCTGCGCGGTCCGGACGGCTGGATCGCCGAGAACACCGACGTCGCCGGCATCGTGGCCGCCCTGGTGGAGCACTCGGTCGCCCCGAGCACGGTGACGATCCTCGGCGCCGGCGGCACGGCCCAGGCGATGCTGGCGGCCCTGCTCGCCCTCGGGATCGAGGAGTGCACGGTGCTGGTCCGCGACCCGACGCGGGCGGCCGCCCTGCTCGCCACCGCCGACCGGCTCGGCCTCCACGCGCGGGTCGACCACCTCGACGACTTGTCGCCGGCGCTCACCGCCGACCTCGTCGCC
Source organism: uncultured Actinomycetota bacterium (assembly GCA_963775175.1). Lineage (GTDB taxonomy): Bacteria > Actinomycetota > Actinomycetes > Mycobacteriales > Jatrophihabitantaceae > Jatrophihabitans. Next base: position 2,632,875 of record CAVZHT010000001.1, read on the forward strand.
TCGACGTTGCCGCCCGGCGCGGCCGACCGGCTGACCGAGCACGTCTGGCGCCCGCACCAGAGCGTGTTCGACGTCGTCTACACGCCCTGGCCGACGCCGCTGGCCGAGTCCGCCACCCGGGCCGGGGCCCGGGTCGTCAGCGGGGCGCTGATGCTGCTCCACCAGGCCGCGGTGCAGGTCGCGCTGATGACCGGCCACGAGGCCCCGGTCGTCGCGATGCGGGCGGCCCTCGCGCAGGTGGCGCCGGACTGCGGGGTCTGACCGCCGGCCGGCGTTACGCTCGGTCGTATGGCGGCCACGACGACGCGACGCTCGATCGTCCGCGTCCCCGGCGACGCCGAGCCGACCCGGGCGCCCGACGACCTCGCGGTCGAGGCCCCGCTCGTCCTCGGTCTCGGCGGCGAGGCCATCGCCACGCTGATGCGCACACCCGGGCACGACCTGGAGCTGACGGCCGGCTGGCTGGTCGTCGAGTCCGGGGTCCGTGCGGCGCAGGACATCGTGACGCTGCGGGCATGCCGCGAGGAGGACACCGACCGCGTGCACATCACCCTGCGGGCCGGCGTGCCGCCGCCGCGACCGCGAGCATTCGTGACGGGCGCCGCGTGTGGCGTGTGCAGCGCCGACGTCCTCGACCTGCACCTGCTGGCGACCGCCGCGCCGCGCACGCCGGGCTGGACGGTCCGGCGGGCCGTCCTGGCCGGGCTACCGGCGGCGATGCGCGCAGCACCAGCGCGCCTTCGCCCGGACCGGCGGCGTGCACGCTGCCGCCCTCGCCGACGCGACCGGCGCACTGTCCGTGGTCCGCGAGGACATCGGCCGGCACAACGCCGTTGACAAGGCGGTCGGGCACGCGCTGCTCGCCCACGAGCTGCCGGCGACCGACCGGCTGCTCGTCGTCAGCGGCCGGGTCTCGTTCGAGATCGTGCAGAAGGCGGTGGCGGCCGGGGTGGCCGGGATCGTCGCCGTCTCCGCGCCGTCCAGCCTCGCCGTCGATCTGGCCCGCGAGCACGGCCTGCTGCTCGCCGGGCTCGTGCGCGGCGAGCGGATGAACATCTACGCGGGGGACGAGTTCGTCCGCTGATCGATCACTTCGACATGCGAGAACCTGTTCTCGTCTGCAGACTGTCCGGATGACCTCCCGCACCTCGCGCCGGGCCTTCCTGCTGGGTTCGGCCGGCGCCGCCGCCGCCCTCACCGTGCCGCTTGCCGTCAAGCCCGGACGGGCCGGCGCGGCCGACGCCGTGACGGCCGATGTCGCCGTCGTGGGCGCCGGGCTCGCCGGCCTGACCGCGGCCCGCCGGCTGGCCGCGGCCGGGCACTCGGTGATCGTCCTCGAGGCCCGCGACCGGGTCGGCGGCCGCACCTTCAACCACCCGATCACCGGCGGCGAGATCGCCGAGGCCGGTGGCGAGTTCGTCGGCCCGACCCAGGACCGGATCGTCGCGCTCGCCCGCGAGGTCGGCGTCGGCACGTTCGACGCCTACGACACCGGCAAGAACGTCTACGTGAACGGCGCGATCAAGGTGCGCTACACCGACACCGGGGTCCTCGGCACGGCGCCGCCCGACCCGCTGCTGCTGGTCGACATCGTCAAGTTGAGCCAGCAGATCGACCTGCTGGCCGCCAAGATCCCGCCCGCGGCCCCCTGGACGGCGCCCAACGCGGCGCAGTACGACAGCATGACCCTCGAGTCGTGGGTGCGGGCCAACTCGCTGAACGCCAACGGCATCGTCAAGCTGCTGCGGCCGTTCACCGAGGCGCTGGTCGGCGCCGAGCCGGGCGACCTGTCGCTGCTGTTCGTGCTGGCCTACGTCGCCTCGGCCGGCAACGCGACCCAGGTCGGCACGTTCGAGCGGCTGATCAACGTCCGCGGCGGGGCCCAGCAGAGCCGGCTCGTCGGCGGCTCGCAGCTCGTCGCGCAGAAGGTCGCGGCCGAGCTCGGCGAGCGCGTCGTCCTCTCCGCACCGGTCCGCTCGATCAGCCAGACCGGCGCCGGGGTCACCGTGGTCTCCGACGCCGTGACCGTCGACGCACAGCGCGTCGTGGTGGCCGTACCGCCTCCGCTCGCGGCCCGCATCGACTACGCGCCGCTGCTGCCGGCCGCCCGCGACCTGCTCACCCAGCGACTGGCCATGGGCGCGCTGATGAAGGTCGAGGCGGTGTACCCGACGCCGTTCTGGCGGGCGAGCGGGCTGACCGGCCAGTTCCTGACCGTCGGCGGGCCGGTCGGCTACTCGTTCGACAACTCACCGCCCGACGGCAGCCCGGGCGTGCTCGCCGGCTTCGTCGGCGGCGCGCAGAACCTCACATGGGGGCCGAAGTCCCTCGCCGACCGCCGGGCCGCGGTGCTGGCCCAGTTCGCCCGGATGTTCGGCGACAGCCGCTTCCTGTCGCCGGTCGACTACTTCGACATGGACTGGACGCTCGAGCACTGGAGCCGGGGTGGCCCGACCGCGGTGGCCGGGCCGGGCACGCTGACCGCGTACGGGCGGTCGCTGCGGGCGCCGGTCGGGCGCGTCCACTGGGCCGGCACCGAGACCTCGGACTACTGGCAGGGCTACATGGACGGCGCGGTGCGCTCGGGGGAGCGGGCCGCGACCGAGGTGGCCGCCGCGCTCTGACCCCGCCGCTGCACCTCCGGCGGCCTGCCGCCCGAGATCGGCGGCGATCAGCCGGTCTCACCGTCAGCTTCACCTTGGATGTTTCCGGGCGTCGATCGCGCGCTCGGGGTCGATCAGGGCTCGGCGACCCGGCCGGTCAGGACGGGCGGGACACCGCCAGCCGTTGCGCCAGCGTGGCCACCTCGGCCACGACCGCCCCGCCACCGCCCCGCAGCCCGGCCGCGTAGCCGACGAGGAACGTGGTGAGCGGCGCGGCCGGCCGGGCGACGTTGTGCGCGGCGTCGCGCGCGACGTCGAGCAGCAGGTCGCGGTCGAGCTCGCCCGGGTCCACCTGCAGGGCGGCGGCCAGTTCGGTCAGCCAGCTCTCCAGCACATCAGGCATCGGCGTCCCCTCCTTCGCGTCGGGCTCGGGCCAGATCGTCCCAGGTGTCGCAGTCGCGCCCCCAGCCGTCCTCGTCGGGCACCGGTACCCAGGGGACGAGCGCAACCAGCGCCCGCATGGCCGCACCGTCCGCCCCGCCGATCGCGGCCAGTGCCGCGACGAGGTCACGGCGCCGCCACGCCGACGCGAGGTAGTTGGCCCGGCCACCCCCGTCGACCAGCAGCGCCGTCCCGGACGGCGGCACCGCGCCCACCAGCCGCGGCACGGCCGGCGCGATCCACGGCAGGTCGGCGGCCAGCACGACGACGATCTCGGCCGCGGTCGACACCACCCCGGCGGCGATCGCGGCGACCGGCCCGCCGCCGGGCGGTTCCTCGACCGCCCACGTCACCACGACCGGCACCGGCTGCTCCGGCCCCACCACCACGATCGTCCCCGCGCCGCGCACCGCCTCGACCGCGCGGGCCAGCAGGGTCTGTCCGGCGACGGCGAGCTGGGGCTTCGCCACGCCGCCCAGCCGGCTGCCCCGCCCGCCGGCCAGGACGATCGCGTCGTACACAGCTTCGACCGTAGCGGCGCGGCCGACCCGTAGGCTCTCGCGACATGTCCTCCGACGCGATCATCGGGGCGCTGGTCGGCGCCGGCGTGAGCGTTGCCGCGTCGCCCTACCTCGCCCGGCTCACGGTCACCGTCCCGGACGCCGAGGTGCGCCACTGGTGGCGCGGGGCCGCGACCACCCGCCGTACGGCGATCCTGACGGCGGCCGTGGCCCTCGTCCTCGGCGGCCTGGCCGGCGCGGCCGGCGGCTGGAGCGCGCTGCTGCCCGCCTTCGTCGCCCTCGCGCTCGTCACGACCCCACTCGTCGTCATCGACCTCGAGATCAAGCGGCTGCCCAACCGGCTCGTCCTCGTCGCCGCCGCGGCCGAGGTCGTGCTGATCAGCGCGGCCGCGATCCACTGGCAGGCCTGGCACCCGCTGCTGCGCGCGGCCGAGGGGCGGCGGCCGTCTTCGCGGCGCTCTTCCTGCTCGCCTTCATCTCGCCCCGGTCGTTCGGGATGGGCGACGTCAAGCTCGGCGGGCTGCTCGGCGGCTACCTCGGTTGGTTCGGCTGGTTCGACGTCTACTACGGCATCTTCGCCGGCTTCCTCATCGGCGCCGTGCTGTCGATCGGGCTGCTGATGGCGCGGCGGGCGACGATGAAGACGGCGATCCCGTTCGGCCCGATGCTCGTCCTCGGTCCGCTGGTGGTCCTCGCGTTCGGCCTCGCCCCCAGCTGACCCACCCGGCTGGCTATGGTCGGAGGTATGGCCGAAAACGCCCGTCCCGGACCCACCGTCTTCGTGCTCTTCGGCGCGACCGGCGATCTCGCCAAGCGAATGGTGCTGCCCGCCTTCTACCGGCTCTCGGTCGAGGGGCTGCTGCCGCGCGACTGGCTGCTCGTCGGCAACGGCCGGGGCGACCTCTCGCACTACGACTTCCACGACCACGTGCAGGGCGTGCTGAGCGAGTTCGGCCCCGAGCCGCAGGGCCCCGACTGGCAGCACTTCAAGGACCGCCTGCGCTTCGCCGGCGGCGGCTTCCGCAAGCAGGACCCGGGCAGCCTGCTCGACGTGCTCGGCGAGGCGCGCGACCACGTCGGCAGCGACGCCCAGCTCGTCCACTACCTCGCGGTACCGCCGGTCGCCTTCGGCGGGATCACCGAGGCGCTCGGCGAGCACGGGCTGGCCGAGCGGAGCCGGGTCGTCTACGAGAAGCCGTTCGGCACCTCGCACGACAGCTTCCGCGAACTGGACAAGATGGTCCACGACGTCCTGGACGAGCAGCAGGTCTTCCGCATCGACCACTTCCTCGGCAAGGAGGCCACGCAGAACCTGCACGTCCTGCGCTTCGCCAACGGACTGTTCCACGGCGTCTGGAGCAACAAGCAGGTCCGGGCCGTCCAGATCGACGTGCCGGAGAAGATCGGCATCACCGATCGGTCGACGTTCTACGACGCCACCGGAGCCGTCCTCGACATGCTCGTCACCCACCTGTTCCAGGTGGCCGCCGAGGTCGCGATGGAGCCGCCGAAGAGCCTGGGCGCGGCCGATCTGCAGGCCGCGCGCGAGCTGGTGATCGGCTGCTTCCGCGCGATCGACCCGGCCGAGGTCGTGCTCGGGCAGTTCGACGGCTACCGCGACGTGCCCGGTGTGGCGCCCGATTCCACCACCGACACCTACGTCGCCGCCCGGCTGTGGATCGACAACGACCGGTGGCGGGGCGTGCCCTTCCTGCTGCGCACCGGCAAGCGGATGGCGTTCACCCGGCAGCGGGTCAGCCTGATCCTGCGCGAGCCGGACGGCACGATGGCCGACGTCCCCAAGAACGGCAACGTCCTCGGCTTCGACCTCAGCGGCAGCGGGGCGATCGAGCTGAGCCTCGTGGCCAAGCGGCCGGGGCCGGCCCTCGACCTCGACGTAGCCGACCTCGCGCTGCAGCTCGACCAGCTGCCCGACGGCGACCCGCTGCCGCCGTATGTCCGGCTCATCCACGATGTCCTGCTCGGCGACCGGTCGCTGTTCACCCGGCCCGACGGGCTCGAATCCGTCTGGCGGGCCGCCGCGCCCCTGCTCGACAACCCGCCGGCGCCCCAGCCGTACGCCCCCGGCTCGTGGGGCCCGGGGGCAGCGGCCGAGCTCGCGGCCCCGGAGGGGTGGCTGCTCGGGCAATGACCCGGGCCGGGTCTGAAAGAATTCGGCCCGTGCTTCGTTGGATCACTGCCGGTGAGTCGCACGGCCCTGCCCTGGTCGCCGTGCTCGACGGCCTGCCGGCCGGGGTCGCCGTCACCACGGCCGACCTCGGCCGCGACCTCGCCCGCCGCCGCCTGGGCTACGGCCGCGGGGCCCGGATGAAGTTCGAGCAGGACGAGGTCGAGCTCACCGGCGGCGTACGCCACGGCCTCACCATGGGCGGCCCGATCGCCGTGCGCGTCGGCAACACCGAGTGGCCGAAGTGGGAGACGGTGATGTCGGCCGACCCGGTCGACGCGGCAGCTGCTGGCCGAGCAGGCCCGCAACGCGCCGCTGACCCGGCCCCGGCCCGGGCCACGCCGACCTCGCCGGCATGCAGAAGTACGACGTCGACGACGCCCGGCCGATCCTCGAACGGGCCAGCGCGCGGGAGACCGCGGCCCGGGTCGCGCTCGGCGCGCGTCGCCAAGGCCTTCCTCGAGCAGGCCCTCGGCGTCCGGATCGTCAGCCACGTCGTCGGCATCGGTTCGGTCAGCACGCCGGCCGGCAGCCTCCCGGGACCGGACGACACCGCCGTGGTCGACGCCTCCGAGGTCCGCTGCTTCGACGCCGCGACGAGCGCCGCGATGGTGGCCGAGATCGACGAGACCCGCAAGGCCGGCGACACCCTGGGCGGGGTCGTCGAGGTGCTCGCCTACGGCCTGCCGCCGGGGCTGGGCAGCCACACGTCAGGGCGACCGCCGCCTGGACGCCCGGCTGGCCGCCGCCCTGATGGGCATCCAGGCCATCAAGGGCGTCGAGCTTGGGGACGGCTTCGAGCTGGCCCGCATCCGCGGCTCGCGGGCCCACGACGAGATCGTCAACGCCGACGGTGCGATCCGCCGGGTCTCCGGCCGCTCCGGCGGCACCGAGGGCGGCATGACCACCGGCGAGGTGCTGCGCGTGCGCGCGGCGATGAAGCCGATCTCGACGATCCCGCGGGCCCTGCAGACCAGTCGACACCGCGACCGGCGAGCCCGCGGTCGCGATCAACCAGCGCTGCGACGTCTGCGCGGTGCCGGCGGCCGGGGTGGTCGCCGAGGCGATGGTCGCGCTCGTCCTCGCCGAGGCGGCGCTGGAGAAGTTCGGCGGCGACTCGCTGGCCGAGACCCGCCGCAACGCCGACGGCCTACCGGCAGCGCCTCGGCGAGCGCGGGCTGACCCCGGCCCCACCCGGCGAGGGTCGGACGCCGTGACCCCGAAGGTCGTGCTGGTCGGCCTGCCCGGTGCGGGCAAGAGCACGACCGGCCGCCGGCTGGCCAAGATCCTGGCCGTGCCGTTCGCCGACTCCGACGACCTCGTCGAGGCCGCGACCGGACGCACGGTCGCCGAGGTCTTCGCCGACGCCGGCGAGGACGCCTTCCGCCGCACGGAGTCGGCCGCGGTCCTGCGCGCCCTCGACGGAGTTCACCGGCGTCCTCTCGCTCGGCGGCGGCGCGCTCGGCACCGCGCGACCCGGGCCGCGCTCGCGCGCTGCGGCGTCCCGGTGGCCGTGCTGCGAGCGACGCTGGCGACGCTCGCCGACCGCGGTCGGCACGGCCGAGAGCCGGCCGCTGCTCGTCCAGGACCCGCCGGGCCGGCTCGCGGTGCTGGCCGCCGAGCGGGCGCCGCTGTACGAGCCCTGGCCACCTTCACCGTCGACACCGACGGACAAGACGCCGGGCCAGGTGGCCGCGACCATCGCCGCCCGGCTGCACGACCTCGAGGTGCGGTCGATGAGCCAGGCGACCCGCATCGACGGTCCGACGGCCCGGCTCCCTACCCGGTGCTGGTCGGCCACGGGCTCCTCGGCGAGCTGCCGGCGCTGCTCGGCCCGGCCACCCGGGTCGCGGTCATGCATCCGCCAACCCTGAGCGGATGGGCCGGCGCGGCCCGCGAGGTGCTGGCCGGCGCCGGGTACGCCGTGCTGCCGATCGAGGTGCCCGACGGTGAGGACGCGAAGCAGCTCGCCGTCGCCGGGCGGTGCTGGGACGCCCTCGGCGAGGCCGGGTTCACCCGCTCCGACGCCGTCGTCGGCCTGGGCGGCGGCGCCACAACCGACCTCGCCGGGTGGGTGGCCGCGGCCTGGCTGCGCGGCGTCAAGGTCGTCCAGGTCGCCACCACGCTCGCCGGGATGGTCGACGCCGCGGTCGGCGGCAAGACCGGCATCAACACCGCCCGCGGCAAGAACCTGGTCGGCGCGTTCCACCCGCCGGCCGGCGTGCTCTGCGACCTCACCGCGCTCGAGACCCTGCCGGCGCCCGACTACCGGGCCGGCCTGGCCGAGGTCGTCAAGTGCGGCTTCATCGCCGACCCCGCGATCCTGGAGCTCATCGAGCGGGACCCGGTCGCCGCGGCCCGGGCCGGCAGCGCCGTCGAGCGGGAGCTCGTCGAGCGCTCGGTGCGGGTCAAGGCCGACGTCGTCGGCGAGGACCTCACCGAGCAGGGGCGGCGGGAGATCCTCAACTACGGCCACACGCTCGGTCACGCCGTCGAGCGGGCCGAGGGCTACCGGTGGCGGCACGGTGACGCCGTCTCCGTCGGGCTCGTGTACGCCGCCGCCCTCGGCCGCCGCCTCGGCCGGCTGGACGACGCGACCGCCGACCGGCACCGGGCCGTCCTCGACGCGCTCGGCCTGCCCACGTCGTACGCCGCCGACGCGTTCCCGGACCTGCTCGACACCATGCGGGTCGACAAGAAGGCCCGGGGCAACCGGTTGCGCTTCGTCGTCCTGTCCGGGCTCGCCCGCCCGGGCTCCGTGGACGATCCCGACCCGGCCGTCCTGGCCGCCGCCTACTCGGAGGTCAGCCGATGAACGTCCTCGTGCTCAACGGGCCCAACCTCGGCCGCCTCGGCACCCGGGAGCCGGAGATCTACGGCGACACGACCTACGCCGAGCTCGAGGCGCTGTGCGTGCGCGGCGGCGCCGAACTCGGGCTGTCGGTCGAGGTCCGGCAGACCGATTCGGAGGCCGACCTGCTCGCGTGGCTGCACGAGGCGGCCGACGCACGGACGCCGGTGGTGCTCAACGCCGGTGCGTTCACGCACACCTCGGTCGCGCTCGGCGACGCCTGCGCGATGCTGACGGCGCCCCTGCTCGAGGTGCACATCAGCAACGTCTTCGCCCGCGAATCGTTTCGTCATACGAGCTATGTCTCTCCGCACGCGAGCGCGGTGCTGGTGGGGCTCGGGGTGGAGGGCTACGTGCTCGCGCTCTCCTGGCTGTCCGCGCACGCCCCGGCCGACGGGCAGCAGTCCGGTGAGGAGCAGCACGGTGGCACCTGATTCCGCCGTCGAGAGCTTCGACCGCCGGGCCGCGACCTACGAGCAGGGCGCGGTCGCGCGGTGGCACGCGAAGATCGTCGAGCGGGCGGCCGACGTCGCCCTGGCCGCGATGCCGGTGCCGCTGCACATGCTCGATGTCGGCTGCGGCACCGGGGCCCTGCTGCGCGAGCTGGTCGTGCGGGTGCCCTACGGCGAGTCCTACGTCGGCGTCGACCCGGCGCCGAACATGATCGCCACCGCGCGCCGCACGTCCGACCCGCGGATCACCTTCGCCCGCGCGGCGGCCGAGGCACTGCCGTTCCCGGACGGCTGCTTCGACCTCGTCGTCTCGACCGCCTCCTTCGACCACTGGGCCGACCAGCAGGCCGGGGTGGACGAGCTCGCCCGGGTCGTGCGCGACAACGGCCGGGTGGTGCTCGTCGACCTCGCCGCCGGTTGGCTGCCGCAGAAGCACCGGGCCCGCACCCCGCGCAAGGTCCGGGCGATGCTCACCGACGCGGGGCTGCAGTTCGAGCGGCGCGAGACGCTCTACCGGCTCGGGTTCGCCCTGCCGCTCGTCCGCGCGTTCGTCGCGAGCGCGTAGGCCGTCATGGACTGGACGCTGGCCCTGGCGGCCCTCGGCATCGGCGTGGTCGTCGGCCTCACCGGCATGGGCGGGGGCGCGCTGATGACGCCGGTCCTCGTGCTGTTCTTCAACGTGCCCCCGCTCGCCGCCGTCTCCAGCGACCTCGTCGCGAGCGCGGTGATGAAGCCGGTCGGCTCGATCGTCCACCTGCGCAACGGCACCGTCCGGATGGACCTCGTGCGCTGGCTCGGCCTCGGGTCGGTGCCGGCCGCCTTCGCCGGGGTGCTGGTCGCCCGGGCGCTCGGCCACGGTTCGAACGTGCAGGACCTCATCCAGAAGGCGCTCGGCATCGCGCTGGTGATCGCCGCGACCGGGCTCTTCGCCCGGGCCTACCTGCGCCTGGCCGAGCGCGCCCGGCACCGCGACGGCCACCGCCCGGCCGACCCGGCCGGCCCGCCCGACGTGGTCGTCCGGCCACTGCCCACGCTCGCCATCGGCGCGGTCGGCGGGCTCGTGGTCGGGATGACGTCGGTCGGCAGCGGCTCGCTGATCATCATCGCGCTGATGATGCTGTACCCGAAGCTGCGGGCCAGCGAGCTCGTCGGTACCGACCTCGTGCAGGCGGTGCCGCTCGTCGCGTCGGCGGCGCTCGGGCACGTCCTGTTCGGCGACCTGAAGCTGTCGATCACCGGCGCACTGCTGGTCGGGTCGATCCCGGGCGCCTACCTCGGCGCCCAGCTGTCCTCGCGGCTGCCGGGGGCGTTGATCCGGCGTGCCCTCGCCTTCGTCCTGCTCGCCTCGGCCCTGAAGCTGCTCGGCGCGACCACCCCCGTGACGGTGATCGTCCTGGCCGCCCTGCTCGTACTGGCCGGGCCGGTGTGGATGGCCCTGCGCCGGGCCCACGGCTTCCCGGCGCTGCCGGCCCGGGAGCGGGTGCCGGCGTAGCCCTGGGCGACCGCCTCAGAAGTGCACGGCCAGCTCGGCGAAGCTCTCGACCCGCAGGATGTGCGGATCGGTGGCGTCCAGCTCGGCGTGCTCGTGCGCCCAGGTGTTGGGGTGGGGGACGAAGACGGCCCGCAGGCCGGCCGCCCGCGCGGCGACGATGTCGGACTTGGGGGAGTTGCCGATCATCCAGGTGCGGCCGGCGTCGAGGTCGCGCGCGGCCAGGATCCGCCGGTAGGTCGCCGGCTCCTTGACCGGCACGATGTCGATGCCGAGGAAGTGGTGATCGAGCCCGGACGCCTCGATCTTGCGCCGCTGCTCGTCCGCCCGGCCCTTGGTCATCAGGTAGAGGTCGTGGCGGGTCGCCAACTCGTCCAGGACGTCGGCGACGCCGCGGATGAGCTCGACCCGGTTGTGGCTGAAGGCCTCGGCGAAGTAGTCGAAGCGGGCCTGCTCGACCGCCCCGACCGGCCGCTCGGTGAGGTGGGTGAAGCACTCCCGCAGCGAGCGCAGGAAGACCTGGCTGCCGTAACCGTGGGCGACGATGTTGGCCTCCTCGATCTCGGCCAGGATCTGTCGGATCGTCCCCGCGTCGTAGGTCGGGTGGGCCAGCCAGTCGATGAAGTCGTCGACGACCCGCTCGAAGATGACGTTGTTCTCCCACAGGGTGTCGTCGGCATCGAAGATGAGGGTCTGGCGGCGCTTCGTCACCCCGCGATCATGCCGAACCGACCCGCTCGACCGGCAACGACATTTCCTGCACCTCCCACCGGCGGTGGGCGCCGAGGTCGTCCAGGAAGTGCTGGTCGTGGCTCGCGACGACGAGCGCGCCGCGGTAACCGGCGAGCGCGTCGGTCAGCTGCTCGACGCTGTCGAGGTCGAGGTTGTTCGTCGGCTCGTCCAGCAACAGCAACTGGGGCGGCGGCTCGGCCAGCAGCAGGCAGGCCAGGCTGACCCGGAACCGCTCGCCGCCGGACAGCGTGCCCGCCGGCTGCTCGACCTGGTCGCCCCGCACCAGGAACCGGGCCAGCTGCGCCCGGATCTCGTGCGGCGTCGCGCTCGGCGCGGCCGCCCGGACGTTGTCGAGGACGCTGCGGCGCGTCGTCCAGCAGGTCCAGGCGCTGCGGCAGGTAGGCGACCGGGACGTCCGGCGCGGCGATCGCGGCCGCCACCGTCTCGTCCGGGTGCCGCCGCCGGCCGACGACGGCCTCGAGCAGGGTGGTCTTGCCCGAGCCGTTCGCGCCGACCAGGGCGATCCGCTCCGGGCCGCGGACGATGAGCTCGCCGACCCGCAGCACGGTGCGGCCGGACGGGACGGCCGTCGCCGGCAGGTCGACCCGGATCCGGTCGTCGTCGCGCAGCGCCTGCTCGGCGTCGACGAGGGCGCTGCGCGCCTCCTGGAGCTTGCCCGCCTGCTGCAGCCGGTACTTGCCGGCCGAGACCTGGGCCTGCCGCTTCAACCCGTTGGCGACGATCTTCGGCACCCGCTTCTCCCGCTCGGCCTTGTTGGCGGCCCGCAGCCGGCGCGCGAGCTTCACCTGGGTCTCGATGTACTGCCGCTTCTCCCGGGCCACCTGCCCCTCGGCCGTCCGGACGAGCCGGGCTGCAGTCTCCTGCTCGGCGGTGAGCGTCTCGACGTAGGTCGAGAACGGGCCCCCGAAGGTCCGGGTCGAGCCGCCGCGCAGCTCGACGATGCGGTCCGTCCGCTCGAGCAGCTCGCGGTCGTGGCTGACCACGATCAGCACGCCCGGCCACGAGGCCACCGCGTCGTAGAGCGCCGCGCGGGCCTGGGCGTCGAGGTTGTTGGTCGGCTCGTCCAGCAGGCTGATGCCGGCGCGGCGCAGGAGCAGCCCGGCCACACCGCAGAGCATCGCCTCGCCGCCGGACAGTGTGCCGACCGGCCGGTCCAGCGCGCCGGCGGCACCGGGCAGCACCCGCAGCCGGGCCAGCGCCTCCTCCGCGCGGGCCTCCACGTCCCAGTCGTCGCCGACGGCCGTGAAGTGCCGCGGGTCGGCGTCGCCGGCCGTGATGGCGGCCAGCGCGTCCCGGACGGGGGTGATGCCGAGCAGGTCGGCGACCGTCCGCGCGGTGCGCAGCGGTAGGTGCTGGGGCAAGTAGGCGACCTCGGCGGCGGTGGTGATCGAGCCGCCGCTGGGACTCAGCTCGCCGGCGATGAGCCGCAGCAGGGTCGACTTGCCGTCACCGTTGCGGCCGATGAGCCCGCTGCGGCCGGCGCCGAAGGTGACGTCGAGGTGGTCCAGGACGGCGGTGCCGTCCGGCCAGCTGAAAGTGAGGTCCGCGCAGACGACGGACTGGTGGGGTGCAGCCATGAGGTCTCCCGTGAGGGTGTCGATGACGGGCATCGCGACACCGGCCCCGGGTGGGCGGTGTCAGACCTCAGAACTCCACGAACCGGCCTCCAGCCGTTGGGGATGCGACGTCTCCCACGGTACGCGGCGGCGCGAACGGGTTCCGGCTAGCCTGTTGTTACTCGCCAGTAACATCGAGGCGGACAGCCGCTCGGACAGGGAGTTCACGACATGAAGGTGCTCGACCTCTACGACCGCGCCAGCCGGGTGCCGCTCGGGCGCGGCGCGTTCTCGCTGGCGTTCGGCCTGAAGGCGCCGTACTTCCTGACGATCGCGCCGACCGTCGTCGAGCTGAGCCCGAATCACGCCGCGGTGCGGGTCCGCAAGTGGTGGGGCGTGCACAACCACATCGGCACCGTGCACGTCATCGCGGTCGCCAACGGCCTCGAGATGGCCATGGGGGCGCTGGCCGAGGCCACGATCGCGCCCGGCCTGCGCTGGATCCCGAAGGGGATGGAGCTCGAGTACCTGGCGATGTCCGACTCGACCCTGCTCGCCACGGCCGACACCGACCCGGCCGACTGGGCCGGGCCGGGGGAGGTGGACGTTCGCGTCCAGGCCACCCGCGCCGACGGCACCGTGGTCGTCCGCGGCACCATCCGCCTGCACGTCTCGCCCAAGAAGTAGCGCGGCGACCCGCTCAGCCGAGGCGGCGGGTGACGTAACGGGGCAGTTCCTTGGCCAGGCCGGCCTTGCGGGCGATCTTGTGGTTGACGCCGGTCAGCAGCCGCGCCTGCAGCACCGACTCCGTCCAGAACGCCCAGCGGGGCGCCCGCGTCCACGTCGTGTGGAACAGCCGCTTCGTCGCCGCGATCGCGTCGGGGGAGCGGGCGACGAGCTGCTCGGCCAGCGCCTGCGCGTCCTTCACCGGCGTATCCGACACCCCGGTCACCAGCCCGTACTCGAGGGCCTGCCGGCCGTCGAAGATCTCGGCCGTCATGGTCAGCCGCTTGGCGACGTCCATCCCGACGAGCTCGCGCAGCGTCACCGAGCCCGTCATGTCCGGGATGAGCCCCCACCGCCCTTCGAGGACGGCCAGCTCGCAGTCCGGGGTCGCGAACCGGAAGTCGGCTGCGAGGGCGAGTTGCAGCCCGCCGCCGAAGCAGTGGCCGTGCAGGACCGCGATGACCGGGATCGGGAGCTCCCGCCAGGCCCAGCAGGCTTGCTGGAACAGGTTCGTGGCCTGGCCGGGCAGCTTCGCGAAGGCCCGGGCCTGGGCGAGGGCCGACTCCTTGCCGAACGCGGCGAAGTCGAGGCCCGCGCAGAAGGCGTTGCCGTCGCCGGAGAGGATGACCACCCGGATCTGCCGGTCGGCCGCCACCCGCTTCGCGGTGTCGACGAGGGCATGGAACATGGGAAAGTCCAGGCCGTTGTACTTCTCGGCGCGGTTCAGCGTCACGTAGGCCACGCCGTCGCGGACATCCAGCAGCACCCGTTCGGTCATGGGCGTCAGCCTAGGCCGACTAGACTCGACCGCTGGCCGCGGTAGCGGTGTCCGGCGCACCCGCCCGGCACCGGCGCGGCACCTGAGTCGACACCGAGGAGACGAACACCGTCGTGGCAACCACCAACGACCTGAAGAACGGCCTGGTCCTCAACATCGACGGCCAGCTCTGGACCGTGGTCGAGTTCCAGCACGTCAAGCCCGGCAAGGGCGGCGCCTTCGTCCGCACCACGCTCAAGAACGTGCTCTCCGGCAAGGTCGTCGACCGCACGTTCAACGCCGGCACCAAGGTCGAGACGGCCAACGTCGACAAGCGCGCGATGACCTACCTGTACAAGGAGGGCACCGACTTCGTCTTCATGGACAGCGACACCTACGACCAGATGCACGTGCCCGCCGACACCGTCGGGGGCAACGCCGACTACCTGCTGGACAACGCCGAGGTCGTCGTCGCGGTGCACGACGGCGTCGCCCTCTACATCGAGCTGCCCACGAGTGTCGAGCTCGTGATCAGCCACACCGACCCCGGCGTCCAGGGTGACCGCTCCACCGGCGGCACCAAGCCGGCGACCCTCGAGACCGGGGCCGAGATCCAGGTCCCGCTCTTCGTCACCACCGGCGAGAAGGTCAAGGTCGACACGCGCGACGGCCGGTATCTCGGCCGCGTCAACAGCTGACGGTGTCCGCCCGATCGAAGGCCCGCAAGCGAGCGCTGGACGTGCTCTACGAGTCCGACCTGCGCTCCACCGACGCCGTGCGCACCCTGGCCGACCGGGTCGCGCTGGCCGAGCCGCCGGTCAACGACTACACGATCGAGCTCGTCGAGGGCGTGCAGAGCAACCGGCAGCGCATCGACGAGATCCTCGCCGAGTACGCGGAGGGCTGGACGGTCGACCGGATGCCTGACGTCGACCGGGCCGTGCTCCGACTCGGCGTCTACGAGCTGCTCTGGCGCTCGGACGTCCCGGACGCGGTGGCCATCGACGAGGCGGTCGAGCTCGCCAAGACGCTGTCGACCGACGAATCCCCGCGCTTCGTCAACGGCGTCCTGGCCCGGGTCCTCAAGGACCGCCCCGCCGTTTGATCCGGATCCCGCGGCCGGCTACCTAACAGGGCCGAGTAACTGGATCCGCCTACGGCGGATCCAGTTACGGCTCGCCGTCGACGATGACCGACTCCGGCGCCAGCACCTGCCAGCGCACGAGGCGTTCGGTCAGCGCCTCCATGGTCGTGTCGTACATCAGGGCCAGCGTGCGGAGGTCCTCGTACCGGACGGGGAGGTTGCGCAAGCCGGCGTCGCCGCGCTGGCGCTGGATCGAGGTGACGAACCGCCGCAGGATGTCGGCGTGGCCGTCAGTGAGGGCCGCGACCTTGTCCAGGTTGAGCACGATGCGCGACAGCGGCGTCGCGCCGCCACCGCCGCTGAACGGGCTGTCGTCCGGGGGCAGCAGGTCGCTGACCGGCACGCCGTAGAACTCGGCGAGCTCGGAGAGCCGCTGGACGGACACGGCCCGGTCGCCCCGCTCGTAGGAGCCGACGACGACGGCCTTCCATTTGCCGCCCGACTTGCGCTCGACACCATGCAACGACAGGTGCTGCTGCATGCGGATAGCCCGCAGTCGCGCGCCGAGGGCCTTCGCGTAGCCCTCGTTGGCGACGGCGTCTTCTTCCGTCGGTCGTTCGGTCATCGCTTCCCCGTAGCCCCCTGCCCGGTCTCCTGTGGTGGTCACACACTAGATGTCCGGGTTGAAATGACCGTAACGATCACGATCACTACCTGTCAAAGCAGGACACCTTGCGTCGCCTTCGACCCTAGTCCTTCGCAAGCCCCCGATGCTGGCCTTGCTACGCTGCTGTGGAAACCACTCCTTTAAAGGCCCGTCCCGTGAGGCGGACAAGGAGGAACATGTGAGTACCAGCGTGCCCAGCGGCCGCCCTGACGATTCCGGGGCCGCCCCGGCGGCCACGGTCGTCCTCTCCGCCGCCGACGTCGGCCGCATCACCGACCGGATGGCCCACCAGATCATCGAGAACATCGCCAAGGGCGGGTTCGACGCCGTCCTGCTCGGGATTCCCACCCGCGGCGTCCCGCTGGCCCGCCGCCTGGCCGACCGCATCGAGGTCTTCTCCGGGCAGGCCCTGCCGGTCGGCTCGCTCGACATCACGCTCTACCGCGACGACCTCCGGCTGCGCGGGGTCCGGCCGCTCGGGCCGACCACGGAGCCGCCCGGTGGCGTCGACGGCCGCACGGTGATCATCGTCGACGACGTCCTCTTCTCGGGCCGGTCCTGCCGGGCCGCCCTCGACGCGCTGACCGAGCTCGGCCGGCCGGCCGAGGTGCAGCTGGCGGCGCTGGTCGACCGCGGCCACCGGCAGCTGCCGATCCGGGCCGACTATGTCGGCAAGAACCTGCCCACCTCGAAGACGCAACAGGTGCGGGTGCTGCTGGCCGAGATCGACGGCGAGGACGCCGTCCTGGTGGAGGGGTCATGAAACACTTGCTGTCGGCGGCCGACCTCGACCGCGACGAGGCGCTGGCGATCCTCGACACCGCCCAGCGCATGCACGGCGTGCAGACCCGGGAGGTGAAGAAGCTGCCGCCGCTGCGCGGGCGCACGGTGGTGAACCTCTTCTTCGAGGACTCCACCCGCACCCGGTCGTCGTTCGAGATCGCCGGCAAGTGGCTCTCGGCCGACGTCATCAACGTCAGCGCGAAGGGCTCGAGCGTCAGCAAGGGCGAGAGCCTGCGCGACACCGCCCTCACGGTCGAGGCGATGGGCGTCGATGCCCTCGTCGTCCGGCACAACGCCTCGGGCGCGGTCGCCCGCATCGCCGGATGGGTCGACTGCGCGGTCATCAACGCCGGCGACGGCACGCACGAGCACCCCACCCAGGCGCTGCTCGACGCGTACACGCTGCGAGGGCGCCTCGGCGAGCTCGCCGACCGGCACGTCACGATCGTCGGCGACATCACGCACAGCCGGGTGGCCCGCTCGAACGTCCTGCTGCTGCGCACGCTCGGCGCCCGGGTCACCATCGTCGCGCCGCCGACCCTGCTGCCGGCCGGCGTCGCCTCGTGGCCGTGCGAGACGAGCTGGGATCTCGACGCGGTGCTGTCCGGGAAGGCGCACGGCGACGTCGACGCCGTCATGATGCTGCGGGTCCAGCGCGAGCGGATGAGTGGCGGCTACTTCCCGACCGAGCGCGAGTACGCGATCGGCTACGGGCTCTCCCCGGAGCGGCTCGACCTGCTCGGCGAGTCGGTGCCGGTCCTGCACCCCGGCCCGATGAACCGTGGCCTCGAGATCTCCTCGGCCGCCGCCGACGGGGCCCGCTCGGTCGTCCTCGACCAGGTGCAGGCCGGCGTCGCGGTCCGGATGGCCGTCCTCTACCGCATGCTGGCCGGCGCCGAGGAGGTCACGGTATGAGCTCGATCGTGCTGAAGGGCGCGGCCCCGCTGGGTGGTGAGCCGACGGACGTCCTGATCGACGGCGACGTCATCGCCGGCATCGGCCGCAACCTCAGCGGCGACCGCGAGCTCGACGCCGCCGGGCTGGTGCTGCTGCCCGGCCTGGTCGACCTGCACACCCACCTGCGCGAGCCCGGTCGTGAGGACACCGAGACGATCGCGTCCGGCTCGGCCGCGGCCGCCCTCGGCGGCTTCACCGCGGTGCACGCGATGGCCAACACCGACCCGGTCGCCGACACGGCCGAGATCGTCGAGCAGGTCGCCCGCCGCGGCGAGCAGGTGGGGCTGGTCGACGTCCGCCCGGTCGGCGCGGTGTCGAAGGGGCTGGCCGGCGAGACGCTGGCCGAGATCGGCAACATGGCCCGGTCACGCGCCGGCGTGCGCGTCTTCAGCGACGACGGCCGGTGCGTCCACGATTCACGGTTGATGCGCCGCGCGCTCGAGTACGTAAAGCCGTTCGACGCGGTGATCGCCCAGCACGCGCAGGACCCCCGGCTGGCCGACTCCGGCGCCTGCGCCCACGAGGGGGCGCTCTCCGGCCGCCTCGGGCTCGCCGGCTGGCCGGCCGTCGCCGAGGAATCGATCGTGGCCCGCGACGTGATGCTCGCCGAGCACACCGGCTCACGCCTGCACGTCTGTCACGTCAGCAGCGGCGGCACGGTCGAGGTGCTGCGCTGGGCCAAGGCGCGCGGCATAGCGGTGACGGCCGAGGTCACGCCGCACCACCTGCTGCTCACCTGCGACCTGCTCGAGCACTACGACCCGCTGTTCAAGGTGAACCCGCCGCTGCGCCCGGCCGAGGACGTCGAGGCGCTGCGGGCCGCCCTGGCCGACGGCACGATCGACGCGGTTGCCACCGACCACGCCCCGCACGCCGCGCACGACAAGGACCACGCCTTCGCCGACGCCGCCTTCGGCCTGCTCGGCCTGGAGACCGCGCTCGGGGTCGTCGCCCTGACGATGGTCGAGCCCGGGCGCCTCGACTGGGCCGGCGTCGCCGACCGGATGTCGGTGCGGCCGGCCGCCATCGGGCGGGTGCCCGGGCACGGTCGGCTCGTCGAGGTCGGCGCGCCGGCCAACCTGACGCTGGTCGACCCGGCGGGGGCCTGGACGGTCGACCCGGCGGCGCTGGCGTCGAAGTCGCGCAACACCCCGTTCGGCGGCCGCACGCTGCCGGCCCGGGTGGTCGCCACCCTGCTGCGCGGCCGGCTGACGGTGTCCGAAGGTGCGGTCGTGGAAGCAGTGACGGCATGACGAACCACAAGAGCGAGGGGAACCCGTGAGCAGTGCGATCCTGGTGCTGGAGGACGGCCGGACCTTCGCCGGCGAGGCCTACGGCGCGGTCGGCGAGACCTTCGGCGAAGCAGTGTTCAGCACCGGCATGACCGGCTACCAGGAGACGATCACCGACCCGTCGTACCACCGCCAGGTCGTCGTGCAGACCGCGCCGCACATCGGCAACACGGGCGTCAACGACGAGGACGCCGGAGTCCCGCCGCATCTGGGTCGCCGGCTACGTCGTCCGTGACCCGGCGCGTCGCGCGTCGTCGTGGCGGGCGACCCGCTCGCTCGACGAGGAACTCGAGGCGCAGGGCATCGTCGGGATCAGCGGCATCGACACCCGGGCGCTCACCCGGCACCTGCGCGAGCGGGGGGCGATGCGCTGCGGCGTCTCGAGCCTCGACACCGACCGGGACGCCCTGCTGACCCGTGTCCTGGCGTCACCGCCGATGGTCGGCGCCGATCTCTCGGCCGAGGTGACCACGCCGGAGGCCTACCGGGTCGAGGCGATCGGCGAGACCCGGTTCACCGTCGCCTCGCTCGACTACGGCATCAAGGCGATGACGCCCTACCGGATGGCCGAGCGGGGCATCACCTCGCACGTCCTGCCCTCGACGGTGTCGGCCGACGACGTCCTGGCCACCGGCGCCGACGCGGTCTTCCTCGCCAACGGCCCGGGCGACCCGGCCACCGCCGACCACGCGGTCGAGACGGTGCGCGAGCTGCTGCGCCGGGAGGTCCCGATCTTCGGCATCTGCTTCGGCAACCAGGTGCTCGGCCGGGCGTTCGGGTTCGGCACCTACAAGCTCGGCTACGGCCACCGCGGCATCAACCAGCCGGTACAGGACCGGGCGACGGGCAAGGTCGAGATCACCGCGCACAACCACGGCTTCGCCGTCGACGCCCCGCTCGATCGCGCGACCACGACGCAGTTCGGCGCGGTCGAGGTCAGCCACATCTGCCTGAACGACAACGTGGTCGAGGGCCTGCGGGCGCGCGACGCGAAGGCGTTCAGCGTCCAGTACCACCCGGAGGCGGCGGCCGGTCCACACGACGCGGCGTATCTCTTCGATCGTTTCGTCGAACTGCTCGAGGAGGGCAAGTAGTGCCGAAGCGCACCGACATCGAGCACATCCTGGTGATCGGCTCGGGGCCGATCGTCATCGGCCAGGCCTGCGAGTTCGACTACTCCGGCACCCAGGCCTGCCGGGTGCTGCGCAGCGAGGGCTTCCGGGTGAGCCTCGTGAACTCGAACCCGGCCACGATCATGACCGACCCCGAGTTCGCCGACGCCACCTACATCGAGCCGCTGACCCCGGACTTCGTCGAGCGGGTCATCGCGGCCGAGAGCGACGCCGGCCGGCCGATCGACGCCCTGCTGGCGACGCTCGGCGGGCAGACCGCGCTCAACCTCGCGGTCGCACTGCACGAGGGCGGCGTGCTCGACAAGTACGGCGTCGAGCTGATCGGGGCCGACATCGACGCCATCCAGCGCGGCGAGGATCGCCAGCTGTTCAAGGAGATCGTGCGCAAGGCCGGGGGAGAGGTGCCCTCGTCGCGGGTGTGCAGCACGCTCGAGCAGGCCGTCGAGTTCGCCGCGAGCGTCGACCACCGGGTCGTGATCCGGCCGTCCTTCACGATGGGCGGGCTGGGCTCGGGCCTCGCCAACGACGCCGCCGAGGTGCGGACGATGGTCGCGCGCGGCCTCGCCGCCAGCCCCGTCCACGAGGTGCTGGTCGAGGAGTCGGTGCTGGGCTGGAAGGAGTTCGAGCTCGAGCTGATGCGCGACAAGCACGACAACGTCGTGGTCGTCTGCTCGATCGAGAACCTCGACCCGATGGGCGTGCACACCGGCGACTCGATCACCGTCGCCCCGTCGATGACGCTCACCGACCGCGAGTACCAGCACATGCGCGACATCGGCATCGCCGTGCTGCGCGAGGTCGGCGTCGACACCGGCGGCTGCAACATCCAGTTCGCGATCAACCCCGACGACGGCCGGATGATCGTGATCGAGATGAACCCGCGCGTGTCGCGCTCGTCGGCGCTGGCGTCGAAGGCCACCGGGTTCCCGATCGCGAAGATCGCGGCCAAGCTGGCCGTCGGCTACACGCTCGACGAGATCCCGAACGACATCACCAGGAAGACGCCGGCCGCGTTCGAACCGGCGCTCGACTACGTCGTGGTGAAGATCCCGCGCTTCGCCTTCGAGAAGTTCCCCGGCGCCGACCCGGTCTTGACGACGCACATGAAGAGCGTCGGCGAGGCGATGTCGATCGGCCGCAACTTCACCGAGGCGCTCGGCAAGGCGCTGCGCTCGATGGAGACCAAGGCAGCCGGCTTCTGGACGCAGGCCGAACTCGACCTGCCGGTCGAGGAGCTGCTGGCCAAGGCCGCCGTCCCGACGGACGGCCGGCTGTACTGGGTCGAGCGGGCGCTGCGCGCCGGGGCCCCGATCGAGGCCGTCGCCGCGGCCACCGGCATCGACCCGTGGTTCCTCGACCAGATCGCGCTCATCGGCGAGATCGGCGCCGAGGTGCGCGACGCCCCGACCCTCACGCAGGACCTGCTGCGCAAGGGCAAGCGGCACGGGCTGTCCGACCGGCAGATCGCGGCCCTGCGCCCCGAACTCGCCGGCGAGGACGGCGTGCGCGCCCTGCGCCACCGGCTCGGCATCCGGCCGGTCTTCAAGACCGTCGACACCTGCGCGGCCGAGTTCGCCGCGACCACGCCGTACCACTACTCGTCCTACGACGAGGAGACCGAGGTCGCCCCCCAACCGGACCGGGAGAAGGTGATCATCCTCGGCAGCGGTCCGAACCGGATCGGGCAGGGCATCGAGTTCGACTACTCGTGCGTCCACGCGGTGATGGCGCTGCGCGAGGCCGGCTACGAGACCGTCATGATCAACTGCAACCCGGAGACGGTCTCGACCGATTACGA
Organism: uncultured Actinomycetota bacterium; assembly: GCA_963775175.1. Classification (GTDB taxonomy): domain Bacteria; phylum Actinomycetota; class Actinomycetes; order Mycobacteriales; family Jatrophihabitantaceae; genus Jatrophihabitans. The sequence continues at coordinate 2,654,926 of CAVZHT010000001.1, forward strand.
CACCGCCGACCGCCTCTACTTCGAGCCGCTGACCTTCGAGGACGTCCTCGAGGTCGTGCACGCCGAGCAGCAGTCGGGGCGGGTGGCCGGGGTGATCTGCACGCTGGGCGGGCAGACGCCGCTCGGGCTGGCGCAGCGGCTGAAGGACACCGGCGTGCCCGTGCTGGGCACGCAGCCGGAGTCGATCCACCTCGCCGAGCACCGGGGCGCGTTCGGCCGGGTGCTGAGCGAGGCGAACCTGCCGGCGCCCAAGCACGGCACCGCGACGTCGTTCGAGCAGGCGAAGTCGGTGGCCGACGCGATCGGCTACCCGGTGCTCGTGCGGCCGTCCTACGTCCTCGGTGGACGCGGGATGGAGATCGTCTACGACGAGGAGCACCTGGCCGACTACATCAGCCGGGCCACCGAGATCACGCCCGACCACCCGGTGCTCGTCGACCGCTTCCTCGACGACGCGATCGAGATCGACGTCGACGCGCTCTACGACGGCGTCGACCTCTACCTCGGCGGCGTGATGGAGCACATCGAGGAGGCCGGCATCCACTCCGGCGACTCGGCCTGCGCCCTGCCACCGATCACGCTCGGCGCGAGCGACATCGCCACCGTGCGCCGCTCCACCCTGGCGATCGCCGAGGGCGTCGGTGTCCGGGGCCTGCTGAACGTGCAGTACGCGCTCGCCGGCGACACGCTCTACGTCCTCGAGGCCAACCCGCGAGCCAGCCGGACCGTCCCCTTCGTGTCGAAGGCGACCGCGGTGCCGCTGGCCAAGGCGGCCGCCCGGCTGGCGCTGGGCGCGACGATCGCCGAGCTGCGGGCCGAGGGCCTGCTGCCGACGGCCGGGGACGGCGGCGACCTGCCCGGCGACGCGCCGATCGCGGTGAAGGAGGCCGTGCTGCCGTTCCACCGGTTCCGCACCTCCGGCGGGGACCAGGTCGATTCGATCCTCGGCCCGGAGATGAAGTCGACCGGCGAGGTGATGGGCTTCGACGAGACCTTCGGCGGGGCCTTCGCCAAGTCGCAGGCGGCGGCCTACGGCTCGCTGCCGGTGAAGGGGACGGTCTTCGTCAGCATCGCCAACCGGGACAAGCGGGCGGCCATCTTCCCGGTGAAGCGCCTCTCCGACCTCGGCTTCCGCATCCTCGCCACCGCCGGCACCGCGCAGGTGCTGCGCCGCAACGGGGTGAAGGCCGAGGTGGTCGGCAAGTTCAGCGACGGCCCCGGCAACATCGTGGAGAAGATCCTGGCCGGCGAGGTCGACATCGTCCTGAACACCCCCTGGGGCTCGAACGCGCCCCGCCTCGACGGCTACGAGATCCGCACGGCCGCCGTGGTGGCCGGCATCCCGTGCCTGACGACCGTCCAGGCCGCCGCCGCCGCGGTGCAGGGCATCGAGGAGGCGGCCCGGGGCGAGGTGGGCGTCCGCTCGCTGCAGGACCTGCACGCCCAGCTCGCGGCCTGGCGCTCCGGGGCCGGCGCGTGAACGGCCCGGTGCAGACCACGGCCGAGATCTTCTCGGTCACGCGCGTGGGGGAGTACGTCCAGTTCACGGTCGTGGCCCCCGACATCGCGGCCCGCTTCGAGCCCGGGCACTTCGTGGCCGTCGCCGTCGGCGGCGAGAACACGTCGATGATCCTGCGCCGGGCCTTCGCCCTGTGCGGGGCGACGCCGAGCGAGAAGTTCGCCGGCACCGTGCAGTTCGTGGTCGCCGAGCACGGGCCCGGCACGCGGTGGCTCGTCCAGCGCCGCGCCGGCGAGACGCTCGACATCGTCGGCCCGCTCGGCACCCCCTTCCCGCTCCCGTCCGGGCCGGCGCCGGCCGTGCTGGTCGGCGGCGGCTACGGCTCGGCCCCGCTGCTACCGCTCGCCCAGGCGCTGCTCGATCAGGGGTCGCCGGTCGAGATCGTCCTCGGCGCGGCCACCGCGGGGCGCCTCTTCGGCGAGTTGGCGGCCAAGCGCCTCGTCGGCCGGGTCGGCGGTCGCCACCGACGACGGATCGGCCGGGGAGAAGGGGCTGGTCACCGGCCTGCTGCCGGACGCGATCGAACGCATCAACGCCGAGATCGTCTACGCCTGCGGCCCGATGCCGATGCTCCAGGCCGTCGGGCTCGATCGCCCAGAAGCGCGCGATCCGGGCCCAGGTGGCGGTCGAGGAGTCGATGGCCTGCGGCATCGGGGTCTGCATGACCTGCGTGCTGCCGGTCCGTGGCGCCGACGGCAGGTCCCGCTTCGTCCGCTCGTGCGTCGAGGGCCCGGTCTTCGACGCGCTCAACGTCCGGTGGAACGACGTCGGGCACCTGCCGCCGGATCTCGTCGGCGCCGCCGCGATGGGAGGGCACTGAATGGCCGACATGAGTGCGCGCCTCGGCCCGCTGACGCTGCCGAATCCGGTGCTCACCGCCTCCGGCTGCGCCGCGGCCGGGCGCGAGTTGCACCAGTTCTTCGACGTCGCGCAACTCGGCGCCGTCGTCACCAAGTCGATCATGATGACCCCGCGCTCGGGACGCGCGACGCCCCGCATGGCCGAGACGCCCAGCGGCATGCTCAACTCGATCGGGCTGCAGGGGCCGGGCATCGACTCCTTCATCGCCAACGACCTCGCCTGGCTCGCCGAGCACGGCGCCCGCGCCGTCGTCTCGATCGCCGGCAGCCACACCGACGACTACGTGGCGCTGGCCCGCAAGCTGGCCGGCCACCCGGCCGTGTCGATGATCGAGGTCAACATCTCGTGTCCGAACGTCGAGTCGCGCGGGCAGGTCTTCGCCTGCGACGCGCTCGCGTCCTCCCGCGTGATCGGGGCCGTCCGCCGCGCGGCCGACCCGGCCCAGCCGGTCTTCGCGAAGCTCTCGCCGGATGTCACCGACATCGTGCACATCGCCCGGGCCTGCGCTGACGCCGGCGCCGACGGGTTCTCGCTCATCAACACCCTGCTGGGCATGGTGATCGACACCGACGCCCTGGCCCCGGCGCTCGGCGGGGTCACCGGCGGACTGTCCGGCCCGGCGATCCGGCCGGTGGCGGTGCGTTGCGTCTGGCAGGTGCACCAGGCCTTCCCGTACCTGCCGATCCTCGGGATGGGCGGCATCCGCAGCGGCCTGGACGCGCTGCAATTCATCCTCGCCGGGGCGTCGGCGGTGTCGGTGGGTACCGCCGTCTTCGGCGACCCGACCGCCCCGATCCGGGTGCTGACCGAACTCGAGGCGGCGCTGGACCGACGCGGCTTCCGCTCGCTGGGCGACGCCGTCGGGTTCGCCCACCTCGACCAGCACTCGCGGGCGGGCCGGCTCGCCCCCGCGGCGGCCGAGGCGGCCGCATCGTGAGCTTCGGCCAGCGCCTCGACCTCGCGCTCGACGACCGGGGCTCGCTCTGCGTCGGGATCGACCCGCACGCGGCGCTGCTGGCGGTCTGGGGGCTGTCCGCCGACGTGGACGGCCTCGCCCGCTTCGCCGACACCTGCGTGACGGCATTCGCCGACACGGCCGCCGTCGTCAAACCGCAGTCGGCGTTCTTCGAACGGTTCGGCTCGGCCGGCATCGCCGTGCTGGAGCGCACGATCGCCGCCACGCGCGAGTGCGGCGCCCTGCTGCTGCTCGACGTCAAGCGGGGTGACATCGGCTCGACGATGACTGCCTACGCCGAGGCCTACCTCGCGCCGGGCGCCCCGTTGGCCTCGGACGCGATCACGGTCAGCCCGTACCTGGGCGTGGGGTCTCTGCAGCCGGTCTTCGACCTGGTCGCCCGGCACGACGTGGGCGCCTTCGTCCTCGCCGCGACGTCGAACCCCGAGGGGCCGCAGATCCAGCACGCCCGGACCGACGCCGGGTCGAACGTGGCCCAGGCCGTGGTCGACGACATCGCGGCCCGCAATGCCGGCGCGCATCCGCTCGGCTCGCTCGGGGTGGTGGCCGGTGCGACGATCGAACCGGGGGTCGTGCACTTCGACCGGCTCGACGGCCCGATCCTCGCCCCGGGGATCGGTGCCCAGGGCGGTACGGCCGACGACGTGCGCCGGGTCTTCGGCGCCGCGATGCGCAGCGTCCTGCCCAGCGTGTCCCGCGAGGTCCTGCGCCACGGGCCCGATCTGCACGCCCTGCGCGACGCGGTCCTGCGCCTCGTCGACGAGTTCACGTTCCTGCGCGCCTGACCGCTGCCGAACAGCTGCCCGCGCGTCGGATTCGTCACGCTTGCATACTCCTGAGCACGCCTCAGCGCCGACACAGTTATTCTCGAGGTGTTGGTGACAACGAAGCAAGCGCCTGGGGCAGCGACGTCACGTGCTGGTGCGCTGCCCTGCGATGGGAGTGTTTTGACAGCGGTATCCCCAGCAGTCGATCGGCTCGCCGCTCTCGGAAGGAGCGGCCGGTACTTCGTCATCCCGGAGTACCGGCTCATGTACGTGTCGGTCGCCAAGAACGCCTGTACCGCCCTGAAGTGGATGATGGCCCACCTCGGCGGCGAGGACGCCGAGCACTTCGAGCTCGGCCTGTCGCCGTACACCAGCCGGATCGACGCCATCCACGACCGCAAGCAGTGGCGCAAGGTGGCCCGGCTCGGCGACCTGCCCGAGCGGGTGCTGGCCGAACTGCACCCCGACAACGGCTGGCTCGTCTTCGGCGTGGTCCGCGACCCGCGGTCGCGCTGCTTCTCGGCCTGGCAGAACAAGCTGCTGCTCCGCAGCCCGCACTACACGCGGTGGCGCAGCGAGCCGTGGTACCCCCGCTTCCCGCAGGAGCCCGAGGCGATCCGGGAGGACTTCGCCCGCTTCGTCGACGTGCTGGTGGACAACCCCGACCACCCGCTGCACGTCGACACGCACTTCCGCACGCAGACGCGCCTGCTGCGGCGCGACACCGTCACGTACAGCCACATCTACGACATCTCCGAGATCGGCCGGTTGAAGGCGGACGTCACCGCGCACCTGCAGGACCTCGGCTGGTCCGGCGAACTGTTCCTCCCGCGCTCGAACGAGACGCCCCTGCGCGCCACCAGCGCCGTCTTCGCCGACGGGGTGCGGGAGAAGCTCGAGGCCGTCTACGCGTCGGACTTCAAGCGATTCGGTGAGCGCTGGGACTTCGCCGACATCACCGACGAGGAGTGGACCCCGGGCGCGCTCGAGGACGCCCGCCGGCTCGCCGGCGATTGGCGCCGGATGGCCGAGCTGCGCGACATCGCCCTCGATCTGCGCACCGACTCCGAGCAGCTGCGGGCGCGGGTCGCCGCCCTGGAGGCGCAGCCGGCGGGGGTGTTCGCCGTGCTGCGGCGCAGCCTGATCCGGCTGCGGCGACTGGCGTTGCGGCGGGCCGAGCCGGTGGCCCGGCAGCTGGCCGAACCGGTGGTCAAGCGCCGGGGCACCCAGACAGCCGCGTGGCGCCTGCTGCGGCGGCTGCGGCGGGCGTTGGACCGTCCGTAGGTCCTGGGTCGTTCGGCCCCAGTTTGGCGGCCAGGCGGCAAATGGCTGAGCGAAATACGGTTGGGGCCCGACCCGGTCTGTACCCTTGCCGGGACCGCCGCACTGCGCGCTATCTGCCTGATCCCTGGAGTACATCTGTGACCGTCGCGACCAACCCGATCCTCAAGGCCAGCCAGGACATCCTTGACCAGGGTTACGCCGTCGTGAAGCTGTCCGACGTCGACACCTTCAACCTGCACCACGCGATCTCCACCGCGGTGTCGTTCTTCGGGCGGCCGCTCGAGGAGAAGCAGGCGCACGGCAGCACCGACCACAACTACGGGTACCGGCCCTTCGGCATCGAGTACTCGATCAGCCCCGACCGTCCGGACATGAACGAGTGCTTCACGGTCTGGTCGAGCCGGCTCGATCTCATCCCGAACGCCGACGACATCACCGACCTCACCGGCGCGTTCCTGTCGTGGCGCGACTCGCTCGCCCCGCTGGTGAAGGCGATCCTCGACGAGGTCGCGAAGAACTTCGGCACCGACGACGCCCCCGAGTTCGAGAAGGCGTCCTACCTCCAGATCAACTACTGCCTGCCGACCCCGGCCGAGCGGGATCTCCTGCAGGACAAGCACGAGGACGGCCACATGGTCACCGTCCTGCACGCCACCGCCCCGGGCCTCGAGATCTACGTCAACGACGACGTCAAGCCGATGCTCCCGGCGCGCGACGAGATCGTGATCATGCCCGGCTCGGTGCTGACCGCGCTGTCCGGCGGCAAGATCGAGCCGCTGTACCACCAGGTGCGCAACCACTGCCTGGGCGAGGGTGAGCGGCAGTCGATCATGTACTTCGTGAATCCGGAGATCGACGAGCCGCTGTTCGGCTGGATCGACGCGCCGGACGGCGAGCGGGCCGACATCCGCGAGCACGTCCAGAACGCACCCTCGATGTTCGGCCTCCCGCCGGTCGAGGCGCTCTAGCTTTCGGCCCGCCAGTCAAGCCTGATCTTGAGCGTGCTGGCGCGCACCGGTTGTCAAGGGCCGGTGCGCATGGGTGTGGCGCTGGTGTCGTGGCGGGTGGGGCCGCGTGGTCGGCTGGCTGATCAGTCGCCCTCGTGGGGCAGGCTTTCGTGTTCGCCGTGAGCGGCCCCGAGCGGGTGGGCGGCAAGCTAGATTGCGCCGTCGAGCGGCATAGCCGATCTCGCCGTCACCGCCCGCTCGGGTGCCTGCTTTGACGGTAGCGCTGTTCGTCGAAGGGCTGCTGGGTGCGCAGCATCCGGTAGGTCAGTCGGCAGGCGTGGCGGGCCAGGGCGACGCGGGCCTGGATGGGGGCCATGCCGCGGGCGCGCAGCTCTCGGTCGCGGTCGGCGAACGGGGCGCAGTACTGGGACAGGCCCCAGGCGATGGCCATGAGCGCGTCGCGGTGTTCGGCCAGTCCGGTCCGGGAGATCCGGCCGGTGCGGTTGATCGTCGCCGACTGATACCTGGCCGGCGCGAGCCCAGTGGCCGAGTAGAGGTGCTCGGCGGTCGGGAAACGCTCTATCGGCAGGGAGAACGCGGCGAAGCCGGCCGCGCGCAGCCCACCGACCCCGGGCAAGGTGGTGAGCACCTGACCGTCGGTGGTCGCGAGCAGCGTCTCGATCTCGGTCTCGACGGCGGCGATGTCGGCCCGGATCGCCTGCCAGCGGGCGATGCTGCGGCCCAGCCGCTCGGCCCGCACCGCCGCGTCCGGCGGCGGTGGTAGGCACTGCTTCCACCGTTCGGCCCAGTAGCGGGCGTTGCTGGCGAACAACCGCCCCGGTGCGCGGGCCTGCAACGAGCGAGCCGAGGGCGCGCGGCCGGCGAAGGCGACCGCGCAGGCCAGCACGGCCTGCCCGGAGGTGTCGTCCAACTCGAGAGCGCGGCCGTGTCCGGCCGGGGCGGACAAGCCAGGACACAGGGCGTTGAGTTGATCGTGCAACCGCTGCTGGGCGACCTTGCGCTCGGCGACCAGACCGCGGCGATAGCGCACCGCCGCCCGCATCGCCTCGACCGGGTCCTCGACCACCGGGCGGCCCTGACCCTGGCGGGCCAGATAGGTCAGCGCGGCACAGTCGCGATCATCAGACTTGAACCGTCGCGACCCCAGCTGCGCCCGCGCGGCCGCGGTCTCCGACGGCGCGAACACCCGCACCGAGGACGGGAACAGCTCCTCCAAGGCGCGCACCCACGGACCGTGCAGCGCGCCGGTCGCCTCGATCGCCACCACCGGCGCCGTCACGCCGACCAGCCGGCGAATCGTCGCCTCGATCTCGTCCAAGCCGGGTCGCAGCGCCGGCACAGACCTCGGCTCCTCGAGCAGACCACCGTCACTCGTGCTGAACCACACCCGATGCGTGACCTTGCCCGGATCGATCGCGACCACCAACGTCGATCCGGGCAAGGCCTGCTGCAACAGATCCGAACTCACCCTCGACCTCCTCGATGCCAACGTTCAGAACACGCTGGCACTGCAGGTCAGGAGCTATCAGCCGCTCCGCGCCGCGACTAACCAGTTCCGGTTCCCGGCGCACCACCGCTCGAACGACAGCCCTGCCTCGCGCGAATTCGCGGCGCAGGGCTTCGTCGTCGAGGCGGCGGCGTGGACGATCTCGCCTCGCCCAGCGGCGGCAGCCGGCGGTACAGCTGCGACGGCGCAGCCGTCGTCGGTCAGGTCACCGGGGCCGGTGGCCGGGTTCACGCCGTGAGCTCGTCCAGCTCGGCCAGGTCGTCGAGCGTGGGTTGCCAGTTGCCGGCGGCGACGTTCTTGCGGACCTGCGCCGGGGACGTGGCGCCGGCGATGACGCTGGCCACCGCCGGCTGGGCCGCGAGCCCGCCGATCGCGATGTCGAGCAACTCGACCCCGCGCGACTTGGCGAAGCTGTCCAGGGCCTCCAGCACGTCGAAGGCCTCCTCGGTGAGCACCGACTCCCGACCCCAGTCCTTGAGCCGGCTGCCGGCCGGCGCGGCCTCGCCGCGGCGGTACTTGCCGGTGAGCAGGCCGTTGGCGAGGGGGAAGAACGGCAGCAGGCCGATCCCGTAGTGCTCGAGTGCCGGGACCAGGTCGTCCTCGATGTCGCGATCGAGCCAGCTGTACTGGTTCTGGGCGCTCACGAAGCGCTCCAGATGCCGGGTGCGTGACATCCACTCGGCCTCCGCGACCTGCCAGCCGGTGAAGTTGGAGCTGCCGAGGTAGCGCACCTTGCCTTCGCGGACGAGGTCGTCGAGGGCCGACAGCGTCTCCTCGATCGGCGTGGCCGGGTCGGGACGGTGCATCTGGTAGAGGTCGATCCAGTCGGTGCGCAGCCGCTCCAGCGACGACTCGACCGCCCGCTTGATGTAGCGGCGCGACCCCCGCGCGCCCCAGTCCTCGCCGTTGGACAGGCCCCGCGGGCGGATGTCGCTGCCGAACTTGGTGGCGATGACCACGTCATCACGGCGGCCGGCGAGCAGCCGGCCCAGCCGCTGCTCCGACGCCCCGTACGAGTCGGAGGTGTCGAACAGCGTGATGCCCTCGTCCAGCGCGGCGTGCACGACCCGGCGGCTGCCCTCGTCATCGAGCTTCATGCCGAGGTTGTTGGTGCCCAGCCCGACGACGGACACCACGAGTCCGGAGTTACCCAGGCGACGAAAGTCCATGCCTCGACATTACGCACGCAGCCGGGCAGGTAGTTTCTGCCCATCATGACTCGGCTGACCGTGCTCTCCGGACCGTCCGGCGTCGGCAAGGGCACGGTGGTGGCGGCCCTCCGGCAGATCTTCCCGCACATCTGGGTGTCGGTCTCGTGCACGACGCGGCCGCCGCGGCCGGGGGAGATCGAGGGCGTCCAGTACTACTTCGTCGATCGCGAGCAGTTCGCGCGGATGGTCGAGGCGGACGAGTTGCTCGAGCACGCCGAGTTCGCCGGCAACTGCTACGGCACGCCCCGGCAGGCGGTCCTGGACCACCTCGCGGCCGGCGTCCCGACCCTGCTCGAGATCGAGCTGGAAGGCGCCCGGCAGGTGCGCCGGTCGATGCCCGAGGCGCGGTTCGTGTTCCTGTCCCCGCCATCGCTGGACGTCCTCGTGCAGCGCCTCGCCGGCCGCGGCACCGAATCGGCCGACGCCGTGGTGGCCCGCCTCGAGCGGGCGCACGTGGAGCTGGCCGCCGAGCAGGAGTTCGACGAGGTCGTCGTGAACAACGACGTCGAGCAGGCCGCCCGCGAGCTGGCCGCCCTCATCGCCGAGGACTGACCGGCGTCAGAGTGCCTTGAGGATGTCCTGGACGCGCTCCTTGGCGTCGCCGAACAGCATCTGGGTGTTCTCCTTGAAGAACAGCGGGTTCTGCACCCCGGCGTAGCCGACGGCCATCGAGCGCTTGAACACGATGACGTCGTGTGCCTCCCACACGTGCAGGACGGGCATGCCGGCGATCGGGCTGTTCGGGTCGTCCATCGCGGCCGGGTTGACGGTGTCGTTCGCACCGATGACCAGGACGACCGAGGTATCCGGGAAGTCGTCGTTGATCTCGTCCATCTCCAGGACGATGTCGTAGGGCACCTTGGCCTCGGCCAGCAGCACGTTCATGTGGCCGGGAAGCCGCCCGGCGACGGGGTGGATGCCGAAGCGGACGTCGATGCCCCGCTCGCGCAGCGCGCGGGTCAGGTCGGCCACCGGGTACTGCGCCTGGGCGACGGCCATGCCGTACCCGGGCGTGATGATCACCGAGGACGCCTGCTTGAGCAGGTCGGCTGCGTCCTGGGCGTTGATCTCGCGGTGCTCGCCGTAGTCGGTGTCGTCGGTGGCCGAGGTGTCGATGCCGAAGCCGCCGGCGATCACCGAGATGAAGGAGCGGTTCATCGCCTGGCACATGATGTAGGACAGGTACGCACCGGAGGATCCGACGAGCGCCCCGGTGACGATCAGCAGGTTGTTGTCGAGCAGGAACCCGGACGCCGCGGCGGCCCAGCCGGAGTAGCTGTTCAGCATCGACACGACGACCGGCATGTCACCGCCGCCGATCGACGCGACGAGGTGCCAGCCGAGCGCGAGGGCGACGGCGGTCACGGCGATGAGCAGCCCGAGCGACGGGCTCGCCACGAAGAACACCGTCAGCGCGACGAAGGCGACGAGCGCGCCGACGTTGAGCATGTTCTTCGCCGGCAGGACGAGCGGGGCCGACTTGATCCGCGCCGACAGCTTGAGGAAGGCGACGATGGACCCGGTGAACGTGACCGCGCCGATGAACACGCCGATGAAGACCTCGGCGTGGTGGATGCGGAGCAGGTTGTGGGCGATCTCGGTCTGGCTGCTGCCCTTGTCCTCGACGGCGTAGTAGCCGTTCCAGCCGACCAGCACGGCCCCGAGGCCGACGAAGCTGTGCAGGGCCGCGATGAGCTCGGGCATCCCGGTCATCTCGACGACCTTGGCCCGCCACAGCCCGATGACCGCGCCGATGACGACGGCGATCACCAGCAGCGTCGCGCCGATGGCCGCGATGTGCTGCGTGGCCTTGCCGATCGTCGCGGCGAGCGCGATCGCCATGCCGGCGATGCCGAAGACGATGCCCTGCCGGGACGTCTCGTGCTTGGACAGCCCGGCCAGGCTCAGGATGAACAGGACGGCCGCGACGATGTACGAGGCCTGGGCGATCGAATTGGCGTCCACGTCTCAGCCCTTCGAGAACATGCTGAGCATGCGTCGGGTCACGGCGAAGCCGCCGAAGATGTTGATGCTCGTCAGCAGGATCGCGACGAACGAGAGCACCCGGATCACGGTCTCGTGACTGCCGATCTGCAGCAGCGCGCCGACGACGATGATCCCGGAGATCGCGTTCGTCACGGACATCAGCGGCGTGTGCAGGGCGTGGTGCACCTTGCCGATGACGTAGTAACCGATGACGACGGCCAGGACGAACACGGTGAAGTTCGTGATCAGCTGGGCCGGGGCGAAGGCGGTGATCAGGAACAGTGCCACCGCGCCGATCGCGACGATGGTGAACTTCCGCGCGGTCGAGACCGGGGCCTTCGCGGGCTTCGGCGGCGCCGGCGCGGTAGGGGCGGCCGCCGGGGCCGCGGACACCTGGACCGGCGGGGGCGGCCACAGCTTCTCGCCGTTGCGCACGACGGTGACGCCGCGCTGCACGACGTCGTCCAGGTCGAGCACGAGCTGCCCGTCCTTGCCGGGCGTCAGCAGCTTCATGAGGTTCACCAGATTGGTGCCGTAGAGCTGGCTGGCCTGGGTCGGCAGCCGGCCGGGGAGGTCGGTGTAGCCGATGATCGTGACGCCGTTGTCGGTGACGACGACCTCGCCGGGCCTGGAACCCACGACGTTGCCGCCCTGAGCGGCGGCCATGTCGACGACGACGCTGCCCGACTTCATGCGGGCGACGTCCTCGGCGGTGATCAGCTTCGGTGCCGGCCGCCCCGGGATCAGCGCCGTCGTGATGATGATGTCGACATCGGCCGCCTGCTCGGAGTAGATCTCGGCGGCGCGGCGGTCGTAGTCCTCGCTGGTGGCCTTCGCGTAGCCGTCGGTGCTGACCTCCTGCTCGACGTCCACCAGCAGGTACTCACCACCGAGCGACTTCACCTGGTCGGCGACCTCCGGGCGCGGGTCGGTCGCCCGGACGATCGCGCCGAGGCTGTTGGCCGCCCCGATCGCGGCCAGCCCGGCGACGCCGGCCCCGGCGACCAGGACCTTCGCGGGCGGCACCTTGCCGGCGGCCGTCACCTGGCCGGTGAAGAAGCGGCCGAAGGCGTGGGCCGCCTCGATCACCGCCCGGTACCCGGCGATGTTGGCCATCGAACTCAGGACGTCCAGGGACTGCGCGCGGGAGATGCGGGGGACGGCGTCCATCGCCAGCGCGGTGATCGGGCGCTGGGCGAGCTGGTCGACCAGCTCGGGGTTCAGCGCCGGGCTCAGCAGGCTGATCAGCGTGCTGCCGTCGGCGATGCGGGCGATCTCGGCCGCGTCCGGCGCGTTCACCTTGAAGACGATGTCGGCTCGGTACACGTCCTCGCCCGACCCGATCGTGGCGCCGGCCGCGGCGTAGGCCTCATCGGTGAAGCTGGCGGCCTCGCCGGCCCCGGCCTCGACCGTGACGTCGTAGCCGAGGCCGATCAGCTGCTCGACCGACTTCGGGGTCGCGGCGACCCGGGTCTCCCCGGGCTTGGACTCGCGAGTCACTCCGATGCGCACGGAGCACTCCCTTCAGGACTTGCCGGGCGCCCACAGGCGGGGACCGGGCTCGCCGGACAGTGCAATGCCGGACAACGCGACGGGCGCGGCGACACTGCCGCGCGGCATGCGAGGTTTCCGGGCAATCTAGCCAATGCCGCCCCGCGGCCATACGGAGGTGTGCATCTGATCACCGCAGCGTTCCCGCATGCCGGAAACGTACCGGTCGGCGCTGCGGACGCTGCGGTGCGCCCGGTTGGTACGATTGGACGAATAGAGGTCTGCCGGGTGCACCGCCTTCGTGGTGCGGGCCCGCTGGACCCGTTGCCAAGCACCTGACTGCCGAGAGAGCTGAGACGTGTCCGAATCCGTGTCCACCGCCGAAGGCATCACCAACCCGCCGATCGACGAGCTGCTCGACCGCACCCAGTCGAAGTACGCGCTGGTGATCATCGCGGCCAAGCGGGCGCGCCAGATCAACGCCTACTACAGCCAGCTCGGTGAGGGTCTGCTCGAGTACGTCGGCCCGCTCGTCGAGACCGCGCCGCAGGAGAAGCCGCTGTCGATCGCGCTGCGCGAGATCAACACCGACCTGATCGAGTTCAAGCCCAGCGAGACCCCCGCCGGCTGACCGCGCCTGATCGGTCACCTTTTCTTCCGCCGCCGGGCCGGGTTGCCGCCACAATGAGCGGGTGAGCCGAGTCGTACTGGGCGTGGGTGGCGGGATCGCGGCCTACAAAGCTGCCGATCTGCTGCGCAAACTGACCGAAGCCGGACACGACGTCCAGGTGATCCCGACCGAGTCGGCGCTCCAGTTCGTCGGGACCGCCACCTGGGCCGCGCTGTCCCACCGGAGTGTCGCCTCCGACGTCTGGACCGGCGCCGAAGAGGTCCCGCATGTCCAGCTGGGACGGCAGGCCGAACTCGTCGTCGTCGCGCCGGCCACCGCCGACCTCCTCGCGCGCGCCGCCAACGGTCTCGCCGACGACCTGCTCACCAACACGCTGCTCACCGCCCGGTGTCCCGTGCTGTTCGTGCCGGCGATGCACACCGAGATGTGGGAGCACCCGGCCACCGTCGACAACGTCGCCACGCTGCGCCGGCGCGGCGCCGTGGTCATGGAGCCGGCCAGCGGTCGCCTGACCGGCACCGACACCGGCAAGGGTCGGTTGCCCGAACCGGTCGAAATCGCGCAGCTTGCCGACCTGCTGCTGCGCGTGCCCGCCGCGCTGCCCTTCGACCTCGTCGGCCGGCACGTCGTCGTGAGCGCCGGGGGCACCCGCGAGCCGCTCGATCCGGTCCGCTTCCTCGGCAACGCGTCGTCCGGCAAGCAGGGGTACGCCATCGCGGCCGTCGCCGCCGCCCGCGGTGCGCGCGTGACGCTCGTGTCGGCCAACGTCGATCTCCCCGATCCGGCCGGGACCGAGGTCGTGCGGGTCACGACGGCCGTCGAGCTGCGGGACGCGGTCCACAAGGCGGCCGGCGACGCCGACGTCGTCGTCATGGCCGCGGCGGTCGCGGATTTCCGGCCCATCGACACCGCCGCGCACAAGATCAAGAAGTCCGGGGAGCCGCCCGCACCGATCGCGCTCACCGAGAACCCGGACGTTCTGGCCGAACTTGTCGCCGCCCGGCGGCCGGGCACGCTGCTGGTCGGCTTCGCCGCCGAGACGGGCGACACGAGCGCCGGGGTCCTCGAGCACGGACGGGCCAAGCTGCAGCGCAAGGGGTGCGACCTGCTCGTCGTCAACGCGGTCGGTCCGGGCAAGGCCTTCGGCCAGGCCGACAACGCGGGCGTGATCCTGGGCGCCGACGGGTCCGAGCGGGTCGTCGACTTCGGCCCGAAGGCCGTGCTGGCCGCTGCGCTGTTGGACGCAGTGGCTGAGCGGATCGTCACCTGAGCCGGAACTGCTCGTTCTCTAGACGAGCAGTCGGGACCGGGCGCTCAGCCCTGCCCGGCTAGAATCACGGCAACCATAAGACCACTTACCGGGAGAGCTTTGTGACCCGTCGCTTGTTCACGTCCGAGTCCGTCACCGAGGGCCACCCGGACAAGATCGCCGACCAGATCAGCGACTCGATCCTCGACGCGCTGCTCGCCGAGGACCCGACGAGCCGCGTCGCCGTCGAGACGCTGATCACCACGGGCCAGGTGCACGTGGCCGGCGAGGTCACGACCTCCGCGTACGCCGACATCCCGGCCCTCGTCCGCGAGCGGATCCTGGCCATCGGCTACGACTCCTCCCGCAAGGGCTTCGACGGTGAGAGCTGCGGCGTCAGCATCTCGATCGGCAGCCAGTCGCCGGACATCGCCCAGGGCGTCGACCACGCCTACGAGGAGCGGGTCGAGGGCAGCGAGGACGCCATCGCCGCGCAGGGGGCCGGCGACCAGGGCCTGATGTTCGGCTACGCCAGCGACGAGACCCCCGAGCTGATGCCGCTGCCGATCTGGCTGGCCCACCGCCTGGCCGAGAAGCTCACCGAGGTGCGCAAGAACGGCACCGTTCCCTACCTGCGCCCGGACGGCAAGACCCAGGTCACCATCGAGTACATCGACGGCAAGGCCGTCCGGCTCGACACCGTCGTCGTCTCGAGCCAGCACGCCGAGGACATCGACCTCGACACCCTTCTCAAGCCCGACATCGAGGAGCACGTCGTCCGCCCGGTCATCGAGGCGCTCGACATCGACACCGCGGGCTACCGCCTGCTCGTCAACCCGACCGGCCGCTTCGTCATCGGCGGCCCGATGGGTGACGCCGGCCTCACCGGCCGCAAGATCATCGTCGACACCTACGGCGGCATGGCCCGCCACGGCGGCGGCGCGTTCTCCGGCAAGGACCCGTCGAAGGTCGACCGCTCGGCCGCCTACGCCATGCGCTGGGTCGCCAAGAACGTCGTCGCGGCCGGCCTGGCCAAGCGTTGCGAGGTGCAGGTCGCCTACGCCATCGGCAAGGCCGAGCCGGTCGGGCTGTTCATCGAGACGTTCGGGACGGAGACCGTCGAGGTCGACAAGATCGCCGACGCCATCAGCCAGGTCTTCGACCTGCGCCCGGCTGCGATCGTCCGCGACCTCGACCTCAAGCGCCCGATCTACGCCCAGACCGCCGCCTACGGCCACTTCGGCCGCGAGCTGCCGGACTTCACCTGGGAGCGGACCGACCGCGCGGAGCAGCTGGCGAAGCTCGCCAACGGCTAGTTTTCTTGCCGGTGGGGTGTCGCTACGGCGGCCCCCCTCTCCTCGCCCGCCTTTCCCGGTTGAGTGGCGCCTTCGGGGCCGAGTGGCGCCTTATAAGGCGCCACTCGCGTGGAAAGGCGCCACTCAACCGGGAAGGCGGGCCAGGCCATGTGCGCGGACGAAACGGTCGGGCCGGGCTGGTAGGACTTCATCGTGACCAGCAGCCGCACCGCCGCCCCCAGGAAGACGGGGCGCGAGCCGGCCGCGGTCGACCCGATCGCGCGGCTGTACGTCGACGTGCCGCTGCCGCACCTCGACCGGCTCTTCGACTACCTGGTGCCGGCCACCCTGGACGCCGACGCGCAGCCGGGGTCGCGGGTGCGGGTCCGCTTCTCCGGGCGCCTCGTCGACGCCTACGTCCTCGAGCGGGGCACGGACACCGAGCACTCCGGCCAGCTGGCCTACCTCGAGCGGGCCGTCGGCAGTGAGCCGGTCCTGACGCCGGAGACCGCGGCGCTGTTCCGCGCCGTCGCCGACCGGTGGGCCGGCAACTTCGTCGACGTCGTCCGGCTCGGGGTGCCGCCCCGGCACGCGGCGGCCGAGAATTCCGCCCGCAAGCCCCCCGGCCCGCTACCCGAGGCGCGGGAGCCGACCGGCCTCGACCGGTACCGGGCCGGCCCGGCGTTCGTCGCCGCGGTGCGGGACGCGCGCCCGGCCCGGGCCGTCTGGTCGGCCCTGCCGGGCGAGGACTGGCCGGCCCGGCTGGCCGAGCTGGCCCGCGCCGCCCACGACGCCGGCCGCGGCTTCATCGCCGTCGTCCCGGACGCGCGCGATCTGGAATGTCTCGACACCGCCTTGAGGGTTGTCCTCGGCGACGGGCGGCACGTGGCCCTGGCCGCCGACCTCGGCCCGGCCGAGCGGTACCGGCGGTGGCTCGCGGTGCGGCGCGGCGACGTCCGGATCGTCATCGGCACCCGGGCCGCGGTCTACGCCCCGGTGGCCGACCTCGGGCTCGTCGTGGTCTGGGACGACGGCGACGACCTGCACGCCGAACCCCGCGCGCCCTACCCGAACAGTCGGGACGTCGCGGTGCTGCGCTCGGCCCAGACCGGCGCGGCGCTGCTCATCGGCGGCTTCGCCCGCACCGCCGAGGCGCAGCTCATGGTCGACTCCGGCTGGGCGCACGAGGTGGTCGCCGAGCGGGCGGTCCTGCGCGCGGTGGCCCCGCGGGTGCGCCCGGTCGCCGACGACGTGGAGCTGGCCCGCGACCCCGCCGCCGCGGCGGCCCGGCTGCCCAGCCTGGCCTGGCGGGCCACCCGGGACGCGCTGCAGGCCGGCCACCCCGTCCTCGTGCAGGTGCCCCGGCGCGGCTACGTCCCGGCCCTGGCCTGCGCGCGTGACCGAACCCCGGCCCGGTGCTCGGTCTGCTCCGGCCCGCTCGCCGCCCGCAACGAGCGCGACGTGCCGGCCTGCCGGTGGTGCGGCCGGCCGGCCGGGCAGTGGCGCTGCCCGAACTGCGGCGAGCGCCGGCTGCGGGCGGTGGTCGTCGGCTCCGGGCGCACGGCCGAGGAACTGGGCCGGGCGTTCCCCGGGTTCGCGGTCCGGACCTCGGGCGGCGAGTATGTCCTGGCCGAGGTGGCGCCGGAGCCCGCGGTCGTCGTCGCCACTCCCGGCGCCGAACCGGTCTGTCCCGGCGGCTACGGCGCCGCGCTGCTGCTGGACGGCTGGGCCCTGCTGTCCCGGGCCGACCTGCGTGCGGCCGAGGAGACACTGCGGCGCTGGGCCAACGCCGCCGCCCTCGTCCGCCCGGGCGGGGAGGTCATCGTCGGGGCCGACGCCGGCATCCCGACCGTCCAGGCCCTGGTCCGGTGGGATCCCGCCGGGGCCGCCGCGCGCGAACTCGCCGAACGCGGCGAGCTCGGCTTCCCTCCGGTGAGCCGGATGGCCTCCCTGACCGGGCCACCGGCCGCGGTGGCCGAGCTGCTCGGGGCGGCCGTGCTGCCGGACACCGCGCAGGTCGTGGGGCCGGTCCCCGTCGACCGCGACACCGAGCGGATCCTCGTCCGGGTCCCGCGGGCCGCCGGCACCGAACTCGCGCACCGGCTGAAAGAGGCGGCGGCCGGCCGCTCGGCCCGCCGAACGGCCGAGCCGGTCCGGATCGCGCTCGACCCGGCCGAGCTGATCTAGGCCCGGCGGCGCCCCGACATCGCGTCATCGTAGGCGGTGTCCTCGTCGAGGACGGCCGGCACGCTCAGCGCGTCACCTTCCCGGGCGGTCGCCTCGAGCACCGATTCGTGGCCGGCATCGGCATGGACGAACCGCTCGCCCCGCATGAGGGACGCGCCGGCGGCCAGCAGCAGCATGACGATCGAGGCGCTGAACGCGATCAGCAGCCCGTGCCGGAACGGGTCCGCGATGAGGTGCGGGAAGAACTGCTGCCCGTAGATCGCGGACGTGTGCGCGCCCGGACCGGGGTGGGGGACGAGTTCCTTGATCGGGTTGTCGCCGAGGAACGCCGCGAACAGCAGCCCGACGGGCGAGGCCTGCGACGCCGCGTGCGCCGCCGCCGGGTCGACGCCCTGCGCGGTCAGCCCGCCGGTCAGCGCCTGCGGCAGCCGGCTGGCCAGCCCGATCGCCATCAACGTGAAGAAGCCGCCCATCGACAGCACCATGCCCGCGTTCATGCCGGTGGCCCGGATGCCGGACGCGGCCCCGCGCTGGGCCGCCGGCACCGCGTTCATGATCGCGGCCGAGTTCGGCGCCGCCATCAACCCCATGCCGATGCCGTTGAGGGCGAGCAGCCCGGCGAACAGGACGTAGTTGAAGTCGGCCGGCAGGGCGATGAGCCCGGCGAAGGTGGCCGCCGTCAGCAGCAGGCCGCCGGTGGCGAACGCCCGGGCGCCGAAGCGGTCGGAGACCGCACCCGAGGCCGGTCCGGCGACCAGGAAGCCGAGCGTCAGCGGCAGCATGTAGATGCCGGCCCAGAGCGGGGTGTCGGCGAAGTCGTAGCCGTGCAGCGGCAGCCAGATGCCCTGCAGCCAGATGATGAGCATGAACTGCAGCCCGCCGCGGGACATCGCCGCCAGCAGGTTCACCGCCTGCCCGGCCGCGAACGCGCGGACCCGGAACAGCCGCAGGTCGAACATCGGGTCGGCCACCCGGGTCTCGATGATCCCGAAGGCGATCAGCAGCACGACCCCGCCGATGACGCCGGCCAGCACCTTGGGCGACGTCCAGCCCATCGTGTGCCCCCCGTAGGGCTGCAGCCCGTAGGTGATGGCGACGAGGACGGCGATGAGGCCGACGCCGAAGGTCAGGTTGCCCCACCAGTCGATGACGACGCGGTGGTTCGGGTCGCGGGGCTTGTCGTGCAGGGTGCGGTAGCCCATCCAGGTGCCCCAGACGCCGACCGGGACGCTGACCCAGAACACCGCGCGCCAGTCCCACTCGGACAGCACGCCGCCGATGATCAGCCCGAGGAACGACCCCGCGAGGGCCGAGACCTGGTTCACGCCGAGGGCGAAGCCGCGGCGGTCGGGCGGGAAGGCGTCGGTGATGATCGCGGTCGAGTTGGCCATCACCATCGCGCCGCCCACACCCTGCACGACCCGCAGGACGATGATCTCGAGCGCGCCGGTCGCGCCGCCGTTGGGCACGAGGGCGCAGCCGATCGAGGCGAGGGTGAAGATCAGGAAGCCCAGGTTGAACAGCTTGGCCCGCCCGTACTGGTCGCCCAGCCGGCCGAAGGTCACCACCAGCACCGCCGTGACGAGCAGGAACCCCATCAGCATCCAGAGCAGGTAGGAGATGTTGGCCGGGGCGAGCGGGTCGAGGCCGAGGCCCTGGAAGATCGCCGGCAGGGAGATCAGCAGGATCGACGAGTTGAGGGTCGCGGCGAGGATGCCGACGGTCGTCACGGACAGCGCGACCCGGCGGTCATGGGCGGCATTGTGGGGCAACACAGGTCCTTTCCTTCGTTAGCCATGCTAACTATCTCGGCAAGTCCCCGGCGGCCGGGGGAGCCGACTCGCCCGGTTTCCGTAAACTCGGGCGGCGTGACGGTCCAACCCATCCGGCTCTTCGGCGACCCGGTGCTGCGCACGCCGGCCGACGAGGTCGTCGACTTCGACAAGGAACTGCGCACGCTCGTCGCCGACCTGGCCCAGACGATGCTCGACGCCCCCGGTCAGGGGCTCGCTGCGCCGCAGATCGGCGTCGGGCTGCGGGTGTTCACGTTCCACGTCCACGACTCGATGTCCGGGCATCTGGTGAACCCGGTGCTGCACTTCCCCGACGACGAGGAGCAGGACGGCCCCGAGGGGTGCCTGTCGATCCCGGGCCTGAGCTTCGACTGCCGCCGCAAGGCCAATGTCGTCGCCCACGGGCAGAACATGTACGGCGACCCCATCACCGTCGAGGGCACGGCGATGCTCGCCCGCTGCGTCCAGCACGAGGTCGACCATCTCGACGGCGTGCTCTTCGTCGACCGGCTCGACGACGAGACGCGCAAGGCGGCCATGAAGGCGATCCGCGAGGCACCGTGGGCCGACCAGGCGAACCCCACGATCAAGGTCAGCCCGCACTCGGCGTTGCGTTCCGCCCGGTGAGGCTCGCGTTCGCGGGGACGCCGGCCGCGGCCGTCCCGACCCTCCAGGCCCTGCTGGACTCGCCCCGGCACGAGGTGGTGGCGGCGATCACCCGCCCGGCCAAGCCGGCCGGCCGCGGCCGCCGCTCGACCCCGTCGCCCGTGGCCGACCTCGCCGAGGCCACCGGCCTGCCGGTCCTCACCCCGCAGAAGGCCGGCGACCCGGCGTTCCTGGCCCGGCTGGCCGAGCTCGAGGTCGACTGCTGCCCGGTGGTCGCGTACGGCGCCCTGCTGCCGCCGGCGGCGCTGGCCGTCCCGCCGCGCGGGTGGGTGAACCTGCACTTCTCGCTGCTACCCGCCTGGCGGGGCGCGGCGCCGGTGCAGCACGCCCTGTTGCACGGGGACGAGATCACCGGCGCGTCCACGTTCCTGATCGAGCAGGGGCTGGACACCGGGCCGGTCTACGGCGTCGTCACCGAGACGATCCGCCCGGACGACACCGCCGGCGACCTGCTCGAGCGTTTGGCGGTCAGCGGCGCCGGGCTGATGGTCGCCACGATGGACGGCCTCACCGACGGCAGCCTGGTCGCGGTGCCCCAGCCGGCCGACGGCGTCTCGCTGGCCCCGAAGATCACCGTCGACGACGCCCGCATCGACTGGACGGCGCCCGGCCGGCACATCGAGCGCCTCGTCCGGGCCTGCACCCCGCACCCGGGTGCCTGGACCCTGTTCCGGGGCGAGCGGCTCAAGGTCGGCCCGCCGCGCCTGCGCGCCACCGGCGACCTCGCGCCCGGGGAGCTGGAGGTCGGCCGCTCGACGGTGCTGGTCGGCACCGGCAGCCTGGCCCTCGAGCTCGGCCAGGTGCAGCCGCCGGGCAAGCGCCCGATGCCGGCCGCCGACTGGGCCCGCGGGGCCCGCATCGAGGCGGGCGAACGGCTTGGCTGAGCGCCGCCCGCCCCGCCGCCGGGGCCCGGTCGACCCGGCCCGCCGCGTCGCCTACGACCTGCTCCGCGCGGTCGACGCCGAGGACGCGTACGCGAATCTCGTCCTCCCGCGGCTGCTCAAGACCGGGGCGCTGAACGGCCGGGACGCCGCCCTGGCGACCGAGCTCGGCTACGGCACGCTGCGCGCCCTCGGCACCTTGGACGAGGTGCTCGCGCGCTGCGTCGACCGGCCGCTTCCCGAGGTGGAGCCCGGCGTCCGCGACCTGCTGCGCCTCGGCGGCTACCAGGCGCTGCGCACCCGGGTGCCCTTGCATGCCGCGGTCGCCACGACCGTCGACCTCGCGCCGGCCGTCGGCCACGGCCGGGCCGGGGGCTTCGTCAACGCCGTCCTGCGCCGGGTCAGCGCCCGCAGCTGGGACGAGTGGGTGGCCGAGCTGAGCGCCGGCGCGACCCCGCTGCACGCGCTCGCCGTCCGCACGGCGCACCCGGACTGGATCGTCGCGGCCTTCACCGCCGCGCTCGGCGGCGACACCGAGGAGGCCGAGCGGGCGCTGGCCGCCGACGACGAGCGCCCGCGCACGCACCTCGTGGCCTGGCCCGGGCGCAGCACGCCGCGCCGAGCTGGTCGGCGAGGGTCGGCGGCGAGCCCGGCCCGTACTCGCCCTACGCGGTCCGGATGGCCGGCGGCGACCCGGCGGCGCTGGCGGCCGTGCGGGAGCGCCGGGCCGGTGTCCAGGACGAGGGCAGCCAGCTGTGCGCCCTCGCGCTGGCGGCCGCCCCGCTCGACGGGCCGCGACGAGCGGTGGCTGGACCTCTGCGCCGGGCCGGGCGGCAAGGCGGCCCTGCTCGCCGCGCTCGCGGCCGGCCGCGGCGGCCGTCCTGACCGCGAACGAGCGCCGCGAACACCGGGCCGAGCTCGTCGGCCGGGTCACCGAGCCGTGGGGCGGTCGAGGTCACCGTCGGGGACGCGCGCTCCTTCCCGGCCCGGGACGGCGGCTACGACCGCGTGCTCGTGGACGCGCCGTGCACCGGCCTCGGGGCGCTGCGCCGGCGGCCGGAAGCCCGGTGGCGGCGCCGGTCGGACGACGTCGGCGAGCTGGCGGGGCTGCAGAGGGAGCTGCTCGGCGCGGCGCTGCGCCTCACCCGACCCGGCGGCGTCGTCGCCTACGTCACCTGCTCGCCGCACCCGGCCGAGACGCTCGAGGTGGTGACCGGCCAGCGACCTCCTCGACGCCCGGACGGCCTTCCCGGGCGTCGACCAGCTGGGCCCGGGACCGACGGTGCAGCTGTGGCCGCACCGGCACGGCACGGACGCGATGTTCTGCGCGCTGATCCGGCGCGGCTGAGCGGTCCGGTCCCGCGCTCGCCGCGCGGCCGCCGATCCACCCACCTGGGTACCCGTCAGTTTGCTCTGCTCACCTGGGATGGGCACCTGCTCGGTCGCGCTGAGCAGAGCAAACTGGGCGGGACAACAGTGTGGACCGCTCTCGCGGTGCCCGCGTCCGGCCGTCGCCGACGCCCGAGTGCGGCCCCGGCGACACCCCGTCCGCCCGCGATCACGGCGCCCTAGGCTGAACGGGTGACGACCCCCGGATCGGCCGAACCGATGATCGCGCCGAGCATCCTGTCGGCCGACTTCGCGCGCCTGGCCGAGGCCGCCGAGTCGGTGGCCGGCGCCGACTGGCTGCACGTCGACGTGATGGACGCCCACTTCGTCCCCAACCTGACCCTCGGCCTGCCGGTGGTGAAGAGCCTGCACCGGGCCACCGACCTGCCGCTCGACTGCCACCTGATGATCGACGACCCGGACCGCTGGGCCCCGGGGTACGCCGAGGCCGGCGCGGCCAACGTCACCTTCCACGTCGAGGCGGCCACCGACCCGGTGCAGACCGCGCGCGCGATCCGCAGCGGCCGGGGCGCTCGCCGGCCTGTGCGGTGAAGCCGGGCACGCCGCTCGAGCCCTACCTCGACGCTGCTGCGCGAGTTCGACACGCTGCTCGTGATGACCGTCGAGCCCGGGTTCGGCGGCCAGGAGTTCATGGCCGAGGTGCTGCCGAAGGTGCGCCGGGCCCGCGAGCGAGGTCCGGTCCGGGCACCTGCGGCTGTTCATCGAGGTCGACGGCGGCATCACCGCCGACACGATCGAGGCGGCGGCCGAGGCCGGGGCGGACGTCTTCGTGGCCGGCTCCGCGGTCTTCGGTGCCGACGACCCCCGGGCGGCGGTCGAGGCGCTGCGCGCGGCTGGCCCGGCCCGCGATGAACGCCCGCTGATGGCGGCCAGCGAGGCCGAGCAGGCCGCGATGCACCGGGCGCTCGCGCTGGCCGAGACCGTGCGCGGCCGGACCAGCCCCAACCCGGCGGTCGGCGCCGTGATCCTCGACGCCGACCGGGCAGCTGGCCGGCGAGGGCGCGACCGCGCCGGCCGGCGGGGCCGCACGCCGAGATCGCCGCCCTGCAGCACGCCGGGGCCGGCCGCCCGGGGCGGCACGGCCGTCGTCACGCTCGAACCCTGCGCGCACACCGGCCGCACCGGCCCGTGCGCCGACGCCCTCGATCGCGGCCGGGGTGGCGCGCGTCGTCTACGCCGTCGACGACCCGAACCCGGAGGCGGCCGGCGGCGCCCAGGTGCTGCGCGATGCCGGCGTCGAGGTGCTGACGCGGGCGTCGAGGCGCACGCCGCGGCCAGCGGCGCGCTGCGGCCGTGGCTGCACGCCGTGCGCACCGGGCGCCCGTACGTCACCTGGAAGTTCGCGGCCACCCTCGACGGCCGGGTCGCGGCCGCCGACCGCACGTCGCGCTGGATCTCCTCGGCCGCGTCCCGCGCCGACGCCCACCGGCTGCGCGGCGTGGTCGACGCGATCCTGGTCGGCAGCGGCACCGTCCTCACCGACGACCCGCACCTGACCGCGCGCGACGGCGACGCGCTGGCCGAACGGCAGCCGCTGCGCGTCGTGCTCGACCGCCGGCACCGGCGTCCCGGACGACGCCCGGGTGCTCGACGCCGCCGCCGAGACCGTGGTCCTCGACACAGCCGCGCCCCAGTTCGCCCTGAAAGCGCTGCTACGACCGCGGCGTGCGGCACGTCCTGCTGGAGGGCGGGCCTACGCTGGCGGGGGCGTTCGTCGAGGCCCGGTGCGTCGACGAGGTGGTCGCCTACCTCGCGCCGATGCTGCTCGGGCGCCGGCCCGGCCGCCCTGGGCGACGCCGGGATCGGAACGACTCGCCGACGCCGCGATGTTGGAGGTCGAGTCGGTGTCCCGGCTCGGCGACGACCTGAAAGTGGTCGCCCGGCCGCGCTGGGCGAGCACGGCACAGAGGAGTAGCAGGCAGCGTGTTCACCGGGATCATCGAGGAGGTCGGCGAGGTCGTCGACCTGGAGCGCGCCGGCGACTCCGCCGTCCTGACCGTCGCGCGCCGACCGCGTCGTCGACGACCTGGCGCACGGCGCCTCGATCGCCGTCAACGGGGTCTGCCTGACCGTCGTCGGCTGGCGAGCCGGGCGAGCGGACCGCGATCCGGCTTCGACGTCATGGGCGAGACCCTCAAGCGGTCGGTGATCGGCACGCTGGCCGCCGGCGATCGCGGTCAACCTCGAGCGGGCGGTGCGGGCCGACGCCCGGCTGGACGGGCACGTCGTCCAGGGCCACGTCGACGGCACCGGCGTGGTCGTGTCGCGGACCCCCGGCGACGCAGTGGGAGGCGGTGCGCTTCGGCCTGCCGGCCGAGCTCGCCCGGTTCGTCGCCGAGAAGGGCTCGATCGCCGTCGACGGCGTCTCGCTGACCGTCAGCGCCGTGGGGCCGGACTGGTTCGAGGTCGGCCTGATCCCAGAGACCTTGCGCGCGACCACGCTGGGCGGCAAGCGCCCGGGCGACGCCGGTCAATCTCGAGGTGGACGTGCTCGCGAAGTACGTGGCCCGGCTGCTCCAAGCCGGGGGCGCCAGCATGAGCAGCATCCGCCTCGACTCGATCGAACGGGCGATCGCCGACGTCAAGTCCGGCAAGGCCGTCGTGGTCATCGACGACGAGGACCGCGAGAACGAGGGCGACCTGATCTTCGCCGCCGAGCTGGCGACGCCGGAGACTGGTCGCGTTCATGGTCCGCTACACCTCGGGCTACATCTGCGTCCCGATCACCGGGAGTCCGACGCCGACCGGCTCGACCTGCCGCCGATGTTCCACACCAACCAGGACCGCCGGGGCACCGCGTACACGGTGACCGTCGACGCCCGCGAGGGCGTGTCGACCGGCATCTCGGCCAGCGACCGCGCCCACACCATCCGGCTGCTCGCCGACCCCGGACTCCACCGCCGCCGACTTCTCCCGTCCCGGGCACGTCGTCCCGCTGCGGGCCAAGGACGGCGGCGTGCTGCGCCGTCCCGGCCACACCGAGGCCGCCGTCGACCTGGCCGTGCTGGCCGGCCTGCACCCGGCCGGCGTCGCTGTGCGAGGTCGTCAGCGAGAAGGACCCGGCCGGCATGGCCCGGGCCGAGGAGCTGCGGCGTCTTCGCCGACGAGCACGACCTCGCGATGATCTCGATCGCCGATCTCATCGCCTACCGGCGCCGGTTCGAGAAGCTGGTCGAGCGGGTCGCCTCGGCCCGGGTGCCCGCTGCGCTACGGCGAGTTCACCGCGGTCGGCTACTCCTCGAGCTACGACCAGCGCGAGCACGTCGCCTTCGTCTTCGGCGACATCGGCGACGGCGAGGACGTGCTGGTCCGAGTGCACTCCGAATGCCTGACCGGCGACGTGTTCGGCTCGCTGCGCTGCGACTGCGGCCCGCAGCTGGACGCCGCGCTCGCCGCCGTCGCCCGCGAGGGGCGCGGCGTCGTGCTCTACATCCGCGGCCACGAGGGCCGGGGGATCGGGCTGCTGCACAAGCTGCAGGCCTACCAGCTGCAGGACGCCGGCTCGGACACGCTCGACGCCAACCTCGAACTCGGGCTGCCCGCGGACGCGCGCGACTACGGCACCGGCGCCCAGATCCTCGTCGACCTCGGCGTCCGCTCGATGCGCCTGCTCTCGAACAACCCGGCCAAGCGGGCCGGCCTCGAGGGCTACGGGCTGCGGGTCACCGGGCGCCAGGCCGCTGCCCGGTCCACGCCAACCCGGAGAACATGCGCTACCTGCGAGACCAAGCGCGACCGGATGGGCCACGAGCTCGACATCAAGACGCACCGAGGCATGAGCGGAGAAGGAGCGCCCGCCATCACGGTCGAGGGCGCGGAGGAACTCACCGGTCGTGGTCATCGCCAGCCAGTGGCACACCGCCGGTCATGGACGGGCTGCTCGACGGGGCGCGGCGGGCGCTGGCCGAGGCCGGTGTCCGCGACGTCACCGTGCTGCGGGTGCCCGGCGTCTTCGAGCTGCCCGTGGCGGCGGCGCGGGTGACGCATCCGGCAGGTCGACGCGGTGGTCGCGCTCGGCGTCGTCATCCGCGGCGGCACCCCGCACTTCGACTACGTGTGCGACGCCGCGACCACCGGCCTCACGCTGGTGGCGCAGCGCACCGGAATCCCGATCGGGTTCGGCGTGCTGACCTGCGACGACGAGGACGCAGGCCTCGAGCGGGCCGGGCTGCCGGGGTCGATCGAGGACAAGGGCTACGAAGCGGCGACGGCGGCGCTCGCGACCGCGGTCACGCTGTCCCCGTGGTCACGGCACAGCTGACAGGACCGGATCGGGCCTCGTCGCTATGGTCGATGGCGTCGATGTGACAGCTGACCTGGGCAGCATCGAAAGGGTGGAGCGAATGGGTGGATACAACACGGTCGTCGTCGGCACCGACGGGTCCGAGACGTCGTTTCGCGCGGTCGAGCGCGCGGCCGAGCTGGCGCGCGACGCGCAGGCCACGCTGGTGATCGCCTGCGCCTACTTCCCGGAGCGCCCCGACCCGCACGCCCAGGACGTCCTCGGCGACGAGGCCTACCAGGTGACTGGCTCGGCGCCGGCCGACGACACCGTCAGCCGGGCCCGCGACCGGGCCGCGGCCGCCGGGGCGACCAAGATCGAGACGGCCGCCGTCCAGGGCAAGCCGGGCGACACGCTCGTCCGCATCGTCGCCGAGCGCGGCGCCGACCTGCTCGTCGTCGGCAACCGCGGGCTCAACACCCTGGCCGGACGCCTCATCGGCTCGGTCCCGCTCGACGTCGTGCGGCACTCGCCGGTCGACGTCCTGGTCGTGCACACCACCTGACCGTGACCACCGCCGACCAGCCGGACATCGCCGAGGTGGCCCGGGCGACCGACCTCGACATCCCGGCGCTGCTCGACCGCGTCGAGCAGAGCGTGCTCGGCGGCCCGCGCCAGTACACCGCGCAGCAGGTCGCCGAACTGGCCGGCGTGCCCCGCGAGGAGAGCCGGGCCCTGTGGCGCGCGCTCGGCTTCGCGACCGTGGACGACAGCGCCGCGGTCTTCACCGACAGCGACGTCGAGGCCCTGCGGTTGGTCAAGGAGTTGCGGGCGTGCGGCTTCGAGGACGACGCGCTGATCTCGGCCATGACCCGCCTCTTCGGCCAGACGTTCTCGCGGCTGGCATCGTGGCAGGGCCAGCTGGTCATCGAGATGCTCTCGACCCGCCCGGACCTGATCAACTCCGAGGATGCCGTCGTCGAGGTCATCGAGCAGGTCGGCCCGGTGATGGAGCAGCTGCAGAACTACGCCTGGCGGCGGCAGCTCGTGGCGTTCTTCTCGCGCGTCGCCGCCCGGACGGGCAGTGACGTCGCCGAACCGCTCTCGTCCCCGCAGGCGGTCGGTTTCGCCGACATGTCCGGGTTCACGTCACTGACGCGCAAGGCGACCGAGATCGAGCTGCGGGAACTGCTCGACCGCTTCGAGTCGCTCGCGACCGAGGTCGTCGGTCAGCACGGGGGCCGGATCGTGAAGACGATCGGCGACGAGATCCTCTTCCAGGCCGAGACGGCGGCCGCGGCGGCCGAGATCGCGCTCGAGCTGCTCGAGGCGGCCCAGGCCGACCCCACGCTGCCGGACCTGCGGGCCGGGCTGGCCTACGGCACGGTCGTCAGCCGGCTCGGTGACGTGTACGGCTCGACGGTGAACATCGCCAGCCGGTTGACCTCGATCGCGCGCCCCGGCTGGGTGCTGGTCGACCGGCAGCTGCACGACGAGCTCGCCGGCGACCCGCGCTTCTACCTCAAGTCGCGGCGGCCGGAGTCGGTGCGCGGCTTCCACCACCTGCACCCGTGGCGCCTGCGGCGTGCGGGCCGCTGAGCCGGCGCCGGTAACCTCTTTCCTTGACATGAAGACCTTCGACGAGCTGTTCGCCGAGCTCACCGATCGGCAGCGCACCCGCCCGGCGGACTCCGGCACCGTCGTCGCGCTCGACGCCGGCGTGCACGAGCAGGGCAAGAAGGTCGTCGAGGAGGCCGCCGAGGTCTGGATGGCGGCCGAGCACGAGTCGGCCGAGCGGACCGCCGAGGAGATCAGCCAGCTGCTCTACCGCGTGCAGGTGATCATGCTGGGCAAGGGCATCGGGCTCGACGACGTCTACCGACATCTGTGAGTCGCGCGGACCCGTCCCACGAACTCCCCGACCTGCCGGACAGGTAGAACCTATGCTCCGCATCGCCGTACCGAACAAGGGCTCGCTCTCCGAGCCGGCCAGCCAGATGCTCGTCGAGGCCGGGCTACCGCCAGCGCAGCGACAGCCGTGAACTCGTCCTGCTCGACGCCGAGAACGACACCGAGTTCTTCTTCCTCCGCCCGCGCGACATCGCGATCTACGTCGGCTCCGGGCAGCTCGACGTCGGCATCACCGGCGAGGATCTGCTGCTCGACTCCGGCGCCCCGGCCGAGGTCGATCCTGCAGCTCGGCTTCGCCGGCTCGACGTTCCGCTTCGCCGCGCATGCCGGGCACGGCGTCCTCGGCCGACGACCTCGCCGGCAAGCGGATCGCCACCGCCTACCCCGGGCGTCGTCGCCGCCTACTTCGCGCGAGCGCGGTATCGACGGCCGAGGTGATCCGCCTCGACGGCGCGGTGGAGACCTCGGTCCGGCTCGGGGTCGCCGACGCGATCGCCGACGTCGTCTCGACCGGCACGACGCTGCGCAACGCCGGCCTCGAGATCTTCGGCGAGCCGCTGCTGACCAGCCAGGCCGTGCTGATCCAGCGCGCGCGGCGCCGAGCGCCCGGCCCGGGTCGATCAGCTCGTCCGCCGGCTGCAGGGCGTGATCATCGCCCGGCAGTACGTGCTGATGGACTACGACATCCCGAACGACCTCGTCGAGAAGGCGGTGGCCATCACGCCTGGCATCGAGTCGCCGACCGTGTCGCCGCTGCACGAGCGCGGGCTGGTCGGCGGTCCGCTCGATGGTCGAGCGCAAGCGAGACGAACGCGATCATGGACGAGCTGTGGGAGCTCGGCGCCCGCGGCATCCTGGTCACCGACATCCACGCGTGCCGACTATGAGCGACCGCCACCCGTGACGCGTCACGGCGCGGCCGCAGCTGATGAGCCGGATCGCCTACGCATCCTCGGCGGTCGTGCTCGTCGTCTTCGTCATCACCGCGCTGGTGATGAAGCGCGCCAACGCCGGCGCGACGTTCGGCTGACAAGGACCAGGTCGGCACCGTCGTCATCGGCGTGATCCTCGCCGGGCTGCTGCTCATGCCCACCCGGCCGCGCCTGCGGGCCGACACGCGAAGGCCGTGCGGCTGCGCGTCGTTCCTCGGCGGCTGGCGCGTCGTGCCATGGGATGTCGATCGTGCGGGTCGAGTTCCCGAGCCAACGTGCGGTTCGCGCGACTGGTGCTGCCGGGCGAGGAGACCCTCGCGATCTACGCCGTGCAGCGCCTCGACCGCGACCATGCGGTGGCGACGATGCAGGGCCTGCGGCGGCTGTTCGCCGGACGCATCCCGTCGCCGGCTGACCGGTGCCGCCGCTGCCGCCGTCGCGGCGGCGTGCGGTGGTCGCGCTGGTGCGCCTTCGTCGTCACACGTTCCTGCGTCGGCGGCGCGATCTCGGCACGTCGGCCGACCGCGGCGACCTTCGACACGCTGCACACGGCGAGCCTCGCCGCGCCGCGACCTGCGCGAAGGGCTGACCGAGGCCGGGGCCGAGCGTGCAGTGCGGCACCTGCGCGCACTGCTCGGCACGTGCCGCCGTCGCGCTGACCGACCGCACCCAGCGCGCTGGCGGCCGACGGGCGGCGCGCACCACCACGCCGCGACGCGATGGCGCACGCGGCCGGTGCGCTCGACAGTGGCGCGACCCAGGTCCTGCCCGTCGCGCGACGTCGCCTGCGGCCGCCGGACTGCCCGGTGCGGGCGGCGGTCGCCTGCCGCGATCGTCGACGGGGACACGTGTCGTCGGCGCGCTCGTCGCGTACGGCCGCGGTACCTCGGCGATGCTGGTCCGCGCCGTCGAGGAGGTGACGCGCTGGGTGTCCGGGCAGGTCGAGCTCGGCGAGCGCCGACGTCAGCCCGCACCCGGCTGATGGAGGCGGAGCTGCGCGCCCTGCGCGCGCAGATCAGCCCGCACTTCATCTACAACTCGCTCACCGCGATCGCATCCTTCACCCGCACCGACCCGGACCGGGCCCGCGAGCTGCTGCTCGAGTTCGCGGACTTCACGCGCTACGCCCTGCGCCGCGGCGGGGAATTCACCACGCTGGCCGAGGAGCTGCGCAACACCGAGCGCTACCTGGTGCTGGAGCAGGCTCGCTTCGGCGAGCGGCTGCGGGTGTCGCTGCGCGTCGCGCCGGAGGTGTTGCCGATCGCGGTGCCGTTCCTCGTGCATCCAGCCGCTCGTGGAGAACGCGGTGCGGCACGGCTTGGAGGGCGCACGCTGGTCGCCGTGGTAGGTCTCGATCACCGCGAGGACAGCGGACCGGACGCCGCTGATCAGCGTCGAGGACGACGGGGCCGGTGCCGACCCGGCGATCGATCCGCGCCGCGCTGGAGCGCAACGGCGCGGACCGGTGGATCGGTCGGCCTCGGCAACGTGGACTCCCGGTTGCGGCAGGTGTACGGCGACGCGTTCGGGCTGGTCGTCGAGACCGCGCCCGGTGCCGGCACAAAGGTCAGCTTCCGGGTGCCGAAGTTCGCGCCCGGGGTGCACGCGGATCCCGCCGTAACGGCTCCGCGGCGCGGGTGAGCGTCGCCGGACATGAGCGTCGGTGGGGCCGGACACGCGCTTGTCGGCCTGCGTGCTCTGGTGGTCGACGACGAGGCGCCGGCCCGCGACGATCTGGCGTACCTGCTGCGCGACGGACCCGCGGGTCGCGGACGTGCGCATGCGCCGGCAGCGCCGGCGAGGCGCTGCAGCTGCTCGCCGACACGCCGGTCGACGTGATCTTCTGCGACATCAAGATGCCCGGTTTCGACGGCGTCGAGCTGGCGCGGGTCGTCGAGCCGGTTCGCGGATCGGCCGCAGATCGTGTTCGTCACCGCCTACGACGACCGCGCCGTCGACGCCTTCGAGCTGCAGGCCACCGACTACCTGATGAAGCCGGTGCGCGCCGACCGGCTCGCCGAGGCGGTGCGGCGGGTGGTGTCCGCCGGGCGGCCGACCACGTGGCGACGACGACGAGACGATCACCGTCGAGCTGGCCGGCGTCACCCGCTTCGTGCGGCGCTCCCAGGTCCGGTTCGTCGAGGCGCAGGGTGACTACGCCCGCCTGCACACGGCCGGCGAGAGCCACCTGCTGCGCTCACGCTGGCCGATGCTCGAGGACCGCTGGGCCGGCCGCCGGCTTCGTCCGCATCCACCGCAGCACGCTGGTCGCGCTGGCGCACGTCGACGAGGTCCGCGCGGTCGACGGGCGGTACTGCGGTGCGGGTCGGCGAGGTCGAGTTGCCGGTCAGCCGGCGGCACACCCGCGAACTGCGCGACCGGTTGGCGCCGAGCGATGACACGACGACCGCCGAACCGGCGCGGGTGCGGATCACGCATCCGCGCACCGAGGCGGTCCGGCGGGCACCGCACCGCCCCGGCCTCCGGGAGATCGACGAGCAGACCCGGCTCGGCGAGGTGTACATGACGTCGCTGATCCGCAGCCAGCGGCGGCTGGCGCGTGACCGTGTGCGCGGCCATCGCCGTGCGTGCTGGTCGGCACCGCGCTGCTCGGTGCCGTGCCTCGCGTCTTCGCCGCGTTCCACGTCGTCGGCGTGCCCGTGCCGTGGCTCGTGCTCGGCGTGCTCGTCTACCCGGTCCTGATCGCGCTGCGGCTGGTACACGGTGCGCAGCGCCGAGCGCACCGAGCGCGACTTCATCGAGCTCGTGCGCCGGCGGTGAGCCACGGCGCCGCGGTCATGGTGGCGGTGGTCGCTGGTCGCCGTCGCCACCCTGTGGCCGGCTCGCTCGGCCTGCGCCGGGCCCGCACGACCGGCGACTTCTACGTCGCGTCGCGCTCGGTGTCGCCGCGCTGGAACGCCGCCGCGATCGGCGGGGAGTACCTGTCGGCCGCGTCCTACCTCGGGCATCGCCGGGTCTCGTCCTCGCCTTCGGCTTCGACGTCCTCTGGTACCCGGTCTGCTACACCGCGGGCTATCTGGTGCTGCTCGCTCTGGTGGCCGCCCCGCTGCGGCGCAGCGGCGCGTACACGCTGCCGGACTTCGCCGAGATCCGGCTCGGCTCGCACCGTGGTGCGCCGGCTGTCCAGCGCGCTCGTCGTGCTCATCGGTTGGCTGTACCTGGTGCCGCAGCTGCAGGGCGCGTCGCTCACCCTGCGGACGCAGACCGGTGCGCCCGGCTGGGTCGGCGGCCTGGTCGTGTGCGGCGTGGTGATCGCCGCGGTCGTCATGGGTGGCATGCGGTCGATCACGTTCGCGCAGGCCATGCAGTTCTGGCTGAAGTTCGTCGCCCTGCTCGTTCCGGCGTTGGTGCTGATCGGGGTGTGGCAGCACCGTGGTGACAGCCTGGCCCACGGCTACCCGGCGGCCCCGAGCGCGATGACCGTGACGGTGGAGTCGGCCACGACGGTGCGGGTGCCGGTCGCCGAGACGCTGGTCGTGCACGGCCGCGTCGACGGGACAGCCGCCGACGGTCCGGTCGCGCTCACCCCGGGACGTCATCGGATCGGCGGCGGCACCCGGCTCGGGCTCCGCCGCGGCGACGTGGTGCCGGTGATCGACTCGCTGCCCGTGCAGCGCAACGAGTCCTGGCTGCGGCCGCTCGGTTCGGGTCAGGAGCACCCGCTGTACGCGACGCCTGTCGCTGATCCTGGCCATCTGCCTGGGCACCATGGGGCTGCCCCACGTCCTCGTCCGCTTCTACACCAATCCCGACGGCCGGGACGCGCGGCGTACCACCCTCGGCGTGCTCGTCCTGCTGTCCTGCTTCTACCTCCTGCCGACGGTGTTCGGCGTGCTCGGCCGGCACTACGTCCCCGACCTGCTGCATCACCGGCGACACGGACGCGACCGTGCTCGACCTCCCGGGACGGATGGTCGGCGGCCCGGCGGGCGTCCTGCTCGGGGCCCTCGTGACCGCCGGGGCGTTCGCTGCGTTCCTGTCCACCGCGTCGGGCCTGACCGTGTCGGTGGCCGGCGTCCTGTCCCAGGATCTGCTCCGGGGCCGCGAGCGCCACGCCGCCGAGGATCTGCGGGCCCGGCGCATCCGCACGTTCCGGATCGCCGCCGTCGCCGGCATCGCCGTGCCGTACCTGCTCAGCCTGCCGAGCGAGCACCTCGGGCTGGCGGCGGTGGTCGGCTTGGCGTTCGCACTCGCCGCGTCCACCTTCTGCCCCCTGCTCGTC
Source organism: uncultured Actinomycetota bacterium (assembly GCA_963775175.1). GTDB lineage: Bacteria > Actinomycetota > Actinomycetes > Mycobacteriales > Jatrophihabitantaceae > Jatrophihabitans. The sequence continues at coordinate 2,688,916 of CAVZHT010000001.1, forward strand.
CTCGGCATCTGGTGGCCGCGCCTGACCCCGGTCGGCGCGGTCGCGGGCCTCGCGGCGGGCGGGGCGCTGGCGACCACCGCGGTCCTGCTCACGATCACGTCGGATATCGGCTCCGGCTGGGCGGCCGCGTTGCTCGCCGAACCGGCGGCGTGGGCGGTGCCACTGACCTTCGCGGTGATGATCGGCGTCTCGCTGGCCTCCCGGGCCCGGGTGCCCCACGAAGTCGGCCGGATCATGGTGCGCCTGCATGCACCGGAGGCCCTGGCCGCCGAGCTGGCAGAGCTCGAAAGCGGCTGACCGCTCATCGCACGGTCCCGACCATTCGTCGGTGTCGGCACGCCGCCGACCGACGCACGGCCGACGCCCGTCGACCGCCGCTGTCGCTGTGGCCCGCGTCACTGGCACGGTCGACCCAGCGGGTGCTGTCGTCGCACCCTGAGGATAGGAGCCGCCATGACCAGGCAAGATCCGGCCGCCACTCCCAAGCCCGCCCCGGCGTCCGTGGCCGGGGCCTTCATCGCCGACCCGGGGCCGCTCGGGCTCGCCGCCTTCGCGCTGACCACCTTCGTGCTGTCGGTCTTCAACTCCGGCATGATCAAGACCGGTGAAGGTGTCGTCCTCGGTCTCGCGCTGGCGTACGGCGGCCTGGCCCAGCTGCTCGCCGGCATGTGGGAGTTCTCGAAGGGCAACACCTTCGGCGCCACCGCCTTCGCCTCGTACGGGGCGTTCTGGATCTCCTTCTGGTGGCTGATCGACCACGTGGGCGATTACGCCAAGGGTGCGGCCGGCAACGACCTCAACCACGCGCTCGGCGTGTACCTGCTCGCCTGGGCGATCTTCACCGCGTACATGACCGTCGGGGTCCCTGCGGGTCTCGGGTGCTGTCGCGGCCGTGTTCGTGTTCCTGACGCTGACCTTCCTGTTCCTGGCCATCGGCAAGCTCACCCAGTCGGCCACGGCGACCGACAGCACCGGCCTCTACAAGTTCGGTGGCTGGCTCGGCCTGATCACGGCCCTCCTGGCCTGGTACGCCTCGTTCGCCGGGGTCGTGAACTCCACCTTCAAGCGCGTCCTGCTGCCGGTGTTCCCCCTGGCCGACGGACCCGTCCGCCGCTAGCCCTTCCGTCCACCTCCCGCCCGAAATAGGTTCGGTACATGAGCGAGACACTCTCCAACCTGTCCCATGAAGACCGCCGGTTCGACCCGCCGCAGGATTTCGCGGCGGCGGCGAACGTGCAGGCCGATGCGTACGAGGAGGCCGATGCCGATCGGTTGGCGTTCTGGGCCAAGCAGGCGGAGCGGCTGACGTGGGCGCAGAGGTGGACGGAGGTTCTGGACTGGTCGGATGCGCCGTTCGCGAGGTGGTTCGTGGGTGGCAAGCTGAACGTGGCGTACAACTGCGTGGACCGGCACGTCGAGTCGGGCCACGGCGATCAGGTGGCCTATCACTGGGAGGGCGAGCCGGGCGACAGCCGGACGATCACCTATGCCCAGTTGAAGGACGAGGTGTGCAAGGCCGCGAACGCGCTGGTCGAGTTGGGCGTTCGGACCGGTGACCGGATCGCGATCTACATGCCGATGATCCCGGAGACGGTGATCGCGATGCTGGCCTGTGCCCGGCTGGGCGCGCCGCACACGGTGGTGTTCGGCGGGTTCTCCTCGACCGCGCTGTCCGACCGCATGATCGACTGCGATGCCCGGGTGGTGATCACCTCCGACGGTGGTTACCGCCGGGGCGCGCCGTCGGCGCTCAAGCCCGCGGTGGACGAGGCGATGGAGAAGTGCCCGGACGTCCGCACGGTGCTGGTGGTCAAGCGCACCGACCAGGAGATCGCGTGGACCGACGGGCGGGACGTGTGGTGGCACGACGCGGTGGATCGGCAGTCGGCCGAGCACACGCCGGAGGCCTTCGACTCCGAGCACCCGCTGTACGTGATGTACACGTCGGGGACGACGGGCAAGCCGAAGGGGCAGTCTGCACACCTCGGGTGGGTATCTGACCCAGGTGGCGTGGACGCATCACGCGGTGTTCGACATCAAGCCGGACGAGGATTTCTACTGGTGCGGTGCGGACATCGGCTGGGTGACCGGGCACAGCTACATCGTGTACGGGCCGCTGGCCAACCGGACGACGTCGTTCATGTACGAGGGGGTGCCGAACAGCCCGGACGAGCACCGCTGGTGGAACATGATCGAGAAGAACAAGATCTCGATCCTGTACACCGCACCCACGACGATCCGGACGTTCATGAAGTGGGGCGAGGACATCCCGGCCGCGCACGACCTGTCCAGCCTGCGGCTGCTGGGCAGCGTCGGTGAGCCGATCAACCCCGAGGCCTGGATCTGGTACCGCAAGAACATCGGCGGTGACCGCACCCCGGTCGTGGACACGTGGTGGCAGACCGAGACCGGCGCGATCATGATCAGCCCGCTGCCCGGCGTCACCTCGACCAAGCCCGGCTCGGCCACCCGACCGCTGCCCGGTATCGGGGCCGAGGTCGTGGACAACGAGGGCAAGCCGGTCCCGAACGGCGGCGGCGGGTTCCTGGTGCTGACCGAGCCGTGGCCGGCGATGACCCGCGGCATCTGGGGTGACCCGGAGCGGTTCAAGGACACCTACTGGTCGCGGTTCGCCGAGGAGGGCTACTACTTCGCCGGCGACGGCGCGAAGAAGGACGACGACGGCGACCTGTGGCTGCTCGGCCGGGTCGACGACGTCATGAACGTCTCCGGCCACCGCATCTCGACCACCGAGGTCGAGTCGGCGCTGGTGTCGCACCCGGCCGTGGCCGAGGCCGCGGTCGTCGGCGCGACCGACCCGACCACCGGGCAGGGCATCGTCGCGTTCGTCATCCTGCGTGGCAGCGGGCCGACCGAGGAGTCCGAGGGCGAGAAACTGATCAAGACGCTGCGCGATCACGTGGCGTCGGAGATCGGCCCCATCGCCAAACCCCGGCAGATCATGATCGTCGCCGAACTGCCCAAGACCCGCTCGGGCAAGATCATGCGCCGGCTGCTGCGCGACGTCGCCGACCACCGCGAACTCGGCGACGTCACCACCCTCACCGACTCCTCCGTCATGGACCTCATCAAGGCGAGGTCGACCACCGCGCCGCCGGAGGACTGAGCGGCCGCCAGCCGGTCAGGGGGGCGCGGCCACGGGGGCGCCCACCAGCTCGGCGAGGCGGATCGCGTCGTACGGCGCGTGCACCTTCACGTCGTTGTCGAAGTGCACCTGGACGTCGAGGCCCGCGGCCGCCCACCGGCGGATCTCGGCGGCCCACCGGCCGAGCGCCTCGTCGGTGTAGCCGCTGGTGTAGAGCTCGACGTCGCCGTGCAGGCGGACGTACACGAGATCGGCCGTCACGTCGCGCAGCAACGGCCAGCGCCCGGCCGTGTCGGCGACGACGAGCGCGATCGCGTGCTCGCGCAGCAGGTCGGGGAAGGCGGGCGTCTGGAAGCTCTTGTGCCGGATCTCGAGGGCGTGGCGCAGCGGCTGATCGACGATCGCCGTCGTGAACGATCGATCCGTGAGCCGCTCGTCGTGCCGGCGGGCCAGCCAGGCGGCCTCGCCGGTCGAGCGGGGGAGCCGGCTGAAGAAGCTCGCCAGGCGTTCGGCGTCGAAGCCGAGCGTCGGCGGCAGCTGCCAGAGGATCGGGCCCAGCTTGTGACCCAGCGCGAGCACGCCCGAGGCGAAGAAGTTCGCCAGCGGCGTATCGACGTCGGCCAGCTTCTTCATGTGCGTGATGAACCGCGCGCCCTTGACCGCGAAGGTGAAGTCGTCCGGTGTCTGCCGGTACCAGTTCTGGAAGCTCGTCGGCCGCTGCAGCGAGTAGAACGTGCCGTTGATCTCGACGCTGTTCAGCTGGGAGGAGAGGTACTGCAGCTCGGCCCGGTGCGCGAGCTTGGGCGGGTAGAAGACGCCGCGCCAGGGCGGGTAGAGCCAGCCCGACGTGCCGATCCGGACGTCCGTCATACGGACCTTCCTACCCGCTCCTGTGCGTATCGCGCCCAAACGATCAGGTTGCGCGATGGGCGCCCCGGCCGCTGCGGTGCACCATCTGTCGCGCGGATCGCGGCGCGGTCGACTACCCCTGAGCCAGGCGCTTGGCGAGGTAGTCGCGGGCGGCCGGCCAGTCGTCGTCGGTCATCGAGTACTGGACGGTCGTGCGCCAGGATCCGTCGCGCCGGATGCGGTGCTTGCGCAACTCACCCTCGCGGACGGCGCCCAGCCGGGCGATGGCGGCCTGCGAGCGCACGTTGTGGATGTCGGTGTGCCAGACGACGCGGGCCGCGCCGAGCGTGTCGAAGGCATGGGCGAGCATGAGCAGCTTCGACTCGGTGTTCAGGCCGGTGCGCCACCACCGCTTGCCCAGCCAGGTGTGCCCGATCGAGATCGTCCGGACGGCCGGGACGATGTCGTAGTACGACGACGAGCCCGCGAACTCGCCGGTCGCCGCGTCGATCTGCGCGTAGGCGAGGCGCTCGCCCCGGGCGCGGGCGGCGAGGGCGGCCGCGACGTCGGCCCGGGCGTCCTGGAGCGTGCGCGGAGCCCCGGTGGCGGCCGACCCGACCGTGGCCAGCCAGCGGAAGACGTCCTCGGCATCGGTACCCGTACCGGCGGCGCCGAGGTAGCCCGGGGCGTGCTCGGCCGCCAGCGGCTCGAGGCGGATCAGGCGGCCGGCCAGGACCGGCAGGGTGTACCACTCGTCGTTCGATGTCACGACCGGATCGTAAGGTGGACGTCATGCGGCTTACCGAATTCTGGCGCCGGATGCGTGAGCGCTTCGGCCCCACCTACGCCGCGAGCGTCGCTGCCGACTACCGCCTGCCGCTGCTCGGCTCCACGATCGACGAGGCCCTGGCGGCCGGGGTCGAGGCCAAGGAGATCTGGCGCGCGGTCTGCGCCGAGTTCGACATGCCCGCCTCCCTGCGCTGACGCCCCCCGCACTCGGATCGTTCGGCGTGTCGCGGCCGGTCGAACAGGTGTTCGGGTAGTTTCGGCCGAGTCGGTATCCACAGGGCGACCTGAATTTGGCCGGTTCTCCACAGCCGGGCGAGTTCTGCCGTTTCTGTCGGTGCCTGGCCCTAACGTCGCCGACAACACGACACGACCACACGCAGACCTTCCAGAAAGGGTGCCGCCATGGCCACCAGCTTCGACCGGGACAAGGCGCTCGACGTCGCCCTCGCGCAGATCGACAAGCAGCACGGCAAGGGCGCGGTCATGCGCCTCGGCGACCGGGTCTCGGCCCCGATCGAGGTGATCCCCACCGGGTCGATCGCCCTCGACGTCGCCCTCGGCATCGGCGGCCTGCCTCGCGGGCGGGTGATCGAGATCTACGGTCCGGAGAGCTCGGGCAAGACGACGGTCGCCCTGCATGCGGTGGCCAACGCGCAGGCCGCGGGCGGGGTGGCCGCGTTCATCGACGCCGAGCACGCGCTCGACCCCGAATACGCCAAGAACCTCGGCGTCGACACCGACGCCCTGCTGGTCAGCCAGCCGGATACCGGGGAGCAGGCGCTCGAGATCGCCGACATGCTGATCCGCTCCGGCGCCCTCGACATCATCGTCATCGACTCGGTGGCTGCGCTCGTGCCCCGGGCCGAGATCGAGGGCGAGATGGGTGACAGCCACGTCGGCCTGCAGGCCCGGCTCATGAGCCAGGCGCTGCGCAAGATCACCGGTGCCCTGAGCAACTCGGGCACCACGGCGATCTTCATCAACCAGCTGCGCGAGAAGATCGGCGTGATGTTCGGCTCGCCCGAGACCACGACCGGTGGCAAGGCGCTGAAGTTCTACGCCTCGGTCCGGCTCGATGTCCGGCGGATCGAGACGCTGAAGGACGGCGCCGACGCCGTGGGCAACCGCACCCGCGTCAAGGTGGTGAAGAACAAGGTCGCCCCGCCGTTCAAGCAGGCCGAGTTCGACATCGTCTACGGCGAGGGCATCAGCCGGGAAGGCTCGCTGATCGACGTCGGCGTCGAGCAGGCGCTGATCCGCAAGTCCGGGGCCTGGTACACCTACGACTCCGACCAGCTCGGCCAGGGCAAGGAGAACGTGCGCAACTTCCTGCGCGACAACCCTGACCTCGCCGACGAGATCGAGAAGAAGATCAAGGAGAAGCTCGGTATCGGGGCTCGGGTGGACGAAGCCGGTGCTCCTATCGAACCGCTGCCCGCTCCGGTCGACTTCTGACGGTCGTGTCCGGAAGGCGTCGGGCCCGGGGCAGCCGGGTCGAAGTGCAGGCCGACGCGCAGCCGCCGCCGGGCGATCCGGAGCAGCATCCCGGTGACCCGGAGGCGGTGGCGCGGGCGATCTGCCTGCGGCTGCTCACCCAGCGGGCCCGCACCCGGGCCGAACTCGCCGACGCGTTGGCGGCCCGCGGGGTACCGGCCGAGGCGGCCGGCGCAGTGCTCGACCGGTTCACCGAGGTCGGGCTGATCGACGACGCGGCGCTCGCGCACAGCGTCGCCGCCTCGGCACACCGTGATCGGGGGCTGGCCCGGCGCGCGGTGGCGGCGAAGCTGCGCCGGCTCGGGGTCGAGGACGACGCCGTCGCCGAGGCGTTGACCGGCATCGACAGCGAGAGCGAGCGCAACCGGGCTCGGGAACTCGTCGAGCGGCGCCGGTGCGCGCTGGCCGGGCTGCCGAGCGAGGTCCAGGCCCGCCGGCTGGTCGGTCTGCTGGCCCGCAAGGGCTACTCCGCCGGGCTGGCCTACCAGGTCGTGCGAGAGGTCCTGGCCGATGTCCATGCCGACGCGGTCGACTGGGATACCGAGACGGTCTGAGCGAAGTGTTCCGAATCCGCCCGGTGGCCACGCCGTCGACCCCGGGCTTACTTGCTTTGTCTGCCTCACGTTCATAACCTCGAAAGACCAGGAGCAAGCAGAGAGCACCTCTGAACGCGACCGCACCGGTTGCGTACACATAGCGCCACGACCGCGACGACGTAGAAGGGGACGTACCGAAGGGCCCGCGATCCGGGCCGGACAGCCCAGCGCCAAGTGGCAGGGACCGGGTTTCCGGTCTCCGCTGCGGGCTACGGGCTGTGCACCAGCTGTTGCCCGCCCTCCTGGCTCGCAGGTTCCACCGAACACAGGAGGCGACCGTGACCGGGGTTTGGTACGCAGCGATCGGTGCGGCGTTCGTTGTCGGCCTCCTCTTCGTCGCCGCCTACGCGCGCCGTAGCGGGTCCAGCGGCGCCCGGCACGGCGAGTCCGGCCCGGCCGTCCCGGACGACACGCTGGCCGAAACCCGGCGCGCCGCCGTCGCCGAAGCTGCCGCCCTGCGGCAGGCAGCCCAGGCCGAGGCCGAGGCGCTGCGTCGCGCCGCCGAGACCGAGGCCGACGCCACGCGCCGGGCCGCCCGCGCCGACGCCGACGCGGCCCGCAGCCAGGTCGAGGCCGCCCTTGCGCAGGCCCGCGAGCAGGCCGGCGAGATCCTGGCCGAGGCCCGGCGGACCGGCGCGGCCGAAGCGGCCAAGCTCAGCGAGGAGTTGCAGCGCCAGCTCAGCGCGCAGACCGCCCGCTCGGCGCGCCTCGATGACACCGAGGTCCGCCTGGACGGCCGGGAGAACCGCCTCGACCAGCGGGCTGCCGAGATCCAGAGCCAGGCCGACGAGCTCAGCGCCCAGAAGGACGACCTCGACGATCGCGCCCGGCAGCTGGAACTCGAGCGGGCCGCGCTCAGCGCCGCCGCCGCCGACCAGCGCCGGGAGCTCGAGCGCATCTCCGGGCTGACCAGCGAGCAGGCCCGGGCTGAGCTCCTGACCGCGGTCGAGGCGGCCAGCCGGCGCGAGGCGGCCCTGCTCGTCCGCACCATCGAGAACGAGGCCCGCACCGAGGGCACCGAGCGGGCCAAGGCGATCGTGGTCGAGGCCGTCCAGCGGGTGGCGAGCGCCCAGACCACCGAGACCGTGGTCAGCGTCCTGCACCTGCCGGCCGAGGAGATGAAGGGGCGCATCATCGGCCGCGAGGGGCGCAACATCCGCTCCTTCGAGGCGGTCACCGGCGTCAACGTCCTCATCGACGACACCCCCGAGGCGGTGCTGCTGTCGTGCTTCGACCCGGTCCGCCGCGAGGTCGGCCGGCTCACGCTGGAGAAGCTGATCCTCGACGGGCGCATCCACCCCCATCGCATCGAGGAGGCCTACGAGCAGAGCGTCGTCGAGGTCGACGAGCTCTGCCTGCGGGCGGCCCGCGACGCGCTGGCCGACGTCGGCATCGGCCCGGTCGACGAGCGCCTCATGCCGACCCTCGGCCGCCTGAAGTACCGCACGAGTTACGGCCAGAACGTGCTCGGCCACCTGGTCGAGACCGCCCACATTGCCGGCGTCATGGCCGCCGAGCTGGGGATCGAGCCGACCCTGGTCAAGCGCTGCGCCTTCCTGCACGACATCGGCAAGGCCCTCACCCACGAGGTCGAGGGCAGTCACGCGATCATCGGGGCCGAGCTGCTGCGCAAGTACGGCGAGGACGAAGCGGTCGCCCACGCCGTCGAGGCCCACCACAACGAGGTGCAGCCGCGGACCATCGAGGCCGTCCTCACCCAGGCGTCCGACACCTGCTCGGCCGCCCGCCCCGGCGCCCGCCGGGAGTCGCTGGAGACCTACGTCAAGCGGCTGGCCCGGATCGAGGAGATCGCGCAGTCCCGCGACGGTGTCGAGAAGGTCTTCGCCATGCAGTCCGGGCGTGAGGTGCGGGTCATGGTGCAGCCGAGCGAGGTCGACGACCTCGCATCGTCGGTCATGGCCCGCGAGATCGCCAAGCAGATCGAGGACGAGCTGACCTACCCCGGCCAGATCCGGGTCACCGTGGTGCGCGAGTCGCGGGCCACCGAGATCGCCCACTGAGCCGGGGGCGGCCTCACCCGAGCAGTGTGTCGAGGCGGCGCTTCACCGGCCCGGCCCCGTCGGCGGTGTTGGACAGCACCGAGTAGGTGAGCCCGCTCGCGGGTTCGTGGACCGACAGCGCCGACACGCCCACGTCGCCGCCCTCGAGCAGGACCCGGCCGTGCGCGGTATCGAGCCAGAAACCGAGGCCGTAGTCGCCGCCGGGCCGCGACGGTGCCGTCAACTGCGCGACCAGGTCGGCCGCGACGAGCTGGCCGGCGAACAGGGCCCGCCAGAACGCCCGGAGGTCGGCCGCCGTGGAGAAGGCGCCGCCGTCGCCGCTGCCCCGGACCGGCAGGTGCAACACGTTGGTCCGCCCGTCGGCTAGGTAGCCGAGGGCGGCGTCCCCGGGCAGGTCGTCCATGCGCAGGAACGCCGAGCGCCCCATGCCGGCCGGCCCGAACACCCGGTCGGCCACGAGCTCGTGGAACGTCAGGTCGCCGACCCGTTCGGCGACCAGCGCGAGCACCACGAAGCCGCTGTTGCAGTACCCGAACCGCTCGCCCGGGGCGAACCGGGGCGGCAAGCCGTCGAGGGCCGGCAGGTAGTCCTCGGTGCTCGACAGCGTGTGCACGGGGACGGTGAGCACGTAGTCGTCGTCCGCGGTGTCCGTCTCCTCGTCGACGTAGTCGCCGATGCCGGAGGTGTGCGAGAGCAGGTGGCGCACGGTCACCTCGTCGCCGATGAGCGGCAGGTCGTCGCCGAGGACCTCGCGCACGGCCGCGTCGAATGCCAACCGGCCGTCCTCGACCAGCGAGGTGACGGCGACGGCGGTGAAGCCCTTGGTGATGCTGGCGACGCCGAACCGCGTATCGACCGTGGCGGCGATGCCGTGCGCGCGGTCGGCCATCCCGTAGGCCCGCTCGAACACGGTCTCGCCGTCCCGGCTGACCGAGACCACACCCGAGAACCCGGCGGTGACGGTGGCCAGCTGCTCGGCGAGCCTGGTCATGTCGGCAGGTCGGGTCGGAGCCGGGCGACGACCTCGCCGCTGTCGGGACACCGGAGCACCACCTCGTGCTCCTTGACCTCGACGTCGGCCGGGTGATCGTGTCCGGGACACGCCGGAAAGAGCCGGCCGCGGAAGAGCTCGCTCGCGCCGCTGTGCTCGGCCAGGTGTTCGAGCAGCAGGCCCAGCGCCGCGACGGGGGAGTCGGTGGAGCGGATCCGGGCGCCGAAGCGGCGATGGCCGCCGAGTACCGGCTGCACGAGCCAGGCCTGGTGGCCGAACCGGTACGGGTCGACCGGGTCGTCCGGCTCGATCGAGATCTCGATCTCCGGATCGAGGAGATCGACCGCCTGGCGGGCCAGCAGGGCGACGTCGCCGTCGGTGAGGCTCATGGGGCCATTGCACCACTGCCGCCCCCGTATTCTCGACCTCGTTATGAGCCGAACCTACGAGATCCGCACCTACGGGTGCCAGATGAACGTCCACGACTCCGAGCGGCTCGCCGGCCTGCTCGAGGCCGCCGGCTACGACCGCGCGGACGGGGCCGAGCCAGCTGATCTGGTCGTCTTCAACACCTGTGCCGTCCGGGAGAACGCGGACAACCGCCTCTACGGCAACCTGGGCCACCTCTACCCGGCCAAGGCCGCGAACCCGGACATGCAGATCGCGGTCGGCGGCTGCCTGGCCCAGAAGGACCGCGGGCGGATCGTCGAGAAGGCCCCCTGGGTCGACGTCGTCTTCGGCACCCACAATCTCGCCGCCCTGCCGGTGCTGCTGGAGCGGGCCCGGCACAATCGCGTCGCCCAGGTCGAGATCGTCGAGGCGCTGCAGACCTTCCCGTCCGACCTGCCCGCGCGGCGCGAGTCCGCCTACAGCGCCTGGGTGTCGATCTCGGTCGGTTGCGACAACACCTGCACCTTCTGCATCGTCCCGTCGCTGCGCGGCGCCGAGACCGACCGCCGCCCCGGTGACGTGCTCGCCGAGGTGCGGGCGCTGGTCGAGCAGGGCGTCGTCGAGGTGACGCTGCTCGGCCAGAACGTGAACTCCTACGGCCGCTCGTTCGGCGACCGGTTCGCCTTCGGCAAGCTGCTGCGGGCCTGCGGCGAGATCGACGGGCTCGAGCGCGTGCGCTTCACCAGCCCGCATCCGCGCGACTTCACCGACGACGTGATCGCGGCCATGGCCGAGACGCCGAACGTGATGCCCCAGCTGCACATGCCGATGCAGTCGGGGTCGGACGACGTGCTGAAGGCGATGCGCCGCTCCTACCGGCGCGAGCGTTACCTCGGCATCATCGACCGGGTGCGGGCCGCGATGCCGGACGCCGCGATCACCACCGACATCATCGTCGGCTTCCCGGGCGAGACCGACGCCGACTTCGCACAGACCCTGGACGCGGTGCGCGCGGCGCGGTTCGCCAGTGCCTTCACCTTCCAGTACTCCAAGCGGCCCGGGACGCCGGCGGCCGAGATGGCCGCTCAGGTGCCCAAGGCCGTGGTGCAGCAGCGCTACGAGCGGCTGATCGCGCTGCAGGAGGAGATCTCCTGGGACGCCGCCAAGGCCCTCGTCGGCACCTCGGCCGAGGTGCTGGTGAGCGCGGGCGACGGCCGCAAGGACGGCGCGACCGGGCGGGTGTCGGGCCGGGCCCGCGACGGGCGGCTCGTGCACGTGGCCGGCGCCGCCGACCCGGGCGACGTGGTGACCGCGGAGATCACCTACGCCGCGCCGCACCACCTCGTCGCCGACGGCGGCATCACCGGGCGCCGCCGGTGGCCGGGCGGGGCGTCGGAACCGACGCATGCGCCGGCCCGTCCGCTGCTGGCGATCGCCCCCCGCCCGTCCTGACCTACTCGCGTTGAGTGGTCAGTTCGGCCCTGAGTGGTCAGTTACAACTGACCACTCAGGGCGTAACTGACCACTCAACGAGTGGGGGCTGGGACGTGAGCCTTCAGTGGCGGCCGGGTTGGGTCTCGGCGGACGCCGGCGCGGCCGGGCGCAGCGCCGGCAGCACGGCCCCGGCCACCCCGCGCGCGACCGAGCGCAGCACGTCGACGTAGTCGAACGAGTCGCGCCAGAGGGTGATCTGGCCGTCGACCACGTCGAAGCGCCCGGCCACCCAGAACTGCAGGCGTAGCCGCCCGAACACGAGCACGTCGGTGCGGTCGGTGAGCACGGTCGGCCCGTTGGCCGCGACCGCGTGCAGGTAGACCTCGAAGCGGGCACCGGGCCGGGCCAGCGGCTTGAGCAGCCCGATCGTCCGGTGCCGGCCGTGGATGGCCGGCAGCCCGACGTTCACGTACGTGACGCGCTCGTCGAGCAGCTCGGCCGCGGTGCGGAAGTCGTTCGCGGCGAGGGCGGCGAGGAAGGCCTCGACCACCTCGGCCGGCTCGGTGAGCCGGGTCGCGACATCGTGCAGGAGGCGGGGGGTGAACGACGGGCCCATCGCCCGATCCTAGGAGCTACTCCGGCAGCAGCGCGCGGCGCTGGGCCACTTCCTCCTCGGCCCGCTTGATGCGCGCCTCGTCACCGGCCTTGCGGGCGCGTTCCAGTTTGGCCTCGGCCTCGGCCAGTCGGTCCTGCAGCGCGGTGAGGAACGGGTTGGATGCGGTGCTGGCCTGGCGCCACTCGGCGTCCACGGCGTCGCGGACGCGCTGCTCGGCGGCCCGCATCTGGTCGTCGAGGCGCCGCATCGAATCCCGGGGGACGTGCCCGACCTCGTCGAACTGGGCCTGGAGCTCCCGCAGCTGGTTCTGCGCCGCCTTCGGGTCGCGGATGTCCAGCGCGGCCGCCCGGGCGATGATCTCCTCCTTCTGCTTCTGGTTCGCGACCTGCTCGGCGTCGCGCTCGGCGAAGGTCTCCGAGCGGCGGGCGAAGAACGCGTCCTGGGCCGCCCGGAACCGCGCCCACAGCGCGTCCTCGACGTCCCGGCCGGCCCGCCCGGCCGCCTTCCACTCGTTCATGAGATCCCGCATGGCCGCGGTCGTCTCTTTCCAGTCCGACGAGCTCGAGAGCTCCTCGGCCCGGGCGATGAGCCGCTCCTTCGCGTCCTTCACGGTGGACCGCTCGGCATCGAGCTGGGCGAAGTGCTGCCCCCGCCGCCGGCCGAAGGCGTCGCGGGCGGCGGCGAACCGCTTCCACAGGGCGTCGTCGGTGCGGCGGTCGACGCCCTTGATCAGCCGCCACTCGTCGACGATCGCGCGCAGCCGGTCGCCGGAGGCCTTCCAGGACGTCGCCGACTCGGCGATCTTCTCGGCCTCGGCGACCAGCGCCTCCTTGGCCGCGACCGCGTCCGCGCGGGCCTGCTCGCGGGCCGCCGCCGCCTCGCCGGCCTTCTCGTCGGCCGCGGCGAGCAGCGCGTCCAGGCGGGCGTCGAGGGCGGCGAGATCGCCGATGGCGGCGACGGTCGGCAGCTGCTCCTTGAGCGTCGCGGCGCTCGTGCGGGTGTGGGCCGGGTCGCCGGCGCCCGATTCCAGCCGCTTCTCCAGCAACTGCACCTCGGTGGCGAGGTCCTCGTAGCGCCGCTGGTAGAAGGCCAGCCCGGCTTCGCGGTCACCGGCCTGCCAGGACCCGATCGCCCGTTCGCCGTCGGCGGTCCGCACGTAGACCGTGCCGTCGTCGTCGATCCGTCCCCAGTCAGACGCCATAACAGAGCATTAGACACGATCAGTGCCGGGCCGAGCACGGCCACTAGCCTTGGGCAGCGTGATCACGGGAGCCGCGTTCTGCCCGCACCCGCCGCTGCTCGTCCCCGAGCTCGCCCAGGGTGCCGCCGCCGAACTGGACGACCTCCGGTCGGCCGCCCGCACCGCGATCCGCCGGGTCGCCCGGCCGGGCACGCCGGTGCTCGTCCTCGGCGCCGGGCCACAGTGGATGCCGTACGGGGCGTCGGTGCGCGGGTCGCTGGCCGGCTTCGGGGCCGACGTGGTCGTGCCGCTCGGCTCGGACGCGCCCGGTCCGGTGGGCCTGCCGCTGCCGCTGACGATCGGCGCCTGGCTGCTGCGCGACGCCCTCGGCCCCGACACCGGGGCCACCGGCTGGTCGGTCGGGCCGGACGACGGTGAGCTGGTCGTCGACGGCGACGTCGCGCTGCTCGTCATGGCCGACGGCAGCGCCCGGCGCAGCCGCACCGCCCCGGGCTATCTCGACGAGCGGGCGGAGGGCTTCGACGCCCGCGTGGCCGCGGCGCTGCGGGCCGGCGATCCGGCCGCACTGCGGGTGGACGTGGAGCTGGCCGACGAGCTGCTCGCGGCCGGCGGCCGGACCTGGAACGCGGCAGCCGAGCTGCTGGCCGGCCGGACGTGGACGGGGGAGTTGCTCTACGACGCCGCTCCGTACGGGGTCGGGTACTTCGTGGCCAGCTGGACCGCCGGTGACTGAGGGCCGGGTGCTCGCCGTCGTGGGCCCGACGGCGACCGGCAAGTCCGATCTCGCGGTCGCCCTGGCCCAGCAGCTCGACGGCGAGGTGGTGAACGCCGACTCCATGCAGCTCTACGCCGGTATGGACATCGGGACGGCCAAGCTGCCGCCCGAGCAGCGGGGCGGTGTCGAGCACCACCTGCTCGACATCTGGCCCATCCGCAAGTCCGCCGCGGTCGCCGAGTACCAGGCGATCGCCCGGCTCGCCATCGCCGCCATCCACGACCGGGGCCGGCTGCCGATCCTCGTCGGCGGATCGGGGCTCTACCTGCGCGGCGCGCTCGACAAGCTCGAGTTCCCGGGCGAGTCGCCGGAGATCCGGGCCCGCCTCTACGCCGAGCTCGGCGAGGTCGGGCCCGAGGTGCTGCACCGCCGGCTGGCCGAGCGCGACCCGCTCGCGGCCACCGCGATCCTGTCGACCAACGGGCGCCGCATCGTCCGGGCGCTGGAGGTCATCGAGCTGACCGGCGCCCCCTTCACCGCCCGGATGCCGGCCTTCGAGTCGATCTACGACTGCGTCCAGCTCGGGCTCGACCGCGACGACCTCGACGAGCGGGTCGAGCTGCGCGTGCACCGGATGATGGGCCTCGGCTTCGTCGACGAGATCCGGGCGCTGCTGCCGGCCGGGCTGCGGGACAGCCCGACCGCCGGCAAGGCCCTGGGATACGCCCAGCTGCTCGAGTGCGTGGACGACGACGGCACCGTCACCGGCGACCTGGACGAGGCGGTGGCCCAGACCGTGCGGGCCACCCGCCGTTTCGTCCGCCGCCAGCGGTCCTGGTTCCGGCGCGACCCCCGCGTCCACTGGCTCGACGCGGCCGATCCCGGATTGCCGGACGCCGCGCTCAGTACGCTGGCGGCATGCGGCTGGTGAAGGGGCACGGGACGGAGAACGACTTCCTCGTCCTGCCCGACCTCGACGGTGCGATCGAGCTGACGCCGGCGATGGTCCGGGCCCTCTGCGACCGGCACGCCGGGCTCGGCGCCGACGGCATCCTGCGCGTCGTGGCCTCCGAGAACGACCCCGAGGCGAAGGAGATGGCGGCCGAGGCGCCCTGGTTCATGGACTACCGCAACGCCGACGGCAGCATCGCCGAGATGTGCGGAAACGGGGTTCGGGTATTTCTGCAGTACCTAATGTCGGTTCGGCTCGTTGATACGAGTGCGGCGGTGGCGACACGCGGCGGGATCCGACGCGCGCGGGCCCGCGGGGACGGAGACGTCACTGTGCACATGGGTCTGCCCCGGTTCCTTGCCGACCGGCCGGTCGCCACCGCCGCCTCGACGCCGCCGCGTCCGGGCATCGCCCTCGAGATCCCCAACCCGCACGTGATCGTGCAGCTCGACAGCGTCGCCGAGCTCGAGGCCCTGGACCTCAGCCGGCCGCCGGTCGTCGAGCCGGCCCTCCCGCACGGGCAGAACGTCGAGTACGTCGTGCGCCGGGGCCCCCGGCACCTGCAGATGCGGGTGCACGAGCGCGGCGTGGGGGAGACCCGGTCCTGCGGCACCGGCATCTGCGCGGTGGCAGTCGCTGCGGCCCAGGCCGACGGGGTCGGGGCCGACGGCCTGGGGTGGCGGGTGGACGTACCCGGTGGTACGTGCGAGGTCGTCTGGCGCCGCGACGGCGAGGTCGAGCTCACCGGCCCGGCCGTGCTCGTGGCCGAGATCGAGGTCGACGACGACTGGCTGCGCCGGGCCTGAGCCCCGCGCCGGGGCGCGAATTCGGGTGACAGTTCGCTCGCGCGTGTCACCATGGAAGCACGATGACTGAAGCTGACAACCGCCCGCAGGGCGACGCCGACGGCGACTACGAGCTCGAGGAACGGCAGGCCCTGCGCCGCGTCGTCGGCCTCTCGACCGAACTCCAGGACGTCACCGAGGTCGAGTACCGGCAGCTGCGCCTCGAGCGCGTCGTGCTCGTCGGGGTCTGGACCACCGGCACCCTCGTCGAGGCCGAGAACTCGCTGGTCGAACTCGCCCGCCTCGCCGAGACCGCCGGCTCCCAGGTGCTCGACGCGCTGATCCAGCGCCGCGACCGCCCCGACCCGGCGACCTACATCGGCTCGGGCAAGGCCAAGGAGCTGCGCGACATCGTCCTCGCGCAGGGCGCCGACACCGTTATCTGCGATGGCGAGCTCACCCCCGGCCAGCTGCGCCAGCTGGAGGAGGTCACCAAGGTCAAGGTCGTCGACCGGACCGCGCTGATCCTCGACATCTTCGCCCAGCACGCCCGCTCCAAGGAGGGCAAGGCCCAGGTCGAGCTGGCCCAGATGCAGTACCTGCTGCCCCGCCTGCGCGGCTGGGGCGAGTCGCTGTCCCGGCAGGTCGGCGGGCGGGCGGCCGGCGGCCTGGGCATCGGCGGTCGCGGTCCCGGCGAGACGAAGATCGAGATCGACCGCCGCCGCATCAACCAGCGGATGGCCAAGCTGCGTCGCGAGCTCGCCGAGATGAAGACGGCCCGGGACGTCAAGCGGGCCCGGCGCAACGCCAACGACGTGCCGAGCGTCGTGCTGGCCGGCTACACCAACGCCGGCAAGTCGTCCCTGCTGAACCGGCTCACCGACGCCGGGGTGCTCGTCGAGAACGCGCTGTTCGCCACCCTCGACCCGACCGTGCGCCGGGCCGAGACCGCCGACGGGCGGGCGTACACGCTGGCCGACACGGTGGGCTTCGTCCGGCACCTGCCGACCCAGCTGGTCGAGGCGTTCCGCTCGACACTGGAAGAGGTGAACGGGGCCGACCTGATCCTGCACGTCGTGGACGCCTCCGACGCCGATCCCGAGGCCCAGATCAAGGCCGTCCGCGAGGTGCTGGCCGACATCGAGGCGCTGCAGGTGCCGGAGCAGCTGGTCTTCAACAAGATCGACGCCGCCGAGCCCGAGGCCCTGCTGCGGCTGCGGGCCCTGGCGCCGGAGGCCCTGTTCGTGTCGGCCCGGACCGGCTCGGGGCTGGGGGAGCTGCGCGAACTCGTCGAGGCGCGACTGCCCCGCCCGGACATCGAGGTCAACGTGCTGGTGCCCTACACCCGCGGCGACCTCGTCGCCCGCATGCACGAGCAGGCCGAGGTGCTGCACACCGAGCACACCGAGGGCGGCACGCTCGTCCACGCCCGGGTCGACCCGGCCCTGGCCGACGTCCTCCGCCCGTTCAGCTCGGCCGGGGTGCCCTGAGCCCCGACCGGCGTAGTCTGGTGGCGACCGCTCGCGCCCGTCGAGGGAGATCGTTGATGGAACTGTTCACGCCCGGCCACCTGCTCGTGCTCGCGATCGTCGCGCTCGTGCTGTTCTTCGGCTGGAAGCAGCTTCCGGACATGGCGCGTTCGCTCGGCCGGTCCCTGCGGATCTTCAAGACCGAGATCAAGGGCATGACGCAGGACGACAAGGAGCGGGCGAGCGCCGAGGAGCAGCCCCGCGCCCTGCCGGCCGCCGAGATCGTCCCCAACGAGGCGGCGAAGACCCCGCCCGCGAGCCGGCCGCGGCCCACGCCGAACGGCGCCTCCGCCCCCCGCCGCGAGTCGCCGCGCGCCGGCGCCCAATAGCGCTCGGGTCGTCCCTGCCCGTCCCGTCGTGAGGTTGCTCGCCGCCCTGGCTGCCGCTGCCCTGGTCGCGGGCCCGACGCTGCCGGCCGAGGCCGCCGCCCCCCACGCCGCGACTCGGGCCGACTGCTCCATCAAGCCCGGCGTGCCGTCCTCCGGCGTGCCGTGGGCCCAGACCCGGCTCGGCTTCCAGCGGGTGTGGCCGATCACGACCGGGGCCGGTGTCACGGTCGCGGTCATCGACACCGGCGTGGACGCCGGCCCGCCGCCGCGGGGCGCCACCTACCATCCGCAGCTGCGCGGGGTGCACGTGCGGGCCGGCACGAACGTGGTGTCCAGCACACCGTCCGGCTCGACGGTCGACTGCGACGGGCACGGCACGATGGTCACGTCGATCATCGCGGCCCAGCCGGTGGCGGGGGAGCCGTTTGCCGGCGTCGCGCCGGGCGCGACCATCCTGCCGATCAAGCAGACCGAGAGCAGCCACGACAACAACGGCGACGCCGACGGGATCGGCCGGGGCATCGAGGCCGCGATCGCCGCGCACGCCCGGGTCGCGAACCTCTCGGTGTTCGTCCTCACCCCGTCGCCGCTGCTGGAGCGGGCGGTCGCCGACGCGGCCCGGGCCGGGCTGATCCTCGTCGCCGCCACGGGCAACAGCGGCCAGAACGGCAACCCGCGCACCTACCCGGCCGAGTACTCGCGCAAGTACCCCAACGTCATCGCGGTCGGGGCCACCGACGCCCACGACACCATCGCCCCGTTCTCCGAGTACGGCGACTACGTCGACATCACCGCCCCGGGCGCCCAGGTCGAGACGGCGTCGGCCCTGACCGGCTACCTGCGCAACGACGGCACCAGCTTCGCGGCGCCGTTCGTCACCGGGACCGTCGCGCTGATGCTCGCCGCCCACCCGGAGCTGTCGGCAGCCGCGGTACGCGACCGGCTGGAGGCGACCGCCGATGCCCCGCCGGCCAGCGTCCCGGACCAGCGCTACGGCTTCGGGATCGTGAACCCCTACCTCGCCGTCACCTCGATCCGGGCCGACGCCGCGCCACCGGCCAGCACGGCGGCGGCGCCGCCGGTCCCGGTGCGGGCCGCGCCGCCCCCGCCCGATCGCCACCTGCAGCACCTGGCGCTCGCCTGCGCGGCCGCCCTGCTCGGCCTGGCCGCGCTCGTCGCCGTCGGCGCCGCGGTCCTGCGGGGCCCGCGGCGGCGCGGGCTCGCCTGACGGGCCGCGAGTCAGGGGCGCTCGTCGCGCCCGCGGGTCAGCCCCGGCCCGGCCGGGTCCGGAACTGCGTCGTCGTACCGGTCTCCACCTCGGTGTAGGTCTCGGCCTGCTGGCTCAGCGCCGCGCCGGCGTAGCCCACCGGCTCGACGTGCGACGCGATGCTCTCGAACGCGTTGCCGAGCACGGCGGTGGAGAGCTGGCCGAAGATACTTCCCTGCTCCTCGGCGCCCCACGGGTTGCCGGCGCCGTTGATCGTGGCGGCGAGGCCGTTGACGCTGGTGGCGAACTCGTGGGCGGTCCGGGTCAGGCCGGCTGCGGCGGCGCTCGTCGTCTCCGGCACCACGTGGATCGGGCTCGGCATCACCTCGCCTCGCCGGTCTCAGGTCGGGCGCGAGCGGCGCCGGAGCGCGAAGAGGATCGCGCCGAGGACGATCAGGGCCGCGACCACGATGGCGGCGACGAGCGCGCTCGACACCCCGCCGCTGTCCGACGAGCTCGACGTGCTCGTGGCCGGCGACGAGGACGGCGCGCCCGACCGGCTCGGGGGCGGGCTGCTCGGCGCCGGGGCCGAGGAGCTCGACGACGAGCTCAGCTCGCGGGCGAAGCGGTCGTAGATCGGGTTGGCGAAGGCGCTCGGCGGGCTCAGGGTCAGCGCGTAGTACGGCAGGATCTCGCCGTAGCCGAGGGTGTCGTCGATCCGCTTGCCGACGTTGCCCGCACCGAGGCCGTTGTGCACGTTGTAGAGCGCGCGCGTGACGAGCTGCCGGGCCGTGTCGTGCGGGAACTTCGCCCGGAGCAGCGCGAACGTGCCCGAGACGATCGCGGCAGCCTGGCTCGTCCCCGCCGCCTTCGGGTCGGGCCCGCGCAGCGTGCCGTCCAGCTCCTCGTTGACCAGGTTGAACGCGGGGGCCACGAAGTCGACCTCGGGACCGGAAGGGGTGTTCACCCACGGCTTGAAGGCGGAGTCGACGCCGCCCACGGCGATCGCGCCCGGGCAGTTGGCCGGCGAGGACACCGGGCCGGGGGAGTCGGCCGCGCTCGCGACCACGATGATGTCGTGCCGGTAGGCGTAGCTGACGGCGTCGGCCAGTTCGGGCGAGCATGCGCCCGGCCCGCCGAGGCTGAGGTTGACGATGTCGGCGCCGTGGTCGACGGCCCAGCGGATGCCGCGCGCGATCGTCGAGTCCGCGTATCCGCCCTGCGCGTCGCGGCCGAGCGCCACCGGCAGGATCTTGGCCTTCGGGGCGACGCCCTTCATGCCTGCGCCCTGCCCGGTGCCGGCGATGAGGATCGCCATGTCGCTGCCGTGGCCGAACTTGTCGGTGCCCGGCGACGGGTCTTCGTGCTGGGCGTGCGGGTTGCGGCCGCTGAGGTCCAGCCCGGGCAGCACCTGGCCCTGGAGGTCGCCGAGGCTGGCCTTGACGCCGTTCTCGACGACGGCGACGGTGACCCCGGCGCCCTGCTCGACCCCCCATGCGCGCTGCAGGTCGAGTACCCGGTACCACCAGGCGCCCGGCGGGAGGGCGGCTGCAGGCTGCGCCGTCGCCAGCAGTGCGGCAGCGGCCGCGCCCAGTGCGGCGACGAACCTCCGGCCGGTCAGCGGATCACCGACGGCGGTGCGTCGGCCTCCCCCCACACGTCGTCGTCCTCTTCCAGCCAGGTCGAGCGCTCGCGCTCGTCCTCGTCCTTGCTGCCGGCGCCACCTCGCATGGGCATCATCATGCCTCCGGTGCCGGCCCGCCCCGCAGCGGCCCCGGCCGCACCGGCGCCTTCGGCGCCGACCCCGGCGGCTCCGGCCCCGGCGCCCAGCCCCCCACCGGCCAGCCCCGAGGTCGCACCGACACCACCGCCGAGGCCGGCTCCGCCGACACCACCGCCGAGGCCCGCGCTCATCGAGCCGAGCCCGCCGCCGCCGTACGCGCCGCTGCCGGCGCTGCCGAAGCCGGCGCCGGAGCCGTCCAGGCCGGCGAGGGACGAGCCGGTGTCGAGGTGCGGGACACCGATCGTCGAGCCGCCGGTGCCGGTGCCGACGCCGGGCGTGCCGCCGGTCGGGTCACCGATCGTGGTGCCGGGCGGATTGCCGACGTCGACCGGGGGGACCGCGGTGGTCGTGTGATGCGGCCGGCTGCCCGGGTCCTTGATGGTGGGGGTGGCGACGCTGCTGTGCGGGGACGTGCCGCCCAGGTGCGGTGCGCTGACCCCGCCGACCCCGCCACCGCCGCCGGCCGCGCCCGGGTCACCGCCGTAGTTCTGCTTGCTTCCGCCGTCGGTCTTGACCTGCCACTGGACGGTGTGCGGCATGTAGTCGCGGCCGGTGGCGACCGAATCGATCAGCTGGAAGTAGGCCTGGACGTCGGCGTTGCCGTCGCCGTCCCCGCCGCCGAGGCCGAGGCCGCCGGAGAGCTTCGAACCGAAGCCCGGGCCGTCGGAGCTCACGCCCTTGGCCTTCTGGGCCGCGTCGGCGACCTGCTTGGTGCCGGTGTACATCGAGTTCGCGTTGTCGGTGAGCGCGCCCGTGGAGGTGAGGACGTGGCCGAACGTCTTCTGGGCGGCGTCGGCGTCGTCGCCCGACCAGGCGTTGAAGACCTGCGTGTACGCGGTCTGCAGGCGCCCGCCGATGCCCTTGATGTGGTCGTGGACGAGTTGCCAGGCCTCGGCCTTGGTCTGCAGCGACTCCGGGTTGAGCCCGGCCTGCACCTTGCGGAACGCCTCGGCTTTACCGTCGTCGACGGTGGCGCCGAAGATGTTCTCGTGCTCGGTGTAGTGGAACGTGCCGTCGATGGGCTGGCCACCGCGGGTCTGGTAGCTGTGGTAGCGCGCCCCGGTGTCGGACGGGTCGAAGGCGTACGGGCCACCCATGTCGATCAGCCCCTCGTCGCCGCCGCAGCGCCCGGCTGCGCCGTGTTGGTCTGCGCCGTGTTGGTCTGCGCCGTGTTGGTCTGCGCCGTGTTGGTCTGCGCCGTGTTGGTCTTGCGGGCGCCGGCGGCCACCGCGTGGTCGTTGCCCGAGTGCTTGTCGATGGTCGTCTGGAGCAGGTTGATCAGCGTCGCCACGCCGGTCTTCACATCGCCCCAGCCCTTGTTCACGTAGAAGACGCCGTCGTAGTACCGCTCACCGGCCACGTGCGGCCCGTTGCCCTGGATGCCGTTGTCGCCCTGCCTGAGGTCGGTCTCGATCGTCTGGCCGAGCTGCTCGAAGGAGCCGGCCGGCGGGTTGTTCATGTCGTCCTGGATGCCCTTGAGCGTCTCGAGGGCGGTCTTGAGTTGATCCACCTTGACCGAGCTCGGCTTCGACGGGTTGCCCATCTGTCGTGTCCTTCCTGCGCCCGCTCAGGACCACATCGCGGTCAGTTCGTTCACCGTGCTGACGTAGCCCCGGTGCGCGTCCTCGGTCAGCTTGGTGATGATCGCCAGCAGCTCGGTGAGATCGAGGGCGGCCTTGTCCCAGGCCGCCTTCTTCTCCAGGTAGAGGTCGCGGGCCGCGCCGTTCCAGGTCGAGATCATCGGGGCGAGGTCGGACTCGAGCTGGCCCAGGACCTCGTCGAAGGTCTTCTTGTGGCCGCGCAGCTGGCTGGCGGCGGTCTCGAGCCGGGCATGCTCGACGTAGATGTGCGACATCAGGTTGTCCCCGTCCTACTTCAGGATCTGGTTGCGCATCGACACGTGGTCGTTGCTCTGCTCGGTTTCCTGCCGCACGTAGAGCTGATGGGTCTGCTGCAGTGCCCCCTGCATCTCGCGCAGGTTGCGGTTGATGGCCACGACGTCGGCCTCGAAGCGGGTGTGGAGATCCCGGTGCGCCGAGGCCCCGTCGCCGGCCCAGCCGCCGAGCATCTCGTTGACGTCTGTGCGCATGCGGCTGAGCAGGGCATCGATCTGCTCGGCCGCCACCCCGATCTTGCCGGCCGCGCTCGCCATCGCGTCGGTGTCGACTGCGAAACCCATCGTCTCGTGCTCCTTCGGCAACGGTCGACCCGTGGGTCAGGACCAGATCTGGATCGTGGCGCCGTGGGTGGCCGAGTAGTTGTCGTGGGCCGTGGCCACCGCCTGCGACACGGTCTGAAGCACGGCTGCGAGTGACCGCGCGGCGTCCTCCCACTGCTGCTTGCACGCGACGTACGCCTCTTGGGCGGTGCCGCTCCAGCTGTCGACCATCGGGCGGAGGTTCGCCTCCAGCTCGTCCAGCGTGGCCTGCAGCCGCGTGAACGAGTTCTGGACGCCGGCGTGCCCCGCCTGCAGGGCGCCGAAGTCGACCTGGATGTTGCCCATGCCCGCCCTCGAACCGCCTAGGCCCAGTTCGCCTGGGCCGCGCTCTCGGCCGCCGTGTAGTTCTCGTGGGCCTGGCCGACCGCCTGCCCGATGCTGCTCAGGACCTGCGACAGCGCCATGGCGGCGTCGTCCCACTGCTTCTTGCACGCGAGGTAGGACTCCTGCGCCGAGCCGCTCCAGGAGCCGATCATCGGCTGGAGGTCGCTCTCGAGCTGCTCGAGCGTGGCGGTCAGCTTCGCGTAGTTGTTCTGGATGCCCTGCTGCCCGGCCTGCAGGGACTCGAACTGGACGTGGATCTCACCCATGTTGACGTTCCTCCGGCTCAGGCGTTGATCTGGCCGGCGAGGCCGGACAGGGTCTGGGTCTGGTCGCTCTCCTGCGTGCCGTACGTGCGGTGCGTGGCGACGAGGGCCTCGTGCATCTGGCGCAGGGCGGTGTTGATCTTGTTGGCCTGCTGCTCGAACGAGTCGTGCACCTGGACGAACGCGCTGGCGGCCTCGCCGCGCCAGCCGCCCATCATCGTCTCGACCTCGGAGCGCAGGTTGCTGATGTGTCCTTGGATCTGGCCGGCGGCCTCGTCGACCTTGGCGGCGCCCTGCGCCATGGCCTCCTGGCTGGTCGTGTACTGGGCCACGATGGGTGTCCTCTCGTCGAGGGAAGGTCCGGTGTGCGGTGATCTTGCCCGGTTTCACACAACATACAAAATCGGGCGTCTGCGAACCAGTTGGATAGGAGTCGGACGGCGTGTTGTTCACCCGCCCGTCGCTTTCGTCGTGCTGGCGTGAATCTCTCGCGTGAATCACGTGCGTGGATCAGTTGCTGGCGGGGCGGCGGGCGGCGACCGGGTCCAGGGCCCGGCCGGTCGGGATCAGCGGGAGGAGCTCGAACGGCGCCGTCGAGGGCGTGCGCCCGGCGTAGCCGAAGCCGGCGAGGACGTCGGGGGAGGCGACAGCGTACTTCTTGCCCGGCTCGGCGACGACGAACAGCGTCGCCGCGCCGCCGCTGGAGCGGGCCACGGCGGCCTGCCCCGGCCGGAGCACCACCTCGTCGGCCTGCCCCCGCTGCGAGCGTCCGGACTCGGCGACCTGGCCCGACGCGAAGGCCGGCAGCCGGCTCGGCGGGACCGCGAGGTCCGGGGTCGCGGCGTCCCCGCGATACACCGCACAGATGCCGCCGTTGCGGGCCGGCGCGGCGGCGATGTCGGGGATCCGGGTCGGCAGGTTCTTCAGCTGGTCGGCCACCACGGCCCAGTCGGCCGTCGAGTTGCCGGCGCCGAGGACGGAGCTCGCGTCGGTGTCGACCTGGGCGACCGGCCGGTGCTCGGGGCCCACCCCGAGCGTCCGGAGCAGCGCCGTCTGCACCGCGTCGAGCTGGGCGGTCCCGTCGGCGAGCGTCAGGTAGTAGCGCTTGGTGTCGGTCGTGTACAGCAGCTGCCCGACCACGGTGGGCCGACCGCCGATCCGGGGCCCGGGATCGCCCGCGTGCGGCACGTTCGGCGCCTGCAACCGGGTGCCGGACGGCACGCCGTCCAGGAAGGCGGTGCCGACGGTGAGGTAGTCATTGGTCGGCAGGCCGAGCGAGGTGACGACCGCATCCGACCCGACCTCCAGCCGCTGCCCGCCTACCAGGAGGTACCGGGTGCCGCCGGACGCGGCCCGGACGAGCACCCCGGTGCTCGCCGGCAGGCGGCGCGATCCGGCGTCCCCGCCGACGAGGACGCTGACCTGGGCCGTGAGCGCGTCGGCCCGGCCCGTCTGCTGCCGGGAGCACACCGTCCAGGGCCCGCCGACGAGGTTCCCCGCTGACGGCAGCGAGTCGGGGATCCCGTCGATGCCGATGGTGGGGCCGCGCTTGGCGCTCGCGAGGTCGCTGCGATCGACGAGGACGACATGCGGGCTCTGCTTCGTCCCGACCGCGAGGACGGCCGACGAGTAGTTCAGGACGGGGTGCAGCACGCCGTCCACGAGGACGTAGCGCGCGCCCGTCTGGCGCTCGACGATGATGGCGCCGGCCTGTTTCCACTCGTCGCCGGTCGACGGGCGGAAGACGCCGACCAGGGCGAAGCCGCAGGCGATGAGGATCGCGATCATGATCCCGGAGATCGTCACGACGGTGAGCCGGCGCATCGGCGGCTCGAGGACGTTCGGCTCGCCGGTCACCAGGGCCGCGAGGGCGCGCCGGTTCTGGAACCGGTAGGCGTGCAGCTGGTCCCGACGCGTCTGCACGGTGCGAAGGATACGACTTGTCGGCATTGCCCCGTGCACCTGCGATGATTCGACCGGTTGCCGACCGGCGAGGAGGAGGACGCGTGCCGCAGGTATCCCGGGCCCAGCTGGTCCTGGTCGAGCTCGCCGGCGCCGCCGTCCTGGGCGGGCTGGCGGGGAGCGGGGTGTGGCCGTACCTCGGCGGCGCCGCCGCGGCCCTGCTCGCCGCCGCGGCCCTGGTGCCGGTGCGCCGGCGCTGGCTCTACCAGCTGGCCGTCTCCTGGCTGCGCCTGATCCGGCGCCGCCGCCGGACGGGCCGGCGCCCGGGGCTGGCCGCCCTGCTCGGCCAGTACTCGGTCGAGGCCGTGCCCGGCGGCGACCACGGCAGCGAGATCGGGGTGGTGCGGTCGGGCCCGGTGTGGAACCTGCCGCTCGTGCTCGGCCTCGACGGTGTCTTCAACGACGACGCGACGGTGCCGGTCCGGCTGCTCGCCGAGCTGCTGCAGGTCGAGGACGTCCCGCTCGCCAGCGTCCGGCTGTTCACGCTGATGACGCCGGCCCAGGTTCCGGCCCACGCACCGGCCGGGCCCGGGGCGCCGCTGATCCCGCTCGCCGCGCGCTACTGCCTGCTGACCCTCGACACCCGCCGCGCGGCCGAGGCGATCGGGGACCGCGGCGGTACCCGGGCGGCGGTGCAGCAGATCCTGCGCCGCTGCGCCGTCCACGCCGAGCAGCTGCTCTCGACGGCGGGCCTGTCCGTCCGCCGGCTGGACGCCGCCGGCGTCGAGAGCCTCTTCGCGACCTGGCTCGGCCCGGCCTCGGTGGCGAGCGGGCGCCGGGCCGAGCAGACCGTCGAGTCCTGGAGCAACGTCCGGGTCGCCGGCACCTGGTCGACCACGTTCGCGGTCAGCGGCACCGGTGACGATCTCGCCGACCGGGTCGCCCGGCTCGCCGCCGCGGCGCCGACGGCGGTCGCGGCCACGACGCTCGTCCTCGAGCCGGAGCAGGACGGGCGGGGCCTCCGGGCCGGGGTGCTGATGCGGCTGAGCTCACCGGACACGGCCGCGCGGGAGGACGCCGCCCAGTCCCTCGGGCTGCTCGCCCAGGCCTACGACCTCACCGTCCAGCCCCTCGACGGTGAGCAGGGCGAGCTGCTGCGGGCGACCACGCCGGTCGGGGTCGGCGCCGCGGACGTCGCGCCGGGCACGGCCGGGGTGCGCTTCGGCGAGGCGGCGACGATCGCCGCGCCGCGCTCCGGGGTCCAGCTCGGGGTCGGCGAGGGCGGTCCGGTGTCGCTGCGGCTGTTCCGGCTCACCGGCACCCGCATCGCCACCGTGTCGGCGCTGCTGCCGGCCCAGCTGATCGCCCTGCGCGTCGCTGCTGCGGGCACGCCGGTGCAGGTGGTCACCAGCCGCCCGCAGTTCTGGGAGCCGTTGCTGCCCCGCGAGCTGGGCGCACAGATCGTGCCGGCGGTCGAGCACCTCCAGCCGCCGGGGGGCCCGTCGCTGCTCGTCGACGACCGGCCGGCCCAGGCCCGCGGCAGCGCCGAGCTGCACCCCTGGCAGTGCCGGCTCGACGTCCGCACCGACTGGACGCGCCACGAGCTGCCGTCCTTCGCGTACACCGACCTGGCGATCTTCGGCGCCGTCGCCCCGGAGCTGACCGGCGCGGTGGCCAGCGCATTCGGCCTGCCGCCCTACCTGACCGACCGGGTGGCCGACCTGGACACGGGCACCGCCGCCCTGATGCGCCGGGGCCGGCTCGAGGTCGTCGCCCTGGACCCGACGCCGGCCGAGCGGCAACTGCTCGAGGCCGCCTCCGGCGCCGTCCGCGTCGCCGCGCCGATCTGGCGCTGAGCCGGTACGGCCGTTCAGCTCAGGGGCGGGCCCGTTGCCGCGCGGCCGCGGCGCGTTCGCCGAGTATTTGCTACGCACCCGTTCCGTAGGCGGGCCTCGCGCGCTACGTTCCAATGGACGCCGGTCGTCCATTTCGGGAGGTTTGCCATGCGTGTCGCTGCCCTGTCCGGACGGCGGCGCGCAGCCGCAGTGTCCGCCGCCACGCTGCTGCTCGGCACCGGCGTCGCGGCCTCGGCGGCCGGGTCCGCCGCGGCCACCGGCGCGCCGGCGTCCACCTGCGACCTGGGCCACGGCGTCAAGCACGTCATCAGCCTCGTGTTCGACAACGTCCACTTCTTCCGCGACAACCCGAACGTGCCGTCCGACCTCGAGCAGATGCCGCACCTGCTGAACTTCCTCAAGGACAACGGCACCGTCTTCTCCAACACGCACACGCCGCTGATCGCCCATACCGCCGACGACAGCCTGACGATCTACACCGGGCTCTACGGCGACCGGCACGGGCAGGGGCTGAGCAACTCCTACAAGACCTACAACCCGGACGGCAGCACCGACCCCGCCGGGTCGTTCGCGTACTGGACGAGCCCGGTCAACGACACCGCGGCGGCGCCGACGCCGGGCCACGACAGCAGCCCGACGATGGTCTACTCGGACACGGCGCCGGCGAGCGGGGCGCCCGACCGCATCACCCCGGCCCCCTGGGTGCCGTTCACGAGAGCCGGCTGCTCGGTCGGCGACTTCTCGACCGCGAACATGGTCCTCGAGAACACCAATGTCGACCTGCCGACCGTGTTCGGGCCGTCCTCGCCCGAGGTCGCGCAGCTCAACGCGGACACCAACTCGTTCAAGAACGCCGAGACCGCCGATTACGTCGGCGAGGCGATCCACTGCGCGAAGGGCGATGCGATCTGTGCCGACGCGCAAGCCGTGAAGTTCGGTCAGAGCGCGCCGACCCCGAGCGCGGTGCCCGACGAGCTGCCCACCGAGCCCGGCGGCTATCACGGGTACCAGGGGCTGTTCGGGCATCGCTACGTCGCCCCGCAACTCGGCGCCGGGACGCCGAACCTGACGCACAACGGCTACCAGGTCACGAACGCCGCCGGCAATCTCGTCGACCTCGACGGCAACGAGATCGACGGCGGGTTCCTCACCAACTACCCCGGCTTCCCGGGCTTCAACCCGGTCGCCGCGCAGAGCCTGGCGATGATGGCCGACATGCAGGAGGCCGGCGTCCCGGTCACCTACGGCTACATCTCCGACCTGCACGAGCGCAAGGCCGGGACCAGTGGCTGCACGACGTCCACCGCGACCGGGACCGGCTACGCGGTCGGGCCCCGGTGACAGCTGCTACGTCAACAACGCCAAGGCGTACGACGCGGCCTTCGCGACGTTCTTCCAGCGACTCGCTGCCGCCGGCATCACCCCGGCCAACACCGAGTTCCTCATCAGCGCGGAGGAGAACGACCAGTTCGACGGCGCGAACGTCGGCCGGGCCGTCGAGCCCACACCGGCCGGGTGCGACGGGGTCACGACGCCGTGCCAGTACGGCTCCGGCCAGATCGGCGAGCTGCAGGCGAACATCAACGGCTTGCTGACCGGGACTGCGAGCACCAGCACGCAGTTCGACGTCGAGCCGCAGGGGGCGGCGATCTACGTGCACGGACGCCCGGCCGCGAACGATGCCGCCGTACGCCAGCTCGAGCGCGACACCGCGGCGATGACCGCGGACGATCCGTACACGGGCGTGAACGGGGAGAAGATCGTCAAGTACCAGGCCGGCGCGCTCGAGCAGCGGGTGCTGCACATGACGACCGCCGATCCGCTGCGCACGCCGACCTACACGCTGTTCCCGCACCCGGACTACTACTTCGGCACCTCCGGGCCGAACCTGCAGATCAACTCCCCGTTACGCCTGGAACCACGGTTACTACAGCCCGAACATCGACATCACCTGGTCGGCGCTCGTCGGCCCGGGCGTGGCGGTTCGCGGGGTCGACGGGCCGGGGCCTGCGCGGCGGCAACGAAGCGCACGACCCGAACTCGACGCACACCGTGCCGCAGGCAAGCGGTGTCGGCACCTGGGTCGAGGAGACCGATCTGCGGCCGACGTTGCTGCACCTGGTCGGGCTCACCGACGACTACGCCTCCGACGGCCGGGTGATCAGCCAGGCACTGCAGCGCCCGTCCTGGGCCCTGCGCGCGACGGCCGGGCTCGCGGCTGACTACCAGCAGCTGAACTCGAGCGTCGGCCGGTTCGCGACCAACACGCTGATCGCGGACAGCGCCGCGCTCGCGTCCGGCACCGCCTCCGACGATTCGGCGTACCGCAAGGAGCAGCACGCCCTGCTCGTGCTGGCGGGTGCCCGCGACCACGTGGCCAACCAGATCAAGAGGCTGCTCGCCGCCGCGGCGGCCGGCCATACGCCGACTCGCGGGCAGATCGTCTCGGCCCGCGTCAAGGCGCGGGTGCTGGTCGCCGCTTCCGGCCGCCTCGCCGCCACGGTCGGGCACCGACCGGGTCGGTGACCCGGCCCCGCGGCGATCAGCCGGCCGCCACCCGGATGGCGCCGTAGACGCCCATGACGGCGAGCGCCAGCGGAATGACCGAGAGCACGAGGAGCGATTCGAGGACGTCGGCGGCTCGCGCCCACGGCGGGGTGTAGCGCCGCTGCGGCAGCGTCACGGCGAGCCCGGTGAGGACGACGGCGACGAGGACGGCCGGGATGACGAAGGCGAGGATCCGGGCCTGCCCGTGCACGTCGAGGATGCCGGCGGCGACCGCGGAGAGCAGGGCGACGCCGCCGGAGACGAGCAGTAGCATGCGCTGGGCCCGGCCGGTGAACAGCCGGGCGCGCAGCAGGCAGATCGCGCCGAGGACGACGGCGAGGACGTACTCGCTCGCGCCGTGACCGCTGATCAGGACGGCCGAGCCGGCGATCGCCAGCCCGACCCCGCCGACCAGCCCGGTGAGGAACTGGTCGGCGCGGACGGCCTGCCCGAGGATCTGCTCGGCCTCGACCGTGCCCGGGTCGCGCCGCAGGTCGGCGGCGTCCGTGGGGATCTGCGGCAGGGGCAGCCGGGACAGCCGGAACGACAGCGTCGGCAGCATCGGGGAGATCGCGAGGGCGGCGGTCGCGACGACGGCGGCGGTGGCCGGCCCGCTCAGCTCGGTGCCCGACGCGACCGCGGTGCCGACGGCGGTCAGCAGGCCGACGACGACCACCGCGACGAACCCGGCTACCCCGTCGCCGAGGGCGATCACGAGCACGGTGGCCGCGAGCGCGGCCGCCCCCGCGGCCACGAGCACCTGCGGCGCGCCGAACTCCCAGAGCCGGTGGTGCCCGCCGACCGCCATCGCGCCGCAGCCGGCCGCGTAGGCGATCGCGCCGCCGCCCGCGGTCAGCCCGGGGCCCCGCCGGCGGTAGACCCGCCCGACCGCGACCGCCGCGAGCACGAGCAGCACGGCACTGACCCCGGCGGTGACGGCGGGCACCGGCCACGTCGGTCCGATGAGCGCCAGCGAGACCAGCGCGAAGGCCAGCAGCCCGGCCGCGAAGCAGGCCGCGGCCCGGGCGGTGTGTACCGCCTGCCACCGCGCGGTGCGGGTCAGCACGCCGGTGGCGACGGCGTCGAGGACGTCGTCGAAGGCGACCTCGGGCAGCCGCGTGGCGCGGGTCCGCAGGTGCAGGACGTCGCCGTCGCACAGCTGGCTCGCGGCCACGCTCGCGGACAGGTTCAGGGCCGGCTCGCCCGCGCGCTGCAGGATCCAGCCGCCCTCCGCGGCGCCCTGGTCGGCGGCTTCGCGACCCAGGTTCGTGACGACGAGGGCCAGCAGTTCGCCGACCGTGATCTGCACGGGCACGGCGAGGTCGACGCGGGTCGCGGCGGAGATGACCGTCAGGCGGCAACTGTTCGAGACCACGCTCGCCGACATTTGGCTCTCCTCGACCGATCCGGTGTGAAAGACGTCGATAGCATCGACGCCGACGGTGGGCTGTTTCTGCCGGTTTCACCGATACGTTATCGGAGGTCGTGGTGGGGACATCGCTGTTCCGGCGCCCGTCCCGGCGTCAGGGACCGCTCGAACCGCGGGGCGAGATCGTCCTCGAATCACCCCCCGACCTGCCCGAAACCGTCAGCGGCGGTGGCCTGGGTCAGGCCCTCATGTACCTGCCCATGGTGGCCGGGGCCGGCGCCACCGGACTGCTGGTCACCGGCAGCGGCGGCAAGCCGGTCACCTACCTCGCCAGCGGCATGATGGCGCTGTCCATGCTCGGGATGGCGTTCAGCGGCATGGGCCGGACCTCGGGGGAGAAGCGCCGCCGCCTCGACGGCGACCGGCGGGACTACCAGCGCTACCTCGAGCAGGTGCGGCGCCGGGTCCGGCGTGCGGCCGAGCAGCAGCGCGCCTCGGCGCTGTGGCACCACCCCGACCCGGACGCGCTGTGGTGCGTCGTCACCGGCACCCGACTGTGGGAGCGGCGCCCGGGCGACGAGGACTTCCTCGCCGTCCGGCTGGCCCGCGGCCCCCGGCGCCTGTCGGTCAAGCTCGTCCCGCCCGAGACCAAACCGATCGAGGACCTCGAGCCGATCTCGGCCGCCGCCCTGCGCCGCTTCGTCCGCACCCACAGCACCGTGCCCGACCTGCCCGCCGCCCTCGCCCTGCCCGCCTTCGGCCGGCTCACCCTCACCGGCTCGCAGCCGGCCGGCCGCGCCCTGGCCCGGGCCATGGTCGGCCAGCTCGCGACCTTCCACACGCCGGACGACCTGGTCCTCGCTGTCTGCGCGGCCGGCCCGGCGGCCGCCGAGTGGGAGTGGCTCAAGTGGCTGCCGCACGCCCTGAGCCCGACCGCGGTCGACGCCGTCGGCCAGGTGCGCCTCGTCAACGACGACCTGCTCGGGCTCGAGGCGCTGCTCGGTGACATGGTGACGAGCCGGCCGCGGTTCGCGACGACGACGACCGCGGTGGAGGGCCCGCACGTCGTCGTGGTGGTCGACGGCGGCCAGGTCGCCGTCGAGGCACAGCTCGCCGCCGGGCTGGTGCAGGGGGTGACCGTCATCGACGTCAGCGGCTCGACCGGCGGGGCCGGCGGTTCCGGCGCGGCCGGGCTCGAGGTGTTCGACAACTCCGTGACGCTCGTGCGGCGCGACCAGGCCGGCAAGGAGCAGCGGGTCCACCTCGGGGTCCCCGACCAGCTCAGCCTCTCGGCGGTCGAACTCCTGGCCCGCCGGATGAGCCCGATGCGGGTGTCGACCCAGACCTCGGAGCCCACCGATGCGCTGGCGACGGACCTCAGCCTGCCCGACCTGCTGCGGATCGGCGATCCGCGCACGCTCGACCCGGCGGTCAGCTGGCGGCCGCGAGCCCCGCGCGATCGGCTGCGGGTGCCGATCGGCGTCGGCTCCGGCGGCCAGCCGGTGGAGCTCGACATCAAGGAGTCGGCCCAGGGCGGCATGGGCCCGCACGGCCTGGTGATCGGGGCGACCGGGTCGGGCAAGTCCGAGCTGCTGCGCACGCTCGTGCTCGGCCTGGCGATGACGCACTCGTCCGAGACGCTGAACTTCGTCCTCGTCGACTTCAAGGGCGGCGCCACCTTCGCCAGCCTGGACGTGCTGCCGCACACGTCGGCGATCATCACCAACCTCGAGGACGAGCTGATCCTCGTCGACCGCATGAAGGACGCCATGCACGGCGAGCTGGTCCGCCGCCAGGAGGCGCTGCGCGCGGCCGGCAACTACGCCTCGCTGCGCGATTACGAGCGCGCCCGCGAGCAGGGGGCGCCGCTCGAGCCGATGCCGTCGCTGTTCGTCGTCGTCGACGAGTTCAGCGAGCTGCTCTCGGCCAAGCCCGACTTCATCGACCTGTTCGTCATGATCGGCCGGCTCGGGCGGTCGCTGGGCGTGCACCTGCTGCTCGCCTCGCAGCGCCTCGAGGAGGGGCGGCTGCGCGGGCTCGACACGCACCTGTCCTACCGGGTCGGGCTGCGCACGTTCTCGGCCATGGAGAGCCGGGTCGTGCTCGGCGTCACCGACGCCTACGAGCTGCCGAGCGCGCCCGGCAACGGGTACCTGAAGGAGGCGACGGAGGGGCTCGTCCGGTTCAAGGCCGCGTACGTGTCCGGCGCCTACACCAAGGCGTCGACGGCCGGCCCCGATCAGGTGGAGGTCGGCCGCCACCAGGTGCTGCCGTACGGCGTGGACTATCTCGCCCCCCGCGAGGAGCTCAGCCCGGCCGATCCCGAGGTGCGGCCCGGGCCGGAGCCGAGCGGGCCGAGCGAGACGCTGCTCGACATCCTGGTCGGCCGGCTGGCCGGGGCCGGGGTGCCGGCCCGCAAGGTCTGGCTGCCGCCGCTCGACACCCCGCCGACGCTGGACCAGCTACTGCCCACGCTGAAGGAGACCGAGCTCGGGCTGCGGCCGATCGACTGGGACCCCGCCCCGTCGCTGGCCGGCCCCGTCGGCATCATCGACCGGCCGTTCGACCAGCGCCGCGACCCGCACTGGATTGACCTGTCGAGCTCGCACTTCGTCGTCGTCGGCCGCCCGCAGAGCGGCAAGAGCACGGTCCTGCGCACCCTGATCAGCGGCCTGGCCCTGACCCACACCCCGGAGCAGGCCCAGTTCTACTGCCTGGACTTCGGCGGCGGCACGCTCACCGGCCTGTCCGACCTGCCGCACGTCGGTTCGGTCGCGACCCGCCTGGAGCCCGAGCGGCTGCGCCGCACGATCGCCGAGGTCAATGCGCTGCTCACCAGCCGCGAGCAGCTGTTCAACCAGTACCGCATCGACTCGATGGCGACCTACCGCCGTCTGGTGGCGTCCGGTTCGGTGCCGCGCGACGGCTTCGGCGATCTCTTCCTCGTCGTGGACGGCTGGGGCACGGTGCGCACCGAGTTCGAGGCGCTCGAGGCCGCCATCACGCAGATCGCCGGCCGCGGGCTCGGCTACGGCGTGCACGTGGTGCTGTCGATCCAGCGCTGGATGGAGCTGCGCCCGGCGCTGCGTGACCTGATCAGCAGCCGGCTCGAGCTGCGCCTCGGCGACCCCTCGGAGTCCGAGTTCGACCGCCGTATCGCCGGCGACGTCCCTGGCAACAGCCCCGGCCGCGGGCTGAGCCCGCAGAAGCTGCACTTGCTGTCGGCGCTGCCCCGCATCGACGGCGAGCAGCGGGTCGACGATCTCGCCGAGGGCGTCGGCCAGCTCGTCAGCCGGGTGCGCGACGCGTGGTCGGGACCGACCGCGCCACCGGTCCGGCTGCTGCCCCGAGCGCTGCCCTACACCGAGCTGCCCGCGATCGACCCGGCCGCGGCGGCCCTGCCGATCGGCGTCGACGAGGACGTTCTCGCGCCGGTGTACGTCGACCTGGACGCCGAGCCGCACTTGCTGATCATCGGCGACGTGGAGTCCGGCAAGTCGAACCTGCTGCGCACGATCGCGCGGGGCATCACCACCCGGTGGACACCGCAGGAGGCGAAGGTGATCACCTTCGACTACCGCCGCGGGCTGCTCGGCGCGATCACCACCGGGCATCAGCTCAGCTACGTCATGAACTCGATGGGCGCGCCGGAGGTGGTCTCGAACATCGTCGTGGCGCTGCGCGACCGGCTGGCCAACATCCAGGTGGACCCGGTGGCGGGCGAGGTGCCGAAGTGGAGCGGTCCGCGCCTCATCGTCCTGATCGACGACTACGACCTGGTGGCCTCGAGTGCCGGCAACCCGCTGACCGCGCTGACCGAGTTCCTGCCGCAGGCCCGCGACATCGGCCTGCACGTGGTGGTGAGCCGCTCGGCCGGCGGGGTCGGCCAGGGCATGTTCGAGCCGGTGATGCGCAGCCTGCGCGACATGGGTACGCCGGGCGTGCTGCTGTCGGGCAGCAAGGAGGAGGGCGCGGTGCTGGGCTCGGTGAAGATGGAGTCGCTGCCGCCGGGCCGGGGGCGCCTGGTGCACCGCCGCTCGGGCGCCGTGCTGATCCAGACGGCTCGGGCGACGGCCGAGAACTGATGCTACGGCCGAGTCCCGGTCGCGGTGAGTTCGAAGACCGGGTGCTGGTCGGCCTCGGCCACGAACTCGGCGACGGGTGCATCCGGACCGGCCCGGAAGTACGGCCGGGTGACCTTCGCCAATGACACGTAGCGTTTGAGCACCGGGCCGGCCTCGTCGGGCGAGACCTCCCGAAGGGTGTACTCGGCTTCGTGCCCGCGTCGGGACAGGGTCACCCGGCGGGCCGCCCGGGCATTGCGCACCCAGCCGACGGCGCCGTACGGGGCGACCAGCCAGCGCGGCCCGTCGTCGCCGTCGACGAGCGTCACCGGATTGCTGCGCGGCGATCCGGTCCTGCGGCCGCGAACGGTCAGCAGGTAGGTGCCGGGCACCACGCCGAGACGGATCAGGGGACGCATCAGGTGGTCGCCGACGCGCCGCACCGCGGTCATGTGGAACGAGCGCACATCTGCCATGGCACTCACCTCTCACCTACGACCGACACTAGGACGGGCGTAGGTGAGAGGACAGATTCGAATGTCCTGATCAGACCTTGCGCAGGACCGACACGACCTTGCCGAGGATCTTCGCCTCGTCACCGTTGATCGGCGAGTAGGCGGGGTTGTGCGGCAGCAGCCACGCGTGCCCGTTCTTGCGCTGCAGGGTCTTCACCGTCGCCTCGCCGTCGATCATCGCGGCGACGATCTCGCCGTTCTCGGCGTCCTCCTGCTGCCGGACGACGACCCAGTCGCCGTCGGCGATCGCGGCGTCGATCATCGACTCACCCGCGACCCGGAGCAGGAACAGCGTGCCGTCGCCGACCAGGGCCTTCGGCAGGGGGAAGACGTCCTCGATCATCTGCTCGGCGAGGATCGGGCCACCGGCCGCGATCCGCCCGACGACCGGGACGAAGACCGGCGTCTCGCCGCGCGGCGCGTCGCCGCTGACCGCGAGCGCCCGGCGGGCCGCCGGCGGCTTCGGCCGGCTCGGGTCGTGCGGCGTGCCGGTGCCGGTGCGGACGTCGACCGCCCGCGGCCGGTTCGGGTCGCGCCGCAGGAAGCCCTTCCGCTCGAGCATCGACAGCTGGTGGGCGACGCTCGAGGTCGAGGCCAGCCCGGCCGACTCGCAGATCTCCCGGATGCTCGGGGGATAGCCGCGCCGCTCGACCGAGTCCCGGATGACGTCGAGGATCGCCTGCTGGCGGCGGGTCAGGCCGGTCACCGGGTCGGGTAGCTCGGTCACCTTGGGCCGGCCGGGCCGGCGGCGCTCGGCCGCGCTTGGCGCGCTGCTGCGCTCGCCGCTTCGATCGCTGGGGGCGGTCGTCTTCGATCCGGCCGATCGGGCCGATCCGGCGCCGGTGGACCGGCGTCCGGTGCTGTCCTTCGCCACGAGGTGGCCTCCGCTTCGACGTACTGATGGGCGAAATTGTCGTAGGGCCGTGTTGTGCTCGGTTGGTGATCACCGACGCGAGGGACGTTAGCCCGAAACGTGGTGCAACTCAAACATTTGTTCGAACGACACGCCGCGGTCGAGTGGTTTCTGTCCGACCCCGGTGGTACACATTCGATCAGACGTTCAATCGAATCATTGTTCGAAGGTATCGCAGTCCAGGAGGCTCCCATGTCGGTCGCCGTCGAGTTCGCTCCGGTCGAACTCCCTTCGAGCGTGTCGATGCCGGCTCCGGTCCGGGGTCGTGGCCACGTCGAGGCCCCGTTCCGGCTCGCCACCGTCACCGAGCTGCGCCCGCCCGTGGACGTCGGGTGTGCGGCCCCGCTGCGGCTGACCCGCCGCGGCGTGGTCGTGTTGACCCTGGCCGTGGCCCTGCTGGGGCTCGGCCTGGTCTGGCTGGCCCGGGCCTCGGCGCCGCAGCCGGCCGGGCCGGGCGCCTCCGCTCCGCACGCCGTCACGGTGCAGGCGGGCGACACGCTGTGGTCGATCGCCTCGCGGGTGGCGCCGGATCGCGACCCGCGGGCCGAGGTTGCCGACCTGCAGCAGCGCAACCGCCTCGCCGGCGTCGACCTGACGCCGGGCCAGGTCCTGCAGGTGCACTGACGTTCCCGCCGGCCCGGCGGCGGCCGGCGACGCCCCGATTTCCACGACGCGCCGACGTGTCCTCTTGCGGAACATCGATGTCAGCTCTAGCGTTCACCCCTACATCTAGTAGTTACAGCTTTGTACTTCGTCCACAAGTTGGGGTTGACCGTCCACAGGATGGCCCCGCCGTCCACATGTCGGTCCCCAGGTTGTCGACAGGTTCGTCCACAGGCCCAGGGCCGGGGACGGGTCGCGCAGGGCTGATCCGGGCCGAACGGGAGGGGCGCAGATGCGGTGTCCGTACTGTCGGCACGCTGACTCCCGGGTCGTCGACTCGCGCGAGCAGGACGAGGGCCAGGTCATCCGCCGGCGCCGCTCCTGCCTCGAGTGCGGCCGGCGGTTCACCACCGTCGAGGAGGCCACGCTCGCGGTCATCAAGCGCAGCGGCGTCACCGAGCCGTTCAGCCGGCAGAAGGTCGTCAGCGGCGTGCGCCGCGCCTGCCAGGGCCGGCCGGTCGACGAGGACGCGCTGGCCCAGCTCGCCCAGACCGTCGAGGAGACGATCCGGGCCACCGGCGCCGCCGAGGTGCCCAGCGACGACGTCGGCCTGGCGATCCTCGGACCCCTGCGTGAGCTCGACGAGGTCGCCTACCTGCGCTTCGCCTCCGTGTACCAGGCCTTCAGCTCGGTGGAGGACTTCGAGAAGGCGATCCTCGACCTGCGGGCCGAGCATCGCGCCCAGGCCCCCTGACCGTAGGGCCGACCCAGACATCGGTACCACCCGCTGCACCCGCGCCGCCCGCACCTCCTCGCCGACCGGATCCCCGACCGGCTCGCTGCACGACCGCTCCTAGAAGGAAGGACGTCCCGCCCATGACCGAGGCCGACGTGACCCAGTCCACCGATTCCGACGGCGACACCCCGGCCGCCCGGCAGAAGCCGAAGGCGCGCAAGGCCGCCGGCCTGCCCGTCCAGCGCGTCTACACGACCGCCGGCGTGCACCCCTACGACGAGGTCACCTGGGAACGCCGCGACGTCGTCATGACGAACTGGCGCGACGGTTCGATCAACTTCGAGCAGCGCGGGGTCGAGTTCCCGGACTTCTGGTCGGTCAACGCCGCGAACATCGTCACCACGAAGTACTTCCGCGGTGCGGTCGGCACCGACACCCGCGAGTGGTCGCTGCGCCAGCTCATCGACCGGGTCGTCGGCAAGTACCGGGTGGCGGGCGAGGAGCACGGCTACTTCGGCACCGCCGAGGACGCCGAGGTCTTCGAGCACGAGCTCACCTGGATGCTGCTGCACCAGGTGTTCAGCTTCAACTCGCCGGTCTGGTTCAACGTCGGCACCACGTCGCCGCAGCAGGTGAGCGCCTGCTTCATCCTCGCCGTCGACGACACCATGGACTCGATCCTCAACTGGTACCGCGAGGAGGGGCTGATCTTCAAGGGCGGCTCGGGGGCCGGCCTGAACCTCTCCCGCATCCGCTCGTCGAAGGAGCTGCTCTCCTCCGGCGGCACCGCGTCGGGCCCGGTGTCGCTTCATGCGCGGCGCCGACGCGTCGGCCGGCACGATCAAGTCCGGTGGCGCGACCCGGCGGGCGGCGAAGATGGTCGTGCTCGACATCGACCACCCCGACATCGAGGAGTTCGTCGAGACCAAGGCGCGCGAGGAGGACAAGATCCGCGTCCTGCGCGACGCCGGGTTCGACATGGACCTCGGCGGCAGCGACATCACCTCCGTGCAGTACCAGAACGCCAACAACTCGGTGCGGGTCTCCGACGAGTTCATGCGGGCCGTCGAGGAGGGCACCGACTTCGGCCTGCGGGCCCGCTCGACCGGCGAGGTCATCGAGACCGTCGACGCGAAGGACCTGTTCCGCAAGGTCGCGCAGGCGGCGTGGGAGTGCGCCGACCCGGGCATCCAGTACGACGACACGATCAACGACTGGCACACCAACCCCGAGACGGGCCGGATCACCGCGTCCAACCCGTGCTCGGAGTACATGAGCCTGGACAACACCTCCTGCAACCTGGCGTCGCTGAACCTGATGAAGTTCCTCGGCGCCGACAACAGCTTCGACACCGAGAAGTTCGTGAAGGCGGTCGAGCTGATCATCACCGCGATGGACATCTCGATCTGCTTCGCCGACTTCCCGACCGAGCCGATCGGCGTGAACACCCGCGCGTACCGGCAGCTCGGCATCGGCTACGCCAACCTCGGCGCGCTGCTGATGGCGTCCGGGCTCGCGTACGACTCCGACGGCGGCCGGGCGCTGGCCGCGGCGATCACCTCGCTGATGACCGGCACCGCCTACCGGCGCTCGGCCGAGCTGGCCGGCGTCGTCGGGCCGTACGAGGGCTTCGCCCGCAACGCCAAGGCGCACGCGCGGGTCATGCGCAAGCACGCCGCGGCCAACGACACGGTGCGCTCGATGCACGAGACCGACCGTGCGGTGCTCGCTGTCGCCACCGAGGAGTGGGCGAAGGGCAACAAGATCGGGGAGCGCAACGGCTGGCGCAACGCGCAGGCCTCGGTGCTGGCCCCGACCGGCACCATCGGGCTGATGATGGACTGCGACACCACCGGCGTGGAGCCCGACCTCGCGCTGGTCAAGTTCAAGAAGCTGGTCGGCGGCGGCTCGATGCAGATCGTCAACCAGACGGTGCCGCGGGCGCTGCGGGTGCTCGGCTACCAGGAGGAGCAGGTCGAGGCGATCGTCGAGTACATCGCCGAGCACGGCCACGTGGTCGACGCGCCCGGGCTGCGGCCGGAGCACTACGAGGTCTTCGACTGCGCGATGGGCGCGCGGGCCATCAAGCCGATGGGGCACGTGCGGATGATGGCGGCCGTGCAGCCGTTCCTGTCCGGCGCGATCTCCAAGACGGTCAACCTGCCGGAGACCGCGACCGTCGAGGACATCGAGGACGTCTACTTCCAGGGCTGGAAGCTCGGCCTGAAGGCGCTGGCCGTCTACCGCGACAACTGCAAGGTCGGCCAGCCGCTGTCGGCCGGCAAGGGTGAGAACAAGGGGGCCGAGGCGTCGGCACCAGTGGTCGAGAAGGTCATCGAGTACCGCCCGACCCGCAAGCGGCTGCCGAAGTCGCGCCCGTCGCGCACCACGTCGTTCACCGTCGGTGGCGCCGAGGGCTACATGACGGCCGGCTCCTACCCCGACGACGGTCTGGGCGAGGTGTTCCTGAAGCTCGGCAAGCAGGGCTCGACGCTGGCCGGGGTGATGGACGCCTTCTCGATCGCGATCTCGATCGCCCTGCAGCACGGGGTGCCGCTGGAGACCTACGTCTCGAAGTTCACGAACATGCGCTTCGAGCCGGCCGGCATCACCGACGACCCGGACATCCGGATGGCGCAGTCGATGATGGACTACATCTTCCGGCGCCTGGCGCTGGACTACCTGCCCTTCGACACCCGGTCGGCCCTCGGCATCTACACCGCGGCCGAGCGGACCCGGCAGCTCGAGACCGGCACGTACGCGCCGATCGAGGAGGAGTCGCCGGAGGAGATGCAGGTCGACCTCGAGACGATGGCCCAGTCCGCGCCGCGGGCGACGGCCGCGCCCGAGACCGACGAGGAGGTCGTGGCCGAGACCGCGGCCGAGGCGCCGGCCGGGGTGCGCAGCTCCACCGAACTGCTCGAGTCGCTGCTCGGCAGCTCGGCCGACGCGCCGCTGTGCATGAACTGCGGCACCAAGATGCGCCCGGCCGGCAGCTGCTTCGTCTGCGAGGGCTGCGGCAGCACCAGCGGCTGCAGCTGATGTCAACGGCCAGGGCAATGCTCGCCACGGCCGCACGGACGTGCGACCTGCACTAGAACGGCCGTAGGACTGACGGCAGAGGCCCGGACCCCGCACGAGGGGTCCGGGCCTGTGCCACATGCGCAGCACTGACGCTGCGCACGCTGCGGCAAGGGTGCGGCGCGGGTGCGGCGCGGGTGGTGGCGTGGCCGCGCCCGCCCATCCGCCAGTGGCCAGTCATGACCTGGACTGCCGTGATGTGGCGACGGGGCGACGTCGACCGGGTCGGCCGGCGGCCTCGACGGTCATCTCGCTGCCCGACGTGTCGTGCGCGAGCGTCCCCACGCCCTGCCACTCGAGGACGACCCACCCGCATCGCGGCGGTACCAGCGACCGCGACCCGTGCCTTCGGCCGGTCCGGCATCGGCCTGCCATGGTCCATGGCCCAGAGACCGAAGCCCGGCGTGCAAAGAGCGGCCGGACGAGACGCGAGCGGCAGCGCTGCAGCGAGCGATGGCCTTCGACAGCCGCGGAGCGTCCCGGCAGCTCAGCTCGGATTGATCGCGCAGCTGGACGCGCCCAGGGACCGCCACGCGTCGGCAATGACGGCCCACTGCTGATCGACCCGGTCGAAGGCGGCGGCCAGCTGCGACTGCAGCGGCTGGGCCGTCAGGTCGGCCGGGTCCAACCGGCGGATCAGGTCGGCGACGTCGTAGTACCGCTGGTCGAGTTCGTCGGTCAGGCCGAAGGCGGCCGTCACGTCGCTGCGCCGCTGGGACGGGAGCTTGATGCCACGCAGCGCGCCGACCATCTGCTTGTAGTAGCTCGGCGCGGCCTCGACCTCCTGCGCCGCCGCTTCGAGGTCGGGCGGGGTGGCGGACAGGGCCTGCCGGATGGCGGTGTCCACCCGCCCGAACGCGTCGCTCACGCTCGCCCGCTTGGTGTCGCACGCGGCGTTCGCCGACTGGGCCCAATCGGTGAGGCGGTACGGCGCGGGGCGGTCCTGGATGGCGAACAACGTGGTGATCACGGTGCCGGCGATCGCCACGAGCGTCCCGAGGACGGTCAGCATGCCCTTGGCCGTCGACAGGAACGGCTTGCGTGGCGGAGGCGGTACCGGCGGCGGCAGTGGCCGGTAACCGCCCGGCGCCGGGTAGGAGCCGTACGGCGGCGGCGGGGCGGGCGGTCCGTAGGGGCTCATGTGCAACCACCTCCCGCGCCGGCACCTGCTTGATCGTCAACGTCAGCGTCCAAGGTCGTCGCCGCCGGGCCCAGAGGCTTTCGCCGCCGACCCGCAGGTCGAACGCCATCGCGATCATGATCGACATAACGCTAACTTAATGTGAGACTGGCCGCGCCGGTCGAGTTCCGTTGTCGAGGTACCCCGTGAAGAAATCGCTGCGAGTGCTGTGCGCGCTGGTCGTGCTCGAACTGATCGCCGTCCTGGTGTCGGTGCCGGCACGCGCGAGCGTCGGCCCGGTCGTGAGCGGCCTGTCGACCCACCACGGCACCTACTGGGGTGGCATGCGGGTTACCGTCCACGGCCAGAACTTCACGCAGGTCCGCGCGGTGCTGTTCGGCAAGGCGCACGGGTACTCGGCCCAGGTCGTCTCCGCGTCGACGATCACCGTGCGGGTGCCGTGGCACGACTACGCCACCGTCCACGTCCGGGTCATCACGTCGGCCGGGACCTCACCCGGCACGACGGCCGACCGGTTCGCCTTCACCCGGCCGACGATGTCCAGCCCGATCCAGGGCGGCCTGACGGGTTGGCAGGAACAGCGCATATCGGCGAAGGTCCGGGCCGCTCACCACGGCGTGCACGTCGCCCCGGCCGCGCGGGGCTGGTCGGCCGCGATGGGGGTGACCGCGCTGCGCCGGGCCCGGTCGTGGCTGGGCCTGCCGTACTCGTGGGCCGGCGGCAACGGCGCCCGCCCGACGACCGGCGTCTGCGCCCACAACGGTGGCGACCTCGACTGCCACATCATCGGTTTCGACTGCTCCGGCCTGGCGATGCACGCATGGTGGCCGTACCGGCACCTGATCCACTACGCCGCGACGCAGCACAGCCGGGCCGGCCGGTTCCACCCGTCGATCGGCCAACTCATGCCCGGTGACCTGGTGTTCTTCGCCGGCAGCCTCCACGGGGTCATCAGTCATGTGGCCGTGTACGAAGGCCGGGGAATGGTCATCCAGGCCGCAGAGAGCGGCACGGTGATCATGCGGTCGCGGCTCACCGACGTCATCGCGAACAGCGGTGTCTACCGCGGCGCCACCCGGCCGGCGTCGACCGGGCGGCAGGCAGCGGTACCGCGGCTGTCGTCGATGACGGCCCAGCTGCCGACGAAGGGCGGCTACGTCACCATCACCGGAAGCCACCTCGGTACGGCCACCACCGTCTCCGTCGGCGGCACGCTGCTGTACTCGTTCGCCCGGCGCAGTTACAGCCGGCTCGTCGTGAAGGTGCCGGCCCACCGGGCCGGCGCGGTGTCAGTGGCGGTGTCCAATCCGTGGGGCACCGCTCGCCGGACGATCACCTACGTGGGCGCGCCGACGATCTCCTCGCTGAGCCCGGCCGACGGCCCGGTAGCGGGCGGCAACCCGGTCACCGTCTCCGGCCTGAACCTGGCCTGGACGACGAAGGCGACGGTGGGCGGGGCGTCGGTTCGGTTCGTCGTCACGGCCGGCCACCAGGTGGTCGTGACCATGCCGGCGCATCCCGCCGCGGTGGTGCCGGTGACCCTCTACTCCCGCTTCGGCCCGTCGAACCCGACCAGCTACACCTACGTCGATCCCGCGCCGCCACCACCCGCGCCGCCGGCGTCCTCGGTCAATCGATGACGACGTCGGCGACGACCGGCCAGTGGTCGCTCGGCAGCCGGCCGTGCGGGCGGTCGTGGCTGATCGAGGCATCGACCACCCGGACACCCGGACCGGCCAGCACATAGTCGATCCGCTTGCGGTCGGTCGCGCCGGTGAAGCCGTGCTCGGTGCCGCCGGCGTCGATCGGGAACGGATCGACGTAGCCGGCATCGGTGAGCACGCGCAGCGGCCGGGAGTGGGGGACGTTGTTGAGGTCGCCGAGCACGATCCAGGGCCGGTCCGGCTCCGCGGCCAGCCACTCCACGATGAGCTCGGCGCTGCGCTGCTGGGACACCGGACCGAAGTCGAAGTGGGCGTTCGCGATGCCGAGGGTCGTGGTGCCCCGGCGCAGCCGGGCCAGGGTGGCGACCCGGGTCAGCCGAGCGTCCCAGCCCCGGGAACCCGGGCGGTCCGGGGTGGGGGAGAGCCACCGGGTCTCGCTCGACTCCACGGTCCAGCCGTCGGCCCGGACGAGCACGCTCGCGTGCTCCCCGCCGCCGCCCGCGTCCCGGCCGGCGCCGACGATGGACGCGCCCGGGAAGGCGCGGTGTAGGTCGGCCAGCTGGGTCGGGCGCACCTCCTGGAGCCCGACGACGTCGGCCGCGAGTCCGCGAATCGCGGCGAGGCAGGTCTCGCGACGGCGCCACCACCGGTTCCACCCGTCGCGCCCGCGAGACGTACGGATGTTGAACGATGCGACTCGAAGACGGTCCGCCACCGCTCCAGTGTGCTGGGCCCGAGCCCGTCACTGCGCCCGCAACGCAGCCTTGATCTCGGCCAGCTCAGCGTGGAGGGCGGCGATGTCGCGCCGCACTTCATCCTGGCTGTCGCTCTCGGCATCCCGGACGCT
Organism: uncultured Actinomycetota bacterium; assembly: GCA_963775175.1. Taxonomy (GTDB): domain Bacteria; phylum Actinomycetota; class Actinomycetes; order Mycobacteriales; family Jatrophihabitantaceae; genus Jatrophihabitans. The sequence continues at coordinate 2,733,746 of CAVZHT010000001.1, forward strand.
GGCGATCAGCCAGGAGGCAATCGACGCGGTCACCACGCCGATGAGGGCGATGCCGGCGAGCATGAGCCCGATGGCGACCAGCCGGCCGTCGGAGGTCACCGGGAACTGGTCGCCGTAGCCGACCGTCGTCACCGTTGTCGCCGACCACCACAGCGCGTCGCCGAACGTCTCGACGTTCGCCCCGGCATGACCGCGCTCCGCGTCCAACTCGGCCAGCGCCGACACGAAGATGATCAGGACGGCGGATGCCGCGACGTACGCGGACACGCGGCCATGGAAGCTGTTGGTCGCCTTCCGGTTGAGGGCCCGGACGAGGGCAACGAGGCGCAGCAAGCGCAGCGGCCGCAGGACGGGAAGGGCGACGCTGGCGAGATCGAGCAGGTGGCGACCGATGTAGTGCCCCCGCCGCCGCGCGATGGCGACGCGAACGACGTAGTCCAGGGCGAACACCCCCCAGGCCACGAGCACGACGACCGCGCACGTACTCCGGAGCTTGGCCGGTAGCCCGGGCTCCAGGATCGGCCAGGCGTAAGCAGCGAGGAATACGACGGCGACGCCCGCCAGTGGCCACTCGGAGCGTTCCTGCCAGCGCGCGAGGCGGTGGCCGTAGATCGGTACGGCGTCGGTCATCGGCGACTCCCTCCTGTGGGTGGTGAGTCACCATCTTCGGGCCTCTTGCCGGACCACGCCCAGTAAGAGCACCGAAATGGTGCGCCATCCCGGGCCGGCGACCCACCCGGTGAACTAGGACGCGAAGGTGCGGACGAGATCCGCGGTCCACTGCTCGGGGATCTCCCACGGGATGAAGTGGCCGCCTCGGGCGTGCGCCGTGATGTTGGTGTGGTTGTACCAAGCCGCCCGGTCACCGGCCAGGAACGAGGCGATGCGCTCGTCGGAGCTGTCGACGCCCGGAGGGTTCTCGAAGTCGACGAAGGTGATGCCGGTCGGCGCCTCGACAACCGGTGTCCGGTCGTGGGCGGGCGTCCAGGGATAGCGGTTGTTGTTCGCGTACGTCCGGATCGAGCCGGCGATCGCGTTGCCGGTCCAGTAGATCGTGGCGTGGGTGAGGAGGTCGTCGCGGGTGAAGACGCTGTAGACGTCGCCGCCGTTGTCCGACCACTTCATCCATCGTTCGAGCAGCCAAGCCAGGAGGCCGACCGGGGAGTCCGTCAAGCCGTAGGCCAGCGTGCTCGGCGCGAGCGTGTGGGCGGCGAGGTGCACCGCGAACCGTCGATCTAGCTCGAGCAGGCGCCGGCGTTGGTCCTCGGGCAGGTCGGGCGGGATGGGCCGGCCGCCGGAGAAGTCCCAGGCGCGGTCGCCGGTGAAGAAGTCGAGCCTGAGCGCCGAGCCGATGTGGATGCCGTACAGCTCGTCGGCGTACTTGTGGCCGAGCTGCCCGGTGACGAGGGCGCCGACGTCGCAACCCGCGGCGGCGTACTTCGGGTGGCGCAACGTCTGGGTCATCAGCTCGTGCCAGACGTCGGCGATCTTCCAGAAGTTCATGTCCGGACGGGTCGGCGTCGAGTATCCGAAGCCGGGCAGGGACGGGACGATGACCTCGAACGCGTCCGCGGGATCGCCGCCGAACCGGGCCGGGTCGGCGAGCCGGTCGACGACCTTCGACCAGTGCCAGAACGTCCAGGGCCAGCCGTGGCTGAGGATCAGCGGTCGGGGGTTCGGTCCGGCGCCGGGTTTGTGCATGAAGTGGACGGGGGTGCCGGAGACATCGACGAAGTAGTGCTCGTAGGCGTTCATCGCCCGCTCGGCTGCGCGCCAGTCGTACTCCTCGGTCCAGTACTGCGCCAGATCCTGAAGTAGGGGCCGAGGCACGCCGTAGCGGCCGTCCTCGTTTCCCTCGTCGACCGGCCACTTCGTTGCTTGCAACCGGGACCGCAGGTCGTCCAGCACCCCGTCCCCGATGCTGATCGGCGTCGGCGACAGCGCGTCGAGGCCGGTGCTCACGTCGCGCTCGCCAGTTCGGTGATCCGGTCGAGGACGTCCGCGATGCCCAGCAGGCGCTGGCAATCCCGGGCCGGAAGCTGGTCGACCAGTCGGCCGAGACCGGCGACGCGGGCGGCATGACGTCGCGCCACGATCGACCGTCCGGCGGCGGTGAGGGAGAGCATCGAGGCGCGTCCATCGGTCGGGTCGGGGCTGCGCCGGACGAGCCCGTCGCGTTCGAGCTTCGTGATGGCAGCGGTGAGCGCCGGTTGCTTGATCTGCTCCGTGCGGACCAGATCGCTGAGCCGGCAGGGCCCCGTCCGAGACAGGGTGTGCAGTACCGACAGCGAGGAGAAGGTCAGGCGGTCCGCCGCCGGGAGCCGGATGAAGACCGAGTTGAAATCCTCGATGGATCGGACGAGCCGCTCGAGCGGTGTAGTTGCCTGCACCTCGCGAACATATATCGACGATCGATCTAATTTCGGGGCGCAGTGAGAGTTTCGATCCGGCGACATCGGAAAGTGTCGCACTCGTGTTCTATTCTCGGAATCATGATCACGGGGGCGGTCGATGAGGCGGTGGCGTTGCTGCGCGCCGGGGTTGATGCGCTGCTCGAGGCGCCGGTGGAGGGTCTGGACGCGGCAGGGTTCGTGCCGCTGCTGGAGGCGGTGGAGGTGCAGCGGCGCCGTCTGGAGGCGGTGGATCAGCGGCTGCTGGCCGGGGCCGCCCATGCCGGGGTGGCGTCGTTGTTCGGGCAGCCGGGCCTGGCCGGGGTCATCGCTTCGCTGTTGCGGATCGATGTGCCGGAGGCGCGGCGGCGGGTCGCTCGGGCCGGGGATCTGGGGCCGCGACGTTCCCTGACCGGGGAGGTGTTGGGGCCGATCCTGCCTGCCGCCGCTCAGGCCGCGGCCGAGGGTGAGCTGTCCGGCGCCCAGGCCGATGTGATCATCGGCTGCCTGGAACGCATCCCGGCCTCGGCCCCGGCGGCGGCCTGGCCGGTGGCGGAGCAGGTCCTGGTCGAGGCGGCGCGGGTTGAGGCGCCGCGGATGCTGCACCGCACCGCCGAGGAGCTGCTGGCCCGGCTGGACCCGGACGGCCGGGAACCGGCCGAGGAGGCGGCCCAACGCCGGCGGGGGTTCACTCTGGCCAAGCGGCCGGGCGGGTGGAGCCGCCCGGGCGGGGAGTGGTCGCCGGAGGTGACCGCGTTCTGGACCGCGGTCCTGGACTCCCTGGCCGCCCCGCAGAACGGGGACGGACAGCCCGACCCCCGCACCCCGGCCCAGCGCCGGCACGACGCGATGCTCGAAGCCGCCCGCCGGCTGCTCGCCTCCGGTTCCCTGCCGCCCGCCGGCGGGATCCCGGTCACCGTGCTCGCCACGACCACGATCAGCGAACTCACCGCCGCCGCCGCCAAGGCCGTCGGGAAGGCCGGGCCGGCCGCCGCCGAGGCGCCGCTGTTCGGATTGGCCGGCCTGGCTGCCGACGCCGGGTACGGGGACCTGGACCTGTCGGGTCTGAGCTCGGCCGGATTGGCGCGGCTCGGGCACGGCGACCAGCTCTCCCTCCAGACGCTGCTGACCGTGGCCGGTGATGCCGAGGTGATCCCGGTGATCTTCAACGACACCGGCGGGATCCTGTCCTACGGCCGCGGCAAACGCTTGGCCGACCGCGGGCAGCGCCTCGCGCTGGCCGCGCGGGACGGGGGCTGTTGTTTCCCCGGCTGCGACCGCCCCGCGGCGTGGTCGGAGGTGCATCACATCCTCGAATGGGCCGCCGGAGGCCCGACCGATATCGACAACATGTGCCTGGTATGCGTATTTCATCACCGGCACTTCGAGGCGGCCGGGTGGGCCGTTCGCATGGCCGACGACGGCATGCCCGAGTGGCTCCCGCCGCCGTGGCTGGATCCGGAGCAGAAGCCGAGAAGGAACACGGTGCACCACCGACCCGACATCGACTTCCGACAACCCACCACCGCCGCCTGAACCGGCGGCGCGGATCAGCCAAGACGGCGAACCTGCCACTCGCAGCCAAGCGAGTCATCTCACAGGGTGTGTCCCTATTGCCGCTGAGCCGGTGATCGTCACAGTGCCCGGCATGGCGTATCCAAGTGATCTGACCGACGAGCAGTGGGCGCTGCTGGAGCCGGTGTTCAACGCGCCCGGCAAGCGGGGCCGCAAGCACGCGGAGGACCTGCGCTCGGTGGTGGACGCGATGCTGTACATCGTGCAGACCGGGTGTCAGTGGCGCTGCCTGCCCGAGTCGTTCGGGCGCTGGACGCGGGTGTGGTCGCAGTTCCGGCGCTGGTCGGGCAACGGCACCTGGGCGCGGGCGCTGACGGTGCTGCACGCCGCCGCCCGGCTGGCCGAGGGCCGGGCGGAGGCGACGCCGTCGATGCTGGTCATCGACACGCACCTGGCCCGCGGCGCCTCCAACGGCGGCGCGACCTTCCATGACCGCGGCGGGCCATACGGCCGCACCAAGGGCGCCAAGCGGGTCGTCGCCGTGGATGTCACCGGCCTGCCGGTGGGCGGGCTGGTGGTGCCCGCCTCGGCGCACGAGAACCACGCCGCTCAACGCATCCTCGACCACCTGGCCGACCAAGGGGTCACGGACCGGCTGGGGCTGGTGCTGGTCGACCGCGGGCTCACCGCTGGCGCGGCGGCGAAGCTGGGTCGCCGGTATGGCGTCGAGGTGCGCCGGGTCGGCTAGGACGACAAGCAGCCGGTGTTCCGACCCATCCGCCACGCCTGGCGCGTCGAGGTGGCGCACGGACGTCTAGGCCGCTGCCGCCGACTCGCCAAGTCCTTCGAGAACACCACTACTTCGGCGACGGGCTGGCTCCACGTCGCTTGCATCGCCACCACGCTGCGGCACCTCAGCCAAGCCGGGACTCCGCAACGCGGGCCGCTCCTGGCGGCGTAGCCGAGCTCACGTGACAGCGGCGTGCCGGACGGTTCAGGCGGGCGGAATCATCGCCGGGTGGAAGGTGAGCAGCCCCTGGGGCAGGGTCTCTGCCCACGCGGCGAGGTCCGTGCTGATACGGGTCAACACGACATCGGCGTAGGGCTGACATCTCTCGTCCATGCCCTCGTAGGACCATGCCTCGAAGCCCCACTGCTCGGCATGTGCACTGAACATGTTCTCGACCTCGCGAAGCTGCGCGGCGCTGTAGCGGCTCTTCACTACACACAGCCGCCTCGGCAGTTGCGCGGCCAGGACCCGTTCGACCTCGTCGACGTCACCGGCGGCGACGCGCAAGATCAGCGCCCCGCTGTCGTGGCGAAGCCAACCATGTCGCACGATCCTCCCGGAGGCGCGCAACTCTTCCAGCCCCTGCACGTCCCTCGACTGGTCCGCGACGTCCCACCCACCAGCGGGCGCGGGAAGGGTAAACAGCGGGTCGGGCCTTTGGCGCGTGGGCGACGGCACGGGGCTCTGCGCTTCCACGTCGATCGCGTCGTCGTGCCACACGCCCTCGACGCGCAGCCATCCCGGGATGACCGACGGATCCCCGGCAGGCCCAGCGACCGGCACCGCGGAGGCATCTGCGCCCACGAGCCGCACCGACCGCCTCGACTTCCACGGCCCCGATCGCCCCACCAGGTCATTCCACTGCGCCAAATCCAGCCAGTCAGCGCCGTCGAGTTGCACGAACCGGCCCTCCGCACGAACTCTGTCTCCCGGCTCCACGGCCATGCGCCGCGCTGCCTCGCTACTCGCGGCGACCGACATACCCCCGATGGTCCCAGATCGGTGAGCAGACGGACCTCGGCCACAGTGCGGTTCGGTCGAACCTCGCCCGCCGCTCTGGCTCGGAATAGGGACACACCCAGTCAGCGGACTATGCGCGTGCCCCCGGCGTGCGGCACTTCAATCGGAAGGCCACCCCGGCGTCATCGTGGGCATGGTCATGCGCCATTCACGCCACCGAGGCGACTTCTTGTTGGTCCATCCGAAGAGGCCGCCTGCCGCCAACCCGACGACAAGGACGACACCGATCAGGATCAGTGGAAGCTCCATCGACTTGTGATGCGTCCCGTCATACACGAGCAGCACGCCGCAGGCGGCCGCGCCAATCATCACAATGACGATCGCTGCGAACGCGACGCGGCGCAACGTCAGGTAAGGCTGCGGAACGTCGTCTAGCTGCCAACCAACCCGCCTCATGCCCCGCCGTTGTACCAAACCTCACGAGGACCGGCACCGGGCGCAGTTGCGTCCCCGATAGTGGTGTAACGCGATTGACGTGATCACGGGCCAGCGTGTCGTGCTGGACGTGGGCGCGGCCATCGCGTGATCTTTCGAGTGAACCTCTCACAGCACCCTCGAAAGGAACCGACGCGATGACCGCACCTCACATGATCGACCCTGCCCACATGCTGGGCCAAGCCCTGTCCGACGCCTCGCCGGATCTGATGCGCTCGCTGCTGGGCACGGTGATCAACGCGCTGCTCTCGGCCGACGCCGACGCCGTCTGCGGCGCCGAGTACGGCGTCAGCTCGCCGGATCGGGTGAACTCCCGCAACGGCTACCGCCACCGGGAGCTGGACACCCGGGTCGGCACGATCGACGTCGCGATCCCCAAGCTGCGCAGCGGCTCCTACTTCCCCGACTGGCTGCTCGAGCGCAGGAAGCGGGCCGAGGCGGCACTGATCAGCGTGGTCGCGACCTGCTACTTGCTCGGCGTCTCCACCCGCCGGATGGACAAGCTCGTGCAGAGCCTCGGCATCACCAGCCTGTCGAAGTCGCAGGTCTCGCGGATGGCCGCCGACCTCGACGAACAGGTGACCGCGTTCCGCACCCGACCGCTCGGCGACGCCGGGCCGTTCACGTTCCTCGCCGCCGATGCGCTGACGATGAAGGTCCGCGAATCCGGCCGGGTCGTCAACGCCGTCGTGCTCGTGGCCACCGGGGTCAACGGCGACGGGCACCGCGAGGTCCTCGGCGTGAAGGTCGCGACCAGCGAGACGAAGGAAGCGTGGAACGTCTTCTTCGCCGACCTCGTCGCCCGCGGCCTGACCGGCGTCAAGCTGGTCGCCTCCGATGCCCACGCCGGCCTGGTCGAGGCGATCGCGGCCAACCTGCCCGGCGCCACCTGGCAGCGGTGCCGCACCCACTACGCGGCCAACCTGATGTCCGTCACGCCGAAGTCCGCCTGGCCGGCGGTCAAGACGATGCTGCACTCCGTCTACGACCAGCCCGACGCCGAAGCCGTGCACGCCCAGTTCGACAAGCTGCTCGACGCGATGAGCGAACAGCTGCCGGCCGTGCACGAACACCTCGACGCCGCCCGCGCCGACGTGCTCGCCTTCACCAGCTTCCCGAAAGAGATCTGGCGCCAGGTCTGGTCGAACAACCCCAACGAGCGGCTCAACAAGGAGATCCGCCGCCGCACCGACGTCGTCGGCATCTTCCCCGACCGCGAGGCCGTCACCCGCCTCGTCGGCGCCGTGCTCGCCGAGCAACACGACGAATGGGTCGAAGGCCGCCGCTACCTCAGCCTCGACGTCCTCGCCCGCGCTCAAACCGTCACGACCACCACCGAACTGCCGGAACTGGAGGCCGCCGCCTGACCCTCTAAGCCAACATCAACTCAAAAGATCGAATACACCACGTCCAGGGACTTGACCCCGGGCGCGAATTCGAGCCATCAAGATCGGGCATGAGCAGATCACTGAACCTAGTGTCGAACCACTGTGCTGATGTGGCGACCAACGATCCGGCAGATTGTCGCAGTAGACGTGCTCCAAGAAGGACAGCCGACCATCGTCGACCAACAAGATGATGTCGCTGGCGCGAGCCGGGAATCGGACCGCACCCGCGGGGCATCCGCAGTCACACTGACCTACGACCAGCGCGGCATCCGCCGGCTCGCGCAACGCGGAAGCGCCATCGACGTCCAAGATCACGAGGACGGCGGCTTGACTGCGCGCCGGTATTGGCTCCGTCGCAGAAGACACCGGTCGCTCGGCGGACCCTCTCTGGAGGCGTCGACGCAAAGACTGACGTACCGTCGCCGCGGGTCGGGGGCGATCGAATACCCCAAGCTCACCTTCGCGCGGCGTAGACGGCCGCGGCGATGAACCCGATCCCGACGACCAGGAACAGGTACTGCCCGACCCGGGTGTGCGAGTCGCCGAGGATCCGGGCTTTGGCCGGGTCACTGCTCCGGTAGGAGACGCGCACCGTCGAACCGACCGCCGGGCGCACGCCGCCGCTCAGCGGGCTGGTCACCGAATGAGTCAGACCGACGTCGTCCGTGTACTCGACCACCGGCGCGTAGGTGCGCATCGACCGGCGCCCCGACGACGTGTCGAACCGGGTCGTCTCCGCGGTGGTCGACACCACCGTCCCGGTCGTGACGACTCCGTCGCGGTACGGCCGGGACTGCACCGTCAGGGCAACGAACGCCAGGACCGCCAGCACGCCGATAAACCCCACCGGGAAGGACGCGCCCATCGCCGCAGCGTAGTGCCGTCAGATCGTCGGCTCGGCGGCCGGCGGCAGCAGTTGGGTCTGCTCGAACATGTAGTACAGCGCGAGGGCGCCGATCGCGATCAGCACGAGCGGCGGCCAGATGAGCCCGGCGACGGTCGCCAGCGGGTAGCCGATCGAGCCGAGCCCGAACCGGCGGGTGGCCCGCTTGCCCACGTCGGCCGGAACCGGCGTCGCGAGCAGGCCGTGATTCACCATCCGGCTGAACATCGCGCCGAAGCCGAGGGACATGCCGATGTTCGAGATGCCGTAGAGCAGCACCGCCCAGCGGGCGTCGGCGCCGCCTTCGCGCACGAAGTCGGCCAGCGTCGACGTCGTGAACGGCAGGGTGGTGACGAACATCAACAGCAGCAGGTTCTCGAAGAGAAGGATGCGATCGACCCGGTCGATCAGGAGGAACAGCGCATGGTGGTTCACCCAGATCACGCCGATGACGAAGAAGCTCACGATGTAGGCGGCGAAGGTCGGCCACCGTTCCCGCAGCTGGTGGGCGACGCTGCCGTGCCCGGTCGCGTCGAGGTGCAGGTCGAGCGCGAGCAGCGTGATGGCCACCGCGAGGACGCCGTCGCTGAACGCCTCGGCCCGCCCCTTGTCCATGGCGACATCCTGCCGCAAGCGACAAGCCGAAGAGGCCGAACGTCGGCTAACCCAGCAGCCGGGCCTTGGCCGAGGCGAACTCGGCATCGGTGAGCGCGCCGGCATCGCGCAACCGCACCAGCCGCTCCAGCTCGTCGATGAGGTAGGCCCCGTTCAGCGTGCCGTTCGCGGTGTGGACGGTCGCCGGCTCCGACCACCCCGACGGCGCCGGCGCCCCGACCGGGGTCGGCACCGGTTGGGGCGCGATCGTCTCGTCGGCGGCCGCCGTCGCGGGCACGGGGTGGCCGCGCTGCGCCTCATGCTCGTCGCGTAGCACCCGCCGCAGGACCTTGCCGAGCATGTTGCGCGGCAGTTCGGCCCGGAACTCGAACGACGACGGCACCTTGTAGGCCACCAGGCGGGCCGCGCAGAAGCGGCGCAGCTCCTCCTCGCTGACCTGGGCGCCGTCGCGCAGCACGACGAACGCCTTCACCGTCTCGCCGCGGTAGTAGTGCGACACCCCGGCCACGGCGCACGAGTCGACGGCCGGATGTTCGGCCAGCACCTCCTCGACCTCGGACGGGAAGACACTGAACCCGCTCGCCATGATCACGTCGCGCTTGCGGTCGATGATGGTGACGAAGCCGTCGGCGTCCATCATGGCGATGTCGGCGGTGTGCAGCCACCCGGCCTGCAGCATCGCCTGCGACTCCTTCGACTGCCGCCAGTAGCCGCGGAACACCTGCGGGCCACGGATGCACAGCTCGCCCGGCACCCCGACCGGCGCGTCGAGCGCCGGGTCGTCCGGGTGCGCGATCCGCATGTCGGTGCCCGGCAACGGCACGCCGATCGTCCCCGGCCGCGCCCGGTCGAGCGGGTTCGCGAGGGCCACCGGTGAGCTCTCGGTCAGCCCGTACCCCTCGACCACCCGGCCACCCGTGACCTCGGCGAATCGCTCGGCGATCTCCGGCGGCAGCCGCATCGCGCCCGAGACGCAGGTACGGATCGAGCGCAGGTCGTGCCGGCCCGTGCGCCGCGACCGGCTGATCTGGTCGTACATCGGCGGCACGCCGGGGAAGACGGTCGGATGCCACTTGTCGATCGCGGCGAAGAGCAGCCCGAGGTCGAAGGTCGGCAGCAGCACGATCGTCCCGGCGATGAGGATGGGCATCGTCAGGCACATCGTCAGGCCGTATGCGTGAAAGATCGGCAGGGCCGCGAGCACCGTCTCCTCGCCCCGCACGAGATCCGGGTCCCAGGCACAGGTCTGGTAGGCGTTGGCCACGAGGTTGCGGTGCGTCAGCATCGCGCCCTTCGGCAGCCCGGTCGTCCCGCCGGTGTACTGGAGCAGGGCGAGATCGCGCTCGGGGTTGAACTCGACGTCCGGCGCGCGGCCGGCGGGGGAGCGCACCAGCCGGCCGAAGTCCAGCACGTCGGCGTCGCTGGGCAGCTCGGTGACCAGCTGCTCGCGCTTCTCGCGGACGCTGCCGAACGGCAGGCGCAGCGCCAACCGCTTGCCTGACGGCAGGTAATCGACCAGCGAGGTCACGATGACGTGCCGCAGCTGCGTGTCGGCCCGCACCTTCTCGAGGTGGCGGTAGGCGCCGTCGTAGACGATCGCGACGGTCGCCCCGCTGTCGGCGAGCTGATGGCCCAGCTCGGCGGGCGTGTAGAGCGGGTTGTGCTGGACGACCACCGCGCCCAGGCGTAGGACGGCGAAGAACGCGATGACGTTCTGCGGGCAGTTCGGCAGGATCAGCGCCACCCGGTCGCCCTTGGCCACTCCCAGGCCGGCGAGCGCGCCGGCGAACCGGTCGACCGCGTCGGCCAGGGCCCGGTAGGTCATCGTCCGGCCGAGGAAGGCGAGCGCCGTGGTGCGCGGGAAGTCCGCCGCGGCGTCGTCCAGCAACTGGTGGAGGGGGACGTCGGGTACCCGCACCTGACGCGGAACCCCCGGCGCGTACCAGCGCAGCCACGGACGGGAGCCGTCGCCGGCGGACTGAGCCACGCGCCTGATTCAAGCATCGTGGTCGGAGTCGCCGCCATAGTCCCCGGAACTGCGGGTTGTCCGGGTCGAGGACCGGCCCGTATCACCGGGTCGGCGAGCCCCCTCCTGAGCAGAAACCACGACGACGGGGGCGGAGATGGCTATGAGCAACGCGGTGCCCGGGTTCCGGGCCAGCGTGGACGGACTGCACTTCACGAACTCCTGGCCCAACGAACCGGACGTCCTCATCGACGCCGGCCCGCTGGGCAAGATCCCGATCGGGAACGCGAGCAACGGCCTGTGCGGCGGGATGGTCTACACGGTCATCGACGTGTTCACGGCCGGACTGCCGCCGATCCCGGACACGAGCAACCCGCCGGGGGACAGCCCGCTGTTCAACTACATCGTGTCCCGGCTGTTCGCCAGCTTCGACGTCCCGGCCGGCGTCCTGAAGTACTACGAGTGGATGAACACGCCCGACCACGACACCGGCATCTGGTTCGTCACGCGTCGCGGCGTCGCCTGGAAGACGATCATGGAGGAGTGGCCGCGGATCAAGGCCGACATCGACGGCGGGATGCTCTCCCCGCTCGGACTGGTCACCGTCTACACCACCGACCCGACGATGATGGGGCACAACCACCAGGTGCTGGCCCACGCCTACGAGGTCGACGACAACAACCGCCTCACGCTGCACCTCTACGACCCGAACACGTCCCCCACGGCGGCCGACGACGTGCAGCTGTCGCTCGACCTCGGCAACCCGACGCATACGACGCCGATCACGCACAACGTCAACATCAACGGCAACATCCGCGGCTTCTTCCGGACGAAGTACGTCTTCAACAGCCCGGCCACGCTGGAGCCGACGACGCCGCTACCGTCCAACGCGCTGTTCGTCTCGGCCGACATGCCCTCACCGCTCACCCCCGGGCAGACCGTCCCGGCCGCCGTCACGTTCCAGAACCTCGGCGGCACCACGTGGACGTCCGGTGGCAGCAACCCGTTCCGGCTCGGCGCCCAGAACCCGCAGGACAACTCGACGTGGGGGCTGAACCGCGTCGAGCTGCCGCACGACGTCGCGCCCGGCGACGAGGTGACCTTCACCTTCCAGATCACCGCGCCCACCACCGCCGGCACCTATCACTTCCAGTGGCGGATGGTGCAGGAGCTCGTCACCTGGTTCGGCGACTTCACGGCCGACGTCCCGGTGGTCGTGGCGCCGGTGCTGCACGCGATGACCACGAGCGTGAGCCCCGCCGTCGTGCCGTTCCGTCGCCCGGTGATGGTGACGGTGACGGCCGCCGACTCGGCGACCGGCGCGGCCCTGGCCGGTTCGGTCGTCCTCGACGGCGTCACCCGCGCCCCGACCGGGACCCCGTTCTCGCTGACCGTCCCGGCCCGGCGCATCCACACCGCCGACGGCTGGGAGTGGGTGCCGGCCTACCCGACCGGCCAGGTCGTCGTCCCCGGCTACCAGCCCGGCGACATCGCCTTCGACCAGTAGGCCCTCAGCAAGCGACCTCGTCAGGGGCGTTCGGCCGGGTCGGTCCGGGTGGCCGCCTGCAGGATCTCGCGCAGCGCCGGCTCGGCCAGCGCCTTCCGGGTCGCGCGCTGCGACTCGGCGACGACGCTGTGGACCGGGCCGTAGGACATGAGGTCGTCGCCCATGACGCGCTGGACGTCGGCGTTGGGCGAGAACACCGCCGTCTTGATCCCGGCCTCGTGCAGCGCCTTGACCTCGTGCCGCAGCAGCCGGGCGGCGTGCCGGCGGGACGCGGAGTACAGGTTCGGCCGCGGTCCGGGCGGGCCGCTCATCGGCGAGACGATGACGACGAGGTCAAGTGCGAGGGAGCGCAGGATCGCGGCATTGGTGGGCGAGTGTGCGCCGCCGTCGACGTAGGTGATCCCGCCGATGTCGACCGGCGTGAAGTAGCCCGGCACCGCGCAGGAGGCTGCGACGGCCAGATGCAGCTGGGCCGGCGGGGCGTCGCTGCGGCCGAAGACGATGCGCCGGCCGTCCCGGCGCCGCACCGCGCAGATCCAGAGCGCCTGGTCGGGCCACGGGACGCTGTCCAGCTCGACCAGGGCCGACAGCTGCTCGACGATGTCGTTGCGCCCCGGGGCGAGCAACGCGAGCCCGGCGGCGAGCGGACGGAACTGCCACGGCCGGATGACGGCCCGCCGGATCATGTGCACGCTCGGGGCGCTGGGCACCCGCAGCAGGTGTGCGGCCCGCAGCGGCTCGAACTCGACCGCCGCGGCGTCGGCTGTGCGCTGGATGATCTCGGCGTCGTCGGCCAGCGGCGCGCGCAGCGTCCACGAGGCCAGCCCGGCCGGGGAGACGCCGAGCCGGATCAGCGCGGCCGTGATCGACCCGGCCGACGTCCCGACAACCACCTCGGCCGGCCGCGGGTCGAAACCGATCTCCTGGTGCAGTGCGGCCAGCACACCGGAGTGGTACGCCTGCCCGAGGACGCCACCGGCGCCCAGCACGATCCCGAGCCTGGTCATGATTCGAGCCTGATCCCGTCGAAGCGCTCTCCGGAACCGCCGTTCGACCCAGAATTTCCAGGCTCGCGCGATTCACATCCGGGTCGGCCGCGACGGCCGGACCCGAGGTGCGCAGAATGAGGAGCATGTCGCGATTGACGGCCCCCCGGGTCGCTGTGGTCGACGCAGCGCTCGCCGACGGCACCTCGGCGGAACTGCAGCGCGGCGTGACCCTCCTCGTCGATCACGGGCGGGTGGCCGGCCTGTGGAGCGCGGACGAGGCGCCCGACCCGGGCGGCCTGGACGCCGACCTCGTCGACGGCTCGGGTGCGACGATCGTCCCGGGGCTCGTCGATTCGCACGCCCACCTGTCCATGCCCGGTGGCGCCCGGTGGGTCGAACGCGGCAACGACAGCAGCGCCGATTTGCTCGCCGTCGGCGAGGACAACGGCGAGTCGATGGTGCGGGCCGGCATCCGGTGGGCCCGCGACGTCGGCGCACCCCGCCGGCCGAACGCCGACGGCCGGGTCCGCGCCCTCAGCCTCGAACTCCGCGACCGCTGGACGGGTGCGCCCGACCGGCCCTACGTCCGCGCCGCCGGCACCTGGCTGACCCGGGCCGGCTCGTTGCCGCCGGGCCTGGCCGTCGAGGTCGAGCACGGCGCCGACCTGGTCGCCGCGGTCACCCAGCAGCTGGACGACGGCGCCGATCTGGTGAAGCTCTACCTCGACGGGCCGGACGCCGACACCGCGCCGTTCAGCATCGACGAGGTGCGTGCGGCGGTGCGGGCGGCTCACGACCGCGGGGCCACCGTCGCCGCCCACTCCGGTGTGCTCCCCGGCGCCCGGGTCGGGGCGGCGGCCGGCGTCGACAGCCTGGAGCACGGCTTCGACCTGGATGCCGATGCCGCGGCCCTCCTCGCGGCGAACGGGGTCACCGTGGTCTCCACCCTGGCCGTGCTGCACTCGTGGCAGACGTTCGGGTCGACGTCGCGCATCGACCGGTTCACCGATCCGGCCGGCGTGACCCGCATCGCCGCGCGGCGCGAGCGGGCCGAGGAGAGCATCCGCCTGGCCCACCGGGCCGGCGTGGCCATCGCGGCCGGCTCGGACTTCGGCGGCGGCTCGCTGCGCGCCAACCAGCTCGCCTGGGAGGTTGAGGCGCTCGTCGCGGCCGGCATCGAAGCGCACGTCGCACTGGCCGCGGCCACCTGGCGCGGCGGTCAGCTGCTGGGCGACGAGGATGCCGGGCGGCTGCGGGTCGGCGGGCCGGCCCACTTCAGCCTGGTGCACGGTGACCCGCTGTCGGATCCGTCCGCTCTCTGGCGCATCTGGCTCACCCGGTAGTTGACGGTTGGCCCGACCGACCGTCGACCAGGGGGAAGGCCAGTGCGTCGCCGGGTGCCGCCCCAGGCTCCGATACGCCAGACTGGCGCCATGGCTGGATCAACCCGAGGCTTCGTCGGACGCCGGCACGCCGAGCGCGACCCGCGACTCCCGCCCGGTCAGTACGACACCGGTCGCGACTTCCCGGTCCTGACGGCCGAGATCACACCCCGGCTCGACCCCGACCGCTGGACGATGAGCGTCGACGGGCTGGTCGAGAATCCGCACACGTGGAGCTGGGCCGACCTGCACGCTCTGCCGCAGTCGGACTTCCAGGGCGACATCCACTGCGTCACGACCTGGTCCAAGCTCGGTACCAGCTTCGGCGGGGTGTCGGTCGACCTGCTCCTGGAGGCGGTGCGACCGCAGGCCGGCGCGGCGTTCGTCCTGGCCACCTCGACGACGGGCTACACGACCAACCTGCCGCTGGAGCACATCACCGGTGGACAGGCCTGGATCGTCTGGTCCCACGAGGGCAAGCCGCTGCCCCGCGAGCACGGCGGCCCGGTGCGGCTGCTCGTCCCGCACCTGTACTTCTGGAAGAGTGCGAAGTGGGTCACCAAGCTGACCCTGCTCGACCGCGACCAGCCCGGGTTCTGGGAGCGCAACGGCTACCACGACCTCGGCGATCCCTGGCGCGAACAGCGTTACCAGGGTGACTGAGCGGCCGATCACCCGCGCGGCCCCGGCGGGCGGCTGGCGCCGGGCCACCGTGCGGGCGGTCGAGCATCCGACGCCGCGCGCCGTGGTGCTCCGCGTCGAGGTGCCGGACCGCGTCGACCACCTGCCCGGCCAGCACTACGTCATCCGGCTCACCGCCGACGACGGCTACGTGGCCCAGCGCTCGTACTCGGTCGCGTCGCCGCCGTCCGACCCGCTGCTGGAGTTCTACATCGAGCGGCTGGACGACGGCGAGGTCTCGACCTTCCTGGCCGACGTCGTGCAGGTCGGCGACGAGCTGGATCTCCGCGGCCCGATCGGCGGCTGGTTCGTGTGGGACGCCTCGGCGCCGGCGGTCGGGGTGACGGGCGGATCCGGCGCCGTTCCCCTGGTCGCGATGCTGCGGCACGCCCGCGATGTCGGGCACGCCGACCGGCTACGGCTGGCCGTCTCGGCCCGCACCTGGATGGACCTGCCCTACGGCGGCGAACTGGCCGCGGGCGGGGCGCTGCTCGCGGTGACCCGGGAGGCCTACGGCGAACGGCCGGCGGGGCGGCTGACCGCGGCCGAGGTAGCGGGCCTCGGCTTCGACGGGGCCACCTGTTACGTGTGCGGGTCGGCGCCGTTCGCGGAGGCGGCGGGGGAGCTGCTCATGGCGGCCGGCGTCCCGGCCGAACGGGTGCGGGTCGAGCGCTTCGGACCCAGCGGATGACGGGACACTCCCGCTAGGGTCCGAGGGGTGCCGGTGTTGATCGACGACCAGTCGGTGAGCTTCGCGCTGCCCGACCGGTCCCGCCGGCTGGCCGCCGTGCGGCTCGTCCAGGAGATCGGGCTGCCGGCCGATTTCACCCGCAGCGCCGAGGGGTGGGAGCTCGTCGTGGCGCGGCCAGGCGTCGCCCGGCTGGAGTACCTGCTCGAGGTCGAGGACCACAACGGCCACCGCACGACGATCACCGACCCCGGCAACCCGCTGCGGGCCGGCGGCGCGTTCGGCGACAAGTCGGTGCTGGAGTTCGCCGACTACCGGCGCCCGTCCTGGCTCGATCGTGACCCGATCCCGGGCGTCGAGCAGGCCCTCGAGGTCGCATCGGCCGAGCTGGGGACGGCGGTGAGCGTGGCCCTGTGGGCGCCGGCGGGCCTGGAGCCGGGGCAGCCGGCGCCACTGGTCGTCGTCCACGACGGTCCCGAGTATGACCGGCTCGGGCGGGTCACGGGCTGCCTCGGCGCCGCGATCGCCGCGGGGACCGTGCCGCCGGTGCGGGCGGCACTGCTCGACCCGGGCGACCGCAACGACTGGTACTCGGCCAACCGCGCGTACGCCCGAGCGCTGTGCGCCGACGTGCTGCCCGCCGTCGACGGCCACGTGGCCGTGAACGGCCGGGTCGGCGTCGGGGTGAGCCTCGGCGGGTTGGCGATGCTGCACGCCCACCACACGCACCCGGGCGTGTTCCAGGCGCTGCTGCTGCAGTCGGGCAGCTTCTTCACGCCCGAGCTCGACCCGCAGGAATCCGGGTTCAGTGGCTTCGCGGCCGTCACCGGCTTCGTCGCCCACCTCGCCGGCGGCGGTCCGGACCCGGCCGCCGTGCCCACCGTCCTCACCTGCGGGACGGTGGAGGAGAACCGGGCCAACAACGAGGCGATGGCCGACCGATTGCGCGCGCTCGGCTACCCGCTCGAGTTGGCGCTCGTGCGCGACGCGCACAACTACACCGCCTGGCGGGACGCGCTCGACCCGCACCTGACCCGGTTGATCAGCCAGGTGGCGGGCGACCGTGCGGCGTGAGCACGCGGAGCTCGGCCCGGGCGGGCTGATCGCCTACGGCCACTACGGCCGGCCGGTGCTCGCCTTCCCGGCCGAGCAGGGGCGCGCCTGGGACTTCGAGGATCACGGCATGGTGGCTGCGATCGCGGACCTGATCGACGCCGGCCGCCTGAAGCTGTACTGCGTCGACAGCGGTGACGCCCACTCGTGGTCCGACCGCAGCCGCCCCACCGAGGAGCGGGCCCGGCAGCACGAGGGCTATGAGCGCTGGGTCCTCGACACGGTCGTCCCGTGGATCGCGCGCGACTGCGGCGGACCGCAGGAACTCGCCGTGCTCGGCCCGAGCCTCGGCGCCTACCACGCCGCCAACATCGCGCTGCGCCACGCGGACGTCTTCCCGCTCGCCATCGGCCTGTCCGGCAACTACGACCCCACGACGTGGTCGGGCTGGGGTGAGCCGGGGGAGGCCACCTACTTCCACAACCCGATGGCCTACGTGAGCAACCTGCACGGCGCCCACCTGGACTGGCTGCGCAGCCGGCTGAGCCTGCTGCTCGTCGTCGGGCAGGGGGCCTGGGAGGTCCAGCCGACCGGGGCGCTGCCGAGCACCCGCGAGTTCGCCGCCCGGCTGGCCGAGAAGGGCCTGCGGTACGAACTCGACGTGTGGGGGCACGACATCGCGCACGACTGGCCGTCGTGGCAGGCCCAGCTCCGCCACCACCTGCCCCGGTTCTGCTGAAGGAGGCACCGTGACCGACTCATCGCACCTGATCGGGCTGCTGCTCGGCACCGAGAACGACTGGCCGACGGCCTTCGAGGCGCTGGTCCGGCAGACCGGGACGGTCACCGACGGCCTCGTCCACACGCACGCCTTCGACGTCGAGCGGATCACGATAGAGCCGTTCAACCTGCGCAGCAAGCCGCGGTACGACGTGGTCATCGACCGGCTGGCTTACTGGTACTACCACCCGCGCGAGTGGTTGAAGAAGGTCGCACTGACCGACGACGTCTACCTGCTCAACAGCCCGTTCACGTTCCAGAGCATGGAGAAGCACGCCGCGTACTGCGCGATGATGCGGCTCGGGCTGCACGTCCCCGAGACCGTCCTCGTCCCGTTCAAGCACCCGCCCGAGAACGCGAAGTACGCCTACACCGCGGCGCGGTACAACCGGCCGTTCGACCTCGACGCCCTCGCCGAGCAGCTCGGTTACCCCATCTACATGAAGCCCTACGACGGTGGCGCGTGGGTGGGCGTGAGCCGCATCCGCAACAGCGCCGAACTGCACCGCGCCTACGACGAATCCGGCCAGCGGCTGATGCACCTGCAGAAGGCGGTCGACGGGTTCGATGTCTTCGCCCGCAGCCTGTCCATCGGGGCCGAGACGATGGTGATGAAGTTCGACCCCGACCAGCCGATGCACGGCCGCTACTCGGTCACCCACGACTTCCTCGACGCCGCCACCGGGGACGAGGCGGTCACGATCGGGCGTCTCGTCAACGCGTTCTTCCGGTGGGAGTTCAACTCCTGCGAGACCCTCGTCAAGGACGGCGTGGTGTACCCGATCGACTACGCGAACGCGTGCCCGGACGTCGCGATCACCAGCCTGCACTACTACTTCCCGTGGGCCATCAAGGCGCTGGTGCGGTGGTCGATGTTCTGCGCGGTGACCGGCCGGCAGCCGCGGTACGACCTCGACACCCGCCGCTACTTCGACATCGCCGACCGCACCGACCTCGGCTACGGCGAGAAGCTCGCGGCCTACCGGGCGCTGGCCGACGACTACTTCGAGACCGAGCGCTACGCCGACTTCTGTGCCAGCCGGCTGACGCATCTCGACGAGGTCGCGCTGGGATGGTTCGCCGGGCCCGACTTCGACCGGTTGCTGGTCGACACGGTCCGCTCGACGTTCCCGGCCCACGAGCACGACCAGTTCATCGCGCACTACCGGGGGCTGATCGGCATGTGGGTCAGCGACGAGCGGGGCCGGCTCGCCGGGTGAACAGCTGACGCGGCTCAGTCCACCGGCCAGGTGTGCACCGGCTCGTTGCTGTGCATGTGCTCCACGTAGCGGCGCAGCATCTCGCGCAGCGCGTCGCGCCGGTCGAGCGGCTGGCGCTGCTCGTCGATCCGGTGAAAGGTCCGGGCCTGCCACTCCGCGCCGTTCTGGTGGGTCGTGCAGCGCCGCTCGATGATGCCGAGCAGCCGGTCGCTGATGGCCGAGTCGACGCCCCAGGACGCGAGGCCGCGGTGGGCGAGTGGCAGCAGGCGGCGCAGCACCAGCTCGCTGGCCGGTACCTCGCCGAGGCCGGGCCAGAACAGCTGGGCATCGATGCCGCGGCGGGCACCGGCCTCGAAGTTGTCGAACGCGGCCGAGAACGACATCTGTGACCACAGCGGGCGGTCCTGCTCGACGAGCGCGCGCAGCGTCCCGTAGTAGAAGGCGCCGTTGGCGAGGACGTCGACCACGGTCGGCCCGGCCGGCAGCACCCGGTTCTCGACCCGCAGGTGGGGCTTGCCGCGGAAGACGTCGTACACCGGACGGTTCCAGCGATAGATCGTGCCGTTGTGCATGCGCAGCTCGGCGAGTTTGGGGGTATCGCCGCGGTCGAGCACCTCGACCGGGTTCTCGGGGTCGCACACCGGCAGCAGGGCCGGGAAGTACCGTACGTTCTCCTCGAACTGGTCGAAGACCGAGGTGATCCATCGCTCGCCGAACCACACGCGCGGCCGGACGCCCTGCTCCTTCAGCTCCTGCGGCCGGGTGTCGGTCGCCTGCTCGAACAGCGCGACCCGCGTCTCGCGCCAGAGCTCCTTGCCGAACAGGAAGGGGGAGTTGGCGCCCAGGGCCAGCTGGACGCCCGCGATGCACTGGGCGGCGTTCCAGGTGGCGGCGTAGTCCTGCGGGCTGACCTGCAGGTGATACTGGACGCTCGTGCACGCCGCCTCGGGCGCGATCGTGTCGGCGTAGGTCGTGAGTCGCTCCGGGCCGTCGATCGAGATCCGCAGATCCTCGCCCCGGGCGGCGAAGATCTGCTCGTTGATGAGCTGGTAGCGCGGGTTCACGCTGAACGAGTCGGCGGTGAGGTGCTCGGGGGTCAGCGTCGGCAGCATGCCGATCATCACGATGTGGGCGCCGGCCGAGCTGGCCCGGGACTCCGCGTCGTTGAGGCTGGCCCGCAGCTCCTGCTCCAGCTCCGCGGCCGAGCTCCCGATCAGGCTCCGGGGCTTGACGTTGATCTCGATGTTGAACTGGCCGAGCTCGGTCTGGAAGTCGTCGTTCGCGATCGCGTTGAGCACCTCGGCGTTGCGCATCGCCGGGTCGTGGTGGCCGTCGATGAGGTTGAACTCGATCTCCAGGCCGGTCAGCGGGCGCTCGAAGTCGAACTTCGACTCGCCCAGCATCCGGGCGAACACGTCCAGGCAGGTCCGCAGCTTCTCGCGGTACTGCTGCCGGTCCCGCCGGTCGAACGTGGTGCTCTCGACGTCCTCGCCCATGTACTGCACCTCCGTGATCGGCCTGCCCGTTCGAGCCTGGCAGAAATCACGGCCGGATGGGGCGGTCCGGCGGCCCGGACTTGCGACCGGGGGAGCGGGGCGGCTCAGGCGGCCGGCCGGACCCGGAACACCGGGAAATCGGCGGCGATCCGGGTGATCTCGTCGTCGCTGGAGTTCTTGTCGATCCCCTCGAAGAAGGCGCCGACCTCCCAGCCCCAGCGGCGGAGGTACTCGCGCAGGACGGGCAGCTTGACCTCATCCGGCAGCTCTTCGGCGCGGAACGGCTCGGACCGGCGCCCGACCCGCAGCTCACCCGCCCGGCTGGCCCGGATGTTGCGGACCCACTGCGTGGTGCCGCGCGGCGCGACCAGGTACCGGTCGCCGTCGACCGTGAGCAGGTTGACCGGCGTTGAGCGCCACTCGCCGCTCTTGCGGCCGCGGACCCGCAGCTCGCGGGAACCGGCCACGCTGAGGCCCCACCGGGTCAGCCGGCGCACGGCCCGGTTGAAGACGTGGGTGGTGAACCAGCCCGGCTCGACGTAGCGCTTGTCGGTCATCAGATGCTCCTTCGACGAGGTTTGCGAGAGCACTGCTCTCGGTTAACTCCATCATGCACCCGGCGTCCAGTGATTTGCAAGAGCACTGCTCTCGGTTGGTTCGGATCAGTTCGGGCGCACGATCGACAGGTTGTCGAAGAGGACGTCGACCGGGCCGTTGGTCGCGGCGGACGAGAGGTAGGTCGACAACCCGACCACCCCGGTGCCCTGCAGGGCCGCGGTCGCGTCGGTGAACGAGATCTGGGGGGTCGCCGGCTCGGCCGTGCCGACCTTCCACATCGATCCGCGCAGCGTGCTCGGTGCCGAGCCGCTGACCCGGAACCGGAGCCGGAACGCGTCGCCGGCCCGGTAGGTCTCGGGCAGGGTCACCGAGCGCAATACGGTCTCGTGGTTGCTCACCAGGCTCGACACGAACAAGCGGATCTTGCCGTCGGCGGTGTAGCGGGCCCGCAGCCGGTAGTCGGAGGTCCCCGCACGGCGGGCGAGCACCGAGATGTACCCGCCACTGCCGTTCGGCAGCGCGGCGAGCGTGCAGTCGATCGCGGTGTCGGTGTCGGCCTGCCGGATGGTGGACAGCAGCGCGAGCGTCGGCGATCCGCCCGCGGGCATCCGGATCCGCCCGGTCGTGCCGGTGACCGTGAACTGGCTGCTGCCGCTGCTCAGCGTCCACGCGCCGCCGACGTCGGCTGAACCCCACGAACCGGTGGCCGTGGTCCGGGTGAACGTGTCGGTGCCGTACGTCGTCTCGAGCGGGGCGCTCACGGTCACGGACCGGCTGGTGCTCGCGCTCACGGCGCGGTCGTCGGTGACGGTCAGGGTCGCGGTGTACGTGCCACTGGCCGGGTAGGTGTGCGACGGCGAGGCGGCCGTGCTGGTCGCGCCGTCGCCGAACGTCCAGGCGTAGCCGGTGATGCGGCCGTCCGGGTCGGACGATCCGGACGAGTCGAACGCGACGGTGAGATCGGTGGGCGTGGCCGTGAACGACGCGACCGGCGGCTGATCGGGCGGCTGGGTGACCGTCACGGAGCCGCTGGTCGTGCCGGTCAGGCCCTGGTCGTCGGTGACGGTCAGCGTGACGCCGTAGGTGCCGGCGAGCGCGTAGGTGTGCGACGGCGCGGCGGCGATGCTGGTCGCGCCGTCGCCGAACGTCCAGGCGTAGCCGGTGATGCTGCCGTCGGGGTCGGAGGAACCGGACGGGTCGAAGCTCGCGGTCAGGTAGGTCGGGGTGGCGGTGAAGGCGGCCACCGGCGGCTGCCCGTTGCTCGCCGCGACGGTGACCAGGCGGCTGCGGGCCGCGCTGGCGCCGGCGTCGTCGACCACCGACAGCAGCACCGGGTAGGTGCCACCGGCGGCGTAGG
The DNA here is from genome assembly GCA_963775175.1 of uncultured Actinomycetota bacterium. Taxonomy (GTDB): domain Bacteria; phylum Actinomycetota; class Actinomycetes; order Mycobacteriales; family Jatrophihabitantaceae; genus Jatrophihabitans. The sequence goes on from CAVZHT010000001.1 coordinate 2,756,459, forward strand.
TGTGGCTCGCAGTGGCCGTGGCCGCCGTCGCGCCGTCCCCGAAGTCCCACGCGTAGGAGCGGATGGTGCCGTCGGGGTCGGTGGACGCGGTGCCGTCGGCACTGCACGTCAGCCCGGTGCACGAGGTCGCGACGGACGCGGTCGGCGGTTGGGTCGTCGACCCGGCGGTCGGGCGCGCGGTGAGGTCGGACAGCGCCACGGTCAGCGGCGTCGTCGTGGCGGTTCGCGACAGGTAGGCGAACGCGCCGACCGCACCGGCCACTTGCAGCGCGGCGACCGAGTCCGAGGTGGCGGCCGGCCAACCGCTCGGTTCCGCGCTGCCCTTGGCCCATGCGCGGGCCCGCAGCGTCGTCGGGTTCGTGCCGACCGCCTGGAACCTGATCGTCAGCCCCATGCCGGCCCGGTACGTGACGCCGGGGAGCGTGTAGCCGGAGGTCAGTGTCGTCTCCGCCCCGCCGCTGAGCCGGATGATCCGCAGCGAGACTGCGTTGCTCGCGGAGATCCGGAGCTGTGCCCGGTACTCGTTGCTCGCGACCCGGCGGCCGATCTCGGTGAGGTACAGGCCGGTTCCGGTGACCGCGAGGTTCGGGGTCATCGTCGCGGTGATGTCGGTGTCCGAGCGCGCCCCGCTCGCGAGGTATCCCCCGGTCGTCACGCCCGCCGGCACGTTGAACGCCGCCGCCCCGGGCTGGACGGAGGTGTTCGCGGCCGACCCCAGGACCGTCCACGGCCCACCCGCATCGGCCGAGCCGAGCCCGGACGCGACCGTCCGCTGGAAGGTGTCCCGGACGAACGGCGCGCTGGGCGCGGCGGCCGGGACGGTCTGCGTCGTGCTCGTCGCCGCACCGGCGTTGTCGGTCACGACCAGCCGGATCGGGTAGCTCCCGGCCGTGGCGTAGTCGTGCGTGGCCGTGGTGCCGTGCGCGGTGCCGCCGTCGCCGAAGTTCCAGGCGTAGTCGACGATCGAGCCGTCCGGATCGCCGGACGCCGAACCGTCGACCGCGCAGTGCTGCCCGGAGCAGTCGACGGTCATCCGGGCCACCGGCACCTGGTCGCCTGCGGGCGGCGACCAGACGGAGAGGATCGGGTCCGCCGGCACGCTGTTGCCGATCGGCGCCAACCCGTAGGCATCCTGGATCGTCCGGAGCAGGCTGTAGTGGTCGATCCGATCGCTGTAGCTGCCCGGGACCACCCGCTCGCCGGCCAGCACGGTGGCGATCCGGTTGTTGTCGGAGCCGTCGTCCTCGTCGAAGGTCAGGGCGAACAGGCTGTTGTGGGTCTTCGCCCACCCGATGTAGCCGCCGAGGTGGGCCTGCAGCCAGGCGTCGCCTCGCGCGATGCTGCCGTCGTGCATGTCGTTGTCGAGGTTGGGGATGACGAAGGTGACGGCCGGCAGGGTCGAGTAGTCGGTGGGGAAGGCGGTCAACGGCTGGTGGGCCGCGGCCGGGATCGACGGGAAGTTCACCCAGGGTGCGTGCCGGCGCACGTACTTGCCGCTGGTGCAGCCGGTGTAGCCGACGCTCGGCAGATCCTCCGAGTAGGCCGCGAAGCTGAGCCCGGCCGCGGCCAGCTCGTCGCCGAGGTTGGGGCCGGTGAGGGTGTGCGGGCAGCTGTCGTCGGTGATGCCGTTGAACGACCCGGAGAACAGGGCCAGGTAGTTGGGCTGGCTGGGGTGGGTCTCGGCGTAGGACTGGGTGAAGTCGGCGTTGTCCGCGGCCAGCGCCGTGATGAACGGTGCGTCCGGGCTGCCGACGATCTTCGAATCGGCCCGGTTCTCCTCGACGACGATGACCACGTGGTCGGGCCGGGGCACCGCCGCCGTTCCGGCCGGGGCGCTCGCCGCGGCTGCGGCAGCCGGGACGAACAGCGGGACGAGCCCGCCAACGAGGACGCCCACGAGAACCGCGGCGCCGAGCGCGGCCGTCGCGCGATTTCGTGGCCGAGCTGTGAGACGCGCGCATGCAGACATTTCGAGGCCCCCGATTCCCTCGAGGCCGAGGCTACGGGGTGGCACGCGTTCGCGCAGGGGAGCAAAGTCCCGGACGTCTTGTGGGGTAGCTCCGGCCCGGCGCCGACATGACGTTCGGCCCTGAGGCGCCGCGGCCTCGCCGCCCTACCGTGAGGTCCGAGGTGAATGCCATGACACCGACCGACCGGATGCTGCACAGCGATGCCTTCGCCTGGTACATGGAGAAGGACCCCGTCCTCCGCTCCACGATCGTCGCGGTCATCCGGCTCGCGACCCCGCCCGACTGGGACGCGCTGCGGCTGCGGATCGACCGGCTCACCCGGCTCATGCCGCGCCTTCGCATGCGGGTGCAGGCGCCACCGCTGCGCATCGGGCCGCCGCGCTGGAGTGCCGACGAGGACTTCGACCTGGACTACCACCTCCGGCGGGCCCACGTCGGCGCCCCCGGCGGCTGGGCCGAGGTGCTGGAGTTCGGCCGCACCGCCGCGATGGCCGACCTCGACCGCAGCCGCCCGCTGTGGGAGTTCACCCTGCTCGAGGGCATGTCCGACGGCGGGGCCGCCTTCGTGACCAAGCTGCACCACTCGCTCACCGACGGCATCGGCGGCATGCAACTCGCCTCCCTCGTCATGGACGTCGGCCCGGAGATCCCGACCTCGGTCGAGCTGCCGCCGCCGCCGGACGGGCACCCGGCCTCGCCGCTGGTGCTGACCGCGCTCACCCTCGCCGACGACGCCGCCGAGGCGGCCGAGGCCGCCGGCCACGTGGCCCGAGCCGTCCCGGCCGAGTCGCTCCGCGCGGCCCGGCACCCGCTCGCGGTGCTGCGCAGCGGCGTCGCGACCGCGCGCTCGATCGGCAAGTTCGTCGCCCCGGTCAACAAGCCGCTGTCGACGCTGCTGGGGGAGCGGCGGACGAACCGGCTGCTGGCGACCTTGGACGTGCCGTTCGCCGGCCTGCACGACGCCGCCCTGGCGTCCGGCGGGCACCTCAACGACGCCTTCCTGGCCGCGATGACCGACGCCATGCACCGCTACCACGAGCACCAGGGCGCGGCGCTCGGCGAGGTGCGGGTGACCGTCCCGGTGAGCATCCGGACCGACGGCGACGGCATCGGCGGGAACCGGATCACGCTGACGCGGATGAAGCTGCCGGCCGACGTTGCCGACCCGGCCGAGCGGATCCGGCAGATCGGCGCCATCGTCGGCGGCTGGCGGCGCGAGCCGGCGCTGGCCCACACCCAGGAGATCGCCTTCGGCCTCAACCTGCTGCCGCGGGCCGTGCTCGGCGGCATCTTCAAGCGGATCGAGATGCTGGCCAGCGACGTGCCCGGCGTCTCCGGGCCGGTCTACCTGGCCGGGGCGCGGATCACCGGCTACTACGCGTTCGGCCCGACGATCGGGGCGGCCGTGAACGCCACGCTGATGTCGTACGCGGACTCCTGCAACATCGGTATCAACATCGACACCGCGGCCATCGACGACCCCGAGCTCTGGCTCACCTGCCTGAGCGAGGCGTTCCACGAGGTGCTGGCGCTCGGGTCCGTGTCGCATGCCCCGCACGACGCGGCGCCAGTGACCACCCCGCTCTGACCGGTGCCCGTCGCGCCCTGCCGGCGCGGGAAGAAATCACGCACCGGTCGCAGTTGTACCGGTTATGGTCGTCGTGTCCGGAGCTGCAGCCGCGCTGACCGGGCCGCGCCGCATGCTCCGGATCGGGCTGGCCGTCGCGCTGATCGCGGTCGAGATCGTCCTGGTCGCCCCGCACGTCGCCAAGGGCGGCGCCGCGCTGGCCGACCTGCGCTGGGGGTGGGTCGCGGCCGCCGTCGCCTGCGAGGTGGCCTCCATCGCGACCTTCGCCCGGCTGCGCCGCAGCCTGCTGCAGGCCGGCGGCGTCCGGGTCCCGCTCCGGCGCATGGGCGCGCTGGCCGTGGCGTCCAGCGCGATCAGCGCGACCGTCCCGGCCGGGGCCGCCGTCTCGGCCGGCTACCTCTACAAGCAGCTGCGCCGCGGCGGGGCCAGCGCCGCCCTGGTCGCCTGGACCCTCACCGCCGCCGCCGTCGTCAGCGGGCTCGCGTTCAGCGTGATCACCATGGTCGGCACCGTCCTCGACGGCGACGACTCCCTCACCGCGGTGGTCGGGGCCGGCGGGCTCAGCCTGCTGGCCATCATCGCCCTCATCGGGCTGCTCGACGTCGTCACCCGCCACCCCCGCCCGATCGTCGAGGGCCTGCAGCGGCTCTGCACCCGGCTGCCCGGCCGCCGGGCCCGCGACTGCAAGGACGCCCCCGACGTCGACCGGGTGGTCGGGCAGCTCTCGGCCATCACCCCGCGCTGGCGCGACTGGGGGCTCGCGTTCTGGTTCGCCATCGTCAACTGGGCGGCCGACCTCGCCTGCTTCGTGCTCTGCTGCTACGCCGTGGGCGTCGACCGCCTGGGCCTCGGCGTCGCCGTGCTGGCCTACGTGGCCGGGCTGGCGACCAGCAGCATCTCGATCCTGCCCGGCGGCATCGGCAGCGTCGAGGCCGGCCTGCTCGTCGGGCTCACCCACGCCGGGGTCGCGGCGCCGACCGCCATCGCCGGCATCCTGACCTACCGCCTGGTCGCGTACGGCCTGGTGGCCGCCGTCGGCTGGGTCGTCTGGGCCGCCCTGCGCCGCCGGCGGGTAGAGCCGTCCCCGCCCGTTGAGTGGTCAGTTGCGACCTGAGTGGTCAGTCACACCTGACCACTCAGGTCCGGACTGACCACTCAACGCGGAGTCAGTCGGCGGCGACGAGCCCGCCGGCGGCGCCGACCAGGTCGGTCAGCCGGTCCACGTCGGCGAAGGTCTTGGCGATGACGGTCGTGCGCTTCAGGTAGTGCCCGACCGGGTACTCCATCGTCATCCCGATGCCGCCGTGCAGCTGCACCGCCTCCTGCCCGACGTGCCGGGCCGCGGTGTCGATCTGGATCTTGGCCGCCCGCACCATCGTCCGCCGCCGGGCGACGTCGTCGTCGGCCAGGGCGAGCCGGGCGAGCAGGGCCATCGACCGCGCCTGCTCGAGCGACACGTACATGTTCGCGGCCCGGTGCTGCAGCGCCTGGAACACGGCGATCGGCTGGCCGAACTGCACGCGGGTCTTGAGGTAGTCGACGGTCAGCCACAGCATCCGGTCCATAGCCCCGACCGCCTCGGCGCAGAGGGCCGCGGTCGCGACGTCGAGGACGGACTCGACCGCTGCCAATGCATCGTCAGCCCCGCCGAGCGAGGTCGCAGGGGCCGCGTCGAGGCGGATGTCGGCCCCGGGATGGCCGTCCTGCATCCGGTAGCCGTCGCGCCGGACCCCGTCCGCCGCCGCATCGACGAGGAACAGGCCGATCGTGCCGTCGGGCGTGCGCGCGGTGACGATCAGCCGGTCGGCGCAGTTCCCGCCGGCGACCGCGATCTTCTGCCCGGTGAGCGTCCACCCACTGCCGTCGGGCACCGCACCGGTCTCGACGTCGGTGAGTGACCAGCGCGAGCCCGGCTCGGTGTGCGCGAAGGCCAGCAGCAGCTCCCCGGCCGCCACCTGCGGCAGGATCTCGGCCTTCTGCTCGGGCGAGCCGGCCGCGGCCACCAGCGCACCGCCCAGCACGACCGTCGGGAGGAAGGGCTCGAGGACGAGCGCCCGGCCGAAGGACTCCATGACCACGACGAGTTCGTCGACGCCCATGCCGGCGCCGCCGTACTGCTCGTCGAAGATCAGCCCGAGCAGCCCGAGTTCGGCGTACTGCCGCCACAGGTCGCGGCTCCAGCCGTCCTCGGAGTCGAGCAGCGCGAGCCGGGCGTTGGCGTCGTACCGCTTCTCCAACAGCCCGTTGACGGTCTCGCCGAGCATCTTCTGCTCGTCGGTCAGGTCGAGATCCACCGCTGCTCCTTCAGAACTTGAGGATCGCCTTGGCGATGATGCCGCGCTGGACCTCGTTCGACCCCGCGTAGATGGACGCCTTGCGCCAGTTGAAGTAGGTCGGCAGCGCGTCGACGGCGCCCTCGGGCAGCGGCGCGAAGCCGGCCGGCACGTCTCCCGATTCCCGGTACGCGAGGGCTTCGGGCCCGAGCACGTCGACGAGCAGTTCGCTGGCCTCCTGCTGCAGCTCCGACCCCTTGAGCTTCAGCACCGACGACACCGGATCGGGCATCCCCGGCGCCAGCGAGTGCTCGCGGGCCAGCACCCGCAGCACCGACATCTCCAGCGCGACCGTCTCCACCTCGAGCCGGGTCAGCCGGGCCCGGAACAGCGGGTCTTCGAGCAGCGGGCCGGCCAGCCGTTTCATGCGGGCGATCCGGTTCTTGATCATGCCCACGCCGGCGTTGCTCGTCCGCTCGTTGCCGAGCAGGAACTTCGCGTAGGTCCAGCCCTTGTTCTCCTCGCCGACCAGCTGGTCGACCGGCACCCGGACGTCCTCGAAGAAGACCTCGTTGACCTCGTGGCCGCCGTCGATGAGCTGGATCGGGCGGACGGTGACGCCGGGCGCCCGCATGTCGATGAGCAGGAAGCTGATCCCGCGCTGCTTCTGGGCCGACGGGTCGGTGCGGACGAGGCAGAAGATCCAGTCGCCGTACTGGGCGAGCGTGGTCCAGGTCTTCTGGCCGTTCACGACGTAGTGGTCGCCGTCACGCACCGCCGTCGTCTTCAGCGAGGCGAGGTCCGAGCCGGCGTTGGGCTCGGAGAAGCCCTGCGACCACCAGATCTCGGCGCTGGCCGTCCTGGGCAGGAACCGCTGCTTGATCGCCTGGTTGCCGAACGTCGCGATGACCGGCCCCACCATCGCGGTGTTGAAGACGACCGGCGACGGGACGTGCGCGAGCGTCATCTCCTCGGCCCAGAGGTGGCGCTGGATCGGCGTCCAGTCCTTTCCGCCCCACCCGACCGGCCAGTGCGGCACGGCCAGCCCGTGATCGTTCAGGATGCCCTGCGTCCGGACGATGTCGTCGCGCGTGGCGTGCTCGCCGCGGGCCAGCCGCGCCCGGATCCCGGCCGGGATCTCGGAGGTGAAGAACTCGCGCATGCGCTCGGCGAAGGCGCGGTCCTCCTTGCTGAGGGCCAGATCCACGGCGCGCTCCCTGATGCCGGCGGTTGGGACGGACGTCACCCCACGTTACCGGTCGGTAACGGCTCCTGCTGCGGGCCGGGGGGTTGGGCACTAGGGTTTTGGCGGCCGGACGCGGCCGGATCTGGTGCACCTTGGGGCAGGGGAGTCGATGGATCACAAGACGCTCGTCGACCTGATCTCCATCCCCCTGTTCACCGGCGTCATCGGCTACATCACCAACTGGACCGGCGTCCTCATGCTGTTCAAGCCGATCGGCTTCCACGGCGTCCGGGTGCCCGGTCTGAAGGTGCTCTTCCCGCTGCTGCCGCGGCGGGTCCGGATCCTCCCGCTCATCCGCTACGACGGCCGGCTGGGCTGGCAGGGCATCGTCCCGTCCCGGGCCGACAAGATGGCCAGCATCGCCGTGGACAAGGGGCTGGCCAAGCTCGGCAGCATCTCCGACTTCTACCGCGAGCTCGAGCCGGACAAGATCGCCGAGCACCTCGCCGCGATCGCGCAGAGCGAGATCCGCGACGTCGTCGAGCACATCATGCAGCAGGAGAACCCACAGCTCTGGCACGACCTGCCCCCGGTGATCAAGGAGGCGGTGTTCGCCCGGGTCCGGTCGCAGCTGCCCGGGATCGTCCGCAGCATCACCGACGAGATCGGCAACAACGTCGACCAGCTCATCGACGCGAAGTTGATGGTCATCAGCTACTTCCGCGAGCACCCCGAGCTGCTCAACGAGCTCTTCCTCATCATGGGGCGCAAGGAACTGACGTTCATGCAGAACTTCGGCTTCTACTTCGGCCTGCCGATGGGGTTCGTCCTGTTCGGGATCCTGCAGGTCTACCCGGAGTGGTGGATCCTCCCGCTCGGCGGCGTCGTCATCGGCTGGGTGGTCAACTGGCTCGGCGTCACGATGATCTTCGAACCGGCCAACCCGAAGCGCTACATCCCGTGGCGGCAGGGCCTGATGGTGAAGCGCAAGACCGAGGTCACCGAGATGTACGCCCAGATGGTCGCCGACAAGGTGATCACCCTGCAGAACATCGGCAACGAGCTGATGACGGGGCCCCGGTCCGAGCGCACCCACCAGCTGCTGGAGGACTCGCTGCGCCCGGCGGTCGACAACGCGGTCGGGCCGGCCCGGGCCGCGGTGCGGGTGGCCATCGGCACCAAGGAGTACGACCAGATCCGCTCCTCGCTCGCCACCGAGGCCAGCGGCTTCGCGCCCATCGCCTTCAACGACGCCGAGTTCAGCAAGCGCCAGTCGGTGAAGATCTACAAGTTCATCTCGGGCCAGATGCGCCAGATGAGTGCGGTCGACTTCGTCGAGATGCTCCGCTCGGCGATCAAGCAGGACGAGTGGCTACTGTTCTTCCACGGGGGAGCGCTGGGCCTGTTCGCCGGATTCCTCCATCTCGCGATCTTCGGAGTTTGATGCATGGCTGACAACCTCGTCACCGGAGCCGTCGACGCCGCCAAGGCAGTGGCGCGACGCCCCCGGCCCGGGGTGGCGCGACCCACCGACCCGGCCGACGTGGCCCGGCGGCCCCGGCCGTCGGTCGTCCGGGCTGCCCCCGGCATCGCCCGGGTGGCCGCCGTGTCGGCCTTCCACGCCTTCAGCTGGGGGATCGGGGCCTCGATCGCCGGCGCGAACTACCTGACCCGCCGGGCGTTGGAAGGGCAGCCGACGGCGGCGATCGTGCAGGACGCCGCGAACGACCTGCGCGGCGCGGCGCTGCGCGCACTGGGCGTGCAGCTGGACGGCGTGCCCAACGTGAGCCTCGGCCTGACCATCGGCGGCCCGTCGCCGGACCGCGGCCCGCTCGCCGGCACCTCGACCCGCGAGCTGCAGAAGCGCGGCGAGGAGCTGATGCGCCGCGGCAACGACGTCCACGTGGTCGAGGACACCCACCCGGCCTTCGCGCGGATCCTCAGCGAGATCACGCCGGACGAAGCACGGATCCTGCGCTTCATCTACCTCGAGGGGCCGCAGCCGTCGCTCGACATCCGCACCTGGCGCCCGCTCGGCATCGGCTCCGAGCTGGTCGCGGCCGGGTTGAGCATGATCGGCGAGCACGCGGGCCTGCGCAACGTCGACCGCATCGACCTCTACCTGACCAACCTCTCCCGCCTCGGGCTGCTCGACTTCTCCAAGGAGCAGGTCTCGAACCCGACCCGGTACCAGGTGATCGAGGCCCAGCCCAAGGTCGCGGCGGCGATGAAGTCGGCCGGCCGATCGCCCAAGCTGGTGCAGCGCAGCGTGCGGCTGACCCCCTTCGGCGAGGAGTTCGTCCGCACCTGCCTGCCGCTCAACGGGCGGGTGGCGCCGAGCCGGGTCACCCGGCCGCTGCCCGGCGGCACCGGCTGAGCGCTACCGGCCCCAGCGCAGCTCCTTCGAGTACAGCTCCCCGTCGGGCAGGTCGGCGGTGGCGATGACGTGCAGGACGGCGTTGATGAGGGCGAGGTGCGTGAACGCCTGCGGGAAGTTGCCGAGGTGCGCGCCCGAGCTGACGTCGATCTCCTCCGCGTACAGCTCGAGCGGGCCGGCCAGTGACAGCAGCCGCGAGCACAGCTGCCGGGCCCGGGAGTAGTCGCCGATCTCGCACAGCGCCGACACCAGCCAGAAGGAGCAGATCGTGAACGAGCCCTCGGCGCCGGTGAAGCCGTCGTCGGTCTCCTCGACGCGGTAGCGCAGGACCATGCCGTGCTCGGTGAGCTCGTCGGCGATCGCCCGGACGGTCGCGGTGATGCGGGGGTCGTCCGGCGGCAGGAACCGCACCAGCGGGGCCAGCAGCAGTGACGCGTCGAGGGCCTTGGTGCCGTAGTACTGGGTGAGCACGCCGCGCTCGTCGACGCCGTGTTCGAGGATGTCGGCCTTGATCTCCTGGGCGGCCAGTTCCCACTCGGCGGCGGCCGCGTCCTGCCCGATGACGGCGGCGAGCCGGGCTCCGCGATCGACGGCCACCCAGCACATGATCTTCGACGACGTGAAGTGCTGCAGCTGGCCGCGGACCTCCCAGATGCCGGCGTCGGGCTCGCGCCAGTGCTTCAGCGCGGCCTTCACCTGCTTGGCCAGGATCGGGCCGATCCGGCCGTCGACGTGGTCGGCCGCCTTGCTGTGCAGGTACACCGAATCGAGCAGCGCGCCCCAGACGTCGTGCTGGTTCTGCTTGCTCGCGGCGTTGCCGATGCGGACGGGGCGGGAATCGGCGTAGCCGGGCAGGTGGTCGAGCTCGTACTCGTCGAGGTCGCGCTCGCCGCCGATGCCGTACATGATCTGCAGGTCGTCGTCCTGCTCGGCGACGTCGGCGATGAAGCTGAAGAAGTCGACCGCCTCCCAGTCGTAGCCGAGCGAGTACATGCCCCAGAGCGCGAACGTCGCGTCCCGGATCCAGGTGTAGCGGTAGTCGTAGTTGCGCTCGCCGCCGATCGTCTCGGGCAGGGAGGTACTCGCCGCCGCGCAGATCGCTCCGGTCGGGGCGTACGTGAGGCCCTTGAGGGTCAACGCACTGCGCTGGAGGTAGCTGCGCCACGGGTGGTCGGGGAACTGGCCCCGCCCGAGCCAGTGCTGCCAATGGTGTGCCGTCCAGACCTGCCGCTGGTAGGCGTCGTCGTAGTCGAGCGGCGGCGGTTTGCGGCCCCAGGACAGCGCGATGTAGCGGGTGTCGCCCTCCTTGAGCAATGTCCGCACGCTGGCCCGGCTGCCCTCGAACCCGAGCCGCATGTCGGTCGTGAGCGTGAGCGCCGAGTCCCAACCCTCGGCGGTGCCGCGTCCCTGGTGGTAAAGCTTGTCGGTGTAGGCCCACCGGAGCGGCTTGCGGCCGTAGTCGGGCCGCGGCTCGCACTCGACGATCGTCTGCACCTCGCCCTTCACGCACCGGATCGTGCGCAGCAGGACGTGCTCGGCCTCGTAGTCGGTCGGGGTGCGCCGCTGCGAGCGGGACAGCTCGTCCTCGTGCCGCCAGGGACCGAGCAGCAGGGCGTCGCGGACGATGATCCAGCCGGTGTCGGTGCCCCAGCTCGTCTCCAGCACCATCGTTCCGGGCAGGTAGCGGCGGGCGGACGGCACGGTCACGTCGGTCGGGGCGACCCGGAACGTGCCCGCGTGCCGGCCGAGGATCGCCCCGAAGATGCTCGGCGAGTCCATCCGCGGCAGGCACATCCAGTCGATGCTGCCGCCGGGCGCGACGAGGGCGGTGACCTCGCCGTCGGAAAGGAACCCGTAGTCGCCGATGGGCACGACGCGCGGGCCGTGCCCGGCCGCGGCGACGCCCTGCACCACGCCTCCAGTGGTCTCCATCAGCGCAGGATGGCCTCGTTCGCCGCCGGGCTCAAGTCCACGACCGCGACCGGGGCCCGCTCCTGCCATCGTGCGACCGCCGCCCGCCCGACCCGTTCGAGGGCGGCACAGGCGGCGAGGACGGCGACGGCGACGATGCCGTCGGCCCAGAAGTGGTTGGCCGTCGCGACGACGACGAGCGTGGTGAGTGCGGCGTGCAGCGGTCCGAGCCAGCGCCACGGCCCCCGGCCGACCTGCAGGGTCGCCCAGGCGATCAGGACGGCCCAGCCGATGTGGACCGACGGCATCGCCGACAGCGCGTCGGCGCCGAAGCCCAGGCCGTACACCGACTGCCCGTACTGCGCGGCGGTGTCGGTGAAGCCCGGCAGCAGGCGGGGTGGGGCCACCGGGACGAGCTGGATCAGCAGGCAGGCCATGGTGGTCAACGCGAGCACGCGGCGGATGGGCCGGTAGCGGTCGCGGTGCCGCAGGAACAGCCAGAGCAGGAAGACGAACAGCATTGCGAAGTGCATGGTGGCGTAGTAGAGGTTGGCGGCCTGGGCGACGAACGCCGAGTGCCCGGTCACCACCCGCTGGATCGACGCCTCCGAGGGCAGGTGCCAGGCCCGCTCGGTGCGCTCGATCCACTCCGCGCGCGAGTACGCCCCCTCGGTGCCGAGCACCGAGAGCGTGCCGGCGAGCTGCCAGAGCGCGTAGAGCCCGGCGATCATCGTCGCCTCGCGGGCGATGGGCGCCGCCGCGCGCAGGCGGCGCACCGAGGTCGCCGACAGGCCGAGGGCGACGGCGGCCAGTCCGGCGGTGAGCCCGGCGGCCTGCTGCCAGGTGAGCGCGACGTCCTGCACGCGCCCACTATGCCCGGTGTCGCTCCCCGGTGGGGAAAAGAGCTGGGGGTGTGCTCGGAACAGGTTCTAGAGTCGCTGGTCGGAGCACGGCACGGACGGAGCGGGATGACACGACGGAGCTGGGCGCTGTTCGCCGCCATGTGCGTCATCTGGGGCGTGCCCTACCTGCTCATCCGGGTCGCCGTCCGCGACTTCCCACCGGGCGTGCTGGTCTTCGCCCGCACCGCGATCGGTGGCCTGGTGCTGCTGCCGTTCGCACTCGCCACCGGCGGGTTCGGGCCGGTGCTGCGGCGGTGGCGGCCGCTGCTCGCCTTCACCGTGATCGAGATCGCCGTCCCGTGGCTGCTGCTCTCCGACGCCGAACGGGTGCTCTCCAGCTCGCTGTCCGGGCTGCTCGTGGCGGCGGTGCCGCTGGTCGGCGTGGTGGTCGCCCGGGTCGTCCGCTCCGACGACGCCGGTGGCGGTCTCTGGCGCTACGTCGGGCTCGGGTTGGGGCTCGTCGGCGTCGTGCTGCTGCTGGGCCTGGACGTCGGTGACGTGCGCCTCGGGGCGGTGCTCGAGATGCTCGCCGTGGCCGCCGGCTACGCGGTCGCACCGGTGATCATGTCCCGCCGGCTGGCCGACCTGCCGAGCTTCTCGGTGATCGCGGCCTCGCTGCTGCTCACCGCGATCGGCTACCTGCCCTACGCGGCGCTCAACTGGCCGTCCGCGGTCGGCGCCAAGTCGGCCTGGTCGGTCGTCGGCCTCGGGGTCGTCTGCACGGCGCTGGCGTTCGTCCTCTTCTTCGCGCTCATCGCCGCCATCGGGCCGTCCCGCGCGACCGTCTTCACCTACGTAAACCCGGCGGTGGCGGTGCTGCTCGGCGTGCTCCTGCTGGACGAACCGTTCACCGCCGGCATCGCGGTCGGGTTCCCGCTGATCCTCGTCGGCTCGGTGCTGGCCGCCCGGCACGCCCGGCCGGCCGCGGCCGAGGCCGTGGTGCCCGAGGCGGTCGTCGGCGAGACCGTCGCCTGCGCCGAGCCCGGGCTGGCCCCGGGGTAGCCCGATCAGTCGATGCGGACTTCGCCGTTGGGGGTGTCGAAGATCGCGGCCAGGACGCCGGTGTCGCCGTCGTAGGTCGACAGCCACTCGACCTCGATGCCGTCCAGCGGCTGGCGGGCCGACGTGCCGAGGTAGCTGTCCACGGTCTGCTCGTCACCGGCGATCTCGAGGCGGCGCAACCGGGTGGGTGCGCCCGGGTTGCTCGGGTGGTGCGCGTCGTCGCTGTCCCACTGCACGAAGAACGGCAGTTGCGGGTCCTCGGTCACGTCGTTGATGCCGATCTGGCGCCACCGTAGGTCGAACCCGTCCGGACGCCGGCGGTGACCGTTGGCCGCTGGCCGGCCGAGGCGCTGCTCGAAGGCTCCGATGTCCGGTACCCGGATCGCCCACGCCAGCCACCCGCCGCCGGTACGGCTGCGAGCGGTGACGGCCCGGCCGAACGGCGCGCGCTCGGCGGCCGGGTGGTCAAGGGCTTCGACGACCTCGAGGTAGCAGCGGTCGGAGAGCGGCAGGACGAAGTTGCGGGTGCCGAACGACGGGTGCAAGCCGCCGTCGGTGAAGCCGGCACCGAGGCGGGCGCCGATCCGCTGCACGCACGCGGCGAGGCCCTCGGGCCCCGCGGCGTACGAGAGGTGATCCAGGTGCATGCGGCCATGGTGACCCACCGCACTCGCGGCCTGGCAGCCGGGTCGCCGTTCTGTGGTGCCGCCGTAGTGGTATGTGCGATCAGCGGGTGTAGAGGTCGAGCCCGGTCGCGGTCGGGACGGCGCGGTCGGCGCCGGGGTCGGACCGCCACGCCGCCGCGACATCCTCGGCGCTGTCGACCGGCAGCCCGGCCGCCCGCCGGCGCACGAGCGCGGCGGCGAGGCGTCCCTTGGCGAACTTGCTGTTGTAGCTGATCACGGCATGGCCGCCGCGGGGCGCGGGCGAGAGCACCCGCACGGTGACGACCCGCCCCGCCAGCCCGCGGTCCGGGCGCCACATGGCGGCGTAGTCGCTCGAACGGAGGTCGACGATCAGGCCGCGCCGCAGCAGCGGGGGCAGCACCTCGGTGAGAACCGGTCGCCAGAACGTCCCGGCGACGCCGATCCCGGGCAGGACGGCCTTGGCCGGCACCCGGTAGTTCGGTACCGCCTCGTCGCCGCGCACGACACCGAACAGCCCCGAGAACACGAAGGTGGCGCGCGCAGCGACCTTCTGTTCGGCCGGGTCAAGCCGGTCGTAGCCGAGGCCGTCGTAGACGATGCCGGCGTAGCGGCGCAGGGCCGGCGTGGTGGGCGCGGTCAGCACCGCGGCGTTGACGGCCAGTGACTCCTCGGCCACGCCGGCCGGCAGGAGCAGCGCGCCGGCCGCCGTGCGGGCGTCACCGGCGACGAGGTCGAGCAGCGCCGCGATGGTCCGGGCCCGCGCCTCGTCGAGGGGCGCCTCACCCGGCCCGCGCCGGGCCAGCGGCCGGCCACGGCCGCCGGTGGTCTTCGCCTCGCTCGGCGGCAGCAGCAGGTGCACGCCGCGACGCTACGGCAGCGCCGTTCTACCCGATCGACTGGATCAGGTCGCGCAGGGCCGGCCAGGTCGCAGCGAAACCGTGGTGCAGCCGCAGCCCGCCCACCGCGTCGATGGGCCACCAGCGGATCGCCGTGCTCTCGGCGTTGGCCGGCGCGAGGTCGAGGCCGACCGTGGACCGGGCCACGATCGTCGTGTACGACCAGCCGCCGTGGTCGTCGATCCACTCGCCGAACGGGATGATCACGGTGGGGTCGAGCGACGCCTCCTCGCCGGCCTCGCGCAGTGCGGCCGTGATCGGCTGCTCGTGGCTGTCGCGGGCGCCGCCGGGCACGGCCCAGGTGTCGCCCTCGTGCGTCCACGGCGCCCGGTGCTGCAGCAGGACGCGGGTGCCGTCGGTGATCAGCAGGCCGGCGGCGCCGAAGCGGCCCCAGTGGCGATGGCCGAGCGCACATCGCGCCCAGCCGTTGCCGTCGTTCATCCGCACTGACCCACCGCTCGGTCGTGGCGCCCGCGGGCGTCCGGCACGTTGGTCGACGTCGGCCCGCCAGGTCGCCTCTCGGCGGAAGGCCGCTCGTAGCGGCAGTTGTGGGACCGGGGGCCATGGATCGGGCCGACGTCGCGGTCCACGGTACCTGCTCCGCCGGGCCGGTGCGGGCGCGCACCGCGGTGCACAGGCAATCCCAGGGAACGCAGGATCGGCCCGTATCGTGGACCGGTGCGCAGCCATGAGGTGACCTCGTGACCGGGGGCGAGGATCCCCGGCCGCACCGCCCCGCGCTGTTCGCCGACCTCACCGAGATGATCGACGCCGCCGGCGGGGCGACGCCGAGCTCGCGGGCCGAGATCGCGGCCGCGACCGCCGCGGTGCTCGTCCAGGCCGGCCGGGAACCCGGCGACGGAAGCCGTTTCGTGGGCCTGGCCGATCGCGTGGGGCTGGACACTCTCGCCGCACTCTGGCGCGACGCCGACCCGGTCAGCCTCCCGGGCGCGTTGTGGGCGCTGTACCTGCTGCGGCAGTGGTGCCGCACCGACGGTGACGAGGTGACCCGGCTCTGGCGCACGGGGGAGCCGCTGCGCACCGGCCGAGGTCGTCGTCGCAGGCGTCGGCGACTACGCCGACGTCGCCGCCGTCCAGCGAGTGGCCGACTCGGTGCTGAACGGGGTGTACCGCGGCGATCTGGACGTGGCCCTCGAACGGGCCGCCGCGTTCTTCCGGGTGGTCGCGGCCGGGCGGCGCTCGCTCGGCGGCGCGGCGCTGTACGCGCCGGACGGGGCCGACCTCGCCGAGCGCAACGACCGGGCGGCATCGGCGCTGTCCGCGTCGGCCCGCAGATGGCGCGCGGGCACGCTGCACTGATCGTTCTGCCTCTCGCGGCAGCGCAATACCACAGGTGGCCGACGCGATCGCCGTTCGCTGTGCACAACCGGGTCGGTCATCCACAGACCCGCTTGAACGCCCGCACGCCGCCGGGCCGCGCGCCAGGCTGGGCGGCATGCGAACCCGTTCCCGCACTCCCGCCGCCGCAGCCGCACACCGCATCAGCGGGCCGGACGAACTCGTCCAGGCCATCCCGTACCTGCTCGGCTTCCAACCCGAACGCAGCCTCGTGCTCGTCGGGCTTCGCGAGCGCCGGCTCGTCGTCACCGCGCGGCTCGACCTGGCCGGCGCGCATCACGCCGCCACGCTCGAGCACACGATCGCGGCCATGGCCCGTGGCGGCACCTGCACGATCGTCGCTGCGATCTGGGACGACGATGCCGACCCGGCCGGCGTCCGGCCGCTGCCCCGGGCCGATCTCGTCGGGTCGATCACCGAGCAGGTCGAGCAGGCCGGTTGCGAGTTGCTCGACGTCGTGCTCGTGAGCGGTCGGCGGTGGTGGTCGCTCGTCTGCACGACGCCGGAGTGCTGCCCGCCGCAGGGGCGGCAACTGCCCACGGCGCCCTCGGCGTTCGCCACCGCCGCCACGTACGAGGGCCGGGTCGTGCTCGCCGATCGCCGCGCGCTCGAGGCCGTTCTCTCGCCGCTGCCCGAAGCAGATCGGCGACCGCTCGGCGAGCTCGTCGCCGCTGCGGAGGTCGCAGCGGTACGCGCGGTGGCCGACGGCGAGGCCAAGCGCTTCCAGCGCTCGGTCAAGCGGGCGATCTTCGGCGCCGCCCGCGCTGCCGACGCACCCGCGGCGTGGGAGATCAGTGACGCCGATGTCGCCCGGTACGGCGCGGCGCTGGCCGCCCCCACGATCCGCGACCCGGTGTGGCTCGCCGTCGACGACGGCCGGCTGGACGGGCGGCCGCTCTGGCGTGAGCTGGGCCGCCGCCTGCCATCGCCCTACGACGCGCCGGCCCTGTTCCTCTACGGCTGGGCGGCGTGGCGGGCCGGGGAGGGCGCCCTCGCCGGCATCGCGGCCGAGCGCGCGCTGATCAGCGACCCGGAGTACACGGCGGCCGACCTGCTGATGGCCGCGCTGTCCGGCGGTGTCGATCCGCGCGAGTTCCCGACCCTGCGCCGGCCGGCGTGAGCGCCGTGCGCAGGCCGGGGCCGGCTACAGCGCGACGGCGTGCGGGCGGACCGGCTGGGGCAGCTCGGACAGGCCGGTGAGCGCGTCGTCGACGGCCGCCGCGCAGGCGCGTCCTTCCGCGATCGCCCAGACGACGAGCGAGGCGCCGCGGCTGGCGTCGCCGCAGGCGTACACGCCCTCGGCCGAGGTCTGCCAGCGGTCGTCGATGCCGACCGTGGCGCGGCCCGGTGCCTGCTCGACCCCGAGCGCGGCGAGCAGCTCCGGGACGTCGGTGCCGACGAATCCGGCCGCGAGCAGGACGAGGTCGGCCGGGAGCTCGGTGCGCGAACCGGGGACGGGCCGGAACTCGCGCCGCCCGTCGACGCGCACGATCTCGACCTCCTCGACGAGCACGGCCCGCACGGCGCCGCTCTCGTCGCCGACGAACTCGACGACCTCCCGGGCCCAGGCCTCGTGCACGCCCTCGTCGTGGGCCGGCGAGACGCCGCGGCTGCTCGGCGCCGAGGGCCAGACCGGGTTCACCAGGCCGGCCCGCACCTCGGGGCGCGGGTTGTGGTCCAGGACGGTCACCGAGAGCGCGCCCTGCCGATTGGCGGTGCCGAGGCAGTCGGCTGCGGTGTCCCCGCCCCCGACGATGATCACGTGCTTGCCCCGGGCGTCGATGCTCGGCGCCGGCGATGTCGCCCGCCTGCACCCGGTTGCCCTGCGGCAGGTACTCCATCGCCTGGTGCACGCCGCGCAGCTGGCGGCCCGGCGTGGTCAGCTCGCGCGGGGCCAGCGCGCCGACGGCGAGGATCACGGCATCGAAAGCGGCGCGCAGCAGCCTCGACGTCGGCGGCGCCGATGTCGGTGTTGACCCGGAACGCGGTGCCCTCGGCGACCATCTGCTCGATCCGGCGGTCGATGAGGTCCTTCGGCATCTTGAAGTCCGGGATGCCGTAGCGGAGCAGGCCGCCGAGGCGATCATCGCGCTCGAAGACGGTGACCGCGTGACCGGCCCGGGTGAGCTGCTGGGCGGCGGCCAGGCCGGCCGGGCCCGAGCCGATCGACCGCCACCTTCGCGCCGGTCCGCTCCGCGGCCGGCTGCGGTTGCGACCAGCCCGTCGTCGAAGGCGCGCTCGACGATCGACACCTCTATCTGCTTGATCGTCACCGGGTCGGTGTTCAGCGCGAGCACGCAGGCCGCCTCGCACGGGGCCGGGCAGATCCAGCCGGTGAACTCGGGGAAGTTGTTGGTCGCGTGCAACCGCTCGCTCGCCGTGGCCCAGTCGTCGCGCGCGACGAACTCGTTCCACTCGGGGATGAGGTTGCCGAGCGGGCAGCCGCTGTGGCAGAACGCGACACCGCAGTCCATGCACCGGGCCGCCTGCTCGCTCACGACCTCGCGACTTCGCGCGGAGGTAGATGGGCTGCCAGTCACGGACCCGTTCGGCCGCCGGCCGCTTGGGCGTGTCGACGCGCGGGTGCTTGAGAAAGCCCTGGGGGTCGTAGGCCACCGATATCCCTTTCGACTCGTGCCGGCTGCGCCAGCTGGGGGCGCGCCGCGGCGAGGCTGCGGTGGCTCGCGACGTACGGCCAGTCTACCCGGCCGACCGCGTGGCCGCCCGGGGTCAGGCGACGAGCACGAAGACGTGGTCGGCGACGACCCGGTCGAAGGCCGATGCGATGCCCCGCCGTCGACCCACACCTCGACGCCGCCGCGGGGCGCCGGCGACCTGACACCCGCTGAGCCAGGGCGCATGCCGGCCTCGTCGAGGCGGTGCATCAGCTCGGCGTCGGGCTGCAGCTGCTCGCTGATGCGGCTTGATGACGACCTCGCCGCTCGGGCCGGTCGCCGCCGGGTGAGGCTGAGGAGGGTGCCGGTCTGGTCGGTGGCGAAGCGGCAGGCCCAGCTGGTCGAGCCCCGGGAATCGGGTTGCCGTGCGGGCAGACCAGCGGCTTGTCGAGCAGGGCGAGGATGCGTCGCTCGACCTTCTCGCTCATCACGTGCTCCCAGCGGCACGCCTCGATGTGCAGGTCCTCCCAGTCGAGACCGATGACGTCGGCGAGCAGCCGCTCGGCGAGCCGGTGCTTGCGCATGACGCCGATCGCCTCGTGCCGGCCCTTGTCGGTCAGCTCGAGGTGCCGGTCGTCGGCCACGTGCACCAGCCCGTCGCGTTCCATGCGGGCCACCGTCTGGCTGACGGTCGGGCCGCTCTGGCCAGCCGCTCGGCGATCCGCGCGCGCAGCGGGACGACGCCCTCTTCCTCGAGCTCGTAGACGGTCCGCAGGTACATCTCGGTGGTGTCGATCAGATCGCTGTGGTGGCTCATCGACATCTCCAGGGCGGGCGTTCAGGTGGCGTTGCGACGCCGCACGCATCGTACCGGCCCGGGAGAGCCCGGACCGGTACGCGTGGGTGCTTGCGAGAGCGCCGGCGGCGCTCAGTTGTCGAGGTAGTCGCGCAGGACCTGCGAGCGCGACGGGTGGCGCAGCTTGGCCATCGTCTCGCGCTCGATCTGGCGGATGCGCTCGCGGGAGAGCTTGAACGCCCGGCCGATCTCGTCCAGCGTCTTCGGCTGGCCGCCGTCGAGGCCGTACCGCATGCGGACGACCGCGGCCTCGCGAGCGTCGAGCGTGTCGAGCACGTCCTGCAGGTGGGCACGCATCAGGCCGCCCTCGACGACGGTCTCGGCGGCCGAGCTGGCCCGCTCGTCGGCGATGAAGTCGCCGAGCGAGGCGTCGTCGTCGGCGCCGACGGTCTGGTCGAGGCTGACCAGGTCACGCGAGAGGTCGATCAGCTCGCGGACCCGCTCCTCGGTGATATCCAGCTCGTGGGCCAGGTCGGCGTGGTTCGCCTCGCGCCCGAGCTCCTGGTTCATCTCGCGACGGATGCGCTGCAGCTTGTTGACCTGCTCGACCAGGTGGACCGGCAGCCGGATCGTTCGCGACTGGTCGGCCATCGCGCGGCTGATCGCCTGCCGGATCCACCAGGTGGCATAGGTCGAGAACTTGAAACCCTTGGTGTAGTCGAACTTCTCGACCGCACGGATCAGGCCGAGGTTGCCCTCCTGGATCAGGTCGAGGAACGGCATGCCGTGACCGGTGTAGCGCTTGGCCAGCGAGACGACCAGCCGCAGGTTCGCGCGCAGCAGATGGTCCTTCGCCCGCTCGCCGTCGATCACGACCGCGCGGAGATCCCGCTTGCGGGCCGGCGTCAGGTCGTTCGGGGAGGCCAGCAGGTGCGTGGCGTACAGCCCGGCCTCGATGCGCTTGGCGAGCTCGACCTCGTCGGCGGCGGTGAGCAGCGCGACCTTGCCGATCTCGTTCAGGTAGACCCGGACGAGGTCGGCCGACGTCGCGGCCTCGTCGAGGTCCGGGGCGGCGAAGGCGTCGGGCACGCCCTCGTCGGCGACGGCGGTGGTGATCGCGGCGTCGGCGGTGGTGATCGCGGCGTCAGTGGCGGGCGAGGCGGCCGCGGCCTTGGTGTGGCGGGTCGAGCGGGTCGTCCGCTTGACCGGGGCGGCGGCCGCGGCGTCGGTCGACTCGACGGGGACGGCCGGCTTGGCGGCGGAGCGGGCGCTGCGGTGACCGCGCCCGGTCACCCGCGCCTCGGCCGACGACGTGCGCGACGCACTGCCGCCCGCACGCCGTGCGGTCGGCCGAGAATCGGCGTTGCGTGACGTTGTCACTATGAACAGACCACCTTCGGTGCGATTTCGTTGCGATCGATTGCGAATGCCACCCTTGTCGTCTACTTCGTCAATCGGCGGCTCTACGGTTCACCTGAGCAACGCGCCAACCCCCACCCGGTGTTCCCGCACACCCGCCTCACGCGGGCAGTGCTCAGAAAGGGCTCAGACTTCGAGCAACACCGTGATCGGCCCGTCGTTCATCAGCCCTACCCGCATGTCGGCTCCGAAAATCCCGGTCTGCACCGCCGCACCGAGGCCACGCAGTTCGGCCACCACCGCCGCGACGAGGGGCTCGGCGACCGGGCCGGGGGCGGCGGCCGCCCAGGTCGGGCGACGGCCCTTGCGGGCATCGCCGTAGAGGGTGAACTGGCTGACGACCAGCACGGCCGCGTCCGGTTGGTCGGCGATGCTCCGCTCGTCGCGCAGGATGCGAAGGCCGTGGATCTTTCGCGCGAGCGCCGTGGCCGTGGCCGGCGTGTCGCTGTGGGTGACACCGATGAAGGCCAGCAGTCCGGTCCCGATGGCCCCCACGGTGTCGCCGTCGACCTCCACCGAGGCGGACAGCACGCGCTGGACGACGGCCCTCACGGCAGCACCGCCGGGATCAGGAAGCCTCGTCCCACGAGGTCGCGGAGGACCGGGGCCAGGGCCGCGCTGACCTCGCCGACCGGGTGGTCGAGTGCGGCCGCCAGCACGGCCGCGAGGCGCCCCAGCGGCGTCGCCCCGTCACAGCCGGCGACGATCGCGGCGATCGCCTCGTCGACCTCGACCTCCCAGCGCAGTTCGCTGGTCTGCCGCAGCCGGGCCGAAACCTCCTCCCAGCCGGTCGGATTGAGGACCTCGGACCGGTCGCGCACCAGTCCGGGAGCCGGGCGCAGCGCCGCCGCGAACAGGTCCCGGTCCGGGGTGGCCCGCAGCCAGCGTTGCCGGGCGAGCCAGGCCGGCAGCGCGGGTCCGATCGGGACCTCGAGCGGCTGGGGGACGTCCTCGCAGACGACCACCGGGTCGGCGGCGTCGGTGCGCCACATCGTGACCAACCCCAGACCGATCGCTGCGACATTCGCACCGTCGAACCAGTCGAGCCAGTCGTCGTAGAGCCGGGTCCACCGTGGCGTTCCGGGGCGCTCGCCGGCGTCCCGCAACCACAGGGCGGCGTACTCCCCGGGGTCGGCGACCTCGCGCTGCCAGGCCCACGCGTCGCAGCCGGAACCGGCGAGCCAGTCGTGCAGCCGCTCATCCCACGCCTGGTCGCCGGTGATGACCCAGTTGGCGAGCAGCTGCGCGGTACCGCCGGGCCGCAGCGCACCGGGCAGCGCGCGCACCAGGGCCTCGGACACGCCGTCGCCGGCCCGGTCGCTGTCGCGGTAGTCGTATCCGCCGGCGCCGCTCGAGACGACGAACGGGGGGTTGGCCACGATCAGGTCGAACCGCTCTCCGGCTACCGGCTCGAGCAACGACCCGGCCCGCAGGTCCCAGGACTGCCCGGAGAGGGCGGCCGTCGTGGCGGCCAGGCGCAGGGCGCGGTTGCTGAGATCGGTCGCGACGACCTCGGTGCTGTGCCGGGCCAGGTGCAGGGCCTGGATCCCGCAGCCGGTGCCGATGTCCAGCGCCCGCTCGATCGGCGCGCGCGGGGTGGCCTGGGCCAGCGTCAGGGACGCCGGGCCGATGCCCAGCACGTGATCGGTCGCGAGCGGTCCACCACGCACGTCGGCGCCGAAGTCGGAAACGACCCACCAGTCCGGCCCGGCCGGTGGCGCCGACGCCGCCAGTTCGGCATACGGGCGCAGGTCCAGCAGCGCCCGGACCGAGCCGGCGGAGGCGGCGACCAGGCCGGCGGCACAGGCGGCGTCGAGCGGCAGCGGGGCCAGGGCCGCCCGCGCCGCCGCCTCGGCTACGTCCGCCCCGAGGAGGAACAGCCGCACCAGCGTCGGCAGCGGATCGTCACCGCGGACCCGCCGGGCCACGCCCGCGAGGTCACCCCGTTGCAGCGCGGCCTGTCCGGGAAGGCCGATCAGCTCGTGCACGGAGTCGACGGTGTAGCCCGCGAGGGCCGCCCGCAGTTGATCGATCTCCCGCCCGTCGAACAGTCCCTCGCGCATGGCCCCATCGTGTCGCATGCGGCGTGACGAACCGGGCGAGCTTTTCGGCGACGGCGGTGGGACGATGGGCAAATGCGCCGATCCTCGCCCGCCGATGAGCCGGTGCTGATCACCACGGCGCCGGTCAGCAGCGACGACGAGTACGACCGCCGGCGAAAGAAGTACGCGATCATGATGGCGCTGCGGGCCATCTGCGTGATCGCCGCCGCCACGACCTACCGGGTGTCGATCCTGCTGGCCCTGGGCTTCGTCGTCGCCGGCATGGCCCTGCCCTGGTGCGCCGTCATCATCGCCAATGACCGCCCGGCCAAGAAGCGGCGGAAGAAGGCCGGCGTCGGTCACCACCACGAACTGCGCACCGAGCGGGCGCTGCCGTCCGGCGACGACGGCCGGACGGTCGACGGCTGAGGCGGTCCAGCAGGTCAGGCACAATCGACGCATGGAGCAGGCCCGGGTGACCACTGAGACCCTGACGCAGCCGGATGTCGACCTCGACTCGACCGGCCCGGCCGACTGTGCGCACATCGTCGACCAGCGCGACCCGGCCAACGACGTGACGACGGCGATCGTCGAGGGCCGCGAGGTGACCGCCCTCTGCGGCTACCGCTGGATTCCGTACCGCGAGCCGAAGGGCCGCCCGGTCTGCGAGGCGTGCGTCGAGGCGTACGGCCGCATCCAGCGCGGCTGAATCACCGGCTGGATCCGGCTGCATCAGGACGCCGCCCGCCGCCGGCGCCGCGTCGGGCTCCCCCCGCGATGCGCCGCCTCGGCCCGGACCGGCTCCTCGACCGGGTGCTCCGGCGCCGTCGGTTCGGCCGGCTCGGGCTCGTCCGGCCGGAACATCTGCCAGTTCCGCGGGTCGAGGACCCGGGGCGGCTTCACCTTGGACGGCTTGCGCTGCTCGATCGCCGCGTTGAACTCGGCGCCGAGCAGGACGCCGAACGCGAGCACGAAGAAGAACAGCAGGGCGGCGATCGGTGCCGCGAGCGCGGTGTAGGCGTGGTTGTGGTCGAGGATGAAGTTGATGTACGCGCGCAGCCCGGCCGAGCCGGCCAGGAACAGCAGCAGGGCCAGGATCGCCCCCGGCAGCCCGCGGTGCCAGGGCAGCCGGCGCGGCGGGGCGAGCTTGTAGAACGTCGTCAGGCCCAGCAGCAGCAGCAGGATCAGGGCGGGGTAGTAGCCGGCCTCGATGAGCGTGGACACCGTCGCCTGATCCCGCTTCGGGAACGAGCGGCGCAGCAGGTCCGGGCCGAGGACCAGCATGGGCAGCACGAACACGCCGATGACGATCGTCCCGAGGAACAGCCACAGCGCCAGCAGCCGGCTGTGCACCGGTCCGCGCAGATCCCGCATTCCGTACGCGATCGTGATCGTGTTCACGAACGTCGCGGTGGCCGAGGACCCGGCCCACAGGGCGAGGACGAAGCCGACGCTGATGATGTCGGCCCGCTGGCCGTGCAGGATCTCGTGCAGTGTCGGCGCCACGACCTCGCGCACGACCTGGGAGCTGAACACCCGGCTCAGCGTGTTCTCGATCTGCTGCTCGGTGCGGTCGACCGTCCCGCTGCCGAACCAGCGGGAGACGTAGCCCAGCGTCGCGATCAGGGACAGGAACAGCGAGGGCAGGCTCAGCAACTGCCAGAAGGCCGCCTCGGCCGAGAGTCCCAGGATGCGGTCGTGCCACGCCTGCACGGCCGCCCGCTTGAGCAGGTGCGGCGTCAGCCGTACGCCGCGCAGCACGAGGCGGACCGGGTTCACGGGTATCAGTGTGCCGATTCCTGGGGCAGGTGAAGCATCCGCCGCGCGGTCGGTGTCGGCCGGGACACCCACCGGCGTGCCGGGACGGGGTCCGGGGCCGATCACCAGATAGGTTGGTCGTCGATGCCCTGAGGCCCTCGGCCCCGGGGCATCGCGCACCTCAGGAAAGCGGCGACGAGAGCACGGGGAGGGGACGCGTGGCGGCACCGAGGCGGGACGCCGGCCCGGCGGCGGTCCGGCTGCGCAGCTGGCAGCGGGCCGCCCTGGCGGCGTATCGCAGCGAGCCGCGGCGCCGCGACTTCCTCGTCACCGCCACGCCGGGCTCCGGCAAGACCACGTTCGCCCTCACCCTGGCCCGGATGCTGGTCGACGAGCGGATCGTCGACCGGGTCATCGTGGTCTGCCCGACCGATCACCTCCGGACCCAATGGGCCAACGCGGCCGACGCGGCCGGCCTGCCCCTCGACGCCGCGCTCACCAACGCCGTCGGGCCGGTGCGGCCCGACCTGCGCGGATACGTCACCACCTACGCCCAGGTCGCCGCGAAGCCGGCCCTGCACGCGGCGCGGACGAGCGCCAAGCGGTCCCTGGTGATCCTGGACGAGGTGCACCACGCCGGCGACGGGCTCTCCTGGGGTGACGCGGTGGCCGCGGCCTTCGAGATGGCCGCCCGCCGCCTCTGCCTGACCGGGACGCCGTTCCGCACCCGGCCGGACGAGCGCATCCCCTTCGTCCGCTACGACGCCGACGGCGAGGGCGGCTGGCGCAGCTCGGCCGACTTCACCTACGGCTACCGGGACGCCCTGCGCGACAGCGTGGTCCGGCCGGTCGTGTTCGCGGCCTACACCGGCACATCGCGGTGGCGGAACAGCGCCGGCGAGGTCATCGCCGCCTCGCTGACCGAGACGAGCACGAAGCGCACCGAGGCGACCGCCTGGCGCACCGCGCTGAACCCGAAGGGGCGCTGGGTTCCGCACGTCATCGCGGCGATGGACGAACGGATCACCCACCTGCGCGAGACCGTGATGCCCGATGCGGCCGGACTCGTCCTGGCCAGCGACCAGGACGACGCCCGGGCCTACGCCGCCATCGTCGAGCAGGTGACCGGTGAGGCGCCCGTCGTCATCCTCTCCGACGACCCGAAGGCGAGCGAGAAGATCACCGCCTTCACCCACGGCACCCAGCGGATGGCAGTCTGCGTCCGGATGGTCTCCGAAGGCGTGGACGTGCCACGGGCGGCCTGCCTGGCCTGGATGACGTCCTACCGGACCCCACTGTTCTTCGCCCAGGGGGTCGGGCGCGTCGTCCGCTCCCGCGGGGCGGCCGAGTCCGCCACCGTCTTCCTCCCGGCGGTGCGTCCCTTGCTCGCCCTGGCCGCCGAGCTCGAGGAGGAGCGCAACCACATCATCCCGCCACCGTCGGCCCAGTCGGAGGAGTTGCTCGACGTCGAGCGCGAGGAGGCCGAGCCGGGGGAGCGGGAGACCTACGAGCTGGTGGACGCCGACGCGTCGTTCGCCCACATCCTGCACGGGGGCCGGGCGGTGGTGGCGGCGCCGCTGACCGAGGAGGACGAGGATTTCCTGGGCCTGCCCGGCATCCTGTCGCCGGAGCAGACGGCCGCCCTGCTCGCGCACCGGGACTCCGCGGCCCGCCGGCGCGCGGCCGGGACCGACGCCGCCCAGCCGTCGACCGAGGCCGCCGCGTGGCGCGCCGGGGCCGAGCTGCGCCGCGAGGTGAACCGGCTCGTGGGGGTCCTCGCGGCCCGCACCGGGACGCCGCACGGGCAGCTCCACGCCCAGCTCAGGCGAGCCGTTCCCGGCCCGGCGTCGGCCGCGGCCGGCGTCGACGTGCTCGAAGGACGGCGAGATCACCTCATGGAGTTGCTCGGTGGTGCTTAATCGCGGCCGCTCGTGGCCGATGTCACGGACAGAGGTATCGGGAATCGCCGACGGGGTATCAGTCGTTGGAGAAGGTGTACGAACCCCGTCCCACTCCCGGTCGAAGCCCAGGGCTTCGGCCGATTGTGTCGGCGGAGTTACATCTGAACAAGGCGGCCCGGGATCCGGGTGTCGACCGGGTTCCTCGCGGATTCGGTGGTTATCTGGATGCGGGGACGCGAACGATGAGGCACCCTCGCTTGGTGGCTCAGCAGAGAGAGGCAACGACGTGAGCACAGCGACGGCAACAGGTTCGCTCACAGCAGCGGACCGGTGCGACCGGTGTGGCGCCCAGGCCTACGTCCAGGCGACCATGGAGTCCGGGTTCGACCTCCTGCTCTGCGCCCACCACTTCCACGAGAACGAGACGCGTCTTCGTGAGGTGGCAGTGACGATCCACGATGAGTCGGACCGGCTGGTCGAGGTGCCGGCCACCGCAGCCCTCGACGAACGCTGACGCGCAAAGCCGGACAATCCGCGCACGACATACGCGAAGGCCCCGCCCGGGAACGGGCGGGGCCTTCGCCGTCTCCTGGGCGCCCGGAAGGCGGCGCCGCCGCGGGTATCCGGGCCCTGGCACCGTTCGACCCGGTGGCGGTGGGCCGTCCGACTCAGGCCCGGCGGCGCCGACCGTAGTTGACTCGGAGTTGCTCCCAGCCGGCAACTCTGCGCCTGTCGGCTGGGAGTGCCTTGCGGGGGTTCGTCCGGCTACATCGGGGGGTTCATTCACGTGGTTGCGCCGAACGCGCCGCGGACGGCCCGGCTGGCTGTCCCGCAGTTGCTGTCGGCCCTGGACCGCCTCCCGGCCATGGTGGCGTACTGGGACAGCGACCTGCGCAACCACATCGCCAACTCGGCGTATCTGGAATGGTTCGGGGTCGCCCCGAGCGAGATGCGGGGCATGCACATCCGTGACCTGCTCGGCCCGGAGTTCTACGAGAGCAACCTGCCCTACATCCGGGGCGCGTTGTCCGGGGAGGCGCAGCTGTTCGACCGGGTGCTGATCGATGCCTTCGGCCGCACCCGGCACACGCAGGCCTCCTACATCCCCGACATCGTCGCCGGCGTCGTGAAGGGGTTCGTCGTCCTCGTCACCGACATCACCGAACGCGTGCACGCCGAGGCCGCCCTGCAGGCGAGCGTCGCGAACCTCGCCCTGCTGCAGGAGCGCCAGCGCATTGCCGCCGACCTGCACGACCTGGTCATCCAGAGCCTCTACGCCGCGAACCTGGAGCTGAGCGCGCTCGGCCGCGCCGTCGATCCCGAGACCGCCCTGCGCGCCGAGCAGGTGATCGGCCGCATCGATGACGCCGTCCGGACGCTGCGGGCGGCGATCGCCGGTCTGACCCGCACGATCGAGCCGGACCAGTTCCTGGCCGACGTCGCCCACGTCGTCGACAATGCCACCGGCATGCTCGGGTTCGCGCCGACCTTCACGATCGAGGGGGCGGCCGAGCTCGTGCCGCCGGAGGCCCGCTCCGAGCTCCTCGCCGTGCTGCAGGAGGCGCTGAGCAACGCGGCCCGGCACGCGCACGCGACCTCGGTGTCGGTGACCGTCACGACGGTGGGGCCACGGACCCGCCTGCTGGTGATCGACAACGGGGTCGGGATCGGCTGTTCCGGCCGGTCGAGCGGCCTGACGAACATGCGGGCCCGCGCCGAGCGTCTCGGCGGCAGCTTCCGCTGCTCCGACAACGACCCGCACGGGACGATCATCGACTGGCGGGTGCCCGCGACGCCGCGCGAGCCGGCGGTCGAACTGCCGCGGACCGCACCGTCCGGGTGATCGTAGGGAGGTGCGGGCCCGGGGGCGCCGGTCAGCCGTCCGGGCGGAGCAGGTCGGCGTAGCGCGCCGGGTACAGCGGCCAGCCCTGTTCGCCGTCGACGGCCGCTCGCACGCCGGGCCAGCCGGGGCCGTGCCGGTCGAGGTGGCGATGCTCCAGTTCCAGATGGACACCAAGGATCGCGAGCTTCAGGACGAGGTGCGCGAGCACTACGCGGCGGCGGCGCTCGCCGTGCTCCAGCCGGCCCCGTCGGCCTGCTGTGGCGCGCCGGTCGACAGCGTGGCGGCCACGCTCTACACCCCCGACGAGCAGTCCGAGCTGCCGCCCGACGCGGTGTTGGCGAGCCTCGGCTGCGGCAACCCGATCGCCGTCGCCGAGCTGCATCTGGGCGAGCGGGTGCTCGACCTCGGTTCGGGCGGCGGGATCGACGTGCTGCTGTCCGCCCGCCGGGTCGGGCCGAGCGGCTTCGTCTGGGGTGTCGACATGACCGCCGAGATGCTCACGCTCGCCCGTTCGTACGCGGGCAAGGCCGGCGTGCACAACGTCGAGGTCGTCGAAGGGACGATCGAGCGGGTCCCGCTGCCGGACGCCTCGGTCGATGCGGTCATCTCCAACTGCGTCATCAACCTGTCCGTCGACAAGCCCCGGGTCTTCGCCGAGATGTTCCGCTTACTGCGCCCCGGCGGCCGGATCGGCGTCACCGACGTCGTCGCCGAGGACCGGCTCACCCCGGCCGAGCGGCGCGAACTGGGCACCTTCTCCGGGTGTGTCGCCGGCGCGCTCTCGCGCTCGGAGTACCTCGCCGAGCTGGCCCGCGCCGGATTCACCGAGGCGACGGTGACCTTCACGCACCAGAAGGTCGAGGGCATGCACTCGGCGATCATCCGGGCCGTCAAGCCCGGTGAGACCCCGTCGGCTCAGTCCAGGTAGTCGCGCAGAACCTGCGAGCGCGACGGGTGGCGCAGCTTCGACATGGTCTTCGACTCGATCTGCCGAATCCGCTCCCGGGTCACGCCGTAGACCTGGCCGATCTCGTCCAGGGTGCGGGGCTGGCCGTCGGTCAGCCCGAAGCGCAGCTTCACCACGCCGGCCTCGCGCTCGGAGAGCGTCTGCAGCACCGACTGCAGCTGGTCCTGCAGTAGCGTGAAGGACACCGCGTCCACGGCGACGACCGCCTCGGAGTCCTCGATGAAGTCGCCGAGCTGGCTGTCGCCCTCGTCGCCGATGGTCTGGTCGAGGCTGATCGGCTCCCGGGCGTACTGCTGGATCTCCAGCACCTTGTCCGGCGTGATGTCCATTTCCTTGGCCAGCTCCTCCGGCGTCGGCTCGCGGCCGAGGTCCTGAAGCAGCTCGCGCTGGATGCGGCCGAGCTTGTTGATGACCTCGACCATGTGCACCGGGATCCGGATGGTGCGCGCCTGGTCGGCCATCGCGCGGGTGATCGCCTGCCGGATCCACCAGGTGGCGTAGGTGGAGAACTTGTAGCCCTTGGTGTAGTCGAACTTCTCGACCGCGCGG
The DNA here is from genome assembly GCA_963775175.1 of uncultured Actinomycetota bacterium. Lineage (GTDB taxonomy): Bacteria > Actinomycetota > Actinomycetes > Mycobacteriales > Jatrophihabitantaceae > Jatrophihabitans. The sequence goes on from CAVZHT010000001.1 coordinate 2,786,460, forward strand.
ATCAGGCCGAGGTTGCCCTCCTGGATGAGGTCCAGGAACGCCATGCCGCGGCCGGTGTAGCGCTTGGCCAGGGAGACGACGAGGCGCAGGTTGGCCTCGAGGAGGTGGTTCTTGGCCCGCTCTCCGTCACGGACGATCCAGCGCAGATCGCGCCGCATCTGGGTGTTGAGCTTCTCGCCGACCTCTTCGGCCTGGCGCAGCCGCTCGGCGGAGTACAGCCCGGCCTCGATGCGCTTGGCGAGGTCGACCTCCTCCTCCGCGTTCAGCAGGGCGACCTTGCCGATCTGCTTGAGGTAGGCGCGGACCGAGTCGGCCGAGGCGGTCATCTCGGCGTCCTTGCGCGCCTGGCGCAGCGCCTCGGACTCCTCCTCCTCGTCCCAGGTGAACTCGGTCGCCTCCTCATCGCCCTCGACGACGTCGGCGGCCACTGCGGCCTCGGGGTCGTCGGCGACGACCGCGCCGTCGGCGAGGACGGCCTCGTCGGGCGCCTCGGCGCCCTTGGCGGCCACCTTCTTGGCCGGCGCCTTGGCCGCGGCCTTCTTGGCCGGCGCCTTGGCGGCCGGCTTCGCTGCCGGTTTCGCGGCGGTGGCGGCGCGCTTGGGGGCGCTCGCCGTCGCCACGGAGCGGGTGCCGGAGGAGAGCGTGTCGTCCTCGACGGTGGTTCGCTTGCTGACTGCCACTGATGACCTTTCACCGCATGGGCGCACGAACGATGACGGGCGCTTGATGGTCTGCTCGGCGAGAAACGCGAGCCTGGCGTGTGGGGGTCGCAGGCCGTCTGTTGGTCGGCTCAGATTCGAGTCCAGAACGTGCGCAGTTCCCTGGGACCGAATTGTACTGCGCGCTGTCGACTTGGCGAGTCAACCGGGCTCGGTCACTCGCCGCGCCGCTCCACGGCGGCGATCGCGGCACCAACGATCCCGGCGTCGTTGAGCAGCTGCGCGGGCTCGACCGGGGTGTTGAGCTCCAGCAGCGGCACCCACCGGTCGGAGTTCTTGCTGACCCCACCGCCGACGACGAACAGGTCCGGCGTGAAGAGCCGCTCGACGTGCTGCATGTAGCGGTTCACCCGCTGCGCCCACTTCTTGTACGACATCCCGTGCTCGTCGCGCACCGATGCCGCGGCCCGGGTCTCGGCGTCGTGGCCGTCCAGTTCGAGGTGGCCGAGCTCGGTGTTGGGTACCAGCACGCCGTTCATCAGCAGCGCGCTGCCGATGCCGGTCCCGAAGGTCAGCATGATCACCACACCGTCCACACCCTGCGCGGCCCCGAAGCGCGACTCGGCGATCCCGGCCGCGTCGGCGTCGTTGAGGACGATCACCTCGCCGTCGCCGCCGACGGCCTCGGTGAACACCTTGTCGGCGTCGGTCCCGACCCAGGAGTGATCGACGTTGGCCGCGGACTGCGCGACCCCGTGCTTGATCACCGCGGGGAAGGTCGCGCCGATGTCGCCCTGCCAGCCGGCGCCGTGGACCATCTCGGCCACGACGTTGGCGACCGAATGCGGCGTGGACGGCTGGGGCGTGGCGATCCGCTGCCGCGGCGTCGCGAGCCGGCCGGTGGCGACGTCGACGACGGCACCCTTGATCCCCGAACCTCCGATGTCGATGCCGAAGGCCTGGCCGGACGTCGTCGTCACCGCCATCGCCGCTCCTCACTGCCGTACGTTTCGGCGCCGACCCTATCCGAGCCGGGCCGACCGGAAACGCTTCAACCGCCGCAGCACCGGATGTGATGCGATGGGCGGGTGCAGCCTGACACCGTTCGCCCCGATCCCGCCGCCTTCGAGCGGCTGACCGTCGAGCTGGCCGAGGGGGCCGCCGCCGTGATCCGCCGGGCGCGGACCGACCACCTGACGGTCGGGGCGAAGAGCACGGCCACCGATCTCGTCACCGAGGTCGACAAGCTGACGGAGAAGTGGCTCGTCGCCGAGATCGCGACGCGCCGCCCCGGCGACGGCGTGCTGGGCGAGGAGGGTGGCGGGCGGCCCGGCCGCACCGGAGTCCGCTGGGTGCTCGATCCGATCGACGGGACGGTGAACTTCGTCCTGGGGATCCCGCAGTACGCGGTCTCGGTCGCCGTCGAGGTCGACGGTGTGGTCGTCGCCGGGGCGGTGTGCAACCCGGTGTCGCGCGAGACCTTCCACGCCCGGCTCGGCGGTGGGGCCTTCCTCGGCGCCGATCGGCTGACCGGGCCGCGGTCGGTTCCCCTGCAGCGGGCCGTCATCGGCACCGGCTTCGGCTACGACGCGGCCGTGCGGGCCCGCCAGGTCGCCGTCGTCGCCCCGCTGCTGCCGGGGATCGGTGACGTGCGCCGGCTCGGCGCCGCGTCGCTCGACCTCTGCTTCCTGGCCGCCGGCCGCCTCGACGCGTACTTCGAGGCCGGCCTGAACCCGTGGGACCACGCGGCCGGGGGACTCGTGGCGACCGAGGCCGGCTGCGTGACGAGCGGACTGCACGGCCGGGCGCCGTCGGGCCGGCTGTACGCGGCCGCCGGCCCGGGGCTCGCCGACGAGTTCTTCGCGGCCCTCGAGCGACTCGGCGCCGACGAGGTGACCGACGTCAGCAGCTAGGGCTGCCGCTCGGCTGCGGAGTGGGCGTCTCGAGGGTGATGTGCTGGGCCCGGAGCGCCGCCTCGACCGTCGCCGCGGACGCGACCCGCTTGTATTTGTTGCCGAGCGCCACGACGACCGTGGCCGTCTTGCTCTGGGTCGGCACGAGGGTGGCTCCCGGGAAGTAGAACCGGAGCAGCTTCGCGCCCTTCTGACCGGTCGGCCCGTAGCGGATCTCGGCGACGCTCGCGATCTTGTTGATCTTGGCCTTGGCGTCGTTCGCCGCGACCTTGGGCACGAGGAAGCCGTCGGAGACCAGCGTCGTCCGCACCCGGGCCGCGATCCCGCTGCGGGTCGTGGCGTTGAGCACCTGCACGGTCACCTTCGAGGGGGCCGGCAGGGTGGAGGTCGTGGCGGTCGGGGTCGGCGTCGGGCACGCGGCCCCCGTGCTCTGCGCGTCGCCGCGGTGCAGGACCCGGAACCACACGATGGCGGTCAGCAGGAGCAGGGCGAGCAGCGACACGAGCGCCGGCAACGGCCGCCGTGTCAGGGTGCTTGCCACGCTGGCTGGCCTCCTCGGAATTCCTTGGGACGGGGTGCCAAATGGTATCGGCGCGCCCATCGGGAATGCGGGCGGGAGCCCCGTGCGTTTGCCGAGAGCGCTGTCGCGGTACCGTTCCGCGGCCGATGCTTGTGCGAGGCGGAGAATCCGCACCCTCAGTCGGGCACAAAACGTAGGCCCCGATCGTTCCAGCGCCGGGACGGACGAAGTCCGCACCGCATCACCCGAACAACATCACCCGAACAACATCACCCGAACAACAGGACACACAAGAGCTACCCAGCACGGCTGGGTCAACCGGGAAGCCCCCACCGAGGAGTGACGACCGCATGGCGACTGACTACGACGCCCCGCGTCGCGGAGATGTCGACGAGCTGAACGAGGATTCGATCGAGGAACTGAAGGCCCGGCGCGCCGAGGCCCAGTCAGGCTCGATCGACGTGGACGAGACGGAGCTGGCCGAGTCGCTCGAGCTGCCCGGCGCAGACCTGTCGAGCATGTCGGGCGAGGAACTCACCGTCCGTGTGCTGCCCAAGCAGAGCGACGAATTCACCTGTTCGTCCTGCTTCCTGGTGCACCACCGCAGCCGGCTGGCCCGCGAACGCAAGGGCCAGCTGATCTGCCGGGACTGCGCCTGATCGAGCTTGTCGTGAACACCCCCTCTGACCGGTATCCACCGGCCGGAGGGGGTGTACGTGTCTAGAGGGCGGCTCGCAGGCTCCCGCCGCCGTCGACGACGAGCGTCTGCCCGGTGATCCAGGCCGCGTCGGCCGAGGCCAGGAAGGCCGCCGCCGCCCCGATGTCGTCCGGGTCGCCCAGGCGCCCGAGCGGGTAGGCCGCGGCCGCGGCGGCCTCGTCGTGCTCGTAGAGCGCGGCCGCGAATCGGGTCTTCACCACGGCGGGCGCGATCGCGTTGACCCGGACCCGGGGGGCCAGTTCCGCGGCCAGCTGGACGGTGAGGGCGATGAGGGCCGCCTTGCTCACGCCGTAGTAGGCGATGCCGGGGGCCGGGGCCAGGCCCGCGACGGACGCCATGTTGACCACGGCACCCGGCCGCTGGGCCCCGAGGCCGGCCGCGACGGCGCGGCGGGTCCAGCCGAGCGCGGCCAGCACGTTGACGTCCATGATCTTGCGGGCGACGTCGTCGTCGAGCTCGCTCAGCGGGCCGTAGGCGGGGTTGATCCCGGTGTTGTTGACCAGCACGTCCAGGCCGCCGAACTCGCGGACGGCGGTTGCGATGGCATCGTCCTGATGAGCGGCGTCGTCGGCCCGCCCGGCGACCGTGACGACGGCCGGACCCCCGCCGAGCTCCTCGACCGCGGCCGCCAGCCCCTCGGGCCGGCGGGCGGTGATCACCACCCGGGCACCCTCGGCGAGCAGCCGCTGGGCCACTGCGAGGCCGATGCCGCGGCTCGCGCCGGTGACAAGGGCGACCTGATCCTCGAACCGCCCACCGGGCTGCGCAGATGTCATGCGCGCAACCTATCCCGTCGCCCGGACCGCCTTCACGAGACGTTCGGGGTGGCGGGAACTGACGATCCAGTAGGGCGCCGGGTCGTCCTCGTCGTCGATCCAGAGCTGGACGCCGCCGCCGATCCAGGGCCGGATCGAGACGAATGCCGCCGGGTCGCCTTCGCGGCCCACGACCCGGCGCAGCGTCGCCGGGTCAAGGGCGACCACCCCGCTGACGTAGGTGAGCGGCAGGTGGGCGCCGCGGACCCGCAGCTCGCCGCCGGAGATCTCCAGCGAGTTGTGCCCGAGCCACCAGACGATCACGATCGACAGCGGGATGAGGGTGCCGAACGGGATCCAGTCGGTGAGGTGCAGACCGGCGATGTGGAACTCGCCGGCCAGCAGGGCGGCGACCCCGATCGCGATCACGTACCACCACCAGGGCGTGCGCAGCGATTCGCGATAGGTGACGCCGTTGCGCGCCCCGGGCCGACTGTCGGTCACGGCGTCGAGGGTAGCCTTCCGGACCGTGAGCGAAGCGCCCCACTCGGACCGACCACGCGTACTGGTGCAGCGCCTCGACCCGGAGCTGCCGTTGCCGGCCTACGCGCTGCCGGGGGACGCCGGTGCCGACATCGTCGCGGCGACCGACATCACCCTGGCGCCGGGGGAGCGGGCCGTCCTGCCGACCGGCATCGCCATCGCCCTGCCGGAGGGTTACGCGGCCTTCGTGCACCCGCGCTCCGGCCTGGCCGCCCGGGCCGGGCTCGGCCTGGTGAATGCACCGGGCACCATCGACTCCGGCTACCGCGGGGAGGTCAAGGTCATCGTCATCAACCACGACCCGAACGAATCCCTGCGCCTCTCGCGGGGGGAGCGGGTCGCCCAGCTCGTCGTCCAGCGCGTGGAGCACGCCGTGTTCGTCGACGTCGCCGAACTCCCGGTTTCCGAGCGGGGCTGCGGTGGGCACGGTTCCACCGGCGGGGCATCGGTCCTCGACGCCCGCCCGCTGGCCGGGCAAGCAGTCCAGGGAGGACGACCGTAGTGCCGGGACGACGCAGGCAGAAGCGCACCGACCGCTCCAAGCTGGACGCCACCCCGCCGTGGGAGTCGCGCGTGCGGGCGGAGCCGGACCCCACGACCGGCCCGTACGACGAGCGGGACGCGCCGGAGGACGAGGTGACCCGCGTCGACCTCGGCGCGCTCCGGGTGCCGGTGAGCGAGTCCTACGACATCCGGGTCGACCTCAACGAGGCCCACCAGGTGATCTCGGCGACCCTCGCGATGCCCGACGGCACGATGCAGCTCGGGGTCTTCGCGGCGCCCCGCAACGAGGGCATCTGGGACGAGGTCCGGGCCGAGATCGCCGAGTCGATGAATGCCCAGCGCCGGGGATCGGCCACCGAGAAGGACGGCCCGTTCGGCCCCGAGCTGCACGGCTCGCTGCCCGGCGAGGGCGGCCGGGGAACGGTCCCGGTGCGGTTCGTCGGCGTCGACGGTCCACGGTGGTTCCTCCGCGGGCTGGTCGCCGGCCCGGTCGCCACGGATGCGGCCAAGTCGGCGATCTTCGAGGAAGCGCTGCGCGGCGTCATCGTCGTGCGGGGCACCGAGCCGCTGCCCGTCCGGGAGCCGGTGCCGCTGCAGCTGCCCAGCGACATCGCCGTCCCGGGGGCCGAATGACGATTACATTGGTGTTGTGAGCAACCACTCCGAGCGGGGCGGGATCTGACCATGGGCAAGCGCCTTTCGCTGCGCCACCGCCTCACCGCGAGCGTCGCCCGCCTGGACGCCGACGAGCTGCAGGAGGCGGTCGAGCAGCACGACTGCGTGCCACTGCGGGAGTTGAGGGCCGGCAGCTGCGTCCAGGTCGTCGGCCGGCTGCGCAGCGTCGTCTACACGCCCAGCGAGACCGTCCCGACCCTGGAGGCGGAGCTGTTCGACGGCTCGGACACGATGGATCTCGTCTGGCTCGGCCGCCGCCGCATCACCGGGGTCGAGCCGGGCCGGCGCGTCGTCGCCCGCGGGCGGGTCGGACTGCACAACGGCCGCAAGGCGATCTACAACCCCTGGTACGAGCTGCTGCAGCCCGGCGCATGAGCGAGGGTGGCCCGGCCGAGTCGGAGGTCGATCTCCGCGAGACCCTGCGCCAGCAGGTCATCGCCGGCATCGGCGGGTGGACCGGCGCCGTCATCACCGCGATCCCCACCGCCGTGTTCATCGCGGTCAACATCGCGGCCTCGCTGCGGGTCGCGATCCTGGCCGCGGTCGGCTCGGCGGTCGTGCTGACCGGCTACCGGCTCGCCCGGCGCAAGTCGATCCAGCAGGCGCTCTCCGGCCTGTTCGGGGTGCTCGTCGCCGCCGCGGTCGCCGCCCGCACCGGCCAGGCCCGCGGCTTCTTCCTGCTCGGCATCTGGACCAGCTTCGCGTACGCGGTGCCGTTCGCCGTCTCCGTCGCCGTCCGCCGTCCGCTGGTCGGGGTGCTGTGGGAGTTCCTCGACCCGACGGCGGGCGCCGAGCCCGAGCGGCCCTGGCACCAGCGCCGGACGCTGCTGCTGGCCTACACGTGGGCCACGCTCGCGGCGACCGCGGTGTTCCTCTCCCGCGGCATCGTCCAGGCCGCGCTCTACAAGAAGGACGCAACCGGCTGGCTGGCCTTCGCCCGCGTGGCGATGGGCTACCCGCTGTTCATCGCCGCCGTGGCGTTCAGCTTCTGGATCGTGCGCCGGGCGCGCGGGCGCCTGGCGGGGACCTCAGCCGGGGAGCACGGAGCGGCGTAGCTCGTCCTCGGCGTCGGGCAGCGCGATGAACAGCAACTCGTCGCCGGCCTCGAGCGGTTCCTCCGGCGTCGGGGCGATGACCCGGCGGCCGCGGATGATGCCGACGAGCGCGGTGTCCTTCGGCAGGTTGAGGTCGCGGACCGGGCACCCGGAGCAGGGGGCGTTCTCCGGCAGCGTGAGCTCGACGAGGTTCGCCTGCCCCTCCCGGATGCCGAAGAGCCGGACGATGTCGCCGACCTCGACCGCCTCCTCGACCAGCGAGGCGAGCACGCGGGGGGTCGACACCGCGACGTCGACTCCCCACGCCTCGGTGAACAGCCACTCGTTGTTCGGGTGGTTGATCCGGGCGACGACCCGGTTGACCGCGAACTCGGTCTTGGCCAGCAGCGACACGACCAGATTCGCCTTGTCGTCCCCCGTGGCGCCGACCACGACGTCGCACTCCTCGAGCTTGGCGTCCTCGAGGTTCGCGACCTCACAGGCGTCGCCGAGCAGCCAGTCGGCGCCCTTGACCCGGTCGGGCTGGATCTTGGCCGGGTCCTTGTCGATCAGCAGGACCTGGTGCTTCTTCTCCAGCAGCTCCCGGGCGATCGAGCGGCCGACCGCCCCGACGCCGGCGATGGCGACCCTCATTGCTGGCCTCCCGGGGGCCGGCCGGCGATCTGGTGCAGCGCGGCGCGGCGGTCGTCGGTCGTCAACACGTGCAGCGTGTCACCGGACTGCACGAGCGTCGAGGGCACCGGAAGCTGGCCGGTGCCGAACCGGGTGAACAGCGCGGCCCGGGTGCCGGTCGCGGTCTCGAAGTCGCTGATCGGGCGCCCGACCCAGCCCTCGTGCGGGGTGACGGCGACCAGCGCGACGGCGCCGGAGGGGTCGCGCCAAGCCTCGGCCGTCGTCTCGCCCAGGACGGCCTTCAGCAGCCGGGCCGAGGTCCACGGGACGGTGGCCACGGTCGGGATGCCGAGGCGCTCGTACACCTCGGCCCGCTTGGGGTCGTAGATGCGGGCGACGACCCGGTGGACGCCGAAGGTCTCGCGGGCGACCCGGGCGGCGATGATGTTGGAGTTGTCGCCGCTGCTGACCGCCGCGAAGGCGCCGGCCTGCTCGATGCCGGCCTCGATCAACGTCTCCCGGTCGAAGCCGACCCCCTTGACCTGGCTGCCGGGGAAGTGATCGCCCAGGCGGCGGAACGCGAGCGGGTCCTGATCGATGACGGCCAGGGTGTGGTCCAGCGGGGCCAGCTGCATGGCCAGAGCCGCGCCGACCCGGCCGCACCCCATGATGACGATGTGCACGGCAGCGCACATCTCCTTTCCGGTGGAACATCGCGACGCGGCCGCTCCGTCGAGGAGCCGCGCGACGGACGCTACACAACCCCGGATCGGCCCTGGTAGAGCGTGCCATCACCCCCCGCGACTCACGGCCGTATCGTTGCGCTCCGTGGCGCTATTCACCCGCGTGCTCAAACGGGTCATCATCGGCACCCCGGTCAGCTCCGACGCGGCCGCGCACACGCTGCTGCCGAAGCGGCTGGCGCTGCCCATCTTCGCCAGCGACCCGCTGTCGAGCGTCGCGTACGCCACCCAGGAGATCCTGCTCGTCCTGACCCTCGGGGGGACGGCCTTCCTGTACCTGGCTCCGTGGATCGCCGGCGCCGTCGTGGTCCTGCTGACCGTGGTCGTGCTGTCCTACCGGCAGCTCGTGCGGGCCTACCCGACCGGCGGCGGCGACTACGAGGTCGCGTCCAAGAACATCGGCCGCCCGGCCGGCGTGGTGGTGGCGAGCGCCCTGCTCGTCGACTACGTCATGACCGTGTCGGTGTCGGTCTCCTCCGGCGTGGACAACATCATCTCCGCTGTGCCCTCCCTGCACCGGCACCGCTTGCTGATGGCGCTCTGCTTCGTCGCCGTGCTCGCCGCGATCAACCTGCGCGGTGTCCGCGAGGCCGGGCTGGCGTTCGCCGTCCCGACCTACCTGTTCACCACCGGCGTGTTCGTCATGATCGCCACCGGGCTGTTCCGGCTCATCTTCGGCGACGCCCCGGTTGCCGAGAGCGCGCACTACGGCGTGAAGGTGGCGCCGGGGTACGGCTCCCTCGGTTTCCTGGCCATCCTGTTCCTGACGCTGCGCGCGTTCTCCTCGGGCTGTACCGCGCTGACCGGGGTGGAGGCGATTGCGAACGGCGTGCCGGCCTTCAAGGAGCCGAAGGCGAAGAACGCCCAGAAGACGTTGGTGATCATGGGCACGATGGCGATCTCGATGTTCGTCGGGGTCACGGCGCTCGCGCTCATCTCGAAGGTGCGGATCACCACCGACCCGTGCGATCTGATCGGGTTCCCACACTGCGCCGGCGCGCCGCAGCGGACGGTGATCGCCCAGGTGGCGGGCGCCGTCTTCGGCGGGCCGCACTCGGTCGGCTTCTTCTACCTGCAGGCCACCACTGCGCTGATCCTGGTGCTGGCCGCGAACACGGCATTCAACGGGTTCCCCCTGCTCGGCTCGATCCTGGCCCGCGACAAGAACCTGCCCGTCCAGTTGAACAACCGGGGCGACCGGCTCGCGTACAGCAACGGGATCCTCGCGCTCGCGGTGGTGGCCGGGGCGCTGATCGCGATCTACGACGCGGACACCACGAAGCTCATCCAGCTCTACATCATCGGCGTGTTCACGTCGTTCACGCTCGGGCAGACCGGCATGGTGCGCCACTGGAACCGCATCATGCGGGTCGAGCGCGATCCGGCCGCGCGCGCACGGATCGTGCGCTCGCGCGCCATCAACGCCTTCGGGGCGAGCTTCACCGGCCTCGTCCTCGTGATCGTCGTGATCACGAAGTTCACCAAGGGCGCCTACCTGGTGCTGATCGCGATGCCGATCCTGTACGCGATCATGCGGGCCATCAACAAGCACTACACCCGGGTCGCCCAGGAGCTGATCACGAGTGACACCGGGCTGATGCTGCCGGCGCGCAACCACGTGATCGTCCTCGTGTCGAAGGTGCACAAGCCGACGCTGCGCGCGCTGGCGTTCGCCAAGGCGACACGGCCGGACACGTTGACGGCCCTCACGGCGAATATCGACGACGAGGCCACGAGACTGCTGCAGGCCGAGTGGGAACGCCACGACCTGCCCGTGCCGCTCACCGTGGTCGAGTCGCCGTACCGCGAGATCACCCGCCCGCTGCTGCAGTACATCAAGAAGCTGCGGGCCGACCGTCCGCGCGACGTGGTGAACGTCTTCATCCCGGAGTACGTCGTCGGGCACTGGTGGGAGCAGTTGCTGCACAACCAGTCGGCGCTGCGCCTGAAGAGCCGGCTGCTGTTCCAGCCCGGCGTGATGGTGACGAGCGTGCCGTGGCAGCTCGAGTCCAGCACCGGACGCGCCCACAGGCCGCTGCCGCCCGACGGGCTGAATGTGCCGCCGGCGACGCCGGCCGCGCCGACCGACCGCACGGGGGACGAGGCCGCCCTGCCGAGCGCGTGACCGGCCGGGCCGTCAGCCGGTGGCCTTGGCCCGGCGCGACACGGCGACGTGGTGGCGCTTAGCGACGAGCGAGCGGGCCGTGCGGTCATCACCGGTAGGCGCGTCGAAGAACCGGTAGCCGCCGCCCGCGTCGTTCTTGGCGAGGTACATCGCGGCGTCGGCGTCGCGCAGCAGCGCATCGGGGTCGTCGTGCGGGTTGCGGCTGAACGCGATCCCGATGCTGGCCCCGACCCCGGCCCGTCCGTCCTCCAGGTCGATCGGCTCGGCCACGACCTCGACGATCTTGGCCGCGACGCGGATCACGTCCTCGCGCGAGGACACCGGGTCCAGGACGACGACGAACTCGTCGCCGCCGACGCGGGCGACGGTGTCCCCGGCCCGGACGGCACCCTGCAGCCGGCCGGCGATCACCTGCAGCAGCTTGTCGCCCGCGTCGTGCCCGTACCGGTCGTTGACGGGCTTGAACCGGTCGAGGTCCATGAACAGGACCGCGACCCCGCCCGGCTCGCGGGTGAGCCGGTTCAGGGCCCGGCTGAGCCGGTCGAAGAGGAGCCGGCGGTTCGGCAGGCCGGTGAGCGCGTCGTGCGTTGCCTGGAGCGCGAGCATCGACTCGGCGTCCTTCAAGGCGGTGATGTCCACGGCCGCGATGAACGCGCCGCTCTGCTCACCGGGCTCGCCGGACGGCATCCCGTACCAGGCCAGCCAGCGTTCCTGCCCGTCGTGGCCGCGGATGCGGAGCTGGGCGCTCGCCCGCTCGCCGGCGAGGATCCGCTCGATGCCATGCCGCGTGCGGACGACTTCGTCGTCCTCGGCCGATTCGGACACGAGCGTCGACAGCTGCTGCAGGTCGAAGCCGAGGACCGAGGTGCCGAACAGGTGCTCGGCCTCCTCGTTGGCGAAGACGATCCGCGGTTCCTGATCGGCCTCGAGGATCGCCACCGGCACCGTGGTCGCGAGCGTCCGGAAGCGCCGCTCGTTGCGGTCGGCCTCGTGTACCGCCCGCTCGGTGGCCCGCACGAGCGCGCCGAAGCGGACGGCGATAGCCGCGACGAGGACGGCGGTGACGACCTGGGCCAGCCGGTCGCGCGAGGTGTCGGACACGGCCACCATCGACAGCGCGGCGATGGATCCGCACAGGAGGCCCAGCCGGGTCCGGTGGATGTGGCGGCCCCGCTCGACCCGCCGCTCGGCGAGGCGCGCCGCCCCCGGGTGCACGGCGGTCGCCGCGATCAGGCCGTACGCGATCGGGTAGGCCGGGTTGGTCCAGGCGGCCAACGAGCCGAGCGCGTAGCGGTATTCGAGGTCCCAGACGATGTCCGTGAACAGCATGAGCGACACGCCGGAGGTCAGCAGCCAGGCCGGCAGGCTCTTCGCCCCGGTGGTGAACACGAGCCACGCGACGCCACCCAGCAGCAGGGCGTCGCCCAGCGGGTACGCCGCGTTGTACAGGTTGTCGAGCGCGTTCGTGGTCGGCGAGGTGTCGATGACGAACATGCGCATGACGAGCACGGCGGCCAGCGCCACGATGACGGTGTCGATCACGTTGTCGAAGCTGCCCCGGATGCCCCCGCCGACCAGGCCGAGCACGGCGGCGAACAGCGCCGGGTACGTGACGAGGTAGAGGACGTTGGCAACGGTGTACCAGCCGGATCCGGGGTCGGCCCCGTTGATGTCCAGCGCATCCCACAGGCCGTCACCGACGACCCACACGGCCACGCCCAGGGCCAGGACCATCCACGCCCAGGGCGGTGAGCAGCGGCGCCGGCGGGCACCGAGGGCCAGCGCGCCGGCCGCGGCCAAACCCGCGGCGCCGCGGATGGCGGCGGCGGTGGTCGGGCCGACGAAGTCGGCGCCGACCGAGGCGGTCGCGATCAGCGCGACCAGGGCCGCGGCCGGGTACCAGTCGGGCCGAGCAGACCTCTCGGGCGAGAAGAGGTGTCGCCGCATCGCTGCACCGCCAAGCTCGGTTGTGACCGTCGCGCGCCGGCCGGGGGCGCCGGCGCTCACCCTCACGTTCGGAAGGACGGCGAGGACAAGCAGAGGCCATTGGTCCCGGGCCTGCTGTGCCGGCGATCCAGATGTCCGTCCCGGCACCGCTCGTCGGCATTGTCCGGCCACTAACCTGGCCTGGTGACCGCCGCCGAGTCAGCCGCCGAGTCACTGGTCGGCGCGCTTCTCGAGCTTCACGTCGGTGCCGTGGCCGCCGGCGGGGCCTGCGTGGCCCGCCATGCCGGCCGGGTCGTGTTCGTCCGGCACGCGCTGCCCGGCGAGCACGTCCGGGCGCTGGTGACCGAGGACCGGGGCGGCCGGTACTGCCGGGCGGACGCGGTCGAGGTGCTGGAGGCGTCGCCGGACCGGGTCGAGCCACCGTGCCCGTACGCACGTCCGGGCCGGTGTGGCGGCTGCGACTGGCAGCATGCGGACGGCGCGGCCCAGCGCCGTCTCAAGGCCGAGGTGATCCGCGACCAGTTCGCCCGCCTGGCCGGCATCGAGCTGCCGGCCTTCGAGGTGGCGGAGCTGCCCGGCGACCTGCTCGGCTGGCGGACCCGGGTGGCCTATGCCGTCGACCGGGCGGGCCGGCCGGGCCTGCACCGCCACCGGTCGCACGAGATCGAGCCCGTCGACCGGTGCCTGCTCGGCGCGCCCGGCGTCGGCGACGCGGCCGCCCTGTCGCGTCCGTGGCCCGGGCTCCTGGGCATCGAACCGGCGCGCGGGGATGCCGGCGACCTCGCGCTCATCGAGCACCGCAGCGGCGGGCGCCGGACCCGCGGGCGCCGCCCGCCCGACCGGCTGGCCGTGATCGAGGGGCCGGCCCGGCTGCGGCACGACGTGCTCGGCCGGTCATTCGAGGCGGCGGCCGAGGGGTTCTGGCAGGTGCATCCGGCCGCCGCGAGCACCCTCGCGCAAGCGCTGCTCGACGCGCTGGCGCCCGCCCCCGGTGAGCGGGTGCTCGACCTCTACGCCGGCGCCGGCGCGCTGACCGCGGCGCTCGCGCAGGCGGTGGGGGAGGCCGGTCACGTGCTGGCCGTCGAGGCGGCCCCGTCCGCGGTCGACGACGCCCGCCGCAACCTCGCCGACCTGACCTGGGTGCAGGTCGAGGCCGCCCGGGTCGATGCCCGGTGGCTGGCCGATCCGGAGTTCCGGCCGGATCTTGTCGTGCTCGACCCGCCGCGGGCCGGGGCCGGAGCGGAGGTCATGCGGGCGCTGCTGGCGCTGGCGCCCCGGGCGGTGGGATACGTGTCGTGCGATCCGGCGACGCTCGCCCGCGACGTCGCGGCCGCGCGCGAGGCGGGCTGGCGGTTGGCCGCGCTGCGGGCGTTCGACGCGTTCCCGATGACGCACCACGTCGAGTGCGTTGCGACCCTACGCCCGGACATCGACCGGTCTGCGCCGTAACATCGGGCAGGTGACCCGAGTGCTCGATCGCATGAGTTCACCCGCAGACCTGCGCGCGCTCGACCAGGACGAGCTCGCCGCCCTGGGCAGCGAGATCCGCGACGTCCTCGTCCACACGGTCGCCCGCACCGGCGGCCACCTGGGGCCCAACCTCGGCGCGGTCGAGCTGACGATAGCGCTGCACCGCAGCTTCGACTCGCCGACCGAGCCGATCCTGTTCGACGTCGGGCACCAGGCCTACGTCCACAAGATGCTCACCGGCCGGGCCGGGCAGATGCCGACCCTGCGTCAGGGGGGCGGTCTGTCGGGCTACCCCAGCCGGGCCGAGAGCCCGCACGACTGGATCGAGAACTCGCACGCCTCGACCGCGCTGTCCTACGCCGACGGCCTGGCCAAGGCCTTCGAGGTGCGGGGTGAGCGTCGACCGGTCGTCGCGGTCGTCGGTGACGGCGCCCTGACCGGCGGCATGTGCTGGGAAGCGCTGAACAACATCGCCGGGGCGGACCGTCCGGTCGTCGTCGTGGTGAACGACAACGGGCGCTCGTACTCGCCGACCACCGGCGGGCTCGCCGAGCACCTGGCCGGCCTGCGGCTCAAGCCCGGCTACGAGCGAGTGCTGGGCCAGGTCAAGGACGCGCTCGGCCGCACGCCGCTACTGGGTCAGCCGATCTACGAGGCGCTGCACGGCGTCAAGCGCGGGTTGAAGGACATGCTGCAGCCGCAGGGGATGTTCGAGGACCTCGGCCTGAAGTACGTCGGGCCGGTCGACGGACACGACATCGCCGCCCTCGAACACGCCTTCCGGCTCGCCCGGGGCTTCGACGGGCCGGTGATCGTCCACTGTGTCACCCGCAAGGGCTACGGCTACGCGCCGGCCGAGAACGACGAGGCCGACCAGATGCACCAGTCGCGCGGGTTCGATCCGGAGACCGGGCAGGCGCGGGTGAGCGGCGGGACGAGCTGGACCGGAGTCTTCGGGCAGGAACTCGTGCGGCTCGGCGAGCAGCGGGACGACATCGTCGCCATCACCGCGGCGATGTGCGAGCCGACCGGTCTCGGCGAGTTCGCCCGGCGCTTCCCGCGGCGCACCTACGACGTCGGGATCGCCGAGCAGCACGCCCTGACGTCGGCGGCCGGCCTCGCGTCGGGCGGGCTGCATCCCGTGGTGGCGGTGTACGCCACCTTCCTCAACCGGGCCTTCGACCAGCTGCTCATGGACGTCGCCCTGCACCGGCTGCCGGTCACCGTCGTCCTCGACCGGGCCGGCATCACCGGCGAGGACGGCCCGAGCCACAACGGCATGTGGGATCTCGCCCTGCTCGGCATGGTGCCGGGCATCCGGCTCGCCGCCCCCCGGGACGAGGCCAGCCTGCGCGAGCTGCTCCACGACGCCGTCGACGTCTCCGACGGCCCGACCGTCCTGCGCTTCCCGAAGACGCCGCTCGGCGCGCCGGTCCCGGCGCGGCGCAGCGTCGGTGGTGTCGATGTCCTGGCCGAGCCGGGCCCCGAGCAGCCGGTCGACGTGCTGCTGGTCGCCGTCGGGTCAACGGCCGCCGACGCGGTCGAGGCGGGGGCCGCCGTCGGGCGTGCGGGCTACTCCGTCCGGGTCGTCGCCCCGCGGTGGGTGCTCCCGGTCGACCCGGCGCTCGTCGAGCTCGCCGGGGGCGCCGGGCTGGTCGTCACCGTCGAGGACGGCGTCGTCGCGGGCGGGATCGGATCCCGGATATCCCAGACACTCCGGACGGCAGGGGCCGACGTTCCCACACGCGAGATTGGCATACCGGTACGGTTCCTCGAACACGGAAGTGTGGCCGATGTGCGGGCATCTGCGGGGCTGACCGTCCAGGACATCGGGCGGCGGATCGTCGAATGGGCGGCGATGGTGGCACCCACCGACGAGCCCGCGGATGTCGCGGCCGCACGCCGTACCGGGGACACCAGAAAAGACTGACGGAGGCGGGACGATGCGGATCCTCGTTGTAGAGGACGAAGTGCAGCTCGCGGAGGCGGTGGCGCGCGGATTGCGCCGCGAGGGCATGGCCGTCGACGTCGCGACCGACGGGGACGAGGGGTATCGCAAGGCCGCGCTGACCCGCTACGACGTCGTCGTCCTCGACCGTGACCTGCCGGGGATGTCGGGCGACGAGATCTGCCGGCGCCTCACCGACGAGGGGGTGCTGACCCGCGTCATGATGCTGACGGCCAGCGGCACCGTCGAGGACAAGGTCAACGGCCTGGCCCTCGGCGCCGACGACTACCTGGCCAAGCCGTTCGCGTTCGCCGAGCTGGTGGCGCGGGTCCGGGCGCTCGGCCGGCGCACGACCCCGGCGGCGCCGCCGGTGCTCACCGCGGGCGACATCGAGCTGGACTCCGCGAAGCGGACCGTCACCCGCGGCGGTGAGCTCGTCGACCTCACCCGCAAGGAGTTCGGGGTCCTCGAGACGCTGCTGATGGCGCAGGGTGCGGTGGTCAGCAGCGAGGAGCTGCTGGACCGCGTGTGGGACGAGAACGCCGACCCGTTCACGACGACGGTGCGGGTCACGATGATGACGCTGCGCCGCAAGCTCGGGGAGCCACCGATCATCGACACGGTGGTGGGTTCCGGGTACCGCATCGACCCCTCAGTGCTCGGAGGGGCGAGTGAGGGAGCCGGTTCAACCCTGTGAGGTTCTTCCGCCCGACGCTGCGTGCCCGCATGGCGTTGCTGTACGGCGGTTTGGTTCTGCTCATCGGCGTGTCCCTTTTGTTCACGTGCGTCATCCTTCTGCAGCACGCGATCGTCGCCCCGAAGATCGAGGTGGCGGCCGGGACCGTGATCCGTGACGCCCAGGGGCATCCGACGAACCTGCAGGAGGCCACGAACCTCGAGCAGGACGCCGCGATCCGCTACCTGCTCAAGACCGGCAGCCTGTACTTCGCGATCATCGTGGTCATCGGCACCACCGGCGGCTACCTGCTCGCCAAGCAGGCGCTGCGGCCGATCGCGAAGCTGACCCAGACGGCCCGCGCCCTCTCGACCGAGACGCTCGACCAGCGGATCAACCTCGGCGGCCCGGACGACGAGCTGCGCGAGCTGGCCGACACCTTCGACCAGATGCTGGCCCGGCTCGACCAGGCCTTCGACAGCCAGCGGCTCTTCGTCGCGAACGCCAGCCACGAGCTGCGAACACCCCTGTCGGTGATCCGGACCGAGCTCGAGGTGACCCTCAGCGACCCGGACGCCGACCCCGAGGAGCTGCGCCGGATGGGCACGGTGGTCGCGAGCGCGGCCGAGCGGGCCCAGCGCCTGGTCACCTCGCTGCTCACGCTCGCCCGGCTACAGGCAGTCGGCGGCGGCGAACTCGAGGTCTCCGAGCCGGTCGACCTCGCCCGCATCGTGCCGGTCGCCGTCAGCGCGGTGGCGGCCGAGGCGGAGGAGAAGGGCGTCCGGATCGAGACCGAGGTCGAGGAGGCCGTCACGGTCGGCGACCCGCGGCTGCTCGAGCGGCTCGTCGGCAACCTGGTCGAGAACGGTATCCGCCACAACGTCCAGAACGGCTGGCTGCGCATCACCACCGGCCAGACGAACGAGAAGGTGTGGCTGCACGTCGCCAACGGCGGCTCGGTGATCCCGAACGGCGACGTCGACCGGCTCTTCGAGCCGTTCCGGCGGGGGGCCGGCAAGGTCCGTACCGCGACGAAGGGCGCCGGTCTCGGGCTGGCGATCGTCCGGCTGATCGTCGAGGCCCACCGGGGCCGGCTGCAGGCCGCTGCGCCGCCGTTCGGCGGCCTCGCCGTCCGGGTCGAGCTGCCCCGTGAGCGGCGGCCGCGGCACGAGCTGCCGGACAAGGCCCGGGTCGACGCCGTCGCCTGAGGCTGCGGCCCCGCTCAGGCCTCGGAGGACGTGGCTTCGGCCGCCGCGGTGAGGGCATTCGCGAGGCGCTCGGCGGTCAGCTCGACCTGCCACGGCCGGGCGCCGAGCTCGGCCAGCCGGCCGGCCACCACCGCGATGGACAGCGGCGCCGGCGGTTCCCAGCAGAGCCGGCGCACGACGTCGGAGGCGAGCAGGTTCTGGGCGAGCACCTGGTGCTGGTCGGCCAGTGCCGCGATCACCTCGCGGGCCGCGGCGAGCCGGGCCGCCGCCTCGGGATCGCGGTCGCGCCAGCGCGCGGTCGCCGGCATGCCGTCACCGTTGCCGCCGGCCAGCAAGGGCAGTTCGTTCTCGGGCAGCGCCCGGCCCTGCTCGAGGGCCGCGTACCAGCGATCGACCCGCCGGCGCTGCCGCGGCCCGCCGAAGACCGGCAGGGCCATGAGGTCGGCGCGGCTGCCCGGGTTGACCCGCGCGGCCTCGACCATCGCCGCGTCGGGCAGCACCCGCCCGGGGGCGATGTCCCGGTCGGCGGCGTACTCGTCCCGGGCCGTCCAGAGGGCGCGCAGCAGTGCCAGTTGCCGGCGGTTGCGCAGCTTGTGGACGCCCGAGGTGCGGCGCCACGGCTCGGCCCGGGGCGGGTTCGGCGGGGCCAACCGGACGGCCTCGAACTCCTGCTCGGCCCACGCGGCCTTGCCGGCCCGGTCCAGCTCGGCGGCGAGCACGTCGCGCAGGTCGACGAGCAGCTCGACGTCCAGCGCGGCGTAGATCAGCCAGTCGTAGGGCAGCGGACGGGTGGACCAGTCCGCGGCCGAGTGCCCCTTCTCCAACCCGATCCGGAGGTGCTTCTCGGCCATCGTGCCGAGGGCCACCCGCTCGTCGCCGAGCAGCCGGCCGGCCAGCTCGGTGTCGAAGAGACGCTGGGGCGCCATCCCGAGCTCGGCCAGGCAGGGGAGGTCCTGGGCGGCCGCGTGCACGATCCATTCGGCGTCGCCGATGGCCTCGTCGATGGAGCGCAGGTCGGGCAGCGCGATCGGGTCGATGAGCGCGGTGCCGACCCCGGCCCGGCGTAGCTGCACCAGGTAGGCCCGCTGGCTGTACCGGTAGCCCGAGGCCCGTTCGGCGTCGATCGCGACCGGTCCGCGGCCCTCGCGCAGCGCCTGCGCGAGGGCGGCGAGCGGGGCCGGCGCCGTGATCGGTTCCGGGACGCCGTCGCGGGGCTCGCGCAGCACGGTGACCTCGGCCGGCTCGCCCGCCTCGGGGACGGGCTGCTCGTCGGCCACGGTCAGTTGGGGGACAGCACGGTCACACCCTCGGGGGGCAGGCCGGCAGCAGTGCAGAGCAGGTCCACGAAGGCGTGCAGGTGCGGCGCGAGGTCGGGCGAGTCGGCGGTCCAGGAGGCGCGCAGCTCGATCGACACCGTGGTCCGCGGCCCGTGCATGTCCCCGAACCGGGTGGAGGTGGTCTGGGTGACGGTCCCGCCGGCGGCCCGGTGCGCGGCCTCCCGGTCGTCCAGGGCATCGGTGAGCCAGCTCCAGCCGACGGCCGGCAGCATAGGGTCCACGCCCATCTCGTCGTCGAGGTCGGCCGAGGCGTACGCGACCAGCCGCAACACGCCGTCCCAGGCCTCGTGACCGTCGGGGTCGTGCAGGAGCACGAGCCGCCCGGTGGCGAGGTCGCGGCCGTCGGCGTCGATGATCTCCGCGCTCACCGCGTAGCTGAACGGGGCCAGCCGCTGGGGCGGACGCAGCGGCTCGACGCGTACCTCCCGGCGCACCGCGGTGCTGGTGAGGCTCTCGACCGCGCGCCGGAAGATCTCCGGGGGCGGGGCCGGCGCGGCGGAGTCGGCGGGCGCGGATCCCTCTCCGTCGGCCACGGTCACCGTCATGCCGCAGACCGGGCCCGGGCGGCCGCCGCGAACTCGAACAGCGGAGCGTCCAGCAGCAGGGCGGTTCCGCACTCGACGCAGGCGCGGTCGGGGCAGTCGTCACCGTGTCCGTCCGGGCAGGGTGGGGCCTCGGCCAGGCGCTGTCGGGCGCAGGTCGGGCAGTAGAGACACAGCGGCTCGACGGTCACGGCAGGCTCCTTCCCTCGAGCGGCTCGACGGGCGGACGTTCGACGCCATCAACGTCGCACGCGACACATCCGTTTGCCGTCAGGCGCGCCGATCCGGCGTGCGACGATTGGCGGTGATGTCCGCCTCCGATTCGCTGCTCGTCCGGGCCGCCACCGGCCACCCCGGTCCCCGTCCCCCCGTGTGGTTCATGCGCCAGGCCGGTCGCTCCCTGCCGGAGTACCGGGCCCTGCGGGTCGGCACCGCGATGCTCGACGCCTGCCGGGACCCGGACCTGATCGCCGAGATCACCCTGCAGCCGGTGCGCCGGCACGGGGTCGACGCCGCCATCTTCTTCTCCGACATCGTCGTGCCGCTCGTGGCGATCGGGGTCGGGATCGACATCGTCGCGGGCGTCGGGCCGGTCGTCGACAAGCCGATCCGCGACGGGGCCGGCATCGATCAGCTGCGCCCGCTCGAGCGCGACGACGTCCCGTACATCACGACGGCCGTCCGGGCACTGGTCGGTGCGCTGGGCGAGACGCCGCTCATCGGCTTCGCCGGGGCGCCGTTCACGCTGGCCAGCTACCTCGTGGAGGGTGGGCCCTCGCGCGACCATGCCCGGACCAAGGCGCTCATGCACGGGCAGCCGGAGCTGTGGCACGCGCTGCTCGCCCGCCTGGCGGTGATCGCCCGGGAGTTCCTGAACGTCCAGATCGCGGCCGGCGCGGCCGCCGTCCAGCTCTTCGACTCCTGGGCCGGGGCGCTGTCGCTGGCCGACTACACCGAGTTCGTCCTGCCGCACAGCCGGGCCGTGCTCGAGCCGCTGGCCGGCACGGTGCCGCGGATCCACTTCGGCGTGGGCACCGGCGAGCTGCTCGCCGCGATGCGGGCGGCGGGCGCCGACGTCGTCGGCGTCGACTGGCGGGTGCCGCTTTCCGAGGCGGCCCGCCGGCTCGGGCCCGGCGCCGTCGTGCAGGGCAACCTCGACCCGGCCCTGCTCGGGGCCGACTGGCCGGTGATCGAGGCCGCCGTGCGCCGGGTGGTCGCCGAGGGCCGGGCCGCGGCCGGCCACATCTTCAACCTCGGCCACGGCGTGCCGCCGGACACCGATCCCGACGTGCTGACCCGGATCGTCGCGCTCGTGAAGTCGCTCGGATGACGGCCCGGCTCGTCGTCGTCGGCGGTGGCATCTCCGGGCTGGCGGCCGCGTGGTTCGCCGCCGACGCCGGCTTCGACGTCACGCTGCTCGAGGCCTCGCCCCGGGTCGGCGGCAAGCTCCGGGTCGAGCAGGTCGCCGGCGTGCCGGTCGACGTCGGGGCCGAGGCGGTGTTGACCGCCCGCCCCGAAGGCGTGGGGCTGATCGCCGGCGCCGGTCTCGAAGCCGAGCGCATCGCGCCGACCACGACCGCGGCCCGGGTGCGGGCCGATGGGCGGAACCACCCGCTGCCGGCGCGGACGATGTTCGGCATCCCGTCCTCGGTCGAGGCGGTGCGGGAGTCGGGCGTCCTGAGCCCGGCCGGCGTTGCGGCGGTCGAGCACGAGCCCGCACTCGACCCGCTGCCGCCGCTCGCGTCCGACGTGTCCGTCGGCGCGCTCGTGCGGTCCCGCCTCGGTGACGAGGTCGCCGACCGGCTGGTCGAGCCGCTGCTCGGCGGGGTCTACGCCGGCCGGTCCGACGAGCTGTCGCTCCGGGCCACGATGGGCGCGCTGGCCCGGCAGCTCGAGGGTGGCGGGTCGCTGGTCGAGGCGGCGCAGGCGGTCACCGACGTCGGCACCCGCGCGCCCTCCACGGGGTCGATCTTCACGACGCTGCGCGGCGGCCTCGGCCGGTTGCCGGCGACGCTGGCGACCAGCGGTCGGTTCGTCGTGCGCACCGGGACGACCGTCCGGTCGATCCGCCGGACCCCCACCGGCTTCGCGCTCGAGTGCGGGGCCGTGCCCGAGCCGGTGCTCGTCGAGGCCGAGGCGGTGATCGTCGCCGCGCCGGCGGCGAAGGCCGCGCGCCTGCTGGCCGAGGTCGCGCCAGGAGCTGCCGGTGAGCTCGGCGGGATCGAGAGCGCCAGCATGGCGATCGTCACCTTCGCCTTCCGCGCCATCGAGCCGCCGCCCGGCAGCGGGCTGCTGGTCGGGGCGGGGGAGCGGCTGGCGACCAAGGCGATCACGCTGTCATCGCAGAAGTGGCCGCTCGAGACAGGCGGGCTCACCCTGCTGCGGGCCTCGGTCGGGCGGATCGGCGAGACCCGGCCGCTGCAGCTGGAGGACGCCGAGCTGATCGAGCTGGTCCGCCGCGAGCTGCGCCCGCTGCTGGGCATCACCGGGGCGCCGGTCGACGCCCGGGTCACCCGCTGGGGCGGCGGGCTGCCGCAGTACACGGTCGGCCACCTCGACCGGATGGCGCGGGTGCGCTCGTCGGTGGCCGGTGTGCCGGGGCTGGGCGTGTGCGGCGCGGCGTTCGACGGCGTCGGCATCCCGGCCTGCATCGGCAGCGCGAAGGCCGCGGTGGACCGGGTGGTGGCGAGCATCCCGGCGCGAGGAGAATGACCTCATGGTTGACGGGAAGACCGCGCGCGAGCTGAACGACATGATCCGCTACACCGCGTGGTCGGTGTTCCGGGTGGCCCGTCCGATCGGGGATGCCGACCGGACCCCGCTGGGGCAGGAGGTCGCCGAGCTGTTCGACCAGCTCGCCGCGAAGGACGTCACCGTGCGCGGCACCTACGACGTCGCCGCGCTGCGGGCCGACGCCGACCTGATGATCTGGTGGCACGCGCCGACCTCCGATGCCCTGCAGGACGCGTACGCGATGTTCCGGCGGACCCGGCTCGGCGCGCACCTCGAGCCGGTGTGGTCGCAGATGGCCCTGCACCGGCCGGCCGAGTTCAACAAGAGCCACGTGCCGGCGTTCCTCGCCGAGGAGGAGCCGCGCGCCTACGTCTGCGTGTACCCGTTCGTCCGTTCCTATGAGTGGTACCTGCTGCCCGACAACGAGCGGCGCCGGCTGCTCGCCGAGCACGGCCAGATGGCGCGGGACTACCCGGACGTCCGGGCCAACACCGTCTCCTCGTTCGCGCTCGGCGACTACGAGTGGATGCTGGCCTTCGAGGCCGACGAGCTCTACCGCATCGTCGACCTGATGCGGCACCTGCGCGGTTCGGAGACCCGGCGGCACGTCCGGCTGGAGGTGCCGTTCTACACCGGCCGCCGC
Organism: uncultured Actinomycetota bacterium; assembly: GCA_963775175.1. Lineage (GTDB taxonomy): Bacteria > Actinomycetota > Actinomycetes > Mycobacteriales > Jatrophihabitantaceae > Jatrophihabitans. The sequence continues at coordinate 2,809,786 of CAVZHT010000001.1, forward strand.
CGCTCGGTCGGCGAACTGGTGGACGGGTTGCCCTAGCCCGGCTCGCCCGGTTCCTCGAAGGTCATCGAGATCGAGTTGATGCAGTAGCGCAGGTCGGTCGGGGTGCCGTAGCCCTCGCCGGAGAAGACGTGGCCGAGGTGGCTGTGGCAGTTCGCGCAGAGCACCTCGGTGCGGCTCATGCCCCAGCTCCGGTCGGTGTGCTCGATGACCCGGTCACCGGCGAGCGGGGTGAAGAAGCTCGGCCAGCCGCAGTGCGAGTCGAACTTGTGCTCGCTGCGGAACAGCTCGGTGCCGCACGCGCGGCACCGGTAGATCCCGACCCGGTGGTTGTCGGTGTATTCACCGGTGAAGGCCCGCTCGGTGCCGGCCTTGCGCAGCACCTCGTACTCCTGCGGCGTGAGCTGGGCGCGCCACTCCTCGTCGGACTTCACGACCTTGGCCGGTGGCAGCTCCTGCGTGGATCTCATACCTCGACGGTACCGAGCACAGCCCGGGCAAGGATTACGAAATGCGGACCGTCACCAGGTCTGGATGACGCCGAACACCCCGTACAGGATCGTCAGCCCGAAGCCGATCAGGATCAGCCAGACGACGACCCTCGCCGCGGTCCGTTTCGAGCCGGAGAGCCGGGCCAGCCCGCTGCCGAAGGCCGCGAGGTTCTGCAGCTCGCCGTCGGCCGTGTTGGGGTTCGCGGTGCGCCCCCACGCGCCGTCGACGTAGGGCGCGCGCGGGCGGGGCTCCTCGTCGTCGTCCGCCCGTTCCTGCGTCCACATGCGCCCACTGTAGACACGTGGGACGAACGGGATCGTGAGGTCGGCGGCCCGCGCTACGGTTCGACCATGGCCGCGCCGAGCACCGAGTTGGAGGTCGGGCCGCACACCGTGCGGATCAGCAATCCCGACCGGGTCTACTTCTCCGCCCGTGGCGAGACGAAGCTCGATCTCGTCAGGTACTACCTGTCGGTCGGCGACGGGATCGTGCGGGCGCTGCGCGAGCGCCCCTGCATGCTGCACCGGTACCCGGACGGTGTCGACGGCGAGAAGATCTACCAGAAGCGGTTGCCGAAGGGCGCGCCCGAGTGGGTCGAGACGGTCGAGGTGCGCTTCCCGTCCGGCCGCACCGCCGACGAGCTGTGCGTGACCGAGCTGGCCGCAGTGGCGTGGGCCGTCCAGATGTCGACGGTCGAGTTCCATCCGTGGCACTCACGGCGGGCTGACACCGAGCGGCCGGACGAACTGCGCATCGATCTGGACCCGGGTCCCGGGGCCGGCCTCGCCGAGTGCAAGCAGGTGGCGACGGTCGTCCATGAGGTGCTCGACGAACTCGGCGCCATCGGGTGGCCGAAGACCTCCGGTTCGAAGGGCGTGCACGTGTACGTGCGCATCGAGCCCCGGTTCGGGTTCCACGAGGTGCGCCGGGCCGCGCTGGCGTTCGCGCGCGAGGTCGAGCGGCGGGCGCCGTCGCTCGTCACGACCGCCTGGTGGAAGGAGGAGCGGGGGGAGGGGAAGGTCTTCCTCGACTACAACCAGAACGCCCGCGACCGGACGATCGCTTCTGGTTATAGTGTCCGCGGCTTCCCATGGGGCCCGGTGAGCGCTCCGGTGACCTGGGACGAGCTTCCTGACGTGGAGATGCGCGACTTCACCATAGCGACGATGCCCGCCCGTTTCGCGCAGCTCGGGGATCTGCACGCCGGCATGGACGATGCGGTCTGGGACATCGAACCGCTCCTGCAGTGGGCCGACCGCGACGAGGTCGACCGCAAGCTCGGCGACGCCCCTTATCCGCCGAACTACCCCAAGCAACCGGGCGAGCCGCCCCGCGTCCAGCCGTCCAAAAAGGTCGTCGCGCACTGGGACGGCGAGGGCAACCGCATCGACGATGACGGCCGGAAGCGCTCATAACCCAGAGGTCGCAGGTTCAAATCCTGCCCCCGCTACCACGACGAAGGCCCCGGATTCCGGGGCCTTCGTTTCATTTCCAAGATCGTCGTACTTGATCTTGAAAGTCCAAATGACCGTCAAATGACCGTCCGGCTCGCGCCGACTGAGGCCTGCTCGGGCGCTGTCGAGCGGTGTCGCGGCGATCCGCCAAGCCTTCTCCGGCAGCCGCTGGGAGACTGTCGCGGTGACCCTGGCGAGCAAAGAAGTCGAGCGTGCGGAGCTGCATAAGACGATCTGGCGGATCGCGAACGACCTGCGCGGCAGCGTCGACGGCTGGGACTTCAAGAGCTACGTGCTCGGGATGCTGTTCTACCGGTTCACCAGCGAGAATCTGACGGCCTACCTGAACGAGCAAGAGCGTGCTGCCGGCAACGCTGGCTTCGACTACGCCACCCTCTCCGACACCGATGCAGAGTTCGGCCGCAGCTCCACGGTTGAGGAGAAGGGCTTCTACATCCTGCCGAGCGACCTGTTTGCGAATGTCCGTGCCCGCGCCCGGCACGACCCGGACCTGAACGAGACCCTGGCGAGGGTCTTCATGCACATCGAGGCCTCGGCGCTCGGCACGGCCAGCGAGGACGACATCAAGGGACTTTTCGACGACCTGGACGTCAACAGCACCAAGCTCGGCCAGACCGTCGCCAAGCGCAACGAGAAGGTCGTCAAACTGCTCGACGCGATCGGCGACCTGAACATCGGCACGTACGCCGATCACACGATCGACGCCTTCGGCGACGCCTACGAGTTCCTCATGCAGATGTACGCCTCATCGGCAGGCAAGTCCGGTGGCGAGTACTACACACCGCAGGAGGTCTCCGAGCTGCTCGCTCGGATCACGGTCGTCGGCAAGACCGAGGTCAACAAGGTCTACGACCCGGCCTGCGGATCCGGGTCGCTGCTGCTGAAATTCGCGAAGGTGCTCGGCAAGGAGAACGTGCGGCAGGGATTCTTCGGCCAGGAGATCAACTTAACCACGTACAACCTCTGCCGGATCAACATGTTCCTGCACGACATCAACTACGAGAAGTTCGACATCGCCCATGGCGACACGCTCGTCGACCCGCAGCACTGGGACGACGAGCCGTTCGAGGCAATTGTGTCCAACCCGCCCTACTCGATCAGGTGGGCCGGCGACGCGAACCCACTGTTGATCAACGACCCCCGGTACGCACCGGCTGGCGTACTGGCGCCGAAGTCGAGGGCCGATCTCGCCTTCACGATGCACATGCTGAGCTGGCTTGCGGTGAACGGCACGGCGGCGATCGTTGAGTTCCCTGGCGTGCTGTACCGGGGCGGTGCCGAGCAGAAGATCCGCAAGTACCTGGTCGATAACAACTACGTGGATACCGTGATCCAACTGCCGACCGATCTGTTCTTTGGCACCACGATCGCGACGTGCATCGTCGTGCTGAAGAAGAGCAAGGCCGATAACAAGATCCTGTTCATCGACGCCTCGGCCGAGTTCGTCCACGAGGGCAATAAGAACAAGCTCACAGAGGCTAATCGGGCCACGATCCTCGAAGCCTTCACCGCACGAGTGGACGTCGCTCACTTCGCCCGGGTCGTCGACTACGGCGACATCGCCGACAACGGCTACAACATTGCCGTCTCGTCCTATGTCGAGGCCGAGGACACCCGCGAAGCCGTCGACATCATCAAGCTGAACGCCGAGATCGACCGAATCGTCGCGAGTCAGTCCAAGCTGCGCGGTCAGATCGATGCCATCGTCGCCGACATCGAAGGAGGCGGTGCATGAGCAATGTCGATAACCTCCTTTCCGAGCTGTGCCCAGACGGAGTCCCCGTTTTGGAGCTGTCCACCGTTGCCGAAACGATCTCCGGCCTCAGCGGAAAGACTAAAGCCGACTTCACTCACGGTAATGCGCGGTTCGTGACCTACAAGAACGTGTTCGCCAACATTGCCGTCGACCAGGAGGCTGCCGAGCTTGTGAAGGTTGGCTCCACCGAACGGCAGAACGCGCTGCAGACCGGCGACATAGTTTTCACGGGATCCTCGGAGACAGCAGATGAGGTCGGCATGTCGTCCGTGGTGCTGACTGAACCGACCGAACCTCTCTACCTAAATAGCTTTTGCTTCGGGCTGCGTTTCCACGACCGCGATCTGTTGCTGCCGGAGTTCAGCAAGTACCTGTTCCGTGGGGCCTCCGTGCGTGCTGCCATTCAGAAGTCCGCCAGCGGAGTGACTCGCATAAACGTCTCCAAGCAGCGCTTCATGAAGATCCGAATCCCTGTCCCGCCTGTAGCGGTTCAGCGGGAGATCGCGAAGGCGCTGGATCTGTATTCTGCACTCGAGACCGATCTAGAGACCGAGTTGGAAGCTGAGCTGCGAGCGCGACAGCATCAGTACCGGTACTACCGAGACTCGCTCCTGTCATCGCGCGCACTGGCGGGGGTTCTCTGGCTACCGATGGGCGAAGTCGGGACGTTCACGCGCGGTCGGCGCTTCGTCAAAAATGACATCGTGGAAGACGGCCTCCCAGCGATTCACTACGGCGAGATCTACACCCACTACGGAACTTCTACAAATAGTGCCCGGTCGAACGTGCGGCGAGAAATCGCATCCCGTCTTCGGTTCGCGCAGCCCGGTGATGTCGTCATAGCGGCGGTAGGCGAGACGGTTGAGGATGTGGGCAAGGCCGTCGCGTGGCTTGGCGATGGACCCGTCGCAGTCCATGACGACTGCTTCGCCTTCAGCCACTCCGAGAACCCCAGGTTCATCGCGTACTGCCTGCAGGCCGCTGCGCTGAATGCGGACAAAGACAAGTACGTATCGCGGGCTAAAGTGAAGCGTCTGTCTGCCGCGGGCTTGGGCAAGTTGCTGCTCCCGGTCCCGCCCCTCGATGAGCAGGAGCGAATCGTTGCCATCCTCGACGAGTTCTCTGTACTCGTCAGCGACCTGTCGATCGGATTGCCGGCGGAGTTGAAGGCCCGACGCCAGCAGTACGAGTACTACCGCGACCGGCTGCTCACATTTGAGGAATCAGCCGCGTGATCGGCAAGCACATCGAAATCTTCCTTGTCGACGGCACGCCGGGCGGGCTGACGACGGCTGAGATCATCGGGTGGACCGGCCACGTCGTGCGCGGTGAGCGGGTTCAGCTCGGCGATTTCCTCAAGCGGGAGGAGTCGAATCGCAACGGCGTCTACGTCCTGCTCGGTGACGACGACACCGCGCCGACCGGAACCAGGGCCTACATCGGGCGGTCAGAGAACATCGCCCAGCGGCTGCGCAGCCACGCCGCTAACAAGGAGTTCTGGGATCGCTTCGTCACCATCACAACGAAGGACGACACCTTCACCGAAGGGCACTGGGGCTACCTCGAGGCGCGGCTGGTGGCGATTGCGAGGGACGCAGACCGGGCGACCCTCACCAACGACAACTCGCCGCAGGGGCGCAAGCTGTCCGAGGCGCAGTCTTCGGACATGGAGGCGTTCATCCTCCAGTTGCAGATCATCCTTCCTGTCTTGGGTGTCAACGTCATACGCTCGGCTCGCGCGCCGTTACCGGACCGAGTACCTGGCGAAGTCACCGAGTCGCCGGTCTTCTCACTCGTCGAGCAGCGACGCGGAGTCGACGCCCGTGCGCAACTAATCGATGGCGAGTTCACGGTGCTGGCGGGCTCGACGGTCGTCGGCGCGTGGACAGCGGTCGGAAAGGCAGACAGCACCCGCCGCTCGTACGCCAACTATCGCGCGATGCACGAGCAGCTCATCGCAGAGGAAGCGATCGTCGTTGTAGCCGGCCACGGCCGGGTAGCGCGGGACATCCGGTTCGGGTCGCCTTCCACGGCCGGTGCCGTCGCGCTGGGACGGTCCTGCAACGGGCGTCGCGAGTGGACCGACAGCTCCGGCGCCTCCTACGGCGATTGGGAGAACCGCGAGATCGCGGCTTCCACGCCCTCGGACGGAGGCGCTCCATGACCTCAGCCGGAATGCCGCCTCACTACGAGCCGATCGCGGTCAGCGACGAGAGCACGGTCGTCGCCGAGTTCGTACCAGAGCCGGCGAAGGAGAGCGCCTACCAGTCCGAAGCGGCGCTGGAAGCAGCGTTCGTCGACCTGCTTCGAGGGCAGGCGTATGAGTACCTGTCGGTGACGAGCGCGTCCGCGCTGGAGGCGAACCTGCGGGCGCAGCTGGCGGGGTTGAACCGCGTCGAGTTCTCCGACGCCGAGTGGCAGCGGTTCTTCACCGAAAAGATCGCCAGCGCGAACGACGGGATTGCGGAGAAGACGGCGAGGATCCAGGAGGACCACGTCCAGGTCCTCAAGCGCGACGACGGCACCGTCAAGAACGTATACCTGCTCGACAAGGTCAACATCCACAACAACCGGCTGCAGGTGATCAACCAATACGAGGTGGACGGCGCTCACGCCAACCGGTACGACGTGACGATCCTCGTGAACGGCCTGCCGCTCGTCCACGTCGAGTTGAAGCGCCGCGGCGCTGATATCCGCGAGGCGTTCAACCAGATCAACCGCTACCAGCGCGACACCTTCTGGGCCGACTCCGGCCTGTTCGAGTACGTGCAACTGTTCGTAATCAGCAACGGCACGCTGACGAAGTACTACAGCAACACCACCCGCGACCGGCACATCGGCGAGCTGGCCAGTGGCAAGCGCTCGCGCAAGCAGACCTCGAACAGCTTCGAGTTCACCAGCTGGTGGGCCGATGCCAGCAACAAGCCGATCACTGACCTGGTCGGGTTCACCAAGACGTTCTTCGCCAAGCACACCCTGTTGAACGTGCTGACCAAGTACTGCGTCTTCGATGTAGACCGCAAGCTGTTGGTGATGCGGCCGTACCAGATCGTCGCGGCCGAGCGGATCCTTCAGCGCATCCAGACCTCAACCACCTACAAGCAGACCGGCACGTCCGCGGCGGGCGGCTACATCTGGCACACCACCGGGTCGGGCAAGACGCTGACCAGCTTCAAAGCAGCCCAACTTGCTTCGCGGCTGCCGGGGCTGGACAAGGTGCTGTTCGTCGTCGACCGCAAAGACCTCGACTACCAGACGATGCGCGAGTACGAACGCTTCGAGCCCGGCGCGGCCAATTCCAACGCCTCAACGCGCGTGCTCGCGCGCCAGCTCGCGGACCCGAACGCCCGCATCATCATCACCACGATTCAGAAGCTCGTCCGTTTCATCGGACAGAGCAGGGGCCACGAGATCTTCGGCAATCACGTCGTGATCATCTTCGACGAGTGCCACCGCAGCCAGTTCGGCGACATGCACCTTGCCGTGACGCGGTCGTTCAAGAACTACCACCTGTTCGGCTTCACCGGGACGCCGATCTTCGCCGACAACGCGGCCAGCAGCGGCAACCCGCTGCTGCGCACGACACAGCAAGCGTTCGGCGAGAAGCTGCACATGTACACCATCGTTGACGCGATCAACGACAAGAACGTCTTGCCCTTCCGCATCGACTACGTCAACACCGTCAAGCTGCCGGCGCACCTCGCTGACAAGCAGGTTTCGGCGATCGACACCGAGAAAGCGCTCCTCGCTCCGGAGCGACTGCGGCAGATTGCCGACTACATCCTTGATCACTTCGACCAGAAGACGAAGCGCTCGGCCGGTTACCGGCTCGGCGACAAGCGGCTGTCCGGCTTCAACTCGCTGCTCGCGACCGCGTCGATCGACGCGGCGAAGCGCTACTACAACATCATCGAGATGGCGCAGCGCGATCGGGTGACGCGCGATCCGGGGTACCAGCGGCTCAAGGTCGGCCTCATCTTCAGCTACGCCGCGAACGAGGACGACCCCGACGGACTCCTCGCCGAGGAGCAGTTCGAGACCCACGACCTCGACCAGAGCTCGCGCGAGTTCCTCGAGGACGCGATCCAGGACTACAACGACCTGTTTGGCACCAGCTTCGACACCTCGGCCGAGCGGTTCCAGAACTACTACAAGGACCTGTCCCAGCGACTGAAGAACCGCGACCTCGACCTGGTCATCGTCGTCAATATGTTCCTCACGGGCTTCGACGCCACGACGCTGAACACGCTCTGGGTCGACAAAAGCCTGCGCCAGCACGGCTTGATCCAGGCGTTTTCGCGCACTAACCGGATCCTCAACTCGGTCAAGACCTACGGCAACATCGTCTCGTTCCGGGATCTGGAGGACGCCACCAACGAGGCGCTGACCCTATTCGGAAACAAGGACGCGCGCGGCATCGTGCTGCTCAAGCCATACGCCGAGTACTACGCCGACTACCAGGCGAAGATCGCGCAGCTGACGCTGCTGTACCCCCTCGGGACACCGATTGTCGGCGAGGCCCCACAGAAGGCGTTCATCTTGCTGTTCGGCGCGATCTTGCGGCTGCGGAACATCCTGACGGCGTTCGACGACTTCGCCGGCAGTGAGATCTTGACCGAGCGTGAGTTCCAGGACTACCAGAGCATCTACCTGAACCTGTACGCCGAGTTCCGGCGGATCGCCGAGGTCGAGCGCGAGTCGATCAACGACGACGTCATCTTTGAGATCGAGCTGATCAAGCAGATCGAGGTAAACGTCGACTACATCCTGATGCTCGTCAGGAAGCACCTGGACGAGCACGGCACCAGTCAGGACAAGGAGATCCGTGCTGCGATCAGCCGAGCGATCGACTCCAGCCCGACGCTGCGGAACAAGAAGGACCTCATCGAGCAGTTCGTCGACTCGCTTACCGTCGGTACCGATGTCGACGAGGCCTGGCGGGCTTACGTCGAGGCCAAGCGAATTGAGGAGCTGGACCGGATCATTGCCGAGGAGAACCTCAAGCCTGACGCGACGAGGGCCTTCGTCGACAACGCCTTCCGCGACGGCGCGATCGCGTCAACTGGGACGGCGGTCACCAAGATCCTCCCGCCGGTCTCGCGCTTCTCCGCCGGCAACGCCCACGCGCTCAAGAAGCAGACCGTCCTCGACAGGCTGACGGCCTTCTTCGACCGCTTCTTCGGGCTCATGTAGAGGCGGAAGCCTGGACGGCCCCAACTAGCGCCCTCGCTCCATCGGTTCGGTCGTCACCGACTTCACCGAGGGCGTCGCCGCGGCTTCCGTTCACGGATACGCGGGCCGAGTGGTACACCTGAGCCGTGAAGCTGCTGCCTTCGGTGCTGACTGCAGATCAGATTGCGGGTGCTCTCGACGCCGAGCTGACTTCGCCACCGAAGATGGTTCCGCCGGACTCAACTTATCCCGCATTGCTAGCAAATCAGCCTGAGGTCGCGCAGTGGGCTTACGACCGACTCATCACGCGTGAGTTCATCCCGACCCCAGAAGAGACCGTCGCTGCAAACAAGGGCCGCCACGGCGTGCGGCCTATCGCGGTGTGGGACCTGCCGAGCAAACTTGCGTACCGCGCCTTGGCGGCACAGATCGAGGGGGCACTTCCGCCGTTCTTCCGGAGCCGCACCGACTTCCTCGCGTTCCAACGACGTCCACTTGACTGGGCCGGCACGTACATCGTGGCTGCTGACATTGCCGCCTGCTACCAGCACCTCGATCACGGACTCGTCCTCGATGAAGTGGCGGTGCAAACCGGCGAGCATGACGCCATCGACTCAGTGGCCGCGTTACTGCGCGAGGCGTCGGGACGAAGGTACGGGCTACCCCAGCAGTCACACGCAAGCGACATACTCGCAGAGGCTCTGCTGGCGAAGCTAGAGAGGGCGCTTGTCCGGCGCGGCCTCGCCGTAGCCCGCTACAGCGACGATTTTCGGTTCGCATGCGTTAGCTGGAGCGAGGTCGTTCGCGCATTGGAAGTGCTTGAAGAGGAGGCAAGGCTGCTCGGGCTGACGATCAATGACAGCAAGACGCTCACGTGGGGCGTAGCCAAGTACCGAGCCCACCTTGATGAGGTCGAGAAGCTCCGTCTTGAAATTGCGGAGGAGGCCGAACTCGATCTGACTGAGTTCGATGCGGACACCTACGACGGCACGATGGTCATGGCGACACCCGACCCCGACGATGTAGAACTACTGTCCGCGTTCCGGGTGCTCGACCGATGGGAGCAGGCCGCCGGCCGCGGGCGGGTGTCGCCGAGAAAGCGCGCCGAGCACCGAGCGATCGTCGAACTCCTTCCATACGCGCTTTCGACGATGGGGCTGCAGCCTGAGACGCCGACCGGTGTGCTCGACCAGTGCATGCGTCTGCTCCGATACGAGCGCACGCTGACACCGGCGGTCGCTACGTATCTCATCAGTCGTCAAAGCGAACCGGACGTCATCGCCGCCTTCGACAAGTTGTTGCGATCCAAGTCCTACCTGAATGGCTGGCAGGCATGGTGGCTCCAAGCACCGCTCGCTCGCGTCGCCGCCTTCGCAACCGGCGAGGGCGCAACGCGCCGGTTGCGCTGGGCTCGCGCCGTCCTACTCTCCGCTGAGTCGACGCCGGTCTTGCGTGGCGAGGCTGCCCGGACACTTGCACGTCACGCTCGCATCGACATCGGTGAATTGCTCGCGCTCTACGACCGCAGCAGCAATATCGTCCGTCCCGTTCTCGCGGGCGGCATCGCGCTACTCAAACCCAGCAAGGACATTCGCTCGGCAGTGGCCGGAGACTCGAAACTCAACGAGTGGGCGTACGACTGGGCCGCGGCGAACGCGTGACAGTCCCAACGACCCAGGCCGAGTGGGCATTAGGCCGACTCACTGCCCGATACCGTGAGCACCGATCGGCCGGGGCGCAGCGGACGAGGAGGGGTCGCCATATCGACGCCGTGGCAGGCACCCGCGACGCTAACGCAGTGGTGGACCTTGTGGCCGTCGCCGAATCGTTTGCGGTCGCACGGTGGTCTACGTTCGCTTCAGCGGCGGCGGGGAATACTTGGCCCCAGCGCCGCAAGCAATGGCTTACGCGTGGCGTCGACTTCAACGCCTGCTCCGTCTCCCAGGAACTTGATGGATACATCGCCGCTCGCAACGCGGTCCAACACAACCTAGGAAGACTCACCGACCTTCAACTCGGGAAGTACAAGACATCGATCCTCGCAGCTCTAACCGCCGCTGGTATCGAACGAAACGGCGACGTCATTCTCCTGCGCGGATTTGACGTTTACCGCTGCGCCGAGACCTGCCAGCAGTTCATCCGCTGGCTGGACGTCGCTGCACCGCAGCCCCACTCCTGACACAGGGACCGGCTTGGTCTCGAAGGTGACGGACGCGACGGCGGCTGCCGCCGGCTCTTCAAGCGACATCAATCGCTGTCTCGTCCGGCCGAATGTTGCGAGCACTGGACCGGCCCCGATTCGTTGGTCCACGACGGGTGAGAGTCTGATTGCCTCATCGGCTGGAGAAGCGGTCTGCCCGGCGGTGCTGCCCCGAAAAATCGTCCTCGAACAGCCGACCTTCGAGCAAGTCGAGAACCACACCGACGTGGTCCTCGTCGAACTCGAGCTGCCCGTCCGCGTCAATCACGACGCTCGGATCATCGAGGTGACGGGCCGCGGCGGCGAGCATCGCGTCCGCGGTGATGGGCACCGCGGCCAAACGGTCGGCCAGGCGACGGAGCCGCGATGCGAAGGTGACTCGTCGAGACACCACTGCTTGTAGGGCTGCTGCGGACGAGTCAGTGATCGGGACGGTCGACGCGAGCGCAGCGCGCGCGTCGGCAATATAGGTCGGCACGCCGCTGAGTGCGACATCCACGTCCGCGAACAAGTTGCGGAACGGTGTGGGGCGGAGAATTCCGACCGTTCGAGCGTGAAACACGAAGTCCACCGAGCCGTCGAGCGCGAAGTCCGGGGCCTCCACGGACCGCAGCGCATCCTCGTACTGGAAGAAGCGCCGGCCATGGCGCAGGACTCGGACCGGGTCGGTCTGCCTGACGAACCCAGTAACGCCGGCACCGGAGGACCAGCACAGCGCGTAGAACAGATTTGATTGGTCCTTCAGGTCACGAGCGTCGACGCTCGCAAGCTCGTCAACGACGCTCATCAGGTGGGGCAACTCAGCGCCATCTCCTGCCCCATCCCCACCAGCGCCGACCTGCAACTCGAAGTGCTCCTCGCCGACCTCGAGCTCGGCGAAGGGCTCATACAGACGTCGTTGAGTGTCTGCAAGTTCCTGGAGAGCAGTCACTGCGATCTGACGAAGGACCGGATGCGCGTCGTGATGGACGTCAACACGTTCGGCCTCTAGCTGCTTCGGCCTCGGTCGTCGGCCGACGATGAGCCGCGGGTCCCCGCTCAGGTCGATCTCTGTCCAGTTGATGTCGACCATCAGCTCTCCTTCTCGACCCAGCACCCGGACAAGCGGGTCAGATTGATCGGCCTTCCGGGAATCGGAATGTTCCTCGTAACTACCAGGAGCAATTCCTCGTGGGCCTCTGCCGATGGATCAACCGGCCGGACGTTGCGCGCAACTCGCACAACGCGCCGCCCCAAGACGTACAGCGTCGGATTGACCAGGGCGAAGTCGGAACTCAGGAACACGACGAACAGCACTGCGAGATAGATGCCGTATCCGATCCAGCCCCCCACCGTTCCCGGATTCGGACCAATGAAGGGGAGCAGATAGGTGGGCAGGTATCCAGCGGCCGCCGCGCCCTGTTCTTCGACTCGCGTCGGCGTCACCTCGATCGCGCCACGGCGGGCTGCGCCGCGTAGTAGGAACCAGCCGTCACCGAGTCCGATACACATGAGCGCAGCCGAGGCCATGAACGGCCACAAGGGTTCGCCGGAGTCGCCGATCCCTGGCGCGGTGCGGGCCGCGAGGATCGCGAACAGCGGCGCGTAGGACGTCAGGAACAGCCGACCGCGCAACACTCCCCCGGTGACGGCGTGCGACCGCGCAGGATCGCCACCACCGGGACTCGTCACGCGACGAGCGTACGAGCGGCCTACGACAGGAACACGCGCAGTCCCGCCGCTCTCCACCATGGAAGCCTCTCGAACAGGCTCCCGTCGTCACTTCGACAATCGGCGCGACACACCTGGTGCATTTCGGGCCGTCGCAAGATCATCTTGCGGCAGAGGTGGCATAAGGGGGTGTCACGGTCGGCCGGTGATGAGTCTGCACAAGCTTTCGGCCGGCGACGGGTATACGTACCTGACCCGGCAGGTGGCGGCCGCCGATGACACGCATCGCGGGCGTGGGTCGCTGGGGGAGTATTACGAGCAGAAGGGTGAGTCGCCGGGCGTCTGGCTCGGCTCCGGACTCGGCTCGCTGGCAGGGGATCTACCTGAGTCGGTCGTGGCCGGCACGGCGACCGAGGATCAGATGTGCGCACTGTTCGGGCTCGGGCGGCACCCGAATGACCGGGCGATCATCCGGCAGTTGGGGTGCGATGGGGTGTCGCGGCGTATCCAGGACGCGGCGACCAAGCTCGGTCACGCCTACCATTTTTACGAGCCGAGTGCGTTCCAGACCGCGCTGGCCGTCCGGTATCGCGAGTTCAATGCGGACCGCGGTGCGCGGCGGGACGCGGCTATCCCGGACGCCGTCCGCGCACGGATGCGCAGCGAGCTGGGTCGCGAGTGGTTCCGCACGGAGCACCGGCGCGACCCGCTGGATGCGCGCGAGTTCACCGGCTACCTGGCCCGGATCTCGCGGCCGGCGCCGATGCCGGTGGCCGGCTATGACCTGACGTTCTCCCCGGTCAAGAGCGTGTCGGCGCTCTGGGCGATCGCGCCGCGCGAGCTGGCCGCGAGCATTGCCGCGTGTCACGACGAGGCGGTGCGCGACACCATCGGCTGGTTGGAGAAGCACGCCGCCTACACCCGGCGCGGCACCGACGGCGTCGCCCAGGTCGACACGACCGGGCTCATCGCGGCCGCGTTCACCCATCGCGATTCGCGCGCCGGCGACCCGGACCTGCACACCCATGTCGCGGTCAGCAACAAGGTCTGCACTCCGGACGGGCGGTGGCTGTCGCTGGACGGGCGTGCGCTGTACCGGAACAAGGTCGCCGCGTCCGAGCACTACAACACCCGGTTGGAAGCCCTGCTGATCGAGCGGATCGGGGTGCGGTTCTCTGAGCGCGGCGACGCCGGCGAGGGCAGGCGCGACGTCCGCGAGATCGCCGGACTCCCACCCGGGTTGCTGCGCGCCTGGTCGTCGCGCCGGGCCGACATCGAGACGGAACTCGCGGCTCTGGCACGGCGCTTCCAGGACGAGCACGGACGCCCACCGACAACGATCGAGCGGACAGAGCTGGCCCAACAGGCGACTCTCTCGACGCGGGACCCGAAGCACGAACCGCGGTCGGCGGCCGCGCAACGGCGCACCTGGCAAGCGGAAGCCGCCAAGGTCCTGCGTGGCGCGGACCAGGTCGAAGCCCTCGTACGGCGGGTCACCGGCCAAACGACGGCTCCGGCCGCCGTCGACGTGGACCAGCTCGCCGGAACCGTGATCGAGACGGTGCAGGCCTCGCGAGCGACGTGGCAGGAGCACCACATCCGCGCCGAGGCCGAGCGCGTGTGTCGCAGCCTTGCCGCCGTGCCAGACTTTCTCGTCGATCAGGTAACCGAGCGCGCGCTATCACCCGACTGCTCGGTACTGCTCACCGTCCCGCTCAGCATCGACGAGCCGAACCAGCTGCGCCGTCGCGACGGCTCCTCGGTGTACGAGGTGGCCGGCTCCCGCCGTTACACCTCCAGCGCTGTTCTGGACGCCGAGCACGTAGTGCTGGAGGGGGCGGGGTATTGGAATTTCTGCATGATCGCGCCCGGGACCGTCGACATGGCGCTGCTCGAGGCCGTCGCCAACGGCGTCCGGCTCGGACCGGACCAGGCCGAGATGATCCGCCGGCTCGCCTCCTCCGGCGCGCGCGTGCAGCTGGCGCTCGCTCCGGCGGGCAGCGGCAAGACCGTCACGCTCCGTACCCTCGCGGCTGCCTGGGCGGCCGACGGCCACGCTGTCATCGGCCTTGCCCCGACCGCCGCGGCGGCGCGTGTGCTGCGCGCGGAACTCGACGACGGCGTCGCCGCGACGGACACGCTCGCCAAGCTCGTCCACGCCGTGACGACCGGAACGGCCGTTCCCGACTGGGTCGACGCGATCGGGCCCGGCAGTCTGCTGATCGTCGACGAGGCCGGCATGGCCGGCACGCTCGACCTCGCCGCTGTCGTCGACTTCGCCGGCAAGCGCGGCGCGTCCGTACGGCTCGTCGGCGACGACAGGCAGCTCGCCGCGGTCGGCGCCGGTGGGCTGCTCCGCGACATCGAGCGCACCCACGGTGCCGTCACCCTCGCCGAGGTGCGTCGATTCAGCCACGCGGACGGCAGCCCGAACCGCGCGGAAGCCGCCGCCTCCCTGGCCCTGCGCCGTGGCGACCCGACCGGCCTCGGCTACTACCTCGACCACGGGCTGATCCATGTCGGCGACGTCACTACGACCGCCGACCAGGCGTTCGCCGCGTGGGCCGCCGACGCCGCTGCGGGGCTGGACACGCTGCTGATCGCATCCACGAACGCCCAGGTCCGCGAGCTGAACCTCCGGGCCCAAGCAGCGCGGGTGGCCGCCGCCGCAGTACCGGCCGACCGCCGGGTCACGCTCGCCGACGGCACGACGGTCAGCGAGGGTGACGTGATCATCACCCGCCGCAACGACCGTCGCCTCGCGCTGTCGGCCACCGACTTCGTCGCGAACGGCGACCGGTGGACCGTCACCTCGGTCCGGGTCGACGGCGCGCTGGACGTGCGGCATTCTCGCTCGCATCGGCGGGTCACGCTGCCGGCCGACTACGTCGCTGAGCACGTCCAGCTCGGCTACGCGACCACGGTGCACGGCGCGCAGGGCCAGACCGTCGACACCAGCCACGCCGTCCTGTCCGGCACCGAATCCCGGCAACTGCTCTACGTGGCGGTCACCCGCGGCCGGCGCGAGAACCACCTCTACCTCGACGTCACCGTCCCGGGTGAGGACGCCGTCATGACCATCGAGGCACAACGGCCGTCCACGGCAGTCGAGGTGCTCACCGGGGTGATCGAGCGAGACGACTCGGCCGTCTCGGCCACCACGGCCCGCCGTCAGGAGCGCGACCCTGTCCCGCTGTTGCGCAAGGCGTGTGCCGAGTATGTCGACGCGCTCACCGTGGCCGGCGAATCCATCCTCGGCCCAGCCGGCGTGGCCGCCATTGCCGCGCAGGCGGAGGAGGCCGTTCCCGGCATCAGCGGCTGGCCGGCATGGCCCGCCCTGCACGCCCAGTTGCAGCGGGTCGCGCTCAACGGTGACGTACCGGGACGGGTGCTGCGCGACGAGGCAATGCTCGTCCGCTACGACCACTCCCGCGACCTCGCCGCGGTCCTGGCCAACCGGATCGAGGTCCGCGATCGCGGCAGCGGACCGTTGCCCTGGCTCCCGGCGGTGCCGAGGCAGCTCGCCGAAGACGACTTCTGGCACCGCTACTTCGAACGGCGCGCCGAACTCATCGAACGCCACGGAGCCGCAATCCGGGCGGACGCCAGCACCTGGACTCCGCACGGCGCGTCCGCCTGGGCCAGCCCGACGCTGCACGACCAGGACCTCACCCGCGACCTGGCGATCTGGCGCGCCGCCCACGAGGTCGCCGAATCCGACCCGCGCCCGACCGGCCCGGCCGCGTCGGGCGTCAAGAACGGCTACCAGCAACACCGGCTGGACCGCCGCGTCAGCGACGCCGGGGCGATGCCCGCGAAGGCCGACGCCCGGATCGCCCAACTCGGCGAGGTCCTCCATCCCGGCATCACCGACGACCCGCATTGGCCGTCCCTGGCGCAGCAGCTCTACATCGCCGACCGCGAGGGTCTGCGCGCCGCCGACCTGAACCGCATCGCCACCGCCCGGCCTCTACCGATCGATCAACCCGCGGCCGCGTTGGCGTACCGGCTCGTCGACACCATCGGTGACCGCACGCCCACGACGACGAGCCCTGCGGTCGCGGCGACAGCGAGGTCGACCGCTCCCGACGTCGCGCCGCCCGAGCCCGCGGTTCGGCGTTCGCCCGAACGCATGGTGAGACGCCCGTACGAGCCGCCGCACATGCAGTCGCCGCCCGACGATCTGCGCATCGTCCGATCGCAGCCGCGGCACGGCCCGCGGCGGTAGGACCAGTTCCGGGTATGGCCTGTGCTGGAATTTCTCAGCCGGACCATTCGCGTGGGCACGTCTTCGGGGTTCCAGCGTGCTGGAATTTCCTTGATCGCGTTTTGGGTTCGCCACGGCAAACCGCCTTCCCTCCGCATCTGCCGTCGCATGCCGCCCGAGCAGCGAGCGCGGGCGATGCGTCGAGGGCGATGTCCAGGACCAGCTCGGCGACTTCCAGATAGACACACGTCAGCGGCTGCTCCTCGTTCCGTGGCAGAGGTGCTTGCTCTACTCGGCTACAGGCGCAGACATGCGCCCGGCGCGAGGAGGTGCTGATGGGCGGTCAATCGAACGACGCCGCAAGTCAGCGCCGACGTGCCGTCGATCGTCATCGCCTCTCTGACGAGGAGGAAGCGTGGATCGCGCGCCAACTTGCGAGCGCTCCGCCGATTGATGACTCGGCGCGACGACGGATCGAGCAGCTTCTGGCGTTGCCGCCGGACCGATTCAATGCCGGCAGAAGCGAGAAGCGAGCGTCGTGATCAACCTCGCGTCGTTCGTCGAGACCGTCGCACCAACTCGATAGCGTTCGGTGTCGTGGCGGCGAAGAAGAAGCAGGCACGACGCGATGACGCGATCGCTCCGAAGCCGGACGACCCGTACGAGATCGCGTACTTCCGTCGGCACCGCGACGACGATTCCACGCAGGCCGCGCCCGGACAGCAGTTCCTTGCGAACGTGCCGCCGGCGATCGCTGCTCGAATGCGCGCTGTGGTCATCGCCGTCGCGAAGGCGCCCCCGCATAAGTTCGCCGGCGGCGGCAAGTGGGAGGCCATGCACGACACGATGGCCGGCATCTACGAGATCCGCGTGGACGGCCCACCAAACCGCACGCACTACCGGCTGTTTTGCCTGCTCGACACCAAGGCGCAAGGGCACGGCCCATTGCTGGTGATCATCGACGGCGCGTCCAAGCCGTTCCGGACCGAGCTGCCGCAGAAGATCTACGACCGGGTCAGCGCACTGCGGGAGGAATACCTCAAGCGTTCGAAGCGCTCGCTCGTCTGATTGTCAGCTGACCCCGGCCACTTCCCGAAGCGGCTCGGTGACTGACACTCGATCTCCCTCGCTCATAGGGCGCAGCACGACCTCGTAGCCAAGCGCGGCCGCGAGGTCGGTGATCATGCCCAGCGACGGGTTGACCTGTTGGGCGGTCAGTAACCGTCGAACTGCAGCCGGCTGGCGTTCGATGGCACGCGCGAGGTCGGACTTCGAAAGGCCCTGCTGCTCACGCAGCTCGTCCAGCTCGTTCACCACAGCGTCGATGACGGCGATTCGTCGCGACTCCAGGATGAAGTGACGCCGGTACTCGGGATCGGCCATTGCTGCTTCGTGGTCGTCCCAGAACACGCTTCGCTTCGACATGCCCAGCCTCCTCCGAACCTCATCAGAAGCGTAACACAGGAGTTACGCCCTTGGTTCCCGGCTACGCGCGGTGACGCCAGACGATATCGATGTCGTCGGGGTTGAAGTGCGGACCTCGAGACGACGGCTTGATCGTGATTCGCTCGATGATCTCCGAAAGGATCAGCCGTTTGCGCTCGTTCGAGACGTCCGACGAATCCAGTTCGGCGATCTGTGTTTCGCGCGAGGGGAGTTGCCGAATGTTTTCGCCCTCGGCGGCCGCGGCGCGCGCCGAGTCGATGCGAGCGTTGAGTTCGGCGAGCGTGGCGTAGAAATCCTCATCGCTGATCTGCCCGCTGCTCCACGCTGTCCGAAGTCCGGCCTTGCGCGCCTGGAGCCGGTCGAGGTCGCCAGCCTTCACGGCGCGCTCGGCGCCCGCTCGGCGTGGGCGGACCTTCTCCCGCTTGAGGTAGTCGATCGCGAGCGCGACGACCAGGCGGTCGACCTTGTCCGCGTTCCGGCTGACACCATTGCAACCGCCGAGGTCCTTGGGGCGACAGCCGTACATGCGCATGTTGCGCACCACGCGGCCGACCATCCGGGTCTCGCACTTGCCGCAGATGCACAGCCCGGACAGCAGATGCTTGCGGCCAGTGGCGGCGGGCGTCTTCACGTTCTTCGCGCCCCGCCCAGTGCCGACATCCAACGTGTTCTGCAGCAAGATCCACTCATCGACCGTGAGGATCGGCGTCCAATCGCCGCGCACCCATTCGCCGTCGTAGCGGACAGCCCGAAGCCACCACTCGTTGACCTTCGGTCGGTTCTCGTGGAAGACGCCGGTGTAGGCGCGCACGCCGCCGAGACGCGGATTGCGCAGGATGTTGGTGAGAGCCGTGCGCGTCCACTTCTTGCCGCCGACGGTCGGAATGGCGCGCCGCTGGAAATCGAGGGCGACCGCCGTCAGCGACTCGCCGTTCTCGACGCGCCCCGCGGCCTCGCGCAACAGATCGGCCTCCGCAGGGACAAGCGTCTGACCATCGGACTCCCAACCAAAGCGTCGCGGCCCCCCGCGCACGACCTTGCCCTGCTGCGCGTGCTGCACCGCGGCGCGCGCCTGCCGCCGGCTGGTGTCCTCGCTCGACTTCAGGGCCACCGAGACGAGCATCCGCGCGAGCATGCGACCGCCCGAGGTCATCAGGTCGATGTCGCCGGTGACCGGCTTGACCGGCACCTTCTTGTATTCGACCCAATCGATGAGGTCCTCGAGGTCGCGCGGCTGCCGGGCGAGGCGGTCCATGTCGTAGAAGACAATGCCGTCGATGTGGCCGGCCTCCAAGTCGTCGAGCATCTGCCGAAACGCAGGCCGGATCACGCGGAAGGCGACGCGGCCGTCGGCCAAACGGACCTTCTTCTTCCGGTACGCCGACGTGTCGTTCTCGTCGTAGCGGCGGGCGAACGGTCCCCAGCCCATCCGCTCGCGCAACAGCTCGCAGTCATCGTCCTGGCGCGCGACTCCCTCGGCCAGGCCAAGCTTGTCGTAGCTGATCCGCTTGTAGAGGCCCGGACGCTCCGGAACGTGCGACGGCGCAAGGTCGATCGTCCGCAGGAAGAAGGGCGAACTCTCCAACAATCGCTGGTCCACCAGGCGAATCTACTACAACCTAATGCAATGGTGTGTGACCGGACCATCGCCGCCGCGTACTCGGTGCGGGGCAAGCCGTGGGGCCCGGTCTCCGCACCGGTCGCGTGGGACGAGCTGCCCGATGTCGAGATGGCGGACTTCACGATCGCGACGATGCCGGCGCGGTTCGCCGAGCTCGGCGACCTGCACGCCGGCATCGACGACGCGGCCTGGTCGATCGAGCCGCTGCTGGCCTGGGCCGAGCGGGACGAGCGCGACCACGGCCTCGGGGACGCGCCGTACCCGCCGAACTTCCCGAAGCAGGAGGGCGAGCCGCCGCGGGTGCAGCCCTCGCGGATGAACCGGGGCAACTGGACCGACGACGGGAGCAGGGCCGACCCGCACGGCGTCGCGCCGCAGCCGCTCGAGTAGCCGGGGAGCGCGCCGGCGGTCAGTGCACGATCGGGACCACGAGATGGGTGAGCTGGTCGCGGGTCTCACCCGTGCGTCGATCGACTGGCGCCGGATTCGACAGGTTCGACAGGCTCGACAGGCTCGACAGTGGGATTCAACCGACCAGCCGGTGACCGGCCTGGCGTAGCAGCCCCGACGCCTCTTCCAGTCGAGCGGCGGGAAGCAGGACGATGTCGCCGTCGAAGCTGGCGGCGACCCAGACCGGCACTCCGCCGGCGGCGAGCGGTGCCACGATCGCGGCCAGCATGCCGGTCGCCTCCGGCGGGTGCGCCGCGTCGCCGTTCCACAGCGCCACCCACGCGTCGTCGGCCGCATCGTCGCGGCGCATATGAGCTCCGCCGTCCGGGCCGTGGACGACCGCGAGCACCTCGCCGTCGGGAGCGCCCTCGTCGTCTTGCGTCAGGCGCTCGAGGACGTAGTGACCCGCGAGCACCCGTAGCGTCTGATGATCAGCGACCGACATCAGCGCATCGTCGCACGGGGATCAAGTGCGCAGATGACGTCAGTCGGATTCGAAGTCGATCCGCTCGGCGACGAGTTGCAACTGCTCCATCGCGACCCGACCCGACTGACCGGCGGCGAGGACGGGCCCGACCCACTTCTTCGGCTGCGCCCGGAACAGGATCCACCGGCACACCGGCTGCCGCGCTTCGTCGAGCATGGTGACGGTACGGGGGTCGAGCGTGCCGTACCGTGTCGCCTGCAGCCAGGCGAACAGGCGCAGGTCTCCGATCAGCCCGCGCTTGAGCGTGACGTCGCCGACGCGGCTCAGCCCGGCGATCTTGCGGACGTGGTTCTCCCGGTCGTTGCCGTTGCGGTACTCCGCGTACTCGATCTCGGCGTCCAGCCCCGAGACGTCGGAGAAGCCACCGACGACCTGGTCCTCGCCGCCGTCGCCGAGCGCGACCAGGAAGTTGAACGCACCGTAGGGATTGTCACGCGTCGCCATCGCCGGAACCTCTCAGCATCGGTAGCCTTCGGTGCATCGTCCGGCCTGGGGGTGAGTGCTGTCGATAGGGATCCGTACTCGGCCAACAACTTCGAGGTCGACCTCGGCGCGGGAGTGCTCGGCTTCGCCGAGGTGAACGGCCTCGGCTACGAGATCGAGTACCTCGATGACGCCCGTACTGGCGACCGACCGGCCCGACCGCCGAAGCGAGCCGTCGCCCGGGTGTCCGAGGTCAGCCTGAAGCGAGGCGTCACCGACGAGCAGTCGGTGTGGCAGTGGGTGCAGTCGGCCGTCGACGGCAAGGACGAGCCCCGCACCGTGACGATCAGGCTGCTCGACGCGCAGCACGCTCCGGTCTGTGCCTGGGTGCTGCGCGGTGCCCGCCCGACCAAATGGAGCGGCCCCACCCTGTCGGCCACCGGCACCGCCGTCGCGATCGAGGAACTCGTGCTCGCGGCCGACTCGATCGAATTCCACGCTCGATCCTGACCGGCTCGAACCGTCGCCGGCTTCGCCCGGACGGCCCTATGCTGACGCGATGGGCCACGCCGTCGCGCCGAGCGGTCCGCCGGTCACCAGCGTCGACGAGGCGATCGACCGGATGAAGGCGATCGACACGTCACTGCCCGCGGCCGACGGGGTCGCGTGCTTCAACCGGATGTACCTGGAGGTCACGCTCGGGGTCGGTGAGCAGATCGTCCAAGGACTGTTCGGAGACGCGGCTTGGGTCACCCGGCTCGACGTCGTGTTCGCGAATCTGTACTTCGCAGCGATCGACTCGATGGCCGGCCCGCCGGCCGAGCAGCCGACCGCCTGGCGCCCCTTGCTCGGCGCCCGGAGCGAGCCGGGCATCGAACCGATCCAGTTCGCCCTGGCCGGGATGAACGCGCACATCAACCATGACCTGCCATTGGCCGTGGTGACCGCGTGCACCGAACTCGGCACGGCACCGACGGACGGGACGCATCACGCCGACTATCAGGCGATCGACAAGCTGCTGGACGCGGCGGAGCAGTCGGTCCGCGAGTCGTTCGAGCCGCCGGACCTGCGAGTCGCCGACCGCCACGTCGCGGCCGTGACGAACCTGATCTGCAACTGGTCCATGAACGAGGCGCGCGACGTCGCTTGGGACACGGCGCTGGCGCTCTGGGCCGTCCGCGACCACGGGCTGGCCACGCGACTGCTCACGAGCTCACTCGCGCGGGTCACCGCGCTGGCCAGCGCCACCCTCCTCGTCGCCGTCTGAGCCGGACCGCTCCTCGCCGGTCAGGTGGTGCCCCGTAGCCGCCGCCATCCACCCGCGCGGTTGCGGCCGGCAATCGCCCGGACCAGCTCGGTGATCGCGCCGCGGTCGATGCGATCACCGGTGTGGATCTGGATCGAGCGGGCGGTCCTGTTGCCGTGGCCCTGATTGATGACGCCTATCGGGTCGGGGACATCAGGGTCGTAGAGGAAGAGGTTCACGTGATCCTTGGCCGCGAGCAGGGCGCAGACCGTGCCGTCGAGCATGAAGTACGGCTGGACGGAACGCTTGATCGTCTCCTCGATCTCCGGGTCGGCCGCGCGGATGAGCTCGCGCAGCTCGCGGCAGATCTTCTGCTGCCACTGCGGCAGGGCGTCGATGTACGCGTCGACGCCCGGATGGACCCGTCCCGCCATGGCGCGCAGCGTAGCCCCGAGCCGTTGCGATTCGTCGGGTCAGCGGTGATCGCTATCGTCGCGAAGGTGGCAGCGACGGACGACCCCGGCTTCTACGACTCGGAGCTGCGGGCGCACCATGCACACCTGCGCGCCGCTTACCGGATCCGGCCCGGCGACCGGGTGCTCGACGTCGGCTGCGGGGCCGGACTGACGACGCGGGAGGCCGCGCGCGCCGCGACGCCCGGTCGCGCCCTGGGGATCGACATCTCGGAGCGCATGCTCGAGCACGCCCGCGCGGCGGCGCAGGCCGAGCGGCTGGACAACGTCGACTGGGTGCTGGCCGACGCCCAGACCTACCGATTCCCGCCCGGCGCGTTCGACGCGGTCATCAGCCGCTTCGGAACCATGTTCTTCGCCGACCCGGCCGCCGCGTTCGCCAACATCGCCGCGGCGCTGCGACCGGGCGGGCGGCTGGCGCTGCTGGTCTGGCAGGCCGGCGCGGCGAACGAGTGGGCTCGCGAGATCGCCGGGGCGGTGGGGGAGGCGGCGCAGCCCCCGCCGCCGGGTGCGGACCCATTCTCGCTGGGCGATCCGGCGTCGACCACCAGTGTGCTCGAGCACGCGGGGTTCGAGGCCGTCGGCTTCGCGGAGGTGCACGAGCCGGTCTTCTACGGCCCCGACGTCGAGGACGTGCTGGAGACCGTCCGCGGTTTCCAGACGACGAGGGCCGCGCTGGCGACGCTCGACGCCGAGGCCGCGGGTCGCGCCGGGCAGCGCCTGCGCCGGATCATCGCCGCGCACCACCGCCCCGGCGACGGCGTGGTGTTCGACGCGCGGTCGTGGCTGATCACCGGGCGCCGGTCGGGACGCTAGGTCCGGCTGTGCCGGGCCAGGTGTTTGCGGCTATTTCGTTCGGATGCGTGACAAATCTGGATAGAGCGGGGTAGAAACGGTCTTACCCACCGCTCGAGTGACCTCGCTCACTCCCTCGCTCACTCCGCCGCCCGCCCCGCCGAGGAGCTGTACGGACCGCCGTCGACCTCCCGCTCTACTCCTAGGAGGCAGTTCGTGATCACCATCCGACCCGTGGCCCGGGCCGCCGTCGCCGCCATCGTGCTGGCGTCGCCGCTCGTGGCCGTGGCCGTGGCCGCCCCGGCCCAGGCCGACACCCCGGCCTACGAGAACGCCGCGTTGCCGATCCCGCACCGCGTCGCCGACCTGCTCGGGCGGATGACGCTCGCCGAGAAGGTCGGGCAGATGACGCAGGCCGAGCGCGGATCGGTCGACAGCGACCCGTCGATCATCGCGACCGACAACCTCGGCAGCCTGCTCTCCGGCGGGGGCTCGGTGCCGACGCCGAACACGCCGACCGCCTGGGCCGACATGGTCGACCGCTACCAGGCCGCGGCCCTGCAGAACCGCCTGCACATCCCGATCCTGTACGGCATCGACACCGTGCACGGCGACGGCAACATGTACGGCGCCACCGTCTTCCCGCACAACATCGGCCTCGGCGCCACCCGTGACCCGCGACTCGTCGCCGAGGTCGAGCACGTCGCCGCCTCGGAGACCCGTTCGACCGGGCCGCAATGGGCCTTCGCGCCGTGCATCTGCGTCGCGCGCGACGACCGGTGGGGTCGCACGTACGAGTCGTTCGGGGAGACCCCCGCTCTCGTCGAGCAGATGGAGACCGCGATCGACGGGTTCCAGGGCGGCCCGGGGCAACTCAAGGACAACGACCGCGTCCTGGCCACGGCCAAGCACTTCGCCGGCGACGGCCTGACGACCTACGGCACCGGGTCGAACGACCAGACCACCGGCAACTACCCGATCGACCAGGGCGTCGACCAGGTCGACCGCGCGACGTTCGACCGGCTCGCGCTCGCGCCCTACGTGCCCGCTGTGCAGCAGCACCACGTCGGCAGCGTCATGCCGTCGTACTCCGACGTGCAGTTCACCGGTGACGCCACCCGCACGAACATGCACGGAGACCGCGAGCTGATCACGGGCTGGCTCAAGGGCAAGGAGGGTTTCGACGGCTTCGTCATCTCCGACTACAACGGCATCGACCACATCCAGCCCGGCGCCGGGACGACCTTCGAGCAGCGCGTCGTGCTGGGCGTCAACGCCGGCATCGACATGTTCATGCAGCCGTCCAACTTCGCCGACTTCGAGGCCGCGCTGACCGACGCTGTCAACACCGGCCAGGTCTCCATGGCCCGCATCGACGACGCGGTGAGCCGGATCCTGACCAAGAAGTTCGAGCTCGGGCTGTTCGAGCACCCGTTCACCGACCGCACGCACCTGCCGGAGGTCGGCGACGCCGCGCACCGGGCGGTGGCCCGCAAGGCCGTCCAGGAGTCGCAGGTGCTGCTGCGCAACCGGCGGCATGCGCTGCCGATCCGCCGCAACGGCGGGACCATCTACGTCGCCGGCAGCAACGCCGACAACATCGGCAATCAGGCCGGCGGCTGGACGCTCACCTGGCAGGGCGGATCGACCAACGTCATCCCGGGCACGACGATCCTGCAGGGCATCCGGCAGCACGCCGGGCACGCGAAGGTCACGTACAGCGCGACCGCGTCGGCGCCCGTCCCGCACGGCTCGACCGGCATCGTGGTGGTCGGCGAGACGCCGTACGCGGAGGGCTTCGGCGACGTCAACGGGCCCCAGTGGGCCTACGACCCGGGTGACCACAACGTGCCTCGCCCGGTGAAGGACATGCAGCTGTCGGCCGCCGACAAGGCCGCCGTCGACAAGGTCTGCTCCGCGGCGGCGAAGTGCATCGTCGTCGTCGTGTCGGGCCGTCCGCTGCAGATCGACCCGAAGCAGCTGCACGAGATCGACGCGCTGGTGGCGGCGTGGCTGCCCGGCAGCGAGGGTGAGGGGGTGGCCGACGACCTGTTCGGCACCGCTCCCTTCACCGGCAAGCTGCCGGTGACCTGGCCGCGCACCGTCAGCCAGGAGCCGATCAACATCGGCGACCCGAACTACCACCCGCTCTACGCATTCGGGTTCGGGCTGCACACCTGACCGTTGTCGGTGCGGGCTCGTAGCTTGGCGTCGTGACCCAACTGGATGATCAGCTGACCGATCTCGATGCCGTGCGGGCCTCCTACGACCGCGTGGCCGACCGGTACGTCGAGCTCGGCATCGGCGCACTGGAGCGCCATCCGTGGCTGCGCGGCGCCCTGGCGGCCTTCGCCGAGGAAGTGCGCGACCTGGGGCCGGTGCTGGACGTCGGCTGCGGTCCGGGCACGGTCACGGCGTACCTCGCCGACCTCGACGTGCGGGTGTCGGGTGTCGATCTGTCCCCGCGCATGGTCGAGCATGCCCAGAGCCGCTATCCCGGCCTGCGCTTCGCGGTCGCGTCGGCGACCGACCTCGGCCTCCCGGACGCGTCGCTGGGCGGCATCCTCGGCTGGTGGTCGCTGTTCAACCTGCCCCGCGCCGTGCTGGCCGACGTGATCGCCTCGTTCGCCCGGGCGCTGGCGCCCGGCGGGCAGGTCCTCATCGGCGTCCACGTCGGCGACGGCGATGTCCACCGGACCGAGGCCTACCACGGCATCCCGGTCCGGTGGACGACGCACCTGTGGCAGCCGGAGCAGGTCGTCGAGCTGCTCACCGACGCGGGCCTGACCCCGGCCGCCGAGCTGCGATTCCCGGCGACCGCCGACCGGCGCCCGCAGGTCGTCGTGGCGGCGTGCCGGCCGGCCTGACGGCGCTACGCGCTCCGGCGGCCGGCTTGCGGTTTGCGGCCGACGATGCACCGGGCCACGCCCGGAACACGGATGAGCCCGTCCTGCTCGAACGCCCGCACCGCCGCGATGGCCTGGGCCGCGATCCGCGCCCGCACCGGCTCCCCGACCCGCTGCAGGGCGGCGACGGCGAGCGACACGTGCTCGCTGATCATCGCCCAGTACTGCTCGGCCGACTCCGTCACCAGCTCGACGTCGACCTCCCACTCGGCGACGTCGTGCAGCCCGGCCGTCTCGTACAGGGCCGTGACCCGGCCCGGGGCGGCGCACCGGTACATGTTCGGCCCGTCCGGAACCTGTGGGGGGAGGTCGATCTCGCTCGCGATCGCCGCCATGGCGATCGTCGTCCACGGGTTCGCCTCCGGCCTGATCCACACCGACGAGCAGAGCCGGCCGCCGGGCCTGAGGACCCGCACGAACTCGGCCGTCGCCGCGGCCAGTTCGGGGAAGAACATGTAGCCGAACCGCACCGAGACGCTGTCGAAGGCGGCGTCGCCGAAGGGCAGGTCGTCGGCACTGCACACCACCGTCTCGACATTGACGAGGCCGTCCGCGCAAGCCCGTCGCGCAGCGACGTCCAGCATCTCCGCCGCGAGGTCGGTCAGTACGACGCGTCCACGCGGCGCCAGCCGGGCGATGCTCAGGCCGGGCTCGCCGGTGCCCGAGGCGATGTCGAGATGTTGCTGGTCGTCGGCGAGTTCGAGCCGCTCGATCATCGCCGCGCCGACCGGGCGCAGCTGATCCATGATGACCGCGTCCCACTTCTCCCAGCCGGCCGAGAGCCCGGCCCAGGTCTGTCGTTGGGCGTCCCGGATCTCCTCGGTGCTCGGCATCGCCCCCCTCTCGTGGCTGACGAAGCTACTCCGGGCGCGCGGTGCGCTGCCCGGTCAGCTGCGCCGGGCGACGAGATAGGTCGGGAAGAAGAAGATCCACAGCAACAGGCAGGCGACGAACCACGACTCCGGCGTCTCGAGCCGGAAGGCACCGAGTCGCAGCGTGACCGGCGTCCCGACCCGGACCCAGTGGCGGGCGTCGGCGAGCACCCACACGTCGAGCGCCACCACGACGAGCGCGGCGAGCACCGGGACGAGCAGGACGGTCACGACGGGACCAGCAGTTGGGCCCGGGTCAGCGGCAGCCCGCTCGTGCCGTCCGCCGCGGGCCGGACCGCCAGCACCTGGTTCACCCCGATGCTGTTGGCCGCGAAGGCCAGCGCGGACGCGGTCATGTACAGGCGCCAGACGCGCGCCCGAACCGAAGAGGCCGCCGCGACCGCGGCGTCCCAGTTGCGATCGAGGTTGGCGACCCAGGCCCGCAGCGTCAACGCGTAGTGCTCGCGCAGCGATTCGACGTCGCGCACCTCGAAGCCGGCGCCCTCGAGTGTCGAGATCATGGCGCCGATCGCGACGAGCTCGCCGTCGGGGAAGACGTAGCGGTCGATGAACGACTTGGACTCCGGGCCCTGCTGCGCATCGTCCGGACGAAGCGAGATCGCGTGATTGAGCAGCCGGCCCTCCGGCCGCAGCAACGCGAACAGGTCGGCCGCGTAACCGGGCAGCTTGGCCGCGCCGACGTGCTCGGCCATCCCGATGCTGGAGATCGCGTCGAACGGGCCGTCGCTGACCTCGCGGTAGTCCTGGACCCGGATCTCGACCAGGTCGGCGACGCCCTCGTCCGCCATCCGCTTGCGCGCGTAGTCCGCCTGGGCGGTCGACAGCGTCACGCCGACCACGCGCACCCCGAAGTTACGGGCCGCGTGCAGCGCGAAGGTGCCCCACCCGCAGCCGACGTCCAGCACCCGCATCCCGGGCGCGAGCGCGAGCTTGCGGGCGACGAGGTCGCACTTGGCGAACTGCGCCGCGGCCAGGTCGGCCGGCTCGGCGAGATCGAACTCGGGCTGCGCCCAGTAGGCGCACGAGTAAGTCATCGACTCCCCGAGGACCAGCCGGTAGAACTCGTTGCCGATGTCGTAATGATGGGCGATCGCCCGGGCATCGCGGCGCCGGGTGTGGCGCCGCCCGCGCAGCCGGACCTCCTCCCGCGGCGGACGCGGCGGCGGCCCGAGCACCCGTAGCCGTAGCGCCGCCGCGGCCAGCCCGACCAGGATCCGGGCGTCCGGCCGGCGGCCGACGATGTCATCCGGCCGGATCAGTTCGAGGACGCGCTCCAGCGCCACGAACAGGTCGCCCTCGACCTCCAGGTCGCCCGTCACGTAGGCGCGGGCCAGGCCGATCTCGTCCGGGGCCCAGAGCAGCCGGCGCAGCGCGCGCCGCCGCGCGATCACGAGCGTCACCGGCGCCTCGTGCGGGCCGATGCCGCTGCCGTCCCAGAACCGCACCCGGAACGGCAGGTCGGCGCCGACCGCACCGTCGAGCAGGGGGCCGAGCAACTCGGCGGCGGTGGGTGGTCCGGCAGTCATCAGGTCTGCTCCTTCGTGAGGTGCAGCAGCCAGTCGCGATCGGTCCGGATCAGCGCGTACCGCCGATCACCGCCTCGCCCGTGCAGCGTGAACAGGATGCGTCGATCGTTGCGGTCGTGCTCCTCCCACCACCCGGTGTCGGCGATGAACTTGTCCGCGTCGTGGTAGGTGAGGTGATCGAGATCGTGATCGGCGACCTCGATGGCGAGGCGGTCGGCGGACGGGGTGTCCGGCAGCCCGTTGGGCACGGCCCAGGAGCGGAGCACGCCGTTCTCCTCCAGCCGCAGATCGAAGTGGGGCCGCGGCCGCCGGTGGTCGTGCAGCACGAACCCCGGCCCGCGGGGCGGGGTGGCGGTCACACGTCGACGCTAACCAAGACGGGCGGCGGTGTCGAAGGGTCGCGCCCGGTCGCGCCGTGTGTCGGAGACAATCGTCGCGTGCAGATCCCGCGGCCGTCCCGGTGAAGGCAATCGACGTCCCGGCGACGATCAGCGAGCTTCACCGCGAGGCGTGGTCGCAGGTCGTGGCCACCCTGACCCGGCGCTTCGGTGACCTCGACCTTGCCGAGGAGGCCGCGGCCGAGGCGTTCGCCACCGCCGTCGAACGGTGGCCGGCCGACGGGGTTCCGCCGAACCCCGTCGCCTGGGTGATCACGACCGCCAACCGCAAGGCCATCGACCGGCTCCGGCGCGAGAGCAAGCGCGGTGACAAGCACAAGGAGGCTCAGGTGCTGCACCACGACGACCCGATCGAGCCGCTGGGAGCCATCGACGACGACCGGCTGCGCCTGATCTTCACCTGCTGCCACCCCGCGCTGGCAACGGAGGCCCGGGTGGCGCTGACCCTGCGCCTGGTTGCCGGCCTGACCGTGCCCGAGATAGCGCGCGCGTTCCTCGTCCAGGAGACGACCATGGGGCAGCGGATCACCCGCGCGAAGGCGAAGATCAAGGCGGCGGGCATCCCGTACCGGGTGCCTGCGGCCGACGACCTCCCGGCCCGGATCGCCGGCGTGCTCGCCGTCCTGTACCTCGTGTTCAACGAGGGTTACCTGGCGACCGGCCCCGACACCGACCCGGTGCGTCACGACCTGACCGCCGAGGCGATCCGGCTCGCCCGCCTGGTCCGCACTCTCCTTCCGGAGGACGGCGAGGTCGCCGGGCTGCTGGCGTTGATGCTGCTCACCGAGTCGCGCCGCACCGCCCGGGTCTCGCCGAGTGGCGAGCTGGTCACCCTCGACCAGCAGGACCGCGGCGCCTGGGACGCGGCCCTGATCGCCGAGGGGCACCGGCTCGTACGCGAGCGCCTGGCCGCCGGGGTCGCCCCGGGGCGCTATCAGGTCCTCGCCGCGATCAACGCCGTGCACACGTCGGCCCGCGACGCGCGCGACACCGACTGGTCGCAGGTGGTCGCCCTCTACGACCAACTCGGCCACCTCGATCCGTCGCCGATCGTCTCCCTCAACCGGGCCGTCGCGGTCGCCGAACTCGACGGGCCGGAGCCGGCCCTGGCCGCGATAGACCGCCTCGGTGATGCGCTGGCCGGCTACCACGCCTACCACGCGAGCCGCGCCGACCTGCTGCGCCGGCTGGGCCGCGGCCAGGCGTCGCGCGCGGCCTACGATCGGGCGATCGCGCTGGCCGGCAACACCGCCGAGATCGCCTACCTGACACGCCGCCGCGACGAGCTCGGGTAGCTCGCCTAGTACGAGCGGGCGACGAAGGCCACCAGCTCGGGCTCGTCGTCGCGGTCGGGCACCGTCCCGTCCGGCCGTTGCAGGCAGCGGACGGTGACCGCGGACTGGGCCAGTTCGGCCTCGCCGTCCACTCCGACCTGGGCCCACGGCAGCCGGGCCCAACCGGCCCGAGTGGCCTCGACGGCGTCGGCGATCGAGTCGACGGCGGCGGTACGGGCGTCGCGGGAGCGGGTCGCCTCGGCGGCGAGCCGCGCCTGGCCGGCGACCAGCCGTTGCGGGATCGTCGGCACCAGGTCGGGCAGCGCGACCGGCGCCCGTTCACCCGCGGACCGGTCGACCACCATCGCGGTTCCGGCCTGCAGGTCACGTGGCCCGATCTCCACCCGCAGCGGGACGCCTTTGAGCTCCCAGCCGACCGCGCGGCGCCCGAAGGGCGTGTCCACCCGGTCGTCGCCCTCGACCCGGATCCCGGCCGAGCGCAGGTCGGCCGCGATCCGGTGGGCCGCATCGACGGCCTCGGCCTTGATCGCCGTGACCACGACCTGGTTCGGGGCCAGGGCCGGAGGTACCCGCAGGCCGTGGTCGTCGCCGTGGACCATGATCAGACCGCCGACCATCCGGGTGGACGAACCCCACGAGGTGGTCCAGGCGAGCTGCCGCGAACCGTCGTGGGCCGCGAACTCGATGCCGAAGGCGCGGGCGAAGTTCTGCCCCAGCTCGTGCGAGGTGCCCAGCTGCAGCGCCTTTCCGTCGCGCGTCATCGCCTCGCAGGTCATCGTGTTGGTCGCGCCGGCGAAGCGCTCCTTGGCGGTCTTGCGCCCGACGACGACCGGGATGCCCAGCACGTTGACCATGAGGTCCTCGTAGGCCTCGCGCAGGATGCGGGCCGCGTAGGCGCGGGCGTCCTGCTCGGTGGCGTGGGCGGTGTGGCCCTCCTGCCAGAGGAACTCGCTCGTGCGCAGGAAGATGCGCGGCCGCAGCTCCCAGCGCACGACGTTGGCCCATTGGTTCAGCAGCAGCGGCAGGTCGCGATAGCTCTGCACCCACTTCGCCATGAACTCGCCGGTGACCGTCTCCGACGTCGGGCGCACGACCACCGGCTCCTCGAGCTCCTTGCCGCCGGCGTGCGTGACGACGGCCAGCTCCGGGCTGAAGCCCTCGACGTGCTCGGCCTCGCGGTGCAGGTAGGACTCGGGGATGAACAGCGGGAAGTAGGCGTTCTGCGCCCCGCACGCCTTGATCCGGGCGTCGAGCTCGGCCCGGATCCGCTCCCAGATCGCGTACCCGTACGGCCGGATCACCATGGTGCCCCGCACCGGACCGCTGTCGGCCAGCTCGGCCTTGGCCACGACGTCCTGGTACCAGCGAGGGAAGTCCTCGGACTGCGGGGTCAGTACGGAATCGCGCGCCACCAGTTGAACGCTAGTAGCGCGTCGCACCTCGAATTCCGGAGCAGAGCCTCGGCCGGCGCCGCGCCGCCGAAGGTCGGTTTGCATCCGGAGCGGCCGTGATTTCGCGCTCGACAGCCCGGTTAGCGGCGCCGGCGGGTGCAATGCGAGCCGGCCGGACCTCAGGCCATCGCTAGGCCGCGGTCCGCCACACGACGCGCATCGCGGCCGCTCAGCCGCCGGGGTTCTGGTGGCCGACCAGCCGGGTCCAGGTCACCTTCGGCACCGCGGTTATCCCGGCCTCGGCGAGGGCGGCGCCGAGCCGCGAGTGCATGAAGTTCTCCTGGGCCTCCTGCGACTCCCAGACCTCGATGACGTAGCCGCGGCGCTCGTCGCCGACGCCGGCGAGATGCGTGATGAGGCCGGCCGGCCAGTCCCCGGCCCCGGTCTCGGCATCGATGCCGAGCGCCGCGTTCGCCGCCCGGTAGTCCGCCTCGTCGATCCCGTCGAACTCGAGCATGAGCAATTCGGCCATGTCGTCCCCCCGTTGCCGCCGGCCCGGTCCGGTGCCGCGCCCCGGATCGAGTGTCATCACTCAAGCGGGGACGCGCCAGACTCACTTTTCGGGCAGTTCGTGCGGACAGCCCTTCCGCCGCCTTGGGATGATCGGGCGATGACCACCGCCCACGGGGCTCACGACCACGTCGACGACCCGCGCAACGCCGAGATCCTGATCAGTGTCAACGGCAACCTGGTGCCGCGCCGGGACGCCGTCGTGAGCGTCTTCGACGCCGGCTTCGTCCTCGGGGACGGCGTGTGGGAAGGGCTGCGGGTCGCCGATGGGCATCCGGCGTTCCTCGACCAGCACCTCGACCGGCTCTGGGAGGGGGCCGCGGCGATCGCGCTCGACATCGGCCTGACCCGCGAGGAGCTGGCGGCTCAGCTGTACCGCACCCTCGCCGCCAACGACATGACCGGCGACGGGGTGCACATCCGGCTGATGGTCACGCGGGGGCCGAAGTCGACGCCGTACCAGGACCCGCGCATGTCGGCCGGGCCGGCCACGGTCGTGATCATCGCCGAGTACAAGGATCCGCTGCCCGCGACCACCGAGCGCGGCCTGACGCTGTTCACCGTGCACGTGCGGCGGGCGGCTCCGGACACCCTCGATCCGAAGCTCAACGCCCACAGCAAGCTGAACGACATCACGGCGTGCATCCAGGCCTACACCGCCGGCGCCGACGAGGCGCTGATGCTCGACCCGCACGGGTTCGTCGCGACCTGTAACTCGACCCACTTCTTCATCGTGCGCAGGGGCGAGGTCTGGACGTCGACCGGCGACTACTGCCTGGGCGGGATCACCCGGTCGAACGTGCTGCGGATGTGCGCGGACGCCGGCATCACCGCCCGCGAGCGCAACTTCAGCCTCACCGAGGTCTACAGCGCCGACGAGGCGTTCGTGACCGGGACATTCGCCGGGCTGGTGCCCGTGCACACCGTCGACGGCCGCCGCATCGGTGCGGGGGAGCGCGGGCCGGTCGTGCAGCTCCTCCAGTCCCGGTACCGCGACCTCGTGCGGGCCGACGTGGCCGCCCGCCGCGCGCCATGACCGGCGGCGTCCGCCTGGCCGTGTGGTCCGGCCCGCGCAACATCTCGACCGCGCTGATGCGGTCGTGGGAGAACCGGCCCGACTGCCGGGTCGTCGACGAGCCGCTCTACGCCTACTACCTGGACCGGACCGGGCTGAACCACCCCGGGCGCGACGAGGTGATCGCCGCCGGCGAGACGTCCTGGCCGGTCGTCGTCGCGGAGCTGACCGCGCCGGGCGACGGGATCTACTACCAGAAGCACATGACGCACCACCTGATCCCGCAGCTGCCGCGGGACTGGATCGCCGGGCTCACCAACGTCCTGCTGATCCGCGATCCGGCCGAGGTGGTGGCCTCGTACGTGCGATCGCGGGCCGACGTGGTCGCCGAGGACATCGGCCTGGTGCAGCAGGGCGAGCTCTACGACCAGCTCGACGGCGTGCCGCCGGTCATCGACGCCGCTGACTTCCTGCGTGACCCCGAGGGCTACCTGCGCTGGCTCTGCGCCTACGTCGATGTCGAGTTCACGGCGGCCATGCTGCGCTGGCCGGCCGGACCGCGCGCGTCCGACGGCGTGTGGGCCCGCTACTGGTACGACGCGGTGGTCGCCTCCACCGGCTTCGAGCCCTACCGCCCGCGGGCCGTCGACCTGCACGGCGCGGCCCTCGAGGCGGCCGAACGCAGCCGGCCCGACTACGAACGGCTGCATGCGGCCCGGGTCGTGCTGTAGCCCGTATCGCGCGGGCCCGGCTCGCCTCCTCCAGGTACGGCGCACTCCCGCGCCGAGACAGGGGGACACCATGGCTACCGACAGCACCCGCAAGCGACCCGGTTCCCGGACCCGGGCCACCGATCTGCCGACCGCACCGATACCGCAGACCCTGACGGCCAAGGGCTTCCGCATCCGGGGGTTCGGGCCACTGCCCGAGGACTTCGACCCGCTCACCGCATCGCCGCGCCAGCTCGCGGCGCAGCGCCTGCCGCGCCGGCCGGACGCGACGAAGGAGCCGCACGAGCGGGAGCTCTGGGAACGCGCGATCAGCCGGACGAAGCTCTGGATCACACCGGAGTTCGAGCATCGCGAGCACATCAGCCACGGACCGGTGCGGTTGGTGGCGCCCAAGGGCCGGCGCGCAACGGCTGCCGGCGCGCAGGACGTGTCGAACGCGACCTCGACCAACTGGTCCGGCGCGGCGGCATTCGCGCCGGCCGACAAGCCGTACCGCTTCGTCGGCGGCCAGTGGACCGTGCCCAGCCCGAACACGGCCGCCGACGGCAGCTACTACGCCTCGGAGTGGGTCGGAATCGACGGCTGGAACTCGCCCGACGTCCTGCAGGCCGGTACCGAGACGCATGTCTCGAAGGTCTGGATCTTCACGTCGACCGACGTCTACGCCTGGTGGGAGTGGTTCCCGGCCGGCGAGGTGAGGATCTCGAACCTCCCGGTGTCGCCCGGGGACGTCGTGTACTGCCTGATCTGCGCCGACTCGACCACGCACGCGACCGTGAGCTTCAGCAACCAGTCGATCGGCGTCGGCACCCGCTTCGACATCACGCCGCCGGCCGGCACGTCGCTCAGCGGCAACGTGGCCGAGTGGATCGTCGAGCGTCCCGGCATCAACGGCTCGACCGCCAACCTGACCGACTACGCCGCCTGCTACTTCGACGAGTGCCTGGCCGGCGGCGGCGGCAACATCGACAACCTCGCGTCGGCCTCGCTCATCTCGATGACCGGGACCGGCGGCGCCACGCTGTCCGAACCGGTCAAGGAGAACGACCGCGTGGTGAAGCTGAACTGGCGCAAGTCCAGCTGAGCGAGGAGGGCCGCGCCCCGTCCGGTCGAACGCGGCGCGGCCCGGGCTCCCGGCGTCAGTGCCAGTTGCTGATCCGGACGTCGTCGGGGGACGGGGCGCCCGTCCCGGTCTCGACCAGCGCCTTCAGGCTCATCAGGTAGCTGGCCCACTTGGTGGTGCAGTGGTTCATGAACTCGACCTGCTCCCGCCAGCCCTCGTGGGCGAACAGGACGATGGTGTACTCGTCCTCCTGCTTGAGGTCCCACGTGACGGTGGTACCGACCCACTCTTCGGGCCCGTCGATCACCTCCCACCCGACCCGCTTCGCCGGGACCAGCTCGGTCACCGTCAGGTCGAAACCGCCGGGCGGGAAGCGGAATCGCAGCACTCCGCCGACCGCGGCGTCGCCGGCCGTGTCCTCCGTCCACCAGCCGGCCAGACCGTCGACCGTGGTCAGCGCGTCGTAGACCTCGGCCGGCGCGGCCACGATGCCGACGCGGTGCAGGATGTCTGCCATCTCGCCTTCCCTTCTCCCTGTCCCCGGCTGCGCTAGTGCAACCAGTGGTTGCATATGACGGTAGCGCCGCGTTCAGCTATGTGCAACCACATGTTGCGCGATGTTTGCCCTCCAGGTGAGAGGGCGGAATGTAACGATCTTGCGACGGTGGCAACCGGCACCGACGCCGGGGCGTCTCATTTGTACGAGCCCGCAGCGGCTCGCCACGACGGACGCCCCGGAGGACATGAATGCGGCAGGTTGACACGACGCGTCGGCGGAGCGAAGCGCGGGCCGGCTGGCTCGCCGCCGTGATCGGCGGTATCACCGTGACGCTGACCCTGTCCGCCTGCACGAGCAGCACCGGCACCGCAGACGCGGGTCCGGGCGGGTCGGCGCTCGGCCGGTCGACCCCGGCCGGGTCGACCCCCGCCGGCTCGACGTCGTCGTCGCCGTCGGCACCGGCGCTCCCGGCCGTCATCACCACCCCGGCGGGGCACGCCGTCAACCCGGCCAAGCCGGTGACCGTCGGCATCCGCAACGGCAGACTCACCGACGTCACGATGCTCAACCCGGCCGGCCGCAAGGTGCGCGGCGCGATCTCCGGCGACGGATCGACCTGGCGCAACACCGAGGATCTCGGGTACGCGAAGACGTACCGGATCACGGCCAAGGGCGTGGACGCGGCGGGAAGCCCGGTCACCAAGGCGGCCACGGTCACCACGCTCACGCCGGGCAACCTGACGATGCCGTCACTGGAGCGGATCGGCGGGTATGCGCTGACCGGCGGCGCGACCTACGGAGTGGCCATCGTGCCGGTCGTCCACTTCGACGAGCCGATCGGCAACCGGGCGGCCGCGGAACGGGCGCTCAAGGTCACGACCAGCCCGCAGGTCGCCGGGTCGTGGTACTGGTCCGACAGCCAGAACGTTCACTGGCGCCCGGAGCAGTACTGGCCCAGTGGCACCAAGGTCACCGTGTCGGCCAAGGTCTACGGCGTGCGGGTCGGCCCCGGCCTGTACGGGCAGGCCGACCGCAGCACGTCCTTCAAGATCGGCCGGCGCCAGGTCACCATCGCCCACGACAGCGCCCCGAGAGCGGTCAACAAGGTCCGGGTCTACAACGCGGCGCACAAGGTGATCCGGACGATGAACACATCGATGGGCATCCACGGCGGGCAGATGGTGAACGGCAACTGGATCAACTTCTACACACTCGACGGCACCTACACCGTCCTCGCGCACGAGCAGCCGGCGCGGATGTGCTCGGCCAGCTACGGCCTGCCGGCGAACGCGCCGCACGGGTACCCGTGCGAGAACATCTACAACGCGACGAAGATCAGCACCGACGGCATCTACCTGCACGAGCTGCTCACGACGATCTACAGCCAGGACCATGGCCAGGACGTCTCGCACGGCTGCCTGAACCTGAACGCCGCGAACTCGATGTGGTTCTTCAAGCACTCGATGATCGGTGACCCGGTGGAGATCCGGGGGGCCAAGGGGGCCCCCACCCTCCAGATCGGCGAGGGCGGCGACTGGACGATCCCGTGGTCGAAGTGGGTCAAGGGCAGTGCCCTGGGCTGAGCAGCCGGCCGCAGCCGGCCGCAGCCGGTGCTGCTATGAGCGTGCGGTCGCCGGCGAGACGTCTACCCATTCAGCTCACCTTGCCGCCGGACTCACATGGTGATCAGGACGATCGACCCGCCGGCGAGGGCGAGCCCGACCCGCTGCAGCGGGCTGGTGTGCTCGCGCAGCAGCCAGACCGCCAGGATGACGGTCGTCGCCGGGTAGAGCGAGGTCAGCACGCTCGCGAGCGACAGCAGCCCGTGCCGGGCGGCGAGCAGGAAGCACATGTTCGCAGAGGCGTCGCAGGCACCGGCGACGGCGACGATGAGCAGCATCCGCCCGCGGACGGGCTGGAACGCGCCGCGGGCCTTCGCCAGCGGCAGGATCACCAGTGCCGATGCGATGCGGGAGACGACGAGCGGCCACAGCCCGGAATGGTCGCCGGCCCGGGCGAGGAACACGAAGTACATCCCGAAGCCGAGTCCGGAGACCAAGGCGAGCAGGATGACCCGCAGCCCGATCCGGCCGTGCGGATGGTCGTCGGTCGTCCGGCTCACGAGGATGACGGCTGCGAAGCCGAGACCGATGCCGAACCAGGCGAGGACCTGCGGGCGTTCGCCGGTGAGCACGCCTACGACGACCGGCACGATGGCGGCGAGCACGGCGGTCACCGGGGAGATGACGTTGATCGGGGCGACGGTCATCAGGCTGTACATGACGACCACGCCGAGCAGCCCCGCCACCCCGCCGGCCAGGCCGAAGGCGAAGGCCCGGGTGTCGAGGTGTCCGCCGAAGAACGGCAGCATCGCGGTCATCAGCACCGCCCCGACCGGATAGCTGTAGAGCAGCACGGTGACGGCGCCGTGGCGGCGCGAGGTGATGCCGCCGGCGAAGTCCCCGATGCCGTACAGCAGGGCCGCGGCCAGCCCGAGGACAACGGTCACACTTGACCTTATCCGCCGAGGACGAGACGAAATTCCGTCAGCCGGGCTTCGTCAGCGTGAACTGCGCGACGTCCAGGTATCCGGTGCGGAAGCCGGCCTCGGAGTAGGCGAGATAGAACGACCACATGCGCCGGAACGTCTCGTCGAAGCCGAGGGCCGCCACCTCGGCCGCGCGCTCCTCGAACGTCACCCGCCACCGGTGCAAGGTCTCGGCGTAGTGCCGGCCGAAGCTGTAGTGGTCGGCGATCTTCAGCGCCGTCCGGGAGTCGAGCGAGCGGGCGATGGCCTCGGTCGACGGGATCTGCCCGCCCGGGAAGATGTACTTCCGGATCCAGGTGTAGGTGTCCTTGGTCGACAGCACGGTGAGGTCGTCGTGCAGGATCGCCTGCAACCCCACGCGGCCGCCCGGCGCCAGCACCCGGTCGATCGCGGTGAAGTACTCGTCCCAGTGGTTCGCGCCGACGGCCTCGATCATCTCGACGCTGACGACGGCGTCGAAGCGGCCCTGGGCCTCGCGGTAGTCCTGCAGCAGTACGGTGACCCGGTCGTCCAGCCCGGCGGCCGCGATCCGCTGCCCGGCCAGCGCGGCCTGCTCGGTGGAGAGCGTGAGGGTGGTGACGGTGGCCCCGCGCCGGGCCGCCCGCAGCGCGAGCTCGCCCCAGCCGGTGCCGATCTCCAGCACCCGGCTGCCGGCCCGGACGCCGGCCGCATCGAGGAGCCGGTCGATCTTGCGCCGCTGCGCGTCGGCGAGGCGCTCGGGCGACCGGTTCGGCTCGCCGTCGAAGATCGCCGACGAGTACGTCATCGTCTCGTCGAGGAACAGCCGGAACAGGTCGTTCGACAGGTCATAGTGCTGGTGGATGTTGTCGCGGGCGCCCTCGAGGGTGTTGTCGTGGTGGCTGGGCTGCCGGCTGAGCACGGCGTGCCGCAGCCGCTGCAGGGCCGGCGGGATCAGGTACCGCATCCGGGCCGCGAATGCCGAGAGGACGGCCGGCAGGTCGTCGGTGGTCCAGTCGCCGGCCATGTAGGCCTCGCCGAACCCGATCGTCCCCGTCTCGCC
Organism: uncultured Actinomycetota bacterium; assembly: GCA_963775175.1. Taxonomy (GTDB): domain Bacteria; phylum Actinomycetota; class Actinomycetes; order Mycobacteriales; family Jatrophihabitantaceae; genus Jatrophihabitans. The sequence continues at coordinate 2,849,532 of CAVZHT010000001.1, forward strand.
GAGCCGCTGGTAGAAGGCCTCGGGGCGGACCAGGCGCATCACCGGGTCGGTCCCGGTGCCGTTGCCGTACCAGGATTCCGGCTCGATGACCCGCAGCGGCAGCCCGCGAACGGCGTGCCGGAACAGGCGCTTGGCGATCGCCGCCCGCATTGGGGAGTTCGGCACGACGGCGATGTCCGGCCACCGTTCCGGATCCACGTAGCCCGCCGCCGGCGCCGCCCGGCCGCTCGAAGTGACAGTCATCCGAACTCCCCTCGCACGCCTCCCGCGTGCCTCGATCACACGACGAAAGAGGCCTGTCCCGCAAGTACCTTCGACACTACGTTCGCGGGTTCGCCCGCCACGGTTTCCTCGGGTGCCGCGCCGCACATCGTGGCGAGCACGAATCCGGTCGACAACCCGTGCCAGAGCCGGGCCCGCCGCAGCATCGCGTGCGCGTCCCCGTGCACCGACACGAAGGCGGTCGAGGCGGCCACGGTGGCCGCGCTGTGCGCCCAGGCGGCCGAGGCGGCCGCGCTGGTGATCCGGTCCCGGTCGCCGTGGGCGACGAGGACGTTGCAGCCGGTGACGTGCCGGTAGGGGTCACCGGCCTCGAGCCAGGGGGCGAGCCCGACGACGGTCGAGACGCTCGGGTGTTCGGCGGCGTACACGGCTGCCCGGCCCCCCATCGAGTGGCCGACGAGGGCGACCGGCACGTCGGGGTAGCGCTCGGCCAGCCGGTCGAGGACCCAGGTGACGTCACCGACCGGCGCGTGCTTCGCGCCGTTCCACCCCCGCACCACGTACCGCATCCGGGCCACCGCCAGCCCGCGACCGCGACCGGCGCGGTGCAGCGAACTGACGAACGGCGTCATCCGCACGACCGCGAGCTGCCGGGCCCGCACCGGCCCGGAGCTGTTGGCCCGGCCGCCGTGCAGGACGAGCGCGATCGCCTGCACGGCGCCGGCCGGGGGGTGGACGGCGTAGAAGGGGGTGTCGGTCACTTCGGGCAGGTCTTCCCGGCCGGCGGCAGGTTGTCCTGGGCGAGGAACGCGTCGACGAGCTGGTCGATGCAGCTGCTGCCCTGCAGGTAGGACGTGTGGCCCTCGCCGTCCCAGGTGAGAAGTTCGGCGTTGCCGAGGGTGCGGGTGAGGTCCTTCGCGCCCTGGTACGGGGTGGCTGGGTCGTGCAGGTTGCCGATCACCAGGATCTTGTGGGCCGAGTTCGGCGCGGTCGGCAGCGGGGGAACCGTGCGCTTCGGCTGCCAGTCCTGGCAGGCGAACAGCGACGCCGCCGACCAGAGGCCGAACATCGGGAAGCGCTTCACCCACTGCGCGGTCGTCGCCCGGATCGTCGCGGCCGACGGGCCCGGCTTGGAATCGTTGCAGTTGATCGTGAGCCCGGAGTCCGCCACGTTCGTGTAGTGCCCGTTCGTCCGCTCGGTGTACCCGTCGGCGAGCTGGAACAGGATGCGGGCGTCGCCGGCCTTCGCCGCGATGAGGGCCTGGGCCAGTACCGGCCACAGCTGCTGCGAGTAGAGGGCGTAGAGCACACCGAGGTCGACGATCGAGCTCGTCGCCACCCGCGTCTCGCCCGGCTGGGAACTGTGCAGTGGCGTCTTCCGGGCCTGATCGGCAAGCTGGTACACCGTCTGTCGCGGGTCGGCCAGCTGCCGGCACGGGTCGTGGCTCGGGCACCAGGCCGCGAACTGGTCGAACGCCTTCTCGAAGCCGTCGAGCTGGTTGGCGAAGGCGGTGATGTCGTCGGTGAGCGGGTCGACGGCCCCGTCGAGCACCATCGCCCCCACCCGCGACGGGAACAGGTGCGCGTACTGCGCGCCGAGTTCGGTGCCGTAGGAGAAGCCGAGGTAGTTCAGCTGGCGATCGCCGAGCGCGGCCCGGATGCGGTCCATGTCCTTCGCGGTCTGGACGGTGTTGAACTCGGCCAGGGCCGCACCGTACTTGGCCGAGCAGTCCTGCGCCACCTTCTGCGCGAGCCGCTGCGCCTCGGCGAACCCGGCCGGCGTGCGGATGTCCGGCTGGGCCGCGTTGGCCGCGTCCTCCTGGGCGTCGGTCTCGCAGCGGATCGGGGTCGACGCGCCGACGCCGCGGGGGTCGAAGCCGACGAGGTCGTAGTGCGAGGTGACCGCGCTCGGCAGCTCGCCGACGATGTCGGCCGCGAACTGCAGCCCCGACCCGCCGGGCCCGCCGGGGTCGGTGAGCAGCGTGCCGGTGGGCGAGCTGCCGCGCTGGTGGAGCCGGACGATGGCGACCTGGATCTGGCGGCCGCCGGGGTCGGCGTAGTCCAGCGGCACGGAGACCGTCGCGCACTGCATCTGGAAGCTGGACGGGACGCGACCCGAGCCGGCGTCGATCTTGCTGCCGCAGTCACCGAAGGTGAGGCTCGACCTCGGGGCGGGCGAGGGGGAGCGGGACGTGGTGGCGCCCCGCGAGGTCGATCCGTGGCCGGCGACGACATCGGACGTGCAGGCCGCGACCAGCGCGAGGGCCGCTCCGGCGGCGACGAGGGCACGGGCCCGGGGCCCGGTCGGACGACGCACTCGGGTCAGCCCCGGGGCGCGCAGGCCGACCAGAACTCGCGGCCCAGTGCCGAGAGCGTCACCCGCTTGCGGACGACCCGCGCGCTGCCGAGCTTGTCCCGTTCGATCCGCGCCTTCGCTGCCGTGACGGCGGCGTCCTTGCCGAGCGCCGTGAACTGGCTGTCGAGATCGGTGCCGGGCGGCGCGAACTCGACGAGGCCGAAGCCGTGCAGCCGGGCCAGGTAGGTGGCGGTGTTCTCCGGGACCGCGACCCCGGCGGCGGACCCGACCGGCGAGACGTTGGCCAGGACGACCCGGGTCGTCGAGCGGCCGACCTGCTTGGCGACCACGTCGACCGCGGCGACGGGCGCATCCTGGGCGAGCACGGCGAGGATGCGGGCCTCGTCGGGGACGAGCTGGCTGACGATCGTGCCGAAGAGGTACTCGCGGCCCCGCCCGCCCGACCCGCCGGCCGAGCGGTCCAGCAACTCCGACATCGCCGTGCGCAGCGGCTCCGGATCGGTGCCGGCGTTCTGCACGAGCATCATCACGCGCTGGTCCTCCGGCGACCCGGCGGTGAAGAGGTTCTGCGGGACGTCGAGCAGCCGGCCCAGCTCGGCGGCGGCCGCCTGGCGCAGCCGCTGCGCCTGCTGCTCGACGACGGTGACCCCCGGCAGCTGCTTGGCGATCCGCCAGCCGGACCGGCCGAGCAGCCGGCCGACCCGGGCGGCGGTGACGATCGCGCTGCCGGCTGCGGCGACGACCTGGCCGTTCTGGACCGGGTCGGGCAGCGCCAGGCCGCGCCCGGGCCGGCGGCGGTTGTCGGCCGGCTTCTTCGATGTCGGGGCGGGAACCGGGCGCGGGCGGGGGCGCGACGTCGTGTCGTCAGCGTGCCGTGCGGTCACCAGGACTCCCGGGTCGGTTTAGTGCGACAGTCGGTTCCGCCAAAGGATAGGTGCCCCGCGGTGCGGCCACGAACCGCGGGCGGTGCAGCTTTTCAGGGTAGTCGCCCGGGCGGCCGGTCCGGGGGCGCGCCGCCCGCGTGTGACCGCGGTCCCGCGTCAGTGCCCCGGGGCATGGCAGAGGCCATGCCCGGACGGGCACAGGAAGTAGTCGACGCCCGGTTCGAGCTGATCGCGGTCGACGATCCGGTAGTCGATGTTGCCGCCCCCCAGCTCGATCGTGATCACGTAGGGCACGCCGGTCGCCCAGCCGCCGTCGTAACCGGCGAACACGTCGTTCGTGCCGGCCACGTAGCCGTCGTCGAAGGCCCGCTTCGCCGCGGCGGCCGGCGCGGCGGGCAGTCCCCCGACCTCCTGCTCGGCCCGCCCCTGCTGCCGGCCCTGGGCCGCCCCGACCCGCAGCCCGTCGAAGTAGCCGTCCAGCCGGGCATCGGCCTGGCCGGAGCGCCGGGCGGCGCCGGTGTCGACCGTCGCCCGGCCCAGGAAGAGCAGCCCGACGGCGACGAGCGTGCCGATCAGCAGGATGACGACCAACCGGCGGCGACTGACGACGAACACGGCTCCACCTCCTGGAAGGGACCGCTACTGCCGGTCGAGGACGCCCCGGACGAAGGCGGCCTGCCCGGCGTGCTGCAGGTCGTCGGACAGGACGCTGACGAGGCGCACGGCGGCGGTGACCGGAGGGTCCCACCGGGTGTCGACCACGCGGTCCAGGTCGGCCTCGGACAGGCCCCGGACGTAGCGGACGGAGGTGGCGTGCACGGCGTCGTGGTAGCCGGCGAGCAACTCGGCCGGAACGCCGCGCACCTGGCCGACCTCGTCACCGGACTGGCCGTAGCCGATCGCGCCGGCCTCGAACGGCAGCCCGAAGCGCTCGGCCCAGCCGTCCTTCGTCCACACCTGCTCGGTGCCGGCCAGATCGGCGACGTGGTCGTCCTGCACCCGGGTCAGGTGCCACACGAGCCAGGCGATGCTGTTCGCGCCCGGGTCGAGCCGGGCGGTCAGCTGCGTCTCGTCCAGGCCGTCCACGATCCGGTGGACGAGCCCGTGGATGCGGGAGAAGCCGTCGACGAGGAGTTCCGCGCTCGTGGTCACCCCTCGACCGTATCGTTCTCACATGGATCTTCCCGTGATGCCGCCGGTCGCGCCGATGCTGGCCAAGTCGGTCCCGACGATCCCGCCCGGCGCGTCCTACGAGCCGAAGTGGGACGGGTTCCGCTCGCTGATCTTCCGTGACGGCGACGAGGTCGAGCTCGGCAGCCGCAACGAGCGGCCGATGACCCGGTACTTCCCTGAGCTGGTGGAGGCGGTGCAGGCCGAGTTGCCGCAGCGCTGCGTGCTCGACGGTGAGATCGTCATCGTCACCGATGCCGGGCTGGACTTCGAGGCGTTGCAGCAGCGCATCCACCCGGCGGTGTCGCGCGTGACGATGCTGTCGCAGGCCACACCGGCCTCGTTCATCGCGTTCGACCTGCTGGCGCTCGGCGACGACGACTACACCGGGCGGCCGTTCGCCGAGCGCCGCGCCGCCCTCGAACGGGTGCTGGCCGGGGCGAAGGCCCCGATCCACCTCACCCCGACGACCACCGACCTCGACCTTGCCAACCGCTGGTTCGTCGAGCTCGAGGGGGCCCACCTCGACGGGGTGATCGCCAAGCCGCTCGACGGCACCTACCAGCCGGACAAGCGGGTCATGTTCAAGATCAAGCACGTCCGGACGGCCGACTGCGTGCTGGCCGGCTTCCGGTGGCACAAGACCTCGACCGCGACCGCCCCGCTCGTCGGCTCGCTGCTGCTCGGCCTGTACAACGACGAGCACAAGCTGCAGCACGTCGGGGTCGTCGGCGCGTTCACCGCGAAGCGCCGGGCCGAGCTCGTCGACGAGCTCGAACCGCTGCTGCTCGGCGACGGCGACGAGCACCCGTGGCAGGAGTGGGCGAACGCGGATGCCCACCGGGGCCAGCGGCTGCCGGGCAACGTGAGCCGCTGGAACGCGACCAAGGACCTCTCGTTCGTCCCGTTGCGCCCGGAGCGGGTGCTCGAGGTCAAGTACGAGCACATGGAGGGCACCCGGTTCCGTCACCTGGCCCATTTCGTGCGCTGGCGCGACGACCGCAAGCCCGAGTCGTGCACCTACGAGCAGCTCGAGCAGCCGCTGACCTACGCCCTCGAGGACATCGTTGCGGGCATCCGGTAGCGCAGGAAGAGCGCGCCGTCCTCCTCCAGCGCCCCGACAAGCGTGAGGTCGGCCGGTGCGTCCCAGCCGTTCGGGCCGGCGGTGATCCGCGCCGGGCCCGGGCCGACGAGGAACGGGGTCAGGCTGAGGCACAGCTCGTCCACGACGCCGGCCCGCGCGAGGTCGGCGAACGCGGTGGGCCCGCCCTCGGACAGGATCCGGTGCAGCCCCCGCTGCTCGAGGGCCGCCCGGGCCGCCACCGGATCGACCACGTCGTCGCCGCACAGCACGACCTCCGCAACCTCCGCCAGCGCCGCCCGTCGGCCGGCCGGGGCGGCCGCGCAGGTGAGCACGATGGTCGGCGCCTGCGGCGACGTGGCGGTGAACAGCGGCGCGCCGGGATCGAGGTGCAGGCTCCGGCTCAGCAGCGCCGTGGGCAGCGCGTCCGGCAACCCGTAGCGGCGTCGGATCGCCAACCGCTGCTCGCTGACCACGATCGGGCGGTAGCCCTCCGCCACCGCCGTGCCGGCACCGACCAGGACGACGTCGGCCAGGTCACGCAGCGCGGCGAACACCCGGTTGTCGCCCGGCGTCTGGAGACCGGCCGAGCGCCCGTTCGCCTGGGCCGCGCCGTCGACCGAGGCCACGAAGTCGACCCGCAGCCCACCGGCCTCGACCCAGTCGGCCGCGTAGAACGCGTGCACGTCGGCATCGGCCGAAGAATGTGGAAGCAACGCCCGCATCGGTTCATCACAACATGGGCCGGCGGGCCGTAGGGTCTGCGGGCATGGGGGAACCCCTCGGGCAGCCCGGGCCACCGGTGTCGCGGCACGCGCCGTTCCTCCGCGGTTTCGTCGGCGGGCTCGGCGTGCTGACCGCCCTCGCGCTCGCCCTTGCGGTCCGCGAAGCGGCGGATGCTCTGGTCCTCGTCCTCATCGCCGGCTTCCTCGCCGTCGGCCTGGACCCGCTCGTCGGGCTCCTGACGCGGCGCGGCCTGCCGCGCGGCCGCTCGGTCGCCACCGTCGCCATCGGGATGGTCGCGATCCTCGGGGCGGTGGTGTTCGTGATCGCCGAGGCGTTGCGGACCCAGGTGGAGCGGTTGATCAACGATGCACCTCAGCTGGTCGACGACCTGCGACGCAACCGGACGGTCGCCCGGCTCGACGCGAAGTACCACGTCCTGCGCGAACTCCAGGACAAGCTGACGAGCGCGAACCTGGGCAAGACCGCGATCGGTGGGCTGTTCGACGTCGGGATCTCGGTGATCAATGCCCTCACCGCGGTCGTCGTCGTCGCCGTCCTCACCGTGTACTTCCTCGCCGAGCTGCCGCGGATCAAGGGCGCGATCTACTCCCTGGCGCCGGCCTCGCGGCGGGATCGGGTGAGCAGCCTCGGCGACGAGATGCTGCGCCGGGTCGGCGGCTACGTCGGCGGGGCGGCGATCGTCGCGCTGATCGCCGGCACGGTCACCGCCGTCCTGCTGCTCAGCGTGGGGCTGGGGGAGTTCGCGCTGCCGCTCGCGCTGGCCGTCGCCCTGCTCGACCTCGTCCCGCTCGTCGGTGCGATCATCGGCGCCGGGCTGGTGACGCTCATCGGGTTCGCGACGTCGTTGCCGGTCGGCATCACCTGCGCGATCGTGTACCTGGTCTACGAGCCGCTCGAGGGCTACGTGATCTACCCGCGGATGATGCGGTCGTCGGTGCAGGTGCCGGAGTACGTGACGATCGTCGCCGTGCTGGTCGGCGGGACGATCGGCGGGATCATCGGAGCGCTGCTCGCCCTGCCGCTGACGGCGGCGCTGCTGGTCCTCGTCCGCGAGGTGTGGGTACGCCGGCAGGACACCGCCTGAACCGGCACCGCGACGCGGAGGGACGAGGCGGGTAGGCCGTACGGGACGGGCCGGCGAAGGGAGCGGACGTGGTCAAGGAGGGGAAGCGCCGGATCCCGGTGCCGCCCGCGGCCGAACGCGCGCTGGACACCGCGCTGGACCGCGCCCTGGCCGTGCAGCGCCCGGTGGTCCTGAATTACCTCGACCGGGTCCGGCGCCGGCGCCCGGACCTCACGCCCGCCGACGTGGTCACGCAGCTCGAGCGGCGCTACCTCGCGGCGGTGATCGGGATCGGGGGCGCGTCCGGCGCCGCGGCGGCCGTCCCCGGCGTGGGCACCGCCACCGCGGTCGCCTCCGGCGCGGCCGAGATCACCGCTTTCGTGTCGGCCTCGGCGATGTTCGTCCTGGCCCTGGCCGAGCTGCACGGGCTGCCGGTCAGCGACCCGGAGGTGCGGCGGGCGCTCGTCGTCTCGGTCCTCGTCGGCGAGGGCGGTGTGGCGGCGCTCGAGGGTGCCGCCCGCGGCGAAGCGCACTGGGCCCAGGTGATCGCCCGGTCGACCCCGCGGGACAAGATCACCGGGATCAACACCCACCTCAGCCGGCTGCTGCTGCGGCGGGTCGGGACGCGTCAGGGGGCGCTGCTGTTCGGCCGGGCGCTGCCACTGGGCATCGGCGCGGCCATCGGGGCCGGGGGGAACGCCGCGCTGGCCCGCACGGCCGTCGCGGTCGCCCGCAAGGCCTTCGGCCCACCGCCGGATCGGCTCCCGCCGCGGGTGATCGACGTGGAGACGCCCCGGCGGCCCCGTCCGACTTGATAGGTTTTGGGTAGATGACGATCCGGGAGGTAGCGGTGTTCGTGGTGGTGCTGACGGACGACGGACAGCAACTGGTCGGGCCGCGGGCGGTCGGCCCGTTCGACGACTACGACTCCGCGCAGCGGTGCAGCAACGCGCTGATCGAGCAGTGGGAGGTCGAGTCGGGGCAGGCGCCGAAGGCCGCCGTCGTGCGGGTCGAGACCCCGGTGCCCGGCATCGTCGTCGGCGAGTTGCAGTGACGGTGGCCCAGCCCCGGTCGCCCTACTAGGTTCGCACCCACGATGACGAAGCCGAACCGCGAATCCGCGACCACCAGACCGCTGGCCGACCTCTTCGACCTGATCGGGCGGCGCTGGACGCTGCGCATCCTCTGGGAGCTGCAGGACCGCACGCTGTCGTTCAACGACCTACGGCGTGCGGTCGGCGGGATGAGCCAGAGCGTGCTCGTCACCCGGCTCACCGAGCTGTTCGGCGCCGGGCTCGTCGCCGACGTGCCCGGCGGGTACCGGCTCACCCCGGACGGTGCCGCGCTGACCCGCGAGCTGGCGAGCCTGGACGGCTGGGCCGAGACCTGGTGGAACCGGGCCCGTTAGACCCGCACCACCGCCGCGGTCCGGGCGCCGAGTACGAGGCCGGCGTCGGCCGGGGCCGCCGGGCCGGTGCTGAGCACGATCTGCGCCGCCGGCACCGGGAGCCGCTGCTCGTCGTCGGCCAGGTTCACCGCCACCCGGAACCCGCCCCGGTGGACGACGAGCCAGTTGGCCGCCTCGTCGAAGTCCACGGCCACCTGGTCGAGGTGCGGGTCGCGCAGGTCGGGCTCGGCCGCCCGCAGCGCCGTCAGCCGCCGGTAGAGGTCCAGCACCTCCGCATGCCCGGGCGCGGCCGGCTCGGACCAGTCGAGGATCGCCGAACGGTACGCCTGCGGGTCCTGCGGGTCGATCATCTGGCTGGTGTCCCAGCCGTGGCCGGCGAACTCCGCGATCCGCCCCTTCGCGGTGGCCTCGGCCAGCTCCGGCTCCGGGTGCGAGGTGAAGAACGGCCAACGGGTCGACGCGGCCCACTCCTCGCCCATCCAGAGCATGGGCGTGAACGGCGATGTCAGCAGCAGCACCGCGCCGACCTTCACCAGCTCCGGGGTCGTGAGCTCGGGCAGCCGGTCGCCGACGGCCCGGTTGCCGACCTGGTCGTGGTTCTGCAGGCAGACGACGAACTGCCAGCCCAGCTGCCGGGCCGGATCGATCGGCCGGCCGTGCACCCGGCCGCGGAAGGTCGAGAACGTGCCGTCGTGCAGGAATGCCTTGGTAAAGGTCTTGGCGAGCACGTGCAGCGGGCCGAAGTCGCAGTAGTAGCCCTGGGTCTCGCCGGTGAGCATCGAGTGCAGGGCGTGATGGACGTCGTCGTCCCACTGCGCGGCCAGCCCGTAGCCCCCGAGCGAGCGCGGCGTGATCATCACCGGATCGTTCAGGTCGGACTCGGCGATCAGCGTGAGCGGCCGGTCGACCATCGTGGCCAGGGTGTCGGTCGCGGCGGCGAGCTCGGCCAGGATGTGCGTCGGCGAGCCGTCCTGCAGCGCGTGCACGGCGTCGAGGCGCAGGGCATCGACGTGGTAGTCGCGCAGCCACATCAGGGCGTTGTCGATGATGAACCGGCGGACGTTCGGCTCCTCGACGTTCACCAGGTCGCCCCACGTGTTGCGACCGGACTTGAGGTACGGGCCGAAGCGCGGAAGGTAGTTGCCGGACGGGCCGAGGTGGTTGTAGACGACATCGAGCACGACCGCGAGCCCCAAGCCATGAGCGGCGTCGACGAAGCGCTTGAGGCCGTCCGGGCCGCCGTAGGCCTCGTGCACGGCGTACCAGAGCACGCCGTCGTAGCCCCAGTTCCAGACCCCGTTGAAGTCGTTGACCGGCAGCAGTTCGACGTGGGTCACCCCGAGCGCGACGAGGTGGTCGAGCCGCTCGATGGCCGCGTCGAAGGTCGCACCGGGCGTGAAGGTGCCGACGTGCAACTCGTAGACGACGGCCGCGGTGAGGTCGCGCCCGGCCCAGTCCTGGTCGTGCCACTCGAAGGCGTGCTGGTCGTAGACCCGGCTCGGGCCGTGGACGCCGTCGGGCTGGCAGCGCGAGGCCGGGTCGGGGATCGCCTCGTCGCTGCCGTCGAGCAGGAAGGCGTAGTCGGTGCCCGGTGCGAGGTCCGGGCCGGTCCACCAGCCGTCGCCGGCCGGCGCGAGGTCGGTCACCGAGCCGCCGGCCCGCAGCCGGACGGTCGAGACGTTGGGGGCCCACACGCGGATAGCCGTCACGTGCCACACCCTGCCCGACGGGCCCGACCGGGTAACCGGCGCGTGCCAGGATCGACAGATGACGCAGCAGAGCATGCGCGCGGCGCTGGCCGTGGCGCCCGGGCCGGTCGAGCTCGCCGGCTACGACCCGTCCGCCCGTCCACTCGCCGACGGCGTCAAGAACCGGGACCTCGAAACCGACACCAAGCAGCTGCGCAGCCTGCAGGAGCGGCTGTACGCGGAGTCGACCGTGGGGGGCCGGCGCAGCCTGCTGCTCGTGCTGCAGGGCATCGACACGGCCGGCAAGGGCGGGGTGACCGAGCACGTCGTCGGCACGTTCGGGCCGATCGGGGTGCAGTACACCGCGTTCAAGGCGCCGTCGAAGGAGGAGCAGGCGCACGACTTTCTGTGGCGCATCCGCAAGAGGCTTCCGCCGGCCGGGGTGGTGGGCGTCTTCGACCGGTCGCACTACGAGGACGTGCTGGTCGTCCGGGTGCACGAGCTCGTGCCGGAGAGCGAGTGGCGGCCCCGTTACGACCTCATCAACGAGTTCGAGGCCGAACTCGCCGCGACCGGCACCACCGTGCTGAAATGCTTCCTCAACATCTCCTTCGAGACGCAGCGCACGCGGCTGCTGGCCCGCCTCGACGACCCGGACAAGCATTGGAAGTTCAACGAGGGCGACGTGCACGAGCGGGCCCGGTGGAGCGAGTACCAGGCCGCCTACTCGGAGATGCTGGAGCGCTGCAACACCCCGCTCGCGCCGTGGTACGTGGTGCCCAGCGACCACAAGAAGTACCGGAACTGGGCCGTCGCCGAGCTGCTGCGCGAGACCCTGGCCGACCTCGGCCCCGTGTACCCGCGGCCGGCCCTGGACGTGCCGAGGCTGCGGTCCCGGCTCGCGCCGCCGCACTGAGCCGCTCGATTTCCTGAGGCCGGGCCAAGTCCGGCGACCCGCGACACCGGACCTTCGACCCTGCCGGATACCGGCGCCCGCGCGTCCACTGGGTCCCGACGCCGAACAGCGATGTGCGCTCGCCGCCGTCAGGGAGTGAAGATGGTCCCGTCCCACGCCGCCGCGGCGTCCGCAGTGAAGTACTTCCACTGGGGCGTCGTCCAGATCTCGCTGGCGAACCTGTTGATCATCGTCGCGATGGTCGTGGTGTTCGTCCTCGCGCTCCTGCTCCCGTTCCCCGGGACGCACGCGAAGCCGCTCGAGAAGGACCAGGTCGATGACGAGCGGTGAGGCCCCGGCCCGCAGCTGGACCGCCCGGCTCCGGGGCCGGATCGGCCGCACCGTCCCGGAAGGGCAGTGGCTGCCCGACCGCCAGCCGGCGTACGTCGCCTCCTGGATCTACGTCTTCGGCGTCGCCACCATCGCCGCGCTTATCGTCGTGATCGCCACCGGTTGCCTGCTCGCCATCGAGGGCTCGGCGTGGTGGCACACGTCGTCGCTCGGGCACTTCGTCAACTCCACGCACCTGTGGAGCGTCGAGCTGTTCTTCGCCTGCATGGTGATCCACCTGTGGGGCAAGTTCTTCATGGCAGCGTGGCGGGGCAAGCGGGCACTGACCTGGGTGACCGGCGTCGTCTGCTTCGTCGGCTCGATCGGCACCGCGTTCACCGGCTACCTCTCGCAGTCCAACTTCGACAGCCAGTGGATCTCGACCCAGGCGAAGGACGGCCTGAACGCGGTCGGCATCGGCGCGTACTTCAACGTGCTCAACCCGGGGCAGATGCTGCTCTGGCACGTGGTGCTGCTGCCGCTGCTCATCGGCGTCCTCGTCGTCTGGCACGTGATCCTCGTCCGACGGCACGGCGTGGTCCCGCCCTTCGACGCCCAACCGCCCGGCGTCGAGGACGGCAACCGGGCCCTCGTCCCGCCGACGACGTTGACCGAGACGCCCCCGGCCGTCACCGGCACGAAGGCCCAGCTGTGACCGCCCGCGACCGGACCCCGGACTCCCATCTGTTCCCCACCCGCCCGTACGACCTCGTACGCGAGTTCTGCATCGCGCTCGGCGTCATCGTCGCCCTGACGCTGCTGCTGGCCGCCGTGTTCTCCTCGCCCGACCGCAAGGCGATCACGCTCCAGGCCTGGGCCAAGGCGGCGCCGGACGACGTCGTCGCGACCGCCACGGCCGAACTGGCCGGCACCAGCGGTAGCGCGACGTACGGCCCGCCCTACAACGGAGCCGCCGAGGGGCAGAAGCTCGGGCCGCTGCCGCTGCAGAAGATCGGCGGCCAGCGGACGAAGGTGAACAGCGCCGAGGACCTCGTCATCAAGCCGCTCACCAGCGTCGCCAACGACACCGCCCTGAAGTCCGCGCTGTCGGCGTGGCGGGCCGCACCGGCCAAGCAGCAGACCGCGTGGGCCACGGCCTACGCCGACGCGCTGGCCGCAGTTCCCACCGGCGATCCGGCGAAGGTGAAGGCCGGCGACTACGGCCCGACGCCGCTGCTCACCGAACGGTTCCGCGCCCTCGCGGCGTCCGGCGGGTTGGAGAGCCTGCTCGTCAAGGACGCGTTCTACCCGTCTGATCAGACCCGGCCCCTGCTGCTGCTCTCCGACGGTGCCTACCTGGAGGACCAGGCCCGCGCCGAGCGGCTCGGCGGCGACCAGTGGGGGATGATGAACGAGAGCGGCAACTACCCCGGCCAGCCGTGGATGTGGCTGTACACGTTCTGGTACCAGATCAAGCCGTTCTCGACCTCCGACAACGCCGACGCGCTGGTGTGGGGCCTGATGATGCTGCTCACCGTCGGGTTGGCGCTGATCCCGTTCATCCCTGGCGTCCGGTCGCTGCCGAAACACCTCGGCGTGCACAAGCTGATCTGGCGCCCGGGCTCCACCGGTCGGTAGCGCGGCCATGGCCGTCCCCGCCGTCGCGCGACGGGGCGAGCGGGCGACGGAGCCGGCCGACCGCCGGTGGTGGGCGCTGGCCGTGCTGTGCCTGTCGCTGCTGATCGTCTCGCTCGACAACACCATCGTGAACGTGGCGCTGCCGACGCTGGTCCGCGAGCTGTCGGCGACCTCGACGCAGCTGCAGTGGGTGGTCGACGCCTACGCGCTGGCGTTCGGCGGGCTGATGCTGGTGGCCGGCAGCGTCGCCGACCGCCTCGGCCGCAAACGTGTGCTTCTCACCGGGCTGGTGGTCTTCGCCGTCGCCTCGGCCTGGTCGGCGATGGCCGGTTCGGTGGGGATGCTGATCGCCGCGCGGGCGGGGATGGGCGTCGGGGGCGCGATGATGATGCCGGCCACGCTTGCCATCATCGTCAACACCTTCCGGGATCCGGCCGAGCGCTCGCGGGCCATCGGCGCCTGGGCGGCGACCAACGGGCTCGGCATCGCGATCGGGCCGATCGCGGGCGGCACGCTGCTCGCCCACTTCTGGTGGGGCTCGATCTTCTTCGTCAACGTGCCGATCATCGCCTTCGCGATCGTCTGCGTGCTGCCGCTCGTCGCCGACTCCCGCGACGAGCACGCGGCCGCCCCCGACCCGGTCGGGGGAGTGCTGTCCGTGGCGGGCGTCGGCCTGCTGCTCTGGGGCATCATCGAGGCGCCCACCCGCGGGTGGGGCTCGCCGCTGGTGCTGGGGGTCGGCGCGGCCGGCGTGGCCGTCCTGTTCCTCTTCGGGGGCTGGGAACTGCGGACCCCGCACCCCATGCTGAACCTCGCCTTCTTCCGGCGGCGGAGCTTCGGCATGGCGACGTCCTCGGTCGGGCTGGCGATGTTCGGCATGTTCGGCGCGATGTTCGTGCTCACCCAGTACCTGCAGTTCGACCTCGGGTACAGCGCGCTGCAGACCGGGGTGCGGATCCTGCCCGTGGCCGGGCTGCTGGCCGTCTCGGCCGCGCTCTCGCCGCGGCTCGTCCCGATCATCGGCACCAAGTTCACCGTCGCCGCCGGGCTCGCGGTCGTGGCCGCCGGGCTCGGGCTGCTCTCGAGAACCACGACGGCCGGCGGGTACGGCGACTCGCTGGCCGGCATGTCCCTGCTCGGGCTCGGGGCCGGGCTGATCATGCCGGCGGCCATCGACTCGATCACCGGCACGCTGCCGCCGGAGAAGATCGGCGTCGGCTCGGCGACCAACGGCGTCTTCCTGCAGGTGGGCGGGGCGCTCGGGGTCGCGGTGATGGGCAGCCTGCTGTCGACGCGCTACCAGGGCCGGCTCACCGACGGGCTGGCCGGCCACGCCGTCCCGTCCGGGGTGCTGGCCACCGTGCGGGGCTCGCTCGGCGGCGCCCTCGAGGTGGCCCGGCACGCCGGACCCCAGGGACCCCCGCTCGCCGCGCTCGCCCGGTCGGCCTTCGTCGCCGGGCTCCGGCTCGGCCTGGGCGTGGGCGCCACCGTCGCCGCGGCGGCCTGCCTGCTGGCCCTCCTCGCCCTGCCCGTCCGGGCCTGGCGGCACCCGAGTCAGCGCACCAGCAACGCCACCGGGTAGGTGTCGAGCAGTTCGGCCACCCGGACGTCCCGCGGCACCCGCCGGCCGGTGATCACGTCGGTGGCCGGCCCGCCGAGGTCGATCGAGGTGTCACCCCAGCCGCCGCGCCGTTCGAGCCCGACCGGCAGGCGGGTGGCGACCGTGATCGCGCCACCCCGGTCGAACGCGACGAGGTGCTCGCCGGCGGGGCCCGAGCCGAGCACCGGCACGTAGCCGCTGAACAGGTCCGGCCAGTCGCGCCGCAGCCGCAGGGCGCGCGCGACGACCCAGAGCTTGGCCGCCCCCGACACGTCGACCGGCGGTGGGTCGTCGGCGGCGTCGAGCTGGTCGAGCAGCGCCCGCCGGGCGTCGAAGTCGACCGGCCGCCGGTTGTCCGGATCGACGAGGGAGTCCTCCCACAGCTCGGTGCCCTGATAGACGTC
This sequence comes from uncultured Actinomycetota bacterium, assembly GCA_963775175.1. GTDB lineage: Bacteria > Actinomycetota > Actinomycetes > Mycobacteriales > Jatrophihabitantaceae > Jatrophihabitans. Next base: position 2,864,979 of record CAVZHT010000001.1, read on the forward strand.
GGGGATGCCGGGCATGGTCAGCTGGACGAGCTTCTGGCCGAGCGAGTTCGTCCAGCCGTAGGGGGTGATGCGGTCGACGAAGGCGGCCAGGGGGCCGTGCACCGCAGGTTCGTCGTAGGCCGCGTCGATGACGGCGTGCACGGCGGACTCGAACGACCGGTCCGGGGCCGTCCAGGTGGTCGAGGTGGCCGCCTCGCGCATCGCCTTCTCGGCGTAGCCGTGCAGGCGGTGGCGCTCGATGAAGCCGACGCCGGCGAAGGTCTGCCAGAGCAGGTAGGCGAAGTCGCCGTCGGGCAGTGGCGCGGCGGTCATCAGCCGGCGGACCAGGGGCGCCCACTCGTCCGGCACCTCGGCGAGCACGGCCAGCCGGGCCCGCACGTCCTCGCCCCGCTTGGTGTCGTGCGTCGAGAGCGTCGTCATCCCCTCGGGTGCCGAGGCCTGCCGCTGCCACTGCGCCCGGTGGAACTCGTCGAGCCCGAGCCCGAACCGGGCCGGATCGCCGCCGACCTCGTTGAGCGCGAGGAAACGGGTGTAGCGATAGAACGCGGTGTCCTCGACGCCCTTCGCCATGACCGCCCCCGACGTCTGCTGGAAGCGGACGCACATCTCGTCGGCCGGGTCGGCGAGCCGCGGGGCGAGCAGCTCGAAGGTCGGCGCCAGCTCCGGTCGGGCCGCCTTGGCCGTCGCCATCGCCGCGTCGAGGTGCTCGGCGCCGTCGGGCAGGTACGAGCGGTAGACGGGGAAGGCGACGAGCAGCTCGCGCAACGCCTCGTCGACCTGTGGCAGGTCCGGCGCGAGCCGGGCCAGCCGGGAGACCTCGGCCTGCAGGATCGTCTCGGTGCCCTGCCGCTTGCCCGCCTGCACGTGCTCGTGGCAGCTGCGCTCGTCACCGGTCAGCTCGCGGTACAGCGCATCGAGCACCGGCTCGGCGCCCGGGTCGATGAAGACGCCGTTGACCTCGGCCAGCGCGTCGTAGCCGGTCGTGCCGTGCACCGGCCAGCTCCCCGGCAGCCGCTCACCGGTCTCGAGGATCTTCTCGACCAGCAGCCACGCGTGATCGCCGGCCAGCTCGCGCAACCGGGTCAGGTAGCGCAGGGGGTCGGCCAGGCCGTCCGGGTGGTCGACTCGCAGCCCGGCGATGCCGTCGTCGCGGACCCAGCGCGCGATCTGCTCGTGCGTGGCGTCGAAGACGGCGTCGTCCTCGACCCGCAGGCCGGCGAGCGTCGTCACCGCGAAGAACCGGCGGTAGTTCTGGTCGGTGTCGGCGCGGCGCCAGCTGACGAGCTCGTAGTGCTGACGCGCGTGCACCTGCGACGCGCTCTCGCCCCGGTCGGGCTGGGTGCCGACGGCGAGCGGGAAGCGGTGTTCGAAGTAATGCAGCTCGTCGCCGACGACCTCGAGCTGCTCAGGGCCGAAGTCGTCGCCGAGGACCGGCAGCAGCAGGCGTCCGCGGGACCAGTCGATGTCGAACCAGCGCGCGTAGATCGAGCCGGGGCCGAGGCGCAGGACGTCCCACCACGCCTTGTTCTCGACCGGGTCGGCCACGCCGGTGTGGTTCGGGACGATGTCGACCACGACCGGCAGGCCCCGCGAGCGTGCGCCGGCGAGCAGCCGGGTCCACCCGTCCATCCCGCCGCGCTGCGGATCGACGGTGTCGAAGGCGACGACATCGTAGCCGTGGTCGGAGCCTCGCGCCGACGGCAGCAGGGGCGACAGGTAGGCCGCGCCGGCGCCGAGCGTGGCGAGGTAGTCGCACACGTCGGCGGCGGCGTACAGGTCGAAGCTCGACCGGATCTGCAGCCGGTAGGACGAGTGGGGCACCGTCATGACGCGACGACCCGCTCGAGCACCACGAGGGCCTGCGGGCCGACCGAGATGGTCTGGCCCGGCTCGACGACGTGGCCGTCGGCCTCGGCGGCCATCGTGTCGATGACGACCTGCCAGGATGCGCCGTCCTCCTCCCGCGGGATGGTGAAGTCGATCTCCTCGTCGTGCGCGGAGAAGCAGAGCAGGAACGAGTCGTCGGCGACCCGCTGGCCGCGGGAGTCACGATCGGGGATGCCCTGGCCGTTCAGGTAGACCGCGATGCTGCGCCCGAAGCCGGACTCCCAGTCGTCCTCGGTCATCTCCTGCCCGTCCGGCGCGAACCAGGCGATGTCGGGCAGCTGGTCACCGCGGCGGGTGGGGCGGCCGTCGAAGAACCGGCGCCGGCGGAAGATCGGGTGCTCCTTGCGCAGCGCCGACACCCGCCGGGTGAACGCCAGCATCTCCTCGTCCGGGTTGGCCCAGTCGATCCAGGTCAGCTCGTTGTCCTGGCAGTACCCGTTGTTGTTGCCGCGCTGGGTGCGGCCGAGTTCGTCGCCGTGACAGAGCATCGGCACGCCCTGGCTCAGGAACAACGTGGCGATGAAGTTGCGCCGCTGCCGGGCCCGGAGCGCGATGATCGCCGGGTCGTCCGTCTCGCCCTCGACCCCGCAGTTCCACGAGCGGTTGTGGCTCTCGCCGTCGTTGTTGCCGTCCTGGTTCGCCTCGTTGTGCTTCTCGTTGTACGAGACGAGGTCGGTGAGGGTGAAGCCGTCGTGGGCGGTGACGAAGTTGATGCTCGCCACCGGCCGCCGGCCGGACGTCTCGTAGAGATCGGCCGAACCGGTCAGCCGGGCCGCGAACTCGCCGACCGTGCCGGGCTCGCCCCGCCAGAAGTCGCGGACGGTGTCGCGGTACTTGCCGTTCCACTCCGTCCACTGGGGCGGGAAGTTGCCGACCTGGTAGCCGCCCGGGCCGACGTCCCACGGTTCGGCGATGAGCTTCACCTGGCTGACGACCGGGTCCTGCTGCACCAGGTCGAAGAACGAGGACAGCCGGTCGACGTCGTAGAACTCGCGGGCCAGGGTCGCGGCGAGGTCGAAGCGGAACCCGTCGACGTGCATGTCGAGCACCCAGTACCGCAGCGAGTCCATGATCAGCTGCAGCGAGTGCGGGTGGCGGACGTTGAGGCTGTTGCCGGTGCCGGTGTAGTCCATGTAGTACTTCTGGTCGTCCTCGACCAGCCGGTAGTACGCCGGGTTGTCGATGCCCCGGAACGACAGCGTCGGGCCCAGGTGGTTGCCCTCGGCCGTGTGGTTGTAGACGACGTCGAGGATGACCTCGATGTCCGCCTCGTGCAGTGCGCGGACCATCGCCTTGAACTCCTGCACCTGGCCGCCCGGTGAGCGGCTCGAGGAGTACTTGTGGTCGGGGGCGAAGAACCCGATCGTGTTGTAGCCCCAGTAGTTGGACAGCCCCTTGTCGGCGAGGAACGAGTCGTTCACGAAGTGGTGGACGGGCATCAGCTCGACGGCCGTGACGCCGAGCTGGGTCAGGTGCTCGATCGTCACCGGGTGGGCCATGCCCGCGTAGGTGCCGCGGAGCTCGTCCGGCAGGTCGGGGTGGGTCTGCGTCATCCCCTTGACGTGGGTCTCGTAGATGACCGACTCGTGGTACGGCCGGCGCGGCGGGCGGTCGACGCCCCAGTCGAAGAACGGGTTGATGACGACGCACTTGGGCAGGTTCGGCGCGGAGTCGAGGTCGTTGCGGGAGTCGGGGTCGTCGAAGTGGTAGCCGAACAGGGACTCGTCCCACTCGATCGTGCCGTCGATGGCCTTGGTGTAGGGGTCGAGCAGCAGCTTGGCCGGGTTGCAGCGCAACCCCTCCTCGGGCTTGTTCGGCCCGTGGACGCGGTAGCCGTAGCGCTGGCCGGGCTCGACGCCGGGCAGGAACACGTGCCAGACGAACCCGTCGACCTCCGGCATCTCGACGCGGGTCTCGGTGCCGTCCGGGTCGAAGAGACAGAGCTCGACCTTCTCGGCGATCTCGCTGAACAGGGCGAAGTTGGTGCCCGAGCCGTCGTAGGCGGAACCGAGGGGATAGGGGTGGCCCGGCCAGATTTCCATGCCGTCAGCCTGCCAGGACGCGATTTCCACCTGACCTCAGTACCCGGCAGCGGCGCTTGTTATCCCGGTGTGAGGCAATCGGTCGACACGGTGGACGCGCAGGGCAGCGGCCACGGAGAGCCCGCCGGCCAGGACGGCGGCGAGACCCAGCCAGACCGCGGGGCCCACCTCGAGCCGGATGCCGGCCGGGCCGGCGCCGAACGGGTCGGCGGGCTCGGCGCGGAGCCGGTCGAACACCGACTCGACCTCCAGGGCCATCGACGCGGTGATGCCGACGAGCAGGCCGGCGAGGACCCCCGCGGCGCCGGCCACCGTCGCCCCAAGGGGGCGCCGGCCCAGGGCGGTCCGCAGCAGCAGCTGGGCGGCGACGGTGAGCGCCAGCACCCCGAACGCGGCGCCGCACACGGCGAGCAGGATGCCGAAGCGGGGTTCGTGCTGGGCGGTCGCGAGGGCGGAGCCGTCCCCGAGCCGGATCCGGCCCCAGGCGTCCGCGCCGTACGTGAAGCCGCTGCCGCCCGCGTCCTGCTGCTGCACGGTGAAGACGAGCTGGAACGCGGCGACCACGGGCAGCGCGGCCGCGGCCGTCAGCATCACGAGCAGCCCGACCGTCTCCCGGTCGGGCCGCGGCCGTCGGGCGGCCGTCGGACCGCGCGCGCCCGGGGCCGGCCCGTCCGGCTGGTTCGGGCCCGGATCGAGGAACTCGATCTCCACCGTCAGAGTGTCGCAGGGCGCCTCGGCGTCAGGCCGCCGGTCCCGATTCGAGCAGATCGTCCTGCGGGTGCAGCGGTGGTTCCGGCGCGAACTGCTCGTCGCCGGTAGCGGTGGGCGGCACCGGGGCCGGAGCGGTCAGGTCGGCGGCGATCGCGAGCAGGGCGCAGCCCAGCGCCGCCACGGCCAGCCACAGGCAGGCGCCGAGGCGGACCCGCGCGGTGAAGACCTCGCTCACCAGCGTGCCCGGCGCCGAGCTGCCGAACGACTTGACCTGCGCGGCCAGGGTGTCCCGGGTGCTGAGGAAGTTGAGGACCAGCACCGCGAGCAGGGCGGCCAGGCCACCCGCGCCGGCCACCCCGAGGGCGGTCCGGATCCGCGGCAGCACCGAGCCCGCCGGGCGGCGGAGCGTCGGGAGCAGGGACAGCACCGCGGCCGCGAGCAGGATCGCGGCGCAGGCCACCAGGATCGCCCCGTAGCGAGGACCGTGCGAGATGAACGAGACGCCGCCGCCGCTGCGGTAGCGGCCCCAGCCGTCCGTCGACTCCAGCTGGGTCTCGCCCTGGTTGCGGATGGTGATCGTGTCGATCACGCGAAACGGCGCCGCGGCGGCCAGCCCGGCCGCCCCGGCCCACAGGACGGCGGGCGCGAAGGAGCGGGCGCGGCGCAGGGCGAGCGCGCGACGGCTGTCGGGACGGGGACCGCTCGCCGGGTCCGCGGCCGGGAAGTCCTCGGGGCCGGGGTCCAGGAACTCGATCTCCACCACCGCAGTCTGCCCGCGCCGGCCCGAGTTGTCGTACCCGCCTCGTACCGTGGACGCATGCGCGTCAACTCCGACATCACGCCGAGCACCGGCAAGTTCGAGGTCGTCTCGGACTTCGAGCCCTCCGGTGACCAGCCGGCCGCCATCGAGGAGCTCGAGCGCCGCGTGCGGGCGGGGGAGAAGGACGTCGTCCTGCTCGGCGCCACCGGCACCGGCAAGTCGGCCACCACGGCCTGGCTGATCGAGCGGCTCCAGCGTCCGGCCCTGGTGATGGCGCCGAACAAGACCCTGGCCGCCCAGCTGGCCAACGAGCTGCGGGAGATGCTGCCGAACAACGCGGTCGAGTACTTCGTCAGCTACTACGACTACTACCAGCCCGAGGCCTACGTCCCGCAGACCGACACCTACATCGAGAAGGACAGCTCGATCAACGACGAGGTCGAGCGGCTGCGGCACTCGGCGACGATGTCGCTGCTGACCCGGCGTGACGTGGTGGTCGTGGCCACCGTCTCGTGCATCTACGGCCTGGGCACCCCGCAGGAGTACGTCGATCGCTCGCTGCGGTTGCGGGTCGGGCAGGAGATCGAGCGCGAGGCGATCCTGCGGCGGCTGGTCGACGTCCAGTACACCCGCAACGACCTCTCCTTCACCCGCGGCACGTTCCGGGTGCGCGGCGACACGGTGGAGATCTTCCCGGTGTACGAGGAGCTGGCGATCCGGGCCGAGATGTTCGGCGACGAGATCGAGCGCCTCTACTACCTGCACCCGCTCACCGGCGAGGTCGTCCGCGAGGTCGAGGAGGTCTTCGTGTTCCCGGCCACGCACTACGCGGCCGGCCCGGAGCGGATGGAGCGGGCGATCCGCGGCATCGAGAAGGAGCTGGAGCAGCGGCTGGCCGAGCTCGAGGGGCAGAACAAGCTGCTCGAGGCCCAGCGCCTGCGCATGCGCACGTCCTACGACATCGAGATGATGCGCCAGGTCGGCTTCTGCTCCGGCATCGAGAACTACTCGCTGCACATCGACGGGCGCGAGCGGGGCAGCGCGCCGAACTGCCTGCTCGACTACTTCCCGGAGGACTTCCTGCTCGTCATCGACGAGTCGCACGTGACCGTCCCGCAGACCGGTGGCATGTACGAGGGCGACATGTCCCGCAAGCGCACCCTCGTCGATCACGGGTTCCGCCTGCCGTCGGCGATGGACAACCGCCCGCTGAAGTTCGAGGAGTTCGTGGACCGCATCGGCCAGACGGTCTACCTCTCGGCGACCCCGGGCGACTACGAGATGGGGCGGACGAAGGGCGAGTTCGTCGAGCAGGTGATCCGGCCGACCGGCCTGGTCGACCCCGAGATCGTGGTCAAGCCGACGAAGGGCCAGATCGACGACCTCGTCCACGAGATCCGCGAGCGGGCCGAGCGCAACGAGCGGGTGCTGGTCACCACGCTGACCAAGAAGATGGCCGAGGATCTCACCGACTACCTGCTCGAACAGGGCATCCGGGTTCGGTACCTGCACTCCGAGGTCGACACGCTGCGCCGGGTCGAGCTGCTCCGGGAGCTGCGGATGGGGGAGTACGACGTGCTGGTCGGCATCAACCTGCTGCGCGAGGGCCTCGACCTGCCGGAGGTCTCGCTGGTGTCGATCCTCGACGCCGACAAGGAGGGCTTCCTGCGGTCGGGCACGGTCGCTCATCCAGACGATCGGCCGCGCGGCCCGCAACGTCTCCGGCCAGGTGCACATGTACGCCGACACGGTCACCCCGTCGATGGCGACGGCGATCGACGAGACGAACCGGCGCCGGGAGAAGCAGATCGCCTACAACACCGAGCACGGCATCGACCCGACCCCCCTGCGCAAACGGATCGCCGACATCACCGACCTGCTGGCCCGGGAGGCCGCCGACACCGACGACCTGCTCGGCTCGACGCCGGTGGGCGGGTCCGGGCGCTCGCAATCGCGGGGCAAGTCGGCGGTGCCGGGGCGCGGCGGCCGGGGTACGTCCGGCGGGGTCGTCGGCGTGGGGGCGCACGCCGGCGGTGGCCTGGACGTCGCCGAGATGCCGCGGGCCCAGCTCGCCGACCTGATCCAGCAGCTCAACGACCAGATGCTGAACGCGGCCCGCGAGTTGCAGTTCGAGGTGGCGGCCCGCCTGCGGGACGAGATCTCGGAACTGAAGAAGGAGCTGCGAGGCATGGACGCCGCCGGCGTCGGGCGTTGACGGGTTCACGACCACGGCTTGCCGGTTGCACCTCGACGTCAGCGGCGGTGCCGGGCTGGAGGGAAAGCAGCGGCGGGCCGCCGCTCGGCGGGCGATCACCCGGCGCCTTCGGACCGTTCAGCTGGCAGGGCGCCCGGGGCTGACCGCCCGCGCCCCGCTCACCAGCACCACCGCGGCGGCTCCCAGCACCCAGACCGAGAACGGGACGAGGAAGGCGGCGGCGGCGACGCTCACCGGCGCCGAGCCGAGCGCCAGCACGATCAGGTAACCGGCCGCCGCCAGGCCCGCGATCGCGCAGAGCAGGGCCCCGGCGCTCGCCGTCAGGGTGGCCACCCGCAGGGCCGGCCCGCCCGGCCGGAGGCGGCGCAGCACCTGGGTCGGCCCGGCCGCGCAGGAGACACCGGCCGCGATTCCGGCGGCGATGATCGCCAGCACCCAGGCGCCGACGCCGACGCCCGGCACCGGCGATCGGGGTACGAAGGCCACGACGGCGAACAGCACGACCGCGAAGCCGAGGACGGCGAAGGCCGGGCTGGCCATGAGCAGCGACAGGTCCCGGCGCCGGGCCCGGCGGGCCGTCCGCACCATCAGCCAGGCCAGCGGGGCACAGCCGGCGAGCAGGACGAGCACGCCGGCCCCGGCGGCCAGCTCGTAGAGCCGGTACAGGACGGTGGCTCCGGAGTATTGCCGGTCGGTCGCCTCGCGCGCCGGGTCCTCCCGCAGCTGGGCCAGGATCAGCTCGGCCCCGACGAGGGCCGTCCAGGCCCAGAGGAGCGTGGCCAGGCTGGCCCGCAGCCGGGTCGCGCGGTCGGCGAAGAGGTGGGGCGACGGCGCCGCCCACGACCGCGCGACCCCGCGGGCGACGTCCACGGTGCGCCGCAGGCCGGCGGGGGTGTCCTCGAGCAGGGCCACGAACTCCGGCTCGTAGCGGCCGCGCCAGCTCGGCGCCGCGAGCCGGACGAGGGCCCGATCCCGCCGCGGGATCAGCGCGCCACTCATGCGACACCGCCGGCGAGACGGAGGCGGGACAGGCCGAGGTCGGCGACCCTGCGCAGCTCGGCCGCGCGTCGGGCCAGCACCTGCGCGCCGGCCGCGGTCAGCTCGTACGGGCGGCGCCGGTCGTCGCTCGGCAGGGCGCGGATGAGCCCCTGCCCCTCGAGGCGGGCGATGGCTCCGTAGAGCGTGCCCGGCCCGAGGTTGACGCCCACCTGCTCGGTGATGTCCTGCGTGATCGCGTAACCGTGCTTCGGCCCGGCGGCCAGGCTGGTGAGGATGAGCAGCCCGGGATCGCCGGCAGCCGGCGGCGGGGTATCCGTCATGAAGGCTCCTTCGTCGCTACTACGTCCCACGATACTACGTCAGGCGATATAGCGCGGATCAGGCGGGCGGCCCGCCCGGACCGCCGATCCGGCGGCTGATCGTGGCCGCGGTCCGGGCGACCTGGGTCGCGATCCGCTCGCGGGCCCCGCCCGGCACCGCGACCGCCGGAAAGGTCACCGCGACCCCGGCGACCGGGTGTCCGGAGTGGTCGAGCACGGGCGAGGCGATCGACGCGAAGCCGGCCGTCACCTCCCCGTCCTCGAGCGCGGGCCCGCGCCGGCGCACGTCCACCAGCAGCGCCCGGAGCGCGGACGGCGAGCGCGGACCGAGTGGCGTGCGCAGGACGAACGCCGCCGGGTCCGGGAACAGCGCCCGCACCTGGGCCGCCGGCAACCGGGCCAGCATCGCCCGGCCGCTCGCGGTGAGCTGGGCCGGCAGGCGCACGCCGACATCGGTCACCAGCGGCGGCCGGCCGGGCGCCCGCTCCTCGATCACGTAGACGACCTCGCGCCCGTGCAGGACGGCGAGGTGGGCCGAGTGCCCGGTCCGGTCGACGAGGTCGGCCAGCGGCACCCGGGCGATGCGCTGCAGCGGGGCCTGCCGGACATACCCGGTGCCGAGCTCGTACGCGGCGAGGCCGAGCGCGTACCGGCGCTCGTCGGGCAGCCGGGTGACGAAGCCGTCCTCCGCCAGCGTCGCCAGCAGGTGGTAGACGGTCGAGCGCGGCAGGTGGAGGTCGCGGATCACGCAGGCCGCCGGCACCGGCCCGGCCTGGCGGCTCAGGTAGCGCAGGATCGCCAGCGCCTGATGGGCGGCGGGCACGGTCGGCATGCGCCGAGGCTAGCCCGATTGTCTGGTATCCCAGACGGAGGACGCGGGCCGTCGATGGTCGCGGCCCCCGCCCCGGGTGTGGAATGGGTCCGAGGACGTCGACAGCAGGAGGAACCCATGGACGGCGCGCGCCCGGTGACCGCACCCCGCGGCACGACCCTGACCGCTCGCTCGTGGCAGACCGAGGCCCCGCTGCGGATGCTCATGAACAACCTCGACCCGGAGAACGCCGAGCGGCCCGACGACCTGGTCGTCTACGGCGGCACCGGCCGGGCGGCCCGCAGCTGGCCGGCGTTCGACGCGATCGTCCGCACCCTGACCACGCTCGGGCAGGACGAGACGATGCTCGTGCAGTCGGGCAAGCCGGTCGGGGTCATGCGCACGCACGAGTGGGCTCCCCGGGTACTGATCGCCAACTCCAACCTTGTGCCGGACTGGGCGAACTGGGACGAGTTCCGGCGCCTGGAGAACATCGGCCTCACCATGTACGGGCAGATGACGGCCGGCTCGTGGATCTACATCGGCACCCAGGGCATCCTGCAGGGCACCTACGAGACGTTCGCCGCGGTGGCGGCCAAGCGGTTCGGCGGCACCCTGGCCGGGACGATCACGCTGACCGCCGGCCTCGGCGGGATGGGTGGCGCCCAGCCGCTGGCGGTGACGATGAACGGCGGCGTGGCGATCTGTGTCGAGTGCGACCAGTCGCGCATCACCCGCCGGATCGACCACGGCTTCCTGGACGTGCAGGCCAAGGACCGCGACGAGGCGCTGCGGCTCGCCGAGGAGGCCCGCGATGCCCGGCGCCCGCTGTCGATCGGGCTGCTCGGCAACGCCGCGACACTCGTCCCGCAGTTCCTCGCCCACGACGCGCCGATCGACATCGTCACCGACCAGACCTCGGCCCACGACCCGCTGTCCTACCTGCCGATCGGGGTCGAGTTCGACGAATGGCACGACTACGCGCAGCGCAAGCCAGAGGAGTTCACCGGCCGGGCGCAGGCGTCGATGGCCCGGCACGTCGAGGCGATGGTCGGCTTCCTCGACAGGGGGGCCGAGGTCTTCGACTACGGGAACTCGATCCGGGGCGAGGCCAAGACCGCTGGGTTCACCCGCGCCTTCGACTTCCCGGGCTTCGTCCCGGCCTACATCCGTCCGCTCTTCTGCGAGGGCAAGGGCCCGTTCCGGTGGGCGGCGCTCTCCGGCGACCCGAAGGACATCGCCCGCACCGACCGGGCCGTGCTCGAGCTCTTCCCGGAGAACGAGTCGCTCGCGCGCTGGATCAGGATGGCGCAGGAGAAGGTGCACTTCCAGGGGCTGCCGGCCCGCATCTGCTGGCTCGGCTACGGCGAGCGGGACAAGGCCGGTGTCGCGTTCAACGACCTCGTCGCCCGCGGCGAGATCAGCGCGCCCGTGGTGATCGGCCGCGACCACCTGGACTGCGGCTCGGTCGCCTCGCCCTACCGGGAGACCGAGTCGATGCTCGACGGCTCGGACGCGATCGCCGACTGGCCGCTGCTCAACGCGATGGTCAACGTGGCGAGCGGCGCGTCCTGGGTGTCGATCCACCACGGCGGCGGCGTCGGCATCGGCCGCTCGATCCACGCCGGTCAGGTCTGCGTCGCCGACGGCACGGAGCTCGCCGGGCAGAAGATCGAGCGGGTGCTCACCAATGACCCGGGCATGGGCGTCATCCGGCACGTCGACGCCGGCTACGACCGGGCCGAGGAGGTCGCGGCCGAGCGCGACGTGCGCATCCCGATGGCCGAGGGCGCGACCGAGGCATCCCGTTGAACCGAGGCATCCCGACCGACCGAGGCATCCCGACCGACCGAGGCATCCCGACCGACCGAGGCGTCCGGTTGAGTGGCGCCTTTCCGGTTGAGTGGCGCCTTACAAGGCGCCACTCAACGCGCAAGGCGCCACTCAACCGGACGGGCGCACTCAACCGGACGGGCGCACTCAACCGGATGGGCGCACGCGGGTGAGCGGCGGCGTCCGAATGCCGTTCGACCGGATGTGGGACGACCTCGCGCCGATCGGCCGGGACCCGCACACCGGCGGCTACCGCCGCTACGCCTGGACCGCCGAGGACGCGACCCTGCGCGAGTGGTTCGCCGGCGAGGCCGCCGCCCGCGGACTGACCGTCACGCTCGACCGGGCCGGCAACCAGTGGGCGTGGGCGGGCGACCCCGACCGGACGCCGGGCGTCGTGGTCGGCTCCCACCTCGACTCGGTGCCGGACGGCGGGGCATTCGACGGCCCGCTCGGCGTCGTCTCGGCCTTCGCCGCCGTGGACGCCCTGCGCGAGCGGGGATTCCGCCCGGCCCGGCCGATCGGCGTCGTCAACTTCGGCGACGAGGAGGGCGCCCGCTTCGGGGTCGCCTGCGCCGGCTCGCGGATCATCACCGGAGCCCTCGCCCCCGACCGGGCCCGCGCCCTGACCGACGCCGACGGCACCACCCTGGCCGGCGCGATGCGCGCGGCCGGCCACGATCCCGAGCGGCTCGGCCCGGACGGCGAGACCCTGCGCCGGGTGGCGTCCTTCGTCGAGCTGCACGTCGAGCAGGGCCGGGGGCTGGTCGATCTCGAGCGACCGCTGGCCGTCGGCCGCGCGATCCGCCCGCACGGGCGGTGGCGCATCGACCTGCCCGGCGAGGCCAACCATGCCGGGACGACCGGACTCGCCGACCGGCGCGACGCCATGATCTCGGCGGCCCAGATCGTCCTGGCCGCGCGGACGGCCGCCGAGTGGCACGACGCCGTCGCGACCTGCGGCAAGCTCCGGGTCGAGCCGAACGGCGTCAACGCCGTCCCCTCGCACGTCGCGCTGTGGCTGGACGTGCGCGCCGCCACCGCCGATCAGGCGCAGGCCGTGGTGGCCGACGTCGCCGCCGCCGCGGCCGGGCTCGGCGGGACCGTCACCGAGGAGTCGTGGAGCGACGAGACGACGTTCCCCGACCCCGGTCGGGTCGCGGCGCTCCTGCACGACGCGCCGGTCCTCGACACCGGGGCGGGGCACGACGCCGGCATCCTCGCCGCTGCCGGCATCCCGGCCGCCATGCTCTTCGTCCGCAACCCGACCGGCGTCAGCCACTCGCCGGCCGAGTTCGCCGAGCGGGCCGACTGCCTGGCCGGGGTCGCCGCCCTGGCGGCGGTGCTCGAAGACCTGGCCCGATGACGGCCTGGTTCGCCGAGCACGCGCTCCTGCCGGACGGGCCGGCCCGCGCCGTCCGCTTCGAGATCGTCGGCGGCCGGTTCGCGGCGGTCACCGCCGGCGCGTCCGCCGACGGGGCGGCCCGGCTGCCGGGCGTGGTGCTGCCCGGCTTCGCCAACTGCCACAGCCACGCGTTCCACCGCGCGCTGCGCGGGCGGACCCATGCCGGCGGCGGCACCTTCTGGACTTGGCGCGACCGGATGTATGCCGTCGCCGCCCGCATCGACCCGGATCGCTATCTCGCACTGGCCCGCGGGGTCTACGCCGAGATGGCGCTGTCCGGGGTCACCGCCGTCGCCGAGTTCCACTATCTCCACCACGGCCCGGACGGGCGCCCGTACGCCGAGCCGAACGTGATGGGCGCGGCGCTGCGCGAAGCCGCTCGGGCGGCCGGCCTCCGGCTCACCCTGCTCGACACGTGCTACCTGGCCGGCGGCCTCGACCCGGCCGGGCACCACCCGCTCGACGACGTGCAGCGCCGGTTCAGCGACGGCTCGGCCGAGGGCTGGGCGGCCCGGGCGGGTGAGCGGCGGCCCGATGCCACGACTCGCCTGGGCGTGGCGGCCCATTCGGTGCGGGCGGTGCCGGCGGCGGCGCTACCGGTCGTCCGGGCCGCGGCGGGCGACGACCCGCTGCACGTCCACCTCTCCGAGCAGGTGGCCGAGAACGATGCCTGCCGCCGGTTCTACCGGCGCAGCCCGACGGCCGTGCTGGACGATGCCGGGGTGCTCACCCCGACCACGACCGCCGTGCACGCGACGCACGTGGGCGACGACGACATCGCCCGGCTGGGCGCAGCCGGCCCGACCGTCTGCCTCTGCCCGACGACCGAGCGGGACCTCGCCGACGGCATCGGCCCGGCCCGGGCCTTCGCCACGGCCGGCGTGCCGCTGTCGGTGGGCAGCGACCAGCACGCCGTCGTCGACCTGTTCGAGGAGGTCCGCGGCGTGGAGATGGACGAGCGGCTGCAGTCGCAGCAGCGCGGCCGGTTCACCCCGGCCGAGCTGCTCGGCCAGCTGACCGCGCACGGCTCGATCGGCTGGCCGGATGCCGGACGGCTGGCCGCCGGTGCCCGGGCCGACCTGGTCGCGGTCCGCCTGGACACCCCGCGGACGGCCGGCAGCGCACCCGAGCAGGTCCTGCTGAGCGCCGGTGCCGCCGACGTGGACACGGTGCTGGTCGACGGCCGGGTGGTCGTCGAGCGGGGTCACCATATGCTCGGCGACGTCGGGGCGATGCTGAGCGCGGCGATCGGGGCGTGCTGGGATGAGTGAGCTGGTCACTGGCATCGGCGAGCTGGTCACGAACGACGACGAGCGCCGGGTGCTGACGGGTGCGGCGGTCGTGGTGGACGGCGGCCGGGTGGTCTGGGTCGGGGCCGCCGACCAGGCGCCGTCCGCGGACCGGCGGCGCGAGCTCGGTGGGCGGGCGGTGGTGCCCGGGTTCGTCGACGCGCACACGCACCTGGCCTTCGCCGGCGACCGCGCGGCCGAGTTCGCCGCCCGCATGGCCGGGGAGCGCTACGACGGCGGGGGCATCGCCGCGACCGTGGCCGCGACGCGGAGCGCAGGCGAGGACGAACTGCGGCGCGGGCTCGCCCGCCGGATGACCGAACTCCGCGCCCAAGGTACGACGACCGTCGAGATCAAGAGCGGGTACGGGCTGGATGTCGAGCCCGAGCGGCGCCTGCTGCGCCTGGCCCACGAGGTCACCGAAGAGACGACCTACCTCGGCGCGCACGTGGTGCCGGCCGGCGTGGATTCCCACGAGTACGTCGAGCTGGTCACCGGTCCGATGCTCGTCGCCTGCGCTCCGCACGCCCGCTGGATCGACGTCTTCTGCGAGCCGGCCAGCCCGCACGCGTTCGACGCCGACGAGGCTCGTGCCGTCCTGCTGGCCGGCCAGCGGGTGGGACTCGGCCTGCGCGTGCACGGCAACCAGCTGGCTCAGGGCCCGGGCGTCGGGCTCGCGGTCGAGCTCGGGGCGGCGAGCGTCGACCACTGCACGTATCTGTCCGACGAGGACGTCGACGCGCTGGCGGGCTCGGCGACCGTGGCGACGCTGCTGCCGGGGGTCGAGTTCTCGACCCGGTCGCCCTACCCGGATGCCCGGCGGCTGCTGGCAGCCGGCGTCACCGTCGCCCTCGCGACCGACTGCAACCCGGGCACGAGCTACACGTCGTCGATGCCCTTCGTCATCGCCCTCGCCGTCCGGGAGCTGGGGCTGACCCCTGCCGAGGCCCTCTGGGCCGCCACCGCCGGTGGCGCGCAGGCGCTGCGGCGCGACGACGTCGGGCGCATCGTCGTCGGTGCCCGGGCCGACCTGACCGTGCTGGACGCGCCGTCCCACGTGCACCTGGCCTACCGTCCGGGCGTGCCACTGGCCCGGGCGCTCGAGCTGGACTGATCGAGCTCACCCCCACGCCGCTGCCACCTCGAGGTCGAGGAACCGGCCGATGTCGGCCACCTCTTCCGCCACGGCCCGGCGCACCTTCGCCGGCCACGGTTCGAACGGCGTGAGCGTGACCCGGGCCCGGGCCCGATCCAGCGACCACCGGCCCACGACCCGGCCGTCGACCAGGACGGCCGGCCGGATGACGCCGCCGTGGTAGATCTCGCGATGGCGCTCGGGCGCGAGCAGCAGCGCGCGCTCGCGGTACCCGAGCAGGTAGTTGTCGAAGCCGGCGAGCAGGCGCACGCCGCGGGCCGGCTCGACCTCGCCGAGGCGGTACCCGGTCCGGCCGTCGACCTCGACCGGCTGCAGCTCGTCCCGGACGAGCTCGACGGCCCGGCAGGACGGGAGCCCGGACCAGGTCGTGAAGTCGGCCGCCGTCGCGGGGGAGAACGCGGCGAAGTAGCGACGGGCGAGCTCGGCCAGCGCATCGTCGCCGGTCGGGCCGGCCGGCGACCCGGGCAGCCAGTCGTCGAGCCGGACGAAGGTCGCGTCCCGCCCCCGATCGGGCCCGCGGCAGACGAGCCCGAGGCAGCTGGCGTGGACCACGGCGTGCGTGTGGACCTGCGGATCCGGGCTCTCCAGCCGGATGCCCCGTTCGGCCAGGCCAGCCCGGATCTCGGGCCGCGTCAACGGGCCCCCGACCAGCAGTTCGGCCAGGGCTTCGTGATGCCGGCTCAGCAGGTCGGCGGTCAGCCCCAGCTGGCGCCAGCGGGTGGCGAACCGCCGCTGCACCGACGGGCCGAACAGGTGCAGCAGCCAGCGCAGGTCGTCGGCGGCGACGAGATGGATCGTCCCCCGCATCAACCAGGTTCGGACCACGGTGCGCTCGGTCTCGATCGCCGCCCTGACGTCGGCGTCGGTGATGGCCGGGACGGTGCGGGACCGCACGCCGAGGCGGGCGGCGAGGTTGTCCTGCGCCTGGACGGCCGTCGTGCGGGCCGCCGCCTCGGCCGCCGACCGGCAGGGCCGGTCGGGGAAGCCGTGGCGGGCGATCCGCTCGCCCAGCAGCGCGCGCTGTGCTGACCCCGTCATGAGTGCGGAGTCTGCCGAAGCCCACTGACATGTTTGGATCGGTGGATGCCCCCGATCGCGCGCAGGCTGCTCATCGCGGTCGTAGTCCTGGCCGTCATCCTGGTCGGCGCGGACCGGGTGGGGGACAACCTCGCCGAGCGCGCGGCCGGCGACACCATCCAGACGTCGCAGCACCTGTCGTCCCGGCCGAACGTCGACATCGCCGGGTTCCCCTTCCTGACCCAACTCGCCGCCGGCAGGTTCGACAAGATCACGATCACCGCGGATGACCTCCCGGTGGGGGAGCGGGTGCACGTGCTCAACGTGTCCCGGGTCCGGGTCGTCCTGCGCACGGTGCGGGTGTCGCGCGACTTCTCCCGCGTGCAGGCCGACACCGCGACGGCCACCGCCTCGGTGAGCTACGCCGAGCTCGGCAAGACGCTCGGCGTGCACGTCGAGTACGCCGACAACGGCCGGATCAAGGCAACCAAGACGGTGTCCGTGGCCGGGCAGAAGTTCACGGCGTCGGTGACCAGCCGGCCCGAGCTCGCCGACGGCGCCCTGTCCTTCGGCGCCACCCGGATCAACGACGCGGCCCAGGTGGGCGGCGCCGTGGCGAGCGTCCTCAACCACGTCTTCGACCTGACGATCCCGCTCTCGGCGATCCCGTTCAAGGTCCGGGTGACCGCGCTGCGGGCCGAGCGTTCGGGGGTCGTCGTCCAGTTGCGCGGGACGGACCTCAGCTACTCGAAGGGCTGACCGAGGCGAGGGCGAGCAGGGCGCACCCGATCAGGGCGGCGACCGCGAGCCCGCCGCCGGGCCGGATCGCCAGGGCGGCCGCGACCAGCGCGGTCCCCAGCCCCGTCCCGGCGGCCCGGGCTGCGCTGACCAGGCCACCGGCCAGCGCTGCGGTCTGCGCCGGAGCCGCCCGCATGATCTGCGCGTTGTTCATCGGGGTGAACAGCCCGAGGCCGAGCCCGGTCACCGCGAGCGCACCCGCGCTGCCGGCCGTGCTCGGCAGCGCGAGCAGCAGGAGGGCGAGCCCGGCGACCGCGAGGAGCAGTCCGGCGACGCTGCGCCGCGCCATGGTCCAGGTGCGGGGGAGGGCGCGGTTGCCCAAGGTCGCCCCCAGCGCGAACCCGACCGGCTGGGCGGCCACCACGAGGCCGGCCGTCAGCGCTGTGAGGCCCCGGTCCTGCAGGACGGCCGGCACCAGCACGATCGGGCCGAACACGACGAGATAGGCGAGCAGCGCCCCGAACAGCCCCCGGGCCAGGGCACGCACCGGGAGCCGGGCGGCGTGCTGGTGCGCCAACCGGGTTCGGGGCAGCAGGAAGCGGCCGGCGGCGATCGCGACGATGCCGACCGGCACGTTCACCGCGAAGACCCAGCGCCACCCGACGGTGTGGACGAGCAGGCCGCCCACCGTCGGGCCCAGGGCCAGGCCGACCGCCTGGGCCGCGGCCTGCAGCCCCAGCGCGAAGTGGAGCCGCTCGCGGGGCGCGACCGTCGACACGATCGCCACGCTGTTCGCCTGCAGCATGGCCGCGCCCACGCCCTGCCCGGCCCGGATCGCGACGAGGGCCGGCAGCGACGGCGCGAGCGCGCAGCCGGCCGACGCGACCGTGAAGACCCCGAAGCCCCACAGGTACATCCGCTTGCGGCCGATGCGGTCGGAGATCCGGCCGAGCGGCACCAGCAGCGCGCCCAGCGCGATCAGGTAGGAGAGGGTGACCCACTGGACGGTGTTGAGACCGGCGCCGAACTCGTCGCCGATCGAGTGATAGGTGAGGGCGACGACGCTCGCGTCCAACTGGCCCATGAAGGCGCCGAAGCAGACGGTCGCCACCGCTGCGACCCAGGCCTGCGGGTGGCGGCGCAGCCAGTCGGGCCGCGCCCGCTCGCCGGAGGCGATCACCCCGGTATCCACGCCCACGAGAATACATCGGTGTCCGAACAGATCGAAAACCGATACGACGAGCGTTAGGATGCGGCATGGTCTCCGTCCCGGCCGCGCGGGTGCGCGAGCTGACCACGGTCGTCACCCAGCTCCGGCGGGCCCTGCGCCGGTCCATCCGGCTCGAACCGGCATGGCGGTCCCGACCGATCGCGCAGGTCGAGGTGCTGCAGATGCTCCGCGAGACCGGTCCCGTGCGGCTGGGTGACCTCGCCGCCCGGCTGAACCTCGCGCAGAGCACGGTGAGCGCGCTCGTCAGCGGACTGGTCACCGACGACCTGGCTTCTCGCGAGGTGGACGGCCGCGACCGGCGGGCGATGGTGGTGACCCTGTCACCGGCCGGCCGGGCTCACCTGGCCGACTGGGACGCCGCGCACCGCCGCCGGCTCGGCGCGGCGCTGCGGACGCTGGACGACGCGGATCGGGCCGCGGTGCTCGCTGCCCTGCCGGCCCTGGACCGGCTGGTCTCGGCCCTCAACGCCGACACCGGCCGCTCGGGGTGACGCGGCCCGGTTCCACTAGCGCCCGGCGGACGGCGCCCGCTGCACGAGGCTGATCCGATCGACCGGGATTCGGCCCGGGACGTACCGGAAGCCGTTGCCGTTGTCGACCAACGCGCCCTCATCGACGCCGTCGACCTGCCACACGTCGACCGGGCCGCCGGTGTTGTTCATGCGCACGAAGAAGTCGACGGTGAAGTCGCTTTCGCAGAGAAAGATGCCGTCGGCCTCGGGCCGGCTGCTGCCGGCAATGCCGGGCGCGGCGCCCATCCGCCCCGCGTCGAGGCCGTGGCTCTGGATCGAGCTGCGGTTTCGGACGGAGGTGACGTGGAACCAGCTGGACATCGCGCGAGCGTAGGCGACGTGATCGACACAGGCGAACGAGTTCGGCCGGCGGGGCCTCAGCGGAGGGCGGGGCGGGCGCCGACCCGCCCGACGGCCTGAGCGGCGAGCTCCACCGCACCCGCGAGGGCCTTGGCGACGTCGCCGGCACCGGCGCCGGCAAGGAATCCAGCGGCGAACGCGTCACCGGCGCCGGTCGAGTCGAGCACCTGCGTGACCCGGGCCGGCACCGTCTGCACGCCGTCGCCGTCCGACCACACCGCGCCCTCGATACCACGCTTCACGATGGCCTGCCCGCAGCGCGCGGCCAGTGACCGGGCCGCCGCGGCCGGGTCGTCGAGCCCGGTCAGCACGAGCGCCTCGTCGGTGTTGGCGAAGAGCAGGACGTCCGCGCCGAGCCAGTCGAGGAAGGTCGAGCCACCGACGGCCCGCAGAGGTGAGGACGACGCGGCGTCGACCGCGATCGACCAGCCCCGTTCGCGGGCGAGGTCCAGCACCTCGCGGGCGAACGGGCGGGAACCGCGGCTGAGCAGCGAGTAGCCGGACAGGTAGAGCCAGTCGGCCCCGGCCGGCAGCAGCGTCGCGTCGCTCGGCGCGTCGTTGGCGCCGGCGCACGGCACCATCGTCCGCTCGCCCTGCTCGTTGACGAGGACGATGCAGGTGCCCGTCGGCAGCGTGGGGTCGATGGTGACGAGCGGCTCCACGCCGGCGGTGGTGAGCTCCTCGACGGCCTGTAGGCCGAACGGGTCGTCGCCGATCCGGCCGAAGAAGGTGGCCGATGCGCCGGCACTGACGAGCCAGGCGGCCACGTTCGCCGCCGCCCCGCCACCGTGGATGCCGATCGAGGCCGGCGTGTCGGAGCCAATGGCGAGCGGCCGGGGGAGCTTCGCGACGACGTCGATCATCAGGTCCCCGACGCAGATCACATGGGTCATGACGCGTAGGCCCGGGCGATCTCGGCGGCCAGCCGGGCGTTCGCCAGCACCAGCGCCACGTTCGCGGCGAGGGACGCGCCGTGCGTCTCCCGGTGGAAGAAGTCGAGCAGGAACGGTGTGACGTCCTTGCCGTGGATCCCGGCCGCCTCGACCGCGGCCAGGCCGGCGGTGAGCACGCGGTCATGCAGGTCGCGGTCGAGCTCGTCGGCCGGCGGGATCGGGTTGGCCAGCAGCAGCCCGTAATGCGCGGTGCCGAGATCGTCCTGGCTGCGCAGCACGGCGGCGACGACTCGGCCGACGGCGCCGTCCAGTGGAGCGGGTGGCCCGAGTCGCGCAGGTAGAAGCCGGGGAAGCGGTCGGTGCGGTAGCCCAGGACGCCGATGTTCAAGCGTCTCGAGCCGCTCGAGGGTGGCGCCGACGTCGAGGATCGACTTCACGCCCGCGCAGACGACGAGCACCGGCGTGCGGGACAGCGTGGTCAGGTCGGCCGACTCGTCCCACGTGTCGCGCGGCGCCGCGGTGCACGCCGCCGAGCCCGCCGGTCGCGAAGATGCGGATGCCGGCCCGCGCGGCGAGGTGCGCGGTCGAGGCGACCGTCGTCGCCCCGGCCCCGCCGGTGGCGCCGAGGATTGCCAGGTCGCGCACGCTCGCCTTCGCGATCGCGCCGTCGAACGCGACCCGCTCCAGGGCCTTGTCGTCCAGCCCGATGTGCGGCTCGCCGTCGAGGACCGCAATGGTCGCCGGCACGGCCCCGCCGGCCCGCACCGCGTCCTCGATCTCCCGGGCGATGCGCAGGTTGTCGGGGCGGGGCAGGCCGTGGCTGATGATCGTGCTCTCGAGCGCCACGACGGCGCGTCGGTCGGCCAGGGCCTCGGCGACCTCGGGGTGGATCCGCACCCTCGCACCTTACGACGGACGAGTCATGCCTTTCCGTGCCAACCCGGCCGGAAGGGTGAATACGGCGGCGACAACCAGGGACAGAATGGACGCGCTCATCCACGACGCCGGCGTGAACTGCAGCCACGAGTCGACCCGCGCCCACCGGTGCGACCACCAGCCGAGGTAGCCCGGGTTGATCAGCTGGTAGGTCACGAAGCCGATCAGCCAGGGGACGACCATCACCCACCGGGCGGGCGCGGCCTCGGAGAGATCCCACGCCCGGCGCGAGATCAGGAAGTAGTCGACGGCCAGCACGCCGAGCAGCGGCACGAAGATGGAGCCGATGAGCAGCAGGAAGTTCTGGTAGTCGCTGATGTTGAGCGCCAGCCCCAGCACGGTGGCGAGGGTGCCGACGGCGACCGCGAGCACGCGGCGGTCCCAGCGGGGGCGCAGGTTCTGGATCGAGACCGCCGTCGAGTACGTGTCGACGAACGACTGGTCGAGCTCCCGGATCGCCAGCACCGCGAAGGCGACCGTGCCGAGCGGCACCGCCATGAACGCGCCGTACATCTGGTGGTCGGTGCCGGACTTGGCGACGGTCAGCAGCGCGATCAGGCCGATGCCGTAGCAGGCGATCTGGGTGATCGAGTAGCCCACGAACGAGCCGACGACGGTGTCGCGCACCGATCGCGAGTGGCGCGTGTAGTCGGCGGCCACCGGCACCCAGGACACGGTCACGCCGACCACCGAGTCGACGGCGATCCAGAACCCGTTCCAGGTGCCGTGGTTCCAGCCGGGCAGCGGGTTGCGCAGCAGTTGGATGCCGAGGTAGACGAGCGCGAGCACGACCGCGACGGTGACGTACTTGCGCAGCAGCCGGATCCACCCGAGCGGACGCAGCGCCAGCACCGTCGTGATCACGCCGCCGATGACCACGTACACCCAGCGCGGCACGCCGCCGGCGATCTGGTGCATGGCGGTACTGATCACGACGAGCTCGAACGTCGTCCACCCGATCAGTTGCACGATGTTCAGCACGGTCGGCAGCCACGACAGCCGGATGCCGAACAGGCCGCGCAAGAGCACCATGGCCGGCGCCCCGGTCTCGGTGCCGGGAATCGCGGCGATCGCCACCGCGGCCGTGCCGATCACCGTGCCGACGAGCAGCGCGACGAGCGCGGCGGTGAGCGACATCGCCGGCCCGTCGACGACCGGGTACAGGACGAATGCCGCGCCGGTGAAGCCGAGCAGGCTGACGCCGAGGTTGCCCCACATGCCCAGCTGGTCGACGAGGCGCAGTGCCCGCGCCGGCGGCTCGGCGAGGGTGAGCGGTGCCTCGGCGTGTTCGAGAGTTGCGGTCACAGAACGGCCATTCCTTCGGTCGGCGACGATGCTTGGGCGTGGAACCTCTTGGGGATGCGACCGGCGCGGGCGGCCAGCCGGCCGGCCTCGACGGCGAGCGCCATCGCGCGGGCCATCGCGACCGGGTCCTGCGCGCGGGTGACGGCCGAGGCGAGCAGGACGGCGTCGCAGCCGAGCTCCATGGCCAGCGCCGCGTCGGACGCGGTGCCGATACCGGCATCGAGGATCACCGGCACCGACGCCTCGCTGACGATCAGCTCGATGTTGTGCGGGTTGCCGATGCCCAGGCCCGTCCCGATCGGTGCGCCGAGCGGCATGACGGCGACGCAGCCGGCCTGCTGCAGCCGGCGGGCCAGCACCGGGTCGTCATTGGTGTACGGCAGCACCTGGAACCCCTGCGCC
Organism: uncultured Actinomycetota bacterium; assembly: GCA_963775175.1. Taxonomy (GTDB): domain Bacteria; phylum Actinomycetota; class Actinomycetes; order Mycobacteriales; family Jatrophihabitantaceae; genus Jatrophihabitans. Next base: position 2,887,801 of record CAVZHT010000001.1, read on the forward strand.
ACCAGCTGCTGGGCCGCGTCGACGAGCTCGATCGGGTCGGGCAGCAGCGTGCGCTCGTCGGCGACGACCTCCAGCTTCACCCAGTCGGTCTCGAGCGCCTCCCGGGCCAGCTGGGCGGTCTGCACCGCCTCGCGCGCGGTCCGGCACCCGGCCGTGTTGGGCAGCACCCGGACGCCCGACCGGTCGATGACGTCGAGGATCGAGCCGCTGGTCGCCGCGTCGACCCGCCGCATCGCCACGGTGCACATCGCGGCGCCGGACGCCCGCAGCGCCTCGTCCACGACCTGGAGCGACGGGGCCCCGCCGGTGCCGAGGATGAGCCGGGACGCCAGCTCCACCCCGGCGATCAGGAACGGGTCGTCACTCATGTCAGCCTCCCTGCACGGCGGTGACCATCTCGACGGTCTGGCCCTCGCGCAGGGCCGTCATGTCCCAGACGCCGCGCGGGATGACCTCCCCCTCGACGATGACGGCGGTGCCGCGGTGGGACCCGGTGTGCGTGCTGATCAGCGCGGCCAGCGTCGTACCGTCGTGGACCTCGCACTTCGCCCCGTTGAGCGTGATGATCATGAAGCCACCTCTGCGAAGCGGTCCGGACCGAACTCGGCCAGGGCGTCCGGCACCCGGCCGTCGGCGATCAGGGCCGCCACACCGTCGGCGGTCACCGGGGTGAGCAGGATGCCGTTGCGGTAGTGCCCGGTGGCGGCGATGAGGCCGGCGACCGAAGTCGGACCGACGATCGGGGCGTTGTCCGGCGAGGCCGGGCGCAGGCCGGTGCTGACCTCCTCGAACACCGCCTCGCCGAGCTCCGGGACGACCGTCTGCGCGTCGCGCAGCAGCTCGTAGACCGCGCCCGCGCGCGGCTGCTGGTCGAAGCCGGCCTCCTCGCTGGAGGCGCCGATCACCAGCTGGCCGTCGGGGCGCGGCACGATGTAGACGGGCGACCCCTTCACGGCCGCCCGGACGACGTGCCGCAGCCGGGGCCGCCCCGGCAACCGCAGCCGCAGCGTCTGCCCCTTGACCGGACGCACCGGAGGCAGCGCGCCGTCCGGCACCCCCTCGACCCGGCCCGTCCACGACCCGGTCGCGAGCACGACCCGCCGGGTGCTGAGCACCGCCCCGCCGGCCACCCGCACGCCGCACACCGCACCGCGGTCGACGAGGACGGCACCGCGGGACTCGACCACCTGCACGCCCCGTCGCCGCCCGGCCGCGAGCAGGGCCTCGTGCAGGAGCCGGGGGTCGACCTGGTGGTCGCCGCGCGCGAGCAGCCCGCCCGGCAGCCCGGCGGCCAGCGCCGGTTCGAGCTCGCGCAGCTCGCGGCCGCTGAGCAGCTCGGCCTGCACGCCGAGGCCGAGCGCGAAGCCGTGCAGGTCACGCAGGGCGGTGAGGTCGGCCCCGTCCCACGCCGCGAGGACGGTGCCGCACTCCTGGTAGCCCGTGGGGCGGCCGGAGTCCTCGCCCACCTCGGCGGTGAAGCCCGGATACCGGGCGAGCGAGTCGAGGTTCAGCCGCAGCAGCGGGGTTTCGGTGTAGTGCAGCTCGGTGATCGGCGCGAGCATGCCGGCCGCCGTGTGCCAGGCTCCGTGACCGGCGCCGGGGTCCACGAGCGACACCGCCAGCCCGCGCTGCGCGCAGCGCCAAGCGACGGCTGCGCCGATGACCCCCGCACCGAGGACCACGACATCACTGGACGGCAACTGAGCTCCCTCACGCCGGCATGACCCGGATCAGGTTCGACGGTCGGCGCTGCGCGAAGCGAGCCTCGCTCGGTACGCCCTCTCAGCCCGCCCCGCGGCGGACTCCCGTGCTGCGCTCACCCTACGCTCTCTGCGTGCTCGCTGTCGCCGACGCCCGGCTCTACCTCTGTGTCGACTCCCGCGCCCGCCAGGGCGATCTCGAGCAGTTCCTCGACGCGGTGCTCGCCAACGGGGTGGACGTCGTCCAGCTGCGGGAGAAGGGGCTGGAGGCCCGGGAGGAGATCCGGCTGCTCGAGATCTTCGCCGCGGCGGCCGAGCGGCACGGGGCGCTGTGGGCGGTCAACGACCGGGCCGACATCGCCCGCGCGGTCGGGGCGCCGATCCTGCACCTCGGCCAGGACGACCTGCCGACGGCGCTCGCCCGGGAGATCGTCGGCGAGCACGTCCTGATCGGCCGCTCCACCCACTCGCCCGCCCAGGCGGACGCGGCCCGGGTCGAGGCCGGGGTGGCCTACTACTGCTGCGGGCCGACCTGGACGACGCCGACCAAGCCGGGACGCCCGGCGGCCGGGTTGGGGCTCCTCGACCACGCCGCGACCCGCGGCGACGACCCGCCCTGGTTCGCGATCGGGGGCATCGAGACGCTCGACCGGCTCGCCGAGGTCGTCGCGCACGGCGCGCGCCGCGCGGTCGTCGTCCGGGCGATCACCGAGGCCGAGGACCCGGGCGCGGCCGCCCACGCGTTTGCCGACGCCCTGCGCAATTAGTCGCCTGCGCGGGTAGAACGTCGCACATGCAGCTGCGCAGCGTCGTGCTCGACGCCCCCGACGTCCGGGCCCTCGGCACCTTCTACCAGCGCCTGCTGGGCTGGTCGGTGACTGCGGACGAGGACGACTGGTTCCGGCTCGCCCCCGACGGCGGCGGGACCGGCCTCGCGGTGCAGGCCGAGCCCGACTTCGTCCGGCCGGTCTGGCCGTCCGACACCACTCACCAGCAGCTGCAGCTGCACCTCGACCTCAGGGTCGACGACCTGGCCGCGGCCTCGGCCCACGCCGAGCAGTGCGGGGCCGTGCTCGCCGGCTTCCAGCCGCAGGAGGACGTGCGCGTCTACCTCGACCCGGCCGGCCACCCGTTCTGCCTGTTCGAGCAGTAGCCCGGCGCCGCCGGCTGCGGCCCGGCCTGGGAAGGTGGGCCCGTGCTCGACCACGTCACCATCACCGCGGCCGACCTCCCGGTCGCGCTCGGCTTCTACGACGCGGTGCTGGGCGCCCTCGGCCTCGTCCGGCTCGACGAGCTGGTCGACGAGGAAGAGGAGGATCCGGCCGTCGAGGCGGTGGCCTGGGGACGGCCCGACGGGCGCGGGGTCCTCTGGCTCGTCAGCGGAGGGCCGCCGACGACCGGCCTGCACCTGCGCCTGCAGGCCGACTCTCGAGCTCAGGTCGAGGCTTTTCATGCTGCCGGTGTCCGGGCCGGCGGCGCCGGGCACGCCGCACCGCGCCGGTGGCCGATCTACCGGCGCGGCGAGTTCAACGCGATCGTCCGCGACCCGCAGGGCAACCTGATCGAGGCCGTCAGCGCGGAGTGATCAGTCGGCGTCGGTGAAGTGCTCGACCCGCGGCGGGCCGGCGAAGAACGGGCCGATCGCCGCGCGCCACGCGGTGAAGCGGTCGCTGCCGCGGAAGTTCTCCTCGTGCGCGGCCACGGAGTCCCACTCGACCAGCAGGATGAGCCGGGCCGGCGACTCCACGCCGCGGATCATCCGGACCGAGCGGCAGCCCGGCGTGCCGGCGAGCACGTCCCGTACACCTCGGTAGGCGGTGAGGAACTCGTCCTCCGCGCCCGGGTGGACCTCGAAATCGGCAACTTCCAGCACCATGGACAGAGCCTCCCAGGCCGGCCCGCGGCCCGGCACGCCGGGGCCGGGGCTGGATTCACAACAGTCACACCTGTCACACTGATCGCATGTCTTGGGGACGGGTCGTGGGCGGCCTCACCGCCTCGCTGGCCGTCGCCGGTTGCGCGGTCGTGGCGATCGGGATGAGCCAGGCCGCCCCGGGGCCGGCGGCCGACGTCGCCGACCCGTCGGCGTCGTTCCGCCTGCCGTCGGTGCACCCGGCCCGGCCCACGTTCGCGCCGCTGCCCAGCCCAAGCGCGAGTGCTGCGACCACCAGCCCGGTCCGGAGGACGAGCGCGGTCGCCACACCGACCACTCGCGCCGCAGTGGCGACGACGTCCGCGGCCCGGCCGACTTCCTCCGCCCCGCCGCCGCCGGCGCCGACGACGACCCGGCCGACGGCGAGCCCGCTCCGCACGACCTCGTCGGCGCCCCGCCCGCCGGCGGCGCCGCGCGGCGTGTCGCTGCCGCTGCGCTACACGACCGGGACGGCCACCCGGGTGATCACCGTGACCGCCCATTCGTACGGCAGCACGACGGCCACGCTGCAGGCTTGGACGAAGGTCGCCGCCGGCGGCTGGCGGCGCTACGGCTCGTCGGTCACCGCCCACGTCGGTGCCCAGGGGCTCACGACGCACCCCAGCGAGAGCCGCAGTGCCACCCCGATCGGCAGCTTCACCCTGACCCAGGCCTTCGGCGCCTACACCGACCCCGGGACCTCGCTGCCGTACCTGCATACCAACAGCCGCGACTGGTGGGTGAGCCAGGCCGGTCCCTACTACAACACCCACGTGCGCTGCTCGTCGACCTGCCCGATCCGGCAGGACCCGAACATCAACGAGCACCTCTACTACGAGCTGCCGTACTACCGGTACGCCGTGGTGATCGACTACAACACCCGCAACGCGCCGGGCGGCGTGCGGGCCGGCGCGGGCAGCGCGTTCTTCCTGCACGTGACCGACGGCCGCGCGACCGCCGGGTGCGTAGCGATCGGACAGACCAAGCTGGTCAGCCTCATGCGCTGGCTCCGGCCGTCGGCTCATCCGCGCATCCTCATCGGCGTCGTGTAGTTCGGGTTGGTTCGGTCGCCGTCCGGCGGCATGACACCCTGGACGGGTGGCACGGAACCGGCGGCACCGATTGCTGGGCGCCCTCACCGGTCTCGCGCTGGCGGTGACCGCGTGCACGAGTGGCAGCGCGTCGGCGCCCCGGACGACCGCAACCCCCGCCTCGACCCGGCCGGCAGCGACGCCGACGCTGCCGACGCCGCCGGTTGCCACCTCGCCGTCGACGACGAAGCCCCGCCCGGCGGCGACCCACTCATCGACTACGCACGCCACATCCCCGCCGGCGCCGAAGCGGACCGTCTCTGCCCAGCGGCTGCCGCTCGGCTTCGGCACCGGCAATGCCACGCAGGCGATCACCGTCGTCGCGCCGTCGACGTCGAGCACCCGGGCCACGCTGCAGGCCTGGCGCAAGGTGGCCGGTGGGTGGCGCAAGGTCGGGGGAGCGGTGCCGGCCTGGCTCGGCTCGGACGGGCTGAGCAGCCATCCGAGCGAGACCCGCAGCGCGACGCCGATCGGCAGCTTCACCCTGACCCAGGCGTTCGGGCACGACAGCGACCCGGGCACGGCGTTGCCGTACCTCCACACGACCCCGGCCGACTGGTGGATCAGCCAGTCCGGCTCGCTGTACAACACCCACCAGCGCTGCGCGTCCGGCTGCTCGTTCACCCGCGGCGACCCGAACGAGCACCTCTACTACGAGACGCCGTACTACAACTACGCCGTGGTGATCGACTACAACACCCGCAACGCGCCGGGCGGCGTGCGGCCCGGCGCGGGCAGCGCGTTCTTCCTGCACGTGACCGTCAGTGCGCCGACTGCCGGTTGCGTGTCGATCCCGCAGGACCAACTGGTGCGGATCATGCGGTGGCTGACGCCGTCGGCCCACCCGCGCATCCTCATCGGCCTCGCGTGAGCGCGATGAGCGTGTCAACGCCGAAGGCGACCGTGACCGAGCTCGGCGAGCGCGACGGTAGGCAGATGTCTTCGGAACTGTATGACGGAAGTGTCATACAGTTCCGCCACCACCCCATGTCCTGCCGGTTGCGAGGTGGGCCGGCCGCGTGGCCTGCCGCGGCGCGGCTGCGCTTGCGGGTTCGCGCAGCCGCGGCAGCGCGGCGAGCAGTGCGAGCGAGAACGTCACGTTGAACACCGGGCAGGCGAGTGCCACCGCCGGCGCGAGCAGCCAGCGGCGGTTCGTCAGCGCGCCGATCACCGTGAGTGCGCAGGCACCCGCGAGCCGGACGCCGGTGAACGGGTCCGCCGGCGCGCTCCGCAGGAGCTGGAACCAGTCGGCCCACAGGTGCGGCCCGGCCGCGAACGACAGGGCGGCGATGACGATTGTCGAGCCCACGACCAATCTCAACGGTCGCCACTCACGGCGCACCGCGAACCACAGGATGCCCTGGGCCGGCGCGATCTTCGTCAGGGCCGGGAAGGCCCACGCCCACGGGCGCCGGAAGCCGATCACCGTGATGAGCGCGAACCAGGCGTAGATGTTGCCCCAGCACAACTCGGACGTGCACCAGAGCAGCGCGACGGGCGCCCAGCGACCGAGCGGCGCCAGTAGCCAGACGTAGGCGACGGTCTCGGCCGCGATCCAGGCGATGCAGAAGACCGGGAGTGGCAGCAGCGTCAGCGGTCGAACCGCTTGGGCGAAGGCGGGCGAGTACAGGTAGGCGCCCCACTGCTTCGGCTCGCGGCCGTACAGATCGTCGGTATGGCCGGACAACCAGTACGCGCGGGCGTCGCCTCCGAGGTGCCCGGTGCGCAAGTAGTAGGCGAAGATGTAGACGGCGATCGCAGCAGAAACCATCAACGCCGCGATCCAGAGCGTGTCGACGCCCAGCTGGCGCGGGCGCGATCGGGCTTCGCTCAACGCCATGCGCATCTCCGACCTTGTCGCTACAGAACGCCCATCGACAACGACGCACCGGGCTTGAGCGAGCGGCCGACTCGGGCACCTACGATCGCGGGGGAGGAGCGAGCGTGATCATCTACTCGGACGGTCCGCTGTGGGTCCGCGCGCTGATCGCGTTCGGGGCGGCGGCGCTGTTCTGCGTGCTCGCGTGGCGGTACTACGTCCACTTCTGGCGGCGGCGCTAGCGCGGGTCCGGCTGGCCAGCCGCCGGGGCCCGATTTAGGCTCGCGGACGCGACGGCATCCGCCGAGGAGGGGCCATGAAGCTGCTCGGTCCGATGGACGCGATGTTCCTGCGCATGGAGTCGAAGCGGACGCCGATGCACATCGGCGCCATGATGACGTTCCGGCCGCCGGCCGACGCCGGCCCGGGGTTCGTCCGCGACCTGCTGGGCGAGTTCGCCCGGCTCTCGTTCCTGCCGCCACCGTTCGACTCCCGGCTGGCGGACGGGCCGCTCGCGAAGGTCGTGCCGGCCTGGGTGCCGGCCAGGCCCGACCCCGAGTACCACGTGCGCCACTCGGCGTTGCCGGCGCCGGGCGGGCAGCGGGAGCTCGGTGCGCTCGTGGCGCGCCTGCACTCCAACCAGCTCGACTTCGACCGGCCGCTGTGGGAGGCGCACCTCGTCGAAGGGCTGGAGGGGGGCCAATTCGCGTTCTACTTCAAGGCCCATCACAGCGCGATCGACGGCATGGGGGCCGTCCGCAACATCAAGAAGTGGCTGAGCAAGGATCCGGACGACCGCCGCGGCCTGCCCGACCTCAGCCACGAGACGAGGCATCGACGCCCGCCCCGGTCCCCGGGGGAACGGGTGCAGGCGCTGCTCGCCTCGGTCCGCGACCACACGGTGGCCGCGCCCGAGCTGGCCGGCGCGCTGACCCGGATGGGGTTCGGCGCGAACAGCACCATCCGGGCCGCGCTCGACACACCGCGCACGCTGTTCAACGTCCCGATCACCCAGCAGCGCCGGCTGGCCGGTCAGCTCATCGATCTCGAGCGGCTCAAGGCGGTGGGCAAGGCAGCGGACGCGACGATGAACGACGTCACGCTGGCGATCCTCGGCGGCGCTGTGCGGCGCTACCTGATCGAGCAGGACGCCCTGCCCAAGCACTCGGTCATGGCCTCCGTCCCGATCGCGCTCGAGCGGGACGACGCGACCGCCAACGCGGTGGCCGGCTTCGTCGCGCCGCTCGGCACGGGGGAGGCCGATCCGAGGAAGCGCCTCGAGCTCATCCGGCTCGCGACGGTCCGGGCGAAGAAGGAGATCACCGCACTCTCGCGCAATGCCTCGACCCAGTTCTCGGTCATCGGGCTCGCGCCGCTGGCCGTTGGGCAGATGACCGGGACGCTGGCCAAGCTGCCGCCGTTCTTCAACTTCACCGTCTCGAACGTGCCGCTCTCGCGCGAGCCGCTGTACCTCAAGGGAGCCCGCCTCGAGGCGATCTACCCGATGTCGTTCCTCGCCGACGGGTACGCGCTCAACGTGACGCTCGTCAGCTACGACCAGCAGATGAACTTCGGCTTCCTCGGCTGCCGGGACGCGCTGCCGCACCTGCAGCACCTCGCCGTGTACACCGGTGACGCCCTGGCCGAGTTGGAGGACGCCGTCCACGCCGGGCCGGGTGTGCAACGATCACAGGGGTGACCAGCCGACCCGACGCCACGCAGCACCTGCGCGACCTCGCCCGGCTGCGCCGCGTCCGTGATCGCATCGACCGCGAGTACCGGCAGCCGCTGGACGTCGAGGCGCTGGCGCGGGGCGTCCACATGTCGGCCGGGCACCTCAGCCGCGAGTTCCGCCGCGCCTACGGCGAGTCGCCCTACAGCTACCTGATGACCCGGCGCATCGAGCGGGCGATGGCGCTGCTGCGGAAGGGCGAGCTCAGCGTCACCGAGGTGTGCTTCGAGGTCGGCTGCTCGTCGCTGGGCACGTTCAGCACCCGGTTCACCGAACTGGTGGGGATGCCGCCCAGCGCCTACCGGCGGGCGGCGACGCGCGACGCGGCCGGTGTACCGCCCTGCGTCGTCAAGCAGGTGACCAGACCGATCAGGAATCGAGAAGCGCCGCTCGTGGAACTGCACCTAGCGTGACCGCCATGGACATCACGATTCACTCGAGTTCCCTCCCGCACGACGACCCGGACGCCTCGGTGGCCTTCTACCGCGACGTCCTGGGCTTCGAGGTCCGCCTCGACGTCGGCCAGGGCAAGATGCGCTGGATCACGGTCGGGCCGCCCGGCCAGCCGGACACGAACCTCCTCCTGGCGCCGCCGGCGATCGACCCCGGCATTACCGACGACGAGCGCCGCACGATCACCGAGATGATGGCGAAGGGCACCTACGGCTGGATCCTGCTCGCCACCAACGATCTCGACGGGACCTTCGAGAAGGTGCAGGCCAGTGACGCCGAGGTCGTCCAGGAGCCGACCGACCAGCCGTACGGGCTGCGCGACTGCGCGTTCCGCGACCCGGCCGGCAACCTCGTCCGCATCCGGGAGATCTCCTGAGCCGCCGATGAGCCACCCTGCCGACAGTCACGACCTGATCCGCGTGCACGGTGCGCGGGTGAACAACCTGAAGGACGTCAGCATCGAGATCCCGAAGCGGCGGCTGACGGCGTTCACCGGCGTCTCCGGCTCGGGCAAGAGCTCGCTGGTGTTCGGCACGATCGCGGCCGAGTCGCAGCGGCTGATCAACGAGACCTACAGCGCGTTCGTCCAGGGGTTCATGCCGACGCTGGCCCGGCCCGAGGTCGACGTCCTCGACGGGCTGACGACCGCGATCATCGTCGACCAGGAGCGGATCGGTGCCAACCCGCGCTCCACCGTCGGCACCGTCACCGACACGAACGCGATGCTGCGCATCCTGTTCAGCCGGCTCGGGCAGCCGCACATCGGCCCGCCCAACGCGTACTCGTTCAACGTCCCGTCGGTGTCGGCCAGTGGCGCGATCACCGTCGAGCGCGGCGGCAAGACGCAGGCGAAGAAGGCGACCTTCCACCGGCTCGGCGGCATGTGCCCGCGCTGCGAAGGTATGGGCAACGTCACCGACGTCGACCGGGCGGCGTTGTACGACGACCGCCTCTCGCTGAACGCGGGAGCGCTCACCATCCCCGGCTACAGCGTCGACGGCTGGTACGGACGGATCTTCAGCGGCTGCGGCTTCTTCGACCCCGACAAGCCGATCAGCACGTTCACCAAGCGCGAGCTGCACGACCTGCTGTACAAGGAGCCGACCAAGATCAAGGTCGACGGGATCAACCTGACGTACGAGGGGCTGATCCCGCGGATCCAGAAGTCGATGCTCTCGAAGGACCTCGACGCGCTGCAGCCACACATCCGGGCCTTCGTGGAGCGTGCCGTCACCTTCACCGTCTGCCCGGACTGCGAGGGCACCCGGCTGAGCGCCGAGGCCCGGTCGTCGCGGATCGGCGGGCTCAACATCGCCGACGCCTGCGCGCTGCAGATCAGCGACCTCGCCGGCTGGGTGGGCGCGCTCGACAAGCCGTCGGTGGCGCCGCTGCTGACCGCGCTGGGGGAGACGCTGGACTCGTTCGCGGAGATCGGGCTGGGCTACCTCAGCCTCGACCGGCCGTCCGGCACCCTCTCCGGCGGCGAGGCCCAGCGCGTCAAGATGATCCGCCACCTCGGGTCGTCACTCACCGACGTCACCTATGTCTTCGACGAGCCGACGATCGGCCTGCACCCGCACGACATCCAGCGGATGAACAACCTGCTGTTGCGGCTGCGGGACAAGGGCAACACCGTGCTGATGGTCGAGCACAAGCCGGAGGCGATCGCGATCGCCGACCACGTCGTCGACCTGGGACCGAGGGCCGGCGCCGACGGCGGCGAGGTGGTGTACGAGGGTCCGCTCGACGGCCTGCGAACGAGTGGCACGCTCACCGGCAAGCACCTGGACGACCGGGCCGCCCTCAAGCCGGTGACCCGGACGCCCGCCGGCGCACTCGCCGTCCGCGGCGCCGACACCCACAACCTGCGCGACGTCGACGTCGATATCCCGCTCGGCGTCCTGGTCGTCGTGACCGGGGTGGCCGGCTCGGGCAAGAGCTCGCTGATCCAGGGCTCGGTGGCCGGGCGGGACGGCGTCGTGGTCGTCGATCAGGGTGCCATCAAGGGCTCCCGGCGCAGCAACCCGGCGACCTACACCGGCCTGCTCGAGCCGATCCGCAAGGCGTTCGCCAAGGCCAACGGCGTGAAGCCGGCCCTGTTCAGCGCCAACTCCGAGGGAGCCTGCCCGACCTGCAACGGCGCCGGCGTCATCTACACCGACCTGGCCACGATGGCCGGCGTCGCCACCACCTGCGAGGAGTGCGAGGGCCGGCGGTTCCAGGCGTCCGTGCTGGAGTACCGGCTCGGCGGGCGCGACATCAGCGAGGTGCTCGCGATGCCGGTGGCCGAGGCCGAGGGGTTCTTCGGCGCCGGCCCGGCCCAGCTGCCGGCCGCCCACAAGATCCTGTCCCGGCTCGCCGATGTGGGGCTCGGCTACCTCACCCTCGGCCAGCCGCTGACGACGCTGTCCGGCGGCGAGCGGCAACGGATCAAGCTGGCCGGCCAGATGGCCGAGAAGGGCGATGTGTACGTCCTCGACGAGCCGACCTCCGGCCTGCACCTCGCCGACGTCGAGCAGTTGCTCGGCCTGCTCGACCGGCTCGTCGACACCGGCAAGTCGGTCATCGTGATCGAACACCACCAGGCGGTCATGGCCCACGCCGACTGGCTCATCGACCTGGGTCCCGGCGCGGGCCACGACGGCGGCCGGGTCGTCTTCGAGGGCCCGCCGGCCGCACTGGTCGCCGGCCGGTCGACGCTCACCGGCGCGCACCTCGCCGAGTACGTCGGCGGCTGACCGCCCCGCCGGGCGCCACGTTATGTCAACCAAGGGCGTGACGGGTGTGACTGGCGGGGAGGGTGTTGCTTCGCTGGCGTCCCCGGCCGGCCGACCGACGGGTGCGTTCGGGGTGCTTGCGGTCCGAAATCACTCTCGACGCCCCGAGGCGGTGATCTCGGACCGCAAGCCGGGGGCGGACGGTGAACCCGCGCCCCGCCGCGCTCCAGCAGTTCGCCGATAATGTACATTATGTCAATTCGCCGGGACGGCCCCGTCCCCGTGCGCGTCCGAGAAATTGCTCTCGCAGGGTCCCCGTAGTGTCGACGCGGTGACGGCCACCGACCGGGTCCGCACGGCGCGGAGCGTGCAGGTGGCCGTCGTCGCCGCGTTCTTCGTGCACGGCGTGATCGTGGCGTCCTGGGCGGCGCACATCCCGCAGATCAAGCGGCACCTGCACATCGGCGACGGCACCCTGGGCATTGCGCTGCTCGGCCAGCCGATCGGCTCGATCAGCGCGACGCTCGTAGCGGGCTATCTCGTCCCCCGCCTCGGCAGCCGGCGGCTCGTCCAGATCAGTCTCGTCGGGTACTGCCTGAGCGGACCGTTCATCGGCCTGGCCGGTTCGGTCGTCGGGCTGTTCGTCGCGCTGTTCGTCTGGGGCGCGTTCATGGGTGTCCTCGACATCTCGATGAACGCCCAGGCGATCGCGGTCGAGCACGTGAAGCGGCAGCCCCTGATGAACGGCATGCACGCGGGCTGGAGCATCGGCGCCTTCACCGGGGCCGGGGTCGGGACGCTCGCCGTCGCCGTCGGGGTCACCCTGCCGACCCAGCTGCTGGTCATCGGCGGCCTCGCGCTGCTCGTCGCCGGGTGGCTGTCGGTCCGCATGCTCTCCGACGCCCGAGACGCCGGCCGGCCCGCGCCGCGTCCCGATGGCGGACGCTTCTCCGGGCCGGTGCTCGTGCTGGCCGCCATCGCGTTCGCCTCGATGCTCACCGAGGGCGCGGCCGCGGACTGGTCGTCGGTCTACCTGCACGACACGCTGGGCAGCAGCCCGGCGCTCGGCGGGCTCGCCTATACGGCGTTCACCCTGTCGATGCTCGCGATCCGGCTGCTGGGCAATCGCCTGCTCGGCCGGTACCGGGCCGACCGGCTGCTCCCCCTGCTCGCCGGGGCCACGACTATCGCCTTCGCAGCCGCCCTCGCTGTCGGCGACGTCCCGGCCGGACTGATCGGGTTCTTCGCCCTCGGGGCAGGCGTCGGCGCCGTCGTGCCCACCGCCTTCAGCGCGGCCGGGCGGCTGCCCGGAATCCATCCCGGGGTGGCGGTCGCGATGGTGTCCGGCGTCGGCTGGGCCGGGTTCCTGCTCGGTCCCCCGTTGATCGGCCAGCTGGCCGACGCCTTCGGGCTCGCGGCCGCACTGGTCGTCATCCCGGTGCTGACAGCGTTCATCGCCGCGGCCACGGGCCGCATCGCCGCGCTGCACGCTGTCGTGCCCGAGGCCGAGGTCACCATGACCTAGGGTCGTAACCGACGAAGGGATACACATGGCGGAAATCGAACAGCGCACCGAGACGACCATCCAGACGCCGGAGTACTCGGCCCGGCAGTTCGACGAGAACGCGATCGCCCGCGGCGCGCACCGTCGCTTCATCGGTGGCCAATGGGAGACCCACGGGCTGCGGCAGCTGGAGTTCCTCAGGCAACAGGGGCTCCAACCGGGCCACCGATTCCTCGATGTCGGCTGCGGCAGCCTGCGCGCGGGGCGACACCTGATCGACTACCTCGAGCCCGGTCATTACTACGGGATCGACGCGAACCACGGGCTGCTCCAGGCCGGCTACGACGTCGAACTGACCGACGAGCAGCGGCAGCGGATGCCGGCCGCGAACCTGCGGGCCAACGATCGCTTCGACGGCGACTTCGGCGTGCGGTTCGACATGGCGATCGCCCAGTCGGTCTACACGCACGTGTCGTTGAACCATGTCCGGCTGTCGCTGTTCCGCGTTGCGAAGGTCGTGCGTCCGGGCGGCAAGTTCTACACGACGTTCAACGAGCAGGCGTCGAGCGTCCCGATCGACGCGATGATCGAGCGGCCGGACCGGCAGCCGCAGTTCACCGAGCGGAACCTGTTCTGGTACTACCGGGGCGACCTCGAGTGGGCGGCCCGGTTCGCGCCCTGGCGCTACCGCTACATCGGCGGATGGGGGCATCCGGGGGGCCAGAAGATGGTCGAGTTCACGCGGTTGACCGACGAGGAATGGGCTCGCGTGCGACCGATCTCGCGGCCGGCGCCCGACGCGCCGAAGCCGTTCGCCCACGCGCTCCGCAGCCGGATCTGGAAGGCCCGCAAGCGCACCGCCCGCTGGATCGAACCCCACGACTGACAGCCCGCTTCGACAGGTGGGTCGCCGGGCCCGCTACGGTGCCGTGGTGGCCCGCCTGATCGTGCTCAACGGACCGCCGGGGGTCGGCAAGTCGACCCTCGCCCGCCGCTATGCCGACGATCATCCGCTGGCGCTTGCCCTGGACATCGACAGCATCCGGCGGCTGCTCGGTCGGTGGGAGGACGACCCGAACCGGGCCGGCCTGCTCGCCCGGGCGATGACCCTCACGATGACCCGCGAGCACCTCGGCAACGGCCACGACGTCGTGCTGCCGCAGTACCTCGGCAACCCGCGGTTCCTCGAACAGGCCGAGGACGTGGCGCACCAGGCCGGGGCGGAGTTCTTCGAGTTCGTGCTCATGGACTCCCGCGACGACGTCGTCCGCCGCTTCAACGAGCGCACCGCGGCCGGGGCCCAGCCGGCCCATGTCGAGGCCGGCCGGGTGGTCGCCGGGCTCGGTGGGGACGACACGCTCTTCGCGATGTACGACCGGCTGCTGCTGGTCGTCTCGGCCCGACCGGCCGCGCGCGTCGTGACCTGCCCCCAGGGCGCGGCCGACGCCGTGTACGCCGAGCTGCTCGCTCAGCTCGGCGAGGCGCCGGCGCCGGCGCCGACTGAGGTCAGGCGATGAGCGGCTGGCTGTACGCGACGTAGACGCCGAGCGCCACCACCAGTCCGGCCGCGGAGGCCAGCAGCCGGGCCCGGAAGGCCGCGGGCACGCCGGCCAGCACCGCCGCCGCTGCACCGACGGCGAGTACCGTCTCGACCCGCCCGGCGATCGGGACCCCGGCCAGCCGCCACAGGTAGCCCCCCTCCCCGGCGAGGATGCCGCAGCCGGCGAGCAGCGCCACGGCGCGGTGATCGGGGCGCCCCCACCGGGCGTGGAAGGCGGCCAGGCCGGCCAGCGGCCCGATCCAGAGCGCGGCGATCGTCCAGAGCAGCTCCTCGGCGCGCAGCACCGGGATGTGCCGCACGTCGCCCAGGTACGCGTAGTACCCGGCCACCTCTCCGACGAGGACGAGCATGCCGGTCGAGATGGCGGTCGCGCGCTGGCGCCCCAGCACGGCCGCAGCCATCGCGGCGACCAGCGTCCACACCGCGCCCGAGTTGGCGATCGTGTTCCAGTTCGGCGACAGGACGCCCTGCAGGTAGGCCGTCGTGGCACCGGCACCGATGCCCACTCCGGCCGCCGCGAGCAGCGCCGCCGCCGACCACGTCGAGTTGCGGATTGCCGTCATGTGATCACGGTGACGCACGAACCATAAGGGCGGCGTTCGCGCAGGCCGGGCGTCACGCCGTGTCGGGTTGACACGCCCCGGGCCGTGTCGGATAGTCGGCTCGGTAGCTGCGACGGCGTGTATCAGATACCAGGGATCAAGATCAGTGGAGGACGGCCGATGACGACGACCCCGCGACGGGTGATCTCCTCCGACGGTGTGGGGCTTGCCGTCTTCGAGAGCGGCGATCCGGCGGCGCCGACGATCGTGGCCGTGCACGGCTACCCCGACAACCACGCGGTCTGGGACGGCGTCGCCGCCCTGCTCGCCGACCGCTTCCACGTCGTCACCTACGACGTGCGCGGGGCCGGCGCATCCGACAAGCCCGGCGCGACGAGCGCCTACCGGATGCCCCAGCTCGTCGACGACCTGGCCGCCGTCATCGACGCGGTGAGCCCGGCCGCGCCGGTGCACCTGCTCGCCCACGACTGGGGCTCGATCCAGTCCTGGCCGGCGGTCACGGACGAGCGCCTGGCCGGGCGGATCGCGACCTTCACCTCGGTCTCCGGGCCGTCCCTGGACTACAGCGGTGCGTGGCTGCGGCAGGTGCGCCGGCACCCGGGCGCGTCGCTGCGCCAGCTCGCCCACTCGTACTACATCGGGCTGTTCCAGCTGCCCGGCCTGCCCGAGCTGGCGGTGCGCCGCGGCCTGCTCGACCGGGGTCTTGCGCTCAGTACGGCCGGCTCGCGCAGCGTGGCGGCGGTCGACGCCGACCCGCAGCGCACGCCGGCCGACAAGCTCAACGGCATCAACCTCTACCGGGCCAACATGGTCGGGCGCCTCAGCCGCCCCCGTCCGGTGCCCGCGCCGCTGCCGGTACAGGTCGTCGTCGCCGAGCAGGACCCGTTCGTCACCCCGCAGCTCGCCGTCGAGGCGGCACAGCCCTGGGTCACCGACCTCACCGTCCGCCGCCTCGCCGGCGGGCACTGGGTGGTCAGCGAGCGTCCCGACCTCATCGCCCGCCTCACCAGCGAGTTCATCGCCGCGAAGACGGGCGGCG
Organism: uncultured Actinomycetota bacterium; assembly: GCA_963775175.1. GTDB lineage: Bacteria > Actinomycetota > Actinomycetes > Mycobacteriales > Jatrophihabitantaceae > Jatrophihabitans. Next base: position 2,903,892 of record CAVZHT010000001.1, read on the forward strand.
AGCCGCTGCCCGCACGTCGCGCTGCGCACGGAGCCTTCGGCGGCAAGCTCGTGGTGGTCACCGGGGGCGGGCGCGGCATCGGCCGGGCGACCGCGCTCGAGTTCGCCCGCAGCGGGGCCGACGTCATCGTCGCGGACATCAACGACGTGGCGGCCAAGGAGACCGTGGACGAGCTCCGGCAACTCGGCGTGCGGGCCTCCGCCGCCCGCCTGGACGTCTCCGACGCCGAGCAGTGGACCGCGTTCGCGGCCGCGGTCCGGGCCGAGCACGGGACGCCGGACATCGTGGTGAACAACGCCGGCATCGGCATGGGCGGGACGTTCCTCGGCACTTCGCCGGACGACTGGGCCAAGATCCTCGGCGTCAACGTGTGGAGCGTCATCCACGGCTGCCGGCTCTTCGCGGCCCAGCTGGTCGAGCGTGGCACCGGCGGCCACATCGTCAACATCGCCTCGGCGGCCTCGTACTCGCCGTCGGTGGTCTACCCCGCCTACGCCACCAGCAAGGCCGCCGTCCTCATGCTCACCGAGTGCCTGCGGGCCGAGCTGGGCCCGGACGGCATCGGGGTCACCGCCGTCTGCCCCGGGTTCATCGATACGGACATCTCCCGCACGACCATCCACGTCGGGGTCGACGCCGAGACGGCCGCCCGCCGGCGCGACCACGCGGTGGCGTCCTACCGGCGCCGCGGCTACCCGCCGGAGAAGGTGGCCCGGCAGATCGTCCGGGCCGTCGCCGCGGACCGCCCGGTCGCCGTCATCACGCCCGAGGCCAAGGCGCTGCGGGCGGTGAGCCGGTTCGCCCCGGCGCTCGGCCGCCGGATCGCCCGCCTCGACCTCAACAAGATCTGACGAAGGGGACGCCGATGGCCGCCGTGCGGATCAAGCCCGCTGCCGAGCCCGAACGCGTCGCGCTGCACGCCCGCGAGGTCAAGTTCGACTGGACCGGGTTGCCGCTGCGGTGGATCCCCGACGAGGCGTTCGCGTCGCACATGCTCAACGTCCTGCACATCCTGCTGCCCGAGGGCGAGCGCTGGTTCGTGAAGGTCTTCGCCGAGGCGTTGCCGCTCATCCAGGACGACCAGCTCCGCGAGGACGTCCTCGGCTTCATCGGCCAGGAGGGCATGCACGCCGCCGCCCACCAGGGCGTCCAGGACCACTTTGCCGAGCAGGGGCTGGACACGTCCGAGTACGTCGCCGACCTCGAGCACCTGTTCCGGCGGCTGCTGGGCTCGCGCAACCTCACCGGCAAGAAGCGCGAGGAGTGGCTGATCGAACGCCTCGCCGTCGTCGCCGCGGTCGAGCACGTGACCGCGTTCCTCGGCAACTGGGTGCTGAACTCCCCCGGCCTCGACGTCGCCGGGGCCGACGAGCGGATGCTCGACCTGCTGCGCTGGCACGGCGCCGAGGAGGTCGAGCACCGGGCCGTCGCCTACGATGTCTACATGCACGTCGACGGGCGGTACCTGCGGCGTGCGCGGACCTACGTCGTCGGCGCGACCGCGCTCTGCTACCTGTGGGCCCGTGGCGTGCAGTACCTGATGACCCACGACCCGACGCTCGACCAGCCGGCCCGGGCCGGCTGGCGCGACCTGCTGCGCACGGCCCGCAAGGGGCTGACGCCGAGCTACCTGAACATCGCCGGCTGCGCCTGGCGCTACCTGCAGCCGGGCTACCACCCCACCCAGGAGGGCTCGACGAGCCAGGCCGTCGCCTACCTCGCCCAGTCCCCCGCCGCGCTGCAGGCCGACGGCCTCGCGGCCGCGGCCCGGTCGTGACCGGGCTCGCCCCGTACCGCCCGCAGGCGGCCAGCATGCGGGCGCTGGCCGTGATCGTCGCCGCGTACGAGAAGGTCTCCGGCTTCTCCGGCCGGTTGCGCCCGGACGTCCGGCCGGTCGACCGGCGGCTGCGAGTCCGGCTCGACGGACGCCGGGTCGAGGGCGAGGACGTCGTGAGCCTGCAGCTCGTCCCCGCAGCGGGTGGCTCCCTGCCGACGTGGCATCCCGGCGCGCACGTCGACGTCGAGTTGCCGTCGGGCCGGCTGCGCCAGTACTCGCTCTGCGGTGATCCGGCCGATCACAGCCGGTACCGGATCGCGGTGCGCCGCATCGCCGATGGCGGCGGTGGATCGATCGAACTGCACGCCCTGCGGCCGGGCGACGAGCTGACGCTGCGCGGACCGCGCCAGGCGTTCCCGCTCATCACGGCCGACCGCTACCTGTTCGTGGCCGGTGGCATCGGCATCACGCCCATCCTGCCGATGGTGCGGGCCGCGGCCGCGCGGGGCGCGGACTGGCAGCTCGTCTACACCGGTCGGAGCCGGGCGTCCATGCCGTTCCTTGATGAGCTCGCGACCTTCGGACCCGAGCGCGTGCTCGTCCGCCCCGACGACGAGGCCGGGCCGCCGGCCGGGGCGGACCTGCTCGCCCCCGGACCGTACGGCGCGGCGCTCTACGCCTGCGGCCCGCCGCCGATGATCGACGCCCTGCGTTCGGCGCCCCGGTCGCAGCGGGTCTCGTCGCTGCACCACGAGCGCTTCTCCCCGCCCCCGGTCGTCGGCGGCCGGCCGTTCCAGGCCGTGCTCGCCCGCAGCGGTCATGTCGTCCCGGTCGGGGCCGACGAGACGGCGCTGACGGCGGTGCTCCGGGTGCTGCCGGACATCGCGTACTCGTGCCAGCAGGGCTTCTGCGGCACCTGCCCGGTGGCACTGCTGGGCGGCGAGGTCGAGCACCGCGACCGGTGCCTGACCGACGACCAACGCGCGACCCGGATGGCGATCTGCGTGTCCCGTGCATCCGGACGGGTCACCCTCGACCTCTGACGGGTGCGTCCAGCGCGCGGTCTGCATCTGCACCGGTCGCTATCTCCCGTTCCAGCGCAGCGATAGCAGCTGCCACGGGTGCAAACCAACTGTCCGGACGTGTCGGACGGCATCGATTGCCGACCGATAGCACTCCAGGCCGTCATCTCGTCGGCGACACGCCGTGGAAACCGGCACAAACAGCCCTGACACGGTTGCACATTCAAGTGACCTGTGTGACGGTTGGTGTACCTGAGACCAAGTCGGTCGCCGGCTCGAGCAGCGTGTGTGGCGCCGACGCGAGGCCCTCCCCCCGGGGCCGAACGCCGGAAGGACGTCGATCGTGGCACTGCAGTCCGGATACTCCTCGGCCTTCTTCGCCGAGTGGGCCGCCGAACAGAACTCCCCCGGCCGTGGCGCACCCGGTCCCGGGGCCGGGCCCGTGCGAGCGCGGCGGATCCGCCCGACTCGCTGGACGGTGGGTGCGCTGCTGACCGGCCTGCTCGCGACGAGCATCGTCCTGCCGACGACCTCCGCCTCGGCCGACCCGTCGCCGCACACGTGGTACCGGCTGCGGATGTGCGAGTCGAGCAACAACTACTCGATCGACACCGGCAACGATCACTACGGGGCCTACCAGTTCGACGTCCCGACCTGGCGCAGCGTCGGCGGCCGGGGCTACCCGAACCGCGCGTCCAGGGCCGAGCAGGACGCCCGGGCGCTGATCCTCTACCGGCAGCGGGGCTGGCAGCCGTGGCAGTGCGCGGCGATGCTCGGCCTGCGCGAGGACGCCGACGCCCGCTCCGGACGCACCGCCGACATCCGGTTGCCGCGGGCCGGCACGCCCGCCCCGACACCCGCCCCGCCGGCGAGCACCCCGGCGCGGATCCCGGCGCGGATCCCGGCCTTCCCGGGCGGCTCGCACTGGTACACGTACGGCGAGAACAGCCGCCACATCAAGGTCTTCCAGGACCAGATGCACAAGCGCGGCTACTTCCCGGTCGGCACCGGCGAGTACGGTCCGAACACCCTGCGCATGGTCAAGCAGTTGCAGCGGCTCAACGGCCTGGTGCCCAACGGCTACCTCGGCCCCAACACCTGGCGCCTCGCCTGGACCGGTCGCTACTCGACGACGGCTACCGCGGCGCCGCGCATCCCGGCCTTCCCCGGCGGCTCGCACTGGTACACGTACGGCGAGAACAGCCGCCACATCAAGGTCTTCCAGGACCAGATGCACAAGCGCGGCTACTTCCCGGTCGGCACCGGCGAGTACGGTCCGAACACCCTGCGCATGGTCAAGCAGTTGCAGCGGCTCAACGGCCTGGTGCCCAACGGCTACCTCGGCCCCAACACCTGGCGCCTCGCCTGGGTCGGCCAGTACCACAACTGACCCGGTCACCACGCAGGAGTACCGGAGGTCAGACGCCGACCGCACCCTCGAGCGCGGTGAGCTCGTAGTCGAGGTAGCCGAGCAGACGCTGCAGGTGTGGCACCGTGCGCCGGCAGCCGGTGAGCCCGAAGGCGATCTCGTCGGAGTAGCTCGTGCAGGTGATGTTCAGCGCCTGTCCCTCGAGCGGGATCGAGAGCGGGTACAGGCCGTCCAGCCGCGCGCCGTTCCAGTACATCGGCTGCCGCGGCCCAGGGACGTTCGAGATCACCAGGTTGAACGGCGGCCGCACCGAGCCGGTCAGCCGCAGCAGCGGCCAGATCGCCAGCGGGCTCAGCGCCAGCGCGCTCATCGCGAGGATCTGCAGCTGGCTCATCGAGCGCAGGGCCTGCTTGCCCTCCTCCATCGACCGGTGGACGGTCGAGAGCCGCTCGGCCGGGTCGTCGTGATGCGTGCCGAGGTTGCACATGACCGCGCCGACCGCGTTCCCACCGCCGTCACCGGAGCCGGAGCGCGCCTCGTCGCCGTGCAGCGAGACGGGCACCATCGCGATCAGCGGTGAGTCTGGCAGCGCGTCCATGCTCAGCAGGTAGTTGCGCAGCGCACCGCTGCACATGGCGAGCACGACGTCGTTCACCGTCGCATCGCCGGCCTTACCGATGCGGCGGATCCGCTCCATCGGCCATGACTGGGCGGCGAACCTGCGGGCCCCCGTGATCGGCACGTTGAACATCGACTTCGGCGCCGACAGCGACAGCGTGCCGCTCTGCTCCTTGAGCGCACGGTTCACCGTGCGGGCGAGGGCGGGGACGAGCCCCACCGTGTCGCCGAGCGTGGAAAGCGCGGTCTGCGCCGGCGAGGCACCGTCGTGCTGCGGCCGGGGCCGCTGCTCGCGCGGCGCCCACGGGGCCGGCATCCCCCGAGCGTCCGGGTCGGTGCTGAGCATCTTGGCCAGCAGCCGCAGGGCCGAGACGCCGTCCACCAGCGAGTGGTGCACCTTGAAGTAGACGCCATAGCGGCCGTCCTCCAGGCCCTCGATGAGGTGCAGCTCCCACAGCGGCCGGTGCCGGTCCAGCAACGTCGAGTGCAGCCGCGAGCAGAGCGCGAGCAGTTCGAGGATGCGCCCGGGCCGGGGCAGCGCGTTGCGCCGCACGTGGTGCTCGAGGTCGAACATCCGGTCCGTCTCCCAGCCCCACTGCCCGAGCGAGGTGATCGAGCGGCGGGCCCGCTTCTGGAACAGCGGCGCGACCTCGTCCTTGGCGATCTCCTCGTCGAACAGGCGGCGGACGTCGAGGGCATCGGCCCCCTCGGGCGGGACGAACAGCTGCAGGCTCCCCACGTGCATCGGGTGTTCGCGCGACTCGGCGAGCAGGAACAGCGAGTCCGTCGGCGACATCGGCAGCAGCATCGTCGGATCCTCCCATTGATCGTGTGGGACCTACCCGCGTTGCTCTATACCCGGCGCGACGTGGACGGTGCCGTGGGCGTCGGCGCAGTTCTCGGCGTCGTGCACGTTGTCCAGCGCGTGGTCGACCTGCAGCGTCACGTGCTCGATCCCGTACCGGTCGGCCAGCCGGCCGCGCAGCGCGTCGGCGACCTCGTGGCAGTCGTAGGGCGGGTCGACCAGGACATGGGCCGACATCGCCGTCGCCCGCGAACCCAGGACCCAGACGTGCAGGTCGTGCACCTGCGCCACCCCCTCGGCCCGGGCGAGATCGTCGCCGAGCGCCTGCGGATCGACGCCGGGTGGCGCGGCCTCGAGGAAGATGCGGCCGGCCTCGCGCACGAGGCGCAGCCCGGTCCAGGCCATGATGACGGCGACGACCAGCGAGGCGACGGCATCGGCGCGCAGCCACCCCGTCCAGAGGATGACCAGGCCGGCCGACAACGTGGCGGCGAAGGCCCAGATGTCGGTGATCAGGTGGGCCAGGACGCCGCGCACATTCAGGCTCTCGCGGTCGGCCCGCCCGGCCAGGGCGGTGGCGACCAGGTTGACCACGGCCCCCACGGCCGCAACGACAGCGACGACGCCGCCGTGGACGCTGCTCGGGTGGACGAGCCGGCTGATCGCCTCGAAGGTGAACCAGGCGGCGAGCAGCAACAGCGTGATGCCGTTGGCCTGCCCGGACAGCGCGTCCACCCGCGCGAAGCCGTACGTGTACGCACCCCGCGCCGGCCGCTCGGCCAGCCGGGAGGCGACCACCGCGACGAGCAGCGCGGCGGCGTCGGTGAGCATGTGGCCGGCGTCGGCGAGCAACGCCAGGGAGTGCGCGAGCAGGCCGGCGACGACCTCGGCGACCATGAACGCGACGATGACGCCGAGGGCGGCCAGCAGCCAGCGCCGGTCGCCGGCGCCGCGTGCGCGATGTTCGTGGTCGTGCCCCACCGCTCTACCCTCTCACCAGCCGGCGTGCAGCGGGCGCCCTTCGGCGTACCCGGCCGGGCTCTGCACGCCGACCTGCGCCCGCTCGTGGAACTCGGCCAGGCTGGCCGCCCCGGTGTAGGTGCAGGCCGAGCGCACGCCGGCCGTGATCGTGTCGATGAGGTCCTCCACGCCGGGACGGGCCGGGTCGAGGAACTGGCGGCCGGTCGAGATGCCCTCCTCGAACAGCGCCTTGCGGGCCCGCTCGAACGCGGTCTCGGTGCTCGTGCGCCGGGCGACGGCCCGGGCCGAGGCCATGCCGAAGCTGTCCTTGTAGAGCCGGCCGTCCGGGGCGACGTGCAGGTCGCCGGGTGACTCGTAGGTGCCGGCGAACCACGAGCCCACCATCACCGCGGAGGCGCCGGCGGCGAGCGCGAGCGCGACGTCGCGCGGGTGGCGCACTCCCCCGTCGGCCCAGACGTGCCGGCCGAGCTCGGCGGCCGCCTCGGTGCACTCGAGCACGGCCGAGAACTGCGGGCGGCCGACGCCGGTCATCATCCGGGTGGTGCACATGGCGCCGGGACCCACGCCGACCTTGACGATGTCGGCACCGGCTTCGATGAGGTCGCGGGTGCCCTCGGCCGAGACGACGTTGCCGGCCACGATCGGCACCTGCGGGTCGAGCGCCCGCACCGCGCCGAGCGCCTCGAGCATCCGCTGCTGGTGGCCGTGCGCGGTGTCGAGGACGAGCAGGTCGATACCGGTCTCGAGCAGCTCGGCCGCGCGCTCCTTCACCTCGCCGTTGACCCCCATCGCGGCCGCGACCCGTAGCCGGCCCCGGTCGTCGACGGCCGGGCGGTAGATCGTCGAGCGCAGCGCGCCGGTCCGGGTCAGGACGCCGAGCAGCTTGCCGTCGCCGTCGACCACCGGCGCGACCTTGCGGCGCTTGGCCTCGAGCTGGTCGAAGGCCGTGACCGGATCGATGGGGTCGCGCAGGGTCAGCGGCTCGGGCGTCATCACCTGGTGGAGCTGCGCGAACCGCTCGGCCCCGGCGCAGTCGTGCTCGGTGACCACGCCGACCGGCCGCCGGTCGTCGTCGACCACGACGACTGCGCCGTGCGCGCGCTTGGGCAGCAGCGCCAGCGCCTCGCCGACCGTGCTGTACGGCGCCAGCGTGAGCGCGGTGTCGATGAGCGGGTGCCGGGTCTTCACCCACTGCACGACGTCGCGCACGACCGGCAGGGGGATGTCCTGGGGCAGCACGGTCAGGCCGCCGCGGCGGGCGACCGTCTCGGCCATCCGCCGGCCGGCGACCGCGGTCATGTTGGCGACGACGATCGGGACGGTGATGCCGCTTCCGTCGCGGGCGGCCAGATCGACGTCGAACCGGGACGGCACATCGGACCGGACGGGGACCATGAAGACGTCGCCGTAGGTGAGTTCGAACGACGGGGCGGGGCCAACGAATCGCACGATTTGGTGAGTCTACGCTCGCGCAGGAGGACGAGTGGGCACGGCGAGCCGAGGAGCGGTCGAGAGTTGGTGGGCAGCGCTCCCGAGCCGCGCCGCTCGCGCCACCTGGCCGTGTTCGACATCGACGGGGTCGTGGCCGACGTCCGGCACCGGGTGCACCACCTCGAGGGGCGGCACCGTTCGTGGACCGGCTTCTTCCGGGCCGCCGACCGCGACCCGCTGCTGGCCGAGGGGGCGCGCCTCGTCGCCGACCTGCGGCGCGAGCACGACATCGTGTGGCTGACCGGCCGCCCCGAGTGGCTGCGTGCGGTGACGACGGACTGGCTGCGCAGTAACGGGCTCCCGGCCGACGAGCTGCACCTGCGCCCGGACCACGACTACCGTCCCGCCCCCCGCTACAAGCTCGACGTGCTGCGGCGGCTGCGGTCCCGGGGCATCGCGGCGGTGATCGACGACGACGACGACGAGGTGATCCGGGCCGCGCTCGCCGCCGGCTTCCCGGCCGTCCTGGCCGACTGGGTGCCGCGCGGGGCGACCCTGCGGCGGGCCCAGGATCGAGACGGGCGAACCTGACCGCACCCGGCCGGACGGGCATCCGGGGCGCCCGCGCCAGGGCCCGGGCACCTTCTCCGTTGTTGTCCGGATGTTAGATTACGGTGAGATAACATTTGACGCGGATTTCACAGCGTATCAGCGTTACGGGTTTATACCTCTTGGGGGACGACTCCAGCGAGTTTGCTTTACAACTGAACTTTTTCAAGCACAATCGACCACGACCCACCGGAAGCGATTGCAGGAACTGAGATGACTGAGACAACGGCCACCACCCCGGCCCCCCGCCTGTGCCGCCACATCCCGGCCTGCCCCACGGCTGACGCCGTCGACCGGGACGCGGCCCACGTCGTCTCCGCCCACCCCGAGCAGGGGTGGAGCCTGCTGTGCAACGGCGTCGTCGTCTTCGAGGACTTCGGCGAGATCCTGCCGGACGGCCACTGCACCGGGTCGCGGTACCGCGACCTCGCGATGGCCTCCCCGCACCGCCAGGCGAGCTGACCGCCGCGGCCTCAGCCGCGAAACACCGTCCGCCCGGCATCCCCGAACGGCTCGTCCCGTTCCCGCACCGCCTCCCGGTAGCCCACCGCCACCGCCCGCTCCACGAAGCCGTGGCCCTCGCGGGTGTGCCGGGCGATCCCGTCGAACACCGTGCTGACCATCCCGCTGGTGGCGACGCCCTGGGCCAGCAGCGCCGAATTGAGCGCCAGCTTGGCCATCATCAACTGGTTCAGCGGCATCCGCGCGATGCGCTCGAGCAGGATCTCCGTCCGGTCGTCGAGCTCCGCCGCCGTCGGCGCCTCGACCGCCAACCCCCACTCCGCCGCCTCGGCGCCGGTGATCGTGTCGCCGGTGAACAGCAGCCGCTTCGCCCGCTGATCGCCGATCCGGTGGGCCCACATGCCGGCCGCCGGGATGCCCCACACCCGCGCCGGCGGGTAGCCGATCTTGGTGTCGGCCGCGGCGATGATCTGGTCGGCGAACAGCGCGATGTCGCTGCCGCCCGCGACGCAGAAGCCGTGGATCTTCGCGACCGTCGGCTTGTTCGCGTGCAGCAGGCTGGCGAAGCCGCGGTTGAAGCGGCTCATCATCGCGTAGTCGACCATCGGATCCCAGACCCGCGACGGGTCGTGGTTGCGGGCCTGGGCGACCGGGTCGAGCACGGTGCCGTCACGCGGGACGGTGGCGGTGGCGTCGGCCATGTCCTGCTCCGCGAACAGCCCTAGGTCGTAACCGCCGCAGAACCCGCTCCCCCGCCCCGAGACGACCGTGACGTGCACCCGCGGGTCGAGGTCGGCCCGCTCGACCGCGTGCGCGAGGTCGAGCGGCGTGTCCGGCGTGATCGCGTTCCCGTGCTCAGGCCGGTTGAACGTGATGCGCGCGATCCGGCCGGTGACCTCGTAGGTCAGCGTCGGGTAGTCCGCGCGATCGGCCGGCGCCGGTCGGCCGGCGAACAGCGAGTCCCGGCCCTCGGTCAGGCCGTCACGCCAGCTCAATGACCCACTCGAGCCCGGTCGAGGATGGCCGCGGTGTCGACGCCGGCCGGCAGCGTCCCGTAGGCCACCCCCCAGTCGCCGGCCAACCGGGAGGCGACGAACGCGTCGGCAACGGCTGCGTTGCCGTGGCGCAGCAACAGCGAGCCCTGCAGCAGCATCGCCATCTGCTCGACGATGCGGCGGGCCCGGAACGGCAACGCGTCCTGGTCGGTGAACTGCTTGCGCAGCAGCGCGAGGGCGTCGTCGTAGCGCGCGTCGGCGCCGGCGGCGAGGTCGAGCTCGGTGAAGAACGCCTCGATCGCGTGCGGCTCCTTGCCCATCGCGCGCAGCGTGTCGAGCGCGGCCACGTTGCCCGAGCCCTCCCAGATCGACACCAGCGGTGCCTCCCGGTAGAGGCGCGGCATGCCCGAGTCCTCGACGTAGCCGTTGCCGCCGAGGCACTCGAGGGCCTCGACCGTGTGCGGCGACAGGCGCTTGCAGAGCCAGTACTTCGTGACCGACAGCGCGACCCGCCGGAACGCCTTCTCGGCCTCGTCGCCCCGCGCCGCCCGGTCCACGGCGCCGGCGATCCGCAGGACGACGGTCGTCGCCGCCTCGGAGTCGATCGCGAGGTCGGCCAGCACGTTGGCCATCGCCGGCTGGTCGATCAGGGCCTTGCCGAACGCGTACCGGTGGGTCGCGTGGTGGACGGCGTGGGCGGTGCCGATCCGCATGCCTCCGGCCGCCATCAGGGCGCAGTCGAGGCGGGTCATGTTGACCATCTCGATGATCGTGGCGACGCCGCGCCCCTCGGCGCCGACGAGCCAGCCGAAGGCACCGTCGTACTCGACCTCGCTCGACGCGTTGGACTTGTTGCCGAGCTTGTCCTTGAGCCGCTGCAGGTAGAAGGCGTTGCGACTGCCGTCGGGCAGCACCCGCGGCACGAGGAAGCAGGAGAGGCCGCCCGGTGCCTGCGCCAGGGTCAGGAACAGGTCGGACATCGGGGCGGAGGTGAACCACTTGTGCCCGGTCAGCCGGTAGGTGCCGTCGCCGGCCGGTACGGCCTGCGTCGTGTTGGCCCGGACGTCGGAGCCACCCTGCTTCTCGGTCATCGACATGCCGGCGATGAGGCCGCGCTTGCCCAGCGGGGCCCGCAGGCCGTAGTCGTACTCCCGGTTGGTGAGCAGGGGCTCGTACCGGTCGGCGAGCTCGGGCGTGGTCCGCAGTGCCGGGACGACGGCGTAGGTCATCGAGATCGGGCAGAGGTGCCCGGCGTCGGTCACTCCCCACGAGACGACCTTGGCCGCGCGGGCGACATGGGCGCCCGGGCGCTCGTCGGCCCACGGGGCGCCGTGCAGCCCGTGCTCGACGGCCGTGCGCATCAGGTCGTGGTACTGCGGCAGGTACTCGACCTCGTCGATGCGGTGGCCGTAGCGGTCGTGCGTGCGCAGCACCGGCGGGTGCTCGTTCGCGAGGCGCCCGGCCTCCTGCCAGCACTCGCTGTTGCCCAGCGCCCCGAGCGCGCGGACCTCGTCCTCGGCCCAAGCCGGCGCCCTCGCGATGCAGCCCCTCCACGAGGGCCGGGTGGGTGCTGATGTCCTGGCCGACGAGCGGCGGTACCTGGTTGGTGACTTCATGCGTCGGCATGGACGTGACCTCCTACGGCTCGGGTGGCGAACTCGATCAATGACGTGACGGTGTCCGCGCGGCGCCCCCCGGCGGCCAGCGGGCCGATCAGGGCCTCGCCGATCGCCCCGACGAGGGCGGCCGCGACCACGGACGCGTTCTGGGCAGGTAGCTCGCCGGTGACGACGCCGCCCTCGATCGCCGCGGCAATGACGTCGCGGAAGGCCCGCCGGAACTCCAGGCGCAGCTCGTCGATCGCCGGGTCGACCGGCTCGGCCAGCAGCGCGTACGCCCGGCGCGGGGCGCGCAGGGCCCGGCCGGCGAAGGTCTCGATCACCGCGGCGGTCCGCTCGGTGGCGCTGCCGCTGCTGGCCGCGGCCCGGACCCGGTCGACCTCGAGGGTGACGATGCTGCGGAAGACCTCGGCCACCAGGTCGGCCTTGCTCGCGAAGTGCCGGTAGACGGTGCCGGCCGCGACGTCGGCCCGGGCCGCGACGGCGGCGATGCTGCACCCGGCGTACCCGTCCTCGGCGAGGATCGCCGCTGCGGCGGCGACGATCGCGGCCCGCTGGGCGTCGAGGCGGGCCTGGATCTCCGGGGTGCGCCGGTATGCCACCAAAGCAGTGAATCAGCATTCACTACTTCGGGCAAGTGGCCGCCCCCGCTGCGGCTGCCCGCAGGGGCAGGTCTTGCTTCACCGGAGTGCGCGCCGTTCGGCGTGGGCGGCGCCCGGCCCGACCTCGACCCTCGTACCAGGAGAAAGCACGCTTTTTCGAGTCGGAGGGATCGAGCCATGCCTGCACCCGAAGGCGCCCAGCTGTCGGAGGACGGCAACTACTGGTGGGACACCTCGGCCAACGAATGGAAGTCGGTCGCCGACACCCCCGCCGACGCGGCCAGCAGCGCCGGCGCGGCGACCGGCTCGAGCGACACGCCGGCCGACACCCAGCAGGAGGGGCAGCTCTCCCCCGACGGCAACTACCGGTGGGACGGCTCGCAGTGGCAGCCGGTGGAGGCGACGCCGGCCGACGGGGCCGCCGGTACCGAAGGGGGCGCGGCCGGAGCGGCAGCGGGCGACGGCCAGGTTGTCATCCCCGACGACCTCCAGCAGGAGTTGGTCGGCTGGAAGAGCAGCTTCCCGGAGCTCGCCACCCTGATGGACACCGGCGACCACGACACCTACCTGGCCCAGGTGGTCGGCATCACGCCCGGCCCCGACGACAACGCAGTGGCCTGAGAAGGAGCGACCGAGATGGCTTGTTTGGGAGAGGCGATCGCCGCGGGTAGCGCGGCCGTGATCTGCATCGGCGGGGGCATGGCCCTGGACGCGGCGATCGACGCCGCGGCCGCCGCCGGCACAGCCGCGTCCGGCGGTACGGCTGCGCCGGCGGCGATCCCGGCGGCGGTGCTGTCGAATCTGGTCATCCTCATCGGGTCGTACGGCGCCTACATCGGCTGCCTGGTGATGCTGGTCAACTGCTACAACGCGGCCGGCGATCACGAGAACGCCGCCAAGGTGCAGGCCAAGATCGACGCGATGCAGAACGAGGTGCAGCAGATGCAGGCCCTCGCCGACCGGCTGCGCGCGGCTGTCGGCGTCTGAGCGTCGCGAGGACCGGTGATCGCCGCGGGCGGCCGGTGGCCGCGCGCTGCTGCTCGGTGCTGGTCACAGCCGGGATCGGGAAGTTGCACCGGCCTGCTGGGTTCCCCTTCGGGGCAGGCCCTTGGCGGCAGCCTCCTAGAGCCGCTCGATGATGGTGACGTTCGCCTGCCCGCCGCCCTCGCACATCGTCTGCAGGCCGTAGCGGCCGCCCGTCCGCTCGAGCTCGTTGAGCAGCGTGGCCATCAGTTTGGTCCCGGTGGCGCCGATCGGGTGGCCGAGCGCGATGGCACCGCCGTTGACGTTGACCTTGGCGAGGTCGGCACCGGTGTCGTTCGCCCACGCGAGCACGACCGAGGCGAAGGCTTCGTTGATCTCGACCAGGTCGATGTCGTCGAGGGTCATCCCGGCCTTGCCCAGCGCGTAGCGGGTGGCCCGGATCGGTGCGGTGAGCATGTATATCGGGTCATCGCCGCGAACCGAGAAGTGGTGGATGCGGGCCCGCGGGGTCAGGCCGAACCGGCGCACCGCGCCCTCCGAGGCGATCAGCGTCGCGCTGGCCGCGTCCGAGATCTGCGACGCGACCGCCGCGGTGATCCGGCCGCCGTCCCGCAGCGTCTTCAGCTCGGCCATCTTCTCGAGCGACGTGTCGCGGCGCGGCCCCTCGTCGGTCGTCATCTCGCCGAACGGCACGATCTCGTTCGCGAACCGCCCCTCGTCGATCGCAGTGATCGCCCGCTGGTGGCTGTCGAAGGCGAACTGCTCCATCTGCTCGCGGGTGATGTCCCACTTCTCGGCGATCAGGTCGGCCGCGCGGAACTGCGAGACCTCGTTGACCGATGGGTCGCCGTAGCGCTTCTCCCACCCGACCGAGCCGGTGAACGGGGTCTCGAAGCCGAACTGCGGGCCGACCATCATCGCCGACGCGATCGGGATCGCGGTCATGTTCTGCACGCCGCCGGCCACCACGAGCTCGGCCGTGCCGCTCAGCACGGCCTGGGCCGCGAAGTGGACGGACTGCTGGCTCGACCCGCACTGCCGGTCGACCGTGACGCCCGGGACCTCCTCGGAGAACCCGGCCGCCAGCCAGCACGTGCGGGCGATGTCGCCGGCCTGCGGGCCGAGGGTGTCGGTGCAGCCGAAGATGACGTCGTCGACCGCATCCGGGTCGGCACTCGGGTTGCGGTCGAACAGCGCGGTGATGACGTGCGCGCCGAGGTCGGCCGGGTGCACCTGCGACAGCGCGCCCTTGCGGCGGCCGACCGGCGTGCGGACGGCGTCGACGAGATAGGCCTCGGCCATGGTTCGGGCTCCTTCGGTTGCGGCTCAGCGCGGGGCGGCGATGCCATCGAGGACGATGGCGAGATATTGGCGGGCGATGGCGTCGATCGTCAGCTTGCCGCCCGGGCGGTACCAGCCGACGCCGACCCAGACGGTGTCGCGCAGGAACCGGTAGGACAGCTCGACGTCGAGATCGGGGCGGAAGCTGCCGTCGGCGATGCCGGCGTCCAGCACCTCGTGCCAGAGCCGGCGGAATTCGACGAGGCGCTCGCCGATGTAGGCGAAGCGGGGCTGGTCGGCCAGCCGCCGTGCCTCGGCCTGGTAGATCGCCACCGCCGCGTTGTGCTCGTCGATCGCCTCGAACGACGCGATGACGACGCCTCGAGGGTGCCGCGGGGGCCGAGGTCCTGGGCCACGATCGGCGCGGTACCGGTCGAAGAGCGCGTCGAGGAAGCCGCGCAGGATCTCGTCGACCATCGACTCCTTGGAGTCGAAATGGTGGTAGAGGCTGCCGGAGAGGATGCCGGCAGCGTCGGCGATGTCGCGCACGGTCGTCGCCGGCCGCAGGCCGCGCTCGGCGAAAGACCGCGCGGCGATCGCGAGCGAGCTCGGCGCGGCGGTCGCGTGCGTTGGGCACTGACGTGCCGGGCGGGCATGCGACGCGATCCCTGCATCGCGCGTCGTCTGCCTGCTGTACCGAGACGACCTCGCCGGTGAGGTAGGACGCGTAGTCGCTGGCGAGGAAGACCATCACGTTCGCGACCTCCCACGGCTCGGCGTAGCGGCCGAACGCCTCGCGCTTGGTGAGCTCGGCCAGCAACTCGTCGCTCGTGACCTTCACCAGGTGCGGGTGCATGGCGAGGCTCGGGGCGACGGCGTTGATCCGGACGTTGTGCGGCGCGGCATCGAGCGCGGCGCAGCGGGTCAGCGCCATCACGCCGGCCTTGGCCGCCGCGTAGTGCGCCTGCCCCTCCTGGGCCCGCCAGCCGATCACCGAGGAGTTGTTGACGATCGCCCCGCCGCCGCCCTGCGCGACCATCTGCTTCAAGCGCCGCCCGGGTGCAGCGGAACGTGCCGTTGAGCGTGACGTCGAGGACGCGCGCCCCACTCGTCGTCGGCCATCTCGAGCAGCGACTTCGTGCCGCCGAGCCCGGCATTGTTGATCATCACGTCGATCCGGCCGAACGAGTCGACCGGCCGTCATGACGAGGCGCTGCACCTGGTCCTCGTCGGTCACGTTGCACGCGGACGGCGACGACCGCGTCGCCGTGCTCGGCCTTCAGGGCGTCGAGCGTCTCGCCGAGCCGCCGCTCGTGGGTGTCGCTGATGACGACCCGGGCGCCCTCCTCGAGGCACCGGCGGGCCGCGGCCTGCCCGATGCCGGCGCCGGCCGCGGCGGTGACGACGGCGACCTTGCCGGTCGAGCAGCGCGTGGCCGGGCGGGTACGGCGGCGGGTTCACGTGCGGGCCTCTCGCGGCAGGCCGAGGGTGCGCTCGGCGATGATGTTGCGCTGGATCTCGTCCGAGCCGCCGTAGATCGTGTCCGCGCGGGTGAAGAGGAACAGCCGCTGCCACTCGTCGAGCCCGGCCGCACCCTCGACCAGCGAGGAGGCGCCGGCGACCTCCATGGCGAGCTCGCCGAGGTCGCGGTGCCAGTGCGCCCAGAGCAGCTTGGCCACGCTGCGCCTCGCTGCGCCGGGCCGGGTTCCGGCGTTGACGCCCAGGGTGCGCTGCGCGTGGGCGCGCATCACCTCGAGCTCCGAGCCAGACCGGGTGAGCCGCTCGCGGACGATCGGGTCGTCGAAGGCGCCGGTGCGGCTGGCGAACGCGGAGCAGGCCCTGGTAGCTCGCGCCGGAACGCGATCTGCTGGGCGAGGGTGGCGACGCCGCGCTCGAAGCCGAGCGTGCCCATCGCGACCCGCCAGCCGTCGCCGACCGCGCCGACGACCATCGACTCGTCGGTGCGGGCGTCGTCGAAGAAGACCTCGTTGAACTCGGCCGTGCCGGTGAGCTGGCGGATGGGCCGGACCTCGACGCCCGGCTGCTTCATCGGCACGAGCAGGTAGGACAGCCCCTTGTGCCGGGCCGAGCCCGGTTCGGTCCGGGCGACGACGAAGCACCAGTCGGCGACGTGCGCCAGCGAGGTCCACACCTTCTGGCCGGTGATCGACCACTGGCCGTCGACGAGCCGGGCCGACGTCGTCACGCCGGCGAGGTCGGAGCCGGCGTCGGGTTCGGAGTAGCCCTGGCACCACAGCTCGTCGACCGACCGGATCCGCGGCAGGAAGCGGGCCTGCTGCTCGGGCGTGCCGAACGCGATGAGCGTGGGGCCGAGCAGCTCCTCCCCGAGGTGGTTCACGCTGCGCGGCGCGTCGGCCCGCGCGTACTCCTCGTGGAAGATCACCTGCTGGGCGATCGAGGCGCCCCGGCCGCCGTGCTCGACCGGCCAACCGACACAGCTCCAGCCGGCCGCGGCGAGATGCTTCTGCCAGGCCCGGCGCTCGTCGAACGCCTCGTGCTCGCGCCCCGGACCGCCGGTGCCGCGCAGGGCGGCGAACTCCCCCGTCAGCGCCGTGGCCAGCCATTCGCGGACCTCGGCGCGGAACTCCGCGTCGGTCTGCGGCTGGCTCGTCGTCATGCCGGTACGGTACCCTACCAAGCACTTGCTAGGTAGGTCAGGAGCCGGCATGACGACCATCCCCGAAGCGCTCACGCGGGCTGCGCGCGAGTTCGCCGACGGCGAGGCCCTGGTGGCCGGCGCGACCCGGCTCACGTGGACCGAACTGCTCGGGGCGGTGCGTGGCGCGGCCCGCTTCTACCTCGCCCGCGGGGTCCGGCCGGGTGACCGGGTGGCCGTCTGGGCGCCGAACACGCCCGAGTGGGTGATCGCGGCACTGGCGGCGCACCACGCCGGCGCGACGCTGGTGCCGATCAACTCGCGGTTCACCGGGCCCGAGGCCCACGACATCCTGGAGCGCACCCGGGCGGCCGTGCTCGTGGTGGTCGGCCCCTTCCTGGGGGCCGACCGGCTGGCTCAGCTGCGGGCGGCGGGCGCGCTGCCGGCGCTGCACACCGTGGTGCAGGTCCGGCTGGACGACTCGCCACCGGCCGATGGCGTCATCGACTGGGCCGACCTCGAGCAGCACGCCGCCGGCATCGGCGACGAGGCGGTCGACGCCCGGGCGGCCGCGGTCGGCCCCGACGACATCAGCGACATCCTGTTCACGTCCGGCACGACCGGCCGCTCGAAGGGCGTGCTGTCGGCCCACCGCCAGGTCGTGGACGTCGCCCGGGCCTGGGCCGAGTGCGGCGAGGTGGCCGCCGCCGACCGCTACCTCGTCATCAACCCGTTCTTTCACAGCTTCGGTTACAAGGCCGGCATCGTCGTCTGCCTGCTGACCGGCGCGACGATCGTGCCGCAGGCGGTGTACGAGGTCGAGGAGGCGATGCGCCTCATCGAGACCGAGCGGATCACCGTGCTGCCCGGCGCCCCCACGATCTACCAGACCATCCTCGACCACCCGGCCCGCGGGGAGTACGACCTCTCGTCCCTGCGCTTCGCCGTCACCGGCGCGGCGGTCGTCCCGGTCGCGCTCGTCGAGCGGATGCAGCGCGAGCTCAGCTTCGAGATCGTGCTGACCGCGTTCGGCATGACCGAGGCCGTGGTCGCGACCATGTGCCGCCGCCAGGACCCGCCCGAACTCGTGGCCCGGACCTGCGGGCGGGCCGTCGCCGGCTTCGAGACCCGGATCGGGGAGCGCGGCGAGCTGCTGCTGCGCGGCCCCAACGTCATGCTCGGCTACCTCGACGACCCGGAGGCGACGGCCGCGGCGATCGACGCCGACGGCTGGCTGCACACCGGCGACATCGGCACGCTCGATCAGGCCGGCTACCTGACGATCACCGACCGGTTGAAGGACATGTACATCTCCGGCGGCTTCAACGTGTACCCGGCCGAGGTCGAGCAGGCCCTGGCCCGGCTCGACGGGGTGGCCGAATCGGCCGTCGTCGGCCTGCCGGACGAGCGGCTCGGCGAGGTCGGGCTCGCGCTCGTCGTCCGCTCGCCGGGGGCCGCCCTCGAGCCGGACGACGTCATCGCGTTCTGCCGCGAGCGCGTGGCCAATTACAAGGTGCCGCGGCGGGTGGAGTTCGTCGACCGGCTGCCGCGCAACCCGTCGGGCAAGGTGCTCAAGACCGTCCTGCGTGAGGAGTTCGTCCGTGTCTGACGAAGAGCAAGTGGTGCGGTACGAGGTGCGCGGCTCGACCGCCGTCGTCACCATGAACCGGCCGGACTACCGCAACGCGCAGAACTCGGCGATGACCTACGCCCTCGACCGGGCTTTCCAGCGGGCCGTCGACGACGACGCCGTGAAGGTGATCGTGCTGGGCGGGGCCGGCAAGCACTTCTCGGCCGGCCACGACATCGGCACGCCGGGTCGCGACGTCGACGTCCACTACGACAACACGGCGACGATCTGGTGGGACCACGTCGGCCGCGAGGGCGGCGACCTGCGCTACGCCCGCGAGATGGAGGTCTACCTGGGCATGTGCCGGCGCTGGCGCGACATCCCCAAGCCGCTGATCGCGATGGTGCAGGGCGCGTGCATCGCCGGCGGGTTGATGCTGGCGTTCGTCTGCGACCTGATCGTCGCCTCCGACGACGCGTTCTTCGCCGACCCGGTCGTGCGCATGGGCATCCCGGGCGTCGAGTACTTCGCCCACCCGTGGGTGCTCGGCCCGCGCGCGGCCAAGGAGGTGCTGTTCACCGGCGACCGGTTCGGCGCCCAGCGGGCCTACGAGTGGGGCATGGTCAACCGGGTCGTCGCCCGGGACTCGCTCGCCGACGAGACGTTCGCGATCGCCGACCGGATCGCCGCCATGCCCCGCTTCGGGCTCGCGCTCACCAAGCGCGCGGTGAACCAGTGCGAGGACGCGATGGGCATGCGCAACGGCATGGACTCGGTCTTCGGGCTGCATCACTTCGCCCACGCGCACAACGCCGAGGTCGGTGCCGACAGCCTCGGCGGCATGGACGCGAAGTCGATGAAGGCGTCGGCCGATGGATCTTGAGTTCGACGGGGAGACACTGGCCTTCCGGGACGAGGTCCGCTCGTTCCTGCAGGCGCACGTCCCGTCCCCGCGGCTGCTGTCGATGGACACCGCCGAGGGTTTCGAGGCCCACCGGGACTGGGAGCGCACGCTGGCCGACGCCCGGCTGTCGGTGGTGTCGTGGCCCTCGGCGCTCGGCGGGCGGGACGCGTCGCTGACCCAGTGGGTCGTCTTCGAGCAGGAGTACTTCGCCGCGAACGCGCCGCTGCGGGTCAGCCAGAACGGTATCTTCCTGCTCGCCCCGACCCTCTTCGCGCACGGGACGCCCGAGCAGCTCGAGCGCCTGCTGCCGCCGATGGCCCGGGCCGACGAGATCTGGGCCCAGGCGTGGTCGGAGCCGGAGGCCGGCAGCGACCTGGCCGGCATCAAGTCGCGCGCCGTGCGCACCGACGGCGGCTGGCTGCTCTCCGGGCAGAAGACCTGGTCGACCCGCGCCACCTACGCCGACCGCGGGTTCGGGCTGTTCCGCACCGACCCGTCGGCCGAGCGGCACCGCGGCCTGACCTACTTCCTCTTCGACCTCCGGGCCGACGGGGTCACCGTCCGCGGCATCCCCCAGCTCGACGGCGAACCCGGCTTCGCCGAGATCTTCCTCGACGACGTCTTCGTCCCGGACGCGGACGTGCTGGGCGGCGTCGGCGACGGCTGGAGGGTCGCGATGGCGACGGCCTCGAACGAGCGCGGCCTCTCGCTGCGCTCCCCCGGCCGGTTCCTCGCCGCCGCCGGCCGCCTCCTGGCCCTGGCCGACGGCTGCGCCGACACCGCGCTCACCGACCGGGTCGTCGACGCCTGGATCGGTGCCCGCGCGTACGAGCTGCACACCTGGGCCACGGTCAGCCGGCTCGCCGACGGCGGCGAGCTCGGGGCCGAGTCGTCGATCGGCAAGCTGTTCTGGTCACAGCTCGACGTCGCGCTGCACGAGACCGCGCTCGACCTGCAGGGTGCGCGGGCCGAACTCGTCGACGACTGGACGAGCGGCTACCTCTTCTCGCTCGCCGGCCCGATCTACGCCGGCACGAACGAGATCCAGCGCAACGTCGTCGCCGAGCGGTTGCTGGGGCTGCCCCGATGACCCGCGCTGCGGTGGCCGGCCCCTCCCGGTTGAGTGGCGCCCTTCGGGTTGAGTGGCGCCTTATAGAGCGCCACTCACCCCGGAAGGCGCCACTCAACCGGACGGGGCGGGGAGGGCGGGGCGGATGAGGTTCCTTCCGCCACCGGAGCAGGCGGACTTCGCCGCCGCCCTGCGCGAGCTGCTCGCCGACGCCGGCACGCCCGCGGTCGTCCGGGCCTGGGCCGACGGCGATGCCGCGCCCGGGCGCAAGCTGTGGACCCGGCTGGTCGAGCTCGGGCTGGCCGAGCTCGCGAGCGAGCCGGTCGGGCTGGTGCTCGCCTTCGAGGAGCTCGGCCGGGCCGCCGTCCCCGGCCCGTACGTCGAGTCGATCGCGGTCCTGCCGGCGCTGCTCGGGGACGCGACCGACCCGCAGGTGCCGGCCTCGCTCGCGCTGCCCCCGCACGTCCCGTTCGCGCTGGACGGCGGCGTGGCCGACGCCGTCTACGTCGTGGACGGCACCACGCTGTCGACGGCCCGGGTGGTCGGCGAGCCGGCCTCGGTCGACCGGGCCCGGCGGCTGGCCGAGGTGGAGCCGCTCGAGCCGCTCGCCGAGGTGGAGCCGGCGCCGGCCTTCGACCGGGGTGTGCTCGCCACCGCCGCGCAGCTTCACGGGGCCGGGGCCGCACTGCTCGACCGCGCGACGGCCTACGCCAAGCAGCGGCGCCAGTTCGGGGCACCGATCGGATCGTTCCAGGCGGTGAAGCACCAGCTGGCCGACGCCGCCGTCGCCCTCGACCTCGCTCGCCCGCTGCTCTTCGGCGCGGCCCTCGCCCTCGGCTCGCCGCTCGCGTCGCGGGACGTCTCCGCGGCCAAGGTCGCCTGCACCGATGCGGCGTACCGCGCCGCCCGCACCGCGCTGCAGGTTCACGGCGCGATCGGCTACACCGCCGAGTACGACCTCGCGCTGTGGCTGACGAAGGTGCGTGCGCTCGCGTCCGCCTGGGGCCCGCAACGGTTCCACCGCGACCGCGTCCTGGCGGCGTTGCGATGACGGCCCTCACCGACGAGCAGCGCGGGCTGCGGGACGCCGTCGCGACGCTGGTCGCCAAGCGGTCGGACAGCGCTGCGGTGCGGCGCGCCGTCGAGACGCCGGCCGGCTACGACACCGAGCTGTGGGCCGTCCTCTGCGAGCAGATCGGGGTTGCGGCGCTCGCCGTCCCGGAGCGTTTCGGGGGCGCCGGGGCCGGGGCCCGCGCGGTCCAGCTCGTCCTCGAAGAACTCGGTCGCACGCTCACCCCGTCGCCGCTGCTGGGCAGCGTGCTGGCCACCAACCTGCTGCTGGCCCTCGGCGACGACCAGGCCGCGGCCCGACTGCTCCCCCGCATCGCCGAGGGCAGCGTGGCGGCCGTCGCGTGGAGCGGGCCCGGCGGCCGGTGGGACGCCGGCGCGTTCACGGTCGACGGCGACCGGCTCACCGGCGAGGCGCACTACGTCCTCGACGGCGACACGGCCGAGATCCTGCTGGCGATCGGCGACGGCGGCGTGTACGAGATAGCAACCGACGGCGCCGACCGGCAGCACACGCCCTCGATGGACCCGACCCGGCGGCTGGCCCGGGTGCGGCTCGACGGGGTCGCCGGTCGGCGGATCGGCCCGGTCGACGCGCGGCCGGCCCTGTGCGCCGCACTGGACGCCACGGTGATCGCGCTGGCCGGCGAGCAGGTCGGCGCCGCCGATCGGATCCTGGAGATAACGGTCGCGTACAGCAAGGTGCGCTACCAGTTCGGTCGCCCGATCGGCAGCTTCCAGGCGCTCAAGCACCGCATGGCCGACCTGCATGTCCTGCTCGAGGCCGCCCGCTCCGCGGCCTACGCAGCGGCCGACGGGTCGCTGCTGCCGTCGGTGGCCAAGGCCTACTGCTCCGAGGCGTTCAGCACCATCGCCGGCGAGGCGATCCAGCTGCACGGCGGTATCGCGATCACCTGGGAGCACGACGCCCACCTCTACTTCAAGCGCGCTCACGGGGCGTCAGCGTTGTTCGGTGCGCCCGGTGTGCACATCGCGCGGCTCGCACAGCCGGCCGGTGACGGAGGGGACGAGCTATGAAGTCGCAGCAGGAGCTGTCCGACCGGCTGGAGCTCCAGGACCTCATCACGGCCTACAGCTACGCGATCGACTTCCACCGCTTCGACGACCTCGACGACATCTTCGTGCCCGAGGCGACGCTGGACTTCACGGCAACGGGCGGTATCCGCGCGACGCTGCCCGAGATCAAGGCGTGGCTCGCGACGGTGCTGCCCAACTTCGCCGGCCACCAGCACCTGGTCGCGACCAGCCAGGTCACGATCGACGGTGACACCGCGACGGCCCGGACGATCTGCCACAACCCCATGTGGTTCGCCGACGCCGCGCTGCCCCCGCTGTTCGTCGGGCTCTGGTACCTCGACGAGTTCGCCCGCACCGGCGCCGGGTGGCAAATCACGCAACGCGTGCAGCAGCAGGGCTACCTGCACGGCCTGCCGTCGCGGTGACCGGGGGCAGCGGCACCTAGGATCGGCTCACCCGCAGCTCAGGAGTCAGCATGCCGTTCAGTCCCGTCCGCCGCGCGCCGCTCGCCGCTCTCGTGGCGCTGGCCGCCGCCGCCCTCACCGGCTGCGCCGCCAGCACGGTCTCCGGTCACGGATCGGCGCTCGCGGCCGCCCCGTCGACGCAGGACTTCCCGTCGTCGAACGCCGCCAGCGCGGCCACGCCCTCGGTGACCGATTCGCTGCCCGTCCCGGCGTCGTCGGCCCCGACCACGGCCTCGGCGCCGTCGACCCCGGGCGGGTCCGGCGTGCTCGTCACCGACACCGCCGGGCACTTCCAGGTGCGGATGCCGGCCACCCCGGAGCGCAGCACCGAGCCGGGTTCGTTCGGCGGTTACAAGTTCACCGTCCACCTGGCCACGGTGAAGTCGCCCTACATCGCGCTCGCCGAGGGCGAGGAGGTCACGCCGGCCCTGCCGCTCGACCAGATCGACATCACCCTGCGCTCGGCCGTGTCCGGCTTCCAGAGCAGCAGCGGCATGACGCTGATCAGCCAGAAGGCGACGACGTTCAACGGGCACACGGCGCGCAGCGCGATCCTCGAGCACGCCGGGGACCGCTACCAGCTCGTTGTGACGGCCTACAGCGGCAGCCAGATCTACCTGCTCTTCGCCCCCCAGGGCGCGAAGTTCGACGCGCTTGCCTCGTCGTTCCGCGCGATCTGATCGCCGGGTCAGAACCAGGTGTCGGTTCGTGACCAGTCGCTCGACCAGGTGATGAGGTTGTCGAGCACGCCGGGCGTCGGCTCGGCCTGCTCGGTGGCCGTGTAGGCGCCGCGGTAGAACAGCAGCGGCCGCCCGTGGACGGGGTCGCCCAGGGTCGTCACCCGGCCGATGACGATGTGGTGGTCGCCGCCGTCGAGCACCGACTCGATCGAGCAGTCGATCCAGGTCAGCGCGCCGTTCAGCCTCGGTGCGCCGGACGGGGCCGGCGACCAGTCGACCGCGGCGAACTTGTCCGAGCCCGCCCGGCCGAACACCATGCTGACGTCGCGCTGCTCGTGCGAGAGGACGTTCACGCAGAACGAGCCGGCGGCCTCGATGAGCGGCCAGGTCCGCGAGGCCTTGCCCGGGCAGAACAGGATCAGCGGCGGATCGAGCGAGAGCGCGGCGAACGACTGGCAGGCGAAGCCGATCGGCTCCCCGTCGGCGACCGCGGCGACGACGGTCACCCCGGTGCAGAAGTGGCCGAGCGCGTGCCGGAACGCCCGGGCGTCGACCGCCTCGGTCATCGGTATTGCGCGCCGAGGGTGAAGTCGTGCCCCCACAGCGACACCGCAGTCGACTCGCGCGCGATCCACGACTCGTCGTCGACGGTCCGCCCCTCGCAGCCGAACTCGACGTCGAAGCCGCCGGGGGTCTTCATGTAGAAGCTCAGCATGAGGTCGTTGACGTGCCGGCCGAGCGTCGCCGACATCGGCACCTTGCGGCGCAGCGCGCGGTCGTGGCAGAGGCCGACGTCATCGGCGTTCTCGACCTCGATCATCAGGTGGACGATGCCGGTCGGCGTCGGCATCGGCAGGAACGCCAGGCTGTGGTGACGCGGGTTGCACCCGAAGAACCGCAGCCACGCCGGCTTGCCGTCGGCCGGCCGCCCGACCATCTGCGGGGGCAGCCGCATCGAGTCGCGCAGGCGGAAGCCGAGCACGTCGCGGTAGAAGCGCAGGGACGCCTCGTCGTCGGTCGTCGAGAGCACGACGTGCCCGAGCCCCTGCTCGCCGGTGACGAACGTATGCCCGTACGGTGACACGACGCGCCGGTGTTCGAGCGCAACGCCGTGGAACACCTCGAGCCGGCTGCCGGCCGGGTCCTCGAAGCTGATCAGCTCGTCCACCCGGCGGTCGGCGAGCTCCTCGGCCGTCCCCTCCTTGTAGGGCACGCCGGCGTCGTCGAGCCGGGCCCGGATGTCGTCCAGCTCGGCCGCGTTCGCCGTCTCCCAGCCGCTGGCCCCGAGGTGGTCGCGCTCGCTCGGCACGATGACCAGCCGGGCCGGGAAGTCGTCCATGCGCAGGTACAACGCGTCCGGGTTGGCGCCCTTGCCCTCGACCAGGCCGAGCACCTTCAGGCCGTACTCGCGCCAGGCCGCGACGTCGGTGGCCTCGATGCGCAGGTACGCCAGCGATCGCAGACCCATCACTCGCTCCCGAGGAAATCGGCGGTGAGCCGGTTGAACTCGTCGAACTTCTCCAGCATGGCCCAGTGCCCGCAGCCACCGAAGACGTGCAGCTGGGCCCGCGGAATCAGTTTGAGCGCGAGCAGCGCGCCGTCGAGCGGGTTGACACGGTCCTCGCGGCCCCAGACGAGCAGCACCCGCTGCCGCAGCTTGTACGCGTCCCGCCAGAGCATCGCCTGCTCCGCCCCACCGGGCGCCATGAACGAGGCGCCCATGGCCCGCATGGCCGCGAGGGTCTCGGGGTCGGCGGCGTACTGGTAGCGCTCCTCGACCAGCTCGTCGGTGATCATCGACTGGTCGAAGACGAGCGTGCGCAGGAAGTCGGCCAGCTTCTCCTTCGACGGCCCGGGGGGTGCGCCGAAGGCGTAGAGCTTCTTGATGCCCTCGGTGGGGTCGGGCGCGAAGACGTTCACGCCGAGCCCGCCGGGCGCCATGAGCACGAGCCGGCCGGCCCGGCCCGGATGGTCGAGCGCGAGACGGACGGCGGTGCCGCCGCCGAGCGAGTTGCCGACGCAGTGCGCCCGCTCGATGCCGAGGTGATCGAGCAGCTCGGCCAGGCTGTCCGCACTCGCGGCGAAGAACTGCTTGGCGAACTGGGTCGGCTTGCGACGACCGGCCGAAGCCGACCTGGTCGACGGCCAGGACGTGGAAGCGGTCGGCGAGCACGCCGAGCGTGCGGCCGAAGTTCGACCACGCCGACGCGCCGGGCCCGCCGCCGTGCAGCAGCAGCACGGTCTCGGCCGCGGGGTCGCCGGCCTCGTGGTAGTGCAGGCGCGTCCCCGAGGGCAGGTCGGCGAACTTGCTGCGTGGTCTCCGCGTCGAGCAGGGCAGTCACGTCCCAATCCCCTTCTCGCGTTGAGTGGTCAGTTCGGACCTGAGTGGTCAGTTACGACTGACCACTCGGGTCCGAAACTGACCACTCGAGTCGTGGACAGGCTGGAAGCTGCTCACAGCCACGCGTCCTGGACCTTGAGGCCGAGCTCGAACTGGCCGTACATGACGCGCACCTTCTCCGGGTCGTTGATCGCGTGCACCCGGCCGGCGTGGGCGTCGCGCCAGAACCGCTGGATCGGCGTGCCTGAGCGCAGCGCCCGTCCACCCGCACTCTCGAAGAGCCGGTCGACCGCCGCGATACCGGCTCCGGTGGCGTTGACCTGGTCGCGGCGCACCCGCACCCGCAGCGACATCGGGATCCGCTCGCCGCGCTCGGCGTACTCGAGCTCCTCGGCGATGTTGCGCTCGATCTGCAGGACGGCGGCCTCGAGCTGCGCGGCCGAGTCGGCGATCCGGATCTGGTTGAACGAGTCGTCGGCCGCCTTGCCGCCGGTCGAGGCCCGCACCCGCTCCTTCGTCCAGCCGACGTAGGCCTCGTAGGCGCCCTGCGCCATGCCGAGCACCGGCACCGCGATCGAGCAGGAGAACACCGACGCGAACGGCAGCTTGTACAGCGGCGCGTCGTTGACGGCCTGCCCCGGCCCGAAGCACCGGCCGGTGTCCATGAACGACAGCGTGCGGTACTCCGGGACGAACGCGTCCTTGACGATGATGTCGTTCGACCCCGTGCCCCGCAGGCCGATCGTGTCCCAGACGTCCTCGATCTCGTAGTCGGCGCGGGGCAGCAGGAAGGTGCGGAAGTCGATCGGCGTGCCTTCGGGCCCGAGCACCAGCCCGCCGAGGAAGATCCACTGCGCGTGGTCGCAGCCGGAGGAGAAGCTCCAGCGGCCGCTGAACGTGAAGCCACCGTCGACCGGGGTCGCCCGGCCCATCGGCGCGTAGGACGACGAGACGAGCGTCGACGGATCGTCGCCCCACACCTCCTGCTGGGCCCGGTCGTCGTAGATCCCGAGCTGCCAGGGATGGACGCCGAGCACGGACGAGACCCAGCCGGTCGACCCGCACGCCCCGGCGATCAGCCGCACGCCGCGGTAGAAGTCGACCGGGGAGGCCTCGAGCCCGTCGTAGCGCCGCGGCTGGAGCAGCCGGAAGAAGCCGGTGTCCTGCAGGCCCTTGATGTTCTCGTCCGGAACGCGGCGCAGGTCCTCCGTCTCCTGGGCCCGCTCGCGCAGCGCCGGCAGGAGGTCTCGGACGGCCTCGAGCACGCCCTCGGGACTTACGGTGGTCGCACTCATCGCAGGTCTTCCTCCCCCTCGGGACATCCGCCGGTGGCGCCAAGACTAGAACAAGTTCTCATCGGTGTCGAGCGACCCGGAAGCGCTCACGAAACGCGAGTCTGGCGCGGTGAAGCTTGCATCATCGGTGCGGGACTGAGAGCATTTCTGTAACGTGTTCCAGTATTCGGATCACCGTCGGAGGACCCATGACGCAGGCCAGCGAGAGCGCCGTTCGCAGCATCGACACCGGCGCGCTCCCCGAGCGGTACGCCCGCGGGTGGCACTGCCTCGGGTTGCTCGACCAGTTCCGGGACGGCCGGCCGCACGCGGTCCAGGCCTTCGGCACCAAGCTGGTCGTGTTCCCGGCCGCCGACGGCAGCCTGCACGTGCTCGACGCCTACTGCCGGCACATGGGTGGCGACCTCACCCAGGGCACGGTGAAGGACGGCAACATCGCCTGCCCGTTCCACGACTGGCGCTGGTCGCCCGAGGGGCGCTGCGTCGGTATCCCCTACGCCAAGCGCGTCCCGCTGCGGGCCCGCACCCGGGCGTGGACCACGCAGGAGAAGAACGGGATGCTCTTCGTCTGGAACGACCCCGAGGGCAATCCCCCGCCGCCGGAGGCCGAGGTCCCGACCATCGACGCGGTGGGCTCCGAGGACTGGAGCGACTGGATCTGGACGACGCTCGAGATCAAGGGCTCGAACTGCCGCGAGATCATCGACAACGTCTCGGACATGGCGCACTTCTACTACGTGCACTACGCGTTCCCGACCTACTTCAAGAACATCTTCGAGGGCCACGTCGCCACCCAGTTCATGGAGTCCCGCGGGCGCCCGGACATCGGTGCCGGCAGCCAGTACGCCGGCGAGGACAACCTGCTGAGGTCCGAGGCGTCCTACTTCGGCCCGTCCTACATGATCAACTGGCTGTGGAACGACTTCAAGGGCACCACCGTCGAGACGATCCTGGTGAACTGCCACTACCCCGTCGACCAGAACAACTTCGTGCTGCAGTACGGCGTCATGACCAAGAAGCTGCCCGGCCTCGACCGGCAGATGGCGAACAAGATCGCCGGCAAGTTCGCCAAGAGCTTCAAGGTCGGCTTCGAGCAGGACGTCGCGATCTGGCAGAACAAGAGCCGCATCGACAACCCGCTGCTCTGCGAGGAGGACGGCCCGGTCTACCAGCTGCGCCGCTGGTACGAGCAGTTCTACGTCGACGCCGCGGACGTGACCGACGAGATGACCGCCCGCTTCGAGTTCGAGATCGACACGTCGCACGCGATCGAGGCGTGGGAGCAAGAGGTCGCCGAGAACCTCCGCAAGCGCGCGGAGCAGGAAGCGGCTCCCCAGGAAGTTTCGTAGCGCGGTGTCCCTCATGGACATCGAGCAGCGCCGGCGCGACACCGCGGCCGACAAGCGACTCTACGTCGAGATCGGCCTGACTCCGGTCACCTGCAGCACCTGTGGCGTCGAGGCCCTGGTGAAGAAGAACAGCCGCAAGCACACGAGCGTGCAGTGGGCGGCCGGCGGGGTCGCGGCCTGCCCCGAGATCGCGGCGGCCCGGGCGGCCGACCCGCACGCGCTCGTGCTCGGCTGCGCGAAGCTCAGGGCGAGCATCGAGGACGCGGTGCGGGACGGGCGCCTGGTGATCCCCGATGCCTGACGGCGTCGCCTCACACCGCCTGGTCGTGCGCGAGATCGTCCGGGAGACCGAGGACGCGTGCTCGGTCGTGCTCGAACCGCCGGCCGGCGTCGACTTCACCTACCGGCCGGGGCAGTTCCTGACGCTGCGGCTGCCCACGGCGTCCGGCCCGGTCGGCCGCTGCTACTCGCTGTGCAGCAGCCCGCACGTCGACGACCACCTGCGCATCGCGGTCAAACGGGTGCGCGACGGCGTCGGCTCCAACTGGATCAACGACACGCTCGCGGTGGGCCACGAGGTCGAGTGCCTGGTGCCGAGCGGCGTGTTCACGCCCAAGAGCTTCGACGACGACCTGCTGCTGTTCGCCGGCGGCAGCGGCATCACGCCGGTGCTGTCGATCCTCAAGTCGGCGCTCGCCGTGGGCATGGGGCGGGTCGTCCTGGTGTACGCGAACCAGCATGAGTCGTCGGTGATGTTCGCCGCCCAGCTGCGCGAGCTCGCCGACGCGCATCCCGACCGGCTGCACGTCGTGCACTGGCTGGAGTCGGTGCAGGGGTTGCCGAGCCGGCCGTTGCTGCGGGCCTTCATCGCACCGTACAGCTCGTACACGGCGTTCCTGTGCGGGCCGAGCCCGTTCATGGAGACGGTGACGCATGCGCTGCGCGACTGCGGGGTGCCGCCGGCCCGCATCCACATCGAGAAGTTCCAGTCGCTGGCCGAGGATCCGTTCGACCTGCCGGCGCCGGTCGAGGTGGACGCCGCGGGCAGCGAGACGACCCACCTCGAGGTCGAGCTCGACGGCGAGACGCACGAGTTCGAGTGGCCCCGGCAGCAGAAGCTGCTCGACTTCCTGCTCGCCAAGGGCCTCAAGGCGCCGTACTCCTGCCGCCAGGGCGCGTGCAGCGCCTGCGCGTGCATCCTCGACGACGGCGAGGTCGCGATGCTGCACAACGAGATCCTCGAGCAGGAGGACCTCGACGAGGGCTACGTGCTCGGTTGCCAGTCGGTACCGCTGACCGACAAGGTCAAGATCCGCTACTCCTGAGCCGGGCTCAGGCGAGGACGGCGCGGGCGCCGCACTCGGGGCAGACGAACACCGAGTCCTGGTCGACCATCTCCCCGTGCGCGGTGCAGGTCGGCGCCCCCGAGTCGCCCAGGACGACGTTGCCGAGGCTGACGTCCCACCCGCCACCGACGTCGCGCAGCGCCGGCGCGACCGCCGAGGCCCGGCGCGCCGCATCGAACGCCCGCACGGCCACGGCCGCGGCCAGGAAGGGCTCGGAGTCGGCCGTCCACCCGGGCGGCAGGCTGGCCTCGGCGACGTCGATCCCCTCCGCGCCGAGGTGCACGATCGCGGTCTGCTCGCCGCCGTCCGGACGGCGGAACGTGACGGCGTGCCGCCCGTCGCCGGGCAGCGCCTCGATCCGGTGCAGAACGGCCGCCATGGGCACAGGATGCCTCACCATGACGCCGAAGTCCTGTCCTGGGCGGTATCCCCCGGCTGTCCGACTTCACCCAGTTGTCGACGTGCACGCACCGTAGTCAGGCGGTCGCCGATTCGGTCTCGGCCCGGGCCTTGAGGCGGTGCAGCGTGGCCTCGATGTGAGCGGTGTTCGCCTCGGCCCGCTTCGGCACTCCGGTGAACAGCCCGGCCGGTCCCTTGAACCATCCGGGGCGGCGGTCCCACGTGCTCTCGGTGACGGTGCAGCCGCCGTCGCTCGCCTCGATGCGGTACTCCCACCGCGCGATCGGGACGACCGTGTGGGTGACCTCGAAGGCGAAGCGCCGGCCGGGGTCGGCGTCGGTGACCGTGCAGGTCGTGGTCCAGCGCCGCCAACCGTTGCGGTTGGTCCCCTTGAACACCGCACCCACGGCCGCGGCGGATCCCTTCGCCCACCGCATGGCCGAGGTCTCCTCGGCGAGCTGGGCCATCGCGTCCAGATCGGTGATGAGGTCGTACACCGCGGCCGGGTCGGCGGCCACCTTCACGGTCACGGTCGCGCTGGGGTCTGTACTCGGCATCGGGCCACCTCCTGCGCGCAGCGTAGTGGGCGTTCAGAGCAGCTCGGGCTGGACCCAATCGGTGCCGAGGACATGCTGCGCCAACCAGGCCCAACCGGTCTCGTACCAGACCCGCACGTTGCCCGGTTTGACCACCCAGTGCCCCTCGTCCGGGAAGTAGAGGTAGGCCGATTCGACACCCTCGCGCTGCAGGTCCCACCACAGCCGCAGCGCCTCGCTCACCGGGACGCGGTAGTCCTTGTCGCCGTGGATCACCAGCATCGGGGTGCTGATGTTGGTCAGCGCGTGGTGCGGCGACCACTGCTCGTAGCGCTCCGGTCGCCCGGGCAGCAGCCCCCACTCGCGCACCCAGTAGCCGGGCAGGTCGGTGGTGCCCTGGAACTGGTCCAGGGCCCACAGGCTGGCGTGCGTGACGATGCAGCGGAACCGGTCGGTGTGCCCGGCGATCCAGTTCGCCATGTAGCCGCCGTAGGAGCCGCCCATCGCCGCCGTCCGGCTCGGGTCGATGTCGGGACGGGCGACGACCGCATCGGTGATCGCCATCAGGTCGCTGAACGGGGCGCCGCCCCACTCGCCCCAGCCGCGCCGGATCATCGCCTCGCCGTAGCCGGTCGAGAGCGCCGGGTCCGGCTGCAGCACCGCGTAGCCGCGGCCGGTCATCAGCCAGGAGTTCCACCGCCAGCTCCACGAGTTCCACGAGCCGAGCGGGCCGCCGTGCACCCACAGCAGCAGCGGCGCCGGTGACTCGGCGGACGCGCCGTCCGGCACGCTCAACCAGCCCTCGACCGCCGTGCCGTCCGGGGCAGTGGCGGCGACCCGCTCGGGGCGGCCGACCGGCTCGCTCGGCCCCGGCCACGGCAGGAACGTCGGCGCGCCGTCGACTGCGGTTGCGTCCAGCCGCACCGGGCGCGGCGGCGTGCCGACATCGCTGTACAGCGCGAAGAGCCGCTGACCGTCCGGGGCCACCTGCACCGAGACGTAGTGCCCGCGGCCGGTGACCCGTTCGATCGTGCCGGTCTCCGGATCGAGCCGGAAGACCGGCCGGTGGCCGCGCTCGTCGGCGGTGAACAAGACGCTGCGCCCGTCGGCGGCGAACTGTGGCGCCCCGGGCCAGACGTCGGGATCGGTCACCAGGTCACGCCCCGCGCCGGTGGCCAGTTCGAGGAGCCGCAACGACACCGCCGGCGGGTCGTCGTAGGTCGTGCGCTGCGCGCGGACGGCGACGACCCACCGGCCGTCGCGCGAGATCGCGGGCTCGCCGAACGAGGCGGCCGGGTCGTCGGCGAGGACGCGCTGCTCCCCGGTCGCCGTGTCGATCGCCACGAGCCGGCTGCGCGGGAAACCGGGCTCATCCGGGACGTCCCACGTGGTGATGACGGCCGAGCCGTCCGGCGTGACGGCGTAGGTCAGTTCGTCCAGGGCCCGCCCCGGCCTCGGCGTGAGGTCGATCGGGTCGGCGGCCGCGTCGAGGTCGGCGGCGTAGAGCCGGGTCTGGGCCGGCCCGAGGTCGTGGTCCCAGAACCGCACCGGCGTGCTGGTGTGGAGCGTGGCCGTGACCCTGGCCTTCTTGCGCGCGCCCCGACGCTGTTCGTCGGCCGCGGCGTCGGCCGCCCCAGGCAGGACGCTCGACGCGAGCACGACCCGGCCGGAGTCGCGGGCGACCGCCGCACTCGACACGCCACCAGGACGGCTCACCACCGTCCGGGCCTCGCCGGTCGCGGGCAGCTGCCACAGCTGCGCGGGGTCGTCGTCCCCCTCGGCGCCGCGGCGGGAGACGAACAGCAGCGAGCCGTCCGGGCAGAAGACCGGCGCCTTCTCCCCCTTGGCCGAGCGGGTCAACTGCCGGGCCGGCTGCGCCCCGGCCGGGTCGAACTCCCAGAGGGCGTCGACGAACTCGTCGCCCTTCTCGTTGAGGCGGCCGAGTGCGCCCACGAGGCGGCGCCCGTCGGGCGACAGGGCCAGGGCGGTCGCTCTGGGCAGCGCGAGGAATTCGTCGAACGTGGCGAAACCGGTCATGCCTGCACGGTAGGCGGCGGCCCGACCCGCTCGTGCAGCCGCCCGGCCACCGCACGCCACTGCCCCTGCGCGAAGGTCAGCGGTTCGTCCCATGGCTTGCCGATGCTGGCCCAGTGGATCAGGGCCGCGTCGTCGATGTCCTCGAGGACGGGCAGGGCGTTCCAGCGCGGGTCGAGCGCCGCGCGGTCGGCGTTGGCGTAGGCCAGCATGATGTCCTGGTCGTGCAGGCCGTAGCGCTCCACCCAGCCCAGGTAGGTCGCGGTGAAGTCGTCGCGCCGGAGCCGGTCGAGGTCGAGGACGAGCACGCCGGCGTTCAGCGCCGGCCGGCCCCAGCCGTGGTCGTGCGCCATGCGGCGAATGAGCTCGGCCGCCACCGGCTCCGGCGAACGCCGGGCCGCGCCGCGCCACTCGCTCGACTCGCTGATGTTGGAGTCGCGCGCGGCGATCGGGTGCCCCTCGAGGTCGAGCCGGCCGAGCTCGCAGATGTCACCGAGGACGAGCGTGTCGATGTCGAGGTAGACGACCCGGCCGATGTCTGCCAGCAGGTGCGGCAGCAGGAGCCGGTCCATCGTGGAGACGGTGATCCGGTCCGGGATGCGCCCGATGTCGCCGTAGTCGACGTGGTCGCACGGGAAGTAGCTGATCGGCAGGTCCGGGAAGGCGGCGGCGAGCCAGTCGACGTACTCGCCCGAGAGTCCGCGCCCCAGGACCGAGAGCCGGACCGGACCGGACGCGTTGGCCAGCACCGACTCGATCAGCACCGGGGCCTGCGCGGTCAGGTTCTGGTCGAAGCAGAGCACGATGTCGGTGACGTTCGCCGGGTCGACGTCCTCGTGCGGCCCGGCGCGCCGGCTCTCGCCCCGGCTCGCGGCGACGGCCCGCGCGACGTCGATCGTCGTCACCGGGTCCTCGACCGGCGCGGCGAAACGCTCCCGGGCCGCGGCGAGGCGGCCGGCGGTGAGCTCGCGCCAGTACGCGTACACGTCGTCCTCGGACGCGCCGTCCAGCACCCGGGCGAACGTCGCGGCGATGAGGTCGCGGATGCCGTCCTGGACGGCGCGCAGGGCCGGCGCGTCCGGCGTGAATCCCACCAGGCCCGGGAACCGGACGTCGCCGGGGCTCCAGGGCTGGAAGTCGACCGGCACGCCGAGGGCCACCAGCGGCAGGTAGGCGTGCAGCCGCCGGGTGACGACGCGGTCGACGTCGCGCTGGTACCCGGCCAGGACATCGCTCGCGGCCCGCACCCCGTCGGTGATCGACATGTGCCGGTACTCGTCGGACTGGTGGGTGTACGTGCGGACGCCCTTCACGCCGGGGCCGGCGGCGGCGCGCGGCAGGTCGATCACGGCGACCTCGCCGCCCTCGTGCACGGTGGCGCGCGGCGGGAAGAGCGCGTCCACGGTCGTGGTCAGGCAGCCGGTGAAGAACGCGTCGACCCCGGCGCTCAGCAGCAGGTCGACGGTCGTCCAGTCGCGGCAGCCGACCGGTCCGTACCGGCGGAGGTAGTCCAGGGCCTCGTCGGTCAGCATGTCCAGCCGGTTGACGTGGAACGAGATGAAGATCGGCCGGATGTTCGGGTGGTACGGGAAGTCGTAGCGCAGGTCGTACATCGGGTGCATGTGCCACCCGAACGCGACCATCCACGTGCCGGCGGGGATCTCGTCGGCGCTGGTGAGCTCCCGGTTGACGTCGAGGAGGTGGACCCGGCCGCCGACGCCGTCGGCGCGCACCTCGGGCCGGACCCGCCCCTGCAGCTCTCGCGCGAGCTCCCCGAGGCCCTGCTCGCCGGTGAACTCCACGCCGCCCAGCCGGACCAGGTTGCCCAGCAGCGAGAGCGTCTGGATGTAGTCACCGAGATTGCCGGAGGCCAGTACCTGGTCCGGCGTCTGGTAGTCGACCACGGCCACCGGGACGGCGCCGTCGGGCACCGCCTTCGGCTCCGGTGCGAGCCAGGTCTCGATGAGCTGGCGGGAGCGCTGCCGGCGCTCGTCCATCGCGTCGATCTCGTCGGCGGGACGGTGCTGCAACTGCTCGATCAGGCCCGCCGCCGTCGGGGTGTCCCCGAAGGCGAGGAAGCGGCCGGCGAGGTCGACGAGGGTCGTCGCGTCGAATCGCTCCCGGTGCTGCGCGATCGCCACCGCCCGCTGCCGGGTCGCCGCCGATCCGACCGCCAGCGCCCCGTCGACGGCCTCGATCGGCGCGTGCTCGGCCAGCTCGTCGTCCGCCAGCCACGCAACTGCGTCCCACACGCGGTCGAGCTGGCGGCGGCGGTGCCGGATCAGCGCGTGACCGAGCGCCCCGGCCCGTCCGCCGCCGGAGACCCGGCCGACGCCCTCGGCCAGGGCCCAGGCACCGTTCCAGTCCTTGAACGCGGTCAGCCGCTCGATGGCGCGGTAGGTGCCGCGCTCCAGGCTCTCGCCCCGGCTGAGCGAGTCGGCCAGCAGGGACTGCCCCCGGTGGATGCGGGCGGCCCGGTTGTACTCGGCGGCCAGCGGGCCGTCGAAGGTCTCCCGGTCGGCCGAGACCGCCTGGCCGAGCACGGCGGCGGCCAGCCGGGTGAACCCGGCGACGTAACCGGGCGCCACCGCCGGCACCCGCGCGGGCCTCCCCGGACGCGGGGGCGCGACCGGGGTGGCCCCCAGCAGCCGGACGCCCAGGGCGCGGCGGACGCGGCGGCGGGCACTCGCCCCGCTGCGAGGCCGCACGAGCGCGACCAGCAGGCGCAGCGCGCGGGCGGAGCGGCGCAGGCGTGTGTTCACGGAGCTCCCGGACCGGACAACAGGGACGCTCCGAGTCTTCCATCTCGGCCACCTGCGCCCCAAACTAGAACGCGTTCTATCAAGTGACGGACGAATCGACTCCCGTCGTATGGTCAATTTGCGGTCGCAGACTATAACCTGTTCCACATGGTGGACGAGGAGTACGACGTCGTCGTCGTCGGCAGCGGCGCGGCCGGCATGACGGCCGCCCTGACCGCCGCGCGGCACGGCCTGCGCGCCGTCGTCATCGAGAAGGCGGCGCACTTCGGCGGCTCCACGGCCCGCTCGGGCGGGGGTGTCTGGATCCCGAACAACCGGGTGCTGCGCAAGGACGGCGTGGACGACACCGCCGAGGCCGCCCGCACGTACCTGCACGCCATCGTCGGCGATGCTGTCGCGCCGGAGAAGATCGACACCTATTTGGATCGCGGTCCCGAGGCCCTCGACTTCGTCCTCGCCAACTCCCCTCTTCGGATGCAGTGGGTGCCCGACTACTCCGACTATTACCCGGAGCAGCCGGGCGGCCGGGTCGGGGGCCGGTCGATCGAACCGAAGCCGATCAACCTGAAGAAGCTCGGCGCGCAGCGGGCGCACCTCGAGCCCGACTACGGCAAGTCGCCGCTCAATGTCACCGTCACGCAGGCCGACTTCCGCTGGGCCACGCTGATGATGCGCACGCCGCGCGGCGTGCTGCGGGTGCTGCGCATCGGCCTGCGCTGGATCTGGTCGATGCTGACCCGGAAGGACCTCGCCGTCCGCGGCCAGGCCTTCGCCGCCGGGCTGCGCCTCGGGCTGATGGAGGCCGGGGTGCCGGTGCTGCTCGACACCGCGCTCGAGGACCTGCACGTCGAGGACGACGCGGTCACCGGGGTCGTGGTGAGCAGCACCGGACAGCAGCGGCTGCTGCGGGCGCAAGCACGGGGTCGTGCTGGGCTGCGGCGGTTTCGAGCACAACCCGGCCATGCGCGAGCAGTACCAGCGCGCGCCCATCGGCAGCGACTGGACGGTCGGCGCGAAGGGCAACACCGGCGACGGCATCCTGGCCGGCGAGCGGCTCGGCGCGCGGCTCGAGCTGATGGACGACGCCTGGTGGGGCCCGTCGATCCCGCTCACCGGCGGGCCGTGGTTCTGCCTGGCCGAGCGGACGTTGCCCGGCGGCATCATGGTCAACGACCGCGGCCGGCGGTTCATGAACGAGGCGCTGCCCTACGTCGAGGCCGTGCACCGGATGTACGGCGGCGAGTACGGCCGCGGCGACGGACCGGCTGAGAACATCCCCTGCTGGATGATCATCGACCAGCGCTACCGCAACCGCTATGTCTTCGCCGGCGTGCCGCCCCGGCGCCCCTTCCCGGGCCGTTGGTACAAGGCCGGGGTCGTGGTAAAGGCGGCGACGATCGCCGAGCTGGCCGCGAAGATCGGGCTGTCCGGCGACGCGCTCACCGCCACCGTAGAACGGTTCAACGGCTTCGTCCGCGACGGCCAGGACGCCGACTTCGGCCGCGGGGACAGCGGCTACGACCGCTACTACGGCGATCCGACGATCAAGCCCAACCCGTGCCTGTCCCCCATCGACCAGGCACCGTTCTACGCGATCACGATGGTGCCCGGCGACCTTGGCACGAAGGGCGGGCTCAGCACCGACGGGCACGGGCGCGTGCTGCGCGAGGACGGCACGGTGATCGACGGGCTGTACGCCGCCGGCAACGTCAGCGCGCCGGTGATGGGGCACACCTACGCCGGCCCCGGCGCGACGATCGGCCCGGCGCTCACGTTCGGCTACCTCGCCGCCCGGCACATCGTCGAACGCGCCGCCCAACCGGCCGAGGAGGAACTGCACGGTGCCCATTGACCCCACTGTCGCCGTCGGCGCCGAACTGCCGGTCGAGGACTTCTCCTGGACGTCGTCCGACGTGCTGCTCTACCACCTGGCGCTCGGCGCGGGCGGCGACCCGCTCGACCCGCGCGAGCTGCGGTACACGATCGAGGACCGCCTGCAGGTACTGCCGACCTTCGCCGTCGTCGCCCAGACCGTGCACCGCTTCGAACCGCCGGCGGTCGAGTACCCCGGCATCTCGATCGACCTCGCCAAGGTGCTGCACGGCACCCAGCGCATCGACGTGCACCGCCCGCTGCCGACCGACGGCAAGGCCCGTGCCCGGGCCCGGGTGAAGGGGGTCTACGACAAGGGTTCGGCCGCCGTCATCGAGACCGAGACGCTGGTGACCGACCTCGAGGGCACCCCGCTGTGGACGAACACCTCGAGCATCTTCGCCCGCGGCGAGGGCGGCTTCGGCGGCGACCGGGGCCCGTCCGGCCCGTCGGGTCCGCCCGACCGCGCGCCGGACGCCGTCGTCGTCACGCCGACCGCGCCCCAGCAGGCGCTCTGGTACCGGCTGCTCGGCGACCGCAACCCGCTGCACTCGCACCCGGAGTTCGCGGCGAAGGCCGGCTTCCCGCGGCCGATCCTGCACGGGCTGTGCACCTACGGCATGGTCGCCAAGGCCGTGGTCGACGTCGAGCTCGACGGTGACGTCACCCGCGTCGCCGGTTACGGCGTGCGCTTCGCCGGCGTCGTCTTCCCCGGCGAGACCCTGCGCACCTCGGTGTGGCGCGAGGACGGCCGGTTGCTGCTGGTCACGACCGTCGACGAGCGGGACGGCGCGCTCGCGCTGAGCGGCGCCGACCTGGTGATCGCGTGACCACACCGCGGCGCGCGGCGGACGTGCCCGCCTGGGCCGACGAGGCCGACGTGATCGTCGTCGGCTTCGGCGCCGCCGGAGCCTCGGCCGCCTACGAGGCGGCCGCGTCCGGTGCCGACACCCTGGTCGTCGAGCGCAGCGGCGCGCCCGGCGGCGCGGCGGCGATGTCGGACGGCTTCGTCTACCTGGGCGGCGGCACGCCCGAGCAGCGCGAGGCCGGGTTCAGCGACTCGGTCGAGAACATGCGGGCGTTCCTCACCGCCGCCTGCGGGCCGGCGCCGGACACCGCGAAGATCGACCTCTACTGCGAGCGGAGCCTGGAGCACCGCGACTGGTTGCTGGCCCGGGGCGTGCGCTTGCTCGGCACGGTGATCCCGTCCGCGAACGGCACCTCCCCGATCGACGGTGAGGGGCTGATGTTCACCGGCGGCGAGAACGCCCACCCGTTCGACGAGATCGCCACCCCGGCGCCGCGCGGGCATGTCGTCCAGGGCGGACGCCCGGGCGGGGCGGTGCTGATGCAGGTGCTCGCGGCGGCGGCGCTCGAGGCCGGCGCCCGGACGTCCTACGACACCCGGGTCGACGCGCTCGTCGTCGATGACGAGAGCCGGGTCGTGGGGATCATCGCCTCGCGCTACGGCGACGAGGTGGCGATCCGGGCCCGCACCGGGGTCGTCCTCACCGCCGGAGGGTTCATCAACAGCCCGGAGATGGTCGAGCAGTACGCCCCCGCCGTCCACGCCACCAAGCTGCGGCTGGGCACGGACGGCGACGACGGCCGCGGCATCCGCATCGCGCAGGCGGTCGGCGCACAGGTCAAGCGCATGGACGCGATCGAGTGCGCGCTGCCGTTCAACGCGCCGCGCAGCCTCGTGCACGGCATCCTCGTCAACCGACTCGGGCAACGGTTCGTCAACGAGGACACCTACATGGGGCGGGTCGGGCAGAACGCGCTCGTCCACCAGTACGGCGAGGCCTACCTGATCGTCGACGAGGACCACTACGCGCCGAACTGGCTCAGCGTGCCGGCGACCTGGGTGTGCGAGTCGGCCGAGGAGCTGGAAACCGAGATCGGGCTGCCGAGCGGCTCGCTGCGCAGCACGCTCGACTACTTCAACGAGCACGCGGCGCGCGGTGAGGACCCGCTGTTCCACAAGCGCCCGCCGCTGCTCACCCCGCTCACCCCGCCGCTGGCCGCGTTCGACCTGCGGGCGAGCACGTTCTTCTACGCGCCGTTCACCCTCGGCGGCCTGCACACCCGCTGCGACGGCGCGGTGCTGGATCTCGACGGCCGGCCCATCGCCGGCCTCTACGCGGCGGGACGCACGACGTCGGGCGTGGCCGCGCAGGGCTACTGCAGCGGGCTCTCGCTCGGCGACTCGACCTTCTTCGGCCGGCTCGCCGGCCTCTCGGCAGCAGGAGTGAAGCCATGACGATCCTCGACCGCTTCCGCATCGACGGGCAGGTCGCCGTCGTCACCGGCGCCGGCCGCGGCATCGGCGCCGCATCGGCCGTCGCGCTGGCCGAGGCCGGGGCCGACGTCGTCATCTCGGCCCGCACCGAGGACCAGCTGAAGCAGACCGCCCGCCTGGTCGAGGCGGCCGGCGGCAACGCGCACGTCGTGGTCGCCGACCTCAACGAGGTGGACGAGGTACGCGGACTCGCCACGGCCGCGAAGGAGGCGTTCGGGCGGCTCGACGTCGTCGTCAACAACGTCGGCGGGACGATGCCGCGCACCTACCTCGACACCAGCGTCGGCTTCCTCGAGCGGGCGTTCCACTTCAACGTGTCGACCGCGCACGCGCTCAGCACGGCCGCGGTGCCGGTCATGCTCGAGACCGGCGGCGGGTCGATCGTCAACATCGCGAGCGTCGTCGGCAAGGTCGCCGGCCGCGGCTACCTCGCCTACGGCACGGCCAAGGGCGCGCTCATCCACTACACCGAGCTCGCGGCCGAGGATCTCGCCCCGCGCGTGCGGATGAACGCGATCGCGGTCGGTTCGATCGCCACGTCGGCGCTGGACATCGTGATGAGCAACGACGAGATGCGCACCGGGATCGAGAACGCCACTCCCCTGCGCCGGCTGGGCGGCACCGACGACATCGCGGCCGCCGTGCTGTACCTCGCGTCCCCGGCCGGTTCTTACCTGACCGGGGCGGTGCTCGACGTCCACGGCGGCCTGCAGCAGCCGAACATGAAGCTCCCGCTCCCCGATCTGTAGAGAGGCGACACCATGGCACTGAAGGTCGTGCAATGGAGCACCGGCAACGTCGGCCGGCACGCGATCGCCGGCATCGACGCCCGCCCGGAGCTCGAGCTCGCCGGGGTGTGGGTCTCCAACCCGGACAAGGACGGGCAGGACGCGGGCAAGCTCGCCGGCCTGGACCGTGATCTCGGCATCGCCGCGACCACCGACGCCGACGCGCTGATCGCGAGCAAGCCGGACTGCATCGTGTACACCGCGATGGCCGACAACCGGCTGCCGGAGGCGATCGCCGACCTCACCCGGTTCCTCGCCGCCGGTATCAACGTCGTCTCGAGCTCGCCGGTCTTCTTGCAGTACCCCTACGGCGTCGTGCCGACGGAGTTCCTCGACCCGATCGAGCAGGCGGCGCAGGCCGGTGGGGCGTCGCTGTTCGTCAACGGCGTCGACCCCGGCTTCGCCAACGACTGGCTGCCGCTCGTGCTCACCTCGGTGTCCGAGCGCATCGACGAGGTGCGCTGTATGGAACTGCTCGACTACGCCACCTACGACAACCCCACCGTCCTGTTCGACGTCATGGGCTTCGGCAAGCCGCTCGACGACACGCCGATGCTGCTCATGCCCGGTGTGCTGTCGCTGGCCTGGGGTTCGGTGGTGCGCCAGTTGGCTGCCGGCCTGGGCGTCGAGTTGGACGAGTTGAAGGAGACGGTGGTCAAGCTCCCCGCGCCGGAGACGTTCGAGATCCCGAGCGGCACGATCGCCGAGGGCACGATGGCGGCGCTGCGCTTCGAGGTGCTCGGCATGAGGAACGGCCGGCCGGTGTGCGTGCTCGAGCACGTCACCCGGCTGCGCGGGGACCTCGGGCCGGACTGGCCGCAGCCGGCCGGTGCGGGCTGTTACCGCGTCAAGGTCACCGGGGAGCCGACCTACACGCTCGACCTGCAACTGCTCGGTACCGACGGCGACCACAACACGGCCGGGCTCAAGGCGACGGCGATGCGGCTGGTCAACGCGGTCGAGGCCGTGGTCGCCGCGCCGCCCGGGCTGCGGACCGCGCTCGACCTGCCCCTCATCACCGGCCGCGGCCTCATCGCCTGACGGCCGGGACGCCGCTCACGCGACGACTGCGTGTCGCTGCCGCGCGGCCCCGGTAACCCGGTCGGCGATGCGGGGATCGTCGAGCAGCTCGGCGAACTGGGTCCGGTCCATCACGAGCACCGTCATGTCGGTGAGTGCGGAGACCGTGGCCGACCGGGGCTCGTCGGCCAGCAGCGCTCGCTCCCCGAGCACCTCGCCCACGCCGACCCGGGCGATCGTCCGGCCGTCCACCTGGATGTCGGCGATGCCGTCGGCGACGACGAACGCCTCCCGCCCGACGTCACCCTGCCGGGTCAGCGTGTTGCCCCGCGCAACGGTGATCGCGCAGGCGAGCGCGTCGACCCGGCGCAGGTCAGCGTCGCTGAGTTCGGCGAACACCGCGAGCTTCCGGAGCAGGTCGAGCCGGCTGGCCGGGGTGGTGCGGGCACGTCTGGCGAACATGACTTCAGCATGACCGGTGCAGGTTTCGGAGCGGTTGCGCCGCGATGGCGATCCGCGACGTTTGGTCGGGGTTTCCGTGGCACCGTGGAGGCATGTGCCGCAACATCCGGACCCTCCACAACTTCGAGCCGCCGGCGACCCGTGACGAGGTTCACGCCGCGGCGCTGCAGTACGTCCGCAAGGTCAGCGGGGCGACGAAACCGTCGGCCGCGAACCAGGCCGCCTTCGACGAGGCGGTCGCGGAGATCGCGCACGTCACCCGGCACCTGCTCGAGGCGCTGGTAACCACCGCGCCGCCGAAGAACCGTGAGGAAGAGGCGGTCAAGGCGCGGGCCCGCAGCGAGAAGCGCTTCGCCCGGGCCTGAAGGTCGGCTACCGGCCCGCCCGCGTTGAGTGGTCAGTCCGGCACTGAGTGGTCAGTCCTACCTGACCACTCAGTGCCGGACTGACCACTCAACGCCTGAGAGCATCGCAGCGCCTGACACGACACTGCCGCCCGCGTTCGGGTGAACGCGGGCGGCTCGGTGGGACGGGCGGGGTCAGCCCGGGACGGCGATCGAGAACTGCAGGTTGCCCTGCTGGTCGACGCCGGCATCGAGCAGCTTGTCGTCGAGCAGTGCCCCGGCGCTGGGCTCGAGGAACACCCGGGCGCCCTGGTCCTCGATGACGGCATCGCCCTGGGCCGGCTCCGGCGCGAGGGCCAGCGTCAGGGCGCCGGAGTCGTCGCTCGCGATGCGGACGCCGCCGGCGTCGGGCACCTCGGGCAGCGCGATCAGGTTGCGGATCTCGGTGGCTGCGTTGTCGGTCATGGTCAGCACGGTCGGATTCCTTCCGTCGATGGGTGGATCAGTGCTCCCGCTTCGTCACAGGTGATCCCGGCCGTCCCTTCCACCCTGCCGAGCCGCCGACACCCGTGTCAAACGCACCGAAATCCGGCGTGTCGGTTGGCAGGAACTGAAACACGTTCTAGTGTGCGGGGGTGCGCTTCGGCATCGTGCTCTTCACCAGTGACCGTGGCATCGCGCCGGCCCGGGCGGCCCAGCTGGCCGAGGAGCGTGGCTTCCACACGTTCTACGTGCCCGAACACACCCACATCCCGGTCAAGCGCGAGGCGCCGCACCCGGGGACCGAGGACGGCTCGCTGCCGGACGACCGTTACCTGCGCACGCTCGATCCGTGGGTTGCTCTCGCGGGCGCGGCGGCGGTCACGAACCGGATCGAGCTGGCCACCGCGGTCGCCCTGCCGGTCGAGCACGACCCGATCACGCTGGCCAAGACCGTCGCCTCGCTCGATCACCTCTCCGG
The DNA here is from genome assembly GCA_963775175.1 of uncultured Actinomycetota bacterium. GTDB lineage: Bacteria > Actinomycetota > Actinomycetes > Mycobacteriales > Jatrophihabitantaceae > Jatrophihabitans. The sequence continues at coordinate 2,947,668 of CAVZHT010000001.1, forward strand.
TGGTCGCGTGACCCTCGGCTGCGGGTTCGGCTGGAACACCGACGAGCTGACCGATCACGGGGTGCCGCCCGGCAAGCGGCGCACGGTGCTGCGCGAGTACCTCGAGGCGATGCGCGCCCTGTGGTCGCAGGACCAGGCCAGCTACGACGGCGAGTTCGTGCGTTTCGGGCCGAGCTGGGCCTGGCCCAAGCCGATCCGCGGCTCGGTGCCGGTGCTCATCGGCGCCGGCGGCACCGACAGGACCTTCGAGTGGATCGCCCGCAGCGCCGACGGGTGGATCACCACCCCCCGCGACGACGACATCGTCGGCCGGTTGGCCCGGCTGCAGGAGATCTGGACGGCGGCCGGCCGCGCGGGCGCACCGCGCGTGGTCGCGCTGGACGGCAAGCCCGACGCGGACCGGCTCGCCGAATGGTCGGCCGGCGGCGTGACCGACGTCGTCTACGGCCTGCCGGAGCGCAGCGACGACGAGATCGCGGGCTACCTCGACCGGCTGGTCGGCAAGCTGGACGCGATGCAGCCCGGGTCGCTGGGCGTGCCGGTCTAGCTCAGGCGTCGCGGGTGAGGTCCAACCGTTCTGGGAGTTGCTCGTAGCCGGCCGACTTGTATGTGGCAACCGCGGACGACAGCGCGCTCTGGGTGCAGACGAGCGCGCTCGACGAGCCCAGCTGCCTGAGTTCGGCGGCCGCCGCGATGCAGATCGCCCGGGCGTAGCCGCGCCGGCGATGGTCGGCGTGGACGCCCAGGGGCTCGATCAGCCCCGGCCGGCCCGGACCGGCCGACCACACGGTCACCCCGGCGACCGCGATGCCCTCGTCGTCGCGAGCGAGCAGGCAGCGGGCGTCGGCGTAGGCAGCGCCGGCTGCCATCGCCTGCCACGACCCATCGGTGAACCGCTCGCTGCCCCATGCCGAGCGGTGGACGGCAGTGAACTCCGGCACCTGGCCGGGACCGACCACCTCGACCCGCAGCCCTGTGGTCTCGACCGGTTCCGCGAGGTCGCGGCGCAGCGGCGTCCAGGCCTCACCGAGACTCCAACCGGCATCGGCGAGGCCGTCTCGGATGCGCGTGCCGTCGGGCGCCTCGACCGAGACCTTGCCGGCCGGCAGGACGCCCCGGGCCGGCTCGGACACGTCGGCAACCACCTGCTCCGCCAGCGCCTCGTCGTGCCACACCTCCGGGGCGACCGTCATTCGCAACACCTCGGGGCCGTCCGCGAGCCCGATCGCGAGGATCCGTCCGCCCCTCTCCCAGACGCGCAGTGCGTCGGCCATCGCGTCCGCGCCGGCGCGCCAGTACCAGCCCAGGTCGCCGGGATGCAGCTGGATCGGCGCGTCGTCGCGCTGCCAGGTGCGAAGGACCCGCACGACGTCGCCGAGCTGATCTACCGTCGGGGTGCTCAGGTCGATCGTCACGCCCGTCATCAGACACGATCAAGCCGGTCCCTTGCACCCGAGTTGTTCGCTCTCGGCCTAATCGCTGGCGAGTTGTCAGCGGTTGGACGTAGAATCGCACGTATGTTCGTGACTGCGTCGAGTGACCCGCTGGTCGCTGGCGTGCGCACGCTGATCGCGTCGTTGACGGCCCCGCCGGTGGCGGCGAATGACGGGGTGCGGGTGGATCGGATCCGGGCCTTGGAGGAGTTGAAGTCGGCCGTCGCGGCCGCGCAGGCCCGCGAGACCGCGGCGTTCGCGGCCTCGCAGCGGATCGAGCAGGCCGCGGCCGGGGTGCCGGGCGAGCAGGTCGGGCGCGGGATCGCCGCGCAGGTCGGGCTGGCCGGCCGGATCTCGCCGTTCCACGCCCAGCGCTACGTCGGCTGGGCCACCGTCCTCACCCGCGAGCTGCCCGGCACATTCACCGCGCTCCAGGCCGGCCGGTGCAATGAGTGGCGGGCGATGATCGTGGCCCGCGAAACCGCCTGGCTGTCCAAGCAGCACCGGGCGGCCGTAGATCGCGATCTCGCCGCGCGGCTCGAACAGCTGGGTGACCGGCAGGTGGAGGCCGAGGCGAAGAAGCTGGCCTACCGCCTCGACCCGCACGGTTTCGTGGAGCGCATCCGCCAGGCCGCGAATGATCGGCGGGTCACGCTGCGGCCGGCGCCGGACACGATGGCCCGGCTCACCGCCCTGCTGCCGGTCGCCCAGGGCGTCGCCGCCTACGCCGCGCTGACCCGCGCGACCGACACCGCGACCGGCACTGCGACCGGCACTGCGGCCGGGGACGGCCGCAGCCGGGGGCAGGTCATGGCCGACACCTTGGTCGAACGCCTCACCGGCCAGACGACCGCGGCGGAGGTGCCGGTCGAGATCAACCTGGTGATGACCGACCAGACCCTGCTCGACGGTGGGGACGAGCCGGCCCACCTCGACCGGTACGGCCCCATCCCGGCCGTGACTGCCCGCGAACTCGCCCACGCCCCGGGCGGGGCGACCCCGATGTGGCTGCGGCGGCTGTTCACCAGGCCCGGCAGCGGGGAGCTGGTCGCGATGGAAACCCGCCGCCGGGCGTTCACCGCCGGGCAGCGCCGCTTCCTGCGGCTGCGCGACCAGCACTGCCGTACCCCCTGGTGCGACGCCCCGATCCGGCACACCGACCACGTACTACCCGTCGCCCACGGCGGCACCACCAGCATCGGCAACGGGCAGGGCTACTGCCAGGCCTGCAACCACGCCAAACAAGCCCCCTCCTGGACTGCCCACCCCCAGGGCCTCGAGGTCGTCACCGTGACCCCCACCGGGCACCGCTACCGCAGCCGACCACCCGACCCACCCGGCACCCGAACACCCACCAGCCCGGTCGAACAACGCCTTGCCGATCGGCTCCGGCGCGCTGCCTAGGGTTCCGCGTCGCCGATCGTGGCGACCTGCGACCACGAGCCCGTCAACGACATCTGGTCGCGCACCGCGGTGACCGGCCACCGCGAGCCGTCGGGCAGGGTGAGCTGGTCGCCGATCCGGAACGGCGTCGCCGCCTGGAACCGCACCAGCACGGCGCCGAGACCGCTCTTCGGGTCCACGAGCGTCTCGTCGCGGCTGCTGCGGCCGTCGCGGACGGTGACCGTCACGGCGTCGCGGCCGGAGGGGCCGGGTGCGAACCTGGACACGGGCAACCTCCCGGACCGATCGTAGGGCTACACCCGAGGCGCGTGGTCGGCGATCAGCCGGGCGTAGGCGGCCGCGCCGCGCGGCGTCAGGTGGATCCCGTCCTCGACGAACCAGGCCGGATGCTTCGCCGACACCTTGTGCCAGTCCAGCAGCGACACGTTGCCGAAGTGGGGCACGATCCGGGCGATGGTCCGGTTGTTCGGCCCCTCCCACGGACGCCCGACCCGGTTGTTGAGCACGATCACGCGCTGCACGGAGTGCAGGCAAGCGAGGGTGCGGCGCAGCCGGTCGGGCGTGATCAGCCCGTTGTCCCCGACGCCGATCACCACGACCGGGTACAGCCGCCCGGCCCGCGCGTCCTTCATGACGTCGTCGAGGATCGGGTCCGGCTGTCGCCCCTCGATCGCGTCCATCGTCCCGCGCGGGAACGTCGCGTCGAGCGACGGACGGGCGCCGAGCATGACGGAGTCACCGAAGGCGCTGATCGCCGGCAGGCCGTGCCGGTGCGCGACGGGTGAGGCCGTCGCGGGCGCCGACGTCGGCCCGGCGCGCGGCGCGTCGACGGTGGGCTCGGACGCCACACGAGCGACCGGGGACGGCACCTCGGAGCGTCCCAGTGCCAGGGCCCGGCCGCCGTGCGCGTCGGCCAGGGCGCGCTGGCCGGCCGACAGGGTGGGGCGAGGGCCGGCGGCGAGCACGCCGCCGGCGAGCAGGACGAAGCAGGCCAGGGCCGCCGTCACGAGGCGAGCACCGACCGGCGCCTCCCCGATGACCACCCGGGTGAGCCGGCGGGCGCCGCTGCGGACGCTCGCCCGCAGGCCCATCCGGCGCACCGGTGCCTCCACCAGGCGGTGGGTGGCGTCGGCGAGTCCGATGGTCACCGCAACCCGGAGGAGGAAGACGGCCGGCCCCGGTGCGTGGACGTCGATCCCGGGCCGGGTCACGACCGCGACCGGCCAGTGCCAGAGGTAGATGGCGTAGGAACGGGCGGCCAGCCAGCGCAGCGGCGCCGTGTCGAGCCGCCGACCGATCCGGCTGCCCGGGCGGGCCACCGCGGTGGCGCCGGCGCCCGCGAGCGCGGCCACGAGCAGGAAACCGCCGCGGTAGAGCCGCGGATCCGACTCGCGGATGGTGAGGACCGCGACCACCAGTGCGCTGACCGCGAGCACCGCGACGACGTCCGTGAGCCACAGGCGACCGAAGGGCTCGCGGTCGGAGCCGGCCTGGCCGCGCCCGCGGCCGGCCACGAACGCGCCGAGCGCCGCCCCCAGCAGCAGCCCCATGCTGTGCGTGTCGGTGCCGTAGTACAGCCGGGACGCATCGGCGCCGTAAGGCGCGTTCGTCGCCACCGCGAGCACGTACATCTCGACGGCCGACGCGAGAGCCAGGGCCAGCGCGACCCCGGCCAGCCAGCAGCGCATGCGGAATGCGGGGCGCACGCCCCGGCCGATCCAGACGAGAACGCCCACCGCGATCAGGGGCCACAGCAGGTAGAACTGCTCCTCCACCGCCAGCGACCACAGGTGCTGCAGCATGCTCGGCCGACCGGCCGAGACGAAGTACGACTGGTGCGCGTACGACAGCCACCAGTTGCTCGCGTACCCGGCAGCCGCGGCCGTCGCCGGTCGCACGGTCGTGAGCTGGTCACGCCAGAAGACCGCGGCCGCGAGCGTCGTGGCCAGCACCACGGCGAGCCCCGGCAGCAGTCGACGGGCCCGCCGGACGTAGAAGTTCCGGAACCCGAGCCGCCCGGTGCGCAGGTACTCGGTGGTGATCATCCGGGTGATCAGGTAGCCGCTCAGGACGAAGAAGACGTCCACCCCGAGGAAGCCCCCCGGGACGGCGCCGGGCGCGAAGTGGAACCCGAGCACGGCCAGTACGGCGAGGGCCCGCAGCCCGTCGAGCCCGGGCCAGCGGCGCCGGGTGGCATCGGGGTCTTCGGGCACGCCTACATGACACCTGATCGAGGGCGCCAGGTGCGGGAGGCGGCGCCGGGATGTGCGATCCGACACCGGCTCCGGCCGGCCGATCCGCGCGTGTCACGTTCGGTGGGCCGAGAGGGGTATCGCTCAGGCGCTCGGCCAGACCCGCGCGATCCGGCGGTTGTAGTCGCGGCCGGCAAGCGTCTTGACGATCGCCACTACGGGCGCCGGCATCTCGCGGCGCAGGCTGGCCCTGGTGTCCGGTTCGGCTCCGTCATCCAGCCAGCTGACAAACGTCCCGACGTTGCCCTTGCGGGCCCGGCGTACTGGCTTCTGCGTCGCCTTGAATTCCGGCGTATCGAGGTGGTCGACGACGAACGGCTCGAGGTCCCGCTCCGCGTGCGCGAGGTGGTTCTCGAGCGTCGTGTGCAGACCGGCCACCGCCGTGCGAGCGGCGGCCGCGCGGTCGGTCGACGGCGCGGCCGCGTAGACCGTCATCGCAGTAGCCGCCGCGTCGACGCACGCGCCTCAGCAGCGCTACCGCAGGAGAAGCTGATCGACTTCGGCGAGCGCACGGCTGCCGCCTTGCTGCCGTACTCAGCCGTACTCAGCCGCGGCCGAGTACGAGCCCCGAGGTCGGCACGCCGGTACCGGCCGTCACCAGCACGTGCTCGACGTCGCGGACCTGGTTGACCGCCGCCCCCCGCACCTGCCGCACGCCCTCGGCGATGCCGTTCATGCCGTGGATGTAGGCCTCGCCGAGCTGGCCGCCGTGCGGGTTCAGCGGCAGCCGACCGTCCAGGTCGAGCGCGCCGTCGGCGATGAAGTGCCGGGCCTCGCCGCGCGGGCAGAAACCGAGCTCCTCGAGCTGGATGAGCACGAACGGGGTGAAGTGGTCGTACAGCACGGCGACGTCGATGTCCTCGGGTGCGAGCTGCGACTGCGCCCAGAGCTGGTCGGCGACGAGCCCCATCTCGGGCAGCCCGGTGAGGCCGTCGCGGTAGTAGGACGTCATCGTGAACTGGTCGGCGCCACTGCCTTGCGCCGCCCCGCGGATCGCGACCGGCGGCTGGGCGAGGTCGCGGGCCCGGTCGGCGGCGCTGACGACGATCGCCACCCCGCCGTCGCTCTCCTGGCAGCAGTCGAGCAGGTGCAGCGGCTCGACGATCCAGCGCGAGGCCTGGTGATCCGCCAGGGTGATCGGCTTGCCGTAGAAGAACGCGTTCGGGTTGGTCGCGGCGTGCAAGCGGTCGGCGACCGCGATCCGGCCGAAGTCCTCGCTCGAAGCGCCGTACGCGTGCATGTAGCGCTGGGCGATCATCGCGACCCAGCCGGCCGGTGTGCTCAGGCCGAACGGGTAGGACCACCCCGCGTCGACGCCGCTGGAGGTGGGCAGCGCCGTGAGCCCGGTCTGCACCTGGCCGTAGCGCTGGCCCGAGCGCTCGTTGAACGCGCGGTAGCAGACGACGTTCTTGGCGACGCCGGTCGCGACCGCCATCGCGGCGTGCAGGACGGTGCCGCACGCGGCGCCGCCGCCGTAGTTGACCCGGCTGAAGAACGACAGGGACGGGATGCCGACCTCGCGGGCGACCGCCGCCTCGTGGTTGTTGTCCTGCGTGAACGTGACGAGCCCGTCGATGTCCTGCGGGGTCAGGCCGGCGTCGGCGATGGCCGCCTTGACCGCCTCGGCGGCGAGCCGCAGCTCCGAGCGTCCGGAGTCCTTCGAGAACTCGGTCGCGCCGATACCGGTGATCGCGGCCCGGCCGCTGAGCGCGCTCATCGGGTGATCCGCACGGTGCCGACGACGTGGTCGCCGAGATTGCCGCGGCCGACGACCGAGACGGTGACGTCGTCCCCGTCGACCGCGGTGACCTCGCCGCTGAAGTGCAGCGTGTCGTAGGCGTAGCAGGGCACGCCGAGCCGGATCGAGATGCCGCGCACCCGCGCGGCCGGCCCGGCCCAGTCGGTGACGAAGCGCTGGACGAGCCCGGTGTCGGTGAGGATGTTGACGAAGATGTCCTGGCTACCGCGGGCGATCGCCTTGTCGCGGTCGTGGTGCACGTCCTGGAAGTCCCGCGTCGCCAGCGCCGACGAGACCACGAACGTCGGTGTCGCCTCGATCGTCATCGGCGGCAGCTGCTCCCCCACGCTGGTCATGCGGTCGGCCTCCAGTTCGGCAGCGTCAGCTCGTCGTCGATCGTGGTGAGCATGACCTCGACCGGCATCCCGATCGCGACGGCGTCCGGGTCGACGGCGACGAGCTCGCCGAGCATCCGGACCCCCTCCTCGAGTTCGATCAGCGCGACCACGAACGGCGGCGTGTGGCCGGGCACCTTCGGGTGGTGGTGGACGACGTAGCTGAACACCGTCCCCCGCCCGGACGCCACGACCCAGTCCTGCTTCTCGGCGCCGCAGGACGGGCACATCGGGCCCGGCGGGTGCCGCAACCGGTCGCAGGACGGGCAGTGCTGCACCCGCAGCTCGCCGGCCGCAGTGCCTTCCCAGAAGAACGCCGTGTCGAGGCTGACCATCGGCCGCAGGACGTTGGCGCGCTCGTCGGCCGGAGCGGCCGCCGCAGGCGCGTACTTGAGGACCCGGAACAGCATCTCGGCAACCGGTTCGTCGCCGACCAACCACGTGTTGCGGGTCGTGACGAACCAGCCCTCGCCCAGCGCCGTCCGCTTCGGCCCGACGACGGTGTCCAGCATGGTGACGACGGACAGCTCCTCGCCCGGGTGCAGGTAGCGGTGGTATGTCTGCTCGCAGTTGGTGGCGACGACCGAGGTGAACCCGGCCGCGTCCATCAGGTTCATCATCAGCCCCAGCGGGTCGTCGGTGGTGCGGTGCGCGTGCAGGCCGCCCATCGTCCAGACCTGGATCATCGCCGGCGGTGCGACCAGTCCGTGGTGCCCGGCAGCCCGTGCCGCGGCCTCGTCGACGTAGATCGGGTTGCGGTCGCCGATTGCCTCGACCCAGTTGTTGATCATCGGGGTGTTGATCGGGTCCCGGCCGGCGCGCGGCGCCGATCCACCGGCCGCCGTGATCGATTCAGCCGCGGCGAGGATCTCCTCCGGCGTCACGACGCACCCCCGACCCCGTGCTCGTCCTCCACCAGCCGGTTGAGTGGCGCCTTTCCAGGTGAGTGGCGCCTTACAAGGCGCCACTCAGCCCGTAAGGCGCCACTCAACCGGGGGCGCGCTGGGAATCGACGCACGGCGCGGGTCATCGGGGCACCCGCGGCAGCTTGAGGCCGAACTGGGCGATGAGCTCGCGCTGCACCTCGTTCACGCCACCGCCGAAGGTGATGACGAGGCTGCGCTTGGCCTGCACGTCGAGCCAGTGCAGCAACTCCCCCGTCGCCGGGTCGGCCGGGTCGCCGTGGGCGCCGACGACCTCCTCGAGCAGCCGGTACACGTGCTGAGCCCGCTCCGAGGCGAAGACCTTCGTGGCCGAGGCGTCGGCGACGTCGACGTCGCCCGCGCGCGCGGCCACCTGCCAGTTGAGCAACTCGTTGATCCGCGAGATCGCCCGCGTCTCGGCCAGCGCCCGCCGCACCGCCGGCACGTCGAGCGGCCGCGCGCCGTCCGGGCCGGGGCGCGCCGCCCACTCGTGCACCCGCTCGTAGAGCCCGGCGATCCGGCCGGCCGGGCCGAGCATCACCCGTTCGTGGTTGAGCTGCGACGTGATCAGCCGCCAACCCTCGTTCTCCTCGCCGACGCGCATGCTCACCGGCACCCGGACGTCGGAGTAGTACGTGGTGTTGGTGTGGTGCGCGCCGTCGGCGGTGATGGTCGGCGTCCACGAGAAACCCGGGTCGCGGGTGTCGACGATCAGGATCGAGATGCCGCGGTGCTTGGGCGCGGCCGGGTCGGTTCGGCAGGCGAGCCACACGTAGTCGGCGTCGTGGCCGCCGGTGGTGAAGACCTTCTGGCCGTTGACCACGTAGTGGTCGTCGTCGCGCACGGCCGTCGTCCTCAGCGAGGCGAGATCGGTGCCGGCCTCGGGCTCGGTGTAGCCGATCGCGAAGTGCAGGTCGCCGGCGAGGATGCGGGGCAGGAAGAAGTCCTTCTGCGCCGGCGTGCCGTGCACCTGCAGCACCGGCCCGACGGTCTGCAGGGTGACGTAGGGCAGCGGGATGTCGCGGCGGGCCGCCTCGTTGACGAAGATCTGCTGCTCGACCTGGCCGAAGCCGTGCCCGCCGTACTCCTTCGGCCAGCCGACCCCGAGCCAGCCATCCCGGCCCATGCGCTTCACGACGTCGCGGTACAGCTCGCCGTGCCGCTGGATCAGCATCGACTCGGCCTCGGCCGGCGACACGAGCGTGGCGAAGTAGGCGCGCAGCGTCGCCTGCAGCGCCGCCTGCTCGGCGGTCAGTTCGAGCTGCATGCTTCCCCCAGGAGGTCGAGGCGGTACGCGGCGCCGCCGACGAACCGGGCCAGGTCCTTCGCCTGCGAGTAGTACCGGTGCAGCGGGTAGGTCGTGTCGACGCCCAGCCCGCCGTGCAGGTGATGGCACACCTGCGCCGCCCGCGGGAGCTCGGCCGCGAGCCAGTAGGCGGCGACGCCGAGATCCTCGTCGGCGTCGCGTCCGGTCCCGAGCCGCCAGGCCGCGGAGGCGGCGGCCAGGTGGACGGTGCGGGCGACCACGTACACGTCGGCCACCTGCTGGGCCACGGCCTGGAAGGCAGCGAGCGGCCGGCCGAACTGCTCGCGGGTCCGGACGTGGTCGGCGGTCAGCTGCAGCGCCCCGGCGATGACCCCGTCGGCGACCGCGGCCGCCCCGGCGACGGCGAACCGGTCGACGTCGGCCGGGCTCGCGTCCAGCACCGTCTCGGGCCGCGCGGCATCCAGCCGAACCGTGTACTCCGGGGCCCCGGTCGAGGTGGGCGTCCGCTGCAGGTGCACGCCCGGCCCGCGCGGATCGAGCACGACGACCCCGTCGCCGGTCGGGACGAGGACGCGGTGGGCCTGCTCGGCGTACGGCACGCCCACCCGGGCGCCGGTGAGCGCCCCGCCGGACGCGGCAACCGCCGCCCCGGGCGCGTCGCGCAGCGCGGCGGTCAGCACTCGGCCGTCGGCCACCTCGGGCAGCAGGCTGCGCTGCTGGTCAGCGGTGCCGAAGGCGGCCACCGGCAGCACCCCGAGCGCCAGCGTGGCCAGGGCGGGCAGCGGCAGCGTCTGCCGGCCCACCTCGGTCAGGACGAGCGCGGCCTCGATCGCCCCGAAGCCGTCACCGCCGAGCGACGTCGGCAGGGCGAGCGCCAGCAGCCCCGCCTGGCCCATCGCCTTCCAGGCCGCCTCGTCGTAGCCGACGGCCGAGCCGAGGGCGGCTCGGGTCCGGGCGTCGTCGGCGTCGGCGCGCAACACGCCGGCGGCCAGTTCGGCCACCGCCTGCTGGGTCTCGTCCAGGGTGAAGTCCACGCCGCTCCTCGCTGCTGATTAGAACGTGTTCTAGTATCGGGATCCGGGCGGCGTTCGGCAAGCGGCGGAGGTAGACAGTGGCGATGGGTCCCCGGCGCGCCCGCCTCGGCGACCTCGGCCTGCAGGCGGCCGCCCGCCTCGTGCACATGCCGCCCGTGCCGGAGATCCCCGCGGGCCGGGTGCTCGAGTTGCCGGGCCGGGGCCGCACGTACGTCGTCGACACCGGCGGGCCGCACGGCCCGGAGGCCCAGCGTCCCGTCGTGTTCCTGCTGCACGCGCTCGCCTGCACCGGACTGCTCACCTGGTATCCGTGCCTCGACGCGCTGCGGCAGCGGTACCGCGTCGTGGTCTTCGACCAACGTTGGCACGGGCAGGGCATCCAATCGCCCCGCTTCGTCCTCGATGACTGCGCCGACGACGTCGTCGCGGTGGCCGACGCGCTCGGCATCGACACCTTCGTCAGCGCCGGCTACTCCCTCGGGTCACTGGTGTCCCAGCTCGCCTGGCACCGCCACCCCGATCGGGTGGCCGGCCTCGTCCTCGGGGCCAGCACCACCTACTTCGCCGACACCCCTCGCCGTCAGCGGGCGGTCGAGGCGGTCGGTGTGCGGGTCGCTCGGGCGGCCGGCGCCCAGCGGCGGGCCGCGGCCCAGCTGCTCGACCAGACGGTGGACGACCGCTGGGCCTGGCGGCAGTTCCGGTCGACGACCCCCCGGGCGATCGCGGCCGCCGGCGCCGTGATCGCCCGCTTCGACTCCCGGCCCTGGATCCACGAGGTCGACGTGCCGACCGCGGTCGTGCTCACGGCCCGCGACCGGCTGATCCCGCCGGTGCGGCAGGTTGAGGTGGCCCGGTCGGTCCGGGACGCCGCCATCTACGAGGTCGACGCCGGGCACGCCGCCTGCGTGCTGGCGGCCGACCGGTTCAGGCCGGCGATGCTTGCCGCGACCGCTTCGGTGACGAGCCGGGTGACCGCGCGGCGCTGACCAGCTCGGCCAGGGCGAGCGGCAGGTCGTCGGCGAGGTCCCACAGGCGGGGCGCGAGTTCCCGGCACGCGATGAGGCCGACGTCGAGGTGGCCGTCGTTGGAGAGCACGGTGACGTTCAGCGCGGCGCCGTGGAAGACCGGTCCGAACGGATGGAAACCGATGATCCGGGCGCCCATGAAGTAGATCGGCATCGGCGGCCCCGGCACGTTCGAGATCACCAGGTTGTGGATCACCGGGTGCCGCTCGGCCAGCCGCAGCTTCGAGTACAGCCGCACGGCCAGGCCGAACGTGTTGGGTGCGGCGAACTGGGCCCAGTCCTGCAGCAGGGACGCGCTCAGCGTCTTGTGGTGCTCCTTCGCGACCCGGTTCTGCTCCGCGATCACGCGCAGGCGCTCGGTCGGGTCGGCAACATCGCTCGCCAGCGAGGTGAACATGCCGGAGACCTTGTTCGTGCCCGGCGCGTCACTCCGGCCGTGCACCGACACCGGCACCATCGCCACGAGTGAGGTGTCGGGCAGCTCGTTGCGGTCGCTGAGGTAACGCCGCAGGGCGCCCGAGCACATCGTCAGCACCACGTCGTTCACGGTGCAGCCGAAGGCGTTCTTGACCTCCTTGACGTCGGCGAGGTCCATGCGAGTGAACGCGACCGAGCGATGCCCGGTGATCGTGCCGTTGAACGACGTGCGCGGGGCCGTGAACGGCGCCGGCATGGCCCGCCCGCTGCGGGCCCGGCCGACCCACTGCGGCAACACCCGGGCGGTCGGCGGCAGCAGCCGGGCGAACTTGATCGGCCGGCGGGCCATCCGCAGCGCCCCGTCGAGGGCGATGTGCGCGTCCCGCGGGCGCTTCGTGACCGTCACCGCCCGGGTGTCGGTGGCGATCGGCGGGGCGTCGGGCTCGAGGCTGCACAGCTCCGAGACGAGGCTGGCGCCGGAGACGCCGTCCACCGTGGCGTGGTGCATCTTGGTCATCACGGCCACCGTGCGGTCGGCCAGCCCGTCGATGACCCACATCTCCCACAGCGGGCGGCTACGGTCGAGCGGCTGCCCGGCGATGTCGCCGCAGAGCTGGGCGAGCTCCTCCCGGCCGCCGGGCGCCGGGACGGTCGCGGACCGGACGTGGTGCTCGATGTCGAAGTCCTCGTCGTCGACCCACACCGGATGGTCGAGATTGAGGATGGGGTTGTGGAGCTTGCGCCGGAAGGCCGGGTTGTCCCCGACCCGCCGGCGCAGGGCGTCGCGAACCCGCAGGAAGTCGTAGCCGTCCGGCATCGTCGCCGGGTCGAGCACGAGCAGCCCGCAGACGTGCATGAGGCTCGTGCTGCTCTCGAAGTACAGAAAGCTCGCATCCAGCCCGCTGAGTCGGTCCACGATGGCATGGTAGAACGCGTTCTAGTTTCTGGGTAGGATCGGCGCGATGAGTGACCGGTTCCTCACCCGCCAGCTGGTGCAGCTCGGCCTCGCGGCCAACGCCCTGCGCCCCGTCCCCGGGGCGCCGGCCAGCGTGCCGGCGTTCTTCAGCGGCTGGCTGACCGCCGAGCTTGCCCCGCACCTGCTCGGCCTCACCGCCCTCGACACCGCGGCCCACCTCGCCCGGCACGGCCCGCACCCGCGCCGGGACGCTCTCGGCGCCGTGGCCGCAGCCGCGAACCTGGCCGCGTACGCGGCGATGATCAACCGCGGCCGCCGGGCGGCCATCGAGATCGAGGATGCGCTCGTCGAGGGCCTCGGCGCCGGCTACCGCGGCGCGATCGCCCGCGAACCGCGGCCGGACGACCTCCACGCGACCTGGCAGTCGCTCGCGCTGCCGTTCCGCATGCGCAACGTGGACGTGACCCGCCACCGGCGCCTGCCCTACGCCCCCGGCGGACGGCGCTTCGAGATGGACGTCTTCCACCACCGCGACCGGCCGGCGAACGCGCCGGTCCTGCTCCAGGTGCACGGCGGCGGGTGGGTGATCGGCGAGAAGGACCAGCAGGGGCTGCCGCTCATGCTGCACATGGCCGCCCGCGGCTGGGTCTGTGTCGCCGTCAACTACCCGCTCTCCCCGCGCGCCCGCTGGCCCGAGCACCTGATCGCGCTCAAGCGGGCCATGCAGTGGATCCGGGGGCACGTCGACGAGTACGGCGGCGACCCGTCGTTCGTGGCGGTCACCGGCGGATCGGCCGGCGGTCACCTCGCTGCGATGCTCGCGCTCACCGCCGACGACACGTCGCTGCAGCCGGGGTTCGAGGAGGTCGACACCTCCGTCCAGGCCTGCGCGCCGCACTACGGGGTGTACGACTTCACCGACGAGAGCGGCGCCAAGCACACCCGGCAGCGGCTCGACAGCCTGCTCCGCCGGTACGTGATGAGCCCGGACGCCGTCTACCCGGACGACTACCGGGCCGCCTCTCCCCTGTTCCGGGTCTCGGCCGCCGCGCCGCCGTTCCTCGTCGTGCACGGCCGCAACGACACCCTCGTGCCGGTGGTGGAGGCCCGGGCCTTCGTGGAGCGGCTGCGCGGGGTTGCGAAGAACCCGGTGGTCTACGCCGAGCTCGCCGGCGCCCAGCACGCCTTCGACATCTTCCCGTCGTTCCGCAGCGCCGGGGTGCTCCGCGGAGTGGCCCGGTTCCTGGAATGGACGCACGCAACCCGCGAATCCCGTTCATCTGTCATCTAAGCTCGCACACGCCTGCGGGCGCCGCGATTCCCCCCCCCGAAGAGGAAGTCTCCCTCGTGACCGTGATCCGCTCGTCCCTGCAGATCCCCGAGAACCTCATGCCCGGCGACGGGCGGTTCGGCTGCGGCCCGTCGAAGGTGCGGCCGGAGGCGCTGTCCCGCCTCGCCGCGGCCGACGACCTGATGGGCACGTCGCACCGGCAGGCCCCGGTCCGGGCCGTCGTGCGGCGCGTGCGCGACGGCCTGCGCGACCTGTTCGCCGTCCCGGACGGCTACGAGGTGATGCTCGGCAACGGCGGCTCGACGGCCTTCTGGGACGCCGCGGCGTGCTCGCTCATCCGGCGCCGCGCCCTGCACCACACCTACGGCGAGTTCAGCCAGAAGTTCGCGACCGTCACCCGCACCGCGCCGTTCCTCGACGACCCGATCGTCGTCGCCGCCGACCCCGGCGACGCGCCGCAGCCGGTCGGCAACCCCGACGTCGACGTGATCACCTGGGCGCACAACGAGACGTCGACCGGGGTGATGGTCCCGGTGCAGCGACCGGCCGACGCCGGCGACGCCCTCGTCCTGATCGACGCGACGTCGGGCGCCGGCGGTTTGCCGGTCGACGTCGCCCAGGCCGATGCGTACTACTTCGCGCCCCAGAAGTCGTTCGGCTCGGACGGCGGGCTGTGGCTCGCGGTCGTGAGCCCGGCCGCGATCGAGCGCATCGGTGAGCTGGCCGGGCAGCTCGGACCGGTGGATCCCGGCGTCGCTGGCGCTGTCGACCGCGCTGGACAACTCCCGGCAGGACCAGACCTACAACACCCCGGCGCTGGCGACGCTGCTGCTGCTCGCCGATCAGATCGAGTGGATGCTCGAGGGCGGCGGGCTCGGCTTCTGCGTCGACCGCACCCGGGCGTCGTCGAGCCACCTCTACGACTGGGCGCGAGAAGTCCTCGTTCGCGACGCCGTTCGTCGCCGACCCGGCCAAGCGCTCGCTGGTCGTCGGCACGATCGACTTCACCGACGAGGTCGATGCCGCCGCAGCTCGCCAAGACCCTGCGGGCCAACGGGATCGTCGACGTCGAGCCGTACCGCAAGCTCGGCCGCAACCAGCTGCGGATCGGCATGTTTCCGGCGGTCGAGCCGGCGGACGTCGGAGGCCCTCACCGCGTGCATCGACTGGGTCGTGGCGGCCACGGCATGAAGGTTCTCGTCGCCGAGAACATCGGCGCCTCGGGCGTCGAGCTGCTCCGGGCCGCCGGGCTGGAGGTCGAGCTCGGGACGGCATGGGACCGGGCCGAGCTCGAGCGGCGCATCGCCGACTTCGACGGGATCGTGATCCGCTCGGCCACCCAGGTCGACGCCGACCTGCTCGCCAAGGCCGACCGCTTGCGGATCGTCGCCCGCGCCGGCGTCGGGGTCGACAACGTCGACGTCGAGGCGGCCACCCGGCGCGGCGTCGTGGTCGCGAACGCGCCGCAGTCGAACGTCATCACCGCGGCCGAGCACACGATGGCGCTGCTGCTCGCGCTGGCCCGCAACGTCCCGCAGGCGCACGCGTCGCTGATCGGCGGCGCGTGGGATCGCAGCCAGGTTCACCGGCGTCGAGCTGCACGAGAAGACGCTCGGCGTCGATCGGCTTCGGCCGGATCGGCCAGCTGGTCGCGCACCGGGCCCGCGGCTTCGGCATGCAGGTGATCGCGTTCGACGCCTACCTCGCCGAGGAGCGGTTCCGGGAACTCGGCGTCGAGCGCGCGTCCACGCCCGGACGAGATCTACGCCGTCGCCGACTTCATCACCGTCCACCTGCCGAAGAACAAGGAGACCGAAGGCTGGTTGAACGCGGCCGCGTTCGCGAAGATGAAGGACGGCGTGCGGATCCTCAACGTCGCGCGCGGCCCGCTGGTCGTGGACGAGGACCTGCAGGCGGCGCTGGACTCGGGCAAGGTCGCCGGCGCCGCGCTCGACGTCTTCCGCACCGAGCCCGTCACCGACCACCCTTGTTCGGCTACCCGAACGTCGTCGTCACCCCGCACCTCGGCGCGTCGACGACCGAGGCGACCGACCGGGCCGGCTACCAGGCGGCGGAGCAGGTCGTCGCCGCGCTGACCGGCGGTGCGGTGACCAGTGCGGTGAACGTGCCCGCCATCGCCGCCGACGACCTCGAGGCGGTCGGCCCGTTCCTCGGGTTGTGCGCCAGCCTCGGGCGGATCGTCGGCGCGCTCGCGCCGGGGACGTCCGTCGACTCGGTGGACGTCGAGTTCCTCGGCCGGATCGCCGAGCACGACAGCCGGCTGCTGACGATCCAGGTCGTCAAGGGGTTGCTGACCGGGCACACCGAGGAACCGGTCAACGACGTCAACGCGTTCACCCTCGCCGCACGAGCGGGGCATCGCGATCGCCGAGCGCAGCTCGCCGCGGGCGCAGGACTTCACCGACCTCGTCCGGGTGCGGCTGCGCAGCGGCGACGAGACGACGCAGGTCGTCGGCACCGTGCTCGGCCGCCGCAACCGACCGCACCTGCTCGAGGCGTGGGGCTCGCGCTTCAACGTCCAGCTCGAGGAGCACCTCGCCGTGTTCCGCTACCGCGACCAGCCCGGAATGCTCGGCCGGGTCGGGACGGCGCTCGGCGACGCCGGGC
Organism: uncultured Actinomycetota bacterium; assembly: GCA_963775175.1. GTDB lineage: Bacteria > Actinomycetota > Actinomycetes > Mycobacteriales > Jatrophihabitantaceae > Jatrophihabitans. Next base: position 2,964,391 of record CAVZHT010000001.1, read on the forward strand.
GTCAACATCGTCTCGGCCGCGGTCGGTCGCCGCCCGGCCGGCGCCAGCGACGGCGAGGCCGTCATGGTCGTCACGACGGACGCGCCCGGTGCCCGACGCGGTGCTGGCCGGGCTGCTCGCCGGCGACGACTTCTTCAGCGCGTCGGCCGTCAGCCTCTGAGCCGTCAACCCCGCGGCAGGCCGAGGATGCGCTCGGCGGCCAGGCTCAGCAGCACCTGCGTCGTCCCGCCGGCGATCGTGAGGCAGCGGGTCATCAGCAACGTCTGGAACTCCTCGCCCGCCACCAGCCCGTTCACACCCTGCAGCTCGAACGCCGCCTCGGCCACGGCCTGGCGGTGGCGCACGCCGATCAGCTTGCGCACGCTCGCGGCGGCGCCGTCGTCCTGACCGCCGAGCCGCCGCAGCGTGCTGCGCAGGTCGAGCAGGGAGCCGGCGAGGCCGGCGCTGATCAGCGCGCCGAGCCGGACGGCCACGGCGGCATCGCCGGTGCGCCCCGCGCCGGCCGCGTGCGCGACCAGCCGTTCGACGGCATCGCCGATGCTCGACCCGCCGCCCATCGCCACCCGCTCCTGGGCGAGGGTCGTGCGGGCCAGGGGCCAGCCGCCGTCGATCTCGCCCACGACGAGGTCGTCGGGGACGAAGACGTCGTCGAGGAAGATCTCGTTGAACAGCGCCTCGCCGGTCATCTCCCGCAGCGGCCGGATGTCGAGCCCGGCGCTGTTCTTCATGTCGACGAGGAAGTACGTGATGCCCTTGTGCTTCGGTGCGTCGGGGTTCGTGCGGGCCAGGCAGATGCCCCAGTCGGCCTGGTGCGCGACCGACGTCCAGACCTTCTGCCCCGACAGCGACCAGCCGCCGTCGACCCGGGTCGCCCGGGTCCGCAGGGCGGCGAGGTCGGATCCGGCCCCGGGCTCGCTGAAGAGCTGGCACCAGGTGAGCTCACCGCGCAGCGTCGGGGCGACGAAGCGCTCGATCTGCTCGGGTGTCCCGTGCCGCAGGATCGTCGGGACCGCCCAGCCGGCGATGACGAGATCGGGGCGGGCCACGCCGGCGCGGGCCAGCTCCTCGTCCACGAGCAGTTGCAGCTCCGGCGGCGCGTCCAGCCCGTAGGGCGCCGGCCAGTGCGGGACGAGGTAGCCGGACTCGGCGAGCGCGCGGCGGCGATCCGCCCCGGGCGTGGCCGCGATCGCCTCGGCCCGGGCCCGGACGGCCGGGCGCTGGTCCTCGGCGTCGAGTTCGACGTGCAGCACCCGCCGGGCGCCGTCGACCGTGAGCGCGGTGACCCGCTGCCGCCAGGGGTCGGTGCCGCCGAGCCACTGCCGCAGCGCGGCCGCCCGCCGCAGGTAGAGGTGGGCGTCGTGCTCCCACGTGTAGCCGATGCCGCCGAGGATCTGGATGCAGTCCTTCGCGTTCTCGACCGCGGCGTCGAGGGCGATCACGGCGGCCACGGCCGCGGAGAGTGGGTGCTGCGCGCCGTCGGCGGCGGTCTCGGCCGCGTCCCAGGCGACGACGGAGGCGAGCTCGGCCCGGCAGAGCATCTCCGCGCACAGGTGCTTGATCGCCTGGAAGCCGCCGATGGGCCGGCCGAACTGTTCGCGGACCTTGGCGTACTCGACCGCGGTGTGCAGGCACCAGCCGGCAATCCCGGAGGCCTCGGCAGCCGCCAGGGTCGCCGCGAGATCCCGAACGCGGTCGGTGGTCACCGACGGCAGGGGCACCACGCGCGCCCCGGACAGGCGCAGCTCGGCGACCCCGCGGGAGAAGTCGGCGGCGGTCAGGTCGAGCACCTTCACCTCGTCGTCGGCCGCGTCGACGACGAACCACGCGCCGTCGAGGTCGCCCGCCAGCACCAGCCCGTCCGGGGCGGCCCCGAGAACGGGCCGGACGGTGCCGGATCGCGCCCCGCCCGGGCCGGAGGTCAGCTCGGCGGGCCCCAGCGCGACGCCGACCGGTCGCTCGCCCAGGTCCAGGTCCGTCTCGGCGACGAGCCCGGCCAGCGCCGTCGTGAGCACCGGTCCCGGAACGAGCGCCTCGGCGGCCAGTTCGAGCACGACCGCGAGATCGGTGACGGTGCCGCCGGACCCGGCCGCGGCGAGCACGCCGAGCTCGGTGAGCTCGGCCCAGACCGGGCGCCAGGCGTCGAGGTCGGTCTCCATCGCCCGCGCGGCCCCGCTCGGCTGCCGCCGCCGGCCCCAGGAGCGCAGCAGGTCGGCCAGCGCGCGCTGGTCCTCGGTGAGGGCGATCGGCACGTGTGCTCCCGGGTCGAACCTGGACGTATTCTAGAACATGTTCTATCAGCTGTGTGCCGCTTGCCAGTTGGCCCCAGCGACACCATTCTGAAACATGTTCCCATCAGTTTGGCGATGCTAGGGTCATTCGGAGGGCCACGTTTGCCCCACTACGAGTGCGAGGGAAGAACTATGGCGGCACCGCGGACGCGAGCCACGACCGGCAGCGCGGCGACCAGCGACGAGCTCGGCTCGTCGGCGCAGCGCGATCGCCGCAAGCGGATCCTCGACGCCACGCTGGCGCTGGCGTCCAAGGGCGGGTACGACGCGGTCCAGATGCGGGCGGTCGCCGAGCGGGCCGACGTCGCGCTGGGCACGCTGTACCGGTACTTCCCGTCCAAGATCCACCTGCTGGTCTCGGCGCTGGGCCGCGAGCTGGAGCGGGTCCGGGAGCGCACCGAGCGGGTTCCGGTGCCGGGCGACACGCCCTACGCGCGCCTCATGTTCATCCTCGATCGCATCACCAAGGGCCTGCAGCGCGACCCGCAGCTCACCGAGGCCATGACCCGCGCGTTCATGTTCGCCGACGCGTCGGCCGCGGCCGAGGTCGACACCGTCGGCCGGTTGATGGACCGGATGATCGCCCGGGCCCTCACCGAGGACGAGCCGTCGGAGGAGCAGCTGGCGATCTCCCGCGTCATCAGCGACGTGTGGCTCGCGAACCTCGTGGCCTGGGTGACGCGGCGGGCGTCGGCCAGCGATGTCGCCGACCGGCTCGAGCTGACCATCGCCCTGCTGCTCGGCGAGCGCAAGGCGCAGTAGTTCTAACAGTCCTTATATAAGACCTGTTACAGTCTGGGAGTGATCACTCCCGGACTGGGGACGCGCCTGCGCGTCCTGCTCGAAGCGATGGACGCCGACGTCGCCCTCGCGCTCTCCGACCTCGGCCTGCGCGACTACCGCACCCGCTACTCGGCGGTGGTCCGGCGCCTCGACACCGGTGGCCCGGCGACCGTTCGCGACATCGCCGACGCGCTCGGCGTGACGCACTCGGCCGCCAGCCAGACGGTCGCCGAGATGGAGCGCCGCGGGCTGGTGGCGCTGCGCCCGGGTGCGGACGCCCGCCAGCGGCGGATCACGCTGACTGCCAAGGCCAAGAAGCTGCTGCCGGCCATCAACGCGGAGTGGGACGCGACCGACGCCGCCTCGGCCGCCCTGGACGCGGAACTCCCCTACCCGCTGAGCACGCTGATCGACGACCTCGCGGCCGCGCTCGAGCAGCGCCGGTTCCGGGCCCGGATCGCCGACGCCGCCGCCGGCCTGCCACCCGGCCCGCACCGCGACGCCCTGATGGCCGTCGATGCTGATGGCCCTCGGTGATCAGCCGGCTGCTGGTCGACGCCACGCCGCTGCGGGCCTCGGCCGCGTTCCGGCGGCTCTGGATCGGCACGACCCTCTCGGCCGTCGGGTCGCAGATGACGACGTTCGCCGTCGCCCTGCAGGTGTACCTGCTGACCGGCTCGCCGGCCGCGGTCGGGGCCGTCGGGCTCGCCACGGCCGTCCCGGGCATCGCCTTCGGACTGGTCGGCGGCAGCATCGTCGACGCGGTCGACCGGCGCCGGCTCGTCCTCGGGACATCGTTGTTCGCCCTCGCGCTGTCGGCGGTGCTCGCGGTGCAGGCCTTCGCCGGGCTGCGGGAGCTCTGGCTGCTGTATGCGGTCGTCGGGCTCGGCTCGCTCGGCGGGGCGCTGGGGGCACCGGCCCGCCGCACGTTCCTGGCCCGCCTGCTGCCTCCCGCCCAGGTGCCGGCCGGTGCTGGGCTGACGATGCTGTCGATGCACGCCAGCCTGGTGGTTGGCCCCGCGCTCGCCGGTGTGGTCGCGGCGGCCGGCGGCCTGAAGGTCTGCTACCTCGTCGACGCGCTGACCACGCTCGGTTCGCTCTACGGGGTGTTCCGGCTGCCGGCGATGCGGCCCGAGGGCGAGCCGCTGCGGCCGGGGCTGCGCTCGGTGCTGGACGGGCTCGGGTTCCTGCGGCGACGCCGGGTGCTGATGGGCGCCCTGCTCGCCGACCTCAACGCCACCGTGCTCGCCATGCCGGTCGCGCTGTTCCCGGCCGTCAACGCCGAACGCTTCGGCGGATCACCACGTACCCTCGGCCTGCTGACCACCGCGCTGGGTGTCGGCGGCGTCCTCGGGTCGGCGCTCTCCGGCCCGGTCGGCCGGATCCAGCGGCAGGGGCGGGCGATGCTCGTCGCCGGGGCCGTCTGGGGTGCGGCGCTCGCCGGGTTCGGGCTCGTCGACGGGCTGGCTGCCACGCTTGCGCTGCTCGCGCTCGCCAGCATGGCCGACGTCAGCAGCGTGGTGCTGCGGACGACGATCGTGCAGGTCGACACCCCGGACGCGTACCGAGGGCGGGTCAGCGCGGCCGAGTACGTCGTCGGGGCGATGTGCCCGCAGCTGGGCAACGCCCGGGCCGGCGCGGTCGCGTCGCTGACCACGCCGAACATCAGCGCGCTGTCGGGCGGGTTGAGCTGCGTGGTCGGGGCGGGCGTGTTGGCGCTCGCGTTCCCGGCGCTCGTCCGGTACCGCCCGGTGCGCGCGTCCGAACTCGTCCCGGCCTGAGGTCGCCGGTTTGCATTCGTACCGGCCGCTATATCAGGTTGCTGCGCCCGGATAGCAGCCGCTACAGGTGCAAACCGCATCGGTGCGGGCGCTCGGAAGCCCTTGCCCGGGCCGGACCCGTTCTTCCCGCCGCGTGTGGTTGCCGGTATCGCGGCCGCGGCAACCACACCAAGCGGAAAGAGGAACCAGGCAGCGCCCTGCCGGCGGTGCGTCGCCGGCCCCGGCGCGGTCCAGCGACCCCGTTTCAACCGGATGGCGAGGGGTCGGACGGGCGGCGCGCTGAGGGACGGGCGGCGGTCAGCGACCGCTGTTGAGCGCCTCGATCAGCTCGGCCGCGGTCGGAGCAGCGGTCGAGCAGCTCGCCGACGTGCGCCCGCGTCCCGCGCTGCGGCTCGAGCATCGGCACCCGGACGAGCGAATCGCGCCCGACATCGAAGATCACCGAATCCCACGACGCGGCGGCGATGGACGGGCCGTAGCGGCGCAGGCACTCGCCCCGGAAGAACGCCCGGGTGTCCTCGGGCGGGGAGGTCACCGCGGCTCTGCGCAGCGTCCGGCGGCAGCAGCGTGTTCATCGCACCGCGCGAGACCAGCCGGTGGTAGAGCCCCTTCTCCGGACGGATGTCGGAGTACTGCAGGTCGACGAGCTGCAACCGCGGGGAATCCCACTGCAACCCGTCCCGCTCGCGGTACCCCTCGAGCAGCCGCAACTTGGCGACCCAGTCCAGCTCGCCGGCCAGCTGCATCGGGTCGGTGGCCAGGCGGGCCAGCACCGACTCCCAGCGGTCGAGCACATCGCGGGTCTGGTCGTCGGCGTCCTCGCCGAGCCGGTCGTCGACGAACTTCCGGGCCCGGTCGAGGTACTCGCCCTGCAGGTCGAGCGCGGTGATCGTGCGGCCGTCGGCGAGGCTGATCGCGTGCCGCAGCGACGGCGTCGTGCGAGACGTCGTGCAGCTCGCGCACCGGCTGGCTGACGGCGAGGTCGTCGGCCAGGAAGTTGGCCTCGATCATCGCCAGGACGAGCGCGGTGCTGCCGAGCTTGAGGTAGGTCGAGATCTCGGACATGTTCGCGTCGCCGATGATGACGTGCAGCCGGCGGTAGCGGTCGGCGTCGGCGTGCGGTTCGTCGCGGGTGTTGACGATCGGCCGCTTCAGCGTCGTCTCGAGCCCGACCTCGACCTCGAAGAAGTCGGCCCGCTGGGCGATCTGGAAGCCCGACGCCCGGCCGTCCTGACCGAGGCCGACCCGGCCGGCGCCGCAGACGACCTGGCGGGTGACGAAGAACGGCACCAGGTGCCGGACGAGCGAGGCGAACGGGGTGTCGCGACGGCACAGGTAGTTCTCGTGCGCGCCGTACGAGGCGCCCTTGTTGTCGGTGTTGTTCTTGTAGAGGTTGATCGCGGAGTTCAGGCCGGGCGCGTTCGGCAGCCGGCGGATCGCCTCGAGCATCACCAGCTCGCCGGCCTTGTCCCAGCGCACCGCGTCGAGCGGGTTGGTGACCTCGGGGCTCGAGTACTCGGGGTGGGCGTGGTCGACGTAGAGCCGGGCGCCGTTGGGGAGGATGACGTTGGCCATCCCGGCGTCCTCTTCGGCGTCGATGAACTCCTGCGCGATCGCCCCGCCGGCGCCGGAGCCGCCGAGGTCGAAGCCGCGGGCGTCGCGCAGCGGCGACTCCTCCTCGAAGTCCCAGCTGGCCCGCCGGGCCCGTCCCGCCGGCAGGGTGCCGGCGTAGGAGTTGACCACCTGGGCCGAGAGCAGCATCGCGTTGGCCGACGGCTGCCCCGGCAGGCTCACGCCGTACTCGACCTCGGTGCCCATCACCCGTCGCACACTCATGCCCCGAGGCTACGGGAGCGCGCTACTCCACGAGCGGAGGCAGTGGGCAGCGCAGCACGGCGCACGCTGTCCGCAACAGCTCGGCCTCGGCCACGGTGAGCACGCCGTCGTCGGCCACCGCCGCCACCAGCGACTCGACCAGGACCTGCTTGTTCCGCGGGTCGAGGGTGTTGAGCGGCTCCCAGCCCGCGTCCAGCGCGGCCCAGGGATCGGCGGGCGGGGCGAACGGGACGGTACGCCCGGGCAGCAACCGGGCCACGGCCGCGGCGAACGCCCGCCCGGCCGCCGCTGGGTCGGCGTTCCCGGCCGCGGCGACGACGGCCAGCAGGGTGACGGCCGCGGCCTCCACCGCCCGCACGTCGGCCCGCCCGGGGCGCGACCGCACCCGGGGCGCGTCGGCGTCGCGCAGGTACCCGGCGACCGTCCGGCTCAGGCAGTACTCGAAGACCGTGATCGTCCCGTCGATGTGGGCCAGCGCCTCGATCGCCCGGCGGAGCGCGGCCCGCTCGCCGGGCGGACGGGCGGCGAGCTGGGGCGCGGCGATCTCGACGACCGGCAGCCGCAGCACCGGGTCCAGCGGCACGGGTAGTTCGCTCAGCGCCTCGACGGCCTGGGCGGTGGCGGGACCCAGGGCGCTGCCGATGACCTGCAGCTGACCGGCCCGCAGGTCGGGACGCGCGTCCAGCAGCATCGACAGGACGAGCGGAGCGGCCGTGCTGCCCTGGCTCGCCGCCGACCGGTAGGCGTCCGGGATCCGGGCGCTGAGCCGGGCGCCGCGGGCCAGGTCGTCCGCCGACACGGTGGACACGCGGGCGCTCAGCTCGGCCGGCTGCACCTGGACCGAAGCGGCGGCCGGCGCCCCGGCGGCGGCCGCCGCCGGGCCGCTGACCAGGCCCAGGGCGGCGTCCTCGGCCAGGCCGTCGGGCGACTGCTGGGCGTACTCGCGCTGCAGGCGGGCGAGTTCGTCCCGGGTGACGGTCGGGTCGAGCGCGGCGATCCGTTCGAACAGCGGCGGGTGGGTCGCATAGAGCGAGGAGAGCCCCTTGCTGCCGTCGCCGAAGAGCATGTGGCTGACCTGCTTGGCGCCGTACCGGTCGCTGAGCGTCGACCCCTCGGGGATCCCGGCGATCTTCTTCAGCGCCCCGGCCAGCCCGGTGGTCTGCCGGGTGAACTGCACCGAGGACGCGTCGGCCAGCCACTCCCGCTGGCGCCCGACCGCCGCCTTGATGAGGCCGGCGAAGAACTGGCCGACGAAGCCGAGCACGACCAGCGCGATCGCGATGACGAGCAGCGGGTTGCCGTTCTTCGAGTCGCGGGAGCGGCCGCCGCCGAACTGCAGGAACCGCAGCCCGACCAGGCCGAGCAGCAGGATGCCGTTGAGCAACCCGATGAGCCGGACGTTGAGCCGCATGTCGCCGTTGAGCACGTGGCTGAACTCGTGCCCGATCACGCCCTGCAACTCGTCGCGGTTGAGCCGGTCGAGGGCGCCGGAGGTGGCGGTGATCGCTGCGTCGGCCGGGCTGTAGCCGGCCGCGAAGGCGTTGATGCCGGGCTCCTGCTCCAGCACGAACAGCCGCGGCATCGGCACGCCGGAAGCGATCGACATCTCCTCGACCACGTTCACGTACCGGCGCAGCCGCGGGTCGGTGGTGGACGGATCCACCGGCACCGCGCCGACGGACTGCGCGACGGCCGCACCGCCGGCCCGCAGCGCGATCATCTTGCTACCCGTCCCGCAGGCGATGACGAGCAGCGTGAAGACCGTCATCGCGATGAGCAGCCCGACGAGCGTCGATCGGGGCGCGTTGCGTTCGAGGTAGAGCACGATCGCGTCGTTGATGGCGACGATCGACACGACGGCGGCGATGAAGAGCAGCACCAGCCGCACGGTCGTGCCGCGGGCGGTCCGCTGCCGCTCGAAGAAGTCCATGGCGCAGGGTCAGAACTGGACCTTGGGAGCCTCTCGCGTCTCGGGGTGCTCGGGCGCGATGACCCACTGCGCCGCCTCGGTGAAGTGGAACGTGCCGGCCACGACCGAACCGGGGAACGCCTGCCGGCGGTTGTTGTAGCTCATGACCGCGTCGTTGTAGGCCTGGCGGGAGAACGCGACCTTGTTCTCGGTCGAGGTGAGCTCCTCGGACAGCTGCATCATGTTCTGGCTCGCCTTGAGGTCCGGGTAGGCCTCGACGGCGACGTTGAGGCGGCCGAGCGCGCCGGCCAGCGAGCCCTGCGTCTGAGCCAGCTGCTGCATCGCGGCCGGGTCGCCCGGGTTCTGCTGCGCGGCGCTGAGACCGGCCATGGCCGCGGTCCGGGCCTGGGTGACGGCCTCGAGCGTGCCGCGCTCGTGGGCCAGGTAGGCCTTGGCGGTCTCGACCAGGTTGGGGATGAGATCGAAACGGCGCTGCAGCTGGACGTCGATCTGGGCGAAGGCGTTCTTGAACGCGTTGCGCGCCCGGACCAGTCCGTTGTAGGCCACGATCACCCAAAGGACGATCAGCACCACTATGACGGCGACGATGATCCCGATCACGAGTCCCATTGCGACACCTTCTCTGTTCGACAGTGGGAGCAGGGTAGCGGGCTCAGACCAGCAGCTTCACGATCGCCGCAACACCCACGACGACGATCGTCGCCCGCAGCACGGCCGGTGACAGGCGGCGGCCGATGCGGGCGCCGACGATGCCGCCGATGATGGATCCGCCGGCGATCAGCCCGGCCGCCGCCCAGTCGATGTGGGTGGTGGCGACGAAGACGATCGCGGCGACGAGGTTGACGAAGCCGGCGAGGACGTTCTTCAACGCGTTCTGGCGCTGCAGGGACTCGGCGAGGAAGAGCCCGAGGAAGCCCATCAGCAGCACGCCCTGGGCCGCCCCGAAGTAGCCGCCGTAGATGCCGGTGCCGAAGGTCGTCACCCACAGCGCGGCGGTCGTGTGCTCGGTGGCGCCGCGGCCGCGGGCGACCAGCCAGGCCGTCACCTGCTTGCCGAAGACGACGAGCAGCAGCGCCAGCACGATGAGCACCGGGACGATCGCCTTGAAGGCCCCGGCGGGCAGCTCGAGCAGCAGCACTGCCCCGACGAGGGCGCCCAGGACCGACGCGGTGCCGAGCGTGGTCGCCCGGCGGGCCTGGCCCTCGAGTTCGCGCCGGTAGCCGTACGCGCCGACGAACGAGCCCGGGAAGAGCCCGACCGTGTTGGAGACGTTGGCCGTCACCGGCGGCAGGCCGACGCCGAGCAGGACCGGGAACGTGATGAGCGTGCCGGAGCCGACGACGGTGTTGATCGCGCCGGCCCAGACACCCGCCACCAGGACGAGCAGCGCCTGCCAGACGTTCACGGGCGGCGGACCGGTCTGGGCACGTCGTCCAGTCTGTCAGCGCCGCCCGGCGTCCCGTCGTCGACGTCTCACTCGGCGGACTGGATCACGTTCTCCTGCCGGAGCGTTGCTGCGCGGCGGGCGATCAGCGACGCCAACCCAGGAAGACGTGATCACCGCAACGCGCCCGGGACACACGCCAGGCGCTTTTCCCCGGAACTGGTCGCTCCGCGGCGCCCAAACCGAACATTTCCGGGGAAGAGCGGAGCGATGAGCGCTCGCGCGAAGAGCCCGCCGCACGCGCGAGCGAAGCGGGCTTGCGTTGCGGGGCGCCGATCGGCCTCGAGCGCAGCGAGTGGTCGAGACCTGTAGATCCGCCTGCGGCGGATCTACAGGTACTGGCCGGTGTTGCCGACGGTGTCGATCGAGCGGCCGGCGTCGGCACCCTTGCCGCCGGAGACGAGCGTGCGGATGTAGACGATCCGCTCGCCCTTCTTGCCGGAGATCCGGGCCCAGTCGTCGGGGTTCGTCGTGTTCGGCAGGTCCTCGTTCTCCCGGAACTCGTCGACGCAGGCGGCGAGCAGGTGCTGCATCCGCAACCCGCGCTGGGCGTTGGTGAGCAGGTCCTTGATGGCCATCTTCTTGGCCCGGTCGACGATGTTCTGGATCATCGCGCCCGAGTTGAAGTCCTTGAAGTACAGCGTCTCCTTGTCACCGTTGGCGTAGGTGACCTCGAGGAACCGGTTCTCCTCCGACTCGGAGTACATCCGCTCGACGGTGTGCTGGATCATCCCGGACAGCGTCGCCGCCTCGTCCCCGCCGTGCTCGGCCAGGTCATCGGCGTGCATCGGCAGCCCGGTGATCAGGTACTTGGAGAAGATGTCGCGCGCCGCCTCGGCGTCCGGTCGCTCGATCTTGATCTTCACGTCCAGCCGGCCCGGACGCAGGATGGCCGGGTCGATCATGTCCTCGCGGTTCGAGGCACCGATGACGATGACGTTCTCGAGCCCCTCGACGCCGTCGATCTCGGACAGCAGCTGCGGCACGATCGTGTTCTCCACGTCCGAGCTCACGCCCGAGCCGCGGGTGCGGAAGATGGAGTCCATCTCGTCGAAGAAGACGATGACCGGCGTGCCGTCGCTCGCCTTCTCCCGCGCCCGCTGGAAGACCAGCCGGATGTGCCGCTCGGTCTCGCCGACGTACTTGTTCAGCAGCTCGGGGCCCTTGATGTTCAGGAAGAACGCGGTGGCCTTCTCGTCGCCGCCGTGCACCTTCTGCACCTGCTTGGCCAGCGAGTTGGCGACGGCCTTGGCGATCAGCGTCTTGCCGCAGCCGGGCGGGCCGTACAGCAGGATGCCCTTCGGCGGGCGCAGCTGGTGCTCGCGGAACAGGTCGGCGTGCAGGAACGGGAGTTCGACGGCGTCGCGGATGGCCTCGATCTGCCGGCTCAGCCCACCGATGTCGGTGTAGTCGATGTCCGGCACCTCTTCGAGGATGAGCTCCTCGACCTCGCTCTTCGGGATCCGCTCGTACGCGTAGGACGAGCGCGATCTCGAGCAGCAGCGAGTCACCGGCCCGCAGTGGCTTGGCCCGCAGGATGTCGGCCAGGTAGACGACCTTCTCCTCGTCGGTGTGGCCGACCACCAGCGCGCGGTCGCCGCCGTCGAGGATCTCCTTGAGCATGACGACCTCGCCGGCGCGCTCGAAGCCGCGCGCGGCGACGACGTTCATCGCCTCGTTGAGCATGACCTCCTGGCCGTGGCGCAGCTCGTCGACCTTCACCTCGGGCGAGACGGCGACGCGCAGCTTGCGTCCGGTCGTGAAGATGTCGACCGTGCCGTCCTCGAAGGCCTCGAGGAACACGCCGTAGCCGCTCGGCGGCTGGGCCAGCCGGTCGATCTCCTCCTTGAGCTGGACCATCTGGTCGCGCGCTTCGCGCAGCGTGTCGGCGAGCCGCTCGTTGCGGTCGCTCAGCGCGGCGACCCGGGCCTGGGCCTCGGTCAGCCGGTCTTCGAGAAGACGCATGTGGCGCGGGGATTCGGAAACCTTGGCGCGGAGAAGCTCGAGTTCCTGCTCCAGGAACGCGGTGCGCCGGCGCAGATCTGCGTCCGGCTGCGACCCTTGGGCGCGCGAGCTTTCCGACCCACCACGGGGCTCTTGAGCCATGCGGCCACCTCCCGTACTCGCGGAGTGTTCGCGAAATCCCACCCTACACACGAGGGCACTTCCACTATCGGAACTACCCTGCACTTATTGAGAGACAAACCCGCCCGCGTTACCGAGGAGTTTCCGAGCTGTGAGCGAGTCGCTACGTGTGTGGATCGACCAGGACCTGTGCACCGGGGACGGGCTGTGTGTCCAGTACGCGCCCGAGGTGTTCGAGTTCGACGTCGACGGGCTCGCCTACGTGAAGGACGACGCCGGCGAGCTGCTCGCCGCACCCGGTGCCCGGGCCGATGTCCCGGCCAACCTGCGGCTGGACGTCATCTCGTCGGCCAAGGAATGCCCGGGCGACTGCATCCACGTGGTGCGGGCGGCCGACGACGTCGAGGTCGCCGGCCCGGGCGCCGCGGGCGCGGCCTGACCCCACCTACGGCAGGTTCGGCCGGAACGGCGCGTCCGGGCCGCGCGGCGTCTCGGCGGCGGTGTCGCTGTCGTCCGTCTTCGCCGGCCGCCGCTGCCGCGCTGGGGCCGTCACGCCCGGCGCGAGCCGGCGGGCCGAGACCAGGAACGCGGTGTGGCCGATCATCCGGTGCTCGGGCCGGACGGCGAGGCCGACGACATGCCAGCCGCGGACGAACGTCTCCCAGGACGCCGGCTCGGTGAACCCGCCGTGCGCCCGCAGCGCCTCGACCAGGCGCGAGAGCTGGGTCGTGGTCGCGACGTAGCCGATGAGCACCCCCCCGGGCTTCAGGGCCTCGGCGGCGGCCGGCAGCACCTGCCACGGGCTGAGCATGTCGAGGATCACCCGATCGACCGGTTCGGCGGCCGGGTGGTCGGCGACGTCGCCGCGGTGCAGCGTCCAGTTCGGCGGCACCTCGGCGAAGAAGGTCTCGACGTTGCGGACGGCGACGTCGGCGTGGTCGTCGCGCACCTCGTAGGAGATGACCCGCCCGGTCGGCCCGACGGCCCGCAGCAGCGCGCAGGTCAGCGAGCCCGATCCGGCGCCGGCCTCGAGCACCGTCGCGCCGGGGCAGACGTCGCCCATCGTGATGATCTGGGCCGCGTCCTTGGGGTAGATGACGGCCGCCCCGCGGGGCATGGACAGGACGAAGTCGACGAGCAGCGGGCGCAGCGCGAGGTACTGCGTGCCACTCGTGGCGGCCACCACGCTGCCCTCGGGCGCGCCGATCAGCGCGTCGTGCTCGATGGCCCCGCGGTGGGTGTGGAACTGCTTGCCCGGCTCGAGCGTGACGGTGTGCAGGCGGCCCTTCGGGTCGGAGAGCTGGACCCGCTCACCCGCTCGCAGGGGACCGGATCCCGGTGCTGAGTTCACGCACTGCCTTTCAAGCGTTGGAGGAGGTCTCGAGTGGAGATGATGCCTGCCGCGCTGCCGTCGGGGCGAAGCACCAGGTACTCGTGGGCCGGCGTGCTGCGCATCCGCTCGACCAACGCGTCCCCGTCCAGGTCGTGCGGCAGCGTCAGCCCGGCCTCGAGCGGGCGGGCGACGTCGGAGACCGGGGTCCAGGGCCGCCGCTCCGGCGGGACGGCACCGATCAGCGCCTCGTCGACGATGGCGGTCGGGCGGTCGGCACCGTCGACGAGCACGAGCCCGCGGGCCCGCGCGTGCCACGCCCGGTCGAGCGCCTCGGCGACGGAGGTGTCGGCCCGGATGAACATGCCGGGCCGCAGCAGGCCGGCCACGGTCACGTCCGGCACGCGGGCGAGGACCTCGGCGATCGCGATCGACCGCCCGGCCGCGATCCAGAGGTAGCCGGCGATGGCCGCCGTGAAGATGCCACTGACCAGGCCGGCCGACGTGCGGTCGAGCAGGAACCCGGTGACGACCAGGGCGATCGCGATGACTCGGCCGCTCCACGCCGCGACCTTTGTGCCGATAAGGGGACGGGCGCCGCAGGCGACGACCGTCGCCCGCAGCAGGCGCCCGCCGTCCAGCGGCAGGCCGGGCAGCAGGTTGAACAGGGCGAGGACGAGATTGCTCCAGAACAGCAACCCGACCAGGGCGGTGAGCAGCGTGCCGTCCGGCGCCGCGTGGTACGCCCAGCCGGCCCCGGCGGCGATGAGCAGCGAGACCGCCGGCCCGCTGGCCGCGATGAGCAGCTCGTCGCGGGCCCGCTCGGGCTCGGCCTCGATCTCGGAGACGCCGCCGAGGGCGAACAGCACCACCCGGCGGACCGGATGCCCGAGCCGGATGCTCACCAGAGTGTGACCGAGTTCGTGGGCGAGAACACAGAAACCGAACAGCGCCGCGAAGCCGAAGGCCGCGACGTAGGCGGTGCTCGTGCTCACCCCTGGGGCGGCGTCGCGCAGGACGGGCCCGTACACCGCACACAGGAGAAGTCCTGCGAACAGCCAGGAGGGCGATACGACGACGGGCACACCGACGACCCGGCCGATCACGTACCCCATTTGAGCCGTTCGTCTGCGCGGCTCGTCGCTCACCTCGGCGATGCTACGGGGACGAGTCGATCAGAAACGACTACCGTACGGGCCGTGACCGACGACGCCGAACTGCGCGCGCGCATCGAAGCCCAGGTGGCTGCGCGCCGCGCCGGCACGTCGCCGTCCAAGCTGGAGCGTTCGGCAACCGGGGAGGACGGCGAGGAGGAGGCCGGCCGCCCCCGGCCGGGCGGCCCGGGTTCGCTGGCACCGGTGCGGCCGTGGTCGCGCTCGTCCGCAGGACCGAGACCGTCCGAAACCGCCGGCGAGGACACCGAACCGGCGTCGGGTCCGATCCGGCCCTGGCTGCGCCGCGGCGCGGCACCGCGTCCCTCCCCGGCGTCCGGCGATCCGCACCGCTCGACCTCGCCGACCGGGCTCGCCCCCGCCCGTCCCTGGGACGGCCGTTCCGACGAGCCGCCGGCTGACACTCCGGACACCCCGGCCCCGTCGAATCCCGAGATCGTGTTGCGCGGCCTGGCCGCCGAGGCCGACCTCGCCCGCTCACTCGAGCAGGACGCGCCGGCGCGGCGGCGCCGGGGCCGCTCGCACCCCGTGCCGGAGACCGGCCCGGCCGCAGTCGAATCGCCGGGCGATGCGCCGGCGGCCTACGTGCCGGACGAGGCGGCCGTGACCGCGTTCGTCGAGGCGGCGGCGCCGCTGCTCGACGAGCCGGCGGAGACCGCCGCGGAGGAGCCGAAACGGACCAAGCGGCGGCGCGGGCGCAGCGCCGAGCCCGAAGCGCTCGAACCGGAGACATCCGCGGAGCCGGTCGCGGAGCCGCTCGCGGAGCCGGTCGCGGAGGCCATCGCGGAGGCGGAGCCGATCGGTGCGGCGGCCGAGGCCGACGAGCCGGTCGAGCAGTACCCGTGGCAGGTGCGCGAGGCACCCGATCTCGACCTGCACGGCGCACCCACCTGGGACCCGAGCATGTACCCGGCCGAGGAGGACACGACCGAGAAGCGCCGCAGCCGCCGGGCTGTGCGGTGGCTGTTCGCCCGCGCCCCCGAGCCCGCGGACGAGCCCCGGGTCGGAGCCGAGGCACCGATCATCGACGAGCCGGTTGCCGAGCCCACGACCTACGTGCCCGAGCCGGAACCCGCGCCGGAGGCCGCGGAGCCGGTCGTCGAGGAGCCGGTCGTCGAGGAGCCGGTCGTCGCGGAGCCGGTCGTCGCGGAGCCGGTCGTCGAGGAGCCGGTCGTCGCGGAGCCGGTCGTCGCGGAGCCGGTCGTCGCGGAGCCGGTCGTCGAGGAACCGGTCGTCGAGGAACCGGTCGTCGAGGAACCGGTCGTCGAGGAACCAGCGGCTGCGGCCGCGTTCCGGGCGCCGGAGACCACCGAATGGGACACCCCCACCCCGGTGACCGGGCTGGCCGGGCCGGCCCTCGCACACCGGCCGGGCGAGGACCTGTCCCGGCGACTCGCGGCAGCCGCCGCGGCCGACCTCGAAGCGGCCGAATCCGATGTCCCCGCCGCCACGGACGAGCCGATCCCGTCGGGCGGCCGGCGCTCCCTGCTGGCCCGACTGCGGCGACGCCGGGCCGAGGAGGACGACGAGCCGGTCGAGGAGTTCACCCTCCCGGAGCCGGACGCGGCCTTCGAGCGCCCCTGGCTGCGCCCGGAACTGCCCAGCCCGACGCGCGAGTGGAGCGGTCGCCGGCAGAGCCAGCGCAGCGACCCGCTGCCGCCGGTCACTCCGGCCTTCGAGCCGCTTCCGCCCATCACGCCGACATTCGAGCCACTGCCCGCGCCCGAACCAGTGGCCACCGTCGAGCCAGCCCCGGCGCCCGAGCCGGTAGCGGCCGCCGAGCCGCTCATGCCGGTCGAGCCGTTCATGGCGCCCGCACCCGAGCCGGTGCCCGCACCCGAGCCGGAACCCGCACCCGAGCCGGTGTCCGCACCCGAGCCGGAACCCGCACCCGAGCCGGTAGCGGCCGCCGAGCCGCTCATGCCGGTCGAGCCGTTCATGGCGCCCGAACCCGCGCCGGTGCCCGCCCCCGAGCCCGAACCCGTCGTGGCGGCCGCGCCCCGGCCGGAGCCGTTCATCGCACCGGAGCCGTTCATCGCACCGGAGCCGTTCATCGCACCGGAGCCGTTCATCGCGCGCGAACCCGAACGCGAGCCAGAACCCGAACGCGAGCCAGAACCCGAGCCCGCCGTCGTGCCGCAGCCGGAACCGGCGTCCGCGTACGTACCGGAGCCGTCCACGAGCCCGGAGGAGCTGCCCTCCGCCGGCGGCGCGCGGCCGTCGCCGCGGCCGGACGCCCTCCAGGCGACGCCCGAACTGAGCAGTTCCGAAGCCGCACCGTCCCGTCCACGGCCGCGTCCCCGCCCGGCCCCCGTCCCGGAATCGGCGCCACCGGCGCGCCGTCCGGGCACGTTCGGCATCGCCGGGTCCAGCACCCCCAACAGCCCGACCAGCCACCGCGCACCCGTCCCCCGCGCCGGCATCTCCGGCGCGAGCGACTACGGGGCGAGCGGCGTCGAGCTGACGAAGTCCCCGGACCTGTCCCGGTTCCTGAAGGCCACCGAAGCGCGGCCGGACGACGACGTCGAGACCGTCGACGCGGCCGACGACGGCAAGCCCGCCCGAACGCCGGGACGCACCCGTCGCTGGCTGATCCGCACGGGGATCATCGTGGGGATCGCGGTGATCGCCGCCGTCCTGCTCCGTGCGTTCGTGGTGCAGCCGTACTACATCCCGTCGGAGTCGATGGAGCCGACGCTGCACGGCTGCGCCGGCTGCAATGACGACCACGTCCTGGTCGACAAGATCTCCTACCGCGCGCACGACGTCCGGGCGGGCGACATCGTGGTATTCCACCGTCCGAGTGATGCTGCCGGGTACATCAGCGACAAGATCCTGATCAAGCGGGTCATCGGCCTCCCCGGCGACATCGTGGAGCTCAAGCAGGGCCGGGTCTACGTGAACGGCCTGGTGCTCGACGAGCCGTACGTCAACAAGAAGTGCGGCGCGCGGGCGACCAACCCGCTGACGAACGTGAGCCGGTGGAAGATCCCCGGCAACGACGTCTTCGTGATGGGCGACAACCGCTGCCAGTCCGAGGACAGCCGGCAGTTCGGCCCGATCGCGAAGTCGTCGATCGTCGGCCGGGCGTTCGCCATCATCTGGCCGCGTTTCAAGATCCTGCACTGATATGGGCGCGACGCCCGACGCGCAGCTTCCCGCGAATTGTCGTAGCCCCCGCCTACTGTCCGAGGCATGACCCAGTTGTCCGAACCGCACGCCGTCCAGCCACCCGGAGCCGAGCCCGACCTGGCGGAGTTGCCACCGGCCGTCCTCGGGTCGCTGTCGCCGTCGCGGGCGGCCGACTTCAAGAGCTGCCCGCTGCTGTACCGCTTCCGGTGCGTCGACCGGCTGCCCCAGACCCCGAGCCTGGCTGCCACCCGGGGCACGCTCGTGCACGCCGTGCTCGAGTCGCTGTTCGAGCTGCCGGCTGCCGACCGCACCCTCGACGCCGCCCGCACGATGCTCCCGGCCGCGTGGCAACGGGTGCGGGAGGAGGCACCAGAGGTCGAGCAGCTCTTCGCCCAGGACGTCGACGGCAGCGAGTTCGCCGAATGGATGGCCTCGGCCGCGGTCCTCATCGGCAACTACTTCGTCCTGGAGGATCCGTCGCGGCTCGAGCCCGAGTCGCGGGAGCAGCTCATCGAGGTGGTGGTCGACGGGCTGCGGCTGCGCGGCTACGTCGACCGGCTCGACGTGACGCCGGCCGGTGACATCCGGGTCGTCGACTACAAGACCGGCGCGTCACCGCGAGAGGCCTTCGAGGCCAAGGCGCTGTTCCAGATGAAGTTCTACGCCCTGGTGCTGTGGCGCACCCGTGGCGTCGTGCCGCGCCAACTGCGGCTGATGTACCTGTCCGACACCGACACGCTCACCTACACCCCCGAGGCCGACGAGTTGATGCGGTTCGAGCGCACGGTGCTTGCCATCTGGGCCGCGATCCAGCGGGCCATGCAGACGGGCGACTTCCGGCCCAGCCCGAGCCGGCTGTGCGACTGGTGCGACCACAAGGCACTGTGCCCGGCGTGGGGCGGCACCCCACCGCCGTTCCCGCAGGACGCCACGCTCACCGACCCGCGCGACGACCAGCCCGACGTCCGCAACCCCTGATCAGCGGCGGAAGCCGATCAGCGGGATCGCGGTCTCGGCCGCGGTCTCGGCTCCGTGGAAGCCGACGAGCCGCGCCACCTCCGGCGGTTCTGTCCCGGTGGAGAGCAGCACCAGGTCGTCGCGGCAGATGACGACCACGTCGCCGAGCCGGGCCTCATGCGAGGCCGGCACCGGGCCGAACCGTCCGGACTCGATGGCCTCCGACCGGCTCAGCACGACGGCTCGCTCGCCCAGCACGGCGCGCCAGGCGGCCAGCACGTCCGCCGCGGCGCCGGGCCGGGCGTGCAGGTAGCGCACCCGCGGTTCGCCGGCCACCACCCGCACGCCGGCCGCGAGCTGCGGATCCGCCGCGATGTCGAGGCGACCGGCCGGCCCGACATCCAGACCACCGTGATCAGCGGTCACCAGCAGCGCGGCGTCGGGCGGCAGCCCGGCGACCAGTTCGCTCAGCAGCCGGTCGACGTCGCTCGCAGCCCGGGCCCATTCGGGCGACGCGATGCCGAACACGTGCGCCGACGTGTCGAGCGCGGCCGTGTAGCCGTACACCAGTCCGGGCGCCGCGGCGAGTTCGTCGAGCACCCGCCCCGCGTAGTCGTCGCGCTTGCCGACGCCGTGAAAGCGCGCACCGCGGTAGGCGGCGTCGGTGAGCCCGCTGCCGGCGAACATCGACGGCAGGACCGCCGTCGCCGCGAGCCCGGCCGCGACAATCCGCTCGTACCAGGTGGGGACGGGCTGCCACTGCCGCGGCGGCGGGTCGTCCCGCCACAGGATGTGGGTGAGCACGCGATCGGTGCCGGGCACGTTCAGCGTGAACCCGAGCACGCCGTGCTCCCCCGGCTCGACCCCGGTGCCGAGCGACACCAGGCTGGTCGGGGTCGTGGACGGGAAGGTGCACGCGAGCTCGGCCCGCACGGCCGGCTCGCCGGCGAGTGCCTCGGCGAGGAACGGCGCGTGCGGCGCCAGCAACGGCAGCAGGTGCTCGCCGAGACCGTCCACCAGGACGACGGCGATACGGCGTACGCCGTCGAGCGGGCCGGCGAGGCCCAGCCGGTCGCCGGCGTCCGGCAGGCCGAGGACGGCGGCCGCGCTGGGCAGGATGTCGCAGATCGATCCGGGCACCGGCCCAGCATGCCCGACCGGATGGCCGGTGGCGCCGAAGCCGGGGTTTCATCAATTTCGTGTGAACACGGGCGTGTTCCACATGGCTGAGCGCCCCGGGATGGCAGCGTATGGGCCGTGACCGACAGGGCAGTGGGGAGCCCGCTCGGCGAGGCCGGCGGCGCGACCGCCCGGTTGGCGAGAGCGTTCCTGCTGGGCGCGCGCTCCGACGCCGTGCAGCAACGCCTCGACCGCGTGACGCGGCAGGTGACCCGGCTGCTGCCGGCGTGCGACCGGGCCGAATTGCTCGTCTGCCGGCCGGTCGTCGCGAGCGTCGCGGCCAGTGACGACGACGCCCGAGCCCTGGCGGCGCTGCGCCGGGCCACCGTCGAGCCCGGCGAGGTCTGCGCGGCCCTGCTGCAGTCGGCCGGCCGGGTAGCGGTTACCGACCGCCCCGGCTGGGCCGCCTGGCACCGTCGCGCCCACCGGCTCGGCTCCCGCTCGTTCGCGAGCATCCCCCTCGCGCCGGGCGAGGTGAGGGACACCGCCGTGGTGCTGCACAGCGGCGGCCCGGACCCGCTCATCGGCGCCGAGCCGGGACTCATCCAGCTGGTGGCCGACCTGGCCTCGAGCACGGTCCGCTCGCTGGCCCTGGCCGAGCAGGTGCGCGAGCTCAGCGGCACGGCGCACGCGAACCTGCGCCTCGGGGTGGCCGTCGGCGTGCTGGTCGACCACTACCGGATCAGCAACGAGGAAGCACTGCTCATGCTGCAACGGACGAGCCGCCGGCGTGGCTGCGACCTCGGCGTGGTCGTCGAGGACGTGCTCGCCGCGGGCGATCCGGAGGCGGTGCTGCGACCGCGACCCGGATCAGGCGGCGACGAGGGTCTGCAGATCGGCGACGCCGCGGCCGGCCAGCGTTGGCCAGATCGTGCGCTGCGGTGACGGGTCGATCGTCACCTCGCTCGGCACGGCCACGACCCGGCAACCGGCGGACTCGGCGGCCGTGATGCCGAGCGGGGAGTCCTCGATCGCGACCGAGTGCTCGGCCCGGACACCGAGCAGCCGGGCGGCCTGCAGGTAGGGGTCGGGGTGCGGCTTCGGCCGGGGCACCTCGTCACCGCAGACGGTCGCCGCGAAGTAGTGGCGGCCGATCGTGTCGAGGGCGATCTCGGTCAGCCGGCGGTGGGTCGAGGTGACCAGCGCGGCCGGGATGCCGGCCCCGTGAACGGCGTCCAGCAACTCGCGCGCGCCGGGCTTCCACACCAGGTCGGTGGCGAAGAGTTCGGCCGTGCGCTCGGTCAGGTAGCAGCCGCTCGATTCGGCGTCGGCCTCGATGCCGAGGTCGGCGTGCAGGATCGCGACCGAGCGGCCGAGGCTCGACCCGACCATCCGCTGCCGGGCCGACGCCGACAGCTCGCCGCCGAGCCACGTGGCGAGGTCGGCCAGCGCGACGTCCCAGATCTTCTCCGAGTCGAGCAGCGTGCCGTCCATGTCGAACAACACCGCCTCCAGTCGGGAGCCCGTATTTCGGGGGCTCGAGGTCACTGCGCACCCTCACTGGTACACAACGGGTACACATCAGGGACGAGCCGGCGCATCGTCTCCGTCATCGCAGCACGTCCCGTCTCCTCGTCGCTGGGCATCAGGTACGAGTACACACGCCACGTGATCTCCGGGGACGAGTGCCCCAGCCATCGGGACACCGCGACTACCGACGTACCGCCCGAGATCAGCGACGAGCCGAAGTAGTGGCGCAGCGAGTGCGGCGACACCTTCAACGCGGCCGCCGCCCCGATGTCTTCAAACAGATGCCCCGCGATCGACTTCGTCAGCGCCGCACCGACCGCGCTCGAGAAGAGCAGCCCATCGGCGCGGGGACGTAAGCGGATCTGCTCAGCGAGCGCCTCGAGCACCGCGTCAACTGCCGGGATCTCGCGCGACGACGCACCGGTCTTGAGCTGACCCATGTTCCCACCCGGCCGGCGTTGCTGGCGCACCCGCACGACCTTGCGGAGAAAATCGACGTCGACCACCCGCAGCCCGCACGCCTCACTGACCCGAAGTCCCAGCCCGGCGAGCGTGATCACGAGTGCCCGGTACGGCGCCGGGGTCACTGCGAGGAGCGCGGCCACGTCCTCGTCGGACAGATGCACGTCACGGCGCCGGGGCGGCTGTGGCGGCTTCACTGCCTTGGCGGGGTTCGACGGAATGATGCCGTCCGCTACCGCCGCATCGAGTATCTGGCGCACCTGGCGCAGCGTCTGCCCCACGGTGCCCGGTGCGAGGCTCTGTGACCACGTGGCGACCGCGGCGGCCATCGTCGAGGGCTTGATGCCACCCACCGGATAGGCGCCCAGCACGGGCAGGATGTGCTTGTCCAACCGCGACCGCTTCATCGGCCGCGTGGTGTCGACCGCGAGCGTGTGCGAGTAGCCGCGCCAGTGTTCCTCGGCCACGTCGGCGAAGGTCCGCGCCGCTTGCTTCGGGTCGACGTAGGCGCCGACCAGCTTGCGCGCTTCGGTCGTGGTCACGAATCGTTCGGCGTCGAGCTTGCGATCGAACGTCTTGGTCCGCTGCACGCCTGCCGGGTCGCGGTACCGCGCATACCAGCGGACCTGACCGTTACGCGTCCGTCGCTCAATGCTTGCCACGGCGCTTGCCCTTCTCTGGGGTGGGCTTGCCGCTCACCGATGTGACCGACCAGGCCATGCCGTCCGCGGCGATACCGGCGTCGGTATCGCCTAGCTCTACGCCCAGCTTGGCGAGCTCCCGCGCGACGCGTTCCTCGGTCTGTTCCAACGCAACGCGAGCGTGCTCGTAGACAGCGCGCGCCTCGGATAGAGCTTGCAGCGCAGCGCTCGTCGCCCTATCAGCGACAACCTCCGGCGGCAGCAACAAGTCCTCAATCGGGATCTCGAACACCCGGGAGAAGCCGACCAACTCGTCGACAGTGATTCGTCGCGGAGGCTCTCCCTTCTCGATCTTGAATAGCGCGGTGGCCTGCACCGGGTAGCCGGCTTCCTCCATGCGCTTCGCCAGGCCGGCATAGCTCTGCCCGGTTCGCTCGCGCTCGTAGCCGATGCGCCGGGCGAGGTTTCCCTCATTGACGAGGCTTCGCATCGGGTTCACCCGCGGCACCGGCGATCACTCCATTCCTAAGTCGGAATGAACCGTACCTCCATTAGCTTGCACAGTCAACGCTTGCTCCGGATATTTGAATACAGCAACGGATAACAACCGGATTGGAGCAGTGATGAACTCAGTCTCCACGAATGTCGGGCGGCCACGGCAGTACCTCACAACCGAGGACGTCGCCGACCTCTTGCGGACGACCGCAGAGACCGTCCGCTACTGGCGACACATCGGCAAGGGGCCAGCCAGCTTCAAGGTTGGACGCCGGGTCCTATATGACGTCGGCGACGTCGAGGCGTTCATCGCCGCCGCCCGGGACAGTGCCGCGTGAGCCCACCTGATCTTCGGAGCCGGCCCGCGGCCAGTCGCGGAACCGGCGCACCCTGCAACGTGTCCGGCCGGGTGACGCTCAATCTGATGCAGTCTCCCCCGGAATCGATGGCGGAAGCCGGGCAGGTCGAATCGCTGCCCACTGGGACGCTCGTGATCTTGCGAGTCTCTGGCGCTCCCGACCCGGCCGTCGTCGACCGCCTACGCACCTTCGGCGCACACCTGCACTTCGAGGTGCACGGTCGCGACGGTGCCTCAACCGGGGCATGGGTCCAGGCCCTCCGCAACGGACGGTGCTTCGAGTGACCGCTGACCCGTGGGCGACGGCCGCCGATCTGACGCCGCTCGAGGTCTCGGATCCGTCGATCGGCGGCGTGACCGTGAGCCTTGCCGACGTCGAGCCCGAGCGCGTCGATTGGCTTTGGTCCGGCCGGCTCCCGCTCGGCAAGATCGTCGTTCTCGACGGAGACCCGAGCGTCGGCAAGTCAACAACAGCCGTCGACTGCGCCGCACGAGTGTCGACCGGGCGCGCATGGCCGGACGGGGCGCCCTGCCGGCGCGGTGCGGTCTTGCTGCTGTCGGCAGAGGACGGCCTCGCGGACACGATCCGCCCGCGCCTCGATGCCGCGTCCGGTGACCCGAGCAACGTGCACGCGTTGACCGAGCTGCGCTACCGCGACGAGCAGGACCAGATGCGGAGTCGACCGGTGACCCTAGCCGACCTCGACGAGATCGACGAGACAGTGCGCAGGACCCGCGCCGTGCTCGTCGTGGTCGACGTGCTCATGGCGTTCCTGCCTGGCAAGGTCGACGCGCACCGCGATCAGGACGTGCGCGGGGTGCTCTCCGGGCTCGCAGCGATGGCCGAGCGTCGCGGCTGCTGCGTCCTGCTGCTGCGCCACTTGAACAAGTCCGCGGGCGGTTCGGCCATGTACCGCGGCGGCGGATCAATCGGCATCATCGGCGCGGCCCGCGTCGGGCTACTCGCGGCAGTCGATCCCGAGGACGAAAGCCGGCGCGTGCTGGCCGCGATCAAGTCCAACCTGGCCGCGATGCCCGACGCGCTCGCGTACCAGCTCGTTGACTCGCCCGAACATGGCTGCGCGCGCGTCGACTGGCTCGGCGCTACTGACCACACCGCCGCCGTGCTGCTCGCCGGCCCGCGCGACGAGGACGAGCGCACCGAACGCGACGAGGCCGCCGAGTGGCTGCGCGCCTACCTGATCGACAACGGCGGCGAAGCCTCACGCCGTGACCTGATCAAGGCTGCTCGCGGCGAAGGGCACTCCGAGCGGACGATGCAACGAGCACTCCGCAGCGCTCGCGTCACGACAGCGCGCGTCGGATTCCCCGCCACGACCGTATGGCGCCTCACAGACGCGCCAGTCGACCCCCAGCACTCAGAACGTGGCGCGACTGGCGGCAGTGGCGCGACTGCCGAAACACGGGGCCTGCATTCACCCGCCGATCTGCAGTCGCGCCAGTCGCGCCAGCCCGTGAGTGATGGCACGACAGGCGAGGAGGCCGAGCCACTCGCAGCCTGCGGTCATCCGCTCATCGCGGTCACGACCGACACCGGCAGGTGCGGACTCTGCATCCTCGCCGTACCCACACCGCCCGCGCGGTCATCGTGCCCGGCGTGCGGAACGGCTACCACCGACGCCTCGCTGTGTCTCGAGTGCGAGGCCGCCGAGATCGCGCACCAGCGCACCCAAGACAGGAGCACCGCATGACCACCGACCGGCTCGAGGCGCTCGCCGCCGAGCTCGCCACCGCCCGAGCTGCGCTCGAGGCCGCGACCGAACATCTCGCCGAGCTGCGCATCGAGCGGCGCGACGAACGGAGCCAGCACCTCGAGAGCGAGGCGACGCCATGACCGCGCACCGGGCCCGGGGGTACCTCGCGGACGCAACGAGCACCGGGGGCGGACGCCGCTCCAGTGAGCGTGCGTGCATCGGTGCGAGTTTTCAACTTTTGGGGCCAGGCCGCGTCTCAGTTCTCGCTGCCGCTGTGCATCGTCGCCGATCAACGAAAGGCCAGTCATGACCTATGTGTGCCGAGACCACCCCGACCGCGCCGTGAGTTGGAAGGGCACCGGCTGCACGGTGTGCCACCCGCTGCCCCGCGCCGAACGCCGCCGGCTGCAACGCGAAGCCGCCGAAGCGACCGCGACAACGCCTGATGAATGGAGATCCGAATGAGCAAGCCTGTGCAACTGACCGCGGCTGACGTGCACCGGTTGACCCGGCTAGGGCGACCGGACGAAGTCGAACGCCACCGACTCGCCGGCCGCCTCGACGACATCCTCGGCATCGAGCGGGCCTACCCGCCGGACGTCGGGCAGTGGTCCGCGGACGATTTCGCCGCGATGAATCGTGAGGGTCGATTCACCGAGATCGAAGCAGCCCGCGCTGCCGGCCATCTCGCCGACATCCTCGACGGCACCGACCCCGACGCCGCCGCCTAGATCACCACTACGAAAGGACCGCACCATGCAGAACCAGACCCGCGCCCTCCTGACCAGCCTGTACGACTCGCACGCCGCCGAACTGCCGGCCCGAATCGGTGAGGCCGTCGCGGCGCTCGCCGTGTCACGCGAGGTCCGCGACGCCATCGACACAGAGACCGCGCCCGACCTCGACACCCGCGACGCGAAGCGGCTTACCGCATCCATCACCGCGCGCGCACTGCACGACGCCACCCGAACCCAGCGCCTCGAGCTGGCCCAGCGCGTCGAACGTGAAGCCGAATCCGCACTCGGCACCGCATGGGACGGCGCCGTGACTGCGATGCACGCGGACATGGCGGGATGGTTCGCCACCGCGGCCGAGAACTTCCTCACCGCATCCGCGAGCGGCGACCGCGACCGACTCGACCAGTACGCCGCCGAGCTGTCCGCGATCCGCGCAGCACGCGCCGCCCTGCACGGCCGGCTCGAGGTCACCGCGCTGCCCTTCTGGCAGTGGACGCAGATTGTCGCGGTCGACAGTCTCCCGACCGCGCTGCACCTCAACCAGCGGATGAGTGACAACGCGCTGCCCGGACAGCCCCGCACGGCTGACGGATCGGCCGCCTGGTGGGCGAAGCTCGCCGCCGTCCCGGGTGTCACCCTGCGCTACCACACGCCGCACGAGCAGGCCGCCATGTACGCGCGGTACGTCCCGCGGCCCAAGCTGCCACAGATGCCCGTGCCGGCATGAGACCAGTGCGCCGCGCGCGTCTGCACCCGCACGACGGTCGCGTGCTTGCCGCCGTCCGTGAGGGTCGAGCCGACAAGGGTCGCCCGGGTCGACGACCCGAACCGGCACCGCGCGCGGCGCACTGCACCAACCAACGAGAGAGGCAGACCAGTGCCCCGTGCCGCGCGTACCTGCTCGAGCTGCCCCGCGATCGTCCGGGCCGGCTCCCGCTGCACCGCCTGCACCCGACGCGCAGACAAGACACGCCGCACAGGCGTCGAGTCCTACGGCTCAGCGGGGCACCAACGGTTCCGCTCCGCGGTGCTCGCACGAGATCCAATCTGCAAGGCGTGCGGCTCCGCCTGGGCGACCATCGCCGATCACTGGCCAGACTCCCGCCGCGACCTCGTGGCAGCCGGACTCGACCCGAACGACGCGACACGCGGACGCGGGCTATGCAAGCCCTGTCACGACAAGTCCACCGCCGAGCACCAACCGGGCGGATGGAACGCACGATGACACCCGCGCACACACCGAACCCGGGCGATAGGGGAGGGGGTACCCCCTTATGTCCCTTTTGGGGCGGTGCCGTCAGGGGGGCTTCTCGGAAGTGCGCGTACCTGAAACAAACCGGCCTATGGACAGAACGGACATTCTGGGATGACGAAACAGCAGGTTCCGAAGGTGCCCCCGGGCACGCGGACGGGTGGCGCGCGGCTCTGGCGCGCCGTGCTGGGCGATTTCGACCTCGATGAGCACGAGCTGGCGCTATTGCGCGAGGCCGTCCGCTGCGTTGACCTGTGCGACGAGCTGGACGCGCGGGTGAAGCTCGACGGGGCGGTGATCGACTCTCCGCAGGGGCTCAAGGCGCATCCTGCGGCCGTTGAGGCGCGTCAACAGCGGATCACCTTGGCGCGGTTGCTTGCTGCGCTCCGTGTGCCGCTCGGCGACGAGAACGACCAGACCGGCAACGCCCGGCCGCAGAAACGGACCGGGGTGCGCGGTGTGTACGGCATCCGGGGTGCCGTCTCGTGAGGCGACGTCAGCCGGCCGGCCCAGTCGGTATCGCCGGAGTCCCTGACGCGCTGTTCGACTTCCGGGACGCCGCGTGGGTGTCGGATCAGGCTGCACGGGCGTGGTGCGTCGAGCATGGCGTTCCGGGCAAGGCGGTCCGCGACACGCTGGTCAGCGGGCACGAGCGTCAACGCCGCCGCCGTGCCGCGCTCAACGGTTGGGCGAAGGCCAACGACTACATGTCCACCCGGTACCCCGAGATGCCGGACTTGCACGCCCTCAAGGCGCTCGGGCTGGTCGCGGCAGGGTCGCCGACCGGGCCTTGCTCCGACTGATCGACTACGCCCCGCACCGCGGGGCGTCCCACCGAAAACCGAATCGAAGGAGAATCTCATGGCAGGCGGCTACCGGCACGACCCGTCGGCGAACCCCGCGACCTCGGCGCAGGCGCTCGCGAAGGAGCTGCGAGACCTCAGAGCGGAGATCGCCAGCGTGCGCAAGGCGCTCGGGTCGATCGGGTTGCAGATCGACCCGACGACTGGCGACCTCGTTGTCCCAACCGGTCGAGGCGTCAAGATCACCGGCGGCGGGGCGCTGCGCGTCGTCGACGACAGCGACGCGCACGTGGTCGGCTACATCGGGGGCCTGCCCGCCTACTACAACCGGTCCGACGGCAGCGCACAGCCCGGCGTCGCGCTGTTCCGCGAGGACGGCACCATCGCGATGAGCATGGCCGACGAGAACGCCACCGTCGCCCCGTACAAGCAGTCGCTGCAAATCTTCGACCGCCAGGGCATCGTGATCGTTGCGGACGACACCAACGGGGGCAAGGGCCTCGCCAACCCGTGGGTTGATGGTGGCGTCATCCTCGGCGACACCAACACCGCCCGCTGGCCGCAGACCACCAGCGCCTCGTTCGTCAGCGTCGCGTTCGGCTGGTATCGGATCCAGAACCCGCGCGTTCAGTGGGACATCCAGTACGTCGCCGATGCCGCCACCGCCGGGCAGGTGCGGCTGATGGTCAACGGCACGCAGGTCGACGCCACCCAGACCGTCGGGACATCGTTCGGCCTCTGGACCAGCTACAACATCGCCATCCCGGGGGCCTGGTCGGTCGGCGACATCGTCGGCGTCGACATCCAGGCCCGACGCACCTCAGGCACCGGCAACGTGTACGTACAGGCGATGCGGTTCTCGGGCGACCAGTCACCGTGACGAACACCCCGCTAGGTTGGCGCCACGGAGCAACCAAGGGATTTCATGTCTGACGATCATTCGGGCCCCGATCAGGGCCGGCGGCAGTTCACTTCACCAACGGGCACATGGGACGAGTGGTTGGCTGCCCGCTACGACCGCGCTGACGATCCGTGGGCTACGGCCGTCGCGACCATGCTCCGGCACGGGCTCGCGGATGTGATCGACTTCGGAATGCCTGACTACCGAACCGGCTTGCGCACACTCTTTGAGGAGTTCGAGCGTGACACTGCTGGTCAGGACATCGTTTTCCGTGCACCGTCAATGAAGCAGCGGCCACTAGGCATCGCGATTGATCCGCTCGTGGGCCAGGTGCGAGTTTCGATCTTCCCCCAGGACGGTGCCGCGCCCGTATCAGTCGATCTGGGGCAAGTGGGCATAGGCCAGGTGGTCAGTCGACTGCAGGAGGCGATTGGACACGCCTTCCCGGAGATCGACGACGGTACGACCAGATGAGATGAAGATGCGCTGGACGCCTTAGCCGTCGCCGTAGTCAGCCGTCGGCCCGTTACTGGCCGCGCACTTCTCGAGCGTCGTATAACCCGCTGTAGACGTCTCGCCAATTGCGGCGTGCGCCTTGTAGGACGCCAGTGAGGCTTGCCAGGTGCTCAGGGGTGAGGGGGTGTTCCATGTAGCCCGCGCCCTTCCGCGGCATCTGGCCGAGGTACTGAACGGTCGGGTCACGCACGTCGACGAGCGGCACGGCGTGAAGGATGGCGTTACGTCTGTCGATCGCGCTCCGGGCGTTCTCAAGCCATGCGACACCGCGGTCGCGGGCTTCGGAAACAGGCCAGGTGCGAAGCAGGCGCAGAGCGTCGGTTATGCGGCTGGTGATCTGGCGCCGCTCGGTTCGAGGGTCAGTTGGCTCGACGACGTCGCACATTGACTCGGCGTAGTCCTCGAGCATGATCGCGGACCATGTCAGCCGGCCGAGTTCGACGAGGACGTCTACCGGGAGGTCGTCGGGATCAGGCGGCACGAGACGGCATGTTGCCACGATGGTCCAGGGAAGCGAAGCGGCCCGCACCTGAACGGTGCGGGCCGCTGCTGCTGTTCTCGCTTCTAGATCGTGCGGGCTGTCTCCTCCATGATCGACGTGCACACATAGCGCGAGTGCGCGGCGGTCATCTCGTCGACCAGGGCGAGCAACTGGCCGCGGTGCGGCTCCGGGAAGGTAAGAGCGGCTGCGCGTAGCTCATCCATCGTCATCCGCGTGCCGTCCGGCGCTACGTGCACCGGCAGCGGCCCGGACAGGTCGACGCTCACGTCTGCGCCGCGATCTGGCCGAGGAGCAGCTGCAGCACCTGGGCGAGGACTTGCGCCTCGTCCGGGCAGAGGTCGACCTGCATCAACGCCTTGTCGTCGTTGTACATGTGGACGCGAACCGGGCCGCCGTCGTGCGGCTGCCGCAGGTACACCTTCCATGTCGCGATCTCCCACCGGCCGCCGGCCATCTCCACGGCCGGTGCAAGACGCATCGGAAGGTCGATAGTCGGGCCCATGTGCTGGCGGTCCTCGTCGAAGTCGCGATCGCTGTGGTCGATGTTGCACCAGGTCGGGCAGGGTTCGGTTTGCCAGACCGCGAGCTTGCGCTCAGTTACGGTTGTGGTCATGGTCGATTCCTTTCGCTTGGATGGATTCGATCTAGGCCCCGGCGTCGGTGCGACCACACCGCCCGGGGTCGACTTCGTTGCTACGCCTCCCCTCTGACAAGTTCACGGCGACGCGGGCGCGGGCAGTCGTCGTCCGGGCCGAGCGCGCGGCACACAGGGCAGGCGTCCGGGTCATCGGGAACATCGGCGCAGTAGCCGCGCCAGGCGCAGACACATTGCACGGTGCGAGTCGGCTTCACGGCCGCGCGGCATCGCTCAACCGGATGCATTGCAGTGGACATGACGTGTCCTTGATCATTTCCGGGTACACATCTGGTACACGAGACGTCCGCAGACGTCCATCACGTGCTCACGTGTCCAACGGTCAGAGGCCCCGAAAACTCGACCTCTGCGCGTCAGTCAACGTCTGCCAACGCTCTACGGCCAGTCCATGTCGAACAGGACCGCGGCGAGGGGCGTCACCGCACCATCATCTCGTGACCGGCCTTCGCACGTCGACGAGCACGCGGGTCGAGTGCGCGGCGAAGGCACCTCCTTCGTGATTTCGCCGATGGAGCTCGCGCAACCGCTCGCGATGACGCTCGACGCTGAAGTCGGGCACCGTCCGGATGACCTTGCGCAAGAAGTACACGACGGCGCCGATGTCGAAGCACTCGACCTGCAGGCGCTCCATCCGCAGGTCCGTCACATCGGGCCCGGCGGCCCGCGCCTCGGCGGCCTCGACCTCGGGGTGCCGGCTGTGCACGCCGGCCGGCTGCGGGCCGAGGACGTCCGCCGCCTCCATCGAGTGGTCAGTCCGGACCTGAGTGGTCAGTTGTGCCTGACCACTCAGTGCGAAACTGACCACTCAACGGAGGACTGCGTCGAGCTCAGTCCTCGTCGCGCTGGTAGCCGAGGTTGGGTGAGAGCCACCGCTCGGCCTCGGCAACCGTCCAGCCCTTGCGCTTGGCGTAGTCCTCGACCTGGTCACGGCCGATCCGCCCGAGGACGAAGTACTGCGACTGCGGGTGCGAGAAGTAGAAGCCGCTCACCGATGCGCCGGGCCACATCGCCATGCTCTCGGTGAGCTCGATGCCGGCGTTGCCAGGCACGTCCAGCAGCTCCCAGAGCGTCTGCTTCTCGGTGTGCTCCGGGCAGGCCGGGTAGCCGGGCGCCGGGCGGATGCCCACGTAGCGCTCCTTGAGGAGATCCTCGTTGTCGAGGTCCTCGTCGGGCTGGTAGCCCCAGAACTCGGTGCGGACCCGCTCGTGCAGCCGCTCGGCGAAGGCCTCCGCGAGCCGGTCGGCCAGCGACTCCAGCAGGATCGCGCTGTAGTCGTCCAGATCCGCCTTGAACTCGCGGATCTTCTCCTCGCTGCCCAGCCCGGCGGTGACGGCGAACGCGCCGACGTAGTCGCGCAGCTCGGTCGACTTCGGCGCGACGAAGTCGGCCAGCGAGCGGTGCGGCACACCGGGACGGTGCTCGGTCTGCTGCCGCAGCTGGCGCAGGGTGGCGCGTACCTCGCGCCGCGACTCGTCGGTGTAGACCTCGATGTCGTCGTCGACCGCGTTCGCCGGGAAGAGACCCAGCACCCCCTCGGCCCGCAGCCACTTCCCCTCGATGATCTGGTCGAGCATCTTCTGGGCGTCGTCCCAGAGCTTGCGGGCGGCCTCGCCGGACGAGGGGTTGTTGAGGATGTCCGGGTACTTGCCCTTCATCTCCCACGCGTTGAAGAACGGCTGCCAGTCGATGTACTCGCGCAGCTCGGCCAGCGGGTAGCTGTGGAACGTCTTGATGAACTGGGTCGGCGCCGCCGGGGCGTGGTAGTCGTCGGTGTGCATGTCGCGGGCCTGCTGGGCGATCAGGTGCGGCCGCGGCGGGCGGTAATCGGTCCAGTCGATCGGCGTGCGATCGGCGCGGGCCATGGCGATCGGGACGATGACCTTCGCGTCGGAGCGGGCGGCATGCCGCTCGCGCAGCGCGTCGTAGTCGGCCTTGAGGTCGTCGAGCAGCTTCGGTCGCTGCTCGTCGGACAGCAGCGCGGCCACGACCGGCACCGACCGGGACGCGTCCTTCACCCACACGACCGGGCCGTGGTACTTCTGGTCGACCTTCACCGCGGTGTGCGCGCGGGACGTGGTGGCCCCGCCGACGAGCAGCGGGATGTCGAGGCCCTGCCGCTCCATCTCGGCGGCGAAGTTGACCATCTCGTCCAGGGACGGCGTGATCAGCCCGGAGAGCCCGATGATGTCGGCGCCGTGCTCCTTGGCGGCGTCCAGGATCTTCTGCGCCGGCACCATGACGCCGAGGTCGACGACGTCGTAGTTGTTGCATTGCAGCACGACGCCGACGATGTTCTTGCCGATGTCGTGGACATCGCCCTTCACCGTCGCCATCACGACCGTGCCGTTGCTGCGCCCGGCGTCCTCCGGGGACTTGCCGGCCTCGATGAACGGGATCAGGTAGGCCACGGCCTTCTTCATCACCCGGGCCGACTTGACCACCTGGGGCAGGAACATCTTGCCGGCGCCGAAGAGGTCGCCGACGACGTTCATCCCGGCCATCAGCGGGCCCTCGATGACCTCGATCGGCGCGCCGCCGCGGGCCTCGATCAGCGCCCGCAGCTCCTCGGTGTCGGTCTCGGCGTAGTCGTCGATGCCCTTCACCAGCGCGTGCGTGATCCGCTCGTCGACCGGCAGCGAGCGCCACTCCTCGCTCGCGACCTCGGCCTTGCTGCCGTCGCCGGCAAACTCCCCGGCGATCTCGAGCAGCCGCTCGGTGGCGTCCGGGCGGCGGTTGAGGATGACGTCCTCGATCCGCTCCCGCAACTTCGGGTCGACCTGGTCGTAGACGGCCAGCGCGCCGGCGTTGACGATGCCCATGTCCATGCCGGCCGCGATCGCGTGGTACAGGAACACCGCGTGGATCGCCTCGCGCACCGCGTTGTTGCCGCGGAAGGAGAACGACACGTTGGAGACGCCGCCGGAGACGAGCGCGCCCGGCAGGTTCTGCTTGATCCAGCGGGTGGCCTCGATGAAGTCGACGCCGTAGTTGGCGTGCTCCTCGATGCCGGTGGCGACGGCGAAGACGTTGGGGTCGAAGATGATGTCCTCGGGCGGGAAGCCGACCTCGTCGACCAGGATCCGGTAGGCCCGCTCGCAGATCGCCTTGCGGCGCTCGAGGTTGTCGGCCTGGCCGTCCTCGTCGAAGGCCATGACGACCACGGCGGCGCCGTACTTGCGGCACAGGGTGGCTTCGCGGCGGAACTTCTCCTCCCCCTCCTTCATGGAGATGGAGTTGACGATCGGCTTGCCCTGCACGCAGCGCAGGCCGGCCTCGATGACCTCGAACTTCGACGAGTCGACCATCACCGGCACCCGGCTGATGTCCGGCTCGCTCGCCACCAGCTTGAGGAAGCGATCCATGGCGGCGACGCCGTCGATCATGCCCTCGTCCATGTTGACGTCGATGACCTGCGCGCCGTTCTCGACCTGCTGGCGGGCCACCGAGAGCGCGGCGTTGTAGTCGCCGTCGCGGATGAGGTTGCGGAACCGGGCCGACCCGGTGATGTTGGTCCGCTCACCGACGTTGACGAACAGCGATTCGTCGGTGACGACGAGCGGCTCCAGCCCCGACAGACGCAGGGCGGGCCTCGCCTCGACCGGGACGCGCGGCGCCTTGTCGGCCACCGCACCCGCGATGGCGGCGATGTGGTCGGGCGTGGTGCCGCAGCAGCCGCCGGCGAGGTTGACGAAGCCGCTCCCGGCGAACTCGGCGATGATGGCCGCGGTCTGGTCCGGCGTCTCGTCGTACTCGCCGAAGTGGTTCGGCAGGCCGGCGTTCGGGTAGCAGGAGACATAGCAGTCGGCGATGCGCGCCATCTCGGCGATGTACGGGCGCATCTCCTGCGCGCCGAGCGCGCAGTTCAGGCCGACGAGCAGCGGCCGGACGTGCCGGATCGAGTGCCAGAACGCCTCGGTGACCTGGCCCGACAGCGTCCGCCCGGAGGCGTCGGTGATCGTGCCCGAGATGACCACCGGCCAGCGACGGCCGTACTCCTCGAACAGGGTCTCGACCGCGAAGATCGCCGCCCGCGCGTTGAGCGTGTCGAAGATCGTCTCGATCTGCAGGATGTCGGCGCCACCGTCGACCAGCCCGCGGGCGGCCACGAGGTAGGCCTCCACCAGCTCGTCGTAGCTGACGTTGCGCACGCCCGGGTCGTTCACGTCGGGCGAGATGGATGCGGTGCGGGTGGTGGGGCCGAGGGCGCCGGCGACGTAGCGGGGACGGTCGGGCGTCCGCGCGGTCATCGCGTCGCACTCGCGCCGGGCCAGCTTGGCCGACTCGAAGTTCAGTTCGTAGGCGAATTCCTGCATGCCGTAATCGGCCAGCGAGATGGCCTGAGCGCTGAACGTGTTCGTCTCGATGATGTCCGCGCCCGCCTCGAGGTACTCGCGGTGGATGCCGGCGATGATGTCCGGTTGCGTGATCGTGAGGATGTCGTTGTTGCCGCCGACGTCGCTCGGCCAGTCCTTGAACCGCTCCCCGCGGTAGCCGGCCTCGTCGGGCCGGTCGCGCTGGATCGCCGTCCCCATCGCGCCGTCCAGGACGAGGATGCGCGACTGGAGGGCGGCGGTCAGCGCCTCGGTGCAATCCGGGCGCAGGGCTGATGACTCGGGCAAGGGATTCCTTCGGGATGGCTCGATCGCCACGGCGATGCGGCAGGGTTCCAGCATACGGGCGGCGTTTGCCGCACTTGCCTTCGTTAACGAGGCGGCGGGCCCGGTGTTTCGGTCAGCGGCCGGGCCGCGGACGGGGACGCCGCGCTGCCGACCCGGGCGTGAGCTGGGTCACGACGTCGGGCCGGCCGAGGTCGGTGGCCCGGCGGTGCAGCACGTCGAGCACGGCCGGCGGCATCTCCGAGCGCACCTCCAGCAGGGCGTCCCACACCAGCTGCGGGGTGTCCGGGGTGAGCAGGACCGCCAGCTCCTCCAGGCGGTCGAGCGTGGCGACGATCTCGAGGACCCGCTGCCGCCCGGCCGGTTCCTGGCGCAGCGCGATCTCGACCAGCGTGGCGAGGTTCTCGCTGCGCGCGGCCGCCTCGAGCGCGGCGGCGACCTCGTCCCGCGTGAGGTCCCGGATGCAGGCCGCGAGCCTGGGCTTGACGTGGTCGGGCAGGGCATCGGCCAGTGGCAGGACAGCATCCCAGAGCTCGTGCCGGGCCGCGACCGAGATGATCTCCCGCAGCACGTCCGGGTCGTGGACGGCCGGGCTCGTGGCGAAGCGGGTCAGGCTGGCCGCCGGCATCGCCGCGGTGACCGGCAGCAGCGCGTCCCAGGCCCCGACCCGGTGGGCGGCCCGGATCAGGTCGGCCAGCAGCCCGTCGTCCTGGCCGGCGACCACCTCGCCCAGCTCGGTGAGCAGCTCGAGGCTGAGGTGGCCGATCAGGTCCAGGGCCTCGCCCCAGAGATCCTGCTCGTGCGCGGCCCGGACCAGGTCGGCGAACCGGTCGCGGGCGAGCCGGGCCACGTCGTCCAGCGACTCCTTGCCCTCCATGACGAACGCGACCTTGAGCAGGTCGGCATCGTCGGGGATCTCGGGCACCGCCGCGCCGAGCGTCTCATGACTCAGGAAGCTGACGAAGCGGCCGATCGTGACGTGCTCGTCGCGCTCGAGCAGTTCCTTGGCGACGTCGACGACGAGCGGGGTCGGGACGGCGGCGATCACCTCCGGCGCCCGCCGCGGGTCCAGGTTGACGGTGATGTCGGCGAGGAACCCGACCGGGCAGCGCGACGCCACCCGCACCGCGTGCCGGGGCTCCAGCAACCCCGCGGTGGCCGCGCACAGGACGGGCCCGAACGCGATCTGCGCGACCTTCACCGTGATCGGGACCGGTACCAGCTTGCTGGCCGCCGCCACCCGGCGCAGCCGGTCGGTGTCGCCGCCGAAGAGGCGGTCGGTGGCCTGGCCCCGGAAGGCCCGCAGGGCCGCCGCGGGGATGTCCTCGAGGTAGGCGAGCTCCTTCGGCTCGACGTCGAGCAGCCGGGCCAGCTTGGTGATCTCGGCGCCCCGCTCGAGTTGCTCGGACACGCCGCTCACACACCGAGTGCGCGCTTGACCGGGCCGCGCAACACGCCCGGGAGGTGCCGCAGCGAGTCCTCGATCCCGCGGTCGAGCAGGCGCGAACGGGCCTGCGCCGCCCGCTCGACCGCCGCGGCCAGGGCCGCCCGGTGCTCCGGCGTCAGCGCCGCGAACTCGGGGGGCGGTGCCGCGCCGATCGCCGCCGCGATCTCGTCCATGCCGGTCCTTCCTCGTCTGCGCGTCACCCTAGGACCTGCGGACGCGCGCGTCGCGGCGGACGTATTGATCAGCCTTGGCCGGCCCTCGGTCGTAGGGTGGTGCCATGACCAGGCCCTCGGACATCGGTGACTGGCCCCAGCTGGTCGACCCCGTCCTCGTCGCCGCGTTCGAGGGGTGGAACGACGCCGGCGACGCCGCGAGCGGCGCCGTCGAGCACCTCGAGCTGGTGTGGGACGCGCAGCCGCTCACCGAGCTGGACCCCGACGACTACTACGACTTCCAGGTCAACCGGCCCAGTGTCTCGCTGGTCGACGGGATCTCCCGGCGCATCACCTGGCCGACGACCCGGTTCTCGTACTGCCGGCCGCCCGGCGCCGAGTTCGACCTCGTCCTGGTGCACGGGATCGAGCCGAACATGCGCTGGCGGGCATTCTGCGCCGAGCTGCTCGGCGTGATCCGGGAGCTCGACATCCGCACCGTGGTGACGCTGGGCGCGCTGCTCTCCGACACGCCGCACACCCGCCCGACCCAGGTGACGGGGACGGCCTACGACGCCGAGTCCGCCGCCCGCTTCGGGCTGGAGCGGTCCCGCTACGAGGGGCCGACCGGCATCGTCGGCGTGCTGCAGGACGCGTGCGTCGCGACCGGGATCCCGGCCATCTCGTTCTGGGCCGGCGTG
Source organism: uncultured Actinomycetota bacterium (assembly GCA_963775175.1). Classification (GTDB taxonomy): domain Bacteria; phylum Actinomycetota; class Actinomycetes; order Mycobacteriales; family Jatrophihabitantaceae; genus Jatrophihabitans. The sequence continues at coordinate 3,001,731 of CAVZHT010000001.1, forward strand.
CCGCACTACGTCTCCCAGCCGCCCAACCCGAAGGCGACCCTCGCCCTGCTGCACGGCGTCGAGGAGGTGCTGGACGTGCCGGTGCCGCTGGCCGAGCTGCCCCAGCAGGCCGACGAGTGGCAGAAGCTCGTCGACGAGATGGCGGCCGAGGACGACGAGGTCACCGAGTACATCCGCAATCTCGAGGAGCGCGACGACGAGATCGACCGCACCGAGATGCACGAGGCGTCGGGCGACGCCATCGCCCGCGAGTTCGAGCGCTACCTGCGCCGGCGCGACCGCGGCGGCGGGCACGCCGGTGGCCCGCCGCGAGGCGGCGGGTCCGGCTGAGGCGAGCCCCGGTCGAGTGGGCTCGGCCCCGGTTGAGTGGCGCCTTTCCGGTTGAGTGGCGCCTTACAAGGCGCCACTCAGTCCGTAGGGCGCCACTCAACCGGGAGAGGAGCGTGGGGTGAGTTAGCGCGGGCGATTGGCCGGGCCGTACTGCTCCTGGTTCGGCGGCACCGACTGGCCGCCGTTGGGGTACTCCGGGGCGTTCGGGTAGGCCTGGGTCGGCTGCGGCTGCGGCTGCGGCTGCGGGGCGGCGTCGGCGTGCCGGCCGGGACCGTCGGGCCCGCCCGGCGCCAGCTGCTCGTGCTGCCGGGCCTCGTCACGGCGGCGCGCCTCCTCCTCGGCCGCCGCCGCCTCGAATGCGGCCCGCCGCTCGGTCTCCTCGGCCTCGGCCCTGCGCTCCGCGGCCCGCACGTCCCGCACGCTCAGCACGGACACCCGGCCGAGCGCGAGCGAGGCGAAGAAGAGGATCGCGGCGCCGATCGCGTAGAAGAACAGCAGGGCCTCGAGCGCCCGCGCGCCGGTGCCGGAGGACGGGTCGGGCGTGCCCGGGTCGAGGTTCAGGGGGTCGGCCAGGGACGGACCGATCACCAACCAGGCGCCGCCCAGCGCGGCCAGCCAGCCGCCGAGGATGGTCGCGGCGCGGCTCGTGCTCAGCAGGAGCAGCAGGCCGCCGAGGAAGGCGGCCACGCCGGGCAGCACCTCCAGCCACCCCCGGGCCGCGGTCCAGTGCCAGGCGTTGTTCGGTTGCGGCGTGAACGCGAGGTCGAAGTAGGGGCCGATGAACGGCACGAGGGCCGCCCACGCGCCGAGGACGACCAGCACGCTGCCGCTCAGGGCGCCCCGGCTTCGGGCGACCCGGCGTCGGCCGGCGCGGATGTTGGTCTGCAGGTCTGCGGTCATGGCGGGCCTCCCGGTCTTGACCGAACTGGTGGGGGCGATCACCGCCCTCCGCCTGAGGTCTTCCCGGGACGGGCCGGCTTCAACCGCGGCGGAGATCCACTCCGAGCAGGGCATCCACCATGCGGGCCAGCAGGCCGGGGGCGTCCGGGTCCCCGTCCGCGGCCGGTGCGGCGAGCGCACTGCCCACCCAACGGTCGACCGCACCGAGCGCGGCAGTGGTGTCCAGGTCGTCGGCGAGCAGCCCGCGGACCTCGGCCAGCAGGCCGGTGGCCGACGGGCCGGCCGGCAGCGCGGCGGCCGCCCGCCACCGGGCCAGCCGAGCCTCGGCCATGGGTAGGCGGCCGCCCGTCCACTCGCGGTCGGCCCGGTAGTGGCCGTCGAGCAGGGCCAGACGCACGGCCATCGGCTCGACCCCGGCCGCCCGCAGCTTCGAAACGAGCACCAGATTGCCGCGGGACTTGCTCATCTTCTCGCCGTCCAGCCCGATCATCCCGGCGTGCACGTAGTGCGTCGCGAACGGGGTTGTCCCGGTCAGCGCCTCGGCGTGGGCGGCCGAGTGCTCGTGATGCGGGAAGATGAGATCCGAGCCCCCGCCCTGGACGTCGAAGCCCATGCCGAGCCGGTTCAGGGCGATGACGCTGCACTCGATGTGCCAACCCGGGCGGCCCGCGCCGATCTCGGTGTCCCAGAACGGCTCTCCGAAGCGGCGCCCGGACCACAGCAGCGAGTCCAGCGGGTCGCGCTTGCCGGCGCGCTGCGGGTCGCCGCCGCGCTCGGCGAACAGCGCCAGCATGGTCTCGCGGTCGTAGTTCGACTCGCTGCCGAAGCCGGGGGCGCTGTCGACCGGGAAGTAGATGTCACCGTCGAGGCGGTAGGCCGCGCCTCCGGCGAGCAGCTGACCGATCGCCTCGGTGATCTCCGGCACCGACTCGACCGCGCCGACGTACTCGTCCGGCGGCAGCACGCGCAGCGCCGTCATGTCGTCGCGGAACAGCTGGATCTCACGCTCGGCCAGGCTCATCCAGTTCTCACCGGTGTGGGCGGCCCGCTCCAGGAGCGGGTCGTCGACATCGGTGACGTTCTGGACGTAGTGCACGGCGTGGCCTGCGTCGCGCCACACCCGTTGGACGAGGTCGAAGGCCAGGTAGGTGGCCGCGTGGCCGAGGTGGGTGGCGTCGTACGGGGTGATGCCGCACACGTACATGCGGGCCGTGTGCCCGGGCGCGGTCTCGCTCACCGCCTGCCGGGCCGTGTCGTAGAGGCGCAGCGGCTCCCCCTGGCCGGGGAGGTCGGGTACCGCGCGGGCGGGCCAGGCATCCATGCCCGTCACGCTATCGGGCAGACTCCGGGCCCATGAGCGCATATCTCGTGTCAGAGACGCGGACCATCGCCGCCGACCCCCAGCAGCTGTTCGACATCGTCGCCGATCCGGCGATGCACCCGGTGATCGACGGCTCCGGGTCGGTGCAGCAGGCGCACTCCGGCAACCCGCAGCGGCTCGCGCTCGGGGCCACGTTCGGCATGGACATGAAGCTCGGCGCCCCGTACAAGATCACGAACACGGTGGTGGAGTTCGAGGAGGGCCGGCGCCTCGCGTGGCGGCACTTCAACGGCCACGTCTGGCGGTACACCTTCGAGCCGGTCGACGGCGGGACCCGGGTCACCGAGCAATGGGACGCCACCAAGGTCTGGAACAAGCTCGCCCTGCGGCTGGCCGGGTTCCCGAAGCGCAACCGCGACGGCATCATCGCCACCCTCGCCCGGCTCGACGAGGTCGCGACCGCGAAGACGTGACCTCCGGCGGCGAGCCCGCCCCGGCCCCGCGCCTGCGTTGAGTGGTCAGTTTCGACCTGAGTGGTCAGTCCGGCCTGACCACTCAGGTCCGGACTGACCACTCAACGCAGGACGGACTGATCTACCGGGAGAGCTGCGCGAGCACCGCCAGCATCTGCGGCTTGCGGTGGATGTGCGTCTGCATCGAGAGTCGCACCATGTGGGTGACCCAGACGTTCTCCGGGTGATCCTCGGGCCCCTCCACACCGCTGATGACTCCCACCTGCCCGCATCGACACCGGATCTCGCGGTTCAACATCGATGCGGTTTCGCTCATGGACCCATTGTGACCCTCTTCGGCCGCGCCGACGCAGTGCGGCGGCGAGTGACGGCGAAGACGTGACCCGCGCGGCGAGTGGTCAGGACCGCGTCAGATCGGCGGCCAGGGCACCGGCGGCCAGTCGCCGCTCGGCTCCGGGTGGCGGCCGGTCGACAGCAGACGGTCGATCCGGGAGCGGGTGCGCCCCACCTCGCGACGGGTCAGCAGCTCGCCGAGCCGCTCCCCCAGCCCGGCGTCGAGCTCGGCCCGCACCCGGGTCAGGGCCTCGCAGGTTCCGCCCGGCAGGCGGGCCCCGGCCCACTGCCACAGCACGGTCCTCAGCTTGTCCTCGACGTTGAACGTGACGCCGTGGTCGACGCCGTACACGTGCCCCTCGACTGTCGGCAGCAGGTGCCCACCCTTGCGGTCGGCGTTGTTGATCACCGCGTCGAGGACCGCGATCTCGCGCAGCCGTTCGAGGTCGCGCCGGCGCATGAAGCGGGCCAGGTCGACGGTCTCGTCGGTGTCGACCCAGAGCTGGACCATGCCGGGGCCGGCCGGCCCGTCCCGGTAGACGGTCGGCGGCACGATCCCCCAGCCGGTCGCGGCCGAGACCTCGTAGGCGGCGACCTCGCGCTCGGCGAGGGTGCCCTCCGGGAAGTCCCACAGGGGCCGCTCCCCCGCCACCGGCTTGTACACGGCCGCCGCGCTGACGCCGTCGGCCGAGACAGCGCAGTAGAAGGTGGCGTTCGACGCGTCCACGACGCGCCCCTCGATCGACAGCTCGCCCGCCTGCAGCAGGGCCAGCGCCTCGTCGACGCGCAGCCCCGGCGCCGCGCCCACCGCGAGCGGCAGGGCGGGGGTGAGCTCGTCGGGGGTCACGGGTTGAGCGAAGCGCCGCGGTGGTAGCCGTTGAGGCGGGCGCAGACGTGCCCGGCCGGGTCCAGCGGCTGGCCGCACAGCGGGCAGGGCGGCCGCCCGGCCGCCACCAGCCGGCGGGCCCGCTCGACGAACGAGCGCGCCACGCGGGGCTCGATCAGCACCCGCAGGGCGTCCGGACCGTCCTCGACGTCCTCCAGGAGGGTCTCCTCGGCCTCGGCCGGGCTGTCGACGGGCGCCTGGGCCTCGATGACCACCAGGCCGGAGTCGCCGTCCCACGCCAGCCCCATGGCGGCGACCCGGAACTCCTCGTCGACCGGCTGGTCGAGGGCGTCGTTGTCGGCGCTGCCGGCCGGCAGCGCGGTGCCGGTGCGGGCCACGATCTCGTCCAGCAGCTGGTCGAGGCGGTCGGCGAGGATCGCGACCTGCTGCTTCTCGAGCGACACGGACACGATCCGGTTCCCGTCGACCGCCTGCAGGAAGAAGGTGCGGTCGCCGGGGGTGCCCACGGTGCCGGCGACGAACCGGCTGGGGCGATCGAAGACGAAGAGCTGACGCATGATGTCTCTGAGCTTAATGGAGCCGCGCCGGCGGTGACGCGCTCAGACCGACCCGCCGCCCGCGCCGCCGCCGACCGTGGCGTCGGCCGCGGATCCCCGCCGCCGGCGGCGTTTGGGCGGTGCGAATGCGGCGAGGTCACCGCCGGTGTCGTTCACCCGGATGACGTAGGGCCGGGTGGCTGTGTAGCGGATCACCGACACCGAGCACGGGTCGGGCACGATCCGCTGGTACTGGTCCAGATGCAGGCCCAGGGCGTCGGCCACGACCGCCTTGATGATGTCGCCGTGGGTGCAGGCGACCCAGACGGCGTCCTCGCCGAGCGACTCGTCCCAGGCCCGCACCGACGCCACCGCCCGGGCGGCCATCTCGGCCAGCGCCTCGCCGTTCGGGAAGCGCACCGCGGACGGCTGGGCCTGGACGACCTTCCAGAGCGGCTCCTTCATGAGCTCCTTGAGCGGGCGGCCGGTCCAGTCGCCGTAGCCGCACTCGATCAGCCGCTCGTCCACGTGCCAGGCCGGATCGCCGGGCTGTGCCTCCCGGATCACCTCGGCCGTGTCGACGCAGCGCTCCATCGGGCTCGTCACGACGGCGGTCAGCGGCAGGGCGGCGATCCGTTCGGCGACCGCCGCGGCCTGCTTGTGGCCCCGCTCGTCCAGGTGCACCCCGGGCGTGCGGCCGGCGAGCACCGGGCCGGTCATCGCGGTCAGCCCGTGGCGGACGAGCAGGACGGTGGACACTTGCTACTTCGTCGCTTCGATGACGCCGGTGGACAGCAGCACGATGAGCAGCCCGCCGAGCGCGATCCGGTAGTAGATGAAGATGAAAGTGCTGTGGTTGGCCAGCCACCGCATCAACCAGTGGATCGAGGCCAACCCGACGATGAACGCGAACACGAGCGCCACGCCGGTGAGGCCGACGCCGGCCCCGCCCTTGCCGACGTTCTTCAGCTCGTAGAGGCCGGAGAGCACGACCGCCGGGATGGACAGCAGGAACGAGAAGCGGGCGGCCGCCTCGCGGGTCATCCCGCGGAACAGCCCGGCGGTGATGGTGGTGCCGGAGCGCGAGGCGCCCGGGATCAGCGCCATCGCCTGCGCCGCGCCGACCACGACGGCGTCCCGGGTGTTGATGTCCTCCTCCTCCCGCTGGCGGGTGCCGACCCGTTCGGCCCAGAACAGCACGACGGCCAGCGCGATCAGGGCCGCGGCGATCAGCCACAGGTTCCGCGCGCCGGTCTCGATCTGGTGGCTGAAGATGAGTCCGAACAGCCCGACCGGAATGGTGGCGAGGATCAGGTACCAGCCGAGCTTGTACTCCAGCGTGCTGCGCACCGAGCGGTCGCGCAGCCCCCGGAACCACGCCATGGTGACGTGCAGGAGCTCGCGCCAGAAGTAGATGACGATCGCGAGCGTCGTACCGAGCTGGACAACCGCGGTGAAGGCGGCGCCGGGGTCGTTGGTGGTCGCGTGGCCCTTGTAGTGGAAGTGCCAGTCGAACAGCACCGGCACGATGCGCAGGTGGGCCGTCGACGAGATCGGCAGGAACTCGGTGAGCCCCTGCACGATCCCCAGGACGATGGCCTGCAGCAGCGTCATCCGGCCACGCCGGACTTCTCGAGGGCGGCTGCAGCGGCGCGCAAGGTAGCGATCGTCTCCTCGTGGTTGCCGCCGTACGGGGCGAGCGACAAGGTGGTGACGCCGGCCGCCGCGAACTGCTTCATCCGCTCGGCGAGCCGATCGACGGGGCCGAGCAGCGATGTGCTGTCGACGAACTCGAAGGGTACGGCCTCGGCCGCGCCGTCGTAGTCGCGGGCCAGGTAGAGGTCCTGCACCCGGGCCGCGGCGTCGGCGAAACCCATCCGGACGGCCAGGGCGTTGTAGAAGTTCTGCTCCCGGCTGCCCATGCCGCCCACGTAGAGGGCCGCGTAGGGGCGGACGGGCCGCGCGCACTCGTCCAGGTCCTCGCCGACCACGATCGGCACGGTGGCCGAGACGTCGAAACCGGTGAGGTCCTTGCCCACCTTGGCCCGCCCGGCCGCGATGCGGTCCAGGTGGTCGCCGGCGTGCTCGGGCGAGAAGAAGACCGGCTGCCAGCCGTCGGCGATCTCGCCGGCCAGTTCGAGGTTCTTCGGGCCGATCGCCGCCAGGTAGATCGGGATGTGCTCGCGGACCGGATGCACCATCAGGTGCAGCGCCTTGCCCGGCCCGTCCGGCAGGGGCAGCTGGTAGGTCCGGCCGTCGTAGCGGACGCGTTGGCGCGACAGCGCGAGGTTGACGATGTCGATGTACTCGCGCGTGCGGGCCAGCGGCCGGGCGAACCGCACGCCGTGCCAGCCCTCCGAGACCTGGGGTCCGGAGACGCCCAGGCCCAGCCGGAACCGGCCGCCGGAGAGGGTGTCGATGGTGGCGGCCGTCATCGCGGTCATGGTCGGCGTGCGGGCCGGGATCTGCAGCACGGCGCTGCCGATGTCGATCGTGGTGGTCTTGGCCGCGAGCCAGGCCAGCACGCTCACCGCGTCCGAGCCGTAGGCCTCGGCGGCCCACACGACCGAGAAACCGAGGCGCTCGGCCTCGAGGACGGTCTGGAGGTCGTCGCTGCCGCCCCCACGCATCCCCCAGTAACCGACATTCAATCCCAGACGCACGCTCGCACCTTATCCACCGACCTGCGACGGGCCGGGTAGCCGAGCCGGTAGCTTGCCAGGGTGAGAATCAGGACGGTCGGACGGAGCGGGCTCAAGGTCTCGGATCTGGGACTGGGCACGATGACCTGGGGTTCGGAGACCGACGCCGACGAGGCCGCGGCCCAGCTGGTGGCCTTCCACGACGCCGGCGGGACGCTCGTCGACACCGCATCGTCGTACGGCTACGGCGAGGCGGAGTCGATCCTCGGCCACCTCGTGACCGACGTCGTGCCCCGATCCGATCTCGTGCTGGCCAGCAAGGCCGGGATCACCCGCACCGCCGAGGGCCGCTTCGTCGACGCCTCCCGGGGCGCGCTGCTGCGCCGCCTGGACGAGTCACTGAAGAAGCTCGCCACCGACTACCTGGACCTCTGGTACGTCCACTACGTCGACGACACCGTGCCGTTCGAGGAGACCCTCGGCGCGCTCGACCACGCCGTCTCCTCCGGCCGGGTCCGCTACGTCGGCGTCTCGAACTACTGCGGCTGGCGCCTGGGCCGGGCCGCCGCCTGGCAGCAGGCCGTCGCCGGGCGGGCGCCGATCGTGGCCAACCAGGTGCGGTACTCGCTGGTCGACCGGGGCATCGAGCGCGAGGTCGTGCCGGCCGCCGAGGCCCTCGGGGTCGGCATCTTCCCGTGGTCGCCGCTGGGCGGCGGCGTGCTGACCGGCAAGTACCGCGGCGGTATCCCGTCCGACTCCCGCGCCGCGGTGGGGCACCGCCCCGACCTCGTCTCGACCGAATCGGCGACCGGCATCGTCGAGGCCGTCGCCACCGCGGCCGAGGGGCTCGCGACCTCGCCGGTGGCCGTCGCGCTGGCGTGGCTGCGCGACCGTCCGGGGGTCGTGGCGCCGATCCTCGGCGCCCGGACGCTGGGCCAACTGACCGGCGCTCTGGCCAGCGACGCGCTGGAGCTGCCGCGCGAGATCAGTGCCGCGCTGGACGACGTGTCGGCCCCGCCGATCGGTTACCCCGAGGACGTGCGCTGACCGCACCGGATCCTGTCTTCGCGGCGTTCTGCGACGCCGGTCTCTGGCCCGGGTTGGGTCGCCGGCTCGCGGCGCTGCTGTTCGAGCACGGGATCACGGGACCGGAGGACGTGACGTCGCAGGCGCTGACCCGGCTGCCCAAGGTCGGGCCGCAGCGGGCCGGGCGGCTGCTGTCGGGCTTCATCGCGGCCACGCCGGCCTACGAGGTCGCCGAGTTGCTGGTTCCGGCCGGCCTGCCGGCCCGGGTGGCCGGTCGGGTCGTCGACCTGCTCGGGCCGCCGGCGCCCCGGCTGCTGCGCGACGACCCGTGGCAGCTGCTCGCCGTTCCCGGGGTCACCCCGGCCGAGGCCGACCGGGTCGCGCGGGCCGCCCTGCCCGGGGTCACCCGCGACGACCCGCGCCGCGCCCGCGCCCTCGTCGGCTGGGTGCTCGCTCGGCACGCCCGCGATGGCCACACGGTCTCGCCCCGCGACGTGGTGGCCGACGCGCTGCGCGAACTCGGCGCCGGCGACCCGCAGGCGGCGATCGAGGCCGCGATCGAGGCGGCCACCGTGGTGCCGGCCGACGGCGAGCTCATCGGACTGACCCGCTACGCGCAGGCCGAGGACGCCATCGCGCAGGGCATCGTCCGGTTGCTGGCCACCGCCGAGCCGATCAAGGCCGGCAAGGCGAGGACGGCCGCGCTCGACGAGACCCAGCACGCGGCCGTGGCGGCGGCGCTGCAGCAGGGGGTCACCGTCCTCACCGGTGGTCCCGGCACCGGTAAGAGCCGCACGGTCGCCACCCTCGTCACCCTGGCCGAGGCGGCCGGGCGGACGGTCGCGCTGGCCGCCCCGACCGGCCGGGCGGCGAAGCGGCTCGAGGAGCTGTGCGACTCCCCCGCCTCGACCCTGCACCGGCTGCTCGGGGCCCAGGCCCGGCAGTCCGGCGAGGGCGTGTCGTTCGACGGCGGCTTCGCCCGCCACGAGGATTCCCCGCTCGAGCAGGACGTCGTCGTGGTCGACGAGGCGTCGATGCTGGACGTCGAACTCGCCGACGCGCTGCTGGCCGCATGCGCCGACGGCACCCATCTCGTCTTCGTCGGCGACGCGGCCCAGCTGCCCTCGATCGGGCCCGGGCGGGTGCTCGGCGACCTGATCGACTCCGGCGCGGTACCGGTCACCGAGCTGACGACGCTCTACCGGCAGGCCGAGGGCGGCACCATCGCGCGTATGGCGACCGCGGTCCGCGAGGGCGAGCTGCCGGCCGTCGACGACCCGACCCATGAGGTCGTGATCGTCCCGGCCCGCGGTTCGGCCGACGCGGCCCACCGGGTCGTCCAGCTCGTCACCGACTCGATCCCCCGCGCGCTGGGCATCCCGGCCGAGCAGGTGCAGGTCGTGACCGCCGTCCACCGCGGGCCGGCCGGGACGATCGAGCTGAACCGGGCCCTCAAGGCGAAGCTCAACCCGGGTAGCGGCAAGCGGCGCTTCGACCCCGGCGACCGGGTCGTCGCCACGGCCAACCACCTGGAGGCCGAGCCGGTGGGCTACGCCAACGGTGAGGTGGGCGTAATCGACGACGTCGAGCCGGACGGCGTGGTGGTGGCGGCGTTCGCGTCCGGGCCGGCGGAGGTGAAGGGCAAGGCGCTCAACGACCTGCTGCACGGCTGGGCCATCACCGTGCACCGGGCGCAGGGCTCGGAGTTCCCGGCCGTCGTCGTCGTCCTCACCCCGGAGGCCGGCGGCCTGCTCTCCCGGCCGCTCGTCTACACCGCGCTGACCCGGGCCCAGCGGCACCTGTCGATCGTGCACGCGGCCGGGCCTGCGGTCGCCCGGGCGGTGCGGCAGGTCGGGGCACTGCCCCGCCGGACCCGGCTGATCCCCCTGCTGCGCGAGTACGCGGGCTGATCAGCCCGGGCTCGCGGCGAGGGTGAAGGTCAGCCGGTACGCCTGCGGGGCCACGCCGACGACCCGGCGGAAGTGCGGCCGCAGGGCGACGGCCGAGGCGAAGCCGGAGCGCCGCGCCACCGCGTCGACCGGCAGGTCGGTGGTCTCGAGCAGCCGCTGGGCGAGCAGCACTCGCTGGGTCAGCAGCCACTGCAGCGCCGAGGTGCCGGTGACCTCGCGGAACCGCCGGTCGAACGTGCGGCGGCTCATGCAGGCCTCGGCGGCCAGCGCGTCGACGTCGAGGTCCTCGTCGAGCCGTTGCAGTGCCTTGTTGAGGACGTCGGCGAAGCGGTCGGACGGTTCGGCCGGGGGCAGCGGCCGTTCGACGTACTGCGCCTGCCCGCCCCGCCGGTGTGGCGGCACGACCATCCGCCGGGCGATGACCGCAGCGGCTTCGGCCCCGCAGAGGCGGCGGACGACGTGCAGGCAGGCGTCGACGCCGGCCGCGGTGCCGGCCGAGGTGATCACGTCTCCCTCGTCGATGTAGAGGACGTCCGGCTCGACGGTGATCGCCGGGAACCGCTCGGCGAGGACGTCCGCGTGCCTCCAGTGCGTGGTGGCGCGGCGCCCGTCCAGCACGCCGGCCGCAGCGAGGACGAACGCACCGAGGCACAGGCCGACCACGAGGGCACCCCGCCGGTGGGCCCGCCGGACGGCGGCGACTGCGGCGGCCGGCGGGTCCTCGCCCGGGTCGCGCCAGGTCGGGACGATGAGGACGTCGACGCCCCGGACCGCGCCGAGCGGGTGCGGCGCGCGCAACTCCAGACCGGCGGTCGTGCGGATCGGGCCGGGCTCGGCCGCGATGGCCCGGACCCGGAAGCGGGGCGCGCCGGTGTCGCTGCGGTCGATGCCGAACACGCTGGTCGGCACCGACATCTCGAACATCGGCGCGCGGTCGAAGAGCAGGATGCCCACGGTGGCGGCAGGATCGGCCATGGCTTGAATCTATCGGACAATGGCGAACCAGCCACTCACATTCCCGGGCGGGCGGACGTGACGATGGCGGGGTCGAACCGTCCCGAAGGAGACCCGCATGAACCGCGCGCTGATCGTCATCGACGTCCAGAACGAGTACGAGACCGGCGTCCTGCCGATCGTCCACCCGCCGCTCGCCGTCAGCCTGCCGAACATCGGTGTCGCCATGGACGCCGCGCGGGCGGCCGGCATCCCGGTCGTCGTCGTCGTGCAGCAGGCCCCAGAGGGTGCGCCGACCTTCGCCGCGGGCAGCGCGGGTGACGAGCTGCACCCGGTCGTCGCCGGCCGGCCGCGCGATCACGTGGTCGCGAAGGCCTTCCCCGGCGCCTTCACCGGCACCGACCTCGGGCCGTGGCTGCGCGAGCGCGACATCGCGGTGGTGACGCTGGTCGGGTTCATGACCCAGAACTGCGTCGACGCGACGGCGAAGCAGGCCTTCGATGCGGGGCTGCGCGTCGAGATCCTCGACGACGCGACCGGCACGCTGCCCTACGCCAACTCGGCCGGCGCGGTCGACGCCGAGCAGCTGCACCGGACGATCCTGATCGCCCTCAACGCCCGGTTCGCCGCGGTGGCCGGCACGGCGGATTGGGTGCGCGCGGTCGAGGCGGGTGAGCTGCTGGTCGGCAGCACGGTGTTCGAGTCGGCCGCAGCGGGGCGCGGCGACTCTCCGGCTGGTGCACCGCCCGCGAGAGGCGTTCAATACAGGTGATGACGGACGGCGCCGATCCCGACTGGGAATATGCGCCGCTGCGCATCCCGCCGGACGTCAGCCGGGGGAACGCAGCGGCGCAGCTCTCGTTGCACGCCGAGTTCGGTGGCTGGGAACTCGCGCGCGTCCAGCGCTACGGCGACGGCACGCGGCGGGTGACGCTGCGGCGCAAGCGGCGGGCCAGCGCCCTGCCGCTGCCGGGCCTGCCCACCTGAGGCCTCGGTACCGGGGAGCGCGACGGCCCGTCCCAGGGTGATCTTCCTGCACCGGCGGCGCCTCGAGCGCTGAGTTCGGCCCGTCTCCCCCTCTCGTCCAGTCAATGTCCGGCACCGGAAATGACTGATCCAGAGGGGAAGATCGCCGCTAGGCAGGGTGACGCGCCGGGGCGCGTACGACGCCGGCCCGCCGCGGGACCTGTCGGCACCACCAGAAGCCTCGTGCTCGCTGCGGGTCTCGCGCCGAGGCGCCGCGATCACGGTCGTCGCGACCGCATCCGCCCGGCCCGATGACACGGGCGCCGACTCCGATCGCGGTCCGCCGTCGTCCCGGGCCAGGCAGAAGGGATGACCGGTCGTATCCGGATGTGTCACAAGATCCACGTCGCGGGCATCTTCATGAATGTCAGAAGGCCGCAACTGCCGAGTGAGGACACGTGATGGAACCCCGGTTCGACCTGTATTCCAACGAGATCGGCGCCAAGTTCGCCAAGCGGTTCGCCAACGCCAGCCTGGTGACGCACGAGTCGACGCTGCCGGCCGCCACGCGCGAGCTTGTGTCGCTGCGGGCCAGCCAGATCAACGGCTGCGGCTGGTGCGTCGACATGCACACGAAGGAGGCGGCGGCCGCGGGTGAGACCGCCGTCCGGCTGGCGCTGGTCGCCGCGTGGCGGGAGTCGACCGTGTTCACCGACGCGGAGCGCGCCGCGCTCGCGCTCACCGAGGAGGGCACCCGGCTCGCCGACGCGTCGACCGGCGTGTCCGACGAGACGTGGCGCGAAGTCCGCAAGCACTACGACGACGACCAGCTCGCCGCGCTCGTGTGCCACATCGCGATGATCAATGCGGCCAACCGCCTGGGTGTGATCGTGGAGCAGAAGGGCGGCTCGTACGAGGTGGGCATGTACGCCGCCGCCGTCGAGTGAGGCGTCGGCGTCAGCCCTCGCCGTAGAAGGCGCGGACGGTGTCGATCGTGTCGGCCTCGGCCGGTGCCTTGTCGTCGCGGTACCTCAGCACGCGCGCGAACCGCAGTGCGACGCCGCCGGGGTACCGCGACGACCGCTGGACACCGTCGAGCGCGATCTCGACGACCTGCTCGGGGCGGACGTGGACGACCCACCCGTCCGTCGGGCCGTCGGCGAGCTCGGTGAAGCGCTGCGTCTGCCACTCGAGCATCGCGTCCGTCATCCCTTTGAAGGTCTTGCCCACCATCACGAAGCCGCCGGTGGCCGGGTCGAGCGCGCCGAGGTGGATGTTCGACAGCTTGCCGGTGCGCCGCCCCGAACCCCACTCGACCGCGAGCACGACGAGGTCGAGCGTGTGCACCGGCTTCACCTTCAACCAGCCCGCCCCGCGCCGGCCGGCCTCGTACGGCGCGGTCAGCGACTTGGCCATGACGCCTTCGTGCCCGGCGGCCAGCGTGCGCTCGAGGAAGCGCTGCGCCTCGTCGGCGTCGGAGGTCACGAGGCGGTCGACCCGGTTCGGGGCCGGGACGATCTCGGCCAGCGCCGCCGCCCGCACCTCCCCCGGCTCGTCGAGCAGGTCGACCCCGTCGCGATGCAGCACGTCGAAGAAGAAGACCGACAGCGGATGCGTGGCCCGGGCGGCGTCGATGTCGACGCTGCGGCCGAACCGCGAGGCGGTGTCCTGAAACTTGTGCGGCCGCCCGTCCGGCCGCAGCGCGATCGCCTCGCCGTCGGCGATCAGGGTGGCGACGGGTAGCGCAAGAGTGGCCTCGACGACCTCGGGCAGCCGGGCGGTGACGTCGTCCAGGCTCCGGGTGTAGATCGAGACGCGCGGGCCGTCGCGGTGGATCTGCACCCGCGCGCCGTCGAGCTTGGCCTCGAGGACCGCCTGCCCGCCGAGGCGCTCGAGCGCGTCGGCGACCCCGGTGGCGGTCTGCGCGAGCATCGGCCCGACCGGGCGGCCGACCTGCAGCCGGAACTCGTCCAGGGCGGCCGCACCCCGGGTGAGCGCGGCCTCGGCGACCGAGGGCAGGTCGCCGCCGAGCATCGCCGCGCGCCGTACCTGCGGGGCCGGCACCCCGCTCGCCCTGGCCACCGCGTCGGCCATCACGCCGATCAGCGCGCCCTGCCGGAGGTCACCGCCGAGCAGGCGTCGCAGGAAGGTCTGCTCGGGCTCGGTCGCCGCGCCGAACAGCTCGGCGACGAGGGCGGCGCGGCGGGCCTGCGAGCCCTTGCCGGCGGTCGTCCCGATCTCGGTGAAGGTCGCGTGGACGCCGTCGACGGTCAGGGACGGCTCGGCCGCCGGCGGCGGCAGCGAGCGCAGCGCGGCCCAGCCGACGCCGATCTGCCGCTGGGGCAGTTCCCCCGACAGCCACGAGACGACGACCGCGATCTCGCCCGGCCCGGCGGCCGCGAGCAGGTCGGCCAGGCGGGCGATCTTGGCCAGCCGGGACGAGGTGGCACCGACCTCGGCGGAGGCGGCGGCGACGTCGGCGAGCAGCACGGGCGTCAGCGTCGCACGCGGTACCGACAGCCGCTCAGCAGTTGGCGAGCAGCCGGTCGAGGACCCGGACGCCGAACTTCAGGCCCGCCACCGGCACGCGCTCGTCGATGCCGTGGAACAGGGCGGTGAAGTCGAGGTCCGCCGGCAGTAGCAGTGGCGAGAAGCCGAAGCACCGGATTCCCAGCGTCGAGAACGACTTCGCGTCCGTGCCGCCGAACATCAGGTACGGCAGCGGGTGCCCGTCCGGGTCCTCGGCCCGCAGCGCCGCCGACATCGCGTCGACGAGGGCGCCGTCGAAGGCGGTCTCGACGGCGATGTCGCGCACGATGCACTCCCGCTCGACGCCGTCGCCCAGCAGCCCGTCGAGGGTCTCGAGCAGCTGCTCCTCCTGGCCGGGCAGGAACCGGGCGTCGACGGTCGCCTCGGCGCGGGACGGGATCACGTTCGCCTTGTACCCGGCCTCGAGCATCGTCGGGTTGGCGGTGTTGCGGATGGTCGCGCCGATGATGCGGGCCGCGCTGCCGAGCAGGGGCAGCCACGATTCGGGATCGTCGACCTCGAGGTCGCGGCCGGTCACCTGCGCGAGGCCCTCGACGGTCGCCCGGACCGTGTCGGTGACCACGACCGGCCACTCGTGGGTGCCGATCCGCGAGACCGCCTGCGCGAGCCGGGTGACGGCGTTGTCGGCGTGCACCATCGACCCGTGCGCCGGGCGTCCGGATGCCTTGAGCCGCAGCCAGTTGATGCCCTTCTCGGCCGTCTGGATCAGGTAGACCCGGCTGCCCTGGTCGAGCGTGACGCTGAACCCGCCGACCTCGCTGATCGCCTCGGTGCAGTCGGCGAAGAGGTCGGCGTGGTTGTCGACGAGGTAGTGCGCGCCATGGCGGCCGCCGGCCTCCTCGTCCGACACGAAGGCCAGGACGATGTCGCGCGGCGGCTTGCGGCCGGTGCGGGCCCACTCGCGCACGAGCGCGAGGGTCATCGCGTCCATGTCCTTCATGTCGACCGCGCCGCGTCCCCACACGTAGCCGTCGCGGACCTCTCCCCCGAACGGATCCACCGACCACTCCGCGGCCTCGGCCGGGACGACGTCGAGGTGGCCGTGGATGAGCAGCGGCGGCCGGCTCGGATCGCTGCCCTCGATGCGGGCGATGGTGGACGCCCGTCCGGGCGCCGCCTCGATGATCTGCGACGAGATGCCGACCTCGTCGAGCTTCTCGGCCACCCACTCCGCAGCCGGCCGCTCGGGATGCGTCGGGTTCGAGGTGTTGATCCGGATCAGGTCGACCAGCAGTCCGGTGACCTCGTCCTGGGCGGTGAGGGCCGCTTCGGGCAGAGCGTTCATGCTGTCGTTCCTACCAGGCCGGGGGTGGGCGGCCGGCCCGTCAGAGCTTGTGCGAGCTGCGTCCGCTGAGCTTGAGGACGGCGACGACGCCGAGGGCGCAGGCGGCGCAGAGTGCGATCAGCAGCATGGACCCGGACGCCGGGACGAGGTCCTTCACGAACACCAGCCCGCCCGAAGACCGGTGCTTCGTGGGTGACGTCGAGTGCGGCGCCGGTGTCGATGAGTGGGGACGCGCGCTGGTCCGGCTCGCCGGGACGGCTCCGCCCGTTGCCGGGCGGGGCGGGTAGGGCGCGCGCGAGGTGTGCGGGGACGAGGCCGCGGCGTGCGTCGAGTGGGTTGCCGGCGCGGTCGCGGGACTGCTGGGCGGTGTGTTCGGCGGCGAGCTCGTGGGCGGGGCGCTGGTGGGCGGCGGCGTCTTGCCCAGCAGGCCGTCGAGCGTCAGCGGGAGGACGACGCTGATGTCCAGCCCGCCGAGGTGCAGCGAGATGGGCAGCTCGCGCGGCGTGGGCGTGGGGGTCGGGGTGGGCGTGCCCGCGATCGCGGCCGGGGCGGCGAGGCAGAGGACGAACAGTCCGACGACGACGGCGGCGAGGGCGCGCAGGAGCCCGAGCGTTCCCCGCCCGTGCTTCAGCATTGCCCGTCCTCCCTGCGCCGATATCGCGCCCTTGTGACAAGGGGCAAGATCGGTTGACGTCGCTCCCCAACGGCGTGAGGCTCAGGTTAGCTTCTTGTGAGTTTCTTGGGAAGTCGCCGGGCCGCGGGTCCGGGCCGGATCGCACCCCGGTGAGGAGGCGATGCCGGTTCGGTTAGACTCGTCCGCGCACTCGGTCCGGGTGGCGGAATGGCAGACGCGCTAGCTTGAGGTGCTAGTGCCCTTTACTGGGCGTGGGGGTTCAAGTCCCCCCTCGGACACTCACGGAGGCCCCAGATTCTGGGGCCTTCAGTCGTTGTCAGGGGCAGATTGTCTCCTATTGGGGCACCGTTGGGTCACCGATGATCTTGGAGACAGTCATGGCCTACATCGAGGAGATCGTTCGCGCGGACGGCGGGACGTCGTGCGTGGTCCGCTGGCGGCTCGGCGGTAGCCGGACCGGGAGGCGGCAGAGCGAGACGTTCGGCGCCGGGACGGACGCCCAGAACCGGGCGCGTGCAGAAGGCTTCCGCGTGATGGTCGCGGGGGCCGGCGAGTTCTGGCCCGAAGGCTGGGTGAAGGGTCGCGGTTTTGTCCGGGCGCCCGAGGCTGCTGAGGCGATTGGGACGCTCGGCGCGGCGCCGCGGTCGGTCCAGGAGGTCGGTCTGGAATATGTTGCGCAGATCGTGGACTGCTCCCCCGGCCAACGCGCCCGCTACAACGGGCAGCTGCGGACACTGCGTGCCGTGGAGGTTCGCGGTCGTCGTGGGCTGTACCGGCCGTTCGACACGCGGATCGACCAGGTGAGCGAGGACGACGTCAAAGCGTGGCTGATCGGCTGGTCGCGCTCGTTGAAGACGAAGGCGAACTACCACGGGCTCCTGTTCGGCGTGTTCTCGTACGCGCTGGAGCGCGGCGAGGTCGGCAAGCACCCGTTGACCCGGACGGCGCCCAAGCGCAGCAAGATCAGGCAGTCGCAGAGCGATCTGCGATTCCTGACCGAACGGGAATTCGTGATCGTCGCTCGAGCCGCCGGCGACGATGGCGATCTGCTCCGGGTCACCGCGGGGACTGGTCTGCGCTACGGCGAGGTCACTGCGTTGTGGGTGTCGGACGTCGACTTGCGACACCGGACCATCCGGGTCAACAAGGCGTGGAAGCGCAACGGTGAGGACGGCGAGACAGACGTCCCCGGCTGGCTGAACAAGCAACTGCGGGACAAGCACATGATGCGCGGCCACCACCTCGGCAACCCGAAGACACCAAAGTCCAAGCGGACGATCGAGATCTCGCACGAGGTCGCGGTGATCCTGCGCGACCGGATCGCCGGCAAGGCGACCGACGACTTCGTCTTCGTCACCCCGACCGGACTTCCGCTGCACAACGGCGACTTCTACGAGCGCGTCTGGACGCCGCTGATGGGCGCGATCAAGAAGTTGGGTGTGCCAGCCTTCCGCTTCCACGACCTCAGGCACACGCACGTAGCGTGGCTCATCGCCGGCGGGGCGCCGCTTCCTCATATTCAGGCCCGGCTCGGTCACGAGTCGATCACCACGACGATCGACACCTACGGGCATCTGCTGCCTGCCGGCAGTGACTTGATCTCACGGATCATCGACACCGCTCTGCGCGGCGAAGAGATACACCCAATGCCCGCCATGATGCTGATCCAGGGCGGCATGAGCGATGCTGGAGGTCATGGCGCGCCCGCGCACGGCGCGGGTTCCGGGCAGCACGGCGGCCTCGATGTCACAATGGGCTGACCAAGAGGTGGTGATGATCGTGACGGCAACCCCACTACCCGAGCCCCGCTACGAGGATCTGCCGATCGAGGAACTCGCTCGGCGGCAGGGAGTACGCCCGATCGTCACGGTGGACGAGCTCGCCGACCCGGACGCCTTCGACTCGGATGAGGACCTCGAAGCCTTTGTGAGCTTCATCCACGCATCGCGTCGCGCGGAGCTGGGGTGACGTACGTCGTCATCGACACGGACGTTGCCTCGAAGATCCTGAAACATCAGCTCTCCGAAGGTTTGGGCGACAAGCTCGCGGGCGCAACCTTGGCCGTCACGTTCGTGACCATCGGGGAACTCACGATGTGGTCGGTGGTGCGCTCCTGGGGCGCGAACCGTCGCGCGGCGGTAGATCGGTTTCTCGCTCGGGCAGTCGTGCTTCCGTACAGCGAGCGCGTCGCGACGGTATGGGGTGAACTTCAGGGACATGCGCACAACCGCGGTAGGCGCCGCCCCGTCAACGACACCTGGATCGCGGCCTGCTGCCTTGCCCGGGACCTGCCGCTGGCGACACTGAACGGCAAGGACTTTGCAGACTTTGCTGATCACGAAGGCCTGCGACTACTGACGTAATCGATTGCCTCGTCGCTGCGTGCCGTTCAGCCGTCAATTCGCCGAACAACTCTGGCACGGCGGCTCCCCCGGAAAGGCGACGTCACAGTCGGGATCGTCGTCCGTCTCGAAACGGCGTGATCACGCCCGGCTGGGCGGCGGACAGAACGGCCTGCTCACCGGAGGCGATCAGTTCGGCCACGTGTTCGGGCGTGAAGCGGACGTGCTTGCCGATGCGGGTACAGCGCACGCGTCGCTGCTGAACGGCGTCCTGCACCCACCGCACCGGAACGTTGAGAAACTCGGCCACCTCAGGAATCGTCATCAGGTGGTTCGGCAACCCGGCGAGGCTGGGCGCGGCCTGCTGCATCGAACTGTCGCGCACCGCCACCCCCTCGGCTCTGGTCAGATTCCTTCCCACGCAGTCGAGTAGATCAAGCCCCTCTGCCAGGGTCCGGGCACTCGGCCGGGATTCGATGACGCCTCGTGTCGGGCAGTCCCGCGCGGCGGACGGGGTCAGGGACTACGCCAATCAGAAATTGTGGATGGCCGTGGCGCCCACGACCCCCCTACTTACCGGCGAGGGCCGGGCTGGATCTTCGGTGCCAGTCGGGCGCGGGCGTACTCGGGCGAGCGGGTGGACAGTGGCGGTGGTTCGTAGGGGCGTGGCGCCGTGGGCTTGATCGCCGGACCCGGCCCCGGCGCGGGCGCTGTCGTCGGACGTTCACCGATCGCCTCGATAAGGCGGTATGCGAATGCGGCGGCGGGCTGTTCTATGGGAAGCGGCCGGCTGGTCGCGATGCGTCGCTGCTCGGCGCGCTCGATGCCAGCGTGGTCGGCGGCCGTCAGCTGTCGGGCAAGAATGGGCCAGTGCGGGTCAGCGGTGATTCCAGGACGGATCGCTTCGGCGAGCCGGGCAGCGGCCGGTTCGCCTGTGGTCGGGATTCCCCCGGCTGCGACGACGCGCCGGTCGAGTCCCCGCTGGGTACGGCTGCCCGGGTGATCCGTGGTCGGCGAACCGGTTGGGCGGTGGTCGGTGTCGGGGATGTCTCGTGCTGCGCGCCAGGTGGCGAGGTCACGGGTGAGGCTGGGATCGCTCAGCGTCGAGACAGCCCAGTTGGGCGCTGTCTCTGGCGTCCAGCTTGTCGCCGCGGCTCGGACGGCGTTGCTATTGCGCTGGATGAGGTCGTTGCGGCGGTCGAAGTAGCGGCTCCAGAAGTCGTCCTCGGCGAGTTGCCGCGGGATGGGCGGGAGCCAGGGCAGCGGTCCTGGTTTGCGTTGGTCGGCGTCGAGGCGGGTGGCGAGGATGGCGGCGAGGTCACGGGTGTGGTCGCGTCGGACGAGCATGGCCTCGTCGTGCAGCATCTGGTCGGCATCTTCTCCGTTGAGGACGATCCGTTGGAGTTGGGTGTTGAGCGTGGGCCAGGCCGGGCAGTCTGTGATGCCGGGGACGAGAGCGTCGGCGCGCGCCTCGATCTGAGCCAGCCCTTCGGGTCCGAGGACGGATTCGGCGGCGACGGCGAGTGCGTCGGCATATTCGGCGCAGGTCTTGCGCAGCAAGGGGATGGGGTCGCGTTCCTCACGACGAGCGCTGGTGGCGGAGACGGCGGAGTCGTCGCGTTCGACCACGCGGGTCAGCATCTCGACCGCGGTGGGCGGTCGTCGTGCTTCGGCGTTCATGACGGCGTCGTCGCTGCCGGAGCTGATGTCGAGGTAGAGGTGGTTGGCGTGGCGGCCGCGGGTGAGGGCGACATAGAGCAGTTGCCGTGATTCGGTGCCGGTCAGGACGGTGTGGCTGGTGTCGACGGTCTGGCCTTGGGCGGCGTGGACGGTGCAGGCGTAGCCGAGTTGGACGTGCTGGGCGACGTAGTCGGCCGGCAGCGTGACCCGCTTGTGAGACTGGGCGTGCCGGACCTCGAGCGCGCCGTCGGGGCGCACGGACGCAACGGTCCAGCGGTCGCCGTTGGCGACCCAGTCGGTGGCCGACAGGGTGAGGCTGCGGTCGTTGCGGCGGGTGATGATCGTGTCGCCGACGCTTACGGTTGTGCCATCGGCGAGGGGCACGCGCCGGCCGGCCGCGATATCGGCAGCCGCTATTCGGGCCTCTTGCGCGCGCAGGTTCAGCTCCCGGACCTGTTCATTGGTGGACGCGATGAGCAGGGTGTCGTGGCCGGTGTCGCGGTCGGCTGACCAGGCGGCGAAGGCTTGGTCGGCGGTAGTGGTGTCGTCGCCGACGTGGATGCGACCGTGGTCGAGGTAGTAGCCGAGCCCGGCTGGCTCGCCGCGGCGGATCGCGAGCGAGGCGGCGGCTTCGGCGTGGTTCGTGGCGCCGTCGGGGTGGGTGAAGCGGCGGACCTCGGACAGCGTGACCGACCCGTGGGTGCGGTCGATGTCTCGCAGCACCCCGCCGGCGCCGACGGCGGCGAGTTGCCGGTCATCGCCCACCAGCCGCACGGATGCGCCGCGATCGACAGCGAACTCGATCACGGTAGCCAACTCGAGGGTGCCCGCCATTCCGGCTTCATCGACGATCACGAGGCTTCCCGGACCGATCGCGTCGACCCACCCGGGGACAGCGGTGCCAGTGCTCAGGGCGTGGACGAGTTTGGCGAGGGTGTCGGTCGCGGTCACGGCCTCGCCGAGTTCCTCGCGCAGCACCCGTGCCGCCGCGGCGGTCGGGGCCAGCCCGATCACCGTGTTCCCGCCCCGTCCCTGGTCCGCGGCCCACGCTTCGGCGAGGGTGCGCAGGGTGACCGTCTTGCCGCTGCCGGCGGGTGCGAGCGCGAGCTGCGCCCGCGCGCCGGAGCCGGCGAGCTGGCGCACCATGTCGGCTTGATCGGGACCGAGCGGGACGCCGTTCGCGACGGTCTCCAGCAGCGCCATGTCGATCGTCTCGCTGTCGACGATGCGAAAATCACGGCACGCCGGGCAGGCCAGGATCCGCCGCTCGGCGTCCATGATCGCGTTCGAGGTGTAGCGGCGGGTTCCGGCGACCTCGTAGACCGACGTGCCGTCTGCACGCCGCAACACGTCCGGCTCCTCGATGGCCGGCGCGAGGGTGAGCAACACCGAGTTCGCTGGCGACAGTGCCCGGTCGGTCACCGCGTCGACGAGAAAGTCCGGCACGGCGGCAGAGCGGCGACACACCCGCTCCGCCTCCGCGCGCACGTGATGCTCCTGCCAGGTCGCCCGCGACGCCTGCACGGTCGCGATCACCTGCTCGGCAAGCACGTCGACGTCGAACGTTGGCGCCGGCGCGAGGGCGTGGCCGGCGACCTGCCGGACCAACTCGTCGACCTGTTGTGCTCCGCCGAGGATCTCGACGGCCTCGCTGCGCCAGGTGCGGCGCTGCTCGGCCTGCGAGCGCGGCGCGTGTTTCGGGTCCCGGGTCGACAGGGTCGCCTGTTGGGCTAGCTCCTGCCGCTCGATCACCGTCGGCGGGCGACCGTGGTCCTGCTGAAACCG
The DNA here is from genome assembly GCA_963775175.1 of uncultured Actinomycetota bacterium. Lineage (GTDB taxonomy): Bacteria > Actinomycetota > Actinomycetes > Mycobacteriales > Jatrophihabitantaceae > Jatrophihabitans. The sequence continues at coordinate 3,024,245 of CAVZHT010000001.1, forward strand.
TTGTGCCAACACAGCCATTTCGGCTTCGATGTCGCCGCGCCGCGACGACCAGCGCCGCAGCAACGCCGGAACGACTCCGACGATCTCGCGGACGTCCCGCCTGCCGTCGGCGGCGTCGCCGCGCTCGGCGAACCGCACCCCGACCCGCTGGATAAGCAGCGCTTCCAGGCGGGTGTTGTAGTGCTCGGACGCGGCGACCTTGTTGCGGTATAGCGCCCGACCGTCCAGCGACAGCCACCGCCCATCGGGTGTGCAGACCTTGTTGCTGACGGCGACGTGGGTGTGCAGATCCGGATCACCCGCCCGGGAGTCCCGGTGTGTGAACGCGGCCGCGATCAGCCCGGTGGTGTCGACCTGGGCGATGCCGTTGGTGCCGCGGCGGGTGTAGGCGGCGTGCGTTTCCGCCCAGCTGATCGTGTCCCGCACGGCCTGGTCGTGGCAGGCCGCGATCGTCTCGGCCAGCTCGCGCGGCGCGATCGCCCACAACGCGGAGACGCTCTTCACCGGCGAGAACGTCAGGTCGTAGCCGGCTACCGGAACCGGAGCCGGCCGCGACGCCCGGGTCAGGTAGCCGGTGAACTCCCGCGCATCCACCGGGTCACGGTGGTGCTCGGCGCGGAACCACTCGCGCGCCAACGCGGTCCGGATTCGTGCCCGCTCCGCCGCGGGGATCGTTGTGTTCGACCGTTCGCCGCGGGTGGAGTTGAAGTCTCGGTAGCGCCCGGCGAGTGTGGTGTGGAACTCGCTCGGCTCGTACAGGTGATACGCGTGACCCAGCTTTGTCGCCCGATCCAGCCCGCGGCCGCGCACCCCCTCGCGCTGCAAGCGCCGCTCGATGACGTCCGCATTCGGGTGGCGCCCTTCACCGAACAGGGCCGTCATCTGCGCCTCGGTCACGGCGCCGACTACCAGAAATTCCGGCACGCTGCCGTCCAAGGAGTACAAGCCGCTACCCAGCCACACGCCGGGCGACTCACCCTTCTGCTCGTAGTACTCACCCAGCGACCCACGCCCCCGGTGCGTGTCGTCGGCGGCAGCAACCTGGCGGGTCAGGTAGGTGTACCCGTCGCCCGCCGACAGCTTGTGCAGACTCATCACGCCGCGACCGTGACACTCGCCCATGACACGCGACCAGCGAGATGATCTTGTCAGGCCTGGAAGCCGGCTCGAAATGCACCAGGTGTATCCGCCTGGGTCTTGCTGGCTGTTCATGTGTTCGGGAGCGACTACGCGTCCCTCAGGTCAAGGCTGCTTCGAAAGTTGCTTGGTTGAGCTGAGGCTGAGCATCGCTGCCGGGTCTTGCGGGGGGAAACGTCCCGTGGCGATTCCCATCTCGGTGGCGGGTAGTGGATGATGGGGCTCGTCGCCCCAGACCCCGGCGCCGAGCTTCGTTTTTCGGCTGTGACGTGTTTCTGACTTTGTGTCGCAAAGTCGCGTTGTATTAGCCAACATCGTCGGGGTCCTCGGTGAGTTGATCGTGCCGGTGCTGGCGGTGCCAGGCAAGCCGGTCGAGCCGGGCCTGTTCCAGGCCGGCTTGGCGTGCTTTGCGGATGGCCTCACCTCGTCCTTCGTGTTCGTCGTTGGGCGTGACGTAGCCGATGCCCTGGTGCAGCCGAACGCCGTTGTAGTGCGGGCGGGTGATCTTGAGTTCGGCGCGCAGGGTTGCCGGGTCGCGGATCGCGAGCAAATGCGGGTAGTCGAGCTTGATGTGGCCGTTGAGGCTTTCGATCCAGGCCTGGTCGGTCGGGGTGCCGGGCCGGCCGAAGTGCTGAGCGATCGCGCACAGCGCCAGGAACTCGCGCGTCGAGCCGGAGGTCATCTGCGGCCCGTTGTCGCTGACCGCGAGCAGGATCGGGCGCGACTTATCGTCAGCGCTGAGGTCGATGCGACCGTCGTCGGCGTGACGACGCTCAACCTGTTCGAGCAGCCCCTCGGCTTCCAGCGCGGCGGTGAAAGCGAGCTCGACCTGGGTGGAGGTCTCCTCGCTCGAGACGATCTCGGTCAGCCACTTACGGGAGACCAGATCCTCGATGATCAGCACTGCCATCCCGGCGGCCGGGAAGTGTGTCGTGTCGTAGATCCAAATCGAGTTGGGCTTGTACTCGACCCAGTCCGGGAACTGCTTGCGCGTCGAGCGGCCGGGCCGTGGTCGGGGCCGGAAGTGCTTGTCAGCAAGGAAAAGCACCCGCCGCACGCTCGACGGCGAGACCCACACGCGGTGCAGGTAGGAGCCGCGGTGGGCCAGCTTGCGGTGGCTGCGGTCGGTCTCGCCCCACTCGTCGAACAGCGCCAAGATCTCGCGCTCTTCGTCCGGCAACAGTCCGTGCGCCGGCGACCCGCCAGGCGCTTTGTCGACCAGCTGGCCGCGGGCGCGCCGGCCGATCCAGCGGTGCGCGCGCCGCTCGGGCAGCTCCAGCGCGCCGCAGACACGGCGCAGGCTCCAGCCGGCGTCGAGTGCCTCATCGAGCAGGTCGAGCAGCCCTGCCTTGGTGGCCGCTTCGACCCGGCGCGGGATCGGGCCACTCAACCCCAGGCGCCTTTTCCCTCGACCAGCATCAGCTTCACGGCCATCTCCTTGACCGTCTCCGACAACCGGGCGACCTCCGCTTTGGCAAGCTCCAACTCCCAGTCCCGCTCGCGCGCCTTGACCCCGGGCTTGGACTCGGCCAACGCGGCCAGCGCGCCCTCCTTGGCCACCGTGCGGATGCGCATGATCGTCGAACGGTCCACGTGCTGCTCGGCCGCGGCCTCGGCGATCGTCACCTCCTGGCGCACCAGCTGCAACCAGATCTCGTACTTCTGCGAGGGCGAGAGGAACCGCTTCGCACGGCGCCCGGCGCGGTCGGTTCCACGGTCGAGTTCGGTCATGATCAGATCCTCCGAGAGCGGTCGGAGAACCCGTCGGATGTTGCGTGATAGACACGCCGATCTGTGTCACGAAGTCAGACGCAAAGCAGCTGCGTGCGTGGAATCGGGGATTGATCGGTGTCTGTGGTGATTACCTCGCCTGTTGTTGGGGGCAATGCTGGGTTACCGGCACGGTGCCCGGTGTGATGGTGACTGCTGGCCCGCGTGCCGCGCCCGAAGCCCGGTCATGCCGAGCGTGCTCGGGAGCATGGGGCCTCTCGATGCTTCTGTGGCGGTCGGCGCAGATGGGTGTCCAGTCTTCGGCCGGGTGTCGGTGTCGGCTTGTTGTCGGGGCGTCCGGGGGCGCGTCTCGACCAGGGTGATCAATGTTCGGGGGGACGGTCACCTTGTTCGGGCGGCCGTTAGCGGATGAGGATCAAGCATCCGCTAACGGTCGCGTCCAGGGCCGCGAATTGCGTGGAGCGTCGCCGGGGGGTTGCGACCTCCTGCGCCCCTGGTGGCCTGCAACGCTACGCGCTGAGCGTGCCTGGATCTGCAGCATTCCGTGGACCGTCGAGTTCCGCTGACAGGGGAGTCATCGCGCTGGCCACCGTTGCCGGTCGTTTGACGCGGAGTCAGTCGGTTGTGGCGGGGACGGCCTGCCAATCGAGGGGGTAGGACGCGAGGTTCGCGTAGCAGATCTGTAGGTCGATGCCGGCGTTGTGCAGGGTGGCGCGCATGTCGGTCAGCGAGCGGACGCCGCAGAGGTCGGCTGCGGTGATTCCGGCGAGGTTCAGATCGACGTGGTGAACGCCGGAATGTGCGAGCCGGATGGCGAGCGTTCGCAGTAGTGCACCGCCCGATTCGCCTAAATCGCCGGTCGCGTGGATGACGGCGAGTTCGACGCCCTCGCAGTCGACCGTGACGCTGAGCTGTCCCGGCGCAGTCGATTCAGTCCGCTGTGGGCTGGGTTCGGTCGTGACCTCACCGGTTGGTAGCCCGCTTCGAACGCACGGGGCCTCGCGTCCGACGACGGTCATGTGTGTGCGTCAAGTGTCTCGATGGCGGGTGCGCCGAGTGCGTCGAGCGATGTCAGGCTGACGCCGAGCCCGCGCAGGCGTCGTACGGCGTTGTCCAGTGTCGTGACCGCGTGTGCGGTACTCCTGCTGTCGTGTTCGGACTGGCTGGACTGCTGGATCGAGTTCAGGGCGAGCCCGGTCTCGAACAGCAGTCCGGCGATGGTGGTGATCTGTTCAAGCGGCGAGGCGTCACCGACGTCAAGGTGGTCGTGAGCAGTGGCCTGCGCTGCGTCGTCGAACGGTCGTCGAGTCATGTCATGGCCTCTCCAGACAGAAACCGGCAGCCAAGAGCCTCGGATTCGCAGCGACGTCGTCAGGTTGGGTGATCTGACCGCGGTCTCGACTCGACCCAGCCCGCAGCCGGACGCGGGTGCCTGGGCGGTCCGTCGTGTCAAGTGAGTCCGGTCGAGGCGCGGTCATTTCCGCCGGGTGGAATGACCGCGCCCCTATGTCTGGCGATACCAGGCATAGGGCCGATGTCTCCCCCCGGACACATCGGCTCGGCCTTATCGCACGGGATCGTGCGTGGGAGGCAGAGCGCCCGTTCGGGCGTGCCACCCAGTCGACCCGGCTGCCGTGGAGCGGTGCCGAATCGAGGGGCGCGTGTGCTGTCGCCGTCACAGGAAACCCCCGTCTGCCACATCCCGTTGAATGCGTGCTACCGGGGTTCCGGGGCAACACCTGATGGCCATGGACACACAGCCACCTAGCGCGGACTGTACTCGCCGTGCGGGCCGAAACGGTGACCGCACGGTCTAATTGTTTGCTAGCTGCCGGGTGTGGGGCGGCGGCGCTGTCTGGGGACGGCGTTCAGCTCGGCGGTGTCGATCTCGCCGCTGGCGACACCGAGCGCGACGTCAGACAGTTTGCGTCCGGTGCGCCGGGCATATCCGCGCAACAGTTCGAACGCGGCGGCCATGTCGGACTTGTTCCGTTCGGCGAGCAGTCCTTTGGCCTGCTCGATGATTAGCCGGGTGTTCAACGCGGTCTGGAGTTGTTCGGCCAGTTCGGCGCTTTGTTGCACGGCGCGCTGTTGCAGGATCCCGATGGTGGCGACGTCGGCCAGCGCTTGGGCCAGGCGCAGGGCGGCCGGGGTCATCGCGTGTGGGTCGCGGTGGAACAGGTTCAGTGCGCCGATCGTCTCTTCGCGCAGCCGCATCGGCATGGCATAGACGGCGCTGAACCCGACGCGGGTGGCTTCGGCGGTGAAGGTTGGCCATCGTCCGTTCTCGGCGGCCAGGTCGGCGACAGTGACCGACTGCCCAGTGCGCCAGCAGTCCAGGCACGGGCCTTCGTCGTTCTGGATCTCGAGCAGTTCCAGCAGCCGAGAGCGTTCGCTGGAGGACGCCATTACCCGCAGCCTTCCGCCGGGGTCAACGAGCATCAATCCAGCCGCGGTGACCTCCAGCAAATCGACGCAGGCGTCGGCCAGATCGTCGAACAGCCCGGCGACGTCGAACCCGGTCACCAGTGTGTCGGCCAGTTTCACGAACACTTCGGCCAACCGGTCGTCGCGGTTGTTGTGTGTCTCAGCCATGGTGGCTTCACCCCTACCCGCCCGTGGGCTGTTATCCATTATCGGCCTCAAACCGCAGATTGCGCGCGACAATGTCGCGCGCGACATCGCCTGTCGGGCGCCCAGTGCTGAACGCGTAGGCACGCAGGCGCACCATCGCGGTCTCGATACTGACCCCGAGTTGGCCCATCACCATCCCGGCGGCCTGATACACCTCGGCGCGGAAGAACTCCGCGCCGACGCCGCCCCCGCCAGCCACCCCGTTACTGTCGGCCCCGTTGCCGTTGCCGTTGCCGTCGACTTCGACGCTGTGGCCGGCAGTGATACCGCCGAGCAGATCCAGCAACGCGAAGGCCGCCGCATCACCTAACCGCACCGCCCGCGCCAGATCGGGCCCGTCCAGCGGGCCCGGCGCGTCGCGGTAGAGCGTCAACACGCCCAGCGTCGCAGCACCCAGGTGTAGTGGGAACGCGAACACCGCGACCACGCCAAGATCAGCAACGGCCGTGCTGAAGACCGGCCACCGGCCAGCGTCTTCGGCAAGGTCGGCGATCAAGCTCGCGTGAGCGTCTCGGAACGCGTCAACACCCGGGCCCTGGCCCACGGTGAACTGTGCGTCCTCCAGGCGGCGGGCCGTGTCATCGGTGGCGAACACCACGCCGCGGTGGCCGCCTGGCGTCATCACCGACACTGCCGCGCCCGTGATCGGAAGCGTCCGCACGCAGGCCTGACAGATCCGCCCCACCAACGAGCCGTCCGGAAGGCTGCCATCGCCGGGATGGTCACGATGGCGCAACCCATCCATAGCCATCAGCGCGCCTCTCAGCCATCTCGCCGGCAACCGGTCAGGTCCAGAGGCGCTCAACGCAGCAGCCCAACCGTAGTCCACGCCACGCTGTCGCGGGTACACCAACCGATCAGTCATCGCCGAGCTGCACGAAACGGGCCGGCGTCGTCGCTATCTTGAAGTCGCACCTCTCGACGTCGGGCAGCTCATCCCATGGCACCGGCGCGCTCACCGGGCCCCACGGAAAGCCGCGCCCGCTTAACCAGAAGAGATTGTCCGTCGTTCGCTGGCTGGTTGCGGTACAAGATCATCGGTGCCCCACGCTGGGGCACCGGGTCGAACCAACCCCGAACAACGGTTCCGAACAGGTTGCGCGAACTCCCTTATGGAATAAGGTGAAACGCGTCAGGCCCCGGAGTAATAGGCGATCACAAACCGGCCTTCAGGTGGTTCAAGTCCCCCCTCGGACACAGAACTTCAGTAGCCCGCAGTAGCCCGAGGTACCCCGAAATAGCGCTCTGTAGCCCTCGGTATCACTCGCCGATCGGACCTTCGGGTGGGACACCGGTGGGACACGTCCCACCGCAGCCATCTCCATCGCTTGTATTGCGGCCCTCGCCGCGCGTACCGGTGGGGGTTCTGATCCCTGATCGCTCGATGCACTGGAGATCCGCAACGTCGCCGGGTGGGACGCGGGTGGGACATTCGGCGCTGTCGGCAGTCGTGACTGTTGTAGCTCCCCGGTAATCGTTGGACCTGACGTATGTTCCCCGTGGGGGTCTCGCGCCCCCACGCCCTCGCCGACGGTGCCGTCGGCCATCCTTCGCCGCGCCCGTGCCAGGCGCCTTGATCTTCGTTGGCCGGTTGTCTTCTTCGACGGCGTGCCTTGGCAGCAGCGCATACCCGCAACGCTAGGTGATCAGTCGCCGCAGATCGGCGCCGCGGAACCGTCGTTCTGCGCTGCCGTCGGCGCCCGGTCACTGGCGCATATGGATCGCTACGAGACACGCGGGTTGCTATCAGGGCGTGCGATGACCTTCGACGTTCCAAGGGCGACCGAACCTCGCAACACCAATCTGCGTCAGCGCTGATCCACTGCTCTGGCCTTCCCGACGCGGCCGGCCCTCGACGTGTGGAATCGCAGGTTGATCTTTCGCAGAGTGTCCGTATTGATCAGAATGAAGCCCCACCGCGACTGCGGAGGAGAACGTCGGTTCCGCCAGAAGACCGAGGGGCGATTGCGTTGTCGGTGCGATCCAGAACCGAACTTGTGGCAGCCCTCGTCGGGCTCGACTTCGCGGGGGTAGTTGGCACTGGCGAGAGCGATTGGATCGACTTCAAGAGCCAGCCGTACCAGACCGATGAAAACGGACGCCTCACCGAGCGCGGCAGGTGGGAACTGGCGAAGGATGTCGCGTGCTTCGCCAACGCAAGCGGCGGCCTGCTAGTGCTTGGATTCCAGACAGAGAAGCCAGAGCACACAATTCTCGAGCAGGCGAGCGCGGTTGCTCCGATACCAATGACGCTGATCAATGCCGAGTCGTACACCAAGGTCATCGCCGCCTGGATCTACCCTCTCGTTCGCGGTGTCACCACGACGTGGTTTGAGTCAGCGCCGTCGTCGGGCAGAGGCATCTTCGTAATCGACGTGCCCTCTCAGGACGACTATGAAAAGCCGTTCCTTGTGAGGAAGACCGTGGACGTGGACGGCCGTGCGAGTGAGTCCTGGTCCGCATCCATCCGCGAGGGCGATCGCTGCGCACCAATCCCGATTGAACGGCTCCACGCTCAAATCGCGACCGGACGCCTCACCGAACGGACTGGCCCACCGATCAGAGATCAACTTGATCTGACTGAGCGCCTTGAGCGACTGCTGGCCGCAGCAACAAAGCAACTCACTACTTCCCAACCCGACATTGCGACCTACGGTCTTGCGATCGTTGGCCGGTACAACCAGCCATTGCCCGACTTCTACAGCGCCGACCGTGGAGTCCGACAACTACTACTGCAACCGCCTGAGCTCCGTCCGCACGGCTTCAACCTTGCGCACCTCGGGCAGGTCACTGTCGAAGACGGTGCTTTCCAGGTGGGCTGGAGCGGCACATCGGTCCGAGCTGAGGCGGACGGAACGTGCTGTGTACTCGGCGCGGCCACTGAAGACTTTCTCGGGTGGTCTGTAAATCGTAGGAGGACGGCGGGCGGTCCGCTTCTACTGAATCCTTTGGCAGTCGTCGAGTTCACCCTCGAGGCCACGCGGCTCGCCTTCGAAATCCAACAGCGCGGTGCCGTGGGCCCCGGGGACTTCTCCTGGCACGTCGCGGCCCGAGGCCTGGCACGCCAGGAAGTCCGACTCGAACGAGGCGAGCATCGGAGCACGTTCGCAGACCGATACGCGGAGACTGCAAGCGCGGACGAGTGGATACAGGAAGTTCGACCTGCACCGACCGCGGACCAACTGGCGTTCAACGCGCTTGAACGGTTCTACGCGCTCTTTGGACTCGGTGCTGACGCCATCCCGTACACCGCTGATCGGAAGGTTGATTCCGCGGCGATCGCGGCGATTGGGTAATTCTGGCAAGGCCTCGCGCGCGTCCAGGGCTTTGAAGTATCTGCGGACGACAGCTAACAGATGGCCGTGCACCTCGCGCCCGCAACCAGCGTGCGCACGTCGGTCGTTTGCGCTCCCTTGAGCCGTGCGCCGAATCTCGCGGAGATGGACATTCGACAACAAGGATATTGGCGGCGACCGCCCGACCCTACTGGGAAGTGACGTCTAACGAGCAACTAGCTAACTCAAGGTCTTGCACTCATCGCACTTAGGGCGGTTGCCCGTGCCCGATACCCGGTTCGCCGGCAGGATGCGCTTGCCGTCTGAGCACTGATTGTTGTCGTGGTACACGTCCCGGTGGCCCTGGCCCTCTTCCGGGTTGTTCGTGTGGAACGGATTGACCTTCATTGCACGCCCTCCCTCAGGACAGGGTGATCACCGTCACCCTGTCACGGCGAGAAGCAGAGAACAAGATCACCACCGCTTGCAGAAACATCGCCGGGCACGATCATGGCACGCCAATGTGCGACCATGATCGGACGATCTCAGCTCCCCAGTCCTTGCTAGAGCCTCGCGCAGGTCCGTGGAGCCAAAATTCAGCATCAGATTGCCGCTCTGGGCGTCGCACACGATCGCGCCGCGTTTGACGCGCTCGTGAGCCGTCTGATCTGCGCGTCGTTTGCACGCGACCAACGCGCACAGACGTGGTGATCTCGCGACTCGGCGTTGGCCCGTGATCGTGCAGCGAACTCGGACTACCGACCGCCCTCAGGTCGAGCAAGCGGAACCTGAAAGGGCAGGGCGTCGGTGCTTCAACGCATACTTCGAGCGTGCACACTCCTTCGATCCCGGGCTACGAAGTTCACGACGGCCCGCCGACCCTGGGACGCCTCTGGACCCGCCCTGACGGCGACTATCCCGCAGGGCTTTGGCCGGGAGCGGAACTGCTGCGCATCTGTCCTGACCCGACGGGTTGGCTGACCATCGAGGAACATTTCCATCGCTCCGACGACATGTACGGAGGCACTCACTGCGTCCTCATCGACGCCGGGTACCGAGACCACGTCCTACAGTCAGGGACCAGTTGGTCGGGAGGTAGCGATGTCGGCAAGGTCGAGGTCTGGAGCGACGGCGCGTTCTCCGACGGTCTGACCGCGAGCCGCGACGGCGACGACGGACTGTTTTTCTTCGCCGCCGTCCGCGAGCATCACCGGTTCGTTCTCCCCACATTCGAGATCACGCCCACCTTCCTCTGGTACTGGGACGCGTTCCCTAGCGAAGGCGGCTGGTCCTACCTCGACTCAGCAGGTCGCAGCGTCGAGTTGATCCGGATCTCAATCTCGATGGACGAGTGGAAAGTCCAGGTGTCCGCTCTGGAGATGCGCACGTTCCTAGCAGCATCCGGTCGCGAACTGCTCGTCCAGAAGGACTACACCCTCCTTACGACCGGCGAGATCGATCCATTCGAGCGTGTCGACGATAACCATCGCACGACCTGGTCGAACTTCGACTGGTTCGCGATTGTGGACGACGGCGTTACCGGCGATGCCTCCGCGTTCTCGAACGTGATGGGCAAGTACGTCGTCGAAGGCACGGTGACGGCGCGGGTGCGCCGAATCGAAGCGCGGAACACAGACAAGAATTACGTCGAGTACGTGTACGGGGTCGACTCTGGCACGGGCGAAATGAGACGTCACACGTGCAACCCGGGGATGCTGGGCGACTACGCCGATAGCTCTCGCCTGCATTCGATGACGCCGGTCTACTTCAGCCGGGAAGTGCTCAACCGATACGCGAGCGAACCCAGCCGGTACAAGGTGACAGCCGGCCGGATCTGGTGCCTGGACCTCTGGGGTCTCGACATCAGCACTAACACGGCAGGGCTTATCGAGGTCTACCTCGGCGAACTGGGTGCGTTGCCCGAAGGTGAGCAGACCCACTGGCTCGCTCACAATGTCCCTCCGGAGGGAGAGATGGATGAGGGGCGATTCCGGCGAGATTTCTTGAACCAGTCCGTTGGTTCTCCTGACCCGGTCGGCGACCTCCGGCGAGCCCGTCGCAGGGCAGCCGAGGCCACGGGTGCGTTGCTCGGTTCACCGGTTTGGCGCGACCTTGATTCGCAGGCTGCCACCGAGTTCGAGGCGCTTCTTGGCCCGACGAGCAACGACCCGTCGGCACTGACGGCTCCGACGATTACTCTGACGAAGTCTCTGGTCGACGGGATGGATCCCGCGCCGTTGAAGATGTACCTCGGCGGAAGCGAGCCTGGCGAGAAGTCGATCGCGCTCCTGCGCCGACTGCTGTCGTCCTTGGGTGACACCGAGGACGCTGGCGAGGTCTTTGCTGCACTGCAGGCGTTCCGTTCGGCTGGCGGCGTTGCGCACCTTAGAGGGTCGAATGCAGCCGTCGCGAGTGCCAGGCTCGGCATCGACGGGATGTCGCCGTTGGAAGCGTTCGCTCACATGACGGTAAGACTTACGAAGGCGCTGAACCACGTCGCTGACCTGGTCGAAGCGAGTCCGCGCCAGGCGCGAGTTTGAGGCTTCCACAACGGCTGAGCCACTCCAGCTGCCGTCGGACGTTCATGTCATGGTGAATGCGTGATCGAGAGAACCATCGACTTCATGCGGCGTCGTCGTATGCGTTGCGGATCTTGCGGGCACGAATGGCCCGTCACCGCCGAATGGATCGATCGCTTCCACCAGGCCCTCGAAACCTGCCCCGCCTGCGGTACCGACTGCCAGGGCGAGGACCGGCCCGACTTCTGCGTCGCGCCGGACGAGCCATTGCACAACGATGCTGTCATAAGCGAGCACTACTGGTACCACACCTCCACACACAGCAACTGGCCGGACAAGGCCTTCGACCCGGCCGCGGGACTGACCGACATCACCAGACGGCGCATGGAGGCGACAAGCGGAGACCCTGGGGCCGTCGAAAGTTGGGCGGCTCGCCAGAAGGCCAAGGCACTCCACCTCGGCAGCTACGAGGCGGCCATCGAGAACATGTTCAGGCGGATGAGGAACCAGGGCGACGATGGCACTCAGTTCTATCTGTACCGCGTGCAGCTCACCCGGGACTGCGTCATCGAACCGGGCATACATCCGGAACCAACCAACTGGCTCGGCGACGCCAACTTGGCCGATGTGTGCCGCCCGGGCGTCCAGGTACTCCGCTACGTGAATGTCCACGAGGACCCGTCGAGCGTGTCGCTCGCAATCGAGTTCAACGCAATCCACGCCGTCCAGGGGATGGCCATCCCGCTTCAGGTCGAGGCAAGCGATACGCGGATCATCGAAGCAGTCGCGCGGCTACGGAAGGCGGCATCCGAGCCCACACCCCCACCAGAAGGGAAGTCGCAAAGGCTGCAATGGCAACCGACGTCACCGCTCACGTTGGAGGCGCGCAGACTCGAAACCGACATCTCTGCCGGACTACCGCCAGCCCTAAAAGACACATTCAGCGTGGGATTCAACGAGGCCGACTTCGAGTCAAACCCTGCCCTATTCCCCGTAAAGCTGATCGGATTGGCTCACCTCGTCACGGATCCTCAAGCGATCCTTTGTGCTCTCGATTCTCAGCCGTGGCGAAAGATAGTTGGATCGTGCGAGGGCGCGCATATCACTGGTGCGGATGCCCAGGCTCGCCGCGCATAGTCGGCGCTCGCGCGGGTTCGCGTGATCAGGACCGTGTGAGGCGCACTGCTCTGGTGTTCACCGCACGTGGTTGACTTCGACCCGCGCGCCAACCACCTTCGCGGTGCGCGCTTGCTACTCGGGCGCGGGTCGCCAACCGGTTACCGAGCCGCCGTCGTTCGAGTTGTTGTGCCAGGGTTGCGGGTCGGCGGTCGTGGTGAGGATGTCGGTCAGCCACCAGGTCTGGTCCGGATTCCAGCCGGCGAGCACCGTTGCGGCGTCCGCGCCGGCCAGCGGCAGGGCTCGGGTCGCGGTGGTGAGGTAGCCGGCCACGGTCAGATGTACCGCGTCCCAGTCATCGGCGACCGCGCACCAGTCCGGGATGCGCCACGTCCCGACTCGGCCGGTCGTCTTGTACCAGTCGTGCCGTCGGGCGTGGGTGACATCGAGCGGGTATTCATCGACGAGGCGGGTCCACGCCTCGGGTCGGTCGATCTCCCACACCCGCGCCGGCGCGATCGTGGCCAGCGGCCAGATGAGCGCGTCGCGCTGGCCGGGGCTGTCTTCCCGCCACGCGAGTTCCATCGCGCCGAGCCCGGGCAGTGGCCGGGTGCTGGTCACCAGCGACGCCAGCGCCGGTGTCGACCACCAACGGCCGCTGAACGACGCGGCCGGATCAGCGGGCCGGTTCCGGGCGGCGTCGCGATCATCTTCGAAGGTCTGCTCGCGCCACCGCTGGAGCCGTTTCGCAGCGCCCACCAGGACCGGTGCGGACGCAGGATCGTCATCAATCCAGCTCACGTAACGCAATCCATGCAGATCGACGGAGCTGCTCCACCAGCCGGTTGCCGGTGCGTACGTGATCGCATCCGCGATCGGCCCCAACGCGGCCACCACCGCCGGATCCGCTGCGGCTGTGTCCTGCTCGTCGGCAGGCTGCCAGTACATGGCATGGCTGACGGTCTCGTCCACCACCTCCAGAAAGATTCTCGGATCGCGCCACGACGGTAGCGACCCGGCATCAACCGCCTCGAGCGCGCGGACCAGGTCACTGCGTCGAGCCGGCGAAGGCTGCCACGCCATCTGCAGCCACGCCGGCCACACCGCCGGATCCAGCCGGTGCGCGACCGCCATGCATAGGCCACGCCCGCGCGGACCGGCCAGCAGATCATCGGCAGTCAACACGACGCAGAAGCTACCTCGGGGCGGATCGTGCCGCCGGGTGTCCGCCGCACGGGCGTGATCGATGGCCCCGGACAGCTTGGCGATGCGAACCCCACCGCGGATGATGAGATGAAGGGAGGCGAGCAGCGATGCCACACGACGATTGGCGCTGCACCGACGTCGTCGTTGTGCCGCAGGTCGTCGGGCTGCATATCCGCGACGCCGAACGCACCGCGTACACCGTCGGGCTGAAGCTGGCTCAGCCCGACCCGGACGGGCCACCGCTCGCGGCCCTGACCTGGCCGGGCGACTACTGGATCACCGACCAGACCCCAGCCGCGGGAACACACCGCTGGCGCTGGGATCCGATCGTCGTGCACTGGAGCGCATCACCCGGGCCGGCAGGCGTTCGCGAACCCCGCCGCCCGCGCCCACCGCTGAGCAGCCTCACCGGCGAGGCCGACATCCGCAGCACCGGCCCGCAAACCGGCACCCGATGACCGACGCCCGACCGGCAGCAGATCAGCCCGGCCACGCGCCGAGCCCTGGGACGGCCTCGGCCTGGTCCGGCTTCGGCGCATGGGCGGTCGTCGGAGCCGGCCTTTGCCTGGGCCTGCTCAGCATCCTGAGCATCGGCGTGTTCGTCTTGGCCGCCACCGTGCTCATCGGCCTCCTCGTCACGCGCTGGCGTCGCTCCTTCACCGAGACCTTCGGTGTCGTCTCGGGCGTCGCCCTGCCGCTGTTCTGGATCGCCTATGACAACCGCGCCGGACCCGGCGAGATCTGCACCTCCACCGCCCGCAGCATTAGCTGCACCGACGAATGGAACCCGTGGCCGTGGGTGCTTGCCGGCGCTCTGCTCGCACTGTCCGGCATCGCCGCGTTCGTCGCCTACAGACACCACACCCGCCGCCGACACCACGCACCCAGCACGGCGTAACCGCCAACCGCCGTGCAGCCCATCAGCACCGCGGAACGACGCCCGGCGCCCCGCTGGGCGGCGCGCATAACTCCGAGTCGAAACCGCTGCCGAGCTGGTCCGGATTCGGCGATGCTGGCGATGGTCTTCGTGAAGGCGGCACCGCCGCCGCTCACCTCGCGTAGTCGCCGCCGCGGGCTCACCAGCGCGTCGCAGACGCTCTGGTGCAGTCTCCATAACTGTACAAACTGCAGTTCGACAGAGTGTACAATCGGGTTCATGGACGTTGCTGTAACAGAACTACGCGCGCACCTCAGCGACTGGCTCGAGCGAGCACGCGGCGGAAGTGAGGTCGTCATCACCGACCGTGGCGTCCCGGTCGCGCGACTGGTCGGGCTGGAAAGCACCAGCACGCTCGAGCAACTCACCGCCGAAGGGGTGATCGGCCGCGCAGCAGCGCCGCGGCGCCCAGTCGCATCCGGACGCTCACGCCCCCGACCGCGCCGGCCGGTCTCAGATTTGGTCAGTGACCAACGGCGTTGACGCCCAGTGCTCGTCTATTTCGACGCCAGCGCATTCGTGAAATTGCTGACCAGCGAAGCCGGGAGCGAGTTGGCCATAGCACTCTGGGACGGCTGCGATGCCGCCCTCTCCAGCCGACTGGCCTATCCAGAGGTGCGGGCGGCGCTCGCCGCCGCCGCCCGCAACCACGACCTCACCCAGGCCGAGCTGGACACGGCCGAACGCGACTGGGACGAGTTCTGGGCCGCTGTCCGGCCGGTCGAGCTGACCGCGGCGGTTGAACAGCACGCCGGCGACCTCGCTCGAGCTCACGCCCTGCGCGGCGCCGACGCGGTTCATCTCGCCAGCGCTCGTGCCATCGGCGATCCGGACTTGATCCTCGCGGTCTGGGACCGACGTTTGCACGCCGGCGCCCTCGCCGCCGGATGCCGTGTAGCGCCAGCCCAACTCGACCAATGACCCACGCCGGACCACCGAGCTCGACCGGCGCGCATATCGACGAACGACCGACCACATCCACGAACCCCTACACCGCTCGGTATTCGGCGATCACCGCGCGTCGTGCCGTCACTCTCCGTGAGTCCTCGGCAGTGCAGTCGCACCGCATCGCGACGCTGACCTGTCGGGGCGCGCCCTCTGGATTGGCAGTCCGTGCGGTACGTCGCGAGCTTCATCGCATCAAAACCGGACGGGCTGAACTCGCGGCGGAGGCAGGCTCACGGCCTGCCGTTCTGAGCCGGTCAACGACCACCTCGGCGAAGACGTCGATGTGGCTTGCTTACTGCTCTCGGGTTTGGACGAGTTCGTCGAGGCCGACGCGCTGCTCGACGCCCCCGATCCTGATAACGATGGTGGCCTCGGCCCCGACCGCGTCGAAGTACGCCTTCATCGTTGAGAGGAGCATGTCCGGCCGCGCCTCCAACCTGGAGACGCTGGTTTGCCGAATCCCCATCTTCTTGGCCACTTCGGTCTGGGTGAGATGGGCGACCTGACGGATGGTTGCCAATCCGATCTTGTGCTCGCGCTCCATCTGTTCGCGGGCCGCCTCGCGCTGAGCGAGGTCGTCGTTGATTCCGGGAATCGACTCCAGGGCGGCGAACACATCGTCGGCGGGAGCGAACTCACTTGTGTACTTCTCGGTCATCGTCGTTTCCCTTCCGTCTCGAAGATCCACTTATCGATCTCTTGGTCAGCTCGAGGACCAACGCTGTCGTAGAAGACGTCACCCATCGCCGCCTTGTCCGTCGCGAAGAGCACCACGACTACGACCTCCGACTTCGGGTCGAACCAGCAGATGATCCGGACCGCCACGTCCTCATCGAACGGATGAGACAGCCGCCAGAGGCGGTACTTGCGGCTCTGCCGCACCCGCTTGAGCGTGGCCGTGTCCTCGTCCGGTTCGCAGTCGAGATCCTTGATGTAGTTGAGTTCGTCGAGCACATGTTTGGCCATGCGGATCGCATGCTCATCGCTGGCCTTCGCCTTGGCCACCAGGTCATCGACCCAGCGCTTGAACTGCTGGGACCGATGCACCTCACGAGCCAAGTATGCACTGAAATGCGTACGCCTTCAAGTGCGTAGTGGGCCGAACGCTCTGCGGCTTTGCCGCCGCGCTACGGTCCGAACGGGCCCTGCGACCGACATTTCGAACGGCGTTGCGAGGCGGGTGGGCCATGTCCCACCCGATGGCACTTCGAGGGCCTCCGGTAGCCCGCGGTAGCACTCGGAAGGCCCGCGAACTGGGGCTAGGTGGCTGACGGCCCCGTGTTTGCTGGTGTGGTTAGCGGGTTCAAGTCTCCCCCCCTCGGACACCAAAGTGATCATGCCGAAGGCCCCGGTTTCCGGGGCCTTCAGCCGTTCTCTGGCGCGGTCGAAGCGCGCATGGCACTCCCCTGACACCCCCGGGGCTGGCGGGCTCAACGGTTCAGCCGGGCCGGGTAGTAGTCGTCGGTCAGGTATGGCCGCAGCAGGTTGAGGTACCAGGGACTGCTCGGCAGGGCGCTGGTACCGCCCGGCAGCGCGGACTCGGCCCACATCGCACCCGAGCCGGGGGTGGCGATGAACCGGCGTGCCGGGCCGCTGCCGAACATGAACCCGTCGGCGCTGGCGGCGCGCACGTTGTGGCTGGCCGCGTCCACCGTCTCGAACCCGCCGTCGACCGGGATCCCGGTCAGCCCGGTGAGTGGTGCCGGGAACTGCCCGAACGCCGTCGGCACGCTGAACGGGTCGCCGAGCGGGTGCTTGAGCACCAGGCGGTGCAGCAGCCCCCACCGGTAGTCCGAGAGGTTGGTCGAGCCGTGGAAGACGGCGTCGAACGACGGCCCGGCGAGCAGGTCGAGCGCGGACGACAGTGCGCTCAGCAGCCGGTAGTCCCGCGCCGCGGCCTGGTCGGTCACGCCCGGCACGCCGAAGAAGTCGATCCCCGAGGCGCCGACGCCCTTGGCCGAAGACCAGGTGTCGAGCAGGTGCCGCAGCGCCGCAAGCGCCTCGGCGCCGTCCGGCGTGGGCAGGCCGCCGAGGGCGGCGTCGATGATCCCGGTGACCGCCCGCGAGCGCCAGGCCGCGTAGATCGTCGCCGCGCTGCTGTTCGCGATCTCCCGCTGCGACGGTGGCCGCAGGACGCCGTCACGGTCGCTCGCGTCGTAGCCCTGCGGGATGCCGGTCGGGGTGGTGAAGTCCCACCGCGTCAGCCGGTGGACGGCCTCGGCTAGGCGCGGATCGGCGGCGAGGGCGGAGAGCTGCGGCACGCTGCTGGACTGCGCGTCGGCGAAGGCCCGACGCAGCCAGGGCACGAAGTACTCGGCGTCGATCAGCGCGGTGTCGGCCTGCATCTGCTGCATGTCGCGCACCGAGATCTTGTGCCCGTGCCGCAGTCGCTGCCGGATCATCTCGGTGATCCGGCCGGCGCGGAACCCGTCGTAACCCGGGTTGAGGTAGTAGATCCCGCCCCCCGGGCGCAGCTGGTCGAGCGGGTCATTGTCCAGGACGGTCCCGGCCGGGTCGTTGTTCGCATTGACGAACCAGCCGGCGGGCGGGTTGACGATGTGCGGCATCTCGGCGGCCGGGTAGATCTCGTAGGGGATCGCCTGCGCCGGTTGCGGGTGCTGCACCGGCAGCCACTCGTTACCGCCCTGCCCGTTGCGGATGAACCACGGTGGCACTCCGGTCACACGGCCGGCCTGGAGGTCCTCACGGACCGGCATCTCGGCGCTGGTGAAGTAGGCGATGTTGCCACGGCGGTCGGTGTAGGCCCAGTTCTGCGAGCCCACGGCGAAGTACTTCAGCCCGGCGCGGAAGTCGTGGAGGTTGCGCGCGCGGTCCCAGCGCAGGAACGTCTCGAGTTCGAAGGTGGCGCTGAAGCCGGTGTACTGGACGCTCAGCCCGGACTCGTGCGCCAGGTCGAGCTGGACGATCGGGCCCTGGTTGCGTCGCGGGACGATGAGCGTCGCCGGTGGCACGCCGTCTGCGGCGCCGGCTGTGGTGAGCGTGCCGCCGCTGTTGTAGCGGAAGGTCTCGGGGACGGCCACGACGTGTTCGAGGTGCCCGAGGTAGGTGGTCGACAGGCCGCTCGGCGAGGTGGGGTCCTGGACGACCTTCTCCTGGTAGGTGTCGGTGACGTCCATCGGGTTCGTGGTCGCGCCCCACGCGATGAAGCGGTTGTGACCGATGATCACGCCCGGCGCGCCGGCGAAGCTCTCGCCGGCGACGTCCAGCCCCGGTGCGCTCAGCGCGATCGGGTAGAAGGTGGACGGTTCGCTCAGCGACAGGTGGGGGTCGTTGGCGACGATCGGCCGTCCACTCGTGGTGTTGCGACCGGCGACGGCCCACTCGTTCGAGCCGACGGTCCCGTCCTGCGTCCGCGCCGCGAACAGCGGCAGTCCGGCGATCTTGGCCAGGTACGCGCGGCCGAGCCGGGCCGCCTCGCGGAGCCGGGCCGGGTCGGGCAGCCGCAACGAGGAGCCGCGCCGGTGCGTAGCCGTGCTGGCGTCGGGCACGGTGGAGGCGCTGCTGAACGGCTGCGAGCGCATCACGTCCTGGCTGAAGAGGGCGTAGCCCTTCTCCGCCCCGAGCTTGGCCACGTAGGCCTGCAGCTGCAGCGTCGCCGGGATGTCGTTGTCGAACGAGAGCTCGAAGCTCAGCGCCTTGCCGACGGTCAGCGAGTCGACCGGCGTCCACGGCTGCACCGTGTCCAGGTGCAGCGCGCCGTACTCCGGCGGCAGCGGATGGTGCGCGGCGTAGCTGTTGACGCCGTCGCTGTAGGCCCGCAGCGCGGCGCGGAGATCCGGCGGCGCGGCCGCCCAGCTGCGCTCGGCCGCCCGGCGCAGCCCGATCGTCCGGGCCTGGACGTCCGCGTCCAGGGCCGGCTTGCCGAGCAGCTCGGCGAGCGTGCCGGAGGCGGCCCGGCGGGTCACGTCCATCTGGAACAGCCGGTCGCGGGCGTGCGCCCAGCCGTTGAGGTAGTAGGCGCCGAGCAGCGACCGCGCGCGGATGTGCACGATGCCCTGGGCGTCCCGGGTGATGCCGTAGGCGGAGTGGGGACCCGGCGCTCCCGGGCGGGCGGTCGCCGTCGTGGCGAGCCCGCCCGTGACGAGTGCGCCGGTCGCGAGCAGGGTGACGAGACGTCGCATGGCAGTGCCTCCGGGTGGGGACGGAGTCGACCCGCCCACGTCTACCGCATCCGCCGTCCGCCCGAGAGAGGCGGAAGGCCTCGTTTGCCGACCCTGGCCGGAAACGCCACGGGTACCAGGTCAAGGGCTCGCGTGCGGACACCGGAGCCTGAGCTGGGTCGGACCCGTCCCATGGGAGTCCGCACCCGACTGCGGTTCGCCGCTGCCCCGCCCGCTGTCGCCGCTGCCCTCGGCGGCACGGTGCTGGCCCGCGACGGCGATCGCGTCGCGGCAGGGCTGCTCGCGCCGTACCCGGCGTGGAGCGGATTCGCCACCGCCCTCACGGCGCGCGTCAGTGACCCCCGCCGGTAGCGCGGCCCGGTCGTCCGCGAGCGCCACCGCCCGTCTTCCCCCTGGTTCGGTCGAGATCCGACGACCGGTATGACTGAACGAGGGGGGAAGAGAGATCGACCCCGTAACCGGCGAGCGGGCCCGGCCACGAACTCGTCGACGTCAAGCTGGTCGACGACCGCGCTGGAGTCCTCGCCGCTTCGTGACGGGTTCGACGCGGCCGGGTCAGCGGCCGCCGGCTGGGACCGCGTGCTCGCCGGCCGCGGTCAACGCGTCGGTCAGCAAGGCGACCAGGGCCTCGTGCTGCACGTCGGCCGACGACCAGATCTCCTCGTCCGAACCGTCCAACGCCCGGGCCGCCAGCCCGGCCTTGCTGTCGATCAGCCCGGCGATCCGGCTGTCGATCGTCTGGGCCGCGATGATGCGCCACGCGGTCACCGGCTCGGTCTGACCGATGCGGTGGCTGCGGTCGATCGCCTGGGTCTGTTCCGCGTCCGTCCAGGACAGCTCGGCGAGCACGATGTTCGACGCGACCTGCAGGTTGATGCCCACTCCGGCCGCCGTCAGCGAGCAGACCGCGATGGTGACCTCGGGATCGTTGACGAACGCGTCGATGTTGCGCTGCCGCACCGTCGGCGTCTGGTCCCCGCGGATGGACGAGTAGCGGATCCCCTGCTTGGCGAAGGCTTCCTCGGCGACGTCCATGACGTCGATGTGCTTGGCGAAGAAGACGACCTTGCCCGCGCTGCGGGCGAGCTGGGCCGCATAGTCGGCAGCGAGGCCGGCCTTCGCCTGACCGATGCGCCGCATCATCGTGAAGACGTTCTCACCGGCCTTCGTCGAGCTCGCTTCCTTCTGCTCCCACGTGGCCACCTTGCGCACGAGGTCGTGATCGATGCCGTCGACGGTGGACCGCGACCGGCGGTTGGCCAGTGCCGTCTCGTACCGCGCCACCAGCCGGCGGGCGAGGTCGCGCTCGGCCGCGCGGATCGAGCGCCCGACCTTCTCCTCGAGCTCGACCGGGAGGTCGGCGGTGCGGCGGGCCGGGATGTCAGCCGCCACGTCGACCTTGCGGCGGCGCACGATGCCGAGATCGATGACGCACTGGCGCGCAGCAGCGTAGAAGCCCGGGTCGGCCGGGGTGAGACCGGTGTCTTCGAGAGCATCCATCAGTTCGGCCAGCGGCTCGCTCTCGTCGATCCAGCCGAGGAACTGCCAGATGGCCCGGAAGTCGTCGATGTCGTTGATCAGCGGCGTGCCGGTGAGCGCCATCAGCAGCGGCCGCGTCGTGCGGGACCGGATGCGCTTCGAGAGATCCAGGACGTGCTGCGAGCGCTGCGAGGTCTTGTTCTTGATGAAGTGCGCCTCATCGACGACCATGCCCCGGAAGCCGAAGTCGCCGAACCACCCGACGTGCCGGTCGAGCACCTCGTAATTGACGACGACGATATCGGCGTAGCCGTCGACCGACTCGCCGTTGCCGTGCACGACGGTGACCGAGCGGTTCGGCGTCCAGAGGCCGACCTCGCGGGCCCAGTTGGTCTTGACGACGCTGGGCACGACCGCCAGCAGCGGGTAGGCGTTGGCGGCCTCCGCCGCGAGCAGCGCCTGGGCCGTCTTGCCGAGGCCGGGTTCGTCGGCGAGCAGGAAGGTCCGGTGGCCGGCCGCGGCCGCGGCGACGAGCCGGGCCTGGTGCGGCATCAGTTCGCGGTAGCGCTGGATGCGCAGCGGCGGCGGTTCGGGCAGGGCCATGCAGGCCGGGGCTCCGCTGTCGGCCCGTTCGAACGAGGCCAGCAGGGGGTTGAGCAGCTCCCAACCGGCCAGCCGGCGGGGACGGACCGGGTCCGGCCGGGCCGATGAGAAGTCGGGGGCGAGGAACGAGGTGGTGAGCTTGCGGGAGACGACCGACCGCGGCAC
Source organism: uncultured Actinomycetota bacterium (assembly GCA_963775175.1). Taxonomy (GTDB): domain Bacteria; phylum Actinomycetota; class Actinomycetes; order Mycobacteriales; family Jatrophihabitantaceae; genus Jatrophihabitans. The sequence continues at coordinate 3,046,137 of CAVZHT010000001.1, forward strand.
GACCGACCGCTCGGGCGCGGCCGACGTGGTCGCAGGCGCGGCCGGCGCGATGTCGTCGGGGGCCGGTTCGATGCCCACCGACCGCAGCATCTCCCGCCGGAGCGACCGGGCCGCGTCGGAGACGACGGCGTCCTCGGAGAGCAGGGCGAGCAAGGACGAGTCGCGCACGGCGGTGGTCGCCAGGATCGTTGCGATCCCGTCCAGCCGCTTCGACTGCGCGGTGCGCTGGGTCGGGCTGAGGGTGGACTCCCCCTGGAGCCGGGCGTGCTCCTCGCGCACGAGCAGGGCGACGACCTGGAACTTCGTCCGCACCGCCGGCGTCACGCGGCGGCGCTCGGCCGCGGCCTCGACCTCGCGGACGGTGCGGGCGAGCAGCGAGATGACGTCCCCGGGTGCGGGGGCGGAGGCGCGCCGCGGGGGTCGCGAACCGGTACGGCGAGCGTCCGTGTGACGCCGGCCAGCTCGAGCCACTGACTCCTCCTCCGTCGCCCGGCACGGTGGCCGCGCGAGAACCTTGCCCACCGGCCCGCGGGCGGACGGGTGAATGCCCGTCGGGCGAGCGCCCAGCGACTGCGCCGAGGCACTGCCGACCCGGCCGGGCTCCGCGAGGCCGAAACCGCAGGTTCGGCCCGGCAGCCCTGCGCCGTCGATGACGGGGGTCGACAACCCCACCCGCGCGGTCATCGCAAGCCGAGCGGCATCCCACGTCCTTGCGGACGCCGCCCTGCCCATGTTAGCGGTCGCCCGCGCCGTTCTGCTGCAGGCAGCGCTGCCGCCAGCAGCGTGGGCTGGTGCGCGCCCTTCCGGGCGGCCCAGGCTGGACTCATGACGACAGACGCACCGGCAGCCGGGCAGACCCTGGACGAGGAGATCTACCGGCGCCTGTTCGAACGCCGCACGCTGCTGCTGGGCGAGCCGCTGGAGCAGTACAACAGCAACCGGCTGTGCACCGGACTGATCCTGCTGGCCGCCGAGGACCCGGTCGCCGACATCCGCCTGCTGATCAACTCGCCGGGCGGATCGGTGCCCGGGATGCTGGCGATCCGGGACTGCATGCGGGCCGTGCCGAACGACATCGTGACCGTGAACCTCGGCATGGCCTACAGCGCGGGGCAGTTCCTGCTGAGCGCGGGCACCCGGGGCAAGCGGTACACCCTCGGGCACTCGAAGGTGCTGCTGCACCAGGGCTCGGCCGGGATCGGCGGCACCGCCATGGACATCGCGATCCAGGCCGACGACCTGCGCCGCACCCGCGACACCGTCCTGGAGCTGATCGCCGCGGACACCGGCCAGGACGTCGCCCAGGTCGAGCGGGACTCGCGCCGCGACCGCTGGTTCAGCGCGCAGGAGGCGCTGGCCTACGGCTTCGTCGACCACATCGTCGAGCTCGGCGACGACGTCCTGCCCGGTACCCGCCACCCGATCGGTCTGGGGGCGAACCGATGACCTCGTACGCGATCCCCTACGTCACGACCCGCACGAGCAACGGCGAGCGCACGGTCGACATCTACAGCCGGCTGCTCTCTGACCGGGTGATCTACCTCGGCACGCCGATCGACGACGGCGTCGCCAACGCGATCATCGCCCAGCTGATCCACCTGGAGTCCGAGAGCCCCGACCAGGCGATCAACCTCTACATCAACTCCCCCGGCGGCTCGATCCCGGCGACGCTGGCCATCTACGACGCCATGCAGTACATCCGCCCGGTGGTCGAGACGACGTGCGTGGGGCAGGCCGCGGCCACCGCCGCGATGCTGCTGGCCGGCGGCGCGCCCGGCCGGCGCCAGATCCTCGCGCACGGACGGGTGGTCATCCACGCCCCGGCCGCCGAGGGTCGCGGCGCGATCCCCGACCTCGTCCTGGAGGCCGACGAGATCGAACGGGTGCGCCGGATGCTCGAGCAGATCCTGGCCAAGCACACCGGCAAGACGCCGGAGCAGGTCCGCGAGGACACCGAACGCGACCTCATCCTGACCGCGGATGCGGCCCTGCACTACGGCGTGGTCGACGCCGTCCTGACCAGCCGCGACCCGATCACCGCCTGATCGACCCGGCGCGCCGGTCAGGCGGCCAGGCAGACCGGCCCGCTCCGGCTGCGCCGGACGCGGTCGAGGCCACCGACGAGGCGCACGCTCGCCCGCCGGGTGACCTGGTGCACGGACAGCCCGAGCGCGCCCGAGACGGCCGAGAGCACCTCCGAGGAGGCGTCCTTGCGGCCGCGCTCGATCTCGGACAGGTACTGCGGCGCGACCCCGGCCCGCTCGGCGACGTCCACGATGCGCAGCTCGCGCGAGACCCGCTCGGCCCGCAGTTGCTCGCCGACGGCCGCACGCCACAGCGGCTCCGGACCGGCGGACGGCTCGGCGGAGCGGGTCGGGAATCGCAGGACTTTCTCGGCCATGCGGACACGCTAGACCGGTCGACCGCCCGCTGCGCGCGCGGAGAGTCGATGTTCGCTCAGGGCGAGCGCGCCCGGCCGGCGGGGCGGCGGGCCGTTCGGTCCTGTCGGGCAGATGGCTCGCAGGCGGCCATATGGCTCGCAGGGCCCTCAGCGGCGGAACTCCTCGACCGGGGTGAACTGCGCCTCGGCGTCGCCGACCTCGTTGCGGTACCAGCGCTCCCGCCGCCGGCGCTGCACGCGGTCGGCGACGCCGTCGAGCGGCGGCACGAGCCGTCGGCACGTTTCGAGCGCGAGGTTGACCGGAAGCTGCAGGATCGGTTGCAGCACCCACGGGAAGCGGCGGGGCATGCGGTGCCGCCGGTACGTCTTCGGCAGCAGCCAGAAGGCCGTGTAGCCGATCTGCACGCGGTAGTTGAGTTCGTCGCGCAGCCGCTTGCGCAGGCCCGTCCCCGGCGTCGGTTCGAACGCCGGCAGGTAGGACTCGACGAGCTCGGCGCCGTCGGCACCGGCCGTGTACGCACGCTTCACGAACGCCGCGAACATCAGCTGCACCGACTCGCGGAAGTCGCGCGGATACCAGTCCGGCTGGACGCCGAGCAGGTGCCCGACGTAGCGCCAGAAGTGCAGCGTCGCCTCGATCTCGCGGATCGTCGTCTGGTGCCCGACGCTCCACAGCGCGAGCCCGGGGACGACGCTGCCGCCCATGAGGGTGAGCGTGGCGTCACCGACCGAGATGGGCACGCCCCACGCGTCGTAGTCCCACTCCGGCCGCTGCATCAACTTGCGCCGGATGAACACGTGCATGATCCGCACCCGCATCGCGGTGGCCTTGCCGCGCGCGCCGGGGTCGAGGCCGCCCGGTTCGGAGACGTCGATCCAGAAGCGGACGGTCTCGAGCTGCCGCTTGTGCGCCTTGTCCCCCGCATAGCCGCCGGAATACGAGAGCGGCTTCGCGATCGAGCTCTCGGAGTACATCTCGAGGGTGGAGGTGGTGGCGAAGCTGAAGACGGCCGTGCCCCAGCGACGGAAGACCCGGGCGCCGGCCTCGACGAGGTCGCGGTCCAGCCACTCCGGGTCGCGTTCGAACTCCTCGAACAGCCGGAGCAGCGAAGCCGGCGCGTCGGGCACCGAGCCGACCCCGTGGGCCAAGGCCTGGTCGAGCATGGCCCGCCCGCGCTTCGGCCCGAGCGCGCCGAGGTACACCTCGTCGACGAACGCCTCGGCCACCGGGTCGGCGTCGTAGTACGCCTCGGCGAAGCGGCGCACCTGGTCGTCCGGCGGTTGCGGGTCGAAGCGCAGCACCAGCTTGGCGAGCCGCCGGGCGAGCTGGACGTCCCGGTCGCCGACGCGGGCCCAGTAGCGGAACTCGGTCGGGATCTTTCCCGACGCCGGGCGGTCGAGGCGCGCGGCCGCCTTCGTCGTCCCCACCCACCGATCCTCGCCGGACGCGCACCCGGCTGTCGAGCCGAGCTCGACTTTCCCGTGACAGGCCGTCTGAGCTACCGTCGGAGAACTCGTTGCGAGGAGGCCACATGGCGGTGCAGCACTTCGACGTCCTGATCATCGGCGCGGGGGTGTCGGGGATCGACGCCGCCTGCCACCTCGCCCGGGAGTGCCCGGGCAAGAGTTACGCGATCCTCGAGCGGCGCGAGCGCCTCGGCGGGACGTGGGACCTCTTCCGCTACCCGGGCATCCGCTCCGACTCCGACATGTTCACCTTCGGCTACAGCTTCCGACCGTGGAACGAGACCCGGGTGCTCGCCGACGGCCCGTCGATCCGCCAGTACGTCGCCGACACCGCCGCCGAGTACGGCGCCGACCAGCACATCCGCTACGGCCTGAAGGTGCTGCACAGCAGCTGGTCGAGCGCGGACGGCCGGTGGACCGTCGAGGTCCGCAACGAGAAGACGCGGCGCAAGCAGCGCTTCACCGCCAACTACCTCATCGCGGCCACCGGCTACTACGACTACGACCAGGGCTACCGGCCGCAGTTCCCGGGCGAGGAGCGGTTCGCCGGGCCGATCGTGCACCCGCAGCACTGGCCCGAGGATCTCGACTACGCCGGGAAGAGGGTCGTGATCATCGGCAGCGGCGCGACCGCCGTCACGCTGGTGCCGGCGATGGCGCCGGACGCCGGGCACGTCACGATGCTGCAGCGGTCCCCGACCTACATCATGTCGCTGCCGTCGGTCGACAAGATCTCGCAGGGCATGCGGCGCTTCCTGCCCGACGCGGCGGTCTGGCGGATGACCCGCCGCCGCAACATCACCATCCAGCGCGCGCTCTACGGCCTGGCCCGCTCGCGGCCCGGCGTCGTGCGCAACCTCATCTTGAAATCGGCGGCCAAGCAGTTGCGCGGCACGTCTGACCTCGCCAACTTCACCCCGGAGTACGACCCCTGGGACCAGCGGCTCTGCGTCGTCCCCGACGGCGACCTGTTCCGCGTCGTCCGCGACGGCCGGGCCGACATCGTCACCGACCGGATCGAGACGTTCACCGAGAAGGGCATCAAGCTCGTGTCCGGGCAGGAGCTCGAGGCCGACGTCATCATCGCGGCCACCGGCCTGAACGTGCAGATGCTCGGCGGCGCGTCGGTCGAGGTCGACGGCGAGCCGGTCGCGCTCAACCAGAACGTCACCTACAAGGGTGTGCTCGTCGAGGGCATCCCCAACGCATCGATGATCTTCGGTTACACCAACGCCTCGTGGACGCTCAAGGCCGACATCGCCTGCGAGTACACCTGCCGCCTGCTGAACTACATGGACCGCCACGGCTACACCCAGGTCGTCGCCCACGCCACCGACGCCGACCGCAGCACCGACTCCGTACTCGGTTCGCTCGATTCGGGCTACGTCCGCCGGGGCAACGATCGCCTCCCCCGCCAGGGCACCCACGGGCCGTGGAAGGTGCGCAACGACTACGTCCGGGACGTGCCGGTCCTGAAGCTGGGCGCCATCAACGACGGGATCCTGCAGTTCAGCCGCCCGTCCGCGGCCGCGGCCGGGCGCGAGGACGACCGGGTCGAGGTGCCCACCGCGTAGTAGGGATAAGTCCACTGCGCCGGTCGGCGGCCGGGTCGATGATCGGGGCATGACCACGATGAAGGACACCGCCCCGGCGCCGGTCGTGCTCCCGCCCGCCCGCCGGACCGCGGTCCGGCTGCACCTGCTCGCCCGCTCCACCGTCCTGATGTTCACGTCGATGACCGGGGTGGCCCTCTTCTGCCTCTGGATCACCCTCGTCGCCGTCTCGCCGATCACCATCGTGGCCGTCCTGGTGCTGCCGGCCACCGCGCTCGTGCGCGGGTACGCGGGCATCCACCGGCGGGCGGCGGCCGGGCTGCTCGGCACGCCGATCGAGGCCCGCTACCGCAGCACCGACGGGCGCGGGGCCATCGGCCGGGTCTGGACGATCGAGCGTGACCCGGCCAGCTGGCGGGACGCGTGGTGGCTGCTCGCGCACGCGGTCGTCGCGTTCGTGACCTCGGTGCTGTCGTTCACCCTGTTCGCGGCCAGCATCTTCTACCTGATCTATCCGTTCCTGTACTGGGTCACCCCGGAGCGCGTCTTCAACCGGCCCTTCGGTGACTGGTGGGAACTTCAGTCGGTCGGGCAGTCCACCCTCGTGATGCCGGCGGCGATCGTCACCTTCGGTCTCTGGTACGCGCTGCAGATCCCGCTCGCCCGGGCCGAGCTGCGCGTGACCCGCGCCCTGCTCGGCTGATCACACCGGCGCCCCTCGCGCCGGGCCGGCTCTGCCGGCCGCGATACGGTCCGCTCATGGCCGACGTCGAGAACATCGCCGAGAGCATTGCCGACAGCATCAATGTCGGGCTGGCCGAGGTACTGGGTTTCCAGTTCGACGAGGTCCGGCCGGATCTCGTCGTCCTGAGCTGGACGACCGGATCGCAGCACCTGCAGCCCTACGGCATCGTCCACGGCGGGGTGTACTGCGCGGCCGCCGAGACCAGTGCCAGCATCGGCGCCGCCGTCTGGTTCGGCGACCGGGGCAAGGTGGTGGGCGTCTCCAACCACACGAACTTCCTGCGCTCGGTGGGCGCGGGCGCGCGGGTCGTCGCGACCGCGACCCCGATCCACCGGGGTCGCAGCCAGCAGCTGTGGCAGATCGAGATGCGCGACGATCAGGACCGCCTGGTCTCCCGGGGCGAGGTTCGGCTGCAGAACCTCGCCGGGTGGGCTCCGGGTCCGTCGCAGTAGGGTCGAAAATCTGCTGCCGTGTCGAGAGGGGACCCGCATGTCCGACCAAGACGTTGTCCTGAACGCGCCGGGCAGCGAGCCCCTCGAGCTACCGGTCCAGCCGGCCGGCGAGGGCGCATCCGGCGCCGACATCAGCAAGCTGCTCTCGTCGACGGGCCTGGTCACCTACGACCCCGGCTTTGCCAACACCGCGTCCTGCAAGTCGGCCATCACCTACATCGACGGTGACGCCGGCATCCTGCGCTACCGCGGCTACCCGATCGACCAGCTTGCCGAGCACTCGACGTTCATCGAGGTGAGCTACCTGCTCATCCACGGCGAGCTGCCGACCACCGAGCAGCTCGCCGCGTTCGAGAACAACATCCGCCGGCACACGCTGCTGCACGAGGACATGAAGCGCTTCTTCGAGGGCTTCCCGGCCGACGCGCACCCGATGCCGGTGCTGTCGTCGGCGGTGTCGGCGCTGTCGACGTTCTACGAGGGCTTCCTCGACCCGTTCGACCAGGAGGACTTCGAGCTCTCCACCTACCGGCTGCTCGCAAAGCTGCCCACGATCGCCGCCTACGCGTACAAGAAGTCGGTCGGGCAACCCTTCCTCTATCCCGACAACTCGCTCAATCTGGTCGAGAACTTCCTGCGGATGACGTTCGGCTTCCCGGCCGAGCCGTACGAGGTCGACCCGGCCGTGGCCCGCGCGCTGGACCGGCTGTTCATCCTGCACGCCGACCACGAGCAGAACTGCTCGACCTCCACCGTGCGCCTGGTCGGTTCGTCGCAGGCCAACCTGTTCGCCTCGGTGTCGGCCGGCATCAACGCGCTGTTCGGCCCGCTGCACGGCGGCGCCAACCAGTCGGTGCTGGAGATGCTCGAGCGGATCCGGGACGACGGTGGCGACGTGGCCAGCTTCGTGAGCAAGGTCAAGAACAAGGAGGACGGCGTGAAGCTCATGGGCTTCGGCCACCGCGTCTACAAGAACTACGACCCGCGGGCGGCGATCGTGAAGAAGTCGGCCGACGAGGTGCTGTCGGCCATGGGCAAGCGCGACGACCTGCTCGACATCGCGCTGGAGCTCGAGGGGGTCGCGCTCGAGGACGACTACTTCGTCGACCGCAAGCTCTACCCGAACGTCGACTTCTACACCGGCCTCATCTACCGGGCGATGGGCTTCCCGACCCGAATGTTCACCGTGCTGTTCGCGATCGGCCGCCTGCCGGGCTGGATCGCCCAGTGGCACGAGATGATCAACGACAAGGAGACCCGGATCGGGCGCCCGCGCCAGCTCTACACCGGCCCGACCGAGCGGGCGTTCGTCCCGGCCGACCAGCGCTGACCGCCGCCGCCGCGGCTAGGCGCACAGGTTCGCCGGGAATCATGCCGGCATGAAGACGACGTCGCGCGCCCTGAAGCGCATCGCCCTCGAGTCGCTGGGGTGGCTGCTGGTGGTCGGCGGCGTGGCCGCGCTCGTGCTGCCCGGCCCGGGCCTGCTCGCCATCGTCGCCGGGCTGGCCCTGCTGTCGCAGCAGTACGACTGGGCGCAGAAGCGGCTGGAACCGGTCAAGCAGCGGGCGCTGCAGGCCGCCGCCGACGGCGTCGAGACCTGGCCGCGGATCCTGCTGTCCACGTTCGGCGTGCTCTTCCTCGTCGGCGCCGGGATCGCCTGGGGTATCGGGCCGGACGCCCCCGGTTGGTGGCCGCTGGACGACCGCTGGTGGCTGCCCGGGGGCTGGGGAACCGGGGTGTCGCTGATCATCTCCGGGCTCATCGCGCTCGCCCTGATCGTGTACAGCTACCGCAACTTCCGCGAGATCAAGGCCGGCGACCCGACCCCGTGAGGGCTCCCGTCAGCCGGTGGCACCCAGCGAGCGCCAGTACTCGTTGAGCTGTCCCTGCACCTTCACGAACCAGATGATGTCGCCGATCAGCGGCAGCAGGAACCAGAGCCCGATGATGGGGCGGACCCGGCTCGGCCGGCCGACGCGGGTGAGCATCTGATTGATCTCGCTGGGCAGCAGGAAGAACGTCACCGGCGAGATGACGAAGTAGATGATGAAACCGAGCGGACCGCCGACCCCGTTGCCGGAGTTGCGCTTGACCTCGTCATGCGTCTTCCACACCCAGACGAAGGTGTAGATGCCGAGGGTGACGATCGCCAGCAGGATGCTGATCCCGATCCCCCGCGGCTTGCCGACCGGGCCCGCCCCCGCTCCATACCCCTGGCCGTAGGGCGGGCCGGGCGGGGGCGGCGGTGCGGGCTGGTAGGTCACGGTGGTCTCCCCTGGCGAATTCAGGCGGTCAAGGCGGCGGTGGAGGCGGCCAGTCTGGCAGCAACGGGACGAGTTGTCAGCGCGACGCACGCGGCGCCGGCCGCTCAGCCCGAGGCACAGGGGCCGGTGAGGAATGCGGTCGGCGCGGCCGGTGCCCTGGCCGCCAGCGCGCCGCAGCCGGTGCTGGTCAGTGAGATCGCGTCCGCCGACCGGCGCCAGGTCTTCCACTGCACGTGCCCGCTCGCGTAGTCGGGGTCGTAATCGTTCTGCAGGCCGTAGGCGTCCACGAGGTTGTCGCCGTCCAGGTCGCCGAGGTGCAGGCCGGGGGTGTCGCTGCCCACCGCCGGGCCGACGGTGATGCCGATCGCGCTCACCACCAGCGGGCGGGCGGTGGCCGCATGCGCGCCGACGTAGTCGACCAGCGCGCAGTTGCGCACCGAGCCGGCGACCGCGCAGAGCAGCTCGCTCGGCGTCTCGCCGTCGAAGACGCGCCAGTAGGTTGGCGTCTGGTCCCGCGCCATCATTAGGACGGCCGCCCCGATGCCACCGCTGGCCGCCGGCGCGCTGAACACCGCGACGAGGACGCCGTCGCCCAGCTTGTACGACTTCACGAGCGTGCAGTCGGAGGCCTTCGCGCACTCCCTCGGCGGCGCGAGGCTCGGGAACGCCGACGACGGGGGCGCTGACGTGGCGGCGGCCGACGAGAGGACCTGGTCGGTGGCCGGCGCGGTCACGCCGCCGCTGGATGCCGGGAAGTCCGGCGGGCGCGTCGGCACGCCGCTGCCGATCTCACCCGAGCCGTTCGTCGTGGCGCCGCAGGCCGCCGTGCCGCCCAGGACCAGGCCGCCGAACACGGCCAGGGCGGCCCGCCGTCGTCCGCGCATCGGTCCCTCCTCAGGCTGAGTTCGGCCGATCCTCGCGCATCGCCGCGGGCGGCGCCACGGTCGGACGGGCGGACATGCAAGGCTGATCGACGAAACACGTCTCAGGACGACGACGAGGTCGAGGAGATGGCAACACCATGGCGTACTACCAGCACCGCGGCAGCGTCCCGCCGAAGCGGCACACTCAGCATCGAGGCCCCGACGGGCAGCTGTACTTCGAGGAGTTGATGGGCGAGGAGGGGTTCTCGTCCGACTCCTCGCTGCTGTACCACCGGCACATCCCGTCCGCGCTCGCCGAGGCCCGGCCGTGGGCGCTGCCCGATCAGGCGACGGTGCCGAACGAGCCGCTGCTGCCCCGCCACCTGCAGCTGCCGACGCTGTTCGGTGACGGGACGGGGGTGGACGTGGTCACCGGGCGGCGGCTCGTGCTCGGCAACGACGACGTCCGGATCTCCTACGCGGTCGCCCGGGATGCGTCCCCGCTGTACCGCAACGCGGTCGGCGACGAGTGCGTGTACCTGGAGGCCGGCTCGGCGACGGTCGAGACGGTCTTCGGTCCGCTCGAGGCCCGCGCGGGTGACTACGTGCTGATCCCGCGGGCCACCACCCACCGGTGGCGGCCCGGTGCTGAGGGCGTGCGGGCGTACTGCATCGAGGCGAACAGCCACATCACCCCGGCCCGCCGCTACCTGTCGAAGTTCGGGCAGCTGCTCGAGCACGCGCCGTACTGCGAGCGGGATCTGCACGGCCCGGGCGAGCCGCCGCTCGTCGACGAGACCGGCGTCGAGGTCTACGTGAAGCACCGCGGCACCGGACCGTCCGGGCTGGCCGGCTCGGTGCACGTCGTGCCGAACCACCCGTTCGACGTCGTCGGGTGGGACGGCTGCCTCTACCCGTACACGTTCAACGCGGCCGACTTCGAGCCGATCACCGGCCGGGTGCACCAGCCGCCGCCCGTCCACCAGGTCTTCGAGGGCAACAACTTCGTCATCTGCAACTTCGTCCCCCGCAGGGTCGACTACCACCCGCTGTCGATCCCGGTCCCGTACTACCACTCGAACGTCGACTCCGACGAGGTGATGTTCTACTGCGGCGGCGACTACGAGGCCCGCAAGGGCTCCGGCATCGGGCCGGGGTCGATCTCGCTGCACCCGGGCGGGCACTCGCACGGCCCCCAACCCGGCGCGTACGAACGCTCGATCGGCGTCGAGTTCTTCGACGAACTCGCGGTCATGGTCGACACGTTCCGCCCGCTGCGCCTCGGCGAGGGCGGGCAGGCCGCCGACGACGGCCGCTACGCCTGGTCGTGGAACCGCCAGGGATGAGCTACGGCCTCGACAACCTGCCGTACGCGTCGGTCGTCGGCGCTGACGGGCGGCGCTTCGCCGCGGTCCGCTACGAGGAGTCGGTGCTCGACCTCGTGCACGTCGACCCGCAGCTGTTCGCGGCCGGCACGCTCGACGCGTTCCTCGCCGCGGGGCCGCAGGCGTGGGCGCAGGTGCGGGGCGCCGCCGCCTCGCTGATCGAGACCGGCGCCCTGCAACTCGTCCCGCTGGCCGAGGTGACGCCGGTGCTCGGCTTCACCGTCGCCGACTACGTCGACTTCTACGCCTCGGAGCACCACGCGACCAACGCCGGGCGCATCTTCCGGCCCGACGGCGAGGCGCTGCCGGCCAACTGGAAGCGGATGCCGGTCGGCTACCACGGGCGCTCGGGCTCGCTCGTCGCGTCCGGCACGCCGATCCCGCGGCCGGCCGGGATCCTCGGGCCGGGCGAGTTCGGGCCGAGCGCCCGGCTCGACTTCGAGGCCGAGGTGGCGTTCGTGGTCGGCGTGCCCGGTCGCCGCATTCCGGTCGCCGACGCCGACCGGCACGTCTTCGGCATCTGCCTGCTCAACGACTGGTCGGCCCGCGACATCCAGGCCTTCGAGACCGTCCCGCTCGGGCCGTTCCTCGGCAAGTCGTTCGCCACCTCGGTGTCACCGTGGATCACCCCGCTGGCGGCGCTCGAGGCGGCCCGGCGCCCGCCCCCGGTGCAGCGGCCGTGGCCGGTCCGGCACCTCGTGGACGGGCTGGCCGAGCACGCGCTCGAGCTCGACCTCGAGATCCGGATCAACGATGCGGTCGTCAGCCGGCCCCGCTTCGCCGACATGTACTGGTCGTACGCGCAGATGCTGGCCCACCTCACCTCGAACGGGTCGGCCGTCCGCACCGGGGACGTCTTCGCCTCCGGCACGGTGAGCGGGCCGGAGCGCGAGCAGCGTGGCTGCCTGCTGGAGCTGACCTGGAACGGCGCCGAGCCACTCGCCGTGGACGGCGAGGAGCGGACCTGGCTGCAGGACGGCGACGTGGTCACCATCAGCGCGGTGGCGGGCGACGTGACGCTCGGCGAGGTCGCCGGCCGGGTCTCGGCCCCGGATGAAACCGACCGGGTGGCCGGCGACGAACAGTGATCGTGGAGTCCGCACTCGCCGAGATCGGCGAACGCCTCACCCGAGGTGAACCGGAGGCCCTCGAAGAGGCCTACCGCACGCTCGGGCCGCTCGTCATGTCCTATCTGGGCCGTTATGTGCCGCAGCCCGACATCGAGGACGTCATGCAGCGGGTGTTCTACGAGGTGTGGCGGGTCCACGACCGGTTCGACCCCGGCCAGTCCCTGCGGGGCTGGGTGCTGGGGATTGCCCGCAAGCGCGCCATCGATCACCTGCGCAAACGCCGCGATGTCGTCGTCGCGCTGGACTCGATGCGCGAGATCACCGGCGACGACGGCCGGGAGATCGCCGAGCGCCTGGTCTGGGCCGACGAGGTGCGCGGCGCCCTCGCGATGCTGCCCGACCTCCAGCGCGAGGTCATCGAACTGGCCTACTTCGAGAGCTACACCCAGGCCGAGATCGCGCTCGCTCTCGACATTCCCCTCGGCACCGTCAAGACCCGCACCGCGCGCGGGCTGCAACGGCTGGCCGGCCTGCTCGAGAACACGCGGGGGCTTTGAGATGCCACACCTTTCCGACGACATCCCCCGCTTGCTGACCGGGGACGCGAGCCGCGAGGAAGTCCTCGCCGCCGCCGAACACCTGCGCTCGTGCCCGGACTGCCAGCAGGAACTGGTGTCCGCCGTGGTCGCCCACGCCTCACTCACCTCCGCCCACCGCTTCGCCCCCGACATCATGGCCGCCGAGCCGGACGTCGCCGAGGACGACGCGATCGGGCCGTTACCGGATCTCTCGGCGATGTTCGAACAGGTCCGGTCCGAGGCGGCCCAAACGCCGGCGAAGCCGGCTGGTGGGTTGCGGCATCGCCGGCGCCTCGTCGCCGTGGCCGCGGCGGCGGCGGTCGTCCTGGGCGGCGGCGGCGTGATCGTCGCCGAGACCGTCGGGTCGAGTTCCTCGAACTCCTCGGTCGTGACGGTGTCGCTGCGGGCCTTCGACCAGGGCCACAGCCCGGCCGTTGCCAAGGTGTCCGGCAAGACGATGCGGATCGACGCGACCAAGCTGCCGAGGCTCGACGCCGCCCACTGGTACGAGGTCTGGCTGACCGACAGTGCCCGCAAGCGCATGCAGTCGCTCGGCGCCATCGGCAGCGACAACCGGGCGCAGCTCACCGTGCCGGCCAATGTGATGGCCGAGTACAGCGCGATCGAGGTCAGCGTGCAGCGTACGAACGAGACGGCGTACAGCGGCGTGAGCGTGCTGCGCGGCTCGTACGGGAGCTGACCGGCCGGCTCACCGCGACCAGCGCGTCCTGCGGTGAGCGCCCCGATCGACCGGCGGCCGGGTGGATCGGTGCCGCCGCGCCGCGCCGCAGACTCGTGTGCCGCGCTGTCCGGGGCTGCCCGCGTTCTCGCTCCCCGGGCGTGTCGCGCCGGAGACTCGTGTGCCGCGCTGTCCGGGGCTGCCCGCGTTCTCGCTCCCCGGGCGCGTCGCCGCGACACGCCCGGTGCGCATATATGCGGGCAGTCCCGGACTGCGCGGCACACATGTCTGGGCCCAGCCGATCGCCGCGACCCAGCCGATCGTCGCGACCCGCCCGATCGCCGCGCCGGCCGCACTCAGCCCGCGCGCCGCCTCCGGGGCGGCCGGGGGAAGAACATCGACGTCCGCGCGGCGTACTCGTCCCAGCCGGCCCGCCCACTCATGTGCTTCTCCAGGATCCGCGCGCCCGAGCCCTTCGTCAGCAGCAGCGTCATCAGCACCGGCGCGTAGATCGTCACCACGCCCGGCAGCGCGTCGGTCGCGACGAGGAAGATCCCCCACCACACGCAGGCGTCGCCGAAGTAGTTCGGGTGCCGCGTGTAGCGCCACAGCCCGACGTCGATCACCGTGCCCTTGTTCGCCGGATCGCGCCGGAACCGCTCCAGCTGCGCGTCCCCGACGGACTCGAAGAACACGCCGACGGCCCACACGGCCACGCCGATCCAGGCGAGCACCCGCACCGGACGACCCTCGAACGCGCCGACCAGGATCGGCGATGCGATCACGAACGCGAGCAGCCCCTGCAGCAGGTACACCATGCGCAGCGCGTACAGATCGGGGTTGCCGCGGGCCTTGCCGAGCAGCTGCTCGTAGCGCGGGTCCTCGGGCCGGCCGATCGAGCGCCGCCCGATGTGCAGGGCCAGCCGCCCGCCCCACACCACCGGCAGTACCAGCAGCAACCAGCGGCGCAGGTCGTCGCCGGGCCCGGCCGAGCGGATGAACGCCACGATCGCCACCGTGACGAACAGCAGGCCCCAGGTGGTGTCGATCACGCTGTGTTTGCCGACCACCTTGGCCACCGCGAACGTGACCAGCAGGACGGCGAGCACGGCGACGCCGGCCCAGGGCAGCGCCGCCGCGAAGGCCGAGCCGTCGAACGAACTCATCCGTACGGTCGCACCGCCACGAACTGGTCGACGCCCATCCGCCCCTCCTCGAAGGCCAGCGCTCCGCCGACGAGGTAGAGCCGCCAGACGCGCGCGACCTCCTCGCCGACCAGGTCGACGAAGTCGTCCCACCGGGCCTCGAGCGTGTCGATCCAGGCCCGGACCGTCCACACATAATGCTCGCGCAGGGCCTGGACGCCGCGTACCTCGAAGCCCGCGTCCTCGAGGTGGCGGACGGTCTGCGACATCGGGCGCATGTGCATGTCCGGCGCGATGTAGGACTCGATGAACGCGCCCCCGCCGGGCGCGGTGCCCTGGTGCCGGGACATCTGCTGCAGCACCAGCCGCCCGCCCGGGCGCAGCGCGCCGAACAGGATGCCCGCGTAGACCGGGTACTGCCCCTCGCCGACGTGCTCCCCCATCTCGATCGAACCGACCGCGTCGAAGGTGTCGGTGACGTCCCGGTAGTCCTGCAGCCGGACCTCGACCCGATCGGTGAGGCCGCGGTCGGCGACCCGCTTCGCGACGAAGTCCCGCTGCTGGGCCGACAGGGTGATGCCGGTGGCGTGCACGCCGTAGTGCTCGGCCGCGTGCAGGACCAGCGATCCCCAGCCGCAGCCGACGTCCAGCAGCCGCTGCCCGGGCTGCAGGTCGAGCTTGCAGCAGATGAGGTCGAGCTTCCCGCGTTGCGCGTCGGCCAGCGGCTGGTCGGGCGTCGCGAAGTAGGCCGACGAGTACGCCATCGTCTCGTCCAGCAGCAGCGCGTAGAACTCGTTGGACAGGTCGTAGTGGTGCGCGATCGCGGCCCGGTCACGCAGCTTGGTGTGCAGCCGTCCGGTCAGCCGGGCCTCGGACACCGGCGGCTTCGGTGGCCGGCCGATCGCGCCGAGCCGGGCCGCGGTCGGCGCCGCCGCAACGCGGTCGCGCCGGCGGAGCGGCACCCCGGTGCCGCGGGAACGGGCCACCTGCCACGCCCGCCGGAACCCATCGGCCAGATCGCCCTCCACGTCGATGTCGCCGCTGACGTAGGCGCGGGCCAGCCCCAGCTCTCCCGGAGCCCACAGCAGCCGGCGCAGCGCGCGGCGCGAGCGGATGACGAGGACCGGGCCCTCGGCCGGTCCGGCCTCCGACCCGTCCCACGCCCGGATCCGCACCGGCAGCTCGAGATCGGGAAGGAGGGTGGCCAGGCGGCCGGCGACGGTGGTGTTGCCAGTAGGCATGGGAACCTCCGGTGAGGACGGGTGCGGTGGGCGGGGTTGCACCGGCAGCCCGGCGCGCCACAGCGCAATGCCGTGGACGGTGATCAGCGCGCGCACGCGCCAGGTCTCGAACGGGTGGGCTAGCGCGGCCCGCAGCACCGAGCGCCGGGTCGCCGGCCGCCGCACTCCGCGGACCGAGGCGGTGAACGGGCGGGCCCCCGGCCGGTGCAGCGTGATGGTCACGTCGAGCCGCTCCCCGGGCTCGGGCACGCTCATCCGGTAGTAGCCGTCGACCGGGTAGAACGGCGAGACGTAGAACTCCTTCTCGGTCTGCGCACGCCCGGCGTCGTCGGTCCGCAGCAGGTACCGGTGCCGCTGGCCGTACGTGTTGTGCACCTCGGCGACCACGCAGATGAGCGCCCCGGACCGGTCGTGGCACCAGTAGAGCGTCAACGGGTTGAAGACATAGCCGAGGCTGCGGGCCTGGGTGAGCATCGTGATCCGGCCGCCGCCAAGGTCGATGCCGGCACCGGCCAGGTAGGACTCGAGGTTCGCCCGCAGGCTGCGCTCTGGGTCGCCGGCGTGGTCGCGCGCGTCGAACCGGCCGAGCAGACCGTAGGACGGCAACTCGTCGAGGTCGACGAACCACAGGTAGCTGCGGTGCCGGACGTCGTGGCGGACCGGCTCGGCCCGCACGTGGGTGATCTCGACGTCGTAGAGCGCCGGCTTCACCAGCGCACCCCCAGCGCGGCGGCGGCCTCGACCCCCGAGCGGCAGCCGTCCTCGTGGAAACCCCAGCCGTGGTACGCACCCGCGTAGGCGACGACGCCGTCGTTCAGCGCCGGCAGTCGCCCCCGGGCGGCCACCGACGCGGTCGTGTACACCGGGTGCTCGTAGTCCATCCGGGCGATGACCGCGGCGGGGTCCACCTGCTGCTCGCCGTTCAGGGTGACGACGTAGGTCTGCGGCGCGTCGAGCCGCTGCAGCCGGTTCATGTTGTAGCTGACCTGGACGGCCGTCGGCACCGCGTCGCAGGAGGGCAGCGCGTAGTTCCAGGACGCCTCGGCCCGGGCGGCCCGCGGCAGCACGGACGTGTCGGTGTGCAGCACGGTCGGGTTCGCCGTGTAGCCGATCGCCCCGAGGACCTCGCGCTCTTGGCGAGTCGCGTCGGCCAGCAGGCCCAGCGACTGGTGCGGGTGGGTGGCGAGCACGACGCCGTCGAAGGTCTCGACGGTGTCGCTGTCGTCGCGGACCTCGACGCCCCGGCTCACCCGCCGGACCGACCGGATCGGCGTCGTCGTGTGGACGGCGGTCAGCCCCTTCGCCGCTCGCTCGACGTAGCGGGCCGAGCCGCCGACCACCGTGTACCAGGTCGGGCTGCCGGTCACCGCGAGCATGCCGTGGTTCTGCAGGAACGCGAACAGGTAGCGCGCCGGGTAGTCGCCGGCCCGGGACGGCGCCGTGGACCACACGGCGGCGATCAGCGGGGTCATGAAGTGGGCGGCGAAGTAGGGCGAGAAGCGTCCCGCGGCGAGGAACTCGCGCACGGTCAGCGCCTCGTCGTCACCGGCCAGCAGCGCCCGGGCCCGACGGTGGAAGCGGACGACCTCGCCGAGCATCCGCAGGTAGCGGGGATTGCCGAGCGCCCTCCGGGACGGCAGCAGCCCGGACAGCCCCCGGCCGCCCGCGTACTCGAGGCCGCACCCGGCGCAGGAGATCGACATGCTCATGTCCGACTCCTGGGTGGCCACGCCGAGTTCGCGGAACAGCCGCAGCAGGGTCGGGTAGGTGCGCAGGTTGTGGACGATGAACCCGGTGTCGACCGCGCGCAGGACGCCGTCGGGCCCGACGACGTCGTGGGTGTCCGCGTGCCCGCCCAGGCGCTCGTCGGCCTCGAACAGGCTGACGTCTGCCTCCCGCTGGAGCACGTACGCGGCGGTGAGGCCGGCCACGCCGCTGCCCACGACGGCGATCCTTCGACGTGTCACCCGCAAAACCCCCTGTCGGCCGGTCCGCCCGGTGCGGACGACTGCACTCAAGGGGTATTCGGAGCGCCACCCGCGATCGGTTCCATCACGGTGCCGGCGACCGCGCCCGACAGACACGAAGAGGCGGCGGCACGGGAGGGATGTGCCGCACGCCTCTTCGCCGACAAGTCTAGGACACCACTGCCAAGATCGGGGCAACTAGTTTGGGCTCGTGGCCGACTCCTACTTCGCCCTCATCGAGCAGACCGGACCTTCCGGCAAATACCTGGCCGGTCCGGCCACCGCCGGGCCCTGGGCCGGGCACCTCCAGCACGGCGGTCCACCGAACGCGCTCGCCGTCGCCGAGGCCGAGCGGGTGCTGCGGGCCGAGACCGGGCGCGACGACTTCGTCGCCCTACGCCTCGCGGCCGATTTCGTCGGCCCGGTGCCGGTGGACGAGGTCGAGACGCACGCCCGGGTCGTCCGGTCCGCCCGCAGTGCGGCTCTCGTGCAGGTCGTCCTCTCCGCCGGCGGACGCGCCTGCCTCGAGACCCGCGTCTGGTTCGTCCGCCGCTGGGACACCTCGGCGCTCGTCACCGCGTCGGACGCACCGCCGCCGAGCCCGGCGGACGAGACGCCGCTGGAGCTCGAGTTCGGCTACGGCGCCAGCCTGGACTGGCACTTCGTCCACGGCCGGATGGCCGTCCCGGGACCGGCCGCCGCCTGGGTCCGGCCGACGCTGCCCCTTGTCGCGGGCCACGAGTACTCCGGGCTGTCCCGCGTCGCGCTGATCGCCGACTCGGCGAGCGGCATCTCGGCCGAGCTGGACTGGAGCGAGTGGTCGTTCGTCAACGTCGACCTCGACATCCACCTGGCCCGCCCGTTCACCGGCGAGTGGCTGCTGATGGAGGCCGCCACCCAGCTCGGCCCGGACGGCTCCGCGCTCGCCCGCTCCACGCTCTCCGACGAGCGCGGCGTCGTGGGGACCGGCCTGCAGACCCTCGTGTTGGCAATCCCTACTCGCTGAGTAGACTTCTCGGGTGCCTGCCATCCTCGGCTTCCCCAACCCGGTCAACGAGAAGGCCGCCCGCACCGTGGCCGCCGGCGTCCTGACGCTGGCGATCGTCACGATCGCGCTCGGCGCCCTGGCCGGGCCCGCGTGGCTCTGGCTCACCGCGGTGCTGGCCGCCGGCTTCGTGGCCCGTGTCCTGACCGGCCCGAAGCTGAGCCCGCTCGGCCAGCTCGCCACCCGCGTCATCGCCCCTCGCCTCGGCCCGGCCAAGCCGGTCGCCGGCCCGCCGAAGCGCTTCGCCCAGGCCATGGGGGCAACCATGACGCTGACCGCGGTCGGGCTGCTCGCCCTCGGGTACACCGCCGCGGTCTTCGCCCTGCTCGGGCTCGTCGTCGTCGCCGCCACCCTCGAGTCGGTGTTCGGCTACTGCATCGGCTGCAAGGTGTTCGCCGGCCTCATGCGGGTCGGGCTGGTGCCCGAGCAGACCTGCGAGGCCTGCGCCAACATCTCGCTGCGACAGCCGCAGACCGCCTGACGGTCGCCGCTCAGGCGGCTCGGGCAGACTTGCCCGCGTGAATTCCGAGACCGCGGCGACCACCGAAGCGAGCGCGCCGCCCAGAGAGCGCTACGGGCTCGAGCTGCTCGCCGTCCTGGGCGTCACCTACGGCATCGCCGGCGTCCACTCGCTGCTCAATTTCGTCGAGGCCCAGGTCAAGATCAACAAGGGTCTCGGGTTCTCCAACGTCGCCACCGCCCCCATCAAGTCGGGCGCCAAGACGCAGTACCAATGGCTCGACATCCTGCAGGATCTCGCCGACGTGCTCGACGGCGTGCTGCCGGCGTTCCTCGTCGTCGTCCTGCTCCTGCGCTCCCCCGCCGGGCGCGGCCTCGGCATCGGCCTGGACCGGCTGCGGGTGCGCGAGCTCGGGCAGGGCCTCGGGTTCGCCGCGCTGATCGGGCTGCCCGGGCTCGGGTTCGTCTACGTCGCCCGCCAGCTCGGGGCCAACGCCCAGATCGTCGTGACGGACTTCCCCGACGTCTGGTACCGCGTCCCGATGTTGCTGCTCGAGGCCGTCCAGCAGGGGACGGCCGAGGAACTCGTCGTCTGCGCGTTCGTCCTCACCCGGCTGCGGCAGATGGGGTGGACCGACTCCCGCGCGCTGGCCGCCGGGTCGCTGCTGCGCGGTTCGTACCACCTCTACCAGGGCTACGGCGGATTCGTCGGGAATGCCGTCATGGGTGTCATCTTCGGGTGGTGGTTCCAGCGCACCCGGCGGGTCGTCCCCCTCGTGGTCGCCCACTCGGTCATCGACGCCGTCAGCTTCATCGGCTACGTCTACCTGCACGGACACGTCAGCTGGATCTGATTTGGCGCGGCATGGCATCGTCG
The DNA here is from genome assembly GCA_963775175.1 of uncultured Actinomycetota bacterium. Lineage (GTDB taxonomy): Bacteria > Actinomycetota > Actinomycetes > Mycobacteriales > Jatrophihabitantaceae > Jatrophihabitans. The sequence goes on from CAVZHT010000001.1 coordinate 3,066,328, forward strand.
CGAGCGTGGAACTCGTCAGCCCCGTACCTCTCGAAGAAGCGCGGCCGTGGCTCGCCGCCGTCGTCACCACCCTGCTGGGCAACCCGTACGACGACGACTTCGCCCGGCGCGTCGACCGCTGGTCCCGGGACTGGGACGACCTGCGGTCGTGGGGCTTCCGCGACCGCGACCGCTGGGTGGCCACCCTCGGGACCGAGGCGCGGACGCTGACCGTGCCCGGGCCGGGTACCACGACCCGCGAGCTCGAAGCCGACGCCGTGACCGGCGTGACCGTCGCCGCCACGCACCGCCGTCGCGGCCTGCTGACCTCCATGATCGGGGCGTCGCTGGCCGCCGCGAAGGAACGCGGCGACGCGCTCAGCATCCTGATCGCGGCCGAGTGGCCCATCTACGGCCGGTTCGGCTACGCCCCGGCGGTCACGGGGGCGGGCTACACCTACCACCCGCGCCGCCCGCAAGCGGCGCTCCCGGCGCCGCCGGCCGGCAGCGTGCGGCCGGCGGAGGCCGACGAGGTCGCGAAATTCGCCCCGGCGATCTTCGACGCCGCCCGCCGGTTGCGGGCCGGGCACGTCGACCGCCGGGGCCTCTGGTGGGATCGCCGGCTGAGCCAGAACGGCTTCGCACCGATCGGCAAGCAGCCCAACTGGATCCTGCACGAGGGCCCGGACGGGCCGGACGGCCTGCTCGCCTGGAAGGTCACCCGCGACTTCGAGCTGACCGGGGCGATGGGCGCGATCGCGGTCGACGAGTTCGTCGCCGCCAACGACACCGCCTACCGCGACCTGTGGGGCTACCTCGCCGGCATCGACGTGGTCGACGAGATCCTCGTCGACGACCGCCCGCTCGACGAGCCGATCCGGTGGTTGCTGCGCGACGGCCGCGCGCTCGCCTACAAGCACGTCTTCGACTTCCTGTGGGTACGGCTGCTCGACGTGCCGGCCGCGCTGTCCGCACGCTCGTACGCGACGCCGGGTTACGTCGTCCTCGAGGTCGTGGACGACGACCTCGGCGGCTACGGCCAGGGCCGGTTCGCACTCGACACCGACGGCCCGGCCTCGCAGTGCACGCCCACCGACGAGCCGGCCCAGCTGCGGCTGAGCCAGCGGGCCCTCGCGGCCTGCTACCTGGGCGGCCACCGGCTGCGGCAGCGGGCGTTCAGCGGCGACGTCGAGGAACTCGCGCCGGGCGCCCTCGACCGGGCCGACCTGATGTTCTCGACGCCGCTCGCGCCCTGGTGCCAGACCGGCTTCTGAGCTGTTGCCGGCTCGGGGTTACTGCGGCGGCCCCTGGTAGGGCGGGTTCTGCGGGTACTGGTAGCCCGGCGGCTGCTGTTGCTGCGGGGGGTACTGGTAGCCCTGCGGCTGCGGCGGCGGGGGCTCGCGCGGGTACTCGGGCGCGGGCGGGACGGCCGGCGGCGGGGGCGTCTCGGCCGGCGGCGGGTCGTCGGCGGTCGGCACCTTCTTGCGCAGGATCGCGGCGACGTCCTCCTCGTCGCCGCCCGGGATGCCGTGGCGCGCCTCCAGCGAGTCCTCGTCCTCGTCCGAAGCCCGCAGGTTGGCCGCCTCCGGCATCGTCTCGGCCGCCGGGAGGTTCGAGTCGAACCAGCCGTCGGTGTCGATCGGTTCGCCGGTGGCCGGGCCGGCCGTGCTCTGCGCCCCGAGCCATCCCGGGCCGTCGCCCTCGCCGCCGCCGGTGAGCTTGGCCAGCCCGTCCAGCGCCTTGCTGAACTCGCTCGGGACGATCCACATCTTGTTCGCGTCGCCCTGGGCGATCTGCGGCAGCGTCTGCAGGTACTGGTAGGCCAGCAGGGCCGGGTCCGGCTTGGCGGCGTGGATCGCGCCGAAGGTCGTCTCGATCGCCTTGGCCTGGCCCTGGGCGGCGAGGTAGCGGCGCGGCCCGCTCACCCTCGGCGCGCAGGATGCGCGACTGCCGGTCGGCCTCGGCGGCGAGGATCGCGGCCTGCTTCTGCCCCTCGGCGTCGAGGATCTGCGCCGCCTTCTGCCCCTCGGCGGTCTTGATCGCCGACTCGCGCTGGCCCTCGGCCGTGAGGATCAGCGCGCGCTTGTTGCGGTCGGCGCGCATCTGCTGCTCCATCGCGTCCTGGATGGACGGCGGCGGGTCGATCGCCTTGATCTCGACCCGGGCGACCCGGATGCCCCACGGGCCGGTGGCCTCGTCGAGCACGCCCCGCAGCTTGCTGTTGATCTCGTCCCGGCTGGTCAGCGCCTGCTCGAGGTTGAGCGAGCCGATCACGTTGCGCAGCGTGGTGATCGTCAGCTGCTCGACGGCCTGGATGTAGTTCTGGATCTCGTAGGTCGCCGCCCGCGGATCGGTGACCTGGAAGTAGATGACCGAGTCGACGCCGACGGTCAGGTTGTCCGACGTGATGACCGGCTGGGGCGGGAAGCTGACCACCTGCTCGCGCAGGTCGATCATCGGGCGCATCCGGTCGACGAACGGCAGCAGCAGGGTGAGGCCCGGGCCCTGGGTGCGGATGTAGCGGCCGAGCCGCTCGACCACCGCGGCCCGCGCCTGCGGGACGATCCGCACCATCCGGACCACGACGAACAGCACCACGACCAGGATGACGATCGCGGCGATCACGCCACCGGACATGCCGTACCTCCATTGCGACAGTTCCGCTCATAGTGGCGGAACGGACCGATCACCGCGAGGGCTCGTTGATCACGGCTTGGGACCGAAGTAGTGGTCCTCGTGCAGCACGACCGCGGTCGCGCCGGTGATCTTCATGACCCGCACCACCGTGCCCGCCGGCAGCACCTGCCGCTCGTCGAACGCGCGGGCCGACCACTCGCCCCCGTTGAGGCGCACCCGGCCGTCGTGGGCGTCGACCTCGCTGAGCACGATCGCCTGCTGGCCGACGAGGGCGTCGGATGCCGGTCGCCGTGCCCGGGGCCGGACATGAGGTGCTTGCGGGCGATCGGCCGAACCCCGCCGAGCAGGGCGAGCGTCGCGACGATCGCCACGATGCACTGCAGCAGGACGCCACCGCCCACTGCCGCGGTCAGCGCCCCGGCCAGGGCGCCCCCGGCGAACATGATGAGGACGAACGTCAGCGACATCGCCTCGGCCGCGGCGAGGACGCCGGCCGCGATGAGCCAGATCAGCCAGTCAGGCATATCACCAGCATGCACCGTGCCGCGCGCGCCGACCGCATTCACGCCGTCACGAAATCGATGAGTTCCTCGACCGCCCGCAGCAGCGGCACCTCGACGTCGGCGAAGCTGTCGACGCCGGCGAGCACCCGCCGCCACATCTCCCGCGGGTCGCTGACCCGCAGCGCGGCGCAGATGCCGTCCTTCCAGTTCACCCCGCGCGGGATCTCCGGCCAGCGGTCGATGCCGAGCGCGGTCGGCTTCACCGCCTGCCAGATGTCGACGTAGGGGTGACCGTTGATCAGCACGTTCGGGTCACGGACCTGGGCCGCGATGCGGGACTCCTTCGAGCCCGGGCACGAGGTGGTCGACGAGCACGCCGATGCGCCGCTGCGGTCCGGGCCGGAAGTCGCGGACGTGCGCCACCAGCTCGTCGATGCCGTCCAGCGGCTCGACGACGACCCCCTCGATGCGCAGGTCGTCGCCCCAGATGCGCTCGAGCAGCGCGGCGTCGTGGACCCCTTCGACCCAGAGGCGGCTGGCCCGGGCGACCCGGGCCGGGGCACCGGCCACCGCGTACGAACCGGAGGCGGTCTTCGTGCGCGGCGCCTTCGCGGGCGCGGTGGCCGCCGGGCCGGACGAGCGTGACGACCTGCCCGTCGAGCAGGAAGGCGGCCGGCAGCAGGGCGAAGACCCGGCGCTTGCCGTGCCGATCCTCCAGCGTGACGGTGTCGCGCTTCTCCCCCGCGTCCACCGCCTTGCCGAGCGCCACCACGGCGCCGCAGAATTCGCCGTCGGCCGTCTCGACGACGAGGTCGGCCTCGGCCGGCACCTCGGGCACCTGGCGGCGGCGGCGCGGCTGGGCGAGGACGTCGGTGTAGTCACGCACGTCGATCGACCTTAGGCGCGGGTGCCCCGGCGTCCGTGGCACCACGCCCGTAGGCCGCGCGCCCTCCGTAAGCTGAGAACTCGTGTCCGTACTGCGTTCCGGTTCCCTGGCCGCCTGGGCGGCGGCGTTCTTCGCCGGCCGGGTCAGCCTCGATCAGGCCGTCGACGCGGTCACCGGTTCCGACGCTCCGCACCAGGTCGTCGGCCTGCCGGGCGCCGAGTTCGACGCCGTGCCCCTGCAGCAGGCGCTGGTGGCCTGGCGGCGGACGGGCGCGTCGGTGCGGGTCGTCCTGCCGGTGGCCGGGGACGTGCGCGGGCTGGCCGGGCCGGGCGACTTCCGCACGGCCGCGCTGGAGGCCGGCGAGACGGCGCTCGGGCCGGGGCTGGGGCTGGTGCCGGAGATCGTCGACTTCTACCCGAGCAGCGCGCCGACGACCGTGCTGTGGCACGCCTACCTGACCGAGCCGATTGCCCCCGACTACCTGTCGGTGGCCGACGCCCAGTTCGACCTGACGACCGCGATCCGGGAGTCGGCGTCCGCGCTGGCCGCCGCCGACGTCGCCGGTTCGGGCGACGACGTCGTCGAGACGCTGCGCGACGCCCGGCGAGCCGGGGAGCGGCTGAACCTGCCGCCGGGATTCCCGCCCCGGGCCGTCGCGCTGGTCGCCCAGGCCGAGCGGCTGCAGGCGGTGCTCGACCTCGCCCTGGCCGACCCGGCCGGCGGGGCGATCGACCGGATGGGGATGGCCGCCCGCACGTCGGCGCTGCGGCCGCTGGCCACGGCCGTCCGGCGGGCCCGGGTCGCGGGCTACAACGCCGAAGCCCACGACTGATCGCAAGGCGGGTCAGCCGAGCGCGGCGGCAAGCTCCGGACGGGCGGTGGCAAACCAGGCGATCCGGCGCTGGATCTTGTCGCCGACGCCCTCGTCCCACATCCGGGCCCAGCCGCCGCCCAGGTTCTCGGCCGCCCACTGCATCGCCGCGTGGGCGCCGCCGAAGCGCAGCTCGCACGCCCGCAGCAACTGCTCGGCCGACACCGCGTCCCGGCCGTAGCCGTCGAGCATCGCGCGGAGCCGGGCCCCGACCGACGTTCCGGCGTAGACCGCCGGCCGGTCGGCCGGGTCGCCGAGCGGCACCCAGTGCATCGCCGTGTTGGCCAGATCGAGCGAGCGGGTCGTCCGGTCGCAAAGGTCGAAGTCGACAACGCCCCACGCGACGCCGGCCCGGAAGACGGTGTTCTGCGGCGTCACGTCGCGCTGCGCGACCAGGCGCGGTTCGTCGGCGGGCAACACCGGGAGCGGCCGTCCGGGCTCGCGCTGACGCGGCGGTAGCGTGCAACCCTCACTGGCGTCGTGCAACCGCCGCAGCAGCCGGGCGACGCCGGGGAGCACGGCGTCGGCCGCGGCCCACGGCTCGACCGGATCGCCGGGCACGTCGCCGTCGAGGTAGGTGAGGACGTCGCGTCCCTTCGCGTCGCGCCCGAGGTATCGCGGCGCCCCGTCGAACCCGACCGCCTCGAGGTGCCCGAGGTAGGCGGCCACGTACTCGCTCGCGTCCGACGGCGGGCGGCGGACCGTGTCCCCGATCCGGACGACGCCGACGGTGACGTCGCCGGCCGGCAGTTCGATCTCCGGCCCGTCCTCCGGGAACGGCGGCGAGGTCACGACGCGGGGTGGACGGCCCGTCGGGGCGCCGGGCAGCAGCCGTCCGGACAGTCGACGCCGCAGATGCCGAGCCGGCCGAGCGCCTTGGGCGGCGCGCCCTCGAGCCGCTCCTGCACCAGCTCGCGGATCGCGGCCACAAAGGCCGGGTGCGTTCCCGGCGTGGCCGCCCGGGCGAACGCGAGCCCGAGTTCAGCGGCGGTGTCGCGGGCCTCGTTGTCGAGATCCCACCGCACCTCGATGTGGTCGGAGACGAAGCCGCTCGGCGTCACGACCACGGCGCGCACCCCGCGGGCGGCGAGGTCCTTCAGGTGGTCGTTGATGTCCGGTTCGAGCCACGGCACCTGGGGCGGGCCGGAGCGCGACTGCCACGCGAGGTCGAACTCGGCGCCCGGGCCCCGGACGGCCTCGGCCACCAGCCGGGCCGTCTCGCGTTGCTGGGCGGCGTAGAGCCCGTTCTTCTCCGGCCCCGACTGGTCGTTCATCGAGACCGGCACCGAGTGCGCGGTGAAGATGAGCCGGGCGCCGTCGCGCAGCTCGTCGGGCAGTGTCGCCAGCGCGGTGCGGACGCTGTCGGCCAGCGGCTCGATGAACCCGGGGTGGTCGAAGAAGTGCCGCAGCTTCACCAGCTCCGGCGAGCCCTCACCGGCGACCCGGCGGGCCTGGGCGAGGTCCTCGCGGTACTGGCGGCACGCGGAGTAGGACGACGTCGCGCTGGTCGCGAACACCAGCGCGCGGCGCACGCCGTCGTCGCGCATCTGCCGCACGGCGTCGGCGACGTAGGGCTTCCAGTTGCGATTGCCCCAGTAGATCGGCAGCTCGATGCCGTGCGTGGCGAAGTCAGCCGCCACGGCGGCGATCAGCGCTCGGTTCTGCTCGTTGATCGGCGAGACGCCGCGGAAGTGCTGGTAGTGCTCGGCGACCTCGGCCAGCCGCTCCTCGGGCACGCCGCGACCGCGGGTGACGTTGCGCAGGAACGGCATGACGTCGTCCGGGCCCTCGGGGCCGCCGAACGACACCACCAGGAGGGCGTCGTAACCCCCCGGCTCGCTCACTCAGACCCCCATCGCATGGAAGCCGCCGTCCACGTGGACGATCTCGCCGGTCGTCGCCGGGAACCAGTCCGAGAGCAGCGCGACCGCGGAGCGGGCGACCGGTTCGAGGTCGGTGTTGCTCCACCCGAGCGGGGCCCGGCCGTCCCACGCGTCCTCGAACAGCGAGAAGCCGGGGATGCTCTTGGCCGCCATCGTCCGCAGCGGGCCGGCCGAGATGAGGTTGCAGCGGATCCTGCGCGGGCCGAGCTCGCGGGCCAGGTAACGGGACGCGGACTCCAGCCCGGCCTTGGCCACGCCCATCCAGTCGTAGCCCGGCCAGGCCTGGGTGGCGTCGAACGTCAGTCCCAGCATGGAGCCGCCCGCCTCGCCGAACATCGGCAGCGTGGCGACGGCGAGCGACTTCAGCGAGTACGTCGACACCTGCAGGGCGGTCGCGACGTCGTCCCAGGGCGTGGCCAGGAAGTCGCCGCCCAGGCACGAGGCGGGGGCGAAGCCGATCGAGTGGACGACGCCGTCGAGCCCGTCGACGTGCTCGCCGACCCGGTCGGCCAGCGAGTCGAGGTGCTCCTGGTTGCTGACGTCGAGCTCCACCAGCGGCGGCGGCTGGGGCAGCCGCTTGGCCACCCGCTCGACCAGCGACATCCGGCCGAAGCCGGTGAGCACCACCGTCGCCCCCTCCTGCTGGGCCAGCCGGGCGATCGAGAACGCGATGGACGCGTCCGTGATCACCCCGGTGACGAGCAGTCGCTTGCCGTCGAGCAGTCCCATCCGGCGTCCTCTCTAGAGACCCATACCGACGCCGCCGTCGACCGGCAGCACGGCGCCCGTGACGTACGCGGCCGCGTCCGAGGCGAGGAACAGCGCGGCGCCGGCGATCTCGTCCGTCGTCCCGTACCGCTTGAGCGGCACCCCGGCCAGCACCTCGGCCCGCCGCGCCTCGGTCATCGCCGCCGTCATGTCGGTGTCGATGAAGCCGGGCGCGATCACGTTGGCGGTGATCGACCGGCTGCCGAGCTCGCGGGCGATGGAACGGGCCAGCCCGATCAGCCCGGACTTGCTCGCCGCGTAGTTCGCCTGCCCCGGCGCGCCGACGAACGCCACCACCGAGGAGATGAAGATCATCCGGCCCGCGCGGGCCCGGAGCATGCCCTGGGCGGCCCGCTTCGCGACCCGGTACGCGCCGGTGAGGTTGGCGTCGACGACCCGGCTGAACGAGTCCTCCGACATCCGCAGCAGCAGGGTGTCGTCGGTCATCCCGGCGTTCGCGACCAGCACCTGCACCGGACCGAGCTCGGTCTCGACGGCCCCGAAGGCCGCGTCGACCTGCGCGGCCGAGGTGACATCGCACTCGACGCCGAACAATCCCTCCGGGGCGCCGCTGCCGCGGTGGGTGACCGCGACGCGATCGCCGTTGGCGGCGAAGGCCCGCGCGATCGCCAGCCCGATGCCGCGGTTTCCGCCGGTGACGAGAACGGTGCGCGCTTCCACGACTCCCGACGCTAGCGGATCGTGGCGATGCGCCGTCCGGGCCGGACCTACTAGCGCGTAGGTTCGTCAGTGTGCGCGCGATTCAGATAACCGAGTTCGGCGGCCCAGAGACGCTGGTCGTCCGCGACCTGCCGGACCCGGAGCCCGCAGCCGGTGAGGTCGTCATGGACGTCCTGGCCGCCGGCATCAACTACGCCGACACGCACCAGACCGAGAACTCCTACCTCGCCCAGCAGACCCTGCCGCTGATCCCGGGCGGCGAGGTCGTGGTGCGTGACCCGAACGGCGGCCGACTGCTCGGGCTGCTCGGCTCCGGCGGCTACGCGGAGAAGGTGGCCGCCGACCCGCGGCTGCTGTTCCCGGTGCCCGACGACGTCACGGACGCCCAGGCACTCACGACCCTCGTCCAGGGCGCGACCGCCTGGCACCTGCTGCGCACCAGCACGCACCTGCAGGCCGGCGAGACGGTCGTGGTGCACGCGGGCGCGGGCGGCGTCGGCACGATAGCGATCCAGCTCGCCAAGCGGTGGGGCGCCGGACGGGTCATCGCCACCGCGTCGAGCGAGGAGAAGCGCGCGCTCACCCTCGAGCTCGGCGCCGACGTCGCCGTCGACTCGCGGGCGACCAACCTGACGTCGGTGCTGCGCGAGGCCAACGACGGCCGCGGGGTCGACGTCGTCCTGGAGATGACCGGCGGGCCGGTCTTCGACCAGAGCCTCGCCGCGCTCGCGCCGCTGGGCCGGTTGGCCGTCTTCGGCATGGCCGGCCGGACCCCCCCGACCCCGGTCGACCCGGCCCGGCTGATGGCGCGCAGCACGGCCGTCATCGGCTTCTGGCTGGTGCACGTCGTCCAGCGGCCCTACCTGCTCGCCGAAGCGGTCACCGACCTGATGCAGCTGATCGGCTCCGGTGCCATCCGGCCCGTGGTCGGCGAGACCTACCCGCTGGAGCGGGCCGCCGACGCCCACCGGGCGCTGCTCGACCGCACGTCGGTCGGCAAGCTCGTCCTCGACCCGCAGGCCTGATCCCGAGCCGATCCGGCCGGACACGGACAGTTATGTCCTCGGCAGTCCGGGGCTGCCCGCGTTCTTGCGCACCGGGCGTGTCGCCGTCGGACGGTGCGACACGCCCGGGTTGCGAATACGCGGGCAGCCCCGGACTGCTCGGCAACAGTGTCTGGACCGCGGACCGACGGTCGACGGCGGCCGGAACCGCGGCCGGCCACGGCTCAGACCAGCCGGCCGCTCCACAGCATCGCCGCACCGCCGGCGGCGAACAGGCATAGCAGCCCGCCCAGCAGGTAGCGCCAGCTCACGTCGCGGTGCTTGGTCGTGTAGCCGATCTGCGAGCCGATGTTCTGGTAGATCGAGCGCAACTCCTGCTCGCTGTGCGCGGCGTGGAACGTGCCGCCGGTGTTCTTCGCGATCGACGACAGCGTCTGGTTGTCGGCCGGCACCGGCACCGTGCGCCCCTCGGTGACGACCGTGCCGTTCGGCGTCCCGAACGCGATCGTCGAGATCTGGACGTGCGCCTTGCGGGCGGCGTCGATCGCCGACGCCACCGAGCGGCCCACCGTGTTGCTGCCGTCGCTGAGCAGGACGATGCGGGCCGGCGGGGCCTTGCCGTTGGCCGCCGCCGACGCGTGGGTGAACACCGAGATGGCCTGTAGCGAGTTGAAGATCGCCTCGCCGATCGCGGTGTAGTTGGCCAGGTGCAGGCTGTTGACCCCGCGCTCGAACTGCTGCCGGTCGAGGGTCGGCGGCACGACGACGTTCGCGTCGCCGGCGAAGCTGAGCAGGCCGAGGTTGATGCGGGCGGGAATGAGCTTGCCGAACGACTTGGCCGCGCTCTTGGCGGCCGCGATCCGCGACGGCAGCACGTCGGTGGCCTGCATCGACAGCGAGACGTCGATGTCGAGCATGACGGTCGCGTCGTCGCGCGGCACGCGGACGGCCGCGGACGGCTTGGCGACGCCGACCGAGAGCACCGCGAGGCCGATGAGCAGCAGCGCGAAGGTGAGGTGGCGGCGCCATCCGGGCCGGCGCGGCGCCACGCTGCCGAGCAGCTCGACGTTGCTGAACCGGGCGACGAAGCGGTTGCGGCGCACCTGCTGCACGACATAGATCGCGGCGAGCAGCGCCACGCCGAGCAGCAGGAACAGGTACTGCGGCGCGAGGAAGTGGAACATCAGCGCACCCCCGCTCCGACCGCCCCCACGACGAAGCGGCGGCGAGCGATCACGAACTTGACGATGTCGGAGACCCAGTCGCGGTCCGTCCGCAGCTGCAGGTGGGCCGCACCCGCGTGCCGCAGCCCGGCGGCGATCCGCTCCCGCTGCTTGACCGCCGCCGCGGCGTATTGGGCCCGCAGCTTGGGGTCGGACGTCTGCACCTCGAGCTGACGTCCGGTCTCCGGGTCGACGAATGTGACGAGCCCGGCGGCGGCGAGCTCGAGTTCGCGCGGGTCCAGCACCTCGATGCCGAGCAGCTGGTGCCGGTCGGAGAGCCCGCGCAGCGGCCGCTCCCACGGTGCCGGCGCGTGCGGCGCGGCACCGGCCGCGGTGTCGAGGAAGTCGGAGACGACGGCGATCAGCCCCCGCCGCCGCTGCGGGCGGCGAACCGCCTCGAGCAGCTGGGCGAGGTCGTTGCCGCCGGCCTGCGGCGCGCGGGGGGTCTGGGCGATGCGCCGCAGCAGGTGCCGCGCGTGCGCGCGGCCGGCCCGGGCCGGCACGACGAAGCTCTGCTGGCCGTTGCCGACAACGGCCCCGACCCGGTTGCCGCCGCGCACGGTCAGATGGACGACCGCGGTCATCGCCGCGAGGACGAGCTCGCGCTTCTCGCTGTTGGCGGTGCCGAAGTCCATGCTCGGCGACAGGTCGACGACCAGCCATGTCTCGAGCTCGCGGTCGGCGATGGTCTGCCGGATGTGCGGGACGGTCGTGCGCGCGGTCACCGGCCAGTCCATGCGCCGCACGTCGTCACCCGGCACGTACTGCCGCGACTCGCCGGTCTCGCTGCCGGGGCCGGGGACCAGGCCGACGTAGTTGCCCTGCAGCAGGCCGTCCAGCTTGTTGCGCACGGCCAGTTCGAGGCGGCGCAGCAGCACCTCGGCCGCGTCCGCGTCGAGGCTCGGCCCGTGATCGGTCGCCAGCGGGGCCGCGCCGACGATGCGCGGCCCGGCCGGATCGCTCGTCGGCACCTTCACGCCGAGCGCTCACCCCAGGTCGGCGGCTGCTGCGCCGGGGCCGACTGGCCGTAGACCAGCGGCTGCCCGGACGGCGGCGGGCCTTGCGGCGTCGGCGCACCGGGCGCGCCGGTCACCACTGCCCCGGCGCGCTGGCGCGGCGAGACCTGCGGCAGCGGCACGGCCTGCAGGATGCGGCGGATCGCGTGCGCGGCCGGGATGCTGTCGGCGATCGCGTCATAGCTGAGCACCAGCCGGTGGGCGAGCACGTCGACGGCGATGTCGAGCACGTCCTGCGGCAGCACGTAGTCGCGGCCGCGCATGAGCGCGAGCGCCCGGCCGGCGGCGATGAGCCCGAGGCTGGCCCGCGGGCTGGCGCCGTAGGAGATCCATTGCGAGACGTCGGCCAGGCCGAGCTGCTGCGGCGTCCGCGTGGCCAGGACCAGGCGCACGACGTAGTCGACGATCGCGTGGTGGACGAACACCCGGCTCGACGCGGCCTGCAGGCGCAGCAGCTCGTCGGTGCTGATGACCGCGTTGGCCGACGGCGGCGCGACGCCCATCCGGTAGATGATCTCGCGCTCCTCGTTGGCCGACGGGTAGTCGACGACGATCTTCATGAGGAAGCGGTCGCGTTGGGCCTCGGGCAGCGGGTACACGCCCTCGGACTCGATCGGGTTCTGGGTGGCGAGGACGAGGAACGGGTTGGGGACGTCGTAGCGCCGGCCGCCGATCGTGACGTGCCGCTCGGCCATCACCTCGAGCAGCGCGGACTGCACCTTGGCCGGGGCGCGGTTGATCTCGTCGGCGAGCACGAAGTTGGCCATGATCGGGCCGAGTTCGGTGTCGAACGACTCGCTGCCGGGCCGGTAGATGCGCGTCCCCATGATGTCGGACGGCACGAGGTCGGGGGTGAACTGCAGGCGGGCGAACGTGCCGCTGACCGTGCTGGCGAGGGTCTCGACGGCCAGCGTCTTCGCCACGCCCGGCACGCCCTCGAGCAGGCAGTGGCCCTGGGCCAGCAGGCTCACGACCAGCCGCTCGACCAGCCGCTCCTGACCCACGATGACCCGCTTGACCTCGAACATCACCCGTTCGAGCGCCGAGGCGTCGGCGGCCGGTGTCTGGACGTGCTCGCTCACGGGGGCTCCTTCGAGTGCTGGCCGATCGACGTCCGGTCAACCGTACGTGACGTCGCTGTACGGTGCCTGGGTGTCGGTGAAGCCTTCGCAAGCGCCGCGGTGCTCGGCCCGGGGGTGCCGTTCGGCGGCCACGACCGACCTCGGCTGGCGCAACCCGGGCCGGCACGACGCGGCCCGGGTGAAGCGCTGGCTGGCCTGCGACGAGCACGCCGACCACCTGGCCGACTTCCTGGCCCGGCGCAACTTCCTGCTCACCCGCGAACCGCTCTAGCGGGCGTTCAGCCGCCGATGGCCGACATCGTTCGGCCGGGCTGGACGAACGTCGCGCTGCCGATGCCGTGCCCGGCCTGCTTCTGCGCGACGGCGTCGACGATGATCTGCGCCAGCTCGGCGTCGGACGCGCCGGCCCGCAGCGGTCCGCGCAGGTCGGTCTCGGTCTGCGCGAACAGGCAGGTGCGCAGCTGGCCGTCGGCGGTCAGCCGCAGCCGGTCGCATTCACGGCAGAACGGCCGGGTCACCGACGCGATGATGCCGAGGCGGCCGACTGGCTCGGCCCACGACGAGCGGTCCGGGCCGTCGAGCACGTCGAACTCCTCGGCCGGCGCGTTCGTCCGGTGGCGGTGCGCCTCGAGCCGGTACCCGGCGTCGACGAGCAACGACATGATCTCGTCAGCCGTCACCATGTCCGAGCGCGACCAGTTGTGGTCGGCGTCCAGCGGCATGTGCTCGATGAACCGCATCCGGTAGCCGCGGCGAAGGGCCCAGGCCAGCAGGCCCGGCCCTTCGTGCAGGTTGCTGCCCCGCACCAGCACCGCGTTGATCTTCACCGGCGCCAGCCCGGCGTCGGCTGCCGCCGCCACCCCGGCCAGCACGTCGTCGAGCCGATCGCGCCGCGTGAGCTCCTGGAATCGCGCGCGGTCGAGCGTGTCGACCGAGATGTTGATCCGGTCGAGGCCGGCCGCCACGAGCCGGGACGCCTGCCGGTCGAGCGTGATGCCGTTGGTGGTCAGCGAGATCTCCGGCCGCGGGTCCAGTGCCGACAGCCGGGCCACCATCTCCGGCAGGGTCGGGTACACGAGCGGCTCGCCCCCGGTGAGCCGCATCGAGCGCACCCCGAGCCGGACGAACAGCTCGGCCAGCCGGACGAACTCGTCGTCGGTGAGCCGAGCCGCCTTCGCGAGCCAGGGCAGGCCCTCGGCCGGCATGCAGTAGGTGCAGCGCAGCGAGCAGAGATCGGTCAGCGAGATGCGCACGTCGGACGCGACCCGGCCGAACCGGTCCACGAGCACGCCGGCGTCGCGGTCGTCCCTGTCTGCGCCCACGAGTCCGAGGCTACGCGGTGTCAGCTCAGCGGTCGCGTGGCGCCGAAGATCGGTCCCGGGTCCCACATCGAGGTGATCCGGACGACGTCACCGCTCTCCGGGGCCTGGATGATCTGGCCGCCGCCGATGTAGATCGCGACGTGGTGGATCATCGCGACACCGCCGTCGCTCCAGAAGAGCAGGTCGCCCGGGAGCAGGTTGCCCAGCGACGGGTGGTAGCGGCCGGCCTGCGAGTACTGCGTGGCGGCGTAGTGCGCCCAGTACTGACCCCACGCATACAGCACGAGCCCGGAGCAGTCGAAGCCGCGCACGTTGCAATCGTTGGGCGCGCCGTTGCTGCCGTCGCAGACGCCCCAGCTGGGACCGCCGACGCCTCCGCCGGCCCAGGCGTAGGGAACGCCGAGCTGGCTCTCGGCCCGCTGCACCGCGCGCTGTCCCTTCGCTGCCGTCCACTGGCCGCCGCTCGGGGCCGACGGGCCCGAGATCGACCCGCCCCCGCCCCCACTCCCGCCGCTGTTGCTTCCGTGGCTGGCCTGCTCCCGGGCCCGCCGCGCCCGCTCGGCCGCGAGCCGGGCCCGGCGGGCCCGCTCCGCACGGATCCGGGCCAGGCGGGCCTGCTCGGCCTTGTACGCGAGATAGGCCGTGCGCTGGTTATTGAGGGTGGCCAGCTGTACCTGGGCCGCGTCGAGCTCGCGCTGGGTCGAGGCCATGCTGCGGCTCAGCGCGGCCGCCTGCTCGCGTTGCCGCACGACGGCGGCGAACGCCGCCTGCTGCGCGTCCTTGGCCCGTTGGGTGAGGACGGCCTGCCGCTGCAGCGCGCCGCGGGCCGCGGCCTCGGCGTTCGCCCGCGCGACGGTCGCGGTCTCGAGCTTGCCGACCGCGTCGGCGCTGTGCTGGGCCTGGTACTGCTGCAAGGCGCTCGCCTCGAGCAGCGAGCTCGGGTCCTGGGCGCTGAGCAGGGAGCCGGCCGTCCCGTCGACGTCACCGCTCATGTAGGTCGCCTGGATGTACTGGACGAACTTGGTGTGCGCCTTCTCGACGTTGCGCTTGGCCGTGACGACGGCCGCTGCCGCCCGGGCGGACTTGGCCTTGGCCTCGTTGAGCAGGGATTCCGCGTAGGCGGCCTTCTGCTCGGCCAGCGCGGCCGCGTTCTTGAGCCGGCGGAGATCGTCCTGGGCCTGCGCCAGCTGCCCGCTCAGCTGGCCGACCCGGCTCGCGAGCGCCTGTTTGGCGTCGCGGGCGGCGTTGATCTGCCCGTCGGTCGGGTTCGGCGGCGGCGTCGGCGCGGCGGACGCCAGCCCACCGCCGGCGACGAACAGCCCGGCGGCCGCGAACACGGCGGCGGATCCGGCGACGATCCGCCGACCCAGCCCTCGGCTTCGGTGCACAGCTTGCTCGCTTCCTTGCGCCCCCGTCGGACACGGCGGACCTAGATTGCCAGTTCAATCACTTCCGCGCCAGGCGCAACACCAGAAACATGCGCACCAAATGTCACATACCGGTCATCAGGGGGCCGCGAATCGGTCGCTGACCACAGGCTCATCGGCCGGTTCGTCCGAATCTGAAGCGGTCTGCGGATCGGATCGCCGCCGCCGGCGGCGCGCCTCCCACCGGTTCAGCGCGAGGTGGACGGCGACCGCGTAGGCGACGCCGGCGACCAGGTCGAGTACGTAGTGCTCGCCGCAGTACACGAGCGTGTAGCCCATGGCGAGGGGATAGAGGACGAGCAGCCAGCGCCACCGCGACCGGAACCGGCCGGCGATGAAGATGGCGACGAGCACGGCGAAGGCGACGTGCAGCGACGGCATCGCCGCCACCGGGTTCGAGCCGTCGTTCTGCGCGTTGGCCAGCACCTGGTTGAGATTGCTCGCGTGCAGCCAGATCCAGCCCCGCGCCGACAGCCGGGCCACGGGCGCGGTCAGGTGGTCGCGCGCCGCGAGCCAGGGCGGGGCCTCCGGGAAGACGCAGTAGGTGATCAGCCCGGCCATGGCCAGCACGACGACCCGGCTGATGTAGCGCAGCCACAGCCTGCGGTCGCGCAGCCACAGGACGGCGGCCAGGATCGGCGTGGCGAGGAAGTGCGTCGTGTAGACGAGCGTGCACAGCGCGTCGTACCAGTACACGTGGGCCGGGTGATACAGGTGCTGCTGCAGCCACACCGTCGGCTCGGTGCCGCCGAACAGCCACTTCTCGGCCCGGAGGATGTCGGCCTCGTGCAGGTCGATGCCGAGCGCGTCGGCGACGCCGCGGGTCCGGTCGTAGAGGATGAGGACGCCGGTGAACGGCAGCCAATCGAGCACGACGATGGCGGAGTGCCGCCAGCTGTGGCCGATGCTGGTGAGCAGCAGGCCGGTCATGATGATCGCGGCGAGCTCGAGCCGGGCTGTGGGTATGCCTGTGGCGATGACGATCCAGATCAACCCGACGACGTAGAGCGCGTACGCGCCCAGCCGAACACGGTGCCAGTCGATCTCGCGCGTCGGCGCCGACTCCTCCACCACCGGCACTTTACGGCGCCCGCGCGCGAGAGGATGGAGGCTGCGGCCACCGCGAACCCCGCCGCCGCCAGTGGTATCTTGACGTCAAGAGATCTTCGGACGACCGGTTAGAGACTCGACAGGAGCGTGCCGTGCCCGCACAGAGCAAGAACAGCTTCGGATCCCGCGCCCAGCTCGCCCTCGGGGGCGGCAGCTTGGACTACTTCAGGATCGACGCGGTCGAGGGGTCGCAGCGATTGCCGTTCTCGCTCAAGATCCTGCTCGAGAACCTGCTGCGGACCGAGGACGGCAAGAACGTCACCGCGGCTCAGATCGAGGCTGTTGCGCAGTGGCAGCCGGACGCGGAACCGGACACCGAGATCCAGTTCACCCCGGCCCGGGTCGTCATGCAGGACTTCACCGGCGTCCCGGCGGTGGTCGACCTCGCGACGATGCGCGAGGCGGTGGTCGACCTCGGCGGCGACGCCACCCGGATCAACCCGCTCGCGCCGGCCGAGCTCGTCATCGACCACTCGGTGATCGCGGACCTGTTCGGCACGCCGGACGCCTTCCAGCGCAACGTCGAACTCGAGTACGAGCGCAACAAGGAGCGCTACCAGTTCCTGCGCTGGGGGCAGACGGCGTTCGACGAGTTCAAGGTCGTCCCGCCCGGCACCGGCATCGTCCACCAGGTCAACATCGAGTACCTCGCCCGCGTCGTGTTCAACCGCGACGGGCTGGCCTACCCGGACACCCTGGTCGGCACCGACTCGCACACGACGATGGTCAACGGCCTGGGTGTGCTCGGCTGGGGCGTCGGCGGCATCGAGGCCGAGGCCGCCATGCTCGGCCAGCCGGTCAGCATGCTCATCCCCCGCGTCGTCGGCTTCAAGCTCAACGGCGAGCTGCCCGACGGCTCGACCGCCACCGACCTCGTCCTGACGATCACCGAGATGCTGCGCCAGCACGGTGCGGTCGGCAAGTTCGTCGAGTTCTACGGCCCCGGCGTCGGCGCGGTGCCGCTGGCGAACCGCGCCACGATCGGCAACATGAGCCCGGAGTACGGCTCGACCTGCGCGATCTTCCCGATCGACGACGAGACGCTGCGCTACCTGCGCTTCACCGGCCGCAAGGACGACCAGATCACCCTCGTCGAGACCTACGCCAAGGAGAACGGTCTCTGGCACGACCCGTCGGTCGAGCCGGTCTACTCCGAGACGCTCGAGCTCGACCTCTCCACCGTCGAGCCGTCGCTCGCCGGCCCGAAGCGCCCGCAGGACCGCGTCCCGCTCAAGTCGGCCAAGCCGATGTTCCGCGCGGCCCTGAACAACTACGTCGAGTCGGTGCAGGACGCCGTCGACGAGGCCAACGACGAGTCCTTCCCGGCCTCCGACCCGGCGGCACCTTCCGCGCACGACGCGGCGCCGGTGCCCTCCTGCGCGACCGGCGCCCACGGCCGCACGTCCAACCCGGTGCCGGTGTCGATCCCGGACGGTGGCGACGCCGTCCTCGACCACGGCGCGGTCGTCATCGCGGCGATCACGTCGTGCACGAACACGTCCAACCCGTCGGTCATGATCGGCGCCGCCCTGCTCGCGAAGAAGGCGGTCGAGAAGGGCCTCACCCGCAAGCCGTGGGTGAAGACCTCGCTCGCGCCCGGCTCGAAGGTCGTCACCGACTACTACGACCGCGCCGGCCTGACGCCGTACCTCGAGAAGCTCGGCTTCAACCTCGTCGGCTACGGCTGCACCACCTGCATCGGCAACTCCGGCCCGATCATCGACGAGGTCAGCGCGGCGGTGAACGAGGCCGACCTCGCGGTCACCGCCGTCCTGTCCGGCAACCGCAACTTCGAGGGCCGGATCAACCCCGACGTGAAGATGAACTACCTCGCCTCGCCGCCGCTGGTGGTCGCCTACGCCCTCGCCGGGTCGATGGACGTCGACCTGATCAACGACCCGCTGGGCACGGACGCGGACGGCAACCCCGTCTACCTGCACGACATCTGGCCCTCGCCGCAGGAGATCCAGGAGACCATCGATTCGGCCATCGCCAGCGAGATGTTCAGCAAGGACTACGCGGACGTCTTCGCCGGCGACGAGCGCTGGCAGGGCCTGCCGACGCCCGAGGGAGCGACCTTCGAGTGGGACGCGGAGTCGACCTACGTCCGCAAGCCCCCGTACTTCGAGGGGATGCAGACCGAGCCGTCGCCGGTCACCGACGTCACCGGGGCGCGGGTGCTGCTCAAGCTCGGCGACTCGGTGACGACCGACCACATCAGCCCGGCCGGCGCGATCAAGACCGACTCACCGGCCGGCAAATACCTCTCCGAGCACGGCGTCGACCGCCGCGACTTCAACTCCTACGGCTCCCGGCGCGGCAACCATGAGGTGATGATCCGCGGGACGTTCGCCAACATCCGGCTGCGCAACCAGCTCGCGCCGGGCACCGAGGGCGGCGTGACCCGCGACTTCACCAAGGACGGCGAGCGTGACGACCGATCTACGACGCCTCGGTCAACTACGCCGAGGCCGGCACGCCGCTGGTCGTCCTGGCCGGTAAGGAGTACGGCTCCGGCTCCTCGCGGGACTGGGCGGCGAAGGGTACGGCGCTGCTCGGCGTCCGCGCCGTCATCGCGGAGTCCTACGAGCGCATCCACCGCTCGAACCTCATCGGCATGGGCGTGCTGCCGCTGCAGTACCCCGACGGCGAGAGCGCCGGGTCGCTCGGCCTCACCGGCGAGGAGACGTTCGACATCACCGGCATCGAAGCGCTCAACGAGGGCAGCACGCCCCGGACGGTGACCGTCAAGGCCGGCGACACCGAATTCGAGGCGCGCGTCCGCATCGACACCCCGGGCGAGGCCGAGTACTACCGGCACGGCGGGATCATGCAGTACGTCCTCCGCTCGCTGCTCTGACCCTTTCGGAGAGCGCCCGCCGGTGCGCCGGCGGGCGCTTCTGACGTGAGGCCTTCGTGTGGTGCTGGGCCTTAAGTCATCAAGTTGTAACAACTGGGTCTCTTTCCCTGGTGACACGTCCCACCCTGGGATATGTTCGCGCGCACAACATTCACGGGGTACCTGTCGAACAAATTCGGCTAGGCACAGGGGCCTCCAGAGGGGAAAGGCGTGACCTGCTCATGCGCAAGACGACAGTGACCATCACTGCACTCGGGGCTGCCCTGCTCGCCCTGTCCGCGTGCAGTTCCAGCAAGTCGGGCGGCGGCAATTCGTCCGCCGCCGGCGGCGGCAGTTCGCAGGCGAGCTCTCCCGCGGCGCCGGCATCGTCCGGCGGCGGGTCCGGCACGATCGACGGCAAGGGCGCGAAGGTCGGCATCATCCTGCCCGACACGACGTCCTCGCCCCGCTGGGTCACGGCTGACCCGAACGCGCTGAAGGCTGACTGTGCGAAGTACAACCTGAGCTGCGACATCCAGAACGCCAACGGCTCGGCCCCCAAGATGAAGACCATCGCCCAGCAGATGGAGGCCTCGGGGGTCAAGGTTCTGATGATCGTCGACCTCGACGCCGCATCGGGCGCCGCGATCGAGCAGCAGGCCAGCAAGGCCGGCGTCATCCCGGTCGACTACGACCGGCTCACCCCCGGCGGCGGCGCCGCGCTCTACGTGTCGTTCGACAACGTGAAGGTCGGCGAGACCCAGGGCAACGCGCTCACCCAGTGCCCGCAGGTGAAGGGCCAGAAGTCGGTCCAGTACGTCGACATCGACGGCGCGCCGACCGACAACAACGCCACCCTGTTCGCCCAGGGCTACGACGGCGTGCTCTCCAAGACCCCGGGCTGGACCCGCGTGGCCAAGCAGACCGGCCAGTGGGACGCCCCGACGGCCGGCCGGGTGTTCAACTCGATGCTCGCCGCGCACCCGAACATCAAGGCCGTGATGGTCGCCAACGACACGATGGCCGGCGCGGTCATCACCGACCTCAAGCGGCAGGGCCTCAACGGCAAGGTCGCGGTCAGCGGCCAGGACGCCACTGCCGGTGGCCTGCAGCAGATCCTCGACGGCAACCAGTGCTTCACCATCTACAAGCCGTCGACCGCTGAGGCGGACCCGGCGATCAAGGCGATCGCGCAGCTGGCCAACGGGCAGGCCCCGGACACCGGCGGCGTGACGATCAAGGACCCGAAGACCGGCAAGGACGTCCCGGCGATCCTCGCGACCCCGGTCGCCATCACCAAGGCGAACGTGGCCCTGCCGATCAACGACCAGTACACGCCGAAGAACACGGTGTGCACCGGTTCCTACGCCGCCAAGTGCACCGCGGCGGGCGTCAAGTAACAACAGGCCGGGTGGCCGCCGCCTGCCTCGATGCGGCGGCGGCCATCCTCTGTTGTCTTCACCCCACGACCACGTAAGGAGCGCGCCCGTGGCTGACGAGCCCATCCTGGAGATGCGCAAGATCAACAAGAGCTTCGGACCGGTCAGTGTGCTCAAGAACGTCGACTTCGCGGCCTACCCGGGCCAGGTGACGGCGCTGGTCGGCGACAACGGTGCCGGCAAGTCGACGCTCGTCAAGTGCATCAGTGGCACCTACACGATGGACTCGGGCGAGTACCGGTTCGAGGGCAAGGTGGTGCACGTGCACGCGCCGCGCGACTCGAGCGCGCTCGGCATCGAGATCGTGTACCAGGACCTCGCCCTCGCCGACAACCTCGACATCGTGCAGAACATGTTCCTCGGCCGCGAGCGCCACCGCGCCTTCGTGCTGAACGAGAGCAGCATGGAGCAGTCGGCGCAGGACACCCTCGCCTCCCTGTCGGTCCGCACGGTCAAGTCGGTACGGCAGCGCGTGTCCAGCCTCTCCGGCGGGCAGCGGCAGACGGTCGCCATCGCCAAGGCGGTGCTCTGGAACTCCAAGGTCGTGATCCTCGACGAGCCGACCGCCGCCCTGGGCGTGGCGCAGACGGCCCAGGTCCTCGCACTGGTCCGCCGCCTGGCCGACCGCGGGGTCGCCGTCGTGCTCATCAGCCACAACATGAACGAAGTGCTCCAGGTCGCCGACCGGATCGCCGTGCTCTACCTCGGGGAGATGGCCGCCCAGGTGAAGCGCTCGGATGTCAACCAGCAGCAGGTCATCGAGCTCATCACCACCGGCGGCAAGAGTGAAGCATCGGCTGCCAACGAGAACGGGGTGCCGGCGTGACCAGCATCGACAAGCCGCAGACCGAGGTCGCCGAGCCGGCAGCTGACGACGAGTACGCGCCGTTCACGATCAACGCGCCGGTCGCCGGTGGCACCCGCGACTACCTGCACAACTACATCCGCCGGCTGCGCGGCGGCGACATGGGTTCGTTGCCCGCGGCCAGCGGGGTCGTCGTCCTGGCCCTGATCTTCTCGTTCGCGCAACCGTCGTTCCACAGCCTGTTCAACTTCGGGAACATGTTCACCGAGGGCACGGCGACGATCTTCATCGCCATGGGGCTGGTGCTCGTCCTGCTCCTCGGTGAGATCGATCTGGCGGCGGGCTACACCGCCGGGGTGTCGGCGGCGGTGATGGTCCGGCTCATGGTCGGCTACGGCTGGGACTGGTACCTGTCCATCGGCAGCGCCCTGGTCACCGGCCTGGTCATCGGGTTCATCGTCGGGTGGCTGCGGGCCAAGGTGCGCATCCCGTCCTTCATCGTGACCCTGGCGTTCTTCCTCGCCTTCCAGGGCGTGATGCTGTACATCGTCAACAACGGTGCCGGTCAGCACGGCAACGTCACGATCACCGACTCCGTCGTCAACGCCTTCGCCAACGAGCAGATGCCGCTGTGGGCCGGGTGGATGCTGGCGATCATCGTCGTGGCCGGCTACGCCGCGACCAAGGCGGCCGCCGTGCTCTCGCGGATCCGCCAGGGGCTGCCGGCCGAACCGCCCGGCGTCTACATCAGCAAGGTTGCCGTGCTGGCGCTGGTCACCTTCGCCATGGTCTTCCTGCTCAGCCAGAACCGGGCGCTGCACAAGCAGCCGTTCGCGCAGAACGTCGGCGGCCAGATCAAGTTCGTCCGGCCGAAGGCCGTCGAGGGCGTTCCGTGGGTGGTCCCGGTCCTGCTCGTGCTCTTCGTCGCCTTCACCTTCGTCCTGGGACGAACCCGGTACGGGCGACACGTCTACGCCGTGGGCGGGAACGAGGAGGCGGCACGCCGGGCCGGTATCGCGGTCGACCGCATCCGCATCTCGGTCTTCGTCCTGTCCGGATTCATGTCGGCCGTCGGCGGCATCATGATCGCCTCCAACGTGGAGTCGGTCAGCGTGGCCAACTACGGGGGCAACACCCTGCTGCTCGCGGTCGGCGCGGCCGTCATCGGCGGCACCAGCCTCTTCGGTGGCCGGGGCCGGATGATCGACGCCGTCATCGGCGGCGCGGTGGTGGAGGTCATCTACAACGGCACGGCCAACCTGGTGCAAGGCGGGAACAGCTCATCGGTGCAGTACATCGCGATCGGACTCGCGCTGCTGCTCGCTGCGGCCGTCGACGCCCTGTCCCGGCGGCGCGCCGGTGCCACCGGTCTCACCTAGAGCTCTCGTGCGCGCCTCCCCCGCGGCTCGCCCCGATGCGATCCGCCGCCACAATCTCGCCCTCGTGCTCGACCACGTGCACCGGGACGGCGCCCTGACCCGCGCCGAGCTGACCCAGCGTCTCGGGGTCAGCCGGTCGACGATCGGCGCACTGGTGGCGGATCTCATCGAGCTCGGGCTCGTGGAGGAGGCCGTACCGACCGGAGGCTCGGGCGTCGGCCGCCCCAGCCACGTCGTGACCCCGTACAGCGGCGGCCCGTACGTGGTGGCCGTCGACCTCGACGTCACCCAGATCGTGACCGCGGCCGTCGGCATCGGCGGGACCGTGCTGGCCCGCAAGGTGCAGCCGGCCGGGCCGGAGATCACCGTGCCCGGCCGGGTGGCCGAACTCGTCGCCGACCTGGTGCGCCTCGTCGGCGACGAGTCGGGGCGCCCGGGCGGGCCGCTCGGCGTGGGTGTGAGCATCCCCGGCACGATCGACCGCGGAACGCAGCGCGTGGCCGTGGCGCCGAACCTCGAGTGGCGCGACGTCGGCTTCGCCGAACTGCTCGCCGAGCAACTCGGCGGCTGCGCGAACATCGTCATCGGCAACGACGCCGACCTCGCCGTCCTGGCCGAGCACCGCCGCGGTGACTCGCGCCAGATCGACGACGTGGTGTTCCTGCTCGGCCGAGTGGGCGTCGGAGCCGGCATCATCGCCGGCGGCCGACCGCTGCACGGCCGCGACGGCCACGCCGGGGAGATCGGGCACAACGTCGTCGACGTCACCGGGCCGGAGTGCCACTGCGGCAAGCACGGCTGCGTCGAGACCTACATCGGTGAGGGGGCCCTGCTCCGGCTCGCCGGGCGCCCGCAACCGCCCAGCGACGAGGCGACCCGGGCGGTATTCGCCGATGCCCGGCACGGCGACGGCGACGCGCTGGCCGCCGTCCGCGAGGTCGCGGAGTCCCTCGGCCGGGCGATGGCCAGCCTGGTCAACACGCTGAACCCCAAGCTGATCATGCTCGGCGGGTACCTGTCCGAGCTGCTCGATCTGGCCCGCCCGCAGATCGAAGCCGCGCTCATGCGCTTCGCCCTCGACGCGCCCGGCCACACCGTCGAGGTGCGTCAGCCGTCGTTCGGTGCCGACTCCGCGCTGCTCGGGGCAGCCGAGGTGGCCTTCGCCGCCCTGCTCGCCGATCCGCTGTCCCGGGCCTCGAGCCTGCCGGCCTGACCGCCCGGGGGCGTCGGTCGCCGACCGGACGTCGGTCTCGGCCCCTGTGGTGAGGCCGCGACCATCGCAACGCCGCAGCCGTCAGTCGACGCCGGCGGCCTGCCGCTCGAACTGGGTGCGGTAGAGCTCGGCGTACAGACCACCGCGGGCGAGCAACTCGGCGTGCGGGCCTGATTCCACGACCCGGCCGGCCTCGAGGACGATGACCAGGTCGGCGTTGAGGATCGTCGAGAGCCGGTGGGCGATCACCAGCGACGTGCGGCCCGCGAGCGCCCGGGACAGCGCCTCCTGCACCGCCACCTCACTCTCGCTGTCGAGGTGGGCAGTGGCCTCGTCGAGGATGACGATCTCCGGGGCCTTGAGCAGCAGCCGGGCGATGGCGAGGCGGGCCTTCTCGCCGCCGGAGAGCCGGTAACCGCGATCGCCGACGACGGTGTCGAGACCGTCGGGCAGGCCGTGCACCAGCTCGCCGATCTGCGCGGCCTCCAGGGCGTCCCAGAGCTCGTCGTCGGTGGCCGCCGGCGCGGCGTAGGTCAGGTTGGCCCGGATGGTCTCGTGGAACATGTGGGCCTCTTGGCTCACCACGCCGATCCGGTCGCGCAGCGACTGCTGGGTGACCGTGCGGACGTCCCGGCCGCCGACCAGCACCTGCCCACCGGTGACGTCGTAGATGCGCGGGACGAGCTGGCTGATGGTCGTCTTGCCCGCGCCGGACGGGCCGACCAAGGCGATCATCTCCCCCGGGGCGGCCCGGAACGAGACGCCGTGCAGCACCTCGGGCGAGGCGCCGCTGTCGAGCACCGCGACGTCCTCGAGCGAGGCGAGCGAGACGTCGGCCGCCGTCGGGTAGGCGAAGTGGACGTCGGCGAACTCGATCGAGCGGGCGTCACGGGGTAGCTCGGTGGCGTCCGGGGCGTCGGCGACCATCGGCTCGAGGTCGAGCACCTCGAAGACCCGGTCGAAGCTGACGAGCGCGCTCATGACGTCGACCCGCGCGTTGGACAGGGCGGTCAGCGGGCCGTACAGCCGGCTGAGCAGCAGGGCGAGCGTGACGACGGTGCCGGCCGACAGCTCGCCCTTGATGGCGAACCAGCCACCGAGGCCGTAGACGAGGGCCTGGGCGAGCGATGCGACGAGGGTGAGGGAGACGAAGAACGCGCGGCCGTACATGGCCGACGTCACGCCGATGTCGCGCACCCGCGCCGCGCGCGAGCTGAACGAGGCGTCCTCGTCGTCCGGGTGGCCGAAGAGCTTGACCAGCAGCGCACCGGCGACGTTGAACCGCTCGGTCATGGTGGCGTTCATCGACGCGTTGAGGTTGTAGGACTCCCGCGTGATCTCCTGCAGCTTGGCGCCGATGCGCCGGGCCGGGATGACGAAGACCGGCAGCATGACGATCGAGATCAGGGTGATCTGCCAGGAGAGGGTGAACATCACGCCGGCCGTGAGCACGAGGCTGACGACGTTGGACACCAAGCCGGACAGCGTCGACGTGAACGCCTGCTGCGCGCCGAGGACGTCGTTGTTGAGCCGGCTGACCAGCGCGCCGGTCTGGGTGCGGGTGAAGAAGGCGAGCGGCATACGCTGCACGTGGTCGAATACCGACGTCCGCATGTCGTAGATGAGCCCCTCACCGATGCGGGCGGAGTACCAGCGCTGGGCGAAGGAGAGCCCGGCGTCGACGACGGCCAGGCCGGCGATGACGAAGGCGATCTGGACGACCACGTGCGCCGCCCCGTGCCGGGTGATCTGGTTGATGACCCGGCCGGCGAGGATCGGCGTGATGACGCCGATCAGGGCATCGCCGATGACCATGATCAGGAAGACCGTGAGGTCCAGCCGGTAGGGGCCGGCGAAGCGCAGGACCCGGCGCCAGGTGCCGGGCGGTAACGCCTTGTCGACGACATTGGGATCGCGCCGACCCATCGAGCGCATCGCCCGCATGGCGTTCATATGGTCCATCGACAAGGCAAACCTCCACCGGCGCCAACGCCGGGAGCGGGCGCGCCAGTCCATTGTCCGCTCAGGGCGGACAACGTCCGACCCACCCCAGCTCCCGTGCGGTCCCCTCCCACCCGGTTGAGTGGCGCCCTCACGGCTGAGTGGCGCCCTATAGGGCGCCACTCAGCCGGAAAGGCGCCACTCAACTGACGGGACGGACGGGTCCGTCGGGACTCGGCCGGTCAGGCCTCGCGGTCGAGGCCGACCAGGGCGCGCAGGCGGCGGTACTGCGCGTCGCGCTCGGCCGCCTCCTGCTCGTCCTGCGTCCGGCCGGGCGCGGCCAGCAGGAGCGCCTTGTTCTCGACCGCCGCGTCCCGGTCGATCGCCAGCAGGGCGGTCACGGTCTGCTCGACGGCGGCGGAGAGCGCGTCCGCCGCCACAACCCGCGAGGCGAGCCCGACGCGCAGCGCCTCGTCGGCGTCGATCGGGCGAGCCGTCAGCACCATGTCGGCCGCGATCGAGTAGCCGACGAGGTCGACGAGCCGCTTGGTGCCGCCGAGGTCGGGCACGATGCCCAGCGCCGGCTCGGCCATCGTCAGCTTCGCGTCGTCGGCGAGGATGCGGATGTCCGTGCCCAGCGCGAGCTGGAACCCGGCGCCCACCGCGTGCCCCTGCACCGCCGCGATGCTGACGAGATCGGGGCGCGAGGTCCAGTCGAAGGCTCGCTGCCAGCGCGCCACCCGCGCCGTCGCATCGGCCTGGGACATGCGCGGCAGCGCGAGGATGCCGTCCGCGCTGAGCAGGGCCCGATCCAGCCCGGCCGAGAAGGCGCGCCCCTCACCGCGGATGACCACCACCCGGGTCGTGGCCGGCAGGTCGCGCCGCGCCTGCACGAGCGCGTCCCACATCGTCGGTGACTGGCAGTTCAGGCGATCCGGACGATCGAGGGTGATCGTCGCGAGCCCCTCATGAGAATCGACCCGGAAGCCAGCCTCCGGGTCGATCTCGAGTGACGGCATGGCCGCCAGGTTACTTCGCCTTGGCCTTGGCCTTTGCGGCTGTGGCCTTGGTGCGCGTTGCGCCACCCCGGCCGCGCAGCGTCACACCGGATTCGGAGAGCACGCGGTGGACGAAGCCGTAGGAGCGGCCGTGCTTGTCGGCCAGCTCGCGGATGCTCGTCCCCTTGTCGTATGCCTTCTTCAGCTCGGCCGCGAGCTTGTTGCGGTCGGCGCCGGTGATGCGGGCGCCCTTCTTCAGAACAGCCACAGTGTGTTCCCCTTACTCCGGCTACTGGCCCGGTGGTTCGTTGCCCTGGATGGCGTTGTTCGCCGCTTTGATCTCTGTGCCGATTGATAGCAGCCTCCGACAGCGCGCGGCAAGATCGTCCGGACGCACGAACGTCGGATGACGCCGCCTTGCGACCAAAGCGAGATAGACCGCCCGACCACCCGGCTATTCCGTGCCATCCCTTGCCTTACGCAATGTGAAGGGAATGCCCGGAATGCCTTGAGTCAGGCGAGTGTGATCAGATCCGCGAGCTCTTCGCTCCAGCTGTCTTCGATGCCGTCCGGGAGCAGGATCACCTTCTCCGGCTGCAGCGCCTCGACCGCCCCTTCGTCGTGCGTGACGAGCACGATCGCACCGGCAAAGGTCCGCAGCGCGTCCAGGACCTGGTCGCGGCTCACCGGGTCGAGGTTGTTCGTCGGCTCGTCCAGGAGCAGCACGTTCGCCGCGCTCGTTACCAGCATGGCCAGGGCCAGCCGGGTCTTCTCGCCACCGGAGAGGACGCCGGCCGGCTTGTCCACGTCGTCGCCGGAGAACAGGAACGCGCCGAGGATCTTGCGCAGTTCGGTATCGGTGAGATCGGCCCGGCCGACCGCCGATGCGGAGGTGCGCATGTTCTCGAGGACGGTCCGGTCGTGGTCGAGCGTCTCGTGCTCCTGGGCGTAGTACCCCAGCCGCAGCCCGTGGCCCGGAACCACCTCGCCGGTGTCGGGCGGCTCGATGCCGGACAGCAGCCGCAGCAGCGTCGTCTTGCCCGCGCCGTTGAGGCCGAGGACGACGACCCGCGCGCCGCGGTCGACGGCGAGGTCGACGTCGGTGAAGACCTCGAGCGAGCCGTAGGACTTCGACAACCCTTCCGCGGTCAGCGGCGTGCGGCCGCACGGGGCCGGCGCCGGGAAGCGCAGCCGGGCCACCTTGTCGTGCACCCGCACCTCGGCCAGCCCGGCGGCGAGCGCGGCCGCGCGGCGGTCCATCTGGTGCGCGGCGCGGGCCTTCGTCGCCTTGGCCCGCATCTTGTCGGCCTGGCTCTTCAGCGCGTCGATCTTGCGCTCGGCGTTCGCCCGCTCCCGGTGCCGCCGCTTCTCGTCCGCCTCGCGCTGCTGCAGGTAGGTCTTCCAGCCGACGTTGTAGACGTCGACCGCCGACCGGTTCGCGTCGAGGTACCAGACCTTGTTGACGACCGCGTCGAGGAGGCCGACGTCGTGACTGATCAGCACGAGGCCGCCGGTGTGCTGGCGCAGGAAGTCGCGCAGCCACACGATCGAGTCGGCGTCGAGGTGGTTCGTGGGCTCGTCCAGCAGCATGGTTGTCGGCTCGGCGCCGGAGTCGGCGAACAGGATCCGCGCAAGTTCCACCCGCCGGCGTTGGCCGCCCGACAGCGTTGCGAGCGGCTGGCCGAGCACGCGGTCGGGCAGGCCGAGGTTCGCGCAGATGCGGGCCGCCTCGCTCTCGGCCGCGTACCCGCCGAGTGCGGTGAAGCGCTCCTCCAGGCTGCCGTAGCGGCGCAGCAGCCCCTCGTCGTCCGGCCGCTCGGTCAGCTGGACCTGGGCCTTCGCGATGTCGGTGACGAGGGTGTCGAGGCCGCGGGCGGACAGCACGCGGTCGCGGGCGAGTACCTCGAGGTCGCCGGTCCGCGGATCCTGGGGCAGGTAGCCGACCGGACCGGTGCGGTCGAGCCGGCCGCCGTGCGGCAGCGTCTCGCCGGCGAAGGTGCGCAGCGTGGAGGTCTTACCCGCGCCGTTGCGGCCGACGAGCCCGATCCGGTCGCCGGGCTGGACGCGCAGGGTGGTGGGTTCGAGCAGGATGCGCGCTCCGGCGCGCAGCTCGAGCTCGGTTGCGGTGATCATCGACGGTCTCCTGGAAGAGGGCATGGCGGTGGTGTCGGAGCTGCCATGTCACCTCTCAGTTCGGACCACGTCCCCTACGGTACCGTCCCGCGCCCACCGGAATCGCCGCGCCCCGGGGACGGGCCGGGGCCGGCGGCGACCGAAATCGTCGTGACCGGGGTGGTTGATTGGCAGACGATGGACGATCTCTGCACGCCGACCGCGACCGCCGCCGACGACACCGCACCGCTCGCTGCGCCGAGCCGCTGGTCGAGTTTCGTCGATCAGCGCACCGCCGGCCTGCCGGGACCGTTCTGGTGGCTCTGGATCGGCACGCTCGTCAACCGGGCCGGCACGTTCATCGAGCCGTTCTTCGTGCTGTACCTCACCGGTCCCCGGCACATCACCGTGCAGACGGCCGGCTTCGTCCTCACCCTGTGGGGCGTCGGGTCGATGCTCTCCCAGCCGGTCGGCGGGGTGCTGACCGACCGGGTCGGGCGGCGGGCCACGCTCGGGCTCAGCCTCGCGCTGACCGCCGCCGCGCTGGCCGGCCTCGGCGTCGCCCGCGGGCTCGGGCTGATCGCGGCGCTGGGCTTCGTCGTCGGACTGGTCGGCGACATGTACCGGCCGGCGGCGACGGCGGCCATTGCCGACGTGGTCGACGAGCTCGACCGCGAACGGGCCTACGCCCTGCTGTTCTGGGCCATCAACCTCGGCTTCTCGATCGCGTCGGTCGCCGCGGGCGTCCTGCTGCACCTGGGCTTCGGCCCGCTGTTCGTCCTCGACGCCGTGACCACCCTGGCCTTCGGCCTGCTCGCGGTGCACTTCATCCCCGAGACCCGCCCGGACGCGCCGCCGGAGGACCGCGGGGCCCGGCTCAGCGATCCCGTCCGTCTGCTGCGCACCGACCGCCTGCTGCTCGCCGCGACGCTGATCATGCTCGCGTACGCCGTCCTCTACGGCCAGGCGACGGTGCTGCTGCCGCTGTCGATCCGCCACGCCGGACTGTCGGCCTCGCTGTTCGGCTACGTCATCGCCATCAACGGCGTGCTGATCATCGTGCTGCAACCGTTGCTCATCGGGTCATTGCGGCGCTTCCCGCGCCGCGCGGTCCTGCCGGGCGGGCTGGCCCTCGTCGGGGTCGGGCTGGCCGCCACGCCGTACTGCGACAACGCAGGGCAGTTCGGCGGCACGGTGGCCCTGTGGACGCTCGGCGAGATCCTGGTCAGCGGGTCCTTCCAGGCCACCATCGCCGCGCTGGCGCCGGAGCACATGCGCGGGCGGTACGCCGGTGCCCTCGGCCTGGCGTGGGGCGCGTCCGACCTGCTGGCGCCGCTGCTCGGCACGTCCTCGTTCGCGGTCTCCCCCACGCTGACCGCGCTGGGCTGCCTGCTGTTCGGCGCGGTGGCGGCCGCCGGGCAGTACTGGCTGCTCGGCGCGATCCCCGCCCGCCGCGCCGACTGACCGCAGATTGGGCAGGATCGTCGCGACGCAGTCGTGCAGCGGACGCGGCCGGGACGGATCACACGACGACGCCACCCTGACGGCTACGTGTGCAGGATCCGCCGGTAGGGCAGCACCGGCGCGATCGCCAGCAGCGCGTAACCGATCGCGCAGGCCCAGGGCCCGAACGCCGACTCGGTCGAGCCGGAGAAGACGTCCTCGACCACGAAGACGTGCAGGACCACCGCCAGCCCGGCCAGCGTGGCCGCCAGGCCGCGAGCCAGCACCGCCGTCCCCTCGAAGAACGCGCCGACGCCCAACGCCGCACAGACGACGCCCACGGCCACCATCACGACCAGCACCGGCAGCGCGTCGCCGCGGCTCGCGCCCGTCCCGACGCCACCCGACTCGATCCAGATCACGGCGGCGACGAGGCCGCCGCCACCGAGGACGCCGGCCAGGGCGATGGCCACGCGGGCGACCATCCGGCCCACCGGCGCCAGCAGCCCGGTGAGGACGGTGACGATCAGCAACGGCAGGTAGATGACCTTCATGTAGGCCTGGGTGACGACGTTGAACCCGGTGGTGTCGAGGTCGACCGCGTGCCGCGCGTCCTCGAAGCTGACACCCGCGGCCCAGTCGATCGCGGTGAACCCGAACACGGCGAGCAGCGCCCCGATGATCGCGATCGCCAGCCCCCACGACGGCCGCTCGACCGACCAGCCGTAGGGCTCCCGGCGCACCACCGGACGGTTCGACGGCGGGCCGGACGGGCGGCCGGCCGCGGCCATGGCGCCGCTGTGGTCCTCGCCCTCGGTGAGCTCGGTGCCGTCCGCCGCCCGCACCCGGCGGGTCCAGACGCCGGTCAGGTAGAGCCGCTCGGCGTGGCGGCCGGTGGGGTCGGGGTACCAGCCGTCGTCGGTCACGCCGCTCAGCGTGGCCGAAAGGTACGGCGGTACGCCAGTGGGGAGACGCCGACGGCGGTGCGCAGGTGCTGGCGCAGCGTGGCCCCGGAGCCCAGCCCGGCCCGCGCCGCGACCTCGTCGACCGGCAGATCGGTCGCCTCCAGCAGGTGCCGGGCGTGGTCGACCCGCTGTTCGATGAGCCAGGCCCCGGGCGAGCGGCCGGTCTCCTCGCGGAAGCGCCGGTTGAACGTGCGGACGCTCATCCGGGCCTCGGCGGCGAGCCGGCTGAGGTCGAGCGGCTGGTCGAGATGGCCCAGGGCCCACTGCCGGGCGTACGCGGTGCTCTGCTCGTCGGGCGCCGGCACCGGCCGGTCGATGAACTGCGCCTGGCCGCCCTCGCGCCACGGCGGGACGACGCAGTAACGGGCCGACGCGTTGGCGACGGCCGTGCCGTGATCGCGCCGGATGATGTGCAGGCAGAGGTCGATGCCGGCGGCGAGCCCGGCCGAGGTCAGCACGTCGCCGTCGTCGACGAACAGCAGCCCCTCGTCCAGGGCGACCGTCGGGTAAAGCGTGCGGAACTGCTCGGTGTGCTGCCAGTGGGTGGTCGCCGGCCGCCCGTCCAGCAGACCGGCGGCACCGAGGACGAACGCGCCGGTGCAGATGGACACGAGCCGGGTGCCCGGGCGGATGAGCCCGAGCGCCGCCCGCAGGTCGTCGGGCAGGGTGCCCTCGAAGCGCACCTCGCGCAGTTGCGTGCCCGGCACGATGACCGTGTCCGCCTCGGCCAGCGCGGCCGCCCCGGCGGCCGGCACGATGGCGTAGCCCGAGCTCGTCGGCACCGGCTCACCGGTCAGCCCGACCATCGTCACGTCGTACAGCGGCCGGCCGTCCGGACCCGTCGCGCTGCCCAGCAACTGGACCGGGATCGTGGCGTCGAAGCCGATGACCGGCGGCAGCAGCAGGACCGCAACCCGGTGCGGCGGGGCGACTCGGCGGGCCATGGCAGGATTCTTGCACATATTGGCGTTCCGGCCACTGGTTTGCGCCGGGCCCTGGTCGCCACGATGGCCAGGTGAGCCTGACCGACACCTGCGCGCAGACCGGCGAGCCGGTTCCGGCGCGCCGCCGCCGCCCGCACCTCGCCTGGGTCGTCGCCGCCGTCACCTTCGTCACGATGCTCGGCGCCGCCGGGTTCCGCTCGGTACCGAGCGTCCAGATGGACCCGCTGCACGCGCAGTTCGGCTGGTCGCACGGCACCATCGGCGCGGCGATGTCGGTCAACATGACGCTCTTCGGCCTCATGTCGCCGTTCGCCGCCGCCCTGATGGACCGCTTCGGCATCCGGCCGGTCGTGACGGCCGCCCTGCTGCTCGTGGCCGCCGGCAGCGGGCTGACCGTCTTCATGACGCACAGCTGGCAGCTCATCCTGTTCTGGGGCGTGCTCGTCGGCATCGGCACCGGCTCGATGTCGATGGCCTTCGTCGCGACGGTCTCCACCCGGTGGTTCGTCGCGCGGCGCGGCCTGGTCAGCGGCATCCTCACCGCCGCCAACGCCACCGGCCAGCTGATCTTCCTGCCGGTCGTCGCGCGGGTGACCGCGCACCACGGGTGGAAGTCGTCCTCGCTGGTCGTGGCGATCGCGGCGCTGTCGGTGGTGCCGCTCGTCGTGCTGCTCCTGCGCAACCACCCGCACGACGCCGGGATCCGGGCGTACGGCGCCACCGACCTCGACCCCGGTCCGCCACCGTCGCAGCGGGTCGGCAGCAGCGCGAGCGTGGCCGTGCGGGCGCTCACCGAAGCGTCTCGGACGTGGGTGTTCTGGCTGCTCGCCGGCAGCTTCGCGATCTGCGGCGCGACGACGAACGGGCTGATCGGCACCCACTTCATCCCGGCCGCGCACGACCACGGGATGCCGGCGACGACGGCCGCCGGACTGCTCGCGGTGGTGGGCATCTTCGACGTCTGCGGCACGATCGCCTCGGGTTGGTTGACCGACCGCTACAACCCCGCGACGCTGCTCATCGTCTACTACCTCGGCCGGGGGCTGTCGCTGCTCGCCCTGCCGTCACTGCTCGCGCCGGACACGAGCCCGAGCACGTTCGTCTTCATCCTCTTCTACGGCCTGGACTGGGTGGCCACCGTGCCGCCGACCGTCGCCCTGTGCCGCAAGCACTTCGGCGACCGGGCGCCGGTGGTGTTCGGTTGGGTGTTCGCCGGCCACCAGCTCGGGGCGGCGCTGGCCGCGTCCGGCGCCGGGGTGATCCGCGACCTGGACGGGACCTACGATCCGGCGTTCTACGCGGCCGCCGCCCTGTGCGCGGTCGCGGCGGCCCTCTGCGCCGAGGTCGGCCGGGCCGACCGACCCCGACTGCTCGGGCTGCCCGCGTCCGGTTGAGTGGCGCCTTGTCGACCGCGTCCGGGTCGACCGCGTCCGGTTGAGTGGCGCCTTCTCGACCGCGTCCGGTTGAGTGGCGCCTTGTCGCTTGAGTGGCGCCCTATAAGGCGCCACTCAACGCGTAAGGCGCCACTCAACCGTGGGAGAGGGGGGCGAGGCGTGGGAGGGGGGCGAGGCGTGGGAGGGGGGCGAGGCGTGGGAGGGGGGCGAGGTGCGGGCGAGGGGGCGAGGTGCGGGCTACTTCAGGTCGGCGCGGCGGGCGGCGAGGAACCCGCCGCCGGGGACGATCGACTCGGCCAGCACGGTGAGCGTGGTGCGGGCGTCCCAGGACAACCGGCGCCGCACCTCGAGGGCCAGGATCACGTAGCCGAGGAAGAGCGTTCCGTGGATCGGCCCCATGACGTGCACCCCGAGCGGCGCGTCGGCGCTGTACTTCACGATCGTGGCCACGATCAGCAGCAGCCAGGAGAGCGCCTCGGCCCCGGCGACGTAGCGGAACCAGGTGGTGATCGCGCCGCGCCGCTCGAGGGTGGCCTCAGACATTGAAGCCGAGGGCCCGCAGCTGCTCGCGCCCCTCGTCGGTGATCTTGTCCGGACCCCACGGCGGCATCCAGACCCAGTTGATCTTGATGTCAGCCGCGAGCGGGTTCGGGCCGCCGGTCAGCGCCGAATGGGCCTGGTCCTCGATGACGTCGGTGAGCGGGCAGGCCGCGGACGTCAGAGTCATGTCGATCGTGATGACGTTGCCGCCCTCGCCCTCGTCGACGCGGACGTCGTACACGAGCCCGAGGTCGACGACGTTGATCCCGAGCTCGGGGTCGACCACGTCTCGCATGGCCTCGTCGATGTCGTCACGGGAAGGGATTGTCTGCGTCATGAACTGACCTCCGCCTCGCTCCAGCCGGCCTCGGCCACAGCGCTCTTCATCGCCATCCAGCCCAGCAGCGCGCACTTCACGCGCGCCGGGTACTTCGAGACGCCCTCGAACGCGACCGCGTCCTCGAGCTCGTCCTCGTCCTCGTCGGTGATCTCGGCCTCGCCCCGCGACTGCATGAGGTCGAGGAACTTCTGCTGCAGCGCGATCGCGTCCTCGACCGGCTTGCCGGTGACGAGCCCGCTCATCACCGACGTGGAGGCCTGGCTGATCGAGCAGCCCTCGCCCTCCCAGCCGAGGTCGGTGATCGCGCCGTCCTGGACCCGGACCCGCAGGGTGACCTCGTCACCGCAGGTCGGGTTGACGTGGTGCACCTCGGCGTCGAAGTTCTCGGGCAGGCCGCGGTGCTGCGGGTGCTTGTAGTGATCGAGAATGATTTCCCGATACATGCTTTCCATCGGCAGGGTCATCAGGTGAACATCTCCTTCACCTTGCCAACGCCGTGCACCAGCGCGTCGATTTCCTCGGTGGTCGTGTAGATGCCGAAGCTGGCCCGCGTGGTGGCCGGGACGCCGTAGCGCACGCACACCGGCCGGGCGCAGTGATGCCCGGCCCGCACCGCGATGCCGTACTCGTCCAGCAGCTGGGCGACGTCGTGCGGGTGCACGCCCTTGAGGGTGAACGCGATGGTCGCGCCGCGGTCGACGGTGTCGGCCGGGCCGATGATGGTCAGCCCCTCGATCGCCGCGAGCCGGGGCAGCGCGTACTCGACCAGCGCATGCTCGTGCTCGGCGACGTTCTCCATGCCCAGCGCCGACAGGTAGTCGACCGCCGCGCCGAGCCCGACCGCCTCGGCGATCATCGGCGTGCCGGCCTCGAAGCGGTGCGGCGGTGCGGCGTAGGTCGTGCCCGACAGGTCGACGGTCTCGATCATCTCGCCGCCGCCGAGGAACGGCGGCAGCTCGGCCAGCAGGTCGTACCGGCCCCAGAGCACGCCCACACCGGTCGGGCCCGTACATCTTGTGGCCGGTGAACGCGACGAAGTCGGCGCCGAGCGCCTGGACGTCCAGCGGCAGGTGCGGCGCCGACTGCGACGCGTCGATCACGGTCAGCGCGCCGACGGCCTTCGCCCGGGCGACGATCCGGGCCACCGGGTTGACCGTGCCGAGCGCGTTCGACTGGTGGACGAACGCGACGACCTTCGTGCGCTCGGTGATGATCTCGTCGATGGCCGAGTCGACCAGACGGCCGTCGTCGTCGATCGGCAGCCACCGGAACGTCGCGCCGGTGCGCTGGCACAGCAGCTGCCACGGGACGATGTTGCTGTGGTGCTCCATCTCGGTCACCACGATCTCGTCGCCGGGGCCGATGCGGAACCGGTCCGCGCCCGGGAACGTGGTGGCGTTCGAGATCGCGTAGGCGACGAGGTTGAGCGCCTCGGACGAGTTCTTGGTGAAGACGACCTCGTCGCGGTTCGGGGCGTTGATGAAGGCCGCCACCTTGTCGCGCGCGCCCTCGAACAGCGTCGTCGCCTCGGACCCGAGCGTGTGGACGGCCCGGGCGACGTTCGCGTTGTGCCGCGAGTAGAACTCGGTCAGCGTGTCGAGGACCGGCCTGCGGCTTCTGCGAGGTGTTCGCGCTGTCGAGGTACACCAGCGGTACGCCGTGCACCTCGCGCGCAAGGATCGGGAAGTCCTTGCGGATCGCTCGACGTCGAACGTCTCATGGCATCGTTCGGCTACCCGCCGGTAGCGCCGTCTCGTTCACGCCGAACCGCGCGTAGCCCTCGTCTTCGAGCCGGTCGGCGAGTTCCGGGCCGCCGGACTCGACGATGCGGCCGTCGAAGAAGACGTGCACCTGGTCGGGCTCGATGTAGCGCAGGATGCGGGTGTAGTGCGTGATCAGCAGGGTGCCGATCCCGGTGGCCCGCACCTTGTTCACGCCCTGGCTGACGACGCGCAGCGCGTCGACGTCGAGGCCGGAGTCGGTCTCGTCCAGGATCGCGATCTTGGGCTTGAGCAGCTCGAGCTGCAGGATCTCGTGCCGCTTCTTCTCGCCGCCGGAGAAGCCCTCGTTCACGCTGCGCTCGGCGAAGGCCTTGTCCATCTCGAGCTCGGTCATGGCGGTGTTGACCTCCTTGACCCAGGTGCGCAGCTTCGGCGCCTCGCCCCGGACCGCGGTCGCGGCCGTGCGCAGGAAGTTCGACACCGACACGCCCGGCACCTCGACCGGGTACTGCATCGCGAGGAACAGCCCGGCCCGGGCCCGCTCGTCGACGGTCATCGCGAGCACGTCGGCGCCGTCGAGGGTCACCGAGCCGCCGGTGACGGTGTACTTCGGGTGCCCGGCGATCGAGTAGGCGAGCGTGGACTTGCCCGACCCGTTCGGCCCCATGATCGCGTGGGTCTCGCCCGACCGGACGGTGAGGTCGACGCCCTTGAGGATCTCGGTGGTGTCGTCGCCCCTCGCCGACGGTGACGTGCAGGTCGCGGATAACAGAGCTCACTCATGCGTCGGAACTCTCCAGCTCGGGGGTGAAGCCGAGGCGGGCCTCGATGGCGGTCATGATCTGCCGCTCGCAGGTCGGGGACGCCGATGCGCTCGACGACGTCGGCGAAGAAGCCCCGGACCACCAGTCGACGAGCCTCGGTCCTCAGGGATGCCGCGCGACTGCAGGTAGAACAGCTGCAGGTCGTCGAAGCGGCCGGTGGCGCTGGCGTGCCCGGCGCCGGCGATGTCGCCGGTCTCGATCTCGAGGTTCGGCACCGAGTCGGCCCGCGCGCCGTCGGACAGCAGCAGGTTGCGGTTCATCTCGTAGGTGTCCGTGCCGGTGGCGGACGGCCGGATGCGGACGTCGCCGATCCAGACCGTGCGGGCCGAGTCACCCAGCAGCGCGTTCTTGTAGAGCACGTTGGACGTGCACTTGGGCTGCGCGTGGTCGACGAACAGCCGGCTCTCGAAGTGCTGGCCGTCGCCGGCGAAGCTCGACGCCGAGCAGTTCGGCCGAGCCCGCCGGGCCCGGCGTAGCGGACGGTCGGGACGATGCGCACCACCGACCCGCCGAGCGTGACGTTGACGTGCCGGTAGCTCGCGTCCCGGCCGACGAGCGCGGCGTAGGACGACAGCTGGATCGAGCCCTCGTCGGCGGCGTTCACGGCGATGACCGACAGCTGCGCGCCGTCGCCGATGACGAACTCGATGTTGGCCGCCACCTGGATGAGCCCGCGGTGGTCGATGACGAGCGTGGCCCGCGCGTTGGCGCCGACCTCGACGACGTGGTGGGTGTACGAGCGACCGCTGATGCCCTTGCGGTACAGCACGATCGGCTCGGCGAGCTCGGCGCCCGGCGTCGACCGTGACGTGCAGGCCGCGCTTCGCGTTGGCCATGGCCAGCGCGCTGACCCGGTCGGCCGGCGTGAGCGCGGTGCCGAAGGCGGCGAGCGTCGACGGGTCGACGACCTCGACGCGCGCGCCGGCCGGGACGCTCTCGTCGCCCGCGATCACGCCGTCCGGCTCGAACGGCTCGAAGAACTCGCGGATGCGGCCCAGCGGGGTGAACCGCCAGTCCTCCTGCGAGGTGTTCGGGACCGGGAAGTCGTCCGGGTTGCGCGAGGTGAAGCGCTCCGACGGGGACCCCGTCGGCGCGCCATGGGAATGAGCCAGGGTTGCAGTCACTTAGCCGACAGCGCCTTCCATCTGCAGTTCGATCAGCCGGTTGAGCTCGAGCGCGTACTCCATCGGCAGCTCGCGGGCGATCGGCTCGACGAAGCCGCGCACGACCATCGCCATCGCCTCGTCCTCGGACAGGCCGCGGCTCATCAGGTAGAAGAGCTGGTCCTCGCTGACCTTCGAGACCGTGGCCTCGTGGCCCATCGACACGTCGTCCTCGCGGACGTCGACGTAGGGGTAGGTGTCCGAGCGGCTGATGTCGTCGACGAGCAGCGCGTCGCACTTGACCGTCGACCGGCTGTGGTGCGCGCCCTTGTTGACCTGGACGAGGCCGCGGTAGGACGTGCGGCCACCGCCGCGGGCCACCGACTTGGAGATGATCGTCGAGGACGTGTGCGGGGCGAGGTGCAGCATCTTGGCGCCGGCGTCCTGGTGCTGGCCCTCGCCGGCGAAGGCGATCGAGAGCACCTCACCCTTGGCGTGCTCGCCGGTCAGCCAGACGGCCGGGTACTTCATCGTGACCTTGGAGCCGATGTTGCCGTCGACCCACTCCATGGTGGCGCCGGCCTCGGCCTTGGCCCGCTTGGTGACCAGGTTGTAGACGTTGTTCGACCAGTTCTGGATGGTCGTGTAACGGCACCGCGCGCCCTTCTTCACGACGATCTCGACGACCGCGGAGTGCAGCGAGTCGGAGCTGTAGATCGGCGCGGTGCAGCCCTCGACGTAGTGCACGTAGGCGTCCTCGTCGACGATGATCAGCGTGCGCTCGAACTGGCCCATGTTCTCGGTGTTGATCCGGAAGTAGGCCTGCAGCGGGATCTCGACGTGCACGCCCTTCGGCACGTAGATGAACGAGCCGCCGGACCACACGGCGGTGTTCAGCGCGGAGAACTTGTTGTCGCCGGACGGGATGACCGAGCCGAAGTACTCCTCGAACAGCTCCGGGTACTCCCGCAGGCCGGAGTCGGTGTCGAGGAAGATGACGCCCTGACGCTCGAGCTCCTCGTTGATCTTGTGATAGACGACCTCGGACTCGTACTGCGCCGCGACGCCGGCCACCAGCCGCTGCTTCTCGGCCTCGGGGATGCCGAGCTTGTCGTAGGTGTTCTTGATGTCCGCAGGCAGGTCGTCCCACGTGGCGGCCTGCTTCTCGGTGGAGCGGACGAAGTACTTGATGTTGTCGAAGTCGATGCCCGAGAGATCCGAGCCCCAGTTCGGCATCGGCTTCTTGTCGAAGATCGACAGGGCCTTGAGGCGCCGCTCGAGCATCCATTCGGGCTCGCTCTTCTTGGCCGAGATGTCGCGGACGACCGCCTCGGACAGCCCGCGCCTGCGCGCTGGCGCCGGCGACGTCGGTGTCGGCCCAGCCGAAGCCGTAGCGGCCGAGCGAGTCGATCTGCTCGTCCTGCGTCAACACGCGCTCGGGTGTGGTTGTCATATCTCAGTTCCTCCCGGAAGGGGCGGGCTCTGCCGTTGTCGTGGGCTTCGTGCGTGGGACCGGGACGTGCGTGGTGCAGACCCCGTCGCCGTGGGCGATGGTGGCCAGGCGCTGGACGTAGGTACCCAGGACCTCCTCGAAGGCCCGCGTCTCGGCCTCGCACAGCTCGGGGAACTCGGCCGCGACGTGCGCGACCGGGCAGTGGTGCTGGCAGATCTGCACGCCGCTGAACGGTCCGTCCGCGGCGTCGGCCTGAACCGCCTCGGTCGTGGAGGCGTAGCCGTGGGCGGTGAGCGCGTCGGCCAGGGCCTGGATGCGGCCGGCGAGCGGCGCGCCGGCGTCGACCTCGGGCGCCAGCTTGCTGGCCAGGGCGGCCGCCCGGTGCTCGGCGAACTCGACGACCGCCCGCTCACCCCCGGTCTCGCGCAGGTAGCGCAGCGCGGTGTTGGCGAGGTCGTCGTAGGCGTGCGGGAAGGCGGCGCGGCCGGCGTCGGTCAGCGCGTAGGTGCGCGCCGGACGGCCCCGGCCGCGCTGGGCGCTGGGGCGCGGCTCGCGCTCGTCGAGCAGGCCGTCGGCCACCAGGGCGTCGAGGTGGCGGCGGATCGCGGCCGCGGACAGCCCGAGCCGGTCGGCGAGGTCGGCGGCGTTCTGCGGACCCCGCTCGAGGATGATGCGGGCGACGGTGTCGCGGGTGCGATCACCGCGATCGGTGCGATCGGCGAACCGGTCCCGGAGCCTTGCGGCCCTGCGGTCGACGCGGTTCCGATTTTCACAACACCAGTATGACGTATTTCCGCCGGCGTTCCCACGGCGGGGCGGCGCCGTCGGACCTCGTCACGGTAGGTTGCCGACGCGTGCTGTACCGAGCCCTCGAGCTGACGCTGGCGCCCGCTCTGCGGGCCGTCTACCGGCCGCGGTCATCCGGTGCCGCAGCACGTGCCGCCCACCGGCCCGGTGATCCTCGCCGCCAACCACCAGTCGTTCGCCGACGAGTTCTTCATCCCGCTCGGGGCCCGCCGGCAGGTCTTCTACTTCGCCAAGGCCGAGTACTTCACGACACCGGGGCTGCGCGGCAAGGCGATGGCCGCCTTCTTCCACGGCATGGGCCAGGTGCCGGTCGCGCGCGCCGACACCCGCTCGGCCGCGGCGGTCATCGACATCGGGGTGGAGGTCCTCGACGGCGGCGGCGCGCTGGGCATCTTCCCGGAGGGCACCCGCTCGCCCGACGGCCGGATGCACAAGTTCCGCACCGGCGTCGCTCGGCTCGCGATCCGCAGCGGCGCACCGGTCGTGCCGGTCGGGCTGGTCGGCACCCGCGCCGTGCAACCGCCCGGTAGCCGCCGCTGGCACCGGGCGCCGGTCGAGGTTCACTTCGGCGCCCCGCTGACGTTCGGGCACCTCGCCGACCAGGAGCGCAGCGCCCGGGTGCTGCGCGAGGTCACCGACGAGATCCGCACCGCGGATCCAGGCCCTCTGCGGCGGGAATACGTCGACACCTACGCCGCGAGCATGAAGCTCGCCGAATAATCGCTTCCGCTAATGGGAAGTCTGCGGGCATGACTCCAGCCGCGCCGCACGCGGACGACTACCGCCGGCTGACCCGCGCCGAGCGCCGTATCGTCCGGCACGTCGAGGCCACTGTCGCGCCACCGGGCGGCCGATCATCGACACGATCGCCCTGCACCGCCTCGAGCGGGCGGCGCAGAAGGAGCGATCGCTGGGGCTGCTCGGCCGCTGGTTGCGCCGTTCCCGGCTGAGCGCGCAGGACCGGGTGGATCGGCTCCGGAGCACGCTGCGCCACCCCAGCCGGACCGGCGCGCACGCCGCGGCCCGCTGCGCTCCCCCGCACGCCGGTACGTCCTAGGTCACCCGCCCCGCAGGCGCTGCCTATGCCGGCGGCCCGCGTTCCTAGACTGACCCCGTGTCCCCCGCGTCGTCCGCCGTCGAGATCGTGGATCTCGTCAAGAGCTACGCCGGGCGCCGGGCGCGTCGACCGCCTGTCGCTGACGCTGCCGCGCGGCGAGGTCCTGGCCCTGCTCGGGCCGAACGGCGCCGGCAAGACCACCACGATCGAGATCTGCGAGGGCTTCCGCCGCCCCGACGCCGGCACCGTCCGGGTGCTCGGCCTCGACCCC
Organism: uncultured Actinomycetota bacterium; assembly: GCA_963775175.1. Classification (GTDB taxonomy): domain Bacteria; phylum Actinomycetota; class Actinomycetes; order Mycobacteriales; family Jatrophihabitantaceae; genus Jatrophihabitans. The sequence continues at coordinate 3,108,308 of CAVZHT010000001.1, forward strand.
GGCTCGGCCGACCTGCGGCCCCGCGTCGGCGTCATGTTGCAGGACGGCGTCGGCGGCTACACCGCGGCCACCGCGGCCGAACTGCTGCGGCTGTTCGCCTCGTACGCGGGCCACCCGCAGGACCCGGCCGAGCTGCTCGACGCCGTCGGGCTCACCGAGGTCGCGGGCACCGCCGTCAAGCGCCTCTCGGGCGGGCAGCAGCAGCGCCTCTCCCTGGCGCTCGCGCTGGTCGCCCGCCCCGAGCTGGTCTTCCTGGACGAGCCGACCTCGGGCATGGACCCGCAGGCGCGCCGCGGCACGTGGGAGCTCGTCCGCTCGCTGCAGCGCGACGGCGTCAGCGTCGTGCTGACCACCCACTTCCTGGACGAGGCCGAGCAGCTGGCCGACACCGTCGTCGTCATCGACGAGGGACGCGTGGTGGCGCAGGGGACGCCGGCCGAGCTCACCCGGGCCGGGGCCGAGGGGCAGATCCGGTTCCGCGCCGTCCCGCACCTGCGCCTCGACTCGCTGGTCGCCGCCCTGCCCGCCGGCTCGCAGGCCCGGGAGGAGGAGCCCGGCCGCTACGTCGTCACCGGCGACGTCAACCCGGAGCTGCTGGCCCGCCTCACCGCGTGGTGCGCGACCCAGCACGTGCTCGCCGAGGAACTCGCCGTCGAGCGCCGCACCCTCGAGGACGTCTTCCTCGACCTCACCGGCCGCGAGCTCCGCGCATGACGCAGTCTGTCGTTCGCGCCCCGTCCCGCGACCGCGCCGCGCGGGCCGGATGCTGGCCGCGCAGACCGGCATGGAGTTCAAGCTGTTGCTGCGCAACGGCGAGCAGGTGCTGCTGACGCCTGCTCATCCCGCTGCTGCTGCTGTTCTTCTTCAACCTGCCGCTGCTCTACTCCCTCGACACACCGCGGCGCATCGACTTCGTGGTGCCGAGCATCGTCACGCTGGCGGTCATGTCGGCCGCGTTCACCGGGCTGGCGATCGGCACCGGCTTCGAGCGCAAGTACGCGGTGCTCAAGCGCCTCGGCGCCACCGCCCTGCCCCGCAGCGTCCTCGTCGGCGGCAAGACGCTTGCCGTCCTGCTGCTGGAGGTCCTGCAGATCGCGCTCATCTGCGGGTTCGGCTTCGTCCTCGCCTGGCACCCGCACGGCGACCCGGCCATCGCACTGCTGCTCGTGGTGCTCGGGACGGTCGCGTTCGGCGGGCTGGGCCTGCTGGTGGCCGGCACCCTGCGGGCCGAGGTGACGCTCGCCGCGGCCAACCTGATCTGGCTGGTGCTGCTCTTCGCCGGTGGCATCGCGATCCCGCTGACGAAGTTCGGGACGGCGGCCCGCGACATCCTGCAGTGCCTGCCGTCGGCCGCGCTGTCCGACGGCCTGCACGAGGTCCTGCTCCGCGGCCACGGCCTGCCGGTCCGGGACACGCTCACGCTGCTCGTCTGGGCGGCGGTCGCCGTCCCGGCCGCGGCGAGGTGGTTCCGGTGGGAGTGATCGCGTCGCCGCCGGCGTCCGCGCTCACCCGGTTCGCGTACTGGACGGGCCACTCGCGGGTGCTGCTGCGCCGGCTCGCGGTGGCCTCGGTCGTCCTCAACGTGGCCATCGTGGTCACCGGCGGCGCGGTGCGGCTCACCAACTCCGGCCTCGGCTGCCCGACCTGGCCGCGGTGCGTGGGCAGCTCGCTGGTGCCACGGTCGAAGCTGGGCATCAACGGCGTCATCGAGTTCTCCAACCGGACGCTCACCTTCGTCGTCGGGCTGACGCTGTTCGCGACCGCGCTGATCGCCTGGCGGCAGCGCACCCAGCTCCGGCTGGCGGTGCTGGCGCTGGCCGGCATCCCGGCCCAGGCGCTGCTCGGCGGCATCGTGGTGCTGACCGACCTCAACCCCTGGCTGGTCGCGGCACACTTCCTGCTCTCGGCCGCCATCATCGCCGTCACGTTCGTGTTGTGGTGGCGCGTGGCCGAGCAGCCGGCGCTCGCCCCGCCGGCCGGCGTCCGGTGGCTCACCCTCGGCCTCGGGGGCGCCACCCTGCTGGTACTGGTGGCCGGGACGGTCGTGACCGGCGCCGGCCCGCACGCCGGGGACGTCAAGAACGGCTCGGTGCACCGCATCGACCTGCCCATCGGAGGGCTGGCGCAGTTGCACGCCGACTTCGTGATGATCCTCATCGGGTTGACCGTCGGGACGCTGGCCGCGGCGTACGCGCTGCGCCTGCCGGCGCTGTGCCGGGCCGCTCTCGTCCTGCTCGCCGTCGAACTCGGCCAGGGCGTCATCGGTTACACGCAGTACTTCCTGCACGTCCCGCCGCTGCTCGTCGGCCTGCACATGCTCGGGGCCTGCCTGGTGTGGGTCGCCGCGCTGTGGGTCGTCCTCACGGTGCGCCCAGCGCGCGTCAGAAGAGCTGGCTGATCGCGTAGATCGCGAGGCCGGCCAGCGCCCCGACCACGGTGCCGTTGATCCGGATGAACTGCAGGTCCCGCCCGACCTGCATCTCCAGCCGCCGGCTCGTCTCCTCGGTGTCCCAGCGGGCCACGGTGGTGGAGATGACATCGGTGATGTCGTCGGCGTAGTGCGTGGCGACGTGCCCGGCCAGGCGCTGCAGCGCCTCGTCGACCTTCGCCCCGACCGTCGGGTCGTCCCGCAGCACCTCGCCCACCCGCATCGTCAGCGACTCGGCCGAGCGCCGCACGTCGGAGTCCGGGTCGTCGGCGCCGGCCAGGATTAGCTCCTTGACCGTCGTCCAGAGGTTCGTCAGGTAGGCCCGGATGTTCGGGTGGTCGAGGATCTCGATCTTGGCCGCCTCGACCTTGGCGATCTGCTCCGGATCGCTGCGCAGCCGCTCGGCGAGGGTGCGGAGCTGGGTGTCGTAGCCGACCCGCAGCGCGTGGTTCGGATCGGCGATGACGTCGCCGAGGAATTTCTGCAGCAGGCTGAACCCCTTGCTGAAGACGCGGTCGTCCACCCACTCCGGCACCCACTCCGGCGACTCCTCGCTCACCCGCTGCCGGAACACGACCCGGTTCTGGTCCAGGAACTTGGTCGTGCCCTTCAGCGCGCTGGTGAGCGCCGACTGGTGCTGGCCCGCATCGCAGACCGCGTCGAGCAGCTTGGCCAGCAGGGGCGAGAGGTCGGTGTCGCGCAGCCTCTTGTCGACGAACGCGGCCACCGAGTCGCGTAGTTCGTCGTCGCGCAGCACGTTGGCGGTGCCGCTGATCGCGCTGCTGAGCTCCTCGGCCAGGCGGTGGGCGTGCGCCGGCTCGGCCAGCCACTGGCCGATCCGCTGCGGAACGCGGGCGGCCGCCAATCGCTCGCTGATGATCTCGGTCGTCAGGAAGTACTGCTGGACGAAGCCGGCGAGGCCCTCGCCGATCTGGTCCTTCTTGGCCGGGATGATCGCGGTGTGCGGGATCGGCAGCCGCAACGGATGGCGGAACAGCGCCGTCACCGCGAACCAGTCGGCCAGCCCGCCCACCATCGACGCCTCGGCCGCCGCCTGGACGTAGCCCCACGCGCCCGAACCGTCGCCGGCCGCCCGGCAGACGATGTAGACGGCGGCGGCGAACAGCAGCAGGCCGCCGGCGATCAGCTTCATCCGACGCAGGGCCTGCAGGCGCTGCGCGGCGACGGCCGGGAACGGGGTCGTCGAGGTGGTCATGCCCGGGCTGCGATCGCGCCGGCGAAATCGCCCGCCGCCCGCGCGTCCGGTGAGAACAGCAGGAACAGCGACGGCTCCACCAGCTCGAGCTCGACCAGTACCGGCCCGTCGGGCGACGGCAGCAGGTCGACCCGTGCGTAGAGCTGGTCGCCCCCGAACCGCTCCCGGACGAATCCGAGGACGGCCTCCCCGACCGCCAGCTCGGCGGGCTGCGGCTCGCGGGCCTCGATCAGCTCCTCGATGTACAGCGCGGCCCCGTCCACCGAGTGCGCGGCCCCGGCCGCGAGCATCGGCCCCTTGCGGATCGCGTGGCTGAACCGGCCGTCGAAGTACACCAGCGCGGTCTCGCCCGCGTGGTCAACGGCGTCGAGATAGGGCTGGACGAGGACGGTCCGGCCGGCCGCGTGCAGACCGGCCGCGTGGCGGTGGGCCGCGGCGGCCCGGTCGGGCGTGAACCGCCCGACGCCGCGCGAGCCGGCGCCGACCGACGGCTTCACGACCACCTCGGAATCGAACGGCGCGAGGTGCTCGCCGGGCGCCGCGATCGTGGTCCGCACCGTCGGCACGCCGGCGCCCGCGAGTTCGGCCAGGTAGACCTTGTCGGTGTTCCAGGCCACGACCGGGGCGGGGTTCGCGACGGCGGGCAGGCTCTGCACCCAGTTCAGGTACCCGGCCCGGTCGTGGGTGTAGTCCCAGGTCGAGCGCAGCACGACCAGCCCGGCCGACCAGTCGACGGCCGGGTCGGTCCAGGCGGCCCAGCGGGCGTCGACGCCCCGCTCGGCGAGGGCGGCGTCGAGGGCCGGGGCGTCCTCGTCCCCGTGCGGGATGGCGGAGCAGGTGGCGAGCAGAACGGCGAGCACCCGGTCGATCCTATTGTTGTAGGTGTCGGGCACTCGGACGACCCACACATAAGCGGGTCGATGAGGCATTCGCCCCGAACTCGTGTGATCATCTCAGTTCGCCCGATCATGTGGAGGTGGGCCGTGCCCGACGCCGGCTGGTTCCGGGACCCGCAGGACCCGGACTCCGAGCTGTACTTCGACGGCCGGCAGTGGACGACGTACCGCCGCCCGGCGCCCGCCCCCTCAGCCCCCTCGGCGCCGCCGCCGGCGCCGCCGCGGCCGGAGGCCGGCCCAGCGCCGCAGTGGCAGTCCGCCGCCGGCTGGACCCCGCAGGCGCAGCCCGGCGAGACCACCCTGCAGTGGCAGCCGACGGAGATCGTCCAGCCGTGGGCACCGGCCGGTGCAGCCGGGCCCTGGGCGCCCCCGCCGCCGTCCCGCCGCCGCAACCGCAGGCCCCTGATCGCGGTAGGTGCCGCCGTCGTGGTGGTTGCCGGTGTCGTCACCTGGCTGGCGTGGCCCGGTTCGGACGCCCCGAGCATCACCTACCGGGGCAAGCCGGTGGCCGCGGCCGGCAAGGTCCTCACCTCGGCCGAGACCGCGCTCGGCAAGTACGTGCAGTCGCGGCACGGCGCGCAGAACGCGGACACCCGCTGCTACTTCAGCAAGCCGTCCACCCCGCGGGCCGCGGCCAAGAAGAGCGACATCGACCCGCAGATGCTCTGCGGCCCGCTGCTGTTCGTCGACGGCGACCCGGCCAAGGCCTACGTCCCCGTGACCCTTGTCCCGGACGTCACGGGCAAGCAGGCCACCCTGACCGTGCCGACGTCGCTGTCCGACCTGCGGTCCCAGGCCCTGCCGAGCGAGGTCAAGCTCGTCCGCCCCGACGGCAAGACGCCGCCGCCCGGCGCCGACGGCCTCGAGGCACCGACCCCGCCCCCGGCGGCGGCCGGCGTGCTGACCACCGCCACCCTCGGCCCGGTGGCCGCGCCGACCTCGCTGGCCGACGCACGTGTGGTCGGCAAGACGACCGGCTTCACCCTCGAGGCGGCCGGCGAGGTCCCGCGCTACGGGCTCGACGACGACGCCCGCTCCGCCCCGGCCGGGCAGAAGCTGATCGCGTTCCAGCTGTCCTACGGCGAGGGCGACGTGTCGGGGATCGGCGCGGCCGAGGCCCAGATCGTGGTGGACGGGGGCACCCCGAAGCCGGTGCCCGACACCAGCGGCGGTGACGAGTGGGTGATCGTGGCCCTGCCGAAGGCCGGGTCGGCCGTCCTGCAGTTGAAGGACGGCGGGTTCACGCAGACGCTGTCGCTGCCGGCCGGCAAGCCGGGCGCGAGCAACCTCGCCGTCCTCGCCCGGCGGCACCGCACCGCCACCGTGCGGAAGACGGCGTCGATCCCGGTGCACCTGTCGAACGGCGGCGGCTCCGCCGACGTCACCTTCCACGCCCGGATGAGCGTTGCCGCGCTCGACTTCTGGATCCCGGGGCACGAGACCCGGCACGCCATCGACGGCCGGCACGCCATCCTGTCGACGAACCTCGTGTACACCGACTCCGGTTCACCCGGCACGATCTACGGCTTCGAGCCGGCCCTGCTGCGGCTCAAGCTCCCCAACGGCCAGGTGATCCGGGCCCGCAACGTCGCCACCGGCAACCGCATCTTCGACGTGTTCACCGTCCCGGCGACGTTCACTCGTGGGACGCTGCAGATCACCGGCTCCGAGCGCGTCGACGGCATCGACCTGCGCATCGGCAAGACGGTCAGCATCCCGATCTCGTTCCCGGCGGACTGAGCCCGGGGCGGCCCGTACCTGCCGTTGAGTGGTCGGGTACCCGCTGTTGAGTGGTCAGTTCGGACCTGAGTGGTCAGTTCTACCTGACCACTCAGTGCGAAACTGACCACTCAACGCGGGGTGGGGCGGGAGCGCCCCGGCACTGGCGCCGCAACACCGTCGCCGGCGCCATCCGGTCGACTGAGCCCGGGGCGCCCGTCCCCGCCGTTGAGTGGTCAGTTCGGACCTGAGTGGTCAGTTCTACCTGACCACTCAGTGCGAAACTGACCACTCAACGCGGGGTGGGGCGGGACCGCGAAGCGAAGGCGAAGGCGAAGGGCCGGACTCAGCGGACGAGCGTGTCGACCGCGACGGCGACGAACAGGAAGGCCAGGTAGCTGTTCGAGAGATGGAACAGCTGCATCGCGGCCTTGGCGTTGGCGCCCTGCCTGGTCTGCCGGTAGAGGCGGTGGGCGGCGATGATCAGCGCCGCCCCGGCCAGCCCGGCCAGTACGCCGTACACCCAGCCGGTGGCCAGCGGCCACAGCACCAGGGACGTCGCCACGGTCACCCATGAGTAGGCGACGATCTCGGCCGCGACCCGCTTCGCCGACGCGACCACGGGCAGCATCGGGACGCCGGCCCGCGCGTAGTCCTCGCGGTAGCGGATCGCCAGCGCCCAGAAGTGCGGCGGCGTCCAGAAGAAGACGACGCCGAAGAGGACGACCGGGGCCCAGGCCAGCGAGCCGGTGACCGCCGACCAGCCGATCAGCACCGGCATGCAGCCGGCCGCCCCGCCCCAGACGATGTTCTGGGCGGTCCGGCGCTTGAGCAGCATCGTGTAGATCACGACGTAGAAGGCGATGGCGGCGGCGGTGAGGCCCGCGGCCAACCAGTTGGTGACGGCGCCCATGAGGGCCACTGCGACGACGCCCAGGATCACCCCGAACACCAACGCGCCCCGCGGGGAGACGTCGTGGCGGGCCAGGGGACGGTGGGTCGTGCGGCGCATCAGCGCGTCGATGTCGCGGTCGACGTAGCAGTTCAGCGCGTTCGCGCTGCCGGCCGCGAGCGTGCCGCCCACCATCGTCGCCACGACCACCCACCAGGCCGGCAGGCCGTCGGCGGCCAGGATCATGGCCGGCAGGGTCGTGACGAGCAGCAGCTCGATGATCCGCGGCTTGGTGAGGGCGACGTAGGAGGCGATCCGGCCGCGGGAAACCCGCCGGTCGACGCGCTGGAGAGCCGCCGCCCCGTCCGGGCCTGCCGTCACCGGCGCGGCCGCCGGCTGGACCGGCGCAACGGGGGTCTGCGTCACGAGCCCAGGGTATCCGTCGCCCCGGGCCGAACCGCACCCAGGCTCAGCCCCGGGAGATGCAGGTCGCGTTCAGGGACCAGGGCACGGGTGTCGCGCCTCAGGCCTGGCGCGGGAATGGGATATGGCTACGCTGGCGCTTGGGTAGAGAAGCCACAGAAAACGGGTCGAATGACGGCCCTGCACACAGCTAACCGAAGGGACACGATCGTCCGTGACCGACACCGGTACCAAGTCATCGGAGTCAGCGAAGAGTTCGGCCGACGGGGTCGTCACGACCCACCCCGACTGGTGGACCGATCTCGACACCAAGGCGGTCGACACCGCTCGCCTGCTGGCCGCCGACGCGGTGCAGAAGGTCGGTAACGGCCACCCGGGCACGGCCATGAGCCTCGCCCCCCTGGCCTACCTGCTGTACCAGCGGGTGATGCGGCACGACCCCACCGACCCGACGTGGATCGGCCGGGACCGCTTCATCCTCTCCAACGGGCACTCGTCGCTGACGCAGTACTGCCAGCTGTTCCTGTCCGGCTACGGCCTCGAACTCGCCGACCTCGAGTCGCTGCGCACCTGGGGCTCGCTGACGCCGGGCCATCCCGAGTACGGCCACACGCTCGGCATCGAGGTCACGACCGGTCCTCTGGGCCAGGGCGTCGCCAACGGCGTCGGGATGGCGATGGCGTCGCGCCGCGAGCGGGGGCTGTTCGACCCCGACACCGCGCTCGGCAAGTCCCCGTTCGACCACCACATCTACGTGATCGCCGGTGACGGTTGCCTGGAAGAGGGCATCTCGAGCGAGGCGTCCTCGCTCGCCGGCCACCAGCAGCTCGGCAACCTGATCCTGTTCTACGACGACAACCACATCTCGATCGAGGACGACACGGCCGTCGCGTTCAGCGAGGACGTCCTGCTGCGGTACGAGGCGTACGGCTGGCACGTCCAGCGGGTCGACTCCGGCGAGGACGTCGTCGCGCTCGAGGAGGCGATCAAGGCGGCCCAGGCGGTGACCGACAAGCCGTCGATCATCGCGGTCCGCACCATCATCGGCTGGCCGGCCCCGACCAAGCAGAACACGGGCAAGGCCCACGGCAGCGCGCTCGGCGAGGACGAGATCCGGGCCACCAAGGAGTTGCTCGGCTTCGACCCGGACGTCCACTTCGCCGTCTCCGACGACGTGCTCGCCCACGCCCGCGAGGTCGTCACCCGCGGCCGCGAGGCCCACGCCGCCTGGCAGAACGAGTTCGACGCCTGGGCGGCCGGCAACCCCGAGGGCGCGGCCCTGGTCGAGCGGCTCAAGACCCGCCGCCTGCCGGACGGCTGGACGTCGGCCCTCGTCGGCTTCCCGGCCGAGAAGGACGGCAAGCCGAACTCCGTCTCCACCCGCGCCGCCTCGGGCAAGGTGCTCGGCGGGCTGGCCGACGTGCTGCCCGAGCTGTGGGGCGGTTCGGCCGACCTCGCCGAGAGCAACAACACGACGATGGAGGGCGAGCCGAGCTTTGTCCCGGCCGTGCACCAGACGAAGGAGTGGCCGGGCGGCCCGTACGGCCGCACGCTGCACTTCGGCATCCGCGAGCACGCGATGGGCGCCATCATCAACGGCATCACGCTGCACGGCGGCACCCGGGTGTACGGCGGCACCTTCCTCGTCTTCAGCGACTACATGCGCCCGCCGGTGCGGCTCGCGGCGCTGATGAAGATCCCGTCGATCTTCGTCTGGACGCACGACTCCATCGGCCTCGGCGGCGACGGCCCGACCCACCAGCCGATCGAGCACCTGGCCGCGCTGCGGGCGATCCCGGGCCTCGACGTCGTCCGGCCGGCCGACGCCAACGAGACCGCGATCTGCTGGCGGGCGACCCTCGAGAAGACCGACGGGCCGGTCGGCCTCGCGCTGTCCCGGCAGAACCTGCCGGTGCTCGACCCGGCCAAGGTTCAGGACGCGTACAAGGGCGGGTACATCCTCGAGGAGGGCTCGACCGGGCTGCCGGAGATCATCCTCGTCGCCACCGGATCGGAGGTCTCCCTGGCGCTCAAGGCCCGGGAACTGCTCGAGGCCGACGGCGCCTCGGTCCGGGTGGTCTCGATGCCGTGCATCGAGTGGTTCCGGGCCCAGCCGTCGTCCTACCAGCAGCAGGTCCTGCCGCCGGACATCAAGGCGCGGGTCAGCATCGAGGCCGGCGTGCCGCAGGGCTGGCGCGAGGTCGTCGGGGACGCCGGCGAGATCATCGCGATCGACCACTTCGGCGCGAGCGCCGAGGGTGACGTGCTGTTCGAGCAGTTCGGCTTCACCCCCGACCGGGTCGTGGCCGCCGCCCATGCGGCCCTCGAACGGGCCGGGCGCGTCCGCGGCACCACGACCGGCAACTGAATCGGAAAGGTAAACGACTATGAGCGACGCACTTGCACAACTCTCGGACGAAGGCGTCTCCATCTGGCTCGACGACATCAGCCGCGACCGCCTGCGCACCGGCAACCTGCAGCAACTGATCGACGGCAAGCACGTCGTCGGGGTCACCAGCAACCCGACCATCTTCCAGAAGGCCCTCGAGAAGGGCGACGCGTACGACGAGCAGCTCCGCGACCTGGCCGCCCGCAACATCGAGGGCGACGACGCGATCCGGCTGCTCATGGGCTACGACATTCGCTGGGCCTGTGACGTGCTGCGGCCGGTCTTCGACGCCACCGGTGGCCAGGACGGGCGGGTCTCGATCGAGGTCGACCCGCGGCTGGCCCACGACACCGAGCGCACAACCGCCGAGGCCAAGGGGCTGTGGTGGCTGGTCGACCGCCCCAACGTCCTGATCAAGATCCCGGCCACCGCGGAGGGCCTGCAGTCGATCACCGAGGCGACCGCGGCCGGCATCAGCGTCAACGTCACCCTGATCTTCGGCCTCGACCGCTACGACGCCGTCATGGACGCCTACCTGGCCGGCCTCGAGCAGGCCCAGGCGGCCGGCGTCGACCTCTCGACGATCCGGTCGGTCGCCTCGTTCTTCGTCTCCCGGGTGGACACCGAGGTCGACAAGCGGCTGGACAAGATCGGCTCGGACGAGGCGCAGGCGCTGCGGGGCAAGGCCGCGATCGCCAACGCCCGGCTGGCCTACGAGCGGTACGAGAAGGTCATCGCGTCCGACCGCTGGCAGGCGCTGGCCGACGCGGGGGCGCACGTCCAGCGCCCGCTGTGGGCCTCGACCGGCGTCAAGGACCCGGCCTACGACGACACCATGTACGTCGCCGAACTCGTGGCCCCGGACACGGTCAACACCATGCCGGAGGCCACCCTCGACGCGGTGGCCGACCACGGCCGCATCGGGGGCAACACCATCACCGGCACGTACGACGACGCCCGCGCGGTGATCGACGCCCTGAACAACCTCGGGATCAGCTACGACGACGTCATCGAGGTGCTCGAGGCCGAGGGAGTGCAGAAATTCGAGGACTCCTACGCCCAGCTGGCCGAGAGCGTCCACACCCAGCTCGCCAACGCCGGAAAATGAGCGAGACGGCCGAAGAAACCGTCGGATCGACCCCGGCCGAGGCGCCGACCGACTCGGGCCCCGAGGCACCGGACGAGACCGGGGGCAGCACCTCGCGCGGGGCGGCCACCCCGGCCGCGGTGGCCCCGGGGCTGGGCGAGCTGGGCACCGACGGCGGCAACCCGCTGCGTGATCCGGCCGACCGCCGGCTGCCCCGGGTGCCGGAGCCGTGCGCGCTCGTCATCTTCGGCATCGGCGGCGACCTGTCACGCAAGAAACTGATCGCCGCCGTCTACGACCTCGCCAACCGCGGCCTGCTGCCGACCGACTTCGTCCTCGTCGGCTTCTCCCGCGCCGACTGGCCGGGCGGGGGCCCGTTCGAGGCGCTGGCCCGCAAGGCCGCGAAGGACAACTGCCGCACGTCCTGGAACGAGGAGGTGTGGAAGCGGCTGGCGAGCAACACCCGGTTCGTCGAGGGGTCCTTCGACGACGACGACGCCTTCGACCACCTCGTCGTCGTCATGGATGAGCTGCGCGAGTCGCACGGCATCAGGGGCAACGCGGCGTTCTACCTCTCGATCCCGCCGTCGCTGTTCCCGAACGTGCTCAAGCAGATGCAGCGGACCGGCCTGTCCGACGCCACGAGGGCGGGCGCCTGGCGACGGGTGGTCGTGGAGAAGCCGTTCGGGCACGACCTGCCGAGCGCGCTCGAGCTCAACCAGCTCGTCGACAACGTCTTCCCGCCCCGGGACGTGTACCGGATCGACCACTACCTCGGCAAGGAAACCGTCCAGAACCTGCTCGCCCTGCGCTTCGCCAACCAGCTCTTCGAGCCGGTCTGGAACGCCAACTTCGTCGACTCGGTGCAGATCACCATGGCCGAGGACGTCGGGATCGGCGGGCGGGCGGCGTTCTACCAGGCCACCGGCGCGGCCCGCGACGTCCTGCAGAACCACCTGCTGCAGCTGCTGGCGCTGACCGCCATGGAGGAGCCGGTCGAGTTCTCCCCCGAGGCCGTAAGGATCGAGAAGATCAAGGCGCTGCGGGCGATCTCGCTGCCCACGGACCTGGGCGCCTACGCCATCCGCGGGCAGTACGACCAGGGCTGGCTCGCCGGCGAGCGGGCCGTGGCCTTCCGCGACGAGGACGGCATCCCCGACGACTCGACCACCGAGACCTACGCCGCGGTGCGGTTGGGGGTCGAGACCCGGCGCTGGGCCGGCGTCCCGTTCTACCTGCGCACCGGCAAGCGCCTGCCCAAGCGGGTCACCGAGATCGGCGTGCTGTTCAAGAAGGCGCCGCACCTACCGTTCAGCAAGACCGACACCCAGGAGCTCGGGCACAACCAGCTCGTCATCCGGGTGCAGCCGGACGAAGGCGTCACGCTCAAGTTCGGCTCGAAGGTGCCGGGCAGCGCGATGGAGGTCCGGGACGTCGCTATGGACTTCCTCTACGGCGAGGCCTTCACCGAGTCCTCCCCCGAGGCCTACGAGCGGCTGATCCTCGACGTCCTCGTCGGCGACGCCACGCTCTTCCCGCGCAGCGAGGAGGTCGAGGCGTCCTGGCGGGTCATCGACCCGCTCGAGGCGTTCTGGGGCGGCAACGAGCCCTACCTCTACCGCGCCGGCGAGTGGGGGCCCAAGGAGTCCGACCAGATGCTTGCCCGCGACGGGCGCCAGTGGAGAAGGCCATGACGACACTCTGGGACACGACTGGCACGGCGGTTGTGAAGGCTCTGGCGGCCGAGCGGCGGACGGGCGGGGCGGTCACCAGCGGCATCGCCCTCACGCTCGTCGTCGTCGTCGACCACCAGGACGTCGCCGAGGCGGAGGAGGCGGCCACGATCGCCGCCAGCCGCCACCCGATGCGGATGCTGATGGTGGTGCGCCGGCACATCGATGCGCCGGTCCCCCGCCTCGACGCCGAGGTGACGATCGGCGGCCGGCTGGGTCCGGGCGAGGCTGTGGTCATGCGCATGTACGGCCGGCTCGCGCTGCACGCCGAATCGGTCACGCTGCCACTGCTCGCCCCCGACGCGCCGGTGGTGACCTGGTGGCACGGCGAGCCGCCGGAGAAGATCGCGTACGACCCCCTCGGCGTGTTCGCCGAGCGCCGGATCACCGACGCCCTGCGCAGCGCCGACCCGAACGAGGCCCTGCGGCGGCGGGCCGACGACTTCGCCCCGGGCGACACCGACCTGGCCTGGACGCGACTCACCCCGTGGCGGGCCGCGCTGGCCTCGGCCTTCGACGGCGCCCACTCCACCGTGGAGCGGGCCACTGTGCACGGCGGCGCCAACGAGCCCTCGGCCCGGTTGCTGGCCGGCTGGCTGACGGCCCGGCTCAAGGTGCACGTGGAGGTGGACGGCACCGACGACGAGCCGATCAGCGGCGTCGAGATCGCCTTCGCCGACGCCAAGACGACCACCGCCCGGCTCGAGGGCGCGAGCCTCGTGCTGCGGCGCCAGGGGCAGCAGGACTCCTACATGCCGTTCGGCGAGCGCCCGCTCGGCGAGCTGCTGGCCGAGGAGCTGCGCCGCCTCGACCACGACCACGTCTACGCCGAGGCGCTCTCGACCGTCACCGGCGTCAAGGGCATCGAGGAGCGCTCGTCGGTGCGCCAGCACGTCTGGCACGACCCGGCGACCGCGGAGCAGAGCGCATGAGCGAGCGACGCTTGCGAGCGAGCCGGAGGCATAGCGTCTCGGCATGCGCGAACGGAGTGAGTGCATGAGCACTCCGGAGGTCGTGCGGTTCCCGGACGCGCCGACGCTGGCCCGGGCGACCGCTGACCGGGTCGTCGGCGTGCTGCAGGCCGCACTCGAGCGCGGGGACGCCCACCTGGTCGTCACCGGCGGCGGGATCCTCGAGAAGGTGCTGGCCGAGCTGGCCCGCCCCGACGCGCTCGACTGGTCGCACGTCCACGTGTGGTGGGGCGACGAGCGGTACGTGCCGAGCGATTCCGACGACCGCAACGACCGCCCGGCGATGTCGCTGCTGTTCGATCAGGTGCCGGTCGACCCGGCCCGGCTGCACCGGATGCCGGCCGCGGACGCCGGGTTCGGTGACGACGTCGAGGCGGCCGCGGATTCCTACGCGGCCGAGCTGGCCGCGGCGGCGCCCGAGGGCGCCGACGTGCCGGTGTTCGACGTGATCCTGCTCGGCGTGGGTCCGGACGGGCACTGCGCGTCACTGTTCCCCGGCCGCCCGGGCACCCGGGTGCTGGACGCGTCGGTGATCGCCGTGCACGACTCCCCCAAGCCGCCGCCGACCCGGCTGTCGCTCACCTTCCCGGCGCTGGACGCCGCCGACCAGGTGTGGTTCGTGGCCTCCGGCGAGGGCAAGGCCGAGGCGGTGGCCCGGGCGGTCGGCGGGGCGCCGCGCGAGGAGGTGCCGTCGGCCGGCCCGCGCGGGCGCTCGGGCACCGTGTGGCTCGTCGACGAGGACGCCGCGTCGCAGCTCTGAGCAGCGCGCGCCGGCGTAGTACCCGCGCTTAGCCGAGCACCTTGTTCGGGTCGTACAGGACGGTCGTGCCGCCGACGAGGTCGTGCAGGGACTGCCGCTTGGCGCCGGTGACGAACATGATGAACGAGATCAGTCCGGTGACGATACTGAGGATGCCGTCGACGATGCGCCCGATGAAATCGCGCAGGAACATGCGTCCCCAGCCCGGCGTCTTGTGGTCGCTGATCAACCAGCAGCGCATGCCGAGCACCTTGAGCGCCGGCGTGGTCCCCTGACCCCAGAGCACGAGACCCCAGATGATGTAGCCGATACCGAGCGTGATGATGAACAGCGGGATGGCGAGGAAGTACGCGCCGATGCGCCGCCCCACGCTCGCCAGCTGCGTGCCGGGCGGGATGTAGATGCCGCTCGGGTCGAGGACGAGACCGCCGGGCCCGGGCGGCCCATAGCCCTGCGGGGCCGACGGAGCCGACGGGTAGCCGTAGGGCTGTCCGGGCGGCGGGCCGTACTGGCCGGGCGGGCTGTACGGCTGGTTGGGGTCGGTCATGATGGTTCCCCTCGGTCACCAAGCGGTGGTCGGCCAGACCTTAGCCCAACCCGATCACCCGCTCCAGCGCGACACCCGCAGCCGCTTGCCGCCGAACTCAGCCGACAGTGAACTCGCTGGCCCTGGCCGCCCGGTCCGGCCAGACTCGACGGTGATGATCAACGCCCGGGCGCCGTTGCCACGCGCCTTCCACCGCCTGTGGGCGGCCGACGCGCTCTCGACGGCCGGCGACGGCTTCACCCTGGTCGCGGCCCCGCTGCTGATGCTCACGCTGACGAGCAACCCGATCCTGATCGCCGCCGCGATGGCCGCCCCCCAGGTCCCGTGGCTGCTCGTGGGGCTGGCCAGCGGAGCCCTCGTCGACCACGCCGATCAGCGCAGCCTGCTGATCTGGGCCGACAGCGGGCGGGCGGTGCTGATGGGCGTCCTCGCAGTGACGGTGTGGACGGATACCGCCAGCGTCCCGGTCGTCTACGCCCTGCTGTTCCTCAGCGGCCTCGGCGACACGGTGGTGACGACCGCGTCCACCGCGATCCTGCCCGCGCTGGTCCCGAGGTATCAGCTGACCCGCGCCAACGCCCGCCTGCTCAGCACCCGCCTCGTGGGCGGTTCGCTGCTCGCCCGCCCGCTCGGCGCCTGGCTGTTCACGCGGGGCGAGGGAACGCCGTTCGCGGTGGACGCGGTTTCGTTCGTCGTCGGCGTCGCGCTGATCGCCGGCCTGCCCCGGCGCGGCCCGGCCGCCGCGGCCACCCCGACCGGCCCGGCCGGCCCGGCCACCCCGGCCGGCCCGCGGCGGATCCGGGAGGGGTTGCGCCTGCTGTGGGCCGACCCGGTGCTCCGGACCCTCGCGCTGTGCATCTTCGTCATGAACCTGACCCTGTTCGGGGTCACCGCCGTGCTCGTCCTCATCGCCCGCGACCGGCTCGGGCTGGGGCCGAGCGGGTACGGCCTGCTGCTCGGCAGCCTGGCCGTCGGCGGGCTGCTGGGGACGGCGATCGTCAACCGCCTGCTCGGCCGGTTCGGCCCGGCGCTGCTGCTCAAGATCGGCCTGCTGATCGAGGCCGGCACCCACCTGTCCCTCGCCCTCACCCATTCGCGCTGGGTGGCCGGCGCGACGCTGCTGGTCTTCGGCGTCCACTCGGCGGTGTGGTCGGTGCTCACCGTCAGCCTGCGGCAACACCGGATCAGCGACGAGGCCCGCGGCCGGGTGAGCGCCGTCGACATGGTGCTGTCGGTGGGCGGCGCCGCACTGGGCTCGGTGCTCGGCGGCGTGCTCGTCCGCGCCATCACGCTGACGGCGCCGATGTGGTTCGGCTTCGTCGTCGTGCTGGGCGTCTTCGCCGTGTCGGTGCCGACGCTGCGGTCGGACAACGTCGACCTGAGCGCGGCGCCGTCGGCCGTCGGCTAGCTGTAGTTCCCCGTGACGTTGTGAACGCGGGCCGCGGGGACGAGACCGCCGATGCCGGTGTGGGGTCGATGGTGATTGTAGAAGTGGAGCCAGTCGTTGTAGGTGCTCGCACGGGCCTTGTCTGACAGGTAGACCTCGGCGTAGGCCCACTCGGCGGCGAGGGTGCGGTTGAAGCGCTCCACCTTCCCGTTCGTCTGGGGACGGTAAGGCCGTGTCTTGCGGTGTTTCACGCCGTCCCCGAGTGCGGCTGCGAAGTCGTGTGAGCGGTAGCAGGCGCCGTTGTCGGTCATGACGGCCCGGACTGTGATCCCGGCTTCGGTGAAGAAGTTTCGGGCGCGGCCCCAGAAGTCCGCCGCGGTCTCCTTGCGTTCGTCGTCGAGCTGTTCGGAGTAGGCCAGCCGGGAGTGGTCGTCGACCGCGTGGTGCAGGTAGACGTAGCCACGTGAAGGCGATGCCCCAGCACGGCCAGCGCGGTCCGTCGCGGCCTGCGCCCGCCTGTGTTGAACCGATCCGCGCCCGAAGACGCGCCAACTGCCGCCGTCGGGGATCTTGCCGAGCTTCTTGATGTCGACGTGGACCAGGTCGCCGGGCGCGGCAGCTTCGTACCGGACTGGCTTCACTTTGCGCACCGGCAGGCCAGTGGCTTGATCGATATGAGCGAGCAGCGGCATCCGGTAGCGCTGCAGAACCCTGCCGACCGTCGATCGCGGGACACCGAGGTGGTAGCTGATCCGGTGCGGCCCCCAACGCCGCAGGTAGCGCAGCTTCACGATCCGCCGCTCGAGCCGCAGCGGTACCTTCGTCGGCGTCGTGCGCGGGCGCGAGACGTGGTCGGTCATCGGCTCGCCGGCGCGCAGCCGCCGGGCCCACTTCGACGCCGTGGCAGGCGAGACCTGGAACCGCTCAGCAGCCCGCCGAACGCTCCATTGATGGACAACGATCGACTCGGCGAGCCGCCGGCGACCGATCGGCGTCAGCGGGGCATTAGCGTGAGTCACGAGGACCTCCGGGCGAGGGTTGGTGTGGTAACCCCCTCCGTACCGGAGGTCCTCGTCTATCCGCTCACGCCACGCTGTTCACAACCTGACGGGGAACTACAGCTAGCTCTCGCCGCGGCGCGCCCGCAGGCGGGCCAAGGCCTCTTCCAGGATCGCGGCCCCGTCCTCGTCGGAGCGCCGCTCCTTCACGTAGGCCAGGTGGGTCTTGTAGGGCTCGTTGCGCGGGGCGTTCGGCGGCGCCTCCGACTGCCGGCCGGCCGGGAAGCCGCAGCGCGGGCAGTCCCACGTGTCCGGCAGCGCGGCGTCCAGCGCGAAGGCCGGCCGCACCTCGTGGCCGTTCGCGCAGAAGAACGACACGAACTGGCGCGGGGCGGATTCACCGCGCTCGTTCTCTCCCATGGGTCCGGCGCCGACCCGGCTGCCTCGGATGGCACTGCCACCAGCCACGTGTATCCCCTTCTTCGCAGACCGATGGGCGGCGTCAGGCCGCGTTCTTGTAGAGCAGGCAGAGCCCGACGATGCTGATCGCCCACACCGCGCCGGCGATGATGGTCAGCCGGTCGAGGTTGCGCTCCACCACCGAGGAGCCGGACAGGCTCGAGTAGAACGAGCCGCCGAGCATCGACGACAGGCCGCCACCCTTGCCGCGGTGCAGGAGCACCAGGACGATGAGCAGCAGGCTGGCTACGACCATCACGATCGAGAGCGTCAGGATCATTGGTGGATCGCCTTGGGTGGTGAGTCGGGTGTACGGATCATAAAGCGGAGGCCTTGCCGCACAAGGTTACCTGGCGTCGGGCCGAAGCGGACGCAGCGGTTCAAGCTGCCGGCACAGGAGTTCCGGCCGCGACGCAGATGGCGGTGAATTCGACCGGGTCGAGGCTCGCCCCGCCGACCAGCGCCCCGTCGATGTCGGGCTGGACGAGGATCTCGGCCGCGTTCGCCGCCTTGACCGAACCGCCGTAGAGGATCCGGACGCCGGCGGCGAGCTCGGGCGAGTACATCTCGCCGAGTCTGGTCCGGATGGTCCCGCAGACCTCCTGCGCGTCGTCCGGCGTGGCGACCTTGCCGGTGCCGATCGCCCACACCGGCTCGTAGGCGATCACGATCGACTCGACCTGCTCGGCCGGCAGCCCGGCCAGCGCGCCGTCCAGTTGGGCCGAGCAGTGCTCGAGGTGGCCGGCGGCATCGCGGACCGGCTCGGGCTCGCCCACGCACAGGATCGGGGTGATCTCGTTGCGGAACGCGGCCTTGAGCTTGGCGTTCACCAGCGCGTCGTCCTCGTGGTGGTACTCGCGCCGTTCGGAGTGCCCGACCACGACGTACGTGCACCCCAGCTTGGCCAGCATCGGCCCGGACACGTCGCCGGTGTAGGCGCCGGAGTCGTGCTCGGAGAGATCCTGGGCGCCGTAGCGGATCGGCACGTCGTCGCCGTCGATCAGCGTCTGGACGCTGCGGATGCTGATGAACGGCGGCAGCACGACGACCTCGACGGCCGCGCACTGCTCGGGCGTGAGGCCGAACGCCAGCTTCTGGGTCAGCCCGATGGCCTCGAGGTGCGTGTAGTTCATCTTCCAGTTGCCGGCGATCAGCGGCCGGCGCCCCGACGGCGGCAGCGGGGCCGGGGCCGGCTTCTCGCGCGCCACCTCAGACTTCTTCCAGAACCGCAACACCGGGCAGTTCCTTGCCCTCGAGGTATTCCAGCGACGCGCCGCCGCCGGTCGAGATGTGCCCGAAGGCGTGGACGTCAAGCCCCAGCTTGCGGACCGCGGCCGCGGAGTCGCCGCCGCCGACGACCGAGAGCCCCTTGGTGGCGGCGACCGCCTCGGCCACGCCCTTGGTGCCGGCCGCGAACGGCGCGACCTCGAAGACGCCCATCGGACCGTTCCAGAACACCGTCTGCGCGTCGGCCAGCGCGGCCGCGAACGCCTGCACCGACGCCGGGCCGATGTCGAGGCCCTTCGTGCCGGCCGGGATCGCGTCGGCGGCGACCGTCTGCGTCCCGGCGTCGTCGGTGATCTCGGCGGCGACGACCACGTCGACCGGCAGGACGATCTTGTCGCCGGATTCGTCGAGCAGCCGCTTGCAGTTCTCGATCTGGTCGGGCTCGAGCAGCGAGTCACCGACCTCGTGTCCCTGCGCGGCCAGGAAGGTGAAGCACATGCCACCGCCGACCAGCAGGCGGTCGACCTTCGGTAGCAGCGACTCGATGACGGCGAGCTTGTCGCTGACCTTCGAGCCGCCGAGGACCACGACGTACGGCCGGGCCGGGTCGCCGGTGAGCTGCTTGAGGACGTTCACCTCGTCGCGGACGAGGTCGCCGCAGTAGTGCGGCAGCATCTTCGCGATGTCGTAGACCGACGCGTGCTTGCGGTGCACGGCGCCGAATGCGTCGTTGACGAAGGCGCCGCCCTCGTCCTCGCCGCCGGTGAGCAGGTCGAGGCAGCGGGCGAACTCGCGGCGCTCGCCGTCGTCCTTGCTCGTCTCGCCGGCGTTGAACCGGACGTTCTCGAGCAGGAGCAGGTCACCGTCCTTCAGATCGCTCGCGAGCAGCCGCGCGCTCTCGCCGACGGTGTCCAGCGCGAACTCGACCGACCGGCCGAGCAGCTGGGCCAGCCGGTCGGCGACCGGACCCAGCGTGTAGGCCGGGTCCGGGGCGCCCTTCGGGCGCCCGAGGTGCGCGGCCACGATCACCCGCGCGCCGTTGTCGAGCAGCCGCACGAGCACCGGCAGGCTGGCCCGGATGCGGCCGTCGTCGGTCACCCGGCCGTCCTTGATCGGCACGTTGAGGTCGCAGCGGACGAGGATCCGGCGTCCCTTGACGCCGAGCTTGATCAGGTCGTCGACGGTGCGCACGAGTGACTCCCGATCAGATCGACGAGCCGACGAGGACGGTGAGGTCGACGATGCGGTTCGAGTAGCCCCACTCGTTGTCGTACCAGCCGACGACCTTGACCTGGTTGCCGATCACCTTGGTGAGCCCGGCGTCGAAGATGCACGAGGCCGGGTCGGTGACGATGTCGGTGCTGACGATTTGGTCCTCGGTGTAGATGAGGATGCCCTTGAGCGGACCGTCGGCCGCGGCCTTGTAGGCGGCCTTGATCTCGTCGACGCTCGCCTCGCGCGCGAGCGTGACGGTGAGGTCGGTGGCGCTGCCCGTGGGGACCGGCACCCGCAGCGCGTAGCCGTCGAGCTTGCCCTTCAGCTCGGGCAGGACCAGGCCGATGGCCTTCGCGGCGCCGGTGCTGGTGGGGACGATGTTCAGGGCGGCGGCCCGGGCCCGGCGGAGGTCCTTGTGCGGGCCGTCCTGCAGGTTCTGGTCCTGGGTGTAGGCGTGGATGGTGGTCATCAGGCCGCGCTCGATGCCGAAGGCGTCGTTGAGGACCTTGGCCAGGGGGGCGATGCAGTTCGTCGTGCAGCTCGCGTTCGAGATGATGTTGTGCTTGGCCGGGTCGTAGTCGCCGTCGTTGACGCCGAGCACGATCGTGACGTCCTCGTTGGTCGCCGGGGCCGAGATGACGACCTTCTTGGCGCCGCCCTCGAGGTGCACCTTGGCCTTGTCGGCGTTGGTGAAGATGCCGGTCGACTCGATGACGACGTCGGCGCCGATCTCACCCCACGGCAGGGCGCTCGGGTCGCGCTCGGCGAAGGCCTTGAACGACTTGCCGTCGACGGTGATCTCGTCCTCGGTCGAGCTGACCTCGCCCGGGAAGCGGCCCAGGATCGAGTCGTACTTGAGCAGGTGCGCGAGGGTGGCGTTGTCGGTGAGGTCGTTGACGCCGACGATCTCGATGTCGGCGCCGGAGGCCGCGGCGGCCCGGAAGACGTTGCGCCCGATCCGGCCGAAGCCGTTGATGCCAACTCGTACGGTCACTGCTCTTGCTCCTCGCGAGAAGGGTCCTGGTCCACCCCGAACCCTATCGGGTGGGCCGTAACCGCTACCGGCGCTCCGGACTACTCGCGGGTAGCGCATCGGCGGGCGCCGATCGGGTCGCGGCTCTGCCCGGCCGGCGCGCTCCTGCCCGTGGACGCGGCGCCACCGTCCCAGATCCGGGCTTGCGGTCCGAGATGACCACCTCGGCCCGCGCAGAGTGGCGATCTCGGACCGCAAGCGGAACAAGGCACCCCGAAGGACCCGCGGCTCGACGGCCGGGTCAGTCCTTGCGCGGCCGGGGCCGGGGCCGGGGCTTCGCCGCGCCGGGCGGCGTGTCGGACGACGCCGGGCGCGCAACGTCGGACTCGTCCTCGTTGTTGTAGGCGTCGGCGAACTCCTTGGCCGTGATCTTCGCACGGTCGCGCAGCGTGCCCAGGAGCTTGCCGGCGCTGACGGCGGCCTTCTCGACCTTCGGGGTGGCGGCCTCGACGGCCTTCGCGACCCGGGGCCCGGCGGCGGCGGTGGCCTTCGCGATCGCCTCGCGCGGGCTGGGGCGGCCGGGATCGTCGGGGACGCGACGCGTCGGCTTCGGCATGCCTGCCAGCCTAAGCGGTCCCGGCCCCCGACCGGCAGATCACGGGGCGAGCATCTCCGGGGTCACCGCGGACTCGGTGTCCGGGATCCCGAGCTCGACCGCCCGCTTGTCGGCCATCGCGAGCAACCGCCGGATGCGCCCGGCGACCGCGTCCTTCGTCATCACCGGGTCGGACAGCGCCCCCAGCTCCTCCAGCGACGCCTGCTTGTGCTCGAGCCGGAGCCGCCCGGCCTGCAGCAGGTGCTCGGGGGCGTCGCCGTCGAGAATCTCCATCGCCCGCTCCACCCGGGCGCCGGCGGCCACGGCGGCGCGGGCCGAACGCCGCAGGTTCGCGTCGTCGAAGTTGGCCAGCCGGTTCGCGGTGGCCCGGACCTCGCGGCGCATCCGCCGCTCCTCCCAGGCCATGACCGACTCGTGGGCACCGATCCGGGTCAGCAGGGCGCCGATCGCGTCGCCGTCACGGACGATGACCCGGTCGCCGCCACGCACCTCACGGGCCTTCGACTGCACGCCCAGGCGTCGGCCCACGCCGACCAGGGCCAGCGCCGCCTCGGCCGACGGGCAGGTGATCTCCAGCGAGCAGGCCCGGCCGGGCTCGGTCAGCGAGCCGTGGGCGAGGAACGCGCCGCGCCACGCGGCCTCGGCGTCGGCGATGCCGCCGGCCACGACGTGGTGCGGCAGGCCCTTCACCGGGCGTCCCCGCAGGTCGACGAGCCCGGCCTGGCGGGCGAGCCGCTCACCGTCCTTCGCCACCCGGACCAGATAGCGGCTGCCCTTACGCAACCCGCCACCGGCGACGATCTGCACCTCCGAGCCGTGCCCGAAGATGTCGGCGATCTCCTTGCGCAGGCGCCGGGCGACCGACCCGGTGTCGAGCTCGGCCTCGATGACGATGTGCCCGCCGACCAGATGCAGCGCGCCGGCGAACCGGAGCATCGTCGCGAGCTCGGCCTTGCGGGCCGACATCCGCGTGACGGGAACCCGACTCAACTCGTCCTTGACGGCTGCCGTCATCGCCATGCGTATGTCCCTCCGCCTGTCCCGGGTTCCGGTGCAGGTCCCTCGTCCACCACGGAGCGGATGGCTTCGCTGAGGCGAGGCGCATCGTGCCGTTCCGGGCTGTCATCTGCCGCGAGCCTAGACACTACGAGACGCGAGCCCAACGCGCGCACGTGGCGAGCAAGGTCTTCCCGATCGAGCACCGAGTCGGTGTCGGCCAGCACGGCGTCGATCTTGAGCCCCCCGCACGGGGCGGCGTGGGTCAGGAGCAGGTCGAGCAGCTGGTGCGGCTCGTAGTCGTCGGTCTCGCCGACCTGCGGGACGAGGTTGAGGATCACGACGACGCGGGCCGCCGTGGCCGCCAGCGCCGTGCCGAGCTCGCGCAGCAGCAGGTGCGGGATCACGCTGGTGAACCACGACCCCGGGCCCAGGACGACGAGGTCGGCTTCCCGGACCGCATCGACCGCCGCCGCGCAGGACGGCGCGCCCGGGGGCAGCAGCCGGACGCTGCGGACCCGCCCGGGCGTGGCCGCGATCGACGACTGCCCCCGGATCTGTCGCGTGCGGGTCGGGTCGTCAGGGTCGAAGCGGTCGGCCTCGGCGATCAGGTCGAGCGGGACGGGGCTCATCGGCAGCACCCGCCCGACGGCGCCCACCAGCCGGGCGAGGCGCGCGATCGCCCGGGCCGGATCGGGCTCCCGCTCGAGCAGCGCGGTCAGCATCAGGTTGCCGACCGGGTGCCCGGCCAGCACCCCGTGGCCGCCGATGCGGTGCTGAATCAGCTCCGCCCACCCGGCCGGTTCGGGGGCCGTGGAGGCCAGTGCGGCCAGGGCCATGCGCAGGTCACCCGGGGGCAGCACCTTCAGCTCGCGGCGGATGCGCCCGGACGACCCGCCGTCGTCGGCGACGGTCACGATCGCGGTGAGGTGCTCGGTCAGCAGCCGCAGGGCCGACAGGGACGCGTGCAGCCCGTGTCCGCCGCCGAGGGCGACCGCGCGCAGGGGCCGACGCTCATTCACGGCCGAGATCCCGGTGCAGGACGTTGGTCTGCACGCCCATCTCGGTCAGCCGGGCGGCCAGCTGCTCAGACATCGCCACCGAGCGGTGCTTCCCGCCGGTGCAACCGACGGCGAGGGTGAGGTAGCGCTTGCTCTCGCGCGAGTAGCCGGCACCGATGATGCGCAGGATCTCGGTGTACTTGTCGAGGAACTCGCTCGCCCCCTCCTGGCTGAGCACGTAGTCGCGCACCGCGGCGTCGCGGCCGGTGAGGTCACGCAGTTCCGGGATCCAGTGCGGGTTGGGCAGGAACCGGACGTCGACGACGAGGTCGGCGTCGACCGGCAGCCCGTACTTGTAACCGAAGGAGAGGACGGTCGCCCGCAGGGCCGGCCGCACGTCCGGGCCCTCGCCGGTGAACGCCGACTCGATCGAGCGCCGCAGTTCGTGGACGGACCGGTCACTTGTGTCGAGGACGAGATCGGCCTCCTCGCGCAGGGGGGCGAGCAGCGCGCGCTCGGCCGCGATGCCGTCGGTGAGCCGCCCCTCCCCCTGCATCGGGTGCTCGCGCCGCACGTTCTCGAAGCGCCGCACGAGCACGTCGTCCCGCGCTTCGAGGAAGAGCACCCGCGGGCGCATCCGGCGGTCGGCGAGCTCGCGGATGACGCCGCGGAGGTCCTTGGAGAACGCGCGGCTTCGCACGTCCATCACGACGGCGAGCCGGGTCACGGCGTCCTGGCTGCGACTGCCCAGCTCCACGAGCGTGCTGATCAGTTCCGGTGGCAGGTTGTCGACGACGAAGAACCCGAGATCCTCGAAACACTTCGCCGCGGTGCTCCGGCCCGCTCCGGACAGGCCGGTGATGATGACGGTGTCGAGCCCGCCCGCCGGTGCTTCGGTCATGCTTCATCTTGGCGCACGGAATCGTCGAGCACCTCACCGGTCGTGACGTTCACCGCGGGCTGCGCCGGAGCCTCGGCGGCGAGCGCGGCCGAGATGGCTTCGGCCGTGCGGCGGCCGATGCCCGGGACCTCGACGATGTCGTCGACCGAAGCCGCGCGCAGTCGCTTCAACGAGCCGAACCGGCGCAGCAGCGCCTTGCGCCGGGTGTCCCCGAGGCCGGGGATGCCGTCGAGCGCCGACGTGGTCATCGCCTTCGACCGCTTCTGCCGGTGGTAGGTGATCGCGAACCGGTGGGCCTCGTCGCGGACCCGCTGGAGCAGGTAGAGCGCCTCGGACGTGCGGGGCAGGATCGCCGGGTACGACTGCCCGGGCAGCCACACCTCCTCCAGCCGCTTGGCCAGCCCGACCAGCGCGACGTCGTCGATGCCGAGGTCGTCGAGCACGGCCTGCGCGGCCGCGACCTGCGGGGCGCCGCCGTCGACCACGAGCAGGTTCGGCGGGTAGGCGAACTTGCGCGGCCGGCCGGTCGTCGGGTCGATGCCGGGGCGTGACACCTCGGCGGCCTCAGCCGCCTCCGCGGCGGGATCGCTGTCGGCGTCGGCGCCGCCCTCGACCTGCTCGTCCAGGTAGCGGGCGAAGCGGCGGCGCACGACCTCGGCGATCCAGGTGACATCGCCCGAACCCTCGCCGGTGTAGCGCAGCGCGAAGCGCCGGTACTCGGACTTGCGGGCCAGGCCGTCCTCGAACACGACCATCGAGGCCACCACGTTGGTGCCCTGCACGTGGCTGATGTCGAAACACTCGATCCGCAGCGGGGCCACGGGCAGGTCGAGGGCCTGCTGCAGCTCGTCCAGCGCCCGCGACCGGGCGGTGAGGTCGGAGGCCCGCTTGAGCTTGTGCTGGCTCAGGGCCTGGGCCGCGTTGCGGGCGACGGTCTCGGCGAGCGCGCGCTTGTCGCCGCGCTGCGGCACCCGGAGGCTGACCTTCGAGCCGCGCCGCTCGCTCAGCCACTCGTTGAGCACGCCGACGTCGTCGGGCAGCACCGGGACCAGGACCTCGCGCGGGATCTCGGACCCGTCGTCCTCGAACAGGCCGTAGAACTGGGTGACGAACTGCTCCACCAGTTCGCTGGTCGACGAGTCGTCGTCGAGGCTGGCGAGCTTGTCGACCACCCAGCCCCGCTGGCCGCGGACCCGGCCCCCACGGACGTGGAAGACCTGGACCGCCGCCTCCAGCTCGTCCTCGGCGAACGCGACGACGTCGGCATCGGTGCCGTCACCGAAGACGACGGCCTGCTTCTCGAGGGCCCGCCGCAGGGCCTCGAGGTCGTCGCGCAGCCGGGCCGCGAGCTCGAACTCGAGGTTGTCGCTGGCCGCCAACATCCGGCGCTCGAGGCGCTTCATCATCGTGTCGGTCCGGCCGGCCATGAAGTCGCAGAAGTCGAGGACGATGGCGCGGTGCTCCTCGGCCGAGACCCGGCCGACGCACGGCGCGCTGCACTTCTCGATGTAGCCGAGCAGGCAGGGCCGCCCGACCTGGCCGGCCCGCTTGAACACCCCGGCCGAGCAAGTGCGGGCCGGGAAGACGCGCAGCAGCAGGTCGAGCGTCTCGCGGATCGCCCAGGCGTGCGAGTAGGGGCCGAAGTAGCGCACCCCCTTGCGCTTCGGACCGCGCATGACCTGCAGGCGCGGGTACTCCTCGTACAGCGTGACGGCCAGTGACGGGTAGGACTTGTCGTCGCGGTACTTGACGTTGAACCGCGGGTCGAACTCCTTGATCCAGGTGTACTCGAGCTGCAGTGCCTCGACCTCGCTGCGCACGACCGTCCACTCCACGGAAGCGGCCGTCGTGACCATCTGGCGGGTGCGCGGGTGCAGCGCGGAGACGTCGGCGAAGTACGAGTTCAGCCGCTGCCGCAGACTCTTCGCCTTGCCCACGTAGATGACCCGGCCGCGCTCGTCGCGGAACCGGTACACGCCCGCGTCGAGCGGAATCGTGCCCGGGGCCGGGCGATATGTGGACGGGTCGGGCACGGCCTCGAGGTTAGTCGCCGCCACCGACACCCAGGCGCGTCGCCGGGGGCTTAAGCTGACTGTCGCCGTCGCCTGCCCAGCCCCCGAAGGCGATCCATGACCACTGTGTCCGTCGATACCGGTGCACCGGTGCCGGCCGCCGCGCTCGATGCGTTGCGGTCGACGATCGGCGGCGCCGTCCTGTGCCCCGGCGACGAGCACTACGAGGCCGCCGCGCAGGTGTGGAACCGGGCCGCACAACGCCGCCCCCGGGTGATCGTCCGCTGCGAGCAGACGGCCGACGTCGTGACCGCCGTCCGGGTGGCGCGCGAGCACGACCTGCCGCTGGCCGTCCGGGGTGGCGGCTACTGCCCGGCCGGCACCTCGACCGGCACCGGGCTCGTCATCGATCTGCGGGCGATGGACCACGTCCAGGTCGATCCGCTCGGCCGCACGGCGGTCGTCGGCGCCGGCGCCACCTGGGGCGCGGTCGACGCCGCCACGCAGCGGTACGGATTCGCCGTTCCCGGTGTGCCGTTGAGCCGGGTCGGGGTCGCCGGCTCGACGCTCGGCGGCGGGTTCGGCCACCTCCGCCGCGCGTACGGGCTGGCCTGCGACGCCCTGACCGGAGCCGACGTGGTGCTGGCCGACGGCGGCCGGATGACGACCTCCGGCGACCAGAGTCCCGAGTTGCTGTGGGGGCTCCGGGGCGGCGGCGGCAACTTCGGCGTGCTCACGTCGATGCGGTTCCGGCTGGCCCCACTGCCGGAGCCGGTGCTCTCGGGATCGGTCTTCTACTGCGCGCTCGACGCGGCCGCGGCGCTGCGGTTCTACCGCGACTTCACCGCCGGGCTGCGCGAGGACATCACGACCCGGGTGAGCCTCTACGGCGCCCCGCACTCGGCGGCGCTCACCCGGCTGCTCGGCCTCGACCCGCCGGCCCCGGTGGTCGCGATCAAGGTCGCGTGCGTGGGCCACCCGGACGATTCGGCCCGGCTGGTCGAACCGGTGCGGGGGGCGGCGCGGGTGCTCGTCGACCGGCTCAGCCCGAAGCCCTACCCGCAACTGCAGGCCGGCGGCGACGAGGCCTACCCCGCGGGCCAGTCGGCCGCGGTCACGTCCTGCTACGTCGACTCGTTGTCGGACGAGTTGATCGCCGGGCTGATCGACCGGCAGGCCGCGATGCCGGCCGGGGCCTGCGAACTGCACGTCCACCACATGGGTGGCGCCGTCGGGCGGGTCGCCCGGATGTCGACCGCCGCCCCGAACCGGGCCGCGCCGTTCCTCGTCTCAGCGATGGCCCGCTGGGACGCGACCGCCGACGAGCCGGCGTTCCGCGGCTGGGTCGAGGCGACCGGGCAGTGCCTGCGCCGGTTCGCGGTCGGCGGGCCGCACGTCGGCCTGCGCTCGGCGCCGGTGTCGAGCGTCGAGGCCTACGGCGCCGAGCGCTACCTGCGGCTCGCGGCGCTCAAGCGGCGCTTCGATCCGGACAACGTCTTCGCGTCGAACCAGAACATCGCCCCGCTCGCCTGAAGCCGCCCGCCCGGGCGATCATGTTGCGCGGTGGGCGTCCAGGCCGATGCTTGGCAACATCGTCGCCGGACTGGCTAGTGCCGGATTCCGTTCAGCGTGTTGTCGACCGAGCCGAGGACGATGAGGAACGGCGTGTCGGCCGCGATGCTCTTGTCCAGCCCGGTCGAGTGCGCGTGCAGGGTGCGGGGTCCCTGCGGGCCGTTGCCGAGGACGACCAGCTGGATGTCGAAGGTGCCGTTCGCACGGGCCTTGCCGGTGATCTCGACGTCCTTCTCGAACCCGAGGTCGACGTCCTGGCTGGGGGCGAAGCCGGTGCCGCTGACCGTGACGACCCGGCCGACCGGGCTGACCGCCGGGTTGACGGTGATCTTCGGCTTGCCGACCCGGCCCTTGAGGACGACCGAGGTCAAGCCTGCGGGGGTGTTGTCCGTGATGATCAGTACCGCGTCGCGGATGCCGACCTTGTGCCCGACGAACGACACCTTGATGATGCAGCTGCCGCCGATCGGGGTCGCAGCGAGGCAGTCGGAGAAGTCGAGCGTGTAGTCGATCTTCGCGCCGGGATGCGTGGTGTCGTTGACGACGACGGTCGTGATCACCAGCGGCGCCGAGCCGGTGTTGGTGACCGTGACGGTCTTGGTCGCCTTGGGTGCGTCGGGCAGGTGCTTGCCGAAGTCGACGGTCGTCGGGTTGACCACCGCGATCGGGCTGCGGCCGACGCCGGTGAGATCGCGAGTCAGTGCCGGATCGTAAACGGTGCCGTCGGGGCCCTCCCGCGGGTAGCCGTTCTTGCCCACGGCGACAGTCAGTGTCGCCGGGCGGCTACCCGGCAGCGATGGTGTGAACCGGATCTTGAGCTGGCAGGTTTCGGTGTCGTTGAGCGTCGCGCCCGTACAGGTGTTGCCGACGACCTTGTAGTCACCGGGATTCGTGCCGGCGACGGAAACCGCGCCGAGGCTGATCGGGCCGAAGCCGGACTCGGTGATGGTGAAGGTCTTGGTCTTCGGCGTGCCGACATCGACGCTGCCGAAATCGAAGGGTGACGTGGCTTGCAGCGTCGGCCGCCAGGTGTGCACGAACGCGTCGGTCGCCGACGGCAGGACCAGGGCGGTGGCGGCACCCGCCCGGTAGTCACTCGGCTCGGGCACGTTGGTGTCGCCGGCGACGATGTCGTCGGCCACCGAGTCGAAGCCGATCTCGGAGCCGGTGGCGTCGATCGACGGGTTGGACGAGTCGTCGTTACCGGCGCAGAGCCGGCCCGGCGGCAGGTTCGCAACGCAGTCCTCGCGATAGCTGGACGACACGATCTCGCTGTCGGTCCAGGTCTCCGGCGGCGACAGCGCGGCGTCCTTGGTCAGATCCCGGGCGACGATCTGGCACGGGACGATCGAGCTGTCGGTGCAGGACCCGCCCCGCGGGTCGACGCCGTTGTGCTCGTTCGGCTGGCTGGTCTGGAACGCGAGGTAGCGCCCGTCGCCCGACAGCGCCGGGCTCGTGCCGGCCGACGGCCGGCCGTTGTTGTCCCGCGACTCGAGCAGGCTCGTGAGTGATCCCCCGGCCGATGTCGCGACGTAGACCTGCAGGAACTGGTCCTTCGGGCTCTGGTAGGCAAATGCGACGCGGGTGCCGTCATCCGAGACCGCCGGCGGGGCGGAGGTGTCGAAGTCGCCGCCATCGTCGCCGAGGAAGCCGGAACCGGAGGGTCTGACGTCGAACCGGGTGCTCGTGGAGTTGTCCAGGTTCGCCGGCAGTGTCGACTCGATGATCGCGCTGACGCCGCCCTCGAACCGTTGTGTCGCGAGGTAGACGACGGCACTGCCGTCCTCGGTCAATGCGGGATAGGCCTGGTCCACCGTGCCCGAGTCGCGCGCAGTCGCCTCGGTGGCGTTGTTCCCGAAGTCGGTGATGTCGCTGGGCACGTAGGCGTAGTCCTTGGGCGCCTGCAGCTTGCCGCCCGGTACCGCCAACGTGGCCACGCGGGCCCGCGGATCGGTGAAGTCCGAGGTCTCGACCCAGGTGATCCGGGTCCCGTCGCCGGACAGTTCCGGGCAGGTGGACATGTCCGCGACCGTGGTGTTGAAGTAGTAGTCGCCGGTGTGGGAGGCAACCGGGTAGCAGGCGTAGTTGGGCACCTTCGTGCCGGCAACCAGTTGGTCGAGGACCGGGTCGCCGTTCTGGTCCTTCTTTCCGTTCGGGTCACGGTCGCAGACGACGATCGTCGCCGTGTCCGACGGCGGCGTGCCGCTCGTCCCGAAGTACTGCGGCGGCACGATGTCCGACGCCTGGGTCCAGAAGGAGACGAATCGGCCGTCGCTGGAGATGGAGGGCGAGGAGCTGCTTTCGTCTGGACTCGCGCCGTTCGCCGGGGTGCCGTTCGCAGTGGGGTGCGACGCCTTCGCGGGATCGGTGCTCACGGCGCTGTGCAGGCTGATCTGCAGGGTGTGCTGCGGGTTGGCGAGGTCACGGACGAAGATGTTGGTGTACGCGTAGCTGGGCGTTGCGAGCGGCTGCCGGCCGGTGAGGTCGGAGTCGCTGACGAAGACGTCCCAGCGACCGTTGCCGGAGACCATCGAGTCGTAACCGCCGGTCGCAGCCTGCTGGCCGTTGTCGTGCAGCGAGGTGCGGATGTTGTCGGCTGCCGCCGACACCGGCCCGGTCGCTACCGCGAGCGCGCTCACCGTCCGCACCTCGCGCGGTGCGGCGAACTGCGTCGACGCGAGCCACACGGTCGCCGTCTTGGTCCCGATGCTCGTCGGAGCGAAGACGACGACGACGTTGCAGCTGTCGCCGGCATACAGAGTCGCGCTGGTGCAGGTCGAGCCGCCCGTGTCGAACTGGCCGGCGTCCGGCCCGGCGATTGACGGCGTACCGAACGTGACCGGACCGAATCCGGAGACCGTGACCGGCACCTGGGCCGTCGTGCTGGTGTTCACCTGGGTGTCGGACAGCGTGGAGCTGTCGTCGCTGGCCGCCGGGGTCCAGGTGCGCACGTAGGCATCGAGCGCGGGGTCGGTGTCGGCGCTGTCCAGATCCGTGGCCGAACTGGCGAAACTGACCCGAGCGCCGGTGGCGTCGAGCGTGAGGCTCGACACCGACGTCTCGGAGCTGGGGCAGGCCGCAGTGCACGTCGTCGTCGTGCTCGGCGTGACCAGCGCGTCCGTGCCGGTCTCCAGGTCGCGCGCGATGATCTGCTTTCCGCTCGCCGGCAGCGAGTCGTAGAGCGCGGGGTCCGCGCCGTTCGTCCCGAACGCCACGAACCGGCCGTCCCGGGAGATCGCGCCGATGTCGCTGTCCATCGGCTGACCCGCGCTGTCGACCGAGGCGACCTGCGAGTAGAAGTCGTTGGGCGCGGAGAAGCTCCGCGTCGCGGCGATCATCAATGACGTGTTCAGCGGCACCGCCGCGGCCGTGCGCGGAGCGGCAAAGGGCACGACCGGCACCGCGTCGCGGTAGCGGAACAGGATCGTCGTCGATACGCCGATTGAGATCATCGGCTGATCGACGTACGTGGCACCGGAACTGGTACCGAGGTCGCCGATGAAGGCGTTCGCATCGTCGGGGTCGACGTCGACCCGGCGGCTGGTACCGCTCTGCAGGACCGCATCGACGATGGCGCTGCAGCCACCACCGACGAAGCCCACTGTCATCGCGACCTCGTTGCCGTCCTGCGAGATGGCCGGCTGACCTTCGGAGTTGCCGGTCACCGTGCCGCACGCCGGTGCCGACGTCGTGACCGTCATCGGCACCATCTGCGGCGCGGTGAAGGCGAGGGCGCCGCCGGCATCACGCAGGAAGCCGCCGCTGTCAGCCACTGTCGAGTACAAGACGCTCGTCACCCCGGACGTGGCCGCGTTCTGGGTCCAGGCGATGGTGGTGCCGTACCCGGCGAGCGCCGGTCGATCGCCGCTCAACAACGATCCGTCGCCGGTCAGCCCGGTCGTCACGACCGGCTCGCAGTCGTTGCTGGCGGCGGTGGGCTGGTCGAGCAACAGGTTGCCGTCGCCGTCGGTGTTGCCGTTCGGGTCGCGGTCACAGATGACGAGCACCCGCCCGGTTCCGGTCGTATCGATGAACGAGACGTACCGGCCGTTGTCGGAGATGCTGGGCATCGTGCGATCACCCGCCGGCACCGTTGACGTGGTCAGGCTCAGCTGCGTCGTCGTGGCGTTGAGCAGGTCGCGCGCGTAGACGTTCGCCGGCGTTCCGCTGACGTACACCTGCCACCGGCCGTTCCCGGAGACCATCGGCGACTGCCCGCCGGTGCCACCGGAGGTGACGACCGTGGTGCCGGCGTCGGCGCTCGCCGCGCTCGCCGTCGTGGTGGCCGTCGTCGTGCTCGTCGGCACCTCGATGCCGCTCGAGGGCGGCCCGAACGCGAGCACGGCGGCAGCGGTCGCCAAGACAGCGACCATCGCGCGGCGTCCGCGTTGCACCCTGTTCCCGCTCCCCGACTTGACACCAGTCGAGGAAAGGGTAGGGCCATAGACAGCGCGTAGCGAGAACTCACGAAGAACTTGGTTCCACCCGTATCCGGGTCTACGCGACGATTCCGGCAGACGGGAAACAGGTGTTGCCCCAAAGGGCAGATTCCTCCGCCCCCGCTCACACCCCGTCACTAACTGCCTCGGAAGGCTTTTTGTCTGCCACACTTCCGGCCCATGGGAGCAGCCACCGCGCTGCCGGTGCGCGACGTCCACGTCGATCCGGGAGCCACCACGACCGCCACGATGCTCGTGCGCAACACCGGGCAGGTGGTCGACCAGTTCACGATCGACATCGTCGGCAACTGCGCCGAGTGGACGAAGGTCGAGCCGAAGGTCGTCAACCTTCTACCCGGTGCCGACGTCGAAGTCACCATCACCTTCGCCCCGGCCAAGTCACCGCAGGTGGCCGCCGGCGTCGTGCCGTTCGGCGTCCGCGTCATCTCGCGCGAGGACCCGCCCGGCTCGACCGTGGCCGAGGGCAGCGTCGACGTCGCCGCGTTCAGCGACGTCCAGATCGAGATCGTCCCTCGCCAGTCGAAGGGCCGCCGGCGGGGCAAGCACCAGATCGCCATCGACAACAACGGCAACCAGCCGACGACCGTCCAGGTGACCGCCACCGACGAGGAAGAGGCGCTCGACTTCGGCTTCGACCACAGCGTCGCGACGATCGAGCCCGGCGCCGCCGCGTTCATCCGCCTGGTCGCCAAGCCGGAGAAGCGGTTCTTCAAGGGCGCCGACCGGCAGCACCCGTTCGTCGTCACCGTCGTCCCCACCAACGCCGAGCCGATCGCGAGCCGGGGCACGATGACGCAGCGGCAGCTGCTGCCGGCCTGGCTCATCCCGGCCATCGCGATCCTCGCCGCGCTCGCGATCGCGGCCGTCATCCTCTACGAGACCGTCCTCAAGCCGAAGATCAAGTCCGAGGCCGAGAACGCAGCATCCAGCGCCGCCAGCAAGGCCAACAAGTCCCTGGCCTCGAAGGCCAGCGCGGCCGGCGCGCAGGCCGCGGCCGCCAACGCCGCGGCCAAGAAGGCCCAGGCCGACGCCTCCAAGGCGACGAAGGCGGTGGCGAGCGCCGGCGGCAAGCTCGGCGGCAGCCCGACCGGTCCGGTCGGGCCGGGCGGTACCGATCTATCCGGCGGCCAGGCCACCTCGTTCGTGGTCACGAGCGCGGTGGCCCCGGCGACCACCACCACGGTGAGCGGCGGTCCGACGCTGGGCCCCAAGCAGCTGCTCGTGATCACGGCCGTCGTCCTGCAGAACCCCGATGGGGATCAGGGCACCATGCTGATCCGCCGCGGCGCCACGACGATGTTCGACGAGGGTCTGGCGAACTTCCGCGACCTCGACCACCACTTCGAGGACGCGCCGCTGGTGTTCAGCAACACCACACCGTTGACCGTCCGCGTCACCTGCCAGAAGCCCGGCACCGGCAACGCGACCTGCAAGCCGTCCGTGCTGTTCTCCGGACGGATCGTCACCAAGAAGTAGCCGCGCACCGCTGAACGGCGGCGCACGACAACCGAGACGACGAGGGCCCCGGCGCAATCTCGCCGGGGCCTTCGTCGTGCAAGAGCTAGCTGTAGTTCCCCGTCAGGTTGTGAACAGCGTGGCGTGAGCGGATAGACGAGGACCTCCGGTACGGAGGGGGTTACCACACCAACCCTCGCCCGGAGGTCCTCGTGACTCACGCTAATGCCCCGCTGACGCCGATCGGTCGCCGGCGGCTCGCCGAGTCGATCGTTGTCCATCAATGGAGCGTTCGGCGGGCTGCTGAGCGGTTCCAGGTCTCGCCTGCCACGGCGTCGAAGTGGGCCCGGCGGCTGCGCGCCGGCGAGCCGATGACCGACCACGTCTCGCGCCCGCGCACGACGCCGACGAAGGTACCGCTGCGGCTCGAGCGGCGGATCGTGAAGCTGCGCTACCTGCGGCGTTGGGGGCCGCACCGGATCAGCTACCACCTCGGTGTCCCGCGATCGACGGTCGGCAGGGTTCTGCAGCGCTACCGGATGCCGCTGCTCGCTCATATCGATCAAGCCACTGGCCTGCCGGTGCGCAAAGTGAAGCCAGTCCGGTACGAAGCTGCCGCGCCCGGCGACCTGGTCCACGTCGACATCAAGAAGCTCGGCAAGATCCCCGACGGCGGCAGTTGGCGCGTCTTCGGGCGCGGATCGGTTCAACACAGGCGGGCGCAGGCCGCGACGGACCGCGCTGGCCGTGCTGGGGCATCGCCTTCACGTGGCTACGTCTACCTGCACCACGCGGTCGACGACCACTCCCGGCTGGCCTACTCCGAACAGCTCGACGACGAACGCAAGGAGACCGCGGCGGACTTCTGGGGCCGCGCCCGAAACTTCTTCACCGAAGCCGGGATCACAGTCCGGGCCGTCATGACCGACAACGGCGCCTGCTACCGCTCACACGACTTCGCAGCCGCACTCGGGGACGGCGTGAAACACCGCAAGACACGGCCTTACCGTCCCCAGACGAACGGGAAGGTGGAGCGCTTCAACCGCACCCTCGCCGCCGAGTGGGCCTACGCCGAGGTCTACCTGTCAGACAAGGCCCGTGCGAGCACCTACAACGACTGGCTCCACTTCTACAATCACCATCGACCCCACACCGGCATCGGCGGTCTCGTCCCCGCGGCCCGCGTTCACAACGTCACGGGGAACTACAGCTAGCTCGCTCAGATGAGTCCTTCGCGCATCGCGAAGGCCACCGCGTGCGATCGGTTGCGCAGCTGGAAGCGGTTCGTCACGTCGTGCACGATGCTCTTGATCGTGCGCTGCGAGTAGGACAGCTGGCGGGCGATCTCGCTCGTCGACAGGCCCTGGGCCAGCAGCCGCAGAACCTCGGTCTCGCGGTCGGTGAAGCCGGCGATGTGCAGGCCCCGCGGCTCGAGCACCTGCCGCTGCAGCCGGGACACCCGGCCGAGCAGGCGGCCGAGCAGGTCCGGCGGGAGGACGCCCTCGCCGGAGACCGCTGCGGTGGCCAGCCGGACCAGGATGTCGGCGTCGACCTCCGAGCGGCGGGCCACCGCGCACACGCCGTTCTCGACCGCGGCCAGCACGTCCGAGTCGTCGAGCTCGCCGGCGATGAGGACGACCTTGGTCATCCGGCGGCACTGCAGGCTGCGCAGCGTGGTCTTGGTCTGCTCGTCGATCCGGTCGGTCGCGACGATGACGACGGTGTCCGGCGAGGAGTCGTCCTCGTCGATCACCCGCATTTCCGGACGGGATTGCAGCGTGGTGCGCAAGCCGTTGCGCAGGATCGGATCGGCGGCAAGGAGCAACACCGGGATCCGTGTGGCGATGGTGGTCATCGGGCCCCCCTGATAGTCCGCCGGCCGTCGCTCCCCGCGGCATCCCGACCCGGCGGTTTGTCTGGTCGGGTGAAACCTGCCGTACCGGATGACCCGGGCGCATGGGACCGGTGTCCCGACTCTGCCCGCACGGGCACCTCGCCCACCGCCCCTACATCCGGGCAACGCGGGCAACCCGGACGTTCCGACCAGGGCGGCGATGTCCCGAGGGGCATCACCACGGGTCGAGCAGGCGGAACCCAGAGGTGACGTGCTCCCCGCAGATGCGTGGATGGTCTGCCTGCGGGTGCTCAGCCGCCCGGTCGCTGTCCCAGCCCGGCCTCGCGGGCCCGGACGATCGCCTGGGCCCGGTCGGCCACGCGCAGCTTGCCGAAGATGATCGAGACGTGGTTGCGCACCGTCTTGCCCGACAGCGACAGCACCTGGGCGATCTCGCTGTTGCTGCGCCCGGCGGCGATCAGCTCGAGGACCTCCCGCTCGCGGGCGGTGAGTTCCGGGAACGAGACGGTGCTCGCGTTCAGGCCGTTGAAGTAGCGCAGCACCTGGGCCGCGATCGACTGGCCGAAGATGGCCTCACCCCGGGCCACCGCCTGGACGGCACGCACCAGCTCGTCCGGCTCGGCGCCCTTCAGCAGGTAGCCCCGGGCCCCGGCCCGCATCGCGTTGAACACCGATTCGCTGTCGTCGAACATCGTCAACACCAGCACACCGATCCGCGGGTGCGCGTTGGTGATCGCGCGGGTCGCCTCGACCCCGCCCAGATCGGGCAGGTGGAGGTCCATCACCACGACGTCCGGCGTCGTGCCGGCCGCCGCCGCGATCGCCGCCTGGCCGCCGGCCGCCTCGCCCACCACCTCGATGTCGTCGCGCTGCGCGAGCGCGGCGCAGAGGCCGAAGCGGAACAGCGGATGGTCGTCGACCACCAGGACCCGCAGGCCGCTCATGCCGTCGCCCCGTTCATGCCAGGGCCTCGGTCGCCCGGACCGCGGCCGCCGGGTCGGGCTGGATCGGCAGCCGGGCCACGATCCGGGTTCCCCCCTGCGGCGGCGCGTCGATCACCAGCGTCCCGCCGAGCTCGGCCGCCCGCTCGCGCATCGAGCCCAGGCCCAGGCCGCGGCCGCGGCCGCGGCTGATGCCGACGCCGTCGTCGACGATCTCGACCCGCAGCCCTTTGAACTGGTGGTCCCGGGTCAGCGTCACCGTGCACGACTGCGCGGCCGAGTGCCGCACCACGTTGGTCAGTGCCTCGCAGACGATCCGGTAGGCGGCCACCTCGACGATGGCGGGCAGGCTGACCAGGTCACCCGAATGCTCGAGGCCGAACGAGGTCCGGGCCGGCGAGTCCTCGTCGTTGCGCAGCCGGGTCGCCAGGATGTCGATGTGCTCGCGGATCGCCGGCACCAGCCCGAGCTGGTCGAGCGCCGTCGGCCGCAGCGTCTCGAAGAGGCGCCGCACCTCGCCGATGGCCGACTGGAGCTCCTGCTCCAAGTGGTTCACGAGCACCTCGGCCTGGTCCGGGTCGTTGCGCATCACCCGGCGGGCCGCGTGCAGGCCGAGGGAGATCCCGGCCAGGATCGGCCCGACGCTGTCGTGCAGTTCGTGCCGCAGCCGCCGCCGCTCCTCCTCCCGCGCGTACAGCACGCGGTCGAGGCTCTGCCGCAGGTCGCCGAGCAGGCGGGCGGTGTGCAGGGCGGTCCCGGCGTGCCGGGCGATGTCGATCAGCACCCGCCGGTCTCGCCGGCCGAGGCCCTGGCCCGGGCGGCGGCCGCTCACGACCAGCCGGCCGGCCGGGTAGCCCTGGTAGGTCAACGGCAGCGCGAGCTCCGTCCCCACCGGCTCGCCGTACGCGGCATCACCCTCGCCCCACGCGCTGTGTTCGATCTCGATGAGTACGTAGGGCAGCCGGAGCTCGGTCGCCAACAGCTCCGCAACAGAGCTGAGCAGCTCGTCCGGTGCCTGGGTGTACTCCATCCGGAACGCCAGGGCCGAGACGACCCGGTACAGCTCGGTCGTGGACAGCCGGGCAAGCCACGACTTCTCGTAGCGCCAGCGACCGGGGACGAGCACGAACCGATCGTGGCCTACCCGCTGGCGCATCGGAAGGTGTACACGGAATTCGGTGGATTGATCACGGCTGGTGACGGCCCGGCAGGCTGCCCCTTCGGGCAGCACCGCCCGATCTCCTCGCTCTACGGTGAGATCGGTCCACGCGTGTGGGCCGTCCGACGACATCGGCCAGGTGATGCGGTGGCAGCAACCCAGCGGCGGCGCCCGACGGGTTCCCGGGCGGTCTACCGGTACGTGCCGCCGGCGCAGGTCGTCGCGCGGGCGATCACCTACATCGGCGACGTCCTGCTCGAGTTCTCGGTCACCTTCACCGGGTCTCTGACGGTGACGTGCCCCTCGGGGCCGGTGGCGGCCGAACTCGGGCCGCTGCAGATCGCCGGGGCGGCGCTGCACCGCATCGCCGACGGGCTGTTCATCAGCGCGATGCGGGCCGACCGGCCGACGATCGAGAGCACGAGCGGGCACCGCTTCACCCATCACGAGACCACGGTCGCCGGCCCGCGCACGCGCCGGTTCAGCGGCGAGTGCGCGATCGAGATCCCCGGCGGCACCGCGGCCGAGGAGCTGGCCGTGAGCGGCTGCCTCGGCTACGCCCTGGACGTGCGGGCGCTCGCGCCCAGCGACCCGCCGCTGCAAGGCGACGGCGAGTGGTCCGCCCGGCACGACGCGTCGTTCGCGTCGATCGGGGCGATCGTGCTCGAGCCGGTGCCGGTCGCCGCCGACCGGGCGGCCCGGCTGTTCGCCAGCTGATCGCCCGGCGTCAGGCCGCCTGCCACTGGTGGCCGTCCCAGCGCCACTGCCCGTCCTCGGAGAGCTGGCCCACGTAGCCGTCGCCGGCCGCGGCCTGCCACTCGGTGCCGTCCCAGCGCCACTGCCCGTCCTCGGACAGCTGCCCCACCCCGACCCGGCCCGGGTCGGCTTCGGTGACGCCGCCGCCGTCCTGGGCGGCGACCCACTCGGTGCCGTCCCAGCGCCACTGCCCGTCCTCGGACAGCTGCCCCACCCCGGTCGGCTCCGCGGCCGCGCCCGCGGCCCCG
The DNA here is from genome assembly GCA_963775175.1 of uncultured Actinomycetota bacterium. Taxonomy (GTDB): domain Bacteria; phylum Actinomycetota; class Actinomycetes; order Mycobacteriales; family Jatrophihabitantaceae; genus Jatrophihabitans. The sequence continues at coordinate 3,147,600 of CAVZHT010000001.1, forward strand.
CCGGCCGGTTGCCAGTCGTTGCCGTCCCACCGCCACTGCCCGTCCGGCGAGAGGGCCGGATCGCCCGTCGGGAAGTCGCCCGATCGGCTCTGCGGGTGTTCGAGGTCGTACTGCAGCTGCGCCAGCGCGTCGTAGGGCGACTGGTACTGGTACCGGATGCCGTTCTGCTGCTCCCAGTGGACGATCGCCTCCCACGTCTCGCGGGTGACCTCGCCGTCGTTGTCCAGCCCGGCCGCCGACTGCAGCTCGCGCACGGCGTTCTCGGTGGCCATGTCGTATGTGCCGTCGGGCATCTGGCGGTAGTAACCGAGCTGGTACAGCCGCACCTGGAGCAGGACGACGCCCTCGCCCGAATCGCCGACCTGCAGGTTCGGCTCGTCGCCGGTCAGTTCGCCTACCAAGAGATCCTCAACCGTCCCGGCGCCGGCCGCCGTCGATCATTGCTCCGGCACTCCGGCGTCGGCCGGGTCCGGTACTCCGCCCGGAGGTAGCCCTCCGTCCAGGTGTTCGTTGTCGTACTGCTCGCGGGCCGCCTGCTCGGCCTCCTCGGCCCGCTGCCGGGCCTCGGACTCCTCGCGCTGGTGCTCGGCCAGCCGGCGGTCCCGTTCAGCTTCCCACGCCGGGGTCGCGGCGACGTTCACCCCGACGCCGGCCGGGTCGGCCTGGTAGAACTGCCCGACCGTGTTGTGGACGCCGGCCGCGGCCGCCGCGGCGTCCGGGTTGTGCTCGGCGTCGTAGGCCGCGCCCAGCATCTGGGCGGTCGCGCTCGCGGCGGCCCGGTCGGTCCCGTGGATCAGCGCGCCGGTCGCCGGGTCGACCGCCACGTGATCGAGCCGCTCGTCGTGCGTCTCGTCCAGGCCGGAGACGATGCCGCCCGTCCGCACTCCGTCGTGGACGGCGCCGGGAGTCGGGTCGAAGACGTTGAACGACTGCACCGCGGCGGTCGGGTCGCCGGCGTCGGCGGCGCCGGTGCGGAAGGCGTGCGCCTCGCTGTAGCTGTCCTCCAGGGCGTGGGCCGCGTCGCCGAGGTGGGCCATCCGCTCGGCCTGCGTGCCGCTCCGCGCCGCCAGCGCCTCGCTCTCCACGTACTGCCGGTCGGTGTCGAGGTTCCACTGCCCGGTGTGGTTCGGGTCGGCCATGCCGTGCTCGCGCTGGGCCGCGCCGTCGGTCCAGGCGTTGTGCGTGGTCGGGCCGGTACCGCTCGGCACGTCGATGGTGTGGCCGGCCACTGTCACCGGCGTCGTCTCGACCAGCCGGTCCTGGTGCTCCTGTGCGGCGTCGAGCGCCTGGAAGTACTGCTCCTCGTTCATCCCGTCGATCAACCCGTGCGCATCGGCCCGGCCGGAGGCGAAGAACTGCCGGACCGCCTCTCGGGTGATGGCGTGATGGCCGGCCCCGGTCTCCTGGTCCATCGCGGCTCCTCTCGTCGGTGGGGCTCAGGCCCCGTGGGTCTCGCGCAGGAAGTCGTGGAAGGACGAGAAGCGCTCGTCGTCCCGGATCGCCGGATGGATGTCGTCGATGTGCGGCACGACGGGGACACCGGCGTCGACCGGCTGCCACTCCGACCCGTCCCAGCGCCAGTGCCCGTCCTCGGAGAGCTGGCCTGCCGCCGCAGCGGCCTCGGTAGCCGCCGCAGCGGCCTCGGCCTCGGCGCCGGCGGCCTCGGCGCCGGCGGCTGCGGCCGCGTGGTCCCACTGCTGGTTGCCGGGGCCGGCCGCCTGGTTGTACTGCAGGCCGTAGGCGAGCAGCCGCTCGTCAAGGGCCTGCCAGACCGCGTCGGTCACCCGGCCGTCGGTGTCCAGGCCGGTGTCGCTCTGGAACTGCCGCACGGCCGACTCGGTGGGGTCGTCGAAGCTGCCGTCGGGAGACTTGTCGAGAAGTTGCAGCCCGCGCAGGCGGTCCTGGAGTTGGTACACGAACTCGCCACTGTCACCGAGGCCGAGCTCCGGCTCGTTGCCCATCAGCGTCATCGCCGCCTCCTCGTCATCACTGCTCGACCGCCTGCCACTGGTTGCCGTCCCAGATCCACTGGCCGTCGGCCGAAACGTGGGCGGAGCCGTCCGCCGCGGCCGGGGCCGGCGTGGCCACCTGCTCGTTCGGCTGCCAGCCGTCGCCGTCCCATCGCCACTGCAGATCCTCCGACAGGGTGCCGACCGGGGTCGGGCCGAAGCTGGTCACCGCGGCGGCGGCCCCGCCGTCGGCGTCGGACAGCAGCCGCCACGTGTCGGCGTCGACCACACCGGTCACCGGGTGGCCGTGTTGCTCCTGCAGGCGCTGCACGGCCTGGGCCGTGCCGTCGCCGAAGCGGCCGTCGAGCGGGCCGTCGAACAGCTGCAGCGCCTGCAGCCGCGTCTGCAGCGTCAGGACGTGCTCGTTCTCGTCGCCGGGCGCCAGTTCGGGCTCGTCACCGTTGTACATGCATTCACCGTTGGCCACGTTCATGCGGAGTTCATGGCGCTCACTGTTTCGGGCCGACGCCCACGCGCTTCCAGCGCTTCTCCACCGCAGGCTGTCCCGGAGCGCCGCCGACCGGCGAACCCATCCCGCGGCCGAAGCCGGCGTCGTGGCGCAGGTCTATGCGCTCGGCCGGCGGCGCGAGCTCGGTGTCCGGCTTCGGGCGGTGCGGGGCGCTGACGCTGAGGACGAACGCGGCCCGGGCCGGCATGCCGAGGCTCGTCCAGAGCGGGCCCGGCCCGGCCGGGTCCAGGTCGACGAGCACGGGCATGCCGGTCTCCAGCAGGGCCTCGGGCAGGCACGACTCGGGCAGCGACTCCCCGTCGGTGAGGGCCCGCAGGGCGGTGTCGAGCAACTCGTGCTCCTCGGCGATCTGGGGCGCGCGGGCGGTCACCAGGTAGGAGAGGCGGTAGCGGCGCGGCGGTTCGGAGCGGGACAGCACCCGGCCGTTGGCGTCGCGCACCTCCTCCCAGCCCGAGGCCGCCCCGCGGTCGTCGCCGGCGAGGTTGAACAGGAACAGGTCGATCGCCTGCGACGGCTTCTCGGTCTGCCAGGTCGGCTTCGGCGGGTCGAGACGGACCACGGTGCCCTTGGGCAGGACCCGGGCCAGGGCGCGGCACAGCGCCTCGTCGACCTCGGCAATCATCCCCGCAGCCTCGCCCTCATCCCGTGCGCGGGGCAGGGCCCGCGCACGTCCCCCATGATCACGGCTGTTCGCCCTTAGGGGCAGATCCGTCTGCCCCTCCCCTCACACCGCTCGGCGGTGTGCCCAGCAATAAGGACTGCGAGATTCGCGATCACCCAGTGCGGACGGCACAGATCCGAAGAGCGCAGCAGATACGGAGAGCACAGGATGCCAAGCAGCTACCTCTCACCAGGCGTGTACATGGAGGAGGTCTCGTCCGGCTCCCGGCCGATCGAGGCCGTCGGCACCGCGGTCGCCGCGTTCGTCGGCTTCGCCGAGTCCGGCCCTCTGAACGAGCCGGTCCTGGTCACGAACTGGACCCAGTTCAAGGGCACGTTCGGCGACTTCGTCGACGGCTACTACCTCGCCCACGCCGTCTACGGCTACTTCCTGAACGGCGGCGGCATCGCCTACGTCGTCCGGGTCGGCGGCTCGGGCGGCCCGAGCGGCCCGTCGACGCCGGTCGCCGAGCTGCTCGCGGCCGGCGACGAGGAGAAGCCGGCCCTGACGATCTCGGCGAAGGATCCGGCCCAGGGCGACCTCACCGTCGAGGTGCAGGGCGCCAGCGAGGGCGGCGACGACATGTTCAAGCTGCTCGTCAAGCGCGGCGGCGAGGTCGTCGAGACCTTCGACAACGTCACCACCCGGCGCGGCCCGCAGAACGTCGCCACCGTGATCCGGCAGCAGTCGCAGCTGATCACGATCGAGGACACCCGCGGCCGCCAGCTCGCCGTCCCCCGTCAGGGTGAGGTCGCGATGCAGACGCCGCCGGCGGTGCCGGAGAAGGTCGCCGCGTCGGCCTACGTCGGCAACTCGGCCGACCGCACCGGCTTCGGCGGCCTCGAGGCGATCGACAACGTCACGATGCTCGCCGTGCCGGACCTGATGGCCGCCCTGCAGAACGGCAACCTGTCGGCCGAGGACGTCAAGGCCGTGCAGCTGGCGATGATCGCCCACTGCGAGCTCATGGCCGACCGGGTCGCGATCCTCGACACCCCGCCCGGGCTCAACGCCCAGCAGGTCAAGGACTGGCGCATGGACGTGACCGGCTACGACAGCAAGTACGCCACCATGTACTGGCCGTGGATCAAGGTCGCCGACCCGGTCGCCGGCAAGCAGGTCTTCATCCCGCCGTCGGGGCACGTCGCCGGCATCTGGGCCCGCAACGACACGACCCGCGGCGTGCACAAGGCCCCGGCCAACGAGGTCGTGCGCGGCGCCGTCACGCTCGAGCTGAACATCACCAAGGGCGAGCACGACACGCTCAACCCGATCGCCGTCAACTGCATCCGGTCCTTCCCCGGCCAGGGCATCCGGGTCTGGGGTGCGCGCACGCTGTCCAGCGACCCCGAGTGGCGCTACCTCAACGTCCGGCGGCTGTTCAACTACGTCGAGAAGTCGATCCTCAGCGGCACCAACTGGGTCGTCTTCGAGCCGAACGACCCGAAGCTGTGGGACTCGGTCAAGCGGACGATCAACATGTTCCTGCGCCGGGTCTGGCGCGACGGGGCGCTGTTCGGACGCACGCCGGCGCAGGCCTTCTTCGTCAAGTGCGACGAGGAGAACAACCCGCCGGAGAACCGGGACGCCGGCATCCTGACCGTCGAGATCGGCATCGCGCCCGTGAAGCCGGCCGAGTTCGTGGTCTTCCGCATCTCCCAGTTCGCCGACGGCGCCGGACTCGAGGAGTAGGACGTGCCGACGACATCCCAGCGTGAGGAAGGTCAACTATGAGCAGCGGCGGCCTTGGGCCCGGCGATGCGATCACCGCGGCACGGTTCTCCATCGTGATCGACGGCTACCAGATCGCGTCCTTCTCCGAACTCGTCGGCATCACCACCGAGGTGGAGCCGGTCGAGTTGCTGGAGTCGACCGAGAAGGAGGTGATGATGAAGAAGCTTCCCGGCAAGAAGAAGCCTCCGACCCTGACCCTCAAGCGCGGCAAGAACCAGAGCATGGAGCTGTGGCTCTGGCACGAGGCCGTCCTGATGGGCGACATCATGGCCGCCCGCAAGAGCTGCTCGCTGGTCATGTACGCGACCGACGGCACGCCCGTCGCCCGCTACCACCTGGAGATGGCGTGGCCCTCGAAGCTCGAGGTCGGCGCCCTCAAGGCCGGCGCCAGCGAGGTCCTCATGGAGACGGTGACGCTGGTGTGCGAGCACATCCAGCGCGTCGCTCCGTGATCTGACGACAAGGACGATGCGTGACAGCTGTGGCTGAACTTCCCGACACCGCGCTCCGGACCGAGTACCCGTTCACCCTGCCCCGCGGCTACGTCGACCAGAACGGTCGGCGGCACCGCGACGGCGTGATGCGGCTCGCGACGGCGCGCGACGAGCTCACCACCCAGAACGATCCGCGGGCCAAGCAGAACCCCGCCTACCTGACCGTGCTGCTGCTCGAGCGCACGATCACGCGGCTCGGGGAGGTGCGCGACATCGACACCTTCGTGATCGAGAACCTCTTCGCGTCCGACCTGGCGTTCCTGCAGGACCTGTACCGCCGGATCAACCAGGACGGACACGCCGAGGTCGCAGTGGCCTGCCCCCACTGCGGCGAGGAGTTCGCGGTGGACATCGCCGGTGATGCACCGGGGGGATCGTGACGTACGCGGCCGATCGGCTGTGGAAAGAGGTCGCGTACGTCGGCTACTACCTGCACTGGGGCTTCGCGGAGATCTTGGACATGGACCACAAGACACGGCAGCGGGTGATCGCCGAGGTCGGCGAGATCAACGCTCGCGACGACGACTGACACGAATCGAGAACGATCGGGAAGAGGGACCTTCATGCGGTGGCCCCAGGTCGGGCGCAACCGGCGCCGCGGCGACCGAGGAGCCGGCGATCCTGTCTCAACGAGCGGGGCGCCGGCTCCGGGTTCCGGCGCGCCCGCGGCCGATCCGGGGTGGGCCGCGCTGCCGCCCATCGCGTCCACGTGGTCGGCCCGCACGCCACTGACCACGCCGCTGCCGACGGTCCGCCCGCCGCTCACCCAGGAGCCCCGCCGCCGGGCCGCGGGCCGCCCGCTCGCCGGCAGTGACGACCTCGCGCCCGAACCGGGACGGGTCGTCGGGCTGGCCGCCGTCGTCCGGCCGCCGGCCCCGGTCCCCGCCCCGGAGACGCCGTCCGCGTACTTCCGCGAGCAGCCGCCGCTGCGGCACGCCGTCGCCCGTCCACTCACCGAGCACGCGCCGCTGACCGAGGCGACCGACGCCTACGTCGGCGAGCCGCTCGCCCCGGCGCCGCCGCCGGCCCCGCCGGCCCTGCCGACGCCGATGCCGCGGCCGGCCACCCCGGCGCCGCCGGTCGATGCGGCGACCGATGCCGGCGCCCGGTTCCGGGAAGCGCTGGCCAACCTGCACAACAGCGGGCTGCCCCGATACGTCTCGCCGTCCGAGAGCTCGTGGCAGGCGCCGGAACCGCCGACCGCACCGGCCGGCGCTCCCCCGCCGCCCTCGGCGGCCGAGGAGCAGCCGCGGCTGATGCACCGCCGCAACAGCCTGGCCCAGAGCCGCCGGCTCGGGCTCGGCGCGCCGCTTCGCCGCGGCGAGACCGATGACGGCAGTGGCAGCGACGACGGCGGCGACGCTGCCTCCGATGCGGAGCCTGCTCGGGCGGCCGCCCCGCTCCCGGTCCAGCCCGGCCCACCCATCGCTCCGCCTCCGCCTCCGCCGCCTGCGCCGCCCGTCACGGAGGTGCCCCCGCCCCCGCCGGCTCCGGAACCGCCGGCCGCACCGGCACCCGCACCGAGCCCGGTCCTCGAGGTCGCGCCCGACGCGTCGGCCGACGGGCCCCCGCGCGAACCGCTCCAGCCGGTGGTCGTCCCCGCCCGGCCCATCGCCGACGGCGCGGCGCACCCGGCCACGTCCACGACCCCGCTGGTCTTCCGGGCCCGGGCGACCCGGGCCCAGCTGCGCGCCGAAGCGACCCGCGCGGTCGAGCGCGCCATCGTCAGCCGCCCGCCGGCCGATCTCGCCCAGGCCCTGCGGTCGAGTCACGGCATCGACGTCGCCGACGTCCCGGTCCAGCGCGACACCTCGGCCAACGCCGAGGCCCGGGAGCGGCGGGCCCGCGCCTTCACGCGCGGCGGCCGGGTGTTCCTGCCGGAGGAGGCAGGCCCGGTCGGCTCGGCCAAGGCCCGCGGGCTGCTCGCGCACGAACTGGTGCACGCCGCGCAGCAGCGCCGGCTGGGCACGTCCCTGCCGGCCGAGGACACCCCGCTCGGCCGCGCCCTCGAGCTGGAGGCCCGGCACGCGGAGCGGATGTACTCGGCCGGCGCACCGGTCGAGCACTTCGAGGAGCCCGATCTCGTCCACGCCCCGCCACCGGTCAGCGCGGCGTGGGTGCAGAACGCCATCACCCAGCACGCCGGGCCGGCCGTCGACTACATGGACAACACCCAGACGTTCACGGCCCAGCAACAGCAGGACTTCCAGGAGGCGGCCAACACCGCGGCCCGGCAGGTGATGTCGGAGTACGAGCAGCGATCCGGGCAGACCAGCGGCACCTTCACCGACGCCGGCGATCTGCGGGTCGCCGAGCAGCAGTTCCTGGACGTGATCAACCAGGAACTCGAGCGCCGCAACGAGGCGCCGCAGACGCAGTTGAGCGACCGGGACCGCGACCAGGTCCACCAGATGTTCACCCGCAACAGCAGCGCCGGCGGCGGAGGCGGCAACGAGGTGGAGATCCGCCGCGACTCGCAGACGGCGGGCGGCTTCTTCGACAACCTCTTCGGCGGCCAGACCGGGACGGTCGTCTCGACGACCCAGTCGGGGCGAGGTGGCGCGCGAACCGGCGGCGCCACCGGCGGCCCGGGTGGCACCGGCGGGACGGGCGGCACGAGTGGCACGGGCACGAGCGGGGCCGGCAGTGTCGGCGGCCGTGGGTCCGGGACCGGCGGCGCGGGCAGCGGGAGCCAGTACGAGGTCCGGCGCAACGCGCGCTCCGGCGGCGGCTTCCTCGACAACCTCTTCGGCGCCGCGGTCGGGGCCGAGCTGACCGGTACCGAGGAGCTGACGGTGAGCGCCGGCGCGGCCACCGGCCGGGGTGCGGGCACCGGCGGCGCGCGTGGTGCCGGCGGTGCCGGCGTGGGCGGTGCCACGCACAGCGCGGACCAGGGCAGCCACACCTTCGCCGGCGCGGACGGGCACGCCGGCCACCTGCGCACGATCGCCGACGCCGACGAGTCGTTCGAGGGCGAGCAGAGCATCGACATCGACGACATCGATCTGGACGAGCTGGCCGTCCGGCTCTACGACCGCCTGCGCAGCCAGCTGCGTCGGGAACTCCTTGTTGACCGTGAGCGGGCCGGCCTGCTCACCGATTTCCGGTAAGGGACAGCCATGGCACTCAACGACCAGTCACAGATCGGCCTTGCGAACCGCTTCCACGTCAAGGTCGACCAGGGCAGTTACGACCTCGGCAGCTGGCAGAAGTGCGAGGGGCTCGACGTCACGTGGGACATGCCCGAGTTTCGCGCCGGAGACCAGGGCAACATGCGCTGGTTCTTCCCGGCCAACACCAAGTACAAGACCATCAAGCTGATCCGGGCCGCGACCAAGGACGAGTCGAGCAAGGTCCGCGACTGGCTGAACAAGAACGCGTGGACCCAGGGCTCGACGCGCGGCGGCATCACGATCACGCTCTACGACTCGTTCGCGGCCGAGATCCTGCACTGGGACCTCAAGAACGCGCTGCCCAAGGCCTGGAACATCAGCAACATGGACGCCGGCGCGAGCCAGGTCGCCATCGAGACGCTCGAGTTCGACCACGAAGGCTTCCTCGACGACGAGAAGATGCTCGGCGCGAGCTGAGCCGAGGGATAGCAGCCGCTCATGACCAGCATGATCAATGTCGCCGACTTCCTCGGGCTGAGCAACCGGTTCGGGGTGACGATCGACGGCACCGACCTGGGCCGGTGGGGCAAGTGCAACGGCCTTGCGGTCGAGTTCAAGCCCGAGCCGATCTTGCAGGGTGGCGTCTACGACACGCAGACGATCCTGCCCGGCCAGATGAACTACACCCCGATCACGCTGGAGCGCGCCGTCAACGCCCAGGACTCGATGAAGGTCCAGGGCTGGCTGTCGAAGATGGTGCAGAGCTGGATCTACTCGGCCAAGGCCGGCACCGGCGCGACCGCGGTCGTCACGCTGTACAGCTCGGCCGGGGAGAAGGTCGTCTCCTGGACGCTGCGCAACGTCTTCCCGAGCAAGTGGGAGGGCCCCAAGATGGATGCCGCGACGGCCGGCATCGCCCTCGAGACGCTGGTCCTTGTCCACGAGGGCTTCCTGTGAGCAACGTTCTTACGAAGGTCGGTGCGCAATGGTGAGCATGGCGATCGGCGGGGCCGGCGGGCTGGTCGACTCGGCCGCCGGAATCGGCATCGGCGTCGCGGCGATGGCCGGCGCCCCCATCCCGGCGATGCTGCGGTGCATCGACCCGACCGCGCTCGGGCTCGTCTACTTCGACTTCAATCCCAGCGAGATCAAGATGGACCGCACGGCGACGACGGGTACCCGCCCGAACAGCACCGGCGGCTCGTCGAACCACATCCTGGCCAAGGCGAACCAGCCGACCATCACGGTCAACAAGATCACGATGATCGGCGAGGACACCAAGATGCGGGTCGACACGCTGCTCGCGTGGTGTGCGCCGCCGCAGGGACTCATCACCGCGCTGGTGGGGCTGCTCGGCATCACCTCGAGCACGCAGCCGGACCTCACCTTCCAGTGGGGTCCGCCGATGCTCGGCTTCATGTACACCGTCCAGCTCAAGTCGGTGAGCGCGACGTACAAGCGGTTCCACTCGAGCGGCATCCCGATCCGGGCCGAGGTCAACCTGACGATGAACGTCAAGCCGAGCCTGCTCGGCTCGATCCCGACCAACCCGACGTCCGGCGGTCAGCCCGGGCGCACGACGCACCTCGTCCGGGAGAACGAGTCGCTGCACTCGATCGCGCAGCAGCACTACGGCCGGCCCGGCCTGTGGCGCAAGATCGCCGAGATCAACGGCATCACCGACCCCAGCCGGGTCCGCCCCGGGACCACCGTGTTCCTGCCCGGCCCCGGTGAACTACCGGCGGCCGCGCGATGAGCATTCCCGGCTTCGGGAGCCCGACCCCGGGCAACGTCATGCCGTCCATCAAGGTCGGCAAGCTGGTCGGGATCCCGCTGCTCCCGACGGTGACGGACAAGCTCTTCCGGGTCGTCGTCGACACCCACCTGCACCTGCCCGACATGTTCGAGATCTGGTTCAACGACCAGGAGGGGTCGGTCGTCGACGACGCCAACCTGTCGATCGGGTCGACGGTCGAGATCGCCGGCGCGAAGTTCGGCGACACCTCGGGCACCACGCTCATCAAGGGCGAGGTGACCTCGATCGAGGCCATCTGCGAGAACATGTCGATCACGACGGTCGTGCGCGGCTACGAGAAGGCGCACCGCCTGCAGCGGGCCCGCCGCAGCCAGACGTTCCTCAACATGACGGACTCCGACATCGCCCGCCAGATCGCCTCGCACGCCGGTCTCGACGACACCGACATCGACAGCACGAGCACCACCCACGACCACATCGCGCAGGTCGCGCAGACCGACTGGGAGTTTCTCAACCAGCGGGCCCGCGAGATCGGCTACGAGGTCGGCGTGGTGCAGGGCACGTTCACCTTCAAGAAGGCGGCGAGCATGCCGGCCGGCGGCGGCATCGGCGGGGCCCTGTCGGCCGTGGCGTCGGCGGTCGCGGGCGCGCTCGGCCTGGGCGGCGGCCTCAACTTCAAGGACAACCTGATCAGCTTCCGGCCGCGGATCTCGGCCGCGAACATCACGCCGGACGTCGAGGTGCGGTTCTGGGACGGCAAGGGCGCGCGGGTCGTGTCGAGCAACACCGATGCCGCGTCCAACACCGCGCAGGTCGACGACGAGCCGGCCGACCTCGCGAACTCCTTCACCGACGGCCTGATCTCGCTGCCCTCGCTGCCGTCCCTGCCCAAGATCCCGGGCCTGCCGATGCCGGACTTCGGCAGCACCCCGAGCAACACCGCCTACGTCGTGGTCAACCGCCCGCTGGCCAGTGGCAGCAACGCCGACGGGGCCGCCGACGAGATGGCCAAGGGGCTGGCCGACGCCGTGTCCAGCACGTTCGCCGAGGCCGAGGGTGAGGCGGTCGGCGACCCGTCGATCCAGGCCGGCGAGCAGGTCGACATCAAGGGCGTGCCGAAGGCGTTCTGTGGCAAGTGGACGGTGACCCAGGCCCGGCACATCTTCGACCCGGAGGAGCTGGGCTACCGCGTCCACTTCACGGTCAGCGGCCGCTCCGACCGCTCGCTGTTCGCGCTCGCGTCGGGTGGCGGGACCGATCGCCGCCCGCAGTTCGAGGGCCTGGTCTGCGGGGTCGTCACTGACGTCGGCGATCCGGACAAGCAGGGCAAGGTGAAGATCGCCCTGCCCTGGCTGTCCCCCTCGTTCGTCACCGACTGGGCCCGCGTGGTCCATCTGAGTGCGGGCGCCCGCACCGGTGCGATGTTCCTGCCCGAGGTGGGCGACGAGGTGCTGGTCGGCTTCGAGTTCGGCGACCCGCGACGCCCGTACGTGCTCGGCGGCCTGGTGAACGACAACTCCAAGTTCGCCGCGAAGGACAGCGCGGTGAGCGGCGGCGCCGTCACAGGACGCGGCTTCGCCTCGCCGGCCGGCAACCAGCTGCTGTTCACCGACGACCTGCCGCCCGGGCCGCCGGGTCTCCCGCCGACGAAGTCGGCGGTGACCCTCGGCACCGGCGACGGCAACATCGCGCTCGCCATCGACCAGGTGGCCGGGACGGTGACGCTGAGCTGCAAGCCGGCGCCGCCGGCCAGCAAGACCCCGGCCGGGACGCTCACGATCGACTGCTCGGGCGCCGGGAAGATCGCGATCAAGGGCGGGGCCGGCGGGGTCAAGATCGAGAGCGAAGGTCAGCTCGAACTGTCGGGCCAGCTCGGGGTCAAGATCTCGAGCAGCGCGATGGTGCAGGTGCAGGGCCAGATGGTTCAGCTGAACTGAGAACGCGCAACTAAAGGACACGGATGACACACGATTTCGTCGGCGCCGGCTGGGCGTTCCCCCTCGGGGTGGACGCCCGCGGCGGCATCGCGCTCGCCCGGCGCGACCAGGAACTCGAGCAGGCGATGCGCCTGATCCTCGCGACCTACCCGGGCGAGCGGCCGATGCGGCCCGAGTTCGGCTCCCGGCTGCGCGACTACGTCTTCCGCTCGGCGACGGTCGACACGGCCGCCGAACTGGCCAACGAGGTGCAGAACGCGCTGCTGCGGTGGGAGCCGCGGATCGTGTGCGAGGCCGTCAACGTCAACGTCGACCCCGAGGAGCGTAACCGGCTCTACATCGACGTCTATTACACGGTGAAGGGGACCAACGACCGGCGCAACCTCGTCTTCCCCTTCTACACAATCCCTGACGACGGAAGCGACTACTGATGGGTCTCCCCGTTCCCAACCTCGACGACCGCCGCTTCCAGGACCTCGTCGACGACGCGAAGCGCATGGTGCAGCGCCGCTGCCCGGAGTGGACCGACCACAACGTCTCCGACCCCGGCGTCACCCTGATCGAGACGTTCGCGTTCATGACCGATCAGCTGCTGTTCCGGCTCAACCAGGTGCCGGACCGGATGTACGTCAAGTTCCTCGAGATGATCGGCCTGCGGCTGCTGGCGGCGACGCCGGCGAAGGCACCGGTCACGTTCTGGCTCTCGGCCCCGGCCGTGGCCGGGGTGTCCGTGCCGGCCGGGACGACGGTCGCGACGCCGCGCAGCGACACCGAGGAATCGATCGTCTTCAACACCCGCGACGACCTGCAGATCATCCCGTGCATGCTGCAGGACGTCGCCACGCTCGGCGAGGGCGAGGAGGCCTCGACCCTGCACACCGAGGGGCTGAAGCTGGCGACCGCGTTCCGCGCGTTCTCCGAGGTCCCGGTCGTCGGTGAGACGCTGCTCGTCGGCTTGAGCGAGCCGGTTCCGCGCTGCGTGGTCCGCATCGACGTCGACGCCCAGGTCGAGGGCGTCGGCGTGCACCCCGACCACCCGCCCCTGGCCTGGGAGGCCTGGACGGGCTCGGACTGGACGGAGTGTCTGGTCAGCTCGGACTCCACGCTCGCCCTCAACACCTCCGGCCGGGTGCTGGTGCACGTGCCCCCCGAGCACGAGGCCTCGATCATCGACGGGACCCGGGCCGGGTGGCTGCGCGCGCGGGTCATCGAGGTGCCCGAGGACTTCCCGGTGTACAGCGCGTCCCCGGTGATCCGCAGCCTGGCCGCGTCGACGGTCGGTGGCACGATCGACGCGATCCACGCCGACATCGTCGAATCGGAGATGCTGGGCGAATCCGACGGCGTGCCCGGCCAGGAGTTCCGCATCGAGCGCAGCCCGATCCTCGCCGGTGCCGGCGCTCCGGTCCTCGAGGTCATGTCCGACGACGGCTGGGTCGAGTGGGACGCCGTCGAGCACTTCGCGGCCAGCGGCCCCGACGACCGGCACTTCGTCCTCGACGCCGTCGGTGGCACCGTCCGCTTCGGCCCGGCCGTGCGCGAGGAGGGTGGCGGCATGGTGCAGTACGGCGCCGTCCCCCCGCGGGGCATGTCGATCCGGCTCCGCGGCCACGCGGTCGGCGGCGGCCGCGGCGGCAACGTGTCCAAGGGTGCGATCCGGGCGCTGAAGTCCTCGATCCCGTTCGTCTCCAGCGTCGAGAACCTGGAGTCGGCGCAGGGCGGCGTCGACGGCGAGACGATCGAGCAGGCCAAGGCCCGGGGACCGATCCTGCTGCGCACGCGCAGCCGGGCGGTCACCGCGGAGGACTACGAGGCGATCGCGCTCGAGTCCGCGCCCGAGCTCGCCCGGGTCGAGTGCGTGACGGCCGGCGAGGACGACGTCAACGCCGGCTCGCTGCGGGTGCTCGTCGTGCCGGCCGCGCCGCAGGAGGCGGGGCGGATCGAGTTCGCCGAACTCGTCCCGTCCGAGGACACGCTGCAGCGCATCAGCGAGCGCCTCGACGAGGTGCGCCTCATCGGCACCCGCGTCTCGGTCGAGCCGCCGTCCTACCGCGGCGTCACCGTCGTCGCCCGCATCGTCGCCCGGCCCAAGGCCGACGTCGACCGGATCAAGGTCGAGGCGCTCGAGGTCCTGTACAAGTACCTCAACCCGATCAGCGGCGGTCCGGACGGCGACGGCTGGCCGTTCGGCCGGCCGGTGCAGTCGGGCGAGGTCTACGGCCTGCTCCAGCGGATCCGCGGCGTCGACATGATCGAGGACGCCCGGCTGTTCGGCGCGAACCCAGTCACCGGCGAGCGGGGCAAGGAGACGACCAAGCTCGAACTCGACCCGTACAGCCTGATCTTCTCCTACGAGCACCACGTCCGCGTGGAGCAGCACTGATGCGCGGGGTGATCGCGGAACTGGACACCGCGCAGCCGCTCGGGCCGATGCTGCCGGCGATCTACCAGGAGGACGAGTTCAGCATGCGTTTCGTCGGCGGGTTCGACGACGTGCTGGCCCCGATCCTGCTCACGCTCGACTGCCTCATCGACTATTTCGACCCGGCCCTGACGCCGACCGACTTCCTGGAGTGGCTCGCCAGCTGGGTCGGCATCGAGGTCGACGAGAGCTGGGAGACCGACCGGAGGCGCGCCGCGGTGGCAACTGCTGTCGAGATGTACCGCATGCGTGGCACGATCAGCGGCCTGCGCGCAAACCTCGAAGTGCTCAGCGGAGGCCAAGTGGAGATCACCGACAGCGGCGGGGTGGCTTTCTCGACGAGCCCGATGGGTCCGCTGCCCGGCCAGGACAGCCCGCGACTCGCGGTCCGCGTCACGCTGCCCGAGGTCACCGACCGGACGACCAAGGCCATCGACTCCATCGTGACGGCGGCCAAGCCGGCGCACGTCGTCCACCGGGTCGAGGTGGTGACGCCATGATCATCTGCAAGACGTGCGGCGCCTACAACAAGGAGACCGACGCCTTCTGCGGGTCCTGCGGCGGGTTCCTCGAGTGGACGGGCGAGAAGATGAAGGCGCCCGAGCCCCCGCCGATCCCGGAGGAGGAGGTCGAGGAGCCGAAGCGCAAGCGCTCGCTGATGGAGCGGGTCACCGGCGCCATGTACATGGACGTCTGGGACAAGCGGGAGATCCCCTCGGCCGGCGTCGGCGTCCGCCCCGGCATGCCCGGCGGGCCCGGAATGCCGCCGGGCGCCCGGCCGCCGGGCGCTCCTCCCGGCCCGCCCGGGGCCCGGCCGCCCGGTGCCCCTCCCGGCCCGCCGCCGCCACCCGGGGCCCGGCCGCCGGGCGCGCCGCCCGGACCTCCCCCGCCGCCGCCGCCGGGTGCTCGGCCGCCCGGTGCCGGCGCACCTCCGCCACCTCCGCCGCCACCTCCGGGTGCCGGCGGTCCTCCGCCACCCCCGCCGCCGCCACCCGGTGCTCGGCCGCCCGGTGCCGGCGCACCTCCGCCACCCCCGCCACCACCGCCACCCGGTGCTCGGCCGCCGGGCGCGCCCGGCGGTCCGCCGCCGCCACCGCCGGGTGCCCGGCCGCCCGGTGCCGGCGCACCTCCGCCACCCCCGCCGCCACCACCGCCACCACCGGCGGCGGCCGCAGCGGCTCCGCCGAGCCTGCCGCCGGCCGCCCCACCGCCGCCTCCGCCGCCGCCCCCGGGTGCCTCGGCGCCGGGCGCGGGGCCGGCCCTCCCGCCGGTCCCCCCGCCCCGGCGACCCGACGCCTCGGCACTGGTCGCGCCGGCGGCGACCGCGCCCACCCCGTCCCGGCCGCTCGACCTGCCCGATGCCACCCCGGCCGCCCGTCCGGCGGCCGCCGCAGGCGCCCCGGGTGCTCCGGACCGCAGCGAGCAGCCGGCGGCCCAGCGGCCGACGGCCGCGCGTCCACCCGGCGTCGCGATCCAGCGCCGGCCACCGACCCGGCGGTTGGAGCCGGGTGACCTGATCTGCGCCGAGTGCGGTGAGGGCAACCCGACGACCCGCAAGTTCTGCAGCCGCTGCGGAACCTCGCTGGAGTCCGCGCAGGTCGTCAAGGCCAAGTGGTGGCAGAAACTGATGCCGCGGCGCGGCCCCAAGAAGCGCAAGGCGGGCGACCGCCCGTCGGCCCGAAAGACGCGCAAATCGTTCCCGAGCAAGGTGATGGCCGTCCTGTTCGGCGGCGTCAGCCGGGTCGTCGGCGTGATCCTGCTCGTCGGGGGCCTCGTCTACGGCATCGTGCCGAACGTCCGGAGCTCGGTGAACGAGCAGTTCGGCTCCATCAAGGGCACCGTCAACGGCTGGATCCATCCGAAGCGCACCGAGGTCATCCCGACCGGCGTGATCGCGAGCAGCCAGTTGCCGGGGCACGCCGGGCAGTTCATCACCGACGGGCCGACGAACACGTACTGGGAGGCCCGGATACCCAAGAAGGGGACGGTCAAGCTGACGCTGGACTTCACGTTCCAGAGCAAGTTCGACCTCAAGAACCTCGCGGTCTGGAACGGGGTCGGCAGCAGCAAGACTCCGGACTACACCAGCACCGCGCGGTTGCAGGACATCTTCCTCGACTTCCCCGGCACGAACATCCCGGGCTGCCCGGTGAAGGTGCAGGACCTGCCGAACAAGGCAGTCACGATCAACGTGTCGAACTGCAACGCCTCGGGGGTCGCCGAGATCCGAGTGACCCTGCTCGACTTCGCCGGTGGGCCCAAGCTCACGACGGTCGCCGCGGCGAAGCTGCAGTTCTACAAGAAGGGTTGACGGGGCCGGGCGCCGGTTCGACCTGCGCCCGGCGGCCAACCCGGCGAGCAGGGCGGTGCCGGCCTGCCAAGGTGATCGCAAGAGCCCATCCGCCCTGATCCGCATCCCTTCGGTGTCGGCCGAAGCGTCTGCGAAGCAGACTGGACGGGTGGACACCGACACCGGCACCCGCCGGGCCGCCGACATCGCACCCGTGGCCGCCCTCCTCGCCGACCGCACCCGCGCCCGCATCGTCACCGCGCTGATCGACGGCCGCGCGTTGCCGGCGTCGGTCATCGCGCAGGAGAGCGGGGTCTCCCCGCCGACCGCGAGCGAGCACCTGTCCCGGCTGTTGGCCGGCGGCATGCTGCAGGTCGAGCCTTCGGGGCGGCACCGCTATTACCGCCTGGCCGGCCCGGAGGTCGCCGCGGCCGTCGAGGCGCTCGCCGTCATCGCGCCGCAGCCCCCGGTGACCTCGCTGCGGGAGTCGACCCGCGCCGCCGCGATGCGCCGGGCCCGCAGCTGCTACGACCACCTGGCCGGGCAGCTCGGCGTCGCGGTCACCGAGGCGCTCGTGGAGCAGGGGGTCCTGCGCCGCACCGACGGTGGGAGCGGGACGAGCCGGGACCGGCGCGATCGGCTCGCCGCGCCGGTGGCGCGCCACCCGTACGAGCTGGGCCCGGCGGCCGATCGGGTGCTGGTTCGAATGGGCGTCGATCTCGCCGCGCTGCACGAGCGGCCGCCATCGGCGCGCCCGCTGCTGCGCTTCTGCGTCGACTGGAGCGAGCAGCGGCACCACCTCGCCGGGGCGCTCGGCGCGGCCGTCCTCGACGCCGCCGTACGGGCGGGCTGGGTGACCCGCCGCCCGGGCGGGCGGGCCCTCGACGTCACCGCGGACGGCGTCCGCGGCCTGGCCGAGACGCTCGGGATTCAGGCGGCGGCGTAGGCGTCGATCTCGTCGATGATCCGCTGCTGGCCCGCCTGGTCCAGGAAGGACGTGCGGACCGCCACCTTGGCCAGCTCGGCCAGCCCGGCGGCGTCGAGGCCGAGCAGCGCGGCCACGACCTCGTACTCGTGGTTCAGCGTCGTGGAGAACATCGGCGGGTCGTCGGAGTTGATGCTCACCGGCACCCCGGCGGCAACGATCGCCGGCAGCGGGTGCTCGGCCAGCGACGAAACCGAACGGGTGCACACGTTGGAGGTCGGGCAGATCTCGAGCGGGATCTGCCGCTCGGCCAGGTGCTCGAGCAGGCGGGCGTCACGCGCGGCGGCGATGCCGTGGCCGATCCGCTCGGCGTCGAGGTAGGTGAGCGCGTCCCAGACGGCCTCGGGGCCGGTGGACTCGCCGGCGTGCGGCACGCTGTGCAGCCCCTCGGCGATCGCGGCGCGGAAGTGCGGCGCGAACTGCTCCCGCGCGACGCCGAGCTCCGGACCGCCCAGGCCGAAGCTGACCAGGCCGTCCGGGCGGAGCTTGGTGGCCACCTCGAGGGTGAGGTCGGCCGCCGGGATGCCGGCCTCACCCGGGATGTCGAAACACCAGCGCAGGTCGAGCCCGAAGTCGGCGGCCGCCCGGCGCCGCGCGTCCTCGACCGACTCGCAGTAGGCCTCGGCGGCGATGCCGCGGACGATCGACGAGTAGGGCGTCAGGGTCAGCTCGGCGTAGCGCACCTGCTGCGCGGCGAGGTCGCGCGCGACCTCGTAGGTCAGGGTCCAGATGTCTTCGGCATCGCGGATCAGGTCGACGACCGACAGGTACACGGTGATGAAGTGCGCGAAGTCGGTGAAGACGAAGTACTCGGCCAGCCGGTCGGGGTCGGCCGGGACCGGCGAGCTGCCCGCGTGCCGCTGGGCCAGCTCGGCGACGATCCGGGGCGAGGCCGAGCCGACATGGTGGACGTGGAGTTCGGCCTTCGGCAGGCCGGCGATGAATTCAGCTGTCTGTGTCATACCCCTGGATTCTGACACACCAGTGTCAAGTTCATTCATCGCCGTCGAGCGGTGCCGGAGTAGGCCGCCGCCCCCGGGGGTCGATGGTCGGCCATACGGCACCGCTTACGGTCCCGGATCGCCCCTCTTTCCCGGCGGGACAGTGGCAATCTCGGACCGCAAGCAGGTGACCTGATGGGCTCGGACGCCCGGATCGGTCACCTCGGGTCCTTCCGGCGACGGGACCGCGACCGAGTCGCGGCGCTCGCCAGGCCGGCCTTGCGCAGGCGGGCCCGGACGGCCCGCCGCGCCACCGGCCCGAGGTCGTCCACCGCCTCGACGAGCGCGCCGAGCCGCTGCAGCGACTCCAGCACCAGGCGCGCGCCGTTCGGATCGACACCCTCGTAGAGCTCCAGGCCGAGGAAGCCGGCGCTGATCGTGCGGGCCAGGGCGGCCGGCTCGATCACGAGTTCCAGCGGGCTGCCGGTCAGGAGGCGCCGCACCGCGGTCTCGACCTCGGCCTGCCAGCAGTTCAGGCAGAACCGGGCCGTCGCGGCCAACTCGGCGTCCTGCTGCGCGCCGGCCAGGAGCTGGGCCATCACCGCGACGTTCCCGGTCGCGCGCTCGTAATCGTGCAGGTCGCGGCCGGCCGCGAGCAGGTGGGCGAAGGTGTCGGCGGCGGCCAGGCGGGCGCGGTGCTGGGCAACGCTGCGGGTGGCCGAGCCGCGGCACGCCGCGTCGACGAGCCCGGCCAGGCTGCCGAAGTGGTAGAAGATCAGCGCCTGGTTGACCCCGGCCCGCTCGGCGATCACCCGGGCCGACAGCCCGGCGATGCCCTCGACGCGCAGCGTGTCCAGCGCGGCCGCCTGGAGTTGATCGCGGGTGGCCCGGCCGCGCGGGGTGCCGCTCGGCCGGCTCACGCCGCCGGCCTGCTCCCGCCGCGGGCTGAACCCCACGGCCGCCGGATGGCCACGACCCCGCCGACGACCGTCGCGAGAATGGCACCGGCAACCGCGCCGGCCGTCCCGATCTCCAGACCGGCGAACCAGGCCGTCCGCGGATAGGTCGCCAGGCCCCAGCCCACTCCGGCCGGCGTGGCTCCGGCCGCGCCGATCACTGCCCCGAGGCCGGCACCGCGGGCGATCGGCGCGACGGCGAACGACCGAGCGGGCGCCGGTCGGCGGATCGCCTGCGGCCCCAGCACCAGCCCGAGCCCGGCACCGAGCGCCGTCATCGCCAGGGTGAAGGCGAGGTTCCCGGTGGGCCAGAAGGCCAGCTCTCCCGCGAAGACGAGGAACGAAAGCCCGGCCGAGAGCAGGGCCGGGACGAGCCGGAACAGCAGGGGCGGCACCAGGGCGCCGGGCAGCCGGGTCAACGCCGCGAGGGCCACGCCGTTCGCGAGCCCGATCAGCCCCCCGAACTGGCAGCCGATCACCGCGCCGACGACGGTGCCCAGCACCGGCACCGCGATGGTGCCGGTGATCAACCCGGCTGCGCCCCCGGCCCATACGCCCAGCAGTCCGGCCCGGGCGACGACCGCGGTCGCGTCAGATCCGGGGTGCGGCACGGTCGCGGCCATCGCGTCACCAGCTCGGTTCGCAGAGTTGAGCAGCTGCTCAAATCGAGCGTAGCCCTAGTTTGAGCGTCCGCTCAAGTTCCGAGCGCGACTTCCTCGACCGCTGCATCGGGTGCGGCGACCGCCCGGCGCAGGACGGTGGCCCCGACGACGGCGGCGGCGATTCCGAGCGCCGCCGGCAGCACGAACCCGCCCTGCCACCCCGCCCGGTCGATGGCCAGCCCGGCGATCGGCGCGCCGAGGGAGGTGCCGACCGTCATCGCCGAGCCGTGCCAGCCGAGCGCCTCGCCGCGCACCCGTTCGGGGACGAGCCGCGACAGCGCGTCGACCGTGGCCGTCACCGTCGGGGCGCAGAACACGCCCGCGAGCAGGATGAGCACCGCCATCGTCGCCGGCTCGGACGCCAGGGCGACCGGCAGCGTGCAGGCCGCCAGCAGCCCGAGCAGCAGGGCCACCGGGATGCTGCGGTGCAGCGCGCCGTAGACGAAGCCACCGACGGCCGAGCCGAGGCCCCAGACGCCGAGCACCCAGCCGATCCACGACTGGTGGTGCATGTGCCGCAGGGCGGCCACGACGCCGACGTCGGTTCCGGTCAGCACGATCGTCGACGCGGCGGCCATCGCGAGGACCGCGGCGACCTCGGTGGTCATCCAGGCCCGCACGCCGGGGCGCGTCCCCTCGGCGAACTGGGGCTGGGTCGCGGCGTCCGCGTCTACGTCCGCGGAGCGGAGCGCCGGGTTGACGATCCAGACGAGGACCCCGCCGGCGATCGAGCAGAACTCGCAGGTGAACAGCGCCCACGAGGTCGTCCAGTAGGTGGCGAGCACCACGCCGAGCGCCGGACCGATCATGAACGAGATCTCGATCGCGACCGAGTCGATGGCCAGCGCCGACTTCCGCTCCGCCTCGTCCACGGCGTGCATGAGCGCCTGGCGGACGATCGAGAACGACGGCACCACGAACAGCCCGGCCACCCCGACGAGCAGGAGCAGCGGCCAGTAACCGACGAACGGGGCGACGCTCCAGCAGGCGGCCAGCACGATAAGGGACGGCGCGACCGCCCGGCGCAGGCCGACGCGGTCGAGCAGCCGGCCCCGCCACGGGGCGCTGATCGCCAGGGCGACCGTGGCCACGGCGGTGAGGAAGCCGGCCGCACCGTAACTGCGGTCCAAGTGGGTGACGACGTGCAAGGTGATGATCACGTTGCCGGCCCACATCGGGATGCGGATGACGAGGCTCAGCAGCAGGACCCGGCGTACGGACGGGCGGCCGAGCAGCCGCCGGTACGCCTCCATGCCCACGGACCAAGGGTGCCATCCGACACCGACATCATTACCGCCCGGCTGCGCCTACCAGCGGTCGTGCACCAGCGCTCGGATCCGGCGCTCGTAGATCTCGGCGATCGCGGCCTGCGTGTCGGCGTCGAGCGCGGGGACGTCCGACGCGACCGCGTTGGCCCGGGCCTGCCCGACGTTGCGGGCGCCCGGGATCACCGTGGTCACGCCGGGCTGATCGATGACCCAGCGCAGCGCCAGCGCGGCCGGGGTGACGCCCTCCGGCGCCAGGGCCGCGAACTCCTGCGCCGCGAGCACGCCGGTCTCGAAGTCGACGCCGGCGAAGGTCTCGCCGACGTCGAACGCCTCGCCGTGCCGGTTGTACGAGCGGTGATCGTCCGCGGCGAAGGTCGTCTCGGTCGTGTACTTGCCGGAGAGCAAACCGGACGCGAGCGGCACCCGGGCGAGGATTCCGACCCCCTGCTCGGCCGCCTGCGGCAGCACCTGTTCGAGCGGCTTGCGGCGGAACGCGTTGAGGATGATCTGGATGCTGGCCACGCCGGGATGCCGCAGCGCCTCGAGGGCCTCGGCCACCGTCTCGACGCTGACCCCGTAGCCGGCGATGCCGCCCTCGGCGACAAGGGTGTCGAGGGCGTCGTAGACCTCGGCGGACGAGTAGACCGGCGTCGGCGGGCAGTGCAACTGGACCAGGTCGAGCCGCTCGACGCCCAGGTTGCGGCGGGAGCGGTCCGTCCACTCGCGGAAGTTGGCGAGCACGTAGTTCTCCGGCACCTGCTCGGCCCGCCGGCCCATCTTCGTCGCGACGAAGACCCCGGCGTCGGGGTGCTCGCGGAGGAACCGGCCGATCCGCTGCTCGCTGCGGCCGTCACCGTAGACGTCGGCGGTGTCGATGAGGGTGACACCGGACTCGACGCTGGCGGCCAGGACGTCGAGCGCCGTTGCGTCGTCGACGTCGCCCCAGTCGCCGCCGAGCTGCCACGTGCCGAGACCGATCACCGAGACGGGGCGTCCGGTCGGGCCGAGGGTGCGCTGCTCCATGACCACGACATTAGCCCGGCCGGCTGATCGGACGATGTTGCCGGAGCCACGTCCCAGCCGACGCAGCGCACCATCGTCGCTGGACGCGAGCCCGGCCGAAGCGGTCCGGCTGAACCGCCGGCGGCAGGCGATCACCGTGCCCACCAACCGTCTGGACGACGCGCGCCAGGCGGCGCGGGTCAGCTCGCGGCGCGCGCCCTCGCGCGGGGGGCGGGCTTGGCCGCCGCCGGCTTCGCGGCCGCCTTGACCGGGGCCTTGGCCGCCGCCTTGCGGGCCGGCCGCTTCACCGGCTTCGGCGCCGCCCGGCCGGCCAGCATCGGACCGAGGAACGTGCCGGTGTGCGAGCCCTCGACCGCCGCGATCTCCTCCGGCGTGCCGGTCGCGACGACCGTGCCGCCGCCCGACCCGCCCTCGGGACCCATGTCGATCACCCAGTCGGCCGTCTTGATGACGTCGAGGTTGTGCTCGATGACCACGACCGAGTTGCCCCTGTCGACCAGCGAGTGCAGGACGCCGAGCAGCTTCGACACGTCCTCGAAGTGCAGGCCGGTGGTGGGCTCGTCGAGCACGTAGATCGTGCGCCCGGTGGAGCGCTTCTGCAGCTCCGAGGCGAGCTTGACCCGCTGGGCCTCGCCGCCCGAGAGCGTCGGGGCCGGCTGCCCGAGCCGCACGTAGCCGAGCCCGACGTCGACGAGGGTGTCGAGGTGCCGGGCGATCCGGGAGATCGGCTTGAAGAACTCCGCGGCCTCCTCGATCGGCATCTCGAGGACCTCGCTGATCGTCTTGCCCTTGTAGTGCACCTCGAGGGTCTCGCGGTTGTACCGGGCACCCTTGCAGACCTCGCAGGGCACGTAGACGTCGGGCAGGAAGTTCATCTCGATCTTGATCGTGCCGTCGCCGGCGCAGTTCTCGCAGCGGCCACCCTTGACGTTGAAGGAGAACCGGCCCTGCTGGTAACCGCGGATCTTCGCCTCGGTCGTCTCGGCGAAGAGCTTGCGGATGTGGTCGAAGACGCCGGTGTAGGTGGCCGGGTTCGAGCGCGGCGTGCGGCCGATCGGCGACTGGTCGACGCCGACCACCTTGTCGAGCTGCTCGACGCCGCGGACCCGCTTGTGCCGGCCCGGCGGCAGCTTCGCACCGTTGATCTTGTTGGCGAGCGAGGCGTACAGGATGTCGTTGACCAGGCTCGACTTGCCCGAGCCGCTCACCCCCGTGACGGCCACGAAGCAGCCGAGCGGGAACGCGACATCGACGTTCTTCAGGTTGTGCTCGCGCGCCCCCTCGACGACGAGCTCCCGGCCGCGCTGCGGGGGCCGGCGCAGCGCCGGGACGGCGATCTCGCGCCGCCCGGAGAGGTAGGCGCCGGTGATCGACTCCTCGCTCGCCTTGAGCTGCTCGACGGTGCCGCTCACGACGATCTGCCCACCGTGCTCGCCGGCGCGCGGGCCGATGTCGACGACCCAGTCGGCGTGCTCGATCGTGTCCTCGTCGTGCTCGACCACGATCAGCGTGTTGCCGAGCTTCTTCAGCCGGACGAGCGTCTCGATCAGCCGGTGGTTGTCGCGCTGGTGCAGCCCGATCGACGGCTCGTCCAGCACGTACAGGACACCGACAAGGCCCGAGCCGATCTGGGTTGCCAGCCGGATACGCTGCGCCTCCCCGCCGGCCAGGGTGGCCGCGGCGCGGTCGAGGGACAGGTAGTGCAGGCCGACGTCGACCAGGAAGCCGAGCCGGGCGTTGATCTCCTTCAGCACCCGCTCGCCGATCAACCGGTCGCGATCGGAGAGGGTGAGCGCCTTCAGCCACTGCGCGGCGTCGCCGATGGACAGCGCAGCGATCTCGGCGATCGAGCGCCCCTCGACGTAGACGGCCAGGATCTCCGGCTTCAGCCGGGTGCCCTCGCAGGCCGGGCACGGCACCTCGCGCATGAAGCCCTCGTACTTCTCGCGCGAGTAGTCGCTGTCGGTCTCGGCGTACCGGCGCTCGATCCACGGCACGACGCCCTCGTAATTGGCGTAGTACGAGCGGTCGCGGCCGTACCGGTTGCGGTAGCTGACGTGCACCTGCTCGTCCAGGCCGTGCAGCACCGCCTTCTGCGCGCGGGCCGGCAGCCGCTCCCACGGCGTGTTCAGCTTGAAGCCGAAGGTGTCGGCGACCCCCTGCAGCAGCCGCGGTGAAGTACTCGCTGGTCTGACCGCTCGCCCACGGGGCGATCGCACCGTCGGCCAGGCTGAGCTCCGGATCGGGGACGACGAGTTCGGGGTCGACCTCCTTGCGGGTGCCGAGGCCGGTGCAGACCGGGCAGGCGCCGAACGGCGAGTTGAACGAGAACGACCGCGGCTCGAGCTCGTCGATGGCCAGCGGGTGGTCGTTCGGGCAGGCCAGCCGCTCGGAGTAGCGCCGCTCGCGGTGCGGGTCGTCCTCGGGCAGGTCGACGAAGTCGAGGATCACGACGCCGCCGGCCAGCCCGAGCCCGGTCTCGACCGAGTCGGTGATGCGCTGCTTGCTGGACGGCTTCACCGACAGCCGGTCGACGACCGCCTCGATGGTGTGCTTCTCCTGCTTCTTCAGCTTCGGCGGGTCGGTGAGCGAGTGGACGACGCCGTCGATCCGGGCCCGGGCGTAGCCCTTGCTCTGCAGGTCGCCCAGCAGGTCGGTGTACTCGCCCTTCCGCTCGCGGATCACCGGGGCCAGCACCTGGAACCGGGTGCCCTCCGGCATCTCGAGGATGCGGTCGACGATCTGCTGCGGGGTCTGCCTGGCGATCGGCTCGCCGCAGATCGGGCAGTGCGGGCGGCCGATCCGCGCCCAGAGCAGCCGCAGGTAGTCGTAGACCTCGGTGATGGTGCCGACGGTCGAGCGGGGGTTCTTCGACGTGGACTTCTGGTCGATCGAGACGGCCGGCGACAGCCCCTCGATGAAGTCGACGTCGGGTTTGTCCATCTGCCCCAGGAACTGGCGCGCGTAGGCGGACAGCGACTCGACGTAGCGGCGCTGCCCCTCGGCGAAGATCGTGTCGAACGCGAGGCTGGACTTGCCCGAACCGGAGAGCCCGGTGAACACGATCATCGCGTCGCGGGGCAGGTCGAGGTTGACGTCCTTGAGATTGTGCTCGCGGGCGCCACGGACGATCAGACGGTCGTTCACACGCTGGCTTTCGCTCGGGTTGGCGGCTGGATCGAGAGGTTCTCGTCCACCCTAATGACCGGTTCCGACAACGGCAGCCGGCGCGGCAGGATGGGTGGATGCCGCGGACAATTGCCACGAACACATCCGTTGACCTCAACGCCCTGCTGGACTTCATACGTCCCCGGCACCGGATGATCCTGCTCACCCGGCGCGGCGACGGCTCCCCCCAGCTCTCCCCCGTCACCGGCGGGGTGGACGGCGGCGGCCGGATCGTCATCTCCAGCTACCCGGAGCGGGCCAAGGTGACGAACCTGCGGCGCACCGCCGGCTGCTCGGTGATGGTGCTCTCCGACGACTTCGGCGGGGCGTGGGTCCAGGTCGACGGCACGGCCGAGGTCCTCGACCTGCCCGACGCCGTCGAGCCGCTGGTCGAGTACTTCCGCGGCATCAGCGGCGAGCACCCGGACTGGGACGAGTACCGGCAGGCGATGCGCGACCAGGGCAAGTGCCTGATCCGCATCACCCCGACGCGGTGGGGCCCGGTCGCCACCGGCGGCTTTCCCGCTCGCCTCGCCGATTAGCCGTCGCGCGGGGAGACTTTTGGCCGCCTGGCGAGAAGAAGTCTCCCCGCGTCGCGGCGTCACGCCAGCGACCAGTCCACCGGCTCGGCGCCCTGCTCGACGAGCAGGGCGTTGGCCCGGCTGAACGGGCGCGAGCCGAAGAAGCCGTTGGAGGCCGACATCGGTGACGGGTGGGCCGACTCGATCGCCGGCGTCGGCCTCGAGCAACGGCTGCAGCGTCTGCGCGTCCCGGCCCCAGAGGATGGCGACCAGCGGCGTGTCCGCGGTCGACCAGGGCCCGGATCGCCTGGTCGGTGACCGCCTCCCACCCCTTGCCTCGGTGCGCGGCGGAGACGCCCGGCGCCACCGTGAGGCACCGGTTGAGCAGCAGGACGCCGTGCTCGGTCCACGACGTGAGGTCACCGTGCTCGGGCGGGATCACCCCGAGGTCGCGACTGCAGCTCGCGGTAGATGTTCTGCAGGCTGCGCGGGATCGGCCGGACGTGCCGCTCGACCGCGAACGACAGCCCGATCGGGTGACCCGGCGTCGGGTACGGGTCCTGCCCGACGATGAGGACCCGGACGTCGGCGAACGGCTGGGTGAAGGCGCGCAGGACGTGCTCGCCGGCCGGCAGGTAGCGCCGCCCGGCGGCGAGTTCGGCGCGCAGGAACTCCCCCATCGCCGCGATCCGCGGCGCGACCGGCGCCAGCGCCTCGGCCCAGCCGGCCTCGACGATCTCCGTCAGCGGACGTGGCGCCACGTCAGTCTTGGACGGCCGCGAGGACGGCCTCGGCGGCGCCTTCGACCGGGACGTCGCGACGCTCGTCGGTGCGCCGGTCGCGCAGCTCGAGGGTGCCGTCGACGAGCCCCTTGCCCACGATGACGATCGTCGGGACGCCGATGAGCTCCGCGTCCTTGAACTTCACACCCGGCGAGACGCCGCGGCGGTCGTCGTACATGACCCGGACGCCGGCGGCCTCGAGCTCGCCGGCCAGCGCCTCCGCGGCGACGAAGACGGTGTCGTCCTTGCCGGTGGCGACGATGTGGACGTCGGCCGGGGAGACGATGCGCGGCCAGCACAGGCCCTTCTCGTCGTAGGTCTGCTCGGCGAGCGCGGCCACCGCGCGGGTCACCCCCACGCCGTAGGAGCCCATCGTGACCGTCACCGGCTTGCCGTCGTGGCCGAGCGCGGTGAGACCGAAGGTCTTGGCGTACTTCTGGCCGAGCTGGAAGACGTGCCCGAGCTCGATGCCGCGGGCGATCTCCAGCGGCGAGCCGCAGCGCGCACAGCGGTCGCCGTCGCGGATCTCGACCGCGCCGATCTCGCCGTCGGGCACGAAGTCGCGGCCGCGCACGACGTTGGCGGCGTGCTTGCCCTCGACGTTCGCGCCGGTCACCCAGGCGCTGCCCTCGACGACCAGCGGGTCGACGAGGTAGCGGACCTTCAGCTCGGCCAGCTGCTGCGGTCCGATGTAGCCCTTCACCAGCCCCGGCTCCTTGGCCAGGTCCTCCGGGCCGGCCTGCTCGACCAGCACCGGCTCGAGCTGCCCGCCGATCCGCTTGAGGTCGACCTCGCGGTCGCCGGGCACGCCGACGATCAGCAGCTCCCACTCGTCCTGGCCGGGGGCGAGCGTCCGCAGCACGACGTTCTTCAGCGTCTGGGCGGCCGTCGTGTCGTGCCCGAGCTCGCGCATGCGGTCGACCAGCGTCTCGATCGTCGGGGTGTCCGGGGTGTCCAGGACCTCCTGCGGCGGCTGGCCCGACGGGTCCTGCGGCTCCGGGGCCGCGATCTCGACCGCCTCGGTGTTCGCGGCGTAGTCGCAGTCCGTGCACTGGACGAACGTGTCCTCGCCGGACGGCGCCGGCGCCAGGAACTCCTCCGAGGCCGAACCGCCCATGGCGCCGGAGACCGCGAAGACGATCCGGTAGGTGAAGCCCAGCCGGGTGAAGATCCGCTCGTAGGCGTCGCGGTGCGCCCGGTAGGCCGTCTCGAGCCCCTCGTGCGAGAGGTCGAAGGAGTAGGAGTCCTTCATGACGAACTCGCGGCCGCGCAGCATGCCGGCGCGGGGCCGCGCCTCGTCCCGGTACTTCGTCTGGATCTGGTAGAGCGCGAGCGGGTAGTCCTTGTAGGACGAGTACTCGGCCTTCACCAGGAGCGTGAACAGCTCCTCGTGGGTGGGGGCGAGCAGGTAGTCGGCGCCCTTGCGGTCGTGCAGCCGGAACAGCGTGTCGCCGTAGTCGGACCAGCGTCCGCTCTCCTCGAAGATCTCCCGCGGGATGAGGGCCGGGAAGTGGACCTCCTGCGACCCGATCGCGTTCATCTCCTCGCGGACGACCTTGGCCACGTTCTGCTGGACGATCACGCCGAGCGGCAGCCACGAGTAGATGCCCGGCGCCACCCGGCGCACGTAACCGGCCCGGACGAGCAGCTTGTGGCTGGGCACCTCGGCGTCGGCCGGGTCGTCGCGCAGGGTCCGCAGGAACAGCGTGGAGAGTCGGAGCACGCCGCAAGGCTATCCGCGCGCCGGAAAGCCGGTTGCCGCGACCGGCGTAAACTGGAGCACGGCTCGCGCTGTGGTGCGCGGACGGATCGACAGGAGGTGCCCGGATGTCCACGACTGTCGCCCGGGTGTGCCTCGCTCCCACCCATCCGCTTCCGCGCTGACCCCGGCCTCCGGCGGTCGCGCGCACCGTCAGGAGCATCAACTCGTGCCACCTTCAGTGCAGTACGAACTGACCGACGACGAGCCCTTCCAGGGGCCCAACTACTCCAGCTGGGACGTCGCCCAGCACGGACCCCATCCCGTACCGGACTGGGTCGTCACCGACCGCAACGCCATCGACACCGAACTCGGCGTCCTCAAGACCGGCAAGGAAGCCGACGTCCACCTGGTCCACCGCGGCCTCCCGGGCGGGCCCGAGTGCCTGCTCGCCGCCAAGCGGTACCGCACCAGCGAGCACCGCATGTTCCACCGCGACGCCGGCTACCAGGAGGGACGCTCGACGCGCCGCACCCGTGACGTCCGCGCGATCGAGGGCCGCACCGGCTACGGCCGGCTGCTGCTCGCGGGCCAGTGGACCTTCGCCGAGTTCGACGCGCTCGAGCGGCTGTGGGAGGTCGGGGCGCCGGTCCCCTACCCCGTGCAGTGCCTCGACACCGAGCTGATGCTCGAGTTCATCGGCGAGCCGGACGGGACCGCGGCCCCGCGGCTGGCCCAGTGCCGCCCCGACCCGGACGAGCTGGCCGACCTGTTCGACCAGTGCGTCGAGGCGATGCGCATCCTCGCCCGGGCCGGGTTCGCCCACGGCGACCTCTCGGCCTACAACCTGCTGGTCCACCGCGGCCGGGTGGTCGTCATCGACGTGCCGCAGATCGTCGACCTCTTCGCCAACCCGCAGGGGGTGACGTATCTCGAGCGGGACTGCGCGAACCTCTGCGCCTGGTTCGCCCGCCGGGGCCTGCGGACGCCGGAGTTCGATCACCTGCTCGGCGACCTCATGGCCGAGGCCGTCGCCAAGTGGTGACGGCGGCCGCGCCGGTACCGTGCGGGGGTGACCCATTTCGACCTCGTGATCGTCGGCACCGGGTCCGGCAACTCGCTGGTCACCCCGGAGCTGGCCGACCGGCGGATCGCGATCGTCGAGGAGGGCGTCTTCGGCGGGACGTGCCTCAACGTCGGCTGCATCCCGACCAAGATGTTCGTCTACCCGGCCGACCTGGCCCACGAGGCGGCCGACTGGAAGCGGGTCGGACTGCACGGGCCGGCGCCGTCGGCCGACTGGAAGGGGATCCGGGACCGGGTCTTCGGCCGGATCGACCCGATCGCCGAGGGTGGCCGCGACTACCGGGCCACCGGGACGCCGAACGTCACGCTGTTCGAGGCGCACGCCGAGTTCACCGCCCCCCGGACCCTGCAGCTGTCCACCGGCGAGACCCTGACCGCCGACGACATCGTCCTGGCCACCGGCGCGCGGGCCACCGTGCCGGACGAGATCGTGCGCGGCGGCGTCCCGTTCCACACGTCCGACACGATCATGCGGATCGACGCCCTGCCGGAGCGGCTGCTCGTGCTCGGCGGCGGCTTCATCGCGGCCGAGTTCGCGCACGTCTTCACCTCCTTCGGGGTGCACACGACCGTGCTGGCGCGCAGCGGCCTGCTCCGCCACCTCGACGGCGAGGTCACCGCCCGCTTCACCGACCTCGTCCGCGACCGCTGGCACCTGCGCCGCGGGGTCACCGCCCGCGCAGCGACCGAGGTGGACGGCGAGATCACCCTCGAGCTCAGCGACGGCGCGTCGGTGTCCGGTGACCTGCTCCTGGTCGCGACCGGTCGGGTGCCGAACGGCGACCGGCTCAACCTCGCCGCGGCCGGGGTCGCGGCGTATGAGGACGGCCGGATCAAGGTCGACGACTACCAGCGCACGTCCGCCCCGGGCGTGTGGGCGCTCGGGGACGCGTCGTCGGAGCACCAGCTCAAGCACGTCGCCAACCACGAGGAGCGGACGGTCGCGCACAACCTGGCCCATCCCGACGACCTCGTCGCGTCGGACCACCGGTTCGTCCCGTCGGCGGTCTTCACGAACCCGCAGCTCGCGACCGTCGGCCCGACCGAGGAGGAGCTGCGTGAGGCCGGACGCCCGTACGTGAAGGCGGTCCAGGAGTACGGCAGCACGGCCTACGGCTGGGCGATGGAGGACGTCACGAGCCTCTGCAAGCTGATCGCCGACCCGGCCACCGGACAACTGCTCAGCGCCCATCTGATGGGCGAGCAGGCCTCGACCCTGATCCAGCCGCTGATCCAGGCGATGAGCTTCGGGCTGCCGGTGAAGCAGATGGCCCGCGGTCAGTACTGGATCCACCCGGCGCTGACCGAGGTCGTCGAGAACGCCTTGCTCGCGTTGCCCCTATGACTTTCCGCCGCCGATAGGCTCCTCGTCGTGGGCACCTACGCGTTCACCTCGGTGGGCACGAACACTGAGCTCATCGGCCTCCCCTTCGACCGGCCTCTGGCCGACTGGCCCGACGACCTGATCGTCCACGTCCCGCGCGGCATCTCGCGGCACCTCGTCCGCTTCGTCGACGTCGGCGGGTCCGTGTTCGCGGTCAAGGAGGCGACCGACCGGTTCGTGATGCGCGAGCACAACCTGCTCCGCGCCCTGGCCGAGCACTCGGTACCGGTGGTCGAGGCCCACGCGACGGTCGTCGACCGGACCGCGGACGACGGTGAGCAGCTCGGTGGTCTGCTCATCACCCGGCACCTGCAGTTCTCCCAGCCCTACCGCTCGCTGTTCTCCGGCCGCCGGCTGCCGGGGCTGCGGGCCCGGTTGCTGGACGCGCTGGTCGGGTTGTTCGTCCGGCTGCACCTCGCCGGCTTCTACTGGGGCGACTGCTCGCTGTCGAACACCCTCTTCCGCCGCGACGCCGGTGCGCTGGCCGCCTACCTCGTCGACGCCGAGACCGGCGAGATACACCCGAAGCTGTCGGACGGGCAGCGTTCCTACGACATCGACATCGCCACCGAGAACATCGCCGGTGAGATGTACGACCTGCAGGCGGCCCGGCTGCTCGACCCGTCGGTCGACATCATCGAGGAGGTCAACACGCTCCGGCCGCGCTACGAGAGCCTCTGGACCGAGCTCACCTCCGACCTGGTTGTACCGCTCGGCGAGAACTTCCGGATCAACGCGCAGCTGCGACGGCTCAACGACCTCGGCTTCGACGTCTCCGAGCTCACGATCAAGGCCGAGCCGGACGGCCTGCGGCTCCACGTCGACACGCAGGTCGTGGAGGCCGGGCACCACCAGCGGCGCCTGTTCGAGCTCACCGGCATGCGGGTGCAGGAGAACCAGGCGCGTGACCTGTTGGCCGACCTCGCCCGGTTCAAGGCCAAGTGGGAATCCGGGACCGCCACGTCGGTCCCCGACTCGGTCGCGGCGCGCCGCTGGCTGGACGAGAAGTTCAACGCCACCCTCGACCTCGTGCCGCCCGAGCTGCGGGTGAAACTGCCCGACGCCGAGCTCTTCCACGAGATCAACGAGCACCGGTGGCTGCTGTCCGAGCAGCTCGGCCAGGACGTCGGCCGGGGCGCGGCGGTCGCCTCCTACGTGGCGACCGTGCTCCGCGACCTGCCCGACACCCGGGTCGACCTGTCGTCCGGGCCGCCGACCGAGGAGTTCGCGCCGGTCTTCGACTAGGTTCGGCGTATGGCTGACCAGTACACCGGCGAGGTGTCGGTCGGGGGTCCGATGGACGTCCGCCGCCTCCCGGGATTGACGATCGCGAAGCTGGCCGTCGGGCCGATGTCCAACAACGCCTACCTGCTGCGCTGTACGCAGACGGACGAGGGCCTGCTGATCGACGCGGCCAACGAGGCCGACCGGCTGCGCGAGTTCGTCGGGTTCGAGGGGCCACCGGTCTCGGCGATCCTGACCACGCACCGGCATGCCGACCATTGGCAGGCGCTCGCCGAGACGGTCGAGTTCGCCGGCGCGGCGGTCTACGCCGGCGATGCCGACGCCGACGAGCTGCCGGTGGCCGTGGACGAACGGCTCGACCACGGCGACGAGATCACCGTCGGCGACCTGTCGATGTCGATCATCGCGCTGCGCGGCCACACACCCGGTTCGATAGCGGTGCTGTACCGCGACCCGGAGGGCACACCGCACCTGTTCACCGGCGACTCGCTGTTCCCGGGCGGGGTGGGGAAGACCGCGGGCCCGGCCGACTTCACCTCGTTGATCGACGACGTGTCGGCCCGGATCTTCGACGTGCTGCCGGACGACACGTGGTTCTACCCCGGCCACGGCAACGACTCGACACTCGGCGTCGAGCGTCCGCACCTGCCGGAGTGGCGCGAGCGCGGCTGGTAGCCGGGCGTTACCTGTCCGCCGCGATCGGGACCGTCGCCGGCTGTGATGCTCGGCTGCGCGCCGGGCGAGGCCGACGACCCCCAGCACCTTCCGGCAAGGAGACTCCATGTCCGGGGCGGCCACTGGGGCGAGCAGATCCCGAATTCCTCGCGCATCGTGCCGCGGCCTACCGTGACCCGCTGCGCATGGTGCTCGGGGCGAAGGCCTACTCGTCGAGTGCGCCGTTCCTCGACCCGACCTTCGACCGGAGCCGGTTCGACGGGTGGATCACCCGCATGTTCGAGTTCCCCCGTCACCGTCGTCTCCAGCCGGCTGACCGAGGCTCTCGACTGGTCGGACACGACCATCGAGGCCGACGATCCGGTCGAAGTGGTCGAGCGGCTCGAGCGGCTCGAGGCGCGGACCTTCGACGGCCACGCGCACGTGCTGACCTATCGGCCGACCCGGCACGGTTGAGTGCGCGGCTTCTGCGGTGTGAGGCCGCGAATCGGTAGGTCGCGGACGTGACCCCCACGTGGAGCCCGGAGAGCAGACGGCGCTCTGGGCACTGGCGCGTAGGGCGACCCCGCCGGCGTCGATTCCCTCTCTTCGATTCCCTCTCTTCGATTCGCGAGATTTCTTTTCGGAAGGGCCGGTTCCGGGCCGTTTCTGTCGTACCCCGTGAATAGCGTCCTTGGTATGGATCGGGGGGATTCGACGCTGGCGGCGGTGGCGTCGTTGCGCGCTCGGACGGTCGATCCGGCTGTCTTGTCGGAGGCGGCGCGGGTGGACGCGCTGGTCGCGTTGCAGCAGTTGCACGCCTGGACGGAGGCCCAGGAGGCGCGGCTGCTGGCGGCGATGGACACCGGCAGCGAGGTCGATCGCGATCTGGCGGCGACCGAGATCGGGGTCGCCCTGCGGCAACCGCCGGTGACCGTGTACGACCGGCTGCGGACCGCGCACGATCTGCTCGACCGGTTGCCGGAGACGTTCGCCCTGCTGGAGGCCGGGGCGATCACCTGGCGCCACGCCCATGTGTTGACTCACGCGGTGCGGGTGCTGCCCGACGGGTTGGCGGCGCAGGTCGAGGACACGGTGCTGGACCGGGCCCCGCAGCAGTCGGTCGCCGCGTTCGCCAAGTCGGTGGCCAAGGCGGTCCTGGCCGTGGACCCGCGCAGCGCGAAGAAGCGGCACGAGGACGCGGTCGAGGATCGTCGGGTCTGCTCCCGGCCGGCCGGCGACGGCATGGGCGAACTGTGGGCGATGCTGCCGGCCGACGGGCTCGCGCTGCTGATGGCCCGCTTGACCGCCGAAGCCGGACGCCGGCTCCCCGGTGACGAACGGACGATGGACCAGCGCCGCGCCGACGCGTTGGTCGCGCTCGCGGAGCAGGGGCTGCTCGACGGCGCGGTCCCGGGCCAGCACGGCCGCAAACCCACCATCGCCGTCACCGTCGCCCTCGAGACGCTGCTCGACCTCGACGACCGGCCGGCCGAGCTGGAGGGCTACGGCTCGATCCCGGCCGTCCTGGCCCGCGCGTTGGCGTTCGACCCGACCGGCACCTGGCGGAGGGTGCTGACCGACCCCGACGGGCGGATGATCGACTACAGCCAAGAGGCCTACGAACCGGCCCAGGCGCTGCAGGACCACCTCATCGCCCGCGACGTGAGGTGCCGCTTCCCCGGCTGCACCCGCCGCGCCAGAGTGTCCGATCTGGATCACCAGATCCCCTGGCCCGAAGGCCCGACGTCGGCCCGGAACATGGAAGCCTTGTGCGAACACCATCATCGGCTGAAACACACCGGCGGCTGGCGGGTGACCGGCGACCCCCACGGCACCCTCACGTGGATCAGCCCGACCGGGCACCGCTACGAGAGCCCACCACCCGACTACGGCTGAGCCAAGCCGGCGCCGAGATCATCACCTGGCGCGACGACTCGCGAGGATGCCTGAGGGCACGCGCTCGCCGGGTGGCCAGTAGGGCTTTCTGTCCCCTGCCGGAGGTGCGCACATGCCCGAACAAGATCGCCCAAGATCGCTATCCGAGCGCGTCGAGAATGAACCTGGTCGAGGCGGCCCTCGACGTCGGACGCCTGCTCCAGGCCTACACCGGGGCGCTGAACGAGAAGGTCAGCAGCGGCCGCTTCCCGAGCCCGGACTTGCTGTCACGGCTCGCCAGCCTGGTGTAGCCGAAGGGCGGCACCGACGGTCAGTCGCCGCGGTGCTCCTTGAACTCCTCACGGACCTCGTGGGCGACCTCTTCCTGCTCCTCGCCTTCTTCGACGAGTTCCTCGTCGCGGAGCACGTGCCCGACGGCCTCCTTGGCCCTGCCCACGACAACGTTCTCCCAGGTCGCCGGGGCCTCGGTCGGCTCGGCATCGCTCTCGCTCATGACGTGAGGCTACTTCTCGAGCGTCGCTGCGTGGTCGGGGACGGACTTGAACAGATCCCGCGGCGGGCGCTCGTAGTGCAGCGCGGCCGGCCGCGACGGCAGGTCGATCGCCGGCCGCTGAACCTCCGTGTAGGGCACGGTCGACAGCAGGTGGGCGATCATGTTGATCCGGGCGCTGCGCTTGTCGTCGGCCTCCACCACCCACCACGGCGCCTCGTGGATGTCGGTGTGCACGAACATCTCGTCCTTCGCCCGCGAGTAGTCCTCCCAGCGCAGGATCGACTCGACGTCCATCGGCGAGAGCTTCCACCGACGCATCGGGTCGTCGCGGCGCGACCGGAACCGCCGCTCCTGCTCCTCGTCGCTCACCGAGAACCAGTACTTGCGCAGCAGGATGCCGTCGTCGACGAGCAGCCGCTCGAAGACCGGGCACTGGGCGAGGAAGCGGCGGTACTCGTCCGGCGTGCAGAATCCCATGACCCGCTCGACGCCGGCCCGGTTGTACCAGGATCGGTCCATGAAGACGATCTCGCCGCCCGCCGGCAGGTGCTCGACGTAGCGCTGGAAGTACCACTCGCTGCGTTCCCGCTCGCTCGGCGCCGGCAGGGCGACGATCCGCGCGACCCGGGGGTTGAGGTACTGGGTGACCCGCTTGATGGTGCTGCCCTTGCCGGCGGCGTCCCGTCCCTCGAACAGCACGAGGACGCGTGCCCCCTCGGCCCGCACCCACTCCTGCATCGTCACGAGCTCGGCCTGCAACCGGTAGAGCTCCCGCTCGTACATCCCGCGACCGATCCGGCTCGGGCGCTTAGCTTCTGCCACTGTGACCTCCCGATCAAGACCGAGACTTCCACGCCGGCGAGCGCGCGTCGACCAGGTGGCGCCGCCGACCGGGTGACAACTGTCATCGCGTCTCCGCGCGCCCTGACGCTGCCCGGCATTTGGGGTGACCCGACATCATGGGCGCATGACGGAGATCGAGCTGCGCGCCCCGGCCCACCTGGTGAGCCGCCGCGCCCGTGGCTACTGGACCGTCCGGGCCCTGCCGGGCTGGTTGGTCATCGGCGGCGTCGAGACGGCCATCCTCACCTCCGACGGCATCTCGAGCACCGCCCGGCTCGCCGTGATCGTGCCGACCGCGGTGCTCGCCCTCGCCCACCTGCTGGTCATGCCGCAATGGCGGTTCCGCGTGCACCGCTGGGAGATCACCGACTCCGCGGTCTACACGCAGGCGGGCTGGTTCAACCAGGAGCGCCGGATCGCGCCGATCGCCCGGGTCCAGACCGTCGACACCCAGCGCGGCCCCTTCGAGCAGGTGTTCGGCCTGGCCAACGTCACCGTGACCACCGCCTCGGCCAAGGGGCCGATCAAGATCCACGCCCTCGACCGGGCGACCGCGGACCACACCGTCGCCTGGCTGACCGAGCGGGCCCAGGCCAGCAGCGGGGACGCCACGTGACCGCTCCGCTGCTCACCGCGCCCGAGCTCGAGGACGCCACCTGGCACCGGCTCAGCCCGCGCATGCTGCTCATCCATCCCGTCGTCGAACTCGGCCGGGCACTGCCGGCCCTGGTCGGCGTCTTCCTCGCCGGCAGCTCCCAGGGCCACAACTACTGGGGTCTCGCGGCCGCCGGCGCGGTCGCGCTGCTGTCCCTCACCCGCTGGTTCACCACCCGGCTGCGCATCACCGCCGAGCAGGTCCAGCTGCGGCACGGGTTGCTGCGCCGCCGGACGATCACCACGTCGCGGGCCCGGATCCGCACCGTCGACGTCACCTCGCACGTCCTGCATCGGGTGCTCGGGCTGGCCCGGGTGGTGATCGGCACCGGCACCAACGACCGCAACGGCGCCGGACGCATGGTGGTCGACGGGCTGCCGGCCGCGGCGGCGGTCGAACTCCGCGACGACCTGCTGCACCGCGCCCCGCGCCCGGTCGAAGCCGGTCCCGGCCCGGACACCGCGGTCCAGGAGATCGCCCGCCTCGACCCGTCCTGGATCAAGTTCGCCCCGTTCACGCTGTCCGGCGTGCTGACCGGCCTGGTGATCTGGGGCTTCTACTGGCGGGTGCAGGGCGAGTCCGGCGTCGACCTCGCCAACAGCGGCCCGCTTCGAAGTGTCGGCCGCGCGCTCGACCGGATGTCGACCCCGGCGGCCGTGCTGGTCGTGGCGCTCGCCCTCATCGTCTTCGTCGCGGTGACCTCCACCGTCGGCTACCTCCTCGCGTTCTGGAACTTCCGGCTCGTCCGGCACGACGGCGGCACGTTGCAGGTCACGCGGGGACTGCTGACCACCCGGGCCACCTCGATCGAGCGCCGGCGCCTGGTCGGCGCCACCGTCTCCGATCCGCTGCCGCTGCGGGCCGTCGGCGCCGCCCGGACGGTGGCGGTGGCCACCGGCCTGCGAACCGGCCGGGGGGCCGAGCGTGGCGGCGAGGTGTTGCTCCCGCCCGCGCCCCGCGCCGTCGCCGACCGGGTCGCCGCCCTCGTCCTGGACGGCACGCCGGCCGTCACGGCTCCGCTGCGGCAGCACGGTCCGGCCGCCCGGCGCCGCCGCCTCGCCCGCGCCGGGTTCGGCGGCCTGCTCACCCTCGCCACCGCGTCGATCGCGTGGGCGGCCGGGGCGCCGGTCTGGCTCGTCATCGTGGGCGTGGCCCTGCTGGTGCTCACCGTCCCGCTCGGCCTCGATCGCGCGGCCACGCTCGGCCACGCGCGAAGCGACGGCTACCTCGTCACACGCGCCGGTTCGCTGGTGCGCCGGCGGACCGTCCTCGACGAGCGGGCGGTGATCGGCTGGAACCTGCACAGCACACCGTTCCAGCGCCGGCTCGGGCTGATGACGCTCACTGCGACCACCTCGGCGGGCCGGCAGGGCTACCGCGTCCTCGACATCCCGGCCGCGGACGGTCTGGCGCTGGCCCACACGATCAGCCCGGAACTGATCAACCAGTTCCGGGCAGCACCGCGAGCCACATCGACGTGAGCTGATCGACCAGCGCGGCGCGGGACATGCGCAGCCGGCCCGACAGCACGGCCTCGACGACTTCCAGCGCGCCACCCATCAGGAACAGAGCGGTGGCCCGCGCGCGGCGCCGTTCGGCCACCCCGAACGCGGTGAGCACCGGGAAGCGGTCGAGCACCAGGTCGGCGAACTGGGTGATCAGGACGTGCCGCCGCTCCCGCAACACGCCGTGGCCGGACGCGGCCACGAGCAGCGCGGTCGCCTTGCGCCGATCGGCGACGACCACTCCGTACCCGGCATCGATCGCCGCCCGCACCTGGGTTGCCAGGTCGGCCGGCGCGGCGTCGAGTGCGGCCAGGGCCGTGACGGCGACCTCGTCGCTGACCGCGTCGACGGTGGCGAGCAGCAACTGGTCGAGGTCGTCGAAGTTCTCGTAGAAGTAGCGCGGCGTCAGGCGGGCCCGCGCGCAGATCGACCGCACGCTCACGGCAGCCAAACCGTCGTCGTGCAGGGCGCCCAGCGCGGTGTCTATGAGCAGGGCGCGGCGCTGCTCTCGACGCTCGTCGGCGGGGACGCCGCGGTACGCCCGGGTGACTGCCACGGGCCCAGCCTAGCCGTCGACCCGATCGCCGTCCGCACATTGACAACGACTGTTGTCAGACTATGGTCGGAGAGATTCCACGACGTCGCTCTCGAGGTGGGCCGATGAGGACACAGGAACGGCTGAGGACGGATCTGCGCGAACTGCCCGGAGACGACGGGCTGCCGCTGATCGGGTACAGCATCCAGTTCGCCCGGGGGCGCATGCTCGCCACGCACGAGTGGTACGAGCGCTTCGGTCCCGTCTCGCGCACCAAGGCCGTCGGCGTCTCGTGGGTGAACGTCGAGGGCCCCGAGGCCTGCGGTGCCGTCCTGCAGGACCGCGACCGGGTCTTCGACTCCAGCGGCTGGACGCACCTGATCGGCCCGTTCTTCCACCGCGGCCTCATGCTGCTGGACGGGCCGGAGCACCACCGCCACCGGCGGATCATGCAGGAGGCGTTCACGAGCCAGCGCCTGGCCGGCTACCTCGGCCCGATGAACGAGACGATCGCCCGCGCCCTCGACGCGTGGCCGGAGGGCGACATCCGGTTCTACCCGGCGGTCAAGCAGCTCACGCTCGACGTCGCGACCCGCACCTTCATGGCCGACGAGATCGGCGTGGAGTCGGCTCGGGTCAACGCGGCGTTCAGCGACTCGGTCCGGGCCGGCACCTCGTTCGTCCGGTTCCCGGTGCCGGGCTCGCGCTGGGCCAAGGGGTTGGCCGGCCGGCGGCTGCTCGAGAACTACCTGCAGCCGCGGATCGCGGCCCACCGTGGCGGCGAGGGCGCCGACCTCTTCACGGCGCTCTGCCACGCCCGCAGCGACGAGGGCGAGTCCTTCAGCGACGAGGACATCGTCAACCACATGATCTTCCTGCTGATGGCCGCGCACGACACCTCCACCAGCACGCTGACGAGCATGGCCTACTACCTCGCGCGGCACCCGGAGTGGCAGGAACGGTGCCGGGCCGAGTCGATGGCGCTGGGCACCGACGCCATCGACTACGCCGACCTCGACAAGCTCGTCTCGCTCGACCTGGTGATGAAGGAGTCGATGCGGATGATCACCCCGGTGCCGGGGGTCGTCCGGCGAGCGAGCCGCGACGCCGAACTCGTCGGCTACCGCATCCCGGCCGGCACCTACGTCGGCATTCACGTGTGGGGCGTGCACCACATGGCCGAGGTGTGGCCCGACCCTGAACGCTTCGACCCTGAACGCTTCGCCGAGCACCGCCGCGAGGACAAGGTGCACCGCCACGCATTCATGCCCTTCGGGACCGGCGTACACAAATGCATCGGTATGTACTTCGGCGGCATGGAGGTGAAGGCCGCCATGCACCAGCTGCTCCAGCGCTACCGGCTCACCGTCCCGGCCGGCTACCGGATGCCGGTCGACTGGGTGTCGCTGCCCCGCCCGAAGGACGGGCTGCCGCTGCGGCTGCACCGCCTGTGAGCGACTGGCAATATCTGCTCGTGCTCAAGGTGCCGAACCGTCAACGACTGGAGCAGTTCGCCGGCCAGGTGCGGCGGCTGCCGACCACCGCGCGCGAGGGCGGGGTACTGCTGCGCAGCGGAATGATGCCGCTGACGCGTCCCGATCAGAGCGCCTACGGGCTGCTGCAACTGCGCCGCTACGGCATTCTCGGCGCGTCCATCCGGATCGCGGCCCGCCGCGACCCGAACATGATCGGCATCGTCGACGAGCTCGGTGAGCTGACCTTCGGCGAGTTGGACGCCCGCTCGACCGCCCTCGCCAACGCCTGGCGGGACCGCGGGCTCGACGCCACCTCGGTCATCGCGCTGCTGTGCCGCGACCACCGCGGCCTCGTCGAGGCGATGTTCGCGTCGGGCAAGCTCGGGGCCCGGCTGCTGCTGATGAACACCGGCTTCGCCAAGCCGCAGTTCGCCGCGGTCTGCGAGCGCGAGGCCGTCTCGGCGCTCGTGTACGACGAGGAGTTCAGCGACATCCTCGGCGAGGTCCGGGCCGATATCCCCCGTTACCTCGGCTGGGTCGACGATCCGCGGGCGGCCGAGCACGAGACGCTCGCGCAGCTGGTCGCCGCCGGCGACGACACCACCTGCCCGAAACCGAAGCAGCCCGGTGGCCTGGTGCTGCTCACCAGCGGGACGACCGGTACGCCGAAGGGCGCACCACGGCACGTCAACTCGCCGTTCGCGGCCGCCCAACTGCTCGACCGCATCCCGCTGCGCCCGGGTGAGCGCACGTTCCTCGGCGCGCCGCTGTTCCACGCGACCGGCCTGTCGCAGCTGCTGATGTCCGTCTCCCTGGGCTCGACCACCCTCATGCGCCGTCGCTTCGACCCGCAGGCGACGCTCGAGGCACTGGCGAAGTACCGGGTCGAGGCCCTCGTCGTCGTGCCGACCATGCTGCAGCGGATCCTGAGCCTCGGCGAGGACGTCATCCGGTCCTACGACACGTCGGCGCTGCGCATCGTCTTCTGTGCCGGGTCGGCGCTCCCGCCCGAGGTCGGTACCCGC
Source organism: uncultured Actinomycetota bacterium (assembly GCA_963775175.1). Classification (GTDB taxonomy): domain Bacteria; phylum Actinomycetota; class Actinomycetes; order Mycobacteriales; family Jatrophihabitantaceae; genus Jatrophihabitans. Next base: position 3,189,289 of record CAVZHT010000001.1, read on the forward strand.
GCGATGGAGCTGTTCGGCGACGTCGTCTACAACTTGTACGGCTCGACCGAGGTCGCCGTCGCCACCGTCGCGACCCCTGAGGACTGGACGAAGGCCCCCGGCACGGTCGGCCGGGCACCGGTCGGCTGCACGGTGCGGCTCTACGACGACGCCGGCGAGCGGATCACCGCGCCGGACACGATCGGGCGCGTCTTCGTCGGCAGCGGCCTGAAGTTCAGCGGCTACACCGGCGGCGGCAGCAAGGAGGAGATCGACGGGCTGCTGTCCTCCGGCGACGTCGGCCATTTCGACCGCGACGGTCTGCTGTTCATCGACGGCCGCGACGACGACATGATCGTCTCCGGCGGCGAGAACGTGTACCCCGTCGAGGTCGAGAACCTCTTGCTGGAGCATCCGGCCGTGGCCGACGCCGCGGTCGTCGGTGTCGCCGATGCCGACTTCGGGCAGCGCCTGACCGCGTTCGTCGTGCTGCGGGAGGGCGCGTCCCTCGACGCCGAGGCGGTCCGCGCGCACGTGAAGGCCAACCTCGCTCGTCACAAGGTTCCGCGCGACGTCGAGTTCGTGACCGAACTGCCGCGCAACGCGACCGGGAAGCTGCTGCGGCTCGAGTTGGGCTGATCACCGCGGATCTGCCCTCCGGGGCAGCTCAGCGGGCTGGTTGCCCCGGTATGCGAACCGGTGTATCGGTATCGGCTTGACGGCACTCCTGAGGGCCCGAACGATGTATCGCGCCAAGTGGGACAACAGGAGGCTCGCCAGCATGAGTGACCAGGGTTACCCCGGCCAGGGCGACACGCCCGACTACGGCCAACAGCCCGGATACGGGCAGCAGCCCGGATACGGGCAGCAGCCGCCGCCGTACAACCCGCCACCCGCACCGGGTCAGCCGGGTTCCGGCCAACCCCAGTACGGCCAACCTCCGCAGCCGCCGGACTACGGCCAGCAGCAACCCCAGTACGGCCAGCCGCAGTACGGCCAGCCGCAGTACGGGCAGCCCCAGTACGGGCAGCCCCAGTACGGGCAGCCCGAGTACGGGCAGCCGCAGTACGGCCAACCCCCGCAGTACGGGCAGACACCGCCCGGCGGCGTTCCGCCCTACGGCAGCCCGCCGGCCACCGGTGGCGGTGGCGGGCGCCGCACCGGGATCTGGGCCGCGGCCATCATCGTCCTGCTGGCCGTCCTCGGCGTCGGCGCGTACTTCCTCTTCTCCGGCAGCAACGCCTCGGCCTCGCCGAAGGACCCGGTGAAGAAACTGCTCGAGGCCGGCAAGAGCGGGAACGTCAGCGCGGCGAGTTCGGTGCTCTGCGCCCGGGACATCGCGACCAAGATCCCCGACGAGCTCAAGGCCTCCGACCGGATCAAGTCGTACACGATCGGCAAGGTCACGACACAGGACAGCACGCACGCCACGGTGTCCACGACGGTGATCACGACCACCAAGAGCACGCCCGAGACCGAGAGCCTCCCGGTCGTCAAGGAGGGCGGTAAGTGGAAGGTCTGCCTCAGCACCCTGATCGGCGGCGGCACGAGCCCGAGCGCAGCGCCGTCGCAGGACTCGGGGTCGGGCGCCTCCGCTGCCCCCTCGGTCTCCGAGGCACCAATCTCCGGTCTGCCCTCCCTGCCGTCGCTCGGCAACCTGCCGTCGATCCCGGCCGGTAGCGGCATCAACCCGTGCAGCTTCGCGAACAGCGCCGAGTCCGCCGCCACCACCTACGTCGGCCTCGCCGAACTGGGGCAGACCGACTACGCGCAGGCCTGCGTCTACAAGGACTCCGTCTCGAAGTCCACGACCGAGTCCATCAAGGGCAGTGGCGGCGGCACGCTCTACAGCCCGACCGGCGGGACGAGCGGCCCGACGATCTCGTTCGACAGCCTCGACGGGAAGTCGCACCTCGAGGTGACGGTCGCCAGGGAGTCCGACGGCAAGTACTACATCACCAAGGTGTCGAAGACCGGATAGGTCGGACGACACCGCCGGACAGCTTGCGCCGGGCGGCAGGATGGGGTGGGTGACCACCTCTCCGCCGCCCGGTGCAGTCGTATCCGGCTCGTCCCCGCTGAGTTCGGTCGCCGACCCGGCCCTCGAGTCCCTGCTGGACCGCGATCCGGTCGAGGCCACCTACCTCGGTGATCACCGCCGGGACGGCCGGCTGCCGGACCCGTCGGCGGCCGCGGCCGCGCAGGACGCCGCCGCCGTCCGAAGCCAGCTGGCCGAGCTGGACGCGCTGGGGCCGGAGGCGCTCGACCCCGACGCCGCCGTGGACGCCGCCGTGCTGCGGACCGCCCTGGCCGCGCAACTGCTCGACTTCGACGCGATCCGCGAAGCCGAGTGGAACCCGATGCTGCACAACCCCGGCGGCGGCGTGCACGCGCTGATCAGCCGCGATTTCGCGCCGTTGCCGGAGCGGCTGGCCGCGCTTGTAGAACGGCTCTCGGCCGTCCCGGCCTACCTCGACGCCGCCCGCGGGCGGCTCGACGAGATGAGCCGAATCCACCTCGACACGGCGGTGGCGCAACTCGCCGGCACGATCGGCATGCTCGACACCGAGCTGCCGGACGGCGGGCTCGCCCTCGACTCGGCGCGGACCCTCGCCCGGCAGGCGCTCGTCGAGCATCGCGACTGGCTCGCCGCCCGGGCCCACGAGGCCACCCGGAATCCCCGGCTGGGCGAGGCGCTGTTCCAGGCCAAGCTGACGCTCACTCTCGACACCGCGATCGAGCCGTACGCCCTGCTCGCCCGGGCCGAGGCCGACCTCGACCGGGTCACCGCGAACATCATCGAGCAGGCCGGCCGGCTCAGCGGCGAGGGCACGCCCGACGACACGACGGTGCGCCGCGTCCTGGCCGAGCTGGCCCAGGAGGTCCCGACCGACGAGACGATCCTGCCCCTGTGCCGCGATGCGCTGGGGAGCACGACCGAGTTCGTCCGCCAGCTCGATCTCGTCACCGTGTTCGACGATCCGATCGCCATCGTCGAGATGCCGGAGATCGACCGGGGCGTCGCCGGCGCGTACTGCCGGGAGAACGGGCCGCTCGAGCGCGCGACGCTGCCGACCGAGTTCGCTGTCTCCCCCACCCCGAACGACTGGACGCCCGAGCAGGTCGCGTCCTTCTACCGCGAGTACAACGTGCACATGCTGCACAACCTCACCGTCCACGAGGCGATGCCGGGTCACGCGCTGCAGCTGATGCACGCGAACCGCCACCGGTCGGCGACGAAGGTGCGGGCGGTGTGGTCCAGCGGCTCGTTCATCGAGGGGTGGGCCGTCTACAGCGAGGAGCTGATGGCCGACCGCGGCTACCTCTCCCCCGTCTCCGCTCGAGCGGCCGCAGCCGTGCGGATGCAGCAGCTCAAGATGCAGCTGCGGACGATCATCAACACCATCCTCGACATCCGCTTCCATTGCGGCGACCTCGACGAGGCCGCCGCCTTCGACCTCATGCAGCGCCGCGGCTTCCAGGAGGAGGGGGAGGCGATGGGCAAGTGGCGCCGCGTCCAGCTCACGTCGACCCAGCTCTGCACCTACTACGTCGGCTACACCGAGCTGCGCGACGTGGCCCGTGATCTGCGCGCCGCGCACCCGGGCTGGTCGGATCGCCGGGTCCACGACGCGATGCTGGCTCACGGCTCGCCGCCGGCCCGCCACCTGCGCACCCTGCTGGGTTTGTCGAGCGCGTAGCCGGGGCGGGATAGGTTTTCGCGCGTGGGCGGCACTGCTTTCCCGGGCGGGTTCCTCGACGCCGAGACGCCGGTCGCGTTCGCGCACCGCGGCTTCGCGCCGGACGGCGCCGAGAACTCGATGACCGCCTTCGAGCGGGCGGTGGGGCTGGGCTACCGCTACCTCGAGACCGACGTGCGGGTGACGGCCGACGGCGTTGCCCTGGCGTTCCACGACGCGTCGCTCGACCGCGTCACCGACCGGTCCGGACGGATCGCCGCGCTGCCTTGGGCCGAGGTCCGCCAGGCCCGCATCGGCGGCCGCGAGCCCATCCCGTTGCTCACCGATCTGCTCGCCGCCTGGCCGCACGTCCGCATCAACCTCGACGTGAAGGCCGATCACTCCGTCGGGCCCACGATCGACGCCATCCATCGGACGGGCGTGATCGGCCGGGTGTGCGTCGGCGCGTTCTCGACCCGGCGGGTCGAGGCGGTGCGCCGCGCCCTGGGCCCGCGGCTGTGCACGTCGCTCGGACCGCGGGCGGCGATGCGGCTGCAGCTGCCGGATCGGGCGCACCCCCGCCGGCCGGAGCTGTTCGCCGGCCGCTGCGCGCAGGTGCCGGCCCGCATCGGGCGCCGGGTCTTCGTCGACGACCGCTACCTGCGCGCGGCCCACGCGCTCGGCCTGCCCGTCCACGCCTGGACGGTCAACGACGAGGCCGAGATGATCCGCCTGCTCGACCTCGGCGTGGACGGCATCATGACCGACCGGGCCGACCTCCTGCGCGACCTGCTCGTCGCGCGGGGCCAGTGGCCTGCCGGGTGACCCGGCACCGGCAGGCCTGGTACCTCTACGGCTTCGCGAGCCAGAGCTTCCCGACCGTCGTCGTCACCGTCTTCATGTCGCGCTACCTCACCTCGGTCGCGGAGGACGCGGTCGGCAAGCACGGGCGGGTGCACGTCCTCGGGGTGCCGATCGCGCCCGGCAGCCTGTTCGCCTACACCGTCACCGCGGCGACGATCGCGCTCGTCGTCCTGATGCCGCTCGTCGGTGCATTCGCCGACCGCACCGGGCGCAAGCGCGACATCATGCTGGGCTGCGGCGCCGTCGGCGCGCTGGCGTGCGTCGCGATGGTGTTCGTCGGTCACGGCGACTGGCAGCTCGGGGCCGCGCTGTTCGCGGCCGCGTTCCTCGGCTACAGCTGCTCGATCGTCGTCAGCTACTCGCTGCTCGTCGACCTCTCCTCCGTCGACGACCGCGACCGCGCCTCGTCGCTCGGCTGGGGCCTGGCCTACCTCGGCGGCGCGATCCCGCTGGCCGCCGATTTCGCCCTCAGCACGGTGTTCGAGAAGGCGACGCTGGCCCGGGTCGCGCTCTGCGCGGCCGGGGTGTGGTGGCTCGCGTTCAGCGTCCCCGTGCGGCGCTGGCTGCCCGATCGCCTCGGCGCCGCGGCGATCGGGTTGCGCGGCGGGTCGGCGGTGGCGGCCGGCTTCCGCCAGGTGGCGGCCACGCTGCGGCACCTGCGCGGCTTCCCGGTCACGCTCGCCTTCCTGGCCGCGTTCCTGATCTACAACGACGGCATCCAGACCGTCGTCACCATCGCCGCCCAGTACGGCGACAAGGAGCTGCGGCTGTCCGATTCGGTGCTGCTCTCCGGAATCCTGCTCGTCCAGTTCGTCGCCTATGCCGGCGCGGTGGGCCTCGGCCGGCTCGCCGAGCGGGTCGGCGCGAAACGGGTCGTGCTCGGGACGCTGATCGTGTGGCTCGCCGTCGTCGGCATCGCCTACCGGCTGCAAGCCGGGGTGGCCTGGCAGTTCTACGCGACGGCCGTGCTGATCGCGCTCGTGCTCGGCGGCAGCCAGGCGCTGTCGCGGGCGATGTTCTCCCGGCTCATCCCGGCCGGCTCGGAGGCCCAGTACTTCGGCTTCTACGAGATCAGCGACGCCGGCACGTCCTGGCTCGGGCCGTTGCTGTTCGGCCTGGCCTACCAGAACACCGGCAGCTACCGCAGCGCGCTCGCGTCCCTCGTGGTCTTCTTCGTCGTCGGCTTCCTCCTGCTGGCCCGGGTTCCGGTCCGTCGCGGCATCGCGGCGGCCGGCAACGAGGTGCCGCACAGGGTCTGACCCTCGTCCCGTCTCGCGAAGGCAGTGGGGCGGTTTGCATGCGCACCGGTCCCTATCTCGCGTCCGGCCGGCGCGATAGCAGCGGCCGCGCATGCAAACCACGGCCGGTGCACCCAGTAAGGTCGGTCGACGTGGTGGAGGGTCCGGACCAGGGGGCGCTGGCCTCCGTACCGGCCGCGGGCGGTCGCCGGGCGACGCCGATGCCGGCGCACCTCAAGTTCTTCTACGGCCCGATGGACTGCGGCAAGTCGACGCTCGCCCTGCAGATCGATCACAACCACGCCCGGCAGGGCCGGCACGGGATGCTGCTCGTCCGCTACGACCGCTCGGGGCAGCCGACGATCACCACCCGCGTCGGCCTGGCCCGCACCGCGATCGAGATCATGGACGACACCGATATCCGCCTGCTCGTCCAGGAGCAGTGGGCCGCCGGCCGCCCGCTCGATTACCTGATCGTGGACGAGGCCGGCTTCCTCGACACCGAACACGTGGATCAGCTCGCCGAGCTCGTCGACGACCGGCACGTCGACGTCTACTGCTTCGGGCTGGCCACCGACTTCCGCACCCAGCTGCTCCCGGGCGCCAAGCGGCTGTTCGAGCTGGCCGACGAGATCTACCCGGTGCACGTCGAGGTGCTGTGCTGGTGTGGGCGCCCGGGGCAGCTCAACGCCCGGGTCGTCGACGGCCGGGTGGTGCGCGAGGGCGACACGGTGGTGGTCGGCGACACCGCCGGCGACGATGACGTCCGCTACCAGGTGCTGTGCCGCATGCACCACCGGCGCGGCGACCTCGGGGCGCGGGTGAGCCGCGACCAGCTCACCCTGGACGTGTGACCGGCGGACCCGTCAGCTGCGGCGCGACCGCAGGGCCGCCACGACGCCGGAGGCCGCGGCCAACATCGCGCCCGGCACCACCAGGGTCGGCACGATGCCCCTGACCCGCCCCTGCTTCAACGCGCCCGCAATGACCACCGCGTCGACCGCGTCGGAGACGGCGCCCCCGATCAGCCAGGGCCGGGGATCGCCGCCGCGGCCCGCGGTCAGCGCACCGACGCCGAGCGCGCCGTCGCGCACGGCCATCATCCGGGTGAGCCACGAGACCCGCTGGGCCGAGGCGGTGTCGCTGCCGAGCAGCCGCACACCGGGCACCGGGGCCGCGAGGAAGGCGGCGGCGAACACGACCCGACCGACCGCCAGCTGGCGGACCATCGCGTCGGGCTCGGGCAACCTCACCGCGCGCAGAGCGAGCATCATGTCGACCCTTTCGAACCGATTGCGGCCTGGCACCGTACTGAGCCCAAAGCGGTTGACAGCGGTTACCGGGGGCACTATGGGGGAATCATTGCAGGGTCCGGCTCGTTAGAGTCGTGCACGCCTAACCACAACAACACACGTCCGGGAGGTGCCCACTATGGCAGATCGAACACTGCGGGGCAGTCGGCTGGGCGCGATCAGTTATGAGACCGAGTACGGCGCCGAACCGGCGCCTCGTAACGTCGCTGCTTACCGTTGTGCCCGCGGGCACGAGTTCAACGTTCCGTTCTCCGAAGAGGCCGAGATCCCCACGACGTGGGAATGCCGCCTCGACGGCACGAGCGCGCAGCTGATCGACGGCCCCGAGCCCGAGGCCAAGAAGGTCAAGGCACCACGCACGCACTGGGACATGCTGATGGAGCGGCGCAGCATCGCCGATCTCGAAGAGGTTCTCGCCGAGCGCCTGGACGTCCTCCGGGCCCGCCGCGGCACGAAGTCCGCCTGACCAGCGCAACCCGGCACCCCCCGATCGACGCCGTCCGGACCCACCGTCCGGGCGGCGTCGTCGTATCTCCGGCCCGAGGGTCAGCGGCGGCCGAGGGCCCGGCGGAGCTGCTCGCCCCGGTACGCGACGCCCCACTGCGTCACCCGCAGGAACGCCTCGCGCACGATGTCGCCGCTCATCTTCGACTCTCCGCGCACCCGCTCGACGAAGGTGATCGGAACCTCGACGACCCGGAACCCGGCCTCGGACGCGCGCCGCGCGAGGTCGACCTGGAAGCAGTACCCCTGCGAGGCGACGGCGGCGTAGTCGATGTCCTCGAGCACCTGGCGCCGGAAGGCGCGGTAACCGCCGGTCGCGTCGCGCAGCTCGAGCCCCAGCGCCAGGCGGGTGTAGAGGTTCCCGCCCCGCGAGAGCACGGCCCGCCGGCGGGGCCAGTTCACCACCGCACCGCCGGGCACGTACCGCGAGCCCAGGACGAGATCGGCGTGCTCGAGCGCGGCCAGCAGCCGGGGCAGCTGCTCGGGCGCGTGCGAACCGTCGGCGTCCATCTCGACCAGCACGTCGTAGCCGGCGTCGAGGCCCCAGTCGAAGCCGGCGATGTAGGCGGCGCCGAGCCCGTTCTTCTCCGCGCGGTGCAGGACGTGGATGCGCTCGTCGGCGTCAGCCAGCTCGTCGGCGATCTTCCCGGTGCCGTCGGGGCTGCCGTCGTCCACGACCAGGACGTGGGCTGACGGGACCGACGTGGCCACCCGCTCGACGATCCGCTCGATGTTCTCCCGCTCCTGGTAGGTCGGGATGATCACGAGCACGTTGGGGGCAGCGCTCACGTCGTCACCATCTCCTCCTGGACCGCCCCGACCGGCGGATCGTCGTCGGCGGGCGACCGGTCCCGCCGGTCCGTGATCACGACGACGAGCAGCCCGGCCAGGGCCAGCCCCGCCAGCAGATACTCCGGCCAGGCCCCGACCCGCGTGGCCAGCGTAGTGGCCGAGCGGATCGGCACCGTCGCCACCAGGTTGGCCGACCGGAACAGCGGCCCGGTCTCCTCCCGCACGACACCGTCCGGACCGATGACCGCCGACTTGCCCGTGGTGGCGGCCTGGATGACGGTCCGCCCGTTCTCCACGGCTCGCAGCTGGCTCATCGCGAGTTGCTGGTAGGTCTCTGCCGTGTGCCCGAAGGTCGCGTTGTTGGTCTGCACCACCAGCAGCCGGGCCCCGGCCGCGACCGAGGAGCGGACGAGGTCGTCGTAGGCGACCTCGAAGCAGATGACGTCACCGATCGGGACCGGCCCGCCGCGCAGCAGCCCGTTGCCGTGCCCGGCGACCATGTCCTGGGTGACCGTCTTCGCGTCGGAGCTGACCCACTCGGCGATCCGGCGCAGCGGGATGTACTCGGCGAACGGCACCGGGTGCCGCTTCGTGTAGCGCGCGCCCGGCCCGGAGGTCGGCGACCACAGGATGCCGACGTTGCGCCGGTGGTCGGCCCCCGGCCCGGAAAGGATCGCGCCAACAAGCACCGGGACGCCGACCGCGCGCACCGTCCGGTCGATCTTGGCGTACGCGGCCGGATTGCCGAACGGGTCGACGTCGGACGCGTTCTCCGGCCACAGCACCAGGTCGGGGCGCGGTACCCGGCCGGCCCGCACGTCCGCGGCCAGCTTCATCGTCTGCTTGATGTGGTTGTCGAGCACCTGCTCGGCGCGATCTTCGAAGGCCAGCCCTCGATCGGGCAGGCCGCCCTGGATCACCGCAATCGTCTCGGTCGGGCCGTCCCGGTCGGGCGCGGGGCGCAGCGGCCCGGCGAGCAGGACCCCCAGCAGCGGGACGGCGACGAGCACGGCGACTCCGCGCGCGAACCCACGCCACTGCCAGGGCCACGCCGCGAAGCCGGCCGCGGCCAGGCCGGCCCCGGCGGCCGCGACGGCGAAGGTCACCAGCGGCGCGCCGCCGAGGGGGGCGAACCAGCGCAGGGGTGAGGACGCCTGGCTGAAGGCGAGCCGCCCCCAGGGGAACCCGCCGAACGGGATCCGGTCGCGCAGCGCCTCCTGCAGCACCCACGCCGCCCCGACCCAGACCGGGGCGGCGGGCAGCCGGGCCAGCACCGGCAGGACGGCGCCGAGCACGGCGAAGAACCCGGCGAAGGCCAGCGCCAGGATCAGCCACGGCACCGGGCCGACGTAGATGCCCGTCCACTGCAGCAGCGGGAGCAGGAAGGCCGCGCCGTAGAGGTAGCCGAGCCACGCGCCGGTGCGGGCGCGCCGCCCGTCGACCGCCACCGAGAGGAGGGCGACGCTGACGAACGCCGCCGGCCAGATGCCGAAGCGGGGGAATGCCAGCACGCCGGTCGCGCCTCCGGCCACCGCCACGAGCGCGGCCCAGCGGCGCGGGAACGCGGGCTCGCGGGGCGGACGCATCGCTCCAGTATCGCCGAGGCCGCCCGCGGCGCCGCGCTTCTCTCAGCCGGCGCCGCCGAGCAGGCCGCGGTCGAAGATCGGCGCACCCGTGCGAACCGTGGCCAGGCAGGTCGGCAGGGCCGCTCCCGGCGTGAGGTCAGGCAACGCGGCGGCCCCGCGGTCGGGCACCGCCCAGACCGCAAACGTGGCCGGGGCGCCCGGCGCCAGGGCGCCCGCGTCCGGGCGGCCGGCGGCCCGCCAACCGCCCACGGTGTGGGCCGCGAAGGCCGCCTCGGCGCTGATGCCGGCGCTGCGGTCGTGCGGGAACACCGCGGCCTGCACGGCCGCCCACGGCCCCGGCTCGGTGACCGGCGTGTCGGAGCCGAAGGCCAGCGGCACCCCGGCCGCCGCGAGGTCGGCGAACCGGTTCAGCCGCGGGGCCCGGTCGGGCCCGAGCCGCTCGGTGTACAGCCCGTCCGCGCCGCCCCAGAGGGCGTCGAAGCACGGCTGCATCGAGGCGTGCAGGCCGGAGGCGGCGAGCCGGGCCGGATCGGCCACGAACTCGGCGTGCTCGATGCGATGGCCGGCGCCGGCCGGCCGGGCGAGCCGGTCGCCGGCGAGGTCGACGGCGTCGAGGAGCTGGTCGACCGCGGCGTCGCCGATGGCGTGGAAGCCGGACTGCAGCCCGGCGCCCACGCACTCGACGATGTGCTCGGCGAGCTCGGCGGTCTCGAAGCGGAGCAGCCCGGCCGTGCCGGGCCGGTCGGCGTAGGGCGCGTGCAGCGCGGCGGTGTGCGAGCCCAGGGAGCCGTCGATGAACAGGTCGCCCGCCGCGCCCACCGCGCCGAGGTCGCGCGCGGCGTCGATGCCGTGCAGCTCGGCCCAGTAGCCGATCACCTCCGGCAGTGGTTCGTCGGCCGCGAGGGCGAGCAGCGCGGCCAGATCGTCCTCGCTGGAGATGATCGGCCCGGCCATCTCGTGGACGCTGGCGATCCCCAGCTCGGCGGCCTGCCGCAACGCCGCCCGCTGCGCGTCCCGGCGCTGGGCCGGCGTGAGGGCCCCGAGCGCGGCCACCCGCACGGCGTCGTGGGCCGGTTCGTGCTGCCAGCCCTGCGGGTCGAAGCCGGCCAGCCCGGCCAGCCCCGGCACCGTCGCCATCACCGACGACGAGACCACTGCCGAGTGGACGTCGACCCGGGCGAGGTAGACCGCCCCGCCGTAGGCCGCCCGGTCAAGCTCGGTCGCGGTCGGCGGGCGCCGCTCGGGCCACTGCGACTCGTCCCATCCGCCGCCCAGGATCGGGCGCCCGCGCGCGACCCGCGCCGCCCGCTCGACGGCGGCCAGCGCCTCGGCCAGCGAGCGGGCCGGGCGCAGGTCGAGGCCGGTCAGCCCCAGGCCGGTGGCGGTGGCGTGCACGTGCGCGTCGACGAAGGCCGGCGTCACCAACGCCCCGCCGAGATCCACGACCCGGACCCCGGCCGGCCCGGCCGCGCCGTCCGCGTCCCCGACCCAGGTCACCGTCCCGGCGTCGACGACGAAGGCGGTCGCAGCGGCATGGACCGGGCTGTACACCCGGCCGTTGCGGTACATGGTGGGCACGGCTGACCAGTCTGCCAGCGCCGCCGCGAACGGTCGGCGGTAGCGTTTACAGGACCACACCGCCGGGGGTACTGCATGGTAGCCAGCATCGAGGACGTCGCCCGCCGGGCGGGCGTCTCGATCGCGACCGTCTCGCGGGCGCTCCGCGGACTGCCCGACGTCGCGACGTCCACGCGCGATCGCGTGCTCTCCGCGGCCAACGAGCTCAACTACGTCGCCTCGCCGTTCGCGGCCCGGCTGGCGAGCGGGCGGACGGCCACCGTCGGCCTCGTCGTCCCGTTCGTCAACCGGTGGTTCTTCGCCGAGGTCATCGACACGGTCGAGAACGCGCTGCGGCACGCCGGCTACGACCTGCTGCTCTACAACCTGGGCGACGCCGAGGGGCGGGCACGGTTCTTCGACGTCATGCCGATGCGCAAGCGGGTCGACGGCGTGCTCATCGCCAGCCTCGTCCTGGAAGACGCCGAGTTCAGCGCCCTGACCGATCTGAGCCGGCCGGTCGGGCTGCTCGGGCTCGAGCGGGCGGGCTTCCTCTCCGCGTGCATCGACGACATCGGGTCGGCCCGCACCGCGGTCGACCACCTCATCGGTCTCGGCCACCGGCGGATCGGGCTCATCGGCGGCGACACCGACGACCCCATGGCGCTTCACGCCCCCGCTGCACCGGCGCGACGGGTACCGGGACGCGCTGCAGGCCGCCGGCCTCGAGATCGATCCGGCCCTCGAGCACCTGGGCTACTTCACCGTCGAGGGCGGCGGCGAGGCGGCCCGGTACCTGCTGTCGCTGCCCGAGCGGCCGACCGCGATCTTCGCCGAGAGCGACGAGATGGCCTACGGCGCGCTGCGCGAGATCCGTCGGGCCGGGCTGCGCGTGCCCGAAGACATCGCCGTCATCGGCTTCGACGACCAGCCGCTGTCGGACCTGATGGATCTCTCCACGATCCGGCAGCCGGTGGCCGATCAGGCTCTCGACATCACCACCCGGTTGCTGGCCGTCATCTCCGAGGACGACACCGACCCGGCCCGGGACCCCGCGGTCGTCCTGCCCACCGAACTCGTCGCGCGGGCCAGCACCGTCGGTGCCGCCGGTTAGGGTCTCTGCCCGTGACGTTGATGCTGATCGACGCGGCCGGTCTCTACTTCCGCGCGTTCTACGCCGTGCCCGAGTCGATCACCGGGCCGGACGGCCGCCCGGTCAACGCGATCCGGGGCTTCCTGGACATGTCGGCGTCGTTGATCGAGCGGCGCCGCCCGGCCCGCTGGGTCGCCTGCCTCGACCTCGACTGGCGGCCGGCGTTCCGGGTCGCGCTCGTCCCGACCTACAAGGCCCACCGGGTCGCCAAGGGCGGCGGTGAGGAGATCCCGGCGGCGTTGGAGCAGCAGATCCCGCCGCTGCTGCAGATCCTCGGCGCGTTCGGGCTGGCCACCGCCGGCGCCGAGGGCTTCGAGGCCGACGACGTGATCGCCACCCTGGCCGACCGCGACGCCGACCCGGTCGAGGTCGTCACCGGCGACCGCGACCTGCTCGCGCTCGCCACCGATCGGGTCACCGTCCTCTACACCGGCAAGGGCATCGCCAAGCTCGAGGCGATGGGGCCGGCCGAGGTGCAGGCCAAGTACGGCGTGCCGGCGCACCACTACGCCGACTTCGCGGTGCTGCGGGGCGATCCGAGCGACGGCCTGCCCGGCGTCGCCGGCGTGGGTGAGAAGACCGCGGCGGCGCTCGTCAGCCGGTTCGGGCCCGTCGAGGAGATCGTGGCCGCCGCCGCACGCGGCGACGACGGCTTCCCGGCCGGCGCCGCCGGCAGGATCCGGGCGGCCACCGAGTACCTCGCCGCCGCCCCGGACGCCGTGCGCGGCCGCACCGACGTGCCGCTGGACCCCATCGACGACCGGCTGCCGGCGTACCCGCGCGACGCCGGCCGGCTCGCGGAGCTGGCCGGCGCCTACGCCGTCGAGAGTTCGGTCGAGCGCATGCAGAAGGCGATCACCACGGCGCTCGCCTGACTACTGGACGACGTAGCTGCCGTTGCTCTTGTCCTTGATGGTGACGGTGAAGGTCTTGCCGCCGTCGGCGGTGCAGGTGAACGAGTCACCGTTCTTCTTCATCGTGAAGTCCTTGCCGTCGTTGCACTTCACGTTGGTGCCCAGGTGCTTGGTGTCCTGGATGTACTTCTCCACCGCGGTGTGGCTCAGCTTCTTGTCGCCCTTCACGACGAGCAGGGCGACGACCACGGCGGCCGCGACCACGACCAGGACGGCGATCAGCGAGATCCACAGTCCCTTGCGGCTCTTCTTCTTGGCCGGCGCCGGCTGCTGGTACCCCTGCCCGTAGCCGCCCTGCTGGGTGTAGCCGGGCTGGCCGTACCCACCGGGCTGGCCGTAGGACGGCTGGCCATAAGCGGGCTGGCCGTAGCCGCCCGCGCCGTAGACCGGCTCGTTGCCGTAGCCGCCACCGTAGGACTGCGCCGGCTGGTACCCGGGCTGGCCCGGGCCCGGCTGGCCGTACCCCACCGCCGGGAACGACTCGGTCGGTTGGTAGGCCGCGCCCGGCTGCTGGCCGTAGGGCGAGGGCGCCGACGACCCGTACCCGCCGCCCGGCTGGCCGTAGGGCGACGAGCCGGGCTGCTGGTAGCCCGGGGCGGGCCGAAACTGGTGGTCGGCTGGTCGGCTGCGGGTTCGGCGGGGCGACCGTAGCCGGGGCCGCCCGGCGCAGGCTGGCTGTAGTCGGGCTGCCCCCCGGGCTGGCCGTAGCTGGGCGCGCCGTAGCCGGCGTCCGCGCCCGCTCCATATCCGGACTGGTGCGGCTGCTGGCCGTACCCGGGCTGACCACCCGGCTGCCCGTAGGCGGGCGGCGCAGGCTCGGCCGGCGGCCCGGGCGGCCCGCCGGGGGCCGACGGTGGCGGCTGGGCGGCCGGGAAGGCCTGGGTGGGCTGCTCGCCGCTCGGCGGCCCGGGTTCCGGCGACGAGGCGGCCGGTGACGGCGGCGGGGTGGCCTCGTCGGGCTTGTCCTCGCTCGCCGGCGGCGGGGAGTACGGCGGCCACTGCTGACCACCCTGTCCACCCTGCGGGGGCGGACCGCCGGGATTCCCGCTCTCACTCATCGTTCGCACCTCATCTGTCGTCTCGGCGGGTCGGACGCGGTGCGCCCGCGCCGACCCACCGGCCCTGCGGCTGCGCTCACGCTACTGCCTAACCCGGTCCGCAGGGTGAGGCGACACGGCCCCCCGGCGACCCGGGACGTCACGGCTGCATGCTCTGGGCGACGACGCCGCGGCGCACGGCCACCACCGCGGCCCGGGCCGTGGCCGCGATCGCGGCGCTCTCCGGCGTCGAACCCGGCACGTTCGCGAGCTGGTCGAGCAGGTCCAGGATCTGCTTGCACCAGCGGATGAAGTCGCCGGCCGAGAGCTCGGCCTCGCGCTCGCCGGCCGCGGCCGAGCACGCTGGTCCAGCCGCTCGCTGCGGCGCCCACCGGTAGACGGCCCAGACGAAGCCGAGCTGCGGCTCACGGCTCTGGGGCAGTCCGAGTTCGGCTTCGTCCTCGGCGAGGTCGGCCCAGATCCGCACGGTGGCGGCGAGCGCGTCGCGCACCGGGACCGTCGGCATCCGGTCGAGCGGCGTCTCGTCGCGGCGCGGCTCGTAGACCAGCGTGGAGACGACGGCGGCGAGCTCGGCCGGGTCGAGGCCGTCCCACGCGCCGTCGCGCAGGCACTCGGCCGCGACGAGGTCCGCCTCGGACCAGATGCGGGCGAGCTGCCGCCCTGCCGGGGTCGCGTCTCGTCCCCGGCCAGGTAACCGCGCTCGTCGAGCAGGCGGCAGATCCGGTCGAAGCATGCGCCCGAGCGAGCCGGTCCGCCCCTCGATGCGCCGCCGCAGACCCTCGTTCTCGCGGGCGAGGCGGGCGTGCCGCTCGGCCCACCGGGCGTGCTGCTCGCGGTCGGTGCACTGGTGGCACGGGTGGGCGCGCAGCTCGCGCCGCAGGCGCAGGATCTCGCCGTCGTCGGCGGCGTCGGTGTTCTTCGCCCGGCGGCGCCGGCTTCGCCTCGGGGACGTCGAGCGCGCGCAGGCTGGACGCGAGGTCGCGCCGCTCCTGCGGCGAGCGGTGGTTCACGTGCTTGGGCACCCGCACCGTGCCGACGACGTCCACCGCGGCCGGGAAGTCGACGAGCGAGAGCCGCCCGGCCCAGCGCCCCTCGGTGACCACCAGCGGGTGCGGGTCGTCGTGCGGGCTGCACGCCCGGGTCGAGCACGACCGCGAGGCCGGCCCGGCGCCCGCGTGGCACCCGGATCACGTCGCCGCGGTGCAGCGATTCGAGCGAGGCCGTGACGGCACCTCGACGGGAGCGCGCCCCCTCGCGGGCGAGCGTCGGCCTCGCGCTCGCTCAGGCGGCGGCGCAGCTCGGCGTACTCGGCGAAGTCCCCGAGATGGCAGGTCATCTGCGCGGCGTACTCGGCGCAGCGTCTCGTCGTTGCGGCGGATCTGCTTGACCAGCCCGACGACGGCGCGGTCGGCCTGGAACTGCGCGAACGACGCCTCGAGCAGGTCGCGGGCCGCCGGCCGGCCCATCTGGTCGACCAGGTTGACGGCCATGTTGTAGGACGGCCGGAAGGACGAGCGCAGCGGGTAGGTGCGGGTCGACGCCAGGCCGGCGACCCGCTGCGGGTCGACCTCGGGCGACCAGATGACGACCGCGTGCCCCTCGATGTCGATGCCGCGGCGCCCGGCCCGGCCGGTGAGCTGGGTGTACTCCCCCGGGGTCACGTCGGCGTGGGTCTCGCCGTTGAACTTCGTCAGCCGCTCGAGGACGACGGTGCGGGCCGGCATGTTGATGCCGAGCGCGAGGGTCTCGGTGGCGAAGACGGCCCGGACCAGGCCACGGACGAACAACTCCTCGACCGTCTGCTTGAACGCCGGGATCAGCCCGGCGTGGTGCGCGGCGACTCCCCGCCGCAGCGCGTCGCGCCATTCCCAGTAGCCGAGGACGTCGAGGTCCTCGGCCGGCACGTTCGCGGTGAACTCGTCGATGATGCGGTCGATCTCCGGCCGCTCGTGCTCCTCGGTGAGCCACATGCCCGAGTACACGCACTGCCGCACGGCGGCGTCGCAGCCGGCCCGGCTGAAGATGAAGGTAATGGCCGGCAGCAGCCCCTCGCGGTCGAGCCGGGCGATGACGTCCGGCCGCGGTGGCGGCCGCCACCCGCGGTTGGAGCGCGGGCCGCGGCGGTTCGGGAGGGGATCGACGTAGCGGGTGCGGTCGGCCGCGTGCCGCAGCAGGGTCGGGTCGACGGTGGCGCCGTCACCGGCGAAGAGATCGAACATCCGCGAGCCCACGAGCACGTGCTGCCACAGCGGGACCGGCCGCTCCTCGTGGACGATCACCCGCGTCTCGCCCCGGACCGTCACGAGCCACTCGCCGAACTCCTCGGCGTTGGAGACGGTGGCCGACAGCGACACCAGGCGGACGGCCGCCGACAGGTGGATGATCACCTCTTCCCACACCGCGCCTCGGAACCGGTCGCCGAGGTAGTGCACCTCGTCCATCACGACGTAGCCGAGATCGGTGAGCGAGGTGCTGCCCACGTAGAGCATGTTGCGCAGGACCTCGGTCGTCATGACGACGATCGGCGCATCGCCGTTCACCGAGTTGTCGCCGGTGAGCAGGCCCACCCGCTCGGCGCCGTAGCGCGCCACGAGATCGTTGTACTTCTGGTTCGACAAGGCCTTGATCGGGGTCGTGTAGAAGCACTTCTGCCCGGCCGCGAGAGCGAGGTGGACCGCGAATTCGCCCACCACCGTCTTGCCGGCGCCGGTGGGCGCGCAGACCAGGACCGAGTAGCCGTCCTCGAGGGCGCTGCAGGCGTCGACCTGGAACGCATCGAGCTCGAAGTCGTATCCGGCCCGGAAGTCGGTGAGGACCGGGCGGGCCGAGCGCCGCCGGGCGGCGGCGTACCGCTCACTCGGCGAGGACATGCCTCCAGCCTAGAGATCGGCGCGAACGCTGCGACGAGAGCACGGGGATGGTGATCAAGCGGGCATTGCGGTAGGAACGCAACAAGCCCTGCGCGACGATTCCCCCACCGTTGCGCAGGGTCCATCCGTTTTCCGGCTTGACGTTCCTGCGCCCGGCGCGTCCCGGCCCACCACACGCAGGATGATCAACTTGAGGCGGGGCAATCCCGTCACGTCGAGTCGGACCAGTCCAGCCGGTCGGAATCCAGTCTCTGCGAATCCAGCCGCTCCGGGATGGCGGCGACCTCGCTCGGCACGTCGTCGTCGAGCTGCTGCTCGGCGCGCTCGGCCCGCTCGGCCGCCTTGCGCCGCGCCTTGCGCCGATCGTGCACCCGGGCGATCTGGATCGCGGCCTCGAAGAGGATCACCATCGGCACCGCCATCGCGCACATGGTGAACGGGTCGGTGCTCGGCGTGGCCACGGCCGCGAACAGGAAGATCAGGAAGATCGCGATGCGACGCGACTTCTTGAGCAGCCGGGCCGGCAGGACACCGGCGAAATTGGCCATCACGACGAGCAGCGGCAGCTCGAAGGCGGCGCCGAACACGACGAGCATGAGGGTGACGAACGAGATGTAGTCGCTGACGGTCAGCTGCGCCGCCGTGCCCGTACCCGAGGCCTCGAGCAGGACCCGCAGGCCCTTGGAGAGCACCACGTAGGCCAGCGCCACGCCGGCCGCGAACAGGATCGTCGAGGCGACGACGAAGATCATCGTGTACTTGCGCTCGTTCTTGCGCAGGCCCGGCGTGATGAACGCCCAGATCTGGTACAGCCACAGCGGTCCGGTGAAGACCGCGCCGGAGATCGCGGAGACCTTGAGCCGGGTCGTGAAGCCGTCCAGCGCACCGTGGTACACGAGGATGCAGCCCTTGCCGGTCGGCGTCGCCCGGTACTTCGCCGGCACCGAGCAGTACGGATGCCGCAGGAACTCCAGGGTGTGCGGGTACAGGAACCACCCGAGCACCGCCCCGAGGCCGACGAAGATGAGGATCACGACGATCCGCCGGCGGAGCTCGCGCAGGTGGTCGAGGACGGGCATCCGCCCGTCGGGGTTCTTCGGACGCCGGCGCAGGCGGGACCGCAGGGCGACCACCCGCTACCTCAGACCGGAGGCGGCGATGCGCTCCTGAGCCCGGACGAGGTCGCCCCGCAGCACGAGGAGCTGATCGGCGACGGCCTGCAGCTTGCGGACGTCATCGCGCAGCCGCTTCGCCTTCCAGACAAGCTCGTAGGCGCAGAAGCCGAGGACGACGACCGCGAGCAACGCGGCGAAGCACCACGCACCGATCGGCAGCCAATGCACGACCAGCACTCTACTTCGCGGCGTAGGCGGACAAGCGCGCGCGCCGCCTCGCTGCGGATGCCCTCGGCCAGCCAGCCGGGCGAGAGCACCTCGACCTGCCCGGCCGAGCCCAGGACGAGCGCACGCACCCAGCCCGGGTCGGCGACCCGCAGGCTGACCCGCAGCCCGTCCCCTTCGTCCACGATGTCCTCGGCGACGTAGTAGTCGGCGACCCAGGCGTAAGCCGGCCCGAGCCGCAGGTCGACGAGCAGGTGTTCGGCCGCCGGGTGGAAGACGCCCTCGGTGAGGTCGCGCGGCTGCACACCCTCCGGGATGCGGGCCGGCTCGTCGAGCAGGGCGACATCCTCGATCCGGTCGAGCCGGAAGACCCGCAGGCCTTCCGCCTGCCGGCACCACGCCTCGAGGTAGTGCCGGTGATCGGCCTCGAACACCCGCAGCGGGTCGACGGTCCGCTCGCCGGTCTCGTCCCGGGACGCGCTGTAGTAGCGCATGCGCAACGCCCGCCCGGTCTCGATCGCCCGGTGCAGGACGGGGAGCAGCCGCTCGGTGTGGTCGAGCTGCACGGCGACCGTCGAGTCGTCGACCGCCCCGCCGGCCGCACGCTCGACCTTGGCCAGCGCGCGCTGCACCGCGTCGGTGTCGGCCAGCCCCGGAGTCTCGGCCAGGGTGCGCAACGCGACGACGAGGGCCAGCGCCTCCTCGGGCGTGAGCCGCAGCGGGCGCGACATGCCGGCGTCGAAGAGCACCGACACCGACTCGCCCTCGAACGAGAGGTCGATGAGGTCGCCGGGGCCGTGGCCGGGCAGGCCGCACATCCAGAGCAGGGTGAGGTCCTTGCGGAGCTGGGCCTCGCTGACGTTGAAGTCGGCGGCCACCTGGGCCACGGTGATGCCGGGACGCGCCTGGACGTACGGCACCAGCGCGAGCAGCCGCGGCAACCGCTCTTCGTTCGCGGTGGCCATCACGCCACCCCGGCCGCGGCGCGCAGCCGCTCGACCACGGCCGCGACGAGGTCGGGCGGCTCGAGCGCCTCGGCACTGGCACCGGCGCCGGCGATGATCCGGGCGAGCCACTGCGTCTCGGTGAAGGCGATGGTCAGCACGCCGTCGACCTCCGACTCGGCGATCCGGCGCAGCTGCCCGGCCCCCGCCCCGGAGACCCGGACGAGCGCCAGCCGGTCGTCGCCGGGCCAGCGCCCGGACACCATCTCCAGGAGATCAACCTTCTCCGGCCGCTCGAACGCCTTCGGCCGGCCGACGGACTCCACCGCCGCGGTGATCCGGGAGAGCCGGAAGCTGCGGGGCTCGCCGCGATCGCGGTCGTAGCCGACGACGTACCACCGCCGCCGCCAGGACAGCACCCCCCATGGTTCGAGCGTGCGCCGCTCGGGCCCGCCGGCGCCCGACTTCTGGTAGTCGAAGCGGACGAGCGTCGCGGTGCGGGCCGCCTCCAGCAGGGCCGGCAGGCTCGGGTCGCTGGCGTCGAGGTGCGGGACGGCGCCGGGGGCGTCGGCGGCCCGCACCTCGGTGCCGGCGGCCCGCAGCTTGATCAGCGCCTGCCGGGCCGGCTCGCCGAGCGTCGCCGACTGCCAGAGGCGGGCGGCGAGGCCGACCGCGGCGGCCTCGGCGGCGTCGAACTCGATCGCCGGCAGCTCGTAGTCGCCGCGGCGGATGCGGTAGCCGTCCTCGCTGTCGAAGTGGCTGTTGCGGCCGGTCTCGAGCGGGATCCCGAGCTCGCGCAGCTCGGCCTTGTCCCGCTCGAACATCCGCTTGAACGCCTCGTCGGTCGCCTTCGAACCGTCGGCGGCCTCGTAGCCGGGCACGGCGTCGCGGATCCGCTCGGCGGTCAGGAACTGCCGGGTGGAGAGCAGGCAGATCACCAGGTTGACGAGTCGCTCCGCGCGCCGGGCTGCCATGTCCTCGAAACTAATGCCCCCGCGACGCCCGCGCGTGGAAGCGCGCGCGGCCGTCGATGCGTTCATGTGTTCGATCCTCGCGTATTCCCACCCGGCTGGCCAACCCGTTGCGCGGTGCAACCACCTCGCGGCAGCTACATGGAAGCGATGAGCTTCTCGACCCGCTCGTCGACGCTGCGGTAGGGGTCCTTGCACAGGACCGTCCGCTGGGCCTGGTCGTTCAGCTTGAGGTGCACCCAGTCGACGGTGAAGTCGCGCCGGCGCTCCTGCGCCCGGCGGATGAAGTCGCCGCGCAGCTTGGCCCGGGTCGTCTGCGGCGGAACGCTCTTGGCCTCGAAGATCGTGAGATCGGAGACCACCCGCTCGACCGCGCCTCGGCTCTGCAGCAGGTAGTACAGCCCGCGGGTCCGGGATATGTCGTGGTAGGCGAGGTCGAGCTGCGCCACCCGGGGCGAGGACAGCGGCAGGTCGTGCTTGGCCCGGTAGCGCTCGATCAACTGGAACTTCGTCGCCCAGTCGATCTCCCGGTCGATCATCGACAGGTCCTGCTTCTCGACGGCATCCAGGGTGCGCCCCCACAGCTCGAGCACCCGCTTGGCCGAGGCGTCCTCGCCGGTGCGCCCGAGGAAGTCGACCGCCTTGCTGTAGTACTCGCGCTGGATCTCCAGCGCCGACGCCGTCCGCCCGGCGGCCAGCCGGACCGGCCGGGTGCCGGTGAGGTCGTGGCTGATCTCGCGGATGGCCCGGATCGGGTTCTCCAGCGTGAGGTCGCGGAACGTCACGCCCTGCTCGATCATCCGCAGCACCAGGTCGGCCGAGCCGACCTTCAGCAGCGTGGTGGCCTCGTTCATGTTCGAGTCGCCGACGATCACGTGCAGCCGCCGGTAGCGTTCGGCGTCGGCATGCGGCTCGTCGCGGGTGTTGATGATCGGCCGGCTGCGGGTCGTCGCCGACGACACGCCCTCCCAGATGTGCTCGGCCCGCTGGCTGACGCAGTAGACCGCCCCGCGCGGGGTCTGCAGCACCTTGCCGGCGCCGCAGATCAGCTGGCGGGTGACGAGGAACGGGATGAGCACGTCGGCCAGCCGGCTGAACTCGCCGTGCCGCCCGACCAGGAAGTTCTCGTGGCAGCCGTAGGAGTTGCCGGCCGAGTCGGTGTTGTTCTTGAACAGGTAGATGTCGCCGGCGATGCCCTCGTCGTGCAGCCGCTTCTCGGCGTCGACGACGAGGCCCTCGAGGACGCGCTCGCCGGCCTTGTCGTGCGCGACGAGGCTCTCCAGCGAGTCGCACTCGGGCGTGGCGTACTCGGGGTGGCTGCCGACGTCCAGGTAGAGCCGGGCACCGTTCTTGAGGAAGACGTTGGACGACCGGCCCCAGGACACGACCCGGCGGAACAGGTAGCGCGCGACCTCGTCCGGGGACAGGCGCCGCTGCCCGTGGAACGTGCACGTGACGCCGTACTCGTTCTCGATGCCGAAGATCCGCTTGTGCACCTGGCCAGCCTAGTTGCGCGATGGCCGCCGCGCTGCTCATCGGCGTGGCGGCCGAGCCGGCCGCCGGGCGGTCCGGTCTTGCGTCCTCAGTTTACATAGGCCATGCTCGTGTCCAGTAACCGGACTGCGATGCGGTCCGTGTCAACGACCTGCGAGGAGGCGGCATGCGCGAGGGATCGCTCTCGGGGAACCTGTCCGGAAACCTGTCGGGCCCGGCAACGACGTCCGGCGAGCGCCCCGCCTGGCGCGACCGCAAGCGCTACCTGTGGCTGCTCGGCACCGTCGTCCCGCTGTTCCTGTTCGCGGGCTGGGGGCTGGTCAACCTCACCGGGCTCGGGCTGTTCTGGTGGATCGGCCCGATGGTCATCTACGTCGCGATCCCGCTGCTCGACATCGTCATCGGCGACGACGCCAGCAACGCACCCGAGGAAGCTCTCGCCTGGCTGGAGAACGACCGCTACTACCGCTGGGTCACCTACCTGTTCCTGCCCTGCCAGTTCGCGGCGCTGTTCGTCGGCTTCTGGCTGATGACGCGACACGGCGGCCTGCCGGTCGTCGACAAGCTCGGTATCGCGACCACACTCGGCATGCTCAACGGGATCGCGATCAACACCGCGCACGAACTCGGGCACAAGAAGGAGCACCTCGAGCGGTGGTTCGCGCGCATCGCGCTCGCGCCGTGCGGCTACGGGCACTTCTTCATCGAGCACAACCGCGGCCACCACGTCCGGGTCGCCACGCCCGAGGACCCGGCGTCGAGCCGGCTCGGTGAGACCTTCTGGGGCTTCTGGCCGCGCACCGTCGTCGGCAGCGTGCGCAACGGGTGGAAGGTGGAGAAGTCGCGCCTGCGGCGGATGGGCAAGCGCACCTGGACGCTGCGCAACGACGTGCTCAACGCCTGGGCGATGACGGTCGTGCTGTGGGCCGCGCTCATCGCCCTGTTCGGCGTCGGGATCGTCCCCTACCTGCTGCTGCAGGCGGTGCTCGCGTTCAGCCTGCTCGAGGCCGTCAACTACCTGGAGCACTACGGGCTGCGCCGGCAGACCCTGCCCAACGGCCGCTTCGAGCGGGTGACGCCCCGGCACAGCTGGAACAACAACCACCTGACGACGAACCTGTTCCTGTACCACCTGCAGCGGCACAGCGACCACCACGCCAATCCCACGCGGCGCTACCAGTCACTGCGGCACTTCGAGGAGTCGCCGCAACTGCCGGCCGGGTACGCGGCGATGATCCTGCTGGCGTACTTCCCCCCGCTGTGGCGCCGTGTCATGGACAAGCGGGTGCTCGCGCACTACGACGGCGACGTGACGCTCGCCAACATCGACCCGCGCAAGCGCGACAAGGTCCTCGCCCGCTACGGCACCGCCCGGACCGGCGCCTCGTCGGCGCCGGCGGCCTGAGAAGATCAGCCCGTGGCGAGGTACCGGTGTGAGGTCTGCGACTACGTCTATGACGAGGCCGGCGGCGACCCCCGCGAGGGATTCCCGGCCGGCACCGCCTGGACGGCCATCCCCGACGACTGGTCCTGCCCGGACTGCGGCGTCCGGGAGAAGCTCGACTTCCTACCGGTCGACGGCGAGCCGGCCTGAGGCCGGAACCGTGACCCCTCCCCGCCGCGCGTCCCCTACCCGGCCGCCGCCCGCAGCCTGCTCCGCGACACGGTGATCACCGCCGTCGACGACCTGGTGCGGGCGCGCGGCTGGTCGGCGACCACGATGTCCGACGTCGCGGCGGCGGCCGGGGTCAGCCGGCAGACGCTGTACAACGAGTTCGGCTCGCGGGCGGCGCTGGTCGAGGCCTACATCGCCCGCGAGATCGACGTCCTCGTCGGGCAGGCGGCCGACGCGGTGCGGGCGAACGCCGACGACGCCCACCGCGCGCTTCGCCTGGCCTTCGCCATGTTCCTGAAGCTGGCCTCGGACGAACCGGTCGTGCAGATCATCGTGAGCAACGCCGAGGAGGGTGAGCTGCACCGGTTGCTCACCGGCCTCGGCCAGACGTTGGCCGGTGAGCGGATCGCCACCTTGATCCCGGAGGTCTGGCCGCAGGTCGGGGCCGAGGATGCCCGGCTCGTCGCCGAGACGCTCGTCCGGCTGGCGATCAGCCACGCGTTGCTGCCCAGCGAGGACCCGGCCGCGGTCGCCGAGGGCGTGGGCCGGATGCTCGCCCCCTTCGTCGACCAACTGCTGGCCGCCCCGCCGCCGCGTTAGAGGCGCAGCTCGAGCAACGGGGTGCCGCTCGGCGTGCGGATCTGCAGCCGGGCGATCTGTGCGGGCGACAGCGCCGTACCGGTGGTGAAGTCGATGCCGTCCTTGCCCGGCACGAGCGTCCAGTCCCCGGCCTCGTGGGCCCGGTTGTGCTTGTCGATGACGACGAGGCGGTAGGCGAAGCGGTCGCGGTCGTAGGACGGGTAGGTGCAGTGGACGTCGATCTGCGTGCCCCACCCGCGCGAGACGAGGCGCGCGGTCGCGCTGAGCGGGCTCGGCTTCACGGCGACCATGGCCACCGCGGCCGGCTGGTTGGCCGGCGACGAGCCGGTCGAGGCCAGGACGACGGCGAGCGCGACCAGGCAGGCGGCCGCGACCGCGCCGACCGCGGCGGTGAGAAAGCGGCGCCGGACGCGTTCGCGGTGGGCGCGGCGCAGCAGGCCCGGCAGCAATGTGTCAGGCATCGGCTCGCTCGCCTCGGCCATCGACGGGACGGCGTCGGCCAGCAGCTCGACGCCGGCCGACGCCGGCAGCGCGGTCAGCATCGCGGCGGTGTCGCGCAGTTCGGCGACCCGGGCGCGGCAGGCCGCGCAGGTCTCGAGATGCGCCTCGAACGCCCGCCGCTCGGCGTCATCGAGCGCGCCCAGCACGTAGGCGCCGTCGTCGTACGCGAACGGATCCGTCCCGGTCATCGTGCACCTCCTCCCAGCTCCTCGATCGCCAGCTTGAACGCCCGCAGCGCGTAATGCGTCCGCGACTTCACCGTGCCCGGCGGTATGCCCAGGGCAACGGACGCGTCCGCGACCGACGAGCCGCGGAAGTAGCACTCGTACAGCACCGCGCGGTGCTCGACCGACAGCGTCTGCAGTGCCGCCATCACCACCTGCCGGTCGACGGCGGCGTCGGCCTCGTCGCCGACCGGCCGCTCGGGGAGCTCCTCGGTGACCCATTCCCGGCGGCGGCGGGCCGTGCGCCAGTCGTCGATGACGATGCGCTTGGCGACCGTGAACAGCCACCCCCGCGCCGACCCGGAGGCCTGTTCGAGGACCTGCGGGTTCCGCCAGGCGCGCAGCATCGTCTCCTGCACGACGTCCTGGGCCTGGGCGCGGTCGCCATTCGTGAGCCCGACGACGTAGGACCACAGCGCCCCGCCGTGCTGCTCGTGCAGCGCGCGCAACAGGGCGTCGTCGGTTCGCACGTCACCCCCGCGGCGGGTTCCCGGTTCGGCCAGCAGCGTCCGACTCACACTCACCCAACGGGCTGGGCCGGCCGCCGGTTCAATCTCTGTGAACATTGAACCGCACCGTCCGGGCGGGCGGGCACTGATGACGACCCGGCAATCCGCGACATCGCGGGACGCTGCCGTGGCCGGCGCCGTCCTGCCCCTGGTCGGTTTGCATCCGAACCGGCCGCTATCTCCGCTCGACGTCCGGCGTTAGCGGCGCCTGCGGGTGCAAACCCCGCGACCGGCCTCCGCCGTGCCCGGGTCTTCCCCGGAGCTGGTCGCTTTCCGGCGATTGGGGTCGACCATTTCCCGGGGACGCGCCGCGACGGTCGCTGCGTGAGAGCAGCTACTCGGTGCCCGGCTCGTCGGTCGTCGGGGTCTCCGCAGCCGGCTGCGCGGCGGACTCCGCCTCGGCCGCCTCCGCCTCGGCGGGCTCGGCCGCGGCCGGGAGGAGCTCGGTCAGGGCCAGGCCGGTGATCCGCTTGAACTTGCGCTTGCCCCGCGTGCGGTCCAGGACGGCGACCTCCAGCTGGCCGGCCGGCAGCTCGCGCGGCGCCGGACCGTTCGCCGGACCGGCCGCGCCGGCCGAGCCGAGCGCCCGCACGGCGACCGCCAGCGCATCGCGCAGATCGAGCCCGGCGGTGAAGTTCGCCCGCACCTCGTTGGTCAGCGCATCGGCCTGCCCGCCCATCGCGAGGAACTCCCGCTCGTCGACGATCGTGCCGTCGTAGGTCAGCCGGTAGATCTGGTCGGCCTCTGGGTTGTCACCCACCTCGGCGACGCAGATCTCCACCTCGTAGGGCTTCTGCTGCTCGGTGAAGATCGAGCCGAGTGTCTGGGCGTACGCGTTGGCCAGTGCCCGGGCGGTGACGTCGCGGCGGTCGTAGGAGTAGCCCCTCAGGTCGGCGAGCCGGATGCCGGCGACCCGGAGGTTCTCGTACTCGTTGTACTTGCCGACCCCGGCGAAGCCGATGCGGTCGTAGATCTCGCTCACCTTGTGCAGCGCGACGCTGGCGTTCTCGGCGACGAACAGCACGCCGTCGGCGTAGGTCAGCACGACCACGCCGCGGCCGCGGGCGATCCCCTTGCGCGCGAACTCGGAGCGGTCGCGCATGATCTGCTCGGCCGAGGCGTAGAACGGCATGGACATGGCTGGGGCTCTCCCTGTCGCTCAGGCGCCCGGACGGGCTTCGCGGTCGGCGATGATCGCGCGCACGATCGTGTCCAGTTCGGGGTTGTCGACCCGCACCGTGCCGGAGGCGGTGGCGGTCATGACGACCGGATAGATGCCGCGGGTGATGTCCGGGCCGCCGGTGGCCGAGTCGTCGTCGGCGGCGTCGTAGAGCGACTCGACCACGACCCGCAGCGCGTCGGCGCGGTCGAGGTTCGGCCGCCAGAGCTTCTTCAGCGCGCCCCGGGCGAACAGCGAGCCGCTGCCGACGGAGTGGAAGTACTGCTCGGGATAACGGCCGCCGGTGACGTCGAAGCTGAAGATGCGCCCGGCCCTCGCCGGGTCGGGCGCGTCGACGTCGAACCCGGCGAACAGCGGGACGACCGCGAGGCCCTGCAGCGCCTCGGCCAGGTTGCCGCGGATCATCGTGGCGAGCCGGTTGGCCTTGCCGTCGAGGGTGAGCTGGGTGCCTTCGATCTTCTCGTAGTGTTCGAGTTCGACCTGGTAGAGCCGGACGATCTCGATCGCGATGCCGGCCGCGCCCGCGATGCCGACGAGCGAGTAGTCGTCGGCGGCGAAGACCTTCTCGATGTCGCGCTGGGCGATGAGGTTGCCCGCCGTGGCCCGCCGGTCGCCGGCCATCACCACGCCGTCGGCGAAGACGGCGGCGACGATCGTGGTGCCGTGCGGGACGGCCGCGTGGTGAGCGAGGCGCATGGGCAGCAGGTCCGGTGAGGCGGCGGCGACGAACTCGGCGAACGACGAGGATCCCGGGGAGGTGGCGTAGCGCAGGATGCCGTGCACGCCGGCGGATCGGTCGATGCTCAACGTCGCTCCTCGTTCGGTGGTGGCTGAAAGCGACCCTACCGACGAGGCGGACGCCGTCGCAGGTCGGCTTACGCCGGGCCGGTGCGGACCATCTACTGGCCGCCCTTCTGGACGAAGGCGCGGACGAAGTCCTCCGCGTTCGACTCCAGGACGTCGTCGATCTCGTCGAGGATCGCGTCGACGTCCTCGGTCAGCTTCTCGTGCCGCTCGGCGACGTCACTGCTGGCCTCGACGACCTCTTCGGTCTCGTCCTCGTGCTGACGCTGGGGCCGGCTCTGACCGCTGTCGTGGGTTGGCATCACTCTCCCCCTCTCTGGGCTGAGAACGTCACCCTAGCTCGCACGGATGACGATCTCTCGCCACGCACCGTTGTCAGAAGTTGCCACTACCGTCGCCGCCATGAGCGTGCCACCCGTCCTCAGCCTGGTAACCCTCGGCGTGTCGGACGTCGCCGCGTCCACCGCCTTCTACGAGTCGCTCGGGTTCGAGCGCTCCAGCGCCTCGGTCGAGGGTGAGGTGAGCTTCTTCCGGACCGCCGGCGGCCTGCTCGGGCTCTACGGCGCCGAGGACCTGCGCCTCGATGCCGAAGCCGGTGCACCCGCCGAGCCCGGCGCCTTCAGCGGCGTCACCCTCGCCGTGAACGTCGCCTCCCGCGCGGTCGTGGACGAAGCCCTGGCCGCCGCCGAGGCGGCCGGGGCCCGCATCGCCAAACCGGCCCGGGCGACCGAGTGGGGCGGCTACCACGGCTACTTCGCCGACCTCGACGGGCACCTGTGGGAGGTCGCGCACAACCCGTTCTGGCCGCTCGGCCCGGACGGCCTTCCGCAGCTCCCCTAGACCATGTAGAAGGCGTGCGTCGCCGTCGCACCTCCGTCGGCCGCGATCTCGGCGCCGGTGATGTACGAGCTGCGCTCGCTGGCCAGGAAGAGAACGACCTCGGCGATGTCCTCCGACTGCCCCATCCGGCGCAGCGGGATCCGCTTGGCCGCCGGCGAGAGGTCCACGTCGTGGCCGCCGGCCGCGTCCTTCACCATGTCGGTCACGATCATCCCCGGGTGTACCGAGTTGACCCGGATGCCCATCGGCCCCAGTTCGAGCGCGGCCACCTTCGTCATCCCGCGGATCGCGAACTTGGTCGACGTGTATGCAGTCAGGTAGGGCATCCCGGCCAGCCCCTCCACCGAGGAGATGTTGACGATCGAACCCCGGCCGGCCGCGATCATCGGCTTGGCCACCGTCTTCATGCCGAGGAACGTCCCGACCTGGTTGATGTTCACGATCTGCATGTAGTCCTCGAGCGGCATGTCCGGCAGCGCCGCGAAGCGCAGGATGCCGGCGTTGTTCACCAGCACGTCCACGCCTCCGAGCGCCTGCACCGTCTCGTCCACCACCGCCCGCCAGTCGTCCTCCGAAGAGACGTCGAGGTGGCGGTAGAGGGCCGCGTCGCCGAGCGACTCGGCGAGTTCCTTGCCGAGGTCGTCGAGCACGTCGCCGATGACCACCCGGGCCCCCTCGGCGACGAACAGCCGGGCGGCGGCGGCGCCCTGGCCCCGCGCCGCGCCGGTGACGATCGCGACCTTGCCTTCGAGACAGCCCATGGGAGTCACTCGTTTCGCTCGTGGTGGGAACAGTGTGGGACGCGTGGCGCCGGGGCGTCACGCAGGTCGGAGGATGCCGATGTCAGACGAGGGTCGGCCGGCAGACCCGGCAGACGCCGAGGTCGGCCTCCCGGCCGGTGAGCACGTGCAGGTCGTCGCGGTGCGCGATCAGGGCGCAGTCGCGGCGGTGCACGGTCGAGCCCGACCCGGCGAGCACCGGCACCGCGCCCGGGTCGGCGAGCGTCGCGTCGGCACCGGCCGGCGCCGTCTGCCGAGACACCAGATCGGCCAGCACCAGGATCGTGTCGGCCAGCTGCCGGGAGCTCTCCCGCTGCTCGTTGGCCACCTTGGCCAGCCAGGCCCCGAAGTAGAGGAAGCCGCCGAGAAAGACCAGGCCCAGCCCGAGCAGGCCACCGGAGACGACGTAGGGCAGCTGGTTGTACTGGTATTTCGTGTGCGCCACGCCGTACCAGCCCAGGACGATCGCGATGATGCCGAGCGGCATCAGCACCGCGCCCGCGGCGAAGAGCGCGAGCTGCAACGTCCGGTAGCGGGTGTCCCGGACGGCGGCCGGGTTGGAGACCTGAGCTCCGGCCGCCGGGGCCGAGCGGTGTGGGACCGCCATCGTCACCATCGTCTATCCCTTTCGTAGGTCGGGCACGCCGGTCGTCAGCCCGTAGCGGCAGCCACTGCCGACACCGAGCAGCACGCCGCCGGCCGCTCGGAGCAGCCAGCCCAGGACCGCGGCCAGCACGATGCCGCCGAGGATCAACGCCCGCGGCACGTCGCCGAGGCCGGGCAGCGTGAAGCCGGCGGACTTGAGCTGCGGGCCCGGGTTGCTCGGCCCGGCCGCCGGCGTGGTCGGCGTGGTGCCGCTGTTGCCGAGGCTGCCCCCGCCGAGGTTGCCGGTGCTGGTGCCCGGGTTGTTCCCGCTCACGCTGCCGGGGACGCCGGCACCGGTGCCCGGATCGGTCGTCCCGGGCGCGAAGCTGCCGGTGTAGGCCTCGGCCGCGGTCGCCTTCGTCCGGACGTCACCGATCGTCACGACGAACTTCGGGGCCAGGTTGAGCAGCGGGCCGAGCTGGTCGGACAGCTGGGACGGCAGCTGCTTGACGATGTCGGCGAGGATGCCGAACGGGGCGCTCAGCGCCGACTTCAGCGGCTTGGTGTCGACGGTGATGACGAGACCCTTCGCGGTGTACGAGGCGTCGGCGCCCTGGGCCGTGGCCGTCGTCTGCGTCGTCTGGATCGAGATGCCGATCGCCTTGAGCGCCGTCGTCAGCGTCTCGGGCAGCCCGGGCAGCTTGACGTTCGTGCCGGCCAGGTTGACGCCCTTGTCGTCGAGCGAGATCACCTGCTTGGCCACCCCGAGGGCGCCGATCGTCGCGTGCCCGACGTTGGTGCCCTTCTTGCCGTCGCTGCGGCTCGACGCAGTGAGGTCCAGGCCCTTGATCGAGAGCAGCCCGCCGAGGATGTCGATCTCCGACGCCGTGGCCTCGGCCGTCGCGGTGAACGACTTGTTGCCGAGGGTCGTGGTGCTGATGCTGCGCAGGTTCTGGATGGTCGCGAGCCCGGCGAGCGTCTTCGACACCGGGACCGGCAGGTCGGGCGCCGGCTTCGGGGCCTTCTTCCCGCCGGCCAGCTTCGACAGGCCGGTGCCCAGCCCGCCGAGCAGGTTGGTCCCGGGGCCGGCGATGCCGAGCCCGGTGACCGTCGCCTTGGTGACGTTCTCGTCGCTCGAGGTCGTCATGCCGTTGCCGTCGGTGAGCTGGGCGGTGTTGTTCGCCGGGGCGTCACTGGTGGCCGGGTACTTCGAGTTGACCTGGATCGGGTACGCGGCGTTACCGCCGACCAGCTGGCTGAAGCCGTCGCCGAGGACGTCGCCGGGCCACAGGTAGCTCGCCGTGCTGCGCGACACCGGCCCGGTGTCGGTGCTGGCCTTGGTGAAGGCGATGCCGACGTCGACCTGCGGGTCGGAGGGCAGCGGGATCGTCGGGTCGTAGATCTCGAGGTGCACCGGTTCGGCCACGGCCACGCCGCCGTAGCCGCCGAGCGCGGTGCCGCTGCTCGACGCCGGCCCCGGCCAGGCCAGGGTGCCGACGACGACGACCCCGAAGAAGGCCACCGTGCTGCGCCTCATGCCGCACCTCCGAAGTAGAGCTCGCTGAGCCGGTCGGAGATCTCCCCCGGCTCGCCGCTGTCGACGATGCGGCCGCCCTGCATGACCGCCGCGTAGTCGGACACCCGCAGCGCACTGCGCGCGAACTGCTCGACGACGAGGATCGAGACGCCCTGCTCGGCGATCTCGGCGACGCTGTCGTAAAGGCTCTCGACGATCAGCGGCGCGAGCCCCATCGAGAGCTCGTCGAGCAGCAGCAGCGCCGGATCGGAGGCCAGCGCCCGGGCGAGCGACAGCATCTGCTGCTCGCCGCCGGACATGCTGCCGGCCAGCTGGCGGCGCCGCTCCTTCAGCCGCGGGAACCGGGCGTAGGCCTCGGTGAGGATCTTCTCCACCGGCCGGCCGGAGTACGAGGAGACCCAGAGGTTCTCCTCGACGGTCAGGTTGGGGAAGATGCCGCGCCCCTCGGGCACCATCGTCAGGCCGGCCCGGGTCAGCTCGTCCGGCCGGGCGCCGTTGACGTGGACGCCGCCGAGGTGGACGTGCCCGCCGGTGGCCGGCATCAGGCCGCTCATCACCCGCAGCAGCGTGGTCTTGCCGGCGCCGTTCGCGCCGAGCAGCGCCATGACCGCGCCCCGCGGGACGACGAGGTCGACGCCGCGCAGCACCTCGATCCGTCCGTACGCGGCGTGCACGTCGACCAGTTCGAGGATCGGCACGTGCGCCCTCGGCGGGGAGCTCTCGATCGCGGTCATCGCGCATCACCGCGAACGCTCGGCAGCGTCAGCGTCGTCTCCGCCGCGCCGGGATCGTCGGAGAACCCGAGGTAGGCCGCCTGCACCGTCCGGTCGGACCGGATCTCGGCCGCCGATCCGGTCGCGATCACCTTGCCGAACTCGAGGACGTGGATCAGGTGGCAGACCCCCATCACGAGGTCCATGTCGTGCTCGACCATCAGGATCGCGCAGCCCCGCCCGGCGAGGTTGGTGAGCAGCCGGCCGAACCCCTCGGTCTCCGCCTCGTCGAGGCCGGAGGACGGCTCGTCGAGCAGCAGGAGGTCGGGCTCGATGGCGAGGGCCCGGGCCATCTCGAGCAACCGGGCGACGCCGGTCGGGACGGAGTCGGCCCGCTGGTCGACGTAGCGCTCGAGCCCCACCAGTTCGATGAGCTCGTCGACCCGCTTGTCCTTGCGGACGCCGAACCACGACCGGGTGCCGGCCCGGATCTCCCGCGCCACCTGGACGTTCTCCCGCACGGTCAGGGAGCCGAACGCCTCGAGCCGCTGGAACGTGCGACCCATGCCCATCTTGGCCCGCTTGTCGACGGTGGCGCCGGTGATGTCGACGCCCTTGAACCGGATGCGCCCACCGGTCGGCGGCTGCAGGCCGCTGATGACGTTGAACAGCGTGGTCTTGCCGGCGCCGTTCGGGCCGATGAGGCCGGTGATCGAGCCGGGCTCGGCCGACAGGGAGGCGTCGTTGACCGCGGTGATGCCGCCGAAGCGGACGGTCACGCCGGTGACGTCAAGCAATGCCATGACCGGCCACCTGTGACTCGGGGATCGACTCGTGCCCGATCGGTACCGGTGCCGGCGTCCGGCCGACCAGGAAGCGCAGGCGCGGCGGCACCGGCAGCCGGGGCGCGGCCAGCCGCATCCCGCGGAAGAACACGTTCATCAGCCCGTTGGGGTCGCGGCCGAGCAGGATCGCGCCCAGGCCGATGACCAGGAACTCCAGCCCGGCCAGCGACGGGATCGTCGACTGCAGCACCGGCAGCAGCATCAGCAGCAGGCCGCCGACGAAGGCACCGGAGGCGGTCGTGACCCCGGCGACGACGACCGCGAGCAGGAGCAGCAGGCTGAGCATCGTCTGGTAGTCGTCGGCGGTCGAGAAGCGGTTGAGCCCGGCCAGCAGTGCCCCACCGAGGCCGGCGATCCCGGCCGACGCGCTGAAGACCGCGACCCGGAACCACCGCTGGTTCAGGCCCAGCGTGCCGCAGGCGGCCGGGCTGTCGCGCAGGGCGATGAGCAGGCGCCCGACCGGGCCGCGGCGCAGGGTCAGCAGGCCGAGCGCGAGGAGCACGAAGACGCCCACCATCAGGAAGACGTACGCGTTCGTGTCGTTGAAGTCGTAGCCGAACAGCGACACCCGCTGCACCTGCAGCGACTTGCCGAACCCGTAGAGCGAATTCGACTTGAAGACGAGGTTGTCCATCAGCTGGCCGAACGCCAGGGTCGCCAGCGCGAGATAGAGGCCGGTCAACCGGAGCACCGGCAGCGCGACGAGAGCCCCGACCGCGGCCGCGAACAGCACGGCCATGAGGATCGCGAGCGGCGAGCTCGTGTGCATCTTGGCCACGACGGTCGCGCCGACGCCGACGAAGGTGAGCTGCGCCAGCGAGACGTAGCCGCCGTAGCCGGTGAGCAGCACGAGGGAGAGCATGACGATCGCGTAGGTGACGGCGATGCCGAACCGCTGCGTGTTCGTGGCGTTGAGGAACGGCAGCACGATGAGCGTCACGACCAGCAGCCCCACGCCCGCGGCCGCCGCCCGGCGGCCGGACGGCACGTTGGCCGCGAGGATGCCCTTCACCTGGCCGACCCGGAGCCGCACCTGCGGCACGAAGATCAGGATCGCGAAGAGCATGACCGTCGGCAGCGAGGTCTGCAGCCCGTCGGCGAGGACCTGGGGACTGTGCACGTACTGCGAGTAACCCACCAGCAGCCCCAGCACCACCGCACCGACGTACGTCAGGGGCAGGCTGCTGAGGCGCCCGAGCAACGCCGCCGCGAAGGAGTTGATGACGAGGAACGTGAGGCTGTAGTAGTCGAGCCCGGTCTGCGACACGAGCAGGACGCCGGCGAGCCCCGCGAGCGAGGAGCCGATCGCCCAGCTGAGCATCGACACCCGGTTGGCGCTCGCGCCGAACAGTTCGAGCAGCTCGCGGTTGTCGACCGCGGCCCGCATCGCCGTGCCGATCCGCGACCGGTTCAGCAGGGCGTACAGCGCGGCGGCGACCACCGCGGCCACGATGATCGTGATCAGGTAGTGGTAGTACATCTGCACGCCGAGCACCGGGAAGCTCTCGTAGCCGAAGAAGCGGGCCACGTAGCGCTGCCGCGTCGTCGGCCAGAAGTACTGCGCGACCCCGATGAGGAACACGAACACGCCGAGCGTGACGACGAGCATGACCCCGACCGGGGAGTCGGCCAGCCCGCGCATGACCAGCCGTTCGAGAACGACCCCGTACAGCGGCGCGATGACGAACAGCACCAGCACGATCGACAGTCCGGTCGGCAACCCGGCCTGGACGTGCAGCTGCCAGTACACGTAGGCCATGACCATGCTCGTCGCACCGTGCGCCAGGTTGAACACGCGTGTCGTCGTGTACGTCAGCACGAGGCCGGACGCCGCGATGGCGTAGGCCGCGCCGAAGAACAGCCCGGTGATCGTGTACGAGACGAAGAGATCCATGGCTCAGCTGATCCCGCTGTTCACGGAACTGCCGCAGGTGTACGGGTAAGGCGTCTTGCGGACCCATTTCCCGCCGGTGTACTGGATGACCGAGAGGCACTTCGGGGTGTGCTTGCCGGCGACGTCGTTCGGTGGGGCCAGGCCGGCGTCAGTCCAGTTGTGGACCTTGCGCAGCTCGGCGAGCATCGTCGCCCGCGAGAGCTTGCCGCCGAGCTGGACCGCGATGTGGGTGAACAGCGCCGCCGCCGACCAGGCGTAGACGCCGTAGAAGGTCGGCGTGCCACCCGAGGTCCGCTGCAGCCACAGCAGGTAGGCGGCGAGCTGCGGGTTGCGGTTCGCCTCCTCGAACAGCGGGCCGGCGTCGAAGACGTAGGTGCCGTTCGTGGCCGAGCCGGAGCTCGTGTAGTCGGTCGAGTAGCCGGTCGGGTCCATGACGAACATCGGCTTGAAGCCGGGCGTGTTCTTCGACTCGTTGTCGATGGCGGCCTTGAGCTGCCCGGCGTACGGCGCGGCCGATCCGATGTACTGCACGTACTTCACGCCCGCGTGGCTCATGTTCTTGGCGTAGCTGTCGTACGGGATCAGCCCGCCCTTGACGCTGATCGCCTGCTTGTAGACGAACTTGTAGCCCATCTTCTCCTCGCCGGCGATGAAGCTCCTCGCGTTCAGGCTGGACGCCCCGGCGTCGAGGTAGACGAAGGCGGCGTGCTTGTATGCGTCGCCGAGCGACTTGAAGTAGGAGAACGGCGCGGTCGGGATCTCCGACGTGTTCAGCGAGTAGGCGCCGAAGGTGACCGGGCTGCGCTGCCGCACCGTCTCGGTCGCCGCGGCCCGGATGTCCGGGATCCCGCAGTGCGCGACGGTGTCGGCGCCGCCGGCGTCGAAGGCACCCATCGAGCCGACCATGGCGAAGGCGCTGCCGCAGGCGGTCTGCGAGGCCTGCTGGTCGCCGCTCTCGCTGGTGCCGCTGTCGAGGCCCTGCACCTTCAACTTGCGACCGCAGATGGAGGAGGTCGAGTTGAAGTACGCCGCGTAGGCCATGGTGGCCGTCTGCACCGACTTGAACAGCTGCTCGACCGGGCCGCTGAGGTCGGCGACGTTGGCCAGGTTGATCGTCGTGCTCGTGATGCCCTGGCCGTTCTTGAAGCCCGCGCAGCTGCCGGCCTTCACGCCGGTGACCGCCCCGCCCGCCGTGGCCCCGCCGCCACCCCCGCCGGAGCCGCCGTTGTTCGCACCGTTGCTGCCGCCGTTGCTGCCGCCGTTGTTCGCACCGTTGCTGCCGCCGTTGCTGCCGCCGTTGCTGCCGCCGTTGTTCGCACCGTTGCCGCCGCCGTTCGGCAGCACCGCGCCCGGGCTGTTGACCGAACCGGACGGGGCGGACGTGCCGTTGCCCCCCAGGTTGCCGTTGCCCTGACCGCCCTGCGCGCCGACGAACTCGTCCGGCGGCACCTGGGATCCACAGGCCGAGAACAGCAGGCAGGACGTCGCGGCGAGCGCCAGCGTCCACCGTGCGTTCCGAGCGATCACCGAGAGCCTCCTCAAGCGTTTCCGAGCGGGTACGTCCGGGTGGTTCGTGCTACGACAGGTCGAGCACGTCCGTGCACGCGAAGCTGCGACCGGGGTCCCGGCCGGCGAAGTACGCCCCGAGCTGGGCGTCGAGTTCGGCCGGCGTCCAGGTCGGGTCGGCGGCCGTGTCGAAACGCTGCTCGACCGTCGGCGCGGCCATCAGGGCGACCATGCCGCCGTACGCCACGAAGACCTGGCCGTTGATCGCGTCGGCCGCCGGCGAGGCGAGGTAGGCGACGAGCGGGGCGACGTGCTCGACCGAGAGCGGGTCGAGCCCATCGGCCGGTGGTTCCTCACCGAAGACCCCCGCCGTCATCGCCGTGCGGGCCCGCGGGCAGATCGCGTTCGCCCGCACGCCCATCCGCCCCAGCGCCCGCGCGGTCGAGACGGTGAACGCCGCGATGCCGGCCTTGGCCGCGCTGTAGTTCGGCTGCCCCTCCGAGCCGGTGAGCCCGGCCTCGGAGGAGGTGTTGATGAGCCGCGCGTAGACCGCCTCGCCGGACGCCTTGTACTGCCGGCGCCAGTAGGCGGCGGCGTTGCGGGCGAGCAGGAAGTGGCCACGCAGGTGGATGCGGATGACCGCGTCCCACTCGTCGTCGGACATGTTGAACAGCATCCGGTCGCGGGTGACCCCGGCGTTGTTGACCACGATGTGCAGCCCGCCGAAGTGCTCGGTGGCCGCCGACACCATCGCGTCGGCCGTCTCCCGGGCGCCGACGTCGCCCTCGACGAACAGCGCCTTGGCACCGGCGGCCTCGATCTCGTCCACGACGTCGCCGGCCCGCAGGTCGTTGACGACCACATCGGCCCCGGCCCGGGCGAGGGCCACGGCCTCGGCGCGACCCAAACCTGCCGCCGCGCCGGTGACGATCGCGACCTTCCCCGCAAGACTCAGCCGATCGTCGGTAGAGCTCACGGCACGAGCTCCAGGGCGTTCTTCGGGCATCGCTCCACAGCTTTTCGCACCCGGTCCAGGTCAGTGGTGGCCGGGTCGGGCTGGTGGATCACGAGCTGCTCGTCGTCGTCGAGTTCGAAGACGTCGGGCGCGAGGCCGCAGCAGACCGCGTTGGCCTCGCAGAGGTCCCGGTCGACCCTGAGTTCCATCGATCCTCCGTGTGTGCCGGCCGTCCGGCCGAACTGGCCCGCCCTAGGAGAGCAACGAGCGAGTGTGAACGCAGTCACGTACGGCCCTGGCCGAGTAGCCGGATGGCCGCGAATTCGGCTCATACTAGAACGCGTTCTAACTTCGGACAACAGCTCCGCCGGTTTCGATGATCGAGGGGTCCACGATCGCGGTCTCGACGCTCGGTCGACCTCACGATAACCTCGCTAGAACACGTTACACTCTGGGGGACAAATGCACATCAGTTACTCCGCCGAGCACGAGCGGCTGCGGACCGAACTGCGCCGCTACTTCGCCGGCCTGATGACCCCCGAGCGACGGGCCGCCCTGCAGGGCGAGGGCGAGTACGGCGACGGCGACACCTACCAGGAGGTCGTCCGGCAGATGGGCCGGGACGGCTGGCTGACGCTCGGCTGGCCCGAGGAGTACGGCGGCCGGGGCGGGTCGGCGCTCGACCAGCTCATCTTCACCGACGAGGCGGCCATCGCCGGGGCGCCGGTGCCGTTCCTGACGATCAACACGGTCGGGCCGACGATCATGCGGTTCGGCACGCCCGAGCAGCGAGCCTTCTTCCTGCCCCGGATCGCGAGCGGCGACCTGCACTTCGCGATCGGCTACAGCGAACCCGGTGCCGGCACCGACCTGGCGTCGCTGCGCACCCGGGCCGTGCTCGACGGTGACGAGTGGGTGATCAACGGCCAGAAGATGTGGACGAGCCTCATCCAGTACGCCGACTACGTGTGGCTGGCCTGCCGCACCGACGCCGACGCACCCAAGCACAAGGGCCTGTCCATGCTGATCGTCCCGACCGACTCCCCCGGCTTCTCGTGGACGCCGGTCCGGACGATGGCCGGCGTCACCACCAGCGCGACCTACTACAACGACGTGCGGGTGCCGGTCTCGGCCGTCGTCGGCGAGGTCAACCGCGGCTGGGCGCTGATCACCAACCAGCTGAACCACGAGCGGGTCGCGCTCACCTCGGCCGCTCCGGTGATGACGGCGCTGCGCGAGGTGCGGGAGTGGGCCCAGCAGACCAAGCTGCCGGACGGGCGGCGGGTGATCGATCAGGAGTGGGTACAGATCCACCTGGCCCGGGTGCACGCGAAGGTGCAGTTCCTGCGGCTGAAGAACTGGCAGATCGCCTCAGGCGGATCGGTCGGCCCGGCCGACGCCTCGGCCACGAAGGTCTTCGGCACCGAGTTCGCCACCGAGGCCTACCGGCTGCTCATGGAGGTGCTCGGCGCCAACGCGATCGTGCGGCCGGGATCGCCGGCGGCAGTGCTCGCCGGACGGGTCGAGCGGATGCACCGCTCGTCGCTGATTCTGACCTTCGGCGGCGGCA
Source organism: uncultured Actinomycetota bacterium (assembly GCA_963775175.1). Taxonomy (GTDB): domain Bacteria; phylum Actinomycetota; class Actinomycetes; order Mycobacteriales; family Jatrophihabitantaceae; genus Jatrophihabitans. Next base: position 3,228,203 of record CAVZHT010000001.1, read on the forward strand.
CCAACGAGGTGCAGCGGGACATCATCGCGGGCGTCGGGCTGCGCCTGCCGGCGAGCGGACGGTGACGACCATGGACTTCAGCCTCTCCGAGTCGCAGCAGGAGCTCGCGGCCCTGACCCGCACGATCCTGACCGACCGGGTGACCCCGGAGCGGCTGCGCGCGCTCGAGGACGCCGGCCCGCTGTTCGACCGCGACCTGTGGGGCACCCTCGCCGCGGCCGGCGTCGTGTCGGCCGCGCTGCCGGAGACCGTCGGTGGCGGCGGGCTGGACTTCCTCGAGCAGTGCAGCATCCTCATCGAGATGGGCCGGGCCGTCGCCCCCGTCCCCTATCTGTCCAGCGTCTTCGCCGCCGCCGCCCTCGCCTACTTCGGCACCGACGAGCAACGCGCGACGTGGGCCGCGCCCGCGGCGGCCGGCGACCTCGTACTCACCGGCGCGCTGACCGAGGAACTCGGCGACTCGGCCGAGCAGCCGCTGACCCGGGCCGACCGGACGGCTGACGGCTGGCGCCTCGACGGCGCGAAGGCCCTCGTGCCGTACGGGTCGGTCGCCGACGCCTACCTGGTCCCGGCCGCGACCGACGAGGGCGCGGCGTTGTTCGTGATCCGCCCGGACGACCCGGGGGTGAGCCGCGAGGACCAGCGGATCACCGACGGCGACACCGAGACGACGCTCGACCTCGCCGGCGTCGAGCTGGGCGAGGACCGGCGGGTGCCGGGCGCCGACGTCGTCCACTGGCTGGTGGCCCGGACGACCGTCGGCCTGGCCGCGTACCAGACCGGGGTCCTGGAGCGGGCGCTCGAACTCACGGCCGCCTACGCCCGGGAGCGCGAGCAGTTCGGCCGGCCCATCGGCAGCTTCCAGGCCGTCGCACAGCGCCTCGCCGACGCCTACATCGACGTCGAGGCCGTGCGCTTGACCATGTGGGAGGCCGCGTGGCGCATCGCCGAGCCGCTGCCCTGCCCGACCGAGATAGCCACCGCGAAGTTCTGGGCGGCCGACGCCGGGCACCGGGTCGCGCACACGGCGGTGCACGTCCACGGCGGTACCGGCATCGATCTCGACGGGGCCACCCACCGGTACTTCACGGCCGCGAAGCGCACCGAGTTCACGCTCGGCGGGGCCACGGCCCAGCTGCGCCGGCTCGGTGCCGAACTCGCCTCGACCCCGGCCTAGCCACCGGTGACGACGCCCCAGGTTCCCTGGTCGGCCGGGCCCGAGCGGCACCGGCTCGGCGATGCCATCCGGGCCCTGTCCGACGCCGTGGTGCGGACCGGGGCCGACCCAGCGCGGCTCGCCGCGGCCGCCGCGGCGATCGAGGCGGCGACCGAGCAGCTGTCCCGGCCGACTTTCGAGCGCACGCTGGAGCTCGCGCCCGATTCGTACCGGCGCGAGATGAGCCTCGTCAACGGCCGGTCGCATCCCTTCGCCCCGCAGCTGGAGATGACCGCCACCGAGGACGGCTACGCGGCGACCGTCACCCTCGGCCCGGCCTACGAGGGCGGACCGGGCCTCGTCCACGGCGGTGCGGTCAGCCTGCTCTTCGACCACGTGATGGCCTGGGCCACGACCCGTGTCGGCGAGCCCGGACCGTCCATGACCGGCACGATGTCGCTGTCCTACCGGCGCCCGACCCCGCTCGGCGTCCCGCTCACCATCGCCGCGCACGTCGAGCGGGTGTCCGGGCGCAAGCTGCACGTCGTCGCGGCGATGACCGCCGACGGCGTGGTCACCGTCGAGGGCACCGGGCTGTTCATCAAGCTGACCGACGACCACCTGCGCACGGTGTACCGGCTCAGCAGTTGAGCCGCCGGCCGCTGCGGCGCGGTCAGTCCTTGCGGTGCTTGGCGATCAGCTTCTCGACCTGGGTGTTGAGGGTGGTCCCGGCCGGCCAGCCCACGTAGTGCGCCAGGTAGATGACGATCTCGCGCAGCGCCGTCTCGTCGAGCTCGCCGAGCCGGTAAGCCGCGTCGAGCTGGATGTCGAGGATGTCGTGCTTGCCGGTGGCGGCGAGCGCACCGATGAGCAGCAGCCGCCGCTGCTCGGTCGACAGCCCAGGTCGGTTCCAGATCTCGCCGAACAGGTGATCGCGAGTCACGGCGAAGAAGTCGCCCGGCAGGTCGCCGGTCTGCCAGCCGTATACCTCGTTGAGCTTCGCCAGCCCCCGGGCCGACCGGTCGTCGTCGTTCATGCCGTATCTCCTTCCGGGGCCACGCCGAGCCCGCGGGCGAGACCGGTCAGCGCGAGGTCGGCCAGCGGCGTCCGCACGCCGAGACGTCCGGCGAGCTCGACGGCGAGGGTGAGGTCCTTCTCGCCCAGCCGCCGGACGTGGTCGAGGATCGGGAACCACGGGTCGTCGGCGGCGACCGGGCCGACGCGGTCGCGCCACATGATCGCGCTCGGGCCGCCGGTGATGGCGTCGGTGTGCCGCACGACCTTGCCCAGCGTGGGCAGGTCGATCCCGGCCGCGGCGGCCAGCGCGAGCGCCTCGGTGGCCGCGGTGAACGCGACGAAGTGCAGCAGGTTGCGGGCGAGCTTGGCGGCCGTACCGGCCCCGACCGGGCCGACGTGCACGACCAACGACCCCATCAGCTCCAGGACGTGCCGGCTCCCGGCGAAGGCCGCATCTTCCCCGCCGACGAGGATCGCGAGGCGTCCGTCGCTGGCACCGATCGCGCCGCCGCTGACCGGCGCGTCCAGTACCTGCACGCCGGTGCCGGCGGCGACCTCGGCGAGCTCGCCGGCGGTGGCCGGGTGGATCGTCGAGTGGACGGCCACCACGCAACCCGGCGCCGCCCCCGCGAGCACGCCGTCCGGTCCGCACAGGACAGCGCGCACCTGGTCGTCGTCGCGGACCATCACCGAGATGTGGCTCGCACCGGAAGCGAGCTCGCGCGGGCTCGCCGCGACCCGGGCCCCCTCTCCCTCGAGGGCCGCGGTGGCCGCCGGGTCGACGTCGTGGACCACCAGCCCACCCGGCGCGCCGACGAGCCGGCGCGCCATCGGCCGGCCGATCTGCCCGAGGCCGATGAACCCGACGCTCACGACGGCGCCGCCTCGGCGATCACCTTGGTCTCCAGGTACTCCTCGAAGCCGGCCACGCCCATCTCGCGGCCGAGGCCGGACTGCTTGTACCCGCCGAAGGGCGCGTCCGCGGCGAACCACGCGCCGCCGTTCACGCTGACCGTGCCGGTGCGGAGCCGCCGGGCTACCCGGCCGGCGCGCTCCGGGTCGGTCGACGTGACGGCCGCGGAGAGGCCGTAGGGCGAGTCGTTGGCGATCCGGACGGCGTCGTCGTCGCCGTCATGCGCCAGCACCACCAGCACGGGGCCGAAGATCTCCTCCCGGGCGGTGCGCGCGCCGTTGTCGAGCCCGGCGACCACCGTCGGGGCGGTCCAGAACCCGCGATCGTTGTTCTCCGGCCGGGCCCCGCCCACGGCGAACGTGCCGCCCTCGTCGCGGGCGAGCGCGAGGTAGCGCTCGACCCGGTCGCGCTGGGCCGCGTTGATCAGCGGCCCGCAGACCGTCGCCGGGTCGGTCGGGTCGCCGACCACGACCTGCCGCATCGTGGCCGCGGCGATCTCGACCGCCTCGTCGTACCGCGCCCTGGGCACGATCAGCCGGGTCGTCAGCGCGCAACCCTGGCCGGCGTGGATGCAGACGCTGAACGCGGCCAGCCCGGCGCCGCCATCGAGGTCGCCGTCGTCGAGCACGATCGCCGCCGACTTGCCACCGAGTTCGAGGAACACCCGCTTCAGCGTCGCGGCGGCCGCGGCCATGACGACCCGCCCGGTAGCCGTCGAACCGGTGAACGAGACGAGATCGACCCGCGGGTCGACGGTCAGCGCGGACCCGACCGCGGGGTCGGGCGACGTCACGACGTTGAGGACGCCCGGCGGCAGGTCCGTGTGTTCGGCGGCCAGCCGGCCCAGCTCGGCCGCGACCCACGGTGTGTCCGGGGCCGGTTTGAGGACGACCGTGTTGCCGGCCGCGAGCGCCGGGCCGAGCTTGGCGAGGTTGATCTGGTTCGGGAAGTTCCACGGCGTGATGGCGGCGACGACCCCGACCGGCTCGCGCACGATCTGCCGTGCGGACGGGATGCCCATCGGCCGGGCCGTGCCGATGTCGGTCCGCCACTCGTAGCGTTCGGCGAGGTCGACCATCCAGGCGAACGACTCCACCGGCAGGTCGTACTGCGGCCCGGTGGTCAGGCTCGTCGGGACCCCGGCCTCGGCGGTCGTCAGCGCCCGCATCGCCGGCCCGTGTTCGACCAGCGCCCGGTGCAGTTGGCGCAGGCAGTGCACGCGCAGGTCGAGGTCCGTGGCCCACGTCGTCTCGTCGAAGGCCCGGCGGGCGGCCGCGACCGCCGCGTCGACATCGCCGGTGGTGGCGGCCGGAGCGGTCCCGATCACCGCCTCGGTCGCCGGGTTGACGATGTCGAAGCGGGCACCGTCGGCCGCGCCGGTGAGCTTGCCGTCGACGAGCAGCTGGGGCGGCGGGGAGCTCACCGGGCGTCCACCGTCACCGGCAGACGCAGGAAGCCGCGCACGTTCGCCGAGTGCACCCGCTCGACGCCGGCTCCCTCGTCCACCGTGATGTCTCGTACGCGGGCAACGAGTTCGGAGAGGGCGACGTTCGCCTCGAGCCGGGCCAAACTGGCGCCGAGGCAGTAATGGCGGCCGCCGCCGAAGGTGACGAGCCGACTGGTGTCCCGGTCCAGGTCGTAGCGCTCGGGATCGGGGAAGACGGTCGGGTCGTGATTCGCCGAGCCGACCAGCAGCACCAACTGCGAGCCGGCCGGCGCGACCCGGCCGTGCAGCTCGACATCGCGCACGAGGTAGCGGGCCAGCAACTGCGTCGACGAGTCGTAACGAAGGGTTTCGTTCACCCACTGCGGCACCCGGGCCGGGTCGGCGAGGACGGGCCCGAGCTGATCGGGGTTGCGCCACCCCCAGTACACCGCGTTGCCGAGCAGCTTCGTCGTGGTCTCGTTGCCGGCCACGATCATCAGGAAGACGAAGCCGACGATCTCGGCGTCGGTGAGCCGGTCGCCGTCGACGTCGGCGGCCACCAGCGCCGAGGTCAGGTCGTCGCCCGGTCGGGCGCGGCGCTCCCGCACCATGTCGCCGAAGTAGCCGAACAGCGCGAGCGCGGCGTCCAGCCCGTCCTTGGGCACGTCGCGCATGCCGGGCTCGCGGTGGACGAGCCGGTCGGCCAACCGCCGCAGCTCGGCCCGATCGACCTTGGGCACCCCCATCAGCTCGGAGACGACGTCCATCGGCAGCCGGCCGGCGAACTCGTCGATGAACTCGAACGCGGCGCCGTCGAGCGCCGGTTCGAGGTACTCCCAGGTGAGCGCGCGGATCCGGGGCTCGAGTTCGGCGATCCGGCGCGGCGTGAACCCGCGCGACACGAGCGCCCGCAGGCGCGTCTGCTCGGGCGCGTCCATAGCGAGGAACGAGGCCGCGTACTTCGCCTGCGGCCCCCACGACGCCGGGTCGAGGGACACCCCCATCCGGCTGGAGTAGGTGGCCTCGTCCCGGAACGCCGCGACGACGTCCGCATGCCGGGACAACGCCCAGAACCCGTGCTCCTTGTTGTAGTAGAGCGGGGCGCGCTCGCGCAGCCATGCGTAGGCCGGGTACGGGTCGTCCTGGATGGCGTAGTCATAGGGGTCGTAGCCGGTCACCGCGGTGCTCACCGCTCGCCGCCCAGCACCAGGCCGGCGACCCGCGCCAGCCGATCGCCCATCGCCGCGTACTCGGCGTGCCCCATCCCGGCCTGGAGCATCGCGCCCGACCAGGCCAGGGTGAGCGCATCGAGCACGTCGGGGGTCGCGCTGTCGCCGAGCGCCTGCACGATCCGGTCGTTGATCTCGTTGCCGATCATCAACTGCAGGTGACGGACGTCGGGCTCGGCGCCGAGCAGCGCCGAGCTCGTCGCAGCCGCCAGCGTCGGCTCGCTGCTGAGGAATGCGGCGAGGTCGTCGAAGACGCTCACCACCCGGCCCAGCGCCGAGGTCAGGGTCTCCTCGAGCCGCGGCCGATCGTTGAGCCGGCGCCAGAAGATCTCGGCCACCAGATGGTTCTTGGACGAGAAGTAGGTGTACGCCGTCGCCGGCGCCACGCCGGCCCGGTTGGCCACGCTCCGGACGGTCAGCCCGTCGAAGCCGACCGCGCGCAGCTCGTCCTGCGCGGCCGAGACGACCCGGTCGACCGTCTCGGCCTGTCGCGCGTTGAGTTCACGCCGGGTGGCCTGGGTGGACTTCATGCCGGACATGTGGCTGGACACTAGTCCAGTCGCCTGTCCGGCACAATGCGACGCCGGGCCCGGGTATACCGGCGAGGTGCCCCGCCTCCTGATCGGCCCGATGCTCCGCCACGTCGGCACGACCGACGCGACCGTCTGGGTCGAGACCGACGCCCCGGCCGACGTCGAGGTCCTGGGCCACCGCGAGCACACCTGGACGGTGGCCGGCCACCACTACGCGCTGGTGACCGTCGACGGCCTGGGTCCCGGCACCACGACGCCGTACGAGGTTCACCTCGACGGTGAGATCGCCTGGCCCCCGCTGAACTCGACCCGGCCCCCGTCGGTCATCCGCACGATCGGCGACGGTGCCGTACTGCACCTGGCCTTCGGCTCGTGCCGGTACGGCCGCGCGGCGACCACGCTCAACGACAAGCACTTCGGCCCGGACGCCCTCGCCGCGCTGGGCCGCCGGACCGCGACCCGGCCGAGCGACGAGTGGCCCGACGCCCTGCTGATGGTCGGCGACCAGGTGTACGCCGACGAGACCTCCGAGGCGACCCAGCGCCGCATCCGGGCCCGCCGGGACATCACCGCCGGCGCCAAGGAACAGGTGGCCGACTTCGAGGAGTACACGTGGCTCTACCTCGAGTCGTGGACCGACCCGGACGTTCGGTGGCTGCTCTCGACCGTCCCGAGTTCGATGATCTTCGACGACCACGACGTGCGCGACGACTGGAACACCTCGCACGCCTGGCGCGCGGACATGCAGGCGACCTCCTGGTGGGCCGAGCGCATCATCGGCGGGCTCTCGTCGTACTGGGTGTACCAGCACCTCGGCAACCTCTCCCCTGCCGACTTGGCCACGGACGACCTTTACCAGCAGGTGCGCAAGCACGGCGGGGACGCCGAGCCGCTGCTGCGCGAGTTCGCCGCGATGGCCGACCGCGAGGCCGACGGCGGCAAGGGCGCGCGCTGGTCGTACTGCCGCGACCTCGGCCGGACCCGGCTGCTCGTCGCCGACTCGCGGTGCGGGCGCATCCTGGCCGACGGTGCCCGCAGCATGGTGAGCGAGGCCGAGTTCGCGTGGATCGAGGCGCAGGCGACCGGCGACTACGACCACCTGCTGCTCGGGACGTCCCTGCCGTGGCTGCTGCCCCGGGCCCTGCACGACCTCGAGGCCTGGAACGAGGCGCTGGCCGACGGGCAGCGCGGCCCGCGGCGAGCCCGGTGGTCGGAGAAGCTGCGGCGCGCGGCCGACCTCGAGCACTGGGCCGCGTTCCGCAGGTCGTTCGAGCGGCTGGCCGATCTGCTCGGTGCCGTGGCGCGAGGCGAGCGGAGCTCCGGCGCGGCGCCGGCGACGGTGTGCGTGCTCTCCGGCGACGTCCACCACGCCTACGCCGCCGAGGCTCACTACCCGCAGCCGATGAGCGCCCGGATCTTCCAGCTCACCTGCTCGCCGCTGAACAACTTCGTCCCGCCGGCGATGAAGCTGACCTTCCGGGTGACCTGGGGCCGGCTGGCCGAACGCGTCACCCGCCGGTTGCTGCGCCTGGCCGGTCCCGTACCCGAGCCGTCGATCACCTGGCAGCGGATGTGCGGGCCGTTCTTCGGCAACGAGGTCGCCACCCTGACGCTCACCGGCCGGCGGGCCGAGGCCGTCTTCGAACGCACCGCCGAACCGGACCACCCGGTCGAGCTCGTCGAGGTCGCCCGCCTCGCACTCTCCGGTTGACCGGCCAGATCGACTGGTCAAGATCGTCCGGGTCGGCGAAGCTGTCCCCATGGCTGCGGCGGTGGAAGTCCGCGCTCTGCGCAAGAGCTACAGCGGCCGCCTCGTCGTGCGCGACCTCGACCTGCAGATCGTCCCCGGTGAGTGTCTCGCGCTGCTCGGCCCCAACGGCGCCGGCAAGACCACGACGGTGGAGATCCTCGAAGGATTCCGGCACCGCGACTCCGGCGAGGTGTGGGTGCTGGGGGTCGACCCGGTGCATGGTGACCGGGCCTGGCGGGCCCGCGTCGGCGTGGTCGGCCAGGGCATCGGCGCCCCGCTGAATCTCACCGTCGCCGAGGCGGTCCGGCACTTCGCCTGCTACCACGCCGACCCGCGCGACACCGACGAGCTGCTCGACGCCGTCGGGCTCACCGGGTCGGCCGGCGTCCGGATTCCCGACCTCTCCGGCGGCCAGCGCCGCCGCCTCGACGTCGCCCTCGGGGTGCAGGGACACCCGGAGCTGCTGTTCCTCGACGAGCCGACGACCGGCCTGGACCCGGCGGCCCGCCGGCAGTTCTGGGCGCTGCTCGAGAAGTTGCGGACGGAGGGGACGACGATCCTGCTCACGACGCACTACCTCGACGAGGCCGCCCACCTCGCCGACCGGGTGGCGGTCATCGCCGGCGGCACGCTGCTCGAGACAGCGACGCCGGCCGGGCTGGGCGCGTCGCTGCGCCTGCACGCGACCGTGCGCTGGTCCGAGGACGGGGCGCCCCGCGAGGTGCAGACGGCCACGCCTACCGCGACCGTCCGCGCGGTGCTCGCCGCGCATCCGGACGGCGAGATCCCCGACCTCGCCGTGCACCGGCCGTCGCTCGAGGAGGTCTACCTGGCGATGCTGGCCGCCGCCGAGACCTCCCCCGGGGACGGGGAGGACGCATGACCGGCGTCCGGAACCGGGCGGCACCTCCGTCCGCGCTGCGCATCGGCCGGGCGCGAGCCGGGATCGAGCTGCGGCTGTTCTTCCGCGACTCGGCCCAGGTGGTCTTCTCCTTCGCCTACCCGGTGCTGATGATGCTGATCTTCGCCTCGGTGTTCCGGAGCAGCACGGTCGCCGGCGGGGTCACCTACAAGCAGTACTTCCTGTCCGGCATCGCGGCGACCGGCATCATGCTCAGCAGCTTCCAGGCCCTCGGCATCCGGATCGCCCTGGAGCGTGACGACGGCGAGCTGGCCCGGCTGCAGGCCCTGGGCACGCCGGCGTCGGCGTACTTCCTCGGCAAGGCGGCCCAGGTCGTCGCCACCACCTGCCTGCAGCTGGCGGCGCTGCTGCTGGTCGCCCGGTTCGCCTTCGACGTGCCGATGCCGGTCGACGCCGCGCACTGGTTCACCTTCGCGTGGGTGGCCGTGCTCGGGGCGCTGGCCGGCACCGTGCTCGGCATCGCCGTCTCGCTGCTGCCCCGCAAGGGTCGCTCGGCCGACACGGTCATCGCGCCCATCGCATTGATCCTGCAGTTCTTCTCCGGCGTCTTCTTCGTCTACAGCCGGCTGCCGGCCTGGATGCGAGATATCGCGGCCATCTTCCCGCTCAAGTGGCTGACCCAGGGCATGCGCTCGGCGTTCCTGCCCGACGCGGCGAAGCGCGCGGAGGTCGGCGGGTCGTGGCAGCACGGCCCGACCGCGCTCGTCCTGCTCGCCTGGATCGTGCTGGGCGTCGCGGTCTGCGCCCGCCGCTTCCGGTGGCGCCGTCAGGCGTGAACCGGGATCTCCACGCAGTGGGTGCCGCGGTAGATCGTCGGCATGCACCGGTTGCAGTGGCTGCAGAGCGACGTGACGGTCGGGTCGGCCTGCAGCCGGTTCACGAGGTCGGGCTCGCGCAGCAGGGCCCGCCCCATCGCCACGAACTGGAAGCCCGCGCTCATGGCCGCGTCCATCACCGCCCGGTTGGTGACGCCGCCGAGCAGCACCATGGGCAGGCGGATCGCGGCCCGCACGCGGCGGGCGTCGTCGAGCAGGTAACCGTCCTGGTACGGGTAGCTGTGCAGCCGGGTCCGGCCGAAGAGCCGTACCCCGGTGCGGACCGGCTCGCGCATCGCGTTCGCGAACTCGCGCAGCGGCGCCGGCCCCTTGAACAGGTACATCGGGTTGAGCAGCGAGCTGCCGGCCGTCATCTCGAGCGCGTCCAGCGAGCCGTCCGCCTCGAGCCACTTCGCGACCTGCACCGACTCGTCGAGGTGCAGCCCGCGGCGCACCCCGTCGTCCAGGTTCAGCTTGGCCAGGATCGCGATGCGGTCGCCGACCGCGTCCCGGACGGCCCGGGCCACCGCCCGCGGGAACCGGGCCCGGTTCTCCAGCGAGCCGCCGTACTCGTCGCGGCGCCGGTTGAGCCTGGGCGACAGAAAGGACGAGGCCAGGTAGTTGTGACCCAGGTGGATCTCGACGGCGTCGAAGCCGGCCGCGATCGCCATCCGGGCGGCATCGGCGTGGGCCCGGACGATCCGTTCGAGGTCGGCGGGCGTGGCCCGGCGGGTGAACTGCAGGCTCAGCGGCGAGAACATCCGGTTCGGTGAGAGCCCCGGCAGCCGGTTGCTGCGGCCGTCGGCAACCGGCCCGGCGTGGCCGATCTGGGCCGACACCGCCGCGCCCTCGGCGTGCACGGCGTCGGTGAGGCGGCGCAGCCCGGGCAGCGCCTCGTCGCGCCAGTGGATCTGGTGCCGGTCGGTGCGCCCCTCCGGCGCCACGGCCAGGTAGGCGACGGTGGTCATGCCGACGCCGCCGGCCGCGACGCCGCGGTGAAAGTCGATCAGGCCGTCACTGACCAGGCCGCCGCGGGTCATGCCCTCGAAGGTGGCCGCCTTGATCACCCGGTTGCGCAGCCGGACCGGTCCGAGCGTGACCGGCGCGAACAGGTCCGGCACCGGGGTGTTCACCGGGTCTTGTCGAGGCGCTGCAGGGTCTCCTCGTAGTCGGCCACCAGCTCGTCGATCAGCTCGGCCACCGGGCGGACGGCGTTCATCCGGCCCACGATCTGCCCGACCGGCATCGCCACGACCTCGGGGTTGTCGGCGGCGGCGATGCGCTGGTGGGCCTCGCTGACGAGCAGGTTCTGCAACGGCATCGGCAGTGGCGCCGGCGCGCCGTCCTCGGCCCAGGCCTCGGTCCACCTGGTCTTCAGCAGCCGGGCCGGCTTGCCGCTGTACACCCGCGAGCGGACGGTCTGGTCCGACCCGGCGGCCACGAGCGCGCGCTGCATCGCGTCGCCGGTGCCGAGGTCGTACTCGGAGGTGGTGAGCCAGTACGAGCCCATCCACACGCCACCGGCGCCGAGCGCGAGCGCGGCCGCGATCTGCCGGCCCGAGCCGATACCCCCGGCGGCCAGCACGTGCGCGTCGCTGCCGACGGCGTCGACGATCTCCGGCACCAGCACCATCGTCGCGATCTCGCCGGTGTGGCCGCCGGCCTCGGTGCCCTGCGCGATCACGATGTCGACGCCGTTGTCTACGTGCGAGCGGGCGTGCTTGGCCTTGCCGGCCAGGGCGGCGACCGGCACGCCGTGGGAGTGCGCGAGGTCGATGACGTCCTTCGGCGGCGAGCCGAGGGCGTTCGCGATCAGCTTGATCGGGTGCTTGAGCGCGACGTCGACGTGCGAGCGGGCGACCGAGTGCAGCCAGCCGAGCACGCCCTCCTGCGCCGGGTCGCCGTCGGCCGGCAGCGGCGGCACGCCCAGCTTGCGCAGGGTGTCGTCGACGAACTGCTTGTGCGCGTCCGGGATGTACTTGCCGAGGTCGGTCGCCGTGCCCTCGTCCGGGATCTTCGCCGGCATCACGATGTCGACGCCGTACGGCTTGCCGTCGGTGTTCTCGTCCATCCAGGTCAGGACGGCGTCGAGCTCCTCGGCGTCGTTGAAGCGGACGCAGCCGAGCACCCCGAGCCCGCCGGCCCGGCTGATCGCCGCGGCCACGTGCTCCGACGGCGTGAACCCGAAGATCGGGTGGTCTATGCCGAGTTGGTCGCAGATCGGGGTGCGCACAGGTCTCCTTCTGGATGTTGGACGGCGTACTCGTTGGCCCAGCGGTAGTCGGCCTTGCCGGTCGCGAGGCGCTGGACCTTGTCGACGAGCCAGATGCTGCGCGGCACCTTGTAGCCGGCCAGCTCCTCCCGGACGTGCTTGACGAGGTCCTCGGGGTCAGGGGTCGTGCCCGGGCGGGGCTCGACCACGGCCGCCACCCGCTGCCCGAGCCGGTCGTCGGGCACGCCGACGACGAGCACGTCGAACACGTCCGGGTGCGACATGAGGACGGCCTCGACCTCCTCGGGGAAGACCTTCTCGCCGCCGGTGTTGACGCAGGTGTTGCCGCGCCCGAGCAGGGTGATCGTGCCGTCGGCCTCGTGCCGGGCGAAGTCGCCGGGGACGGTGTAGCGCTTGCCGTCCACCTCGACGAACAGCCGTTCGGTCTTCTCCGGGTCCTTGTAATAGCCGAGCGGGATGTGGCCGCCGCGGGCGAGCCGGCCGATCTCCTCCGAGCCGGGCGGGATCGGCTTGCCGTCGAGGTCGATGACGATCGTGTCCTTGCCGGCGCTGACCCGCGGGCCGCCGACGCCCTGCTCGGTGTCCTTCGTGATCATGCCGATGCCCATGAAGCCGGTCTCGGACGAGCCGATCGCGTCGGTGATCACCGTGTTCGGCAACGCCGCGAGGTACTCGTTCTTCACGCTCTGCGAGAAGAGGGCGGCGCTGCTCGAGATCGCGAAGACCGACGACGTGTCGTAGCTGCCCTCGTGGAACGCCTCGATCATCGGCCGGGCCATCGCGTCACCGATCAGCACGATCACGTTGACCTTGCGCCGCTCGACCGCCTTCCAGACCTCGGCCGGGTCGAACTGGGTCAGCAGCACGACGGTGTCGCCGCCGAACAGGGCCATGAGCGCGGCCCACTGCGCGTTGCCGTGGATGAGCGGGGCCAGGCAGAGCCGGACCATCCCGCCCGTCACCTTGCCCATCTCGGCCTGGACGAACTCGTTCTCCAGCGGCTCACCGGTCATGAAGTTGATGCCGCCGCCGAGCGTGCGCCACACGTCCTCGTGCCGCCAGATGACGCCCTTCGGCATGCCGGTGGTGCCGCCGGTGTAGAGCAGGTAGTGGTCGTCGCCGCTGCGCTGCTCGAAGTCGCGTTCGGGGCGGCTCGTCGCCAGCGCCTCCTGGTAGGCCACGCCGGTGAACGGGAGCTCGCCCTCGTCCTCGATGACCACCGTGTGCTTCACCGAGGGCGCGCCCGGCAGTGCGGCGGCGACCCGGTCGGAGAAGGTCCGTTCGTGGACGAGCGCGACGACGTCGGCGTTGTCCAGGACGTACTGGATCTCCTTGGCCGTGTACCGGTAGTTGACGTTGATCAGCGCCGCCCGAAGCTTGTAGACGGCGAGCATCGTGACGATGGCTTCGAGCCGGTTGCGGGTGCACATGCCGACGTGCGAGCCGGCGCCCACCCCGTGGCCGGCGAGATGATGGGCCAGCCGGTTGGCCTGCTCCTCGAGCTCGCGCGTACGTCACCTCGTCGTCCCCGCAGGCGACCGCCAGCCGCTCCGGGAAGTAGTCGACAGCGTGCTCGAACAGGTCCGCGATGTTGTACGGCATGCCGCAAAACTAGAACGTGTTATCGTTCGTGGCAACCCCAGGTTTTCGCGGGAAGGAAGCCCCCGATGACGGTCACTCCGGACGATCAGCACTGCCTCGTCGAGCAGCGCGGGCATGTCCTCATCGTCACGATGAACCGGCCGGAGGCCAAGAACGCCCTCTCCGGCCCGATGCTCGCCGGGATGACCGCGGCCTGGAACCGGGTCGACGAGGACCCGTCCATCCGGGCGTGCATCCTCACCGGCGCCGGCGGGGCCTTCTGCGCCGGGGCCGACCTCAAGGCGATGACCTCCTCGCACCCGGGTGACTCGGCGAAGTCGATGGACCTCTCGGTGATCGAGTCGCTGCTCAAGGGCCGCCGGCTCACCAAGCCGCTCATCGCGGCGGTCGAGGGGCCGGCCATCGCCGGCGGTACCGAGATCCTGCAGGCCACCGACATCCGGGTCGCCGGCGAGAGCGCCCGGTTCGGGGTGAGCGAGCCGAAGTGGGGGCTCTTCCCGCTCGGTGGCTCGGCCGTCCGGCTCGTCCGGCAGATCCCCTACACGGTGGCGGCCGACCTGCTGCTGACCGGCCGGCACATCAAGGCCCCCGAGGCCAAGGAGATCGGGCTCATCGGGCACGTCGTCCCCGACGGCCAGGCGCTCGACAAGGCGCTCGAGATCGCCGAGCTGATCGCCGCCAACGGCCCCCTCGCCGTGCAGGCGATCCTGCGGACGATCCGCGAGTCCGAGGGGATGCACGAGAACGACGCCTTCCGGCTCGACGCCAAGCTGGGGATGGCCGTCTTCCAGAGCGAGGACGCCAAGGAGGGGCCGCGCGCCTTCGCCGAGAAGCGCAAGCCCGAGTTCAAGGGCAAGTGAGCGACGCTTGCGGAGCGAACCATGGGCATGCGTAGCCCTTCGGCGGCCGTACCGAGTGCAGCGAGGGTAGGCCGGTGAGGGTCGCCCTCGTCACCGGGGCGGGCGGCGGGCTGGGCTCGGCCACCTGCCACGCGCTCCGGGCGGCCGGCTTCGACGTGATCGCCACCGACCGCAGCCTCGACCTGCTCGCCGGGTTCACCGGCTCTTCCGGGTTCCGGGTCGAGGCACTGGACGTGACCGACACGGCCGCGGCGCGGGCGCTCGCAGCCACGATCGACCGGCTCGACGTGGTCGTGAACAACGCCGGGATCATCGGCTACTTCCCGGTGGCCGAGACCGACCCCGACACCGTCATCCGGCACTTCGAGGTGAACACCTTCGGTGCCCTGCGCACCGCCCACGCCTGCCTCGACCTGCTCGTTGCATCAGGTGGCCGGGTCGTCAACATCACCAGCGAGTCCTACCGGTTCCGCAACCCGTTCCAGATCTACCAGACGACGAAGCTTGCCCTCGAGGGGTTGAGCGACGTGCTCCGGCGCGAGCTCGCCCCGCTAGGCATTTCGGTGTCGACCGTCCGGCCCGGCGCGATCGACACCGAGCTGTTCCACGCGATGGACACGATCGAGAACCCGGTGCCCGACTCGCGGTTGGCGGCCCCGTTCGCCCGGTTCGCCCGCGCGCTGTCCCGCCGCCCGCCGAAGAAGGTGTCGAGCCCGGAGCAGGTCGCGGCGGTCGTCGTCCGGGCCGCGACCGACGCCCGGCCACGCGTGCACTACGAGATCAACAACATGGCGGCGTTGCGGGTCGCCGCGGCGCTGCCGCCGCGCGTCGCCGACCGCGCCGTCGCCCGGATGCTCGGCACCGGAACCGGTCACCGCTCCGGTTGAGCTCTGTCTTGATCGAGATTTCTTTCCGGGACGGGTCGGTTCTTGCCGGTTTCTGTCGTACCCCCTGAATAGGGTTTCGGGTATGGATCGGGGGGATTCGGCGCTGGCCGCGGTGGCGTCGTTGCGCGCCCGGACGGTCGATCCGGCTGTCTTGTCGGAGGCGGCGCGGGTGGACGCGCTGGTCGCGTTGCAGCAGTTGCACGCCTGGACCGAGGCCCAAGAGGCGCGGCTGCTGGCGGCGATGGACACCGGCAGCGAGGTCGACCGGGATCTGGCGGCGACCGAGATCGGCGTCGCCCTGCGGCAACCGCCGGTGACCGTGTACGACCGGCTGCGGACCGCGCACGACCTGCTCGACCGGTTGCCGGAGACGTTCACGCTGCTGCAGGCCGGGGCGATCACCTGGCGCCACGCCCACACCCTGACCCACGCCGTGCGGGTGCTGCCCGACGCGTTGGCGGCCCGGGTCGAGGACACGGTGCTCGACCGGGCCCCGCAGCAGTCGGTCGCCGCGTTCGCCAAGTCCGTGGCCAAGGCGGTCCTGGCGGTCGACCCGCGCAGCGCCAAGAAGCGGCACGAGGACGCGGTCGAGGACCGTCGGGTCTGCGGCCGGCCGGCCGGCGACGGCATGGGCGAACTCTGGGCCATGCTGCCCGCCGACGGGCTCGCGCTCGTGATGGCCCGCTTGACCGCCGAAGCCGAACGCCGGCTCCCCGGCGACGAGCGGACGATGGACCAGCGCCGCGCCGACGCGTTGGTCGCGCTCGCCGAACAAGGCTTGCTCGACGGCGCCGTGCCGGGCCAGCACGGCCGCAAACCCACCATCGCCGTCACCGTCGCCCTCGAGACCCTGCTCGACCTCGACGACCAGCCGGCCGAACTGGAGGGCTACGGCTCGATCCCGGCCGTCCTGGCCCGCGCGTTGGCGTTCGACCCCACCGGCACCTGGCGGAGGGTCCTCACCGACCCCGACGGCCGGATGATCGACTACAGCCAAGAAGCCTACGAACCGGCCCAGGCGCTGCAGGACCACCTCATCGCCCGCGACGTGAGGTGCCGCTTCCCCGGCTGCGGACGCCGCGCCCGAGTGTCCGACCTGGATCACCAGATCCCCTGGCCCGAAGGACCCACCTCGGCCCGCAACATGGAAGCCCTCTGCGAACACCACCACCGGCTCAAACACACCGGCGGCTGGCAGGTGACCGGCGACCCCCACGGCACCCTGAAATGGACCAGCCCCACCGGACACCGCTACGAATCACCACCACCTGACTACGGCTGACCCGGCCGCGGGGCGAAGATCAACTCCTCGACTAGGAGCAGTGCAACACGCACACATCGCGGCATGAGCGGCTACTCGAACACAACGGACCGGTGGCCGTCCGGGTGCAGATCCAGGATCAACAACTCCATGCCGTCATAGTCGAATAGCACGCGGACGAGGCCGCCATCGTCGAACTCAATCCCCTCCAAGAAGAGGCCGGGATACGTCGGGGAGTCCCGGACCTCGGCCTTCCAATCTTCGGGCGCTAGCGCTTCGGCGGACGTGCGAAGTGCATCGATGTCTTGGAGGAGCACTCCTACGCCCCCGAGCGCTTCGTCGGCTCGACCCTCTGGATTCGACCCGTGGATCTCTACATCAATTTGGTGGCGGTGGTCGGGCCTTCGCGCTCGCTCTGCGGGCGGAGACTGCACTAGCCCTACCAGCACGCCGGAGGCCGTGAGGACGGGCGGCACGTCCCACTCGGCACGCGGAGTCGGTCCGATGTCACCAGCCACGCGATGAGCGTCCCACGCGGCCAGCGAGATGCGCGCTCGTCGGCAAGATCGCGCGGCCGGCGGCATGAGCAGGCGTCTCGTTCGGTCGCGGTGAAGGATCTTGGCGAGAGGGTTGGTCGTCCAAAGCGGTGTCCCTTGAGCGATTGACGCCAACCGCCGTCGCGACGCGTTGTGTGCTTACACGGGGCTCAGCGGGCCCAGACGCCACGCGCGACGTCGGCTTGAGTTCGATCAAGCGATCACTCGGGCCTACGGTGAGGTCACCAGGATGAGAAGTCATCCGAACTACCGCTCATGGAGGGCGTGGTGGGGCTCAGAGAGATCCGCGCAAGAAACCTCCGCAAGTACTCCCCGGAGGCTGTTCAGGCGTACGACCAAGCCTTCGGATTCCGCGCGCGCCTGCCCGTCGTCGTCTGTTTCGCCGTGTTGATCGGCTTCACATGGTTGTCTACGGTCCACGCCACGCGTGTTATCGGCCTGGTCGGCGCGGCATGCACGTTCGTCGTCCTCACGGTCGTGGTCGTTCGATGGCAACGAGGGCAGTGGCGAAGTCTCGCAACCCTTCGACAGTCGCGCCTGGAGTACCAAGCACGAGTGCGGCAATGGGCAGCCAAGAATGGCCATCCACTCAGCCCGACCTCGCGCATCCCCACCGTCGTCCTCGACGCCTATAACGCGGCCAACCCGTCGCCGCGTTCTTGAACACATCGCATGCACTCAGCGGTCGCCTTGAAGGCTCGCTCTGCACTGAGTGCGGCAGATGAGTGCGGCTAATGCGCGATTCGTCGGTGCCATTCGGTGGCTGTTGCTGCGTCCCACCCCAATGCCTCGATGACGCGCTGTCGCCAAAGGTCTTCATCGAGTGCGGCGTGATCACGCTCGACCCAGGTCCACAGCACGTTCAGGCTGTCCTCCAGCGTGAGCGTCGACCAGGGCGAGCGGGCCAACCACAGCCGGCCATCGCTGTGCGGATCGTCCAACCAAGAGGACCGCGTCTCAGCGACCGAGCGACGGTGATCCTCCGGCCAAAGCTGGCCAACCCAGAACGCCCCGGTGTACGCCTCGATCGGCTCGAACCCCTGCGTGCGCAGTTCGGCGACACCCGGCACGGTGTCGGGCCCGCCGTCGACCGACACCGCCGACGTTGTCTGACGCGGATTGATCCATCGTCCCAGCGGAATGAACGGTGTTCTCACGGCGCGGGCCATGGCGCTCCACACCTTGACGGTGACGTGTTTCTGACTTTGTGTCGCAAAGTCGCGTTGTATTAGCCAACATCGTCGGGGTCCTCGGTGAGTTGATCGTGCCGGTGCTGGCGGTGCCAGGCAAGCCGGTCGAGCCGGGCCTGTTCCAGGCCGGCTTGGCGTGCTTTGCGGATGGCCTCACCTCGTCCTTCGTGTTCGTCGTTGGGCGTGACGTAGCCGATGCCCTGGTGCAGCCGAACGCCGTTGTAGTGCGGGCGGGTGATCTTGAGTTCGGCGCGCAGGGTTGCCGGGTCGCGGATCGCGAGCAAATGCGGGTAGTCGAGCTTGATGTGGCCGTTGAGGCTTTCGATCCAGGCCTGGTCGGTCGGGGTGCCGGGCCGGCCGAAGTGCTGAGCGATCGCGCACAGCGCCAGGAACTCGCGCGTCGAGCCGGAGGTCATCTGCGGCCCGTTGTCGCTGACCGCGAGCAGGATCGGGCGCGACTTATCGTCAGCGCTGAGGTCGATGCGACCGTCGTCGGCGTGACGACGCTCAACCTGTTCGAGCAGCCCCTCGGCTTCCAGCGCGGCGGTGAAAGCGAGCTCGACCTGGGTGGAGGTCTCCTCGCTCGAGACGATCTCGGTCAGCCACTTACGGGAGACCAGATCCTCGATGATCAGCACTGCCATCCCGGCGGCCGGGAAGTGTGTCGTGTCGTAGATCCAAATCGAGTTGGGCTTGTACTCGACCCAGTCCGGGAACTGCTTGCGCGTCGAGCGGCCGGGCCGTGGTCGGGGCCGGAAGTGCTTGTCAGCAAGGAAAAGCACCCGCCGCACGCTCGACGGCGAGACCCACACGCGGTGCAGGTAGGAGCCGCGGTGGGCCAGCTTGCGGTGGCTGCGGTCGGTCTCGCCCCACTCGTCGAACAGCGCCAAGATCTCGCGCTCTTCGTCCGGCAACAGTCCGTGCGCCGGCGACCCGCCAGGCGCTTTGTCGACCAGCTGGCCGCGGGCGCGCCGGCCGATCCAGCGGTGCGCGCGCCGCTCGGGCAGCTCCAGCGCGCCGCAGACACGGCGCAGGCTCCAGCCGGCGTCGAGTGCCTCATCGAGCAGGTCGAGCAGCCCTGCCTTGGTGGCCGCTTCGACCCGGCGCGGGATCGGGCCACTCAACCCCAGGCGCCTTTTCCCTCGACCAGCATCAGCTTCACGGCCATCTCCTTGACCGTCTCCGACAACCGGGCGACCTCCGCTTTGGCAAGCTCCAACTCCCAGTCCCGCTCGCGCGCCTTGACCCCGGGCTTGGACTCGGCCAACGCGGCCAGCGCGCCCTCCTTGGCCACCGTGCGGATGCGCATGATCGTCGAACGGTCCACGTGCTGCTCGGCCGCGGCCTCGGCGATCGTCACCTCCTGGCGCACCAGCTGCAACCAGATCTCGTACTTCTGCGAGGGCGAGAGGAACCGCTTCGCACGGCGCCCGGCGCGGTCGGTTCCACGGTCGAGTTCGGTCATGATCAGATCCTCCGAGAGCGGTCGGAGAACCCGTCGGATGTTGCGTGATAGACACGCCGATCTGTGTCACGAAGTCAGACGCAAAGCAACGGCCGCAGTCGCCAGCGGCTGAGGGACGCGCTCCCACCACCGTCGCGGCAGACCCCCATGTTGGTTGAGCGCCGAAAAGCGATGTGCCGACATGCCAAGCAGTCTTACAGGCAACCCGGTTGGTATCCGCTCATCGGCAAGTTGAAGGTCAAACTGGATCACTACCTCGGGGCCGCGCTCGACGCAGCAGACATCGCACACGCCGAACGAGATTTGGCGAGGAAAATCCGCGAGGTCGACCGGCTCACGAGCGAGAACCACGCGCTCACGGCGCGGCTGCGTGAGCTGCAGAACGAGCTGGCCGACGTCAGCGAGGACCTTGCCGCCGAGCGGCGGGCCGCTTGGCGTTCAACAGTTGGGTAGCAGACATCGATCATCGCTATCGACGCAAGTACTTGATCGGTCGTATGGTTTCGCCATGACGCGACGTATGACCCGATTCACGATGTTCGTCTTGATGGCGGTAGTCGTCCTGCTTGCCAGCGCTCTGCCTGCGAATGCAGCGCAGACGAGATCTGGGTGGGGTTCTCAGCACGTGACCGTCCCCGGGACTGTCCACCCCCTATGGGCCTTCGAGGCGTGCGCAGGCGAGTTCATGAGTTCAAATGTCGCCGCCAACGGCTTCGTTTGGGGAGGCGAGCAGTCCTGCACCGAACCATCTCCGCAGACGCTGGAGTTCATCCTGGAGAACGTCACAGGGCGGAGATAACTTGGTCGGCGCCCCCTACAAGTCGTGGACGGGCTACCAGAACTACATCCACACCACAACGGAGTGCCAGTCCACCAAGAAGACGTTGTATCGGGAGTACGCCTACGGGACGGCGAACGGAGTCGAGCTCCAGCCCTATCCGGCCACGAAGGGTTTCTACCTGAACTGCTACCACGCTGGCGAGAAGGGTGGTTGCGGCGCGAAGGTCTTGGCGGCCGTCAAGAGTTCGATTGCGAACGACTCCAAGGCGGTAAAGCCAACAGCGATTCCTCAGTGCTGACGAGCGTTACCGGTGGTGGGCAGATGCGTAACGGGGCGGCCGATATTCCTGCAACGACGAGCCGGGCAGCCCGAGCTCTAAGGCGGAAACCTCATTCACATCAGCTGCGCCCAGCTGGAGAACCGCGAAGCGGTTGCCTGACGTAGGGCTAACTGAACTCAGCGGCACATCCAGTGCCCGACCATCGTTTAGTCGGGCCCGAGCCTGGGTCGTAGTCGCAGGACACCGCGCAACTAGGAAGCCGCCAGACCGGTCACCGACCACTGCGATGCGGCAGCCCTCGCCATGACCCAACCGGTCACAGGTTCCGCCGCTGACTATCTCCGTTGCCTTCAGCTGCCCACGAAAGACGAAGCGTTCGCGAATGCGCCCGTCCGACATGGACTGCTCCTCGAGGCTCCAGGCCGGCGTTGACCACCTGAAGTCATCCGAACTCGGCATGCGAACTCCTTGCCTGAGAGAACAGCGAGGGACGGATCATGCTTCCAGAGTCTGAAGCGTAGACCCCTCTCGCGCAGGCTGGGCCCCGCACACGTCGACTACAGTGGCCGACACCAATGTCGTTTCAAAGCCGCGGTCTCTGTTGATCGGCAGACAGAAGCCCTGGAGAAACCACTTGGCGGTGAAGCTGCTGAACCTAGGGGTGCGTATTCGCACGGATCGCTGATTCAAACGCGTCCAGCTGGGGGAACGGTTGGTCGCTACCACGGTCGGCGTAATCCGTCGCAGGCTCGGCACCGGCGTCGCTCGCTTCGTTTACCGCACTTGCCGATGAGCGTCTCATCGGTATCGGCCGCGGGCACCTTCGACCGTGAACGCTCTGCGGCCAGCTGCCCGGCGTGTCAGGCTGCAGAGCGTTCACGATCGGTGGCTGCCCTGCGGGACGACACGCCGCTCCCGCCCCCGCACCGGCGCCACCTTCCGCGGTATTCAGAACGCGCGACCGTGCCGCGGAGCGCGCTTACGCGCGACCATGCCGCTGTACGCGCGCTCGCGCCGATCTCCGTATGCCGCCGCACGCGCGGTAGGCGATCATCAAGGCATGGCACCGGATGACCGGGAGACACGGATAGTCGGCGTCCGCCACCCTTCGGTGACGCCGAGTGGATGCTGACCGTCGAACGTTCTGGCCAGGACTGTCGACTTGTCGGTGTGAGGGCTCAGGACATGCTTGACGGTTTGTCGTCAGGTGAGGGTTGACGTGCGCCGGCCCCGGTGACGTGGAATCGGGTGATGGGTGCGAGGTTGCGTCGAGGGCGAACGGCTATCTCTTCTTCGCCGTGGAGGACGCGCAGGTGGGTGTCTTCCACGACGACGGTCACGATCTTGCCGGCATGACGGGGGCCGAGCCTGATGCTCTGGTTGGCGACCATGATCTTGCCGTTGGTGTGGACCTTGCGTTGGGCTCGTAGTGAGCCGGCGGGCAGCGGCGGTGGTGGCAATGGAGTCGAGGGCTGACGCGCGCCCTGCAGTCGCGGGAGCCGATCGACGGCGATCGGGCAGGGCCAGCTGCCGATCAGGGCGTCGTCGGCGATGGCGTGCATGAGATGGCCGTCTAGGCGCAACGCGACCTTGCGACCGGCCCAGGCGAACCCGATCAGATGCTCGGCGCCAGCGATGGTGACGGTGCCGTCGCTACTGACCATGCGGTCGATCTCGATCGCTTGGCCGGGCTCGAGGACCGGGACGCCGTTGGCTCGGCGCAGCGCGGGCTTGGCCGGGGCGGGGCCGGCGGCTCGCGCGCCGCGCATCGCCAGGTGCTGTAGGTCGTCCGGCCGCAGCCGGGAGGCGACAGTGCGCACCACATGGCTATCGACGCTGACGTGCACGCTGCGGAGGTCGGCCCAGACGGTGACGGTGCGGCCGGCCATCGCTTCATGCAGAGCGATCGACTGCCGGCCCGAGCGGATGTTCAGCTGACCGCTGGGCGGCACTCGGGCTTCGAACTCCACCGCGCCGCTTTCAGCCGGCGGTGTCGGCGCCGGCTCGATGACCGTGATCGCGAACGCCCCCGCCGTCGACGGCTCGAACGCCCCGGTCGTCATCGTCGGCCGTGTGTCGAGCCGGGTCGGGCCGTTGGGTCGGAATCGGCTCGCTGGCGTGGCCATGTCCAGTGCCTGGTGTGGGCGCTGATGGTTGTAGGCGCTGACCCAGGCATCGACCGCGTCCTGAGCCGCCTCGGGAGACTCGAACGGCGCGACGTGGTTGAGGAACTCCTCGCGCAGCGTGCGGTGGAAACGCTCGATCTTGCCGGTCGTGGTCGGCGAGCGCGGCTTGGTCAGCCGCTGCATGATGCCGTTCTCTCGACAGACCCGCTCGAACAGCACCTCGACCGGCTGCGGACGGTGGTGCCGTCCGGAGAACTGACCACCGTTGTCGGTCAGCACCTCTGACGGCACCCCGTAGCGGCGCATCGCTGCCGCGAACGCCTCACAGACCGCGCGACCCGACGGCGCTGGCAGCACCGCGGCGATCACCACGAACCGAGAGTGGTCATCGATGCCGGTCAACAGCTTGCACTCGCGCCCGTCGGCCAGCGGCAGACCCCCGACGATGTCGAGCTGCCACAGGTGCATGGGTGCTGCCCGCTGCCAGCGCTTGTACTGCCGCTTGTGCTGCTGGGCTTGCGGATCGACCAGCCCGTTGCGGGTCAGCACCCGATGCACCGTCGCCCGCGACGGCACCGGCGCAACGTCTCGCTGGGTCAGCTCGTAGACAATCCGCCGGGCGCCCCAGCGGGGATGCGATCGCCGCAGCTGACAGATCAACGCCTCGACCTCGGCTGGCAGGCGCGTAGGACTGCTCGTCGGCCGGCGCGACCGGTCCGCCAGCCCGGCCATGCCCTCCTGCTCAAAGCGGCGCCGCCACCCATGCAGCGACTGCCGCGAGGTCCCATAACGGACTGCGACCTCACCGATCGGCGAGCCGCCCAGCACCTCGCACACCGCGCGATACCGGTACTCGATCAGTCCCTGTCGATCCACGATCGCCCACCCCAGATGCCGCCCAACCAGACAGCAACCAGCCGACCGTGATCAGCGGGAAACGATCAAGGATGTCCCGAGGACGATCGGTCAAACGTCTCGTGAAGCCGCACATTGACACGACTCTCCCTGGCGTCATCAGAACGCGAGTGGGTCGCCACCGGGACGGACACCTTCAAGGCACAACGTGACCTCCGCTCTCAGCTCGACGCGGATGGCATCCTGCTCGGCATCAATGGCGCGAGACCGAACTCGTGGTCGTCCGGCATGCAGTGCGACATGGGTGGGGGCCGAGTGACCTACCTGCTTGAACTCGAGGACCGCGGCCGACCGCCGCAGGTCCAGACACTGGATGCCGCACCACTCGATTCCGTGGGCACGGTGGCGCAGCAGGACGAGTTCCACTCGCGTTGGACCGCGCGCTCCTAGATTGCGAAGCATCCGGAAATGCCGCTGGCCGTTAGGTGGTCGCGTCGTCCAGAACCGTGAGGTATCGGGCCGGGACCGTCTCGGTCAGCCACACTCCGTTGGCTGAGATGGCGAATGTCAGTCCATCGGAGTGCATGGCGGCTGCGTCGATGGCGAGCACGACGTGTTCGCCGCGGCGGGCTCCGACCTTGTGCGCGGTGGCGACATCCGCGGACAGATGCACCGCGTGACGCGAACGTCGGGTCAGGCCCTTGCTCAGGATGCTCGGCAGGTTTCGGGCCGGCGTGCCGTGGTAGAGAAGATACGGAGGCTGAGTTGGTACCAGGCCGAGGTCGACGCTGACCGAGTGCCCTTGGTTGGCTCGAATGCGATCACGTGCGTGATCAATGACGAAGCGCTGCTTGTCGTTAGCCTCGACCACGCGGTGCAGCTCGGATCGGGTCATCTCGTGACCGTTCGCCGCAAGGGCAGTCAGCAACTCCGGGATCGGAAGCCACCCGTTTTCGTCGAGGGTGACACCGATCGTCTCTGGGCGGTGACGAAGTACAAGCGAGAGCAGCTTCGAGAGCCGAACATCGTTCACCGGACCATCCTCGCGCAGTGTTCAACTCCAACTGTCGCGCCGATGTCCGCCTACTCGTAGTACTTGCCCATCGTTACGAGATGCGCGCCTGTTGACGCCGTCGTATTTCGTATTACGCTTTAGGTGTGGAGAAGATCAAGGGCAAGCCGGTCACAGAGCAGGACATCAAAGAGTGGGCGGATGAGGCCGAGCGGGGCTATGACGTTGACCGGCTCCGTAAGCGCGGGCGCAAGCCGGTGGGGGACGGGCCCGGTCAGGTGGTGCCAGTGCGGATCGACGGGACTTTGCTTGCCGCCCTGGCCGAACGAGCCGATCGCGAACACATGACTCGCTCCGAAGCGATCCGCGCTGCGATCCGTGCCTACGTGGCGTGAAGGTTCATCACTCTGCACGTAAGCACGGCGTCGATCCCGACGATGCCCTGCATGCCGCCGAGCATGCAGTGTTTCTCGCCGAACTGGACGAAGACAGTCCCGCACGCCAGCTCCGCCTCGGGTTTGACACAGCTGGCCGCTTGCTTGAACTCGTCGTGCTTCGTTTCGACAGCGGCAACGAGCTCCTGATCCACGCCATGAAGGCCAGACCGCAGTACCTCGACCTTCTCGATTAACTTCACTCTTGCACCTCGGCACGAGCGCGCGGACGGCCGCATGTCCGCGCTTGCGGGTCAGCGGCGCTGCTCAAGGACGGTGAGGTCGCGTTCGGCGTAGAGGTGGTGCAACCACTCCTCGTTGACGACCGCGCGTAGGCAGCGACGCACCGGGTAACTGCCCGGAGGTGGGTAGCCCGGCGGCGGCACGGGGTCGGTTTGACCGGCGAGCACGTCGTCGGTCAGTGCTGCGATGACCTCGCGAACGGTGCGCATGCGGTCGGCGCGCAGTTCGAGCATCTCCTCCAGGGTCGGTCGCGCGTGCCGGTCGTTCGGCACACTTGGGTCGGGCTCTGCCTCGTCGTGCGGGAGGCCGAGTGCGCTGTAGGGCTCCGGGAGGCCGAGGAGCGCCCGGCGGACCCACGCGTCGGTGGCGAACACCAGGTGGCGCAGCGTCTCGATGAACGAATACTCGTCCTGCACACGTTCGTGGAGCAGATCCGCCGGCAAGCGCTTGGCCCGTTCGATGGTCGGCGGCCATACCCGTTCGATGATCGACCACGCCTCGCGGAAGCCGTCCGCGAGTTCTGGGTCGAGCTTGGTTCGTTCCGGGTAGCGCCGGTTCAGCTCGGCCTCGACGAGCGGGCCGATATCGACACCGTTGATCCGGACGTTGCGGATCTCGCCGTCGATGTCGACGTCTTCCAACCACGCGCCGGGCAGCGTCGCGCCGGTGAAGTACACGTTGCGGAACCACGCGCGGCTGAAATCGACCTGCTCGAATCGCGCCCCGGACAGGTCCTGCTTAGTGAACTCGGCCATGCCCGAAGCCTGCCACCGGCCACCGACATCCGATCGGGTCAGACCACGGCGGGGGCGTGAGCGATCACGCCATGCCTCACTGCCAGCGGCAGATCCGGTCGAGTTCCTCCGCGGCATGCCCGGACGCTCCTCTAAGGCAAACGCAGACCTCCGGCGGGACGCCGGACTGCCCATGCCGGCCGATCTGGCGGAGCGTCGCCCCGCTCAACCATGTCCCGGTACACGTCGTTGTCGACTAGCAGGAACACTCCGCGCTGCTCAGCTGCCAAATGGGCATCTGCCAGGTTCTGCACGCCGATGATTCCGGCTTCACCGTCTCGGGTTGCATCCCAACGGCTCCCGTCATCGTTCCAACGGCGGACGATGAGCGGTGCGTCCGCCGTCCGGCGCACATGGCTGACGCTCCAGTAGTCATCGGGATCGCCGAATGCAGTCCGAATCCGGCTCAGCCCGTCATCGAGGTCAGGATTCCAGGCGTCGGTCACTAGCGTCAGAACTGTGCGTCCGACGCGCAACACCTCGGGCGACCATCGAGGACCAACCCGCTGCTGCGCGATCGTTACAGCCCGTGCGAACCCGTCGGCTGCCTCGGCATCGCCGTCGTGCAGCGAGACCAGCACACAGGCCGAGCCCAGATCTGGCGGCCACGACGCCCAACGGCCCAAGAGAACGGCGTCGCCCTCACCTCGCTGGTTCCGGCGCTCGTGGGGGGTATAGGCCTTGAATGGAATTCCGGTCGCGGTGAGCTTCTCATAGGTGGCCGCCCAGGCGGGGTTGTCCGCGTCCGATGGTTCGGGCTCGGGATCGACAGTGCCGTATCGGCGAAACAGATCGCGGTCGTCGTCGCCGATCCCCCACGGAAGGTCGACATCGTGGAGCAGTCGTTCGATGGCGACGACCTGCAGGGCGTAGACGAATCCGAACGGCTCGCTAGGTCGCCAATCATCCGGATGGCCGGCAGTTTGATAGACGTAGTTGCTGATCACCCGCAGCACGATGGCTGGGTCTGGCACCCCTGGCAGGGCTTCGTACGCGTACACGGGCTCGGGCACGCCCCCTCGCTCGGCCCAGTCGGTGTCTTCGACCCAGCCGTCGGCGTGGTACCAGTTCGCTGACCAAAGCATCTGGCCGACCGATGTGGCCGTCTCCGGCGTCACACGACCCACGCCGCCGCGCCAGTAGTAGCGGAAGGCGTCCGTGTCGTCAGTCCACTTGATCGCGGCCGTAACGAGCGCGTCGATCGTCGTCCTGCTCACGGTGTACGAACTCACCCGACCATGATCGTCCGTACACAGGGAAACGTGAGCAAGACCCGCTAACGCACTCTCTTATCGGCCGGGTCTGCTGCACGAACTGGTGACAGTTCGGGTTAGGCCGCCTGGGTGGCCGTCGGGGTCATGATTGCCTCGTACTCGACGGGGGTCAATCGGCCGAGCGTGGCTTGGCGTCGGCGACGGTGATAGGTCCGTTCGATCCAGGTGACGATGGCGATGCGCAGCTGCTCGCGGGTGCGCCAGGGCTGCCGGTCGAGCACGTTCTTTTGCAGCAGGGAGAAGAACGACTCCATCGCCGCGTTGTCGGCGGCGGAGGCGACCTGGCCCATCGAGCCGACCAAGCCGTGGCGGGCCAGCGCGCGGTGGAACTTCCTTGATCGAAATTGGGACCCTCGGTCGGCGTGGACGATGCAGCCGGCCACTTCGGCGCCGGTCGCAGCGCGTCGGGCGACGGCGTTGTTCAGCGCCGCGACGGCGAGGCGGGCCTTCATCCGCGAGTCGATCGAGTAGCCGACGATCCGGTTGGAGAACACGTCCTTGATCGCGCAGCAGTACAGCTTGCCCTCGCCGGTCCAGTGCTCGGTGATGTCGACCAGCCACAGCGTGTTCGGCTCGGCCGCGGTGAAGTTGCGCTTGACCAGGTCGTCGAAGGCGGGCGTGCCAGGTGCGCGCTTCTTGCCGTTGCGGCCGCGGGGCTTGCCGAACACCGACCACCAGCCGTTGGCCGAGCACAGCCGCCACGCGGTGCGCTCAGCCATCGCCTGCCCCTCGTCGCGGGCCTCGTCGGCGAGGAAGCGGTAGCCGAACTCCGGGTCGTCGCGGTGGGCGTCGAACAGCGCGTTCGCCCGATGAGCAGCGACCCACTCGGCGTCGGTGACCGGGCCGGCGAGCCAGCGGTAGTAGGGCTGTCTGGCAATCTTGAGCACCCGGCACGTCACCGTCACGGGGATCCCGTCGGCGGCCAACTCGCGGACGAGCGGGTACATCATTTTCCCGGCAGGTTCGCCTGCGACAGATAGGCGGCGGCCCGCCGCAGCACCTCGTTCTCCTGCTCGAGCAGCTTGTTGCGCTTCCGCAACTCACGCAGCTCGGCGGACTCGCTCTGCGTGACACCGGGGCGCTTGCCCGCCTCGATGTCATCCAGGGTGAGCCAGCGGTGCAGGCACGACTCGGAGATCCCGAAGTCCTTGGCCACCTGCGCCACCGACGCATCACTGCTGCGCGCGACCCGGACAACGTCCTCGCGGAACTCCTTCGGAAACGGCTTCGGCACGGTGCACATCCTTCCAGCGGAGCCTCCCGGCTCCACAGATCAGATGTCACCTATTCGTGCAGCAGACCCGATCGCCCGGTTACGGGCATGCGACTGCTCATCGGTTTCACCCGGACGCCCAACGACGCCGCCGCTCGTCAACCCGCGCCGCCGCAACCACCTCAGGTAGGCATACGAGAACAAGCTCGCGCTCCCGATGACCACCAGAACGCAGCCCGTCACCATCAGCGGAATCGAGGGCGAAGACACATCAAGGACGTACCCACTTCGATCATTCGCCTGCTTTGCGTCTGACTTCGTGACACAGATCGGCGTGTCTATCACGCAACATCCGACGGGTTCTCCGACCGCTCTCGGAGGATCTGATCATGACCGAACTCGACCGTGGAACCGACCGCGC
This sequence comes from uncultured Actinomycetota bacterium, assembly GCA_963775175.1. GTDB lineage: Bacteria > Actinomycetota > Actinomycetes > Mycobacteriales > Jatrophihabitantaceae > Jatrophihabitans. The sequence goes on from CAVZHT010000001.1 coordinate 3,257,452, forward strand.
CGGGCGCCGTGCGAAGCGGTTCCTCTCGCCCTCGCAGAAGTACGAGATCTGGTTGCAGCTGGTGCGCCAGGAGGTGACGATCGCCGAGGCCGCGGCCGAGCAGCACGTGGACCGTTCGACGATCATGCGCATCCGCACGGTGGCCAAGGAGGGCGCGCTGGCCGCGTTGGCCGAGTCCAAGCCCGGGGTCAAGGCGCGCGAGCGGGACTGGGAGTTGGAGCTTGCCAAAGCGGAGGTCGCCCGGTTGTCGGAGACGGTCAAGGAGATGGCCGTGAAGCTGATGCTGGTCGAGGGAAAAGGCGCCTGGGGTTGAGTGGCCCGATCCCGCGCCGGGTCGAAGCGGCCACCAAGGCAGGGCTGCTCGACCTGCTCGATGAGGCACTCGACGCCGGCTGGAGCCTGCGCCGTGTCTGCGGCGCGCTGGAGCTGCCCGAGCGGCGCGCGCACCGCTGGATCGGCCGGCGCGCCCGCGGCCAGCTGGTCGACAAAGCGCCTGGCGGGTCGCCGGCGCACGGACTGTTGCCGGACGAAGAGCGCGAGATCTTGGCGCTGTTCGACGAGTGGGGCGAGACCGACCGCAGCCACCGCAAGCTGGCCCACCGCGGCTCCTACCTGCACCGCGTGTGGGTCTCGCCGTCGAGCGTGCGGCGGGTGCTTTTCCTTGCTGACAAGCACTTCCGGCCCCGACCACGGCCCGGCCGCTCGACGCGCAAGCAGTTCCCGGACTGGGTCGAGTACAAGCCCAACTCGATTTGGATCTACGACACGACACACTTCCCGGCCGCCGGGATGGCAGTGCTGATCATCGAGGATCTGGTCTCCCGTAAGTGGCTGACCGAGATCGTCTCGAGCGAGGAGACCTCCACCCAGGTCGAGCTCGCTTTCACCGCCGCGCTGGAAGCCGAGGGGCTGCTCGAACAGGTTGAGCGTCGTCACGCCGACGACGGTCGCATCGACCTCAGCGCTGACGATAAGTCGCGCCCGATCCTGCTCGCGGTCAGCGACAACGGGCCGCAGATGACCTCCGGCTCGACGCGCGAGTTCCTGGCGCTGTGCGCGATCGCTCAGCACTTCGGCCGGCCCGGCACCCCGACCGACCAGGCCTGGATCGAAAGCCTCAACGGCCACATCAAGCTCGACTACCCGCATTTGCTCGCGATCCGCGACCCGGCAACCCTGCGCGCCGAACTCAAGATCACCCGCCCGCACTACAACGGCGTTCGGCTGCACCAGGGCATCGGCTACGTCACGCCCAACGACGAACACGAAGGACGAGGTGAGGCCATCCGCAAAGCACGCCAAGCCGGCCTGGAACAGGCCCGGCTCGACCGGCTTGCCTGGCACCGCCAGCACCGGCACGATCAACTCACCGAGGACCCCGACGATGTTGGCTAATACAACGCGACTTTGCGACACAAAGTCAGAAACACGTCACGCTCGTCGGCAAAATCGCGCCGCCACGCGGCATGTCCGAGCGTGGTCGAGTCACTCGTTTGGGGCGAGGAAGCCCATCCGTCGCGCCTCGTCGAGCGCGTCTTTGAAGGTCGGCAGGTCGAGACCGAGGTCGGCGGCCGCGTCCTCCCGCTGGGTGGTGGACTCGGAATGTCGCCGGTACGCGGCGACGACCGCGATGTAGCGGAAAAGCCCTTGCTCCTCCGGCGTCTTGCGGCGGGTCATGGGAAGACCGTACGGCCGCCGCCAGCGACGTGGGCCGGCCTGCGCGACGCAACCCGGCACGCGTGCCCGCGAAGCGGCACGCTACGCGGCAGACATCCCAGGTTCTTGAATGTCAAGCAGCGGCCGTGTTTCGGGTGGGCCAGGCGGTGTTCTCGTTGTAGAGGGTTCGGGTCTTGAGGCAGCCGTGCAGGATGCCGACGTGGCGGTTGGCGAGCTGGCGTAGGGCAGCTTGGTGGCCGATCTTCCGCTCGCGCAGAGCGTCGTAGTAAGCGCGGGCACCGGGTGATCTGCGCATCGAGGCGAAGGCCCACTGCTGCAGGGCGTCGGCGAGACGGTCGTTGCGGGCGTGCCGGGCGAAGACGTTCTTCTTCTTGCCCGAGGCTTTGGTGACCGGTGAGGTGCCGGCGTAGTTCTTGCGGGCTTTCGCATCGGCGTAGCGGTGCGGGTCGTCACCGAACTCGGCCAGCACCCGGGCGCCGAGGATGACGCCAAGGCCGGGTTGGCTGGCGTAGATCTCAGCGTCCGGGTGCCGGCCAAAATGCCGGCCCACCACCTCGGCGAGGGTGTCGATCTCGCTGTTCAGGGCGGTGATGACCCGGACCTGGCTGGCGGCGATGACGGCGAACGCGGCCTGCACGGCCGGTGGTTGCCGCAGCGCCGGCGCCCGCAGCACGGTCTGGATCTCGACCGCACGGGCCTCGACGTCGCGGCGCCTGGCCCGCCGCAACACACCCGCGATCTTGGCCTTGGACAAACGAGCGGCGGAGTCGGGATCCGGGGCCGCGGCCAGCAGCTGCAGCGTGTCCGGCTCGTCGAGATCACCGAAGGCGTCCAGGGCGGCGGGGAAGTACTCCCGCAGCGCACTGCGCAGCCGCAACACGTGCCGGGTCCGTTCCCAGATCAGCGTCTGATGGCTGCGGGCGACCAGCTTGATCGCCTCGCCACCCTGCGAGTCGCCGGCGACCGGGCGGTGATGAGCCCGATCCAGGCGCACGATCTCAGCCAGCACGTGCGCATCACCGCGATCACTTTTCGCCCCCGAAGTGGAGTGCCGGCCGCGGTACTCCGCCGCCTCCCTCGGGTTGATCGCGAACACCTCATACCCGGCCGCGACCAACGCCGCCACCCACGGCCCGCGGTCGGTCTCGATCCCGATCTTCACCCGAGCCGCGGCTTCACCAGGCTCGAGGTCGACCCAGTCTTCGGGCATCGCCGCCGCGATTAACGCGTGCAAGCGAGCCACCCCGTCCAAACCCTCCGGCAGGCGACGCTGCGCCAGCCGGCGACCCGACCCGTCCACGATCTCGATGTCGTGATGATCTTCGGCCCAGTCATCACCGACGAACAGCATCGCCAACCTCCTCCGCCTCGGGCATCAGCATCAGCAGCGGGAGGAGGCGATCGGCGATCTCATGGCGCAAGTGCTCACCCACGTTTCGGGGGCACGACATCCCAGCAGCCGTTGAACCTCCTCACGACCAGCGGGCGCACGGTCTGCCGCGAGACCTCGTCCAGGGTCAGAGCCGGTGAGTGCTGACCCGCTGGCCGCTACCAACATCGAGCCTGCCGCAACAGCACGCCCGACAAAACCCATGAGAGCCGGTAGAGCCGCTCCGCGGCAGAGCCGGTAGAGCCGCTCCGCGGCAGAGCCGGTAGAGCCGCTCCGCGGCAGAGCCGGTAGAGCCGCTCCGCGGCAGAGCCGGTAGAGCCGCTCCGCGGCAGAGCCGGTAGAGCCGCTCCGCGGCAGACATCCCAGGTTCTTGAATGTCAAGCAGCGGCCGTGTTTCGGGTGGGCCAGGCGGTGTTCTCGTTGTAGAGGGTTCGGGTCTTGAGGCAGCCGTGCAGGATGCCGACGTGGCGGTTGGCGAGCTGGCGTAGGGCAGCTTGGTGGCCGATCTTCCGCTCGCGCAGAGCGTCGTAGTAAGCGCGGGCACCGGGTGATCTGCGCATCGAGGCGAAGGCCCACTGCTGCAGGGCGTCGGCGAGACGGTCGTTGCGGGCGTGCCGGGCGAAGACGTTCTTCTTCTTGCCCGAGGCTTTGGTGACCGGTGAGGTGCCGGCGTAGTTCTTGCGGGCTTTCGCATCGGCGTAGCGGTGCGGGTCGTCACCGAACTCGGCCAGCACCCGGGCGCCGAGGATGACGCCAAGGCCGGGTTGGCTGGCGTAGATCTCAGCGTCCGGGTGCCGGCCAAAATGCCGGCCCACCACCTCGGCGAGGGTGTCGATCTCGCTGTTCAGGGCGGTGATGACCCGGACCTGGCTGGCGGCGATGACGGCGAACGCGGCCTGCACGGCCGGTGGTTGCCGCAGCGCCGGCGCCCGCAGCACGGTCTGGATCTCGACCGCACGGGCCTCGACGTCGCGGCGCCTGGCCCGCCGCAACACACCCGCGATCTTGGCCTTGGACAAACGAGCGGCGGAGTCGGGATCCGGGGCCGCGGCCAGCAGCTGCAGCGTGTCCGGCTCGTCGAGATCACCGAAGGCGTCCAGGGCGGCGGGGAAGTACTCCCGCAGCGCACTGCGCAGCCGCAACACGTGCCGGGTCCGTTCCCAGATCAGCGTCTGATGGCTGCGGGCGACCAGCTTGATCGCCTCGCCACCCTGCGAGTCGCCGGCGACCGGGCGGTGATGAGCCCGATCCAGGCGCACGATCTCAGCCAGCACGTGCGCATCACCGCGATCACTTTTCGCCCCCGAAGTGGAGTGCCGGCCGCGGTACTCCGCCGCCTCCCTCGGGTTGATCGCGAACACCTCATACCCGGCCGCGACCAACGCCGCCACCCACGGCCCGCGGTCGGTCTCGATCCCGATCTTCACCCGAGCCGCGGCTTCACCAGGCTCGAGGTCGACCCAGTCTTCGGGCATCGCCGCCGCGATTAACGCGTGCAAGCGAGCCACCCCGTCCAAACCCTCCGGCAGGCGACGCTGCGCCAGCCGGCGACCCGACCCGTCCACGATCTCGATGTCGTGATGATCTTCGGCCCAGTCATCACCGACGAACAGCATCGCCAACCTCCTCCGCCTCGGGCATCAGCATCAGCAGCGGGAGGAGGCGATCGGCGATCTCATGGCGCAAGTGCTCACCCACGTTTCGGGGGCACGACATCCCAGCAGCCGTTGAACCTCCTCACGACCAGCGGGCGCACGGTCTGCCGCGAGACCTCGTCCAGGGTCAGAGCCGGTGAGTGCTGACCCGCTGGCCGCTACCAACATCGAGCCTGCCGCAACAGCACGCCCGACAAAACCCATGAGAGCCGGTAGAGCCGCTCCGCCTGGCATGACAGCGGATCAACTCGTGCTGTCAGTCAGTGCGATCGGGTCCCTTGGCTCGTTGGCGCTTGCCATGGCGGTACGCAGCGAACGCCGCCGCGACGGCGTACACCTCGGCGATCATTAGGCCCCAGAACCATCCCCAATGGCCACTCGCAGCGAGCAGCGCCAGCGCTAACCCGACGCCGAAAGCAACGCCCAGGTAGAGCGGCCCGAGCACAATGGCGGCACCCCACCACGGCATACCCCCGGCGCGGCTACGTGGGCGCCTTTCACGAGCAAATGTCACGAGACGCTTATACCCCAGCCCAACCGGCCTCCATCGCGCCTCCTCGGCATGATCCGCTCATCGGCAGAACCGGTCGATTTGGGCCGCCGCCCATTTGGCGTGTCAAGCACACCACCGGATGTACCGTCACAGGCGACCCCACGGCACCCTGAAGTACACCTCGCGCGCCGGCCGCCGTTACGACTCACCACCACCCGACCACGGCTGAGGCCAGGGGGAAAAGTCGCGGCGCCGGGAATCCCGACCGCGGTCGGTAGGTTGGCGCCGCATGAGCACAGTGGTGGTGGCCACCGGGTACGGCGGCCCTGAGGTCCTGTCCGTCATCGATGTCCCCACGCCGGAGCCCGGACCCGGCGAGGTGCTTATCGCGGTCCGCGCGGCCGGCGTGAACCCCATCGACGCCAAGGTCTACAGCGGCATGTTCGGCACCGATCCGGCCGAGCTGCCGAAGCGTCTCGGCGCCGAGGCGGCGGGCGTGGTTACCGCGGTCGGTCCGGACGCCGTGGGGCCGGCCGGCCCGATCGCCGTCGGCGACGAGGTCATCGCCTACCGGGCCTCCGGCGCCTACGCCGCCGAGCTTGTCGTCCCGGCCGAGTCGGTGGTCCCCAAACCGGCCGGCCTGTCCTGGGAGGAGGCCGGCGGGTTGATGCTCACCGGCGCGACCGCCGTGCACGCCCTCGAGGCGGTCCGGGTCGGCGCCGGCGACACCGTCCTCGTCCACGGCGGCGCGGGCGGGGTCGGGCTGATGGCCGTCCAGCTCGCGGCCGGCCGCGGGGCCCGCGTCATCGCCACGGCCAGCCCGGGCAAGCACGACCTGCTCCGCCAGCTCGGCGCAACCCCGGTGGCCTACGGCGACGGGCTGGCCGACCGGGTGCGGGCGGCCGCCCCGAACGGCGTGGACGCCGCCATCGACACCGTCGGCACCGACGAGGCGGTCGACGTCTCGCTCGCCCTCGTCGATGACCGGCAGCGCATCGTGACGATCGCGGCCTACGGCCGGGCCGGACGCGAAGGCATCAAGCTGATCGGCGGCGGCGCCGGTGCTGACCCCGGCGAGGAGATCCGCGCCGCTGCGCGCCTGCAGCTGACCGCCGAGGTCGAGGCCGGACGGCTGCGGGTGCTGGTGGCCCGCGCCTACCCGCTCGCCGAGGCGGCCGCGGCCCATGCCGAGATCAAGGCCGGCCACACCACGGGCAAGCTCGTCCTCGTGCCGTAGTCGGGTCAGCCGCCCATCGTCAGGTCGTGCACGAACTCGCCGAGCTGGGCGAGGTTGCGGCACTCGACCATCGGCACGACGGCACCGAGATCGCTCGCCCGCGAGTCGCCGGTGTCCCAGATCGCCCGGCGCTCGGGGTTCAGCCAGTAAGCGTGCTTCGCCTTGCCGGCCAGGTCGGTCAGGGTCGGCAGGGCGACGTCACCATAGTTCGACCGGGCGTCGCCGAGGATGAGCAGCGAGGTCCGCGGGCCGATCACATCGGAGTGCCGCTCGGCGAACAGCTCGAACGCGCGGCCGTAGTCGGTGCGGCCGAGCACCCACGTCACGTCCGCCTCGGCGGCCAACCGGCTCACGGCGTCCAGCGGATCGCCGCCGGGCGTGAAGAACCGCGTGACCTCGTCGAGCTCGTCGACGAACGCGAACGCCCGCACCTTGGAGAACACGTCGCGCAGCGCGTAGACGAGCAGCAGCGTGAACTGGGCGAACGAGCTCACCGAGTCGCTGACGTCGCAGAGCACCACGAGGTCGGTCTTGAGCGGCCGCTTGGGGCGGTGATGCGTCACGAGCGGCACCCCGCCCGAGGACAGCGATGCGCGGATCGTCCGGCGGAAGTCGAGCTGTCCGCGGCTCCCCCGCCGCTGGTCCATCGCCAGCCGGGTCGCGAGGCGGCGGGCGAGCGGCCGGATCTCGCGTCGCAGGGCCACCAGATCAGCCCGGGTCGCGCCGAGGAAGTTGACCCGGTCGATCGTCGGCCGGGCCGCCGTGCGGGCCACCGACTCGGCGTCGCTGAGCTCGGCCAGCCGCCGCCGCACGTCCACGTCGACCCGGTTCTCGAACCGGGCGATCCGCTCGTTGATCGTCGTGCGGGCCCGACGCTCGGCCAGCCCGCCCCGCTCCTGCCCGGCGAGGAACTGCTCGAGCAGGTTCGCCATCAGCGTCTGGGCCGACATCCGCTCCAGCACGGCCATCCGTGACCAGGACGACTGGCCGGGGGTCCGACCGGCCACCTCCCCGAACGAGCTCACGGCCTCCCGGGCGAGCGCCTCGAGCAGCCGGTCGTCGCCGTCGCGCAGAGCCCGTTCGAGGTCGGCCCGCAGCCGGTCGCGCACCGGGTCCTCGAGCGGGCCGCGGTGTGCCGCGTCCGGGTGCCGTTCGGGCGGCTCGGAGTCCGACGGCGCGGCCGCGGAGTCGCCGGTGACCGGCGGGTAGAAGACGTCGAAGATCGTGTCGAACACCGGCCGGTGCAGCTGACGCTTGACCAGCGTGGCCGCGAACGCCGACCTCAATTGCTCACGGTCGAGCAGGTCGATCGCCCGCATCGACTCGGCCGCGTCGATGCCCTCGGCGACCGACACCGGCAGCCCGGCGCCGCGCAGCGCGTGCACGAACTCGACGTGCCGGTCGAGCAGGGTCACGGCACCGGCAGGCCGAGCTCGCGCGCCGCGCGGCTGTGGTCGGAGTTGTGCTTGAGCACGACGCCGAGCGTCTGCGCGATCGCCGCCTCGTCCAGGTCGCCGATGCCGAGCGCGATGAGCGTGCGGGCCCAGTCGATGGATTCCGCGACCGAGGGCGCCTTCTTCAGCTCCAGTGTCCGGAGGGTCGCGGCCGTGCGGACGAGCTGGTCGGCCAGCCCCGGCTCGAGGTCGGGCACCTGCGACAGGACGATCTCGCGCTCCCGCTCCGCGGTCGGGTAGTCGAGGTGCAGGTAGAGGCAGCGGCGCTTCAGCGCTTCCGAGAGCTCGCGGGTGGCATTGGAGGTCACGACCACGAACGGCCGCCGGGTCGCGCTGACCGTCCCCAGCTCGGGAATCGTGACCTGGAAGTCGGAGAGCACCTCGAGCAGCAGCGCCTCGACCTCGACGTCGGTCTTGTCGGCCTCGTCGATGAGCAGGACGGTCGGTTGCTCGCGGCGGATCGCCGTCAGCAGCGGGCGGGTGAGCAGGAACTCGTCGGTGAAGATGTCGTCGTGGGTCTGCTCCCACGCCTCGTCCCCCGCGCTGGCCTGGATCCGGAGCAGCTGCTTCTTGTAGTTCCACTCGTACAGGGCCCGGGCCTCGTCCAGACCCTCGTAGCACTGCAGCCGGATCAGCTCGGCGCCGGCGGCCTCGGCCACGGACTTCGCGAGCTGGGTCTTGCCGACCCCGGCCGGCCCCTCGATCAGCAGCGGCTTCTCGAGCACCCCGGCGAGGTAGACGGTTGTGGCCGTGGCGGTGTCGGCGAGGTAGCGGACGCGCGCGAGCTCGCTCGCGGCCTGTGCGGGTGAAGCGAACCAGCTGGTCACCCGGTCACGATAGCCATCGGCCGCCGTCGCCCCGTTCGGTTGAGTGGCGCCTTACACGTTGAGTGGCGCCTTGCAAGGCGCCACTCACCCGAGAAGGCGCCACTCAACCGACACAGCGGGGTGAGCGTGGTCACGCCGGCTGGGCTCAGATCGCCTTCTCCCGGCCGGCCCACTCGGCGTCGCGGAGCTTGCGCTTGTAGAGCTTGCCGTTGTCGTCGCGGGGCAGCTCGGCCAGGTACTCGACGATCTTGGGCAGCTTGTACTTCGCCAGCCGGGCGGCCGCGAACGCACGGATGTCCTCGGTGAGCTCGTCGCTCGGCTCGACCCCGGGCGCCGGCTGGATCACCGCCTTGACCGCCTCGCCCCACTCGTCGTCGGGCACGCCGAAGACGGCGACGTCGGCGACCGCCGGGTGCATGACGAGCTCGCCCTCGATCTCGGCCGGGTAGATGTTGACCCCGCCGGAGATGATCATGTCGCTCTTGCGGTCGCAGAGGAACAGGTAGCCGTCGTCGTCCAGATAGCCGATGTCGCCGACGGTGAACAGGTCGCCGACGCGGGATTCGCGGGTCTTCTCCTCGGCCTTGTGGTAGGCGAAGGACGACCCGCCCATCTGCATGTAGACCAGGCCGATCTGGTTCGGCGGCAGGTCGTTGCCCTGCTCGTCGAGGACCTTGATGACGGAGTAGGACCACGCCTTGCCGACCGACCCCGGCTTCTTCAGCCACTCGTCGGCGAAGATCGTCGCCCCGCCGCCCTCGGTGGCCGCGTAGTACTCGACGACCACCGGCCCCCACCAGTCCAGCATCGCCCGCTTGACCTCGTTCGGGCAGGGCGCGGCCCCGTGGATCATCGTCCGCAACGACGAGACGTCGTACTTCGCCCGGACCTCCTCGGGCAGCGCCAGGAGGCGGGTGAACTGGGCCGGCACCATGTGGCTGTGGGTGACCCGGTGCCGGTCGATCAGCCGCAGCATCTCCTCGGCGTCGAAGCGGTCCATGAGCACGACGGTGTGCCCGAGCTGGATCGAGATCCCGACGAAGTTGAGCACCGCGGTGTGGTACAGCGGCGAGCCGCAGATGTGGACGTTGTCGTCGAACGGCCTGATCTTGAAGCCGGCGAAGAACCCGCTGGCCGCGAGCGGGACGTCGTCGGGATTGGCGCCGGTCAGCGGACGCTTCACACCCTTCGGCTTGCCGGTGGTGCCGGACGTGTAGACCATCGGCGCGCCCTGCGTCCGGTTGTCCGGGCGACCGCCGCCGACCTCGAGCTCGGCGAGGGAACGGAATCCGGCGATCTCCCCGACGGCGAATTTCGCGGATTCCGGCAGGCCGGCCGCCGCGACCTCGGCGGCTGCGGCGAACCGCTCGTGGCCGACGAAGGCCTTGGCGTCGGAGTCCTCGACGATGTACGCGACCTCGGGCCCGGTGAGGTGCCAGTTGATCGGGACGATGTAGAGCCCGCACTCCATGGCCGCGAAGTAGAGGGCCACCAACTCGATGGTGTTGGGGAGCATGACGACGAGGACGTCACCGACGCCGAGCCCGAGCTGCTGCAAGCCGCGGCCGTACCGGTCGGCGTAGTCGGCGAGCTGGCGATAATCGATCTCCCGGCCGCTCGGACCGACCAGCGCGGTCAGCTCCGGCTGGTCGCGGGCGATGTTCCAGAGTCCGGCGTCGGCCACAGTGATGTCTCCCGTCGAGTCGCAGGCCCTCAATCTAGAACGTGTATCAGTTCTTGGACAAGCGCTGTGCACCGGGGAATCACGGCCGGCCGGCCGAGATCTTGCCGCCAATACGAGAACGTGTTTCACTTCGGGGTATGACGGTTGTCGAGCCGCTGAGCGCGCCCATCGAGCTGAGCTTCGACTACACCCGCTCCGTCGGCCCGACGCTCGGCCGGTTCATGACCGGGCTGGCCGGCCGGACGATCACCGGCGGGCGGGGCTCGGACGGCCGGGTGTACGTGCCGCCGCTCGAGTTCGACCCGGTGACCGGCGCCGCGGTGACCGACTTCGTCGAGGTGGCCGACTCCGGCGAGGTGCTGAGCTGGAGCTGGGCCGCCGAACCACTGCCGGGGCAGCCGCTCGACCGCCCCTTCGCGTGGGTGCTGGTGAAGCTCGACGGCGCCGACACCGGCCTGCTGCACGCGCTCGCCGTCGACTCCCCCGCCGACGTCGCGACCGGCATGCGGGTGCGGGCGCGCTGGAGCGCCGAGCCGGTCGGGCACATCCGCGACATCGTCTGCTTCGAGCCGGAGACCGCGGAGCCGGCCGCCGTTGCACCCGCGGCCCCGCCGGCCGGACCGGTCACGATGGTGACGACGCCGGTGTCGCTGCGGGTGCAGCACTCGGCCTCGGTGCAGGAGACGAGGTACCTGCTCGGGCTCGAGCAGGGACGGCTGATGGGTCAGCGGTGTCCGGTCTGCCGCAAGGTGTACATCCCGCCCCGCGGCGCCTGCCCGGTGGACGGAGTCCCGACCGAGGAGGAGGTCGAGCTGCCCGACCGGGGCATCGTCACGACCTTCTGCATCGTCAACGTGCCGTTCTACGGGCAGAAGATCAAGCCGCCCTACGTGTGCGCGTACATCCTGCTCGACGGCGCGGACATCGCCTTCCTGCACTTGATCCTCGACTGCCCGGCCGAGGAGGTCCGCATGGGCATGCGGGTCGAGGCCGTGTGGGCGCCCCGCGAGGAGTGGGTGCCGGGGCTGCAGAACATCACGCACTTCCGCCCCACCGGCGAACCGGACGCGGACTACGACAGCTTCAAGGAGCATCTGTGAGAGGGCAGAGCTGATGCGCGACGTCGCGGTCGTGGGGTTCGCGCAGAGCCCACAGGTCCGGCACAGCGAGGGCACGACGAACGGCGTCGAGATGCTGGTGCCGATCTTCGCCGAGGTGCTCTCCGGCCTCGGGCTGACGAAGGGTGACATCGGCTTCTGGTGCTCCGGCTCCTCCGACTATCTCGCGGGCCGCGCGTTCTCCTTCATCTCGGCGATCGACGCGATCGGCCCGGTACCACCGATCAACGAGTCGCACGTCGAGGCCGACGCCGCGTGGGCGCTGTACGAGGCGTGGTGCAAGCTGCAGACCGGCGAGGTCGACACCGCGCTGATCTACGGCTTCGGCAAGTCGTCGGCCGGCGACCTGCGCCGCACGCTCGCCCTGCAGCTCGACCCGTACGTGCTCGCCCCGCTCTACCCCGACTCGCTGGCCGTCGCCGGACTGCAGGCGCGCCTGGGCATCGACGCCGGCAAGTGGAGCGAGCGAGCGATGGCCGAAGTCGCGGTCCGCAGCCGGCGCGACGCCGAGACGAACCCGCACGCCCAGTTGACCGGTTCGAAGGACGTCGACGCGCTGCTCGCCGAGCCGTATGTCGCCGATCCACTGCGCCGGCACGACTGCGCCCCGATCACCGACGGGGCGTCGGTGATCGTCCTCGCGGCCGACGACCGGGCCCGAGAACTCGCCGAGCGCCCGGCCTGGATCACCGGCATCGCCCACGCGATCGACTCGGCCCACCTCGGCGCCCGCGATCTGACGACGTCCGCTTCGACGGTCATCGCCGCTCGCGCGGCCGGCATCGACGGCGTCGAGGTCGCCGAGCTGTACACGCCGTTCACCCACCAGGAGCTGCTGCTGCGCGCCGAGCTCGGGCTGGGCGACGACGTGCGCATCACGCCCTCCGGGGGCGCCCTGGCCGGCAACCCGATGTTCGCCGGCGGGCTCGTCCGGATCGGAGAGGCGGCGGGCCAGATCCTCTCCGGCAACGCCGGACGGACCCTGGCCCACGCCACCGGCGGCCCAGCCCTCCAGCAGAACCTCGTCTGTGTCATGGAGGGCCGCGAACGATGAAGCAGCGTGCAGCGGTCCTCGGTACAGGGCAGACGCACCACAAGGCCAAGCGACAGGACGTCTCGATGGCCGGCCTGCTCCGCGAGGCGATCGACCGCGCGATGGCCGACGCGCAGGTGGGCTGGGACGACATCGACGCGGTGGTCGTCGGCAAGGCGCCGGACTTCTTCGAGGGCGTCATGATGCCCGACCTCTTCCTCGCCGACGCGATCGGTGCGGTCGGCAAGCCGCTGCTGCGCGTGCACACGGCCGGCTCGGTCGGCGGCTCGACGGGGATCGTTGCCGCCAGCCTCGTTCAGGCCGGCGTGCACGACCGGGTGCTGGCCGTTGCATGGGAGAAGCAGTCGGAGTCCAACGCCATGTGGGCGCTGTCGATCCCGATCCCGTTCAACATGCCGGTGAACGCGGGCGCCGGTGGCTACTTCGCCCCGCACGTCCGCAGCTACATCCGCCGCTCGGGCGCGCCCGAGCACATCGGCGCGATCGTGGCGGCGAAGGACCGCCGCAACGGCGCCCTGAACCCGTACGCGCACCTCCAGCAGGCCGACATCACCGTCGAGTCGGTGCAGGCGTCGCAGATGCTGTGGGACCCGATCCGCTACGACGAGACCTGCCCGTCCTCCGACGGTGCCTGCGCGGTCGTCATCGGCAGCGAGCGGGCCGCAGCCGCGGTCGAGCGGCCGGCGTGGATCCACGCGACGGCGATGCGCTCCGAGCCGACCACCTACGCCGGCCGCGACCAGGTGAACCCGCAGGCCGGCCGCGACGCGGCGGCGGCCCTGTGGAATCAGGCCGGCATCACCGACCCGCTCGAAGAGATCGACGCCGCCGAGATCTACGTGCCCTTCTCCTGGTTCGAGCCGATGTGGCTCGAGACCCTGGGCTTCACGCCCGAGGGCGAGGGCTGGAAGCTCACCGAGGCCGGTGAGACCGCGATCGGCGGCAAGTTGCCGATCAACGCCTCCGGCGGGGTCCTCAGCTCCAACCCGATCGGCGCCTCCGGGATGCTGCGCTTCGCCGAGGCGGCGATGCAGGTGATGGGCCGCGCCGGTGAGCATCAGGTCGACGGCGCCCGCAAGGCACTCGGCCACGCCTACGGCGGCGGCTCGCAGTTCTTCGCGATGTGGGTCGTCGGGGCCGACAAGCCGTGACCAGAGCCACGACCGGACAGGAGCCAGCGCATGACCGAGACCACTGACGCGACCGTGGGCGAACCCTCGCTGCTCGACTGGCGCGCCCCGAGCCGGGCCGACCACCCGGCCCGCAACGCCGCCCTGCGCTCCTACGACGCCGTGATCCGCAAGGACAAGGGCGCCTGGCTCGCCAACTTCGCCGACGACGGCTGGATCGAGGACCCGGTCGGCCCGTCCGTCTTCGACCCGGAGGGCAACGGCCATCACGGCGCCGAGGGACGCTCGCACTTCTGGGACATCACGATCGGCACGATGTCGCGGTTCGTCTTCGAGATCCACGACTCCTTCGCCGCCGGTGACGAGTGCGCGAACGTCGGCGTCATCCACACCACCTCGCACAACGGCTGGACGGCGTCCACCTCGGGCGTGTTCGTCTACAAGGTCGACGCCGAAGGCAAGATCGTCTCGCTGAAGGCGTACTGGGAGATGGACCGCGTCGTCGCGACCGCCAAGGGCCCCGCGCCGGCCGAGTGAGCCCGCCGCCTCACCGGAAGACCGGACACCGGTCACGCCCGCACGCCCCACGCCGTCCGGACCAGCTGCCGCTGCGACCACCGTGACCGGTCGACGGTAACCGCCACCGCCAGCCCGGGCCGGACCAGCCAGAACACCTCGTCCCGGTACATCCAGCCCCGATGCCCGCGCACCCGGACCGGCCGGTACCGCGCTTCGGTCGGCAGACGCTCCTCATAGGCGATGAACCAGTCGTTCAGCGCACGAACCGATGCGAGCCGCGCGCCGCGCAGGATGTCGATGTCCAGGTCGACGCGCCACCCGGCCGCGTCGGAGCCCGACTCCCACACCCGCGCCGCGAACTGCACGTCGTCGTACTCGTAGTCGAAGTCGGTGCTGCCGCCCAGTCCGGGCGGGAGGTAATGCAGCGTCACGCCGTCGAGCGAGTCGGCACTCGCGGGCGCGGCCGGTGCGACGAGCACCGCCGCGACGCCCACCGCGAGCGCCAGCAGCCATCGGATCAACTTCGTCATCGCTCCCCCTTCATCGGCCGCCCGGTGCCGCCGTGCCGACCAACCGTCGCCGAGCCACGGCTTCGACGGGGCCCGCTCCCACGATCTGTGGACAGCCCGCCGCCCTGTGGACGGCCGACCGCCGACCTGTCACCCGGTCGTGCTAACGCGCTGGATGCAACGTCTCGGTCCGTCCGGCGATCCAAGGGGTGTCAGCTGCCAAATCCCGGAAGGATGCCCGGGTGGATCTCGAGCGCTATGTCGCCGAACGGAGACCGGCCCTGTTCCGCTTCGCCGTCGTCCTCACCGGTGGCGACGCCGCGCTCGCCGACGACGTCGTCGGTGAGTCCTGGCCAAGGCCGTCGAGCGCTGGCCGCAGGTCGGAGCCGCCCGACAACGTCGACGCGTTCACGCCGACCATCAGGCCCTCGTGGCCGAGCTGCGCCGGCTTCCGGCGTAACAGCGGGCCGCGGTGGTAATGCGCTACGCGCTCGCAAACCGCGAGCGGGGCCCTCGGGCGTCAGCCGATCAGTGCGGGCCTGCTCAATGGGGAACGGGGCACTTGTAGGCGACCGGCAGCTCCTTGATGCCGTTCAGCCAGCCCGACCGCAGCCGCTTCGGGTCGCCGATCATCGAGATGTCGGGCAGCGCGTCGGCGATGGCGTTGAAGATCAGGTTCATCTCGACCCGGGCGAGGTTGGCGCCGATGCAGTAGTGCGCGCCCGTGCCGCCGAAGCCCAGGTGCGGGTTCGGGTCGCGCAGCACGTCGAACTTGTACGGGTCCTCGAAGACCTCGGGGTCGAAGTTGGCCGCGGCGTAGTACATGCCGACGCGCTGGCCCGCCTTGATGAGCTGGCCACCGAGCTCAACGTCCTCGAGCGCGGTGCGCTGGAAGGCGACGACCGGCGTCGACCAACGCACGATCTCGTCGGCCGCGGTCTCCGGCCGCTGCGCCTTGTAGATCTCCCACTGGTCCGGGTGCTCCATGAAGGCGATCATCCCGTGGCTGATCGCGTTCCGGGTGGTCTCGTTGCCGGCCACCGACAGCAGGATGGTGAAGAAGCCGAACTCGTCGGAGGTCAGCTCCTCACCGTCGATCTGGGCGGTGACCAGCTTGGTGACGATGTCGTCGCGCGGGGTGGCCTTGCGGTCCTCGGCCATCTCCATGAAGTAGCTCAGCATCTCGAAGGACGCGGTCTGCCCGTCCTCGGGATCGAAGTCCGGGTCGTCGTAGGAGACCATCCGGTTCGACCACTCGAAGATCTTGTGGCGGTCCTCCTGCGGCACGCCGAGCAGCTCGGCGATGGCCTGCAGCGGCAGCTCGCAGGCGATGTCACGGACGAACTCGCCGTCGTCCTTCTCGGCCGCCTCGGCCACGATCTTGCGCGCGCGATCGGTCAGCGCAGCCTTGAGGTTGTTCACCGCCCGCGGGGTGAAGCCCCGCGAAATGATCGCCCGCATGCGGGTGTGCTCGGGCGCGTCCATGTTCAGCAGGATCACCCGCTGCATGTCGATGTTGTCGCGCTCCATGTTCTCGTTGTAACGGATGATCGCGCAGTTCTCGTAGGACGAGAAGATCTTGTCCTGCCGCGAGACCTCCTTGACGTCGGCGTGCCGCGTCAGCACCCAGTGCCCGTCGTCGTCGAACCCGTCCCGGTGCACCGGCTGGGACTGCCACCACACCGGTG
Organism: uncultured Actinomycetota bacterium; assembly: GCA_963775175.1. Classification (GTDB taxonomy): domain Bacteria; phylum Actinomycetota; class Actinomycetes; order Mycobacteriales; family Jatrophihabitantaceae; genus Jatrophihabitans. Next base: position 3,273,887 of record CAVZHT010000001.1, read on the forward strand.
CGGTGCGCCGCAGCTCCTCCCACTCCTCGCGTGGCAGCCGCTGCGCGTACATGTCGGGATCGTTGACGTCGAAACCCTCGGGGAGCTGGGGCAGAGCCACGCCGGCCTCCTGGTCGTTCGGCAAGAATCTGTAACACGTTCTAGCGAGCATTCAAGCACAGCGGGCTGAGCGAAGTGAAGAGATCGGCCCGGATCGGTTGCACCCTGATAGAAACGTGTTCTACTTTTCGGGAAGCTTCGACGAAGGGACGGAAACGCCGTGGGTTCTGCGGTGATAGTAGAGGCGGTCCGCACGCCGATCGGCCGGCGCAACGGATGGCTCGCGGGCCTGCACGCCGCGGAGATCCTGGGAGCGGCGCAGTCGGCCCTCGTCGAGCGGGCCGGGATCGACCCCGCGCTGGTCGAGCAGGTCGCCGGTGGTTGCGTCACCCAGGCCGGGGAGCAGTCGAACAACGTCACCCGCACGGCCTGGCTGCACTCGGGGCTTCCGTGGCAGACCGGCACCTTCACCATCGACGCCCAGTGCGGGTCGGCCCAGCAGACGAATCACCTCATCGCCGGCCTCATCGCCGCCGGCGCCATCGACGTCGGGATCGCCTGCGGGGTCGAGGCGATGTCGCGCGTCCCCCTCGGCGCGAACCGCGGCGACAACGGCTCCCCCCGGCCGGACTCGTGGGACATCGACATGCCCAACCAGTTCCTCGCCGCCGAGCGGATCGCCGAGCGGCGCGGGTTCACCCGGGCCGACCTCGACGCCTTCGGCTTCGCCTCCCAGCAGAAGGCCCGGGCCGCGTGGGACGAAGGTCGCTTCACTCGCGAGGTCGCGCCGGTGACGGCCCCGGTGCTCGACGAGGACGGCAAGCCGACCGAGCAGACCCGCACGGTCACGCAGGACCAGGGCCTGCGCGAGACGACCGCCGAGGGCCTCGCCGGGCTGAAGAGCGTCTACGACGGCGCGCTGCACACGGCCGGGACGTCCTCGCAGATCTCCGACGGTGCGGCCGCGGTGCTGCTGATGGACGAGGCGAAGGCCAGGGCCCTCGGCCTCACCCCTCGGGCCCGGATCGTCGCCCAGTGCCTCGTCGGCGCCGAGCCGTACTACCACCTGGACGGGCCGGTGCAGGCGACGACGCGGCTGCTCGAACGCAGCGGCATGTCCGTCAAGGACTTCGACCTCTTCGAGGTGAACGAGGCCTTCGCCTCCGTGCCGATGTCCTGGCTGCAGGTGCACGGCGCCGACGAGGCGTTGCTCAACGTCAACGGCGGCGCGATCGCCATCGGCCACCCCGTCGGCAGCACCGGGTCCCGGCTGATCACCACCGCGCTGCACGAGCTCGAGCGGCGCGACGGCGGCACCGCCCTGATCACCATGTGCGCCGGCGGCGCGCTGTCCACCGGCACCATCATCGAGAGGATCTGAACGACGCCATGGCCGACAACGACGCCTACACCGAGGTCATCAACGCCCCGCAGGACAAGATCGTCGATGCCCTCACCGACTTCGAGCACTACACCGAGTGGCAGAGCGGAATGCTCGAGTGCACGGTGAAGGAGCGCGACGACGAGGGCCGGGGCTCGCTCGTCGAGGTCTACGTCGACGCGAAGATCAAGAAGATCCGGTACACCACCCGCTACTGGTACAAGCTCGACGACGGCCAGCTCGGCTTCGACCTCGTCGACGGCGACCTGAAGGAGTGCACCGGCCGCTACACGTTCGAGCCGCAGGACGACGGCAGCACCAAGGTCTCGATCGACATCACCACCGAGGTCGGGTTCTTCGTCCCCGGCCCGATGAAGAAGCTGATCCGCGACCAGTCGCTCAAGAACTCGATGCGCGACCTCAAGAAGCGCGTCGGCGGCTGAGCCCGCTCAGCTGACCCAGTCCGGGCCCTGCGTGCCCGTGACCTGCCACCGCCCGTCGCGCCGGGTCAGGATCAGCGTCTCGCCCTGCCCGCACAGCGATCCGCAGCGCAGGTCGCGGCGCAGCGTCGCCCAGTCCCCCGTGATGTCGAGCGGGCCGAAGGTCACGACCGCCGGGTCGTCCGCCCGGAACGGGTTGCGCGGGTGGACGACGAATCGCACCTTCCCGGGTAGCAGCCGATCCACCTCGCGGGCGACCGCGGCCGGGATGGACGTACAGCCACTGGCGGGTCCGCTCACCTCGTCGGCGCACACCCGGTCACGCACCTGCACCAGCCGGTGCGGCCCGGCGATCCCGGCCAGCGCCGCCGCGTAGATCTGCGCCCGCTCCGGTAGCGGGGAACCGGGGCCGGCAGCCCCTCCCGCAGTGGCCGCCGGAACGCGGGTGCCCGCAGCGCTCGCCGGGCCGGCATCGCGCGAGGGCCAGAGCAGAGGCAGCGCCACCGCCACCGCCACGAGCAGGGCGGCCCCGACCGTCCAGGCGAGGCGGCCGGCCTGGCGCTGCCGCACGCGCACGAGCACCCGATCGGCCAGCGTCGGCGCGCAGTGCAGTTCCTCCCACTCGGTCATCGCCGGCACCGGTTGCCCTCCCGTCGTCGGTCTACACCGATTCCGACGAGACGGAGGCGCCGACCGGTTCCGCGGCCACCCGTCGCAGTGACAGCAGCAACGGCACCCCGAGGGCGTTCAGTGCGGCGAGGACGGCGAACGCCGCGGCCGGATGGTGCACGAGAAGCTGCACGGCCAGCGCCGCCACCAGGCCCGCGCCGTTGCCGGCCAGCCAGATCAGCGCCGTCGCCGTGCCGCCGGCCGGACCGGCCCGCCGTTCGGCGAGCTCCAGCGTCACCGGCAGATCGGTGAGCAGGACGAGGCCGACAGCCGCGAGCACCACCACCCCGGTGGCCGCCCCGGGCGCGACGGCGAGCGCGAGCAGGCCGGCACAGGTGACGACGATCGAGGCCAGGACGAAGTCGAGCTCGCGACGCCGGCGGACCAACCGCGGCGGCAGCAGCGCCGAACCGAGCACCCCGGCGACCACCATGGTCAGCAGCAGCACCCCGGCGGTGGACTCGGACACGCCGGCCGGATCGAGGAGCGCCTGCAGCCAGGTCGTCAACGCGATGAACACGCCGAAGCCGACGCAGACCAGCCCGATCAGCCGGCGCAGGTAGCGATCGGACCACACCGTCCGCAGCGGGACGGCCGGCTGCTCGGCCGCAGCCACCGCGTGGGCGCCGGGCCGGCGCAGCGCGAGACCGAGCACGCCGGCGGCCGCGGCGGAGAGCACCGCCTGGACCGCGAGCAGCGCCGGGATCCGGTGCCCGCCGAACGCAGCCCCGAGCACGAGCGCGAGCAGCATGCCGCCGAAGACCCCGGCCGACGAGATCGCGATGCCGGCCGGCCGGTCGTCCGGCCGCAGGTAGGCCCGCGACACCTTCGTCACGGCGTTGAGCACCAGCGGCTGGGCGAGCGCGACCAGCACCTGGCCGAGGAGCACCAGCCCGTACCCGTCGCCGGTCACCCGCAGCAACCCACCGACGGCGGTCAGGGCCGCCCCCACGCCGAGCCAGAACGGCAGGCGCCGGTCGATGAGCGACCCGGTCGGCAGGGCGAGCAGCACGTAGAGCAGCGGGAAGAGCTCGGCCAGCCAACCGATGGCGCCGGAGGAGACGCCGTAGTGGTGGGCGGCGTCGGTCGTGACCGGCGTGAACGTCAGCCAGAGCATCTGGTTGGCACCGCTCAACGCGGCATAGGCGACGACCGGTCGCCAGGCGCTCGGCGGCTCGGGGTCACTCATGACCAGCGCGATGCTACGCGCCGTAGACGGGCTCCGGCGGGGGTGTCTTGGCGAGCAGCTCCCCGACGACCGGACCGAGCTCGACCGGTTCCCAGCGGGCGCCCTTGTCGACGGACGGGCCGCGCCGCCACCCGTCGGCGACGCTGATCTTGCCGCCCTCGACCTCGAAGACCCGGCCGGTGACCTGCGCCGATTCGGCGCTGCCCAGCCACACCACCAGCGGCGACACGTTCTCCGGCGCCATCGCGTCGAAACCGCCGTCGTCCGGGGCCGCCATGGTCTCGGCGAAGGCCTGCTCGGTCATCCGGGTCCGGGCCGCGGGGGCGATCGCGTTGACCGTCACCCCGTAGCGGGCGAACTCGGCCGCGGCCACGATCGAGAGAGCGGCGATGCCGGCCTTCGCGGCCGAGTAGTTGCCCTGCCCGACGCTGCCGAGCAGCCCCGCCCCCGAGCTGGTGTTGATCACCCGGGCGTCGGGTTGCCGGCCGGCCTTCGACTCGGCCCGCCAGTACGCCGCGGCGTGCCGCATCGGCGCGAAGTGGCCCTTGAGGTGCACGCGGATCACCGCGTCCCACTGCTCCTCGTCGAGGTTGGCGAGCATCCGGTCGCGCAGGAAGCCGGCGTTGTTGACCAGGACGTCCAGGCGCCCGAACCGCTCGATCGCGGTGTCCACCAGCCGCTGGGCGCCGGCCCAGTCGGCGACGTCATCGCCGTTGGCGACGGCCTGGCCTCCGTCGGCGACGATCTCGTCGACCACCTGCTGGGCCGGACCGGTGTCGGCGCCGGTGCCGTCGAGCGCCACGCCGAAGTCGTTCACGACGACCGCCGCCCCGGCGGCGGCGAAGGCCAGCGCGTGGGCGCGCCCCAACCCGCGGGCGGCTCCGGTGACGACGACGACGCGTCCGGCACAGAGTGTCACTGGTTCTCCTTGACGTTCGCAGCGTGCAGGAACGCGGGGGCCTCGCCCCCGCCGTGCGCGAGCAGGGTCGCCCCGCTCACGTAGGACGCGAGCGGCGAGGCCAGGAAGGCGACGCAGCGCCCGATCTCCTCCGGTTCGGCCAACCGGCCGAGCGGCACCGTCGCACCGACGGCGGCGAGGCCGGCGTCGTCGCCGTAGTGGAGGTGCGCCTGCTCGGTGCGGACCATCCCGGCGACGACCGAGTTCACCCGGACCTTCGGAGCCCACTCGACGGCCAGCGAACCGACCAGGCTGTCCAGCCCCGCCTTGGCCGCGCCGTAGGCGGCGGTGCCCGGCGACGGGCGGTGCCCGCTGACGCTGCTCACCATGACGATCGCCCCGCCGGCCCGCTGCTGCTGCATCACGGCGTTGGCCGCCTGCGAGACGAGCAGCGGGGCCAGCAGGTTGAGCTCGACGATCTTGGCGTGCAGCCGCGGGCTCGCCGTCGCCGCGTCGGCGGGTGGGGCGCCGCCGGCGTTGTTCACGGCTACGTCCAGCCGGCCGTGCCGGTCGACGATCGTCGTGACCAGCGCGCGGACCTGCTCGTCATCACGCACGTCGCAACGCAGGAACTCGACTCCGTCGGGGACGTTCTCCGGCTCCCGCCGGGAGCAGGCGACGACCGTCGCACCGGCCGCTTGCAGTACCCGGCTGATGCCGAGGCCGACGCCCTTCAGGCCGCCCGTCACCAGGGCGACCGAGCCGCTCGAGCCCCAGGTCCACGCGTGCTAACCTACCAAGCACTTGCTTGTTTTCGGAAGGCGGGCCTCGATGGGCATCAGCACCTCCTCGGCCGGCGACGGCGTCGCCGTCGTCACCGTCGACTTCCCGCCGGTCAACGCGCTGCCCGTCCAGGGCTGGTTCGACCTCGCCGACGCGATCCGCGCCGCCGGGCGAGAGGCCACGACCCACGCCGTCGTGCTGCGGGCCGAGGGGCGCGGCTTCAACGCCGGCGTCGACATCAAGGAGATGCAGCGCGACGGCCGGCTTCGACGCCCTCATCGGCGCCAACCGCGGCTGCTACGAGGCGTTCGCCGCCGTGTACGACTGCGCCGTGCCCGTGGTCGCGGCCGTCCAGGGCTTCTGCCTGGGCGGCGGCATCGGCCTGGTCGGCAACGCCGATGTCGTCGTCGCCAGCGACGACGCGACCTTCGGCCTGCCCGAGGTCGACCGCGGCGCGCTGGGCGCGGCGACCCACCTCTCCCGGCTCGTCCCGCAGCACCTGATGCGGGCCATGTACTTCACCGCCTCGACCGTCGACGCGACGACGCTCGCCCACTACGGCTCGGTCTACCGGGTCGTCCCCCGGGCCGAGCTCGACGACGCGGCGCTCGCGGTCGCGCGCGACATCGCGGCCAAGGACACCCGCGTCATCCGGGCGGCCAAGGAGGCCCTCAACGGCATCGACGTGCAGCCGGTGCACCGCAGCTACCGCTTCGAGCAGGGCTTCACCTTCGAACTGAACCTCGCCGGGGTCGCCGACGAGCACCGCGACGCCTTCGTGAGCGGCGCATGAGGGACAAGACGACCTCGCTCGACGAGGCGGTGTCGGTCCTGAAGGACGGCATGACGATCGGCATCGGCGGCTGGGGGTCGCGGCGCAAGCCGATGGCGCTCGTCCAGGCGATCCTGCGCACCGCCGTCCGCGACCTCACGGTCATCTCCTTCGGCGGCCCCGACGTCGGCCTGCTCTGCGCGGCCGGCAAGGTGCGCGAACTGGTCTTCGGCTTCGTCTCCCTCGATTCGATCGCCTACGACCCGCACTTCGCCCGGGCCCGGCAGACCGGCGCGATCACCGTCCGCGAACTCGACGAGGGCATGGTCGTCGCCGGCCTGCGCGCCGCGGCGCAACGGCTGCCGTTCCTGCCGATGCGGGCCGGCCTCGGCTCGGACGTGCTGACCTACTCCCCCGACATCCGCACCGTCCGCTCCCCCTACGACGACGGCGAGGAGCTGGTCGCGATGCCGGCGCTGAACCTCGACGTCGCCTTCGTCCACCTCAACCGGGCCGACCCGCACGGCAACGCCGCCTACCTCGGGCCGGACCCGTACTTCGACGACCTGTTCTGCCTGGCCGCCGGCCACCGGATCGTGTCGTGCGAGCGGATCGTGCCCACGGCCGAGCTGGTCGGGTCGGCCCCGCCGCAGGCCCTGCTGCTCAACCGGATGATGGTCGACGCCGTCATCGAGGCCCCCAACGGCGCCGGCTTCACGTCCTGCGTCCCCGACTACGGGCGGGACGAGGCGCTGCAGCGCGAGTACGCGGCCGCGGCGGCCGATCCCGACGCCTGGCCCGCGTTCGCGACCGCGCACGGCTTCGGGGGTGCGGCATGAGCACGCGGGCCGAGGTGTGCGCGGTCGCCTGCGCCGACCTCTTCGCCCACGACGGTGAGATCCTGGCCAGCCCGATGGGGACGATGCCGCTCATCGGCGCCCGGCTGGCCCGCCTCACCAGCAACCCCGACCTGCTGATCTCCGACGGCGAGGCCTACCTGCTCGCCGGGACGCCCCCGCTCGGTGGCACCGCCCCGCTCGAGGGCTGGCTGCCGTACCGCAGGGTCTTCGACGTGGTCGCGGCCGGCACCCGGCACGTGGTCATGGGCGCGAACCAGATCGACCGGTTCGGCAACCAGAACATCTCCTGCATCGGCGACCACGACCGGCCGAAGCGGCAGATGTTCGGGGCCCGCGGTGCACCCGGCAACACGATCAACCACCGGACGAGCTACTGGGTGCCCAAGCACGCCCCCCGTGTGCTGGTCGATGCGGTCGACTTCGTCTCGGGGGTCGGCTACGACCGGGCGGTCGGGCGGTTCCACGACGTGTTCCGCGTCGTCACCAACCTCGCCGTGCTCGACTTCGACACCCCGGATCGCGCGATGCGCGTCGCGTCGGTCCACCCTGGCGTCACCGTGGAGCAGGTGCAGGCCGAGACCGGCTTCCCCCTGGTCGTCCCCGCCGACCTGCCGGTGACGCGGGAGCCGACCGACGAGGAACTCAAGTTGCTGCGCGAGGTCATCGACCCGAACGGCGTTCGCGAGAAGGAGGTGCCGAGCCAGTGAGAACCCCGCTCACCGAACTGGTCGGGGTCCGGCACCCGATCGTGCAGACCGGCATGGGCTGGGTGGCCGGGCCGCGGCTGGTCGGCGCGACGGCCGAGGCCGGCGCCCTCGGCATCCTGGCCAGCGCCACCATGACCTTCGACGAACTCGTCGCCGCCATCGACGAGACCAAGGCCCGCACCGACAAGCCGTTCGGCGTCAACCTGCGGGCCGACGCCGCCGACGCCTCCGACCGCGTCGATCTGCTGATCGACCGGGGCGTGCGCGTCGCGTCGTTCGCGCTCGCGCCCAAGCAGGAGTTCATCGAGCGGCTGAAGGCGGCCGGCTCGGTGGTCATCCCGTCGATCGGCGCCGCGAAGCACGCCCGCAAGGTCGCCGACTGGGGCGCCGACGCGGTGATCGTCCAGGGCGGCGAGGGCGGCGGCCACACCGGCGGCGTCGCGACCACCCTGCTGCTGCCGTCCGTGCTGGACGCGGTCGACATCCCGGTGATCGCGGCCGGCGGCTTCTTCGACGGCCGGGGGCTGGCCGCGGCGCTCGCCTACGGCGCCGCCGGCATCGCGATGGGCACCCGCTTCCTGCTCACGCAGGAGAGCACGGTGCCGGACGAGGTGAAGGCGCTCTACCTGCAGCGCGATCTCAACGGCACCGTCGTCACGACCCGGGTGGACGGCATGCCGCACCGCGTCCTGCAGACCGAGCTGGTCGAGCACCTCGAGCGGTCGAGCCGGGCAGTAGGGCTCTATCACGCCGTGCGCAACGCCGAGCGGTTCAAGCGGATGACGCGGCTGCGCTGGCGGGACATGGTCAGCGAGGGCCTGGCGACCAAGCACGGCAAGGAGCAGACCTGGTCGCAGCTGATCATGGCCGCGAACACGCCGATGCTGTTGCGGGCCGGGCTGGTCGAGGGCGACACGCAGGCCGGGGTGCTGGCCAGCGGTCAGGTGGTCGGGATGCTCGACGACCTGCCGTCGTGCCGCGACGTCGTCGACGGCATCGTGGCCGAGGCCGAGGCGATCATCGGCAAGCTGCCGTCGGTCCTCGGCTAGGGGCTACCAGCCGAGTTCGTGCAGCCGGTCGTCGCCGATGCCGAAGTGGTGGCCGACCTCGTGCACGACGGTCGTGCGCACCTCGCGCACCACGTCGTCCTCGGTGTTGCAGATGGCGCAGATGGCGGTGCGGAAGATCGTGATCTTGTCCGGCAGCACGGCCGAGTAGTTCGACGTCCGCTCGGTCAGCGGGATGCCCTCGTAGAGGCCGAGCAGGTGCGGGTCGGCGCCGTCCTCGACGACGACGACCACATTGCGCATCACCCGGGCCAGCTTCGGCGGGAGCGTGTCGAGCGCGTCCGAGACCATCTCCTCGAAGCGCGCCTCGGAGACCTCGATCATCAGTGGCCGCGGATGCGGCGGATCTCGATCCGCAGGGGGACGGGGTACTGCGCGGTGAAGTTCTCGAGGCTGCCGCTGACCCGGGCCATCCCGTCGCCGTACTTCGCGACGTACTCGCGGTTCTGGTGCGCGGGCGGCGCGCTGTCGTCCGGCCGGGCGATGCCGGCGAGCACGACGATGTCGCCACCCTGCCCGTTGCCGTCCAGGTGCAGGGCCACCTGGGGCCGGGCCGCCACGTGTGGCAGCCGGTTGGCGTCCCGGCGGTTGTAGACGAGGACGCTCGCGTCGCCGTCCCACAGGAACCAGACCGGGTTGGGCTGCGGTGTGCCGTCGGCGCCGACCGTGGTCAGCCAGGCGACGTAGCTCTCCCGCAACCGCCGGGCCGCCCGCTCGCCGAACGCACCGTCCGGGATCAAGCTCATGATCGCGCTCCGCACTTCGGGCACTCGCCGAACAGCTCGACCGTGTGGTCGACCTGCGTGTAGCCGTGGGACCGGGCGACCTCACCGGCCCAGCGCTCGACCGCGCGCCCCTCGATCTCCTCGGTGCGCCCGCACGTGCGGCAGACGAGGTGGTGATGGTGGCGCTGGTCGGTGGCGTCGCCGCAGTAGCGGTAGGTCGCCTCGCCGTCGGGGGTGTGGATGACGTCGACGACGCCACCGTCGACCAGCGCCTGAAGGTGCCGGTAGACGGTGGACAGCCCCACGTTGCCGCCGTCGCTGCGCAGCCGGGCATAGACGTCCTGCGCGCTGCGGAACCCGCCGGCGCCCTGCAGGGCGTCGCGCACGGCGGCGCCCTGCTTCGTCGAGCGCTGGCGAGGTGTCACCCGTCCAGCGTAGCGGTAATCGTTACCAATTGCTGCCGGGCGGCCGGCTCAGGCGTACTCGGCCACCGGCGGGCAGGCGCACACCAGGTGGCGGTCGCCGAAGGCGCCGTCGATCCGGCGCACCGGCGGCCAGTACTTCGACCGCGGGTCCACGCCGGACGGGTACGCCGCGAGCTCGCGCGAGTACGGGTGCAGCCACTCGCCGGCGATCGACGCCGCGGTGTGCGGCGCGTTGTGCAGCGGGTTGTCCTCCGCCGGCCACTCCCCGGCCGCGACCTGGTCGATCTCGTGCTTGATCGCGATCATCGCGTCCACGAACCGGTCGAGCTCGCGCAGGTCCTCGGACTCGGTCGGCTCGACCATGAGCGTGCCGGCCACCGGGAACGACATCGTCGGCGCGTGGAAACCGTAGTCGATCAGCCGCTTGGCGACGTCGTCGACGCTCACGCCGGTCTCCCGGGTGATGCCGCGCAGATCGAGGATGCACTCGTGCGCGACCAGGCCGGTCGAACCCGAGTAGAGAGTCGGGAAGTGCCCTTCGAGCCGCTTGGCGACGTAGTTCGCGGCCAGGATCGCGGCCGCGGTCGCGGCGGTCAGCCCGTCCGGCCCCATCAGCCGTATGTACGCCCAGGTGATCGGCAGGATCGACGCCGATCCCCAGGGCGCGGCGGAAATCGCCCCGGGCCCGGTCGCCGGGCCGGCCGCCGCCTGCAGCGGGTGGTTGGGCAGGTAGGGCGCCAGGTGCTGCGCGCACCGCCACCGGACCGACCCCGGGCCCGCCGCCGCCGTGCGGGATGCAGAACGTCTTGTGCAGGTTCAGGTGCGAGACATCGGCGCCGAACCGGCCCGGACGGGCCAGCCCGACCATCGCGTTGAGGTTGGCGCCGTCGACGTAGACCTGGCCGCCGGCGTCGTGCACGAGCGCGCACACCTCGCGCGATGTGCTCCTCGAACACGCCGTGGGTGGACGGGTAGGTGACCATGATCGCTGCGAGGTCGTCGGCGTGCTGGGCGATCTTGGCCTTGAGGTCGTCGAGGTCGATCTCGCCCTGGTCGCCGCTCGTCTTCACGACGACGACGCGCAGCCCGGCCATGACCGCGCTCGCCGCGTTCGTGCCGTGGGCCGAGGCCGGGATGAGGCAGACCTTGCGGTGGTCCTGGCCGTTGGCGCGGTGGATACTCGTGGATCGCGAGCAGTCCGGCGAACTCGCCCTGCGAGCCGGCGTTCGGCTGCAGCGACACCGCGTCGTAGCCGGTGATCTCGGTGAGCCAGCGCTGCAGGTCGGCGAACAGCTCGGTGTAGCCCGCGAACTGCTCGGCCGGGGCGAACGGGTGGATGTTCGCGAAGCCGGGATTGGTCACCGGCTCCATCTCGGTGGTCGCGTTGAGCTTCATCGTGCAGGAGCCGAGCGGGATCATGCCGCGGTCGAGGGCGTAGTCACGGTCGGCGAGTTGCCGCAGGTAGCGCAGCATCGCCGTCTCGGAGCGGTGCGCGTGGAAGACCGGGTGGGTGAGGAACTCCGACGTCCGCGGCACGCCGAGCTCGGCGTCCTCATCGAGCGCGTCGACGTCGGCGCTCACGCCGAACGCGGCCCAGACGGCCGCGAGGTGCTGGCGGCGTGGTCGCCTCGTCGCACGAGATGCCGACGGTGTCGGCGTCGACCAGCCGGAGGTTGACGCCGGCGGCCGCGGCAGCGGCGAGCACGGCGGCCGCCCGGCCGGGCACCGGCACGGTCAGCGTGTCGAAGAACGGACCGGCGGCCGAGCTCGATCCCGTTCGCCCGGAGACCGGCGGCCAGGATCGAGGCGAACCGGTGCACGCGCCGCGCGATCGTCCGCAGCCCCTCCGGGCCGTGGTAGACGGCGTACATCGAGGCGATGACGGCCAGCAGCACCTGGGCGGTGCAGATGTTGCTCGTCGCCTTCTCCCGGCGGATGTGCTGCTCGCGGGTCTGCAGCGCGAGGCGGTAGGCGGGCGCGCCGTCGGCGTCCACCGACACCCCGACCAGGCGGCCGGGCAGCTGGCGCTCCAGCCCCGCACGGACCGCGAGGTAGCCGGCATGCGGGCCGCCGAAGCCGAGCGGCACACCGAAGCGCTGGGTCGAGCCCATCGCGATGTCGGCCCCGGCCTCGCCGGGCGGACGTGATGAGGGTGAGGGCGAGCAGGTCGGCGGCGACGACGAGCAGCGCGCCCCGGTCGTGCACGGCCGTCGCGAGCGGCGCGAGCTCGCGGATCCGCCCCGACGCACCCGGGTACTGCGCGAGCACGCCGAAGACGTCGCCCGCGGGCAGCGGCTCGGCCAGGTCGTGGACGACGACCTTCAGCCCGAGCGGCACCGCACGGGTGCGGACGACGTCGAGGGTCTGCGGCAGCACGTCGGCATCGACGACGAAGGTGTCGCCGGCCCTGGCCGCACGGTGGGCCAGCGCCATCGCCTCGGCGGCGGCCGTCCCCTCGTCGAGCACGGACGCGCCGGCGACCGGCAGGCCCGTGAGGTCCTCGACCATCGTCTGGAAGTTGATCAGCGCCTCGAGCCGGCCCTGGCTGATCTCCGGCTGATAGGGCGTGTAGGCGGTGTACCAGGCCGGGTTCTCCAGCACGTTGCGCCGGATCACCGGCGGGGTGATCGTGCCGTAGTAGCCGAGGCCGATCATCGTCGTGAGTGGCCGGTTGCGGTCGGCCAGCGCGCGCAGTTCCGCAGCGACCTCGGCCTCGGAGCCGGCCGGTGGCAGGGCCAGCGCCAGCTTCTCCCGGATCGAGGACGGGATCGCGTCGGCGAGCAGGTCCTCGAGCGAGGCGTAGCCCAGGGTCTCGAGCATGCGTTGCTGATCCGGTGCGTCGGTGCCGACGTGTCGGGACGCGAACGGGCTGGCCTGCTCGAACTCGTTGAGGGAGGTCATCGTCGCAGAACGCTCCTGGAATGCGGGGCCGACGCGATCGCGACCGACACCGACGGCCGGCGAACACGTCCCCTTCTGTCGGGAGCGTCCCTCCAGAATGGCCTCCGCCGCGCGGTCCTGGTGCCTGAGAGGTTCCGGGGAGGTTGCCCCTTCGGCGCCGGCCCACACCGAGGTGCTACCGGCTCTCCCACGCGGTGTCGTCAGCCGTCGCCCACGCTACCAGCGGGGTGCGATCGACGCCGGGTCGACGCGACGTGATCCCGGCCGCGCGCTGCGCAGGTCCCCGGCCCGGCCGGCGCCGGTCCATCGCCTCTACCCCCCGGCGCGGCCGCGAGCGCAGCGTTGAAGGTGTCGACAGGCCCGGAGGTGGTCGGCGATGTACGCGCAACGCCAGCTGGTCGCGGGCCTGCTCGCGGCCCTGACCACCCTGACCGGCGCCGGGTGCGCCCGCACCGCCGATCCGGGGCCGCCCCCTACGCCGGGCGCCTCCAGCGGCGCGTCCAGCGGCGGGTCCAGCGGCGCGTCCAGCCGGACCCCGGACGGCTCCGCGGCCTCGCCTCGTCCCTCGCCACCCTCGACATCGCGGCGCTCCAGCCACTCGCCGGTGCCGAGCGGCCTGCCGGCCGCCCTGCTCGGCCAGGAATGGACCCGGATCCCGACCACCCGCCGCGTCGTGGCCCTCACCTTCGACGCCGGCGCCAATGCAGACGGGCTGCCCTCGATCCTGGCCACCCTCGACCGGGAACACGTGGCCGCCACGTTCTTCCTGACCGCGGCCTGGGCCGAGAACTACCCGAGCGCGGCGCGTTCGGTATGCGCGCGCTACCGCGTCGGGGATCATTCCCGCACCCACCAGCACTACCCGACGTTGACCGACGCGCAGATCCGGACCGATGTCCTCGGTGCGGCGCAGAGGATCAGGAGCGTCTGCGGCGGCGATCCGGCGCCGCTGTTCCGCTTCCCGTTCGGTGATCGCGATGCCCGCACCATCGCCGCGGTGAACTCGGCCGGCTACGTCCCGGTCGGCTGGACGGTCGACACCCTGGGTTGGCAGGGGACAACCGAAGGGCGCAGCGCGGCCTCGGTGCTTTCGCGCGTGACGTCAGGGCTGCAGCCCGGCGAGATCGTCCTCATGCACGTCGGCTCGCACCCGAGCGACCAGTCGACGCTGGACGCCGACGCGCTGCCGCAGGTGATCGCGACGCTGCGGGCGCGCGGCTACTCGTTCGTCTCGCTCGACCTGCTGGTGGGGTGAGTCAGGCGGTCGCGCTGCGCTGCTGGCGGCGGCGGGCCAGCTCGTCGTTGGCGCTGCCCGTGGCGGTGTCGGCCTCGCTGCCGTCGGCGCGCTCACCGGGCAGCTGGGCCAGCGAGCCGCGCAGCTCGCGCAGGGCGCCGCTGACCGCGATGCCGAAGACGCCCTGGCCGCCGCGCAGCAGGTCGACAACCTCCTCCGACGAGGTGCACTCGTAGACCGACGTGCCGTCGGAGAGCAGGGTGACCTGGGCGAGGTCGTCGACGCCGCGCAGGCGCAGGGCCTCGACCGCGATGCGGATGTTCTGCAGCGAGACCCCGGCGTCGAGCAGCCGCTTCACGACCTTCAGGACGAGGATGTCCTTGAACGAGTAGAGGCGTTGGCTGCCGGAGCCGGTGGCCGAGCGGATGGTCGGGACGACCAGGTCGGTCCGGGCCCAGTAGTCGAGCTGGCGATACGTGATGCCGGCGGCCGAGCAGGCGGTCGGGCCGCGGTAGCCGATGACGGCCCCCGCGTCCTGGGCCGGGTCGGCGAGCGGGTCGGCAAACAGGGTGCCCTGCTCGGGAAGCTCGTCCACTTGGCTCACCTCTCGCCCGGTACGACCGGTGAATTGCACGGTCGTCATTCGCTCGACTGACGGTAGGTCGGCAGCCCGGCCCGGGTCAACGCGACGCGCCGAATCTCTTAACCCTCAAGTTGAGGTTGACCCCCTGGAGGTCAGCCGCCGGAGGCGAAGTCCTCGGGTGAGATGTTGTCGAGGAACTCCCGGAAACGCTCGACCTCGTCCTCCTGCTCGTCCGGGATCTCGATGCCGGCGGCGTCCAGGACGGCGTCCGAACCGAGGATCTCGACCTCAGCCCGCAGGGCCAGGGCGATCGCGTCGGACGGGCGCGCGCTGACGGTCACGCCCCCGGTGAAGCGCAGTTCGGCGTAGTAGACGTCGTCGCGCAGCTCGGTGATGTGCACGGCCTCGAGGCGCACGCCGAGCGCCTTGATGACGTCGCGCAACAGGTCGTGGGTCAGCGGGCGCAGGGTCTGCACGCCCTGCTGCTGGAACGCGATCGCCGAGGCCTCGACGGCGCCGATCCAGATCGGCAGGTAGCGGACGCCGTCCTCTTCGCGCAGCAGCACGACCGGCTGGTTGGCCGGTAGCTCGACCCGGACCCCGACCACTCGCATCGGATGCACGACCGCACCTCCTGTCGAACTCAGCGCTCGCGACGTCGACGCTACACGCTGTTGGCGGCTCGGGGTCGGCCTCTCAGGACCCGCCCACGACCTCGCGCAGCCCGATCTGGACGAGGGCCGCGTGCAGCCGTACCGACAACGCCGCCAGCTCGCGCACCGTCTCCTCGGCCCGCGCCTTGGCCTCGCTGCCCCGTTGCCGCGACATGGGTTCGACGATCTGCGAGAAGAGCCCGACCTCGCGCTCGGCCGCGGTCCGGAAGGCCCGCAGGTGCCGGCCCTCGAGGCCGAAGCGGGCCAGGTCGGCGACGATCTTGGCCACGGCCAGGGCGTCGTCGTCGTAGTGCCCGCCCGGCTTCTTGCTGACCAGCCCGAACTGCTCGAGCTCGGTGAGCTGGTCACTGCGCAGCCCGGCAGCGTTGAGCAGCTCCTCGCGCGACAGTCGCATCGCCGCCGGCGCCGGGCGGAAGTGCTCGGCCGTCGGCGCGTTGTTCTCGATCGAGGCGACGGCCACGTGGGCGGTGCGCGGGCTGTCGGTGGACGTCCCAGGCGGCACCAGGCCGCGGTCGATGGCGTCCAGCTGGTCCTTGATCACCCGCAGCGGCAGGTAGTGGTCACGCTGCTGGGAGAGCACGTACCGCAGCCGGCTCACGTCGCCGGCCGAGAACTTCCGGTAGCCCGACGGTGTCCGCTCCGGCTGCACCAGGCCCTGGTCCTCGAGGAAGCGGATCTTGCTGATCGTGAGGTCCGGGAACTCGACCTTGAGGTGGGCGAGGACGTCACCGATGGTGAGCGTGGCGGCCGAGGTTCCGCGCGCGGCGCCCACCGACGTCATGCCTTCGCTCCGACCCGCACCGCCGCGGTCAGGTAGACGAGCCGGAACTTGCCGATCTGCACCTCGTCGCCGCCGGACAGCGGGGCGGCGTCGATGCGTTCCCGGTTGACGTAGGTGCCGTTGAGCGACCCCACGTCGTGCACGGTGTAGCCGCTGCCCTCTCGGCGGAACTCCGCATGTCGGCGAGACACGGTTACATCGTCGAGGAAGATGTCGCTGTCCGGGTGGCGACCCGCCGACGTGACGTCCTGATCGAGCAGGAACCGGCTGCCGGCATTCGGCCCGCGTTTGACGACGAGCAGGGCCGAGCCGGGGGTCAGAGCGTCGACGGCGCCCTGGTGGGCCTCGGCCGAGAACTCCGGATCGGTGTCGGGCAACTGGGTGCCGGTCGTGATCGTGCTGGTCACGTCCGGGCCGGACGCCGCCGCCGGCAGCGCGGCCCCGCAGTTCGCGCAGAAGTGACTGCCGGGAAGGTTCTCCGTGCCACATGCGGTGCAGAACACGCGCGCCACCCTTCGTGTCGGACGGTCGGTCTCGGGGGAAACGCCGCCGCGACATGTGCGGATTCGGTCGGTGCAGCGAGCCTAGGCCGGGCCCGCCGTGAGGGTCAATCGAAGGTTGAGATCCACCCGAACATCTCAGTTCGATCTTGCCCCGGGCCGCCCCGTCAGCTCGCCAGGGCGCCGTAGGAGGCGGCGTCCAGGAGGTCCCCGGACTCGCTGTCGTCGGACAGATCGAGCTCCAGGATCCAGCCCTCACCGTACGGATCGGAGTTGATGAGCTCCGGGTTCTCGTCGAGCTTCTCGTTGCGGGCGCTGACCGTGCCGGACAGCGGCGCGTAGATGTCCGAGACGCTCTTCGTGGACTCCACCTCCCCCACGGCGGCCCCCTTCGTCACCTGGGCGCCGACCTCGGGCAGCGACACGTACACGACGTCGCCGAGGGCGCCCTGCGCGTAATCGGTGATCCCCACCCGGGCCGTCTTCGACCCCTCGCCGAGCCGTACCCACTCGTGCTCCGCGGTGTACTTCAGGTCGTCGGGGATGTCGCTCATCGGCCCGCCTTTCGCGTCGCTCGGTCGATTGGGTCAGACCCTACCGAGTCGCGTCCGGGGTGCCGCCGTCAGTGCGACGGCTTGGCGTACTTCGGCGTGGTCGTGGCCCTCGTGACCGAGATGGTCAGGCTCTCGAGTTCGGTCACGGTCAGCTCACCGCCGGCCGCCCGCACCGTGCCGGCCACCCCGCCGGGGATGTTCAGGGCGGTGTCGAGCGTCTTGGAGTCACCGATCGCGGTGACCCGGTACGGGGCCTCGAGCTGGCTGCCGTCGACCTCGACGCTGCCGCCGTTGCCGTCGAACCAGGTGGACGTCGTGACCCGGACGCTGCCGAACTGGATCGCCTCCGCCCCGGCACCACGCAGTTCCTGCACGAGGTCGTACAGGTCCTCGCCGGTGAGCTTGGCGTCCGGGTCGGTCACCGTCACCGAGACACCCGGGCCGGTGGCCGGCAGCGTGCCGAGCAGCACCCCGAGCGCGTTGGCCTGGTCGGCCGCCTGCTTGCGGGCCGCAGCCGAGCGGTCGCCGCTGTCCTGCAGTTGCCGGAGATTCTGCTGCAGATCGGCGATCTGCTGGCGCAGGCGGTCGGCCCGGGCGTTCTGGTTGTCCAGGATGCCGATCAGGTCGTCCTCGCGCAGCCCGGACAGCGCGTCGCCGGACGAGTTGGCCCGCACCTGCACGACGATCGCGAACCCGAGCAGCAACGTCAGGACGCCGATGACGGCGGCCGAGGCGTGCCGCCCGGTGAGCCAGCGCCGGGCCGGCGCGACCGGTTCGGTCTCGCCCTTCGTCTCGCCCTTCGTCTCGTCCACCGCGTCGACCGGCCGGCGGGGCCGGCGAGCGACGGCCGGACGGCGCCCGCGCGGGCTCCCCGGGCGGGACGGGCCTCGGTTTCCGGCCATGTCAGGCCCGGAACAGGTGTCGACGGATGGCGGCGGCATTGCCGAAGATCCTGATGCCCAGCACCACCACGACCGCGGTCGAGAGCTGGCTGCCGACACCGAGCTTGTCGCCGAGGAACACGATCAGCGCGGCGACCAGTACGTTCGAGATGAACGAGACCACGAACACCTTCGCGTCGAAGATCCCGTCGAGGCGGGCGCGGACCCCGCCGAAGACCGCGTCCAGGGCCGCGACGACCGCGATCGGCAGGTACGGCTCGAGCCACGTCGGGACGGTCGGGCGGAAGATCAGGCCGAGGACGATGCCGGCGACCAGCGCCAGCCCCGCGATCACTTGGACCTCCGCTTGGGCGGCACGTGCGCGTAGCGCAGCGTGCTCGACGGGCTGGCCGGCAGGTTCAGGTGATCGGACTCGGTGAACGAGAAGCCGATGTCGTTCACGCTCACCAGGGTCTGGTAGCGGCTGGCGACCGAGCTCTGGGCGAAGTTCGTCGACAAGGTGTCGGAGTCGCCGATGGCCTCGATCTTGTAGGGCGAGGTGATGGGCTGGAAGTCGACGAGCACCGCCTCGCCGGCGAACCGGATGGCGCTCGTGGGCGTCAGGCGGATCTGGTTCACCGCGATCGCCTCGGCGCCGTCGTGCCAGAGCTCGTTGACGACGCTGCGGACATCACGGTCGGTGAGGATATTGGTCGCGGCCAGCGAGTTCGCGCCGCCGCGCCCGGGGCCGGGACTGGCCGACGACGCCGGCGGCTCCCGCAACGTCACGGTGACCCCAGGGCCGGTCGCCGGCGTCTGGCCGGCCGCGAGCTCGGCCTGGTCGAGCCGGCGGCGCAAGCTGCCGGACTGCGGCAACGCCTGCTGCTGGGCGGTCGCCAGCTGCTGCTCGAGGTCCCGCAGCCGCTGGCTGAGCTGATCCGCGCCGTGTTGGGCCTCGCGCACCCGGGTGACGAGGCTGTCGTGCACCTTCGCCGCCTCGGGCGCGCGGCGGTGGGTGCGGACGTAGGCGACGACGAGCACGAAGCCGATGAGCAGGCAGCCGACGACCACGGCCGGCCGGTCGTACCACCGCCGCGACGGTTCCCGGCCGCGACGCTGGGCCGCGGCCGCGTACCCGGGGTCGAGGCTGTTGTTGACGAGTTCGTCGAGCAGGCGGGCGGAGGTGAGGTTCCGCTCGTCGGGCCGGTCGGTGGCGTTCACGCCGGCCGGCGCACCGGGTTGCGGATGAGCCCGGCGATCTGGTGCAGGTAGACCACCCCGGACCACACGTAGAGCGAAGTGCCCCAGATCGTGAAGGCCCAGGCCAGCGGGCGGGCGATGTCGGCCGCGGTGCCGTGGTAGGTGCCGAGCAGCAGCAGCGGGAACGCGTACAGCAGGCAGAACGTCGCTGCCTTGCCGAGGTAGTGGACGGCCGGCGGCCCGTAGCCGGCCTTGCGCAGCCGGGGCAGCGCGAGGCCCACGACGACGTCCCGCCCGACGATGACGACGGCCAGCCAGAGCGGGATGACGTGCCGCAGCACGAGTCCGACCAGCGTGGCCAGGATGTACAGGCGGTCGGCGAGCGGGTCGAGCAGCGCCCCGAAGGCGCTCATCTGGTTCAGCTTGCGGGCCAGCACGCCGTCGAGCCAGTCGGTGAAACCGGAGACGGCGAGGACGACGAGCGCCCACGCGTCAGCGTGCGGGCCGAGCAGCAGCCACAGGAACAGCGGCACGCCGAGCAGGCGCAGAACGCTCAACGCGTTCGGGACCGTCCAGAGCCGATCCGTCCCGGCACTGGTCGTTTCGGTCACCGAACCTCCCGCGCCGACCTCTGCCATCTGTCGGGACGACAGGATTTGAACCTGCGACCCCTGGTCCCCCAGACCAGTGCGCTACCAAACTGCGCCACGTCCCGATGGTCGAAATGACCGCGCCAACCCTACCCCAGCACCGTCTTGTGACTTCCCGACCGGGCCGGAACCTGTCGCCCGTCCGCGTTAGCGTCTCGCCATGGCCCGCTACTCCGACGATGACCTCGCCGCAGCGATCGCCGATGCCCGATCGTGGCGCGGCGTCCTACGCCGCCTCGGGCTGCCGCCGCAGTCGTCCGGCGCGCTGCGCTCGGCGCGCCGCCGCGCCGATGAACTCGGCCTCGACCACAGACATTTCACCGGGCAGCGCCGATGGTCGGACCGGGATCTCGCCGGCGCGGTCGCGGCGAGCCGGGCGTGGTCCGAAGTAGTTGAGCGTCTCGCCCTCGCGAGTACCGGCGGTTCGGTCCTGGGCTCGCTCCGGGCACACTCCGCCCGGCTCGGCCTCGATGTCGGTCACCTGGACGGGTCCCGTCCTCCTGAACGCGCATCGTTCGCCAGGCCGTCTCAGCCCCGCCATCTGAACCGCGCCGGTCCCATGCTGGCAGCGGCCTGGTTCACGCTGCGCGGGTACGCCGTGGCCTGGCCGCTCGAGCCCTGCCGCTACGACTTGCTGGTCAGTGACGACCAGCACGGCAGCCGGTTCGTGGGTCGTGCGCATCTCGTCGACCCGCGGCAACGGCGCGGCCGTCTACACGCCCGACGAAGTCGATCACTTCTTCGTCATCGCCGGCGACATGACGTTCTACGTGATCCCGCTCGAGGCCGTGGGTGGCTATCAAGTGATCTACCTACGGCACTACCTGCCGTACGTTGTCGGCCGCGAGCGTCTCAACGCGGCCTGATCGGCGGCGGCGCCGGCTCAGCGCTTGCGTTTCTCGCGGACGCGGACGGAGATCTCGATCGGCGTGCCGGTGAAGTCGAAGTCCTCGCGCAGCCGGCGTTCCAGGAAGCGGCGGTAGCCGGCCTCGAGGAAGCCGGTGGTGAAGAGCACGAAGCGCGGCGGGCGGGTGTCGGCCTGGGTCGCGAACAGCACCCGCGGCGCCTTGCCGCCTCGCGGGGGCGGGGGCGTCTGGCCGACCACTTCGGTGAGCCAGGTGTTCAACCGCCCCGTCGAGATGCGGGTGTCCCACGAGTCGAGCGACGTGCGCAGCGCCGCGGCGAGCTTCTCGACCGCACGCCCGGTCTTGGCCGACACGTTCACCCTCGGCGCCCAGGCGACCCGGGCGAGGTCGCGCGCGATCTCCTTCTCGAGGTACTCGCGCCGGTCCTCGTCCACCAGATCCCACTTGTTGAACGCCAGGACGAGGGCCCGGCCCGCCTCGACGACCTCGGCGATGACGCGCTGGTCCTGCTCGCTGAGCCGCTCGGACGCGTCGAGCAGCACGACGGCGACCTCGGCCGCTTCGATCGCCGCGGCCGTCCGCAGGCTCGCGTAGTACTCCATGCCGCTCGCCTGGTTGACGCGGCGGCGCAGCCCGGCGGTGTCGACGAAGCGCCAGACTTCCCCGCCGAGCCCGACCAGGCTGTCGACCGGGTCGATCGTCGTGCCGGCCACCGAGTCCACGACCGAGCGGTCCTCGCCGGTCAGCCGGTTGAGCAGGCTCGACTTACCGACGTTCGGCCGACCGACCAGCGCGACCCGGCGGGGCCCACCCTCGAGATCGGCGTCGGCCGGGGCATCCGGCAGCCGCTCCAGCACGGCGTCGAGCAGGTCGCCGCTCCCCCGGCCGTGCAGGCCGCTCACCGGGTGCGGCTCACCGAGCCCGAGCGACCACAACTCGGCGACGTCGGGTTCGAGGCGCTCGTCGTCGACCTTGGTGACGGCCAGGACGACCGGCCGCTCGGCCCGGCGCAGCGTGCGGGCGACTACGAGGTCGGTCTCAGTCGCCCCCGTCCGGCCGTCGACCACGAACAGGACGACGTCGGCCGTCACGACCGCCCGCTCGGCCTGGGCGGAGACCATCGCCTGCAGGCCGCGGGCGTCCGGCTCCCAGCCGCCGGTGTCGACCAGCGTGAACCGGCGCCCGTTCCAGACGGCGTCGTAGGCAACGCGGTCGCGGGTCACGCCCGGCACGTCCTGCACGACCGCCTCGCGGCGGCCGAGGATGCGGTTGACCAGCGTCGACTTGCCGACGTTCGGCCGGCCGACCACGGCGACGACCGGCGCAACCTCCGCCTGCGTGCCGTCCTCGGTCTGCGCGCCGTCCTCGGGCTCGGTCATGCCGCCATCCGCTCATCGGTCGTCAGGCTCGTCTCGGCCACCAGGCCGGCGAGGGTGGCGCGGACCTGCTCGGTCGCGGCGAGCACCGCCTGCCGGTTCACCCGCTGGCCCGCCGGCACCCGGCCCAGGTCGATCGGGTCGCCGATCGTGATCCGGACCGCCGGCCGCCGCAGCCGCCGGTGCTTCAACGAGTCGGTCCCGTGGCACGCCACCGGCACGACCTTGGCCCCGGTCCGCAGGGCGAAGTAGCCGACCCCCGGCCGCGCCGTGCGGACGAGCCCGTCGCCGCGCGTCCCCTCGGGGAACACGCCGATGACGCCCCCGCCGCGCAGGAGCCGCAGGGCGAACCGCACCGCGGCCACATCGGGACGGTCGCGCACGACCGGGATCTGGCCCGTGCCGGTCAGCAACGGCGTCGCCCGAGCGGTGAACGCCTCGATCTTCACCAGGAAGCTCACCGGCCGCCGGACGAAGCCGAAGATGAGCGGCCCGTCCAGGAAGTCCCGATGGTTGACGGCCAGCACGAGCGCTCCGCTGGCCGGGACCCGCTCCAACCCGTGCACCTCGATCCGGCCGAGCCCGCGCGCGAGCAGGCGCGCCACGGCCTGCCGGCGGCGCAACGGGCCCGACCCGAAGATGCGGTCGGCGACGGACGGCGCGTACATCAGCGCGCGGACTGCCCGGCGAGCTCGACGAGACGCTCGACGACCTGGTCGATGTCGAGATCGGTCGTGTCGAGCTCGATCGCGTCCTCCGGCTGCGTCAGCGGACTCGCGGCCCGGCTGCTGTCGAGGCGGTCACGGCGGGCGATGTCGGCCGCGACCGTCGCCACGTCGCCGCCGAGCTCGCCGGCCCGGCGCCGGGCCCGGGCCTCCGGGCTCGCGGTCAGGTAGACCTTGGGACGCGCTGTGGGCCAGACGACCGAGCCGATGTCGCGGCCCTCCACGACGATGCCGCCGTCGGCGATCAGCTCCCGCTGGGCGTCCACGAGCATCGCCCGCACGGCCGGCACCGCCGACACCGCGCTCACGGCTGCGGTCGTCTCGGCCGCCCGGATCTCCTGATCGACCGGCTCGCCGTCCAGCGTGATGGACACGTTGTCCGGGTCGGTCGAGATCTCGATCCGGGCCGACTCGACGACCGCGGTGACCGCCACGCCGTCGGCGAGGTCGACCCCCTTGCGCAACGTCGCGACGGTGGCGGCCCGGTACATGGCGCCGGTGTCCAGGTAGCGGGCGCCGAGGCGGCAGGCCAGCCGGCGGGCCACCGTCGACTTGCCGGTGCCGGAGGGACCGTCCAGCGCGACGACGCCGGTGAAGTGTGGATCTGCTGAAGGCACGTACCTGAGGATACGGATGCCTACTGCGGCAGGTCGGTCCGCAGGGCCGCCGCGCCCCGCAGGTACACGTGCCGGATGTCAGCCCGGGTGAGCGGCGTCTCCACGTGTGCCATCAGGCGCAGCACCCGCGGCATCGAACCGGGCACCGCGATCTCGGTGGTGCACAGCAGCGGGACATCGGTCAGCCCCATCTGCCGGGCCGCGTAGGCGGGGAACTCGGCCGTGAGGTCGGGCGTCGCGGTGAACAGGATGCTGATGAGGTCGGCCGGGTCGATGTTGTTGCGGTGCAGCACCGCGGTGACGAGTTCC
The DNA here is from genome assembly GCA_963775175.1 of uncultured Actinomycetota bacterium. Lineage (GTDB taxonomy): Bacteria > Actinomycetota > Actinomycetes > Mycobacteriales > Jatrophihabitantaceae > Jatrophihabitans. Next base: position 3,297,693 of record CAVZHT010000001.1, read on the forward strand.
GCCGCACCCTGCAGGATCTCGTCGCGGTCGTCGGCGTCCACCTGGATCGCGCCCCGCACTGCCCGTACTGCCATCGCCGTCCGCTCCGATCTGTCGCCCGGGACAGCCTAGGTGGGCACCGCTTCGGCCAGCCGATGCAGGTCGGCGATCTCGCTGCGCGAGAGCTCGCGCAGCGTCCCGGCCCGCTGGCCGCCGAGGTGGACGGGACCGATCCGGGTCCGGACGAGCCGGGTGACGGGGTGCCCGACCTCGGCCAGCGCCCGCCGCACGATGTGCTTGCGCCCCTCATGCAGGACGACCTCGACGATCGCCTGCTTGCCCTGCGTCTGGACGATGCGGAACGAGTCGACCTTCACCGGCCCGTCCTCGAGTTCGACGCCGCTGCGCAACCGGCGGCCGACCTCCCGGCCCACCGGCGCCGGGACGGTGGCCAGGTAGGTCTTGAGGACACCGAACGAGGGGTGCATGAGCCGGTGGGCGAGCTCGCCGTCGTTGGTCAGCAGCAACAGCCCCTCGCTGTCGGCGTCGAGGCGGCCCACGTGGAACAGCCGCTGCGGCCGGTCGGCGACGAGATCGCCCACGGTCGGCCGCCCGCGGGAGTCGCTCATCGCGCTCAGCACGCCGCGGGGCTTGTTCAGCGCGAGGTACACGAGGTCGTCGCGGACGACCACCCGGTCACCGTCGACATGAATCACCGCGGTCTGCGGGTCGACGCGGGTGCCGAGCTCGGCGACGGTGCCGTCGACGGTCACCCGCCCCTCGGCGATCAGCTCCTCGCTGACCCGGCGCGACCCGAGCCCGGCGGCCGCCAGCACCTTCTGCAGGCGGATGCCGTCCGGCGGCTCACTCATCGCCGACGATGGCGTCCAAGCCGTCGATGTCCGGCAGCAGCGGCGCCAGCGACGGCAGCTCGTCGAGCGAGTTCAGACCCATCCGCTCGAGGAACAGCTCGGTGGTGCGGAACAGCCCGCCGCCGGTCTCGGGGTCGGTCCCGACCTCGACGATCAACCCGCGGGCGAGCAGGGTGCGCACGACGCCGTCGACGTTGACGCCCCGGATCGCCGAGACCCGCGATCGGGTCACCGGCTGGCGGTAGGCGATCACGGCGAGGGTCTCGAGGGCGGCCTGGGTGAGCTTGCTGCGCTGGCCCTCCTGCAGGAAGTGCTCCACGATCTCGGCGTGCTCGGGACGGGTGTAGATGCGCACACCGCCGCCGACCTCGCGCAGCTCGATCCCGGCACCGCGCTCGTCGTAGCCGGTGCGGAGCAGGTCGAGGGCGGCGAGCACGACGTCGGTCGGCTGGGCGACGGCCACGGCGAGCGTCGCCACCGTCACCGGCGCCTCGACGACGAACAGGATCGCCTCCAGGGCCGCCGCCAGCTGCTCGGGCTCGACCGGCTGGGCGGCGACGAGCGGCAGCGCCGCGTCGACCGGCTGCTCCTCGGCCGCGACCACCCCGGCCGGGGCCTCCTCGGCCGTCGCCTCGGGCGCTTCGTCGATCGTCTCGATGTTCGGCTCACTCATCCGTAGTCCTCGTCGGGGCCGGCGGGTTCCTCGGCCGGCTGGTCGTCGTCGGAGCCCGTCCAGCGGACCCTCAGCTCGGCGAGCGCCGCCGCCTGGTCGAAGGCCACCGACCCCTCGCGGTACAGCTCGAGCAGCCCGAGGAACCGGGCCACCACCTCGAGCGTGATTGTGCAGTCGCTGACCAGAGCCCGGAACGTGGACGCCCCGTGCCGGCGCAGCCGGTCGCGGAGCACGGCCATGTGCTCGCGCACGCTCACCTGCGGCGCGTGGACGTGGTCGGTCATCACCAGCGGCACCGGCTTGGGCACCATCGCCGCCGCGGCGATCGCGGCGAACTGCTGCGGGCTGACACCGATGAGCACCTCGGGCAGCAGCTCGGCGAACCGGGGCTCGAGCTCGACGGCGCGCCCGAAGCGGCGCGACTGGGTCCGGTCCAGCTCGCCGAGGTACGCCGCGGCCAGCTTGTACGCCCGGTACTGCAGCAGCCGGGCGAAGAGCAGGTCGCGCGCCTCGAGCAGCGCGAGGTCCTCCTCGTCCTCGACCTCGGCGGCCGGCAGCAGGCGGGCGGCCTTGAGGTCGAGCAGCGTGGCGGCCACGACGAGGAACTCGGTCGCCTTGCCCAGGTCCCACTCGTCCATCCCGGCGAGGTAGCTGATGAACTCGTCGGTCACCTGCGAGAGCGCGACCTCGGTGACGTCGAGTTGGCGGCGGCTGATCAGGTTGAGCAGCAGATCGAACGGACCCTCGAAGTTGTCCAGGCGGACGCTGAAGACCGCATCGTTCAGTGGCGCCGTCGACTCGGCGACCATCTCGTCGATCTCGACGACGTCCTCTGCCTCCAGCGTCATTCGGGCCCCCCGCGCAATCGTGGAGCGTTCTGTGCGGAGCGATTTCGTGGGGTGATCATGACCGCGCGATGACCTCACGCGCGAGGTTGCGGTAGGCCTTGGCGCCGGTCGACGACGGCGCCCACGAGGTGATCGGCTCGCCGGCGACCGTGGTCTCCGGGAACCGCACCGTCCGCGAGATGACCGTGTCGAAGACGGTGTCGCCGAATGCCTCCAGCACCCGGGAGAACACCTCGCGGCCGTGCAGCGTGCGGCCGTCGTACATCGTGGCCAGGATGCCGTCGAGCTTGAGATTCGGGTTGAGCCGCTCCTGCACCTTCTCGATGGTGTCGATCAGCAGGGCGACGCCGCGCAGGCTGAAGAACTCGCACTCGAGCGGGATGATCACTCCGTGCGAGGCGGTCAGCGCGTTGACCGTGAGCAGGCCCAACGACGGCTGGCAGTCGATCAGCACGAAGTCGTAGTCGCCCAGCACCGGGGCGATCGCTCGCGCGAGGCGTCTGCTCGCGGGCCACCTCGCCGACGAGCTGGATCTCGGCCGCCGAGAGGTCGATGTTGCTCGGCAGCAGATCGATGCCCGGCACCGAGGTCTTCAGCAGGACGTCGTCGATGCCGACGCTGCGCTCCATGAGCAGGTTGTAGGTCGTGCGGTCGAGCTGGTGCGGCTGCATGCCGAGCCCGGCCGAGAGTGCGCCCTGCGGGTCGAAGTCGACGAGCAGCACCCGCCGCCCGACCTCGGCGAGCGCCGCGCCGAGGTTGATGGCCGACGTCGTCTTGCCCACGCCGCCCTTCTGGTTGCACAGCGCGATGACGCGGGCCGGCCCGTGCCGCTGCAACGGCGGCGGCTCGGGCAGCTCCCGGCGGCGGCGGGCAAGAGCAGGGTCGGCGGGACGGTTCGGCTCGACCGGGAACAGCGCGCCCGACTCGGGCTCGCCGGCGGGCGGCGTCGGGGTCGTCATGTGCCGGGCTGCCCTCCTGCTCGGACGCACACCTTGGGGTCGGCGCCGAGGCTACCCCAGCCGCCCGGGTCGGCCGGGCGACTCACCCGCGCCCCGTCTTGCCCGCCCGCGGACCGGTCCCCTTTCCGGCCCGCGGGTGGGCGCTCGCGTACACCTCTCGCAGCGTGTCCACCGTGACGAGCGTGTAGATCTGCGTGGTCATGATCGACGCGTGGCCGAGCAGTTCCTGCACGACCCGGACGTCCGCCCCGCCCTCGATCAGGTGGGTCGCGAAGGAGTGCCGCAGTGTGTGCGGCGAGATCCCGGTCGCCAGCCCGGCCCGTTCGGCCGCGGTCCGCAGCACCACCCAGGCCGACTGCCGGGACAGCGGCCCGCCGCGCGAATTCAGGAACAACCGGGGCGAACCGGCCCCGCTCGCGGCCAGGCCCGGGCGGGCCTGCACCAGGTAGGCGGCGACCGCCTTCGCCGCGTACGACCCGACCGGCACGCGGCGCTGCTTGTCCCCCTTGCCGGTCAGCAGCACGGTGTTGTCGGTGAGGTCGATGTCATCGACGTCGAGACCGACGGCCTCCGAGATGCGCGCGCCCGTCCCGTACAGCAGTTCGAGCAGCGCCCGGTCGCGCACCGCGAGGGACGTGCCGGCGTAGCCGGCCGCGTCGAGCAGGCGCTCCACGTCGTCGACCGGGATCGCCTTGGGCAGCCGGCGCGGCGGGGCGGCCGGGCGCACCTCCCGCGAGACGTCCACCGGCGACCAGCCCGTCGTCGAGGGCGAACCGGTGCAATCCCCGCACCGCGGCGATCGCCCGGGCGACCGAGGCCGCCGACAGGCCCGGGTGGTCCGCGTCGCCGGTGCGCAGGTAGGCCAGGAAGCCGCTGACCGCGACCGCGTCGACCGCGTCGAGCGCGTCGATCCCGAGACCGGACAGGTAGGCGAGGTAGCGATCGAGGTCGCGGCGGTACGCGGCGAGCGTGTTGACCGACGCGCCCCGCTCGACGGCGAGGTGGTCGAGGTAGCTGCGCACCACCGCCGCGGGGACGAGGCGTCGCGTGGCGGCCGGCACGGCGCTCAGCGGTCGGGACGGGCGGGCCAGGGGGCGTCGGCCGGGCGCAGATCGCGCCAGCCGGTCGCGCGGCCGTGGACCGCGGCCAGGATGCCGGCCACCGCGGAGGCGTTCGTCATGCCGCCGGACAGTACCCGGCGCACCGCCTCGGACAACGGCTCGCGGAACACCGTCATCGTCACTTCCTCGTGCTCGGCCTCGAACGTCGCTGCCGACCGACGAGAGCCCGCGGGCCAGGTAGACCCGGACGGCTTCGTCGGTCATGCCGGGCGAGCTGTGCAGGTCGACCAGCACGTTCCACTCATCGGCCGCGAGCCCGGTCTCCTCGGCCAGTTCGCGCTGGGCGGCCTGCAGGGCCGGCTCGCCGTCAACGTCGAGCAGCCCGGCCGGGAGCTCGTCCAGGCGGGCCCGGATCGCCGGCCGGTACTGGTTGACGAGCACGACCTTGCCCTCGTCGTCCAGCGCCACCACGGCCACCGCGCCGGGGTGCGAGACGACCTCCCGCTGGGCGACGGCGCCGTCGCTCATGCGCACGTCGTCGACCCGGACGCTGATGATCTTGCCGTCGTACTTCTTCTCCGACCCGATCACGTCGTAGGGGTCGAGCTCACCCATCAGCGCGCTGCCCCGACCTGCCCGACCGGCGCTTCCTCGGTGCTCTCGGCCGCGATCGGCGGCGCCGGCGCCAGGTCGATGTCGTCCGGGATCTCGACCGGCAGCCGTTCGGCCGCGTTGTAGGCCAGGGCCGCGCCGACGAACGCCCGGAACAGCGGGTGCGCCCGGGTGGGGCGCGACTTCAACTCCGGGTGGGCCTGGGTTGCCGGCGTAGAACGGGTGGACGTCGGCGCGGCAGCTCGACGAACTCGACGAGCCGCCCGTCCGGGGACTCGCCGGACACGACCAGGCCGGCCTTCTCGAGCCGCTCGCGGTAGGAGTTGTTGACCTCGTAGCGGTGCCGGTGCCGCTCGGAGACCGCCGTCGGTGCCGTACGCCTGCGCGACCACCGAGCCCGGGACGAGATTCGCCGGGTAGGCGCCGAGCCGCATCGTGCCGCCGAGGTCGGCCTCGCCGGAGACGGCGGCGACCTGGCTGGCCATCGTCGCGATCACCGGATGCGGGGGTCTCGGGCTCGAACTCGGCCGAATTCGCCTCGGTCGATGCCGGCGAGGTTGCGGGCCGCCTCGATGACCATGCACTGCAGCCCCAGGCACAGCCCCAGGGCCGGGATGCCGCGCTCGCGCGCGTGCCGCAGCGCGCCGATCTTGCCCTCGATGCCGCGGATACCGAAGCCACCCGGGATGACCACGCCGTCGACGCCGGCCAGCGCGTGCGCCGCCCCGGCCGGCGTCTCGCAGGAGTCGGAGGGCACCCAGCGGATGTTCACCTTGGCCCGGTGCGCGAAGCCTCCGGCCCGCAGCGCCTCGACGACCGAGAGGTACGCATCCGGCAGGTCGATGTACTTGCCGACCAGGGCGACCGTGAGCTCGCACTTCGGGTTGCCGGACCCGCTCGAGCAGGTCGCCCCACACCGTCCAGTCGACATCACGGAACGGCAGGCCGAGCCGGCGCACGACGTAGGCGTCGAGGCCCTCGCCGTGCAGGACCTTCGGGATCTCGTAGATGCTCGGCGCGTCGACGGCGGCCACCACGGCCTCGGCATCGACGTCGCACATCAGCGAGATCTTGCGCTTCACCGAGTCGGGCAGTTCGCGGTCGGAGCGGCAGACGATCGCGTCCGGGGTGATACCGATGCTGCGCAGCGCCGCGACCGAGTGCTGGGTCGGCTTGGTCTTCAGCTCGCCGGACGGCGCGAGGTAGGGCACGAGCGACACGTGCAGGAAGAAGCAGTTGTCCCGCCCGACGTCGTGCCGGACCTGGCGGGCCGCCTCGAGGAACGGCAGCGACTCGATGTCGCCGACCGTGCCCGCCGATCTCGGTGATCACGACGTGCGGCGCCTTGCCGTCGGCACCCGGCGCGGCCATCGCGCGGATGCGGTCCTTGATCTCGTTGGTGATGTGCGGGATCACCTGCACCGTGTCGCCCAGGTACTCGCCGCGCCGCTCCTTGGCGATCACGGTCGAGTACACCTGGCCGGTGGTGACGTTCGCGGAGCCGACGAGGTCGGTGTCGAGGAAGCGCTCGTAGTGCCCGACGTCGAGGTCGGTCTCGGCGCCGTCCTCGGTGACGAAGACCTCGCCGTGCTGGAACGGGTTCATCGTTCCCGGGTCGACGTTGAGGTACGGATCGAGCTTCTGCATGGTCACGCGCAGTCCGCGGGCCTTCAGAAGTGATCCGAGGCTGGAGGCGGTGAGGCCCTTACCCAGCGAGGAGGCGACGCCTCCGGTGACGAACAGGTGCTTGGTGATGCCCGTCAGCGTTCGATCCACGGAAGTCCACGCTAACACCCCTGACCGACAGAACGGGAATCGTCCGGGCGGCGCGCCGGTGTGGGTGCCGACGAAATCACCGGCGGGCGCGCTCCGGGTCCTCTTCCAGCGCCAGCACCTGCTCGGCCCGGCGGACGTGCTCGTCGGTCAGCAGGCCGCTCGCGTGCATCTGCCGGATCAGCCGGGCCCGCGAGTACGAGGTCGGCGCGAACGGGGCGGCCGCCCCGACGATGACCAGCGCCAACTGGCGGGCGGCGGCCACGACCGAGCGATCGTGGTGGCCCCCGTCCGCGCGGACAGGACCTCGACCTGTTCGCCGCGCCGGCTCCACAGCGGGGCGAGGGTGTCCGACACCTCACCGAGCCGGTCTCGGACGAAGGCCGCCAGCGCCGCGACAGCCTGCGGTGGGGTGGGGAGTTCCATACGTCCCTTACTTCGACGGTGCCGGGAAGAGCGCGTCCGCGCCCTTCCCCGTTCCGTAGTGTCCCACCTGGCCCTTGGTGGACCCGGCGAGGGCGAGGACGGCCGACAGTTGGCCCGAAGGCGTTGTCGGCGTTGTCGACGGTCGACACGGCCTCCCGCTGGGTCTTCGACTCGCGGACCAGCGAGACCAGTCCGCTGCCGGTCGCCGACGTGTTGTCGCCGGCCACGACGACGTGCCCGCCGGCCTTGGCGAGGCCGCGACCAGCGCGAGTTCGGCCTGGCCCGCGTAGTCGCTCGCGGTCATCGTCCCGTGCCCGAGAACGATCACGGTCTTGGCCGGCGTCAGGGTCTGGCCGTCGGTCTCGACCATGTGCAGCTCGGCGAAGGCGCCGAATACCTGGGTCAGGTCGGTCTGCGAGCCGAGGCCGAGCAGGATGTAGGCCAGCAACCCGCCGCCGAGCTGCGCGGCGTCGTTGGTCTCCGGCGCCGTCCAACCGCTGGGGTGCGCGGGACCGGTGGCCAGCGACACCACACCGGCTCCGCGGGACGGGTCGAGGTAGGTACTTGGTCACCGTGATGCGCCCGCTGATCTTGCCGCCGGCCGCGCTCACGTCGCGGGCCACGCCGTCCTGCATGTCGTTCGTGGCGCCGGGCAGGACGATCTCGACGATGTTCTGGTTGGCGAGGCTGCCGGCGACGAGCTGGTCGCCGTAGGTGGCGGCGAACTGTCCGGCGTCGTCGACCTGCCCCTGCAGCAGCTTCACCTGGGCGGCGAGGGTGTCGCGCTGCTTCTTGGCGTCGTTGACCTGCCGCCGTAGGTCCTTGGTGATCGGACCGTTCAGCGCGGTCGTCCCCACGACGATGCCGAGGGCCAGGGCCAGGAAGACCGCGACGATGGAGACCAGGTGGTACCGGAAGGAGATCACGAGAACTTGTCCTGTATCCAGTTGACGGCGTTGGTCCAGTCGTGTTGCAACGAGTGGAGGTACGTGCGGCCGGAGTCGGAAACCGCAAGGGCCGCAACCACCGCGATCAGGGCGGCGATCACGAGCAGCAGCAGCGCCGCGCCGGAGATCCGGTTGCGGTAGAGCCGGGTGACGCCGTTGGCGTCGACGACCTTGGCGCCCAGCCGCAGCCGGGTGAGGAAGCGTCGAGGCCATGCCGGCCCGGCCGCGGTCGAGGAACTCGGTCAGCGTGGCGTGGCTGCCGACGGCGACGACCAGCTCGGCGCCCTTGTCGTCGGCGAGCAGCATCGCCGCGTCCTCGCTGCGTGCCCGAGGTCGGGAAGGTGACGGCTTCGATGCCGAGGTCCTGGACGCGGGCCAGCCCCGGCGCCCGGCCGTCCGAGTACGCGTGGACGATCACCTCGGCGCCGCTGGCCAGGGCGGCATCGGACACCGCGTCCATGTCCCCGACGATCACGTGCGGCTTGTGCCCGGCCTCGAGCAGCGCGTCGGCGCCACCGTCGACGCCGACGAGCACCGGCTTGTACTCGCGGATGTAGTGCTTGAGCGACTTGAGGTCGCGTTCGTAGTCGTGGCCGCGCACGACCACGAGCACGTGCCGACCGGCGAACCTGGTCCGGACCTCGGGGATGCCGACGCCGTCGAGCAGCAGGCTCCGCTCGCGGCTCATGAACTCGGAGGTGTTCACCGCGAACGCCTCGAGCTGGGACGACAACCCGGCCCTGCGCCTCGAACATCAGGTGTTCGACCGTCTCGATGTCCTGAGCCGTGCCGGTGACGACCGGGGTCTCGCCGACGAACACGGTGTGCGCCGTCGATGCGGATCTTCGTGCCCTCCTTCACGGCGGCGAAGATCTCGGCCCCGACATTGTCGAGCAGCAGGATGCCGTGCGAGACGATCAGCTGCGGGACCGAGGTTCGGGTAGCGGCCGGAGATGCTCGGCTGGGCGTTGATGATCGCCGCCGGCTTGGCCGCCGACGAGCGCCTCGGCGGCCATCCGGTCGAGGTCGACGTGGTCGATGATCGCGATGTCGCCGCGGTTCAGCCGGCCGGCGAGACGGGGGGTGCGACGATCCAGCCGGGCCACCCCAGCGACGCCGGGGAGCGCGTCGGGTCGGCGGCGCATCGTTGCAAGCTTCATGGGGGTCAATCGTGCCATCCGGTACCCGATCAGTCTGGGCTGCGCCACGCCCGATCGGGACGGACTTTCTCAGCCGGTCTTTCTGGCCGTCCGACGGCCGTTCCGGCGCGGCTGGGGTCGACGGCCGCCGCGGTCGCATCGGCCGAGCAGCTCCGCCGCGTGTTCGCGGGCGGTGGCCGTATCCGACCCGGCCAGCATCCGGGCCAACTCGGCAATCCGGTCGTCTCCGGCGACGACCCTCACGTCGCTCGCCGTGACGCCACCGTCACCCCCTCCGGCCGGTTTGTCAACGACGACGTGCCGGTCGGCGAACGCGGCGACCTGCGGTAGGTGCGTGACGACGAGGACCTGCCGCTCGCGGGCCAGCCGGGCCAGCCGGCGGCCGACCTCGACGGCGGCCCGACCGCCCACCCCGGCGTCGATCTCGTCGAACACCAGGGTCGGCACCGGATCGGTGCCGACCAGGCACACCTCGAGCGCGAGCATCACCCGCGACAGCTCGCCGCCGGACGCCCCGCGGCCGACCGGGAGGGCCGGCGCGCCGGGGTGCGGGCGCAGCAGCAGCTGGACGTCGTCGGCGCCGTCGGCGGCGACCCCGACCTCTTGGCCGGCGACCGTGAGGGTCGGCAAGCCTCCGCCGGGCGCCCGCGCGGTGACCTCCACCTGCAGCTGCGCGTCGGCCATCGCCAGGCCGGCGAGTTCGGCGCTCGCCGCGGCCGCGAGCTCGGCGGCGGCCTTGCGCCGGGTCTCGCCGAGCGCGGCGGCGTGCTCGGCGACCTCGGTGGCCGCGGCGTCGGCTCGGGCCCGCAGGGCCGCGATGGCCTCGTCGGAGACGTCGATCTCGGCCAGCCGCGACCGGGCGGCGTCGGCCCAGCACAGCACCGCGTCGAGGCTGGGCTCGGGCTCGTCGCAGTACTTGCGCATCAGCGCGTTGAGCGCGGCCCGCCGCGCCTCGACCTGCTCGAGGCGGGTCGGGTCGGCGTCGAGCTGCTCGGCGTAGGCGCCGAACTCGGCGCCGAGGTCGGCGGCGAGCACCGCCAGCTCGGCGAGCCGGCGGGCCAGCGCGTCGAGGTCGGGGTCGTCGCCCTGCTGCTGCCCCAGCGTGCGGGCGACGGCCCCGAGCAGCTGGGAGACGTCGGCGGCCTCGGTGGCCGGGTCGTCCGGATCGCCGAGCAGCGCGTCGTGGGCGGCCCGTGCGGCCACGGTCAGGGTGTCGGCGTGGCCCAGGCGGGCGGCGAGATGCGCGAGTTCGTCCGCCTCGCCCGGCTGGGGCGCCGCCTGCTCGATCTCGGCGATGCCGTGGGCGAGCAGATCGGTCTCGCGCCGCAGTTCGGCGGCCCGCCCGACCCGGTCGGCGAGTTCGGCCGCGGCCGCGCGCCAACGGGCGTAGGCCGCGACGAAGTCGTCGAGTTCGACGCCGGCGTACCGGTCGAGCGCCTGCCGCTGCGCGGACGGACGGACCAGGCGCAGCTGGTCGGCCTGCCCGTGCACGGCCAGCAGCTGCTCGGCCAGTTCGGCCAGCACGGCCACCGGGGCCGGGGCGCCGCCGACATAGGCCCGGGAGCGACCGCTCGCGGCGACGACCCGGCGCAGGACGAGCTCGTCGTCGTCCAGCTCGCCGCCGGCCTCGCGCACCCGCTGCGCCACGGCGGACCGGCGACCGGGTGCAGGCGGCCGTCGACGCTGGCCTGCTCGGCGCCGGTCCGGACCCGGGCCGAGTCGGCCCGGCCGCCGAACAGCAGCAGCAGGCCGGTGACGACCATCGTCTTGCCGGCCCCGGTCTCGCCGGTCACGACCGTGAGGCCGGGACCCAGCGGCAGGACGGCCTCGTCGATCACGCCGAGCCCGCGGATCCGCAGCTCGTCAAGCATCAGAGCACGTCCGAGTCGTCCACCGGCGGGGGCGACGCCTCCCGCAGGCTGCGCACCGGCAACTGGAACTTCGACACCAGCCGGTCGGCGAAGCTGAGCTCGTCGAGCCGGACGACCCGGACCGGCAGCTCGCCGCGCCGCATCCGGACCCGAGCGCCGGCGGGGACGGCGAAGGACCGCCGGCCGTCGCAGCTGAGCACGGCCTCGTGCTGGCGGCTGAGCAGGTCGACGTCGACGACCGAGGCCGGCGCCACGATGATCGGACGGGAGAACAATGCGTGCGCCGCATTAGGGACGATGAGCAGCGCGTCGACGTTCGGCCAGACGATCGGGCCGCCCGTCGAGAACGCGTACGCGGTCGACCCGGTCGGGGTCGCGCAGATCAAGCCGTCGCACCCGAAGCGCAGCAGCGGCCGTTCGTCGACGGCGACGGCGATCTCGAGCATCCGCTCCCGGTTCATCCGCTCGACCGAGGCCTCGTTCAGCGCCCAGGCCCGGGCCGTGACGACCCCATCGATGATCACCTGGGCATCGACGGTCACCCGCTCCTCGACGGTGTACCGCCCGTCGACGAGGGCCTCGACCGCGTCGTCGAGCGCCTGCGGCTCGGCCTCGGCCAGGAAGCCGACGTGCCCCATGTTGACGCCGAGCATCGGTACCCCGGCCGGCCGGGCCAGTTCCGCCGCGCGCAGGAAGGTCCCGTCGCCGCCGAGAGCGATCACCAGCTCGCAGCCGTCGGCGGCGTCAGGCGCGTCGACGACCTGCACCGGAGCGGACACGCAGGCAGCCGCCTCGGTCGCGAGCATCCGCACCTCGACGCCGGCCGTACAGAGCTGATCGGCCGCCCGGTTGGCCAGCGACACGATCGGACGGCGGGTGGTGTGCGCGACCAGCAGCACCGGCTTCATCCCGCCCCCTCCTCCCCGCTGGTCACGATCTGCACGATCTGGTCCTCCGTCAGGCCGCCACCGCCGCGGCGCAGCCATAGGAAGAATTCCACGTTTCCCGACGGACCGGGCAGCGGGCTGCGCACGACACCGTGTGCCGGCCAGCCGAGCCCGGCGGCGACACCGGCGACCCGCACCACCGCCTCGGCGCGGTGCAGCGGATCCCGCACGACTCCCCCGGCACCGAGGCGTTCGCGGCCGACTTCGAACTGTGGCTTGACCATCGGCAGCAGGTTCCCACCGGGCACGGTGCATTCGATCAGGGCCGGCAGAACGATCGGCAGGGAGATGAACGACAGGTCGGCGACCGTGATCTCGACCGGCCCACCGATCATCTCGGGAGTCAGGCTGCGGACGTTCGTCCGGTCGAACACCTCGACGCGGTCGTCGGTGCGAAGCGACCACGCCAGCTGCCCGTAACCGACGTCGACGGCGACGACGTGCGCCGCGCCGGCCCGGAGCAGGACGTCGGTGAAGCCGCCGGTGGACGCACCCGCGTCGAGGCACCGGCGGCCGGTGACGACGATCTCGGGAAAGGCCGCCAGCGCGCCGGCCAGCTTGTGCCCACCCCGGGAGGCGTAGTCGGGGTCGGTGTCGTCGCCGCGCACCCGGACCGAGGCGTCGGCGTCGACCGCGGTCGCGGACTTCGTGGCCACGACCCCGTGAACCTCGACCCGCCCCGCGGCAATGAGCCCCGCGGCCTGTTCGCGGGAGCGGGCCAGCCCGCGACGCACCAGCTCAGCGTCCAGTCGGGTCAGGCGTCTTGGCACGGCTGCGCAGTTCTGATGCGGATCAGGCGTCGTCGATCGTGGTGAGCGCGGCCTGCAACTCGGTGTGGATCCGCTGGTACACGTCCGGGTGCTCGGCGAGATCCCGGTCGCCGATGGTGTCGAGTTCGCGCATGGCGACGGCCACTGGCGAGGCCGGGTCCTGATCGTCCGCCGCGCCCACCCGCCCTGCCACCTCGGCCGCCCCGCCCGCACCCGACCCCTCGACCGCGGTCGAAGGGTCTACGGCGTCGCTCGCGACCGGCTCGTTCGGCGCACCCGAAACCGGTCCCGCCGGGGTCACAGCTTCACCGGGGTTCCCGAACTCGGACACAACCACACCTCTCGCCTCACCTGCCGGACCGACCTCGTCGAACGGTACCGCTGCGACCCTTACGGTAGCGTCGGCTGCCGGGCCGAAGGCGATCCCGGCCGGGCGGCGGACAGACATCGGAAGGACGTACGTGGCTACCGAGGACGACTGCGAGCAGGCGCTGAATGTGCTCGCCGATCGGCTGGCCGCCAACGAAACATCCACACGGAACAACGGCTTCGATCGGAGCCTGAGCTGCTCGCTGCGCGATCTCGGCATCGTGTTCAAGGGCCGCCTCACTGGCGGCAAGCTGATCGACATCGGTCGGGCCGAGAGCCGCGACGCGCAGATCCGGTTGACCATGACCAGCGACGACCTGCTCGACCTCGTCGACGGCAAGCTGAAGATGGCCTCGGCGTGGGCGACGGGTCGGGTGAAGGTTGAGGCCGGGGTTCGCGACCTGCTCAAGCTGCGCTCGATCTTCTGACCGGTCCCCCACCGGCGGCCCGGCTCCGTCAGCCGCGCAGGCCCAACCGGTCGAGCACTGATCCGGCCGCATCCCGGGACTCGGCACCGCCAGCGGGTTCGACAACTACCTGGTCCGACTCCAACCGTCGCCAGGCCTCGTCGGCGTCCACCGGATCCCGCCACGCGGCCGCACAGAGCGCCCGGAGCGCATCCAGCTCGTCGGCCCCCGCCGGACCACCATCCTCCGCCCGACTGAGCGCGATATGCCCCGACCGGGACGTCGTGGCCTGCCACGCACCGCACCGCACCGCACCGTCCGTCGCGACCGGTGCCGGGTGCGGGACCAGCAATCCACCGACGTCGGCCGCCAGGTAGGTCGGGCGCAGATCGGCGCCGGCCGAGAGCAGATCTGCCGCCGTCGTGACACCGGAGAGCACGAGCAGGCTCGGGCAGCCGACGGCGTTCGCTCCCTCGATATCGGTGTCGAGTCGATCGCCGACCACGATCGGACGCTCGGCCTGCGATCGCAGCAACGATTCGCGATGCATCGTCGGGTCCGGTTTGCCGGTCACCACGGGCGTGGCCTTCGTCGCGTATCGCAACGCCGCAACCAGCGACCCGTTGCCCGGTAGGGGCCCGCGCGGCGACGGGACGGTCGGGTCGGCATTCGTGGCCACCCAAGGCACTCCGCGATTGATCGCGACCGCGCCCTCGGCCAGCATCCGCCAGTTGAGATCCGCCGAGTACCCCTGAGCGACCGCGTCGACCGGGCCCGACGCGTCGGACACCGGCACCAGGCCGCGTTCTCGCAACGCCTCTTCCAGACCGGAGGCGCCGACGACCAGCACTTTGGCACCGGCGTCCAGGCGATCCGCGAGATAGCGAGCCGCGGCCTGCGCGGAGGTCACCACCTCGGCCGGTTCGGCCGCGATGCCGAGATCGGTCAGATGCTCGGCCACAACCGTGGGAGACCGGGCGGCGTTGTTCGTGACGAAGGCCAGCCGCATCCCGTGGTCGCGGGCCGCCTGGAGGGCTGCCGGCGCACCGGAAACCGCATCCGGACCGACGTAGACGACGCCGTCCAGGTCCAACAACGCAACGTCGTACCGGTCGGTCAGCGGGCTGTCCGAGCCGCGCAACGTCGAAGCCACAGGTCGCATGATTCCATGGCGACTTGGCTGCGTACGATCGCACTCGATGACTGCGACCGCCGATCAGAAGAGCACCCGAGGGCTGTCGCTCGAGCCCTTTCGGGGCTTGCGCCCGCAAGCGGACAGTGACCGACTCGGGCGACTGCTCTCCCCGCCGTACGACGTGATCGACCCGGCGATGCGCACGGCGTTGCTCGCCGGCGACCCCGACAACGTCGTGGCCGTTGTCCTCCCGGAACCGACGCCGGAGGGTTATGCGGCCGCGGCGTCGACGCTGGCCCGCTGGGTCGATGACGGCCTGTATGCCGTGGATCCCGAACCAGCGCTCTACATCTACGAGATGCGGGACGCGAGTGGCAACACCACCCGGGGATTGCTCGGTGCCGTGGAACTGCGAGACGCCGAGGACGGCGTGATCCTGCCCCACGAGGACACCATGGCCGGCCCGGTCGCGGATCGCCTCGAGGTCATGACGGCAACCGAGGCCGACCTCGAACCGATCTACCTGGTGTACGACGGTGGGGGCCCGGCCTCGGAACTGCTGCGATCGGTGGACGCCCGGCCACCGGTCGCGACAGCGACGACGCCGGACGGCATCAGTCACCGGCTCTGGGCGATCACCGACCCCGATGCCATCGGCACGGTCCGCACCGACCTCGACGGCCGACGCGCGCTCATTGCCGACGGTCATCACCGTTATGCCACCTACCAGGAGCGTCAGCGCCGCCGCGAGGCGAGCGACGGCCCCGGTCCGTGGGACCGGGGGTTGGCGCTCGTCGTCGACTCCTCCGAATACGGCCCGCAGGTTCATGCGATCCACCGCGTCATCAAAGGCGTGTCCCTGGCGGATGCCGTAGCCGAACTCGCCGCCTGGGCAACTGTCACCGAAGTCGAGAGCAGCGGCACGGAGGCACTGCTCAGCCTCGATGACATCGGCGGGTTCGCCGCGATCCTCGCCGACCACGAGCACACGTACGTCGTCCAGGACGGCGCCGGTCGGCTCAGCGAAGCCGCCTCTCGACCCGACGACGTGCCGGCGCTGGCCGAACTCGACGTCACCGTCGCGCACCGATCCCTGGTCGAGCGGGTCTGGAAGCTGACTGACGACGTGGACACGGTCGGATATGCGCACACAGTGGACGAGTCGCTGCACGAGGCCGCGACCAGCGGCGGATTCGCGCTGCTGCTCCGGCCGACACCGGTGGCGGCGGTCGCGGCCGTTGCTGCGGCCGGCGCGCGGATGCCGCGCAAGTCGACCCTGTTCACGCCGAAGCCGGCGTCCGGACTCGTGATGCGCCGCCTCGCCGACCAACCTTCGTGAGCGGGCGCACGCTGTCCACGTCGACGGCATAGCGGCTGGCCGGCCCGCTGGGCGTGCGCCAGAACCGGCGGTGGAGACTGCCCGTCACCTCGAGCTCGGCACCGGCCAGCACCCGTCCGAGCGTCTTCTGCACGCGCGCCCGGACAGTCGCGCATTCGATGCTGTCCACGCGGGCGCGCTCACCCGGTGGGCGCGTCACGGTAAGCCGGAAGACGGCGAGGCAGTCGCCGCTCGGTAGATCCCGGTACACGGGCTCTTCGGCCAGGCGACCGCGCAGGAAGACGTAGTTGTCAGCGGCCGGCGGCTCTCGATCAGTCTTGGTCATGCCGACATCGTCGACCGGCCGGACCTGGTCCCGGGCTCGAAGCTGCCCAGCTGTGGACACGCGTCCGCGCTGTGGACATCGCCCCGGCGTTGCGTCGGAGCCAGGTGCTATGGGCCCGCGCAGTCAGAGCAGCGCAGCGGCCCGGTCCGCCGCGTCGAGTTCGCCCTCAGGATCCAGCGCGGCCGACGCGGCGAACCAGGTGGCCGCGTCCTCGATGCGGCCGGCGGCCTCGAGAGCGTCGGCGTACGCGTACCACAAACGCACCGACCCGGAGTGCGGGCGGTTACGGTCGAGGCCGCCTCGGGCGAGTACGGCCAGGGCCGCGTCGAGCTGACCGAGGTCGCGCCGAGCCCCGGCCACCACGATGAGCAACTCGGTCCTGGTCTCGGCGTCGAGACGCCGGACCTCCGGCTCGCTGAGGTAGCGGGCCGCCTGCTCGGGTCGGCCAAGCGCGCGTTCGCAGTCCGCGATCAGCGGCAGGTTGCGCGGGTCACCCGAGATTCGACGAGCCGTACGCAGTTCGGTGAGCGCCTCGGCCCACTCACCGGCGTGGTACGCGGCTATGCCGACCGCCTCCCGGACCGCGGCCACCCGACCGGCGCGGGCCCGGGCCGCCCGAGCATAGGCGAGCGCCCGGACCGGGTCGGTGTCCACCGATTGTCCGGCCGCGACCAGGAACCGACCGACGGCATCGGCGTTGAGCTTGCTCAACGAGCGCAGTTCGGCGCGCACCCCGCGATCGAGCAACGTTATGTCAGCGTCCTCCGGGACCGGCGGCAACCCGGCCGCGCTCGGCTCGGCACGCCGGTTGCCACCGCGCTCGCGCTCCGGACGGGCCCGGTCGGCGGCACTGGGGGACCGACCGGACGAGCGAAAGGTGCGCGCCGTGCCGCCGTCTTCGCGCCGACGGCCACCGCCACCCGAACGCTGACCTCCCGCGCCGGCGCCGCGGGTATCCGACGAGCGGGTGAACGAGTTGGGCCGGTCGCCCGACCCGGCGGACCTCGGTGCGCTGTCCGCAGCGCCTCGACGCCGATCGCCGGCGCTCCCGCCGGTGCGGGGCCGGGGGTCGGTGGGACGGGGGCGCGCAGTCCCTCCCGTCGATCGAGGTGACCAGGTGCGCTCCCCGCCAGGTTGATGAGCGGAGCCCTGACGACCGGAGCCCTGGCGGGCCGATCCGCCCGAGCGAGGAGTCCCGCCCCGTCCGGCGCCCGTCGGCCGGCCGGAGGAGCTGCCCCGCGCAGCACCGCCCGCACCCGAGGAACGCGAGCTTCGATTGCTTCGGCCGCTCTCACCAGGCATGTCGACGATCCGCCTTTCCAACAAAAATCAAGACACAAATGCAACGAGGGCTGTCCGGCGAACCGAACAACCCTCGTTGTAAATTGTGTCCGGCGACGTCCTACTCTCCCACGCAGTGGCCCGCGCAGTACCATCGGCGCTGAGAGGCTTAGCTTCCGGGTTCGGGATGGGACCGGGCGTTTCCCTCTCGCTATGGTCGCCGAAACTCTATGGAGATATGGTCCGCACCGTCTGCAAGCAGACGGGGACCGTACCTCGGGAACCGCACAGTGGACGCGACAGCGGGTCGAAACCCGCAAGTTTGTGTTTGTGGCAAGTCCTCGGCCTATTAGTACCGGTCAGCTGCACGTGTTACCACGCTTCCACTTCCGGCCTATCAACCCGGTGGTCTAGCCGGGGGCCTTACTCCACGAAGGATGGGAGATCTCATCTTGAAGCGAGCTTCCCGCTTAGATGCTTTCAGCGGTTATCCCTTCCGAACGTAGCCAACCAGCAGTGCTCCTGGCGGAACAACTGGCACACCAGAGGTTCGTCCGTCCCGGTCCTCTCGTACTAGGGACAGCCCTTCTCAAATCTCCTGCGCGCGCGGCGGATAGGGACCGAACTGTCTCACGACGTTCTAAACCCAGCTCGCGTACCGCTTTAATGGGCGAACAGCCCAACCCTTGGGACCTACTCCAGCCCCAGGATGCGACGAGCCGACATCGAGGTGCCAAACCATCCCGTCGATATGGACTCTTGGGGAAGATCAGCCTGTTATCCCCGGGGTACCTTTTATCCGTTGAGCGACACCGCTTCCACTTGCCGGTGCCGGATCACTAGTCCCAGCTTTCGCTCCTGCTCGACATGTCTGTCTCACAGTCAAGCTCCCTTGTGCACTTGCACTCGACACCTGATTGCCAACCAGGCTGAGGGAACCTTTGGGCGCCTCCGTTACTTTTTGGGAGGCGACCGCCCCAGTCAAACTACCCACCTGACACTGTCCCTGATCCGGATTACGGACCGAGGTTAGACACCCAATTCGACCAGAGTGGTATTTCAACGTTGACTCCACCGACACTAGCGTGCCGGCTTCACAGTCTCCCACCTATCCTACACAAGCCGAACCGAGCACCAATATCAAGCTATAGTAAAGGTCCCGGGGTCTTTCCGTCCTGCCGCGCGTAACGAGCATCTTTACTCGTAGTGCAATTTCGCCGAGTCCATGGTTGAGACAGTCGAGAAGTCGTTACGCCATTCGTGCAGGTCGGAACTTACCCGACAAGGAATTTCGCTACCTTAGGATGGTTATAGTTACCACCGCCGTTTACTGGCGCTTAAGTTCTGAGCTTCGCACCCGAAGGCACTAACCCGTCCCCTTAACGTTCCAGCACCGGGCAGGCGTCAGTCCGTATACATCGTATTGCTACTTCGCACGGACCTGTGTTTTTAGTAAACAGTCGCTTCTCGCTGGTCTCTGCGGCCTGCCAACGCTCGGGAAGCAAGTTCCGTCACGCTAGCGGGCCCTCCTTCTCCCGAAGTTACGGAGGTATTTTGCCGAGTTCCTTAACCATGGTTCACTCGATCGCCTTGGTATTCTCTACCTGACCACCTGTGTCGGTTTGGGGTACGGGCCGCTCAGAGCTCGCTAGAGGCTTTTCTCGGCAGCATAGGATCATCGAATTCGCCGCAATCGGCTATGCATCACGTCTCAGGCTGTGTGTTGCGCGGATTTACCTACGCAACGCCCTACACGCTTACCCCGGTGTATCCACTTACCGGTACGACTACCTTCCTGCGTCACCCCATCGCTTGTCTACTACCAGTCTGGGTCGCGCGATCCACCGATCGGACTCGAAAGTCTTCACGGCTTCTGGCGCTTAGCATCGCTAGGTTCGACATGGGCGCTCTTTCGCGGGTACGGGAATATCAACCCGTTGTCCATCGACTACGCCTGTCGGCCTCGCCTTAGGTCCCGACTTACCCTGGGCGGATTAGCCTGGCCCAGGAACCCTTGGTCATTCGGCGGAGGAGTTTCTCACTCCTCATTCGCTACTCATGCCTGCATTCTCACTCGTGTGCCGTCCACGGCTGGGTCACCCCGCCGCTTCCTCCGGCACACGACGCTCCCCTACCCATCCGCACACCTGGCCGGCCACCCGTAGATGACCGGCGGGCTATTGTGCGAATGCCACAGCTTCGGTGGTGTGCTTGAGCCCCGTTACATTGTCGGCGCAGAATCACTTGACCAGTGAGCTATTACGCACTCTTTAAAGGGTGGCTGCTTCTAAGCCAACCTCCTGGTTGTCTGTGCGACTCCACATCCTTTCCCACTTAGCACACGCTTAGGGACCTTAGCTGGTGATCTGGGTTGTTTCCCTCTCGACTACGAACCTTATCGCCCGCAGTCTCACTGCCGCGCTCTCACTTACCGGCATTCGGAGTTTGGCTGATTTCGGTAAGCTTGTGGGCCCCCTAGACCATCCAGTAGCTCTACCTCCGGCAAGAAACACGCGACGCTGCACCTAAATGCATTTCGGGGAGAACCAGCTATCACGAAGTTTGATTGGCCTTTCACCCCTACCCACAGCTCATCCCCCAGGTTTTCAACCCTGGTGGGTTCGGTCCTCCACGCGGTCTTACCCGCGCTTCAACCTGGCCATGGGTAGATCACTTCGCTTCGGGTCTAGATCACGCGACTCATTCGCCCTATTCAGACTCGCTTTCGCTACGGCTACCCCTCACGGGTTAACCTTGCCACGTAACGCTAACTCGCAGGCTCATTCTTCAAAAGGCACGCTGTCACGACTATGCGCAAGGCATAGCGACGCTCCAACGGCTTGTAGGCGCGCGGTTTCAGGTACTATTTCACTCCCCTCCCGGGGTACTTTTCACCTTTCCCTCACGGTACTTGTCCGCTATCGGTCACCAGGGAGTATTTAGGCTTAGCGGGTGGTCCCGCCAGATTCACAGCGAATTTCACGGGCTCGCTGCTACTTGGGGTAACGCAAAGGAGGCATCGAGTTTTCGTCTACGGGGGTATCACCCTCTGTGCCGGACCTTCCCAAGTCCTTCGACTAACTACGACGCTTTCTGACTCCTCGCTGGTTCGGCAGAACCAGCAATGCGGCCCCACAACCCCACATACGCAACGCCTGCCGGCTATCACGCGTATGTGGTTTGGCCTCTTCCGCTTTCGCTCGCCACTACTAACGGAATCGCGGTTGCTTTCTCTTCCTGTGGGTACTGAGATGTTTCACTTCCCCACGTTCCCTCCACATGCCCTATGTGTTCAGGCATGGGTGACAGGACATGACTCCTGCCGGGTTTCCCCATTCGGAAATCCTCGGATCAAAGCTTGGTCGGCAGCTCCCCGAGGCTTATCGCAGCCCCCTACGTCCTTCATCGGCTCCTGGTGCCAAGGCATCCACCGTGCGCCCTTATTAACTTGGCCACAAAGATGCTCGCGTCCACTGTGCAGTTCTCAAGGTACGGGCGAGCGCGACGGATGATCCCCCGCGTACACCGGATAGGTGCCGTTCGGGGTCCGAGGCGGTCGGACGTGTTCTGCGCGCGCCGTACGCCGGCAAGAGCCGGAGACGACGAACGCCTGAGGGCGGAAAGTTCCGCTCCCTCAGGACTCAACAGCGTGCCTACGACCGTTCCGTCGAACATCGAGGTTCCGGCGGCCGAAGCCGCTGTACTGACGATGCCCCAATCGGAGCCGGCCGAACTGGTTAGTGTTCCACCCTTGAGCAATCCCCACGAGACGTTCGCTCGTGATGGGATGCCTGGACGCCGGGCGAACCCAGCGCCAGATGCTCCTTAGAAAGGAGGTGATCCAGCCGCACCTTCCGGTACGGCTACCTTGTTACGACTTCGTCCCAATCGCCAATCCCACCTTCGACAGCTCCCTCCACAAGGGTTGGGCCACCGGCTTCGGGTGTTACCGACTTTCGTGACGTGACGGGCGGTGTGTACAAGGCCCGGGAACGTATTCACCGCAGCGTTGCTGATCTGCGATTACTAGCGACTCCGACTTCATGGGGTCGAGTTGCAGACCCCAATCCGAACTGAGACCGGCTTTATGGGATTCGCTCCACCTTGCGGTATCGCAGCCCTTTGTACCGGCCATTGTAGCATGTGTGCAGCCCTGGACATAAGGGGCATGATGACTTGACGTCATCCCCACCTTCCTCCGAGTTGACCCCGGCAGTCTCCTATGAGTCCCCGACATTACTCGCTGGCAACATAGGACGAGGGTTGCGCTCGTTGCGGGACTTAACCCAACATCTCACGACACGAGCTGACGACAGCCATGCACCACCTGTGCAAGGCCCTTACGGACCCCGTATCTCTACGAGATTTCCCTGCATGTCAAGCCCAGGTAAGGTTCTTCGCGTTGCATCGAATTAAGCCACATGCTCCGCCGCTTGTGCGGGCCCCCGTCAATTCCTTTGAGTTTTAGCCTTGCGGCCGTACTCCCCAGGCGGGGCGCTTAATGCGTTAGCTGCGGCACAGACTCCGTGGAATGGAGCCCACACCTAGCGCCCAACGTTTACGGCGTGGACTACCAGGGTATCTAATCCTGTTCGCTCCCCACGCTTTCGCTCCTCAGCGTCAATATCGGCCCAGAGACCCGCCTTCGCCACCGGTGTTCCTCCTGATATCTGCGCATTTCACCGCTACACCAGGAATTCCAGTCTCCCCTACCGAATTCTAGTCTGCCCGTATCGGCTGCAGGCCCGGAGTTGAGCCCCAGGTTTTCACAGCCGACGTAACAGACCGCCTACGAGCTCTTTACGCCCAATAATTCCGGACAACGCTTGCACCCTACGTATTACCGCGGCTGCTGGCACGTAGTTGGCCGGTGCTTCTTCTGCAGGTACCGTCACTTTCGCTTCGTCCCTGCTGAAAGAGGTTTACAACCCGAAGGCAGTCATCCCTCACGCGGCGTCGCTGCATCAGGCTTTCGCCCATTGTGCAATATTCCCCACTGCTGCCTCCCGTAGGAGTCTGGGCCGTGTCTCAGTCCCAGTGTGGCCGGTCGCCCTCTCAGGCCGGCTACCCGTCGAAGCCTTGGTGGGCCGTTACCTCACCAACAAGCTGATAGGCCGCGGGCCCATCCCTAGCCAGTAACCTTTTCCACCTCGGAAGATGCCTACCGAGGTCGTATCCGGTATTAGCCCCGGTTTCCCGGGGTTATCCCAGTGCTAGGGGCAGGTTGCCCACGTGTTACTCACCCGTTCGCCGCTAGGACACCTTCCCGAAGGAAGGGCCTCGCTCGACTTGCATGTGTTAAGCACGCCGCCAGCGTTCGTCCTGAGCCAGGATCAAACTCTCCGTGTATGTATTTTGACTGCCCGACCGAGGTCGGATTGTCGACACTAGAAAGTCACCGTCCTGCGACGGTTTCAATCACTGGTTCATACGAGCTGGGCTTTCACCCCTGCGAGTGCAGAGGATCGTTCTTTGCTCGATGTACCAAAGGAATCGTTCAAGACCCGGCGAACCGGATCATGGACGAGAGTTATATGGCACTAACTTTCGGCACGCTGTTGAGTTCTCAAGGAGCGGACGCACACCGTCAGGACCCTTTCGGGCCGATCGGGGGCAACCTGAGTAACACTACCTGGTCAGCTCCGCACGGTCAAACACGACCGGCACTGCCCAGACTCCCGCTTGGTCGGGGCGCTCGAAGAGTCTTCGTGCCTCGTGCTTGGGGGAACATTCGCCCGGCCCCGGCCGGCTGATCTTGCCTTTCGGCTTGACCCGCTTGCGGCTCCGCGTCGCGAACAAGGAGAACATTAGCCAGCCGCTCGCCGCGATGCAAATTCCCGGCTCGGAGCACTGGAGGCCCCGGATTTACTGGGCTGCAGTGGGCCAGGCATCGTCCGGTCAAGGTCACGATCGCGGGTCCGATTTCTGTGACCTGGGGCACTTCAGGCATCGGGTGGCTGGTCAGACGAGGCGGGCGGCCTTGCGCTTGCCCGAGGCGAGAACCCGTCCGACGAGCGCGTCCCGAGCCGCGTCGTACTGCCGGGCGGCGACCTGGGTACCGTCGATCCGGACGGCGCCGGCGTCGATGTCCCGCCGGGCGGCGCTGCTGCTCGCGGCGAGGCCGGCGGCGACCAGGATCGCCGGCAGGTGCAGCGGGTCGCCGTCGGGCAGGGCGAACTCGGGGATGTCGGTCGGCACCTCGCCCCGCTTGAACACCGCGTCGAAGCGCTCCTCGGCCGCTCGAGCCGCCTCGGCGCCGTGATAGAGCTCGACGACCGCCCGCGCCATCGTCCGCTTGGCCGCGTTCGCGGCCGCTCCTCCGCGGGCGACCTGGGCCTCCAGGTCGTCCACCTCCCGGGGGTGGAGGGCCGTGCACAGCCGCGCGTAAAGCCCGACCACGGAGTCCGGGATGCTCATCAACTTGCCGAACTGCTCGGCGGCCGGCTCGGTGATGGCGATGTAGTTGCCGAGGGACTTCCCCATCTTCTCGACACCGTCGGTGCCGACGAGCAGCGGCACGGTGAGGACGGCCTGCGGGTCCTGGCCGCGGGAGCGCTGAAGTTCGCGACCGACGAGGTTGTTGAACGTCTGGTCGGTGCCGCCGAGCTCGATGTCAGCTCGGATCTCGACCGAGTCGATGCCCTGCAGCAGCGGGTAGACGAACTCGGAGAGGCTGATCGGCTGCCGGGCGGCGAACCGGCGGGAGAAGTCGTCCCGCTCGAGCAGTTGGGCGACGGTGATCTGCCGCGTGTAGCCCAGGATGTCGGCCAGGCTCATCGTGCCGAGCCACTCGGCGTTGTTCACCACCTCGGCCCGGTCGGGGTCGAGGATGCGCATGATCTGGTCGAAGTAGCCCCGGGCGTTCGCGATCACGTCGTCCGCGCTCTGCGCGACCCGGGTCGCGGTGCGCCCCGACGGGTCGCCGACCTGGCCAGTGAAACCGCCGACGACGAGTACCGCGGTGTGCCCGAAGTCCTGGAACTGGCGCAGCTTGCGCAGGACGACCGCGTGGCCCAGCGTCAGGTCGGCGCCGGAGGGGTCGATACCGAGCTTGACCCGCAGCGGCCGACCCTGCTTGCGAGCCGTCAGCAACCGTTCGGCCAGCCCGTCGCGCGGCAGGATCTGGGCCGCCCCGGAAGCGAGGACCTCGTAGGCCTCGCGTAGGTCCGGCGGCAGCTCGACGTTCTTCGGGTCCTCGGTCACCGGCTCAGTCTGCCGAAGGTGGGTGCGGGCGCCGACGCCCGCCCGGCTTGTAGGCCGACACGCTTGGTTCGCCGGCCAGCCAGAACCGCCACGGATGCTCGGTCGCCGTGCTGATGCCCACCCGGGGCCCGGCGGTGACGTCGGGTCGCCGCCGCGCCGGCATCGACTCGAGCCGGACCGGGGAGTCCGGCTCGCACAGGTCGAGCCCGTTCTGCCGCGCCGCGAGCCCCAGGCAGGTCGCCAGCCGGGCCGGGCCGCGAGCGAGGTCGGCATCCCGGCGGGCCACCCGACGGCGCGCTCGGGCGACCTCGAGGCCGTCCACGACCTCGCCGGCGCGGAGCAGGACGGCGGCCGCCATGCCGGCCGGCCCGCAGACGATGTTCGCGCACCAGTGCATGCCGTACGTGAAGTAGCAGTAGAGGTAGCCGGGCGGGCCGAACATCACCGCGGTGCGGGGCGTCGGCCCCCGGAAGGCGTGGGAGGCCGGGTCCTCCCGCCCCTCGTACGCCTCCACCTCGGTAAGGCGTACCGCCACCCGCTGACCGTCCACGTCGGAGACGACCACGGCACCGAGGAGCCGGGGTGCAGTCACCAGCGCCGGGCGGGCCAGCCGCTGCCGGTCGACGGTCACGACGTCGCGGTGCTCGCCCACGCCACCTGGTCGTCGACCAGGGCCGCCAGCGCGGCGGACTGCTCGGCGACCCGGTCGGGCGCGGTCCCGCCGACCGCGGAGCGGGCCGCCAGTGCACCCCGCACCGAGAGGACGGAGCGGACCTCCGGCGTCAGCCGGGCGTCGATCTCGGCCAACTGCTCGTCGGTCAGATCCGGTAGGTCCAACTCGCGCGCCTCGCAGTAGGAGACGAAGGACCCGCTGATCTCGTGCGCCTCGCGGAACGGCACGCCCGTCCGGACGAGCCATTCGGCCACGTCGGTCGCGAGCGCGAAGCCGGCCGGCGCGGCAGCACTGAGCCGGCCGGCGTCGAAGCGCAGCGTCGCGACGAGCCCGCTGACCGCCGGCAGCAGGGTGAGCAGCTGGTCGGCGGTGTCGAAGACCGGCTCCTTGTCCTCCTGCAGGTCGCGGTCGTAGGCGAGCGGCAGGCCCTTGAGGGTCGCCAGCAGCCCGGTGAGGTTGCCGATGAACCGGCCCGACTTGCCGCGGGCGAGCTCGGCGATGTCCGGGTTCTTCTTCTGCGGCATGATCGACGACCCGGTCGACCAGGCGTCGTCGAGCCGGGCCCAGCCGAACTCCGGCGTCGCCCACAGGATGATCTCCTCCCCGATCCGGCTCAGGTGGACGCCCAGCAGTGCGGTGGCGAAGAGGAACTCGGCTGCGAAGTCGCGGTCGGAGACGGCGTCGATCGAGTTGGCCGCGGGCCGGTCGAAGCCGAGTTCGCGGGCGACCGCCTCGGGATCGAGTGGCAGCGACGATCCGGCCAAGGCACCCGACCCGAGCGGGGAGACCGCGGCCCGCCTGTCCCAGTCGCGCAGCCGGTCGACGTCCCGGGCCAGGGCCTGGACGTGGGCGAGCAGGTGGTGGGCGAGCAGCACCGGCTGGGCGTGCTGCAGGTGTGTCATGCCGGGCATCGCCACGCCCGGGTGGGCCTCGGCCTGGACGATCAGCGCGGTCTCGAGGTCGGCGATCGCGTGCACGATCCGCCGGACGTGATCGCGCAGGTAGAGCCGGAGGTCGGTCGCGACCTGGTCGTTGCGGCTGCGCCCGGCCCGGAGCTTGCCGCCGAGCCCGCCCAGCCGCTCGAGCAGACCACGCTCGAGGGCAGTGTGGACGTCCTCGTCGGCGACCGTCGGGCGGAACTCCCCCGACCGGACCGCGTCGCCGAGCTCGTCCAGGGCCAGGAGCATCCGGGTGGCCTCGTCGTCGGTGAGCAGCCCGGCGGCGTGCAGGACGCGGGCGTGCGCCTTCGAGGCGCGCAGGTCGTACGGCGCGAGCCGCCAGTCGAAGTGGACCGACAGCGAGAGCTTGGTGAGTGCATCCGAGGGGCCACCGGCAAAGCGTCCGCCCCAGAGGCGGGTGCCGCCCTGTTCCTCAGTCAACGCCGGCCTCCATGGCTGCGTGGTCGAGCACGGTGTCGTCAGCGCCAGGGCGCTGCTGATCGCGCGGGTTGGCCGCGATCTGCTCGGCGCCGCCCTCGTCCAGGCCTGCGGCCTCGAGTTCGTCGAACAGGTACGTGCGGCTGAGCTGGCCGCCGAACGCCGCGTACTGCTCGAGCTTCGAGCGGGAGTCGGCGATGTCGAGGTTGCGCATCGTCAGCTGGCCGATGCGATCGATCGGCCCGAACGCCGCGTTCTCCGTCCGCTCCATCGACAGCTTGTCGGGGTGGTAGGACAGCGCCGGCCCGCTGGTGTTCAGGACGGAGTAGTCCTCGCCACGCCGCAGCCGCAGGGTGACCTCACCGGTGACGAGGAACGCGACCCAGCGGTAGATCGACTCCCGCAGCATCAGCGACTGCGGGTCGAGCCAGCGGCCCTCGTACAGCAGCCGGCCCAGGCGGCGTCCTTCGGCGTGGTAGTTCGCGATCGTGTCCTCGTTGTGGATCGCGTTCAGCAGTCGCTCGTAGACGATCCAGAGCAGGGCCATCCCGGGCGCCTCGTAGATGCCGCGGGACTTGGCCTCGATGATCCGGTTCTCGATCTGGTCGGACATGCCGAGCCCGTGCCGGCCACCGATGGCGTTCGCCTCATGCAGGAGCGCGACCGGGTCGTCGTAGTCGACGCCGTTGATGGCGACGGGCCGCCCGGACGCGAAGCGCACGGTGACGTCCTCGGCCTCGATCGCGACCGCGGGATCCCAGAACTTGACCCCCATGATCGGCTCGACGGTCTCCAGCGAGACGTCGAGCTGCTCGAGCGTCTTCGCCTCGTGGGTGGCGCCCCAGATGTTGGCGTCGGTCGAGTATGCCTTCTCCATGCTGTCGCGGTAGGGCAGGTCGTGCTCGGCGAGCCACCGGCTCATCTCGGCGCGCCCGCCGAGCTCGTGCACGAAGTCGGCGTCCAGCCACGGCTTGTAGATCCGCAGCCCGGGATTCGTGAGCAGTCCGTAGCGGTAGAACCGCTCGATGTCGTTGCCCTTGAACGTCGAGCCGTCGCCCCAGATGTGGACGTCGTCGGCCTGCATCGCCCGGACGAGCATGGTGCCGGTGACGGCCCGGCCCAGGGGCGTGGTGTTGAAGTAGGCGCGACCGGCCGACCGCACGTGGAAGGCGCCGCAGGCCAGGGCGGCAAGCCCCTCCTCGACGAGCTCGCGGCGGCAGTCGACGATGCGGGCGAGCTCGGCGCCGTACTGCTTGGCCCGGCCGGGCACCCCGGAGATGTCCGGCTCGTCGTACTGCCCGATGTCGGCGGTGTAGGCGCACGGGACGGCGCCCTTGGCGCGCATCCAGGCGACCGCCACCGAGGTGTCGAGCCCGCCGGAGAATGCGATGCCGACGCGTTCCCCGGCCGGCAGGGAGGTGAGAACCTTACTCACTGGATCTACGTCTCCTGGGAATCGATGCGCGGATGGGCGAGGTCGAGGAATTGCTGCGCGAGTGCCGGGCCGCCGGCGATGTCGCGCGCCACGACCAGGATGGTGTCATCCCCGGCGATGGTGCCGAGCACGTCCGGCAGCCCGGCGCGGTCGAGCGCCGAGGCGAGGAACTGGGCCGCGCCGGGTGGAGTGCGCAGGACGGCCAGGTTCCCGCTGCCGTCGGCCGACGTCAGGAACTCCCCCATCAGCCGGGCCAGCCGATGCGGCGGCGCGTCGTCCGCGGCGCGAGCAGTCAGCGGCGAGCCGTCCTCCGGGATGACGTAGGCCGGCAGGCCGCCGTCCGGGGTGCGGAGCTTCACCGCGCCGAGTTCGTCGAGGTCGCGCGAGAGCGTGGCCTGCGTGACGTGGACCCCGGCGTCTTCCAGGAGCGCCGCGAGATCGGCCTGCGAACGGACCGCCCGGCCGGCCAGGACCGCCACGATCCGGGCATGCCGCGCCGCCTTGGACGCCGGCTCCACCTTCGCCGTGGCCATCACGACCGCTCCAGCAGGAAGGTCATCAGCGCCTTCTGCGCGTGCAGGCGGTTCTCCGCCTCGTCCCAGACCACGCTCTGCGGGCCGTCGATGACGTCGGCCGTGATCTCCTTGCCGCGGTAGGCGGGCAGGCAGTGCAGCACCACGGCGTCGTCGTGCGCCCGGGCGAGGGCCGCCGGGCCGACCTGGAACGGGCGGAACGGCGCCTCCCGCTCCGCGGCCTCGTCCTCCTGCCCCATCGATACCCAGGTGTCGGTGGCGACGGCGTCGGCGCCGTCGAGTGCGGCGGCCGGATCGTCGGTGACGGTGACGGTCGCGCCGGTCCCGGCGGCGATCCGCCGCGCGGCGGCGACGACGTCCGGATCGGGGTGGTAGCCGGCCGGCCCGGCGATCCGGACGTGCAGCCCGGCCGCGGCGCCGCCGAGCAGGTAGGAGTGGGCCATGTTGTTCGCGGCGTCGCCGACGTAGGCGAAGGTGAGCCCCGCCAGCCGGCCCTTGTGCTCGCGGACCGTCTGCAGGTCGGCCAGGATCTGGCAGGGGTGGAACTGGTCGGTCAACGCGTTGATCACCGGCACCGGGCTGATCGCGGCCATCTCCTCGATGCGCTCCTGGCCGAAGGTCCGCCACACGATCGCGGCGACCTGGCGGGACAGCACGCGGGTGGTGTCGGCGATCGACTCCCGCACCCCGATGCCGGCCAGCCGGCCGTCCACCACGATGGGGTAACCGCCGAGTTCGGCGACGCCCACCGAGAACGAGAGCTGGGTGCGCAGCGTCGGCTTGTCGAACAGCAGCGCGACGGCCTGGGGTCCGGTGAGCGGGCGGTGCCGGTGCCGGTCGGCCTTCATCTGGTCGGCGAGGTCGAGGACCTCGACCAGCTCGGCCGGGCTGAGGTCGTCGTCGCGCAGGAAGTGCCGGGTCATCCCGAAACCTCCTCGAGCGCGGCGGTCAGCATCGGCACGGCTTGGTCGACGTCGCCCTCGGTGAGGATGAGTGGCGGCGCGAGCCGGACGGTGTCGGGCTTGACCGCATTGACGAGCAGTCCCCGGCGGCGGGCGGCGGCCTCGACCGCCGGCGCGTCGTCGGACGAGAGGGCGAGCGCGCGCCACAGGCCGCTGCCGCGCGCACCGGTGACCAGCGGGCTGTCGATCGCGTCGAGCTCGGCGGCCAGGTGCTCGCCGACCCGCTTGACGTTGTCGAGCAGGTGCTCGTCGGCGATGGTGGTGAGCACGGCGAGGGCCGCGGCGCAGGCGACCGGGTTGCCGCCGAACGTGCTGCCGTGATCGCCGGGGGCGAAGAGGTCGCCGGCGGCCCCGATGCCGAGGCAGGCGCCGATGGGCAGGCCGCCGCCGAGGCCCTTGGCCAGGGTGATGACGTCGGGGCGGACGCCTTCGGCCTGGCTGGCGTACCAGTGGCCGGTGCGCCCGATGCCGCTCTGGACCTCGTCGACGATCATCAGCGCGCCGGCCTCGTCACAGATGCGGCGGACCTCGGCGAGGAACCCGGCCGGCGGCGCGACGACGCCGCCCTCGCCGAGGGTGGGCTCGACGATGACGGCCGCGGTGTCGTCGCCGACGGCGACGTCCAGCGCCGCGAGGTCGCCGTAGTCCACGAAGGAGACCGGGCCGGGCAGCGGCGCGAACGGCTCCCGCTTGGCGGCGTTGCCGGTGACGGACAGCGCGCCGAGGGTCCGGCCGTGGAAGCTGCTGTGGCACGAGACGATGTGGCTGCGGCCGGTCTTGCGGCCGTGCAGCCGGGCCAGCTTGAGCGCGCACTCGTTCGCCTCGGCGCCGCTGTTGGCGAAGAAGACCCGGGCCGGGAGGGCGAGGAGTTCGACCAGCCGTTCGGCCAGCCGGATGCCCGGCTCGTGCATGGCGAGATTCGACGTGTGCGCCAGCCGGGCGACCTGCTCGCTGACCGCCGACACGAGCGCCGGGTGGGCGTGGCCCAGGGACGAGACGGCGATGCCGGCGACGAAGTCGAGGTACTCGTTGCCGTCGGTGTCCCAGACGCGCACGCCCTCCCCGCGGTCGAGGGCGATGGGTGGGGTGCCGTAGTTGCGCATCATCACGGCGTCCCACCGCTGCGGCATGGTCATGACGCCTCCTTGCTGGGCACGACCATCGTGCCGATGCCCTCGCTTGTGAAGATCTCCAGCAGCAGCGCGTGCGGCACCCGCCCGTCCAGGACGTGGGCGCGCGGGACGCCGCCCTGGACCGCGCGCAGGCAGGCCTCCATCTTCGGCACCATGCCGCTGGCCAGGGTGGGCAGCAGGGCGGCGAGCGCATCGGCGTCGATCTCGCTCACGACCTCGGTGCTCTGCGGCCAGTCGGCGTAGAGGCCCTCGACGTCGGTGAGGACGATGAGCTTCTCGGCGCCGAGACCGACCGCGACCGCCGCGGCGGCGGTGTCGGCGTTGACGTTGTAGGTGAGCCCGTCACGGCCGCGGGCGACAGTGGCGAGCACCGGGATCCGGCCCGCGTCGATGAGCGCGTGCATGGCCGACGGGTCAACCTCGATGACGTCGCCGACCTGGCCGATGTCGACCTCCTCGCCGTCGACGATCCCGGGGCGGCGCTCGGCGGTGAGCAGGTTGCCGTCCTCCCCGGACAGCCCGATCGCGAAGGATCCGTGGTCGTTGAGCATGTTGACGATCTCGGCGTTCACCTGGCCGGTGAGCACCATGCGCACGATCGACACCGTCTCCGGCGTCGTCACCCGCAGGCCGCCGCGGAACTCGGACTCGATGCCGAGCCGCTTGAGGTGTTCGGTGATCTGCGGGCCGCCGCCGTGGACGATCACCGGCTTGAGCCCGGCGTAGCGCAGGAACATCACGTCCTCGGCGAACGCGGCCTGCAACTCGGGGCTCGTCATCGCGTTGCCGCCGTACTTGACGACGATGATCTTGTCGTGGAATCGGGCGAGCCACGGCAGGGCGTCGACGAGGGTGGCGGCCTGGGCCAGCGCGCGGTCGCGGTCCCTGCTCATGACGAGTACGCCGAGTTCTCTTCGACGTAGGCGTGCGAGAGGTCGGTCGTCCAGACCGTCGCCGCCTGCTCGCCGGCGTTGAGGTCGACCAGGATGCGAACGGCGCGGCCGGTGAGGTCGACGGAGTCGCGCGGCGCGCCGGCCGCGCCGCCGCGGCACACCTGCACGCCGTTGATGCTCACGTCGAGCCCGTCCGCGTCGAACGCCGCCCTGGTGGTGCCGACGGCGGCCAGCACGCGCCCCCAGTTCGGGTCGTTGCCGAACAGGGCGCACTTCAGCAGGTTGTTGCGGGCGATCGACCGGCCAACCTCGACCGCGTCGTCCTCGCTCGCGGCGCCGACCACGTCGATCGTGACGTCCTTGGTCGCGCCCTCGGCGTCGGCGATCAGCTGGGCGGCGAGGTCGGCACAGACGGCGCGAAGCGCGTCGGCCAACTGGCCTTCGCGCGGCGTGACGCCGGACGCGCCGCTCGCCATCGCGATCACCGTGTCGTTGGTGGACATGCAGCCGTCGGCGTCGACCCGGTCGAAGGTCACGCGCGTCGCGGCCCGCAGCGCGGCGTCCAGGACCGCTTGCTCGACCACGGCGTCGGTCGTGACGACGCAGAGCATCGTCGCCAGGCCGGGGGCGAGCATGCCGGCGCCCTTCGCCATGCCGCCGACGGTCCAGCCGTCGCCGGCGAAGACGGCCTGCTTGGCGCGGGTGTCGGTGGTGCGGATCGCCTCAGCCGCCGCCGGGCCGCCGTCGGTCGCCAGCGCGTCGACCGCGGCATCGACGCCCTGGAGCAGGTTCGACATCGGCAGCCGCTCGCCGATGAGGCCGGTCGAGCAGACCGCGACCTCGCCGGCCCCAATTTCGAGCGCAGCGGCCACGTGTTCGGCCGTGCGGTGGGTGTCGGCGAAGCCATCCGGGCCGGTGCACGCGTTGGCGCCACCGGAGTTGAGGACGACCGCGGCGAGCCGCCCGGCCTTGATCACCTCCTGCGTCCACAGGACGGGGGCGGCCTTCACCCGGTTGGTCGTGAAGACGGCCGCGGCCGTGGTGTCCGGGCCGTCGTTGACGACGAGGGCGACGTCCGGACCGCCGGACGCTTTCAGGCCGGCCGCCACCCCGGCCGCGCGGAAACCCTGCGGCGAGGTGACCGTCACGGTGCCACGCCGTCGCTCGAGAGGCCGGCCGTCTCGGGCAGGCCGAGCATTATGTTGGCGTTCTGCAGGGCCTGCCCGGCGGCGCCCTTGCCGAGGTTGTCGATCGCACAGGTGACGATGATCCGCCCGGAGTCGAGGTCGACGCCCGCCTGCAGGTGAGCCGAGTTCGAGCCGGCGGTCGCGACCGTGCGGGGCTGCTGGCCGGCGGGTAGGACGTGCACGAACGGCTCGTCCCGGTAGGCCTCGGCGAGCACCGCCCGGGCCGCCTCGGCCTCGATCGGTGCGGTGGGGCGGAGCGCGACGCTGCTCAGGATGCCGCGGGGCATGGGCGCGAGGACCGGCGTCATCGTCAGGCCCGTGATGCCGGTCGCCTGCCTGATCTCCGGGACGTGGCGGTGCGCGCCGACCTTGTAGCCGGTGAGGTCGCCCATCACCTCGCTGCCCAGCAGGTGGGGCAGGGCGGCCCGGCCGGCGCCCGACGTCCCGCTGGCCGAGGTGACCACGACGTCGTCGGGCTCGGCGACGCCGGCCGCGACGAGCGGCGCGATCGCGAGGATGGCCGCGACGGCATGGCAGCCGGTGTTGGCCACGCGGCGGGATCCGGCGATCAGGGCCCGCTGGCCCGGCAACTCGGGGAGGCCGTACGTCCAGGCGTCGTAGTAGTCGCCGCCGTAGTACCGCTCGTGCGCCGCGGGATCGGTCAGCCGGTGATCGGAGCCGAGGTCGACGATCCGGGTGGTCGGCGGCAGCTGGGCCGCGAGCGTCGCCGACGCCCCGTGCGGCAGCGCGAGGAAGACGAGGTCGGCGCCCGCGAGCGTCGCCGCCGCGGTCTCGGCGAAGGTCAGCTCGGCGACCGAGCGGAGGTTCGGGTGGACGTCGCCGACCCGCTGACCGACGTTGCCGTGCGCTGTCACCGCCGCGACGTCGAGGTCCGGGTGGGCCGCGACGAGGCGCAGCAGCTCGCCGCCGGCGTAGCCGCTGGCCCCGGCGATCGCTACCTGCACTCCCATGTGCAGGATTATGCAGTACGACGCAATTCCATGCAGAGGCGAGGTCGGCTACGACCGCAGCTGCGCGCCGTGCTGCTCGACGACCGCCGCTACCGCCGCGTCGCGCGCCGCAGTGGCTTCGGCGATGGTGAGCGTCCGGTCGGGAGCCCGGAAGCGCAAGGCGAACGCGAGCGAACGCAGCCCCGCCCCGAGCCGCTCGACGTCGACGTAGAGGTCGAACAGCCGCACGGACTCCAGGAGCGGGCCGCCCGCCTTCTCCAACGTCCGCTGCACCTCCGCGGCCGGCACGCCGTCGGCCACCACCAACGCGACATCGAGCAGGACCGGTGGGTAGGTCGAGATCATCGGGGCCTTCGGCGGCTCAGGCACCGGGAACGCGTCGAGATCGAGCTCCACAGCGCAGCTGCGCTCGGGCAGGCCGAGGGCCTCGATCACGCGGGGATGCAGCTCGCCGGCGTGGCCGATCACCGTCTCCCCCAGCAGCAGCGCGGCACAGCGGCCCGGGTGCCAGGGCGCCCGGTCGGCTGCCCGGGTGGTGAGCCGGGCGCGGGCTACCCGCGCCACCACCTGGGCGGTCTCGACGGCGTCGGCCCAGGTCGCCGGCTTCCCGGGGCCCCACCAGCCGGGTTTCTCGGCATCGCCGCAGAGGACGACGGCGAGATGACGGGGCTGGTCGGGCAGCACGGCGTCGAGGGCGGCGAGTTGCTCGTCGCTCGGCCGGTCGTCGATGCCGGGCAGCACCGGTTCGGCCGCCTCGCTGCGGGGCCGGAAGATCGAACCCATCTCGAAGATCGCGAGATCGCGCAGGCCCCGCCCGACGTTGCGTTGGGCGGTGGCGAGCAGGCCGGGCAGCAGCGACGTCCGCAACTCGGGCTCGTCGTCGGAGAGCGGGTTCACGAGGCGCAGTGCGTGCCGCCGCGGGTCATCCTCGTCCAGGCCGAGCGCGTCGTGGACGGCCGGTGACACGAACGGGTAGGACAGCACCTCGAGATTGCCGGCCGCGGCGACCGCCCGCGAGATCGAACGCAGCATGGATTGGCGGCCGGTCAGTCCCCCGCCGGGCGGCGCGGCCGGCAGGACCGAAGGAAGCTTGTCGTAGCCGACGAGGCGGACGATCTCCTCGACGAGGTCGGCCGGCAGGCTGAGGTCCGGACGCCAGGTCGGCGGGCGGACCTGCAGGACGTCGCCGCCGTCGACCGTGCAGCCGACCGCTTCGAGGTGCGCGATGACCTCCTCGCGCGGGATCGGCAGCCCGGCCACCTGCTCGGCCCGCTGCACGCCGAGCGCGATCAGGGCCGGCGGGGCCGGCGTGCCGACCACGGTGTAGCCGTCGACCGGGGTCGCGCCGCCGTGCTCGACCAGCAGGTCCACGCAGCGGGCGAGCGCCGTCCCGGCGATCTCGGGATCCACGTAGCGCTCGAACCGGCGGGCGGCCTCGCTCGGCAATTTGTGCCGGCGCACGGCCCGGGCGATCGAGTCGGGATCCCAGTGCGCCGCCTCCAGGAGGACGTCCGTGGTCGACGGGCCGATCTCGGTGGACGCGCCGCCCATCACACCGGCGAGCGCGATCGGGCCGGAGTCGTCGGTGACCAGCATGTCGTCGGGGTCGAGGGTGCGGACGACGTCGTCGAGCGTCGTCAGCTTCTCCCCCGGCGTGGCCCGCCGGACCCGGATCGGCCCGCTGAGCGCTGCGCGGTCGAAGGCGTGCAACGGCTGGCCGGTCTCGAGCATGACGTAGTTGGTCACGTCGACGGCGAGCGAGATGGAGCGGACGCCGCACTGCCGCAGCCGGCGCACCATCCAGTCCGGGCTCGGCGCGGTGGGGTCGAGGCCGGTGACCGCGCGGGCCGAGAACCGGTCGCAGCCGGTCGGGTCGTCGATGACGACGTCGTACGCGCGGCCGTCGGCCTCGGGCAGTGGCACCGTCACGTCGCGGAAGGGGACGGCGAGGGCGGCCGACGCCTCCCGGGCCAGGCCGCGGATCGACAGGCAGTAGCCGCGGTCGGTGGTGACCGCGACGTCGAGGACGGCGTCGCGCAGGCCGAGCAGCTCGAGCGGGTCGTCGCCCGGCTTCGCCGAGTCGGGCTCGAGCACCAGGATGCCGTCGTGTTCGTCGCCGATGCCGAGTTCGCGGACCGAGCAGATCATCCCGTCTGAGACGTGGCCGTACGTCTTGCGGGCGGAGATGGCGAAACCGCCGGGCAGGACCGCGCCGGGCAGGGCCACCACCACCAGATCGCCGGCCGCGAAGTTGTGCGCTCCGCAGACGATGCCGCGCGGCCCGTCCTCACCGACGTCGACCTGGCACCAGCGGATCGTCTTGCCGTTCTTCTGCGGCTCGTCCTCGAACGACACCACCCGGCCGACGACGACGGGGCCGGAGAGCCCGTCGGCGCCGGACTCGACCGACTCGACCTCGAGGCCGGCCCGGACGAGCGCGTCGGCCAGGGCCCGCGGGGTCAGGTCGGCCGGCAGGTCGACGTGGTCGACAAGCCAGCTGATCGGGGCCTTCATGCCTCCACTCCGAATGCCTGGGTGAACCGGATGTCGCCTTCGACGATGTCGCGCATGTCGGCCGCGTCGCTGCGGAACATCAGCGTGCGCTCGATGCCCATGCCGAAGGCGAAGCCGCTGTACCGCTCGGAGTCGACGCCGCACGCGGCCAGCACGCGCGGGTCGACCATGCCGCAGCCGCCCCACTCGATCCAGCCCTCGCTGTTGCACGTGCGGCACGGGCGTTCGGGGTTGCCGACGGACTCGCCGCGGCAGACGAAGCAGACGAGATCCATCTCGGCGCTCGGCTCGGTGAACGGGAAGATAGTGCGGCCGCAGCCGGGTGACGATGCCGGCGCCGAACATGGCCTCGGCCATGTGGTCGAGCGTGCCCTTCAGGTGCGCCATCGTCAGGCCCTCGTCGACGGCCAGCCCTTCGAGCTGGTGGAAGACCGGCGAGTGGGTGGCGTCGAGCTCGTCGGTGCGGAACACCTTGCCCGGGCAGACGATGTAGATCGGCGGAGTGCGCTCGAGCATGGCCCGGATCTGGACCGGGGACGTCTGGGTGCGCAGCACGACGCCGGAGTCGGTCGAGCCGACCCAGAACGTGTCGGTGAGATCGCGCGACGGGTGCTGGGCCGGCGTGTTGAGGGCGTCGAAGTTGAACCAGGCGGACTCGGCCTCGGGGCCTTCGGCCACCTCCCACCCCATGGTGAGGAAGACGTCGAGATCAGCTCCATGACGGTCGTGAGCGGATGCCGGGCGCCCGCCGGGCGGCGGTCGGTCGGCAGCGTGACGTCGACCGCCTCCTCGATGAGGACGCGGGCGCTGCGGTCGGCCTCGAGCTCGACCTGGCGAGCGGCGAGCGCCTGCTTCACCCGTCCACGGGCCTGGCCGAGGCGCTGGCCGGCGCCGCCTTGCGGGCCGCCGGTGGCAGCGCGCCGATCTCGCGATTGGCGAGCGCGAGGGGTGAGCGGTCACCGTCGTGGGCGAGCGCGGCCGCTTTCAGCTCGTCCAGGGTGGCCGCCGCGGCGACGGCGGCAAGGGCGGCCGCGACGTTGCGATCGATCTCGTCCGGCTGCAGTGCGGCAACCTCGACCGGATCGAAGTTCTGGGAGGACATGCGTCGTCAATCTCTCGGGTGTCGGGGGCGACGGGTCGCCCGGGCCTACGAGGACGCGCGACGCGACGGATGCGCGACGCGCGCTCAGATGGCGGCCGCCAGCCGCGCGGCAAACACCTCGAGACGCATCGAGAACATGCTGACGAGTTTATCGGCTCGCGCGAATCATCCGACCGCGCAGGGCGTTACGGTGCGAGTTCGCGCAAGCTTGGAGGTCGCGGGTGGTCGTGCTCGACGGAACGTCGCTGACCGCCGCGGACATCGCCCGGATCGCCGGGGCCGGCGCCGAGGTCTCGTTGACCGCCGAGGCCCGGGCGGCGGTGGTCCGGACGAACGCGCAGTCGCTGGCGGTCACGCGGCCGGTCTACGGCCGGACGACCGGTGTCGGCGGGAACCGCCTCATCGACCTGGACGACGAGGGACCGGACGACTTCGACCCGGCGCTCGCCCTGCTCCGCAGCCACGCCTCGTCGAGCGGCCCGCTGCGTTCACGTGAACGTGTCCGGGCGATGCTGGTCGTCCGCCTGAACCAGCTCGCCGCCGGTGGGAGCGGGATCGACCCGGTCGTGCTCGACGGGCTGCTGGAGATGATCCGCGCCGACGCCCTGCCCCCGGTGCGTGAGCTCGGCAGCGTCGGCACCGGGGACCTGCCCGCGCTCGCCACCACGGCCCTGGCGCTGGTCGGCGAGGTGGCGACGTCCCCGCCGTTGGCGCGAGTCGTGCCGCTGGGGATCAGTGACGCACTGCCGCTGCTGTCGAGCAATGCCGCGACGATCGCCGACGCGGCCATCGCACTCGCCCGGCTGCAGGGGCTCGCCCGGGCCGCGCTGACGATCGCGGCGGCCACGTTCGTCGGGGCGTCGGGCAACGGCGAGGCGTTCTCCCGGGCGGTCGAGGACGTCACACCGTTCGACGGCGCGCAGTCGGTGTGTCGCGTGCTGCGCCGGCTGACTGCGGAGTCGCCCGCGCCGGCCCGGATCCAGGACCCGTTCGCACTGCGGGCGCTGCCCCAGGTGCACGGGCCGCTGCTCGACGCGTTGAACACGCTGTCGGACGTCGTCACCCGGCTGGCGAACGCGCCGTCGGAGAACCCGGTGTACCGGCCCGGCTTCGACGTCGTGCACCACGGCGGGTTCCACGTCGCCTACCTTGCACAGGCGCTCGATGCGGCGCGGCTGGCGTTGGCCGAGGCGGCGCAGCTGTCGTTGGCCCGGCTGTCGCTGCTCTGCGCGCCGGACAACACTGGGTTGCTGCCGTTCCTGGCCGGGCGGTCCGGGGCGTCCGGGGTGATGGTGGTCGAGTACGTGGCCGCAGCCGCGCTGGCCGAGCTGCGCTCGTCGGCGGCGCCGGCGTCACTGCAGACCGTCACGCTGTCGAACGGCGTGGAGGAGGACGCGAGCTTCGCGTCGCTCGCCGCCCGGCAGGCGCTGGCCGCGGCCGATGCGTACCGCAGCGTGCTGGCCGGCGAGCTGGTGGCGGCGGTGCGGTGCCTGCGGATGAAGAAGCTGACGCCGGCGCCGCTGCACGGGCTGCTGTCGGCGTGCGCCGGTCTCGGGACGAGCACCGCCGACCGGGACCTGACGGGTGATCTGCAACTGGCCGAGCAGGTGCTCGAGCAGGCTATGGAGCGCGAGGGGGTGTTCGGTTAGTCGCCCGGGTTCGGGACGAGGACACCGCGGGCTTCGCGGACCCGGATCGGCTCGTCCGTCGCCGGCGCGCTGACGGTGCCCTGGATGTCCTGCCAGGCGCTGCCGTCGACCTGGAACTGGCCGGACCAGACGAGCTGAGCGGCGATCGTGACCGCGCCAGTGTGCAGGTAGGTGTGCCCGAAGTAGTCGGGGCACTGCGCGGTGCGGCACGGGTCGTCACGGGTGTACGCCTTACCGGGGCTTCTTGTCGTGTCGGTCTCTTGATCGCCAAAGTCCCAGTGGACCTGCTGCAGGTGGGCGCGGAGGGTGACGCGGTGGCCGAGGAGGGTCACGGTGCCGAGCGTACGGTCGGGGTCCGTGGCCACCCAGAGGACCGTCTCGATGTTGACCAGCGTGGCGTGGCCGGTGGGCGCGGTGCCGATGGCCGGGTGTGGGAGGAGCTTCTGGGCCTCGGCCCGGGCCATGGCTGCCGTCACCTGTGGACGCGCTCGACCAGCGCGGACATTGCAGGAGGGGGTCGCCTCGACATGACCATCTGGGTACGTCGTGACGGTCACCAGGTTCGTGCCGAGCGGCTTGGGCAATTGCGCTGTTGAAGCAACGTCGCACATCAACTGTGCGACAGCGCAATTCGGATCGGTGAGCGGGATCTGTCGACCGGCAACGGCGGGGGGACCACAGTCAATGATGTATACGGTCACCGGCCTCGACGCTGGTGGTGCTCCGCGGTCGCGCTGCTTCTGTTTGCTTTCAAGACCCGTGAGACCAAACCCTCCGGCCGTCGTCCCACCGCCGATATTCGGCGGACTCGGTCGCCGGCCCGCCAATGCGATCGAGGTCGAGGCGACAATAACGAGGACAATCAACGTGAACACTAGACTGATTCGCTTCATTTCGCGGCCACATCCGCAACCTGCCATCGAGAAGCAAGCCACCGAAGGAAGACAAGCGTGTGGTGCGATCGAAGCGGTCCGGCAACGGTCGTTGGAGCGACGGAAGGCTGTCGTAGGACAACCGCCTGCTCATCCACCGTTATGTCCACCACATAGTCAGCCTGAAAAGTAAATCGGTCGTGGTCGATCTTGGCCGAACGCTGGGTAAGGCGACCACCGGTGAGTGCCTGACCATTCGCGTGAACGGCAGCGAGACTCTGCTTGAAACGTCTGCACCCACTACATGTCGACAAGCTGAGGTCATCCAGCGCGAGGGCGTCGTTAGTCGCGTAGCCCCAGTCGAATTCCTTCAAGAAATAGATCGCGAACGCGAGGGCGCCGTTGGCGGTGTGCTGTCTTGCCAGCTCGGGATAGACCGGCGGTTTCTCGCCGGGGCGGACATTCGGACCGGTTGTGAGCGGCCCGCTCCGGCTGGGAGTCTTCGATGGGGACGCCGATGACGTCGAAGTCACCGGAGACGTCGGCGTCGGCGACGGCGTGGGATCGGCGTGACTGCTCGTGCAGGCAGCAGCCAATCCGGCAATCAGCCCAATTGCCAGCAACCGGATTCCCACGGCGAAATCATGGCAGGCGTCGAGCCCAACGTCCAAGCGTGATGCGACGCCTGTGGACAGTCACTGTTTGTGGTCCGAGATCACCAGATCCGGCCGGCGAGAGTGGCGATCTGAGACCGCAAGCACGGACGAAGGGCGGTCACGAACGTTGCGCGCGAGCGCTCGCGTACAGGCACACGGCCGCAGCGGCGGCCAGGTTCAGGCTCTCGGCCCGTCCGTAGATCGGCACCCGCACCGACCGGTCCGCCGCATCGAGCACCGTCGCCGGCAACCCGTGCGCCTCGCTCCCGAACAGCCACGCGACCGGGCGGTTGAGCGTCCCGTCCGAGATCAACTCGTCCAGATCGGCCGAACCGGCCCCCGACGTCGCGAGCGTGGTCAACCCGGACGCAGCCAGCACCGGCCCCGCCGACTCCTCGATCACCGGCAGATGGAACAGGCTGCCCGCCGACGCGCGTACGGCCTTGCCGTTGTAGGCGTCCACTCCTCCGTCCAGGACCACGGCGTCCGCGCCGGCCGCATCGGCCGTGCGGATGATCGCGCCGACATTCCCGGGCTCGTTCGGCTCGACGAGCACGACGACCAGCCGCGGCGATCGGTCCAGCAGGACCGCGAACGTCGGCTGGGAAAGCCGGCACACCGCGACCAGGCCCTGCGGCGTCACCGTCTCCGACAGCGCGGCGGCGTCCTTCGGCGAGATCTCGTCGGCCGACGAGGTCAACGACGGGTGGCGCGCGATCGCCTCGGCCGTCGCGAACAACTCCAGCACGGCGGACGCGGCCAGCGCCTCGCGCACCGCCTGCGCCCCTTCGGCGAGAAAACGCCCGGCCTCGCGCCGCGCGGATCGTCTGGTGAGACGCCGCGCGGCCGCGAGCCGGGCGTTGTTGCTCGAGAGCAGGTCAGGCAGCCGGGGACTGGGCGGGCGCGCCGCCGATGCCCTCGGCTGCGACCGCTGACCGCGAGCGACCTCGACGAGCGCGGCGAACGCCGGCGCGTCGTTGACGGCGAGGTCGGCGAGGACCTTGCGGTCGACCTCGACCCCGGCCAGGCGCAGGCCCTGGATGAACCGGTTGTAGGTCATGTCGTTCGCGCGGGCCGCCGCGTTGATGCGGGTGATCCAGAGCTGACGGAAGTCGCCCTTGCGGTCCTTGCGGTCGCGGTACTGGTAGGTCGCGGAGTGGAGCAGTTGCTCCTTGGCCTTGCGGTACAGCCGCGAGCGCTGTCCCCGGTAGCCGCTGGCGGCTTCGAGAGTGCTCCGGCGCTTCTTCTGGGCATTCACTGCCCGCTTGACGCGTGCCACGGTTGAGTCCTTGCAGTCGGGCCGTCCGAGTCTTTCGGACGGGCGGGAGGTCTGAGAGAGGTCAGCGACCGAGCAGCTTCTTCAGCCGCGGCGCGTCGTTGGGCGACACCTCGGTCGTGCCGGAGAGGCGACGGGTCAGCGTCGAGGGCTTGTGCTCGAAGTTGTGCCGCAGGCCGGCGCGCTGGGCCCGGAGCTTGCCGGTCCCGGTGATCTTGATGCGCTTCTTCGTCCCGCTGTGCGTCTTGTTCTTGGGCATCGGTGGTCCTTCTGCTATTCGACCGCGTCGGGTTCCGGATCGGTGACCCGGGTGACGCGGGGGGTGGTCTTCGCGGAGCGGTGCGGGGCAACGACCATGATCATGTTGCGGCCGTCCTGCTTCGGCGAGGACTCCACGAAGCCGAGCTCCTGCGATGTCCTCGGCGAGGCGCTGCAGCAGCCGGAACCCCAACTCGGGGCGGGACTGCTCGCGTCCGCGGAACATGATCGTGACCTTCACCTTGTCGCCCTGCTTGAGGAACCGCTCGACGTGACCCTTCTTGGTCTCGTAGTCGTGCGAGTCGATCTTGGGCCGCAGCTTCATTTCCTTGATGACGGTGAGTGCCTGGTTGCGCCGGGCCTCGCGCGCCTTCTGCGCGCTCTCGTACTTGAACTTGCCGTAGTCCATGAGCTTGCAGACGGGCGGCCGCGCCATCGGGGCGACCTCGACAAGATCCAGGTC
This sequence comes from uncultured Actinomycetota bacterium, assembly GCA_963775175.1. Classification (GTDB taxonomy): domain Bacteria; phylum Actinomycetota; class Actinomycetes; order Mycobacteriales; family Jatrophihabitantaceae; genus Jatrophihabitans. Next base: position 3,340,603 of record CAVZHT010000001.1, read on the forward strand.
GGACTCGGCGGCCAGTTCGAGGGCCTTGCCGATCGGCACGATGCCGACCTGCTCGCCCTCGGGCCCGACGAGGCGTACTTCGGGAACGCGGATCCGGTCGTTGATCCTGGGTTCGGAACTGATGGGACCTCCTACGGTCGTGGTTCGGTGCTGTGCGGGTGGGTCCGTCACCGGGAAAAGGCAACGGCCCCGTGGATCGCACTCGCGAGTGCGCACGGGGCCGTGATCCGACCGGTCCGCACCACCCCGCGAAGGGTGGCGCACCGACACCACGGCCTTGGCCGAGCATCGGGGACCGGACCCGGCTCGTCCGATGGTGCCGACGGCTCGGGTGGGAGGCTTTGGGCTTCCGCTTGCACACCCCCGCGCGTAACGGAGGCTGGTCGCAGTGACAGGGTATCAGCGTGGCTGAGAAGAACCCAAACCCCGCACCCGCTGAGAACGCCGCGCCGGATGCCGGCATTCCTGGCAGCGCGGTGCCCGACCACCCGGTCACCCGGATCCCGCTGCCGGCCCACGGCTTCGAGACCCTGGACGGGCCGGTGCGCGCGCTGGGCACCGTGCCTGCGGCCGAGGTGATCAGCCGCGCGGCGGTGACCCTGATCAGCACGGCCGCCGAGAGCCTCGGGCTCGCCCCGGGCGAGGAGCCCGACCTCGACCTCGACGAGGCCCGAGTGCTCATCACCGGGCTCGCCGGCCTGCTCGCCGCGTCCCAGGAATCGCTGGGCGAGCGGCGCGAACCCCTGCTGGACGGACTGCGCACCCTGCAGAACGCCTTCCGGGAGGCGTCGGCCTATCCCGACGCGCCGGGCGAGGGTCCGGGCGAGAAACTGCTGTCCTGACCCTTCGTCGTACCCCCAGGGCACACTGAGCCCGTGCCCCGCTTCTTCCCCGCCACCCAGGCCTGGCTCGACGGTGCTTTCGACGCACCGACCGCGGCCCAGGTCGGCGCGTGGGACGCCGTCGCCCGCGGCGAGCACACCCTCGTCGTCGCCCCGACCGGGTCCGGCAAGACGCTGGCCGCGTTCCTCTCCGCCCTCGACCGGCTGGCCGCCGAACCGGTGCCGGCCGAGCCGCTCAAGCGCTGCCGGGTCCTCTACGTCAGCCCGCTGAAGGCGCTGGCCGTCGACGTCGAGCGCAACCTGCGAGCCCCGCTCGCCGGCATCCGGCAGGCCGCGTCCCGGCTCGAGCTGCCGCCGCCCGACATCACCGTGGGCATGCGCTCCGGCGACACTCCGGCCGCCGAGCGCCGGCTGTTCACCCGGCGGCCGCCGGACATCCTGATCACCACTCCGGAGTCGCTGTTCCTGCTGCTGACCTCCGCCGCCCGGGAGTCGCTGCGCTCGGTCGACACGGTGATCGTCGACGAGGTCCACGCCGTCTGCTCGACGAAGCGGGGCGCCCACCTCGCCGTCTCGCTCGAGCGCCTCGACGCCCTGCTCGAGAAGCCGGCCCAGCGCATCGGGCTCTCGGCCACCGTCCGGCCGGTCGACGAGGTCGCCACATTCCTCGCCGGCGGCCGACCGGTGACCGTCGTCCAGCCGAGGAGCCAGAAGTCGGTCGAGCTCCAGGTCGTCGTGCCGGTCGAGGACATGTCGGCGATCGGCGAGCCGACCGAGGACCTCAGCGGTCCGGCCGCCGGGGCCCAGCGGCGCGCCTCGATCTGGCCGCATGTCGAGGAGCGGGTGCTCGATCTCGTCGAGCAGCACCGCTCGACGATCGTCTTCGCCAACTCCCGCCGCCTGGCCGAGCGGCTGACGGCCCGGCTGAACGAGCTCGCGTCCGAGCGCGCTGGGCTCGCCCTGGCCGACGGGCCACCGCCGGCGCAGCTGATGGCCCAGTCCGGGTCCGCGCATCCCAGCGGGGACGTCGTCGTGGCCCGGGCGCACCACGGGTCGGTGTCGCGCGAGCAGCGGTCGCTCGTCGAGGAGGACCTCAAGGCCGGGCGACTGCCGGCAGTCGTGGCCACCTCGTCGCTCGAGCTCGGCATCGACATGGGCGCAGTCGACCTCGTCGTCCAGGTCGAGTCCCCGCCGTCCGTCGCGGCCGGGCTGCAGCGCGTCGGCCGGGCCGGGCACCAGGTCGGCGCGGTGTCGAAGGGCGTGATCTTCCCGAAGTTCCGCGGCGACCTGCTCGAGTGCGCGGTCGTCGCCGAGCGCATGCGCGAGGGTGCGATCGAGTCCATGCGCTACCCGCGCAACCCGCTGGACGTGCTGGCCCAGCAGATCGTCGCGATCGTCGCGCTCGACACTGTGACGGTCGACGACGTGGAGGCCTTGGTGCGGCGCGCGGCCCCGTTCGCCGCCTTGCCCCGCGCCGCCCTCGAGGCGGTGCTCGACATGCTGGCCGGGCGCTACCCGTCCGACGCCTTCGCCGAGTTGCGCCCGCGGCTGGTCTGGGACCGGGTGAGCGGCGAGCTCAGCGCCCGGCGCGGCGCCCAGCATCTCGCCGTGACCAGCGGCGGGACGATCCCCGACCGCGGCCTGTTCGGCGTGTTCCTCGCCGGTGCCGACGGGCCCGGGCGGCGGGTCGGCGAACTGGACGAGGAGATGGTCTACGAGTCGCGGGTCGGTGACGTGTTCCTGCTGGGGTCGTCGTCGTGGCGGATCGAGGACATCACCCACGATCGCGTGCTCGTCACGCCCGCGCCGGGCGAGATCGGCCGGATGCCGTTCTGGAAGGGTGACCAGCCGGGCCGGCCGGTGGAGCTCGGGCGGGCCCTCGGCGCGTTCCTGCGCGAGGTCGCCCACGCCCGCCCGGAAGAGGCGGCGGCCCGGGCCGCCGCGGCCGGGCTCGACGCCTGGGGCGTCGACAACCTGCTCGCCTACCTGGCCGAGCAGCGGGAGGCGACCCACCACCTCCCCGACGACCGGACGATCCTGGTCGAGCGCTTCCGGGACGAGTTGGGCGACTGGCGACTGGTCGTCCACTCCCCGTTCGGCGCTCCCGTGAACGCGCCGTGGGCACTGGCGATCGCGGCCCGGCTGCGGGAGCGGTTCGGCCTCGAGGTGTCGTCCATGCACTCCGACGACGGCATCGTGCTCCGGCTGCCCGACACCGACGCCGAGCCACCGAGCGGCGAGATCGCGGTCTTCGAGCCCGAGGAGATCGAGTCGTTGGTGACCGAGGAGGTCGGCGGCTCGGCGCTGTTCGCGTCCCGGTTCCGGGAGTGCGCGGCCCGGTCCCTGCTGCTGCCGCGCCGCGACCCGCGCCGGCGAACCCCGCTGTGGCAGCAGCGGCAGCGCGCCAACCAGCTGCTGCAGGTCGCCAGCGAGTACGGCGAATTCCCCGTCGTGCTCGAGGCGATGCGCGAATGCCTGCAGGACGTCTTCGACCTGCCCGGGCTCGTCGGCCTGATGCGGGACCTCGCCTCCCGCACGGTGCGGCTGGTCGACGTCGAGACGCCGGCCGCGTCCCCATTCGCCCGGTCGCTGCTCTTCGGCTACGTCGGCATGTTCCTCTACGAGGGCGACGCGCCGCTGGCCGAGCGGCGCGCGCAAGCGCTGTCGCTCGACTCCGCGCTGCTGGCCGAACTGCTCGGCGCGACCGACCTGCGCGACCTGCTCGACCCCGAGGCCATCGCCCAGGTCGAGGCCGAGATCGCCCGGCTGGCCCAGGACCGGCACGCGAGCGGGCCGGACAGCGTGCACGACCTGCTCCGGTCGGTCGGCGACCTGACGACCGCCGAAGCCATCACCCGCGGCGCGACCCCGCAGGATCTCGCCGCCCTGGAGGACGCCCGGCGGGTCATCCGGGTCCGGATCGCCGGCGAGCAGCGCTGGCTGGCGATCGAGGACTCCGGCCGGGTCCGGGACGCGCTCGGCGCCGCGCTGCCGGTCGGCGTGCCCGAGGCCTTCACCGAGCCGGTGCGAGACCCGCTCGGCGATCTGGTGTCCCGGTTCGCCCGCACCCACGGCCCGTTCGTCGCCCAGGAGGTCGCCGATCGCCTCGGCCTCGGGGTCGCGGTCGTCTCGGCGGCGCTGGCCCGGCTGGGCGCCGCCGGCCGCCTTGTCCAGGGCGAGTTCCGTCCCGGCGGCGTCGCGACCGAGTGGTGCGACGCCGAGATCCTGCGGGCGATCCGCCGCCGCTCGCTCGCCGCACTGCGCAAGGAGGTCGAGCCGGTGGCCCCCGAGGCGCTGGCCCGGTTCATCCCGGCCTGGCAGGGCTTGGGGCCGCGGGCCGCTCGCGGGCGTGGACGGCCTGCTGCGCGCGGTCGAACAGCTGGCCGGGGTCGCCCTGCCGGCGAGCGCCCTCGAGACGCTCGTGCTGCCCAGCCGGGTCGCGGACTACTCCCCCGCGCTGCTCGACGAGCTGACCCTGGCCGGCGAGGTCGTGTGGGCCGGCGCCGGCGCGCTCGCCGGCAACGACGGCTGGCTGGCCCTCGCCCCGGCCGAGATCGCGCCGCTGGTGCTGCCACCGCCCGATGAGGTGGACGACCCGCTCACCATCGCGCTGCGCGACGCGCTCGGCGGCGGACGAGGCGCGTGTTCTTCCGCTCGCTCGCCGACCGGGCCGGCGCCGACGCCGCTGACGACGCCGTGACCCGCGCGGTGTGGGAGCTCGTCTGGGGCGGGTGGCTCACCAACGACACGCTGGCGTCCGGTGCGGGCGCTGCTCGGCGCCGGACGGACCGCCCACCGGCGCAAGCCCCGCACCCCACGCAGCCGGTACGGCCGCTACGCCGGGTTGACCACGGGGCCCGGCGCCGGCTCGGCGCTGCGCCCCTCGCCGGCCGGGATGGCCGGGCGATGGTCGGCGCTGCCGGCCCGCGACGGCGACGTCACCCGGCGCGCGCTCGCCGCGGCCGACGTGCTGCTCGACCGCTACGGCGTCGTCACCCGGGGCTCGGTCGGTGCCGAGCGGATCACCGGCGGGTTCTCCGCGGTGTACCCCGTGCTCAAGGCGGCCGAGGAGAGCGGGCGCGCCCGCCGCGGCTACTTCGTCGAGGGCCTCGGGGCGGCGCAGTTCGCGCTCCCGGGGGCAGTCGACCGGCTGCGGTCCGAATCCCGCCCGCTCGACGGCCGCGGGACGGACGCGTTCCCCGCCCTCGTCCTCGCCGCGACCGACCCGGCCAACCCGTACGGTGCCGCCCTGCCCTGGCCCGAGGCCCCCCGCTCGAGCACCGGCGGACGGGGCCACCAGCCGGCCCGCAAGGCCGGCGCACTCGTCGTCCTCATCGACGGCGCCTGCGTCCTCTACGTCGAGCGGGGCGGCCGCACCCTGCTCTCCTTCACCGACGACCCGGCCGTGCTCCAGCCGGCCGCCGACGCCCTGGCGCTGGCCGTCCGCGACGGCGCGCTCGGCAAGCTGCAGGTCGAGCGGGCCGACGGGGTGCCGGTCGTCGCTGTCCACCCTCGGCGAGGCGCTCGAGGCGGCCGGCTTCCGGCCGACGCCGCGCGGCCTGCGGCTGCGAGGCTGACGCCGCCGATGCCCGAGGGTGACACCGTCTGGCTCACCGCCCGCCGGCTGCACCAGGCGCTGGCCGGCCGCCCGCTCGCCGCCTGCGACTTCCGGGTGCCGGCGCTCGCGACCGTCGACCTTCGCGGCTCGACCGTCACCGAGGTCATCGCGCGTGGCAAGCACATCCTGACCCGCCTCGAAGGCGACCTGACCGTGCACAGCCACCTGCGCATGGACGGGTCCTGGTACCTGTCCCGGGCCGGCAGTCGCGCGCGGCGGCTTCCCGAGCACATGATCCGCGTTCAGCTCGGCAACGCCGAGTGGCTGGCCACCGGCTACCGCGTGCACGACCTGCGGGTGACCACCCGGGCCGGCGAGGCCGAGCTGGTCGGGCCACCTCGGCCCGGACCTCCTCGGCCCTGACTGGGACCCGGCGTCCGCGGTCGCGAACCTGCAGCGGGAACCGGACGCGGCGATCGGCGACGCGCTGCTCGACCAGCGCAACCTGGCCGGGATCGGCAACCTCTACAAGAGCGAGGTGCTGTTCGTCGAGCGGATCAACCCGTGGACCCGTGTCGGCGCGATCGCGCGACCTCGACCGCCTGGTCACGGCCGCGCACCGGCTGCTGCGGGCGAACCGCGATCATCCGGAGCAGTCGACGACCGGCTACCTCGAGCGCGGGCGGGAGCACTGGGTGTACCTGCGCGCCGGCGAGCCGTGCCTGCGGTGCCGCACACCGATCGAGCGCAAGGACCAGGGCGTGCCGCCGCGGCAGCGCTCGACGTACTGGTGCCCCCGGTGCCAACCAGCCGCGCAGTAGGCGGCTACCGCTCAGGCCTCGTCCGGCTGCGGAGCGGCCTTCTTCGCCGTGTCGACGGTCGGCGTCCCGTGGGCGGGCGGGTTCTCGATCGCGGCGTTCTCCGCGGCCGGAGCGACGGCCGGTTTCGACTCGTTCGCCAGGGCGGCCCGCAGCTCGTCGAGGCGGGCGGCACCCTTCATGTCGAGCGTCGCCCGCTGCACCTCCAAGACGTGGTGCCCGGTCGAGTCCTGCGCGAGCTCGGCCTGGCCGAGTGCGATGGCATAGCGCTTCTCGATCTTGTCGCGGACCTCGTCGAGCGTGGGCACATTGCTGGGCGCGGCCAGGTCGCTCATCTGCTGCAGGGAGGCCGAGACGGTTTCCTGCATCTTCGCCTGCTCGAGCTGGGACAGCAGCTTGGCCCGCTCGGCCAGGCGTTGCTGCAGCATCTGCGCGTTGGTCTGCACGGCCACCTTGGCCTGGCCGGCCGCCTGCAGCGCTTGATCGTGCAGCCGCTTGAGATCCTCGACCGACGACTCGGCGCTGACGAGCTGGTTGGCCAGCGCCTGCGCCGTCTTCTCGAACTGCGCGGCCTTCGCCTCATCGCCCTTGGTCCGGGCCTGGTCCGAGAGCACGAGCGCCTGCCGGGTCTGGGACTGCAGGTTCTCGACGCTGTTGAGCTGGCGGTCGAGCTGCATCTCCAGCTGCCGCTGGTTACCGATGACGGCCGCGGCCTGCTGGGTCAGCGCCTGGTGCTGGCGCTGCGCCTCCTGGATGGCCTGCTCGATCTGGATCTTGGGGTCGGCCTTCTCATCGACCTTGGCCCCGAACCAGGCCGACATGTACTTCCACGCCCGCACCACCGGATTCGGTTTGGCCATGTGTCACCGCCCCTCGCACCGCGCGGCCGTGATCGGCCGCCTCCACCCATCGTGGCAGACCGGACGCAGGCGACGCAGCAGGCCCGCGGGCCGCGGGTGGCCGAGCGGACCGGTTCAGGCCGGCTGGGCGACCGTGCCTGGAGCCTCGACGACCGGCAGACCGGCGAGCAGGGCCTCGACGTCGCGGGCGATCGTGGCCTCGTCGGCCGGGCTGAGCAGGAACGAGGCGAGCCAGCGCAGCACCAGCTCAGCGCCGCCGCGCGACTCGCGAGCCAGCAGGTCGTCGACCGCCGCCCGGGCGTGCTGCCACCCCGCGGCCCGCTCCTCGATCCGCCCCAGCGCCGCAAGCACCGCCGGTTCGAGCTGTTCGAGGGCACGGCCGCACCGGATGCCGGGTGATGGCCGTCGCGGCGCCGGCCAGCGCGGCCGGCAGCGGCTTGCCTGCGTGGTCGTCGATCAGCGCGTCGACCTGGTGCTCGACGAGCGCCGCCAAGCACCGCTTCGCGGGTGCGGAAGTGGTTGTACAGGGTCGCCTTGGCCACGCCCCCGGCCGCGGCGACCTGGGCCATGGTGATCTTCGTGCCGCTGGCTGCGCACGGCCTCGGCCGCGCCGGTCAGCAGCGCGGCCCGGGTGCGGTTCATCGCGTTGCCGGCGCGCGTCCGCGTGCCCGTCACCCGGACCGGAGCGGCGGACGCGACGAGCGGCGACACGGTCGTCGGCCGGAACAGGGTGTCGAACAACGGGTTGCTCACGATGTCGTCGCCTCCTCGCGAGGTGCGCGGGCGGCCGGCGGGACCGCTGTACGGCCCGGCACTCCAGCGGAAGTTACCGCCGCGCGCCGACAGGTCTCGGGAGGTCGGACGGCGGGTCGGCCAACCTGTGACCGGTGTGACCGATGTGACGAACGACCGGCCGGTTCAGGCGGCGACGGTGGGGAACGTGCGGACCTGCGCGGTGCCGGCCGCGTCGCTGATCGGGCGCCGGTGTGATGCGGGCCGAGCCGGCGCCGACGAGGGCCACCCGCTGGTTCATCAAGGCCAGCTTCTCCTCACGCCGCAGCGTGTGGCTGACCTCGCTGAAGAGCTCGGAGAGTTCGACGTCCAGCGCGCTGCAAATGGCGGCCAGCAGTTCCGAGGACGGCTCCTTCTGGCCCCGCTCGACCTCGGAGAGGTAACCCAGGCTCACCCGCGCAGTGGCCGAGACCTCGCGCAGCGTGCGCCGCTGCCGCATTCGCACGGCGCGCAGAGTCTCACCCACGACCTGTCGCAGCACGGGCATTGGTGGACCCCCTTCGATCTGGCAACGCCTGGTTCAACCTTGACTCACCGTACTCGGACGGGCCGACGCGGCGAGGCGACAAAACGGCCCGTCCGCTCTGGGCGAACACGCCTATCCCGTCCAACGGACGAGGCGCCGGACGGATTCCCGCCGACCGCTCAGCCGGTCGGGGTGATCGGGGCCGGCACCGGCTCGCGGCGCAGGCGCACCGCCCGGGCGACGTAGTCGACGCCGGTGAGCAGGGCGACGACGACCGCGGCGACCATGAACGTCCACGCGAACGGCTTGATCCACGAGCCGATCGGCAGCAGCACGAACAGGCCGGTGGCGACGGCCTGCAGCAGGGTCTTGAGCTTCCCGCCGCGGCTGGCCGGGATGACCCCGTGCCGGATCACCCAGAACCGCAGCAGCGTGACGCCGACCTCCCGGACGAGCATCACGACGGTGATCCACCAGGGCAGGTCGCCGAGGCTCGACAGGCCGATCAGGGCCGCCCCGACGAGGGCCTTGTCGGCTATCGGATCGGCCAGCTTGCCGAACTCGGTGACCAGGCCGCGCTTGCGGGCGATGTCGCCGTCGATGCGGTCGGTCACGGACGCCACGGCGAAGATCGCCCAGGCCAGCACGCGGGTCAGCTTGTCGTGCCCGCCCGTGCGCGAACAGCGCGACGACGAAGACGGGCACGAGGACGAGCCGGAACACGGTCAGTGCATTGGCGATGTTCCAGGCCGAGGCCGGGCTCGGCGGGTCACCGATCGGGTCATCGGTGAGCTTGGGCAGCGACGCCTTGGGCAGCGGCTGCTCACCGAGCGGCTCGCTCACCACGACGGACCCGTCGCTTCGGCCACGAGATCGACACCGTCGGTCTCGACGACGAAGGCCGGGACGAACCGGCCGCGGGCGACGGAATCAGCGCCGACCAGCCGCACGACGCCGTCGACGTCCGGCCCCTGGTGCGCGGCCCGGCCCGTCACCTCGCCGCCGATCTCCTCGACGAGCACCTCGACCCGGGTACCGATCCGCTCCTCGGCCCGCTGGGTGACCAGCTCGTCGGCCAGCGCACTGACCCGCTCGACCCGCTCGGCGATGACCTCGTCGGCCAGCTTGCCGGCGAAACCGACCGCCTCGGTGCCGTCCTCGTCCGAGTAGCCGAAGACGCCGATCGCGTCGAGGCGGGCCTCGGCCAGGAACCGCTCGAGCTCGGCCAGGTCGTCCTCGGTCTCGCCCGGGAAGCCGACGATCACGTTGCTGCGGGCGCCGAGGTCGGGGGCAAGGTCGCGTGCCCGGGCCAACAGGTCGAGGAACGACTCGGTGCCGCCGAAGCGCTTCATCCGCCGCAGGACGGGCGTGCTCGCGTGCTGGAAGGAGAGGTCGAAGTACGGCGCGACACCCGGTGTCGCGGCGATGACCCGCAGCAGGTCGGGGCGCAACTCGGCCGGCTGCAGGTAGGAGACCCGGAGCCGCTCGATCCCGTCGACCGCGGCCAGCTCGGGCAGGAGCGTCTCCAGCGCGCGCAGGTCGCCGAGGTCCTTGCCGTAGGAGGTCGAGTTCTCACTGACCAGGACGATCTCACGGGCCCCGGTCGACGCCAGCCACCGAGCCTCGGCCAGCACGTCGGCCGGCGGCCGGGACACGAACGAGCCCCGGAAGGACGGGATCGCGCAGAACGTGCAGCGCCGGTCGCAGCCCGAGGCCAGTTTGAGGTAGGCGACCGGGGCGTCATCGAGCCGGCTGCGCACAGCGGCGGTCGGGACCCAGGCGTGGCCGGGCACCGCGACGTCGGCCGCCGCGGCCGGCCGCTGCACGGGCGAGACCGGCAGCAGCGTGCGGCGGTCGCGCGGCACGTGCGGCGCGACCGGCCGCCCGGCAGCGACGTCGTCGAGGCGCGCGGCGATGTCGGCGTAGGAGTCGAAACCCAGCACCGCATCGGCCTCCGGCAGCGACGTCGGAGAGCTCGGTCGCCGTATCGCTCGGCCAGGCAGCCGACGGCCACGACCTTCTTCCCGGTGTCGGCGGCGGCCAGCAGGGTGTCGATCGAGTCCTTCTTGGCCGAGTCGATGAAGCCGCAGGTGTTGACGACGACCACGTCGGCATCGTCGGCGTCGGCCGTCAGGGCCCAGCCACCGGCGCCGAGCCGGCCGGCCAACTCCTCGGAGTCGACCTCGTTACGGGCGCAGCCCAGGGTGACCAGGGCGACGCTGCGGGCAGGGGACGACACGCCAAGGAGGCTACCCGGCGGGCCGGATCCCCGACCGCGCACGCGGGGCTGCAACAGTTGATCGTCTCGACCGCGTCGTAAGGATGTGATCGCACTGTCCGCGCCGGAGGGGCCGCCCAGCAACGGCACGCGCGTTGAGGGCGTCGCCGACTTCGCGAGCCGGTGCGGCCTCGAACTCGTCCGCTTCGCCTACCTGCTCTGCGGCGACCGGCAGCGGGCCGAGGATCTGGTGCAGGACGTGCTGCTGGCCATGTACCGGCGCTTCGGCGACGCGTTGCCGCTGAACAATCCGCAGGGATACGCCCGGCGAGCGCTGGTCAATGCGAACGTGAGCCGGTCCCGGCGGGCATCGAGCCACGAGCTACCGGTCGACCGGCTCCCCGAACGCGGCTGCGAACCACCGGACGACGTGGCCGAGCGGGACGCGCTCTGGCAGTCCCTGCGCCAACTGCCGCCGCGTCAGCGAACCGTCCTCGTCATGCGTTTCTACGCCGACGCGAGCGACGACGAGATCGCCGCGGCGCTGAGCTGCCGCCGCGGCACCGTCCGCAGCCTCGCCTCGCGCGGGCTCGCCGCCCTCCGTCACGCCCCCGGGATCAGCCGAGGAGGTGCATCATGAGCGACCTCGAGGCCGAACTGCGCGCGATGCTGCAGCGGCGGGCCGGCGACATCACGACCCTGCCCGAGCGCGTCCTGCCCGCGGCCGATGACGAAATCCTCGAGACCCGGCGCGGTCGTCACCTGCGGCACACCGGCTGGTTGGTGGCGGCCGCGGTCGCCGCCGTGCTCGCCATCGCCGGTGCGATCGTCGCCACCACCGGTGAGCGGTCGGCGCCGACGCCGGCGCAGCACACGACGATCCGTCCGGGCCCGACCCCGAGCCCGACGCCGGCCAACCACGCGCCGCGCAAGGTGCAGCTCGCCTGGTTCGGCATGCGGCCGGTGCCGGGGTTCATCGAGCACCTGTGGCTCTCGAACCCAGGGTTCCGGACGCTGGCCGTGCGGGCCCGCGCCGATCAGGACACTCCGGTCGGCTGCAACGGCTGCGAGATGGCCTCGGACGACATCTTCGTCTTCGACCGCGGCGCGTTCGCCGCCGGGAAGTACGGCGTGGCCGGCTGGAGCCGGACCGAGATCGCCGGGCATCCGGCCTACCTCGGGACGATGGAGTGGTACGGGGTGAAGGGGCACGTCGTGCCGACCATCGCGTGGCAGTTCCGGCCCGGCGAGTGGGCCATCGTCCAGGGCGTGACGCCGCTCGGCGGACAATCGAGCAGCCTCAAACGCGTGGCGTCGGCGGTCCGGCCGACCGAGTCGGTGCCGATCGAGCTTCCGTTCCGGTTGGGCTACGTGCCCGACGCCCCGATCACCCAGATCACCGACGACCGCAGCGAGGGCTACACGTTCATGATGAACTTCAGCAGCGGGCGGACCGACGGGCTCTCGTTCGACGTGACGTTGTGGCCCCAGACGTCCTTCGCCGGCGCCTACGACACGGCCACGGCGACGCGCAGCGACATCGGCGGGCTGCCCGGCTGGATCGGCGACGAGGGCATCGCCGTCCGGTACCACGACGGCATCGCGGTCTTCGGCGTCAGCAACGACGGCCAGCAGGGCTCCGCGGTCGGTGACCGGGCCGCCCAGGCGCGGCTGAACGCCGAGCGGCAGTTGGCGCTGGAGCGGGTCGCGCGCGGCATCCACTGGACCAACGGCGACGGGCGGGCTCCGTACGCGAAGGCTGAGGACGCGATCCCCTGACCGGAGCGCGGCCGATAGGTTTCGGTGCGTGCAACCCGTCGTCCGCCGCGCCCGCACCGCCGACGTGCCGCAGATCAAGGCGATCGTCGACATCTACGCCGGCTCCGGGCGCAAGCTGCTCGCCAAGGAACTGGTCACGCTGTACGAGGACGTGCAGGACTTCCAGGTCGCCGAGTTCGACGGCCGGGTCGTCGGGTGCGGGGCGCTGCACGTGCTCTGGGCCGACCTGGGCGAGATCCGCACCCTCGCCGTCCATCCGGACCACGTGCAGGACGGCATCGGTCGGCTCATCCTCCGGTCGCTGATCGCCACCGCCCGCGAGCTCGGGTTGTCCCGGCTGTTCGCGCTGACCTTCCACACCGACTTCTTCGGGCGGGCCGGCTTCGTCGAGATCGAGGGCGCGCCGGTCGACCACGACACCTACGACGCGCTGCGGCGCTCGTACGACCCCGGCGTCGCCGAATTCCTCAATCTCGAGTACGTCAAACCGAACACCCTCGGCAATACGCGGATGCTGCTGAATCTTTCGTGACCCGCGTGTCTCACCCGTCACAGGGGCCCCAGCCGCTAGCGTCGTCGGCAAGGAGGTGATCGGATGGCCACGCTCGATCGGATCGAGCCCGCGTACAAGCCGTGGACTCCGTCGTCGGCCGGCCTCGTCACCGACGACGAGGAGTACACCGGGCGGCATCGCAAGCCCGGCGGACGCACCTTCTCACTGACCCGCATGTTCTACAGCCCGCGACATCGCCGCGCCGACTGACGCGTTCGAACGCCGAGATGGTCACCCACGCCCAGCGTGGGTGACCATCTTTTTTTGCTTGGGTCAGAACGGCTGTGTTGCTCAGAACGGCTCCGAGCCGGTGGGCAACGGCGTCTCGGGCTCGTCGTCGGCCGGGGTGACGAGGTCGTCGGCGCTGCCGCCGTTGCGCAACGTGTAGAGCAGCCCGGCCATCTCGTCGGGGACGATCAGCACCTCGCGGGCCTTCGACCCCTCCGACGGGCCGACGATGCCGCGCGACTCCATGAGGTCCATCAGCCGACCGGCCTTGGCGAAGCCGACCCGCAGCTTGCGCTGCAGCATCGACGTCGAGCCGAACTGGGTCGAGACGACCAGCTCGACCGCGGACAGGAACAGGTCGAGGTCGTCGCCGATGTCCTCGTCGATCTCCTTCTTGGCCGCCTGCGGGGCGGTGACGTCCTCGCGGTAGGTGGGCTCGAGCTGCTTCTTGCAGTGGTCGACGATCCCGTGGATCTCGGCGTCGGTGACGTAGGCGCCCTGCATGCGCGCGGGCTTGGACGCCCCCATCGGCAGGAACAGCCCATCGCCCTTCCCCAGCAGCTTCTCGGCGCCGGGCTGGTCGAGGATCACCCGCGAGTCGGCCAGCGACGAGGTCTTGAAGCCCAGGCGGGACGGCACGTTGGCCTTGATCAGGCCGGTGACGACGTCGACCGACGGGCGCTGGGTGGCGATCACCAGGTGGATGCCCGCGGCCCGGGCCAGCTGGGTGATGCGGACGATCGCGTCCTCGACGTCGCGCGGGGCGACCATCATCAGGTCGGCGAGCTCGTCCACGATCACCAGTAGGTACGGGTACGGCGTGTAGACCCGCTCCGAGCCCGGCGGCGCCTTCAGCTCCCCCTTGCGGACCAACTTGTTGAAGTCGTCGATGTGCCGGGTACCGGAGTGCTCCATGTCCTCGTAGCGCATGTCCATCTCGCGCACGACCCACTGCAGCGCGTCGGCCGCCTTCTTGGCGTTGGTGATCACCGGCGTCACGAGGTGCGGGATGCCCTGGTAGGCCGCGAACTCCACCCGCTTGGGGTCGATCAGCACCATCCGCACCTGGTCCGGCGTGGCCCGGGTGAGGATCGACAGGATCAGCGTGTTGATGCAGCTCGACTTGCCTGCGCCGGTCGCACCGGCCACGAGCAGGTGCGGCATCCGGGTGAGATTGGCGACGACGAAGCCGCCCTCGACGTCCTTGCCGAGCGCGACCATCATCGGGTGCTGGTCGCGCTGGGCGACCGGCGAGCGCAGGACGTCGCCGAGCATGACGATCTCGGGGTCGGCGTTCGGGATCTCCACGCCGACCGCGCTCTTGCCCGGGATCGGGCTCAGGATGCGGACCTCGGCACTCTTCACCGCGTAGGCGATGTTGCGGGTCAGGTTGGTGATGCGCTCGACCTTGACGCCCGGCCCGAGCGACACCTCGTAGCGGGTGACGGTGGGTCCGCGGTTGAAGCCGGTGACGGCGCAATCGACGTCGAACTCGGCGAAGACCTGCTGCAGGGACGCGATGACCTCGTCGTTGGCCTTGGTGTGCGCCATGTGCGGCGCGCCCTGCGCGAGCGCGGCGAGGCTCGGCAGCGTGTAGACGCCGGCGCCGCCGTTGAGCTCGAGCTGCATCGGGCGATCGATCGGCGGCAACTCGGGCTCGGCCACCTTGGCCGTGCGGGGCTTGCGCGGCTTGGTCACCTTGACCGGCTCAGTGTTCGCGTCGCCCTCGGGCGGCACGATCTCCGAGGTCGACGCGTCGGGGTCGGCCGCGAGCTTCGGACGCCGGCGCCGGGGCTTGGCCGGGGCCTCCTCGACGACCTCGTCCTGCGCCTCGTCGGGCCCGAAGCCGAGCAGCGACCGGACGTAGCCGCCCAGCACGCTGATCGGCGTGGCGGTGACGACGAGGATGCCGAACGCGCCGATGACGGTCAGGACGGGGACGGCGAGCACGGCCGACAGCCCGTGCGAGAGCGGCCGGCCGATGCCGGTCCCGATGATGCCGCCCGCGTGCTCGCGGCCGTGCGGCCGACGCCGGGCTGTTGGCCCAGATGTCGAGCAGCCCGAGCACCGCGACGACGATCGCCAGCGAGCCGACCAGCAACCGCCCGCGTGCCTCGGGCTCCGGCGCCTGGCGCAGCATGTGCGCGCCGGCTGCGAACAGCACGAGCGGCACGAGCAGGGCCGCGTTGCCGACGAGCACGCGACAGCTGGTGTCGACGGCCCGGCCGACCGGTCCGGCGGCGTGGAACCAGATGGCCATGACGCTGATGAGCCCGAAGGCGAGCACGCCGAGCGCCGCGCCGTCGCGGCGGTGCTCGGGCGGGAGGTCGCGCGCCGTGGCCGCGTTGCGGCCGGCCGCGCGGGCGGTGCCGCCGAGCAGCGTCGCGAGCGCCCGCCAGATCGCGGCGACCGCCTTGCCGATACCCACGAACGGCGCGGCGAGCGGCGAGCGGCGCCTCGCCGCCGGCCGTCTCGCCGACTTGCGGGCAGGGGGTCGGGTGCGGGTGCCGGTACTCACCCGACCAACGCTAACCCTGCAGTTGAGGGTTGGCGGGGAGGCGCGACGGGGCCGACCCGGCCAGGCCACGTGACCTTCCTGCACCGAGCGCGCCCGGACGCATCAGAGGCCGGCGGCGGCGAGGTCCTCGCGCAGGTGGCTGATCTCGTGCTCGGTGGCGTCCACGAGCGGCAGCCGCACCGGCCCGACGTCCAGGCCCCGCAGCCGCAGCCCGGCCTTGACCAGGATCGTGCCCTGCGTGCGGAAGATGCCGGTGTAGATCGGCAGCAGCTGGCGGTGCAGCCGCAGCGCCTCGGCGACGTCGCCGCGCTGGTAGGCCTCGATCATCGCCTTGGTGCCGCGCCCGGAGAAGTGCGTGGACGTCCCGACGACGCCGACCGCGCCGACCGAGAGCAGCGGCAGCGTCTCGGCGTCGTTGCCGGAGTAGTAGGCGAGTCCGGTCTCGGCGATGACCCGGGCCGAGGCCGCGATGTCGCTCTTCGCGTCCTTCACGCCGACGATCCGCTCGTGCTGCGGCGAGCTCGATCATCGTCTCGGTGGCGATCGCGATGCCGGCCCGGCCCGGGATGTCGTAGAGCAGGATCGGCAGCTCGGCGGCATCGGCGAGGGCGCGGAAATGCGCCAGCACCCCGGTCTGGGGCGGCCGGGAGTAGTACGGCGTGACGGCGAGCAGCCCGTGCGCGCCGGCCTTGGCCGCCTGCTGGGCCAGGTGGACGGTGTGGACGGTGTCGAACGTGCCGACGCCGGCGACCACGTGGGCACGGTCACCCACCGCGTCGACGACCGCGGCCAGCAGGTCGGACTTCTCGGCGTCGGTTGTCGTCGGAGACTCGCCGGTGGTGCCGCTGATGACCAGCCCGTCGTTGCCCTGCTCGTCCACGAGGTAGGTGGCGAGCTCGACGGCCTTGTCGATGTCCAGCGCACCGGCGACGTCGAACGGCGTGACCATCGCGGTCAGCAGGCGCCCGAACGGCGGCTGCTGCGTCTGGGTTTCCACGTGCTGAGGATACGCGGCTGGTCGATCAGCCTTCGGTCACGAACGGGCTCGAGGCGACCTCGGTGCCGTCGGGCAGGGCGGTGATCGCGAAGTCGGCGAACGCGTTCGGCGCGATGCGCTGCAGCTCGCGCAGGCAGGCGATCGCCAGCTCGCGGATCTCGACGTCGGCGTGCTCGGAGGCGCGCATGGCGATGAAGTGCCGCCAGGCCCGGTAGTTGCCGGTGACGACGATGCGGGTCTCGGTGGCGTTGGGCAGGACGGCCCGGGCGGCCTGGCGGGCCTGCTTGCGGCGCAGGGTGGCGTGCTCGACGTCGGCGAACTTCTTCTCGAGCCCCTCGAGCAGTTCGGTGTAGGCCTGCACGGCCGCCTCGGAGGCCGCGACGAACCTGGCGTGCAGCTCCGGATCCTCGGCGATGACGTCGGGCTCGACCATCGCCGCGTCCTTCTCCGGGACGTAGCGCTGGGACAGCTGCGAGTAGCTGAAGTGCCGGTGCCGGATCAGCTCGTGGGTCAACGACCGGGAGATGCCGGAGAGGTAGAACGTCACCGATCCGTGTTCGAGGACGGAGAGGTGCCCGACCTCGAGGATGTGCCGCAGGTAGCCGGCGTTGGTCGCGGTGGCCGGGTTCGGCTTCTTCCACGACTGGTAACAGGCCCGGCCGGCGAACTCGGCGAGTGCCTCGCCGCCGTCGGTATCGGTGTCCCAGGGCACGTCCGCCGGCGGTTCGAAATGCGTCCAGGCGATGGCCTGGACCTTCAGCGGGACGATGTCGGGCACGCCGTGCTCCCTGTTCTTGGCCGCCGGCTCGGCGGTGTGCGGGTCGGGGAAGGAGTCGAGCGTAACCGGCGCGGGCGTCGGCGTCGGCACGGCGCGCGAGAGCGCGTCCTGCCGGTGGGCTCCGCGCAGGCTCATCAGCTGATGCCATTGCCATGACGGCATGAGTGATGTCATAATGACATCATGCAGCTCGATCATCACCTCGCACAAGTGCAGGCGCAGATCACCGCGTCGGCCGCCCTCGGCGACGAGCGGACGAAGGAGGTCGCGGCGGCGCTCGCGACGGCGACCGGGTCGGCCGTCCGGCTCGCCCTCCTGCATGCGGTCACCGAGGTGGCCGACGAGATCACCGCGGCCCTGCTCGACTACCCCGGCTCCCCCGGCGTCGGGGTGCGCCTCGAGGGTGACGAGATCTCCGTCGACGTCCGCGCCACCCAGCTCGCCGACCAGGCCGAGGCGGTCCGGCGTGACGACGGCGACCCGAGCGCGCGTATCTCGCTGCGGCTCAGCGACGCGCTCAAGGCCGACATCGACGCCGCGGCCGAGCGCGACGGCGTCTCGGTGAACACCTGGCTGGTCCGGGCGGCGTCGTCCGCCCTCGCCCCCAGCCCGTTCGCCGGGCTCGGGCCGGACCGGAATCCCGGCCGGGGGCACCAGCGCCACCCCAACCAGCGGATCACCGGCTGGATCAACGGTTGAGAAGAGGACCCACCATGACCACCTACGACTTCGCCCTGGACGGCCCGATCAACCTCAACGTGCGGATCGGGCACGGCTCGGTGACCGTCGAGACCGAGGACGAGCCGGGCGCGGCCCAGGTCGTGATCACCGCCGGCAAGCACGCCGCCGAGCTGCTCGAGCAGACCGTCGTCGCGATGACCGGGCGGACGCTCACCGTGACCGCGCCGCGGCAGGGCGGCATCTTCGACCTGCCGGTCTTCGGCCGCCGCGGCAACCGCGGTCTCGACGTCAAGGTGCTCGTCCCCACCGGCACCGCGGTCAAGATCAGCACCTTCACCGCGCCCATCTGGATCACCGGCGACGTCGGCGGCGCCGACCTCGCGTTCGGGTCCGGGGAGGCCGCGGTCCGGCACGTGGCCGGTGACCTGCGCCTGCGCTACGGCAACGGCATCGCGAAGGCGGTCGAGGTCACCGGCTCGGTGCAGCTGCGCTCCGGTTCGGGGTCGGCGAAGTTCGGCACGATCGGCGGCGGCCTGACCGCCGGCTGCGGCAGCGGTGACCTCGAGGTCCGCGTGGTGCACGGCCCGGTGCGCTCACGCTGCGGGTCCGGGGCCGCCGTCCTGCACGAGGTGCACGGCGACGTCGATGTGGCCAGCGGCTCCGGCGGCCTGGAGATCGGGCTACCCAGCGGGCTCACCGCCAAGCTCGACCTGCACACCGGCTCCGGTCAGGTCCGCTCGGAGCTGCCGATCGAGGACCGCCCCAAGGTCGCGGACGGCTCGATAACGCTCCGGGCCCGGACGGCCAGCGGCGACGTCCGGCTGTTCCGCGCGGCCTGATGGCTCAGCAGCTCAGCCCGGCCGCCAGCACGGCGTAGGTCCCGGCCCGCTCGATCAGCTCGTCGTGGGTCCCCCGCTCGACGATGCGGCCGCGATCGAGCACCACGATCTGGTCGGCATGCCGCACCGTCGAGAGCCGGTGGGCGATGGCGATGGTCGTCCGCCCGCGCGCGAGCTCGTCCAGGGCGGCCTGCACGGCCCGCTCGGTCGCGTTGTCGAGCGCGCTGGTCGCCTCGTCCAGGACGAGCACCCGTGGGTTCCGCAGCACCATCCGGGCGATGGCCAGCCGCTGCCGCTCGCCTCCCGAGAAGCGGTAGCCGCGGGCCCCGACGACGGTGTCGTAGCCGTCGGGCAGGCGGTCGAGCAGCGCGTCGATGCGGGCCACCCGGGCGGCGGCGACCAGCTGCTCCTCGGTCGCGTCCGGGTCGGCGAAGCGCAGGTTGGCCGCCACCGTGTCGTGGAACAGGTAGGTGTCCTGCGCCACGAGCCCGATCGCGCGGCTGACCGTCGCGGTCCCGAGTTCGCGCAGGTCGACCCCGTCGAGGCGGACACTGCCCTCGTCCGGGTCGTAGAGGCGGGCGAGCAGGTAGGCCAGGGTCGTCTTGCCGGAGCCGGTCGCGCCGACGATCGCGGTCGTCGTGCCCGGCGGTACGTGCAGGTCGAGCTCGCGCAGCGTCCATTCGCCGCCGGCCTCGTAGCGGAACGACACCCGCTCGAGCCGGACGTCGCCGCGGACGTCGGGCAGGTCCCGTGCACCGTGGGCCTCGGCGACGTCCACCGGCAGGTCGATGATCTCGAAGATCCGCTGGAACAGAGCAAGTGACGTCGACACCTGGACGCCGATGCTCTGCAGCGCCGTCGTCGGCCCGACCAGCCGGTTGAGCATGCTGGTGAACGCCACGGCCGTGCCGATCGAGATCGGCGCCGCGCCGTGGGCCAGCGCGAGGCCGGCGATCCAGTACACGATCGCCGGCACCATGGTCAGCGTCGCCCGCCGGGTGGAGAGCACCCACTTGCCGCTCATGGCCGCCCGCATCTCGGTGTCGGAGAGCTCCTTCGACTCCTGGGCGAACCGGCGGGCCAGCTCCTGCTGGCGGCCGAGGGTCTTGGTGAGCAGGACGCCGGCAACTGACAGCGACTCCTCGACCAACCCGGTCATCCCGGCCAGCCGGCGCTGTCGGCCCCGCGCGATGCCCCGGCGCTGCCGGCCGAGCCGTACCGAGAAGAGCAGGAAGAGCGGGATGACGAGCAGGCAGACGAGGGCGAGCTTCCACTCCATGATCAGCGCGGCGATGGCAACTGCCAGCGCGGCGAAGACGTTCTGGACGGTGGAGGAGGCGGTGTTCGTGACGACGTTGTCGACCCCGCCCACGTCGTTGGCGATCCGCGACTGCAGCTCGCCGGCGCGGGCGCGGGTGAAGAAGCGCAGGGACATGCGCTGCAGGTGCTCGTAGACCGAGACCCGCAGGTCGTGCATGACGCGCTGACCGATGAGGTTCGACAGCCAGGTGGTCACGACGCCGAGAACGGCCGCGACCGCCGAGGCGACGAGCATGCCTCCGGCGAGCCAGCTGACCAGCACGGCACTGCGCTCCGGCAGCGCGTGGTCGATGATCGCGCGCAGCAGGAACGGCGACGCGACGTTGGCGGCGGCCTGGGCGGCGGCGACGCCCACCAGGGCGGCCACCTGCCACCGGTACGGAACGAACAGCGCGCCGATCCGGGCGAGCGGGACGGAGTCGCCCGAGTCGGCCTCGACCAGAGCCGCACCCGGCGGCGCGGCGGTTCCGGCGGTCACGGCTCGACCACGGCCACTCCGCCACCCGCCGCGACGAGCCGCTCCATGAGCAGCGCCGCCTCGGCGAGGGTCCGCCTCTCCTCCGCGGTCAGCACGTCGGCCATCGTGCGGGCGAGCCACCGGTCGCGCGGGGCCATCTCGGCCCGCAGCGCCTCGCGCCCCGCCCGGGTGACGGCGAGCAGTGACTGGCGCCCGTCCCCGGGGTCGGGCATCCGGGCCAGCCAGCCGGCTTGTTCGAGGGCGGCGAACGTCCGGGTCAGCGACTGGGGCAGCATGCGGAGCTGGCCGGCCACCTCACCCGGCGTGATCGGGCCGTGAACGGCGACCCGGCCCAGCACGGCGACCTGGTTGAGGCTGAGCCGGCCTGCGCGTTCAGCCCGGGCCCGCGCGGCGAGCGCGGTGGTTGCCCGACGCACGGCGGCGGCCTCCTGCAGCTGGGCGGAAGTTGTACGCATGCGCTGACGATATCGTCAGCACCTACTTACTAATCGCTGATCGCGGCGGCGAGGTCCTTCGCGAGGTCGCCGCGCCGGACGACCTCGATCCGGCCGAGCCCGAGCCAGGCGGCAGTCGTGGCGAGTTCGGCGGCGAGTTCCTCAGCGACGTAGCGGGGGTCGTGGCCGAGCTCGACCCACGCGCTCTGCACCCGCAGTACCCCGTTCTGGCGGTCGGACTTCAGGTCGACCCGACCGGCGAGATGCTCGCCCAGCAGGAACGGCAGCACGTAGTACCCGTACTGCCGCTTCGGCTCCGGCGTGTAGATCTCGATGCGGTAGCGGAAGTCGAAGATCCGCTCGGTGCGCTCGCGGTACCAGACGAGGGAGTCGAACGGCGACAGCAGCGCCCGGGCGCTGACCCGGCGGGGGCGGCGGGCCTCGTGCCACAAGTAGGCCGGGGCGCCCCACCCGTCCACCTCGACCGGCAGAAGCTCGCCGGTCGCCACGAGGTCGGCGACCGCCGCCTTGCTGCGGTTGTGCGCGATGCGGAAGTAGTCGCGCAGGTCGGGTTCGGTGGCGACGCCGAGCGCGCGGGCGCTGATCCGGACGAGTTCGCGGTGGGCGTCGGCCTCGTCCGGCGTCGGGCGGGCGAGGACCGCCGGTGGGAGGACGCGCTCGGTGATGTCGTAGTAGCGCTCGAAGTTGACCCGCTTGGCCGTCGTGACGTCCCCGGCGTAGAAGAGGTACTCGAGCGCGATCTTGCCGTCGTGCCAGTTCCACATGTGTCCCGGACGGGGCGCCGGCCGCGGGATGCCGGTGTCCCCGGCCCGGATCGGCCCCTGCTCGGTGACCAGCCGCACGACGTCCTCGAGCAGCGCCGGGTTGTCCTGGGCGATGCGCCGGATCGCCGGCCACGGTTCCTCGTTCGCCCGGGCCATCCGCCAGCGCAGCAGCGGCTGGAACTGCACCGGCACCAGTGAGGCCGCGTGGGCCCAGTACTCGAACATCTCGGCCCGGACCGGCCTGGGGGTATAGCCGGTCATGCGGTCGAGGACGGCCCGCGGGTAGGGGCCGAGCCGGGCGAACACCGGCAGGTAGTGCGCGCGCGAGAACACGTTGACCGAGTCGATCTGGAGGATCGCGACGCGGTCGAGAACCCGCCGGATGTGGCGGGCGTCGACCCGTCCGGTCGGGCGCGGGTCGGCGAAGCCCTGGGCCGCCAGCGCGATGCGGCGCGCCTGGGCCGCGGACACCCTGCTCACCGCTCGGTTCACCGTCTGCACCACAGCGCCGACCCTACGGATGAGGGCCGACAATGATTTCCGCACCGGCGTCGGCCGCATGACACCATGAGGCGGTGTTCGAGCACATCATGCGGTCGATCGGCCATTCGATCGGGCAGTGGCTCTACCTGCTAGCCGGGGGGCTGGCCTTCGCCGAGGCGGCCATCCTCGTCGGCATGGTGCTGCCGGGCGAGACCGCGCTGCTCGTCGCCGGGGTGTTCTGCAACTCCAAGTACGGCAACCTCAACCTGGGCGTGATGATCGCGATCGCTGTGGTCTGCGCGATCGGCGGCGACTCGGTGGGCTACGAGTTCGGCCGGCACTTCGGCCCGGCGCTGCGGCGCTCGCGGCTCGGCAACTGGGTGGGCGAGCACCGGTGGGCGGCGGTCGACGGCTTCATCCACCGGCACGGCGGCAAGGCCGTCCTGCTCGGGCGGATGACCGCGCTCCTGCGCGCCCTGATGCCTTCGATGGCCGGCATGAGCGGGATGCGGTACCGCACGTTCCTGCTGTGGAACGCGATCGGCGGCATCGTCTGGGCGCCCGGCTGCGTCCTGCTGGGTTACGCCTTCGCGTCCGCGCTCAGCGTCGTCGGCGAGACGCTCACCTGGGCCCCGCTCGCGATCCTGGCCGTCGTCGTCGTGGTCTACGTGGCCCTGCACCTGCGCAAGCGCAAGCGGGAGCGCGGCGAGGCGGAGGCCTTCGCGCAGGCCGGTGCCGACCCGGGCGCGTGACCGTCCACAGCCCGATTTGATCTTCGCCGCGGCGCCCCTAGCCTGCGGCCATGACCGAACCACCGCAGCCGCCCGGCGGCTACCCGCCGCCCGATCCTCACCGCCCCGGCGAGCCGACCTACCCAGCACCCGGGGATCCCGCCGGGTACGCCTACGGTCCTCCCGCCCCTCCGGCCGCCCACCGAGCTCCCCTCGGCGAGCGGCTCGGCGCCCGCCTCCTGCGCCGGCCCGAGCCCCGGCTCAGCGTCGCGCTCGGCGGGGCCGGGGCGGCGCTGGTGCTGCTCGGCGCGGTCGTCTGGTCCGCGGGCTACTACGCCGACGGCCAGCACCTCGACTTCTTCGGCGACTCCTTGAACAGCAGCGGCAGCAGCGCGCGACGCTTCCTCGGCGTGGTCCTGTTCCTGGGCATCACCGTGGCCGGGTACGCGCTCGCCGTGGCCCGCCGCCGGGGTGCGGCCGCGACCGCCGGTGCGGTGGGCGCCGCGCTCGGGGTCCCGTTCACGCTCGGCTTCCTCACCCTGGACGCCGGCGACCTCTTCCAGGGCCGGCTGCCGATCTCGATCGACGCCGTCCTGCTGGTCTCGATCCTGGCCTGGCTGGTCGGGTACTTCGCCGTGCCGGGGCTGCGGGGCCGCTCCTTCCTGCTGGCCGCGGCCGCGCTCGGCAGCTACGCGTATCTCGGGTTCAAGGTGAGCGGCGACAACGCGCTGGCTGCCGGCGCCGCTGCGGCCGGCTTCGGCTCGGGCGGCGACACCGGGTCGCTCGCCGCGATCGGGCTGGTCTTCGGCCTCGGCTACTACGCGATCGCCGCGTTCCTCGACAGCCGCGGACGGCACGGGGCCGCGGTCGCCTTCGCCGTCGCCGGGTTCGACGCCACGGTGGCCGGGATCGCCGTCGGGGCGAACGACTTCGGAGCGGCCGGCACCGGGGTGCTGCTCGTGTTCGTCGGCGTCGCCCTGGCCGGGTACGGCGCCCGCTTCGGCCGGCGCTTCACGACCTGGGCCTGGAGCATCGGGGTCGCCCTCGGTCTCGTCCTCATCGTCGGCAAGATCTTCGGCAACAGCTACACCGGCGGCGGGATCACGCTGATCGTCGTCGGCGCGCTGGTCGTCGCCGGCGCCCAGGCCGTGGCCACCGCGAGCCGCGAGCCGGCCGACGTGGACGAGTCGCCGGGGCAGGCGGTTCCCGCCGCCTGGTGACGCGTCGTTAGGGTCGAGGCCATGGCCGATGTGAGCGTGCGCCCGGCCCGCCCCGACGACGCCGACGAGATCGGCCGCATCCAGGTCGAGACGTGGCGGACGGCGTACTCGACGATCCTCCCCGAGCCGGTCCTGGCGAGCCTCTCGGTCGCCGACGCGGCCGCCGCGTGGAGCGCCGCGATCGCCGCCCCGCCGTCGCCCCGGCACCACGTGCTCGTCGCGCTGGAGCAGCAGTGGCGGGTCGGGTTCGTCGCGATCGGGCCGGCCGAGGACCTCGAGGCCGACGACCCCGACCCGGACACCACGGTCGGCTTCGCGGCGATCCTGGTCGAGCCGAGGTGGGGGCGGCGCGGGCACGGCTCGCGGCTGCTCGCCGCCGCCGTCGAGCACGCCCGGGGTGACGGGATGACCCGCGCCGTCGCGTGGATCCCGGAGGGCGACACCCCGTCCCGCGAGTTCCTGCTGTCGGCCGGCTGGGCACCGGGCGGGCTGGCCCGCGCCCTCGACACCGGCGCCGGTGAGCTGCGCGAGATCCGCCTGCACACGATCCTCGGCGAGGAGTGACACGTGGGGCTCGCGAATCGGCCACAACCCCGATCGATCCGCGTTGCTCTCGCGCTCACGATGACCGCGCTCGCTGCCTGCACCAGCCCGTCCACGGCCCTTCGAACCGCGAGCCCTCCCGAAGGCCCAGCGCGGCCGGGCGATAACACCGCGTGCCGAGCCGTCAACGCGAAGGTGCTCGAGGTGGCCGACCTGCCGGCGGCCGTTGCCCTGATTCCCGAGCAGAGCGCAGTGCGGGACGGGGTCTCCATGTGCACCTATGGCGACGAAGCCGACCCGCATCTGCTCAGCCTCAATTCACTCATTCTCACGGTGGACACGCCGGGCTTCCGCGACTCCCGCAACCTCAGCCCGCAGGCTGACGCCGGCCTCGACACCAAGTCCCTCTGCGCACCCGGGACGATTCGCCAACTCGGTCCCGACGCCGGCATCGGCAGCTACGCCCGGTTCTGCATCGGCACACCGGGCTCGTCACGCGGCGGCTGGATCGTGAACGGGAGCGTGTGCCATCTGTCGTTCTACTCGCCACGTGACGCGAAGCGGTCGACCGGAGAGCGGCTGAGTCGGATCGAGGCGATCGCGAAGGCGGTCGACGTCAACCTGCCTCGTTAGGGCCTTCGGCTACGGTCGACGCCGTGACGTTTGCAGGGATCCCGATCGCCGCCCTCGACTTCTACGAGGACCTCGAGAACGACAACACCAAGTCGTTCTGGACCGCGCACAAGAAGGTCTACGACGAGTCGGTCCGCGCCCCGATCGAGGCGCTTGCGGCCGAGCTGGAGAAGCAGTACGGCCCGGCCAAGCTGTTCCGCCCGTACCGGGACGTCCGCTTCGCCAAGGACAAGACCCCGTACAAGACCCACCAGGGCGCGTGGTTCGCGCAGTCGTCGCTGTACCTGCAGGTGTCGGCGGCCGGGGCCCGGGTGGCCGGCGGGTACTGGGAGACGTCGTCGGAGCAGGTGGCGCGGCTGCGCCGGGCCGTCGACGACGACGTCGCCGGGCCGCTGCTCGAACGGACGCTCGCCGGCGCGCGCCGCAAGGGTCTGACGATCAACGGCGAGCAGCTCACCCGCGTCCCGTCCGGCTTCCCGAAGGACCACCCCCGGGCCGAGCTGCTGCGCTACAAGACGCTGACCGCCTCCCGCGACCTCGGCTGCCCGGACTGGCTGAGCACGCCCAGAGCGAAGGCCGAGATCGTCAAGGCGTGGCGCGGCATCCTGCCGCTGATCGCCTGGCTCGACACCCACGTCGGGCGCGACTGACTCACAGCGTCTCAAGGAAGTCGACCAGATCGCCCCACATGGCCGTCCGCAGCGGTAGCGGCATTCCGTTGTTCGCGCCGGACGGCCCGGGCAGGACGAAGGCCGGGACGCCGGCGACCGTCCATGACAGCGCGCCGTAGCCCCGCGGCGCCCGCTCCCCCGCCGCCCGGGCGTACGACGCCGCCGCCGTCTTGCTGACGAAGGCCAGCGCCCGCGGCCGGCACCGGCCGATCAACGCCTGGAACCCGGCGAGGTCGAACCGCGGTGGCTCGTCGGGCGGCGACACCTCGGTCCGGACGAGGTCGGTGAGCCCGACCCCGAAGTCGACGACGCGGTGCTCGTCGGCCGGGGTGAGCGGCTCGGGCACGAGCCCGCTCGCGTGCAGCAGCGTCCAGAACTGGTTGCCGGGACCGTCGTAGTAGTGGGCCCGGTCGGCCCGGTGCCACGTGGCGATCGTGCCGGCGATGACGACGCGCAGGCCGGGCACGACGATGTCCTCGAGGCTCACGAGCGGAGGTGGCGCGGATCAGAGGTCGAGGAACGCTTCCAGCCCGACGGTCAGGCCGGGGCGGGACGCGACGTTGCGCACGGCCAGCAGCACGCCCGGCATGAACGACGAGCGGTCGAGCGAGTCGTGCCGGATCGTCAGCGTCTCGCCCGGCGCGCCGAAGACGATCTCCTGGTGCGCGACCATCCCGGTGATCCGCAGCGCGTGGACGTGCACGCCGTCGACGTCGGCTCCGCGGGCGCCCTCGCGGGCCTGGGTCGTGGCATCGGGCGAGTCGGCCCAGCCCCGCTTCCTTGCGGGCCGCGGCGATCAGCTCGGCCGTGCGGACGGCGGTGCCGCTGGGCGCGTCGGCCTTGTTCGGGTGATGCAGCTCGATGACCTCGGCCGAGTCGTAGTACCGGGCCGCGAGCTGCGCGAAGCGCATCGAGAGGACGGCGCCGATGCCGAAGTTGGGCGCGATCAGCACGCCGGTGCTCGGCGAGTCGGCCAGCCACTCCCGGATCGTGTCGAGGCGCTGCTGGGTGAAACCGGTCGTCCCCACCACGGCATGGATGCCCTGGTCGATGGCGAACCGGATGTTGTCCATGACGACGTCGGGGTGGGTGAAGTCGACGAGGACCTGCGAGCCGGCATCGGCGACGCTGAACAGCCAGTCGCCCGCGTCGACCATGGCGACGAGCTCGAGATCGTCGGCGGCGTCGACCGCCTTGCAGACCTGTTCCCCCATGCGTCCCCGCGCGCCGAGGACCCCGACCCGGATCGGCTCACTCATGGTCTTCCGCTCCCTCAGACTGCGCCGTCGAAGTCGTGGTCGCCGAACGGCCCGACGACGGTCAGGCAGCGCGGGCGGCGCAGCACCTCGTCGGCCATGGCCGCGACGTCCTCGACCGTCACCGCGTCGATCCGGCCCAGCAGCTCGTCGACGCCGATGATGTCGCCGTAGGCGATCTCGCTCTTGCCGATGCGGGTCATCCGCGAGCCGGCGTCCTCGAGGCCGAGGACGGTGCCGCCGCGCATCTGCCCCTTCCCGCGCTCGATCTCGGCCGCGTCCAGCCCACCGGCCGCGACCGAGGCGAACTCGGCCAGGACGAGATCGAGCACCTCGTCCGCCTTGCCGGGCTGGCAGCCCGCGTACACCCCGAAGACGCCGGTGTCGGCGTAGGTGCTGGTGAACGAGTAGACGGAGTAGGCCAGGCCGCGCTCCTCGCGGATGCGCTGGAACAGCCGCGAGCTCATGCCGCCGCCGAGCGCGGCCGACAGCACGCCGAGCGCGTAGCGCCGCGGGTCGTGGCGGGACAGGCCGTGGCAGCCGAGCACGATGTTCGCCTGCTCGGTGTCGTCGGGGCGGACGAGGATGCCCTGCGCCGGGGGCCGGTCCGGCGCCTGCCCCGACTCGCCGCGTGGGGGCAGCGGGCCGCGATCGGCGGCGAGCCGGCCGGCGAACGCGCCCCGCACCAGCCGCACCACCTCGGCATGCTCGACGTTGCCGGCCACGGACACCACCATGCCGTCGACGGAGTACCGGCGGCGGTAGTAGCCGTGGATCTGGCGCCGGGTCAGCGCGTGGATCGAGTCCTCGGTGCCGAGGATCGGCCGGCCGAGCGGGACGTCGCCGAACAGCGCGGTCGCGAACTCGTCGTGGACGAGGTCGGCCGGGTCGTCGTCGCGCATCGCGATCTCCTCGAGCACGACACCGCGCTCGACATCGACGTCCTGCGCGGTGATCGTCGCGTCGAGGACGACGTCGGCGACGATGTCGACGGCCAGCGGCAGGTCGCGATCGAGAACGGTTGCGTAGTAGCAGGTGTGCTCCTTCTCGGTGAACGCGTTGAACTCACCGCCGACCGCGTCCATCTCACTGGCGATGTCGAGCGCCGAGCGGCGACTCGTGCCTTTGAAGAGCAGGTGCTCGAGGAAGTGGCTGGTGCCGGCCAGGGCCGGGGTCTCGTCCCGCGAACCGACCGGGACCCAGATGCCGACGCTCGCGCTGCGCACGCCGGGCATCGCCTCGGTGACGATGCGCAGCCCGCCGGGCAGGACGGTACGGGAGATCAACCCGCCGCCGGTGGCCGAGTCGAGCCGTCGCGTACTGGCCCGGCGCCCGGCCCGCGGAGAGGTCATCCCGCGATCCTACGGACCGGGCGCGACGCCCGGGTCAGCGCGGCAGCCAGGCGTCCGGGGCGTCGACGAGGCGCCGGACGTGCGCCGGCAGCGAGCCGGAGAGCACCTGGGCCAGCGTCGTCTCGTCCAGCACCCGGCGCAGCGCAGCCCGGACGGCCACCCAGACCTCGGGCAGGTGCTCGGCGACCCCGGGGTAGGTGGTCTCGTGTGGCCGCAGGCCGCGGACCTCGGCCAGCGGGCCGTCGACCGCCCGCAGCACCGAGCCGAGGGTGATCTCCTTGGCCGGCCGGGCGAGCGCGTACCCGCCGTCGGCCCCCCGCTGGCTGCGCACGACGCCGGCCCGCCGGAGCTCGCCGAGGATCGCCTCGACGAACTTGCGCGGCATGCCCTGCTCGGTCACGACCGTCTCGATCTTGACGAGCTCCGGCTCGCGCGCGGCGAGGCTGAGCAGCGCCCGCACTGCGTAGTCCGCCTTCGCCGAGATCTGCATGGCGTGATCCTCGCAAAGCGCCGACGAAGCCACGCGGTCGGCGCGCCGCCGGGTGTGGCGGCGAGGTCGGTGCGCTGTTCGGGGCCGACGCAGCCACGCCGGGTTCCCTCGGCCAGCCCGAGCTCGGCCCGCACCCTCAGGTGAGGTCGGCGGCCTTGGTCGGCACGGCTACGGGAGCCGGACGGCGCAGCGTCTCCGGGGCGGCCAGCACGGCCAGGATCGGCACGGCGCACACGACCGCGCTGACCGTGAAGCTGGCCGAGTAGCCGGCGCTGTCGGCGATGGCCCCGGCGACGACCGGGCCCAGCACCGCCCCGAGGTCGCCCGACATCTGGAACACGGCCACGACCGTGCCGCCCCGGCCGGCGACCACGTCGCCCATGATGGCGCCCGGAGCCACCGAGTCGGCCGCGCCGGCCACGCCGAGCAGGACCGCGGCGATGATCAGCCCGCTGGCCGCCACCGCGACCGGGAGCACCACGAAGGCGACCGCCCCGATCGCCAGGCCGACGATGATCACCGGTCGCCGCCCCGTGGTGTCGGCCACTTTGCCGATCGGCAGCAGCAGCGCGCCGCTGACCAGGCTGACGACGAGGAAGGCGGCGTAGACCCAGCCCGACCCGAGGTGCAGGCGGTCGGTGACGAACTGGGGCAGGATGGCCGAGCGCGCGCCGACGAGCGCGAAGTCACCGGCGAAGGACGCGGCGAGGGCGGCGAGGTAGGCCCGGCTGCGCAGCGCCACCGCCAGCGGCAACGGCGCCGTCCGCACCGCCTGTCGCGCCGCGAGTTCGCTGTGCCGCAGCGCGCCGAGGCCGAGCAGGCCGGCGACGACCAGCGTGCCGGCGTAGAGGAAGAACGGGGCCCGCAGCGAGAAGGTGGCGACCGTGCCGACGGCCGGGCCGGCGATCATGCCGACGAGGAAGGCACCGGCCCAGACGCCCTGGGCGCGGCCCCGCTGGTGGTCGGGTGTGACCCGGACCAGCAGGCTGGCCGCGCTGACGCTGAACATGATCGAGCCGATGCCGCCGATCCCGCGCAGCACGAGCAGCTGCCAGTAGCTCTGGGCCAGCCCGGCGAGCGCGCTCGAGACCGCGACCACGCCGATGCCGGTGGCCAGCATGACCCGCTCGCCGAAGGCGTTCACCAGCCGCCCGACGAACGGGGCCATGGCCAGCCGCATGAGGGCGAAGGCACTGACGACGGCGCCGGCCGCGGCCTTGCCCACGCCGAACTCGCGGGCGAACAGCGGCAGGGCGGGGGCCACCAGGCCGAAGCCGAGCGCCACCATGAAGGCGACGCCCGTCAGGGCACGCACCTCGGGTGGCAGTCCGCGCAGCGGCCGCACGCGGACCTCCTCGTCACCTTGATCGATCCTCAGTCTAAGGCGCGAGTCGCGGGGCATACCCGCTCAGAGGACGGCCGGGACGCCGAACTGCTCGCCGAGCTCGGGGCCGAAGGTGGTGATCTCGGCGATCCGGCCGTCGACGATCCGCAGCACGTCGAACTTGAACAGCCGGGCCTGCGCCTGTCCCGGTTCCCGCAGGTACGAGGCCGCGGCCGGCATCCGGTTGGCCGTCGTCGGCCGCAGGACCCACTCGCCGGGCCCGTTGGCGCCCGTACCCGTCCGGATGAGCTCGGCCACCGCCGCGATGCCCTCGTAGAGGTAAGGACGCGGCGGCATGGTGACGCGGATGTCCTCGCGCATGACCTCGACGGCGTCGGCGACGTTGCCGCTCTCGTGCGCGGCGATGAACCGCATGAGCAGCGCCCGCTCCTCCGGCGTCAGCTCGGCCGGTCGCGGTGCGTCGCGGTCCGGCAGTTGCTCGCGCAGCGTCGCCCGGGCGCGCTGCAGGGCAGAGTTGGCCGCGGCGACGCTGATGTCCAGGGCGACCGCGGTTTCGGCCGCCGACCAGTCGAGCACGTCCCGCAGCAGCAGCACCGCCCGCTGCCGGGCCGGCAGCAGCTGGATCACGGCGATGTAGGCGAGTTCGATCGTCTCCCGCGCGATGGCCACGGCGGGCGGCTCGTCCGCGGGCGAGGCGGCCAGGTCCAGCATCCGGTCCGGGTAGGGCGTGAGCCACGGCACCTCGGCGAACGAGCCCAGGTGGGCCAGCTGCCGCTTGCTCCGCCGGATCGCGTCGAGGCAGGTGTTGGTCGCGATCCGGTACAGCCAGGCCCGGACGTCCGGACCGCCGTCGAAGCTGCCGTGGGCCCGCCAGGCCCGCACGAACGTCTCCTGCACCGCGTCCTCGGCCTCGTCGTACGAACCGAGCATCCGGTAGCAGTGCACGTGCAGCTCGCGCCGGTGCCGCTCGACGAGGGTCGTGAGCGCGGCCTCGTCGCCGTCGCGGAAGGCGGTGCCGAGCGGGTCCATGGCAGCGGGCTCCTAACCGGCGATCAGTCCGCACGAGGCGTTGATCACCGTACCGGTGACCGAGGCCGCGAGATCCGAGGCCAGGAAGGTGGCGACGTCGGCGACCTGCTGCACGTTCGGCGCGCGCTTCAGCATCGTCATCCCGGCGATCATCTGCTCGATCACGGCGGGGTCCATCGCCGTCCCGCCGACCGCCTCGAGCTTCTCGGCGGTGAGCGAGCCGCTGACGCCGGCGGTGTGGATCGTGTTGACCCGCACGCCCTGGGCGCCGGTCTCGGCCGCGAGGTAGCGCAGGTAGGTGTCGCAGGCGGCGTCGGCCGGGCCGGTGCTGCCCATGCCGGGGGCGGCGCCGCGGGCCGAGCCGCTGGTCAGGCCGATGATCGACCCGCCGCCCTGCCCGGCCATCACCCGCGCGGCGGCCGCGGCGGTGTTCGCGAGAGCGGTCAGGCCGGTGACCGTGGCGGCGAGCAGCTGCTCGGTGGTCATCGCCACCAGCGGGACCTGCTGCACGTCGCCCCGGTTGATCAGGTTGATGCTGACGTCGACGCGGCCGTGCTCGGCGGCGACCCGCTTGACGTGGGCGTCGACCGCGGACGCATCGGTGGCGTCGAGCACCTCCACCCGCGCGGACGGGCCGATCGCGGCGGCCAGGGCCTCGACGGGTTCGCGGGTGCGGCCGACGAGGTGGACGGTGGCACCTTCGCGGGTGAAGGCGCGGGCGACGTGGGAGCCGAGGCCGCCCGCCGCGCCGTAGACGATGGCGTTCTTGCCGGAGAGGAGTGTGTTGGTCATACCGGTGGAACGCCGCCGGCCCGGCGGGCTCATCGGTGCGCGCGAAAAGAATTCGATTCCGCCCGTCCGGCCCCGAGACGATGCCGGGGTGGACGAGTACGAGTTCGACGACGACGCGGGCCGCGTCGATGCCGATGCGGCCTGGAAGTACCTCAGCACCGATGCGTACTGGGGCCGCTGGCGGCGCCGGACCGACTTCGACCGGCAGCTCGAAGCCGCGTGGCGGGTCGTGGGGTGCTACGCCCAGGACGGGTCGATGGTCGGCTTCGCCCGCGCCGTGTCGGACGGGGTGGCGATGGCCTATGTCGCCGACGTGTACGTCCTGGACGGGCACCGCAGGCAGGGCCTCGGCGTCGAGTTGCTGCGGGTCATGGTCGAGGACGGGCCGGGGCGCGAGTTCCGCTGGATGCTGCACACCCGTGACGCCCACGGCCTCTACGCGAAGGTCGGCTTCGCGCCCCCGGACCCCAACTACATGGAACGCCCCTCCCCGCGCCCGAACGTGCCACCGGTGGGATGACCCGTTCCGAACGGCAGAGGGCCGGGACCGCACCAGCGGTCCCGGCCCTGGGGTCAGCCTGGCTCAGCTCTCGGCGGGAGCCTCGGCCGGCGCGTTCTCCGGGGCGTCGGACTTGCCCGCCTCGTCGTCGACCAGCACGAGGCTGATCTTGCCGCGCTGGTCGATCTCGGCGATCTCGACCTGGATCTTGTCGCCGACGTTCACGACGTCCTCGACCTTGCCGATCCGCTTGCCGCGGCCCAGCTTGCTGATGTGGACGAGGCCGTCCTTGCCCGGCAGCAGCGAGACGAACGCGCCGAACGCGGCGGTCTTGACCACCGTGCCGAGGAAGCGCTCGCCCACCTTCGGCATCTGCGGGTTGGCGATCGCGTTGATCGGTCGACCGCCGCCTGCGCGGACAGGCCGTCGGCGGCACCGACGTAGATCGTGCCGTCGTCCTCGATCGTGATCTGCGGCGCCGGTCTCGTCCTGGATCGAGTTGATCATCGCGCCCTTGGGGCCGATGACCGCGCCGATCTTGTCGACCGGGATCTTCACCACCGTGACGCGCGGGGCGTACGGGCTCATCTCGTCCGGGCCGTCGATGGCCTCGGCCATGACGTCCAGGATGTGCAGGCGGGCGTCGCGGGCCTGCTTGAGCGCGGCGGCGAGCACCTCGGACGGGATGCCGTCGAGCTTGGTGTCGAGCTGCAGCGCGGTGACGAACTCCTTGGTGCCGGCGACCTTGAAGTCCATGTCGCCGAACGCGTCCTCGGCACCGAGGATGTCGGTCAGCGCGACGTACTCGGTCTTGCCGTCGACGGTGTCGGAGACCAGGCCCATCGCGATGCCGGCGACCGGCGCCTTCAGCGGCACACCGGCGTTGAGCAGAGCCAGCGTCGAGGCGCAGACCGAACCCATCGAGGTGGAGCCGTTCGAGCCCAGCGCCTCGGAGACCTGGCGGATCGCGTACGGGAACTCGTCGCGGCTCGGCAGCACCGGAACCAGCGCCCGCTCGGCCAGCGCGCCGTGGCCGATCTCGCGCCGCTTGGGCGAGCCGACCCGGCCGGTCTCACCGGTCGAGTAGGGCGGGAAGTTGTAGTTGTGCATGTACCGCTTCGTGCGGTTCGGGCTGAGCGTGTCGAGCTTCTGCTCCAGCCCGAGCATGTTCAGCGTGGTGACGCCCAGGATCTGGGTCTCGCCGCGCTGGAACAGCGCCGAGCCGTGCACCCGCGGCAGCACCTCGACCTCGGCCGAGAGCGTGCGGATGTCGGCCAGACCGCGACCGTCGATGCGGACCTTGTCGCGCAGGATCCGCTGGCGGACGAGCTTCTTGGTCAGCGCCTGGTAGGCCCGACCGATCTCGCTCTCGCGCCCCTCGAAGCGGGCGGCCAGCGACTCCTTGGCCTGGGCCTTGATCTCGTCCAGGCGCGTCTCGCGCTCCTGCTTGTCGGCGATGGTCAGCGCCTGCGCCAGCGGCTCGCTGACCTCGTCGGTGACGGCCTCGAGCACGTCGTCCTGGTAGTCGAGGAAGACCGGGAACTCGCGCGGTCGGCTTGGCGGCCGCCTGGGCGAGCTCGGACTGCGCCCGGCACAGCTCGGCGATGAACGGCTTGGCCGCCTCGAGGCCCTCGGCCACGACCTCCTCGGTCGGCCGGGTGGCGCCGCCGGCGATGAGCGCGACGATGTTCTCGGTGGCCTCGGCCTCGACCATCATGATCGCGACGTCGCCCGACTCGAGGACGCGGCCGGCGACGACCATGTCGAAGGTGGCGCGCTCGAGCTCGCTGTGCGTCGGGAAGCCGACCCACTGGCCCGTCGATCAGCGCGACGCGGGTGCCGCCGACCGGGCCGCTGAACGGCAGGCCGGAGATCTGGGTGGACGCCGACGCCGCGTTGATCGCGAGCACGTCGTAGGCGTGGTCGGGGTTGAGCGCCATGACCGTGATGACGACCTGGACCTCGTTGCGCAGGCCCTTGATGAACGTCGGGCGCAGCGGCCGGTCGATCAGGCGGCAGGTGAGGATCGCGTCCTCGCTCGGCCGACCCTCACGGCGGAAGAACGAGCCGGGGATGCGGCCCGCGGCGTACATGCGCTCCTCGACGTCGACCGTCAGCGGGAAGAAGTCGAAGCCCTCGCGGGGGTGCTTGCCGGCCGTGGTGGCCGACAGCAGCATGGTGTCGTCGTCGAGGTAGGCGACGACGGACCCGGCGGCCTGCTTGGCGAGCCGGCCGGTCTCGAAACGGATGGTGCGTTTGCCGAAGCTGCCGTTGTCGATGACGGCCTCGGTCTCGTGGACGCCTGCCTCAGAAGTGGGCGTCGTGGCGTCGATGGCTCCCGTCATAGGAGACCCCTCTCGTACGTGCCGGGTGCGCACATGCGACGTACGAGCAGAACACCTCTGCTGGGTGCCGGTCTTCGATCGAAGCGGACGACGGGCTGTGCTGTCCGGCCGCCACTACCGAGGACCGGCGTCCTCGAAGTCGCAAGGACGCGCGTGTGTGCGTCCGGCTGTTGATATTCGGTTGTCGGTGCTGTCACGAAGAAGGGGAGCGACCCGGATGGGTCGCTCCCCCAGACGAGCTATCGGCGCAGGCCGAGACGCTCGATGATCGACCGGTAACGGTTGATGTCGGTCTTCGCGAGGTAGTTCAGCAGGCGGCGACGCTGGCCGACAAGCAGCAGCAGCCCCCGGCGGCTGTGGTGGTCGTGCTTGTGCGTCTTGCAGGTGCTCGGTGAGGTCGCGGATCCGCTGCGACAGCAGCGCGACCTGCACCTCGGGCGAGCCGGTGTCGCCGTCGGCGGAGCCGTACTCGGCGATGATCTGCTTCTTGACATCCTGGGCCAGGGCCACGGACGACTCCTCGTTTCTCGGTGCAGGCGCGCTCCACCGGTCTTGGTCACGGTGGAAGGCTCGACGCGTCCTGCTGATATGCGTGTAGAGCGTGTAGAGCGTGGCGCGGGCAGAGCACGCACCAGGGCACCAGGTTACCAGGACGGCCGGGCATCCCCGAACCGGAGCCTCGTGGAGCGCCCGGCGGCGTTCCTAGGCTGGTGGCATGTCCCCGTTCGTGGTCAGCGTCGATTCGCCCCTTCCGCCGGATGTCGCGTGGGCGCGGCTCGTCGACTGGCCCCGGCACGGCCGCCACGTTCCCCTGACCACGATCGAGGTGACAACTCCCCCGCCGGCCGGGGTCGGGACCGTGTTCGTCGCCCGGACGGCCCTCGGCCGGCTCGGCTTCGACGACCCGATGGAGGTCGTCGAGTGGGATCCACCCCGGCACTGCCGGGTCGAGAAGCGCGGGTCGGTGATGCTCGGCTGGGCCGAGCTGACCGTCGAGCCGCGGGGCGGCGGGTCGCGGGCCACCTGGCGGGAGGAGGCGACGCCGGCCCGGCTGCCGGGGTTCCTGTCCGGCGCGTCGACCGCGTCCGGGCGGCTGCTGTTCGGCCGGGTGCTGCGCAAGCTGCTCGCCGAGCGGGCCTGAGGACCCAGGACGGGCATCTTCGGGTCGCGTGCGTGCGGTATGCACCCGTACCGGCCGCTAACGAGGCCCCGCCAGCGTCGATAGCGACCGGAGCGAGTGCAAACGGGCGTGGGGGACGGGGTTCGGCGCCGCGGCGTGAGCGCCTGATCAGCCGGCCATGATCGTGCGGGTGCGGTCGACGTCGGCGTGCATCTGGGTGACGAGCGCGTCGACGCTGTCGAACTTCTCCATCCCCCGCAACCGCTCGACGAACTCGATGCCGAGGGTCGCCCCGTACAGGTCGCCGGAGAAGTCGAGGACGTAGGCCTCCACGCGCCGCTGCCGGACCTCGAACGTCGGGTTGGTGCCCACCGAGATCGCCGCGGTCCCGAGCGGCGGGCCGGGCCGCGTGCGGCCCCACTCGTCGAGGCGCACCACCCGGCCGGCGTACACGCCGTCGGCCGGCACCGCGGCCCACTCGTCAGTTCGCAGGTTGGCCGTCGGGAAGCCGAGTTCGCGCCCGCGCTGGTCGCCGCGCTCGACGACGCCGTCGACCCGGTGCGGCCGGCCGAGGACCTCGGCCGCCGTCGTCACGTCCCCGGCCTGGACGCAGGACCGCACGTAGGTGGCACTGAGCGGGCGGTCGTCCTCGGTGAGCAGCGGGATCCCGTGGGCGCTGAACCCGAAGCGGTGCCCGAGCCGGTCGAGCAGGGCGACGTCGCCTGCGGCCTTGTGCCCGTAGCGGAAATTCTCCCCGACCACGACGGCCGAGGCGTGCAGCCGCTCGACGAGGGCGCGGTGGACGAACTCGTCCGGGGCCATCTTCGAGAACTCGAGCGTGAACGGCAGGGCGCAGAAGACGTCGACGCCCAACTGCTCGACCAGCTCGGCCCGCCGCACGATGCTGGTGAGGACGGGCGGGTGCGAGCCCGGGCGGACGACCTCCGACGGGTGCGGAACGAACGTGATCAGCACACTGGGCAGGCCGCGCTCGCCGGCCATCCGCACGGCGTCGGCGATGATCGCCTGGTGGCCGCGGTGGATGCCGTCGAACACCCCGATCGTCACGACGCAGTGGCCCCAGCTGGTGGGCACCGACTCCAGACCATGCCAACGTTGCACGCAAGCACCCTACTGAGCCGCGCGGAACGCTCGGGCGTAGGCGAGCGGCACGTCACCCCACCGCCCCTGCAGCTCGGCCGCGAGCCGGCCGGCCAGCTCGGCCACGGCCGGCAGTTCGGGCGAGCCGGCCGCGGCCCGCAACCGGTGCATGATCATGGCCCGGCGCGTCGGCGTCGGGCGGTCCGGGTTCAGGGGCGGGTCGCTGCCGAGCGCGTTGTCGATGAACAGCCCGGTGCTGACCAGCGCCCACCCCACCGCCGCCGCCGAGATCTGCCGCTCGAAGTCGGGCTCGGCGACCTCGGGGAAGCCGGCGGCGGCGACCCGCCGGTAAGCGGCGACGGCGGCGTCGGCCACGTCGCCCGGCAG
The DNA here is from genome assembly GCA_963775175.1 of uncultured Actinomycetota bacterium. GTDB lineage: Bacteria > Actinomycetota > Actinomycetes > Mycobacteriales > Jatrophihabitantaceae > Jatrophihabitans. Next base: position 3,378,544 of record CAVZHT010000001.1, read on the forward strand.
GCGCCAGGAGCACCAGCAGGTGGGCCACGGCGCGCGCAGGTAGGCGACATCCCACGCCACGTGCCGCCAGTGCGCGGCCTCGAAGTCGATCAGCACGAGCCCATCCGGCGTGCGGACGTTGTTGTCGGGGCAGGTGTCGGCGGGCGACAGCGCGGCCGGCCCCGACCCGCCCAGCCGCTTCGCCAGCCCGCGAAACTCGTCGAACGCGCCGGCCGGCACCCGCACGCCCAGCGCGCCGCACTCGCGGTCGAGGACCCGCACCGCGTCCTCCAGCCCGACGGCGACGAGCGAGTCGGCGACCGGCAGCTCGCCCTGTCGCTCGGCGAGCGCAGCGCGGAAGGCCGGCCGGGAGTCGCGCGTCCCGACGTGCAGGGTGGCGACCGCCTCGGCCCAGTCGACGACCGCCGCGGCGGCCGCCTGCGGATCCGTCCCGAGCAGCGCGTCGGCGACGCTCGAGCGCGGGCCGAGGTCCTCGGTGATCACGATCGGCGGCAGGCTGCCCGACGCGACGACCCGCGGGCCGGGCACCCCGACCGGCAGGACCGAGAGTGCCGACGCCTCGCGCACCCAGCCCTCGCCGGCCGAGTGGTACCGCTTGACGATCAGCGATCGGACGGTGCCGTCGGGGTGGGTCGCCCGCACCCGCTGGGTGGTGGTGCGTTCGCCGCCGCGCAGGGTGTCGACGACTTCGAGCCGGACGCCGGGCAGCAGCTCGCGCGCCCCGCTCAGACCGTCGCCCATGTGACGGTCCTACCCCGCTGCGGCGAAGACCAGTACCGGACGCGCCCGCCCGTCCTTCTCCTCGAGCAGCGCCACCGCGGCGCCGTCGGGGCCGAGCGCGCCGTGCACGCCGCCGATGCCGCGCGGGTCCAGGGAGCGGCCGAAGGAGAGCTCGCGGACCTCGTCCGGGTCGATCTCACGCACCGGCAGCGCGATCCGGACGGCCGCCGGCAGCGGCAGGGTCACGGGGTCGTCGAGCGCGGCCAGCTCCTCGAGCGTGCGGGCGCGGTCGAGCCCGAACGGCCCGACCCGGGTGCGGCGCAGCGCCGTGAGGTGGCCGCCGACCCCGAGCGCGGCACCGAGGTCGCGGGCCAGCGCGCGGACGTAGGTACCGGACGAGCACTCGACCTCGACCTGCACGTCGAGCAGGTCGGCGGTGGGCCGGTCGAAGGCGACCGGCGCGAAGCGCGACACGGTCACGGGCCGCGCGGGCAGCTCGACCGTCTCGCCCTCCCGCACCCGCTTGTACGCCCGCTGCCCGCCCACCTTGATCGCCGAGACCGCGCTCGGCACCTGCTGGATGTCGCCGGTCAACGGGCGCATCGCCGCGCGGACGGCCGCCTCGTCGAGCCCGGCGGCCGACGCGGTGGCCACGACCTCGCCCTCGGCGTCGTCGGTGACCGTGCTCAGGCCGAGCCGGATCGTCGCCGTGTACGCCTTCTCGGCCAGCACGAGGTGGTGCAGGAGCCGGGTCGCGGCGCCGACCCCGACCACCAGCACGCCGGTGGCCATCGGGTCGAGCGTGCCGGCGTGCCCGACCCGCCGGGTGTGCGCGAGGCGCCGCAGCCGGCCGACGACGTCGTGCGAGGTCCATCCGGCGGCCTTGTCGACGACGACGAGGCCAATGGTGGCGGGGCCGGTCGGCTGGGCGGGCATCGCATCAGCGTAGGAGCCGGCCGACCCGGGGCCGCGTCAGGCGCAGTAGATCGCGCGCCGTTCCTTCTCGAACGCGCGCCGGCCGAGCAGCCGCCAGGCGATGCGGGCCGGGAGCGGCAGCTTGCGCAGCATCGCCCGGCGGTCCGCGGGCGGCACGCCGTCGAGGATCCAGCCGAGCTGGATGAGCAGCCGGTCCTTCGGGATGCCGGCCCGGCCCCGCTCGCCGATCTTCTCCCACTCCGCGACGGTCATGTGCGCCCCGACGAGCGGCAGGATGTAGCGCTCCTCGTCGGTCATGTGGTCACGCAGGACCGCATCGAGCTCCTGGATCGTGGCTGCCAGGGCATCGCGGGCCGGCCCGGATGCCGTCTGCCGGAACGCCTCGACCTGCGGCTTGGCCCGCTCGAGCAGTTCGTGCACCCGCTCGTGCTGCTCCTCGGCCCGCAACACGAAGCACCGATCGGCCTCGACCCGCTGCACGAGCACCGGCCACAACAGCTCGTCCTCGCCGGTGTGATGGTGGTGCAGGCCGGTCGAGATCTCGGTGTACGCATCGGCGAGGACCCCGGCCCGGGTGGCGTCACCGGGCGCGACCGCCCGGAGCAACCCGGGCAGGTCACCGAACACCCGGCGGAAGACGTTGTGGACGATGATCATCTCCCGGGTGTCGGGTCGCGTGGGGGCGGATGCGGTCATGTGGTGCTCCTGACGGGTTGCCTCTGGTGAACGCCAGCAGCATCGCGGCGCCCACTTGGAGCCCACTTGCAGACGGACTAAACCGTCCGAATCAAGCCGTCGCGATGCCGGTGACGGCCCACCGGTCGCCGCGCGTCCGCCAGACCATGCCGATCAGCCGCACCCCGATGAACGCGCTCAACCCGGCCCAGACCCCGCCCAGACCCCAGTGCCAGTGCAGGGCGGCCAGGTTCAGCGGCGCGAACGCGCCCACCCCGGCGATGATCGTGATCGTGCGCAGGAAGCCGACGTCGCCGGCGCCGATCAGCACCCCGTCCAGGGCGAAGACGATGCCGGCGGCCGGCAGCATGGCGACGAACCAGGGCCAGAGCACGTGGGCCTGGCCCTGCACCGCCGAGGACGAGGTGAACAGGCCCGGGATCAGCGTCCAGCCGGCGGCGAACAGCGCGGCGAAGCCGAGGCCGGCGTACAGCCCCCAGACCGAGACCTGCCAGGCCATCGCGCGGGCGCCGGTCGCGTCCGAGGCGCCGAGCGCTGCCCCGACGAGCGACTGGGCGGCGATCGCGAACGAGTCCAGCAGCAGCGCGGTGAACTCCCAGAGCTGCAGGCCGATCTGGTGGGCCGCGATCTCGGCCGTGCCCATCCGGGCCGCCACCGCGGCGGCGGTCAGGAACGCGACCTGGAAGGCGGCGGCCCGCAGGATGAGATCCCGGCCGACCAGGATCTGTGCCCGCATCACCGTCCGCTTGGGACGAACGCTGGTGGCCGCCCGGCGCAGCGCCCGCAGGAAGAGGGCGGCGCCGACGATCTGGGCCGCGACGTTCGCGATCGCCGAGCCCTCCAGCCCGAGCCCGGCGGGGTACACGAGCAGGGGCGAGGCCGCGGCCGACAGGGCGTTGGCGGCGAGCACGATCCAGACCGGCTCGCGGGTCCGCTGGACGCCGCGCATCCAGCCGTTGCCGGCCAGCACGAGCAGGACGCCGGGCATCCCGAGCACCGCGATGCGGAACCACGACTCGGCCGCGTGCTGGGTGGCGCCGGCCCCGGCGAGGGCCCGGGTCAGCGGGCCGGCGAACGCCTCGCCGAGGGCGACGACGGCCAGGCCGATGCCGCCGGCCAACCACGAGGCCTGTACGCCCTCGTCGATCGCGGCGTCCGGGCGGCCGGCGCCGTACCAGCGGGCCGCCCGCGACGTCGTCCCGTACTCGACGAAGGTGCCGACGATGGTCAGCAGGGCCATCAGCGCCGCGCCCACGGCCAACCCGGCGAGGGGCCGCGAGCCGAGGTGGCCGACCACGGCGGTGTCGACCAGGAGGTAGAGCGGCTCGGCGGCCAGGACGACGAACGCCGACGCGGCCAGCGTCAGCAGGCTCCGGGTGGAGGGGGCGGGCGCCGAGGAGGACGTCAAGACACCTGGGCGGCGGCGCTGAGCAGCCACTTGCCGTTCGCGTGCAGGGCGATCACGTCGAAGACGAGCGGGTACGGTCCCGACTTCGAGCCCTGGCGGGCGAGGCGGTACTCGTCCAGCACGACCAGGATCTCGACCGAGTTGCCGGTGGTGGCGGCGACGCCGAGGCCGACGATCTTCGACGAGAGGTCGTAGTCGCCGTCGATGAGCGTCTTGCGCTGGGACGCACGTGAGAGCTGCAGGTGCCCGTGCAACTCGCCGGTCGTGCAGCCGAGGACGCCGGCGAAGTCGGTGTCGAAGTGCGCGCGGGTCAGACCGAAGATCCGGTCGATGCAGGCCCGGGTGACGTGCAGCGCGGTGTCGAGGTCGCGGTTCGCGGGAACGGTGCCGAGGACCTTGCCGCCCTCGACCAGGTCGCTGACCCGCCAGACCCGCCCGACGAGCTTCAGGTGCAGGCCGACGGTCGTCGCCTTCGTCGTCGGCGCCGGGGTGTCCGACGACGAGGTGACCAGGCTGCCGTTCACGATCACGACGGCGGCGCTGTCGTGATCGGTCAGCGCGACGATGCCGGCGTGCCGGGCCGTCGGGACCTGCACCTGCTGCAACTGGCGCACCTCGGCGGCGGTGGCGCCGGAGAGCCCCCGGCCGTACTTCGTGCTGTACGGCTCGGCGGTCACCTTGAGCCCGGCCGCCCGGTACCGGTCGAGGTTGCGGTAGTCGTAGGTGAAGATCGTCTCGAAGTCCTGCTTGGCCGCCTTGAGGACCGTCGCGACAGTGGCGGCGTGGCCGATCCGGGCGTCGGCGCCCGGGGCCGGCTTGGTCGCCGACGACGACGCCGAACCGGTCGTGGACGCCGGGGTGACGGGCGCGACCTTGACGTCGTGCCCGGACAGCGCCGAGCATCCGGACAGCGTCAGAACGCAGGCCACCACCGCACCGAACTGCCGACGCCGATTCACGCGGTCATCATGCCGGACGCCCGGTCTCCCCGCCGGACGGGCTGTCAGCCGCTTGTCAGCGTGGTGACCTGGGCCGCGGCCCAGCTGCCCGACGAGTTGGTGACGGTGACGACGTAGCGCATCGGTGTCACGCCGCCGGCGGCCGGGGAGTCGCCGAGCCGGCTCGCGTCCGCCGCGACCAGCATGGTGGCCGCCGCGCCGGTCGCGTTCTTGACCCCGACGGCAGTGACGACGCCGCTGAGGTCGTACTTGCCCTTCGTCATCGCCGCGCGCGTCGCCTCGGCGTTCTGCTGGATCTGCCGGCGCAGCGGGTCGACCGCACCGGCGAGAGACCGCCGCAGGTCGGCGTCGAACTGGCCTCGGCTGTACGTGAGCAGGTTCACGACCTCGGCCCGGGCCGCCTCCGCGGCGGCCGCGAGATCGGGGCTGCCCGGCGGCAGGCCGGCGCTCGCGTCCTGGCTGAGGTCGCTGATGAGGTAGCGCTCGCCCTCGCGCCGGATCGTCGCGCACAGGGTCACGAGCCCGGCCTTGCTGCCGTCGGTCGAGGTCCGGTCGGTGGTCACCTGGCGGCCGAAGACGAGCACCTTGGCCTGCCGCTTGTCGGCGGTGATCTCGCCGATGCCGGCGTCGAGCACCTGGAAGTCCTGGACCACGTGGTCGGCCTTGGCCGTGTCGGCCAGCGTCCCGGTGAGGGCCTGCCGGTACGCGGAGCGGTACGTGCCGGTGGTGACCGCAAGCCCGGCCGTCAACGCGTCGTCGAGGCGGCGGTAGTCGTACGTGGTCACGGCGGTGACGTCGGAGGTCGCGGCTGCCATGAAGGCGCTCGCGACGTCGGCGTCGGCGAACTGCGCACCGGCCGCGCGCGGTACCGAGCCGCTCGGCGACGGCGTCGTCCGGGGCTTGCCCCCGTCGGAGCGGGTGAGGGCGACGATGACACTCGCTGCGCCGGCGAGCACGGCCACGGCGGTGGCCCCGATGATGATCAGCCGCAGCCGGCGCTGCCGCGAGCGCTTGTCGACCCGCTTCTGCGCCTGGCGCCGCTCGGATCGCTTTCGCGGGGTCGCCAACGCGGCCGGCAACTCCGGCTCCGGCGTTCCCGGCTCCGGCGCTCCCGGCTCCGGCGGCGGCGCCGCGGGCGCCGGCTGGGGCCGCGGACGGGGTCGGCGGCCCTCGGTCGGCGGCTCGCTCACTCGGCCTCGTCGTCGATGACCCGCGGCTTGCGGTACGGGTCGGCCTCCCCCGCCGGCCGGGCCCCCTGCCGGACGGCCTCCACCTGCGCGTCGGCGGCGGCCGCGACCGCCAGCAGGTCGTCGATCTGCTTGGCCGACTCGGGCAGGGCGTCCGGCACGAAGGTGAGGGTCGGCGTGAACCGCACCCCGGTCTGCCGGCCGACCTCGCTGCGCAGGATGCCCTTGGCCGACTCCAGCGCGGCCGCGGACGCCCCGCGGGCCTCCTCGTCACCGAAGACCGTGTAGAAGACCGTCGCGTCGTGCAGGTCGCCGGTGAGCCGGACGTCGGTGATGGTGACCATGCCGAGACGAGGGTCCTTGATCTGCATCTCGATCACGGTCGCGACGATCTGCTTGATGCGTCCGGCCATCCGGCGGGCGCGTCCTGCGTCGGCCATGCTCGTTCTCCTCAGTTCTCGCTAGCCCAGGTCCTCGTCGTCGAGCACGCGCGTGCGCGTCGACAAGAGGTCGATCTCCGGACGCCCGGCGAGCATCCGTTCGCATGCGGAAAGTACCTGCGTCGCGTGCCCGTGGTCGGCCGCCACCAGCGCGACCGAGATCTCGGCCCGCCGGTGGAGGTCCTGATCGCCCGTCTCGGCCGCCGAGACCTCGAACCGGCGGCGCAGTTCGGCCACGATGGGCCGAACCACGCCCCGCTTCTGCTTCAGCGAGTGGACGTCTCCGAGGAGCACGTCCGCGACGAGCGTCCCGACGACCACTGCCGGGGTCAGGCCCGCGGCTTCTCGCGCAGCTCGAACGTCTCGATCACGTCGTCGACCTTGATGTCGTTGAACGAGCCGAGGCCGATACCGCACTCGAAACCGTCCCGGACCTCGGTCGCGTCGTCCTTGAACCGCTTGAGCGACTCGACGGTGAGGTTGTCGGCGACGACGGTGCCGTCGCGGACCAGGCGCGCCTTGCTGTTGCGCCGGATGATGCCGGTCCGGACGAGCGAGCCGGCGATGTTGCCGATCCGCGGCACCCGGAAGACCTCCCGGACCTCGGCGGTACCGAGCTGCACCTCTTCGAACTCGGGCTTGAGCATGCCCTTGAGCGCAGCCTCGATCTCGTCGATGGCCTGGTAGATCACCGTGTAGTACCGGACGTCGACGCCCTCACGCTCGGCCGCCTCGCGCGCCTTGCCCTCCGGGCGGACGTTGAAGCCGATCACGACGGCGTCGGACGCGACGGCGAGGTTGATGTCGTTCTCGGTGATCGCACCGACACCGCGGCCGATGACGCGCAGGGACACCTCCTCCTTCGCGTCGCCGAGGTCGATGTTGACCAGCGAGTCCTCGAGCGCCTCGACCGAACCGGCGACGTCGCCCTTGATGATGAGGTTGAGCTGCTCGACCTCACCGGCGGCCAGCGCCTTGTCCAGGTCGTCCAGCGAGATGCGGCGACGGCCGGCGGCCAGCTGAGCGTTGCGCTCGCGGGCCTGGCGGCGGTCGGCGATCTGCCGGGCGACGCGGTCCTCGTCGACGACGAGGAAGGAGTCACCGGCGTTGGGCACCGAGGTGAGACCCAGCACCTGTACCGGGCGGGACGGGCCGGCGACATCGACCGTTGTCGCCGTTCTCGTCCAGCATCGCGCGGACCCGGCCGTAGGCATCGCTGGCCACGACCGAGTCGCCGATCTGCAGGGTGCCGCGCTGCACGAGCAGCGTGGCCACCGGGCCGCGACCGCGGTCGAGCCGGGCCTCGATGACGATGCCCTGCGCGTCCTGGTCGGGGTTGGCCCGGAGGTCCAGGGCGGCGTCGGCGGTCAGCAGGATGCCCTCGAGCAGGCCGTCGATGTTGATGCCGGAGCGGGCCGACACGTCGACGAACAGCGTCTCGCCGCCGTACTCCTCGGCCACCAGCCCGTACTCGGTGAGCTGCTGGCGCACCTTCGCCGGGTTGGCGTCCTCCTTGTCGATCTTGTTGACCGCGACGACGATCGGGACCTCGGCCGCCTGGGCGTGGTTGAGCGCCTCGATGGTCTGCGGCATGACGCCGTCGTCGGCCGCCACGACCAGCACGACGATGTCGGTCGTCGCCGCCCCGCGGGCCCGCATGGCGGTGAACGCCTCGTGACCCGGGGTGTCGATGAAGGTGATCGGCCGGTCGACGCCGTCGTGCTCGACATGCACCTGGTAGGCACCGATGTGCTGGGTGATGCCGCCCGCCTCGTCCTTCATGACGTGGGTCTTGCGGATGGCGTCCAGCAGCCGCGTCTTACCGTGGTCGACGTGACCCATGACGGTCACCACCGGCGGCCGGGCGACGAGGTTCTCGTCCTCGCCCTCGTCCGACCCGAAGGTGAGGTCGAACGATTCCAGCAGCTCGCGGTCCTCGTCCTCCGGGCTGACGACCTGGACCTGGTAGTTCAGCTCGGCGCCGAGCAGTTGCAGGGTGTCCTCGTTGACCGACTGGGTCGCCGTGACCATCTCGCCGAGGTGGAACAGCACCTGGACGAGCGACGCCGGGTTGGCGTTGATCTTGTCGGCGAAGTCCGACAGCGACGAACCGCGGGGCAGCCGGATCGCCTCGCCGTAGCCGCGCGGAACCTGCACGCCGCCGATCGACGGCGCGGACATGTTGTCGAACTCGGCCCGCCGCTGCTTCTTGCTCTTGCTTGCCGCGCGCAGCCGGCCCGCCACGACGGCCGAACGCACCGGCCGTGCTGGCGCCCCGGCCACCGCGGCCGCCACCACCGGGACGCCCACCCGGGCCACCGCGGTACGGACCGCCGGGGCCACCGGGGCCACCGCCACCGGGACCGCCACCGGGGCCACCGCCACCGGGGCCGCCGCGGAAACCGCCGCCGCCGCCGGGACGGCCGCCCGGGCCGGCCGGACGGGCACCGGGACCGCCCGGACCGCCGCGCATGCCACCGGGGCCGCCCGGACCGCCGCGCATGCCGCCGCCCTGGCGCGAGGTCGGCATCATGCCGGGGTTCGGCCGGGGCGGCATCATGCCGGGGTTGGGACGCGGGCCGCCGGGACGCGGCGGCAGGTTGCCGGCGCTGCCCGGCTGCCGCGGGGCGGCCGGACGCGGGGCGGGGGCGCTGCCGCCGACGCCGAACGGGTTGTTGCCGACCCGTGGGCCGGGGCGTGCACCCGGGGCGGCCGGCGTCGCCGGGCGCGGGGCCGCGGGTGCCGGGGCCGCGGGTGCCGGGGCCGACGCCGCCGGGGCGACCGGGGCGCTGGGCGCGGCCGGGGCAGGCGCGGGAGCCGCAGGCGCCTCGGGAGCCGGCGCCGCGGGAGCCGGCGCCGCGGGCTGGACGGCCGGGGCCGCCGGAGCCGCCTCGACCGGCGCGGCCGGGGCCGGGGCGGCCGCGGCCTTCTTCGCCGGGGCCTTCTTGGCCGGGGCCGGCGCGGCGTCCGGGAACGCCTCGCGCAGCTTGCGCGCGACCGGCGCCTCGACGGTGGATGAAGCGGTCTTCACGTACTCGCCCATCTGGGTGAGCTTCTCGATCGCTTCCTTGCTGGTCAGCCCAAGCTCCTTGGCGAGCGCCGATACGCGGGTCTTGCCTGGCACGTGTCTCCTTTGTAAGGACCGTGCGGCAGCCGCGCGGTCCCGTTCTAGACGGTGGACTTGCTCATCGTTGGCGCTTCATCGAGTGCCCATTGGCTCTTCATCTCCTGCGGGTTTCCGCTGGCTGGTTTGCATCCGGATCGATCGTTGCCACGTACTCGCACACCGGCGTCGGGTCCAGCGTCCCGGACACACGCAGTGCCCGGGCGAAGGCCCGGCGCCGAACCGCGAGTTCGGCACATCGCTGGACGGGATGCAACCAGGCACCTCGTCCGGCGATGCGCCGCCGCAGGTCGGGTACCACCGGCAAGGAAACCGGCCCACCGCCGAGTCCTGGACTCGGGCCCTGGGCCGCACCCTCACCGGTCGTCCCCGGCGCCACGACGACGCGGATCAACTCGGCAGCCGCTGCCCGCTGCCGGCACCCGATGCACGTTCGGATCGGGCCGTCGGGCCCCGGTCCACTCGAATCGGATGCCGTCGACGAAGCGACGGCCATCGGTGAAGTCTACTCCCCGGGGTCCGAGGCGGCCGATTCGCCCGAACCGGACGGCCCGGGCGCCTCGTGCGCCGGCCGGGTCGGCTCGGTCGCCTCGGAGTCGCTGTGGATGTCGATGCGGTAGCCGGTCAGCCGCGCGGCGAGCCGGGCGTTCTGCCCCTCGCGGCCGATGGCCAGCGAGAGCTGGAAGTCCGGGACGACCACCCGAACCTGGCCGGTGACGGTGTCGACGACGCTGCTGGCGACGACGTGCGCCGGTGACAGCGCGTTGCCCACGTAGGTGGCCGGGTCGTCGGCCCAGTCGATGATGTCGATCTTCTCGCCGTGCAGCTCGGAGACCACGTTGCGGACCCGCTGGCCCATCGGGCCCGATGCAGGCGCCCTTGGCGTTGAGGCCGTCGACGGTGGACCGGACCGCGATCTTCGAGCGGTGCCCGGCCTCGCGGGCGACGGCGACGATCTCGACGCTGCCGTCGGCGATCTCCGGCACCTCGAGGGCGAACAGCTTCTTCACCAGGTTCGGGTGGGTGCGGCTGACCGTGACCTGCGGGCCGCGCATGCCCCGGGACACCCCGACGACGTAGGCCTTGATGCCGGGTGCCGTGCGTGTACTGCTCGCCCGGGACCTGCTCGGACTGCGGCAGCACAGCCTCGACCTTGCCGATGTCCACCAGGACGATGCCCCGCTGCGAGGCCTGGGCGTCGGCCTGCACGATGCCGGTGACGATGTCGCCCTCCCGGCCCGAGTACTCGCCGAAGGTCAGGTCGTGCTCGGCGTCACGCAGCCGCTGCAGGATCACCTGCCGCGCCGTCATCGCGGCCACCCGGCCGAAGTCGGTCGGGGTGTCGTCGTACTCCTCCTCGATCTCGCCGTCCGGACCGATCTCCTGGGCCCAGACGACGACCTCGCCGCTCTTGCGGTCGATCGCGACGCGGGCGTGCGGCATCGAGTGGGGGGTGTGCTTGTACGCCGTGAGCAGCGCAGTCTCGAGCGCGGCGAGCAGGGTCTCGAACGAGATGTCCTTCTCCCGCTCGATGCTGCGCAGGGCGGCGAGGTCGACCGACACCATCGCTACTCCTCCTCCGCCCGGTTGAACTCGACCTGCACCTTGCCGCGGCCCAGCTCGGCCCAGCCGACCGGGCGCGACGCCGCACCGTCGACCTCCAGGGTGATCCCCGAGTCGTCGGCCGCGGTGATGCGGCCGGTGATCGGCCGCCCGGCGACCTCGACCTTGACGAGCCGGCCGACCGCACGCCGCCAGTGCCGGGGCTCGGTCAGCGGCCGATCGACCCCGGGTGAGCTGACCTCGAGCACGTAGGCGCCGGCCAGCGCGCGCGGGCTCTTCGGGTTCTGTGCGTCGGCGTCCAGCGCATCGGAGACCAGCCGGCTGACGACCGCGACGGCGTCCAGGTCGATACCGCCGTCGGCGTCCACGGTCACCCGGACGAGGCTGCGCCGGCCGGCCGACGTGACGGTGACGTCCTCCAGGTCGTACCCGGCACCGGCAACGATCGGGCCGAGCAACGTGAGCAGATGCTCGCGGGCCTGCGCCGCGGATGCACTGGCAGTCGCGGGCGGCATGGTCGCTCCTCGGGTCTCGCGTGCAGTTGTGAGCAGTGAGCCTATCCACTCTGCCAAACTGATCGCGATGGACGAGCCGATCCCGCCCCGCCCGCGGCCCGGACCGGCGCCCGATCCGGAGCCGATCGGCGCCCCGCCGGTGACCCCCGACCCGCCACCGTCCGGCATCTCGCGGCGCTGGTTGCTGGCCGGTGGCGCCGCCGTCCTGGTCGGGGCCGGCGCCGGGGTCGGTGCCGAATTCCTCCGGCACCGCTCGCCCACGCCGTTGCCGCAGGCGCCGGCCACCCTCGTCGCCGCCGCCGCGGCCGAACGCGCGCTGATCGCCGACCTCACCGCGACGACGGGCGGCTCGGCCGATGTGCGGGCGGTGATTGCACAGGCGCAGGCCGATCACACCGCCCACCTGGCCGCTCTCGACGCTCTGCTGACCGCCTTCCGCCGCCCGGCTGCCCCGCCCTCGCCCCGGCCGGGCACCCCGCGCACGCGCGTGCAGTTGCGCAGCGCCGAGGCGGCCGCCGCCACTGCCGCGGCCAGCCGGGCCGACGCGCTCGGCGGGGCGTCGGCGGCCCTGCTGGCGAGCATCGCGGCCTGCGAGGCGACCCACGCGGAGCTGCTCGGATGAGCGCCCCGGCCGGCGGCCCGCTCGAGGACGCCTGGCAGGCCGCCCTGGCGGCGGAGCACCAGGCGCTGTTCGGCTACGGGGTTCTCGGCCCGCACCTGTCCAACGCCGACACCGACCTCGCCTACACCTGCGTCGGCGCGCACGAGACCCTGCGCGACACGACGACTGCGGCGATCGGCGCGGCCGGGCTGACGCCGGTGACGCCGCTGGCGGACTACCCGGCGCTCTACCCGGTGGACGACGACGCGTCCGCCCGCCGGCTGGCGATCCGGCTCGAGGACGACTGTGCGCTGGCGTGGCGCTTCCTCTACCTGCAGGCGGCCTCGCAGCCGTCGGCCCGGGCGATGACGGTGCTGCGGCGCAGTGCGCAGGCCGGCCTCACCGGCAGCGCCGTCCGGGCGGCCCGCTGGCGCGCGCTCGCCGACCCGGGCCACGCGTCCATCGCCTTCCCCGGTATCTGATCCGCATCAGAACGCCGTTCCCTGGACGGGCTCGCGTTCGGCGAGCAGGGCGAGGTCGAGGCGCTGCACCAGCGCGGCATCCACCGCGGCGACCCGGCCCGCCCGGGCCAGCCGGGCCAGCCGGAAGCCGCCGAGGCAGACCGCGCCGAGGTCGGCCACCCCGACCGTGACGTCGGGCCGCGCGTCGGTGCGGGAGCAGGTCGCGCCGTCCGGGCCGCCGCGCAGGCGGTAGCGGCCATCGCCCAGCAACGGGTCGCGGACCTCGAGCACGCACTCGACCTCGACGCCGTACCGGCGGCGGCCGAGCAGGGCCGGCACGTCGAGCGGGCGCACCCACATGCCGTCGCCGAGATGCTTGGTGTCAACGCTGCGCGGGTCGGTGAGCAGCAGCGGCAGCGGGTCGTCGAGCGCGATGACGCCCGCCTCGATCGGCCCGATCAGGTCCATGGCGAGCAGGGTCTGCCACAGCGCCGCGTGCGCCTCGGGCGTGATCGGGGCATAGTCGACGATCGTGCACTGGCCCTGCGGGTCGCCGTCGTCCCATCTGCTCTTGACCCGGTAGGAGAGATAGCCGTCCGGGTGGACGAGGTGGAACAGCCCCGACTTGCCGCCGCGCTGGTACTCGCGGTCGAGCAGCATCAGCTGCCAGCGCCGCTCGTCCCTGGTCACGCCGCCGGGGGTGCCGCGGCGCCACCGCTCGTAGAGCGCGGGCAGCAGGTCGCGGGCCCGCTCGGTGGTCATCCGCTGGACTGCCCCGGTGTCGACCGGCTCGGCCAACCGGGCCCGGCGCCGCTGGACCACCGAGAGCCGGTGGTGGGTGGCCACGCCGAAGCCGTACCGACCGTAGATGCCGGCCTCGCTCGCCCCGAGGATCAGGGCGGCGTCGCCCGCGGCAGCCGCGGCCCGGACCTGCTGCTCGAGCAGCGAACGGACGATCCCGCGCCGGCGGTGCGTGAGCTCGACCGACACCCAGGTCAGCCCGGTCGCGGGCACCTCGTCGCCACCGGGCACGGTCATCCGGAACGGCAGCTCGGCGCTGACCCCGACGATCTGTGACCCGACCGCGGCCACCAGGATGCGGTCGAGGTCGAGATCCAGCTGCGCGTCCTCGAGCGCCTCGGGCGAGTAGGTGAAGCCGAAGCTGGCGCCGTCGAGCTCGGCGACGGCCGCGAACTCCTCCGCCGCCGCGTAGCGGATCTCGTAGTCCATGGCTTCGTCAGTCTGCCCGCTGCGGTCAACCACGATTCGGACGCGCAGCGATCAGACCGGCGTCGGGTCGGCCGCCGCGTTGAACTGCGCCCGGTACAGCCGCTCGTAGGCGCCGTGGCGCGCGAGCAGCTCGGCGTGGTTGCCCTGCTCGACGATCCGCCCGTCCTCCATCACGAGGATGAGGTCGGCGTCGCGGATCGTCGACAGCCGGTGGGCGATGACGAAGCTGGTGCGGTTCGCGCGCAGCGCCGCCATCGCGTGCTGCACGAGCAGCTCGGTGCGGGTGTCGACCGCGCTCGTCGCCTCGTCCAGGATCAGCAGCGACGGCTGGGCGATGAAGGCCCGGGCGATGGTGATGAGCTGCTTCTGCCCGACCGAGAGGTTGCTCGACTCCTCGTCGATGACGGTGTCGTAGCCGTCGGGCAGGGACTGGACGAAGCGGTCGACGTAGCTCGCCCGGGCGGCGTCGAGGATCTCGGCCTCGGAGGCGCCGGGCCGGCCGTAGGCGATGTTGTCACGGATCGTCCCGCCGAACAGCCAGGTGTCCTGCAGCACCATGCCGATCGCACCCCGCAGCTCGTCGCGGCGCATGGCGGCGATGTCGACGCCGTCGAGCGTGATGCGGCCCGCGTCCAGCTCGTAGAAGCGCATCACGAGGTTGACCAGCGTCGTCTTGCCGGCCCCGGTCGGCCCGACGATCGCGACCGTGTGTCCGGGGTCGGCAACCAGCGAGAGGTCGTGGATGAGCGGGGTGTCCGGCTCGTAGCGGAAGGAGATGTGCTCGAACTCGACGCGTCCGCGGCGCTCGATCGGCCGGTCGGGCACCTCCGGATCGCTGCTCTGCTCCGGCGCGTCCAGCAGGTCGAACACCCGCTCGGCCGAGGCGACCCCCGACTGCAGCAGGTTGGCCATCGACGCCACCTGGGTGAGCGGCTGGGTGAACTGCCGCGAGTACTGGATGAACGCCTGCACGTCGCCCAGGCTCATCGAGCCCGACGCCACGCGCAGCCCGCCGACGACGGCGACCGCGACGTAGTTGAGATTCCCGATGAACATCATCGACGGCATGATCAGCCCGGAGACGAACTGGGCGCCGAAGCTGGCCTCGTACAGCGCGGCGTTGTGCTTCTCGAAGGACTCCTCGACCTCGCGCTGCCGGCCGAAGACCTTGACCAGCTCGTGCCCGGTGAACGACTCCTCGATGTGGCCGTTGAGGCGTCCGGTGTGCTTCCACTGCGCGATGAACTGGCCCTGCGATCGCTTCGCGATGCCCTTGGTGACGATGATCGACAGTGGGATCGTCACGAGCGCGATGACCGCCAGCACCGGCGAGATGAGGAACATCATCGTGAGGACGCCGAAGACGGTGAGCAGCGAGGTGAGCAGCTGGCTCATCGTCTGGGCGAGCGTCTGCGAGATGTTGTCGATGTCGTTGGTGACCCGGCTCAGGATCTCGCCGGTGGACTGCTTGTCGAAGTACGCCAGCGGCAACCGGTTGAGCTTCGCCTCGACGTCGGCCCGCAGCCGCAGGACCGTCCGCTGCACCACGCCGTTGAGGACGAACCCCTGCAGGGCCGACAGGACGTTGCCGGCGACGTACACGGCGAGCGCGAGCATCAGCACGTTGCGCAACGCGGTGAGGTCGATGCCGCGGCCGGGCACGACGTGCATGCTCTGCAACAGCGCGGCGTAGTCGTTGTCACCCCGGCCCCGGGCTGCGGTGACCACCTGCTGCAGCGACGCGTCGGCCGGCAGGCGGTCGCCCAGGAAGCCGCGGAAGATGACGTCGGTGGCGTGGCCGAGCAGCTTGGGACCGGTGACCGCGAGGCTGACGCTGCCGATCGCGAGGGCCAGCACCGCGAGGGCCAGCCAGCGCTCGGGGGCGAGCCGGCGCAGCAGCCGCTTCGCCGACGGGCCGAAGTTCATCGACTTCTCGGCCGGCATGCCCGCCCGCATCCACGGCGGCCCGCCCGCGCTGCGCGCCTGCTGACCCGCCGGCGGCAGGCGCTTCGGGGTGGTCTCCGGCGGGGCCTTCGACAGGTTCGGTGCGCTCACGCGGGGCCCCCGCGGAATCGTGGAGCGCCAGCGCTGCGATTCTGTGGGGTGGTCATGCCGCGTCCTCCACGGCGAGCTGGCTCTGCACGATCTCGGCGTACGGCGGGCAGTCCCGCAGCAGCTCCTCGTGGGTGCCGTCGCCGACGAGCTCGCCCGCCTCGAGGACGAGGATCCGATCGGCGTCGAGGATCGTCGACACGCGCTGGGCGACCACGAGCACGGCGGCGTCGCGGGTGATCGGCCGCAGCGCCGCCCGCAGCCGGGCGTCGGTACCGGAGTCGAGCGCGGAGAACGCGTCGTCGAAGAGGTAGATCTCGGGCTGCCGGACGATCGCGCGGGCGATCGCGATGCGCTGGCGCTGCCCGCCGGAGAGGTTCGTGCCGCCCTGGGCGACCGGCGCGTCCAGGCCGCCCGGCAGCTTCTCGACGAAGTCCCGCGCCTGGGCCACCTCGAGTGCGGCCCACAGCTGCTCGTCGGTGGCGTCCGGGTCGCCGTAGCGCAGCGTGCTGGCGACCGTGCCGGAGAACAGGTAGGAGCGCTGCGGGACGTGCCCGAGCCGGCTCCAGAGCAGGTCGGGGTCGAGGCGGCGGACGTCCACGCCGTCGACGAGCACGCTGCCGCCGGTCGCGTCCATGAGCCGGGGGATCAGCGAGAGCAGCGTCGACTTTCCGGCGCCGGTGCTGCCGATGATCGCGGTCGTCTCGCCGCGCCGGGCGGTGAAGGTGATGCCGCTGAGTACGGGCGCGGCCGCCCCGGGATAGGCGAAGGTGACGTCGCGGAACTCGACCTCGCCGTGGGTGGTGACCTGGCGCACCGGGTCGGCGGGCGGCACGACCGAGGAGTCGGTGTCGAGCACCTCGCCGATCCGCTCGGCGCAGACCGCCGCCCGCGGGATCATCATCAGCATGAAGGTGGCCATCAGCACCGACATCAGGATCTGGGCCAGGTAGTTCAGGAACGCCGTCAGCGAGCCCACCTGCATCTGCCCCGACTGGACACGGTCGGCGCCGAACCACAGCACGGCCACGCTCGAGACGTTCAGCACGAGCATCACGACCGGGAAGATCATCGCCATCAGCCGGCCGGCCCGCAGCGAGGTGCGGGTCAGCGAGTCGTTGGCCTGCCCGAACCGCGCCTCCTCGACGGGCTCGCGCACGAAGGCCCGGACGACCCGGACGCCGGTGATCTGTTCGCGCAGCACGCGGTTGACGCCGTCGATGCGGTCCTGCATGAGCCGGAACTGCGGCACCATGCGCCGCACGATCAGCCCGATGAGAACCGCGAGCAGCGGCACGCTGACGCCGATCAGCCAGGACAGGCCGAGGTCCTGCCCAAGCGCCATGATCACGCCGCCGACGGCCATGATCGGCGCGGCGACCATCATCGTCGCGCTCATGACGACGAGCATCTGCACCTGCTGGACGTCGTTCGTGGTGCGGGTGATCAGCGACGGCGCCCCGAAGTGGGCCACCTCGCGGGCCGAGAAGCTGCCGACCTTGTGGAACAGGGCGCCGCGGACGTCCCGGCCGAAGCTCATCGCCGTCTGCGCGCCGAAGTAGACGGCCACCACCGAGCAGGTGATCTGGACGAGGCTGACCAGCAGCATCCAGGCGCCGGTGCGCATGATGTAACCCGTGTCACCCTGGGCCACGCCGTTGTCGATGATGTCGGCGTTCAGCGTGGGCAGGTAGAGCGCGGCGATCGTGCCGAGCAACTGCAACCCGACGACCGCCGTGAGCCAGTGGCGGTACGGGCGCAGGCGTTCGCGCAGCAGACGGAGCAGCAAGGATCCCCCTCGATGTGATCGCCTACGAGTCCACCAGAACGATGCAAGTCCGCGCTGACATTTCGCTGTCAGCGTGCAAACAGGGCTCGCGTGCACGGCCCGAGCAAGCCTTGCTTACGGTCTGAGATCACCTCCCAGCCCCGGAACTGGCGATCTCGGAGCGCAACCCAACGCCATACCGCGGTCGACCCCGGCCGGCGACTCCCGTGGTGGCCTCCCCGCCGCACCACGACCACACGCGGCGGGAAGCCGCACCACCCGCCGCTCAGAAGAGGATCGTCGACAGCGTCGCGACCTGGCGCATGCCCAGCCGCTCGTACATCCGCCGGGCCGGCGTGTTGAAGTCGTTGACGTAGAGGCTCACCGTCGGGGCGAGGGCGAGGGCCTCGCGCAGCACCTCGGCCAGCGCCGCCCGGCCGATGCCCTGCCCCCGCAGGTCGGGACGCACCCAGACGCCCTGCACCTGGCAGGTGTGCGGTGACACCGCGCCGATGTCGGCCTTGAACAGCACCTCGCCGTCGCGGTCGACGATGCCGAAGGCCCGGCCGGAGTCGATCAGCGCGGCCACCCGGCGGCGGTAGTCGGCGGCGCTGGTGATCCGGTAGGGCGAGATGCCGAGTTCCTCGGCGAACATGGCCGCCGCCGCGGGCACGTACCGGTCGAGGTCGTCGCGGCGGATCCGCCGGACCCGCCGGTCCCCCCGCCGGGGCCGGCCGTCGCGCTCGAGGACGAGCAGCGGCTGGGCGGCCCGGACCGCCCGCGGCTCGTCCCAGGCCCGGGACAGCACCTGCCACAGCCCGTCCACCGCCCGGGCCCGGCCGATGATCGACGAGCAGACCCGCGGGGCGTTGAGCAGGTGGCCGGCCAGGGTGCGCCACTCGTCCGGGCCGCCGCCCACGGGCAGCAGGTTGCCGCCCGTGAACAGCGCCCCGGTCAGCCGGCCGGCCTGGTCGCGGGTGGCCAGGACGGTGCCCCCGAGCCGGCGCGGGTCGAGCGCCCCGACGCTCGCGAGGCGGGCTCGGATGACCGAGTTGACGTACGGGTCCTGGTCGGCGAGGTGGACGAGCTCGGCCCGGCTCCGGTCGGTGAGCGGCTCGACGCGCGGCGCCGGCGGGCGCAGGACGGAGCTCACGACAGACGACGGTAGCCGACAAGCCGTGTTGGGGGCGGCTGGAACGATGGCGGCATGGTGATGACCAGGCGACGCGATGGTTGAGCGCGCCGACGGACGCCCGCCCGCCCCGACCGACACCCGGATGGATCGGGTCGACTGGTACGAGCAGGACCTCACCGGCGCCGAGCACGAGCGGGTGTTGTTCCAGGATCTCGACGCGACCGACTGCACCGGCAGCCGGCTGCGCTTCGTCGACTGCACCTTCCGCGGTGCCCGCTTCGACCGCTGCCACTTCGAGGCCTCGGCGTTCGAGAACTGCACGTTCGTCCGCTGCTCGTTCGAGAACGCGGTGCTCGCGGGCTGCAAGTTCATCGGTTCGCTGTTCGACGGCTGCACGCTCACCCGCCTGGACGTCGACGGCGGCGACTGGTCGTTCGTCGGCCTGCCCGGCGCCGAATTGCGGCGCGCCCGCTTCGCCGGCGTCCGGCTGCGCGAGGCCGACCTCACCGGGGCCCGGCTGCGGGAGGCCGTCCTGACCCGCTGCGACCTCGCCGCGGCCATGTGGTCGCGCGCCGACCTGCGCTCGTGCGATCTCCGCGGCTCCGACATCGGCACCCTCGACCCGGCCGACGTCCAGCTGGGCAAGGCGATCATCGACTGGCAGCAAGCGGTGACGATCGCGCGGAACCTCGGCCTGGACGTCCGGGCCGACTGAACCCCCATACTCGATCGTCATGTCGTCACTGCCCCCGGCCCGCCACCTGCTTCGCGCGAAGGATCTCGCCGACGCGCGCTTCGGCGAGCCGCTCACCGTCGCCGACCTCGCCCGGGCCGCCGGGCTGTCCCCCGCCCACTTCAGCCGGGAGTTCCGCCGCACGTTCGGCGAGAGCCCGCACGCCTATTTGCTCACGCGGAGGTTGGAACGGGCCGCGGCCATGCTCCGGACGACCGACCGCTCGGTGGCCGAGATCTGCATCGCCGTCGGGTTGAGCAGTGTCGGCTCGTTCACCACCTCGTTCCGGCGGATGTTCGGCACGTCCCCGACCGCCTACCGGGCGTCCTTCCCGCCGGCCGCCACGTGGGCGCGGGTGCCCGCCTGCGTCCTGCGCTTCTACACCCGGCCGCAGAACCGCACGTTTCGAGAAGACGCCGCGCTCGCGCCGTCAATAGCGTCATCGGCACCGGACGACGACGGACGTGGAGGACGAGATGATGAGGATCGGTAGCGGGCAGGTCTGGGTGCACGACCAGGACGTCGCGCTCGAGTTCTACACCAAGAAGCTCGGCATGGAGGTCCGCTCGGACGTCACCGCACCCGAGCTGGGGAACTTCCGCTGGCTGACCGTGGCGCCGCCTGGGCAGGACGACGTGTCGATCGTGCTCATGGCCATTCCGGGCCCACCGGTGATCGACGAGCAGACCGCGGAGGAGATCCGCTCCCTGATGGCGAAGGGCTTCGCGGGCACGGTGTTCCTGGTCACCGACGACTGCCGCAAGTCCTACGAGGAGCTCACCGCTCGCGGCGTCGAGTTCACCGAGCCGCCGGAGGAGATGCCGTACGGCATCGACTCCGGGTTCCGCGACCCGTCCGGCAACAGCTTCCGGCTGACGCAGGTGCGCGAGGACTTCGGCTGAACGCTCGGCGGGCCGCCGAATCGGCGGCCCGCCCGCCCCGGTTCAGCCCATCGACTTCGCGCCGTCGAGCGACTCGCGGACGATGTCGGCATGCCCGGCATGCTGCGCGGTCTCGGCGATGACGTGCAGGAGCACCCGGCGGGCCGACCACCGGGCGCCCGGCGCGAACCACGGCGCCTCCGGCAGCGGGTGACTCGCGTCGAGGTCGGGCAGCGAGCGCACCAGTTCGTCGGTCGTCGCCGCGACCTCCTCGTAGCGCGCGAGCAGGCCGGCCAGCGTCTCGTCCGGCCCCATCCGGAAGGACTCGGCATGTGCCTCGAACGCTTCGGGGTCGTTCCCGCCGGGCAGGGCGGACGGGCCGTCGACGATGAACCGCTGCCAGCCCTGCTCGCAGCGCGTGACGTGCTTGATCAGCCCGCCGATGGTCAGCTCGCTGTCCGTGGTCCGGCGCCGGGCCTGGTCGTCGTCGAGGTCCCGTGCGGTGAACCGCAGGAAGAACCGGTGCTTGCCCAGGGCCTCCACCAGGTCGGCGCGCTCGCCGGTGACGGTCTCGTCGATGGTGCCGGTCATGTCGTCCACCTCTCTTGTCGGTAGCCACCACGCTAGACACCAAACCGGTCAGTTTCTGACCGCTATGCGGCGATACTTGCGCGATGGCCAACACGAGTTCGCGCACACTCCGGCTGCTCTCGCTGCTGCAGACCCACCGGTTCTGGCCCGGCGCGGAACTCGCAGCCCGGCTGGACGTGTCGCCGCGGACGCTTCGCCGCGACGTCGACCGGCTGCGCGAGCTGGGCTACCCGGTCGAGGCCCGGCGCGGGGTCGACGGTGGCTACCAGCTCGCGGCCGGCGCCGCCCTGCCGCCGCTCGTGCTCGACGACGACGAGGCCGTGGCGCTCGCGATCGCGTTGATCAACGCGGCGCAGAACCCGGTGGTTGGCAGCGCGGAGGCCTCGGTCCGCGCGCTGAGCAAGGTGGTCCAGGTGCTGCCGAAGCGGCTGCGGCGCCGGGTGGAGGCCGTGCGGACGATGACCGAGCCTCCCGACTGGGCCGCGTCGGTGGCGGTGATCGATCCGGACGTGCTCACGACGGTGGCGCAGGCCTGCCGGGACACGGTTCGCCTCGAGTTCGCCTACACCGCTGCAGACGGCACCCGCTCCGAGCGGCGCGCCGAGCCGCACCGGCTCGTGCCGGTCGGCCGGCGGTGGTACCTGGTCGCCTACGACCTCATCCGGCACGACTGGCGCAGCTTCCGGCTCGACCGGCTGGCCGACGCGATCCCCGGGCCGGCCTGCGCGCCCCGCCGCCTGCCCGCCGCCGACGCCGCGGCGTTCGTCCGGGCCGGGTTGAGCCGGGCGCAGCAGCCGTACATCGTGCGCGCCGAGGTGTCCGCCCCGGCCGACGTGACCCGAGAGCGCATCGGGCGGTGGGCCGAGGTGACCGCCGACGGTCCGGACGACTGCCGGCTGGAGATCGCCGCCGACTCGTTCGACTGGGCGATCATGGCGCTCGTGGCGGCGGGGGCGGCGTTCCGGGTGAACGGCCCGCCGGAGTTTGCCGGGCACCTGCGCGAAGTGACGGCCCGGTTCGTGCAGGCCACCGCATCGTGCGGTGAGACGGCCGGCGTCAGGAGACGGTGACGACCGGCTCCCCGGCCGCGCCGCCCATCTCCTCGGCCAGGCGCATCGCCTCTTCGATCAACGTCTCGACGATCTGCGACTCCGGGACGGTCTTGATGACCTCGCCCCGGACGAAGATCTGCCCCTTGCCGTTGCCCGAGGCGACGCCGAGGTCGGCCTCGCGGGCCTCGCCGGGGCCGTTCACGACACAGCCCATGACCGCGACCCGCAGCGGCACCTCGAGCCCCTCGAGGCCGGCGGTCACCTTGTCGGCGAGGGTGTAGACGTCGACCTGGGCGCGCCCGCACGATGGGCAGGAGACGATCTCGAGCCGCCGCTGGCGCAGGTTCAGCGACTCCAGGATCTGCAGGCCGACCTTGACCTCCTCGACCGGCGGGGCCGAGAGCGAGACCCGGATCGTGTCACCGATGCCCTTCGACAGCAGCGCACCGAACGCGACCGAGGACTTGATCGTGCCCTGGAACGCCGGCCCGGCCTCGGTGACGCCGAGGTGCAGCGGGTAGTCGCACTGCTCGGCCAGTTGCTCGTAGGCCCGCACCATGACGACCGGGTCGTTGTGCTTGACCGAGATCTTGAAGTCGCGGAAGCCGTGCTCCTCGAACAGCGATGCCTCCCACAGCGCCGATTCGACGAGGGCCTCGGGCGTGGCCTTGCCGTACTTCGCGAGCAGGCGCTTGTCGAGCGATCCGGCGTTGACGCCGATCCGCAGCGAGACGCCGGCGTCGGCGGCGGCCTTCGCGATCTCGCCGACCTTGTCGTCGAACGCCTTGATGTTGCCCGGGTTCACCCGCACCGCGGCGCAGCCGGCGTCGATCGCGGCAAAGACGTACTTCGGCTGGAAGTGGATGTCGGCGATCACCGGGATCTGGCTGTGCTTCGCGATCTCCGGCAGCGCGTCGGCGTCGTCCTGCGAGGGGCACGCGACGCGCACGATGTCGCAGCCGGCCGCGGTGAGCTCGGCGATCTGCTGCAGCGTGGAGTTGACGTCGGCCGTGAGGGTCGTCGTCATCGACTGCACCGAGACCGGCGCGTCGCCGCCGACCGCGACCGAGCCGACCTTGATCTGCCGGGACTTGCGGCGGGGCGCCAGCACCGGCGGCGGGGTCGAGGGCATACCGAGATTGATGGTCACGAAGTCGATTATCCGCCCATCGGGTTGATCGGTTTGACGATGTCCGCGTAAAGGGTGAGCAACGTCAACACGATGAGCAGCGAGGCGACGCCGTACATCACCGGCAGCATCTGCGCGGTGTCGACGAAGATCTGCGGCCGGGACTGCGTGCGGTCCGGGTCGCGCCGGGCCCGCAGCCGGGCCCGTCCGCGTTTGGCCGCCTCGACGATCGCCCCGGCCACGTGGCCGCCGTCCAGGGGCAGCAGCGGCAGCAGGTTGAAGAAGAACAGCAGCAGGTTCACCCCGGCCAGCAGGTTGACGAGGATGAACACCTTGTCCTGCAGGGTGAGCAGGTTGCTGCGGGCGTAGTCGCCCGAGATCCGGCCGATGCCGACGACGCCGACGGCGCCGTTCGGGTCCCGCTTCTGCCCCTCGAAGACGGTGTTCCACAGGCTCTTGATCTTCTGCGGGTAGCGGCCGAGCGCGTCGACGCCGAGCTTGACCTCCTTGCCGATCTGGTTCGGGACGCCGGTGATCGGCACCGCCTTGAACACCAGCGGCTCGGTCGGGGCGAAGCCGATGAAGCCGACGGTCGCGATCTGCTTGTGGGCACTGTCGACGTAGTTCTGGTTGGGCACCGGCGTGATGTGCAGTGTCACGGGCGCGCCGTCGCGGCGGACGACGATGGTGAGGTCCTGGCCGGCTGCCGGCTGGATGAGCGAGCTCAGCTGCTTCCAGCTGGTGACCTTGACGCCATTGATCGACTCGAAGGTGTCACCGGGTTTCAGGACCCCGAGCGCGGGCGTACGGGGCGCGTCGGCCGGGCAGGTCGTGCTGTTCGCGTCGGGCGAGTTGGCCGGGACGACACACTTGATGACCGAGCCGACCGTGGTCGTGGGGTCGGTGTGCGGGGTGCCGAGCGTGGTGATCAGGACGACGAACAGCACCAGGAAGATCAGCAGGTTCATGCACGGGCCGCCGAGCATGACGATCATCTTCTTGCCTGGGGTGAGCCGGTAGAACTCGCGGTCCTGATCGGCCGGCTCGACCTCGGCCCGGCTGACCGAGCGGAAGTCCTCGATCGCGGTGGCCATCCGCCGCGGCCAGCGCGAGGGCTTGCCGTCGGCGCGCGGCGGCACCATCCCGATCATCCGGATGTAGCCGCCGACCGGGATCGCCTTGAGCCCGTACTCGGTGTCGCCCTTCTTGCGCGACCAGAGGGTCGGCCCGAAGCCGACCATGTACTGGGTGACCTTCACGCCGAACTTCTTGGCCGGCACCATGTGCCCGATCTCGTGCAGCGCGATCGAGGCGAGCAGGCCGAAGGCGAAGACGAGCACGCCGATCGTGTACAGCAACCACGAAGGCACCCGGCACGCTCCTCTCGTTCTCCGCCGTTACTGATCGGCCGAACCGGCGAGGCTCTGAGCGCGCGCCCGCGCCCACGCCTCCGCCTGTTCTACGTCCTCGACGGTACCTGGGTTCCCGGTCCGCTCATGCCGTTCGCTCAGCCACTCCGCGAGCACCTGCCCGACGGTGTCGACGATCTGCAGGAACCGTACATTCCCGGCGTGGAACGCGGCGACCAGCGCCTCGTTCGCCGCGTTGTACACAGCCGGCGCACACCCGCCGGCCTCCCCCGCCCGGCGGGCCAGCCCGACCGCCGGGAAGGCCTCGTCGTCCAGGGGCTCGAAGGTCCAGGTTTGCGCGGTCGTCCAGTCGACGGCGGCCGCGGCGCCCGCTACCCGGTCGGGCCAGCCGAGCGCGAGCGAGATGGGCAGGCGCATGTCCGGCGGCGAGGCCTGCGCGATGGTCGAGCCGTCGGTGAACTCGACCATCGAGTGGATCACCGACTGCGGGTGGACGACCACGCCGATCCGGTCGTACGGCACGCCGAAGAGCAGGTGGGCCTCGATCACCTCGAGCCCCTTGTTGACGAGGGTCGCCGAGTTGGTCGTGATCAGCGTCCCCATGTCCCACGTCGGGTGGACCAGCGCCTCGGCCGGGGTGACGTCGGCGAGCTCGGACCGGCTGCGGCCGCGGAACGGGCCGCCGCTCGCGGTCACCACCAGCCGCCGCACCTCCCCCGCCCTGCCCGCGCGCAGGCACTGGGCGAGGGCCGAGTGCTCGGAGTCGACCGGCACCAGCTGCCCCGGCGCTGCCCGCGCGGTGACGATGGGCCCGCCGGCGATCAACGACTCCTTGTTGGCGAGGGCGACGATCCGGCCGGCGTCGAGGGCGGCGAGGGTGGCCCGCAGCCCCTGCGATCCGGCCACCCCGTTGAGGACGATGTCGCACCCGAGTCCGGCGAGCTCGGAGGCGGCGTGCGCCCCGGCCGTCACCGCCGGCTCGGGGACGTCGGCCGGCCACCGGGCCGCGAGTTCCCGGCGTAGCTCGGCCACGACGTCTTCGCGCCCCACGCCGACCGCCCGCACGCGGAGGCGGGCGGCCTGCTCGGCGAGCAGCGCGACGTCGCCGCCCCCGGCCGCGATGGCGGTGATGCGGAACCGCCCGTCGGCGGCATCCACGACGTCGATCGCCTGGGTGCCGATCGAGCCGGTGGAGCCGAGCAGGACGATGTCGCGGGCGGCGGTCACGGGCGCGGGGCCAGGGTGTGCGGGCCGAGGTCGGCGAGGCTCGAGTTCCCGGAGAGGGCGAGACCGAGGTCGAGGTCGGCGAGCAGGCAGCGCAGGACATGCCGGACGCCGTCCTCGCCGCCGAGGGCCAGGCCGTACACCCAGGGCCGGCCGACGAGGGTCGCCCTCGCCCCGAGCGCGACCGCCTTGAGGACGTCCGAGCCGGTGCGGACGCCGGAGTCGAAGAGGACCTCGAGCCGGTCACCCACCGCCTCGACGATGCCGGGCAGGGCGTCGAGCGACGCGATGGCCCCGTCGACCTGCCGGCCGCCGTGATTGGAGACCACGATTCCCTCGATGCCGGCATCGGCCGCCCGGCGCGCGTCGTCCACGTGCTGGATGCCCTTGAGCAGGATCGGCCCGGACCAGTGGTCACGCAGGAACGCCAGCCGCTCCCACGTCTTGTCCTGGCCGGTGAACATCGGCAGCCAGCGGCCGATCGCGGCGAGCAGGTCCTCCTCCGGCGGCTTGGCCAGGCCGGCGAGGAAGGCCGGGTCGGTGAAGTAGTTCGCCAGCCCCTTGCCACTGAGGAAGGGCAGGTACGCCTGGTCGAGGTCGTGCGGCCGCCAGCCGAGCAGCCAGGTGTCGAGGGTGACGACGAGCGCCGAGAAGCCGGCCGCCCGGGCCCGGGACAGGATGCTCGCGCAGACGTCCTCGTCGTTGGGCCAGTAGAGCTGGAACCACCGGTTGCCGTCGCCGTTGGCGGCCGCGACCTCCTCCAGCGGGTAGGACGAGACGGTCGACAGGATCATGGTCAGCCCGAGCGCGGCGGTGGCGCGGGCGACCGCCAGTTCGGCGTCCGGGTGCATGATCCCCTGCACCCCGATGGGGGCGGTGAGCACCGGGGCCGGCATCGGTTGCCCGAACAGCGTCGTGCTCGCGTCCCGGTCGGTGGCGGCGGCCAGCATCCGCGGGACGATCCGCCACCGGTCGAACGCCTCCAGGTTCGCCCGGTACGTCGCCCCGGAGCCGGCCGCGCCCGCGGCGTACCAGAAGGGCTCGGGTTCCATCCGCTCCTTGGCGTGGGCCTCCAGCCCGCTGGGGTCGGTCGGGAGTACGGGCCGCTGCCCGCTCATCCCGTGCAGGTAGATCTCGCTGGCGTAGAACGAGAGCGGCGGGGTGGTCATGGGTTGCATCCTGCCAACCCGGGTCAGGACCGGTCACCCTGTCCCAGCCGGGCGCCCGGCTCCGGCCCGCCCGATCACATCTTCCTGTCGCAGCGTCGCGGACGGGCCACGACCACCCGCTCCGGCCGGTCCGTCGATCACGTCTTCCTGTCTCAGGGTCGCTGCGCGTCGGGAGTTGCGACGCACGCCCCGACAGGGAGACGTGATCGTAGGCGGGCTCGGACGTCGAACCGGCCCCGTCGCCAGGGCGCGCGACCGGGTCAGGCGAACAGGGACTTGCCCCACCAGTCGCCCGGACCGGACAGCCCGGGCGGGACCGCGAACAGGCCGCTGCCGGTGTGCCGGATGTACTCGTTGAGCGCGTCGTGGCTGCCGAGCTTGCGCTGGATGGGGACGAACTGCCGGCGCGGATCCTGCTGGAAGGCGAGGAAGAACAGCCCGGCGTCGAGCAGGCCGGTGTCGGGGTCGATGCCGTCGGTGTAGGAGTAGCCCCGGCGCAGCAGCTTGCGCCCGCCATTGGTCGACGGCGCCGCCAGCCGGATGTGCGCGTCGATCGGGATCACCGGCTGGTTGTCCTTCAGCGCGTCGAGGTCGACGGCGTCGAACTCGTGCGTGCCGGTGAGCGGGGCGCCGGTGTTCTTGAACCGGCCGAACACCGCCTCCTGGTCGGCGAGGTAGTCGGTGTCCCACGACTCGATAAGCATCCGGATCCGGCGGGCGACGAGGTAGCTGCCGCCGCGCATCCAGGGCTGGTCGGTCTCGGCGCCGACCCAGACCTGCTCGTCGAGGTCACGGATGTCCTCGAGCTTGATGTTGTTCGTGCCGTCCTTGAAGCCCATGAGGTTGCGGGGCGTGTCCTGCGCGGTCGAGGTCGTCGACGTGCGGCCGAAGCCGAGCTGCGACCACCGCAGGACGGCGGTGCCGCGGGCCAGCCGGGCGAAGTTGCGGATGGCGTGGAAGGCCACCTGGGGGTCGTCGGCGCAGGCCTGAACGCAGAGGTCGCCGCCGCTGCGGTTCGGATCGAGGGTGTCGCCGGGCAGGGCCGGGAGGTCGGCGAGCGCGGCCGGACGCTTCGCCGCCAGCCCGAACCGCGCATCGAACAGGGACGGGCCGAAGCCGACGGTGATCGTCAGCTTTGCCGCGGCGAGACCGAGCGCCTCGCCGGTGTCGATCGGCGGTACCAACCCGGCGGCCGAGGACGCCGTCTCGACCGACCCGATCGGCTCGCCCTTCGTGAGCTGCGCCGCCGCGGCGGCCCACGTGCCGAGCAGCCGCTGCAGCGCGGAGGCATCGGTGGTGGTGACGTCGAAGGCCGCGAACGCCAACCGGTCCTGCGCGGGTGTGGCGATGCCGGCCTGGTGCCGGCCGTAGAAGGCGACCGTGCCGTCATCGCCGGGCGACGGGTCGGCCGGGCCGGTCGCCTTGGCCACGCCGAAGCCGGCGCCGCCGGCGGCGAGCGCGCCGGCCGCACCGAGCGCCCCGCCGAGGAAGCGCCGCCGATCGACGCTCACCGGCCCGCGACCTTGCTCGCGACCTTGGACAGCGGCTCCTGCACCGCCTTGACCGCGGCGGCCAGGGCCCGCTTGTCGGCGGCCGACAGGCGGTTGTAGAGCGCGAATCCGGACGGGTTCGCGGTCGTGCGGTGGCCGTCGATCAGCCGGTCGAGGGCGGCGAAGTGCGTCTCGATCGTGTTCGCCAGCGCGGCGTCGATGCGCTCGAGCGCGGGCTCGAGCTGCGCGAAGGCCTGCGCCGCCCCCTCGACGTTGTTGTCGACGTCGAGCAGGTCGATACGCGAGTAGCGCTCCTCCTCGCCGGTGATCTTGCCGGCCGCGACCTCGTCCAGCAGCTCCTGCGCGCCGTTGGCGAGCTCGGTAGGCTGGTACTTCAGGCCGGCGGTCAGCTTCTGCAGCCGCCGCACGTCGGCGACGAGCCGGGTGCCGTAGGTGCTCAGCCCGCGGATCGTCCGCTGCTGGAACAGCGCCTTCTCGATGCGGTGGAAGCCGCGCCACTGCGCCGCGGGCACGTCGCCCTCGCGGGCATCGAGGTCGGCGTCGACGGAATCCTGGCCGATCACGAAGGACTCGGCGACCGGCTCGATCTTCTCGTAGAAGGGCCGGGCGTCGATGTAGGCCTTCTGCGCGGCGGCGAGGTCCGGGCCGTGCAGCGCGGTGGCGAGCCGCTGGGCGGCGGTGAGCAGCGAGGCCACCTGGGTGTCGACGTAGGTCGCGTAGCCGGCCGTCGCCCGGCGCAGCAGGACGGCCACCGTGTCGCTGGCGCCGGCGGTCGACGCGTTGCCGGTGACCTTGATCGGCCGCCGCTCCGGCGTGGCGCCCGGGCAGTACAGCGTGTAGCTGCCGGCCGGGACGTTGACCGCGAACTCGCCGGAGAAGCCGGGCGGCAGGTTCTCTTTCTCGCCGACGATGCGCTCGCCGCTGAGCAGCTCGACCTCGCTGACCGCGGTCGCGTCCTCGTTCGTGATCTTGATCGTGATCCCCCCGGCCGGGAAGCTCGCCCGGTCCGGCGTGCACCCGTGCGCAGCGGTGACGGTCACGGTGGCGACCCGCCGCTCGGCCGACACGTCCGAGGGGGTCGAACCCCCGGCGGCCGGGCCGCCACCGGAGCTGGAGCAGGCGGCGAGGGCCAGCGCGGCACCGGCGACGAGCGCGGGCAGGGCAGCGGGGCGGTGGGTCATCGACGTGATCTCCGGATCCGTGGGCGATTAACGTTAGGGTAGCCTAACCTAACTTCAGACGAGCATCTCAGCCCGGCTCGCCCCGACCGGCTCCGAGGCCGGCCGGCGCCGGGCCGCGAGCGTGAAGCCGACCGCCGCGAGCCCTGCGGCCACGGCCAGCCCGGCGCACCAGGCGGCGAGCGCCTGCAGCAGCGCGCGCCGGTCGAGGGTGTCGTGCGCCGAGCGGGCCGCCGCCACGGCCCGCTCGACGGTGACCGCGGGCAGGGACGTCGTCGCGCGGGCCACGGGTACCGGCAGCGGGTAGGCGCCGGAGGCCGAGCGGGCGGTGGCGTCGATGCGTTCGCTCCACGCGAGGTCGACGACCCGGCCGGTCCGGGGATCGATCCAGACGGTCAGCGCGCGGGTGTCGCGGTAGGTGGCAGTGAACGGGCCGGTGGCACCGGCCCCGATCGGCAGCCGGCCGCCGTTGAGCCGGGCGACGTCCGCGGCCGCCAGGGTGGGCGGCCGGCCCACCGGGCCGCCACCGGTGATCGTCGCCCGGTAGACCTCGGTTGGCAGCCCGCGGCGCGCGGCCGACCCCAGCGACGCGAGGCGGATGTCGCGGGCGGCCCCGACGGTGCCGGTGACCGGGGCCTGCTGCTCGGTGCGGACGACGGCACCGCCGGCCGCGACCGAGACGACCCGCGCCGACACAGCGGCGCCGGCCGTCACCGGACGCTCGGCCGGCCGGGACGGGGTGAAGACCGCGAGCAGCCCGCCCGCGATCGCAGCCACCGCCGCGACCGCAGCACCGGTTCGCGCCAGCGTCCGGCGCGGCACGGCGCGTCCGGGCGGCCAGGCGACGAAGCAGCCGACCGGGATGAGGTAGGCGAGCCAGCCCAACACCTCGATCACGACCGGGTGGCGCTGGATGCCGAGCATGCCGGTGAGCAGCGATGCCTGGACCGTGCCCGGCCGCACCAGCCAGCTCAGGTCGACCGTGCGGCCCTGCCCGGCGTCGAGCCAGCCGGCCTCGTGCGCCGTGTGCAGCGCGTTGACGAACAGCCCGGCCGCGACCAGGACCAGCACGAGCCCGGTGGCCCGGAAGAACTTGGCGAGGTTCAGCCGCACGCCGCCGCGGTAGATGCCGTAGCCGAGGGCCACGGCGACGAGGGTGCCCAGCAGCGCCCCGGCCCCGGCCGATGTACTGCTGCCGGGCTCGTTGAACGCGGCGAGCAGGAAGACGACGGTCTCGAAGCCCTCACGGATCACCGCGAGGAAGGCCATGGCAATCATGGCTCGCAGCGCCTTGGACCGGCCGGCGCGGCCACTGGCCAGCGCGTCGGCGGTCATCCCCTCGAGCTGGCCCTTGAGCTGGCGGGAGTTCCGGCGCATCCAGACGACCATGTACGTGACCATGCCGACCGCGAGCAGGCCGATGACGGTCTCGAGCCCTTCCTGCTGGCGCTGCGGGAGGTTCTTCGACAGGACGTGCAGCGCGGCCCCGGCGCCGAGGCAGAGGACGACGGCGGCACCGACCCCGACGAGCACCCAGGTCAGCAGGTCCCGTCGACCCTGCTTGCGCAGGAACGCGGCGATGATGCCGACGATGAGCGCCGCCTCGAGGCCTTCGCGGAGTCCGATCACGAAGGTCGGCAGCATCGGGACGTCCTCTCCGGCGGGCCCAGGCTCTTGATTAGGTTAGGCAAACCTTACACATCCGGAACCCGGGGCCGACGGATACGGTGGGCGGCGTGCGCATCGACCTCAACGCCGACCTCGGCGAGGGCTTCGGGGTCTGGGGGCTCGGCGACGACGAGGGGCTGCTCGACATCATCACGAGCGCCAACATCGCGTGCGGGTTCCACGCCGGCGACCCGGCGACCATGCGCCGGGTCTGCGCGGCCGCCGCCGATCGCGGGGTCGTCATCGGCGCGCAGATCGGCTACCGCGATCTCGCCGGGTTCGGCCGCCGCCGCATCGACATGGACCCCGAGGACCTCGCCGCGGACGTCCTGTACCAGCTCGGCGCGCTCGAGGCCTTCGCCCGGGCTGCCGGCACGAGCGTCCGCTACGTCAAGCCGCACGGGGCCCTGTACAACACCGCGGCCGACGACCCCGGCCAGGCCGAGGCGGTCGCCGGCGCCGTCGCCGCCTACGACCGTGGCCTGCCACTGCTCGGGCTGGCCGGGTCGGCGCTGGCCGACGCCGCCCACGCGGCGGGCGTTCCGTTCGTGCCCGAGGCCTTCGCCGACCGGGCCTACCTGCCGACCGGGCGACTGCTGCCCCGCTCGCAGCCGGGCGCGGTCATCGACGATCCCTACGAGGTCGTGGCCCGCGCCGCGGCGTTCGCGATGCACCACCGGGTGACCGCCACCGACGGGACGGCCCTGCCCACCGAGGCCCGCTCGCTCTGCGTGCACGGGGACACCCAGGGGGCCGTCTACCTCGCCGGCGAGATCCGCCGGACCCTCGTCGACGCCGGGGTGACGCTCGCGCCGTTCACGTCATGAGGGTCCGGCCCTACGGCGACGCGGCCCTGCTGGCCGAGCCCGAAGACGCCGGCGCCGTCCTCGCCCTCGCCGAAGCGGTGCGCGGGGCGGCAGGGGTACTGGAGGTCGTCCCGGCGGCCCGGACGGTGCTCGTGCGGGGCGAGCCCGGCGGGCTCGCCGAGTTGGAGCGCCGGCTGTACGACCTCGCGGCCACGCTGCGGCCGGACCGGCCGGCGACCGGCGCGGAGGTGGTGCTCGACGTGTACTACGACGGGGCCGACCTCGACGCCACCGCGGCCGAGCTCGGGCTCGACGCGGCCGAGCTCGCGCGGCGGCACGCGGCCGGGCGGTACGTGGTCGCGTTCTGCGGCTTCGCGCCCGGCTTCGCCTACCTCGCCGGGCTCGACCCGGCCCTGCACGTCGCCCGGCTGGCCGAGCCGCGGACCCGCGTACCGGCCGGCTCGGTCGGGATCGCCGGCGAGTTCACCGGTGTCTACCCGCGCTCGTCGCCGGGCGGGTGGCGCCTGCTCGGCCGCACCGACGCTGTGCTCTGGGACCTCGACCGCACTCCCCCGGCGCTGCTGCCGCCGGGCACCCGAGTGACGTTCCGCCCGGCATGAGCGAGGCGAGCGGCCTCGAGGTCGTGGCGCCGGGGCCGGGGGCGACGGTCCAGGACCTCGGCCGGGCCGGCTACGCCGCGCTCGGCGTGCCGCGTTCCGGCGCGTTCGACCGGGCCGCGGCCGCGCTCGCCAACCGGCTGGTCGGCAATCCGGACGCCGCGGCCGTTGTCGAGGCCACGCTGGGCGGGTTGCACGTGCGGTTCGCAGGGCCGCTGACGGTCGCCCTCACCGGCGCGGTCTGCCCCGGCGCCCCGGACTGGGGCGCGGCGGTGTCCCTGCCGGCCGGCGCGGCGATCCGGCTCGGGGTGCCGCGGGCCGGGTTGCGCAGCTACCTCGCGGTACGGGGCGGCATCGACGTGGCGCCGGTGCTCGGTTCGCGCAGTACCGACACGTTGAGCGGGCTGGGGCCGCCCCGGCTCGCCGCCGGTGACGTGCTGCCCATCGGTGCGGCCGGGGCCGGCGCGATCAGCGGCGCCACCGCCGCCGGTCCGCGACCGGCCGACGCGGTCGGCGTCCACCTCGGCCCTCGCGACGACTGGTTCACCGCGGCCGCGGTGGCCGAGCTGCTGGGCACGGAGTGGACCGTGCGGGCCGAGTCCGACCGGATCGGGCTGCGGCTGGACGGGCCCGCGCTGGCCCGCAGCCGGGGCGGCGAGTTACCGAGCGAGCCCGTGCTGCCGGGCGCGATCCAGGTGCCCCCGGACGGCCGGCCCATCGTCTTCGGTCCGGACGCGCCGGTGACCGGCGGCTACCCGGTGATTGCGGTCGTCCTCGACCTGGACGCCGTCGCCCAACTGCGGCCCGGTGACCGCGTCCGGTTCAGGTCAGGATCGGGTGCAGGACGAAGTACATCACCGCGGCGACGGCCGCTGCGGCCGGGATCGTGAGGATCCAGGCGAAGACGATGTTGCCGGCCACACCCCACCGGACGGCCGAGAAGCGCCGGGTCGCGCCGACGCCCATGATCGAGGACGAGATGACGTGCGTCGTCGACACCGGCAGGCCGTACTGAGCGTTGCCCAGCATGACCGCGCTCGCCACCGTCTGGGCCGCGAAGCCGCTGGCCGGGGTGAGCGAGATGATCCGGCGCCCGAGGGTCCGCATGATCCGCCAGCCGCCCGAGTAGGTGCCGGCCGCGATCGCGGCTGCCGCCGAGAGGATCACCCAGAGGGGGATGTCGTCCTTGGCGCCCAGGTGCCCCGACACGACCAGGGTGAGCGCGATGACGCCCATCGTCTTCTGCGCGTCCTGGGTGCCGTGCCCGAACGACATCGTCGCGGCCGAGACGATCTGGGCCCACCGGAACCCGCGCTGGGCGCGGTGGGCGTTCACCTTCCGGAACGCCCAGAGCAGGGCGAGCATGAACAGGTAGCTGAGGCCGAAACCGATGATCGGCGACGCGACCATCGGCACGATCACCTTGTCGACCAGGCCGCTCCACTTGACGCCCTCGGAACTCGCCAGCGCCGACCCGACGAGGCCGCCGATCAGCGCGTGCGACGACGAGGACGGCAGGCCGAAGTACCACGTGCCGAGGTTCCAGACGATGGCGCCGATGAGCGCGGCGAGCACGATGACCAGCCCGTGGTGGGCGTTGTTCGCGTCCGGCTGCTGGATGATGCCGCCGCCGATGGTCTTCGCGACCTTCGTCGAGATGAGGGCGCCGATGACGTTGAAGAACGCCGCCATCAGCAGGGCGAGGCGCGGGGTCAGGGCCTTGGTGGAGATGGAGGTCGCGATGGCGTTCGCCGAGTCGTGGAACCCGTTGGTGTAGTCGAACCCGAGGGCGACGATGACGATGACGACGACCAGTGCAGTGGTGCCCACCGCGTCAGGACTCCTTGACGGCGATGCTCTCGACCGCGTGCGCGACGTGCTCCAGCGCATCGGCGGCGTCCTCGAAGCCGTCGGCCACCTCGCGCAGCTTGACCATCGTCAGGGCGTCGTAGTCGCCGCTGAACAGCTTGGACAGCAGCTTGCGGTACACCCGGTCGGCCTCGTTCTCGAGCCGGTTGACCTCGATCCAGTACGGCTCGAGGTCCTGCAGGGTCGCCAGCCGGGCCATGGCCTCGGCGGTCTCGTTGGCCGAGCGCTGCAGCAGCGTGATCTGCTCGGCCATCAGCGGCGGCAGCTTGCCGACGTCGGCCAGGACGATGAAGTCGGCCGCGCCCTCGATGGCGTCGATGACGTCGTCCAGGGCCGACGCGAGCCGGTAGATGTCCTCCCGGTCGAACGGGGTGACGAAGCTCGTGTTGACCTGCCGCATGATCCGGTGCGTCACGGCGTCGCCGGCGTGCTCGCGCTCGCGCAGCTGCTTGGCGATCGCTTCCCGGTTGGCGTTGGGGTCCAACAGGCCGGCCAGCACCTCGGTGGCCTCGGCGACGTTGCGGCCCGCCTCCGTGAACATCGCGTAGAACGCGTTGTCGCGCGGCGTCAGTCGGAAGGGCACGGTTCTCCTCGGCGAGAGTCGGGCATTCCAGCGGAGCCTAGCGGGGCCCGTTCACCTGCCGTACACCTCGTCGTCGCTCCCGGATCCGGACGTCACCCGAACACGATCGTCTTGTTCCCGTAGACGAGCGTCCGGTGCTCGACATGGGCCCGGACGGCCCGGGCGAGCACCACCGTCTCGAGGTCGCGGCCCTTGCGGATCATGTCGCCGACCGAGTCCCGGTGACTGACCGCGGTGACGTCCTGGGCGATGATCGGGCCCTCGTCCAGCTCGGCGGTGGCGTAGTGCGCGGTGGCGCCGATCAGCTTGACCCCCCGCTGCTGGGCCTGGTGGTAGGGCCGGGCGCCCACGAACGCGGGCAGGAACGAGTGGTGGATGTTGATGATCCGGGCCGGGAAGGACGTCGAGCACCGCCGGGCCGAGGATCTGCATGTAACGAGCCAGCACGACGAGTTCGACGCCGTGCTCGGCCAGGGTCGCGATCAGGGCCTGCTCCTGGGCCTCACGCGTCTCGGGTGTCACCGGCAGGTGGCGGAACGGGACGCCGTGGAACGCCGCCAGCGCGGCGTGGTCGTCGTGGTTGCTGACGACGACGGCCACCTCGGCCGGCAGTTCGCCGGACTGGCGGCGGGCCAGCAGGTCGGCGAGGCAGTGCGGCTGGGTCGAGGCGAGGATGGCGATGCGGGGCCGGTCGGCCAGCATGCGGGCCTGGACCGTCATGCCGAAGCGGGCGGCGACCGGGGCGAAGGTCTCGGCAAGGGACCGCGCGTCCAGGCCCGGCGCGTCGAACTCGACCCGCTGGAAGAACACGCCCGACTCGACGTCGATGTGCTGCTCGGCGTGCACGATGTTGCCACGCAGCCGCAGCACGAATTCGGCGACGCCGTGGACCACGCCCGGCTGGTCGGGGCAGGACAGCAGCAGGACCGCCGTGGGCATAGCGGGCCGCTCAGCGCTTGCGGATCCGCCGGATGATCAACAGGACGACCAGGCCTCCGGCTACGCCGATGACGATCCGGCCCTCGGGCGAGTTGGCCTTCGCGCGCAGGGTGATCTTCGCGTTGTCGGCGACCCGCTTCGGGTTCGTCCGGTACGCGAGCTGGTCGACGGACTCCGCCAGCCCGGCCCGCGCCTTCTCGATGTCGCGCTGGATGTCGTCGGCACTGCGCTCGGCGGCCACGCTGTCCCCTCTCGATCGCCCTGGCGCGAGCCTAGTGCGTGATCGCCCCGCACCGCCCGCTCGGTAGCGTGCACGGCATGAGCCGACTCTCCCCCGGTGACCCCGCGCCCGACTTCACCCTCCCGGACGCCGACGGCAAGGACGTCGCGCTGGCCGATTTCCGCGGGCAGAAGGTCGTCGTGTACTTCTACCCCGCCGCGATGACCCCGGGCTGCACCAAGCAGGCCTGCGACTTCCGGGACAGCCTCTCGTCGCTGAAGTCGGCCGGCTACGCGGTGCTCGGCATCTCCCCGGACAAGCCGGAGAAGCTCGCGAAGTTCCGCGAGCGCGATGCCGTCAACTTCCCGCTGCTCTCGGACCAGTCGAAGTCGACGCTCGAGGCGTACGGCGCGTTCGGCGAGAAGACGATGTACGGCAAGAAGGTCACCGGCGTGATCCGCTCGACGTTCGTCGTGGACGAGGACGGCCGGATCGCGATCGCGCAGTACAACGTCAAGGCCACCGGGCACGTGGCGAAGCTGCGCCGGGATCTGGGGCTGGACGACTGAACCCGCTCGAGTCCGCCCGCGACGCCGCGCTCGCGCGGATCGCCGCGCTGGGCCGCGAACTCGCCGACGTCCTCGCATCCGCGTCGTCCACGACCGGCGACGACGAGCACGACCCCGAGGGCGCGACGATCGGCTTCGAGCGGGCCCAGGCCCAGGCCCTGCTCGACCAGGCCGTGGCCGGGCTGGCCGAGATCGACGCCGCGCTCACCCGGCAGGCCGCCGGGACGTACGGCATGTGCGCCGTCTGCGGCGGCGCGATCGGGGCCGAGCGGCTGGCGGCCCGCCCGGCGACGGACCGCTGCGTCCGCTGCGCATCCCGCCCCGCCCGCTGACCGCCGCCGAAAACTGACGGTGGCCGGCGGTAGGAACCGGGTATGCCCACGACACCGAAGATCATCGATGAAGCCGAAGGCCTCGTGCGCCGGCTCGCCACGGAGCTCACCCGCGTCCGCGAGGGCGAGTGCCTGTGCTGCTACGTGGCGCGTCAGCTCGACGAGTACCCGTGCGACGGCACCCTGCGCCACGCGCTCCGCTACCGCGATGCCGTCGCGCCCCGCGCAACCGCCCTGGAGAAGCGCCTCGGCCGCGTCGGCGGCTACTGCGACTGCGAGGTGTTCCTCAACGGGTACACGCCGCACCAGCGCTTCTGGACGCCCCGCCGCGAGGCCCGAGGGGACGACGGCTTCACCTACATCGTTGACGCCCAGGCGCCCGACCCGCTCCCGCCGTGTGCCGGGCTCCGTCGAGGAGCGGTCGAGCCCTGCAGCAACTGGGTACGGCTGCGGCGCTGGTGATCGAAATGTTCACCGTATTTGACACCCGCGCCCATGAGTAGGTCGGCCAAGTACACCGAAGACCTGCTCAAGATCGCGCTGGAGCACTCGATGAGTTTCGCCGGTGTGCACACCAGCGGGGGAAGTTGGGCCCGCGTCGCCGCTCCGCCGAGCAGATCCTGATCGTTCGGCCGCCCGGAACCCTTCGCGAGAAGGGTCCGGCCCTCCGTCGCGCGCTCATCGAGTTCGGGCGCCCGTACCTGTGCGCCAACTGCGGTCTCGACCCGAGAGATATTCCGTTGACGCTGCACGTCGATCACATCAACGGGGAATGGCTCGACAACCGCGCGGAGAACCCTCGCCTCTCGCGTCCTAACTGCCACGCACAGACACCGACGTATTGTGTTCCCCGCGGGTATCCCTCGGGGCCGTAGTCCAACTGGCAGGAGACAACGCCTTTAGGTGGCGTCCAGTGGGGGTTCGAATCCCCCCGGCCCTACGTGATCGACGTCGGCACGGAGGCGGACTTCGTCGTGCTCGGCGACTGTGCGGTCGTCCTGCCGACCTTCCCCGACGCCTCGTTCCAGCTGGTCTACATCGATCCGCCGTTCAACACCGGCAAGGCCCAGCAGCGGCGCACGCTGGCCACCGTCCGCGACGAGACCGGCGACCGCACCGGCTTCGCCGGGAACCGCTACACGACCACCGAGCTCGCCCGGCACGCCTACGTCGACGTCCACGACGACTACCTCGGCATGCTCGGGCCGCTGCTGCACGAGGCCCGGCGGCTGCTCACCGCCAGCGGCACGCTGTACCTGCACATCGACTATCGCGAGGCCCACTACGTGAAGGTGCTGCTCGACGAGATCTTCGGCCGGGACGCCTTCCTCAACGAGATCATCTGGGCCTACGACTTCGGCGGCCGCGCGCGCGACCGCTGGCCGGCCAAGCACGACACGATCCTCGTCTACGTCCGCACCCCCGGCGGCCACTTCTTCGACCAGGACGCCGTCGAGCGAATCCCCTACCTCGCGCCCGGGCTCGTCGGCCCGGAGAAGGCCGCCCGCGGCAAGCTGCCGACCGACGTCTGGTGGCACACCATCGTCCCCACCGCCGGCAAGGAGAAGACCGGCTACCCGAACCAGAAGCCGGAGGGGGTCCTGCGCCGCATCGTCTCGGCGTCGAGCCGGCCCGGCGACCGGGTGCTCGACTTCTTCGCCGGCAGCGGGACGACCGGCGCCGTGGCCGCCGCGATGGGTCGCCGGTTCGTCCTCGTCGACCGCAACCCGGCGGCGGTCGAGATCATGCGCAAGCGGCTCCCACAGACGACGGAGATCTCAGAAGTCGTCTGACTCGGTCATCTCGTGCTGGCCGCGGTGGTCCTCGTGCATGACCGGCTCGGTCCCCGGAACCGCCTGCCCGGCCGGTGCGCAGCGCAGGTCGTGCCCCACCGAGGTCAGGCACTTGCCGTCGACCAACCGCCACCTCCAGCCGTGCATCTGGCAGGTGAGGACGCCCTCCTCGATCGAGCCGAAGCGGGTGAGGTCGGCCTTGAGGTGCGGGCAGCGCCGCTGCAGCTCCCAGCCGTCCATCTTGATCGTCTCGGCCGCCTCGGTGGCGTTCTGCTCGGCGAACCAGCCCTCGGCGTAGTTGAGCCGCTCCTCCGACAGGCACTTGAAGAACACGTAGACGAACTCGTTGTACGGCCCGATGCGCTGAGCGGAGAAGCGGCAGGACAGGAACAGCGAGTTGACCCAGTCGATCTCGTGCTCGGCGATCAGCTGCTCGATGTACGCGCGCCGGGTGCGGAACCGGTAGCGCACCTTCTCGCCGGCGTAGGCGCGCACCGAGCGGTCGACGAAGTCGATCAGCACGTCGACGTCCCCACGGTCGGCGTCCTCGCCGGTCAGGCGCACGCCGCCGTCGATCCCGGCCGCGATGTGCTCGGCCTCGACGAGCAGCGGCGCGAACCACTCCGCGAGCGAGGCGAGGATGTCGACCTCCGGGTGGGCCCACCCGGCCTTGGCCGCCTCCACTTCAGGCATCCGCCGGGCCTGCATCTCGCGAAGGTAGGCCGTCTTCGTCTCGTCCGACGCGTAGATCGTCTCCGGGTCGTACGGGTGGACGACCGGGCAGCCGGGCTCGGAGACCGACGCGACCGTCCCCGGCAGCAGCAGCCGCCCCTCGTCGTGCCCCTTCGACCGCATCCAGTCGAGGTAGACGAGCTGATCGGGGAAGATGTTCGACTCATCGCCGAAGATGTCGTTGAAGCCCCACAGCTCCTCGTCGAGGAAGCACGGCGGCCCGGCAGTCGGGAACACGTAGGACGCGCCCAGCTCGTCGATGTAGCGCAGCGTGCGGTCGAACTGCCGCTCCCGCTTCGACAGCCCCATCGCCTGCTTGGCCCGGGCCGGCAACTCGTACACCATCGGGAACCAGATCGCCCCGGAGAACTGCACCAGGTAGGCGTCGACCGGTCCGAGCTCGCGGAAGATCGACAGCTCGGACGGGCGGGCGTCGTTCTGGTTGAGCACCCGGTACTGCCCGTCCGACAGCCACAGCGACGAGTCGCCGATCGGGCCGTCGGTCGGCGAGGTGAGCGCGTCGATCATGATGTCCAGCCCGTCGACCGACACGACATCGCCGGACGCCGGCTTCACGAACGACGTGAACCCGCACTCGCGCAGCGCGTCCTCGAGCTCGGAGGTCGGGAACTCCGGCAGCAGGACGGTCGCCTTCTTCGACACGTGCTTGTTCAGGTGCTCGGGGTCGAAGTGGTCGTGGTGCAGGTGGCTGACGAACAGGTAGTCGGCCTGCCCGAAGGAGTCCCAGTCGAGCTGGGAATTGTCCGGGAACGGGAACCACGAACCGAAATACGCCGGGTTCACCCAGGGGTCGGTGAGGACGGTGCCGTGAGCGGTCTCGATCAGCACGCTGGCGTGGCCCAGGCCGGTGATGCGCATCCGCTCACGGTAGCCGCCGGCCGGGATGCCAGAATGAGGCGGACCCGCCGGACGAGATGCGTATCAGGAGCGAGAAGTGGCCCTCAACGCCGACAGCGAGCAGCCCGACCTCAGTCTCCCGGCCGACTACCAGCACGACCACCCGGACGAGCACCCGACCGACTGGGGCTGGCACGGCGAGTGGGGGCGCGCGGCCCGTATCGCCGGCTGGGTCGTGGCCGCGATCCTGCTCGTGATGATCACGGCCACCCACTACAACGGGCAGGGCACGCTGTTCCTCAGCCTCTTCGCCGGTGGCATCGTCCTCGCCCTGCTCTGGGACCGGCAGCGCCGCAAGAACGCCTGGCGCGGCTGAAGCGTCAGTCGAGCTCCTTGATCCCCCACGGCGACTGGTAGTCGCCGGCCAGCAGGTCGAGGAACGGGTCGGCCGGCAGCGCCTCCGGGCCGAGCACCCCCGAGCCCGTCCAGGCCCCCTCGGCGATCAGTTCCAGCGCGACGACCGGGTTCACCGCCGTCTGCCACACCACGGCCTGCGAGCCGTACTCGCGCATCGTCCACTCGTTGTCGACGACGTGGTACAGGTACGTCGATCGGGCGCCGCCGTCCTTGCCGGTCCCCCGCACCCA
Organism: uncultured Actinomycetota bacterium; assembly: GCA_963775175.1. Lineage (GTDB taxonomy): Bacteria > Actinomycetota > Actinomycetes > Mycobacteriales > Jatrophihabitantaceae > Jatrophihabitans. The sequence goes on from CAVZHT010000001.1 coordinate 3,419,810, forward strand.
GAGCCCGGCGCAGGTCTTGCCGGTCATCCGGTCGCCGAGCGTGGCCGGGTCGGGCAGGCAGGCCGCGACGACGTCGCGCGGCGACACCTCGGCCCCGCCGACCCGCACCTTCTCGGTGCGGTCGAGGCCGAGCTTGTGCAGGGTCTTGAGGACGTCGATGAACTCCTCCCCCAGCCCGTACTTGAACGTCACCCGGTTGACGTCGAGCCAGCGCGGGATGAGCAGGACCTCCTCGTGCTCGACGTTCACGCACTCGACCGGGCCGATGCCCTCGGGGAAGTCGAAGATCTCGGGCTCGCTGAACGGCTCGGTCGTGAACCAGCCGCGGTCCTTCTCGTAGATGACGGGCGGGTTCAAGCACTCCTCGATCGTGGTCCAGATCGAGAAGGACGGCGCGAACTCGAAGCCCGACACGGCCAGGTTGGCACCGTCGCGCACCCCGGCCTCGTCGATCGAGGCGAAGAGGTGGTCGGCGGCGTAGCGGGCGAAGACGTCGGCCAGCCCCGGCTCGACGCCGATGCCGACGACCGCGAGCCGACCCGACGCCGCCCACTCGTCGGCGAGCGCGAACTGCTCGTCGCCGAGCTTGACCCCGGTCTGCGTGTACGGGTCGGTCGGGTGCGGCTGCGACAGCGACATCGCCATGTCGAGGTAGTGGACGCCTCCGGCGAGCGCGGCCCGGAAGATCGGCATGGTGAACCGCGGGTCGGTGGCGCCGAGGACGGCGTCGATCCGCTCGGCCGCCAGCAGGGCCCCGATCGCCGCCTGGTCGGACGCATCCAGCCGGGCCGCCACGAACCGGGCGTCGGCCACCCCGGCCACGGCGGACTGCGCCCGCGCGAGGTCGTAGTCGGCGACCACGACGTGTGTGGCGAACGTCCGCCGTGCGGCGATGCGGGCGGCCGCCGAGCCGACCCCGCCGGCCCCGAGGATGAGCAACCTCAACTGTCGAACCCCATTCCGAGCCGGTCCAGCGTCTTCAGCCACGGACCCCGTCGCCCCCCACGCGCGTCGGCCCGGGCGAGGGCCCGCCGGGTCGCCTGGATGCCGGCCCACCGGACCGGCTCGGGCGGGAACGGCAGCGGCCGCGTGCGCACGGCCCGCAGGCGCAGCGCCTCCGAGTCGCGCCCGTCCAGCAGGTCGAGCATGACCTGGGCGCCGAAGCGCGACGCGCCGACCCCGAGGCCGGTGTAGCCGATGCTGTAGGCCACCCGCCCGCCGAGGGCGGCCCGCTGGAACGCGAAGAACCGGGTCGACGTGTCGATCGCCCCGCCCCACGTGTGGGTGAAGCGCAGGCCGGCCAACTGCGGGAACGTGGCGAAGAAGTGCTCGGCCAGGGCGCTGAACGTCTCCGGCCGCTGGTCGAGCTCGTCGCGCAGCCCGTTGCGCCAGTGGTAGACGGCGTCGTAGCCGCCCCAGAGGATCCGGTTGTCGGCGCTGAGACGGTAGTAGTGGAACTGGTTGCCGAGGTCGCCGATGCCCTGCCGGTGGCGCCAGCCGACCGCCGCCAGCTGCTCGGCCGAGAGCGGCTCGGTCATCAACGCGTAGTCGTACACCGGCACGACGTACGAGCGCATCCGCCGCAGCAACCCGGGGAACGCGTTCGTGGCCAGCGCGACCCGCCGGGCCCGCACCGAGCCGTGCTCGGTCTCGACGCGAACCCCGGCGCCGTCCCGGGCCAGGCTCAGCGCAGGTGTGTTCTCGGCGATCCGGACCCCGAGCGCGAGGGCGGCCGCCCGCAGCCCCCACGCCAGCCGGGCCGGATCGACCATCGCCACCCGGTCCCGCTGCCAGGCGCCGGCCAGGTAGGTCGGCGAGTTGACCTCGGCCCGGATCGCGTCCTGGTCGAGGAAGACCGCGTCGTGCCCGAACCGCTCGGCCGCCGCGACGCCGTCGCGGACCCACTCGACCTGATGGGGTCGGGTCGCGACCTCGAGTTCTCCGGTGCGCTCGAAGCTGCAGTCGATGCCGAGGTCGGCGACGGCCTTCTCGATCGCGTCGAGGTTCTCCCGGCCGAGCCGGTCCAGGGCCGCCATCTCCTCCGGGAACCGGGACAGCCCGTTGTCCAGCCCGTGGGTCAGGCTGGCCGCGCAGAACCCGCCGTTGCGTCCGGACGCGGCCCACCCGGCCGTCCGCGCGTCCACGAGCAGGACGTCGCGAGCCGGGTCGCGCTGCTTGGCGAGCAGCGCCGTCCAGAGCCCGGTGTAGCCGCCGCCGACGACGAGCAGGCCGGCCTCGGTCGGTCCGGGAAGGGGCGGCGCCGATGGTGGTGCGTCGGCCGAGTCGAGCCAGAAGGGCCTGGGGACGGCGTCGGCGAGGGCGGGGTGCACCAGGGTCAGGCCTTCCGGCGGGCCGACACCGCGCCGGCGAGCGCGACGAGCACCCCGAAGGCGAAGATCAGCGTGCCCATCACGTTCACCTGCGGGGGCACGCCGCCGCCGGTGCGCTGCGCCGCGCCGTAGACCCACAAGGGGAACGTCTGGGTCGAGCCGTTGTTGAAGCTGGTGATGATGTAGTCGTCGATCGACAACGCGAACGCGAGCAGGCCACCGGCCAGCACACCGGGCAGGATGATCGGCAGCGTCACCCGGAAGAACGTGACGAAGGGTCCGGCCCCCAGGTCGCGGGCCGCCTCCTCCATCGACGGGTCGAGGCCGGCCATCCGGGCCCGCACGGTGACCACCACGTAGGCCACGCTGAACATGACGTGCGCGATCAGGATCGTCCCGTAGCCGCGCGGGATGTTCAGGGCGAGGAACAGGCTCAGCAGGGCCGCGCCGAGGACCACCTCCGGGGCCGCGATGTTCGCGAACAGCAGCAGGTTCACCGATCCGGTGCCCCGGAAGCGGTACTTGCCCAGCGCGACGCCCATCAGGGTGCCGAGCACGACGGCGATGATCGTCGTGAACACCGCGATCGTCACCGAGTGCCACAGCGCGGTCGTCAGGTCGTTGTAGACGAACAGCTGCTGGTACCACTTGAGCGTGAACCCGTGCCACTTCGTGCTGACGATCTTGCCCGAGCCGTCGTTGAAGCCGAAGACGATCATCACGATGATCGGCGACGACAGCCACAGGATGACCAGCCAGCCCCAGATCGGCAGCAGCCAGCCGCGGGCCATGCGCCCGACCGGGCGCCGCGGGCGCCGCGCGGCCTCCCGGTCATCCTCGAAGGCCTCCTCCAGGGTCGGCCCGACCAGCGCGGTCATCAGGCGGCCGCCATCTCGAGGACGTCATCGGTACCCAGGAGCCGCGCGTAGAGGAAGATGCCGATCAGCAGGACCCCCATCAGGATGAAGGACAGCGAAGCCGCCGTCGGGTAGTTCAGGTTGGTGAAGTACTCGGTCTGGATCACGGTCCCGATCATCGTTGTCTTGGCCCCGCCGAGGATCTGCGCGTTCACGTAGTCCGACGCGACCGGGACGAAGGTGAGCAGCACGGCGGCGAACACGCCGGGCAGCGACAGTGGGAGGACCACCTTGCGGAACGCCGTCGCCTTGTTGGCGTAGAGGTCGGCCCCCGCCTCGAGCAGCGCCGGATCCACCCGTTCGAGGGCGACGTAGATCGGCAGCACGGTGAACGGCAGGAAGTTGTAGACCAGCCCACCGATCACCGCCGTCGAGGTCTGCAGGATCTGGGCGTTCGAGCCGGCCAGGTGCAGCGTGCGCATCAGGCCCAGCACCATGCCGTGGTCGGAGAGCATGAACTGCCACGACTGGGTGCGGATGACGAACGACACGAAGAACGGCAGGAGCAGCAGGAACAGCAGCGACGACTTGTAACGCCCGCCCCGGAACGCGATCCAGTACGCGACCGGGTAGGCGATCAACAGGCAGATCACCGTCGCGGTCAGCCCGTAGCGCAGCGACCGCAGGATCTGGACGTGGTAGCTGCTCCATGCGTCGCCGTAGGTGCTGAAGTGGAAGGTCTGCTTGAACCCGTCGAGGTCGTTGCCCGTCATCGTCGACACGGACAGCATCGACAGCGTGGGCACGACGAAGAAGATCACCAGCCAGAGCCAGCCCGGCAGGACGAGCGCGTACGGCGTCAGCCGGTTGCGGAGACGGCGGCCGCTCATGACTGGTAGATGGGCTCGAAGAGGGCGTTGAAGACCGTCACTTGCTCCGGGCTGAGGGTCGGGTACCGGAACAGCCGCGCGAAGTCCGACGGCTTGGGGAAGATCAGCGGGCTGGTCGACAGGTTGGTGTAGTACGCCTTGTCGTCCTTGTTGTCCGCGGTCTGGGCCTCCTTGGCGAAGATCTGCTGGGTGGCCGGCACCGGGGTGATGTAGTTGATGTAGTCGGCGAGCATCGCCGCGACCGACGGCTTGTACACGTAGTCCATGTAGATCATCGCGTCGAGCGGATGCTGGGCGTGGACCGGGATGCACATGTTGTCGGTCCAGATGATCCCGCCCTCTTCCGGGATGACGAACTTGAGGTCGGGGTTGTCGGCCTGCTTGAGGAAGATGTCGCCCGACCAGGCCATCGTCGCCCAGAGATCACCCTTGGCGAGCGCGTCGGCGTACGACTGGTCGTAGTACTTGCGCACCGACGGGCGCTGCTTCTTCAACCAGTCGGCCGCCTTCTTCCAGTCGGCCTCGGTGGAGGTCTCCGGGTTCACACCGTTGGCGCACATCGCGGCCGCGGCGAGGTCCTCACTGTTGTTGAACATGCCGATCTTGCCGGAGAGCTTGGGGTCGAGCAGGTCGGCCCACTTGGTGATCTCGCGGCCGACGAGCTTGGGGTTGTAGCCGATGCCGGTGATGCCGGACTGCCAGGCCATCGTGTAGACGTTGCCCCGGTCGTAGCTCGGGTCCTTCACCAGCGGCGAGGCGTTGGCGTAGAAGTTGCTCATCCGGCTCTGGTCGAGGGGGGTCAGCCAGTCGCGTTGGAACAGGTTGTTCAGCTCGAAGCCGTTGGTGATGACGATGATGTCCGCGCCGATGCTCTGGCCGGCCTTCAGGACCGGCGCGATCTTGCCGTAGTAGGAGGAGTTGTCCTGGATGTCCTCGTGATAGCTGACGCTGATCCCGGTTGCCTTGGTGAACAGGTCCAGCGAGGGGTGGTCACTCGCCTTCTTGCCGACGTCGATGTAGAGCGGCCAGTTCTCGAAGTCGAGGTGGCCCTTCTTCTTCTGCAGCGACCAGAACTTCGCGATCTCGTCACGCCACGCCTGCCCGCCGAGGCTGCCGCTCTTTCCCTTGCTGCCGGGGATGCTGCACGCGCTCAGCGCCAGCCCCAGCGCCGAGAGGCCGCCGAACCGGAGGACCTGACGGCGCGAGATCCGCGGTGAGGTGAGGCCGCGCAGGAGGTCCGGGGTCAGCCCGTCGATCGGTTCGGGGTTCACAGCTCGCCCTCCTCGGGCGTCGGGAGCGGGGCGGAGCCGGGCGCGAGGGCGAGGCTGTGTTCGGGCCGCCAGGACAGCCAGACGTCGTCGTCGCGTTCGGCGATGTCGCTCGAGTCCGACGCGTTCTGCAGGAAGACCAGCAGTTCGCTGCCATCTGAGGTGAGTACCGAGTACTGGGTGGACGTGCCGAGGTACACGACCTCGCGCACCCGGCCGCGGATCGCGCAGCGCCCGGCGGCCGGCCGTTCGTGACTGAGGATGATCTTCTCCGGACGCACCGTGATGTCGAGCGGCGTGCCGACCGTCGCCCCGACGGCGGCGGCGTCCGGGGCGATCAGCTCCTCGTCCGCACCGCCGGCGAGGACGGCCGTCGTGCCGTCCATGCGCTCGACCGTGCCGGTGAGCAGGTTGGACGTGCCGATGAAGCCGGCGACGAACCGGGTGCGTGGACGCTCGTAGACGTCGCGCGGCGCGCCGAGCTGCTCGATCTGGCCGGCATTCATGACGACGAGGCGGTCGGACATGGTCAGCGCCTCGTTCTGGTCGTGCGTGACGAAGATGAACGTGATGCCGACCTCGCGCTGGATCCGCTTCAGCTCGATCTGCATGGCCTGCCGGAGCTTGAGGTCCAGCGCGGCCAGCGGCTCGTCGAGCAGCAGGGCGCGCGGCCGGTTGACCAGCGCGCGGGCCAGGGCCACACGCTGCTGCTGGCCGCCGGAGAGCTCCCGTGGCCGGCGGTCGGACTTGCCGTCGAGCTGGACCAGGTCGAGCATCTCGCCGACGCGACGGGTGATATCGGCCTTGTCGCGATCGCCCTTGCGGCGCAGGCCGAAGGCGACGTTCTCGAACACCGACATGTGCGGGAACAGCGCGTAGGACTGGAAGACCATGTTGACGTCGCGGTGGTTCGGCGGCACGCCGACGACATCGCGGCCGTAGAGCAGGATCTGCCCCTCGGTCGGCTCCTCGAAGCCGCCGATCATCCGCAGGGTGGTCGTCTTCCCGCAGCCGGACGGGCCGAGCAGCGAGAAGAACTCCCCCTCACCGATGACGAGGTCGACCCGGTCGACCGCGGTGACGACGCCGCGGCGGGAATGGAACCGCTTGGCGATGCCCACCAATTCGATCGCCGGCATCTGACCGCTCTGGCCCGATTCCTTCTGCAGGCTGGTCTGCGACGCTGTAGGCGCGTTCGCCACGTCCATGTATCTCCCCCATTATTTGGGTTGACGGCCGCTCGATCCTGGCACGGCGGCCGGGACCTGGACAAGAGCCAGAGCCGGGTTTGACAAAGGATTCCGTTGTTTTGATGGCGATTCTCTACGGATTCGCTTGCGCAGTGTGTTTCAGCCCGGTAAATCTGTACGTCATGACCCGCAATGGCTCGCGCGACCAGGTGGACGACACCTCGCGGGCGATCATCGGCGAGTTGCAGGAGGACGGCCGCCGGCCCTACGCCAGCATCGGCAAGGCGGTCGGCCTCTCCGAGGCGGCCGTGCGGCAGCGGGTGCAGAAGCTCGTCGACAGCGGGGTCATGCAGATCGTCGCGGTCACCGACCCGACCCAGATCGGCTTCGCCCGCCAGGCGATGATCGCGATCTCGGTCAGCGGTGACGTCGAGGCGGTCGCCGATGCCCTGGCCGGCATCGGCGAGGTCGACTACATCGTCGTGACGGCGGGCTCGTTCGACCTGCTCGCCGAGGTCGTCGTGGCCGACGACGACCACCTGCTCAGCCTGGTCAACGGTCGCATCCGGGCCATCCCGGGGGTGACCCGCACGGAGACGTTCCTCTATCTCAAGCTCGTAAAGCAGACCTACAACTGGGGCGTGCGCTGAGCGCGCGCCCCGAGACAAGGAAGTTCGAAGTGACCACCAGCCCGGTAGACACCAGCGCCGCCACGTACGACAGCGACCGGCTGTCGGCGTCGGCCCGCGAGCATCTCTGGATGCACTTCACCCGCATGTCGTCCTACGCCGAAGCCCCGGTGCCGACGATCGTGCGAGGCGAGGGCGCGCGGATCTTCGACGCGGGCGGGCGCAGCTACCTCGACGGCCTGTCCGGGCTGTTCGTCGTCCAGGCCGGTCACGGCCGCAAGGAGCTGGCCGAGGTCGCCTACAAGCAGGCCTCGGAGCTGGCGTTCTTCCCGCTCTGGTCCTACGCGCACCCGCCGGCGATCGAGCTGGCCGATCGGCTGGCCGCGGGCGCCCCGGGCGACCTGAACAAGGTCTTCTTCACCACTGGCGGCGGCGAGGCCGTCGAGACCGCCTGGAAGGTGGCCAAGCAGTACTTCAAGCTTGTCGGCAAGCCGATGAAGCACAAGGTGATCAGCCGCTCGATCGCCTACCACGGCACGCCGCAGGGCGCGCTGTCGATCACCGGCATCCCGGACGCCAAGAAGTGGTTCGAGCCGCTCGTGCCCGGCGCCCACAAGGCCGCGAACACGAACTTCTACCGGGCCCCGGAGCACGGGGACGACCTCGAGGCCTTCGGCCGGTGGGCCGCCGACGAGATCGAGCGGGCCATCGAGATGGAGGGCCCGGACACCGTCGCCGCCGTCTTCGTCGAGCCGGTGCAGAACTCCGGCGGCTGCTTCCCGCCGCCGCCCGGCTACTTCCAGCGCGTCCGCGAGATCTGCAATCGCCACGACGTGCTGATGGTGTCCGACGAGGTCATCTGTGCGTTCGGCCGGCTGGGCACGATGTTCGGGTGCGACAAGTTCGGCTACGTCCCCGACATCATCACCTGCGCCAAGGGCCTGACGAGCGGCTACTCCCCCATCGGGGCCGCGATCATCAGTGACCGGATCGCCGAACCGTTCTACCGCGGCGCCGACTACTTCCCGCACGGCTACACCTTCGGTGGCCACCCGGTGTCGGCCGCGGTCGCGATGGCCAACCTCGACATCTTCGAGCGCGAGGGCCTGAACCAGAACGTCCTGCAGAACGAGGGCGCGTTCCGGTCGACGCTGGAGAAGCTCAACGACCTGCCGATCGTCGGCGACGTCCGAGGCGACGGGTACTTCTACGGGATCGAACTCGTCAAGGACAAGACGACCAAGGAGACCTTCGACGACGACGAGTCCGAGCGCCTGCTGCGCGGGTTCCTGTCCCGGGCCCTGTTCGACGCCGGGCTGTACTGCCGGGCCGACGACCGCGGCGACCCGGTGGTCCAGCTGGCCCCGCCGCTGATCATCGGCCAGCCCGAGTTCGACGAGATCGAGCAGATCCTGCGCTCGGTGCTCACCGAGGCCTGGTCCCGCTTGTAACCGGATCGCGCGCCTGTCCCGCTGACTGAGCGCCAACCTCAGTCAGCGGGGCGGACCTCGGCGCCCTGGCGCACGGCCCGCGGGATCTCGGCGACCTCGTCGACCTTCGCCCGCAGCCGCGACAGCTGGTCGGCCGGTGCCGGCGACTCCAGTTCGACCGAGTACTCGATGCCGGACGACGCCCAGGTGTCGGTGTCGAACCCGCCCCAGGCGCGCACGCGCACGCCGGCCAGGTCGACGCCGAGCCCGGCGGCCTCGCGGTAGCAGTCGTTCAGCACGCACCCGGCCACGGACAGGTGCAGCAGGTGGGCGCCGGTGAACGCGCCCTCCACCGTCACGCCCGCATCCGTCCACCGGTGACCGAACCGCACGGCGTCGGGCGAAGCCGAGCGCAACGACCCGGCCCCGACGACGACCGCGAAGTCTTCTGTGACCATCGCGTCATTCTGCCGCGACCGAACCGCCCTGACGTTACGTCCCGACCGCGAGATCCGACGAAGTGATGACGTCCCATCTCATCGGAGGACCCCGTGGCAACCCAGCTCGACCATCCATCCACCCTCGCGACCCGGCGGGGCAAGCTGATCCTGGCCCTGCTCTGCGCGGTCGCCTTCCTCGACTTCGTCGACGCCTCGATCGTCAACGTCGCGCTGCCGGACATCCGGACGGCGCTGCACTTCTCGGTGCAGGACCTGCAATGGGTCCCCAGCGGCTACCTGCTCACCTACGGCGGCTTCATGCTGCTCGGTGGCCGGCTGGCCGACCTGATCGGCCGGCGCCGCATCCTCGTCTCCGGAGTTCTGGTGATCGGGGTGTCGTCGCTCGTCGGCGGGCTCGCCGGTGACGCCGGCCTGCTCGTCGCCTGCCGCCTCGCCCAGGGGCTGGGGGCCGCGCTCACCCTGCCGGCCGCGCTCTCCATCCTCACGACCACGTTCCAGGACGGGAAGGACCGGCACCAGGCCCTCGGCGTCTGGGGCGGCGTCGGCGGCCTCGCCTCGGCCGTCGGCGTCTTCCTCGGTGGCGTGCTCACCGAGGGTCCGGGGTGGCGCTGGGTCATGCTCGTCAACCCGGTGGCGTGCGCCCTCGTGCTGCCGGCGATCTTCCGCCTCATCACCAGCGACCGCCGGCGCTCGGCTCGCGCCGACTTCGACCTTCTCGGGGCCGTGCTGGCCACCAGCGGGATGCTGCTGCTCGTCTTCGGCCTGGTGAAGGCGCCGGACGACGGCTGGACGTCGGCCCGCACGATCCTCGAGCTCGCCGGCGCGGCCGTCCTGCTCGCCACATTCGTCGGCGTCGAGGCCCGCGGCCGCACCCCGCTCCTGCCCCTGTCCGTCTTCCGGATCCGTGGGCTGGCCGCGGCCGACGTCACCCAGCTGATCGCGTTCGCCGGGTTCCTGTCGATGTTCTTCTTCATCACGCTCTACATGCAGAACGTCCTCCGCTACTCCCCGATCGAGTGCGGCGCCGCCTACCTGCCGCTCTGCTTCGCCGTCGGCATCGCGGCCGGCATCTCGTCCGCGCTCATCACCCGCATCGGCACCCGTCCGCTGATCGTGGCCGGCTCGCTGATCGCATCGGGCGGGGTGTTCTGGCTGTCCCGGATCCCGGTCGACGGCACGTTCCTCGGCGACCTGCTGCCCGGCATGCTCGTCATGTCGGTCGGGCTCGGCGCGGTCTTCGTGGCGGTGACCGCGGCCGCCAACGCCGGGGTGCCCGCCGACAAGGCCGGCCTGGCCGCGGCCCTGCTCAACGCCTCCCAGCAGGTGGGCGGAGCGCTCGGCCTGGCCGTCTTCTCGGCCGTGGCGACCTCGCGCACGACCCACCTGCTCGGTACCGGGCACTCCGCCCCGGCCGCCCTCACCTCGGGCTTCCAGCGGGCGTTGCTCGCCGGCAGCATCGCCTTGCTGGTGGCGGCGGTCGCCGGCCTGCGGACGAGCAACGCCCACCACGACTCGTCGATGGACGTCGTCGAGGCGGCGCCGGAGCCGGCGGTGGCGGCATGACCGAGCACCGAACCGCCCTGTCCGGGCCGACCGACTTCACGATGATGTACGCCGCACACGACGCGTTCAGCTTCCACCTGGACCGGCTCGTCGGGGCGGCCGACGCCGGCCAGGGCTGGTCGGAGGCGACAGCGATCCGGTGGGGCCGGCTCACCCGGCAGCTGCACATCCACCACCGGGCCGAGGACGAGGCGCTGTGGCCGCCGCTGCAGGCACGGATCGTCGACGCCGACGAGCTGGCCGTGCTCGCCGCGATGGAGGCCGAGCACGGCTACCTCGAGCCGGCGATGGCCGCGGTCGACTCCGCCTTCGCCGACCGGGACGCCGACGCCCTGACCGGCGCGCTGCTGCGGATGCGCATCGGGCTGACCGGGCACATGCGGCACGAGGAGAACGCGGCGCTGCCGCTGGTCGAGACCTATCTCGGCCCTGAGGGATGGGACACATTCGGCCGCTACATCCGCCGCACCCTCGGGCTGCGGGCCGGGGCCGAGTACTTCCCGTGGCTGCTCGAGGGCGCCTCGCCCGAGGTGGCGGCGAAGGTGCTCGGCCTAGTGCCGCCGCCCGTCCGCTTCCTGTACCGCCGGGTGTGGTTGCCGCGCTATCGCCGCTAGGGTCAGCGGCGATGAGTGCATCGCTCGCGCCCGGCGTCGCCGCCCGCGCCCACCGCGCCCTGGACACCCTGCACGCGCTGACGTACTTCGTGCCCGAGGCCGACGAGGAGTTGACGGCCGTCGGCCTGCGCCCGGGCCGGATGACGTACTTCGCGAGCCGGGCGGCGCCCATGGGGCCGGTCTCGGCCGGGGTGGTCGCGGCGACGTTCTACAACTTCAACCCGCGCCTGGTCGCCCGGCACATCCCGCGGGCATGGGGGCTCGCCTCGATCGACGATGTGCTGGCCGCCCGGCTCCGGCTCGCCGACCGGGCCCTGCGCCGCCTGCTGGGTGACGGGGTGGCGGCCGAGCCGGCCGTGGTCGAGGCGGCCGAGCTCGCGCGGGCCGCGACCGGTGCGCTCACGACGGACGGCCGGCCGCTGTTCGCCGGCCACGCCGATCTTCCGTGGCCGGACGAAGCGCACCTCGTCCTCTGGCACGCCATCACCCTGTTGCGCGAGCACCGGGGCGACGGTCACACGGCCGCCCTGCTCGGTGCCGGGCTCTCCGGTCTGGACGCGCTGATCACGCACACGGTCACCGGGCGGGGCTTCACCGAGGCGGCCGCGAAGGCCACCCGCGGGTGGTCGGACGAGGAGTGGGCGGCCGGCATCGACGACCTCAAGGCCCGCGGCCTGCTCGACGACGACGGCCTCACCGATGCCGGTCTCGAGACGCGTAACGGCGTCGAGGCGGCGACGGACCGGCTGGCGGCGGCGCCGTGGCTGCTGCTCGGCGACGCCGGCACGGACCGGCTGACCGAACTCGGCCGCGCGCTCAGCCGGCAGGTGGTCGCCGCCGGCGCCTTCCCGCCCGGGGTCTTCGCCGCCCGCCGCTGAACCGCACGCGCAGGCGCCGCAGTCCTGACTGGACGTCCGCCCGGCCCGGTTTGCACCCGCAGGCGCTGCTTACGCAACGATCGAGCTCGAGATAGTGGCCGGTGCGGATGCAAACCGGTACTGATGCCGGCCGGGGCGCCTCGCTCGGATCAACCCTGCTGCGGCAGGTCAGTGGGTCAGCCCGGCGCGGATGTGATCGAAGATCAGGTTCGTCTCGGTCAGCGCGACGTCCGGGTCGCCGCTGAGGTTCACGACGACGAACTCGCGCAGGTTGTCGGTGCTGGTCGCGGCGATGTGCACGTGGAAGTCGTCGGCCCCGCCGAGGAAGAAGACGTTCAGCACCTCGGGCAGCGTCGCGATCTTGGCCATGAAGTCCGGGATGTGCCCGCGCGCGTGCGACTGCAGGCGGACGGAGATCATGGCCTGGATCGGCCGGCCGAGCGCGGCCGGATCGACGTCGGCGTGGTAGCCGCGGATGACGCCGCTCTCGCGCAGCGCCCGCACCCGCCCGAGGCAGGTCGACGGCGCGATGCCCACCCGCTCGGCGAGCGCGTTGTTGGGGATGCGGGCGTCGGCCACCAACTCGCGCAGCAGCCGGCGGTCGACCTCGTCCAGCTCGGCTCGAACGATGTTCGGCGGACGCGCCGGCGCGGGCATCGGTTTCGCATTTCTCGCCGCCATGAACGCATTCTATAGAATCTTCTTCAGGTATCTGGTCGAGCACGCGCGCATCCTTCATTCTGAGCACCTACTTTCCCGGAGTTCGAGGAGTCGGAAGATGAAGGTCGGCGTCCCCCGCGAGGTCAAGAACAACGAGTACCGGGTGGCCATCACCCCGGCCGGGGTGAACGAGCTCGACCCGCCACGGTCACGAGGTCTACGTCGAGCGCGAGGCCGGCGTCGGCTCGGCGATCCGGGACGACGACTTCGTCGCCGCCGGCGCCCAGATCCTCGACACGGCCGACGACGTGTGGGGCACGGCCGACATGGTGCTCAAGGTGAAGGAGCCCATCGCCGAGGAGTACCACCGGATGCGCAAGGACCAGGTGCTGTTCACCTACCTGCACCTCGCCGCCGACAAGGCCTGCACCGACGCCCTGCTCGCCGCCGGCACGACCGGCATCGCCTACGAGACCGTGCAACTGCCCGACAACTCGCTGCCGCTGCTCGCCCCGATGTCCGAGGTGGCCGGCCGCCTCGCGCCGCAGGTCGGCTCCTACCACCTCATGCGCCAGGGCGGCGGCCGCGGCACCCTCATGGGCGGCGTCCCCGGCGTGTACGCCGCGAAGGTCGTGGTCATCGGCGCCGGCGTCTCCGGGCAGAACGCGGCCGCCATCGCGCTCGGCATGCAGGCCGAGGTGCTGCTGCTCGACAAGAACGTCGCCCGCCTGCGGCAGATGGACGCCATCTACCAGGGCCACTGCCAGACCGTCGCGTCCAACGCCTACGAGGTCGAGAAGGCCGTGCTCGACGCCGACCTGGTCATCGGCGCCGTGCTCATCCCCGGCGCCAAGGCGCCGACGCTGATCAGCAATGAGCTGGTCTCGCGGATGAAGCCCGGGTCGGTGCTCGTCGACATCTCCATCGACCAGGGCGGGTGCTTCGAGGACTCCCGGCCGACCACGCACGCCGAGCCGACCTACAAGGTCCACGGGTCGGTCTTCTACTGCGTGGCCAACATGCCGGGCGCGGTGCCGCACACCTCCACCTACGCGCTCACCAACGTCACGCTGCCGTACGCGGTCGCGCTGGCCGACCTCGGCTGGCAGGACGCGCTGCGTCGCGACCCCTCGCTCGCCCTCGGCCTGAACACGCACGAGGGCCAGCTGACCAACGGCCCGGTGGCCGAGGCCCACGGCTACACCGCCGTGCCGCTCGACGACGTCCTCGCGTAACCCGCGTGGCCGACTACCGCCGGCTCTCCCTCTGGTTCGAGCAGCTGGCCGAGCCGCTGACGCCCCGGGCCAGCCTCCCCGGCGATCTCGAGGTCGACGTGGCGATCGTCGGAGCCGGTCTCACCGGGCTGTGGACGGCCTACTACTTGCAGGCCGCCGACCCGGCGCTGCGGATCGCGCTGGTCGAGCGCGAGATCGCCGGCTTCGGCGCGTCCGGACGTAACGGCGGCTGGTGCTCGGCGCTGTTCCCGGTCACCGCCGCCACGCTCGCCCGCGAGGCCGGCGCCGACGCTGCGCGGGCCCAGTACGCGGCGATGCGCGGCTCGGTCGACGAGGTCGCCCGGGTGGCCGCGGCCGAGGGCATCGACGCCGACGTGGCCCGAGGCGGCACGATCGTCCTGGCCCGCTCCGGACCGCAGCTCGCCCGGGCCCGCGAGGAGGTCGCGGAGTCGGACGAGTTCGGGCTGGGCACGGCACTGCTCGACGCGGCCGCGGCCCGGACCCGGCTCGCGGCCACCCGGGTGCTGGGGGCGACCTACACCCCGCACTGTGCCGCGGTGCAGCCGGCGAGGCTCGTCCGCGGGCTGGCCGAGGTGGTCGAGCGGCGCGGGGCCCTCCTCTTCGAGCAGACCGCGGCCCTGACGGTCGAACCGCACGCCGTGCACACCGCGGCCGGCACGATCCGCACCCAGCACGTCGTGCGGGCCACCGAGGGCTACACCGCGCAACTGCGCGGCACCCGGCGCCGGCTCGCCCCGGTCTACTCGCTGATCATCGCCACCGAGCCGTTGCCGGATTCGACCTGGGACGAGCTCGGGCTGCGCGAGCGGGAGACGTTCAGCGACCATCGGCACCTGATCATCTACGGCCAGCGCAGCGCCGACGGCCGGATGGTCTTCGGCGGCCGCGGTGCCCCGTACCACTACGCGTCGCGCATCGACCCGTCCTACGACCGGGTGCCGGCTGTCTTCGATGCCCTGCGCGCGACGCTCGTCGACCTCTTCCCGGTGCTGCGCGACGCCCGGATCACCCACCGCTGGGGCGGACCGCTGGGGATCGCGCGGGACTGGCACGCCTCGGTCGGGCTCGACCGCGCCAGCGGCATCGCCTGGGCCGGCGGCTACGTCGGCGACGGCGTGTCGACCACCAACCTCGCCGGCCGCACGATCGCCGACCTCATCGGCCATCGCGAGTCCGAGCTCACCCGGCTGCCGTGGGTCGGGCATCGCAGCCGGAACTGGGAGCCCGAGCCGTTGCGCTGGATCGGTGCGAACGCCGGGCTGCGGGCCATGACCTGGGCCGACAGCGCCGAGCAGCGCCGGGGACGGCCGTCGAGAATGGCCTCGGCGGTCAACGCGATGATGGGCCGGTGACCTCACCCCGCACCCGCATCACCCGCCTGCGCGAGAAGGAGCGGACCGAGCGCGCCGCACTGGACGCGCTGCTCGATTCGACCCTCGTCGGCCACTTCGCCCTCGCCGACCCCGAGCACGGGCCGGTGGTGATCCCGACGGCCGTCGTCCGGGACGGCGATCGCATCCTGGCGCACGGCTCCACCGGATCGCGCTGGATGCGGGCGCTGGCGGCCGGCGCCCCGACCTGCCTGGCCGTCACCGCGCTCTACGGGGTGGTCGTCGCCCGGTCCGCCTTCGAGTCGTCGCTCCACTACCGCAGCGCGGTGCTCTTCGGTCGGTGCACGCCGCTCGCGGACGACGAGAAGGCCGCGGCCCTGGACCTGGTCACCGACGCCCTCATCCCCGGGCGGGTGGCCGAGATCCGGCGCCCGACGCGGCGCGAACTCGAGGCCACCCTCGTCCTCGCGCTGCCCGTCGAGGAGTGGTCGCTCAAGGTGTCGGACGGTTGGCCGGAGGACCCGCCCGAGGACGTCGCCGGCGACGCATGGGGCGGCGTGGTGCCGATGCTGACCGGCTACGGGACGCCGGTCCCGGCACCCGATCTGCGGGAGGGGATCGAGGCGCCGCCGTCGGTGCGGCGGTTCGGTCAGGCCGGTTCGCGGTAGCGCAGGCCGTCGAGGGCGAACATCAACACCCGGCGGATCTCGTCGGCGTCGGCGTTCTTGATCATCGTGACGCCGCTGACGAGCCGGATCACGTCGATGAATTCGGCATCCGGCCGGACGGCCCCCTCGGCGATGGCCTGCCGGAGCAGCGGCTCGCCGGCGCTGAAGATCGCGTCGTGGCAGGTACGGAACACCTGCGCGTCCTGCCCGATCGTCGACATCATCTCTTCCAGCAGGGCGCGCTTCGTGGCGACGTAGTCGACAAATCGGTTGAGCCACTGCACCAGGGCGTCCCAGGATGGGAGCCCGGCGGTCTCACCGGCCGAGCGGCACAGCGCTTCGACCTCTTCGACGTACACCGCCTCGACCAGGGTCTGCCGGTTCGGGAAGTGCCGGTACAGGGTGCCGACCCCGACGCCGGCCCGGCGGGCGATGTCCTCCAGCGAGGCGTCGGTGCCGCGCTCGGTGAAGGCGGCCCGGGCGGCGGAGATCAGCAGGTCCCGGTTGCGCTGGGCGTCGGCGCGCAGCGGGCGCCCGCACTCGGGGGCGGCGTCCGTCACCGGCTCGGTGCTCGCCGTGCGGCCCACTGGAACCTCCGTCCAAATCGAGTTGCATAACCGGAGGCGCCCTCCGTATAGTTCTCTACCGGAGGCAGCTTCCGCTTAGCTCCGATGCTACTACGTGAACCGAGGCAACGCTCGTGACAGTCCAATCCCCCCTCCGCCGCTCGGCCGGACGCGCTTCGGCGCCGGCCGCCGGGGGCCCGGCGCGCCGACTCCGGCTGCCGCAGGGATCCCCGAACCTCGTCCTCGCCCTCATCCTCACCTGCCAGCTCATGGTCGTGCTCGACGCGACGATCGTGAACATCGCGCTGCACGACATCAAGGTGTCGCTCGGCTTCTCCTCGGCCGGCCTCTCCTGGGTCGTGAACGCCTACACCCTCACCTTCGGCGGCCTGCTGCTGCTGGGCGCCCGCGCCGGCGACATCCTCGGCCGGCGCCGGGTCTTCCTCGCCGGCATCGCCCTGTTCACCCTGGCCTCGCTGGCCGGCGGGTTCGCGCAGAACCCGGCCGAACTCCTGATCGCCCGCGCCGCCCAGGGTGTCGGTGGCGCCCTCGCCTCCCCGTCCGCGCTCGCGCTGCTCATGACGATGTTCCCCGACGCCCGCCAGCGCACTCGCGCGATCGGCCTCTACACCGCCGTCTCCATCGGTGGCGCGGCCGTCGGGCTCATCGCCGGCGGCATGCTGTCGGAGTGGGCGTCGTGGCGCTGGGTGCTGTTCGTCAACGTGCCGATCGGCGCAGTGGTCCTGGCCCTCGCGATCCCCACGCTGACCGAGACCCCGCGCCAGCGCGGCCGCTTCGACCTGGCCGGCGCCGTCACCTCCACCGTCGGCATGGCGGCGCTCGTGTACGGCTTCGTCAACGCGGCGAGCGACGGGTGGGGTGCCCCGCGGACCGTCGGCTCGTTCACCGTCGGCGTGGTGCTGCTCGCCGCGTTCGTCCTGACCGAGCTGCGGGCCGAGTCGCCGATCACGCCGCTGCGGCTGTTCGCCGACCGGAACCGCTCGTCGGCCTACGTGGCCCGCCTGCTGCTCGTCGCCGGGATGATGGGGATGTTCTTCTTCCTCACCCAGTTCCTGCGGGGGGTGCTCGGGTACAGCGACCTGGTCACCGGCTTCGCGTTCGTCCCCCTCACCGGGATCGTCTTCACCGCATCGCAGCTCTCGGCCCGCTACCTGGTCGAGCTGGTCGGCGCCCACCGGCTGATGATCATCGGCGTGAGCTTCTCGACGCTCGGCATGCTGTGGCTGACCCAGCTCGGCGAGCACAGCAACTACCTCTCGCTGGTCGGACCGCTGCTGGTGTTCGGCCTCGGCAACGGGCTCGCGTTCGTGCCGCTGACCACCACCGCGCTCGACGGCGTGGAACCGCAGGACGCGGGCGCGGCCTCCGGCCTGGTCAACGTCATGCAGCAGGTCGGCGGCTCGCTCGGGCTGGCCGTGCTGGTGACCGTCTTCGGCAGTGCCAGCAAGTCGGCGGCGAAGGACCTGCCGGCCGGGCTCTCCCCCGCCGAGGCCAGCCGGCACGTGTTCGTCACTGCGGCCGACAAGTCGTTCTGGACGGCGACGATCTTCCTGCTCGGGACGTTGCTGCTGGTCAGCTTCGCGATCCGCACCGAGCGCAAGCAGGACACGACCGAACTCGAGCTGGACGAGGCCGAGATCGGCCTCGCCCTCGCCGAGTAGACCCAGTCCGGCCCCGTGGCGGCGCACCCGCGCCGCCGCGGGGCCGCGTGCTTCGCCGGTCGCGTCAGAGCAGCGGGGACGGGGTCCAGGGCCGGCCCAGGACATGCTCGGCGCAGAAGCCGAGCACGGCGTCGTACCAGATCTCGGCGTTCGCCGGCGTGAGCACCCAGTGATTCTCGCCGGTGAAGTTGAGGAAGCGGTGCGGCAGTTCGGCCGGGTCGCCGGCCCAGCGGCTCACGAGATCCCACCACAGCCGCAGCGCCTCGCTGACCGGCACCCGGTAGTCGCGGTTGCCGTGGACGACGAGCATCGGGGTATCGATCTGGTCGACGAAGTTGTGCGGCGAGTTGTCGGCGTACCAGTCCGGGTGCTCGGCCGGCTCGCCGAACCAGCTGTTCTTCCAGTACGCGGCGTCGGTCGTGTCGTGCTGCTGGTCGAGCGCCCACAGGCCGGCGTGGGTGACGATGGCGCCGAACCGCTTGGTGTGGCCGGCGATCCAGTTGGTCATGTACCCGCCGAACGAGCCGCCCAGGCAGGCCGTGCGGGATGCATCGATGTCCGGCCGCGCGATGACGGCATCCAGCAGCCCCTCGACGTCGGCCCAGACCCGCGCCGCCCGGTGCGGCCAGGCGCGGGCGATCCAGTCCGGCCCGTAGCCGGTCGAGAGCGCGGGGTCGGGCAGCAGCACGGCCCAGCCCTGCGCGACGGCCACCCACGGGTTCCAGCGCCAGCTCCACGCGTTGTAGGACACGAACGGGCCGCCGTGGATCCACTGCATGAGCGGGGCCGGGCCGCCGTCGCCGTCCGGGAGGCAGAGCCAGCCGCGGACCGTCGCGCCGTCGACCTCGGCCGTCACCTCTTCCAGCCGGCCGGGCAGCGGCGGGGTCGGGGCGGGGGTCGGGAGGGCGGCCGGTCGCTGATCGGTGGCCCCGACGTCGAGCCGGACCGGGGCCGGCGCGGCGTCGATCGCCGAGCGCAGGGCGTACACGTAGCGGCCGTCCGGCGAGGGGCAGAGGTTGGCGTAGGCCGCGTCGGCCACCAGCCGGGACCGGGCCGCGCCGGTTGCCGGGTCCACGGCCAGCACGGCGCCCCGGCCGTGCAGGTCACCGGCGACGAAGAGCGTGCCGGAGTCGGCCGACCAGGCCCACTCCGTCGGGTACAGGTCGCCCAGGTCGACGGCGACGGTGCCGCCGCCGTCCGTGGCGACGAGCTGCAGGTGCCAGGCGAACGGGACGTCGTAGGACCCGTCGGTCTCGGCGAGCAGTGCAACCCGCGATCCGTCCGGGGCGATGCGCGGGGACTCGTACTGGACGTCGGGATCGGCCGCGAGCGCGGTGCGCTTCCCGCTCGCGACGTCGATCAGGCAGACCTCGTAGGGGAAGGCGCCGCCGCGGCGGCGGGTGCGCCACGAACTCGCCACGGTCGCGCCGTCGGCCGTGATCGACCAGTCGGCGTTGACCAGGGCGAGGCCGGCATCGGGCGTGAGATCGCGCGGCTCGCCCTCGGCGTCGAGGACGACCAGGCGCGGGGACTCCGCGCCGAGCTCGTGATCCCAGTACCGGATCGGCATGCCGGTGTGCAGGATCGCGCTGATCTTGCGGTCCTTGCGGGTCGCGCGGCGGGCTGCGTCGTCCTCCTCCTCGCCCGACCGGATCAGCCGGCTGGCCCCGAGGACGACCGCGCCGCTGTCACGCGCCACCACCGGGGCCGAGACACCGCCCGGGCGGCGGGCGAGCACCCGCGCCTCGCCGCTCGGCGGTAGGACCCAGAGCGCCGTGTCGTCCTCGTCACCGTCGTCGTCGGGACGGGCCGAGGTGAACACCAGGGAGCCGTCGGGCCGGAACGCCGGCGCGCTCTCGCCCTTGGCCGAGCGGGTGAGGCGGGCCGGCTCGCCGCCGTCGAGCGGGATCTCCCAGACGGCGGACACGTAGCGGGCGCGCTTGCGATCCGGTTCCTGGACGGTGGCCAGCAGGCGGCGGCCGTCCGGACCCAGCGCGAGGCCGGTGACTCTGGGGAGGGCGACAAAGCCCGCGACATCGGCGAAATCGTTCACCGTCTCGACGCTACCGGGAGCTGCCGGCGCAGTTCGTCGGTCAGGGTGTCGAGGCTGTTGGTGATCCGGTCGCTCGCCTCGATCAGGGTGCTGGCGACCGCCACGCCGCCGGCCCGTTCCGGATCGCCGGTCAGCGCTTGCGCGAGCTGCTCCTGCTGCGCGCGCAAACCCTTGACCGCCGCCGGGGCGGTGCCCCCGGCGACCGCGGCGCCCGCGGCGTCGAGCACGGCACCGGCGGCCGCGAGGAACGCAGCGAGCTCCGGCACACCGCCGGCGTCGCGGAGCGGTACCCGCACGGCGTCGATGCTCAGCATGGCGTGGATGAACCGGTGGGTGTGGGCGAGGACGGCCCGGCCCAGCTCGACCTCCGGTTGACCCCGAACCGGTTCGGACGCCGCGCGGTCGACCGACGACTGCGCGTTGCTGCGGGCCAGCCGGCAGGCGGCGCGGGCCCGCTGCAGCGCGGACCGCTCGGTGTGCAGGTCGGCAACCGCGTCGAGGTAGGCGCGGTACGCGGTGAGGAGGCCGACGAGCCGCGGGCCGACGAAGCGCCGCTCCCAGGACGGCAGCAGGGCAGCCGCGGCGATCACGGCGAGACCCCCACCGGCCAGGGTGGCGAAGGCGCGGCTGGCGACCGTGCTGTGCGCGGGCACGCCCTGGATCTCGAGCAGCACGACCACCAGACCGGACAGGCACACCGCGGTCAGGGCCAGGTTGCCCGGCCCGGCGAAGCGCATGCCGAACGCGAAGATCGCGATCAGCGCGACCGGCCACCACTCCCCGCCCGGCACCCAGTGGACGAGCGCGGTGGCCAGCAGGAGCCCGACGACCGTGCCGAGCACCCGCATGACGGCGCGCTGCCAGGTGGTGGCGAAGTCCGGGCGCAGCACGACCAGCACCGTGAGGGGCAGCCAGTAGCCCCGATTGACGTTCACGACCCGGACGACGGCATCGACCCCGGCCACCAGCAGGCCGAGGCGCACGGCGTGCCGGAAGACGGCCGACCCCGGTGTCAGGTTCGCCCGCAGGATGGCGAGCGGGTCGCGCAGCACGTGGATGCCGGGCGCGGCCGGTTCCTCGCCGCGGCGACCCTCGCTGGCGCCGGCCCCGCTGCTGTCCACCGCGGCCCGCAGCTGGCCGGACAGGGCCCGGAGCCGGGCCGCGGCCGCCCGCCGGGTGAGCGCGGCCGCGTCGTCCGGCTCGTCCTCCAACCGGGCGATCGCCGGCCCCAGCGTCGCGCGGGCGGTCTCGAGCGCATCGGCCCGGACCGGCCGACCGGAGTCCAGCGCGGCACCGAGCTCGTCCAGCACCGACGCGACCGCGGTGAGCGAGCCCCGCACCAGCCCGGCCAGGATCGGCCGCCCCTCCCCGGCGAGCCGCTCGGCCGCGGCGATCAGCACGACGATCTCGCGCCGGATCCGCTCGGCCTCGTCCAGCAGGACGCGGTACGCCTCGACGCTCGGGCCGTGATCGTGGCCGAGGCCGTACAGGGTCTGCCGGACCTGGGTCAGGGTGTCGCCGGCCGGCGGCCCCGCGGTGGCGCCGCGCTGCACGCGGGCCGCGGTGGCGAGTTCGCGGTAGAGCGCGGCCAGCGCGCTCCGTTCCGGACGGTGCCGGCGCAGCGGCCAGCCGGCGATCGCGAACGCGGTCTGCAGGGCACCGCCGGCGAGCACGAGCAGCCCGACGTGCGGGGCGACCGAGGCCGGCTGGCGGAAGTGGCCGAGGATCAACGCCGCGGCCACGCCGGCGATCCCGACCTGGGTCGCGCTCGGGCCACCCGCGGTGAGCAGGCCGGCCACGAACGCGAGGACGAGCAGCAGGACGACCTCGGCGGCGTCGCTGCGGGAGGCGATGATCGCCAGCGTGCTCGTCACAGCCGCGGCCGTCGCCGTCCCGAGCATGCGCAGCATCCGCAGCCGGTAGGGACCGGGACGGTCGGCGAAGGCGGTCTGCAGCGCGCCGATCGTCATCGCGAGCCCGAGCGAGGCCCCGCCGGCCAGCGTGCCGATCGCGAGCGGGAGGGCGACGCCCACGGCATTGCGGCCGGCGACGACCGGGTCGGACTGCGTGCGGTCGAGCCGTGCGGCATCGCGCAGCAGGCCGCCGAGCGAGCTGCGGGCCAGCGCGGCGGCGGACGGTGGGCCCTCGCTCAGGGAGCCGCCGCCAGCTGACCGCAGGCGCCGTCGATCTCCCGGCCGCGGGTGTCCCGGACCGTCACGGGCACCCCGCGGGCCTCCAGCCGCCGCACGAACTCCTGCTCGACCTTCTTGGGCGAGGCGTCCCACTCCGAGCCGGGTGTCGGGTTGAGCGGGATCAGGTTGACGTGCGCGAGCCGCGGGGCCAGCAGGTCGCCGAGCAGGTCGGCCCGCCACGCGTGATCGTTGACGTCGCGGATCATCGCGTACTCGATCGAGTACCGGCGCCCGGTGCGGGCGGCATACGCATCGGCCGCCGCGAGCACCTCGCCGACCTTCCACCGGGTGTTGACCGGCACGAGGGTGTCGCGCAGCTCGTCGTCGGGGGCGTGCAGCGACACGGCCAGCGTCACGTCGAGCTCGGTATCGGCCAGCCGGTCGATCGCCGGGACCAGCCCGACGGTGGAGACGGTGATGGACCGGCGGGAGAGGCCGAAGCCGGCCGGCGCCGGATCGATGAGGCGGTGCAGCGCGGCCAGGACGCGGTTGAGGTTGGCCAGCGGCTCTCCCATGCCCATGAACACGACGTTGGAGAGCCGCCCCGGACCGCCGCCGAGCTCGCCGCGGGCGGCCACCTGGGCGGCGGCCCGCACCTGGTCGACGATCTCGGCGGTCGACAGGTTGCGGGTCAGGCCGCCCTGGCCGGTGGCGCAGAAGGGGCAGGCCATGCCGCAGCCGGCCTGGCTGGAGATGCAGACGGTGATCCGCTCGCGCGCGCCGCCGCGGGCCGGGTAGCGCATGAGGACGCTCTCGACGAGCGCGCCGTCGTGCAGCCGCCACAGCGTCTTGCGGGTCGTGCCGGCGTCGGTCTCGATGCTGCGGACCTCGGTGAGCAGCGGCGGGAGCAGGGCGGCGCCGAGCTCCTCGCGGACGGCCGCCGGGAGGTCCGTCATCGATGACGCGTCGTTCTCGAACCGGGTGAAGTAGTGCCGGGCGAGCTGGTCGGCGCGGTAGGCCGGGAGCCCCAGGCCGGTGACCGCGGCGCGGCGGGCGTCCGGATCGAGGTCGGCGAAGTGGGTCGGCGGCAGGCCGCGCCGGGGCGCGTCGAAGACGAGAGGGAGAGCCATGACTCGGCCCATTGTCCCAGATTCAGCGGGGTGCTGACGCCGCCCGCCGGGCCTCCCGCTCGAGGCGGGCCTGCTCGATCGCGACCTCCTCCTCGGCGGTCATCGCGAACCCGACCAGCCAGTCGGCGTCGATGCGGGCGTAGTAGATGCCGACGCCGAACCCCTCCGGCCGCTGCCCGTACGTCTCGAGGAAGTGATCGCTGATCATCTCCTGCTCGTCGCCGGTCGCCAGCTCGGCCACCCGGCCGTGGCAGAAGACGCCGTAGCCGTCGCGGGGAGTGTAGGAGGCGCTGATCGCCGGCCGGGCCCGCAGCTGCCGGGCCTTGGGCGAATCGGCCGCGGTGGTGAAGTACCAGTGGCCGTGCAGGAAGTGCCCGTCGACGGCCGAGATCCGCGGCTCACCGCGTGCGGTCACCGTGGCGATGTTGAGCACGGCCGGGCTCGGCAGGTCGGCGACCAGGCGCTCGGCCGACAGCCGCCGCTGCGGCTCCATGATCGACGTCAGGTGGCTCGAGGCCTGCTCGAAGCTGCGGTCGAGCAGGCTCTGGAGTGCCGCGAGTTCGTCGGCCGTCTCTCTCATGACGGCGAGGATCGCAGCGGCCTCTGACAACGGCAATGCCGCCGCCCTGCCCCTGGTCGCGAACCGCAGCCCCGGTAGCCCCGCTTGCGGTCCCGGACCACTCGCCCGCCGCCGAAGTGGTGATCTCGGACCGCAAGCGCACATCGAGCCGGCGGGGCGGCGCCCCTACGGCCACCCCGCTACTCGGTGCCGCTGACGATGAGGTCGACCCGGTCCTGCGGACGTTCGCGCGGCCGCGTACGCCTGCTCCGAGGGCATCCAGTCGTCGAGCCAGCGCCGGCATCAGGGCCTCGCCGTCGCGTTCGAGCGCTCGCCGCAGGCGCAGCTCGCGCGGCGCGTCCACCCAGATCGTCAGCGACCCAGGGTGCAGCCGACCTCGGTGCGGGTCGACGAGACGCCTTCGACGACGACAGGTGCGCCCGGGCGCGACGTCGATCCAGTCCGCGCCGAGGTCGCGCTCCCAGTCCCAGACCTGGTACCGAGCGGGCCGCCCGGCCAGCAGCGGGACGAGCAGCTGCGCCCGGAACCGCGCCCAGTCCCACTCCGGGATGTGGGGACTCGCGAAGTCGTCGACGTGCACGACCTGCGCCTCGCGGCACCGCGGCGGCGATCAGCTCGGCCAGGCGTCGACTTGCCGGCGCCACCGAAGCCGTCGACGCCGACGAGGACGGTCCGCCCGCGGGCTCCGCCGCGACCCGCCGCGGCTTCGGCCGACCGCCTCGGCCCGGCTCACCGCGCGCGGCATCAGCACCGGCGCGAAGGCGGACAGCAGCAGGTAGGCGACCGCGGCGCACGGCAGCATCGAGTCGAGGCGGTCCATGATCCCGCCGTGCCCAGGCAGCAGGTTGCCCATGTCCTTGATGCCGAGGTCGCGCTTGATCATCGACTCGCCGAGGTCGCCCAGCGTGGCGGTGACGACGATCGCGAGCCCGAACAGCAGCCCCTTCCACCACTCCTCGTGGAAGGTCAGCGTCAGGAACAGGATGCCGGCCGCCGAGCAGGCCAGCACCGAGCCGGCGAAGCCCTCCCACGTCTTGGCCTTCGACACGATCGGGGCGAGCGGATGCTTGCCGAACAGCACCCCGCTCGCGTACCCGCCGGTGTCACTGCACACGACCGTCGCTGCGAAGGCGAGGACGCGGGCGGCACCGTCGTCCGGGTGCACCGAGCAGGACCGCGAAGCCGGCGAGCGTCGGCAGGTAGAGCAGGACGAGCAGCCGACGCGGTGACGTCGCGGGTGTAGCCGATGGCGCCGTCCGCGATCCGCCACATGAGCGACCGCCGCGACGGTGAGCAGCGACGGCCAGCACCAGACCGCTCGGCCCGCGCTCCCAGGCGGCGACGAGCATCGCCGCGCTGCCGGCGAGGATCGGCGATCAGCGTCACGCGGATCGTCGCCGCCTCGCAGCGCCCGGGACAGCTCGTAGCAGCCGTACAGCACCGCCGCCGCCGACGATGAACGCGAAGCTCGGCCGATACAGGAACAGGCTGCGCGACGATGACGGCGCCCAGGCCGACGCCGACGCCGATCGCGGCCGGCAGGTTGCGCCCGGCCCGCGACGTCGTCGCTCCGACTCGGGTGGCTGACCGCGCCGGGCGACGGGCGGCTCGGTCTCGTGGAAGGTCACGCCGGGCTGGGGGCTCCGGCGCCGCCGCGGCTCGCGGCCGCGGGTGATCGGCCGGGGGCCGGCGACGCCGCCGCGGCGCGCACGAGCAACGGCGGACGGCGGGCTCGGCGGGCCGCGACTCGTCGTCGTCAGGCATCGGTCGTGGGACCTCAGACCTCGAGGAGTTCGGCTTCCTTGGCCTTCACGGCCTCGTCGACCCGGCCGGTGTAGGTCGCCGGTGAGCTTGTCCAGCTCTGCCTCGGCGCGGTGCACGTCGTCCTCGCCGGTCTCGCCGTCCTTGACCAGCTTGTCGAGTGCGTCCTTGGCGTGCCGGCGGATCGAGCGGATCGACACCTTGGCGTCCTCGCCCTTGTGCTTCGCGACCTTCACCAGGTCGCGGCGCCGCTCCTCGGTGAGCTGCGGGAACACGACCCGGATGATCGTGCCGTCGTTGGTCGGGTTGACACCGAGGTCGCTGTCGCGGATGGCCTTCTCGATCGCGCCGAGCTGGCCGGCGTCGTAGGGCTTGATGATCGCCATCCGCGCCTCGGGCACGTTCACCGTCGCCATCTGCGGGATCGGCGTCGGCGCGCCGTAGTAGTCGACGACGAGGCGGGCGAAGGCACTCGCGTTGGCCCGCCCGGTGCGCAGCCCGACGAGCTCGTCGCGGGCCACGTGCACGGCCTTCTCCATCTTCTCCTCGGCCTCGAAGAGGGTCTCGTCGATCACCGTCAGCTGTCCCTTCGCCGTCGGTTCAGCCGCGTTCGACCAGCGTGCCGATCTTCTCGCCGCGCACGACGCGCGCGATGTTGCCGTCGATCAGTCCGAACACGATGATCGGCATGCCGTTGTCGCGGCAGAGGCTGAACGCGGTCGCGTCGGCGACCTTCAGGCCGCGCTGGAGGACCTCGTCGTAGGTGATCTCGTCGAACCGGCGGGCCTCGGGGTACAGGCGCGGATCGGCGTCGTACACGCCGTCGACCCCGTTCTTGCCGAGCAGCAGGACCTCGCAGCCGATCTCCAGCGCCCGCTGGGCCGCCACCGTGTCGGTGGAGAAGTACGGCAGCCCGGCGCCGGCGCCGAAGATCACGACCCGGCCCTTCTCGAGGTGCCGCTCGGCGCGCCGCGGGATGTAGGGCTCGGCGACCTGCCCCATCGTGATCGCGGTCTGGACCCGGGTCGGCACGCCCGCCTTCTCCAGGAAGTCCTGCAGCGCCAGGCAGTTCATGACCGTGCCGAGCATGCCCATGTAGTCGGCGCGGTCGCGGTCCATGCCGCGCTGGCTGAGCTCGGCGCCGCGGAAGAAGTTGCCGCCGCCGACGACGATCGCGACCTGGGTGCCGCCGGCGACGACCTCGGCGATCTGCTGCGCGAGCGAGTGCGCGACGTCGGGATCGACGCCGATCTGGCCGCCGCCGAACACCTCACCGGACAGCTTCAGCAGCACCCGGCGGTACCAGTTGGCCGGCGGCGATTCCGGCCGCACCGACGACGAAGGGGCTGCCTCGGTCTCGCTCATCGGCAGCCCCTTCGTCGTCGAACTGCAGGTTGGTACGACCCTATCGGCTCTCTTCGAGGTCCCCGCGGAATCCGCGGAATCCGGTGCGAAGCGAGCGGTTCCGTGGGTGTGATTCAGGCCTGGCCGACCTCGAAGTGGACGAACTTCGTGATCGTCACCCCGGCCTCGTCGAGGACCTGCTTGACCGTGGTCTTGGCGCTCGCGCACCGACTCCTGCTCGAGCAGCACGTTGTCGGCGAAGAACGCGTTGAGCCGGCCCTCGACGATCTTGGCGAGCGCCTGCTCGGGCTTGCCCTCGGCGCGGGTCTTCTCCTCGAGCACCCGGCGCTCGGCCTCGACGACCTCGGCCGGGACGTCCTCGCGGGTCAGGTACTTCGGGCCGCAGCGCGGCGACCTGCATCGCCGCCCCGCGGGCGGCCTCGAGGTCGTCGCCGGTGAACTGGACCAGGACGCCGACCTGCGGCGGCAGGTCCGAGGCCTTGCGGTGCAGGTAGGTGGCCACCTGACCGTCCAGCTTGGCCGCGCGGCGCAGCTCGAGCTTCTCGCCGATGATCGCGGCGAGCGCGCTGATGCTGCTCCGCGACGGTCTTGCCGTCCTTGAGGGTCTCGGCCTTGAGCGACTCGGCGTCGGTGGCACCGGAGGCCGGCGAAGTGCGCGACGATGTCGCCGGCGAGCGTCTGGAACTGCTCGTTCTTCGCCACGAAGTCGGTCTCGGACGCGAACTCGATCATCGCGCCCTCGGCCGCGGCGACGAGCCCGTTGGACGCCACGCGCTCCTCCGCGCTTGGCGTTCTTGGCCTCGCCCTTGACCCGCAGGATCTCGATGGCGCGCTCGTAACTCGCCGTCGGCCTCCTCGAGCGCCTTCTTGCACGTCCATCATCCCGGCGCCGGTGGCGTCGCGGAGCTTCTTCACATCTGCGGCGGAAAAGTTCGCCATCTCGCAGTCTCTGGTTTCTCGTTCGTGTCGTCTGTAGGGAGTCAGGCGGTCGGGGTGGCCGGGGCACCGGCCGGAGCGGCGTCGCCACCGGCGTTCGGCTGCAGCAGGTCGCGCTCCCACTCCGGCATCGGCTCGTCGGCGGCCAGCTGGCCACCGGCGACCGGCTCCGGCTTCTCGTCGCGGCCGGCGTTGGCGGCGCCGGCGGCGCGGGCGACCAGGCCCTCGGCGACCGCGTCGGCGATCACCCGGGTCAGCAGCGCGGCGCTGCGGATCGCGTCGTCGTTGCCCGGGATCTTGTAGTCGACCTCGTCGGGGTCGCAGTTGGTGTCGAGGATCGCGACGACCGGGATGCCCAGCTTGCGGGCCTCGCCGACGGCGATGTGCTCCTTCTTGGTGTCGACGATCCAGACCGCGCTCGGCACCTTCGTCATCTCGCGGATACCGCCGAGCGAGCGCTCGAGCTTGGTCATCTCGCGCGGTGAGGAGCAGCTGCTCCTTCTTGGTGGCCACGCCCTCCCAGCCGGCCTGCTCGCGCGCCTCGA
The DNA here is from genome assembly GCA_963775175.1 of uncultured Actinomycetota bacterium. Lineage (GTDB taxonomy): Bacteria > Actinomycetota > Actinomycetes > Mycobacteriales > Jatrophihabitantaceae > Jatrophihabitans. Next base: position 3,448,585 of record CAVZHT010000001.1, read on the forward strand.
GCTCCTTGAGGCGCTGCAGCCGCTGGAAGACGGTCTGGAAGTTGGTGAGCATGCCGCCCAGCCAGCGCTGGTTGACGTACGGCATGCCGACGCGGGTGGCCTGCTCGGCGATCGACTCCTGCGCCTGCTTCTTCGTGCCGACGAAGAGCACGGTGCCGCCGTGGGCGACGGTCTCCTTGACGAACTCGTACGCCTTGTCGACGTAGGTGAGAGTCTGGTGCAGGTCGATGATGTACAGACCGTTGCGCTCGGTGAGGATGAACCGCTTCATCTTCGGGTTCCAGCGGCGGGTCTGGTGGCCGAAGTGGACGCCCGATTCGAGCATCTCCTTCATGGTGACGACGGGCATGCCGGTCGTCCTCCTTGGTGTTTCGTGCGCACGGCCGACGCGTTGTCGGTGCCGGACGTGCACGGCCTCGGTTGTCGCGGACCGGTCGGGTGACCGGTTCGCCCTGGTGCCCGGTGTCGCGGCTCAGGGGACCCACCCGTCGAGACGGGACGGACCGAGGCTGGCCGCCTACTCCTGGGTTGGGTGGTGCGGGTTCCAGGAGCGGGCACGCGAAGTCAGCCCGATCGCTCGAGCTGCGGCTCTCACTCTACCGTGTGCCGCGACCGGCCGTGACCGCTGCGGCTGTCAGGACCGCCGGGCCAGCGCCGCGGCCTCGGCCCGGCTCCGCACGCCCAGTTTGGCCAGGATGTTCGAGACGTGGACGCTGACCGTCTTCTCGCTGATGTACAGGCTGCCGGCGATCTGCCGGTTCGTCCGGCCCTCGACCAGGTGGGCCAGCACGTCGCGCTCGCGGTCGGTGAGGCCGGGCAGCCCGGAGCGCTCCTCCGGCCCGCCCCGGCGAGCAACGTTCAGGCTGCGGATCTCCTCCAGCAGCGGCGTGGCGCCCATGGACTGGGCGGCGATGCGGGCAAGCTCGGCCTGCTCGGCGGCCTCCTCCGGCCGGCCCACCGCGCGCAGCGCCGCCGCCAGCCGGGCCCGGGACCGAGCGGTCTGCACGACCTGGCCGTAGCTGAACGCGTCGACCGAGCGCTGCCAGACCTCGACCAGCTCGTCGGCGCCCGGGGCGTCCTGACCGGTCAGCCACCGCAGCCGGGCCCCCTCCGCCTCGAGGCGGGCCCGCCAGGCCAGCCCCTCCCGGCCGAGCGCGCGCCCGAGCGGCAGCCCCTTGTCCGCGCTGGTCCGGCCGTCGGAGAGCAGGCGGGCCCCCAGCGCGGCGAGCTCCTCGTGCTGGGCCTCGGGGGCGCGGGCGGCCACGGCGCTCAACACCGCCATGCCGAAGGCCGAGAGCTGGATGCGGGCCAGGAACCACGGGTCGAGCCAGAGCTCGCCGAGGGACTCCACGACCTCGTCGATCAGCTGCATCGCCGGCTCCGCCTGGGCCTGCTGCTCGTAGACCTCGAGCGCGGCGAAGGCCGAGTACAGCGCGACCCGACCCTCGCGCACCCAGTAGGGGCGGAGCTGGTCGAGTTCGGCCAGCAGGGCGGTGTCACCGCGGCCGGCCCGGACGGCCATCCCGGTCGAGCGGAACACGGCGCTGGCCATCATCGTCGGTTGCTCGGCTGACGTGTCGAGGGTGCGCAGCGCGGCATCCCAGTCGCCGCGCAGGTACTGCACGGTGGCGGTCATCGCCCGCGAGTGCAGGCCGAAGGCGTCCCAGTTGCGGCCCAGCTCGATGGCCCGGCGGCGGGTCAGGGCGAAGGTCTCCTCGGCCCGCTCGAGCTCGCACTGCTCGTGCCACAGGCTGGCCAGGCTGTACCGGCTGCGCAGCTCCGAGGCGGCATCACCGCTGGCCTGGGCCTGCTCGACGACGGCCTGGATCAGCCGGGCCGCCTCCTTGGGGTCGAGGTTGCGGCGGGCGAGCTGCGCGAGGGTGGTGCGGGCGTCGGTCGCCGCCGTCGGACAGCCGGCGGCCTCGCTCACCTCGAGCGCCTCGCGGGCCGTGCGCTCGGCGTCGACCTCCTGCCCCATGATCAGCGCGACCCGGGCGTGCTGGGCGAGCAGCCGGGCCCGGAACGACGTCGGCGGCTGTTCCGGGACGAGCCGCAGCGCCTCGGACGTCAGCGACAGCGCCTCGCCGTCGATCTCGTTGCCGAGCGCGGCCGTGACCACGGCGAGCAGCAGCGTCGCCCGCTGCAGCGGGGGCGCGTCGGCCGGCAGTTCGGCCAGCGCCCGCCGGGCCAGCTTGAGCCCGCGCTGGGTGTGCCCGGCGGCGTCGGCCGCCTCGACCGCGGCCAGGATCAGCCCGGTGCGGTCTTCAGGAGCGTCGGGCACCTGGAGGGCGAGCTCGAGTGCGGCCTCGTAGTGCTGCATCGCCTCCTGCGGGGCGGCCAAGGACATGGCCTCCTCCCCCGCCGCGACGCTCGCCGAGAAGGCCGTCGGCAGGTCGTGGGACGCGCGGGCGTGCCGGGCCAGCTCGGCCGCGCGCCGGTCGGGACGCGCGGCCAGCACCGCGGCGTAGGCGGCGTGCAGGCGGACCCGCTCGCCGGGTAGCAGGTCGTCGTAGACCGCCTCGGCGAGCAGGGCGTGGCGGAAGACGTAGCCGCGACCGCTCGCGGTCAGCTGCAGGATGTGGGCGTCGATCGCGCTGCGCAGCGCTTCGTCCAGCCGCCCGTCGTGCAGGCCGGCGACGGCGTCGAGCATGTCGTGAGTGACCCGCCGGCCACCCACGGCCGCGACCCGCACGACCTGGCGCGCGTCGTCGGAGAGCCGGTCGAGCCGGACCAGCAGGAGGTCGGCGAGCTGCCACGGCAGCTGGGCCCCGACCCCGCACTGCTCGGCCGCGGCCACCAACTCCTCGGCGAAGAACGCGTTGCCGTCGGCGCGGCGGACGATGCTGTCGACGTCGCTCTCGGTGATGCCTCCGGCGAACATCGACCGCACGAGCGCGCGGACGTCGTCGGCGGCCAGCGGGTCGAGGAAGACCCGGGTGACGGCCGGCAGCCGGGACCACTCGGCGAGGGTGCGTCGGAGCGGGTGGCGGCGGTGCAGATCGTCGCTGCGGTAGCTCGCCACGACGACGGCCCGCGCGTCCTCGAGGCGGGTGAACAGGAAGCCGAGGAGATCCCGGGTGGCCTGGTCGGCCCAGTGGACGTCCTCGACGATCAGCACGACCGGCTGCTCGGCGGCGAGGTAGGTCAGGGCGGCCAGGACGGAGTCGAAGAGCTCGCCCCGCTCGACGGGGATCTTCGCCTCGGCCGCCCGGCCGGGCAGCAGCCGGGTGAGCGCCGGGAACCGGGCGAGCAGGTCGTCGCCGAGTTCGGGCCGCTCGGCGGTCAGGCGGGTGAACGCCTCGGTGAACGGCAGGTACGGCGGCGGGGTGTCGCCGAGATCGACGCAGTGGCCGACCAGGCAGAGCACGCCCTCGGCCGCGGCGCTACCGAGAAGCTCGCCCAGCAGCCGGGTCTTCCCGACGCCCGCGTCGCCGCCGACGATCACGGCCGACGGGGACCCCTGCTGGGCGTTGCGGATCGCGCCGACGAGGCTGCTGAGCTCGGCGGCGCGACCGACGAGTCGACCGGTGGGACGGGGCACCGGTCCATTCTGACCGGACCCACCGACAGAGGACAGCGGGTTCAGCGCCCGGCCCGCCGCCGCCGGTCTCTGCGGGCGACGCGCCGGCCGTTCAGATCGCGCGCAGCCTGCTCGAATGCGAGCTGCCCGATCACTGCCGCATGGTTCACCGGGATGTGCGATTTCATGGTCGGCTCCTCTTCCTGCGTCCGGTCCGACGGTCCGCCTCTGAGGAGGCGCCGGGCATCAGGAGAACGCCCTATTCCGCGGATCGACGCCACTCCTTAACCGCCGGCCTGTGGACAGCCGACCCGCTGTCCACACCCACTCCCGCAGCCGCCGGTGCCGCGCGACGCTGGTCCGATGCGCGTGCGGTGGCTGCTCCCGGCGGTCGTTGTCCTCACCGTCCCGATGGCCGGCGCGCCGCTCGGGCCCCGGTCACCGGCGCCCGCCGCGGCCGGCCGGCTCCGGCGTCCGGTGGTCGCCGGGTACGCCGCCCCGGTCACCGGCCAGGTGGTGCGCCCGTTCGACCCACCGGCGACGCCGTACGGCCCAGGCCATCGCGGCGTCGACCTCGCGGCCTCGACCGCGGCCCCGGTCCGCGCGGCGGCCGACGGGTTGGTCACCTTCGCCGGACCGGTCGCGGGCCGCGGCGTCGTCGTGCTGGCGCATCCCGACGGGCTCACGACCGAGTACGAGCCGGTCCGTCCGCTGGTCGCCCGGGGCGCGCGGGTACGCGGCGGCGAGGTGATCGCGGTCATCCGCGGCCGGCACGCGGGGTGCGCGGCCACCTGCCTGCACTGGGGCGCGCGTCGCGGTCCCCTCTACCTCGACCCGCTGAGCCTGCTGCGCCCGCTGGGCCCGGTGGTACTGCTGCCGTGGCCCCGCGACGGGTGACCGGCGATCACGCCCGCGGATGCGCCTGCTGGTAGCTGCGGCGCAGCCGCTCGACCGAGACGTGGGTGTAGATCTGGGTCGTCGACAGGCTCGCGTGGCCGAGGACCTCCTGCACGCTGCGCAGGTCGGCGCCCCCCTCGAGCAGGTGGGTCGCCGCGCTGTGCCGCAGCCCGTGCGGGCCGAGGTCGGGCGCGCCCGGCACGGCCGCGGCCCGGCCGTGCACGATGGTGCGCACCGTCCGCGGATCGATGCGGGCACCACGCACACCGAGCACGAGCGCCGGTCCGGAGCGCGGGCCCGCCAGCTCGGGACGGCCCCGGCCCAGCCAGTCGGCCAGCACGCGGTCGGCCGCCAGCCCGTACGGGACGGTGCGCTCCTTCGAGCCCTTGCCCAGCACGCGCAGGACCCGCCGGCTGCGGTCGACGTCATCGATGTCGAGCCCGACGAGTTCGGAGACCCGGATACCGCTGGCGTACAGCAGTTCGACGACGAGGCGGTCACGCAGCCCGATCGGCTCCGGCTGATCCGGGTCCGGTTCGACCGTCATCAGCTGCTCGGCCTCGTCGACCCGCAGTACGGCCGGCAGCGAGCGCCGCGTCTTCGGGCTGGAGAGCAGCTGGCCGGGGTCGTCGGCCAGCAGACGGGTCGCGTGGGCCCAGGCGCAGAAGGTGCGCAAGGCGGCCGAGCGCCGGGCCATCGTGGTGCGGGCGGCGCCGCGGTTGCGCTGGACGGCGAGCCACCCGCGCAGCGTGCCGAGGTCGACGTCGCCGACCGATCGGCCACCTAGGCGGGCGAGGTGATCGAGGAACCCGACGAGGTCGCCGACGTAGGCGCGCACCGTGTGCGGCGATCGGTTGCGTTCCAGCTCCAGGTGGCGGGCGTAGTCGTCGACAGCCGCCGCGAGCGCAGGTGGCAGGTCGGTGCGCAGCCGGGCGATGTCGACACGATCGTCGGCGACGCCGCGGGGGCTCACTGATCGACCTGGCTCGACGGTGGCGCGGCGACGCTCACCGGCCGGTTGATCTCGGTGAACGTGACGTCGCTGACCCGGCCGTCCGGGGCCGGCGCCGCGACCTTGAGCGGGCGGCCCGCGCCGTCGACCCACACCTGCAGGTCGAGCCGGGTGACACCGAGGGCCGAGAGCGCGAGGTTCACCCGGTCGGTCGCCGGGATGTCGGCGACCGGCACGGTGGCCCGGTAGTGGAACACCGGCGTGACCCCGATCTTGCCGTCGGCGAGGCGGGTGAGGTTCCGGGACGCGGCCACCAGGGTGCGGTACGTGCCCGGTGCGGCCAGCAGCTGGGTGGCCTGCAGCGCGATCGCGACCCGGTCGAGGTCGGCACCGCCGGCCGAGCCGCCGATCTTCGTGTAGCGCTTGCCCGGCGCGGTGGGCTTGGGCAACGCGGCGAACCCCGTCCCGCCGGTGAAGAGCAGGTGGACGGCACCGACCTTGCTCACGACGGCCCGGACGTCGAGGCCGGTGGCCTCGCCGAGGCTGAGGACCGCATCGCCCTGACCGGTCAACGTGGTGCCGGCCAGCCCGGTGCGGAACACGAGGTGCGCGAACCCGGTGCGGCCGAGCCCGGACTGCATGAACGCCGCCAGGGTCGCCGGCGAGTCCGGCGCGGTGGCCGGCAGCGTGGGGATCGCCGTCGGCAGCCCGGTCGGCGGACCGCTGAGTCCGGCCGAGGTGTGGTGGGTCGGCGCCTGCCGTCCACCGGCGGAGGTGCACCCGGCGGCGGAGAACGCGAGGGTCGGCACGAGCACGACCCCGAGGAGCCCGCGGCGGAGATTGCCGGTCATGACCGAAGACCTTAGATCGCGCCGTGCCCGCCGCGGGCCCGGACGCGCGGATGCACCGGTCGAGGTGGGCGAACCCCACCTGCCAACGCAGTGCCAGTGGTCGCCGACTCCCCCGTGGACTGCGTTCACCGACCCCGCACCCCATGCTGTTGCGTTGACAGGACGGGCGCTGCGGGCTCGTGCCTTCGCGCCCGGGGTCCGGGCCGCGGTTGCCCGCGGGCCCGGGGCCGGGTCCGGTCGGGGTGGGGTTCGACCGGACCCAGCCGCGGGGTCTATGTGGCCGGTTACCCGTATCGCTTGCTGCGCGGAGCCGGGGCCGGCGTTGGGGTGGGACAAGTGCGTCGAGCGGCGCATTCACCGCCGCTCTGGGCGTTCGTAGTGATCGTATCCGCGCCACCTGTCGAACCAGCGTGAAACGATGGTGACGCTGCGCAGTTCTTTGATCACCCATTCGCCGTACTCCCGGGCCGGACGCTCAGCCGGACGCCCTTCGGCCGCGCGATGCGGAACCCTTCGGCCGAGGCCTCGACCAGACCGCTGATCTCCAGCATCGGCAAGGCCCGAACCACGGCGAGCGGGGCGAGGCCGGTCGCCATGGCCAGCCGGTCCGGGTCGGTCCACCCCCGCGCAGGGAAGCCGTCGAAGACCTGGCGGGCCGTGGCGTCGAGGATGTCGAGGCGCTCGCGCAGACCGGCGTTCTCGAGCCGTTCCGGATCGGTCTCGGCCACGAGATCCCGAGACGAGCCGACGAGTGGCAGCACGTCGTTGAGGCCGGTGACGAGTTGGGCCCGCCCGTGCTCGGCGGCCAGCAGTCGGTGGCAGCCGACCGACATCGGCGAGGTGACCGGGCCGGGCACCGCCATCAGCGGCCGCCCGAGTTCGCAGCAGTGCCGGGCCGTGTTCAGCGCGCCGGAGCGATGGGCCGCCTCGACGACCACCGTGCCGGTACCCAGAGCGGCGATGAGGCGGTTGCGGGTGAGGAAGCGCCGGCGCCGCGGATCGCAGCCGGGCGGGCTCTCCGAGACGAGCAGCCCGGACTCGGCGACCTGCTCGAACAGCCCGGCGTTGCCCGGCGGATACGGCTTGTCCAGGCCGCCGGCCGAGACCAGTACCGTCTCGCCGCCCACCGCCAACGCCCCGCGGTGCGCGGCCGCATCGATACCGTAGGCGCCGCCCGAGACGACCGTGATCCCGTGCTCGCTCGACCCGGCGGCGAGTTCGCGGGCCAGGCGCTCCCCGTACTCGGTTGCCGCCCGCGCGCCGACGATCGCCACCGAGCGCACGCCGACCACCGCGAGGTCGACGGTGCCCTTGACCCAGAGCGCGAGCGGCGGGATCAGCTCGCCGCTCTCGGACTGCGTCCGCTCACCGTTCGCGAACCGCTCGGCCCGGCGGCCACCGGCCGACTCGAGAGCGGAGAACGCGAAGTGGGGCCACTCGTCGGACTCCGGTACGACGAGCCGCACGCCGCGACGCTGCGCCGCCTCGAGGTCGGCGTACGGATCGACGTGCTCGACCCGGGCGGCCGTGGCCTCCGACACCAGGCCGGCCGCCTCGCCGGCGCGGATCGCCTGCGCGGTCTCGACCGGGCCGTTGCGCCGCACGGCCAGCCAGAGCGGGATCGACGCCGGCTCGGCGATCCGGTTGAGGAAGGCCCGGGCGAACAGGATTTCGTCGCTCACGCCGCCCATGAGTTGGCCCGCCCGGTCCGGAAGAAGAGTGCTTCGGAGACGTGCTCGGCATCGGGAACCGTCCGGCCGGCGAGGTCGGCGATCGTCCAGGCGAGCCGCAGCACCCGGTCGAAGCCGCGCGCGGTGAGCGCACCGCGGTCGAGGAAGACCTGGGCCGGCCGCAGGGCCGGCCGGGGCAGCAGCCACGGCGCGGTCCGCAGGTTCACGCCGGGGACGGCCGAGTTGACCTCCCACCGTTCCTTGCGCCACCGCTCGGCCGATGCGGCCCGAGCCTCGGCGACCCGCGCCGCCACCACGGCGCTGGTCTCGCGCACGACGGTGCTGTCGACCAGATCGACGTGCGGGACGGGGTCGACCCGCACCCGCAGATCGATCCGGTCCATGAGCGGGCCGGAGAGCCGCTGCTCGTGGCGGCGCTTCACCGTCGCCGCGCACGTGCACTGCGGTGCGTGCAGGCCGCACGGACACGGGTTCGCCGCGAGAACGAGTTGGAACCGGGCGGGGTAGCGCACCGACCCCCCGGCCCGGTGCAGGATGACGTGGCCGTCCTCGAGCGGCTGGCGCAGGGCGTCCATCGCGCGCGGCGAGAACTCGGGCGCCTCATCGAGGAACAGCACCCCGTGGTGGGCCAGGCTGATGGCCCCCGGGCGCGCGAGGAACGACCCGCCCCCGACGAGGGCGGCGATCGACGTCGTGTGGTGCGGGGCCTGCAGCGGCGGCCGGCGCACCAGCTGCGGCCGGTCGCCGAGCAGTCCGGCGACGGAGTGCACCGCGGTCACCTCCATCGAGGCGCCGTCGCCGAGGCCCGGCAGCAACCCCGGGAGCCGTTTCGCGAGCATCGTCTTGCCGGCCCCCGGGGTGCCGACCATGTAGAGGTGATGCGCACCGGCAGCGGCGATCTCGAGCGCCCGCTTGGCGGCGTGCTGGCCGGCGACGTCGGCGAGATCGAGCGGGTCGGGCTCGGCCGCGGCCGTGGCGCCCGGCCGGACCTGGTCCAGGGCCGGGCCGCTCTGGTTCAGCCAGCCCACGATCTCGGTGAGGCCGTGCGCGGCGCGCACGTCGAGCCCGGAGACGAGGGCGGCCTCCGCAGCGTTGGCCTCGGCCACGACGACGCGCTGCACCCCGAGCCGCCGCGCGGCGAGCGCCGAAGGCAGGACGCCTCGCACCGGACGCAGCCGGCCGTCCAGCCCGAGTTCGGCGATCCAGACGGCGCCGGCAACGGCGTCGGCCGGGACCTGGCCGGTGGCGGCGAGAACGGCGACCGCGAGCGCGAGATCGAAGCGCGACCCCACCTTGCGCAGGTCGGCCGGGAGCAGCGCCACCGTGATCTTCTGCCCGGGCCAGGCGACACCGGAATTCACGAGAGCCGAGCGGAGCCGGTCGCGGGACTCGACGACCGAGGTGTCGGGAAGGCCGGTGAACGAGAGCCCCGGCAGCCCGGAAGAGATGTCGCACTCGACCTCGACCAGCTGGCCGTCGAGACCGATGAGCGACACGGCGAGGGTCCGGGCCAGGGCCATCAGAAGGCCCCGCTCACGTGGGTGACCTGCGGCGGGCCGGACCGGCTGCGCAGCACGGACACGACGTCGAACCGGACCGCGGACCAGAACGCCGCCGCGCCGCGGGCCCGCTCGGCGGCGATCCAGCGCAGCGCCAGCTGCCGGATGCGGGCCGCCTTGGCGCGATCAACGGCCTCGGCCGGCGCCCCGAAGGCGAGTGACGACCGGGTCTTCACCTCGACGAAGACGAGCTGGTCGCCGTCGCGGGCGACGACGTCGAGCTCGCCCTCACGACAGCGCCAGTTCCGGGCCAGCACCTCCAGGCCGACCGCCTGGAGGTGGTCGACGGCCAACTGCTCGCCGTAGCGCCCCACCACATCCTTGACTCGCATGCACCAACCGTGCCGGATCGCGGGCCGTGCGGACCGGCGCCGGGCGCCGCTTGTGGACGGGCCGGCGACGGCGGCATGACAAACCCAGCGGGGTCAGCCGCCGTCCGCGCCGTAGTCGGCGCTCGGGCCCACCTGCCGGCGCGGTCGCCGCCGGGGTGGTGTGCGGGCCCGGACCGCGGCGGCCCGGTCGCCCGGCAGCTGGAGCACCGCCCGCAGCAGCACCCGGCCCGGATCACCGGCCGGTGCTGCCGCATCCTCGGCTGACGCGTCGCCCGGTTCGCTCACGGGCCCGATCGTAGGCAAACTCCGCGTCCGGCCCGTCTGGTGCTCAACCCGTCAAACGCCTTCCGGATGCCGAAACCCGTCAACGTGGTTAGCATCCCGCGCATGTCACCTGACCGGGTCGTCCTCAACCACCTTCTCGAGGGCCGGCAGGCGCTCGTGGCCGAGGTGGAGCGGCTGACCGCGGCCATCCGTGACCTCGACGCCGTCATCGACCGGGTGAGCGACGGGGCGGCGCAACCGTCCCTCGACGGCTTCGAAACTGTCACCGCGCACTCGATCCGGCCGGCGCGTTCCCGCAATGCTCGCAAGCCGGCCGGGCGCCGGTCCACGCCGCGACGCTCGGCCCCGGTCGGTGCCGACGGGCAGAAGTCGATCCGCATCCTCGTCCTGGAGATGCTGGAGGCCGAGGACCGCGAGTTCGGCCTGGCCGAGATCATCGACCGGATCCACGCCACCGGCGTCGACGCCCACGACGACGCCGTCCGATCCATCACGATCAAGCTGATGAAGGACGGGCGGGTCGAGCGGGTCGGACGGGGGCAGTACCGGTTGGCCGGGCGCACCGACGCCGACCAGCCCGGTGCGCCCGCCCGGCACGAGCCGGGGGCCGTGAGCGTCGTGACGGACGCACCCGCTGCGCCGCTCAACCTGGCTCAGGCCTGGGACGCACCCCGCGCCTGAACCCGCGGCGGCGCTCGGACTTCCTCGATCGCGGCGGCGACCCGCCGCACCACCTGTCGTGCGGACTCGCCGGAGATCGCGTACCGCCGGGCGACCTCGCCGGCCGTCGGTGGCATCGGCGCCCGGGCCCAGTCGTCGAGCACCCCGACCCACACCCGCAGGCTGATGCGGGTCCCCTCGAAAACCGTGCCGGTCAGCACCGAGAACTGGCGGCGGCAGCTCGCGCACTTCCACACCCGCCGCTCGGTCGGGGCCCCGGTCCGGGTCGAGCGGCTGACCCCGCCGGCGGGGCGCAGGTAGTAGCAGTGACCGCTGGCGCCACAGTGTGGACAGGTCGGCGGCGCGCCGCCCCAGCGCAACTGCTCGAGCAACAGGTACGCCTCGGCCTCACCGCCCGGCGGCACCGGTTGCATCCCGTCAACCTCAGGCGCCGAAGCCGCCCTTCTCGGGCAGCGCGAGATCGGGCTTGTCCAGTTCCTCGATGTTGACGTCCTTGAACGTCAGCACGCGCACGTTCTTGACGAACCGGGCCGGGCGGTACATGTCCCACACCCACGCATCGCGCATGGTGAGCTCGAAGTACACCTCGCCGTCGGTGTTGAGCGGGCGCAGGTCGACCTCGTTGGCCAGGTAGAACCGCCGCTCGGTCTCGACGACGTAGCTGAACTGCGCCGCGATGTCCTTGTACTCGCGGTAGAGCTGCAGCTCCATGTCGGTCTCGTAGTTCTCGAGGTCTTCGGCGCTCATCTGCGGGGTCCTCTCCAGTCGATCATGCGATCTCCCCGGCCGATCCCGGTTCGAGGCAGTCGACCACACCATTCTCGCCCACCAGGTCGAACTCGCGCAGCGCCCGCCGGACATTGACGTAGCGGCGCCGGTGGTGCGGGCAGGGTCCGTGGGCGGCGAGGGCGGCCGAGTGCGAGGGCGTGATGTAGCCCTTGTGCCGGTCGAAGTCGTACTGCGGCCAGTCCCGGTGCAGGTCGCGCATGATGCCGTCCCGGGTCACCTTGGCCAGGATCGAGGCGGCCGCGATGCAGGCCACCGTCGCGTCGCCCTTCCACACCGCGGTGGACGGGACGCCGAGCCCGCTGACCGGAAAGCCGTCGGTGAGCGCGTAGTGCGCGGCCGGCGACAGCGTGCCGAGCGCCCGCCGCATGCCGGCCAGGTTGGCCACGTGCAGCCCGTAGGCGTCGATCTCCGACGGCGGGATGATCACGACCGAGTAGGCCAGCGCCCGGCGGGTCACCTGGACGAAGAGGCGTTCGCGGGTGGCCGCGGTGAGCAGCTTGGAGTCGTCCAGCCCCTCGATCCGGCCCCGCCGGCCCGGCGGCAGGATGCACGCCGCGACGACGAGGGGACCCGCGCAGGCGCCCCGGCCGGCCTCGTCGGCGCCGGCGACATGCTCGAAGCCGGCCCGGGCCAGGGCGGACTCGTACCCGCCGAGCGGCCCGTCCCGGCGCACCAGCAGGCGGGGCGGACGGAAGCCCGACCCGGCAGGGGTCGACAGCTTGGCGGGCACGGACATCTCGCCGACGAGGCTACCGGCCGACGATCAGCGGCGGCGGCGGCGACGCCGACGGCGGACGACGAACACCGGCGCCACGAGCGCCACCGACGCGGCCCCGGGGAGGAACTGCCCGCTCGCGAGCGAGTCGAACGTCGAGGGGGTCCCCAGGGTGCGCCACCGCGACGGCGGCCAGGCGATGACGAAGGCCTTGCCGATGACTTCGTCGACCGGGACGGTGCTCGTCGAGGGGTTGCAGTTGGTGTCGTCGGTCGTGTCGGTGGCATTGGGGCCGCAGTGGTAGCGGGAGTCGGCCGAGTCGTTGCGGTGATCGCCCATCACCCAGAGCCGGCCCTTGGGCACGGTGACCGGCCCGAACGGCCGGATGTTGCTGCCCTGGCCCTTGTCGACGAACACGAACGGCTCGTCCAGCGTCTTGAACGGCCCGTTGGGCCCGGTCTTGCTGACCTGGACATTGCCCTGCGAGTCGCCCTTCACAGTCTGGCCACCGATCGCGATCACCCGCTTGACGAGTACCTGGCCGTCGGGCGGGACGAACCCGATGAGCTGGCCGAAGCCGCGGATCCCGCGCACGATCGGGTTGCTCGGCGGCTTGCTGGTGGCCTCGTCGTCCCAGCCGGGCGGGGCGTTGAAGACGACGATGTCGCCCGGGTGCGGGTCGCGGAAGTCGAAGATCAGCTTGTTGACGAGGATGCGGTCGCCCTGGCAGCCGGAGCAGCCGTGCAGCGTCTTCTCCATCGACTCCGACGGGATGTAGAACGGCTGGACGATGAAGGTCTTGACCAGGATCGCGATCAGGATCGCCAGCACCACGAGAGCCGGCAACTCCCACCAGGGTGCCTTGCGGTGCGGCTTGTTGGCCTTCTCGGCCTTGCGCTCGGCGCGCCGCGCCCGGTAGCGGGCCCAGGCCGATCCCTCGGCCGGCGCGGCCCCGTGCGTGGCACCGGACGGCGGCCCGGCGGGAGGCGGCCCGGCGGGAGGCGGCTGGGGGGGAGGCGGCTGGGGGGCAGGCACGTTCGGCTCGCCGTCACCGGGGGGCACTGGCCCTCCGGGTCGGGGGAAATCCGTCATAGGAAGGTGGCGGAGATCAGCGCGCGATCGGCTCGCGCTTCTCCTTGATCTTGGCCGCCTTGCCGCGCAGGTCGCGCAGGTAGTAGAGCTTGGCCCGGCGCACGTCGCCGCGGGTGACGACCTCGATCTTCTCGATGACCGGGGTGTGCACCGGGAAGGTGCGCTCGACGCCGACGCCGAAGCTGACCTTGCGGACGGTGAAGGTCTCGCGGACGCCCCCGCCCTGGCGGCGGATGACAGCGCCCTGGAAGACCTGGACGCGCGAGCGGTTGCCTTCGATCACGCGCACGTGCACCTTCAGCGTGTCGCCCGGACGGAAGTCGGGCACGTCGCTGCGCAGTGACGCGGCATCGAGGGTGTCGAGGGTGTTCATGTCGCGGCTTCGCTCTCGTAGTCGTCGTCTCGTACGTCAGGCCGGCGGGCGGCCCGCGCTGTGGTGCAGGTGGCGCGGCGCCCGGTTTCCGGGCACACTGCCGCGCGCATCAGCGCAGCAGGCAACCCCACGATGATGCCACAACCGCTCGGGGATCCCGAAACCGGCCCACAGCTCTACAGCAGGTCGGGCCGGCGCTGTGCGGTGCGTTCGCGGCCACGCTCGGCTCGCCACCGCGCGATCGCGCCGTGGTTGCCGGAGAGCAGGACTTCGGGCACGTCGAGGCCCCGCCAGGACGCCGGTTTGGTGTACACCGGCCCCTCGAGCAGGCCGTCGGCGCCGGCGGCGAAGGAGTCCTCGATCGCCGAGCGGGCGTTGCCGAGCACGCCCGGCAGCAGCCGGGTGACGGCCTCGGCGATGACCAGGACGGCGACCTCGCCGCCGGCGAGCACGTAGTCGCCCAGCGAGATCTCCTCGACCGGCATCCGCTGCGCGGCGTAGTCGATGACGCGCGCGTCGATGCCCTCGTAGCGGCCGCACGCGAACAGCAGCCACGGCTCGCCGGCCAGGCGGGCCGCGGTGGCCTGGGTGAACGGGGTGCCGGCCGGGGTCGGGACGATCAGCCGCGGCTGTGGACCGCCGGGCGGCGCGAGCTCGTCCAGGGCCCGGCCCCACGGCTCGGGGAGCATGACCATGCCCGGTCCCCCGCCGTAAGGGGTGTCGTCGACGGTGCGGTGGACGTCGTCGGTCCAGCGCCGCAGGTCGTGCACGCCGAGCGCCACCTGGCCCCGTTCGATGGCCTTGCCGAGCAGCGACTGCCGCAGCGGCGTCAGGTAGTCCGGGAAGATCGTGACGACATCGATGCGCAGGTCCGGGCTCGTCATAGCTCGAACAGGCCCTCGGGCGGGTCGATCACGACCGTGCCGGTCGCCAGGTCGACGGTCGGGACGATGGCGGCGACGAACGGGACGAGGCGGTCCCGCCCGTCCACCGGCACGACGAGGTAGCTCGCCCCGCCCGCGTGGACCACATCGGTCACCGGGCCGAGCGGCTCGCCCCCGACCGTGCGCGCAGCGAGGCCGATGAGGTCGGTGTCGTAGAACTCGTCCGGGTCGTCGATCGGCGGCCGCTGCGCCGCGCTGATGAACAGCGAGACGCCGCGCAACGCCTCGGCCGCGGACCGGTCGGTGACGCCGGCGAAGCGCACGACCAGCTTGCCGCCGGCCAGGCTGGACGTCTCGACCGTCAGCGGCCCCGCGTCGGCGGGCTCGGTCGACAGGACCGCCCCCGGGGCGAAGCGCACGGCCGGCACGTCGGTCCACGGCTGGACGAACGTCTCCCCGCGGATGCCGCGGGGCGGGCCGATCCGTCCGACGGCGATCGGATCGCCGAACTGCTCGGCCACCGACCGGGTCTCAGCGACGGTCGACGTCGACCACGTCGACGCGGATGCCCTTGCCTCCGACGCCGGTCATGACCTGCCGCAGCGCCTTGGCGGTGCGGCCGTTGCGGCCGATCACCCGGCCGAGGTCCTCCGGGTGCACGCGGATCTCGAGCCGCTGACCGCGCCGGTTGTCGATCATGTCCACCCGGACGTCGTCCGGGTGGTCCACGATCCCGCGCACGAGGTGCTCGAGGGCCTCCTCGAGCACCTAGCTCTCCGCCGGGGTCTCGGCGGCCGGCGCGGCCTCGGCGGCCGGGGTCTCGGCGGCCGGGGCCTCGGCGGCCGGGGCCTCGGTCGCGGGGCCTCGGTCGCCGGCGTCTCGGCGGCGGCCTCGGCCGGCTTCTCCGCGCTCTTCTTGGCGGCGGCCCGCTTCTTCGGCGTGGTCGCGGCGGAGTCGTCGGCCGGACGCGCCGTCGACCTCGGCCAGGGCCGCGTTGAAGACGGCCTGCTTGTCCGGCTTCTCGGCCGGCAGCTTCATCGGCGGCGGGGGCTGCTCGCCCTTGAACTTCTGCCAGTCGCCGGTGACCTTGAGGATCGCGGTGACGGCCTCGGTCGGCTGGGCGCCGACGCCGAGCCAGTACGCGGCCCGCTCGCCGTCGACCTTGATCACCGACGGGTCGTTCTTCGGGTGGTACTCGCCGATCGTCTCGATCGACCGGCCGTCCCGCTTGGTGCGGGCGTCGGCGACGACGATGCGGTAGTGCGGCTCACGCATCTTGCCCAGACGCATCAGCTTGATCTTGGTTGCCACGGGTGTGGGTGCTCCAGACTTCGTCAGGGTGGACGCGCCGGGACGGTGTGGGGCACACCCGCTCCGGGACGACCTGGTGGACTGGGCGGAACGCGGTGAGAGGGGCCGCGCACCGTCCGGTACTCAGCCCGCCATTCTGCCAGATCCCGAACCCGCCCCCTGACCAGCGCCCTCCGCCCGGCCCCGGACCCCTAGACTTCCGCCGTGCGGACCCCGGTCGTCGGATGGGCCCCGGTGCCATGAGCGCCGAGGCCGGACGAGCGACCCTCGAGGTGGTGGCCGCTCGAGCCGGGGTGTCCCGGGCGACTGCGAGCCGGGTCCTGCGGGGCTCCACCAACGTCAGCGCGGCCGCCCGTGACGCGGTGTTGCAGGCCGCCGAAGAGGTGTCCTACACCGTGAACCGGGCGGCGCGGGCCCTGGTGACCCGGCGCACCGACTCCATCGCGTTCCTCGTCGCCGAGAACGAGGAGCGGATGTTCCACGATCCGTACTTCCTCGGCGTCCTGCGCGGGGCCCAGGCCGAGGCGGCGCGGGCCGGGCAACAACTGGTGTTCGCGATCGCGTCGACCGAGGCGGAGACCGCGCAGTTCACCCGCTTCGTGCGCGGGGGCCACGTCGACGGCGTGCTGCTCGTGTCGCTGCACGGCGAGGACGCGCTCTCCCACGACCTCGAACGCTCGGGCGTGCCCACCGTGCTCAACGGCCGGCCGTGCGAGCCGGACTCGCCGCTGTTCAGCGTCGACTCCGACAACGCGAGCGGGGCCCGCTGGGCCACCGAGCTGCTGCTGGAGCGGGGCGCCCGGTCCATCGCCACCATCACCGGGCCGCTCGACATGTCGGCGGGGCAGGACCGTCTCGCCGGGTATCGCGCCGCCCTCGTCGCCGCCGGCCGGCCGACCCCGGGCGCCGCCGTCGCCGAGGGTGACTTCACCGTGGCCGGCGGGGCCGCGGCGATGGCGCGCCTGCTGCAGTCCGACCCCGGCGTCGACGCCGTGTTCGCCGCGTCCGATCTGATGGCGCTGGGGGCGCTGCGCACGCTCGCCGAGAGCGGGCGGCGGGTACCGCAGGACGTCGCCGTGGTCGGTTTCGACGACATCCTCGAGGCCGAGCTCTCGACGCCCGCCCTCACCACCGTCCGCCAGCCGCTGGACGACCTCGGCCGGACGATGACCCGGGTGCTGCTGTCGCGGGTCAACGGGGACGACCCGCCCCGGCGCACCGTGCTGCCCATCAAGCCCGTCCGGCGGGCGAGCGCCTGAGCGGGCTACAGTGGTGAGAGCGCTCCCAACGACGGGGGCGCTCATGAGCACGAGGAGCGGACCCGGATGAACTCGAACGGCGCGTTGCACTTCCCCGAAGGTTTCGTCTGGGGCACGGCGACCGCGTCGTACCAGGTGGAGGGGGCGATCACCGAGGACGGCCGCGGGACCTCGATCTGGGACACGTTCAGCCACACGCCCGGCCGGATCGTCGACGGCACGACCGGCGACACCGCCTGCGACCACTACCACCGCTACGCCGACGACGTCGCGCTGATGGCCGACCTCGGACTCGACTCCTACCGCTTCTCGATCGCCTGGCCGCGGATCGTCCCGGCCGGCTCGGGCCCGGTGAACCAGGCCGGCCTCGACTTCTACCGGCGCCTCGCCGACGCGCTGCTCGAGCGCGGGATCGCACCGCTCGCGACGCTCTACCACTGGGACCTGCCCCAGCCGCTGCAGGACGCCGGCGGCTGGACGAACCGGGAGACCGCCCTGCGCTTCGCCGAGTACGCCGAGGTGGTCGGCGCGGCCCTCGGCGACCGGGTCGGCACCATCACCACGTTCAACGAGCCGTGGTGCTCGGCCTTCCTCGGGTACGGGTCCGGCGTGCACGCCCCGGGCATCTCGGACAACGCGGCCTCACTGGCCGCCGTCCACCACCTGAACCTGGCGCACGGGCTCGGCACGAGCGCGCTGCGGGCCGTGCTGCCACCCGCCGGGCGGGTGTCGGTCACCCTCAACCTCGCAGTGGTGCGGGCGGCGAGCGACAGCCCGGCCGACCAGGACGCCGCCCGGCACGTGGACGGGCTCACCAACCGGATCTTCCTCGGCCCGATGCTGCACGGGCAGTACCCGGCCGACCTGCTCGACGACCTGCGCCACATCACCGACTGGTCGTTCATCGCCGACGGTGACGAGCAGGCGATCAACGCCCCGATCGACGTGCTCGGCGTGAACTACTACACGCCGACCCGCGTCACCGCCGCGACGCCGGAACTGCGGGCGGCGGTTTCGGGCCGGTGGGTCAACGACCCGCACGCGTCCGACGGGCCGACCCCGTTCCCGGGCACCGACCGCGCGATGTCGGTACCGCAGGAGGGCCCGTACACCGCGATGGGCTGGCGCATCGAGCCGACGAGCCTCACCGAACTGCTGCTGCGCGTGCACCGCGAGCACCCGGGACTGCCGCTGATGATCACCGAGAACGGGGCCGCGTTCGCCGACGAGCCCGGGGCGGACGGGTTCGTCCACGACGCCGACCGGATCGCCTACCTGCGAGACCACCTGGGTGCGGTGCACGCCGCGATCAGCGCGGGGGTCGACGTCCGCGGCTATTACGCGTGGACGCTCATGGACAACTTCGAGTGGGCGTGGGGCCTGTCGAAGCGGTTCGGCCTCGTGCACGTCGACTACGACACCCTCGAGCGCCGCCCGAAGGACTCGGCCCGCTGGTACCGCGACGTGATCGCGGCCAACGGCATCGTCGACTGATCGTCGCTCAGCCGGGCAGGTCCCACCGTCGGCGCAGCACGGTGACCGGCACGGCCTCGCCCAGCTCCTGACGCACGAGGACGTAGGCCCGTACCCGCCGCAGCCACACCGCCATGCGCAGCGCCCCGAAGGCCTGCACGCCGACCGCGACGAGGACGGCCCAGCGGAAGGTGTGCGCGGTCGTCGCGCCCTGCAGGTCCAGGGCCCAGCCGATGCCGAGCGCGATGAGCACCGTCGCGACGAAGCCGCCGACGTTGACGACACCGGACGCGGTGCCCAGCGTGCGGACATGGTTGTAGTCGCGGGCCAGGGCGAACGCGGCCATCGACGCCGGGCCGCCGAGGGCCATGAAGACGAACAGGCCGGTCACGTACCAGCGGGGCGGCGTGTCGCCGTAGACGGTGACGAGCGTGCACCAGCCGGCGATCGTCAGCACGGTGACGCCGAGCGCGATGGGCACCCGCACGATGGGCCGGTGCCCGATCAGCCAGCCGATGACCGGGCTCGCCACCGCCGCGCCGATGACGCCGTACATCAGGATCGTCCCGGCGCCGGCCGTGCTGAACCCGGCGGTCTTGACGAGGTACGGGCCGCCCCACAGCACGCCGAACGCGGTCGCGGTCGACATGGACGCGAAGTGCACCCAGAAGCCGAGACGGGTGCCGGGCAGGGCCCAGGCCGCCCGGACCCGCTGCCAGACCGCGGCGGTGCCGGCCCGGATCTCGACCGCCCGCCGGATCGCCCGCGGCCGCGGGGTCGCGTCCGGCAGGAGGACCCAGAGCGCGGCGGCCGCGACGAGCGACAGCGTGGCGGCCGAGCCGAACGCGGTCGCCCACCCGGCGTGGTGCAGCAGCAGCGCGAGCGGGAGCGTCCCGAGGATGTTGCCGAGCGTCCCGGTCATGCCGGTGAGGGCGACCAGAAGGGGGTAGCGGCGAGCGCTGAAGTGGGTGGCCGCGAAGCGCAGCACGCTGACGAAGGTGAGCGCGTCGCCGACCCCGAGCAGCGCCCGGGCGGCGAGGCCGGCCGGGTAGGACGGGACGAACGCGAAGAGCAGCTGCGCGCCGCCCATGGTCACCGCGGCGGTGAAGAGCACCCGCTTGGGGCCGTACCGGTCGACGAGCACGCCGGTCGGCACCTGCATCGCGGCGTAGAGGCCGAGCTGCAGGAAGATGAAGACGCTGAGCTGGGCCGGGGTGATGTCGAAGCGGCGCTGGGCGAGCAGTCCGGCGACGCCGAGCGACGTCCGGTGCAGGACGGCCAGCAGGTAGACCGAGACGGCGACCAGCCAGCCGGTGACCACCGCCCGCGACGACCCGGTCGGGGTCGTGCGCGCGGGAGCGGTCATTGCCCCTCGATCCTACGGGCGCTCAGGCGACCACTCGACCACGCAGAACCAACCGCTGCGGCGCGAGGATCGCCGCGAGATCGACGCGCGGATCGGCGTCGTAGACGACCAGGTCGGCCGGCGCACCCTCGTCCAGCCCGGGCAGGCCGAGCCATTCCCGGCCCCGCCACGAGGCCTGGGCGATCACCTCGGCCTGCGGGATGCCGGCACCGACGAGGGCCCGGATCTCGTCGCGGATCAGGCCGTGCGGGAGCGAGCCGCCGGCGTCGGTGCCGGTGTAGACCGGGACGCCGGCCTCGAACGCGGACCGGATGCGGTCGCGCGACGTGGCGTACAGCGCCCGCATGTGGGCCGCGTACGTGGGAAACTTCTCGGCCCCGGCCCGGGCGATCTGCGGGAAGTTGTCGATGTTGATCAGCGTCGGGACGACCGCGCTGCCGGCCCGCTTGGCGGCGTCGATGAGGTCGTCGGTGAGCCCGGTGCCATGCTCGATCGAGTCGATGCCGGCCGCGATGAGCCCGGGCAGCGCGTCCTCGCCGAACACGTGCGCGGCGACCCGGGCGCCGAGCTCGTGGGCCCGCCCGATGGCCGCCTTCAGCGCGTCGTCCGGCCAGGTCGGGGCGAGGTCGCCGAGGTCGCGGTCGATCCAGTCGGCGGCGAGCTTCACCCACCCGTCCCCCGCCGCGGCCTGCCGCTCGACCTCGGCGACGAGCCGGTCGGGCTCGACCTCGATGCCGAGGTCGCGGATGTAGCGCTTCGGGCGGGCGATGTGCCGGCCGGCCCGGATGAGCCGGGGCAGGTCGTCGCGAGCCTGGATGCTGCGGTTGTCGACCGGCGAACCGGCGTCGCGCAGCAGCAGCGCGCCGGCGGCGCGGTCGAGCAGGGCCTGCCGGGCCTGGGCGTCGGGCTCGGGGACCTGACCGCTCGGGGCGAGGCCGACGTGGCAGTGGGCGTCGACGAAGCCGGGAGTGATCCAGCCGCCACTGGCGATGGTCTCGGCCGGGGCCGCCGGGCGGGTGAACGTCAGGCGCCCGTCGAGCACCCACGCGTCGCGTTCGGTCTCGTCGGGCAGGAACACGCCACGCAGGTAAAGAACAGCCACGATCCGGGACGTTACTCACCGTTCGCGGGTGATCTTCCTGCGCCCACGGCGTCCCGATGCACCAGGCGCAGGAACGTCAAATCGACCCGGCCGGCCAGCCGGCGGCGAGCTCGGCGCGGGTGTCGGACAGCAGCTGCGGCAGCACCCGGGTCTGCGCCACGATCGGCATGAAGTTCGTGTCGCCACCCCACCGCGGCACGACGTGCTGGTGCAGGTGTGCCGCGATCCCGGCCCCGGCCACCGGTCCCTGGTTGATGCCGAGGTTGAACCCGTGCGGCCCCATCACGTCGCGGAGCACCTGCATCGCGGTCTGGGTGAAGCGCGCCAATTCGAGCGACTCGGCGTCGTCCAGGTCGTAGTACATCGAGACGTGCCGGTACGGGACGGTCATCAGGTGCCCGGAGTTGTACGGGTAGAGGTTGAGCACCGCGTACACGTGCTCGCCGCGGGCGACGATCAGGCCGTCGTCGTCCGAGCGGCCGGGCGCGGCGCAGAACGGGCAGTCGTCGCCGGCCTCGTCGTGCGTCGGCTTGTTCTCGCCCTTGATGTACACCATCCGGTGCGGCGTCCACAGCCGGCCGAACGAGTCGCTCTCCCCCGGGAAGGCGTCGGACGACTCAGCCATACATCTCGGCGTTCGGCGAGGTGTTCAGCCGCCGGGTGACGACGTCGACGATCTCCTCCACCGCCTGGTCGACCGGGATGCCGTTGCGCTGCGAGCCGTCCCGGTAGCGGAACGACACCGCCCCGGCCTCGACGTCGGTCGCCCCGGCGATGATCATGAACGGGGTCTTCTGCTTCTGCGCGGTGCGGATCTTCTTCTGCATCCGGTCGTCCGACTCGTCCACCTCGACCCGGATCGACCGCGCGCGCAGCTTGTCCGCGACCTCGCGCAGGTAGCCGACCTGCTCGTCGGTGACCGGGATGCCGACGACCTGTACCGGCGACAGCCAGGTCGGGAAGGCACCGGCGTAATGCTCGGTGAGCACCCCGATGAATCGCTCGACCGAGCCGAACTTGGCCGAGTGGATCATCACCGGCTGCTGGCGCGAGCCGTCGGCCGCCTGGTATTCCAGCTCGAACCGGGCCGGCTGGTTGAAGTCGAGCTGGACGGTCGACATCTGCCAGGTGCGGCCGATCGCGTCGCGCGCCTGCACCGAGATCTTCGGTCCGTAGTACGCCGCGCCGCCGGGGTCGGGCACGAGCTCGAGGCCGGAATCCAGTGCCGCCTGTTCGAGGGTCGCGGTGGCCCGGGCCCAGTCCTCGTCCGAGCCGATGAACTTGTCCGAGGTCTCGTCGCGGGTCGACAGCTCGAGGTAGAAGTCGTCCAGGCCGAAGTCGCGCAGCAGGCCGAGCAGGAACTCGAGCAGCTTCTTGATCTCTCCCGGCGCCTGCTCGGGAGTGCAGTAGCTGTGGGAGTCGTCCATGGTGAGACCGCGCACCCGGGTCAGGCCGTGCACGACGCCGGACTTCTCGTAGCGGTACACGTTGCCGAGCTCGAACAGGCGCAGCGGGAGCTCCCGGTACGACCGCCCGCGGGACTTGTAGATCAGGTTGTGCATCGGGCAGTTCATCGCCTTGAGCCGGTACTCGGCGTTCTCGAGTTCCATCGGCGGGAACATCGTGTCGGCGTAGTACGGCAGGTGGCCCGAGGTGTAGAACAGCCCGTCCTTGGTGATGTGCGGGGTGCTGACGAAGTCGAAGCCCTCGTCGATGTGCCGCTGCCGGACGTAGTCCTCGAGCTCGCGGCGCAGGATGCCGCCCTTGGGGTGGAAGACGGCGAGGCCCGAGCCCAGCTCGTCGGGGAAGCTGAACAGGTCGAGTTCGGCGCCGAGCTTGCGGTGGTCGCGCTTGGCCGCCTCCTCCAGCCGGTTCAGGTAGGCCTTGAGGTCGTCCTTGCTCGCCCAGGCGGTGCCGTAGATGCGCTGCAGCTGCTCGTTCTTCTCGCTGCCCCGCCAGTACGCCGCGGCGCTGCGCATGAGCTTGAACGCCGGGATCCGCCGGGTGCTGGGCACGTGCGGGCCGCGGCAGAGATCGGTCCACACGCGGTCGCCGGACTTCGCGTCGAGGTTGTCGTACATGGTCAGCCCGCCGGCACCGACCTCGGTGGCCTCCTCGCCGGTCGCGGTGGACTTCAGGCCGATCAGCTCGAGCTTGAACTTCTCGTGGGCCAGCTCCATCCGGGCCTGCTCGTCGTCGATCGGCCGGCGGTGGAAGCGCTGCCCGGCCTTGATGATCTCGCCCATCTTCTTCTCGATGGCGGCGAGATCCTCGGGGGTGAACGGCCGGGCCGGCAGGAAGTCGTAGTAGAAGCCGTCCTCGATCGGCGGGCCGATGCCCAGCAGCGTGCCGGGGAACAGCTCCTGCACCGCCTGGGCCAGCGCGTGGGCGGCCGAGTGCCGCAGGACGGCGAGGCCGTCCGGCTCCTGCGCCGCGACCGGCGACACGTCGGTGTCCTGCTCGGGGGCCCACTCCAGGTCCTTGAGCGCGCCGTCGGTGTCACGGACGACGACGGCGCCGTGCGGTCCGGTCAGCTCGACACCGGCCTCGCGCAGCGCGTCGAAGGCCGTCGTACCGGCCGCGACCCGGACGGTCGGGGCGGTTTCGGACGGGCGCACACTGGCGGACAACGGGGCTCCCTCGGGGTGGCTGGTCGAAAGCGGATCGTTCGCCCTGGATGCTAGTGGCGTGATTCGCCGACGCCGACGCCGTATCTCGCTCGTGGTAGCCGCCGGGGCCGCCGGGGCCCTGGCCCTCGCCGGGTGCACCAGCAGTGCCGGGGGGCACGTCAGCCGCACCTCCGCCCACCCGGCGACCTCCCACCCGGTGAACCCGACCACCGGGACGCCGGCACCGGGCCATCCGTCCTCGAGTACCGCGCCGTCGCGCCCGGCCGGCGAATTCACGATGGCCTTCGCCGGGGACGTCCACTTCTCGGGTCGGGTGCGGGCCCGCCTCGACCGCGATCCGGCGACCGTGTTCGGGTCGGCGGCGCCCGGTTTGGCCCGGGCCGACCTCACCATGGTCAACCTGGAGACCGCGGTGACGACCGGCGGCGTGCAGCAGAACAAGGCGTTCACCTTCCGCACCCCACCGTCGGCGTTCACCGCGCTGCGCGACGCCGGCATCGACGTCGCGACGATGGCCAACAACCACGGGGCCGACTACGGCGCGCCCGGGCTGCGCGACTCGTTGGCCGCGATCCGCTCGTCCCACTTCCCGGTCGTCGGCATCGGCAAGGACGCCGCGGCGGCCTACGCCCCCTACACGACGACGCTCAACGGCGTCCGGGTCGCGATCATCGGCGCCGACCAGGTACAGGACGAGACGACGCTGCGGCTGTTCAGCGCCGGGCCGCACACCCCGGGCGTCGCGAACGCCTTCTCCGATCGGCTGATCACGTCGGTGAAGCGGGCGAAGGCCGCCGGCTACGTCGTGGTGGTGTACGTCCACTGGGGCGTGGAGTACACGTTCTGCCCGTCGGACAACCAGACCCGGCTCGCCGGCGAACTCGCCCGGGCCGGCGCGAGCGCGGTGATCGGCACCCACGCCCACGTCCTGCAAGGCGCGGGCTGGCGACCGGACGGTACCTACGTCGAGTACGGGCTCGGCAACTACCTGTGGTGGATGAGCTTCGGCAACAAGCAGGACGACAACGGTCTGCTCACCCTGACCTTCCACCGCGGCCACGTGACCGGGGCCAAGTTCGCGCCGTCGCACCTCGACGACCGCGGCGTGCCCGTCCCGGCGACCGGAGCCCAGAAGGCGCGGATCTCGGCCGAGTGGAAGGCTGACCGGCAGTGCGCCGGCCTGTCGGCGACCCCACCCGCCTGACGAACGGGAGCACGCATGACCCCGCAAGACCCCCGCACGTCCCATCACCCGAGTTACCGGAAGGTCGCCGAGAAGCGGGCCGCCGACTTGCAGCTGCGCATCGCCGACGTGATCACCCGCTTCGCCGGATCGATGCTGTTCGTCTACATCCACGCGGTCGTGTTCGCGGTCTGGATGCTGGTCCTCGAGAAGAGCCCGTGGCCGACGCTCACCCTGATCGTGTCGCTGGAAGCGATCTTCCTGTCGACCTTCGTGATGATCGGGCAGAACCGGCAGGCGTCGTTCCAGCAGGCGAAGGCCGATCACGACTTCGACGTGTCGGAGCAGGAACTGCACACGAACACCGAGCTGACCAGGACGATCCACGAACTCACACAGCAGATCCACCGGCACGTCATCGGTGGCACCGACGCCGGGGAGGCGAACCAGTCGTGAGCATGTTCTCGTACGAGGGCAAGCGTCCGGTCGTGGCCGAGGACGCGTTCATCGCGCCCACGGCGACGATCATCGGCGACGTGACGATCGAATCGGGCGCGTCGGTCTGGTACGGCGCCGTGCTGCGCGGTGACGACGGGCCGATCGTCATCCGGGCGCACGCGAACGTCCAGGACGGGACGGTCATCCACACCACGCCCGGCGTGACGACCGAGATCGGCGAGCGGGCCACCGTCGCCCACCAGTGCATGATCCACGGCGCGGTGCTCGAGGAGGAGGCGCTGGTCGGCAACGGCTGCGTCGTGCTCGACGGCGCCCGCATCGGCGCCCGGTCGATGATCGCGGCGATGTCCCTGGTGCAGCCCGGGGTGCAGATCCCGCCCGGCGTGCTGGCCGCCGGCGTCCCGGCCCAGGTGAAGAAGGAGATCGCCGGGACGCAGGCGGAGTTCTGGGTCAAGATGAATCCGGTCTATTACCCCGAACTGGCCCAGCGGCACGTCAACGGCATCGAGCCGGTCGACTCCTGATCAGTACCCTCGGCGCATGACGCAGCAGACGCCGCCGGCCGGCTGGTACGCAGACCCCTTCGGCCGGCACGAGGCCCGCTACTTCAGCGGCGCGGTGTGGACCGAGCACGTCTCCTCGCACGGCCGGGCCGGCATCGACCCGCCCGGCGGCGCCTCGCACGTCCCGACCGTGCAGCGGGCGCCGGAGAAGGTGCAGCGCGACGTGCAGCGGGCCGGGTCGGCCGGCGTGGCTGCCTACCAAGGCGGCGGATCGATCTTCAGCGAACCGGTGCTGGTGGTGAACCAGAAGGCCAAGATCATCGAGATCAACAACGAGTACGCCATCTACGACCAGAACGCCCGGCAGATCGCCGCCGTGCGCGAGGTCGGGCAGAGCGGGCTGAAGAAGGCCGTGCGGCTGCTCAGCTCCTACGACCAGTTCCTCACCCACAAGCTGCAGATCGTGGACATGAGCGGCACCCCGCTGCTGACTCTCACCCGGCCGGCGAAGGTCATGAAGTCCCGGATCATCGTGCAGGACCCGGCCGGCAACGAGGTCGGCCAGATCGTCCAGCAGAACGTCTTCGGCAAGATCCGGTTCGCGCTGGAGTCGGGCGGGCAGGCGCTCGGCTCGATCAACGCCGAGAACTGGCGGGCGTGGAACTTCAGCATCCGCGACCACACCGACACCGAGGTCGCCCGGATCACGAAGACGTGGGAGGGGCTGGCCAAGACGATGTTCACCACGGCCGACAACTACGTCGTGCAGATGCACCGGCCGCTGCAGGGTCCGCTGCAGGCGCTGGTGATCGCGGCCGCGGTCAGCGTCGACACCGCGCTCAAGCAGGACTCGCGCGGCTTCGGCTGATCACGTTCTCCTGGCTGGGCGTTGCGGCGCGAGCCTCGCAGCAACGCCCACGCAGGAAGACCTGATCAGCGGCCCCAGCGAGCCATGTCCTCCGGGGTATCGAGGTCGGCCGGGTCACCGGGGACGTCCACCTCGTCGACGAGTTCGGAGCGCTCGGCCAGCAGCCGCCGCGCGCCCTCGTCCGGTCCGGCCAGGTCCAGCGCGGCCCGCCACAGCGCCGGCGCCATGACGGTCGGGTGCGCGCGCCGGCCCGCGTAGCGGCCGACGGCGATCCGCCCGGGCCGCCAGGCCGAGCACACCGCCCGCACCGCGTCGGCGCCCACCCCGGGCAGGTCCACCAGCAGCACAGCCAGCGCGTCGGCGTCGGCGGCGGCATCGACGGCGAGCGCGAGCGAGCTGCGCATCCCCCGCTCGGGGTCTGGATTCACCACGAGTTCGGCATCGGCGGCCACCGCCCCGCCCCGGAGGACGGCGTAGACCGGGTCGCAGCCCGCGGCCCGCGCCGCCGCCACGGCCCGATCGACGAGCCGGGCGCCCCCGACGACGAGCTCGGCCTTCGGCGTCCCCATGCGTCGACCGGCACCGGCGGCCAGCACGGCAGCGGCGACGCGCGTCATGAGGCGAACACTATGCCCGCCGCTAGTGCGCGCGGCGCCGGAACCGACCATGCTCGGAGGATGCAGCCCGTGGTGTTCGACGATCCGGCCGCCGTCTCCGACGCGCTCGACGGGGTCGGCTACCTGCCCGACACCGGCCTGGCGACCGCGGCCTTCCTGGCGCTGCGGATGTCGCGCCCGCTGTTCCTCGAAGGCGACCCCGGCGTCGGCAAGACGGCGCTGGCCCAGGCCCTCGCCGAGATCACGCACGCCCGGCTCGTCCGCCTGCAGTGCTACGAGGGCATCGACGCCGGCCAGGCGCTCTACGACTGGGACTTCCCCCGCCAGATCCTGCACCTGCGGGCCGCCGCCGACACCGCCGACCGCGACCAGCTCGAGGCCTCCCTCTACGACCGCCGGTTCCTCGTCGCCCGGCCGATCCTGCAGGCGCTCGAGCAGAGCCCGTCCGTGCTGCTCATCGACGAGATCGACCGGGCCGACGACGAGTTCGAGGCGTTCCTGCTCGAAGTGCTGGCCGACAGCGCGGTGACGATCCCGGAGCTCGGGACGATCCGGGCCGAGGTGCCGCCGCTGGTCGTGATCACCTCGAACCGCACCCGCGAGGTGCACGACGCGCTGAAGCGTCGCTGCCTCTACCACTGGGTCGCCCACCCGGACTTCGCCCGCGAGGTCGCCATCGTGCGCCGCCGCATCCCCGAGGCGAGCCGGCAGCTCGTCCAGGACGTCGCCGCCGCGGTCGCCCGGCTGCGGCAGGCCAACCTGCTCAAGCCGCCCGGCATCGCCGAGACGATCGACTGGACGCAGGCGCTGCACGTGCTCGGCGCGACCCGCCTTGACGCCGAGTCGGCCGAGGCGACGCTCGGCGCGGCGCTGAAGTACCGCGAGGACATGGTGCGGGTACAGCGCGAACTCGCGTCCCTGCTCGGCAGCTGACCGTGGAGACCGCGCCCGACCCGGTGGTCACGATGACCGGCTTCGCCCGCGCCCTGCGGGCGAACGGGGTGGCGGCCGACCCGACCCGGGTGACCACGGCGGTCGAGGCGCTCACCCACATCGACCCGCTGGACGCCGAGCAGGTCTACTGGACCGGTCGCGTGACCCTCTGCGCCGAGCCCGACGACCTGCCCCGCTACGACGCGGTCTTCGACGCCTGGTTCCGCGGCCGCCTACCGGGGCTGCCCGGCCCCCAGCCGCCGGGACGACCCGGCCAGGTGCTGCAGCTGCGCCCGCTGGGCCGCGGCGGCGACGATCCGGCCGACGAGGGCGAGGACGAGGACGAGCAGCTGCGCACCGCCGCGAGTGATGCCGAGGTGCTCCGGCACCGCGACGTCGCCGAGCTCAGCGACATCGAGCGGGACGAGATCAACGCCCTGATCGCCCTGCTCGCACCCCGGGTCGGGCGCCGCCGCACCCGCCGGCACCGGCCGGGCGGCCGCGACCAGGTGGACGTGCCGCGGACGGTGCGGGCCATGCTGCGCAACGGCGGCGAGCCGGCCGCCCTGGCCCGGCTCCGCCCGCGGGTCAAGCCGCGCCGGCTGGTGCTGCTGCTCGACGTCAGCGGCTCGATGAGCCCCTACGCCGACGTGCTCCTGCGCTTCGCCCACGCCGCGGTGCGGGTCGCGCCGGCGGGCACCGAGGTCTTCACGGTCAGCACCCGGCTGACCCGCATCACCCGGCCACTGCGGCTCCGCGACCCGGAGCAGGCGCTGCGGGCGGCCGGCCACGCGATCCCGGACTGGAGCGGCGGCACCCGCCTCGGCGAGTCCCTGCAGGCGTTCCTCGACCTGTGGGGGCAGCGGGGCACGGCCCGGCGGGCGGTCGTCGTGCTCGCCTCCGACGGCTGGGAACGCGGCGACGCCACCCTGCTCGGCGACCAGATGGCCCGCCTCGCCCGGCTGGCCCACGCCGTCGTGTGGGTGAACCCGCACCGCGGCAAGGACGGCTTCGCCCCGGTGACGGCCGGCATGTCCGCCGCCCTGCCCCATGTCGACGAGCTGCTCGCCGGCCACACTCTGGACGCGC
The DNA here is from genome assembly GCA_963775175.1 of uncultured Actinomycetota bacterium. Classification (GTDB taxonomy): domain Bacteria; phylum Actinomycetota; class Actinomycetes; order Mycobacteriales; family Jatrophihabitantaceae; genus Jatrophihabitans. The sequence goes on from CAVZHT010000001.1 coordinate 3,477,999, forward strand.
TGCATACCCTGGCGGAGGTGATCGCTCATGCGTGACGTGCTGACGGACCTGCAGGCGTGGTGGTCGACCGGCGAGACGGTCGGCCTCGGCACGGTGGTCGGCACCTGGCGCTCGGCCCCGCGCCAGCCCGGGGCGTCCATGCTGGTCGGGCCGGACGGCACCGCGGTCGGGTCGGTCTCCGGCGGCTGCGTCGAGGGCGCGGTCTACGAGCTGGCCGAGGCGGCGCGGGGCACGCTCACGCCGGTGCTGCAGCGCTACGGCGTCAGCGACGACGACGCGTTCACCGTCGGCCTGACCTGCGGCGGCATCATCGACATCTTCGTCGAGGCGGTGAACCGGCAGACCTTCCCCGAGCTGGGCGAGGTCATCGCCGACATCGAGGCCGGCCGCCCGGTCGCCGTGGCCACCCTGATCAGCGGCGCCCCGGACGACCGCATCGGCCGGCGGTTGATCGTCCGGCCCGACGCCGTCGCCGGCACGCTGGGCAGCCCCCGGCTCGACGACGCGGTGCGCGACGACGCCCGCGGGCTGCTGCTGCAGGGCAGCACCGGCATCGTCCACTACGGGCCGGACGGGGAGCGGCGCGGCGACGAGCTGGCGGTCTTCGTCGCGTCCTACGCCCCGAAACCCCGGATGATCGTCTTCGGCGCGATCGACTTCGCGGCCGCCGTGGCCCGGATCGGCGCCTTCCTCGGCTACCGGGTGACGGTCTGCGACGCCCGGCCCACGTTCGCGACGAAGAAGCGCTTCCCGGACGCCGACGAGGTGGTCGTCGCCTGGCCGCACCGCTACCTCGCCCAGACCGAGGTGGACGAGCGGACCGTCGTCTGCGTGCTCACGCACGACCCGAAGTTCGACGTCCCGCTGCTCGAGGTGGCGCTGCGCATGCCGCTCGCCTATCTCGGGGCCATGGGGTCACGGCAGACCAACGACGACCGGGAGAAGCGGCTCAAGGAACTCGGGTTCACCGACGCCGATCTCGCCCGCCTGCACGCCCCGATCGGCCTCGATGTGGGGGGCCGCACGCCGGAGGAGACGGCGGTCTCGGTCGCCGCCGAGATCATCGCCGCGCGCTGGGGTGGGTCCGGTGCGCAGTTGCGGCAGGTGACCGGTCCGATCCACCGCGAATCCGGAACCGCAACCTAGGAGGACATTCGGCCTCGCTGTCCCCTCTCGTAATCCAGGTCACACCCCGCTAGCGTCGGGTGATCACCCCTCCTGGAGGCTCGATGTCCGGCTCGAAGGTCCAGATCAACGTCACCGTCGACGGCGTCAACTACGCCGACGAGGTCGAACCCCGCACGCTGCTCGTCCACTACCTGCGCGAGCAACTCGGCAAGGTCGGCACGGTCGTCGGCTGCGACACCAGCAACTGCGGCGCCTGCACCGTCGACCTCGACGGCCGCAGCGTCAAGAGCTGCACCGTCCTGGCCGTGCAGGCCGACGGCAGCGAGGTCACCACCATCGAAGGGCTCGCCGCCGAAGACGGCACCCTGCACCCCGTCCAGGCGGCGTTCCACGAGACACACGCCCTGCAGTGCGGCTTCTGCACGCCGGGGATGATCATGGCCGTCCGTGACCTGCTGCGCGACAACCCGAACCCGTCCGAAGAGGACATACGCGAAGGTATCGAGGGCAACCTCTGTCGCTGTACCGGCTACCAGAACATCGTCAAGGCGGCCCAGGCCGCTGCCGGGGCCCAGTCATGACCGCGGTCGACGAGCGCGCGGCCGAGATCGGCCAGTCGCGCCGCCGCAAGGAGGACCAGCACCTCATCACCGGTCGCACGACCTGGACCGACAACATGACCCTGCCGGGCCTGCTCCACCTGGCGATCCTGCGCAGCCCGATGGCCCACGCGACCATCACCTCGATCGACACCACCGAGGCCAAGAGCCGTCCCGGCGTGGTGGCGGTCTTCACCGGCCAGGACTTCGCCGACACCCAGGGCAACCTGCCGTGCGCGTGGCCGGTCACGCCGGACATGGTCAACCCGGGCGCGCCGTCGCTCGCGATCGGCCAGGTGAACCACGTCGGCGAGGCGGTCGCGGTCATCGCCGCCCGCACGAAGGCCGAGGCGCAGGACGCCCTTGAGGGCATCGACGTCGAGTACGAGCCGCTGCCGGCGATCCTCGACATGGAGGCCGCCCTGGCCCCCGACTCACCGCTCGTGCACCCGAACACGACCTCGAACAAGTCCTACACCTGGGAGTTCGAGGCCGGCGCGGCCGGCACCGGCGCGCCCATCGACGAGGCCCTGGCCAACGCCGAGATCACGGTCCAGCGGCGGTTCATCCAGCAGCGGTTGATCCCGGCCTTCATGGAGCCGCGCTCGACGATGGTGCAGCCGGTCGGCGACGGCGTGGTCGTCCACTCGGCCACCCAGATCCCGCACATCCTGCGCACCATGCTGGCGCTGACGCTCGGCATCGACGAGCAGAAGGTGCGGGTCGTCGCCCCGGACGTCGGCGGCGGGTTCGGCGGCAAGATCCCGGTGACCCCGGAAGAGGTCATCACCACACTCGTCGCCCGGCGGCTGGGCAAGCCGGCGAAGTACACCGAGTCGCGCTCGGAGTCGCTGATGTCGGCCCACCACGGCCGCGACCAGATCCAGGACATCACGATCACCGCCAAGCGCGACGGCACCGTGACCGGGCTCGACGTCCATCTGATGGCCGACATGGGCGCCTACCTGCGGCTGGTCGGGCCGGGCGTGCCCATCCTCGGCGCGTTCATGTACAACGCCATCTACAAGTTCCCCGCGTACCGGTTCGTCTGCGACGGCGTCTTCACCACCAAGACCGCTACGGACGCCTACCGCGGGGCCGGCCGCCCCGAGGCGACGTTCGCGATCGAGCGGATCATGGACGAGCTCGCCATGGAGCTCGACCTGGACCCGATGGAGCTGCGCCGCAAGAACTGGATCAAGCACGAGGAGTTCCCGTTCACCACGGTCTGCGGCCTGACCTACGACAGCGGCAACTACGAGGCCGCCACCGACAAGGCGCTCGAGCTGATCGGCTGGGACGAGCTGCGGGCCGAGCAGAAGCGGCGCCGCGAGTCGAACGACCCCGTGCAGCTCGGTCTCGGCATCTCGACCTTCACCGAGATGTGCGGCCTCGCACCGTCCCGCGTGCTCGGTTCGCTGGCTTTCGGCGCCGGCGGCTGGGAGTCGGCCTCGGTGCGGATGCTCGCCACCGGCAAGGTCGAGGTCGTCACCGGCGCGAGCGCGCACGGCCAGGGGCACGAGACGGCGTTCGCGCAGATCGCCGCCGACCAGCTCGGCGTGGCCTGGGAGGACGTCTCGATCATCCACGGCGACACCCAGTCCTCGCCGAAGGGCCTCGACACCTACGGCTCGCGCTCGCTCGCCGTCGGCGGCATCGCGATCGTCAAGGCGGCCGAGAAGGTCGTGGCCAAGGCGAAGAAGATCGCCGCCCACCTGCTCGAGGCCAACGAGGACGACCTGGAGTTCACCTCGGGCAGCTTCTCGGTCAAGGGCTCCCCCGGCTCGGCGGTGTCGATCGGTGAGGTCGCCTTCGCGGCATTCATGGCGCACAACCTGCCCGACGGCGTGGAGCCGAGCCTGGACTCCGACGCCGTCTACGACCCGGAGAACTTCTCCTTCCCGCACGGCACCCACCTCTGCGCCGTCGACGTCGACACCGAGACGGGGCAGGTGTCGATCCGCAAGTACGTGTGCGTCGACGATGTCGGCGTGCCGATCAACCCGCTCATCGTCGAGGGCCAGGTCCACGGCGGGCTCGCGCAGGGCATCGCGCAGGCCCTGTTCGAGGAGGCGATCTACGACGAGTCGGGCAACCTGACCACCGGCACGTTCGTCGACTACACGCTGCCGTCGGCGGCCGACCTGCCGTCGTTCACCACCGACCGCACCGAGACGCCGTCCACCTCCAACCCGCTCGGGGTGAAGGGCGTGGGCGAGGCCGGGACGATCGCCTCGACGCCGGCCGTGATCAACGCCGTCGTCGACGCGCTGCGGCCGTTCGGCGTCAACGACATCCGGATGCCGGCCACGCCCGAGCGCGTGTGGCGGGCGATCCACGGTGGCGACGGCGGCGCGCACCGGGCGGCCGAGGGCACCAACGCCTACGGCGGCGCGAGTATGAGCACCTCGGACGGGGAAGGGGGCCCGGCATGATTCCCGCGAGCTTCGACTACGTCCGGCCGTCGTCGATCGCCGAGGCCGTCAGCGCGATCGGTGCCGCCGGTGAGGACGGCAAGATCCTCGCCGGCGGTCAGTCCCTCATCCCCGTGCTGCGACTGCGGATGTCGTACCCGTCGACCGTCGTGGACGTCGGTCGCATCCCGGAACTGAGGGGCGTGCGCGACGACGGCGATGCGATCGTCATCGGCGCGATGACCACGCATCACGACGTCATGCGCGACGCCCTCGTGCTCGAGCACGCCCCGCTGATCGCCCAGGCGACCGAGACGGTGGCCGATCCGCAAGTGCGGCACCGCGGCACCTTCGGCGGGGCCCTCGCCCACGCCGACCCGGCCGGCGACCTCGGCGCGGTCGCGCTGGCCCTGGACTGCGAGTTCGTGGCCACCGGTGGCGGCGGTGAGCGGCGCATCCCGGCGAGCGAGTTCTTCCTCGACTACCTGACCACCGCGCTGAACCCGGACGAGGTGCTGACCGCCATCCGCGTGCCGAAACTCGGTGCCGGCTGGTCGTCGCACTACGAGAAGTTCAACCGGGTCGCCCAGGCGTGGTCGATCGTCGGCGTCGCCGCGCTCGTCCACCGCTCGAACGGTTCGATCACCGAGGCCCGGATCGGGCTGACCAACATGGGGTCGACGCCGCTGCGGGCGACGGCGGCCGAGTCGGCGCTGGCCGGTGCCGACGCGTCGGCCGAGGCGATCGCGGCCGGGGCCGAGCACGCCGCCGAGGGCACGCACGCCCCGTCGGACCTGTCCGGGAACGCCGACTACCGGGAACACCTCGCTAGGGTTCTCACCAGGCGGGCCGTCACTGCGGCGGCGAGCATCTGAGGCGATCGAGGAGAGGGATTCGTGCAGCTCGAGCATTCGTTCAGCGTTCCGATCGGCATCGACGAGGCGTGGGGAATCCTGATCGACATCGAGCGGATCGGCCCCTGCATGCCCGGTGCGGCGATCGACTCGGTCGACGGTGACGACTTCACCGGCACCGTGAAGGTCAAGCTGGGCCCGATCAATCTCACCTACAAGGGCAAAGCCACCTTCCTGGAGAAGGACGAAGCGGCCCGCCGGGTCGTCATCGACGCCCGCGGCCGGGACGCCCGGGGCAACGGCACCGCGGCGGCCAAGGTGACCGCCACGATGCACGACGACGGCGGCCGGGCGACGACGGTGAAGGTGAACACCGAGCTCGACATCACCGGCAAGCCGGCCCAGTTCGGGCGGGGCGTGATGGTCGACGTCGGCAACAAGCTGCTCGGGCAGTTCGCCGACGAACTCGCCAAGACGATCGGTGCCGGCGACCACGCCTCCGCAGCGGCGCCGGCCGCTCCGGCCGCTCCGGCCAAGCGGACCCGGCCCAAGCCGGCCAAGCCCGCGGCGACGGCCGCTGAGCCGCCGGCCGAGCCGGTCAGCAAGGCTGAACCACCCAGCGCGCCACCCAGCGCGCCACCCAGCGTGACGGAACCGGCGAGCGCGGCCGAACCGGCCGACGTAACCGACCCCGAGTCCGATCCCACCACCGAATCCGACCTGACCACGAAGGCCGATGTGGCCGCCGCGGCCGCGGTGGCCGAGTCGATCGCGTCCGACCGGCCGGAAGGGGTAAGCATGGCGACAGTGAACGGGCGGGCCGCTTCGACGTCCGGCCCTGAACGTCACGTCGAGCCCATCGACCTGCTGCACCACGCCGGCCCCGCGGTGGCCAAGCGGCTGGCACCGGTCGCCGTGGCGGCCGTCATCGTGCTGATCGCGGTCCGGCGTCACCGCCGCGGCTGACCGCCTCCGGAGCCGCCGCCGTCGGTGTGGTTGCCGTGCCCGCGCTACCGGCAACCAGACCAAGCGGGGAACACGTGGTCCGGCCGAGCAAGCGCTCCGTGCCGCGCCCGCGCGCTGCGCTTTGCACTCGTAGCGGTCGCTATCCCCGCCCGCCATCCCGAGATCGCGACCAGTGCAGATGCAAACCGGCGCCCTGCGTGAGCGCAACGCACTCATCGGGTACTGCGTGCGTCTCCCCTGCGCCACGCACGTGATGGCGAATGGGCGTCTCGAGTCCGGGTTGGCAGTCCGCGCGCGATCGATTCCGCACCAGCATCTCGAGAAAGGCACCTCTTCCGGACCGGCATCCGGCCGGCGCGGCACGATGATGGACATGCAGATCAGGGAGCAGCACCCCGACGACGCGGCCGCGGTGCGCCGCGTCCTCACCGACGCCTTCGCCGACGACGGGCATGTGGCCGACCTCGCCGAGGCGCTGCTCGCCCGCCCTGACCGTCCCGGCCCGGCGCTGGTGGCCGACGTCGACGGCGCGATCGCCGGGCACGTGCAGCTGTCCCGGTCCTGGGTGGACGCTGCGCCGGCGCTCGTCGAAGTGCTCGTGCTCAGCCCGGTCGGCGTGGCGCCGACCCACCAGCGGCACGGGATCGGGCGAGCCCTCTGCGCGGCCGCGGTCGAGCAGGCCCGGCAACTCGGCGCCCCGGCGGTGTTCCTGGAAGGCGATCCCGGCTACTACTCGCGGCTCGGGTGGGAGCGGGCCGACGGGCACGGCTTCACCGCGCCGTCGGTGCGGATCCCGGACGTCGCATTCCAGGTGATCCTGCTGCCCGGCCACGAGTCCTGGATGACCGGCGCGCTGGTCTACAACGACACCTTCTGGCACTTCGACGGCGTCGGGCTGCGGTCGTAGGGCGGCAGGACGCCGCGGCCAGTCACGGGCAGCGGTTATTGATGCCGAGGAGCGGGTACGACCTCGTTACTCGGACCAAACCATGGTCCCGCGCTTGCCGGAGCGTGCAGTCATGTTGATGGACATCCTGATCGCCCTGTTGATCGTGGTCGTCGCCGCGGCGCTCGGCCTCGTGGTCCACCCGCTGTTGTGGTTGGTCGTCATCCTCGCCGTCATCTGGCTGTTCAGCCGCCGGGCGAGCTGGAGCCGCTAGCGCGATTCGGCCGGGAGGTTGCCATGACGTACAACACGAGGTACCGCCGTCGATCAGGCGTCGGACGCATCGTCACCGTCGTGCTGCTGGTGTGGCTGCTCATCGGCGCGCTCGCCGCGGGGCAGCGGCACTACTACAGCAGCAAGAAGCCCAACTGCGCCGGTTTCGGCACGATCGCCGTGACGATCCTGGCCGGTCCGCTGAACTACGTGGGCGCGAACCCGAAGGTGAAGTGCCACGTGCCGGAGCCGAGCAAGTAGCGGTCATCCGCGGCCGCCGCGTCCAGTCGACGCGGCGGTCGTCGGCGGTCAGCCCTGCGCCTGCGTCACGAACCAGTCGACGATCTCGGCCCCGGCCCGCACCCCGCTGAACTCGGTGACGGCAACGGTCGGGGCGCTCCAACCGCTGGCGACGAGTTCGCCGTGCCGCGCGGCGATGCCGCGGTCGGCCGCCTCGAGCAGGTCGGCGTCGAGCAGCGAGTCGCCGGCGGCGACCACCGTCGCCACCCCGTCCCGCCGCGCGACCTCGGCCACCGCAGCGCTCTTGGTGAGCGACTTCGGCACCCAGTACAGCTTGCGGCCCTGCAACGAAAGCTGCCAGCCGCGGTCGCCCGCCCAGGCCGCGGCCTCGGCGAGGAAACCGGGCGGGATCCGCTTGCGGTGCAGCACGGCGTAGCAGAACAGCCCGCGCGCGTTGCGCAGCTTCACCGTCCACTCCGGCCGACAGACCAGCGACGCGTGCTCCCAGATCTCGCGCAGCGGCGCGACCTGCGCCAGCTCGGCCGCCACCGTCGCGTCCCAGCCGTGATCGAACCGGCCGTCGACGAGCAGGACGCCGCCGTTGGCGGTGATCGCGTACCGCGGCCGGGGCCCGGGCAGCCGGATACGGTTCCACTGCTCGGGCGTCCGGGTGGTGACCGGGACGACGACCGCATGCCCGTGCAGCCCGGCGAACGCGGCCGCGGCGCCGGCGGTCATCCACGACGCGTCCTTGCCCTCGTGCCGCTCGACGGCGACGAGTTGACGCTTGGTGTCGCCGTGCGCCTCGAGCGCGCCCCGCGAGTAGATCAGGGTGCGGTCGAGGTCGGAGGCCACGAGGATCATTGCGGCACCGCCTGGCCGTCGGCACCGGTCGCGCCGCGGGTGTAGCGCGGACGGATCAGCCCGACGCAGCTATAGCTGAGCCCGTCGACCTCCTCCACCGGCACGCCCCGCCGCTGCGCGAGCAGCCGGACGTGCGCGAGCTCGGCCGCGGCGCCGGGGCGGGCCAGCACCCTCCACGGCACCCGGCGCAGCAGCACCCGGGTCGTCTCCCCCACGCCCGGCTTGATCAGCGTGACGTCGCCGATGCCGAACCGCGCGCTGAGCCTCTCGACATCCCGCCAGCCGGCCCACGTCGGGGTGCGGTCGGCTGCCTGCCGCTCGGGCCAGTCCCGGGCCACCGCGGCCGCGACGTCGGGGAAGCGAGCGGTCACGGCGTCGAGGAACCGGTTCGAGACGTCGGCCGCGGCGAGGTCGGCGTAGAACTTCGCGCCGTGGAACTGACCCGGGGCGAGGATCGCCGGGTTCAGCACGGTGCGCGAGACCAGCCCGGACACCGTGGAGTTGAGACAGGCGGACGGGACGAGGAAGTCGTCGCGGGTGCCGAAGGTCGACACGCACGAGCCGGGGTCGGCGAGCACCGCGAGCTCGGCCGAGAAGTTCGTGCCCAGCGCCGCGTTCGCCGCCGCCACCGCGGCCGCGAGTTCGCGGGCGATCGCACCCTTGCCGGTCCAGCCGTCGACGAAGACGACCTGGTCCGGGTGGTGGTGCGCCGCGAGGTAGCGCAGGGCGACGGTGTCGATGCCGCGGCCGCGGACGATGCTCAGCGCGTAGTGCGGCAGGTCGAGGTCGTGCGCGAACCGGGCCCAGCGCCGCATCAGCACGCCGACCGGGGTGCCGGCCCGGGCCAGCGACGCCAGCACCGGCGCCGGCCCGCGCTCGGCCAGCACGATCTCGGTGACGACGCCGACGGCGTGCGCGATCCGGGCCGCGGCCTCGTCCAGCGCCCGGCCGAACAGCTGCTGGTACTCGGCGTCGGGCTGGTACTCCACCGGCAGCGACTCGGCGTAGTGCGCGCCGCCGGACTGGATCGCCTCCTCCCGCTCCTCGGTCGGCGCCTCGAGCGCGACGCCGGAGAGATCGGTGAGCAGCCAGGCCACCTCCTCGGCGGCGTAGCTGCCGAACCCGGGCCCCTGCAGCGGCAGCGGCAGGGGGCGGTGGGTCGGCAGCCGGACTACGTGCACGCGGTCGGCCCGGCCGCGCAACTGCGCGACCAGCCCGCTCCACAGTTCGGCGGTGTCGGCCTCGGCGTCCACGACGAGGACGATGTCGGCGAAACCGCCGTCGACGTTGTAGGCGAAGCGCGGGCCCGGGCCGTCGACGGCCGGATCGTGGCTCGGGAAGTCGAGCCGGCTGCGGATGGGGTAGCCGGGCTCGTCGAGCGCGAACACCGGCGAGCGGGTGGTCGAGGACACCCGCACGACCGGCACCAGCTCGGCCAGCTCCAGCGCGATCAGCGTCGGGGCGTACATCAACTCCTCGGTGCCGAGGACGAGCACCCGTGCACCGCAGCCGGCCGCGACCTCGGCCGCGACCGCCTTGGCCGCCGTCCGCGCCGCCGCCACGTCGGCCGCACTGAAGCCGTGCCGCCCGCTTTCCCGGACGCCGTCCGGCCAGGCCGGCGCGGTCGTGATCACCTCGGCCCGGGCGCCGGCCGGGGCCGGAGGCTGGTCGGTCGCCTCCGCGGCCGCCCGCCGGGGGAAGTCGGGCGGCCACGACACCGCGCCGCGGGCGAGGGCGACGACGTCGACCCGCACCCCGAGGCCGGCGGCCGCGCGGCCCATCGCCGCCCGGTCGTCGGGCGAGCGGAGGTCGACGAGCGCCGCGATCACGTAGCGCTCGCGCGGCGCCGCCTCGTGCAGCGCCGCGATCGTGTTCAGCGCGGTACGTCCGGTGGAGAGCTCGTCGTCGACGAGGACGGCGACCGCGCCCCGCGCGAGCAGGGCCGGATCGTCGGGCAGCAGCTGGTGGTCGGTGGCGTGGCTGTGCTCCTCGACGAACCCGGCGACCGGTCGCGCGGTCGGGACGGCCCGCCGGGTCGAGTGCAGGTAGTCGGCCCCGAGCGCCTCGGCGACGCAGTGACCCAGGCCGGTCGCCGTCTCCGCGAACCCCAACACGAGCGCCGACGCCCCGGCCAGCCGCTCGGCGACCAGCCGGCCGAGCTCGAGCCCGCGGCCGTGGACGATGCGCGGATCGGCCGGCACGTGCTTGCCCAGCACGGTGGACACCAGCAGGTGGGCCCGGCGCGGGTTGCGGCGCAGGGCCAGCCCGACGAGCTCGCTCAGGCGGGCCTCGCCGCTGAGCTTGACCCCGAACCGATCGGCAACCCACGAGCTCATTGATGCAGACCCGCGCCGAGCAGGTCGACGAACGAGATGCCGTCGTGCGCGACGCCGAAGGCCTCGGCCCGCAGGATCGTCCGCCGGGCCCACGTGGTGTGCGGCTTGCTCTCGTTCATCTTGTTGGCGAACTTGGAGGCCGCGGCCCCGCCCTCGCCGTTGGTGGCGAGGATGGCGCAGGCGTCCTCGTACTCCTCCTGCGTCACCACCGACAGCGCATGGACGGCGGCGACGTGCGTCGGGTGGATGACCGTCTTGCCGGTCAGGCCGTTGGCGCGGTCGAGGGCGACCTCGCGGATCAGCCCGTCGAGGTCGGCCGCGATCAGCTTGGCCCGTAGCGCCCGCTCCTCGTGGGCGACGAACGGCGTTTCGCGCAGTTGCGGCTTGAACAGCCGCTCGGTGGCCGAGTAGTACTCCCACACCGGACCGGCGACGACGTAGCCGCCGCCGTCGGTGCGGCCGAACACGTTGACCACGGCGCTGATCACGTCGGCGACCACCCGCACGTCCCACACCGTGAACTCTCGCGATCGGCGCAGGCCGTACGCGCCGGACAGGTCGGTGGCGCCGATCCGCACGGCCGGGACCAGGTCGCGGTACTTGTCGACCAGTTCGCGCGTGGCGGTGAGGCTGCGGACCCGTGACTCGATGAACGCGAGACCGGTCGATTCGAGGACCGGCATCACCAGCAGCCGCCGGCCGATCGCGTCACTGGCCGCGAGGACCTCGTCGAAGTACCCCGCGCCGTTGTCCTCGGTGAACTTCGGCACGACGAACCCGGCCAGCACCCCGGCGTGCTCCGCCAGGCCGGCCACCAGCATCGGGATCTGCGTGGCACTGCGGATGCGGATGAAGATGAGCGGCAGGTCGGCACCGGCGGTCGCCGCCTCTCGCAACTGGGCGACCGCGTTGAGTTCCGCCGCGACCAGATCGCAGTCGCGGACCGAGTCCTCGAGACAGACGATGAGCGCGGCCACCCCCTGCGCGGCCCGCCGGATGATGTCGCGGGCCAGCCGGGGACGGGTCGCCGGGCAGTACAGTGTCGCCCCCAGCGAGACACCGATCCGTTCGGCTTCGGCGTCGGCGCTGAACTCCACGGGCGCGCGCAGGAACAGCCGCTCCCGCTCGTCCGGGCCGAGAAAGCCGAAGTGCCGCATTGGCGCATGGTGCCATGTCAAAGTGAGTCCGCCGAAGTAGTTCCTGTGTCATCCAGATGACGTCTGGCACGATCCCGGCATGACGCAGATGAGCATGGGCAGCAACATCCCCATAACGGCTGCTGCCGTGCGGGCAACCCTGCTGTGGACGGGCGGCCCCGGCGTGCCCGACGTCGACTGTTCGGCGCTGCTCCTCGAGGGGAGCGGCGAGGTGGGCTCGGATGCGGATTTCGTGTTCTACAACCAGCCCCAGCACTACTCGGGGGCGGTCCGGCTGGCCGGCGAGACACCCCCGCCGCGGGCCTCGGACTCGGTCGACGTCGACCTGGGACGGGTGCCGGCGGACTACACCCGGATCGTCCTCGCCGCCTCGGCCGACGGTGGCACCTTCGGCCAGGTGCCGGACCTGCAGCTGCTGCTGACCGACCTCGCGACCGGCCAGCCGATCGCGTCCTTCCCCATGCAGGCCGGCACCGAGACCGCGTTCCTCAGCGCCGAGCTGTACCGCCGCGACGGCGGGTGGAAGTTCCGGGCCATCGGTCAGGGTTACTCGGCCGGGCTGGCCGGACTGGCGAGCGACTTCGGCATCGACGTCGGTTCGGCGCCGGACGAGCCCGCGACGGCTCCCGCGCCGGTGCCGCCGGCACCGGAACCCGCACCGGCCCCGGCGGCGTCCGAACTCGATCTCTCGGCGCCGGCGCCGGCGCCGGTCGCCGCCGTCCTGCCGCCGGGCGTCGGGCTCGGGCTCGATCTCTCCGGCGGCGGCGTCGGATTGGTGCTCCCCATGCCGACCGACGCGCCGACCGACGTGCCGGCCGCACCGCCCGCACCACCGACCGAGCAGTGGGCTCCGCCTCCGCCCGCACCACCGGCGGAGCAGTGGATGCCGCCACCGGCCCCGGCCCCGTATCCGCCGCCGCCGGCGCCGGCGTCGCCGGCTGCGCCGCCGGCCGTCTGGGCGGCCGCTCCCCCGCCGCCGGCCGGCGGGGTGACCCTGGTCAGGAACGAGCGGATCGACCTCACGCACACGACCGCGGGCCCGCTGACCCGGGTCGTCTTCAGCCTCGGCTGGACGCCGGCCGAGGGGCGTAGCGACGTCGACCTCGATGCCTCGGTCATCGCGTTCGACTCGAACGCCGAGAAGCTGGCGATCGTCTGGTACCTGCACACCAACGAGTTCTACGGCGCGCTGCAGCACACCGGCGACAACCGCAAGGGTGGGGCGGGCGGCGACGCCGAGCAGATCCTGGTCGACCTGGCCCGGCTGCCGGCCAACGTCCACTCGCTGGTGTTCACGATCAACTCCTTCCGCAAGCAGACCTTCACCGACATCGCGAACGCGTACTGCGCGGTCCGCGACGTCGACACCAACGAGCCGCTGGTCCGCTTCGACCTCTCCGACACCCAGCCCAGCACCGCGGTGCTCATGGCCGAACTGCGGCGGGCCGAGCAGCCCGGGTTGTGGCGCGTCCGGGCGCTCGGCGAGTTCCACGACTACCGGACGGTGAAGAAGCTGGTGCCGTCGGCCGCCCGGCAGGTGCGCCTCGGCGGCTGAGCCGGGCCGGTCAGGGACGATGGACGCATGACGACGATCGCCAAGGGCGGCAACCTCCCGATCGACGCCGCGGCCGTGCGGGCGCAGCTGTCGTGGGGCAGCGGTCAGGCCGTCCCCGATGTCGACGGTTCGGCGCTGCTGCTGCGCGCCGACGGGCGGGTGGCCTCGGACGACGACTTCGTGTTCTTCAACCAGACCCGGCACCCCAGCGGGACGGTCCGGCACGCCGGCAAGGTCGGGACCACGGACACCGTCGAGGTGGACCTCGCACGCTTGCCGAACGAGGTGGAGCGGGTCGTGCTCGCTGCCTCGGCCGACGGCGGGACGTTCGGCCAGGTGCCGGGCCTGCGGCTCGTCATCAGCGACGCCGGTACCGGTGCCGCTCTGGTCGAGTTCGTCATCGCCGCCCAGACCGAGACCGCGCTGATCAGCGGCGAGTTCTACCGCCGCGACCGGCGGTGGAAGTTCCGGGCGGTGGGCCAGGGCTACGCCAGCGGGCTCGCCGGACTCGCCACCGACTTCGGCATCACCGTGGACGAACCGGCCCCAGCCGTCACCCGGCCGAACTCGCCCGTGATCACCCCACCGGACTTCGTGCCGGCGCCGCCGCCGCCCGGTTTCGTCCCGCCGCCGTTCCCCGGCCCGCTGCCGCCCGGCGCGTAGGTCGACGAGGCCGCTCTCACCGGAACGGCCGGACCTCGATCTTCCGGTCGCAGACCTTCGATGCCTCGGTGGCGAGCTTGAGCGCCACGTCCAGGTCGGGGGCCTCCCACACCCAGACGCCGGCGAGGTACTCCTTCGACTCGACGAACGGCCCATCGGTGAACACCGGCTGCTCGCCCCGGTTGTCGATGACGGTGGCGGCGGTGGTGTCGGCGAGCCCGCCGGCGAAGACCCAGTAGCCCTCGGCGATCAGCCGTTCGTTGAACTCGCTGATGGCCGGCTGCCGGTCCGTGCGGCCGGGGTTGCTCTTGTCGTCGATCACGGAAACCAGGTACTGCATCGCAACATCATCTCCTGTGGCGCTCGTCGGTGCCGGCCCTCGGTGGGCGGCCTCACCATTGCTACGAACACGGCCGCCCCGATTCGACACTGCCGGTCATACGGTGAAGGCCACGATTTCGACGGCGACGATCCGGCCCGCCCGAATCGCTCAGGCGTCGACGGGCGTGCGGTCGTCGCGCCAGGTGATGCGCTCATAGCCGTAGGCGCGGGCGGCGTCGCGGACCTCGCCGGCGATCGTCTCCATCTCGGCCCGGATCACCAGCTCGCCGTCGAGGTTGTAGATCGACATCAGCACCGCAGTCTTGCCGGCGAACAGCGTCTCGAGCGGCAACTCGATCCGCGCGCCGCCGAAGGTCGTGACCACCAGCGTGCCGCCCCAGTGCAGGTCGACGCGCGACTCGGAGAAGGCGTAGACCGCGATCCGTTCGAGGCTGTGCACCTGCCGCAGGTCGAGGCTGAGGTGCTCGTACTCGTCGCGGCCGGCGACGATCACCGGCCGCCGGGAGGACGGGGCGAACCGGTTGCCACCCGCATACTGGACGGTCGACGAGACACCGCCGCGGAGTTGGTAGGCCGCGCCGAGTCGCAGGTCGCCGACCGCGGGCGAGCACACCGCCTCGATCTCCAGGTGCCCGATGCCGGACTGCACCCGGGTCAGCGTGACCGTCGGGACCCGCACGTCGAGCAGCTGCTGGCCCCCGGCGGCGATCCGGGTGTCGCGGTGGACGTGCAGCCCGGAGACCGCAGGCTGGGCGCCCGGAACGGCCGCGGTCGGGCGCGGGGGCTCCGGGTCGGACAGGTCGAGGACCGAGGACGAGCCCGGCCGGGCCGGGGGCGGCGCCGCGGGCGGCGACGGCGCTGCCGCGGGCGGAGGCGCCGTGGCCGGTGTCGAGAGATCCAGCGAGCTGCGCGCCGAACCCGGCCGGGCGAAGCTGATCGGGGGCGACGGGGCCGGGGCCGAGGCGGCGGGCGGCGCCGGCTGAGAACCGGTGTGGTTGTGTGCTGTCGCGCGGCCGGCGATGAAGTCGGACAGGGCCGGCGGGGGCTTCGGCTTGGACCGCCGGTGCAGGAAGGTGAGGTCGGGCCGGGGCGGGGCGGTGGCCGGGTCGCCGACGGTCACAGCGGGATCCCGTAGTCAGCAGCGATCCCGACGATGCCCTTCGAGTAACCCTGACCCAGAACTTTGAACTTCCAACCGCTGGTGTGCCGGTACAGCTCGCCGAGCGCCACCGCCGTCTCGGCGTTGAACGCGGACGCGAGCTCCTCGGAACGGACGAGTTCCCGGTTGTCCTTCGCGTCGAGCACCCGGATCACGCACGAGCGAAGCTGGCCTAGTGTGCGGCGCTGCGCCGGGCCGTCGTTGACGTACAGCACGACGACGATCCGGTCGATCGCGGCCGGCACGGCCGCGAGGTCGACGACGATCTGCTCCTGATCGCCACCGAGCGCCCGCTCCAACTCCTGCACCGACCGCTCGGGTGAGCTGATCTGGTTGAAGAAGACGAAGTCCTGGTCGCCGCGGGCCCGTCCGTCGGGGCCGCAGAGGATCGCGGCGAAGACGAGGCTGTCCTCCAGCACGCGCTCGGCACCGGCGTTCCACTTCATCCCGAGCACGAGCCCGGTCAACCCGGGGATCTCCTGGGTGAGGGCGACGTTGGCCCCCCGCTTCATCTCGGCCATCTCGACGTCGACCCTACTGGCGCGTCACAGGTCGAGGTCGGAGCGGGTGAACTTCGTCTTCAGGAAGTTGCCCTGCGTGAACAATGCGTCGACGTCGTGCGCGCGGCTGGCGTCGAGCAGCTCCTGCGCGGCGGCGCTCAACGACTCCAGCTGCTCGCGCAGGGCCGCCCGGGGCGTGCGCCCGGACGGGCCGGCCTGCTCGGTCGCCGCCGGGTCCAGGTTCAGGTACGCGCGCAGCGTCGTCGGCAGGTAGTCGTCGACGATGCCGTTGATCTGCACGACCGCGTACACGTCGAGCGCGCCGTCGGCCGAGGTCTCGATCACCTCTCGGATCGTGTCGGTCGTCTGCCGGGCGAAGACCACGGCCTCGACCGGCAGCCGGCCCGCGCTGCGGTTGATCAGCTGGACGAGCTCCCACAGCCGGCCGCGGAGCTTGTCCGGGCTGTCGTGATCCGGGGGCGGCTCCGGCGGGGCGGGCGGCTGGTCGTTGCCGCGGCGGAACCAGGTCATGACCGCATCAGTGCGCGCACGTGGAGGTCAGGATCCGATCGCCGAGGTGCTGCCGCCGCCGGGCAGCGTGTCGGACTGCCCCTCGCCGCGACGCGTCCGTTCGAGGTAGGGCTTGGCCCGCTCGATCTGCCCCTCGAGCGCGGTGACCGTCTGCGCCATCGAGTCGACGGCCTGCGCCCGGAAGGTGTCCAGCGCGTCCATCGTCTGGAAGACGTTGTCGAAGGCGACCTGCAGCTTCTGGATGTCGATCGTGCTGCTGGCCGCCTGCTGGTTGATCTCCGCCCCCTGCACCCGCAGCTGGTTCGACGTCGACTCGATCAAGTTGGACGTCGTGGTGTTCAGCGCGGTGATCTGGTCGAGGACGAGCTTCTGCCGGGCGAGGGCCTGCGACACGATGACCGCGGTGCGCAGCGCCGAGATCGTCGTCGTCTGCGCGCGGTCGACGCCCTTGATCAGCTCGAGGTTGTTCTTGCGGACGAGATCGAGCGCCATGTAACCCTGCACCGACACGGCCATCTGGGTCATGATGTCCTGCCGCCGCTGCCGGATCGCGAACAGCGCGTCCGACTTCAACGCGGTCGCGGCCTCGGTGTTGCCGGCCGCCTCGAGCTCGGCCACCTTGTTGGTGACGGCCTCGTCGAGGGCGCCGGCGAGCTGGTTGTACTCGCTCAGCTTGCCCATCGTCGTCCACATGTTGGCCTTCTCGGTCTCGATCGCCGCATTGTCCTTGCGGAGATCGTCCTGGCCGGACTCGAGGGACTTGATGATCGCGTTCAGCTGGGTCTGGGCCGACTCGTACTTCTGGAAGTACTTCTGGATCCGGTCGCCGCCGGGCAGCCACTTGAGCAGCTTCTTGGCGCCGGTGAGGTCGGCCCGGTTGGGGTCGAGGTCGGTGACGGTGTTGCGCAGGTCGTTCAGCGTGCCGGCCACCCGCGTCTGGGCGTCGCCGCCACCCCCACCCTTGCCGGCTTTCATGACCGCGGCCGGCCGGTCGAGCATCCGGTTCGAGACGCTGGCCGACGCGCGGAGCTCCTTGTCGCCCATCGAAGTGATCGACTCGACCTTCTTGGCGAAGTCGGGTGCGCGGTGGTCCATGGCGGCGAGCTCGTTGGCGAAGGCCGCGGCGCGCTGGGCCAGCTCGGTCTTCTTCGCGTCGTCGACCGGGATCGCGCCGGCCGCCTCCTCCTCCTTGACCACCGAGACCGGTGCCGGTGGGCTGAGGACGAGGCCCCCGGCGGCCGGGGCGGGCGTGGTGGTGGCCGCCGACGCGGGGGTGGCCGTCGCACCGAGGTCGAGCTCGGACATGTCGTCGACTCCTAGCTGTGGTGTCAGGTCTGGATCAATGGTGCTACAGCTGCCCGGCGACCGCGGGCAGCAGATCGCGGAAGGTCCGGCCGCTGGCCGGGACACCGATCGCGGTCATCGACCAGCCGGCACCGTCACGGGCCAGCTTGGCCATGATCTGGGCGTTGTGCGGGCCGGAGCCGGTGAGGTCGTAGCGGGCGATCTCGGCGTCGCTGGTCTCGTCGACGAGCCGGCAGAACGCGTTCTCGATCTGGGAGAAGTCCTGACCGGTGAACGAGTTGACCGTGAAGACCAGGGTGGTGACGTTGGCCGGAACCTTCGACAGGTCGACCCGGATCGACTCGTCGTCGCCCTCGCCCTCGCCGGTCAGGTTGTCGCCGGTGTGCTGGACCGAGCCGTCCAAGCTGTTCAGCTGCTGGAACCAAACCTGGTCGACCAGGCTGCCCTTGGCGTCGAAGAGCAGCGCGGAGGCGTCCAGGTCGATGGTCTGGGCCCGCTTCTTGCCGAAGAGTCCCTTCTTCGCCGCGGCATCCCAGCCGAGGCCCATGCGGACCCGGCTCAGCGATCCGCCGCTCTTCTTCTCGAGCGAGACGGTCTGTCCCTTGGTCAGGCTGACGCCGGCCATCACTTGCGCCCTGCCGTCCAGTTCATGCCCCAGCCGTAGGCCTCGTCGAGAGCCCGCTGCGCGCCGTTGATGTAGTTCACCTCGCGCTTGACCGTGACCTCGCCGTTCTGCTGGGCGATGGTGGCGATCGCGCAGATGCGGGCGCCGTCGCGCGGGTCGTCGAGCAGCACCTCGATCGGCGGGGCACCGACCGGGGTGAGGGTGGCGACGGCCCGGGCCGCGGCCCAGTTCGCCGCCCCCTCGTAGATCAGGGCGAAGACCAGCACCCGCTTGACCTTGCTCGGGTCGGTGAGGTCGACGGTGAGGTTCTCCCCCGTCGTGACCTGCCCGGAGCGGTCGTCACCGTCGAGGCTGATCAGCCGCCGGCCGCTGCGGTCGGTGGCGGTGAACGCGTTGCCGAGCGCCTGGACGACGCCCTTGCTGCCGTCGGTGAACTCGTACAGGCAGCCGAGGTCGAGATCGAGCTGGGTCGTCTTCTTGAAGAACCCGCTCTTGGCCAGCGGCCGCGCATCCCAGTTCAGGTTGACCGCGAGCACGCCCCGGTTGCCGCCGTGCTTGCTGAGCGAGACGGTCGGTGCGGCCTTGGTCAGCGTCACCTTCGACAGCGAGACCGGGCCGCCGGCGGCCGGCGCCGTGGGGGCCGGAGCTGCGGCGGGTGGCTGCTCGCCGGGACGCTTGGTGTAGTCGATGCCCATGGAGATCTCCCTCAGACCGTGGCCGAGACGTGCGGGACCGGTTCCTCGTCGCGACCTTCGGCGTGTCGGTTGCGCAGGATGGACGAGACGAGGGCGGCCCCGATGAACGCGACGCCGATGAGGCCGGTGACGACCTCCGGCACCTCGTACTCGATGGTGATCAGCAGGATGACGGCCAGCGCGCCGATGGCCCACAGGGCGCCGTGCTCGAGGTACACGTACTCGCTGAGCGTCCCCTTGCGGACCAGGAACACGGTGAGCGACCGGATGAACATGGCCCCGATGCCGAGGCCGATCGCGATGATGATCGGGTCGGACGTAATCGCGAACGCCCCGACCACCCCGTCGAAGCTGAACGACGCGTCCAGGACCTCGAGGTACAGGAACAGGAAGAACGCGGCCTTGCCGACGACGTGCATCGCCTTGCGCTTCTCCAGCTGCTCGCCGAACTCCTCGTCGTCGTCGCCGCCTTCCTCGAAGAACTCGCCCAGCCCGTTCACCAGCAGGTAGGTGCCGATGCCGAGGACGCCGGAGATGAGGACGGTCGAGATCCGCCCGTGCGTGGCGGTGTCGGCGTGCTCGCCCAGCGTGTACGCCGCGATCGCGAGCACGGCCATGGCGATGACCACCGACAACTGGTCGAGCCGGCCGATCCGGGCCAGCGGCCGCTCCAGCCAGGACAGCCAGGTGATCTCGCGCTCCTCGAAGACGAAGTCGAGGAACAGCATCAGCAGGAACATGCCGCCGAACGCCGCGATGGCCGGGTGGGCCTGGTGCAGCAGGTAGCCGTACGTGCCGTGCTTGTTCGGATCACCCTTCTCCAGCGCCAGCCGCACCGCCTCGACCGGCGACAGCTTCGCGGTGATCCCGACGATCAGCAGCGGGAAGACCAGCCGCATGCCGAAGACCGCGATCGCGACACCGACGGTGAGGAAGATCTTCTGCCAGAACGGGCTCATCCGCACCAGCACAGTGGCGTTGACGACCGCGTTGTCGAAGCTCAGCGACACCTCGAGCACGGCGAGGATCGCGGCCAGCGCCAGGCCCTTGCCGCCGCCGTAGAGGAAGCCGAGCACGAGGCCGGCGGCGGCGACGCCGAGCGAACCGCCGAAGGTGCGGAGGAACACGCAGGTACTCCCGCGTCAGCCGACGTTGACGCCGAAGTCGCGGGCGATGCCCGCGAGCCCGGTGCTGTAGCCCTGCCCGACGGCGCGGAACTTCCACTCGGTGCCGCTGCGGTACAGCTCGCCGAAGATCATCGCGGTCTCCGTGGAGGCGTCCTCGGTGAGGTCGTAGCGGGTGATCTCGCGGTTGTCGGCCTGGTTGACGACGCGGATGAACGCGTTGCGCACCTGCCCGAAGGACTGCTGGCGCGTCTCGGCGTCGTAGATCGACACGGTGATCACGATCTTGTCGACCTCGGCCGGGACACCGACGAGGTTGACCTTGATCGCCTCGTCGTCGCCCTCACCCTCGCCGGTGAGGTTGTCGCCGGTGTGCTCCACCGAGCCGTCGGGGCTGGTCAGGTTGTTGAAGAAGATGAAGTGCTGGTCGGACAGGATCTTGCCGCCCGTCCCGACCATCAACGCCGAGGCGTCCAGGTCGAAATCCGCACCGGTCGTGGTGCGGACGTCCCAGCCGAGACCGACGAGAACCGCCTGCAATCCCGGCGCCTCCTTGCTCAGCGAGACGTTCCCGCCCTTGCTCAGACTGACGCTCATTTACATTTCCTCCCGATCGGTACCGATCGCTCGACTCTAGTGACAACGTGCCTGCAGGGTGCGGCGTTCCGACACGTCAGACGTTGACGCCGAAGTCCCGCGCGATCCCGGACAGGCCGGCGCTGTAGCCCTGGCCCACAGCACGGAACTTCCACTCGTCACCGTTGCGGTACAGCTCGCCGAAGACCATCGCCGTCTCGGTCGAGGCGTCCTCGGAGAGGTCGTAGCGGGCCATCTCGGTGTCGTCGGCCTGGTTCACGACCCGGATGAACGCGTTGCGCACCTGCCCGAAGGTCTGCCCGGCGCTGTCGCCCTCGTAGATGGAGACGGGGAAGACGACCCGTGCGGCCTCGGCCGGCAGCCCGGCGAGGTTGACCCGCACCTGCTCGTCGTCGCCGCCGCCCTCACCGGTCAGGTTGTCGCCGGTGTGCTGCACGGCGCCGTCGGGGCTGGTCAGGTTGTTGAAGAAGATGAAGTGCTTGTCCGACAGGACCTTGCCGTCGGCGTTGCAGATGATCGCGCTGGCGTCGAGGTCGAATGCCTTGCCGTCCGTGGTGCGGGCGTCCCAGCCCAGACCCACGACGACCGCGGTGAGCCCTGGAGCGGCTTTGGTGAGCGACACGTTGCCGCCCTTGGTGAGGTTGACGGACACGGGAACCCTCCGGTGTCGACGATTAGGGACGCCTCAGACCCTAGTGGTGGCCGCCGACCGGAGCCGGGCACCGGCGCTCAGGTCTTGCGGATGATCGCGAAGTAGTACAGCTTCGCGCCCGGGTCGTAGGCCCAGCCGACCTCGAACTCCTTGACATTCGTGTCGAGCAGGTGGGCGAACGGAAGGATCTTCTGCACCGCGGCCGGGCCGTCGGCCTTGGCCAGCTCGGTCTCGGCCCAGCCGCCGGAGCAGCCGCTGCCGTTGCGCACGGCGCACTGCTGCGCGGCCGAGGACACCGAGCCCGGCACAGCCGACCGGCCGTGCTGGGTGCGGTAGGCGTTGATCGCGTCGACGCCACCGCCGACGTCGCCGTCGAGGATGCAGGTCTGCTTGGTCGGGCAGCTCGTGCTGCCGTGCGGGGTGGTCGACGAGGAGGTCGACGACGCCTTGGTCCGCGACCGGCTCGCGTGCGTGGACGGGTGGCTGGTCGACGGTTTCGTCGAGTGCGACGAGATCGCGCCGTCCAACGCGCCGGGCTTGTCCGGGGAGTTGCCGCCGTTGTCGGTGCCGATCACGGTGGTCATGACGACGACGAACAGGACGGCGACCACGGCCAGCATGCCGAGCAACCACGCGGCGCGGCGGCGGAGGTCGGTCTCGCCCTCCGGCTCGCTCTGGTCGACCACGCGCGCTCCCTCACCGTCGGCTGGACTCGTCCTCAGTATGCCGTCCGGGCCGGGTCGGCCGGGCTCGCTGCCCGGCTCGGTCTCAGGGCAGCGTCTCAGCGAGCCGGTCACCGGCGGGTAGGGCGCCGGCGGCCGTGGTTGCCCTCCCACCGTGGTGGCGACCGAACTCCGGCAGCCGCGCACCGCCGCCCGCGCCGGTGCGATCGCGGCGGCCCTGGAGTCGCTCGCGTTCGCCGGTTTAGGAATCCGCCACCGCGGGTAAGAGGGGTCTCAACGGCGCCCGTTACCGCTGGCCGGGCTGCGCTGCGCTCGAATCGAACACGCGAGCCATTCATCCACAAGCCGATCCACAGCTGTGGACGCTTCGGCTCCTGCAGCCACGCCCGAGCGGACCGATCAATGCGCTCGCCGGGGCTGAGAGGCTGCCGGAGTGCCCGCCCCCTCCGTCGCGCCGCGTTCGCCCGACCGGTGCGCGTTCAGCGTCCGGACCGGATCGGCAGCGGACGCGCCGCTCCTGCTCGGCCTGTTCGACGCCTCGATCCGGTGGATGGTCGAGTGCGGGCTCACCGCGCAATGGGGGGCGACGCCGTTCTCCGAGGTGCCGGCCCGGGTGGAGTCGGTGCAGCGCTGGGCCGCGAGCGGTGGGCTGCGGATCGCCGAGCGGGACGGCCGGCCCGCGGCCGCGATCGTGCTCGGCGCGGCCCAGCCGTACGTGCCGCCGGCGTCCGAGCCCGAGCTCTACGTCGTGGTGCTCGTCGGATCGCACGAGCCCTTCGCCCGGGGCGCCGGCGCCCACCTGCTGGGGCGGGCCGACGACGCGGCCCGCGCCCTCGGCGTCGGCCTGCTCCGCGTCGACTGCTTCGCCGGCAACGGCGGGGCCCTCGTCCGCTTCTACGAACGGTGCGGCTTCGCGCCGGCCGGGACCTTCAGCGTCGGCGACTGGCCCGGGCAGCTGCTGACCCGCCGCGTGCCCGCGCCGGCCGACGACCGGGATCGGTGACCACCGGGTCACTACCATCGAGGCATGCTGTCGATCAGCGACGCCGGGGTGGGCGAGATCGTCCTGCGCAAGCCCTCCTGGCGCTCCGGCGGCTACGAGCTGGTGACCCCTCGCGGCATCGTCGGCCGGCTCGACACCTCGCCGTGGAGCGGCGGCTCGATCGCCTCGGCGGCGGACGGGCGGTGGAATCTCGACCGCCCGCGCGGCGTACTCCAGCGGCGGGTGCGGATCACGACCGGCCCGGACGAGCGCGAACTCGCGGTGTTCCGGCGTGACGGCTGGCTGCGCGGCGGATCCGTCGAACTCGACGGCGTCACCTTCCGGCTCGCGGTCAGCGGCTGGTGGCGACCGCGCTGGGTGTGGACCGCCGACGACGTCGCCCTGCTGACCTTCACCACCCGCGAGAGCTTCGGTCCGGACAAGGGACGGTTCCGGTTCAGCCCGGACGGCCTGCGCTCCCGGCACGCATCGTTGCTGGCGCTGCTCGGCGTCCACCTGTCGATCCTGGCCCGGCGGGAGTCCACGGCGGCGAGCGGCAGCGCGGTGATCGCCGGGGGCGCGGTGGCTTCCGGCTGAGGCCACGTACTCAGGAACGCGGATGATCCACGTGCCGCAGCCACGCGCCGTGGTGCGTCGCCGCCCAGGATCGCCGCACCCGGCCGAAGACCATGCCGGCCAGCGCCGGCCGGGTCGCCGGGTTCACGACGGCCATGAAGATGTGGGCGCCCAGCAGCACCATCAGCAGGACGACGGCCGCACCGTGCAAGCCGCCCTCACCGCCGGAGCCCGCCGCCTGGATTCCGGTCACCACGACAGCGGCCAGCGAACCGGTCACGGCCCACGCGAGCGCCTTCTGGCCGGTGTTGAACATGCCCCAATCGCGGTGCTCGTCCGGCCCGAGCGGATGCCGGATCCGGGACTGCGCCCACTGCACGTCGTGCCGGTCGAAGATGAACAGCCGACGGGCGGCGGTCAGCAACGCCCGGTGGTCGCCGGCCGCAGCGGCCACGAGCAACCCGGCACCCAGCGCGACGACGGCGCCGACGTGGGTGACGAAGACCGGCCCCGACCGGTTGTCGTCGCCCAATCCGAGGCCGCTGAGCACCGCCACCGTGACCATCGACACCGTCCACCAGTGCGCGAACCGCTCGGTGAACCCGAAGCGGGAGACCCACTCCTCCGGGGGCCGGGCTCCGGACCCAGGTGACGGGGCAACGGGGTCGGTCGTTCTGGTCATGTCGGCGGCGCTCCTCGAGCGAGGCGGGGACCTCTGCCTCCATCGAATCCCTCACGGCGCCGGCCGGGCAGATGCCGAACGACCCAACGCTCCCACCGGGGCCCGCCGGGGCCTTGCGCCCGGGATCGTGGGCCAAACGGCCCGCGAACATACCCGACGGTCTGGATAGCGTCGCAGCTACTCGCATGCGTCGACCGGATCGGTCGGCGCGAGACCCGCTGTCCCGCTCGCCCCCCCACCTCGAGCGGCCGGCCGGTGCGAGTGCGCGGCGCCGCTGAGGGCACAGCTCGGTGGCGCCGCGCCATCTCGTCCGGAACGCGCCCGCGGGGTCGGCACCACGGCGCGCACCGCGCGACGCCAGGCGGCTCCCCCCGAAACCAAGTCCTGGCGGACCGTGGTGCCGACGATCAGAACTGTAGGACGGGGTCCGCGAGTCGATCAGGGACGAACGGCCCGCGATTGCTCGTGGGTCCCCGGACCGGGGCGGGGCGCGGGCCGCGCCGGCTCGGCGGGCGAGGGCGCCGCCGTCGCCGTATCCCCGGCGGCGAGCATGCGGTCGAGGACCACGCCCGGGTTGGACTGGTGCGGTGGCCGCCCGCGGGCCGGGTCACCGGGAGGGGGCAACCACGGTTTGACCGGCGGCAGGGCGAGCGCCGCCTCACCCCGTTGCCGATCGCCCCGCGCTCGTCGTCGCCGCTTGGACACGACCGGAGGCTATGCCTCGCACGTTACGGAGGCGCTAACGGGAAGCACCACGCAGGTCGAATTAACAGCGCGATGCCAGCAAGTCAGCCGATCTCGACTGCGAATCCGTCCCGCCACCTCGGGTAGCGCGGCTCCCAGCCGAGTTCGCGTCTCGCCTTGGCGTTGCTCGCCCCGCGCTGCCGCGTCAGTGAGGCGACCGCCACCGAGCCGGCCGCCAGCCGCACCGGCCAGGCGGGGATGCGCAGCGGCCGCTTCGCCCCGAGCAGCTGCGCGAACGCCGGCAGGAAGTCGGCGTAACTCACCGGCTCGTCGTCGCAGACGTTGTAGATGCCCGGCGCCCCATGATCCAGCGCGGCGACGGTGGCCGCCGCGGCGTCGTCGACGTGCAGGAACGACGTCAACCCGCCGCCACCACCCACGATCGGCAGCATCCGCCGGGCCACCGTGCGGGTCAGGTCGCCGTCGGGCGCGAACCACGTGCCGGGGCCGTACAGCGCTCCGTAGCGCAGCACGACGCCCTCGATGCCGGGCGCCGCCGTGACGGTCCGCTCGAGATCACCCACGGCGGCGAGCATGTCGCCGAACGGCGGCGGCGCCGACGGCCAGACCGGCGCCGCCTCGTCGACGACCGGCGGGCCGCTCGGTTCGTAGAGGAACGCGATGCTCTCCGCGATCAGCCGGCGGGCGCCGGCGGCGACCGCCGCGTCGACCAGGTGGCGGGTGCCGTCGGTGCGCAGCCGGTTCGTGCCCGGCGAACCCTTGCGCAGCTTCGCGTAGCTGTCGGGCAGGTCGGTGAGCTGGTGGACGACGACCTCGGGGTGCACGGCGGCGACAGCAGCGTGGACCGCGTCGCGATCGAGGGCGTCGCAGACGACGCCGGCTCCCCCGTCCGACTCGATCATCGCCAGTTTGGCCGGGGTTCGGGTCGTGCCGGTGACCGCGTGCCCGGCCGCGACGAGGGCCCGGACCAGCGGGCGGCCCAGGACGCCGGTCGCGCCGGCCACGAAGACCCTCACCGTCGAAGCCTTTCAAACGCCGCCAGCTGATTACCGGGGCCGGCCCGTGGCGAGGTCCTCCGGCTCTGGATCGGGGCGGGCCGAGGCGTCATCGTCGATCGGGAGATCGTCCGCCCCCGGCGCGAGGAGAACCGCCATGCCCAAACGACTGATCGTCTGCTGCGACGGGACGTGGAACCGGCCCGATCAGACGAGCGACGGGCGGCCCTGCCCGACCAACATCACCAAGATCGCGTTGGCGGTCGCGCCGGCGGACGCCGCGGGCACCGAACAGCGGATGTACTACCACGCCGGTGTCGGCGTGGGGCGGCGGGATCACCTGCGCGGGGGCGCCTTCGGGGTCGGCCTCTCCCGCAACGTCGTCGACGCCTACCGCTTCGTCGTCGAGAACTACGACCCCGGCGATGACATCTACCTGTTCGGCTTCAGCCGCGGCGCGTTCACCGCCCGCAGCACGGCCGGGCTCATCCGCAACAGCGGCGTCCTGCGCCGCGATCACGCCGACCGGCTGCAGGAGGCGTACGCGCTCTACCGCGCGCGGGCCGCTCACCCGCGAGGCGTCGAGGCGACCCTGTTCCGCCGCTCGTACTCCCACGAGACGGGCATCCGCTTCGTGGGGGTGTTCGACACCGTGGGTGCGCTGGGGGTGCCCGACCTGGGCTTCGGCCTCGCCCGCCTCTTCAACCGCAGGTACCGCTTCCACGACACCGACCTGAGCACCCGGGTGGCGGCGGCCTTCCAGGCCCTGGCGATCGACGAGCACCGGCGACCGTTCCGGCCTGCGGTCTGGAGCCAGCAGCCGGGGGCGCACGACCAGGAGGTGGAGCAGGTCTGGTTCAGCGGCGTCCACTGCAACGTCGGGGGCGGCTACCCCGACACGTCGCTGTCGGACATCGCCCTGATGTGGATCGTCGAGAAGGCCGGCCGGCACGGCATCGAGTTCCTCCCCGACGCGTTCACCTCCGGACCGTCCGGCGACGTGAGCATGGCCACGACCACCGACTTCACCGTCGATCCGGATCCGCTGGGCCAGGCGCGCGAATCCCGCACCGGCATGTACCGCCTGGTGCGCGCCTACTTCCGGCCCGTCGGCGTGCAGGAGCGCGGCCACGAGTCGGTGGCCACCTCCGCCGTCCGCCGGTACGAGAAGGTGCCCGGCTACCGCCCCGCCAACCTGTCGGCCTACCTGGACGGCCCTTCACCGGTCGAGACCCCGGTCTGACGGCGGACTGACCCGGGCCGTGCCACGGTGTGGCACGCCGATGGCACGCCCGAAGCAGGAGACTGTCCGCAACCGCGCCGGACGGCGCGATGGCACGCGCCGGCCCGGCAACAGGCGGCGCAGGCGTGGCCGGCGCTCGAGACGCAACTGCAGAATGCCGCCGCCGAGGCCCGCCAGGCCGGGGTTACGGAGGACACGGTCATCGTCTTCACCGAGAACCTGGCGGCGGTGGGCGAAGGCTACGTCCACCCGGCCCACAAGGGCGCGGCGCACATGGAGAGCGGCGAGGACTACGCCGATCTCGTCCGCGGCGGGCACGACATCCTCGCGACCGTCAACAAGGTGTGGTGGGACCGGACCAGCGGTGGTCAACGACGGCGCCGAGAACAAGATCGGCGGCCAGCCCGAGCTCAAGGCCGCCCTCGGCGGCGATGCTCACCGCGTCCTGCGCGCGCCGGACGACGGCGCCGAGCTCACCGGGGTCGCCGGCTGGGAGAGCATGGCCCGGCAGATCCACGTCGTCTTCGCCGGCGCCAACGCCATGACGAAGGCCTTCGTCGACAAGCGGCCGAGAAGTAGACGGCGCAGCTAGGTCTCGAGCACGGGCTCCATGGTCGGCTGCTCGATCATCGGCTCGGCGGCCGGCACGTCGGTACGCCGGATCCTGGCCACCGCGGGCAGGACGAACAGGGCGATCGCCGCGGCAACCACGAGGAACCCGCTCGAGACGGCGAACGCGCGGGTGTAGCCGGCCGTCTGCGCGATGCCCGCCCCTGACCCGGCCAGCTCCTTCGTGCGCGACGCGGCCAGCGTCAGCAGCACGGCCAGCCCCAGCGAGCCGCCGATCTGGCGGGTGGTGTTGATCATCCCTGAGGCCAGGCCGGCGTCGCGGGCGTCGACCCCAGCAGTGGCCGAGAGGGTCACCGGGACGAATGACATGCCGATGCCGAAGGTGATGATCGCCCCCGGCACCGCGATGTGCAGCGGGTAGGAGCTGTCCGCGTGCAGGCGGGAGAGCAGGAGCAACCCGCCGGCCGCGATCAGCGGTCCGGTCGCGAGCAGGGCCCGCGAGCCCACCCGTCCGACGATGCGGGAGGAGAGCTGGGTGCCGATGATGATCGCCAGCGGCATCGGCAGGAACGCGAGCCCGGCCCGGAGCGGGCTGTAACCCTGGACGTCCTGCAGGTACTGCGACAGGAAGAAGAACAGCGAGAACATCACGGACCCGATCAGCACCATGATCAGGTTCGCGCCGGTCAGCGGCCGGGAGCGGAACAACCGCAGCGGCACGAGCGGGTGGCGGTGCCGGCTCTCCACGACGAGGAACACCGCGATCAGCGCCGCGCCGATGATCAGGTAGCTCACCACCGAGGTCGAGCCCCATCGGTGGGTGTCGGTGGAGACGATCCCGTAGACGAGCGCGACCAGCCCGCCGGTGATCGTCAGGGCGCCGGCCCAGTCCAGCGTCGGCCGCTCGCCCTCGGCCCGCGACTCGCTGACCGCGAAACGGGCGACCAGCAGCACGACCACGCCGATCGGGACGTTGATGAACAGGATCCAGCGCCACGAGAGCAGGTCGGTCAGCACACCGCCGGCGAGCACGCCGGTGGCGCCGCCCGCGCCGGCCACCGCGCTCCAGATGCCGAGCGCGCGAGCGCGGGCGACCGGGTCACGGAAGGTGGTGGTGAGGATCGTCAGCGTCGCCGGGGCCAGCACCGCGCCACCCAGGCCCTGCAGCCCGCGAGCCACGATCAGCTCGCCGCCCGACTGGGCCAGCCCGCCGACCAGGGACATGGCCGAGAACAGGGTGACGCCGATCAGGAACAGCCGGCGTCGTCCCCAGATGTCGGCGGCCCGGCCACCCAGCAGCAGGAAACCGGCGAACGTCAGCGTGTAGGCGTTGAGCACCCAGGCGAGCCCGTTCTGGGACATCCCGAGGTCGCGCTTCATGTCCGGCAGAGCGACGTTCACGATGCTGATGTCGAGCACGACCATGAACTGGGCGACGCACACGACGGCCAGCACCAGGGCAGTCGGGCGGGTGCGGGCCGAAGCGATCCCGCGGCGGAACGTGGAGGTAATAGGCATCACCGGTGCCAGCGCATCCCCGGGTGCAGGTATTCCCCGGACCCGGGCATCTCCCTGGCGCGGTGCGAGCGGTGGCCGCCGCAAGCTGCAGGCATCAACCACACCGTCCGCGGGAGGCCTCAGTGAGTTCAGCGGCGAAGACGCAGCAAGTCCGGCTCGACCGAACCAGCCCGGTGATCGGTCGAGTCGTCCTCGACAACCCGCCGGTCAACCTGATGGGGCCGGAGTTCGTCCTGCAGATGCGCGAGATCGTCACCGCGCTGGAGGCCGACGAGCAGGTGAAGGTGGTGATCTTCGAGAGTGCCGTCGACGGCTTCTTCCTGAACCACTCCGACTTCCGCGCGGACTTCGACGACCTGACCGGTATCCCGCAGGGACCGACCGGCCTCGAGGCGTGGCCCGACATCCTCGTGCGGCTGACGCGGGCTCCGTTCGTGTCGATCGCGCTGATCAGAGGGCGGGCGACCGGGAACGGCAGCGAGCTCTCACTGGCGTGCGACCTGAGCTTCGCGAGCCGGGAACGGACGCTGCTCTCGCAGTGGGAGGTGAGCGTGGGCATGGTCGCAGGTGGCGGCCCCATGGCGCGGTTGCCGCGACTGATCGGGCGCAGCCGCGCCCTCGAGGTGCTGCTGAGCGCGGACGACATCGGCGGCGCCGACGCCGAGCGGCTCGGCTACGTGAACCGCGCGCTGCCCGACGCCGAGCTGGACGCCCATGTCGACGCCCTGGCGACCCGGATCGCATCGTTCGACAGGTGGGCGCTCGCCAACACCAAGCGGCTCGTGAACGAGGCCAGCCTGCCTCCCGACGTCGAGATCCGGGCCGGGTGGGACGCCTGCATGGCGTCGGTCCGGCGCCCGGACGTGCAGGACACCATCAACTCGCTGCTGCAGCGCGGCTTGCAGGAGCCGGGCGATGTCGAGGATCGGCTCGGCGCCCGGCTCGGCCAGTTCGCCCTCGAGCGCGGGCCCGGCGGCCGGCGGTGATCGCGCGGGGCGTCATCCCTCGGGAATGACCCGGTCGAAGATCTCCGGGCGGTCGACGTCCGGGTCGGGGCCGTCGCGGACGCCGGGTGTCGAGCGCTCGTTGCCGTAGGCGGCCGCCGTGTCGATGTGCCGGTACCCGACCCGCAGGACCGTCTCGACCGCGGCCGTGGTCTGCTCGGGCGGGCTCTGGAACACGCCGAAGCCGAGAGCGGGCATCGTGACACCGTTGTTGAGGATCAGATTCGGGCTCGTGGCAGTCATGCCTTCGACGGTCGGAGCCGCAGCGCCGCCGCCGGAGGTAGCCGCGTTACCCGCAGCCGGGCGCCACGTCTGCTCCCGGCTGTAGCGGGAAATGACCTGCTCGGTCACGGCACGCCACCAAAGCCAACTCGGTCCGCCACCCCGGCCTCGGCGGCCAGAGGCACTTACGGGACGGGCGATCGGAACCACCGGCCCGATGCGGCGCCAGCGCCTCCGCAGTCGGTCGGTCCCGCCTCGGGCTCGGTCACGTACGGATGCGCTTCGGATGCGGCGTCACGTTCCCCGCGGATAGTCGCAGTGATACGACTAGGCAGATCCCCTACCGGGTAGGGAGTTCCAGCGGGGCCCGCACGTCTTCGACCGGGCCAGACCCGGTCGCACTGAGTCTTCCGACCCCTGGCGAGTCATGCCTTCCGACACGAGACTTGATCACACCGGGGTCGGTCAATTCGGGGGCATGCCGGTCCGCGTCGCATCGACGACGCGGACGCCAGGTCGCTGACCGGCACACGGTCGGTGTGGGTGCGTCCCACGA
This sequence comes from uncultured Actinomycetota bacterium, assembly GCA_963775175.1. Lineage (GTDB taxonomy): Bacteria > Actinomycetota > Actinomycetes > Mycobacteriales > Jatrophihabitantaceae > Jatrophihabitans. Next base: position 3,509,200 of record CAVZHT010000001.1, read on the forward strand.
GTCTCTCCGAACCTCGGTTCACGCGGGATTTGGCGCGCAGAGGAACGGGGGAGCAAACACCATGAAGACAACGAGACGTGCAGCGATGACCGGTGGCGCCCTCGCCGCGATGCTCGTGCTGTCCCTTCCCGGCCTGGCGACCGCTCAGGGTGGCCCTGGCGGTGGCGGCGGCGGTGGCGGCGGTGGCGGCGGTGGCGGCGGCGGCGGTGGCGGCGGAGCAACCACGGGTCGCTCTACTCCGACCTCGTGATCGCCCTGCGGGCCCCTGACGGCACGCCGATCCTCAAGAAGTACGTCGTCCCGCCCGACGCCGAGTCGACGGAGCCCACGACCGAGTACTGCGTGCAACCGGTGTCCTACGACCAGATCCCCGGGGCCGCATCGTCGGTCAACCCGGTCGACGGCCGGACGGTCTGGGCCATCCCGCTGCAGGGCGAGTGGATCGCGGCCGACCCTCCGGTTGTCCCGCTCGACGAGATCGGGGCGTGCGACCCGCAGCCGCAGTACGCCATGTTCGTGTCCGAGGTCGAGATGGAACGGCTGAACCTGGCCCGCACGTCTGACTCGGTCATCGCCGGAAAGCTGGCCGACGTGCAGGCGAAGTTCCAGCTGGCGACCGACATCGCCCTCGAGTCGACCGGCCGGATCAGCAACGACGGCACCCCCATCGACGCGTCGCCGGAGAACGCGGCGATCTACCAATCACTGATGAAGACCGGCACTGTTCCCGGCCTGCCGACCGAGCTGGCCGGCCCGCCGGCCAAGATCGGACCGGCACCTGCCGATGGCGAGTCGAACAGCAAGTTCGACGCCTGGGAACTCGCGGCCATGAGCATCGGCGCAGCGGCGAGCAAGAGCACGCCGCTCACCATCGATGCCGTCGAGTACTACAACCGGATCGTCGGATTCCCGCCGCCGGCCGATCCCGCAGCGAGCCCGCCGGTGCCGGAGTACGTCTCCCCGTGGGGCGTCACCTTCGTCCGGTCCGCGGACCCCGATAATCCGGGCACACCACTGGCCGGCAGCGAGCAGTTCGTGAACTATGGCGACTTCTCCTACAACCGCTCGCAGACCTTCAAGGGCAGCGTCACCTGGCTCGACGTGGCGAACCTCAAGTGGGTGGTCAGCAAGATCACCTCCGTGGTGCCGTTCACCAACCTGTCGTCCTACGACGCGATCGGTACCCACACGCTGACGGGTGTCACTGCCTTCGCGCAGCTCGCCGATGACGTTCGCGCGCTGTGCAATTTCATTCCCGACAACACGTTCATCCCCGGCTTCTACATGGACGTGCCGGGCGTGGACACCACCACGGCGCAGCAGAAGGCGATCACCGACCCGGCGGTCGACCTCGGTTCGCTTCCCACGACCGTCTTCAAGACCTACCCCTTCCAGATGACGGCGTCGCTGCTGAACCCTTGGGGCGGCCACCTCATCGACAACGCCCGGCTACGCATCACGATCAACGCCCCGGACGGCCTAGCTGACGGCGCCGTCACGGCGAAGGCCGCCGACGGACAGACCGTGCCCTTCACGGTGGTCGACGGTGATCTCGTCGGTTGGTGGGGACCCGAGACCGGATTCCCGGTCGCGCCGGGCTACAACGTGTCGACCACGTTCGATGTCACGATCGACGGTGCGGCGCCGGTCGGGGACTACGGCATCACGCTCGACCTGATCGACGTGGCCGCCCCCGCGACGGTCCTCGCCGAGGACACCGGCACCATCGCCGTGCATGACAACGTGTCGACCGTGCTGTGGGGCGACACGGTGCCCAAGCTCGCCACTCAGGGGGTCGCGATGGCGATCCCGCTGAGCGTGTACGCGCCCTCGGACGGCACCGGCCGCCTGACCCTGACCGTGGCCGGCCCCGGCGACAACACCCAGACTCCCGAGGATCGAAGCCACGAAGGCCGGTGACGTGACGGTCTATGGCAGTAACGGAACCGACATGGTGCGCATGCCGCTCACGCTGAACGCCCTGGGCCAGCTTGTCGGCACCTGGGACATCGCCCTGGCCACCGGCTACAACGCCGTGACCTGGTACGCCACGGTCGTCGATGGTGCACTCGTCGACAACTACACGTTCGGGGTCAGCCTCGAGGGTGGCAACATCCTGGCACCGATCGTCGTCGCGGTTTCCGCACCGGCCGAGCACGGTCAGCAGCCACCGGACGCGGGTGAGGACACCACCGCACCGGTCGTCTCCGTCACCCCGGTCGGCGACCCTCTCCTCCACGGCGTCCTTCACCCTCGCCGCCGACGAGGACAACGTGACGTTCGAATCGCGGCTGACCACGAACGGCGTGGCCGCGGCCTGGGAGAGCTGCACCTCGACCAAGACCTACTCCGGCCTCGCCCCGGCGTCCTACGTCTTCTCCGCCCGCGCGACGGACAAGGCCGGGAACGTCTCGAGCGTCGTCACCGAGAGCTGGACGGTCGCGGCGCCGCCGCCTCCCGACACCACCGCGCCGGTCGTCTCCGTCACCCCGGTCGGCACCCTCTCCTCCACGGCGTCCTTCACCCTCGCCGCGGACGAGGACAACGTGACGTTCGATTGCCGGCTGACCACGAACGGCGTGGCCGCGGCCTGGGAGAGCTGCACCTCGACCAAGACCTACTCCGGCCTCGCCCCGGCGTCCTACGTCTTCTCCGCCCGCGCGACGGACAAGGCCGGGAACGTCTCGACCGTGATCACCCGAAGCTGGACGACGACGAGCGCTGTGGGGTTCCAGTACGCCGGCACGAGCGTGGCCGAGAACGTCGGCACCCGGTACCTGACCGTAACGCGCACCAACCCGGAGCGCGCCACATCGGTGAGGTACGCGCGCACCGCTGGCACGGCGCGGCCACAGGTCGATTTCGTCCTGACCTCCGGAACCCTGACCTTCGCCGCGGGCCAGGCCAGCAGGGCGATTCCGGTGCGGATCATCGACGATGCGACCCGCGAGTCGGCCGAGACGATCGTGGTGACACTCAGCTCGCCGCAAGCGGGTGCCGTGCTCGGGTCGCGGACGTCGACGACGCTGACGATCACCGCGAGCGACCAGCGCCCGGACGCGATGATCCGGGGGGCGGCCGCAACGCACTTCGTCGGCAACAACGTCTACAACACGACCGGCTCCGGTCAATCGACGACAGTCACGGCGCAACCGGGACGGATCCGGGGCTTCTACGTGCGCATCTACAACGACGGCTCCGTCAGGAACACCTTCGTGATCAAGGGCAGCGCTGCGCTCAGTCGTTCGACGGTGTACTACCTCGTCGGGCGGACGAACGTCACCAAGGCGATGCGGTCGGCCGCGGGCTACTCGGTGTCACTGGCGCCGGGCGCCTACGTACAGATCCTGGCCCGCGTCGTCCTCGACCAGCACGCCGTCGTCGGCACGAGCAAGTCGGCCACGGTCAGCGCGACCTGGCGGGGTGATGGCGTTCGCACGGACGTCGTCAAGGGCGTGGTGAGGGTCGTTCGTTGACCTAGCCGGAAATCGGAATCGCGGAGGGGCTGCGACCTGGTCGCGGCCCCTCTTCGGCTGTCCGGCCAACGCTCCGGCCGGTCGCGCAGGCGCCCGGATCGCCGGCTACTCGGGGACCCGCGGATCGGGCCGCAACGCGAAGCGGTAGCCGGCGCCGATCACCGTCTCGACGATCTGCGGGTCGTGGGGATCCGGCTCGATCTTGCGCCGCAGGTTCCGGATGTGCGAGTCGATCGTGCGCTCGTAGCCCTCGAACTCGTAGCCGCGAACCCGATTCACCAGCTCGTATCGGCTGAACACGCGCCCGTGCGTGTCGGCCAGCGCGGTAAGCAGCCCCCACTCGGTCGCGGTCAGCTCGACGAGCTCCCCGCGCGCCCTCACCTCCCGCCGCGCCTCGTCGATGACCAGTTGTCCGTTGCCGTACGAGACCTGGTCCGCCGACCCGGTGCCGGTACGGGCCCTCCGGAGGATGGCGCGGGCGCGAAGAACCACCTCACGGGGGCTGAACGGTTTGGCGACGTAGTCGTCAGCACCCAGTTCGAAGCCGTGGATCCGGTCCTCGGCCTGCGTCTTCGCGGTCAGCATCATGATCGGCACGGCGGAGAAGGTCCGGACCTCCCGGGCGACCTCCTCGCCCGGGACGTCCGGCAGTCGAAGGTCCAGAACGATGAGATCCGGCTCAGTGTCTCGAGCCAGCTCGATGCCCTCGGCTCCCGAACCCGTGCTGAGCACCGACAGGCCGTCGTGCTCGAGGTAGGAGCGCAGCAGATCCCGGATCTTGCGCTCGTCCTCCACCACCAGCACCACCGGCGACATCCGAGCCACCTCCCCCCCAAGGACATCGCACCGCACGCGGCCCGGACAGGGGCCTACGTCCCAGGCTGGCACGGCGGGCGGACCAGGACCATCGCCACTAGCCGCCCGACTGGCCCCGCGCGTTCCCTGGATGCATGGCACGGTCGTGGCCTCGGCTGCTCGGCCCACTGGGCCGGCGGTTGTTTGCTGCGTTCACCCTGGTCGCGCTCGGGGCGGTCGCGCTGCTCGCCGCGGTAGCCACCCTGTCGGTCGCAGACCAGACCAACCGGCTCGACGGCAAGGAGCTGGCCCGTTCCAAGGCGGCGATCATCGAAGCGCTGCGGACCGCGTACGCCCGGGCCGGTTCCTGGGACGGTGTCGACCTGGCCGCGGTGCAGGCCCTCGCCGAGGCCGCGGGCATCCGGTTGCTGGTCCTCGACCAATCCGGCGGCGAGGTGGCCGATGTCGCGCCGCACGACGGAGTGACTTCCTCCGAGGTCCCGCACCCGCACCCCAGCGACTCCGACATCACGACCGGAGCGACGTCCTCGGTCTCGACGCCGTCCCGCACGATCGGGCGAACGGCAACGCCCCGTTCGTCGACCGGGCAGGGTGTTCCGAAGAGCGACCCGCACAGCGGACACGGTCAGTGGGCCGCGCCGGCCCTTCGAACCGTCCGCGGCACGGGGGTCTCGACGACCGCGGCGCCGCCGACTGCCGTGGCCGACGGGGCCACGCCGATCGTGGTCGACGGGCAACGCGTCGGCAGCGTGGTGTTCGACGCGCGGGCGGCCGGGGACACCGCGACCGGCCAGGCCCGATCCGCCATCCTGGAAGCAGTAGGGCTGGGCGGCGTGCTCGCCGTTCTCCTTGCCGCCGCGGCGGCATTGCTCGTCTCTCGGCGCATCACCCGGCCGCTGAGGGCACTGGTCGGAGCGACCGAGGCCGTTGAGCGCGGTGCATCAGAAGCGTCGTTGCCGCCCGCGCCGGGCGAGCTGGGGCAGCTCGGTCGGGCGTTCGACCGGATGGCCCGCAGCCTGCACCGCGAGGACGATCTGCGTCGTGCGGTCGTTGCCGATGTGGCCCACGAGCTGCGCACGCCCGTCACGATCCTGCGCGGGCTCACCGAAGAGCTTCTGGACGGGCTGGCCGCGCCGACACCGGAGCGCCTCTCATCGCTGCACGACGAGGTGTTGCGGCTCGGGCGCCTCGTCGACGATCTCGCGGCCCTCGCCGCCGCGCAGGCATCGGCGTTGAGCATCCGTCGGGCAGTAGTGGATCTCGGGCGGGTGACCGCCGATGTCGTGGCGGCGATGCAGCCACAGTTCGTCGAGGCCGGTCTCGACGTCCAGCTCGAGACGGCGCCGGTGGTCGTCGACGGCGACGACGAGCGCCTGCGGCAGGTCGTGACGAACCTACTGACCAACGCGGTGAAGTTCACGCCCGACGGCGGCCGGATCGGCGTCGGCGTCGAGCGCGCACACGGCCAGGCGGTCGTCACCGTGACCGACAGCGGGCCCGGCATCCCGCCGGACGAGCTTCCGCACGTGTTCGAACGGTTCTGGCGCGGTCGGGCCGCCGCCGGACGGGCCGGCAGCGGCATCGGACTCGCGGTGGTCGCGGCCCTCGTCGACGCGCACGGCGGCACCGTCGAGGCCAGCAACCTGCCCACCGGCGGCGCTCGTTTCACGATCCGGCTCCCCGCGGCATGAGCAGGCCCCGGCCGAGGATCCTTCGTACATCCTCGGCCGGGGTCCGGGTGCGGGGCGTTGGGGGCGGGTCGCCCCGCGTCACTGGCCAGTGCTCACCGTGTCGGCGTCAGCCGGTCAGGCAGCTCTGGTCACGATCGCGCGTCTGATCCTGATCGCCGGTGTGCAGCTTGTCTTGATCCCGATCACGGGTCTGCAGCTGGTCCGCCCCGGCGGTCAGGCAACTCTGGTCGCAATCACGGTCCCGCGTCCGGTCCTGGTCGCCCGCCGTCGCCGGCTGGACCGTCCGGTGCTGCTGCGCGCCGTTCACCGTCGACGTCGCCGTCAGCACCTGCTCGCGCACGTGCGCGCGAACCTGCTCCTGCACCTGGCTACGCGTCTGCTCGGACACCTGCTCGCGCACGGTCACCGGCGCGGCCGCCGGACCGCCGAACGCCGCCGCAGTCGCAACGCCACCACCGGCCAGCAGCCCGGCAATCGGGACTCCCACCAGCAGCGCCTTCATGTTCTTCCTCATCACGCACCTCCTTCGTGCACCTTCAGTGAAGGCCTCGGCGGTGGAGACGCAGCCGAGTCGATGTGCAGATCGGATGGAGATCGGAAGCCGCCCTCGCGACCCGCGAAGGTGTCGACTACAGCGGCTACATGGCAGCGATGCTGCGCACGGTGACGTACACGGCGATCGCGACGAGCAGGCCGCTGAAGGCTCGGGCGAGCGTGTCGGGGCGCACCCGTTCGGCCACCTGCCGTCCGGCGAGCGAGCCGACGATGGCCGCCAGGGTGAACGGGACGATGACTGACCAGTGGAAGGTCTGGTGACCGACGCGCGCGGCGAGCGCGGCGGCGGAGTTGATGCCTATCACCAGCAGTGACGTCCCCACCGCGACCGGCATCGGGTAGCCCAGCACCATCACCAGCGCCGGGACGATGATGAAGCCGCCACCTACCCCCAGCAGGCCGGTCAGGAACCCGACCGCCAGGCCGGCCAGCACGACCTTGCCCAGCAGCGCGGGACCGAACGGAGCGGCAGGCTGCGGCGAGACGGCCGCCGGGGGCGCCGGGGGCGCCGGGGGCGCTGCCTCGCCATCGGGCGCGCCGAGGCGAGTCATCGGGACCGTCTCCCGCAGGGGTTGCGTCGCGATTTTGTCGGCCGCCGGTTCGGCGCGGGCGCGTGAGCGCAGCAGCATGGCGACCGCGGTGAGCACCATCAGGGCCGCGAAGGCCAGCAGCAGCGCGTTCGGGTCCATCCGACGGTTGAGCGCGGTGCCCGCGTACGACGCGGCGATCCCGGCAACGCCGAAACCGGTGCCCGCGCGCCATCTCACGCGACCGGCCCGGGCGTGCGCGGCGGCACCGGCCGCCGCGGTGATGCCGACGATGACCAGGCTCGCCGTCGTTGCGCTGTGCGGGCTCTGCCCCAACGCATAGACCAGCGCCGGAACGGTGAGGATCGAGCCACCGCCGCCAAGAGCGCCGAGGCTGACACCGATCACGACGCCCAGCAGCGCGGCCACGACAACAGTCATGACCCGATTCCGGCGCGGAGCCGGTCCTGCGCGGCTCGACCGGCCTCCGGCAGCGCCGCACCGAACGTGTAGCCCCCGCGCGCGGAGAACTGCGCCAGCAGGCTGAACCGGTCGCCCCGGATCAACGTGTGGCGCCACTCCACCGGCTGTTCGCGGACGCAGCCCAGGCGGTGGATCGCGAACGCGGCGCAGCGCTCGTCCACCTGCAGCAGCCGGGCCTCGGCCGGCGTCGGGACGACGGCTCGCAACGTCTCGTGGCCACCGGTGAGACGGACCCCGCAACGCGCCGCCAACTCGCCGTAGAGCGCGGTGTGCCCGAAGTCGACCCCCAACAGGGGCGCGGCCAGGTTGGCCGGCAGCCACACCCGGTCCACAGCGAGCGGTTGGTCATCGGCGAGGCGAAGCCGTTCGAGGTACAGCAGCGGCGTCGACGCCTCGAGGACCAGGTGCTCGGCGGCCACCGCGTCGGCGCGAAGGTCGAGCGCTCGGACCACGCTGCGCTGACGCATCCCCGCCGCTTCGACCGACGCGAACAAGCTGTACAGGGCCCCCAGGGGCTGCTCGATCTCACCGGCGCCGGCAACCCGCGGCGCCTGACCGCGCTCGGCGGTCACCAGCCCGGACTCGCGCAACTCCCGCAAAGCGGCTCGGACCGTATACCGGCTCACCGAGTACTGCCGCGCGAGCTCGAGCTCACCGGGAAAGCTCGTGGCGAACTCCCCCGCCTCGAGCCGGCCGCGCAGATCCTCCCGGAGCTGCTGCCACAGCGGCACCGACGCACACCGGTCGAGCCGCCGCACCCCGCCACCACGCCCGCCGCTCATCCGGCCGCCTTCCTTGCGTCTCCCTTGTCTGCCGATTATTGTACGTACATTATCGAGTGTCTACCCCTCACAGTGTCCAGACATTTGAGGAAGACGCGTCGAAGGACGGGCCCGGGTTGCGGGCCTGACGAGGCAGGGAGCCGCGCATGAGCGCACTCGACCAGCACCACCGGATCCTGATCGTCGGCGGCGGCACCGCCGGCCTGACCGTGGCGGCCCGGCTTCGGCGCGCCGGTCAGGAGGGGATCGCCGTCCTGGACCCGGCCGAGCAGCACTTCTACCAGCCGCTCTGGACGCTGGTCGGCGGCGGTCGCGCGGACGTCGCGAAGTCCGTCCGTCCGCTGCGGCAGGCCATGCCGCGCGGCGTGCAGTGGGTCCAGGACGCCGCTGCGGCCGTCGATCCTGACCAGCAGACCGTGCAGACGGTGACCGGCGCGACCCTGAGCTACGACTACCTGGTGGTCGCGGCCGGGGTCCAACTCGACTTCGGCAAGGTCTCCGGGCTCCCGGAGACGCTCGGCCGGCGCGGCGTGTCGAGCAACTACCGCTTCGACCTCGCACCCAAGACGTGGGAGTTCATCCGCGGGCTCGACAACGGCGGCCACGCCATCTTCACGATGCCGCCGGGTCCGGTGAAGTGCGCCGGCGCCCCGCAGAAGATCGCGTATCTCGCCGCATCGTGGTGGCGCAAGCAAGGGCTGCTCGACCGGACCCGGATGACCCTGCTGCTGCCGACGCAGGCGATGTTCAGCCAGCCCGACTGGGGCAAGGTCCTGACCGGCGTCGCCGCCGAGTACGGCATCGAGGTGCGGCACGAGGCGGAGCTCATCGAGGTGGACGGCGACCGGAAGGTCGCGGTGATCGCCAACCTGGCCGAGGGGACGAAGGAGACGCTCGATTACGACCTCATGCACGTCACGCCTCCGCAGAGCGCGCCCGACTGGGTGAAGTCGTCACCGCTGGCCGATCCGGCCAGCCCGTTCGGCTACGTGCGGGTGGACAAGCACACGCTGCAGACACCGTGGCCGAACGTCTTCGCGCTGGGTGACGTCGCCAACCTGCCGACGTCGAAGACCGGTGCTGCGATCCGCAAGCAGGCCCCCGTGGTCGTGACGAACCTGCAGGACGTCATCGCCGGGCGGGCAGTGAGCGACCGCTACAACGGTTACACGTCCTGCCCGCTGGTGACCTCCCGTCACAAGATGCTGCTGGCCGAGTTCGACTACGACCTCAAGCCGGAACCGAGCATTCCGATCATCGACACCATGAAGCCCCGCTACGACATGTACCTGCTCAAGCGCTACGGGCTGCCGGCCCTCTACTGGCACGGCATGCTCAAAGGCCGCGCCTGAACAGCCCACCCGGCCCATCACTGTTCGGAGCGAAGATGATCTTCACGCAGTACTACCTCGAATGCCTGTCGCAGGCTTCCTACCTGATCGCCGACGAGACGACCAAGCGCGCCGTGATCGTGGACCCGCGCCGCGACGTCAGCGAGTACCTCAACGACGCCCGGGCGCACGGCCTGACGGTCGAGGGCGTCATCAACACCCACTTCCACGCGGACTTCCTCGCCGGGCACCTCGAGATCGCCCACCGCACCGGGGCCTGGATCGGCTACGGGCAGCACGCGGTCGACGTCGAGTACCCGATCCGTCGCCTCCGGGACGGCGACCGGATCAGCCTCGGCGAGGTCACTCTCCAGATCATGGAGACCCCCGGGCACACGCCGGAGTCGATCAGCATCCAGGTGTTCGAACGCCCCGACGACGACGTCGCCTACGGCGTGCTCACCGGTGACGCGCTGTTCATCGGTGATGTGGGCCGCCCCGACCTGCTCTCCTCGCTCGGCATGGAGGCCGACCAGCTGGGCAAGATGCTCTACGACAGCGTGCAGCACAAGCTGATGGGCCTGCCCGACCCCGTCCGCGTCTTCCCCGCTCACGGCGCCGGCTCCGCTTGCGGCAAGAACCTGTCGACCGAACGGCAGTCGACGATCGGCATCCAGCGGCGGACGAACTACGCCTGCCGCCCGATGAGCGAGCGGGACTTCGTCGACATCGTCACCGACGGCCAGCCCTCCGCCCCCGGCTACTTCGCCTTCGACGCCGTCCTCAACCGCAAGCAGCACGACATCCTCGACCTCGAGGCCAAGGTGGTGCCGCTGTCGACCGGCGAGTTCCTGGCCCGCCGGGCGGACGGCGCGGTGGTCGTCGACGCGCGGGACCCGCAGGAGTTCGCGGCCGCCCACCTGGAGGGCTCGCTCAACGTCCCCGCCGACGGCCGCTTCGCCGAGCGGGCCGGCATGGTCGTCCAGCCCCACCGCGACCTGCTCGTCATCGCGCCCCAGGACCGCGAGGAGGAGGTCATCGTCCGACTCGCCCGCATCGGTTTCGACGGCGTGCTCGGCTACCTGCGCGACCCGGAGGGCGCCTTCCTCGACACGCCCGGGCAGGTCGCCCGCGCCAGCCGGTTGACCGCGGACGACCTGCGCGAGCACCTCGCCGACCCCGCGCCGCCGGTGCTCGTCGATCTCCGCAACGCGGGCGAACTCGCCGACGGCGTCATCGAAGGCGCCCTCGAGATCCCGCTCGCCGAACTCCCGGCCCGCATGAACGAGATCCCGCGCGGTGGCCCCGTGGTTCTCTACTGCCACAGCGGCGTGCGGTCGTCGATCGGCGCCAGCCTGCTCCGCGCCGCCGGGTACTGCGACGTCTCGGATCTGATGGGCGGTTTCGAGGCCTGGCGGCTCGCCCCCACCGCAGCCGGTGCGTAGCACCGTCGGGATGTCCGGCCGGGCCGAGCACCGGGGCGCCGCGTAGGAGACCGGCCCGCCGGAGGAGGTGAGCTGGTACCGGCGCGCGAGCTGTACGCGCAGCGCCGACGGCCGGGAAGCGTCGTCCCTGCGAGCGGCCGCCCGAGACCGCCGCCGCGTCAGCTGAGGTAGTTGACCACGGTGAAGGCGATGGCGATGCCCGCGGCGATCAGCGCCGCTGTCCGCATGATTCGTGCCGACCGCTCGCCGGTTGTTACGGCCGGTGCAGTGGCGGCGGTCGTGGCCGCGAGCACGGCGACGGCGCCGGACCAGAACGCCGCGAGGCTGAGCACGGTGAGAGCGCCGAGCACGACGGTCGGGCGCGGCCGGCCGCGCCAGCGTGGCACGCCGAGCCCGAACAGCGCCGCGGTGAGGATGACGCAGACGACCCCGGTCGAAATGGCCGGCCCGAGCCCGCCGTTCTCGCCCTTTGCGACGTCGAGATTGCCGAAGGTGACGATGACGGCGGCGCCGGCGAGCCCGGCCACGGCGTAGGGCAGTGCCACCGTCCGCGTCGCCACCCGCGTCGTCGTCGCGGTCACCGGTTGCCACCCGGGGTGACTGCGGTGGCGATGAACGCGAGCTCGATGGCGTCGGTAGGTGCTGCGTCCGGCGGCAGCTGCACGCCGGGCGGAGCGGGGAGCAGCTCTGCGAGCGTGCCGGTCGAGGTCTGCTCACACGCGATCGTCGACTGGTGGGCGTGCGCGGAGCCGTGCTCCACCGTCTCCTCGTCGAGGACGACGCCGAGGGTGAGGTCGGTGACGCGGTAGGTGAAGGAGACCGGCACCAGGTTCCCGCCTCCGGTGAGCTGGGCCGCGCTCCAGTTGTCGTGCGGGGTCTGCGGGGCGGTGATCGCGACGGTGCCCAATCCCTCGCAGTCGAGGATCTGGGTCTGCCGGGCCGACTGTGCCTGGGCCGGTACGGCGAACGCGCAGACGGCGACTGCCGCAGCAGTCAGTCCGATGAAGCGTGTTGATGCGGGCATGAGGCTCTCCTTCTGCGGTCCCGGCCGCGGCGGCCGGATCGGCGAGCGGAACGCTAGGAACCGACGGCGGGTCGTGTCGTCGGCCCCAAGATTGGCTTCGGCTCCACCTCGAGGTGGAGATTCGGCCCGGCGACGCCCTCCCGCCGGTGGAGGCGCACCGGCGGGAGGGCGCCCTAAGCTCTTCGCTGTGTTCGACGGCTCGCCCATCGGCCGGCGCGACCTGGTCGATCTCGCGCCCGCCGTCCTGCTGCTGGTGGCCGGCCTGGTCGACGTAGGTACCGGGGCGTTCGGCGGCTCGTACCCGCACAGCGGCTGGGCGCACGTGCCGTTCGTGGTGCTGACGACCGTCCCGCTGGTGATTCGGCGCCGGGCCCCGCTGCTGACCCTGATCGCGGTCGCGGTGCCGGAGACCGTGTGGCTGTTGCTCTTGTTCCCGGTCGACCAGCAGCCGCCGTTCCTGCCGATCGTCGCGCTGGTGCTCGCGGTGTACGGCGCCGGCTGTTACACCGACGGCCGGGCCACGCTCGCCGCGTGCTGCGTGTTGGCCGTCGGCATCGCAGCCGACATCCCAACCCTGTCGGCCGGCAAGCCTCTGGGCGATGTCGTTAGCCCGGACGTCCTGCTGTTGCTCACGTTCGGCGTCGGGCGCGGCTTCGCCCGGCTCCACCGCCGAGCCGAGGTCCAGGCCGGCGAGCTGGCCCGGGCCGAGCAGGACCGGGAGGCAGCCGCGGCGAGCGCTGCGGCCGCCGAACGGGCCCGGATCGCCCGGGAGCTGCATGACGTGATCTCGCACGACGTGTCGATGATGGTGCTGCAGGCCTCGGTGGAGCGGCGGGTGCGGGCCGGCCGGGAGGGCACCGGCGAGCCTGACACCGTCGACCAGACGGACCAGGCGTTGGCCAACATCGAGAGCACCGGGCGGGAGGCGTTGATCGAGCTGCGCCGGATGCTCGGCGTGCTGCGCAAGGACGGTGCGGACACGCCGCTCCGGCCGCAGCCGGGCCTGGCCGAGCTGCCGGAACTGGTCGAGCAGGCCCGAGCCGCGGGATTGCGGGTGCGCCTCGTCGTCGAGGGTGAGCCGGTCGCGCTGCCACCGGGGTTGAGCATCGCCGCGTACCGCATCGCGCAGGAGGCGCTCACCAACGTCGCCAAGCACGCCTTCGGCGCCGGCACCGTCACCTGGGTCCGGTACCGCGACACCGCGCTCGAGATCGAGGTCGTCGACGAGGGCGCGCCGGCGACCGCCGCGGCCGTCGCCGTTCCGGCCGGTGGCGGGCGGGGGCTGGTCGGCATGCGCGAGCGGGTTGCCGTTCTCGGCGGCACCCTGGACGCCGAACACGCGCCCGGCGGCGGGTTCCGGGTCCGGGCCCGACTGCCGCTGCCGGCATGAGCATCTCCGTCCTCGTCGTCGACGACCAGGCGATGGTGCGCGCCGGGTTCAGCCGCCTGCTCGCCGCCGAACCCGACTTCTCGGTGGCCGGGGAGGCGGCCGACGGAGCCCACGCCGTCGCGCTGGTCGAGACGCTGCGCCCGGACGTCGCCCTGCTCGACATCCGGATGCCGGTTATGGACGGGATCGAGGCGACCCGGCGGATCACCGCCGGCGGCGCCACGAAGGTCGTCATCCTCACGACCTTCGACCTCGACGAGTACGTGTACGACGCACTGCGGGCCGGGGCGTGCGGGTTCCTTCTCAAGGACGCGCCGCCCGACCAGCTGGTGGCGGCCGTGCGCGCCGCGGCCGCCGGCGACGCCCTCATCTCGCCGTCGGTCACGCGGCGCCTGCTCGCCGAGTTCGTCCGCCGCCCGGCCCCCGGCGCGGCCGGTCTGGCGCTGGCCGCGCTGACCGATCGCGAACGCGACGTCCTGCTCCGGCTCGGGCGGGGCCTGTCCAACAACGAGATCGCCGCCGAGCTCTACCTCGGCGAGGCCACCGTCAAGACGCACGTCGGCAATGTGCTGGCCAAACTGGGCCTGCGCGACCGCGTCCAGGCCGTGGTTCTCGCCTACGAGACCGGTCTCATCACGCCCGGCGCCGGGCGTGATGAGCGACCGCAGCCCGGGCGCGGATAGGGCGGAGCAGGGCGGCCGGGCCGGGCAGCGCCGAGTCCGGTCCGCTCACCCTTCCGCGCGGCGGACTCCTGGCCCGGCGGAGCTCGCGCACAGGTTGCCGGTGACCCGGTTCCCCGTGCCGCTGCCGTCATAGAGGACGTCGAACGGCTGGTTGTCGATGATCAGGTAGCGCGTCACCGTGTCGTCGGACGGGGCGGCGCCGCCGGTCAGCGGGCCGGCGTCGAGCACGGCGAGGCCACCGAGGGAGAACTGCGCGGGCTGGCCGGTGTCCGGGTCGTCCGCGCCGGCGTGGCCGGTGACGATGTCGTGCGCCACCGTGGTGTTGCGCGCGCCGGCCAGCACGATGCCGTTGCCGTTCGTCGAGGGCTCGCCCTCCCCGTCGGCCGGGCAGAAGCGGTTGTTCGCGACGACCGCATCGTGCTCGATGCGCCGTCACCCGCGCCGGCGGCCACTACCTCGGACTCCCCGACCCGCTGCACGGCCACGCCGATTACCTCGCCGACGCCGGTGACCCCAACAACCTCGGTTACAGCGCCATCGCCGCCGCGGTAGCCCCTCGGATTGCGGCGCTGCTACCGGGCTCCTGAGGCCGAGCGGTCAGCGGCCAGTGGAAACTCGGGTCCTTGCGTGGCAGGCGCTCCCACACCGGCTGATCGCACCCGTTCCAGTTCGCGTCACGCGAGGCGCGCGACCGCGGCCCGGGCGTCCCCACGCTGCTCGGTCACGATCGGGATGCGCATCGTCGTCAGCATGCGCCGCATCCCGGCGCCGATGTGATCGACGGCGACCGCCTGCACCTGGTGGTCGCGCAGGAAGCGTGCGATGCGCGCGTGGTGGGAACCTTCGGTGCCCGCGTCGTGCAGCGTCCCCCAACCGACGTCGAACTCCGCCCACTCGACGACTGTCCCGCCCTCGACCTCCGCCACCGCCACCCGCTCGGCGCGGCCCCAACGGGGGTCGATCGTCCCGGCGCTCGTGATGGGCGCGCAGACCCTCATGACGTCTCCCTGGCTGAGCGGGCTCGCCGGGCCAGCGCATGGAAGAACAGCGCCACCGGCCGGTACATGACGTGGGCGAACTTCGTGAACGGCATCAGGATGATCAGCTCCATCGCCACGGCGACGTGGAACAGGAACACCCAGTACCCCCAGGCGGGCGTCGGCGGCACATACAGCGCGATCTCGATCAGGAACCCGCTCGCGCCGGTAATCCAGAGCAACACGAGCAGTAACCAGTCGGCCGCCGTCGAGTGGGCCGCGGCCCGGTTGACCCGCCGCACCCGGTTCACGGCGAACAGCGTCACGCCGTACAGCATGACGATCCCGGCGACGGTGCCGAGCAGGCGCGACGGGTACCACAGCGGGACGTCGGCGCCGGTCTCCTTCACGCCGAGCAGCGCCAACCCGTAGTCAAGCATGGTCGCGGCGAGCAGGCCGAGGAAGCCCCAGACCGTCATCGCGTGCAGGAACCAGCGCCGCCGGTAGAACGGTTCGGCGGGTGCGTCGTCCTTGCAGTCCTCGCGGTAGCGGCGCTGTCCGACCGACTCGCGCGCGACCGTGTCCCAGGCTGCGGCCAGCGCGCGGCGCCGTTCGGCCCGCCCGCCCACCAGACTGCGCAGGGTCACCCCTTCGTGCCGGGCCGTCCGCCGAGCCATCCGGGCGACGCCGACCAGCCCGGCGAGCGCGAGCAGCACCATGACCGCGATGCCGGTCCAGTGGATGACGCCCTCCGGGACGAAGGTGAACAGGTCCAGCCGGGCGTCGGCCTGCGGGCCGTGCGCGGCGTACATGAACACGGCGAAGAACGCGGCGACGAGAACCGCGATCAGCGAGCCGATGACCGGCCGGGTGTAGAGGATGCGGGCCAGCCCGGTCGGGTCGTAGCTCGCAATCGCGTACTTGCGGGCGCTGACCATCAGCTCCGCGGGGTCGGCCTGCGTGGGGCAGCTGTCCGAGCAGAGGCCGCAGTGGTAGCAGGTCCACAGCTCCTTGCTGGCGAGCAGCTCGTCCTTCAGTCCGACCTGCGCGTAGCGGATGATCCGGCGCGGGAAGGTGCCGTCGTTGTCGGTGAGCGGGCACGTCGCGGTGCAGGTGCCGCAGCTGAAGCATGCGGTCACGTCGGCGGCTCCGAAGCGCTGCAGGTCGGCGAGCAGGTCGATGTCAGCCGTGAGCGTCATCGCCGGCCTCCCTTGGCCGCGTAGTGGTAGTACCCGTCGTCGTCGGCGTCGCCGACTTCGACCAGGTGTCCGTAGCGCCGCATGCCCATGACCCAGTACAGGACCTCGTGGGCCGGATGTCCGATCCGGTCGGCGATCTCCCGGACGGTCAGGGCGTCGGCGCCCACTGCCGCGAGGATCGGCCGGTGCATGAGCGGTTCCTCCCGGATGACTTCCCGCGGATCCCGCAACGCCGCGCTCACGAGACCACCACCTCCGCGAAGCTGTCGATGGCCGCGATCATCTGCGCGTCGGTGTGCCCGAGCAGGTCGATCGCGTCGGACTCGCACACCGGGACGCACCCGCCGCAGCCCTTGCACGTCGCCGCGCTGATCTCGGCGACCGTCCGCTCATCACGCACGACGAGGTTGATCGCCTCGTATGGACAGCTCGGGATACAGGCGTCGCAGGCGGTGCAGTTCTCCGGGCGGACGACGGCCACGAGCGGGTCGAGCTCGGCCAGGCCCCGCTTGAGGATGCCGCCGCTCTGCGTCACTGCGGCAAGTCCGGACGCGACGCTCTCCGCGGCGGTCTTGGGTCCCTGGCAGCTACCGGCGATCAGGACGCCGTCGACGACGGTCTCGACCGGCCGGAGCTTCGGGTGGATCTCGTTGTAGAAGCCGTCGCCGCCGACGGGCAGCTTGAGCAGCCCGGTCAGCTCGTCGTTGTGCCGCGGCACCATGCCGGTCACCAGCACGACGAGGTCGACCGGGAGGACGATCTGCTCGGTGCTCGTGGAGGGGTCGAGCACGGTGACCGACAGCCGGTCGCCGGACCGGGAGACGGCCGGTGGCACGTCGTCGGGGAACCGCATGTAGACCGACCCGCGCTCGCGTGACTCGGTGTACATCAGCTCGAACCGGCCGTAGGTGCGGACGCCGCGGTGCAGGTGGTACTGCTTGACCGTCGCGTCGAGCGCGTGGACCTTCAGCGAGGCGTGCACCGTGGCGGCGCAGCAGTACTTCGAGCAGTACTCGTTGCCGCCCGGTTGCCGGTTGCCGACGCAGTAGACATAGGCGATGGAGCGGACCGGCCGGCCGCCGTGCCGCAGCTCGCCGGCGTCGCGTGCTTCGTCCACCAGCGCGGAGAACTCGGCGATCGTGACGACGCCGTCGATGCCGTAGCCGAACTCCCCGGCCTCGGGCTGGTAGGTGTCCACGCCGGTGGCGATGATGAACGTCCCCACCTGCAGGGAGAGGACGTCCTGCTCCGCGCCGACCCGCACCTCGGCCGTGTAGTTCCCGAACGTGCCGCTCTTGCCGACGAGCTCGGCCTCGGTGAAGACGGTGATCGTGGGGCGCTTGGCGACTCCCGCCACAAGTTCGGCGATCTGGTCGTCGCCGCGGCGGTCGTTGGGGAACATCGGCCCCAAGCGGGCCAGCCAGCCCCCGAGGTGCGGCTCCTTCTCGACGACGTACACGTGCAGGCCTATATCAGCGAGACCGATCGCGGCCCGCAGCCCCGCCACTCCCCCGCCGACGACCATCGTCGCCGGGGTGGTCTCGACGACGAGCGGCTCGAGGGGCACCGACAGCCGGGTCTGCGCGACCGCTGAGCGGACCAGGCCGATTGCTTTGCGGGTGGCACCGTCCGGGTCGTCGGTGTGGGCCCAGGAGCACTGCTCGCGGACGTTGACCTGCGTGTAGGTGAAGGGGTTGAGGCCAGCCCGCTTGGCCACCCCGCGGAAGGTCATCTGGTGCAGCTTCGGTGAGCAGGACGCCACGACGAGCCCGTCGAGGCGCTGATCCTGGATGGCCTGGACCATCTCCTTCTGCGTGCCGTCGGCGCAGGCGAACAGCTTGGTCTCGGCGACGGCCACCTCGACGTCGTCGCCGACGGCTTCTCGGACCTTGTCGACGTCCACGTAGTCGGAGATGTTCCCGCCGCAGTGGCAGATGTAGACGCCGATGCGTCGGGGCTCGGTCATGCCGGCACCTCCTCGGCGATCGCGGCGTGCTCCAGGTGCGCGGCGACCTGCGCGACCGCTGCGCCGGCATGCAGGATCGAGTCGACGATGTCCTTCGCGCCGGCGGCCGTGCCGGCGACGAACACGCCTGGGATGTCCGTACGGCCGGGGTTGAGGTCGGCCGAGGGCTCGGCGACGTAGTGGAACTCGTCGAGGCCGAGCCGGACGTTGCTGAACAGCCGCTCGACGTCGCGGTTGGGCTGGATGCCCACGGCCAGCACGACGAGGTCGTACTCGGCTTCGACGATCTGCCCGCCGTTCTCGACATCCTCGTAGCGCAGGACGAGGTTGCCGTCCGGCTGCTCGGTGATTCGGGCGACCCGGCCGCGGATGTAGGTGGCCCCCATGTCCTTGGCCTGCTCGTAGAACTCGTCGTACCGCTTGCCGGCAGCACGGACGTCCATGTAGTGCATGGTCACGTCGGCGAGCGGCAGCGCGCCCATGATCAGCTGGTTCTGCTTGATGGAGTACATGCAGCAGACCTTCGAGCAGAGCGGGTTGCCGACGGTCTTGTCCCGCGAGCCGGTGCAGGAGACGTAGGCGATGCGGTCGGGTACCCGGCCGTCACCGGGCCGCAGCACCGTGTTGTACGGGCGGGTCGGCGCCAGCAACCGGTCCATCTGCATACCGGTGATGACGTTCGGGTACCGGCCCCACCCGTACTCGGGCTTCAGGTCCGCGGCGAACAGTTTGTAGCCGGTCGAGACGACGACGGCGCCGACCTCGACGGTCGAGGTCCGGGCCCGTTGCGTGAAGTCGATCGCATCAGCGGGACAGGCCGCGACGCACTGCTGGCACTCGGAGCAGACGCCGCAGTCGAGGCAGGCGCCGGCGGAGGCGAGCGCTTCGGCCTCCGTCAGCGGCGGCTCGAGCTCGGCGAAGCCCTCGGGCGCCTCGGACAGCACCCGGTCCGGCGGCTGCGGGCCGGAGCGGCTGTACGCGCCCTGTCGCGCGAGGACGTCGGGCTTGTCGACGACGTCGAGCAGTCCGTCGAGGGCCGTGAAGTCGTCGAGGGGCCGGTCGTCGAGCCAGCGGTCGATCATGTGCGCCGCCCGGCGCCCGGCGCCGACGGCGCGGGCGATGTCGGTCGGCCCGGTCTCGACGTCGCCCGCCGCGAACAGGTACGGCACCTCGCTCTGCAGGGTCGTGGGGTCGACCGAGATGCGGTCGCCCTCGGCGGCGCCGACGAGGGGCTCGAACGGCGCGGGGTCCGGTGCCATGCCGATGGCCGGGACCACGACGTCGCAGGCGAGGACGAACTCGCTGCCCGCCACCGGCTCCGGACGCCGCCGGCCGCTGGCGTCCGGATCCCCCAGCCGCATGTGGGTGCAGCGCAGCCCGGTGACCTGCCCCCGCTCGTCGGTGACGACGGCGGTCGGTGCGGCGAGGAACTCGAAGCGCACGCCCTCCTGATCCGCCTCGTCCACCTCGGCCACGTGGGCAGGCATCTCGGCCCGGCCACGGCGGTAGGCCACCACGGTCTGGGTGGCGCCGAGGCGGCGGGCGGTGCGGGCCGCGTCCATCGCCACGTTCCCGCCCCCGACCACGACGACCCGCTTGCCGGTCAGGTCCAGCGCCCGGCTCAGCCGGACGTCGCGCAGGAACCGCAGACCGGACAGCACCCCGCCGGCATCCTCGCCCGGCACCCCGAGCGGGGTGACGCGCGGCGTGCCGGTGGCCAGCAACACTGCGTCCCATCCCGCTGCCTTGAGGCCAGGGATGTCGGTGATCGGCGTGGAGGTCTGGATCTGGACGCCCAGGGCGGTCACATTGGCGACGTCCTGGTCCACGACGTCTCCCGGCAGCCGGTAGGCCGGCAGCGCGTGACGCAGGAACCCGCCGGGCTCGGCCTCCGCCTCGAAGATCTTCACCTCGTAGCCGCGCCGCGCCAGCTGCCAGGCCGCGGTCAGGCCGGCCGGTCCGGAGCCGACGACGGCGACCCGGCGGCCGTTCGGTTCGGCGACCTCGACGCCCGGGCCGTCGTGAGACGCGTAGTGCCGGTCGGCGATGAACCGCTTGAGCCGCCGGATCATGATCGGTGACTCGAGCTCGGACCGCGTGCACTCGCCCTCGCACGGTGCGTAACACGCGCGACCGAGCGTTCCGACCAGCGGAGTCGCGTCGAGCACCAACTGGAACGCCTCTTCGTACTTGCCGCTGCGGATCAGTGACACGTAGCCGTGGGCCTTGATCCCGGCCGGGCAGGTGTCGATGCACGGCGACGAGCCGGCCCGGGTGATCACGGCCTTCTTCGGCACTGCCTGCGGGAAGGCGATGTGCGCCGCCCGGCGGGCGACGAGTCCGGAGTTGAACTCGTCCGGCACCGCGACGGTGCAGGCCAGCTGGCACTCGTCGCAGCCGGTGCAGGCCGACCAGTCGACGAACGTCGGGTTCTCCTGCACCGTGGCGGCGAAGCTGCCGTCCGGGTTGCGCCGGATGCCCTTGACCTCGCTGTGGGTCATGGTCGTGATGTTGGGGTGGTTGATGGTCGTGGACATCTTCGGCCCCGAGATGCAGCTCGCGCAGTCGAGGGTGGGGAAGACCTTGCTCAGCAGGATCATCCGGCCGCCGACGCTCGGCTCCTTCTCGACGAGCAGGACCTTGTAGCCCATGTCGCCGAGTTTGATCGACGACTCCATCCCCCCGATGCCGCTGCCGACGACCAGGACGTCGTAGTCCATCGCTACTCCCGTTGACCCGTAGCCGGGCGCACCCGGCGGGCTGCGCTAGATGAAGAGGTTCACGTTCGACTCGTCCGCCTCGGCGAGATACGAGGCCACGCCCGCGTACTCGATGTCGTCGACGAGGTCTTCCTTGGTGAGGCCCATGACGTCCATCGACATCGTGCAGGCGATGAACTTGACGTTCTGCTCGCGAGCCGACTCGATCAGGTGCGGCAGGGTCATGACGTTCTGGTCGCGCATGGCCTTCTTCATCAGTTTGGGTCCCACACCGGCGAAGTTCAGGTGCGACAGCGCCAGTCGTTCCGGCCCGCGCGGCATCATCCAGCCGAAGGCCTTCTGCAACGGCTTCTTGCCCTTCGCCGAAACCCGTTCCGGGCGGCGCAGCGCGTTGAGCCCCCAGAAGGTGAAGAACATCGTTACGTCGTCATCCATGGCCGCGGCGCCGTTGGCGATGACGAACGCCGCCGTCACCTTGTCGAACTCGCCGCTGAACACGATGATCGTCTTCTTGGACACTGTCGCCGTCCTTCTTCGCCTGCAGCCAGGCGGCTCACGCGACCGATGCGCGGACCGGGCCGAGCTGCGTCAACGCCTGCGCGAACTCGCGCATGTAGTTGACGAACGGCTCGGCGCAGACCGAACACAATGCCGCCATCTTCAGTCGTTGGGGCTCGAGCCCCCGTGCCTTCATCAGTTCCTGCGCCTGCGCGGCGATGTGCGCCGTGCGCGGGGCGCAGTCGGGGAGCAACGCGCATTCCTCGCCGTCCGAGGCGATGAACACACCGTCGATCCCACGGGCGAGGGCATGCACGATCCAGCTGGGTTTGATCCCGCTGCTGCACGGCATGCTGATGACCGAGACCGACGCCGGATAGTGCAGGTGCCGGCTGCCGGCGAGGTCGATGCCGGGGTCGGAGATGTTGTTCGTGGAGAACACGAGGATTCGCGGGACGAACCCTTCCTCGCTAACGCCCGACATCGCCGGGTCACTTGTTCTTGCGCAGGAACAGCCTCAGGTAGCCGCCGTCCTCGAAGTAGCCGAGGAAGTCGTGGCCCATCTTCTTCGACCACGCCGGCAGGTCCTTCAACGTGCCCGAGTCGGTGGCCTGCACCTCCATGACGCCGCCGACCGGGACGGCGCCGATGCCCTTCTTGGCCGCCAGGATCGGCCCGGGGCAGGACGTTCCGCGGGCGTCGACGACCGAGTCGGGGCTGAGCGTCTTGAGTTCGTCAACTGCAACGGTCATCGTGTGACCTCCTCTGTCTGACGCGCTTCGATGCGCGCGTTCGTTGCGGGGTGGTGAAGCAGGGCGTGCTCCAGGTCGATGGTGAACTCCGCGCTCGGCCGCCCAGCCGCCGCGCGCGACAGCGTGGCCGCGATCCGCGGCAGCGCGGCCAGCACCGCCTGCTTCCGGGGTTCATCGAGCCGGTGCAGGCCGGATGTCGTCACGCCTTCGGGTGCGACCCCGCCTGCGACCACCATTGCCACGAGCTCGGTACCCGCGCGCACGAAGGCGCGAGCACATTCGAAGCCCATCGGACCGAGTCGGAAACGGGGCTCGAAATCGACCTCGTCGGCGAGCTGCCGCCATTCACTCAAACAGTCGGCGACGACCGCCGAGTCGGGTCCTCCGCCGACGAGGCGTGCGCACGCGTTGGCGACGCCGGTGATCGGGCGGCCCTGCATGTCCGTGACGACCATCGTGACGCCGAGCAATGGCGCCGACACGGCCACGACCGCATCGGCGACGGCGGTGGGCACCGCGCCGCCGGCCGCCCGATCGAAGCGGGCGACAGTCGCCCGGTCGGCACCGTGCATCTCGCGCGTCAGGCCGACTATGGGGGCGGCCGGGAAGCGCCACTGCCGGCCGATCTTCACGCCAGGCAACGTCCCGTGGGCCGCCATCCGGTAGACCGTCGACCGATCGACGCCCAGGATGCCCTGCACCTGCTGCGCGGTAAGCAGTTCGCCTCGCTCTTCCTGCACACCATGCACGCTATGCCGCACTCTGCATGCACACTCATAGGTCGTACGTCCTGGCCGATGTGACGTCGCGCTCGTTCGAACCACGGGCTTCCGAAGATCGGCTCAGATACCCTAGGGGGTAATGCCCTTCGCCTCTGTTGCAGCCGACTGTCGCCGGGCGTCCACCACGACCGGCACCGAGGTTGCGGCCGGTGAGGAACCCGACCGCAAGTCCGGCCAGGACGACCTTGCCGAGCAGCGTTGCCCGAACCAACGGAGGAGTCGCGGGCCCAGACGTCACCGGCCGGTCGGCGTTGGCAGGCCGTCACCGAGGTCAACGGCGATCGCTTGGAGTGGAACCGCCCGAAGAACCACGAGCGCAGATCGGTGCCGCTCCCCCGCTTCCTGGTGGCGGAACTGACGGCGCACCTCGCGGTCGGCCCACCTGATGATCTGGACTTCACCGGCGTGAACGGCGGCGTGCTTCGCAATCGCAATGCGCGACGTGACTGGTTCAACGCTGCGGCCAGGGCGATCGCCGGGCCCGGTCTGACGCCGCACGGACTTCGGCACACTGCCGCGAGCCTCGCCCTGTCGGCGGGTGCCAACGTCAAGGCCGTGCCGCGGATGCTCGGTCACGCATCCGCCGCGCTGACGCTCGACCGATCTAGGCTTGGAAGCCAATGACTCCGGGGCCTGTGGTGGTGGGCGATACTGGGATCGAACCAGTGACCCCTGCCGTGTGAAGGCAGTGCTCTCCCGCTGAGCTAATCGCCCGGGACGTCCGTCGATGACGGCTCGACAAGACTACAGGGCACGCCAAGGCGCGATCACATCACCACGAACCACGCCGCGAGCACGATGGCCGCGAGCAGCGCCAGCGACACGAGCCCGATGAACAGCCGGAACCAGAGCGGTCGCCCGGCCACCCACTGCGTCCAGCGCCGCAGCCGGTCGCGCACCCAGCGCAGCAGCCGCGCCGCCCAGGCGTACTCGGTCGCGAGCAGGCCGAGGCCGGCGAAGATGATCAGCCAACCCGGTCCGGGCAGCGGTAGCAGCACGATCCCGACGGCGATGACGGCCACGCCGGCGACGGTGACGCCGATCCGCCAGGCGAGCCGGCCGCCGGGCAGCGCCCGCACGCGGGCGCGGACTTCCCCGAGCCGGCCGCGCCGCGGCGAGGTCGCGTCCGTCCGGGCCACGGCCTCACGGTACGACGGCCGGGCGGCTTCCGGGGAAGACGGCCGGGACGTACCACTGCACCCGGGTGCCGTGCGGCTGGACCGCGACCCAGGTGCAGTCCCCGCCGTGATCGCGGGCCCGCTTGACCATGTCGCGGGTGCCGCGCCCGCCGGCCGCGCGTCCCATCCCGTTACCGTCGTCGGTGACGGTCAGCCAGAGGAACCCGCTGCGGCTGCGCAACACGACGTCGACGCGCGACGCCGCGGCATGCTCCGCGACATTGCTCAGCGCCTCCCGCAGTACCTCGAGGACGTCGGTGCGCACGTCCTCGGCCCGGTTCTCCGGATCGTCGACGGTGACTTCCGGCAGGAACCCCAGCGCGCGGGCCGCCTCGGTGCACACCGCGTCGACGGCGTTGCTGAAGTCGCTGACCATGCCGGGGCGGCCGAGCTCGTGGATGGACGTGCGCAGATCCTTGATCGCGCCGTCCATCGTCTCGACCGCGGCGTCCAGGCGGCCGCGCGCATCCGGGTCGGTCGTCCCGGCCGCCGAACCCTGCAGGAACATCCCGGCCGCGAACAGCCGCTGGATCACGCCGTCGTGCAGGTCGGCGGCGATCCGCTGCCGGTCCTCCAGGATCGAGATCTCGTCGCGTCGGCGCTGCAGCTGGGTCGCCCGCTCGACCACCTGCCGCTGGAGGTCGAGCTTGAGGTCGGTGAGCTCGTCGATCGCCAGGATCCGCCGCCGATCGATGGCGGTCAGGCTGCGCGCCGCGGTCCAGGCGACCGCGGCCAGGACGAGGACGCACGCGACGACGACCAGCGCGGCCGTGGACGCGCCCGCGTAGAGCCCGTGCCGCTCACCCACCACGACGACGCCGCCGACCGAAGGCAGCCCGAGCAGCCCGACCGGCAGCAGCCGCCGGGTCAGCAACGCCCCGGGCTCGTCGGAGTCGACCACCCAGCGCAGCGCCCCGCCCGGCACGGCCGCGAGAACGGCGAACGAGAGCAGCACCAGCGCGATCGCCGCCGGCGCGGCTCGGGTGGGCAGCGGTTTGAGGTCGCTCAGGAACGGTGCGTCGTAGGCGTAGCCCAGCAGGGTGACGAACTGGATCGCAGCGACCAGCCCGGCCGTCAGCTGCGCCGCCAGGGGGCGGCCGGCGTCGAGCAGCAGCCGGCTGCCGGTGATGACGATGAGCGAGATCGCCGACCCGGCGGCCATCCGCCCCGGATGGGCGACACCCGACGACCCGTTCACGAGGAGCTGGTCGATGCCGAGCGAGACCCCGAACGCGTGCTCGACGAGCGTCGTCAGCGCCAGCACGACCACCATGCCGGCCAGGGCCAGCTCCGCCCGCCGGGGCACCAACCACATCAGCCCAACGAGGACGAGGGCGAGCGCGGTGTTGAAGGCGACCGCGGTGGACCCGGGCAGCGGCTGCCGCAGGTCCGGGACATCGAAGGCCCAGCCCAGCAGGCCGAGCACGCCGACGAGGGATGCCACGGCCGTCGCCCCGACACCCAGCGCCGACAGTGGGGACCTGCGCCAGGTCCGGTTCCCGGTGGCGAACGGCAGCAAGGCGACGCGCCGTCCGCTCGAGGTCATCGCAATCCGCAGGGAGGTCCGGGGGTTCGAACCATCGTAGGAGCGCGCTTGCGAGACGGCCACGCGAAATACCGTGCCTCGTACGGCCACGGGATATTCGGGACCAAAGGCACGCAGAACCCGTCAAACGTCGGCGGTCCGCTCCGCGGCCCGGGCGCACCGGCGCGCAAGGTGGTCAAGTCCACGACCGGGCGGCCGATGGTGAGGTCGGCAACTCCGGTGTGGACGTCCCGCATCCGAGCGCAGTCGAACAAGGTGGGGTGAGGGATGACCCAGCCCTTGGCGGGCACCCGGGCGGCGCGGTGGTCTCGACGGCCGTCGTCCCGCCCTGGGCGTGGGTCGAGGCTCCTGCGGCTGATGTCCGATCGCAGCCGCGCCCTCGCCGTCATCTTCACCGCGGCCGGCCTGCAGGCCCTCGCGATCATGGCGATGCCGCACTGGCACGTCGAGCGGCCGCAATTGGTGATCGCCGTGGCCGTCTTCGCCACCGTAACCGGCCCGCCCGTCTGGTTCCTCGGTTCCCATCTACCGCCGTGGACGCACCACGTGCTGCTCGCCACCGGCACCGCGCTCGCCGGCCTCGGCGTCTACGGCTGCGGGCCCGGCCCGGTGGCGATGAGTGCGGCGTACTTCTACTCCTGGGCCGTCCTGTACGCCGCCGCCTACTTCCCGCCCCGCCAGGCCGCCGTCCACCTCGGCTTCGTCGGGGCCACCTACGCCGTGGCCCTCGCCGTCGACCCGGCGCCGGCCCACTTCGCCCAGTGGGTGCAGGCGATGGCGGCGTTCACCGTCACGACCCTCATCGTCGGCGGCTTCGCCGTGGCGAACCAGCGGGCGACGGCCGCAACGGTGTACCAGTCGCTGCACGACTCGCTGACCGGCCTGGCCAACCGCGCGCTGTTCCAGAGCCGGCTCGAGGAGCTGGCCCGGCTGGCGACCCGTACTGATCCGGTGGCCGTGCTGCTGCTCGACCTGGACGACTTCAAGTCCGTCAACGAGAGCCTCGGCCACATCAAGGGCGACCAGCTACTGCGAGCCGTCGCCCAGCGCCTGCGCAACGTCGTCCGCGAGGACGACCTGTTCGCCCGGCTCGGCGGCGACGAGTTCGCCCTGCTGCTCGAATCCGGCCCCATGCCGCACACCGCCGAACAGGCCGCCGGCCGGTTGGCCGCATCCCTCGAGACGCCCTTCCAACTCGACGACATCGCCGTGACGGTTCGGGCGAGCATCGGCATCGCGGTCGACCAGCCCGAGCAGGGCACGCCGCAGGACCTGCTGCGGGACGCCGACCTGGCCATGTACCTGGCCAAGCAGCACGGCAAGAACCGCTACGAGACGGTCCGGCCCGGCATGCGCGACGACGCACTGCGCAGCCTCGGCCTGATCACCGACCTGCGGCACGCCATCACCAACGGCGAGTTCGAGGTGCACTACCAGCCGATCGTGAGCGTCCGCGACACCGCCCCGGTCGGCGTCGAGGCCCTCGTCCGCTGGCACCACCCGGCCCGCGGGTCGGTCCCGCCCGGCGAGTTCATCGGCATCGCCGAGACCACCGGGCTGATCATCGCGCTCGGCGACTGGGTGCTGAACGAGGCCTGCCGGCAGGCCCAGAACTGGCGGCGGTCCGGCACGGTCGGCGAGGCCTTCTACGTCAGCGTCAACCTCTCGCCCCGCCAGTTGGCCGAGCCGAGCCTGACCGAGGACGTCGCTCGCGCGCTGCGGGAGTCCGGGCTGCCGCCGCACGCGCTCGTCCTCGAGATCACCGAGGGCAGCTTCATCCGGGACTTCGACTCGGCGCTGCGCCACCTGCGGGCGCTCAAGGGCCTCGGCGTGCGGTTGGCCATGGACGACTTCGGTACCGGCTACTCCTCTCTCAACCGGCTCCGCACCCTGCCGATCGACCTCGTCAAGGTCGACAAGTCGTTCGTCGACGGGCTCCCCGACGTGCCCGAGGACATGGCCCTGGTCCGCAGCGTGATCGAGGTCGCCCGCGCACTGGGCATGACCTCGGTCGCCGAGGGTGTCGAGCAGCCGGACCAGTTCGCCGCGCTGCAGGAACTCGGGTGCGACGCGATCCAGGGTTACCTGTTCGCGAAGCCGATGTCGGCCGGCAACACGACCCGGACACTCACCCGGCTGGCCGGGCCGCGGGCCCCGCGCCGGCGCGGCCACTTCGACCACGGGTTCGCCGAACACTCGACGGCACCACGTACCGCCGTCGTCCCGCGAATGGATGACTTTCGGCCCGGTCCAAACCCCGCCGCGATTACGTAGCGTGACCGATGCACGACAACTGAATCGATGCCGGTGCGCTCGCGCTGCCCCCCGCTGTGCGGGCACACCGGCAGGTGAGACGGTCGCCGCCCGATCCCCCGGCGGCTGCCGCCTCATGAGGCACAGTCGCGATCCGAGGCACTCCCCCCATGCTCCGGATCGCGAATGTGTTTGTCGCTGCGGAGCGGGAGGTCATTGTGGATCGCTCCGGTGGGCGGGCACCTCGAGCGACATATGAGGTCGCGGACACGCGACGTAGTCGCTCCCGAGATCCGGAGCACTTCGATGTCGATCGTGCATGAGCGAGGAAAGCCGGCCGTGGAGCACGCGCTGCCGAACTTTCCCGACCTGCCCCTGCAGGAGTTGTCGTGCGACGGCGTGATCACCGCCGTCAACGATGCCTACTGCGAACTGCTGCGCCGATCCCGGGACGGCCTGATCGGTCGCCGGCCGACCGAATTCACGCATCCCGACGACGTGTCCATCACCGAACAGCGGATCGCCGCCACAGCCGACGGCCTGCACGTCGGCGGTCAGTTCGAGAAGCGTTACCTCCGCGGCGACGGTTCGATCGTCTGGGTACGGGTCACGCCCATGTGGTTGCCCGAGCGCGACCGGCTGATCGGCCAGATCACCGACATCACCGAACTGGTGGTGACGCGGGAGGCCTGCGCACGAGCCCAGGCCCGGTTCGCCGGACTGGTCGATCAGTCGATGAGCCTGATCTTCGTCCTCGGCGCCGACCGACGGTTGACGGTCGCGAACCCGGCCACCGAACGATTGATCGGGCGCTGCGTCGGTGTGAGCATCGACGACCTGCTGCGCGAGACGGTCCATCCGGACGACCTTCCGCGGATGTTCCGCAGCACCCGTCGCGTATTCGACGTGCCCGGGCCGCACCACCCCCTTACCTTCCGGATCCGCACGCCCGCCGGAGAGTGGGCGTACCTGGAGTGCGCCGCGAACAATCAGTTGGCCGATCCCGGCATACAGGGGGTCGTCGTCAACGGCCTCGACGTCACGGACCGCGTGGTCCTGCTGCGGCAGAAGGACCACGCGCTGACCTCGCTCATCGAGTCACTGGGGCGGGCGGCCGAGTTCCGTGACCCGTACACGTCGGGCCACCAGAATCGGGTCGCCGACCTGGCGGTGCAGATCGCATCGACGATGGGGCTCGATGATCGACTGGTGAGAGGAATTCGGCTGGCAGCGACCATCCACGACATCGGCAAGGTCGCCGTGCCGGCCGAGATCCTCTCCTTCCCGGGCCCGCTGACCGCGGCCGCCCTCGAGATCATCAAGACGCACTGCCAGGTCGGTCACGACATCGTCGCCGGCATCCCCTTCCCGTGGCCGATCGCCGAAACCATCCTGCGGCACCACGAGCGGCTCGACGGCAGCGGCTATCCCGGCGGCCTGCACGGCGACGCGATCATCATCGAGGCGCAGATCGTGGCGGTTGCCGACGTTGCCGAGGCCGTCACATCTCATCGTCCGTACCGTCCGGCGCTGGGCGCGGCGGCGGCGGTTCGGGTGCTTCTCGACCAGCGCGGCTCCAGGCTCAACCCGGACGCGGTCGACAGCTGCATCGAACTCATGGGCAAAGGACAATTCCCCTTGGCGCACTCCGACGTCTGAGCGCCGGCCCGGCCACCGGGCGATGGTCCCGGGCCGGCCAGGAGGACCCGGTTCGGAGGCTTTCGCCTCAGCCTGAGGCAACCTTCGCCTCGCCCCGCGGCGGGAAGGCAGGCCTAGCGTCAAGAGTGCGTCACCAGGTCTTGGTGCCGGGGAATCGGCCTCACCCCCCGCGGGCCGACCAAACTCCCGACATCAGGCCGGCCGCCGCCGACTCCCCCTAGGCGTTGGCCGAGGGGCGGACCGCGGTTCGAGAGTGCACGCTATCTTGGCTGCGGTTCGTTCTGCCGGGCCCGCCCAACCTGCTCAGACCGGCGCTCAGGTCGTCGGAACGGTCGCCGATAGGGGTGGCGGAAGGCCGCACCCTGACCTGAAACTGGGCCCCGCATGGACGATCAACTCGCACGATCGCTGCTCAACGCGATGACCGAAGCCGTCTACGTGGTCGATCGCGACCGGCGGATCAGCTACTGGAACCCGGCGGCCGAGGCGATCACCGGCTTCACCGCCGCGGAGGTCGTCGGGCACCGCTGCCGTGACGGCATCCTCAATCACGTCGACGACCAGGGGCGATCGCTGTGCAAGCGGGCCTGCCCGCTGCTGGCGAGCATCACCCACGGCGCCCAGGTCCGCGCCCGCCCGTACCTCCACCACCGCGACGGCCACCGGATGCCGGTCGTGGTCAGCGCCGCCCCGCTTCGCGACAACACCGGCGACATCGTCGGTGCCGTCGAGGTGTTCCACGACGACTCGCAGTTCCGCTCGCTCGCCGATCACATCGTCGACGCCGAGCGGGCCGCCCTCACCGATCCGCTGACCGGGCTCGGGAACCGGCGGTCGATGGAGTCGGCCCTCGCCCACGCTGCGGACGACGAACGCCGGCACATCATGCGGTACGCGGTCCTGTTCGCCGACGTCGACCGGTTCAAGCCCGTCAACGACCGGTTCGGCCACGACGCTGGTGACCTCGCGCTGCAGATGGTGAGCGCCACCATCCGATCGTGCTGCCGCGCTGGTGACGCGGTGGCCCGATGGGGTGGGGACGAGTTCCTGCTGCTGACCCAGGCGCCGGACGAGCCCGGTGCGCTCGCCCACGCACGGCGCCTCGTCCGGCTGGTCGCCGCCACGCGGCCCATGCTCGGCGAGCAGAGCGTCCGGATCACCATGAGCGTGGGCGTGGCGATGATGGTGCCGGGTGAGCCCCCGGAGCAGACCGTGCGTCGGGCGGACACGGCGCTGCGCGAGGCCAAGCGAAGCGGACGGAACCGGGTGCTGCTCGCGTCCACCTGAGTGGCCTCGCTGGCCCTACACTTCCGCAGGGTGAAGCTTGAGATCCGGCTGCTCGGGACGCTGGAGGCGTACCTCGACGGGGCGGCCGTCGATCTCGGTGGACCGCGCCAGCGAGCCGTGCTGGCCCTGCTGCTGGTGGCCCGCGGCGCGCCGGTGTCGGTCGACCGGTTGATCGAGGATCTGTGGCAGGGCGAGCCGCCACAACGCGCCACTGCCTCGCTCCAGGTGTACGTCTCGAACCTGCGCCGGGCGCTCGAACCGGGCCGCCCACCCCGCACGCCGGCCCGGCTGCTCATCAGCGCCCCGCCCGGTTACGCCGTCCGCCTCGACCAGGCCGGCGTCGACGCGTGGCGCTTCGAGCGGTTCGTCCGGTTCGCAGCCGACGCGGCCGACCCGCGCGAGGCGATCACGGCGCTCGAGGAGGCCCTGCGGCTGTGGCGGGGCAGCGCCTTCGCCGAGTTCGCAGCCGAGCCGTGGGCCGCGCCCGAGGCCGCCCGGCTGGACGAGCTGCGCTGGGTCGCCCGCGAGCGGCTCGCCGACGCGCAGGTGGCGGCCGGCCGGCCGGCCGAGGCGACGGTGGAGGCGGAGGCCCTGGTCCGGGACGCGCCGCTGCGCGAGGAGGGATGGCGGCTGCTGGCGCTCGGGCAGTACCTCGCCGGCCGGCAGGCCGACTCGCTGGCCACCCTGCGGCGGGCCCGGCGGCTGCTCTCCGACGAGCTCGGCATCGACCCCGGGCCCCGGCTCGTGGCCCTCGAACGCGACGTGCTGGCCCAATCGGTCGAGTTGCCGCCGCACGTCCCCCGGGCTGCGAAGTCCGCCCCGGCGGTGGACCGACCGCCGGACCCTCCGCCGGCGGGGACGGGGCCGGCGGACGATGCGCAGGCGACCTTCGTCGGCCGCCGGGCGGAGCGGGTGGCGCTCGTCGAGGCGGCCCGGACGGCGCGCGCGGGGATCCCGGCCGCCGCGTTGATCGCCGGCGAGCCCGGGGGTGGCAAGTCGGCCCTGCTCGCCCAGCTGCGCGCCGACCTCGTCGCGGCCGGGTGGCGGGTCGCGGTCGGGCGGTGCCCGGAGGACGACGGCGGCCTGCCGGCCCGGGCGTGGGTCGAGTCGCTGCGCAGCCTCGCCGCCGAGACCGACCCCGGCCGGTACGCCGACGCGCTCGCCGGCCTGCTCTCCGACGAGCGGACCCCGGAGCTCACGAGCAACGTGCTGGTGCAGCGGTACCAGCTGCACCAGGCCGTCCACGACTGGCTCGCGACGCTCACCGACCGCCCGCTCGCGATCCTGCTCGACGACGTGCACCGGGCCGACGGCGAGACGCGGGCGCTGCTGACCAGCCTGCTCGACCAGGGACTCGAGCCGCAGGTGCTGTTCGTCCTCGCGTACCGTCCGCAGCCCGGCGACCCGCTCGACGACCTGCTCGCCTCGCTCGCCCGGCACTCCCCCACCCGCATCCGGCTGACCGGGCTGGCGCCGGACGAGGTGGCCGAGCTCGTCACCGCCGTCACCGGTGCCCCGCAGGCGCCGGCCGTGGTCGACGCGCTCGCGACCCGCACCGACGGCAATCCCTTCTACCTCAAGGAAAGCGCGCGCCTGCTGCTGAGCGAGGGCGAGCTCGTCGCCACGTCCCAGGTGCCGGAGGGCGTGGCCGACGTCCTGCGCCGCCGCCTCGCCCGGCTGCCGGCCGAGTCGGTGTCGATCCTGCGGCTCGCGTCGGTCGTCGGCCGCGACGTCGACATCACGCTGCTGGTGCGGGCGGCCGAAGTCGGCGAGGAGGCGGTGCTGGACGCCCTCGAGGCCGGGCTGATCGCCGGCCTGCTGGTGGAGCCGGGGCCGGGCACCGTCCGCTTCTCCCACCTGCTGGTGCGCGAAACCCTGTACGCCGGGGTCCCCAACCTGCGCCGCTCCCGCTGGCACGCCCGGGTCGCCGACGCCGTCGCCGAGCTCTATCCCGGCGACCTCACCGCCCTCGCCCACCATGCGGCGCGGGCCGCCACTGCCGCGACCGCGCACGTCGCGGCCCGGCACTGCATCGCCGCGGCCGAGCTCGCCGAGTCCCGGTTCACCTTCGACAGCGCGGCCGAGTTCTACCTCGAGGCGAAGCGCTGCCTGGATCTGCTGCCCGAGCCGGACATCCCGGCGCTCGTCGACGTGATGACCCGGCGGGTGCCGGCCCTGATGCGCGCGGGCGCCACGACGACCGCGGCGAAGGTGCGGCGCGAGGCAGCGTTCCTCGCCGCCGGCACCGACGACGTCGTCCTGCTCGCCCGCGCCCTGACCTGCGGAACCGTCCCGGCGATGCGCGGGAACCTGCGGCCCTACAGCCAGACCGATCCGGAGTTCGTCGCGCTCATCGAGCGCGTCCTCGCCGATCCCGCGCTGGAGCCGGGACTGCGCAGCCTCACCCTCTCGACCTTCGTGCGAGAGACGAGCCAGACCGGCGATCCGCGCACCGAGCCGGCCTATCTCGAGGCCCGGCGACTGGCCGACGAACTGGACGATCCCCGGCTCATCGGCATGGCCCTGTGGGCCGGCGGCGAGGTGTACCTGCCGGACATCAACCCCGAGCAGCGGGAGGCCCTCGCGCGCGACATCCAGCGCCTCGGCGACGAGCACGACCTGCCGGTGTTCCAGGTACTGGGGCACGTCGTCGCGGTCAACAGCGCGTGCGTGCGGCTCGATCTCGACGACGCCCGCTGGCACGCCGAGCAGGGCGCGATCGTGAGCCGCAAGTTCCAGCTGCGCCAGGGCGCCTTCATCTCCAACGTGCTGGCCGCGATGATCGCCCACGCCTCGGGCGACGTCGACACCGCCGCCCGGATGTACGAGGAAGAGTTCGAGGAGCAGCGCGGGCTCGGATCGGTGGACGCCGACGCGGCGCTCGCACTGGCCATGACGACCGTCCGCTACACCCAGGGCCGGCTGGCCGAGCTCGTGCCGCTTCTGCGCGAGGTCTACGAGCACCTCCTCCCCGCCGTCGGGCACCTGCTCGCGCTCGCACTCGCCGAGACCGGGGAGCTGGACGAGGCCCGGCGGCTGCTCGACGAGGTGCCGGCGCTCGACAACGACTACGTCTGGCAGCTGTTGACCGCGATCCGGGCGCTGACGGTGGTCGATGTCGGCGCGACCGAACTGGCCCCCGAGCTCTACGATGCGCTGCTGCCCTACGCCGACCAGATCGCCGGCGGGGCGACCAACGGCTTCCTGATCACGCCCGTCGCCCGGGTGCTGGGCCGGCTCGCGGCGCTGCTCGGCCGACCGGACGACGCCCGCCGGCACTTCGAAGAGGCGCGCTGGGTAGCCGAGAAGTGCGGGTCGACGCCGTGGCTGGACCAGGTCGCCGCCGATCTCGCCGCCCTCGACTGACCTCATCCCGACCACACGGCCGCCGGGTTCCGGGCGGGTAGTGTGGGCCGCGCCGCGGTCCGCGGCAGTCAGGCGGCTCATCATGAGCACAGTCCACGGCCACACGGTCGACCGTCCCCTCAGAGCACGATGGCTGCTCGCCGCCGAGGCGCTCGGCGCGCAGATGCTTCGCCCTGAAGCGACCGGCGACGCCCCACCGCTCCGGCTAGTCGCCGAGCACGCCGCCGCGGCGTCAGACGCGGACTTCGCCACGATCGTGCAGCCCCGCGGGCCGGACATCGTCGTGGTGACGGCGGTCAGCGGGGTGGCGGCCGATGGTCTGCTGCACAAGACAGCGCCGCTCGACGGGTCGCTCGCCGGGCACGTGATCCGCACCGGCCATCCCGCGCTCGTGCTGCACTGCGGCCTGGGCAATGACGCCACCGTCACGACGGGACTCGAACTCGGCCCGCTCGTCGTCGTGCCACTGGGGCATGAGGAACGGTTGCGCGGAGCGCTCATCCTCGGCCGCGCGGCCCGCCGCCCCGCCTTCACCTACGACGACCTGGACGCGGCCGCCGCGTTCGCCGGACAGGCCGCGATCGCGCTCGAGCTCAGCGACCTCCGGGCCGGCGATTCCGGCCTCGACCGCTTTGCCGACCACGACCGGATCGCCGGCGATCTACACGATCACGTGATCCAGGAACTGTTCGCGATCGGGATGGGCATCCAGGGCCTGGCGACCGTTACCGACGAACCGGCGTCCGTGGCCCGACTGATCGGTTACGTCGACGGCCTCGACCGCGTCATCCGCGCGATCCGCACTACGATCTTCCAGCTCCAACCGCACCGGCATGACAGCGCCGGGCTGCAGGAGCGCGTCCTCGACATCGCAGCCACCCATACCCCGCAGCTCGGGTACAGCCCGAACGTCCGCTTCGCCGGCCTCCTCGACCTGACCGTCGACGAGCCCCTCGCCGGCGACGTCCTCGCCGTGCTCCGCGAGGGCATCTCGAACTGTGCCCGGCACGCCGCCGCCACCCGTCTCGACATCTCGCTGACCGTGGACCACGAGCGAGTCGTGCTGGAGATCATCGACAACGGCCGCGGCCTGGGCGGCCCGGCCCGCTCGAGCGGGCTGGCCAACATGCGCCGCCGGGCCGAGCGGCACCACGGCGAGTTCACCGTGGCCGCCCCGGACTCGGGCGGTACCCATCTGACCTGGACCGCCGTCGCCCGCTGCCCCGCACCGGCTCGATGACGATGTCCGTCGCCCGGCCGGCCCGACGCGTAGGGTGGGGTTACCGCGGCTTCCACGTACGTCGACCTTCGATGCCGACGTCGCCCCCGGCGATC
Source organism: uncultured Actinomycetota bacterium (assembly GCA_963775175.1). Taxonomy (GTDB): domain Bacteria; phylum Actinomycetota; class Actinomycetes; order Mycobacteriales; family Jatrophihabitantaceae; genus Jatrophihabitans. The sequence continues at coordinate 3,544,921 of CAVZHT010000001.1, forward strand.
CACTATCGGCCCACGGGCCAGCACGGGGTTCCCCGATGACCTCCATCGCTCCACTCCCCTCCGTAGACGCCGCTGCGGTGACTGCGGTCATGGCCGTACCGATCGACGAGCCGGTTGCGGCCTGTGACGTGTGCGAACACCCCGCGGGCGAGCACGACCCGATCGCGTCGCGTTACTGCAAGGCGACGATGTCGAGCGCCTTGTCGCGCCACTGCATCTGCCGGTCCTAGATCCCGTCCACCGAGATCGTCGGCGCCGGGCCGGCGATCCGTCCGTAGTCCCGAGGAGCCAGCCATGCCGAAGAACAAGGGCGGACGCGAGGTCCGCAAGCCCAAGCAGGTCAAGACCCCCAAGCCGGCCGATACGCCGATGACGACCATCAACGCGGGAAGGAGCGGCAACGCGTCCAGCACCAAGGCCGCCCGCTGATGAACCGCCGGATCGGGTTCGTCAGCACCTACCCGCCCACCCAATGCGGGCTCGCCACCTTCACGGCATCACTCGAGGACGCCCTGACCGGAACCGGTCCGGAACAGAGCGTCATCGTCCGCCTGCTCGACCGGCCCGTCCTCGGCTCGCCGCGCCCGTCCGGCGCCGAACTCGTCCGCGGTGATCACCAGGGAATGGCGGCGTCCGCGATCCGGCTCAACGGGTGCGACGCGGTCATCATCCAGCACGAGTTCGGCGTGTTCGGCGGCTGGGACGGTGACGACGTCCTGCGACTGCTCGAGCGGTTGACCGTGCCGGCGGTGATCGTCCTGCACACCGTCCTCATCGACCCCACCCCGCACCAGCGGGAGGTGCTGGAGGCCGTCGTCGGCGCCGCCGGTGCGGTCGTGACGATGGGCCACGCGGCTCACGACCGGTTACGCGCCGCCCACCGCGTCGACATGCGCAAGGTGCACATCATCGCGCACGGCGCCCCGACCGCCGCGCCTCACCGGGCGCGCCCGGCCACCGGCACGCCGACGATCCTGACGTGGGGCCTGCTCGGCCCGGGCAAGGGCCTCGAGTGGGGCATCGACGCAATGACCCGGATCGGCGACATCCGGCCGGCCCCCCGGTACGTCATCGCCGGCGAGACCCACCCCAAGGTCGTCGCCCACCAGGGCGAGGCTTACCGGGACGGGCTGACAGACCAGGTGCACCGGCTGGGCCTGTCGGACTCGGTCCGGTTCGACCCGCGCTATCGCGACCGCGCCGCACTGGCCGAGCTCGTGGCGTCGGCCGACGTCGTGCTGCTGCCCTACGACTCCACCGAGCAGGTGACCTCTGGCGTGTTGATCGAGGCCGTTGCCGCCGGCAAACCCGTCGTGGCGACCTCCTTCCCGCACGCGGTGGAGCTGCTCGGCGACGGCACCGGCATGGTGGTCGCGCATCGCGACCCGGCCGCCATCGCTGACGCGCTGCGAACGGTGCTGACCCGTCCCGAGGTGGCGGCCGCGATGTCGGCGAAGGCGTCCAGCACGACGGCGCAGCTGCTGTGGCCCGCGATCGCCGCCGAGTACCGGACGCTGATCTCCGGACTGGTGCGGAAGACCGTCGCCGCGTGACCCTGGCTTTCGGGAACGACGCTCGTCCGGTCTTCGACCACCTCGACCGGATGACCGACGAGCGCGGCCTGTTCGAGCACGCGCGGTACGACGAACCGCGACCCGAGCACGGCTACTGCCTCGACGACGCGGCTCGCGGCCTCGTGGTCGTCAGCCGCCAGCCACCGACCGCGCAACTGCACCGGTTGGGCCGCTGCTACCTGGGCTTCGTCCTCGCCGCGGTGCAACCCGACGGCACCTGCCACAACCGCATGGCGCTCGACGGCGCCTGGACGGACACACCATCGGTCGGTGACTGGTGGGGGCGGGCCGTGTGGGGGCTGGGTGTCGCCGCGGTCGACGCGGCCACGCCCGGTGCCCGGGCCCGGGCGCTCGTCGGTTTCCGGGTGGCGGCCCAGCAGCGCTCCACCGACAGCCGGGCGACGTCGTTCGCCGCGATCGGGGCCGCCCGGGTCCTGCGCGCGTACCCGGACGACGGCGCGGCCCGCGCCCTGCTCGTCGACTGCCTGGCCGCGCTCGCCGGGCCGCCCGAGACGGGACCGTGGCCGTGGCCGGAGCCGCGGCTGCGCTACGCCAACGCGGCCGTCACCGAGGCGCTGATCGTGAGCGGGGACGTCCTCGGCGAGCCGGCCCTGCGGGACCGCGGCCTCGCCCTGCTCGGCTTCCTGCTCGACGTCGAGACCCGCGACGGCCACCTGTCGGTGACGCCGGTCGGCGGCCGCGGTCCGGAGGACACCGGCCCCGCCTTCGACCAGCAGCCGATCGAGGTGGCCGCTCTCGCCGAGGCCTGCACCGCGGCGTATCTCGTGACGACCGCACCCCGCTGGCGCGACGGCGTCGCGCTGGCGTGGCGCTGGTTCCTCGGCGACAACGACAGCGCGACCCCGATGTTCGACGCCCGCACAGGGGGCGGATTCGACGGGCTCGAACGCACCGGCCGCAACCTCAACCAGGGCGCGGAGTCCACCCTGGCCGTGCTCGCCACCGCCCAGCGGGCCCAACTCGTCTGCGCCCTGCCATGACCGAGCCTCTCGTCCACCGCACCACGAGCGGCCTCGACCCTGACCCGGCCCGGGTCATCGCCCACCTGTTCCTGCCCGGCGAGGAGCCGTTCGAGGGCCGGCCGCGGGCCGCGTCGATCGTCGACCGGGTCATGGCGCTGCCCGAGATCGAGATCGAGAAGCTGGCCGAACAGCTGCTGGCCGACTTCGGGCCCCGGCACCGCCACTACGCCGACCTGCTCGATCGGCACGCCGCGATCGTCGCGACGCGGCTCGACGACCGCGCGACCCTCTCCCCGGCGCGGCGCCAGGTGCTCGGCGCGACGTTCACCAGCGAGTTCTCCATCGAGGCGGCCGCGCTGATGAACCCGAGTGCGGTCCTCGCCCTCGATCAGTCCGGCCTCGGCCCCGGGCAGCTGCGCGTCGTCGTCGGGCTCCGCGCTATCGGCGAGGGCCACATCTCGTCGATCGGCTTCGCCGAGGCCGTGATCGGCCCCGGCGCCACCTGGACCTTCCAGGAGCGGCAGCGGCCGGCCGTCTCCGCCACGACGTCCGCCGGGTGGTGGACGCTGCGCAACCTGCGCTCGGTGCTGAGCGAGCGGTGGGACGTCGACGAGGTGGGGCGGGCGCTGCTGGACGACCTGCCGGCCGAGTTCGACACCAACGAACTGAGCCGCGCGATCGCCGACATGTACCCCGAACTCCTCGCCCGGCCCGGCGCCGAGGCGAGCATCGGCATCATCCGGCGCTTCGTCCAGTCCGCCTACACGGCCACGTTCGACGAGGACGTCGCGCTGAGCCAGCGAGTGCTCTTCCCGACCGCGGCCGAGGAGAACAACGGGATGGAGGACCTCCGGCTCACCCGGTTCGTCGACCCGGACGGCGAGGTGAGCTACCGCGGCATCTACACCGCCTACAACGGCCGGCAGATCGCGCCGAAGCTGCTCGTCAGCTCCGACCTGCGCACGTTCGCGGCCCATCGCCTCGGCGGGCCGGCCGCCCGCAACAAGGGCATGGCCCTGTTCCCCCGCACGATCGACAACCACCACGTGGCGCTGTGCCGCACCGACGGCGAGAGCACCGGGCTCGCCGTCTCCGACAACGGGCACATCTGGGGCGCGCCGATCCCGCTGCACCGCCCGGCGACGAAGTGGGAGCTGGTGCAGGTGGGCAACTGCGGCCCGCCGATCGAGACCGACCGCGGCTGGGTCGTGCTGACGCACGCGGTCGGTCCGATGCGCATCTACTCGATCGGGGCGATCCTGCTCGACCTCGACGATCCGCGGCGGGTCATCGGCCAGCTCGCCGAGCCGCTGCTGGTCCCCGGTCCGGACGAGCAGGACGGCTACGTGCCCAACGTCGTCTACTCCTGCGGCGGCATGGTCCACGACGGCCGGCTGTGGATGCCGTACGGCATCGACGACTCCCGCATCGGCGTCGCCTGGGCCTCGCTGGACGAGCTGCTCGACCAGCTGGTCGACCGCCGCTGATCCTTACCGACCGGCAAGTACCTGCTCGTACACGCGCAGGTAGTCGTCGACCATCCGATCGGCCCCGAACCGCGCGGCCGCCTGCACGCGCACCGCGGCCCGGTCGAGCCGCAGGGCCCGCTCGAGCGCGGCGACGGCCGACGGGACGTCGTGCGCCAGGTAGCCCGTGCGGCCGGCGTCCACGACCTCGCGCATCGAGCCGCGGTCGTACGCGACCACCGGGGTCCCGCAGATCATCGCCTCGACCACGGACAGCCCGAACGGCTCGTCGAAGGCAATGGGGTGCAGCAGGGCGGCCGCAGCACCGAGCACGGCGCCCCGCTCCGTCGCCGGGACCGACCCGAGGTAGACGACCCGGTCGCTGTCGATGTGCGGTTCGACCTCGGCCGCGAAGTACGCCGCGTCCTGCACGATGCCGCAGATCACGAGCCGGCGCCCCGCCTCAGCGGCGATCCGGATCGCCGCTGCCGTCCCCTTGTCCGGATGGATCCGGCCGAAGACCACGAGATCCTCGCTCGGCTCGGCCCCGAACGGCAGCCCGCCGACGTCGACACCGTGGTGGACGGTGGCCACGTAGTCGAGGCCGGGTGCCCGGTCGGAGTCGGAGATGGACACGAACGCCGAGCCCGACGCCCGGTAGGCGGGCAGGATCGCCGGGGCGGAGAAGCCGTGGACGGTCGTCAGCAGCGGTGCCTTCGCGTGCTCGCCGAACGCGAGCGGCAGCCAGTCCATGTGGTTGTGCACGAGGTCGAAGTCCCCAGACCGGGCCAGCGCGTGCGACGCGTGCAACGCCTCCCAGATCCGCCCGTCCATCGTCGGATCCTCGGCGTAGCCGTGCGGGGACACACCGTCGAGGCGGGCCGCGGTCACCGAGTCGAGGGTCGCGAACAGTGTCACGTCGACGCCCCGGGCCACCAACCCCTCGGTGAGCAGGCTCGTGACGAGCTCCCAGGGCCCGTAGTGCAGGGGCGGTGTCCGCCAGGCGATCGGCCCGAGCATCGACAGCTTCACGGAAGGCCGGGGTCGAGCACGGTCAACGCGCGACTGCCGCGGTTGCGGCGGCGGCCGTAGACCTGGATACCGTCGGCGGCGGCACAGTCGTTGACGGTCTTGATCGCATCGCGGATCCGGGCCGCAACCTCCGGCGGGCCGGCGACCTCGACCACGATCTTGCCGCGGAGCCCGACCCGCCGTACCGGCTTCGTGCGGGTGAACCACGCCGCGGCGGGCAGATCAGCGACCGGCTCCGCGCACCGGCGCGGGCAGGTGTGACCCAGCCAGGCGAGTGCCGGGCCCAGGAGGAAGACCGGAGCCGGCACGAGCTGATCGGCGTTGTTCGGTCCGGTCGGCGGGATCGGCGCATTCATGACAGCCCCCGAATGTTGCACGTGTCAACGGGTGTCCGGCACCGAGCACCATGCTCTTGAAGCCCGGCGGCAGACGGCCGACCTTCTCCGGACTGGCTGTGATCCCAGCAGAACCGAGCTTATACCGATCCCACATCGAGCGGGGGCGCCGAACGGTCCGACGGATGGTCGCCCGCGCGGTCACGACACCTCCGGCGGCTGATCGCCCGCCCCGCCGGGCAGGCCACGCAGGATGACCCGGGCCGCGTCCTGCCGAGTGTGCCCGGCCGCGGCCGCGCGGGCGTCGAGCGCACGCCCGGCGTCGGCCGGCCGGTACCCCTGGCCGATGAGCACCCCGATCGCCTGGTTGATCAGCGAGAGCGCGTGCAGCGACTCGACGGCGTCCGGGTCCGGCGGCGGTCGTACGTGCTGGTCGACGGCGAAGTCGGTCAACGGCCGGCCGAGCATCCAGGCCAGATCGGCGGCGAGGTCGACGAAGGCACCCGGGGTTGCCGCGTACAGGATCACCCCCAGAGGAGGCGACCTGCCGTCGGGCAGTGGCAGCAGCAACGAGCTGCGGACATCATCGGCGCCGGACTCCATCGCGGTGATCGCGAACGGCGGGGTGACGCCGAGCTGGGTGACGGTCAGGCCGAGGAAGGAGGGGACGGCCCCCGCTGCGTCGGCAGCCACCTGCTGCAGGCTCGCGGCGAGGTCGGCGCCGGCACCGTCGTCCTCCAACATGTCGGTGAGAAGGGCGAGCGCGGCCGCCACGTTCGCGCTGATGTCCACGAGGACGCTCCGCTGGGCGCTCCCGAGCGCGGTAGGTACCGGCGCCGAGCATCGCAGGCCGCCGATGCGCGGTGCGGAGTTCCGAGACACGTCAGGGCGGGTCTCGAGCTGCACTCCGCACGGTCGAACGTACTGCGCCCGGGACGCGAGAGCTACCCGCCGCGACCGCGGCTCGGCCGGTCTTGCCCTCGGTTTCGAGCAGACGGTTCGCCGAACGTCAGGGTCGGCTGTGCCGCGCGCGGGCCTGGCGGACCGCCTCGTCGACGATGCGCTCGGCGACCTCGACGAGCTTGCGGTGCTCGCTCTGGCTGATCTCCCGCAGCCGGGCGAACGCCTCCTCGGACGTCGCTCCGGTTCGGCCACGGAGCAGGCCGACCGCCTGGTCGATGACCGGTCGGCTGCGCAATGCCTTCTGCAACTGGGCGGCCAGCGCCTGCGCGCGGATCAGGACCTGGGCGTTGTGCACGGCCACGGCGGCCGGCGCCGCGAACAGCTCGCCGAGCTGGGCGGCATGCTCGTCGAAGACGTCCTTGTCGTGGGCATAGACATTGATCGCCCCGACCACCTGATCCGGCAGCAACAGCGGCAGCGAGAGCGCGCTGTGCACGCCGAGCCGCCCGACGCGGGGACCGAACCGGGGCCACATCTGCTCGCCGCCGAGCGATCCCGAGCGCACCGTCCGCCCCTCGAGCGCCGCCGTGATGCACGGCCCCTCCTCGACGACGACGTACTGGATCTCGTCGATGGCGGCGACGAATGGGTGGCTGGCGGCGAGCGCGTCCACCCGGTGCCGGCCGCCCTCGACGCGGAGCAGCGTGACACCGGCGCCCTCGGCACCGGGAATCGCGTGCGCGGCGAAGGTGGCCACCTTGCCGAGCAACTCGTCCAGGCCCAGGCGCTCGGTGACGAGTCCGGCGAGATCGCCCAGGCTGGCCTGCAGGTCGGCGAGATCGCCCGCACCGTGCTCCAGCGCCCGCCGCTCGACGGCATCCGGCTCCGGCTTGGACGGGGTCATGCCCGACTATAACCGCGGGCGCGGCCCCCCGGACGAGATCGATCCGGCGTAGATTCGACGGTGCTGAGCAGCAGCCAGCCCGGGCCGACAACGCCGCACGCCGTCTGTCGGGAGCGATCGCTCGATGCCGGGCACGACCGGCGACCTCTGCTTCGAGGTGCGTCCATGATCGTCCTTCACCTGCTGCCCCGAACCGGACCGGCGTCGCCATGAGCGTCGCGATCACCACGCAGCGCGGCAGCGACTACGCGAGCCTGGTCAGGACCGTCCGGGCCGCCGGCCTGCTCGAGCGCCGGCCGATCTCGTACGGCGTCCGGTCCGGGCTCACCCTCGGGTTCCTCGCCGCGATCGGCGTGAGCATCGTGTGGGCGGGCGATTCGTGGCTGCAGTTGATCAATGCGGCCCTGCTCGGGCTCGCGTTCGGCCAGATCGCCTTCCTCGGTCACGACGCGGGCCACCAGGCGATCTTCGCCAGCCGGCGCTGGAACGACGCGCTCGGCCGGACGCTGGGCAACCTCGTCGTCGGGCTCAGCTACGGCTGGTGGGTGGACACCCACAACCGGCACCACGCCCACCCCAACCAGGAGGGCCACGACCCGGACATCGGCGACGGCGTCCTGTCATTCACGACGGCCCAGGCCGCGAAGCGCACCGGACCGGTGAGCCGGTTCATCGCCCGCCGGCAGGCCTGGCTGTTCTTCCCGCTGCTCACGCTCGAGGGCATCAGCCTGCACGTCGACAGCGTCGCCGCGGTCGTGTCCGGGCAGTTCCGCAGCGCCCGGGGCGGCAGCCGCCGGTTCGAGGCCATCGGCCTGGTACTGCACGCCGCCGTCTACGTCACCCTCCTGCTGCTGGTCATGTCGCCGGTGCAGGCCGTCGCGTTCGCCGGCGTGCACCAGGCCGTGTGGGGGCTCTACCTGGGCAGCACGTTCGCGCCCAACCACAAGGGCATGCCGATCATCGCCGCCGACGAGCACCTCGACTTCCTGCGCCGCCAGGTGCTGACGTCGCGCAACGTGCGCGGCGGCCCGTTCACCGATTTCGCCCTCGGCGGCCTGAACTACCAGATCGAGCACCACCTGTTCCCGAACATGCCGCGGCGGTCGCTGCGCCGGGCCCAGCCGATCGTGCGCGCTCATTGCCGGGCGCTGGGGCTGCCCTATTGCGAAACGTCGTTGATCGGCTCGTACCGCTTGGCGCTGGCGCACCTCAGCGCTATCGGCGCACCGCTGCGGGCCGCGCCGAAGGGGGGCCGCGTTGCGCACTGATTCGCCCGTTCGCCCCGACGGCTCGCTGTACGACGCCCGGCGCGACCTGCACTACGTCAAGCCGCGACTTCGCGGCTGGCTGCACCTCGTGTGGTTCGAGGTGTCACTGGTGGTCGGCACCCTGGTGATCAGGGCGGCCGACGGCGCGCTCGAGGTCACCGCCATCTCGATCTACGCCGCCGCCGTCGCCGGCCTGTTCGGCGTCAGCGCGCTGTACCACCGGGGCACGTATTCGGCCCGCACCAGCCGGGTGTTGCAGCGCGCCGATCATGTGATGATCTTCCTGGTCATCGCCGGCACGGCGACACCGGCGTTCCTGCTCTCCTCCCCCGGCGTCTACGGCGTGACCGCCTTCGTCGGGCTCTGGGGGCTGGCGCTCGCGGCAACCGTGATCCACGTCGTCTGGATGGACGCGCCGGAACTGGTGGTCGGCACGGTGTACGTGGCGCTAGGGCTGCTCGGTGGCCTTGCCGTGCCGCCGCTGTGGGCGCACCACGGCACGGTGGCCGCGACGCTCGTGCTGGCCGGCGGGGCGTGTTACGTGATCGGGGCGATCACCTACCACCGGCGCCGGCCCGACCCCCGCCCCACGGTGTTCGGCTACCACGAGATGTTCCACGCCTGGGTCTGCGCCGGGGCGACCTGCCACTACGTGGCGATCGCGTTGTTCGTCCTCTGACCGCGGGCCCGCCGCCGCTCGAGCTCGACGATCACGAGAAGGGCGGCGGCGGTTGCGCTCGCGATCGCCTCGGCCCAGGTCGCGTGGGTCTTCTCCGGGTACCACGCCGGCTCGTACATGGACGGGATCGGCCCCAGCTTCCCCACGTCCGCGTAGCGGTAGACGAGGACGGCGGCCAGGGCCGAGCCGGAGACGAGGAGGGCCGAGGCGGCCGGGTAGCGGCGGGGACGGACGAGCACCGCCACCGCCGCGAGCACCGCAAGCACCCCCTCGGCCCGGAACAGGTCGCCCTGGCTGAGCGTGCCCGTCCGGATCACGTCGTAGGTAGCGGCCAGATCGAAGTGGACGTACGCGTCGTCGCCGAGCCCGGCCGCGGTAACGAGCGCGAGCGCGGTCCGCACGAGCCGCCTGCGGGTCATGCGATGACCGCGGTCCGGATCACCGGGCGCCGGACCGCCGCGAGTGCACAGGCGACGACCGCGAGTTCGGAGGCGATGGAGACCACGCCGAGCGGCTCGAGCCAGTTGCCGACGTCATCGGCGAGCATGGGGAAGGCGACCAGGCGGGTCGCCGCGTAGCCCACGATCGCGAGGCCACAGGTCACCACCGACGCCGCGTACACGGCGGCCGAGTCGAAGACCAGGGCCGTCGCCGCGAGGCCGAAGCAGGCCGCGGTGAGCACGATGAACAGGACGCCCATGTACGGGGCCTCGTCCAGGTGCGTACCGATGACCGGCACGTGCGCGACGGCGGCGGCAACGGCCGCGGTCGCGAGGGGCCAGCGCAGCGGCGAGCCCTGTCGGCGGAGGAAGAACGTGCGGGTGGCGCTCATGGTGATCTCCTGGATTCGCGGGAAGAGGCTGCGGGCCGGGCGGCGGTGTCCGTGATCGTGATCGTCCTGAGCCTGGTGTTCATGTGCGGTCCTGTTCTGTGGGTTGGTGACGGCCGTTGCGGGGGCTTTCGGGCAGGCCGGACCGGTCGCCGGCCGCGGGACTCGGTTGGGGTTGGTGGGGGCGTCAGCCCGGCGGGCCGGGCTAGCCGGTGACGACGATCTTGGCGTTCATCCCGAAGTGGATGTCGCAGTAGTAGGAGTACGTGCCGGGCTTGGCGAAGGTGCAGGAGAAGGTGTCGCCCTCGCCGGCCAACTTCTTGTCGAACAGGCCGTCCGGCTTCTGACCGCTGCGCAGGCCGGTCGTCTTGTCGACGCCGGTCACGGCGCCCGACGTGACCGTGTGGGTGATCGGCTCGTCGTTGCGCCAGGTCACCTTCGTGCCGGCCTTGATCGTCTGGTTGTCGGGCCTGAACATCAGCGACGTCAGCGAGATCACCGTCCCGTCACCGGACTTCGCCTCGCTGCCGCCGGCGCTGCTGCTGCAGCCGGCGAGCGCGAGGGCCAGCAGCGCGATCAGCGCGACGGTCGACCCGATAGTTCGAAGACTTCGGTGGTCCGGGTCGGATCGAGTTCATACCCAGCCATTCGTCGACCGGAGCCGGTTGGGTTTCGTATCGCCGAAACTCGGTGTTCGCGGCCCACCCGATCCCCGCAACCCGCCCTATACCCCTGGGGGGTACTTGACGTTGAGGCTGCCGACGAGTAGATGTACCCCAGCGGGGTATGCAGTCAAAGGGAGGCTGATCGGTGGACACGCTGGGACGGGCCGTTGCGCACGCGCTGCGGATCGCCGGTTCGATGACCTGGCAGGTGACCTGGTCGCTGATCCTCGGCTTCGCCCTGTCCGCCGTGATCGAAGCGCTGGTCCGGAAGTCCACGATCGCCCGACTGCTCCCCGACGACCGCCCGCGAAGCCTGGTGACAGCGACCGGGCTCGGGGCCGCGTCGTCGTCCTGCTCCTACGCGGCGGTGGCCCTGGCCCGCTCGCTGTTCCGCAAGGGCGCCGACTTCACCGCGGCCATGGCCTTCCAGGTCGCGTCGACCAACCTGGTGATCGAACTCGGGCTCATCCTGGCCCTGCTGCTCGGCTGGCAGTTCACCGCGGCCGAGTTCGTCGGCGGACCGTTCATGATCGTCGTCCTGGCGCTGATCCTGCGCCGGGTCGTGACGCCACGACTGCGCGACGCCGCCCACGAGCAGGCCGATCGCGCCGTGGCCGGATCGATGGAGGGTCATGCGGCGATGGACATGTCCGTCGCCGGCTCGGGTTCGTTCCGCTCTCGGCTGGCCAGCCCGGCCGGCTTCACGTCGGTGGCGCACAACTTCGTCATGGAGTGGGCCGCGGTGCTGCGCGACATCGTCATCGGCCTGCTGATCGCCGGCGCGGCCGGGGCCTGGATCCCGGACACGTTCTGGCAGCACTTGTTCTTCACCGGCGACCCGACCGTGGCCCGCATCTGGGGGCCGCTCATCGGCCCGGTGGTCGCTGTTGCGGCGTTCGTCTGCTCCATCGGCAACGTGCCGCTGGCTGCGGTCCTCTGGAACGGCGGCATCAGCTTCGGCGGCGTCGTGAGCTTCATCTTCGCCGACCTGATCATCGTCCCGATCATCGTGATCTACGCGAAGTACTACGGGCGGCGCGTGGCCCTGCGGCTGACCGGCGTCTTCTACGTGACGATGGTGCTCGCCGGCTACTTCATCGAGCTGGTGTTCACCCCGCTGCACCTGATCCCGAAGGGCCCGCGCCACGCCTCGGTCGGCGAGGACGGCGTCAGCTGGAACTACACGACCTGGCTGAACATCGTGTTCCTGACGCTGGCCGCGCTACTCGTGTGGCGGTTCCTCCGCACCGGCGGCCGGGAGATGCTGGCGATGATGGGTGGCGCTCCGCCGGACGCGGGCCACGAGCACGACCACGCCCACCACTGAAAGCGTGGTCAGGGCCTCGGCGCTCGCAGGTGGTAGACGGCCATCCCGGTGGCGCGGAACCGCAGGTCGGCCAGCTGGTCGAGGGCGCGGACGTCGACCCGCGACGCCTTGAGGTCCAGGAACAGCCACCGCACCCCATGGCGCCGGTACAGGTCGTCGAGCAGCGACGCCGTCGGGGCGAGGTAGGCCCGGCTCTGCTCCTCCAACAGCGCCGGATCCCAGAACGGCGTCTCCCGGTAGACCCGGGTACGCGTCCACGCCGAGGCGACGTTGCGGTCGGCATACGCCCACCCGCCGACCAGCGACCGGCGCTGCGTCCACGCCGCGGCCAGGAAGTTCCGGGCATCACACGGCCGCCCGCTGCGGGCCACCGCCTTAGCGTTCAACCGGCAGAACAAGTTCGACGCCACCACATCATCAGCGCCGGCGTGCGCATCGACATAACGCCCCGCCCGCACCAGCGGCCGGGTGGTGAGGATCTCGCCCGCACGCCGAGCTCTCGCCTCGGACTCGGCCACCTGCGCGCGCGAGTCGAGCGCGGGCAGGCCGGCGCCCTTGAAGTGCAGCGCCATGTCGAAGAGCCCCGGCCCGAGGACCAAGCAGACGACGACCAGCAACGCGGAGGCCGGACGGCGGGACACCCGTCGAACGGCCAGCAGCGCGAGCGGGCTCACCGCGGCGATGATGAGCAGGAGGATCGCGGTCGGCCGCAGCCAGCGCCAGGCAAGGTCGAGCGCCGAGACCGAGCCGGCCATCGGGACACCCGGGTGCGCGATCTTCCACGCAGTGACCGGGTCATGCCGCCCCTGGGTCGAGGCGATCGCGACGGCCAGCAGGGCACCGACGGCCACGAGCACACCCAACCCGCCCACGAGCCGCCGGCGCTGCGCGACAGTGGCACCCCGCGACAGCCGAGCAGCCGCGAGCACGATCCCGCTCGCGGCCCCGGCGACCCCGATCGGGTACCCGGACTCCATGAAGTACAGCTCACTGCCGGCGGGGTGGCGGACCAGCAGGGTCAGCGCGACACCGGTCGCGCCCGTACCGACGAAGACCCAGCCGGCCGGGTCAGCCCCGCGACAGCGCAACTGCAGCAAGCCGCCGAGAAGGCGCGGCAGCAACGGCAGCAACCAGAGGACGGCGGTGCTGGCGGTGGCGATCAGCGGCCAGTGCGTCCCGGTCAGGAACAGTGGCGACACCTGGGTGCCGTAGCCCGGGAAGGTCACCGGCAGCCGCTGCAGCGCCCAGCCGAACGGGTCCAGCCGGACGCCGTAGGAGCTGCCGCCGTAGATCGTCAGGGCGGCGGCCTCGAACACAACCAAGGTCAGGACGAGCGCGGCCAGGCACCGGCGGATCAGCCGGCGGTCGCGACGGATGAGCGCGACCAGCAGCGCGAGCGCGAGCCCGCCGGCGATCACCGGCAGCTCGGACGATTTCGAGCCGGCCGCCAGGATCAGCAGCGGCACGAGCAGGGCCACGGGCGTGGCCCGGTCGTCGGGATCGCGGCGCAGGAAGGCCGTCAGCGCACCGGCGACGGCCAGGCTCGTGAACCACCCCAGCGTCTGGGGCAGGCTGAACAGCCAGTACCGGAGGAGGACGCCGGTGGACGAGCCGTCGTCGACGCTCCACCGGGTGGCCTGAGAGATCCCCAGCAGGCCGAGCATCCCGGCCGCGACCGGGCCGGCCCACACCTGCCGGGCCAACCGGCGGGCCACGACCGCGGCCAGCATCAGGATGGCCGGGACGAGTGTCGCCGGCAGCAGCCGCAGGGTGCTGTCGAACGGGTCGACGCCGGTGTGCGTCAGCAGGTGGCTGTCGATCGCGTAGGCGAACCAGTGGTAGGACAGCGACGTACCCGCAACCGAGGGATAGGTCGGCACGAGGTGGTGCCGCAACTCGCCGACCAGGTCGAGCTGGTACAGCAGGTCGACGAAGTAGTTCCGGCCGTGCCGGCCGGGGTCGGCCCGGTAGGCCAGCAGGCCGGTCTGCGCCATCCACGCCAACGCGGCCACGTTCGCGACCGCGAGCGCGGTCGCCGGCCCGGGCCCCCAGCCCGGCGCCGGCCGGGCCAGCACGCGCCGGCGGCTGCCCGGCCTCACCAGCGTCGCTGCGACCACGAGCGGCCCGAACACGAGCGCCCCCGGCGACCACGGCAGCACCCGGTCGACGAACCAGCCGGCCAGGGCCACCAGGGCGCCGGCCGCAGCGGCCCAGCTCAGATCCTCGACCAGCGGAGCGGCCTCCCGGCGGCCCGCCCGCACGACCGCGAAGCCGGGAGCAAGAACACCGAGGCCGACGGCAACCGCCCACCGGGCCACCTCCCGGCTCGGGCTCCCCGTGCGCCACAGCAGCACGCCCCACGCGATGACCACCGCGGCCGCGAGCGCCAGGCCGACCCACCGGGTGCGGTCCGGCGACTGCGACGGTTGGGCAACTCGCTCGGCACTCAAGACGGCCATGCGAAGCTGCCCTCCTCGCTGTCGGACCCGGTCGTCCGGGCAGCGCGAGTGCCGCGCTCGCGGTGATCCTTTGCACGCCACGTTTACGAACGGCGAACGAACGATAGCTGGTCGGCGAAGCTCCGGTGATGTACGGCCCTCCGCGCTCCGCGGATTCTTATGCCCGGCCGGGCGAGAGCGGAGGTCGGCTGACCGGGCCGCTGGCCCAGGTCGGGGTCCGGCCGGTGTGCCGGGCCGCCCGGATGTCGCCCGAGCGGGCGTGTCCCTCGAAGTTCTCCACCCGGGCGGCCCGTCCACAGAGCTCGCCCAGCGCCGCGCTCGCGCCGGGATCGGTGACCTCCTGGTAGGTCACCGTCTTGAGGAACTTGCCGACCCACAAGCCGCCGGTGAACCGGGCCGACCCGCGCGTCGGCAGCGTGTGGTTCGTGCCGATCACCTTGTCGCCGTAGGAGACGCAGGTCCCCTCGCCGAGGAACAGGGCGCCGTAGTTGCGCATCCTGCTCAGGGCCTGACGAGGCTCGCGGGTCAGCACCTGGACGTGCTCGCTGGCGTAGCCGTCGGCGCACCGGAACGCCTCGTCGAGGGCGCCGACGACGACGATCTCGCCGTGACGACGCCAGGCCGGCTCGGCGTAGTCGCGAGTCGGCATCCCGGGCAGCAACGCCTCCACGTGCCCGGCGACCGCCTCGGCGAGCGAGCTCGACGTAGTGATCAGGACGGCGGGCGAATCGGGCCCGTGCTCGGCCTGCGACAGCAGGTCGACGGCGACGACGAACGGATCGGCGGCGTCGTCGGCGACGATGAGGATCTCGGTCGGACCGGCCAGCAGGTCGATACCGACCTCGCCGAACAGTTGCCGCTTCGCCTCGGCGACGTACGCGTTGCCCGGCCCGGCCAGCAGGTCGACACGCCGGATCGACTCGGTTCCGAGGGCGAGGGCCGCGACGGCCTGAACGCCGCCGAGCAAGCGGATCTCGTCGGCGCCGGCCAGGTGCATCGCCGCGATCGTCGCCGCCGGAACGGCACCGCGGATCGGCGGGGTGCAGGCACTGACGTGCTCGACCCCGGCCACCTTGGCCGTCACGACGGTCATGTGGGCCGAGGCGACGAGCGGGTACCGACCACCGGGCACGTACGCCCCCGCGGCCGACACCGGCAGGTGCCGCTGCCCCAGGTGGACGCCGGGCGCCGTCTCGACCTCGAACTCGTGCATGGAAGCGAGTTGCAGCTGGGCGAAGGTCCGCACGTTCTGCTGGACGGTCTCGATGTCGGCGATCACCTGCTCCGGTACGGAGGCGACGATGCGGTGGATCTCCTCCGCGGAGAGGAGGAAGTCGTCCGGGTCCCAACCGTCAAACCGGGCCGAGTACTCGCGTACGGCGTCGTCGCCCCGCTCGCGTACGTCGGCGATGACGCGGGCTACCGTATCGGCGACCGTCGGCTGTGTGGTGGTCATCGGCTCACGGCTCCCCGAGGCGCACACGCCCGCTGTAATGCTCGAACACCTTCTCGTTGTGTTGGTCGCCGCCGGGGACGTTGGCCGACACGAACACCGGCACGGCTGCGTTCCGCTGCAGCAGCAGACCGCAGACCTCGGCGACCAGCAGTTGCGCGATGAGGACGCTCGTGAGCGAGGATGTGGCACCGATCGCACCGCCGGAGGGCAGGCGCAGGGCGGCGTCGCCGAAGACCCCGCCGTTGTCGATGACCACGTCGGCCAGCTCGAACAGGCGCAGGCCGGACGGGTGGCGGGACTCGATGCGGCGTGAGTGGTCGAGGGAGGTCACGGCGATCAGCGCGTGCCCGCGCTCCTTGACGAGGCGGGCCAGCTCGACCACGGTGCCGTTGCCGCCGGAGTTCGACCCCACGACGAAGATGTCCTGCGGCCGGATGTCGGCCAGGTCGAGGATGCGTGCGGCCAGGGCCGGGTCACGCTCGATCAGCGGATCGAGGATCTCGGCCGGCGCGGCGTCGCCGTACATGACTAGATCCTTGACGCTGAGCCCGTTGGCCGGGATCAGCCCGCCCGCCCGGCCGACGATCTCGAAGACGAACGAGCGGGAGTGGCCGGTCCCGAACATCTGGATGACACCGTCGTCGAGCAAGGACGCGGCGACGAGTTCGGCGGCCGCGCTGATGTTGTCACGTTGGGTGTCGATCACCTTGTCGAACGCGCCGCGCATCACGTCGGCGCAGGCGTTCTGGTCGATCCGGACCGTGTCGGTCACGTGTATGCCTCCATGTCTCACTTCTTCTCGAGTTCGGTGTTCGCGAGCAGGTCTTCGGCCGCCCGGACGGCCGTCAGGGCGGCGTCCGGACGGAACGGGCTGGACAGCAACTCGTAGGTCGCGGTGGCGAACCCCGGCTCGTCGGGCAGGTAGCCCGCGTAGCCACCGACGTAGCCCAGGACCAGCGCCGGCGCGGTGACCAGCTTGCGCACGGCCAGGTAGGGCTCGGCACCGAGGCCGACCAGGCGGAGATCGCCGATCGCCGCCGCGCAGACCTCCAGCACGACGTGACCGTCGGGATGCCGGGCCCGGCGCTCCCGCGCCACCTTCTGTCCCTGCTCGACGGTGTGGGCGATGCGCTGCTCGACCTCGGAGCCGCCCCGCGGCGTCTCCTTCGTTCTGGGCTCGTCGGCGCGCAACGGCAGCAGCAAGGTCCGGCGGCCCGAGCGGAGCGGCGGGTCACCGGCCACGGTGCGCACGGCCGGCCCGGCCAGGATCTGCTCGAGCTCCGCCGCCGCGACCTCGCCCAGCCGGTCCACCTCGGCCGGCGTCTGGGCGCGCCGGGTGGTGCGCGTGCTGATGTCGCCCGCGCACCCGGTGGCCAGGATCGCCCACGGCGCGGAGTCGGCCGCACCGAGCCGCTTCGTGAGCGCCCGGCGCACGGCGCCGGTCAGGTCCGCGCTCACCAAGGAACTCGTCGCCGGCAGGACGGTGGGGTGCACCGGAAACACGGCGAAGATCCCGTGCCGCCGGCCGTCAGCGCTGTCGATCGACAGCACGTCCACGGGCACCTCGGCCGGGGCGTCCGCGACCGCGCGCACCGCGCCGACGTCGTGCACGAGCCCGGTCCGCAAGGACAGCGAGGCGGGGGCGGCGCGGCGCTCGGCTTCGGCCGCCGCTTCGGCCGCCGCCCCCGGCACGGCCGCCAACCACCGCGGCGGCGTCGAACGATCACCCGGACCGCAGTTCTGGTCCGGACCGGAGTGCGTGTGCGTAGCCATCGTCCAGACCTCGACGCCGTCACGTCCCAGCCTCCGGACGACCGCCCCGGTCACGGCGGCGGCGAGATCGACGTTGACGCACACGAGATCGACGACGACGAGCACGAGGGTCGCGCCGGCCGACCGGATCGTCAGGCAGCGGACCTGCAGCTCGTCCAGGACACCGGTCGCGGGTTCGGTACGGTCGGCGTAGCCACCGAGCGGCGTGCCCGGCGGCACCACGAGCCGGGCCGACCCCGCGCCGACGATCACGGCCGCTCGCCCTTGACGCCGCGGACGAGCGCGCGGGTGATGGCGGTGGGGTTGGTGACCGCGGTTCCGACGACGACCGCGGTGGCGCCGGCGGCGATCGCGCGGGCCACGTCGTCCGGGGTGGCATAGCGGCCCTCCGCGACGATCGGCCGCGTCACTCGCGCGGCCAGCTTCGCGACGAGGTCGAGGTCCGGTCCGGTGGCGGCGGTCGCGGTCTGCGGCGTGTATCCGGAAAGGGTCGTGGCGATCAGGTCGGCCCCCGCATCCGCCGCCGCGACGCCGGCCGCGAGGCTGTCGACGTCGGCCATCACGAGCACGCCTAGTTCTTCGCGGATGCGGGCGATCAGCGTCCCGGCGGTCACGCCGTCCGGGCGCTGGCGGTCGGTGGCGTCGAGGGCGACGACCGTCGCCCCGGCCACTACGACTGCGGCCGCCGACTCGAAGGTCGGCGTGATGTACACCCCGTCCGGCCGTCCGGTCTTCCAGATGCCGATCACCGGCAGGTCGACGGCGGCGGTGATCGCGGCGATGTCGGCCGGCCCGTTCGCGCGGATGCCGGCCGCCCCGCCCAGCGCGGCGGCCCGCGCCATCAGCGTCATCCCGGCCGGACCGTGGAACGGGCTGTCCGGTTGCGCCTGGCAGGAAACGATCAGCGATGCGGGCGGGAAGGGCCGCGGGGCGCTCATCGGGCGTTCCCACTCGACCGGGTGATCAGGTCGCCGTACCGTTCCGCGCCGCCGTCGAGCAGGCGGGCAGCGCCGGCGAGAGCGTCCCCGGCCGGCTCGACCACGACCGCGGCACGACAGACCCGGGCCAGTCGGTGGACGAACGGTCTGCGCAGGTGATCGACGGCGAACAGCCCGCCGGTGTACGAGACGGTGATTCGCCCGTCGAACGACGCTGCGCGACACCGCTCGATCACGCTCGCCACCGAGCTCACCAGGCCGTCGACCGCCATCGACCAGATGGCCCGGGCGACCCGGTCGCCGTCGTCGGCGGCCCGGGCGACGTCCCGGGCGAAGCCGGCGATCTCCTCCACCGGGTGCGGCCGCCGGTAGAGACCGTGCGGGAAGTCGGGCACGTGCGCGAAGGCGCGGCCCATCGACGCGACGAGCGTGGTCTGCGGCCCGCGCCCCTCCCGGGCTCGCAAAGCCGCCCTCAGGCCCTCCCGGCCGACCGCGAACCCGCTGCCGTCATCGCCGAGCAGGTAGCCCAGGCCGTCGCTGCGCACCCGGTGCGTGCCGGTGACGCCGAAGCAGACGGCGCCGGTTCCGGCCGCGACGACGACGCCGTCGGCGCCTGCGAGCGCCCCGTTGTGCGCCGTCACCATGTCGCTCGTGACGCTGACCGGCCCGGCGCCCAGGCCGGCCCGCACCGCATCGGCGAGACGCCGCCGCTCCCCGGCCGTCGCGGGCGCGTTCGTCAGGCCGAGCACCAGCCGGCCGACCGGCACGTCCAGGCTCTTGACCGCCGCGACGAGCACCTGCGCGTCCTGGTGCACCGCGTCGGCCGACGGGCGGTAGCTGAATCCCTCGGCCGCGACGACCCGGACGAACGTGCCACCCTCGACCAGGCCGACGCGCAGCCCGCTCTGCCCGCCGTCCACGGCGACGTCGGCGCTCACTTGATGTCCGCCGTCATCGTCATGCCCTGCACGAACCGCCGCTGGAGCAGTACGAACAGGATCAGCGTCGGCAGCAGGGCCATCACCGCAGCCGCCATCAGCATCGGGATGCCGGTGGTGCCGGCATTGTCGGCCTGCATCGCCGCCAGCCCGACCGGGAGCGTGCGGTGGGCGTCGTCGCTGCCGACCAGCAGGGGCCAGAGATGACTGTCCCAGGTGGCCATGAAGACGATCAGTGCCAGCGCCGAGAGCGGCGCGCCCATCATCGGCGCGACGATGCGCCAGAGGATTCGCAGCTCCCCCGCCCCGTCCAGCCGGGCCGCATCGAGGATCTCGTCGGGCAGGCCGTCGATGCTCTGCCGCATCAGCAGGATGCCGAAGGCGCTCGTGCCGGCCGGGACGATCAGACCCGCGAAGCTGTTGACCCAACCGAGGTCGAAGACGAGCGCGTAGAGCGGGACGTAGATGACCTCGAGCGGGATCATCATCGTCGCCATCACGACCAGGAACAGCAGGCTGCGGCCGCGGTAGGCGAACTTCGAGAAGCTGTAGCCGGCGAGCGTGCAGGTGCCCACGTTCAGCAGCGTGACCGCGACGCCGACGACGACGCTGTTGAAGTAGTAACGCGCGAACGGCACCTGCTCGAACGGCTGCTTGAAGTTCGACCAGCGGAACTCCGACGGCAGCCACCTGATCGGCGTGCTCAGCACCTCGTCCGGCGGCTTCACCGCCGAGACGAGGGCGTAGACGAAGACCGATGCGAACACCAGCGCCCCCGGCAGCAGCACGGCGTACAGCACGACCGCCCGGGCGAGCCCGGGACGCCCGCGCGCCGTCCGCCATCTCGGCGTCGGGGTGGGAGGTGCTGGCGCCGCCGCCCGGCGCTGCGGCTCCGAGGTGTCGAGGCGTGCGGCCTCCAGGTGGCGGGTCATCGTTCCCTCGACCGGAAGATCCGGAGCTGCAGGATCGTCACCATCAACAGCGCAAAGAACAGCAGCACCGCGACGGCCGAGGCGCGGCCCATCCGGGCACTCTCGAAGGCCGTCTTGTACACGTAGAGGTTGATCACCTGCGTGTGGAAGCTGCCGCCGGTCAGCACCACTTGCGCGCTGAACGACTGGCAGCCGCGGATCACCGCCATGATGCAGACGACCGCCGTCACCGGTCGGAGCAGCGGCAGGACGACGTAGCGGAAGGTGGCGAACGATCCGGCGCCGTCCAGCGCGGCGGCCTCGCGCAACTCCCCCGGTATCCGCTGCAGACCGGCCAGGAAGAGGATCACGAACAGGCCGGTCTCCTTCCAGATGCTGGTGATGACCAGCGCCCACTCGGCCGAGCGGTCGCTCGTCAGCCAGTTGACGTGCGTGCCGAACACGCTGTTCAGCAGGCCGTCCGGCTGCAGCACGAGCCGCCAGATCACCGACACCGCCACCCATGACATCGCGACCGGAGCGAAGTAGAGCAGCCGGATGAAGCCGCTGCCCGGCAGCCGGGTGTCGAGCCCGAGCGCCAGCAGCAGCGCCAGCACCACCGATGGGACGTAGGTGAAGATCAGGTAGAAGCCGGTGGCCTCGAGCGCGGCGTGGAACTCCTGGCTGTGCAGCAGGTACCGGTAGTTGTGCAGGCCGATCCAGCGCGGTGTGCTGGTGAGGTCGTAGTCGAAGAAGCTGATGTAGAAGACCCGCACCATCGGGTAGATCGCGAACGCGCCGAACAGCGCGATGGCCGGCACGGCGAACGCAGCCCCGATCCACTGGCGGCGTCGGGAGACCGTGCGCCGGGTCCGGGATCGCCGGACCCGGTCCAGCCGGACTGTCGTAGACGTCATTCACCGATCCTCGCGATGCGTCGATGCGGACTGCAGTTTCGGTACGGGCGTGTCCGTGGCCGCACGGGGCGGCCACGGACACCGGAGGGCGGGCCGTCAGTCCGGAAGGGCCTCGTTGATCGTCTTCGCCGCCTGCTTGAGCGTCTCTTCGGCCGGCTTGCCGTTCAGGATGGTGTCCTCGATGGCCTTCTTCACCGCGTCCTGGACCTCGTTCCAGTGATGCCCCACCTCGTCGAACCGACCGGCCTTGTACGCCTTCTCCCACACCGGCAGGAACGGCACCTTGCTCGCGGCCGGTGACGTCGCCCAACCCTTCAGCGGCTGGATGAAGTTCACGTCGGTGAGCCAGCGCTGGCTCTGTGAGGCCGAGTACTGGATGAACTTCCAGGCCTCGCTCTTGTGCTTGGACGCCTTGTTCACGGCCTCGTAGTAGCCGTACCACCGGCCGGAGGGGTTGCTCGGGTCGACCTGGGGCAGCGGCACGACCTCCATGTCCTTGTAGGTCGCCGGGTTGTCCTGTGCGATCTGGCCGACGCCCCACGGGTACATGATCGTCATCGCCGTCTTGCCGGCCTCGAAGTCGGCGAATGGTGCGGTGGCGTCGCGCGAGGCGGTGTGCGCGTTGCCGACCTTGTCGACGTTGATCAGCTTGTTCCAGATGTTGAGCGCCGCCACGCCCTGCGCGTTGTCGATCGTCGCCTTCTTCGCGTCCTTGTCGACGATGCTGCCGCCCGTCTCGTTGAGCAGGATCTGCAACTGCTGGGTGTACTGCCCGGCACTCAGGTACAGGAAGTTGAACCCGCCCTGGCCGGCCGCCACCAGTTTCTTGCCGTCGGCGGCGACCTCGTCCCAGGTGGCCGGCGGCTTGGCCGGGTCGAGGCCGGCCTTGACGAACTGCGCCTTGTTGATCGCGAACGCGGTGGCGTTGAACTCGGTCGGCAACCCGTAGAGCGTGCCGTCCGGGCCGGAGGCCCCGGCGAGCGTGCCGGGCAGGTATTTGTCCTCGATCGCCTGCTGTGAGGACGCTCCCATCGCCTTGTAGTCCAGCGGCGCGACCAGGTTCTTCGGGATGTAATCGCCGCGCAGCGCGACGTCGTCCATGTTGATGATGTCCGGACCCGACCCGTTGCTGAGCGAGGCCAGCATCTTGGTGTTGAAGTCGGTGTTCGGGATCTGCTCGTAGTCGATGACGACGTTCGGGTGCTTCGCCTCGTACTCCTTGATGAGCGCCTTGTTCAGGGCGATCATCGGCGGGTGGGTGTGCGTCCAGAACGTCAGATGCACCTTGCCCGACCCGCCGCCGCTACTGCTGCAGGCCGCGGTCGTCAGCGCCGCGAGCGCCAGCGTCATCGCCGCGCCCGTCCAACGTAGCTGCTTCATCGGTGCTCCTTCGTCCGGCGGTGTGCGCCGAGGGGTGTGGTGGTCAGGCTGAGGTGGGTGCTGCAGACATGACGTGCTGCCGATCGGGGGAACCTCGGAACCCGAGGTTCGGCATGCGGTAGGTGACCAGCGAGTAGCGGTCACCCCGGAACAGGTCGATCCCGAAGTCGACGATCCGGCCGTTGGCGCCGTAGCTGGTGGTCTCGATGCGAAGCAGCGCGGCACCTACCTCGCACCCCAGCAGCCGGGCGTCACGCTCGGCGGCGTAGCCGATCTCGACGATGGACGTACCGGTGAGGACCTGGATGTCGTAGCGCTCGTCCAGCAGCTCGTACCAGGAGCCGCGCAGGTCGGCACGCTCGAGGCCGGGGACGTGCGCGGCCGCAACCCAGGTGGTCTCGAGCCCGACCGGCTCACCATCGGCCGACCGCAGCCGGGTGAACCGGTAGACCGCCTCACCGGTCGGGATGCGCAACGCCCGCGCCTGCACCGCAGTGGCTCGTAGCCGCCGGAACCCGGTGACGTCGCTCCCCGGCGTGAGGCCGCGCTCGCGCATACCGTCGGAGAACGACGTCATCGCCATCTGCTTGGCGACCTTCGGCCGCATGACGAACGTGCCGCGGCCTTGCTCGCGTTTCACCAACCCGGCCGTGACGAGATCGTCCATCGCTCGGCGGACCGTCATGCGGGCGACGCCGAGTTCCGCAGCGAGGTCTCGCTCGGGCGGCAGCATCGAGCCGATCTCGCAACTCTCGACCAAGGCGAGGAGGCGGTTGCGGGTCTCCGCAACCTTGTTCGCGTGGGTCTGCATCGCGCACCTCCTTCGCCGCTCGCTGATGAGGACTTCCTAGCGCAACGAGGCGGTAATGGAAGGGTTGTACGCGGACCACAGGTAGACCAATTCACAGCCCCACTTATCTCTACCCCGCACCACAACGGGGATTCGACCAGCGGGGCGTCCGGATTGGTCTACGCGGATCGCGGCGCCGGCCCACGGTTTGGTGGGCCGGCGGCGCGGGACTCAGCGCTTGTCGTCGAGGTAGGTCAGCACGTCGTCGGCGGCCTGCTCGATCGCGTCGTGGTCGTTCTGCGCGGCGCGCTGCTTGGCGTGGATCAGGGCCGCGCGATTGACCTGGTCGAAGTCGCCGTAGGGGAACGCGCACCGCCCCTTGGTCCCCTCGGAGGCGTCCGGGTCGACGGCCAGGTGCCACCGCGCGAACTCGCCGAAGCTCTCCTTGTCGATCTCCTTGTTCGTCTCGCCGGCCGACGGCGCGGCGTCGGACCATTCCGTCTTGTCGTCGTAGTGGCCGGCGTCGATCAGCTGCTTCGCGTGCTTCACGGCTTCGTCGTTTACTCGGTACTTGGTCATGCCCTCGGTGTACCCACGGAGCACCCCGGTTGCTATGGCGCCATTTAGGTGCCATACTGGCGCCATGGACCTGACGATCTTCGTGGACCGGGTTCGCCAGCAACTGGCGGTGGCGGCCGAGGCGGGCGGGCCGGACGCGGTCGCCCTGGCCGACCGGCTGACCGCCCCGCTCGCCTCGGCCCTGCATCTGGTCCTGCTCGAAGCCCTGTCGACGGCCGCCGACGAGATCACCCGCGATCTCGCCCCGGGGTCGGTGGAACTCCGACTGCGCGGCGGTGAGCCGAGTTTCGCGGTCACCGGACCCTCCCCGGCGCCAGCGGCCGACACGACGCCACTTGTGGCGCCATCCATGGCGCCAACGGAGCCAGAGGACGCGCTGGCCGATACGGAGGGCGCCACCGCCCGGATCAACTTCCGGGTGACCGACGCCCTCAAGACCCGGATCGAGCAGGCCGCGGGCGCGCAGGGCCGGTCGGTCAACGCCTGGCTGACCCGGGCCGCGTCCGCGGCGCTGCGCAGCCCCGGCCCGGCCGGCGAGGAGAAGACGACGAGCGGCCGCACCATCCAGCACGTCACCGGTTGGGTCCACTGACCGCCGGCCACAGCAGCACTTGGCATCGCACGCTTCGAAGATCAGGAATCGAGGGGACACCCATGCCGAAATTCGCCACACCCGAACCGATCACGGCCAACATCGAACCCGTCATCGGGTCGGTGACGATCGTCGCCGGCGACCGGGCCGACACCGTCGTCGAGATCCGGCCGAGCGATCCGGACAGCGAATCCGACGTCGACGCCGCTGAGCGCACGACGGTCGACTTCGCCGGGGACACGCTGACGATCCGCGGGCCGAAGACGAACCCGTTGCGCTGGTCGACCAAGACCCGGTCGATCGACGTCACCATCGACCTGCCCGCCGGGTCGCACATCCACGGCAAGAACGGGATGGGCGACCTGACGGCCAGCGGCCGGCTCGGCGACATCCGCTACAAGACCGGCCTCGGGCACACCCGGTTCGACGAGGCCGCCGCGGTCTCCATCACCTCGGCCAGCGGCAACGTGGTCGGCAACCGGGTCGCCGGAAGGGCCGCCATCACCACCGCCTCGGGCCGGGTGCACGTCGGCGAGCTGGCCCAGGGTGGTGCGCTGAGCAACTCGAACGGCATCACCGTGATCGGCGCCGCCCGCGGACCGGTCAAGCTCCGCTCCGCCAACGGCGACATCACCGTCGAGGAGGCCGGCGACAACATCGAAGCCAAGACCGCGAACGGCGCGATCCGGGTCCTGGACGCGGTGCACGGATCGCTCACGCTCGAAACGGCGATGGGCGAGATCGAGGTGGGCATCCACGCCGGCAGCGCCGCGTGGCTGGACCTCAAGACCAAGTTCGGCCGGGTGCGCAACGAGATGACCGCCTCCGAGGGGCCGGGCGAGGGCGCCGACAAGGTCGAGATCCACGCCAACACGGCCTTCGGCGACATCACCGTCCGCCGGGCCTGAGCCGGAAGGGATGACATGTTCGCGATATCCGTCCGCGGGCTCCGCAAGTCCTACGGGGACCAGGTGGTGCTCGACGGCATCGACCTCGATGTCCGGCGGGGCACGCGTGTTCGCACTGCTCGGCCCGAACGGCGCCGGCAAGACGACGGTCGTCAACATCCTCAGCACGCTGTCCGGCCGGACGCCGGCCAGGTAACCGTCGGCGACGCCGACCTCGCCGAGAACCCGGACGGCGTGCGCCGGGCCATCGGCGTCACCGGTCAGTTCTCCGCCGTCGACGACCTGCTCACCGGCGAGGAGAACCTGATGCTGATGGCCGACCTGCATCATCTGCCGCGGAGCACCGGCCGGGCGCAGGCGGCCGAACTGCTGGACCGCTTCGAGCTCACCGGTGCCGGCGGCGAAGACCCGCCGCCACCTACTCGGGCGGCATGCGCCGCAAGCTCGACCTGGCGATGACGCTGGTCGGCGAGCCGAGGGTGATCTTCCTCGACGAGCCGACCACCGGCCTCGACCCGCGGAGCCGGCGGGCCATGTGGGACATCGTCCGCGGCCTGGTCGCGAACGGCGTGACGATCTTCCTCACCACGCAGTACCTCGACGAGGCCGACGATCTCGCCGACCGGGTCGCGGTGCTCGACCACGGCCGGATCATCGCCGAAGGCACGCCGGACGAGTTGAAGCGCCGGGTCCCCGGCGGCCACGTCGAGCTCTCCTTCACCGACGGCGAGGCCTGGCAGCGGGCCGCCGACGAGCTCGACCCGTCCGCGGTCGACGAGGCGGAGCTGACCCTCCAGGTACCGACGGACGGGTCGGTGGCGTCGCTGCGGGCCCTGCTCGACCGGCTCGACGGCGTCGCCGTGGACGGCATCGCCCTGCACACCCCCGACCTTGCCGACGTGTTCCTCGCCCTCACCGGCCACCAGACGGAAACCGAGGCAGTGGCATGACCATGACCTATCCCATGCAGGACTCGATCACGATGCTGCGCCGCAACCTGCGGCACATGCAGCGCTACCCGTCCCTCACCTTGATGCTGCTCGGCCAGCCGATCCTGTTGCTGCTGCTGTTCGTCTACGTCTTCGGTCGCACCCTGGGCAACGGTCTCGGTGAGGCGGCGGCCGGCGGCACCACCGGCCGCACCGCCTACATCGGCTTCGTCACGCCCAGCATCCTGATCATCACCATCACCGGCGCCGTCCTGGGCACTGCCATCTCGGTGGCGATGGACATGACCCAGGGCATCATGGCCCGTTTCCGCACGATGGCGATCAGCCGGGCCTCGGTGCTCACCGGGCACGTCATCGGCACGCTGATCCAGACGGTGATCGGGCTGGCCGTCGTGACCGGCGTCGCCGTGCTGGTCGGATTCCGCCCGGCCGCGGGCCCGCTCGGCTGGCTCGCCGCCGTCGGCCTCCTACTGCTGCTCACCCTCGCCCTGACCTGGATGGCGGTCGCCCTCGGCCTGAAGGCGAAGTCGGTCGAGACGGCGAGCAACACCCCGCTGATCTTCACCTTGCTGCCGTTCCTGGGCAGCGGCTTCGTGCCGAACGACTCGCTGCCGGCCTGGCTGCGCTGGTTCGCCGAGTACCAGCCGTTCACCCCGGTGATCGAGACGCTCCGCAACCTGCTGCTCGACGCCGCCGTGGGTGACAAGTGGCTGCTCGCCGTCGGCTGGTGCCTGCTGTTCAGCGTCGCCGGCTACGCCTGGTCGAAGTCCCTGTTCCGCACCGAGCGCACCCGCTGATCACATGCCGGCCCCGGCGCTCGGCCGAGCCGGTCGGATTCCGCTCTGAAATCGTAGCCTCCCGCAATCCTTGCATAATGCAACACCCCTGGGCACAGTGGAGGCATGCCCGAATTCCGGACATTGAACCCCCGCTCGGAACCGGTGAGTGCGGCCGAGTTGGACGCCGTGCTTGCGGCCCGCCGCGTGCTCGTCGCGGTGAGCGCGCGCTCGATCGCGGCCTCTGGCGGCGAGGTCGATCTCCCCCACTTCCGTGCTCTCGTCGTGGTCGCGAGCCGCGGCCCGATGTCGCTCGGGGAACTCGCACCGGCGACCGGGATGAATCTGTCGACGGCCAGCCGCATGTGCGAGCGCCTCGTGGGCATGGGGCTGCTGAACCGCACCGACGACCCGGCCAACCGCCGACAGCTGCGGCTGTCCCTCACGCCCGCCGGCGAGCAGATGGTGGCCCGGGCGACGGACCGGCGCCGCGCGGCCGTCCGACCCATGCTCGAAGCCCTACCCACACGGCGACGAGCGCAGCTCGTGCAGCTGCTCAGCGAATTCGCAGGGGCCGGTGGGGAGACCTCTCAAGCAGAGCTGTGGTCGCTTGGCTGGGCCACGTCATTCCGGTCCCGCGAGAGGAGACATGCAGATGAGCGCAACGGTGGTGGTCACCGGAGCCAGCGGTGGCGTCGGGCGGGCGAGTGCGGTCGCGTTCGGCCGCCGCGGCGACACGGTCGTGCTCCTGGCCCGGGGCGAGACCGGCCTCGCCGGTGCGGCCGCGGAGGTGACCGCGGCCGGCGGGCGGCCCGTGACGATGCCGGTCGATGTCGCCGACGCCGAACAGGTCGAGGCCGTGGTCGAGCGCATCGAGCGCGGAGGTCGGCCCGATCGACGTGTGGGTGAACGTCGCGTTCTCCTCGGTGTTCGCGCCGTTCGATCAGATCAAGCCGGCCGAGTACCGCCGGGCGACCGAGGTGAGCTACCTCGGCTACGTCTACTCGACGATGGCCGCGCTGCAAGCACATGAAGGCCGCGCGACCGCGGCACGATCGTGCAGGTCGGGTCGGCGCTGGCGTACCGCGGCATCCCGCTGCAGACCGCCTACTGCGGGGCCAAGCACGCCATCCAGGGCTTCCACGAGGCGCTGCGCTGCGAGCTGCTGCACGAGAAGAGCGGCGTGCACGTGACGATGGTGCAGATGCCGGCCGTGAACACGCCGCAGTTCTCGTGGCTGCTCTCGCGGCTGCCCGCAGCACGCGCAGCCGGTGCCGCCGATCTACCAGCCCGAGTTCGCCGCCCGCGGCGTCGTCTTCGCGGCCGACCACCCACGCCGGCGCGAGTACTGGGTCGGGGCGAGCACGGCGGCAACGCTCGCGGCCAACGCGATCGCCCCCGGCCTGCTCGACCGCTACCTCGCCCGCACCGGGTTCGCCAGCCAGCAGATGTCGCGCGACCAGGACCCGGACGCGCCGGTCAACCTCTGGGACCCGGCCGACGGGCGCGACGGCGAGGACTTCGGAGCCCACGGCGTCTTCGGCGACAAGGCGCATTCGCTCGATCCCCAGCTGTGGGCCTCCCAGCACCACGGCACGGTCGCCGCGGCCGCTGGGGTCGCTCTCGCCGGCCTGGCCGCGCTCTGGACGCGCCGCCCATGACCGCCCACCGGCCGACCCGAAGTCCAGCCACCGTCCGCGGTGTCGGGGTGGCGCGGGCGGTGGCGGGCGGCGCTGCTGCTGGCCCGGCCGGCCGCCGCGGCGCGCTGGGTCGCAGGCGCCCGGCGTCCACGCATCCCGGCCGCCGTCGCCCGGGTGCTGGTGACCCGCCTCGTCGTCCAGGCCGCCGCCGAGCTGGTCCACCCGACCCGATCCGTCGCCCGGGCCTCGGCGGCGGTCGACGCGGCGCACGCGCTGAGCATGGCCGTCCCGGTCGGGCTCGACCGGCGCTACCTGCGGGCGGCGGTCATCAATGCCGGGGCCGCCACCGTCACCGCGGCCCTGCTCGCCCGCGAAGCCCGTCCGGCCCGATGAGCCGGGCCGAAGCTGCACCGGCGGCCGCGCCGCGAGTGCTGCGCGAGTACGCGCTGCTCGCCGACGGCGCGCGCGGCGCGATCATCGGCCCGCGCGGGCGACCTGGTCTGGCTCTGCGCGCCCGCACTGGCACAGCGACTCGGTGTTCACGGCGCTGGTCGGCGGGCGGGGGACGTACGCCGTCACCCCGCCCGGCCGCACGTGTGGGGCGGCTACTACGAGGACGGTTCGATGATCTGGCGCAGCCGGTGGACCACCGACACCGGCCAGATCGAGTGCCGGGAGGCGCTGGCCTACCCGGCCGACCCCCACCGGGCCGTCGTGCTGCGCCGGGTCCGCGCCCTCGACGCCCCGGCGGTCCTGACGGTCTCACTCACGCCGCGGGGGCAGTACGACTCGGCGCCGCTCACCGACGTCCACCGTTCGCGCGGGGTCTGGACCGGCTGCGCCGGCGGGCTGGCCGTCCGCTGGAGCGGTGCCGGCGAGGCCCGGGCCCGCGACGGCGGCGGCACGCTGGCGCTGCAGTTGGAGCTCGAACCGGGGCAGCAGCACGACTTCGTCCTCGAGCTCTCCGACGAATCGTTGCCGGACGACCCGCCGGACCCGGACCGCGCCTGGGCCGCCACCGAGGCCGCGTGGCGGCGGAGCGTGCCGCCGCTGGCGAACACCTTGCAGCCGCGAGACGCCCGGCGCAGCTACGCCGTGCTGCGCGGCCTCACCGGCGCGGGCGGCGGGATGGTCGCGGCCGCGACGACGAGCCTGCCCGAGCGGGCCGAAGCGGGCCGCAACTACGACTACCGCTACGTCTGGATCCGCGATCAGTGCTACGCGGGGCAGGCCTTCGCCGCGCTGGGCGGCACCGAGCTGCTCGACGACGCCGTCCGGTTCGTGGCCGACCGGCTGCTCGAGCACGGCGACCGGCTGGCCCCGGCCTACAAGACCACCGCCGAACCGGTGCCGGCCCAGCGGCACCTCGACCTGCCCGGCTACCCCGGCGGGTACGACATCATCGGCAACTGGGTCAACCAGCAGTTCCAACTCGACGCCCTCGGCGAGGCGTTGCAGCTGTTCGCCGCCGCAGGCCGGCTGGAGCGCCTGGACCGCGAGCACTGGGCGGCGGTCCGGGTGGCGGCCGACGCGATCGCGCGGCGCTGGACCGAGCCCGACGCCGGCATCTGGGAGATCGACAACCGGGCCTGGACGCACAGCCGGCTGACCGCCGCCGGCGGGTTGCGCGCGGTCGCCGCCGCCGAACCCGACGCCGCCGTGCGAGGCGAATGGCTCGCGCTCGCCGACCGCATCGTGGCTGAGACCGCCGCGACCTCGGTCCACCCTGAGGGGCACTGGCAGCGATCGCCCGACGACGCCGGTCTGGACGCGGCGTTGCTGCTGCCCGGCCTGCGCGGGGCGGTGCCGCCGGACGACCCGCGCACGATCGCCACGCTCGACGCCTACCTGCGCGCCCTCACCCGTGACGGGTACGCCTACCGCTTCCGGCACGACGAGCGCCCCCTGCACGAGGCCGAGGGCGCGTTCCTGCTCTGCGGCTTCCTGGTCGCGCTCAGCCTGCAGCAGCAGGAGGCGCCCGTGGCCGCCCGCGCCTGGTTCGAGCGGATGCAGGCCGCCTGCGGGCCGCCGCAGCTGTTCAGCGAGGAGTACGACACCCGCCAGCACCAGATGCGCGGGAACCTGCCGCAGGCCTTCGTGCACGCGCTGCACCTCGAGGCCGCCACACGACTCGCGACCTGACCACGAGGAGGTTTCCTTTGCAACCCATCCCGATCCCGCACGTCCTCGACGCCGACCACTACCTGGACGACAATCGCAACGCCGGTGGCGAGGGGCGGGTCGAGCGCCTCGAATCCGCGCTGGCCGAGACCTGCGCCTACGGCCGCCAGCTCTGGACGAGCCTGGACGCGACCCGCGCCTACCTGATGGCGAGCCTGCCGCCCGACCCGCGGCGGCCGGGGCCCCACCCCAACCTCGGCGCCTCCCCCACCGGACCGGGCGACGACGAGGGGTGGGCGGCGTGGGTCGACGCCTACTCGGCCGTGACCTCCGCCCTCTGCGGGCCGCAGGGTGACTCCGGCTTCGGCGCCGGGGAGGCCCGGGAAGCCGCAGAGGCCCGGCGCACCGCCCCGAACCTGCGGGTGGCCGCGCGGATCGGCGCCGGCGGCGACGCTCCCGCGCCGCAGCCGGCCCGGGGGGCCGGGCGGCTGGCGCGGGCCGCGGGTCTCGCCGCGCTGGCCCTGCTGGCTGCGCGCGGACTGCGCCGCCCCGGCCCCAACGCCTAGCCGAAGATCCGACCTCCGCCACGTCGGCATCGGGTCGAACGTCCTGCTCGTCGCCACGCTGCTGGCCGGCCTGACCACGATCGGGCTGGGCAACGCCACCGGGCACCCGCGCGACTACCGGCTGACGGTGGCGCCGTACTTCCAGTCGATCTGCTACCTGCACCCGGACGTCGACCTGATCACGCGGGCGCCGGTCGGGTTCCAGATCCACGTCACCCTGGCCTGGGCGCTGTTCGCGTGCTGGCCGTTCACCCGGCTCGCGCACGTGTTCTCCGCGCCGCTCGGCTACCTCACGTATCCCTATATCGTTTAGGAGTCCCGCGATGTGACCAGCGCCAGCAGCCGGCCGACCCGCCGGGGCTCGGAGCCGGTCGGCACGAAGGCCGGCAGTGACGAGTGAGGAGGGGGGCAAATGATCAAGGTGTCGCTCGACGCCATCGCGCGTGAGCAGCTTGCGGCCGCCCACCGGGCCGACTCGGCCCGCGCGGCGACGACGGTCATCGGCGGGCACGAACGGGTGATGCGGCAGACGGTCGTCGCGTTGACGGCGGGTGCGGAACTCGGTGATCACGACAACCCCGGCGAGGCCTCGCTGTACGTCATCACCGGCCGCATCGAACTCCACTCCGGTGACGAGGTCTGGTCGGCCCGGACCGGGGACCTCGTCGAGATCCCGCCCGCCCGTCACTCCGTCCGCGCGATCGAGGACTCGGCCCTGCTGCTCACCGCGGTGCCGCGAGACCGTACCCGCTGACGACGGCGGGATCGAGGCGGACGTGCGGACCGTTGCGTCGGTGCTGTTCGCCCTCGCGGCGGCGGCGACCTACGCCGTGGCCGCCGTCCTGCAGCAGCGGGCGGCGAGCGCGACCGACCGCGCCGACTCGATGCGGCTGCGGCTGTTCGCCCGGCTGATCCGGCAGCGCGGCTGGATCCTGGCCGTCGCGTTGGAGGTCGTCTCCTACGGCTGCCAGGCGACGGCGCTGTACTTCGGGCCGATCCTGCTCGTGGCGCCGATCGCCGCCCTGGACCTGCTGTTCGCGCTGCCGATGATCGCGCGCAGCCGGCGGGTCCGGTTGTCGCTGCGGACGTGGGCCGCCGCTGCGCTCGTGGCCGGCGGCGTTTCGACCTTCCTCGCCGTCTCGCCGCCGTCGGAGGGCATCACCTCGCCACCGCTCGCCGAATGGGTGGTGCTGTTCATCGTGGTCGGCGCGCTGCTCGCGATCGGGGTGACGGCGACGCGCCGCTCGCCCGACCGGATCCGCGCACTGACGCTGGCCGGCATCGGGGCGATCGAGTTCGGCGTCGTCGCCGCGCTCAGCAAGACCGTCGTCGGCCAGCTCGGACGGTTGGGCTGGGCCGTCTTCGTCCACTGGCAGCTGTACGCGCTGGCGGTGTTCGGGATCCTCGGCACGCTGCTCGCGCAGAGCGCCTACCAGGCGGGGTCGCTCGCGGCCAGCCTGCCGATCGTGGACACCGTCGAGCCGATCAGCAGCGTGTTGCTGGGGGCGATGCTGTTCCACGAGAAGCTGGCGTCGGACCCGCTGCTGCTGACCGCCCAGCTTGCGGGCGCCGCGCTGGCGGTGGTCGGGATCGTGATCATCGACGGGTCCCGGCTGGTCCGGGACGGGCCGGGAGACACGGCGTAGTCAGGATCGAGGTGCTGCAGCTTGCCGAGGATGCTCGACACCAGGTTGCTGACCGTGTTCGGGGCGACGCCCATGCGTCTGGCGATCGCCGCCGAAGGCGAGCCGACGGCGAGCAGGTCCAGCACTTCGGGCTCGTGGTCGGTGAGCTCCGGGAACGGGCGGGCCGGCTGCGGCGGGGCGGTCAACTGCCGCAGGACGCGTTCGGCTACGCCGCGACGACCTGCATGTCGTCGAGCGAACCGAGCAGCGCCACCAACCCGTGCCGCAGTACCGAATGGTCGTCGGCGATGAGGACGCGGATCATGCGAACGCCAGGGGCGGCCGCGCGCACCCGTCCGCCGACGTGGCCGTCGTCGTGCTGGGTCGCCCGCTGCCCGGTACGGCGGACCGCGCGGAACGGTCGATCGCGGACCGGGCGACCCATGCGGCAACCTTGTCGTCGACCTTGACCCGGGGCAAGCTCCGGCACTCGCGATCCGGTGATCAGTCGGCCGGGAACAAATGCTGCCCAGCACCGGCCGGCGGCCGTGGTCCTGGCGCACGCCCCCACGCCGCCCATCCCGCCGCCGGTTCAGGCGGCGGTGGTGGGTTGTCGGAAGTCGATGTCGGGTCGGTGGTGCACCGTGTTCCTTCTCGGCTTCTGCTCCGGATCCAGCCACGGCGGCGGGAGCCACTCGGGCATGCCGTCGTCGGCCATGCGAACGGCCCACCCGGCCGCCTCGAAGTGCCGGTGATGAAATACGCATACCAGACACATGTTGTCCAGGTCGGTCGGGCCTCCGGCGGCCCAGTCGAGGATGTGGTGCACCTCCGACCACGCCGCGGGGCGGTCGCAGCCGGGGAAACAGCAGCCGCCGTCCCGCGCGGCCAGCGCGAGACGCTGCCCCCGGTCGGCTAAGCGTTTGCCCCGGCCGTAGGACAGGATCCCGCCGGTGTCGTTGAACACCACCGGGATCACCTCGCCATCCCCGGCCATGGCCAGCAGCGTGGCGATGCTGATCTGGTCGCCGTGCCCGAGCCGCGCCAACCCCGCCGAGCTCAGACCCGACAGGTCCAGGTCCCCGTACCCGGCGTCGGCAGCCAGGCCGGCCAATCCGAACAGCGGCGCCTCGGCGGTGGCCGGCCCGGCCTTCCCGACGGCCTTCGCCGCGGCGGTGGTGAGTTCGCTGATCGTGGTGGTGGCCAGCACGGTGACCGGCACCCCACCGGCCGGGGGCAGGCTCCCGGAGGCGAGCAGCCGGCGGGCGGCCTCCAGCATCGCGTCGTGCCGCCGCTGGGCCGGGCTGCGCGGATCCGGGTGCCCGTCGGTGTTCTGCGGCGCGGCCAGCGAATCCAGCACCGCGGTCCAGAACGCGGTCACCTCCGGTGACCAGTCCCCACCCGGACGCGACCATCCGCCCGGCCGCCGGGTCAGGGTGAACCCCCGCCTGCGCTGCGCCTGCTCCTCGGCTGGCTCCCGACCGTCCGGATCCAACCGGGCCAGCAGCGCCTCGGCCGTCCGGCCCAGCATCCGCGGCCCCTCCACCGTGGCGGCCTGCACCAGCACCTGCTCCGCCACCGGCCACGCCGCCGCCGGCGCCGTGGCCGGGATCCGCTCCAGACACCGGATGATCACATCGGCCTGCGCCCCCGACAACTCACCGGCCGCGACCGCCTCGGCCGCGGTCGGCAGGATCGGCCCCAACACCTCCCCCGTCAACGAACGCCGCGGCCCCAGATCCCCCGCCCGGGCCACCCGCCGCCGCGCCTCGACCGCGTCGATCCGCAACACCGACGCCAGCACCCCGGCCAGCCCGGGCTGCCCGAACAGCGACGCCACCCCCGCCTGCGACGCCCCGGCCAGCAGACGCTGATCCACCGCCTCCAGACGCCGCCGCTGCCCCTCCACCGCCTCCAACAAACGGCACGAACCCCGCCGCCTCCAACCCCTCCACCGGCACCGCGAGCAGCGCATCAATCCCGGCGCGCAGCAACGCCACCGCCTCGTCGACCGCCCCCGTGATCATGATTCCGAGAATAGAACACGGGTACGACAATTCCGCCGCGGGACGTCTCGGGACATGGCGCCTGAGCTGCTGTGCACTGCGGTGTATCGCGGGGACGGCGGCCCCGACGGATGCGCGCATGGCGACGGCGGGCGCTGGCGCGGACGACGCCGCCCCGCCCGGCCGGAGCCGAGCGGGGCGGGTGAGCGCGTCCCCCGCGAAGTCGAGAGTTGATGAGACACCGACTGACCCGGTCACGCGCAATCTCGATCGTAGGCGAACGACGGCCGGACCAGAAGATCTCAGGCCGGAACGCTGTCCGGGTCGTCCGGACCGGGTTGCGGCTCGACCGGGGCCGGCGGCAGCGTCTCCGGGGTGTCCGGGCTCAGCTCGCCGGGGTCGTCCGGCACCGGCTCACTGGGGTCGATGGGTGGATAACTGTCCGGATCCGGCCCTGGCTGCACCATGCCCAGGTTCTACCCCGATCGCCGCCGCGATTCAGCCGTCGTGAGGACGGCGCACCGAATTGATCGGACGGAAACGGTGGTGCGGCTAGCCGGGGATCGCACCGAGCTGCTTCAGCTGGGCGAACAGGTCGACGACCCCCCAGGTCTCGGCGATCCGGCCGTCGACGAAGCGGGCGATGATCATCTCGCTGTAGGTGACGAGCCGGCCCGTGGGCGCGACACCGAGGTACTCGCCGCGGTGGGTGCCGGTGACGGTGTTGCGGGCGACGAGCCGGTCCCCCTCGCCGAACACGTCCTCGATCTCGACGTGCAGGTCGGGGTAGGCCCGCAGCAGGACCGCCCAGACCTCCTTCAGCGCGGCCGCCCCGGTGGCCTCGATCGGCAGCGGCGTGCCGAGGCGGACGTCCGGCCAGAAGGCTTCGTCGATCGCCGCGGAGATGACCTGCTCGTCGGCGCTGTTGAGGGCCTCGTTGAGCCGGTTGAAGGTCGCCTTGTTCCGGGCGACCTCGCTCGTGGTCATGGCTTGCTCCCTCCGATGGTCGTGACTGCGCCGGGTCAGGGCTGGTGGGCGTGGATCTCGAAGCTGATCGGGACCTTGTCGCCGACCACCAGGCCGCCGCCCGTCCAGCGATCGATGCCGAAGCCGCCGCGGCTGATGCGGGCCCGCGCCGAGAAGGTGGCTCGCCGGCCGGGACCGAAGCCGACCGTGGCCACGATCAGCGGCACGGCTCGGGTGACGCCGTGCAAGGTCAGCTCACCGTCGATGACCCAGCCGTCGCTGCCCCGGCGGACGCCGGTGGAGTCGTACCGGGCGGTGGGGTGCGTGGCGACATCCAAGAACGTGTCCGACCGGACGTGCGTGTCCCGCTTCGGGTTGCCGGTGTCGATGGACGCGAGATCGATGCGCGCGCTGACCGACGAGTCCAGCGGGTCGTCGGCGGTGACGATCGTGATGTCGAAGCCGGTGAACCGGCCGGCCACCTTCGAGCCCAACTGACGGACGGAGAAGGCGATCGTGGACTCGGCCGAGTCGACCGACCAGGTACCGGCCCGGTAGCCGGGGATTGTGGCGGCGGGGCCGCGAATGTCATTCCTCATACCGGAACCACGAACGAGCACCTGCCGAGGGGACAGCCGCTCAGAACTCGTCGAGGCGCCGGCTCAGGAATCGTCGTTCGGCCGTGGACGAGGCGAGGTCCAGCGCCCGCCGGTAGGCCGCGCGCGCCGCGTCCTCGCGCCCGAGGCGGCGCAGCAGTTCGCCGCGGGTCGAGTGCAGGTAGAGGTAGCCCGCGAGCTGGCCCTCGGCGTCGAGCCGCTCGGCCACGGCGAGCGCTGCTTCGGGTTCGCCGGCCTGGGCGATCGCGACCGCGCGGTTGAGCTCGACGACGGCCGAGCCGGTCAAGTCCACCAGCCGCCGGTAGAGCTCCGCGACCTGCGGCCAGTCGACCCGCGCCCGGCTCTGCAGCGACGCGATCATCGCCTGGATGACGTACGGGCCGCGACCACCGAGTGCGATCGCGCGGTCGAGCATCGCCTGCCCGCGCGCGAGCTGCGCACCGTCCCACAGCGTGCGGTCCTGGTCCTCGAGCAGGACGAGGTCGTCACCGTCCGCGCCGGAGAACCGGGCGCGGCGGCGGGCGTGCTGGATGAGCATGAGCGCGAGCAGGCCGTTGGCCTCCGGCTCGTCCGGCAGGAGCTCGGCGAGCACCTGCCCGAGCCGGATGGCCTCGGCCCCGAGGTCGACCCGGCCGCTGTAACCCTCGTTGTAGATCAGGTACAGCACGGCCAGCACCGCATCGACGCGCTCCGGCAGCCGGCGCGCGTCGGGCACCGCGAACGGGATCCCGGTCGCCTTGATCTTCGTCTTGGCTCGGGTGAGGCGCCGCTTCATGGTCTCCTCCGGCACCAGGAACGCCCGGGCGATCTGGGCCGTCTCGAGACCGCCGAGAGCGCGCAGGGTGAGCGCCACCTGCCCCTCCATCGCCAGCGCCGGATGGCAGCAGGTGAAGATCAGCTCGAGCCGTTCATCTTTGATCACGGTGTCGTCGAACTCGTCCATGGTGGCCTCGGGTACTGGCAACAGGTGGAGTTTCTGGGCCAACGTGCGGTCCCGGCGGATGCGGTCGACTGCCCGGTTGCGGGCCGTCGTCGTCAGCCACGCGCCGGGATTGGCCGGCACGCCTGACGCGGGCCAGCGTTGCGCGGCGATCGCGAACGCCTCCTGCACGGCCTCCTCGGCCCGGTCGAAGTCACCCAGGTATCCGACGAGCGTGGCCAGCACCCGGCCCCACTCGTCCCGGAAGACGTCCTCGAGCGCGGTCAGCGCGGCACCACCGGCCGGACCTCGACCGCCCCGCCCATCCGGGCGGCCGGGATGCGCGCCGCCAGGTCGACCGCGTCGTCCAGGCTGTCGGCCTCCACCAGGTACAGGCCGCCGAGCACCTCCTTGGTGTCGGCGAACGGGCCGTCGGTCAGCAGGGTCCGGCCGCCGGCAGCCCGCACGCACGTCGCGGTCTCCACCGGCTCCAGCTGGGCGGCCTGGACGCACCGGGGGTCGTCCAGCAGGGCCAGGTACTCGGCCACCAGCTCCTCGCGCTCGGCCTCGGGCAGCCTCCGCTCGTACCCGGGCTCGGCGTAGATCATGAGCGCGAACTGCACAGCCACCTCCAGGACAGCGGGGTCTCGACTACGCGACGAACGAGCCCCGGCGCGCGGGACAACGCCTGCTTCGACGATTCCCGGACTGTCCAGCCGATAACTGCCCGTGCCGCCCGGCGCCTCACCCGCCGAAGGGATCGCGGTAGCGGGTCTACCGAGCCACGGGATCGCCGGGCGGATCGGTCACCAGGTCTGCTCGCCGGCCCGCACGAGGATCTCGTTGACCGCGATCCGGCGCGCGCGCGTGACGATGTAGGCGATGGCGTCGGCGACGTCGCCCGGCTGCAGCGGCTCCACCCCGCTGAGCTGCTGCCGGGCCGCCTCGCGGATCGCGTCGCCGAGGTGGTTGACCAGCTCGGTGTCCACCGTGCCCGGCTCGACCACGCTCACCCGCACCCGCTCCACCAGCAGTTCCTGGCGCAGCGCCTCGCTGAAACCGTTGAGCCCGAACTT
Organism: uncultured Actinomycetota bacterium; assembly: GCA_963775175.1. Taxonomy (GTDB): domain Bacteria; phylum Actinomycetota; class Actinomycetes; order Mycobacteriales; family Jatrophihabitantaceae; genus Jatrophihabitans. The sequence continues at coordinate 3,583,789 of CAVZHT010000001.1, forward strand.
CGTGAAGTTGTAGACGCTGCTCGCCGGGCGGGCCACCCGACCGGCGGTCGAGCTCACGTTGACGATGTCGGCCACCCGACGGGGTGACGTGGCGGCACCATCGATCAGGTAGGGCACCGCTGCGTGCGTCACGTGCAGCAGGGCCGCGACGTTGAGCGCGATCATCCGGTCCCACTCCTCGACCGACGCGTGCAGCGCCGTGCCCAGCAGCATGACGCCGGCGTTGTTGACGAGGATGTCGAGCCGGCCGAGCTGCTCGACGGTGAGCTGCACCGCCTCGTCGGCCCGCGCGGGATCGGTGATGTCGGCATCGACGACGAACGCCGTCCCGCCCGCCGCGGCGATGTCGCCGGCCAGCTCGTCCAGCTTCGGCCGGCGGCGCGCGACCACCGCGACCACCGCCCCCTCCCGCGCGAGCCGTCGCGCGGTCGCCCCGCCGATCCCACTGCTCGCCCCCGTCACGAGTGCCACCGCACCGGTCAACGTCTTGTCCGTCATGTCGCTCTCCCAGGGATCGTCGCTGGCTGCGTCACGACCACCTTCCGGCGCCCACAGGCTGCTCGGACCAGGGAAGATCACTGGTTCGTACCGCACCAGGCACAACCCGCGACCGGATCGCTGGACACCGGCGGCCGGAGGCGCCACGGTTGGTCGGCCGGGCCGAGGTGGCTCCCCGCCGGCGAGAGGAGGCGCGATGGCGACGTTGCTGTCGGTCAACGTCGGGCTGCCCCAGGACGTCGCCTGGCAGGGCCGGACCGTGCACACCGGGATCTGGAAGCGGCCGGTCGACGGGCCCCGGCTGGTTCGCCGCCTCAACATCGACGGCGACGGGCAGGGCGACCTCAACGGCCACGGCGGCGAACAGCGCGCGGTGCTCGTCTACCAGATCGAGTCCTACCGGCACTGGAGCGACCACTTCGGCCGGCACGACTTCGAGTACGGCGCGTTCGGCGAGAACTTCACCGTCACCGGGTTGAGTGACCGCGAGGTGTGCGTCGGCGACCGGTACCGGATCGGCGAGGCCGAATTCGAGGTCACCCAGCCCCGGGTCACCTGCTTCCGGGTCGCGATGCGGATCGGCGAACCGCAATTGCCGGCACTGCTCGTCGCGCACCACCGTCCCGGGTTCTACCTGCGGGTGATCACCGAGGGGGTGGTCCGCGCCGGTGACGAGATCGTGCGCACCGCAACCGGTCGCCACTCCCTCAGCGTCGCCGACATCGACGCGCTGCTGTACCTGCCGCGACCGCGACCTCGGCCGGCTGCGGGCGGCCGTCGACGTCCCCGCCTTGAGCCCGGGCTGGCAGCAGTCCTTCCACGAGTTGCTCGACGCCGCCGCGCCCGGGGCGGCCGCCGCGCCACCCGCCGGCCACCCGCCGGGCTGGCCGGGTTTCCGGCGCCTGCGCGTCACCGAACTCGTCGCCCGAGACCCCGACGGTGACGTCGGTGTACCTGACCGCCGACGACGGCGAGACACTTCCGCCGCCGCTGGCCGGGCAGTACCTGACGATCCGCGCCGCGGACGCGGGCGACCCGGCGCCGGTCCGCAGCTACTCGCTGTCGTCGGATCCGGGCGCCGGCCCGTACCGGATCAGCGTCAAGCGGGAGCCGCAGGGCGTCGTCAGCGCCTACATCCAGTCGCGCTTGCAGCCCGGCGCGCTCCTCGACGTCGCCGCGCCCCGCGGTGAGTTCGTGCTCGCCGACGCGTCCACGCCGGTGCTGCTGATCTCGGCCGGCATCGGCGTCACGCCCGTCCTGGCGATGCTGCACCAGCTTGCCGACGCGGGCAGCACCCGGGACGTCTGGTGGATCCACACCGCCCGCGACGCGCGCCAACACGCCTTCGCGGACGAGGCGCACCGGCTGCTGAGGTCGCTGCCGCAGGCGCACGAACACATCTTCTACACCGCTGCCGGGGACGCACCGTCGGCACCGTTCCCGGTGATCGCCGGACGGCCGACGCCGGCCGCGCTCGCCGGCCTCGGGCTGCCGCTCGACGGCGTGGCCTACATCTGCGGGCCGGCGCCGTTCATGGCCGCCATGCAGGACGCGCTCGCCGGACTCGGGTTCACGTCCGACCGGCTGCACACCGAACTGTTCGGCGCCCGCCCGAGCATCAACCCGGGCGTCGTCGACGCCCGGGCCGTCCCGCCGCACCAGCCACCGGGCCCGGCCGGCACCGGGCCCCAGATCACGTTCGCGCGCAGCGGCCTGACCGTGCGGTGGTCCCAGCAACACCGGTCGGTGCTGGAACTCGCCGACGCGTGCGACGTCCCGACCCGGTGGTCGTGCCGGACCGGGGTCTGCCACACCTGCGTGACGCCGCTGCTCGCCGGCGGCATCACCTACGAACCGGAGCCGTTGGAGCGCCCCGGCCCGGACGAGGCCCTGATCTGTTGCGCCCGCCCGACCGGCGACCTGGTCGTCGACCTGTGACTCCGGGTCGCCGACCTGGACGCGATCACGTCCCCGCCGCGTCCGTGGTCCGGAGACCGAGGCCGGCTACCGCGCGGCGTTCACGCTCTTCGGCACGACCGCGACCGGCCGCCTGGTCCACCGGAGCAGACGGTGGATCCGGCGGCGTAGCGCCCAGTCGGCGCCGGGCCGCGACTGACCACCGATGACGAGCAGCCGGGCGTGTTCGGAGTCGACGATCAATTGGGCGGTCGGATGCGCCGCGACGACCGACGAGCTGAGCCGGACGTCCGGGTAGATCTGCCGCCAGATCGCGAGGGTGTCGAAGAGGAGTTCCTCGGTTTCCCGGAAGGTCAGCGTTGCCTCCCGACTGAGCGCGATGCGCCTCGGCGGCCAGCAGCACACCACCCGGACCGCCGCCGAGTGTCGTCGCGCGTGTTCGAACACGTAGGCCAGCACGGAATGCGTGTCGCTGCCCAGCGTCAGACCGACGAGCACCTCGCCCTCCCGGGGCGCCGCGGAATCGGGCGGGATGACGACGACCGGCGCCGCCGACCGCTTGGTGAGCGGCTCGACCAGCGATCCGACGCGCAGCATGTGCCGGTCGCCGGCGACGATGACGGTGTCCGCCCGCTTGGCCAAGGTCAGTACGGCGTCCTGAATCTCGCCCCGCACGACCCGTCCGCGGGCGTGCACCAGCGGGAAGCTCTGGTCGATCGTCGTGAGCGCGAGGTCGACCTCCCGTTGCGCCTCGGCCTGGGCTCCGTCGTCGCCGATCCAGGCCGGCCCGGGTACGCAGTGCGGTGTGGCGCTGACCGGGGCGCTGTAGCTGCGCACCAGCAGCAGCGGTAGCCCGCCCCGAGCGGCTTCTTCGCCACCCCAACGCAGAGCGGTGTCGCTGCCCGCAGATCCGTCGAGGCCGACGACCAGCGGGCGCTCCGGTGCGCTGGTCACGACGGCGTGCCGGAGCCGGCGAGGTGCGGGTCGGCAACCGGGCGACGGCGCACCGGGTCGGGTTCGGACTTGGTGGGCACGGATTCCGGCATCGGGCTCACTTCCTCCGCTACGCAGCCCGCGCGGGTGCTGCAACGGTCGAGAGATCCATCCTGCCGCGGGTAACGTCGTCGGTATCTGACGAACGCCTGACAATCACCGTCAGGCCCTGACAGCGTCCAGGCCGCGAGATAGAACTGAGGAATGGCTGGCGAGTGGGTGTCGGCATGACCGCGCGCGAGTCCGCGTCCGAGCGTGGGGGTACGGGTTGGGAGACGCCAGGCTGCCAACCCGCGCGTGCAGGCCTCTCCGCCTTCGGGGGTAACTGCCGGCCCCCGCGGAGGGCCAGGACTCATCCGGTGCGCGCGGCGGCGCGGCGGCCGCTTGCCAGCCATCCACCCAGGCGACGATGACCGCCACCGTGCTCCTGGTCGAGGACGACGCCCGGATCCGGCAGGCGCTGACCCTCTCGCTCTCCGACGAGGGCTACCAGGTCATTGCCGTGGGAAGCGGTGAGGATGCGCTCAAGCGGCTGGCATCGGAGGCCGACATCGAGGTTGTGCTGCTCGATCTGATGCTCCCGGGTGTCGACGGGCTCACCGTGTGCCGCACCGTCCGCGAGGGCGGGGATCTGCCGATCATCATCGTGACGGCGCGGACCGATACCGGCGATGTCATCGCCGGCCTCGAGGCCGGCGCCGATGACTACGTGACCAAACCGCTGGTGGCCAGCGAGCTGAGTGCCCGCATCCGGGCCCTGCTGCGGCGGGCTCGAGGAGGAAGCGCGCCGAGCATCGTCACCGTGGGTGGCGTGACGGTGGACGCCGGTCGCGGGCAGGCCCACCGTGACGGCGTGGACCTGCATCTGACCAAGACCGAGTTCCGCTTGCTGTGCGAGCTCGCCCTGGCCGATGGCCAGGTCGTGACGCGGGAACAGCTGCTCGAACGCGTCTGGGACTACGGCTACTTCGGGGACACCCGGCTGCTCGACGTCCACATCATGCGGCTGCGCCGCAAGGTCGAGCCGGACCCGGGCGAACCGCAGATCATCCTCACCGTGCGGGGGTTGGGTTATCGGCTGGCTAGCATTTCATGACGTGAGGCGGCTGCCCGGTCGGCGCCGGCACCGCGCGGTGTCGTGGCTGCCACTTCGCGCCCGGGTGTCGCTCGCGTTCGGGCTGGTGTCCATCGTCGTCACCGGCACGGTGGCCTACGCGACCTGGCAGCTGTCCAGCAGCTACATGCTCAGGCAACGGCAGGACAGCGCCGTCCGCCAGGCCATCGTCAACGCCCGGCTGGTCGAGACGGCAGCGTCGCGGCAATCGGACGGGCTGGCCGAGCTGCTCACCGGGCTCGGTTCGGAGGTCGAGTCCGCGGTCCTGCTCGTCGACAACGGAAAGTGGATCAGCAGCGGCAACCTGGTCGATCCGCAACGCCTGCCCGGCAAGCTGCTGAGCATGACCGCGTCCGGACAGGCCGCCGAGCAGCGGCTCCGCCTCAACGGTGTCCCCGTCCTCGCGGTCGGCATCCCGCTGACCGCAGCCGCGGCCACGTTCGTCGAGGTCTTCCCGCTGCGCGAACTCGACCGCAGTCTGCGGTTCCTGTCCTGGATGCTCTTGCTGGGCGTCGCCGCCGCCGCCCTCGCCGGCGCCCTTCTCGGGCGGTGGGCCAGCCGCCGCGCCCTGCTACCGCTCACCAGCCTGACCGCCGCCGCGGCGGCTGCCGCCGACGGCGATCTCGAGGCGCGGCTGCCGGACACCACTGACCGGGACCTCGCGGCGATAGCCACGGCCTTCAACAACACCGCCGAGCGGCTGCAGCAGCGGGTCCGGCGCGATGCCCGCTTCGCCGCCGACGTGAGCCATGAGCTGCGCTCGCCGCTCACCACGATGCTCAACGCGATGTCGGTCCTGCGCCGCCGCCGCACACAGCTGACCGACAGCGCCCAGCAGGCGTTCGACCTGCTCGACGCCGAGCTCACCCGTTTCCAGCGCACGGTCAAGGACCTTCTCGAGATGTCACTGACGGATGCCGACGCGGTGCCCATCGAGCTGGAGCCGATCGACCTGGCCGAGTTGCTCAACGAGGTGACCCGCCATCACCGCGTGGCGGTGGAGGTGCCGGCCGCGCCGGTCCGCGTCATGGCCGACCGGCGCCGCCTCGAACGCGCGGTGGCGAACCTGCTCGCCAACGCCGATCAGCACGGGCAGGGGGTGGTCCGGATCGGACTGCTTCACAGCAACGGGGTCGCGCGCATCGAGGTCGACGACGCCGGGCCCGGAGTGGTCGACCACGATCGGTACCGCATCTTCGACCGGTTCGCGCGCGGCAAGCCCGCCGACCGGGGCAACAGTTCGGACAGCGGCTCCGGGCTCGGCCTCGCCCTCGTCAGCCAGCACATCCAACGGCACCGCGGGCGGGTGTGGGTCGAGGACCGCCCCGGCGGCGGCGCCCGCTTCGTCATCGAGATCCCGGAGGAGCGGCCGTGAGGGGCGTCCGCACCGCGCGACTGGTCCTGCTGGCCGCAGTCCTCGCGGCGGCGTCGGGGTGCGGCGTCAAGACCGAGTCCGCGCCTCGCAAGATCGACCTGCAGCCGCCCAGCTCGACACCCACGCCGCGGGTGTCGCAGGACAGCTGCACGCCGGCGCCGAGCGCCCCGGGCACCGGGGCGGCGTCCGCGTCGGCGACCGGCACGCCGGAGATCAGCGCGCCGTGCGATATCGCCACGTCGTCGTCGTCGCTCCTACCGCCGCAATCGTCCGGTCAGGGGACCCCCGGCTCGGGCACCGCGGGGGCCTCGCCGCCCTAGCGGTGGGCCGGCTGGGCAGCTTTGCTGCGCTCCTGCTCGTCGGCCGGTTCGCTGCCGAGCTCGCGCTGGATGTCCTCCAGCGAGCGGTCCTTGGTCTCCGGCAACTTGGCCGCGAAGAAGCCGAAGGCGAGCACCCCGAGGCCCGCGTACAACCAGAAGGTGCCGGCCTTGCCGATGCCGCCGGTGAGCTGCAGGAAGAAGTAGGAGACGAGGAAGTTCGAGACCCAGTTCGCGACCGTCGCGACGGCCATGGCCTGGCTCCGGATGCCGACCGGATAGATCTCGCTGATCATCAGCCAGAAGACCGGGCCGAGACCCACCGCGAAGCTGGCCATGAACGACAGCAAGAACACGAGTGCGAGCCAGCCCTGCCCGTGCAGGGCATCGAGCCGGAACCACAGGCCGAGGCCGACCAGGCTCAGCACGGCACCGGCGGTGCCGGTGAGCAGCAGCGCCCGGCGCCCGACCCGGTCGAGCAGCAGGATGGCCACGATCGTGAAGACCACGTTCGTGACGCCGACCGAGATCGCCTGCAGCACCGACTTGCTCGCAGACAGTCCCGTGTAGTGCAAGATCGTCGCGGAGTAGTAGATGACGGTGTTCACGCCGATCACCTGCTGGCCGACCGCGAGCGCGAGCCCCACGAACATCAGGGGCCGCAGCCGGCCGCGGAACAGATCGCGGAGGCGGATGTCGCGGGAACGGCTCACCGCCTCGCCGATCTGCGCGAGTTCCTCCTGCGCCTCTTGGTCGTCCCGCGTCCGGGTGAGAATCTCCCGGGCCTCGTCGTCTCGCTGCCGGCCCACCAGCCAGCGCGGCGACTGCGGCACGGTGAGCATGCCGAGGGCGAGGGCGAGGCCCGGCAGGGCCGAGAGGCCGAGCATCCAGCGCCACGTTCCGCCGACGTGCTGGAAGCCGGCGGCCACCAGGTAGGCCACGAGGATTCCGGTGGTGACCATGAGCTGGTTGAAGGTGGTGACGCCGCCGCGCAGGCGGGCCGGGGCGTGCTCGGAGATGTACTCCACGGAGACGAACGACGCGGCCCCGACGGCCAGACCGAGCACGAAGCGGGCCACCAGGAGGGCCACCGCACCGGTCGAGAAGGCCGATGCCAGCCCGCCGGCCACGTAGACCGAACCGGAGACGACCTTGGTCCATTTCCGTCCGATGCGCTCGGCGAGCCAGCCGGAGCCGGCGGCGCCGAACACAGCGCCCACGAGAAGGGCCCCGACGATCCACTGCTGTTCGAGCTGGGACGTGTGCAGGTCGCGCTTGATGTAGACCTGGGCACCGGAGACGATGCCGGTGTCATACCCGAAGAGGAAACCACCGAGTGCGGCGATCACCGCAATGCGGACGAGGGATCGGTTGCCGCCGCGGAACGCGGCCTTCACGAAACTGTCCGGCATCGCAGGCGCTCCCTCCGTCAACTGCCGGTGCGGGCGAGCCTCTTATTTTGCATAACGCAATGCTTGCACCGAACACGCTCACAGATTCGGGTACCCGCCCCTCCGGGCCGGCTAACCGGCTCCGGCGTCAGGCCGGCGGGGTCCGGCGTTCGAGTCGCCAGATACTGGCGCCGACACTGACCACGACGACCAGCGGCAGCAGCCACCAGGCGGGGACGCCGGCACTGAGCAGCCCCCAGACGGCGAGCAGGGCGGCGAGGACCGCGGCCGCGACGGTCCAGTCGTCGCCGATGATGAAGCCGTACCAGAAACGACCGAAGGCCTGGATCCAGTTCCAGAGGCGCATCACGGTTCAGCGCTCCGTCCCGGCCGTCGCGAGGCTGCGCCGATCAGCCCCCGCCGGGGCGTCGGCACCGAGCCGGCCCCGCCGCAGGGCCCCCACGAAGCCGGCCGCGGTGGCGATGTACAGCGCGAGCAGGGCGAGAATGGCGGCGTCCGCACCGGGCCAGGACACCCCGACGCCCTCGGCGGCCCAGAACGTCCCGAACGAGGCCAGCATCGTGCCGACGATGAGTTGCAGGGCGCTGCGGGGAATGCGCTGAACCAGGCGGTGCGCCGATGCACCGGCGACGCCCAGGACGACGAACGCGGCCGCGCCGCCGATCACCGCCGCCGGGATGTGACCCGAGGTCGCCCCGAACGACACGACGATGAAGGCGATCTCGAGCCCCTCCAACACGACGCCTTTGAACGCGAGCACGAAGGCGGTCCAGTCCATGCCGACCGAATCGTCTCGTCCCTCGACTTCCTCGTCGGTCGAGCCGGTGAAGCCGTTCGCCGCCACCCGCCGGATGCCCTTGCGCAGCCATTGCAGGCCGAAGACCAGCAGGAGGGCGCCGACCACGAGTCGCAGCACGTCGATCGGGACGGCGGTCAACGCGGTGCCGAAGCCGAACACGATCGCGGCGAGAAGAACGAACCCGCTACCCGCGCCGATCAGCGTCGAGCGCCACCCGCGGACCACACCGACGCCGACGACGATGATCACCATCTCGATGACCTCGACGGCGGCGGCCAGGAAGGTCGCGGCGAAGGCGGTCCCGAAATTCACCGGCCACTCCAGCGCCTGGCAGATGTGCAGAGCATGGCGATGACCTACCCGGTCGGTTGCCTCGACTAACCATTGCATACTGCAGGTCCGGCGACGCGGTCCGGGCCTAGGCCGGCCGACCGGCGGCGGCGTTCAGCGCGGAGTCTGCTGGTGGGCGGCCAGCTTCCAGCCGTCGTCGCGCCGCACGTAGGTGCTTGCGATCAGGGCCGAGTACGGCGTTCCTCCCTCTCGCCGCGCGGTGGCTCCGTAGACCACGATCGCCGCTGCATCGCCCAACGAGAGCACCCCGAGATTCTGCAGGTCGTGGGACGCCCACGGCTGGCCGGACATCGCGTCCAGGGCCTCCGCCCGGCTGTCGATCCGCAGTCCCCCGGGCAGGAGCATGACGACATCCCGGTCGAGGACGCGGTCGTAGAAGCTGCGAGCGGCCTCCGCACCGGACGACAGCGCCTCCCAGCCCTTCCTCTCCATATCGATCAACATGTCCATCTGGCCATAATTGTCCGGGACCCCCGGCGGCCGTCAACTCGTGGGGCGCGCGGTCCGGATGAGTCCCGCGCGGTTCAGCCGAGGTGGCGTGGGTCACGCAGCAGGTGTGGTGGTGTCGGGAACTTCTGCGGTCTCGGGACCGACTATTGGGACGTGATGGCGGCCCACGACCCGCCGGCCCCGGCCGGCAACGCGTCCCCGTACCCGACCCGGCCACTGCTCATAGATTCGACCGAGGGAGCGACGTGAGCAAGAACAAGCCCGGCCGACCGACGTCCGGTACCCGGAAGACCCCGGGGTCCGCGCGTGCGGTCGGCAAGCCAACGGAGGCGCAGAAGCGGTTGTCCAGCCAACGCGCGGACGCGGCCCGGCAACGCATCGCGGCCGACCAGCGTCGCCGGCGCCTCATCGCCGTGGCCGCCAGCGCCGCGGGCGTGCTCGCCGTCGTCGCCGTGCTCGTCGTCGTCAAGGTCACCACCGGCGCCGGGGGTCCTTCCTCGGGCAAGGCGGCGACCGCGGCGTCAAGTACCGTCCTGGCCAAGGTCGCCGGCGTGCCGGCAACGACGCTCGACGCCGTCGGCGTCGGTACCGCCCGAACGTCGCCGACGGCCATCACCGCACCGCCGCTCACCGCCGGCGGCCGGCCCGAGGTGCTCTACGTCGGCGCCGAGTACTGCCCGTACTGTGCCGCCGAACGGTGGGCGGTCGCGGTCGCGCTCTCGCGCTTCGGGACACTGCACGGGATCGGTGAAACCCACTCGTCGGCCAGCGACGTGTACCCGAGCACGGCGACCCTCAGCTTCCACGGCGCCACCTACACCAGCTCGCTGCTGTCCTTCGTCGCGCGCGAGATACAGGGCAACCAGGTGGTCAACGGGCAATACGCCCCGCTGGACAAGCTCACCGCTGAGCAGGACGCGCTCGTGAAGAAGTACGACGCCCCGCCCTACGTGAAGGGCAGCTCGGGCGCCATCCCGTTCATCGACATCGGCGGCAAGTACATCGTGTCCGGCGCGAGCTACGACCCGGGCGTGTTGCAGGGCAAGAGCCACGAGGAGATCGCGTCCGCCCTCGCCGATCCGACCTCGAAGATCGCCCGGGCGGTCGACGGCACCGCCAACTACCTCACCGCGACCCTGTGCTCGCTCACCGGCAACCAGCCGTCCGCGGTCTGCACCAGCCAGGCCGTCACGGCGGCGGCGGCGAAGCTGGCCGGCAGCAAGTGACGCGACCCCGCCGGTCCGGCGCCACGACATCGGCCGGCGACCACCGCGGCGCGCAGATCGTCGCCGTGCTGGCGGCCGTACTCGGCCTGGGTGCCAGCATCTACCTCACCGTCGAGCACTACACCCACGGCGCGTCGTTCGCGTGCCCGGAGAGCGCCACCATCAACTGCCTCAAGGTGACGACCAGCAAATGGTCCACGATCGCCGGCATCCCGGTCGCGGTGCTCGGACTCGCCTACTTCGTCGTCATGACGGTCGCAGTCGCGCTGCCGCTGCACGACCGCAGGCTGCGGGCGGCGCGCGTCGTGGCCGCCGCCGCTGGCATCCTGTCGGCCCTCTACCTGGTGTACGTCGAGTTGTTCGAGGTCGACGCCATCTGCTTGTGGTGCACTGCTGTCCACGTGTGCACCCTCGCGCTGTTCATGGCGACCGTGTGGCGCGACACCGGCTCCTGACGCGGCGAGCCCGGCGCACTCGCCGGGCTCGCCGCGGTCGGGATCAGACGAGGTGGTTCGCCTGCAGGAACGCCTTCGCAACGTCGGCGGGCCGCTTCTGATCGATCTGCACGGCCTTGTTCATCGCGACGATCGCATCGGTGGTCAAGCTGGCGCTGACCGCATTGAGCGTGTCGGCGAAGGCCGGGCCCTCGGCGTCGAGCACCTTCTTCGAGATGACCGGAACGACCTGCTGGAAGCCGAAGATGCCCTTGGTGTCGGTGAGCACGGTGTACTTCCCGCTGGCGAGCTGCGGGTCGGTCGTGAAGATCGCGATCGAGTCGACCTTGTGCTGATTCAGCGCCTGGTACTGCAGGCCGATGCCCAACGGCTCGAACTTGATCTTGCTCAGGCCGTAGGCCTGCTTCAGCCCGATGACACCCTGGTAGCGGGTGCCGTTCTCAGGCGGCCCCGCATAGGTGAACGAGCCAACCTTCTTCATGTCGTCGATGGTCTTCAAGCTGTGCTGCTTGGCGTAGTCGTTGAGCACGGCCAACCCGTCGGCATCCTGGAACGGCGTCGGGTCGAGCACCGCGAAACCTCGCTTGCTCTCGTACGTCGTCGCGCCCTTGAGGGTTTCCGCGGCACTCTTGGGACGGTCGCCGAGCTTCGCCAGCTCGGTGTAGATCACGCCGGTGTACTCGGGGTACATGTCGATCTTCCCGCTGGTCAGGGCCTTGTCGATGACCGCGGAGGCGCCGATATTGCCCTTCAACGTGACGGTGAATCCCTTGGCCCGCAGCGCCTGCGAGTAGAGCGCGCCGAGCAGGTACTCCTCGGCGAAGTTCTTGTCGCCCATCGTGACGGCCGGCTTGCCCTTGCCCGGCAGGTCCGCGCTCGCTGGGGTCGACCCGCCGCCCGTGTTGCCCCCGCCGGCGCTGCCGCCACTCGAGCCGCATGCGGCGACGGTGACGGCCAGTGCGGCGGCCATGAGCCCGGCCGCGACGGCGCGCCCGGGTGAAGTGGTGCGTTTCATCAGGTACTACTCCCTTGTTCTCCACCTGGTCCTGATACAGCTACGGCCGGGGCGTCCGTCTCCGGAAGGACCGTCGCCCGTCGTCGGAGAAGCCGACTACGGCCGGACTTGCGAGCGCCACTGATACCGGCCGGCGTGACCGACCGTTCCAGGGCGATGAAGAGCGCCTGGACCGCGAACGCGAGGGCGATGAGCACATACGAGACCCCGATGATCCCGTCCAGCCCGTACGACTCGCGGTTGTTGATGATCACCCCCAGCCCACCGCCGCCGAAGATCCCGGCGAGCGTTGCGGTGGCGACGACGAAGACCGACGAGGTCCGGATGCCGGCGAAGATGACCGGCAGCGCCTGCGGGATCTCGATCGTGAACAGGACCTGCCGCGGGCGCAGCCCGATGCCCTTCGCCGCATCGACGGTGTCGGCGTCGACCTGGTCGATGGCAACGTAGGCGTTCGTGAGGATCGGGGGGAAGGCCAGGACCACCAACGCGATGATCACGTCGGTGTTGCCCACTCCGACGTAGGGCAGGAGGATGGCCAGGATGCCCAGGCTCGGCAACGCCCGCCCGAGGTTGGAGATGTTGATCGCCAGGAACGAGAACCGGTGGATGTGGCCGAGCCACACCCCGAGCGGCAGGCCGATGACGAGCGCGATGAGCACGGCCACGCCGGAGATCTCGAGGTGCTTTCCGAGGTTGTCGGCGATCAGGCCCGGGTTGTCCCGCAGGAACGTGAAGCCCTTGACGAAGTCGTTACTCATGATTCACCCGACCCGGCGGGCCGCAGCCCAGGGAGTGAGGATTCGTTGCAGGCCGGCGAACAGGCCGTCGGCGACGAGCGCCAGTGCGATGCACAGCGCGCCCGCAGCGATGAACTTGGTGTTGAAGCCACCGCTGCTCACGGCGTCGAAGATCGGCTTGCCCAGACCGGCCGGGACGATGTAGGCCGCGACCGTCGCCAGCGAGATGATCGTGACCACTGCGACCCGCAGGCCGGCGATGATCGTGGGGAGCGCGAGTGGCAGCTCGATCCGGACGAGCGCCTGCGCCGGCCGCAGCCCGATCCCCCGCGCCGCGTCGAGCACCTCGGGTGAGACCCCCGACAGCCCGGCGAGGGTGTTGGTGAACAGGATGAGCAGCGTGTACGAAACGAGCGCGATCTCGACGGTGACCCAGTTGATGCCGGTCACCGAGACCAGGATCTCGAACGCGGCCAGCGACGGGATCGTGTAGAGCAGGCTGCCGAGAAGGGTCACCGGAGCCGCGAGCCAGCGGGCTCGGTGGGCCGCGACGGCGAGCGCGAACGCGATGGCGAAGCCGATACCGACCGCGATCGCCGTCAGCTCGATGTGCTGGACGAGCGCGGGCTCGAAGATGCTGCTCCAGTTGTTTCGGAACCAGTCCCAGCAGAAGGTCCCGTTCTGCTTGACACACGATGAGGTGTTGCCGAAGTCCGGGATCACCGGCGCTCCGGTGCCGGTCAGGGCCGCCATCAGCCGACGACCTCCACCGGTTCGGTGCTGTCGCCGCCTCGACCGCGACGCAGCGAGGCATTGATCAGGTCGATCGACACGCTGCCGGCCACCCGGCCGGCGTCGTCGACGACGAGCAACGGCCGCAGCGAGTCGGTCATCATCGTCGACAGCGCGTCGCGCAGCGTCGCGCTCGTGGCCACGCTGCCCGCGAGCGGCCGGGCATCGGCGATGGTGACCCGGCCGACGGAGACCCGGTCACGGGCCACCTCGCCGAGGGGGCGGCCGTCGGCGTCGACGAGGACGACCTGGCCGGCACCGTCCCAGGTGGTCGGCCCGACGTCATCGCCGTCGCGGACGACGCGGACACCGGCGAGTTCGATGTCCCCGAGCGTCGTCAGCGCCAGGCGCTTGAGGCCGCGATCAGCACCCACGAAGCGGGCGACGAACTCGTCGGCCGGGTTCGCAAGGATCTGATCCGGCGTGTCGTACTGGACGAGTTCGCCGCCCTCGCGCATGATCGCGATCCGATCGCCCATCTTGATCGCCTCATCGATGTCGTGGGTGACGAAGACGACCGTCTTTCGGATCTCGAGGTGCAGCCGGAGGAACTCGTTCTGGAGGCGCTCGCGGTTGATCGGGTCGATCGCGCCGAACGGTTCGTCCATCAGCAGCAGCGGCGGGTCCGCGGCGAGCGCGCGGGCCACCCCGACCCGCTGCCGCTGCCCGCCGGACAGCTGGCTGGGGAACCGCCGTGCCATCTCGTGTGGCAGCCCGATCAGCTCGAGCAGCTCCTCGGCCCGTGCTTGCAGGCGCTTGCGCTCCCAGCCGAGCAGCCGCGGCACCATCGTGATGTTGTGCGCGACGGTCATGTGCGGGAACAGGCCGACCTGCTGGATGACGTAGCCGATCTCGCGGCGCAGGTCAGCCGGGTCCCTGGTCGCGATGTCCGCGCCGTCGATGAGGATCGACCCGCTCGTGAGATCGATCATCCGGTTCACGAGGCGCATGGCGGTCGTCTTGCCGCAGCCGGAAGGTCCGACCAGCACGCAGATCTCACCGGCCGGCACGTTCAGCGACAGCCGGTCGATGGCCGGACGGGTGGTGTTCGGGTACTGCTTGGTGACCTCGCGGAACTCCAGTGGGGCCGCACCCCCGCGCGGGCCCGCGGCGCCGGCGGAGGTTGGCAGGTTGCTTGTCATCGGCTAAGAACCGCCCTGGTGTCGAAAGCAGAACCAACCGACCATATCGGGCACCACTGTCGCGCCGGCGGGTGCTGTCATCCGCGGTCGGCCGAGTGCGGTCTGCCGCATGACGATGGGTGGCAGATCAGCCGATGAGTTCGAGTTGCAGATGCGTCAGACGCGTGCGGGACAGCCGCTCCAGCATCTCCGGGAACGCCCCATCGGGTATCTGACCGCTCAGCTCGTCGCGCGCTCGCAGCACGACCTGGCTGATCAGCGAGAGCGGCAACGCCCGCCGGAACTCCGCCATCAGGCGGTCGGCGATGCCGGCCGCACAGTCGCGGCCGCCGCGTGGGTTGATGGCCGTCATCAGGCCCCTTCCATGCTCGTTTCTGCCTTCCCATCTTCGGGGCTGAGCCCCCGGCTGCGCCTGACGTTTTCCCTGACGAGTTCGCGGGTGCGGCCGGGGGGCCGACCACCGGGTGCCTACTGCGGGTGCTCGGATCCTTCAGCGAGCGCCCGGTCGAGGACGTCGTGGAGCTCGTCGTCAGTCAAGCCGGCGAGCTCGGGGTGCGCCTCGGTCAGCTCGGCAAGCGCGGGATCCTCCTCTGCCGCGGGCGCGTCCGACGATCCGGAGCCCCCATCGGTGGACGTCCAAGCATCCACAGGCTGTTCGGGCACCAAGGCTCGGCAGGGCGACTCGAACCACGCCGGCAGCGTCGCGGTGTCGGACTGCGCCCACTCCGGCCACCAGGCATCGAGCCGGCCGGGCGGCCAATCCCGCCACGGTCCCCGGGCCTCGGTGAGCGTGTCCACTCCGGCCATCGGTTGTCCAGCTCGACCGGCAGCCAGTCGCGCCAGTCGCCGCGATCGCTACTGTGCACGTCGAGCCACTGCTGCTGGGTGTCGGTCGCCCACTCGAGCTGCTCAGCCTCACCCATCGAAACCTCCGCGGAAGGAAGATCTTCAGGCTGCGGAGTTTGGCACGGCGCCCGGCTTCTCACGACCTTGTGACCATTTGGCCGCCTCCGGGAACGGCGACTCACGGACGCGCCGGTGTTGGTCGCGACGGCGGTTGGGCGGTGGTGAAGCGGGCGGCGCGACGGACTAGGTGCCGGGTCCGGCTGTAGGGGCGGCGCTCGGCGGTGATGGTCATGCGCGAGACGCGGTAGAAGTAGCGCTTGCCGAACTCGATGAGCACCAGGTACAGGACGACCATGCCGGCGAGCGTGGCGAAGAACGCGCCCGGGAGCCGGCCGAAGCCGAGCGTGTGGGCGATGGGGGTGGCGGGCAGCACTGCCCCGACGGCGACCACGC
Organism: uncultured Actinomycetota bacterium; assembly: GCA_963775175.1. Taxonomy (GTDB): domain Bacteria; phylum Actinomycetota; class Actinomycetes; order Mycobacteriales; family Jatrophihabitantaceae; genus Jatrophihabitans. The sequence continues at coordinate 3,599,684 of CAVZHT010000001.1, forward strand.
TCAGCGCGGCCAGGGTCAGCGGCAGGCCGGGGCGGCTGCGGTAGAACGGCACCCGCCGGGTCCGGATCGCGAAGATCACCAGTGTCTGGGTGGCCAGCGACTCGACGAACCAGCCGGAGCGGAACTCGGCCGCGTGCGCGTGGAAGACCCACAGCATGACCGCGAAGGTGACGTAGTCGAACACCGAGCTCAGCGGGCCGAAGACGATCATGAACCGGCGGATGAAGCCGATGTCCCAGTGCGACGGGCGGTGCAGCTGGTCTGCGTCGACGTTGTCGGTCGGGATGGCGAGCTGGCTGGAGTCGTAGAGCAGGTTGTTGAGCAGCAGCTGGCTGGGCAGCATCGGCAGGAAGCACAGGAAGAGCGACGCGCCGGCGGCCGAGAACATGTTGCCGAAGTTGCTCGACGTGCCCATCAGCACGTACTTGATCGTGTTCGCGAAGATGCGCCGGCCCTCGGCGACCCCGTCGGCCAGGACGTCGAGGTCCTTCTCGAGCAGGATGACGTCGGCGGCGTCCTTCGCGACATCGGTGGCCGAGTCGACCGAGATGCCGACGTCGGCGGCGTGCAGCGCGAGCGCGTCGTTGACACCGTCGCCCAGGAAGGCGACACCGCCGCCGGTGCGGCGCTGGACGCGGACGATGCGGGCCTTGTCCTCGGGACTCACCCGCGCGAACACGGTGGTGGTGCCGATGGCGGCCGCGAGCTGGTCGTCATCGAGGGCCGCGAGTTCCACCCCGGTCACGGCGGCGGTGTCGCCCAGCCCCAGGTCGTGACACACCTTCATCGCCACGATCGGGTTGTCGCCGGTGACGACCTTGACCGCGATCCCGAGGTCGGCCAGGCGGTGCAGCGATTCGGCGGCGTCGTGCTTGGGCGGGTCCAGGAACACCAGCAGGCCGGCGAGCTGCAGCTCTCGCTCGTCGGCCACCGTCGGCGCCCGCTCGTCGGCCATCGCCCGGGTGGCGACGGCGACGACGCGGTTGCCGGCCGCGAACTCGGCCGTGAGCGCTTCGTGCGCCTTGGCCGGCACGTCGACGCACCGCTGCAGGACGGTCTCCGGCGCGCCTTTGGTGACGAGCGTCGGCTTTCCGTCCGCGGCGCACACGAGGACCGACACGAGCAACCGCTCGTGGTCGAACGGCAGGACGCCGAGGGTGCGGTACCCGGCCAGCGCGCTCCGCTCGGCCCGGGCCGCCGGAGAATCCCACAGGGCCTGATCCAGCGGGTTGCCGCCGGCCGCCTGCCCGCCGCCCGTGGTGTTCTCGGTGGACAGCAATCCCCACCGCAGCACCGTGTCGGCATCGGCGCCGGCCGCGACCGGGACGGCCCGCATGAAGTCGATCCGGCCGACGGTGAGCGTGCCGGTCTTGTCGGTGAACAGCACGTCGACGTTGCCGAGGTCCTCGATGGCCACGAGCCGTTTGACCAGCACCTTGCGCCGGCTCAACCGCCGGGATCCGGCGGCCAGGCTGGTGGACACGACGGCGGGCAGCAGCTGGGGCGTGATGCCGACCGCGATGGCGAGCGAGAACAGGAGGGCGTCGATGAGCCGTTTGTGCAGCAGCACGTTGATGACGAAGATCGAACCGGTCAAGGCGCCGGCGACGTAGACCAGGAGCAGGGAGAACTTCCGCAGCCCGACCTGGAACTCCGTGTCGAGCTGGTGGGTGTTCAGGCCGGCCGCGATCTTGCCGAACTCGGTGCCCGCCGCCGTGGCGACCACGACCCCGACGCCGCGCCCGGCGTGCACGATCGTCCCCATCAATACGCACCCGGTCAGGTCGGCCAGGGCGGTCCCGGCCGGCGTCGGGTCGGTGCCCTTGTCGACCGGCAGCGATTCGCCGGTCAGCACGGACTCGTCGCACTGCAGGCCACTGGTCTGCAGCAGCCGGATGTCCGCGGGGACGATGTCACCCAGGTGCAGCTGGACGATGTCGCCGGGGACGAGCCCGGTCACGTCCACGCCGGCCGGTTGCCCGTCGCGGATGACGACGCTCTCGTGGCGGATCTGGTCGTGCAGCGCCTCGGCCGCTCTCTCGGCCCGGTACTCGTTGGCGAAACCCAGCCCGACCGAGAGCGCGACGATGACACCGATGATGACCGCGTCGCTGCGCTCGCCCACGAAGTAGGACGCGATCGCCGCCGACACCAGCAGCATCAGCAACGGCGAGCGGAGCTGATGCCACAGCACCGGCAGCCACCGGGCCCGGTGCGAGGACACGGCGTTCGGGCCGGACTCCGCCCGCCGCCGGACGACCTCGGCCGCGGTCAGCCCGCCGGACGCCGTGACCCCGAGCCGGCTCAGGACCTCGGCCGCCGGCAGCGCGGCCGCCGCCGCGACGCCCAGCCCCTCGGTCATGGCGCCAGCTTCCCACCCCCGGCCGGGAGCGATCCGGTCGAACGCTCCCGGCCGCGGGTGGCGTCGTCAGGCCCGCCCTACCTCAGTCCGAGGGCGAAGATGTGCGTGGACGTGCCGGAGCTGACGTGGTCGGCGATCATCGGCAGCGTCACCGAGGCGACGGTCTTCGACGAGTCGAGGGTGATCTCGTCGGCGAAGACGTACATGGTGATCTGCTGGCTGGTGCCGTCCTGCGAGTTGCGGTACGGCATGGTCAGCGCGGTGATGTCGCCGTTGGACGCGTTCTGCGCCCAGTCACCGAAGTACAGCTGCGACGTCTGGGACGTCCCGTCGGTGTAGGTGACGGTCACCGGCCCGCCGGCGCTGCCGTTCCCGGACGAGCCGAGGAACCCGAGCGTCGTCGCCCCCGCCGACCCGTGCACCAGGATCTTCTGGCCGGCGGCGAGGATGTTGTCGGGCTGGCACGCCGCCGCGCTCGGCCAGGTGTAGCCGATGCCGTCGACGGTGACCGTCCCGCCCGGGCTCGCCCCCGCAGCCGACAGCGCCTGGGCCGAGTAGCTGTACCCGTCGCCGTCGTAGTCGGCGTTGCAGGTCGCGTCGCCGTCGTTGGAGATGCCGGTGTTGTCGTAGTAGTCGGCCGGGTTCGCCGACGCGGCGATGTCGAGGGCGGCGGTGTCGGACATCCGCCCCCCGTCGTCGACCACGGTCACCATCGCCGTGCTGCCCGGCGCGACGTGCCACTGGCCGTTCGAACCGCTCGGCGTGGGCACGGTGAACGTGATCGCCGTGTCGCTCCAGCTGTCGATCGTGAAGCTCGCCGCGTTGGTCGGCTGTCCCCAGTCGGTGCCGTTGTCGGCGAAGTGGACGTAGCCGTTGCCCGGCGTGGCCCCGAACCCGCTGCCGTGGATGGTCGCGGTGTCGCCCGCCTGCACGGTGTCCGGCGTGACCGAGCTGATCACCGGTCCGGCCGGCGCCGCGGCGGCGGTGCCGATCGAGAAGACGTGCAGGTCGCCGCCGGTGCCGGCGGACGGCAGCGTCACCGAGGTCAGCGTCTTGCCGGCGTCGACCGGCACCACGTCGGCGAACAGGTGGGTGTCGACGTTGTCGCGCCCGCCGGTGCAGTGGTTGCAGTTGCGGTAGGTGGTGCGGACGGCGTCGGTGTTGCCGAAGGCCACCGCTCCCCCGCCGCCGCCGAGCGTCCAGTCGGAGAAGCCGAGCCAGAACCGCGCGGTGCTGCCGTCGGAGTAGGTCAGCGTCGCCAGGCCCCGGCTGTTGCCACCGCTGGCCGAACCGAGGAAGCCGAGCTGCTGGGTGCCGGCCGCGGCGTTCACGGTGACCTTCTGGCCGTTCGCCACGGCGTTGTCCGGCTGGCCCGGCTGCGACGGCGGCCACGCGTACTTGATGTCGCCCACGGTGACGGTGCTGCCCGGCGTCACGTTCTGCGCGGCCAGCGCCTCAGCCGAGTAGCTCCACCCTCCGCCGTCGAAGTTGGCCCCGTTGGGGTTGGTGTCGTCCGAGATCCCCTTGTTGTCGAACGCCCGCAGCAGGCTGCCGGGTTGAGCCACCAGCACGGTGATGGTGATCTTGGGCAGCGCGGTCCCACCGTCGCTCAGGGACACCGGGACGGTGTAGAAGCCCTCGGCGGTCGACGAGCCGGCGTTGATCGTGAGCGTCGTCGTGCCCCGGCCGTTCGGCGGGACGTTCACGGTCGCGCTCGCCGGCGACACGTGCAGCGCCGAAGGTGACGTGACGTTGAGCTGAACCTTCTGCCTGCTCGTCGTCGCGTTCTGGGCGCCGATCGTCACCGTGGCCGAGCCACCCGGCGCGACCGTCACCCGCTGATCGGAGGCGAAGCCGACGACCGGCTCGGTGCCGGCGCGGTACGACGGCGGCGCGTCGTGCGGCGCGGTGCCCCAGGTCGACGGCTTGCTGCCCAGCGTCCAGTTCAGGGTGGCGCCCTTGGCCAGGATCGAGAACGGCACCGACAGCTTGTGGTAGGGCACCCCGTCGAGCTTCAGGTTCTGCACGTAGAAGTTCGTCGGCGACGCGCCCGGCGCGTTGATCAGGATCTTCCGGCCGCTGGGCAGGCGGATCGCGGCGTGCGGGAAGCCGGGGCCGTTGAAGACCAGCGTCCCGCTGCCGGAGTTCTCCGGGTACATGCCCAGCATCTCCCAGATGAACGTCGAGCTGTTGGCGCCGAGGTCGTCGTTGTTGTCCAGGCTCGGGCCGGGCTGGTACATCGTGTTGCGGATCGTGTTCACCGCCAGCTGGGTGCCGGCCGGGTCGCCGGCGTAGTCACCCGCGTACTGCTCGCCGAAGCCGAACTCGTTGGTCAGTTGCGCGTACTCGCCGTACCCGTTGGGCTGGGAGAGGAAGGTGCGCAGCGCGGCGGCAACCTTCGCCCGGCCGCCGAGCAGCGAGATCAGCGCGGCGTAGTTGTTCGGGGTGTTCCACAGGTACTCGTACGCGTCACCCTCGACGTAGTGGTCGGTCGTGGTCCTGGTGATGCCCGGCACCCACGAGCCGTCGGCGTTGCGCGGGTTCAGCAGGTTGTTCGCCGGGTTGAACGTGTTCTCCCAGTTGTTGGCCCGCTGCTCGAGCGCGAGAGCGTCCTTCGTGTCGCCCAGCGCCGCGGCGAACCGGGACAGCGCCAGGTCGTTGCTGTCGTACTCGAGCAGCGACGAGACGAACCCGTGCGCGTTGCAGCAGCTGCGGTAGCTGCCGTCCTCGGGCAGGTAGCCCAACGCGTCCTCGAGGTGCTGGCCCGGACGGACGTCGTTGGTGGTGTCGGCCTGCTCGAGCATGTCCTTCAGCGCCGTCTTGGTGTCGAAGTCCTTGGCCCCGAAAGCGTAGTAGTCGGCGATGATCGACTGCATCGGGTCGCCGACCATGACGTAGTTGTTGTCCTGCAGGTAGCCCCACTGCTGCAGCAGCTTGTCCTCGGCGTAGTAGTTCAGCTGCGACTGCGCCTGGTCGCTCGCCGCCCCCGGGTCGAGCATGGCCTGCAGCTGCGACAGCGAGTGGTAGATGTCCCAGCCGGAGTACATGCCGTACTGGTCGTGCTGACCGTCGGCGATCGTGTCCGGCTTCTGGTCGGCGCCCATGAACTGGCCGTTGGTGTCACTGGTGATGTTCGGCTGGACGAAGTCCTTGTACAGCAGGCTGTAGAACATCTGCGTGTGCGCGAAGTCGCCGCCGGCGACCAGGATCCGGCTCAGCAGGTCGTTCCAGTCCTTCTGGGCCGCGGCCTTGACCGTGCCGAAGTCCCAGCTCGGATTCTCGGCTTGCCAGTTGCCCTTCGCGTTGGCGTCGCTGACGTAGGAGATGCCGACCTTCGCCTGGACGGTGGTCGCGTTCGCGAAGGAGAGGTAGACGGCGTCCGGGCCGTTGTCGCCGGCGATCGTCCGGGCCGTGAACGGCTGGTCGAAGGTGATGTCGAAGTGGACGGTGTAGACCTGCTTCTGGCCGCTGTTGGTGGCCTCGCCGCAGAAGTGGCCGCTCGTCTCCGACCCCTGGAGTTCGTGATCGCTGACGACGGTCGCCGTGCTCGGGGCGAACTGCCCGTTCTGGCTGTCCTGCAGCTTGACCAGCAAGCCCGCGGTCTGCCCGGCCGGGTAGGTGAACCGCGCCATCGCGCTGTGGGGGGTGGCGGTGAACTCCGAGGTGATCGTGTCCGGCTGGTTCGACCGGGCGGAGTAGTAGCCCGCCTGCGCGATCTCGCCGGTGTTGCTGAACGCGGTCGTGACGTCGTTCGGGTTGCCACTGGGCAGCGCACCCGTGATCGGCAGCATGGGGATGTCCTCACCGGCGCCGCACCCAGGGCCGCTGACGTGGGTGAGCGAGTAGCCGAGCGTCTTGGTGTCGCCGAAGTTGTAGCCACCGCCGGCCGCGCGGTTCGGCGAGGTGTCCGGGCTCCACTGGGTCATGCCGAACGGGACGATCGCGCCCGGGAACGTGTTGCCACCGCCGCTGGTCCAGGTGCGGGTGTCGACGAGCGCGGCCAGGTTCTTCCTCGGCGCGGTGACCCTCGTCGTGTTGCGCGCGCCCGCCGGGCGCTTCGACCTGGCCACCGGCTTCGGGCAGTCGAGCAGGTGACCGTCCGGCCCCTTGGCGCAGACGACCGGCCCGGGCGCGGACCCGTGACGAGCGGCCCGGGGCGGCGCGGTCGAGGTGCCGCTCGGGGCCGGGCTCGGCGCCGGGCCGGACGGCGTAGCCGTGGCGACGGCGCTGCCTCCGATCAGCACGGCCACGGCGAGCGTGGCGACCGTGGCCGACCGGCGCGCGATTCGGGAGAGGCCCAGACCTGTCATTCGATCCTCCGGAAGCGATGCCGGCCGGCCCCGGGGGTGGACCGGTCTGACATCGATGTCAGATTGGCTCAGGCAGGCTTACCACCAGCGCCGGAATGGCGTCAAGAGTCGGAATTGCTCCTTGTTCATTGTCTGGCATATCGGCACAATCCATCAGATCCGGCAGCCGACTCGGCCCCGGACGCGGCACCGCGCGCCGCGCGGCGGAGGCCCGTCGGGCCGCCACCAGGTCTAACGTTGTCAGATGGTCGCCACACGCCCGGCCGGGAACCGGCCCACGCTGCGGCAGGTCGCTGCCCTCTCCGGCGTGAGCCTGAAGACGGCGTCGCGCGCGCTCAACGGCGAGCCCTACGTCTCGGCGGCGACGGCTGACCGGGTGCGCGCCGCCGCCGAGCAGCTGGGCTTCCGCCGCAACGCGATCGCGCGTGAGTTACGGGCCGGTGCCCGCTCGTCACTGGTCGGGCTGATCATCGGCGATCTGGGCAACCCCTTCTACTCGCGCGTTGCCCGGGGCGCGGAGCGCCGCCTGCGCGCGGCCGGGTTGCAGTTGATCACCGCCAGCAGCGACGAGGATGCCGACCTCGAGCACGTCTTCGTGGCCGAGATGCTGGAGCGGCGGGTGAGCGCGCTGCTGATCGTCACGAGCAGCGTCGACCACGGCTACCTCGAGCCCGAGCGCCGGCTGGGGCTGCCGGTCGTCTTCCTCGACCGCGAGCCGGCCGACATCGTCGCCGACGTCGTCGTGCTGGACAACGACGGCGGCATGCATAGCGCCGTCGACCACCTGCTCGAGCGGGGCCATCGCCGGATCGGGTTGATCGGCGACCTCACCCGGCTGGCGACGCACCGGCAGCGGGTAGCCGCCTTCGAAGCCGCGATGACGGCCGGCGGCGTGACCGGGTGGCAGCAGTACCTGCGGGCCGACTGTCACGACGTCGCCACCGCCGAGACCGCGGCCCGTGACCTGCTCGCCCTCGCTCCCCCGCCGACCGCGTTGATCCTGACGAACAACCTGATCACCACCGGGGCGTTGCGGGCGCTGCACGGTCGCGCCGACCGGCCGGCTCTGGTCGGGTTCGACGACTTCGACCTGGCCGAGGTCCTCGGCGTGACGGTGATCGCGCACGACCCGGAACGCATGGGCGAGGTCGGCGCCGAGCAGATCCTGGCCCGGCTCGGCGGCGCGGACGGCCCGGCCCGGCGGGTGCTGCTGCCGACCGCGCTGGTCGAGCGAGGCTCGGCCGAGACCCCGGCCGGCGCCTGACTGCGGACCCCGGCCCGGCGCTTCCGCCGGCCGTTCCGGTCGCGGGATGATGTAGCTCGTGGAGCAGCACCTCGGGCAGGCCGGGCTCGAGGACGGGACGGTCGTCCGGTACGCCGTCGCCGGCACCGGCCCGGTGGCGATCTTCGTCCCCGGCTGGGTGTCGCACCTGGAGCTCGGCTGGGCCCTGCCGGCGGAGCGCCGGTTCTACGAGGGGCTCGCGACGGGGCGCACGCTGGTGCGCTACGACCGGCCCGGGTGCGGGCTGTCCGGGACCACCGACCGCACCGACGTCTTCGAGCTCGAGCTCGAGGTCCTGCGCGCGGTCGCCACTGCGGTCGGGACGGATCGCTTCGATCTCATCGGCGCGTCCTTCGGGGCCCCGCTCGCAGTGCGGTGGGCCGCCCGGGAGGCGGCGACCGTCTCCCGCCTCGTGCTCTACGGCGGCTGGGTAGCCGGCGGTGCGGTGGCCGCCCCGGGCATACGCGAGCACGTCCTCGGCCTGGTCGAGCAGCACTGGGGCTTCGCGTCGGACGTCCTGACCGATATCTTCGCGCCCGACGCCGACGCCGGCTTCCGCGCCCTGTTCTCCCGGTACCAGCGGGAGTCGGCCTCCGCGGCCGTGGCGCGCAGGCTGCTGGTGGCCTGCTACGAAGTCGACGTCACCGCCGACCTCGACCGGATCGCCGCGCCGACGGCGGTCATCCACCGGCAGGACGACCGGGCGGTGCCGCTTCGCGAGGGCGAGCGCCTGGCCGCGGGCATCGACGGCGCGACGCTGACCGTCCTGCCGGGCCGCACGCACGTCCCGTTCGTCGGTGACGCGCACGCCCTGCTGAACGCGATGCGCCGCGGCCTCGGGTTGCCGCCGCTCGACCCAGCGGCCGGGCCGGCGTTGACGCCACGGCAGCGCGAGGTGGCCCGGCTGGTCGCGCAGGGCTGGTCGAACCGGCAGATCGCGGCCGAGCTGGTCATCACCGAACGCTCGGCCGAGTCGCACGTCGAGCGGATCCGGGCCCGGCTCGGCTTCCGGTCCCGGGCCCAGATAGCGGCCTGGTACGTCGCGTCCGAACCGGCCTCCTGACCCGGCGACAGTGCGGTATTTCCACGGCTGCGCCGGCGGGGGGCCGTCCGGCATGCTCGAGCGATGGCCACGACGATGATCACCCGCCCGGCGCCCCCCGACGGTTTCGAGGCGCATCCCGCGCGCGGCCGCTTCAACTCGGCCTTCTTCTGGACGATGGGCGGGCTCATCAACTGGCACATGCGCAGGGCCAAGGGCCGGGTGTTCGCCGACCTCCCGCCCACCGTCGTCGAGCTGGGGCCCGGAGTCGGCGCCAACCTGCGCTACCTGCCGCCCGGCACCCGTCTGATCGCCGTCGAGCCCAACCCTTACATGCACGAGCGGCTGGAGCGGGCGGCGCGGCGACGCGGCGTCGAGCTCGAGATCCGCACCGTCGCGGGCGAGCGGATCGACCTGCCCGACGCCAGCGCCGAAGCCGTCGTCTCCAGCCTCGTGCTGTGCAGCGTGCGCGACCCGCAGGCCGTCCTCGCCGAGATCCGGCGCGTCCTGAAACCCGGCGGCCGGTTCAGCTTCGCCGAGCACGTCGTCGCGAAGCGGCGCACCCCCACCCGCTGGTCGCAGCGGATCCTGCGCCGCCCCTGGGCGTGGGTCTTCGAAGGCTGCTCCTGTGAGCGGGACCTCGCGAGCGTGATCGGGTCGGCCGGCTTCGCGCGGCTCGACATCAGCCCGTACCGGATTCACTCGGCGTTCCTGCCGTTCAACACGCACATCGCCGGCACCGCCACTGCCTGACCGGCGCGCAGGTACCGCGATCGGCGGCGCAGCCGGCCCGATCACGGCGAATCCGACGCCGTACTGGTCGGCCTCGGCTTCGTCGGCGCGCTGGTCGCGGTGCACCCGGAGCCGGCGCACGACACCGGCTGGGCAACGCTCGGACCGCTGTTCGTCGCCGGCTTCGGATCGGGGCTCGTCATCTCCCCGAACCAGACCCTGACCCTGTCCGAGGTGCCGGTCCGGCGCGCGGGCCCGGCGGGCGGGCTGTTGCAGACGGGCCAGCGCATCGGCACTGCGATCGGCATCGCGGCGGTGGGATCCGCCCTCTTCGCACGGCTGGCGAGCACCCGCGGCGACTTCGCGGCCGCGTTCGAGCGCGGCGTGCTCGTCGCCCTGGCGTTCATCGGCGTCGCCCTCGCCGTCGCCGCCGTCGATCTCGCGGTGAGCCGGACCGTCCGCGCGCACCACGGCGAGCGCCGGGTGCAGGACGTTTCTTGGTCAAGCGGTGTCGAGCCTCCACCACCCGTAGCGACGACTGGTGGTCGCCGGGGCGTCCCGGGTGCCAGGATCAGATCGTGCCGGACGGAGTGCAGCTGTCGTGGGATCAGGTGCTCGCGTTCCGCCTGGACCGGCACTTCCTGGCCCGGCGCGCACCGGCCGGCGGAGCCTTCGACGTTGCGAGCCGGCTCTGAGGCGTCCGCGCCCAGCTGCCGGACTCCGCCGAACTGGCGCTGTGGGCGCGCGTCGAGGGGCTGCCGCGGGGCGAGGTCACGCAGGCCCTGGAGCAGGACCGCACCTTCGTCAAGACCTGGGTCCGCGACCGAGCCCACGTGATCCCGTCCGACGACCTCGCCCAGTACGTCGCCGCGCTCCACCCGCGCCCGGAAGGCCCGGGCGACGCCTGGCTGCGGCTGCGCCGGATGACGCGTGAGCAGTACAACGCGATCGTCACGAACGTCCCGCGCGTGCTCGACGGCCGGCCCCGCACCCGCGAGCAACTGGCCGACCGGCTGGCCGAGCTGGCCGGGCCGGACGTGCGCGAGCCCGTCCTGTTCAGTTGGGGCGGCGTCCTCAAGCAGTCGGCGCGGTTCGGTGATCTCTGCTTCGGCCCGCCGCGCGGACGCAACGTGACGTTCGTCCGGCCCGACCGCTGGCTGCGGCGGAGACTGGACGCCGATCCCGGCGCGGCCGGCCGCTGGCTGGTGCGCCGCTACTTCGGCGCCTACGGCCCGGCGACGGCGGTCGAGTTCGGGCACTGGATCGAGGATCCGACCAAGGCCCGGGCTCTCATCCGGGCCTCCGCCGACGAACTGAGCGAGGTCGCGATCGAGGGCCGGCGCGCCCTCGCCCTCACCGACGACCTCCCGGCGCTCCAGGTCAGGCGACGCCCGCGGGGCGTGCGTCTCCTGCCCGCCTTCGACCAGTACGTCACCGGCACTTCGCCGCGGGAGGCGTTCGTCGCCCCGGGTGACCTCCGGCGCGTGTTCAAGCGGCAGGGCTTCGTGTCCCCGGTCCTGCTCGTGGACGGGCGGATCGAGGGGATCTGGACCCACGAGCGGCACGGGGACGCCGTCCGGGTGAAGGTCGAGCCGTTCCGCCCGCTGCGTCCGACGGTGCGTGCCGATCTCGCCGGCGAGGTCGAGCGGCTGGCGGCGTTCCTCGGCGGCTCGCCGGGACTGGTCTTCGACCGGTGACTGTCACTCGATCGTCACGACACCCGGGACGACCGGCGGGCTGAGCAGGACCGCGACGGCGCTGAGGGTAGGTGCTAGTGCGCCAGCAGGTGGGTGCGAGAGCGGTGCACGAGGTCCTGCGCGGCGGCAAGGTCGACGTCGACCAGCCGGCCGTGCCGCTTGCGGAGCCGGCCGGCGACGAGGACGGTGTCGACATCCGCGGCCTCGGCGAACGCCGTGAGCCAGGTGACCGGGTCGACTTTCGCGGGACCCGTCGGGTCCGCGGTCCGCACCAACACGATGTCGGCCTGCTTGCCGGGCGTGAGGGAACCGATCACGTGCTGCAGGCCGGCGTTCGCAGCACCGCCGAGGGTCGCCGCCTGGAGCACCCGCAGCGGGGTCAGCGGGTCGGGGTCGAGCGGGTCACCGGCCGCGGCCCGGCGGAAGCGTTGGGCGCGGTGCCGGAGGGTCAGGGCCTGCATCTCGGCGAACATGCTGATCCGGTAGCTGACCTCGTTGTCACTGCTCAGCCCGACCGCGGCCGCCAGCCGCAATGCCGGTTCCACGGGCAGCACGGTTGAGCCGAGGCCGAACACCGCGTCCGAACGGGGGCAGAGGTTCACCGCAGCTCCGCTGCCGCCGATGAGCTTCCAGAGCCGATCGGAGAGGTCGTAACAGTGGTTGAAGGTGTGCTCGGCGCCCAGGAGCCCGGCCGTATGCAACACCTCCATCCGCTCGGCCAGATCCGGCGTGTGAGGTCCGAGTTCCGTCGAGACCCAGAGCTGCTCGTCGCGCGCGAAGCGCCACAGCTGCGGGGTCGGGTCGGTCTCGAAGAGGCGGACCTCGAGCAGCGGGCCGGCATAGCGCTCGCGCACCGCCACGGCGGTCGACGGCACGTGGTCCAGCGCGGCCCCGAACGGCGAGCCGACCGCGTGCACGGCTCGGATCCCGGAATCACGCAGCGCCTCGACCCCCGCCACGGAGTGATCGGGCGTGCGGGCGTTGTGTGCATTGTCGATCAGCGTCGTGATACCGGCATCCAGCGCCCGCAGGGCGGTCGCGAGGGTGCCGGCGAAGCTGTCTTCCGGGCGGTAGGCCGGACCGTGGCCGAAGGCGGTGAGGCCGAGGTACTCGCCGAAGTCGACCATCGGACCGGCCCCACGCAACTGTCCCTCCCAGGCGTGTACGTGCGAGTCGACGAAGCCGGGGATGGCGATGGTCCCGCGGGCGTCGATGACGGTGGCATCGGCCGCCGCCCGGGAGGCGAGGTCGGGACCGACGTCGACGATGGTGTCGGCCCGCACGAGGATGTCCCCGGTGGCGACAACACCGATCTTCGGATCGACGGAGACGATGGTCGCGCCGGAGACGAGCAGGTCGCCCTGTTCTGGGGTCATGATGGTGCTCCTTTCGATACGGCGAGCGCGGGTGGCCGCGTGCCACTGCCCCGACGATCGGCGACCGTGCTTGCCGTCGGCTTGCGGCGACCCCCGCCGGCGCCGCAAGAACCCTGCAAGGCGCCTTACAGCGCAACGGCAGAGCCTGGTGGCCACCCGCCGGGACCTCCGGCCGACGACAGGGAGCACTCAGATGACCGCCACCGAGAACGCCACCGAGAACCCCGGGCCGGCCAGCGGCGCACCGCTGCCCGAACTCGCCGCCACGCTCACCGGCCGGGTGGTACTCCCGACCGACACCGGATACGCGGCCCTGGCCACGCCGTGGAACGTGGCCGTCCCGTCCGCCCCGCTCGCCGTCGTCGTGGCCGCCGGCGCCGAGGACGTCAGCAGCGTGCTGCGGTTCGCGGCCCAGCACGGCCTGGAGGTGGACGTGCGCGGCACGGGGCACGGCGCGGCACCGGCCGGTGACCGGACGCTGCTGGTGCACACCGGCCGGCTCGACGAGCTCACCGTGCACCCGGACGGCTGGGCCCGGGTGGGCGCCGGTGTGCGTTGGGCACAGCTGATCGAGGCCGCCGCCCCGTTCGGGCTGGCTCCGCCGTGCGGTTCGGCGCCCGGCGTCGGCGTCGTCGGGCTGCTCACCGGAGGCGGCATCGGGCCGGTGGCGCGCAGCCTTGGGGTCTCCTCCGACTACGTCCGGGCGTTCGACGTGGTCACCGGCGACGGCACCGTGCGCCGGGCGAGCCCCGAGGAGAACCCGGCGCTGTACTGGGGGCTGTGCGGCGGCAAGGGCGCCCTGGGCATCGTGACCGCCGTCGAACTCGACCTCCCGACCCTGCCGGAGCTCTTCGGTGGCTGCCTGTACTTCGACGCTGCCGACGCGACCGCGGTCGCGCACACCTGGCGGCGATGGTCGGCCGACCTGCCGGAGGCGGCGAGCACATCGTTGGCGATCCTGCGGCTGCCGGCGCTGCCCAGCGTCCCGGCAGCGCTGGCCGGCCGCTGCACGCTGGCCGTGCGGTTCACGTGGGTCGGCGACCCGTCCGACGGCGAGGCCGTCATCGAACCGATGCGGCGGGTCGCCCCGGTGCTCCTCGGTGGCGTCACGACGATGCCGTACGCCCGGATCGGTGCGGTGCACGCCGACCCGGTCGACCCGATGCCGGTCTACGAGACGGCGCACCTGCTGCGGGAACTGCCCGAGGCTGCGCTCGACGCGCTGCTCGAGCTCGCCGGTCCGGCCGCCGACTGCCCGCAGGTGATCGTCGAGCTGCGGCTGCTCGGCGGCGCGATCGCTCAGCGGCCGCGGCGCCCCTCGGCCGTGAGTCACCGCTCGGCCGCGGTCAGCCTGCTGACGATCGGCATCGGGGTCGCCCCGGCGGTCGAGCCCACCATGGCCCACGCTGCCCAGGTCGCCCGGGCGATGCAGCCGTGGAGCAGCGGCGGGACCCTGCCGAACTTCGGCGGCGCGCCCACGGCGGCGTCGGTTCACCGCTGCTACGACGAGTCGACCCGGCAGCGGCTGGCGTCACTCGTCGAGGCCTACGACCCCCACGCGGTGCTGAGCGCTGCCCATCCGATCCGCGCGGCCGCCGCGGCCGACTGAGGTCGGTGGTGGTGCCCGCCACCGCCCTGGAGTGAATGGGAGAATCCACCCGTGCTGCGCTACCTGCTGCTGGGGCCGATGGCCGTCGAGCGGGACGGCGCGCTGCTCGATCTGGGGCCGCCCAAACAGCGGGCAGTGCTCGCCCTGCTGGCCCAGCAAGCTGGTGGCACCGTCTCCACCGACCGGCTGCTGGAGACCGTGTGGGGCGCCGACCGCTCGCCGGGCGCGCAGTCCAGCCTGCACGCCAACGTGTCGCGGCTGCGTCGCCTGCTCCGCACCGACGCGTCCGCGCCGCCGCCGGTGGTGCGCCGGGCGCACGGGTACGCGCTCGACATCGGCCGTGACGACGTGGACGTGACGCAGTTCCTCGACGACGCGGACCTCGTTCAGCGGGCAGCTGACCGGCACGATTGGCCGGAGGTCGTGACGGCGGCCCAGCGCGCGCTCGGCCGCTGGCGAGGCGCGTACCTGGAGGACTTCGCCGACGAGGAGTGGGTGCGCGTCGCCGCGGTCTCCCTCGCCGAGCGCCGAAGCGGACTGCAGCAGACGCTGGTGACTGCGTTGCTCGGTGTCGGCGACGTGCCGGCGGCCCTGTCCGGTTCGACCGAGCTCCTCGACGCCCACCCGCTCATGGAACGCGCCACCTGGCTGCACATGGTGACGCTGTACCGCGCCGGGCGGGCCGCGGAGGCCCTCGCCGCGTACCAGGCCTTTGCCGCGCGCATCGACGCCGAGCTCGGGCTCGACACCGGGATCGCGCTGCGGGACCTGCAGGCGGCCATCCTGCGCAACGACCGCGACTTCGCGACGTGGCCCGCTGGCGAGCCCGGCTCGCCACGCACCCGCCCGTCGGCAGCCGTCAGCGCGGTCGAAACCCCGAAGGCCGATCCGGCCGGCCTGATCGTCGGTCGCGATACCGAGGTCGCCGTTCTCCGCGCAGCCCTCGGCGCGGCGCGGGCCGGGCGAAGCCAGTGGGCCGTGCTCACCGGGGCGCCCGGTATCGGCAAGACCCGCCTGGCTCAGGAGGCCGTCGACATCTGGCAGCGCGCTGGTCACCGGGTCGCGCGGGGGCAGTGCCCGGATCTCGAGCCCGCACCGGCGTGGTGGCCGATCCGCCAGTTGTTGCGCGATCTGGACGTGCCCCCGGAGAGCATCTTCGCGGCCGCGGCGAGCGGTGACGTCGACGCTGCACGAGTCGCCGTCTACGAGCGCATCGCCGACGTGCTTCGCGCCCACCTGGCCGGTGGCCCGTTGCTGCTGTTCGTCGACGACCTGCACTGGGCCGACCGGGCGTCGCTGGGCCTGCTCACCGTCCTCGCGGAGACGTTCGACGCGCCGGGGCTGGCGGTCCTGCTGACCGCTCGCAGCCGCAGCCCCCGTCCCGACCTCGACCGGCTGTTCGAGGCAGCGGCTCGGCGGCCCACGAGCCGCCAGCTCGATCTCGCCCCGCTGAGCCGGACCGATGTCGCCCGCCTCGCCGAGCAGGTCAGCGGGGAGGCCCTCGACGCGACCGAGACCGCCGGGCTCGCCGAGCGCACCGGCGGGACACCGTTCTTCGTGGTCGAGTACGCGCGGCTTCCGGCCCAGGAGCGCCGGACGGCCGGCATCCCGGCTGCGGTCCGTTCAGTTCTGCGGCGCCGCCTTGCGGTGCTCACCGACGACCAGCTCGACGTTCTGCGCGTCGCGGCCGTCGTCGCCGACCCGATCGACGTGACGCTGCTCGCCGGGATCACCCACCGCGACCCGGACGACGTCGCCGATCAGCTGGACGAGGCCGCCGACCACGACCTGCTCGTGCCATCGGCCACCGCCAACGCCTACGCGTTCAACCACGCACTCATGCGCGAGGAACTGGCCGCCGCCGTGCCGACGCTGCGTCGGCAGCGCCTGCACCTGCAGGCCGCGGAATTCCTCGACCCGGCTTCCGGACCCGACGCGGTGATCGGGCGGGCAGCGCACCTGCGGGCCGCCGGGCCGGCGGCCGAGGCCACGGCTGCGCTCGGCGCGTTCCGGGACGCGGCCGAGGCCGCGGAACGGCAGTTGCAGTACGACGTGGCCGCGACGTGGTGGGCGGCCGCGCTCGAGGCCTTCGACCGGACGATGCCGAACGACGAGAAGCCACGGGACGATTTCGTCCGCGCTCGAGTGCGCAACCTAGCCTGGGCCGGCCGCGGTCAGGCCGTCCTCGACGTGCTCGACGCCGCGCTGGTGGAAGCCCTTCGGGCCGGCCGCACCGCCTCCGTCGGCCGGCTGGCCGCGAACCTGCTTCGCGTCTCGGGAGCGTGGCCGTGGCCGGTGTACGGCTCCGATCCGGCGCCACTGATGGTCACCCTGCGCGGGTTGGACACGATGCTCACCGACGATCCGGCCGCCCGGGCCCGGGTCCTCGCCGTCACCGCCATCGGGCACTGCTACGACCCCGACCCCGGCGTCCCGGAGGAACTGAGCGCTCGGGCACTCGAGCTGGCCGAGCAGACCGGCGACCCGGCCGTGCTCGCCGACGCCATCCTCGGCCGCGCGTTGACCTACGCCGGCGTCGCGACGCACTCCGCGGAATCCATCGGTCTCCTCGATCAGCTCGCCGGCCTGCGATACGAGAATGCGAAGGCCGATGACGTGCTGCGGCACAACCTGCTCACGATGGCGACGATGAACCTGGGACAGACCCACGCGTGCGCGGAGCACGTGCAGGCCGGGGCGGTCGCCGCCGAACTGTTCCGCACACCGATCAACCGGGTGCAGCTGCGCTGGGCCGAGGCCTCCCTGGCCCAGTGGCGCGGCGACCTGATCCAGGCCGAGGAGCTGTACCGGCGCGCCGAGGCCGCCCATCGCTCCACCGAACTGCAGCAGGCCGGCACGTTCGAACTCGCCGAGATCGTCCTGCGCTGGGAGCAGGGCCGGCTCGGGGAGCTCTCCGGACTCGTTCCGACCAACCCACTCGTCTCCGCCTGGACCTCTGCCGTCACCGACGCCGCCGCGGGACGCGACGGCGCCGACGTCGCACTGCGCGCCGAAGTGTTGCGGAACGAACCCGAGGTGTGGACCTCGCACGGCCGATTCGCCCTCCTCGCCCATGCCGTCGCCGACCGCGGACTCGTCGACCTCGCCCAACCGCTGCTGAAGCGGATGGCGCATCTCGAGCGCTACCTGGGAACCCTCGGGCAGATCGGCACGGTGGGGCCGATGGCGCTGGCGATGGCGCGACTCGCCGACCTCGCCGGCGATCGCGAATCGGCCCACAGGTACCTCGCGACCGCCTCCCGCGTCGCCGAACGCAGCGGTGGCGCGGCGGCGAGCCTGCGCTGCCGGATGCTCGCGGCCACATGGTCGGCTCGCAACGGCGGTCCCCCGCCGAGCTGTGACCCGGAAGCCGAATTCGGCGCCATCCGCGCTGAAGCCGCCCAACTCGGCCTGACCGGACTCGCCGGCCAGGCTGCCGATCTCCTCGCGCCGGGAGCGCATCGACACCGCTGACGCCGCTCCGGGCAACGCTGATGTCGCGCCGGGCTCTGTTCATCCGGTCGGCCGGACGCCCTCGCGGTGCACGGTGCCGCTGCTTCCCGCCCACTCCCCGGCAAGCGCGGCGCTGACCGCCTCGGCGCAGGCTCGGAGCCGACCTCGCTCGGACCCGTCCAGCTCGGGCGCCGAGAGGTAGGGGCGAAGCCGCTCCAGCTGGTCGGCGATGGCCGGCCGATGCACCGGCCGGCTGCGCCAGGCGATCTCTCGCAGCATCGTCAGCATGCGCTCCAGCACGGCCGGCTCCTGGGCGCCGTAGCGCCGGGGCTGCGCGAGCGCGATGTCCAGCAGCTCGGCGAAGGCGGGGCGCTGGACCCGGCCGACGACGGCGCCGTTCCCGTCGCGCAGGACGAGCGCTTCGAGTTCACGCTCGCTGAGGTCGCAGAGCAACGCCGCACTGTGGCCGAGCGCGTGCACCGCGGTGGTCGGGTCATTGACACCGGGAGACAGGGCCTTGACCGCGACGTCGGTGATCTGGCGGATTCCGTAGCCGATGTCCATCTCCGAGGTTCGCTCGTGCCCGATATGAAGTACCTGCCCGACCAGCTCCTCGATCGCCCCGCGCTCCTCCCCGGTGAAGACGCGACCGCCATCCCGCCACGTGGCGCCGACCGGGGTCCCCGCGACCACCGCCGCACCCGGCGCGGCGTCGATGACCACGAAGCAGCCGAGCCGGGTCGCCCCCGCGACCAGTTCGGCCTCTCGCAGTCGGGTCACGAAACCGGACGCCGGGGCGAGGAGGGCAACGACCTCCCCGGCCGGCTGGGGAAGCGCACTGTCGTGCTCGCCGGCCTCCGCGCCCGGCTCGCCCAGCATGGCGCGCACGGTGGCCGTGGCATCGGCGTGAACGGTGCCGAGCATGCTCTCCACCCGGATCTCGTTGGCCAGGTGCGCCAGGAACAGCACCAGGCCGATCACGCTGGCCAGCGCAAGCAGGAACCCGAAGCTGACGCCGAGGCTCGGCACGTCCGACCGGTCACCGCTGCCGGTGCGGATCCCTCGCAACACCGTCAACGAGTAGGCGAACGTCGCCAGGAACAGCGACAGGGTCGCCTGCACGAACAGGTCGCGAGCGAACGTTCGCAGCAAGCGCGGCGAGAACTGGCTGCTGGCGAGCTGCAGCGTGACGACCGTGAGTGAGAACGTCAAGGACGTCACCGTGATCATCGAGCCGGCTATGGCCTGCAGAATCGTCCGGGCGGCGTCCGGGCTCCCCTCGAACAGGAGGTCGGCGACGAAACCCGGCAACGAGCTGTCGACGTGGGCGTCGAGCCGCGGTACGCCGATCCCGGTCACGACCGCCCCGAGGACGGCCAGAGTGGGGAGGGGCCAAAGGCTGGTGCGGATCGCATCACGCAGGCTGCCAATACGGGATTGCGGGTTCACCACTGCATCATGACGGTCGGCAGCGGGGGTCACCAGCGCGATGGCTCCTCCCGCTTCCGGCACGACGTTGCTAATGGCAACGGTTGCGGCTAGCGTCGATTGTGCATCGGAAGAAGGTGGCGCGATGTGGCTGCTCTTCGGGACCCTCGCCGGCGTCGGGGAACTCGTGCGCCGGTTGACCGCCGGCGTTCCGCATGCGATCGGCAACTGGCTGCTCATCACCGGCGTGGTGGCCACCGTCGTCAGCGTCGTACTTCGCCTCGGACGTGACCCGGCCATGGCATCGCCGTCGCGCAGTCAGGGGCTCCCCGACGCGTCGATGGGCAAGGACCCGTTCGAGCTGGCCTTCGAGCGGCTTCGCCTCGAGTGGCGCCGGCGCCACTGACCGGCGATCGGCACCCGGTCGGGCGAGACCCGTCGCTGATCGGCAGCGGGGCCGCCGCCGGGAATTTCCGCGCGACCGGCGCGGTTCCGAGTTATACCCCCCCTGGTATGGGGCCGGAAGTTGAGGAGATCGACGTGGCAACGCAGGAACTCACCGAGCAGAACTTCGAATCGACCATCGAGCGCGAGGGCATCACGCTCGTCGACTGGTGGGCGTCGTGGTGCGGCCCGTGCCGCATGTTCGCCCCGGTCTACGACGCCGCGAGCGAGCAGCACCCTGACATCGTGTTCGGCAAGGTGGACACCGAGGCCCAGGCCGGGTTGGCCGGCGCCGCCCGGATCATGTCCATCCCGACGCTCATGGCTTTCCGCGACGGCATCCTGGTCTTCTCGCAGCCCGGAGCGCTGCCGGCGCCGGCCCTCGAGCAGGTCATCACCGCGGTCCGGGAGCTGGACATGGACGACGTCCGCCGGCAGGTCGCCGAGCACCGCGCGGCCAAGACCGCGTAGCGCTGCTTCACCGACCGGCCTACGGCTTCATCGAAGCCTCATGGACGCTGTCGCCGCTCCTTCACATCGCCGAACGAGACTTGTTGGTGTCAGGCGAGAACAGAAGGAGATGGGATCGATGAGGAAGAACCTTCGGACCGCAGCAGTGGTCGGAACCGCCGCAGCCGGGCTGATCCTGATCCCAGCCGGGATCGCGTACGCGTCCGGTGGGCAGGGCCCGCACCGCAGTGGAGATCCGGCCAGCACCTGCACCTACGACCAGCAGCAGGATCGTCAGCAGCTCCGTGACGGGACCGGCGTCCAGCACCCGGTTCAGGCGGCGCCGGTCGGCGCGGCCCACCAGTCCGGGCCGCTCGACGGCAGCGGGCCGCAGGCGGACCGTCCGCTGGACGGGACAGGTAACCAGTGGGGCGTCGGCTGAACGCGCCATCACGAAGATCCGAGCCCCGGCGGAGACGCCGGGGCTCGGCGTTTGCGCGGTCCACCTCCCGTGCCGCGGACCGGCGCCCGAGGGCTGCCGTTCGCGAGCGACTCAGTCCGGCGGTGAACTCAGCCGTAGGTACTCGTACCCACCGGACAATTGAAGCCGTCGCCACAGCGGGCTGCTGGGAGCCGCTTGACTCGCGTGGGCCGCGATGGCCCGGCACTGCCGGGTCCGGTCCACTGGCACCACGAGGTCGATCTCACCCGGTCGCGACCCGGTGAAGGCCGTCCCCAGCTCCGTGTTCAGCTGTTCGGCGACCGATGCCGGCAGCGTCCACTCCAGCACCGGCAGCCCCAGCCGGTCGGCGACCTGCCGGGCCGCCGCGGTGGCGGCGACGTGGTCCGGGTGTCCGGTCACCCCGCAGCGGTGGAAGACGACCAGCCCGTCGGCGTCGGTCGCACGTACGGCCGGTTCCACCTCGTCGGCGAGCCTGTCCCCCGCCTGGGCAAGCGCCCCGTCGGGGTGATCGGAGAGGTGCACGTGCGCCAGTCCGAGGATCGCTGCGGCCGCGGCCAGTTCGGCCTCCCGCACCCGGCGGAGCTCGCCGGGCGTCTCGTGCACTGTCGACGCCTCACCATGGGTGAAGCAATGCAGGCTGACGTGTGCGCCGAGTTCGCCGAATGCGGCCAACACGGCGCCGAGGCCGAACGACTCGTCGTCCGGGTGGGCGACGACCGCCATCGGCCGCGACCAGCTCGGCAGGCGATCGCCTCGCGAGCTGGTCGCCATGCGGCTCCTACCTTCCCCGGCGGAACAGGTCGCGAAGGCTCGGACGAGGGGCCGGCGGGCAGGCGCACCGTTGATGGGAGGGCACCCGGGCCAGAACCTGGTCGACGTGCCGGCCGCAGCCGGACCAGGTCGTCTTGCCGCAGGACCGGCAGCGGGCGGGTGAGCACATCAGCGGCTCCCCGCCGTCGCGAGCGCGCCGTCGATCACGTCGGCCGGGAGTTCCTTGGTGCAGAAGAACCAGTCCTCGCACTCCACGCCGTCGTCGGCGCCGGACATCCGCTCCTTGGCCGTCCCGCACGATCCGGCCGGCGGGACGATGACCCGCTCGCCCGGTCGCCAGTCGGCCGGCGTCGCGACGCCGAACTCGTCCGCGGTCTGCAGCCCGACCAGCACGCGCAGCAACTCGTCGAAGTTCCGCCCGAGGCTCAGCGGGTAGTAGAGCATCGCGCGGATCGTCCCGGCCGGATCGACGAAGAACACCGCCCGCACCGCCTTGGTGGAGTCCTCCCCCGGCATGATCATCCCGTACTTCGTGGCGACCTTCATCCCGATGTCGTCGATCAGCGGGAAGGTCACCTCGACGTCGGCGTAGTCGCGGAACCGGATCTTCTCCTTGATCGTCCGCAGCCATGCGATGTGGCTGTAGAGGCCGTCGACCGAGAGGCCGACCAGGTCGCAGTTGTACCGGGCGAACTCGTCCTGGCGCGCGGCGAAGGTCATGAACTCCGTCGTGCACACCGGCGTGAAGTCGGCCGGATGCGAGAAGAGGATCACCCACCGACCGCGGAAGTCGGCCGGGAAGTTGATCTCACCCTGCGTGGTGCTCGCGGTGAACTCCGGCGCCGGGTCACCGATGCGCGGCATCCGGGGCGCGGGGTCGAGGACGGTGGTCTCATGTTCTGACATTGACGGCCTTCTTTCTGGTCGAGCCTTCTTCAGGATACCCTACCGGGTACCGAGTACAGCGAAGCCTCCCGAGCGACGCTTCATGAAGGCTTCATCGTCGCCGCGCGAGAGGCTTCATCCGGCCCCGGTTGGCTGGTCCTTGACGGGGTTCCGACGCGGAACCTCCGAACGGAAGGAACGGCCATGAAGGGGATTAAGAAGGCGGCGCTGGCGTTGGTGGCGGCCTCCGCGGTCGGCGTCGGGTTCGCGATGTGGGGCGCCGGCACGGCCAGCGGTCAGGCGAGCGCCACGACGCCGAAGCTGACCGCGTCGGAGCAGGCCGGGCTCTCGTTCAGCCGTGACGAGGAGCGGATGGCGCGCGAGCTGTACAAGCTGTTCGCCGACAAGTACGACACCGGCCCCTTCGCGACGATCAGCGCCAGCGAGCAGCGGCACTTCGATGCGGTCGGCGTCCTGCTGACCAAGTACTCGGTCGCCGATCCGGCGGCGGGCGCGAAGGCCGGCGTCTACAGCGACCCGGCGCTGCAGAAGCTGTACGACGGCTGGAAGGCGAGCGGCCTGAAGTCCGTCACCGCCGCCTACCAGGTCGGCATCGCCCTGGAGAAGCGCGACATCGCGGACTTGCAGAAGCTGCAGGGCGCCACCACCAACACCGACCTCGACCGGGTGTACAGCCGCCTCGAGACCGGCTCCGACCACCACCTGGCGGCGTTCACCGCCGCCGCGGCCGGTAAGACGGTTCCCGGTTCCGGGCTCGGCGCCCAGCGCCAGGGCCGCGCCGCCCAGCCCGGCATCGGGACCGGTCCGCGGCGCGGAGCCGGCCAGGGCCAGGGCCAGGGCCAGGGCCAGGGTCAGGGTCAGGGTCAGGGTCAGGGTCAGGGCCGCATGGGCGGACGGATGGGCGCCGGCACCGGCGATTGCCCGCTCGCGTAACCCCACGATGGGCGAGGGCCGCTCCCCGGCTTGGGGGCGGCCCTCGTGCTGCGCGGTCCGCGCGAACCCTCGGTGTGACGCCGGCTCGTGCCCGCCCGGCCGCCGGTGGTCACGGCTGGGCGGCGAGCAGAACCGGCCGTTCGAGCAGCGAGATCGCGACGCGACGGCCGGCCCCGAACTCGCCGGCGCGGTGCGACGGGACGTCAGCAAGCACCTCGCTGCCGTCCGACCGGTGCACACGCAGCCGGGTCGTGGAGCCGCGAAAGGTCGCGACCACGACCGTGGCGTCGCCGGTGTCGGCTCCGGTGACCACGATCGCCTCCGGGCGCACCAGCGCGGTCACCGCGAGCCCGGGCGCGAGGACCGGGCCGTCGGCCGGCAAGACCTGCGCGCCGATCCGCACCCGCCCGCCGGCCTCGGTCGAGCCGGCCAGGTGGTTCATCGTCCCGACGAACTCGGCGACGAACGGTGTTGCCGGGCGCTCGTACAGGACGGCCGGGGCATCACACTGCTCGAGCCGGCCCGCTCGCATGACACCCACCCGGTCGGCCATCGACAGCGCCTCCTCCTGGTCGTGGGTCACGAACACCGTGGTGACCCCGAGCTCGATCTGGATCCGGCGGATCTCGTCGCGCAGTTGGTCGCGCACCTTCGCGTCCAGGGCCGACAGCGGCTCGTCCAGCAGCAGGACGCGAGGTTGGATCGCGAGGGCTCGGGCGAGCGCCACCCGCTGTTGTTGGCCGCCGGACAGCTGATGCGGGTACTTCCGGGCGTGGTCGGCCAGGCCCACCAGCTCGAGCAGCTCGACCGCGTGGGCCCGACGATCCGCAGCCCGCCGTCCCCGCATCCGCAGCCCGAAGGCGACGTTGTCGGTCGCGCTCATCGTCGGGAACAGGCTGTACGACTGGAACACCATGCCCATGTCGCGCCGGCTGGCCGGGACCCGCGAGATGTCCTGGCCGTCGACGAGCAGGGCGCCGGAGGTGGGATGGTCGAAGCCGGCCAACAGCCGCAAGGCCGTGGTCTTCCCACAGCCGGACGGGCCGAGCAGGGCGAGGAGTTCGCCGGGCTCGATGCGCAACGTCAACCCGTCGAGCGCGGACATCGAGCCGTACACGCGGTGGACGTCGCGGTACTCCACCGCCGTCCCGGCGCTGACTTCGGTGGCGGCAGGTGCGGCCGACAATTCCTAGCCCTTCTTCTCGGCGGCCCGGCGCCAGTTGAGTGCGCCGATGAGCAGCAACAGCAGTTCGACGAGCAGCAGGCTGAAGACCGACACCGCGGCCTGGACCTGGCCCGATGTCGTGGGCAGTTGAGCCAGCCACACCGGGAACGGCTTCGTGTAGAGCAGGATCGAGGCGATCGTGTACTCCCCCATCACCAGGGCGAAGCAGAGGAAGCCGGCATTGGCGATCGCGGTGCGCAACGAGGGGACGATCACCCGCAGGAGGACGCTCGACCAGCCCGCCCCGAGGTTCCGGGACGCCTCGACCAGGGTCTGCACGTCGATCGCGCGGATGCCGGCGTCCAGTGATCGGTAGACGAACGGCATGGCCAGGACGACGTACACCAGGGCCAGCAGCAGCGGGTGGTCGGTCTCCCGGACGTAGCGCAGGACGTGGAACAGGGCGCTGCCGTGGTCGGTCCGATTCGCTGGTTGGGCGTACTTGTACACGTCGCTGATGCCGACGACGAGGACCACGGGCGGGAAGACGAGTGGCAGCAGCGTGATGACTTCCACGAGGCTGCGCCACTGCGGGAGCCGCAAGTGCAGCAGCAGCTGGGTCGGGAGCATCGAGCCCGAGAGTGACGATGATCGTGACCGACGGCGATCTCGAGCGAGTAGACCAGCGCGGTCGTGAACCCGATCTGTCCCGTCGCCGGCCTGGCGAAGATCTGCCGGTACGCGTCGACGCTCAGCCCGCCGTGCGGGTTCTGCAGCGTGAAGGTGATCGCGGCGACGAACGGCCCGATGAAGTAGACCGCCGCAAGCAGCAGCACGACGGTACGCGAGATGGTCCCGGCCGGCTGCCCCCGGCGCGGACGAGCGGGGATGCCGGTCGACGGGCGCGGCCGGCGCCAACTCCGGGCGCGGCAGCCGATCCGTAGCCGGTCGTCGTCATGCCAGCCACCTCGACGTTCGCCGCTGCAGCACCGTGTAGACGACGGTCAGCGGCAGCACGAGCACGATCATGTCAAGTGCGAGCGCCGCGCCCAGGTTCTCCTGACCGGACAGCACGTTGCCCGAGAGCACCGACGAGATCCGGATCGTGACCAGCGGGAACGAGCTGTTGATCGCGTACGCAGTGGCGTAGGCCGAGAACGAGGAGCAGAACAGCAGCAGCACCGAGCCCAGGAAGTTCGGCAGCGAGCACCGGCCCGGCCACGAAGCGCCAGTACTGCCACCGCCTGGCCCCGAGGTTCTCGGCCGCCTCGCCCCACTGGGGCTTGAGCCCTTCGAGGGCGGGCGTCATCACCAGCACCATCAGCGGGATGAGGAAGTACAGGTAGACGAGCGAGAGACCCGAGATCTGCGCGAGCTCGAAGTGCAGGTCCTCTGTCAAGCGAGAGCCGAAGTGGTCCCGCGAGGAATGTGGTCAGCGATACCCGAGTTGGCCGACGGTCGCGATGAACAGGAACGCGAGCGGGACGCCGCCGAAGTTCGCGGTCACGGCCGCGGCCGCGGTAACGATCTGGCGAAGCGCTCCGCTCTTGCTGTTCACCACGGCGTACGCCAGCAGCATGCCGAGCGACGGCGCCGACGAATCGCGACGATCGCCGACAGCTCGACGCTGGTCATCAGCGACGTCCGGTAGATGCCCTGGAGCGACTCCGAGATGTTCGCGCCCGTGAAGCTCGTGTGCCTCGTGTGGACGAACTGCTGGGTGACCGGGTCGCGATCGGCGGCGCCCACCGTCGTCTTGCGGAACGCGTCGAACAGGATGAAACCGATCGGCACAGCGAACATCAGCGCGACGTAGCCGAAGAACGGCAGCAGCCCCAGCCAGCTGAGGCCGATGCGGCGGGGCCGGGACGGCCCGGCCCCGCTCAGCGTCGGCGCGCCGGCTGGCGCTGCGGTGCTGGCCGCCGGGGGCGCAACTGTGTCCGTCACTAGGAGACCGCTGCCGACCACTTCTGCGTGACGACATCCTTCGCGGCCGTGATCTGGCCCTGGGTCGGAATGAACGGACTCGGGTCGGTCACCGCGGCACGGCCGCGAGGGCGGCTGGAGTCGGCGGTGTTGGCCGCCTGCATCGCGGTCAACTCGATCGGGCGGGCCGCACCGCTGCAGCCAACCGTTCTGGCCACCGTCGGGATCCTGGCTGTACAGGAACTCCTCCCACAGGCGGGCGGCGGCCGGGTGAGCGGCGTTGATGCTGATCGCCTGCGCGTAGTAGCCGGAGACCAGGCCGTCGGACGGGACGGTCGTCGTCCAGGTGACGCCCTGCCTTCTTCAGCGCCGCCGCGTTACCGGCGTTGAGGTAGTCCCAGTCGAGCACGATCGGGCGTGGCGCCCGAGGCCACCGTGGCCGGGGTGACCTTGGTCTTGTTGAAGATGCCCTCGGAGTTCAGCTTGTGGAAGAAGTCGATGCCCGGCTGGATGTTGTCGGCCGAGCCGCCGTTGGCGAGGGCAGCCGCCCAGACCGCCTCGAACGCAGCGTTGGCGCTCGTCGGGTCACCGTTGAGCGCGACCTTGCCCTTGTAGGCGGGGTTGTCGAGGGCCTTGATCGTGTTCGGGCAGGTCGGCACCGACCTTGGCCGCGTTGCAGCCGATCGAGATGTAGCCGCCGTAGTCGCTGAACCAGAGGCCGCCGGAGTCCTTCTGCGCGTCCGGGATGTCGTTCCACGTCGCGACCTTGTACGGCGCGAAGTCGCCCTCCTGGGCGCCGGACAGTGCGTAGGAGTTGCCGATGTCGACGACGTCAGGAGCAGTGGCCTGACCCTTGGTCGACTTCACGGCGTTGATCTCGTCACCGCTGGAGCCGTCCGGGTTCTCACTGTTGATCTTAAGGTGATACTTCGCCGTGAACGCGTCGATGATCGCGCCGTATCCGGCCCACGTGCGCGGCACGGCGATCAGGTTCAACGTGCCTTCCTTCTGTGCGGCCGCGACCAGGGCCGCCATCCCGCCGCCGGCCGCCGCCGATTGCGCGTCGGCCCAGTTCACGTTCGCGGAGCTGCTGCTGGCGCTTCCGTCGGTCGTGCTGTCCTTGGACGTCGATGACGACGAACTCGAACACGCGGCCAGCAGAGCAAGCCCGGCCACGCCGGCCACGAGGGCCATTCCTTGCCGGCCTCTTCCGATACCTGACACCCGATCCTCCACCTGTCGGTCGTTGAACGCCGTCGACGCTGCAGCGGACGCGAGGACGCGCGGTGGACGAAGCTGGGCGCGCCGGTGAACGTAACCGGAACGGCTCGACGAATCCGATCAAACCGGGATGGAGTCCACGGCGGCCGACCGACGTCGGAGGTGGTGGTGCCCGCCCGCGGCCGCCGTGATCTGATCTACGTCCTTGGCGTCGGGACGAGAACGGGGTGGGACGGTTGGCGTGGGCCTTCCTTGCCATTGCGATCGCGAGCGAGGTGTGCGGCACGCTCGGCCTGCGAGCCATCGCCGATGCGCCGCGATGGTGGGCCGTCGTCCTCATCGTGGCGTTCTACACGGCATCGTTCTTGTTCATGGCGCTCGCGCTCAGACAGCTCAAGGTCGGCGTCGTGTACGCGATCTGGTCGGGTGTCGGGACCGCCGCGGTCGCGTTCGTCGGCCTCGCCTACTTCGACGAGCGACTGACCTGGCCGGCCGTGGTCGGCATGCTCCTGATCATCGGCGGCGTCGTCGTCCTCGTGGGCGCCGGCAGCCCCGGACGCGCCTGATCGGTCGACGCTCGCCGGGGCCCACCGACGTCCAGCCGAAGTGTTCAACTGGTGGTCGCCTGTACGTCGCCGTACACGGCCACTTCCGCCATAGGTTCGCCTTGATATCCGCTCATCGAAAGGACGATCAAGGTGGCATCGCGTTCACGCATCGTGGCCCTGGGCCTGGCCGGAGTCGCCGTCGTGGCGATGGCCGGCGCGGCAGCGGCCAGTCCCCGTGCACTCACCGACTGGCCGTACGCGGGTGGCTCCGGCCACGCCGCGACGTACACGCTGGCGGCCGTGGGTGACATCGCGTGCGAACCCGACACGCCCGAGAACGCCGGGACGCCCGCCGAGCTGAAGTGCGGCAGTCCGGACGGCGGCGGGTTCGCTGCCGAGTACGCCACCGCGCAGCAGGCGTACGCCATGCACCCGACCGCGGTCGCGCTGGCCGGAGACGAGCAGTACGAGGTCGGCAAGCTCAGCGACTTCGAGCAGTCCTTCGAGCAGGCCTGGGGCGGGCTGAAGATGCTCGAGCGCCCGGCGCCGGGCAACCACGAGTACTACGCGTACACCAAGCACGGCGACAACGAGCCCGCCCAGAACGGGGCCGGCTACTTCGGCTACTTCAACGGCCATGACGCGAACGGCACCCCGAACGCGCTGGGGCAGGCCGGGGCCGACACCGCCGCGACCCAGGGCTGGTACTCCTACAACCTGGGCAACTGGCACGTCATCTCGCTCAACATCGAGTGCAAGTCCGCGGCCTTCGGCAACGACTGCTCCACGACGGACGGCGGCCTGCTCAGCCAGGAGACCCGGTGGCTCGCCGCCGACCTGGCCCGCAACCACCGCGACTGCACCATCGC
Source organism: uncultured Actinomycetota bacterium (assembly GCA_963775175.1). Taxonomy (GTDB): domain Bacteria; phylum Actinomycetota; class Actinomycetes; order Mycobacteriales; family Jatrophihabitantaceae; genus Jatrophihabitans. The sequence continues at coordinate 3,628,671 of CAVZHT010000001.1, forward strand.
CTACTGGCACCAGCCGACCTTCACCGCGACCGACACCAGCAGCGACGTGCCTGACCCCAGCGCGCCCGGAGCGGACAGCACCGAAGGCCTCGCCGCCGACTCGTGGTGGAAGCTGCTCTACCGGGCCCACGCGACGTTGGTCCTCAACGGCCACGAACACGTCTACGCCCGTTTCCGCCCGATGGACCCGGCCGGACACAGCGACCCCCGGCACGGCATCACCCAGATCACCGTCGGCACCGGTGGTGAGGACCTCGACACGGTCGCCACCGAGAACGGCGCGTTCAGCAACCCGAACGTGGTCACCGCACAGGACCAGGCCTTCGGCGTGATGAAGCTGAGCCTGCACCGGCACAGCTACAGCTGGGACTACCGCCCGGCGCTTGCCGGCCCCGGCGCCGATGCCACCACGGCGATGAGCTTCAGCGACTCCGGTACCGGAACCTGCCGAGGCTGATTTCCGCGATGGGCCGCGGGTCCGGACCATCCGGGCCCGCGGCTGCGCAGACCCGGGGTGCGGCCGATAGCCGCCCTCCGTGCGCGGCTCGCACCCGGCCGGCCGTGATCGCGCGGGCGCCCTTGACCCGGGCGTGCCGCCCGGTCACTCTGAGCGAGTGACGCGGGTGCTTGACGCCGACTACCTGGTCGTCGGTGCCGGGGCGATGGGAATGGCGTTCGTCGACGCGCTGATCGAGCAGGCCGACGTCAGCGTGGTCATGGTCGACCGCCGGCACGGTCCGGGAGGTCACTGGCTCGACGCCTACCCGTTCGTCCGCCTCCATCAGGCATCGGCGTTCTACGGCGTGGCATCGACGCTGCTCGGCGGCGGACGCACCCAGCAGCACGGCCCCGAAGCGGGCCTGCACGAGCGGGCGTCGGCGCCTGAGGTGTGTGCGTACTACGACCGGGTGCTACGCGAGCGGCTGCTCGCTTCGGGACAGGTGTCGTTCCACCCGAACTGCGAGTACCTCGGCGAGGGCCGGTTCAGCTCGCGGATCTCCGGCAAGCAGTACGAGACGCGGGCCGGGGCTCGGGTCGTCGACGCGCACTACCTCGCGCCGGAGATCCCGGCGACGAAACCGCCGCCGTTCGGCATCGCCGACGGCGTGCGGGTAGTGCCGGCGCACGAACTGGTCGAGCTGGGCGGTGCGCCGTCGCAGTATGTCGTTGTCGGTTCGGGCAAGACCGCGACCGACTCCTGCGTGTGGTTGCTGGACAACGGGGTCGACCCCGATGCCATCTGCTGGGTACGGCCGCGTGAGCCGTGGATGCTCAACCGGGCGGTCGTCCAGCCCGACCCCGCGGTGTTCGTCGGGATGGCGGCCGACTCGATGAAGGCGGCCACCGAAGCGCTCTGCCCGGACGACCTCTTCCTGCGGCTCGAGGCGAGCGGGATCATGCTGCGCATCGACCGATCCGTCACGCCCACGATGGCGAAGACCCCGACGCTGGCCCAGTGGGAGCTCGACCGATTGCGCACCATCGAAACGGTCGTCCGGCTCGGGCACGTCCGGCGGGCCGAACCGGGCCGGCTGGTGCTCGACAAGGGCGAGGCCGCGATCGCCCCCGACGCCGTGATCGTGCACTGCGCCGCGGCCGGGCTGCAGTACCCACCCCTGGTGCCGATCTGGGGCGCCGAGGCGATCACCCTGCAGCCCATCCGCGCCGGGTTCCCCTGCTTCGCCGCGGCGCTGGCGGGATATGTCGAAGCCACCCGTGACGACGACGCGGAGAAGAACCGCCTCTGCCCGCCGTCCCCCTTGTCGAACACGCCGGCCGACTGGGCGCGAATGCAGGTGCTGGGTACTCGCTCGGCGATGTCCTTCGGCGCGGAGCCCGACATCAAAGCCTGGGCGGACCGAACGGCGCTCAACCCCGCGCGGATCACCCCGGAGCTGGAACGCGACCCCGCCGTGGCTGCTGCCTCCGATCGCTTCCGCACCTTCGTCGCGTCCGGCCTGGCCCGGCTCGCCGAGCTCGCCGGGATGTAGGACCCGGCAGCGGCCCGGGGCGCGGATGCCTTGCTGATCGCACCCGGTCGGGCCGGGAATTGCGTTGAATGACGCAAGCGGGATCGCGGCTACACATCTAGCGTCGGTCTGGTGTCGTCCCTTGCGCCCGCGGCCCGGCCGGGCCGGTCGATCGATCACGGGCCTTCCCGGTGGCCCACATCGAGTCGGCGCCGCGGCAGGGCCGACGCGGCCGGCCGGGATGTCGCGCAGCGCCTCACGCCCGGTGGACCCTGATGGATCGGGCCGGGCGCGCGCCGCGCAACCGCGGCCGCCGGCCGTGGCTCTGTGCAGCCTGGAAGATGAACAAGACTCGGGCGGAAGCGGTGCCGTACCTGCGGCGGCTGGCCGAATGGGCCGACGGCTCCGCGCTGGACGCGGATGTCGCGGTGTGCCCACCGTTCACTGCGCTCGCGGCGTCCGCCGACACCATCGGTTCGCACCGCGGTGATCCGTCCCTCGTGCTCGCCGCGCAGAACATGCACTGGCAGGACAGCGGCGCACGGACGGGAGAGATCTCGGCCGCCATGCTGATCGACTGCGGTGTCACAAGCGTGCAGCTCGGCCACTTCGAGCGTCGTCGGTACTTCGGCGAGACCGACGAGTCGGTCAACCGGAAGCTGACCGCAGCGCTGGCCGCGGGGTTGGATGCCATCGTCTGCGTCGGCGAGACGTCGAGCGACCTCGCCGCGGGCGTCGCTGCGGAGACGGTGTCCCGTCAGGTGAAGATCGCGCTGCACGGGCTCGAGCCCCGACAGGCTTCGAAGGTGGTGGTCGCCTACGAGCCCGGTTGGGCGGTCGGCGTCGGCGGGCGCAACGCCGACCCGAGGCACGCCGAGGCTATGCACGGCGTCGTCCGGGCCGCAGTGCGCTCGCGCTGCGGCCCGAACGCCGAAGAGCGCGTCCGGGTCGTGTACGGCGGCAGCGTCGATGCCGACAGCGCGGCGACCTACGCGCGCGGCACCGGGCTGGACGGCCTGTTGGTGGGACGGGCGGCCCTCGACGTCGAGAGGTATATCGCGATCGTCGAGAGATTCTGCGGGACTCGGGCCCCATCGGCTCTCGCGGCGAAGGTGGGAACGGGCTGATCCCGTCCCTGGCGGTGGGCCGCGCGCGGACACCCACTTCGGGCGTCAGGGGCTCCCGCCCAGCCGACTGATCAAGCCGTCGTGGGTTATGCCCCGGGCGGCGAGCAGATCCTGGAGGTCCTTGAGGCGGACGGGGAACCGGAGTTCGTCCAGCAGTGGGGTCCGGACTTCCTCCGGCACGGCTGCTCGCTTCAGCACCAACTCGACGTGTGACCTGTCGTAGAGCGCCTCCATCGGCGGACCACCTTCTGAATTGGGTCGTACGGCGGCCGTTGGGGCCATCACCCGGCCGGCCGCGCCCGACGCGGCTGTCGGCCCACCGGTTGGTCGGGCGAAGCGGCGACGGCCAGCGGCGGGATGTCGCAGGACTTCCCCGCACGGCCGCGGAGGTGCACGTCTTCGTCGTAGTGCCGAAGCGAGATTTCGGTCCCGGCGAGCAGCCGGTAGTGAGCCGCGCTCGCGCTCAGCTCGACCTGCAGCCGGCAGCCGCGGTAGAGGATGCGAAAACGCAACGCGGCCAGGTTGTCGGGCAGCCGTGGACGAAGAAGCAGGCCGGCCTCCTGGACGCGCACGCCACCGAGACCTTCCACGAGGGCCACCCAGGCGCCGGCGAGAGCCGCCATGTGCAGGCCGTCGCCGGTGTTGTGCTCGCCGTCGGTCAGGTCGATGAGCGCCGACTCGCCCACGTAGTCGTACGCGAGCCCCGCATGCCCCGTCTCGGCGGCGATGACGGCCTGCGTGCACGCCGACAGCGACGAGTCCCGGACGGTGATTCGCTCGTAGTACTCCATGTTGCGCGCCTTCTGCTCGGCGCTGAACGCGTCGCCGCGCAGGTGCATGGCCAGCACGAGATCGGCCTGCTTGACCACCTGCTTGCGGTACAGGGAGCCGTACGGGAAGTGGAGCATGAGGGGGTACTGCTCCGGGCGGGTCGCCGCGAAGTCCCAGGGCTCATGATCGGTGAAACCGGCCGACTGCGGGTGCACGCCGAGGCGGTGATCGTAGGGGATGTGGATGTCTCGGGCCGCGTCCCGCCAGGCGGCCATCTCTTCGTCCGTCACGCCGAGCGCCGTCGCACGGTCGGGGTGACGGATGCAGGCCTCGACCGCGGCCCGGAGGTTCAGCTGGGCCATGAGGTTGGTGTACACGTTGTCGTCGGCAAGCGCGCTGTACTCGTCCGGGCCGGTCACGCCGTCGATGCGGAACGATCCGTCCGCATGGCGGTGTCCCCGTGAGCGCCACATCCTCGCGGTCTCGGTCAGGAGTTCCGCGCCGAAGTCCGCCTCGAAGGTGTGATCGCCGGTAGTACGCACGTACCGGACGACGGCATGGGCGATGTCCGCACCGATGTGCGACGCCGCCATCCCGGCGGGCCAGTAAGCCGAACACTCCGACCCGGTGATCGTCCGCCACGGGAAGGCCGCACCCGAGAGGCCGAGTTGACTCGCCCGGTCACGCGCGGCCGGCAGGGTCGAGTGCCTCCAGCGCAGCGCGTCGGCGACGGCTTCCGGTCGGGCGAGGCTGAGCAGGCCCAGCACGTGGACCTCCGTGTCCCAGAAGGCGTGTCCGTCGTAGCCCGGCCCGGTGAGACCCTTCGCGGGGATGGGCTGACCCTCGGCGCGGGCGGCGGCCTGCAGGACGTGGAACATCGAGAAGCGCACCGCCTGCTGTACCTCGGGATCCCCCTCCACCTCGACGTCCACCGCCGTCCAGAACCCGTCCAAGAACTGACGCTGCGCGTTGAGCAGGCCTTCCCAACCGGTGTGCATGCACGCCTGAAGTGCCCCGCGGACCTGGTCGTGGAGGGCCGGGCGCGTGCGCACGGCCGACCAGCCGTAGGCGAGGAACTTGTTCAGCGCCAGCCGCTCCCCCGGCTTGAGTTGGCCGAGCACCGTAAACCGTGCGACGTCGGCCGCCGCCTCCGACATCGGATCTTCCCCGGTCGGCTCCACTTCGTGCTCCATGGCCGCCGCGAGGCGCAAGCCGCTCCGCCGGACCCGGTGCACGAGGATGCCGCCGTTCGGCCAGGCGAGCGCCTCCTCCGGCACGAGCGGTCGGTCGAGCACTGCCGCGACCCGGGGATCCTCGCCGGCCGGTCGCGGTAGCGCCTCATTCGCCACGAGCTCCGACTGGACGACGACGTGGACGGGCCGGTCGACGGCTTCGACCTCGTAGCGGACCGCGGCGACGGCTCGCTGCACGAGGGAGACCAGCCTGGTGGAAGAGATGCGGACCCGGGCGCCGGCCGGGCTCACCCAGTCCACCTCACGACGCAGCACCCCGGCCCGCAGGTCCAGCACACGACGGTGTGAGATGAGCCGGCCGGTGCGAACGTCGAAGGGCTCGTCATCGATGAGCAGGCGGATCAGCTTGCCGTTGGTCACATTGACGATCGTCTGGCTGGACTCGGGATAGCCGTAGCCCGCCTCGGCGTAGCGCAGGGGCCGCAGTTCGTAGACCGAGTTCAGGTAGGTGCCCGGCAGCCCGTGCGGCTCGCCCTCGTCGAGGTTGCCGCGCAATCCGACGTGGCCGTTCGCCAGCGCGAACACCGACTCGGTCTGCGCCAGCACGTCGAGGTCGAGACCCACCTCGGTCACCGACCAAGGCTCCACGGTGAACAACGGATGGCGAAACACGGCTAGGCCTCGACGCGTCCGGTCATCGATGAGGGCGGTGGAGAGCTCGGCGTCGACCTGGTAGCCCAGGACGCCAACCCCGCGGGGACCCACCCCGGCCGGCGACCGCCCAGGAGGTACCGCATGCCGTCGACCGTGAGGAACGCGGTGACGACGGTGATCAGGACGGGTGCCGTCTGCAGCACGCCCCCGCGGGTCAGGAAGGCCGCCATCAGGACCATCGCGAACGGCGCGGCGGCCAGCGAGCCCAGGACGGCGGGGAGCAGGCAGCTGAAGGCCAGCCCCAGCGGAACTCCAGGGACGGCCTGGTGGGCGATGATGCCCGCCGTCCCGCCGATGAACAGTGCGGGGAAGATCGGCCCGCCCACGAACCCGCTGCCTTGACTCACCGCGTACGTGAACACCTTGGCGATCAGGATCGCGACGCACAGGCCCGCTCCCAGCGTCCCTTGATGTTTCAGCACCGAACCGAGCTGGTCCCCGCCGGAGAACATCGTCAGCGGAACGGCCACGCCGACGACTCCGAACGCAATCCCGCCCACCGTCGACTTGGCCATCATCGGCACCTTCAACCGAGCGAACAGCTGGGACGCCAGCACCACGCACGTGGCCACCAGGATCGTCACCACCGCCGCGAACAGGCCGAGGGGGATGCCGGCGAGCAGCTGCCAGTCGGCGAAGCTGTAGGTCGGTACCTGGTAGGCGCCCAGGAACACGGCGCCGGCGACGGCGAAGTAGCTCCCGAACGACACGGTCCCGGCGGCGATGCTCGCGATCAGGGTCTTGCTGAACCGGTGTCCCCCGGGGCGAGCGACCTCGAGGATCAACATCACCACGATCACCGGGCTGGAGAACAGCCCACCGAAGATGCCGGCTACGCCCGCCAGCGCGGTCACCTGGGAATTCTCGTCGTCCAGCCGTCTCCGCCGGGCGATCCAGCTTCCGGCGCCGCCGCCCATGGTGCCGAGCACCTTCTCGGGCCCGACACTGGCGCCGCTGATCAGCGAGAGCACCGAGACGGCCACGGTTCCGGGCACGAGTCGCGGGTCGACCCACTCGGCTCGCAGGTCTTCGAACAAGCCCGGAACCTCCGCGGGTAGGCGGGTGATGCGCCGAAGAAGGCCGACCACGAGGCCGGCCGCCGCGGTGACCGCCACCCACCACCAATGGCCGCCGAACCAGCCTGGACGCGCATCGGTGGACCACCTGCTCCCGAGATTGATCACCCACAGGGTGAGCAGGCCGGCGAACCCGCCGAGCACGCCAACCGCCACCGCGTAACCGACGATCGTCCAGAATCCGCGGTCCAGGGTGACCGGCGGAGCGACCTCGGCCTTGGCCGCGTACCCGCCAGGACGCGACGGCCGCGACCTCGCAGCGCCGGGCTCGACGCATTCACGGCTGCCCGCGGTCGCCCCGCGGCCGATCTCGGCCGCCGCCGGCCGCATGTCCGAATCCGCAATCACCGGCGCCTCCACGGTCACTGACCCGGTAAGCGTCGCGCGATATTCGGGGCGTTCGCGCCCGTGACAACCCCTGGTCGCACGGGGCCGGGGCATCGGATTGCCTGGTTCACGACCGAGCTGAGTGGCCAGGAGTGTGCCATTCGACTGTGCGTGGGCTGAGGTAGAGCCGGGAGCCGATCTCCTGGTTGGACAGCCCGTCGCGGACCAACAGGCGATCTGCTGTTCCTGTGCGGTCAGGTCGCTGTCCGTCGGGAAGGTGGCTCGGCCGGTCGAGGAGCGGATTGCAGAGCCGGTGCACTCCGGCGTACGGCAGCTCCATCTCCGACTCAGCGCCCACGCTCGTCGGTACTCGTACGCCCGATGCGGCGTGCGCCAGGTAGCCCAGCCGGGGTTGGCGGCCTCCGTCGATGGAGTCGATTCCCGACTGCGCCACTCTCGCCTGCTTCCGCGCCGGGCCGAGGGCCACGTCTTCCACCGACGAAGTCGGTGAAATGTAAACGCGGTCGGTCTGCCCGGCCAGCCGTTGGTCGTCCTGCTGGGCGCCAAGGCCCTTCGACCCGACGCGTCACACGAACGCGGACAGCGTCATGATGAACCCGAACCCGACGACCGACACGGCAGTCTCCATCATCGACCAGCTCTTGAAGGTCTGCCCGACGGTGAGACCGAACAGTTCCTTGACCAGCCAGAACCCCGCGTCGTTGACGTGCGAGAGGAACAGCGAGCCGGCGCCGATCGCGAGCGCCAGCAGGGCCAGGTGAGTCGGGGTGAGGCCGGCGGACAGCGGCGCGACGATGCCGGCGGTGGTGATCGTGGCGACGGTGGCCGAACCGGTCGCCAGTCGTAGCGCCACCGCGACGAGCCAGCCGAGCACGAGCACCGACAGGTGCGCGCCGTTGGCGAACTTGGCGACCGAGTCGCCGACGCCGGCCCCGATCAGGGTCTGTTTGAAGCCGCCGCCGGCCCCGACGATGAGGATCACCGCAGCAACGGGGCCGACACTGTCCCCGATCCGCTTGGCGATCACAGCGCCGGAGGTGCCGACCGCGTATCCGAAGGTCACCATCGCGACGAGCACGGCAACCGTCAGCGCGACCAGCGGCTCGCCGATGAAGTCGAACACCCGCCGGGTCTCGGGCGGATGGGTGTCGTTCCAGACGATGTCCGCGAGCGCCTTGAGCAGCATGAGCGCGACGGGCAGGACGATCGTCAGCACGGTGACGAGGAAGCTCGGCCGACGGAGCGGTTCGGCCCGTGGCGGGCTGATGCGCTCCGCCACGGCTGTCGCGCTACGCGAACCCGATCCGCCGGCCGGGCCGGGCCCGGGCGGCGGCGTCGTGCCCGGGCGGCCTCCCGCGGACGGGGATCTGGTGTCGACGCCGCCCGCGAGTGCCGGTGCTGCCACAGGTACCCACCGCGTGATGAGCAGGGCGAGCAGCGGCCCGCAGATCACGACGGTCGGGACCGCGACCAGGATCCCGAGCGCGAGTGTGGTGCCGAGATCGGCGTGCAGGGCGGCGATCGCGATCAGCGGTCCGGGGTGCGGCGGGACGAGCCCGTGCAGCACGGACAGGCCGGCCAGCGCGGGAATCGCGATGCGCATCAACCGGTGGCCGGAGCGCTGTGCGACGAGCACGATCACCGGAAGGAGAAGCACGAGGCCGATCTCGAAGAACATCGGCAGGCCGATGATCACCGCGACCAGCGTCATCGTCCACGGCACCGCGGCCCTGGAAGCCCGCGACAGCAGCTTGTCGATGACCGCATCCGCACCACCCGAGTCGGCGAGCAGCTTGCCGAGCATCGCACCGAGCCCGATCAGCAGCCCGACCTCCTGCAAGGTGCCTCCGACGCCGGTCTCGAAGTTCGTGATCGAGTGGTCCGCGGGGACCCCGGCCGCGAGGGCGACGACGGCCGAGCCCAGCACCAGCGAAAGGAACGGGTGCATCTTCGCGAAGACGATCAGCCCGACGATCACCGCGATGCCGATCGCGGCGACGACGATCAGCCGGGTGTCATGCGCACTCCACGGTGCGGAACTCGCGTGCGCCGCAAGCGCTGCCCGCGTCATGTCGTCGCTCGCGCTGCTGGGACGCCGTCGCGCACGTCGAGGGCGTCGAGGGCGTCGAGGATCCGGGTCGCCTCGAGTTCCGGCGAGCCGGTGATGTCGACGGTGATCGCCTGCTCGTCCGGATCGGGCGGTTCGAGCGTCGCGAACTGCGAGTCGAGCAGCCCGACCGGCATGAAGTGGCCGTGCCGGGCCGCGAGCCGCTTCGCGATCAGTTCGCGAGAACCGGCCAGGTAGACGAAGACCACGCGCGGGTCCCGCAGGATGTCGCGGTAGCTGCGCTTGAGCGCGGAACAGGTGACGACTCCGGGCTTGCCGAGCGCGGTGTGGGCACGGATCCAATCGGCGATCCGGGCGAGCCAGGGCCACCGGTCGGCGTCGTCCAGCGGCACTCCGGACGCCATCTTCGCGATGTTTGCGGCCGGGTGCATGTCGTCGCCCTCGGCCAGCTCCCAGCCCAGCCGGCCGGCCAACAGTCCGGCCACGGTGGACTTGCCACACCCCGATACACCCATGATCACCAAGACCGGCCTCATCGGCACACCGTCGGCTGTCATAGCGAGTTCCTCTCCTCGGTTGTCCGACACGCGTCCGCGCCGGGGCGCGCAGCGCATCAGGGAAAGCCTCGGACTTCTTGCCGGCCCGGCCATTCGTCAGATGACTGCATCAACGCCTCCAGGCGCCGGCGACCAGTCAATCGACGCAAGCCGACCCGCCGGATCACCTCCTACGGTGACGGTCACTGGCTGGCGATCAGAGGAGTGTGGGCGATGAGTGAGCTCGGGCGAATCGACGCGGCGGGTGCACTCGACCTGCTCTGTGACGCCGTCCGGCGGCACGGTCGCCGCACGAGGGGCGCGGTGCACGGGGGAATCGTCGCCGCCGCCCTGAGCGGCGCCGGATCGAGCGAGCGTGACCTTGCCGCGATCAGCAGTTGCGAGGTGCGGACGCTGTGGGTACGCGACGCGTTGCCGCGTCCGATGACCTTCGGCGCCGTCGTCGTCTTCAACCGTGCGCAGCGAGCGCAACGCGCCGGGGCCACCTGGGGTGCCGCCGTCGTACAGGCGGCACGTTCGGCGCAGCTGCTCGTCGACCTCCTACCCGTCCGGGCCTACGCACCGCTGGTCGGGGAGGCCCGATGACCGTCGTCGTTGGTTACGTGCCCACGCAGACCGGTCTGCTCGCGGTCACCGAGGCGGCGCGCGAGGCCCGCGCCCGGGATGACGAGGTGGTGGTCGTCAACGCGATCGATGCGATGGGCTATCTCGTCCCGACCGCGGCGGACGAGAAGGAGCTCGACGCCGTCACCGCCCGGCTCGCACGGGCCGGGGTCCGCAGCTCGCTGCGCCAGGCGAACGCCGACGAATCCGCCGCCGACGTCATCCTCGACGTCGCGCACGCCACGGGCGCGTCGCTGATCGTGCTCGGCCTGCACCAACGATCGTGGCTGGCAAAGCGCGCCTTCAGCAGCACCGTGCGTTCCGTGGTGCTCGCCGCTCCGTGCTCGGTGCTGGTCGTGCCGGACGTCGACGAGCACGTGCGGAGTCACCCGGCACCCGAGCCTCCCCCGCTGCGCAGCATGGGCCAGCGCAGTCAGCCGACCGACATGCGCCCTGGGTGACCGCGCGCTACCGGCCGCCGCCCCTCACTAAGGAGTCGAGAATGAGTCTTCTTGCGAACGCAGTGCCACCTGGGACGCCCGACGACGGCCCAGCAGAGCACGCGCCACCCATCACCGAGCTGAAAGCCCGCTCCATCGGGGTGACTTCGGCGAGCGGGCTGGTCATCGGCAGCATCATCGGCACCGGCGTGTTCACGTTGCCGGCGGTCCTGGCCGGCGCGGGCACGAGCTCGCTGCTGGTGCTGGCCGTCATCGCACTCGGCGCGACGCTGCTTGCCGTGCTGTTCGGCCAGCTGACCCGACGGGTGCCGAACTCCGACGGCGGCATGTATGCCTTCGCCCGGCACGAGTTCGGTGACTTCGCCGGATACCTCACCGGCTGGTGCTACTGGATCCAGGCGTGGGCCGGCAACGCGGCCATCGTGGCGGCCTGGGTCTTCTACGTGAACGCGCTCTTCGGCATCAACCACCCGTCGCCGTGGGGCAACTGGGGCATCGCCCTGCTCGGCCTGTGGGTCCCTGCGGGACTGAACCTCGCCGGTATCCGCAACACCGCCTGGTTCCAGAACCTCACGGTCGTGCTGAAGTTCCTGCCACTCCTGTTCGTGGCGATCGTCGGCTGGTTCTTCGTGTCCCGCGGCAACTTCGGGGCGTTCAACGCCTCCGGCGGCAGCCTGTACGACGCGATCGGGATCGCGGCCGGTGTCGCGTTGTTCTCCTTCATCGGCGTCGAGGTCGCCGCGGTGACCGCCAAACGCGTGCGCGACCCGCGCCGCAACGTCCTGCGCGCGTCGGTCTACGGCACCGCGGCATGCGCGATCCTGTACGTGGCCGTCTCGGCGGTGGTCATGGGGCTGGTGCCGCAGCACGGCCTGGTGAACAACGGCGCGCCGTTCGTCCCCGCCTTCGAGGCGATCTTCGGGCACGGCGCGTGGGCGGGCAAGCTCGTCGCCTCGCTCGCCGTGGCCAGCGGCATCGGCGCGCTCAACGGATGGACCCTCGTGACCACCGAGGTGTCGCGCGCGATGGCCAACGACGGCCTGTTCCCACGCTTCTTCGCCCGGACCGACAGCCGGGACACGGCCTGGCTCGGCGTGCTGCTGGCTGCGCTCCTCCCGTCACTGTTGCTGCTGTGGTCCTACAACACCAGCACCGGCCTCACGGTGTTCACCGATCTGGTCGACCTCACCGTGGTGACCGTGGCGATCCCGTACTTCTTCTCCGCCTGCGCGCAACTGGCATATCTGATGTCCCGGCGCCGGCAGGTGAGCGGCTGGCTGCTCGCGCGCGATCTCTCGGTCGCCGGCGCCAGCGTGTTGTTCTCGCTGTGGGTCACCTTCGCCGCCGGCTGGCAGTCGGTCTACCAGGCGATGCTCCTCGTGCTGGTCGGGATCCTGCTGTACGCCTTCATCAAGGCCCGGCGCGAACGTAGCGGCCAGGTCGCCGAGCCAGTGGACATCGCGGCGGCCGAGGCGGCCGGGTCGCGGCGTGACCACCTGCGTAGTGCCGAGGTGGGTTCATGACCGTCGTCGTCGGCGTTGACGGTTCGCCCCAGTCGGACCACGCGCTGCGCTGGGCCGCCTACCTGGCCGCGCTCACCGATGACGACGTCGAGGCCGTGGTCGCGTGGCCGCCCCCGTTCGAGTGGGGATTCCCGTGGATACCGGCCGGCTCGAACTGGAGCCCGGCCGACGACGCGACCAAGATCCTGGAGCTGTCCCTCGACCGCGTCTTCGGCGACGCGATTCCGGCCACACTCCGCCGGCGAGTCGTCGAAGGCTCCGCGGCCCCGGCGCTGATCGACATCAGCCGGGACGCGACCGCTTTGGTGGTCGGCAGCCGTGGACACGGCGGATTCGCGGGCCTGCTCCTGGGTTCGGTGAGCGCCGCCTGTAGCGAGCACGCCGCGTGCCCCGTGCTGGTGGTGCACGGCGACACCCCACCGCCGGCCCGCCCCCCTGAACGGGCGGTCGAGACCGAGCCCATCGGAAGGACGCAGAAATGACAGTGACAACGCACCCCCCGCTGGATGCACACCTGCAGGTCGGGCTCGACTCCGAGGTGGGCGTGCTGCGCGAGGTCATCGTGCACCGACCCGGACGAGAGCTCGACCGGCTAACCCCGGGCAACGCCGCGGATCTCCTGTTCGACGACGTGATGTGGCCGGATCGCGCGCGCAACGAGCACGACGCGTTCGCCGAGGTGCTTCGCCAGCACGGGGCGCGGGTGCACCTGTTCGCCGGACTGCTTGCCGAAGCACTCGCGACACCTGGCGGCCGGGACTTCGCGATCGCGCAGGTGTGCACGGAAGACCGGTTCGGCCCGACGCTCGCCAAGGAGCTGCGGCGCCTGTTCGCAGACACCGAGCCGGGTCAGCTTGCCGAGTTGCTGATCGGCGGGATCGTGAAGTCGGACCTGAGTTCGCTGAGGTCACGGAGCCTGACCTGGTCGAGCCTGGAGATCGACGACTTCCTGCTCGCCCCGCTGCCCAACACCCTCTTCCAACGCGACAACCAGGCCTGGATAGGCCGGGGCGTGAGCATCAACCCGATGGCCAAGCCGGCGCGGCGCCGCGAGGCGATCAACACGCGCACCGTGCTGGAGCATCACCCGATGTTCGCGAGGGCGAGGTTCACCGTCCTGTACGGGGCCGACGGCACGGATCACAGCCCCGCCACCTGGGAAGGCGGTGACATCCACGTGCTCGGCGCCGGCGCGGTGATGGTCGGCATGGGCGAGCGCAGCACGCCGATGGGCGTCGAGATCCTGACCAGGTCGCTGTTCCAGCATGCCGGAACCGATCGGGTCCTCGCCGTCGAAATGCCCAAGGCACGGTCGGCGATGCACCTCGACACCCTGCTCACCATGCTCGACGTCGATACCTTCGTCGCCTACCCGTACTTCGACCTCGAGCACGCGCGCATGTGGCTCGTGACGCGATCGCAGGACGGCTCCGGGCTCGAGATCGAGCGGCGTGTCGGCCTGCCCGCGGCGCTGGCGGAGATCACCGGCCGCGACGATGTCCGCGTCCTCCAGGCCGACGAGGACGCCCGCTCGGCCGCCCGCGAACAGTGGAACGATGCCGACAACTACCTCGCCGTCGCGCCGGGGGTCGTTCTCGGCTACGACCGCAACGTCACCACCAACACCATGCTGCGGCGGCACGGCGTCGAGGTCATCACGCTGCCCGGCAGCGAACTGGGCCGCGGACGGGGCGGTGCGCGCTGCATGAGCTGCCCGGTCCGGCGCGACCCGTTGCCGCCGGACGCGGCGCCGACCAACGACAGCGAGGAGATCCGCGCATGACGGCCACGACGCTTCCTCGTTCTCTGCTCACCGGTTTCGACCTGGGCCGAGACCAGTTCATCGACCTCGTCCGGTCCGCCGGCGAGCTGCGGCAGGCGAAGCGCGAAGCGCGCGAGCAACGCCGCCTCGTCGGCCGCAACATCGCGCTGATCTTCCAGAAGAACTCCACCCGCACCCGTTGCGCGTTCGAGGTCGCCGCGTACGACCAGGGCGCGCACGTCACGTTCCTGGGACCCGACGGCACCCACATCGGCCGCGAGGAGAGCATCGCCGACACTGCCCAGGTGCTCGGCCGGATGTACGACGGCATCGAGTTCCGGGGCTTCGACCAGGCCGTGGTGGACGAGTTCGCCCGACACGCGGGCGTGCCGGTGTGGAACGGACTGACCGACCAATGGCACCCCACTCAGATGCTCGCCGACGTTCTGACGATGACCGATCACCACCCCGGACCGGTCGACACCATCGGCTGCTGCTTCGTCGGCGACGGACGCGGCAACGTCGCCCGCTCGCTGCTGGTCACCGGTGCCCTCCTGGGCATGGACATCCGGATCGCCGCCCCGGCGGAACTGCAGCCGCCCGCCGACGTGATCTCGATCGCCCAGGGCCTTGCCGCCACCTCGGGCGCCCGGCTCACCGTCACCGCCGACCCGACCGACGCGGTGCGCGGCGCCGACTATCTCTACACCGACGTCTGGGTCAGCATGGGCGAGGCCGACAACGAATGGGCGCATCGCGTGCCGCTGCTCACTCCGTACCGCGTCACGAGCGAACTGCTGGCCGCGACCGGCCGCCCGGACGCCCGCTTCCTGCACTGCTTACCGGCGATCCACGACGCCTCCACCGAGATCGGCCGGCGGGTTCAGGCGACGTTCGGCCTGGTGGGAGCCGAGGTGACCGACGAGGTGTTCAACTCCCCTGCTTCGCTGGTGTTCGAACAGGCCGAGAACCGGATGCACACCATCAAGGCGCTGCTCGTCGCCGCCCTCGGCGGGTGATGCTGCCGTGCGCTACGTGATCGCGCTCGGCGGCAACGCCCTGCTACAGCGCGCCGAACGACCGGATGCAGCCATCCAGCGCCGGCACGTCTCGGTCGCGGCCCGACAGCTCGCCCCATTGATCGCCGGCCACGAGGTCATCATCTGTCACGGGAACGGGCCGCAGGTCGGCATGCTGGCCGGCGAGAGCGCGGACGACCCGCAGCTCAGCGAGCCGTTCCCGCTCGACACGCTTGTCGCACAGACCCAGGGCATGATCGGCTACTGGCTGGCGCAGGAGCTCGCCAACGCCGGTGTGGGCGGACCCGTCGCGGTCATCCTCACCCAAACACTGGTCGACCCTGATGATCCGGCGCTCGCGGTCCCGACCAAGTTCATCGGCGCCAGCTTCAGCCACGCCCGGGCCCTCGAATACCGAGAACGGCGCGGGTGGCACGTTGCCGCTGACACCGCCGGTTGGCGCCGGGTGGTGCCGTCGCCCGGGCCGCAGGGCTTCGTCGAAATCGAGTTGATCCGCAGCGCCCTCAGGGCGGCCCCGGTCGTCGTCTGCGCGGGTGGCGGCGGCGCACCCGTGGTGCGCGACGGCAACGCGTTGCACGGCGTCGAAGCCGTCGTCGACAAGGATCTCGCCGCCTCGCTGCTCGCGGTCGAACTGGACGCCGACCGGCTGGTGGTGCTCACCGACGTCGACGCGGTCAAGACGGGCTTCGGGACGGTCGGCGAGACCGCGCTGTACTCGGTCTACGTCGACCAACTCGACGCCATGTCATTTCCGGCCGGCTCCATGGGCCCGAAGATCCAGGCGTGTTCTCAGTTCGCCACGCGCACGGGACGAGCCGCCGTCATAGGTTCGCTCGAGCGCGCCGCCGACGTCCTGGCCGGAGTGTCGGGAACGACGATCCGGGCACATGCCGTGGCCGTTCCGAGGTAGGTAGCGACCCGAAGACAGGCCCGTCCACGGCCGGTCATTCGTACGGTCCTCCTGATGGCGACCACCACGCCCCGGCCCGGGCCCCCGCGGAACCCGGGAGCTCCCCTGGTGCCGGCGACCAGGGGAATTCACTGGCTCGACGCCCGGCGAAAGGCGCGAATGTGGATCGGACGGCATCCATCATCGGCCAAGGAGGACCTCGTGAACATGCCGGTGCAGGTCGGCGTGGTTCCGCGCTTCGACGTCGACGGAGAGCCGGCCGCCGATCCGCCTGCCGGCCACCAGCGGCGGGACCGGGCTGGACATCGTCACGAGGCTGCGCGCCCGATCGTGGCCCGCCGGCCGGGTGCCTCGGCGAAGGCCGAGCGTGTCGGCTTGCCCCGAGGGCCCCGGACGGCGGCCGCAGCTGACGCCGCCGCGCTGGTGGGCCGCGACGAGGAGCGGCGGATGCTCGACGCAGTTCTGTCCGAGGCCGCCGCGCACGGCGGTGGGCTGGTCCTGCGCGGCGACCCCGGCATCGGCAAGACAGCCCTCCTGTCCGCCGCAGTCGCGCGGGGTGAGGAGCTCGGTTATCGCGTCCTGGTGAGCACCGGAGTCGAGGCCGAGGCGCATCTCCCGTTCGCCGGTCTGCACGAGTTGATCCGCCCCCTGCTGGGATCGGCCGGGACCCTCCCGCCGGTACAACGGCGGGCGCTACTGTCCGCGTTCGGCCAGGCCGACGACCCAGCGCCCGAACCGTTCCTCATCGGTCTGGCCGCGTTGAGCCTGCTGACGACTCACGCCGCGCGACGACCCATCGTGCTGGTCGCCGACGACGTCCAGTGGTTGGACCACGCGACCCAGGACACCCTCGCGTTCTTGGCTCGCCGGTTGGAAAGCGATCCGGTGCTGATCGTCGGTGCTGTCCAGAGCGGGCACGACACCGCGTTCGGTGCAGCCTCTTCACGGCAGCTGGTGGTCCGCGAGCTGGACGATCTGGCCGCCCGCGAGCTGTTGGCGCGCCACGCGGCCGACCTGGATCCGACGGCACGCGAGAGCATCCTCCGCCAGGCCCTCGGCAACCCGCTCGCCCTCGTCGAATTGCCCGCCGTCTGGCGCTCGCCGGCGCTCAGGCCGGAGTTCAACAGCGCGGTCGTGCCGCTCAGCGCACGACTTGAGCAGGCCTTCGCCGCGCGCCTGGACGAGCTGCCCGGGGCTACGCGCGATGCGCTGCTGGTGGCCGCCCTGAACAACGACGGGAGCCTGTCCGAGGTTGTCGCAGCTACGGCGGTGCTCAACGCGGCGGCGGGCGCGTCCGACGCCCTCGAGCCGGCGGTTGCGGCCGGGCTGATCACAGTCGATGCCGTCCACGTGCGCTTCCGCCACCCGCTGGTTCGATCCGGCGTGCTGCAAACAGAGTCCGGGCGGCGCCGGCAGAAGGCCCACGCGGCGCTCGCCCAGATCATGACCGACGAGCCGAGTCGGCGTATCTGGCACCGTGCACAGGCCACGATCGGGCACGACGACCGGGTCGCGGACGAGCTCGAAGAGAACCACATCGCGAGCATCAGGCGAGGCTCGGTCGCTGCCGCCATCGGCGCGCTTGAACGATCGGCACAGCTCACCAGCGACTCGAACGCGCGCGGGCGTCGGCTGCTCCTGGCCGCGGAGCACGCCTTCGGGCTCGGTCGCGCCGACACCGTTCACCGGCTGCTGGACGCTGCGGCCCGCAACACGCTCACCGATCTGGAGATCGCCCGGATGGCCTGGTTGAGCGAGATCTTCAACGACGGCGTGCCTGGAGATGCCCGGCGCATCCGCCAGCTCTGTGAGATGGCCGAACGGTCAGCTGCCGCCGGCGACTCTTCGCTCGCCCTCAATCTGTTGCACGGGGCGGCGATGCGCAGCTGGTGGGCCCGGACCGATCCTCAGGCATCCGCCCAGGTCGTCCGGACACTGTTGGCCGTACAACCGAGCTCTCCCGACGCCCGGTTCGTGGCCGCGCTCGCGGTCGCTGATCCCATCGGGTCCAGCACTGCCGTCCGCGCAACCCTCGACCGCGTCGTGCTGGAGACCGTCACCGATCCGGATTCCCTCAGGCTGCTGGGCCAGGCCGCACACGCGATCGGCGCACCGGTGCGAGCAATGGACTACCTGGACCGGGCCGAGTGCAGGCTGCGGGAGCAGGGCCGCCTGGGTCTGCTGTCGCACGTCTTCGGGATGGTCTTGCACGATCGGATCGAACTCGGGTTCTGGTCGCACGCCGAAGCCTCGATGGACGAGGCGCGCCGGCTGAGCGGTGAGACCGGGCAGCCGATCTGGGACATCGGCACGCACATCGCCCAGGGCATGAGCGCGGGATTGCGCGGCGACGCGGCCACCGCGCATGCGGCCGCTACCGAGGTCGAATTGGTCGCCAGCCGGCGCGGATTGAACGACCTGCTGGCGTGTGTCCAACTGGCGCGGGGCTACGCGTACCTCGGCGAGAGCCGGTACCACGAGGCGTACTCCGCCTTACGCCGAATGTTCGACCCGGCCGACCCGGCGTTCCACCAGGTGGAGCGGTTCCGCGCGGTCATGTATCTCGCGGAGGCCGCCGTGCACTGCGACCGCGGCACCGAGGCCGCCGAGGTTCTCGACGATCTTCGCGCCGTGGCCGACCGATCGGCCTCGACGACGCTGCGTCATCAACTGGCCTACGCCGACGCGGTACTGGCTGAGGACGGGGCCGCGGAGGAGCGGTTCCAACTGGCGCTCGCCGGAGACCTCGTCCGGTGGCCGTGGCACCGGGCCCGCCTCGAACTCGCCTACGGCACGTGGTTGCGGCGACAACGGCGCGTCTCGGAATCTCGCGAACCACTGCGATCAGCACTCGGCGTGCTCACCGCCATCGGCGCGGACTGTTGGGCTGATCAAGCGCGTGGCCAACTGCGCGCGGCCGGCGAACGCGCGACCGGCGATGAGCGGCTTGCCGCTCACGACCTGCTTTCCGCGCAGGAGCTGCTGATCGCGCAGTTGGCCAGTACCGGACTCTCCAACCGGCAGATCGGGGAGCGGCTCTTCCTCTCCCCCCGTACCGTCGGCACGCACCTGTACCGGATCTTCCCGAAGCTCGACGTCACGTCCCGCTCCCAGCTCGCGGCACGCCTGGATCACCGCTGACTCGGATCGGTCCACGCCCGCTCTCGTGGTGAGGCCGGCCGTCGCCCGGTTCAAGTGAGGTTGGGCACGCCGGCGTCGGTCAGGCGGTGCAACTCCCGGCGGACCCGAAAGCGCCACCTGTCAACGCCGCCCGAAAATTGACCCCCTATCGCCGGTTGAAAATTGACCCCCCGGGCGGCCTGTTGATGGTCAGTCTTCGGTTGTGCTGGCCGCGGGGACGCGGCCTAGGTCGCGGTCTTTGAGGCGGTAGCTGTCTCCCTTCAACGCGATGACTTCGGCGTGGTGGACGAGGCGGTCGATCATGGCTGCGGCCACGACGTCGTCGCCGAACACCTCGCCCCAGCGGCCGAAGACCTTGTTGCTGGTGACGATGAGCGAGGCACGTTCGTAGCGGGAGCTGACGAGTTGGAAGAAGAGGTTGGCGGCTTCGGGTTCGAAGGGGATGTAGCCGACCTCGTCGATCACGAGCAGCGGGTAGCGGCCGAGCCGGACCAGTTCGGCCTGCAGCCGGCCGGCGTGGTGGGCGTCGGCGAGGTGGGCGACCCAGTCGGCGGCGGTGGCGAACAGGACCCGGTGCCCGGCTTGGCAGGCCCGGATCGCCAGGCCGATGGCGAGGTGGGTCTTGCCGGTGCCGGGCGGGCCGAGGAACACCACGTTCTCCTTGGCGGTGACGAAGTCGAGGGTGCCCAGGTGCGCGATCAGGTCCCGCTTCAGGCCGCGGGCGTGGTCGAAGTCGAACTCCTCCAAGCTCTTGCGGGCCGGGAAGCGGGCGGCGCGGATGCGGCCCTCGCCGCCGTGGGACTCGCGGGCGGAGACCTCACGTTGCAGGCAGGCGACCAGGAACTCCAAGTGCGACCACGACTCGGCGACGGCCCGCTCGGCCAGGCGTTCGACGCTGTCGCGCAGGGTCGGTGCCTTGAGTGCTCGGGTGAGGTAGCTGATCTCGCCGGTCAGGTCGCGGGCGGTCTTCGCGGTGCTGGTGCGGGTGGCCATCACGCCACCCCGCCGTCGAGATCGTCGACCAGGCCGAGGGCGGTGTCGTAGTCGGCCAGACACCGCTGTTCGACCTCCTGCTCCGGTGCTGGTCGGAGCACTCCGACCCGCTCGCGCCGCAGCCGCGTCGCCGCGGCCAGGTGGTCGGGGTCGCTGATCGTCTGGTGCCAGGCCCAGGCTCGTTCGTGGTCGGCCACGACGCGGCCGTCGCAGAGCGCCCGGACCCGGTGCAGGTCCACGATCAGTTCGATGCGGCGGCCGATCACCGCCGGGTGGATCGAGTAGTCGTTGGAGTCGATGCGCACGTAGTGATCACGCGGCAGCCGGGTCGAGGCTCGCCACCCGGTCGCCGGCGCGAGCGGCGGCAACGCCAGCATCGCGGCCTTGTCCGCAGCGATCCGTTCGGTCGGCGCGCAACCCAACGCCCGGCGCCGGCGGGCGTTGACCAGCGTGAACCAGTCCTGCAGCTGGGCGTTGAAGTCGCCCGGGCCGGTGAAGCGACGGCCGGGCAGGAACGAGCGCTCCAAGTAGTCGTGGGCGCGTTCGATGATGCCCTTGTGCTCCGGCTCCCGCGGCCGCAGCACGATGACCTTCGCGCCCAGAGTGCCGCGGAAGGCCTGACACTCGCCGGTGAGCTCGCTCCGGCCGCCCCGCCATCGGCCGATCGCGCCCTCACCGTCCCAGACCAACGTCCGCGGCACCGCCCCAAGCCGCTCGATCACGGCCCACCAGCCCGCGAACAAGTCCGGCGCGGCCCGGGTCGGGATCAGCTGTCCAGACAACCAACGGGAGTAACCGGTGACCATCGTCAACACCGGCAGCTGCGTCGGACGGCGGTGTTGACCGAACCCGACCGGCAGCTGGATCGGCGGGAACCACAGATCGCACTGCGCGATATCGCCCGCCTCGTAGCTCGTCCGTGACGCCGGGTCCGGCGGCAGGTAAGCCGGCCGCAGCTCGGCCACCCGCTCCTTCAACACCGTGATCCCGCGGGTCCAGCCGATCCGCTCGGCGATCACCGTCGCCGGCATCCACGCATCCAGCGCGAGCTGCTCACGGATCTTGCCCTCGACCGCATCCACGATCGACCCAGCAGGTCGGCGCTCGTACTTCGGTGCCGTACCCGAGGCGATCGCCGCCCGCACCGTGTTCCGCGCAACGCCTAACTTCCGGGCGATCGCCTTGATCGGTAACCCCTCCGCCCGATGCAACCGGCGGATCTCAGCCCAGTCCTCCACGCATAACACCCCTTCGTCTCCCTCGGCTCGAGTTAAGCCGAGAGTCAGCGCCAGAGGGGTCAAAATTCGGGCGGCGCTCCGGGGTCAGTTTTCAGGCGGCGCCGACACCACCAGCGAAACCTGCTGTGGCCGAGTTCGCGGGTAGCCGACGCCGGAGGGACAACGAGCACCGGGCAGCTGACCCGGGCGGCGCAGTAGCGGCTCGTCGATCGGCGGAACGGCAGCCACCAGTGACCGCGCCGCGAGGCTCCGACGACGAGTAGATCGCTGTCACCCACGACCGTATGGACGAGCAGGCGCCGTGCGGGCCCAGGTCCCGTGGCGAAGCAAACCGGCAGGTCCTCCGGCGGACCGCCCATCGCCGCGCCGAACGCCGCCTCGATGAGGTCTACCGCTCGCGCATCCGCCGCGCGCCAACGGTCCTCCTGCAGTCGCGCGCCGACCACCACCGTGCCCCATTGATCGGCGGGGCGGGGTGGCTGATACGCGCGCACCACGCGCAGTTCGACTCCGCGCTCGCGGGCCGCCGAGACGGCCACGCGCAGCGCACGTAACCCGGTCAACGAGTCGTGGGCGCCGACGATGACGCGCGGGCGGTCGCTCATGGGATTCATCCTTCTTCGCGCTCGTTGTCCTGACGTCGCCGATGCCGGCAGCCGGTCGTCTGAAGGCGACCGCCTACGGCCAGCCTTCCTGGATCCGCCGAGCACCGCGTGCGTCAGCCGACTGAATCGGGGGTCACGCGACGGCGCCGGCGGGGCGGTGTCAGCGTTGCCGTCGAACTCGGCCGGATGTGTGAAAGGGGGCGGATCCGGCGCGCACTTCGCCGAGCTCGGGGTTCTCGCCGCGGCCTGACTGCCGACGAACAGCATCCGCCTGCGCGGTTGCAGCTCGGCAGCGGGGATCGGCCACGACCGCCAGTCCGCGCCAGTCCGCGCCAGTCCGCGCCAGTCCGCGCCGATGATGGTGCCGGCAGGAGCGACGTTGCAGAATTCCCCGATGTCCTTCCTCTGGCCGGGTGTCGGATCTCAGCGCGGCCGGCGGACGGCCGCGAAGCCAAGGAGTCACGTGATGACGCGTCCCCAGCCCGTTCGCCTCACCCACGCATCGCACCTTCGGAACGTGTCGTGAAACTTCTTCTCACGTCTGGGGGTGTGACGAACCCGAGCATCGCCGATGCGCTGGTCGACCTGCTGGGCAGGCCGACGGCCGAGGCCACCGCACTCTGCATCCCCACCGCGCAGTGGGGCCACCCCATGTGCGGACCGGTGTCGGCGCGGGGCTTCGTCAGCGGCCTACCCCCGTGGGGTGGCATGACCGCGATGCAGTGGAAGTCGCTGGGCCTGCTCGAACTGACGGCACTGCCCAGCATCGGTGAGGAACGCTGGGTGCCCTGGGTCCGTGATGTCGACGTCCTGCTGGTCGACGGCGGCGAGGCGACGTACTTGTGCCACTGGATGCGCGAGTCCGGGCTGGCGGACCTCCTACCGTCGCTGCCCAAGACGGTCTGGGTGGGAGTCAGCGCGGGCAGCATGGCGATGACACCCCGGATCGGGGCCGACTTCGTGGAGTGGCGGTCCGCGCCGGACGACACGACTCTGGGGGTAGTCGACTTCTCGATCTTCCCTCACTTGGACGTCTTCCCGACCAACACCATGGCTGAGGCGGAGCGCTGGGCCACCGAGATCGGCGGACCTGCGTACGCGATCGACGATCAGACAGCCATCAAGGTGGTTGATGGCACCGTCGAGGTCGTTTCCGAGGGACGGTGGAAAAAGTTCCCCTGACAGCCGCGGCAGACAACGATCGAGAGACCCCGGAATCCAGGGCCTGTAAGGGTGGGCGATACTGGGATTGAACCAGTGACCCCTACCGTGTCAACGTTTTCCGCCCGGCGTTGGCTGGGTTGGTTACCGACGAATCTCCCGAACTTGTTGACCTCCATGCGTTGGTTGCGTTGGTTGTCTCGACCTGATTGCGGCTCTGGCGTTGCAGGCCCGTTGCACGCTTCGACGCTGACCAAGATCATCATCAGCCCACCGGGGCTCCGCTGTTTAGTTGGATCGCTTCAGTAAGCACGCACCCGCGCCAACCCGGTCCTCGCGATGCCGTCGTGCCAAAGTTTCCCGTGGGCTGCCGCGCCTAGCAGGCAAGGAGACCCTCCGTGCGCTCGTGACGCAGGTGGAGCTGGGGGTTGGCCCCGCACTGCCAGTGACCCATGTCGCGTTCCTCGAGGTACGCCGATGTCATGAATCTCGCGGCAACAGTTCCGAGCCTTGGCGCCCTTGGGTCGACCGCAGGCCGAGCAAATGGCTGCCAAGGTGGTGGGCCGGAATCTTCAAGCGATGCGACGTACCGCGCTGCGCCCGCGCCGCGCCGGTACGCTCCGCCGTTGATTTCAGCCAGTAAACCTTCGAGATGATCTTGGTCCGTTTGGCCGCGTTGGGTCGAGTCGGAAACCCCTGCTACATAAGCGATTCATCGTTGAGTCGGGTTGATCAAGCTGGCACTTCACGATCATTTTCGATGAATATTCGATGCATGTGGAACCAATTAATCCAGCACGCGGTGCAGTGGTGGGATCGACTCGTCCAGTTGCCGGAGCGGAGGATGTCGAGGACGTTCTCGACGCCGGCCCGGCGAAGCGCGGTCAGGCAGTGGTTCAGCTCGGGAGCGCGGTCGCGCATTGCAAACACCACGGTCACGTCCGGGCCGATTCCGCATGACCCGCCACGGTCGACCACCCAGCCAGACGCCGGGTTCGGAGATCTCTGCACGTCGCCTCGACCTCGATCGCGGTCGGGTCGGCGTCGATGCCGAAGCCGGTGACCGGCGAAGAACTTTGAGAATCCAGGACGAGCGCGGCGGCCACGCGCTGTAGGTAGATCGGCAGAACGCGTCTGGTAGTCGGGAAGGCCCTCGGCGCTCGAGCTCACCACGGACGTCCGCCGTTGACGATCAAGAGTTCCCCGGTGACGTATGAGGCCGCGGCTGAGGCGAGGTAGATCGCCCCGCCGACCATCTCCTCTGCCCGGCCAAGTCGCCCCAGCGGGACCTGCGGTAGCAAGAGTTCCTGAACGGGGTGCTCGGGGCGCCCGTCCGGGCTTGTGATACCCGGGCATAGCGCGTTGACTCGCACGGCTGGCGCCATCTCGACGGCCAGGGACCGTGTGAGCATCCAGAGAGCAGCCTTGGACACTCCATAGGCGCCAACATTGGGCGTAGGCAGCAGCCCTGAGCCGGAAACCACGTTGATGATCACACCTGTGCCACTTTGCTCGAGCATCGGCGCGAAGCGCGCGCACAGGCGAACCGGAGCCATCAGGTTCGTGTCGAGGACCTCCCGCCACACCGACTCGGGGGTCTCCACGATGGGTGCCAGGACCGATCCGCCATGGAACGCGTTGTTCACCAGGATGTCCACGACCCCGCGCATCGTTGCCGCGGCGTCAGCGATCACCTCGGCCGCGTCGGGCTCGGTGATGTCGACCGCCACGGTCTCCACCCGACGACCGGAACGCTCGCGAACCGCCTCAGCATGCGCCGCCAGGCGCTGGGTGTCTCGGGCCACGAGGACGAGGTCGGCGCCGGCCGTCGCGAAACCCATGGCCAGGGCCGCGCCGATGTTCCGGCTGGCGCCGGTGATGACAGCTGTGCGGCCGTCCAGAGAGAACTGCGACAGGTCAGGCCGCTGAGGCGGGTTGGTGTCGGGCATGCCGCATCACGTTGTTCGCAACGCGGGCACGCCGCAAGGACCAATACCGCTCAACGGAACTGCGACCGTCCGGACCCGTCGCGCTGGCGGCCCGGGTGTCGTGTCGGGCGCGAAATAGCCGGTGGCCGTACCGGCGCCCGTTCCGGTCACCGGGACGGCCCCGGATCACGCCGCATGCATCTGACTACGTTCGGAAGTCATGCCCTCGCCTGGTTCGCCTAATTCACCACCGAGAACCCGAAGCGGACCGCTGGCCGATCTTCGTGTTCTGGAACTGACTGGTCTCGCCCCCGCACCGTATGCAGGACTGCTGCTGGCGGACCTTGGGGCCGACGTCCTGCGCGTCGACCGCCCGGCCGCGGCGGCGCCGGCGGCCGAGACCTTGATAATGCGCAATCGCCCATGCGTCGACCTCGACCTGAAATCGGCAACTGACGTCGCGACCTTCCTTCGACTGGTCGATCAAGCCGACGTGCTCATTGAGGGGTTTAGGCCCGGCGTGATGGAGCGTCTCGGATTGGGTCCCGAGCAGTGCCTCGGGCGCAATCCGCGGCTCGTCTACGGGCGAATCACCGGATGGGGGCAGACTGGGCCGCTGGCTCACGCCGCGGGCCACGATCTCAACTACATTGCTCTCGCCGGCGTGCTGCACAACACCTCAGCGGGCGACGGCCCACCGGTGATACCGCTGAACATCATCGGTGACCACGGCGGCGGAGGGCTGCTGCTCGCCTTCGGCGTGCTGGTCGCCCTCCACGAACGGGTGCAATCCGGCAGAGGGCAGGTTGTCGACGCCGCGATGGTCGACGGTTCGGTGTCCATGCAAGCGGCACTGTTCCAGCACCTGGCAATGGGCATCATGACCGACGAGCGCGGCAGCAACCCGATGGCCGGTCACGCGCCGTTCTACTCCGTCTACGAGACGAGCGACGGGCAATACGTCACCGTCGCGGCCGCGGAGCCTCAGTTCTACCGGCGGTTCCTCGAGAGGGTGGGGCTGGACGCCGACCGAATCGTCGCCACCCAAGGGGACCAGAGCACCTGGCCGGGCGTGCGAGAACAGGTGGCGCAGATCATCGCCACGCGAACGCAGGAGCAATGGTGTGCGCACTTCGAGGGCATAGATTGCTGCTTCGCTCCCGTGTTATCCATGACGCAGGCCGCTGCGCACCCGCACAATCACGCGCGAGGGAACTTCCTTGAGATCGACGGGCATCTCCAGGCTGCGCCGGTTCCGCGCTTCGATCGGACGCCGAGCAGCGAACCGGTCGCCTTCACCGAAGCGCAACGAGACCTGTCCTCAACCCTCCACCGTTGGGGGGTCGCGACGGACGACGACACGTCCGAGGTCGTAGGCGGTCCGCCGAACGGAGAACCGAGCACGTAGACGCATCGGCGCTCACGTTGCATTCCCACTGCCGAGAAGAGGGCCAGTTGATGAACGGTCAAGCTGCGAAGGTCGAGGACGCGGAAGTTCTGATGCGTTACGCGGGCTCGATCTCCGGGCACCGCAGATGACCGCCCCGCAACTATCGATCGCACTGCGGAACTTCGCCGACGACCCCGGCGATTGGTCCTGGTTCTTCGACTCCGTCGCAGCGGCGGAGGAGGCCGGCTTCGACCGGATCGTCGTCTCCGAGCACGTCCTCATGGGCGAGCATCTGGACGACTACGCCGACGCGAGCAAAGGCGGATGGACAGGTAAGCAACAGCCAACCGGCCCGGACGGGCACTTCCTCGAGCCACTGATAACGCTGAGCTACCTCGCCGCGCAGACAACCCGGTTGCGTCTCGGTACCGGCGTCTTGCTGGCCGCACTGCGCAGCCCGGTCGTGCTCGCCAAGACAGCAGCGACTCTCGACCTGCTCAGCGGCGGACGATTGGACCTCGGAGTCGGTGTCGGGTGGCAGGCCGACGAGTACGACGCAGTCGGCGTTCCCTTCAAGTCTCGCGGTCGCAAACTGGACGAATGCCTAGAGGTCTGCCAGCTCCTGTGGCGCGAGAAGGTTGCGTCCTATTCCGGCGAGACCGTCTCGTTCTCGCGCATCCATCAGATGCCTAAACCGATTCAACCGGGCGGAGTCCCGATCTGGGTCCGCGGCACGGTGAACGGCGCCGTGGCCCGACGAATTGCCCGATTCGGCAGCGGCTGGATCCCGTGGGGCGTCGCTCCGCTCGAGCTGCCGCGCGAGATCCAGCGGATGAAAGATCGAATTGCTGATCTAGGGCGAGATCCCGACGAGATCGGCGTCGTGGGCAGCCTGGGGCAGATGCCGTACGACAACCCGGCGGAGCTGCGCGAGTCAGTCGAACGGCTTGCCGCGGGCGGGGCGACCGACGTTCGCGTACCGGTGCGTGTCCCGGCCGGCCGAGCCGCCGCCCGCGACTATCTCCGTAACCTGATGTCGCAGCTGCGCGACTAGGCCGCCGCGCAGTTGCGGGGCTCACGTCGGCGCGTGCGGATACCAAGCGTCGGGTTCCGGCAGTGTGAAACCCGCGGGAACGTCCATGAGCTCGATGTAGGTACCGATGACGTCGACTCCGTCGAGGTAGGCGAACCTGAGGCCGCCCCAAGTGCCCGATTGGACGCAGGTCAGCCCGCGATCACTGGCCGCGTTAAGGCGGTCCTCGAAGTTCCCGCCGGTGGACCTCATGGCGACGTGGTGCACCCCATCGCCGTGCGTCGCCAACCAGTCGGCGTGAATGCTCGGGCCGGAGAGCGGTTCGATGACCTCCCACTCCGTCCGTCCGCACCTGGCCAGGCCTACGCGAATCTCGGACTCCGCGGGCTGGCCTCGGTAGATCTGTTCGGACATGTTGTGTGGTCCGAGATGCATCACGCGCCACGGCGTCACACCGACGTGCACGAAGTTCTCCAGGGTCCGCGTGAAGCTAGCGGTCACGACGCAAACCTGGGTCACGTCGCCCAGGAAGCCCTCGTCACGTTGAAGCTCATTCAAAACGCACGCGCCGATACGCCACCATCGGCCACGACGACCTGACCCGTCACGAACGACGAGGCGTCAGATGCGAGGAACAACGCGACGGAAGCCAGTTCCTGCGCCGCACCTACCCGCTGCATCGGCGACAGCTCCGAAAGCCGACGCTGGATCGGCCCCATCGGCTCGCCGTCGGGCGAGATCGCACCCGGCGACACTGCGTTCACTCTGATCAGCGGAGCCAGCTCCACCGCCAGATACCGCGTCATGGTCGCCAATGCGTTCTTGGAAGTCGCGTAAGCAATCAGCCCGTCGAAATAGCCCGACGCAGCGATGGAACCGAGATTGATGATCGAGCCTCCGCCCCGATTCCGCATGCCCGGCTCGA
The DNA here is from genome assembly GCA_963775175.1 of uncultured Actinomycetota bacterium. Taxonomy (GTDB): domain Bacteria; phylum Actinomycetota; class Actinomycetes; order Mycobacteriales; family Jatrophihabitantaceae; genus Jatrophihabitans. The sequence continues at coordinate 3,657,208 of CAVZHT010000001.1, forward strand.
GCAACTGCGCGTAGCGAAACGGCGCCATGACATTTCCCCGCCACACTGCGTCCCACTCGTCATACGAGGTCTCAAGCACCGCTCGGCGTCCACGCGGCCGGCCACTGAAGTACGCGTTGTTGACGAGGATGTCGACGCCGCCGAACGTGTCCAATGCCGCGTCGACCGACCGCTCGATCGCCTGCTCATCCGAGACGTCCGCGGTCACTGCCAGGACCTTCCCCCCTGGCCGGAGGGACTCGAGTTCGGCTTTCGTTTCGCGCAGGCTGGACTCCGTGCGTGCGGTGATCACGACGTCCGCGCCCGCCATCATGAACTTGAGCGCAGTCGCCCGCCCGATGTTCTTGGTGCCCCCCGTAATAAAGGCGACCTTCCCGTCGAGGCGGAATTCGCTCGCCCCTGTCGCGCCGATGGAACGCTGCATCCCGATGACCTTCCGTCTGATAATCGCTGAGGCGTCGAGCGGACGTTAGGACACCGAAGCAGCGGCGATCCTGTCCCGTTCCAGCAGGCAAAACCTGGCCGGCGACCAATCGCGACGACAGCGGATCCGAACGATCGATGACCGGACGAGTTGGCAGCGACTGCTAGCGCTAGCCGCGCGGCCGCGCCAGTCGGGACATGTAGCCCTCAACCGCCGCCCGCACGCCGAAAGACGCCCACAGCTGATGCATGACCACATCGTCGCTCGGCGCGCGGGCGCTGATCCGTTCACGCGCTGGTCCTTGCAGCTGGCATTTCGTGTACGCGAAGACGCCACCCGGCAATGCGTGCAACCTCGCCGCCTGTTCGAGTGCCGAGTCCAGCAGCCGATCCGGCGCGAGGACCTCGTCGGCGAGCCCGATCTCCACGGCGGCGTCGGCATCCATCAGGCGGGCGCTCAGTACGAGTTCGGCTGCCTTTGGCCCCACCAGGCCGCGCATGATCTCAAGCGCGGAAGTGGGGAAAGCGACTCCGACTGCGAGCTCGGCCAAGCCGATCGGCCCTTGCGAGATCAATCGGCGATCGCAGGCGGCGGCGATGACGCAGCCACCTGCGATAGCCGCGCCGTTGACCGCTGCGACGACCGGTCCCGCGTGGTCGTAGACGGCGAGCAAGCACGCGGAAAGCGCGTCCAGAAACGGTGCGATGTACTCCGGGCCACCGTCGACTATGCGGCGGAGGTCGACGCCGGCCGAAAATGCGCGACCGGCGCCGGTGAGGACGATCGGGGCGTCGGTGGGCGTGTCCCGGAAGGCATCGATGAGGGCCTCGAGCAACTCGAGGTCGAGCGCATTGACGCCGCCATGGTCGAGTTCGATCAGCACGACCTCGCCGTGCTGAGTGGAGTTGAGCATCGGCCTCCCTTTCCTGCGGTCCACACTCGCCCTGGGTGCGAGGTCATTCGTCGGTGACGAGACAGCCGGGTGTCGGAGCGGTGGTGCACTCCCTCGCCGGCCACGCGCCGCTGTATCCGGGCTCGACTCACGACGCAATCGTGCGGTCGACCGCGTCGTGGCAACGGGCGCAAGGTCAGCCGCTGGCCTTGCCGGTTGTCTGACCGTTGTAGTCGTACAGCTTCACCTTGACGAACTGCCCGGTCGCGGCATCGAAGCGGCTCATCTGCGTCGACTCCATTGCCACCTCATCCTTCGGGTAGTTCAGGCTGTACACCACGCCGGGAAGCATCTCCGGCGATTGGTAGGTCAGGTGGGTGGCCGCGTACAGCATGCCGAGCCGGCTCAACCCGAGTGGCGACTTCTGGGCCTGCTCGGCCGCCTTGAACATCGACTCGATGGCGCTGAAGCCGGAGATGGTCGACCCGGTGATCTGCGCGCCGGGCGCGTACTTCTTGACGGCAGCCACGATCTTCTGAAGATCGGCATCGGACTTCGCCGAGGCCGCGGCCGGATCGTTGATGTAAAGGTTGCACAACACTCCGTTGGCCGCCTGCTCGGCTGGCGTCACCAACTGGAGGGTCGAGCACTCGCTGGTCAGCAGCAAGGCATCCGGCTTCCACCCTTGATTGGCGACCTCCTTGATCGTTGAGGCGCATTGCGGCCCGGTGGTGGGGATGGCCATCAGCACGTTCGCGCCGCTCGCCTTCATCTGCGACACCTGGGTCGACGGCGGCCCAGCCGCGGTGGCAGCGACCTGGGTCGATGACACGACCTTGAGGTTCGTGCCCTGGGTCAGCTGGTGCACGGCGTTCAGGTAGTCCTGTCCCACGGCATCCGATGTCGCCGTCAGGATCGCCACCTTCGCGCCCCCGGGGAATTTCTGCTTCAGGTAGTCGACCCACGCCCTGGCATCGACGTACGCGGGAAGCGACCAGATCACGGTGAACGGGAACTTCGACACCGTGTTGGCGGATTCGCCTCCGGCGTTTCCGGCCAGGACCGGCACGCAGTACTGCTCGGCAATCGGGCGGACAGCCTGGGTCTCGCTCGTGCCGATCGGGTTGTTCAGGAAGTCGACTTTGTTGCTCTGGATCAGCTGCTGACCGTTCACCGACGCCTTGCTCGGCACGTATTGGTCATCGAGGATGGTCAGGGCGAACTTCACCGGAAGGCCGGACGTCGCGTTGAGATCCGCGATCGCTGCCTTCATGCCGTCGGCGACCGGGAGCAGGGCCGGCGCGACGGGGCCCGTGAGCGCCATCGTCGACCCGACACGGATGGTGCCGCCCAACGGCTTGGTGATGTCGCTCGGGCACTTGGACAGGTCGATCCCCATGCTCTGAGCCGCGCGCTGCGCAGCCCCCTGATCGCCGGCTGGACTGCTGGACCCCTTGTGGTCGCCTCCGCTGTTACTGCTGGGGGACGAGCAGGCCGCGACGGCGAGGCAGGTCAGGGCCGCAGCGATCGCGACCCGGGCTCTTTCGATGCGCATTGGTCTCCTCCGGGATGGGGAAGTCATCGGACTTCCTGCATTTGCTGCGAAACATGCAGTGGCACCTGCAGGTGCCACGAGGTGCGAGCCTGATAGGCATGTCCGGCGCTGAGCACGGCCGCGTCGTCGAACGGCCGGCCGGCGATCTGCATGCCGAGAGGAAGCTTGTCGCCGTTGAAGCCAGCCGGAACGGAAATCGCCGGGTTGCCCATGACGTCCCAGTAGGCCGTGTGTACCGCGGTGAACCACTCGTTGGATCGGCCGAGCATCGACTCACCAAGATCGGCGAAGGCCGGGGCCGCCGAGCTCGCCGTCGGAGTGACGACAAGATCCACCTGATCGAACAGCGCTCCCAGAGCCTCGCGGCCGACGCTCCTTGCTCGCTGAGCCTGCGTATAGTCCGCGGCGCTGATGAACGCGCCGGAGGCCAAGGCGTTCCGGGTCGAAACGAAATAGTCCTGCCAACGGGTCTGGAGATCGGGCAGGTGATATGCGAGGGCCTCGCTGAGCATGATCACGAAGTGCGCCGCGGTCATCTCTCCGTAGAGCGGGAGCTGGACGGGGCGAAGGTCGGCGCCGGCGACCGACAGCACCTGAAGAGCCGTCTCGAACGCTGGCCCGAGGGCGGGATCCTCCAGATCGCCGGCGACTCCGGCCAGCCGGTCGTAGCCGATGACTACACCGCTCAGGTCGCTCGTCAGGCCCGCCGTGAAGTCCGGCACCGGCTCGCGGGACGACGACGGGTCGCGATCGTCGTGGCCCGCGAGTACCCCGAGCAACGTGGCGCAGTCCTCGGCCGACCGCGCCATCGGCCCGACTCGGTCGAGACTGAAACTCAACGGCACGCAGCCGCCCCTGGGTACCCGTCCGAAGGTCGGCATCATGCCAGTGATCCCGCAGAACGCGGAGGGCATGCGGATGCTGCCCGCGGTGTCGGTACCCAGCGCGGCGAGAACGAACCCCGCCGCCACCGCGCTCGCGCTTCCGCTGCTCGACCCACCGGTCCAGTGCAGCGGATTCCACGGATTCTTCGGGACGGGAAATGGTTTGCTCGCGTCTGGCATCCCGAGGGCGAACTCCATCGTCGACAACTTGCCGGCGACGACCGCTCCGGCCGACCGGAGCCGGGCGACGGCTTCGGCGTCGCCCGCATCGACGCTCCACGCCGGATCGAGGATCAGGCTCTGCGCGGTCGTGGGTGCCTCGGTCGTCCGCAGGATGTCCTTGACTCCGATCGGGATGCCGTGCAGCGGTCCGATCGCGCCGCCTCCGGCCAGGGCAACGTCCGCGGCCTGCGCGGCCTCCAGAGCCGACTGGTCGAACCGCTGGAGGAAGGATCCGATCTCCGGGTCGCAGGCGTCGGACGTTGCGAGACAGCGCCGGAGCAATTCAACGCTGGTGACCTCCCCGGACCGCAACGCGCGGGCCGCGTCGGTCAGGGTGGGATAGCCCGTCAGGCCTGGATTGGCGGCCATCATCGGCCACCGTCTCCCCGCGCCTCGCGAGCCGCTGCCTCCGTAGTGACAGAACTTCGGGGCGCCGGCGCGAACGTCGTTGCCGGCTCTGCGTCGCGAACCCCGGGCACGGCGTACGACGCCGCGGCCAGCAGGCGGAAAACCGGGTAGGCCGCGACCAGCACTTCGAGCTCCTCCGGGTTGGGCGAGAGGCCGTGCTGAGACAGCAGCATCAGCGCCTGCTGGCGATCATCGCCGTCCTGTTCGTCGGTCATCCCGCTCCTTACCTCTTTCCACGGCGCAGGCGCTCCGCGTGCTGCGCCGGTCAGTTCCGTGCGTACGTCTGCGACGATTCAGCGAAACCGCGCCGTGGGACTGCGAATCCCGGTGACCGGCCTCGAGCGCCGACGTGCGGAGGGTGAGAGCGGCTGCACACCGGGGTTCAGACGCGCGCTGTTTCTCGCGTGCCGAGCAGTCCGCTGGGCCTGACGAGCAGGACGAGCAGGAGGATCACGAGCGCGACAGCGAGCCCCAGACTGTTGCCGATGAAGGACACGTAGCTCGATACAAGACTCTCGGCGACACCGATGATGATGCCTCCGAGGACGGCGCCGATGGGGCTGTCGAACCCGCCCAGTGTCGCGGCGGCAACTCCGTAGATGACGTACGTGAAGAACAGCGAGGTGGACACGGTGGTGTCCGGCGCGATGAGCGGTCCCAGCAGTGCTCCGATGGCGCCGGCGAGGATCCAGCCAAGCGAGTTCATACGGTTGACTCGCACGCCGAGGAGCAACGCGGAGTCCGGGTTGCCGGCCGCGGCGCGCATGGCCAGCCCCAGCCTCGTGTACCGGAACGTGCCATAGAGCACGATGACCAGCACGATGAGAAGGCCGAGGATGAGCAGCGATTGGTAATGCTCCCGCGCACCGAACACGGAGACGAAGTCGTTCGGTTCGTCGGGCACCACCGATGGGAACGACTTCGGATCACCGCCCCAGATGACCCCGGCGAGGGCATTCAGGCCCAGGAAGAGTCCGATAGTCACCAGGAGCACCGAATAGTCGGCGTTGCGGCCCAGCGGGCGGATCAGCGTCTTCTCGATGACCCCACCGCCGACCGCGCCCACCACCACAGCGCAGGCGATGGCGAGAATCACCGGGACCCCGTGGTGGACCAGTTGCCAGGCAACGAAGGTGCAGAACGTCGCCATCTCGCCTTGGGCGAGATTCAGCGCCCGGCTGCCTCGGTACGTGCAGACAAGCGCCAGGGCCAAGAAGCCGTACACGACCCCATTGTCGAAACCGTCGAGGAGACGATCCAAGAACAGTTGCATGCCGGGATGCCTTACCGTTCGTCGATCTGCAGGTCAACTAGTGCCGACACTTCTCGTCTACCCTCCAGAAGCGACTGCCTCCGAGGTGCCCTTCGATCACACCTCGGGTCGGTGCGATTCGAATCTTGGTCTGACCGCTGGAGGGGCCCAACCGAGGGTTCCGAGGGCTGGAACGCGATTCCTGGGGTCCATATTCAGCAATACGCGCCCTGAGCACGCCGCACCACGCCATCTCGCTAGCGGCATGAATGCGAGGTTCCGGCGGTGTCGACGCTCAGCTGACCCGCCCGGCGGCCCGGGTCAGGGCCGGACGAGCACTTCCTCGCCGTCACCGCGGACGAGGATCGTTCCGTCGTCGTTGTGCTGGACCTCGGGATGGACGGGCTTCATCGGTCGCATCTCGGCCGCGGCGAGAACGCCTTCGACGGTCGCCGCGGCCCGCAGGCCGCGCAGCATCACGATGGTCGGTGGAAGCACGAGAATCTCCCGCTGTGCCGCGATGTCGAGGGCCTCTTGCACGTCGAACCAGCCTGCCGACTCCGACTCGGATGACGCCGAGCGAGCGTCGGCGCCGTCGGGCATCGCCGCGACGAAGAACCAGGTGTCGAAGCGCCGAGGCTCGCTCGGCGGAGTCACCCACCGCCCCCACGGTCGGATCCCCGAGACGTCGAGCGCGCACGACTGCTCGGCCAACCACGCCGCGAACGCGATCGCCCGGCGCTCCACGGCGATTCGCGCCTGCTCGATGTCGCCGGGGATGGCCGGCGAGGTGAGCAGGACGCCAGCCTCCTCGAACAACTCGCGCACCGCTGCCGTGATCACGGCACTAGCTGCGGGCACGTCGATGCTCAGTCGTGCCGCGAGACGTTCCCGGGTGTCGCCGTGCCAGCGGATCGACGGATCGGCATCGGCCCCGTCGACGCGACCGCCCGGAAACACGAGGGCTCCGGAAGCGACCGTCATACCGACGACACGTCGCATCATCCAGGTCTGAATGCCTCGCGGCCCGTTGCGAACCAGGGCTACCGTCGCAGCAGGTCGCGCATCCGGCACCTCGATCTCCACGACACGCCATGATTCCGGCCACGCCGGCGCCACGTACCGACCTGTTCCGCCCGCCGGGACGTTCCAGCCATGGGAACCCCCCCTTGGTAAGGCGGCTGGTCGATTGACACCGTCAGCACCATGACGCTTGTCACCTTCGAGGAGTTCGGCCCGGTCGCGGTCATCACCCTCAACCGGCCCGAGGCCCGTAATGCCATCAACCCGGCCATGGCCAACGCCATCGGCGACGCGATCGACCGGTTGGAGGGCGATGACAACCTGCGGGTGGGCGTTCTCGCCGCGACCGTCACCGAACCGAGGCCGGTGTTCTGCGCCGGCGACGACCTGCGCGAGATCCACGGCGAACCTGCGTCCACACCGCGGGGCGGCTTCGCCGGGATCATCACCTATCCGCGGACCAAGCCGCTCGTGGCCGCAGTCGACGGGTTGGCGACATCGGGCGGGTGCGAGATCGTGCTGTCCTGCAACCTCGTGGTCGCGAGTGCCCGGTCCTCCTTCGCCGTGGCGGAGATCCGGTGGGGCCTCGCGCCGCTGGCCGGCGGCCTCATCCGGCTGCCAGGTTTGCTCGGCCGCGCACCCGCAATGGACATGATTCTGACCGGCCAGCCGATCTCGGCCGAGCGGGCGTACCAGCTCGGTTTGGTTTCGACCCTGGTCGAAGGCGACGTTGTGCAGGCGGCCCGCGAGCGGGCGGCGCTCATCGCAGGGTTTGCTGCGGAGGCGATCAGGATCAACTTGCAGACGGCGCACAAGGCCTCCACCGTCAGCGAGGACGAGTTGTGGAAGGCCAACGATCAAGCCGCGGATCTCATCTTCCACTCCCCGACGTTCCGCGAGGGCGTCGCCGCTTTCGAGACCCGCAACGGTTGACCCGGTGAGCGGACAGGTCACGACCGCCCAGGACGGCCGGCAGGCACACATCCTGTTCGATCGGCCAGCGGCTATGAACGCGCTGACCGAAACCATGCTCGACCAGCTGGCCGGAATCCTCGGCGATCTGTCGACCGACGACACGACCGACGTCGTGGTCTTATGCGGCGCGGGCAAGGATTTCTGCACCGGCTCTGACGTCGGTGACATCGCCGCCTTGCTGGACTTGGACGGCGCGGGGCGCAAGGCGACCTTCGAGAACGGGATGACGAAGCGCATCCACCCGATTATGAGGTCGGTGATGGACCTGAAGCAGGTGGTGGTTGTCAGCGCGCGCGGCCACGCGATCGGTCTCGGCGCCGCCCTTATCCTCGCGGCAGATCTCGCCGTGCTGTCGGAGACGTCGCGCCTCTCTCTGCCGCAGGTCGCGCTAGGTCATACGGTCGACCACGGCGAGAGCTACCTGCTCCCCCGCAAGGTCGGTCCCGCCCGCGCCATGCAGATGGTGCTACTCGGCGAGCGACTGTCCGCCGCCGACGCTGCACAGATCGGTCTGGCGAACTTCGTCGTCGACGACAACCGACTCGAGGAGCGCACGGCGGAGCTCGTGGGCAAGTTGCTCGCCGGTTCGCCCACCTCGCTGCGGGGGACCAAGCAAATCCTGGCAGGCTCACTGGACCGGGATCGCGAAACGCAGCTCGCCGCCGAGGTGGCGGCAGTTTCCGCGTGTGCCTTCTCGGAGGACTTCGTCACGGCGATCCAGACCAAGATTGGGCCCAGACGATGACTGACCCGACACGGACAGGACATCCGAGCCTGGTGGAAACCATCGGCGCACTGACCGATCTGGCCGACGACCCGGAGCAGCGCCGCAGAACGATGAGCGTTCTCCCCAAGTACTGGGCGGCGGTCCTCGGGCAGGACGCCGACAGCCTTCGCCCGCTCTACAGCGACGATGTCCTCGTGGAGCTCCCGTTCAGCGAGTCCGGTCGCGTCGAAGAGGGCTACTTCCGCTCGTTCCGCGGGATCGATGAAGTGATGGCCTTCTGGGCCACCGCCTTCATGTTGGAGGGGGAGGATGGGGGTCGTACAGCGCTGAGGTGAACATGACCGGCGACGGGCGCGTCGTATTCGTGGAGGGCTTCGGGCAGGTCACGATGGCCAACGGTCGCGACTACCGCAACCGCTATGTGTTCCGCATGACCGTCGACGGCGACAAGGTGACCTCGGTCCGCGAGTACTACAACCCAATCGCCGCCGCGCGCGCCTTCGGCCGGGAGATCACCGCCGCCGAATAGGCCGTGTCACACGCCGAGGGCCCGACCGATCAGCTCCCGGTGGTGGCCCGGTGAGCCGAGCAGGATCTGGGAGCTCTTCGTCCGCTTGAAGTACAGGTGCGCGGGGTGCTCCCAGGTGAACCCAATGCCGCCGTGGACCTGGATGTGCTCGGCAGCTGCCCGGAGGAAGGCGTCCGAGCAGTACGCCTTGGCCACGCTGACCGCGAGGTCGGCATCCCCTCTACGCCTGTCGACGCGGGCGGAACGGTGCGGATCAGATCCTCAGCAGCGGCGAGTACGCGTTGACGGTCGCTGTCACCTGCGGGCACGACGCTCCTCGAAGATCGCTCTCGTCCGTACGGCAACGGCCCTTGACGACGGGTACTTGTACCCAAGCTATTGCGCGAGCGCGAAGAAGACGTTGCGCCTTTCCATTCCTTGGAACCGAGAAGCGTAGCGAACGGGCGTGGCCGTTAGCGTCGGCCGCACATTGTGAAGGAGACTCGCGTGACCGGACCATTGAACGGCGTCAAGGTCGTCGAATTGGGGATCTGGGTGGCCGGTCCGGCCGCCGCCTCAATCCTCGGCGACTGGGGCGCGGACGTCATCAAGGTGGAGCCGCCGGGAGGCGATCCGCTTCGCGCAGCCAGCGCCGCGGTCCTCCCTCCCGACGCCAAGACAAACCCGCACTTCAACGCCGACAATCGTGGCAAGCGCAGCGTCGTGCTCGACCTGCGGACGGAGGACGGGCGCAACAGTCTCCTGGCGCTGCTCGATTCCGCGGACGTCTTCATCAGCAACGTCCGCGCGGCCGGCCTCGACCGGCTCGGCCTGGACCCGCAGACCGTGCTCGCTCGCAATCCACGGCTGGTCTACGCCGCCATCTCCGGATACGGGCTGACCGGACCCAAGGCCGACGTGGCCGGCTTCGACCTCGGCGTCTTCTGGGCTTACGGCGGGGTTGCTGATCTCTTGACGGTGCCGGGTTCCCCGCCACCGATCCAGCGTTCGGCGATGGGCGATCATCAAACCGGATTGGCCACGGCGGCGGCGATCGGTGTTGCGCTGTTCCACCGTGAGCGGACCGGAGAGGGCCAGCTCGTCTCGACGTCGCTGCTCCGCACGGCGGCTTATCACCTGGCCGGTGATCTCAACGCGAAGTTGATGATCGACCTGGATCCGGAGTACCCGGACCGACGAACCGCGTGGAACGCGTTGTGGAACAACTACGCGACCGCCGACGGGCGACGCATCTGGTTGATCAATCCGGCATCGGACGCGGCTTGGCCTCACTTCGCCACGCTCACCGGCCGTGGCGACTGGCTTGAAGACCCACGCTTTGCCACGCAGGCGAGCCGGACACAACACTGTGAGGATCTCGTAGCGCAGTTCGACGAGCTGTTCGCTTCCCACACCTTTGCCGAGTGGACCGAGATGCTCGCGCGCGAGCCGCGGGTCCTGTGGGCTCCCGTCAACAACGTCGACGACCTGCTGGCCGACCCGCAGACGGTGGCCGCCGGTGCCATCGTCGAGGTCGACGAGATCCCTGGAACGGCCCGCCAGATCGCGAACCCGGCCGAGTTCCACGGCACAGTGTGCGCCGCTCCCCGGAGATCGCCGGAGCTCGGCGAGCACACCGAGGAAGTCCTTGCTCGGCTGGCGGCCGACGCCACCTCGTGGCCCGCGCACCAGATGGTCGGCTCCTGATCCAATCGTCCTCAGACGACGACGGCTCGGCGGACTCACTGAGTCGCCCGGGCCGTTTCCTTCGTGCGCTACGACGCCTGCTCGACGACGCTGGCCGGCTCGGGCCGGTTCTTCGGGATGCCTGGAGCAGCTCGATCGGGACTTCGAAGCGACGGTCCGCTTGGGCACCGACCCGCGGCAGCAGGGCGCCAGCTTCGCGTCGGAGCCCGGTCCTGACATCGGCAGGCCAATCGGCCCTACGTCACTTGTCTGAGCCACCTCAGACTGAGCGACACGGTCATCACATGCCTAGGTGAGGAGAGGTCTCTCATGGAAGGACTTCCGCACGACATGACCGACTTGCGGCTGGCACCGGTCGCGCTTGCCGTCGATGCCGCGATCGAGGATCTAGGTCGCCTTCCGCTCGAGAAGCTTGCCTGGCAGGTCGAGAGTCACCGCGACGTCACCGAAGTCACTGCAGACGATCGAAGAGGTTGGCTCCTGGCGCAGATCGAGTCGCGAGTCGAGAAGGGCAAGTGGGAACTCTCGTTCGACGACCGCGGGGTTCGGCTGACACACGGAAAGCACACCTTCGTGCTCGGAGCACCCGCCACGTTCACGGCCTACCTGGAAGGTCGGGCGGGCGCGGATACCTGACTCGAGTCTGACCCTTGGCGGCTGGTCCACGCGCTGCCTCGATCTGACCAATGCCGCGTTGGTGACCGCTCGGCGCACCGCCGGAGCGGGCCTCCCGCCTGTCGGCGTCGAGCCTCCGTCACCCTCGACGAGGCTTGGTCGTCGGGACTTCGTACGTCGCGGACCGCCACGGGTCCGAGGGATGTCACTGATCTCATCCCAAACCGCCGGTCTGCCCGAACCATCGCTGGACATGCACTCGTCTCGACGTCCCTGCTCAGCCCCGCCAGTTGGCCGACTCCGCGTGGGTTGACCGATAGGTGCCCGCTTCCGGGACTTGACGGTCCCCGGGAAAGACAAGCGGCCGGGCGGGTCACCTGACCTGCCCGGCCGTGCCCCTCCGCTGACTTACACCTGCTCGACGAGACGGGCGATCTCCGGCCGGTTCTTCGAGATGCCTGCGGCGTCAGCCGTTTGCCGCGTGATCTTGCCGTCGCGGAAGAGCTCGAGAAAGAGCTGGTTGAACAGTTCGGGCTGGTCTGTCTGGCCCTGGTGACCGCACTCGGCGGGGAAGAAGCACTGCACGTTTGGCAGCGCGGTCTCCTGCTGGTGGCCCCACTCGACCGGGCACAGCACGTCGTCTTGGCCGTACAGGTAGACGCCCGGGATTGTGAGCTTGTCGAAGCGACCCTTCGTCGACAGCCGTGCAGCAATGTTGGGGTCGCTGATGTTGCCGTTGACGTACTCCATCATCGCCTTGAAGTACTCCGGCGCGCCTTCTGCGTGGACCTTCGACGCCTGGACTCGCATGTTCACGAGGTCGTCGCTGATGGCTTCGGGGCGATAGATAATCGCGGTCATGTTCTCGCGCATGCTCTCCGGCGTGCCGTCATAGTCGGGGCTGAACGTCCCCTTCGGCCGCGGCAGCAGGTGGTCAGTTACGTCACCGAAGTCGCCGGCGATCAGCGCGAAGCTGAGGATCCTCTCCGGGTGCGCGACGATGTAGTTGACCGAGTTCATGCAACCCATGGAATTGCCAGCGATGTGGAACTGGTCCAGGCACAGAGCGGTGACGAACTCGTGAAGGAAGTCGACCTGGGTGTGCAGGCCCTTCGGCCGGTGTTCCGGCGACGGGTCCGACAGGCCGTAGCCGGGCATGTCCGGGGCGTAGACACGGAAGCCATTGGCTCCGAGGAAGGGGGCCATGAAGCGCCACCCCGCCGTTCCTGACGAACCGGGCAGCCCGCCGTGCAGCAGCAGGACGGCCGGGCCGCTGTCACCGGATGTGACGTAGTGAGCCTTGGCTCCGCTGGCGAGGCGGACCCAGCGGCTCGCCAACCCGGGAACTTCGATGATGCCTTCTTCGGTCAACGCCATCTGGGGTGTCCTCTCGATCGTGTGTCGTCGTCGCGGTCTCGATCCGCGTCGGCGGGTTTCGCCGGGTATGGCGGACGGCGCGACCGTCCCGATGCTGGTCAGCGCAAGCACTGATCAGCGGGCACGGCAGGCCAACGATTGCCCGACGACGTATTCAGTCTCGGCAGACGGCGGAGGAACGACAATCGCGCTTCCCAGTAGCCGGAACGGCGCACGCCCCGCCGGCAGACCGTCAGCCGGCGTTGACGGATTGGTCGAGCGTGAGCCGCGGCGCGGTGTATATCGGCTCGAGCGGGCTGTGCGGTTCCGGCGGCAGCTGTTCGCCGGTCACGAGGTAGTTCCAGCGCCGCCAGAAGGTGCGCATTTGCAGCTCGTCGTCGCCGGCCGCGATGTCGCGTGACATGCCCCGCGAGATATCCGACCAGGGAAGCTCCGCCCGCGACGCGAAGCTGCGCTGACAAGTCTCCAACGCTTCGACGTCGTCCGGCGAGGCGAGGCCACCTGGTCCCCAGAAGGTCAGGAAGTTGTCCAGCCGCTGGCGGCGCAGCTCTTCGCCCTCCTCCGGCGGCACCAGCTCCCAGGCCGATACCTCCATGTAGTCGGGAGCGATCGGATCGATCTTTCGGACGACGACCCCCATGACGAGGTCGATGACCACGAGGTTCGGGAAGATGATGAGGTTGCGCGTGCCGCGCATCCGCTCCACCCAGCCCTCGCCGTACTTGGTCGCCAGCCGCTGGAACCGCGCCTCACGCTCCGCCTGGGCCGAAGCCGAGAGCGGTCGCCCCATATTGGCTCCGCCCGCCGCAGAGCCGGTGACAACCGCGTGCCCGTTGCCGAGGTCGATGCCCCGGGTCTGGTAGAAGCCCTCCATGTCGAGCGGGCCGCGCGCGGCGATGACCATCTCGAAGTAGCGCTGATGCGTAGTCACCGCGTGGTAGCCGTCGTAGCTGTTCTCGACCAGAAGCTTCCAGTTGGCCCGAACGGAGTACTCGTGGGTGCCCTGAAGGACCTCCATGCCGCCTTCGGACTCGGACTGGTCGCAGACGAGGTCCAGAAACTCCCGCGCGCCGGCCAGGTAGGACTCGAGGCTCTCGGCGTCGGGGTTGAACGTGATGAAGACGAAACCGCGGTAGGACTCGATCTTCGCTGGCTTCGCGAGATTCGGCCGCTCGAAGTTCTCGCCGTAGGACTGGTCGCCGGGCATGGACACCATGTCACCGGCCGTGCTGAAACTCCACCCGTGGTAGAAGCAGGTGAGGAAGCGGGCGTTGCCGACCTTGTCGCGGCAGAGCATCGCGCCGCGGTGCGGGCAGGAGTTGATCCATACCTGCACCTTCCCCTTGGCGTCGCGGGCGAAGATGACCGGTCGGCCGGCTACGTTGCGCGTCTTAAAGTCGTTGGGCTTGCGCAGCTCGGTCTCGTGGCCGACGTAGAGCCAGCACTTGTCGAAGATCACCTCGCGCTCCGTAGCCAAGACCGCGGGATCGGTCATTGCGTTGCGGTTTACCCGGAACCGCGGCATGGTGCGGTCGTCATCGACGTAGAACGACATCGAGGTTCTCCTACTCGTCTCGGTAAAATCGTGGCGGGGGTTCTCAGGCCGCGGTGTGGCGTTCCCGCCATGCTTGGGCCAGCGGAGTTGGACGGGGAACGACGCGGAGATTCAGCCACTCGAGAGTGCGCTGCCAGCTGTCGAAGGCGGCCGCGTGTTCCGACGGTTCGCGGGAGTGCCGGTAGAACTGCCCGGACACGTGTGGGTAGGCGAGCACTGTCGTGAAAGCCGGCGAGCCGGCGTCGACCTGCGCACCGAACGCCGCGACCCGCGTCGCGGCGACGTCGAGGGCATCGGCCGCGAACATTCCGAGCCAGGGCACGGCGACAGCCAGGGAATGGGTCCCCGTGGCCGGCACGACGTCGTCGAGCCGCTCCGTCGCGCTGACCGCCGCACCGATCGGGAACGACAGGGCGGCGAGCAGGGCACCGCGCGCGGCCGGGCCGTACCCCACGACGCCCACCTGATCGGGCGTCCACTCCCGCCGCGAGACATGCTTGAGCAGGGTGCCGATTGCCGCTGTCGTGGCGTCGTCCCCTCCGGTGAGCACCGCCTCGATATCGGCAGTCGTCGACTCGTACCCGTGCTGGGCGAACCGATTGGCGATGTCGTCAGCGGTCGACTCCAGCTCCCCCGCCTCGCACAGGATGAGTACTGCGCCCCGCGGGACGCCCCCGAGCTCGATGTCGGCCACGGGCATCGACGCGTCTCGGTACACCACCTCGCCAATCGACGGGCGGATCCGGAGCACGTTGTCCATTGCGGCGCTTTCGATAGTCGTTGTGTCTAGCCGGCGATGCGCCCCATGAGGGTCCGCCCGACGATGATGCGCTGCACCTGGCCCGAGCCCTCGAAGATGTCCATGATCTTCACGTCGCGGTACCACTTCTCGAGCAGCAGGTCCTTGCTGGTGCCCTCGGGCCCCAGCAGCTGCATGCACCGCCGGATGACGCGCTCGCAGGTCTGCGGCGGGTAACCCTTGCCGACGGCCGGCCACATCCGGTCCATCCGCCCCTGGTCGACGAGGTACATGGCGTTGAGGCACACGCGCCGCCCACGATCGAGTGCAACCCGCATCCGGCGAAGGTCGTTCTCGACGATCTCCCACCGCCCGGCGCTGAAACCGTCGCGCCGGCTACGCAGGATGCTCTCGGCGATGTCCACGGAGGCCCGGGCGACGCCGGTCGCCATCATCGACATGTTCGGCCTATTGGTCGACAGCGCCGAGAGGGCGCCGGCCTGCCCGCCCATCGCGCCGACGTGGTTGTCCTCCGCGTCATAGCCCAGCCGGTTCTCCAGTGGCACGGCGCAGTTGTCGAACAGCAGCTCCGTGGTCGACCAGCTGGTGATGCCCAGCTTGTCCTCGTTCGGCTTGACCACGTTGAAGCCGGGCGTGTCCGCCGGCACGACGAAGGCGTTGATGCCCTTCGCACCCAACGACTTGTCGACGGTCGCGAAGACCACCGCGTACTCGCACTCCGATCCCTGGGTGCAGTAGATCTTGTTGCCGTTGAGCACCCACTTGTCGCCGTCGCGCGTCGCGGTCGTCGATACGAGCGAGGTGTCCGTCCCGAAGCCCGGCTCGGTGAGCGCGAAAGCCGTGACGGTGTGTGAGTTGACGACCGGCGTGTACCAGCGCTCGATCTGCTCCTGGCTGCCCATGGCCTCGACGACGAGGTGGCCGATGCCGTTGCCCAGCCGCGGAACGGCCCACAGGTCGCCGTAGCACACGTTCTCGTAGATCACGAGTTGAGTGGTCCAGTGGCCCTCGTCGAACTTGGGCGTCGGCTCGCCGCCGCGGACGTACGGGCTGCCGATCGGCACCGGGCAGCTCGCCATGATCTCTTTCCAGTTGTCCGGCGGGCGGTGGTCGGCGTCGGCCTGGCGAGCGTGCGGGCGAAGGTTCGCAACCGACCACTCCTTGAGAACGTGACCGTAGTCGGCCAGCGGCTTGCTCACGTCAAACGTGATGGTCATGGGTGCTCCTTCTCAGAGGGCGGAGGTGAAGGCGGTGGCGAGCGGGTCGCAGTCCAGCGTGCTGAGGGCCGCAGTCGAGCGGTACCAGATCTCCACCGGGTGGTCTTTGATGAAGCCGTGTCCGCCCAGCGTCTGGACGCCGGTGCGGCCGGCTTCCGGCGCGACCTCCGCGGCGTACGCCAGCGCCGCGTCGACGGCCTCGGCGTGATCCTCGAAGTCGTCCTGGTCGAGTCGCGAGGCCGCCTCTTCGATCTCCAGCCGGAGCTGCGCGAGCCGCATCTGCGACTCCGCGAGCGGGAACGAAACGCCCTGGAACGCAGCGATCGGCTTGCCGAAGGCGATGCGCTCGGTCGCGTACTTGGCGGCGTAGTCGATCGCGCGCTGGCCGGCGCCGAGTTGCAGCGCGGCGAGCAGCAGGCGGACACGCTGAAGGCTCGCCGTCAGCGACGCCGTGTCGGATTCCTTACCGCCCACAAGCGCGGACTCCGGCACACTCACGTCGAAGCCGACCGTCCCGAGGGCGGCGGCTTCCAGCGCGAGGACGCCTTCGTAGGGGGCGACCTCGACGCCCGGGGTGTCGGCCGGCACGACCGCCAGCCGCAGCGTGTCCGAAGAGGGGTCGACGCCGGCGACGAGGTAGAACGCGACACTGCCGGCGAACGGGACCGCCACCTTGCGGCCGCTGATGCGCACACTTCCATCGGCGACCTCGATCGTGGTCGTCAGCTCGGCGATCCCCCGCCCGTAACCCTCGTAGATCGCAAGTCCGGCCCGCACGTCGGTGTCGGAGATCAGCTGCGTCAGCTGCTCGCCGTGGGTCTGCGAGCCGTGCCGGCCGAGCAGGAAGGCGACGGCACCATTCCACATCGCCGCCAGGGTGATGCCCGGGTCGCCGTAGGCGAGGTTCTCTGCGGCGATCATGTGCGTCAGCGTGTCAGGGACGCCACTGCCACCGAGGCTCTCGTCCACCGCCTGGGTCAGGCCGGTCTCGGCCAGCGCCTTCCACGCTGACGGCGGGACGGCGCGGTCGGCCTCAGCCTGCCGCGCGGCGGGCGCGATGACCTCGGTAGCGATGCTGCGGCACATGTCCTTGACCGCGAGGTGGTCGTCGGTGAGCAGGATGTTCAGCATGGAACTCCTCGAAAACGAACGGTGGGCCATGGCCCTACGTGAACCTCGCCACCATCGCTCGCAGCCCTTAGCCGGGCAACCACGCGTTCCGCCCGACGGAAAGGGGCCGATCGCACCGTGGGTCTACCGCACGCACGTTGGCCGACCTCAAGACTGGCGCCGCGGCAGGCGCGCCCTGCCCCGCCCGGCGAACACCTCGACACCGTCCTGGTTCTTGGTGCTCACCGTCGCCTCGATGGAGGCCGTGCCGTCCGCGTCCTCGGCAGCGGCGACAATCTCCAGCGTCGCGACGAGCGTGTCCCCTGGCCACACCTGGGCCTTGAACCGGCCTCCGAAGTAGGTGACGCGCTCGATGCCGAAGACGTCACTGACCAACGTGCCGGTCATCGCCATCGTGAGCATGCCGTGGGCGAAGACACCGGGGTAGCCTCCGATGTCCCGGGCGTGCGGTTCGTCGCTGTGCAGGGGGTTGTAATCGCCGGATGCTCCGGCGTACTGGACCAACTGCGTGCGTTTGAGGTCGTCCACCAAGGATTTGGTGTAGGTCTGGCCGACCGCGAAGGTCTGATCGTCCACCTCGGTCACCGCTGGGCCTCCTTCGCCGCGATGTCGGCGGTTACCGCTCGCGCGGTCACCACCAGTCGCCCCTCAGCGTCGCGGAACTCCGTAGTCATCTCGTGGAAGGTCAGCATGCCCCCGCTTCGGCTCGCCTTGGTCCACGTCTCGCCGTCGTGGGTCTGCCACGTCAGGACGTCACCGACTACCAGCGGGCGGTGAATCTGGAAATGCTGCTCGGCGTGCAGGAGGCTGGTCAACCTCGGGTCGTTGAATCCCGCGTCGCCGCCCGAACCGAACCAGCGCTGATCGGGCTTGGGCCGCAGCGGGTAGTCGGGATCGAACTGGGCGCTCGCCTGGATGAAGGTCAGAGGCGTCGGAATCCCGTCCAGGCCTCGAGCGCGCGCCACTTCAGGGTCGCGATACACGGGATCCTCGTCGTGGATGGCGCGCACGAACATCAATACGTGCGTCGCCTCGATCGGGAAGGATGGTTCAGTCACGGATCTCCTGCTTTCTCTCGGTCACCGCAGCGAGGGCGTTCTGGGGGATGAGCGGAACATCGGTCGTCAGGTCGCCCATGGGCGGTGGCAGGGCCGTCAGCGACGCCGGCACGATCCGGTCGCCCGCCCCGGCGTCGCCGGCGCCGGTGTCGCGCTGACCGCGTACGAACAGAACCGAGGCGAGGCAGACCGCGACGCTCACCACGACGCCGATGGCGAACGCCGCACGGAAGTCGCTTTGGGTAGGTGCGTCAGGCGGTCTGCTGGTGCTGAGGATGAGAGAGGTCGACGCGGTTGCCAGCGCCGCGCCGACCCACCGCCCCAGCGAGATCAGGCTGTTCGCTACTCCGAGGTCGCCTCGGGCGACGAGAGGTATGAGCTGAAGCGGCAGCGCGCCGTAGTAGATGTACAGCGCGACGGACGTCAGGAAGATGCCGGTGACGAGCGCCCAGGGCGTGACCGGCAGACCACAGACCACCACCGCACCAGCGAGTCCCGCCAGGCCGACCGCTGCGACGGCGGCGCGTGCGCCGTGGCGTTGGACGAGACGGCTCCCGATGGGTGTGCCGATGAGGCCCAACGCATTGCCGGGCAGCAGGTACACCAGCGCGATGACGAGCGGTGACGCCGGACCGCCGTGACCGACGAGCGCCGGCTGTACCTGCAACAGGATCGGCACCACGACGAGCGGCACGAAGGACATACCGCCGACCAGGATCGCGATGACGGTGACCACGACCATGCGCTGGTGGAGCAGCCGCAGGGACAGCATCGGGAACCGCACCCGGCGTTCGACCCGCATGAACAGAATTAGCAGCACGGTGCCGCTGGCGATGCAGCCGAGTGATCTCGTCGACGCGAGCCCCCAGTGCGCCGCCTGCGACAGCGGCAGGAGGAGCAGCACGAGCCCCGTCGCCAGCAGCAACCCGCCCAGAAGATCGACCGTTCCGTGCGATCGGTCATGGACACGCGGGACTCCGACGACGACCAGCGCCAAGGCGAGCGCGGTGAACGCCACCGGGAACCAGAAGATGATGCGGTAGTCGGACCCGCTACCCAAGGTGCCCGCGACGAGGAGCGCGAGCCCACCTCCGACGCCCAGGCAGGACGACAGGATGGCAATGGCTCGGTTCATCTGGCGGGACGACAGATGGTGTTGCATCGCGCTGGACGCGAGCGGGTAGAGCGCCGAGGCAGGGCCCGAGAGCACGCGGGCGGCGATGAACACCGCGAAATGCGTCGTCGTCGCGCTCATCACCGAACCGACCAGCACCATGGCCAACGTCGCGATGAGGACGCGTCGGTGCCCGAACAGGTCGGCGAAGCGGCCCATGATCGGCGTCGACACCGCCGAGGTCACGAACGCCGAGGTGAGCACCCAGGTCACGGTCGCGGCGCTGACGTGCTGCACGGCGGCGATACGGCCGAGTACGGGGAACACCATCGCCGGCACCTGACCGGCCACCAACGCCGACGGCACGAGTGCGATCGTCAGCCGTCGCTCCACCGTCACCCGGCGATGCTAAGTCCGGTTCGGATGGTCGCGGGGCGTGGTTTCCAGCACCCGGAACTCCACGGCACCCAGAACTCCACGGCCGCCAACGCCCCGGCGGTCACCGCCGTCCGACGTTCAACCCGGCAACGCGTCCGAAGATCGCTGCCTTGCCCAAGGCGGAGCCGCTGTAGTAGCCGGCACCGTGGAACCCGCCCACGGTCTCGCCGGCCGCGAACAGCCCGGCGATGGGCGCACCGAACACGTCCAGCACCCGCATGTCACCGTCGACCGTGATGCCCGCGTAGGTGGAGGTGAGCCCCGGACGCGTCGGGAAACCGTAGAAGGGGGCGGTGACGATGAGCCCGCCGCCCGGTTCATCGCGATGGCTGATCGGCCGACAGAAGTCGGCGTCCTCTCCCGCGACGACGTCCTGGTTGTATCTGTCTACGGTGGCTTGCAGGACGTCCGGATCGAGCCGGAGCGCGACTGAGAGTTCCTGCACCGAGTCGGCCTTCACGATCAAGCCGGCCTCGTAAGCGCCCTGGATGTCCCAGGGCGAGGCCCGTGAGTCGGACTTGCCGAAGACGTCCGCGTCGAAGATCTGCACGGCGACGCCCTCACGCTGGTCGGCGCACAGCCGGCTGAGGACCTTGTAGTTCAGGCTCTCGTCGGCGAACCGGCAGCCGTCGAGGTTGACGATGATGCCCCCGAGGTAGTTGGGGTACAGCAGGATCGGCTCCTCGTCGGGGTCGAGAGTCAGGTCCGGGTAGCGGGCGATCGACGCGCCGAACGACGCGGCGACGTAGGGCATGTCCACGACATCGGCGCCGAGCGCCCAGGCCATCGTGATCCCATCGCCCGTGTTGTGCGGCCCGCTCATCTTGACCGCATCGATCCACAGAGGCGCGAAACGACGCAACAACTCGACGCTGCGCGCGAAGCCGCCAGTGGCAAGCACGACCCCCGAGCGCGCCGTGAGCGTGCATGCAGCCTGATCGGTCGAGACCTCGACGCCCTTCACGGGGCCACCATCGTGCCGGACGAGGCGTCGAGCGGCCGTGTTCGGCAAGTACGTGATGCGCTCGTCGCGGAGCACCCGCTCGTGGAGATGCCGGGTGGCGACGCCGCGCCCGGTCAGGTGAGCGCGCGGCACCATCGTGGCCGTCGTCGCCGACTCCAGCGAGAACTTCAGGCCCTGATCGCAGAGCCAGCGGTAGGTCTCGAGCTGGTTGTCCACGTAGGCGTCGATCAGCTCCGGCCGGGCGCGTCCTTGAGCAGCGCGCATGAGGTCCTCTCGCAGCGAGTCCAGCGAATCCTCGACCCCCGCCTGCTCCTGGAGATCGGTGCCGACGAAGATGAGCCCGCCGCCGGATCGAGCCGACGAGCCGCCGGGTTCGGCACCCTTCTCGAGTAGTGCCACGGAGGCACCGCCTTCGGCCGCAGTCAGTGCGGCGACGAGCCCGGCCAGCCCGGCGCCGGCGACGACGACGTCGAACGCATCCCCGCGCGCGGCGTTCACGAGCGGGTCACCGCGACGTCGGGGCTGGCGAAGGGGACAGTCGCGAACCCGGCGGCGGCCGCCGCCATCCCGACCGGATCGACCAATCGGTCGCCGCGCCAGAACACGTGCATGTCCGGTCGCAGCAGCAGCAGCGGTGCACCGTAGACCGCCCGGGCCTCCGGCTCGTTGAGATGCAGTACCTGAAGGGGCGCACCCCGTTCCGCGAAGGCGGCGGCGAGGGGCTCGGCATCCGCGCCGCCCTCGAGATCGAGCAGTACGTAGCCGTCCTCCAGGAGATCCTGGATCGCCCGGCCGTCGGAGAGCCAGGTGTGGGGCAGCCGCACCCCGGGCCGCGTGTGCGGCGTGTAGACGAGGGTGTCCCAGTCGTCGATGTTGTGCGGCTCGTAGGCGATGAGCTCGGAGCCGGCGTAGCTGTAGCCCAGCTCGACGCCGATCATCTCGTACACCCGCCGGTTGTGGACGCTCGCGGCCGCTGCAAGATCGGCCCGGGCCAGGGCCCCCACCGGGGTGTCCTCATTGATCTCCGGGCGCCACGTCGCCTGCCAGAGGAACATCCCCTCGGCCGCCCAGCCCGCCGCATCGACGTTGCGCGCACCGACCTTGCGCCGTTCGGTTTCGTAGCTGTCGAGCAGCGTCGGGCCACCCCAGCCCTGGATGGTGCCGGCGAGCTTCCACGACAGATCGATGGCGTCGCCGACGCCGGTGTTCATGCCGAGTCCGCCGCTGGGGATCACCAGGTGGGCCGCATCACCAGCGATGAAGACCCGCCCCTCGCGGTAACGCTCGGCCAGGA
This sequence comes from uncultured Actinomycetota bacterium, assembly GCA_963775175.1. Taxonomy (GTDB): domain Bacteria; phylum Actinomycetota; class Actinomycetes; order Mycobacteriales; family Jatrophihabitantaceae; genus Jatrophihabitans. The sequence continues at coordinate 3,679,308 of CAVZHT010000001.1, forward strand.
GAAGGTGCAGCTTCCACTTGCGGCTGTTGACCACCTCGAAGTCGACGTCGAGCCCGATCCTCGACCCGATCTCCTCCTCGTAATCCATCCCCTCGTGTGGCCGCAGGTTGAGGGTGAACTCGCGACGGCTCCCCTGCACGACGAGCCCGGCCCGGCCCTCGTCGGCAAAGTAGTAGTGGCGTCCTTTGCCGATCCGGATCCGGTCGTAGAGGTCCTTCGAGCGGAACGTCACCTGCACCTGTTCGGCGATGCCGCCGCGGCCTTGCAGTGCGATACCCAACGTCTTGCGTACTGTGCTGACGCCACCGTCACAGCCGACGAGGTAGCCGGCCGCGACGCTCTCGACTCCGCCGTCGGCGGTGCGGATCCGCGCGTTCACGCCGCTGTCGTCCTGGCTGAAGTCGACGAGTTCGCAGCCGAAGCGGACCGACACTGCCGGGAACTGCTCGGCGATAGAGACGAGCAGCGGCTCGAGGTCGTTCTGCGACACCAGCTGGTACGGCTCAAGCGGTTCCGAACCGTCGCGCGTAGCGGCGATCACCTCGCGGTGCTCGTCGACGGTGCGGTACTTCAGGACGGTCAGCGGCGGCTCGTTCAAGCTCGTGACCACGAGTACATCCATCGACGCGTCACCCGGATAGCCGAGGGCGCGCACCTCTTCGGCGAATCCCATGCGGCGGAAGAACTCCATCGTGCGCGCGTTGGAGCGATCCATCTTGGGCCAAGCCTTGGTGCCCGGGTCCTTCTCGATCAACAGGGTCCGCACGCCGCGCCGGCCGAGGTCGATGGCGAGCATCAACCCCACCGGCCCGGCGCCGACCACGAGGACGTCGACGTCGACGTCGACGTCGACGTCGACCGCTAGCGCCGTTTCGCTCATGGGCGGAGGGTACGGATTGCCGGTCCCGGCGACTGCCCCACGTTCCACTCGCCGAAATCCGGTCGGCCGAGAATTCGTGCCGCCCCTATCGTCTTCCACCAGCGGTTTCCGCGACGCCGGCGGCCGCCACCGGCGACGTCACGAACGGAAGGCAGGGCTCGACGAGATGGAACGGACCTTCGCAGGGAAGCGAGCAATCGTCACCGGCGGTGCGGGCGGGATGGGCCGTTCGCACGCTCGGCGGCTCGCTCGCCTGGGTGCCGATGTCGCCATCTTCGACATCGACCTCAACGTGGCCTCGAGATGGAACGAACAGCTCGAGGCCGACACCATCGCGGACGAGATCCGCGGATTCGGGGTTGACTGCATCGCGGTGGAGGTCGACCTGACCAGCGCCACGGCGACGCAGGCCGCGATCGACCAGGTCGTCGCCGCGTGGCCGGTCATCGACATCTTGGTCAACAACGCCGGTGGGGCGCTGACGCCGTACGACCGCAGCGCGCCCACGGTCACGACCGACGACGACGCGCGGCGCGTCGTCGACCTCAATTTGATGTCGACCGTGAATTGCTGCCGGTCCGTCGCGCCGCATCTGCGCCGTCCCGGCGCCAGCATCATCAACATCGCCACCCTCGGCGTCGAGACCGAGATCATCGGTGGTCGGCTCGCCCTGTACTCCGCGGCGAAGGCGGCGGTTGTGCGCTACACCCGCTCACTCGCCGTCGAACTCGGGCCTGAAGGCATTCGCGCGAATGCCCTATCCCCCGGCCTGATCGAGACGGCGCGCATCAAGGCACTGGAGACGTCCCGGCCGGGGATGGCTGGGGAGGATCCGACGTCGACCATCCCGCTGCGCCGCGTGGGAGTTCCCGACGATGTGTCCGCGGTCGTGGAGTTCCTGGCCAGCGACCTCGCCGGCTACGTCACCGGGGACCACATCAAGGTCGGCGGGGGGATCGACCTCATCTGAGGTCGCCCGAATTCGTATGGACGCGGGGCCGGAGCGTCAGCTCTCGGCCCGACGCATCAGCTGCTGGACGCGCGACTCGTCTGCGAACGCCGTGGCAGCGTCCTTGAACGGACCGTGGAAGTGGTCGTGCAGCTGGCGGGCCGTCCGCAGAGGTTGACCCTGCATGGCGCCCCACTGCTCGCGCATAGCGGCGACCGCGCGGCGATCGTTCGCCGCGACCGCCTGGGCAGTGACAAGGGCCCGCGGCAGCAATTCCTCGTGCGGCACGACGTGGTTCACGAGGCCGATTCGCAACGCGGTGTCGGCGTCGATGTATTCACCGGTCAGCGACAGCTCCCGCGCCCAAGCGTCACCGACGCGCCGCTGAAGCGGAGGCATGAGCTGGGCGTTGCCGTACCCGATGACCAGCAGCTCGTTGTCACAGAAGCGGGCACGCTCGGAGGCGATGATGAAGTCGGCGTTCACAGCCAGGGCGAACCCGCCGGTGACGGCCGGGCCGTTCACGGCGGCGATCACCGGAACCGGTGAGTCGACGATCTCCTGCCAGGCGATCGGGTAGCCGTTGTCGCGAATCGAATCGGCCTCGGCGCGCAGGTCGGCTCCGGAGCAGAAGCTGGGGTCGGCTCCGGTGATGATGATGCATGCCGCATCCTGGGCCGCCCGAAAGCTGCGCGCGAACTGCCGGTTCGTCTCGGCGTCGATCGCGTTGCGTTTGGCCGGGCGGTTCAGCGTCAGCAGCGCTACGTCGCCGTGGCGTGTCGTCAACACGAGGTCGGCATCGGTCATCGTGAACTCCCTCTTCTCTGTTGCCCGGATGAGTCCTGCCGGACGAGTCACGCCCGGACGAGCACCTGTCCGGCGCCGTCCACGACGACGTCATAGGTGGCGAGTGGCAGCCGGGCGGGCGCGCACAGCGCGGCGCCCGTGGTGACGTCGAAGCGGGCGTCGTGCCCACGACAGGTGATCTCGGTGCCGGTCACGGTACCGGCGTCGTGCAGCGACCAGAAGTAGTGGCTGCAGTGGTTGTCCGTCGCGAACACGCGGCCGTCGGACAGGCGCCACACCGCCACGGACTGCCCCTCGTCGGTCTCCAGGAGCACAGACGTGCCGAGCGCGATGTCGTCCAACTGACCGACGGTGTACCACCGCAACACGAGAGCACCCCCACCGTTCACCGGGCCGTACCGAGCGGTGATGAGAGAAGTGTGACCGATTGCGGCCGGTCCGGCCGTCGTCCCAGACTTACGCTTGGGACGACGGCCGGTGAGCCGTTACTCCGAGAGATCAGCTACTCGCCTTGCCGGTCAGCTGGCCGTTGAAGTCGTACAGCTGAAGCAGCTTCCACCCCTTCGTGGTCGCATCGTAGCTGTGCAAGGAAGCGGCCTCGATGTTCACCTGGTCGGTCGGGTAGTTCAGGCTGTAGGTCAGACCAGGCTGCAGCGCTGCCGACGGGAACGTGATGTGAGTCGCTGCGTAGAGGATGCCCAGGCGGCTGAGCCCCAGCGGCGAGGTCTTTGCCTGCTCGGCGGCCTTGAACAAGACCTCCATCACCGCGTACCCGGAGATGTTCGAGCCCACGATCGGCGCGCCGGGGGAGTTCTTCTTGATCGCAGCGACGATCTTCTGCAGGCCTGGGTCGTCGGCCGCCCCCGGGGCGGCCGGGTCGTTGAGCCACAGGTTGCACAGCACGTTCTGCGCGGCCTTCCCGGCCGGGCTGATCAGCTGCAGGGTCGAGCACGAGTTCGTGATCATGAATGCGTCCGGCTTCCAGCCCTGCTGTGCAACCTCGTTGATCAGTGAGGCGCACTGACCGCTCGGGGACGTCTGGGCGAGCAGGATGTTCGCGCCGCTGGCCTTCATAGTGGTGACCTGCGACGACGGAGCACGGGTGACCGTCGCGTCCAGCGTCGTCTTCGACACGATCTTGAAGTTCGTGCCCTTGGACAGGTCGTTGATCGCGTTGAGGTAGTCCTTGCCGGAGTCCGTGTTGCCAGTCAGTACGGCGATCTTCCCGCCCTGCGGGAACTTCGACTTCAGGTACGTGAACCAGCCCTTGACGTCGACGTAGAAAGGCGAGCCCCAGATCGTGGTGAACGGGAACTTCGTGGGCTGGTTGACCGAGGTACCGCCGGCGTCACCGGCGATGATCGGCACGCAGTACTTCTCCGCCAGCGGCCGCGCGGCGGCGACGTTCGCCGTGCCGACGATGCCGTCGAGGAAGTCCACCTTGTCGGACTGAACGAGCTCCTGCGCGGCGATGAGGGTCTTGTCCGGCGAGAACTGGTCGTCCTTGACGATCAAGGAGAACTTGATCGGCAGGCCGGACGTCTCGTTCAGGTCAGCGATCGCTGCCTTTTCTCCGATCCCGAGGGGTGCCAGCGCCGGCGCGACGGGGCCGGTCTGCGCGAGCGTTGTGCCGACCTTGATCGTGCCCGTCAACGGCTTGGTGATGTCGGTCGGGCACTTCGACAGGTCGATACCCAGCTCACGAGCCGCCTTTTGCGCAGCACTCTCGCCGCCGGAGGCACCCGCGGACGGGGCGGAACTCTGTTTCTTTCCGTTGCTGTTGCCGCCCGAAGGAGAGCTGCACGCGACCGTCAGCCCGAGGACGAGCGTTGTCAGCGTTGCGATTACCACGTTGGTTCTCACAGCGGTTCCTTTGCTAGGTGAATCCCGGAATGGCGCTCAGACGCGATGGGACGCGTCTGACCGGACGGGTCGGGCGGGGCCGTCCGTGGTGACCTCGGTGCCGTGGTGCGGATCGGCGGCGCCGTTCATCGGCGCCTCGTCGTTGTCCGGCGAGTTGCCGGCGCGCGTGCTCTTCCTGGCCCGGCTCGTGTTCGGCGTCCGTGGTTGGAGGACGAACACGAGGCCGGTCACGCTGCGCAGGAGTCCAAGGACACCCTCGCGCAGGGCGAAGGTGATGACGATGATGATGACGCCGAGGAACACGCCGGCGAGATTCGTCCCACTCTTCAGGCTCGAGAGATCCCCTGCCCAAACCGGCACGTAGTAAACGACGAAGCCGCCGAAGATCGGGCCCCAGAGGCTGGCTGTACCGCCGATGATCATGCCGGCCAGGAAGTACAGGGTGAGCAGCAGCGAGAAGGTGTCGGGGGTGAGAATCCCGTTGGTAACGGCAAACAGGCCGCCGGCCAGGCTCGCGATCGCCGACGACGTTCCGAACGTGATTGCGCGCACCCGCGTGCGCTGGACGCCCATCACGACGGCGGCCGCCTCGTTGTCGCGCAGCGCTACGACGCCTCGACCAAAGCGGCTCCGAAGCAGGTTGCGCACTACCAGGCACGAAAGCCCGAGCGCCACCACGACCAGCCAGTAGTGCCAGAGGGTGGCTCCGTTGAAGCCGCTGAAGTACGCGATGTTCGGCGGGTCGTATTTCACGCCGAACAAGCCCGCCGAGCCGCCGGTCACCGAGTCGAAGCGGGACACCAGTGAGGGAAAGATGAGCCCGACAGCGAGGGTCACCAGCGCCACGTAGATGCCCTTGAGTCGCAGGGCGGGCAGAGCGACGAGGGCACCGACGACGAAGGCGAGCACGATGTCGACGGCGAAGGAGGTGAGCGGCGACACGCCGTGCTTCACGGTCAGCACGCCGGTCGTGTACGCGCCCAGACCGAAGAACGCCGCGTGACCCAACGAGATCTGCCCGCCGTAGCCGGAGAGCAGGTTGAGGCCCACGATGACGATGGCGTACGTGCACGCGCCAGTGATCTGACTCAGCCGGAACGGCTCGACTATGTAGGGCAGGGCGAACACCAAGGCGACGATTGCGACGGCCCGGAGCAGTCGGATGGCGATGTGCGGCACCGATCCTTCGACGATGCTGATGCGCCGGTGTTGAAGTCTCATCAGATCGACCTAGTAGCCGAGGTACGCCGCGCGCACCGCGTCGCTGTTGCTGAGGTACTCGCTGTCCCCGGCGCCGGCGATCGCGCCCACCTCGAGGAGGTAACCGCGGGACGCGACCCCCAGCGCGATCGCGGCGTTCTGTTCCACGATCAGCATCGCCATGCCCCATTCCTCGTTGATCGACTTCAATGAGCTGAACAGGTCCTGCACGAGCTTGGGCGAGAGCCCCAGGCTCGGTTCGTCGCACAGCAGCACCTTGGGCCGGCTCATCATCGCCCGCGACACGGCGAGCATCTGCTGCTCGCCGCCGGACAGGAGACCCGCCTTCTGCTTGCGGCGTTCGGCGAGACGCGGGTAGGCCTCGTACCACCGCTCGAGATCCTCGTTGACGTGCGATCGGTCGCGGTTGGCGAGCGCCCCGGCGCGCAGGTTCTCCTCGACCGTGAGATCGACGATGGTCCCCCGCCCTTGGGGCACCTGCACCACACCGCGCCTGACGATCTTGTCGGGCTGGAGACGGCCCAGGTCGGCGCCGTCGAACGTGATCCGGCCACGACGGGCGATCAAACCGGAGATCGCCCGCATCAGGGTGGTCTTCCCTGCACCGTTCGCACCGAGGATGACGACCATCTCGCCGGCGTTCACCTCGAGGCTGACGTCGTGCACGACATCGCCCGCGCCGTAGCCGGCATAAACGCTCTCGAGCTTCAGAGTCATACCGGCGTCCCCAGGTAGGCGGAGACGACTTCCGGGTGGACCTTGATGTCGCGGGGGGTGCCTTCCGCGATCTTGCGCCCGAAGGACATGGCCACGACCTTGTCCGAGATACCCATCACCAAGCCCATGTGGTGTTCCACCAGCAGCACAGTGAGGTCGAAGTCGTCGCGAATCCGACAGATGACATCACCCAGTTCCCGCACCTCGCTGTGCGTCAGGCCGCCGGCCGGCTCGTCGAGCATGAGCAGGCTCGGCCGCGCCGCCAGGGCGCGGGCAAGCTCGAGCCGCTTCAACGTCCCGAACGGCAGGTCTGCGGCCGGGTGGAAAGCGAACTCGGCGAGATCGAGGCGCTCCAACAGCTTGTAGGCCTCGGCCCGCATAGCGCGCTCCTCGCGCACGACACCCCAGCGCGTCAGGGCGCGGAAGAAGCCGATGCGACCGTGCGTGTACGCCCCGGCCATGGTGTTCTCGAGGAACGTCATCGTCGGGAACAAGCCGAGGTTCTGGAAGGTGCGGGCGATGCCCTTGCCGGCGATGCCGCTCGCGTGAAGGGCGAGCAGGTCTTCACCCGCGAGCTCGATCGAGCCCGAGGTCGGCTGGTAGATGCGGCTGACGCAGTTGAACAGCGACGTCTTCCCGGCGCCGTTCGGGCCGATCAGGCCGCAGATCTGACCGGGCTCGACGTCGAAGGAGATGCCGTCCAGGGCGGTGATTCCGCCGAAGCTCAGCGACACGTCCTTGACCGACAAGCTAGCCACGACGCTCCTTCGGCTTGGTGGGCAATACGCCCGCGGACACTGCGCCGCTCGGGTTTGGGAATCGTCATGCACGTGCGAGGGGCACCCCAACGCACCGTTCCAGTGACCGGAACCATATTGCTGCTATCGGTATTCATGAATTGGTAACGCCACTGTGACTCGCACCAGCGAGGATCGACATAGCTATGCCGATGCAGTACACACAGCGCGAACCTCGCCCAGGCACCGGTGAGGTGCGCCTCCGCCAGCGTCAGGCGGTCACACTGTCGGCGGCGGTGCGCTCGTCCACCAAGGCGCGCAGTGTCGGCTTGGAGACCTTGCCGCCCGTGCTCTGCGGAAGGTCGTCGAAGATCTCCAAGCGCTCCGGCAACTTGAACGTAGCGACCTCGGCCGAGCGGAGGCTGTCGACGACCTGCTCGAGGGTCACGTTCGCACCGGGGTCGGACACCACGCACGCGCAGATCCGCTCGCCCAGGATCGGGTCCGGCACGCCGATCACGGCAACATCTCTGATGCCGGGCACCGCCACGATGAGATCCTCCAGCTCCCGCGGGCTGACGTTCTGCCCGCCGCGGATGATGAGATCCTTGACCCGCCCGACGATGCGCAGGTAGCCCTCTTCGTCCAGCGTCCCGAGATCCCCGGAGCGGTACCACCCCTCGCCCACCCAGGCCTGGTCCGTGCGCTCGGGTTCGTTGAGGTAGCCGTGGCTCTTGGTCGGCGAACGCCAAAGCACCTCGCCCGGCGAGCCGGGCGCGACGTCTTCGAGGAAGGCATCGACGAGGCGGACCTCGTTGTGCGCATACACCTTGCCGACGGTCGTGTACCGCTTGTCGATCGAGTCGTCGTAGCGCAGCATCGTCAGCGTGCCACCGTCGGTCGCGCCGTAGACGACGTGCTGGGTGCAGCTGAAGACCTCTTCCAGTTCCTGTGCACCGCTCGGCGGCATGGCCGCCCCGGAGTTGGTGAACATGCGCAACGAGCTGAAATCGCGCTGCCGCACCGACGGCTCGCCGAGCAACTTCAAGACCTGGGCCGGGACGGCGGTCACGTGCGTGGCGCGGGAGGACTCCATCAGCTCGAGCCCCTCCGGCGGCGACCAGTGCTCCAGCAGGATGGACGATGCCCCGCACAAGATGGGCGCGAGCATCGGGAACACGTACCCGGTAGCTCCGGTGCTCGCCGGGGCCAGCCCGACCGCGACATCCCCGGCCTTCAGCTGAACGCAGTCGATGTAGACCTGCATGAAGTACCAGAGGTTGTTGTCCGACCACAGGGACATGTGCGGCAGCCCGGTCGTTCCGGACGTCACCATCACGTATCTCGGTGCGTTCGGATCGCGGGCCGGCGGGTCGGCCAGCGGCCGATGGCTCCGGCAGACCTCATCGAAGTCGAACTCGGCCTCGATGCCGTCCATGCCCCCCAGCAGGCGCAATTCCGGCAGCTCGGGGCGAAGCTCTTGCACCGCGGCGTAGGAGTCAAAGTCCTTGACCGGCGGCCCCACCACCAGGATCTCAGGGCGCGCCAACGCGAGCAGGTGGGCCAGCTCGGTGCGACGCCAACTCACCGACAGGGGGACGAACGTGAGGTCGGCGCGGTCACACGCGAGGTGCGCCACGGCCAGCGCCACGCGGTTCCCGCACTGCAGCGCAACGGGTGCGCCCGGGGACAGCTGCTGCTCCAGCAGCCACGCCGCGAAGTTGGTGCTTCGCCTCTGCAACTCGGCGTACGTGAGCCGCTCATGCTGATCGGCGACCGCCGGGGCATCAGGCGTGCGGGCGGCAATGTCGTCGACCGCGCTGTACAAGGGCCGATCGACCCAGACGCCGGCGGCGGTGTAGTGCGCGATCACCTCGGGCGTGAGCTCCAGTAGTGCCACGATGCGCTCCCTTTCTCGACCTCCGAGCAATCTATAGTCATTGTTAGTATGAACGCCAGGATCCGTCACGCGTCTGTGGTCTCTGGGAACGGGCCGCACCTCCGTCGAGGTTTACGCCCTCGCGGCTTGCTCGCCGCGCTCGAGGGTGCCGCGATCGGCCGCGAGCTGCGCCAGCTCGCGGAGCTGCCCGCGCTGGATCTTGCCGATGTCGGTGAGCGGGAACTCCTCGACGCGCAGCATCGCCTCCGGCCACAGATGGGTGCCCACGCCGCGTTCGCGCAGATAGGCGGTCAGGGAGGCCAGGGTGACCTCGTCCTGCGCGACCACTACGGCACACACGCGCTCTCCGAGCCGGTCGTCCGGCACTCCCACCGCGGCGACCCGGGCCAGGGCCGGGTGATCGGCCAGGGCCATCTCCACATCATCGGGCGCGATGTTCAGGCCCCCGCGGATGATCAGCTCCTTGCGCCGCCCGGTGATTCGCAGCGCCCCACTCGCCTCGATGACGCCGAGATCGCCCGTCAGAAACCAGCCCTCGTCATTGAATGCGGCGTCGGTGGCCGCCTGGTCGTCGAAGTACCCGGCGAAGGTGCTCGCCCCGCGGGTGGCAATCTCACCGATCTCACCCGCGGGTAGCTTCGTGCGCCGGTCGATGTCCATGATGGCGACCTCGTTCGTCGCACACGGCCACCCCACCGTGACGTCGGTGTGCGCGACGTCGCCGCCGGGCCGGACGAATGTGGCGCCCTGGTTCTCCGTCGAGCCGTACATCGCGACGATCTCCGCACCGACCTCCGACCGCAGGGAGGCCTTCAGGTCCGGCGGTGTCGCCGCGCCGCCGATGATGATGTAGCGCAGCTCGGTGGGTGCGGTAGCGCCGCGCCTCAGGGCACCCAGTACATCCACCGCGTGGGTCGGCGTGAGGAACACGCCCCGAACGCCGTGATCGACGAGCAGCCGCAGGGTGACGAGCGGATCGAAGCGCTCCTGGAACACGATGGGCGCGCCCGACAGCAGGGCCGGGACGAAGCTGTAGAGCCAGCCCGCGTTGTGCGCCATGGGCGGCACGATGAGCCACGCGTCGCCGGCGTCGAGGCCCAACTCCTCGTTCATCGCGCGGACCGAGCACAGTTGCGTGTTGGTCGTGTTCACGATGCCCTTCGGCACGCCGGTCGTGCCGGACGAGAACATGATGTTCAGCGGGTCGTCCGCATCGGCGGCGCTGTCGGACGGTTGCCATACGGCCGGGGCCGGCCCGTCGATCGCAGCCCAGAGTTCCGCGTCGGTCACCACCGTCGTGCCGGAGTCCGGCAACCCGCGCGCCCGGGCCAGGAATTCGGACGCGATGATCATCGTCCGAGCTCGCACCCGGTCGGCGACGGCCTTGATCTCGACCGGTTGCATGCTGGTCTTCAGCGGGACGAGCACGCCGCCCAGGGCGCTGACCGCGACGTCGGCGATCGCGTAGGCGCAGCTGTTGCGCAGCTGCACGAGCACCGGGGCGCCGGCGCTCACGCCCGCGACCCCTAGCACGTCGGCCACGGAGCACACCGCGCGCAGAAAGGCCGCGTTGTCGAGGGAGTGCTCGCTGTCGCGCAGTCCCGGACCGCTCGGGTGCTTCTCGGCCCGCTCTGCGACCACATCAAGCAAGGTCGTCGCCCGCCACTCCCCCGACCCGTAGTACGCGCGGATGTCGGCTCCCGAGACCGCGGTCAGGTACTTGCGCACGTCACCACGACCCGTCGCCGCCGCGAGGCGTAGGCCGATCCGGACGGGCAGTCCTCTGCGTCATGCGTCATTCACTCCGTCGATGTCGGGGCGGTCGCGTCGTAGCGGAACCGTAGTGAGCGCGACGCTGCCGCCGCACAACACGTTCCGATTGCCGGAACCGTCGCAGACACCGGTCACACACGACCATGAGACTGGCACCAGACTTTCGGCCGCGGCGCGCACACAGCCCGACCACCGAGGCACGCCGCCAGCCGGTATGCCGGAGCCGACCCGCACGGGCTGGCAGGAAAGGGATGCAATGCACGTCGCCTTCATCGGTGCCACCGGACCCGTCGGGCAGCGGGTGTCGACTGAACTGCTGAGCCGGGGGCACTCCATCACTGCCATCTCCACGCACCCGGAGCGCATGCCGCAGGCCGAGAACGTTACGGCGGTCCGCGGTGACATCAACGATCCGGTGGCGATGGCCGAACTGCTGCGCGGGCACGAGGTCGTGGTGAGCTGTGTGCAGTTCGCCAAGTATGACCACGAGGCCCTGATCCAGGCCGTGCGCGCGTCGCAGGTCTCCCGTTACTTCGTCTGTGGCGGCTCGGGAACGCTGCTCACGCCCGGCACGACGACCCGGCTCATGGACACCCCGTCTTTCCCGGCCGACTACCTTCCGCCCGCCCGGGCCGCCGCGGCGTTCTTTGACCGGCTTCAACAAGTGGACGATCTGGACTGGACGTACATCAGCCCGCCGCCCGGCTTCGCGCCGGGTGAGCGGACCGGGGTGTTCAGGGTCGGGGGCGACGAGGTCCTCATCGGTCCCGACGGCAAACCAGCGATCTCCTACGAGGACTATGCGGTGGCCGTGGTCGACGAGCTCGAGGACCAGAAGCAACGAGGACGGTTCACCGTCGGCTACTGAGTCGGTCCACTGAGTCGACCGGTCGGGCCGGCGCCCTCGCGAACCATGTCGGCGAGCACCTCGGCCGGAACGAACAGCCACTCAGCGCCGGCGGACTGGACGAGCCGTTCCGCCTCCGCGTACGAGCTCACCCGCGCCAGCCCCCGCTCCTGTTCGCCGCCGTCGTCGTCAACCGTCCGCGACCACGCCGGCCACGACCTCGTCGATTCGTCGTTGCGCGAGCCGATGAAGATCGAGGGGCCGTGGAAGTCCATCGCCTGATCGTAGGAACCCTTGCATGCGGCTCAAAGCCGCGGTGCCGGCGGACGGAACATGCCCGGGCCGCCGACCCCTGGCGCGGCAACCAAGGGTCGCCGTTTCCTTGCCGCTCAGACCGTGAGCACCAGCTTGGTGTTCGGGCTGTCGCGTTGCCGCTGCCAGGCCGCGGCGATGTCCTCGAGCGGCATCGATTCGGCCGTCACCACCAGCGAGCCCTCGAGCACGTGCTCGACCAAGCGCTTATAGGCCGCGCGGATCCGAGCCGGGCCGGCGGCAGCCGTGGCGAAACCGATGAGTTCGCGCGTCTTGAGTTCGATGCCCGAGATCGTGGCGGTGCGGCCGGCCCGCATGCCGAAGCTGACGACGCGGCCGTTGCGGCGCGTCGCTCGGATGGCTGCGCCGATGTAGTCGCCGTACAGGCCGTCAATCACGAGATCGAAGCCGTCGCCGGCGACGGCACCGACGCTCTGCTCGTAGCTGTCGTCGACGACCACGGTCTCGTCGGCGCCGAGCCGACGCAAGCCCTCGAGCACCGAGCGGTTGCGGCCGGCGGCCACGACCCTCGCGGCACCCAGGACCTTTGCTGCCTGCACGGCGATCTGACCGACCGCTCCGGTCGCCGCCGTCACGAGCACCGACTGGCCTGCTTCGAGCTGCCCCTTCCACGTCAGGGCGAGCCACGCGGTCGTACCCGCCATGCCGATGCCGAGGGCCTGGGCGTCGCTGAGCTGATCGGGGATAGGGATGGCGCGCCGCGCAGCGATCACCGTGTACTCGGCCACGCTGCCGTGCGGGGGATCGGTAGGGGCGACGTAGACCCGTCCGCCGTCCGCCGTCCGCCCGACGCCCTCGATACCGGTGACGTAGGGGTACGGAACCGCGAAGTTGATCCCCGCCGCCACGACCTGGTCATGCGGGTTCAGCGCTGCGGAGGAGACTGTGATCAGCTCCTCCCCGGCGCCGGGCACGGGGGTGGGCACGTCACGGACGGCCGGAGGGGTATCAGGTCCATCGATGACTGCTGCGCGCATGACAATCCGTGATCGTGTGAGGGAGGTGTGACTGCTCACAGTGCTGCGACGACAGGCCGGTGGAACACCGCAGGTTCCGGCGGTCGGAAACGTTCCGATCGCATCTACTATGTGTGCTGGCCGATTTCGTAAGGGCGCACCCGCTGGGCGCCACAAGCATCGGAGCCTCACCTTGAGCACTCGCAGCGTCGTCGTCGTTGGCGCCGGCACGGTAGGTCTCGTGACGGGTCTCGGTCTGGCCCGCCGCGGTTTCGACGTCACCATCCTCGAACGTCAGGCCGCGCCAGCTGATGCACCGCGCGACATCGTCTATCACTGGTGCGTCCTGCCCCTCTTCGAGGATGTCGGAATGTTGGCGGACATGACCAAGGTCGGCGTGGTCTGCCCCGAGTTCTCGATCATCGTCCTGGCCACAGGCGAGAAGCTGCGGGTCGACCTGAGCACCCTCTCCGACGTCACCGAACATCCGTTCAACCTGCATGTCCCGCAGACCGCGATGGCCGATATCGCCACGGGCGTGCTGTCCCAGGTGCCCGGCTCCCAGATCGAGTGGGGCGTCGAGGTCACCGACATTCAGCAGGATCCATCTGGGGTGACGGTCACGGCGCGCCGGACCGGCGAGGACCTTACGTACCGCGCCAACTGGGTCATCGGCGCGGACGGATCGCACAGCGTCGTGCGACGCAGCCTCGGTTTGAGCTTCGCCGGGACGACGTGGCCCAGCTGCCTCGTAAGCTCCGACCTGCGCTTCGACCTCGCCACGCGAGATCACGCGCTCGCCTCGAGACAGCTCGACCCGACCTACGGCGCCCTCATCGCCAAGGTCGACGCGAGCGGTCTGTGGCGCTACACCTCGGCCGAGAACCGTACGCTGCCCCCCGAGCAGATCGTCGAGCGGGCTCGCACAGCGATGATCGCCGCTCTCCGTGTCGAGGATCCGCAGGTGGAGCGCATGGTTCCTTACCGCGTCCACCAGCGTTCGGCCGACGCATTCCGGATCGGGCGGGCCATCCTGGTGGGCGACGCCGCGCACCTGACGACTCCCACACTGGCCCTCGGCATGCTCAGCGGGCTCTACGACGCCAAGCTGCTGCTCGAGACGCTGCCCGCGGTGGACAGCCTCGGCGAGGAGACGCTCGACCACTACTCATCCGAGCGATACAAGAACTTTTGGGGAGTCACCTCGCCCCGCTCGAGCGCGGGCATGCAGCTGGTGTTCTCCCCTGGCACAGCCGCCCAACTGGACGAGCGCGTCGAGGTCTACCGCGAGATAACCTCGAGCCGCGATGAGACCCGTAACTTCCTGCTCGGTGACCTCGACTGTGAATCGCCACCGTCGCCGGGCGCCTGAACACTCATGCCACGGGCTGCGTGCTCGACTTCTGCAGGTCGAGGGCAATGTCGACGATTAGGTCCTCCTGGCCACCCACCAGGCGGCGCCGACCGACCTCCATCAGGATCGACCGCACGTCGATGCCGTACTCGGCCGATGCCCGTTCGGCGTGCCGCAGGAACGAGGAGTACACCCCGGCGTAGCCGAGCGTGAGCGTCTCGCGGTCCACCCGGACCGGCCGGTCCCACAGTGGCCGCACGAGGTCGTCCGCGGCATCCTGCAGCCGGAACAGGTCGCAGTTGTGCTTCCATTCGTAGAGGTTGGCGACGGCGATGAACGGCTCGATGGGGCAGTTTCCCGCGCCCGCTCCGTGACCGGCGAGCGATGCATCCACCCGAGTCACGCCCTCTTCGACGGCGACGACCGAGTTCGCGACGGACAGCGAGAGGTTCTCGTGGGCGTGGATGCCGAGTTCAGTCGTCGGGTCGAGGATGTCGCGGTAAGCGCGGAACCGCTCCCGAACACCGTCCATCGTGAGCCGGCCGCCGGAGTCGGTGACGTACACGCACTGCGCGCCGTAGGACTCCATCAGCTTGGCCTGGCGCGCGAGTTCGGCGGGCGGCGCCATGTGGGACAGCATCAGGAAGCCGGAGACGTCCATCCCGATCTCGCGCGCCGTGGTGATGTGCTGGGCAGCGACGTCAGCCTCGGTGCAGTGCGTCGCGATGCGCACCGACCGCACGCCGAGTTCCCACGCCCTCTTCAGCTCATGGATGGTCCCTACGCCGGGCAGCAGCAGCGTGGTCAGCCGCGCGTTCGTGAGGACGTCGGAGGCCGCCTCGATCCACTCCCAGTCGGTGTTGCTGCCAGGCCCGTAGTTCACCGAGCCGCCAGCGAGTCCGTCGCCGTGCGCCACCTCGATGCCATCGACCCCGGCAGCGTCGAGCGCGGTGACGATCTCGCGCACCTTCTCCGGGGTGATGCGATGGCGCAGGGCGTGCATCCCGTCGCGCAGGGTGACGTCCTGAATGAACAGCCCGTCGACGACAGCGCTCAAGACGTCGCCACCGGAACCTGCTCGGCGGTGCGAGCTGCGATCTGGTCGGCGACCTGGAGCGCGGCCGAGGTCATGATGTCAAGGTTGCCGGCATACGCGGGCAGGTAGTGGGCCGCACCCTCGACTTCCAGGAAGACGGACACCTTAGTCGTGGGACGCGGCACATCCGGCCCGGTCAGGGTGTGGACCGGTTCGTCGGCGGTGATCACACTGAACTGCACCTTCTGCTTGAGCCGGTAGCCCGGCACGTAGGCCGCCACCGACGCCACCATGTCGTGGATGGACGCCTCGACGGCCGGCCGCTTGCTGCCGTCGGCGTCGTCGATCAGGCAGAACACTGTGTCGCGCATGATCAGCGGCGGCTCCGCTGGGTTGAGGATGATGATCGCCTTCCCGCGGCGCGCGCCGCCGACGGTGACGATGGCCTGGCTCGTCGTCTCGGTGAACTCGTCGATGTTGGCGCGAGTACCGGGCCCGGCCGACTTCGACGCGATAGAGGCGACGATCTCGGCGTAGGCGACGTCGCACACGCGGTTGACCGCCGCGACCATGGGGATCGTGGCCTGTCCGCCGCACGTCACCATGTTGACGTTCGGTGCGTCCAGGTGTTCGGTCAGGTTGACCGCCGGCACAAGGAATGGGCCGATGGCAGCAGGCGTGAGGTCGATGAGCCGCTTGCCATACGGCGCGAGCTTCGCCGCGTTCGCCACGTGCGCCTTGGCCGACGTGGCGTCGAGGACGATGCCGATGTCGTCGAAGTTGGGCAGCGCGATCAACCCGTCCGCGCCCTCGTGCGAGGTCGGCACACCGAGGCGCGTCGCGCGGGCGAGGCCGTCCGATTCCGGGTCGATGCCAATCATGGCGCCCATGCTCAGGTGCTCGGAGTGGCGCATGACCTTGATCATCAGATCTGTACCGATGTTGCCGGAGCCGATGATCGCGACCTGAATCTTGTCCATCCGGGGATCCCTACTTTGAGAACGACACGCTGACGCGGCCCAGCGTGGACAGCTCGGCCACGATTTGGCTCCCGGCCTCGACCGGCACCATCGGTCCCAGCGCGCCGGAGAGGACGACCTCGCCGGCGCGCAATGGGGCGCCGAGGGCGGCGACCGTCCGGGCGAGCCACAACAGGGCCGTGACCGGATCACCGAGGCAAGCGCTGCCGGTGCCCGAAGACACCTCCTGACCGTCCTTGGTCAGCACCATGGTCACGTCCACGGGGCGGAACGCCGACAGCGGAACGGCCGTGTCACCCAACACATAGAGGGCGCTGGAGGCGTTGTCCGCGACGGTGTCGGTGATCGTGATGTCCCAGTTGGCGTTGCGGCTGTCGACGATCTCGAGGGCCCCGACCGCCTGATCGACCGCGGCATGGGCCCGCTCATAAGTCAGGTCCTCCGGATTGCCGTCGAGATCGGCACCGAGGAGGAAGGCCACCTCGGCCTCGACCTTCGGTTGGATCAACGTGCCAGTGGGGACGGTTCCGCCCTCTGACACCGACATGTCGTCGAAGAGCACGCCGAAGTCGGGCTGGTCGACACCGAGCTGCTTCTGCACGGCTGGCGACGTGAGGCCGATCTTGCGGCCGGTGATCATGCGGCCCTCGGCCAGCCGGCGGCGGGTCAGTGCCGCCTGCACCGCGTACGCCGTCGCGATGTCGGTGCCACCCAGCACGTCGCGGACGGGCTCGGTCGCAGTGCGGGAGAGCCGCGCCTCGTCGAGCCGATCGGCGATCCGCTCGATCGTCGATTGGTCCGGGCCGCTATCCGTCATGCGTGCGTTCATGTATGACCCGTCCTGGAAGGGGACCGAGCGTCGAGCTTTTCATTGCGGTCACGGACGGTGCACTCGAACGTTCCGACGGCCGGAACCGATGCGGTTCCGCCTCCGGCTGGTCCCCGCGGGCGGGGCCGGACGATCGCTAGCCGCTCGCGGCGCCGTCGCTCCGTTGAACCGGCGCAGCGGAAAGCAGCGGCCGGACGATCACCGTCTCGGCGTCGTTCTCGATGCGCACCAGCCGATCTCGGGCCGCGTCAGTAATCATGCGCAGGCTGAAGCGGGCCCTCCTGAGCTCGCTGAGGGTGAACGCGTCGGCGGTGCCGAGGTGCGCGACCAGTTCGTCGTGCGAGCGACGAGGCGATCGGCGACGGTTTGACCGAGCCGGGCGCGAACCCGTCAGTGGCTCCACGCTGCGCACCGCGCAATAGCCGTGCCGCATGCACGGCACCACGTCAGAGGGATCCGGAGCGAGGCTCACCGTCTCGAAGTACAGCGTGGCGCCGCAACTCAGCGTGGCCCGGCAGCCGCTGGAGCGGAACCGTCCTGCGACGACGGGATCTGACGCGGTCACCGTCGTTGCAGGAACTCGAGCGCGTTCGCCCCGAGAACGGCTTGGGCGGCGTCGGAGTCCAACGCGCCGAGCTCCACGGCCTTCCCGACGAGTTCCGGCCCTTTGCTCAGCTCGCCCGGCATGAACGGGAAGTCCGAGCCGAGCAGAATGTGCTCAGCACCGAAGCGCTGCGCCAGCAAGCGCATGTGCTCGGGATCCAGGACCAGCGAGTCGACCCAGAGGCGTTTCGCAAGGTCGGCGTAGCGCGCGGCGATGTCTGGTGTCGGCGTCATCTGGCTGCCGACCCGCAGCCGCGGGAAGGCCCAGGCGAACGTCCCGCAGCCGTGGGCCAGCGCCACGCGAAGGGTCGGGTACTTCTCGAGCACGCCGCCGTTGATGAGCGCGATGGCGGACATCGCGGTGTCGGTCAACATGCCCAGCCCGAAGTCGTATGGCTGGCCCTGCCGGCGGATCGCGTCCCCGCCGCCGTCCAGCGGGTGGACGAACACCGCGAGATCGAGCTCGGCTACCGCGGCCCAGAACGGGTCGAGGGCGGGGTCATCGAGTTCCCGCCCGGCGGCGTGGGTGCCGATCTCCACCCCGTCGAGGTGCAGTTCGGTGCCTAGGCGGCGAACCTCCTGGGCGGCCGCCTGCGGATCTTGCAGCGCGACCGTCCCCAGACCCCGCAGCCGCCCCCCCGACGCGGCGACATCCTTGGCGATGGAGTCGTTGATCTCGCGCGCGAACTCCATCGCCGGCGCCGTATCAGCCCAGTAGGTCAGCATGATCGGCACCGGGGAGATGACCTGCACCGCGACCCCCGCAGCATCGAGCTCGGCCAACCGCTGATCGAGATCCCAGAGCGACGCCTGCACGGTGCGAAACACCTGCTGTCCCAGCAGGATGCGTCCGGAGCGCCCGTCGTCGGTCTCGAGATGCGGCCACCGGGCGTCTCCGGTCCGGCGGGCGAGGTCGGGCAGCGTGGACGCGAAGTGGTGGGCATGTACGTCAATGTGATTGAGGGCGGGGCCGGGTTGACTCACGGGCTGGAACGGTACGTATGGTCGGTGAGCCGCATCAGGGGCGGTTCCGTCTCGTGGAACTGAGCCGACTCCTCACAAGCACGGGTAATCTGTCGTTCGCGACTCCTCCTTTGGCATACGAACTGAAGTGGGCGTGACTGGGGTTGACAAGCATGAGGCGCGTTACGGCCGAACAGCCTGCGGCCGATCCGCCCTCGATCCTGTCGAAGGCGTTCGAGCTGTTGCGTGCGTTCAACACGAACGACCGGGTCATGACTCTGAGCGAGCTGGCCCGCGCCGCCGAGCTGCCGAAGTCGACCGTGCATCGCCTGTTGGGCCGCCTCATCGAACTCGACGCCATCGAGCCGCACCGGGACGGGTACAAGATCAGCCTGAGCATGATCCAGCTCGGCGCGAACACCCCGGCGGCAGCGCTGCGCGATCTGGCAATGCCGTTCCTCGCGGCACTGCACCGGTGGACCTCGCAGACCGTGCACCTCGGAGTGCTCCGTAAGTTCGACGTGGTCTACCTCGAGAAGCTGTCATTGCCGGACGCTCCGGTCGGTCTGACCTCAGTCGGCGCGCGGCTGCCGGCCAACTGCACTGCCATAGGCAAAGCCCTCCTCGCCGGTGAGAACTTCGAGGATCTCGAGGCGTTCCTGCCGTCGCCGCTGCCGATGCTGACTGCGGACTCGATCAGCGACATCCACCGCCTCATCCGTCAGCTGCGCGAGGTGTGCGAGAGCGGACTGGCGAGGGAGCGCAACGAGTCGCTGGTCGGCGTCGGCTGTATCGCCGCGCCGGTCATCGTGCACGGCTTCACGATCGGCGCGGTATCGATCAGCCACCACGCCCACGTGCCGCTCAATCCGAAGGCGGAAACCGCGCTGCGGGATGCGGCCGCCGGCATTGCCCGGCAGGCGAAGGACTCGCTGCGCAACCCCAGCCGCGCCGTTTGGTTCGCCCACGAGCTGTGATCCTCGCGCACCCGTGCGCGGCAGTCGCCTGCGCTACTGGAAGATCGCGAACGCCTTGTTCGAGTTGAAGATCTCCGTCGTCACCAGGTCACTCCACTCCAGCTGAAGGCCGAGTTCGTTGACCGCGCCGAGCAGGCAATACCAGTTGAGCATCTCGTGCTGCCCGGCCTGGACGATTTCCCGACTGCTCACCCGAAGCCAAGTGTCGTAGTCGCCGGCGATCATGGCGTCGTAGAGCTTCTGGTCGGCCTCGGTGTCCGGACGAATGTGCCACGCCTTGTCGTTGAGAAAGGCGTGCGACCAGCTCGAAGATGCGATCACCGCGACCCGCGCGTCGGTCCGGGACAGTGACTGGCCCACCGCGCGCCCGAGCTCGAAGCACCGCTTCGGGGTCGGGCCGGGCGGGTCCAGGTGCTCACCGGAGCTGATGTCGGCGAAGCGCGCCAACCCGCCTCGGCGGGCGATGACGTGCTCGCCGTAACAGTTGACGGCGATCGCGACGACCGGGTACGGGAAGTCCTGGCCCACGTGGTCCCAATCGAGGAAGGTCTGGGTGTTGGCGAATGCGTGCGGGAAGTTGATGCCCGGCCGCGGCGAGTAGGAGTACGCCAGCTCGACGCCGTAGTTGATCACGTCGGTGGCCAGTTCCTTCGCGAACTGCGGCGCGCCGCGCATCGTGAAGGATTGGCCCTCCCGCGGCAGGCCCCACGCGTTGGGGATCCCCAGCCTGTCCAAGGTGGCGAACGGGTCGACCTGGGTGTCCTCGTAGGCGAACACGCAGAACGACGGCACGACCTCCTCGCGGAAGTTCTCGTACTGGTCGTCACCCCACACGACCAGGACGTCCGGCTGGAACTCGTCCAACGCCTCGCGGCAGCGCCGCAGGTCGGCCAACAGCGCGGCGCGGTGCCGCCCCGCCGCCGCGGCGCCCTTGTCGTCGGACCACTCGGCGCGCCCTTGTTCGCTCCAGTTCGCCGGATCCTTGGCGTCGGCCGGGATGTCCGGATCGCTCAGGGTCATCGAGAGCAGTGCGGCCATGGTCGCGTCAGGGCCGAGCAGCAGCGGGTAGTGCGTGATTCCCAGACCCAGTACTTCACCCATGAGTGGACCTCCGTGACGTCATCCGAACCAAGGCCAGCTAACGCCTCGGTGCGGCGCTGTCCCAGCCCTGGTTTCGGTGCCCGGAACGGCGCACCGATGCCTGTCACCCGCCCGACGGGGTCGCGTCGGCCGGCACGAAGTCGCTGGCCGGCGCGTGCTTCATGATCGCCTTGCGGAACTGAAGCATCTTCCGCGGGTCGTCGACGACCACGGCACCGACGACCGCTCCCTCGCCGTCCGCGTAGATGGCGGTCAGGTGATCCTCCGCCGTGCCCGTCATCGATGTGAGCTCGCCGAGCCCCGGGCGCCCGATGATCTGGATGCGGTGGCCGTACTGGTCGGACCACACATAGGGCACCTGCGGCGCCGGCCCGGGCTTGCCCAGCACCGCCGCGGCCACCACGGCGGCGTGCTCGTTCGCGTTGCTCCAGTGCTCGATCCGCAGCGAGTGCCCGTACAGGGCGTGCGGCCAGCGCGCGACGTCGCCGGCGGCGAAGATGTCAGGGTAACCGCGCACCCGCAGCTGGTCGTCACACTCCACCCCGTCGGCCAGCGGCAGGCCCGACGACTCGAGCCACTCGGTCGCCGGCGTGGCCCCGATCCCGACGACGACGACGTCGGCGGGCAGGCGCTGCCCATCGGCGAGCACCACGGCGCTCACCCGCCGATCGTCGGTCGTCTCGAACCGGTCGAAGCCGACCGCCGTGTGCAGAGCGACCCCGTGCAGGCTGTGCAGCTGCGCCAGGGCGGCACCCACCTCGTCGCCGAGCAGGTGCGCCATCGGAGTGCGCTGGACCTCGACGATCGAAACGGCGCAGTCGTGCCGGCGCGCTGCCGAGGCGAACTCGGCGCCGATGAAACCGGCGCCGATGACCACCGCGGTCGCGCGGGCGAGTAGGGCTTCACGCAGGGCGGCCGCGTCGTCGACGGTACGTATCGTGTGGACACCGGCCGGGGGCTGAACGCCCGGCAGCATGCGGGGCGTCATTCCCGTGGCGATGACGAGGGTGGTGTAGGTGATCGAGCCGCCGTCGGATGTCTGGACGACGCGGGCCTCCGGGTCGAGCGCTGTGGCACGCATGCCGAGCCGCAGATCGGCGCCCAGGGCCGCGAGCTGATCCTCGGTGATCAGCGCTCCCGGCACCTCGCCGCTCAGGAACTCCTTCGACAGTGGCGGCTTGTCGTAGGGCAGGTGCACCTCTTCACCGACGATCGTCAGCTCGCCGTCGTAGCCCTGCATGCGCAGGGACTGGGCGGTGCGGATTCCGGCCACCGAGGCACCGACGATGACCACGCTCATGAGTTGCTCCGCTTTCCCGACGGGTAAGCCTTGGTCGCCTGCTCACTCGACGACATAGACGGCCCCATCGTCGATCTCGACCGAGAAGGTCTGCAGCGGCTCGGTGGCCGGCAGGCACAGCGCCTTCCCGGTCCGGATGTCGTACCTCGCCATGTGCAGCGGGCAGACGATCTCGTTGCCCTCGAGGTCGCTGTCCTCACCGAGCGACCATTCCTCGTGCGTGCATCTGTCCGCGGTTGCGTAGTACTCGCCGTCGTCGTTGCGGAACAGCGCGATGCGGATGCCGCTCGTGACCACCATCGAGGTGCCAGGCACCAGCTCACCGTCCTTACACGCGTAGTGGCGTGTCATCGCCGCGCCGCCATCGGCCGGAAGGTCAGCGCTCATGGGGACGCCAGGGCCAGTACTTCGCCGTCGCCCCTCCGTCGATCGTGATGTTCGTGCCGGTGACCATCGCCGAGTCGTCCGAGGCGAGAAACACTGCGGCGCCCACGTAGTCCTCGGTCGTGGGCAGGCGTCCCATCGGGAACTGCCCGGTGAAGTCCATTGACCACTGCGAGGATGCGGCCGACACGGCGGCGGCCCGCCGAGCCATCTCGGGATCGGCGGGTTGGGTGGCCGTCGGGGTGAGACCGTTCACCCGGATCTGATGCTCGGCCAGCTCCATCGCCACCGAACGAGTGAAGTTGATCATGCCGCTCTTCGCGGTCGAGTAGCCGATGTTGCCAGGCTGCCCCTGCCAGGCGGCCGTCGAAAGGATGTTGATGACGCTCCCGCCCTCGCCAGCGTCGATCATCGTCGTCGCGGCCGCCCTGGTGAACAGGAACGCGCCGCTGATGATGATGTCGATCTGCCGGCGGAACTCCGCCACCGGCATCGTTAGCAGGCCCTTCTGGTTGAACAGGACGGCGTTGTTGATCAGGATGTCGAGGCGCCCCCACGTGTCGGTCGCCCGGTCGACGACCTCCTGAGCGTGCTGCTCGAGCGTGACGTCCCCAGCGACCGCGATCGCCTCGCCGCCGGCCGCGACGATCCGCTCCGCGCTGGCCGCGGCGACGTCCTCAACGAGGTCGGTGCAGACGACCTTCGCGCCCTCGGCCGCCAGCCCCCGGGCCAGCGCGCCGCCGATGTTCGGACTCGCCCCCGTAACGATGGCGACCTTGCCCTCAAGTCGCTTCACAGGATGATGCTGACCTTTCCTTGCGGTCGGAGGGCGTCGAGGTCGAGCACGCTCATCCGCCGGATGAAGCGGAACCCGGTCTCGTCCTCGCGCTCCAAGATGTGCCGGTAGTGACCGACGTAGGTGTCAAGGATGCCGTTACGGCTGCGGAACACGGCGAAGTTCGCCCGCAAGTGGACGTCCCCCCCAACCGTCTCCGACACCCGCACGTTGCTGACGAGGCGCCGGGTACTCGAGTGCGGGTACTCGGCGTGGGCCGAGCGGGTCAACAGCGAGTTGACTCGCTGCTCGAGCAGGAAGCGGTCGTCCTGGACCAGGAAGAGGTCACGGGCCGGGTCACCGTCGGGCAGATCGGTCGACGGGATGAGGTACTCACCGCCTGGGGCGAACAGCGCCAGCCACTCGTGCAGCCGCCACTGGTCCAGCAGGTCCGCTTCGTCGTACAGGAACCCCTCGACCTCGGCTCGAAGCTGGGCCGTTTCGGCCCCGTTCAGGTCCTTCGGCTGCGGCACGGCGTCGCGCATTTCGATCATTGCACCGGCTCCTCTCGACTGCTGCGGGCACAGCGTGCTCGGTATCCGGGGGCGAAGACAAACACCTGTTCCAGGGCGCGGAACGCGCACGCGGCCGGCGACTCTCGTAGCGGCTAGTAATGGATCGACCCGACGGTCCCCCCACCGACGGCGACGGCGTCCCCGTTGATGGCCACGCTGCGCGGCGAAGCTAGGAAGACGATGACGTCGGCGACCTCGGCGGCCGTCACCAGGCGGCCGATGCTCACCTGCGACGCGAGCTGCGCGGCCGCCTGCTCTTCGTCGACCTGGAGACGCTCGGCGAAGGTACGGATGAGCCCGGACGTGCGCTCGGTGACGGTCAGGGCCGGGTGGACGACGGTGACGTTGATGCCGGCGGGACCGAGCTCGTCGGCGAGGTTCTTCGTCATCGCCGCCACCGCGACGTTGCGGATCGACCCGAACACCGACCCCGTCTGTCTTGCCGCAAGGCCGCTCACGTTGATGATGCGTCCCCACCCCCGGGCGGCCATCAGCGGAGCTACCGCCTGCGCGGTCCGCAGGTAGCCCAGCACCTTGGTCTCGATCTCGCGGCGCAAATCATCGTCGTCGAGGCGCGCCAACTCCGTCGCTTGATCCGGGCCGGCCGGCACCGCCGCGGCATTGACGAGGATGTCGATGCCGCCAAGGTCGTTCGCGACCTCCTCGACCGCCGCGCGCACCGCAGTCGCGTCGGACGTGTCCACCGCTCTCGCGACCACGACGGCACCACGATCCCGCAGCGCCGCCGCCTTCGCCGCCAACTGGTCCGCCCCACGCGCGAACAGCGCCAGGTGTGCTCCCTCATCCGCGAGGGCGTCGGCGACGGCAGCGCCGATGCCCCGGCTGCCGCCTGTGACGAGAGCTCGCCGGCCCGACAGGTGCAGGTCCATGCCTCGGTCCCCCTTCGCTATCGAGGATGACCATATACAGGGATCCCAAACACAGCGATTCACATGCGGGGCATCACACGCCCGGTAGCCCCGAAGCTTCCCCGCGCCGACGGCCGGCCGTATCGTGCCTAACGGGCTGTCACTTGTTTCAAAGCGAACTGGAGGTTCCCGGCGTGGGGGTCGAAGGCACCGTGTTCAATGGTGCTCCGTGCACGCGCGACGACGTCCGAGGAGGCGGGTGCGCCAGATGCAACAGCCGATGACCTACGCCGACACCGTTCGCGCCGGGGCTACACGCTCGCCCGACGCGATCGCCCTGATCTGCGACGAGGATCAGCGAACATGGTCCGAGCTGTGGGAACGCAGCTGCCGGGTCGCGCAAGGGCTGCTGTCGGCCGCCTCAGAGGGTCCGCCACACATCGCCTTCCTCGGCCGGAACTGCATCGAGTTCTTCGAGATCCTCTACGGCGCGTCGATGACCGGCGCGGCCGCGGTCGGGGTGAACTGGCGATTGACCCCGGACGAGGTCCTGACGGTCGTCAACGACGCCCAGCCGTCCTTCCTGTTCGTCGGTGTGGAGTTCGTCCCCGTCCTCGCCAAGATCGAGGGAGCGCTCCAATCCCACCCGCAGATTTTCGTCATCGGAAGTGCCAACGCGCACTCCGAGGGACGGGACGAGTACGAGTCCTTCGAAGCCTGGCTGGCCGATCGGCCGAGCCGGGACCCAAATATGACCTCGCGACCGGAGGATATAGCCGTCCTCACCTACACCTCTGGAACCACCGGGCTGCCCAAGGCCGCTATGCACAGTGTCAGCGCCATCGCCGCCAGCTTCGCCATCGCCGATGAGCTCGAGATCTCGAGCGAATCGGTCGCGCTCATTGCGACGCCCGTATTCCACGCCACCGCGGCGGCGGCGGTGGCGATGGTTGTGAGCGCCGGTGGGTACTGCGTCATCGCCCGCGATTCCGACCCGGTCCACCTCGCGAGGCTGATCGAGCGGCACAAGATCACCATGACCATCCTGGTGCCGACGATCGTCAAGATGATGCTGGAGTCGCAAAGCGCCCGGGAGCTCGATCTGACCAGCCTCACGAGGCTCGTCTACACCGCGTCGCCCATCTCCCCCAGCTTGCTCCGCCAGGCGCTCGAGCGGTTCCCCTCGGTGCGGTTCTTCCAGGTGTACGGCTCGACCGAGTGCCTCGGGGTGACCGTGCTGCGGCCGGAAGAGCATCAGGCGCACGCGCCGACGGCCGGCCGCCCGCTACCGAGCGTCACAGTCAAGATCGTCGACATGCTCACCTGCACTCCCGTCGCCGACGGGGTCGCGGGCGAAGTGTGGGTCCGTTCGCCGACCACGATGTCCGGGTACTGGAACCTGCCGGACGAGACCGCACGGACGATCAGCCCGGACGGCTTCCTGCGTACTGGCGACATCGGCGTCCTGCGCGACGGGTTCCTGACCCTGCTGGACCGGGCGAAGGACGTGATCATCTCCGGCGGTGAGAACATCTATCCGGTCGAGATCGAGAACGTGCTGAGCGCCCACCCGACCGTCGCCGAGGCCGCGGTTATCGGCGTGCCGTCGGAGAAGTGGGGCGAGACCGTCCTTGCCATCGTCGTCGCTGAGCCCGGTGAGCAGGTCGACGAAGCGGAGCTGATCGCATACACGCGGACGCACCTAGCAAGCTACAAGTGCCCGACCTCGGTGCAGACGGTGTGTGCCCTGCCTCGCAACGCTTCCGGGAAGGTGCTCAAGACCGTGCTGCGGGAACCGTACTGGCGAGGCCACGCCCGCCTCATCGGCTGACTGCCGGTTAAGTGTTCTAGCCCCCGGAACCTGCTCGTACGACGGCCCTCGGCGGGCCTGGAGTATGGCTGTGCGCGCGCCGAGCCCGGTCCTCCGCGCAGGCTCAGTCCCCGGACGGATCGAGGGTGCAATGAGTTCCACACTGCTGACCGACCGCGATGGACGGGTCGCAATCCTGACCTTGAACCGCCCGGAGGCGCTCAACGCACTGTCCTCCGAACTCGTGCGAGCGCTGGTGCAGGCGCTGAGGGAGTGCGACGCCGACGACGAGATCGGAGCAGTGATCCTGACCGGCCAGGGCGACCGGGCGTTCACCGCGGGAATGGACCTGAAGGAGGCGGCGGCGGCGAACGGGCAACTGCTCAACGGCCCCGACGAGGACCCCGGCCAAGCCATCATGGCCTGCCGCAAACCGATCATCGTGGCCGTCAACGGCCTGTGCATCACCGGCGGCATGGAGATCATGCTGAACTGCGATGTGGTGTACGCGGCCAGCACGGCCCGTTTCGCCGACACCCACGTGCGCGTTGGCCTGCTTCCCGGCTGGGGGATCTCCCAGCGCATGGCGCGCCAGATCGGCCCGCAGCGGGCCAAGGAGCTGTCCCTGTCCGGCACGTTCATCGACGCCGAACGTGCGCTCGAGATCGGGCTGGTCAACCGCGTGTTCGAGCCGGCCGACCTGCTGTTGGAAGCGCTCGCTCTCGCACACGCCATGGCCGACAACGACGACCGGACCGTGCAGAGCTACAAGAAGCTCATCGACGACGGGTACGCCATGCCCCTTCCGGACGCGCTCGTCATCGAACGCGAGCGCGGCTCCGAGTTCGTGAACTCCCTGGCACCGGGCGCACTCGACGCCGGTCGCCGGCGGGCGCAGAGCCGTAACCGGCAACAGCTCAGCTGACGGCCGGGTGGCCCCATCGCTCGAAATCCTCGCGCCGCCGGGGGATGTACTCGTACTGGTGGCGAAGATCGCGCAGGACGAGAACGTCGGTTTTGTCGCAGATCTCAGGGATGTGCGCGGCGACGTCCTCGGCCGTCAGGCTGTCTGAACCCCAGCCGCGAGCCACGTAGGCGCCGGCCAGCGCGACCCGCCCGCCGGCGGCGTGCAGGGTCTGACCGTTGAGCGTGCACGTCGGGTGGGCGAGGTAGACGACGACCGGCACGACCCGATCCACTGACATCCGATCGGCATCCAGGTCTGGATGCAGCTCGGTGTAACCCGGCGACAGGGGCGTGACGGCGATCGGGGAGAACATGTTGATGC
This sequence comes from uncultured Actinomycetota bacterium, assembly GCA_963775175.1. Lineage (GTDB taxonomy): Bacteria > Actinomycetota > Actinomycetes > Mycobacteriales > Jatrophihabitantaceae > Jatrophihabitans. Next base: position 3,707,135 of record CAVZHT010000001.1, read on the forward strand.
GAACGTCGAGATCCGCGTTGTCCAAGGCGGCGCACCTGCTCATGGCCTGGATCGCTGCCTTGGACGCGGCATAGGCGAACGAGCTCTCGCGGGCGAACATGCCAGCCCCCGACACGGTGTTGACGATCCGGCCGGTTCCCCGGGCACGCATGTGGGCGAGGGCGGGGACCATCGTCCAGAACGTGCCCATCAGGTGGACGTCGATCATTGCCCGCAGCTGCTGGGTCGAGCCTTCTTGGATCGGGCCCGGGATGTTGTACCCGGCGTTGTTCACCAGGATGTCGAGGCGACCGTGACGATCGACGGTGTCCGTCACCAGGCCGGTCGCCTGTACCTCGAGCGAGAGGTCGGCGGGCACGAGGTGCAGGTCGAGTCCCTCGGACCGCGCCTGGGCCGTCAACTCGTCGGCGGCGTGATTCGGTTTGTCGCCGCGCGGCTGGACGGTGCCTACGACCGTCGCACCGCGACGTGCGAGTGCGATGGCATGGCCGCGGCCGAGTCCCGACGTCGCACCGGTGACCAGGGCGACCTGACCGTCGAAGCGCAGTGGCGACGTCTGTTCGGTTCTGCTCATGACCCGATCCTCTGGCTCGCTGCGCGCGATCGGAACGCGCGGTTCCGTGGCGCGGAACGTCGGCCGCCACGACCCCGCCGCGCCCACACCACGACACGCCCGGCGACAACCGGGCGGGCATCGCCGGCCGCCGAGCAGGTCGTGCGCTCAGAGCAGCTCGAGGATGGTCGCGTTTGCCTGGCCGCCGCCTTCACACATGGTCTGAAGGCCGTACCGGATCCCGACCAACTGCATGTGGTGCAGGATCGTGGTCATCAACCGGGTGCCCGAGGCGCCGAGCGGGTGGCCGAGGGCCACCGCGCCACCGTTCGGGTTCATCCGACTCGGATCGGCGCCGGTCTCGGCCAGCCACGCGAGCGGCACGGAGGCGAAGGCCTCGTTGACCTCGAAAACGCCGATGTCGTCGATCGACAGGCGGCTCCGGGCGAGGACCTTGGCCGTCGCCGGTATCGGGCCGGTCAGCATGATGATCGGGTCGGATCCGACCGCCACAGCCGAGTGGATGCGCGCGATCGGTCGCAGCCCGAGCTGAGCGGCCCGTTCGCTGCTCGTGACGAGCACGGCTGACGACCCGTCGCTGATCTGGGATGCGTTGCCTGCGGTGACGACGCCGTCCGGCCGGAAGGCAGGGGCGAGCGCCCCGAGCTTCTCCACCGTCCCACCCCGCCGCACACCTTCGTCGGTGTCGATCTTGGTACCAGCGCGGTTGCCCACTGGCACGATCTGGGCGGCGAAGCGCCCCTCGTCCTGCGCGGTCGCCGCCTTGGCGTGCGAGGCCAGACTGAACTCGTCGAGTTGCATCCGGGACAGACCCCACTGCTCGGCGATCATCTCCGCGCCCAACCCTTGGTTCGGAGCGTCGGCGCCGTAGCGGGCGACGAAGCCCTCGCCGTAGGGCCATTGGTCGTTGGTCTGGGAGCCCATCGGAACCCGGCTCATCGACTCCACACCGCCGGCCACGACCAGGTCGTAGTGCCCGGCGATCACGCCCGCTGCCGCGAAGTGGACGGACTGCTGCGATGACCCGCACTGCCGGTCGATCGACACGCCCGGTACCGAGTCGGGCCAGCCGGCGGCGAGAACGGCGTTGCGCCCGATGTCGACCGACTGCTCGCCGACCTGGCCCACACAACCCCAGATGACGTCGTCGATCATCGACGGATCGACACCGGCACGCCCGACGAGGGCGTTGAGCACCGTCGCCGACAGGTCGGTGGGCTCGACGTCCGAGAGGCCGCCGTTGCGCTTGCCCACAGCAGTGCGAACCGCTTCGACGATGACTGCATCTCGCATGATTACGCCCTTCGTGCCGACACCCTCGGTCGGCGCTTAGGTGACAACCATAGCTAGAGATGCGTCGCCCCAGAGCGGCGCGGGTCTCCTTCCAAAACCACACCGCGCCCTGATCTTGCCCTATGATTCGCATAAACCCCGGCAGGGAATCTCCCTGCCCTGACTGTGCAGAGAAGGTGCGTGTGACCACGTCGCGGGAGAGCGGAACCGCCGACCCCCGGGAACCGCTTCGTTTGCGGTCCACCGCCGACCTGCGCAGGCGCCAGCCGAAGACCTCCGAACGCATTGCCCGAGACATCGCGAGCCACATCGTCGACAACAAACTCGAGCCTGGGGCCATGCTGCCCACCGAGCGCGACATGATCGAAAACATGGGCGTGGGCCGCACCACGCTGCGTGAGGCCCTGCGCCTGCTCGAGACCCGCGGCGTGATCACCATCAAATCAGGCCCCCGCGGCGGACCGGTGGTGCGTCGGCCACGCGCGTCAGATCTGAGCGAGGCACTGACCCTGATCCTGGAGTTCGAGCAGAGCTCGCTGGGCGACGTCTTCGAGGCGCGCGTCGCGCTGGAGCCGACGCTGGCCCGGCTCGCGGCGGCCCGGATCACCGACGACGATGTCGAGGTACTGCAGGCTTCCGTCGACGCCATGATGGGTGATCTCGTCAATCACGACGTCTTCCTCGACGAGAACCAGCGCTTCCACAGCCTGATCGCCGACATCGCCGGCAACGTCGTCCTCGGCGTCTTCACGGAGACGCTGAAGACGGTCGCCGACGGCGCGCTCGCCGGTGTGCGGTACACGCCCAACCGTCGGCGCGCAGTCGCAGCCGCCCACCAAGGCATTGTCGACGCCCTCCGGTTGCGGGACAGCAACGCCGCGGACGCGGCGATGACGCGCCACCTCGACGAGGCCGGGCGGTACTGGACCCGCAAGTACGGCGAACTCGTGTCCGATCCGGTGCGCTGGACCCAGTAATCGGATCCACACGGAACAACCCGCTCGACGCCCGACGCCCTTCCCCGCTGCTGTGGCCTCAGAACAGGACGCGCACGACCGACTCCGCCACGCACGCGGGCTTCGCCGACCCGTCGACCTCGATGGTGTACTCCACCACGACGTCCACGGTATCCGGGCCTCGGTGCTCGACGGCGAGCAGCCGCGCCCGGCCCCGGACTCGCGATCCGGCCGGGACGGCTGCGGGAAACCGCACCTTGTTGAGGCCGTAGTTGAGCGACATTCGCGGGTTGACGATGTCGAAGATGTCGGGTCGGAATCGCGGCAGCAGCGACAACGTGAGATACCCGTGGGCGATGGTGGCCCCGAACGGGCCGCTTGCCGCTCGCTCGACATCGACGTGAATCCACTGGCGGTCGCCGGTGACGTCGGCGAACGCGTCGATGACCGCCTGATCCAGCACGACCCAATCACTGACGCCGAGTTCGTCGCTGACAGCGGCGTCGAGCTCCGCGACAGATGCGAACGTGCGCACTACGCCTCTGCGCTGTCCAGCACGTGTCTTGCGACGACGAGCTGCTGGATCTCCTGAGTGCCCTCTTCGAACCAGAAGCCACGCGCGTCGCGGTAGATGCGCTCGATCGGCGCATCCTTGGTGTAGCCGTATCCGCCGTGCACGCGCAGAGAGTGGTCGGTCACCCGGCCCACCATGTTCAGGCAGAACAGCTTGGCCGTCGCCGCGGCGGCGGTGAAGTCCTCCCCCGAGTCACACAGGGTCGCCGCGCGCAGGACCAGGCCGCGACCCGCGTTGACGTCGGCGTACATGTCGGCGAGGTGGATCTGGATCGCCTGGCGCTCGGCGATGGGCCGGCCGAACGTCGAACGCTTCTTTGCGAATGCGGTCGCCTCGTCGAGGGCGCGCTGCGCGAGCCCCACCATCGTGCACGACAGCGACACGCGGCTGTAGTCGAGGAAGCTCAGAGCGACGTCGAGGCCCTGGCCCAGCTCCCCGAGTCGCAGCGAGTCCGGAACCCGCATATCGCTGTACCGGAGCCACGCGTGGCCGGTGCCGTGCAGACCCATGGTGTGCTGACCCAGCACGATCTCGAAACCGGGGTGGTCCTTGGGGACCAGGAAGGCCGTCAGGGAGTCCTTGGCCTTCCGGTCGTCCGTGGCCACCACGAGGATGAAGTGATCGGCGCGGTCGGCGAAGGTGATGAGGTGCTTCTCGCCACTGATGAGCCAGACGTCACCGTCGCGCTCGGCCCGCGAGTGCAGGTCGCGACCTGTACCGCCTGCGAGCTCGGTCAGGCTGAAGGCCACGACCGTCTCGCCGCGGGCGATCTGCGGGACGAGAGCGCGCTGCTCCTCATTGCCGAACACGGCGAGCGGGCGCCACACCCCGTTGGTCAGGTGCATCAGCATGCGACCAGCACCGGGGCCTGAGGCAGCGGCCTCGAGGTACGGCAGGTAGTCGACGACCGATAGACCCCACCCCCCAAACTCCGCGGGGATCGTGAGGCGGTAGACGCCGAGATCGGCGGCCCGCTTGAGGATGCGCTCCGGTATGGCCTCGCCGGTCTCTATCTCGTTGGCGGCCTGTTCGACGTCGGTGACGAAGAACTCCTTGAATGCTTCGGGTGCGGGGACGGCTGTGGCGGTCACGATGCTCCTTCTTCCATGCCAATAGCGGACGGCGCAATGCGGGGCGCCAGGTTTGATGGGCGTCGGACTCTCTCCACGATCACGCGGTCCACCCGCCGTCGACCGCCAGGATCTGCCCGGTCAGGAAAGCTCCGCCCGGGGACGCGAGGTACCGCACCAGGGAACCGAGCTCGGCCGGCTCGCCCCACCGGCCCTGCGGTGCCCGAGACAACGCCCACTCGGTGCGCTGGGCGTCGGCGCGGAACGTGTCGGTCATCTCGGTGGCGAACATCCCGGGCGAAACCGCGTTCACCGTGATGCCTTTGTGCGCGACTTCCACGGCCAGGCACCGGGTGAGCGCAGCGACCGCGCCCTTGCTCATCGCGTACGCGGCCGCGCCCGGCACGCCGCGCAGCGCGCCGGCGACCGAGCACACGTTGATGATGCGACCCCACCCCTGGCGACGCATGCGCTGGCTCGCCTCACGGCACGAGACCAACGTCGAGGTCGCGTTCGTCGCGCAGACCTGCAGCCAGTCGTCAACGCTGGTGTTCGCGACCGAGCCGTCGTGGAACGCGCCCGCGGCATTGACGACGACATCCGGTGGACGCGTCTCGTCAAGCTCGGCGTAGAGGTCGACGATCGACTGCGCATCGGAGACATCCAACGTGCGGCCACTAGCCGTGCCGCCGGCCGACTGGACGTCATACACGGTCGCCTCGATCGAGGATGGCGTGCGGGCCGCGACGATGACGTGAGCGCCGGCCTCGGCGAGGGCGAGCGCGCAGGCCCGGCCGAGCCCTCGGCTCCCGCCGGTGACCAGCGCGACGCGGTCGCGCAGCTCCCGCCCGGAGCCGTCGTCAGCCATGCTGCGCTACCACGCCGTCACCCAACAGGCTCTTGATGCGGACCTCGTCGATGCCGGCCGCACGCAGCACTGCTTCGGTGTGCTCACCCTGCCGCGGCGCTGGGCCGCGCTCGGGCAGCCGCGCGCCGTCGACGACCATCGGGGCGACGAGAACAGGCATGGGAAGGGAAGGGTCGGTCCGGACGAGTTCCCGCGCAGTGGCGTGCGGCGAGGCGATCATGTCGTCGAAGTCGTTGACAAGGATGACGCACGCGTCGGTGTGGCCGTACTTCGCCTCGGCCTGCGCGCGGGTCAGGCCCGCGAACTCCGACCGCAGCGCGTCGGCGATCTCGTCCTGGCGATCGAGATCGTGCTGGATCTCGATCAGTTCCGAGCGACCCATCACCGTGCACAGCTCAGCGAAGAACCGTTCTTCCACGGCACCGACGGCCACGTAACCGCGATCCGCGAGTGCGTAAGTCCGGTACCAGGCCCGGCCGCCGTCATACGCCTCGTACCCCGGCGGGGCGATCGGCGCTCCGGCGAGGCGGTCGCACAGGGCCAGCGAAGGCAGGAGGGCCACCGCTTCGGCGAGCGACGACTCGACGCGACCGCCCTGACCGGTCCGCTGCGCCTGGAGCACCAACGAGACGGTGCCCAGGGCGGTGACCAACCCGCCGCCGATGAGGTCGGCGAACGGGACCACAGGCACCATCGGTGGCTTATCCCCATTGCCGAAGCGGTCCAGCAGACCGGCGAACGCCATGTAGTTGATGTCGTGGCCGGCCGCCGAGGCGAGAGGGCCAGTGGCACCGAACCCCGAGATGGACGCGAGCACGATGGACGACCGAACCGCGCTCAAGCGTTCCCAACCCACCCCAAGGCGGTCCATCACGCCGGGTCGGAACGATTCCACGACGGCATCCGCCGTCGTGACCAGCTCGAGGAATAGGTCGACGCCGGCTGGCGACTTGAGATCGATCACGATCGAGGACTTCCCGCGGTTCGTGACCTGGTGCGTGGCCCCCATGCCCTCGACCTGGGCACCGAAATCGCGCATGTAGTCCCCGGCACCGGGATCCTCCACCTTGATCACCTCTGCGCCGAGGGCGCTCAGTAGCCAGGTGCAGTAGTTGCCGGGCAGCAATCGGGTCAGATCGAGGACCCGAACTCCGTCGAGCGGCAGCATGTTCACTCCAGTCCTCTCTCCAAGACGCTATTCATGACTATAATAGTCAGGTCCCGGTCGTGGAAGACGCCGGCGTGACCGACTTGGCACCACTTCTGGGCCTGCGGCTCACGCCGTGCCCGCAAGGACACTGCGGGCAATGACCAGCTGCTGGATCTCCTGCGTACCTTCCTCGAACCAGAAGCTGCGCGCGTCACGGTAGATGCGCTCGATCGGCGCGTCGACGGTGTAGCCGTAACCGCCGTGCATCCGCAGCGCGAGGTCGGTGACGCGGCCGATCATGTTGAGGCAGAACAGCTTCGCGGTAGCGGCATCGGTGGTGAAGTCCTCGCCGCGCTGGAAGCGCTCCGCCGCACGGCGCACGAGTTCCCTCCCGGCGTTGATGTCGGCGTACATGTCCGCGATGCTGATCTGCATCGCCTGACGCTCGGCGATGGGCCGTCCGAAGGTGACCCGCCGGCGGGCGAAGGAGACCGCCTCGTCGAGGGCGCGCTGGGCCAGGCCGACCATGGAGTTCGACAACGAGACCCGGCTGTAGTCCAGGAAACTCAGCGCAACCGCGAGCCCCTCGCCCTCGGCGCCGAGGCGCAAGGAGTCGGGAACGCGCATGTCCTGATAGCGCAGGAACGCGTGCCCTGTGCCGTGGCAGCCCATCATGGTCTGGCTCAGGTCGATCTCGAATCCCGGCGTGTTGCGGGGAATTAGGAAGGCGGTCAGCGAGTCCTTGCCCCTGGCCTCGTCGGTCGCCACGACCAGGACGAACCAATCCGCCCGGTCGGCGAAGGTGATCAGGTGCTTCTCGCCGCTGACCAACCAGCTGTCGCCGTCGCGCCGGGCAACGGAGTGCAGGTCCCGGCCGGTTCCGCCGGTCTTCTCGGTGAGGGCGAACGCCGGCACGACCTCGCCGCTGGCGATCTGCGGGATGAGTTTGCGCTGCTCCTCGTTGCCGAACCAGGCGATGGGGCGCCACAGCCCGTTCGTGTGGTGCATCAGCAGGCGTCCGGCGGCCGGGCCGTGCGCCGCGACCTCCAGGTACGGCAGGTAGTCCGTCAGCGGCAGCCCGTGCCCGCCATGCTCGGTCGGCACGGTCAGGCGATAGACGCCCAGTTCGGCGACCTGCTCGAGCAGATCCTTCGGGATCGCGTCCGTCCGCTCGATCTCCTCCGCTCGCGGCTCGAACACCTCGCGGTAGAAGCGGCGGAACTCGTCGACACTCGGGGCCGTCGTGGGCGCCGTGCTCGCGGTCGTGTCGGGTGACGTCGTCATGCTTCGGCCCTCTCCCTAGTTCTGTTGCTCGGACCGGCGCGCGAAGCGCGACCACATACGATCAACGTCGGTCGGCTGGTTGTAGGCCATGAGCGCTCCACCGCCGTCGACGGTGATGTCTTCCCCGGTGAGGAAGCCGGCCCGGGGCGACAGGAAGAACGCGATCACCTCGGCCACCTCCGACGGATCGGAGATGCGCCGGGCCGGGATGCTCTGTTCGATCGCCTCGCGCAGTTCGTCGCGGGCGAGCACCTTTTCGGTCATCCCGGTGCGCATGTAGCCCGGGGACACCGAGCAGGCCCGTACCCCGTGCGCGGCGTACTCGAGGGCGACGCTCAACGCGAGACCCCGGACGCCGGCCTTGGACGCCGTGTACGCGGCGCCGCCCGGTTGCGGATGCAGAGCGGCCGTGCTCGCGGTGAACGCGATCGCACCGCCGCTGACCATCAGGTGCGGCAGGACCGCGCGGGCGAAGTGGAACGACCCGCTCAGGTTGACGTCGAGCGTCATGGCCCAGGCGTCGAGAGGTATCGCGTGCATCGGCGTCAGCGAGTTCTGGAAGGTGCCCGCACAGCTGACCGCTCCAGCGAGGCCCCCGAACTCCTGCGCCGCAGTATCGACGGCCGCCGCCACCGCGGCCGCGTCACGCACGTCGACGGTGAGGGACAGCTGGGCCTCGCTGGCGGAGAGATCGATACCGGCGACCCGCCAGCCCTCGCCCCGGAGCCTTCGCACGGTCGCGCGACCGAGGCCCGACGCAGCTCCGGTGACGATTGCGGCTGGAACGGGTCCGGCGGGGTTGGCGGGTTCGGGCACGAGCACCTCGATCAGTCGTTAGGGCCGGGCCTCCCGGAGGGCTGGCCCACGACGGCGGCGACGACCCTCGCACCGCTCATCTCTGAATATAGTAATTATCATTAGTCGGTCCAGATCGCAATCACCGCGATCACAGTGCATCGGCAAGGCGCACGGCCTGATCGATCGCCCGCTTCGCGTCCAGCTCCGCGGCGCGGTCGGCCCCCCCGATGACGTGCACCGGGAACGGACCGGCCGCCAACTCTGCGACCAGCTCGCGGCGCGACTCCTGACCGGCGCAGACGACGATGTCATCGACCGCCAATCGCTGCGCACGTTCGTGGGCCGGGCCGAAGCTGATGTGCACACCGGTCGCGTCGGCCCGCTCGTAGTTCACGCCGGTCAGCATCTGTACGCCGTAGCGCCCGAGGGTTGCCCGGTGCACCCAGCCGGTCGTCCGGTGCAGACCGGCACCCATTCGTGACTCCTTGCGTTGGAGCAGCCACACCTGCCGTGCCGGCTTCGGCGCCTGCCCCGCCGTGACGCCGCCGCGCACCTCTCCGGGGTCGGTCACGCCCCATTCGGCCATCCACTCGTCCCTCGTGGCCGGCCGGTCGGGTGCCTCGTGGGTGAGGAACTCCGCGACGTCGAAGCCCACGCCGCCCGCGCCGATGATCGCCACCCGGGCGCCCACCTGCACGCGGCCGGCCAACACCTCGGCGTAGCTGTGCACGTTCGGCCCGCAGGAGCCAGGGAAGTCGATGTCGCGGGGCGTCACGCCGGTGGCGAGCACGACCTCGTCGTAACCTCCGGCCATGAGGTCCGGCCCGGTTACCAGGTGGCCGAGGGCAAGTTCGACGCCGAGCAACTCGATCTGGCGGCTGAAGTAACGCAAGGTCTCGGCGAACTCCTCCTTGCCCGGGATGCGCCGCGCCAGGCGGAACTGGCCGCCGATCTCCGTGTCGGCCTCGAACAGCCGCACCTGGTGACCCCGCCGGGCGGCGGCGGCGGCCATCGCCAGCCCGGCCGGCCCGGCGCCGACGACCGCCACGCGCTTGACCGTCCTGGTGGGCGCGAGTCTCAGCTCAGTCTCGTGAACCGCCCGCGGATTCACCAGGCAGCTCGCGACGCGGTGGTCGAAGGCGTGGTCGAGGCAGGCCTGATTGCACGCGATGCACGTGTTGATCTCGTCCGCTCGCGACGTTGCGGCCTTCGCCAGCCATTCGGGGTCGGCCAGCAGTGGCCGGGCCATCGACACCAGGTCCGCGTCGCCGCGGGCCAGCAGCTCCTCCGCCGTGTCCGGCATGTTGATCCGGTTCGAGGCGACGACCGGGATCGACAGGGCGGGCCGCAGCTTCGCCGTCACCCAGCTGAACGCGGCCCGGGGTACCGACGTCACCGTGGTCGGCACGCGCGCCTCGTGCCAGCCGACGCCTGTGGTGATCAGCGTCGCGCCGGCCCCCTCGATCTCGGGGGCGAGGGCGAGGACGTCGTCCCAGGTCTGTCCTCGCTCGACGAGGTCGAGCAGGGACATCCGGTAGGCGACGATGAAGTCGGCACCTGCAGCCGCGCGCACGGCCCGAACGGTCTGGACCGCGAACCGCCGGCGGTTCTGCGGGCTGCCCCCCCATTCGTCCGATCGCTGGTTGACCCGCTCGACGAGGAACTGGTTGATCAGGTAGCCCTCCGAGCCCATGATCTCTACGCCGTCGTAGCCGGCCATCTTCGCCAAGGCGGCCGCGCGCGCAAAGTCGGCGATAGTCGCGTGGATCTCCTCCGGCCGCAGCTCGCGCGCCGTGAAGGCGGTGATCGGCGACTTGCTCTCGCTCGGGCTCACGCCGTCCTCGTGGGCGGCGTAGCGGCCGGCGTGCAGGATCTGGAGAGCGATCCGTCCCTCCACGGCATGGACCGCGGAGGTGATCACGCGGTGGCGCTCGGCGTCCTCGGCACTCGCCATCATCCCGGCCCCGGCCTGCAGGCAGGCCGCCAAGTTCGGGGCGAAACCCCCCGTGATGATCAGTCCGATGCCGGCGCGAGCCCGCTCGGCGTAGAACGCGGCGAGCCGGTCGAAATCCTCCGCACGGTCCTCCAAACCGACGTGCATCGATCCCATGACGACCCGGTTGGGCAATGTCACGTGGCCCAGATCGATCGGGGCCAACAGGTGCGGATAACTCATGAGCGATTCCTCTCGCCGGCGTTACGACCCTCGTCAGCCGGATGGATCGACCAACACCTTCAACCCCGTCCCGGCCAACCCCGTCCCGCCCGCGTCGGCGCCGGCGAACCACGCCGGCACCTCGGACAGCGGCAGCGCACCCGAGATCAACGGACGAACATCCACCGCCCGGGACGCGATCAGGGAGACGGCTCGGGCGACGTCGCCGTTGTAGCCGAGGCTGCCCATCAACGTGCGCTCGCCCATGACGAGTTGGCTCATCGGCACCGGGGTTGTACCGAAACTCACGGCTGGGACCACGATTCGCGCTCCGGCCCGCGTCGCCCTGATGCACGAGGACAGCACGTCCGGCGCGCCCGCGCAGTCAAAGGCGGCGTCGGCCCATCCGCGGCGCGGCGACTCGTCCGAGCCCGGATCCACGACGTCGGCGAACCCGAGCTCCGCCGCCAGCCCCCGACGGTCCGCCGAGGGCTCGAAGATCATCACCTCGCCGGCGCCGAGCGTTCGCGCCGTCAGCGCGACGAGCGCCCCGATCGGCCCGAACCCGGCGACGACGACCCGTTCGGACGGCTGCAGGGCCGCGCGGGACACGGCATGGACGGCCACGGCGAGCGGTTCGGCCATCGCTGCCTCGTCGTCGGGCACGTGCTCCGGGACGAGGGCCAGGCCGGCCGCCGGGGCGATCATCTGGGCTGCCAGGCCACCGTCGGCGGTGAGCCCCGAGCAGGCAGCGATCTCGCAGAGCTGGTGCTGCCCGCGCCTGCAGGCCGGGCACCGTCCGCAGGACCAGGTGGGGTCGACGGCCACGCGGACCCCAGGCTCGAACGCATCCGGCACACCCGCACCGCGCGCGACGATCCGGCCCACCACCTCGTGACCGAGGACGACCGGCCCCTCGTGCCCGGTGAGCGGGTGCCGCGCACGCGACGACGGCCCGAGCCCGCGGTCGTACGCGCGCCGGTCGGTGCCGCAGATCCCGCACCGCAACACCTCGACCAGCACCTGCCCCGGCGCCGGCGCCCCCGGCTGGGGCACCTCGTCGATCCGGACATCGTGGGAGCCGTGCAGCACGACAGCGCGCATCGTCGGGGTCACCCCCGCAGCGCCCGCAAGCGCGCCTCGCGTTCGGCGTTGGGCTCGTTGTTCGCCGCTCCGAAGCGGTTGTTGATCGCCTCGGTGCGCAGCCCGGTGGCGAAGTCGCCCTCCATGCCGCGGTTGATCAGCATCTTGATCGCCGAGACGCTCTCCGGCGAGTTCGCGGCGATCTGGTTGGCCACCTCGAGCGCGGCGTCGTCGAGCTGGTCCCGCGGCACGACGCGCGAGACGAAGCCGGCAGCGTGCGCCTCGGCGGCCGGGAAGGGTCGCGAGGTCAGCATCAGCTCGCGGGCCAGGAAGGTGCCGATCCGACGTGGCATGCGCTGGCTCTCCCCGCCCGTCGGCATCAGCCCGAGCGCGGAGTGCGAATCTCGAAACAGCGCGTCCTCGCTGGCGACGACGACGTCGCAGCAGTAGGCGAGCAGGAACCCGCCGGTGATTGCCCACCCCTGGACGGCTGCCACGACCGGTACGCGGAGCGACTCGAGCAGATCCCACAGCGGGATGCGACCGATGTCCATTGCGTCCTCGGCGTTGAAGTGCTCGGCGAGGTCGGCGCCGGCACAGAACGCGCGGCCGTTCCCCCGAAGCACCGCAACGCGCACGTCCAGATCGACGTTGAGCTGCCGCAGTTGCGCGATCAGCTCGAAGGCCAGTTCCCGCGACAGCGCGTTAAGTTGATCTGGGCGGTTGAGCGTCAGGCGACGCACACCCGGGGCGGGCTCGTCGATCAGCAGCACGTCAGACACGTTCGGACTCCGTTCAGCTAGGACCTGCACCGGGTGGCACAGGCGTCTCGTCAGCTCATCCGACGATGGACGGGAACTGCGGGCGGCGCTTGCCCTCGAACGCCGCGAGGCCCTCCTGGGCGTCGACCCCCGACACGACGGCCACCGCCGCGAGGACCTCGTGCGCCAGCCGCTCGTCGGTGACCCTGGGAGACGCCGTCATCGTCTTGAAGAACGCCAGCGCGGCCGGGCTGCGTCCACTGAGGGTGGCCGCCGTCTCGTCGAGCCAGGACTCCAGCTCGGCGGCCGGGACGACCTGCTGCACCAGGCCCAGCGCCTGGGCGGTCTCCGCGTCAACCAGGTCACCGGTGTACATCAGCCACCGGGCCGCGCGGACGCCAATGGCGTCGGGAAGCCGCTGGCTGCCGCCGCCGCCTGGGACCAGGCCGTACGTGGCGTGACCGTCCCCGAGCCGCGCACGGTCGGTGGCCACGATGAGATCGCACGCCAGTGCCAGCTCCAGGCCCCCTGCGATCGCCAGACCGTCGACGACGGCGATGACCGGCTTGGGCAGGGTTTCCAGCGAGCGGAAGGTGGAGCGCCAGACGTCGAGCCCGTCCCGGAACGCCGCCGGGTCAACCAGCTGCGCCTTGGCCTCGACCAGGTCGGCGCCGGCCGAGAACGCGCGACCGGTCGCGGTGACGAACACGGCGGCAACCGCGTCGTCCTCGCGGGCGCCCTGCACCGCCGCGGCCAGCTCGTCGATCAGCTGGCCGCTGAGCGCGTTCATCCGGTCGGGGCGGTTGAGCCGCAACTCGAGGACGCGCCCGCGACGGATCTTCAACACAAGTTCGGTCATGGCAAGGTTGTACCATCTCTGATTATCATTGCCATAGCCTAGGCGCTTCTGTCGCGCTGACCGAAGCCGAGCCGAGTGCGGGAGGCCCTACATGTCCCCGGTGTTCGTCGAACCATCTGGACCGCCGATGGCGGAGGTGACGTATCACCTCGACCCCGAGGCCATCGTCCGCTACGCGGGCGCCAGCGGCGACTTCACGTCGTTCCACTACGACGTCGACCGCGCGACGTCGATGGGATACGACACGCTGTTCGCGATGGGCATGCTGGCCGCAGGGCACCTCGGGACCCTGGCCGCTTCGGTAGCTGAGGGGCCGGTGCGCTCGATCTCCTTCCGCTTCCTGTCCCGCAGCTGGGTCGGTCACGACGTGGTCTGTCGCGCGTGGCGCGAGGAAAGCGAAGATGGCGAGGTGGGCCTGCACCTGCGTGCAGTCGACGACACCGGCTCCGCGGTGGTCAGCGGGTACGCCGCGGTCAGCCCTCCGGCAGGCACACGAACGTCCGCGTGATCCGGACGGCAAGTTCCCCGCCCGGCCGGTAGAGCTGCGTGCGGGTCGTCAGCAGCTCCACGTCACCGCTGCGGCCCTTCTTGGTCTCCGAGCCGACGAAGTGCGTGTCGCCGGTGAGGTCGTCGCCGACCCGTAGCGGGCCGTTCGGGTACTCGATCAACTCCTCGCCGTGCAGCAGCCGCTCGGGCGGGTAGCCCATACCGATCACGAGGTCGACGATCGGCGGGCTCTGGTGTTCCAGCACGACCGGGAAGGTCGGAGGCATGACGGCCGTGTCGCCGCCTCCCGTGGCTCGGCGGAACTCGGCGACCTTCTGCGCCTCGACTACGAGCGAGGCCTTCTGTGATTCCATTGGTACATACTATGGTCAGGGACATGTTGCAGAACACGTCGTTCCTGCTTTCCAACACGCCCGACGCTCGGCACGTCCTCGCCATGTCACACAAACTCGACCGGTGGGGCTTCGGGCGAGTCTGGCTGCCGGAGAACTGCGTGCTGGACGCGTTCTCGATCGGCGGCGCCATTGCCGGCAGCACCGATCTCGAGGTGGGCACCGCGATCGTGCCCGTATACAGCCGCACGCCGGCGGTCCTCGCGATGGGCGCGGCCACGATCTCGCGTCTCGGCAACGGGCGCCCGATGCATCTCGGCATCGGCGCGGGCGGGCAGGTCACGGTCGAACGCTGGCATGGCGTCCCGTTCGACAAGACGGTCACCACGGTGGCAGACACGATCGCGATCCTGCGCCAAGCGCTACGGGGGGAGAAGACCGATTACTCCGGCGAGACGCGCCGGTCGAACGGCTTCCGCCTGCTGGAGGGCCCGCCGTACAGCTCGCGTATCCACGTGGGCGGGATGGGGCCGCGGATGCAGGCCCTCGCCGCGCAGGTGGCTGACGGGCTCATCGTGACCTGGCTGTCGCCCCGGGTTCTGGAGACCTTCGCGGCGAGCTTCCGCGAGTCAGTGGTCGCCGCCAACCGCGCGCCGGGTTCGGTCGAACTGATCGCCCGCGCCTATGTGGCCGTGTGCGATGACCCGACTGCGGCTCGCGAAGCGGTCCGCCGCGAACTCGTGGAGTACCTCATCTCCCCGCCCTACGGACGCTACTTCGCCTCGGTCGGATTCGGCGCCGAGGTGGAGGGCGCCCGCGCCGGGTTCGAGGCACGCGACCGTCAACGCGCCGTGGCGGCGGTCAGCGACGCGCTGCTGGACGAGGTACTGATCTGCGGCAAGGACGCCGCGGACATCGCCGACCGGCTGCGCCGCTACTTCGCCACAGCGGACCACGTCATGGTCCAGCCGGTGCCGATCGAGCGCTTCGGCGATCCGGACCGCACGATCGACGCCGTAGGAGAGGTCCTGAGCTAGGAGGTGAGCGCGGTCGGGCCGGCGTTGCGGTAGGGGACGAAGTCACGGCCGAACAGTTCCCGCGCAATGATGATCTTCTGCACCTGCGCGGTGCCGTCGGCGATCTCGACGGCCATGATGTCGCGCAGTCTCTGTTCCATGGGGTTGTCGGTGGTGTAGCCGTAGTGGCCCATCAGAAGCATGCAGTCGTGTGCGGCCTCCATCGAGCTGCGTGGGCCGAGCCATTTGCACATTGCGGCGAGGGCCGTGTGCGGTTGGCCGCGCTCGCGGCGTTGCAGTGCCTGGTAGGACAGCGATCGCGCCGCGACGAGCCGCGTCGCGTGCTCGGCGAGCGGGAAGGACACTCCCTCGAACGTGGCGAGCGGCGCGCCGAACGCCTGCCGCTGGCGTACGTAAGCGGCGGCGTCGTCGATCGAGGCCTGGGCCGTACCGATCGCGGTGAGCGCGAGGAGCGGCCGGGTGAAGTCGAACCCGGCCATGACCTTGGAGAAGGCCTCACCCTCGCCGCCGATCATCGCCGAGTCCGGGACGTGGACGTCTTCGAAGGCGATGCTGCCGCGGCCGATCGGCTTCCAGCCCGGGTCGGCGATAGAAGCCTGGGTCACGCCCGGGGCATCCAGCGGCACGAGGAAGGCGCTCACGCCCCGTGCGCCACGGCCGCCAGTGCGGGCAAACACGACGCACGCGTGGGCGTGCGGGACGGCCGTGATCGACGTCTTCTCGCCGCTGATGAGCCAGCCGTCGCCGTCGGCGCGCGTGGCTTTCGTCCGCAAGGACGCGGCGTCGGAGCCGACCTCCGGTTCGGTGAGGCCGAGCGCTATGAACGCGTCGCCCGCGATGAGGCCGGGCAGCCACTCCTTCTGGAGCTCGCTCGACCCGAACTGGCCCAGGATGTAGCTGATGATCATCGGTGGGATGACCAGGTTCGCGATGTTGAAGTCGGCGTACGCGAGCTCTTCGACCGCGATGCCCGCCGCCACGTACGCCGGCTCGTCGGGGCCACCGTGTTCCGGGGGGCAGAGCAGCTGGAGCAGGCCGAGGTCGCTCAGCGAACGCAGGGCCTCCCAGGGGAATTCGGTCGACTGGGCACGGGCGAGGTAGCTCGGGGCGAACTCCCGCCGCGCGAAGGCCCGCACGCTCGCCCGCAGTTGCGCCTGCTCCGGGGTTGCCTCGAAGCCGTCGGTCTCGCTCATCGTGTTCCCAGACCTCTCAGGCCAGCTTGAACACGGATTTGGCCGCGCCGCCTACGAACAGCGCCTTCGCGTCGTCCTTGAGGCCGAGCTCGTCGATCGCCCCGAGCGCGTCCTGGTAGTCCATGACGGGGTAGTCGGTGCCCCAGAGAACCTTCCCCTTGCCCCTGGAGTTGGCGAAGGTGATCAACGACCGGTCGAGGTACCGCGGGTGGTGGGCGGACGTGCCCACGTAGACGTTGCGGTGCTTCCAGGCGAGCGCGATCATCTCCTCCACCCACGGCCAGCCGGTGTGCGCCCCCACGATGGTGAGCTCGGGGAAGTCGAGGGCGATGTCGTCGATGTGCAGCGGCCTCCCCATCTCCGAAGGCATTCGCTCGGCCGAGTGGCCGATCTGCATGACGACGGGGATGTCAAGCTCGACGCACTTTGCGTAGAACGGGTAGTACCTGCGATGGTTGACGGGGATGCCGAAGCCGTAGGTGTGCAGGTGCGCGCCGACGAACACGCCGTCGGCGGCCGACTCCTGCAACCGGCGCACGCCGGTCATTCCCTCCGTGGGGTTGATGCCGAACAGGCCGTGGATGCGACCGGGCGCCTGCTCGGCGAGCTCGCGGACGTCGTCCTCGGTGATGTCCCAAATGAGCTGCCGGGTCTGGTACGACGCCATCTTCGCGGACGGAATCAGGACATGGTCGACGTCGGCGTCGTCCATGTACTTCACAAACTCTTCGGTGGTCTTGCCGGTGAACTTCAAGCCCCACCACTTGACGACGTCAGCGACTTCGGCCGGTTCCTCGAAGGTCCGTTTGATGCCCTCTTCGGTGAAGATGTTGCACCAGTAGTCGACGGCTCCCATGACAGCCTTCCTTCCATCCGGTCTGACGTAGATAGGTTCAGCGCGGCAGTCCAAGCACCCGCTCGCCCAGGATGGTGCGCTGGATCTCGGAGGTGCCGCCGGCGATTGTGGCGCCGTGGGACGCCAGGAACTGGTGCCGCCACGACGCCCACTGCGGGTCGACGGCCCAGGAGGGGCCGAGGCCGTCGCGGGCCAGCTGGGCGACGCTCTGCTGCAACTCCGAGGACACGAGCTTCAGCACCGAGGTCCGCGGGTCGACAGTGCCGTCGGACTCCGAAAGGTAGCGGAACCACGTCCACCGCAGCAGCTGGACGCGGGTGTGCAGGCCGACCCACCGCTCGCGAAATGCCGCGTCGCTGCGCCCCTGCTTCTCGACGTCGCCACGGAGCGACCTAAGGGCCGCGTCGAGACCGATGGCGATCGATCCGAGCATCCGCCGCTCGCTGCCGAGCACCGAGAGGCCGACCTTCCACCCGTCCCCCTGCGCCCCGATGAGGTCTTCCGGGCCGACGCGCACGTCGGTGAGGTAGACCTCGTTGAACTTGCGCTCGCCGTCCAGCTGCCGGATCGGGCGTATCTCGATGCCGTCGCGGTCCATCGGCAGAGCGAAGCAACTGATGCCGCGATGCCGCACGGAGCCGGCTTCGGTGCGGGCGAGCAGGAGGCCGAAGTCGGCGTAATGCGCGCCGCTCGTCCAGATCTTTTGCCCGTTGACGACCCATCCGTCGCCCTCCGGGCGCGCGGAGGTCCGCAGGGACGCGAGGTCCGAGCCAGCGGAAGGCTCGGAGAACAGCTGGCACCAGATCGTCTCGCCACGCGTCATGGGCGCAAGCATCGACTCAATCTGCTCGGCGCTACCGTGGCGCAGCAGGATCGGCCCGGCGAGCTCCATGGTGACGAAGCTCAGTTGCCGCGGCAGCCCGCGCCGGGCCGTCTCCTCGGCAAAGATCGCCTGCTCGGCCGGCGTCGCGCCGCGGCCGTGGGGTGGAGCCCAGCCCAGCGCCGCCCAGCCGTTGTCGTGCAGCATGCGCTGCCAGGCCCGAGCCGGCTCGATGTCTTCGGCGGTCGGGGTCGCGCCGAAGTCGCGCAGTCCCGCCGGCGGGTCGACGGTGTCGAGCCACTTGCACAGCTGGTCGCGAAATCGCCGCTCGGATTCGCTGAGCTCCAGATCCATCGTCAGCTGGCCATGTACAGGCCGCCGTCGATGCACAGCACCTGTCCGGTGATGTACGAGGCGGCCGGCGACGCAAGGTAGCGGAACGCCGAGGACACCTCGTCCGGTTCGGCGAAGCGGCCCAGCGGGATGTTGGTCAGGTAGCGCTGCTGCAGCTTCTCGTCCGTGCGGATCGCCTCGGTCATCGGCGTCGCGGCGACCGGCGCGACGGCGTTCACGCGGATGCCGTGGCGCGCCAGTTCCTTGGCCGCCGATTTGGTCATGGCGGTGATGGCGCCCTTGGCGGCGGAGTAGTTGATCTGCCCGATCGTGCCCTGGAGGCCGGCCGAGGAGGTCACGTTGAGGATCACACCGCCCGAACCGTTCTCGATCATCTGCCGAGCTGCGGTCCGCAGGCCGAGGAACGTCCCCTGGACGTGCACCTCGAGGACCGCCGCGAAGTCGGCGAGCGACATCTTGTGCAACATCGCCGGGCGGGTGATGCCGGCGTTGTTGATCCAGACGGCCGCCGGCCCGAACTCGGCCTGGCAGCGCTCGGCGACCGCCAGCACGGCCTGCTCGTCGCGGACGTCGGCGGTGCAGGCCACGGCCCGGCCGCCGGCAGCAGTGATCTGACCCGCCACCGCCTCGACACTGTCCGGACCGACGTCGATGAGGACGACCGGGGCGCCGTCGGACGCGAAGGAGCGGGCGATCGCCGCGCCGAGGCCCTGGCCCGCGCCCGTGACGACCACCGCCGAAGCCTCGGTCACGCGTTCGCCTCCAGGATCATGACGGCCGAAACGGCAGTAGGCCCACCGACGTTCTGGGCCAGCCCCCAGCGCGCACCCTCGACCTGGTTGTGTGCCTCCCCGCGCAGCTGCTCGAACAGTTCGACGCACTGCGCCACGCCCGTCGCGCCCGGCGGGTGCCCCTTGGCTTTGAGACCGCCGCTCGGGTTTACCGGCAGCCGGCCGCCGATCGAGGTCTCGCCGGATTCGATGAGCTTCGCGGCGCCGCCGCGCTCGCAGAACCCGAGATCCTCGTAGTTCATCAGCTCGACGCCGCTGAAGCAGTCGTGCACCTCGGCCACGTCGATGTCACTCGGCTGGATTCCGGCCATCCCGAACGCCGCCTTCGCCGCCCGCAACGTGGACGGGAACGTGGTCATGTCCTGCTTGTGCGCGTGCATGACGCGGTCGAGCGCGAGCCCGAAACCGCGCACCCACACCGGATGATCGGTGTAGCGATCGGCGAACTCCTCCGCGACGAGGACGACGGCGGCCGCGCCGTCGCTCTGCGGCGAGCAGTCGAGCACGCCGAACGGACCGGCGACGCGCGGTGCTGCCAGCACCTGCTCGACCGTTACCTCGAAACGCAGGTGCGCGTTCGGGTTCGTCATCGCGTTGTGGTGGTTCTTCACAGCGACCAACGCGAGGTGCTCTGGGCGCACGTCGAGTTCGTGCATGAAGCGCGCGACGTGCATCGCGAAGCTGGCCGGCGCGATGAGGCCGAGGGGGTAGTCCCACGCCTTGTCGCGGGCCATGCCCATCCAGTCCCAGAAGGTCGAGAGTGTGGAGGTCTCGCGGGTCTTGTCTGCGCCGATCGCGAGGGCGACGTCCACCTGCCCGCTACCGACAGCGAGCGCGGCATTGCGGATGGCGTCGTTGCCGGTCGCGCACTGGTTCTCGACGCGGGTGACCGGGATTTCCAGCAATCCGCATGAGTCGGCCAGCACGCCGGCGGGGAAGCCGTCACTCGGCTGCAAGTTGCCGAACCACGCCGCCTGCAGGTCGGCGGCGGTCATGCCCTTGTCGACGGACGCGAGCGCCGTTGCAAGCGTCCGCGGGAGCATCTCCTTCATCCCGGTGTCGAACAGCTCACCGAACGGGATCATGCCCGCGCCCACCATCGCGACGCGCCTCATGCCGGTACCTCCGGTCGAAATGCGTATCCGTAATCGGGGACGCCCTCGCGGATCGCGACGAGCCGCAGCACCAGTTCGCCACGGCCGCCGATCTTCGCAGTGTCCGCCGGCGCATCGGTGACGACCGCCAGCACGCGGACCGTGGTCGGCGGGAGGGAGACGATCGCCAACGCTCGCGGCGTCGGCACGCCCGGCACCGGAGCGAAGACCGTCACGGTCGAATAGATCTCGCCAGAGCGCGGAAGGGCGAACGTCTCCCCGTCGCCCATCCGGCCGCAGTTGATGCACCGCTCCCGGCGAGGGTAGGCCTCCGTGCCGCACTGCGGACAGCGATTGGCCGTGAGGGTGAGCTTCTCGACCAACGCCCGCTCGTAGCTCGGCATGGAGAACGGGATCGTGAGCTCTGCGCCGATCACCCGCGGGCGCGACGCCGCCGGCATCGGTGGGCGGATGTCGCGCGCGACCGTCGCCTCGCCGACTGCGGAGACGGTCACTGCCGTCCCGATCGCCGCGTCCACGGCGACGAGCCGCCCGCCCTCGAGCTGGTCGACCATGGCGCCGAGCGCAAAGATCGGGCCGGCCGCGCCCGACGGCACGCCGTCGAGGATGCGGCCGCCGAGCCGTTTCGCGTCCTTAGCGTCGATGCCGACGACCATCGGCTTGTCGTGCCCGCTCGCGAGCGCGTCGATCGTCGGCTTCCAGCCGAGTTCACGTTCGACCCGGGCATCGGCATAGACGTGCGTCTGCTGCTCGTGGATGTTGTTCACCCGCATCGGCAGGCTGTTCGTCACGCTGCTGCGGTCATCGAGGAGCATCCCGCGATCAGCGACGAACGCGGCTCCGGCGCAGGCGCCGTGTCCGGTCGTGACACCGATGACGAGCGTGCCCGCCGCTGCGCTGGCTACGGCGTCCAGCACGGCCGGGGCAGTGCCCACGCGCAGCTCGGCGGGGACCTCCGGGGATAGATCGAGGCCGCGGAGCAGAACCGGCAGCGGAGCGCCGTCCAGGTACTCAGGCTCGGAGCAGACCAGCACGACGCGCTGCGCGGAATTGCCATCATCGACGACCAGCCGTCCCGCCGCGACGGCGAGGGTGATCAGATCCTCGTCCGGACCCGTGACCCGCTGGCCGCGCTCCTCCCAAACCGGCTGGTACTGGCCGAGGGCTGTGACGCGGCTCATGCCTTCTCCGCCCGCGGGCTCAGCAACTCTCGGGCGATGAGGCTGCGGTGGATGTCGTTCGCACCTTCGACGATCTGGAACACTTTCGCGTCGCGGTAGAGGCGGGCGACAGGGTACTCGTCGGAGACGCCGTAGGCGCCGTGGATCTGCACAGCGTCGGTGGCCGCACGCTGCATCACGTCGGAGGCATACATCTTCGCCATGCTCGTCAACTGGCGAGCGCGTTCACCGCGGTCGAGCGCATCGGCGCAGTCGCGCACCAGCAGCCGGGCCGCGCGGATCTCGGTCGCCATGTCGGAAATCTTCTTCTGCACCATCTGATGGTCGCCGATCGGGTGGTTGCGGATGACCCGCTCGCGGGCGTAGCTCACCGAGGCATCCAGGCAGTGCTGCGCGGCGCCGACGGCCCGCGACGCGACCGCGAGGCGACCCTTCTCGACCGCGGTCATCGCCACTTCGAAGCCCTTTCCCACCTCGCCGAGGCGGGCTTCGGGCCCGACTCGCACGCCGTCGAGCACGAGTTCACCGGTGCACATCGGGCGGAAGCCCATCTTGTTCTTGAACGGGTGAACGGAGAGGCCCGGCGTGTCCTTCGGGACGATGAAGGCGGTGATCCCCGCCTGCCGCTTCGTCGGGTCGACGGTGGCGAACGTGACGAAGAACGATGCGATGTCAAGATTGGAGATCCAGGTCTTCGACCCATTGAGGACGAAATGGTCGCCGTCCGCCGTGTATGTCGTCCGCAGGCCCGCGACGTCCGAACCCGACTGCGGTTCGGTAACGCCGGCGCCGCCGAAGGTCTCGCCGGTGGCGAGCGGCCGGAGCCAGCGCGCCTTCTGCTCGTCGGTGCCGAACCGTTCGATGCCGGCCCCGACGAGTGCCGACGGCATGCTCAGCAGGACACCCAGGCAGTGGTCGTACCGCGAGATCTCCTCGATGACGGCCGAAAAGGTGCGGTTGTCCATCCCCGCGCCGCCCCACCGTTCATCGACAGTGCCGCCGTACAGGCCGAGTTGCGCCATCTTCTCGAGGATCTCGTTGGGGAGGCGCTCCTCCCGGTCGTAATCACGAACTCGTGGCGCAACTTCGGCCTGCGCGAAGTCGCGGACGAGTTCGATGAGCTGCTGACGATCAGTATCGGTGAACACCACGATCACCTCCTTCTGTCCAGACGACGCGGCGGGGGCCGGACCATACTAACCATGTTCATGCCAACCATGTTCAGAGATACCTTACAGGATTAGGGCACCGTGACGACGACGCGCACCATCCCCGGGGGACGGGCGGCCAGGGTCCGGAACGCCTCGCCCGCTTCGTCTAGCGGGAACTCGTGGGTGACGCTGGCCGACAGGTCGAGCGCGCCGGACACGGCGAACTCGGCGACGGCCCGCAGATCGTCCATCGACGAGGAGTAGACCCCCGCGACCACCAACTCTCGAACCTGCAACCGCTGGGCAGCACCCAGGGTGAGGTCGCCCTCGAGGACGGATCCGAACACGAGCGTCCCGCCGGGCCGCAGCACCCGAGCGCCGAGCGCGGGGCCGGCAGGATCTCCGCTGAAGTCGACCACCGCGTCGAACGGACCGTACGGCCGCAGATCCGTGCCGCTGACGACCGCGTCGTACCCGGCAGCGCGCAGGCGATCGACGCTGCTCGGCGAGCGGACGACGCCGGTGAGACGGACAGTCGGGTCGAGGAGCTTCGCGAGCTCCAGCACGTGCGTGCCGACGCCGCCGGCGCCCAACACGCACAGCCCCCCGCCGACGGGAAGATTCGCCTTGTCCAGGGCGCGCTTGGCGGTGGCCACAGCGTCGGCAAGCACCGCCGCGTACCGGGGATCGAGTCCCGGTACGGCCACCATGCGCGACACCGGCCAGATGACCTCGTTGGCCAGTCCGCCCGGACGGTGCAACCCGAGCACCTCGCCACCCGCGCACTGGTCGGCGCGACCGGCGCGGCAGGCCGTACAGGATCCACACTCGGCCAGGGGATGCAGGACGACTGGCGTGCCGAGGGGTATCCGGTCATCGGTCTCCGGGCCAAGTTCGACGACAGTGCCGGCGACCTCATGCCCGGGGTGCACCGGGTAGGCCGCGCCGGGAGGCATCGTCATGCCCCGGAACAGATGCAGATCAGTGCCACACAAACCGCATGCGGCCACGGCCACCCGGGCGTGACCGGCCGGCACCTCGGGCGCCGCTTCGGCCCGGAGTACCCGCACTCTGCCGGGTGTCACCTCCACTCGGGTAATCATGCGACGGCCGATCCGAGGGCGTCGTACCGTTCGGCTGGTGAGCTGCCCGGCGCCAGCACGGCTAGCAGCGACGACCGCTCTAGGTGCAGGTGGGCTACGTGTTCCCAGGTGAATCCGATACCGCCGTGCAGTTGGATGCAGTCACCCGCCGCACGCCGGTAGGTAGCCGTCGCCACGTCGTACGCGGTGTCGGTCGCCACCTCAGCTGCGTTCGGCTCGGATTCACACGCCGCGAGATACACGGCCGAGGCGGCCAGCTCAGTCTCGACGAACAGATCGGCGAGCCGGTGCTTCACAGCCTGGAAGCTGCCGATGGCCGCGCCGAACTGCTCGCGTTGCGTCGCGTACTGCGCGGTCAGCGCGAGGCATGCGCGCGCCCCGCCGAGCGCTTGGGCGGCGACGGTCAACCGGGCGCGGCGGCGGGCGGACGAGATCGCCGGACCGAGATCGGCGATCTCGTGCACGGACACCGGATGGTCGTCCAGAACGACCCGCGCGCTGCCGGCCGTCGGGTCGATGCCCTCGAGTGGATCCACCAGCGCGCCGGTCAGCGACCCGAAGGCCAGGGCCCGGCCCCCGTCCGCCCGGGTCGCGACGGCGACGATCACGTCCGCGTCCCGGGCGCCGATCGGCGCCAGGAACGATCCGCTCAGGCGCCCGCCGGCATTGAGCTGGAGGTCTGTCCAGTCACCCGCCGGGTCGGCGCCGAGCAGCAGGCGCCGGCCCTCGGCCGATTCGCGCAGCGCATCGTGGGCGGCGTCGCCTGCGGCGACGAGCAGCCCTTGCGCGAAGGCGCCGGCGACGAAGGCGGCCGGGGCGACGACACGTCCGAGCTCCTCGGCGGTGATGGCCAGTTCCACCGGCGAGAGGTCGAGGCCACCGGCCTGCTGCGCGAGGTCGGGCGCCGAGGCCTGAAGTTCGCTCGTGATCAGCCGCCAGGCCGGGTCGTCGTCCATCGGTTGGAGCCACCGCGCCAGCGGCGCCTGTTCCTCCAGCGCGCGGCGCAAGGTCGCCGAGAACTCACGTTGCTGGTCGTCGAACGAGAAGTTCACCGCACGTCCTCTCCAGCGCCGCTCCTTTAGTGCGGCAACCATCTATGCATACTATTAGCCCATTCGACGCTGGGCGCCACTGCCCGGATTCGCAGAAGGGCACACGGTGACGGCCGACGAGCTCAACCGGGTCATCCAGCCCGGCACGACGGTGGCGCTGGCCGACGGCGTGGGCATGCCCTACGAGATCTGTGCCGCCCTGACGCGACGGGCCCGAGAGGTCGGCGGGGTGCAGTTGATCACCGGATGGCTGGTGGAGTGCCCGTCCGGGCTCGAGTTCGACGCGTTCGCCGACGTGCGCACGTTCATGGCCGGATACGGGCTCGCCGCCGGGATTGCCGCCGGGACGGTGCACTACGCCCCGACCTCTGTCTCGCAGTTACCCGCCCGGCTGACCGGGCCTTGGCGCCCCGACGTCACCATCCTGAGCGCAGTGGAGACGCCACGAGGACTCGCGCTCGGCACGGAAGTGTCGTGGATCGTGACCGCCGCCGAACTGTCATCCGCGTGCTTGGTCGAGCTGCGCTCGCACGGTACTACCGCGGCCCGGTGCGACCTGCTCGACGGTCTGCCCCTCACCGTCGTCGGCGAGAGCGCCCGTCCGCCTGTCGCGCCAGACCGCCCCCAGGTGGACGACGTCGCCGCTGCCATCGGCAAGACCGTGGCCGGCATCATCCCCGACGGTGCGGCCGTCCAGTTCGGGCCGGGGTCGATCGGCGAGGCCGTCGTGCGGGCGATCGACCGGCCGGTTCGGGTGGATTCCGGCGTGCTCACGGACCCCGTGATCGACCTCGCCGAGCGCGGCCTGCTCCTCGAGCGCCCGCTCGGCACGTACCTGTTCGGTTCGTCCCGGCTTCGCGAGTGGGCGGACGGGAAAGAGGTCTTGGACCGCATCGAGGTGACCCACGATCCGTCCCGCCTCGCCGCCCGTCCCCTCGTCACGATCAACACCGCCCTCCAGGTCGACCTCCTCGGGCAGATCAACATCGAGTCGGTGGCCGGTCGGCAGATCGCCGGGATCGGCGGGCATGCCGACTACGCGATGGCCGGGAGCCGTTCGCCCGGCGGGCTGAGCATCATCGCGCTCCCGTCGGCTCGCGGCCCTCGATCCAACCTGGTCGACCGGCTCGAAACGGCAGTCTCCACCCCCCGCTCGGCGATCGACGTGATCGTGACCGAGCACGGTCACGCCGACCTGCGCGGCCGTACCGACCGCGAGCGCGCCGACCTCATCGGCGCGCTGTTCCCCCCGCCCGCCTGACCATGCTCACCCCCAAGGAGACGCCGTGCGCGCCGAGGCCCTCGTCGACCAGAAGTTCCTCGCCGACCTCACCACAGCCGGCTTGTACAGGGCCCAGACCTTGTGGGATCTCGCCGTCGCCGCACCGGCCGATCGCATCGCAGTCGTGTGTCCGGTGAACGGCGAGGTGGACTACGGCACCCTCGTCGAGGAGGCGACCGCACTCGCCGCGCAATGGCAGGACGAAGGCCTGCGCTCGGACGACGTCGTGATCCTGCAGCTGCCGAACTGCTACGAATTCGTCCTGGCCCACCTGGCCCTGACCCGCCTCGGGGCGATCACGCTGGCGGTGCCCACGAACTACCGCGGCGTCGAGCTTGCGGTGATCGCCGGCGAGAGCCGAGCTCGCGGGGTGGTGTGCAGCCCGAGCCACCGAGCCTGTCCCGGCACCCAGGTATACGACCAGCTCGGCAAGGACGTCCCGTCGCTGACGTACGTGTGGCCGATCGAGGGCGGAGCGCTGCGCGCCGCTGCCCACCACCGTCCCGGTACCACGCTGGGCGCCCCGCCGGATCCGGACGACGTCACGATCATCATGGCGACCTCCGGCACCACGGGCGTGCCGAAACTCGTGCTCCACACGCACCGCAGCACCGTCGGTGGCACCCTGCAGGCCGTGGCCGCGGTGATGGGGATCGGCGAGTCGGACGTGCTGTTCGCACCGTCGCCTTTGGCGCACGCCTCCGGCTTGCAGTACGGGACGCGGTTGGCTATTGCGCTCGGCACTACGTTGCTACTGCTGGACCGGTGGGATCCAGCCAAGGCGGCCGATCTCATCGAGCAGTACCGAGCGACGTGGGCCCTCGGCGCCACGCCGTTCCTGTACGACCTCAGCCGGCTGCCCGAGTCCGACCGCCGGCGTCTGTCGTCGTTGCGGGTCTTCGCGTGTGGCGGGGCGCCTATCCCACCCAGCATCGCCCGCGCTGCCCGCGAGGCCCTGCCGAACGTGTCCATCTGTCCGGTGTGGGGCATGAGCGAGACCGGCATGGTGACGATCGTGCGGCCCGGCGATCCGGCCGAGAAGGTCGTGACCTCGGACGGGCGGGTCGTCCCGGGGTGGGAGCTGCGCATCCGCACCGCGGACGGCCGTGCCGCCGCGCCGAACGAGATCGGGGAGATCCAGGTCCGCGGCGCCGCCCTGTTCCACGGCTACTACGAACGCCTCGACCTCACCGAGGGTGCCGCCCCTGATGGCTGGCTGCAAACCGGCGACCTCGGCTACCTCGACGCGGACGGTTTCCTTCGCTGCCAGGGCCGGATCAAGGACCTGATCATCCGGGGCGGGGTCAATATCTCGGCCGGTGAGCTCGAAGACGAGGTGCGCAGCCATCCGCAGATCGAGGACGTCGCGATCATCGGTGTCCCGGATCCGCGTCTCGGAGAACGTGTGGGCGCTGTCGTCATTCCCGCTGCCGACGCCGACCGAGTGCCCACCGCGACGGAGCTCGACACGTACCTCACCGCCCGGGGCCTCGCCCGGCACAAACACCCCGAACACATCGTGATCGTCGATGAGTTCCCCAAGACTCCCGCCGGGAAGGTGCAGAAGCATCTTCTCCGGGCCCGGTTCGCTCCAGCGGACGCCGTCTGAACCCACCCGCATCGCCCGAACCTGGCGGGGCCGACCTCCCCCCACCGCGGAGGTCGGACCGCTCGGCTTCCGTGTTGGTCAGGGTGTGGCCGTACCGCCGTCCACCGGCAGGGTGATACCGGTGACGAGATGGCCGGCCGGCCCCACCAGCCACAGGATGGCGGCGGAGATGTCCTCGGGCTCGACGTAGGGGTTGCGCATCGGCGACATGGACGCGGCCCGCTGCAGGAACGTCTCCATCGAGAAGTTCTCCGCGTCCGGCACGTAGAGGTTGTGGATGCCCTCGTTGTCGAACATCGGGGTGTTGCAGTTGCCGGGCATCACGGCGTTCACACGGATCTTGTAGCGGCCCAGCTCCTTGGCGAGAGTGCGCATGATGCCGAGCACGGCGTGCTTTGACGCCACGTACGGCGACAGGTTCGGGATGCCCGAGACCGACGCCGTCGAGCCGGTCAGGACGATCGCGCCACCGTCGCCCTGCTTGATCATGTGCGGCACCGCGGCCTTGACGGTGTGCCAGATGCCGATCAGGTTGACTTCGATGACGTTGCGGAAGTCGACGTCCTCGATCTCCCAGGTCTTGAGGTAGTTGTTGATGATGCCCGCGTTGCCGAGCACGATGTCGACCCGTCCGAACGCCTCCAGCCCCTGGGCGAGCGCGGCGTCCACCGCGGCCTGGTCGCGGACGTCGGCCTCGACCGCGACCATCTCGCTGCCGGTCTCGGCGACGAGCTTCTGGGTCAACGCCAGGTCGTCCGGACTTGCCATGTCGAACGGCACCGTGTCGATCTGACCGCACAGGTCGAAGCCGATGATGCGAGCGCCGGCCCGCGCGAGCGTCACCGCGTGCGAACGGCCCTGGCCGCGCGCCGCACCGGAGACGAAGACCACCTTGCCGTCAAGCTCACCCATTGCTGTGCCTACCTTCTGGTCTCGAGATCGATCTTGATCATTAGAGGTGTTCAGCGTGCTTCGGACGATGTACCGGAACGGTCCGGCGACGATCGCGCGCGGCTCGACTTTCGTAGCCTTCCCGCCGCCGCTGTTCGACAGATCTTCGAAGACCTCGAGGCGTTCCGGCAGGTTGCACTTCCCAACATGCTATCGAAATCTATGGCTATAATTAGCATACCTGGAGGGCGGTGATGCTGTGGTAGCGAGTACGGGCCAGCACGAGCCTCGTCCACGCCCTACCGATGACACGTTCTACGAGCGATCCGTACGAACCGTCGTCAAGCGCAGCGCGACGCCGGACCATTTCGAGGTGACCGCCATCCTTCAGGACGACTGCCTCGGGCAGGGCGGCTACCAGCGGGTGCACGACATGCAGCTCACTGTGGAGATCCGCCGATCCGATCTGGTGATCACCCGCGCGGAGGCTGACATGAGCGCTCACCCGCACGGTGTGTGCCCCTCGACGATCGCCGACGTGCAGCGCATTGTGGGCCTGAAGATCGCGGGCGGGTTCAACGCCGAACTCCGGAACCGCCTCGGCGGGACGAAGAGCTGCAACCACCTGCACACGATGGCGCAGAGCGTCGCCCAGACCATGGCCCTGAGCCACGTTTCGACGCTCTACGAGAACGATCCGGTCCTCCGGACCGCGGAGTACGAACCCTTCTACCGCCACGTGCTCGACATCGCGCCCCGAGTGGTGAACACCTGCGCCGTGTGGGCTGCCGACGGACCGGTCGTCCCGGATCTCCGACCCCCCTCGACCTGACCGACGTCGCCGCGGTCGTGCAGGGTCAGCCTTCCGGGATCGCTGCGGATCCGCGCAGGTAGCTGCCGATGAGGTCACCCTGGCTCCACTCCCGGCTCTCCCGACCAGCCGTGATCGTGCCGAGGCTGAGCACGTAGGTCCGGTGAGACAGCTCCAATGCGGCCTGGACGTTCTGCTCGACGAGCAGGATGCTCCGTTCGTCGTTCTGGAACGCCGCCAGTTCCCGGTACACCTGCTGGACGAACACCGGCGCCAAGCCGAGGGACGGCTCGTCGAGCAGCAGCAGCCGGGGTCGGCCCATCAGCAGGCGCCCGATCACCAGCATCTGCTGCTCGCCACCGGAGAGCATGCCGGCCGGCTTGCTGCGAAACTTTGCGAGCACCTCGAAGCGCCCGAAGACGTCAGCCAGACGCGCGTCGGCCTCGCGCCGCCCGACACGTCGCGGGATGCGGAACAGCGCGAGGCGCAGGTTGTCCTCGACCGTCAGTTCGGCCACCACACGGTGCCCCTCGAGCGCGAGTTGCAGGCCGCGGTCGACCCGCTCGCTCGGCCGCAGGTTCGTGATGTCCTCTCCAGCGAACCGGATCGTGCCTGCGGAGACCGGCAGTCGCCCGGCCACAGCGTTCATCAGGGTCGACTTGCCGGCCCCGTTCGGGCCGAGCACGCTGACGAACTCGCCCGCCCCGACGGTGAGCTCGATGTCGCGCAGCACGTCCCGGCCGCGGCCGTAACCCACGCGCAGGCCGCGCACCTCGAGGATTGGATCAGCCACCGGTCACCTCCGCGCCCTCGCGGGCGACGTCGGCGTGGGCGCCCAGGTAGACCTCTGCGACCCGTGGATCGCTCAGCACCTCCTCGGTGGACCCGGTGAGCAGGACCTTGCCGTTGACGAGGATGACGACGCGCTCGCACGCCTGCCGGACGAGATCCATGTTGTGCTCGATCACCAGCACGCCCGGCCCTCCTTCGGCGGCGATGGACGTGATCACCTCACCCATCTCGTGCCGCTCGTCGTCGTTGAGACCCGCCGCCGCCTCGTCCAGCAGGACGAAGGCCGGCCGACCAGCCAGCACGCGCGCGAGCTCGACCTTGCGCTGGATGGCGTAGGGCACGGCTCCCGCGGGACGGTCGGCGAACTCGGCGGCACCGACGCGGGCGAGCAGCTCCGCGCTCGTGGCCCGGAACCGCCGCTCGTCGGCGCGCGAACGCGTCGAGTGCACCGAGGCTTCGATCAGGGTCGCGCGGGCCGATCCGTCGAAGCCCAGCATCACGTTCTCGAGAACGCTCAGGCCGGGCGACAGGTGCGGGTGCTGGTACGTCCGGCCGACGCCCATGCGCGCGACCCGGTACGGCCGCCGCCCGAGGATCGACGCGTCGCCGACCTGGACCTGGCCTTTGGCCGGCCGCACCACTCCGGTCATGGTGTTGACCGCGGTGGTCTTCCCGGCACCATTGGGTCCGATCAGGCCGACGACCTCGCCTCGGCGCACGGCGAGCGACACGCCGGTCAGGGCATGCACGCCGCCGAACACCACGTCGACGTCAGTCATCGTCAGTTCGTCGATGACCGCACCTCCACGCAGCAGCGACGACTCGTCTGGGTCCGCTGCTGCGAGGACTGCGCCCGCAGGCGTGGCGGGTGCCTGGGCCGGGGGGCGCAGGCGGTGCCAGACGGTCTGGACGACCCCGACCGCCCCGCCCCGGAACGCGAGCATGACGACCAGCAGGATCGACGCGTACACGACGGTGGCCGTGGCCGGTTGCAGGGTCGAGGTGAAGCGCTGAAGCAGCGTGACGAGCACGGCGCCGGCCAGCGGCCCGCCGTCGGTGCCGACCCCGCCGATGAGGACGGCCAAGATCACGAGCACCAGCAGGCCGAAGCCGAACTGCGTCGGGACGACGACGAGCTGGTAGGCCGCGAACAGGCCACCGGCCAGGCCCGCCAGCGCGCCGGACACCGCGAAGGCGAACGCGCGGATCACCGTCGGATTGATACCGACACTCTCGGTCGCCAGCGGGCTGTCCCGCAGTGCGTGCAGGCTGCGGCCGATGCGCGAGCGCACGAGATAGGACGACCACAGGTAGGCGAGCGCGGCTGCGGCACCGACGAGCCAGAGGAAGTTGTTCGTCTGCGGCACGATGTCCTGGCCGAACACACGGGCCGTCGGGACATCGACGAGCCCGCTGGACCCGCCGGTCACCGAGATCCAGTTCCCTACCAGTTGCTGGAACCCGACCGCGAAGGCGAGCGTGGCCATCGCGAGGTACTCACCGCGCAACCGCGCGGTGGGCAGTGCGAGCAGCAGGCCGCTCAGGGCTGCGGCCGCCATCGCGACGATCAGGCACACGATCCACGGCAGGGAATCGACCCGGGTCCCCACGATGACGATCGCGTAGGCGCCCACCCCGTAGAGCGCTTGCTGCGCAAGCGCGAACAGCCCGGCGTAGCCGAGGAGCAGGTTCAGGCTGACGGCGAGGATGTAGGTGAGCGTGCCCACCGTGAACAAGCCGAGGTAGTAGGCGTCGCCGTTCATCGCCAGCCCGACGAGGACGAAGACGATCGCCCCCAGGACCACCCGTAGCGCGGGACTGCGCAGCGAACCGCGCCACCGCTGCGCGACCGACACGCTCATGCGAGACGCACCGCCGCCCCGCGACGCAGGCCGGCGGGACGGATCGCCAGCAGGACGAACAGCAGCGCGAAGATGAACATGTCGTCGTAGGACGCGTTCACGTAACGGATGAACATCACGTCGAGCACCGAGAGAAGCAGCGCGCCGAGCGCGGCACCGCCGGGGCTGTCCACACCGCCGACCACCGCGCCGGCGAAACCCTTGATGGCGAGCGGGAACGCCGAGTTGCTCGACACCGGGGCCAGGGCCCCGAACAGCGCCCCGGCGAGCATCACGACGATGCCGGCGAGGATCCAGGCCACCATCACCACCCGCGAGGTCTGCAGGCCACTGACGTCAGCCACGTCCGGGGCCTTGGCTGCCGCGGTCATCGCCTTGCCGAGCATCGTCCGCGAGACGATCACGCAGACTACGGCGAGAATCGCGAGCCCGATCCCCGCGGTGACGACCTCGTTGTACAGCACAGCTTCGGCGCCGATCGTGAAGTAACCCCTGACAAACGGCCGCGCGGAGAAGAAGCCGCCACTGTGGGTCCAGTCAACAATGGCTCCGATCAGCAGGCCGGCGGCTAGGCAGGCCAAGGACAGTTGGACGTCCGAGGCACCTAGCCGCCGGCCGACGACGACGATCACCACGTAGAACGCCAAGCCCAGAGCCGCCGCGCAGAGCACGCAGAGGAGGAGCCCGATCCACATCGGCACGGCGGAGAACACGTCCCCGAACAACACCGCGCCCAGCAGGCCGACGTAGCCGGCCCCGAACTGGGCCACGCGTGAAGCGCGCAGCACGATGCTGAACCCGACGGCGACCAGCGCGTAGACCGCACCGAACGCGAGTGCATCGATGAGGATGGCGATCAGCGACGACACCGTCGACGCCTTAGCTTCCGCTCGCCTGGTAGGCCAGGGTCAGGTTGGTGCCGTCGTTACGCAGCAGCCGGCTCGCCTCCGGCGGCACCCAGTCGTGCCGGGACTGGGAGAACCCGTTCGTGGCCGCGTTGAGGCCGGTCAGGGCCTTGACGCTGGTGCCCTTCTCCTTCTCGAGCGCCTTCTCCAGGTCCGCGCCGCCCTTGCCCGAGCTCGCTTTCAGCGCCTCGGCCATGACGTGCACGGCGTCCCACGCGGCCGGGTTGATCTCGCCCTTGGGAAGGCCACCGTACTTCTTGGCGAACGGAGCGAACGTGGACTTGAAGTCGCTGCTGTCGATGTTGGCGACCGACGTCCCGAACACCGGCACCTTCGCCAGCGCAGCCGCGCTGGCGGCCTGGGTGAAGACGTTGAGGGTCAGCGCCGAGTCACCGATCACCGGGATCAGGAAGCCCGATTCGGCCATCTTCTTCACCATTCCGCCGACCGCGCCGAGGTTCAGCGTGCCGAGCAGAATGCACTGCGCGTTCGCCGCGCGGATCTTCGCCAGTTCCGGGCTCAGATCGGTCGCGTCGACCGCGAACGGCTGCTCGGTGACGAAGGGCGTCTTCGACTCCTTCTTCGCGGCGGCCATGTAATCGCGGCCAGTGACGGCGGTGTCCCCCATCAGCGCCGGACGCGCGCACCCGCGCTTCGCGGCGAAGTCGACCGCGGCCTTCGCGTCGTTCTTGATGGTGCTGCCGATGCGGTACACGTACGCCTTGGGCGGCTCGGTGAAGGCGGTATCCGTGGCACCGACGATCACGATCGGCACCTTGCGCCGCTCAGTCAACGGCACGACCGCCGCGGTCTCCGGGGAGGTGAGCGGGCCGACGAAGGCGAGCACGTGATCCTGGGTGACGCCCTTGGTGTACTGCGACGCCGCGGTGCCCGGGTCGAGGTTGGTGTCGTACTTGACCAGCTTCAACCTGTGGCCGTCGGCGCCGCCGCCCGCGTTGATCTGATCAACGGCGAACTGCGTGCTGTTCACGATCTGCGTGCCCAGCGCGCCCAGCGCGCCGGTGGTGGGCATGAGCACCCCGATCGTCCAATCTCCCTTGCCGCCGGATTTCGATCCGCCGCTCGAGGAGCATGCGGCCATCGACGCCGCCAGGCTCACCGCCCCGAGCCCGACCACAGCGCCTCGCCACGACTTTCTCAGATCCACCATTACCGCTCCTCAGGTCGATAGATTCGTGCATACAGTAGTGATGGTTGCCCTGCTTGTCACTAGGCTTGCGGCGCAGCGACGCGCTTGGATAGTTGGCGATGAATCGGCAGGTCGGCGGCACGCGACGAGAGGAGTTTCGATGGCGACAGTGCCCGGCGGAGCAGGTGCAAAGACCCCGGCCGCGATCGACTTGCTGGCGAGGTGGCGAGAACGTTTCCGGGCCGCCGACTATGACGCGCTGACCGAGCTGTACCACCACGAAGGCTCCCTTGTGGGCGGCACGCCCGTCGTGCACGCGGGGCGCGACCAGATCCACGAGTACTTCGCGTCACTTGGCCCGATCCCCGACGCCGACGTCACTTTCGCCGAGGTGACGAGCCGTCTGATACGCCCTGACGTCCTCATCGTCGTCGCGCGCGCGGAGTTCAGCCTCGGCGGGAAGTCACTCCTGATGCGACTCACGCAGGTCTGGGTCGACGACTGGGCGGGCTGGCTCATTGCGAGCCACCACGCCTCACCGATCGCCGACATCAGGTGACCCAGCCCGGGACGAGACTGTCGCCGGCGTGACAATGTCGCCGTCGGGATCGCCCTAGTGTCGACTGTCGTCACAGCCAGGCCCGAGCCCGAAGGGCCGGAGATGGTGTGCATGGAGGTGTCGTACGAGGACAAGCGAGCGGCGCTTGATCCCGATGTGCTGCTCTCCGAGGCGGCGCAGTTGTCCGGGTTGGCCGACGTGGGGGATGAGTGCTTCATCCATGCGCTGCGGATGATGACGCGCTACTACGCCGAGGACATTCAGGTTGACGCGGCGGGCCTGGAGCTCGTCCGGTCGACCATCGTGCGTCAGCTGGTGAACCGAGCACGCTTCGCGAGCGACTTGCGCAAGCATCCGGAGATCCTCGAGGAGGACGTGAGCGACCCGATTGTCATCATCGGCTTGCCGCGCTCCGGGACCACGAAGTCCCACCGCATGATGGGCGTCGACCCGAACCTGCTCAAGACCTATATGTGGCAGCTGACCAATCCGGCGCCGTTCCCGGGTGCCCGGCCAGGCAAGCCCGACCCGCGGCTCGCCGCCGCCCGCACCGACGAGCCCCTGATCCACGCCAGTGACACGAACGAAAACCTGCGCGCCGGACACCTCTACGCCTCCGAAGAGGTGCAGTCCGACATCTGGCTCTACGGCTACACGTTCAACGACAACTTCTACTCGACGCAGCGGCCACCGTCGCCCGCCTACTACCACTACACGCAGGACCGGACCTTCCCCTCCCACCGCGACAATATCGAGTACGTCGCCGACCTGTACCGCTACCTCCAGTGGCAGCAGGGCGGGCGGCGCGGGCGCCGGTGGCTGATGAAACACGAGGGAATGATCGGCGTGATGGGCGAGTTCCTGGCCGTTCATCCGGCGGCGACCTTCATGCACCTGCACCGCGATCCGCACATCGCCATCGCGTCCGTCCTCAAACTCGGCGCCGAGCTCGGCCGCCCGTACCTGCCCGACATGACCGGCGGGGATCAGATGTTGAACGTCATGGAACGGCTTTCCCGACTGCTGCACGTCTACCTGCGGCTGCGCGACGAGCTCGACCTCGGCGACCGCATACTCGACGTTCCGTACGAGCAGATCAGGAACGATCCGATGCCGGCCTTCCAGTCGCTCTACGAGCGAGCCGGGCACACGCTGACACCGGAATCCGCGGAGCTGATGCTCGCCTACGAACGCGCCAACGAACAGGGCAAGCACGGGACACACACCTACTCACTCGAGATGTTCGGCCTCACCGACCGGATCATCGACCAGCACTTTGCCGAGTACCTGCGCCGCTTCATCAATGTGTGAGTGGTTGCCGTCGATTGCCACGCGGCGGCGGGGTGGCGTTCCCGTCGGTGGACCGGACGGTGGCTCGCGACCGCACCGGTGACTAGCATTCCCGCGGTGCGCGACGCGTCGGGTGACCTCAGGCTCGCTTCGGCGACCCTCTCCGGGCGCGGATGGCTGACCGATCAGCCCGACGACCTGCGGGCGGAGATCCTGCGATCGATCCGGATCCGGCGTATCCCTCGCGGCGGGGCCGTCTACCGGTGCGGAGACGCCGCCGACGGGCTTTACGGCGTTGTGAACGGGCGGGTCAAGTTCCGCACCTGCACGCCCGACGGGCGCGAGATCGTGGCGGGCGCGGTCGGCCCAGGCGGCTGGTTCGGCGAGGTCAGCGTGTTCGACGGGCTGCCTCGCATCCAGGACGCGATCGTATTGAGCTCGACCATGGTGGCGGTGTTCTCGATCGACCGCTTCCGTGAGGTCACGGAGGCGAACCCGCGCTACCTGCGCAACTTTGCCGGGATGATGGCCCGCAACATCCGGGGCTTGTCGTTCTTCAGCTTCGAGATCTCGTCCGCGCCTCCGCCGGAGCGCATCCTGAGGCTGCTGGGCTTCCTCCTGCATGAGGAGATGAGGCAGGGGGACGACAGCGCCATCATCCTCGACGTCGGGCAGGACCTGCTGGCCGCCATCGCCGGCCTGTCGCGGCAAACGGTCAATCGTGAGCTGAGCAAGCTGGCCACCGCCGGCGCCGTGGAGTGCCGCTACGGCCGGGTAATCGTGAACGCCGAGCTGCTGCGACGGGTGGCGTTGTCCGCGGACCCGATGAGCCTGCTACCAACGTCGCCGTAGTCACAGCGCGGCACTCAGACCCTGGCGACGGTGACGGGCACGCCCGAGAAGGACGGCATGCCCGTCAGGACGTCGACGCCGTCGGCCGATGTCGTCAGAAGGTTGACATTGACGTCCGCGAAGCCGTGCGGAAGTGACAACGCCCCGGGCCGGATGTCCGGATCGAGGTGGACCACGGCCCGCACCGAGCCGTAGGGGCTCGCCACCTCGACTCGATCGCCCTCAGCGACCTCTACCCCTGCCGCGTCGGCCGGATTCACCAGCACCCGCGGTTCGTCCTGACCCGAGGGTAGATCTACCGTGCCGACCAGCTGGGAGTTGAAATGCTTCAGTTGGCGACGAGGGATCAGCTGGAGGCCGGCCGGGTCAGGCGCCTCCGAAAGGAGTGCGGTCAACTCGGCCGGGGCGACTCGCCAACCGCCGCGTTTCTCCACGCTTCGGCGCACCCAGCCGAACACTGCTTCGTGCGCCATCACGGCCGTCGGCGCTCTCATCAGCTCCCCCAGGTCCGCTTCGGACGACTGGAGTGCAATCTCGATCAAGTCCTCGGCAGTGCAGTCGTCGGCCGCCCGCCCGTCTGGTATCGCCTGGTGGCCGAGCTGTTCGAGCAGCTTCGCCAGGATGAACCACAGCTCCCTACGCTGCTTCGCAGGCTTCAGGACTGCTGGCGTGTACTGGGCCGCGACGGCGGGCAGGTACTGGTCGACGCCAAGGGTCACATCAGCGCGTTCGAGCTGACCCGCGCACGGCGCGACGTGCGTCGCCAGGTCGGTGATCTCGTTCCTGACCACGTCGGCGACGACGAGAACTTCGACCTTCGACAGGGCGCGGCGTACGCGCTGAGTGTCGGGCAGGCAGGTCGTCAAGTTGCCACCGAGCACGAAGAGCGCGCGGACGTTGCCAGCCTCGATCTCGTCGATCAGCGCGATGGCGGGCATCTGGCCGAACTGCCGAGGCAGCTCCGGGCGGGCAACGGGACCCGAACTCGTGCGGAGGTCGCCCCAGCTCCCGTCGTCCGAGTCGAGCCTGCGGATGTAACCGGGGTTGAACCAGACACCGCCTGGCGCGTCCGCTGCGTCGGTGATCACGAGCAGGCTCATCATCAGCCATTGGGTGAGGTTCGCGGACGCCGACATGGTGACGCCAGTACCGGTGATCCCGGCGAATCGCCCGTGCTTGCGGATCGCGGCAATGAGGTCCTCGAGGTCGCCACGCTCGATGCCGGTCTTGCTGCTGGCGACGTCCAAGGTAAACGGCTCAACAGCCGCCGCAAGGTCCTCGATGCCGATCGTGGAGCGTGACAGCAAGTCGGCGTCGGCTGTCTTCAGGATCTCCCGCACAACAGCCGCCAGCCAGATGTGGTCCGTTCCGGGCCGCGGAGACAGGTGGCGGGTTGCCATCCGAGCGGTCTCGGTCCGTCGCGGGTCGATCACCCAAACGTCGCCACGGTCGAGCAGGTGCTTGATCCGTGAACGCGGATCAGGGACGGCATTGGATTGGCCATGGGACACGACCGGGTTAGTGCCCACGAGAACGGACAAGGTCGTATTGGCGTAATCGATCGCGCAGAAGGCCAGCCCCGGCTGACCGGCCACGAGCGCCGCAACCAGCGACTTCGACGGTCCGTCGATCGTCAACGGCGTATACAGGTTGCGTGATCCGACGGACTTGAGCAAAGTCTTGATCATTACCGCGGCCGCGGCATCACCGGCGCCCGAACCAGCGAAGACCCCGACGGAGTTCGGCCCGCTCTCGGCGACGATCCGGGCCACCCGGTCACCGAGATCCGCCGTGAAGTGCTCCCAGGACGCCGGCCGCCGATCGCCGTCCCGACCGAGGAATGGTTCATTCAGGCGACGCGGATCGTCCTGAAAACGCTGCAGCGACCGAGCTTTCGGGCAGGTATAGCCGTGGGAAGTCGGGTGATCCTTGTCGCCGCGGATGCGGACCACCGATTCGCCGTCGACGGTCACCTTGATCCCGCAACTCGCAACGCAGAATCTGCAGTAGCTGGTCACCTCTCGTAGATCCCCACCTCCCGCGATAGGGCCGATGCCCGCACTCACAGCCGCACCAACAGCTCCTCGGCACTATCGTCGACGAGCCCCGTCTCGTCGACGTCGCACCGAACGGCAGGGTGGACGGGGTCGGCGGACGCCCGCGCCAGCGCTACTGCTCTCACCACTCTGATGCTCCTGACGCCATCTACCTCTGTACAGCGGTGTTCCGGCTGCTGGGACGTTGCGCCCACGGGATACCCATCTCTCGGAATGGAACCGACTACCAGCGCCGACGGAACTGCAGCCCGACCACCCGGTAGCGCAGGCTCTCCAGGCGCTCGGCCGGGGTGATCATCGATGTGTCGGCGGGCAGGTGCTCGAGCAGCCGGTCGAGCGGCACCACTCGAGTCGTGATCTTCGGTTGCTCGGCCGCATAGAAGCGCATCCGGATCTGCACCCGTTCGTAGGTGCCCTTGTCGAGCCAATTGAGCACGCCCGGGTCCTTCGCCGCGATGACGATGCGCACCTTCCCGTCGGCGTCCGTCGCGGCCATGTGGCCGTTCAGGCTGGTCTGCGTCCGGGTCACGTCGAGCGTGTTGTAGAAGTAGTCGAGCAGCTGGACGCCCCAGTACGGTGAGCCCACCGGCGGTTCCCACTCCGCCATCCACGCCTCGTCCGCGCCGATCTCGATCAGGCCGTGCATATACGCCTGGCCGGCCATGGCCCCAGGTAGTGAGCCGCCGACCTCGATGAGCTGATTCGGCTCGAGCCGGCCGAGCTGGCTCTCCTGCACTTCCATGAACCGGATCGGCTCCTTGCGGACGTACTCGGCGATGAGCGGGAGGCTGTCGAGCACGTCGACTACCGGTTCCGCCGAGGCGGGAGACCGGTCGATGCGCTCGATCGCGAGCGTCGCCTCGACCTCGTTGAGCCAGTCGTAAGAGATCTGGCGGAGGGTGACGAACGCGTCGGTCAGCGCCGGATCCAGGGGGAACCAGTCCCTGCCGTGGTCGTCGGGTCGTTGCGGGCTCAGCACGATGTCGACCCATCCGCGATCGTCCACCCGGCACTGATCGAGGTTGATGTCGGCCAGCACCCGCAACGGCGCGTTCGACCCCATACTCCCGGCGATGACCTGCAGGTGGACGATATGCACCGTGCCGCGGCGGCCGGTAATTCGGTAGGCGCCGTCGCCACGGATGGTCGCGCCGCGGTAGGTGGTGTCGACGTTGCCGGCGATGCGACGCATCGACGGGTTGAGGATCGGCGTGAACTCGGGGAAGTCCGTGCTCCGGACGGGGATCGAGGCGAGCGCTGAGATCAACGTCCAGAGCAGGGCGCTGGTGACCTGCTCCCGCTCGGCCGGGGTGCGATCGTCGTCGGCACGCCCGTGGACCGCGACGCCTGCATCGGCCAGCGCCGTACCGAACTCCCGCCACTTGTCGACCGCGGCGGCCGGTCTTCCCTGCAGTTCCATGTGTACGACCTTCCGGTTGCCGGAGGACGCCCCTGCCGGCGCCGCCGACACTAAGGGCGGCGCGCCCGCGTGCAGTGTCGTGAGGGCGACAATTCATGGCCAGCAAATGTCCTAGCGTGCGCGACGCAGAGTGCGTTCAGGCGAACGGAAGGACGCGGCCCACGGTGACTGCCACGTACGAGGGCACGGACCTCGAGAAGCTCGAGGGCGAGGCCGTGCACATCTTCCGTGAGGTCGCCGCCACGATCGAGCGCCCGGCGCTCCTGTTCTCCGGCGGCAAGGACTCGGTGGTGATGCTGCACATCGCCGTCAAGGCGTTCTGGCCGGCCAAGCTTCCCTTCCCGGTCATGCACGTGGACACCGGCGAGAACTTCGACGAGGTCATCGAGTTCCGCGACCGCACCGTTCAAGAGCACGGGCTCCGCCTGATCGTGTCCCACGTCCAGGACGACATCGACGCCGGCCGGGTCGTCGAGGACACCGGGCCAAACGCGTCGCGCAACCGGCTGCAGACCGTCTCGCTGCTGCGCGGGATCACCGAGAACAAGTTCGGCGCGGTCTTCGGCGGGGCCCGGCGCGACGAGGAGAAGGCCCGCGCGAAGGAACGGGTGTTCAGTTTCCGCGACGAGTTCGGTGCGTGGGACCCCCGCAACCAGCGTCCTGAGTTGTGGAGCCTGTACAACGGGCGGCACAAGAAGGGCGAGAACATCCGCGTCTTCCCGCTGTCGAACTGGACCGAGCTCGATATCTGGACCTACATTCGCGACGAGGGCATCGACCTGCCGCAGCTGTACTACGCGCACCGGCGCGAAGTTGTCGAGCGCGACGGGATGCTGCTCGCGGTGAACCGTTTCATCCAGCCGCGCGGCGCCGAGAACCCGTTTGCGGCCACCGTCCGCTTCCGGACAATCGGCGACGCGACCTGCACGGGCTGCGTCGAGTCGGCCGCCGCGTCCCCTGAGGCGGTGGTCGACGAGGTGGCGGCCGCGCGGGTCACCGAGCGCGGCGCGACGCGGGCGGACGACCGGATCTCCGAAGCGGGAATGGAAGACCGCAAGAAGGAGGGCTACTTCTAGATGTCGCAGCTACTCCGCATCGCCACGGCCGGCTCGGTCGACGACGGCAAATCGACGCTTATCGGCCGACTGCTCTACGACAGCAAGGCGATCTTCGAGGATCAGCTCGGCGCCGTCGAGCGCGCGAGCGCCGCGCGCGGTCATGAGGGCCCGGACCTGGCCCTGCTGACCGACGGTCTGCGAGCCGAGCGTGAGCAGGGCATCACGATCGACGTCGCCTACCGATACTTCGCGACCCCCCGGCGCAAGTTCATCATCGCCGACACCCCGGGGCACATCCAGTACACCCGCAACATGGTCACGGGCGCCTCCACCGCGGACGCCGCGCTGATTCTGATCGATGCGCGCAACGGCGTGTTGGAGCAGTCGCGGCGGCACGGCTTCCTCGCGACCCTGCTCGGTATCCCGCACCTCGTCGTCTGCATCGACAAGATGGACCTCGTCGACTTCAGCGAGGAGCGCTACGAGGAGATCCGCCAGGAGTTCCGTTCGTTCGCGATGAAGCTCGAGGTCGCCGATCTGTCGTTCATCCCGATGTCGGCACTCACCGGCGACAACGTCGTCACGCGGAGCGACCGGATGCCCTGGTACGACGGGCAGTCGTTGCTGCGCTTTCTCGAGGGCCTGCACGTCGCCTCTGACCGCAACCTCATCGACGCGCGACTTCCGGTTCAGTACGTCGTCCGTCCCCAGCAGGCCGACTTCCACGATTTCCGGGGCTACGCGGGGACGATCGCGGGCGGCACGTTCAAGCGGGGCGACGACGTCACCGTCCTGCCGTCCGGCTTCTCCACCACCGTCACCGCGGTGCACGCCCCGGGCGGGCGCGAGGTAGTGGGCGAGAGCTTCGTCGGACAGGCGGTTGTCGTCGAGCTGGCCGACGACATCGACATCGCCCGCGGGGACATGATCTGCCGCCCGCACAACCGCCCGACCGTCGGGCAGGACGTCGACGCGATGATCTGCTGGCTCACCGCGGACGCCTCGCTGCGCCAGGGCGCCACCTACGCCATCCAGCACACGACCCGGTCCACCCGGGCGTCGGTTGAGGAGCTCGAGTACCGGCTCGACGTGAACACGCTGCACCGTGACGACAAGGCCGACTCGCTCGAGCTGAACGAGATCGGCCGTGTCCGGCTGCGCACCCAGAAGCCGCTGCAGTTCGATCAGTACCGCCGCAATCGCGAGACGGGCGCATTCATTCTCATCGACGAGGCGACGAACAACACTGTCGCCGCCGGCATGATCACCGGTACGAGCCAGGCGGCGAGCAACATCGTCTGGCACAGCGGCGCCGTCACTCGCGGGCAGCGCGGTACGCAGGGCGTGACGCTGTGGTTCACGGGCCTGTCGGGCTCCGGCAAGTCGAGTGTCGCGGTCGAGGTGGAACGGCATCTAGTGGCCTCCGGCCGCCCGGCTTATGTTATGGACGGCGACAACCTGCGGTACGGGCTCAACAACAACCTCGGCTTCAGCCCCGCTGATCGTCAGGAGAACGTCCGCCGCACGGCCGAGGTCGCGAAACTGCTGGCCGATGCCGGCGTGGTGGCGCTGGTCGCGCTGGTCTCGCCCTACCGCGAGGACCGCGACGCGGCCCGAGCGATCCACG
Source organism: uncultured Actinomycetota bacterium (assembly GCA_963775175.1). Taxonomy (GTDB): domain Bacteria; phylum Actinomycetota; class Actinomycetes; order Mycobacteriales; family Jatrophihabitantaceae; genus Jatrophihabitans. The sequence goes on from CAVZHT010000001.1 coordinate 3,750,217, forward strand.
AGGAGGCGGGGCTGCCGTTCGCGGAGATCTTCGTCGACACCCCGCTCGAGATCGCCGAGCAGCTCGACCCGAAGGGTCTCTACGCCCAAGCCAGAGCGGGACAGATCCCCGACTTCACCGGCATCTCGTCGCCCTACGAGGCGCCGCTGCGGCCCAACCTGCTCCTCCGCCGGACCGACGGCGACGTCAACGCGCTTGCCTCGATCGTCATCGACCACCTGGAGATGAACTACCGGTGACTACCTCAGACGCCCGCCTCGCCGCGACGCTCGCCGAGCGGGCGGGACGGCTGCTGCTCCAACTCGCCGCGACCTCCGGCCTCAACGGCAAGGACCTCGGCAAGCTGGGCGACGCCCGGTCCAACGGGCTGCTCCTGGCGGAGCTGGCCGCGACTCGACCGAACGACGCGGTGCTCTCCGAGGAGTCGAAGGACTCCCCCGCCCGCCTGTCGGCCGACCGGGTATGGATTATCGATCCGCTCGACGGCACCCGGGAGTACGGCATGCCGGGCCGCGCGGACTGGGCCGTCCACGTCGCCCTTTGGGAGCGCGCGGCCGACGCCATCACCGCTGCCGCCGTGGCCCAGCCAGCGCTCGGGGTGGTCTACGCCTCCGACGATGCACACGCGGCGGTGTCCAGGTCGACGGTGGTACTGGTCAGCGACAGCCGCCCCCCGGCATTCGCGGCACCCATGGCCCAGAAGCTTGGTTACGAGTTGCGCCCGATGGGTTCGGCCGGTGCGAAGGCGATGGCGGTGCTGCGCGGCGACAGCGCGGCGTACGTGCACGCCGGCGGTCAGTGGGAGTGGGATTCCGCCGCACCCGTCGGCGTGGCTCTGGCCGCCGGCCTGCACGCGTCACGCATCGACGGTTCGCCGCTGAAGTACAACAGCGAGAACCCCTACCTGCCGGACCTACTGATCTGCCGGCACGAGGTCGCGGACTCGCTGCTCGCAGCCATCGCCGAGGAATCTTGAGCTGATCAGCTCGTCTCGACGAAACGCCGGATGTACTCGCCGAAGTACTGGTCGATAACTCGGTCGGTCAGCCCGAACATCTCCAGCGAGTACGTGTGTGCGCCGTGTTTGCCCTGCTCGTTCGCCCGTTCCCAGTCCAGCATCAGCGCTTCGGAGGCGGGCGTCAGCTCGTGGCCGGCGCAACGGTAAACCTCTCGGAACACGGGCAGCGGGTTGTTGCGGATCTGCTCGTACGGCACGTCCACGATGCGGCCGTCGAGGCCCAACCGGTCGCGCGTCCTCATGTACCGGTGGGCCAGCATCGAGAACCGGTCGAGGAGGGTGAAGACCAGGTCGGATGCCTCTACGTCCTCGAAGTAGGGACGGCTGAACTCGGTGCCGAGTTTGAGCAACGATGGCATGGCTACGTGCGGGTCGCGGTGCAGGTGCACGAGCGTCGCGTCGGGGTGCACCTGCAAGAAGTCCTCGAGAAAGCCCAGGAGTGACTCGTTCTTCATCAGCCACCGACGCCCCCGCCGGCCGCCCTGCTGCCATTGCAGGTAGCGGAACAGGTTCGCCGTGTACTCGAAGTTGTCCCACTGGGAGGGGTAGGTCCGGTCGATCATGTAGTGGTAGTAGCCCGGGGAGGGCGGTCGCCAGCTCGTGTAGAAGCTGTCGTTGAACGTCAGGCCGGCGAGCCAGAGATCGGATTGGATCTCCTCTGCCCCGTAGAGGTGACCGGCGCGCAGCCCCTCATTGTTGTCACTCGCGTCGAGCAACGGTTCGGAGGAGCGGGCCGCGACGATCCGCGCGTCGGCGCCGCCACGCTCCCAACCAGGGAAGGGCGCCGGATTGACCAGCTGCCACATGTAGGTCTTGAGCAGATTCGGGTCGGCGCCCATCATGCGATGCACCTTGGTGGTGCCGGATCGCGGCATACCGATGATGACTATCGGGTCGCTGACGTCCTCGTCGAGGATCTCCGGATGCTCCTTCAGGTCCCGCTCGAAGCGGGCGCGATTGACCAGCTGCCGCACGATTGTGGAGCGCACGAGTGCGAGCCCACGTTCGTCGACCTGGATGTCCTCGATGTAGCACGCCGTCATTGCGCGAAGGGCAACGATGAAGCGGTCGTCGCCGAAATCCGACAGACCTGACTCGTGCCGTGCATCGGCCAGAAGGTCGTCGGCACGAAGCGCCTTGAGCTTGTCTTCGTGCGAGACGATCATGGCTCTCCTTCGGCTGGGCTGACTACCTGGAACCGTCGATGGTGGGGCGCTCGACGGCAAGCGTCATCTCAATGGCCGGAACACCCACCCCGACACGGCGGGTGCGCTGGATACGTTCCCGCGAAGAGCCGGAGCCGTGCGCATCGTCACAGCAACGAGAGGTCGGTGGGTGTCATGCAGGGGCTCAACCTGGAAGGCGAGCCGCAGTGGGACGCGTTCTCCAGCGCTCTGGCCGAGGCCGGTGCACATGTGCATCGTGTGGCCGACCCCGGACGCAGCATCGCCGAGCAGGCGCAGTTGACGCAGAGCATGATCTGGGGGCTGATCGGCGAACTGTCCACGCTGGCGTTCGCCGACCGGGATCACCCTGACTGGGCGCCGATCCTCAACGGGACACTGCGTCGTTACAACGCCAACACCGACGCCACGTACGCGGTCGCCTACATCCGTGGGAGCGGTACGTACCGCGTCGTGGGCCGTCGCGGCACCACGCGCATCGTCCACTTGCAGGTCGGCGCCGGGACGCTGGGTATCGGCGACCCGCAGCGGATGGTCGTTCTCGGCGAGCTCAACATCGACGACTGCGAGATCGCCGACGACGGCACTTTCGAAGTCGTTCTCAGCCCGAGCCGGCCGGAGGGCTACTCGGGCGCCTGGCTGCAGCTCGATGCCTCCCGTGACGACTCGTTCGCGTTGATCCGGCAGGTGGCCTACGACTGGACGTCGGAGATCGACGCGCAGGTGGCGATCCACCGCGTCGACCGGCCAATCGCCAAGCTCGAGATCGCCAGTGCAGACCTGACCGACAACCTGGTGCTGGCCGCCCGGTCGGTCGGCGAGGATGCACTCGCCATGCTCCGAGTGATGGAACAACAGCTGGAGCTGTCTGAGGTGAACCAGCTGACCGATGTTTCATCGACGTTCCCCGCGGTCGGGATCGCAGGGCAGGCCTACACCCACGCGCTGATCGAGTTGCGCGAAGACGAGGTGTGGGTGGCCGAGTGCCGCATCCCTCCACAGTGCCCGTACTGGAGCCTGCAGCTGATGGACTACGCCTACAGCGCGCTGGACGCCATGTACACCCAGGCCAATCTGAACGGTCACTCCGCCGTGGCCGATCCGGACGCCGTGTACCGGATCGTCGTCTGTGCCTGCGACCCCGGGTTCGCCAACTGGCTGGACACCGGCGGCCGGCAACGGGTCCAGATCCGGTTCCGTTGGTACAGCTCCGAGGCTCCGACAATCACGTCGAGGGTCGTCCGCCGCGACGAACTGGATTCGGTCCTGCCCCCTGACACCGCTCGGGTGAGCGAGGCCGAGCGACAGGTTGCTCTCACCAAGCGCGCTATCGGGCTCCAGTGGCGCCGTCGGTGGTAGGGATGTCACGAACGCGCTCCACGGCCGCTGCAATTGCGGCTTGGGCGGTCAATAGTGATGGGCCGTACCAGGTCAAGGCCCGCCCGTCGATTGGGACGCACCGCAGCCCGGGGAGCGCTTCTGGGCCGTCGTCGGCCGAGAAGGGGTAGGGCTCGTCGGGAAGCAGGACGAGGTCCGGCCGGGTTGCGATGATCTCGTCGACGCTGACATGCGGGTAGCGGTGTGGAGAGTCGGCGAGCACGTTGTGGAGGCCGAGGCGGGCGAGGAGATCGCCGGTGAAGGTGGGGCTGCCGACGGCCATCCACGGGTCGCGCCAGATCGGCACCGCGACGCGTGCGGGGCCGATGGAGTCGGGGCGGGTCCACTGCGCTGCGACGGCGTCCAGCCAGGGTGGCGCGGGCCAGGCCAGTGCCTCGGTGATGAGCCGGCGCAGCGACCAGAGGGCTTGGTCGACTGTCTCGATCTCGGTCACCCAGACGGCGACGCCGGCGGCTCGGAGTCGTTCGACGTCGAGGCGGCGGTTCTCTTCCTTGTTGGCGACTACGAGGTCGGGCTTGAGCGCCGCGATCGCGGCGAGGTCGGGGTTCTTGGTACCCCGGACTCGGGCCACGCCCAGGTCGGCCGGGTGGGTGCAGTAATCGGTGGCGCCCACGAGGGCTTCGGGTCGGGTGGCGGCGATGGATTCGGTGAGGGACGGGACCAGCGAAACGACTCGGCACTTGGGTCCGCCGACGAGCAGCGTTGCACCGAGGTCGTCAGTGACGGTCACCACGTCGTCCTCCCCTACCAATCGGTAGCCCAGATAGTAGGACGTCCTACTAGTTTCATGTTCTGGAGGACCGGATGTCCGAAGCGTTGCATGTTCCGTCCCGTCCGATCCGGGTGGTCACGGCGGCGGCGCTGTTCGACGGTCATGACGCGGCGATCAACATCATGCGGCGAATCCTGCAAGCGCAGGGGGCCGAGGTGATCCATCTCGGGCACGACCGGTCGGTCGAGCAGATCGCGGCGGCGGCGGTGCAGGAGGACGCCGACGCGATCGCGATCAGCTCCTATCAGGGCGGGCACGTCGAGTTCTTCGCCTACCTGGTCCGCACGCTGGCCGAGCGCGGGGCCGGGCACGTGCGCGTGTACGGCGGCGGGGGCGGCACGATCGTGGCCGAGGAGATCGACTATCTGCACGGGGTGGGGGTGGCCCGCATCTTCTCCCCCGAGGACGGGCAGCGCCTCGGGCTCGCGGCGATGGTGAACACGATCCTGGCCGAGTGCGACGCGCACCCGGCCCGGTCCGGGCCGGCGAGCCTGGCCACGCTGGCCGGCGGGGACGTGGCCGCGCTGGCCCGGCAGCTGACCCGCATCGAGGCCGGGGCGGGGTCGGTCAAGGAGCTCGCGGCTGTGCGGGCCCGGGCGGCGGCCACGGCGGCGGTGACGCTCGGGATCACTGGCACCGGTGGGGCGGGGAAGTCGTCGCTGACCGACGAGCTGATCCGGCGGTTGCGGGTGGATCAGGGTGACAAGCTGCGCACCGCGGTGCTGGCCATCGATCCGAGCCGGCGCCGCGGCGGCGGGGCGCTGCTCGGTGACCGGATCCGGATGAACAGCCTGGACGGTGGCCCGGTGTTCTTCCGGTCGTTGGCCACGCGGGGCAGCAGCGCCGAGGTGCCGGCGCACGTGCCGGACATGGTGGCTGCCTGCGCGGCGGCCGGCTTCGACCTGGTGATCGTCGAGACCCCCGGCATCGGGCAGGGTGACGCGGCGATCGGCGAGCTGGTGGACGTGTCGTTGTATGTGATGACGGCCGAGTTCGGCGCCGCGTCGCAGCTGGAGAAGATCGAGATGCTGGACGTGGCCGACGTCGTGGCGATCAACAAGTTCGAGCGCCGCGGCTCGGAGGACGCCCGCCGCGACGTGGCCCGCCAGCTGGTCCGCAACCGCGGCGCGTTCGGCGTGCCGTGGGAGGAGATGCCGGTGTTCGGCACGTCCGCGGCCAGCTTCGACGACGACGGCGTGACCGCGCTCTACCAGCACCTGCGCGTCCGGCTGGCCGAGAAGGGGCTGCCGGTCGGCGACGGGACGCTGCCGCTGGCCGAGTCCAAGGTGTCGACCGGGACCTGGGCGGCGGTGCCGGCCGAGCGGGTGCGCTACCTGGCCGAGGCGGCCGAGGCGGTGCGCGGGTATCACCGGCGCACCGACCGCGACGCCGGGCTGGCCGAGCGACGGGCGCTGCACCGCACCGCGGCGGCGGCACTCGGCGAACACACCGGCGAGCGGCTGCCCGAATCCGCGGTCGCGGCCACCCTCGACACCCTGGGCACGCTCGCCGAGGAGGCCGAGCAGGCCATGGCCCCGGCTTCGCTCGAGCTGCTCACCACCTGGCCGGACGTCGCCGCCACCTACACCACCGACCCGGCCGGTGACGGGCCGGCGCGGCACCGCACGACACTGTCCGGCAACCAGGTTCCCCGCGTCGCGCTCCCGCGCGGGCGGGGCGACGGTGAGCTGCTGCGCTTCCTGCGCTCGGAGAACCTGCCCGGCCGGTTCCCGTTCACCGCCGGCGTGTTCCCGTTCAAGCGCGAGGGCGAGGACCCGGCCCGGATGTTCGCCGGCGAGGGCGACCCGTTCCGCACCAACCGCCGCTTCCACCTGCTCTCCGAAGGCCAGCCCGCCACCCGGCTCTCGACCGCGTTCGACTCCGTCACCCTCTACGGCCGCGACCCCGACGTCCGCCCCGACATCTACGGCAAGGTCGGCACCTCCGGGGTGTCGATCGCGACCGTGGAGGACATGAAGGCGCTCTACGCCGGCTTCGACCTCTGCGCGCCCACCACCTCGGTGTCGATGACGATCAACGGCCCCGCCCCCACCATCCTCGCCTTCTTCCTCAACACCGCCATCGATCAACAGCTCGACGCGTTCCGGGCCGCCGCGCAGCGCGACCCCACTGCCGAGGAGGCCGCCGATATCCGGGCCCGGGTGTTGCGCACCGTCCGCGGAACCGTGCAGGCCGACATCCTCAAGGAGGACCAGGGCCAGAACACCTGCGTCTTCTCCACGGAGTTCAGTCTGCGGATGATGGCTGACGTCGCCGAGTGGTTCGTGCAGCAGCAGGTCAGCAACTTCTACTCGGTGTCGATCTCCGGCTACCACATCGCCGAGGCCGGAGCCAACCCCATCAGCCAGCTCGCGTTCACCCTGGCCAACGGCTTCACCTACGTCGAGTCCTACCTCGCCCGCGGCCTCGCGATCGACGACTTCGCCCCGAACCTGTCGTTCTTCTTCTCCAACGGCATGGACGCCGAGTACACCGTGCTCGGCCGGGTCGCCCGCCGGATCTGGGCGATCGCGATGCGCGACCGCTACGGCGCCAACGAGCGCTCGCAGAAGCTGAAGTACCACGTGCAGACCTCCGGCCGCTCGCTGCACGCCCAGGAGATGGCGTTCAACGACATCCGCACCACCCTGCAAGCTCTCAACGCCCTCTACGACAACGCCAACAGCCTGCACACCAACGCCTACGACGAAGCCGTCACCACCCCCAGCGAGGAATCAGTCCGCCGGGCACTCGCTATCCAGCTCATCATCAACCGCGAATGGGGGCTCTCGATGAACGAGAACCCCCTGCAAGGATCCTTCGTCGTCGAAGAACTCACCGACCTCGTCGAACAAGCCGTGCTCGCCGAGTTCGACCGCCTCACCGAACGCGGCGGAGTGCTCGGTGCGATGGAGACCGGCTACCAGCGCGGCCGCATCCAGGACGAATCCATGCTCTACGAACAACGCAAACACGACGGCACCCTGCCCATCATCGGCGTCAATACCTTCCGCAACCCAACCGACGGCTCCGCAACGACAACCCTCGAACTCGCCCGCGGCACCGAAACCGAGAAACAATCCCAACTCGACCGGCTTCGCGACTTCCACGAACGCAACGCCGACGCCGCCCACGACGCGCTCACCGCCCTGCGCCGGGCCGTGCAGGACGGCCGCAACGTGTTCGCCGAACTCATGGACGCCGCACGCGTCTGCTCCCTCGGCCAGATCACCGACACCTTCTTCGAAGTCGGCGGCCAGTACCGGCGCAACGTGTGAGCGCCTGGACCGGGGCGCTGCTCGCGGCCGAACCCCGCACCGGCGCCCGGCTGCTGGGCGTCGGCGCCGCCCAACCCAACTCGGTGATCACCGGCGCCGCCCTCGGCGCCCCGTTCGGCAAGAGCGCGGAATGGATCCGGCAACGCACCGGCATCCACTCCGTCCGCCGGATGGACCCCGCCGACGCGCTCACCGAACTCGGTGACCGCGCGACGATTCAAGCCTTGGCCGCCGCCGACATCGCGGAAGCCGGCATCGATCTTGTCCTGACCGTCAGCTGCAGCGAGACCGCCCCGCACCGCGTGCTCTCGCCCCACCTCGTCCCCCGGGCGGCGCGAGCCCAGATCAACGCCGCCTGCAGCGGCTTCAGCTACGCCCTCGGTGCCGCGGACAACCTCATCCGCACCGGCAACGCCGAGCACATCCTCATCGTCGCCGCCGAGCGGATGAGCGGCCTGCTCGACGAGACCGACCTCGGCACGTCGATCATCTTCGGTGACGGCGCCGGCGCCGCTGTCGTCGGACCCGCTCCCCCAGGACCGTCCGCGATCGGGCCCACCGTCACCGGCAGCGACGGCGCCCAACTCGACCTCATCCACTGCGACCCCGACGCCAACGGCACGCTGCGGATGGCCGGGCGCGAGGTCTTCCGCTGGGCGATCGAACACACCCCGACCTTCGCCCGCGAAGCCTGTCGCCGGGCCGGCGTCGAACTCAGCGACATCGACGTCTTCGTCCCACACCAAGCCAACCTGCGCATCATCGACGCCCTGACAGGTTCCCTCGGCCTCGAGCACGCCGTCGTCGCTACGGATATCACCGCCTCGGGGAACACATCCGGTGCGTCCATCCCGATCGCACTCGCCGATCTCATCGAACGACGCCTCGTGCAAACCGGTCAACTCGCACTGCTCGTCGGATTCGGCGCCGGACTAAGCTACGCCGCCCAAGTCGTCGTTCTTCCCTGACACGACGCCGACAGACCCACGGGAGCCTACGAGCCCACACTGTCCCGCCCATCCACGGCCACCCCGCGCCTTCTCGTCCCTACCTCGAGCCCCTCGTCCCCATTCACGCGTCTTGCACTTTCTGTGCCAAGGTCGCGTGGGTCTGTCCGAACAACGGTGTAACTGGTCTCGACACGCCGAGCTGTGGCTTGGCGGGAAGGACCAGCAGTGACCGAGACGATCGAGCCCATGCCGGCTCAAATTGATCAGCAACAACTCGCTCAGGAACTCGTGGAGAAGGCGCGCGCCGAAGGCGTCGACCTGGTCGGCCCAGGCGGGCTGCTCAGCGGGCTGACGAAGAGCGTTTTGGAGACCGCGCTCGAGGCCGAGATGAGCGAGCACCTCGGCTATGACAAGCACGATGCGGCGGGGCGCAACCGGGGCAACTCGCGCAACGGCACCCGTTCGAAGACGGTGCTGACCGAGATCGGGCCGGTCGAGATCGACGTGCCCCGCGACCGCGAAGGCACCTTCGAGCCGGCGATCGTGCGCAAGCGGCAACGCCGCCTGGACGGCATCGACCAGATCGTGCTGTCGCTGACCGCCCGCGGGCTGACGACCGGCGAGATCGCCGCGCACTTCGACGAGGTTTACGCGCGCGAAGGTCGGCAAGGACACCATCAGCCGGATCACCGACAAGGTCGTCGAGGAGATGGCTGAGTGGCGCACCCGCCCGCTGGACCGCGTCTATCCGGTGATCTTCATCGACGCGATCGTGGTGAAGGTCCGCGACGGGCAGGTCGTCAACCGGCCCGTCTACGTGGTCATCGGAGTCACCGTCAACGGCGAACGCGACATCCTCGGGCTGTGGGCCGGCGACGGCAGCGAGGGCGCGAAGTTCTGGCTGTCGGTGCTGACCGAGATCAAGAACCGCGGCGTCGAGGACGTGTGCATGGTCGTCTGCGACGGGCTCAAGGGCCTGCCGGAGTCGATCACCACCACCTGGCAGTACGCCACGGTGCAGGCGTGCATCCTGCACCTGATCCGCAACACCTTCCGCTACGCCTCCCGCAAGGACTGGGACGAGCTCGCCCGCGACCTGCGACCGGTCTACACCGCCGTCAACGCCGAGATCGCCGCCGTCCGCTTCGACGAGCTGGCCGACAAGTGGGGTACCCGATATCCAGCCATCGTCACGCTCTGGCGCAGCGCGTGGGAGGAGTTCATCCCGTTCCTGGACTACGACGTCGAGATACGGAAGATCATCTGTTCCACGAACGCGATCGAGAGCCTCAACGCCCGCTACCGACGGGCAGTCCGCGCACGAGGGCACTTCCCGACCGACCAGGCCGCGCTCAAATGCCTCTACCTGGTCACGCGGTCACTCGACCCCACCGGCCGCGGCAAGGCCCGCTGGGCGATGCGCTGGTTGAGTCGGCCCGAGGCGCGGTGTCGGCATTGCTGCCGATCCGTTTCCTCGGGCCGCTCGCCGAACCCGGCGTGCGTGTCTCCACGCACCGGGCTCTCCACGGTCGGTTCCGTCAGGCATGGTTCGTTCGCAGGTAGGGGTTGGGGATCGTCTGGCCGCGGTAGCGGTAACGAGTAACGCTCACCGCGGCCGGATTGAATAGCACGATCCCCTCGGCCGCGATCGGCAGCCACCGCCCGTTGGGGGTGGTGAACCGGCGGCGGAACTGGCCCCACCTCCAGCGGTGCCGTTTGCGCAGCCACCGGATCAGCCGCCATTCCACGAAGTGGCGTAGGCGGTTGAGGGTGTGTTTGCAGACGGCGTGCCGGAAGTGACGTGTTTCTGACTTTGTGTCGCAAAGTCGCGTTGTATTAGCCAACATCGTCGGGGTCCTCGGTGAGTTGATCGTGCCGGTGCTGGCGGTGCCAGGCAAGCCGGTCGAGCCGGGCCTGTTCCAGGCCGGCTTGGCGTGCTTTGCGGATGGCCTCACCTCGTCCTTCGTGTTCGTCGTTGGGCGTGACGTAGCCGATGCCCTGGTGCAGCCGAACGCCGTTGTAGTGCGGGCGGGTGATCTTGAGTTCGGCGCGCAGGGTTGCCGGGTCGCGGATCGCGAGCAAATGCGGGTAGTCGAGCTTGATGTGGCCGTTGAGGCTTTCGATCCAGGCCTGGTCGGTCGGGGTGCCGGGCCGGCCGAAGTGCTGAGCGATCGCGCACAGCGCCAGGAACTCGCGCGTCGAGCCGGAGGTCATCTGCGGCCCGTTGTCGCTGACCGCGAGCAGGATCGGGCGCGACTTATCGTCAGCGCTGAGGTCGATGCGACCGTCGTCGGCGTGACGACGCTCAACCTGTTCGAGCAGCCCCTCGGCTTCCAGCGCGGCGGTGAAAGCGAGCTCGACCTGGGTGGAGGTCTCCTCGCTCGAGACGATCTCGGTCAGCCACTTACGGGAGACCAGATCCTCGATGATCAGCACTGCCATCCCGGCGGCCGGGAAGTGTGTCGTGTCGTAGATCCAAATCGAGTTGGGCTTGTACTCGACCCAGTCCGGGAACTGCTTGCGCGTCGAGCGGCCGGGCCGTGGTCGGGGCCGGAAGTGCTTGTCAGCAAGGAAAAGCACCCGCCGCACGCTCGACGGCGAGACCCACACGCGGTGCAGGTAGGAGCCGCGGTGGGCCAGCTTGCGGTGGCTGCGGTCGGTCTCGCCCCACTCGTCGAACAGCGCCAAGATCTCGCGCTCTTCGTCCGGCAACAGTCCGTGCGCCGGCGACCCGCCAGGCGCTTTGTCGACCAGCTGGCCGCGGGCGCGCCGGCCGATCCAGCGGTGCGCGCGCCGCTCGGGCAGCTCCAGCGCGCCGCAGACACGGCGCAGGCTCCAGCCGGCGTCGAGTGCCTCATCGAGCAGGTCGAGCAGCCCTGCCTTGGTGGCCGCTTCGACCCGGCGCGGGATCGGGCCACTCAACCCCAGGCGCCTTTTCCCTCGACCAGCATCAGCTTCACGGCCATCTCCTTGACCGTCTCCGACAACCGGGCGACCTCCGCTTTGGCAAGCTCCAACTCCCAGTCCCGCTCGCGCGCCTTGACCCCGGGCTTGGACTCGGCCAACGCGGCCAGCGCGCCCTCCTTGGCCACCGTGCGGATGCGCATGATCGTCGAACGGTCCACGTGCTGCTCGGCCGCGGCCTCGGCGATCGTCACCTCCTGGCGCACCAGCTGCAACCAGATCTCGTACTTCTGCGAGGGCGGGACTGTCGGAAAAACGGTGTGTGAGGTCCGGCCCGATTGAAAGGAACGGGCCGTGTCGGACACGACCGAGCTGGAAACCGATGTGATGGTCGATCCCGTGACAGGCGAGATCATCGATGAGAAGAAGTTGGCGCAGCAACTGTTGGAGCAGTCCCGAGAGCAGGGCGTCGGGCTGATCGGCCCGGGCGGGCTGCTGTCGGGGTTGACCAAGACGGTGCTGGAGAGCGCGCTCGAGGCTGAGCTCACCGAGCACCTGGGCCACGAGCACGGCCAGACTCCGATGGGGTCGAACATGCGCAACGGGACGCGCTCGAAGACGGTGCTGACCGAGATCGGGCCGGTGCAGATTGAGGTGCCCCGGGATCGGGACGGGTCGTTCGAACCGGTGATCGTGCCCAAGCGCAAGCGACGGCTGGACGGGATCGATGAGATCGTGCTGTCGCTGACCGCCCGGGGGCTGACGACCGGGGAGATCGCCGCGCACTTCAACGACGTCTACGGCGCCACAGTCAGCAAGGACACCATCAGCCGGATCACGGAGAAGGTCACGGCCGAGATGGCGGAATGGGCCTCCCGCCCGCTCGACCCGATCTATCCGGTGATCTTCGTCGACGCGCTGGTGGTCAAGGTGCGCGATGGGCAGGTCCGCAACACCCCGTACTACGTCGTCATGGGCGTCACCGTGAACGGCGAGCGCGACATCCTCGGGATCTGGTCCGGCGGCGACGGCGGCGAGGGTGCCCGGTTCTGGTTGCAGATCTTCACCGAGCTGAAGAACCGCGGCGTTGAGGACGTGTTGATCGCCGTGTGCGACGGGCTCAAGGGGCTGCCCGAGGCGATCACCACCACGTGGGAGCACACGATCGTGCAGCAGTGCATCGTGCACCTGATCCGTGCCTCGTTCCGCTACGCCGGGCGGCAGCACCGCGACGCGATCGTCAAGTCGCTCAAACCGGTCTACACCGCGCCGTCCGAACGCGCGGCCAAGGAGCGCTTCGCCGAGTTCGCCGCCGAGTGGGGCCAGCGCTACCCGGCGATCGTGCGACTCTGGGAGAGCTCGTGGCCGGAGTTCGTGCCGTTCCTCGAGTATGACGTCGAGGTGCGCCGGGTGATCGCGACGACCAACGCGATCGAGTCGATCAATGCGCGTTACCGGCGCGCGATCAAGGCGCGAGGGCACTTCCCCAACGAGGCCTCCGCGCTGAAGTGCCTTTACCTGGTCACCCGGTCCCTTGACCCCACCGGCGGCGGACGGGCACGCTGGATGGTGCGGTGGAAGCCCGCCTTGAACGCGTTCGCGATCACCTTCGCGGGCCGGCTCGACAGAGCCATTCACTGAAACCGCCGGACCTCACACACCGTTTGCCGGACAGACCCGCGAGGGCGAGAGGAACCGCTTCGCACGGCGCCCGGCGCGGTCGGTTCCACGGTCGAGTTCGGTCATGATCAGATCCTCCGAGAGCGGTCGGAGAACCCGTCGGATGTTGCGTGATAGACACGCCGATCTGTGTCACGAAGTCAGACGCAAAGCAATTCGTTGCTGGCCCGGTCGAAGCTGCGTGGCGTGGACGCGATCGTGAACGACGCTACGGCCGCGCCCGACGGGGTAAATCTCAGGTCCGGGTCGCCGGTGAGGTTGCCGACGACGGTGATGGCAGTGTCTGCGCTCATGTGTGGTTCTCTCCGTTAGTCAGGTGGATGCGGTGCGCCTCAGCGGCGCACAGCGTGGTCTGGCCCGGGCCGCCGGTTGCGGGTTGCTGCCCGCTCGGCCTGAACCCGGTCGTTGTCTCGGATTGCCAGCTGTGTCGCCTCCTCTCGGTTGTCGCACACGCCGATGAGCTGCTGGTCGCGGCCACTGCCACGCAGCACCTGGTGTTTCGGTGGTACGCCGGGCACGCCTGCCCCGGCGATGCTGTAGCCGGCGGGCAGGTCGATGTCGTGCATGGGCATGGGCATGGGCGGTGCTCCTTTCGGTTACGCACGCCGGTTGGCGTGCAGCTGGGTGACGACGGGGTGGCTGTCGCGGTGGATGACGCTCTGTCGGTCCTCGACCGCGTCGGCGGCGTTGTAGGCGACGACGCGGCCCTCGGCGGGCCAGCCGACGTGTTTGCCGGTGCGGCAGGCGCTCTCGCCGAGTCGGCCTTGCATCCGCTCGAGGAACATCGGCAGCGCGTAGCGGTGCCAGTCGTCGGTCGCCTCGTAGCCGGTCGACTCTTCAGCGGTCCACCGTTGGAAGGCCAGCACCGGCAGCTCGCGGGCGATGTGGGCGTGGTGGGGCCAGCACAGTGGGATCATCTGCGTCGGCCGCCATGCGTATTCGTGGTTGATCCATTCGGCGACGCTGTCGCACCATCCCCACACCGCCGCCCGCAGATCGTGCGGGCACGTGGACGGGTCCCAGGGCCGTGGCAGGTTGCTGAGGTCGCCGTACTCGGCGATCTCGTCAGTGTCGCCGCGGCGCAGGACCTGCAGCAGCTCCAGTGCCTTGAGTGCCGATCCTGGCGGGCAGGGGAACTGGGTCAGGATTTCGTTGTCTCGGCTGGTCATGCTCGCGCTCACCATGTCCACTCCCTCGTGTGCTCGACGTCGGCGAGAAGGACGCCAGACGGGTCGTCGATGCCGTTCGGGCCGCTGGGGCTGAGCCGGTTCTCACGGGCGTAGGCGACAGCGGCCGCGGTGCGCCGGGAGAGGTCCGGTGTGGCGGCCCGAGCGCCGCTGACCCGCGCCCGGGCGGCGTCAAGTTCGTCCTTCAGCTGCCGCCCGTCTTTGCCGTCGAAGCAGCGGCGCAGCTTGGCGATGATCGGCGGCGCGTTACCCGCGATCACCAGAGCGTGGCGCTCCTGAATACGGCGGATATCGCCGGGGCGCAGCACCCGCACGTCCTCACCCGATCGTGAGGTACCGATGCCGCCCGGGCCGTCGCTGACCGTTTGGCGGCTGATGCGCACATCGTCGATCAGATCGGAGATCTCCCTGTAGAAGTGGATGTCTTTGCCGCCGCCGAAGATCACCAGGTTGTTGGTGAGCCCGAACAGGGACCGGGCTTCGTCGTCGCCGTAGGACACGACCATCTGTTTCCATGTCTGGCTGGCGTAGATGAAAGACAGCCCCAGCGCGCGTTCGTTGGCCATCCGCACCCGCAGCGTCGGCAACGGTGTGGTCGAGGGCAGCTCGTCGAGGCAGGCGAGGAAGCAGGGCGTCATCCGCCCGTGCGGGGCGGTGTTCGCGGCCTGCAGCGCGGTGTCCAGGACGTGCTCGGCGATCGCGGTCATCAGCGGCGCGGCCGAGGCGTACGGGTCTTCCCGGCCGAGCAGATACACCGTGCCCTGTTTGGCGATCAGCTCGGCGATGTCGGTGGCTGGACGCCCGCGTGAGGGCAGACACCGGGACCGGATCTCGGGCTGGAAGAACAGCGACATTGCCTGCTGGACGGTGGTCACTGTGTTGCCGACGGTGTCGGCCGAGCCATGCAGCGCGCCAGACAGCAGCCCATCCCAGAACTTCGCGGCGTGCGGATGCTGCTGAAGAATCTCGGCGGGCTGCTCGGCCGCGACCGGGTTCGCCACCCACTCCAGCACATGCTCGAGCGTGCGCCCGGTCAACGCGGCCGCGTGCAGAAAGCCCTGCAACACCTTGGCCGTCTCCGCTGCGTAGAACCGCGCCGCACTGTCCTGCCGACCCCCGCTCACCGCACCGGTCACCGTTCCGGCGGCGAACGCCTTGGCCCGCTTCTCGGCGACCTTCGGGTCGACGCAGCCGGCGATCGGGTCCCACACGAACTCCGGCAGCCCCGGCGCGGCACCGAACGGGTCCAAGACCGCAATCGGGCGCAGCAGACCGCCCGGTGTCAGCGGCTGCTGGCGACGTTCGGCGGTGAGCAGCAGGTCATCGACCTTCGTCAAGGTCGCCATCCCCGCGCCGCGATGCGCAAGCAGCGCGGGCGCGAGCACGTCGAGGGTCTTGCCTGAACCCTGCTCGCCGTAGACGCCGGTCGTGCGGTCGTAGCGGCACCACAGCTCAACGCCGCGCGGGGTCTGCGATCGGCCCAGTCGCCAGCCGACGTCAGTCGGGTCGAAGCTCACGAGCTGTTCTCCTTCGATGCGGTCGCCCCGTAGAGATCGGGGCGGATGATGTCGCGGGCGCCGCGTAGGCGGCTCATTCCCAGTACCTGCTCGGCTTCGCTACGCGTGGCCATGCCGCCCCGCGCATCCCCGGGCCGCCGATACCGCGCGACGAGCATCCCGCCGACGATGACCGCGACGATGACCGCGAGTTCGCACGCCGCCACGCACAGATAGACCGGCAGCGGGCCGGCCAACATCCGCGCTTGGCGGGGGTCGAGGCCGCGACCGGGATGTCCAGTGAGCAGATCGCCGAGGACGTGGGTCATGGTGCCGGGGCCGTGCGGCCAGACCCAGCCGCGCCCGAACAGCGCCGATGCCGTGCCCAGGCCGAACAGGGCGGCCAGCCCGAACCCGAGCAGCGCCCCGCCGATGACGGCCACCGGTACTTCCCAGCCCTGTCCCATCGGCTGCGGATCGCGGCGCCGCTGGTGTGGGGTGGTCATGATGGCCCCTGGACCGGGCGGGCGCGGCTGGCGATTAACACGGCGGCGGCGGCAGCAATGACGACGCCGGTCATCGCTCGGTGACCGATCGGTGGTGGCGCACCGAGGCGAGGGCGTAGCGCACGGCACCCCAGCCGAGACCCACGAGCGCGGCGAAGGCGAGCAGCAGCAGCGCCGAGGCTGCCGCGTCGACGTGCGCGGTGGAGGCCAGCGCCGAGGTGTAGCCGCTCACGAGCGCGACCACCGGCAGCAAGCGGACCAAGATCGGCGAACGCGGCTTGCGCGCGGGGAACACGCTCGTCTGGACCGGTGTCGGGTACCAGAGTTCCTTCGGGACGCTCAGGGTGCTCATCGGGTCGGCCGGGACGGTATGTCTGCTCACGTGATCTCTCCTCCGTTGTTGCTAGTCAGCCGATGTGGCGCACGTTGGTGATCTGGCCGGACCATTCGGTTGCTTCGGTCAGTTCGACGGGCACGCCGGTCATGGGCGCCTGGATGATGAACAGGTGTCGGCCGTCCTTCTCATCGACGTAGCCGGCGACCATGCCGACGTGCCCGGGGCTGGCCGCCGTGCCGTCCGAGCCGGGAACCATGACCAGGTCGCCGCCGACTGCCTGGCTCAGGTCGGCGGGCTCGGCCGTGCCGTTCGACGTCTGCCCGGACGCGAGATGCGGCAAGGCGACACCTGCGGCCGCCCACGCCGCCATCGTCAATCCGCTGCAATCAAAGGCCCTAGGGCCTGCGGCGGCGAACACGTATGGCTTGCCGAGCTGCGCGAGTGCGTACTTGACCGCGAGGTAGCCCTTGGCTGATCCGCTGATCACGAAGCCAGTCGGGATGGTGGTCGTGCCGGCGATGTTGTTGCCGGTCGGGCCGACGATCGTTCCCGCGACCGTCCCGCCGCCACCCGGGATCGCGCCGCCACCGCCCGCGCAGATCGCGGGCCCGGAGCCGATGGCAGGGGTGGCCGTTGCGGTGCCAGCGGTCACGGGCGTTGGCGTGTCGGTGGGAGCTGGCCCGGCGGCTGCCGCAGCCACAGGCCAGAACTGTCCGACGATCTGCTGCGCGAGTGCAGCGTTGGGCTGGTAGCGCTCGGGATGCTGCGAAATCTGAACGGTTTGCGCATCGACGCCGACAGGGTTCGTCTGCCATTTCGCTACCTTCACCAGTCGATCGAGGAAAGCGTTGGTCGCCTTCACCGGGTCGTCGGCGATCGGCTTGGTGTAGACCGAGATCCGCTGCTGGAACAGCCCTTCGGAGTCGTGGTCGGTCGCCGTGAGCTGGTTGTGCAGGCTCACCTCGGTGTAGGAGGTGGCGACCGCGACGACTGCGGCAAAGGAGGGCAGGTGCCGCCCTGCAGCCACGGACACGATCGCTTGCGCATTGCCCATCTGCTCGGCGTCGAGCTTGACGTTGCCGATCGTCTGCGCCGTCCCGCCGCCGCCGCACACGCTCGAGGACGGTGAGGCATTCGCGCCACCACCGGCCATCACCATCAGCACGGAGGACATCGCGATGAGCGGTAGCGCGGCGACACCGACCGCTACCGTCGCGCCGCCGCTTCCCTGGTCGGCCATGACTACGCCGCCCCCGCGAGACCGGACTCGGTAACGGCGTCAGGCTGCTTAATCTCTATTGCTTTGGGTTCGTGGAGTGCTGGACGTGTGTCAGAGGTCCCCAAGCCAGGCATCCTTGGGTTCAGGAGATCGACGATCTGGGTCGACGCACGGTCGAGATTTCTGACCTTCTGCCGATATGCTCGACTGATGGTGCGATCTGACGAACCGAGCTTGTCGTGAGCCTGGCCGAGATCCGTCGGATCGATTCGCCGCGTGCGCTGACCACGGCGGCCGATGTCGAGGACTTCGAGCAGGAGATCGTCGACCAGTACGCGTTGGCGATGGCCGCCGCCGGCCTGACCGACGCGCATGTCAGTCAGTCGCGAGCGACGATCATCGAGTTCGCCCGCTCGCTGACCGGGCCGCTGTGGACGGCCTGCTGCGATGACGCCGATCGGTTCCTGGTCGACCAGCGCCGGGCGGGTCGCAGCGTGACCACTCGGGCTGGCAAGGCTGGCGTGTTGGCGCTGTTCTTCGAGTTCGTGATCAGCCGGTATCAGGGCGACATCCGCGCGTTGACCGGCGTGATCGTCGAGCAGCCGATCGATGAGTTCAACCGGCCGTCGGGCGCGTCGATGGGCAAGATCCGGGTGCCACCGGCCGACACCGAGGTCGAGCAGTTGTTCACCGGCTGGCGTTCCTCGATCACCAGCAGCCGCAAGTACCTGCCCGCCGCGCGGGACTACTTCGCGGCCTCGCTGTGGCGACGCCTGGGTCTGCGGATCAGCGAGACGGTGATGCTGGACATCCGCGACTGGCGCCCCGATCTCGGCGAGTTCGGCAAGCTGCACGTCCGTTTCGGCAAGGGCAGCCGCGGGCGTGGGCCGAAGGGTCGCCTCGTGCCGGCCATCAACGGCGCGGACCGGTTGATCGACTGGTGGCTGGGCGAGGTTCGTCACCAGTTCGGCGACGACTGGGCTGACCCGGACGCCCCGATACTGCCCAGCGAACGCCACGACCCGCTGCTGGGCCGCTGCGCGCGGATCACCGCCAACCCACTGCGACAGAGCCTCGTGCGGCAGACCGAGATCTGGCTGCCCACCTGGGCGGGCCGCCTGAGCCCACACGTGTTGCGGCATTACTGCGCCTCCTCGCTGTATGGGAACGGGATGGACATCAAGGCGCTGCAGGAGCTGCTCGGACACAGCTGGCTGGCCACGACGTCGGGCTATATCCACGTCCGCAGCGACCACATCGAGCAGGCCTGGCTCGGCGCCAACCGGCGCCTGGAATCGCGTTTCGCCGTCGACCCGACCACCGTCAAGGAGTGAGACCGTGCAGTGGAACATGCGGTTGAAGGCCGCCGAGCGCGGCATCTGGAAATCCGGTGAGATGCGCCGACTGCTCGCCGAAGCCGGCCTGACGCTCAGCCACGGCAAGATGTCGGCGCTGTGGACCGGGACTCCGGTGACGATCCGCCTCGATGATCTGGACGTGATCTGCTCGGTGCTGGGCTGCGAACCCTCCGAGCTGCTGATCCGCGAACCGGCCAAGGTCGCAGCCCTTCGCCCCAGCGTCGAGCAGACCGCCGACGGCGACCGGCCCGGACCCATCGTCAAACCCCGCTTCGGCAACCCACGGTCCGAGCCGCCGCTGTGAGTCGCCCGCCGGCGCGCTGCGCCGGCTGCCAGAAACGCCCGGTCGCCTGGACCACCCCCCGGGTCGACTACTGCTACCAGTGCCTGCCCGGCGGCCCGTTCCCCGCACCGCCCTGTCGGCAATGCGGCTCGACCGACTACTTCAGCGCAGGCCTGTGTGGGGCCTGCCACCCAGGCGGCCCGCTGCGAATGGGCGCGTGCCGCGACTGCCTGGCCTGGGGCGTTTATCGCCAACACAACTGGCACTGCTGGCGCTGCCGGTTCTGGCGCACCCACTACCCGATCACCGAATGCCGCTACTGCGGCCGCGAGATGCCCACCGGAGAGCTCGGCTCCTGCCGGCTGTGCATGGAGCAGGCCCGCATGCGGCAAGAACCCGGCCGCGCCATCGACCTGAGCGAGGCGACCCGGCACGGACACCAGCTGTTCCTGGCCAACTTCACCGGCCAGCCCCGCCGCGCCCAGCGACTGCAACCCCCACCGTGGCGGCCCGCCCAACCCGAGCCGTCGGTGCCATGGCGGCAAGAGCCGCTGTTCGAGGTCACCCCCGACCCGGAGCTGGTCCGCCAGCGGTCGCTGCTCTCCGACGGACCCTTGGCCTTGTATTGCAGGGCAATCGTCACCGACCACGCGCGGCGACACGGTTGGAGCACACGACAGACCGACCAGGTCATCCGGTCGCTGCGGATCTTGCAGGTCCTTCAAGCCACCCCGCGCTCGCCGCTCAGGGCCAGCGAGGTCGTGCGGCTGCGTTACTACGACGGAACCATCAACTCCACCCTCGACGTGCTGGATGCCGCAGGCCTGCTCATCGAGGACCGCGAAACCCGTATCGAGCGGTACTTCAACGCCAAGACCACCGGCCTGCCCGAGCCGATGAAGCAGCAGCTGCAGGTCTGGCTCGACGTCATGATCAGCGGGCGCAAGACCGCGCCGCGGCGCTTGCCCCGACTTCCGCAGACAGCCGCCATCAAGATTGCCGCCCTGGCCCCCATCGTCCGTGTCTGGGCCGAGCAGGGCATCACCAGCCTGGCCGAGATCAGCCCAGAGCTTGTTCGCTCGGCCCTGCCGACGTCCGGTTCCCAACGGGTCCTCGGCGAACAGGCACTGCGGTCGGTGTTCACCGTGCTCAAGGCGCAGAAGCTGATCTTCACCAACCCGACCCGCGGCATGAAGGTGACGATCGCCAACAAGACCGTGCCGCTGCCGATGGACACCGTGCTGATCCGTGACGCGCTGAACTCCCCCAACCCCGCCGTCGCGTTCGCCGTCGCCCTGGTCGCCTTCCACGCCCTGAGCCGCCAGCAGCTGCGCAACCTGCAACTGACCGACATCGTCGACGGACGCCTGCTGCTGCTGGACGGACGCAGCATCCCGCTCGCCGCCCCCGTCCGCGTCCGCCTGGCAGCCTGGCTCGAGCACCGGCACCGCACCTGGCCCGGCACGCTCAACCCGCACCTGCTCATCACCCGCAAGACCGCGCCGCGGCTCACGCCCCCGGGCGTCAACTTCCCATGGTCGCAAGTGCCGTTCACGTCCAAGGCGCTGCGCGAGGACCGGATCCTGCAAGAGATCCACGCCAGCGGCGGCGACGTCCGTCGCATCTGCGACCTGTTCGGCATCAGCATCGAAGCCGCCATGCGGTACAGCCTCGCGCTCGGCACCGACGTCACGGCCAAGCCGTACGTTCCAGTTCCCCGAACCCGAAACCTCAACTAACGTCAGCATCGCGATCACGCTCGGGTTCCCGCGAAATCCGACCCAGAAGCCTCGAACTCAGAAGGTTTGCCAGTGATCGCGTCATTGGTGTTCGTCAAGGCGACGTCGATCGAAGTGCGGACGGTCTGGACCTTCGCCACGTGTGAACCGATGAGCCACAGCGCCCGACCTTTGGCCGCGGTGGCCCAGTCGGTGACGATGCGTTCGGCCATCGGGGTGAGGCCGAGCAGATCGGACAGCTCGTCGCCGATCTGGTCGTCTTGGCCGAGGAGCACCTTCGTCGCGCACAGGTGCATCAGGTCCTTGGCGATCGCCACAGCCTGGCTGCCGGCGTCGCCGACGGTGAGCATGTCCGAGGGCTTGTGGGCGATGACGGCCTGGATGCAGCCGTCGCGGCGCGAGAGCCGCAGGTCCGCGTCGAGCGACTTGACCGCGTCGGTGCCCAGACGCATCTGCTTCCAGCACTCGTCGCGGATGAGGATGCGCAGGTCACCTGGCTCGGCGACCTGAGTCATGGCCCGTCCCCACGAGTTGAGGCAGGTCAGCGCGACGCCTACGGCCTCGTCGCCGAGTGGGTCCAGCCGGGAGAGGGAGAGGGACTGGATGGGTGCGCGCCAGTCGACGTCGACCGTGGTGGCCGCGTCGAATAGCCCGGACAGGTGACCTTTGACCAGTGACCCGAGCGCATCGCGCATCGGGCGGGTCTCATCGAGGAAGTGCTGCCGGTTGGAGTAGCGGCAGTCGACGATCAGCTGCTCGGTCGGATTGTTGAGCGCCTCCCAGACCTGCGGGATCGTGATCTCAGCCATCGTGTCCGCGCCGGCCGCGTACCCGGTGAGGTCGCGGATCACCTGACCCACGGCGGTCTCAGCGGTCGGGCCGAACGGCACATGTTGCGAACCGACGAGGCCTTTGATCAGCAGCAGCCAGCGGGAGAACACCATCGCCGCGCGTCGTTGCGCCTCTGCGCGGGGCAGTGCGGTCCAGTCGTTGCCCAGCGGCCCGAAGTCCAGTGGGTTGATCCGGGCGGGCAGCCCGTGACCTACGGCGTGCGGCTCGACGTCGAGCGCTCGGCACAGCGGCTCGTACTCGTCCTTGACGTCGCCGAGGATCAGCGTGCGGTAGGAGTAGGCCATCATCCGCAGGCAGAACATCTTGACTGTGCCGGACTTGCCGCGGCCCGGGGCACCGAAGAACATCATGTTCGGGTTGGTAACGCCGGCGATGCCGCTGAGCGTCCAGCCGATCGGGTCGACGTGGAACGCGCCGCCGGACAGGAAGTCGATGCCCATCTGCGCGCCGGTCGACGGGAGCCCGTCACCAGCGATCAACGGCCACACGCCGCCGACCTGCTCCGAGGTCATCCGAAATACGGCGACCGGAGCAGGAACGGGAGCCCAGCCTGCCGCCCGCCCCGAGCGTCCATGTTTGCCGACTATCACGGTGAAGGGGTCAGCGTCCTTCACGCGGGCTGGCGCGGGCGCGAGCGAGGGAAGCTCGTGACCGAAGTCGGCCACCAGCTGCGCGACCCCCCGACCGTTTCGATGGCCATCGCCGACGCGCCGGCTCACTTGACGCCTCGCCGCTTGGGCAGCCCGATGCCGAGTGGGATGCAGGCGGCGGCGAACCCGGAGTCTTGGGCCAGGTCCAGGCGCAGTGGCTTGAAGCCGGAGCCGGTGATGTTGGATTCCAACCGTCGGCCATAGTCGGTGATCGACCAGGTGTTAGGCACTGTGACGGCGGCCGCGATCCCGACTCGCACGAGGGCGTTGCCGTCGGCCAGCCGGACGTCTTGGCCCTCGACCCGGGCGGCGTCGCGCCGGTGCGAGGCGCGGACCTTGAATCCGCTTTTGCGGCGCATCTCGGTCGCGAGGTCTGAGGACATCGACTCGCTGCCGACCAGGCGATCGGCCTTGTCGTGGCTGATCGGTTCGAAGAACACGGTTACTGAGCGCCGCTCCCCGGCCGTGGTGGGCGTGAAGACTGGCGCGAGCGCGCCCATCACGGCACCTTTGTCGGGCAGCAGGATGGTGCAGGTCGCCGAGTGCCAGGCGTCGTGGGCGTAGAAGCGTCGCTCCGGATTGGGTGTCGAGGTCGGCCCCGCGGCCGCCATCGGCAACCTCGAGGCGACGTTGGGGTCGTTCTGGGCGGCGATGTCGGCGGCGGTGAGCCCGGCCCGGTCGCTCGGAGCGAAGCCGGTGCGGATCGCCGCGGCCAGCGCGGGCGAGTCCAGCCAGGTCACGCTGCTGCAGCCGACCGGCCCCATCAGCCGGGCCTCGACCTCGCCCATGACGCCATACATGACACGGGCGCGCCCGTCGATTCCGCCGCCGGCTTCCTTGGCCTGCTTGGCGATCCGGCCTTCGGGCACGACGATCGTCACGAACGCCTCGTGCCGCACCCCGGCCTGGGTCATCACCTGCGCGAGCTCTGCGTTCACCGCCAGTGCCAGGTTCGGCGCGTCTTTGCGCAGGTTGGCCTGCTGCCACGCGGCGCGCTCGGCGCCGTCGTCGGGAACGGTCCGGATCTGCAACGCGATCACCGACACGAGCTCGGCCGTCGCTGCGCCCTCGAGCAGCTCGGACAGACCGTTGCCCATCCGGGTCCGACCGGGCACCTCCGACAAGCCGATGCCGGGATGCGTTATCCGGGCGACGACCGCCCAGGTCCGCTCCCGGTTGTCGGCGACGATCGCCGGCCGGGCCAGCAGCGGACCGAACGGCGGCCCGTCGTGGGTGCGGATACCCGACAACACGCCGGGCAGGTCGGCCTCGTCGAAATTCTCGACGGTGCCCGCGGCAGCTTTCGACTGCCAGTCGGTCAAACGCATGACAACTCCTACGCATCGAAGAAGGGAGTCCAGCGCCCAGCGGAACGCTGAGCGGCCTCGGACAGGAACGGCGACTAGCACGATCAGCACGGCCCACGCGGGCGTCCAGCCCAACGCGAGCAGCCACTGGTGCGCGCCCGCGAGGATCAGCAGGGGCACACCGCCGAGCAGGATCGTGATCCAGGACCCGCCCCCGAGACCGAGGAACCAGCCCTGTTTGTCTCTCGACCACGCGCCGTAGCGGATTGGTCCGGCCGGGGCGTTCATAGCGCGATCACCGCGACCGCTGCCTCTGAGCCGCCCGCGGCACCCGCGCCGCCGGCGCCGCTCGCACCGCCCGCGCCGCCAGGAAGACCGCCGCCGCCACCTGGCATCGGAGGTGTGGGGGGCTCGGGTGTGGATCCGCCGCCAGATCCGCCGGATCCGCCGCTCGTGTCGGACGATCCTTCCCTGGAGGAGCCACCGCTGCTGGAGGAACGGCTACTGCGTTCGTCGGTCGGGGTCATGCTGTAGCTGGGCGAGCCGACGCCGGCCTGGCCGAGGACATCGGAGCTGAGGTCGGCGGCCTTGTTCGCGATCGAACTGACCGCTTGGACCCCCGCGCCGAGGGCTCCCATCGCTTGCGAGAGTCGCGACTGGGTTTGGGACTCGGCCCCGGACTCGCCGCCGGAGCGTCCATCACTGCCGCTCTGCGTGGCGGCCGAGCTGCCCGAGGACTGCTTGCCGCCGCTCATGACCCCGGACATGCCGCCGGCGTCAGACCACGACTGACGCAGCGCCGCACCGGAGGCGGTACCGGGCTCGACGAACGCGAGCAGCCGGAACAGGATCATCGGGCAGCACGCGCCGATCGCGATCACGATGCAGCCGACGACCGCCATCCCGGCGTGCGCGGTGTTGGTGGCGTTCGCGTAGTCGCTGATCTGCTTGAGATGGTGCAACGGATCGCACAATTTGCCGCCGCACATCGGCGGTTTCGGCGGGTTGATGACTCCGGTCGACAGCTTCACCCCGATGCCGAGCAGCAACGCCGCCATCGGGGAGATCAACAGGCAACTGAAGAACCAGCGCAGCGTCTTCCAGAACCACACCTTGCCGGTCTCGCTGACCAGGCCACCAGCGGAGATAGGTGCGGTGGCCACCAGGATGATCAGCGCGGCCTCGCGCACGAACATGATCAGCACATAGAAGAACGCGGCGGGGATGACGATGAGCAGGCCGAGGGCACCAAGGACGGTGGCCAGCGTGATGTCGCCGATCTTGTCCGGGAACGATGCGCTCAGATCAACGTGGGACAGGTCCTGGGCGTGCAGCATTCCCTGCAAGATCCCGCGTTCAAGTCCGGCGGCCGCCGCGACGAATCCAGCGGCGAGGCCGAGGTAGGCAACCCAGACGAAGCCGAATTGCGCGATGCCGATCAGGACGCGTCCCATCGACTCACCGTCGCGGCGGATCAGGGCCACGGTCAGCTGGACGAACATCATGATCACGGCCAGCGTGGCGCCGATCCACAGCGTTGTCGGCAGCACTGACCCCATCGGACCGCTGGCCGACAGGTCGGGGGTGGTGAACGCGTCGATGATCTTGAAGGCCAGTTTCAGGAGCCAGAGTGCGGCCGACCACAGGCCGGTCATCGCGGCGAGCCAGACGTCGCCGACGGCGGCCGAGGCGGCGTTGCCGAGCCATTTCAGCGGGTTGAGATCTCCGAGGCTGAATGCCTCGACCTTCTGGCCGGGGCACGGCAGCTGGCTGCAGCCGGAGGCGAGCACGGCGGTGCTGATCATCGGGGTGTCTCCTGTCGTAGGTCGCGATACCCAACGCCGATCGCGGTGTCGGTGTCCGGCCAGACCGAGGGCGCTGGCGCGGGCTCGGAGCCGGGGCCGACCATCCAGTGGGTCCCGGTCCAGACCATCCGCTGGCAGTCGGCGGCAGCTCCCCGTGCGGTCTGCTGCAAGGTCACGTCGATCTCGTAGTCGACGCAGGGCACTACGAAGTCGGGCCCGACGCTGCCCTTGATCTGCCCCATCAGCGGGGTGGCGACGATCGCGAGCTGGTTGTTGCCGCCGCCGGACAGTCCGGCCGCGGCGAAGAACTCGGCCATGGCCTGCACACCTGACCAACTGCTGGTGGTCGGTCCGCCGGGCATGGCCCAGCCCTGGATGACTTCCCGAGCGCCGACGAGGGTGCCCGACTGCAGGGCGGTCTGGTCGATCGCGGCCAGCTGCGCCATGGCCCCTTGCGGGGTGTGCGGGAAGCCGGTGGGCACCTGCGCCGGCCCAGCGCCGGTCGCGGCGGGCAGGGTGATCGATGTGCCGGGATCGTTCGTGGAGACCGGCCCGGGGTGGGAGTCGGCCTCGTCGACGGTGGGCATCGGCCTGTCGGCCAAGGCGTCGCGCGGGTCGATGGCGGTGCCTGATTGCCCCGACTTACCGGTGCCGCCGCCGCCCGTCGTGCTGGTGCTGCGGGTCGTGTCTTGTTCGGCCGTGTGCCGGACCGGGTGAACGGCGTAGACCACGGCCAGGACCATCCCGACGACGAGCAGCACCGCGGTCACGCCGGCGCCGATCAGCAGGGCGAGCATCTTCTGGCGGGACCACTCCGGAGCTGGCCGTTGCTTCCCGCCACGGCGGCCGAGCATCAGCAGCCGTTGCCGGTGATGCTGCTGATGATCACGTAGCCGACGACGTAGATGATCGCGCCGACGATGCAGATCATCAGGCCGTCGAAGCCGAGCCGCGCGCCCTTCGGGTGGTGCGTGACCCGGCCCCAGATCAACATGCCGACGGAGACGAAGAACGAGATGGCCAGGATGGCCAGCACTCCCCATTTCACCCACGCCAGGACCTGGTCAGACCACGTCTGCACGCCCGGTGGCGCCTTGGGGCAGACACCGGCCGCGAGCAGATGGCCTCCGAGCTTTGCTGCGAGCACGTTGCTCATCGCGTTGTTCCCTTCCTTCGCGGCGCCGACTGCGCCGACGCGGTGGCGTCGCCCGAGTGGGCGGCGTCGATCAGCCCCAGCAGCGACCGGCCGGCAGTAGCGACCGGCTTCGGCAATGGGGAGTTCGTTGGGCCGGTGACCTCGAGCCGCCGGTCGGCGGTCACGGGAACGACGGTGTTGGTGGCGAGGAGCGCGTGCAGCCGCGGTCCGAGGCTGGCGCTCACCTCGCCGGGCCATTTGCCGGCCCCGACGGACGCGACGATCACCCGGCCGGTGACCGAGTTGAGGAGCTGCTCGGCGAGCCGCACGCCAGGCACGGTCGGCCGGCACACGACGACGATGCGGCAGCCGCTCGTCGCGAGGCGGGCGAGGCCATCAGGTGTCGGCAGGCCGAGGTCGACGACGACGAGACCGTCGTCCGAGGCAGTGGGTGCGGGCCAGCCGATCGGAGTGTCGTTGCCCGCGCGGCGGTCGATCGTGACCTGACCGCGGCTGCCGCGCCGCCACGCTCCGCTCGCGTCGAGGCCGAGCTCGGCGTTCGCGGCGGCGACCAGGCCAGAGCGGGTCGGGTGTGCGGTCTCGATGAGGTGCGTGGCCCGGCCTGCCGCGGCGGCCGCGTCGGCGATCGCGAGCGCGACGGTGGATGCTCCGGCTCCCGCGTGGGCCGCGACGACGCCGACCCACGCCCTGTCCAGATCGGCGCCGTGCGTCACCGCAGGTTTGCGGCCGCGAGCAGGACCGCTCGGTAGGTCGGTGCCGATCCCGGCCGCCCCACCCCCGCACGGGGCGGCCTCGACCTGCTCCTGCTCCGGCGCGAGCGGGCTCGCGGCTTCGGAGGGCTTGCGGGCCCGCAGCTCGCGGAACGCCTGCTGGATCTCGGCCACCGACAGGAGCCGTCCGTCGGGCGCGACGTCGCCGCCGTTGAGTACGTCGACGCGCTGGCCGGGCGCCCCGACCTCGGACAGGCTCATGCCGTTGCCTGGTCCGACCAGCGTGATGCGGCGCGGCCGGATGCCGAGTTGGCCGACCGCTCACGGTTGCGCGCCATCCAGACCTTCGTGCCGGCGAGCACCCGGGAAGGGTCGAGCCCGGACAGCTGGGCCCGGGCTCGCGCGCCGGGCCGCAGCTGGTCGGCGAGGCGGGTGAACCGGTCGATGGTGCTCTGGCTGACTGCGGCCCGGGACCCGAGGATGCGGTCCATCTCATCGGCGAGCAGCCCGTTGGCCGCGTAGACCTCGTCGAGCAGGTCGGCAACTTGCTCGACGGCGCAGTCGTCCCCGATCGGCTGCCGACGCTCGTCCATGGTGGTGCTCCTTGTGATCGCCCGGAAGGTGGTCTCACTAGGGGCAGGTGAAATTTCGGGGCCGTTAGTGCCACTTCGGCCGAAGTTTCTTTGAGGAGTTCTTGTCGGGCCGAACAGTGGGCTCATGCGACGGCCGCCAGGTAGTCGCGGCTCGCAGCGCGCACGGCATCCAGTGCGCGCGCCCGGTGACGGAAGAAGGTCCGCCGGGACAACCCGAACTCGGCGGCGACGACGTCGTCAGCCGCTTTGAGACGGGAGTCGGCCCGTGCCTGCTCGGTCCGAACGAGCAGCGCGATGTCGGTCTCGTCGACCCCGGCCCGCGCCGCCCACAGGAGAAGGTCGACCAGGTCGATGCCCTCGTCGTCGACGGTGGTGACCATCCGCCCGAGCGGCGTGGCCTCCCACTCCGAGCTCATCGGGTCCAGGACGTGCTCGGCCTGGTGACGGTACTGGGGCGTGGACGGGCGGAACTCGGCGAGGACAGCCGAGCGGGTGTCCCAGCGCAAGCTGGCCGCAACCGCCCTCGTCCGATCCCGCCAGGGGTAGGTGCGGATTCGGCAGGTCAGCTCGCTGACGATCACGCCGATCATCCCGGTGCCGAGGTCGCGAAGCTGCATCGCCAACGGCCAGGCCCAGTCGCTGAGCAGGTGCACCGTCAGCAGCAGCGCGTCGTCATCGCCGCCGCCGTCGACCGCGGCCCGGCGAACGAGGGCGCCCAGAATGTCATCCGCGCGCGCAGCGTCAGCGCTCCCGGCGAGCAGCGGCAGCAGGTCGCGGGTGACGTCGTGCAGGCCGGCGAGACGGACGTCCTCGACCGCCCACCGGCCCAGCGCGTCCGTCGTCTCGATCCGCTGGACGAGCGCCTGCCAGCTCCCGGCAATGCTGTCGTCGTGGAACATCTGCGGCCCTCCGTCATCGGTTGCTGATGCCGATGACGCTCCGCAGAGGTGTTCAACAATCTGTCACCCCAAATCGGGGTGACGTAGTCCGGCCCTGCGTTTCAGGTGGCCGTCGGCCCGCGCCGACGGGTCTCCCGTCTTGGCTCGGTGCACAGGGCCGGTTAACCCAGCGAGACGACCTCTTGTTCACGCGGTGGGCGCGGGTTAACCCCCGGATCTTGGAGGCTGCGACGACCTGCGACGTCAGCCGTGCCGAGCAGGTGCGAGACGCCGAGGCCGGGGTGACAAGGCCCGAAGCAGGCCAGGGTTCACACGGTTCAACAGCCCCGCCGGAGGCCATGGGGGCGCGTCCTTGACATGAAACTTTTGGGGCTTGTGGGCGTCGCGGTTACCGGTGACGCCCGCTGGCGTCGGGCGAGGTGACACGGCCCGCGGCCGGGGCTGCGGTGGTGTCACCCCTCGTTGAGGCGCGTCCCTCGGTGGCTAATCCAGCACACGAGCAGGCTGGCCAACACGAGAGCTGGTCCGAGCGGGACCGGCATCTTGCGGCCGCGCGGGTCAGGTCGCGCGACGGCGACCACCCCGGCGGTGACCACGATGAGCAGGACCGTGACGAGCTGCGCACGCATCACGGTCGTCCACCCGAGCCACCCAAGCAGCCCGGCAGTGAGGGTAGCGACGCGGACATCTCCCAGACCTACGCCGCCACCGGCCGCGAACGCGACCACCAGCCAACCGATCCCGACGATGAGGGCTGCGAGCCCGGCCCGGGCCAGCGCCGCGGCGTCGTGAGTTGTGACCGCGGCCGCGGTCAGCACGGCTGCCTCGAGCAACGCGAGCGGGTACACCAGCCGGGCGGGCAGCAGGTTGCGCTGCGCGTCGACGACAGCCAGAACGGTCCCGCCTGCGGCCAACAGCCACCACGCTGGCAATGGCCCGCCGCCACCGGCCAGCGCCCCGAAGGTCAGGGCTGCGGCGGCGACAATAGCTAGCCGGGCGGTGTCGACCCTGCGCGGGCGCCACCAGGCACCGGTGTCACCGTCGGCGAGCGCGGCCGACCAGCTCGCCAGCAGCGGGCTCGCTGCGACCGCGAGTGCAGCGGACACCGCGACGGTGGTCCACGACGTCGCCACGTGCGTCGACTTCCGGCTACCGCGAGCCGGGAAGCTGGCCGCGCCAGCGTCGCAGCGCGGCGTCGAGGCGCGGCTCACGGATGACCCGCCCCGGTTGCGCGGCGCGCAGCCAGACAATGCCAACCCAGGCGACGACCAGCAGCACCAGGCAGCGGTAGAGGATGCCGCCGATGGTGGTCGTGGACTCGGCCGTCACCATCCAGGCGACCGCGGTGATACCGACAAAGGTCACCATCGACGATCGCACCGCGAGACCGGTGAGAGTGACGGCAGCCGACCCAGCCAACGCCGCCAGCCACAGTGCAGCTCGAGGCGCGTTCGCGAGCGCGATGGTCGTCGGGACGACACCGACGACCGCGACGACGGCGAGGAACACCATCAAGGCCACCCGGATAAGACCCCGGCCGCGCTCGCTGATCCGAGGTTCACGGAACCCCGGCAGCGTGCCGAGAGGGAGGTCGGCCAGCATCGCGGCACGGTCCCGGTAGACGAGTACCGAGCGATAACGCCGCTGGACGGCGCCTGCGAGATCGTCAGATACACGGTCGCCGAGCCAGACGGCCTCGATGCGCGCCTTCTCGGCGCGCGCTCCGCGGGTGCCTGCCTCCAGCGCGCCGTGGACGGCGACCACTGCCATGACCTGCCGAGCCGGTGCTTGGGCGAGCGCATAGGAGGGGTGGGCATAGACGTAGAAGCCGCACCGGCAGCCGGGGTCTGGCGGGGTGTGGTCGCGGCCGCGTGCGCAGGTGGCGGTGTTCCACCCCTCAGTCCACGCGGTCGACGAGTTCACCGGGTACAGACCGCCCTCGGCGCCGACACGAAACGTCCGCACCATCCGGATGTCGCCAACACCAGCGATCTCGCTGTCGTCCTCCCCGCTCATGGGGTACTCCGAGCTCCGACCGGCGCAGCGGATCGCTGCGCCGTGTCTGTCATGACCGGGACGGTTCGGGTACCCGCTCGGGCTGCCGTGCGGGCGGCTGCTCTGGCGTGCGCTCAGGTGCCTGCGCAGGCGCCGGCGCGGGCTCCTCCGAGGGAAGCACCTCGATGCGGCGGCGACGCTTGCCGATGTTGCCCATGCTGCTCACTCTCCTTGTTCGTCGATCGTGCAACGGACTCAGCTGGCCCGTCAGCTCGCATGACCGAGCCACTTTCGACGGTGCAGGATCTCGGCGGTGCGCGGCGGGAGGTCTTCCTCCACCTCCGCGTCGTGGTTGGCCAGGATGCGCTTGATGTAGGCGTTGGCCTCGGCCCGGTTGTCCTGCGCGTCGCACGCCGCGACGAGATCCAGCAGCGGGACGTCCTCGCTGCTGCCCGCCCGCAGCGCGACCTGGGCGGCGCTGACCGCCAGTTCCGGTTCTCCCGCGGCGAGATGGTGGGTGGCCACGATATGCGCGACGTCGACGATCATCCCGGCATAGACATGGTCGAGCGGGTTCTCCGCGAGCCACCCGTAGCCCTCCGGCCGACGATCGGAGAACGGCACGCCAACCACCAGCTCGAGGGCGGCCCTTAGGTCAGCGATGCCGTCCACTCCCCTGGCGCTGCCCCGCAACCGCAACCTGCGGAACAGCTCAGCGTCGACCAGCACGTCTTCGAGGCGATAGGGGCTGGGCATACCGGCCACCACCCCCTTCGGGAGGTGCTCCTGCCCGGTCCGCTCGTTCATGCCGAGCCATTGGCGGACCACCGAGATCGACTGTCGTGCCTTGGTCTTGCTGGCGATGTTCGGGTCATCGGGCCACATGTCGGTGCCATAGGTCTCAACCGAAACGCCGCTCGGCCGTGTGGCCAGGTAGGCGACGATCTCGGTGTTCCACAGCAAGCGCGGGTTGCGCTGGGGCAGCGACCCCTGCGCGGTCACGGTGACCGGTCCCAGCAGGCGCACCTTCGGCCGCGTGCACGCCGGGTCGTTCCAGGCCCCCAGGTCACGGTCAAGCTCGGGGTCGATGCTCTCGACCTGCGCCCGGGTGGCCCCGTCGACATGCGGGGCGAGCACGTCCAGGTCTTCCTTGGTCGTCGCGGTCTGATCAAGGTAGGTCTGCGGCGACAGCGGGAGCACCGAGTTCGTCACCCACGGAGCCGAATCAGCCAAGTGCAGCGCCGGAATGTCGGCGATGCCACGCCCGATGCTGCGGGTAGCGGTCGGCATCGTCGACTCGGGCAGGTCACCCGGCGACATCGTGAGCGAGTGGCGCAGGCTGCCGGCGGCGTCGGAGTACTCATCCCAGGGCTTGTCGCCTACCGCGTCGGGAACCGGTCGGTCCTCGGTGCTCGCAGCCAAGGCCAGCATCTGCGCGAGCTGCGCCGCCTCCTCGGCCGGGATCTGCTGGGCGATCAGTTCCACGTCCAGCGCGGGGATACGCAGCGTCCCGTGCTCGTCAATTGTCAACTGCCAGCGAGTTCCGTCGGCATGGTCAGGATCGTCAGCCAGCACGAGGGCCACCGCCGTCCGCGACCGTTGCGCCCGCATCGCCGTGAGCAGCTGCTCGAGGCCCTCGGTGTCCTCGGCCGCGCTGGGCGCGATGAGCAGAACGTGCGGCGCCCACGCGTCGCCGGCAATGTTGCGGAGCCGACCATCCAGCACATCGACCTCAGCGTGGCGCAGCGCGTCGCTCGTCGAGGCAAGATCGCCATTCAGCGACGCGATCGCCTTGCCGAAGTCCTCGGTGTACGTCAGCCGCTCGGGATTGATTTCGGCCATCTCCTCGCCGAACCCGACCAGCGTCACCTGCAACATTTCCGACCACGCGTTGTGGGCGAGCTCGGCGGCGACGAAGCGCGCGAGATTCAAACACCGCTCCGGGTCACCGGACAATGACATCGCGGCCACGCGCTCCAGGTCGAGCAACCAATGATCGCCCGCCGTGGTGTAACCGACCGAGGCGAGCGTCGGGAACGGCGCGAAGTGGTAGACCCGCTCGGCCGCGTCATAGCCCAGGTTGTCGCCGCGTTGGATCGACCAACGGGTGCCGGTCTCATCGACCGTCCACGGCGCGGGCGCCTCGGGCTGGGCGCCGGTCAGCACCAGCTCCAACGTCTCGGCGGTCATCCGTGCCGCGACGACGTCAGGCAGCCGACCGGTGTCGGTAGCAGCCAGCGAATGGACCAAGCTGCGCAGCGCCTCGTTCAGCCACGTCACGTCGGCCATCCCAGGGGTCCCGGTCGACAGCAGCGCACGCTCGACACGCTGCAGCTCCGGCGGTGTCGCCCCGATGGTCCGGCCGGGATGCCGCCACCGGAACTGCCGACGCCGGTAGCGGATGAGCGCGGCCAGCGACACGCCTGCCAGCAGCACGCCGCCGCCCGCGAAGGCCACCATCGGCGCCTCCGAAGAACTGCGCGTGGGCCGGCCCGCCGCGGGGCCGTCGTGCTGTTCGTGCCGAGCTGCTGGGGCCGACGACTCGCCCGATGTCGGTGCCTGCTCACCTGGCGTCGGTTCCGCCGGCGGCATCTTCGGTGCCCCTCGGGGCGGCGTCTGCGTGGTCGGCGTCCCGGGAGTCTGTCGCGTTGGTCGTGGCCCGGTGGGCGTCGTTGTGGTCGGTGTCAGCGTGGTGGGCGTCGACACAGGGATCTCGACGGTCCATCCAGGCCGGATCAGGTCGGGGTCGGTCAGACGTTGCCCGTTCGGCTCGGCCCTGCCCTTGCTGGCCTCCCACATTTGGTGCCAGTCCGAGACGCCGTGCGCCTGCGCGATTCCGGACAGGGTGTCGCCCTCGTCCACGGTCACGTCCTCGACGTGCGTTCCGGCGGCCGCAGATGACGTCGCCGTCGCGGGGAGCAGCACCGTCCACCCTGGCTTGAGCAGGCCGGGTTGTTCATCACTTCGCCGTCGGGCTGGGTGCGACCGCGGTTGAGATCCCAGATCTGCTGCCAGTGTTCCCCGCCGCCGAGCCGAGCCTCGGCGATGTCCCAGTAGGTGTCGGGACCGCGCCCGTCACTCGGGATGATGTAGCTGACCGTCTGCGCCTGTGTCGCGACCCGCGACTGATGGCCGCCCAGTGCGCTGGCCTGCGGTGTGCCGGCTGTCGGCTGAGCGGTGGCTTGGCTCTGGGCGGGCACCGTTGCCACCGCGGCCACGGGCCGTGCGGATGTTGCCGCTAGCGCGTGCACGGGACTGGCCAGCGCCGCGGTGGCGGTACCGAGCAGCAGCGCCGCGCCGACGAGAGTGTGAGCGAGGTGTTGAGAGGAGCCGGGCACCAGCGGAATGCGGGTCGGCCGCTGCACATGTCGAACTGCGGCGCTGAACTCGACGAGCACCGAGACCGCGAACTGCGCCCAGGCCAGCCACACGATGACCGCGAGCAGGTCAATGACGACCTCGGCTGTCAGGTCGCCGACCTTCAAGTCGGCCCAGCCGTGCAGCGGGTTGCCGATTGTGGCGGCCATGCCCAGTGGGATGCCGACGACCAGAATGAGCAGAACCAGGGTGGCGCCGAGCGCCTTCAGACGACGCATCATCAGCCTCCTGTTGTGGTGCCGTGCAGCGCGGTCGCCGTCGAGGTGGCCTTGCCTTCAATTGGCCCGACGTCGAACGCGGAGAGGATCGTGGTGTTCTTGTGCACGATGACCGAGACCGTCACGTTGTCTCCGTCGACGCTGACCGTGCCGGTGACTCCGGCGGTCTCGAGCACGCGGTTCGCCGCTGCCTGCGCGGCCGCCGGCGACGCGGTCAGTCCCGTTGGGCTTCCCCGCAGCGAGTCGGGCGACAGCGCGTCCGCGCCGGCGCGTGCCGCCTGCTGGGCCACGTCGGTGGCCTGCTCGCGTGCCGCGAGGGCGTTGCCGCCGTCGATGACCAGTCCGGCCATGGCCAGCAGACCGACGGTGATCACTACTACGTACAGCGAGACGAACCCGGCCTCGGCCTGCTCGCTCAGACGCGTGCACCGAGCCTGGAGCCAGCGGCCGGCGCGGACGAGGCGTCGCCGCGTCATCCCTGTCCCCCGAATGTCCGCACTGTCGTCAGTTCGCGAACTCGTCCTGCGCCTTGAGCCATGCCTGCTCCCGTGCTTATGACCGGGCGAGACCCCCCGCGATTCTCCGACCGAATGTCGGGATTCTCGACAAGAACGTGGTAGACCTGGCGAGTGGTCGAACCTGGCGAGCTGACGTAGTGGCAGGTTTGGCGACCGTCCGCTCGCTGGGATCCGGCCCACGGCTGCGCACGAGGCAAGAGTTCGAGGACTTCGAACAGGAGCTCGTCGACCAGTACCTGCTGGCGATGGTCGGTGCGGGCTGCGTGGACAGCACCGTTGCTCAGGAGCGGAGCACGATCTTCGACTTCCTGCGCTTCCTCGGCGAGCCGGTGTGGACCGCGCAGGCCGAAGACGCCGACAGGTATCTGGGTTGGCTGCGTCGAGAGCGACGATTGCAGGGTTCGACGGTTCATGCCAAGGCCGTGGTGTTGGCGCAGTTCTTCTCGTTCCTGCTGACCCGCTACCAGGGCGACGTTCACGCGTTGACCGGGTTCGTGCTGGTGCAGCCGATCGATGAGTTCAACCGCCCGGCCAAGTGCGACACCGGGGTCGGCCGGGTGCCGCCGAGCACGGCCGAGGTCGAGCTGCTGTTCGCCGGTTGGCGCGAGTCGTTGCCGCACGCGCGCAAGTTCCTGCCGGCGGCCCGGGACTATCTGGCTGCCTCGCTGTGGCGCCGGGCCGGGTTGCGGATCAGTGAATCGGCCGGTCTGGACATTCGTGACTGGCGGCCGGATCTGGGCGAGTTCGGCAAGCTGCATGTCCGCTTGGGCAAGGGCAGTCGCGGCCGCGGCCCGAAGACCCGGCTGGTGCCGTGCATCGATGGTGTTGAGCCGCTGCTGCGTTGGTGGTTCACCGACGTCCGCCATCAGTTCGGTGAGGACTACGCCGATCCGGACGCTCCGCTGCTGCCCAGTGAACGCCGCGACGCCCATAGCGGACAATGCCTGCGGGCCGGAAGCGACGCCCTGCGCACCGGTCTCGCGGGCGCGGTCGAAATCTGGCTGCCGGCTTGGCAGGGCCGACTCACCCCGCACGGGCTGCGTCACTATTGCGCATCCTCGCTGTATGAGCGCGGCATGGACCTCAAGGCGATCCAGGAACTGCTCGGCCATTCCTGGTTGTCCACGACGACCCGTTATATCCACGTGCCGTCCGAACACGTCGAGCACTCGTGGGCGCGCGCCAACGCCAGGGTTGCCGCACGACTGGAAAGTAAGGGGTGAGCTGATGCGCTGGAACCTGCGCATGACAGCGGCCGAGCGCGGTATCTGGAAATCCACCGAGATGCGCCGTCGCCTGGCCGACGCCGGGCTGGAGATCAGCGCTGGGAAGATGTCGGCGCTGTGGACCACGACGCCGACCTCGGTGCGGCTGGATGACCTGGACGTGATCTGCGCGGTGCTCGACTGCAAACCAACCGACCTGCTGGTCTGCGAACCCGACGCCGTCGCCGCTCGCCGGCCGTCCAAGGCCGCCGAGGCTGGCGCCGAGCGGCACCCCTCGAACATCACCCCGCGGCTGGGGCGCAACCGCTCAGTGCCGCCGGCATGAGCCGCAAGGTCAAGATTCTTTGCACGGTCTGCAACAAGACGCCCGTCGCGATGGCTCGGGTGGACACCTGCTTCGCCTGCTGGCCCGGTGGGCCCGTGATCGCGCCGCCGTGCCTGCGCTGCCGGTCTCGTAAGAACTACTACGCCTCCGGGTTGTGCGCTCGCTGCCACCCTTCGGCCACGCCACCGGTCGAGTCCTGCCGAGACTGCCACGCCTGGGGCGTTGGGCGCCTGCATGACTGGCTGTGCGCCGGATGTAACTCCTGGCGGCGTGAACACGACACGATCGCCGCGTGCCGGTGCTGTTCGACCGTCATCACGCTCGGCGACAACCGGATCTGCAGGCTGTGCCGCAAACAAGCAACCCTGATGCGCGAAGACAAGGGCCTGCTCGACGTCCTCGGGGCCAACGCCTATGGCCAGCAGCTGTTCTTCGCCGACATGTTCTATGTCAGCGCCCGGGAACGAGCCAAGCGCCTGCACCCGGCACCAGCGTCCCCAGTTCCCACTCGACCAATGGTTCGGGCTCCCGCATGCCACGTTCAACTCACGCTGTTCGATGCCCGCCGTGATCTTGCCGCGCATGGACGAGAAGGCCTGGTCGAGCGGTGCAACCCGCTCATCGCCGAGCACATCGACCGCGAGGTCGGCGAGCACGCCCGAGGACACGGCTGGACCCACAAGGCATTGGCCGAAACCCGCGCCGGAATCCGGATCTTGATCGGACTCCAGGACGACCCGCGCGCGCTGATCAAAGCCACCGACGCGTCGCTGCTGCGAGCCATCGACATGCCAGTACGACGCATCCTCAACGTCCTGGCCCAGATGGGAATGCTCGACGATGATCGGACACCGGCGATCGAGACCTGGTTCGCGCGTCGAATCGCTGAGCTGCCCGAACCGATGCGCGAGGAGCTCGGCGTCTGGTTCCTCATCATGCGCGACGGAAGCAGCACCGCACCGCGCCGCAAGCCCCGAGCTGAAGCGACCATCAACATCCAGCTGAACTTCGCCCTGCCCGCGCTGCATGCCTGGGCCGCGGCCGGTATCACCTCGCTGCGCGAAGTGTCCCGCGAAGACATCCTCATCGCGCTGCCGGCCGAGGGCAACGCGCGTGCCGGGTGCGGCCAAGGCCTGAAGTCGATCTTCGGCGTGCTCAAAGGACGCAAGACGATCTTCGTAAACCCGATCGGCCGATTGGTAACCGGTCAATACCAGGAACGTCAACCACTGCCCCAAGATCCCGCCCTGTTGCGGGCTGCCTTGCAGTCCGCCGATCCGGCCCGTGCCGCGATCGTTGCCCTGATCGCCTACCACGGAACGTCCATCGGATCCCTGCGACGCCTGCTGCTCACCGATATCCGCGACGGCCGGCTGTACCAGGGCGATCGAGAGATTCCGCTGGCAACGCAAGTCCGCGCCCGCATCGCCGCCTACCTCGACGAGCGCGCGGTCAATTGGCCGGCGACCGCCAATCCGCACCTGTTCGTCAACAGCCGCTCGGCCTGGCGCGACACTGCGGTCGGGCACCGCTGGGTGTCGCTCAAGATCGGTGACCAGCTCACCGTGAAGACCATCCGTGAAGACCGCATCCTGCACGAAGCGCACGCCACCCGCGGCGACACCAGGGCACTGACCGATCTGTTCGGGCTCAGCATCAAAGCCGCCAGCCGCTATACCGACACCGTCGATCATCCCGACTTTGCCGAGCACTTCGACAGCTGATCGCTGCCCAGGCACCCACGGCATCGCGCGCTGTGCGTTGAACGTCGCCGACCCGCCGAGTGGCAAGCTCCAACGATGGACTTGGCGACCGCACCGTTGACGACGCAGCTCGCGGCCTTCGAGCAGATGGTGCTGAGCAACCCGGTGACCAAGACGATTGTTGACCGCATGCCGCAACTCGGGCTGCCCGGCTGCTACCTCGCCGCTGGAGCGCTGTTTCAGACCGTATGGAACTGCCTCGACGGCCGCGACCCGCAGGCAGGGATCAATGACTACGACATCAACTACTTCGACGAGCGCGACCTCAGTTGGGACGCCGAAGACCAGGCCATCCAGCTCGTCGAGGCCACGTTTGGTGACCTCGGCGCGAAGGTCGAGGTCCGCAATGAGGCCCGGGTGCACCTCTGGTACGAAGCGAAGTTCGGCGTCGCGTGCCCGCCCTACCGCAGCACCGAGGCCGCGATCAGCTCGTTTCCCAACACCAGTTCGTGCTTCGGCATCCGCCCCGATGCGGATGGGCTGGTCGTCTTCGCGCCGTTCGGATTCAGCGACCTGTTCAGCATGCGAACCCGGCCCAACCCGGTCCTGGCGCCACGCCAGGTGTACGAAACAAAGACCGCCCGCTGGCTCACCGAATGGCCACGTCTGACAGTCCTGCCCTGGCCGCAGCCGGCTAGCTCGCCTCGTCCGGTTCCCGCGCGGCAATCTTGAGTAGGTCAGCCAGACCGCACGTGCACCCTTGAGCGGGATGGCACTCGTCATCATGCCGGCCGTATCGCGCGAGACCTCGCGCGAGTTCGGTGCGCTCAGCGGCCAGCTCGAGCGCGAGTCGGCCGATGTGTGCGGCCAGATCCTCGGCCGACCACCGTTCGGATCGGGGCGTGAGATCGCCCGTTGCCCTCGCGGATCGGACGCGCACCGCTCCCGCACGTCCGCCGGCCTGGCCTGCCTCAGCCCGCGATCCGAGGTCTTCCGCGACGGCGGCCAGGGCCTCGGTATCGACGCCGAGGTCAACCAGCAGCTGGAAGGCGGCACCGTCGCGCACCTCCAGAAGCGCGCTGAGCAGGTGCGGTTGTCCGATGCTCTCCTTGCCCTGTCGTTGCGATGCGCGCAGAGCTCTCTCAAGCACCTTCTTCGCCCGCTGGGTGAACGGGATGTGTCCGCTCGGCTCCTTCTTCCCTCGGCCGGCTGATTCCTCGACTCGACGTCGCGCGTCTTCCAACGTGGCGCCGGCACTGTGCAGCGCGCGGCCGGTATCGCCTTCCTCGACGTGCAACAGGGCGAGCAGCAGATGCTCCGTGCCGATACGGTCGTGGTTGAGCAGCCGAGACTCCTCCTGCGCCAACACCACGACCCGGCGCGCGCTGCCAGTAAAGCGCTCGAACACGGAACCTCCCAGTGCGTATGCCACTCACGGTAGGCCTCCGCCGGGGCGAGATCAGTGACGGCTGCGAACGAGTGCCTCTTAGGTCGAGTCGAGACCGTTCGGCCGCCGAGCCTCGGGCTGCCGAGCTGCGTCTTCATGCTGAACGAGATCAGTTCTCGAACCGAAGCATCGAATAGGGTCATCACGCGCCATCCGCACTTCGGTTCGACGTCGAAGACCCTTCGGAATTGCTGAACCCAAGAGCAACCTGTCGGTACTGCTCCAACGGCACCGTGGCCGAAGCCGTCAGCGTCTTGTGGCCGGGGAACCCGACCACCGTCAGATCGGACAGGTTCGTGACGCAGGTGATCGTCACGCGCACCTGTCCCCCGGCGTAGAACTGCGACGTGTCAACCGTCGGCGGCGGCGACGACTCGCAACTGATCCCCGCCCGCGCCAGGTCCGCCGCGGCCTCCTGTTGGGCCGCGGTCTGCGCCTGTCCGGGCGTGTTGGCCAGCGAGGCGGCACGCGCTGCGGCTGCGGCAGCCTGCTGCACTTCCTGACGTCCGTGAGTGACCCGGCCGAAGCCCACCACCAGCAGCACGAACGCCAGCAGGAACGGCGTGATGATGACCAGTTCCAGCGTGCTGAACCCGGCGTCGCGCTCCATTCGGCTCGCCCGGGCACGATGACGTTGCAGCATCATCCTCACCCGCCAGTCTCGAAAGTCTCGACCGGTCCGGTGGCTTGCTCCGACACCGAGAACGACCCGAACGGCACAACCGAGGCCACGTCGGCGTGGCAGACGATGACCACGTTGGCGGCGCCGCGCTGCACGTCGCAGTGGCGTTTGGCGAGCAACTTCGGCGCGACGTTGGCCAGGTACTGCTCGGCCGCAGCCTTGCCCTGCGCTGCCGACGCCTGGTACCCGCGCGCCACCCGCAGACCATCCCGTGCGGCGGCCTCAGCCACGTTGCGGGCGTGATACAGCATCACGTATTGCACGACGATCATCGTCAAGATGACCACGACCGGGATGACGATCACGGCTTCGAGGGTCCCGAAGCCGCGATCCTTGGCATCCCGATCGACCACGCGCCGCCACCGGCTGCGTAATGCGTCATACGTCTGCTGAGTGGTCATGGGTGGGTGAACGTCGCCTACTGGACGTTGACGTTGTTCGCGCCGTCCTTCGCCTTGTTCATCAGGATCGTGGCCACGACGATCGCGGCGACGATCACGACACCGGCGATCGCCACCCACTCCAGGGTGGAGAAGCCCGCGTCGTCGCCGGACTCCTCGCGGATCTTGCCGATCCGCGCGTTCGTCCAGGCCCACAGCATCTGTAGCTGGATCATCGTGATTCCTTCTTTCCCTCGGGTGCCTTCCGGGTTAGTTGGTGCCTGACTGACTAGAACTTGATGTTGACGAATGCGGGGTAGCCGACGAAGACCATGAACCCGACGGCGATGAGCATCTGTGCCAGCCGCATCGACTGGTTGCGTTCCTCGGCGTTGCCTTCCTCGTCGGCTAGGCGGGCCCGGCGCATGGACGCTGCTCGTGCCGTGAGCGTGGTCCGGACCTGAGCGCCGTCATCGGCGACGAGCTTCACGAGCGCGCCGAGCTCGCGTAGGTCCGGCACAGCGATGCGTTCACCGAGCTGACCGAGGGCATCCCACTCGTCCTGCCCGGACAACCGCGCGCGGAACAAGGTGTCGCGGATGAGCATCATCGGCCAACCCCCGCCTCGCTGTGCCGCCTCCGGCAGCGCGGCCGCGGCGGCCGCGTGACCGGCCATCTTCAGCGACACCAGGTCCAGGAAGATGGACAGCTGCTCGGTGAACTCGGCCCGCCGCTTCTTGGCCTCCTTACGGACGTCGACGTCCGGTGCCACGAACAGCGCCACCGCTGCAATCACAGCCACCGCCAGCGGCGCACCGGTCGGCAAGCCGACGCCAGCGACGTACTGCACCGTCGCCAACGCCACCAGCCCGATCAGGAACCCGCCGACCGACGCGACAACCTTGCGGCCCATGAGGGTCTCGAACGACTGGCCGGTAAGCGCGAGATCGTGGCGCAGGCTCGTGTACCGGATACCTCGTTTGGCCAGCTCCGTGCTGACCCACGCACCGATCCGGCCCTGCCGGTCGGCCGCGGTCCGGACCAGAGCGGCGGCCGTATCCGAGCCTCGGTAGTGGGCGTAGAACTGACCCAGCTCGACGATCGCGCTCCGCTTCGGCGGCACGATCTTGATGATCAGCGAGAACAGCAACGCTCCGAGCGCGGCTCCGACGACGACCATTCCGATCATCGGGCACCGACCTCGGAATGACGCGCTCCCGCCGCCGGCGCCGTCGGCTCAGGACCGGTCGTCAACGCCGAGATGATGCGCTGCTCCATCGGGTCGATCTCCCTGCCCGCTCGCGGCAAGAACGGCGTCGCCGGCTTCGCCGCCGCCAGCTTGCGTATCCACGCGAACGACGTCGCGAACAATCCGATCACGACCGCTAGCGCGATCTGACCAGCCACCGACCGGTACGGGGCCGTGTAGGTGTGGGAAAACAACACCAGGAACGTCGCCACCGCCAGAACGATGCCGAGCATCAGCTGCACCGCTCGTCTGTCTCCTGCTCGACCAGCGGTGATCTTGCGTCGCAGGTCCAGTTCCTCACGGCCCGCAATGGCCAGGTTCGTGAGCACACCGACCAGTCCGTCACCGCGGGCACGAACGTTCATCTGTAGTACCGCGATGATCAGATCGGCCGAGTGGTTCAGCTGCTCGGCCAGATCCTGCAGCGCTTGATCGAGTGGAACCTTCGATCGCAGCTGGCCGGTGAGCCGAAGCAGAGCCGGTCGGATTGCGGGTGCCGCGTTGGCGGCCGTGGCCGGGATCGCTTGCTCCAGACCGGCGTGTCCGATCGTCGTGTCGCGCAACGCTTCGCACCAGGTGACGACCGCCTCAAGGCGCACGATCTGCTGCTGCTCATCCTTTGACCCGCCCATCAGCGCGGGCCAAAACGCCACCAGACCGCCGAGCCCGACCGCTGCGACAGGCCACCGAGTCACGACAAAGATCAGTATCGCCAGCAGCACGCCAGCTGCCAGACGCAGCATCAGCAACGGCGACCGCGGACGCTCCAGCAGCGCCTCAAGCCGGTTCGGCGGGCGGGTCTGCTTTGCGTCTGACTTCGTGACACAGATCGGCGTGTCTATCACGCAACATCCGACGGGTTCTCCGACCGCTCTCGGAGGATCTGATCATGACCGAACTCGACCGTGGAACCGACCGCGCCGGGCGCCGTGCGAAGCGGTTCCTCTCGCCCTCGCAGAAGTACGAGATCTGGTTGCAGCTGGTGCGCCAGGAGGTGACGATCGCCGAGGCCGCGGCCGAGCAGCACGTGGACCGTTCGACGATCATGCGCATCCGCACGGTGGCCAAGGAGGGCGCGCTGGCCGCGTTGGCCGAGTCCAAGCCCGGGGTCAAGGCGCGCGAGCGGGACTGGGAGTTGGAGCTTGCCAAAGCGGAGGTCGCCCGGTTGTCGGAGACGGTCAAGGAGATGGCCGTGAAGCTGATGCTGGTCGAGGGAAAAGGCGCCTGGGGTTGAGTGGCCCGATCCCGCGCCGGGTCGAAGCGGCCACCAAGGCAGGGCTGCTCGACCTGCTCGATGAGGCACTCGACGCCGGCTGGAGCCTGCGCCGTGTCTGCGGCGCGCTGGAGCTGCCCGAGCGGCGCGCGCACCGCTGGATCGGCCGGCGCGCCCGCGGCCAGCTGGTCGACAAAGCGCCTGGCGGGTCGCCGGCGCACGGACTGTTGCCGGACGAAGAGCGCGAGATCTTGGCGCTGTTCGACGAGTGGGGCGAGACCGACCGCAGCCACCGCAAGCTGGCCCACCGCGGCTCCTACCTGCACCGCGTGTGGGTCTCGCCGTCGAGCGTGCGGCGGGTGCTTTTCCTTGCTGACAAGCACTTCCGGCCCCGACCACGGCCCGGCCGCTCGACGCGCAAGCAGTTCCCGGACTGGGTCGAGTACAAGCCCAACTCGATTTGGATCTACGACACGACACACTTCCCGGCCGCCGGGATGGCAGTGCTGATCATCGAGGATCTGGTCTCCCGTAAGTGGCTGACCGAGATCGTCTCGAGCGAGGAGACCTCCACCCAGGTCGAGCTCGCTTTCACCGCCGCGCTGGAAGCCGAGGGGCTGCTCGAACAGGTTGAGCGTCGTCACGCCGACGACGGTCGCATCGACCTCAGCGCTGACGATAAGTCGCGCCCGATCCTGCTCGCGGTCAGCGACAACGGGCCGCAGATGACCTCCGGCTCGACGCGCGAGTTCCTGGCGCTGTGCGCGATC
This sequence comes from uncultured Actinomycetota bacterium, assembly GCA_963775175.1. Taxonomy (GTDB): domain Bacteria; phylum Actinomycetota; class Actinomycetes; order Mycobacteriales; family Jatrophihabitantaceae; genus Jatrophihabitans. The sequence continues at coordinate 3,794,602 of CAVZHT010000001.1, forward strand.
GCTCAGCACTTCGGCCGGCCCGGCACCCCGACCGACCAGGCCTGGATCGAAAGCCTCAACGGCCACATCAAGCTCGACTACCCGCATTTGCTCGCGATCCGCGACCCGGCAACCCTGCGCGCCGAACTCAAGATCACCCGCCCGCACTACAACGGCGTTCGGCTGCACCAGGGCATCGGCTACGTCACGCCCAACGACGAACACGAAGGACGAGGTGAGGCCATCCGCAAAGCACGCCAAGCCGGCCTGGAACAGGCCCGGCTCGACCGGCTTGCCTGGCACCGCCAGCACCGGCACGATCAACTCACCGAGGACCCCGACGATGTTGGCTAATACAACGCGACTTTGCGACACAAAGTCAGAAACACGTCAGGTCGGATCCAAGACCGTCCCGCGCACCGCGACCACAAGCAGCAACACGGATGCGCCGATTCCGCCGCAGATCAGTGCCGCGAGCAGGACGTTCAGTTCAGGCATCGCTCACCACCCACCCTGCTGGCTGCCGGCGCCCCATGCCGGCACGCCGTCGGTGTAGCCGGCTCGCGCCAACTTCGACATGCGGCTGATCGGGACCTCGGTGTTACGGACCGCCCGCCCGTCCTCCGGTGAGGGCGTGAAGATGTGGGAACGCCCAACCCGGCCGTTCATCACGCCGGAGACCTCAATGATTTGAGTGACTGTTCGCCGCATCCCCAACATCGGGTTCTTCTCGATGAAGACCACGAAGTCGATAGCCCCCGCCATGAGCTGATGGGCAATGTCGAAGTTCATGTTGCCGAACTGCGCCGCGTAGGTCGCGACGCGGTTGAACACTTCCTCCGAGTCACGCGCGTGAATCGTCGAGAGCGAGCCGTCGTTACCCTGCGACATCGCCGACAACATCTCGACCACCTCCGGGCCGAGCACCTCGCCGACGATCACGCGACTCGGGTTGTGCCGCCTGGTCCGCCTCACCAACTCGGCAATGTCCAAGCCCCCTCGACCTTCAGCATCGGGGAGGACCACCTCCATCGGGACGACATCGCAGTGCAACTCAGGGTGTCGATCTATGCCGAGCTCCAGCGCAACCTCGATGGTGAGCAGCCGCTCCATCACCTCGATGCAGTTGATCAATGCACGGAGGAGTGCAGTCTTTCCAGCGTCAGTCGCCCCGGCCACCACGATGTTGCAGCGCGACCGCACTGCGGCGTGCAGGAAGTCCGCCACCTGCTGGTCGACGGTCCCCAGTGAAACGAGGTCGGGCAACAGCTCTCGGCCCTGCCGGGTAGCCGCTTGTGCCATGTCTGGTCGCAGGAACATCTGCGGATAGCGGTTACGTCGGATGCTGACGATCGGGACCTGCGTAGCCGACATCAGCGCAGCCAGCCGCGACCCATCCTGGAGTCGTACGTCGAGCGTCGGGGTATTCGGGCTGAATGGCCGGGCGTTCATCCCCGCGTAGGACCCGAGGTTCTGCACGATGCTGATCAGGTCCTCGTTCGTCGCCGCCACCGGCCGCCACAGCTCCTTGATCCCGCCCGCATACGTGACCCAGGTCTGCTCGCAGCCGTTGATGTCGATGTTCTCGACCAGCTCGTTGTCCAGCAGTTCCTGAAGCTCGCCCGCGCCGTAGATCGCGCTGAAGATCGCGGCGCGAAGGCGAGTCTCGAACGCCGGGTCCGCCGGTAGCTCCTCGCGGCGGGCGAGCATGTCCTGCAAGTGCTGCGACACGACCTGGCGGATGATGCTCTGCGCCTGCTGCTGCTCGTCCGCTGTGGTGCGCACCGCCTGCCCGGACACCTGCAGCTGGCGACGGTCCGCAAGCTGGGCGTCAGCGACGTGGCCCTGCAGCTTGCGGATCAGGGCGTAGTCCAGAAGATCACTCACTGCGACCACCCGCCCACGTTCATCTGCGGAGCCCCGGGCGTCCCCTGCGCAGCGGGAGCCTGCGCTGCAGGCCAAGACACCAGCTGCGTCGCGGGGTCCGCGGCCGGCGGCCACCAGGCCATCAAGGTCTGAGTGAGCTCGCGCGCCGACTTGAACAGGTCGCCGCTGGTCAGCTTCTTCGTCACTTGCCCCTCCCTCAACGCCTGCACGCTGCGTCCGTCCTCGGCGATCCAGCCAGCCACCGGGATGGTCGATGTCGACGCCTCAGCAGCGAGATGCACCTTCACGTCGCGAAGCCGGGCCGTGTGCTCTCGAGCCGGGCAGATGATCGCGACCGTCAACGGCGACCGTCCGTGAGCGCCCTGGCCGAGACGGGCCGCGAGCGTGCTGGCCCGCTCGCGCAAGTGGTACAGGCCCTCCGGCGTCGCCCGGGCGATCAGCAGCACAATCGTCGACATCGCCGCTACCGGGCCTGTCGAGCTGTCCTCCTGCAACCGCCCAAGATCGGCGATCACCGTGCCGGGCCACCGATCGGCTGCCGACGCGACCGCCGGCCACTGACGGGCGATCAGCGCGAAGTCCTCGGTCCGCATGTCCGTGGCCGGGATGACCGGCACACCCAGGCTCGTCTGATGCGCGTAGCCGAGCAGCGACGTCGGCAGGTTCCCGCTTCGCGCGTCGACCGCCAGGCCGCGCAGCGCCGGCTGCCGCGCGAGCAGCTGCCCCTCCGGTGTCCGCAGCCGCACCACGGCGTCGCCCCCGGACGGGTCGGCCTCCAGCAGGACCCGCTCCCCCGGCCAAACCATCCCCAGGACGGTCGCCGTCCAGGACACGCCCGGCGAGCCCTTGTCGGCGCAGACCGTGACGATCACCGGCCCACCCGGATGAGCGCGATCAGCCCGGCGTTGCTCGCCGCCGCGACCGCCGCCGCCGCCGACTTCGGCACGACCAGCGTGAGCAACGTGCCACCTGACTGCGACGGGTCGCTCGTCGAGCTGTAGACCGTCGCGCTGTCGGCCAACACCCTCGGCGCAGGTATCGACGCGCTCGTGCTGGCCGTATTCTTCTGCGGCAACTGCAGGATCTCCACGGTGTCTCCCGGGTTCAGGCCGTTCGCCGGAATCTGACCCGGAGTCACCTCCACACCGACCTGCGCCGCCGAGCTGTCCAGCGCCGGTGCCGGCGTCACCATCGATCGCTGCAGCAAAGTGTTGGGCAGCAGCTCCACCACAGCCGTCTCGCCGACGACGGAGTTCAGATTCGCTCCGCCGATCGCGGTGACGCTGCCCGCGACCTGCACTGTCGACAGATCAGCACGCTGGATCTTGTGACCCGCCGGAACGTCTGTGGTGACGACGACCACCGGCACCTTCTTCCCAGCCTGGGAGTAGAAGTACGCACCCATCGCGGCGAGGCCGACGATCAGCACTATCGCGAGCGCGGCGTACCCAGGTCGCTTCTGCCGTAGCGGCAGCGGCGCGCCGACTCTTGCGACGGGAGGTGCACCATGGCCATTCATCGACGCCTTCGCGTCAGTTCTCAATGACGTCATGCCTGCTCCTCCGAGCTACCGGTTAACTGTCTTGATTTGGAGGACGTTGAGCTGCCCCGCAGTCGATGTAGTCAGGCTGGGGAAGTCGGCGCCGGTATTGCCGGTGCCTGTCCATGAGATCTTCCAGAGGATCGCCTGCCCAGAGGTGATCGGATGGTCGTAACCCGGACCCGTGACCTTCGTGTACTGATACGCGCACGCGCCGTCGGATGGTGCGTTGTTCCCGTCCGCCTCTGTCCAGGGACGCCCCGGACCTGTGCAGGATTGGCTACCGGACCCATCGCCGGGGTTGAACGTAAGCGAAATCGGAACCGCAGTGACCGTCGCCGTGAGCCCGGCTGCCGACGCAGTGGCGGTTAGCGGCTTCCACGTAGCGGGGTCGGTCCAGTAGTAGGTCCAAAGGCCGACGTACGTGAACGGAAAGCCGTTGTAGTCCTCTGACTCAGGCGGCGATCTATGGCCAGATGGGTGCGGCAGCACGATCTCGTTGAATGCCTGCTGCGCCAGCGAGGCCGTGGTAACGATGAGCGGACAACCGTCAAACGCCAATCCATTGTTCAGGGCTGTGATCTGCGCTGGTGTCAGATCCGCGACGCTGCCGACCTCAAGGCCACCGAGCGCATCGGCCATGATGGCGTTGCAGTACCTGCCCTGGAGCTCTTCCGCGCATGCCTGCGACACCGCCGGCGGCTTCGACCCGTACGCGGCGTCCGGGTACGGCGCGCACGGGTCACTACCCGTGCCTCCGCCCCCGCCGCCACCAGCACCGACCCCGCCGCCGCCTCCAGTGCCGACATCGCAGGTGCCCAGCTGAGGGTCACACGTCCCGCCACCGTCAGCGAAGGCCGCGCGTGGAGTAATGACAGCCACAGCCAGAGCAAGAGCTAAGACGGCCACGACAGTGATCGCCCAACGTGCAGGCGTCAGGCGGAGCATGTCTTGCTCGTGTCAACGAGGATGTCGGATACCTTCCAACTGGCTCCAACTTTCCGCATCGAGATCGTCCGCTTCCACGGAGGCGCGACTGGTGGCTTCTTGACCACGACGGGCTTCCCGGTCGAAACCTTGTACTGAATGAACGGATCGCTTACCGACGGCGCGGGGCAGCTCGTCAGGAACATGAACGTCGGCGAAAGAATCTGGCCGACCTTCAGCCGCGGAGCGTCGGGCGTGCCTCGGTAGGCCAGGCCGCTGGACTTCATGCTTGCGTAGACGCCGTCGTACAACGTCTTGGCCTTCCCTGTCAGGTACTGGTCAAGCCGGGCGACGTCTGCGTTGGCGGGGTCCTTGTCAGCGGCGGTCGATAGCCCGTAGAAGGCGATATAGGCGTTGACCGCGTCTTGCGCGGCCGGTGTGACACTCGGCGTCGGGATGGTCGGAATCGAGCTCGTCGGAGTGCTCGTCGACGACGTCGAAGGGTCACTCGGCGACGACGCGGTCGGCGACGGCGGGGCCGAGGTGAGTGTCTGCGTGTTGTCTCCGCTACTCCCACCACAAGCCGTGACGAGCACGGCGGCAAGGAGCACGGGGAGGAGGGGGACACCGACTCGCGCCAGCGCCGAGCGCCTGGATGCCACGCAACCTCCTTGATTCAGGGGTGACACGCCACCATTCGGCGGGTTAACACGGCCACCGACAGCACCACGCTCCCCGTCGCTAACACCCACGTCAAGGAACTAAGCACCATAAACCTGAACTTTTCTGGCACGCAGGAAGGCCGTGACTACTGATGACAGAGGCCACGCGTAAGCGGCTCGTTACCGATTCGTGACCTTGGATGTGGCACTAAACATCGCATCTATTGACCTGTCCCTACGAAGGCAACCGTTCGAGTCGCCCCGTAGTTAGGAGACGAGATGTCCGCCGCCGACGCAGAGAACGACGACCTGCTGACGACCTCGGAGGTCGTGGCTATCACCCGCGCTCCAGCTTCGACGCTTCGATATTGGCGCCACGTCGGTACCGGACCACGGAGCTTCCGGCTTGGCCGTCGCGTCGTGTACCGCCGCCGCGACGTTCTGGCATGGATCGAAAAATGCGAGGTTCAGGAGCACCGGTCAGCGGGTTGATCGTCGATCTCGGTGTTGCTTCCGCAGGGCCAAAGCGCCGCCGCGCGAGGCGAGCTCTGGGGCGTCGAAACGAGGTGCTGATCACCGGTGCGTGGCAATAGCTCCTTCTACCTTGTCGCAGACACACCACCCGGCCGACGGACGACGACCGGGTCTCGGTCGAGGAGGAGCACCGCATGGCTAGCGTGCAGGACCGCTGGTTCATTGAGGAGGAAGACGCGACGGGTCGAATAGTCAGGGTGCCGACCAGGTTTCACGGCAACACCACGATCAAGCGATGGCGCGCCCATTACCGCACGCCGGATGGGCGACAGCGCAATAAGGCATTCGCGCGCAAGGTCGACGCCGACCGGTTCCTCACGACTGTGCAATCGAGCAAACTCACTGGCACCTTCGTCGATCCCTCCCGGTCCCGTCTCACGTTCGGCGAGATGGCGACCAAGTGGACGGCGTCCAAGGTTGGTCTGAAGGCGTCTACTCGCGCGGTCTACGCCGCCGTGATGGATGACCACGTTCTGCCGCGGTGGAAGGACATCCCACTCTCCGCGATCGAGCATGAGGACGTCCAAGCGTGGATAGCCGAGCTGGTGGCGAAGGAACTATCGGGCGCCCACGTTCGAAAGATCGTCGGTGTCTTCAGCGGCGTCCTGGACCTCGCAGTACGCGGCAAGCGTCTGCCCGCCAACCCTGCGACCGGAGTCGAGAGACCGCGCACGAAGTCCAAGCGCAAGCGCTACCTCACCGCCGGGCAGGTGGAGGTCATGGCAGAAGCCGCCGCCATGCTGGAGCCCGGACGCCCCAAGCTCGCCTCCAATGCCGCATTCGCCCAGTACCGCCTGGTGATCTTCGTGCTGGCCTACTGCGGACTGCGGTGGTCAGAGCTCGCCGCACTCCGCGTCGGCGTCATCGACCTGGACAAACGCCGGCTGACAGTTGCTGCCGCAGTGGTCGAGGTCGACGGGATCGGGCTTGTGTGGGGCACGCCGAAGAGCCACGAGGCGCGGTGGATGTCCATCCCGCGCTTCCTCGTCGATGATCTCCGCGTGCACATGGGCGAGCGACCGACAAACGACCTGCTCTTCACCGCACCCGAGGGCGGCGTGATGCGCAACCGAAACGCGCGGCGCGCCTGGTTCAACCGAGCTGCCACCGTCGCTGGCGAGACCGGCCTGACACCTCACGAACTTCGCCACACTGCCGCGAGTCTCGCCGTCTCAGCCGGAGCGAACGTCAAGGCGGTCCAGAGGATGCTCGGTCATGCGTCCGCGGCGATGACGCTCGACCTCTACGCCGACCTCTTCGATGACGACCTGGAAGCCGTCGCCGACCGCCTCGACATTGTGCGCGAAGCCGCTCGCGTTGCACGTTCGTTGCACGCTACGCCCGAGAGAGAATCTTCCTCAGGCCCCGAAACGGCTACAGGCCCCGAACAACGGGGCCTGTAGGTGGTGGGCGATACTGGGATTGAACCAGTGACCCCTACCGTGTCAAGCCCGTTTCCAGTACACCTCTACTGGCCCGATTTTCCTGGAATCCGTGCCCATTCACCCATAGACTGCCCGTAAACAAAGGGCTTGTTGTGTCAGCTGATGCCGCCGAGTGTCAGCTTCTGGTGCGCAGTAGCAGCAACAAATGAGCGACAAGCCCGGACGGTCGGGAGAACATCGTGGGCCACGCGCGAAGACGAATCGGAGCCGACGGCAAACCCCGCTACCTCGCCGTCGCCATGGACAGCAACGGCCGGCGCATCTCGGTCGGCACGTTCGGCACGAAGAAGGCCGCCGACCAAGCCTGGCAGCGCGCCGAGACCAAGGTCGCCGAGGGCCGACTCGGACACCCACGCCGAGGCAAGATCCGCTTCCAGACCTACGTCGAAACCGTGTGGCTGCCCAACCATCGGATGGAAGCCTCCACCCGCCAGCGCTACACCTACTCCATCGACAAGCACCTGATCCCCGAGTTCGGCGACATGCGGATGGTCGACTTCATGCCCGGCCACATCCGCACCTGGATCACCACGCTCATCGACCGCGGCGTCTCCCCCTCCACCATCGCCGACCTCAAGACGATCCTGTCCGCGGTCTTCACCACCGCCCTGAACGACCAGGTCATTCACCTGCACCCCTGCAAAGGCGTCAAAACACCGACCGTGGCGAAGAAAGCCCGGGTGATCATCACCCCGGAACAGTTCGACGCCATCCACCAAGCGCTGCCCGATGACCCGATGCGACTGCTCGTCGAGACGGCGATCGAATCCGGACTCCGCTGGGGCGAACTCACCGAACTACGCCCCGCCGACCTCGACATCGCGAACCGCCTGCTCACCGTCAGCCGCGCGGCCGTCGAAGTCACCACCAAGTTCAACCCGTCAGGGGACCGGTTCCTGGTCAAGGACTACCCGAAGAACACCCACACCCGCCGCCTCAAACTCTCCCCCACGATCACCAGCAAACTCACCGACCACATCCAGCAGAACCAGATCGGCCCGAACGATCTTCTGTTCACGCTCCCTCCCGACACCGACACCGGGCCCGACCAGGCGTCGACCCCGCCGCCCGATGATCTCGGGCTGACCGAACCCAACGCCGCCGGCCGCCGATACCGCCACGCGACATTGACCGGCTACTCCCTCGGACGATGCCGCTGCCCCTGGTGCACCAACGCCTACCGCACCTACCGCGCAGCACGGCGCGCCGGCGGCAAGGACCGACCCGCCGACGGCACGACCCGCAACGCCGGCGGACACATCCCCCGCGGCTGGTTCCGCAAAGCCATCTGGAACCCTGCCCTGGCCGCCGCGAACATCGGCACCCCCGTCCGCATCCACGACCTACGCCACGCCCACGCCTCCTGGCTACTCGCCGGCGGAGCCGACCTCCAAGTCGTCAAAGACCGACTCGGCCACGGCAGCCTCCGCACCACCGAGCGATACCTCCACACCCTCCCCAACGCCGACGAAACCGCCCTCACCGCACTCCAACGCATGCGGACCCGCTCAGCGAAATAGCTACAGGATTCCTTGGCGGTGGCGGCGGGTTTGATCGCACGGTGGCGGGCAACCTCACATCGTGAATGAAGACGGCGACGGTCTCGTGACCGTCCACGCGAAGCTCCGCAACGATCTCGGCGACCACGGCCGGTCCGACCGCAGGTTCCGGGTGTGGCGCGTCGTTACATGTTGGCATCGAGGGCGGCGTGCACGGCGGTATGACGAAAGTCGCGCCGCCTGACGTTGAGGCGGCCGCAGGAAGGATGTTCGTGGAATCGCGGCGCGAGACTCCGAGAGGTCGATGCGCTCTGCCCCGGCAAGATTATGGCGGGCGTCCACGCGTTCCGGGTCGACCCCGACCACTCCAAGCAAGCCCGCGTAGATGCACTGGTTGAGGACCCCTAGGAGGAGCAATCGGCCCCCGGACTATACGCGGTGAGCAGATCGAACTGGTCCCGCGTGCTGCCCTGGCACTGATCGCAGACGACGTCCAACCACCGCTGTCGAAGGTCTGCTTGGGATTGCCGGGAGCATGATCAAACGCAGCGCCATCGGGATCAACTGTCGTTCGTGACACCGCCGAAAGCGCCGAACAGCTCCGCTTCGCTCGGACTAATCAGGTTCGCGTCATTGAGACCGACGATCGAACCGAAGCACTTGACCAAGTTCCAGGCGAATGCTTGGAAGGTGGTGACTTCGACGAATGCTGAGGGGGTCCCGCGCGAGGGGTCCGCGCAGGCCGTCCCGTGGCGCGGGCTGGTCACGCTGCGCGCCTCGCAGACGTTGCAGTCGATCGAACGGCTCCCCCGACCGGCGTGAGACCAGCGGTGCGTCTATCAGGCCAGGGCGCCGCGCAGGGCGTCGTGCAGTCGAGCCGGATCGTCGGCCGCGTCCCAGCGGACGTCGACGACCAGGTCGTCCACGCCGGCCGCCTCGAGCTCCGGCAGCCGGGCCACGACGGCGGCGGCGTCCCCAGCAACCCGCAGCACGATCCGCTTGCCCACCGTCGCGCGAGCCGCGGCGAGGGCCGGCGGATCGAGCTCGCTCGCGTTCTGGAACGCGAACCAGCCTTCGGCGGCGGCGGCCCGGCGCAAAGCGGGCTTGCTCATGCCGCCGATGAGGATAGGGATCTCGTGCGCAGGACGGGGCAGCGTGCCCAAGCCGGGCGGCAGCCGGAAGAACTGCCCGGTGAACGGCTCGGGGTATCCCGTCCACACCCGGCGCAACACCTCGATCGCCTCGTCCATCCGCCGGCCTCGCTCGGCGAACGGGACACCGAGCACCTCCATCTCCTCGGCCAGCCAGCCCGCCCCGGCGCCGAGCACGACCCGGCCGCCGCTGAGGACGTCGATGCTGGCCAACTGCTTCGCCAGTGACACCGGCTCGCGCATGGGCAGCACGAGCACGCCGACGCCGATTTCGACGGTCGAGGTGAACGCCGCCAGCTGCGCCAGACACACGACCGCGTCGTACCAGGGCGTGGCCGGAGACGACGAGGCGCGGCCCGACGCCGAGAACGGGTAACGGCTCTGCGGATCGGTCGGGATGACGACGTGGTCGCTGAGCCAGATGGAGTCGAAGCCGGCCGACTCCAGCCGGCCGGCCATGACGTCCAGACCGAGGCGGGCCGGCTGATCGCCGAAGTTCGGCAGCTTGGCCCCGAGGCGCACGCCGGTCAGCTGCTCTGGGCGGCCAGCACCGCGGCCTGGGTAGCAGGCCGGGCGGCGACCCCGTTCGCCGGCCCCGCGATGCCCGCCGGCGCGAAGTCGGCGACGCGCGGAAACGGCCGGGCCCAGGCGTTCACCGTCGTGGGCCCCGGCTTGAGCAGCCGGCCGCGATAGTCGTCGTCCTCGATGCGGGCGTGGCCGGTACAGAACTCGACCCCGCAGTCGTTGAGGTCGTTGCGCGCGTAGACCGACATCGAGCCCGAGGCCGCGTGACGGACGAGGTCGTCGCCCAACACGCCCTGATTCATGACGTGCGTGCGCAGGCGCATCAACTCGTCGACGCCGTCGACGAGCACGCAGAAGTGGTCGAGCCCGACGCGGGCGCCCCGGGCGAGCGCCAGCGAGTGGTGGAAGCGGTTGGCCGAGCGGAGGAAGATCACGATGTCACCGACCTGGTCGGAGCGGCGGAACCCCAGCACGTCCTGGTAGAAGCCGGCCAGTTCGATCGGGTCGGGCACGAACACCACGGCGTGCAGGTTCCGGCTGAACCCGACGTCCGGGTCGTTCAGTGGCGTCCCCAGCTGCTGCATCTCCTCGTAGAGGTCGAAGCGGACGCCGGCCGGGTCGCGGAACGTGATGCCGTTGGTGAGCTGGTCGGCATCCGTCCCGCCCCGCCGGGTGACGTCGACGCCGAGCGCGGCCAGGCGTTCGGCCGCGGTCTCGATGGCGGCCGCCGACACCGCCCGGTAGCCGACGCCCAGCAGTTCGGTCGTGTCGTGTTGGACGAGCGTCAACCAGTGGTGGTTGGTGTCGCCGGTGAGGTGGACGACCCCCGGCCGGCGATCGGTGACCGCCAGGCGGCAGACCTGCTGGTAGAACCCGGCCGACGCCTCGACATCCGGGACGCCGAGCGTCAGGTAGCCGTACCCGTCGACGATATCGGTAACTGCGGTCATCTCTTCTCCTCGCAATGCGCGGTGTCGCGATCGGCTAGGACGACGGCGCGTCGAACAGCAGGACGGTGCGGGCGGCGGCGCCGGTGTCCAGTCCGGCGAACGCCTCCGCGTACTCGCCGAGGGGCCGCCGCTGGCCGATGAGCTCCTCCAGCTTGAGCTGTCCGGTCGCGTACAGGCGCGCCAGTCGCGGCAGGTCGCGACCGGGGATGTTGCTGCCTCCGCGGCAGCCGACCATGCGCCGTTCGGACATCAGCGACTCCCGGGTCACCGGCACGACGCTGCCCGGCGGCGGCGCACCAACCATGACGCAGGTCCCGCCGACCCTCGTCATCGCGAGCGCGTCGGCGGCCAGCTGGACGTTGCCGACGACCTCGAAGGCGAAGTCCACCCCGCCCGGCACCTCGCGCAGTACCGCCGCCGGGACGTCCTCGGTCGTCGGGTCGATCGCGACGTGCGCGCCGAGCCGCAGGGCCAGGTCACGCTTGAGCGGTTGCGGGTCCACGGCGACGATGCGGGTCGCGCCGGCGATGCGCGCCCCCTGCACGACGTTCAGGCCGACGCCACCGCACCCCACGACGAGGACGGTGTCGCCCACGCCGACCCCGGCGGTGTTCACGGCGGCGCCGAAGCCGGTGGTGACGCCGCATCCCGTCAGGCACATCGCGGTCAGGTCGAGTGACGGGTCGACCGCGACCGCCTGCGCGGCCGGGACGGTCGTGTACTCCGACATCGTCCCCAGACCCATCAGCGGGTACAGCTGCTCCCCGCCGGAGCTGAACCGGGTCGAACCGTCGGTGCGCACGCCGCGGGTGTTGAGCGTGCGGGCCTCGCCCGAGCAGTGCTGGAACCGGCCGGAGCGGCAGGCCGGGCAGGTGCCACACGGCACGTACAGGGCGAGGACGACGTGGTCCCCCGGCGCGAGGCCGGTGACACCGTCGCCCACCACCTCCACCACTCCGGCGCCCTCGTGGCCGAGCACGGCGGGCAGCTTGGCCACGCCGCTGCGGCCGTGCACGGCGTGGTTGTCGGAGGCGCAGACGCCGGAGGCGACCATCCGGACGAGCACCTCGCCGGCCTCCGGGTCGCCGACCTCGACCGTCTCGAGACCGAACACTCCCGGCGCCCTCAGCACCAGTGCGGTGGACTTCATGTCCTCGTCCTTCCGGAAGCGGCGACCGGCGACCATCGGCTGCCCGTCACCGTCGTGGCTCGCAGTTACCGGCCCCGTTATCCACGCCTGTCTAGGCCGCGGCGTACTCGATCTCGTGCTCGCGCAACAGCTCGTTCAACCGCCGTTCCGAGGCGGCAGCGGCGTCCACGTAGGCCGACCCGCACATCGCGGTCTGGTTGCTGATCGCGATCTCGGACACGCCGTAGCGCAGGTACGGCGCGATCTGGTCGTGCACCTGTTGGGCGGTGCCGGCGAACAGCACCCTGGGCACCGACTCGGCCGGGACGGCCGCGGTCACGCGACGGAACTCGTCATCCCCGACCCACTCCGGGATGCAGTCGCGGTGGTAGTTGTAGTCGTAGCCGTAGGGATGCGGCATCCCCCAGTCACGGAACATCGATGTGTTGATCGGCAGGATCATGCCGGCGAACCACTTGACGATCGGGTTGGCGAACAGCGCCGGCAGGGCGGACACGTCCTCGGTCATCACCAGGTTGATGCCGAGGTGGATGTCGACGGCGTCGGGGTTGCGCCCGCAGGCGGCGGCTGCCTGCCGGATGACGCCGACCCGGCGGCCGAACTCCTCCGGGTCCCCACGGTCCATCCCGGGCGGCCGGTGGTACCAACCGTCGGCGTATGCGCCGCACAGCTCGAGCGACTCCGCTGCGCCCCCGGCGACGTAGATGCGCGGCGGTCGAGCGGGATCGGAGGCTGGCAACCGCAACGACGCACGATCCATCTGCCACACGCGGCCCCGGTAGGAGAACTCGTCGCTGCTGGTGGTCATCCGACGCACGACTTGCACGGTGTCGAAGAACTTGTCCTTCGTGCCGATGCGGGCCAGCCCGAACTGCCGCATGTGGTTCGCCTGCCCGTGGGAGAGCACGAGTACCGCCCGACCGCGCGTCGCGTGATCGAGCGTGAGCGCCATCTGCGCGATGTTGACCGGTGCGCGGCGGACGGCGTCGATCGGTCCGTGGAAGAAGGTGAGCTCCGACGTCCGGGTCGCCGCCACGGCGATGACCGGCTCCATCGTCAGGGCGGCGTTCCAGTCGGTGCCGTCGGCGAAGTCGGTGTTCTCCGGCCGGTTCGCGACGTCGGGGACCATGAAGTCGGTGGCGTCGTAGCAGCGGACGAAGTCATAGCCCGCCCGCTCGGCGCTCACGCAGGACTCGACGGCGTCGTCGAAGATCCCCCGGCCGTCGTTGAGCTTGGAGCCGTGCGCGCGGTGACGGGCGGTCGCCCCCAACCGGATCCGTCCTCGCTGTGGCATCGGCTTCCGCTCCCTTCCGGTTGATGGCGTGTGGTCGACCTCGCGCGGCGACGTCACGGGTGCAGCACCGCGCGGCCGACGATCGCTCCTTGGGCGAGGCGCTCGTAGACGTCGAGCGCGTCGGCCAGCGGGAAGGACGACGTGGTGACCTCGAGAGCGCCGCGGTCGGCCAAGGCGACTACGGCGTGCAGTTCGGCCACCGAGCCCATGCCGCTGACGCTGAGGTCGCAGTCCTTCGGAAGCGTGAAGAAGTCGAGCGGCAGCGTGCCGCGACCGGCGCCGACGATGGTGACCGTGCCGAAGGCCGCGGCCACCTTCGCCGCTAGTGACATGGTGGCGTCGACGCCGACGAAGTCGAGGACGGCCTGCGCGCCGTAGTCGGCGGAGGCCTCGGCGACGGCCGCTCCGGCGTCCTCCGGCGTGACGGCGAGGTGCGCGCCGACGGCGAGGGCGTGCGCGCGCTTCGTCTCGTCGGTGTCGACCGCGATCACCGTCAGTCCGCTGAGCGCCCGCAGGACCTGGATGGCCACGTGGCCGAGACCTCCGGCACCGATGACGAGCGCGACGTCAGCCGCACCGTGCGGGAAGCGCAGGGCGCGCCGCACGGCGTGGTAGGCGGTGAGCCCGGCGTCGGCCAACGGGCCGGCCGTGCGGGGATCGACCCCACGCAACGGCACGACGTACCGGTCGTCCGGGACGAGCTGGTACTCGGCGAGCCCGCCGTCCTGACCCATGCCGGCCAGCGCGCCCCGTTGTGGGCACCAGTGGTCCAGACCCTGGATGCAGCGCGCGCAGGCACCGCATCCCCACGAGATGTAGACGACGACCGGATCGCCGACCGCGACACGGCGGACTCCGGCGCCGACCGCGGCCACCCACCCGGCGGTCTCGTGACCGAGCGTGAAGGGCAGCGAAGCGCGACCCGCACCGGCGGCCGGCGTCCGCATGATCGAGAGGTCCGAGTGGCAGGCTCCGACCCCGGCCACCCGGACCAGCACCTGGCCGGCGGACGGCTCCGGCACGTCCACGTCGACGAACTCCGGCGGCTCGCCCCACCGCTGCATGCGCAGCGCCTTCACCGGCCGCTCCGCACCGGGAACGTCACGGGTAGCGCCGTCATTTCGCGGTTCATGCCCGGCGTCCACTCGACCTGGCCGCCGCCGACCAGTTCGTAGTCCGGTATGCGGTGCAGCACCTGGCCGACGACCACGGCGATCTCGAGCCGCGCGAGGTGTTCACCGATGCACTTGTGGGCGCCGGCACCGAACGCGAGGTGGTGATTGCGGCCCCGGTCGAGACGGAACGTCTCCGGGTCGACGAACTGCTCCTCGTCGTGGTTCGCCGAGCCCCAGAGCAGCCCGACGCGGTCACCCTGACGGAACCGGTGGCCGGCGAACTCGCAGTCGCCGGTCACGGTGCGGGCCAGCTGGATCTGCGGCGCGTCGAAGCGCAGGATCTCCTCCACCGCGTGCGGCATCAGCGACGGATCAGCGATCACGGCCGCCCGGTGGTCGGGGTGCTGCCCGAGGTAGCGCAGCAGGTTGGCAATCGCGTTGACCGTGGTCTCGTGGCCCGCGACCCCGACCAGGGAGGCGATGCCCAGGATCCGGTCGTCCGGCAACGGTTCTCCGTCGACGGTCTCGGCCAGCAGCGCGCTGATGAGGTCGTCACCCGGACGCGCGCGCTTACGCTCGAACAACGCGCGCAGGTACTCCTCCAAGTGGCCGGTGTTCGCCGACTCCGCACCGTCGTCGCCCGCGATGGAGGCGTGGATGCTCGCACTCACCCACGCCCTCAGCTGGCGCCAGTCATCCGGCTCCATACCCAGCAGTTGGGCGACGACCACGGGCGGCACCGGCTCGGCGACGTCGGCGTAGAAGTCGGCGCGACCGCGGTCGGCTATCCGGTCGATGGCGGCGTCGACGGTCGCGAGCATCAGCGGCTCGAACCGCTTGACGACGGCCGGGCGGAACAGGGGGAGGAGCATGCGGCGGTAGGCGGTGTGCTCCGGCGGATCGACCTCGAGTGGAATCGCCGGAGCGCTCTTCTTCATCGCCGGGATCGTGACGCCGGCGGTCGTGGTGAAGTGTTCGTGGTCCGACGCCGCCCGCCGCACGTCCTGGTACCGGGTCAGCATGTAGTAGCCGCCGTAGCGCTCGCTGTAGGCGACCGGGCCGGCCGCGCGTACCTCGCGCATCGTCTCGTACAGCGTGTCGTGGACGTCGGGGTCGTTCACGTCGAAGTGCGGCAGCAATGCGTCATCGACCAGCTCGCCCATGTCGTTCAGACCGTCCTTACCTTAGTGCGGGTCAGTAACCCGGCGGGACGGACGGCGAGCACGACGAGCAGCAGGATGAGGGCGGCGGCGTCGGTGAAGTGCGGATCGAGGTACACGTCGAACAACTGCTGGGCGACACCGAGCAACAGCGCGCCGGCAATCGCACCCCGGACGTTGCCGAAGCCACCGATCGCGATGGCGACGAAGCCCGTTAGCCCGTAGCGCAACCCGATCGTCGGGTCGGCGTAGACGATCGGGCCGATGGCGAACGCGGCGATGGCGGCCATGGCGCCGGCGATCGCGAACGCCAGGCTGCCGATGGAACTGGAGCTGATACCGCGCAGCCGGGCCAGCTCGTGATCGTCGGCGGAGGCGCGCATCGCGGCGCCCTGCCACGTCCGCGAGTAGAACTGGTCCAGCGCGATCGTCGCCACGACCAGCACCACGATCGGGACGAGCAGCCGGTACTGGACGGACAGCGGCCCGACGTTCCACGACCGGCTCGGAAGGAACGACGGGATGGGTCGCACCGGGTTGTTCCCGTAGCGGATCTGCGACACGCCCTCCAGGAAGAGGCTGAACGCCAGGGTGGTGATCAGCCAGCCCAGGGCGTTGCCGCCGCCCTTGCGCAGCAGCGGCCGGATGGCGATCAGCTCCTCAAGGCCGGCGACGACGACCAAGGCAACGATGACCGCGAGGAAGGCGACGATCTGAGGCCAGTGCAGCACCGAGAGGAACCAATAGCTGAGCAG
Source organism: uncultured Actinomycetota bacterium (assembly GCA_963775175.1). Taxonomy (GTDB): domain Bacteria; phylum Actinomycetota; class Actinomycetes; order Mycobacteriales; family Jatrophihabitantaceae; genus Jatrophihabitans. Next base: position 3,811,175 of record CAVZHT010000001.1, read on the forward strand.
CACGCCGACCATGACGAGGTCGCCCTGGGCCAGGTTGACCACGTTCGTCGCGTTGTGGACGACGGTGTAGCCGAGCGCGATGAGCCCGAACACCGAGCCGATGGCCAGGCCGACGACCAGGCAGTTGAGGAAGACGGTCACGCGAGGCACTCCTTCGCCGGACCAGATCGGCCGTGGCCCCGCCGGAACGGCGCCGGGGCCACGGCCGGGAACTCAGGAGGACGAGGTGCGGACCGGCAGGCCGTGCGGGCCGGGCTTGCCCATCGAGCAGACGCTCACCTCGGAGGGCGCGACGCCGTCGTGGTCGGTGCTCGTGAACGTGTAGGTCATGAACGTCGACACCAGTGACTTGTCCTTCCAGGTCTCGAAGGCACTCTTCAGCGCGTCACCACTCGTCGAGTGGGCCTGCCCGATCGCCGCGGCGAAGGCGAAGATCGAGTCACCGACCGACGGTGCCGTGCCGTGCGTCGCAGCCGGGCCGCCGACCTTCTTCTCGATGTCGGTCAGGTAGGTACCGAGGGACGCGTCGGGCTGGGTGTTCGCCGGCAGCGTGACCGGGGCACAGGCGTAGACGATCTTCGCGGCGAGGTTCTTGATCGAGTCCGCACCGTCGGAGAGCGCGCCGGAGGACGTCGAGATGTTCGGGGTCCAGCCGATGGCGCGCAGCCCGTCCCAGATCTTCGCGTAGCCGGTACCGGTGAGTACGACCAGCGCCGTCGCGCCCGAGTTCTTCGCCTCGCGCAGCTGCGACGTGACGTCCAGCGCGGTCTGCGAGTACACGACCTTCTTGACGACGGTGACGCCGTGCTTAGGGGCGGCGGCCAGGAAGGCGTTCGTCAGCCCCACCGCGTTCGGGGTGCCGTCACCGATCAGCGCCGCTTTCGACCCGGTGGGGACGGCGCGGGCCGCCGCGTCGCCGATGCCGGCGGGGTTGGCGTAGTTGTTGAAGTAGTAGGGGAATTTGGCCGCGCCACCCATCCCGGCGATGGTGCCGGTCGGGTCGATCTGGAAGACCGGGATGTGGGCCTTCATGAAGATCGGCACCGTCTGCGTGTACACGTTCGGGAAGCCGGCGTAGCTGATCCCGACGACCTTCTGCGAGACGAACTTCTGCGCGATCTGCACCGCCGTGCTCGGGTTGCCCTGGTCGTTCTGGACGTCCAGGGAGATCTTGTGGCCGGCCACGCCACCCTTGGCGTTGACCTCCTCGACGGCGACCTGGAGGTCACCCTGAATGCCCTTGCCGTATTGGGCGTAGGGGCCGGAGAGACTGAGGATCGCGCCAAGCTTGATGTCGCCGGACGGGAGAGCGTCGCTCTTCGACCCGCTGGCGGAGCCGCTACCGGCTCCCGCAGTGGTTCCGGTGTTGGAACCGCTGTTGGCACCGGTGTTGGACTTGCCGCTTCCGGAGCTGCTGCACGCGGACAGGGTCAGTGCGGCGGCGACGCCGAGTCCCACCGCCAACACGCGACGACGTCGGCCCGCGAGGGCGTCAGAAATCATCAGATCTTCTCCGATCGTCTTCCTTGTGGATGGGTGGAGCGGGGCCAGCGGTCGAAGAGTGACGAGGCCGCATTATGCGAAGCGTTACCGGCGTCACGTGGCTGACAGCCGTCGATCGACGCCTTTAGAACCAGCCGGGATCGGCGTCCAACACGGTGCGATCCAGCTCGGCCAGCCCGTCCAGCCATCCGGTCACCGCCGGCAGTTCGTGCCGGAAGAAGTACCGCCCGGCGGCGTGCTTGCCGGCGTAGAACGCATCCGTCCGGTCGCCGCAGGCCAACAGCTGTTCGAGCCAGACCCAGGCGATGACGAGGTGCCCGGCGGCCCGGAGGTAGGTGGTCGCGTTCGCGAGCGCGGCGGCGCGATCCGGCGCCGAGCGGAGGATCGCCGTAACGCGCGTCCACCTCACCACCGCGGCGTCGAGTGCGGCGGCGTACCCGGCCAGTTCCGGCCGGACCGCGGCCCGGCCGGCGGTGTCGAGCAGCACGCCGCACAGCGCGGTGAAACCGGTGCCGTCGTCCTGACCGACCTTGCGACCGAGCAGGTCGAGACCCTGCACGCCCGTCGTGCCCTCGTGGATCTGGTTGAGGCGGTTGTCGCGCCACAGCTGCTCGACGAGGAAGTCGGGCGTATAGCCGTACCCGCCGTGGATCTGGATGGCGAGGTCGTTGGCGGCCAGGCACCATTCGGCCGGCCAGGTCTTGGCGATCGGTGTCAGCACGTCGAGCACCCGGCGGGCCGCCATGCCCTCTTCGTCGTCCAGCGGCGACGAGGCGACGTCGCTGAGCCGCGCGCAGTACAGCTGCAAGCCCAGGGCGCCCTCGACGTAGGACTTCTGCGCGAGCAGCATCCGGCGCACGTCGGCGTGTTCGATGATCGGTACCGGTGGCGAGCCGGGGTCGGCGCCGGCCGCGCGACCCTGTCGGCGTGTGCGCGCGTAGTCGACCGAGGCGCGATGACCGGCGTACCCGATCGCCGTCGCGAGCAGTCCGACGCCGAGGCGCGCCTCGTTCATCATCGTGAACATGAGGTGCAGGCCGCGGTTCCGCTCCCCGATCAGGTAGCCGACGGCACCGCCGGCTCGCGCGCCGTCACCGAACGCCAGCACGGCGTTCGTCGTCGCCCGGTTGCCGAGCTTGTGGTTCAGCCCCACGACCGTAACGTCGTTGCGGGATCCGTCCGGCCGCAGCTTGGGCACGAGGAACAGCGAGATGCCGTGGACGCCCGGCGGCCCGCCCGGGAGGCGCGCGAGCACCATGTGGAGGATGTCGGGGGTGATGTCCTGGTCGCCTCCAGAGATCCAGGTCTTGGTGCCGACGATGCGGTAGGTGCCGTCCGCGGCCGGGATCGCCCGCGTCGTGATGTCGGCCAGCGAGGACCCGGCCTGCGGTTCGGAGAGACACATCGTGCCGAGTGCCGTGCCGTCCAGCAGGGCCGGGAGGTAGGTGGCCACCTGATCGGGCGCGCCGTGCGCGCGCAACAGGTTGGCGGCCGCGATCGTCAGCAGGGCGTAGTTGGACACGCCGGCGTTCGCGCCCTGGTAGAACGCCAGCGCCGCGCGAGCGATCGTCGTGGGCAGTTGCAGGCCGCCGTCCTGCACGTCGAAACAGGCCGCGACGAGACCGCTGTCGACGAGCGCCCGCACGGCCTGCGCAGTCTCGCGCGGTACCCGCGCCGCGCCGTCCCGGTCGAGCACCGGAGGATGCGCGTCGAGGTACGCGTTACAGGGGGCGAAGTGTCTCGCGGCGATGTCGGCCGACACGTCGAGGAAGGAATCCCATACGTCGCGGCCGTGCCCGGCGAATCGGGGCCGGGCGGTCAGCGACCGGACGTCCAGCCACTCGTGGAGCAGGAACTGCACATCGCGCCGATCCGGCGAGTCGGTCATTCGACAGAACCTGACCGGGTCGCATTAGCCGCCGCATTACGGACCCCCCGCCGTGTCGGTCACCTCACCATCGCCGGAGTCGCCGGTTCGGTAACGCGGCGCATAACGCTCCTCGTGGCGGATGGAAGGTAACGACCACCTAGGTAGGGACGGGGAAAGCCATGGGGCCCGCACGGTTCGGCATGATGCTGCCAGTCGGGACGAAGGGTGAGCTCCAGGGCGCCGACGGCGCAGCGGACTGGCACGTCGTGCGCTCAACCGCCCTCCTCGCCGAGCAGCTCGGGTACCACTCGGTGCATGTGCCCGACCACCTGCACAACACGCCGGTGGCGGCGAACCGGTCGCTGTTCGAGTGCTGGACGACACTGGCCGCTCTGGCCGAAGCGACCTCGACTGTGCGGCTCGCGCAGAGCGTCAACTGCGCGGCGTTCCGGAACCCGGCGCTGCTCGCCAAGATGACCAGCAACGTCGACGTCATCTCCGGCGGGCGCCTCGACTGGGTCGTCGGCGCCGGCTGGTTCGAGCCGGAGTACCAGTCCTACGGCTACGACTACGGCACCCCCAAGGAGCGCCTCGCCCTGTTGGAGGAGACGATCGTGATCGTCACCTCCATGTGGGTGAACGCGTCGACGACGTTCCGCGGCCGGTTCTGCACGGTCGTCGACGCGCAGTGCGAACCGAAGCCTTTCCAGCAGCCCCGCCCGCCGGTCTGGGTGGGCGGGCACGGCCCGCGACTCATGCGGCTCGCCGCCCGGCACGCCGACCGGGTGATGACGGGCGGTTCCCTCGCGCAGTACGAGGAGAAGCTGGCGAACCTCGAGCGCGGCTGCGCCGCCGAGAACCGCGACCCGGCCTCGGTCGGACGCACGTGGTTCGGCGAGTGCCTGCTCGTCGAGTCCGAGCGCGAGATCCGCGACCACTACGAGCATCGCAAGGCCGCGACCATGCGCAGCCGCACCGGCGGTGCCTCGGACGAGGCGTGGAAGAAGCTGTTCGACGACGACGTCGACGCGTGGTCCGACAAGTTCCTCTGCGGCACGGTGGAGCAGATCAGCGACAAGATCGAGAAGCTGCGCGGGTTGGGGACGGACTACTTCGTGCTGACGTTCCCGGACCTGCCGGGCACCGCCACGATGACGGCCTTCGCCGAGCGGATCGCGCCGGCGTTCGCCTCCTGAGCCGTCAGGGCGGCCCGTAGGCGGCGCCGCCGTCCACCGCCCACACGGCGCCGTTGACGTAGGCCGCGCGGTCGGAGGAAAGGAACAGGACGACGTCCGCGACCTCCTGCGAGTCGGCGAAGCGATCGGTCCAGAACATCGCGCCGTTCTCCCGCAGCCGCAGCAACGCCTGCTCCCCCGCCCGCAGGTCGAGGGTGGCCTTGATCTCGCGCTGGCGGGCGAGATCGGCCGACGTAGAAGCGGTGATGTTGGTCTGGGTGACGTCGTCCCCGGCACCGCCCGACTCGAGGGCGTGCGCCATGAGCTCGTAGATCTTCTCCGAGCGCATCATGCCGGCGTTGACGACGTTGACGCGAACGCCCTTGGTGGCGAACTCCTTCGCGAGGTTGCGGCTGTAGTTCTCCTTCGCCAGTTGCATGGCCCCGTATTGGGCACAGTACGGGCGGTGCCAGCGCGAGGAGAGTGCCGAGATGTTCACAATCGATCCACCGCCGCCGGCCCGCATGATCGGGATCGCGGCCGTCGACGCACGCACGGTCGCCATGACGCACACCTCGAACGCGGCCCGCCACATGTCGTCGGTGAGGTCGAGGATCGAGTCCTGGCGGACGTAGTTCAGGCCGGCGCAGTTGACCAGGACGTCCAGCCCGCCGAGCCAGTCGGCCGCACCGTGCACGACGTCCCGGACCCGCTCCGTGTCGGTGAAGTCGGCCGCAAACGCGCGCACGCCGGCGGCGTCGCCGCCCAGCTCGGCCACGGTGGCCTCGAGCATCTCCGCGTTGCGGGCGACCCCGGCCACCTTGGCGCCCTCGGCCAAGAAGGCGGCCGAGGTCACCCGGCCGAGCCCTTTGCTGGCGCCGACGACCAGCACACGCTAGCCGGCCAGGTCGAGCCTCACCGCGGAAACACGTCGCCGTCCCGGGCGACGACCGCGAGCCCGAAGTAGTCGACGTGCGCACATTCCTCGATCCACCGACGCATCAGGTCGGCGAGGCGGGCACGCCACGGCGGGTGGTCGGGCACCGGCGGCCCGGCGAGGGGACGGACGAGGTGCAGGTCGCCGCGGCGGCGCGGCCCCGTGTTCACGGGCGCCAGCCTGCGGCGGTCGCATTACCGGCCGCGTTACGGTCGTCAGCCATCAGCGGGCCGCCGTCGAGTTTGCGATGGTCCCAGCTCGCGATCCGGTCGACGTCCACACTCAGCACCACTCGGTTGCGCAGCTTGTCCGACTGCCCCGCCTCCTCGGGTGAGCGGCCCCACCCGTAGCGGGCGTTCATCTCCGCGGACAGCGCCGCGACGAGGGACGGGTCGTCCAGGACGGTGCCGCGGCCGACCACCTGCACGCCACGCAACTCGCGGTACTGCCGGCCGTCCTCGACGAGCACGGTGATCGTCGGCGTGCGCAGGACGTTGCGGATCTTCTGGCTCTTCCGCTTGGTGTGCACCGCGAGCCGGCCGTCGAGGAAGCCGTAGAACATCGCCGCCGCGTGGATTGTGTGGTCGGCATTCAGGCTGCAGAAGGTCGCCACGTTGGGCTCGCGGAGGAACTCCCAGACCTCCGGATCGGTCATCCGGACCCGCTCGCGCGAGTTCCTCTGAACCTCGTCCACGCCGGCCATCCACGCCAGTCGCCGTTACCGTGCGCGTTACCTGCGCTGGCCCCCGCCCGGGCGGAGTGACTCACTGTTCCCCATGCCCGACGGGGAGCGCCTCGCGCTGCACCACCGCTACCGTCCCCCCGGCCTGCCCAAGGAGTGCCGCAGCCGGCCGCGGGTGACCCGCACGATGCTCGAACTGCTCGACACGTACGGCGTGGCCGCGGTGATGGCCGGACCGGGCACCGGCAAGACGGTGCAGGCCCAGCTGTGCGCACAGGCGCTGTCCATGCCGCTGGCCTGGTTGACGGTCGACCGGGCGCACCACTCGGCGCCGCGCCTCATCTTCGACCTCGCCAGTGCGCTGCGGAGCGTGGCCCCGCGCGCCGTGGACACCATCCGGCGATCCCACGAGTCGGACGGCACGACGGAGGAAGCGGCCGCGCTGCTCGCGTCCTCCTGCGCGGGGACGCCGTGCGCGCTGGTCATCGACGAGTGCCAGAACCTTGACGCCTCCGAACCGTGGCTCGCCCTCGACACCTTCCTCGAGTACGTGCCCGACACCATGCGCGTCGTCCTCGTGTCGCGGTCGCCACTGCCGTGGCCGCTCGACAAGCGCCTCGTCCACGGCCGGATCGGGTTCGTCTCGGCCGAGGATCTCAACCTGACGCCGGAGGAGACGGCCGACTACCTGGCGGCCTTGGGCGCCGGCCCGGAGCTGGCCGCGCGGATCCACGAATCCACTGGAGGGTGGATGGCCGGAGTGGCCTTCGCCGCGCGATTCGGGCTGCCGGACGGCGGTGGGAGCGGCGCCGACGCCAAGACATTGACGCGCTACCTCGACTCGCAGGTGCTGGACCAACTGCCCGCCGACGAGCTTGACTTCCTGCTCGACACCTGCATCCTCGACGCGGTCACTCCGGATGCCGCCGTGGCGCTGCACGGCCCCAACGCCTACCGGGCCTGGCTAGCCGTCGCCGGTCGGCACCTGCCCGCGATGACGGTAACCAGCGACGCCATCACCTACCACTCCCTGCTGCGGCTGACCCTGCGCGAGCGGCTGTTGACCACCCGCCCGGAGTCGCACGACGAGCTCGTCCGGCGCCACGCCGGCTACCTGGCGCGGGAGGGTCGCCACGAGGAGGCCAGCGAGCTGCTCGCCGCCATCGGTCGGCTCGACGAGGCCATGGCCGCTATCACCCGCGCGCTGCCGGAGCTGTACGAGCGGGCCGACTGGCCGGTCGTCATGCGTTGGCTCGACCGGCTGGGCGAGCGCCGTGTCTCCTCCGAGCCACTCCTGCTGGGCGCTTGGATCCGCGCGCTCCACGGCTCGCGGCAGTACGACCGCGCGTTCAACCTCATCACGCGGCTGCACCGGGACGGCCGCCTGCGCGCGGCCCTCATGGCCGACCCGTCCTTGCTGGCGATCGCCGCGTGGTCGCTGCAGTCCGATCCGCGATCGGCTCTGGCGCTGCTCGATGAGTACGAGGCGGACGACCGCGCGGCCGCCGTCCGGTTCATGATCACCAGCCTGACCGCGGCCGGTCCGGCCCGGATCCCGCGGGGCGACCGGTGGCACGAGGCCGAGCGGTTGCTGAGCTGGGGCCTGCTCGTCCAGGGACGGCTGGGCGAGCTCGCGCGGCTCGTCCCGATCGACGACGACCTCGTCCTGCTCAACCCCAACCCGGTGCTCGCAGCGGCCTTCCGCAACGACGAGTCGGCCGCCCTGCGCCTGTGGCAACGCGTGCCGGCCGAGATCCGGGAACGCCCGCACTCGCGCTTCATCGAGGCCGTCACCCATCTTACCTGCGGGCAGGACCTCTCCGCCGTCCCGCTGCTGAAAGCGGCGGTGAGCGACAGCCACCGCAGCGGGTTCGCGCTGGCCGAGGTCTACGAGCTGTTCGCCGCCCACGTCGAGTCGGTGCACGGCGACACCGACCGGGCGCTCGACGACCTCGTGACCCTGCTCGATTCCCTCTCGCGAAGCGGCCAGGCGGCGTACGTCGAGTGGGCCCAGTGCTTCATCGGAATCGCGCGGCTGCGGCGGGGCGAACCGGGCGCGGCGCAGCTGATCCTCGAGGAGGCGGTCACCGCCATGTCGCGGGCGCAACGCCGGCTGTTCCTGCCGCTGGCGGCCGCGGCCAAGTCCGAGGCGTCGGCCCTCGTCGGCGACGACGACGGTGCGAGGCAGTCCGCAGCACTGGCCTACCACGTCGCCCAGTTGGCCGGGAACGTCTCGGCGCTGCTCTGGGCCGTGCGGTTGTTCCCGAACGTCCGGCATCGGGAGATGGCCCGCGACGCCTCGGACGTGCGGTGGCGCCGGCTCGTCGCCGTGCCGTCCGCGCGGGCCAACCTGCGCGGGCTCGACCAGGAGGCCCAGCGCGGAACCGTCCTTGCCCTGCAACCCTTCGGCCGGGATCGCCACCTCACGCTGGACGGCGAACGCGTCCCGATCGGCCGGCTCAAGATCTTCGAGCTGGTCGCCTGCCTGACCCGGCACCCGGAGGGCATCGACCGCTTCCAGCTCCAGCAAATGCTGTTTCCCGAGACCGACAGCCGCAACGGCGGCAACCACTTCCGGCAGATCACCCACAAGCTCCGGCAGGCGACCGGCGTTGCGCTCGAGCGCCGCGGCCAGCTGGTGCTGGCGCAGCCGGACGTCGTCACGCGCTCGGCCGACGTCGAGTGCGAACGTCTGATCTCGTCGGCCAGCGCGCTCGTCGGCCCCGAGCGCATCGACCAGCTGCAACAGGCATTGGCCGTGATGACCGGACCGTACCTCTGGGACAGCACCCTCTGGTGGGCCGAGGAACAGCGCAATCACCTGGCGATCGTGCGCGAGGAGGCGACGCTCGAGCTCGCCCGGTTGCTGGTCGAGCGGCGCGAGTGGGACGAGGCGCGGCGGATGTGCGAGACCGTCCTCGAGCGCAACCGCTATTCCGACCCCGCCTACCGCATCCTCGTCGGCGTCGAGCGGGTCGCGGGCAGCGAGACGTCGGCGCTGGCGGTGTTCCAGCGGGCGCAGCTCGCCCTGAGCGAACTCGGCCTGCGCCCCGGTGAAGTGCGCCGGCTCATCGACCAGGGAGTCGGCGCCGAGATCGGCCCGCCAGTGCGGCGCACGGCCCGCGCCGGCCAGTGATCGCTGAATAATGGTCGGCGTAATGAGGCGCGATGACGCTGGCGTCGTGCCCTGGGACGACGCCGTTCGCGACTCCGTCGTCGCCGCGCCGCCTCTCGACGGCTGGACCGTCGTCGAGCTCGGCCGATTCGCCTCGGCCCCCTCGTGCGCGACGTTGCTGGCCGACTGGGGCGCGACGGTCATCAAGATCGAGCCGCCGGAGGGCGACCCGGCGCGGGGCCCGGGATCGGTCGCCGCCGGCGTGGTCGCCAACCCGCGCTTCGACCTGCACAACCGCTCGCGCCGCAGCGTGGCCCTGGACCTCACCCGCCCCGGCCCGGTCGCAGCGGCGCACCGCCTCATCGGCGCGGCCGACGTGTTCCTGACCAACCTCCGCCCGTCCGTCCTCGCCCGCCTGCAGATGGACGCGCCGACGCTGTGCGAGGTGAACCCGCGGCTCGTGTACGGGCAGATCACCGGCTACGGCCTGGATCACGACCGAGCCGACGTGCGCAGCTTCGATCACGGCGCCTTCTGGTCGTACTCCGGCGTCGCCGACCTGTTCGCCGGCCCGGACGGCGAACCGCCCCAACCGGCCGGCGGTCTCGGCGACCGGGCCAGCGGCGCGCTGCTCGCCGCCGGCGTCCTCGCCGCCCTGCTGCGCCGCACCACGACCGGTCAGGGCGACCACGTCGCGACGTCGTTGCTCTCGACCGGCACCTGGCTCGCCGCTTCCGAGGTCAGTGACGCGCTGCTCGCCGGGAGCCGCCGCGCCAACGATCGCCGCCAACCGTTGATCCCGACGTTGAACTGCTTCCGCACCGTCGACGGGCGCTGGCTCTGGCTTCAGGTGATGCACCCGGCCCGCGACTGGCCGGCGCTGCTCGGCGCGCTCGACGCCGCGTGGCTCGACGACGATCCGCGTTTTCGCGGCGGCGCCGTACCGCGCGCCGCCGGGCCGGTGGCCGCCCTCGTCGAGGCCCTCGACGAGATCTTCGCCCAGCGCAGCCTCACCGAGTGGGGCGAGCGCCTCGACGGCGCGGGCCTGACCTGGGCGCCGGTGCGCAGCGTCGACGACATGGTGCGAGACGCGACGGCGCGCGGCGGCGCGTTCCGCACGATCCGGCGCCCGGACGGTCACGAGTACCAGGCTGTCGACACGCCCTGCTCGTTCGCCAGCTGGCGCTCGACCACCGGAGTCGCCGCACCGGCCGTCGGCGAACACACCGCCGACGTCCTCGGCGCGCTGGGTTACTCCGCCGATGAGATCGCCGAGTTCGTGCCGGCCGAGCCGACCGCTGCCCGTCCCGTCCCCGTTCCCGTGGAGAGCTCATGAGCTATCTGGCCGACAAGCTGATCGACGACCGGCAGGACGGCATCTTTCGAGTGCACCGCTCTCTGATGACCTCGCCCGAGGTCTTCCGGGACGAGCAGAAGCGGATCTTCGACCACTGCTGGCTCTACGTCGGCCACGAGTCGGAGATCGAGCAGCCGGGCGACTACGTGCGCCGGACGGTCGCCGGCCGGCCGCTGATCCTGTTGCGCGACGCCGACGGCGAGGTGCGGGTCTTCTACAACACCTGCACGCACCGCGGGGCGACGCTGTGCCGGGAGGACTCCGGCAACGCCCGCGTGTTCCAGTGCTTCTACCACGCGTGGAGCTTCGACACCCGGGGCCGATTGGTCGTGACGCCCGGCGCCGGCGGCTACAGCCGCCGGTTCCGCAAGTCCGACTACGACCTCAAGAGCCCGGCCCAGGTGGACGGGTACCGCGGGCTGTACTTCGTCAACTTCGACCCGCAGGCCGTCGACCTGCGCACCTACCTCGGTGCGGCCACCGAGTACCTCGACCTGGTGTTCGACCAGGCGCGGGAAGGCATGCGCGTCGTCGAGGGCACCCACCTCTACAGCGTCGGCGCCAACTGGAAGCTGATGGTGGAGAACAGCATGGACGGCTACCACGCGCCGACCGTGCACGCCACCTACATCGACTTCGTCAAGGACAGCGGCGGCGGGCAGAGCACCGGTGGCCTGAACAATGGTGGTGGCGTCGATCTCGGCAACGGGCACGCCGTCATGGAGAGCCAGGCGGCGTGGGCGCGGCCGATCGCGTTCTGGGAACCGTTCTTCGGGGACGAGGCCCGTCCGGACATCGAGAGCATCCTCGCCGATCTCGCCGTGCGGCACGGTGAGGAACGCGCGCGCCGCATGGCCGGGACGTTCCGTAACCTGCTGATCTTCCCGAACCTGATCATCAACGACGTCGCCGCGATCACCATCCGGCGCATCGAACCGATGGACGTGGACCGGCACCGGCTGGAGGCGTGGGCGCTCGCGCCCCGGGAGGAGCACGCGGGCAGCGCGCGCCTCCAACGGCGCCTCGACAGCTTCCTCACCTTCCTAGGGCCCGGCGGCTTCGCCAGTCCGGACGACGTCGAGGCCCTCGAGTCGTGCCAAGCGGGTTTCCAGGCCGACGAGCCCCAGTGGAGCGACATCTCCCGCGGCATGGCGACCGAGCCCAACCCGCAGGACGAGATCCAGATCCGCACCTTCTGGCGGGCGTACGCGTCGATGCTCGATACCGGCACCTTCCCCGAGCGGGTCAGCTCGATCGAGGCGCCGCAGGACGAGCCCGCGGTCGTGGCATCATGACGCTGGACACGCCGCCATTGGAGACCTGGCGGCCGGTCGCGCTTCGTGCGGCGGTGGAGGAATTCCTGTACCACGAGGCGCACCTACTGGATTCGTGGCAGCTCGAGGCGTGGCTCGAGCTGTTCACCGCCGACGCGCGCTACGAGGTGCCGGCCACCAACCGTCCGCAGGGCGGCCCGGCTGACTCCCTGATGCTCATCTCCGACACGCGGGCGATGATGCAGTCGCGCGTGAAAAGGCTCAACAGCCGTAAGGCCCACCGCGAGTTCCCGTGGTCGCGCACCCGTCGGCTCATCAGCAACGTCCGGGTCACGCCGGGCGAGGCGGACCGGCTCGACGTGCGGGCCAACTTCGCCGTGTACCGCAACCGGCAGGGCCTCAACGTGTACGTCGGCGAGTACCACTACCGGCTGGTGCCGGCCGGCGAAAGCTTCCTCATCGAGTTCCGGCGGGCTGAACTCGACCAGGAGAACCTCAACGACCACGGCACGCTCAGCATCATCCTCTGAGCGGGCGAACAGTCATGGACAGGCGCCTGCAGACCACCGACCAACGGGTGCGGTTCCGCATCGACGCCACCCGCTGCGACGGCCAGGGCGTGTGCGTGCTCGTCGCCCCCGAGGTGTTCGCGCTCGACCGGTACGAGACGGGCTACGTGCGGGCCGACGCGGGCCAAGCAATCGCCGACCGCGAGGTGCGCGACCGCGCGCTCGAGGCCAGCGCGCTCTGCCCCCGCAACGCGATCTTCGAGCAGGTCCTCGTGCCGGTGGCGGCCACGGCCGGGGAGGAACCGCCCGCACCAGCGGCAGCGCCGCCGGCGGCCGCCGACCCGGTACCGCGACGGCTGCTCACCGCTCCGGGCGAAGTCGAGTCGCTCGACGACTGGGTGGCAAAGGGCGGGTTCGCCGACGTCCCGGGCGAGGACGTGACGGCGACGGTTCGCGCGGCCGGCGTCGCCGGCCAGGGCGGCGCGATGTTCGGGACGGCCAACAAGTGGTCGTTGACGCGCCGGGACGACGCCGTCCTCGTGCTCAACGGCGCCGAGCGCGAACCGGGCACGGTCAAGGACCGCTACCTGCTCGAGCACCGGCCGGCGCTGGTGCTGGACGGCCTGCGGCTCGCCGCGCGCGCGGTCGGCGCGTCCTTGGTCGTGGTGGCGATCGACGCCGGTGCGACGGCCGCCCGCACCGCCTTCGCCGCGCTGGCGGAGCAGGCGGCCGGCCGCGGGCTGCTGGACGGCTTGGAGTTACGACACCAGGAGGTGCCGGAGCGTTACGTGGCCGGCGAGGAGAGCGCGCTGCTCCGGCTGATCGAATCCGGCCGGCCGCTGCCGCGGCTCCGCCCGCCGTTCCCCGGCGAGGTCGGGCTCTACGGGCGCCCGACCGTCGTCAACAACGTGGAGACGCTCGCCGACGTCGCCCTGGCCCAGGTGCTCGGCCCCGACGCGTACCGCAGCGTGGGCACCACGGCCGAGCCGGGCACCGGGCTGTTCAGCGTCGGCCCGTTCGGCGGTCCGGTCACGGTCGTCGAGCGCCCGCTCGGCTACCCACTGTCGGCGTTGCTGGCGGAGACCGGGCACTCGGGGGCGCGGGCCGTGTTGGTCGGCGGCTACGCCGGCGCCCTGATCGGGCGCGACCGGTTCGACGTCACCCTCGACGCGGCCGCACTGCGCGCGGCCGGTGCATCCCTGGGCACCAAGTCGGTGCAGGTGCTCGGCGACGAGCACTGCCCGGTCGGCGTGGTCGCCGACATCGTCGGCTACTTCGCCGGCGAGACCGCCGACCAGTGCCCGCCGTGCTCCCGCGGCCTGCCGGACATGGCCGCGACTCTGCGGGCGCTGGAGGACGGAACGCCGGCCGGAATCTCGGTGAAGGAGCTCGAACAGTTCGTGACCACCCTCTTCGATCGCGGCGTCTGCCGCCTGCCCGACGGGGCCGCCCGGGTCGCGCTGTCGCTGCTGCACGACTTCGCCGACGAGGTCGCCGCGCATCGCGAGCACGGCTGCCCGCACCGCTCCGGGCGGCCGCTCGAGACGGCCACGGGGAGCCGGCGATGACCACGACGCCAGCCACGCTGCCCACCCGGAACCTGATCGACGGCCGATGGCGCGACGCCGCGGACGGAGGCACGATCACCGTGCTCGATCCGGCGACCGGCGCCGAGCTGGGCCGGGTCCCGTCGGTGACCGCCGTCGACGTGCAGGCCGCGGTCGACGCCGCGGCCGCCGCGTTCCCGGCCTGGCGGGACGAGACCGCCGACAACCGGAGCCGGATCCTGCGTCGGCTGGCCGACCTCGTACTCGACAACCGCGAGGAACTCGCCGCGCTCATCGCCCGCGAAGGCGGCAAGCCGGTCGGCGAGGCGCGCGGCGAGGTGCAGTACGGGCACTCGTTCCTCGAGTGGTCGGCCGAGGAGGCGAAGCGGATTTACGGCGAACTCGTCCCGACCTGGAACCCGGACAAGCGGATCATGGTGCTGCGCAGCCCGGTCGGCGTCACCGCCGCGATCACGCCGTGGAACTTCCCGCTGGCGATGATCACCCGGAAGGCCGGCCCTGCGCTCGCCACCGGTTGCACCCAGGTCGTCAAGCCGGCCAGCCAGACCCCGCTCACCGCCCTTGCCTTGGGCGCACTGGCCCTCGAGGCCGGGGTGCCGCCCGGCGTCCTCAACGTCATCACCGGTCGCGGCGCGCTCGTGGCCGACGTGCTGTTCGCCGACCCACGCGTGCGGAAGGTTTCCTTCACCGGCTCGACCGAGGTCGGCCAGGACCTGATCCGCCGGTCGGCGCAGAACGTGACGAGGCTGTCGCTCGAACTCGGCGGCCATGCGCCGGTGATCGTCCTCGATGACTGCGACCTGGACGTCGCGGTAGCCGGCGTGCTGCGCGCGAAGTTCCGCAACAACGGCCAGTCCTGCATAGCGGCCAATCGCATCTACGTCGCCGACGCCGTCCACGACGAGTTCTGCGCCCGGTTCACCGCCGCCGTCCGCGCACTCACCGTCGGCGCGACCACCGGTCCGGCGGACGTCGGCCCGCTGATCGACGAGAACGCCGTGGCGACCGTGCAGCGGCACCTTGACGACGCGGTGCGCCGCGGCGCGGTGTTGGCCACCGGCGGGCACCGGGCCGCGGTCGCCCCGGGCCTGAGCCGGCTGTTCTGGGCGCCGACCGTGCTCACCGGCGTCACCGACGACATGACGATCTTCCGGGAGGAGACGTTCGGACCGGTGGCAGCGGTGTCCCGGTTCCGCACTGACGCCGAGGCCGTGCGCCGCGCCAACGACAGCCCGTACGGCCTCGCCGCCTACGTGTTCGGCCGCGACCTCGGCCGGGTGCTGCGCGTCGTCGAACGGCTCGAGTACGGGGTCGTCGGGGTCAACGACGGCGCCCCGTCGACCGGGCAGGCCCCGTTCGGCGGTCGCAAGCTGTCGGGGTACGGCACCGAGGGCGGCAAGTACGCCTTCGCCGACTACCTCGACACGAAGTACGTCTCGCTCGGGCTCTGACGCCGGCCGGCGCCGTCCCTCCTCAGCAAGGGTGGCGGCCGGTGAAGAACGCCTCGTCCCCGTCCGGAGCGTCGAGAATGCCGGCCGCGGCGGCGGCGGCGCGGTAGCCGCTCATCTGCGAGGACACCAGGCGCGGGGTTGGCTGCCGCAACGGGCCGCCGTTGAAGCCGGTGAGCCAGGCCTGGTACTTCCACACCATGCGGTTGACCGCGTTCGAGCCGGCGACCCCCACCCGCTCGTTGGCAAGCCGGGCCGGCTGCACCGCCCAGAAGCGGGCCATGGCCTGTTCGTACTCGCCGGCGCGGCACAGCCGCAGCATCTCCGGCACCGCCCCACCTAGACACTCGGTGTTGGAGGTCGCGATCAGTTGCAACGGCAACACCGTCGCGAGCGGGATGGCCTGCTGTTCGAGCGGCATCGTCACGACCACGCGCTCGTGCAGGCGGTGCCACGTCTCGGTGAAGCCGGCGATGGACGGCATGCCGCCCTCGGCCTTGATCGACACCACGTTCGGCAGCTCGTCGACGAGCTCCTCGAGCATGTCGACCGGGATCGACGACGGGTGCAGCCGCTCGAAGCCCCACAACGGCACCGGGAACACCATCACGCCCAGGTCGGTGTTGCGGCAGAACTCGGCCGTGTAGTCGTAGACGTCCCGCAGGGTGCGCGGGTAGAAGCTCGGCGGGTAGGACAGCAGCACCATGTCGGCGCCGGCCTCCTGCGCCCGCTTGGCCATCTCGATGTTCTCGGCCAGCGTGTTGAACGTGGCGTGGAAGAAGAGGATCAGCCGACCGGCGGCCTCGTCCGCGGCCCACTGCATCACCTGGACGTATTCGTCCTTCGACGTCGCTGTCTCGGCCACGATGAGCGCGCCGCTGAAGCCGAGCTCGATCTCGCGGCGGACGTCGTGGCGGGTGGCCGCCTCGTTCACCGACTGCAGGTCGGCGCTGTAGGACGGGATGATGACGTTGCAGACGCCGGCGAGGTTCTCGCGTGCCCACTCACGTGCATTGCCGGGGGCGAACTGCATGGGGTCACCGTTTCTCGTCGTCCGGGGTGGGGTCAGGGCGTCGGCGACGGCTTGACCCGCCAGTACTTCGCCAGCGAGCCCCCGTCGACCGGCACGTCGATGCCGGTGATCATGCGGGCCGCCGGCGACGCCAGGAAAACGGCGGCGTTGCCGTAGTCGCTCGGTGCCGGCAGCCGCCGCAACGGAACCTGCTCGACGGCCAGGGCCAGGGCCGCCGCGTGCTGCGGCATCGCCTTGGAGAGCCCCCACCGCCGGGAGCGTTCGAGCCCCTCGGCCGGATCGGTCGACGTGGGCGTGAGGCTATTGACGCGGATGCAGAACGGGGCCAGCTCGACCGCGGCCGAGCGGGTGAAGTTCAGAAGGCCGGATTTCGCCGTGGCGTAGCCGATATTGTCCGGCTCGCCCTGGTGGCCCGCGGTCGAGACGAGGTTGAGGACGGACCCGGGGGCGCCCGCGTCGATCAGCCGGAGGGCGACCGACCGGGTGAACAGGAAGGGCCCGTCCAGCAGCACGGCGAGCTGCCCGCGCCACTCGGCCAGCGACATCGTGCGGAGTCCCTTCTCGAGGTACCGCACGGGGCCGTTCACGAGGTGATCCGGACGGCCGAGCCGGGCGGTGATCTCGTCGAGGGCCCGCTCCACGGAGGGCTCGTCCGTCACGTCGCACTGGAACGCGGCGGCCCGTCCACCACGGCCTTCGATCTCGCCGGCGACCGCGCTCGCGGCGGCCAGGTCGAGGTCGACGCAGGCCACTGCGGCGCCGGCGTCGGCGAGGCGCAGGGCGATGCCGGCGCCGATGTTCGGGCTGGTGCCGACCATGACGGCGACCTCGCCGTCCAGGCGGAATGGGTCGGGGACCGGCGCCGCAGGGTGTAGGCCGCCGGCGCCGGCACCGCCGTCGGTCAAGAGAACTCCTTCAACCGCGACTCGATCGACGGGAGCTCGGCGAGGTGGGTGGCGAACCACGAACCGGCCGCCTTGGCGGCCAGGTCCAGCGCGGTCAGGTCGCTGTAGAGCGTCATGTGGCTGGTCGACGGCAGCACCACGAGTTTCTTGGCCGACGACGGGATCGACTCGAACACCTCGGTCTCGAGATCCCACAGCGTGATGTCGTCGGCCTCGGCCACGATCATCATCACGGGCTTGTTCACGATGCGCTTGGCGTACGGCGCCGCGTTGTAGTCGAGCAGGCTCTCGAGGGACGCCACCGTGCTGCGGTGCTCGTGCCGCGGCGCCTGCGTCTTCTGCAGCTCGAGGAACACGCGGCGGATCTCGTCGAACGGCCAGGTCGTGATGTCGTCGTCGATGCCCTGTGGAGTGGCCGACATGCCGATGTAGGAGTGCTCGCCGGTGGCAAACCGCCGCCGGCGGTCGTCCAACACGACCTGCATGACCTTGCGCATGCGCTCGGCGCCCTGCACCCGGTTCATGTTGATCCAGCCGTCGATGACCGGCACGTTGCTCACGATCACCTTCACCCGCGGATCGATGGCCGCGAGGATCAGGACGTGCCCGCCGCTGTAGGAGATGCCCCACGCGCCGATGCGTTCCGGGTCGATGTCGGGCCGGGTCTCGAGGTAGGTGATCGCGTTGCGGTAGTCCTCGATCTGGTCCCACCCGTCGATGTGCTGCCGGGGCTCCCCGTCGCTCGCGCCGAGACGCCGGTAGTCGAAGATCAGGGCGGCGAAGCCGCGGTCGGTGAACTCCTCGGCGTACTGCGGTTGGCGGAGTTCCTTGACGTAGCACCAGCCGCCGGCCATGACCACGACGGGATGCGGGCCAGGCCCGGCCGGCAGGTAGAGATCCCCGCGAATCGTCTCGCCCGCGCTCGCGAACTCGACCTCCTCGATCGCCATGGGTCGTCTCCTCACTCGGGGCGCTCGCAGCGAACGCCGGGATCGCGTCAGAACTTCTTGGGTACGGCCAGCTCGCCGATCTCGGTGCCGAGGCCGAGCCGGAGCGCGGACTCGTACACGTGCAGCGCGGCGACGAGGTCCTGCTCGGCGGTGCCGACGGACTTGTAGACGGTGATGTCCTCCGGCCGGCGGCGCCCGGTCGCGCGGCCACCGAGCAGGTCGGCGAGCGCGGTGCCGCCGTTCCAGCCGGGTCGCTCGGCGAGGAGGGCGAC
The DNA here is from genome assembly GCA_963775175.1 of uncultured Actinomycetota bacterium. GTDB lineage: Bacteria > Actinomycetota > Actinomycetes > Mycobacteriales > Jatrophihabitantaceae > Jatrophihabitans. The sequence goes on from CAVZHT010000001.1 coordinate 3,829,773, forward strand.
GACGTCGCCGGACTCCTCCCCGATCTGCGCGGCCGGTGCATCGAACACGACGTGGTCGGCGCGAAGGAAGGTCGCCGGATCGATCTCGCGCAGCACCGGCGACGTCGAGCCGATCGAGACGACGTGCTGGCCCGGCTCGGCCCACGCGCCCTCGTAGGCCACGGGGCCGTTCGTCCCGGTGTTGGTCGCCACGATAACGACGTCCCGGCCGCGCACCGCTTCGACCGCCGAGTTGCAGGCCGTCACCGGCACCGACAGTTGGGTGCTCATCGCGGCGGCGAATTCGGCCCGCCGCCGTGCGTCCCGGCTGAAGACGTGCACGTCGCTGAGCGGTCGCACCGCCGCGATGGCGGTGAGGTTGGTGCGCGCCTCCAGGCCCGAGCCGACGACGCCGACCGTCGCGGCGTCCGGCCGGGCCAGCGCGGCGGTGGCGACGGCGCTCGTCGCCCCGGTGCGGGCCGCGGTCAGGTAGGCCGAGTCGAGCATCGCGAGGATCTCGCCGGTGTCGAGCGACCCGACGATCACGACGTAGCGCACCCCGTCGGCCATCGAACCCTGGAAGAACTTCAGCCCGTAGATCCCGGCCTCGGGCAGGACGGCCGGCATGACGCGCAGGAACTTGGGGCCGACCGCGAGGTTGAGCCGCTCCGGGATCAGCGCGCCGGAGCCCTCACCGCCCTTGCGCAGGCCGTCGGCGAGGCTCGACACCAGCTCCGGCATGGCGCAGGCGGTGCGGACGTCACCGTCGGTCAGTAACAGGGTCACCGAGCGCCTTTCGTGGGATCCAGCGGGAGTCGGCAGGATCGCGGACGGGTGTTATCGACAGCGTTATGAGGAATGCCCGTACCGGCGTCCACCAGAGATCACGCAGCGAAGGCCGGCAAGACCTTGTCGAGCGCCAGTTCGAGCTGCTCCCGTTGGCGCCACGAGGCCATGCGCAGCGCGATGTGCGTGACGCCCTCGGCGGCGAGGGCCACCAGCTGCTCGGCGCAAGCCTCGGGGGGGCCGACAGCGCAGATCGAGCGGGCGGCGTCCCGGTCGAACATTCCCGGGCCGTAGTACTCGTCGAAGAACCGGCAGGCCTCGTCCAGGCAGGTCTCGGGGTCGTCGCCGATGTTCACGCTGTGGTACGCCGCGACCGGAAAGCCCTCGACGGAGCGGCCGGCGGTCTCCAGCTCGGCGTCCAGTTGCTTGCGTACGTTGGAGATGTAGCTGGGTCCGTACTGCAGGGTGAGCAGGCCGTCGGACTTGGTGGCGACGCGGTGCAGCACCTTGGCCGCGGCCGGCCCGGCCGGGTTGGCGCTGATCCACATGGGGCACGGTTGCTGCACCGGCGTCGTGGTGAGCTGCAGTTCGTCGTAGTGCGCGAACCGGCCGTCGAAGCTGACGACGTCGCCGCTCCACAGTTGCCGGACGAGATCCATGTACTCCTCGAGCCGCGGTGCGCGCTCCCGGTCCGGTACGCCGCCGAAATGCCGGCCCTCCTGCTCCGATGCGCCGTCCCGCTTCTGCAGTCCGTTGCACACCGCAAGCAGCATGCGGCCACCGGAGATCTGGTCCAGCGACGCCCACTGGTAGGCGAACAGCGCCGGGTCGCGCACGGGGAAGCTCGCCATGCACCCCACCGCCAGCTTGAGCCGCGTGGTCATACCGGCAAGGGCACCGAGGCAGGTCAACGACTCCGCCCGGGCCTTCGAGGTGAGGCTGTCGCCGACCCACACGGTGTCCATGAGCCCGGAGCTCTCGGCCACCGGTGCCAGCGCGAGCAGTTCGGGGAGCGTTGCGACGCCGAACAGCGCCGCCCGTTGCGGGACGATCAGGCCGAAGGTAGTCACGTCGATCCCCTCACCGGCGAACGGTCCGAAAGGCTCCGGGCCGTGGTCAGGCTTCGCGGTCAGGCTGCGGGCGACGTCGTTATCAGAGCCGTTATCCGCACACCCGCGCAGAACCGCCGGGTACCTACGTGGCCGGCTCGGTAACCGCCGCGAAACACGTAGGCCAGACGGGTGGAATCACGTATGTCCCTCGGCGCCGGCGTGGCGAGACTCCGGTCACACGACGACGGGAGGATCCATGCAACAGCTGGACGGCTCGATGTCCGTGCGGTCAGCGCTCGTCCATGCAGTGCCGGCACTAGCCACGGACGGCGCTGCGACCCCGGACTCATCCCGGCCATCGAGACCGACCCGGGTCCTGCGCGTCCACCCGTTCGGCGCCGAGCGCGATCTGGAACTCGACGGGCGGCGCCTCGGCGTGGGCCGGTTGAAGGTGATCGAGTTCGCCGGTCTGCTGGCGCTGCACCCCGCCGGGATCGCCCGGTCCGAGGTCACCCGCCTGCTGTTCCCGGATTCCGAGCCTCGCCAGGCCGGCAACTACTTCCGCCAGATCACCCACAAGGTGCGCGAACTGACCGGAATCGCGTTGGTGCGCCGGCAGAGCGGCCTTGCCGCCGGTTTGGTCGCTTTGCCCGACGACGTGCAGTTGCGATCGACCGACGCGGAGGTGGAGGCCGCGAGCGCCGGTGCGCCGGGCTCGCCGGCCAACAGCGACGACCTGCGCCGCCTCCTCGACGGGGTGCGAGGCCGCTACCTCGAGGGCAGCGTGCTGCCCTGGGCCGAGCAACGCCGCAACCGCATGGACGTGGTGGAGGAGGAGGCGCGCGTCGCGCTCGCCCGGCTGCTCGCGACCGAGGGCCACTACGACGACGCCCGCGCCGAGTGCGAGCGGGTCGTCGCACGAAACCGGTACAGCGACTCGGCCTACCGGTTGCTGTTCGCGATCGAACGCGAGACCGGGAGCGAGGTCTCCTGCATGGCGGTCTACCGGCGCGCCGCCGACGCGCTACGCGACATCGGCCTGTGCCCGGGCGACGCGCGCCGGCTCTTCCAGCAGGGGCACCTGTCCGCCGGACGATCAACCGCCCGGCGCGGAGGCTCCCCGCGGCCGCCGGTCGGCGCCGCCCGCACCCTCGACGCAGTGGTGAGCGGATGACCGGCTGTCTATGCTGGCCGAAATCGAGACGCGACGCCCGCTGACAGCGCGGCCGCAGGAAGGCAGTCGCGCCATCTCCTTCGCACCGGACACCGATCCTCCGCACCGGGTCTCCAGTTTCGTGGGCCGCGAGGTGGAGTTGGCTGACCTCGCCGCCCGCACGCTCCGGTCGCGGCTGGTCACGATCGCCGGACCGGGCGGCGTCGGCAAGACGCGGCTCATGCTGGAGGTCGCTGACCGGGTGGCCGGCTCCTTCGCCGACGGCGTGCGCTTCCTCGACGTCGCCGGCACCGGCGACCCGCACCTCGTCGTGCGGGCCGCCGCCGCCCAGCTCGGCGTGCCGGACGCCGCCGAGGGCTCATGGGCAGCCGCCGTGGCGGGCACGCTCGCCGGCAAGCACCTGCTCGTCCTGGCCGACAACTGCGAAAGCGCCGTCGAGACCTGGGCCGAGTTCGTCGGATACCTGCTCGCGTCCACCGAATCCGTGCACGTCCTGTGCACCAGCCGCGAACAGCTGCACGCCGCCGGTGAGGAGGTCCTGCGCCTCGATCCGCTCGAGCTGCCCGATCTCGAAGGGCCGCTCCCCTCCGACGATCTAGCCGGCTACCCGGCGATCTCGCTGTTCGTGGAGCGGGCCCGGGCCGTCGCGCCGGACTTCCGGCTCACCGACGACAACAGCCGCCAGATTGCCGAACTGTGCTGCCGCCTGGACGGCCTGCCCCTGGCGATCGAGCTCGCGGCCGCGCGGATGAACGCACTGCGGATCGACCAATTGCTCGCACGACTCGACGCGCGCTTCGACATCCTGACCACCGGCCGGCGCACCGCTCTCCCCCACCAGCGCGGGCTGTTCACGCTCATCGACTGGAGCTATCAGCTCTGCACCGTCGACGAGCAGTTGCTGTGGGCCCGCGCCGCGGTCTTCGCCGGGGGTTTCGACCTCGACGCCGTGGAGCTCGTGTGCGGTGACGCCCGGTTGCCGGCTGCCCGCATCGCCGGGTTGATCGGCGACCTCGTCGACAAGTCGGTGCTCGTCCGGGACGCGAACGGCCGCTACCGCTTGCTGGACAGCATCCGACGCTACGGCGCGGCCGTCGAACTGCCCGAGCGCGACCATCTGCGCGATCGGCACAGCGACTACTTCTGCGGCCTCGTCGAGCGAGCGGCCGACGACTGGGGCCGCAGCGCCGGCACGACGTGGCAGCCCCGGCTGCGCCTCGAACTGGCCAACCTGCGCCTGGCGCTCGAACGCTGCGCCGAGGTTCCGGAGCGCGCCCGCATCGGCCTGGCCACTGCGGCCAACAGCTGGCTGTTCTGGCGGGCGGCCGGGCTGGTCGGCGAGGGACGGTCGTGGATGGAGCGGTTCCTCCTCCTGGACCAGAAGCCGAGCAGCGTGCGCACCACAGCCCTCTGCCGCGCCGCGTGGCTCGCGCTCAACCAACTCGACACCGACGCGGTCGCTCGCTTCCTCGCCGAGCTGGCCGAGCAGCCACTGGACAAGCTGGACGACTCGGCGCGGGCCTTCCTCACCCTGCTCACGGCCGACGGTCTACTGGCCCGGGGCGACGCCGCCGCGGCCGAACCCATGCTGCTCACCGCGTTGGAGCAGTTCCGCCTGATCGACGACAGTGTCGGCCTGCGCATGTCGCTGGTGCGGCTGGCGATCAGCTCGTCGCACCAGGGGCACCCGGCGGCCGCGCTCGCGTTCGCCGACGAGTTCCTCGCGCTATGTGGCGAGCCGGCCGGCAGCCAGCTGACCGCTCACGGGCTGTGGGTGAAGTCGGTCGTGCTGTTCGAGGACGGCAACCTCGACGGCGCCGCCGAGCACGCGCTGCGCGCCCTCGAACTGACGTGGCAGCGGGAGGACCCGTTCGGCATCGCCCTGGCGGTCGAGGTGAGCGCGTGGGTCCGGGCCGCGCGCGGCGACCACGTCCTCGGCGCGACGCTGTTCGGTGCGCTCGACCGCATCTGGTCGTGGGGCGGCGCCTCCCTCCTCGGCTACCGCTCGCTGCTCAGCCACCACCAGGAAGGGCTCGAGCGGACCCGCCGCGCCCTCGACCCCGAAGATCACCGCGCCGCCTTCGAGGCCGGCCGCCGCCTCGATCTCACCCAGACCGCGCGGCTGGTGCTGGATCCCGAGCCGGCCTCACCGTTCCACCCGCCCACCGCCGCCGACGAACCGGCCCGGCTCACCGTGCGGGAGCGCGAGGTCGCTGAACTCGTGGCCCGTGGGCTCTCCAACCGGGACATCGCCGCCGAGCTGTTCATCTCCCCGCGCACCGTGGAGGGCCACGTCGAGCACATCCTGGCCAAGCTCGGCGCCACCTCCCGCGTGCAGATCGCGAACTGGGCCTCCGAGGTGCTGCGACCGGCCAGCGGGGCGACGACAACCGGATAACGCAGGCTATAACGCCTCCGCCGCGAGACTCGAGCATCTCGCGAGTTCATCGGAGGACGTTCAGTGACGCAGGCCGAGAAGACGCCCACGATCCCCCGCTTCATCAGCGTGGACGATCACATCATGGAGCCGCCGGACGTGTGGACGTCCCGGCTGGCGGCCAAGTTCCAGGACGACGCGCCGCGCATCCACCGGGGCAAGATCGAGAAGATCACCCGCGTCTCCGGGCAGGACTGGCGCGTGCAGTTCGGCGAGAACGGAACCGTCGGCGACTACTGGATGTACCAAGGGCAGCCCATCGCGCTGAAGCGCATCAACGCCTCGGTCGGCCTGCCGCTCGACCTGCGCGAGAACGTGCCGGTGACCTACGAGGACGTCCGCCCGGGCTGCTACGAGCTCGGTGCGCGCCTCGCCGACATGGACATCAACCACATGGAAGCGTCGCTGTGCTTCCCGACCATGCCGCGCTTCTGCGGCCAGACCTTCGCCGAGGGCAAGGACAAGGAACTCGGGCTGGCGTGCATCCGGGCCTACAACGACTTCCTGCACGAGGAGTGGTGCGGCCCGTCGGGCGGGCGGCTGATCCCGCTGGGGCTCGTCCCCCTCTGGGACGCCGAGCTGGCCGCGGCCGAGGTCCGGCGCAACGCCGCCCGTGGCTTCACCGCCGTCGCGTTCTGCGAGATCCCCGCGTTCCTCGGCCTGCCCAGCATCCACTCCGGGCATTGGGAACCGTTCTTCCTGGCCTGCGACGAGACGCGCACCTCGATCAACATGCACGTCGGCTCGTCCAGCCGCATGCCGGCGACCTCGCCCGACGCGCCGGCCGCCGTCGGCATCTCGCTGTCGTTCAACAACGCGATGGCCTCGCTGGCCGACTACATCTTCTCCGGCATCCTCATCCGCTACCCGAACCTCAAGCTGGCCTACTCGGAGAGCCAGATCGGCTGGATCCCCTACGCGCTGATGCGCATGGATGATGTCTGGAACCAGCACCGCGCGTGGATCGGGCTGGGCGACTCAATCCCCGACCCGCCGTCCACGTACTACTACCGATCGGTCTACGGCTGCTTCTTCCGCGACGACGTCGGCGTGAAGAACCTCGACCTCGTGGGCGTGAACAACGCGACCTTCGAGGTCGACTACCCGCACACCGACTCGACCTGGCCCGACACGAAGAAGCTGGCCGAGGAGCACTTCGCCCACCTGTCACCGGACGTGATCTACAAGATCTGCCGCGGCAACGCGATCAAGCTGCTGAACCTCGACCTCGACGCCCACCTGGACGACAACGGCAACCCGTTGACGGCGTGATCGCCGGTCCGCCTCCGACGACCGAGGATCCGATGACGCAATCCCCGAACGCCGCCGCCGACACCTTCCCGTTCGCGCGCACCTGCCCGCTGGACCCGCCGCCGGAGTACGCGCGGCGTCGCGCCGAGCAGCCGATCTCACGAGCGACGTTGTGGAACGGCGAGCGCGTGTGGCTCGTGACGCGCTACGAGGACGTCCGCGCCCTGCTGGGTGACCCGCGGTTGTCGGCGCAGCCGTCGGCGCCCGGGTACCCGCAGCTGAGCGCCGGTGTCGGCGCGGCGGCGGCGGCGGAGCGCACCTTCATACGGATGGATCCGCCCGAGCACGACGTCCAGCGCCGCATGGTCCAGCGGCACTTCACGATCAAGCGCGTAGAGGCCTGGCGGGCGCCGGTGCAGCAGATGGTGGACGGCCTCGTCGACGACCTCGTCGCGGCCGGGCCGCCGGCCGACTTCGTCAAGCTGTTCGGCCTCCCGCTGCCCTCGCAGGTGATCACGCTGCTCATCGGCGCCCCGTACGAGGATCACGACTTCGTGCAGCAGCGGACGAGCGCACGGATCGACTACACCGCGTCGCCCGAGCAGACGTTGCAGGCGACCACCGAACTGCTCGACTACCTCGACGCGCTGGTGACCGAGAAGGAGAAGTCGCCCGGCGACGACGTGCTCAGTGCGCTCGTCGTCGAGCACGGTCGTACCGGCGAGCTGACGCACGAGGACATCGTCGCGATCGGGCGGCTGCTGATCAGCGCCGGCCACGAGACGACCGCGAACATGCTCTCGCTCGGCTTGCTCGTGCTGCTGCAGAACCCGTCGCAGCGCGAGGCGTTCCTGGCCTCGCCGCAGGGCACCGCGGCCGGCGTCGAGGAGCTGCTGCGCTACCTCACCATCATCCCGTTCTCCACCCGGCGGGCGGCCCGCAGTGACATCGAGATCGGCGGCGTCACTATCCGGGCCGGGGAGGGCGTGTTCCTGCTGACGTCCTCGGCCAATCGCGACCCGGAGCTGTTCCCCGACCCGGACACCGTGGACGTCACCCGCGATGCGCGCCGGCACGTTGCCTTCGGCTACGGGGTGCACCAGTGCCTGGGCCAGCCCCTGGCCCGGGTCGAGCTGCAGGTCGCGCTTTCGACGCTGCTCCGCCGATTGCCCACCCTGCGGTTGGCCGTCGATCCGGGCGAGCTGCGCTACACGGGCGAGTCGGTGTCGTACGGCCTGCGCGAACTTCCCATCGCGTGGTGACGTGACCGGCCCGCCCGGCCGCCACCCCAGCGAACCCCCGAACACGACGAGAGGTTGAGGACCGATGCACGTGAGCGTCGACCGGGAGGCCTGCGTGGCCGGGGGGCACTGCGTGCTGCAGGCCCCCGACGTGTTCGACCAGGACGAGCAGGACGGCCAGGTGATCCTCCTGCAGGCGGATCCGCCCGCCGCCCAGCACGACGACGTCCGCTCGGCGGCCGAGCTCTGCCCGGCCGCGGCGATCTTCATCACCGAGTAGCGCGCCCCGCGAGCTCAGCGGACGAGCAGCGCCTCGACCGCCCGCTCGACCTCGGCGAGTGGCGCCCTCTGCGCGACCATGGGACGCAGGCGGGTCACCAGGCGGGCGACGTTGGCTCCGACCAGGCCGGTGACCAGACCGTCGCGCACGTACGCGGCGAGTAGCCGCTCGCCATCGGCGTGCAGCACCTCGACCGCGGTCACGCCGGCCAGCGTGCCGACCGTCTGCACGCGGACGCCGTGCTGGTCGCTCCAGACGTAGGAATCGCTCGCGTACGGGCGGAAGTCACCGTCGGCGGCCATCAGGTTGCCGGCGACGACGTCGGCCTGTTCGACGGCGGCCGTCCAGTGCTCATGGCGGTGCGGCCGGCCGGTGCGGGGGTCGTGCCAGGACGCGACGTCGCCGACGGCGTAGACGCCGGGCGCGGACGTGCGGCCGTACTCGTCGCACGTGACCCCGTCGGCGACGTCGATGCCGCTGCCCGCGAGCCATTCGACCATTGGCCGCGCGCCGACGGCTTCGACGACGACTCCGGCCTCGAGGACGACGCCGTCGCCGAGCTCGACCCGCCACTGCCCGGGCGACCCGGTGACCGCCCGCACGGTGACGCCAGCCCGGATGGCGACGTCGTTGCGCCGGTGCAGGTCAGCGACCCACGCCGCGACCCGCTCGCCGAGCACGCCGACCAGGATCTCGGGCTGCGCCTCGACGATGGTGACGGGCAGGTCCAGGGAGCGGACGCTCGAGGCGACCTCGCAGCCGATGAACCCGCCGCCGATGATGACGACCGGACCGCCGCGGCCGAGCGCTTCGCGCAGGGCCAGCGCGTCGTCGTAGCCGCGCAGCCGGTGCAACCGGTCGGGTAGCCCGGGCAGGCGCCGGGCCTGCGCGCCGGTCGCGACCACGAGCCGGTCGTAGGCGACCTCCGGACCGCCGGCGACCGACACCGTGCGCCGCGCGACGTCGACCGCGGTGGCCGGCCGGCCGTAAGCGGTGTCGATGGTCGAGAGCGGGACGTCGGGGCGCATCGTCAGCAGCGGCAACGACGCATCGGCACCGGTCAGCAGGCGCTTGGAGAGCACCGGGCGCTCGTAGGGCGGGTGCGGCTCGTCCCCCACCAGGACGACCCGGCCGGCGAACCCGCGCCGTCGCAACGCCTCCGCCGTCCGCAGGCCGGCCAGCCCCGCACCGGCGATGACGACGGTGCCGTTCGGTTCGAGTGTCCCGGCGGGGGCCGCGCTCATGCCGGCAGGAGGCGCACGGCGTCGCGGGCGGCCAGCGCGCCGAAGACCAGCCCGGGGCCGATCGTCGAGCCGCTGCCCGGGCACCCGTCGCCGAGGAAGGACGCCATCGCGTTGCCGGCCGCCCACAGCCCGGGCACGGCGGTGCCGTCCGGCCGGAGCACCCGGGCCGAGCCGTCGGTGCGCGGCCCGCCGCTCGTGCCGGACAGCCCCGCGTACACACGCGTGGCGGCGAACGGCGGCGCCGACAGCGGCGCCAGGCAGGCGGCAGCGCCGGCGCGCTCGGAGTCGCCCCAGCCCCGGTCGAAGTCGCTCGCCCCGCGGCCGAACGCGCCGTCCTCGTGGTTGGTCGCGTCGGCGTTGAACTGCTTGACCGTCTGCTCGAGCTCACCCGCGTCGAGCTCGAGCCCGGCGGCCAACTCGGCGATGCTGCCGGCCGACACCCAGGCAGCGGTGCCCGGCCCGGCCGTCCCGAAGCAGCGTTGCCCGTACGCGGCGAGGAAGTCGCCGTCGACGATCAGCCAGGCCGGCCGGGCGGGGTTCTCGTTCACCGCCCGGCCGACGTCGTGGAAGTTGGCGCCCTCGTTGACGAACCGCCGCCCGTCGCCGTCGACCATGATCGACCCGGGCAGGCAGCGGGCCGGCGCGGCGTCGTCGAAGCGCGGCGTCCCTTCGCGGTCCTCGTCGCGGATGCGCAGGAGCGGGTACCACTGGGCACTGCCCATGCTGGCCAGCTCGGCACCGGCCTGCTCGGCCAGGCGCAGCCCGTCCCCCTCGTTGCCGGGGCAGCTCCACGCGCCCTCGACCGCCGGCAGGAAGCGGGCCAGCAGCTCGCGGTCGTACTCGTAGCCGCCGGTGGCGAGGACGACACCACGGCGGGCGGGCAGATCCCACTCACCCTGGGGGTCGGTGCCGTGCACGCCGGTCACCGCGTCGCCGTCGCGCAGCAGGGCAACGGCCCGCGCTTTCAGCCGGACCTCGACGCCGGCGCGCAGGCACGCCGCGAGCAGGTAGCCGATCAGCGCCGTGCCGCCGGACCACGTGCCGTCCGCCTCGAGCGCCCGGTACGGGCTGCGGCGCACCAGTGGTGCCCACTCGCCGAGGTCCGCCGCCGGGAACGGTTCCAGTGCCACCGCCCGGCTCGAGGACGCGCCGGCCACTTGCGGGTAGTAGTCCGACAGCCCCGTCGCGCGGAAGCGCACGCCGGCCGACTCGAGGTCGGCGATCACGTCCGCGCTCGCTTCGACGAAGGACCGGATCCGCTCCGGGTCGGCCGGCTGGTGCGCGACGGCGGCGATGTAACCGGCCGCGGCGTCGAGGTCCTCCTCGACTCCCTTCTCGGCCATCTTCGCGCTGCCGGGCGCATACACCAGCCCGGACGAGGTCGCGGTGGTGCCGCCGACGAGGGCGGTGCGTTCGAGCAGGACGACCCGGGCGCCCGCCCGGGCGGCGGTCAGCGCGGCGGCCAGGCCGGCCGCGCCCGAGCCGCACACCACGACGTCGGTCGGCGCAGGTGGCTGGGCGGCGGCGGTCGGGGTCGGGGTCGGCACGGGTGGCGTCGTCGTCATGGCGCCAGTTTCGGTCGCCCGAGTGAACACACCCGTTACTGCGTCAGGCGTGCGGCACGTACTGGACCTGCAGCTCGGTGAACGACAGCAGCCCCCACATCCCCTTCTCGGTCCCGACCCCGCTGTGCTTCCACCCGTGCGACGGCTGTGGCGCGCCGAGGGTGACGCGGTGCGCATTCACCCACACCGCGCCGGCCTCGAGGCGGGGCAGCAACCGCGCGGCTCGCTCGACATCGGCCGACCACACCGAGGCGCCCAGTCCGTAGTCACCCGCGTTCGCGCGCCGCACCGCGTCGTCCTCGTCGTCGTAGGCCACGACCGGGACGACGGGACCGAACTGCTCCTCGTCGACGATCCGGCTGCCGTCGGACACGTCGGTGACGACCGTGGGTGCGTAGAAGTAGCCCGGCCCGTCCATTCGTGCGCCGCCGGCGGTGATCCGCGCGCCGGTCGAACGGGCGTCCTCGACCAGCTCGGTGACCCGGCGCAGCTGCGGCTCGGTGGTCAGCGGTCCGAGCTGGGTGGCCGGGTCGCGGCCGTTGCCGACGACGGCCGTGCGGGCGAGCTCGGTGAACAGCTCGACCAGCCGGCCGGCCACCGCGCGCGGCGCGTACACCCGCTTGACCGCGACGCAAGCCTGACCCGTACTGCGCATCGCGGCCCAGAACAGTGCCGGGCCCTGTGCGTCCACGTCGAAGTCGTCGAGCAGGACGGCCGGGTCGTTGCCACCGAGCTCGAGCGTCACCCGCTTCAGGTGCGCCGCGGCGCCCTGCGCGACCGCCTTGCCGGTCGCGGTCGACCCGGTAAGGGTGATCGCGCGGATACCCGGGTGACCCGTCATGGCGGCGCCGACGTCGGCGCCGCCGTTCACCACGTTGACGACGCCGGGCGGCAGCGCCTCGGCCATCAGCTCACCGATCCGCAGCGCCGACAGCGGGGTGAAGGGCGACGGCTTGAGGACGACGGTGTTGCCGGCGGCCAGGGCCGGCGCGAGCTTGATCCCGGCGACGTACACCGGTGCGTTCCAGGGCACGATCGCCCCGACGACACCCATCGGACGGTGGTGCACCTCGACGCGGGCCTGCTCGTCGTCGCGTAACACCTGCACCAGCGGTTCGAGGCCGGTCTGGTAGCGCAGGAAGTTGACCAGGCTGTCGACCTCCCAGCCGCTGGTCGCGATCGGCTCGCCGTTCTCGGCCGTGACGAGCTCGACGAGTTCGTCCCGCGCGCCCGCGATCACGTCGGCCGCCGCGAGCATGGCCGCGTTGCGGGCTGGACGGTCCGCGCTCCACGCAGCGAACCCGTTGTGCGCCGAGGCCACCGCGGCGTCCAACTGCTCGAGGTCGGCCAGCGGGGCTTCGGCGATCACCGACCCGTCGGCCGGGTCGATCACCGGCTCGTACGCCTCCGCGTCGGTCGGTTTCCCGTCGATGAGCAGGCGGGCGCGGCCGTACGGTGTGGAAGCGGGCATCCCCCGACGATGGCGCCGCGTCGTTACCGTCGTCGTTATGACGCCGCCGCGGCGTAGCGGGCCGCGGATCGTCCTGCAATGCGCCCGAACACGAGGGCGTTGGTGATCGCCGCGCCCTGCGCCGGGTAGCGCGCCCCGACACCGTTGCCGGTGACCTCGCCGGCCGCGAACAGGCCGGGCAGCACGGTGCCGTCCGCCCGGCGCACGGCCGCGTCCCGCTCGATCTCGACCCCGACGCCCGTGATGAGCACGACGTGCGGGCGCAGCTCGGTGGCGTAGAGCGGTGCGGTGTCGACCGGCCGCAGGTGCGCGGCCGACTTCTCGAAGTCGATGTCCGCTCCGGCCCGGACCGCCGCCGAGTACCGCGCCGTCGTCGCGGCCAGGGTGGCCCGGTCGGCGCCGATGAGGTCGGCGAGGGCATGCGGGTCGGGCGCCGAGACGATGCGCCCGGCGGTCAGCTGGTCGGCCAGGGTGTCGGCCCAGCTGACGCCGCGGACGAGGCCCTGACGCGGCGCGCCGAACACCGCGCGCCCCGGCTCGTCGAACACCGCCCAGCACCGCCCGCCCCGCCCGGACAGCGCGTCGGCGAAAGCCTGCGGCGGCGCGGACTCGTCGACGAACCGCGCTCCGCGGCCGTCCACGAGCAGCAGCCACGGCGGCAGGTACAGGTCGCCGGCCGGGAAGCTCGGCGCGAGCCGCCGGACCGTGCCGCCGCGCGCGGCGGTGCCGCATCCGGCGGCCATCGCCATCCGGAGTCCGTCGCCCCGCGCCGTGGCGACTGCGGGAGAGGTGGCACCCGCACCGGGCCACGCCACATCGTCGCCGAGATGCCGGCGCATGAGCTCGGCGTCGTGCGCGAAGCCGCCGGTGGCGAGGACGACGGCGCCGGCCGCGATGGATGCAGCGTCGGTGCGGACGCCGACGACCGTGTCGTGGTCGAGCGCGAGCCCGCGGACGCGCTCACCACAGCGGATCCGCACGCCGGCCCGGGTCGCGCCTGCGACCAGCACGTCGGTCAGTCCTTTGCCCTGGCCGGCGAAGCGGTGCGACCGCGGGGCGGTTTCCCGGCCGGCGCGGTTGAGCCCGTCGGGAGCCAGCCGGGCACCGTGGCCGAGCAGCCACTCGAGCGTGGGGGCGGCGCCCCGGCAGAGTTCGTGCACCACGCCCACGTCGGCGTCGAAGGCGCTGGCGGTGAGGAAGTGGTCGAGCATCGCTTCGGCGGTGTCGCCGAGCCAGCCGTCCGCGGCCTGCCGGGGGGTGCCGGCGGCGAGCATGCTGCCGGCCGACACCGCCGTCGTGCCGCCGGGCTCTTCGGCCGCCTCCAGCACGACGACCTGGGACGCCCCGTCCTCAACTGCCGCCAGGGCCGCGGCGAGGCCGGCGCCGCCGCCGCCGACCACCAGCACGTCGATGTCGCCGCCGGTCACTGCGTCGTCACCGGCACCGTCTCGACGAGGGCGCGCAGCCGCTTCTTGTCGAACTTCCCGACCGACGTGAGCGGCAGCTCGGGCAGGCGCAGGAATCGCTCGGGTAGCCACCACCGCGGGAAACGCTCGGCGAGGTGGGCCCGCAACGACTCGTCGCCGGGGTCGGCGGCCGCCGGGTCGAGGACCACGGCGGCGACGGGGCGTTCCGTCCACCTCGGGTCGGGCACGCCGACGACGGCGGCCAGGCGCACCGCCGGATGCTCGAGCAGCGCGTTCTCGAGGTCGACGGTGGAGATCCACTCTCCGCCGCTCTTGATGAGATCGGCCTTGCGATCGACCACCTTCAGGTAGCCCTGGTCGTCGACGGTCACGATGTCACCGGTGTGGTACCAGCCGTTGACGAAGACGTCCCGGCCGCGCTCGTCGCGCTCGTACTCCTCCGCGACCCACGGCCCGCGGATGCGCAGCTCGCCGATCTCCGCGCCGTCGGCCGCCGCCGGTGTCCCGTCCTCCGCGACGACAACGACCTCGAGCCCCGGCACCGGCAGCCCCTGGCGCAACCGGCGCGCGAACTGGGCCGGCTCCGGCTCGTCGGCCAGCTCGGCCCGCAGCCGGCCGACGAGCACCAGTGGCGTCGCCTCGGTCATGCCGTAGGAGTGGATCATCGGCAGCCCGGCGGCGTCGGCGTCGGCGAGCAGCCGGGCCGGGAGCGGTGCCCCACCGCAGACGAGCAGCCGGGCCGCCGGCAGCGACCGGCCCTGCTCGGCGAGCCGGGCCAGCACCCCGAGCCACACGGTGGGGACCGCGGCGGCGAACGTGACGCCGTGATCGGCCAGGAGGTCGACGAGGTCATCCGCGGTCGGGGTGGCGCCCGGCAGGACGATCCGCGCCCCGAACCAGAACGACGCGTACGGAAGCCCCCACGCGTTGACGTGGAACATCGGCACGATCGGCAGCACCGTGTCGGCCTCGGACAGCGCCCACGTGTCGGCGAGGCCGAGCGCCATCGAGTGCAGGTACAGCGCCCGGTGCGAGTAGACGACACCCTTCGGGCGGCCGGTGGTGGCCGAGGAGTAGCAGGTGGCGGCCGGCGCGCGCTCGTCCACGTCGGGGAACGGGAACGGCGTGGGCGGCGCCGCGGCCAGCAGCGTTTCGTAGCCGAGGCGAGCGGCGCCCGCGCCGTGGCTCACGTCGCCGTCGGTGAGGACGACGAGCGGGACGGCGCGGCCCATCGCGGCGAGCGCGGACGCGGCGAGGTCGACCAGCTCGGGGTCGACGAAGATCACTGCGTCGCCGGCGTGCTCGGCGATCTCGCCGATCTGCTCGGCGGTCAACCGCAGGTTGATCGTGTGCAGCACCGCACCGAGGCACGGCACGGCGAAGTACAGCTCGAGGTGCCGCTGGTGGTTCCAGGCGAGGGTCGCGACGCGGTCACCGGGACGTACGCCCAGCGCGGTCAGCGCGTGCGCGAGGCGGTGAACGCGAGCGACGAACTCCCGGTACGTGGTCGTCACCGAACCGGCGGCCGTCCGCGTGACGACGGTGCGGTCGGGAAACGACGCCGCACCGCGGTCGAGCAGGGCCCGGACGGTGAGCTGGTCGCCGTTCACCGCTCCGATGATCGGGGCGGGCTCGTTACTGCCGTCATTATCGGCCGCCTGTCCCGACGTCATAACGCGCGCGGTAATGACGGCTCGTGACGATCGGCGACGACAACGACGGGCCCGAGCTCTCGACCGCCCGCTCGAAGGACGAGGAGCCGATGCCCGTGACGTCGACCGTAGCCCGCCCGACCGATCTCGGGCTGATCTACCAGCCGCGCTCCATCGCGGTGGTGGGGGCGCACGAGGAGCGGGGCGGACTCGGCAAGATCACCCGGCAGGCGATCGACAAGGCCGACGCCGTCGGCGGGACGTTCTACGCGGTGAACCCGACGAAGGAGGCGGTGTTCGGGCATCCCTGCTTCGCGAGCCTGGCCGACATCGGCCAGCCGGTCGACGTCGCGGTCGTCCTCACCGGCGACCCGATCGCGGTCATCGAGGAGGCCGGCGCGGCCGGGGCACAGGTCGGTTTCTACATCGTCTTCGCGAACAAGTTCCGGGAGCTCGGCACCGCCGAGGGCATCGCCCGCGAAGAGCGGCTCGTCGCCGCCGTCCGCCGTGCCGGCGCCCGTTTGATCGGCCCGAACACCAACGGCAATGCGTGGGAACCACTGCGCGACCTGCCCGGCCCGAAGATCGCCCTGGTGTCGCAGAGCGGCGTGCAGGGACGGCCGCTCACCCAGGCGCAGGATCTCGGTGTAGCGCTGAGCTACTGGGCCCCGACCGGCAACGAGGCCGACCTCGAATCGGCCGACTTCCTGGAGTGGTTCGCCCGCGACCCGGACACCGCGGTGATCTGCGCCTACATCGAGGGGTTCACCTCCGGCCAGCGCCTGCGCGAGGCGGCGACGGCGGCGATCGAGCACCGGACACCGATCGTGATCGTCAAGGTCGGCCGCAGCGCCGAGGGCTCGGCCATGAGCCAGTCGCACACTGGCCACCTCGCCGGCACCGACGAGGTGATGGACGCCTTCTTCGAGCAGTACGGCCTGGTGCGGGTCGACGATCTGGACGAGTGGGTCGAGGTCGCGACAGCGCTGGCCCGGTGCCCGGTGCCTACGGCCGACGGCGTCGTCATCAGCAGCGTCTCGGGCGGCACGGCGGCCCAGCTGGCCGACCTCGCCGCAGCCAGTGGCCTGCACCTGCCGACCTTGAGCGAGCAGACGCAGGCCGGCCTGCGCAAGCTCATCCCGGACGGGTTCACCGTCGCCAACCCGGTCGACAACGGCGGCGGCGTCATGCGCACCGGTGTCGGTCCCGAGATCTGGCAGCTCTGCCTCGACGACCCGGCCACGGGAATCCTGCTCTCCCCCATCCCGGCGGCGAGCCCGGGACTGACCGAGGCCGTCGGCGAGACGCTGATCGAGGTGTGGCGGACGGCGCGCACCCCGATCCTGCCGATCTGGTCCGGGCCGTCGGTCGACCACCCGACCTATCGCGCTCTGCTCGACGCCGGGCTGCCAGTGTTCCGCAACTTTCGCAACGCACTGCGCGCCGCGCACGCGCTGCTCGCCCACCCGGCGCGCGATCAGCGGCTGCACGAGGTCGCCGCGGCCGCGGCCGCCCTACCGCCGATCGCACCGCCGCCGGGCGAGACGGTGACGCTCGAGGAGGCCGAGGCGACGGCGTGGCTGGCCGAGCGGGGGCTGCCGTTCGCCCGCAACCAGACGGCGTCCTCCGTGGACGACGCCGTCCGGGCCTCGGCCGCGATCGGGTTCCCCGTCGTGCTGAAGGGACGCGGCGCGGCCCACAAGTCGGAGAAGGGCTTCGTCCGCGTCGGCATCACGTCGGACGACGAGCTGCGGCGGGCGGCCGAGACGATGTCGGACGCCGGCGCGCAGGGCTTCCTCGTGGCGCGGCAGGAGACCGGCGGGGTCGAACTGCTGGTCGGCGTCACCACCGACGCGACCCTCGGGCCGGTGCTCGTCCTCGGTGCCGGCGGCGTGACGGCCGAGGCCCTGCAGGACGTGCAGCGCGCTGTCCTGCCCGTCACCCGGTCCCGTGTCGAGACGATGATCGACCGGCTGCGCATAGCGCCCTTGCTCGACGGCTGGCGGGGCGCGCCGGCGTGCGACCGCGAGTCGATCGTGCGGACCGTCCTGCGGCTGGCCGAACTGGCCGCGGACGGCGAGATCGTCGAACTGGACGTCAACCCCCTGCTGGCGCGGCCGGACGGCGTGATCGGTCTCGACGCGCTCGTGCGCCTGCGCCGGTCGCCGGGATGAGCGCGCACCGGCCGGCGGCGGTCGTCGGCATCGGCGCCTACCCGTTCTCGAAGAACAGCGGCGCCTCGGAATGGCGGATGGGCGCGCTGGCCGCGCTGGAGGCCCTGGCCGACGCGGGGCTCACGCCGCAGGACGTCGACGGCATGTTCCGCTCCACGATGGAGAAGACGCCAGAGACGGCGATGGCGCGCACGCTCGGCGTCGGCAACCTGCGGGCGTTCGGCGCGGTCGACTACGGCGGCGGCGGGATCGTGCCGGTCGTCGCACATGCGGCGCAGGCGGTGGGGACGGGGTTGGCCGACGTCGTCCTGACCTGGCGGGCGCGGGTGCGCAAGTCCGGCCCGCGGCCGTGGATGGCGCGCGGTAGCGGCGGCTCCAGCGACCAGCAGCACTTCGAGCGGGTGTTCGGCATCGCCCGGCCGGTGGATTCGACCGCCGTCCTCACCCGCATCTGGGCCGACCGCTACGGGTGGCAGCCCGAGGATCTCGGCAACATCGCGATCACCGTCCGCGAGCACGCCAAGAAGAACCCGCACGCCATGATGCGCAAGGACCTCGACCTGGAGCAGTACCTCGCCGCGCGGATGATCGCCGATCCGCTGCGGCTGTTCGACTGCTGCCTCGAATCCGACGGCGCCGTCGCCCTCGTGATCACGACCGCCGAGCGGGCCCGAGACCTGCCGTCCGTCCCCGCGTACGTCAACGCCTACGCGATGGGCACCGGCCCGGACTGTTACAACATCAGCCAGTGGTACGCCGATCCGCTGGGCCGCGCTTCCGGCAGCCACGCGGGGGCGGAGCTGTGGCGGCGTACCGACCTGCGGCCGCGCGACATCGACGTCGTCCAGTGGTACGACGCGTTCACGCCGGAGATCGCGATGAGCTTCGAGGAGTACGGCTTCTGCGGCGAGGGCGAGGTCATGGGCATGCTCGCCGAGGGACGTCACCCGCCGTACAACACCGCGGGCGGGTGCCTGTCGGAGGCTTACCTGCACGGCATCAACCTGTTCAGCGAGGCCGTCCGGCAGATCCGGGGCACCTCGACCGACCAAGTGTCCGGCGCGCGGCACGCCCTCGTCACGAGTGGCAACACCACCCCGACCGGGGCGATCGTGTTCTCCGCCGAGGCGGCATGACTGCGGCCGCGCGGTTCCCCGTGCCGGAGCCCGACCGCGACGGTGCCCCGTTCTGGCTCGCCGCCCAGCGACGGGAGTTGACCGTGCCCCGCTGTCCGCGGTGCGGCCACTACGTCTGGCAGCCGGCGCCGGTGTGCCCGCGCTGCGCGTGCCCCGACCTCGAGTGGTCGATCGTCAGCGGCGACGCGACCGTGCTGTCGTGGACGGTTCCGCACCCGCCGGTGCTACCCGCCTTCGCCGATCTCGTGCCCTTCGTGGTGCTGCTCGTCCAACTCGAGGAGGGACCGCGAATGGTGGGCCAACTGGTCGACGAGGAGGGGGGCCTGTTGCGCACCGACGGACGGGACGTCCCCGAACTGCGCATCGGCTCGACCGTCACGCTGCGATGGCGCCGGCAGGGCGAGACGCTGCTCCCGTCGTGGACGCTGACATGACGCGGGACCCCGAGCACTCCGAACGCGTCTACCTAGTCGAGATGGTGCCCACGCCGGCCCGCCACGAGCGCGCGGACGACTTCGAAGCGATCATCGACGACCACCTCGGCTGGGTCGCCGACCAGCAGGACGCCGGGCTGTTGCTGGCGACCGGCCCGCTCGTCGACGAGCACACCGGCGCCAAGACCGGCGGCGGCCTGTTCGTCGTCCGGGCCGCGAGCGCGGCCGACGCGGAGCGCTGGGTCGCGGCCGACCCGCAGGTCATCGGCGGGTTCAAGACGACGCGCATCCGGCCCTGGCAGATGCGCACCACGATGACGCCGGCCCCGGACCCGCTGACCGCCCCGCCGTGACCGTCGATGCCACTCTCGGCGGGCTGATCTTCAGCGTCGTCGAGCCGGCGACCGGCCAGGAGGCGGCGTGGCGCGACTGGTACCTGCGCGACCACTTCTACTCGGGCGCGATGGCCGGCCCGGGAGTCGTGGCGGGCGCGGCCTGGGCCGCCACCGCCACGTGGACACCGGCGGCCGTGACGCCCGCACCGGGCTGGTACCTCGGCACCTACTTCCTGCTGGAGCGGATGCTCGCCGACTACGCCGCCTGGTCGGCCGGGGTGCTGCCGCGGCTCGCGGCGCAGGGCCGGATGTTCACCGACCGCCGGCCCGTCCACCGTGGACGCTTCACGTTCACCGGGGTGCGCCGCGGGCCGTCCGGATTGGCGCCGATCAGTGCGCTCGACCGAGCGCTGCCCACGCTGGTCGCCGCCCTGCTGCCAGCGGAAACCCGCTCCGTCGGCGTCCCCGAACCGGCTGCTGTGGGCGAACTCGGCCTGCAGCTGGAGTTCGCGCCGCTGCCCGGCGGTGTCTCCGAGGTCGCGCCGCCGGAGAGCCGGCTCGTCCTCGCGTTCAGTCCGGCGGCCGAGTTGGGCTGTGCCGGCCTCGCGGCGGCCGTCGCCGCGATTCACCCGACGGACGCCCTGTGGGCGGCGTCCTTCCGCCGCCTGCCCGTTGCGACTCAAGCCACGACGCCGCCGCCCACCAACGCCTGAATGCGCGCGGCGTCGTAGCCAAGCTCGCCGAGCAGCGCCGCGCAGTCGGTCTCCTCCCGGTCGCGCAGGACGTGGCGCGGGTCGGGCCCGTCGGCGGTGCCGGCCAGCCCGGGCGCGAGCTGGCGCACCCGCGACCCGTCGACCGCCGGCACCGTCCACGTCAGCCCGCGGGCCGACAGCTGCGGGTCGTCGAACACCTCGGCCACCCCGTGCACCGGCGCCACGCAGCAGTCGGCCAGCGCCTCGGCCCAGTGCGCGGCCGGCGCGGCGGCGAATCGCTGCGCGAGCGCGGCCCGGATGTCGTCCTGCGCCGACTGGTCGCGCTGCCGGTCAAGGAACGGTGCAAGGTCGAGCCGCTCGCAGAGGGCGGTCCAGAAGTGACGTTCCAGCGCGGCGACGGTGATGAACCGCCCATCACCGGCCCGATAGACGTCGTAGCAGGCGAGCCCGCCGACCAGGCGGTGTTCCCCGGGCGCTGCGGCCTCGCCGGTCGCGAGGTACTCGTCGAGGAAGTTCGCCTCGAGGCGCACCGCCGCCTCCACCGTCGACACGTCCAGGAAGCTGCCCTGTCCGCTCGCCCGGCTGCGCACGAGCGCTGCGAGCACCGCGACGGTCGCGGCGAAGCCGCCGGCCGCGTCGGCGACCGTCGCCCCGGGCAGCGCCGGCCGGCCGTCGCCGCGGCGACCGGCGACGGCGAGGTAGCCGGCCACGCCGAGGTAGTTCAGGTCGTGGCCCGGCCGGGCGGCGTAGGGCCCGGTCTGCCCGAACCCCGACACCGAGCAGTACACGAGGCCGGGCCGGAGACCGCTCAGCCGTTCGTAGTCGACGCCGAGCTTGGCGACGACGCCCGGCCGGAAGCTCTCGACGACGATGTCCACACCGGCCACCAGGTCGTGCACGACCTGCTGCCCGAGCGGATCCTTGAGATCGATCTTGAGACGTTCCACGCCACGGTCGGCGCTGTAGGAGTACCGCGGCGGTTCGAGCAGCCGGTTGCGGCCGTCGGTCGGGCGGATCTTGATCAGGCGGGCGCCGTAGTCGGCCAGCATCCGGCTGCAGCGGGGCCCGGGCCCCTGCGTCGAGAAGTCGAGGACGGTGACGCCGGCGAGAAGTTCGTCCGGCCGGCCCGGTCCGGTCACGCGACGACGCCGTCGGCGATCAGCTCGTCGACCTCGTCCGGCGTCATCCCCAGGTCCTGGCTGAGCAGTTCGCGGGTGTGCTCGCCGACGGTGGGCAGGCGGGTCGGTCGCGGCAGCGGCGCGTCCAGCAAGTTGATCGGGTTGCCGACGACGAGGACGGGCTCGCCGGGCGCCAGGCCGCTCACCGTCTCGATCATGTGCCGGGACCGGAAGTGCGGGTCGGCGACGACGTCGGCCGGTTCGTTGCTCGGCGCGGCCGGTACGCCCGCGGCGGCCAGTTCGGCCGCGGCGGCCGCCTTCGTCCGGGTCGACGCCCACTCCTCGACGGCGTGGCGGATCCGCGTCTCCAGGTTCGCCGACCACTGCGCGCGGGTCGCCAGGTCGGGGTCGGTCAGCCACTCCGGTCGGCCGAGCACGGTGCAGAACCGCTGCCAGAGGTGTTCGCGGATCACGACCGCGACGAAGTAGCCGTCCTTGGCCCGGAACGAGTTGAGGACGCCGACGTTGCGGCCGGCGGCGATGTCGGGCGCGTGCATCGACCACAGGTTGGGCGACATGTCGTTCATCGCGAGGCTGGTGTCGGCCATAGAGATGTCGACGTGCGTGCCCCGGCCGGTCCGGTCCCGCAACCGCAGGGCGGCCAGCACGCCGATGGCTCCGTAGAGCGCCGCCGAGAGGTCGCCGATCGCACCGCCGGCGCCGACCCGAGGCGGCTCCCCCTCTGGGCGCCGGAACTCGTAGAGACCGGCGATGGCCTCGCCGACCGCGGCGAACGCCGGGTAGGCCGCGTAAGGGGAACCGCCGTTGCCGAACCCCGACACCGACAGGTAGACCGTGCGAGGGGACGAGCGCTGCACCTGCTCGTACCCGATCCCCAACCGGTCGGCGACGCCCGGGCGCATGTTCTCGGCGACGACGTCGAAGCCCGGCACGAGGCGATGGAAGAGCTCCCGTCCGCCAGGGGCTTTCAGGTCGAGGACGACGCTGCGCTTGCCCACGTTGCCGCGGATGAACGTCGCCCCGACCTCGCGCCCGGTGATGTCGGTCGCGCGCGGCATCGAGAGCCGCCCGCCCTCGCCGCCGGGCGGTTCGACCTTCACGACGTCGGCCCCGAGCCGGGCCAGGATCTGGGTGGCCACCGGCAGCGCGAGCATCTGCTCGACGGCGAGCACCCGGATGCCGGCGAGCGGGCGCGCCGGGTCGACCGGGACGCCCGGGTCGAGGTCGTCGGTCGCGGCATCGTCGGTGGGCATGGATCGCTCCTCGCTCAGATGCCCGGCGGCACCCGGCCGTCGAGCAGGTTGATCGTCTTCAGCTCCTCGTACTCCGCGAACGCCTCGGGGCCGTGCTGGCGGCCGATGCCCGACGCCTTCACCCCGCCGAACGGCGCCGCCATGTTGGTGAGATAGCCGTTGATCGAGAACGTGCCGGCCCGGACCTTCCGGGCCACGGCCAGGGCGCGCGCCGGGTCCTCGGTGAACACGGCGCCGTGCAGCCCGTACACGCTGTCGTTGGCGACGGCCACGGCGTCGTCGTCCCCGCCGGCGTACGGGGTCACGCACAGCACCGGCCCGAAGATCTCCTCCTGGCCCAACGTGCCGGCGTTGTCGACGTCCAGCAGGACCGTCGGCTCGACGTACCAGCCGTGGTCGAGCCCGACGGGACGCCCGCCGCCGGTGGCGAGGCGGGCGCCGGCGGCCAGGCCGGCCGCGACGTAGCCCTCCACCCGCGACCGCTGGCGTTCGCTGATCAGCGGGCCGACCTCGGTGGCGATGTCGTAGGGGTCGCCGACCCGGATCTGGCTGACGTCCTCGACGATCGCCGCGCTGATCTCGTCGTACCGTGCCTCGGGCACCAGCAACCGGGTCAATCCGTTGCAGGCTTGGCCGCTGTTGTTGAACGCGCCGGTGTGCATCACGCGGACGACGGTGTCGAGGTCGGCGTCGTCCAGCACTACGGCGGCCGACTTGCCGCCCAGCTCGAGGCTGACCCGCTTCAGCTGCTCGCCGCACAGGGCAGCGATGCGCCGCCCGGCCGCCGTGCTGCCGGTGAACCCGATCTTGTCCACGCCGGGGTGCCGCACGAGGTGTTCGCCGACCGCCCGGTCGCCCGGCACGATGCTGACGACGCCGGCCGGGAAGCCGGCCGCCGCGATGGCCTCGGCGAGCAGGTACCCGGTGAGCGGCGTCTCCTCGGCCGGCTTCACGACGACGGTGCAGCCGGTGAGCAAGGCCGGCACGGCGTGGGCGAGCGCGAGGAACAGCGGCCCGTTCCACGGCACGATGATGCCGACGACGCCTACGGGTTCGCGGTCGACGATCGCCGCCGTGATCGGTCCCGACCGCAGCTCGCTGCGGCGGTGCTGCTCGTAGTACGTCGCCATCGACTCGACGTAGCGGGCGGAGGTCCGCGCGCTGCCGCGGGTGATCGGGGCGCCCATCTCGGCGGTCAGCAACCGGCCGGCCTCGTCGGCCCGGTCGGCCAGCCTGACGGCGAGCCGGCGTACGGCGGCGATCCGCTCGGCCGGGGGCAGCTGCGGCCACGGGCCGGAGTCGAACGCGGCGCGGGCGGCCGAGACGGCGGCGTCGATGTCGGCGCCGGTGGCGCCGGGTACCGAGCCGATCACCTGCTCGGTGGACGGGCTGACGACGGCCAGCCGTGCCGCGTGCGGATCGCGGGGCGCTTGCCACTCGCCGCCGATGAAGAAGACGTCCTTCTCGATCAAGCCCCACTCCTCGATGTCGCGGCCCGCCGAGCCTGAGCGGCGGCCCGGGTCGTGTAGCGGACCTGCAGGTCGGTGAACTGGTTGAGTCCCCACGTCCCCTTCTCGACGCCGAGGCCGCTGTGCTTGATGCCGACGACCGGCTGCGCGGGGCCGAGGGTGGCCTGGTGGGTGTTGATCCACACCTGCCCGGCCTCGAGCTGACCGGCGACGTCGTCGGCCCGGTCGCCGTCGGACGACCACACCGAAGCGCCCAGGCCATAGGTGGTCGCGTTGGCCCGGCGCACCGCGTCCGCGGTGTCGGAGAACGGGATGACCGGCATCACCGGGCCGAACTGCTCCTCGTCGACGACCCGCATGCCCTCCTCGGCGCCGGCGACGATCGTGGGCGCGTAGAAGTAGCCCGGCTGGTCGAGCCGCCGCCCGCCGGCAACGATGCGCGCCCCGCGGTCACGCGCGTCGGTCACGAGCGCGATGACGTGTCGGAGCTGGGCGTCGTTCTGGACGGGCCCCAGTTCGGTGCCGTCCTCGTCCGGCCGGCCGACCTGCACGGCTCGCGCCTTCGTGCTCAACCCGTCGACGACGTCGGCGTAGATCGACTCGTGCACGAACACCCGCTTGGGCGCCACGCAGACCTGGCCGCAGTTGTGGAACCCGGCCCGGAACAGTTCGGTGACGGCGTGCTCCACGTCCGCGTCGTCCAGCACGACGGCCGCATCGTTGCCGCCCAGTTCGAGCACGCACCGCTTGAGGTCGGCGGCCGCGGCGGCGGCCACCAGTCGGCCGGTCCGGATCGACCCGGTGAAGGTGAGCATGCGAGGAACCGGATGCGCGGTCAGCGCCGGCCCGAGGTCGTCGCCGCCGCTGAGGACGTTCAACACGCCGGGCGGGAACACCTCGGCGAGCAGGGCGCCGGCCCGCAAGGTGGCGAGCGGCGTGTAGGGCGACGGCTTGAGGACGACCGGGTTGCCGGCGGCCAGCGCCGGAGCGATCTTCATGGCCGCCATGTACAGCGGTCCGTTCCACGGCGGGATGGCGACGACCGGCCCGACCGGGCGGCGCAGCACGACGACGCGGGCCGTCCCGTCGTCGCTCAGGACCTCGCACTCCGGCTCGACCTGCGCCGCGTAGTACCGGAAGAAGCCAGCGAGCCCGGTGGGCTGGAAGAGCGCACTGGCCGGCACCGCGCCGAGTTCGCGGACGACGAGGGCGGCGAGCTCCGCGCTGTGCGCGTCGATCACCTCCGCGGCCGCGAGCAGGCACCCTGCGCGCGCCGCCGGGTCGGCCGCCCACGCGGGCGCCGCGCGCAGCATGGCGCTCATGACGCGCTCGACGTGCTCGGGTCGCGCCCGCGGCGCCTCGGCGGTCACGACTCCGGTGGCCGGATCGATGACCGGAACGCCGTCCGTCGTTGCGACCAGATCACCGTCGATCAGGAGCCGGAGCTCGGGCACCCGGTCAGCCATGCGCGTCGATCCAGTCCAGGTAGTCCGACAGCGCCTTCGGACCCGCGGCGTGCAGGTTGATGTCGTGGCCGGTGTCGGCGTAGAGCAGAAAGTCGATCGACGCGGCGTCCGGGTACCACGCCGCCTCGGCGCGGCGGAACTCGTCGGTGTCGGAGGCGACGAAGAGCCAGTCGTCGAGGCCGAGCGCCAGGCACAGCGGTACCGCGGCGCGGCACGGCCGGGCGATCAGGTCCGGGATCCCGGTGAGGTCGCCGGTGCCGACGGTGTCCCGCGCGCGGACGTCGGCCGCCAGCATCTCGGGCGACGTGGTCGGCAGGTGATAGAACTGCGCGCGTCCGGCCACTGGCAGGGTCAGGTAGTCGGCGGTGTTGCGGCCGGCGAACTTCTCGTCCGAGGCGGCCGGGACGTTGATGCTCACGGGGTCGGCGTCCGTCCGCGCGTGGGAGATGCCGGTGAGCACTGCGGCGTCGAGGGCGTGGTCGCCGTTGAGCGCGGTCATGAGCACGTAGGTGCCGACGCTGTGCCCGACCCCGACGACGCGGTGGAACCGGAGCCCGGCCAGCCTGTCCCGGGCGACGCCCGCGATGGCGTTCACGGTGGCGGCGTGCAGGTCGAGGCTGAGCAGCCCGCCGTCCGGGTCGTCGCTGGAGCCGTAGCCGATGCGGTCGACGTTGACGGTCGCATAGCCGCGCTGCGCTGCGACCCGGACGAACGAGTGCTGCTCCGGCCGCTCGTCGGGATTCCAGTACCAGCGGTTGTACGTGGCGCCGTGCACCGCGATGAGCAGCGTGGGTCGTGGGTCGGGCGGGACGGTGAACTCCGCGGCGCACCGCCATGTCCGGCCCGAATGCGGATCGGTCACCGCGACCCGCAGTTCGTGCCCGGTGCCGTACGGCTGGTCGACGGTTCCGACGACCTCGACGACCGAGGTCGCCGTCCGCTCCATCACGCGTCCACCAGGCCGAGGACGATGCGCTGCACCCGGTCGCTGCCCCGCAGATCGACCGTGGGCGCGGTCAGCCGGATGCGGCCGTTGTCCATGACGTAGCACCGGTCGCAGCCATCGAGGGCCCGGTCGATGTCCTGCTCGACGACGAGGACGCCGATGCCCTCCGCCTTCAGCCGCGCAATCGCCTCGTAGATGGCGTCGCCGATCTTCGGCGCCAGGGCCGAGGTCGGTTCGTCGAGCAGGAGGAGCTTCGGCTCGGCCATCAGCGCCTGGCCGATGGACACCATCTGCTGCTCGCCGCCGCTCATCTGGCCGGCAACCTTGCCGACGAAGCCACGCAGCACCGGGAACAGCTCGAAGACGCGTTCCATCGACGCCGCCACCGCGCCGCCACCCGCGTGCCGGCGGTGGAAGGCCCCCATCCGCAGGTTCTCGGTGACCGTGAGGTTGGGGAACAGCCGGTGCCCCTCGGGCACGAAGGCCACGCCGCGCCGCACGGCCTGCACGGCGTCGATCTTGGTGAACGGTCCCCCGGCGAAGCGCACCTCGCCGGCGAACCGACCATGTCGCAGCCCGGCGATCGCGCGCAGGAAGGTGGTCTTGCCGGCACCGTTGCGGCCGATCAGGCCGACCACCTCGTGCTCGGCCACCTCGAGGTCGACGTCGGCGACCACCTGCATCGTGCCGTAGCCCGCGCAGACCCCGCGCGCCTCGAGCAGGCGGCCGGTCACGTCGCCCGCCCGGCGGAGAGCGAGGCCGCTCCCTCGATGATGTTGCGGGTCGTGCGCCCGCTGCCGAGGTACGCCGCGATCACCTCCTCGTGCGCCGCGATCTCGGCCGGGGTGCCGTGCGCGATCACCCGGCCCTGGTGTAACACGGTGATCTCGTCCGCGACCTCGAAGACGAACGTGGTGTTGTGCTCGACGAGCAGCACGCCGATGCCGGCCGCGGACATGCCCTCGATGGCCTCGCGCAACGCGGAGATCTCCTTGGCGGTGAGGCCGGCCGCCGGTTCGTCCAGGAGGACGAAGTCCGGCTCGGAGGCGAGCACTCGGGCCACCTCGAGCAGGCGCAAGCCGCCGTGCGGTACGGCGGTCGCCGGCGCGCCGGCCAGTGAGCCGAGGCCGACCTGGCCGAGCATGGTCCGTGCCGTCGCCCCCGCGTGCCGTTCCCCGCGCCGTCCGCGCGGCAGCCGCAGCATGGATTCGAGAGCAGTGCCCTCGGACTTCCGGTCGACGGCCAGCATCACGTTGGTCACCGCCGTCTGGGCCGGCATGACCTTCGGCGTCTGGAAGGTGCGGCTGACCGACAACCGGGCGATGCGGGACGCCCGCGCGCCGAGCAGCTTCCGCGTGCCCAGCATCACGGCGCCCTCCTGGGCGCGGCCGAAGCCCGAGAGCGCGTTGAGCAAAGTCGTCTTGCCCGACCCGTTCGACCCGATCAGCGCGTGCACCGTGCCCGGCTTGACCTCGATGTCCACCCGGTCCACCGCGCGGATGCCGCCGTAGCGGCAGGTGATCCCGCGGGCGACGAGCGACGTGTCCGCCGTCCGCGCCTTGAGGGCATCGACGAACGCGCGCGGCGCGACCACCGCGGCGGACCCGTCCGCCCGCACCCACGCCCGCGGTAGCAACTGCCGGATCAGGCCGACGACTCCGAATGGCAGGAGCAGGGTGCAGACGAGCAACAGCGCGGCGAACGCGATCGGCAGGTACTCCTTCAGGCTGCCGAGGTGTTGCTGCGCCTCGACGACGGCCACCGTGCCGAGGACCGGTCCCCAGAGGGTGCCCATGCCGCCGAGGATGCAGGCGGCGACGAGGTAGATGGAGGTGTTGGCGTCGGCGCTGCCCGGGCTCACGAACTGCTGGGAGTACACGTAGATCGCCCCACCGAGGCCGGCCGGGATCGAGCTCAGCAGGAACGCCCACATCTTCGTCGTGTACGTCGAGACGCCGGCCGAGGCGGTGAGCTCGTCGCTCGCCTGCAGGGCCAGCAGCCGCCGACCCATCCGCGAGTTCATCAGGGCCCACACCCCGAGCACGGTGAGCAACACGAACCCGACGCAGATCTCGTAGAGCTCGATGCCGTTGAGGTCCTTGCTGAAGTCGACGTTCGACACGAGCGAGATGCCGACCTCCCCGCCGGCCCAGTCGAAGAACGAGAAGATCTCCGGCAGCACGAGCGCGACGAACAGCGTGACCACGGCGAGGTAGAAGCCGCCGATCCGCAACGCCGGCACCGCCATGACGAGGCCCAGCAGGACGGCGGCCACGATGCCCACCACGCACATGACCCACAGCGATCCGAACACGTCCGGCTTCTCGTTGGCCAGGATGCCGCACGCGTACGCCCCGGCCAGGAAGGTCGCCCCCGGGCCGAGCGTCAGTTGGCCCGCATAGCCGGTGGCGAGGTTGAAGCCGATGGCGACGAGGACGAGCGACAGCACGTACTCCGACTGGCCGAGGTCGTAGTCGTTCGTACCCATCAGCATCGGTGCGAGGATCAACCCGGCCGCGATGAGCAGCGACGCTGCGAGGGACCAGCTGCGCGTGGTCACGCCGGACCTCCCGCGGGGTGGCCGGCCGGCGCCGAGCGGCTCATCCGTTCACTCCCGCTCGTCCTCGGCCGAGGCGAAGACGAGGACGGGTTTGATCGTCCGGCCGGCCGTCATGTCCTCGACCGCCCGTCCGATGTCGGTGAACGGGTAGGTCCGCACGATGCGCTCGAGCGGGAACCGCCCCCGCCGCCACTGGCGGATCAACATCGGCAGGAAGGTCTGCGGGACGGCGTCCCCCTCGACCAACCCCCTGACCTTGCGGCCGACCGAGAGCTGGTGCAGCTCGACCTTGAGCTCAGTGCCTTGCGGCGCCACGCCGATGAGGGCCAGCGTGCCCTCGGTGCCGAGCATGCGGACGGCATCGGCCAGTACCGCCGGCACGCCGGTGGTGTCGATGACGAAGTCGACCGGTCCGGCCACGTCGGCGACGCGGGCGAGGGTGTCGCCGTCGGTATCGATGGCGTGGGTCGCGCCGAGTTCGAGGGCCAGCGCCCATCGCTCCGGGTTGGGCTCGACCACGATCAGCGGGTCGGCCGACACGAGCGCCGCCGCCATCACCGCGCTGAGCCCGACGCCGCCCGCGCCGATGACGACGACCGACTGCCCGGGACGGACGTTCAGCGTCCGCAGCGCGGCGCCGGCTCCGGTCTGCACGCCGCAGCCGAGCGGCGCGGCGAGTTCGAAGGGCAGGTCGTCCGGCAGCGGCACGATGTTGCGGCTGCCGGTGATGGCATAGGTCGCGAGCGACGACTGACCGAAGAAGCCCGCGCTGATCGGGCCGTCCGCGCAGACCACCGTCGGCGATCCGTCCTCCCGGAACCAGAAGGTGACGTTGCGCTGGGTGAACGTCGTGCAATACGCCGGCCGGCCCTCCAGGCACGGATCGCAGCCGCCGCAGGAGGTGAAGGAGAGACCCACCCGGTCGCCGACGGAGCAGCCGGTGACGGCCGACCCGACGGCGGCGATCTCGCCCGCGCCCTCGTGGCCGACCAGGATCGGGTACGGCGCGAACGGGTTGTGGACCGCCACGTGCAGGTCCGACCGGCAGATGCCGACCGCCCGCATTCGCACGAGGATCTCATCGGGGCGCAGCGGCGGCAGCGTCACCTCGGTGAGGGCGAACTGCGTGCCGGCCTCGAGCGTCACCGCCGCGACCGCCCGGGTCGAGCCCGGCGCCAGGATCGGGGCCGGCTCGACGGCCGCCCCGGTCACCAGACCACCGGTACGTCGAGCGGCCCCCGCGTGTTGCCGGTCTTCATGGGGATGGTTGCGTCCGGCGCGAGGGAGAACGTGGGGACGCGGTCGAGCAGCTCGTCGAGCGTCACCCGGATCTCCATCTTGGCCAGGTGCTCGCCGATGCACCGGTGGCGGCCCGAGCCGAAGGCGAGGTGCCGGCCGACGTTCGCGCGCTCGGGGTCGAACTCCTCCGGCCGGTCGAACACCGCCGGGTCGTGGTTCGCCGCGCCGTAGCAGAGCAGCAGGCGTGATCCCGTGGGCACCGGGCAGCCGCTCAGCTCGGTGTCGACGACCGCGCTGCGCGCGAGGCCGAACACCGGTGACTCGATGCGCAGCGACTCCTCGATGACGTGGTCGCGCAACGCCCGGTCGCCGGCCCGCACCCGGGCCTGCAGGTCGGCGTCGCTGGCCAGCCGGAGCAGCAGCGAGCCGATTCCGTAGACGGTCGTGTCGAAGCCGGCGACGACGACGATCTGCACCATCGAGAACGCGACCCGCGGATCGATCGGCTCGCCCTGGATCTGAGCGTGGACGATCGCCGACGTGATGTCGTCCTTCGGGTTCACCCGGCGGTCGTCGATCTCCCGCTGCAGCACCGCACCCAGGTCGGCCGCCGCCTCGCGTCCGGCGACGGTGTCCCCCGCGTTCGCGGCGTCCTGCGCCCGGTTGGTGATGTCCTTGAGCTCCGACCACGAATGGGCCGGCATGCCGAGGAGCATCGCGATGGTCATGGCCGGGATCGGCGTCGCGAGCGACGTCATGAAGTTCGTCGACCCGTCGTGGCGGAACCGCTCGATGTGATCGACCACGACCTGCCGCACGTTGGTCTCCATCTCGGCGACACGGCGCATCGTGAAGAACGGCTGCAACACCCGCCGGTACAGCCCGTGCTCGGGCGGATCCGACTCGAGCGGCAGGGATCGGGTGGGCAGCTCGAACTTCGGGATGGTGATGCCGCCGGTGGGCGAGAACCGCTCGTAGTCGTTGGCGGCGTCGGCGACGTCGGCGTGGTTCAGCACCGCGTAGAAGCCGCCGAAGCGCGGGCTGTGCACCACCGGGCACTCGCCTCGGGTGGCGGCCAGCCTGGCGTGGATGTCGGCCATGAACTCGGGGTCGGTGTGGTCGAACACCGGGCCGGCCACGACCTCGGGGCCGACGTCCGTCGCGCTCATGCCGACACCGCCGCGGGGACGCCGGCGTGCTCGACGTAGCGCAGGTGCGGGTCGGTGAACGCCTCCATCCCCCAGGGGCCGCCCTCGATGCCCATCCCGCTCCACTTGACGCCCACCAGCGCCTGTTCCGGGCCGAGGCTGGCGAAGTGCGTGTTCACCCAGGTGTGGCCGGCCTCCACGCGGTCGGCGACCACCTCGGCCCGCTCCTCGTCGGCGGACCACACCGAGGCCCCGAGGCCGTACATCGTGTCGTTGGCTTGCTCGACCGCGTCGTCCACGTCGCGGTAGGCGATCAGCGGGATGACCGGGCCGAACTGCTCCTCGTCGACGATGCGCGAGCCGCGCCCGACACCGGTGACGACCATCGGCGGCAGGAACGTGCCGCGGCCGTCGGTCGGGGCAGTGCCGCGGACGACCCGACCGCCGGAGCGTTCGGCGTCCTCGACGAGCCCGGCGACGAAGTCGTACTGGTTCCGGTTCGAGACCGGGCCCATCACCGTCTTCGGGTCGAGTCCGTTGCCAACCTGCACGCCGCCGACCGCCGCGGCGAACGCGTCGGCGAACTCGTCGTGCCGCCCGGCCGGGACGTAGATGCGTTTCGGAGCGATGCAGATCTGCCCGGCGTTGATGAGGGCGCGGCCGACGACCTTCTCGGCGAAGCCACCGGCGTCCACGTCGTCGAGCGCGATGACCGGGTCGTTGCCGCCGAGCTCGAGTGTCACCCGCTTGAGGTCGCGCGCGGCGGCAATGGCCACCTGCTTGCCGACCGGGATGGACCCGGTGAAGGTCACCTTGCGCACGGCCGGGTGCTCGGTGATCCATCGGCCGATGTCGCCGGAGCCGGTCAGCACCGCCAGCAGGCCGGGGGGAACGATGTTGCGGACGAGTTCGCCGAACAACAGCGACGACACCGGCGACACCGGCGACGGCTTGAGGATCACCGGGTTGCCCGCCGCGAGCGCCGCGGCGACCTTCGCCGCCATGAGGATGATCGGGCCGTTCCACGGCGTGATCGCCGCGACGGGCCCGACCGGCTTGCGGCGGAGCTCGACCCGCACCGACTCGTCGTCGCGGATGACGGCGACGGGTAGTTCGAGGCCGGCGTAGTAGCGGAAGTACGCCGCCGCCGCCGTGGCCTCGTACGTCGCCTGCGGCAGCGGCTTGCCCATCTCGCAGGTGATGGTCCGGCCGATCTCCCCGGCGTGCGCGGTCAGGACGTCGGCCAAGGCGTTCAGCGTCTTCTCGCGCAGCGCGCGATCCGAGCGCCAGTCGGCCTGCGCCCGCAGCGCGGCGTCGAGCGCCTCGTCGACCTGGGCCGGGGACGCCTCGGGCACCTGCGCGAAGACGACGCCGGTGGCCGGGTTGCGGACCTCGAAGGTGCCGGCGCCATCGACCCCCTGGCCGTCGAGCGTCATCGAGTGGTAGTTGAGCACGGAGTTGAGCACGGACACCCCTGCGGTCTCGACGGTTTCGCCGAAGCGTCACCAGGAACCGTTATGGCCGTCGTTACCGGCTGCGGCTCGGGCGTCCACCCCAGGCGCGGTGGCTCAGGTGACGGTGAACCCGCCGTCCACGACGATGGTCTGGCCGCTGACGTACCCGCCGGCCGGGCTGGCCAGGAACACCAGCGCGGCGGCGAGTTCACGGGGGTCGCCGGTGCGGCCGGCCAGCACCCGCCGCAGCTGCGAGTCGAGGTAGCCGTCTTCGTACTGGTCGGTCATCTCGCTGGCGAAGAAGCCCGGCGCGAGCGTGTTCACCCGGATGCCCCGCCGGCCCGTCCACTGCCCAGCGAGATCGCGTGTGAGGCCGGACAACCCCGCCTTGCTCGCCGAGTACGCCGCCTGCGGCAGGCCGGCCGTGGTCAGGCCGAGCACGCTGCCGATGTTGACGATGCTGCTGCCCGGCGCCATGACGCGGCCACAGGCCTGGGCCATCCAGAAGCAGCCGGACAGGTTGACGTCGAGGACGGCGCGGAACTGCTCCGGCGTCTCGCGGGTGGCGGGGACGGCCGTCGCCACACCGGCGTTGTTCACGAGGACGTCGACGCGGCCGAACGCGGTCATCGCGGCGTCGACGAGCCGGTCGCAGGCGTCCGGCTGCGCGACGTCGGTGACGACCGAGAGCGTGCGACGGCCGTGCCGGGCCACGAGCCGCTCGGCGCCGGCCAGCAGCTCGGCCCGCCGGCCGGCGAGGACGACGTGCGCCCCGCTCTCGGCGAGGGCGTCGGCGAACGCGATCCCTAGCCCGGCCGAGGCGCCGGTGACGACGGCGACACGATCGTCGAGCCGGAACAGGTCGAGCACTCCCGGCCCGCCCGGGGGCGGCGGGATCACGCGCGCCACAGCAGGGCCGGCTCGTCCGGCAGTCGCTCGGCGAGTGCAGTCACGCACCGGACGGCCTCCTCGAGCGCCGCGAAGCTCTCGTCCAGCAGTGCGGCGTCCTCGGCGAGCACACCGGTGATGCCGGCGCGGCGCAACGTCGCGGCGCCGGCGGAGCTCACCGGCCGCGGCGGACCGGGCGGTGGTGGCGCCGGTTCACTGGCCCGCGACGCGAGTGGCCGCCCGGTCGCGAGGTGGTCGGGCAGGCTCCGGTGCCACTCGGTCCGAACCTGGTAGGCATGTCCTACGCACAG
Source organism: uncultured Actinomycetota bacterium (assembly GCA_963775175.1). Classification (GTDB taxonomy): domain Bacteria; phylum Actinomycetota; class Actinomycetes; order Mycobacteriales; family Jatrophihabitantaceae; genus Jatrophihabitans. The sequence goes on from CAVZHT010000001.1 coordinate 3,863,997, forward strand.
GACGGTGCCCTCCTCGAACGGGCGCCCGGCCACCTGCATGGCCAGGGGCAGTCCGGCGCTGGTGAAGCCGATCGGCAGCGAGAGGACGGGCACCCCGACAGAGTTGAAGTACTGGGTGTGGACCCCGGTGAGCGTGCCCGTGCGGGTCGAGCTCATGGTGGCGACCGGCGGCGCCGCACTGGTGAGGGTCGGGGTGACGACGACGTCGACGTCCTGCATGAGTTCAGCGAGCAGGCGCTGCCCCGCGCGGCGCACCCGTTGGGCCTGGACGTACTCGACGGCCGTGATCGACACGCCCGGCGCCAGCCGCAGGCGAAGGCTCCGGCCGTACGCCGACCATCCGCGGCGGAAGCCGGCCGCGTGATACGCGCAGCCCTCGGCGAGCAGCGTGATCTGGTCGGCCGCGCGCAGCTCCCGGTAGTGCGGCAGGCGCACCTCACGGACGGCCGCGCCGGCGGACTCGAGCACGCCGAGCGCGGCCGCCATCAGCGCCGGCTGATTGGCCTCGGCCGGCGGCGGCCCGGCCGGCTCGAGCGGGTCGTAGCCGACGCGCAGCCCATGCAGGTCCACCGGGAGCCGGCTCCAGTCCGCCGGGTCGGCCGCCGCCGCCGTCCTGATCAGCGCGGAGAGCACGACCGCGCAGTCGGCCGCGCTGCGCGCGATCGGGCCCACCGTGTCCAGGCTGTACCCAAGCGGGACGCACCCGGCCCGCGGGACTCGGTCGTAGGTGGGCTTGAGCCCGGTCGTCCCGCAGCACGCGGAAGGGATGCGGATGCTGCCGCCGGTGTCGGTGCCGAGCCCGGCCGGGGCCAGGCCGCCGGCCACCGCAGCGGCCGTGCCGGAGCTCGATCCGCCAACCCAGGCGTCGGCGTCCCAGGGGTTGAGCGGCTCCGGGAAGCCGCGGTCAGCGTCGGGCACGCCGATCGCGAACTCCGAGGTCCGGGCCTTGCCGAGGACGACCGCTCCGGCCGCGCGCAGCCCGACCACGGCCGCCGAGTCGACCGGTTCGGCGAAGGAGTGGGGAGCCGGGCTGCCGGCCGTGGTCGGCCCCTCCCGGCTGGTGAGGACGTCCTTGACCACGATCGGGATGCCCTGCAGCGGGCCGCGGTCGATCCCCCGCGCCAGGTCCTCGTCGGCCGACCGCGCCGACTGGCGGGCCGTCTCGTCGAAGCGGGCCTGGTATGCGTTCAGCCGGCCGTCCCACCGGTCCGCGCGGGCAAGCAACTCATCGGTGAGCTCCAGGGCGGTGTACTCGCGGCGGCGCAGGCCGCCCGCCAGCTCGAGGACGTCCAACGCCCTCCCGCTCCACAGCGGGCTGCCGGCCGGCGCGGTCATGACCGAATTCCTAGCGGGGACGACGTTATGGCCTACGTTAACGGCCGACCGCCGGGGAACACGGGGGGAAGGTGGCCCCGACCGTGAGCAAGCACCTCCTAACCGTGAGGTGCTTCCGCCTAGATCGAATGCGGACTGCCACGCCTCCGAAGCACGTGCGTCGGCCTTAGAGCCTGGGATCTGGCGACAACGGACTCCCAACTGACAGTGACCGGGCTAACCAAATGTGCACCCCCATGCAGCGAGCACTCTTGGTCCACCATTCGACCAACATTGGACGGCACACCACACGTCACCTCTACCGAAACGCGGGAGCGGTAGGCGTTCGATTTTGTCGAGGGAGCCGCAACGGCGGTGTCCGATGACTTCGTCGCGGCCCGCACCGCCGACGGCGCACCGTTGCGGATCTTGAGCATCGTCGATGAGTTCACCCGCGAAGCCGTCGCCTCGCACGTCGCCCGCTCGATAGGCGCACGCGACATCACCCGGATCCTGGACAAGGTGTTCGCTACCCGCGGGAAACCGGCGATCATCCGCTCCGACAACGGTCGGGAGTTCATCGCCGCCGCCGTGATCGACTGGCTCGCCGAGCGCCAGGTCACCGCGGCGTTCGTGGCCAAGGCGCGCCCGGAGCAGAACTGCTACGTCGAACGGCTTCAACGGCTCGATGCGCGACGAGCTGCTCAACGGCGAGCTGTTCCACACCCGGCTTGCGGCTGCGCGCGACCCGAACGACGTCCTCGCGGAACTCTCGGAGGAACGGCTTGGGCACGACGGACATCCTTCCAGCGGCGCCCCACGGCACCACGGATCAGATGTCACCTATCTGTGCAGCAGCCCCAACGCGCTGCCCCGGCATATGGAAAGCGGCTGAATTGAACGCGAACGACCTACCGCGACAGGTCATGCACTTCAACCGCCAATTAGAAGGAGCATCGGCCGCCGTGCTGCTCGCTGACAACAAATGAGCAACATCGGGCCCCGAAACTTTCGTGTCGTTTCGTGTCGTCCAGACATCGTTTCGTGTCATCTCGTGCCGTCTCGGGGTGGGCGATACTGGGATTGAACCAGTGACCCCTACCGTGTCAACGTTTTCCGCCTGGCGTTGGCTGAGTTGGTTGAACCCAGACTCCGTTGATTCGGGGCCTCGCTCTGGTTGGTCACGTTGGCTGCGACGGTTGGTTGCGGTCCTGGTGTTGCACGGCCGTTGCACACGGCTCGATCTCGAAGCGGCGGCACCAGCTTGTTCGACGCCCGCACGGACTCGCGTACGGGTAACAGCTCGCGATGTCACCCATGGATGGAAGCGCGCGCCTCTGCCGACGGTAGTCGTGGCCTTCCATCGTGCCGGAAACACTCTGGTCCAACGTCGCCTGACGCCTTACCTGGCCTCTAGCTCGGTCATCCACTGCTGGAAGAACGCGCGCAGCGCGGCGATGTCGACGTCACCGAGGACAAGATCGACGTCGGCGTAGCGGGCCAACTGGCCGAGCATGTCGACGAACACGCGCACGTCGAAACCGCCGTCGACCTCGCGCCAGGTCGAGCAGTTCAGTCTTGGAGAACCTTCGACTCAACGCGTAAACGTCGACGAAGTCGCGCGCTGCAGCGCGATCGAACAGGGCAATGACCTTACGGCCGGCGAGTTCGTCCGGCGCGAAGGTCGGCCCGGCGATGCTCGCACTCGCCGCCCGGCCCGGAGCTGAGTCCAGAGCGAGATCGACGAGCAAGTCCTCGCGGCCGTGCACGAGCAGCCGGCAGAACGTCTCCGAGTCCTGGACCCGCTCGACTCTCCAGCCGCGATCACCAGCTGCGGAGGTGAACTCATCTCGAGCGCGACGGACATCACCGGCGCCGGGGCGGGTGAAGAAATCCAGATCCTGAGTCGGGCGCGCCGTCAGTCCTTGCGCGAGCAGCGCCCCTCCCCCAGCCAACAGAAAGCCGCCGCTTGCCGGAACGCTGAAAAACAGCTGCGCGACCTCGACCTGGAAAGCAGTCAGCCGACCACCCGGCCCATCGATCACTACGCGGTCGCCAACACCTTCGGCTCACCGATGGCCTGCGCGATCAGCGGTGCCCACGCAGCCCGCACCGCTCGGGGAAGCACCAGCTCCTCCCACAGCTCCACCAGCAGCACGCCGTCGATGTAGCGGATGACGTCAGCCGGTTCGCCCTCACGCAGCACCAGCTCATAGACCCGCGCCCGATCACCCCGTTCGGCGAGTCTAAAGACCCGCCCCGGCTGCGACCAGTTCAACGTCAACGGCAGCTCGACCGTAGCCAGCGCTTGCCCGATCGGCAGCCGCGGCAACGCGGTCGGCACGAACACAGCCCGACCCCGGGCACCAGGAACAGCGACGAACTCGACTCGCGGCTGAGCGTCGAGCTCATAGCCGGCAGCGGAGACGAGCCGGTCGACGGTGTCCAAGGCGGGCGACTTACGACCATGCTCATACGCCGACACCGCAGTGCGCGACGTCCCCGCCCTACTGGCGAGCTCTTCCTGGCTCAACCCCGCCGCACGGCGAACCCGTGCCAGCAGTTCAGCTCCCGCCACGGGTCCACCTCCAAAACCTACAACGTATCCGATCAGATACGATACTAGGTCAGCTTGGTGATCTGTCAGACCTCAATTGCAAGCGTGGATTTCAGGCCGAATCAGGCGTGGCTGACCAGTCAAACGTTCGGGGGCGGTGTTGCGTTGACGGATCCCGTGGCGCGTGGCCGCGACGCAGGTTCTGTACGACGGCGTGACCGGCGGAGACTGTACCGGCGGATCTCATCCGTTTGAGTCCGCGCATCGGTCGCAACCGCGCCTTGAGCCGGCCGTGGTCAGCTTCGATCCGGTTGTTGGCGTACTGCTCGGTGACATGACGAGCCGCCGGAACGACCTCCTCAAGGACCCGCGGGTAGACCGGCGCCCGGTCGGTGGTGACCTCGACCGGCGCGGGTCCGCAGCGCAGCGCGCGGACGAAGAACGCCCGTGCCGCCGCGCCGTCGCGGCGGATGCGGACCAGCACGTCGACGACTTGGCCGTGTTGGTCGACCGCGCGTGTAGAGGTAGGTCCAGCGGCCGGCGATCTTGACGTAGGTCGCATCGACCCACCACCGATCCCGCACGCGTGGCGGAGCGGACGGGCGGCCTCCAGGAACTGCGGCGTGAACGTCCGCACCCAGCGGTAGATCGTGACGTGGTCGACCTCGATGCCCCGCTCAGCCAGCAGCTCCTCCACGTCACGATAGGACAAGCCGAAGCGGAGGTACCAGCGCACCGCGACCGCGATGACCTCACGCGGGAACCGGTAACCAGCGGGCGCCGACGACGACGCCGAACTCGAGCTGATCATCCGATCAGTGTGGCGACCCACCCATCTACCAACGCAACAGAGCCCATCGACTCACTGACCGCGGCCGGGTAGCACCGCGCGGTTGACGGTATGCGGGTCAGAGACCTAACTCGGCTCGGATCTCGGCGTCGTGCTGGCCCACCGTCGGCACGGACCCCACGCTGCCCGGGGTGGCCGAGAACCGCGGCGCGACGCCGGGCTGTACCACGCCGTCGACCTCGACGAACACGCCGCGTTCGCGGTTGTGCTCATCGGCGGTGGCCTCCAGAAGCGACCAGGCCGGGGCCACGCAGGCGTCGGTGCCGGCGAAGACCGCCCACCACTCGGCGCGGGTGCGCGAGCCGATTACCTCGGCGAACCGGGCGCGCAGCGCAGGCCAGGCCGCGACGTCGGCGCGGTCGGGCAGCTCAGGGTCGCCGGCCAAGCCCAGGCCCTCGAGCAGGGCGGCATAGAACTGCTCCTCCAGCGCGCCGACGGCCAGGAAAGTGCCGTCGGCGCAGCGGTAGACCTCGTAGAACGGCGCTCCGGTGTCAAGCAGATTCATCCCGCGGGCGTCGGTCCACGACCCGGCGTCGAGCATCCCGTGGATCAGCGTGGTGAGCACCGCGGTGCCGTCGACGATCGCGGCGTCCACGACCTGCCCCTCGCCGGTGGTGCGGGCGTGCAGCAAGCCGGCCACGACCCCGAGGGCGAGAAACACCCCGCCGCCGCCGAAGTCGCCGAGCAGGTTGATCGGCGGGGCCGGGCGCTCGTCGGGTCGGCCGGTGGCGCCCAGCGCCCCGGTGAGGGCGATGTAGCCGATGTCATGGCCGGCGCTGTACGCCAGCGGGCCGGTCTGGCCCCAGCCGGTCATCCGGCCGTAGACCAGGGCGGCGTTGGCCGCGTGCGCCTGCTCCGGCCCCAGCCCGAGCCGCTCCATCACCCCGGGCCGGAAACCCTCCAGCAGCACGTCGGCCCGCTGCACCAACGCCTGGACGACGGCCAGGTCGGCGTCGTCCTTGAGGTCGAGGGCGATCGACCGTTTGCCCCGGTCCAGCAGTGAGGCGCCCCCGAGCGACCCAACCAGGCCCGACCGCTGGCTACGCCGGTCGATGCGCACGACGTCGGCGCCCAGGTCGGCCAGCAGCATCCCGCAGAAGGGCCCAGGGCCCAGCCCCGCGAACTCTACGACCCGTACGCCCTTCAAGGGTCCGGACCCGGACCGGGACACGATCCCGGTGCGGCCGTTGCGGTTGGGTGCGGTCACGGGCGGTCTCCTGGCGGGATCCAACCGGTGAGCATCCGGCTCAGGTAGGCCATGGACAACATGCCGTGGCAGAACACGTCGTCAACACCGGCGGAGCGGGCGACGTCCAAGTCGATGTGGATCGGGTTGTGGTTGCCGGAGGCGCCGGCGAACAGGGCCAGCGCCGGCCGGCTGATCGGGGCGACCGCGAGCGGCGGCAGCGCGTCGCCGACGACGATCACGCCATCACCGCGCGAGCCACGGCCGGCGTCTCGGCCGTGGCGACCAGCTCGTGTCCACGCCGGAACTCGGTGCGCTTGACGACGAGGTCCATCCGGTCGTCTTTGGGTAGGCATCAACGGTCCGCGGCACGACCGCGAGGTGTCGCCGTCGCGCAACGGCAGGTGGTGGGCGAAGGACTGCTCTCCGTGCGGGACACCGCGCAGGTCAGCCCCGAGGGCCGTGAGGTAGCCGAACGGTTCAGGGGTCTCCGGCTCCAGGGAGAACAAGTACGTCGGCATCATCAGCACGTCGCGATGCCCGGCGGCACGCGCCGGCTCGACCTCGACGTGCACCGGGTCGGTCTCGCCCACGGCAGCTGCGAAGGCGCGCAGCCGACCGCGCTCGACGAACACGTCGAAGGACAGCATCTCCAGGGTCCGCGCGCGGGCGTAGTCGGTTGTCACGCAGACCCCTCCTCCTCAATCCGGAGCGCGGCGTGGGTGCCAAAGACGCGGGCGTGATATGTCAGCGGAGGGCCATCGGCGGTGTCGGCGGCGCGCACCACTCCAAGGAGCACGACGTGGTCGCCGCCGTCCACGTACTGCTCGACGTCGCAAGCCAGCCAGCCCAGCGCACCCGGGATTCGGGGCAGGTCGTGGTCGACTTGCCAGCAGATGCTGGAGATCTTGCTGGTGCCGCCCTTGCGGGCGAAGGCCAACGCCGTCGCGGACTGGGTGGCGCTAAGCATGTTGACGCCGAATCGGCCGGTCTGCCGCACCATCGCCAGCAGGTCTGATCCGCGGTCCAAGGCCACCAGCACCATCGGCGGTTCCATGGACAGCGACGCGAATGCCGACACGGTGGTGCCGTGCGGAAGGCCGTCTCCGATAGCGGTGATGACCGACACCGGGGTGGCCACCCCGCTCATCACCTTCCGGAATACCAGCTGCAGCGGGTCCGATCCCGGTCCGGTCACGATGAGCCAGCCTCGACGTGGTCGTTCTGCGGCGGTGGGTGCTCGACAGGCATTGATGATCCAATCAGTGAAGGGCAGCCCAGTGCCGACGCGGCATAGGGCATAAGCCATACGGTCGAATGCACGCGGCGGACGGTTAGAAGATGGTCGGGTTGCGACCCCCGCCGTCCACCACAATCTTCTGGCCTGTGAGGTAGGACGCCCCGTCCGAGGCCAGCCAGGCGACCACCGCTGCAACATCGTCTGGTGTGCAGACCCGGCCGAACGGAGCGTCTTGCGCGAGGGCGTCAAGGTCACCGCCGGTGGTGGCGCGGACCAGCCGCTGTCCCATCTCGGTGGCCACCAGCCCGGGCGCGACGATGTTGCAGTGGATGCCGTGCAGGCGTTCTTCCCGGGCGAGGGTCAGCAGTGCGGTCTCCATGGCGGCCTTGGCCATGGTGTAGGCAGCGCTGCCGGCCGGCGTCGAGGCGACCGTGTTGCTCGAGATCATCACGACGTCGCCCCGTCCCGTCGAGCGGAGGTCGGGCAGCAGTGCCTGCACCAGCGCAAGGGGCCCCAGTGCATGGACGTCGAGTTGGGACAGCAGGTCCTCGCGCGGGGTGTCGGCGATTAGGGCGCCGCGGCTGGCGGTCCCTGCGTTGCTGACCACGATCGACACCGGGCCGAGGTCCCGCTGCACGGCGGGCACCATCTCCTGCACGGCAGCCGGGTCGTCGACGGGGGCGAGGTAGGCCTCGGCGGTGCCGCCCGCGGCGCGGATCCGCGCAACGACGTCGGCGGCCGCCTCGGTGTCCCGCCGGTAGTTGACCGCGACCGCTGCGCCGTGCGCTGCCAGCCGCAGTGCAACCGCCCGGCCGACTCCGCGGGAGCCGCCGGTGACCAGCGCGACCCGGCCGGCCAGCGTGCCGGTCATTGCTTCACCAGGGCACGGCCGACGAGGTCCTTCATGACCTCGTTGGCCCCGCCGTATATCCGCTGGATCCGCGCGTCGCGCCACATCCGGGCGATCGGGTATTCCTCCATGTAGCCGTACCCGCCGAACATCTGCAGGGTCCGGTCGAGCACCTCCCACTGCAGGTCGGTCGCCTTGTACTTCGCGCCGGCGGCCTCCTCGGCGCTGAGCTCGCCCTGGTTCTGGGCGGTGATGCAGCGGTCGAGGTACTCCGACAGCACGGCGACGTCGGTGTGCATCTCCGCCAGGAACATGCGCACCGACTGCAGCTGCGCCAGCGGCCCGCCGAACGCTCTGCGTCCGGTCGTGTGCTCCAGGGCCATGGCCAGCGCGGTCCGGGCCGAGGCGATCCCGGAGACGGCGATGGACAGCCGCTCACGGGCCAGGTTGGCCATCGCATGGCCGAAGCCGCGGCCGGGCTCGCCGACTATGTTTTCCACCGGGACGCGGCACTCGTCGAAGAACAGCTCCGCGGTGTCCTGGGCCCGTCGACCGATCTTGTGCATGGCCCGGCCCTGCTGGAACCCCGAGGTGCCCCTCTCGACGGCGACGAACGTGGTGCCGTGACCGTCGCGTTCGCCGGTGCGCACGAGGACGATCGCCAGGTCGCACGTGGCGCCGCTGGTGATGAAGGTCTTGGCGCCGTCGAGGACCAGCTGGTCGCCCTCGCGACGTGCGGTGGTGCGGATGGCAGCCAGATCGGACCCGGCGTCCGGTTCGGTCAGGGCCAGCGCGGTGACCAGGCGGCCGGCGGTGAACCGGGGCAGCCACCGCTCTTTCTGCTCGTCGGTGGTGAGGTCACGCAGGTAGGGGACGACGATGTCGTTCTGCATGCTGAACAGGTCACTGGCCGTGCCGCTGGCCACCACCTCTTCGGTCATCACCGTGTTGTATCGGAAGTCCTCGATGCCCAGTCCCCCATGGGCGGGGTCGAACTCGAAGCCGAGGAAGCCGGCCTCGGCGGCCTTGACCACGAACGCCCGGTCCGGTGTACCAGCCTCCTCCCACTGGCGCACGTACGGCACGGCGTCCCGGTCCAGGAACGCCCGGAACGCGGCACGGAAAGACTCGTGCTCGGCCTCGTAGAGGGTCCTACGCATCGACGCCCATCCCCGCGGCCTCCAGCAGCGACCGGGGCGGAGCGAACCGTGGTCCGTACCGGCTCTCCAGTTCCCGCGCCCGCGCGACGAATCCGGCGACGCCGCCAGGGTGCCCGGCCACGAACTGGGCGGCGCCACCGGTCCACACCGGGAACCCAATGCCCAGCATGGATCCCACGTTGGCGTCGGCGGTCGAGCGCAGCACGCCGGTCTCCAGGCACCGCGCGGTATCCAGTGCCTCACTGAACAGCAGTCGGTCCTGCAGCTCCTGGAGGTCCTCGGCGGGGGTGAAGGGCCCGAACCTGTCCGCCAGCCCGGCCCACAGACCACCTCGTCGGCCCTCGGCGTAGTCGTAGAACCCGGCACCGGTCGCGCGCCCGGATCTGTTCTCCTGCTCGACCATGACGGCCAGGACGGCGTCGCCGGGGTGTTCGACGAACGGGGCCTCGGACCTGGCGGCCTCGGCGCGGAACTGGCCGTGGATCTTGTGCGGCAGGCTCACGGCGATCTCGTCGAGCAGGGCGAGGGTGCCCATGGGGTACCCGGCCTGCAGAGATGCCTGTTCGATGGAGGCCGGGCTGATGCCCTCCCCGAGCATGGCAGCCGCCTCCAGCAGCCGGGTGAGGATGACTCGGCTGGTGAAGAAGCCGCGGCCGTCGTTGACCACGATCGGCGTCTTGCGCAGCTGCTGGACGACGTCGAAGGCCTTGGCCAGGGTGGCGTCGCTGGTCTGAGCACCAACGACGATCTCGACGAGGTCCATGCGTTCCACCGGGGAGAAGAAGTGCAGCCCGATGACGTCGGCCGGGCGGTGAAGGTCGCCGGCGAGCCCGGTGATGGGCAGGGTGGAGGTGTTGGTGCCGAGGACGGCGTCGGGCGCCAGGACGTCGAGCACCTCGCCGATGACCCGTGCCTTCAGCGCTGCGTCCTCGAAGACCGCCTCGATGAGCAGGTCGGCTCCGCGCAGGCCCTCGACGTCCCCGGTCGGTGTGATGCGGGCCAGCACGGCGTCGGCGTCGGCCCGGGTACGGGCCCCTGCAGCGACCTGCTTGTCCAGCACACGGCCGATGTGGGCCTTGCCCTTCTCGGCTGAGGTGAGGTCGAGGTCCTTGAGCCGGACGTCCATGCCCACCGCGGCCGCCGAGAGTGCGATGCCGGCGCCCATGAGGCCGGCGCCGAGCACGGCGACGGTCCGCGCGGTGTGGTGGGGGTACCCGTCGGGCCGGCTCGCCCCGGCCTTGATGGTCCGCCGGTCGAAGAAGGTGCCCTGGATGATGTTGGAGGAAATCTGCCCGACGACGAGGTCGACGAAGTACCGGGTCTCCACGGCGAAGGCGGTGTCGACGTCGACCTGGGTGCTCTCCACTGCGGTGGCCAGGACGTTGGCCGCGGCCGGCATGGGGGCGCCGCGGCGGCGTGCCCGCAGGCTGGCGGTCCGTGCGGCCAAGGTGGCCTCGACGACCGGGTCGTAGGCGCCGCCGCCGGGGATGCGGTCCTCGACGTCCCAGGGTTGGCGGGCGTTGGGGTGCTCGGCGATCCAGGCCGCAGCCCGCTCGATGAGTGCGTCGTGGTCCGGCACGAGCTCGTCGACCAGGCCCAGCTCCAGGGCAGCCGCGGGCCGGTGGGCGGTGCCGGGCAGCAGGACGTGGTCCAGGGCGCAGTCCAGGCCCAGCAGCCGCACCGTGCGCACGACTCCGCCGCCGCCGGGCAGCAGTCCAAGCGTGACCTCGGGCAGGCCGACGCGGACGTCGGGCCGGTCGAGCAGGACGCGATGGTGGCAGGCGAGGGCCAGTTCCAGGCCGCCACCGAGCGCCGACCCGTTGAGGGCGGCGACCACCGGCACCCCGAGGGTCTCCAGTCGGCGTAGCTGGCCCTTGACGCGGGTGGCGAACGCCGTCATGGCCCCGGCGTCGCCGGGCCCGGCGGCCTGCAGGAAGTGCAGGTCTCCGCCGGCGAGGAACGTGTGCTTCCCTGAGGTGAGCACCACGCCGACGAGCTGCTGGCCCATGCCGGCCAGCCGGTCGAGGATGTCGTCCATCGCGGCGGTATAAGCCTCGCCGACGGTGTTCACGGCCCGGGTAGGGTCGTCGAGGGTCACCGTAACGACGCCTGCGTCCTCGACCCAGGTGATCATGGGGTGGGTCATGGCAAGGCTCCTCAGACTCGCTCGATGATGGTGGCGATGCCCATGCCGCCCCCGACGCAGAGGGTCACCAGGGCACGGCGGCCGCCCTGCCGCTCCAGCTCGTCGATCACCGTGCCGACGAGCATCGCGCCGGTGGCTCCGAGCGGGTGGCCCAGGGCGATTGCGCCACCGTTGACGTTGACCTTCTCGTGGGGCAGATCCAGGTCCTTCATGAAGCGCATCGCCACCGAGGAGAACGCCTCGTTGATCTCGAACAGGTCGATGTCCTCGACGGTCAGCCCGGCTGCCGCCAGGGCCTTGCGGCTGGCCGGCGCGGGACCGGTGAGCATGATCGTGGGCTCCGAGCCGCTGATCGCGGTGGCCACGATGCGGGCCCGCGGCTGCAGACCCATGTCCCGACCGGCCCGCTCGTTGCCCAGCACGACCAGCGCGGCACCGTCGACGATGCCCGAGGAGTTCCCGCCGGTGTGGACATGGTCGATGGCTGACACCCAGTGGTACTTCTGCAGCGCCACCGCGTCATAGCCGGCGCGACGCCCGAGCTGGGCGAAGGCCGGTGCAAGGCGCCCCAGCGTGTCCCGGGTGGTGCCCGGCCGCAGGTGCTCGTCGTGGTCGAGCACGGTCACCCCGTTGCGGTCGACCACCGGGACGATGGAGTGGTCGAACCAGCCGTTGGCCCATGCCTTCGCGGCCCGGGTCTGGGACTCCACAGCGAAGGCGTCGACGTCGTCGCGGGTGAAGCCCTCCAGGGTGGCGATGAGGTCGGCGCCGATGCCCTGCGGGACAAAGCCGGTGCTCAGGTGGGTCTCGGGGTCCTGGGCCCAGGCCCCGCCGTCGGCGCCCATCGGGACGCGCGACATGCTCTCCACCCCGCCGGCGAGGACGAGGGATTCCCACCCCGAGGCGATCTTCTGCGCGGCGGTGTTGATGGCTTCCAGGCCCGAGGCGCAGAAGCGGTTCAGCTGGACGCCTGCGACCGTCTCGGGCAGCCCGGCTGCGAGCACCGCCGTTCGGGCGATGTCGGCGCCCTGGTCGCGGATCGGGGTGACGCAGCCCAGGACGACGTCGTCGATCCGGGCCGGGTCCAGCGACGGGTTGCGCTCCCGTACGGCGTGCAGCAGACCGACGGTCAGGGTGACGGGCTTAACCCCGTGCAGGGCGCCCCCCCGGAGCTTTCCTCGGGGGGTGCGGAGCGCGTCGTAGACGTAGACGGGTTGGGGCACAGCAATGCCTCTCGTAGGGAGTGATCGGGGGGTGGGGATCCGGCGGCACGGCGGCCGCGGCCCTCAGACGAGGTGCCCGTCCCACTCCTGGGCGAGGGACTCGCGGATGGAGCGCTTGTCGATCTTGCCGACGCTGGTGCGGGCGATCTCGTCGACGACCCGGATGTAGCCGGGCATCTGCCACCGGGCGAACCGGCCCACCAACGTCGCCAACAGGTCCTCGTCAGACACCGAGGCACCCGGTGCGAGCACCACCAGGGCGACCGGGCGCTCCTGCCACTTCTCGTCGGGCATCCCCACGACCGCGGCCTCCCGCACGTCGGGGTGGGTGGTGAGGGCGTTCTCCATGTCGATGGAGGAAATCCATTCCCCACCGCTCTTGATGACGTCCTTGAGCCGGTCGGTGAGCTTGAGGTAGCCGCTGGGCAGGATCGTGCCGAGGTCGCCCGTGCGCCAGTAGCCGTCGACGAAGGCGCTCTGGCCGTCCGGGTGGTCGTAGTAGCTGGTCGCGACCCCGGGGCCTTTCACGAGGACCTCCCCGATGGCGCGCCCGTCGTGCGGCAGGTCCTCGCCGTTCTCGTCGACGATGCGGATCTCCAGGCCGGGCAGGGGCAGGCCCTGGGAGCGCCGCAGGTCCCACCGCTCTTCCTCGGTGAGGGAGGCCACTGTGCTGGCCTTGGCCCGGTTGAGCGCGATCAGCGCGGTCGTCTCGGTCGCGCCGTAGCCGTGGATGACCTCCGCCCCCGTCCGCTCCTCCAGACCGCGCATCAGTGCCACCGTCGGTTCGGAGGCGCCGCACAGCATTCGCAGGCGCCGCAGGTCGGGCTGCTCGGCCGACCGGGACATCTGGTCGAGCATCGCCTGGTAGATCGTGGGCGATCCGTTGGTCACGGTGACGCCTTCGGCCACGATCACGTCCAGGAGCACCGAGGTGTCCGCGGCTGTGTACCGGCCAGGCAGGACGATCTTCGCTCCGACGTAGACCGCGGCCTGCGGGAGACCCCAGCTCAGCGCATGGAACATCGGGGCGATCAGCAACGCGCAGTCGCCGTTGCCCATTTGCAGTTGGGAGGCGAGCGTCATGGCGTGCAGGTAGACGGCTCGGTGGGAGTAGAAGACACCCTTGGGCCGCCCGGTGGTTCCCGTGGTGTAGCAGGCGCTGTAGGCCGCCGATTCCGCTAACGCCGGCCAGGAGTCGGGGGTAATGCCCGCCGGGGTGCCGGGCGGCCCCACGAGATCCTCGAAGCAGGTGACGTCCGGCAGCGTGGTCGTGAGGTTATCGACGGGGCGGTCGGTCATCACGACCCACCGGCGCACCTCGGTCGTCAGGGGAGCGATGGCCTCGGCGACATCGAGCAACGATTCGTCGACAAGGACCACGGTCGCCCCCGAGTGCGAAGTGACGTAGGCCAGGTCGGAGGGCGCCAGGCGCAGATTCATCTGCAGCAGCACCGCACCGGTCAGCGGGACCGCACCGTAGAGCTCGAAGTGGCGCTTGCTGTTCCAGTCGAGCACACCGACGACGTCGCCGGGTGCCACGCCGATCCCCACCAGCGCGGAGGCGATGCCTGAGACCCTGTCGCCGTACTCGGCGAAGGTGTAGCGGTCCCACCCGCCGTCAGCCGTGCGGTAGACGATCTCTTGGTCCGCGTGGGTGCGGACAACGTGGCGGAAAAGGGTTGTGACGCTAAGCGGGACGTCGTCGCCGCTCGTGGAGGGGTGGCCTCCACCGAGTTCATCGGTCATCGGGTCGCCTCAGCGAGGCTGCGCCGCAGGAAGTCCCCGGCCTGGGCCAGGGCCTCCCGGCCTTCGCTGAGCATGTCGGCATACAGGTGCCACACATGGGGCATCCGCCCCCAGACCTCGAGCCGGACGCTGACGTCGGCTGCCCCCAGGGCGGCGGCCAAGCGGGTGGCGTCGTCGAGGACGACCTCGTGCGAGCCGACCTGGACCATGACCGGGGGCATGCCTGCAAAATCACCGAACAGCGGGGATACACGCGGGTCCTGTCGGTCGACCCGGTCGCCCACGTAGGCCTGCACCGCTTGGACCAGCAGGGCTTCGCCGACCAGGACGTCCGAGGACGCCTTCGCCTTCATGGATGCGCCGGTCAGAGTCATGTCCAACCACGGGGAGATGCACAGTGCGGCGGCCGGTAGCGGCAGCCCTGCCTCGCGAGCTGCAAGGAGCAGGGCGATGGCCAAGCCGCCACCGGCGGAGTCCCCGCCGACGACGATACGGGCTGGGTCGAAGCCCTTGTCCAGCAGGTGCCGGTAGCCGGCCATGGTGTCGTCGAGTGCCGCGGGGAAGGGATGCTCAGGTGCGAGGCGGTATTCCACGGCCAGGGTGCGCACTCCTGCGCGAGCACCGAGGTTGGTGACCAGACCGCGGTGTGAGGCGATGGATCCGAACAGATACCCGCCGCCGTGCAGGTACAACAGGACGGAGCCCTGGTCTGCTGCGGGCGTCGAGGACCACTCCGCAGCCACCTCGCCGAGGGTGGTCGGTTCCAGCACTAGATCGTCGGGCAGATGGGCGCCGGCGCCCCCCTGGTCGAGCGTCGCGCGCAGCTGCTCCAACGACAGCTGGCTCAGGTCGGGGCCAGACGTCAGCATGTCCAGCACAGCCTGTCGTTCCTGGTTGGTCATCGAGCGCTCCTCATGCTGGGTACGCCGGGCACCTGCCCGTCGCAGGTGGGTTGAGATGGGGCCGTTCACCTTGCGGTGGCTCCCGCAGCACCGCTGCGGTGCCGCGGGAGCCGGCGTCAGACGGGTGCCTGCGAAGGAAGTCCCAGAAGAAGCTCGCCCAGGCTCTCGGTGGACCGGTTCGCGTCGAGGGTGGCGTGGACGCGCATCATGTTGATGTCGCGGAAGTAACGCTGCATCGGCGAGTCGTTGCGGTAGGCGTTGGCGCCCGCGGCGGCGACGAGCTCGTTGATGCCGTGGCTGCAGAACTCGGTGAGCATTGCGCCCTGCGCCTTCAGCTTGGCGCGGGTCACCGGGTCGCTCAGGATGCCGAGGTCGGCATCGCCGAACATGCCCAGGTAGCTGTCCAGCATGGATTCGGCCAGGTCTGCGCCGGCCTGCCCGCGGCCCAGGCTGATGCGGGCGGTCTGCTTCGTCGAGGCCTTGGCGCCGGTGTCCGACAATTGCCGGTCGGCGGTGATCTGCTGGAAGTGGTCTGCGGCCGCCCGGTACGTGCCGACGGCGACGGGCAAGATCTCGGCGACGATGAAGGGAATCACCGGGAGCGAGTACAGCGGGTTGGCGTGGAGTGACGACCCAGGCGAGGTCCCGTTCAGCACGTCGAGGGCGTCCACCACCCGGTACTCGGGGACGAAGGCGGCGTCGACCACCAGGTCGTGGCTGGAAGTGCCGCGGAGGCCCGCGACGTCCCAGTTGTCGACCACCTGAGCGTCGGCCCGTGGCACGAGGAAGAAGCGCAGCGCCGGCGGCTGGCCCTCCTGCATGACCAGTCCGCCGCCCATGAACCACTCGGCGCTGTGGCTGCCGGAATTCCAGGAGCTCCGGCCGGTCGCCACGTAGCCACCGTCGGTCGGGACGAGTTTGTAGGCCGGGGCGAAGGTGCCCGGGGTCAGCGCGAAGGACCTTTCACCGAACACCTCCTCCTGCGACTTCTCCGGGAACAACGCGTGCAGGAAGTTGTGGCCGATGTAGAACGCCAGCACCCACGCTGTCGACGTGCAGCTCGGCGCGATGGTCTGCACCACCTTGGCCATGGCGTCCACGCCGAGCTCGTAGCCGCCGTACTTCTTGGGCACGAGGATCTTGAAGAAGCCCGCGTCGCAGAACTCCTGGATGATGTCGGGCGAGACGAAGCCTTGCTGTTCGGTCTCCCGGGCGCGGCTGGCCACCAGCTTGGTCAGTGCCTGCGCCCGCTCGACGAGTTCGGTCTGGGTGTCCATGGCTCTCTCCTGTCATCGGCGGAACCCCGGCGCCGGCGGCGTCGGGTGGTGCTGTGCAGCGGGTCTCGAGTCGCCCTCGGCGGGCCGGCCTAGCACTCGAGGAGGTCGCGGCTCGCGAGCCAGGTGCGGATCTCCTCGACGACGTCCCGGAGGACTGCGTCCTGACCGGCGTAGTAGTGGTTGGCGCCCTTCGCGACGTACATGGACTTGTCCGTGCTCGGGCAGGCGTCGAAGAAGCGGCCTGTGTGCAGCTGAGGAACCGCGTCGTCGGCGGTGTTCTCGATGGCCAGCACCGGCACCGTGATCTGCCTGGCGGCGAGGTCCGCGCGGGCCCGGGTGTCCTCCGGTGACCACTGCGAGAGCCAGCCGGTCAACGTCGAGACGCGGGCGATGCCGGCCGGGCTGGTGTTGGCCAGTTCCGGGACCCCCATGAAGGACATGCCGGGCTCGCGGTCGTTCGGTTCGATGGTCGGGTCCAGGAACCTGGGGTCGGCCAACGTCCGGTGGGTGACGATCACGCGGTCGGACTCGCTCGTGTCCCGGGACCGGACTTGGTCCAGCATCTCCCGCGCGTACAGCGTCCGGCGCCGGATGCGCGCGGCCTGCTGGGCGCGGAAGTGGGCCAGGTACTCGGCCGAGTACGGCGGCCGGTGGGGGTTGCGCGAGTCGTAGAGGTCCAGCTCGACGTCGCGCACGTCGGGATTGGCCTCGTCGAGGACGGAGGGGTCGATGAAGTCGCGGAGCATCTCGGCCCGACCCAGGTGCGCGGCGTGGTAGATGAACGCGTCACCGGGGATGAGCTCGCCCAGGTCGATGGGGTCGCCGGCCGGCGTGTCGGTGATTGTGGGGTGCTGGGCCTGCGACTGGTAGAGCGCGGTCAGCGAGCCCCCACCGGACCAGCCGACCAGGACCACCGTCGCGTAGCCCCACACCTCCTTCGCGTGGCGGACGAAGGCGCCGTAGTCGCGCAGCACCTTCTCCATGATCAGGGCGGTGTCGTTGCGGACGTAGCGGCTCTCGGCGCACAGGATGTGCATGCCGGCTGCGGCCATCGCCCGTGGAACCGGCAGGCGGCGCATCGTGCCCGTGGGGTGCATGTACACCAGCAAGGTCGCCGAGGGACGTCCCCTGGGGATGAAGCGGACCCCGTCGAGAACCACGCGGTCGGGCTCGGCGTACCCGTAGGTCTCCTTCAGTCCGCTGAGCTCGCTGTGGCTGATCGTCACGAAGTCGATGTCGACCTCGTGCCCGGTCGGTGCAGACACTGTTCGCTCAGCCCTTCTGTGCGGCGTCGGGGCCGATGAACGTCTTGGTGTAGCCGTCGAACTGGCCGTCCTCGGCGATCTGCGGCATCACCGTCTCGGCGAAAGTGGTGAGCTGGAACGGGAACCGCGACTCGGCGAGCAGGATCTTGTGGTCGACCCGCTGCGGGGCCAGTGCGGCCTCGCGTGCCATCTCCAGCACGGCGGTGGCCGGACCGTGGGCGGTCCAGGCGTTATTGAGCGCGCTGGTGCCTGCAGGAACGTCCTTACCGAACTGGCCCTGCAGGAAGAGGCTGAACTCCGCGACGCAGTTGCGGTGGTAGCCCGGCGGACGGAAGGTGCACTCGGCGACCAGCCAGCGCGGTGTGAGAGCCATGACGTCGAAGTTCGGCCCGAGGACGGGGTCGCCACCCGAGGTCAGCAGGGCGAAGATCGATGGGTCCGGGTGGTCGGTCATGAGCGGACCCATGGGCACGAAGCGGTCGAGGTCGTACTTGTAGGGGTAGAGACTGCCGCGCCAGGCGACGACGTCGAGCGGGGAGTAGCCCAGCTGCGCCGACCACAGGTTCCCGCCCAGCTTGTGAACCATCTGCACCGGGCCGTCGGTGTCCTCGTAGGCCGCGACCGGGATCTGAAAGTCGGCCACGTTGGCCAGCCCGTTGGTGCCGATCAGGCCGAGTTCGGGCAAGTGCAGCGGGGCACCGTAGTTCTCGAACACGAAGCCGGCAGCGCTGTCCCCGAGGAGCTCGACCCGAAACTTCACGCCGCGGGGAATCACCGCGATTTCCCCCGGGCCGAGCCTCAGGCGGCCCATCTCGGTGCACAGGCGGATGTCGCCGGTCTGCGGAACGACCATGAGCTCCCCGTCGGCGTCGGAGAACACGCGGTCGTTCATCGACCGGGTGGCCGCGTAGACGTGGACTGCCACACCGGACTGGCTCAGCGGAGAGCCGGCGGCAGCCACCGTCGCGAGACCGCCGAGGAAGTCGTCGGTGTTGCCCTCGTTGCCGAAGGGCCCCCAGCGGTAGTTGTGCGGCGCGGGCGGGGCGTCGAAAGGGGGGGTAAGCAGGTTGCCGTTCTCGATCTGCTCGAACCGTCCGTGCACCACGGAGGGGTGGATGCGGAACACGTAGGACCGCCGGTTCCGGGCGCGGGGCGCGGTGAAGGTCGTCCCCGACATGAGCTCGGAGACCAGCCCGTGCGCGACCTTCTGCGGGCTGTTTTGCCCGCTCGGCAGGGTGCCGGCGATCGCCTCGGTCTCGAGCTCGTTGCCAAGGCCCGTCTGGTACACGAGCGCCTCGCCAGCCGCACTTCCGGGTCGTCCGGCCGCAGTCTTCTCGGTCACGGTCTCTGCTCCCTCTCGACGTACCCGCTCGGCCAGTGGCCTCAGCTGCTGGCCTGTGGTCGGCCAGCGGCGGTTGCTAGCCCGTATCCTCTGACGATGTCGTCCGCATCACATTGGGCGCGGACACACGCTCCACGCGGAGAACTGGCCCCAGAGCCAGCCCGGCGGTGCCGCGGCCACGTCGTTGGCTGACCCCACTGGAGGAGAGCACGTCACGGAATGGATCCGTGCGCTCGCACCGACGCGGACGGACCACGCGAGTTCCGGCTGCTCGGCCCCGATGCCGAACGGCTCCGCAACGCGTGCGGACCGAACGCTGTGGCGTGGGGCGCACAGCTCGGCGAGGACGTCATCGCCAAGGCCGCACGAGAAGTGCCGGTCCTCGGCGGCAGCGCGTCCCTGACCGAAGCTCTCCGCGCCGCCACGACATCCACGACGCTGCGGATGCTGACGATCATCGCCGGCTGCGCCGACCCTGATGCCTCGGTCGTGACGACGGAGGCAGTCACCGGCACGCGTGACCTGGCCCGCCGCGGTCTGAAGATCAGCGACTTCGCCCACACGATCCGGTACGGCCACTCGGGAGCTTGCGCCGCTACCTCGACACCGACCGAAGCCTCTCGACGGTCGCCGCGCTGGAGAACATCTCCCGGCACCGCCAGTCTGGCTCTGGGGCCAGTTCTCCGGGTGGAGCGTGTGTCCGCGCCCAATGTGATGCGGACGACATCGTCAGAGGATACGGGCTAGCAACCGCCGCTGGCCGACCACAGGCCAGCAGCTGAGGCCACTGGCCGCCGGCTCTCCGCTGAGCCAGTCCGGTGTGGCAGTCCACGTCTCCGCCGGCGCCAGATCTGGAGGAACGACCATGGCATCCGAATTTCAAAGTCCACATCGTGATGAGGTGCGGATCGAGTACCGGTACGATCCGCACTCCGCGGTGGAACGGGCGCTTGAGGAGTTGCGCAGCGGCAGGATGGTCCTGGTCGTTGATGACGAGGACCGCGAAAATGAAGGCGACCTCATCATGGCCGCCGAGAAGGTCACGCCCGAGTCCGTGGCATTCATGATTCGGCACACGAGTGGCCTAATCTGCGTCGGCATCACCGACGACCGGGCCACTGAGCTCAACCTGCCGCTGATGGTCGACGAAGCGGACGACCCGCGTGGAACGGCATTCACGGTATCGGTCGACCTTCGCTCGCGGACGACCACGGGAGTGTCGGCCTCGGACCGGACGGTGACAGTCCTCGCGCTCGCCGATCCGGCGACCCGCCCAGCCGACCTGACCCGGCCGGGCCACGTCTTCCCGCTGCGGGCGCGGCCAGGCGGAGTGCTGCAACGGGCCGGCCACACCGAAAGCGCTGTTGACCTCTGCCGGCTAGCCGGACTCGAACCCTGCGGCGTCCTCGCCGAGGTCACCAACGACGACGGCACCATGGCACGACGCGATGACCTGGCGGCGTTCGCGACAGAACACGATCTAGTCATGATCACGGTCGCTGACCTCGTCCTGTACCTGGGCGAACGTCACAGCCTCGTCGCACGCGGTCCCGCAGGCAGGGTTCCCACCACCAACGGCGAATTCACCGCCATCTCTTTTCGCTCACGCGTTGACGACCGTCAACACGTCGCACTGGTCCTCGGCGACGTGCGGCAGCGATCGAACCTCGATGACGAGCCGGTGCTGGTCCGGGTCCATTCCGAATGCCTCACGGGCGACGTGTTCGGCTCCCGCCGCTGCGATTGCGGCGAACAACTCGATGAGGCTCTAGGGCGAATCGGACGGGCCGGACGCGGTGTCGTCGTCTACCTCCGCGGCCATGAGGGTCGGGGCATCGGGTTGCCGCACAAGCTTCGCGCCTACGCCCTGCAGGACGCAGGGCTCGATACGGTCGATGCGAACCTGGCACAGGGCCTGCCCGTGGACAACCGCGACTACGGTGTCGGTGCTCAGATCCTGCGCGAATTAGGCGTGTACAGCGTCATCTTGATGACCAACAACCCGGCCAAATACCACGGTCTCAAGGGTCACGGCATCCAGATCATCGACCGCCAACCACTCCTGACGGCACCCAATCCGGACAACATTCACTACCTCACCACGAAACACACCCGACTCGACCACACATTGACTGCTGGCGAGGTCTCATGACTACGACATTCGATACCACCTCCTTCGAGCTGACTCATTTCAAGGAAGCGATGGCACGGTTCCCGAGCGGCGTCACCATCGTCACGACCACCGACTGCGACGGACGCTGGTGGGGGTTCACGGCGAGCTCGTTCTGCTCCGTTTCGATGAAGCCACCACTGGTGTTGGTGTGCCTTGCCAATTCGGCCGAATGCTATCCGGCGTTCGCTGCCACGCAGCGGTGGAACATTCACATCCTGCACCGCGACCACACGGATCTGGCCGTTCGCTTCGCGACCCGCGGGGCCGACAAGTTCGCCGACGCGGGATTCACGCTGGACCAGCACGGGCTTCCACAGCTGACCGAGGCGTGCGTCACCCTGCAGTGCCAGCAGTTCGCACTGCAGGACGGCGGCGATCACACGATCCTGCTGGGCAGGGTCGACCGCGTCGCGCAGAAGGACACCGCGCCTGCCCTGTACTACCAGCGGCGTTTTCACCCCGTTGCCGCGTGATCCTGATCGAGGACCCCGAGATCTGCCCTCGTGAAGGAGCTATGCGGGCTGCCGAATTGAGGGTGTAGTGCCTGGCGCGTCGGTCCCGGGGCGAGGGTCGAGCCGTATCCTCTGACGATGTTGTCCGCATCACATTGGGCGCGGACACACGCTCCGCGCGGCGAACTGGCCCGAGAGCCAGCCCGGCGGTGCCGCGGCCACGTCGTTTGCTGACCCCCCTGGAGGAGAGGACGTCATGGAATGGATCCGTGCGCTCGCTCCGACGCGGACGGACCCACGCAAGATCCGGCTGCTCGGCTCGTCGCAGCGGGTAGGCGCCCGGAGCGGGCCGGTCGCGGCACTCGTCGGTCAGCTCGCGCGAGAAAGCAGCCTCTACGCGGATGGCACCGTCACGAACAACGCTCCACATCGACATCGCCGGAATCAGGGGCTGCTGCACGGATAGGTGACATCTGATCTGTGGTGCCGTGAGGTGCCGCTGGAAGGATGTTCCTCGTGCCCAAGCCTTATCCGAGAGAGTTCCGCGAGGACGTTGTCGCGGTTGCGCGACGCCGCGAGGGCGGTGTGACGCTGGCGCAGATCGCGAAGGATTTCGGGATCAGCGAGTCCTGTTTGGTCAACTGGCTCAAGGCCGACGACGTGGAGGGCGGCCGTCGGGCTGGTGCCACCGACGCCGAGCGGGCCGAGCTGCGTGAGCTCAAGCGTCGCAATCGCCTGCTGGAGCAGGAGAACGAGGTGCTGCGCCGTGCGGCGGCCTATCTGTCGCAGGCGAACCTGCCGGGAAAATGATCTACCCGCTCGTCCGTGACCTTGCCGCGGCCGGCGCCCCTGTGCGGGTGCCGGTCGCGGTGACGTGTCGGGTTCTGAAGATCGCCCGTCAGCCTTACTACCGGTGGCTCACGCGGCCGGTCACCGACGCCGACTGGCTCGAGGCGCACCGGGCGAACGCGCTGTTCGACGCCCACCGCGAGGACCTCGAGTTCGGGCACCGGCTGCTGGCCGACGAGGCCCGCGAGGCCGGACAGGCGATGGTCGATCGCACCGCGTGGCGGATCTGCTCGGCCAATGGCTGGTGGAGCGTGTTCGGCAAGCCCAAGGCCTATGCCAAGGCCCGCAAGGCCGGTGCCCCGGCGCACGAAGATCTCGTCGCCCGCGACTTCAGCGCCGATGAGCCCAACCGGTTGTGATTGTCGGACATCACCGAGCACTGGACCGGTGAGGGGAAGCTGTATCTCTGCGCGATCAAGGACGTGTGGTCGAACCGGATCGTGGGCTACTCGATCGACTCGCGGATGAAGTCCCGGCTGGTCGTGGCGGCGCTGGACAACGCGGTCGCCCGACGCAGCGTCGAGGTCGGCACCGTCGCCGGCTGCGTGATCCACAGCGATCGAGGGTCGCAATTCCGATCAAGGAAGATGCAGCGGGCGCTGACCCACCACGGCATGGTCGGCTCGATGGGCCAGGTCGGCTCGGCGGCCGACAACGCCGCCATGGAGAGCTTCTTCTCGCTGCTGCAACGCAACGTGCTCGACCGCCGCCGCTGGGCCACCCGCGACGAGCTGCGCATCGCGATCGTCACCTGGATCGAACGCACCTACCACCGCCGACGCAGGCAAGCAGCGCTCGGCCGATTGACCCCCATCGAATGGGAGACGATCATGACCAACACCGCCGCCTACGCGGCATAGCCGAACTGTCACCAGTTCGTGCAGCAGCCCCTCACGAATTCCACGCCATGAGTGACGTCGACCGCTACTGCTGCTGCTCCAACGAGATGCGCACGCACTGAGCCATCGACGAATGCTCTACCTGTCAGTGCGGCAGACTGCCGTGGGCAGGGGCGAATCCGATATATGCCTGGTGCAGCGCGGCCGGATCGGCCTTGAGCCGAACGGCAGTCGCTTCAAGAACGGTGTTGCCGTGGGCGAGCACGACTGCGCGGTCGGCGACATCCAGCACGAGTTTGACATGCTGTTCAACGACGACCACGCCGGCACGCTTGTCTCTGGCGATCCGCCGCACGACACCGAGGATGTTCTGAGCTATGACCGGGGCCAACCCCATGCTGAGCTCGTCGATCAGCATGATGCGCGGGTTGGCGACGAGTGCCCTGGCCAGTGCCAGCATCTGCTGTTCGCCGCCCGACAGAGCTCCCGCTCGGACCTTGACGCGTCTTTCCAGAGCGGGGAAATAGGACAGCGCCTCATCGACCGCATCCTTGCCCCGGCGTCCGAAGGAGATGTTCTCGGCGACCGACTGCGAGCCGAACAGACTCTTGTCGTCGGGGACGAGCGCGATGCCTTGCCGCGCGGCGAGGTGGGGTTTGCGGTGGTTGACCGGGGAGGTACCGAGGTGCACGCTGCCGCTCAACGGTGAGAGCAACCCCGCCATGGTGAGCAAGCTTGTCGTCTTGCCGGCGCCGTTGGAGCCGAGCAGGGCGACGACTTCGCCGGGCGCGACGCTGAGGTTGAGATTGCGGACGACAGGGTGCTTGTTGTAGCCGGCGTCGACGCCGACCACTCGCAGAGTTGTCTCGCTCACTGCGGAATCCCCGTTTCGGCTGCTTGCCCGAGATCCCCCAGGTAGGCGCTGATCACTTTCGGGTCGGTCATGACCTGCCCTGGAGTCCCGGAGGCGATGATCTTGCCGAAGTCGAGTACGTAGATCGTGTCGCAGACGGCCTGTACGAGCTCCATGTCGTGCTCGACCAGCAAGATGGTCGAGCCGGAGTCGCGTACCTCCCCGAGGCGCTCTCCGAGCCAGGCGCTCTCGGAGGAGTCGAGGCCGGCCGCAGGCTCGTCCATGATGACCAGCCGCGGTTGACTCACGAGCGCCCGCGCGACCGCGACCAGCTTCAGCTGCCCCGCCGTCAGCCCACTGACATCGCGATCGAGCAAACTCTCGAGTCCGAGCGCGGCGATCACCCGACCCGTCTCGCTCAAGTGACTCTCGCTCCTGCCGCTGGCGACAGCGGCAAGGCGCGTCAGCCATCCTGCGTTGCGTCGTTCCCCGATCAGGACGTTCTCCTCGACGGTCAGGTCGTTGAACGTCCCGCCCGACTGGAAGGTGCGGGAGATGCCGCGACGTGCCCGCTGGTGCGGCTTGAGCGACGAGATTGACTGACCTTGGAAGACGATGTCGCCGACGTGCCGGGTGAAACCGGACAGCGCGTCGACCAGGCTGGTCTTGCCCGCGCCGTTGGGGCCTATGAGGCCCACGATCGTGCCCTCGGGCACGGCGAGGTTGACCTCGTCGACGGCGGTCACGCCGCCGTAGCGAACGCTGAGGTCCCTGACGTCGAGCAATGCGTTGCCGGTCATCGCGCGACCGGCTCGAGTCCAGGTTCCACGGCGAGCGTGGTGGTCTTCGCGGTCGGCCCGCGTCTCAGTCGCGTGGCGAGCCACCCGAGGTGGCGTTGGAGCGCACCCGCAGCCCCTTCAGGCTGGGTGATGACGGCGATGATCAGGAGCAGCCCGACGACGACCAAGTAGTAGGACGTGAAATCGAAGGCATTGTTCAGAAGGACGAATACGACGCCGTTGCTCGCTACCACGCCGGCGAGCACTGCTCCGGTGACCGTCGTAACTCCGGAGATGTAGCAGACCGCGAAAAGCAGGATCACGGACAAGGTGTCATAGCTGGCGCCCGACACTGCGGTCTGCAGGTACCCGAGCAAGGCGCCGCCGATCCCCGCCACGAGTGATCCGACGGCCATACCGACCAGCTTGACCCGACGCACGTCGATCCCGTTGGCTGCGGCCGCGACCTCGTTCGCCCGTACCGCGAGCATCTGTGCCCCGAGCCGGCTACGACGCAGGTTCGCGACTAGGAACCCGACGACAACCAGGACCAGGAGGCAGAGAACGCCGAAAACGATGCGTGGGTATGTGCCACCCGAGCCGACCCGGAGGTCGATGCCCAGCAACGTCGGTCCGCTGACGGTAGATCCTTGGTTGCCGCCGTTCAGCGACCCGTTCTGGAAGTAGAAGGACTGTATGGCGACGACGGCGACGATCGTCACGACCGCGAGATAGACGCCCCGGACGCGAAGGGCAGGGAGGCTGATCGCCACGCCCACTACGCAGACGGACAGCGCGGACAGCGCGGGGGCGAGAGGGAACGGAATGCCCCACTGTGTCGTCATCCGGGCCAAGAGCATCGCGGAAACACCCGCGAGGCTGAACTGCGCGAGCGAAATCATTCCCACGTAGCCGGTGACGACGACGTACGACAAGGCGATGACGGCCATGATCATGCTGGTGATGACGCCCGCCAGAACGCTTCCCTGAAAGCTCACCAGCGCGACGATCCCCACGGCGAAGCCGACGGCGGTCGACCATGCGACGTGCTGAGGCCGGCGTGCAGCGGGAAGCTCCTGCGCGACGAGGACCCCGCGCTGTGGCAACAGCGTCCCGCGGAACACAAGCGTCAGCAGGACGACGGCGAGTGGCAGCAGATCCTGTGCGCCGTTGCCCAACCAGGGCGGGTACCACGAGTTGGTCTGCAGGAAGCCGATCTCCGACTGCGCCATGCCCAGGGCGAGGCCCGACAGGGTGATGACCGCGAGGGCGCTGAACCTGCCGACCAGGGCGACGGCGAGCGCAGGGATGACCAGGAGCGTGAACCCGGACGGCGTGACAGTGACCAGCGGCGACATCAGAGCGCCGGCGGCTCCTGCGATCGCCGACCCCAGTGCCCAGTTCACCATCGCCACGCGATCGGGCGAGATGCCAACGATCACGCTCGCCTTCTCGGACTCGACTACCGCCCGGGTGACCGTGCCGAAGCGGGTGAAGTTGTAGACGGCGACCGCGACGAGGAGGAGCCCGAGCGCGACACCGGCGGCCCACAGCCGGTCGCTCGGGATCGTGAGCGAGCCGATGTGCAGCGGCTTGGACGGGAACAGCGCCGGCACGTTGACCGGGTTGGTGCCCACCCGCAACGCGACGACTCCTTCGAGAAGGAGCAGCAGGCCGACGGAAGCGACGGCTTTGGCGAGCGGTCGGGCACGGCGCAGCGGTCGGAACACCACCAGATAGCACAGCACGCCGAGCACGACGGAGACCACCAGGGTAGTCAGCAGCGCCAGCCACGCCGGCAGACCACCGGAATGGATCGTCACGAGCGGCGGCAGTCCGAAGATCGGATTCAGCAACCGGCCGCTCATACGGAGATAGGTGAACGTGTAGGCCCCGTACATACCGATCGCGCCGGTGCCAAAGTTGATGACACCCGAGCTCCGGTAAAAGACTGCCAGGCTCAGACCAAACGCCGCGAGGATCGACCCGTTCCCGAGTCCCAGGATCAGGAACGTGATGTGCTGCATCGGCTACTTCCTCCTGGGCGGAGGTCGGGCCGCGGGCGCCGGAGTACGCCATCAGGTGCATCCCGCCAGTACTCTGTCATGCGATGGGCGCCGCTGCTACTTGGCCGAGGTGTCGGTCGTCGCGGCCAGAGAGTGCTCCCCGTCCGAGTACTTCAGGATGAAGACCCAGCCGCTGCACAAGCCCGGTTGCGTCGGGTCGGCCGTGCCGTCGCAGGTGAAGGTCTTGCCGCCGCCCATGAACAGCGGCACGGCCCGGGCGCTCTTCAGCGCCGTCGAGACGCTGGGAGCGTCCAACGTCCGCGGGTCGGACGAACTGCTGTTCAGCGCGTTGTAGATGTCCATGATGGCTTCGAAGCTGCCGGGTGCGAAGCCGCCGATTTCGGCTGACGGCTGGTAGGCCTTCATCGCCGCGGTGTAGATCTTCGTGTCGGCGTCGCTGGGGACGGACGAGGTGTCGAGCGAGCCGATCGCCATCCCGTTCGTCACCGACGTCGACGAGGACTTCAGCACGCTGGGCGCATCGCACACATATGGGATGTAGAGCGGCGTCTTGTCGGCGAGCGATTGGCGCGCCTTCAGGACTGCGGCGCATTGACCGACGCTCGAGATGTCGAAGATCGCGTTGACCTTCTTGGCCAGGGCGATGCTGTAGGCCGAAGTGAGGTCCTGTGTGCTGATCGCGACCGGGATCGGCACGACGCGGATCCCGGCGGCCTTGGCATCCGCGGTAAGGGGTCCGTTGACCGCTGCGGACAGCCCGGTGATATCGGAGTAAATGGCACCGATCGATTTCACGCCCTGTTGCTTCGCATACGTGACCATGCCCGAGAGCACGCCCACGATGCCGGCCGATGGGTTGAACGAGTTCGGTGCGGTGCCTTCGGCGACGCTGCCCTGCAAGGTGAAGTAAGGGATGCCGGACTTCGAGATGATCGGCAGCGCCGCCTCGATCGCGGTGTCAACGCCCTTGACGACAATGGCTGGCTTGGCGTCGACGGCCTTGTTGGCGCACGCGATCGAACTGTCCGGGGTGCCGAGATCGGCGCAGTGGATCAGCTCAAACGGCCGCCCCTTGAGGCCGCCTAGCTTCTTGTTGATGTAGGTGACAGCTGCCGACGCCGCCTGAAACGCCTCCGGCGAGCTGACCGCAGACGAAGCACCCTCCTGGTTGATGAAGAAGATCTTCAACGCCGATCCGGACGCAACGGACGTCGGCGTGGGGAGGCCGGCAGCGGTGGCGCCCGCGTTGCTCGAGTTGTTTGTGGAGTTACCGCTCCCGCTGCTGCACGCAGCGAGAAACGTTCCGAGCGCAAGAGCGGCCGCGACAACGGTGGTCGTTTTCTTGCGGGCCTGAGTTGTCATGTGATCGGCGCTCCAGAGAGTTTGGCACCGGCTTGTGGTCGGCCAGCGGCGGGTGAGAGCCGTATCCTCTGACGATGTTGTCCGCATCACATTGGGCGCGGACACAAGCTCCACGCGGAGAACTGGCCCCAGAGCCAGCCCGGCGGTGCCGCGGCCACGTCGTTTGCTGACCCACTGAGGAGAGGACGTCATGGACTGGATCCGTACGCTCGCACCGACGCGGACGGACCCACGCGAGTTCAGGCTGCTCGGCCCCGATGCCGAACGGCTCCGCAACGCGTGCGGACCCAACGCTGTGGCGTGGGGCGCACAGCTCGGCGAGGACGTCATCGCCAAGGCCGCACGAGAAGTGACGGTCCTCGGCGGCAGCGCGTCCCTGACCGAAGCTCTCCGCGCCGCCACGACATCCACGACGCTGCGGATGCTGACGATCATCGCCGGCTGCGCCGACCCTGATGCCTCGGTCGTGACGACGGAGGCAGTCACCGGCACGCGTGACCTGGCCCGCCGCGGTCTGAAGATCAGCGACTTCGCCCACACGATCCGGTACGGCCACTCGATTCTCTACGCCGCCTTTTTCGACGCGGTCTCGGCTGTGGCTCCATCGTCCGGGGCGCACGAGGAGCTCAGACGGGTGTCGCTCCTGTTGTTCAAGCTCATCGACGAGTTCATCGGGGCGATGACCGACGTCTTCCTCGAGGAGCAGAACGTTTGGGGGGCTAGTCGCTCCGCCGCGCAGCTGGAGATGGTGCGCCAGATCGTGGACGGCGCGGCCGTCAGTACCGCCGATGCGCGGCGCCTGCTCGAGTACCCACTTGGGGCGGACCATGTCGCTGTCATCGCCTGGCGGACGGCGCCGGGTCACGACACTGCCGACAGCCTCCGGGTCGCAGTCGAACCCGTTTTGCAGTGCTGGGGAATTACGCAAGCCTCGCTGCTGGTCCCCGTCGGCTCGAACACACTGTGGGCCTGGGGGGCGTTCGAGCCCGGCAGCACCCCCAAGAAGAAGACCCCGGTGCCGGAATTCGAAGGGACCATGGTTGGCGTCGGCCAGGCCGGCCACGGCATCAGCGGGTTCCGTCACTCCCACCTGGAGGCCCGTGCGGTCGAACGACTCCTACGACACGGACCCGAACGCTCCCGCTCATCCTTAGCGCACCAGGACATCGACCTCGACGCGCTCCTGCTGGTTGATCGTGAGGCAGCACGGCAGTTCGTCGAGCGTCACCTCGGTCGGCTCGGCGCCGACGACCCGGGCATGGCGAGACTGCGCGGGACCTTGCGCCGCTACCTCGACACCGACCGAAGCCTCTCGCAGGTCGCCGCGCTGGAGAACATCTCCCGCAACACCGTCACCTACCGCGTCAAGCAGGCTTTCGACCTGTGCGAGCACGTCAGCGACACCCCGACGCTGAAGATACGAGCCGCCCTCGCCGTCGTGGAGTGGCTACTCGACCCGTCCTCCTGAACGGCGCCTGAAGACGCCACGGGTTCAAGGACCAGGGCGCGGATCGACCACGGCTCTACCTGCTCACCCCGACGAGGCTTCTTCGTGCAACGTGCTGCGCCGCCAAACGGAGCCGTCTTACGGTTTCCAAGTGATCAGCTATGTGCCGACGCCGCCGCTTCGGTCCACCACGAGGTCAGAGCGGGAAATCACCACTTGCTGCCGTGCCAACGTCGCAAACGAGGGTGTCGGATCGTCGACGTACACCTATGACTCTGGCGGCAAGATCCTTTGACCCGAACGGCGCGGTGCTAGTCGCTGATCTACGGCCCTTTCTCGGTACTGGCTCGCTGGGCAAGAAGCGGAAGCGACTGCTGGACAAGCGGAAGGATGCGGTTTGCCACCCGACGTTTCAGCGCGATCTCCGTCCGAGTTCGGACGACGCCCGGAAGCGCGAGCAGCAGCTGCACCAACTCCTCCAGGTGACCGTTGTCGTAGGCCACGACTCTGCAAAGCACGTCGCCCTCACCGGTCGTCGAGTGTGCTTCGAGAAGCTCCGGGATAGCTGTCAGTTGCGATACCACCGAGTCCAGCTTGCCTTGCGCCAAGTGCAGGTGGACGAACGCGAGCACTCGGTAACCCAGCGCGGCGGGGTCGATCTCGGCGCCATAACCAGCAACTACGCCCTCCCGTTCCATGCGCCCGATTCTCGACTGAACCGTGCCGCGGGCGACGTTGAGGACTCGCGCGTACTCGCGCATCCCAGAACGTGGCTCCTCAAGCAAGAGCCGGAGCAACGCAATGGGGTCTGCTGCACGAACGGGTGACAGGTTTCACCAATCCGTGCAGCAGACCCCCGGCCAGTCAGTGCTGTCGCTCGCCACGGTCATGGGACCGGCTTGAGCCGAGTTTTGCCAGGGTCATGGGACCACCTGGGTTCCCATTAATGGGACCACCGGCGTGTCGTGCGCCGGCGTGGTCGAGGCCTGCCGCTAGCGATCAAGTCATCACTGATGGCGTGGAGGTCGCGGGTGGCGTTTCGGGAGGTTCGGGTGAACGAGGTTCAAGAGGTGCTGCGCCGCTGGCTGGGCGGTGATGGTCTGCGCATCGTGGCGGAGCGGGCCGGGGTGGTTCACGTCGCCGCGCGGCGCAATGCGGTCGTGGCGCGTGCGAGCTCTGGGGGCAGGCCGGGCAGCGTGGCGGGAATTTCCGCACTCACGTTCACCGGTCCGAGTCGGCCGCGGTGAAGCTGAGCTAGCGGCCCGTAGCCGGTGACCTGTTCGCGCATCGGCGGGCCTTCGAGCGTGACAGCCCGTCGAGAGGACCTCCGCTCGGCGCGGTCGTCGGCGGCGAACGCCAGGACCATCCGTCGCGTGTTGGGTGCATGCCGGTACGAGCGGACAGCGAGCACTACCGCAACGCGGTAGTGCTCCCAGGGTTCAATCCCAACCCTCGGCGCGAAATCCCGGTCACCTACCGCGACAAGTGAGCGACAAGAACACCACCGCACCGTGTCGTCTCGTGTCACGACGGCCCATTTCGTGCCGTTTCGGGGTGGGCGATACTGGGATTGAACCAGTGACCCCTACCGTGTCAAGCCCGTTCTTAGTTCACATTTCGCTGCCCGATTTTCCTGGAATCTGCATCTATTATCCCATAGACTCCCCGTAAATAAAGGGCTCTGTCGTATCAGCTCATGCCGTCTAGTGTCAGCTCCTGGTGCGCGGTGGCAGCAACAAATGAGCGACATGCCCGGACGTTGGGAGGACGTCGTGGGTCACGCACGGAGGCGAGTCGGAGCGGACGGCAAACCCCGCTATCTGGCCATCGCGATGGATAGCAACGGCCGGCGGATCTCGGTCGGGACGTTCGGGTCGAAGAAGGCCGCCGACCAGGCGTGGCAGCGCGCGGAGACCAAGGTTGCCGAGGGCCGACTCGGGCACCCGCGCCGCGGCAAGATCCGGTTCAAGGCCTATGTCGAGACGGTGTGGCTGCCGAACCATCGGATGGAAGCTTCGACCCGTCAGCGCTACACCTATTCGATCGACAAGCATCTGATCCCGGAGTTCGGCGACATGCGGATGGTCGACTTCATGCCTGGCCACATCCGGACCTGGGTCACCCAACTCATCGACCGCGGCGTCTCGCCTTCCACCATTGCGGACCTCAAGACGATCCTGTCGGCGATCTTCACCACCGCCCTGAACGATCAGGTCATTCACCTGCACCCCTGCAAGGGCGTCAAGACCCCGACGGTGGCGAAGAAGGCGCGGGTGATCATCACCCCGGAGCAGTTCGACGCCATCCACCAAGCGCTGCCTGATGACCCGATGCGCCTGCTCGTCGAGACCGCGATCGAGTCCGGTCTGCGCTGGGGCGAACTCACCGAACTACGCCCGCGCGACCTCGACGTAGCGAACCGGCTGCTCACGGTCAGCCGCGCCGCCGTCGAAGTCACGACCAAGTTCAACCCGAACGGCGACCGGTTCCTGGTCAAGGACTATCCGAAGAACACGCACACCCGTCGACTGAAGCTCTCCGCGGCGATCACCGCGAAGCTGGCCGAACACATCGACAGGAACGAGATTGGCCCGACGGAGCTGCTGTTCGCGCTCCCGCCCAACGCCGAACCAGACGACACGGATCCCGCTTCCCCGCCGGACGACCTCGGGCTGACCGAACCCAACGCGGCCGGACGGCAGTACAAGCACGCGACCCTGACCGGGTACTCCCTCGGGCGATGCCGCTGCCACTGGTGTACCGCCGCCTACCGCACCTACCGTGCGGCGCGGCGTGCCGGCGGCAAGGACCGACCCGCCGACGGCAGCACCCGCAACGCCGGCGGACACATCCCCCGCGGCTGGTTCCGCAAAGCCATCTGGAACCCCGCCCTGGCCGCCGCGGACATTGGCACCCACGTCCGCATCCACGACCTGCGCCACGCCCACGCCTCCTGGCTACTCGCCGGCGGAGCCGACCTCCAAATCGTCAAAGACCGCCTCGGCCACGGCAGCCTCCGCACCACCGAGCGCTACCTGCACACCCTGCCCGACGCAGACGAAACCGCCCTCACCGCACTCGACCGCATCCGCAACCGCCCCCGCTGAGCGACCGGAAAGGCTCCTGTTCGTGCGGCCGTGCCTCATGCCCGCGATAATCGGCAGACTCTGTATCGAACGATCACCAGGGCCTGGCGCCATCGGGGCGCCGCGGGCGCGTCACCCCATTCATGTTGTCCACACATGATATCTTGTCTGCATGACACGACAGTTGTCGGTACTTGCGCCGGTGCTGCGCAGCGAGACACAGGCCCGACTGCTCGCCGCACTCCTACTTCAGGACGGGCGCGAGATGAGTATCGCTGACCTTGCGCGCGAGACTGGCGCGGACCCGGGCAACCTGCACGCCGAAGTCGAGCGCCTCGTTGACGCAGGGATCCTGACCGACCGGCGGGTCGGCCGAACCCGCCTGCTGCGGACAGGCGACAGTCCACTAACCCGCCCGCTCGCCGACCTACTCGTCCTCGGCTACGGCCCGAAGCACGCCGCCGAGACAGCCCTGCGCAGGGTCCCCAGGATCGAGCGGGCATACATCGGCGGATCCTGGGCCGCCCGCTACACCGGCAACCCTGGTCCGTTCCCGCATGACATCGACGTCATCGTCATCGGCGATCCGGACCGCGACGACACGACCGAGGCGGTGACCGAATCGCTGCGCCGCATCGGGCACGATGCCCAGGTGATCTTCCGCAGCTTTGCAGCTTGGCGTGACGCGAAGGACGCGTTCACGCGCACGGCGAAAGCCGGGCCACTCGTCGAGCTCGACCTGGGGACATCCGTGTGAGCTGGCCGACCGGAATCGAGACGATCAAGGAGCTTCTTGCCGCCGGGAACGTGCAGAAAGTCGCACCGTCCCTGGAGTCCGTCGAGGCCACGCTGGCTGCCGCGGCGAAGCACCTTGACAGCGCGAGCGTCCTCGCCGCGAGCGACCCGGACGGGGCGTACATCCTGTTGTACGACGCGGCACGCAAATCCCTCGCGGCCGTTCTCCAGGCCCAAGGCCTACGCGCGACGAGCCGAGGCGGGCACTACGCCGTCCAGGAAGCGATCGTCGCCCAATTCACCAAACCACCACCACGCGACGCCTTCCGCTCCTTCGGACGACTCCGGCGAACCCGCAACCAAATCGAATACGACGACATCTCCCCCATCACCACCGAGGACATCCGAGTCGACGAGACCTCCGTACGAGCACTACACGCGATGGCGACTCAACTGGTACCAGTGCTTCCCGTTTTCACCGACTGACCACTTCGTCGTCAAACGCTCGAGCGACTCATAACTCGGATGTTTACGCGTGTCGTGGCTAACTCCGTTCGTCACACGCCGCGCAGCACCGCGACGGACTCGACCCGTGAGTACCGGTCGGCGAACATATCGGAGCAGTCAAAGGACGATTCGGCGCCCGCAAAGTGTCGGTGTGCCTTTCTACACTCGTTCGTGCATGAGAGGGAACAAGCCGGCATGGATCACGACGACGTCGAACGGCTCAGGGAGCGCCATCCCGCGTGGCAGTTGCTCCGCGCCCGCAACGCTTCGCTTGTCCTGAGCTTCCTCGGTCGTTTCTTCGTCGAAGACAACCACGGCCCCACCGCGGCTCCGACTCTGGCGGCCGAGCTCGACGACGCGCTGTTCGCTCTCAATGCCGCGGATCGTGAACGCCCGCGCTACCCGAAGTCAGCCGCCGACTACCTCGAGGACTGGGCCCATGCCGACGCGGCCTGGCTACGCCGGTTCTATCCACTCGGGTCGGACGAAGTCCACTTCGACGCCACGCCAGCGTTCGAAAAGGCCTTCGCCTGGGTGACCGGCCTGCAGTCGCGTCAGTTCGTGGGCACCGAGTCACGTTTGCACACGGTCGTCGAACTGCTGCGCCAGATCGTCCACGGCACCGAAGCCGACCCCGAGGCCCGCCTCGTCGAGTTGCGGCGGCGCAGGGACGAGATCGACCACGAGATCGCGGACGTCGAGGCGGGAACCCTGATGACCCTCGACGGCACCGCGCTGCGCGACCGCTATCAGCAGTTTGCAAGCACCGCTCGTGACTTGCTGTCCGACTTCCGCGAGGTCGAGGAGAACTTCCGCGGCCTCGATCGGGCCGCCCGTGAGCGCATCGCGGCGTGGGAGGGCGGCAAGGGCGATCTACTGAATGAACTGGTCGGCACCCGCACCGGCATCTCCGACTCCGATCAGGGGCGCAGCTTCCAGGCGTTCCACGACTTCCTGCTGTCCGGCGCTCGGCAGGACGAACTCGCCGACCTGCTCAACCGTGTGCAGCGCCTCGAAGAACTCGACACCGACCAGCGCTTGCGCACCGTCCACCATGACTGGTCCGAGGCCGCCGAGCGCACCCAGCGCACCGTCCGGCAGATTTCAGAGCAGTTGCGTAGGTTCCTTGACGATCAGGTCTGGGTCGAGAACCGCCGGGTGCTCGACCTCGTTCGCGCAGTCGAGTCGGCGGCCCTAGCCTGCCGCCACGAGCCACCCGCTGGCGGTCTGGACGTCGACGAGGCCGGCATCGGCATAGCGCTGCCGTTCGAGCGGCCACTGTACGACACGCGCCCAACGGCTCACGTCGGCAGTCTCATCGACCCGGACGCCGATGACGAGGTCGACGCCACCGCCCTGTTTGACCAGCGTTTTGTCGACCAGGCCCGTCTGGCAGACAACGTCCGTTCCGCCATCCCGGAACGAGGCTCGGCCCTCCTCAGCGACATTGTCCGGTCGTACCCGATCGCGCAGGGTGCCGCCGAGATCGTGAGCTACCTTGCGCTGACCGACGACGACCTCGAGGTGACGGTGGACGAGACCGACGAAACGGTGCTCGACTACACCGATGGTGAAGTCCGGCGCCGTGCCCGGCTACCGAAGGTCACGGTGACGCGCCAATGAGATCCACGGACGAGCACGCCGTAGCGAGCGCGATCATTGCGCTGATGCGCGGGGTGGTTTACCGCGAGCAGGACGAACCCACATGGATGAACCTGGAACGGCACGGTGGCCCCGTCCGCGACCACTTCGCCGACATCGGGGTCGACGTCGTCCTCGATGATGTCGAGGGCTACGCCTACCTGCAGACACGCCCCGAAGCCGACGGTGAGGAGCCGCTCCCCCGCCTGATCCGCAGGCGGGCCCTCACCTACAACCTCAGCCTCCTGCTCGTCCTGCTCCGCAAACGCCTCGTCGAGCACGAGACAGCCGGTACCGAGGGCAAGCTCGTCCTGACACGCGAGCAGATCGTCGACATGCTGCAGGTATTCCTCGCCGAGTCGACCAACGAGGCGCGTGTCGTCGACCGTGTTGACGCGACGATCAAGAACGCTGTCGACCTCGGGTTCCTGCGTGCCCTGCGCGGAAGCACGGATCGGTGGGAGGTGCGCCGCATCCTCAAGGCATACGTCGATGCGCAGACCCTCTCGGACTTCGCCGGCAAGCTGACCGAGTATGCGGGCAGCGTCGGAAGGCCCGGAGGCGTCGATGAATGATGCCCTGTTCTCGACCGTGCACCTCGACGTCGGCGACACCAAGGCCGGCTACCGGCTGTCTCGGCTCGAGGTCTTCAACTGGGGGACGTTCGACAAGCGAGTCTGGCGTTTCACGCCGAACGGTGACACCGCGCTCCTGACGGGTGACATCGGCAGTGGCAAGTCGACCCTCGTCGATGCACTCACCACCCTGCTATTGCCTGCGAACCGGATCTCCTACAACAAGGCGGCGGGGGCCGACTCGAAAGAGCGCACCCTACGCAGCTACGTCGAGGGTCACTACAAGTCCGAGCGAGTCGAGGCCACCGGCAGCTCGCGGGCCGTCGGCCTGCGCGATCAAACCAATTTCTCCGTCATCCTCGGCGTCTTCGCCAACGACGGCTACGACGAGACGGTCACCCTGGCGCACGTGTTCCATCAGAAGGAGCGGACGGGACAGCCCGATCGATTTTTCGTCACCTCCGCCAAGAACCTCAGCATCGAGACGGACTTCACCGATTTCGGCCATGACCTCAACGACCTACGCCGGCGATTGCGCGCCGGCGGGGCCGAAATCGACACCGTCTTTCCGGAGTACGCGCGGCAGATGCGGCGCCTGCTCGGCATCAAGTCCGAGCAGGCGATGGAACTCTTCCATCAGACGGTGTCGATGAAGTCAGTAGGCAACCTCAACGAGTTCGTCCGCAACCATATGCTCGAACCGGCTGACGCCTCGGAGAAGCTGCGTGAGATCGTCGGCCACTTCGACGACCTCACCAAGGCTCACGAAGCAGTGAAGCGTGCACGCGATCAACTCGAGGCCCTCACGCCGCTGGTGGCGCTCGCCGATCGCTACGACGACGCCCACGCCCGTCGCACGGAGTTGGAACACCAGCGTGAGGCCGTCCAGCTGTTCGTCGCCGAGCTGCGGATCGGGTTGCTCACCGACGAGATCGCAGCTCACAAGGCGTTGCGCGACAAGCGCGCCGCTGCTGCCGACCGTTCGCAGCTGGCTCACGACGAGCTGGTCCGCACCCGCGAGACGCTGATCGCCGAGCGGGCTGCCGCCGGAGGTGATCGGATCAGCCAACTCGAGGAGAAGTCCGCGGTCGCCCGGTCCCAGGCCACCGAGCGTCGTCGGCGGCGCGCGGACTTCGACGAAAGGTTGGCAGCGGCAGGGCTGGTTCCGATCGCTAACGCCGCGGAGTTCGAGACAGCGCCCGATGCGGTCGCCCCGGCTCGGGAGGCTGCTGAGCAGCAGCGGACGGCAATCGAGCAGCAGCTGGAAGCCAGCGGCACCGACCGCGCCGAGATCCGGCGAGCCGGCGAGGAGACCCGCGCCGAGCTCACCAGCCTGGCCGGTCGCCGCAACAACCTGCCCGCCGCCCAACTCGAGGTACGGGCCCGGCTCTGCGCCGAACTCGACATCGCCGAGTCCGAACTGCCCTACGCCGGTGAACTGCTCGACGTTGCCGAGCACCACGCCGACTGGCGCGGCGCAGCCGAGCGTGTGCTACGCGGGTTCGCGCTCTCCCTGCTCGTCCCGCAGCGGCACTACGACGCGGTCGCGCGCTGGGTGAACCACAACCGGATCACCTATCGCCGCAACGACGGCACGACCGCCGGAGCACGCCTTGTGTACGAGCGTGTTCCGGATCGACGCACACCGCTGCAGCGCCGCCACGGCGGCCGCGCGCTATTGCTCGCCGAGACGCTCGAGGTGGCCGACGGCCCGTTGCACGACTACGTCCGCGACGAGCTGTTCCGCCGCGCCGACTACGCATGTACCGACACAATCGAGCAGTTCCGCGACGCGCACCGCGCCGTGACGCGGGAAGGTCAGGTGCGTGCCGGTGACCGGCACGAGAAGGACGACCGCACTCGCGTAGACGACCCCCGCACTTGGGTGCTCGGCTGGATGAACGAGCGCAAGATCACCGCGCTGACCGAACATCTCGTTGAGCTGCAGAAGCGACTGCTGACCGCCAACGCGCGGCACGACGCACTCGGCGCCGAACGCGACCGGGTGACCGCGCGCATCTCCGCCCTCGACGCCGTTGGACTGTTCCGTTCCTGGGCCGAGCTTGACTGGGCCGAGGCGGATGGGCGCGCGATCGCCGCTGAGGAAGAGCGCACACGCCTGCTGGCAGGCTCGTCCGCACTTGCCGAGATCGAGCAACGGCTCATCGACAGCGAGCAGCACACCAGCGCTATTCGACAGCAGCTGGACCAACTCACCGGAGATGTCCGGGTGCAGGAGGAGTTGATCAAGCGGGCGACGGCTTCCCTGCGACAGGACGAGGCAATGCTCGCCGCCGCGCCGACCGACGTCCTCGAAGCGGCGCGCACTTCGTACCCGTTACTCGAACGGCGCCTAGGGAAGGCCGCACCGACCACCGCCGAACAGTGTGGCGTTGTCACCGCCACGCTCACCGACGACGTGCAGGGCGCCATCGACCGCGCGGGGCGGGAGATAAACGGCTTCGCGTTGAACCTGCAGCAGCAAATGAATGACGTCCGCCGCCGATGGCCCGAGGCGACCACGGAGATGGACTCAAGCGTCGGGGCACG
The DNA here is from genome assembly GCA_963775175.1 of uncultured Actinomycetota bacterium. Taxonomy (GTDB): domain Bacteria; phylum Actinomycetota; class Actinomycetes; order Mycobacteriales; family Jatrophihabitantaceae; genus Jatrophihabitans. The sequence continues at coordinate 3,902,930 of CAVZHT010000001.1, forward strand.
CGGTGAGTTCCGCGCGTTCCACACGCGGGTGCAGAACGACGACCTGCCCCGGTTCGAGGGCGAGTTCAAGCGCCAGCTCAACACGAACACCATCCGAGAACTCGCGCAGTTCAACAACTGGCTGCGTCGCCAGTCCGAGGAGATCAACTCCCGGGTCGAGCGGATCAACGAGGCGCTCGGCGCACTCGACTACAGCACCGGAACATACATCCGGCTGGAGACCGCCCGCACCGAGAACCGCGAGGTGCACGACTTCCGCTCCGACCTACGCGCGGCCACCGACGACGCGCTGTCTGCCGACGACGACCACTACTCCGAGCGGCGGTTCCTGGACGTCCAACGGATCATCGAACGGTTCCGTGGCCGCGACGGGCACGCAGACATCGACAAGGCGTGGACCCGCCGCGTCACCGACGTCCGCAACTGGTTCACCTTCTCCGGCTCCGAACGCGACCGCGCCACCGACGAGGAGCGCGAGCACTACCGCGACTCCGACGGCAAGTCCGGCGGCCAGAAGGAAAAGCTGGCCTACACGATTCTCGCCGCATCGCTTGCCTACCAGTTCGGGTTGGAGTGGGGTGCCGAGAAGTCGCGGAACTTCCGCTTCGCCGTCATCGACGAGGCCTTCAGTCGCGGCTCGGACGCCTCGACCCGCTATGCCTTGTCGTTGTTCGCCAAGCTCGGGCTGCAGCTGCTGATCGTCACACCGCTACAGAAGGTGCACGTAATCGAGCCGTACGTCCGCGCGATCGGCTACGTCGACAACCCGTCCGGCAGCTACTCCCGCCTGCAGACGATGACGATCGAGGAGTTCCGCGAACGCCAGGCCGGCCACGCCCGATGACGGGGTGGACGACCGTTGCCGACATCCGCGCGAAGGTCAGGCGGCGCTGGGACGACGGTACAATTCTCCGCTCGCTCGCAACCGGCGCCCCGTTCCCGACCGTCGATCTGCCGATCCGCGGACCGCGACCGGCGGAGATCGGCGACGACCTCGGCGTCGTCCGCTCCTGGGCCGAAGACCTCGCCCACGCCAGTCGCGGCGGAGCGAACTACACCCTGGAGTATCGGGCGGTCGGCGGCCGACTCATCGGACGCAACGCCCTGCCCGACCGCGCCGTGGTCGAGACCCTCGACCAGGCCTGCGCAATTCTCGGTGTGTCGGCACCCGTGCGGACCTATAGGGCCGTTCTGGATGCAGTGCGGCATGAACCCGCGGTCCGGACCTGGGTCACGGCCAACCCACTAAGAGCGCTTGATCTCGCCAGCGAGTGGCCAGGTTTGCTGGCTGCCTACACATGGCTGCGGGACTCGCGTGACACGCGACGTTTCGTACGGGAGATCGCAGCACCAGGTGTCGACACCAAGTTCGTCGAGCGCCACCGGGCCGTGCTCGCCCAACTACTTGCGATCCCTTCCTCGGCCACGGGGTTCCTCCGCGCACTGGGTCTGAGCAGCAAGCCCGACATGCTGCGCGTCCGTTCAGCCGCCGGCTTGGGCGTCGGCCTGACCGACGTCACTGCGCCTGTCGACCAACTCCGCACCCTGCCCATCACGGTCACGACGGCAGCGATCGTCGAGAACGAGATCACGTTCCTGAGCCTGCCGGTCCCCGTCGACGGAGTCGTGCTGTGGGGCAAGGGCTTCGAGGTCGATCGGGCCGCGTCCATGCCCTGGCTAAAGAACGCGGACGTCCTTTGCTGGGGCGACCTCGACACACACGGGTTCGCAATCCTTAGCCAACTCCGCGCCTGGCTGCCCCAAACCCGCTCTGTACTCATGGACCGCGACACTCTGCTTGCGCATCGCGAGCGATGGGGGACAGAACCGACGCCCACGTCGGCAGCGCTAACCAGACTGAGCCCGGACGAGGCTGCGGTGTACAACGACCTCGTCACGGACCGCTTTGGTGACAAGGTCCGCCTCGAGCAGGAGCGAATCGATTGGACGTGGGCACTCGAACGGCTGCACTAGCCAACTGGACTCGCTCGCCGCGTAAGAACCGGCAATCGGATGACGACATCCGTGTGCCGCATCCCCTTCGTCGTCGGACGTTGCGGAGCCCGAGGCGGACGACGACACGCCGTCGAACGGGTGACCTCGCACGAATATTGAACCGACATTCCGTACCGCGTTTCAAAACTTTCAGAATCACTCGACACCAAACCGCAGTGGCCGACAGTCGACGGCACAGCCCGACACCACTTCCGGAAAGACACGGGCGCCAAGAACAACAACAAAGGTGATGTTGAAATGATGGCGCTCGCTGAAATTCCCCAGGTCTGCTCGTCGAAATTCCCCACCTGGCAGCGGTGATCAGGTTAACGGTTGGCGGGTGCCTGTGGTGGCGGAGCGGAGCTTCTCGGCGCGGGCGTGGTGGTCGCGCAGGCGGTAGCTGTCGCCGTCGAGGTTGAGCACGACGGAGCGGTGCAGCAGTCGGTCGAGCATGGCGGCGGCGACGGTGGTGTTGCCGAGGATCTCGCCCCAGGAGCCGACGCCTCGGTTGGTGGTGTGAATCGCCCCGATGATCTCGGGCTGACCGAAGCCAACGCCGCCGGCCGCCGATACCGCCACGCGACATTGACCGGCTACTCCCTCGGACGATGCCGCTGCCCCTGGTGCACCAACGCCTACCGCACCTACCGCGCAGCACGGCGCGCCGGCGGCAAGGACCGACCCGCCGACGGCACGACCCGCAACGCCGGCGGACACATCCCCCGCGGCTGGTTCCGCAAAGCCATCTGGAACCCTGCCCTGGCCGCCGCGAACATCGGCACCCCCGTCCGCATCCACGACCTACGCCACGCCCACGCCTCCTGGCTACTCGCCGGCGGAGCAGACCTCCAAGTCGTCAAAGACCGCCTCGGCCACAGCAGCCTCCGCACCACCGAGCGCTACCTCCACACCCTCCCCGGCGCCGACGAAACCGCCCTCACCGCACTCCACCGCATGCGCACCCGCACCGCGAAATGAGCCGCCTCCATTCGTACGGGAAGCGGGGTGGCCCTGGTGACCGTGTCGATACGGCGAATGAGTCTGGGCGCGGGGTTCGCGTACCTCATGAACTCCGTCGCCCGCGGCGACGGCGCGGTCGCGGCGTCGTCACCGATGACGCGCTATTACGCCGAGTCGGGGACCCCGCCTGGCCGGTTTCTCGGCTCAGGGCTGGCCGGGCTCGACGGCGGCCACGGCATCCCGGCCGGGACGCTCGTCAGCGAGGACGCGCTGTGGCGGCTGCTCGGCATGATGGCTGACCCGGCCACCGGGGAGCCGCTGGGCCGCCGACCCCAGCATTGGCCCACGCCGATGACCCGACGCATCGCCGAACGCATAGCGGCGCTCCCCTCGAACGTCACGGCCGAGGAGCACGCGGCGAGGGTCGCTGAGATCGAGGCCGACGAGAAGCGCCTCGAAGCCACGACGAGTCGCCCGCTTGCGGCGTTCGATCTCACCTTCTCCGTTCCGAAGTCGGTGTCTGTCCTGTGGGCACTGGCCGATCCAGCCACGCAAGATGCGATCTATCGAGCGCATCGCGAGGCGATCGAGACAGCGGTCGGCTGGGCCGAGACCAACGTCGTCTTCACCCGTACCGGTGCCGGCGGCGCGATGCAGAACGACGTGCGCGGCGTCGTCGCAGCCGCCTTCGATCACTGGGACTCCCGCGCCGGCGACCCGCACCTGCACACGCACGTCGTGATCGCCAACCGTGTTCAAGGCCTGGACGGGCGGTGGCGTTCGCTCGACTCTCAGACCCTGCACCGGTACACGGTCGCGCTGTCCGAGCTGCACGAAGGCGTGCTGCAGGATCTGATCACCGAACGTCTCGGCGTGAGCTGGAACGAGCACGCCCGGAAGCACTCCACCGTTGCCCGGCACGAGGTGGCCGGTGTCCCTGCGGAACTCGTGGCCGCGTTCTCCACTCGCTCCCGCGCGATCGACGCGGCGAAGGACGACCTCATCGACGAGTTCGTCAGCACTCACGGGCGGCACCCTAACAACGTGGAGATCCTGAAGCTTCGGCAGCGAGCCACCCTCGACACCCGGCCGCCCAAGCAGCACCACACCCTGGCCGAGAGCATGACGCAGTGGCGTGCCCGAGCCGCCGGACCGGACCCAATGCACTGGCTAGCGGAGGTCCTGCAGCGCAGTGACCTGCCGCGTCTGCACGCCGGTACCTTCACGGACGAGACGCTTGAGCACGTCGCCGAGGTTGCCTTGTCGACGGTCGCGGCCAAGCGCGCCACGTTCGGCCACGCGAATCTCCTGGCCGAGACCATCGTCAACTTCACGGCCTTCGTTTCGGGTCTCCCGATGCGCGGCTCGAGGTCGCCGACCGCCTCACCACGCTCGCGCTCGAGCGCGCACTCCCCCTCGACCCGCCCGACAGCGCACCGGTCGCCGAACCGATGCGCCGCCGTGATGGCTCGTCGAAACTGCAGCATCGCGGCGTCGCCCGATACACGACGGCCACGATCATGGACGCCGAAACCCGACTCCTCGACGCCGCCGGTGACCTGACCGGACCAGCACTCCGCTCACCCACCGTGGCCGCCGCCGCGACCGGCCTAGGAGAGGACCAAGCCGCCGCGATCACCGCCATCGCCACCTCCGGGCGAGTGCTCGACCTGCTGGTCGGGCCGGCCGGCACCGGCTAGACCACCTCCCTCGCCGCCCTACGGACCGCGTGGGAAGGCCACTTCGGGCCGCAGACCGTGATCGGACTCGCTCCCTCGGCCGCCGCGGCCCAGGTCCTCGCCGACGAACTCGGCATCCCCGCCGAGAACACCGCCAAGTGGCTGACCGAGCACACCCGAAACTCCGAACGACACGCACGCATGAACGACCTCGACAGGGACATCGACGCCTGCTCCAGCCCGTCCACCGCCCGCGCCCTACGACTCGTAGGGCAGCGGAACCAACTCGCCGGCGACGCTGACCGGTGGCGCTTCCACTCCGGCCAACTCGTGCTCGTCGATGAGGCGAGCCTGGCCGGCACCCTCACTATCGATGCCCTGACGCAGCACGCCGCCGCCGCGGGTGCGAAGGTCGTGATCGTCGGAGACTGGGCCCAACTCGGCGCCATCGAGGCCGGAGGCGCCTTCCACCTGCTCGCCACAACTCGCGCCGACACCCCGGAACTGACCACCGTCCGCCGCTTCCAGCACGACTGGGAAGCCGACGCCACCACGCGCCTCCGCCGCGGCGACCCCGCCGCGATCGACGCGTATCTGGCCCACGATCGCGTCCACGGCGGCGACCGACCTGACATGCTCCACGCCCTGTTCGACGCCTGGCGGCGCGACACCGACCGCGGTCTCACCTCGGCCATGATCGCGCTCGACGAGCAATCGGTCGCCGACCTCAACGCCCTGGCCCAAGCGCACCGCCGTGACACCGGACAAGCCCAGCCCGGCACTCTGCCAGCGGCCGACGGACACCGGATCGGTGTCGGCGACTTCATCGTCACCCGCCGCAACGACCGCCGACTCCGCACCACCACCGGCTGGGTCAAGAACGGCGACACCTGGACCGTCGTTGCGGCCAGCGTTCAAGGAATGGTCGTCCGCAACCCCGATGGCCACGAAGTTGATCTGCCACTCGCGTACGTCCGCGACTACGTGCAGCTCGGCTATGCCACGACCGTGCACCGCGGCCAGGGCTCGACGGTTGATACCGCCCACGCCCTGATCACCGGCGCAACCACTCGCGAAGCGCTCTACGTGACCACGACCCGCGGCCGCACGGCCAACCACCTCTACGTCGACACATCCGTTGATCCCGATCCAGACACCAGCCACGGGGAAGGTGGCACCACGACCGCACGCGAGGCGCTCCCATCGGTGCAGAAACGCAGCGCTTCGGAAACCTCCGCCCACGCCACACAGCTCGTTCCCAGAACCACCGGCGCGCTAACCGCCGACGGCCGGGCACGGCAACCAGACACGCCGCTGACCGCCGTCCCGGTGCCCGGGTTATAGCCGCGACGGTCCACAGTCAGGTCAAGGTGTCACCTATCCGTACAGCAGACCCAAACGATTCGTCGCGCGGTGGAGGCAACCCAGGCGATCCGGACGAACCGACGGTTCGTCCGGATCGGCCGCGTTTACAGCTGACGGGCGTAGATCGCACGATCCTCGCCGTACATCATCGCTCGTTTCTCGGGTCGAAGGCCGATCCGCGCGGCCACGGCCTGAGAGGCGCCGTTCTCCGGGTTGATGACCGCGATCAGGCGGTTGATCGACAAGTGATCGCGGGCGAAGTCGCGACAAGCAGCCGCCGCCTCGGATGCGTAGCCTCGACCTTGATGCCGTGGCACGACGCAGTATCCGATCTCGACCTCAGGGATGCCATCGACGACCTGGATCGTCAAACCGCATTCGCCGACGAACTCACCGGTTTCGTTCAGAGTCATGAGCCAGAGCCCGAACCCGTGATCCGAGTAGAGCTGTTGATTCCATCTGATCCAACGCTCGGCTTCCTCGCGGGTCTTGGTCCGGGGGTAGTACCTCATGACCTGCTCGTCGCCAAGCAGCCCGGCGATAGCGTCGAGGTCGTCCTCGGTCATCTCGCGCAACGTCAAGCGCTCGGTCTTCATGATCGACACTGGCCTCACTATAGGAGACGCGCGCATTGGCGGGCCGTCGTCGTGATAGGCGCTGAACCTCGTGGTCGACCGACCTTGGCGAGGGCAACGACGCGCTTCGGAACAACCCCAAGTAGGTCCTCCCTCGTGGACGTCGATGACTGGCGCCTACGGAGGGGTCTCGATCGTTGGCCCTACCTACGCGCCCTGCGGTGACGCTCACCGGCCAGATCAGCTCGGCAGCATGCTCAGCAGCGCGCCATCCACGCGATGGCATCCACCGGTCATGGCGCTGGCCGCGTCGGACAGCAGGAAAAGAACGAGCCCCGCCACCTCTTCGGGCTCGATCAACCGTCCGAACGGCTGTGGGCGGCCCAGTTCGGCCAGGGCTGCCTCCGGGTCCTGCGGCGCTGCGGCCTCGACCACGGCGCGCAGCATCGGAGTACGGACGGTGCCGGGCAGCACGCCGTTGACGCGAATGGAGGCCGGCGCCAACTCGAGAGCCAGAGCGTTCACCATGGCGACGACAGCGCCCTTGGAGGCCGAGTACGCCGCCGCGCCCGGCACGCTGGTCAGCGCCATGACCGATCCCGCCAGGACGATCGCCCCACCGCCGCGGCGGCGCAGCTCGGGCAAGGCGGCGCGGACGAACAGAAACGGCCCGAGCGCATTCGTCTCCACAACTTCGAGCCAAGCTTTCGCGGTCACCTCTTCCGTCGGCGCAACGCGCAGCACGCCGGCCATCGGCGCGAGCAGGTCCACGCCACCGAAGGCGTCCACCGTCGCCGCGACGGCCACGGCAGCGTCGGACTCGGAGCGGACGTCGCCTACCAGCGCGAGCCCGCGGCCGCCGGACCCTTCGAGCCGTTCGACCGTCTCGCGCACGCCGTCGCCGTCGCGGTCGAACGCCGCCACGCAGGCGCCCTCGGCCGCGAGTGCCTCGGCGACCGCGGCGCCGATGCCGCTGCCGGCGCCGGTCACCAGGGCAACCTTTCCGTCGAACCGTGTCATTGCCGATCCTCTCGTCTCACGATCACGCCTTCATCGTCAAAGCGTGCGAGGCCAGTGCCCGCACGGCCGCCCAATCGAGGCGAGTACCGGTGCCCGGCTCACGGTCGAGCACGACCGCACCGTTGGCGACGCTGAATCCCGGCTCGGCCAGCAGCTCACCGAAGCGGTCGCCGTTGTCCAGCGGCGCCGTGATCTCGACCCGGTCGATCACGTCGAAGGCACCGGCCAGCTGGGCGTTCGTCCAGGGAAATCCGTGCGGAAACACCCGCACCCCGTTCGCCTCCGCCAGGCGCAGCCCGGACAGCGCGGGATCTATCCCGCCGCAGCTCGACGGGTCGATGCGCAGGATCCGGACCGCCTCCACCAGGTCGGCGTAGCCCTGCGCGTCGACGACGTCCTCGCCGGCCGCCAGCGGCAGGCGCGTCGCGGTGGCCAGGGCGCGGTACCAGCGGTGATGGGTTGGCGGGAACGGGTCCTCAAGGAACGCGATCCCGAGGTCGTCCAACACCCGGGCCAGGGCGAGGGCGTCCGCGACGCTCGGCGATGAGTAGTGGACGTCCAGCGCCAGTCGGCCCTGGGAGCCGACCGCCTCGAAGCAGCGGACGAGGAAGCGCCGGGTCCACTCCGGCGCGCGCGCGCCGATCATCAGCTTGATCTGGTCGAATCCCTGTTCGCGAAGCCCGCGCACCTCTTCGACGATCGCGTCTTCCCCGCGCACGTCGAGCAGGTAGCCGGCGACCGCCACCGCCGGGACACGCTCCCGGAACCCGCCGAGCAGCAGATGGAGCGGCAGGCCGGCAACCTTGGCGCTGACGTCCCAGAGGGCGAGGTCAACGAGGCTGTGCGCCCGCACGAGCGCAGCCCGTCCGGGGACGTTGGCCGTCCGCAGTTCGCTCATGAGCGCGTTTCGGGATAGCGCATCCTTGCCGAGCAGTTCAGTCGCCATCGACTCGAGCGCGGCGAGGAGCGGGGTGCCGCGCGCGACGCCACAAGCGAAGCCGTCGACGCCGCTGTCCGTCCGGATCCGCAGCAGGGTGTAGTCGCGAGTCGCGTATTTCGCCGCCCCGAAGATCAGTGCGTGCCGGAGCGGGAATACACAGAGCGCCGCATCCACCCCGACGATGCGCGTGGGTGCCGTCACGCCCGCCGCTCCGCCGGCGGCCACCAGGCCTGGTAGGTGGAGAACCCTCCGTCGATGACGAGGACGTGACCGGTCACGAACGCGGCCTCGTCCGAAGCGAGGTACCGCACCGCCCCGGCCACCTCCTGCGGGCGGCCCATCCGGGCCAGCGGCGTTCGCCCCTCGATCCGGTCGGGTTCGTGGACGCCGGCGGCGATGGCCAGCTCCACGAGAGCGGTACGCACGTACCCCGGGGACACGGCGTTCACCCGAACACCGAGAGGAGCCCACTCGTTCGAGGTGACCTTGGTCAATGCCACCACCCCGGCCTTCGCGCTCGCGTAGGCGGCGCGGTTCGGGAAGGCCGTCATGCCGACCATCGACGCGATGTTCACGATGGCGCCACTGCCCTGCGCGATCATCGCGCGCCCGGCCTGTTGCGAGCACAGGAACGTGCCCTTGAGGCTCACGTCGAGCACGCGGTCCCACGAGCTCTCGGGAAGATCCTCCGTGCGGTCGGCCGCACCGATGCCGGCGTTGTTGACGAGAATGTCGAGCCGGCCGAACGAGGCGAGCACGCGCTCGAACGCGCGGGCCACACCGTCCGCACTCGCGACGTCGCATTCCGCGGCCACGCACTCCGCGCCCGACTCCGACAACTCGGCCGCGGTCGCCTCGGCCGGTTCCCGAGCGAGATCCAGCAGGGCCACGCGGGCGCCCTCGCCGACCAACATCTCGGCACACGCGCGGCCGATGCCCTGCGCGCCGCCGGTGACGACCGCAACCTTGCCCTCGAACTGCATGCTCACTCCTCGCGAGCTCATGGAAGGCCGGCGCCCGGCACCGACACCCGGTGCGCCAGCACTCCCCCGCGACGATCCGTCGAAGGGTCGATCTTCGGCAGCGGGACGTTGACGCATACGAACAACGTCCGCCGGTCGGCGCCGCCGAGGGCAACGGCGTAGCTGCCGAACTCGCCGGTCGGGACCCGCTCGACGATGTGCCCGCCCTCGCGCACGCGAAGCGCGGCCGGACCGCGCGGGTCGGCGACCCAGACCGCTCCGTCGGCGTCGAGCGCGAGACCGTCCGGGATCGGGGCGTCCGCGGCGACGGCGTCGGCGACGCTGGCCGGCTCGAACCCCTCGGGTCCGAACGCGGCCCAGGTCCTGCGGCCGGACAGGCCACCATCGCCGTCGATGTCGAACGCGGTCAGTCGCAGGGCGAAGGACTCAGCGACGATCAATGTCCGCCCGTCCGGCGTGATGACCATGCCGTTGGGGAACACGAGGTCGTCGGCCACCACCTCCACCCGACCGTCGGGATCGACGCGCAGGACGTTCGTCGGGCGCAGCGGCTCGCCCGCGGCGACGTTCGACCCGAAGTTGCCGACGTAGGCGCGACCGGCGCGATCGACGACCAGGTCGTTGAGCGGCCCGGGCGCGTACTCGCTCAGATCGACGAACGTCCTCGAGCCGCCGCCCGGCTCTACGACGACCAAGCGGCGATCACCCATCGAGACGGCCAGGAACGTGCCGTCGGGGCGCCAGCCGAGGCCCGACGCTCCCTGAGGCAGCCGGCACAGTTCGTGCAGCACCCCGTCGTCGACGCGGTAGATCGTGCCGTCGTGGTGGTCGGCGAGGTGCAGGGCACCGTCATGCCAGCGTGGTCCTTCCGGAAAGGCCATGTCCCGCACGACCAGGTTCGGGCTCTGCGGCATCAGGACCCCACCGGCGCCGCCGTGCGCGGGCGCCAGGCCCGCCGGGCCGACGGTCGATCCCGCTGAGTAGGCATGCGCGACATCGTTCGCCAGCGAGTGGCTCGATGTCAACGATTTGGATCCGAATTGCATTTCGCCTTCGCCGATACGATCAACGAGGCGCAGGAGGTCCCGGACACTTGGATCAGCACTGGCCCCAATCGGATCCGAAGTCGAGTTACTGCGCCTTTCCGGCCGGATCGATCGGAGCCGTCGCCGCCCGGGCGTCCCCTCGATGCGCCCGCCGCCGAGGGCGCGTGACGCTGCGGATCAGTTGCGGCGTCGACCGGACGGACGAGGTCGGAAAAGAAGGGCAAAGCCAGAGATGGTCTCAAGATCCCGCCGGGTCGTCCGTCCCGTCCTCACCACCGTCACCCTCGGCGCGACCGTCGCGTTGACCGGCACACGATTGTGGACGGCGGCGGTCATGCACGCGTTATGGCGCGACCCGGACGCCCTTCGCCGGGGCCAGGCCTGGCGACTGCTGACGCCCGTCCTCGTGCAGAGCGACCGGAAGATCTTCGACGTCGTGAGCGTGTTCGTCGTGTGCGCGGTCGTCGGGATCGCCGGTGAGCAGTACCTCACCCGGCCGGCCTGGGCGACGACATACCTCGCCGGTGCGCTGTGCGGCCACGCAGTCGGCATGGCGTTCCAGCCGCACCAATCCGGCACGTCGGTGGCGTTCGCCGGCGTGCTCGGCGGCCTCGGGGCGTTGGCGACGAGCGGCCGCGAGGCGACCCTGCGGAGGTGGCGTTTCCATGCCGCCGGATTGGCGGTCCTGGCGATCGTCGACACCGCCGTGCGGGACATCCACGGCGTCGCCTACCTGGGCGGGCTGGCCGTCGGTGCCCTGCTCGTGCGCCGCGGCCGGAGCAGACCGCCGCGGCCGGAAACGTCGGGGCGGCGCGGCCGATGAGCCGGCGAAGCGCCGCGGCGGCAGCGCCGTCGGCCGCCCACCGGCAGCGCGAACTGGCGGCCCGCCTGGCCGCGACCCGGACGGCGACCGCCCGTACGCTGACCGGTCCTGTCGCCGCTCTCCTGCTCTCGGCCTGGCTGACCGCAGCCGCCGCCGCGCTCACGTCGGTGTTCGCCCCGCTGATCCTGCCGGTCACCGCGCTCGTCCGGGCGACCGGCAACGCAAACCGCCGGTCGTCGGCTCGCCGCACCGGGGTTCCGCTCCACGCGGCGTACCGGCCGCTGCGAGGCAATGCCCTGCGCCGCGCCCGCGTTGCCCTGTGCGACCCAGCAAGCTGGCGCGATGCCGCCTGGCTGCTGTGGTCCGCGCTGCCCGGCTGGGTGCTGGCCGCCCTCACGCTGTCACTGTTCGGCGGCTCGATCTTCTACCTGATCTATCCCGTGCTGTTCGCGTTGGCGCCGCCCCCGGTCTTCCGGGACCCGTTCGGGCCCTGGAGCCACCTGCACTCGGTCGCCCAGTCCTGCGCGGTCATGCCGGTCGCGGTCCTCTGCATCGTCCTCTGGTACGTGACGACGCTCCCGCTCGCGCGGGCGGACGACGCCTTGGCCCGGGCCTGCCTCGGCAGCGACGCCGTTTGACGGCACGCCATTCCTGCCCTAATTTTGGATCCAATCAAGGTCGCGGCCGCCCGCCGTTACCTCTCTACGCTCGAACCCGGGACCCGTCGTGCAGACCATTGCGAACCGCGCCGTCATGCGTGACGGTGTTGCCCTCAACACCGTGGTCTGCGGCGCGGAGGGCGTCTTCGACCGGACCGCACCCTGCCTGTTCACCCGTACTGCGTATGGCGTTGAAGGCATCCTCATGGGTCCGGAGCCGCGCGCCTTCGCCGAGGGGGGCTACGTCGTCGTCATCCAGGACTGTCGCGGCACCGGAGCCTCGGAGGGCACCTGGTCCCCGCTGACCTGCGAGGTCGACGACGGCGTCGACACCGTCGAGTGGATCCGAAGCCAGCCGTGGTGCAACGGCTCGGTGGGCGGCTTCGGCGCTTCGTACGGCGCCTCCACCCAGCTGCTCGCGCTGATCGGCGGCGCCCGCATCAACGCGGCCGTCCCGGCGACGTCGACCGCGGATTTCCACGAGGCCCGCTTCGGCCCCGGAGGCCCTTTCCGGCTCAGCTTCAACGTGGGGTGGGCCGCCCAGGTCACCACGCAGCGGATGCGGCGGGACGGCGTCTCCGAACCGGCACTCGACCCCCTGGTCGAGGACATGGACTTCGTCCAGGTGATCCGCGACGGCGAGTGGGACGCGGCGCGAGCCCGCATCACCAAGGGACTGCAGCCGTTGCTGGCCCACCGGCCCCTGGCCGGGCTGACCGCCTTCGACCGGCTCGCCCCCTGGTTCCGGGAATGGCTCGCCGACGAGCGCGGTGAGCTTCCGCTGTGGCGAGAGTTGGCGCCACGTCACCACTACGACCGCCTGGACGTGCCGGCCCTACACGTGGCCGGCTGGTTCGACTCGAACCTCGAGGGCACGATCGAGAATTACCGGGGCATGTCAGCGAGGGCGCCGCAACGGCTCGTGCTCGGCCCCTGGCGGCACTGGTACACCGCCCAGACGACACTGGGCGAAGTCGACTACGGTCCGGCGTCGGCGCGGTCGATGGCCGACCTCTCGCGGGCCTGGTTCGACGAACACCTGCTGCGACGCCCCTCGGCCGCCGCGCCGGTCGAGATCTTCGTGATGGGCCGCAACGAGTGGCGTGACGAGCAGGAATGGCCTCCGGCTCGCGCGGTGACGGTACGCGCCTTCCTCGCCAGCCGCGGGCGGGCCGCCGAGTCGGCCGACGACGGGCGGCTGCTGGCCGCGCCGCGGGCGGACAACCCGCCCGACCACTTCGTCTACGACCCGGCCAACCCGGTACCGGCGCACGGCGGCCGGCTGTTCCCGCTCGGCGAGGAAGCCGGCTCCTTCGACCAGCGACGGGTCGAGGCCAGGCCGGACGTGGTCGTGTACACCGGTTCGCCGCTCCCGCACGACGTCGAGGTCACCGGTCTGGTGACGGCCGAGGTCTGGTTCGCGACCACGGCGGTCGATACCGACGTCACCGTGAAACTCGTGGACGTCCACCCGGACGGCCGCGCCATGAACGTGGTCGACGGCATTGCGAGAGCGCGCACCCAGTTCGGCTCCGGCATGCGCCCCGGACTGCCGTACCAGTACCGGATCCGCCTCGGACACACCTCGCAGGTGTTCCTCGCCGGGCACCGCATCCGGGTGGAGGTGTCGTCCAGTTGCGCACCACTGTACGAACCCAACCCCAACACCGGGCAGGCGAGCGGCACCTTCGCCGACGACGACCTCCGCCTGGCCGAGCAACGGGTGCTGCACGACGTGCAGCACGCCAGCCATGTGCTGCTGCCGGTCGTCGGGCCGCAACCGTGGTGACCGCCGCCGCGCGTTCCGGCGCGCCGGCCCGGCCCGGCCTGACCGTGCTGGACGCGACTGATGTGGAGTGGCTGCTCAACTGGGCGCCGCTGCTCGACGTCGTCGAGGCGGCGTTGACCGGTGCCGGCGGCTCCGGTTCGGGGCTCCAGGTGCCGGCCGGCGCGGGGGCCCTCCACGTCAAGTGCGGATCGGCCGCTGGGCACCTCTCGGTGAAGGCGAACCTGCGAGGCGTGGTCCCCGGAGTGGTCAGCGGCGTCCTCGTGCTGTTCGACCTCGATCGGGCCGGGCCCGTCGCGCTCCTTGACTCCGGGTCCTTCACCGCCGTCCGGACGGCCGCCGTGGCCGCGGTAGCCGCGCGCCGGTTGGCTTCCGCCGGCCCGCTGCGGGTCGCGGTCCTGGGCATGGGCGCGCTCGGGCGACGCTGCCTCGAAGCCCTTCCTCACGCCGTCGACGTGGCGGGGTGGAGCGTCTGGAACCGGAGCCGGATCGACCCGCGCCGGCTGCACACGGACCGGGCGATCACCGTTCACGACTCTCCGGCGGCTGCGGTCGTCGGGTGCGATCTGGTGATCACCTGCACGGCGGCGACGACCCCGGTGCTCGCCGCGGCCGACCTCCCGCCGTCGGTGACCGTGCTGGCAATGGGCGCGGACACGCCGGGCAAGCGGGAGCTGGCCGCGGACGTCCTCGAGTCTTCCCGCCTCGCGATCGACGACCACGAGGCGTTGCTCCGCGGGGAGGCGGCGCAGTTGCCCGCCCCGGCGGACGTGCCGCCCACGCTGGCGCAGCTGCTCGGTCGGCCCGGCGCACGGCCCGGCGGGCGGACCGTCTTCGACTCGGTCGGCTCGGCCGTCGTCGACGCGCGGGCGTCGGCCTGGTTCGTCGACCGCGCGCACCGGCGCGGCGTCGGTCGCGTCCTGGAGCTCACCGACGCACCGGCGCCGGACGTCACCCTCTAGGAGGACGATGTTTCCGCACTTCGACGTCATCCGCGCGCGCGTCACGACGCCCTGCGTCGTGGTCGACGAGAAACGCATGATGCGCAACATCACCGGCATGATCGGCCGGTGCGAGTCGCTGGGCATACATCTGCGCCCGCATGCGAAGACGCACAAGAGCGTCGAGATCGCGCGACGCCAGGTCGCCGCGGGGGCCGTCGGTATCGCGGTCGCGACGTTGAGCGAGGCGGAGGTGTTCGCCGAGGGAGGGATTGCCGACGTCTTCGTGGCGTATCCGGTGATCGCCTCCGGCGCGCGGGGCGACCGGTTGGCCGCACTCAACCGGCGCTGCACGCTGTCCGTCGGTGTCGAGTCGGCCGCGGCCGTTCCCGCGCTCGCCGACGCCGCGCAGCGCAGCGGCCGGCCGCTGCGGGTCCTCGTCGAGCTCGATTCGGGCGAGCACCGCACCGGGACGCAGAGCGCGGTGGAGGCGGTCCATGTCGGCCGGGCTGCCCGGTCGCACGGGCTCGACGTCGTCGGGGTGTTCACCCATGGAGGCCACTCCTACGACGGCGCCGGCGCCGCCCACCCGGCGGCGGAGGACGAGATCCGGGTCCTCGACGCCGCGGCGGAGGCGCTGCGCCACGACGGGCACGACATCCGGGTGCTCAGTGGCGGCTCGACCCCTACGGCCGCATGGGCGCGCGCCGGCGGCCTGACCGAGCTCCGGGCCGGGACCTTCGTGTTCGGCGACCGCCAGCAGTGCGCGCTCGACGCCATCGAGGAGGATCAGGTCGCCCTGGCGGTACTCGCGACCGTCGTCAGCACCGCCGTACCCGGTCAGGTGGTGCTCGACGCTGGCGCCAAGGTGTTGAGCAAGGACCTTCCCGCGAGCGTCGATGGTTACGGTGTGCTGCCGGCCTACCCCGCCGCGCGGGTCCGGAAGCTGTACGACCATCACGCGATCGTCGAACTCGGCGGCCCGGACTCCCCCGCGGTCGGCGACGTCGTCAGCGTCATACCGAACCACGTCTGTCCCGTCGTCAACCTGGCGACCGAGCTGGCGGTGGTGCGCGACGACGCCGTCGAGTACTGGCCGGTGGATGCGCGGGCCCGCAACAGCTGAAGCGTCCGAGCCGGCGACGAGCCTTCGCACCCAGGGCGCCTACCCTTTCGCGGCCAGCTCTCGGTAGAAGTCCCCGACCGCGTGGAACGCCGCCTTCCGCGACCACGGCGGTCGGGCCGCCTCGTCCGGCGAGCCGGGGGGCGGCCAGCTGACCACGGCGTAGCTGGCCATGTCGAAGTCAGTCACCGGATCGCTGGTGTGGGGCAGGTACGGAGCGGCGAACGTGAACACGAATGCGCCTTCGATGCCCGCGCCGGCGAAGATGCGGAGCTGCTGCTTCAGGTAATCCGCCTGCGTCTGCTCGCTGCGCGCCGGCGGCCGCCCGGCGCTCCAGTCGATGCCGCCCTCGGATGCCTCGCGAAGGATCATCCACCCCATGCCGCCCCGCGTGTCGGCGCCCTCGTAGGCACAGCAGCCGAACTCGAGGACGAGCACCGGCTTTCCGTGCCGTCCGAGGGCCCGCAACCCGTCGGTGTACTCGACGTCCGTCTGCTCGGCCCGGTAGTAGTCGACACCCACGTAGTCGAAGTCGGACCAGTCGACGTCCTCCCAGCTGCCGCTGGCGTAGGTGACTTCCCCGGCGAACTCGGCGCGTACGGACGCGGCGATGCGCCGCATGAGTGAGCGGGTGCGCTCCTGGACCTCCGGGACGGGCAGGCGACCGGCCTCCTGCCCACCACGCTGCGACACCAGCCAGTCGATGCGCTCGTCGAGGCTCTCGCCAGGAACCAGTCCCTCCGCGAAGATGCTGACCTCGCAGCCGGCCACGAACACGAGGTCGCGCAGCCCCTCGGTGCGCAGTCGCTCCGCAACGCGGGCGCCTTCTGAGAAGTGGTCGGCCAGGCGGTCAGCGGGAGCCCCGATCGGCCACGGGTTGAAGAACACCGTCAGGCCGGCGTCGTGCGCCGCGCGCGCGGCCGATTCCAGCCGGTCCAGGTCATCACCGACGAGCCGGACCGCCGTGCAGTTCAACTCTCCGGCGAGCACCCGCATGTCGGCCGAGACCGACTCCTGGTCGAAGTCGGGCCGGCTGGGGAAGGACGGATCGAAGTGCACGCCGGTGTCGTAGTGCATTCCACGGAATCGCATCGCGGCCGGACCTCCTGCTGGAACAGCGCTCAAGGGCTTTTGGATCCGATAGACCGTTGCACAAGTTGCGAGGTGCCACAAGCGGCGGTCGAGGCATCTACCGGTTCTTGCTTGGTCCACAAAGAAAGTTGGGGCTTCGACTCCATATCCGACTATTGACTACCTACGCACCGCGGAGGATCCTTGGATCCAATCGCTCGTCAACGTGATGTGAACGGCGATGCTCGGACTGCGGCGGCCCACTTCCGGCACGGCGACGGCCACCCCTACGAATCAATACGAGACGGACGGTGATCCATCCGTCGCGTCCGGGCTGAGTCGGCCACGTGGTGACGACCGGCATCCGCCTCGACCAGCTAGGGAGCACAAGCAGATGTCTGCCATGAACGACCACCTGGTATCGCGACGACAGATGCTCTACGGGATGGGCGGCGTGCTCGCCGGCGGCATCCTTGGCGGTGCGCTGTCGGGTTGCTCGAGCAGTTCCGGCGGAGGCGGTGCGGGCGCCATCAGCGGGTGGATCTACCGGCCCGAGTACAAGGCGGCGATCGAGAAGATCCTCGCGGCGTTCCACGACGACAACGCGAAGCTGCACGTGGACATGTCCTACAAGCCGGCCGGCCAGTACGATACGGTGCTGAAGACCGCCCTCGTCGGCAACTCCGCACCAGATGTCATCGCCACCGGCAGCGCCTCCGAGATCTGGGGTGACCTCGGCGTGGGCGGCAACTACCTGCACGCGCTCGACGGCAAGATCCCGTTGAACGTCCTCACCCCGGCCGCCCGGCAAGCCATCCAGTACCGCTCCCACGTCTGGGCCGCGCCGGCCCAGATGTTCCGCATCGGGATCTACTACCAGAAGAAGATCTTCGCTGACCACGGACTGCAGCCGCCGACGTCGTGGAGCGACTTCACGAGCCTCTGCGAGAAGTTGCACGACGCCGGCGTGACTCCGATCTCGATGGCCGCGCAGGACATGATCCTGCCCTTCTTCTTCTACCACCTCGCCGCCAACTCCATCCTCGGCGCGAAGGGAGTGCAGGCGTTGCGCGACGGCTCCCGCAAGTTCACCGACGCCGACGTGCTACGCGCCGCCCAGTACACGCTCGACATGTCGAAGTACTTCAACAAGGGCTTCCAGGCCGTCGCCTACGCCGAGGGAAAGGCGTTGTTCGCCCGGGGTCGCGCCGCGATGACGGTCGGCGGGTCGAGCGACTACGCCGGCTACGTCGAGATCGATCCGAAGATCGACGTCGGCTTCTTCGGCTTCCCCCCGCCGGACGGCGGCGCGGCGATCGCCCTCGACGGTCTGAGCATGTCGTTCACGGTCAACCGGAGGAGCAAGCACGTCGACGACGCGGTGACCTTCGCGACCTGGCTCACCGGCGAGCGCGCGCAGCGGATGGTGCTGGAGGAGCTCGGCCTCCCGTCGCGGACCGGGATCCTGCCGACCGGGACCGACACCCGCAGCACGGTGCTGAAGACGATCCTGCAGATCCCCGACAGCCCGTCCTGGCTGGATTACCCCGAGATCGGCGAGGTGTACAGCGCGTTGACGCAGAAGGGATCCGGGCTGTTCACCGGCCAGCTGAGCCCTGGCCAGTTCGCCGGTATCGCGCAGGCGGCTGTGTCCCCCTCGCCGAAACGCTGATGGCCGCCCTCGCCCTCCTCGAACGCAGTCGGACAAGGGGGTCGGACGTCCTGAGTGGACGATCCCAACGCCGGCGCCGCGGCCGCCGCGGCTACCTGTTCCTCGTCCCGGCGCTCGCGCTGTACGTCGGCTTCCTGATCCTGCCGACCGTCGCGTCGGTCCCGCTGGCGCTGTTCGACTGGAGCGGGGCCGGACCGATTCGGCACTTCATCGGGCTCGACAACTTCACCCGGGCGCTGCACGACCGTCAGTTCCGCCAGGCGGCGTTGCACAACGTATGGCTGTTCGTCGTGCTGTTCGTCTTCACCAACACCGTTTCGCTCGGCCTGGCGATCGAGCTCAACCGCCGCCTGCTGCTTCGGCACGTGTACCGGGCCGTCCTGTTCCTGCCCTACGTCCTGTCGTCGCTCGCCATCGGGTTCGTGTGGCAGCTGATGCTGAGCCCGAACATCGGGATCCTCAACCCGGCTCTGCACGACGTGGGTCTCGGCAGCCTCCAGCACGAGTGGTTGGCCGACCCCAAGACCGCCCTCTGGGTGCTCATCGCCATCTTCGCGTGGCAGTGGAACGCGCTCGCCACCGTCTCCTTCCTGGCCGGCCTCCAGAACGTCGACGCCAATCTGATGGACGCCGCCCGCATCGACGGAGCGAGCGCGTGGCAGGCCTTCCGCACGGTGACCGTCCCGGCGCTCGCGCCGGCCTTCACGACACTCAACGTCCTACTGATCATCTTCTCCTTCCGCGCGTTCGATCTGGCCTACGTGGTGACGGGACCGGTCGGCGCACCGGGCGGGGCGACGACTCTGATGGGTGTGGCCATCTACAACAACGCCTTCTCGACCGGTAGCGCATACGGCGCGGCCAGCACGAGCATGAGTTACGCGATGGCCCAGGGCGTGTTGCTGTCCCTGACCCTGGGGCTGGCCGCCTTCCTCTTGCTCTCCTACTTCACGAGGAGGGAGCAGCGTGCCCAGTAGTGCGACTCGTGGCGCCAGTAGTGTCACCAGTAGTCCGGTCGCGGTTCCGCCCCCGAGAGGTAGTTACGCCCGCCGGCGGAGGCGCTTGACCAGCGCTCGCGCGAACTTGCTCCTGCTGATCGCCAGCGTGATCGTGCTGGCGCCGTGCTACTTCCTCTTCATCGGTTCGTTCAAGTCGGTCGACGAGTTCTTCTCTTCGCCCTTCGGCCTGCCGGATTCCTGGTCCCTCCGCAATTTCCGGGAGGCCTGGTCCCAGGCCAGCCTGTCGACCGCATTCACGAACTCCATCCTGATCACCGGCGCGTCGGTCCTGTTGAGCACGGCCGTCTCCTGCGCGGCGAGCTACGCGATCGCCCGGCTTCGGCTGCGCGGTGCGACCGTGACACAGATGTTCCTGCTCGCCGGGCTGGTCCTGCCGACCCAGCTCACCGTCATCGCGGCGTTCATCGAGATGCGCTGGTTCGGGCTGATCGGCACCGTCTGGCCGATGGTGCTGCTATACACCGCTAGCTCCATACCGCTGGGCGTGCTGTTCCTCGTCGGCTTCTTCCGCACTGTGCCGATCGCCCTTACCGAGGCGGCCGAGCTGGACGGCGCGACGCTATGGACGCAGCTAGTGTTCATCGTGCTTCCGTTGATGAAGGCGCCGATCTTCACCGTCGCGCTGCTCAACAGCGTTTGGATCTGGAACGACTTCTTCGGTCCGTTGATCTTCGCCAACAACACCGACCTGCAGACTGCTCCCCTGGCCATCCTCAACTTCTACGGCGCGGACAGCACGGACTACGGCTTGATCTTCGCCGGGGTGGTGATGTCGGCGCTGCCGGTCGTCATCGTGTACGTGGCGCTGACCAAGCAGTTCATCAGCGGCGTGATGGCGGGCGGGCTCAAGGGCTGAGGCCCTGATCCACGAGCGATCGGCGCCGCGGGGACCGCAGTGTCGACGGCGTCAGCCGAGGGACATGTCGAGCCGGTAGCGGCCCAGGCTCCACCCGCCGTCGACGGTGTACTCGGCACCCGTGCAGTACGCCGCGGCGTCCGACGCGAGGAAGGCCACGACGTTGGCGACCTCGATGGGCTGGGCGATACGGCCGGCGGCAATCCGCGTGAAGAACGGCGCGACCTGGCCGTTCGGGGAGCTCATCTCGGTCAGCATCCCACCGGGGTTGACGACGTTCGCCCGGATGCCGTCCCCTCCGAGCTCCATCGCGGCGACCCGGGTCATCGCCGACACCGCGCCCTTCGCGGCCGCGTAGGCGACGATGCCCTCGTACGGGTTGTGCGAGACGATCGAGCCCACGTTGACTATGCTGCCGCCGCCGGCCGCGCGCATCGCCGCGACGACCGCCCGCATCCCCAGGAAGACGCCCACCTGGTCGACGTCGATCACCCGCCGGTACTCGTCGAGCGTCGTCTCTTCGACGGCCGCGCCGCCGTACACGGCGGCGTTGTTCACGAGGACGTCGAGGCGACCGAACCGCTCGACGGTGACGTCGACGGCGCGCGACCACGCCGCTTCGTCAGTGACGTCCAGCACGACCGGCTGGGCCCTTTCCCCCCCGAGGGCATCGGCGGTTCGGCCGGCGCCGGCGGCCGTCGTCGCGGCCACGGCGACGCGGGCCCCCGACTCGGCGAGCACCGCGGCGATCGCCGCACCGAGACCGCGCGAGGCGCCGGTGACGAGCGCTACCTTCCCTTCGAGGCCCGCCGCGGTACTCATCGCGCGAGCAGGCCGGCGTCGATGGGCAGCGAGATCCCCGTGACGAACCGCGATTCGTCGGACGCGAGGAAGAGCACCGCGTCGCTGACGTCGCGCGACTCGATCCACGGCACCCCCATGGGGTGGCTCGCCGCCATAACTGCGGCCACCTCGTCCTCGCCCGGGGTGCCTTCGGCGTCCGGCCGGAAGAGCTTGTACACGGCGTCGTTCTGGATCATCTTGGTCGCCACGTTGCTCGGGTTCACGGTGTTGACCCGGATCTGGTGCGGGCCGAGCTCGACGGCGAGGCTCTTGGTCAGGCCGATCACGCCGTGTTTCGCCGCGCTGTAGGAGGTGGCCTGCCGCGCGCCGCGGAGGCCGAGGATCGAGCTCGTGATCACGATCGAGCCGCCCCGCCCGGCCTCGAGCATGGTCGGTACCGCAGCCTTGATCGTGTGCCACACCCCGGTCAGGTTGATGTCGATCATCTCGCCCCACTGCTGCTCGGACTGCAGCCAGGACGGGCCCCACGAGAAGATGCCGGCGTTGGCGACGACGACGTCGATATGGCCGAACGCGGCCACGCCTTCGGCAACGGCCTCGTCCAGGTCGCCCTGGTTGCGGACGTCCCCCCGCCGGGCGACGATCCGGCGCCCCCGAGCCTCGACCATCGCGACGGTCTCGTCGAGTTCGGCCGGCTGGGGCAGGTCGTAGGGCACGGATTCGATCGGCCCGACGAGGTCAACGGCGACGATGTCGGCGCCTTCCTCGGCGAGGCGGATCGCGTGCGATCGGCCCTGGCCGCGCGCCGCCCCGGTGATCAGTGCGACCTTGTCGCTCATTCGGCCCATCGGTCGATCTCCCGTCGTCAGCTGGTCGTCGGTGCTGGTGTGAAGTGCGCGGCGATCGCGCTCGCGACGTCGCGCGTGGTCGCGGTGCCACCGAGGTCAGGGGTCAGCACGCCACTGCGGGTGGTCGCCGCGATCGCGCGGTCGAGGGCCGCGGCCGCGGCCACCTCGCCGAGGCGGGCGAGCATCAGGCTGCCCGACCAGATCGCCCCGATCGGGTTGGCGAGACCCCAGCCGGCGATGTCGGGTGCCGAACCGTGCACCGGCTCGAACATCTCCGGCCCGCCGGTACCGGCCGGGTTCACGTTCGCCGACGGCGCGATGCCGAGGCTGCCGGCGATCGCGGCCGCGACGTCGCTCAGGACGTCGCCGAACAGGTTCGACCCGACGATGACGTCGAGCGAGCCCGGGTCGGTGACGAGCCGGGCGGCCAGGGCGTCGACGTGGTACCAGGTCGTGGAGACGTCCGGGTAGTCGGCGGCGACCTCGTGGCCGATCGCGTCCCAGAACGGCATGGTGTGGACGATTCCGTTGGACTTGGTGGCGATCGCGAGCCGGCCGCGCCGTGACCGCGCGTGCTCGAAACCCACCCGCAGGATGCGCTCGCAGCCCTGGCGGCTGAACACCGAGCCCTGGATCGCGACCTCGCGGTCGCCGACCCCGACCCGGCCGCCGACGTCGGAGTACTCCCCCTCGGTGTTCTCGCGCACCACGACGAGGTCGAGTTCGTCCGGACCGGGCGCCGCGAGCGGGCCGATCACGCCGGGGAGCAGGCGCACGGGGCGGAGGTTCGCGAACAGGTCGAAGCGTCGCCGGATAGGGATGAGCAGTCCCCAGAGCGAGACGTGGTCTGGCACCTCTCGGTCCCCGACCGCGCCGAGCAGGATGGCGTCGAAGCCGGCGAGGAGTTCCAGCCCGTCCGCGGGCAGCATCGCGCCACATCGCCGGTAGCGGGCGCAGCCCCAGTCGAAGTGCTCGAAGGCCAGCTCAAATCCGTGCCGCGCAGCGACGAGTTCGAGGACGTCGATGGCGGCAGGGACGACCTCGCGGCCGATACCGTCGCCCGGGATCGCCGCGATCCGATACCGGCGGCCGGTCATCACGCGCCGACCGTCCGGGCCGAGGTGAACGTGGAAGTGATCTGCACGGGCGCACCGGCGCTCAACGAAGCCTCGATCGCCTCGATGATCTCGACGACGTGGGCCGCGTGCTCGCCCGAGGCCCGGTGGGGCGTTCCGGCCCGCACCGCGACGGCCAGGTTGGCCAGCCCGCGGGAGTAGTCGACCGCATGCTCGGCGCCGGCCGGCAGCTCGACCGTTCGCGGCTCGCCGCCGCGCGGCACGATCTGGACGGGCGAGTCGAAGTAGAGCCACGAGTCGAGGAAGAGCGCCGCCTCGTCGCCGTGGATCTCGAGTCCGCGCTGGCGGCTGGCCATGTCGACGTAGAAGCTGCAGGTGAGCCGGAGCACCGGACCGGCCGCTAGTTCGACGAAGGCGGTGACGAAGTCGGGGCTATCGACCGTGAACGCTTCGCCGGAAAGCGTCGTGCGGCGCTCGAGCAGTGTGCCCCCCGCCGCCCGGACCGAGACGGCGGGTCCGAAGTAGTCGGTCACGAGGGTGAGCGGGTATACCCCGACGTCGAAGGTCGGGCCCGCCCGGTAGAAGTCCTGCGGCCGGGGATGCCACCGCTCGATCTGCCCCCAGTTCGCCTCCGCGTAGACGACCCGCACCGCGCCGAGCGATCCTGATCCCACGAGGTCGCCGGCCGTTCGCTGCGCCTCGCCCAGGTAGGTGATCGGCGCGCTCGCTAACCGCACGCCATGATCGGCGGCGACGGCGAGCAGCTTCTGGCACTCGGCGTACCGCAGCGCCATCGGCTTCTCGGTGTACACGTGCTTGCCGGCACGCAGGCAGCGACCGGACACCTCCGCGTGGCTGGCCTGGCGGGTCAGGTTGACGACCGCCTCGACGTCTGGATCGGCGAGCAACTCGTCGATCGACCCGTAGGCGACGCCGCCCCACTCGTCCACGAACCGGGCCACCCTGGGCGGATTGCGGTCCGTTGCGCCCACCAGGAGGAGCTCCGGCTTCGCGGCGATCCCGCGGCCGTAGGACGGAGCGATGTCGCCGCATCCGATCACTGCCACGCGCAGCGGATCGCTCACTCGTTCGCGCCCCTCACCAGTTCGTCGAGATGTACTTGCATTCGGTGAACTCGAGAATGCCTTCGTGGCCGCCCTCGCGGCCGATCCCGCTTTGCTTCACGCCGCCGAAGGGCGCGGCCGGATCGGAGAGCATTCCGCGGTTGACCGCAACCATCCCGGCCTCGATCGCCTCGGCGATCCGCAGGCCACGGCGCAGGTCGCCGGAGAACACGTAGGAGGCCAACCCCAGCTCGGACGCGTTCGCGAGCGCGATCGCCTCGTCCTCGGTCTCGAAGGAGACGATCGGCGCGATCGGCCCGAAGATCTCCTCGTCGAGGATGCCGGCGCCGAGCGGGACGCCGCTCAGGACGGTCGGCTCGTAGAAGTAGCCCGGCCGGTCGGGCACCCGTCCGCCCGTCGCGACGACGGCCCCTGCGTCGAGCGCACCGGCAACGAGGCGGACCATCTCGGCGCGGGCGGCGCCGTTGATCAGGGGTCCCACGTCTGTGCTGGCGGCCAGCCCGTTGCCGACGCGAAGCGCGGACATTGCTTTCCCGAGCCGGGCGCCGAACTCCGCCGCGAGGGATGCGTGCACGTAGAAGCGGTTGGCCGCGGTGCACGCCTGGCCGCCGTTGCGCATCTTCGCGATGACGGCGCCCTCCACAGCGGCGTCCAGGTCGGCGTCCTCGAAAACGAGGAAGGGCGCGTTGCCACCGAGCTCCATCGAGCAGTTGACCACCGAACCGGCCGCTTGCGCGAGCAGTGAGCGGCCGACGGCGGTCGACCCGGTGAACGACAGTAGGCGGACGCGCGGGTCGGTGAGCAGATCGGCGACGACCTCTCGCGAGCGGCTCGACGGGACGACGTTCACGACACCGGGCGGTACGCCCGCGCGGTCGAGGATGTCGGCGATGGCCATTGCAGTCAGCGGGGTCTCGCCGGCCGGCTTCACCACGACCGTGCAGCCTGCGGCGAGGGCCGGGCCGACCTTGCGGGTGATCATCGCGGCCGGAAAGTTCCAGGGCGTGACGAGCAGAGCGACCCCGACCGGCTGATGCACCGTGAGGATCCGATGCGCGCCGTTGGGGGCCGTGAGCAACTCGCCCCGGAGCCGGGGCGTCTCCTCGGCGAACCACCGGAAGAACTCGGCCGCGTAGAGGATCTCGGCGCGCGCGTCGGCGATCGACTTCCCGTTCTCACGGACAATGAGGACGGCGAGCTGGTCCAATTCCTCGATCATCAGCTCGTAGGCCCGGCGGAGCACGTCGCTGCGCGTGCGGGGCGCCGACGCGGCCCACGGCCCGAACGCCGCGTGCGCGGCGTCGAGGGCCTGCCTGGCTTCGGCGATGCCGCCGTCGGCCACGGTGCCGAACGCCTCGCCGGTCGCCGGCTCGATGACCGCGATCTCCGCGTCGTCGGCCGGGAAGACCCATTCACCACCGAGGAACAAGCCCGCGGTCCGCCGGCCCGCCGTGGCGAGCGGCCCTTCAGGAGAGCGCACGCCGCACCGTCTCCACGATCCGCGCCACTGACGGGTGGGCGAGATCCTCGAGGTTGTCGGCAGCGGGCAGCGGGATGTGCGGGGTCGTGATCCTGATCGCCGGGTTGTCCAGGGCGTCCATGCACTCCTCGGCGAGGATCGACACGATCTCCGCGCCCCAGCCGCCCAACCGCGGGTTCTCCTCGACCGTGAACACAGACCCCGTCGCGCGGACGGAGGAGATGATGGTCGCGGTGTCCAGGGGGACGAGGGACCGGACGTCGATCACCGTGCAGTCGATCCCGCCGGCGGCCAGTTCCTCGGCCGCGCTGAGTGCTCGGGGCACCATCAGGCCGAGTGCGAGGATCGTCGCGTCCGGTCCTTCGCGGCGGACTCGCGCCACGCCCAGCTCGTCGACGATGTCCTCGTCGGGGACGTCCTCCTTGAGGGCGTAGAGCCCTTTGGCCTCGAACACCAGCACGGGATCGGGGTCGCGGATCGCGGCGGCCATCAACCCGATCACGTCGCGCGGGGTCGACGGAGTGACCACCTTCAGCCCTGGGACCGCCATCGCCCAGTTCTCGATCGCCTGGGAGTGTTGGGCGCCGAATCGCAGGCCGCCGCCGTTGCCGGACTTGATGACGAGCGGGAAGCTCACCTGGCCGTTGGACATGTAGCGGCTCTTGGCGATCTCGTTCGCCACGATGTCCCAGCACACGGCGAAGAAGTCGCTGAACATGATCTCGGCGATCGGCCGCAGGCCGGTCATGGCGGCACCCATCGCCGCGCCCAGGATTGCCTGCTCGGAGATGGGCGTGTCCCGGACGCGCTTGCCGCCGAACTCGTCGAGCAGGCCGACAGTCGTCTTGAACACGCCACCGGCGGCGGCGATGTCTTCGCCGAGGAACACGACGCGATCGTCGCGGCGCATCTCCTGCGCGATGCCGCGGGCGATCGCTTGCCGGTAGGTCAGTTCCGCCATGTCGCGCTCCCGTCGGCCCACACGTCCTTCAACAGCAGTTCTTCACCGGGAAGCTCGCCGGCCTTCGCACCCTCGGTCGCTCGATCGATCTCGTCGTCGATCTGCCGTTCGATCGCGGCGAGTTCCTCCTCGGCCACGCCCTCGTCCAGCAGGCGTTGCCGGTACATCGGTACCGGGTCGCGTGCGAGCCATTCCGCGACCTCCTCGGCCGGGCGGTACTTGGCCGGATCGGCCCGCGAGTGGCCACCGTGCCGGTAGGTCAGGGCCTCGATGAGGCTGGGCCCCTCCCCGGCCCGGGCCCGCTCGATGGCCGCGTGGGCGACGTCGTACACCGCGTCGACGTCGTTGCCGTCGACCACGATCGGGTCCAGGCCGTAGGCGGACGCGCGATCGGCCGCCGGCCTCGAGACTGCGGTCACGGAGCCGATTGCGGTGTACTCCATGTAGAGGTTGTTCTCGCAGACGAAGACCACGGGCAACTTCCAGATCGCGGCGAAGTTGAGTGCTTCGTGGAAGGCGCCGATGTTGGTCGTGCCGTCACCGAAGAAGCAGACGGTCACCTGTCCGCTGTCCCGGTACTGGGCACTCCACGCCGCGCCGCACGCGATGGGGAGGTGCGCCCCGATGATCGCGTACGAGCCCATGACGCCGTGCTCGACGCTGGTGAGGTGCATCGACCCGCCCTTGCCGGCCATGAGCCCGTTGGCCCGACCCAGCAACTCGGCGAGCACAGGCTCTACCGGGACGCCGCGAGCGAGGGTGTGCGCATGGCCGCGGTAGGTCGCGAAGGTCAGGTCGTCGCGCCGCATGGCGGCGGCGAAGCCGGCTGCCACCGCCTCCTGCCCGGTCGAGAGGTGCGTCGTCCCCTTCACGAGGTTCTGCAGGAACAGGTCGTACGCCCGCTTGGAGAACCGCCTGATCCGCCATTGCGCGCCGTACATCTGCAGCCGGCGGGCGAGCTCGGAAGCGGGTTCGCGCGACTCGGCCGCCGCGGTGGTCGCGGGGGTCGCGGATTGAATGCTCAAGGTGTCTCCGGAGTGATCCGTGGGCTTGTCGGTTCTGCTTGCCCGGCGATGCGGAATTGGCCGGACGGTGGGGTGGTCGTGTCGGGTCCGATCGCTTCCAGCGATCAGTTCGCGGGACCCGCGGGCGCGCCTCCGACCGTATCGGATCCCATCTGTCGCCGTCAACGGATTGGATCCCAAAAGCACTGTGCTCCGAGCCCGAGGGGATACGGCACGAGCTGCCAACGCTAGGCCCTCGCATTAGCGCCCTGCGGAGTCTGTAAGGATCGAACTGCTCTGACGACCCGTGGTCTGCCATTCACGCGCCATTCGCGATAACCCATCTGCCGACGACGGGCGGGTGCCCGACCGCATCGCCTACGACATAATTTGGATCCAATCATGAAGCCGCGTCGAGGCGCTGATAGATGCGGCCGAGCTCGGTATACGCGGCCTTCGGCTGCCAGGGCGGGACGGCGTCGGCTGCCGCCGATCCGGCCGGCGGCGACTTCACCAGGGCGAAGCTCGAACGGTCGAAGTCGGTGGCCGGATCATCGGTGTGCTGGAGATACGGGGCCACCAGCGTGAACACGAACGCGCCGTCCACCGCCTCGCCGACGAAGATCTCGAGTTGTTCGCCGAGGTAGTCCGCCTGCGTCCGTTCGCTGCGGACCGGCGGTTCGTCGACCAGCCAGCGAGGCTGTCCCTCGGCCCACTCGTCCAGGTTCATCCAGCCCATACCGCCCCGCCGGTCGGCTCCCTCGTACGTGCAACACCCGAACTCGGCAACGACGACGGGCTTGCCGTGCGCGGCGAGTGCGCGCAACCCCGCCGCGTACTCCTCGCGCGACTGCTCGGCGCGGTAGTAGTCGACGGCGACCCGATCGAAGGGCGTCCAGTCGACCGCTTCCCACATACCGGCCGCGTAGGTCACCGGCCCGCCGAAGACCGCCCGCGCGGCCTGCACGCACTGTTGGAGCAGTGCGTGCAGGCCGGCCTGAACCTCGTCGAGCGGCGGCGAGGGGGGAACTCCGCCACGCAACGAGACCAGCCAATCGACCCGTTCGTACACGTTCGAGCCCGGGATGAGGCCCGCGGCGAACAGGGACATCTCGCAGCCCACCACGAGGCACACCTCCCCGCGGCCCTCAGCGCGTAGGGTCTCCGCCGCCCGGGCCGCCGCCGTCAGGAACGGGATCAACTCCGCCTCGCCGCGGTTAATCAGCCAGGGGTTGAAGTACACGGCCAACCCGGCCTCGAGGGCGAAGCGGGCCGCCATGACCAACCGGTCGAGGTCCTCGCCGATGATCCGCACAGCGTTGGCGTGCAACTCACCGGCGATCGCCCGCATCTCGTACTCGACCACGTCGAGATCGAAGCGGTCACGTGAGAGCCGGTCAGGATGGAACCGGACGCCCGTGTCATAGTGCACCCCGCGGTGCCGCATGCGGCTCAGCCCTTCGGGATCGGGAGGTAGTCGGTCACCTTCACGTAGCACTTGCAGACGGCGTCGTACTTCCCGACCCGGAAGTCGCTCGGGCCTCCCGTGGTCCCGGACGTGAAGTCGGTCGCGTGCGACTCCGTGCCGACGAAGGACGTTCCGACCTTCTGCAGGCCGGCGCCGAACTGGTCGGCGTTCCACGACGCGCCCACCGCCTGGGCCGACTTGAACCACAGCATGAAGTTGTTGCACTCGACCTGCTGGTGGTTGCTGGCCCCGGCCTGGCCCGGATTCGAGTAGTCCCGGCCGAGTTCCTTCGTCCAGATGTCGTTGCACTGCTGGTAGGTCGGTGAGATCTGGTTCGGCTTCCATTTCGACGTGAGGTCAGACGACGTGCGGCTGGCGTCGTCGGCGACACCCGAGCCGGCACCGTTCAGCGTGCTGACCGCGATGGACCCGTTGAGCTGCCCCGGCGTGCCGTACTGCGCGGCCACGGCCGCCATCGCCTGGTAGTCCGTGAAGACGTACTTCGGGTGGTACTTCTGGGTCTGAGCCTGGCCGGTGAGGTTGAGGAAGTCGAGGATCGTCCCGTTCAGGAACACGTGGTCGACCCCGCTCGACTTGAAGGACAGGACGAGGTTGTTCATCGACGCCTGATCGGCGCTGGTGAAGGTCTTGACGACCGGTGTGACGCCCGCCGTCTTGAGCGCGGGGGCGAGCACGTTGTCGTAGTTCCGCTTGACCGTCGGGTCGTCCGCCAGCGCTATACCGAGCTTCGCGCCCTTGAGGTACCCGACGGCCGACATCCCGGCCGCCAGCGCGCGCAATTGGGTATCCAACGTCGGCCACGTGCTGGCGATGTACGGCGAGACGGTCTTCATGAAGGCGGAGTCCGTCGCGCTGACCACGCCGAGGTAGGCAATGTGCGCCTTGGCGAGGCAGTTCCACGACGCCTCGTTGGTGAAGATCGAGGTGTCGAGCAACATCTCGATTTTGCTGTCCTGCGTGATCTTGGTGCACGCCGCGACGAGCTGGTCCTGCGACGCGAGCTGGTCGATCGTGAAGCCTTGAGCCTCGATCTTGCGGCCACCGATCCCGCCGTTGTCGTTGGCCCACTTGACGAGAGCGTCCATCTCCTCCTCCTGGGCGCGGTTCTCGGCCGCTCCGTCGCGGGTCTTGTTGCCCGTGGACTTCAGCAGACCCCGCCAGTCGGCGATCACGTATCCGATCCGGACCGGGCCCGACTGCGCGGCGCTGTGGGTCACCGGTGCGGCCGCGGTCGATCGAGGGCTGTCCGCCGTAGTACTGCTGCACGCCGCCGCCAAGAGGGCTAGGGCTGCCACGAGAGCGATGAGAGCTGGCTTTCGCATTCGGGTACTCCTTTTGATTGCGCTGCCTTGGCAGCAAGGACTGGGCGTGACGCGGCTGGTGCGGATTCGCGCGGGGTGGTTAGGGGATTGCTTGCTCGGTGAGGACGGCTCCGGGCTCGACGTCCCCCGAACGGGAGATCGCCGTCCGGTCGGCGCCTAGGTAGCTGGCGATGACGGCGGGATGCGCGCAGACCTCGGTCGGCGACCCCATCGCGATGCGGTGGCCGGTGTCCATCGCGAGAACGCGATCGCTGACCTTCGTGATCAGCGGCACGTCGTGCTCGATGACCACGACGGTCATGCCCATCTCGTTGCGCAGCCGAAGGATGACGGCAGCCAGCGCCTCACTCTCCCGTTGCGCGATACCGGCCGACGGCTCGTCGAGCAGGATGATGTCGGGGCCGAGCGACACCACGCAGGCGAGTTCGACCATGCGGCGCGTGCCCGTCGACAGCGAGGCGATCGTGGTGTCGGCGTAAGCCGTCAACCCCATCGCGGCGACGACCTGCTCGGCCCACTCCCGCTTCTCCCGTTCCCGCCTGGTGGCCCCACGCAGCCCGAGCACGGCGGGAAGGAATCGAGTGGGGTCGGCGCGTTCCCGCGACAGCGCGACAACCTCGATGGTCGTCATCGTGGGAAACAACCGCGCGTCCTGGAACGAGCGGACGAGCCCGAGCCGGCACCGGGCCTGCGGCGTGAGGCGGGTGATGTTCGCGCCGTTGAGCCGGACCTCGCCTGAGTCCGGCTTGGTAAACCCGCTGATCATCTCGAACAACGTGGTCTTGCCGGCACCGTTGGGGCCGATCAGGCCGAGGATCTCGCCGCGCCGGACGTCGAAGCTGACACCGTCCACCGCCCGCACGCCGCCGAACCGCTTCGACAGGTTCACGACCTCGAGCAGCGGCGCGGCGTCCGGTTCCGTATCGCGGTGCTTCCGCCCGAACAGCGCGTTCGGCAGCGGCGGCAGGGTGTCGTCCGCCGCCGGCGCGCGCTGTTCGGCGCGGGCGGCGCGCGCGTCGACGCCGTACAGCCGGGCGATGAGGTTGATCGCCGCATCGCGCACCGGGGCCAGGAGCTGCGCGAGGCCACCCGGGAAGTACAGGATCAGGATGAGCCACCCGAAGGTGCTGGCCGC
Organism: uncultured Actinomycetota bacterium; assembly: GCA_963775175.1. Classification (GTDB taxonomy): domain Bacteria; phylum Actinomycetota; class Actinomycetes; order Mycobacteriales; family Jatrophihabitantaceae; genus Jatrophihabitans. Next base: position 3,934,647 of record CAVZHT010000001.1, read on the forward strand.
CGACTCGGCCGCGTCGAGGGGCAGAAAGCGCGGCAGGGCAATGAGGTAGAGCGCGCCGAACAGCGCCCCCGCGAGCAGGTTCAACCCGCCGATTGCGCTCATGGCCACGACCGTGATCCCGATGTCGGCGGTGAAGCTGTCGGCGCTAAGCCGGGCAGGCTGTGCGCGTACAGCGCACCGCCCAAACCGGCCAGGAAGCCGGCAACCGCGAACGCCTGGAGCTTGGCGCCGGTGGCCCGAACCGAGAACGCGCGGGCTCCGTCCTCGTTGTCGCGGACGGCGACGAAGGCACGGCGGAGACCGCCACGCGTGACGTTCCACGCGATCCAGACGCCGACGACGAACACGGGTACGGCGAAGAGGTAGTACCGGCGCCCCGTGTCGAGCGGCTCGTTCAGGTAGATCGGCTGCCCGGGCGTCAAACCGCTGCCGAAGGCCCAGGACTGCCGGAACAGCCACACCTGGCACATGACAGCGAACGCCAGCGTGATGACGGTCAGCATGAGGCCCCGGATGCGCAGCGCCGTGCAACCGATGGCCACGGCCACCACCCCGGTGATCACCCCGGCCAGGACGAACGAGACGACGAAGTCCAACCCCTGCCGGGTGAAGTGCACGCTCACGATCGCGCCGACGCCGGCCAACGCGAACTGTCCGAGCGACAGTTGCCCGGCCAGGCCGGTGACAATGAACACCGACAGCCCGACCAGGGTGTAGGCGAGCACCGCGGTGAACGTCAAGGATCCGTTGTTGTTGCCGAGCGCGACGAGCGGCAGCAGGACGAGAACACCGAGTGCGCCGAGCCGGCCGAGGTTGCGCACGGCCCACAGCCGGGCCAGCTGGTCGGGCAACGCCGGCCAGGGGCGCACGCTGAGCCACGAACCGACGTCCTGCTCGCGCGCCGAGCGCCGGGTGTGGACGAGGACAGCCAGGAACAGGACCCCGAAGACGATGAACTCAACGACGCCGGCGGCACTCGTGTTCCACAACGTCACCTGCTCGACAATGCCGAGAGCGACACCGGCGACGAGGGCCACGACGAAGTTCGACATCCGCGCGACGACCGCCACCATGAGTGCGCGGACGAGCAGGCCCGGACCGATCGGGGTCGCCCCGCCGGTCTGGAAAAAGAAGCCCTCGGTGGGCAGCTGCATGATCGACGCGTAGGTGGCGATCGCGCCGGCGATCGACCACGTCAGCAGCGACATCCGGCCGGGCCACATCCCGCTCGCGGCAGCGGCCTCCGCGTTGTCCGCCGACGCCCGGATCGCGACGCCGCTGCGGCTGTAGCGCAGGAAGGCCGCGAGGCCGACCGCGATGATCGGCGTTCCGATGAGTTGCGCGGTGTAGGCCGGAGTGACCAGCAGGGCGCCGATCGCGAACGACGGGACGTGCGGCGGCATCGGGTATTGAGAACCCTTGGTGATCAAGGTGTTGACCGCCGATGCCACCCCGGTCAGGAACGCCGCGAGACCGAGGCTGGCGACCACGCTCATTGTTCGCGGCGCCTGCTTGAGCCGGCGTACGACGATCACCTCGGCGAGACCGCCGACGGCCGCGCCGATGGCGATGGCGCAGGGGAACATCAGCCAGTAGGGCAGCCCGGTCCGGACGACCCAGATGCCGAGGAAGGCGGCCGGGAGCGCTCCGATGGCCGTGTGGGCGAAGTTGATCACCCTGCTTGAGCGGTACACGAGCACCATGCCGATGGCGAGCACGCCGTAGGTCAGGCCGGAGATCGAGCCGAGCGCAACGACCGGCAACGGAATGTCGAGGCCGAACATCAGCTGCCCACCGCCTGGGTGGCGCCACGCAGGAAGACGGAGCGCAAGAGGTCGTCCCGCTGGCGCAATTCGCTGGCCGCCCCGTCGAAGCGCATCTGCCCCTTCTCCATGAAATAGGCATGGTCGACCAGCGACAGCGCGATGTTGACGCTCTGTTCGACAAGCACGACAGAAGTACCAGTGGCATTGATGCGCCGGACGGTCTCGAGCAGCTCGCCGACGAGCTTGGGCGCCAGGCCGAGCGACAGCTCGTCGATGATCAGCAACTCGGGCTTGAGGATGAACGCGCGGCCGATGGCGAGCATCTGGTTCTCGCCGCCGGACAGCGTCGCTGCCCGCTGGTTGCGCCGCTCACCCAGCCTGGGGAAGGCGGCGAAGGTCTCCTCGATCCCGGCCTCGACCGCCCTGCGGCGGCGGCCCCGCGCGTAGCCGAAGGCCCGCAGGTTCTCCACCACCGTCAGCTGGCCGAACGTGCCGTGGCCGCCGGCGATGTACTGCACGCCCAGCTTGGTCCGCCGCGGTGCCTCGACGTAGGTGATATCCGTTCCCCGGAGCCGCACGGTGCCCTGCGTCGGCAACAGGTGGCCGGAGATGACCTTGAGTAGCGTCGACTTGCCGGCCCCGTTCGTGCCGAGAAGGCACACCATCTCGCCCGCCTCCACGCTGAACGAGACGCCGAACAGGATCTGCACGCTGCCGTAATGGAAGTCGATGCGGCGGCACGCGAGCATGGGAAGCCTTCGTCCGGAGGCGACGAGCGTGCCGAGCTCCTCTTCCTCGATGACGTCGTCGAGCAAACCGTTCAGGTCGCCGTTGATCGTGCGGTGCGCCGAATACAACGTGGCCCCGGCGAGCACCCCCGGCACCGACAGGGCGATGATCGCGGCCGTCGGGCCGCTGCGGTCGTACACGCCGGCCAGGAAGAACTGGCCGAGCAGTCCGCCCGCGCCGTAGAGCGCGATGTTGGATATGGCTGAGGAGTGCACCCGCATCTGGGCCGGGACGATGCTGCCCAGGGCCATGCCGGTCGACGAGATCGACATCGCGAACGCGGCCATGCCGAGGCTGGTCACGACCAACATCGCGTAATAGGCCGGCAGGACGATTCCGATGCAGAGCACGAGGATGCCCCCACCGAGCAGCAGCCCGGCGAGCTTCACCAGCAACGCCGGGTCACGCCGGTAGAGCCGCTCGACGATCCGGCCGCCGAAGACGACGATAGGCACCAGCAACCCGTTGCTGATCACGTTGAAGATCGACCGGCCGACGGGTCCCTGATGCCACCGCTCGTCCAGGTAGAAGCTCATGAAGGTGACCAGCGGCGATAGCATCATGCCCAGCACGACGTACGCGAGCAGCATCCGCTTGACGGTCGCGATCATCAGCAGGCGGCGGAGGATCTCGAAGAACCGCAGCCGGGTGGTGGAGGTCGCCGACGGTCCCGGCGTCGGGCTCGTGGATGTCGCGTCCCCGCGCACCGCGGCCCGCACCCGCTCCGTGTCCCAGCGCCCGAAGCCCGGATCCCGCAGGCGGAGCGCGGCCAGGGTGCACAGGACCGAGAAGCAGCCCATGATCAGGAATACGCCCCGCCAGGTGAAGTCGAGCAGACTGAGCAGCCCGATCAGGGCCGGACCCAGCACGAGCGAGAACCAGATCGCGCCCAGGTACGTCGACAGCAGCCGGCCGCGGATGCCGGCCGGGTAGGTGTCGAACAGCAGTGGGACGTGAACCGCGCGCACCGATCCACTGGCGGCACCGTTCAGGGCCAGGAACATGGCCAGGCCGAGGGCGGACGCGGCGAAGCCGGTGAAGACCGTCGCCACGGACCAGCCGATCGCGGTGACGATGGAGATCGCCGCCCGTCGGGGCCGGGTCTGGGTGTAGGCCGCCATGGGCAGCGTTGCCAGACCGAGCGCGAGATTGTACAGCGCGTACAGGGCACCGATCGTCCCGGCGCTGATTCCAAGAGTCCGCGCGATGTCGGGGCCGAGGGTCACGAAGCCGGTGGTCTGGAAGGAGTCGGTGCTGATCAGGATGACGAGGGCCGCGAGCGGGTACCAGCCGACCCCGCTCTCCCGCACGGTGCGACGCAGCGGTTCAGTGTTCGAGTCGCCGGCGATGCCGAGGACCTGCCGCGCCCGCTCGCGCAGGGCATCGCGGTTGGCCTCGATCTCGGCGACGGCGTCGGCCGGTTCACCGGACCGGCCCGAGGCGAGCAGGGGCGGGGTCACGAGCCGCTCCGATCGACGTAGACCTGTCGCGACCACGCGCCCTCGCCGTCCCGCTTGTCACCGTCGAGCAGGATGACAGTGATCGTGTGCGAGTCGCGGGCCGAATCGTCGTGGTCGGGCCGGTTGTCCTTGAGGTTGGTCAGGGTGATCGACGTGCCCTTCACGAGGTAGACACCGTTGCTCGACAACCAGGACGCGTCGGGGCACTTGGGATCGGCCCGGCACGCGGAGTCGTCCTTCGGCACGAGCGAACGCAGGGAGGTGCCGGATCGCATGGTGTGGCGGTCGACGAACACCGCGAACGTCAACCCGTCAGTGTGCTCGGCCCGCCACTTCACCGTCAGCGGGACGCGCACGGTCGCCTGATCGTCGGGAGTGACGAAGTGGACGCGCTGATCCTTGACGAGGTCGACCCCGCTGAACGTGCACGCCGGCAGCACGGCGGCCGCCGCGATCGCCGCCCCGAAGGCTCGGGCGCTAGGTCGTGCGGATCGCTTCAACGGGAGGCCTTTCGAGTCGTCTGCGCGGCCGATGCAGAGGTGTTCACCGGGTGGCCCGACATCCGTGCGACACCCCAAAGCAGGTGATGCGAGAGCGTAGAACCGGCGTCCGGACGTGTCAATGGCATTGGATCCGATTACTCGAACTTCGCACTGCGGTGGATCCAACGAATGCTCGGGCTGCCGACACACTTTCCAATCAGACAAAGGGAAGGGCGCTCCACTGCGCTACCGATCGACACCGATGCAGCGTCCAGTCCGTTGAAGCTTGGATCCAAACCATTGACTGGTCGACCGAGGCGCGCCTAGGGTCGGGTCGCCCCCGGCGGACCCGCGAAAGGAAGCATGCAGATGGCGCGCTATGTCTTCGTCGTGATGACGAACTCCGTCAGCGGTAAGGACGACGTGTTCAATGACTGGTACACGAACCAGCACCTGGCCGACGTGGTGCGGCTCTCGCCCTACGTTTCGGCGCAGCGTTTCCGCCTCGCGAGCACCACGCCCGAGCAGTCGGCGCCGCACCGCTACCTCGCCCTGTACGAGGTCGAGACCGACGATCTGGACGCGACACGCCAGCTGCTGGCATCGGTCGTCCGCACCGACGCCATGCCGTGGTCGGAGGGCATCGACGACGCCACGATCAAGGGCTGGTATTACGAACCGATCACCGATGTCGTTCGCCAGTCCTGAGGAGGCCCCGGTGCGCTGGTCGGCCATCGAACCGCAGATCGTCGCCGACGGCTTTCACTTTCTCGAAGGCCCGCGCTGGCGCGACGACCGGCTCTATTTCTCGGACTTCTACGGCCACACCGTCCACGCCGTCGACACGGCCGGCGAGGTGACGACCGTGTGCACGGTGCCCAACCAACCGTCCGGCCTAGGCTTCACGCCCGACGGTGACCTGCTGGTGGTGTCGATGCTCGACCAGCGGGTGCTCCGGGTGCGGGACGGGCGGGCCGACATCGTCGCGGATGTCGGCCCGTTCGTGATCGGGCCGGCCAACGACATGCTCGTGGACGCCGCCGGGCGCGCCTACGTGGGCAACTTCGGCATCGCCGACGACGGGACGATGGCTCCGACGAACCTCTTGCTGGTCGCCTCCGACGGCACCGTCTCGGTCGCCGCGAAGGACCTGACCTTTCCGAACGGCGCCGTGCTGTCACCGGACGGCAGCCGATTGCTGATCTCCGAGACCTTCGCCCACCGGATCACGTCCTTCGCCGTCGGCCCCGACGGCCAGCTCACCGATCGAGCGGTGTGGGCGGACTTCGCCGCGACGGGCCTCAGCACGTCGACGAGCGAGCCGGGCACACCGGTGCTGCCCGATGGGCTCGCCCTCGACGAATCGGGCGCGGTCTGGGTTGCGGACGCCAAGGGCAGCGGCATACTGCGTGTCGCTGAGGGGGGCACGGTCCTCGAGGCGATCGCGACGCCGGGGCTGGCCGTCTTCGCGGCGACCCTCGGCGGCGCGGACCGTCGCACGCTCTTTCTGTGCGCGGCCCCGGCGCTCGAGGTCGAGGATCCGAGCCAGCATCGCCACGGGGTGCTGCTCAGCTGCCGGGTGGACGTTCCCGGCGCAGGCCTTCCCTGACGTCCGCTCTGGCCGTCCGCCGGCTCCGCCTCACTGCAGCAGGAGTACGGCACTGGCGCCACGGTCGAGCCGGAGCGTGAACCCCCGCCCGCCGGCGGTGTCGACGACGGCGGTTTCCGCCCCACTCAGCAGGTCCGTCGCTACCTCGGCGCCGGTCAGCACGGCGGCCGGCGCTGAGAACTCGACGTCGACGGCGGGGCCGTGATTGGTCGCGAAGATCAGCCGCCGGTCGCCGGCCAGACCGGTGCGCCACTGCAGGCTCTCGCCGTCAGCGGCGCTGCACCGGAGATCCGGTTCCGCGCCAGCCGAGCCGACCAGCGTCGCGACGAACCGCTCGAAGCCCTCTGCCCGCTCCTCGCAGTACGCGAGGCCTAGGTGCGTGCCAGCCGCGATCACCGATCCGGCGCCGATCGGCCGCCGGACGAGCACCGGCCCGGCCGGCACCGCCCCCAAGACCTCGGCCGGATCAGCGACGGCAAGGGGCTCCCACCAGTTCCGGGGCGCGAGCGTCCCGCTCGCGCCGTCGAGGGCGAACTCCAGCATGTCGCCCTCGGCGACCGGTCGCCGGCCCTGCCCGGCGATGCCGAGCGCGGTGGCGAACGGCCGGTCCTCGGGATACCGGTACAACCCGAGCTCGTCGTAGGCGTCCAGTTCGGACTCGGTGACCAGCGTCCCGCCGGCCCGGACCCACTCGAGCACGGCGGCGGCAACCGCGGGGCGCACGATCATGGTCCAGGGCATGAAGATCAGCCGGTAGCCGGACAGGTTGCCGAGGTGCGATCCGGCGAGCACGTCGTAGGGGACCTGCAACCGCTCGAGGGCGAGCAGGTAGCCGCTGACGCTGCGCGGCGACGCGGTGCACGGGCTGCCGTTGGCCGACCAGTCCAACTGGTGGTTCGCCGGCTCGAAGAGGACACCGACCCGAGCCGGGTCGGGTCGGTAACGGTCGAAGAGTTCCTCGTGTTCGTGCAGGACGGCCGTGGTGCGGCGCAACGCGGCTACGCGGTCGCCGGCGTGGCCGTCCGAGCCCACGACACCGAAGCCAGAGGATTCGCGGCCGAACACCTCGTCCCGCCAGCACCAGAAGGAGACCGCCTTCGCGCCCCGCCCGTAGGCGGCCCAGATCCAGCTCTGCTGGAGGTCGGCCGGCACCGGGTTCATGACGCCCAACCCGGTGCGCGCCGACCCACCCTGCAACTCGCAGATCCAGAACGGCCGGTCGCCAGCGGCGCTGCGCCCGGACTCGACCCGCACGCCGTACGCCGGCGGCTCGGTGGCGAACCAGGCCGGGAAGTTCGAGATGCCGAAGGCGTCCAGCCGCCCGGCCATCTCCCAGTCGTTGCCGCGCGACAATCCCTGCTCGTACGGCGACTCGCCGCCCACCATGATCGGCGAGAGGACGACCGAGTGGCCCAGCACTGGGCGGTCCGGGTCGCCGCGCCGGATGCCCTCGGCCCGGAAGGTCGCGTGCTCGGCCGACCGCCACGCGAGGAACTGCTGATACTCCATCGACTCGGTCCAGCTGTGCTGGGGCAGCTTCGGCACCCGCACGTCGGCCCAGTCGGCGTAACGGCGAAGCCACGCCCGGTTCAACCCGTCGAGGTCGCCGTACTTCGCGGCCAGCCACTCGCGGAACGAGCGCTGCGTGTGCTCGCAGTGGCAGACGTAGCCGTCGGCCTGCACGGGGCCGCGGAACTCGTTCCAGCAGTCCCACGCGAGCAGGTTCGCCGCCCCGGCGAAGTGCGCCCCGATGTCCTGCTGGAAGGCCCCGATCCGCGCGGCGACCTCCGGATGGTCCCAGCAGCCGCCGGGCGCCAGGCCGACGTGGGAGTACGACAGCGTGGAGGAGGTCTGGGACCGGCCGAGATGGTCGACGTACGCGGAGTCCGGGACGAGGCGCGGCAGCCAGTACGGCTGCAACTCCGCCACCGTGGTGATGATGACCTGGAGCTCGTTCGCGGCCGCCTCGTCGACGATGCGATCGAAGTCGTCGTAGACGTAGCGGCCCGGCTCGGGCTCGATCCAGGCCCAGGTCGCCCAGAGATACACCGCATCGAGCCCGGCGTCGCACATGTCGCGCAGGTCGGCCCGCCAATGCTTGTCCCGGGGGAAGGGGGGCCGGTAGTACTGGGACGCGAGCAGCACGGCGAAACCTCCAGAGAATTGGATCCATCCTTGGGATGGCGAGCAGAGCTGTCAAGGGCGACCGGTAACCCGTTCAGTGTGCATTGCCATATTTGAGGGGCAATTTGCCCGACGGTCGGCGCGCGGGCTTGACAGAGGGCCGGCCGGTCGAGGACTGTTTGGATCCGAAAGAGACGGCGGGAGCGATGGAAGCACTTCGTAAGCTGCGCAGCGGCGCCGGATCGGTCGACCTCGTCGAGGTCGCGCCGCGCGAACTCGAACCGACGACGGTCCGAATCGCCGTCGTGGCGACCGGCGTGTGCGGAACCGACCTGCACATCGAGGCCGGCGAGTACCCGACAGCGCCGCCGGTGACGATGGGCCACGAGATCTCCGGGACGGTTGCCGAGGTCGGCGACGGCGTGCCGGCCGCCTGGCTGGGCGAACCGGTCGTGTGCGAGACGTTCTTCGCGACCTGTGAGCAGTGCCAGTGGTGCCGGGCCGGCCAGCGCAACCTGTGCCCCGACCGGCGCTCGCTCGGCAGCCACGTCGACGGCGGCTTCGCGAGCTCGGTCGTGGTTCCGGCGCGCAACCTGCACCGGCTGCCCGACGGCGTCGGCGCGTCCGCGGCGGCGCTGGCCGAACCGCTCGCCTGCGTCTGCCACGCACTGCTCGACCCGCCGCTCATCGGTGCCGGCGATCAGGTGCTGGTTACCGGGCCCGGCCCCATGGGCCTGCTCGCCGCGCAGGTTGCCCGCGCCATGGGTGCCTCGGTCACTGTCCTCGGCCTGCCGTCGGACGCCGACCGATTGACGGTCGCCGAGGAACTCGGCGCCCGGGCCGGGCACGAGCCCGACGGCGAGTACGACGTCGTCGTCGAGTGTTCAGGCAGCGGCGGCGGGGCTGCAGTCGCGCTGGCATCGGCGCGGCGGGCCGGCCGGTATGTGCAGGTCGGTGTGTTCGGTCGCGACGTCACGCTGGACCTCAACGCAGTGCTGCTCAAAGAGCTGACCCTCACCTCGGGATTTGCCTCGACGCCCGGCGCCTGGCTGCGGGCGATGGCCCTGTTGGCCGGCGGGCACGTCCGTCTCGAACCGCTCGTAAGTTCGATCCTCCCCCTCCGCCAATGGCGCACGGCCTTCGACGATCTCCTGGCCGGTCGCGGCCTGAAGATCGCTCTGTCCGCCGGCTGATTGCCCACCGACTCCGAGGAGAGCCATGTTCGACCTGACCGGCAAGCGCGCGGTGGTGACCGGCGCGTCCAGTGGCCTCGGCCAGGCGATCGCGATCGGCCTCGCCGAGGCCGGCGCCGACGTCGCGAGCCTGTACCTGACCGCTCCGGACGGCGCCGACGAGAGCGTGGCGGCGATCAAGGGCGCCGGCCGGCAGGCGCTGTTCCGCGAGGGCGACGTCAGCGACGTCGGCCAGGTGGACGCCTTCGCCGCCGAGGTCGAGGCGGCCTGGGGCGGCATCGACATCTGGGTGAACAACGCGGCCCGGCTGCTCGTGCGCGCTTTCAGCCGCATGGCGGTCGAGGAGTGGCACGACCTAATGGGGTCCAACCTGCACGGCTACTTCTACGGCTGCCGGGCCGCCGTCGACCGCATGACGCGTCAGGGTTCCGGTCGCATCATCAACATCGCGTCGGCCACTGACATCCAGCCCATCAGCGAGATGACCGCGTACATCACGGCCAAGGGTGGTGTCGTCGCCCTGACCCGGTCCCTCGCCCTCGAATTGGGCCACTCCGGCATCACGGTGAACGCGATCGCGCCCGGGGCCATGGAGACCGCGCTGACGGCCGAGAGCTACACGCCGGTCGTCCGCCGCGCGTACGAGGCCAAGATCGCCGTCGGCCGGGTCGGGGTGCCCGCCGATGTCGCCGGCGCCGCGGTGTTCCTCGCGTCCGACGAGGCGTCGTACGTGACCGGGCACGAGTTGCTGGTCGACGGCGGTCTCGTCCTCAACGGCAACGTCGGATTCGCCGAGACCGAGTGACTGGGTCCGGCCTTCCGCCGGGTGCCCCGAAGGTCACCGCACCTCGTGGTGGCGAGCTGCCACCAGACCAGCCTAGTATCGGATCCAATTGGCCCATCCGCTCCACCGCCGCGGGCTCTGGGTTGGGACGGGTAGGTGTGGATTCAGATGAGCCCGAGACGCGTGACGCCGTCCGCGGGAGGCGACGGCGAGTACCAGCCGATGGCCCGGCTGGTCGCCGAATCGATTCGCGAGGACATCTTCGCCGGTCGGCTCAAGCCGGGCCGACCGGTGCGGCAGGAGGCGTTCGCGGCGAAGCTGGGCACCAGCCGCATCCCGGTCCGCGAAGCGCTACGCCAGCTCGAGGCCGAAGGTCTGGTGACGATCCGACCCCACTCCGGAGCCCGGGTCGCGGTTCTCGACTACGAGGAATGCCTCGAGATCTACCGGATCCGCGAGCGGCTCGAGCCACTCGCATTCGGGGAAAGCGTGACCCAGGTGACCGCCACGCAGATCGACGAGCTCACCGAGCACGTCCACGCGATCGAGAACCTCACCGGTGACCACAGCGCCTGGATCGAAGCCGACCGGCGATTCCACCTCGCCTGCTATCAGAGCGCCAACCTCCCCCGACTGCTGCGCGCCATCGAGTCCTATTGGAACACCACTCAGCAGTACCGGCGGATCGTGGTCAGCACCTTCTCCCCCGACGACTTCAGCTGCTACCAGGGGGAGCACCGCTTGATGATCGACGCGATGGAGACGCGCAACGTCCGGGCGGGTGAGGACATCGTGCGGATGCATCTCGAGCGGTCGCGGCTCCGGCTCGCCGCGCATCCCGAGTTGTTCCAGTAGAACCGTCTGGATCCAACTCGCTCCGCCGGGTCACGTCATCGCCAGGCCTCCGTTGACGTCGAGGTGCGCGCCGGTGACGAACGCGGCGCCCTCCGACGCCAGCATGACGACCACGGCCGCGACGTCCTCGGGGCGGCCGTTGCGTCGCAGCGGGGTGCGCGCGGCGAACTGCGCCTTCGTCGCGGCGTCGATGACGGAGGTCATCTGGGTGTCGATGATCCCGGGGTTCACGCAGTTGACCGTGACGCCGAGGGGGCCGCCGGTGTGAGCGAGTGAGCGGGTCAGACCGATGATCGCCGCCTTGGACGCCACGTAGGCCGGTCCGGCCGCCACACCACCGGTGTGCGCCACGATGGAGCTGCATAGGACGATTCGCCCCCACCCCCGCTCCCCCATGGCCGCCATCGCCGCGCGCGCGCAGGAGAACGAGCCCCGAACGTTCACCGCCTGCACGCGGTCGAACGCGTCCAGGTCGACGTCCATCGCCGGGACCGTGTCGTAGACCCCGGCACAGGCGACCAGTACATCCACCTGCCCGTGACGGTCACAGGCGGCCCGCACCAGCTCCTCGCCCGCCGTCGGTGACGTCACGTCGCTCGTCACCGCGAGCCATCCGGCCGGGTATCCGTCGATCGGCAACCGGTGATCGGCCGCGACGACGTGGCACCCTTCGTCGGCCAGAGCCTGCGCGGTGGCCCGGCCGATGCCGCTCGCGGCGCCGGTAACGATCGCCACGCGGCCGGCAAGACCGGTGTTCATGAGGCGGCGACCGTGCGCAGCCGGGCGGCGAGCCGGTCACGCATCAGCACCGTCTCCGACAGCGTGTCGCAGTCGTTGCAAGCCGGCGCCTCGGCCCAGAGGTATTCCGTGGCCACGGAGCCGGCATACCCCGCCGCGGTCAGCACGTCGATCATCCGGTCGAAGTCGATCACGTTGCGGGCCATCGGGGTCTGCATGCGTCCCGGCTCCGCGCCCCGGGCGTGGACGTGGCGGACCCGGCCGAGAACCGGGTCGAGCTCGGCCGGGTCGAATCCCTGCATGGCGAAGTGCGAGTAGTCGAGCGTCAGCTCCAGTCCGGGGGTGATGTGGACGAGGCGGATCGTGTCGGCGGGAGTGGCGATGACCGAGCCGATGTGCGGTTCGACCGACAGCCGCAGGCCAGCCGCGGCGCACTGCTGGGCCCGCGTGGCCAGCTCCTCGGAGGCTCTGCGCAGGGCGTCGTCGTGGTCCACCCCGTCGAAGTCGATGCCCGGGACTGTGGTCACGCCGTCCACGCCGAGCTCACCGGCCAGCTCGACGATCAGCTGGAACCACGCGCGGGAGCGCGCGCGCTCGGCCTCGTCGGGGTGGTTGACCGCGAGGCTCACGAACCCGATGTCCGGCATGGCGAACAGGTCCCCGATGCGCAGGCCGTAATCGGCCAGACGGGTTCGCAGCCGGCGCCCGAGGACCGGCACGTCGCTGGGGCTCAGTTCGGACGAGTGATGGCTGTAGGCGCTCCACAGCGCGACGTCCATGACGTCGAAGCCGAGCATTCGCACGAGCCGGCAGACGTCCTCGTGCGGGAGCAGCGGGAACGTGGTGTCGCAGCATGCGAGTTCCATCTTTGGATCCTACGGTTCGACAGACGCCCGTCGTCAGGGCGAGATCGGGAATCCTAACCCATTATTGGATCCAAACCGTTGACAGCCACCTTCTCGGCGCGAACGATGTCTTCGTGATCCTCTCGTCGCAATACTTCCGGCCGCCTTTCCCCGACCGCGGACGGTGGAAGCAGGACTTGCGCACCATCCGCGACACCGGACTAACCCACGTCTACGTCTGGGCGACGTGGAGCTGGTTGGAGCCGGCGCCCGGCCACGTCATTTACGACGACTACGACGAGCTGTTCGCGCTGGCCGCCGAGAACGAGCTCAAGGTCATCGTCAACACGATCGCCGAGTTGCAGCCGGCGTGGATCCACCGCGAGGTGCCAGGCGCCGAACTGGTCGACCACACGGGCCGCTCGGTCAGTTCGTCCACGCTCGCGTACTCGAACACCGGAATCATGCCGGGCGGCTGCCTGGACCACCCCGAGATCGCCGAGCGCACCGGCCGGTTCCTCACCGGCTTCGCCGAGCGCTACCGCGGGGAGGCGTCACTAGCGGCGTGGGACTGCTGGAACGAACTGCGGTGGGCCTCGCAGTCGGACGGCTACGTTTGCTACTGCGACCACACCCTCGCGCGGTTCCACGAGTGGCTGGCGGCCAAGTACGGCGACCTCGACGGCGTCAACGAAGCGTGGCGCCGGCGGATCACCTCGTGGGAGGACGTCCGACCGGGACGGCTGCCGGGCCGCTCGTACACCGAGCTGCTCGAGTTCCAGGCCTTCCTCACCGACCGGACGGCCGCGATGCTGCGCCACCGGTACGCAAGCATCCGCGCCGGTGATCCGGACCGGCCGATCGTCGCCCACACCGCCTTCCCGGCGACCTTCTTCACCGGCACCGGCTTTCTGCCGTTCGAGCAGGCCCTCGCCCGCGGCAACGACTGGGACCACGCGGAGATCGTCGACGGCTTCGGCTGCTCGCAGTTCCCCACCTGGTTCGACATGACGCCGGCCGACTTCGGCGCCCGAGTCGAGTCCGGTCGCTCGGCCGCCCAGGCGGCCGAGAAGCCGTACTGGGTGGCCGAGCTGCAGGGCGGCGCCCACCGGCACGGCATCCAGTCGACGCCGCCGCTGACCGGCGCCGTCCAGCAGCGGTGGGTATGGAACGGCTACTCCCGTGGCAGCAAGGCAGTCAACTTCTGGTGCTGGCGCGATGAGATCTTCGGGCGCGAGGCATCCGGATTCGGCATCGTCGGCGACGACGGCTACGCCGCCGACCGGCTGGCCGAGCTGTCCCGGACCGCGGCGGTCGTGCGCCAGTGGAACGACCTGCTCGACGGTTACGAGCCGGAGCCGGGCCAGGTCGGAGTGGTCTTCTCGCCGGCGACGTACCACCTCGACTGGGCGCAGAGCGGTGCCGACTGCGGATCGGCCGGGCCGAGCGTGCACGGATACCTGCGCGCCCTCGAGCGGCGGCAGCTGCCCTACCGCGTCGTCGAATCCCACCGCCCGACCGACTTGGCTGACCTTCGATTGATCATCGTGCCGTGGGCGCTCGTGATCGAACCCGCCCTGGCCACCGCGCTGGAGCGGTGGGTGCGGGCCGGTGGCCTGCTGGTCGTCGAGACCGAGGCGGACGGCTACGACCCGGCCGGCTTCTATCGGTACCCCGACGAGCGGCCCTTCATCAACGGCCTCGGCGTGCGCGGCACCGGCCGCCGCCCAATCGAGTCGCCTTCGCTGACGGTCGCGCTCGACGGCGGCGAGTACGACCTGCGCACAGCGAGCTGGATCGAGGTATTCGACCCGGGCGACGCCGAAGTAGTGGCCACCGACTCGCGCGGGCCGGCGGCGGTCCTGCGCCGCGTGGGCGAAGGCGAAGTTCTGGCGATCGGCACGCACGCCGGTCTGGCCTACGAAAGGGATCAGTACCCGGCGTTCGAGGAGTTCGTCGGTGGGCTCGTCCGGCGGGCCGCGATCGAACCGAGCTGGACGGCGTCGATCCCGGACGGCGACGTGCTTCAGTGGCGGTTCGGCCGCTCGGGCGACGTGCCGCTGCTGTTCGTCACCAACGCAGGGCCGGCGGCGACGGTCACGTTAACGGCGGAGTCGAGTCCGCTGCTCGGCCACCACCGGGCGTTCGATCTCGAGACCAACGCGCCGATCGCGACCGAGGTCAGTGGCGGGCGCTTGTCGATCACCGTTACCGTGCCCCGCGACGGGTGGCAGGTGACGCGCTTCGAGTAACGCTTCGCGGGGTGCTCCGGTGATAGCGTCTCAATCCGCCCGAGTGGTGACGCCGGGCGCAACCGGGTGAGAGGCGGGGTCATGAGCGCGACCGCACGCCGAGGCAAGCCAATAGGGCGGTCGGTCGGCGGCGGTGGCGATCCTTATACGCCAATGAGCCAGCAGGTGGCCGACCTGATCCGCAAGGAGATCTTCTCGGGCAAGCTCAAGTCCGGTCAACCGATTCGGCAGGAGGCCTTCGCCGAGCGTCTCGGAATGAGCCGCATTCCGGTGCGTGAGGCTCTCAAGCTTCTCGAGTCCGAGGGGCTCGTCACGATCCGTCCGCACTCGGGAGCCCGCGTGGCGGTGACTGACTACGACGAGTGCATGGAGATCTACCGGATACGCGAACGCTTGGAACCGCTCGCTTTCGGCGAGAGCGTCATGCACGTGGAGGACGAGGAGATCGAGGACCTGGCTGTTCGCGAATCCGCGATCGAGTCGCTCACCCACGATCATGCGCGATGGATTGAGGCTGATCGAGAGTTCCACATCGCCTGCTACCGGAGCTCGGGCCTTCCTCGTCTGCTTCGCGACATCCAGACCTACTGGAACACGACACAGCAATACCGCCGCATAGTGTTGAGCACGTTCTCCGCCGACGACTTCGTCTGCTATCAAGGCGAGCATCGGCTCATGATCGATGCGATGCGCAGCCGCAACGCGCGGGCCGGAGAGGACGTCGTGCGCATGCATCTCGAACGCTCACGGCTCCGGCTGGCCGCGCACCCCGAGCTGTTCGAGTAACGGCTTCACTCCAGGTCCGCTGATCGACAACAGACCGGCCCGATAGGTACCGCTGCGGCGACCAGCACCACGTTGCAGACAGCGCCGGGCGCAGCACATGGACAACAGGCATCTGCTCGACCTGCCGACCCTTGGACTGGCTCATGTGCGCTCCGCGCACAATTTGCCCGCCGAACGCGCATCCGGGACGCGGTCGCAACCTGGCACGAGGTGGTGGTTCCAGGCGTCAGCGTGAGGCGCATTGCGCGCGCGGCAAGCGATCTTGCCGGCCTGCCTGACGAGACACTAGTCGACCGATGATCACGGCCGTGGCAAACCGCTATCTCTGTCAGAGGGCGCGCGACACTGCGCTGGACGTGTGCTCGATCCAATCGCAAATTGCGTCGGTGGCAGCGGGGTCGACGCGGGTCGGGACCAAGTAGTCCTCGGGCGTCGATTGGCCGATTCCGGGGAAGAAGAAGTGGTCGAAGTGCTCGAGCACACAAAAGCTGACGCCGTGGCGGCCACGCAGACCGGTCTGCCAGCGCAGGAAATCGTCCTCGACGGTGACCTGATAGTCGCGTGCGCCTTGAAGTATCAGCATGGTTGATTCTTCGCAGCCGATGCTCGCGCAGGAGGCCATCGGCACCTGCGTCGCGTGAGTAACCTCTGCGAGCGCTTCGAGCAACTGCCCGCGAAACATCGTGTGGCCCGAGCCGGTCGCGACCATTCCGACTTCCGGAGGCAGGCACCGCAGAGGCTCTTGGTTGATCTGTTGCACTCACAGGCCGATATTGGCCAAGCGGGGATTCGGCAGTCGCCACGTCGTTTCGAGCCGGAAACGTTCGTTTCGTGGGCGGTCGCCTGGGGGCTTCGGCGCTGGTGAGGCCGCGGCGCGGTTGAGGATCAGCGGCGTCACGCGGCGGTCGCTCCGACGTGGTCGGACGCCCGCGGACCGCCGTCGGCGCCGTGGGACGCGCGCCGGGACTGTCCGGCAGCGGTCTCGTGGGCCGCGCTGAATATCGCTTCCGATTTTCTGGCAGGTTGTGCGAAATTTAGGTCTCGGCGGCGTGTTGCCGCTACTTGAGCGGGTGCCCGCTGCGATGGCGGCGCGAAGCCAGCGGCCATACGACATGGGTCCCACGCGAATTGACGTGCCGGGCGGCGTCACGCGGATCGGCTGACACATGGTCGGCTGACACATGGACGGAGAGAGACAGTGGACGACAGTGCAGGTGAGCGAACGCTCCGAGAGCTGCAGGACGAGGCGACGACGGCGGCTTGGCGCGCCACTGTCGACGATGTGGCGCCGGGGATGGCCGATTGGGTTGTCGGGGCCCTGTTCGGTGGGCCGTATCAGCGGCTTGGCCTGTCCTTGCGCGATCGACAACTCATCAATCTTTCCGCGCTGACGGCAATGGGCGGTGTCGAACCGCAGCTCGTCGGCCACGTGCGGACCTGCCTGCGGATCGGGATGTCGCGGCACGAGGTCGGCGAGGTGTTCGCGCACTTGATGCCCTACATCGGAGTCCCGAGAACGTTGAGCGGGATGCGTGCTGTTGCACGGGCCTTCGACGACGACGACGACGTCGCGCCGGTCGGCGGTGACAGGTGAACAACTTCCCCGATTGGGTGCGCCCCTTCATCATCGCCGATCGGGTCCGGCAGCTGTCATCAGGTCCTCGTCGCCGATCCGCGGACCTTCCTGGCCCCGTCAGACGACGAGGCCCTGGTCGTATTGCCACGACACGAGATCGGGCCGCGCGCATGAAGCCTTCGGAAACCTCACTGGACGAGCAGTTGGACGCCATCTTCGCCGCCCGGGACCGCGACAACATGCAGCCCACCATCACCGCGTTCGAGGCGCTACTGCACGCGCACCCCGACCATCCGCGTGTGGAGTATGAGGTTGGCGGATCGCACGACACCGCTGGCAACGAGACGATCGCGCTGGAGCACTACCAGCGTGCCCTTCAACTCGGCCTATCAGGCGACATCCGCCGACGCTGTCTTCTGCAATACGCCAGCACCTTGAGGAACCTCGACCGACTGGACGAGTCGCTGCGCGTATTCGACGATGCGATCAAGGAGTTCCCTGACTCCGTCTCGCTGCCCGTGTTCCGGGCGCTCACCCTGCACGCCTTCGGACGACCCAATGCGGCTCTGGCCGCGCTGCTCATGGTCATTGCCGATCACGTCGACGAACCGGAACTTGTGCGGTACCAGCCGGCGATCCGCGGCAACGCCGCCCATGTTGCCGGGCTCGGCGACCAACCCGCCCGCGCGGACTAGGGCGAGACCCCGCGTTCTCGTAGTCCGCATTGACGTTGCCCCGCCGAGTCACGTCGGTCTTCGGCACATCGCGACGCACCGGGTTCGAGGGCAGGGCTAGTTGTTCGGACTGAGACGCGTCAGGCCCTCTGCGTCGCAGGTCCCGCCGACCTCTGCCGTTCGACGGTGCCTGCCGCAACCGCGCACATCGCGACGGCGATTGCGAAGGCGATCGTCGCATGTTTGCGGCCGTCGGGATGCGCAAGAAGGGCGCTGCCGCTCGCGGCAGCTAGCGTCGCGCCCACCTGGCGGGCGGCGTTGACCAGCCCGCCGACGGTACCGGCGAGCGTTGGGCCGGCAACGTCGACAGCGGAGGCGATGAGTGCCGGCAGCGTGCACGAGACGCCGACACCGCACAACAGCATGCCCGCCCACAGGATGTCGTGAACGCCGTTGGCGAATGCGACGGCGTCCACTGTCAGGCCGAGGGATACCGCGACGAGCCCAAGCCGGATGACCGGCAAAGCCCCCAGTCTCGCGACCAGTCTTCCTGTGACGGGTGGGCCGAGAGCGATCACGACCGTCAGAGGAAGCAGCGGGACACCCGCGCCAGAGTCTGTTGCGTGCGTCAGAAGCGGGACCGTGAAGATGACCGTCGTGAGCGCATAGTTGATTGCCGCACCCCGAGCCAACGTTTTCCAGAAACGAGGGTTACAGCTCAGCGCCACGGGGACGATGGGAGTCGACGATCTCTGCTCGATGCGGCGGACGCCAACGAGTACGCCGGCTGCGAGCACGACACCAAGCACGCCCGTCACCCATCGGTGCTGGCCGAGCGCCACGACGGCGAAGGTGCCCGCGGCAAGCGCCGCGCCCAGGGCGGCGTGTGACGTCCAGGACACCGAGCGCGTCCCTCGCGTCGCCTGGTCGGTCCGCCGGCAGACGCAGACGACGACGAGGGCGACAGGTGCGTTGATGACGAAGACGAGACGCCAGCTGCCGAGTGCGATTAGCCAGCCGCCGGCGAGAGGGCCGACGACCATCGCCGACCCGCTGATACCTGCCCAGATGCCGACCGCGCGCATTCGTACCTCGGGCACCGGATAGAGACCCGCGATGAGTGACACGGAGCTCGGAACGACCGCCGCCGCGAATACGCCCAGCGCAGCTCGGGCCACGAGCAGGACCGCGAGCGACGGTGCCGCGGCGCAGCAGAGTGACGCCACCGCGAATCCGATTACGCCGATCGTGAAGATCCGGTGGGCGCCGAAGCGGTCGGCGATGCTGCCGCCGAGGATAAGCGCGGACGCAAGCGTCATGGTGTGCGCCGTCGTGGCCCACCCGACTCCGACGACGCCAATTGTGCAGGGACGCCATCAGATCGGGCTCGGCGATGGCGAGCACGGTCGTGTCCAACAGCACCATGAAGTAGGCGAGCGCGATGCCCACAAGCTGCAGGAAGGAGCGTCGTTCGGTTCGAAGCAACACGCTGGGCACGGGTCTCCTGTTCGAGTTTCACTGGTCGGTGTCCAGACTCGTCAGCAAGTGATGCGCTTTCGACCGGCGGAGCCGAAAAGAGCGTTCGCGATCTCCGAATGCCCTCCTACGATTCGTCCGTGAACCTCGATCAACTGCGCACCGCTCTGGCGCTGCTCGAGCACGGGACCGTCAACCGAACCGCTGCTGCGCAGGCGTTGGCACCGTCATCAGTTTCGGATCGGCTCCGACGCCTCGAGGAGGAGGTCGGGGTGCCTCTCTTCGACCGGGACCGCGACGGGATGCAGGTGACGGCCGCAGGCCGGTCGTTCCTGATTCAGGCCGCCGCGGCGCTCGAGACCCTCGACCGGGCAGTGGCTTCGGCGCACGACACGGCCGAGCTCACGCTCGGGGCACAGGCGTCGATCGCCGACGAGCTCCTGCCGACGATCCTCGCGGACTTACAGCGAAAGCATCCGGGCCTGCGGGTGCGCCTGCGTCCAGATCCGGATCGTACGAGATTGCTCACAGCCTTGGCGCGCAGCGATCTTGACGCAGTCGTCCTGCTCGATCTCGGCGACTGCATCGGAGATCTGGGTTTCGCCACACCGGCCGTCGACTTCGAGCACGTGGACGTCCGGGAAGTCACGATGGCGGTGGTCGCCGGCCCCGGGCATCCCCTGGTTGGATCTCCCGCGACCATGGAGATGGTGCGGCGAAGCGGCCACCTCGTCGGACGTGAGCCCCGGTGCGCGTTCTGGATGGCGACTCACAGATGGCTCGGCGACGACATCGAACTCATGGCGATCGGAGGGCTGGCGCAGGTGCGGGAGTGGGTAGCCAGCGGGAAGGGTTTGGCCGTGCTACCCGATTTCACGGTGCGTTCAGACATCGCCACAGGGCGCGTAGCCCGCGTCGACATCGAGGTACCGCCGCTTCAGTTGCGGCTCGCCTGGCGGCGCGGGAGAGACGCCAGCGACGCGCTCCGGTCCCTTCTCTATGCCGTCACACAACTGTGATCGGCGCGTTCTGTGTCGTCTGGTCGGCGCTGGCAAGGCCGGTGCCACTACCCGACACGATGAGGCGATTCGGCGTTCGCAGGTGTTCAGGCCTGCGGTTAGCATCGCGGGATGGCGGCGCCACATGACCCCGAGCTCGGGTTTCCGCGCCCCGGTGAGGTTCTCAAGCGATTGCGTGCGCAGCGTGGCCTGTCGCTTCGAGACGTAGCTGAGATGTCAGGGCTGTCGCCGTCGTTCCTCGGAGCGTTGGAGCGAGGCGAGACCGACATCGCCCTCGAACGACTGGCGGCGCTGGCCGCGGTCTTCGACCATGACGTCGGGTCGTTCCTGGGCTTCGCGGTCCGCGGCGCCCAGCCGCGGTTCCTGGGTGAGGACCAGCGGTTACGCGTCGAGCGAGGCGAACGCGTCGACTACGAAGTCATCAGACTTCCCGGGCTCGGCCTCGAGCTCGTTCGCGTCTCCCTGGCTCCCCACACGCGGTTCGCCTCGGCACTTACTCATGAGGGCGTCGACGTCACGCTGGTCGTCGAGGGAACACTTGTCGCGACCTATGCCGGCGTGGACTATGAGATGACAAACGGGGCGTGCGCAATCTGGTCCGGGGGCTACCCGCACACCTTTCGTAACGACACCCGCAAGGTCGCGACGTACGTGGGTCTGGTCACGGCGACTCCGTTTTGACGCCGCCGCGCCACCGCGTCGCGCCGGAGCCAAGCCAGTTCAACCCCAGCGACACCGCTGTCGCTGACGCGGCGAGGGCCATACAGGTGCGGAAACCCTTGGTCAGGTCGTGGGCCTGGCCGAGCAGCGGTCCAAAGGCTGCCACACCGACTGCGCCACCAACCTGACGAGACGTGTTGAACGCAGCCGCCGCAGCGCCGTGAAGAGCAGGACCGACGGCTCGCAACGCCTGCGCAGTCAGCATCGGCACGAGAACGCCGGCGCACAGCCCCGCTGGAGCGAAGGCGAGCGCCAGCGGCCACGGTGCACCGAAGGTCACCGCCCAGGCGGCAGCGGCCAACGACAGGATCGTCACCGCCAGGCCGACGGCGACGAGGACGCCGTGGCGGTGACGACGACCGAGCGGCGCGGCACAGAGGCTGCCGACTGATATCAACCCCGTCAGCGGCAGGAACAACGCGCCACTCCTCAGAGCACTGAGGCCGAGGCCTTGCTGCAGGAGAAGGCCCAGAGCGAAGAGAACGCCGTAGAAGGTGAAGTTGAACAGCGCGCCCTGCGCGACCACAGTTGTGAAGCGGCGCTCAACGTAGAGACGGCGCGGTAGGACGGGCGTGCTGGTCGCTCTCTCGATGCCAGCGAAGATCGTCGCGGCGAGGACAGCCATGACCACCGCCCACATAACCGCACCGCTGCTCCAGCCCAGGACCGGGGCCTCAACGAGCGAGAACACGAGCGCACAGATGAACAACGTGGCCGAAACCAGGCCGGGAACAGCGAGTGCGTGCTTGCGCGCCGCGACCAGCGGCGCGGCCCGCAACGCCCACACAATCGCCGGAACGCCGACGATCACGTTCACCGCGAAGATGGCGCGCCAATCCGTGAAGGCGACCAGGACGCCGCCCAGCAGGGGACCGGCCGCCATTCCGGCGCCGCCTGCCGCAGCCCACCAACCGACCAGCTTGGCCCGCGACGAGTCGTCCACGGCTCCCGCAGTCGCCAGCACGACCGCGCTCGGCAACAGCAGCGCGGCACCAACACCCTGGACGGCGCGGGCCGCAATCAAGTACCAGATCGTGCCGGCCGAAGCGCACCCCAAGGACGAGACGGTGAAGACAACCAGACCAGCGACGAACGCCCGCTTCGCACCAAGAGCGTCTGTGATGGCTCCCGCGCCGAGCATCACTGAGGCGAACGCCAGCGTGTAGGCGTTGACGACCCACTCCAACTCCGATCGTGACGCACCAAGGTGCGTCGACAGCGGAGCGAGCGCAAGGTTCACGATGGTCCCGTCTACGAAGACCATGAAGGAGGCCACCAGCGCCAGAGCGACGACGCTTCGCCGCAGTTCGATAGTCATGGAACATGTCGTAACAGTGTTCGATGATTGTCGACAAGCGTATAAAGTGTGGCGAGGAGGTAGATTCGTGCCCGCGAACAGAACGGCGAGCCCGCGTCTTGACACCGTCGCGGTTCTCCGGGCGCTGGGCGACCCGGTGCGCTTGGACCTCGTCAGGCAGCTCAAGCAATCAAGTGGGCCGATTGCCTGCGGGCGGTTCCGGGCCGACGTGGCCAAGAACACGCTGAGCCACCACTTCAAGGCGCTTCGGGAGGCGGGGGTCATCGCCACCCACCGGCAGGGGGGACAAGCGCTCAACGTGCTGCGGGAGGCGGAGCTCGAGGCGGCGTTCCCCGGACTTCTCGCCGCGATCCTTGGCTGAGCACGTGCGACCCACCCAGGAGGCCCGCGTCGCGCCTTCGCACCCCGGTTCGCCGCTGGTCGCGAAGGCCGCGTCAACGCAACTCGCTGGCTCTCTCTGGCTCCCGCCTGACAAGCCGCCGCAGGGGCTCGTCCTCATGCATCCGGGGTCAGGGACGTCGGACCGAGACAACGACACCCTGTTCCCACCGATTCGGATTGCACTGACGGCTGTAGGTGTCGCGGTGTGCTCCTTCGACAAACGCGGCGTCGGGGGGTCGACAGGTCATTGGGAGGAGGCAGGGATTGAGACCCAGGCCGCCGACCTCGCGCGTTGCCTTGAAGTCGCCCGCGAGCGTGTGCCCGACGTCCCGGTCGGCCTGTTCGGACACAGCCAGGGTGGTTGGGTGGTGCTTGAAGCAAGTCGTCACGTCGAACCGGATTTCGTCATTACGAACTCGGGGCCCTCAGTCCCGCCCTCGCGGCAGGAGGAGTACTCGACGCGCAACCGTCTAGTGCGAGCCGGGTGGCCGCCGGACGAGGTCGCTGAGGGCGTCGAGTTGTTCCGGTCCCTCGCACGTCGCGCACGCGAGCACATGCCGTTCGTGCGAGCGAGATCGTGGATGGAGCAACCGGGGGTGCGCGAGCAGCTCGATCGGCTGGCGAACGTCGGCGTGTTCGTCCCGGACACCGACTCGCTTTGGTCCTTCGCCGGCACGCTCTTCCGCTATGACCCGGCAGCTGCGCTGTCAGAGATGCAAGTTCCCCTTCTCGCACTGTTCGGCGCGTCAGATCAAATAGTTCCGGTGCACGAGTGCCTCGATCGGCTCGCGCGGTCGGTCCCGCCAGAGCTTCTGCATGCCGTCCAGATCCATGGTGCCGACCACCGATTGCAGGTGTCCGGCACGGAAGTTTTCGCCGCCAGTTACTTCGAACTGCTCGGCAACTTCGTCCGGAGCCAGGTCGGCGGTCCGGAAACAGCGTCCGAATAGGTTGAGGTGTCGCGTTCGCCCTGCAACTCGCTTGGGACCCCGCAATCAGGCACCGAAGGTTATGCGAGCGGTCGTGAGCGACAAACACCAGGTTCGAGGAAGTCAGGAGCGTCGGCTGGCGCAGACCGATCGCATGCGTATGGCGGTCCGCCAGGACCGGACGGGCGCACGCCAGCGGACGATCCGGCCGGAAACACGTCAATGACGAAGGCGCTCTTGAGCGAGGATCGTGTCGTTCTGACCGGACCCATGTCTCCGCAGGCAAAGGCGCGGGCCGGATTGTCGATGACGATCGCGCCGTACGCCTCCTCACCGATCCGGTCGCGCAGGGCGCTGGCAAAGCCGCTGAGCAGCCCGGGCATGCCGGGGCCACCAGTCACGGATCGGGCGCTGGCGGTCGTCGTGTCGCCGCCGATGAGCAGCTGATGACCGTGACCGCGGTCTACCAACAGCTCCACGCAGGCAGGCGTCCGCCAGTCGGTCTGGTGGTTCGCTCGCGACGGCCCGTCGAAGCAGAGGAATGCGCCGCGCGCGGCGAGCTCCAGCAAACCTCGATCCTCAGGGTGGCGCCCGACGTGGCCGAGCACGATCGCCTCCGGAGCAACGCCGCACCGGAACAGCGCGTCAAGCACGAGGCCACCGGCCGTGCCCAGTTCCAGATGGATCGCGATCGGGACGCCGGTCGCCAGGTGCGCCTGCGCCGCGGCCTCGAGGGAAGCCTGTTCCCAGGCGTCCAGATGGTGATAGCCGGTGCCGATCTTGATCAGGCCACACGGTGCGATGGCATCCTCGATATCCGCGACGAACGCCATAGCGAGTTCATCGACGGTCTCGTCCACTGCTCCGGGCAGCTGGTGTATAGCGCGGTGCCGGCCGGTGGCTGCGACGACGTGCACGTCGTGGGTGGCGGCGATCCGCACGAGGTGACCGCGGTGGCGTCCGAGCCCGCGCGGCGTCCACTGCACGATCGTGCGGCCGCCGACGCCGATGAACGCGCGCACTTCGGCGGCGGCCAGGTCAGGATCGTCCAGTTCGGCGCCGGGAAGCTGCGATGAGCGGAAGAACAGGTGATCGTGCGAGTTGGTGACACCGAGCGCCGCCGGTGCCACGTCGCCAAGCACTGTCCGCACATGGCCGCTCACGACCACACCGCCGGCTGACTGATGTGCAGGACGCTGAAGAGGACGGCGCCGGCGTCGGTCGCGTCGAGCTCGGACACCGTCGCGAACTCGACCGTCTGCCAGATGTTGGGATCGACGCCGCCGACCGCGAGGTGCACCCGATCCGGCCGGCGCCATTGTTCGACCCGGGCCGCCAGTGCGCCCATCGCGTCGGGGAGATCCATGTCGGCCTGTATGGGGGCCGTTCGGAGCACGGCGTGGCCGACCAGGGCCGCGGGCACCGGGCCGAGGACGCGGGCTTCAGGTACCCAGGTGCGGACCGCCGGCCGGCCGAAGTCGCGGACGATGCCCTCGAATCCGCGGCGCCGCCAGAGGAACTCCGCGGCGGCGCCGGCATCCGCCCACGCATAGAACGGCGCGTATTCGTTGACCGGCGACCCGGCGACGCCGGCCTCGCGGATGCAGTACACCTTGCCGAGCAGACCGGCCCGGTCGTCGAATGCAGACCCGCGAGTGCGTACCCGGTCGCGGATGATCTGCATGTCGTATCCGGTCGGCAGGGCTATCGGGTATTGCATGAGCAGCTGACTGGCCGGGATCCGGCTCTCGACCGGGGTCATCGCGACGACCCCGCCCACTCGCCGTCCGTTACGGCCTCGCGCCAGTCCACACCGTCGACACCAGGTGTCTCGGTCTGCACGGCGACGTGGGTCATCGGCCCGTCTGCACCGGCACCGTGCCAGTGCTGCTCGCCGGCGTCGGTCCAGACCGCGACGCCGGGCCGCAACCCGATGACCCGGCCGTCGCGGGTCCCGACATAGCCGAATCCATCCGTGCAGATCAACAACTGGCCACGCTCGTGCGCGTGCCACGCGGTCCGGCCACCTGGCCCGAACCGCACGACGTAGGCGTGCAGCTGCGGGTCCTCCGCCGGAGCGATGTGCAGGCCGGACACCGGACCAGTGAACCGCGGGTCTGCGCCGAAGACCGCCAGGTTGGCGTCGAGCTCTCTCATGCGAGCGCCCCCTGGCGTTCGTGATCCAGTAGGGCGACGGTCCCGCGAACGGCGCGGTCGAAGGGTGCGGGGTCACCGGCCGCCCGAGCAAGGACGTACCCGCCCTGCACGACGGCCAGGACAGTGTCGGCGAGTTCCTCGACCGGGGCATCCGGCCGCAACTCACCCGACTCGACACCCTGGGTGAGGACCTCGATCAGCACCTCTCGGATGCGGTCGAATGTGCCGGTCAACACCGCCCGAAGTGCCGCAGAATCCAGCGCGTCGGCGTCCCCGGCCATGCGACCGACCGGACAGCCGCGCAACACATCCCGCTGCCGGAACAGGTACCTGTCGATGCGCTCGAGAGCGCTGCCCCCGCCGTGCAACGACGCCGTCGCGCGCCCCAACACCTCCTCCGCATTGCGCTCGAAAGCAGCCTGCGCAAGTGCCTCCTTACCGGCGAAGTGGTGATACATGCTGCCCTGCCCCACGCCGGCCCGACGCAGAATCGCGCGCGGGCTGGTCGCGGCATAACCGCGCTCCCAGAGCAGTGCCTGGGTGGTGGAGATCAAGGTCTCCCTGGTTGTCTCAGTCGCCACATGTACATACTAGTAGTTACAGAGGCTGCATTTCGTCGGTGATCTCAGGGGTCGCGTCCAGCCGGACGCGGCGGGGCACGCATTGCCGTTCGCTCGTGCCTCTCAACCTCGTACCCAAGCTCGTGACAGGCCATTCGGAGCGCCGCAGCGTGCGCGAGCGGCCCCGCGCGCGAGGAGTCAATGCCGTTGGCCGGACGGCTCACGCGAGTGACAAATCACCCTGCACCACAACGCGGTCGGTTGCAGCTAGCGGTGATATCGGGCCCCTGAACCGAACCTGCGACCGCCGGCCGCCGCGACGCGGCGGTGCAGCACCAGCTTGATCGCGTCGTGCCCAGGGTCGTCGTCAGCGAGCAGCCACGCCATTTTCACCGGTCGTTCGAATGACCGACACGCGTACAGATTTGCTCCAGGGAGAACAGAGAACGCCCGGCGGCACCAACTGGGCCGACACATTCTCACCGGCCATGCGCGTTCATTGCGTAGCTTCTCAGCGCCGCGCGCGACAGCGGTCGACAGCGGAACGCGCGCCAGGTCGCTACCCGGTCTGTTCGCGACTGTCGGGTCATGGATCTTGTCGTCCTGCGGGCCCACCAGCATCGATTAGAGGACCTCGACGCGCGTCGCCGTCGTCGCGCGAAGGGCAGGACGATTCGTCCTGATGGGCGCGTGGACGTCCAAAGGCGAACTGGGTCGCTACCGCAACACGGTAGTGCTTCGTGTTCAATTTCAGCCCTGCACGCGCAATCCCGGACTCCCTCTGCAACAAGTGAGCGACACGAGCAACGCGCCGCCGTGTCGTCTCGTGTCATGTCGGCCCATTTGCTGCCGTCTCGTGGTGGGCGATACTGGGATTGAACCAGTGACCCCTACCGTGTCAAAAAACTTTCCAGTTCACTTGCCACTCTGGTGATTCTGGGACTGGTCACCTAGACTGCCGACAAATAAAGGGCTCTGTCGCATTACCTCGTGTCGCGGCGTGTTACGTCGCGGTGCGTCGTCCAGCGACAAATGAGCGACAAGTGATAGGCGGCGGGGGTACGAGTGGGTTACTCGCGGAAGAGAATCGGTGCCGACGGCAAGCCTCAGTACCAGGCGATCTACACCGACGGCGCCGGGAACCGGGTCTCCGCCGGCACCTTCCGAGCGAAGCGCGATTCCGAAAAGGCCTGGCAGCGCGAGGAAGCGAAGGTCGCCGAAGGGAAGCTCGGAGACGCGCGTCGAGGCAAGGTGAGCTTCCGCTCGTACGTCGAGAAGACCTGGCTTCCGAACCACCAGTTGGAGTCGTCCACCCGCCAGCGGTACACCTATTCGATCGAGAAGCACCTCATGCCGGAGTTCGGGGACATGCGGATGATCGATCTACTGCCGTCCCATGTCCGGAGCTGGGTCACGAAGATGGCCGCGGCCGGCGCCTCCCCCACCACGATTCAGGCGAACAAGACGATCCTGTCCGCAATCTTCACGACTGCGCTGAACGACCAGGTGATCTATCTGCACCCGTGCAAGGGAGTGAAGACGCCGACTATCGCGAAGATGACGCGGGTCATCGTCACGCCAGACCAGTTCGATGCCGTGTACCGCGCACTCCCCGATGACTCCATGAGGTTGCTCGTCGAGACAGCCATCGAGTCGGGCCTCCGGTGGGGCGAGTTGACCGAACTCCGGCCGGTCGACGTGGATGTTGCAAGCCGCATGCTCACCGTCAGCCGAGCCGTCGTTGAGCTCGTCCGCAAGTTCAACCCGGACGGTGGCCGGTTCCTCGTGAAGGATTACCCGAAGAACACGAAGCCCCGACGCGTGAAGCTCGGCCCGGAAATCACGGCGAAGCTGGAGTCGCACATCGAGGCGCATGCACTTGCTCCGACTGATCTGCTGTTCACCAGCCCGGGCGATGCCGAGACGAACGAGGCTCCGCCTCCCCCGCCCGCTTCGGGAGATCTGGGGTTGACCGAGCCAAACGCATCGGGGCGCCGCTACCGACACGGCACCCTCACTGCGTACTCCCTCGGCCGCTGCCGCTGTGCTCATTGTGCAGCCGCCTACCGCAGCTATCGCGCCGCCCGCCGCGCCGCTGGCAAGGATCGGCCGGCGTCCAACGAGGAACGCGTGACAGCTAGCCATATCGGACGGACGTGGTTCCGCAAGGCGGTGTGGGCGCCGGCCCTCGACGTGGCCGACATCCGAGTCCACGTACGGATGCACGATCTCCGCCACGCACACGCCTCCTGGCTCCTCGCTGGCGGGGCTGACCTTCAAACCGTCAAGGAACGCCTCGGCCACGGCAGCCTCCGGACGACCGAGCGTTACCTCCACACGCTTCCGGACGCGGACGAGACAGCGCTCGATGCGCTCCGCAAGATCCGGAACCGATCGAGTGAAATGTAATGGGCCGGGCTCGACTTCATCCGCAAGCGCAACGGCTGATCCCCTGCGCTACAGGGTGTTCCGCTCTATGGCTATGGCAAGCAGGGCCGACCGCGCGCGGAGCCATACCGCGCCCTGCGGGTGCACCCAGCTCGCGACTGTGACCGCGTCGCGGAAGTCGCGGGTGAGATCCCGGCGATGGATCGGCTCATGATGTGCGGCTCGATTGCGGACGATCATCAGGTTATGGAGCCGGCGCTCCACCTCCGCGCGGCGCACGCGCAGATCAGTGGGTCCGTTCGGGAACGCAGCGTGCGCGCCGGGGATCCAGAGCGCTGTCAGGTACCGCGAGGCGACCAGGTAGCGCCAGAACCCGAAGGACAGTTCGGCGACGACCTTGCCGTGCAATTCCGGGTCACGTCCACGACGGGTTGCTCGCTCTCGCGCCTTGACAACGTCGGCCAGGCCCTGCGGATCCAGCGGCGCCACGTCGAGCCAGGCACGGCCGCCACGGCGCTGGTCAGCCCGGGTCTGCAGACTGACGTCAAGCGCGTTGCGCACGATCACCTCGACCATCGCCGTCGTCGTGAGTACCGCCGCTGACGCGCGCGTGTTCCAGTCGTACAGCGCGAGCGCCCGTCCAAGATCCCCACCCGCCGCGGTCAAGTACGAGCCCAGTCGATCAGGCGTGATCAGCTGAGCCCGCACCGTGGGATCAGGCTCACCTGCCGCCGAACCACTTGTGCTCGACACTGCCGCTGCTCCCGCGTACGATTGGTCGCGAAGACCCCGGAACGATCCCTGGCGAAAGCTACATCACCGGGGTTTCGCCATTCCCGCGTGGCGTTCCCGTGTCAGGTGGGTCGCGACGTCGCGGCCGGCCGACTTGAGGGCCTAATTGACCGCCACGATCAACATGTTCCATTGACCTACCTCATCGTCAGACGGCGGGCGAATCTGCGTCCGGGACTCCCCGACACAGGTCCGCGAGCAGCTCCGCTAGCAGGTCTTCCTCGTAAACGGCGACGCCCACGGCAGCCATTGCCTCGCCCAACGCGGCGTCCCAGGGAGTGTCAACGGAGCTCACCGTGACGGGGTCGCCGACTGAGGTCGCAAGAGGTAGGTAGTCCGCTGCACTCATCCGCCATGGGTGTGCCGTTCCTGCGGCGCGCAACGCCCGAACGTGGGCCAGGCCGGCCGCGTCGAAATCGGCTCGGACAGCGACCTGCCAGCCCGCGTCCGCCAGCGCCGCGACCGCTCTTGTCTCGAGGTCGGACGGCGTGCCGGCAGTGCAAACGAGGTATACGGCACCGGGTCCATTGCCGGCGGCGACGAGGTCGGCAGCGGCCGCCAGGACGGACGGGTTCTCCGTCACGAACGCCCATGCCCCTGCCGCCGGCGGCGGCTGCCAGATGACGTGCTGCAGCTCCCGTGGCGGGACGGTGACCACCGCAGCAGGCGGCAGCGTCCACCCACGTGGGCGTAGCCCGAGCACCAGCAGTCCGCCGACCAAGTCGTCACATTCGACGCCAAGTGCGCGCCACGCCTGGCGAGTTCGGCGTCCGTCCCGGCCGGCCAGGGCCAACACCAGCCCGGCGAGTGGGGTTCCGTCATCCAAGGCGTGCGGCGCTCCGGGGACCAACAGCCGCCGGTCGGCGCGCGTACCCGGCACCGGAAGCCGGTACAGGACGCCGGCGGCCGCGTCCATCGTCATTTCTACGTCGCCGGCTAGTCGTGGCAGCCAGCGACCGTCCTTGAGCCGGGCCCACGCCACGTCGGCCGTAGGGATGCGCTCGGCGACGTGGTCCGGCAACGCGGCGACGATCCGCTCGAGGTGCCGGCGCACTGCCGCGTCACTAGCCGCGCGGGCAGCCGCATCGGCAGCCTTGACGGCCAGTGCCCGCCCGACGGCGTGCGCTGCGACCGCACCAGGTGTGAGGCCGCTGCCTCGGACCCGGACACGCGCGGTGAGATCTGCCAGCGTGACCTGACGGACCTGTCCGGCACGCAACTGCCTACCGAGCAGTCCCACCGACGCGGCACGCTGCTCGGGCGGTTGAGGCGCACGCACCCGCGCGGTCCCTTCGGTGAGGTCGGCGTCCCCGCGCCGGTCCGCGGTGTCGGCCAGCTGACGCCACAGCCACGCCAACTCATCCGTGAGCAGCGGCTCCAGGTCGGCACCCACGCACTGGCCGGCGCACAGCGGGCAGCTCACCGTGCGAGAAACTTCTCGCCGGGTAACGGATCCAGGCCGCGAACCAGCATCGGGAAGCCGACGACGGTGCCGTCAAGGCCGGCCTCGAGGTCCCACGCGTCCACTCCGTCCCACGCCCCAGGGGCGCCGTCCCACAGGTAACTGGTACACACCACGTCCAGGTCGAGATGCGCGAGATACCGGGCCAGGCCCTCTCGGCCACGCTCGTCGACCTCGGCCGGAACCTCGTCCAGGGGTACGAGCCGGGCACCGGCCGGCCCATACCCGTCGTAGGACGCGGCAACCGCTGCGAGCATCGGCGCGAGGATGACTAAGCGCCGCTCACCGCCCGACAAACCCGTGCGACGGCTCCATCGTGTTTGTTTGATCTCCCCGCCAGCACTCGGTCGGCTGACCATGTAGTTCACGGTTATCCACTCGCGGATGTCCGCCGCCGCCGCGACCTTCTCGGCCATCGTCGCGCCGTCGGCGGCGTGGAGCAACGCCTGCAGCGCCTCGCCCACCGCGGCCTTCTGCTCATCGGTGCGGTCTGCTGCCGCGACGGTGCACGACAACTCGTACACCGTCTGCTCGGGGACGGACAGGTCGTCACGAAGGCTGATCTGCACCTGGACACCGACGCCGGAACTGGCCGATGCGCTCCTCATCTTGCGGTTCACGTCGCTCCGCCAGTCCTGCAGCCGTGTCCAGGCGGCGCCGATCGCGTTTGGCAGCCGGCCGACAACGAAGTCGGTCAAGGCGGTCTGTTCGGCTGCGGCGAGCTTGCGGGCCGCCCGGTCGGCGATCTCGCGAGCGCGGGCCGCGGCTTGCGCCGGGGTATAGGTCTGCTCGGCGTGGGTGAGCACAAACGTGTCGAGCTCGTCCAAGCCGGGTCCGGCATCAGCGCGGGCAAGGATCCATGACCGGGCCAAAGCCGCCCGGGCCTGGTCGGCACGGTCCGCGACGAACGCTCGACGGTGTGTGTGACGCCCTGTGAGAAGTGTGTCTGCAAGTTCGAGCAGCTCATCGCCGTCGGGAAGCTGGGCCGGGACCTGCAGGATTTCAGCGACCGCGGGATGGCTGAGCAATGCTGTGAGGTGTGCTGAAGTCGCCATCTGGCGCGGCCGAGCAGCACGGACATTCTCTCGAGCCTGGTCGAGCTTCTCCACAGCCCGCACATGAGCGTCGCCTGCCAAGCGCGCCCGCGACTCGGCGGCGGGAACTTGCCCCGAGACAGTCTTGAGCTCGTCGGTAAGGCGCGCGTGCCTCGCGACCTCCTCGGCAACATCAGCAGCGTCGCTGTTCAGCTCGTCGAGCAGCGTCTGCGTGCTGGTGACCTGTTCATTTGCGGTTACTGCCTCGCCGGCTGCCACGGCCAGCGTTTGGGCGAGCGCGGCCTCATCCGGTGCGGCCGCTACCGCGCGGGCGATGCGTGCTGCGAGCCGGTCCTTCAGGTCGCGCCCAGCCTCACGCAGCGTCTTCGCAGCGGCGCGGTTGTCGCGCTCGACCGTCGCGAGCGCGTCCAGGTCGGTGGGAAGTCCATGCACGGTGACCTGGGCTCGCCACGTGTCGGCTTCAGCTCGAGCGCGCTCGTGTTTGGCAACCGCTTCGGCTCCCTTACGTTCGGACTCATCGGCCAGTCCTCGTTCTTGGTCGGCGGCTGCCGCCCGTTTGGCCTCCGCGCCGCGCAACGGGGCTCTGTCGGGAAACGACCGGCCGCGGTCACGAACTGCGTGGGCGTTCTGACGGAGCAGCCTGGCCCCGTCCTCCAGCCTGGAGGCGTCAGCGGCGAGGGAATCTGCCTCTGTCTCGAGTTCGGCCGCGCGGGCTAGCGCGGCCTGGCGGCGTTGCCGGGCGCCGACGTAGGTGGCCGCGCGGAGCTGCCCCGGGACGGCCACCGGGTTCGCGTACAGGACGCCGGCCCGGTAGCTGCCATCGGCGCCAATGACGAGCGCCGTGTGGGCGGCGTCGTGCGCGGCGGTCGGTGCCCACGCGATGCGCGTCAAGACCTTGCGTGCCAGGTGGGCCAGCGGGTGGGTGTCATCGACCGTGAGGACCGTAGACAGATTGGTGGGCGGGATCGGACCGCTCACTTCGACGCGCCATGCCGCTGACGTCGCTCCGTCGGCCGTGAGGGTGGCAGCGAGGACCCCGCTGGCCGCGAGCGCAGTCTCCGCCGCTGCTCGGGCATCGGCGCCGAGGGCGTCAGCGCGCCACTCGAGCGCGGCGCCGAGCGCAGCGTCATCGGAGCCTGCCGGGACCCATCCCGGCCGCGGAAGCGGCAACAGTCGGCCCGCGCGGAGTTCCTCGGCTTCCAAGCGCAGCGCGGTCGCCTGAGTTGTCAGCTCGGCCGCATGTGTGTCGGCGCTGCGGGCTTGTTGCTCGGCGCTGGCTG
The DNA here is from genome assembly GCA_963775175.1 of uncultured Actinomycetota bacterium. GTDB lineage: Bacteria > Actinomycetota > Actinomycetes > Mycobacteriales > Jatrophihabitantaceae > Jatrophihabitans. The sequence continues at coordinate 3,968,117 of CAVZHT010000001.1, forward strand.
CAGCGTGCTCGGCGCGAGCGCCGACGGCCTGCGCCCAGGAGTCGGCCACCGCGAGGAGCTGTGCCGGTTCGCTAGCTGCAGCGGCCTCGACATCCTCGCCGTCCCATTCGGGCAAGTCGGCCGGCGCCGCGCCGTCGCCATCCTCCAGCGTCGCGCACAGGTCGGGCTGCTCGCGGGACCAGTCGGCCAGTCGTACGGAAAGTTCTCCAGCCCGCAGCGACGCGTTCGCCGTGGCGAGCAGGGTGGCCTGCTGCTGGCTCTCGAAAGCCTCGGCAGCGCGGGTAGCGGCCTGCTGGGCCGTGGCCGCGTCGGCCTGGGCCTTGGCGACAGCGCGATGGGTGGTTATCGCCACCCGTGCGTGGTCTGCGGTCGTGTCGCTGCGCTGCGCTGCGGCGTGCCAGCTGTCCGCCGCGGCGGACAGCATGGACGGATCGTGGTGTACAACAAGGCCGGATCCGGGGTCGGCGCTCATGCCGCCGACCAGGGCAACCTGTCGCACCGTGCTGTTCCACCGCAGGATCCCCGCGGTGTCGACGAGCTCGCCGCCTGCGCTCGCGGCGGCCTGCGCAAGCCCGTCGAGGTCCTCGCGGCGCTCCCCTAAGGCCGCGACCGCGGCGTCGGTCTCCCGCGCCGCGACGCGAGCCGCCAACCGCACGCGATCCAGGAGGCTGTCGGCGTGCCTCTGTTCAGCGTTCAGCTGCTGGGTCAGGGTCGCGATCTGCCCGGCGGTGCGGTAGGCCGGGGATACCTCGATGGCGCGGATTTCCTGGCTCAGCCGGGATTTCAGGTCGACGAGCTCGCCGTGTGCGACGTCGGTATCTGTGGCTTGCCGCGCGGCTCGTCGTTCGGCGCGTTCAAGTTCTCCGACCTGTCGGACTAGCTGGCCGAGCGCGGTAGCGGCGTCCAACGCTGCGGTGTACGCAGAACCGGCAACGTCGGCGACGTGACCAGCCCATACGGACTCGAAGTCGGTGAGGACTTCGGAAGCCTGCTTGTCCAGGTCGAACGCTTCGCGGGTGGCTTGCGATGAGGCGAGCGCTTCGGCGGTGGCGTTGATGACCGATTCGTCGACTCCAGGCAGCGTCGCGCGCAGCGCTTCTGCGGCGGCGTCGGCGGACGTCGCCGCGAGCAGGGTCGGGTTGCGGACGGAACGCAGCCGTTGCGCGAGTTGCCGCACCTCCCCTGCGCTGGTCCGCCACACCCGCGCGGCGAAGTGGTCGACGTAGTCGTCTTCATCGTCGAACACCGTGCCGCCTGCGTTTACGATCTGGGTGACGAACTCATCGTGCTCGAACGGTCGGCGGTTCGGCCCGCACAGCGGCACATCGTGAAGCGGTCGAGCCGGGACGGTGAACGGGATGACCCGCACCTCCGGTGAAGCGTTCCGCGACCACTGCAACCGGACGCCGAACGTGACCTGTTCCGGCTCCTCGCCGATGTCGTCCGGCGGTGCGAACGTCAGCCAGGCGTAGCCGTAGCGTTTCTTGCCCGCCTCGGCGCCTTCGCTCATCAGCAGCTTCAATGTCGTGGGGCGAGCCTTGCCGGCGGCCAGCCGGGACGGGTCCAGATCCAACAGGTAAGGCCACAGTGCTTCCAGCGCGGTCGTCTTGCCAGTTCCGTTCTGGCCGCGCAGCAACAGCCGCCCACTCGGGGCGGGCAGATCCAAGTCGCCGTACCGCCAGACGTTCGACAGCCCAGCGCCCACCAGGCGCCAACGCCCGCCGAACCGGTCGACTTTGCCCGCCGGGGGCTCAGGGGTGGGGTCGTTGAACAGCAGCCCGGTCAGTGGATCACTCACGAGGTTCCCTCCGGGGTGGTGAACAGCACCGGGACGTCGGAGCCTCCGGAGCGGCCGCGACGCCCGCCGCTTGCGGCACGGGTGGGCCGGGTAGCCGTACCCGGCTCATCCCAACGACCGGTGACGGGCGCGAAGTGCCAGCGGCCCAGCGCACTGTCTCGGCGCAGCAAGCTGAGTCCCTCCAGCAGTAGCGCAATCCGTTCGGTCAGCGCGGTGATGTCTGCGCTGAGCTCGGAGCTCCAGCCGGTGCTGCCGTGGCTGGGGTCAGCGGAGAACGTCGAGAGCGCGGTACGTACGGCGTGATCGGTAAGGCTGCGCCACCCGCTGCCGGGCCCGACGTCGAGGCTGCCGTGCGCGGCCGCGTGCTCGGTGAGCAGCAGCGCCGCGTGCGGGACGGTGCCAGCCGCGGGAAAGGCGAATGGTCCGACGTCGCGCCGGTGCCTGGCGAGGTCGTCGGCGAGTACGAACGCAGCACCTTCGGCCCGGCGTTCGAGGGTCAGCCCGAACGCTGCCGCGAGTGGTGCGCCGTCATCGCCGCGGACGCGTTGCCGCAGCCACTGGGCCTCCACTTCGTCGAGGTCCACTGCGTGTGCGCAGGTGTCGTCTAGCAGCCGTCGGCGCATACGGCGGGCCGGGTCGTTTTCCGTGCGGACTTCTGCCAGCCATGCGGCCGGGTCCTCGGCGGGGTCGAGTGTGCCGGGGTTCGCGACGACGTACAGCAGCCGGGAGTGGTGTATGGCGAGCAGCACCGGTGCCAGCTCGTCGGTGACGAACCCGTCCAGGTTGCCGTCGACCGGCTCTATGACACCGCGTTCCTCGAGCAGGCGGAGCGCGACGACAATCGCGCGGCGTTCTCCGATCTCGCCCGTGACAGGTAGTACTGCCTCCGCCGCGGCGCCGCGGGCGGCCGCGACAAGCTGGCCGATGCCGGCACGGGGAGGCATTGATTCCGCGGCTGCGACGATCAGGAAGAACCAGGAGCAGACGAGCGGGTTGGGTCCGGTCTGCGCCCACTGTTCGGGTCGAGGCGGCGGGCTCTTGGCGAGCCGGACCAGGTCGCGGTCGACGTGCAAGACCCAGCCGGGTCGGCTGAGTGCCGCGCGGACAGCGCTCTCATTGCGGCGCACGGCGCTGATGGTCTCGTCGTCTCGGCCGCCGACCTGCCAGGGGCTCGACGCCAGCAGGCGGAGCACTGCCGCTGTCTCGGCTCCGGCCTCAGGTCGCCAGGCACGGCGACCTCGTGGCGCCATTTCCGCGAAAGTGTCGGGGCTGTCCTCGCTGGTATCGGCGCCGCTGAACTCATCGTCGCTGAGCTCTGCCTCGGTCAGGCCAAACCCGGCGGTGAGGTCATCGAGCGGAGCAGGAGTCGTCACGCGGCCCCCTCGTCACGTAGGTCGCGGACGTGCACCTCAACGGTCGCATCATTATCGGGATCAACGCCGCTGCCGCGCAGCGCCTCCAGCGCGGCCGCGGCAGGGCGCCGGCCGGGCTCGTGGAACAGCGGCAGCCGCCCCGGAAGCAGCACCTGCCACGTGGGGCCGCGCAGCACACCGGTACCGGCACCGGTGTGGACCAGCGTGCAGGCCAGGCCGTCGCGGGCGCCGGAGCGCCGAACCCCGTCCGGTTGCGCCCGAGCGGCTACCATGAGCGCGGCAAGCGCTGCGTGGGCAGCGGCGCCGGACAGCGCGGCGCCGGGAGTGGCGCGCAGCACCTCGATGAGAGCGGCGGCATGTTCGGCAGCGCGGCGAGCGCGAGCGGCTGCAACCTCCGCCCTTGCGGCAGCGTCATCGCGTGACGGTGCACCTTTCCCCCGAGCGCCGCTGCGGCCGATGGCGCGGATCATGTCGGGCACGCCCACCTGCGGCCCGCCACGCCACGACGGCAGACGGCCGGTGGGCGGGTCCTCAGCCTCGCCGGTCAGCTTGCGCCACGCATGATCGCCGACGGCGGCCTGCCATACCTGGGTGCCCAGCTCCGGGTCGGCGGAGGCGCGGGCAAGTAGGAGTGCCCGGGTGCGGCTGGAGGCTCGTCCGACCGAGGAATGCAGGCGACGCAGGTTGGCGTGCATCCCGGGTAGGGCGCGAACCAGTCGTAGAGAGAATCGGGCGGCACGGCCCGTGTCGGGGTCGAACCACGCGCGTAGCCCTTCCCAGTCCGAGGTTCGGCCGCCACGCGACGCGGTCAGCGCACCCGCTTCGATCAGGGTGCGGGCCTGCGATCCGGCGACTGTCGCGTCTGCGAGAGCGGCGTAATACGGGGCTAGAGTTGCCAGCGCTCGCGCGGCACGGGCGGACCCCGTGTCCAGTTCGGCTGCGACGCGGGTGGCGTAGTCCACCACGAGGCCCTTCAGCTCTCCGGTTGCGTCGTCGTCGAGATCGAATCGGTCGGCGAGAGCCGCGAGTGCGTCCTCGGCGCCGACGAGCGCGCCGTCGAGGTCGTCGTGGGCAGTGAACAGCGTGCCGATCAGGTCCACCTCTGCTTCCCCGGCTACGGCGTCGGCGGAGAGGGGCACGGTTCGGGCGAGTGTCTCGGCGGAGGTCACGATGCGGTTCAGGCCGGTCAGCGGGATCTCGCGTAGGACAGGCGTTCCCGCGAGAACTGTGCGGTAGAAGCGCTGTGCCTGACGGCCGACCGGGGTGGCCGTCCACCGCCAGTTGCGGGCGACGAGGTCGGCGTACCGCAGGATGCGGGTCGCGTCGGTCCGCGCAGATACGGCGCCCCACGCTCGAAGCTGGTCCAGGCGCGCCTCCACGTTCAGCCGGTCGGCCGGTTGCCCGGCAGCGACGAGTGCGGCGGTGATCTCGGCCGGCGTGAGGTCGGTAACCGACTTCTCGAGGACGTCCATAATCGCGATGTACGAATGCGCTTCGGGTCGGACCAGATAGTTGACGACCTGGCGGCTGTCCGGGACAGCGGTGCCGTCGACGACGTCAGACTCGGCGTAGTCGCCGCGCTGCCGTTCGCCGTCCACTGCGCCTCCCTGATGCCGCCTGGCGCGGCTTACTACACGGTAAGTCGCGGCACCGACATTCTCGGGTATTCGATGCGTATGGCTGCGCCTAGGGAACTTCGGTTAGCTCGAAGGGCACGCTGGCGTTCCCGAGAATCCTGACGAGCTGGTCGCGGCGGGTCTGAGGGACTACAAGCACCAGAACTTTCGATGCACGTGTTGCCCCGACGTAGAGAACGCGGCGCTGCTCCGAGTTCCGCCCAGCCTCCCAGTCGTCGAGGACGTGACCCTGACGTGACGAAGTAGCTGGAAGGCCGAGGATGACGCCCTCGAACTCGTCGCCCTTGACGCCGTGGACGTGCGCCCATCGGACGCCGGCGGATAAGCCGAGGTTGAACAGGCCATCAGTCCGCGACTGCCAGTACTGCCAGAGGTTTGGCCGCACCTGCAACCGGTTACCCAAGCTCGAGATCAGGCCGATCGGGCGTCCAGCGGCAAAGCCCTGGATGATCGAACGAACGCTTGCGGTTACGGCTCTCGCGTCGGACCACGCGTGTGAGGCTTCCAGTAGGCCGCTGACGACCACTCGCAGATTCTCGGGTCTAAGTCCAAGGAGATCGAGCTGATCCTCTCTTGTCTGCATGTCGCCGCCCGGTGGCCACGCGAACTGGTTCAGGACGAACGCCTCAACGCGTCGTGCAGCAGCAAGGCGACCGCGTGTATCGGTGCCAGACCGCAGTTCGACCAGTCCGGTGAGGAGCGTCTCCGTCTGTGACGTCCCGCGAGGCGGTTGGCTTCCTCGACGCAGGAGTCTGCGAGCATCGTTGCGTCGGTGGGCGATCACGCGGATCTGCGCCGGGTGCACTCCATGCTTCCGGCAGATTTCAGAAGCGACAGCGCCCGCTTCGTGCCCCGAACCGATCACGACGTGGACGACCTCAGCCCCTCCCGCATGCTCGGGTGACGGGACGACGGCATCGAGGCCGACTGAGCGAAGGCTAGATGCGATCGCACATATAGCTGGCGCGGATCGGTGACACGTCGTAAGACGGGCAACGGATTGCGGGTCGAGCCCGTCGCGGTACTGCTCGTACAGCCCAGAAGTTGCCTGACGGAATTCGTAGATGGCCTGGTCCGGATCAGCTACTGCCACGACGTGGATGCCGGCGGTGCCGAGCAGGGCGAGAAGCTCGTGCTCAACTTTGTCGCAGTCCTGGAACTCATCGACGATGACCTCCTGGAAGCGACGAGCGAGGCGCACAAGGAAGCTGGCTTCGGGGTCTGCCAGTGCGGCGAGTGATCGTGCGCGCGATTCCGTCGTGTCGTACAGATGCACGCGACAGAGGCCGGCGATGCGCTGGCTACCGAGCGCGGTCACCCGACCGCGCGACCACGCCGACAGGCGATTCCAGGCGAAACTCTCGCCGCGATTGAGGCGAGTTTCATCAACGGCCCATTCGGTGTCGGATTGACGCGCCCAGCACGAGAGACGGAAGCCGACACCGCCGCTCGGCGGGCGAACGACCGCGAGATGGCCGGGCAGGTCGTCCCACGAACTGACGTATCGAGCACCCTGGCTGAAGCGTCGGTGGACATCGACCGTCAGCACGTATCGGTGGAAGAACTGATCGAAGGTCCCGACGTAGTGCGGCGGCTCGATCAGTGTTGGAGTGTCGAGCATGCGCAACCTAGCGACATCCACTGCGGCATTCGTGAAGGACAGCAGCGCGACACCGCGGCCCTCCACAGCCCGCTCGCGGTACCGCGCGACCACGGTCCGTGTCTTGCCGGCGCCCGGGCCAGCCTCGATTAGGCGCACGGGTGGGTCAAGCGCGTCACGCTGCTCTGGCGTGAGCGTCAGGTCAGCTTTGATCACTGTTGATCGTCGTCACGTGCGCGACGGCCTCAGCCGATTGCTTCAGGTACCCGGGAATGACGACGTCTCTACCGTTCAGCGTGATGGACTCCGCTACGAGGTGCGCGAACTCTCCCTTGCTGATGTCGAGGAAGAAGTCCTCCTTGGGCGACACGGCACGGATCGCCTTGGCGAACAACTCCGCTCTCTCGTCAGGGGAGGCGTCCTCGGCGGCATCAGTCACCTTGGTCCAGTGCGTCTCGGACCCTGGGCGAATGGTCAGGAACGCTTCGCGAAGTGCCGCTTCGTTTCCGGATTCACGGAACAACTCCGCCTCCAGGGTCGTGCCGCCGACTTGAACAATCAGGCGGCCAGCAGCTACGGCGTCAGCGAACTCGTGCTCGTAATCTTGCTTTCGCTTGTCCCCAGCACCGGTGTGGTCGCGGTCCGTCACGACCACCACTCGATCCACGCGCGGGTTGCCAGCGAGGAGCAATCGGAGGTAGGGCAGGAAGTCGACGCCTTCCACACTGACGAGTGAGGCGCTGGCGAACTGCCTAATAGCTCTTTTCGCAGCTTCCGCATTCAGGCTCGATTCGAAGTGTCGCCTCGCGAGAGCTGGCAATAGGAGCGACTCCGCTATGCCCTCGACCAGAACGATGTCTCGAGCGAACAAGAGCGCGGCGCGGGTCGCGTTCAAGTACCGGTCAATCTTGCGCGTCTCGGGCTCGGTTAGGCCTAGGTCGGAGAGAGCCGTCGCCTTCGTGCTCCACGCTCCGGCTTTTTCCGCCCGACCCAGGACGACGACCTTGTTAATCGAGACCGTGCTGGCGAGGACAGGCGAATGCGTAGTCACGACGACCTGGACCTTGCCTGCCGGCCTTAGGTCGTCTGGAAGCACTCCGCTACTGACTGCCTGGTCGTGCAGAAACTCGAGAAGCACGAGCTGCAGCTGAGGGTGGAGATGAGCCTCCGGCTCTTCGACGAGAAGGAGCGTCAGGTCGCTCTCCTTGGCCCGCACTAACTGCAGCACGATCATCGAGATGTACAACAGGTTGGCGTAACCCAGGCCTGTGCTCGCAATGTCTCCGACAGGAACGCCTCGCTCGGCGAGCTGGATGCGCAACAGCCGCGCAATACGCCGCAGTTCGAGCTCACGCTGATTGAGATCGATCGTGTGTTCGCGATTGGGGGGCGTCGTCTTGCTGAAGAATCCTTGAATCGCTTCGCGGGCTGATGTCGCGAGGGGATGCGCGGCTATCGCCTTCAGCGCCTCGTTCGCCGCGCCGACGAAATCTGCCTCTGCAGCCTCGTCGTCTGACGTCAGCAAACGAAGCACGTCATGTAGCTGCGCTTGGTCAGGGCCGTCAAGATCCCGCACGGCGTCGCGTAACGGCGGTAGGTAGACGTGTGAAATGCGCCGTCGGAGGGCTGGTTCAGGATCCTCCGCCAGAGACTCGCCCACCGACCAGGAGAGCACGCTCCGCGTCGGGGTGTCGGCCGAGGTCGCAAAGCTCGCTGTGTAGATCAGGTCCTCGTGATGATCCATTAGCTCGGCTAAGTACACCGCCTTCTCGACCTCGGCAAGGTCTCCGTAACGCGCTGACACCACGACTGGCTCGCCAACATCAACAGACCGGCTGAGATCTCTGTCAGCGGAGAACCACATGGTGCTTCGTCCCGACGCGGGAAACGTCGCTAGCCGCAATGCGTCGATGACAGCGCTCTTGCCAGACGCGTTTTCGCCGACGAGGACAGTCAGGTCTGGCGCAAACCGCACAGTCGTGTCCCGACACGCGCGGAAGTTGGTGAGCGTGAGGGTCGTCAGGCGCATCGACCACACCTCGCCGTTCGCTGCCGCCAGCACTCTTGGCGCTCATGAATCCCCTCTGTGGTCATCACGGCGTTCAAGCTCCCGCCTGCGAGCGAACGTAGGTGACGCCGAAGGCCTTCACTTGGCGGTACTCCTGGAGTCGAGTCGCCAGGTCGAACGCGTCGCCGGTCAGGTACTGGAAGATGTCGAGGCCGCGGCCGAGGTTGATGCGCCAGCCGGAGTTCGCGACGATCGACCGGTCATGGATCCCGTCTGTGAGCTGGACGTCGAACTTGATGCCCGCCTGGGTCGCAGCTTGCTGCACCTTGAGTAAGAACTCGAGCTGCTTCTGAACCTTGTCCGCGCCATCAGCGGTCTCCGTGGTGATCAGCTTGACGTTGACCTCGTCGGCCGGGTCCTTGGTCCGGGCGAGCGCCTCGATCAGCTCCATGAGGTTGCGGGCCTGGTGGAACTGCCTGATATACGGGTCAGTGATCGTGATCTCGGTAGCGCCGCGGAGGTACGGAATCAGCAGCTTTTCGAAGGTGACGCCTCGCTGGTTCTCTTGGAACTCCCGGTGTCTCTCCGACAGCGGGGGCGGTACCGGTTCGGCTGGCGCCGGCGCCACTCCGCCAGCGGTCGGCGCGCCCGGTGTGACGTCCGAACCGCCCTCCACATCAGTGCCTCCGGACCGCTGGTTGTAGTAGGCGGGGTACTCGTCTTCCTCGAGTGTCGTAACGACGTGCCATTCGCCGTCCTTATCGAGGTATCCGAACTTGACGTCGACCATGGTCGAGTCGATGCGCAGGATCTGGTCTTTGACGCGCTTGCGGCCCTCGATGGCGAACCGAAGTAGCTCCTCGATCTCGTCCTTCGTCGCCTGGCCGTGCGGATAGAGGATCTTCATCAGACCGGAGACCGTCTTGTGGATCCCATCGCGGTCGCGGGTTGAGATGTCCGAACCGAGCGTGAAGTGCTGCTGGTAACGGTCGGAGTAGTCCGCGTCGCGCATCGACTTGAGAACCTCGGCGATGTAGTCGACGACGAAACCGTAGCCGTCGGAGAACATCTCGCTACGGATCGTGTCGACTTCCCAACCGGGGATGTAGAAGTGCAGCCGATCGAGGAAGGCCGAGTCGTGGTAACTCTCCGGCAGCTCGTCGAACAGGTCCGAGTGCTTGAGCATGTACGGCACGTTGTGCGAGGTGTTGCCGACGAAGACCATCGAAGCTTCTGCGCCGAGCGTCTCCACGCCCCGCGAGAAGGACTTATTGGCCATGAAGTTCTTCATGATGTCGACGAGCGCCTTGTCCGCTCGCTTCTTCTTGCCGGCGAACTCGTCGAACGCGACGACGTCCCAATACCCGACGAGTCCCAATCTGCCGTTAGCGTTGTTGACGAAGAGCTTCGGAACGGTGACCTCCCCGCCCGAGATGAGCATCCCGTGCGGCGAGAACTCCGAGAAGATGTGGGACTTGCCAGTGCCCTTCGGTCCCAGCTCGACGAGGTTGTAGTTGCGCTCGACGAAGGGGATCAGGCGGACTAGCTGGATGAGCTTGCCCCGCCGACCGAACATCTCGGGGTTAAAGCCGATCGACTGGATCAGGAGGTCGATCCACTCGTCAGTCGTGAACTCAGCGCGAGCGGTGGTGTAGCTGCCGAAGTCAAAGCTCGACAGCTGAATCGGCTTGATAGAACCGAGAATCCACGGGACCACCCTGGAGTTGTCGCTGTGCGAGTACTCCATGTCGCAGATGCACCAGACTCCCCCAACCAGGAGTTTTTGATGCGCCTTGATCGTTGCCGGCTCGACGAGCACCTGTTTGAGTCCGAGATTCGAGAACTCCGCCTCGTAGGTGTCGTCCTTATCGTTGAGGCTCACCGTGACCTTGTCGATGATCTTGTATCTGCCGCGCTCGCGGATGGTCGACCGCACCAGCTCTGACTGGTTCCGGTGGACGTAGTGGTCAGCGAGGATCTGGCGGACGGTGTTGATTCCCGCGACGATCGTGGCTTCGTTGTCGGACGCGGCGTACTGACCGAGCAGGTACTCCAGGACGTACGACGGGACGATCGCGTTGCCCTTGACGGCCTTGACGAGGTCCTTGCGAACGACGACCCCAGGGAAGCTGCGGTTGATCTTCCGGTCCAGCTCATTCTGGGCTGGCGTCGCGTCGATCGGCTCCCGCGAACCGGCGGCGTCAGGAGCGATCTCCTCGACCTCGCTCATTGTGGTCTCCTTAGAAGTCGAAGTCGGACGTGAACGAACGCTTCAGCGTGTAGACCGCCTTCGCGAAGACCCGCCACTGGTTGGTGTTGGGAATCTGCTCCTCCAAGCGAAACTCAACGGCACGATTGTTGTAGTCGCTCGACTCCTGGCTGAGCAGCATCCGCGCGCTCTGGTACCGGTCGCGTTTGTCGGCAGAGGTCTGGTCGAAGGTCAGGCTTTCAAGGTTCGAGATGAGGGTCTCGCCGACGTACAACCCGGCCCGGAGTGTGCGGGGCTGGACCTTGTCGTTGACCTGCTCGGTCTGGAACAGCCGAACGACCACCTGCCCGGTGGTGATCTTGTCGGACTCCGGCCAGACCTCGACGTTGACCAGCCTGGTGTCGCTCTTGCGCTTCTTGTTGACCGCCAGCACGGGCACGACGATTTCTTGGAGCGTCGCCCCGCCGTGCACGAAGCGTGACCCGCCGCCGGCAAGGCGCAAGCGGTGAATGGACTTGGGGACCTGCACTTCGAGGTCGCTGTCCAGGCCGAGCTGGACGGCCTCGAAGGTGGCGAAGGCGTTGTCCACCTTCAGACCGTTGCCCAGGACGAAGCGTCGGTTGACGAACTTGATTTCATCGCCCTGCGGCTGGGTCGACAGGAAGAACGTGTCGGCCAGGGCTTCGTCCTGGAAGAGGAAGCCGTGGTCGGCCGTGACGAAGATATTGGTGGCGTTGGCGCTGGCCAGCTTCTTCACGAGGTCAACGATGTCGCGCAGCGTGTCCTCGACGGCCTCGAAGACCTGACGTTCGGTGCCGGGCTTGTCCCCAGTGGCGTCGATCCGGTTGTGGTAGACGTACAAGACCCGATTGGCCCTGTACAACTCGCGTCGCTCGTCAACATTCAGGGCTTTGAAGTCCTCGGCCTGGATCGCCGAGCCACCCACGCCCTCCAAGATCTTGCTGCGGAGAGCAGTGGTGTTGGTCGGTTGGCCGTCGGCTAGAACTGTCTTGGCATCCGCTGAATGCTTGAGCGTGGAGTGCGGCAGCAGCGCCGCCATGCCGAGCTGGGTGTAGCTCGGCAACACTCCAAGGACGGCTTCAAGGTTGGCGTCGAAGCGGTCTGCCTGACGGATGAGCGAGCCAAGTTCATCGGCAACCTCGTACCGCATGGCATCGGAGATGATGACGACGGCCTTCTTGTCGCCGTCGCGTACCAGCGGCTCGACATAGCGCGAGTAGAAGGCGGTCTGAGGACGTAGCGTTGTCGAGCGCCAGTTCTCGACCGTGTCGACTTGCTGCTGCCAGGCGTTGCCCAGCTCGTAGACGTACTTGTTGGTGTAGCGCTTCTCGACGAGCTCCCGCAGCGCCTCTAGCGGCCTTGGGTACTCCGCGGTTCGTGTGGCGTAGACGAACTGTCGATAGAGCTGATCGATGCGGAACCACTCGCGCCGGTACCGCTCCAGCCCGTCGTCGAACGACTGCATGCCAACGTTGAGGGTGGCCAGCTCGCCCAGCAACTCCGAGGCGCTGGCAACGGCTGTGTAGAGCTGCTTGTAGCCGTCGATCCAGACGCTGCTCTGCCGCGCCCGCACTATCTCGGCCACCTCGCGCGGAGTAACGGTCTGCTCGGCTACGGCCCGTGCCAGGTCGCTGATGATCTTCTGGTCGGTCTCCTCGAACAGGTCGTCTGGGACGCTCGCTACCAGGTCGCGGAAGCTCGCGTCCTCGATCCTCGAGGTGTAGTCCAGGTCGCGAGCGGCCCGCTTGGCTAGGGCTGCCATTGCCTCTTGGCTGCGTCGGTCGTTGCGCAGACTGGCGAAGTCGAGCTGGATGTTCTGCAGCCCGCCCGGCCGGTCGGACTTGAATCCCTCGATGGCCTTGCGGAAGATCCACAACACCAGGTCTTCGATGCTCGGTGAGGACGACTCGTAGCCGTAGATGTTCGCGACGCCGCGCCAATAGAAGTCGTCGAGGCCGTAGTCGACAAGGGCGTCGTATTTGGTGCGAGCCCCCTTGGCATTCTCGGCTAGCAGTGTCCGTGTGATCTCCAAGAGGCTGTGCTCGCGCTGACCAAGCACAACGGCACTGATCTTGGCACGCAGCCTCGCAGCATCGTCCTCAGGACTCAGCAGTGCTTTGAGACTCTGCACGCGCTTGCCGGCATTGAAGAACTTCTCGTGTGCTTCGACGACCTCGTCGATGCCATTGCCTTTTGCCAGCCCGAGACCCTGCGAGACGAGAGCGGTGCGGTCGGCCGTGAATACCCCGTAGGCCAGCTCCAGGTCGAGCAGCCAATCGTCGATGCCGCTCGGCATCGGGCCACTACGATAGACCAGGAACCTGCCCTCCGGCTCGTCGTGCAGCAGCAGGTTCTTGATGGCGAACTCATCGTTGACGACCCGGATCGTCTGGATACCCGACAGGGCGAGCCCATCCAGATCCGCGACGTACTGGCCGTCCGGGTCGTGCCAGAACACGACGCGATGGTCGAGAAAGCGGCGCTTCAGGTATTCAGCGATGCCGGCGGCACTCATGCAGACCCCCCTATCCCGACGTGCGCCAGAGCTGTGACCCCGGCACCCGTTCGAGCCGTCAGGGAGGCCACGATGTTGTCCATCCGTCGCAGCAAATCGTCGTAGGAGATGATGTCGACGACGTTGGAGTACTTCCGGCGGATGAACTCCAGGTCGAACTTCTCTCGCGCGGAAAGATTGTTGTCTCGACCCGCCAGGATGATCGCCTTGGGGTTGGCAATCTTGACCTCCAGGTCGACCGGGAGCGCCGACGCGTGCCTCTTGGTGATTTGCCGTTCACCGTCGCGGCCCGCCTTGCTGAGGTAGAAGAGGTACTTCTCCGCTTGCATGATCGAGCCTGAGAGCTCGCGGACAGGGACGTGGTTGTCGCGATACCGACCCTCCGAGACGAGGCCGCGCTGGAACGGCTTCTTGATCTCGATGATGTCCGCACACCCGTTGGCTCCGACGAGCATGAGGTCGATGTAGCGGTCCGTGGATTTGGACTCTTGCGAGTACCACTCCTTGACATGGACGTTTCGGAGGACGGCGACGTACTGAGGGAAGATCAGGATGAAGAGGTCGGCCACCGCCGACTGCCAGTCCGCCTCTGAATAGCTCTCCGCATCCTTCAACATCTCGATCAACCGGTCTCGGACGTACGTGAACTTCTCCAGCTCCAGCTCGTTCGCGACGGGTATCCGGCCATGGGATTCTCCCGAGGCATTGGTCTCGGAGCGTGCCCGCCGTTCCATGTACGCCGCCAGCCGCTGCTCGGCGTCCGACATTGTTCCCAAGTACTCGCGAAGCACACGCGAGATCCTCGTTCGCGCATAGTGCGTGAGTTCTGTCGAGGTCGGAAAGTCGTGCAAAAGGCGGGCGAACTCCTCCTCGGGGATCGCACCCAGACGGGGACCGCCAACAACGATCTGTTCATTGATCAATTCATCGATGTGATGGAAGACCGAGATGTTGCGTTCGGCAACAAAAGTCTGGCGCTGAAGCCCCACGGACGCAGCGATCAAGAGGTCATGCTTCAAACCAAGGACGTCTTTACGGATCGTCCGGTACTCATCCTCGACCGTGCCGATCACGAATCGCCGAAAATCCTCGTCGAAGTCGTCAAGGTCGTCCTGACTCGCCCGACCCAGCAGATCTTCCTTCCTTACGGTGAACGTATGCGACAGCGTGACATCACCCTCGGAATTCAGCTTGCGATCCAGCCACGAAGGCCCCGCTTGTTCTGGCGAGTAGACCAGCACCACCCGGCCACCGCTGTCCTCGAAGGCAATCATTCGCTCGCCTCCAGGCCGGGAATCTTTTTCAGGGCGGCACCGAACTTCGGATAGTTCGCTTTCACCCCGTCGTCGAGGTCGATAGCCAGCTGCCGGGAAGCCAGCGGGTACAGCACGTCGTGCTCGTACTCTTCGAGCTCCAGCAGCACCTTGCGCAGGCGGTCGGCCTCCTTCTGGGCGGCCGCCTGCTGGCGAGGCGTCCCACCACCAGCGGCCAACCGCTCCTGCTGTTGCAAGCTCGACGAGAGCTTGGCCGTGAACTCGCGCAGGTACTCGTTGAGCACCGTTGAGACCGTCGACGGCGTGTAGCGGTGCATGTAGATCAGGGCGTTGAACGAACCCTTAGGGCTGGAGAACAGCCAGTAGATCGGTCGCTTCTTGTACCGCTGGACGTGGTCGCTGTAGAACGACTTCACGAAGTAGTCCCGGAGATCACTCACACCGAGCGACTCAGTGACGAAGCGCAGATTCTCCTCGAAGTGCGGCTCCCCGAATGCCACACGGAGGAAGGTGCGGAAGCGCCCAACAACGTCGTCCTCGAACCAGTCGCTATCGACGATCGGGATGACGTTGTCGTTGTCTGGTGCGAATGTCGGGCTCGGCACCCTAGCGAGGTAGTCCTCCATCGCGGCGCCCTGGTCGGCCAGGATGAGTCCAGCCTCATCGAGGCTGTAGCGCCCGAACATGCAGCCCACGGCATACGACACCAGCTCGACCATGCGCTGCTCGGTGTACAACCTGGTCGCCGTCTCGCTCCGGGGTTCAACACCGAAACGCGCGACGTCATTGCCAAACATCGTGATCTGGTCCAACGGGACCTCGACCCCTACTTCGGTTTCCAAGCCAAAGGCCGACGCAGCTTCGAAGTTGACGGCCGTCTCCAACTCGCGGGCGCGATCGGCTGCTTGTCGTCCCCGTTCATGCGCGATTCTGACGTTCTCTCGAACCGAGCCTCGTCCGAGCGCGACAAGATCAAAGGACACGAAATCCCACGATCTCTCTCGACTGTTCCAATCCGCTCGATGCATTTCGATAAGCTCGGTGACCATTGTGACGACCGTCCGAGAAACCGGGAGGATCGGCATCTGAGCGAGCGTACCGACCTCAACATTCAGGGTTGGAGAAGTCGCGGCAAGCAGAGTGCGCATTACCGAAGTGTTCAAGACACCGGCCAGCTGAGTAAGTAGAGCCTCAGAGCCGAATATTGAAGTGCCGGCCACATCAAAGAGAAACCCCTGCGGAAAGAATCGAAATGCAACCGCGCCTGATCCGATCTTAGACCATGACAGCGAAGGCATGAAGTACATCTGCGGGCTCCGAATCACCGCCTTGGGTCGCTCCGCCAGCAGTTCACTCCCGTCATTCTCCCAATTAACCGCCCACTCCTGATTGCCATACCACTTGCGAAATTCTCCTCCTTTGTTGTACGGGAACCACTTGTAAGCGCTTGATGCCGCCTGGTCTCTGGTGAGCCCTCGGCCGAACCGGTGAGAACTAACCTCGGTCCAGAGCCGGAGAAACCGACCATTGTCAGCTGTCGCCATTCCCTGACGCACGTCAGCGGCCTCGGCCAGCGGTCTACCCTTCGCAAATGCGCCGCGGAAGGCCGCAGACAATTGGTACACAAGCGGGGCGCCTGGGAGGGCAGCAAGGTCGTCGGTTCGCACCTTGTAGACCCAATGATGACGCTCACCGTCCACAAGCGCGTCAAGTAGCCGCAGTCGCTTCGCCTCCGATTCAAGCGGCTCTAGACGCACGAACACACACGACGGCTCTGGTGAAACCTTCACAGACAAAACGAACGCTGCATTGGCGCCAAACGTGTCGGCATGGTAGGCGCTATCACGGAGATGGAGAAATGTCAGGAGAGTGCGACTCTTAAGTAAGGCAGCACGAAAGTCTTCGAAGGTCTTGATGGTCATCCAACTGTCGCCAGTGATCATGGCAACTAGGCCCCCGTGTCGAACCATCTCAAGTGCGCGTTCCAGGAAAGCCCCATACATGTCCTGCTTCGATAGTGGATAGTGAACTTTCAGCCACTCCGAAAGAGCCGAGTCCATGTTCCTCGAGCCCATGTAAGGGGGATTCGTAACGACGACGTCATAGTTTGATGATGACAGGAAAGATGCTTGCCGCAAGAATCTTTGCGCCCGCTGGTGTGCGTTATCTGAGATAAGATCCTGCTCATCGCTTTGATGTCTTGCCAGGTGCGATTCAAGTAGAACGACAAATTCTTCGCTCGGCCGGATAAGTGAGCCGAGCAGGTCGATACGACTAAACTGATTGCAAAACTCTTCCAACGCTCGCGGATCGACACCGTCCGCGACGATGGCGGCGAGCTCTGCAGGCGTGACAAGTCCGGCTTCGAGGGCAACGATATTGGGAAAAGTAGGATTGTTAAAGAACGTGCGCTGTCTGGAGCGAGCCTTCATGGTCAGGGCGAAGGCTGCGAGTGCCCCCGCTCTGGGGTCGATCTCGATCCCGTAAAGATTCTTGGTCAGAATTAGGCGGGGAATCTCGACCGGGGCGTAGCCCTCCTGCTCGTAGATGGCATAGAGCAGGTCGAAGGTGTAGGTCAGCATGTGGCCCGACCCGCATGCTGGGTCAAATACCTTGATATCTTCGGGACTGCTGATCTTGACGAAGCCGGCTTCCTCGTTGGCAGGGGCGACGTAGTAGTCCATTTGCGCAACGAGCGATGAAAGCGGACGGTTGAGCATCCACAGGCGACCGAGTGAATTTTCGACGAGATAGCGGACGATCCAGTGGGGCGTGAACAGCTGGGTGGCAGCGGGGATCTCGTCGGCGCCAGCTTTCCTGTTCTTCTTGAAGCCCGCGAAGACCTCATCCTTGCGATCCGAGATGTAGAACTGGTACAGCCAGCCGATGACCTCGACGTCTTGGCAGACCTCCTTCGTGAGCACCTTGACGGCGCGGCTTGACACCGAGTCGTCGGCGAGCAGGTTGGCGGGGATGAGCAGCTCGGTGAAGTCGCCTTCCCGCTCGAACATGAATGGCATGGCGCGGTTCCAGTGGCGGCAGTAGTCCGCGAGCAGCAGCGCGTAGGCCTCGCCTTGCGCGTCGCCGCTGCGGCGGGTGCCGTTGAGCAGGCCCGTAACCGTCTCGCGGGTCTTCCCCCCGACCACCGCGGTGTCGATGTTGCCGCGCTTGGCTTCGGCAAGGATCTCGGGCTGGCCGGCCTCTACGCCGACCTGCGGGGAGACGACACCGATCCCGGTGTAGCCGTTGGCGTCCATGAAGCGCAGCGCAATGGTCCGGTTGAACCAGGTGTAGGCAACCCGGTCCGCGACCGACGCCTTACCCTTCTCGCCGCCACCCGCCGCGTAGACCGCCTTCTCCAGGGCTTCGACCGCCGTGGGTCGCTCGACCCGCGCGGCTGATGCCGGGGCGAGGACTACAGCAATGCGTGCGGTTACCTCGCGGATGAGGGCCGTACGAGCCCAGGTGGCGAAGGACTTCAGCGGTGCGGTTTCCATCAGAGAGAGATTCGCTTTCCGGCATTCAGAGTCTGGACGAGTGCCGCACGGAGCGCCTCTAGGTAACGGTCGACGTCCTCTTCCGTCTCAAGCACCCCTGACACTCCAGTGGCCGAGATAGTCCTTGATGGACACGGTCTGCTTCGACGGCGGTGGTGGCATACGGGCATCGCCATCGCCTTCGTGCGGCTGCGCATCGGCCAGCTGGTCGAGCAACCCGGGATAGACGGTCTCCTCGAAGCTCGACCCGGTCTCGCGAATGAGAGCGACCTGGTTCTGGGCGCGCACACGGGAAATCGTCTGATCAACCCGACGCAGCACACTCTGTTGGGCGACCGACGTCGCCTTGGCAAAGAACGCACTCGCTTCGATCTCGGCCCTACGACCCTCGATCACTTCGATGACGTCGGTTCGGTTCTTGGCGACGACCCCCTCGATGAGAGCGCGCACCTGGTCAGTGGCTTGCTTCAGCTGCGCCATCTTGTTGCCGCGGAAGGCGTTCGGGTCGTGCAGCGCCGTCCGTACCGTGGCGTCGATGTCAGGCGGCAGGTAGCCGAGGTTGCTGCTGTTGGCGGTCAGAAGATCGTTGGCCTCGTCGAAGATGACCTTCTGGCCTCCGCTGAGGAACGCCCGGATCGGGTCGATCGTGCTCTCCTTGACGTCGAGCAGGTCGCCGCCAAGGTCGAAGTCGGTGAGGTACCAGTCGTCGGGTTTGCCCACCGCTCGGTCGAGCAGGGCATCGCGGCAGCGAGCTGGCTGACGAACGGATACTTGGAACCCGTCATCGTCGCCGTGATCTCGTCGCGCTTTGCTTTCAGCTTGTCCGCCCCGTGCCGGGCCATCTCCAACGGATCTTTCGGGGTATTGCCTTCATCGAAGAAATCGGTGCAGAACTTCCGGAAGGCCGCCACCTTGCGCTCGTCGAAGGTCTTCTGCGCTGCCATCACGGTATGCGCATGCTTCTGGGTGTTGCGCAGAACCGTCGCGACCTCGGAGCGCTTCAGGACGTTGCCGTCGACCGTGAGCGTGACCTTCGAGGTGCCGATCAGGAACGCAATCAGAACCTCGATCGAGGCGAGGTCCCAGCCGTAGGGCTTGGCGGTGAAGCTGTCGACGATGGTCTTGACGGTGACCTGCTCCCCGACGGTTTCCTTGCGTAGAACAAACGACAGCACTTCCTCCGATGGGGCAATGAGCTTGCTGCCGGTTTCGGCGTCGAAGAGCCCGGCGTCAGGGTTGGCGGCTCCGGCAACCTGCTGCTCGCTGTAGGTCGTACCCCCGAGCAGCTTGAGCTGGGTGTAGGTACGACTGACGAGGTCCTGGAAGCCATCCGTCACCCGGACCAACGCGTCCTGGGAACTGGAGGTGATGTCGGCCGCGTTGATGATCAGGGCGGACTTGCCGACCGAGGTCTTCACGCGCTGGATGAGCTCTTTCTCGCGGTCGATGTTCTGGGCGCCCTTGGTCTGCAGGATCTGGCCCTCGATGGCCGAGTTCGAGGTGCCCTGCTTGCGCTTGATGTACTTCTCGGTCTTGATCAGCAGCCGAAGGTCCGCGAGAACCCGGGCGTCCGGTTCGAGGACGACACGTAGCTCGTCCTTGCCCGCGCTGTGCATGCGGATCTCTTCAGGCGAGTACGGGTACTCCGGTGAGATGAAGTGGACAGCCAGTTCTCGTTGCTGGCCGTGGGCCTGGTCGTCGAGTTTGAAGCCGAACGGGAAGTCCTGCCCGTTCTTGGCGTAGCGGATCTTGTTGGTCTTGATGACGTCACCGGAAAGGATCTTGAAGAGTCGACCGCCGACCTCGGAGGCGTCGATGTCGACGTTCTTGATCTCTTCCTCGATGACTTGCTCTTCGTTGGTCAGGTACTCGTAGGTGTTGCCGCTTCTCTGGATGTAGGTCTGGGTTTCCAGAACGGTCAGCGCTTCCTTGACCTGTGCGGAGAGAGCCGGAAGGTTGAGGCCGAAACGGTCGTAGACCAGCACGGTGAGGTTGCGCGCCGTGGCCTGGAAGCTTTCTACGTACTTGACGAGGAACAACGCCTTGAGCAGTCGGATCGCCAACGGGTTGTCGAGGTTGCGCTCGGCGACGTCGATTGAACGCTGGGCGGCGGACTTCAGGGAGGCACGGATGCCGGCAAACATGCTGTCGAACGTCGCGAGCTGGCCGACCTCGACGTTGCCGATGTCCTTAGCGACTTGCTGGACGACGCCGAGCATGGAGCGCTCACCGACCGAGCTGTTGCGGCCCTCGAAGACGTTGTGGTCGGAGATGCCCTCGATGGCGGCCTGGAACAGTGGGAACTGGTAGCTGACGAACGGGTAGGTCCCGACGAAGTGCGCCTCGTCGGCGTAGTTGCGGTAGGACTTCGCGCCGTCGACGAAGTCGAACAGCGTCTTGAAGTTGGCATGCTCGTCGGCGTAGATCGTGCCGAGCGCACTCACGCCTGCGTCGTTCTTGTCCAGCAGCCGCTTGCGGATGACTTCCTCGACGTCGGCGCTGGTCAGCTTGAGCCGTGTCTTGAACCGGGCCTGGATCTTGGAGAAGTCGTTGCCCTGCTGGCGGGTGCGGTCGCCGATGACCTTCTCCATGTCCTCCTGTGAGGTCACGAATACCCAGGACCGGCCAGCGCACTTGGTGTTGAGCGATTCCGCGATGGTCTGCAGGTTGAGCATCAGCTTGGTGTCGGAGCCGATGAACTGGCCGACCTCGTCGACAAAGAAGTTCAGCCGGAAGGTCGGGTCGCCCTGGCTGTCGAGCCAGGCCTTGACCTCGTCGGCGAAGTCCTCGATCGAGACCGAGTACGAGGCGCTGTACTGCCTGATGATGCCGTCAGCTGTCCCGCCATTGACCTCGGCGAAGGCCCGGTCGATGCTCGGCCCTTCCAGGGCACTCTGCTCTCGCCCCTGCGTCCACGAGACGCCAGCGATGCGTTCGAACGACTCTTGGAATGCCTCGTACTGGCCACGGTTGTCCAGGTCGCGCTCGAAGCGAGCGACGTGACCCTGGTTGCCGTAGTAGCCACGGCTCTCGTCGAAGACCTTGACGAAGACCTTCAGGAGGGCGTCCGTCTGGTCCTTGCTGATCAGGGTGGCCTTCTGGTCGATGTTGAACAGCAGGCTCTTGCCAGGGAGGTGGTCGGCCTTGTTCAGCAGACCGGGCAGGAACGCGTCGAGCGTTTTGGCGCGGAAGCTGTCCGAGACGTTCTGGCGCGGGTAGTCCTGGCCTTCGACGTCGCCCAGTAGGTGGGCGAGCATCTTGAGCATGTGGGACTTACCGGAGCCGAAGAAGCCGGAGATCCACACGCCGTTGGAGTTGGTGTAGGAGGTGTACTCCTCGAGGAGGATCTCCAAGCCTTTGGCGGCCTCGTTGGTCAGGACGTATTCGTCGACCTCTGTGCCCAGGTGCGCCGCGTCGTCAGCCTTGATGACACCCTCGATCGGACGTTGAATGTCCTTGGCGAAAATCTGGTCGAGCTTCATCGAGCTCACGCCTCCTGTTCCAGGATGTTCTTGGCTCGGTAGTACTGGTCGTCCTTGAGCCGGCCGAACAACACGAGCGATGAGCCCAACGTGTCCGACTGCTCGTAGCGGCCCGGGAAGAACATGAGCATCGGCCTGCCCGTCACGACCGACTGGAGGTTGTTCAGCACGTTGTGCGAGCGGATGTACGGAAAGACCTCACCGATCCCGGTGAGGAAGAGGATGTCGAAGGATTCGGTCGCAAGCCGGTCGCGGATCGCCGGGGCGATGTGGAGCTGCGGGTCGAGCATCCCTTGGAGCATTTCGCGGAAGTCGGCCTTGTCCTGGTCCGGCTCAATGGCCCGGACCCGGTCCCATACCTTCCGCTCCTTGAGCAGCTCGACCGACAGGTCGTAGAGGTTGATCTCAATGACCTTGACCCCGGCGCCAGACAGCCGATTCTTGACCCGCTTCTTGGCCGCCGCTACAGCCAGAGCGTCCTCGGGCGGGTACGGGTAGATGAAGAACGGGACCTCGTTTCCAAGACCCTCCATCTGCAGGAAGCGCCGTCCGCTGAGCACCGTGAACAGATGTTCTTCCTGCTCGGGCAGAGTCTTGGGCTTCATTGGGCAGCCCCCTGCTGGGTCGGGAAGAACCGCAGGTCACTCGGTGTGCGGGCGGTCAGCCGGGCCACCACTCGCTCAGACAACAAGGCGGGCATGATGTGGCCAGCCTTCGATAGAAGCTCTGCCTGATGCAGCATCTTGAACACGTTTGACCTCAGCTTCTGCAGCGTCGACTCCTTGATCGCGGCCAGCTCTTCGTGCCACAGCACCTTGGCACGGATGAAGCTGTCGAATTCCTCGTAGCCCAGCGTCGGGGCGAGCGTGAGGTAGCGCTCTAACAGGACCTCCTCGGCGAACTCCCCGATCAGTTCGTAGCGGCGGCATGCTGCCGCCCACATGAGCTGCGTCCTCTCTGAGCCGGTTGCCGCGACCAAGATCTCTACCTCGTCGTCGGTCAGGACTGACAGACGCTTCACCGTCTCGCGCACGAGGCGGACGCCGGTGCGGTTTGTCCGCGCCTGCAAGAGGTTGCTCTCGACGGCCTCGTCGCGAACCTGCTCCCAATCACGCTTTTCGAGGTACACGGGAGCGAGTACCGCGCCCTCGCGTGCGAGGAGGGCGCCCGTCGTGAACGACAGGGCATAGCGCGGAGGCGACGTCGCCAGTCCGTCGGTCATTCGGCACCTCCTCCCGTTTCGCAGCAAGCCAGCCAGACTAGGCCGACCATCCGACAATTTCCTGCGGCACTTCCGCTCCCTGTCACGCGGGCTGGCCATCCGCTGGTGTCGCGGCACCTCCGCGGCGGACCCATTCGTCGACCTCGCTGGCCTGGAACCTCCAGAGCCGGCCGAGCTTGTGCGCCGGCATCGCTCGTTCAGCGATCCAGGTGTAGACCGTGTCCTTGGTGACGCCGAGGTGCGCAGCGATGTCATCGGCAGACATCCACGGGTCAGCCACGGGCAGCCTCCAAGAGACGACTCAATGCGATCTTGCTCGGTCGGCTCACGCTAACCAGCCGGAGGGCGCGAGTCCATGCCTGTTTAGCCGGGTGTCGCAGAGGATGACGAGGTTTGAACTAGTGTCTCCACCAAATTCTGACGTTTCGCCCGTGTTAAGTGTCCATCAGATGCGATCTCGGTCGATCTAGCGAAACTGTCGGTGAATGCTCGTAGCCTGTGGTTCGGCGTGATCAGGTGCGCCATCTGGAGGGAATGCATGGAGCGAGCGCATAGTGCAACCGTCGGGCAGGTCATCGGTACGCAAGACGCGACGCCGCTCGTCTTCCATGTTGCTGTCGAGCCGGGTGCGTACCTGCAACTCGACGACGTCGTCGCGACCGTTCGCGACGTGCCCGGCCGTGGTCCGGTAATGACGTGCGGAATCGTGACTGAGGTGCGCTCACGACACGAGGGCGCGAGCTTCGCGAGTGACGTCTTCCTGATCAGCGAGGGCGTGCTGCCTGCGCACGTTCAGGAGATTGCCGAAGTCAGCACCACGAGGGTCGAACCCGAGTGCTACGTCCCCCCAAGGCCGGGCTCGAGCGTGCGTCGTGCGACCGGCGACGAGAGAGCCCTCGCGCTGTACTTCGATCAGATGGACCGACAGGTCCCGGTCGGCAAGGGTCGCGATGGCGAGACAGTCTTCGTGAACATGGAGTTCATCGACGGCACACGCGGCGCGCACGTCTCGATCAGCGGCATCTCGGGAGTCGCGACAAAGACAAGCTTCGCGTTGTTCCTCCTCCACGCGATCTTCCGCGGCGACGTCCTGGCGAATGCCCATAACGCCAGGGCGCTCGTGTTCTCCGTAAAGGGTGAAGACCTGCTCTTCCTGGATAAGACCAACCGCAGGCTTGTCGGCGCAGATGGCGCGGACTTGCGGGACAGCTATGCACGGCTCGGTCTGCCCGCCGAGCCGTTCCGTTCGGTCGCCTTCTGCGCTCCACCGATTCCCGGCGATCTCGCTGGACGCCCGAACGTGACCAGCCGGGCACAAGGAGTCTCCCCGTTCTGGTGGACGCTCGCGGAGTTCTGCGCCGACCATCTCCTGCCCTACGTGTTCACCGACGCCGAGGACGACCGGGCCCAGTACACGATGGTGGTCCACAACGTCACGGCGAAGCTGCGCATGGAGGCCACCGCAATCGATGACGGCGGGGTCGTGATCGACGGGCAGGCGTGTCGGACCTATTCGCAGCTGGTCGACCTGGTCTGCGAGCGCGTCACCGACCCGAACACCATGACGTCCTGGGCGGGACCGGCAATCGGCGCCGGCACTGCAAATGCGTTCGTCCGGCGACTTCGTTCTTCGGTTCGCGCGCTGGCCGAGATCATTCGTGGTGACCTGCCAAACCGTGGTGATCGGAGGATCACCACGGATGGTCAGCAGGTGACGGTCGTCGACCTGCACAACCTGATCGAGCGCGCACAGCGGTTCGTGGTCGGTGTCGTCCTTGCGCGGGAGACGGCTGCGAAGGAGGCCGCTGGCCCCGGGAGCCTGCTGTTCACGATGATCGACGAGCTGAATAAATACGCGCCGCGCGAGGGCTCAGGCCCCATCAAGGATCTCCTCCTCGACATCGCAGAGCGCGGCAGGTCACTGGGGATCATCTTGATCGGCGCACAACAAACCGCCAGCGAGGTCGAACGGCGAATCATTTCGAACAGCTCGATCAAAGTCGTTGGCCGCCTTGACTCTGCGGAAGCGTCGCGTCCGGAGTACGGGTTCCTGCCGGCTGGACAGCGTGTGCGCGCAACCATCGCGAAACCGGGCACGATGTTCGTAAGCCAACCAGAGATTCCCGTCCCGCTCGCAATCGAGTTTCCGTTCCCTGCTTGGGCAACGCGAGCCCCAGAGGTGGCCGAAGATGCAATCGCTGCCGGTCCAGGTGACGCGAACCGCGCCTTCGCACGCCTCCCGGTACCCGACGACGACGCCCCGCCGTTTTAACCCACCGTGCCACCACTCATGCATACGAACTCCGCTTACAGGAGCGATCGATGAAGTTCCTCCACACTTCCGACTGGCACGTCGGTAAGACGCTGAAGGGCCGTAGCCGCCTCGAAGAGCACGACGCCGTCCTGAAGGAAATCGTATCGCTCGCCGCCGAACACGAGGTCGACGCTGTCCTCGTCGCCGGCGACCTGTACGAGACGTCAGCACCGCCTGCTGAAGCACAGCGATTGGTGGTCAGAGCGTTGATCGACCTTCGGCGCACGGGCGCCGAGGTCATCGCGATGGCGGGGAACCACGACCATGCAGCAACCTTCGACGCCTATCGACCACTCATGGCAGCCGCGGGCATTCACCTCGTCGGTTCTGCACGCCCAGTCGACCGCGGTGGCGTGGTCTCGTTCAACGCTCGCGGCACTGGGGAACGCGTGAACGTAGCTGTTCTTCCCTTCCTCTCGCAGCGGTACGCCATACGCGCCGCCGAGCTGCTCGCCAACTCTCCGGCCGAGAATGCCGGAGCGTACGAGCAGCAAATTCGGGATGTGCTCGCGCACCTCAAGACTGGATTCACCCCGGACGCGGTAAACATTGTCATGGCGCACCTCGCAGTGACGGGCGGCAAACAGGGCGGCGGGGAGCGAGCCGCACAGACGATCTTCGAATACCACGTCCCGGCAGCAGCCTTCGGATCCGATCCGCACTACGTCGCACTCGGACACCTGCACCGTCGCCAACACCTGCCAGCACCAGCCCCTGTCCACTACAGCGGCTCGCCCATCCCTGTCGACTTCGGCGAAGAAGCCAACACCAGCATGGTTCTTCTCGTCGAGGTGACGCCGGCAACGCCGGCGAAAACAACAGACCTGCCTTTGACCGCCGGACGCCGGCTTCGGTCCGTGCGCGGCACCGTCGCCGAACTCGCCGCGAACAAGGACCAGTACGGCGACGACTTCCTTCGCGTCTACGTACGCGAGCATGCGCGGGCTGGCCTGCGCGACGAAGTTCAGGAACTACTCCCGAACGCTCTGGAAATCCGGATCGACGACGAGTTCGCGCAGAAGCTACCTACGGCCCCAGCAGCCACCCTCCCGAACCTGTCACCCGGAGAGCTCTTCGCAGATTTCCTCGCAGAGCGCAGCGTCAGCGACACGCGGCTCAGCGCCCTGTTCGGTCAGCTGCACGACGACCTCACGAGCGCCGATACGTCGGCAGGAGGCCACTGATGCGACCCGTGCGCCTCGACATCGACGGCTTCGCCTCCTACAAAAGCAAGACCGTCATCGATTTCGACGACGTCGACTTCTTCGCCCTCGTCGGGCCAACCGGCAGCGGCAAGAGCACGATCCTCGACGCGCTCTCCTTCGCGCTGTACGGGTCCGCACCGCGCTGGGGCAACGTCAATATGGTCTCCCCTGCACTCGCGCCGACATCAAACCGTGCACTCGTTCGGCTGATCTTCGACTCCGCCGGCCAGCGATACAGCGTCGTACGCGACGTCCGTCGCGGAGGCGGCAAGACGCAGGCTGTGGGCATCAAGGAGCAGCGACTCGAACGGTTCCACAGCCCGACCGATGACGGGACAGGTGAGACCGATGTACTCGAGTCCGACAGTCATGTCACGGCCAAGGTCAGCGAGCTCCTCGGCCTCGACTTTCAGGACTTCTGTACCTGCGTGGCCCTCCCCCAGGGTGAGTTCGCCAAGTTCCTTCACGCGACGCGAAAGGACCGCCAGGACATCCTGTCCAAACTGCTCGGGCACCAGATCTACGAGCGAATCGGAACAGCGGCCAACGTCCGCGCCAAGGAACAGCTCACGCGCGCCGAAACCCTGACGCAGCAGCTGGCGCAGTTCGCGGACGGCACCGACGCCCACGTCGAAGCGTGCCGCACTCGGTTGGCCGAGCTAGAAGAGCTCGAGCGGATCATTAGCACCGATGCGCTGCCGGCCTACCGCGCCGCCGCGAAGAGTGTCGCCGAACTCGCCGGCCAGGTTGATCGCATTGCTGGCGAGCGCACCACACTCGCTGCCGCGGTGATGCCGTCGAACGCAGCGGATCTGCAGGAAGCACGCCGTGTCGCCGCAGTGCAAGACGAAAGCGCGAAGGCTGCGCAAGCATCTGCCGAGCAAGCCGACCGCCGGGCCCGAGTGAACCTTGCGGCGGCGCCGCCACGCCACGGACTCGAAGCGCTTCGAAAAAGCTGGCTCGAGCTTGGCGTTCTGGACACCCGGCTCCCGGAACTCGAGAAGGCGGCGATTGCGGCGACAGAAGCTGAACAGGCGGCGGGCGACGCTGCCCGCACGGCGGCCGACGCGCTGACGACCGCTCGTGGCACGGCCATCAAGCGCAAGCACGAGGCCGATGCCGCAGACGCCTTGGCAGAGCGCAAGAGCGGTCACGTCTCGACGCTGGCAGCAGTGACCGCACCGACCGGTCTCGCTCAGGTCGCGGCGACTCGGCGCGACGCGTCTAAGGCGCTAGACGCGGCGAGGTTGTCGGAGAGCGAGGCGTCGAGCGCCCTCGAAAGCACGCAGGCCAAGCTGGGCTTGACCCCGGACAAGGGCTCACTCGATGCGGCACGCGAGCGCGCAGCCGGCCTGGCGGCAACGTTGCGAAGCGACGCAGATGGCGCGGGCGGACGCGACGCCGCGGCGTCAACGCTGGATGCGCTTCGCGCGCTGGCGAGTGATGCGGAAGCGGCAGTTCGCGACGCCGAGGAAGTACTGAAGCACGCGGAACTCGGCGATCACGTAGGCGCGCTACGGACCAGTCTGAGCGTCGGCAAGCCGTGCCCCGTATGCGAGCAGGTCGTTCATACGCTCCCGCGCGGAGATGTCGCAGTGGCGATCGACGCCGCGCGAGCCACCGTTACGGCAGCGACGAAGTCGCGCAACGCCGCGAATGAGAAGCTCAGGGCGGCGGAGCGTCGCGTTATCGGCGACGCCGCAGCGCGCGACGCCCTGATCGCCCGGGCTGAGGCCGATCGCATCGACCTGCTGCTCTCGATGGCCCGTCTGCTTCCTGACTCGGCTGACATTCCCGGCGAGCTCTCGCGAGCAGTCGCGTCCGACACAAACAACACGGTGCTGGCGAATGCCGCCGAACGAGCAGCCCAGAGCTTGGCGGACGTACTCGCCGACAGGGAAACGCTCGCAGCAGCGGCTGACAAGGCGGTCCAGCACGCACGGGCAGCGCGCGCACGGGTGCGAGATGCCGAGACGTTGATCAAGAACACCGAGGCAAGCCTCAGTTCGGCGATCGTCGAACTGCGCGCCTCCCGCGAGAGTGTCCTTTCCCTGGGCGCGCCGAGAATCGATGAAGCTGACATCGAAGCCGCTTGGTCCACATTGACCGAGTGGGTTACCACCAACCTGGCGTCGACCAAGGACGAGTTGACGGCGCTCCAAACGAAGGCTTTGGAACTCGCTTCAGCACGGACCAGCGCCGAGAAAGTTCTAAGCAATGCCGAGGTCGACGCGGATAGCGCCCGCCAGGCATCGGTCGACGCTGCCCTCACCCGCCAGAGCACTCATCGCGATCTCACAGACGCTCGTACCCGTCATGGCGAACTCAAGTCGACCCTTGATGGTCAGCCCGATGCGGAGGCGATCGAATCGAGCCTGACCTTGGTGTCGCAACTCGAAGCCGCGTGCAAGACCGCCGATGACGATCTTCAATCAGCCCGTCAGCGCGCCACCGACGCGCTCGACGCACTCAACGCCGCCGCCGTTGAGGCGGCCAAAGGATGGGAGCTGCTGCGCCGCACCCGCGACCCTCTGACCGTGTTCGGCGCTCCCGAGGTCGGTCCTGAGTCTGGCGACCTAGTTGCTGAATGGGCCGTCATCACTGGGTGGGCAGCAGGCGAAATCGCAGCACGGTCCATCGCCCTTGACGACGCATCGCGACGCGCTGAAGGCGCTCAAGTGGATGTCACCAACGCCGAGCAACGCCTTATATCGCTACTGACAGACCGCTCCATCGCAGACACCGCACCTCCGCTCGCAGAACGCGTCACGACCCTGCTCGCCACCGAACGCGTCCGGGCTGAGGCGGCACTCAAGGGTGCGCAGGAACATCAGGCAGCGTCGGCTCGTCTTCATGAGCAGATCGACAACGCGACCGAGCAGAGTCAGGTCGCACGCGAGCTCGCGCTCTTGATGCGGTCGAACAACTTCCCGCAGTGGCTAGTGAACTCCGCGCTCGACTCGTTGATCTCTGAGGCGTCCTCAGTGCTCTACGAACTCTCCGGAGGCCAGTTCGACCTCACAACCGAGGACGGCAATCTCATCGTCGTCGATCACAACAACGCCGACCTGACCCGGCCAGTGAAGACGCTGTCGGGCGGCGAGACCTTCCAGGCCTCGCTCGCGCTGGCCCTTGCGCTGTCTCAGCAGATGTCCGCGCTCGCAGCGTCGGGCGCCACAAAGCTTGAGGCGATCTTCCTTGACGAAGGATTCGGAACCCTTGACGCCGACACGCTCGACGAAGTGGCCACAACCCTCGAAAACCTCGCAGCATCGGGATCTCGGATGGTCGGAGTAGTGACCCACGTACCGGCCCTCGCGGACCGCATTCCCGTCCGATACCGAGTACACCGTGACGACAGCGGGTCGCACGTGGCGATGGAGCGTGCATGACCTCCGCGCGGCCGATGCGATTCAGCGTCGATGCGTGGGACCCAAGCTACGGATCCGCTCTCGAGGGCGGCGACCTTCCGAGTTCGGCCGCTGCCGTCAACACCGACGTCGAGAGAGCCGCGCACGCGTGGAGTCCTGTCGACGCTCGTACTGACATCGTTGAGCCAAGCGCGATCCTCTTCGTCGATGGCGTTCGACGCGTGGACGCCCGCGTTTGGATTGACGATCCCTCCGAAGACGGCTCCGCGGCAGTCACGGCCAGCCCAGGGATCTGCGCTTCCTACGCGGCGGGAGTCGTGTGCTGTTGCGACGCAGGCTCGCACCTCACCACGGCGGAAGTTCGGCGAAGCCTGGTCTCCCTCGCTCCGAACGCCACCGATATCGCGACCCGGCACGGGGTCTACGGAGCTGTGCACACGGTTGCTGGCGAGAACGTGACTGAGATCGTCGCTCTCTCCAACGCGTTGCAGAAGCAGCTCCATGACGTCGAAGTCACTAGCGCCGTCGCGGCCCGAGCGACACTCGAGACCCATGATCACGACGGTCGCGACCTTCTGGTGATCGACGGGCCGCTTCGTAACCGCGCCCATTTATTGCGCGCGCTCGGGTTCATCAAGTCACACCGCGCCGAGTACTTGCCGCCCGCGCTGAACACGGTCGTTGCGAGCCTTTCTGCCGGTCAAAGGACTCCGGTATTTCTTCTCGGAACGAGTTGGGATCGCTACGCGTGGTACCTACGGCTGCCCTGTCCTCCCGGCGCTCCGTGGGCTGGGGTCGTACGGATCGAAGCGGCCCCGCATCTGTCCGCGGACGAAGTGACAGCCCTCGCGAACGTCAGTCAAGCCGTGCTGCCCCGATTCGCGTCCATCGAGTACAAGGACGCACGTGCCCCGCAGAACCTCGTCCCGATCGCCGGTCTCGAGAGGGCCCTCAAGCATCGCCTTGGAGATCCGCAACTCATGTACCGCTCGCTGCGTGCGGCCGCTGGCAGCTAGAACGGGTTTGGGAATTCATGGCCAAGAACAAGCGGACGCCGGAGTCGGAGCACAAACTGCGTGCCCGACTGGTGGAACAACTCACGAAGTCGCTTCTTCGAGCCCGTCGACGCAACGACCCAACGAAGCTTGCCAACGTCCAGAAAGAACTGGCCACCGCCCAGCGGCTACTCGAGCGCGCGAGCCAAAGTCTCGGGAACACCGGCGGCGCGAGGACAAGCCCAAAGAAGCCGACCAGAGCCACCGTCAAGACTGCTCGCGCTGTCCGTGGTGAAGCCATCTCGCGGCAGCTCAGCGGAGCGATTGGGGAGTCGACAGCACCCGTCGTCGCGTTCTCCGCCGATCCTGACGCAGCCAAGAAGACAGTATGGATCTTCAAGACCGGGTCGACCTTCCACCGTCGTGATTGCCACGTCGTCGAATCCCGCGACGGCGCCATCGAGATCCCCGTCGCAGAGGCGAAGCGCCGCGAGCTCGTGCGGTGCATGCACTGCGTGCCGAACGTGCGGTAGCGGCCTGAGCTTAGCCCGGCGCGCGGCGCAAGGCCGCACCCGCTGCAGGTACCCGGCCGGTCGCTCCGGTCTCGCTCAGGGCTGTGGCTGCCGCGGTCCGGCCGTGGCCAGGACGGCGCCGGCAGCGGTGAGCATGACGAGAGCCCCGTTGGCGACCAGCGAGATCCTTCTCGTGGCATCCATGGCGAGGACCTGCAGCACGTCGTACGCGCCGTGACCTACGACGAACGGCCACACCGACGGGCACCGATGCCACAGCAGCGCCGCGGCCGCGAGCCACGGCACCACGAACAGCGCGTACCAACCCAGGTAGAGGTGGGGGCCGAGGCGCATCACGACCAGGACCGCGATCGTGGCCGGCGTCGACCAGCCACAGCAGCGGCCCAAGGCCAGCGGAACGGCCAGCAGTACGAACTCCTCGACCATGCCGGCCGTCATGCCATGAAACAGCTCCGGGCCGAGATGCGCCGTCACGCCGGCACCCGCTGTCGGTGCTCCCACGCCGGCAAGGTCCAGGCCGTGCACGGTGATCCACGCGGCACCGGCCAGCACGGCCACGTAGACAACTGCGGCCGCGACCTGCCGCTGCCGGCTGACGCCGGGCATGGCTCGCAGCCCGAGTGCGACATCACCGACACCGAACCGCCGAGCAGCCCGGAGCCCGTACACGCCGGCGGCGACCGCCAGCACCATCTGTAGCACGTACCCGGCCCACGCGCTGGACGCCGTGGCTTGGTAACCGTCCGTCGATGGGGTGACCAGCACGGCGACAGCCGACAGCGTCGACAACCCGAACCCGACCACGTACGCGATCGCCAGCGCGCGTCCGGCGGTGAAGGTCGAAGGTACGAGCGGACGGCTGGTCATAGACGCGAGTACAACAACCGGCCCTGACGCCGCCGAGCAGCCCGCCGTTGGGACGGGCTCGCCGCCTCGATCAACACAGCGCTGACATAGCGCCGCGGCCGCCGCGCTGTAGCGGTCCCCTGCGCCGCCGTCAGGCCCGCGCCGCTAGCACCGGGCGGGCGACCGCCCGCGAGATCCCCGCCGGTATGAGCAGCGCCGCGATCCGCGCGTCCGGCTCGGGGTGACGGGCCAGCACCCGGTCGACCAACGACGGCCGGCGATGGCCGCCCTGGCCATGCAATGTCATCAGCGCACACGCCAACTCGTAACCGACGCCAGCAGCGGCGGCGAACCAGTCGGCGGCCCACTCGCCTCGCCTGGCCACGGCCGCCTCGAGGACCGGCACCGCGATAACGCACACCGTCAGCACGGACAACGCCACCGCAGTGACCCAGTCCCCGCGCTGCACGGCCTGGACGACCGCGATCACCACCCCGGCAGCCACGACCAGCGCCAGCAGGCGGGCAGGCTGGCGCCGACCGGCGAACCCGACACACACACCGAGGATGAAGTGCGACCAGACCCGCCACGGCGCGGCCAGCCACTGCACCATCAGCGAATAGCGGGTCGCCGACGTAGCGTGGTGGCCCAACTCGTGTACGACGATCGCGCGGACCATAGCCTCGCTGAGGCGGCCCGAGGCGAGCTCGCCGAGCAGCCCGATAGATACAGCGACAGCACGGCGGCCAGCGGCGAACGCGTTCGGGTCGCGCCGGTGCAGTACGTACCAGTCGACGTCGCCGTGACCGAACCTGGCCTGCACGAGCGCCGCGGCCGCGACCGACTGCAGCTGTAGTCGCTGTGACGGGTTCAACGGACGGAACCCGCGGAAGCGCAACGTCAGCCGCTCCCCCGTCCGGCTCGCCGAGGCCACACCGCCGGCCACCCACACTGCGAGCACCCACACCGAGTACGGGCCTGCGGCCACTGCCAGGACGCCGGCGCCGGCCACCACCGACGGCAGCTGAGCCAGGAAACGCGCTCGCCCGATAGCGCGCCGGCGCGGCGCCGTGACCGTCTCAACCGCCATCGCGATCACCTCCGCGAGCAGCCTGACAGGACCCCCTGACACCCCTGCGGCGAGAAAAAGTGGCAGGCCGTGACGCCCACGTCACCCCGCCCTGAAAAGAAGTGCGCGGCGAATGCGCGCGAGCGCGCTCCCCGGAATGCCTGTCCGCAGTGAAAGGGCCAGTCGCGCGGGCAGGAGCACACCGGATGGCAATCAGCAGGACCGCACGCCGCGAGCGTTCAGTGCCTGGCTTCGGTGTCGGCGGGCAGCGGCAACAGCGTGCGACCCGCCTTCGAGCCCTACGCGCTCACGCTCTGCGACCCCTGGATATCCACAGCAACGCCCCAGATCGGGGTTATCCACAGCGCGCAAGCGGCTGCGCATCGCCGCCGGGCACGGTCGGCTCACGACGCCACCCAGTCCTTGGACACCTCGTGATCACTGTCATCGACCTCACCTCGCGCACCGGACACGACTCGTTCACCGCAGACCCTGGATGTCAGCGATGAGGCCCAACGCCGCGTGTCGTGCCTGCCAGCACCCGGGCAGCCCGCACGGGCACGGCACTCGCGAGGCGTACGTGCTCGACATCTGCCGCTGCCCCGAATGCCGGCAGGCCAACGCCGCCGCCGAGCAAGAACGCCGTCGCGAGATCGCCTACGGCCGGTGGCAGCCCTTCGTCGACGCCGAACCCGCCCGCCAGCACCTGCGCGCGCTCAGCGAACGTGGGATCGGGCTGCGCCGCGCCGCCCAGTTATCCGGCGTCGCCTACACAACGCTGGCCACCTTGCTTTACGGCGCGCCGAGCGCCCAGGCAGCACCAAGCCGCCAGATCCGCCAGGACACCGCCTGTCGTCTGTTGGCCCTGTCCCTCGACGACGCGCCGCCGGCCGACGGCGCGCGCATCGACGCGACCGGCACCCGACGCCGCATTCAGGCCCTAGTCGCAATCGGCTGGACCATCACCGGGCTGGCCGACCAGCTCGGCCGGGACGTCACCAGCATCCGACACACCCTGCGCCGCGACCAGGTGACCGCAGCCACCGCAGCCATCGTCGCCGAGCTCTACGACCGGCTCTGGAACACCCCGCCCGAGGAGAGCACCCCACAGCGGCGCACCGCAGCTGCCAACGCACGGGCCATGGCCCGTGCCAACAGCTGGCTCCCACCGATGGCCTGGGACGACATCGACGCCGACCCCGAGCCGGACCCGTCCCGGCCCTCAACCGCGCCCGCCGATCAGGACGACGACCTCGACGACCTGGACCTCGACATCGTCACCGACCGCGTCGCCGCCGGACAGGCCGTCCAGCTCGAGCCTGGGCCGGTCCGCGACGAAGTCATCGCGCGTTTGACCCGCCGCGGCTTCTCCCTGCCCGAGATCGCCGACCTACTCGACATCACCACCCGAACCGTCTCCCGCCGACGCAAGGCCCGCCGGGCCGCCTAACCAGAATGGACGCCGTCATGACCACCCCCACCAACACCCACGCTCGGCGCGCAGTATCCGCCCAGGCTCGCACCGACCGCGTCGCCACGGCCGGCCGGCGCCTCTACGACGCCGAGGTGGCGCTCCACCATGCGCATCAGAGCCACGTCGACGAATGGATCAGCGCTGCCGCCGACCGGCTGCACGAAGCGATCGTCGACTACGAGCTCGCCATCGGCATCATCGACGTCCGACCCTCCTGACGCGCCACGCCGCATCGGCCGCACCTCGAGACGCCATTGGCTGATCATTACTCGCCAGGCACGCGGCCGAATGGTCGGACGCCGGCTTGGCAAGCCGACTGGGTCGTCGCACTGCAACCGCCGGTGTCCACGCCGCAGAAGGACGTCGCGACGATGGCACAGGTCTCGTAGTCGAGAGTGCTACGCGCAATCACTCAGAGTCGTCACCCAGCCAGTCGCCATCACTGGAGTGATGAGGGCCGTCATGGCCAACCGGGAGCTGGCACACCACCTCCTCGATGTCGTCCTGTCGGACCGGCACGAGCTTCATGATGGCCTCGCATGCCTCGAGACGGGCCAATGACACAACGCAGTCAGCCCAGGTAACCCACCACTCGAACCCGTCGTCGCCGACCTCTGTCTGCACGAACTGACCGTGTGCCGCGCTGTGCCCTTCGGCGAGCTCGCAGGACCACAAGGTGGCCGGATCATCCGGATCGTCGTACGTCCAGGTGTTGCCATCGATTCGAGACACCGCGTCCATCGTCGCCTCGTCGATGAGTGCCGTCTCGCCGCACTCAGTCCGCATCACTCGGGTCGTCATGCCGCGCAGTATTCGCGTCACCTCTGACATTTAGGCGCCCATCAGTAGCGCGCATCCTCGACATTGCACGGCTGCGGCAGGCGCACCGAAACAGCGCACGCACTGTCAGCCCGTGGCCAACGGTCGCGAGGGCGACTGCCCGAGGATGCTATGTGAAGCCCTCTGACGGATTGAGCCCGTCGACCCGACGTCAACGTCCCGAGCAGCAACGCATCCCGGCAGACTCGGTCACCAGCCAGCCCATCAGCCCGCCACGCTTAGCCCGCGCGGCTTGGGCAGCGTGGACCCCCGGACTAGACCGGCGTGCGTTCAGCGGGCCCAGCCGGCGACTTCGTCAGCCGGCGAACCTCGCCGGCGTCCAGGCCGGACAGCTGCACCGCCCCGTCCACCCCGACGCCCTCGTCCAGCAGCAGCCGCAGCCCAGCGCCGAGGCTCTCGTTGATCCGAGCCAGCGCCGCCTCGGCCTCGGCCCTCTCGTCCAGTCGCACCAGCACGTCGGCCGTCGCGTCCTCGATCCGCCTGTCCCGCGCGTCGCGGTCCGCATCCAGCGCCAGCCGCTTCACCCGCGCCTTGCGCAGCGCCGCCTGCTTCGCGTTCACCGTCCGAGCCACGTCACCACTCCCCTGTCATGCACGCCGCCAACCGGCCCGCTCGCGGCCGGAGCCTGCCAACCACCCCTGACACAAGATCAACATCGCGCGTCACCCATTCGCGGACGAACGAACCCGAGCCACACACCTCTTGCACCTTGGTAACGAAACGGTAACGACGGTCCAGGGAGGGTGACAGGGGCGGTTGCGAACGTCGAGTTGTGATGACGCTGCACAAGCTCACCGCGGGCGACGGATACACGTATCTGACCCGTCAGGTGGCTGCTGGCGACGTCACGCACCGCGGCTACGACTCCCTGGGCGCCTACTACGCGGAGAAGGGCGAATCTCCGGGCGTCTGGATGGGATCCGGGTGCCACGGCCTGCCACAATTTCTCGGCGGTCGGGTCACCGAGGACCAGATGCGGGCGTTGTTCGGCGAGGGTCGTCACCCCGACGCCGTCCGCATCGAAGCCGAACTGCGCGCACAGGGCCGCGCAACGCTGGCGATCTTGGCCGAGACCAGGCTCGGCACCCCGTTCGTACTCCACGACAGCGTCAACGAGTTCCGCACCCGCACAGCTGAGGCCTTCGCCGAGCACAACGCCGCGATGGGCCTGCCGCGAGACTGGGCTGTCCCGGCCGAGGAACGCGCCGCGATCCGCACCGAGGTGGCCCGCGATCTGTTCGCCAAGGAGTACGGGCGCGAGGCCGCTGACCCGCGGGAGCTGTCCGGATTTCTCGCCCGCGCCTCGCGGCAGGCGACCACCGCGGTCGCGGGCTATGACCTGACCTTCTCCCCGGTCAAGAGCGTGTCCGCGCTGTGGGCGCTGGCACCGCGCGACGTCGGCGAGGTCATCGAAAAGGCTCACGCCGACGCGGTGAAAGACACGCTCAGCTGGCTGGAAGACACCGCGACCTACACCCGCACCGGCCGCGCGGGCGTGCAACAGATCGAGGTCCACGGCCTTATCGCGGCAGCGTTCACCCACCGCGACTCCCGCGCCGGCGACCCGGACCTACACACCCACGTCGCCATCTCGAACAAGGTCCAAACCCAGACCGGACGGTGGCTGGCTCTGGACGGGCGGCCGATGCACAAGATGACCGTCGCTGCGTCCGAGCGTTACAACACCCGCATCGAGACCCTGCTCCGGCAGCGCCTCGGGGTCAGGTTCGAGGCCCGCCAGGATGGCGATCCGGCGAAGCGACCGGTCCGCGAAATCGCCGGCGTCGATGCCACCGTCACCGCCCGCTGGTCCCAGCGGCGCGCGCAGATCGACACCCGCCGCGCACAACTAGCCGCCGACTTCCAAGCCACCCACCACCGCCCACCGACCACCGTCGAGGCGCTCGCCCTGGCCCAGCAGGCCAACCTGGAAACCCGCCGCGGCAAGCACGCCCCCCGCTCGCACGCCGAGCAGCGCTCCACCTGGAGGGCCGAAGCCGAGACCACGCTCGGCGGGCGCGACCGTCTGCAGGCCATGCTCGGGCAGTTGCTCGGCCGACACGCGCACCCGGCCGCCACCCTCACTCCTGAGTGGGCCGAACAGGCCGCCGACGACGTCCTGGCCACGGTACAAACCGGCCGCGCCACCTGGCAGGAATGCCACGTCCGGGCCGAGACCGAACGCTTCGTCCGGGCCGCCGACATCCGCCCCGACCAGGTCGACCAAGCCGTCGAAGCGATCGTCACCACCGCCCTCGGCCCGGACCGATCCATCCCGCTGAGCACCCCCGAACCCGTCCGCGAACCGGCCCTGCTTCGCCGAAGCGACGGAACCTCGGTCTACGAAACCGCCGGAATGCAGCTCTACACGTCGGAGCAGATCCTGGCCGACGAACAGCGCCTACTCGCCCACGCCCGCGCCCGCGACGGCCGGGTAGTGGCCGACACGGCCGTCGACGTCGCGCTGATCGAGTCCGCCGCCAACGGTGTCGAACTCAACCCCGGCCAGGTGCAACTCGTCCGCGAGCTAGCCCGCTCCGGCGCCCGGCTGCAGCTCGCGCTAGCCCCCGCCGGCACCGGCAAGACCACCGCCATGCGGGTGCTCGCCTCCGCCTGGCACGCCCCCGACGAGAACGGCACAGCCGGGCACGTCGTCGGCCTCGCCCCGTCCGCTGCCGCCGCCGCGGTGCTGCGCAAAGAGTTAGGCGTACACACCGACACCCTCGCCAAGCTCATTCACACCCTCGATCACCCCGAACAGGGCGTCCCGGATTGGGTGCACGCCATCGGCCCGCAGACACTCGTGATCGTCGACGAAGCCGGCATGGCCGGGACCTCCGACCTGGCCCGCGCCGCGGACTACATCGCCGAACGCGGCGGCGGCGTCCGGCTGATCGGTGACGACCAGCAGTTGGCCGCGATCGGCGCCGGCGGCGTCCTGCGCGACATCGCCAACCAGGTCGGCGCGGTGCACCTGTCGCAGGTCATGCGCTTCGCCGACCCCGCTGAAGGTGCGGCCAGTCTCGCCCTGCGTGCAGGCGACCCTGCCGCGATCGGCTACTACATCGACAACCAACGCGTGCACGTCGGCGACGAAACGACCGTCACCGACACCGCCTACACCGCATGGGCGACCGAACGCGCCGCCGGCCGAGACAGCGTCATGATCGCCCCCACCCGTGACCTCGTCGCCACCCTCAATGCCCGCGCCCGTGCCGACCGCCTCGCCGGCACACCTTCCGCCGCGCCGGGTCGGGAGGCGCAGCTGGCCGACGGGTCCCGTGCCAGTACCGGCGACGTGATCATCACCCGCAACAACGACCGCCGCCTGGTGATAACCAGCACCGACTTCGTCAAGAACGGTGACCGGTGGACCATCACCGATGTCGCTGCCAACGGCTCGGTCACCGCTCAGCACCAAGGCACGCACCGCTACGTCCGGCTGCCCGCCGGGTACGTGGCCGAGCACGTCGCACTTGGTTACGCCGCGACCGTGCATGCCGCCCAAGGCATCACGGCAGACACCAGCCACCTGGTCGCCACCGGCGAGGAATCACGGCAGCTGCTCTACGTGGCGATGACCCGTGGCCGCGTCGGCAACCACATCTACCTCACCACAGCCGGCGACGGAGACCCGCACAGCATCATCACCCGCGACGCGCTCATCCCGCCGACCGCGGTCGACATCATGACCCGCATCCTGGCCCGCGACGGCTCCCAGATCTCGGCCACCAGCACCGCCCGCGACCTGGACGCCACCACAACCCGGCTACGCGCCGCGGCCGCCCGCTACCACGACGCGCTGCACGTCGCGGCCGAAACCCATCTCGGCGCCGACGGCCTCGCGCAACTGGCCGCGACCGCCGAGACCGTGGTTCCCGGTGTCACCGCGGCCGAGTCCTGGCCCGCGCTGCGCAGCCACCTCGCCCTGCTCAGCCTCGACGGAGCAGACCCCGAACCGGCGCTGCGCGAGGCGCTCGCCCAACGCGAACTCGGCAGCAGCCGCGACGTCGCCGCCGTGCTCGACTGGCGACTGAACCCAACCCG
Source organism: uncultured Actinomycetota bacterium (assembly GCA_963775175.1). Classification (GTDB taxonomy): domain Bacteria; phylum Actinomycetota; class Actinomycetes; order Mycobacteriales; family Jatrophihabitantaceae; genus Jatrophihabitans. The sequence goes on from CAVZHT010000001.1 coordinate 4,007,447, forward strand.
CAGACGCGGGCACACCGGCCCGCTTCCGTGGCTGCCCGCCGTCCCACACAGCCTCGCCGATGACCCGACCTGGGGCACCTACCTCACCCGCCGGGCCGACCTGGTCACCGAACTTGCCGAGACCGCGCACGCCGACGCCGCCGCGTGGACACCCACCACCGCCCCCGCTTGGGCGACCGGCCTGCTCGACAACGATCCGGCGCTGCTCCGCGAACTCGCCGTGTGGCGCGCCGCCGCCGGCGTCGACGACGCCGACCGCGACCCCGCCGGATCACGGCCTCAACCGGCAGCCGAAGCCCGCCAGTATCAGCAGCTCAACGACCGAGTCCACGCCGCGCTCGGTCGGCCCGACGGCGCCACCGGCCGGTTCGCGGCACTCGTAGACGCGATCGACCCACGCATCACCAGTGACCCCTATTGGCCGCAGCTGGCCGGCCGGCTCGACGCCGCCCGCCGCGCCGGCATCAGCATCGCCGACTTGCTCGGCACCGTCACCGACACCTCCGCTGGAGACGCGCCGCTGCCCGACGAGTACCCCGCCGCGGCGCTGTGGTGGCGAATCTCGCGGCAGCTCTCCCCCGCCGCACTGTCCGGCGACAGCGCCACCGTCACCACTCTGCGCCCGGCCTGGACCGATGATCTGCACTGCATCCTCGGCGAGCACGCCGCCGACCGCGTCGTACAGGACCCGGCCTGGCCCGCGCTGGTCGCCGCCGTCACCACCGCGCGCGAGCACGGTTGGCAGCCCGACCAGGTGCTCGCCACCGCCTACGAGCTGCTCGAGACAGGACACCCCGCCGACGAACACCTTCGTGAGGGCGAACTGGCCACCGCGCTCGTCTGGCGCGTCGGCATGCTCATCGACGGGCCGCACGACGACACCGCCCAATTTGACCCGGAGGCACCGGTAGAGCCGCCGATCGCCGAAGCCGAACTGACCCCGGAGAACCTCGATCCGTCCTCACCCGCGGGGCTGCACCGCTACGCCAACAGCGACCCACGCGAGGACGACGACTGGCTGGCCAGCCTCGTCCGACTCGACCCCGCGCCCGAGGACGAGCTGGCCCTGCCCGAGCCCGCCTACACCGTCGCGGCGCCAGTCCCCGAGCCCGCCGTGTGGGTCGCCGCAGACGCCGAGAGCGGACTGAACGCCGACGCCCTCTACAGCTACCCGGCCCGCTCAGGCGTCCTGCGCGAACGGCTGCTCGAGCTCAACACCCAAGCCCACGCCTTCTACACCGGCCAGTACGACCAGTCCTGGGCACCGGCCTACCTCGCCGACCGCCTCGGTACGGACCTGGCCGAGCGGGCCCGCGCCGCATACGCCCCCGGCTACGCGCCGCAGCGGTGGACCGCGCTGGTCGACAACCTTCGCCGCATCGGCGCCGACGACACCGAACTGCTCGCTGCAGGCCTGGCAGTGCGCGCCAGCACCGGCCGGCTCATCGATCGCTTCCGGGACCGGCTCGTCATGCCTATCTGGCACCAGGACGAACTGCACGGCTTCGTCGGGCGCCGAAACCCGACCAAGACCGATGTGGACAACGCTGGACCGAAATACCTCAACACCGCCGAGACCGATCTCTACCGCAAGGGCGCGCAGCTCTACGGCCTGCACGAGGGACGCGACCTGCTCGCCGCCGGCGCCACCCCGGTACTCGTCGAAGGACCGCTCGACGCCTGGGCGGTCACGCTCGCCGGTGGCGGCCGCTTCGTCGGGACCGCTCCGCTAGGCACCGCGTTCACCGGCGAACAGGCCGACACGCTGCGGCCCTACATCGGCGCGGCCAAGCCCGGTGTTCTCGTGGCCACCGACAACGACCCGGCCGGTCGCAAGGCCGCGCAGCGTGCCTTCTGGCAGTTGGCCGGCCGTGGTGATGCACCACACCACCTATCGCTGCCCGCCGGTCTTGACCCGGCCGATGTGCTGCGCACGAGCGGACCCGAGCCATTGCGGGTAGCGCTCGAGGATGCCGGCAGCCTCGCCCGCGTGCTGGTCGACGAGTACATCGACCGCTTCGCTGGACGGCTCGACACCGTCGAAGGCCGCGTTGCCGCTGCCCGGGCCTCGGCCGAAATCGTCGGCGCCCTGCAGCCTGACCATTGGCTCAGCCACATCGAGCACATCCAGGCACGCCTCCACCTGGCCCCCGGCAACGTCCACCTCGAAGTCATCGACGCCGGACATGCCTGGGGTCAGGACCCCTTCGCCACGGCCAAGCGTCACCTTGCCCAGTACACCCCCGACGCGACCGCAGCCGTTCGGTGGGTCGAGCTCGGCCGAGGCATCCGCCCCGACCTCATCGACGGCCGCGACTGGGAAGCCCTCGCCGAGGCTCTGGATCGCGCCCACGCCGCCGGTTACGACGTCACCGGCCGACTGCCCGAACTAGCGGCGGCCGAAGCGTTGCCCTACCGCGACCCCGCCCGCGATTTGCACGCCAGGCTCGTCGCCGACTGCGATGCCGCGCAACTCCCGGTCGACGCCAACACGGTCCGCATCGACCGCAGCTCCTCAACACGTCGCGCACAGGAACGGATGTACGCCGAGGACGTCCTCGCCGACAACAACCGCGGAGCCTCGACCACCTCACTCGACCAGCCACGCCCGACCGTGCGGCCAGCGGTGCCGGCCAGGTATGCCGATGACCTCCGCCTGCACCAATACCCGACGCCGATCGGGCCCAGGCGCCCGCCGCGGTAGCCAGTTCGCGGTGATTCCGGACGCAGCTCACGTTCCGCTATTTCGCGGCGAAAGCCAGCCACAAGCCCCTGTCGCCGTCTCATTCAGCGACCACGACAATCGCGACGCCGCACGCTCGCAGTGTCGATCTATGTTCCGCGACTGTCGGCGCGGGCGCATATCGTGGGAGCCCTCATCGGAGGGGGTTTCGCCGGATGTCCGACGACAGTAAAGAGATCGTGCCCGTGTGGACTTTGACGACGGTCAGTGATGCCGGGCTGCCGTCGATGCCTGACACCGGCGCGATGACTCCCGAGCGGCTCGCTGATATGCGGTCCGCGCTCGCGGCCTTCGCGTCGTCGCCGGTCGTCACTCTCGAAGCGCACCCGCTTCCAAAGAAGCTGGACCACGCGAAAGGCATACCGCTGGATGCGGTGAGCCCGCTCGCTCAGGAGTTGTCGCGCCTCGTCTCCCAGACGGCGAAGTCGTCACCCGTGGCGGCAAAGGTCGCCGAGTCGGGCGAGGTGCTTTACCGGATGGTCGTGCCCGCGAAGGTCGCCGGGCAAGTCGGCACGGGCATGGTCAAGCCGATGGCCTCCAAAGCCGTGCAGGGCGGTGTTCACAGCGCGCTGCGCAACTCGACTGGAGTCGTTGCACAGGCAACCTTCGTGCCCGTCGAGGCCGCGGCCGCCGGAGCGGCGACAGGCGCGGCCGGCACAGCTGCCGCCGGTGCAGCCACGGCAGGAGCGCTGACCATCGCGGCGCCGCTCGTGCTCATGGCAGTGGCGGTCGGCGCCAGCGCGTATGCCGACCAACAGCGCCAGAAGGCGATCGAGAACATCACCGAACTGCTGGAGCGCTTGCACGACGACAAGCTCGAACGGGAACGCAGCGAACTCGACGGCTGCCGTGACGCCATCGACAAAGCCACCGCGCTCCTGCTGGACCAGGGCAAGGTCGGCGCATCCCTCGGTCTGGACTCTGCGGTCCACGCGATCGGCAAGGCGACGGAGATGGCGAGCCGTCGCCTGCGCAAGTGGCAGCAGACGTTGGACGCACTGCCCGACGGCCCCGTCGAGGTCGGTGCCTTGCAGGCCACGTTCCGCGGCGTCGACGAGCCAGGTGGGGAGTTCCGCGCTCACCTCGAACTGGCCGCACTGGCGATCGCGTTGAAACGGCGGGTGATCGTGCTCCAAGCTGTCGAAGCCGCTCAAGGCGACCCTGCGAACCCCTTCGAGCACTTCGTGCGGAGCCTGAAGGCCGACCAGCAGCGCGTCGACGGACTGGAGTCCGGCATCGCATCGGTCTTGCTGCGGCTATCGACGTTGGAGCTGCGCTTACCGAACCGCCTACTCGACAAGCTGATGATGACCCGAGGGCAGGTCGATGAGCTGCTGAAGACCGTCTACCTCTTACGTGAGCTTGGTGAAGGCATCCAGCCAGGCGCGCCAGCCGGTGACGTCGTCATCGAGATCGCCAAGCATTCGGACGGGACGTTGCTCGTCCTGCCGGCGTCGGCCGCGTAGGGACGACCGTCGACGGATACCCGTGGCCGACTCGGTCACGCAGGCGGCACGATCCCGAGGTCTGTCAGTGTTGGGGACCGACCGGATCCGTGGTCACGCCGCAAAGCTCGGCCTGACCTACCTCACCGAGATGATCACCCGACCCGTCGAACCGGCCCAGACCGCACAGGACGTCTTCAGACCTGCCGTCGACCATCGCGGAGAGCAGCGCAGTGCCTAGCGCGAGCAGGTCGTCGACCCGCTCCTCGGAGTCGTAGTGCATGCCTAGCCCTGCTGTGCCACCGCGGCGGCGCCGGTGCTTCCAGCCGGTTATGACGGCGGCGGGCGTCGACCGTTACCCGGACAGCATGCTGTCGACGAAGTCATCCTCGCCGCGCGCATCCATGAGTGCAGCGTCAACCTCGGTGGCATCGTGGAACGTCGCGACCAGGCGCCCGAAACTGCCGCGCTCAGCCATGAAAGACGAAGGTTGGCATTCGTAGTTCAGGTCGGCTGACACCGTCGCGGCGTCGAGCATCGCCTCGTACACATACATGGTCGTGCCGCGGCCGTACTGCCGAAAGCGGGCCCGCGCCCAGTAGAGGGCGCCGGCGTAGGTCGAGCAGGCCCAGACCATCTGCCGGTCCCAGCCGGGCTCCTCGCCGCCGACGATGCGGCGGTCCATCTCCGCACCGGCGAGGTCGCCGTTGCCGTTGACTGCTACGTAGTGCATGCGCCCTCCCGGTCGCTCGGGTTGTCTCTTATACCTTCGCGGGTGGCGCAAGTCAGGTCCGACCGAGCCGTCAGGGGTGCATCGGGACTGTGGACCCGATCGGAACCATCAACGGGTCGTCGGGCGTGTCCCCGTCGAGGAAGTCCTTCACCGAATCGCGCTCCTGCCAAAAGCCCACGAAGGCAAGGTCGGCCAATGCACGCAGACGGTGCGCGTTCCAACTGGCGACCGTGCCGCCCAGAACGACAAGCAGTTCCTGCTGCGGGATGCCGCCGCGGCGGGCGAGACTCATCGTCGTGTGGGCGTGGTCGTACGACTGGGTCACGCTCGTCGCCGCACCCGGCTGGACCAGGACTCTCGGACGCTGCGGCGTGTGCACCTCCAGCGCCGGCGAGATGACGACACCACCGGCGAGGTGGATCTGCGGCTTCTTCGAGATGTTCTCGGGCCGGTAGAGGCCAGCAAGGTAGTCGCTGACCTCGTCCGCGAGTGTCTTCGGGCGCGAGGAGGACGGGATGCCCAACAGCCGGAGACTGTCGAGAGCCACGAGCGCGTCCGCGAACCGATTCAGCACGTATGGCGCCTCGGACAGCGGTGTCTGGACGAACAAGCGCCCCTCGGTCTCGTGCAGCCTGTACGTCCGAAGAGCTTCGCTCCACAGCGTGCCCAGGACCCTGTCTGCGATGTCGAAGTCGGCGTCGGCCAGCCTGTTTATGGTCTCGCCCCCATCGCTGACGGTGAGAGTTCCGTCGTGAAGCACGGCTAGCAGCACGACGGACTCGGAGTTGGCGGTCGTTCGGCTGGTCGTGATCTCAACGCGTCGGCCGTCCGGCAACGCACGGCACCGCCAAGCGAAGTCATCCGCGATGGCAGCGAAGATGCCGGCAAGTTCGTCGTCGCAAATGCTCATGGCACCTCCCAGTTCGGTAGAGCCTGCCGGCCAAGGAGTTCTGGTGGGTCTGACCACTTGTAGTCCGGCCCCAGGCCGATCTTGCACTCCGTAACGAATGCCTCGAACACCGCACGGTAGTCGTCGCTACCGTCAAATTTGGTGCTCTGGTCGTGGGGGATGTCGGTGGGTGTGTAGGCGACCTGGTTGTCCACAGCCTCCGACCACAAGTGCTTGTGGGTCCGGCCGTCCCAGAACTCGCCATCTGGGTTTCGGTGGGTGTCCCGAAGATCAAGTCGGCGCAGATTCGCCCGGTGCTGGCCATTCGCGGGGTCACCCCAGAACAACATCCAGTGCGATTTGTCCGGTCGGGCTAGTGCGATCCGCCCGAATAAGGACAGCGTCACACCCTTCGACGTGAAGACCGGGACCTCGAACCACACGCCGATCGGCGTTCCGTCGGTCGCGCTACGAACATTCCACTCCACAGGGGCGGACAGGGTCCCGGTGACGTCGTCCCCGAGCAGTTCGACGGCTTCGTGATCGGTGAGGCTCCGCGCGGACGCGAGCCGCTCGATGCGACGGTTGAGGCTGTTGCGGCTGCGCGTCACCGCGCGGCCAGTTCAGTTCCTTGCATCGGCGCCCACCTCCCGTCGTAGTTCTAGCCGACGAAGGGTCGTAGACGTGGGAAATCGGGTCTCTCCGGCGACCGTCAGTGGTCGGCTCCGAGGTTGGTCGCACAGCTCCTCGATCTGCGCCAGGTCAGTCGAATGGATGAGCCGGTCCCGCACGCCGACGGCGGTCAGGTCGAGGCGACCCGAGCGCGGTCGTCGCCTTGGGAGCGGGATGGCGGATCCGTCCTTCCGCCGACCGTGATCGGCCAAATTCGGCTCACCGACGAATGAGCGGTGCACCGGGAAGGCTTAGGCCAGCGTGCAGTGCTGGCTGCCGAACATCGCCTGCCTATCGAGCCGGGCCGTGGCGCTGCGGCGGCCGCGGGAAAGCCCAGTGGGTCACGCCAGTCGCCCCTGCGCGTAGCGCGGCCCGGTTGGCGCTGCGTTGCAGGAGCGTCTGCTCCGTCGGGTCTGCCGTGCCCGCGGCGCGTGCCGCGGCGAGATTGGGCTGCAACTGGCGCCCGAGATGGGCGGCAGTGTGCAGCTCACCGGACAGCGCCGCGGCCAGGCGGCTGGTGTCGTCGAGCGCGGACAGCAGCGCCTTGAAGTCCCCGGGGCCGACAACGACGATGTGGTTCGTGGCGGTACGCGCCGAGAAGCCCCGCTGCTCGTAGCTGGGCAGGAAACGCTCGGGGGCGAGCAGTCGCTGCTGCTCGATCCAATTGACCGCGCCGCGGCGCAGCTGGGTGGCCACGTCGGGCAGCTGGTTGGCGATCGTGCGCAGGTGTGTGGCGACCTCGGCGAGATCGCCACGGTTGCGGAGCCGGTCCGATACGGCGTTGTCGGCCGGCCCCAGCGAACCGCGAAGCCTCGCGTCAAGCATTCGGGCCAAGCTGAGCACCTGGCTCGGCGCCGGCCGGCCCTTGGTGCCGTCGTCGAACGGCGCGCATGCCAGCGTCACGGCGTGCCACGCCTCCGGTGCGTTGCTGGCCCAGGGCATCTGTGGCGGCCCCTGCGGCCGAACTGTCCGCACAAGGGCGGTGCCATAGCGCGACGACGTCTCCGCAGCGGCCGCGGTCGCGAGCAGATCCAACAGGGTCAGCGACTGGCGGGCGGCCGAGGCATGGATCGCGGTACCGAGCCCGACCGCGGCCTCAGCCGCCGCTGCCATCCCGGTCAGTCCGAGCGCATCGGGCGCGGCGACCAGGTGCTCGAGGACCGTGCGGCCGGCCGGAGAGGGCCGCTCGATGGTGGCCTGTTGCTCGACCAATGCCGAGGTGTGGTGGACAGCGACGAGTTCGGGGATGGCGCGATACGGACCGAACCTGCGCGCGGCAGCGGCCGCCGAGCGGGCGGTTTCGGCGAAGGCGACGGTCAGCGCCCAGCGTTGCGCCGGACCGAGCGTCGACGCGACCTGGGAGGTGAGGTCGGCAGCGGCGCCGGTGAGACTTGCGGGCCGACTTTCGACCGATGGCCACGCGTTGGCGGCCTGCCGGCAAGCCTGGGCCAGTTTCGCGGCGTGCTGGCCGTGCGGGCTCAGCGTGCCGTTGCGATTCTTGATGTCCTCGGCCTCGGCCACTCGGGTCAACGCCCGGGCGGCCGGGGCCGCCACGGCGATCGCGATGTGCGCGTCGTGGACGTCGCCGTGCAGGTCGCGCAGTTCCGCGCCGGTCAGGGCCAGCAGGTCACCGATCGAGGTACTCACGCGCCGTCCTCGAGCCGTGCCATAGCGGTGCGGGCCGCGGCGGCGGCCTCAAGGACCGCCTCGTCTGCGAACACCCGCGGCGGCAACGCGGCAAGTTCGTCGAGGACATCGGCCAGCGTCCGTGCACAGTGCTCGACGGGGACGGTGATCAGAGCGGCGCCGGTGTCGGCGAGGTAGCTGGCCGCTGTCAGGCAGTTCAGTCGCGCTGAGGACGGCAGGTCGCCGCCGGGGTGGCGGCCGAGGCTGTATAGGCGAGCGGCGGCTGACTCAAGGGTGGCGCGGGAGGCTGCATCGAGGTCGGTGATCACGGATGAACTCCTAGGGATCTGCGTGGTGGGGTGGGTGTCGACGCTGCCGGGAACATCGCGAGCGCGCGCGATCCGGTCGCGGCGTGTGGATAACCCGGACCGTCAGGGCCGAATGTGGACATCGACTTCGTGGGCGGACGTGGGCGTGCTACTGCGTCGCAGATGCAGGCCGAAACGCGGGTGGCGGGAGGCGCGGCGCGCGCTCGTCGACGACCCACGCCCACGCGGTGATGCCGGTCTCGGCCTCCGCCTCAGCGAGGTTCGGTGCCTCGTCCTCGTCGCGGACCAGGTAGGCCGCAGTCGGGCGGTCGGTGTCGGTGAACACGAGGCTGGCCATCGTCTTGGCCGGGTCGAGGTTGTAGCGCAGGCTCTTGGTGAACCGTCGCCGTTGCTCGGTGGCGGTGTCGAGCAGAATCTTCTCGCCTGGGCTGTCGTAAGGCAGCCAGCGCTGGTCGGTCATCATCAGCGACAGCTCCTGGACGGTCGCCAGGCCGCCTCGGCCGACGCTGAACGTGGCGATCGCCATCAGGTGGCCCTGTTCGTCGACCTGCCACAGCTCGAGTTCGTTGGCGAAGCGCCGCTGCATTCGCCGGTGCAGATCGTCGTCGAGCATGAGCGGCGCGTCGGGTAGGTGCTTGATGACGAGCTTGTGCCCGAACCGTGCGGGCTCGATCGCCTTCACTTCCCCGATCGCGATCATGAACTGGCTGGCGCGGCCGACCTGGCGGGCCGGCGCCCACGCGGCCAGTCGGCGGGCGGCGAGTTCGGCTTTGCGTTCGGCGTGGAATGCCTCGGGCACGAACAGTCGCGTCGCGAGCGGCTTTCCCTTGGTGATCTTCCCGCGGGCTGCCTGGCGGAGGTACCAGCTGACCACGGCCCAGGTTCGTTTGCCGGTCATGCCAGGTGACCAGGCGGCCAGCCCGGCTTCCTGCCAGAGGCAGTGCAGCACCGCGCGCAGGGTGAGTCGGGTGCCGTCGGCGCTGACCGAGTCGCCGGTCCCGTCTCGGGGACCGGCTGCGGCGGGAGCGTTGCGGTCGGCTTTGCCCATGCGGAACCCGAGCCGCAGGGCGGTGATGCCAGTGTCGGCCGACTCCTGGATCGCGGCACCGAGGACCTGCCCGAGGCCTGACAGGGTCTCCGGCGGCAGGTAGGACGGGCAGCCCGGCGCGTGGACTAGGCCGGTGTCGGGCATTCGCTTGACGATGTACCGGTCGGCGCTGATGCGAGCGACGTACATCTCGACGCCTCCCGGCCTGCATAGGCACACCGGTCGGACCAGGTGGGCGTGCGCGGCGGCCAGCACTTGCTGCGCGGCCGGCGAGCTGATGTTGCCGGCGAGATGTTCGCCGCCTACGTCGAAGCTCTGCAGGTCGGCGACGATGTCAGTGTGGGTCTCGGCCGTCGAGGTCATCGTTCCGTCCCGTTCCCGACCGGCTATCGCCGCGGCCCGGGCGCGGGCCGCCCGGAAAGCGCCGTCGCTCGCTCCGGCGAGGCTGCGGCCGGGCGAAGGTGCGCGGCGACTGCAGCCGGGTCGGTCTCGGCGCAGATCACGCGCCCGTCCCGCCCGGTGATCAAGTAGGAGGTGCCGCCGCGGCCGAACTCGTCGATGCGGTACCCGCCGGTCCTGGTGCCGGCCATTGTCTCGGCAATCTGGGCACTGGTCGGCAGGTGCGACAGCGCCGCCTCGCACTCGGCCACCAGTTGGTAGTGCAGCTCGCGGGCTGGCCGTCCAGTCGCGCCGGAGGCGGCAGCGGCCAGCCGCGGCAGGTTCTCCGCGATCGGATACCCGGCACCGAATGCGCGTTCCAGCGCGGTCGATAACGCCGGCAGATCCCGGGGGTTGGCCAGCTCCGGGTTGAGGTCGGCCAACGGACGCGACCATCGCAGCGCGGTCTGCATCGCCTGCAGTTGCGCGTCGCCGCCGTTGTAGTCCCCGACGGCGACGACGTTGCGCTGCCAGGCGGCCAGCAGGGTCGGCGTGTGGTCCTCGGCCCAGTCACGCAGTTTCACGTCAACGACCAGCGGATGGTGCTCCAGGCCGTTGTCGGCGATGTAAGCAGCGAGCATCTCGAACTGTGCGCCGCTGCCGCGGCGCTGATCGGGGTGGGCGATACGGCTCACCTCGTACTCGTCGATCAATGCGTAGAGGCCGATGCTGCCGACCGGGTACACGGGCAGGGCGACGTCGGCACCCTCGCCGATCTGGTGTGGGGTGATGCCCTCCTCGAGAAAGGCGAACCGGTCCTCGATGTGCTTGGCGAGTGCGTCGCCGTCGGCGGGGTCTGTGACCCCGCGCCAGAGCCGATAGAGCTCGGGCGTGTGGACCTGCAGCCAGTCCTCGCTGATGGCGTGCTCGGCGTTGACCTTCAGAAAGGTCTGCCCGTCCTCGGTGTAGAGCCGGCTGACCGGCTCGATGGCGTGTTTGGGCATGACTGCCTCCTTCAGTGGTGGGTTGTGTGAGGCGTCAGCTCGGTGCCGCCGCCCCGGTGTAGCCCCCGGCGGCGGGGCGCAGCTGCCGCGGCGGGTTGGCGTCGAGGTGGAACAGTTCCTGGCGCGTCGCGACGGCGTCGTGGCCCTGGGCGGCCTCGTAGCGCGAGGCCGCGGGCCAGTCGACGTGATTTCCGGTGCGGCAACTGCTCTCCCCCAGCCGGGCGGTGAACCGCTCGACGAATAGCGGCAGCGTGTGGCGGTGCCATTCCTCCAGGGCGTCGGGGCTCAGTGCGTCGATCGCCTGCATCCGCAGGCACGCCAGCACCGGCAGCTCGTTGACGATGTGCGGGTGCCGTGGCCAGCAGTCGGGGATCAGGTGGGTGGTGCGCCAGGCGTATTCGCGGTTGACCCAAGCGGCGACGTCGTCGCACCACAGCCACACCTGGTGGCGAAGTTTCGCGGTGCAGCCGGCCGGCTCCCACGGTCGGGCTAGGTCGTCGAGATCGCCGAGCTCGGCGATCGCGTCGGCGTCGCCGGAGCGCACAATCCGAAGCTGGTTCAGCGCGTGGCGCACAAGCGTCGGAGGCTGCGGGAAGACGGTGACGATCTGAAACGGCTGGTTCACCATGCCCACTCCCGGTCGGTGTCGACTTCGGTGGCGTGGCTGGGGTCGGTGTCGCCGGGATGCAGCCGCAGCCGGTGCGCGTCGGCAACGGCGTCGGCGGTCAGCTCGTCGATGCCGCGGCCGTGCTCGCGCGCGGCGCCGACGTGGGCGCGAGCCTGCTCGAGTTCGGCCTGCAGCTCGCGTCCGTCGCGGCCGTCGAAGCAGCGGCGCAGGCTGGCCAGAATTGGCGGGGCGTTCTCGGCGACGACCAGCGCGTGCCGTTCCGGGATGAGACGCAACTGCTCGGGACGCAGGATCGGCACGTCCTCGACGGAGCGGTTGGTGCCGATGCCGCCGGGGCCGTCGCTGATCGACTGGCGGGAGATGCGGGCGGTGCCGAGCAGATCGGACATCTCCTTGTAGAAGTGGATGTCCTTGCCGGAGCCGAACACGACCAGGTTGTTCGTGAGGCCGAGCAGCGAGCGGGCTTCGTCCTCGCCGTAGGAGACGACCATCTGTCGCCAGGTCTGCGCGGCGTAGATGAACGACAAGCCCAGCGCACGTTCGTTGGCCATCCTGACCCGCAGCGTCGGCAGCGGCGCGGTCGAGGGGAGCTCGTCCAGGCAGGCCAGGAACGGCGGGCACAGCCGCCCGTACGGCGACGCGGTCGCCAGCGCCAGCGCGGTGTCGAGGATGTGCTCGGACACGGCGGTCATCAGGGGCGACGCCGAGGCGTAGGGGTCCTCACGGCCGAGCAGGTAAGTGGTGCCGCCGGCTGCGATGAGCGCGGCGATGTCGGTGGCGGGGCGGCCCGGGCCCGGGACGCAGCGGCGGCGGATCGCGGGCTGGAAGAACAGGCCCATCGCCTGCTGCACCGTCGTGACCGTGTTGGAGACGGTGTCATTCGATCCGGCGAGCGCCCCGCCCAGCAGACCGTCCCAGTGCCGCGCGGCCTGCGGGTGCTGGCGCAGGATCTCGATCGGCTGCTCCGCGGCGACCGGGTTCGCCACCCACTCCATGACGTGCTCGAGCGACCGGCCGCTCAACGCCGCGGCGTGGAAGAACCCCTGCAGCACCTTCGCGGTCTCGTGGGCGTAGAAGCGGGCGGCGTTGTCGTTGCGCCCGCCCGCGACCGACCCGGCGACGGTGCCGGCGGCGAACGCCTTGGCCCGGCGTTCGGCGACCAGCGGGTCCACGCAGCCGGCGACCGGATCCCAGATCAGCTCCGGCACGCCGGGCGCGGTGCCGAACGGGTCGAGCACGGCGGTCGGCCGACCGCTGTGCTGCCGTCGGCCGAGGGTCAGCAGTAGGTCGTCGACCTTGGTCAGTGTGGCCATCGCCGGGCCGGGGTGGGCGAGCAGCGCCGGCGCGAGTAGGTCGAGGGTCTTGCCTGAGCCCTGCGCGCCGTAGACGCCGGTGGTGCGGTCGTAGCGCACCCACAACTGACCGCCGCGCGGGGTGTGGGACCGGCCAAGGCGCCAGCCGTACTGGATCGGGTCGAAGCCGCTCACCCGGCACCCCCGCTGCGCGTCTTGGCGCGGTGCAGGTCGGGGCGGATCAGCCGCGACGAGTCGCGCAGCCGGCTGTGCCCGAGTACCTGCTGCGCCTCGAACCGAGAGGCCATGCCGCGGCGGACGTCGCCGGGGCGGATCCAGCGCTGCGCGAGGACCGTCACGGCGATCGCCGCCGCGATCAGGAGAACCTCGGCAACGGCGACGCAGCCGTAGACTGCGCCGCGGCCGGGAACGCGGGCCGCGTCAGTCACTGCGAGCCCCCGCCCGGGATGACCCGTGAGCAGCCCGCCGAGGACCTGGCCGATCGTGTCTGCGCCGTGCGGCCAGACCCAACCGCCGCCGAAGTAGGCCGCCGCGGCCGCCAGGCCGAGCAGCGCGGCGAAGCCGAGGGCGAGCAGCACCGCGGCGATCGCCACCAGGGCGAGCTCGCCGCCGCGCGACCACGGCGCCGGGTCGCGCTGGCGCTGGTTGGGCATCGTCATCGCAGCCGTTCCTTTCAGTCGGTGCGTGATGTCAGGCGATGTGCCGGACGTTGGTGATCTGGCCGTTCCACTCGGTGGACTCGGTGAGCTCGACCGGGACGCTGGTCATAGGCGCCTGGACCAGCCAGAGGTGCCGTCCGTCCTTGCGGGTCTGGTAGCCGACGACCATCCCGACGTGGCCGGGAGCTTGCGGTGTGCCGTCCGAGCCGGGGATGAGGACCAGGTCCCCGCCGACCGCCTGCGACAGGTCGATCGGCTCGGGCGTGCCCTCTTGGGCCTGTGTGACGGTCCAGTGCGGCAGGGACACCCCCGCCGCGGCCCAGGCGCCCATCGTCAGTCCGGAGCAGTCCCAGGCGTCCGGGCCTGAGGCGGCGAAGACGTAGGACTTGCCGAGCTGCTGCAACGCGAACCGGACCGCGACCTGGCCCTTGGCCGAGCCGGTGATGACGAGTCCGGCCGGGACGGTGGTCTGCCCTGCCACGTTGTTGCCGGTCGGGCCCACGATCGGCCCGCCCGCTCCCCCACCGCCTGGGCACACTGGCGCGCCGGATGCGATCGCCGGCGGCGGGGTGCTGCCGCTGGCCGTGCTCGACGGGGCCGGGCCGGCCGCGGCGACCGCTGCGGGCCAGAACTGGTCGACCAACTGCTGCGCGATGCTCTGCCATTGCGCGTAGGCGCCGCGCAGAACCTCGCGCGGGTCTTGGACGGTAGCGGCGACGTCGGTCAGCGCACGGCGTTGCCAGTTCGGGACGTTGAGCATGTGGTCCAGGAAGGCGTTGGTCGCGTAGACCGGGTCGGTCAGCTGTGCCACGGTGCCCCACCCCTGCGAGGGACGCTGTTGGAACAGTCCGACGCTGTCGTGGTCGGTCGCGGTCGAGGAGTTGCGCAGCATGTTTTCCTGGATCGCGGTGGCGACCGCGATCACCGCCCCGTACTCGGGAATGTGGCGACCGGCGACGACGGTGATGATCGTGCGGGCGTTGCCCATCTGGTCCGGGTCCAGCGTCAGCGAGCCGACCTGCTGGCCGCTGCCGCCGCCCCCGCAGCCGGGGATCGGCGGCTGCCCGTTGGCGCCGGCGCCGCCGACCACCATCAAGATCGTGGCAACCGCGCATACCGGGCTGAGCACGGCGGCCAGCGCCACCCGCCCGCCGTGACGGGAGGCCGCGTAGGAGGCGGTGGCCTTCGATGCCCGGCTCATCGTTACGCCGCCCCCGCCGAGGCCGACTCGTCGAACTCGTCGAACTCGTCGAACTCGCCGTGCGTGTCGTCGCGGCTAATCTCTATTGCTTTGGGTTCGTGGAGTGCTGGACGTGTGTCAGAGGTCCCCAAGCCAGGCATCCTTGGGTTCAGGAGATCGACGATCTGGGTCGACGCACGGTCGAGATTTCTGACCTTCTGCCGATATGCTCGACTGATGGTGCGATCTGACGAACCGAGCTTGTCGTGAGCCTGGCCGAGATCCGTCGGATCGATTCGCCGCGTGCGCTGACCACGGCGGCCGATGTCGAGGACTTCGAGCAGGAGATCGTCGACCAGTACGCGTTGGCGATGGCCGCCGCCGGCCTGACCGACGCGCATGTCAGTCAGTCGCGAGCGACGATCATCGAGTTCGCCCGCTCGCTGACCGGGCCGCTGTGGACGGCCTGCTGCGATGACGCCGATCGGTTCCTGGTCGACCAGCGCCGGGCGGGTCGCAGCGTGACCACTCGGGCTGGCAAGGCTGGCGTGTTGGCGCTGTTCTTCGAGTTCGTGATCAGCCGGTATCAGGGCGACATCCGCGCGTTGACCGGCGTGATCGTCGAGCAGCCGATCGATGAGTTCAACCGGCCGTCGGGCGCGTCGATGGGCAAGATCCGGGTGCCACCGGCCGACACCGAGGTCGAGCAGTTGTTCACCGGCTGGCGTTCCTCGATCACCAGCAGCCGCAAGTACCTGCCCGCCGCGCGGGACTACTTCGCGGCCTCGCTGTGGCGACGCCTGGGTCTGCGGATCAGCGAGACGGTGATGCTGGACATCCGCGACTGGCGCCCCGATCTCGGCGAGTTCGGCAAGCTGCACGTCCGTTTCGGCAAGGGCAGCCGCGGGCGTGGGCCGAAGGGTCGCCTCGTGCCGGCCATCAACGGCGCGGACCGGTTGATCGACTGGTGGCTGGGCGAGGTTCGTCACCAGTTCGGCGACGACTGGGCTGACCCGGACGCCCCGATACTGCCCAGCGAACGCCACGACCCGCTGCTGGGCCGCTGCGCGCGGATCACCGCCAACCCACTGCGACAGAGCCTCGTGCGGCAGACCGAGATCTGGCTGCCCACCTGGGCGGGCCGCCTGAGCCCACACGTGTTGCGGCATTACTGCGCCTCCTCGCTGTATGGGAACGGGATGGACATCAAGGCGCTGCAGGAGCTGCTCGGACACAGCTGGCTGGCCACGACGTCGGGCTATATCCACGTCCGCAGCGACCACATCGAGCAGGCCTGGCTCGGCGCCAACCGGCGCCTGGAATCGCGTTTCGCCGTCGACCCGACCACCGTCAAGGAGTGAGACCGTGCAGTGGAACATGCGGTTGAAGGCCGCCGAGCGCGGCATCTGGAAATCCGGTGAGATGCGCCGACTGCTCGCCGAAGCCGGCCTGACGCTCAGCCACGGCAAGATGTCGGCGCTGTGGACCGGGACTCCGGTGACGATCCGCCTCGATGATCTGGACGTGATCTGCTCGGTGCTGGGCTGCGAACCCTCCGAGCTGCTGATCCGCGAACCGGCCAAGGTCGCAGCCCTTCGCCCCAGCGTCGAGCAGACCGCCGACGGCGACCGGCCCGGACCCATCGTCAAACCCCGCTTCGGCAACCCACGGTCCGAGCCGCCGCTGTGAGTCGCCCGCCGGCGCGCTGCGCCGGCTGCCAGAAACGCCCGGTCGCCTGGACCACCCCCCGGGTCGACTACTGCTACCAGTGCCTGCCCGGCGGCCCGTTCCCCGCACCGCCCTGTCGGCAATGCGGCTCGACCGACTACTTCAGCGCAGGCCTGTGTGGGGCCTGCCACCCAGGCGGCCCGCTGCGAATGGGCGCGTGCCGCGACTGCCTGGCCTGGGGCGTTTATCGCCAACACAACTGGCACTGCTGGCGCTGCCGGTTCTGGCGCACCCACTACCCGATCACCGAATGCCGCTACTGCGGCCGCGAGATGCCCACCGGAGAGCTCGGCTCCTGCCGGCTGTGCATGGAGCAGGCCCGCATGCGGCAAGAACCCGGCCGCGCCATCGACCTGAGCGAGGCGACCCGGCACGGACACCAGCTGTTCCTGGCCAACTTCACCGGCCAGCCCCGCCGCGCCCAGCGACTGCAACCCCCACCGTGGCGGCCCGCCCAACCCGAGCCGTCGGTGCCATGGCGGCAAGAGCCGCTGTTCGAGGTCACCCCCGACCCGGAGCTGGTCCGCCAGCGGTCGCTGCTCTCCGACGGACCCTTGGCCTTGTATTGCAGGGCAATCGTCACCGACCACGCGCGGCGACACGGTTGGAGCACACGACAGACCGACCAGGTCATCCGGTCGCTGCGGATCTTGCAGGTCCTTCAAGCCACCCCGCGCTCGCCGCTCAGGGCCAGCGAGGTCGTGCGGCTGCGTTACTACGACGGAACCATCAACTCCACCCTCGACGTGCTGGATGCCGCAGGCCTGCTCATCGAGGACCGCGAAACCCGTATCGAGCGGTACTTCAACGCCAAGACCACCGGCCTGCCCGAGCCGATGAAGCAGCAGCTGCAGGTCTGGCTCGACGTCATGATCAGCGGGCGCAAGACCGCGCCGCGGCGCTTGCCCCGACTTCCGCAGACAGCCGCCATCAAGATTGCCGCCCTGGCCCCCATCGTCCGTGTCTGGGCCGAGCAGGGCATCACCAGCCTGGCCGAGATCAGCCCAGAGCTTGTTCGCTCGGCCCTGCCGACGTCCGGTTCCCAACGGGTCCTCGGCGAACAGGCACTGCGGTCGGTGTTCACCGTGCTCAAGGCGCAGAAGCTGATCTTCACCAACCCGACCCGCGGCATGAAGGTGACGATCGCCAACAAGACCGTGCCGCTGCCGATGGACACCGTGCTGATCCGTGACGCGCTGAACTCCCCCAACCCCGCCGTCGCGTTCGCCGTCGCCCTGGTCGCCTTCCACGCCCTGAGCCGCCAGCAGCTGCGCAACCTGCAACTGACCGACATCGTCGACGGACGCCTGCTGCTGCTGGACGGACGCAGCATCCCGCTCGCCGCCCCCGTCCGCGTCCGCCTGGCAGCCTGGCTCGAGCACCGGCACCGCACCTGGCCCGGCACGCTCAACCCGCACCTGCTCATCACCCGCAAGACCGCGCCGCGGCTCACGCCCCCGGGCGTCAACTTCCCATGGTCGCAAGTGCCGTTCACGTCCAAGGCGCTGCGCGAGGACCGGATCCTGCAAGAGATCCACGCCAGCGGCGGCGACGTCCGTCGCATCTGCGACCTGTTCGGCATCAGCATCGAAGCCGCCATGCGGTACAGCCTCGCGCTCGGCACCGACGTCACGGCCAAGCCGTACGTTCCAGTTCCCCGAACCCGAAACCTCAACTAACGTCAGCATCGCGATCACGCTCGGGTTCCCGCGAAATCCGACCCAGAAGCCTCGAACTCAGAAGGTTTGCCGTTGATCGCGTCGTTTGTGTTGGTGAGCTCGACGTCCACCGACGTCCGCACGGTCTGAACCTTCGCTACGTGGCTGCCCACGAGCCACAGCGCGCGGCCCTTGGCCGCGGTCGCCCAGTCGGTGACGATCCGCTCGGCCATCGGGGTCAGACCGAGCAGCGCCGAGAGTTCGTCGCCGATCTGGTCGTCCTGGCCGAGCAGCACCTTCGTCGCGCACAGGTGCAGCAAGTCCTTGGCGATCGCCACCGCTTGGGAACCGGCATCGCCGACGGTGAGCATGTCGCTGGGCTTGTGCGCGACGACGACCTGAATGGCGCCGTCACGCCGGGACAGGCGCAGGTCCGCGTCGAGCGACTTGACCGCGTCCGTCCCGAGGCGCATCTGCTTCCAGCACTCGTCGCGGATGATCACCCTCAAGTCACCCGGCTCGGCGACCTGCGTCATCGCCCGCCCCCAACTGTTCAGGCAGGTCAACGCGACGCCCACGGCCTCGTCGCCGAGCGGGTCCAGGCGCGACAGTGACAGCGACTGGATCGGCGCGCGCCAGTCGACCTGGACGGTGGTCTTGGCGTCGAACAGCCCGGCCAGATGCCCTTTCACCAGGGAGCCGAGCGCGTCGCGCATGGCGCGGGTGTCGTCGAGGAAGTGCTGGCGGCTGGAGTAGCGGCACTCGGCGACGAGTGAGTCGCTCGGGTTGTTCAGCGCTTCCCAGACCTGCGGGATGGTGATCTCGGCCATCCGGTCCGTCCCGGCGGTGTAGCCGGTCAGGTCGCGGATCACCTGCCCGACCGCGGTCTCGGCGGTCGGGCCGAAGACCACGTGCTGCGAGCCGACGAGTCCCTTGATCAGCAGCAGCCAGCGGGAGAACACCATCGCCGCGCGGCGCTGCGCCTCGGTGCGCGGCAGGTGGGTCCAGTCGTTGCCCAGCGGCCCGAAGTCCAGCGGGTTGATCCGCGCGGGCAGGCCGTGCCCGACCGCGTGCGGTTCGACGCCGAGGGCACGGCACAGCGGCTCGTATTCGTCTTTGACGTCGCCGAGGATCAGGGTGCGGTAGGCGTAGGCCATCATCCGCAGGCAGAACATCTTCACCGTGCCGGACTTGCCGCGGCCAGGCGCCCCGAAGAACATCATGTTCGGGTTGGTGACCCCTGCGACACCGGCCAGCGTCCAGCCGATCGGGTCGGCGTGGAAAGCTCCGCCGGATAGGTAGTCGATGCCCATCTGCGCGCCCGTGCTGGGCAGCCCGTCGCCGGCGATCAGCGGCCACACGCCGCCGACCTGCTCGGAGGTCATCCGGTAGACGGCCAGCGGCGCCGGCACTGGGCACCAGCCGGCGGCGCGGCCGCGCTGACCGTGTTTGCCGACCATGGCCGTGAACGGCTCGCGGTCCTTGACCTGCTCGTTTGGTGCCGCGATCGGCGGGAGGTTGTGCCCGAAGTCGGCGACCAGCTGCGCCACGCCCCGACCCGCATGGTCAAGGCGGCCGCGCGTCACGACGCGTCCTCGTTCGTGCCCGCGGCGTCCCTGAGGAGGTCTTCCATGCAGCTGGTCTGGATACTGTGCAAGGCCGCGAGAACCTCGTCCTGGCCGAGGGTCCGTCCCCGAGCATCCGGAATACAGGCGGCCGCGATGCCACCGTTGTCGAAGGCGGCCATCACGAGCGCGATGTCGACGGCCTTGCGGCCGTCGACGGTGATCGCCCAGTCACCGTCCTCGTCCGCAGCCGGGTAGTCCACGTCACCTTCGCGCTGTGCGTCGAGCACGTGGTCGGCCAGCCACCCGACCGTGTACGGGAAGTCGTAATTCGACTCGATGACCAGACTGCCGTCGTGACCGAGCACCAACGCCATCGAGAACCCGCGCAATGGGTCATCGGCGATGGCGATCTGCACCGTCTCCCCGACGGTGTCGCGGTGTGCGGTGCCCATCAGCGGACTCCCCGCTTCGTGGGCAGGCCGATCCCGAGTGGGATGCACGCAGCGGCGAATCCGGAGTCCTGGGCCAGGTCCAGACGCAGCGGGTTGAACCCGCAGCCGGTGATGTTGGACTCCAGCCGGCGGCCGTAGTCGGTGATCGACCAGGTGTTGGGCACGGTGACCGCGGCGGCGATGCCGACGCGGACCAGTGCGTTGCCGTCTGCCAGTCGCTGGTCCTGGTTGTCGACTCGGGCGGCGTCGCGGCGATGCGTCGCGCGGAGCTTGAACCCCGACCGGCGGCGTACTTCCGCGGCCAGTTCGGAGGACATCGACTCATTGCCGACGATGCGCTCTGCCTTGTGGCCGGGGATGGGTTCGAAGAACACCGTGACCGAGCGGCGCTCCCCGGCTGTGGTCGGGGTGAACACCGGCGCCAGCGCGCCCATGACGGCGCCCTTGTCCGGCAGCAGGATCGTGCAGGTCGCGGTCTGCCACGCGTCGTGGGCGTAGAAGCGGCGCTCCGGGGTCGGGGTCGACGTCGGCCCGGCCGCGGCCATCGGCAGTGCCGCTGCCACGCTCGGGTCGGATTGGGCGGCGATCGCCGCAGCAGTGAGCACAGCCCGGTCTGCCGGAGCGAAGCCGGTGCGGATCGCGGCGGCCAAGGCCGGGCTGTCGAGCCAGGTCACCGAGGTGCAGCCGACTGGGCCCATGAGCCGGGCCTCGACCTCGCCCATCACCCCGTACATGACGCGGGCGCGGCCGTCCACGCCGCCGCCGGCTTCCTTGGCCTGCTTGGCGATGCGATGTTCCGGGACGACGACGGTGACGAACGCTTCGTGCCGCACGCCGGCCTGCACCATGATCTGCGACAGTTCGGCGTCCACGGCCAGCGCGAGGCGCGGGGCGTCCCTGCGGAGGTTGGCCTGCTGCCAGGCGGCGCGTTCGGCCCCGTCGTCGGGCACGGTGCGGATCTGCAGCGCGACCTGCGACACCAGTTCGCCGGTGGCCGCGCCTTCGAGTAGCTCGGACAGGCCGTTGCCCATCCGGGTGCGGGCGGCGACCTCGGAAAGGCCGATGCCGGGGTGGGTAATGCGGGCGACGACGGCCCAGGTGCGTTCCCGGTTGTCGGCCACGACCACCGGCCGGGCCAGCAGCGGCCCGAACGGCGGGCCGTCGTGGGTGCGGATCCCGGCCAGCACGCCGGGCAGGTCGGCCTCATCGAAGTTCTCGACGATGCCGGCGGCAGCTTTGGACTGCCAGTCGGTCCAGTGCATGACAACTCCTATGCAGCGGGTCAGGGAATCGGCGGCCCACCGGTGGGCGGACCGGCCGCGGACGGGGATGGCGACCAGGGCGATTAGCAGCCCCCACGCCGGTGTCCAGGCGAAGACGAGCAGCCACGCGTGCCCGCTGATGGCCAGCAGCAGCGGGATGCCGCCGAGCAGGATCACAACCCAGGCGCCGCCGCCGAGGCCCATGAACCAGCCCTGCTTGTCCTTCGACCAGGCGCCGTAGCGCACTGGGCCCAGCTCGGCGCTCACAACGCCGCCGTGGTTACCGCGCCGGCGCCTTCGCCTCCGGCTGGCGCGAATGGCACCGGCGGCGGGGTCGGCCCCGGCGGTGGTGATGCGGCCGGTCCGGGCGGCGGCGGGGTCGGCTGCTCGGGTACCTCAGCCGCTGGTTGTGCGCTGTTGCTGCCGCGGCGGGAGCCGCGGCTGGCTCGTTCGTCGGTCGGTGTCATCGAGTAGCCCGGCGATCCGACTCCGGCCGAGCCGAGGACGTCGGATCCGATGTCCGCGGCGCGGTGCGCGACCGAGGTCGCGACCCGCATGCCGGTGCCGAACGCGCCCATCGCGGCAGCGAGTCGGCCGCTGGTCTGCGCCTCTGCGCCGGACTCACCGCCCGAGCGGCCGTCGGCCACGGACTGGGTCGCGGCCGAACTGCCCGTCGACTCGCCTCCGCTGCCGCGCAGGATGCCGGCCATGCCGCCGCCGTCTGACCACGACTGCCGAAGCGCGGCACCCGAGGCGGTGCCGGGTTCGACGAAGGCCAGCAGCCGAAACAGAATCAGCGGGCAGATCGCGCCGATCGCGATCACGATGCAGCCGACGATGGCCATGCCGGCGCTGTTCGCGTTCTGCAGCGCCCCCCACTTGCCCAGCGCCTTGACCGGGTTGCCGTGGCACTGGTCCGGGTTCTGAACGCACCACTGGGGGAAGGGCGGGACCTGGTTGATGGCGCCGTCGGACAGCTTCACGCCGATGCCGAGCAGCAACGCCGCGCACGGGGAAATCAGCAGGGCGCTGAAGAACCAGCGGGAAGTTTTCCAGAACCACACCTTGCCGACGTCGGCGAGCAGTCCGCCGGCTGAGATTGGCGCGGTGGCCACCAGGATGATCAGCGCGGCCTCGCGGACCAGCATGATCAGGACGTAGAAGAACGCCGCGGGGATGACGAGCAGGATCGACAGCACCCCGAGGACGGTCGCGAGGGTGACGTCGTCAATGGAGTGTGGCCAGTTGCCGCTGAAGTCGTAGGCGCTGAACGTCTGCACATGCAGCATCCCGTCCAAGATTCCCTTGGACAGTCCCGACGCTGCGGCGACCAGACCAGCAGCGACGCCGAGGTAGCCGGCCCAGACCAGGCCGAACTGGAAGATGCCGAGCACGACCTTGCCCATGGACTCGCCGTCTCGGCGCATCAGCGCCACTATCAACTGGACGAACATCATGATCACCGCGAGCGTCGCGCCGATCCACAGCGTGGTCGGCAGGATTCCGCCCATCGGGCCGTCGGCGGACAGGTTCGGCTCGGTGAACGAGTCGATCAGCTTGAACGCGAGTTTGAGGATCCAGATCGCCGCCGACCACAGGCCGGTCATCGCGGCCTTCCAGATGTCGCCGACGGCGGAGGACGCGGCGTCGCCGAGCCAGTCGAGAGGGTTGAGGCTGAACGCGAACAGACACTGGCTGCTCATCGCACGGGCTCCAGGTGCAGGTAGGAGTAGCCGACCGCGAAGGACAGGTCGGTGCCGGGCCAGACGGCGGGCGCCTCGGCCGGCTCGGCGCCGGGGCCGATAAGCCAGCGGTCACCGGTCCCGCTCGAGGCGGGTTGCCAGACCATCCGCTGGCAGTCGGCGACCGCGCCGCGGGCGGTCTGGGCCAGGGTCACGTCCATCTCGAAGTCGATGCACGGGATGACGAAGTCGGGTCCGACGCTGCCCTTGATCTGGCCCATCAGCGGGGTGAGCACTACCGCGAGCTGCGACGTGCCGCCGGTCTGGGCCGAGGTGAGCAGGTGCACGAGGCCCTGCAGCGTGCTCCACGTGTCCGGTGTCGGCCCGCCGGGCGACGCCCAGGCCAGGACGACTGCTCGGGCGGTGTCGATCGAGGCTGACTGCATGACGACCTGGTCGATCGCGGCGAGCTGAGCCATCGCCCCGGCCGGAGTCTGCGGGAACCCGGTCGGCACGCCGGCCGGGCCGTCGCCGGTCATCGCGGGCAGAGGGATCGGGTCGCCGGGGTCGTGGGTCGAGACCGCGCCGGGATGGGAGGCCGAGTCGTCGACCTCCGTCATCGCCTTGGCGGCCAGTGTGTCGCGTGGGTCGATGGCGGTCCCCCCGGTACTGCCGTCTCCCCTACCCTGCCTGTCGGATGCCGCGGATCCGCCGCCGCTGGCGGGCGGGCTGTGGTGCGGCTGCAGCGCGTACTCCACAGCCAGGACCAGGCCCAGCACGAGGACCAGCCCGACGACGGCCGCACCGACGAGTAGCGCAAGCATCTTCTGGCGGGTCCACACCGGCGCGGGGCGCGGTGGCTTCTCGCGGCGGCGGCCGAACATCAGCAGCCGTTCCCGGTGATCGAACTGAGGATCACGTACCCGACGACGTAGATGATCGCGCCGACGATGCAGATCATCAGGCCGTCGAAGCCGAGTCGTGCGCCCTTCGGGTGATGGGTGGTGCGGCCCCAGATCAGCATCCCGACGGACACGAAGAACGAGATGGCCAGGATGGCCAGCACGCCCCACTTCACCCAGGCCAGGACCTCGTCAGACCAGGTCTGCACGCCGGGCGGTGCCTTCGGGCATACGCCGGCGGCCAGGAAGTGGCCGCCGAGAGAGAGCATCGTCCTCATCACGGTGTTCCTTTCGTGTCATTCCGCGGTGCGAAGTGCGCCGACGCGCGTGTGCCGCCGAGCACGGCATCCAGCAGTGCCACGAGGTGCGCGCCGGCTTCGATGACCTGCTTAGGCAGCGGGCCGCTGGTCAGGCCTTCGACATCCAGGTGCCGGTCGAGCGGTATGGCTACGACCCGGCCTTGCTCGCGCAATTCCCGGACGTGGGCGCCGACGCTGGCCTTCACCTGCCCCGCCCAGCGACTCGGCCCGACGGCGGCCAGCGCGAGCGGCATGTGCATGCGGGACAGGACGTCTTCGGCCAGGCGGATGCCGGGCACGGTGGCCCGGCATACGAGTACGACTGGTAGGTCCTGCGCGCTGTCGCGCAGCCCGAGGTCTGCCAGTCGAAGGCATCCGGGGTTTGGCGGTGTTGGCCATTCGACCGGTTCCAGGTCGCCGCGCCGGTCGATCACGACTGCGGCTCCGCGGCCACCGCGCCGCCAGTAACCGCCGTCGACTGGGCCGAGCTCGCTGGTCGGCGCCGCGACCAGGCCGGAGCGCCGCGGTGGACACCACTCGATCACCTGGACCGCCCGGCCGCTCGCCGCGGCCGCGGTGGCGATCGCCAGCGTGGTCATCGACGCTCCTGCGCCGCCGTGCGCAGACACGACGGCGACCACGTCACCTGCTGGCGGTAACGCCGCGGATCGTCTCGGCCCGGATGGAACGCGAAGTGCAGCCGCGGGCGCCGACACGGCCGCTGTGAGTTGCCCTGACCTTGCCGCCCGAAGGGCCAGTTGCAGTTCAGCGACGGACAGCAGGCGCCCGGTGGCCGGATCGACGTCCCCCCCGAAACGGACGTCGACCGGCGCACCGGGTTGCCCCACCAGCGGCAAGGTCAGCTCAGTCATGAGCGGACCTGCCACAGGGCGGCTGCCCGTGCCGCCGCGGAGGGCCGGCCCTGCCGGCGCACCCACACCGCGGCTCCCGCGAGCAGCAGTTCGTGATCGATCGCGGCCAGCTCCGCGCGCACCCGCGCTGCAGGTCGCATCTGCGTGATCAGGGCATCCAGCCGACCGACCGTCGTCTGGCTGACCGCGGCCGGCGAGTCCGCCAACGCCGCCAGTTCCGCCCGCAGCCGGCCGTTGGCGGCCGCGAGCAGCTCAAGCAGATCTGCGACGTCCTCGGCGGAGTCCGGTCCGTGCGGTGCGGTTGGTGTCGTCAAGTCGGACTCCCTTGTGCCTGGCTTCTCACTGCGGAGAGGCGCTCCGGGAAGTGCGCTCGCGCGCATCGCTCCGAAACCTTCTTCGCGGGCCTCGATCCGGCCGGTCGCGCTCACGCAGCCAGCCACCGCTCGAGGTAGTCGCTGCGAGCCGCGCGCATCGCCCCCAGCGCCCGCTCGCGTCGCCGCCGCAACGTGCTGGCGTGGATGCCCAACTCGGCAGCAATGGCGGCCTGGCCCACAGCAGCGGCATGTCGCTCACGCGACCGCTCTGCGGCCACCAGGACATGCAGGTCGCGTTCGGCGACCACGCCTTCGTGTCGGGCCCACAGCAAGACGTCAACCAGGTCGAGTTCGGCGAGGTCCTCGTCTGGGCCCGGGATCTCCCGATCGAAGACTGCTCTGGTCCGGGCGACGTTAAGCGGGCTGATCAGGATGTCGATGTCGTGTGCGCGCTCGCGGGTGCAATGCGGCCGGAACTCGCGCAGCACGGCACGTCGCGCGTCACGCAGCAGGTTCGCGGCGAACGCGCGCTCACGCACCCCGCCGCCGCGCGGCCCGGTCTGGCCATATGAGCGCACCGCGACGGTGATCGTGCCCAGCAACACCTGCAGCACTGTCGGGTGCAGGTCGGCCAGTTCGGCGGCGATCGTGGCGGCGCCGGCGCTCAGCAGGTGCAGGACCAGCAGAACCGCGTCTGGGTCGTCGCCGCCGCGGGCGCTGCCCGTACGCACCAGCGCGCCGAGGATCTCATCAGCTCGGTTGGGGTCAGTGTCGGCTCCGGTGAGTGCGACGAAGTCGGCTGCTGTGGCGACGCCAACCAGCGCCGGCTCGGACTTCGCCCATTTCATGATCGCGCCGCCGCGATCGACCCGCGAGGCCAGCTGTTCCCACGAGCCGGTGATCGTGTCGTCGGCGAACATCGCATCTCCCTCCGTTGCCGTGTCGACAGCGACGGTGGGTCAGGCGCGTTATGCGTTCCGTCCCCCACTGCGATGGGTGACGCGGGCTGACGCCCGTGTTTGCAGGGTTGCGGGAAGTCGCGGCGTCGACTGACGAAGACGTGGGTGACACCGGCGAGCCCGGTGGCGGTGGCGGTGGCGGTGGCGCGTCACCCAGATGGGTGACAGGCGAACGGATCAGCGAGCGGCAAGGTGACGACGGCGAACCACCCATCAGCGGCACTCAGCGGCGCAACCCCACAGGTGCAGGTCTGCCTACTCGTCCGCCGTCCGTGCAATGACGAGAGGGCGAACCGCCCTGGCAGCCCGCCAATGGAGTCGGCTGTCAAGCGGTCAGGGCGGAACTACCGGGTTGCCGTGCCGCACGCAAACCGTCGTTCTGCGCGTGCTTCGCGGACGTGCGGGTTGAGGATATGAATGGATAGGCGCTCGGGTCGAACAATCCGGGGGCGGTCCCTCATGCCGCCATCCGTTGGAAACCGCTTACGGCGAAGCTGGCGGCGACACTGTGCGAACCGAACGCGGGACGGACACCACCTCGATGCCAGCCGCGTCGGCGACCTCTCGACCAGTTAAGGGTGTCGGGTCGCCGGGCCACCGACGAGCACCGGCATCACCGAACACGGCGTAGGCCCGCACTCGGCCGGTGGAAAACCGAGCGTCGTATCGCACTCCACCCATCCCAGCGTCGTGAAACGCCGCTGCCCACGCCTGAGTGACGGCGTACGGCGTGACAGTGTGGATCTCGCGAGTGATCCCGTAATCCGCGGCCTTACCCGAGCACAAGTCAGCGAGCCGCAGATTGCCAGGCAAGTGAAGCTCGCTGACGGTACAGGCATCGACCTCGGCATCGGTCAGACGCGACCGGCCGGACAGCGCCCGGCCAACGCGCTCACGCAGAGCCGCATCGGGACTGTCAGCGAGATAGACGGTTCCATAGGGCCTCGCCAGATCCCAACGACCGCCAGGAACCGAAGCGAACCACCATGGGGCGTTGCCAAGGCTGTGGGCTCGATAGAGGGTCCGGTCTGTCGTCAGAGTCCAGCGGGGGAACCCATTGAGCGCCTTTGGGTCGGAGGGGGGCAAGCCAAGTGCGACGTGCTCGCGACTGGTCACGAGGCCCAGCGAGCGCCGTCGGCCCGGGCCTCATCCAGTACCGGCGTCGGGTCTAGGTCCTCGTCGAGCCACTTCCAAGCGGGCACCTCGCGACCGTCGCCCCAGTCGACCGGCGCGGTCATCCAGAGCGCGACTGTCCATGGGTCGTGCGAACCGGCTAGGAGGGGAGGCAGTACCTCAGCGAGATGCGGCACTGTGCTCTTGTCTGCACGCCATTGCCAGGCCGGGTACACACGCGTCCCATCTCCGGTCATGAG
Organism: uncultured Actinomycetota bacterium; assembly: GCA_963775175.1. Lineage (GTDB taxonomy): Bacteria > Actinomycetota > Actinomycetes > Mycobacteriales > Jatrophihabitantaceae > Jatrophihabitans. Next base: position 4,035,163 of record CAVZHT010000001.1, read on the forward strand.
AGCCAGGATGCTGCCGTGACGAGCGCGGGAGTCCAACGCCTGACGAGTCACGCCGAGCCATTTTCGAAGGCTAGGTGTGTCGTAGAACGGACCGGTGAGTTCTTCGAGAGGGCTCGGAGTGAGTGGGAGCTGCGCGGCCCAGGACTCAGCGATCTCACGTGCTGGGCCGAGTTGCTGAAGAGCTTGAGGGTCAATGTGCACGAGTCGGTTGCGCACTGCGCGAGCGAGCTGATCGGCGAGTTCGTTGATCTGCGCAATGGCCGCCGCATCGAACTTAGGGACGACTGCGGGATCGAGCCGGACCCGAGCGAGGTCCATCACGTCGCACAAGTGAGTGACCTCGCGCATAGCCGCCTGGGCGAGTTGGACATCGTTCGAGAGAAGCTGCTTCTGAATCTCGGTAAGCGTGAGAGTGGCGGGGTCAAGCACCCGCTTCCGCGCAGCCACGTCGCTCTCCTTTGCGTCAACAGCGTCAAGACGAGTGTACGCCCGTATGCGTCAACAGCGTCAAGGAGGCCCGTTATGCCTCACAGGCCGCTTCACGAGCAACGAAGCCGCCGACCACAAAACCACCTGCCCAGAGAGCACCTTCGCGACGGAATCCACAGCGCCTTCCTCCTGCCGAGAGCTTTGCCTGCTCGCGTAGGCCTCGCTCTGCTCGGCTGGGGTGCGCTGAAAGGACGCGCGTTCTCGATGCAGATCGATTGTTCGGCGATCGTCGGGGTCCACCACTTCTAGAATCCGGGCCGACGACTGGGGCGCGATCAAAGCCCTCGCTGGCGCAGCAGCGTCCACCCTCGGTCCAGCATTGTGTAGGCGGCCATGTAGTTCTGGGCGATGCGGTCGAATGAGCCCCCTGCCACAAATGACGCTCGCCCTTGGGAGTCAGGCCCTGAGACCTGGACGGTGTCCTGCTGACCCAGCAGAGGCCAGATGAGGGCGTGAGCGGCTCCTGACCCTGCGCGCCATGCGAGCACGTATTCGTCAGCAATCGAACCGGCGCCCCAGGTGGCCTCAGCCGCCTCCCTGATCATTTCGGTCGCCCTGAGCGTGCTCTTCTGGCCGTCGGTGAGTCGCTTAGCCGCGAGTTCGCCGATTCGGGTCGCCACGTGAGCGGCAACAGCATCTGTGTTGGCGTCCGGTGCGTCTGCCCACGCCTGAAGTGCCTCGAGGTAGACGAGGTGTTGGCCCTGAAGGAACGTCACGACGGTGCGGGCACGCTTGATCCGCTCGGTCGATGAGTCGGGCGAGAGTACCCACACGGACTGAGCGGCTCCCAGCTGCGCGCTCCGGCACAAGGAGAAGTGGGCAAACGGAAAGAGACGAATCGTCTGCCCCTTGGGTGCATCGAGATGCCACCTAATCGCCATGAGGTGGTCTAGCGCTGCCGTCATTCCCATCCACGCGACCTGGGAGATCGGCATGGGCGGCCAGTCGTCGTCGTCACCCTCGAGTTGGCTGCCAGATCCAGGCAAGAACGGACCCTCGATCGCGTGCCAGGTGTCAAGTTGGCTGAACGTTCCGCGGATGACACCCGCAGCCTCTGCCTCGTCCACCTCGCCTCCTCGTGATCGTCAGCGCGTTTAGAGAGCGCGGACGGGTACGTCGACCGGAACTTCGGCTCTCTTCGCGCAGGTTACGGGTGTCGACTACGGCGCTTGTGTATGACCGCGGCCTAGCCGTCGATCTGCGCGAGTCGCAGACTCCATTCGTGCATAGATAGATAGATCGCTCTGCGCCTGTGGTCAGCCAAGATCAACTACCGAGCACTTTGAAGCGAATGCGCTTGAGTCACGCAGTGGCATCCACGACTGGATCGAGGACGCCTGCAGGAAACCAGCGAGCTACGGCAGAGTTGCCTCGACCTGACGCGAGCATGCGATGCGTGTTCGTTGGGCTTTCGGGCGGCCCTAGCGGGACCGGCTCTACTCGGCGCCATCCTCGTGCGGATGCGAACTTGACGGCGTTCAGGTACTCCTCCGGTGACATCACACCAAGGGTCCGGGCTCGCATGAGTAGCGCGGCTAAAGAGACCTGCCAGTCCTGCTTGAGCTCGAAAAGTGCCAGCCAATCGGCGCGAGTTGGCAGCTTGCCGCGGATGAGTACCTCTGGCATCAAGAACTCGGCTGCAAATGTGTGAGCCTGTTTCTCCACCTCGCTCATGCCCCAGACCTGTTCGCCGTGGAGTACTAGATGACCCAACTCGTGCGCCGCATCAAATCGAGAGCGCGCACGGTCGTTCTTGTCGGTGCCGAGCACGATCACAGGACGATCTGGAAACGGGAGCGAGAACGCGTCTACGTCCGCGCTCTGGAGCGGCGTTCTGAGCACGAGCACTCCGTGCTGTTCCAGCAGCTGAACGACATCACGAATCGGACCCGCAGGCACTCGCCATGCCTTGCGGACGCGACGAGCGGCCTCGGCCGGCCATTCCGAGTCGGCGTCGAGGTCCGGGGCTTGGTGATGCGGCACGTCCACCTTCGACAGCCGGCTACCCGGCTGGACCGCAAGGTCGTGGACGACGTGCGCAAGGGCGCGAGCCTTCCGCCGATCGCCAATTTTGGTGCGTCGTAGCGATCGAAAGAAGCCCTCATGCGTCTCGGACAAGGGACGGTCAAAGAAAGTCACCGGCGTGTCGAGTGCTCGAGCAAGTTCGGCAAGCCGGGAGTGCGAGGGTCTGGTTGCACCGCCCTCGAACTGGCTGATCGCCGCTGCCGAAACCCCGCTCGCTCGGGCAAGCTCGCTTTGGCTCTGGCCACGTAGCTCACGCGCGAGCCGTAGCCGTCCCGGTTGGAAGTCAGGTCCGCTCACGTCTCAGAACCTCCGGCGGAATCGAGTGGCACTTCTGCAGTTTGTCGGCACTCGCGACAACGCAGGCCACGACACGCACGAGCGAGTGCGCTCGGAAATGTTGACCGAAACCCGTGTCGAAATATAAAGTAGAATCATCGTGACAAGATTCACTCGATGACGGTACCGCCATGGGAACCCCATGTGCGAGGTACATCCGGAGGAGGCACAGGCATGGACGGCATCCCAGAACTTGGTGTCGTGTTCTGGCCGGTCGGCACAGGCGACAGCACGAGCATCGTCACCGACGCGGAGACCGTGTTCCAGATCGACCTGCACGACCTTGTCAAAGCAGACGACGACGAGAATCCCGAGACCCCGGTCGTCGATCGACTCGTAGATGTGCTGCCTATCCGAGACCAGGTGCCCTACCTCGCTGGGTTCGCACTCACCCACGCCGACAAGGACCACTGCCTCGGATTCAAGGATCTCCTCGACGTCGTGACCATCGGCGAGCTGTGGGCGACGCCGCGATTGTGGCGCGAGTTCGAGGACTCCGACGGCGAGGAGCTCTGCGAGGACGCGAAGGCCTTCCACGAGGAGGTCCTGCGACGCGTCGAGGCCACCAAGAAGGCCGTCGACTCCGGCAACGCTCCCGCCAGTGGGGACCGGGTCCTGATCGTCGGGCACGATGCCGATGGCGGGAGCTACAGCTACCACGACCTCCCCGACGAGTTCATCACCGGCCCGGGCCACGCCGTGACCGCGATCGACGGCGCGGATCACGCGGGAGTGTTCGAGGCGTTCATCCACGCGCCGTTCAGCGATGACGCTGCCAATGCCCGCAACGAGACCTCCCTCGCGATGCAGGTGACGCTGACGCACAGCTCCGGCGTCGATGCGAAGTTCCTGCTGTTCGGCGATCTGGCGCACGACACGATCATGAAGATCTTCGACTACACCCAGAGCCACGAGGACCGCGAGCAGTACATGGAGTGGGACGTGCTGCTCGCGCCGCACCACTGCTCGAAGAAGGTCATGTACGCAGCGGACGGCGGCGGCAGTGACGAGTTCCGGCAGAACGTGATGACGGCGTTCGACAACCACGGCCGTGACGGCCGGACGGTAGTGAGCAGCTCCAGCCCGACCCCATCCGAGGACACGTCCGGCGCGAATCCGCCCCACCGGATGGCACGCGACCGGTACGAGGAGATCGCCGACACGTTCGTGTGCACCATGGAGTGGCCAATTGAGGAGGCTCCGGCTCCGGTCGCGTTCGCTGTCGACGATGCCGGTATCACTCTGCTCGATCCTCAGGACTCGATTGACCTGGCGAACGAGAGCGTCAGCAAGGCAAAGGCGCACGGCCGGCTCGCTGCTGTCGTTGCCGGGGCGGGCCTGATTGCCGTCGAGATTGGGCGGCGCCGTGCGCAGCGCGACAGCGCGCGAATGGACGACCGCGGCACCAGTCGGGGCGCCGACGCCGTTCGCCGAGCGGTCGCGACCGATCGAGGGGGCAATCGAGCACCGGTCCGCTCGACCGGCTTCGGCCGGTGAGTCGAGCTCCGGAGCAGCTGGCGGAGCGACAACTTCGTCGTCTGGCGGCAGTCAGCGGCGGTTCCGTCCAGCTGGTGTCCGGGCCGTTCCCCTTCTGGCAGAAGGGTTGGTTCGGGTTCGATGTCTCTCTTGATCTTGCCGGGTTGGAAACGGCGCCGGGAGGGATCGGACTGCGCCCCCGAGAGCGATTCTTCATCACTGTGGGGCCCGACTACCCCTTCATCGCACCTGTCGTGGAAGTACCGCACCTGCGCTGGGCGGGCACGCCTCACGTCCAGTGGGGACGTCAGATCTGCATGTACCTTGCGCCCGCATTGGAATGGGCGCCGGAAGACGGCATGCGCGGACTTATCGACCGCCTCATGGACTGGCTCGCACAAGCCGCGGCCGCCAACCTCGACCCAGCCGGTCAGCCGCCACATCCGCCAATCGCCTACCCGGACACCGCCGCAGGGTTCGCCGTCATTCACGCTGACGTCGGAGACGTCGCGCCGGCTGGTGAACTCAGCGGGTCCCAACCCATTACCTTGCTCGGCTGGGGAGGTGGCGCTGATGGTCGAGTCGACGTCGACGCTTGGCTCACACCCACAGAGTTCGCCGCGCGCGACGAGGCCGGGACCTTGCCGGACATCGTCGGACGGGCCCGCGCGACCGTATGCATCGTGCTGGATGCACCGATCGCGTTCGAGTACCCCGTCGACGTTGCCGGACTCGCTGCCGGGCTTCAGCAGGCCGGATTGAGCCGCGAAGCACTTCACGACCTCGTTCGCCAAGCTGCGGTTGCTACCGCCGCACGGTTGCCGGCGCCGGGCCGTCTGGACAAGGGGCCGAAACCGCCACTGCCGCCGCTCACCGTGTTCATCGGCTCACCGTCGCGCAGCGTCGACGGGCTGGCGCGGCAGATCCACCTCGTCGGATTCAGTCTGGATCTGCACACCCCGGATCTCGACACCATGCTCGAGACCCTTCAGGCGAGCACTCGGAAGACAGTGACCCCAGACCCAAGGACGGTGAAGCTCTCGTGGCTGACCGTGTACGAAGCTCGATCCGAGGTCACCCGGCGACGCGACCACGACTCACCGATGGCCCTGTTGCGCGGCCAACGCATTCTGGTGCTTGGCGCGGGCGCTCTGGGCGCGCCGGTCGCCGAGGCCTGCGTGCGGGCAGGCGCGGACGTCACGGTCGTCGACAACGGTCGCGTGACCCCGGGGATCTTGGTGCGTCAGCCGTACTACGACACCGACATAGGCCAGTTCAAGGCGTCGGTGCTGGCGCGGCGGCTCAACGGCATCAGGCGCGAGCCGGGCGCGGTAGCGGCGATCGCCGAGGACGCCATCGGCGCGTACTTCAAGACGCCGGGGGTACCCGATTTCGACCTTGTTGTCGATGCTACGGCCAACGCGGGTGTACGCGCAGCCATCGACCGGGCCCGCGCGTCCAACCGCGACCAGTGGCCGGCGCTCATCACGATGCTGGTCGGCCACGTTGCGACGCTCGGACTCCTCACCGTGAGCGCGGCGGGCGCAAGTGGGGCCGGCCACGACGTCCTGCGCCGGGCCGGTATCGCTGCGCGTGAGCCGGGCTCGGGAATGCACGACATCGCCGCCGAGTTCTTCCCGCACCCTCCCCGCACCGACCTCTTCCAGCCCGAGCCCGGATGCTCTGAGCCGACGTTCACCGGATCGGCGGCAGACCTTGCCGCACTGGGCAACGCGATGCTGCTCGCCGCCGTCGATGTAGCGTTCGCTCGGGCGGATCACTTTGACCCGATGACCGCGGTCGCGGTCAGGTCGCCGCTGGCTGCACATGGCGGCGAAGGCAGGCATCCCGCAGTCGCCTCCCTGGGCTGGACCAACGACCGTGTCGTTGGTGAAGAGTCGGGTGAATACGAGGTGCGCCTATCGCATGGGGCGCTAAGCGACATCCGCGCGGAGGTGCGTCGACGCGCGCGGCTGCACGCCGAACTCGTCGAGACCGGCGGCATGCTGATCGGCACCGTCGACGATGGCGTGGGCTGCATCTTCGTTGATCATGCGTGTCCACCGACACCGGACAGCATGCTCGGCCGCCACCACTTCGAGCACGGGACAGACGGCGCGCAGGCAAGCATCGACCACTTCCGTGCCGCCACTGCAGACGCCAGCGGGTTCGTGGGCATGTGGCACACCCATCCGGAAGGTGCAGCCCGGCCGAGCACTACCGACGAGCAAGGGATGGGCTCGCTGGTCATACCGATCGACGGCGTGTCGCGAGCGCTCATGCTCATCGTCGCCGGCGATAGCACCCGCTGGGCATCGTGGCGCGATGCCGACGATGAGCCGGACATCTACCTGCATCAGATCACCAGCACCACGACCGCGGCAACGGGCGACCAACCGCCGCGCCCACCCGGCGAGTACTTCCGAGCTGGGAGTGCGGGCAGTGGCGCGTCGGACGCAGCTGCACCAGGACGGCTGCGTCGTTGGATGTCGAAGCTTGCCAGTGGGCTGCGGAGGCGGCAGCCGTGACGTGCGAACCCAAGATTGGCCTGGCACTGTCCGGAGGCGGATTCCGCGCTGCGGCCTTCGGGTTAGGGGCGTTGAGGGCCCTGCATGATCTGGATTTGCTCCGCAACGTGCACGTCCTGTCGGGGATCAGTGGCGGGGCGTTGATATCTGCGATTTGGGCCTACGGTCCGAGGAGCTTCAGCGAGTTCGACGCCGGTGCAGTGAACCTTCTCTCGCGGGGCATCCAACTCGACATCGCCAGGAAGCAACTGTCCCCGCGACATCTGACGCTCGATCTGCTCAGCCTGACCAGATCGTGCGTTCCAGGTCTGCGCGCGCACATGGATCGCACGACCACTCGCACCGATGCGTTGCGCCACGTCCTGGAGGATCAGCTGTTCGGCTCGACGCCGATCGATGCGCCGACCAACCACGGAGTGATTACCGTGCTGTCCGCGACGGATCTGCGGACGACCAACGCGGTCCGCTTCTCGGGCGCGGGCTCTTCGTGCTCTGCCCACGGTCGCATCGCCGATCTCGTCACCGTGGCGGAGGCGGTCTCTGCATCCGCCGCGTTCCCGTTGTTGCTGCCGGCGGTCGAGCGAACTTACACGTTCGCTAGGGCTGATGGGACGAGCCACGAGCAGAGAGTCTGCATGACTGACGGAGGCGTGTACGACAACCTCGGCCTGTCAGTGCTGCTGCCAGGACGATCGCCATCGTTCACACAGCACGCCTACGAGGTGGACTACATCATCGCGGTCGATGCCGGCCGCGGGCGCGCGAAGGATTCGAGGGCGCGATTCCTACCGGCACGGCTCGCACGAAGTTTCGACATCACCTATCGCAAGACTCAGGATGGTGGACGAGCTCTACTTAACTCCGCAGCTGGCTCCGGGCAGCTAAAGGGCTTCGTGCACGCGTACCTCGGAATGCCGGATCGTCGGATGCCTGCTCCACTGGCTGACCTCGTGCCTGTGCAAAGGGTTAGTTCACACCCGACGAACTTCCGTGCCTTGGACGCGTCGTCACTTGAAGCGCTGACGCTACGCGGCGAGCAGTTGGTCCGCGTCCTAGTTGATCACTACTGCCGTGAACTTGTCCGTTGATTGATCGACGCCGCAGCTGGCTCCGGCTCACGGAGGCGGATCGTCTCTGTTTAGAGAGGCGACTGTTCGCACACATATTGCGAGCGCGCCCGTCAGCGCTTCGATGCGGGGGCCGTGCATATTCGGCGATCTCGCGTCGACGAGGTGTTCGATGCAGACAGGCCAAGCGACGGATTAGCCGACCGCGTCGGTTGCCCACAGGAGCCGCCGTAGCACCTCGTAGGTACGCGGCGGCAGGTCCTCTTCGACCTCGGCATCGTGATTGCCCATGATCCGCCGGGCGTACTGCTCCGCCGTGGCCCGCTCGTCTTGCGCGACACAGGCGGCCACCAGGTCCAGCAGCGGCACGTCGGAGCTGTCCCCAGCCCGCAGAGCGACCTGCGCAGCCCACGCCGCCTTCTCCGGGTCGCCGGCCGGGATCAGGTAGGTGACCACCAGGTGGGCGAGGTCGGTGATCATCGCCGAGTATTCGTGATCCAGCGGGCGATCGACCAGCCAGGAGTACGGCTCGACCATGGACCCGTCCGGGCTTCGGCGGGCGCGGATCCCGGCCCGGTCGATTGGCACACCGTCGACGAGCTCAAGCGCGGCGAGCAGGTCAGCCATGCCGTCGCCGTCAGCCCCGTGTGCCGCGCCGCGCAGCCGCAGACGCCGCACCAGGTCAGCGTCGACGAGCAGCCCCTCGATCCGGTAGGTGCCGGTCGTCGATCCGTCTCCGCCGAACGGCAGGTGCTCGTGCCCGGTGTCGGGGTTCGTACCGAGCCATTTGCGCACCACGGTGACGGTCTGCCGCGGTGTGGTCTTGCCGGCCATGCCGGGGTCGTTCGGCCACAGCGCGGTGGCCAGTTGCCCGACCGTGGAGCCGGGTCGAGTCGAGAGGAACGCGACGACTTCGGTGTAGAAGTCGGTGCGCGGCCGCCCGGCCGGAAGCGACCCGTGCGCGGTCATCAGGGGTGCGCCGAGCAGCCGGAGTTTCGCGCGCTTGGAGTTCGGGTCGCGCCAGGCGGCGAGGTCCTCGTCCAGGGTGGGGTCGGCGGCCTCGACCTCGCGGCGGGTGTCCTCGCTGACCGGCGGGGCGAGCGTCTGGATGTCGGGCAGCGTGGTCGCGGTCTGCGTCAGGTAGGTCGCGGTCGGCAGCGGCAGCAACGTCGCCGAGGCCCGTGGCCGGGTCTTGTCCAGGCCGGTGACCGGCACGTCAGTTGCGTGCGCGGTCAGCTCGGACCGCAACGCCCCGGCCGCGTCGGCGAACGCGTCCCAGGGCTGGTCGCCGTGCGCGGCCGGCATCGGCTCGTCGTCGGTGGACGCGGCGAGCGCGAGCAGTTGCGCGAGTGGCGCCGCTTCCTCGGCCGGCAGCTGTTGCGCGACCAGCTCGACCCCGAGTGCGGGGACGCTGACACGGCCGTCGTCGGACAGGTGCAGCTGCCAGCGGGTCGCGGACACCTGCTGCGGTTCCTCGGCCAGCACCAGCGCGATCGCGGTGCGTGCCGCTCGGCGGCGCATCGCCGCCAGCAGTGCGTCCAGGCCGGCCTGGTCGGTGGCCAGGCTCGGTGCGATCAGCAGCACGTGGGGTGCCCACGCGTCGCCGGCGATGTTGCCGAGTCGGCCGGCCAGGACGTCGATGCCGGCCTCGTCGGCCAGCTCGCCGATCTGCTCGAACTGTCCGCGCACGATCGCGATCGCACCGGCCAGGTCCTCGGTGTAGGACAGCCGGGCCGGATTGAGCTGCGCCATCTCCTGCCCGAACCCGACGAGGGTGACCTGCAGTTGCTCGGACCAGGTGTTGTGCGCGAGCTCGGCGGCCAGGAAGCGGGCCAGGTTCAGGCAGCGATCCGGGTTGCCGATCAGCGACATCGCGGCGACTCGTTCCAGGTCGATCAGCCAGTTCTCCCCTGCCTCGGTGTAGCCGACCGAGGACAAGGTCGGGAACGGGGCGAAGTGATAGACCTGCTCGGTCTGCTCGTAACCGAGATCCGCACCCCGGGCAAGGGTCCAGCGGGTCCCGTCCTGATCGACGGTCCACGGTGCCGGAGGCTGGTGGTGTGCCGTGGTCAGAACCAGCTGCAGCTCGTCGGCCGCGAGCCGGGCCGCGACCACGTCCGGCAGCCGCGAACCGGTGACCTTGGACATCGTGTGCACCAGGGAGCGCAGGGCCTGATCCAGCCAGGTCACGTCGGCGATCGCCGAGGCGCCGCTCTGCAGCAGCGACTTCTCCGCCCCGGCAAGCTCGGGCGGGGTGGAGCTGATCGTGCGTCCCAGGGTGCGGTACCGGAACTGGCGACGGCGGTGGCATAGCAGCGCGGTCAGCGACGCCCCGGCAAGCAGCACACCGCCGCCGGAGGCGAACACCATCGGCAGCTGCGACCCGCCCTCACCTTGGCGAGCGGCGCTCACCGCCGGCGCCGGGGCTGTCGCGGCGGGTGCTGGCGTGGACACCGATGTCGGTTCGGCCGGGGCCGGTGACTGCGGGACCGGCGTCGATGGCGACGGTGGCGTGGCCACGGGTGGGACGTGTGTGGGCGGCGCATGCGTCGGCGCCGGTGGCGTGCGAACCGGCGGAAGCTGGGTTGGGCTTGGTGTCGCGGACGTGCCGGGCAGCGTGATGGTCCAGCCCGGGCGGATCAGGTCCGGGTCGGTAAACCTGTCCCCGCCGGGCTCGACCCGGTCGGCGTTAGCGACCCAGGCCTTGGTCCAGTTGCTGTCGCCGCTTTCGGTGGCCAGTCCAGACAGGGTGTCGCCCGGCTCGACGATCACGTCCTGGCTGCCGTGCGGGGACGCCGGCGCGGTAATCGGGATGAGCACGGTCCAGCCGCGCATCAGCAGTTGCGGCGAGCTCATTACGGCGCCGTCTGCCTGCGTGCGGCCCTCGTTCAGTTGCCAGATTTCCGGCCACCGCTCGCCCGAGCCGAGGTAGTGCTGGCCGAGATCCCAGTACGTAGACATGCCGCCGTCCGCCGGCACAGTGTAGGTAGTCGTCGACGTGTGCTCGGCCGCTGCCGTGGTCGTACTCGGCCGAGTGCTCGCCGCCGTCGCCGACGCGTCGGACATGTGGTGGGTGGTGACTGCCGCTGGCGGGGGCGCGACATGTCCGGCCGGCACGGCCATGGAGCGCGCGGCCGGGCCGACGAGGCCGGCCACCGTCGGAGCTAGGACGAACACCGCGGCGAGCACGGTGCGGGCGAGGTCCTGCTGGAACCCCAGCAGCGGGATGCGCCGCTCGCGTGCCGCGTGATGGCCTAGCTTCGCCGCGACCGCCTCGGCGAACTCGACGAAGAACGCCAGCGCGAAACTCGTCCAGGCCAGCCATGCCACGCCGGCGAGGATCGCCGCGACGGCGCGGTCGGACATGTCGCCGGCCTTGATGTCCGGCCACGCCGCGAGCGGGTTGCCGATCGTCGCCGCAAGCGCGGTCGGGAGCCCGACCACGACCGCGAGCAGCAGGAGCAACGCGATCCACGCACGGAGCCGCTTCGCCATCGCCTAGCCACCACCTTCCACCTGAGTGCCGCCGTACAGGGCCGTCGCCGAGGCGGTTGCCGATTGCGAGATGTCCGTCAGCCCCATCGCCGACAGGATGGCGGTGCGCTTGGCGATGTGTGCCGTGACGGTGACCGTGTCACCACTCACTGACACCTCCCCGGTCGCGCCACCGGCCGCCAGAACGTCCAGCGCGGCCTGCCGGGCCGCTGCGGGATCGGCGGCCAGACCGGACGGGCTGCCGCGTAGCGAGGACGGAAGCAAAGCCCCGGCACCCGCCCGGGCGGCCTGGCTGGACAGGTCCGCGACGCGTTCCCTCGTGGCCAGGGCCGAACCGCCGTCCACGACCAGGCCGAGCATCGCAAAGGCGGCGAGCGCGGTGATTGCGAACCACAGCGCGATCGACCCACGGTCGTCTCGGTCCCATCTGTCGTCGCCCCGACGCGGTGTGCGTTGAAGCATCAGCCG
>CAVZHT010000002.1:0-1811927 GCA_963775175.1 uncultured Actinomycetota bacterium
CAGCGGTGAGGTCGCGTTTGCGGTCAGCGTCACCGACCCCGGCACTCCGGACATCGCCAGGCCACTCAGATCTGCAAGGCAGGACACGTGCGCGATCACCTTGCCGCCGGCGTGGAACTGCGAGGTGTCCAGCGTGACAGTCATGTTCGAGCAGCTCAGCCCGCCGTCGCGCAGAGTCTCGGACGCAGCGTTCTGCGCGGCCGAGTTCGCGGTGTAGGGCGTCGAGGCGAGCGAACCAGCGCGGGAGGCCGCTTGCGCGGCCTGGTCGACCAGTTGCCGGCCGCGCTCGACCCGGCCGAACGCCGCGACCAGCGCGATCATGACCAGGATGAATGGGAACAGGACCACCAACTCGAGCGCGGCGAACGCGCCGCAATCGGGACCGTGCTCCTTCATGGCCGTGCAACGCCGGCGCAGCCAGCCCTTCACGATGGCGACCAGGTCTCGGCTGGGGAGGAGGCAGTCGCGTCGACGCTGAACGTCCCGAACGGCACCAGGCTCGGCACGTTCGCGTGGATGTGCACCGTGATCGTGTTGCCTGAGCGAGTGACGTCAATCTGTGGATCGCCCAGCGCGTTCGGGGCGACCTGGCGGATGTAGTTCTGGATGTCCTCGCGTCCGGCGGCGGCGCTCGATCCGTACGCGGCGGCGTTGCGCAGCCCCTCCTGGGCCGCGGCTTGCGCGAGCCCGCGGGCGTGCCACACGATCGCCCACTGCACGATCGCCATCAGCAAGAACACGATTGTCGGCAGCGTGATCGCCGCCTCGAGCACTGAGTAGCCAGCGTCGCGATCCTTGCCGTGCTTGCTCCCGCGCAGCCCGCGGTACCGGCGCCGCAGCGCGGCGCCGGCTAGTCCCACCTCACGACTCACCGACATGTCGACATCCCAGATCCGGGAACTACTGGGTACTGGTGTTGTTGGCCTTGTCGGTCGCCTTGGTGACGATGATCGCCACGATCGCGATCGCCGCGGCCGCAAGCAGCGCGGTCATGATCACCCAGATCAGGATGCCGTCGCCGCGGTCGCTTGGCTGCTCCTTCATCTCCTCGCGGCGCGTTTGGAACCACGCCCATACCAGCTGCAGCTCAGTCATCACCAGCATCTGATTCCCCTCCTGCTTCCGTTCCTTCGTGGTTGGGTTGTGCGACTGCTCGACCCGCGTCTCAGATGCGCAGGAAGTTCACAACTGCCGGGTAGCCGAGGAACACGGCGAACCCGACGCCCAGAAGAATCTGGGCCATCAACATCGACTGATCCCGCTTCCCCGCGATCCCCTGCGCATCGGCCAGCTCCTCCGCACGCAGGCTGGCCGCGCGGGCGCTGAGCGTGTCGCGGACCTGCGCCCCGTCATGCGCGACCAGCTGGACCAGTGCGCCGAGCTCGGACAGCTGCGTGACGCCGATCCGGTGCCCGAGCTCGCCGAGGGCCTCCCACACGTCCTGCCCAGAGCGGGTCGCGCCGTTGACGGTGTACCGGATCAGCGCCAGCGGCCAGCCGCCGCCGATCCGTGCCGCGTCCGGCAGCGCCTGCTCGGCCGCCGCGCGACCCGACATTTGCAGCGACACCCAGTCCAGGTACGCACCGAGCGCCCGGCGAAACTCCCGCCGCCGCTTGGTCGCGGTCTGCCGCGCCTCTAGGTCCGGGACGACGAAGAACAACGCCCCCAGCCCGATCGCCACCACCAGCGGCGTCCCCAGCGGCAGACTCACCCCGGCCAGGGACAGCACGGTCATCAACATCAGACCGAAGATCAGGCCGCCCACGCCGACGAGGACCTTGCGGCCCATCGCGGTGTCGACGTTCTCCCCGCTCAACGCGAGGTCCTGCCGCAAGCTCGAGTAGGCGACGCCGCGGCGAGCCAACTCGAGAACGAACCACCGCCCGACCCGAGCCTGCAACCCGGACGCGCCAGTCGCGGTGATCGGCCTGCGGACGGTGACGACGCGCCCGGCATGGAAGCGGCCCAACTCGACCAGCGGGTCCGCCTTGGGCGGGCGAACCTGCACGAACAGCCAGAACAGCAGGCCGCCGATGGCGGCACCCACCAGCGGCAGGGCGATCATCGGGCCGCCCTGCCCGTCCCGGTAGCGCGCAGACCGGCGGACAGCTCGGTGGCGTCCTCGGCGTCCAACCCAGTCAGGTGCCGCAGGACCTGCACGTCCTTCGCGGCGATCCGCGTTGCTGGCCGAGTCAAGAACGGCTGTGCCGGTTCACCGCCGGCCAGGCGCCGCATCCAATAGAACCCCACGCCGAAAAGGGCGACCACCGCCAGCAGCGCGACCTGACCGGCTGCCGTGCCATAGGGCTTGACGTACTCGCGGCTGAACAGCACCAGGAACACCGCGAACCCGATCGTGATGATCACAACCAGCTGCACACTGCGGCGCATCGACGCCCGGCCGGCCATGATCTGGCGCCGCTGGTCCAGCTCGGCCCGGGCCGAGGACGCCAACGCGCTCAGCACCGCAGCCAGGCCGGTGCCGCGCTGCCGCACGTTGAGGATCAAGCTGCCGATGACCTTGTCCGCGCTGGCGTCGTTCAGCTCGGCAGACAAGCTCATCAACGCGCGATCCAGCGGAACCCGCGAGCGGACCAGCCCACCGAGACGGGCCAGCGCGGGCGCGATCACCGGCGGCGCCGACATCGTCGTGGCCGGGATCGCCTGCTCCAGCGAAGCGCGCGCGGTGATCGTGTCGCGCAGCGACTCGGTCCAGATCACTAGCGCCTCGAGCCGGGCGATCTGAGCCTGCTCGACCCGGGCGCCGCCGAACAGCAACGGCCAGCACATCACCAGCGCCGTGACACCGATCGCGGCGACTGGCCACCGGGTCAGCACCAACGTCAACAGACCGAGCACCACTCCCCCGGCCAGCCGCGACGTGAGTGCCGGCGAGCGCAACGCCTGCCCGATGCGGTGCCCGAGGCCCGGCGGCTTGGCCGGGTTCGGGGTCACCCCGCGGACGTAGACAGCCAGCACCATCAGCCCGCAGGCGAACCCTGCGGCGATCACGGCAGCGGCCAGGCCGCCGAGCAGCGTGTCGTTCATCCGAGCTCACTGAACCAGCCGACGTCGTTGTACCCGGCGTCCTCCAACCGCTTGCGGCGCTCCGCGGTCAGCGGCGTCTCGGTGCGTATCGCGCGCCCGTTCGCCGTCGAGGCATGGAAGATCTCGCTCGAGGAAACGCGCTGCCCGTCGAAGCCGGTGATCTCCCGGACCTCGGCCACCACCCGTCTCCCGCCCATCAGCGGGTTCTTGTAGATGAACACGATGAAGTCGATCGCCCCGGCGATCAGCGAATGGGTCACCTCGAAGGACAGGCCCTCGGCCTGGGCAGCGTAGGAGGCTATGCGATCCAGCGCGGCGAAACTCGACCGGGCATGGATCGTCGACAGTGAGCCGTCGTTGCCCTGGCTCATCGCATTGAGCATGGTCACGATCTCCTCGCCCAAGACCTCGCCCACGATCACCCGCGACGGGTTCTGGCGCAGCGAGCGGCGCACCAGCTGTTCCATGCTGATTCCGCCATGGCCCTCGGCGTCGGGCAGCACCATCTCGCACTCGACGACGTTCGGGTGCAGGTCAGGGTGGCGGCGCAGGCCTAGCTCGAGGGCCTTCTCGATCGTGACCAGCCGCTCGTGCGGCGGGATGACGTTGATCAGCGCACGGAGCATCGTGGTCTTGCCAGCGTCAGTGCTGCCGCACACCATCACGTTCATCCTCGACAGGACCGCAGCCTGCAAGAACAGTGCCGCCTGCTCATCGACGGTCTCTAGCTCGACCAGACGGGGCAGGAACATCTGCGGGAACCGATTGCGGCGGATCGAGATCGACGGGCGTTCCGATGCGCCCATCACCGCCGAGAGTCGGGAGCCGTCCGACAGCCGCAGGTCCAGCTCCGGGGTGTTCGGTGTCCAGGGCCTGGCGTTGATGCCGGCGTGCGCGGCCTGGCTGCGGATGATCTCGATCAGGTCGGCGTCGGTCGCGGCAAGCGGACGGTGCCGGTGCGGCTCCGGGTCGCTGGCGTACGTCACCCACACCTCATCGCAGCCGTTGATGTCGATGTTCTCCACCCGCTCGTCGTCGAGCAGTTCCTGCAACTCCCCCGCGCCGAACATCGCCGCATACACACCGGACGCGAGCCGCTGGTCGTAGCTGCGGTCCGTCGACACCTCTCCGCCGGCGGCCAGGTGCTCCTGCAGATGGCTGCCGACCGCTGCGACGATGAACGACCACGCCATCTGCTGCTCATCGACCCGGGCAAGTTCTGGCTCGCCCGCCGCCTCGCGGCGCTGCGCCTCCCGGTTCAGCTGCTGGGCAACGCGTGACTGCAACTGTTGCACCAGGCGGTAGTCCAGCGGTTCGGCCTCGGTCATAGCTGTCCTCCCGGAGCCGGCCAGTCCAGCGTCGGTGGCCGCCGCTGCGGCCCCGCGTGCCTCTGTGCCGCCGGCGGGTGCTCGACCGACTGCACCCGGTGACCGACCAGCCGCTGCGCGGCCGCGTGCTCCTCACCCCGATCGAGGCTCGCGGCCGGCGCGGCCACCGGCTGATACGGCCCGCCGCGGTTCATCTGGTCCAGAGCCAGCTGCATGAACTCTGGCCATAACGTGTAGAGGGCATCGACCAGTTCACGCCCGGCCCGGGCCAGCGGCGACTTCCAGAGCTTCTTGCTCGGCGACGTCGAGTACAAGCCGGCGACAGCCTTCGGGTCCAGTGGCAGCGAGCCGACCACTGGTGCGGGCGAGCCCGCCGCGGCGAGCAGCCGGCCGGCCCGTTCGACCGCGGCCTTCGCGTCCCTCGGCTCGGCGATCACCACGACGCCCACCGGCGGTGCGGTGCGGCTGGCGTCGCCGGTCACATCGCTGAGCGCCTCGACCCGCTCCACGAGACGGGACAGGCCCTCCAGCGTCGAGCGGGTCGTCACCAACGTCACCGGTGCCGCCTTGGCCAGCGCTAGCGCCGGGTTGCCCGGCAGCAATGCGCCTAAGTCGGCGATCACCACGCCCCGCCATGCCGCGGCTGCTTTCGCGATCGCCGGCAAGTGCGGTGCCAGGTTGGCCATCGTCCGAATCGAGAGCTCACCGGGAATCAGCGGCACTCCGAGCGTCGTCGCCTGCGCGTAGCGGTCCAGCGGTGGGGCCGCGTTGCCCGGACGGGCGTCGACGGCCAGCGCGGCGATCGAGGGCCGCTCCTGAATCGGGCCGCCCGAGGCGCGGTGCAGTCGAAACGGCAGGTCCGCGCCGCGCGGGTCCAGCTCGGCCAGGACCCGCTCCCCTGGCCACACCAGGGCCAGGGTGGTCGCTAGCGTGGTCGCGCCGGGCGCGCCCTTGTCGCCTCCGACAGCGATGATCACGGCTAGCTGCCCACCCGCACGAGCGCGACCAGTCCGGCGTTGCTTGCCGTCGCGATCGGTACCGATGCATTCACCGGCACCACCAGCGACACCAGGAGCCCACCTGCCGCGGACAGGTTGTCGCGCACGTCGTACACCAGCACCGATGGTGCAAGCACGGTCGAGGTCGAGCCGGGTCCGGACGCAACACCCTTCTGCGCCAGCCCGATCACCTGCACGTGATCACCCGGCTGCAAGCCCGAAGACGGGACCTGCCCGGCCGACACCGCCACACCGACGATCGCCTGTGTCGACGGCAGCGTTGAGGCCGCGCCGACCATCGCTCGCTGGATCAATGTGTTCGGCAAGATCTCCACCACCGCGACCTGCCCGATCAGGCTGTCCAGGTGGTTGCCCGCCACGGCAGTCACCCCGCCGGACACCTCCACCGTGGACAGGTCCGAGCGGACGATGGTGTGCCCGACCGGGATGTCCTTGACCGCTTCGATGACCGTCACCTTCGAGCCGGCCTGCGTGTAGAACCAGAACCCCAGCGCGGAGAACGTCACGATCAACGCCACCGCCAACGCCACATACCCCTTCGGGTGATTGCGTGTCGGCAGATTCGGGCCAACCGCTGGTGACCCAGACCGATGCCCGTTCGTCATTCCTTGCGGCGCGTTCGGCACCAGCCGCTGCGAAGAGGAAGAGGACGTCATCGCCGAACCACCACCGTTTGGATCTGCATCACCTGGAGCTGCCCGCTAGTTGACGTCGACCGATCCGGGAACGTCCCGCCCGTCCCGCCCGATCCGGCCCAGGACAACTGCCACGTGATCGTCTGCCTCGACGTCACCGGCTGGGACGTCACCTGGTAGTACTGATACCCGCAGGCCCCGTCACTCGGCGCCGCGTTCCCGTCCGCATCCGTCCATGGCCGACCCGGGCCGTCGCACCCCACCAACGGCGATCCATCCCCCGGGTCGTACGACAACGACACCGGCTTCGCCGTGACCGTCGCCCAGTTCCCACCAGCACGAGCCGTCGCCGACAACGACTTCCACGTGCCTGGGTCAGTCCAGAAGAACAGCCACAAATTGACGTAGGTGAACGGGTAACCGTTGAAGTCCAGCGTCTCCGACGGCGACCGATGACCCGACGGGCTCGGCAGACGAAATCCCGCCAACGCGCGCAGGGCAAGCTCCGCAGGCGATGGCGGCACCAAGTTCGCCGGCGCAGGTGGGCAGCCATTGGCGACGAGCAGCGCATTGAGGTCTGCCAGGGTCAGAGTGCCCTTGTTCTGCTCGAAGATCGGGACGCAGATGTCGAGGCCTACGATGCCTATCGAGCGGCAGGCAATGTATGAGTAGCCCGTATCCGGCAGGCAAGGATCGGGCGGCGTCGGCCCGCCGCCACCTGGGCCTCCGGTACCGCCTCCGCCCGGGTTGCCCGGTCCCCCAGGGTCACCGGTACCGATGATCACGCAGTTTGGGTCGCCGGGGGTGCAGGGCGGCTTAGGTTCACCCGCTCCTGCTGGTGACACGTGGACCGTAAACACGAGGGCGAGCGCTACGGAAAGGGACGCGGCCCACCTTCCGGCTACGGATGACATGTCCTCGTGCCGTCCGTCTTGATCGTGAAGACATGCCACACGTTCTGCGTCTTGAACGCCGTGATCGTATTCGCGTATGGCGGCGGGACCTTGTTGGGCGCCGACGGAATGGGCTTGCCAGTGGCCAGCGAATAGGCGGTCCACGGATCGTTGGCCGAACTGAGTGCGCAGTCACGAAGCACGACCTTCGGAAGCGAGGCATTCAGTGCCAGCGACACGACCGTGACCCTCGGCATTGCAGGTGTGCCTCGATACGCGAGCTTCTGCTTCCGCGCGTCGGCGAGCGACTGGTGGTAGATATAGCGGATTTCTCCGTCTGCGTACTTGTCGATCGGCGCATCGCTCGCGTGCTGTGGATCCCGGAACGCCGCGTTCCCCGCAGTCAGCATTGCAAGGTAGGCATCGACAGCCGGCCGGGCGTCGCCGTACGCCGGGGGCGTCCACGTTGGCGATGTCGTCGGCGAGGTGGGACTAATCGATGTGGAAGTCGTGACCACGCTGTTGCTTGTGGTCGGGCTTGAGGTCGGGTCCTGGGTATGCACGGATGAGGTGCAACCCGACGCCAGCGTGGCCAGCGAAACCATGACGGTCCACCGGAGGACCGTCCGCGATCCGACCGGCTGACACGCTCTTCGCGTGCTCATCGACCCGCACCTCCCACTGCTCCCCGATGGGCAACGGAGACCGCTTAACGTGGTTTGCGCCAGTTAACCCCTCGCTCACCCCGAAATGAAGTACTTCGCGAAGATTCTGTGGCACGTCGTGTCGTCCACGACCTACCTCGCCCGCTTCCGACAACACTGATCTCCGTACGTTCACGCGGCGTCGAGCGGACGACGCAGGTACTCCTGCAGAGGCTGCAAGGGAACCTTGATCAGCCGGCCCATGCGGATCACGGGCGTCGGCCAGTTGCCCTCTCGCACCAGTCGGTAAGCGAGTGTGCGGCCGATGCCAAGCATCGCCGCCGCATCCGGAAGGTCTACGACCGCCGGCCGCGGTCGTGTGGTTCCTACAGACATCAGATGATCCCTTCGCTCCGGAGGCGCCGCGCGAGGCGCCTGCTTTCACTCCGGACAGGCGTTCCGACGATTGCTTTCGCGCGCACTCGTTGCAGATTCGTGATCTGGGCCTTCCGTCTCGTCGTCCCACGCGTCGACCGTGGCGGCCAGATGGGCGAATATCTGGTTCGCCGAATCGAGAGCGCGGCCAGTCCGGCGCGCGGCTTCGGCAGCCTCGGTGAGATCTGCGACGGCTTCGGCGACGGCGGTACCGACGTCGGGCATCGGCGACCAAGCGTCAAGGCGCAACTGCGCGGCGCGATGCTCTGTGACGAGCCATCGACTCAGTTGGCCGAGCAGTTGTGGAATGCGGCCGGCAACGCGGGCGAGCGAAGCAACGACGTCGGACGCATCGGCCGGGTCGTCCGGCACTCCGGTACCGGGATACGTCAGGTGATTCAGAGCGCGTATCGACTCGGCTGCCTGCTCCGCGAGTTGCGCGATCGTGAGTTCAGCGGGTGGGGTGGCCCGGGCACCGCTGTGGGTGACGGTCATCGAAGTTCCCTCTCGGCTCGAGTGCCCCAAGGCTGGCTTGAGCCCCTGACAATCAGGACAGGATTCGGCCTGGCAAGCGAGAGGTCGAGGGTGCAGCGGTCACGGCAGTCCTTCGTCAACTGACCGTCAGCTTCTGGCCACGAGGGGTCGGATCGGACCGTCTGGAACCGGCCTACACCGCCTCGTGACGTTCCGTTCGAGCGACAAATGAGCGACAAACAAACAAGGGCTCCGGCGCTGGCAAGCGCTGGAGCCCTTTGTTTCTCGGGTGTTCGTTGGTGGGCGATACTGGGATTGAACCAGTGACCCCTACCGTGTCAAGGTAGTGCTCTCCCACTGAGCTAATCGCCCTTATCTGCACCGCTTGCGCGGTGTTGTGTTTCCTTCGAGGCGGCGGCGGGAATCGAACCCGCGTACAGGGCTTTGCAGGCCCTTGCCTAAGCCACTCGGCCACGCCGCCGTACGCCGGCGCCCGCACGACGACGGCGCGTACGGCTGCCGGCGGCGGTACCTCGAGCGGACGACGGGATTCGAACCCGCGACCCTCACCTTGGCAAGGTGATGCGCTACCAGCTGCGCTACGTCCGCGATTGCGGGGCCTTTTCAGGCCGACCGCCGAGGCACGACTCTATCCGATGCCCGCGAGCCGCTCCAAACCGCCCTACCCCTCCGGCCGGGCCGCGGTCAGCAGCTCCCACAGGTCATCGACGTTGCCGCGCAGCTCCTCGAGCGAGCCGTCGTTGCCGATCACCGCGTCGGCCACCTCGCGCCGCTGCTCGTCGGTGGCCTGGGCCGCCATCCGTTCCCGGGCGTCCTTCTCGGCCATGCCCCGTCCGGCCAGCCGGGACAGCCGCGTGTTGATGCTCGCCTCGACGACCACCACCAGGTCGAAGCCGGTGGCGAGGTTGCTCTCGACGAGCAGCGGGACGTCATAGACGACCACGTCGTCCGGTGCCGTCGCTGCCATGAGCTCGCCCGTCCGCTGCCCGACGAGCGGGTGCACGATCGCGTTGAGCTCGGCCCGCTTCGCCTCGTCGGCGAAGACGATCGCGGCCAGGGCCGGGCGGTCGAGCCGGCCGTCCGGACCGACCACCGCGTCGCCGAACTTCGCCACCACCGCGTCGAAGCCGGGCGTGCCCGGTTCGACGACCTCGCGGGCGATCGCGTCGGCGTCGATGATCACCGCTCCGCGCTCGGCGAGCAGCGCGGCCACGGTGCTCTTGCCGGAGCCCACTCCCCCGGTCAGTCCCACTCTCACGCCCGCCACCGTAGCGGCTCGCCGTTACCTCGCCCTGGCGAGCCGCGTCGAAGCAGCAGACCTGAACATCGAGAGACACAGGGGAGCAACCATGAAGATCGCAGTCGCCGGGGCCACCGGGCGGGTCGGCCACCACGTCGTCGACGTCCTCACCGAGCGCGGCCACGAGGTCGTCCCGATGTCGCGCCGTACCGGCGTGGACGTCATCACCGGCGAGGGCCTGGACCCGGCACTGGCCGGCGTCGAGGCCGTCATCGACGCGGCCACCGGCCCGTCCCCGGACGAGCAGGAAGCCACCGAGTTCTTCACCACCGCGGCGAAGAACCTGCAGGCCGCGGCCGCGGGAGCCGGCGTGCAGCGCATCGTCGCCGTGTCGATCGTCGGGGCCGACAAGTTCAGCGGCGGCTACGGCACCGCGAAGGTCGCACACGAGCGGGCGACGCTGGCCGGACCGGTGCCGGGACGCATCCTGCGGGCCACCCAGTTCCACGAGTTCGTCGAGCAGCTGATGGGCTGGGGACGCCAGGGCGACTCGGTCGCGGTGCCGCCCATGCGGACGCAGCTGGTCGCCGCGCGGTCGGTGGCCGAGGCGCTGGCCGATCTCGCCCTCGATCCGTCTCCCGCGCTCGACGGCACGATCAGCGACATCGCCGGTCCCCGCGCGGAGCGGCTCGTCGAGATGGCAGCGCTGCTCGCGGCCCGCTTGCCCGAACCGCTGACGGTGCACGAGGTCAGCAACCCGGACGACCCGGATGCCGCGCTCCTGGCCGGCGGCGGCCTGCTGCCCGACCCCGGCGCGCTGCTCGCCGGCCCGACGTTCGCGGAATGGCTGGCCACCGCGGGCTGATCCGCGGCTCGTCCGATATCGAGTGGTCAGTTCGGCACTGAGTGGTCAGGTAGGACTGACCACTCAGGTCGCCACTGACCACTCAATGCCGGGAGCGGGCCGGCAGCCGCGGAAGGGCCCCGGGGACAGTGTCCCCGGGGCCCTTTGCCCTGCGTGCTGTGCCGGTCAGCGGCCGGCGAGCTTCTCCCGCAGCGCGGCGAGCGCCTCGTCGGAGGCCAGCGTGCCGCCGGACTCGGCCGGGAGGCACCGGCGGGGCGTCCGAGCTGTACGAGGTGGCCTCGCCCGACTCGGTCGCCGCCTGGGCGTCGGCCTTCTGCGCCTCCTCGAGCTGCTTCTTGTGCGCCTCGAAACGCTCGCGGGCGGCGGCGTAGCGCTTCTCCCACTCCTCGCGCTGCGCGTCGTAGCCCGGCAGCCACTCCTGGGTGTCGGGGTCGAAGCCCTCGGGGTAGATGTAGTTGCCCTTGTCGTCGTACTGGGCTTCCATGCCGTACTGCGCCGGGTCGAAGGAGTCGTCGGTGAGGGCACCCTCGTTGGCCTGCTTCAGCGACAGCGAGATCCGGCGCCGCTCGAGGTCGATGTCGATGACCTTGACCAGCAACTCGTCGCCGACGTTGACGACCTGCTCCGGGATCTCGACGTGCCGCTCGGCGAGCTCGGAGATGTGCACCAGACCCTCGATGCCGTCCTGGACGCGGACGAACGCACCGAACGGAACCAACTTCGTGACCTTGCCGGGCACGACCTGGCCGATCTGGTGGGTACGGGCGAAGTGCCGCCACGGGTCTTCCTGCGTCGCCTTCAGCGACAGCGAGACGCGCTCGCGGTCGAGGTCGATGTCGAGCACCTCGACGGTGACCTCCTGGCCGACCTCGACGACCTCGGACGGGTGGTCGATGTGCTTCCAGGACAGCTCGGAGACGTGCACCAGACCGTCGACGCCGCCGAGGTCGACGAACGCGCCGAAGTTGACGATCGAGCTGACGACGCCGGTGCGCACCTGGCCCTTGGCCAGCTTGTTGAGGAAGTCGCTGCGGACCTCGGACTGGGTCTCCTCGAGCCACGCGCGGCGGGACAGGACGACGTTGTTGCGGTTCTTGTCGAGCTCGATGATCTTGGCCTCGAGCGTCTGGCCCACGTAGGGCTGCAGGTCGCGCACGCGGCGCATCTCGACCAGCGACGCGGGCAGGAAGCCGCGCAGGCCGATGTCGAGGATCAGGCCGCCCTTGACGACCTCGATGACGGTGCCCTCGACGACCTCGTCGTTGTCCTTCTTCTCCTCGATCGTGCCCCAGGCGCGCTCGTACTGGGCGCGCTTCTTGGACAGGATCAGCCGGCCCTCCTTGTCCTCCTTCTGGAGGACGAGCGCCTCGATCTCATCGCCCACGGAAACGACCTCGTTGGGGTCGACGTCGTGCTTGATGGAGAGTTCTCGCGAGGGGATGACGCCCTCGGTCTTGTAGCCGATGTCGAGCAGGACTTCGTCCCGGTCGACCTTCACGATCGTGCCCTCGACGATGTCGCCGTCATTGAACGGCTTGATCGTGATGTCGACGGCGGCCAGCAGGTCCTCGACGGAACCGATGTCGTTGATCGCTACTTGCGGGGTGGTGGTGACCGGGGCTTCTACGGTGGACGTCATTGAGTGGATGGATCCTGACAAGGTGTAGTACGGGCGCGGACCGGCCCTGTTCCCGTCAAAGCTCGGTGGGAGCGACCTACTCCATGTCGAGGTCACAGACTTATCCGCACGCCCAGCGTACTGGACTGCCCTGGATACGGGGTAATCAGGCCCCCAGCCGGTCCCGCAGGAAGGCGACCGCCTCGCCCAGCGCCTGCCGGGCCGCCGGCATGAGCCCGGGCAGCGAGAGGTAGCCGTGCACGGCGTCGAGGTAGTTCGTCAACCGCGCCTCGACACCCGCCGCCCGCAGGGCCTCCGCGTAGGCGGCCCCGTGGTCGCGCAGCGGGTCGAACTGGGCCGTCTGGACCAGCGCCGGCGGCAGCCCCTCGTGCTTGCCCCGCAGCGGTGACGCGTACGGGTCGCCCTTGTCCCCCGTCGAGCCCAGGAAGTACAGCCCCGGGGTGTTGGCGACGTCCTTGCCGGTCAGGATCGGCGCGTTCGCGTTCTCGGTCTCGGACGGCAGCTGGTCGACGAGATCGACCGACGGGTAGACGAGCACCTGGGCCGCGATCGGCGGCCGCCCCCGGTCGCGGGCCATCAGCGCGACGACGGCGGCCAGGTTGCCGCCGGCGCTGTCGCCCATGACGGCGAGCCGCGCGGCGTCCACGCCCAACTCGTCGGCGTGCTCGGCGACCCAGACGGTGGCGTCGTAGCAGTCCTCGGGTGGGCCGGGGAACGGGTGCTCGGGCGCCAGCCGGTACTCGACCGACACCACGACGACCCCGGCCTGGGCCGCGACCGAGCTCGCCCACCACTTCGACTGGTGGACGTCGCCGGAGACCCAGCCACCGCCGTGGAAGTTCAGCACGACGGGCAGGCGCGCCGCCCCGGCCCCGAGCGGGCGGTACACGGTCAGCGGCAGCACGGTGCCGTCGCTCGCCGTCGCCGCCGCCTGGCTGACCTCGACGCCCCGGTGGACCCGGCCGGTGAGCAGGGCGGCCGGCGGCAGCGCCATGAGGCGCTTGCGCAGGTCGCTGGCCGCGCGGACCTTCTCGGCCGGCTGCTGCATGACCGGCGCGCGGTCGAGCAGCTTGTACACGGTCCAGAACGTGGTGGTCCGCAGCGGGATCGGCATGGGCGAGAGGTTACTGCCCGGTAGCGTCCCGGCGCTCGCGCCGGTGGGGACCTAGGGTGACGGGCATGGTGACGGACGGGACGGACGGGCCGGCCGGTGTGGGCCGGATCGAGGCCGATGCCCCCTCCACCGTCCGGGCCAACCGCAGCTGGTGGGACGTCGACGCCGACGCCTACCACGCCGAGCACGGCGAGTTCCTCGGCCTCGACGACTTCGTCTGGTGCCCCGAGAACCTCCGCGAGGAGGATGCGCACCTGCTCGGCGACGTCCGGGGCCGGCGGATCCTGGAGGTCGGCGGCGGGGGCGCGATGTGCGCCCGGTGGCTGGCCCGGCAGGGCGCGCGCCCGGTGTCCTTCGACCTCTCGGCCGGCATGCTGCGGCACGCACGGTATGGCGGCGAGCAGACCGGCGTCGAGGTGCCGCTCGTCCAGGCCGACGCCCAGTACCTGCCCTTCGCCGACGCGTGTTTCGACCTCGCGTTCACCGCGTTCGGCGCGGTCGCGTTCGTCGCCGACAGCGCGCGGGTGATGCGCGAGGTCGCGCGGGTCCTGCGGCCGGGCGGGCGCTGGGTCTTCGCCACGACGCACCCGATCCGCTGGTCGTTCCCGGACGACCCGGGGCCGGGCGGGCTGACCGCGACGATGCCGTACTGGGACCGCACGCCCTACGTGGAGTTCGACGGCGACGGCGTGCCGACCTACGTCGAGCACCACCGCACGCTCGGCGACCGCATCCGCGAGATCGCGGCGGCCGGCTTCCGGCTCGTCGACTTCATCGAACCGGAGTGGCCGGCCGGGCACACGCAGATCTGGGGCCAGTGGTCACCGCTGCGCGGAGCGATCCTGCCCGGTACCGCGATCTACGTCTGCGAGCTGCCGGCCCAGACCGGCGGCTCGGCGAAGTTGGGGTCGTCGTCCGGCGTCGGCTGACCGTGCCGGCCCTCGCCCTCGCCGTCCGTGCCACCCGGGGAGCGGCGGCGGAGCAGGAAGTAGGCCCCGACGAACGATGCGAGCGCGATGATGCCGAGGACCAGCGGGCCCCAGAGCTGCGCGAGCTTGAGCTGGTCGATCTTGTCCTTGGCGAAGTTCGACTGGTAGTCGATCGCCGACTGCTCGAAGCTCAGCGTCGTGTCCAGCGCGAGCTCGGTGCCGCCGATCTTCTGCACCTGGTGCTCGACACCGTTGATGATCGCACCGGTCTGCGGCTCGACCCAGACGGTGCGGGTGTCGTCGTAGGTGCCGTCGACCAGGCCCTGCACCTTGTACGGCTGGACGCCGGTCGCGGACACGTACTTGTAGACCGTCAGACCCTTGATCTTGGACGTGCCCTGGTAGACCGCCGGGAACGCCTTGCCCAGGTCGGGCTGGAAGAACATGTAGGTCTTCTTCTTCGCGTCGATCGGCCACTTGTACGACAGGCCGGTGTGGGTCGCGGCCTTGCCGTTGATGTTCTCGTTCCAACCGGGGACGTGCACGGACTCGGCGCTGCGGCGGTCGGCGGTGACCTGGTCGGTCGTCACGCTCAACAGGCGTGGGTCGCTGGAGCGGACACACTTCGGGGTGTTCGGGCCCTGGATGATGACGATGCAGAGCGTCTCGAACACGGTCGTCTTCGACGAGTCCGACAGGCGCGAGTTGGTCTTCACCACGCGCGTGGCCTGCAGCCGCACGTCCTTCAGCTGGTTGGTGCTGACGTCGAGGACCTTGGCCGGGCCGGACGAGACCTGGGTGATGTTCAGGTCGAGCGGGGTCTTCTTGGACCGGTCGACCACCACGGTGGGAAGCAGAATGGTGAGGACCAGGGCGAACAGACCGAGGCCGATGAGAACGACCCCCGATGCCTTGCGCATGTTTTCGCTCCCACGTCAAATCCAGGTGTCATCTGTGTT
This sequence comes from uncultured Actinomycetota bacterium, assembly GCA_963775175.1. Lineage (GTDB taxonomy): Bacteria > Actinomycetota > Actinomycetes > Mycobacteriales > Jatrophihabitantaceae > Jatrophihabitans. The sequence continues at coordinate 15,244 of CAVZHT010000002.1, forward strand.
AATGGGCACCGTACAGGTGATCGCGCCCACACGTACCCTGCATGGGACCCACAAACGCGGGGACCTTCGGCACTAGGGCCGAAGGTCCGATTCGTCAGAGGTTGTCGGGTGCACACGGCGGAGCAGTGGGGAGCCATCAGGTGAGCACAGAGGCCGACGCGGCCGAGGTGGCGCCGGCGACGCGGGCGCTCTCCCCGGCTGCGGTCGCCCGCCGAGGTCAGTTGGTCTGGCGCCGCAGCGACCGGTTCACCGTGGCCCTCTGGGCGATCGTGGTCGCGCAGGCCGCCTGGCTGGCGACGCTGATCAGCCGCGGATGGTACTACCAGGCCGACTTCTCCAACCTCGTCGACGGGAGCGGCCGGCTCAGCCTCTCGTACCTCACCCAGTCGCAAGGCGGTCACCTCGCCATCGGCGACCGGTTCCTCTACTGGGTGATGTACCGGACGATGCCGCTCGATCACGGCGCGGTCGTCGCGCTCGAGGTCGCGGTCCAGGCCGTCACGACGGTGCTGCTGGCCCGGCTCCTGGTCCTGCTCGTCGGACGCCGGCCCGCGGTGCTGGTGGTCACCGCGCTGTACGCCGTCAGCCCGTTCGGCATCCAGACGCTGCAGTGGTTCACCGCGTCCGTCGCGTTCCTCCCCTCCCAGGTGTTCGTACTGCTGGCCCTGCACGCCCACGTGCGATACGCCTTCGACCGCCGCCTGCGTTGGGCCGCCGGTGCGGCGCTGTGCCTCTTCGCGGCGGCGGCCTTCTCCGAGCAGTCCGCCGTCATCGCCCTCGGGTTGCCGTTGCTTTCGGTCGGGTTCCTCACCGACGGCCCGCTCCGGCGGCGGATCGGCTTCGTCCTGCGCTGCTGGCCGGAATGGACGTTCATCGCGGCGCCGATCGTGGCATTCCTCGCCTACTTCTTCGGCTCGGGCCGATTCGTCGAACGTGGTCAGACCGGCGTCGGCGCCGGCACCGCCTTGCGGGTCACGGCGGTCGAGTTCCGGGAGTCGGTGCTGCCGACCATGTTCGGTGGCCCGCTCCACTGGCAGGGTTCCCCGGGCAACTATCTGCTGCTCGTGCAGCCCGCCGTCTGGCTGCAGGTCGCGGCGGGCGGGCTCGTCACGCTGCTGTTCATCGCGGGGGTGCGTCGCACCGGGTGGCGCGCGGTCGTGGCGTGGAGCATCCCGGTCGTCGTCGCCGTCGTCGGCATAGTGGTCGTGGCGGTGGGACGCTACCGCGGTTTCGGAATGATCATCGCCCGGCAACTCGAACACAGCGGGTACTTCGCCATCCCCCTCGCCGTCGCGGTGTGCCTGTCGCTCTGGGCCGGGCCGGCGTCGGCGATCGCCGAGCGGGTGGCGCGCGGCGGAACCGGAGATCCCGGAACGCGCGGCATCGAGACCGCCGGCCGCGGCCGGCCCAAGCGAGTTGCCGCGGCGGTTGCCGTGCTGACGATCCTCGCGCTGTCGGTCACGTCCCAGACCACCTACACCCGCGGGTGGGCGAAGAGCCCGGCGCGTGACTACGTGCGAACGCTGAGCCGGGAACTCGATCGCCTCGGTCCCGGGGTGGCCATGTACGACACACCGGTGAACCAGACCGTCATCCCGCTCATCTCGCCGCACCACCACCTCTCGGACCTCGTGCGGCTGATGGGCCGCTCCGTCCGCTTCAACGTGCCCGGACGACTGCTCGTCGTGCGTTCGGACGGCTCGATCGGGCCCTCGGCGCTGCTCATCGCCGCCCGCGGTCGTCAGCCGGAGTCCAAGGGATGCGCCATCATCGTGCGCGGGGCGGGCGACTGGGAGATCCCGCTGACCACGGTCCCCCACGAATCGGAGTACGTGCTCAGGATGAGCTACCTTCAGCCGGCCGCATCGGTGGTCGATTTCGCCGTCCGTGCGTCCGACGGCACCCGGATCGCACCGGTGGCCGGCGAGCGAACCGAGCTTCCCGACACGCTCAGCACCGTCACCCTCCGGCTACCGCTGGTCGCTCCGCGCGCGGTGCTGGTGCACAGCGGGTCCCTGGCCACCAACCTCTGCCTGGGTGCCGTCCTCGTGGCCGCACCGGTTCCGGCGACGCGATGACCGCGACGACGACCACCCCACCTCGGGTGCGATTCCCCGCATTGGACGGGCTGCGCGCGCTCGCCTGCTACCTCATCCTGGCCACCCACGTCGGCTACCAGAGCGGGACCGGGTTCGGTCACAACATCTACGCACCGTGGCTGACGCGATTCGACATCGCGGTTCCGATCTTCCTGATGCTCTCCGGCTTCCTGCTCTACCGGCCGTACGCGGTGAACCTGTTCACCGGCCGACCGGTGGCGCCGACCCTCCAGTTCTGGTGGCGCCGGGCGGTGCGCATCCTGCCGGCCTACTGGCTCACGATCGTCGTGGTCCTGGGGCTGCTGAGCAGCCGGACCGCGTCGGGGCTGGACTGGTTCAGCTATCTGGGCCTCATCCAGATCTACAACGGTCACCAGGTCGATCCATCCCTGAGCCAGATGTGGACGCTGTGCACCGAGGTCTCGTTCTACGTGGCGCTGCCGTTCCTCGCCGCGCTGGCCGGCAGGCTCGGCAGTGACGTCAACCAGCGGCTACGCCGGCAGATGGCGCTGTTCGCCGTGATCGTGTGTGGTGCCATCGCCTTTCAGATCAGCACCTTTCACTTCACGGCATTGGGGTACGTGGCGCTGGACTGGCTGCCGAGCACGATCGACTGGTTCGTCGCGGGCATGCTGCTGGCGGTGCTGTCGAGCGTGCCGAAGGACTGCACCGCCCTGGTGCGTTTCCGCGCGACGCTGCAGGCGTGGGCGCAAGCGCCGTTGCTGTGCTGGGCGATCGCGGTCATCATCCTGTGGTTCGTGACCCTGCCGGTGGGCGGTCCGCTGACGTTCGAACCCTCGACAACCTCGGAATGGCTCATCCGCCACCATCTCGAGACGCTGTCCGTCGTGTTCATGATGGTGCCGGTCACGCTCGGCGGGGGCGGCATCATCGGCCGCATCCTCGGGGGGCGGGTGGCCAAGTTCCTCGGCGACATCTCCTACGGCGTCTACCTGTGGCACCTGCCGATGCTGACCGCGATCCACCGCTACCTGGGACTGCCGATCTTCCAGGGCCGGTTCTGGGAGTACTACCTGCTCACCGCAGGATCCGCCACGGTCCTGGGCACCCTCTCCTGGTTCTATCTCGAGCGGCCCCTGCTGCTTCGGCTGTCCGGCCGTACCCGCGGGACAGTGGTCGCGCGGGATGCAACGAGCACCACGCCGGTCGCCGCCGCCACCTGAGCCCAGCCGAGGCCGCTCACGCCCCGGTCCTGCAGCTGCCACCACGTGGCATCGGCCAGACCGACGGTGCCGACGACCGCGCCGCCCAGCCACCACGGCAGCGGGCGGCCGAAGACGGAGAGCACGGCGCGTTCGGCCCGCCACAGGACGAAGACGAGCACCGCGCCCACCCACCCGACGAGCAGGGTCGCCGCGGCGGCGAGCGCAACCACCGCCACCGCGGGCCGCACGACACCGTCACGCAGCGGGTTCAGCCGCGGCCGTTGACGGCCGGCCGAGGCCAGGACGAGCAACAGGATCGCGAACATGCCACCTACGACGAGGCCGACCACGAACGAGCGTTGCGGGGCGAACCGGAGCTGGACGAGACCGTCCGCGCCCGCCGGCACCACGAAGCCCTGCTGCCACCCGTCGACCCGGATCGCTCGCAAGTCGTGCCCGCGGATCGACGCGGTCCAGCCCGCGTTGTAGTTCTCCCGCACGACGAGGACGCCCGTGCCCGCAGAACGCACCCGCACCGTGCGCGAGGTCGCGTGCCAATGCACCACCACCGCCGAACCGTCGACGGTGTGCGTGGACATCGAGGCGCCGGGGCGGGCGAAGGTGAGTGAGTAGGGAGTGGTCACCGCCGACGAGGCGAACCGAACGTCCTGCCTCCCCGCCGGGAGCGACTGCAGCCCAGCACCGCACGGGGTGGCGTCGACGATGGCACCGGTGAGCGCCTGCGCCCTCGTCGCGGTCACCCGCAGCCCGACCACGCGGCCGTCCACGATGACCGACACGCCCGCGTCGCAACCGATCCGGATCGGATCCGTGACGATGGAATTCGCGACGCCGTTGACCTGAACCTCGCTGATCCCGACGGGTACCAGCCGGGAGACGCCGCTGGCGGTCAGCGTGGTCTGCCGGAGCTGGGACCGGAGCACGTCGATCCGAACGGTTCTCGCCTGCACCGGACGGGGCAGCTCGACGATCCCGTCGGTACCGACATCCGCCGTCGTCTCCTCGTCACCGACCGTCACCCGAACGGTCAACGGACGGGCAACCGCCGTGGCGGTCTCCGTGCTGAGCACCAGGTGATCGATCAGGGTCGAGGCCGACAGGTGCAGGGTCAGGGACGGGACCTTGTCGCCCGCACCGGCCACCCAGGCCGTGCGGGCGTTCCCGTCCACCGCCGCGCTCGGCCGTTCCCGGGGGTCGGCGTTGGCGACGGACGTCGCGGTGGCGGTGATCGGTTGGGCTGCGTCCAGCAATGCGTTCAAGCCACCGCCGCCCCGCAGCCGGACGGTCGCCGACAGCAGGAAGTCCCGCGCCGCGGGCAGCGCGAAGCTGCGGTTCAACGAACCGTCTTCTTCGCCCTGGGCGGCGAACGCGGGGTCGCAGGCTGCGCCCGCGGCAGTCGTCAGACAGCTGCCCCGCGCGCCGGGATCGACGTCGAAGGCCAGGATGTCGGGTGAGCGCAGGATCGGCACGGTGAGCGACCGGGTCGGCTGGATCCCCGGCACGGAGAGCGTGCTGATGCCGACGGCGCGCGCGGATCGGGTGGTCGCGAGCACGGTGATCCGCAGATTCTGGGTGCTCCCGCGCGGCAGTGCCACCGACTGCAGGGCGAAGCTCGGCGACACGTCGGTGCGCAGTTCGCCGGCGTCGGTGCGGATCGCGAGCCGGGTCGGGTAGCCGCCCAGGTTCGGCGCGAAGGCCAATTGCATCCGAGCGGCCGCGATCGGTCGGGTGAAGCGGGCCTGAATCCACTGGCCGTCGGGACCGGTGATGGCGCTGCTCTCCCACGCCGTCGTGGGGTCGCCGTCAACTGCCGACCAAGCACCGTTCGCACGTGATGCGTTGATCAGCGCACCGGCGGCGGCACCGGACGACGAGGCGCTGATGTCGGCCAGGCCGCCGCCGTAGGCCATCGTCGACAGTGGCCCGGGATCCGGGGGCAGGTAATCCTGCGCCGCGCGTGCGGTGGCAAACGGCTGGTCCGCCGTCATCGTGCCGGACGCAAGAGTGGCGTGGCCGAAGTTCGCCGTGCGGCGACGCAGGCCGTCGGTCGCAACCACAGGCCCCTCCGCGAGCGGTGCGTCCCCGTCGGCGCCGAAGAGCACCGGTGTGTCGGGGCGCAGGCCGCGGTCCAGGAGGTTGCCGAGTTGGTCGGCCGAGCCGTTCGCCCGCAGGGGCGCGATCCCGGACTCGAGCGCCACGGTTCCGGTCCACCCGGCGACGGAGAAGATCTCCACCGCCGGTCGGGGCCCGCTCGCACCGGCGTCGTACAGCTGGGTCTCGGTGGCCGGGAACCCGACCGGTGGTCCGAAGGTGGCCACCCGGGCGAACCCCGGGGACTGGGCGATGGTGGCATGGACGTAGGCGAGCGGCGTCGCACCGGAGGCGGCGACGTCCAGGTCGTTGCGCACCACCAGGTAGCGCATTCCGGCCCGCGCGAGCAGCGGTGCGAGCGCGGTGTCGCGGGTGCCGGCCGCGAACCGAGCTTCGATCGAGTCGAGCAGGCGGATGTAGCCCGCTTGACCGAGCGGGATACCGTCGCGCACCGCCCAGGGGGAATCAGCGAGCGGTTGCAGCGCTTCGTCCACCGTCGGGCCCCACAGGTACACCGGGCGCGGCGATCCGGGGACGACGAGGGCCCGGCCGCCCGCCGAGTGGTGCGCCAGCCAGGTGCTCGTCTGGTGCCACCACGAGGCGTCGACGGTCGTCCGCGAGTTGGGGATCAGCCGGCCCGTGACCGCCGGTGCGACGGCGACGATGCCCACCGTCAGCAGGCCGAGCGCCGCGATCCGCCGGGCCGGGATCTCGATCGGGTAGCCCTGCAACCTGGTGCGCAGCACTTCGGGCACCCGGACGCGCCCGACCAGATGACCCAGACCGATCGCCAGAGGCAGGCGAACGAGCGGATCGAACTTGTGGATGTTGCGGAACGCATTCAGCGGCCCGTCGAGCAGCGTACGGACGTCGCCCGCGAACGGAGGGCCGACCGATGCCACGTGTCCGGCCGTGAGCAGGATCAGCCCGACGATCAGCAGCGACCGCAGGAAGGTCGCGTGCGGGGTCGATGCGCGGGCGAGACCGGCCAGCCCGCCGGCCGCCACACCCGTCGTCGCGAGGATGACCGCGGGCACGGCCACGAAGATCCAACCGGCCGGCCACACCCCCGGGCCGAGGTAGGACTCCCAGTGATCGACTCCGCGCAGGCTGCTGAACAGACTCGTCACCGCCGTGGTGAGCGAACTCGGTTCGATCCAATCCAGGAACGGCGGGCTGTAGCGGCCGAGGAGGACGAGCGGGACCGCCCACCAGGTGCAGGCGAGCACGACGGCCGTCGCCCACCACAACGCCAGCTGGCGCCGCCGTGGACCGCGGGTGCGGGTGAGCAGCCACAGCGCCGGCGCGGGCAGGATGGCGACCGTAGCGGCCGCGTTCACCCCGCCGGCGAGCAGGAGCGCGACACCCGACCGCGCGGCGGCCCTGCGGGGCGAGCCCGTGCGCGCGCCGGCGACGAGCGGGATGAGGACCCAGGGCAGAGCAGCGACCGGCATCAACTCCGAAGAGATCGACCCGAGTTCGCTGAGCATCCGGGGCGCGAGCGCGTAGGCCAGGCCGGCGGCGACTTTCGGCCAGAATTCGCGCACGCCGAGCAGCCGCGACAACCGGACCGTCCCGAGGAAGGCCACGACGACCAGCAGGGACTCCCAGGCCCGCTGGGTCACCCACGGCGAGAGGTTCAGCCAGTGGCCCAGGAGGTAGAAGGGGCCGATCGGAAACAGGTATCCGTAGCCTTGGTTCTGCAGCTGGCCCGACGCGCCGTTCGGGTCCCACAGGGTCAACCCGCGAGCCAGGAGCTTGAGCGGGTCGACCACCAGATCCAACTTGGTGTCGGTCGCGACCTTGCCCGCGTGCTGCGAGAACACGAGAGTGACGAGAACGCCGCAGATCGCCGCCAGGCGCAGGCGCTGGGTCGCGAACGCGTCACTGCGCATCACCCGGTGCGCCGGGCGACCCGCCTCGGCGGCCCGGACCTCGACGCTCGTCATCGTTTCCGCACCACGACAGCGAGGTTCCAGGTCGCGACCTCGCGCAGCCCTGGGACGGCGACGATCCACCAGGCCCACCACGGGTGGTAGCGCGGGTAGGCCCGGACGATCTCGACCTCGGCGCTGCCGTCGATCCAGGCCAGGACGGTGGCCGCGCGGTAGGCGAACAGGGAGCGGCCGAAGTCGTTCTTCGGCCGCTTGCCCCGCCGGCGGGCGTACCGGTCGGCCGCTCGCTGACCGCCGAGGTAGTGCCACGGCGCCGTCTCGTGCCCGCCCCACGGCGAGAACCAGGGCGTGAACGAGACGAAGATCGTCCCGCCCGGGCGGGTCACCCGCACGAGCTCGTCGAACAGGCGCCGCCCGTCGGCGACGTGCTCGAGGACGTTCGAGCAGTACGTGACGTCGATCGACGTGCCGCGGAAGGGCAGCGCGGTGCCGGATCCGCGGACGGCGAACGCCTCGGCGGGGGCGTCGGTCGGCTCGTCGATCTCGACCCCGACGTAGCGGGCCCCGGCGGCGGCGAAGCTGCGGGCGAAGAAGCCGGGGCCGCCGCCGACGTCGAGGACCGTCCGGCCCCGCAGCGCGACGACATCGTCGAGCGCCGCCACCGAGTCGGCGGCGAAGGCCGAGTAGAAGAGATCCGGATCGCCCTGCTCGCGAAGGAACAGCCGGAACAGGCGCACGGAGCGTCGAAGCGTCGCCCGCCGCGCGGCCTTCCCCCTGTGCACCCGGTGCACGGTACCTTCACTTGAACGACGCGTAGCCGGACGCGTCACTTAGGGGCTTTGGACCTGTGGATTCCAGTCTGAATCCTCCGGTCCGGCTGGTAGGTCGTCATTAGCGTCCATGGCGTGATCGCCCGCCTGCGCCGTCGGGCCGCCCGTGCGCGGGCGGCCGCCGACCTGCGCCCACCGAGCATCGCACTGCTCGTGTGGCGCGACACGGCCCACCCGGAGGGCGGCGGCTCGGAGCTCTACGTCGAGCGCATGGCGCAGCACCTGGTCCGCGACGGCTGGGACGTGACGATCTGCTCGGCCGCGCACCCGGACGCCCCGGCCGACGAGATCCGTGACGGTGTGCGCATGCGCCGCCGCGGCGGCCGGCTGAGCGTGTACCTGCACGGCCTGCGCTACCTGGTCAGCCGGGAGGGCCGGCGCACCGACGTGGTGGTCGACGTGCAGAACGGCGTCCCGTTCTTCTCCCCGCTCGTGCGCCGCCGCGGCATCGTGAACCTCGTCCACCACGTGCACCGCGAGCAGTGGCAGATCATCTTCCCGGGTGCGACGGGCCGGATCGGCTGGTGGATCGAGTCCCGGCTGTCGCCCTGGCTGTACCGCCGGCACTCCTACATCACGGTCTCCGACGCCAGCCGGCAGGAGCTCGTCGCGCTCGGTATCGACGCCGACCGCATCTCGATCGTGCACAACGGCCTCGACCTCCCGCGGGTCGTCCCCCAGGCGCCCCGCTCGATCGCCCCGACCGTCTGCGTGCTCGGCCGGCTCGTGCCGCACAAGCAGGTCGAGCACGCGCTGGAGGCGGCCGTGGCCGCGCGCGCGATCGTCCCCGACCTGCGGGTCGAGATCGTGGGCGAGGGCTGGTGGCACAGCACGCTGGCCGACCGGGTCGCCGAGCTGGGCCTGGCCGACGCGGTCACCTTCCACGGGCACGTCACCGACGCCGAGCGGGACGCCATCCTCGACCGGTCGTGGCTGCTGCTCGCCCCGTCGGTGAAGGAGGGCTGGGGCATCGCGATCATGGAAGCCGCGGCCCACGGTGTCCCGGCGATCGCCTATCGGTCCGCCGGCGGTGTCTGCGAGTCGATCCTCGACGGCGAGACCGGCTGGCTGGTCGACGACTCCGCCGAACTCCAGAAGCGGACCGAGGAGCTGCTCGTCGATGCGACGCTGCGGGCCTGGATGGGCGAGAACGCGCGGGAACGCGCGGCCGACTACGACTGGACCGAGTCCGGCCGCCGGTTCGCCGAGGTCCTGAGCGCCCGCCGCCGCTGACGCAGGGGGCGGACAGAACAAGAGGTGGACCGCGCTGCGGTCCACCTCGGATTGCCTGCAGCCAGCCGGGCTACTTCTGCCCGTAGTCGACGACCTGCGACCCGGCCGGGTTGTGATCGGGGGCGGCGGTCGAGCTCGAGACAACACCCCACGCGGCGACGACGGCCAGCGCCCCGCCTACCAATCCGGACACGATCGCCGAAATCCACTTCTTCACGGGGTCCCCCTCGTTGCCTGAGGCCGACTATAGCAACGGGCGGTCCCCAGCACGCTGGGCCTTTCGTCGCGTGTTGGCCTCGGTGATCCGGCCGGTCAACCACCAGCCGAGCAGCAGCAGGAGGCCCGCGACGGCGAGCCCGTCGGCGACGAGAACGACCGCGATGCGGCGCGGGGACGGGCGGTCGTGACGGACCGGTCCGGGCACCCGGTAGAGCGACACGTCGGCACCGGCGTGGACGGTCGTCAGCCCGGCGAGGTCGGGGACCGTCCCCGGCGTGCCGTGCTCGACGACCACCCAGCGGATGCCCTGGTCGGCCAGGGCGGCCGGCAACCGGGGGCCGGCGTCGAGCGCGCGGCGCACCCGGTCGGCCCGCGGGTTCTCCCCGGTGAGCAGCCGCCCGGACACCGCAAGCCGGTCGTCGACCACGGTGCGGACGGGCAGCAGCCGCGGCGCCGGGTCGAGCACGCTGCGCCCCGGTGCCCAGGCGAAGGTCCGGTAGGAACCCCACGGCAGGACCGCCGCGTCACCGCCGGCGACCTGCCCGGCGACGACGGTCCAGTCGCCGGGGTAGTGCACCGGGTCGAGCGTCGGGCGCAGGGCCGCGGCCGCATCGGGCAGCACGATCACCGGCAGGGCGACCACCGCGATCGCGACGGCGACCCGCCAGGGCAGCGCGCGCACCCGTTCGAGCAACCGGGCCACGGCCGCGCCGACCAGCAGGGCCTCGAGCAGGACGAGCGGCAGCACCCACTTCTGGGCGTCGCGCAGCAGGCCGGCCCCGGGGACGTGGGCGACCGCCGCGCGCACGACCCGATCGCCGCCGGGTAGTGACGGCAGCAGGGCGATCAGCAGGCCCGCTGCAGCGAGCAGGGCCAGGCTCGCGACCAGGCGCCGGCCGAGGCGGCGGACGAGGTACGGGCCACCGTAGGCGGCCGCGAGGACGAGCCCGGCCAGCCCCAGCCACGGCAGCGCTCCCCCGCGGCTGCCGGGCACGACGTCGCGATCCCAGATCCCGCCGCCGGCGAGCAGGCTGAGCAGCACGCCCCCCGGGTGTTCGGCCCGGGCCGCGAAGGCGGCCACGCCGGCCGGGTCGCTGGTCGCCGACGCCGTCGACACCAGGGCCGGGACGATCCACGGCAACTGGAGCAGCGCGCCGAGCGCGGCCGTGCCGATCAGGTCGCGACGCGGCCGCCCGGCGCCGGCGACGAGCGCGACGGCGCTGACCGCCGCGATCAACCCGCCGGTCGGCGTGATCGACGCGGCGGCAAGAGCGGCGCCGCGGCCGAGCCAGCCGGCCCGGCCCCGACCCCGCCGGATCGCCACCAGCAACCACGGCAGCGCGGCGTAGGCCCACAGCAGCGCCCACTGGCCGAGCCCCAGCCGCTCGACGACGTACGGGTTCCAGACGGCAGCACTGCAGGCGGCGACGCGGGCGGCGACCGAGGACGAGCCGAGGGCCACCGCGACGCCGACGCCCGCCGCGACGACCGGCAGCACGACGGCCAGCCGACCGACCACGGCGCCGTCGGCGAGCCGTTCGGCCAGGGCGACCAGAGCGTCCAGCGGTACCGCCCGCGGCGCCGCCGACGACAGCCCGATCGCCGGCAGGTCGAGCGGCTGGCGCGGCGTGAACACCAGGTCGTGCCCGAGCAGGTACCCCGAGCGGGTCAGCGGCCACAGCAGCACGGCCGCGAGCCCGAGCGCGGTGGCGCACACAGCGGCCCAGCCGGGCAGGGCTGCCCGGCGCCATCCCCGTCGCCGGCTCTCGATCGTCCGATCCCCCATACCCGCTCCGGCCCGCCGCAGCGCGGACGTTCGTCCCGCACCGTAGTTCACCGGCCCGGCTGGTTGCGCCAGCACGGTAGTGAGCGCGACTAGGCTGCGGCATCGTGGAGGGCGCCGAGCCGGCACCGACCGGCGCCCGGCCGCGCCGGGTTCCCGGTCTGCGGCCGCTGCGGATCATCGGCGTTCTCGTCGCTGCGCTCGCCGTCGGGTTCTGCGTGCGCGCGATCAGCCGCGCGTGGCCCGAGGTGCGGGCGAGCATCGCGCACGCCAACGCGGGCTGGCTGATCGCCGCGTTCGTCCTCAGCGCCGCCGCGATGACCGGCCTCGGGCTGCTGTGGTGGCGCTGTCTGCACCTGTTCGGGGTGCCGGTCCGCCCGGGCGCGGCGATCGCCTGGTACTTCGGCGGCGAGCTGGGCAAGTACCTGCCGGGCGGCATCTGGACGGTCGTGGGGCGGGGCGAGCTGGCCCGCCGCGGTCACGGCGTGCACCGGGGTGTCGGCTACGCGACCACGCTGATCTCCTACGCCTGCATGTGCGTCGCCGCCGCGGTGGTGTGCGGCGCGCTGGCGCCGGTCGCGGCGGCCCGGGGCGGCGGCCTCGGGTGGGGCTGGGCCCTGCTCGCTCTGATCCCGCTCGGCGCCGCGGCCGTGCACCCGGCCGTGCTCGGCCCGGCGCTGCGGGTGGGCCGGCGGATCTCGCGCGGCCGGCTGGACCTCACGCCACCGGACTGGCCGGCGATGCTGCGGCTGATCGGGTGGGCGGTGCCGACCTGGCTGCTGCTGGGCGCGGCGTCCACGCTCGTGACGCTCGCCCTGCACCTCGATCAGGAGCCGAGCCGGGTCGCCTTCGCCGCCGTCGCCGCGTGGATCATCGGCTTCCTGGCCGTCCCGGTGCCGGCCGGGGCGGGCGTGCGCGAGGTGGTCTTCGTCCTGCTCTGCGGCCTGCCCGCTGGCCCGGCGACGGCGGTGGCTGCGATCGCCCGCGCGCTGCTGCTGATCGTGGACGCAGCCGGCGGCGTCGCCGGGCTCGCCCACGCGGGCCGGTCGGGTGATCGCGCATGAGTCGGTTGGGGGACACGGCCCTGCTGCGGGCCAAGGCCGCCTACACGGCCACCCTGCGGGGCGCCGGCCACGCGCTCGACCGGGCCGGCCTGCTGCCGGCCGACGCGCCGCCGCGCGAGCGCCGCGTCCGGCACTGGGCCTACAGCCTGACCCGGGTGCACGACTCGGCTGCGCTCGCCGAGCTGGACGTTCCGTGGTGGACGTACCGGGCGATCGACGCGGTGGAGGCCTGGCTGGCCGGGCGTCCGGAGCCCGGGCGGGTCTTCGAGTACGGGTCGGGGGCGAGCACGCTGTGGCTGGCCCGCCGGGCCGGCGAGGTGCACAGCGTCGAGCATGACCGGGGCTTCGCCGAACTGCTCGCACCCCACCTGGCCGGCCAGCCGCGGATCGACCTGCAGGTCGTGGCGCCGGTGGCGGCCGAGCATCCGGTGCTGGCGTCGGCGAAGGAGGGGTACGCCGGCCTCGACTTCGCCGCCTACGTGGCGGCGATCGACCGTGTCGACGGCGACTTCGACCTGGTGGTGATCGACGGGCGGGCCCGGGCCGAGTGCCTGCGGCGGGCCGTCCCGCGCCTGCGACCGGGCGGCACGATCGTCTTCGACAACAGCCGCCGGGCGCGGTACCGGCCGGCGATCGCCGCGTGCGGGCTGGTCGAGCAGAAGCTGCGCGGCCTGACCCCGACGCTGCCCTACCCGGAGCAGACCTCGCTGCTCAGGTCCAGACCGTAGTCGGTTCCGGCGCCTCCTCCGGCGCCACGGACTCGATCGTCGCGAGCGGCAGCTGGGGCAGCTCGGGGCCGCGGCCGAACCGCATCTTCTTGGTGTGCTCGAGGGTGTCCTCGATGAGCGTCCGGTTGGTGCGGATGAGGTCAGAGAGGATCCCGGAGATGATGCTCAGGAACGACATGATCAGCAGGATCGTCCCGATCAGCAGTGACTGGATGTGGTTGCCCGGCTTGGTCTCGACCGCGAGCAGCACCGCGTACCGGACGAACGGGATCAGCCCGAGCAGGGCCAGCGTCGAGGCGAGGAAGGTGAAGATCGCGTACGGCTTGTACATGATGTAGCCGCGCACGATCGCGCCGGCCGAGAGCCGCACGTGCTGGGCCATCGACTTGAACAGCCGGGACTCGCGGGTCTTGGGGTTCGTGACGACCGGCACGCTGTCGATCTTGAGCCGCTTGTTGCCGGCCTGGATGATCGTCTCCAGGCAGTAGCTGAACCGGGTGATCGTGTTGAGCAGCATCAGGCTGTCCCGCGAGTAGGCCCGGAAGCCGCTCGCGGCATCGGGCAACTCGGTGCCCGCCACCCGGTTCACGACCCGGCTGCCCAACTTCTGCAGCCGCACCTTCCGGGCCGAGAACTCGGCGACGGTGTGCACCTGCCGGTCGGCGATCACGATGTCGGCCGTCCCGGCCACGATCGGCGCGACGAGGTCGGGGATGCGGTCCTGCGGGTACTGATTGTCGCCGTCGGTGTTCACCAGGATGTCGGCACCCAGCTCGAGGGCCCGCTGCACGCCGTCGTGGAACGACCGGCCGAGGCCCCGGTTGCGGGCGTGCCGCACGAACTGCGTGACGCCGTGGGCCCGTGCGACCTCGACCGTGCGATCGGTCGAGCCGTCGTCGATCACCAGGACGATGATCTCGTCGATGCCTGGAATCTGCTTCGGGATCGACTCCAGCACCGACGGGAGGGTCGCCTCCTCGTTCAAGCAGGGCACCTGCACGACCAGTCTCACGACGCCATCCAGACTTCCGGCAACCCGGCGATCGTACCCACGCCGGGACGCGGTCCGCCTCTACGCTGGTGCGGCTTGCCCGTGTCCGGCGTCCGAGGGAAGGCGGTGGCGTGCCGATGGCCACGTCCCGCCCGTCGACGATCTCGGCGCTGTCGGTGCCGATCACGTTCGTCCTGGTCAATGCGCTGAGCTATGCCCTGCTCCTGGCGGCCGCGCACCTGCTCGGGAAGTCCGATTACGGCAAGCTCTCGTCCCTGCTCGGGCTGCTGCTGATCTCGACGATCCCGATGCTGGCGCTGCAGACGGTGGCGGCCCGGCGCTCGGCGACCGGCACCGGCCCGGCCGGGATCGTCCGCGGCACCGCGATGATCGGCGGGGCCGCGACGCTGATCATCGTCGCCCTCAGCCCGGCGCTCGCCACGTTCTTGCACCTGCACGACGTCGTGGGCATCCTGCTCGTCGCGGCCACCGTCCCGGCCGGGTCGGTACTCGGGACCGCGATGGGCATGGCGCAGGGGCGGCGGGCCTTCGGCCGGCTGTCGGTGCTGATCGTCGCCGCCACCGGCGGCCGCTCGGCCGCCGGCCTGCTCGGGCTCGTCCTCGGCCGCAGCGCCGAGGCGACGCTCGTCGGCATCGTCGTGGGCATGACCGCCGCCGCGGTGCTCGTCGCCGGGTTCGGGCGCGGGGTCGCGGCCTACCGCGCCGCGGTCGCCGACCGCACGCCGTCCGGGGTGCTCGTCGAGACGATGCATGCCGCGCACGCTCACGGCACCTTCCTGCTGCTCACCAGCCTGGACGTCCTGCTCGCCCGGCACGTCCTCTCCTCGACCGCCGCGGGCGTGTACGCCGTGGGGTCGGTCGTGACCAGGGCGACCGTGTGGCTGCCGCAGTCGGCGGTCGCGCTGATGTTCGCCTCGCTGGCCGAGAGCCAGCAGGACCGGCGCAGCGCCCGGCGCGCGAGTGCGGTCGTCCTGGCGATCGGCGCGGCCGTCGTGGCCGGGACCGCGTTGACCGGACCGCTCGTGGTGACGGTCGTCGGCGGCGCCAAGTACCACGCGCTGGACGGAACGATCTGGCTGTTCGCCGTGCTGGGCGCCCTGCTCGCGGTGCTGCAGCTGAGCGTCCTCGCCGGCCTGGCCCAGCGCAGCGCCGGGCGGGCGGCGCTGCTGTGGGCGACGATCGTCGTCGACCTGGCCGCCGTACTGGGCGCATCCGCGAGCGCGACGCCGACGCGGCTCGTCACGACGCTGGTCTGCGTCGCGGCGGCCGCGGCGGCGGTGGCGCTCTGGATCACCGTCCGTCGACCCGGGCTGACCGTCGCTCAGCCGGTCTCCCCGGACGGCCACGGACCGGCCGTGTAGGCCGGCGAGAAGCCCGCCCCGAACCGGTCGGCCACGCCGACCGGCACCGGGTAGACCGACCCGCGCACCCACTTGTCGAGCGTCGTCACCAGCGCGATCCGCTGCTGGTCGGTGAAGTTGCAGTGCCCGGCCCCGTACGGCGCGCCGCTGCTCTCCGGGTACGTCGCCGGCGGCCCGACGTAGAGCTGGACGAGCCGGCCGGAATCTCCCTTGGCGACCGCGCGCGCGGCGAGGACGGACTCGTTCTGCACGATGACCAGCGGGTCGTCCTCGGTGTGCATCGTGATCGTGGGCACGGTGATCGCCCCGGTCGGGTCGCCGAGCTTCTCGAACGCCTGCCGGGCGGCCGGATCGGCCGTGACCCGGGGCGCGCCGGCCAGCGCCTGCTCGAAGGTGACGGGCTGGCCGCCGGCGCTCGTGATCAAGGCCCCCTCGGCGGGGCTGATCCGCGTCTCGTAGTCGGTCTTCGAGTTGTCCGAGGGGTTCCCGCCGACCCGCTGCTCGATGTCGTAGCGGCCGAGCGTCGCGTACGCCAGGACGGTCAGCAGCGCCTCGACGGTGGCCTTCACCTGGGAGACGAGGTCGTGCCCGTCGTAGGTCTGGGTCTTGGTCGGCGCGTCGACGAGCGCGGCGACGGTCAGCACCTTCGCCGTCCCGCCGCCGGCGACGTCGGCCGCGGCCTTCTCCAGCGCGGCCGCCGCGTGCTTCCAGTTGGCGTTGGCATCGTCGGCGCTGACGAACCCGGTCAGCTTCAGCTGCGGGTCGATCAGCGTCTTCAGCGCGAAGGCGACGTCGAGGGCGGCGTCGAGGTTCTTGGTCGGACCGGCCACGGCGCCACACATCGGCGCGGCCCCGTCGACCCAGCTCGCGTCCTTCTCCGCGACCAGCTCGGTGATGAGACCACCGAGCGAGTCGCCCCACACGTACGTGCGGTCCGGCTTGCCGACGAGCTTCACGAACCGGTCGTGGAGCGCCTCGTCGGCGGCGACGCCGTCGGCGACGGCCCAGCCGTTGGACTTGTAGGACGACCCGGCGAGCGCGTACCCCTGGGCGAGCAGCTGCTGGCTCAGCGGATCGGTGCCCTTGCCGTCGGCGTCGGTGGACGACACCTGGGGCTCGGTGCTGACGGGGCCGAAGTCGGGCGGCCCGGGCTGGGCGAAGCGGTAGCCGTGCGAGTACAGCAGCAGCGTGCCGTTCCACTTCGTCGGCAGCTTGATCGAGTACTTCGCGCCACCCAGCTCGCCGGTACAGGCGGTATTGCAGTTGTTGAACTTGACGTCGTTGTCGGAGGAGTGGACCGCCTTGGCGCGGCCGGACAGGGAGGTCGTCGACGACGCACAACCGGCCAGAGCGAGAGCCGTCGACGCAAGCAGCGCGATCGCTGCACCCCCCGCGTTCACTGTGCGGGACATCTGATCATCGTGCCCGACGAAGGTCCGGTCGGCCAGGACCTTCAGCCTTTCCTGCCGCGGGTACGCTCGCTCGACGCCCCCGCCGGCCGAAGGAGCCCGCTGTGCCCGAGTTCGAGGCCATTTGGGCGAGCGCCGACCGGATTGCCGGCTGGATGACCCACGCCCAGGCCCGGGAGCTGTGGGATGCGGTGATGACCGCGCCGCACGGCGGGCAGGTCCTCGAGATCGGCAGCCACCAGGGCCGCTCGACGGTGGTGCTGGCGACGGCGGCGCGGGCGGTCGGGGCCTCGGTCGTCGCGGTGGATCCGTTCATCGCCGGCGGCATGTTCGGCGGGGCCGCGACCCGCGACCGGTTCCTCGCCAACATCGATGCGGCCGGGGTCGCCGATGTCGTCCGGCTGATCACGAAGAAGAGCACTGCCCTTCGCCCGGAGTGGACCGAGCCGCTCGCGATGCTCTACATCGACGGCAAGCACGACTACTGGACCGTCCGCGACGACCTGCGCTGGGTCGAGCACCTCCCGGCCGGCGCGCCGGTGCTCGTGCACGACTCGTTCTCCTCGATCGGGGTGACGCTCGGGCTGCTGGTGCAGGTGCTGCCGGGGTCGCAGCTGCGCTACCTCGGCCGGGCCGGCTCGTTGGCGCGGTTCGAGGTCGGGCGGCCTGGTCTCGGTGACCGCCTGCGGATGGTCGCCCAACTGCCGTGGTTCGTCCGCAATGTGCTGATCAAGATCTGTCTGCGGGCGGCGCGGCTCGTCGGGCACCGCAGCACCCCCGACCCGTACTGAGTCGACGCGAGGCCACCCCGGACAGGGAAACGTGATCAGCCCCAGGGGCCGACCCGGCTTCCTCCGGACGCGCCGCCCGTCCCGCCGTCAGCCGCCCAGCAGCGCCGTCAGGGCGTCGGCGGCCGCCCGGGTCGCGGCGTCCTTGGTCTCGGCCTGCGCGACCGCGTACCGCCGCGACGCCCGGTCGACGGCCAGCACCGTCCAGGGACCCAAGCCGTCCTCACCGGAGAGCTCGACGTAGAGCCGGGCCCGGTCGTGCTCGACCCGCAGGCGGTGCGCCTCGTTGCCGTCCTCGTGCAGGATCCGCCGCCGCTGCGGGTCCGCCACGAACGACGCCCACCGGGACCCGGGCATGAGCTCAGTGCGCCGCTTCGTGCCACGTCCGGCCGACGCCGACCGAGACGTCCATCGGCACGTCGAGCTGGTAGGCGCCGCCCATCTCGCGCCGCACGAGTTCCTCGACCTGCTCCCGCTCCCCGGCGCGATCTCGAGCACCAGCTCGTCGTGCACCTGCAGCAGCAGCCGGGACTGCATGCCGGCCTTGGCCAGCCCGCGGTGCACCCCGAGCATGGCGACCTTGATGATGTCGGCCGCGCTGCCCTGGATCGGCGCGTTGAGGGCGGCCCGCTCGGCCATCTCCCGCAGGTTGCGGTTGTCGCTGGTGAGGTTCGACAGGTACCGCCGCCGGCCCATGATCGTCTCGGTGTAGCCGGTCTGCCGGGCGTCCTCGACGACCGAGCGCAGGTAGTCACGAACCCCGCCGAACCGGGTGAAGTAGGCGTCCATCTGGCCGCGCGCCTCCTCTGGCGTGATCTTGAGCTGCTTGGACAGGCCGAATGCCGACAGGCCGTAGGCCAGCCCGTAGCACATCGCCTTGATCCGCCGCCGCAGCTCCGGATCGACCTGCTCGGTCGGGATGTCGAAGGCGCGGGACGCGACGAACGTGTGCAGGTCCTCCCCGGTCGTGAACGCCTCGATCAGCCCGGCGTCCTTCGACAGGTGGGCCATGATCCGCATCTCGATCTGGCTGTAGTCGGCCGTCATCAGCGACTCGTAGCCGGCACCGACGGTGAAGTTCTCCCGGATCCGGCGCCCCTCGGCGGTCCGCACCGGGATGTTCTGCAGGTTCGGGTCGGTCGAGGACAGCCGGCCGGTCGCGGCGACGGTCTGGTTGAACGTGGTGTGGATGCGGCCGACGTCGTCGATCAGCGGCAGCAGCCCGTCGACGACCGACTTCAGCCGTGCGACCTCGCGGTGCCGCAGCAGCAGCTCCAGCACCGGGTGCTCGGTCTTGGCGTAGAGATCGGCCAGCGAGTCGGCGTCGGTCGTGTAGCCGGTCTTGATCCGCTTCGTCTTCGGCAGCTTGAACTGGTCGAACAGGATCTCCTGCAGCTGCTTGGGCGAGCCGAGGTTGAACTCGCGCCCGACGCACTGATGGGCCTCCTGCTCGACCTCCTTCACCCGGCCGCCGAGCTCGGCCTGCAGGTCGACCAGGCCGTCGCTGTCGACCGCGATGCCCACCGCCTCCATGTCGGCCAGCACGTAGGTGAGTGGCAGCTCCATGTCAACGAGCAGTTCGGCGCCGCGGCTGCGGGCCAGCTCGCCGTCGAACGCCTCGGCGAGATCCTTGATCGCCGAGGCCCGGACGGTCTCGGCGTCGGCGATCGCGTCCTCCGACTCCTCCACCCCGCCGTCGAGCGTGAGCTGTCCGGAGTCCTCGACGTTGCTGCGCAGCTCGCGCCGCAGCGTCCGCAGCGCGAGGTCGGCCAGGTCGAACGTGCGCTGGTCCGGGCGCAGGATGTAGGCGGCCAGCTGGGTGTCACTCGTGACGCCGGCCAGCGGCCACCCGTGCTGGCGCAGCGCGAGCAGCGGCCCCTTGATGTCGTGAACGGCCTTCGGCGCCGCCGGGTCGGCCAGCCAGGCCGCCGAGCGCCCGCTCGTCGTCCGGGCTCAGCGTCTCGGGATCGAGGTAGGCGGCACTGCCGTCGGCCGCCGCCAGGGCGATGCCGGTGAGCACGCCCGCGCCGCGGCCCCAGGTGCCGCGGAACGCCAGCCCGACCCGCCGCCCGTCCCGGGCGTGCTCGTCGAGCCACTGCGTCGACCTCGTCGGTGCCGAGCCGGGACGCCGCGACGTCGAAGCCCTCCTCGGCCTCGGGCTCGGCGGCGTCGACGGTGGCGAACAGCCGCTCGCGCAGCACCCGGAACTGCAGGTCGTCGAAGAGCCGGTGGACCTCCTCGCGGTCCCACTGCTGGCGGGCCAGGGCGTCCAGCTCGACCTCGATGTCGACGTCGCGGACGAGCTCGGTGAGCCGGCGGTTGAGCTCCACGGCGGCCAGGTGCTCGCGCAGCGCGTCGCCGACCTTGCCCTTGACGGTGTCGACATGGTCGATCAGCTCGCGCAGCGAGCCGTACTCGCGGACCCACTTCGCGGCCGTCTTCTCCCCCACCCCGGGGATGCCGGGCAGGTTGTCGCTCGGGTCGCCGCGCAGCGCCGCGAAGTCGGGGTACTGCGCCGGGGTGAGGTCGTACTTCGCTGCCACCTCCTCCGGCGTGAAGCGAGTCATCTCGCTGACCCCGCGCTTCGGGTACAGGACGGTGACGTGGTCGGTGACCAGCTGCAGGGCGTCTCGATCTCCGGTACAGATCAGGACGTCCAGGCCGGCGGCCGTGGCCTGGGTGGTGACGGTGGCGATGACGTCGTCGGCCTCGAACCCGGGGGCGGTGAGGGCCGGGATGCGCAGCGCGTCGAGCACCTCCCGGATCAGGGTCACCTGGCCGCGGAAGTCCTCGGGCGTCTCGCTGCGGCCGGCCTTGTAGCCCTCGTAGGTCTCGCTGCGGAACGTCTGCCGCGACACGTCGAAGGCGACGGCCACGTGCGTCGGTTCCTCGTCACGCATCAGGTTGATGAGCATCGAGGTGAACCCGAAGACGGCATTGGTCGGCTGGCCGGTGGTGGTCGACATGTCGACCTCGCGCAGGGCGTAGAACGCCCGGTAGGCCAGCGAGTGGCCGTCCAGCAGCAGCAGTGTCGGCGACTTGTCTGGCACGCCCCGCACTCTAGGGGCAGCCTCCGACGACGCTCAGGCCCCGCGGACGACCTTGCTCGACGCGAACCCGGCCCGCTGGGCCCGGGCCAGGCGGGCCCGGCGCAGGACGGCCATCCGGCCGGCGACGTCGGTCATGCCGAGCGAGCGCCGAAGTGAACTCGTCGGGGCGATGCGGTGCACCACCAGCGGGGCGAAGCCGATCCGGGCCAGGTAACGGTTGCCCTCGCGCGAGCCGGCCGCGGCGGTGGCCAGCATGTGCTCGAGGCCGAGCTCCTCGGCGAGGTGGACGGCCGCGGCCAGCAGTGCGCGCCCGATCCCCCGGCGGCGGTGCCCGGCGGCCACCATGAGGTGGGTGACGTGCAGGACGGGCGTGAGGTCGATGGCGCCGACGGCGTCGTGCCGGGCCGAGAGCATCCCGACGACCGCGCCGGCCTCCTCGGCGGCCACGAGCAGCATCCGCTCGGCATGGTCGAGGATCTGGCCGAACCGCTCGGTGAGATGCTCGGTCGTCGGATCCTGCAGCGGCTTACCGCTGAACAGTCCGGTACTGGTGTCGATCGACTGGACCAGCGCCACGAGCGCCGGGATGTCTGCCTGGGTGGCCGGCCGGACCCGCACGTTCACGCGCGACACAAGTCGCCTCCATCCCTTGGACGCACGGCGCTACGGCCCCCACAGAACTGATGACTGCATGCGCAACGATAGAGCGTTCCGCAGGGCCCGGAACCGGGGGGCCAGGGCTGGCAGCTAGCTGTTGCGGCGCTAGGCCGGAAGCGCCGCTTGTGGCTAAGATGCCGCGATTTCCTCGCCCAGGTACGCGGCCCGGACCCGCTCGTCGGCCAGCAGGTCGCTGCCGGTCCCCTGCAGGACGATCTCGCCGGTCTCGAGCACGTAGCCGCGCGCGGCCAGCCCGAGCGCCTGGGCGGCGTTCTGCTCGACCAGCAGCACGGTGACGCCCCCGGCGTTGATCTCCCGGATGATGTCGAAGATCTGGGCGACGATCATCGGCGCCAGGCCCATGGACGGTTCGTCCAGCAGCAGCAGCCGCGGCTTGCCCATCAACGCCCGGCCGATAGCCAGCATCTGCTGCTCGCCGCCGGACAGCGTGCCGGCCTGTTGCCGGAACCGCTCCTTGAGCCGCGGGAAGAGCTCCAGGACGCGGGCCAGCACGTCCTCGTCGGCGCTCTTGAACCGGAACGCGCCCATGTCGAGGTTCTCGGCCACCGTCATGCGGGGGAAGACGTGCCGGCCCTCCGGAACGTGGCAGATGCCGAGCCGGATCAGGTCGTGCGCCGGGATGCCGTCGATGCGCCGGCCGTCGTAGGTGATGCTGCCCAGCGCAGGGCGGAGCATCCCCGAGACCGTCTTCTGGGTCGTCGTCTTGCCGGCGCCGTTGGCGCCCAGGAGGGCGACGATCTCGCCCTCGCGGACGGTGAAGTTGATGCCCTTGAGTGCGGCGATCGCGCCGTAGCGCACCTCGAGGTCGGCCACCTCGAGCAGCGGCGCCGACGTCTCGGTGTCGGTCGTGGTGGCGTTCGGCGTTTCACTCATCGCTGCCAGACTCCTCCGACCGGATCACGGTCTCGGTACCGATCAGGTGCAGCTCGGGCTGGATCTCGATGTCGTGCGCCGCGTCCTCGGCCGAGGTGCCGAGATAGGCGGCCACGACGACCGGGTCGCGCTGGATCTGCTGCGGCGTGCCCTCGGCGATCTTCTCGCCGAAGTTCAGCACGACGATCCGGTGCGCGACCGACATCACGAGCTTCATGTCGTGCTCGATCAACAGCACGCTGATGTTCCGTTCGCGATTGATCCGGGTGATGAGCTCGGCGAGCTCCCGCTTCTCGACCGGGTTCGTACCGGCGGCCGGCTCGTCGAGCAGGATCACCCCGGGATCGGTACCCAGCGCGCGGGCGATCTCCAGGCGCCGCTGCTCGCCGTAGGCCAGCGACGTGGCGAGCTCGTTGGCCCGGTGAGCCAGCCCGACCTCGCGCAGCAGCAGGTACGCGCCTTCGGTGCTCTCCCGCTCCTCGCGGCGCTGCCACGGCAGCCCGAGCATCGCCGACACCGGCCCCGACTTCTGCCGGGTCTCGATCCCGATCTTCACGTTCTCGAGCGCCGTCAGGGCCGGGAAAAGCCGAATGTTCTGGAAGGTGCGGGCGACGCCGAGGTGGTTGATGACGTGCGTCTTGCGGCCGAGGACCGACACCGGCTCCGCGCCCGCGCGGCCGACCAGCGAGATCCGGCCCTCCTGCGGCGAGTACACGCCGGTCAGCGAGTTGAACAGCGAGGTCTTGCCGGCGCCGTTCGGCCCGATGACGGCCAGGATCTCCCCCCGGTGCATCTGCATCGACACGTCGTTGAGGCTCACGACGCCGCCGAAGCGCAGCGTGATGTGCTCGACGTCGAAGACGAGGTCGCTGCGCTCGGCGTCCCCGGACGTGGCCGGCGTGCTCATACCCCGCCTCCTACCCCGGCCGGGACGGCGCCCCTCTCGCTGGCCGGCTCGTCACCGAGGCCGCGCAGCTCCGCCCGCCGCCGCTTGGCCGGGACCAGGCCGGCCGGCCGGAAGATCATCATCAACAGCACGACGGCACCGATCCACATCTGCCGGTCGTTGGCCGGCACCTGATCCTTGAGGAACTCGGGCAGCCAGGTCAGCAGGGCCGCGCCGGCCATGGCGCCGGGCAGCGATCCCATGCCTCCGAACACGACGTAGGCGACGACCAGGATCGAGTTGTTGAGGACGAAGTTGTCCGGGTTGAAGAACCCGATCTGGCTGGCGAAGAAGACGCCGGCCAGGCCCGAGGTCGACGCGCCGATGGCGAAGGCCAGCAGCTTGATGCGGAACGTGTTCACGCCGCTCGCCTGGGCCGCCACCTCGTCCTCGCGGATCGCCGCCCACGCCCGGCCGATCCGGGAATCCTCCAAACGCCGGAAGGCGATCAGGACCACCACGACGAACACGAGGAGCAGGTACCAGTACTGCAGCTGGTTCTGCCCCCACTGGATGTGCAGCGGGCCGATGTGGATCGCCGGGTTGGGCACGTTGTTGACCCCGCGGCTGGGGTCGACGGCGGTGCCGCGGCTGCCGTTGGTGACGCTGTCGGCGTTGTTGGCCGCGATCCGGATGATCTCACCGAAGCCGAGCGTGACGATGGCCAGGTAGTCGCCGCGTAGCCGCAGCGTGGGCGCGCCGAGCGCCAGGCCGGCGAGCAGGCAGATCGCGACCGCGAACGGGATCGCGAGCAGCGGGCTCATCGTCAGCCAGGACGGCGGATGGATCGGCAGCGACCCGGTGAAGTAGGCCGTCGTGTACGAGCCGATCGCGTAGAACGCGATGAAGCCGAGGTCGAGCAGGCCGGCCCAGCCGACGACGACGTTCAGCCCCACTGCCAGCAGCACGTAGATGCCGATCTCGCTGACCAGCACCTTCTGCCAGAACGGCGTGGCCGTCGGCGGGTAGAACAGCGCGAAGGCGATCGCCACGATCAGCAGCGTGCGGGCCGCCCCGGGAGCGGTGAAGAATCCGGCGCCCTCACTGCTCGCCGCCGCGGCATCGGCGTGCTTGATCTGCCGGCGGCCGCTGGCCGTCGCCGCGACGTAACCGGCGCCGCCGAGGACGAGGAACGCGGCGGCCGCGATCCAGCCGCCGGTACCCACGTTGTTCCACGTGCCGCCGAGCGTCGGGGCGACGTGGTGGGCGAGGTCGCTGTACTTGTACACGACGGCCACGGTGTAGACCGACCCGGCGACGCCCAGGGCGCAGCCGAGCCACGCGAGCGGTCGCGAGCGAAGGTAGGCCGCGGCGGCACTGACGACCAGGGTCACGGCGAACAGCGCCCAGCCCAGCCACTGCAGGTAGGCCAGGGCCCAGGACGTGAGGCCGGCCGGGTCGAACACGTCGGGCATGCTCGCGAACGTCGAGTTGCGGCCGTTCGGGTCGAACCAGCGCGCCTCGAGGAAGGCGACGAGGCCGAGGACCAGCCCCAGGCCGACGAGCACGGCGCCGGGCCGCCAGGCGAACACCCGGTTGACGAACGCCCGGCTGGCGGCGAACTCCTCCTTCGACATCGCGATCACGCCACACGCGAAGGCGAGCACGACGAAACCCACCGTGGTCGCGCCGAAGCCGAGCGAGTGGTCGGCGCTGGAGCGCCCCGCGATGTCGACGACCTCGTTGTGCGCGCGCCACGCGACCACACCCGCGAAGAGGCCGACCGCGGTGCCGATCCAGGCGACCCGCCGCTGCCCGCTGATGATCGCGAACGCGCCGATGACCAGGACGCCGAGCAGACCGGCGTAGGCCAGCCAGGAGAAGAACGCCGACGTCAGCGCGTTGAGCCCCGACGTCTTGTCCACGGCATCGCGCACGCCGCTGAACTTGCCGTCGCCGACCCCCGTGCCGTCGTACCACCGCATGAGGAACAGCCCGGCGATGACGGCGAGCGTCCCTGAGACGAGCGGGACCACGCCCGGGCGGCGGATGTAGGCCTTGACCGTCGGCCAGAAGGTGATGGCGACGAAGGCCAGCAGGCCGATCGCCAGGAAGACCAGGACACGCGGATGGAACAGCGACTTGCGGAACTCCAGACCGTAGTCCTGATCGCTGCCCTCCTGGTCGCCGATCATCAGCGCGAGGACCAGCGAGCCGACAATGCAGGCCAGCAACCGCGTGCCGAGCGCCTTGTAGTCGCGGTCGGCACCGGCGAGGTCCGTGCGTGCTGTGGTCATGCTGCCCGCCCCAGTCGCTCACCGAGGATGCCGGTCGGCCGGAACATCAGGACGAGGACGAGGACGAGGAAGGCGACGACGTCGGTCCACTTCGTGCCGATCCAGGCGTTGCTGACCCACGGCGCGGTCGGAACGATGTTCTCGATCACGCCGAGCAGCAGGCCGCCGATCATGGCGCCGCGGATGTTGCCGATGCCGCCGAGCACGGCCGCGGCGAAGGCCTTCACCCCGGGCAGGAAGCCCATCTGGTTGCCGAACCCGAAGGTGAGGCCGAAGAGGAATCCGGCGGCGCCACCGAGGGCACCGCCGATCAGGAACGTGCGCGAGATGGTGCGGTCGATGTCGATGCCCATGAGCGCCGCGGTCGGGGCGTCCTCCGAGACCGCCCGGATGCTGCGGCCGAGCTTGGTCTTGGTGACCAGGCGATCGAGGAAGACCATCATCACGACGGCGGCACCGATGATCACCAGCTGGATGACCCGGACCCGCGCGCCGAAGATGTGGAACGCCACCGTGTCCTGGTTGAAGAACGCCGGGAACGGCTGGTTCTGGAACCGGTTGAACAGCTTGCCGGCGAACTGGGAGAGGAAGAACGAGGCCCCGATGGCGCTGATGAGGAACGCCAGCTTCGGCGCCCCCCGTTTTCGCAACGGCCGGTAGGCGACGCGTTCCAGCGCCCAGGCGACGCCGGCCGCGGTGAGCGCGCCGGAGACGATGCCCAGCAGGATCAGCAGCGGTACGGCCCACGAGTCGGTGTTGGCGCCGTTGCCGACGATCGCGTGGATCACGATGAAGCTGCCGAACGCGCCCGACATGAACACCTCGCTGTGCGCGAAGTTGATCAGCTGCAGGACGCCGTACACCAGCGTGTAGCCGAGCGCGATGAGCGCGTACATCGCCCCTCGGGTCAGGCCGAGCACGAGGTAGTTCATGAAGTCAGTCATCGAGACCTTCCGAGCTGCGCGTCGAGGCGGGATCCGTCCACCCGTACCCAGGCGAGTGCGAGGGGCGCCATCCGATCCGTGTGCGGGTCAGACGCGCCCCTCGCCTCGGGCGTGCTTCTTTGACTACTACTGATCCTTGATGTTGCCGAGTTCGACGATCTTGCCGTTCTTCTGCTCGTAGAGGTTCACCGTGGCCTGCGCAACCTCGCCGTTCGGGGCGAACTTGACCGTCGTGGTGATGCCCTTGTAGTCGAGCGCGTTGATGGCCGTCTCGACCGCCGCCCGGGTGACCGCGCCCTTCGACGCGGCATCCTTGATCGCCTGGATCATCGCGTTGGTGGCGTCGTAGGCCTCCGGCGAGTAGGTCGACGGCGGGGTGTTGTAGGCCGCCGTGTAGGCCGCGTTGAAGTCCTTGGCCTCCGGCGCGGTGGTGGCGTCCTGGCAGCCGCAGCTGAACTGGAAGCCGTTACCGGCCGAGCCCGAGCCGCTCTCGAACTTGCTCGACTTGCCGCCGTTGCCGGACATCGCCAGGCCCTTGTAGCCGGCCGCCTTCAGCGCCTTGGCGAACAGCGCTGCCTGGGCGTCGTAGCCGCCGTAGAACATCGCCTGCGCGCCCGAGGACGCGACGGCCTGCGCGATGGCGCCGTAGTCCTGGGTGTTCTGGGCGACGCCCTGGCTGACGACGGTGACCTTCTTGGCCTTCAGCTCGTTGCGGACGACGTCGGCCACGCCCTTGCCGTAGACGGTGGTGTCGTCGACGACGAAGACCTTCTTGTACTTCTTGGCCAGGTAGTCGGCGGCGGCGATGCCCTCGACCCCGTCGGTCGGGACGATCCGGTGGAACGTGGTGAACCCGGACTTGGTGAGGTCGGCGTTGGTGGCCGACGGGCTGATGAGCCCCATCCCGGCGGTGGCGTAGGCCTTGCCGGTGGCCGAGGTGGTGCCGGAGAAGATCGGGCCCACGACGCCGACGACGGCCGGGTCCTGGATCAGGGTCTGCGCGGCGGCGGGCGCCTTGGCGGCGTCACCACCGTCGTCGGACTTGAGTACCTCGAGCTTGAAGCCGAGGTCGCCCTTGTCGTTGGCCTGCTTGACCGCGAGCTCGACCGCGTTGATCTCGTTGATGCCCAGCTGCTGGTTGTCGCCGGACAACGCGCCCTGGAACCCGATCTTGTAGGTCTTACCGGTGTTCGTGGCGCCGCTGGACGTGCCGCCGCCGCCGCCGAGGCCGCCGGAGTTCTTGCTGCCCCCGCTCTTGCTGCTGGAGCAGCCGGTGAGCGCCAAGGCGCCTGCGGCCGTCAAAGCCACAACTGTGGTTACTGCGCGAGATCGCACTGTCTGAGCCTCCTGTGAGGGCATCCGTGGGACGTCCGGCGGTCACGGCCGGTTGGCCGGACGTTAGCCGAATAGTCGGCCGTCCGGAACATGCTTCGGTCCCGGCGGGTCGGTCGTGACCAAATCTCAACCAGTCTTTACGGAAATTCTCGGCTACTGGTCGGTAACCGAGGTCGCTTGATCGTCGCCGCTGAGCACCAGCTCGGCCACTTCGCGCATCGAGGTCCGGTTGTCCATGGCCGCGCGCTGGATCCAGCGGAAGGCCTCGGGCTCGCTGAGGGCGTGCTTGGTCATGAGCGCGCCCTTGGCCCGCTCGATGAGCTTGCGGGCCTCGAGGCGCTCGCGCAGGCCGGTGACCTCCGACTCGAGCGCGCGGATCTCGGCGAAGCGGGAGGTTGCCATCTCGATGGCGGGTAGCAGGTCCCGTTTCTGGAAGGGCTTCACCAGGTAGGCCATCGCGCCGGCGTCGCGGGCGCGCTCGATGAGGTCGCGCTGGCTGAAGGCGGTCAGCATGACGACCGGGGCGATGCGGGCCTCGGTGATCTGCGCGGCCGCGGCGATGCCGTCCATCTTCGGCATCTTGACGTCGCAGATGACGAGGTCCGGGTTGAGCTGCCGGGCCAGGGCGACCGCCTGCTCGCCGTCAGCGGCCTCCCCGACGACGTCGAAGCCCTCCTCCTCGAGCATCTCGCGCAGGTCGAGGCGGATGAGCGCCTCGTCCTCGGCGATCAGGACCCGCATCGGAGCAGCCGGCGGAGTCGCAGCAGCGGCAGCCACGCAGATCCCTTCGATCGTCGTTGAACGAGCCATCAGAGTAGCCAAGTTAGGATGACCGCTGCGTTACAGCCCCTGTGATGGAACTGGCATACATGATGGTCTCAAAAACCATTGCTGAAAGGCATGTGGGTTCGAATCCCACCGGGGGCACGGAACTGTCGTAGCCGGCCGCCACAGTCGGGCGATGCACGATGCGGCACTGCGCGCCGAAGCGCGGCAACGACGCAACTCGGGGCAGGCCTTGCGCAAGATCGCCGGCGATCCGGGCGTCGCCGTGCGCACCGTGCACCGGTGGACCACCACGTCTGAGTCAACGTCGTCCCAGACGGGTTGCTGGCGCTGCGATGCGGCGCGCGCGGGGGCGTTTCCCGCTGACGCATATGGGTACCTGCTCGGTCAGTACCTCGGCGATGGCCACCTGGTCACAGCGGCTCGGGTCCCGGTGCTCCGCATCTACAGCTGTACCGACTACCCGGGCATCGTCGACGAAGTCAGCGCGGCAATCACGTCCGTCCGGGGCGCAGTGCCGGGGATTCTGGGTGCGCACAACACCGATCGGCTCGTGAAGATCCAGAGTTACTGGACGCACTGGCCGTGCGTGCTGCCCCAGCACGGGCCGGGCAAGAAGCACGAGCGGCCGATAGTGCTCGCTCCCTGGCAGCAGGAGATCGTCGATGCCCACCCGTGGCGCATCATCCGCGGACTCATCCACTCCGACGGGTGCCGCTCCGTCAACCGGGTGGTCGTGCGGGGCAAGGCCTACCGGTATCCGCGGTACTTCTTCAGCAACGAGTCTCGCGACATCCTGCAGATCATGGGTTCGGCGCTCGACGGGGTGGGCGTGGCCTGGCGGTACAACCGGCGCAATTGCATCTCGATCGCCCGGCGGGCCGCGGTCGCCACCATGGACGCGCACGTCGGCCCCAAGACCTGACCGGGCAGACTGCGGAGCGTGGCTGATCTCCCCGACCCCGAGCTTCCCGACCCCGGGCACATGACGTCCGAGCAGTTCCGCAAACACGGGTACGCGGTCGTCGACTGGATCGCCGACTACCGCGAGCGGATCGAGTCGCTGCCGGTGCTGTCGCCGGTCGCCCCGGGCGACATCCGGGCCGGCCTCCCCGAGCACCCACCGCAGCACGGCGAGCCGTTCGATGCGCTGCTGCGGGACCTGGACGAGAAGGTCCTGCCCGGCATCACCCACTGGCAACACCCGTCCTTCTTCGCGTTCTTCTCGGCCAACTCGACCGGCCCGGGCATGCTCGGCGACCTGCTCGCCTCCGGCCTGGGCGTGCAGGGCATGCTCTGGGCCACCTCGCCCGCGGCGACCGAGCTCGAGACGCACGTCCTCGACTGGCTCGCCGAACTGCTCGACCTGCCGGCCCGGTTCCGGTCGGACGGCCCGGGCGGCGGCGTCATCCAGTCCACCGCCTCGGACGCCACCTTGTGCGCGTTGCTCGCCGCCGTCCACCGGGCCAGTGGCGGCCGCTCCGAGCGCGAGGGCGTCGCGGCCGGGCGCTACGCCATGTACACCTCGGGCCAGAGCCATTCGTCGGTCGAGAAGGCCGCCCGGATGGCCGGCCTGGGCGCGGACGCGCTGCGCAAGATCGACGTCGACCCGGTCACGCTCGCCGCCCGTCCCGACCACCTGCGCGACCTGATCGCGGCCGACGTCGCCCGCGGCATCACGCCGGCCTTCGTCGTCGCGTCGGTCGGCGCCACCGGCACGGGCGCCGTCGACCCGGTCGCCGAGCTCGCGGCCATCGCCCACGAGGCCGGGGCGTGGGTGCACGTCGATGCCGCCTGGGCCGGCGTCGCGGCCGTGGCCCCGGAGTTCCGCTGGCTCAACGCCGGCCTCGACGACGTCGACTCCTACGCCACCAACCCGCACAAGTGGCTGCTCACGAACTTCGACTGCGACGCGTTCTGGGTCGCCGATCGCAGCGCGCTGATCGGGGCGATGTCGATCCTGCCCGAGTACCTGCGCAATGCCGCCACCGAATCCGGCGCGGTGATCGACTACCGCGATTGGCAGGTGCCGCTCGGCCGCCGGTTCCGCGCGCTGAAGCTGTGGGCGGTGATCCGCTGGTACGGCGCCGAGGGGCTGCGTGCGCACATTCGCAAGCACGTCACGCTGGCCCAGGAGTTCGCCGCGTGGGTCGCCGCCGACGACCGCTTCGAACTGGCCGCGCCGCACCCGCTCGCACTGGTGACGTTCCGGCTGCGGGCCGGCGACGACGAGACGCTCGCCCTGATGAACCGGATCAACGCCTCGGGCCAGGCCTACCTGACCCACACCGCGGTCGAGGGGCGGGTCACGCTGCGGCTGGCGATCGGCTCGCCGCTGACCGAGCGCCGGCACGTCCGGGCGGTGTGGGATCTACTCCGCACCTAGCTTTCGGACGCGGATCATCCCCTCCTGCACAACGCTGCAGACCTGCGCGCCGTCGGTCCGGTAGAACCGCCCGGTCGCGAGGCCCCGCCCGCCCGACGCCGACGGCGACCGCGTGGAGTACAGCAGCCACTCGTCGGCGCGGAACGGCCGCTCGAACCACATGGCGTGGTCGAGCGAGGCCATCGAGATGTCGTCGAGCCCCGGCGCCAGCCCGTGCCGCACGAGCACCGAGTCGAGCAGCGTCATGTCCGAGGCGTAGGTGAGCACGCAGACGTGCAGCAGCGGGTCGTCCGGCAGCTTGCCGTCGGCCCGCATCCACACCCGGCTCAGCCCCTCGCGCGGCCCCTTCGAGTGCTGCTGCCACGGCGGGTCGTCCACGTAGCGCAGGTCGATCGGCTTGGGCATCGACTTGTAGAACTCGGCCGCTTGCGGCGAGTCGCCGTAGCGGTTCACCAGCGCCGGCAGCGTCTCGGGATCCGGAACCGCCGGCATCGGCGTCTGGTGGTCGATGCCGTCCTGCGCCAGCTGGAACGACGCCGACAGCGAGAAGATCGTCTCGCCGCTCTGGACGGCGATGACCCGGCGGGTGGAGAACGACCGGCCGTCGCGCACCCGGTCGACCTCGTACACGATCGGGATCGTCGGGTCGCCGGGCCGCACGAAGTAGGAGTGCAGCGAGTGGACGTGCCGGTCCTCCGCCACCGTCCGCCCGGCCGCCACCAGGGCCTGCCCCGCGACCTGGCCGCCGAAGACCCGCTGCCAGCGCGACTTCGTGCTGACGCCGCGGAAGATGTCCCGCTCGATCGGCTCGAGGTCGAGCAGCGCCACCAGCCCGTCGACGGCGTCCTGACCGACGACCCCCTCGTCGGTCCGGTCATCCATGTCGCAGGACGTCTCCGATGTGATGGACGCGGATGGTGTTGGTCGAGCCGGGCGTCGACGGCGGCGTTCCGGCGACGACGATCACGAGATCGTGCGGGCGGCAGACGCCGCGGTTCAGCAGCGCCGAGTCGACCTGGCGCACCATGTCGTCGGTCGTCTGCACCGTCCACACCAGGTGCGCCTCGGCCCCCCACAGCAGCGCCATCTGCCGCTGCACCGACTCGATCGGGGTGAACACGAGCAGGCGCTGCTGCGGCTGCAGCCGGGACAGCCGCCGGGCGGTGTCGCCGGTCTGGGTGAACGCGACGAGCGCGACCGCGCCGAGCGCGTCCCCGATGTCCTTGGCCGCCTTCACCAGCGCCCCGCCGGACGTGCGCGGGTTGTGCTGCAGCCCGGAAACCTTCGCCCCGCTGGCCTCGACCGACCGGATGATCCGGTTCATCGTCGCCACGGCCTGCACCGGGTACTTGCCGACGCTCGTCTCGCCCGACAGCATCACCGCGTCGGCGCCGTCGAGCACCGCGTTCGCGACGTCGGATGCCTCGGCCCGGGTCGGCCGCGAGTGAGAGATCATCGACTCGAGCATCTGGGTCGCCACGATCACCGGCTTGGCGTTGTCGCGGCAGATCTGCACGGCCCGCTTCTGCACCATCGGCACCTGCTCGAGCGGCATCTCGACGCCGAGGTCACCGCGGGCGACCATCATGCCGTCGAAGGCCAGGACGATGTCCTCGAGGCGCTCGACGGCCTCCGGCTTCTCCAGCTTCGCGATCACCGGCACCCGGATGCCGATCTCGTCCATGACCCGGTGGACGAGCTTCACGTCCTCGGGGTTGCGCACGAAGGAGAGCGCGACATAGTCGACGCCGAGCCGCAGTGCGAACTCGAGATCCTCGGCGTCCTTCTCCGACATCGGCGGGACGCTCACCTGGACGCCGGGCAGCGACAGCCCCTTGTTGTTGCTGACCGGGCCGCCCTCGGTCACGTCGCAGACGACGTCGGTTCCGTCCTGGACGTCGACCGCGATGAGCGCGACGTTGCCGTCGTCGACGAGCAGCCGGTCGCCGGGGCGGACGTCCTCGGCCAGGTTCTTGTACGTGGTCGAGACCCGGTCGTGGGTGCCCACGCAGTCCTCGACGGTGATCCGGATGCGGTCGCCGGTGGCCCACATGACCGGCCCGTCCTCGAAGGTGCCGAGGCGGATCTTCGGGCCCTGCAGGTCGGCGAGGACGGCGACGTTGCGGTTCGCCGCCGCGGCGGCCTGACGCACCTCCTGGAACCGGCGGCCGTGCTCGGCGTGCGCGCCGTGGCTGAAGTTGAGGCGGGCGACGTCCATGCCCGCCTCGACGAGCGCTCGCGCCCGCTCGGGGGTGTCGGTCGCCGGCCCGAGGGTGCAGACGATTTTCGCGTGCCGGATCACGCCTCTAACCCTAGGGGTTACCGGCAGGTCACCTCGGCGGCCGCTCAGGACTTCTCCCCAGAAATCGACCATCTTCTCCTGCCGGGGCGTCGCTGTCAGCAGCTCGTAGCAACGCCCAGGCAGGAGAACGTGAACAGCACGCGGTCGGTCGGTGGACCGTTCACACCCGGGCGGCGGCCATGACCGCCTCGTCGACGTCCGCGCCCGCCTCCTGGGCCCGGCGCGTCGCGTCGAGAACCCGCTTGAAGTCGCGCGGCATGATCGCGCTGAACCGGGGCAGGGCCGCCGCCCAGTCGGCGAGCAGTGCCGTGCCGACCGCCGACGCGGTGTGCGCCACGTGCGCCTCGACGATCGCCCGCAGCCGCTCGGCGTCCTCGGCCGAGAGCGGGTCGACGTCGACGAGTTCCTCGTTCACCAGCGCGTGGTCGAGATCGAGCACGTAGGCGAACCCGCCGGACATGCCGGCGCCGATGTTGCGCCCGGTCGGGCCGAGGATCACCGCGACGCCCCCGGTCATGTACTCGAGCGCGTGGTCGCCCACGCCCTCGGCGACCGCCGTCGCGCCGGAGTTGCGGACGCAGAACCGCTCCCCCACGACGCCGCGCAGGTAGATCTCGCCGCTGGTCGCGCCGTAGGCGATGACGTTGCCGGCGATGACGTTCTCCTCGGCGACGAACCGGGCCCGCTCGTCCGGCCGCACCGAGATCACGCCGCCGGACAGCCCCTTGCCGGCGTAGTCGTTGGTGTCGCCGATCAGGCGCAGCGTCACACCGCGCGGCAGGAACGCGCCGAACGACTGCCCGCCCGACCCCCGGAACGTGATGTCGATCGTCCCCGGCGGTAGGCCGTCGGCACCGTAGCGGCGGGTGACCATCGAGCCGAGCATCGTGCCGACCGTGCGGTTCACGTTGCGGACCCGCATCTCCAGCGAGACCGGCGCGCCGTCGAGCAGCGCGCCCTCGCAGAGCTCGATGAGCGTCTGGTCGAGCGCGAGCTCGAGCGCGTGGTCCTGCGCACGTGACTTCGTCAGCGTCTGGTCGTAGGGGTTGGCCGGCACGCTGAGCATCGGCGTGAGGTCGAGCCCGTCGGCCTTCCGGTGGTCGATCGCCTTGGCGGTGTCGAGCATCTCGACCCGGCCGATCGCCTCCTGCAGCGAGCGGAAGCCGAGCGACGCGAGGATCTCGCGGACCTCCTCGGCGACGTACTCGAAGAACGTCTCGACGAACTCGGGCTTGCCGGTGAACCGCTGCCGCAGCACCGGGTTCTGCGTCGCCACCCCGACCGGGCAGGTGTCGAGGTGACACACCCGCATCATGATGCAGCCGGACACGACCAGCGGCGCCGTCGCGAAGCCGTACTCCTCGGCGCCGAGCAGCGCCGCGACGACGACATCGCGCCCGGTCTTCATCGCCCCGTCGACCTGGACGGTGATCCGGTCGCGCAGGCCGTTGAGCAACAGCGTCTGCTGGGTCTCGGCCAGGCCGAGCTCCCACGGCAGGCCGGCGTGCTTGAGCGAGGTCAGCGGCGCCGCACCGGTGCCACCGTCATGGCCGGAGATCAGCACGACGTCGGCGTGTGCCTTCGACACGCCGGCCGCGACCGTCCCGACGCCGGCCTCGGAGACCAGCTTCACGTGCACCCGGGCCTGGTCGTTCGCGTTCTTCAGGTCATGGATCAGCTGGGCGAGATCCTCGATCGAGTAGATGTCGTGGTGCGGCGGCGGGGAGATCAGCCCGACGCCGGGGGTGGAGTGCCGCGTCGCCGCGATCCACGGGTACACCTTGAAGCCGGGCAGCTGCCCGCCCTCCCCCGGCTTGGCGCCCTGGGCCACCTTGATCTGGATGTCGTCGGCGTTCACCAGGTAGTGCGACGTGACACCGAACCGTCCGGACGCCACCTGCTTGACCGCCGAGCGCCGCAGGTCGCCGTTCTCGTCGGCCACGAACCGGCGGGCGTCCTCACCGCCCTCGCCGCTGTTGGACTTGCCGCCGAGGCGGTTCATCGCGATCGCGAGCGTCTCGTGAGCCTCGGCCGAGATCGACCCGTAGGACATCGCGCCGGTGGCGAACCGGCGGACGATCGAGCTGACCGGCTCGACCTCGTCGATCGGCACCGGCGGCCGCTCGCCGACCTTGAGCCCGAACAGCCCGCGCAGCGTGCCGCCCGCCCGGTTGAGCTGCTCGACCTTGGCCGTGTACTCGCGGAAGACCTCGAAGCGGCGCGAGCGGGTCGCGTGCTGCAGCAGGAAGACCGTCTCCGGGTTGAACAGGTGCAGCTCGCCCTCGCGGCGCCACTGGTACTCGCCGCCGACGTCGAGCCGGCGGTGCGCGCGC
The DNA here is from genome assembly GCA_963775175.1 of uncultured Actinomycetota bacterium. Taxonomy (GTDB): domain Bacteria; phylum Actinomycetota; class Actinomycetes; order Mycobacteriales; family Jatrophihabitantaceae; genus Jatrophihabitans. The sequence continues at coordinate 50,813 of CAVZHT010000002.1, forward strand.
GAGGTCGCCACGAGCGGGAAGGCCGACGTGTGCCGCGCCGCGACCTCCTCGGCCAGCGTCTCGAGCCCGACGCCGCCGAGCCGCGACGGCGTGCTGCCGAAGTACTCGTCGACAAGGGCCTTCGACAGGCCGAACGCCTCGAACACCTGCGCGCCGGTGTAGCTCTGGATCGTCGAGATGCCCATCTTGGACATCACCTTGAGCACGCCCTTGCTCAGTGCCTTGACGTAGTTCTTGATCGCCTGGCCCGCGTCGACGCCGGTGATGCCGCCGTTGGCGATGAGGTCGTCGATCGTCTCGAAGGCGAGATACGGGTTCACCGCGGCCGCGCCGTAGCCGAGCAGCAGGGCGACGTGGTGCACCTCGCGGGCCTCGCCGGTCTCGACCACGAGCCCCACCTGGGTGCGCTGGCCGGTCCGGATGAGGTGCTGGTGGACGGCCGAGGTCAGCAACAGCGACGGGATCGGCGCGTGGTCGGGATCGCAGTCGCGGTCGGACAGGATCAGGATGCGGGCGCCGGCCTCGACCGCGGCCGAGCACTCGCGGCGCACCCGCTCGAGGGCGGCGGCCAGGGCCTCTCCCCCGCCGTGGACGCGGTAGCGGCCGTCGATGAGCTGGCAGCGGAAGCCGGGCATGTCGCCGTCGGCGTTGATGTGCCAGATCTTGGCCAGCTCGTCGTTGTCGATGACCGGCCGCGGGATGACGATCTGCCGGCACGACGCCGGGCCGGGCGTGAGCAGGTTCTGCTCCGGGCCGATCGCGCCCGACAGCGAGGTGACGAGCTCCTCGCGGATCGCGTCCAGCGGCGGGTTCGTCACCTGCGCGAACAGCTCGGTGAAGTAGTCGAAGAGCATCCGCGGACGCTTCGACAGCACCGCCACCGGCGTGTCACTGCCCATCGACCCGATCGGCTCGAGACCGGCCTTGGCCATCGGCGCGATGAGGACGCGCAGCTCCTCCTCGGTGTAGCCGAAGATCTGCTGGCGCCGGGTGACGGACTCGTGCGTGAACACGACGTGCTCGCGCGCCGGCAGCTCGTCCAGGTGCATGAGCCCGGCGTGCAGCCATTCGTCGTACGGGTGCTCGGCCGCGAGCTCGGACTTGATCTCGTCGTCGGAGCGGATCTCGCCCCGCTCGGTGTCGACGAGGAACATCCGCCCGGGCTGCAGCCGGCCCTTCGCGACGACGTCGGCCGGGTCGATGTCCAGCACGCCGGACTCGCTGCCCAGCACGACCAGCCCGTCCCTGGTCTGCCACCACCGGCCGGGGCGCAGGCCGTTGCGGTCGAGGACCGCACCGATGACGGTGCCGTCGGTGAAGTTGACGCACGCCGGGCCGTCCCACGCCTCCATGAGGCAGGAGTGGAACTCGTAGAAGGCCCGACGGGCCGCACTCATCGCGGCGTTGTTCTCCCACGCCTCCGGGATCATCATCAGCACCGCGTGCGGCAGGCTGCGCCCGCCCATGTGCAGCAGTTCGAGCACCTCGTCGAACGAGCCCGAGTCGCTCCACTCCGGCGTGCAGATCGGGAACAGCCGCTTGAGGTCGCCCGGGATGAGGTCGGACTCGAGCAGCGCCTCGCGGGTGCGCATCCAGTTGCGGTTGCCGCGGATCGTGTTGATCTCGCCGTTGTGCGCGATGTAGCGGTACGGGTGGGCCAGCGGCCAGGACGGGAAGGTGTTGGTCGAGAAGCGGCTGTGCACGAGCCCGATCGCACTCTCGAAGCGCGGGTCGGTGAGATCCGGGTACACCACGCCGAGCTGGTCGGTCGTGAGCATGCCCTTGTAGACGAGGGTGCGCGTCGACAGCGACGGGAAGTACAGCTCGATCCGGGCCTCGCGGGCGCGGCGCTCGGCGATCTTGCGCAGCGCGAACGCGCGCCGCTCGAGGTCCAGGCCGGCGACGCCGTCGCCCGCGGCGACGAACAGCTGGGCGAAGCGCGGCATGACGCTGCGCGCGGTCGGGCCGAGGCCGGCGGTCTCGGTGGGCAGCTCGCGCCAGCCGAGGACGGTCAGGTTCTCCTCGGCCGCGGTGTCGGCGACGATCTGCCGGGCCCGCGCGGCGGCATCGTCCTCGGTGGGCAGGAAGGCGTTGCCGACGGCGTAGGCGCCGCGGTCCGGCAGGTCGACGCCGGCCACCACCCGCAGGAACGCGTCCGGAACCTGGACGGTGATGCCGGCGCCGTCTCCCGACGACGGCTCCGCACCGGCGGCGCCGCGGTGGTCGAGGTTGTGCAGTGCGGTGAGGGCCTGCTCGACGATGCGGTGCGAGGCCCGGCCGTGCAGGTCGGCGACGAACGCGACCCCGCACGCGTCGTGCTCGAACTGCGGGTCGTAGAGGCCCTGGGCCGGCGGCACGGCGGAGAACGGGACCGGCGGGTGGCTCACGGGCACGCAGTCTCCTGTCGTGGTCGATGGTGACGTTCCTGGGAGGGAGTCCCACCAGGAACTCCGGCCGGGACGACATCGGCCCGCACAGCCCGTTCAGATTACCGCCACGTTTCCCGCCACCCGAACCGAGTTCCGTGTGAGGAACGTCAAGTGCCGCCGCCGGCCGGCGCGCGGCGGACGACGAACCGGGGCACTTCGCGCAGGGTCTGGGCGACGACGCAGTACCGCTCGGTCAGCTCGGCCAGCCGCTTCAGGGCCGCGTCGTCGGCGTCGGTGTCCGCCTCGATGGTGACGACGATGTCCTGCGCACCCACGGGCACCTCGCGGTCGAGGCCCAGGGTGCCGCGGGCGTCGAAGAACCCGTCGGCCCGCAGCCGGACCGAGCGCAGGTCGAGGCGCATGGCGGTGGCGACGCTGCGCAGCGTCACCCCGGTGCAGCCCAGCAGGGCCTCGAGCAGCATGTCGCCCGAGCAGGCGTCGCGGGCGTCGCCGCCGGTGGCCGGGTGCAGCCCCGCGCGCGCCGGGCCGGCCCAGGTGTCGACGGTGCTCGTGATGCCGGGCTCGCGCCAGTCGGCGGTGGCCGACAGGGCCGTGCGGGCGGCGTCGGGGTCGCTGCGGTACTGCTCCTTGAGCGGCGCCTGCCGGGCCCGCAGTTCCGTGATGTCCATCGAGCCAGTGTGCCCCGCCTCAGGTCGGCCAGGCGGCCCGCAGCTGCTGCTCGAGATCAGGACGGGCCGCCGTCTCGATCGGCTTGCCGTCCCTGTCCGTCACGTAGAACGCGTCAACCACCGCCCCGGCGACCGACGACACGCGGGCCGACCGGACGTCCAGCCCAGCCCGCTCCAGCGCGGCGGTGATCCGGCACAGCAGCCCGATCTCGTCCTCGCCCCGGAACTCCACGACCGTCGCGTCGGTGGCGTCGTCGAACCACAGCACCGAGGGGCGCCGGTGCGCGGCGCCGGGTGGCCGGCGCGAGTACGTCCGCTCCTTCTCGGCCAACTTGTCGGCCAGCCCGAGCTCGCCCTTCAGGGCCCGGGCCAGGTCGCTGCGCACGAGGGCGGGGTCGGGCATCCGGCCGAACCGGGGCTCGACGACGAACCGGTTCACGGCCATGCCGGCGTGCGTCCGGATCGAGGCCTCGCGGATGTCGAGGGCGTGCAGGGCGAGCACCCCGACGCTGCGGTAGAGGGTGCCGGTCGCGTCGGGCGCGGCGATCACGACCTCGTCGGGCCGGACGACGACCGTCACCTCGCCCTTCTCGGCGAGCTCGCGCCGCTCGTCGTCGAGCGGGGTGATGACTGGCGGACGGCCGCCCCCCATCGCGGCCCGGGCCCGCGTCACCAGATCGGCGATGAGCGCGGCCTTCCAGTCACTCCACGCGGCCGGTCCGGTGGCCGCCGCGTCGGCGACCGACAGCGCGTGCAGCAGGTCGAGCAGTTCGGGCGAGTCGGCCACCGACTCCCGCACGATCGTGATCGTCATCGGGTCGTCGAGGTCGCGGCGGGTGGCGGTGTTCGGCAGCAGCAGGTGGTGCCGGACGAGGCCGACGATCATCGCGAGATCGGTGCCCTCGAAACCCATCCGGGCCGCGACCACCTCGGCCTTCTCGGCGCCGATGACCGAGTGGTCGCCGCCGGGGTAGCCCTTGCCGATGTCGTGCAGCAGGGCCCCGACCACGAGCAGGTCGCGCCGGTCGACGTCGCCGTCGTGGTCGGCGGCCGCGGCAGCGGTCTCCAACAGGTGCCGGTCGACGGTGAACCGGTGGACCGGGTTGTGCTGGGCCCGGCAGCGCACCGCGTCCCACTCGGGGACGAGCCGGACGAGCAGCCCGGCCTGGTCGAGCGATTCGAGCACGCCGACCGCCGGGTGCCCGGCGCCGAGCAGCGCGAGGAAGTCGTCACGCGCGGCCCGCGGCCACGGGGTCGGCAGCGGCGCCGACTCCGACGCCAGCCGCTCGAGCGCGAACGGTGCGATCGGCAGGTCGTGCTCGGCCGCGGCCCGGGCGACGCGCAGGACGAGCCCGACGTCGGACCACGGGTCGGCGTCCCGCGCCAGCATCACCTCGCCGGCCTGGGCCACGACGTTCGGGGCCAGGCCGATCCGCTCGGGCACCGCCTGCGACGATCCGAACAGCCGGCGCCGGGGCGGACGGGTCGAGGCGGCGTCGATGCGGCGCCAGGCGAGGTCGAGGCCGTGGGCCACCGCGCGGGCGGCTTCGTTCACGCGGCGCAGCAGCACGTCCCGACCCTGCTCACGGGTGGTGTCGACGTAGCCGAGCGCGGCGGCCACCCCGTCGTGCTCCTGCAGCCGCAGTACGTCCTCGGCCCGGCCGGTCAGGCGGTGCAGTTCACCGCGGGCGTCGAGCAGGACCGGGTAGGCCTCGCGCACCCACACGGGGTAGTCGACGAGCTGGGCCGCTGCCAGCGCGTGCAGGGCCTGCGCGTCCCGCAGCCCGCCGCGCGACTCCTTGAGGTTCGGTTCGAGCAGGAAGGCGGCCTCGCCGGCTATCGACCACCGCTCGCGCGAGATCGACTTCATCTCCGGAAGGCGCTTGACGGCGGTCGTCCGCCACACGTCGAGAACCGCGCCCCGGACCCGCCCGGTGAGCCCGGCGTCGCCGGCGACGTGCCGGATGTCGAGCAGGCCGAGCAGCGCCTTCAGATCCTCCTTCGCCACCGCGACCGCCTGTTCGGGGGTCCGCACCGAGTGGTCGAGGCTGAGCTTGCTGTCCCAGATCGGGTACCAGACCGCGTCGGCGAGCTCGGCCAGCCCGTCGATCTTGCCGTCGTGCAGCAGCACGAGGTCGAGGTCGGAGTGCGGCGCCGGTTCCCGCCGTCCGAGCCCCCCGACCGCGGCCAGGGCCACCCGGTCGCGCGCCGGGAAGAGCTCGCCCAGCCAGGAGTCGTAGACGGCGGCGAGTTCCTCCCGCAGGGGCGCACCGACGACTCCGGGCCGGCGCAGTACGCCGGCCCGGAGCTCGATCAGCTGCTCAGATCGCGTCGGCGTCGCGTTCACCCGTTCGGACCCGGACGAGCGACTCCACCGGCGTCACCCACACCTTGCCGTCGCCGATCTTGCCGGTGCGGGCCGCCTCGGCGATCGCCGCGACGAGCTTGTCCACGTCGCCGTCGGAGACCACCACGTCGATCCGCACCTTCGGCACGAAGTCGACGGTGTACTCGGCGCCGCGGTAGACCTCGGTGTGTCCACGCTGCCGGCCGAATCCCTGGACCTCGCTGACCGTGAGGCCCTGGACCCCGAGCACCTCGAGGGCCGCCTTCACGTCGTCGAGCTTGAACGGCTTGACGACCGCCGTGATCTGCTTCATGCGAGCGCACCTTCCTTGGCGGCGGCCGCCGCAGCAACGGGCTGGCCGGCACCGGCGAGAGAACCGCTAGAGCGGCCGCCGAAATCGTATGCGTTCTCCCCGTGCTCGGCGAAGTCGATGCCGTCGATCTCCGCGTCCTCGGTGATCCGCCACCCGATCGTGTACTTGATCGCGAGCCCGATGATCGTGGTGAGCACGCCCGTCCAGACGATGGTGAACAGCGCCGCCATGGCCTGGTGGCCGAGCAGGGCCGCGTTGCCGCCGTAGAACAGGCCGTTCGTCCCGGTCGGGAAGAACCCGTCGACACCCTGCGGCGACTTCACCGTACCGACGAAGCCGATCATCAGCGTGCCGACGATGCCACCGACGAGGTGCACGCCGACGACGTCGAGCGAGTCGTCCATGCCGAACCGGTACTTCAGCCCGACGGCCCAGGCACAGCCCAGACCGGCGACCGCCCCGACGGCGATGGCGCCCACGGTGTTCACCGATCCGCAGGAGGGGGTGATCGCGACCAGGCCCGCCACGATGCCGGAGGCGGCACCCAGGGTCGTGGCCTTGCCGTGCAGGATCCGCTCCATCACCAGCCAGCCGAGCATCGCGGACATGGTGGCGACGGTCGTGTTGACGAACGTGACCCCGGTCTCGGACATGAACTGGGCGATGTCCTTCTTGCCGCCGTCACCGGCCGAGAACACGATCGAGCCGACGTTGAAGCCGTACCAGCCGAACCAGAGCAGGCCGGCGCCGATCATCGTCAGCGTCAGGTTGTGCGGCTTCATCGGGTCCCGCTTGAAGCCGACGCGGGGGCCGATGATGATCGCCAGCACGAGGCCGGCGACACCGGCGTTGATGTGCACGACCGTGCCGCCGGCGTAGTCGAGGGCGGCGAAGTGCTGGGACAGCCACCCGCCGGCCCACACGTTGTGCGCCACCGGGAAGTAGCACAGCGTGACCCAGATCGGCAGGAAGACGATCCAGGACGAGAGCTTCACCCGGTCGGCGATCGCGCCGCTGATCAGCGCCGCGGTGATCGCCGCGAACGTCAACTGGAACGCCATCGCGATGTAGCTGTCCCAGCCCACGTCATGCAGGCCGAAGAGCTTGAACGGGCTGGCGATCAGCTTGCCGTTGCCGAGGCCGCCGAAGCCCTCCGACCAGCCCCACAGGACGAAGACGATGCCCACGATCGCAAGTGCGATGTAGGACATCATCATCATGTTGAGCACGGACTTCGCCCGCGTCATACCGCCGTAGAACAGGGCGAGCGCGGGCGTGGTCATCATGAGGACCAATGCCGTCGCCACGATCATCCAGGCGTAATAGCCGTCCATCAAGCCTCCACTTTCTGTTCGGAGTGCGACGTTTCCTCGAGACGTCCGCCGCGAAGGGAATCGAGGTGCACTCTCTGACGTCGAGATTTCGGTCAACCGCCGAGCGTGTTTCACGTGTGTTACCGAGCGCGGATCACGCGGGCCACCGGCCGGGGACGGGCGAGCGATACGGTCGGTCGGTGAGCACCCTCACTCGCGAAGCCGCCCAGACCCGGGCAAACCTCGTCACCGTCGACGGGTACGACCTGCGGCTCGACCTGACGGCCGGTGACCGACACTTCGATTCGCTGACGACCATCCGGTTCCGAACCGACCGCCCGGGCGCGTCCACCTTCGCCGACGTGTCGGCCCACGAGGTCCGGGCGGCCACCTTGAACGGCGCGCCGATCGACCTGACCATCGCGTACGACGCGGCGGCCGGGCGGCTGCGCCTGGACGGCCTGGCCGGTACGAACGAACTGGTCGTCGACGCCGTGATGACGTACTCCCACGACGGCGAGGGGCTGCACCGGCACGTCGACCCGGCCGACGGGCGCGCCTACACCTATGCGATGTCGTTCCTCGCCGCCGCGCCCCGCTGGTTCGCGTGCTTCGACCAGCCGGACCTCAAGGCGCCGGTGGCCCTCGAGGTCCGCTGCCCCGACGACTGGCTGGTCTCCGGCAACGGCCCGGCCACCGAGCTCGAGCCCGGGCACTGGCGGATCGCCCCGACCGGACCGCTCGCCACCTACTTCGTGACGGTCGTCGCCGGCCCGTATCACGCGGTGCGCGACGAACACGACGGGATCCCGCTGGTCCTGCTGGCCCGGCAGTCGCTGGCCGGGCACCTCGACCGCGACGCCGACGAGCTGTTCGCGACCACGAAGCACTGCTTCGACGAACTGCACCGGCTCTTCGGCCGCCGCTACCCGTGGGGCGAGTACCACCAGGCGTTCGTGCCCGAGTTCAACGCCGGGGCGATGGAGAACCCCGGTTGCGTCACCTTCCGGGACACGCTGGTCTTCCGGTCGAAGGTCACCGAGTTCGACCGCCTCAACCGTGCGCTGACGATCGCGCACGAGATGGCGCACATGTGGTTCGGCAATCTCGTCACGATGCGCTGGTGGGACGACCTCTGGCTCAACGAGTCCTTCGCCGAATACCTCGGGCAGCGCGTCATCGGCGAGCACGCGTGGGTGTCGTTCGGTGCGGTCCGCAAGGCGTGGGGGTACGCGGCCGATCGGCGGCCGTCGACGCACCCGGTCGCCGGCAACGCGGCGCCGGACGCCGAGGCCGCGCTGTCGGAGTTCGACGGCATCTCCTACGCGAAGGGCGCCTCCGTCCTGCGGCAGCTGGCGGTGCATCTCGGCGACGAGACCTTCCTCGAGGGCCTGCGCGGCCATATCGACACCCACGCCGACGCCAACGCGGAGTTCGCCGACCTGATCGCGGCCTGGACGACGGCCGGCGCGACCGATCTCGACAGGTGGGCGCAGGCCTGGCTGCGCACGACCGGGCTGGACGAACTGGGCGTCGACGGTGATGCCGTCGTGCGGCACAGCCCGTCCGGCACGCCCCGCACCCACGCGATCGGCGTCGCCGTGTACGCCCCCGACGGCACCGAGCTGGCGTACGAGCGGCTGACGGTCACCGCCGAGCGCACCCGGGTCGAGCTGGACGCCGACGGGGTCGCCCTGGCCGACGCGGCCGACGAGACCTGGGCCAAGATCGTCCTGCCGGACAGCGCGTGGTCGGCGATGCCGGACCTGCTGCCCGGCATCGAGGATCCCCGGGCCCGGGTGTCGGTCTGGAACGCGCTCCAACTCGCCGCGGCCGACGCGCAGCTCGACCCGGCCCTCGCGCTCGAGCTCGTCGTCGCCGCCCTGCCGGCCGAGACCGACGACTCGATCCTGGGCGCGATCGGCCGCTGGGCCACGCGCACCCTGGCCGGCGGCTACCTCGACGACGTCGCCCGCCCGGCCGCGCTCGCTCGCCTGGCCGGCGCGATGCTCGCGGTGGTCGACGTCGCCGAGGCGGGATCCGGGCGCCAGCTCGCCGCAGCCCGCACCGCCGTCGCCGCGACGTCCGACGCGGCCCGCCTGCGCGCGTGGCTGGCCGACGAGCAGCGACCCACCGGGCTCGTCGTCGACGCCGAACTGCGGTGGGCGATCCTGCACCGGCTCGCGGCGCTCGGCGACCTCGACGAGGCCGGCATCGCGGCCGAACTCGAGCACGACCGCAGCTCGCAGGGGGTCGTCCACGCCGCCGGCTGCCGGGCGGCCCGTCCCGACGAGCAGGCGAAGGACGCCGCCTGGGCCGCGCTGATGACCGACGCCGAGCGCCCGAACTACGAGCTGTACGCGCTCGCCGAGGGGTTCTGGCAGCCGGGCCAGGGGGCCGTGACCGATCCCTATGCCGACGCCTACTTCGCCCAGATCGGCGAGGCCGCAAGGCTGCGGACAGGTTGGGTGGCCGACCGGGTGGCCCTGCTGGCCTATCCCCGGACGGCGGTCCGGCCGTCGACCGTCGCCGCGACCGAGCGGCTGGTGGCCGACCCGACCCTGCCGTCCGGTGTCCGCCGCTCGATCGTCGACGCCGGTGACGACCTGCGCCGCGCGCTGGCCGTCCGGCAGGAATTCGGGCTTGCACCTGACGCTGCGTGAGGTTGCACAGTGATCAGGTGACCGACGACAGCTACACCGTGGGCCGGGTGGCCGGGCTGGCGAACATCTCCGTGCGCACCCTGCACCACTACGACGCCATCGGCCTGCTGCGCCCCAGCAGCCGGACGAGCGCCGGTCACCGCAGGTACGCGCCCGCCGATCTGCAGCGGCTGCGGGAGATCCTCTTCTACCGCGAGCTGGACTTCGGGCTGGACGAGATCGCGTCGATGCTCGCCGACCCCGGCACCGGCACCGAGGCGCACCTGCGCACCCAACATCGCATCCTGCGTGAGCGCATCGGCCGCGACCAGCGGCTGCTGCGAGCAGTGGAGAAGGAGATGGAGGCCCGCATGATGGGCATGGCACTCACCCCTGAGGAGCAGTTCGAGGTCTTCGGCACCGACAAGGTCGGCGGGGAATGGGCCGACGAGGCCCGCGAACGGTGGGGCGACACCGACTCCTACCAGGAGTCACAGCGACGGACCGCGAGCTACACCAAGCAGGACTGGGCCGAGCTGAAGGCCGAGTCCGACGCCGCCCTGTGCGCGCTGCGCGGCCTGATGCAGTCGGGCGCGCCGGCCGACGGCCCGGTCGCCCAGGACCTCGCCGAGCAGCACCGGCAGTACCTCACCCGCTGGTTCTACGACTGCGGCTACGAGATGCACCGGGGCCTGGCCGAGATGTACGTCGCCGACGAGCGGTTCACCCAGACCTTCGACGCCGTGGCGCCGGGGCTGGCGCAGTACTTCCACGACGCCATCGTGGCCAACGCCGACGCCCACGGTTGAATCCGCCGACCCCTCCCCCTCTCGGTTGAGTGGTCAGTTTCGACCTGAGTGGTCAGTCGTGACTGACCACTCAGGTCGAAACTGACCACTCAACCGGGTCAGGTGACAACCTCCCGGGCGGCGATAAAGGCGTCCACGCAGGTCTGGACGTCCTCGGTCGAGTGAGCGGCGGAGAGCTGGACGCGGATCCGGGCCTTGCCCTGGGGCACGACGGGGTAGCTGAACGCGATCACGTAGACCCCGTGCCGCAGCATCTCGTCGGCGACCTTCGCGGCGAGCGATGCGTCACCGAACATCACCGGCACGATCGGGTGCTCCCCCGGCAGCAGGTCGAAGCCGGCCTCGGTCATCAGCCGCCGGAACAGCGCCGCGTTCTCCTGCAACCGCGCCCGCTCGGCGCCGCCACCGGTGACGAGGTCGAGCGCGGCCAGCGAGCCGGCCACGACCGACGGCGCCACGGCGTTGGAGAACAGGTAGGGCCGCGCCCGCTGCCGCAACAGCTCGACGATCTCGGCCCGCGCGCTGACGTACCCGCCGGAGGCGCCGCCCAGCGCCTTGCCCAGCGTGCCGGTGTTGACGTCGACGCGGTCCTGCACGCCGAACAGCTCGGGCGTCCCGCCGCCAGACGGTCCGACGAAGCCGACCGCGTGGGAGTCGTCGACCATCACCAGCGCGTCGTAGCGCTCGGCCAGCGCGCAGATCTCGTCGAGCGGGGCGAGGTAGCCGTCCATCGAGAACACGCCGTCGGTGACGACGAGCCGGCGGCGCGCATCGGCCGCGGACTGCAACTGGGCCTCGAGGTCGGCCATGTCGCGGTTGCGGTAGCGCAGCCGGCGGGCCTTGCAGAGCCGGATGCCGTCGATGATCGACGCGTGGTTGAGCTCGTCGGAGATCACCGCGTCCTGCTCGCCGAGCAGCACCTCGAAGACGCCGCCGTTGGCGTCGAAGCACGACGAGAACAGGATCGTGGCCTCGGTGCCGAGCAGTTGCGAGATGCGGTCCTCCAGCGTCTTGTGCTGCGTCTGCGTGCCGCAGATGAAGCGGACGCTCGCCATGCCGAAGCCCCACTCGTCGAGTGCGGCGCGGGCGGCGGCCACGACGGTCGGGTGGTCGGCGAGGCCGAGATAGTTGTTGGCGCAGAAGTTCAGCACGTCGGCGCCGCCGGACTTCACGTGCGCGGCCTGCGGTGAGGCGAGCTCCCGCTCGTGCTTGTAGAGCCCGGCGGCGCGGATCTCGTCCAGCGTCGCCTGCAGCTGCCTCTGCACCGAGCCGTACATCTAGAACACCGTCCAATCCAGCACGACCTTGCCGCACTGCCCGCTACGGGCGGTCGCGAACGCCTCGGCCCACTCGGTCGCCGGGAACCGGTGGGTGATCACCCCCGAGATGTCGAGGCCGGCGGTGAGCAGCGCGCTCATCGCGTACCAGGTCTCGAACATCTCCCGACCGTAGATGCCCTTGATGGTGATCATGTGGGTCACCACCCGCCCCCAGTCGATCTGGATCGGCTGGGACGGCAGGCCGAGCATCGCGATCCGCCCGCCGTGGTTCAGGTTCTCGATCATCTCGGGCAGCGCCGACGGGTGGCCGCTCATCTCGAGCGCGACGTCGAAGCCCTCGACCATGCCGAGCCGCTCCTGCGCCGACGCGACGGACTCGGTCGACACGTCGAGCGCGAGGTCGACCGACAAAGTCCGGGCCAGCTCGAGCCGGTAGGGCGAGACGTCGGTGATGACGACGAACCGGGCGCCGACGTGCCGGCAGACCTGGGCCGCCATCAGGCCGATCGGTCCGGCGCCGGTGATCAGGACGTCCTCGCCGACCAGCGGGAACGACAGCGCGGTGTGGACGGCGTTGCCGAACGGATCGAAGATCGCGCCGAGCTCCGGGTCGATGGGCGTGTGGTGCACCCAGACGTTCGACTCGGGTAGCACCACGTACTCGGCGAAGGCACCGTCGCGGTTGACGCCGATCGAGGACGTCCGGATGCAGAGGTGCCGCCGCCCGGCCCGGCAGTTGCGGCAGGTGCCGCACACGATGTGCCCCTCGCCGGAGACGAGGTCACCGGCGGCGACGTCCCGCACCCCCGCCCCGACGTCGACCACCTCGCCGCAGAACTCGTGGCCGGGCACCAGCGGTGCGTCGATCGCGCCGGCGGCCCAGTCGTCCCACGACTCGATGTGCAGGTCGGTGCCGCAGATCCCGGTCCGCAGCACCCGGACCTTCACCTCGCCGGGACCGGCCTCCGGCTCGGGCCGTTCCACCAACTCGAACCCGGCCACGCTGCCGGGCTTGTAGAGAGCTTTCACCTGCTCGACCCTAACGGCCCGCCGTTCGGCCCGACGCGGGGAGAGTTGTTGCCGCTGAACGGTGACAACTCTCCCCGCGTCGGGCCCCGAGCGACCAATCAGCCCAGCAGGGCGTCGACAAAGGCTTCCGGGTCGAAGGGGGCGAGGTCGTCGGCGCCTTCGCCGAGGCCGACGAGCTTCACCGGCACCCCGAGCTCGCGCTGCACGCTGATGACGATGCCGCCCTTGGCCGTGCCGTCCAGCTTGGTCAGGACGATGCCGGTGACGTCGACGACCTCGGTGAACACCCGGGCCTGGGTGAGGCCGTTCTGCCCGGTCGTCGCGTCGAGGACGAGCAGTGTCTCGTCGACCGGCCCCTGCTTCTCGACGACCCGCTTCACCTTGCCGAGCTCGTCCATCAGCCCGACCTTGGTGTGCAGCCGCCCGGCGGTGTCGATCAACACCGTGTCGACGTGCCGCTCGGTGCCCTGCTTCACCGCGTCGAACGCCACCGACGCCGGGTCCCCGCCCTCGGGGCCGCGGACGGTCTCGGCGCCGACGCGCGAGCCCCACGTGGCCAGCTGGTCGGCAGCCGCGGCTCGGAACGTGTCGGCCGCGCCGAGCAGCACGGTGCGCCCGTCGGCGACGAGCACCCGGGCGAGCTTGCCGCAGGTGGTCGTCTTGCCGGTGCCGTTGACCCCGACGACCATCACGACGGCCGGGCGCTCCCCCGTCGGTGTCGAGTGCAGCGTGCGGTCGAGGTCGGGCTGCAGGGCGGTCACCAGTTCCTCGGCCAGCAGCGCGCGGAGCTCACCCTGCGAGCGCGTGCCCAACACCTTGGTCCGGGTCCGCAGCCGGTCGACGATCTCGGTGGTCGCGCCGACCCCGACGTCGGAGGTCAGCAACGCCTCCTCGAGCTCGTCCCACGCCTCGTCGTCGAGCCGCTCGCGCGACAGCACCGCCAGCAAGCCGCGGCCGAGCGAGCTCTGCGACCGGGCCAGCCGGGCGCGCAGCCGGATCAGCCGGCCGGCCGTCGGCTCTGGCGTCTCGAGCGCCGGCTCCGCCGTGGCTTCTTCCGGCGCCGACGGCGTGGGCGGCGCGACGGTCGGCAGCTCCCGCGTCGGCGTCGCCCCGGGCGGGCGGGCTTCGAGGCCCAGGTCCGGCGGCGGGACCGCCCGGCCGCGGCGGCGCGGCACGAGCAGGGCGGCCGTCACGATGAGGGCGACGACGAGGACGGCGAGGATGACGTAGACGTAGACGTAGACCACGGCTTCATCCTGTCAGCCGGGACACCACCCCGGACACGACTGCCCCCGGCTACGGCCGGAGGCAGCGCGGACGGTCGACGATCAGGTGGTCGGGACGAGCCCGCCGGTCTGCCACTGCGGCCAGCTGACGTTCCAGTCGCCGTAGCCGGCGCCGAGCGACATCGCCGGGCCGTTGGCGTTCGGGTAGTCGACCACGTCCCCGATCCGGAGGAAGCCGTAGAGCGTCTTGGCGTCGGCGGTGTACAGGTTCGTGCAGCCGTTGGACGAGTCGACCCCGTTGCGGATGTTCGAGGTGTTCCACGGCGCGGCGTGCAGGTACTCGCCGCCGTAGGTGAGGCGCTGCGTGTACTTGACGTGGCACTCGTAGTAGCCGGGCCCGCGCATGCAGATGTCGAGGCCCTTCTCCATGATGACCTTCACGCCGTGGGCGGTCGGGGTGTTGGTCGCCCCGAGCGACACCGGGAAGGTGTACTTCTTCACCCCGTCACTGGTGACGGTGATGGTGTGGTTGGCGTCGTTCACGACGGCGAGGTGCTTGGCGCCGGTGCTGAAGTCGAGCGTGAGGCTGTCGTCGTAGGCCAGCCCCTTGCCGGCCGAGAGGCCCTTGGCCGGGATGTCGACGTGGATCTCGGAGTGGGCCGGCCAGTAGTCCTTCGGCCGCCAGTGCGCCTCGATCGGGTAGCCCTTGTGAGCGGCCGAGGTCTCGAAGTACCAGCCGCCGTCGATCGGCTTGCCGTTGACCGTGGCCTTCGTGGCCTGCTGCAGCGCCTTGCCGTCGGTGATCCGCTTGGAGAAGAAGGCGATCACCGGCATGCCGACGCCGTAGGTGTTGCCGTCGGAGCTGAGCAGCTTGATGTGCACCGGCTTGGCCGGCGCGACGGTCGGCTTGGTCGACGTCGGCGCGGCCGGCGAGCTGGCACCGCCGGAACCGGAAGCCCCGGACGAGCCGGCTGCGGTGTTCCCACCGGTGCTGCCGGAGCCGTTCACCGAGCTCGAACTGCAGGCGCTGACGAGCAGCGCGACGGCGGCGATCAGGAGCACGACGACGCGGGCGGGCACGGGGAATATCGACTTAACCACGCCACCACGTTAGGTGACCGGCCGGTCGCGGCCACAACCCGGGCGCTCATTTCACAGTTCGGCAACCTTTCCGAACGCCGCCGAACAATCGGACAAACCAGACGAAACGGGCGCGCCGATCAGACGACCTCGCGCAGCCGCTGACTGATCACCTGGGTCACGCCGTCGCCCCGCATCGTCACGCCGTACAGCGCGTCGGCGATCTCCATCGTCCGCTTCTGGTGCGTGATCAGGATGATCTGGCTGCTGCTGCGCAGTTGCTCCACGAGGTCCAACAGCCGGCCCAGGTTGGTGTCGTCGAGCGCGGCCTCGATCTCGTCCATGATGTAGAACGGGCTCGGCCGGGCCCGGAAGATCGCAACCAGCAGCGCGACCGCGACGAGCGAGCGCTCGCCGCCGGACAGCAGCGAGAGCCGCTTGACCTTCTTGCCCGGCGGCCGGGCCTCGACGTCGATGCCGGTCAGCAGCATGTCGTCGGGGTCGGTCAGCACCAGCCGCCCCTCGCCGCCGGGGAAGAGCGCCGCGAACACGAGTTCGAACTCCCGGGCGACGTCGTGGTAGGCGTTGGTGAAGACCTCGAGGATGCGGTCGTCGACCTCCTTGACCACGGTCAGCAGGTCACGGCGGGTGGCCTTGAGGTCCTCGAGCTGGGTCGACAGGAACTGGTGGCGCTCCTCGAGGGCCGCGAACTCCTCGAGCGCCAACGGGTTGACCTTGCCGAGCAGCGCCAGGTCGCGCTCGGCCCGCGATGCCCGCTTCTCCTGCACCGCCCGCTCGTACGGCCCCGGCTGCGGTGCGACGACCTGCTCGCCGCGCTCGCGGGCCTGCTCGTACTCGGCCATCTCGATCGCGCTCGGCGGGCAGGGCTGGTCGGGGCCGTACTCGGCGAGCAGTGCCTCGACCTCGACGCCGTACTCCTCGACCGAGCGGGCCTCGAGCTGCTCGATCCGCAGCCGCTGCTCGGCCCGCAGGACCTCGTCGCGGTGCACGGCGTCGGTCAGCCGGGCCTGCTCCTCGGCCAGCTCGCGGACCCGCGTGCGGACAGTGGTCAGCTCGCCCTCGCGGGCCGCGCGGCCCTGCTGCACCTCGTCGCGCTCGCCGGCCGGCGGCCGCGACCGACTCGCCGATCCGGGTGAGGACGCGCCGGGCGGCATCGCGCACCTCGGCCGCGACCACGGCGCCGCGGGCGCGGGCCTCACGGGCCTCCTGCTGCTTGCGGCGGGCCGTCCGCTCGATCTCGGCCGCCCGCAGCAGCTGGTCGGCCCGGCCGTGCGTCGCCCGCACCCGCTCCTCGCCGGTGCGGACGGTGAGGCGGGCCTCCATCTCGGCCTGCCGGGCCTCGCCGACCTGACCCTGCAAGGCGTCGCGCTCGCCGGTATCCGGTTCGCTCGGCTCGTCCGAGGATGCCTCGGCCAGGCGCAGCCGCTCCTCGAGCTCGGCGAGGCCGGCGAGGTCGCGGTCGCGGGCGTCGTCGACCTTCGTGCGAGCCTCGTCCATGCGGGCCGCCTCGGCGCCGGCCGAGCGCGCGACCTGGCCCAGTTCGGCCAGCCGCTCGGCCACCGCCGAGAGCTTCGCGTCCGACTCGTGCAGGGCCTCCAGCGCGGCCTCGACCTCGGCCCGGCGGGCCTCGGCCTGCTCGCGGGCGGCGGTGAGCTCGGCGTGCAGCCGGTCGTGGCGGGCGGCGGCCTCGTCGGCCTTCTGCCGGGCCTCGTCGACCGCGGCGCTGATCTCGATCGCACTGGGCGCCGAGGACGAGCCGCCGGCCGACCAGTGCGCGCCGAGCACGTCGCCGTCCTGGGTGACCGCGCGGACGTCCGGATGGTCGGCGACGAGGCCGGCGGCCACGCCGAGATCGGGCGACCACGGCGACCTTGTCCAGGGCGGTGGCGACGCTGGCGTGCAGCGCCGGCGGGGCCTGGACGACCTCGAGCGCCCAGACGCAGCCGGCCGGGAGCGCCGGCCAGCCGTGCTGGGTACGCGATCGGCCGGGCGCACCGATGAGCAGCCCGGCCCGCCCGCCGTCGTCCAGCTTGAGGATCTCCAGCGCCTGCACGGCGTCGGCGAGGCCGGCCACCGCGACGGCGTCGGCGAGGGTGCCGAGGGCGGCGGCGACCGCGGCCTCGTGGCCGGGCGCGACGGTGAGCAGCGCCGCCACCGACCCGAGGACACCGGGCAGCCGCTCGCCGGCGGCGAGCAGCGCGGCCGTGCCGTCCTTGCGGGTCAGGCCGACCACGAGCGCGTCGGCGCGAGCGGTCCAGGTGGAGCGCTCGCGCTCGGCCTCCCGCTCGGCCTCGGCCAGCTCCCGCACCCGGGCCTCGACCGCCTCGAAGGCCGCGACCGCGTTCTCGTGCTTCGTGTCGAGCCCCAGCTCCCCGGCGTCGAGCAGGCCGACCTCGGCCTGGACGCGGGCCAGCTCGGCCTCGGCCTGCTCGGCCCGCTGGCGGGCATCGGCCGCGGCGGCCGACAGGCGTGCGCTCTCGTCCCGCCCGGCGAGCGCGCGGGTGCGCAGGGCGTTCACCTGGCCGGCCAGCTTGGCCAGCCCCTCGCGGCGGTCGGCGACGGCCCGGACGGCGGCCACGACGGCCCGCTCGGCCTCGGCCAGGCTGCGCTCGAGCCCCTGCCGGTGGGCCACGACCTCGGCCAGCTCGGCCCGGGACGCGTCGAGGGCGGACTGCAACTGGGCCTCGGCCGCGCGGATCTCGGCCGCCTCGGCCTCCATCGCCTCGGGGTCACGGCCGGTGCGGACGTCCTCGGGCTCGGCCGCGAGATGCCGGGCGCGCTCGGCCGCGAGGGAGGCGGTGCCGCGGAAGCGCTCCTCGAGGGCGGACAGGCGGTACCAGGTCTCCTGGGTGCGGGCGACGAGCGGGGCATCCGCGGCCAGCTGCGCCTCGAGGCTCGGCTTCGCGCCCGCGGGCCTCCTCCAGGGCGGTCTCGACCTCGGTGCGCCGGGCCCGGATGGCCTCCTCGTCGGCGACCTCGCGCTCCAGCTCGGTGCGCAGCATGAGCAGATCGTCGGCGAGCAGCCGCAGCCGCGAATCGCGCAGCTCGGCCTGCACGCCGGCGGCCCGGCGGGCGATCTCGGCCTGCTTGCCGAGCGGCTTGAGCTGGCGCCGCAGCTCGGCGGTGAGGTCGGTGACGCGGGTCAGGTTGGCCTGCATGGCGTCGAGCTTGCGCAGCGCTTTTTCCTTGCGCTTGCGGTGTTTGAGGACGCCGGCGGCCTCCTCGATGAACCCGCGGCGGTCCTCCGGCCGCGCCTGCAGCACGGCGTCGAGCTGGCCCTGCCCGACGATGACGTGCATCTCGCGGCCGATGCCGGAGTCGGAGAGCAGCTCCTGGATGTCCAGCAGGCGGGCGCTCTCGCCGTTGATCTCGTACTCGCTGCTGCCCTCGCGGAACATCCGGCGGGTGATCGAGACCTCGGTGTAGTCGATCGGCAGCGCGTTGTCGGTGTTGTCGATGGTGAGCGTGACCTCGGCCCGGCCCAGCGGCGGGCGGCCGGCGGTGCCGGCGAAGATGACGTCCTCCATCTTGCCGCCGCGCAGCGCCTTGGCGCCCTGCTCGCCGAGCACCCAGGCGATGGCGTCGACGACGTTGCTCTTGCCCGAGCCGTTGGGGCCGACGACGGCGGTGATGCCCGGTTCGAACCGCAGCGTGGTCGCCGATGCGAAGGACTTGAAGCCCCGCAGCGTCAGCGACTTGAGGTGCACGAAACTCCCGGGTCAAACGCTGGTCAGCACGAAACGTCGCGACGTCCGCCGGACGTCGCGACGAACCTACCTTGCCCGGGCGTTGCCTTCCGAGCAGGACAGGCCCCTGCTTGAGCAGCAGGGAGCGGTGGCGCCGATCAGGCGAGAGCCGGCTCGGCGACCTCGGCGATGCGGTGCAGCTCGAGATCGATGCTGCGCTGCTCCTGCAGCTCCGCGACTGCTGCTTCCAGCTCCCGGACCCTGCGACGCAGGCGGGCCACCTCACAGGCCAGAGCCTGCTCGCCCGGCGAACCTACGTATCCCAAGAGGGCGCGTGCCATGTGGCGACCCTTCGCTTCCCCTGATGTCCGCGCGCGACGCGATGGTGTCGGCCGGCGCGAACCGTTGCCGTGTTGTCTGGACTCGAGCAGGAGGGGCGCTTGAACACCGGCTGTAATCCGCGACTCGTCCCCTCGGATCGCGGACCCTAGGCGGGCAGGCGAGGCTCCCGTCGGTCAACCAATGGTCCCACTGCGCCCGGTACGGGTCAACTCCGCCCCCGTGTTCCGGGCCCTTGGACCTCGCGGCGGGCGCTGGCAGGCCGGGCAGAAGAAGCTCGACCGGTTCATGAACGCCACCCGGCGCACCGGCGTGCCGCAGCGGGGGCAGGGCCGGCCCTCCTGCCCGTACACCGCGAGCGAGCGGTCGAAGTACCCGCTCTCGCCGTTGACGTTGACGTAGAGGGCGTCGAAGGAGGTTCCGCCGGCCCGCAGGGCGTCGCCCAGGACGTCCCGGACCTCGGCCAGCAGGGCCGCGACGAGCGGCCGGGTCAGCGCGCTGGTACGCCGGGCCCCGTGCAGCCTGGCCCGCCACAGCGACTCGTCGGCGTAGATGTTGCCGATGCCCGAGACCAGCGTCTGGTCCAGCAGGGCCCGCTTCAGCTCGGTGTCCTTGCGGCGCAGGCGGGCGGCGAAGGCGAGCGTCGTCGAAGTGCGGATCGATCGGGTCGCGGGCGATGTGCGCGATCTGGGCCGGCACGAGCTCGTCCGGCCGATCCGCGGCCGGGACGAGCTGGTCGAGCAGCACGCCGCCGAACGTCCGCTGATCGACGAAACGCAGTTCAGGGCCGCCGTCGGTGAAGGCGATCCGGACGTGCAGGTGCTTCTCGGCCGGAGCGTCGGCGGGGCGGACGAGCAGCTGCCCGCTCATCCCGAGGTGGCCGATGAGGGCTTCACCGCGGCCACCGTCCGGGCCGGCCAGCGGCAGCCACAGGTACTTCCCGCGGCGCGCGGCCGCCTCGACGGTGCAGCCCGGTCAGCCGGGCCGCGAGGTCGGCCCCGCCGCCGATGTGGCGCCGCACGGCCCGCGGATGCCGCACCTCGACCGCGGCGACGGTGCGGCCGGCCACCCAGCGTTGCAGGCCGTCGCGGACGGTCTCGACCTCGGGCAGTTCCGGCACGGTGCTCGGTCAGCCGACGGTCTGGGCGCGGGCGGTGATGGCCCGCCACGCCGTCTCGGCGGCGAGCTGCTCGGCTTCCTTCTTGCTGCTGCCGGTCGAGGCGGCGAACAGCTCGCCGGCCACCTGGGCCCGGGCGGTGAACGTCTTCTCGTGGTCGGGGCCGCTGGAGGTCATGACGTACTCGGGCACGCCGAGGCCGCGCTCGGCGGTGAGCTCCTGCAGGCTGGTCTTCCAGTCGAGGCCCGGCGCCGATCGTGGCGACGTCGTCGAGCAGCCCGTCGAACAGCGTCGTGGATGACCCGGCCGGCGGCCTCCAGGCCGAGGTCGAGGTAGATGGCGCCGAACAGCGCCTCGAGGGTGTCGGCGAGGATGCTCGCCTTGTCCCGGCCGCCGGTGCCCTCCTCGCCGCGGCCGAGCAGGACGTAGGCGCCGAGGCCGTCCGGGCCGATGGCGCGGGCGATGCCGGCGAGCGCGCGCATGTTCACGACCGAGGCCCGCAGCTTGGCCAGCTTGCCCTCGGAGAGGTCGGGGTGTGCGCGGTAGAGCGTGTCGGTGACGACGATGCCCGAGGACCGCGTCGCCGAGGAACTCGAGCCGCTCGTTGTGCGGCAGGCCGCCGTTCTCGTAGGCGAACGACCGGTGCGTCAGCGCGCGACGCGAGCAGCTCGGCGTCGATGCTGACGCCGAGCGCCTCAGCGAGCCCGCTCTGGTCGGCGGGCTCCCGCAGTGGCGGCCACGTGCGGGACGCCCGCTCAGACGGCACAGAACCTGCTTGCCGTCGTACTGGCCGCAGTTCGAACAGGCGGTGTGCGGCAGGACCATCTCGCCACACGCGCGGTTCGGGCAGCGCACGAGCGTCGGCGCGGTGGTCTTCCACTGCGAGCGGCGGGCTCGGGTGTTGCTGCGCGACATCTTCCGCTTCGGAACGGCCACGGCTGTAACTCCTAGCTTCTCAACTGTCGGTCGTGCTCTCGGATGCCCCGGGCGCCGGGTCCTCGTCCGTCCCGGATGGCTCCGGGGCGAATCCGGCCAGCGCCGCCCAGCGCGGGTCGATCATCTCGTGCGCGTGGCCGGCCGGCAGATCGTCCAGCCGCTGCCCGCACGTCGGGCAGAGGCCGGCACAATCGGGCCGGCACAACGGCGTCCAGGGCAGGGCCAGGACCACCGCGTCACGCACCACCGGCTCGACGTCGAGCAGTTCGCCGTCGACCCGATGGACCTCATCCTGCTCGGTCGTCTGGTCGGTGACGCTGTCCGCGTAGGCGAACAGCTCGCAGACGTCAACGGTGAGCTCATCGGTGACCGGTTCGAGGCACCGCCCGCACTGGCCGGACAGCGGCGCCGCGACGTGTGCCCGTGACGAGCACGCCCTCGGTGACCGACTCGAGCCGGAGCTCCAGTGCGAGCGGGGCGCCTTCCGGCACCCCGATCAGGTCGAGTCCCAGCCCCGCAGGCGCGGGAACAGAACGCCGATACTCCCGCAGCGTGCCCGGCCGACGACCCAGTTCCCGCAGATCGAAGACGAACGGGCTGCGGGCCGGAACCGCTCGGCGCGGTTGGTGCTGCTGCATCGGTGTTGTGTTCTCAGGCATGCGACGTGGGACTGACCGGGTTGAGGCCGTCGTTCAGCCTACCGAGTCCGGGCCTCAGGCCGAAATCGGTGGCTGCCGGTCGGTGTCCGTGGTGGCGTCGGCCGCCCCGTCGATCCAGTTTCCGGCCCGGCGCTGGGCCAGGGTGACCCGGCCCTGCTCGGCGGTCGCGGCCGCCTTGTGCAGCACGGCCGACAGCTCGTCCAGGGTGCGCTCGGCGTAGTTCTCGGCATCGACGGTCAGCTTGGTCGCGTACCGCTCGGCCTCGGCGCGGGCGTCGGCGGAGTAGCGGTCGGCCTCGGCCCGCAGCCGGGCGTCGTACTCCTGGGCCTCGGCCGTGACCTGGGCCTGGTAGCTCTCGGCGTCCTCGCGCAGCGCGGCCGCGGCGCGGGCCGCGGCCTGGTGCACCGAGGTGCGCGGCGACCAGGCGGGCGTGCTCGGTCTGGCCGGCCCGGACGGCGTCGTCGGCCTGGGACTGTGCCTCGGCCCGCAGCTGCTCGGCCCGGTGGCGGGCGTCGGCGATCACCGTGTCGGCCTCGGCGACGGCCTGCTCGCGGGTCTTGGCCGCACTCTCGTAGGCGTCCTTGAGCACCCGTTCGCGGGTGGCGATGACCGTGCGGGCCTCGTCCATCTCCGGCGGCATGACCTCGCGCAGCTCGTCGAGCAGATCAAGCAGCCGCTCGCGGGGGACGACGCAGGACGCCGACATCGGCAGGGCGCGGGCCGTCTCGACGACCTCGATGAGTTCGGTGAGCAGCTCGTCGGCTCGTCGCAGTGCTTCGTCCGCCATGGCCCGACCTCCTGCAACTCGCCGCGGTCACTGTTCGGAGGCGGTGCGCTCCTTCAACCGCTTGAGGACGTTCGGCGGGACCAGCGACGAGACGTCACCGCCCCACTTCGCGATCTCCTTGACCAGGCTAGAGGCAAGGAAGCTGTATTCCGGGTTGGTCGGCATGAACAGCGTGTCGACGCCGGCGAGGCCCCGGTTCATCTGGGCCATCTGCAGTTCGTAGTCGAAATCGCTGACCGCGCGCAGGCCCTTGACGATGACCGGGATGTCGTGGACCCGGCAGTAGTCGACGACCAGCCCCTCGAAGACGTCGATGGAGACGTTCGGCCACTCGGCCGTCACCTCGACGAGCATGTCGCGGCGCTCGTCGACGCTGAACAGGCCCGACTTCGACTGGTTGATGAAGACGGCCACCACGACCTCGTCGTAGAGGCTCGCGGCGCGACCGATGATGTCGATGTGTCCGTTGGTGACCGGATCGAAGGACCCCGGGCACAGGGCCCGGCGGACCTTCGAGGTACCGCCGTCTTCGGAGGGTTTCATCGTCGGCGACCGTACCAAAGCGCACCCTCGCCGTACCGGCGGTCCCGGAGCGCCTCGATGCCGTCCGGCCACCGTGGGCCGGGGCCTCGGGCCGACCGTTCGACGACGACGACGGCCTCATCGGCCAGCCATGTCCCGCCCGCCAACGTGGCCAAGATCTCGGCTACGAGCGTCGTCGTCCAGGAAGTAGGGCGGATCGGCGAAAACCAGGTCGAACGGGACGCCGGGCGGTGCGGCCAGGAAGGCGGCGACCGGACGCTTCACGACCCGGGCGCCGGGCAGACCGACGCCTTCGATGTTGCGGCGCAGGACCTCCACCGCGCCGCGGTCGGACTCGACGAGGACCGCCTCGGCCGCCCCCCGGGACAGCGCCTCCAGGCCGACGGCGCCGGTGCCCGCGTAGAGGTCGAGCACCCGGGCGCCCTCGAGGTCGACGAGCAGGGTGAGCGAGTTGAACAGCGCCTCGCGGGCGCGGTCGGAGGTCGGGCGGGTCGGGCCGGCCGGGCTCGCGAGCCGGCGCCCCTTGGCCGATCCGGCGACGATCCTCACGCCGCTCGCCCCGGCCGGTTGACCTTCCTGCGCCGGACGCGCCGGGACGCATGAGCTGCCGGAAGATCAACTCCGGCCGTCGACCTTCCTGCACCGGACGCGCTGGGGCGCACCGGGCGCAGGAAGATCATCTGCGTCACGCCTTCTCCAGGTACTCGGCCTGGTCGTCCCTCACCAGGGCGGCGACCTGCGCGGCGAGCAGCGGATGCTCGGCGAGGGTCGGGTCCGCGGCGACGATGTCGGCCGCTTCGGCCCGCGCGGCGGCGATGAGTTCCTCGTCGCGCAGCAGGGACAGCAGGCGCAGCTGCCGCCGGCGCCCGGACTGGGCGGCGCCGAGCACGTCCCCTTCCCGGCGCTGCTCGACGTCGAGCCGGGCCAGCGCGAACCCGTCGGTGGTTGCCGCGACGGCGTCGAGGCGGTCGCGGGCCGGCGCGTCGGGGTCGGCGTCGGTGACGAGCAGGCACAGCCCCGGGTGGCCGCCGCGCCCGACCCGGCCGCGCAACTGGTGCAGCTGGGAGACCCCGAACCGGTCGGCGTCCATGACGGCCATGACGGTGGCATTCGGCACGTCGACCCCGACCTCGATGACCGTTGTCGCGACGAGCACGTCGATGCGCCCGGCCGCGAACTCGGTCATCGTGCGGTCCTTCTCCTCCGGCGTCAGCCGCCCGTGCAGCGGGGCGAGCCGCAGGCCGTGCAGCGGCCCGTCGGTGAGCATCGGCAGCACGTCCATGACCGCGAGCGGCGGCCGCCGGGCGGGCCCGTCGTCCTCGAAGTCGGCGAACTCGGCCTCGAAGTCGGTCATGTCCTCGCCGATCCGCGGGCAGACGACGTAGGCCTGCCGCCCGGCCGCGACCTCCTCGCGGATGCGCTGCCAGGCCCGCTCGAGCCAGGTCGGCTTCTCGGTCGCCGGGACGACGCTCGTCGAGATCGGCGCCCGGCCGGCCGGGAGCTCGGCCAGCGTCGAGGTCTCGAGGTCGCCGAAGACGGTCATCGCGACCGTCCGCGGGATCGGCGTGGCGGTCATGACGAGGACGTGCGGCGGGGTCGCGGCCTTGCCCCGCAGGGCGTCGCGCTGCTCGACCCCGAAGCGGTGCTGCTCGTCGACGACGACGAGCCCGAGGTCGGCGAAGGCCACGTGCTCCTGGATCAGGGCGTGGGTGCCGACGACGATGCCGGCCGCGCCACCGGCGGCGTCCAGCAGGGCCCGCTTGCGGGCGGCACCCGGCAGCGAGCCGGTGAGCAGAGTGACCCGGGTGGCGATCTCGGCGCCGCCGAGCTGGCCGCCGCGGGCCAGCGGCCCGAGCATCGCCTCGATCGTGCGGGCGTGCTGGGCGGCCAGCACCTCGGTCGGGGCCAGCAGCGCCGCCTGCCCCCCGCTGTCGACGGCCTGCAGCATCGCCCGCAGCGCGACCACCGTCTTGCCCGAGCCGACCTCGCCCTGCAGCAGCCGGTGCATCGGGTGCGGCCGGCCGAGCTCGTCGGCGATGACCTCGCCGATCTCGCGCTGCCCGGCCGTCAGGGTGAACGGGAGGGCGGCGTCGAAGGCGTCGAGCAGCCCGCCGCTCTTGGCCGGGCGGGGCACGGCCGGGTTGGCCCCGGCCAGCCAGCGGCGCTGGGCCAGCGCCAGCTGCACGCCGAGCGCTTCGTCCCAGGCCAGCCGGCGTCGGGCGGCGTACCACTGCTCGTGGTCCTCGGGCTCGTGCATGCCGCGCAGGGCAGCGTCGCTGGACAGCAGGCCGCGGCGGGCCCGGACCGCCGCGTCGAGCGGGTCGGGCACCGGGTCGAGGGCGTGCAGCGCCTGCTTGACCGCGTTGCCGATCACCCAGCTGCGCACCGACTGCGTGGCCGGGTAGACCGGGATCACCCGGCGGGCGTAGTCGTCGGCGGCCAGCTCGTCCAGCGGGTCGCCGCGCAGCAGCAGGTACTCGGGGTGGACGAGCTGGCGCTGGTTGCGGAACTCGCCGACCTTGCCGGAGAACAGCCCGCGCGTCCCCGGCTGCAGCTCCCGCTCCCGCCACGAACTCTTCGGCCCGAAGAACACGACTTGCAGGGTGCCCCGGCCGTCGCCGACGACGACCTCGAGCCGCACGCTGCCCCGGGCCCGGATCACCCGCGCGCTCTGCACCTCGGCGACCACGGTGACCTCGTCGTCGAGCCGCAGGGAGGAGAGTTCGGTGAGTTCACCCCGCTCGGCGAGCCGGCGCGGGTAATGGGCCAGCAGGTCGCGGATGGTCTCCATGCCGAAGGCCTTCTCGAGCGACTTCGCGGTGCGGCCGCCGACGACGTCGCCGAGCCGGGAATCGAGCGTGATCATCTACTCGACCCCGATGATCACCGCGTGGTCGCGCTGGCCACCTTCGTACACCGTGACATCGGTGAACGGTGACCGGCCCCGGACGTGGTTCTCGATCTTGCTGCCCACGCCGTCCGGCGCGTCGGCCCCGACCACGATCGTGATCAGCTCGGCCCCCACGCCGAGGATGCGGTCGACGAGGTTGAAGGCGACGGCCAGCAGTCCCCGGCCGATCTCGACCACCTCGCCGTCGATGAGGCCGAGGATGTCGCCGGGCTCGCAGATGCCGACGGCGGTGAGCGCCTCGCTCTCGGCGACGGTCAGCTCGGCGTAGCGGGTGGCCGCGGCGGCCTCGGCCATGGCCACGACGTCGTCGTCGAAGCGCCGGGCCGGGTCGTGCACCGCGATCGCCGCGAGACCCTGGACCGGCGAGCGGGTCGGGACGACCGACACGCGCACCCCCTCGGCCCGGCCGCGCTCGGCCGCCGCCTCGGCGACCCCGCGGACCCGGGAGGCGTTGGGCAGCAGCACCAACTCGGCCGCGTCGGTGGCCCGGATCGCGTCCACGACGTCGTCGACCGTGGGCAGGTCGTCGGCGCCGCCCTCGACGACGTAGACGCCCTCCGACTGGAACAGGTGGGCCAGCCCGGCGCCGGGGGCGACGGCGACGACGGCCGACGCCCCGGCGTCGTGCCGGTGCTCGACCTCGTCGGCGAAGCGCACGACGCTGATCTGGTGCGGCCGGCCGACCTCGAGCCCGGCCTCGATCGCCGCGCCGACGTCGTTGACGTGGACATGCACGTTCCAGACCCGCTCCGCGGCCAGGACGACGGCGACCGAGTCGCCGAGCTGGGCGAGCCGGTGCCGGAGCTTGTCGATGCCGTCCTCACCCGCGTCGAGCAGGTACTGCACCTCGAAGCCGAACTCGGGGGCGCCCATCTCCCGGACCCGGGCGACCGCGTTGCGCGGGGTGCGGATGGGGATCATCGGCGGCTCGGTGCCGGTGACCACGTGCACCAGCGCGGCGAGCAGGACGACGAGCCCGCGCCCGCCGGCGTCGACGACACCCGCCTCGGCGAGGTCGGCCAGCTGGGCGGTGGTCTGCTGGAGCGCCGCGTCGGCGGCCGCCATGGCGCCGGTGACCACGCCGGCCAGCGACTCGGCCCGCGGCGCGTCGGCGGCGGCCCGGGCGACGGTCAGCACCGTGCCCTCGACCGGGTGGACGACGGCGGTGCGGGCGAGCGACGCCCCGCGGTCGAGGCCGGCCGCCAGCGCGGCGCCGTCACAGCAGCCAGCGGCGCTCGCGGCCTCGGCCAGCCCGCGCAGGATCTGCGACACGATGAAGCCGGAGTTGCCGAGGGCGCCCTGCGCCGCCCCGCCCGCCATCGCAGCCAGCGCCGTGACCGGGCTGTCGGTGTCGGTGGCCAGCAGGGCGGTCTCGGCGGCGCGGATCGTCGTCAGCAGGTTGCTACCGGTGTCGGAGTCGGGAACCGGGTACACGTTGAGCGCATCGATCTCGTCCCGGTGGGCGCGCAAGAGGTCGACGGAGGCCCGGCTCCACCGGCGGACGGCGTCCGCGTCCAGCGCGTCGAGCACAGACCCCCCTCTCGGCCTGCGGGCGAGGCTGATGTGCAGTTCATGCGAGCAGTGCAGTTGCTGCGCAGAATACTGGCCCGGACCGACGCAACCGGGCGGTTTGGCCGCGGCGAGCCGCAGCCGTTAGACTGCTCAGGTTGCCCCGATCCGTTCGGGCACCCCTCGATCTCGTCACCATGCTCGACCTTCAAAACGCAAGGAGTTCCACAGTGGCCAGCGTCTGCGATGTCTGCGGCAAGGGGCCGGGCTTCGGCATGTCCGTCTCCCACTCGCACCGCCGGACCCACCGCCGGTGGAACCCGAACGTGCAGACCGTCCGGGCCCTGGTCGCCCCCGGTACCCGCCGCCGGCTCAACGTCTGCACCTCCTGCCTCAAGGCCGGCAAGGTGACCCGCGGCTGAGCCGCAACACGTCCGAAGGCCCGTCCCGCCTAGCGCGGGGCGGGCCTTCGTTTCGTTCAGGTGTCGGCCGGGACGCGCAGCGCCTTGCCGTAGAACAGGGCGTCGGGGTGGCAGGCGTAGTGCCCGAACCCGGGGACCGGCTCGTACCCGGTCTGCTCGTACAGGGCCACCGCCTCGGGCTGCTCGGGTCCGGTGTTGAGGATGAGCCGGGCCACGCCCGCCTCGGCCGCGGTGCGCTCGATCTCGGCCAGGACCCGGCGGGCGAGGCCCCGGCGGCGGGCCGATCGTGACACGTACATCCGCTTGATCTCGGCGTCGGTCGCCGACCGCCGGCGCCAGCCGCCCATCGCCACCGGGACGCCGTCGAGCAAGCCCACGAGGAAGAGCCCGCTCGGCTCGGTGAACTCGGCCGGGTCGACCTCGGCGGCGTCCGGGCCGCCGTAGAGCGCGACGTACTCGGCCTGGACCTCCTCGACCATCCGGCTGACGTCCGGGTCGTCGTAGCGGCGGATCTCGATCACGAACTGCACGCGGGCAGCCTACGAGCCGGCGCCGACACGACCCATCGAGTTGTCAGCGGAAGTGCTCGTGGCCACCCACCGGCCAGCGCCGGCCGTCCACCCGCACGCCGTCCCCGTCGGCGACCGTGCCGACCGCCAGCCACGGCTCGGGCAGGTCGGTGCCCTTCGGGAAGGTCGCGGCCAGCGCGTAGTCGTCGCCCCCGGTGAGGACCCAGACCAGCGGGTCGACGTTCAGCGCGGCCCCGACCTCGCGCAACTTGGCCGGCACCGGGACCGCGTCGGCCCGCAGGTCGATCCGGACGCCACTCGCGTCGGCGATGTGGCCGAGGTCGGCGATCAGGCCGTCGCTGACGTCGGTCATCGAGGTGGCGCCGAGGGCGGCGGCGTGCGCTCCTTCGAAATAGGGCGGTTCGGGGCGCCGGTGCGCCGCCACCACCTGGACCGGCGAGCGAAACCCGCGTCCCAGCACCGCGAACCCGGCCGCCGCCCAGCCCAGGCGGCCGCAGACCGCGACCAGATCGCCGGCCGACGCGCCGTCGAGGGTGACCGGGGCCCGTCCCTCGAGGTTGCCGAGGGCGGTAACGGCCAGCGTGATCTGGTCCGCGGCCGTCACGTCGCCGCCGACGATCGCGGCCTCCACGTGCGCGCATTCGGCCCGCAGGCCGGTCATCAGGCCGTCCACCCACGACAGCTCGAGCGTCGGCGGGGCGCCGAAGCCGACGAGCAGGCCGGTCGGCAGGGCCCCCATCGCGGTGATGTCGGAGAAAGCCCGGGCCGCGGCCTTGTGCCCGACGTCCTCGGCCGTCGACCAGTCCCGGCGGAAGTGCCGGTTCTCGATCAGCAGATCGGTGGAGACGACGACCCGGTTGTCGGAGGTGGCGAGCACGGCGGCGTCGTCGCCCGGACCCACCACGGTGGTGGGGACGGTTTCCAGCCCGGCGGTGACCCGGGCGATCAGCCCGAACTCGCCGGCGTCGGAGACGGTGATGGTCCTGCTCCTTCCGATCGGGATCGGCGGCACGGGCCGCCTGCGCTAGGTTCTACCGGTCGGCACAACTCGACGAGGATGGGCGCGCCGCGACGGGGCCGGACGCGGGCGTCACGACTTGATTCGCACCAGATGGAAGGCCAATCCCGTGAGTGTCAGTGCATACATTCTGATCCAGACCGAGGTCGGCAAGGCCGCCGCGGTCGCCCAGCAGATCAACGGCTTGGCCGGCGTCACCAGCGCGGAGGACGTCACCGGGCCGTACGACGTGATCGTCCGGGCCGAAGCCGCGGACGTCGACGAGCTCGGCAAGCTGGTGGTGGCGAACGTGCAGTCCGTCGAGGGCATCACCCGCACGCTGACCTGCCCGGTCGTCCACCTGTAGCTCGCTGTTCGACGACGGAGTGCACCGATCAACCCCGAGTACCGCCGCGCCGCGCTGATCGCGACCGCGGTCACCGTTCCGGTCGTCGTGATCGTGGCGCTGGCGATCGGGGCGGCCACGGGCGGCAACAAGTCGAACTCGATGACCGACCCGACCTCGGGCGTGCTGCCGCCGGTCACGGCCGCCGCTCCCCCGCAGGTTGCCGCCCAGGCCGGGCCGTGCGCGACGCTGCTCACCCACCTGCCGGTGCAACTCGGCACGCTGGCGCCGCGGGTCGTGCACACCAAGCCGGACACGCCCTACGTCGTGGCGTGGGGGTCGCCGGCCGTCGTGCTCTCCTGCGGCGTCGACCGGCCGAAGTCACTCACCCCGGGCTCGTCGGCCCAGTTCCAGGCCGGCGGCGTCGAGACCGGCCCGTTCTACGACGTGACCGCGGGCTCCGGCGGCAATGTCTGGACGACCGTCGACCGGGGCCCGTACATCTCGATCCTCGTCCCGGCCAAGTACCAGGGAAGCGACATCCTGCCGCCGCTGTCGCAGGCGATCGCGAAGGCCCTGCCGGCCGTGTGCAGCACCGACCCGAACACGCCCGACCCGGCCAAGCTCTGCACCCGCCGCACAACCTGATCGCCGGGAGCGCCGCTCGGGCCGCGTGGCGGCCGGCGGGCTCTTCGCGCGAGCGCTCATCGCCCCTACCCCTCTGGTTCCGTCATGTCCGGGCCGATGAGATGACGGAACCAGAGGGGAAGACGGTTTGGCCGGGGACGTGAACGGCCGGCGCCGGCTACTTCTCGAGGCGGCGGTGGGCGGCCTCGTCGGCGGCCCGGGCGAAGGCCCCGACCAGGCCCTGCAGCGCCAGCGGGCGCATCCGGGCCAGGATCTCGACCACCTGCTCGTGGGTCAGCTCCCCGCGCTGGTACGGGCCCCAGATCGCCCGGGCGAAGAGGTCGGTCAGCCCGTCGGCGACGGCGGTCGCGTGCTCCTCGATGATCCGCGCCGACTCCCGCAGGACGGCCGGCGGGACCGGCAGCTTGGTCAGCTCGGCGGCGTGCCCGAGCATGGCCGCCGCGATCCGGAAGCGGCCGTCGGGCAGGCGCTGCAGGGCCCCGAGCGCGCCCAGGTAGTCCAGCTGCTCCTCGTCCAGGGCCGAGCCGACCCGCCGCTCGAGCTCGGCCAGGGAGAGCTCCTCCGTCTGGTCCGACACCCACGGTGCGAGAACCGCACCTTGGACGGCGAACTCGGCCGGCGTCGCGTCTTCCGGCAGCCGGGCCAGCACCCGCTGGATCGCCGACAGCGTGTAGCCGTGCTCCTGCAGGGTCCGGATGAGGTCGAGGCGCATCCGGTGCCGGCCGTCGTAGTAGGCCACCCGCCCACGCCGCTGCGGCGGAGGCAGCAGTCCCTCGCTTGCGTAGAAGCGAAGCGTGCGTACCGTCATGCCCGTACGCGCCGCTAGCTCGTCGACGGTGAACTCACCGTCGCCGGCCGCCTCCACACCGGTCATGGCTGGTCAGCGTAGATGCTGTCGGGTGTACAGGGACACAATCACTGGCACTCGGCGACTGTGACAGTAAGACTGGGACCATCTGTCGCGCCTCGGCCCGTTCATCCACCGCCGCGGCGCCACCCGTCCGCTCTCGCCCACCCCGCACCCCAGCGGCACTCAACGCAAAAAAGGCGGTAGGAAATGACCGAAGCATTCGTCTACGACGCAGTGCGCACGCCCCGCGGCCGGGGCAAGGACACCGGCTCGCTGCACGGCACCAAGCCGGTGTCGCTCGTCGTCGGGCTGCTCGACGAGGTACGCAAGCGCAATGTCAGCCTCGACCCGGCCAACGTCGAGGACGTCATCCTCGGTTGCGTCTCGCCGGTCGGCGAGCAGGGCGCGGACATCGCCCGCACTGCGGCCCTCGCCGCCGGCTACGAGACCTCGGGCCCGGGCTTCCAGCTCAACCGCTTCTGCGCCTCCGGCCTCGAGGCCGTCAACATCGCCGCGGCCAAGGTCCGCTCCGGCTGGGAGGACCTCGTCTTCGCCGGCGGCGTCGAGTCGATGTCGCGGGTACCGATGGGCTCCGACGGCGGCGCGTGGGCGCAGGACCCGGAGACCGCCTACGCCACCGGCTTCGTGCCGCAGGGCGTCGGCGCCGATCTGATCGCCACCATCGAGGGCTTCAGCCGCGAGGACGTCGACACCTTCGCCGCCGAATCGCAGCTGCGGGCCGCCAAGGCCATCGCGAACGGCGCGTTCGCCAACTCGGTGATCCCGGTCGTCGACATCAACGGCCAGGTCGTGCTCGACCACGACGAGTTCCCCCGCGCCGGCACGACCGTCGAGACGCTGGCCGGGCTCAAGCCGAGCTTCGCCGCCGTCGCCGAGATGGGCGGCTTCGGCGCCGTCGCGCTGCAGAAGTACCACTGGGTCGAGAAGATCAACCACGTCCACACCCCGGGCAACTCGTCCGGCATCGTCGACGGCGCGTCGCTCATGGTGATCGGCAGCGAGCAGGCCGGCCAGGACAACGGCCTCACCCCGCGGGCCCGCATCGTGTCGGTCGGCGTCGTGGGCTCCGAGCCGACGATCATGCTCACCGGCCCGGCGCCGTCGGCGCAGAAGGCCCTGGCCAAGGCCGGCCTCAGCGTCGACGACATCGACCTCTTCGAGGTCAACGAGGCCTTCGCCGCGGTCGTCATGAAGTTCATGAACGACCTCAACGTGCCCCACGAGAAGGTCAACGTGAACGGCGGCGCCATCGCCCTGGGCCACCCGCTCGGGGCCACCGGCGCCATGATCCTCGGCAGCCTGGTCGACGAACTCGAGCGCCGCGACCTGCGCTACGGCCTGGCCACCCTCTGCGTCGGCGGCGGCATGGGCGTCGCGACGATCGTCGAACGTATCTGAGCAACGGAGACCACTGACTCATGACCGAGAACACCATCCGCTGGGATCAGGACGCCGACGGCATCGTCACGCTCACCCTGGACGACCCGACGCAGCGCGCCAACACGATGACCGACGCGTTCCGCTCGTCGCTCGCGGCGGCCGTCGACCGCCTCGAGGCCGAGAAGGACTCGATCACCGGCGTCATCATCACCTCGGCGAAGGACACGTTCTTCGCCGGCGGTGACCTGAACCTGCTGCAGCAGGTGACCGACGAGAACGCGCACGAATTCGCGGCCGGCGTGGAGAAGATCAAGGCCGACTTCCGCCGCCTGGAGAAGCTGGGCAAGCCGACCGTGGCCGCGCTCAACGGCGCCGCGCTCGGCGGTGGCCTCGAGATCGCGCTCGCCTGCAACCGGCGCATCGCCCTCGACAACCCGAAGGCCCAGTTCGGCCTGCCCGAGGTCACCCTCGGCCTGCTGCCGGGCGCCGGCGGCGTCACTCGCATCATCCGGCTGCTCGGCATCATGGACGGCCTGATGAAGGTGCTCGTCCAGGGCACCCGCTACAAGGCGGCCGACGCGGTCGAGGTCGGGATCGTCGACGAGCTCGCCGCCACACCGGAGGAGCTGCTCGACAAGGCCCGCGCCTGGATCAAGGCCAACCCGGAGACCCAGCAGCCGTGGGACGCCAAGGGTTACCGGATGCCCGGCGGCGCGCCGTCCAACCCGAAGGTCGGCGGCATGCTCCCGGCCCTGCCCGGCAACCTGAAGAAACAGCTCAAGGGCGCGCCGATGCCCGCGCCGCACCACATCATGTGCGCGGCCATCGAGGGCGCGACGGTCGACTTCGACACCGCGCTGGCCGTCGAGGGCCGTTACTTCGTCAACCTGGCCAAGGGCCAGACCGCCAAGAACATGATCCAGGCGTTCTGGTTCGACCTGAACTCGATCAACGCCGGTGGCTCGCGGCCGGCCGGCTACGAGAAGCGGCCGGCCAAGAAGGTCGCCGTGCTCGGCGCCGGCATGATGGGCGCCGGCATCGCCTACGTCTCGGCCCGCAACGGCATCGAGGTGGTCCTCAAGGACATCTCGCTCGAGGCGGCCGAGAAGGGCAAGGCGTACTCGCAGAAGATCCTCGACAAGGCGGTCTCCCGCGGCAAGATGACGCAGGAGAAGGCCGACGAGGTCCTCGCCCGGATCACCCCGACCGACGACTACGCCGCCCTCGCCGGCTGCGACCTCGTGGTCGAGGCGGTCTTCGAGAAGGTGTCGCTCAAGCACGAGGTGTTCCAGCAGACCGAGGGTGTCGTCGCCCCGGACGCGCTGCTCGGCTCGAACACATCCACGCTGCCGATCACGATCCTGGCCGACGGCGTGGAGCGGAAGCCGGACTTCATCGGCCTGCACTTCTTCTCGCCGGTCGACAAGATGCCGCTGCTGGAGATCATCCGCGGCGAGCAGACCTCGGACGAGGCGCTGGCCCGGGCGCTCGACTACTCGGCCCAGATCAAGAAGACGCCGATCGTCGTCAACGACAGCCGCGGCTTCTTCACCTCGCGGGTCATCGGCACGTTCGTCAACGAGGGCCTGGCCATGCTGGGCGAGGGCATCGCCCCGTCGACCATCGAGCAGGCCACCACGCAGGCCGGCTACCCGGTCGGCGTGCTGCAGCTGGCCGACGAGCTCAACCTCGAGCTCTTCCTCAAGATCCGCAACGAGACGAAGGAGGCCGCGGGCGACAGCTACGTGGCCCACCCGGCCGAAGCGATCGTCGAGAAGATGGTCGAGCTCGGGCGGCCCGGACGCCTCCGGGGCGCCGGCTTCTTCGACTACGACGAGAACGGCAAACGGCTCGGCCTCTGGCCGGGGCTGGCCGAGCACTTCCCGATCCAGGGTGACCCGTCGAAGGTCGACATCCGCGAGCTCGAGGAGCGGATGCTCGTCATCGAGGCCGTCGAGTCGGCGCGCTGCGTCGAGGAGGGTGTGATCGTCCAGACGGCCGACGCGAACATCGGCTCGATCATGGGCATCGGCTTCCCGCCCTGGACCGGCGGCGTGCTGCAGTACATCAACGGCTACCACGGTGATTCTGAGGGGGGCGGTGTGGCCGCGTTCGTCGCCCGCGCCGACGAGTTCGCCACGAAGTACGGCGCCCGCTTCGAGCCGAACCCGCTGCTGCGCAAGAAGGCCGAGAACGGCGAGACCTTCTGATCCGCTGCTGCTGGTCGTTGAGTGGTCAGTTGCGCCGCGAGTGGTCAGTTGCAACTGACCACTCAGCGCGCAACTGACCACTCACTGCGTTTGGAAGAGGAGTGCGTCTGATGCCTGGACCGCTGACCGGGGTCCGCGTCCTGGAACTGCCCGCGATCGGGCCCGTCCCCTTCCTCGGCATGCTGCTCGCCGACCTCGGGGCCGAGGTGATCCGGATCGACCGGCTCGCCGGCTCGTCCGGGCTGGCCGACGCGCTGGCCGCGAGCCCGATGGGGCGCGGCCGCCGCTCGATCCAGCTCGATCTGCGCAAGCCCGGCGGCGCCGAGGTCGCCCTGAAGATCGCCGGGACGTGCGACGCGCTCATCGAGGGCTTCCGCCCGGGCGTGGCCGAGCGGCTGGGCGTCGGGCCGGACGAGGTTCTGGCCCGCAACCCGAAGCTCGTCTACGGACGGATGACCGGCTGGGGGCAGCAGGGGCCGCTCGCCGCCACCGCCGGCCACGACATCACCTACCTCGCGATCACCGGGCTGCTGCACGGCATCGGCCCCGCGGCCGGTCCACCCGTCCCGCCGGCCAACTACGTCGCGGACTTCGGCGGCGGCGCGATGTTCCTCGCCACCGGCCTGCTCGCCGCTTTGCTGCACGCCCGCGCGACCGGCGAGGGGCAGGTGATCGACGCGGCCATGACCGAGGGCGCGTCCTACCTGGGTTCGATGACCCGGACGTTCGTGTCCCGCGGCGGCTGGAAGGACGAGCGCGAGTCGAACCTGCTCGACGGCGGGGCTCCGAACTACCGCTGCTACGAGACCTCCGACGGCAAGTGGCTGGCGGTCGGTCCGATCGAGCCGCAGTTCTGGTCGGTGCTCGTGCAGACGCTGGGCCTGGACGAGGCGACCACGCCGACGCCGTACGCGCCGCAGGACTGGGACGCCGCCAAGTTGGTGCTGAGCGAGGCGTTTCGCGCGAAGACCCGAGACGAGTGGGCCTCGATCTTCGAGCCGCTGGACGCCTGCGTGGCGCCGGTGCTCACGCTCGACGAGGCGCTGCACCACCCGCACAACGTGGCCCGCGGGTCGTTCGTCGAGGTGGCCGGCGCCCCGATGCCCGGACCGGCACCGAAGTTCTCCCGCACGCCGGCCGCAGTCGGCGCGGTGCCCGAGATCGGCGACGCGAGCGCCGAACTGCTCGCCGAACTCGGTTATGACGAGACGGCGCTGGGCGAGCTGCGGGCGTCAGGCACCATCGCCTGACTCCCCCGTAGGCTGCGACACCGTGCTGCCCTCCGTCGTGGCGACCCGCTACGTGACCCCGTTGCGGGAGGGCGGGTCGCTGCCCGGGCTGATGGAAGCGGACGACCTCGGGATCTACGTCGTCAAGTTCACCGGTGCCGGCCAGGGCCGCAAGGCGCTCGTCGCCGAGGTGATCGTCGCATCGCTGGCCACCGCGGTCGGCCTGCCGACCCCGCGCCTGGTGACGGTCGAGGTCGACCCGATCCTCGCCGCCAACGAACCGGACGAGGAGGTGCAGGATCTCCTGCGCGCCAGCCCCGGTCGCAACCTCGGCGTCGACTACCTGCCCGGTGCCCTCGACCTCGACGTCGCCGCCTTCGCCATCGACCCCGCCTTCGCCGGGCAGGTGCTGTGGTTCGACGCGCTGGTCGGCAACGTCGACCGGTCCTGGCGCAACCCGAACATGCTGTTCTGGCACGGCCGGCCCTACCTGATCGACCACGGCGCAGCGCTGACGTTCCACCACAACTGGCCCTCGGCCGAGGGCGCCGCCCAGCGGCCGTACGCCGCCGGCGAGCACGTCTTCGTCGGGTGCGACCCCGACCTGTCCGCCGCCGCCGACCTCGACGTCAGCGCCGACCGGGTCCGCGCCGCGCTGGACCTCGTCCCGGACGGCTGGCTGGCCGACGAACCCGGCTTCGACTCACCCGCCGCGGTTCGCCGCGCCTACGCCCGGTACTTCGCCGCCCGCCTCGCCGCTCGCGGGGTCTGGGAGGACGGCCTGCGCGCCGCCATCGCGGCCGGCCCGCAGCGGCGGCCGGCCCGCGGCCCCCGGCCGGGGTGGCTGCGATGACCGGCCGGCACCCGTTCGAGTACGCCGTGCTGCGGATCGTGCCGCGGGTGGAGCGGGGCGAGGCGATCAACGGGGGCGTGCTGGTCTACTGCCGCGAACTCGACTACCTCGGCGCGGCCGTGCACGTCGACCGCGAACGGCTGCGCGCGCTCGACCCCGACGTCGACCTCGACCACGTCGAGGCGGTGCTGGGCTCGATCGCCGACACCTGCAGTGCAGCGGGCCGCGGCCCCGCCTCGGGTGAGGAGATCGGCCGGCGGTTCCGCTGGCTCACCGCGCCGCGCAGCACCGTCGTGCAGGCCGGCCCCGTCCACACCGGGCTGACGGCCGACCCGGCCGCCGAGACCCAGCGGCTGCTACAGGTACTCGTGCTGCCGCTGCGCGACGACGGCTAGCCGTTTCCGGTCGCGCGATGCGGGGAGTAGGTCGGGCTCGATCTCCGCCGGCTCGCCGCGCCACTCGAGATTGCGCGGCGGATCGTCGGATCGGCGATGCGCAGGTTTCAGGTCGTCGTCTTCAGGTGGTCGTCGCGAGGCGGACCTCAAGCACCACCTCGGTTGCGGTCGGCCGGGCCGTCGGTGTCCGGTCGGTCGTCGTCGGCCAGACGCGGCCGCGCGGCTCGCACCCGACGTCGGTCGTGCTCGACGGGCACGGGGTCCGGCACTACCAGGTGACGACGACGAACCGGGGGGGTCGAGGTGACGCGTCCGGACGGCATACCGTGCGCATCACGACCTGAGCGGCGCTCAACTCCGGTGGCGTCCGGCCGATGCGAGCCCGTCACGTTGATCAACCGGCACCCGGCGCCGCGAGAACGTCCGGGTGTCCAGCGTGACGTAGCGGTGGCTCAGGGCAGCTCGACGGTCTGGGCCCGCATCAACTCGCGCAGCGCCGCGTCGAGCAGGGGCGGCAGCGTGCGGTCCAAGGTCGCGAGCTGGTCGGCGATCAGCAGCACGCCGTGGATCAGGACGGCCGGCTCGCCGGCGGCCATCGACTCGTCGACCTCGCTGACCCCGAGCGCGCCGGTGAGGGCATGGATCGCCGCATCCCGGTCGAGCTGCGGGTACCACGCCGCGGTGCGCAGGCAGCTGTCCAGGACCTGCTCGGCGTCGTCGGCGTCCAGGCCGTCCGGGTGGGCCTGCTCGAGCAGGTCGCGGACCACGGCACCGAGCAGGACGATCAGCTGCCCGCGGTCGAGGCGGACGAGCTGGACACTCGCCTCGGTGAAGGCGTCGACCTCGGCGGCCCGGGCCACCGCCACGGCCGCATCGATTGCGCGGGCCATCGTGCGGGCCGGGGCCGGCCACGATCCGTAGGCCGCGCTCACGTCGGCCATCGTGGCACGGCGGGGTGCCGGGCCCCTACGGTGGGCGCATGATCTCCCTCGAGTCGGCGGCCGGGCTGGCCCGCGCGCTGCCCGAGGTGACGGAGGGCGAGCGGTTCCGCCACCGCACCTGGTTCGTCAGCGGCAAGGCCTTCGCCTGGGAGCGCCCGTTCAGCAAGGCCGATCTCAAGCGTTTCGGGGACGAGACTCCGCCGGCCGGGCCGATCCTGGCCGTGAGCGTCGGTGACCTGTCGGAGAAGGAGGCGGTGCTCGCGGCCAACCCCGAGGCCTTCTTCACGATCCCGCACTTCGACGGCTTCCCGGCGGTTCTGATCCAGCTGGCTGTCGTCACCGAGGACGCACTGCGCGCAGCGCTCGTCGACGGCTGGCTGGCCTGCGCCCCGCGCGCGCTCGCCGAGCAGTACGTGCAACGCGGCTGATTGAGACGGTCAGGCCTGCTGGTGACGACCCACATGCCGGCCCGGCCGTGCGCGTCGTCGTTGCCGGCTGCTCTGCAAGTTCGCGCCGCGACAATCGACGAGCAGCAGCGCGTCTGATCTGGATCTGGGCACGTTCGCCTGTCCGGATCGTCGACTGTCAGACGTCCTGTCAGTCGTCCTCGGCGCGCACGGACAAGACCGGGCAGTGAGCGCCGGCGACGACGCGCTGCACGGTGCTGCCCAGCACGGCCTTGACAAGGGCCGAGGTGCGCTTGATCCCGACGACGATGAGTTCGGCCTGCGTCTCGTCGGCGATGGCCAGGATCTCCTCGGCCCGGGTGGCCGCGGACTGCTCGACCTGCCGGATCGAGAAGGCCACCCCGTCGGCGGTGAGGTCGGCCGCGATCGCGTCGAGGTTCTTCTCATCGGCCGCAGTGGGGCGGGTGAAGCCGGCCGCGTCCACGACATTGACGACGACGACATCCGTCGCTCGCCATTTCGCCTCTTGCACGGCCTGGCGGACGGCGAGCCAACCGGTGGCATCGGGCACATAGCCCACGACAACGCTCATAACGCCACATCGTATGGGCGGGCGCCCCGTTGCCGGGACGCCCGCGAATTTGTTTTTCCAGCGCCGCTCACTCGCCCAGGAGGCGGTAGAGCTCGCGCCGCAGCTCGTCGATCTTGGCGATCGCGCGCTGGTTCTGGTCGTCGGTGACGCCGGGGCCGAACTGGCGGATCGCGCCGACGAGCTTGCGGGTCGCGGTGATCAGCTCGCCGTGCTCGTGGGCGACCTGGGTCGCGCCGCTCCAGGCGGCGGCCAGCTCGTCGCGGTGCTCCTCGACGTAGGCCCGCCCCGGCTCGGTGAGCTGATAGTCGCTGCGGGCGGCCGCGGGATCGACGGGGGCGACGAGGCCCTCGTCGACGAGCTGGGCGAGGGTCGGGTAGACCGAGCCCGGGCTGGGGCGCCACGTGTCGTCCGTGCGCTCGGCGATGGCCTTGATCAGGCCGTAACCGTTGGACGGCGCCTCGGCGAGCAGCGACAGGATCGCCGCCCGGACGTCGCCGCGCCGGGCCCGCCCGTGCCGGCCGTGGCTGCGGGGCCCGAACCCGGGACCGCGACGGCCGAAGCCGGGACCGAAACCGGGGCCGAAACCTCCGTCGAAGCCCGGGCCGCCGAAGCCGGGACCGCCGGCGGCGAACGCGGGTGGGAACGGCGGGCGGCGCCGGCTGTGGCGGTGCGGGCCGGAGCCCGGCGAGTGCTCAGTGCTGATGTGGTCGTGTTCGGTACGCATGATGGTTCTCCCTTTCGAGCTTCTCCAACCCATCTTACGATGCGTCATCGATATATCGCAATAGCTCGCTGAGCTATTCCCGAAACTTACTAGACATCTAATCATTCGACATCTAGTGTTTACGGCATGCGAATCAGCGTGAGCATCACGAACTTCTCCTGGCCCGGTGACCCCACCGGGATCGCCCACGAGCTCACCGCGGTCGCCCGGGCGGCCGAGGACGCCGGCGCCGACACGGTCTGGGTCGCCGATCACCTGTTCCAGGCCGATCCGGCCAGTTCACCGGACGAACCGATGCTGGAGGCCTACACGACCCTCGGCTACCTTGCCGGGCAGACCCGCCGGGTTCGGCTGGGCACCCTGGTCACTGCGGCCAGCTTCCGCGCCCCCGCGTTGCTGGTGAAGCAGGTGACGACGCTCGACGTCCTCTCCCGCGGCCGGGCCTGGCTGGGCATCGGTGCCGGCTACAACGGGGACGAGGCGGCCGCGATGGGCGTGCGGTTGCCGCCGGTGTCCGAGCGGTTCGACATCCTGGCCGACACGATCGAACTCGCGCACCGGATGTGGGCCGACGACCGCTCCGCCTTCTCGGGCCGGCGTCACGAGTTCGCCGGCCCGATCGGTCGGCCCGCACCACTGAGCTCCCCACGACCGCGCCTGCTGATCGGCGGCACCGGCGAGCGGCGCACGCTCCGGCTGGTCGCCGAGCACGCGGACGCCTGCAACCTCTACGACATCCCCGACGGCGGAGCGTCCGTGCGCCGCCAGCTCGATGTGCTGGCGCAACACTGCGCCGACATCGGCCGCCCGTACGGCGAGATCGAGCGCACGATCACCACCGCCCTCCGCCCGGACGAGTCGGCCGGGGACTTCGTCCGCCGTTGCCGCGAGATCGCCGACCTCGGCATCGAGCACGTCGTCGTCATCACCCGCGGAACCGCGTGGTCCCCGC
The DNA here is from genome assembly GCA_963775175.1 of uncultured Actinomycetota bacterium. GTDB lineage: Bacteria > Actinomycetota > Actinomycetes > Mycobacteriales > Jatrophihabitantaceae > Jatrophihabitans. Next base: position 91,915 of record CAVZHT010000002.1, read on the forward strand.
GCAACCTGGACACGATCGCCACTGCCACGTCGCAGCTCGGGGCGGCGTGACGTGGACAAGCAGCACATCCCCGGGCCGCCCGCGCAGATCCCGATCGGGCTGCTCGTCGCCCGGGTCGCCAAGGACCTCGACCGGGCGTTCGACGACGCGCTGACCGCCGCGGGCGGGAACCGCCCCACCTGGCTGATCCTGCTCGCCGTCAAGACGGGCGCCGGCCGCACCCAAGCGACGATCGCCGAGCACGTCGGGATCTCCGGGCCGACGCTGATCCACCACCTCGATCGATTGGTGGCGGGCGGGATCGTCGCGCGGGAGCGCGACGCCGCCGACCGGCGCATGCAGATCGTCACGTTGACCGCGCCGGGCGATCAGCTCTTCCTGCAGCTGCGCAATGCCGCGATCGCCTTCGACGCGCAGCTGCGCAGCGACCTCAGCGACGCCGACATCACCAAGCTGCGCCAGCTGCTCGCCACGCTGCGCGCGAACGTGCGGCCCGCCACCCCGGCGGCGCCGAGTACCGGATCACGCAAGGGACCGACGACCTGACCAGGCCCACCTGGGAAGCGGATGGCGGCTAGTTGCTAGTGCCCGCCGGTCACCGTGAACGACTTCATCAGCGAGGCCGTCGAGTCGTCACCGGCGTAGAGGTCGATCTCCCCCGGCTCGACGACGAACCGACCGCTGTTGTCGTAGAAGCCGAAGTCGGACCTGTCGATCGTGAACGTCACCCTCTTCGACGTCCCCGGCGCCAGCGTCACCCGCTCGAATCCGCGCAGGCGGCGCACCGGCTGCGAGATGCTCGCGACCGGGTCGTGCAGGTAGAGCTGGGCGACATCGGTGCCCGCCACCTTTCCGGTGTTGGTGACAGTCATCGTCGCTCGCACGCGGCCGTGGCTGCTCACGCTCGTCCGGTCGAGGTGGAAGTCCGACACCTTGAACGTGGTGTAGCTCAGCCCGAAGCCGAACGGGAAGAGCGGGTCGCAGGTGCGCAGGTCGCGGTAACGCGAGTCGTACTTCTGCGTCACGTCACACGGACGGCCGGTCGGCTCGTGGTTGTAGTAGATCGGGATCTGCCCGAGCGACTGCGGGAACGAGACCGGCAGCTTGCCGCTCGGGTTCACCTTGCCGAACACCGTGTCGGCGACGCCGTTGCCGGCCTCGATGCCACCGAACCACGCCTCGAGGATCGACGGCGCGCTGTCGACGACCGGCTTGAGCGTCAGCGGGCGGCTGTTGAACAGCACGACCGTGAACGGCTTGCCGGTCGCCTTCACCGCGTCGATGAGCTTCTGCTCGTCGCCCGGCAGGTCCAGGTTCGACCGGGCCTCGGCCTCGCCACCCATCTCGCGGGTCTCGCCGAGCGCGAGCACGACCTGGTCAGCCGAGTTCGCGGCCGCGGTGACGGCCGGGATGTCGGCGTTGTAGCAGGCGTCGTGGTTGGTGGCGTCCGGCGGCTCGTTGTGGTTGGTCTGGCAACCGGCGGTGAACGTGGTGTTCGGGTCCTGTGCCTTGATGCCGGTGTAGACGCTCACGGCGTCGGAGTCGCGGCCCTGACCCCACCACGGGCCGAGCATGTCGTGCTGGTCGTCGCCGAGCGGCCCGATGACCGCGGTCTTCTTGGACGGGCTGAATGGCAGCGTGTTGTTGTCGTTCTTGAGCAGCACCTGGCTCTCACCGGCCGCCTTCCGGGCGGCGGCCCGGTCGGCCGGCGTCATGAAGCTGGCCGGATCGGTGGCCTTGGCCTGGTCGACGTACGGGTGCTCGAACAGGCCGGCGCGGAACTTCACCCGCAGGATGCGCCGGACCGCGTCGTCGAGCCGGGACATCGAGATGCGGTGCTGGGCCAGCAACTCGGCCCCGTAGTCACGGATGTTCGTGCTGACCATCTCCGAGTCGGTGCCGGCCATCAGCGCGTTGGCGCCGGCCGATGGCCCGTCGGCCGCCGTTCCGTGGCCGCACGGTCCGCCGGCCGGGCGCACCCCAGGACACGCCCGGGTCTCCGAGACGGCCGTGTAGTCACTCTCGATGAAGCCGTCGAAGCCCCACTGCTTCTTCAGGATCTGCGTCTCGGTGTGACCGTTCGCGCAGCCCGGCACGCCGTTGATGGCGTTGAAGGAGCACATGACCGTGCCGGCACCGGCGTCGACGGCGGCCTTGAACGGCGGCAGGTACAGGTTGCGCAGCCGCTGCTCGGACATGTCGGTCGTGTTGTAGTCGCGGCCGCCCTCCGGCTGGCCGTAGGCGACGTAGTGCTTCACGCTCGCGACGACCTTGTCCGGCGCGGCGTAGCTGCGACCCTGGGCGCCCTGCACCCGGGCCACTCCCATGGCCGAACCGAGGTACGGGTCCTCGCCGTTGCCCTCGACGATCCGCCCCCAGCGCGGCTCGTGCGAGACGTCGAGCATGGGGCTGTAGACCTGCTTGATGCCGACCGTGGCCGACTCGCGCGCGCCGATCGAGGCGTCGGCACGGGCGACGCCCGGGTCGAAGGAGCTCGCTGCGCCGAGCGGGACCGGGAAGACCGTCCGGTAGCCGTGGATGGTGTCGTAGGCGAACAGGATCGGGATGTGCAGCCGCGACTGCTCGACCGCGACGTGCTGGTAATGGTTGATCTTCGCCGGGTCGGTCAGGCTGAAGACCCCACCCACCCCGGCCTTCGCATCGGCGTCGGTGATCTGCCCGTCGGAGAGCAGCTGCACCTGCTGCAGCTTCTCGGCGGTCGTCATCCGCTTCAGCAGCGCGTCGATCCGGCGCTCGACCGGGTCCCTCGACCCGTGCCGGCCGCTCGAACCGTCCGGACTCGTCGCCGCGTTGGCCGCCACCCCGATCCCGGCCACGGTGGCGGCCGCGGTGGCCGCGGTCGCGAGGATGAACAGCGTGCTTCGTCTCATCGGATCTCCCGGTTTGTGACCCGTGCGCCCCGGTTGCCTGATTGGCCCGAAATGGACGCGATATACCAAACATGTTGCTAGTCCGTTTCATCGGGCGCAACAGTCCTCGCAAGAGGATCTTCGGGCCGACCTTCGGCGACCGGTGGCCGGCGGGCTTGGCGCGGTCAGCCGGCGGCGCGGCGCAGCGCGGCAGCGATGAGCCGGTCGACCAGCGTCGGGTAGTCGACGCCGGAGGCGGCCCACATCCGCGGGTACATCGAGATCGGCGTGAAGCCGGGCATCGTGTTGATCTCGTTGACGACGACCCGGTCGTCTTGGGTCACGAAGAAGTCGACCCGGGCGAGCCCGTTGCAGTCCAGGGCGGTGAATGCGCGGCCGGCGGCCGCCTGGATCTCGGCGGTCACCGCCGGCGAGACCTGCGCCGGAACGTCGAACTCGCAGGCGTCGTCGAGGTACTTCGCGTCGAAGTCGTACCAGTCGTGGCCGGGCAGCAGCCGGATCTCGGCCGGCACGCTCGCCTCGGGCCGCCCGTCGGCGTCCTCGAGGACGCCGCACTCGATCTCCCGGCCGCTGACGGCCGCCTCGACGATGACCTTGCTGTCGTGCTCGAAGGCGACGGCGACGGCCGCGTCGAGGTCGGCCCAGTCGGTCACCTTGGTGATGCCGACGCTCGACCCGGCCCGGGCCGGCTTGACGAACACCGGCAGGCCGAGCGACTGCACGTCGATCGCCGACCAGGGCCGCCCGCGGCGCAGCACGGTGAACGATCCGACGTCGAGCCCGGCCGCGCGGAGCAGGATCTTCGTGAACTCCTTGTCCATCCCGGCCGCGCTCGCGAACACGCCCGGGCCGACATAGGGCACGCCGGCGAGTTCGAGCAGGCCCTGGATCGTGCCGTCCTCACCGAACCGGCCGTGCAGGACGGGGAAGACGACGTCGACGGAGGCGAGCGCCTCGACCGCGCTACCCGGCTCGACGGCGACGAGTTCGGAGGAGGTCGTGTCGGCCGCGAGCACGACCGCAGTGCCCTTCTCCACCTCGGGCAGCGTGCGGCCGGTGATCGTCAACGACTCCGGAGACGCATCGGTGATCATCCACTGCCCGGAGCGGGTGATACCGACGGGCACGACGTCGTACTTCTCCGGGTCGAGGGCGGCGAGCACGCTGCCGGCCGACACCACAGAGATGCCGTGCTCGCTGCTGCGGCCGCCGTACACGACCGCGACCCGGATCCGCTTCGCCATGAATTGCGACCCTACCGAAGCCCCGATGGTCAGCTCTCCGACTTCATGCTGCGCGACATCAGCAGCTCGAGCATCTGCCGCGGGGTGAGGCTGCCGAAGCACACCGCCTCGACCGCCTGGGTGATCGGCACCTCGACGTCGTGGTGGCGGGCCAGTTCGAGGACCGAGCGACACGACTTCACGCCCTCGGCCACCTGGCCGTGGGTCGCGGCCTGGGCCTGCTCGAGCGTCTCGCCCCGGCCCAACCGCTCGCCGAAGGTCCGGTTGCGCGACAGCCGCGAGTTGCAGGTGGCGACGAGGTCACCCAGGCCGGCCAGCCCGGCGAAGGTCAGCGGGTCGGCGCCCAGCCGCTCCCCCAGGCGCGCGGTCTCGGCGAGCCCCCGGGTGATGATCGAGGCGACCGTGTTGTCGCCGAAGCCCATCCCCTGGCCGATGCCGCAGGCCAGCGCGATCACGTTCTTGACCGCGCCGCCGAGCTCGCAGCCGACGACGTCGGTGTTCGTGTACGGCCGGAAGTAGCTGGTGCCGCTGAGCTTCTGCACCTCCGCGGCCCGGGCCTCGTCGACGCACGCGATCACCGTGGCCGTCGGCTGCTCCTCGGCGATCTCGCGGGCGAGGTTCGGCCCGCTCACCACGGCGATCCGGTCGGCCGCGGCGCCGGCGACCTCGCCGATCACCTCGCTCATTCGCTTCGTCGTACCGAGCTCGACGCCCTTCATCAGGCTGATCAGCGTCGCGTCGCGGGGCAGGTCGGGCGCCCAGCCGATCAGGTTCTCGCGCAGCGTCTGCGACGGGATGGCGAACGCCACGAGCTCGGCGCCCCGCACCACCGCGGCGGCGTCGTGCGTCGCCACGAGCCCGGCCGGCAGCTCGATGCCCGGCAGGTAGTCGTCGTTGCGGTGCTCGCCGTTGATCTGGGCGGCGAGTTCGGGGCGCCGGGCCCAGAGGGTGACCTCGTTGCCGGCATCGACGAGCACCTTCGCGAACGCCGTGCCCCACGAGCCGGCGCCGAAGACGGCCGCGCGGGTCACGCGGCGTCGCCGCGCTTGCTGGCGTCGGCGGCGTCCTGTGCGATGTCGCTCGGCCGGATCCAGTGGAACAGATCGCCCTCGGGCGCGGGGACACCACGCAGTTCGGCGACGTCCGACCGCAGCCGCTTCATGATCACCTCGGTGACCTCCTTCAGGACCCGGACGGTCGGTTCGCGGTCGCGGAAGGCGCTGAGGTCGACCGGCTCGCCCACCGAGAGGACGTGCTTGGGTCGAGGGATCAGCTTGATCTTCTTCTTGTAGAGGTCGAACTGCTCCTGCACGCCCCACTGCGCCAGCGGGATGACGGGAACGTCGTGGACGAGCGTCGCCAGCCGGGCCGCGCCGGTCTTGCCGTTCATCGGCCAGCCCTCCGGATCACGGGTGACGGTGCCCTCCGGGTGCAGCACGATGATGTGGCCCCGCTCGAGCGCCTCGACCGCGGCTGACAGCGACTGGCGGGCATCCATCGTGCCCCGCTTGACCGGGATGTGGCCCATGATGCGCATGCCCCACCCGACGGCCGGGACGTCGAAGATGGACTCCTTGGCCAGGATGCGCGGGACCCGGGCGGCGTCGAGGACGAACTTCGCGACCAGGAACGGGTCGATGTGCGAGACGTGGTTGGTGACGATGATCGCCGGGCCCTGCTGCGGGATCCGTTCGATGTGGCGGTAGCGGACCTTCACCAGCCCCGACACCGGGTAGTACAGGACGAGCCACACGAACCGCCACCCGGGGCCCATCTTCTCCCCGTAGCCCGGCCTGCGCAGCTTGTGCAGCCTTGCCACCACTTCTCCTCGTCTCGTCGCCGTGTCGGGATGCAGTCTGCCGCATCGCCGCCCGAAACTTTGCACGCCGGGCGTTCGTAGACTGGTAACCGTGCGTTGGACGGTCGTCATCCCGGCCAAGGCCCTCCCGGAGGCGAAATCCCGCCTGCTGCCCGCCACGACGGGCGAAACCGAGCACCGCCGGCTCGTCGAGGCGATCCGCGCCGACACGCTGGCAGCCGCCCGGGCCGCGGACGGCGTGGCCCGGGTGCTGGTGGTGGCCGATCGTCCGGGCGGCGCCGCGCCGGGTACCGAGTTCCTCGTCCAGACGGCGCCCGGGCTCAACGCCGCACTGGACGAGGCGGCCGCGCACGCCCGGCACTCCTGGCCGGACGACGGGGTCGCGGCCCTGGTCGGCGACCTGCCCGCGCTGCGGGCGGACGAACTCGCCGCCGCGCTGGCCGCCGCCGCAGCGCACCCGCGCTCGTTCGTGGCCGATGCCGCGGGCACCGGGACCACCCTGCTGGCCGCCCGGCCCGGGAACCCGCTGAACCCCCGGTTCGGGGAGGGTTCGGCGGGGCGGCACGCCATCGGGGCCGTGCCGCTGTCCGCCGGCGCGGGTCTGCGGCACGACGTGGACACCGCAGAGGACCTGCGGACCGCGTCCGAGCTGTCCCTCGGTCCGGCCACCGCCGCGGTAATGGCCGGTCCCGCTGTCACCGCCAGTTCAACTTCAGACGGCATCATGAACGAATGGACACCGTGAGCGAGCTCGACATCGATCCGGCCGACTCGGTGCCCGAGGACGACCTGGTTGCCGAGACCGAGCACGTCGAGGACCTACCCGACGACCGCTTCAGCAACCGCGAGCTCTCCTGGCTGGCCTTCAACGAACGCGTCCTGGTGCTGGCCGAGGACGAGAGCCAGCCGCTGCTCGAGCGGGTCAAGTTCCTCGCGATCTTCGCCAGCAACCTCGACGAGTTCTACATGGTCCGCATCGCCGGGTTGAAGCGGCGGGCCGACATGGGCCTGCAGGTGCGCTCGGCCGACGGCCTGTCGCCACGCGAGGTGCTGGCCGCGCTCGCCGCGCGCACCCGCCACCTCGTCGACCGGCACGCCCGCTGCTTCCTCGACTCGGTGATCCCCGCGCTGAACGGCGAGGGCATCCACATCCGCCGGTGGGACGACCTCGACGACGAGGAGAAGTCCCGGCTGGCGGCGTACTTCGAGTCCAAGGTCTTCCCGGTGCTGACGCCGCTGGCCGTCGACCCGTCCCACCCCTTCCCGTACATCTCCGGCCTGTCGCTGAACCTGGCCGTCCTCGTCCGCAGTCCCGACGACGCGATCCAGCGGTTCGCGCGGGTGAAGGTGCCCAACAACGTGCCCCGCTACGTCGTCGTCTCGCACAGCGCGGTCGAGGTCGAGTTCCTGCCGCTCGAGGAGCTCATCGCTGCCCACCTGCCGATGCTGTTCCCGGGCATGGAGGTCGTCGAGCACCACCTGTTCCGGGTGACCCGCAACGCCGACTTCGAGGTCGAGGAGGACCGCGACGAGGACCTCCTGCAGGCGCTGGAGCGCGAGCTCATGCGGCGGCGTTTCGGGCCGGCCGTCCGCCTCGAGGTTGCCGACGACATCGACGACGAGGTCGTCGAGCTGCTGGTGAACGAGATCGACGTCGAAGCCGACGACGTGCTGCGGATACCCGGCCTGCTGGACCTCAGCGCGCTGCACCAGCTCTACGACATCGACCGGCCGGCATTGAAGGAGCGGCCGTTCGTCCCCACCACGAATCCGTCCTTCGCCGAGGGCGAGACGCCGAAGTCGGTGTTCGCGACCGTCCGCGACGGCGACGTGCTGGTGCACCACCCGTACGAGTCGTTCGCCACGAGCACGCAGCGCTTCATCGAGCAGGCCGCCGCCGACCCGCGGGTCCTCGCGATCAAGCAGACCTTGTACCGGACCTCGGGTGACTCGCCGATCATCGATGCGCTGATCGACGCGGCCGAAGCGGGCAAGCAGGTGGTCGCGCTCGTGGAGATCAAGGCGCGTTTCGACGAGCAGGCCAACATCAAGTGGGCCCGGGCGCTCGAGCGCGCGGGCTGCCACGTCGTGTACGGCTTCGTCGGCCTGAAGACGCACTGCAAGACCGCACTGGTGGTGCGCCAGGAGGGCAACCAGATCCGCCGCTACGCCCACATCGGCACCGGCAATTACAACCCCAAGACCGCCCGCATGTACGAGGACCTCGGCCTGTTCACCGCCGACGTCGACATCTGCGCCGATCTCACCGACCTGTTCAACGTCCTGACCGGCTACTCGCGGCAGACCGAGTACCGCTCGTTGCTGGTCGCCCCGCAGGGCATCCGGGCCGGGCTGATCGAGCGGATCGAGCGCGAGATCGAGCTGGCGAAGGACGGCCGCCCGGCCCTGATCCGGTTCAAGACGAACCATCTCGTCGACGAGCACACCATCGACGCGCTGTACCGGGCCTCGCAGGCCGGCGTGCAGGTCGACCTGCTGGTCCGAACGTTCTGCACCATCCGGGCCGGGGTCAAAGGGCTGTCGGAGAACATCCGCACCCGGTCCATCCTCGGCCGCTTCCTCGAACACTCGCGCATCTACCAGTTCGGTGGCGACGGGGAGCCGGAGTTCTGGATCGGCTCGGCCGACCTGATGCACCGCAACCTCGACCGGCGGGTCGAGGTGCTCTGCCAGGTCACGGACAACGCGGCCCGGACCCATCTCGGCATGTGCCTCGACGCCGCCTTCGACGACAACGCCATGGCGTGGGAGCTCCAGGCCGACGGGGAATGGGTACGCTCCGGCGATGCGCATGTCGACTACCAGGAACTGCTGATGAAGCGACTTGCCGGCCGCGGCGAGTAGCCACCGTGGCGCGGCACGACTCCACGACCGAGGTCCGGGCGGCGGGCGGCGTCGTCTGGCGCGTCCGGAAGGGCAAGGTCGAGGTGGCGATCGTCCATCGCCCCCGCTACGACGACTGGTCGCTGCCCAAGGGCAAGCTCGTCGAGGGCGAGACCGAACTGGCCGGCGCCGTCCGCGAGGTCGTCGAGGAGATCGGCTCGCAGGTCGCGGTCTCCCGCCGCGTCGGCACGATCGCGTACGACGTCGCCGCCGCCCGCAAGACCGTCACCTACTGGGTGATGCGCCACCTCTCCGGTGAGTTCACCCCGAACGCCGAGGTCGACGCCGTGCAATGGCTACGGCCGAAGGCGGCGCGCGACGCCCTGACGTACTACGTCGACCGGCGCATCATGAACGATTTCGCGGCGGTACCGATCCCGGACTCGGTGATCATCCTCGTGCGGCACGCGCGGGCCGGCAAGCGCACGCAGTGGAAGCGGCGACGACAGCGCTCGGCCGCTCGAAGCGTCGGGCGTCGCGCAGGCCGATCGGCTCGTCGACCAGCTGGCGGTCTTCAGTCCGGACCGCATCTTCTCGGCCGAACCGGTCCGCTGCGTCGCAGACGGTGCAGCCGCTCGCCGATCGGCTCGGGATGAAGGTGCGCATCGACCCGGTCTTCGGCGACGAGTCCTACATCCGGACCCGGTCGGCCACCGAGGACGCGGTGCTCGCCCTGGCCAAGCCGGGCCGGGTCAGCATCGTGTGCAGCCAGGGCGTGACGATCCCGGGGCTGGTCGAGCGGCTCGGGCGCGGCGTGCGGCCACCGGACACTCGCAAGGGGGCGTTCTGGGTGCTGTCGATCGTCGACGGCAACGTGGTGTCGGCGGACTACTACGAGGACTCCGTGCGCTGACACGGCAACGGGGCGCGGACCTCGTGGTCCACGCCCCGCCGTCGATCGCCAGTGCTTACTTCTTCTTGGCCGGTGCCTTCTTGGCCGGTGCCTTCTTCGCGGGTGCCTTCTTCGCGGGTGCCTTCTTCGCCGCCGCCTTCTTGGCCGGCGCGGCCTTCTTCGCGGGTGCCTTCTTCGCGGGTGCCTTCTTCGCCGCCGCCTTCTTGGCCGGCGCGGCCTTCTTCGCGGGTGCCTTCTTCGCGGCGGCCTTCTTGGCCGGCGCGGCCTTCTTCGCCGCCGCCTTCTTGGCCGGCGCCGACTGCTTCTTCACCGCAGCGGCGGCGCGTCCGGGCGCCTCACGAACGGCCTCGGCGGCGTCCTTCACCGCGGCCGCGGCCTTGCCGACAGCGGCCTGGGCCCCGTTGGCGATGGCCTTGAACTCGGTGCCGGGCCGGAAGGCCGGCACGCGCGAGGCGGCGACCTTGACCGGCGCGCCGGTCGCGGGGTTGCGGGCGGTGCGGGCCGCACGGTCGCGGCGCTCGAAGACGCCGAAGCCGGTGATCGCGACCTTCTCACCGCGGGCAACTGCGGCATAGACGCTGTCGATCACGGCATCCAGCGCGGCGGCGGCACGCTTCCGGTCGCCGTCGAGACGCTCTGCGAGCATCTCGATGAACTGAGCCTTGTTTGGCACGTGTCCTCCCAGGACGTCACTCGACCACGATGGTCGTTCGCCGCAACGCTAGGCGGTATGGCACCGATGAACAACGAGCACGGGCTGTGTCGCCACAGATTGATGCAAGATCTCAGACGGCGACCGAGGGCAGCCACGGCTTGCGCGTCGCCTCGTACTGCTCGACCGCGTCGGTGTGGCGCAGGGTGAGGCCGATGTCGTCCAGCCCCTCCATCAGGCGCCAGCGGGTGTACTCGTCGAGGTCGAACGAATGCACCTCGCCCTCCCAGCGCACCTGACGCTCGACCAGATCGACGGTCACCTGCAGTGCGTCGGCGGCCTCGATGTCGTCCCACAACCGCTGCACGATCTTCTCCGGCAGCTGCACGGTGAGCAGCCCGGCCTTGAGCGAGTTGCCGCGGAAGATGTCGGCGAAGCGCGGCGAGATCACGACCTTGAAGCCGTAGTCGAGCAGCGCCCACACCGCGTGCTCGCGCGAGCTGCCGGTGCCGAAGTCCGGCCCGGCGACGAGGATGCTCGCGTCGCGGTAGCGCGGCCGGTTGAGGACGAAGTCGGGCTCGTTGGTCCGCCACGCGTTGAACAGGCCGTCCTCGAAGCCGGTGCGGGTGACCCGCTTGAGGTAGACGGCCGGGATGATCTGGTCGGTGTCGACATTGCTGCGTCGCAGCGGCACGGCCGAGCCGGTGTGCACGGTGAAGGCATCCATCGTCTGCTCCCTACAGGTCGGCGGGGCTACTGAGGTGGCCGGTGAGCGCGGTCGCGGCGGCGACGAGCGGCGAGACCAGATGGGTCCGGCCGCCCTTGCCCTGCCGGCCCTCGAAGTTGCGGTTCGAGGTCGACGCGCTGCGCTCGCCCGGCGCCAGCTGGTCGGGGTTCATGCCCAGGCACATCGAGCACCCGGCCTGCCGCCAGTCGGCACCGGCGGCGATGAACACCTTGTCCAGCCCCTCGGCCTCGGCCTGCTGGCGCACCCGCATCGAGCCGGGGACGACGAGCAGGTGCACGCTGTCGGCGACCTTCTGGCCGTCGAGGATCTTGGCCGCGGCGCGAAGATCCTCGATCCGGCCGTTGGTGCACGAGCCGACGAAGACGGTGTCGACCTTGATGTCGCGCAGCGGGGTGCCGGCCTCGAGGCCCATGTAGGCCAGGGCCTTCTCGGCGGCGACCCGGTCGGATTCATCCTCGAAGCTCGCCGGATCGGGGACGGTGGCCGACAACGGAGCGCCCTGGCCGGGGTTCGTGCCCCAGGTGACGAAGGGGCTGAGCTCGGCGGCGTCGAGCACCACCTCGGCGTCGTACTCGGCGTCGCCGTCGGTGCGCAGGCTCGTCCAGTACTCGACCGCGGCGTCCCACTCGGCGCCCTTGGGCGCGTGGTCGCGGCCCTGCAGGTAGTCGAAGGTCGTCTGGTCGGGCGCGATCATGCCGGCCCGCGCGCCCCACTCGATGCTCATGTTGCAGACCGTCATGCGGCCTTCCATCGACATGTTCTCGAAGACCGAACCGCGGTACTCGACCATGTAGCCCTGGCCGCCGCCGGTGCCGGTCTTGGCGATGACGGCGAGGATGACATCCTTCGGCGTGACGCCGTCGGGCAGCTCGCCGTTGACGGTCACCGCCATCGTCTTCGGCCGGTCGAGCGGCAGGGTCTGGGTGGCGAGGACGTGCTCGACCTGGCTGGTGCCGATGCCGAACGCCAGTGCGCCGAACGCGCCGTGGGTGCTCGTGTGGCTGTCGCCGCAGACGATCGTCATGCCGGGCTGCGTGATGCCGAGCTGCGGGCCGATGACGTGGACGATGCCCTGGTTCTCGTTGCCCATCGGGTAGATCGTGATGCCGAACTCGTCGCAGTTGCGGCGCAGCGTCTCGATCTGGGTGCGGCTGACCTCGTCCTTGATCGACGAGGTGCCGAGCAGCGGCAGCGTGTAGTCGGTCGGCGTGTTGTGGTCCTCGGTCGCGAGGGTCAGATCGGGGCGGTGCACCGGACGGCCGGCGAGCCGGAGACCGTCGAAGGCCTGCGGGCTGGTGACCTCGTGGACGAGGTGCATGTCGATGTAGACGAGGTCCGGCTCCCCCGGCGCCGAGCGCACGACATGGCTGTCCCAGAGCTTCTCGGCGAGTGTCCTGCCCATGCTGCCTTCTCTCGGTTTGCTTTCCCAGATACTGAGACTCTAGTATCGCCTTATGGGACAGCCTAGCAGCGGAGGGACGACGAGCGGTATCGGCGTCGTCGACAAGAGCGTCGCCATTCTCGCCGCCGTCGCCGAGGCCCCGCGGGCGCTGGCCGACCTCGTCGACTCCACCATGCTGCCTCGTGCCACCGCGCACCGGCTGGCCGTCGCGCTCGAGGTGCACCGCCTGCTGGCCCGCGACGCCGAGGGGCGGTTCGTCCTCGGCCCGCGGGTGGGCGAGCTCGCGGCGTCGCTGCCGGACCCGGTGGTGTCGGCGGCCGGGCCCGTCCTCGCATGGGTGCGCGACGAGTGCGGCGAGAGCGCGCAACTGTACCGGCGCGACGGCGCCGAGCGCGTGTGCGTCGCGGCCGCCGAGCGCTCGCACGGGCTGCGCACGACCGTCCCCATCGGCTCGCGCCTGCCGCTGACCGCGGGCTCCGGGGCCCAGGTGATCTGCGCGTGGTCCGACCCGTCCTCGCTCGACGAGGTGCTGCCCGCGGCCGAGTTCACCGAGCGGACCCTGGCCGAGGTGCGCCGGCGCGGGTGGGCGCAGTCGGTCGGGCAGCGCGAGGCCGGGGTGGCATCGGTGTCGGCACCGGTGCTGGCACGCGACGGGGAGTTGCTGGCCGCGATCTCGATCTCCGGGCCGATCGAGCGGCTCGGCCGCTCGCCCGGGACGCGCTTCGCGCCGGTGCTGATCGCGGGTGCCCGGCGCATTGCGGCCGCCCTGACGGCGTGACGCTCGCCCGGGCTCGTTGAGTGGTCAGTCCGGACCTGAGTGGTCAGGTACGTCTGACCACTCAGGTCCGGACTGACCACTCAACGACGGGACGGGCGGAGCAGGTGCGGGGCCCGTTCGCGGATCTCTACGCGGAGCCCCGGCGCGATCTGCCAGGGACGCCCGAACACCTCGGCCGGCCCGTACTCGATCACCAGCCACCGATCGCGACGAAGGTCGGTCGCACGAGTGATGTCGCTGCGCCTGCGGTCGACGTCGGCGTGATCGACGCCCTGGTACTCGAGCGCGATCTTCGCCTCGGCGAGCGACAGGTCCGGCTCGGCGAGCCAGCCGCCCTCGTCCCGGTACACGGGCATGTTCACCTCGAACCGAGGCAGGTCCGGTGCAGTCGCGGCCACGCGCAGGTGGCTCTCCGGACGGGACCGGGAGCGCGCATCCAGTAACGGCAGGGCAACCCTCGCCCGCCGCACCCCCCGCAGATGCGCGCTGCGACCGACCGCGTCCGCCAACTCCTCGAGCGAGACCCCTGACCGCAACGCGCTGTCCCCCGCCGCCACCAAGTCCGCCAGGTCGAGGTACGAGCTGAGATCGACCCACGTCCGCGCGAGCGATGTGATCGGAACCCCGTCGAGCAGTGTGCGATCCGCCGAAGTCAACGTGCGGCGGTGTGCACGGAACTCGGGCCGCTGTGTCCGGGTCATCGAGCGCGACGCCCGTTCCGGACGGGCAGTGACGAGGTGGATCTCGTCGGGAAGTCTCGGCAGCCACAGTCCGTGGAGCCGGGCGGCAGTCAGATAACCGACGACCGTGTCATCCGCGCACGACTCCACCGCGGCCGCGCACCGAGCTGCGAAGTCCCCGGCGAACTGCTCGGGTAGCCAACAGCGGCGGGCGATACGCACCCCGTCCTTGCGAACCATCCGGACAGCATCGGCCGAGACGGGCATCTGCGGGGCGGCCTGTGGATGGTCGGCGGTCCGTCCACAGGTCTGTGAGTGGTCAGTTGCGACCTGAGTGGTCAGACGTACGTGACCACTCAGGTCCGGACTGACCACTCGACGCGGTTACCAGTTCGTGGCGACGTAGGTGGTCTCGAGGTACTCGTCGATGCCCTCGTGGCTGCCCTCGCGACCGAGTCCGGACTGCTTCACGCCGCCGAACGGGGCCGCCGGGTCGGAGACCAGGCCGCGGTTGAGCCCGATCATGCCGACCTCGAGGCGTTCGCTGACGCGCAGCCCGCGGGCGAGATCGCGCGTGTAGACGTAGCCGGTGAGCCCCATCTCCGAGGCGTTGGCGATCGCGAGGGCGTCCTCGTCGTCGCGCACCGGGATGATCGGCGCGACCGGCCCGAAGACCTCCTCGACCGCGACCGCCGATTCGCGCGGCACGCCGGTCAGCACCGTCGGCGGGTAGAAGAACCCGGCCCCCTCGACGGCCTCGCCGCCCAGGACGGCCTTGGCGCCTGCGTCCAGCGACCGGTTGACCTTGTCGGCGATCCCCTCGACCGCGCGCCGGTTGATCATCGGCCCGATCTGGGTGTCCTCGGCGGTGCCGGCGCCGAGCTTGAGCTGCCCCATGCGCGCAGCGAGCTTGGCCGCGAACTCCTCGGCCACCGACTCGGCGACCAGGAACCGGTTGGCCGCCGTGCAGGCCTGGCCGCCGTTGCGCATCTTGGCCAGCATCGCCCCCTCGACCGCGGCGTCGAGATCGGCGTCGTCGAGCACCAGGAACGGGTCGTTGCCGCCGAGCTCCATCGAGGCGTTGACGATCCGGTCCGCAGCCTGCTTCAGCAACTGCCGCCCCACTCCGGTCGAGCCGGTGAACGACAGCTTCCGCACCCGCTCGTCGGCCAGCGCCGCCTCGACCAGCTCACCGGGCTTGTCGGTGGTGAGCACGTTCACCGTGCCGGCCGGCGCGCCCGCGTCGGCGAGGATCTGGGCCAGCAGCAGCGCGGTCAGGGGCGTGTCCTCGGCCGGCTTCAGAACGAATGTGCACCCGGCCGCCAGCGCCGGACCGATCTTGCGAGTGGCCATCGCGGCCGGGAAGTTCCACGGCGTCAGCAACAGGCAGACGCCGACCGGCTTGCGGAAGGTGAGGATCCGGTTCGCCCCGGACGGCGCGACCCGCAGCTCGCCGCCGACGCGGACGGCCTCCTCGGAGAACCAGCGGAAGAACTCGGCCGCGTACGTCACCTCGCCCCGGGCGTCGGTCAGCGACTTTCCCATCTCGAGCGACATCAGGTAGGCGAGCTCCTCCTTGCGCTCGATCATCAGCTCGAACGCCTTGCGCAGGACCTCGCCCCGCTCCCGCGGCGGCGCCGCCGCCCAGCCCGGCAACGCGTCCGCCGCCGCCGACACCGCCGCGGCCACGTCGTCGGCCCCGGCCCGCGGCACCGCGCAGATCACCTCACCGCTCGACGGGTTCAGCACGTCGAAGCTGCCCGCGCACCCGTCCCGCCACGAACCCCCGACGAACTGCTGGGTCGGCACACCTGCGGGCAGAGTCATCGACAACCTCCGGCGACGTTCGGCGAATCCTTGCCGCTCAGCTTGCCACCGGCCCCACCGCGTGACACGTGCCCCCAGGTGCTTGCCATTTCGGTGTACGACTGTGCACTATTTTCGACAACAGCTGAAGGGGGCACGAACGTGCGAGCGGACGAGATGCGCGACGCCGGAGCACTGGCCGGCACCGCCCTGGGCGACCTGACCGAGCTGGCCCAGGGTGTCCACCGGGCGCTGGCCGGGCGGCTGTTCGGGCTGGCCGGGAAGCCGGGCGAGTCGATCAAGCTGGTGCATGACGGCATCTCAGCCATCGCGTACGGCTCGACCAAGTTCGGCGTGAAGTACCTGCCACCGGTGGCCGGCCTCGTCGCCGGCGCCTTCCGCGACCCGGCCACCGAATCCGCGCACGACCGGCCCGGCGGCCGCTTCGTCCTCGGCGCGGTCAGCGGCTTCTGGGGGGACCGGATCGCCGAGGAGCAGTCCGCGCTCGCCCCGCAGATGCGCATGCGACTGCACGGCGGCCGGCTGCGGCGCGTCCCCGGCAACCTGGCCGTGGACGCCCGCGAGCGTGGTGACGCCACCGGCCGGCTGGCCCTCTTCATCCACGGCCTGTGCGAGACGGACCTGTGCTGGTCGTTCGCGGCCGAGCGGCAGTGGGGCGACCGCACCTGCACTTACGGCTCGATGCTGCGCGATGCCGACGGCTGGACGCCGATCTACCTGAACCTCAACACCGGCCTGCACATCTCCGACAACGCCCGCGAGCTGGCCGATCAGCTCGAGGAACTCGTCTCGCTCTGGCCGGTCAAGGTCACCGAGATCGCGCTGATCGGGCACTCGCTCGGCGGCCTCATCGCCCGCAGCGCCGCCCACCAGGCCGAGGAGCTCGGGCACGCCTGGCTCGAACCGCTGCGGCACATCGTCGGCCTCGGCACCCCGCACCTCGGCGCGCCGCTCGAGCGGTTCACCAACTGGGGGACGCATCGGCTGTCCCGGCTGCCGGAGACCCGGCCGATCGCGTCCTGGCTCAACCGCCGCAGCGTCGGCATCAAGGACCTGCGCTACGGCGCGCTGCTCGAGGAGGACTGGGTCGGCTTCGACCCCGACGAGCTGCTGACCGACCACTGCACGCCGGCGACGCTGCTGCCCGGCGTCGCTTACTCGGTCGCGTCGGCCACGCTGTCCCGCGAGCCGCACGGCATCTTCGCGACCGACCTGCTCGTGCAGCACAGCAGCGCCCACGGCATCGGCAAGGAGCGCTCTATCCCCTTCGACCGCGAGCGCACGTTCCACCTCGGCGGCCGCAAGCATCACTTCGACCTGCTCGCCGACGAGCGGGTCTACGACCAGCTGCGGGGCTGGCTCGCCGGCGCCGACGGCGCCGGGCGCACCCGCGAGGAGCGCAAGCGCCGCCGCGGCCGGCGCCGGCGCGACATCGCGTCCTGAGTGCTCAGGGCGCGATCAGCGGCAGCGTCACCGACGACGGCGCGGTGGCGCTGCGCTGCACGTCGTAGCGCCCGCCGAGCAGCTTCGCGAGCTGCGGCGGCGTCGGCAGCAGGTGCGGGAAGTCGACCGTCTCCACCGTCACCCGGATCCGGTGGCCGGCCGCGATCGTCGCGTAGGTCGGGAAGACCTCGATCCGGTACTGCGTCACCGCGCCGGGACGCACCGGCACCGCGGCCGCCTTGGTGTACGGGTGGTACGGCACCACGACCTGGCCGTCGACCGTCCAGGTGCGGCCGGCGTCCAGCGCGCGGGCCGAACCCAGCAGCGCCCCCTCGGTCAACGGCTTGGACGTGCCGTCCGGCGCGACGTCCTCGACGTTGACCACCCACTGCGTCTCGGTCGTGTTCGCGCTGGCGTAGACCGTCGCCGCGATCGGCCCGGCAATCGTCCGCGCCGACGGCAGGGCCGTGGTCGTGTAGGTGAGCGCGGTCGGGCCGGTCTGGCCGAGCCGGTCGTCGTCGAAGCACGGGGCCGGCACCGGCAGCCTGTCCGTCGCCAGGGTGAAGGCGCCGATGATCCACTGGTCGGTCGAGCGGTCGCAGATGGACGAGCCGACCGGCGCCCACAGCACCCGATCGGAGCCGGTGGCGGCGGTCGGCCGGTCCGGCGTCAGCGTGCCGTCGTTCTGCGACAGGGCGGTACCGCTGCGCGATCCCGAGAAGTAGTACGTCGTCGGCTTCGCGCCGGCCAGCGGGTAGGTCGTCGTGTTCGCGTAGTGGCCGGTGCCGAGGTCGAAGTAGTGCAGCGGCGTCGGGGTCTGCGCCATGCCGGTGTCCGCGCCGCGCAGCCACGTGTCGTACCACTGCAGTTCGAGCGCGTCGAGGGACGTCCCGGCGAAGGCGATCGAGCCGTGCGTGAACGGCCCGTCCAGCAGTTGATAGCGCCCGGTCGTCGGCTGCCCGGCAACCATCGGCGCGGTGACCGGACGTCCGGCCCAGGCGTTCTGCAGCCCGGCGAAGTCGAGCGGCTCGCCCCGCTGGAACAGGTCGTACTCCCCGCCGACGAGGTACGCCGGGATGCCGTTGGCGACGATCTTGTCGAGGACGGTGCCCGGCGACTTGGCGTGCCAGTAGGGACCGTCGTAGGAGTCCGGGCCGCCGAGGTAGGTCTGCAGCAGGAACCGGGCGTTGTAGTCCAGGGTGTTCTTGGCGTGCTGCAGCAGGACCTTGGCCGCCCCGAGCGCGTTCTTCGGGTCGATCAGTGCGCCGACGACCGGGTTGGCGAGGTTCACCGCCGGCAGCAGGCCGCCGAGGTAGGTCACGTCGAACTCGGCGTCCGGGATGCCGCCCATGAAGGCGGTGTCGCGGTAGATGTCGTTGGCCGGGACGATCGGGAAGATCGCCTTCAACGGCGAGTGCGGCCCGATCGCCGCCGCGGTCAGCATCTGGTCGATGCCGAGATAGGACGCTCCGTGCAGCCCCACCTTCCCGTCGGCGTGCGGGAGCCGGGCCGCCCACTTCACCAGGGCGACGCCGTCCTGTACCTGCTTCGGGTCGAAGAGGTCGAACGCGCCGCCGGAGTCACCGGTGCCGCGGACGTCGACGGCGACGTCGATGTAGCCGCGCTTCACGAAGTACGGGTCGATGCCGATCGCCGACGAGCCCGCGGCGCCGGCGGAGTCCTTGCCGTACGGGGTCTGGGTGAGCAGTACCGGGAACGGCCCGGCCGCCGGTGCGCCCGTCGCGAGATCGGCTGGGGTCGCGATGTCGGCGCGCAGCACGGTGCCGTCGGCCATCCGGACCGGCACGTCGAGTTGCCGGTGCACGCCGAACGTCGCCGCGGCCGGCGTCCAGTGATGGCCGGGGACGGCGCTGGCGACCACCGCTTCGTCGAGCGGGTCGCTCGACGCGGCCCCGGCCCCGCCGGGGAGTGCGGCCGCGGCGGCGAGTCCAGCGGCGGCGAGAAGGGCGGCGGACAGCGGCGCGAAGAGGTGGCGGGCGGCCATGAGGACAGATTAGTGGAACGTGTTCTAGTCTGCCTGCTGTGGACCTGGAGACGCTCGAGACGCTGCGCCGGCTGAAGTACCGCTACCTGCGCACGCTCGACCTCAAGCAGTGGGACGACTTCGCCGAGACGCTCAGCCCGGACGTGCAGGCGTCCTACGGGCCGAAGCTGACGTTCGACGGCCGCGACGCCGTCGTCGACTTCATGCGCAACTCGCTGCCGGCGTCGATCATCACCGTCCACCACTGCCACCATCCCGAGATCGAGATCGACGGCGACACCGCCGCCGGCACCTGGTATCTGCAGGACACGGTGCTGATCACCGAACACCGGATGCAGCTGCGCGGAGCCGCGTTCTACGACGACACGTACACGCGCGGCGCGGACGGCGTGTGGCGCATCAGACGCACCGGCTACGTCCGCAGCTACGAGTCGGTGGAGACCCTCGGCGATTCGTGGAAGCTCACCGCCGATCGCTGGGCGGACGCATGAAGACCAAGCCGCGGCCGAAGGGCCTCGACAACCCGTCCACCGTCAAGATCATCAAGTGGATGTCGACCGCCAACACCTGGCTGTACCGGCGCAGCAACGGCCGGCTCGGCAAGACCTGGCGGGTCGGCAGCGCCCTGCGCCACGGCGTGCCGGTCTGCCTGCTCACCACCACCGGACGCAAGAGCGGGCAGCCGCGGACGGTGCCACTACTGCACCTGGCCGACGGTGACAACGTGATCCTCGTGGCCTCCCAGGGCGGGCTGCCGGCCAACCCGCAGTGGTACCTCAACCTCGTCGCCGACCCCGACGTGACCGTGCAGTTCGGACGCACGTCCCGCCGGATGCGGGCCCGGACCGCCGACCCGGCCGAGCGGGCCGAGCTGTGGCCGAAGCTCACCGCCGTCTACTCCGACTTCGACAACTACCAGGCCTGGACGGAGCGGGAGATCCCGGTCGTCATCTGCGAACCGGCGGGCTGATCCGGGCGCGGCGCCCCCGCCTCGCCTCCTCGGGCACAAAGCGTCGGTAGAGAATCCATCTTCGATCTTTGAAGTCATAATCCGGCGATGATCACTCCGGGCGAGCTGGCTGATGGTGCGTGGGTGCGCCCGAAGGACTGGCCGATGCTGGCTGCGCACTGGCTGGCCCAAGGAATGGACTCCGCCGAACTGCGAGATCTCGCCGGGTTGTCCGCAGCCGAGGGCGACGAGCTTCGTCCGTCGCGCATGCGTGATGTGCTCCGGTCCGTCGGGGTGCCGATCCCCGTTGAGACCGTGCTCCTTGAGCGTTGTGACCGCGCGTTGTCGTTGGTGCAACGCGACCTCGACGCGACCGGATTCGGGCGATTCCAGTTCCATCCGGTGAACACCGACGACTGGTCAGCTGATGTGCGGGCGGTCTTCCGGGTCGCGCTGCCCGAGGGCTGGGATGTCAACGTCGAGACCCTCGATCCCGCGGCCGGCTTCGCCGAGCTGTTGCGTGATGCCGCGTCGGCCGTCACGGACACCATTCTGGAGCTGTGGCACCTGGCATGGCCGGACTGCGTCGACCACGACGGCCCACCCCTCACGCCTGACGTAAGAACGGCAGGAAGCACTCAACCAGCGACCGTGTGGTGGCGCTGCACACGCGGTGACCATCTCGTGGCGCGCGTCGGCGGGCTGAGTTCCGCGCCGCTCGGACCGACCCGGCCCCGGAGGACGTAGCAATCTGCGCCACGCCGGCGGCGCGTGGCCGAGTCCGACCGACAAGCAGTTGATCTTCAACATCCGGCTCGGTCAGCCGTAGTCGGGTGGTGGTGATTCGTAGCGGTGTCCGGTGGGGCTGGTCCATTTCAGGGTGCCGTGGGGGTCGCCGGTCACCCGCCAGCCGCCGGTGTGTTTGAGCCGGTGGTGGTGTTCGCAGAGGGCTTCCATGTTCCGGGCCGACGTGGGGCCTTCCGGCCACGGGATCTGATGGTCCAGATCCGAGAGCCGGGCGCGGCGTCCGCAGCCGGGGAAGCGGCACCTCACGTCGCGGGCGATGAGGTGGTCCTGCAGCGCCTGGGCCGGTTCGTAGGCTTCTTGGCTGTAGTCGATCATCCGCCCGTCGGGGTCGGTCAGCACCCTCCGCCAGGTGCCGGTCGGGTCGAACGCGAGTGCCCGGCCCAGCGCAGCCGGGATGAAGCCGAACCCCTCCAGCTCGGCCGGCCGGTCGTCCAGGTCGAGCAGGGTCTCGAGGGCGACGGTGACGGCGATGGTGGGTTTGCGGCCGTGCTGGCCCGGCACCGCACCGTCGAGCAGCCCCTGCTCCGCGAGCGCGACCAGGGCATCAGCCCGGCGCTGGTCCATCGTCCGCTCGTCACCGGGAAGCCGGCGTCCGGCCTCGGCGGTCAAGCGGGCCATCACCAGCGCGAGCCCGTCGGCCGGCAGCATGGCCCAGAGTTCGCCCATCCCGTCGCCGGCCGGCCGGCCGCAGACCCGACGATCCTCGACCGCGTCCTCGTGCCGCTTCTTCGCGCTGCGCGGGTCGACCGCCAGGACCGCCTTCGACACCGACTTGGCGAAGGCGGCGACGGTCTGCTGCGGGGCCCGGTCGAGCACCGTGTCCTCGACCCGGGCCGCCAACGCGTCGGGCAGCACCCGCACCGCGTGGATCAGGGCGTGGGCGTGCCGCCAGGTGATCGCCCCGCCCTGCAGCAGCCTGAACGTCTCCGGCAACCGATCGAGCAGATCGTGCGCGGTGCGGAGCCGGTCGTACACGGTCACCGGCGGTTGCCGCAGGGCGACGCCGATCTCGGTCGCGGCCAGATCCCGGTCGATCTCCGAACCGGTGTCCATCGCCGCCAGCAGCCGCGCCTCTTGGGCCTCGGTCCAGGCGTGCAACTGCTGCAACGCGACCAGCGCGTCCACCCGCGCCGCCTCCGACAAGACAGCCGGATCGACCGTCCGAGCGCGCAACGACGCCACCGCGGCCAGCGTCGAATCCCCCCGATCCATACCCGAAACCCTATTCAGGGGGTACGACAGAAACGCCCCGAAAACGACCCGTCCCGGAAAGAAATCTCGATCAATCGAAAGCAACCGTCCGGCGGCAACGGAGTTGCCGGGACGGGCCATCCTGAATCGATGCCTGAGAGCCACTTCGACGAGCCGGTCGCCGCCCGCTACGACGCCGGCCGCATCGGCTTACCCCTGCACGCCCGCGGCGTCGCGGTGCACGGCATCGACCTGTCGAGCGTCATGCTCGCCCGGCTCCGGGCCAAGCCCGACGCCGACGGCATCACCGTCACGCAGGGCGACATCGCCACGACGAAGGTCGACGGCCGGTTCACCCTCGCCTACCTCGTCTTCAACACCGTCGAGAACCTCACCACGCAGGACGAGCCGGTCGCCCGCTTCCAGAACCCCGCGATCAGCTGAGACCGCGGGCCGCGCCGTCATCGAGGTCGCGGTTTCGCAGCCCGCGCAGGGTCTGATGTCGCATCCACTACCGCGACGTCTGGCCGGCCGAGCTCGACCTCATGGCCCGGCTGGCCGGGATGTCGCTGGTCGAGCGCTGGGCGGACTGGGACCGCCCGCCCTTCACGAGCGCCAGTCGCAAGCACATCTCGGTGTGGGAGACCGCGAGCGCCTGACCGCATGGTGCAACCGCGCGCCGGTGCGGTAAGACTTGGCTGACCCGCGATCACCGGCGAAGGAGCCCGACGTTGAGCAGGAACCCGTACGACGATCTCCCCGAAGTCCCGACCTTCGAGCTGCGCAGCGACGACATCGCCGACGGGCAGCTGCTGTCCCGGCCGCAGGTTTCCGGCGTCTTCGGGGCCGGCGGCGAGGACGTCTCGCCGCACCTCGCGTGGTCGGGCGCACCGGAGGGCACGCAGAGCTACGCGGTCACCGTGTACGACCCGGACGCGCCGACGGCGAGCGGGTTCTGGCACTGGGCCACGTTCAACATCCCGGTCGACGTCACCGAGCTCCCGTCCAACGCGAGCGAGAAGGGCCTGCCCGATGCCGCGATCGAGCTGGTGAACGACGGCGGCACGCGGGGCTACATCGGGGCGGCTCCCCCGCCCGGGCACGGCGTGCACCACTACTACGTCGTCGTGCACGCCGTCGACGTGCCCGAGCTGGACATCCCGGCCGATGCGTCGTGCGCCTTCCTCGGCTTCAACCTGTTCGGCCACACGCTGGGCCGCGCGATGATCGTGCCGGTCTACGAAGTCGCGGGATGAGTACACACTCCGTCCGTGGCGTCATCGCCCGAACGAAGGACGCGCCGGTCGAGCTGGTGACCGTCCTCGTGCCGGATCCCGGGCCGGGTGAGGCGCTGGTGCAGGTGCAGGCGTGCGGGGTCTGCCACACCGACCTGCACTACCGGCAGGGCGGGATCAACGACGACTTCCCGTTCCTGCTCGGCCACGAGGCCGCGGGCATCGTCGAGGCGGTGGGACCCGGGGTCACCGAGGTCACCCCGGGTGACTTCGTCGTGCTCAACTGGCGGGCGGTGTGCGGGCAGTGCCGGGCCTGCTCGCGCGGGGAGCCGCAGTACTGCTTCAACACGCACAACGCCACGCAGAAGATGACGCTCGAGGACGGCACCGAGCTCTCCCCCGCGCTCGGCATCGGCGCCTTCGTCGAGAAGACCCTGGTCGCCGCCGGGCAGTGCACGAAGGTCGACCCGGCCGCCCCGCCCGAGGTCGCCGGGCTGCTGGGCTGCGGCGTGATGGCCGGGCTCGGCGCGGCCATGAACACCGCTGGGGTGCACCGCGGTCAGAGCATCGCGGTCATCGGCTGCGGCGGGGTGGGGGCGGCGGCGATCGCCGGGGCCCGGCTGGTCGGTGCGGGCACGATCATCGCGATCGACGTGGCCGACAGCAAGCTCGACGGGGCCAAGGAGTTCGGCGCCACGCAGACCATCAACTCCTCCGGGCTCGACGTGGACGGGGTCGTTGCCGCGATCCAGGACCTCACCGACGGCAACGGCGCCGACGTCGTCATCGACGCGGTCGGCCGCCCGGAGACCTACCGGCAGGCGTTCTACGGCCGCGACCTCGCCGGCACCGTCGTCCTCGTCGGGGTCCCGACGCCGGAGATGACGCTCGAGCTGCCCCTGCTCGACTTCTTCAGCCGCGGCGGCGCGCTGAAATCGTCCTGGTACGGCGACTGCCTCCCCTCACGCGACTTCCCGATGCTGATCGACCTCTACCTGCAGGGCCGGCTGCCGCTCGACAAGTTCGTCACCGAGACGATCGGCATCGGCGATATCGAGGCGGCGTTCGAGAAGATGCACCGCGGCGACGTCCTGCGCTCGGTGGTCAAGCTTTGAACGCTCGGCTCGAGCACACCGTCACGAGCGGGACGTTCAGCCTCGACGGCGGCACCTGGGACGTCGAGAACAACGTGTGGGTGCTCGGCGACGAATCCCAGTGCGTGGTCATCGACGCGCCGCACGCGGCCGGACCGATCGTCGAGCTCATCGGCGACCGCCGGCTGCTGGCCGTGCTGTGCACGCACGCCCACGACGACCACGTCACGGTGGCCGGGGAACTCTCCGACCGCTACGACGCCCCGGTCATGCTGCACCCGGCCGAGGAAGCGTTGTGGCGGATGACCTACCGGCACGCCACCTTCGAACCCCTGGCCGACGGGCAGATCATCGAGGTCGGCGGCGCCGCCCTGCACGTCCTGCATACGCCCGGCCACTCGCCGGGTGCGGTCTGCTACCACGCCCCCGACCTCGGCGCGGTGTTCAGCGGCGACACCCTCTTCCAGGGCGGCCCGGGCGCGACCGGGCGCTCCTACTCCGACTACGACACGATCGTCGCCTCGATCCGCGCCCGCCTGCTCACCCTGCCTCCGGACACCGTCGTCCACACCGGCCACGGACCCGACACCACGATCGGCGACGAGGCGGCTCAGGCCGACGGCTGGACGCGCCCGGGTTAGCGGGACGCCTCGGACAGCTCGGCGATCTCGTCGCGGCTGAGCTGCTGGTAGAGGTCGGCGGCGGCGACGTTCTCCTCCAGGTGCGACACGCTGGACGTGCCGGGGATCGGCAGGATGATCTGGGCCCGCCCGAGCAGCCAGGCCAGCGCCACCTGCGCCGGCGTCGCGTCGTGTTTCTTGGCCAGCTCGTCGACCGGGCCGCCGGGGCGGGCGAGCTCGCCGGCCGCGATCGGGAACCACGGGATGAACCCGATGCTCTCCCGGGTGCAGTAGTCGACGACGTCCTCGGACTTGCGGTTGCCGATGTTGTAGAGGTTCTGGACGGTCGCCACGTCGACGATCTCGCGGACCTGTTCGATCTCGTCGACCGACACCTCGGAGAGCCCGATCGCCGCGATCTTGCCCTCGTCCTGCAGGTCCTTGAGCACCCCGATCTGGTCCTCCAGCGGCACCTTGGCGTCGATGCGGTGCAGCTGGAACAACTCGATGCGGTCGAGGCCGAGGCGGCGCAGGCTCATCTCCGCCTGCTGGCGCAGGTACTCGGGCCGGGCGACCGGGGCCCAGCGGTCCGGGCCGTGGCGGACCAGCCCCGCCTTGGTGGCGATGAGCACCTGCTCCGGGTACGGGTGCAGCGCCTCGCGGATGATCTCCTCGCTGACGTGCGGACCGTAGGAGTCGGCGGTGTCGATCAGGTCGACGCCGAGCTCCACGGCGCGGCGCACGACGCGGACACACTCGGCCCGGTCGGCCGGCTCGCCCCAGATGCCGGGGCCGGTGAGACGCATCGCGCCGAAGCCGAGCCGGTGGACCGGCTTGCCGGCGATCTCGAAGGTGCCGGACTTGTGGGCCTGCTTGTTCAGATCCGTGCTCAGGTCAGTCATGCCTTCATCTCTACCCCGCCCGGCCCGGTGACGCACAGCCGCGCAGTCGCGCCGCTCACAGCTTCGCGCCGGACGCGGGCTCGGCGGTGTTTCATCGCCTGATGGAGCCAGCAGCCTTCTCGACCGTCACCTCGATCGCGGAGCGGGGCCCCGGCCGCTTCACCGGCGACGTGCACCCGGGGTGGACGATCGCCGGCAAGCCGAACGGCGGCTACCTGCTGGCGATGCTCGCCCGGGCCGCCGGCTCGGTCGGGACCCACCCGCACCCGGTCGCCGCCAGCGCGCACTACCTCCGCTCGCCCGACCCCGGACCGGTCGAGATCGAGGTCGACGTGCTGCGGGCCGGCCGCTCGGCCAGCCAGCTGCGGGCCCGGATGCTCCAGGACGGCGCCCCGTGCATCGAGGCCCTGCTGACGACGAGCGAACTCGCCCCCGACACCAAGCCGTTCTGGGGCGACGGTGTGCCCGACGGGGCCGGCGTGCCGTTCGAGGGCGCTGTCCGGCTGCCCGGCGTGAACCCGGCCGGCGTGCCGGTGCCGATCATGGAGCAGGTCGACCTGCGGCTCGACCCCTCCTCGCTCGGCTTCGGCCGCGGCCGCCCGTCCGGGCGCGGTGAGCTCCGGGGTTGGCTGGCGCTGCCCGAGGACGAGGCGTTCGGTCCGCACTCGCTGGTCTTCGCCGTCGACGCGTTCCCGCCGGCCACTTTCGACGTCGAGATGACCGGCTGGGTGCCGACCCTCGAGCTGACGACCTACGTCCGGGCCCTACCCGCGCCCGGGCCGGTCCGGGTGCTGCAGCGAGCCCACCTCATCGACGCCCAGCGGGTGGACGAGGCATGTTGGGTATGGGATTCGACGGGACGGCTGGTCGCCCACGGCACCCAGCTGGCCGGGATCCGCCTCGGCTGACCCCGGCCCGACCGAGATCATGTGAATGCCGAAAAGCCGCGCTCGTCGTCGTAGGTGCGGGGGACAATGACCTTCGTGCGCAGATCTATCTCCACCCAACGCCTCGTCGCCGGCGGGCGAGCGTGGTGGCGGCGCAGCATCGGTGGGCACGGCCTGCGCCGGATGCGCGAGCTCGATCTCGACACCCACGCGCTGGCGCTGTGCGCCCAGCAGGTCTTGTGCACCGCGCCGCTCATCGTCGCCATGTCGGCCGTGCTGCAGCGCCTCACCGGCCGTGGCGCCGGCTACTTCATGACCCGCTTCTTCGGCTTGTACGGCGACTCGGCCGAGGACGTCGGGCGGCTGTTCGGCCGCACCGCCGCCTCCATCAGCACGCCGGCCCTGGTCTTCGCGATGATCACGGCGCTCGTGTTCACCACCAGCGTGGCGTCCGTGCAGCAGCGGGCGTTCGAGCTCATCTGGACCCTCCCGCGGGCCATCGGGGTTCGGATCTACTTCCGGCAGCTCGTCTGGGCCGTCGTGCTCGGTGGTTACTCGAGCGTGATGCTGCTGTTGGGCCGGCTGGCCCGCGAGCTCGGCGACGACGTGGGGCGCCCGGCCATGTTCGCGGTGATGGCCGCGCAGGGTGGCCTGACGTTCCTCCTCTACTGGTGGTCGCAGCACTGGTTGCTCGGCGGGCGGGTCACTGCCCGGGCGCTGCTGCCCGGCGCGATCGCGGTGGGCGCGGGCACCACGATCCTGTTCCGGCTGACCCGGGTGATCATGCCCGGTCAGATCGGCTGGCAGGTGCACGCCTACGGGCTGATCGGCGGCGTCTTCGTGCTGTCGGTCTGGCTGATGATCCTCAGCGGGGTGATCTTCGGGGGCGTCCTGCTCGGCGCGCTCATCACCGAGCGGCGGACCGGGCTGGACGTGGCCGGCGACCCCGACGACTCCCCGCTCACCCTCGAAGGCCTCCGGTCGGCGGCCGACGGCAGCGCGGCCGACGGCAGCGCGGCCGACGGCAGCGCGGCCGGCGAGGGCCAGGCCGCCCGCGTCGAGCAGGGCCTGCCGACCGGCTGAGCCGGCCAAGCGGTCACGAGTGTTCGGCGAGGTACTCCTCGGCGTCGGTGTCGGAGGTGTCGACCCCACGACCGCCCGGGTGCGAGTAGTAGAAGCGCAGCCATTTCATCGCCAGCTCGTGCCGCAGCCCCGGCGACGCGCTCTTGGCGAAGTCCGGCAGCCCCTCCCGCTCCTCCTCGTCCAGGTGCTCGCCGTTCTCGGTGCGGGCCCGGCCGACCGCCGCGAACCACTCCGGTGAGCCCACCGGCTGCTGCGCCGCCTCCCGGATCGCCTCCCGGATGGCGTTGTGGTCGTGGACCGCGTCCTCCGTCTCCTCCTCGGGGTCGCCGGCCGCACCGCGCTGGAGCAGCGCCGGGTAGAAGATGAGCTCCTCGGCCGCGGCGTGGATGTCCAGCCGCAGTG
Organism: uncultured Actinomycetota bacterium; assembly: GCA_963775175.1. Taxonomy (GTDB): domain Bacteria; phylum Actinomycetota; class Actinomycetes; order Mycobacteriales; family Jatrophihabitantaceae; genus Jatrophihabitans. The sequence continues at coordinate 120,331 of CAVZHT010000002.1, forward strand.
CGAGGGGCTCCCAGACGGCGGCCAGTTCCTCCTCGGTCCGGGCGTCGTCGAGGTAGAAGAAGTGCCGCCGGAACCAGTCGTGGTCCTCGTAGATCAGCTCGATGATGTCGGCCATTCCGGAATTATCCTCACTCGCCGGTCTTCCCGGCCATACCCACCGACGCCGCGCGGCACACCGAACACCCACAACCTCGGCACACCGGCCCGACCGGCCGGATCAAGGTCAGGTTCACCTCAAGTGATGGAGGTGCGGTGCCGATCCCTTGAACATGGCCCGGAATGAGGCAGCGATCCCGCTCGTTGCGCGGACCCCTGACTTCCGAGCGCTCGTCCAGGCGTCGCCGGACCCGACGGTGGTGATTCAGGATGGTCACCACGTCTTCGCCAACGACCGCGCCCTGCGGCTGTACCGGGCCCGGGACCTCGCCGAGCTCACCGCCAAGCCCGCGCTCGACTACATGGATCCGGCGATCCGCGACGCCGCTGTCGAACGGATGCACCAGATGACGGAGGACCGGCACGACCTCGACTACGTCGAGGAGGCGATCATCCGGCTCGACGGGACGCGCTGCGCGATCGAGTCGGCCGGCACCCCGATCGTCTTCGACGGGCGCCCGGCCGCTCTCGTCGTGGTCCGCGACATCACCGAGCGTGCGGCCGCCGAGGCCGCCCGGCAGGAGGCCGAGCAGCGGTTCCGTTCGGCGTTCATCCACGCCCCCGTCGGGATGGCCGTCCTCGACACCGCCGGCGTCCTCACCGAGGCCAACCCGGCGTTGGCCGAGATCCTGCACTGCCCGATGGAGGCGGCGGTCGGGCAGCCGGTATGGCGCTGGGTGCACCCGGACGACCGGGAGAGATCCCGCGGCCGGTTCGCCCGCCTGCTCGCCGACGTGTCGACGGTGGAGTCGGCCGAGATCCGGATCGTCTGCGAGGACGGCGAGATCCTCTGGGGCTATGTCTCCACCTCCGCCCTGCGGGACGGCACCGGCCACGCCACCTCGTTCATCCTCCAACTGCAGGACACCACGGCCCGGCGGTCGGCCGAGGATCAACTGCGGCACCGCGCGTCCCGCGACCAGCTCACCGGGCTCGCCAACCGCTCGCTGTTCACCGCCCGCCTGCAGGCCGCGCTCGCCGCCGACGACCGGACCGACGACCGCCCGTCCGATGGCCGCCCGCAGCGCCGCCCAGCGGTCCTGTTCCTCGACCTCGACCGGTTCAAGGTCGTCAACGACAGCCTCGGCCACGGCTGCGGCGACGAACTGCTCACGCAGGTCGCCGCCCGCTTCCAGGCCACGCTGCGCCCCAGCGACACCGTCGCCCGGCTCGGCGGCGACGAGTTCGCCGTGCTGCTCGAACGGGTCCGCACGACCGGTGAAGCCATCGTGGCGGCCCGGCGCCTGCAGCGGTGCCTCGCCGATCCCTTCCTCATCGACGGCGCCGATGTGTACGCCAACGCCAGTATCGGCATTGCGCTCGCCGAGCCGGGGACGGACGCCTCCGCCCTGCTGCGCGACGCCGACGCGGCGATGTACCGGGCCAAGTCCGCGGGCGGCGGCACGTACGTCACGTTCGACGAGAAGCTGCGGGCCGACTGCAGCCGGCGGATGGACCTCGAGAACGGGCTGTACGGCGCGCTGTCCCGCGGCGAGCTCTCCCTGCTCTACCAGCCGGTCGTGACGACCGCGGACGGGGCGATGGTGGGCGTCGAGGCACTGCTGCGGTGGCGCCGCGCGGCCGGAGATCTGGTCATGCCCGACGAGTTCATCCCGGTGGCCGAGGAGACCGGCCTGATCGTGCCCATCGGCATGTGGGTCGTCCGGACGGCGTGTGAACAGTTGCAGGCGTGGCGGGCTGCGGCGCCGGACGCCCCGCCGCTGTCCATGGCCGTCAACGTCTCCAGCCGGCAGCTGGTCACCTCCGAACTCGGCGAGGCCGTGTTGCAGCTGGTCAATTCCATCCGGCCCGACCGACTGGTCCTCGAGATCACCGAGACGGCCGCCGGCCAGATCGCGGACACCGCGATCCGCGACCTCGAGCAACTGTGCGACCGCGGCGTGACGATCGCGATCGACGACCTCGGTACCGGGCACTCGTCGCTGGCCCGGCTGCGACAACTGCCGGTGCGCATACTCAAGATCGACCGCCAGTTCATCGCCAGCCTCGAGACGTCCGCCAGCGACCGGAGCATCGTGCTGGCGATCATCGCGATGACCAACGCGCTCGGGTTGCAGGCCGTCGCCGAGGGCGTCGAGACGGAGGGGCAGGCCGCGATCCTGCGCGACGCCGGCTGCGAGCTCGCCCAGGGCTACCTGTTCGGAGCGCCCCGGACGGCGGAGGAGATCGAATCCGCGCTGAACCGCCACCGGGCCCAGCCGCATCGTCGTCCCGTCGTGCCGCTGCGGCATCGCACAAGCCGCACCAGGGCCGGGAACGCCGGCTGAGTCCGTCCCGACCACCATCTCCCGCCGGCCGGACTTTCGCCCCACAACGGGCACGACGCACGACACGTGGGTGCGCGCGGGGCCGATCCATATGACAATGGCGGTGCCAACCGCACAGGACGCGAGGATGACGCATGCCGGAGCACTACCTGCCCCTGCTGGCCGAGGCGAGCACGCTCGGGCGCATCGGCGAGATCGTGCGCGCCGCGGCCCGGCGGGTCGCGCGGGCGGACGGCGCCACCTTCGTGCTGCGTGACGGCGAGCTCTGCTTCTACGCCGACGAGGACGCCATCTCTCCCCTGTGGAAGGGGCAGCGGTTCCCGATGACCGAGTGCATCAGCGGCTGGGCGATGCTGAACAGCGATGTCGCGGTGGTGCCGGACATCGAGCAGGACGAGCGGATCCCGCTGGCCGCCTACCGGCCGACGTTCGTCCGCAGCCTCGTGATGGTCCCGATCAACCGCGCGGCCCCGGTGGGTGCCATCGGCGCCTACTGGCAGCACACCGGTCCGGCGAGCCCGCACCGGATCGCCGCCCTGAACGACCTGGCCGGCGCCACCGCCACCGCGATCGACCGCGTCGGGTTCGACCATGCACCCTGGGCGCCGAACTTCAGCGTGCCCGGCGCCTCGACCCGGGGCGGCCTGCCGGTCGCCTGACCGGCCGTCGCCGCGACCATGCCGAACGACAGCGCCGGCCTGCTGCTGTACCGCCGCTCCCCCGGGCTCGAGGTGCTGCTGGCGCACATGGGCGGCCCGTACTTCGCCCGCCGCGACGACGGCGCCTGGACCATCCCTAAGGGCGAGTACCCGCCCGACGAGGACCCCCTCGCCGCCGCGTACCGGGAGTTCGCCGAGGAACTCGGCTCACCCCCTCCGGCAACGCCGGGTACGGCCCTCGGCACGGTCCGGCAGCGCAGCGGCAAGCGGGTCACGGCCTGGGCGGTCGAGGGCGACTTCGACGTCGGGACCGTCGTGAGCAACACCTTCGAGATCGAATGGCCACCGCGGTCGGGGAAGCGGGCGAGCTTCCCGGAGGTCGACCGGGCGGCGTGGTTTCCCCTGGAGGCCGCGCGGCCGAAGCTGATCCCCGGTCAGGGCGCGCTACTCGATCGCCTGCTGGACGCACTCGCCGGCGGCTGATTCGGTCGAACAGCCGGCGACGAAGGTCCCGCCGGGCACCGACCAGGTCGCCTGGCTGCAGAGTTCCGGTGCGCGCGTGCGCAGCGTCGTCTGGGTCGCGATGGGCATCCTGATGACCACCTTCGACCTCGCGGCCGATGACGCGCTGGCCCTGCTGCGGGGGGTATTCCTTCGGCCATGACCTCGTCGTCGACGACCTGCGTCCCTGACGTTGATCAGGCCTCGTCGGGGAGCCGCCCGGCGTCCAGCAATTCCTCGGCCACCTCACCGATCTTGCGACGGGTGTTGCGGGCCGAGCGGCGCAGCCGGTTGAACGCCTCGGCGTGCCCGACCCGGTCCCGTCCCATCAGGTAGCCGATGCCCCGCTCGATCGGCACCCGATGATCGAGCGCGTAATTGAGCTGCTCGGCCAGGTCCCCGGCCTGCTGGGCCGCGAGCGCGACCTCGGTGATTGAGCCGACGACGTCGGCGTAGCGGGCGAGGGCCTGCTGCTCCGAGCGGTCCCAGACGTGCGGACGGTTCACGAAGACGTCCAGGCTGCCGACCGTGATGCCGGACAGCCGCACCGGGGCGCCGAGCATGCCGTGGACGCCGCGCGCGCCCATGGCCCGCGACACCGTCGGCCAGCGGTCGTCGACCGCGAGGTCCTCGGTCACGGTGAGCTCGTCGCGGACGAAGGTGTCGACGCACGGGCCCTCGCTGGTCTCGAGCTGGATGTCCTCGAGCACCAGCGAACGGGGATCGCTCGCCACGGCGTAGCGCAGGATGCTCTGGCTGTCGGCCACCATCAACCCGCAGCCGTCCACGGCGAACACCTGGACGCAGGCATCGACGACCTGCTGCAGCGATTCCCGCAGCGGGTGCCGGGGAGCCGGATCGCCGAGGATCCGGAGGCTGGCGGCCAGCGCGTTGGAGTCCATGCCGATGCCCTACCCGGATCGACCGGGCCGTCGAACGCCGGTCCTCAGGATCCGTCGGGCAGCGCGCCGGTGAGGATGATGTCCTCGGCGAGATCACGTACCTTGCGATGCGTGTGCTGGCTGGCCCGCCGGATCACCAGAAGCGCCTCGTCGTAGGTGCAGCGCTGCTGCGCCATCACGATCCCGATGGCGGCGCCGATCTGCCGGCTGGAGGTCAATGCGACCTCGAGATTGTCGGCCCGCGCGCGGGTGATCAGGGCGGAGAGGCCGACCGCGCACGTCGATGCGACGACGGCGGCTGCGGCCAGTGCCTCCTCGCCGCTGCCGGCGCAGAACGCGTCGTCGAGGTCGCTGTAGAAGTTCACCGACGCGCGCGACGCGAGCCCGGGCAGCGGATGGCTCAGCACCGAGCGCACCGGAGTCTCGTCGAAGGCGCGGGTGGCCAGCTCGGGCCAGCGGGCGGCGAAGGCCGAGGGCCCGGCGGTGACCGGTGCGCCGGCCGTCGCCTCGAGGCACGGTCCGGCACCGAGGGTGTACTGGAAGCGATCGATCCGCATCGCCGGCTCGCCGGTCGCGGCCGGCGTGCTGAAGACGTCGTCGTCGCGGCGATGGGTGATGCTGGCCCACTGGGCGCCGGGCACGCTCGCGACGAGCGCGGCGAGCCCCGGGACGAGCACCTCGTCGAGACCGGGGGCCGGATCGGTGGTGAGGGCTTCGGCCACGGCCGCCAGAACGGCCGGGAGACGGGCCGGCAGCGGCACCTCGCGCGAGAAGGTGGAACAGGACTGCACGCGCATCCCTTTCGCGCCGGATGGACTCTCCGGCTTCGACGACGCTTGTTCGCCGCGGGATGCAGGGCGGCCGAGACGCACACTTTCCGGCGCTCAGGCAAGATTTTACGTTCGCCGGACGCGCCGGTCAAAGTGCGCGTTCAACTATTCTCGGGACCCGTGCCGGCCGTCCAGGAAGTCGTCGACGAGCCGCTGCCGGCGGTGATCGACCGGGCCCGCCGCATGATCCGCGACGACCGCCGGGTCATCCTCGGGGTGACCGGACCGCCGGGCGCCGGCAAGTCGACCCTCGTCGAGTTGCTCGGCCGGGCCCTCGGGACGCAGGCTGCGGTCGTCGGCATGGACGGCTTCCATCTTGCCAACGCCGAGCTCGACCGGCTCGGCCGGCGCGAGTGCAAGGGCGCACCGGACACGTTCGACTCGTTCGGGTACGCCGGACTGCTCGGCCGGCTGCGGGCCAACACCGACCCGATCGTGTACGCCCCGCAGTTCCGCCGCGAGCTGGAGGAGTCGATCAACAGCTGCGTGCCGGTCCCCCGGGCCGTGCCGCTCGTCATCACCGAGGGCAACTACCTCCTGCTCGACGGGGACGGCTGGCCCGCGGCGCGCCGCCACCTCGACCACGTCTGGTACCTCGACGTGCCCGAGGAGATCCGCACGGCGCGGCTCACCGCCCGACACGAGCACTACGGCCGGTCGGCCGAGGCGGCTCGCGACCGGGTGCTGCACGGCGTGGACGGCGCGAACGCCCGGCTGGTCGCCGGTACGCGGCCCCGGGCCGACCTCGTGCTGCGGTTGACCGATCCCGGACCTGATCTCGCGTCGACCGGTGCGCCCTAGACTGCGGGAATGGCCGATATCGACGACGAGAAGGCAGCCCAGCAGGTCGGCCCGGACCGGCCGGCCCGCTCGGACGATGCCGTCCACGACGACGACCAGTCGGCCGACGAGAAGAACCGGCCCAAGGGCCAGCCCGACCCCTCGGCCAGCTCCCGCTGAGCGTCGCCATCGATCAGCCGACGGCGGACCAGCCCGCGGTCGGCGGGCGAACCGGCCGGGTCGCCCTGCTCATCGACGGGGCCGTGATCCTGCTGCTCGGTGCGGCGCTCCGCCTCGGCGTCGTGCTCGCCAGCCCCGGCGGCTTCGGCGGCAACTTCGGTTACGACCCCGGCGTCTACTACGCCGGCGCCGACGCCCTCACCTTCGGCCGGCGGCCGTACTCGGATTTCGTCCTGCTGCACCCGCCCGGGATCGCCCTCGCGCTCGCACCGTTCGCCGTCCTCGGCCGGCTCACCGACAGCGACCGGACCGGCTTCCTCGCCGCCAACCTGTCGTTCGCCCTGCTCGGCGCCCTCAACGCGGTGCTCGTCCTGCTCATCGCGCGGCGGCTCGGCTGCCCGCGGATCGGTGCGCTGCTCGGCGGCGCGTTCTACGCGATCTGGTACGGCGCGGTCAACGCCGAAGTCGGCGTCCGCCTCGAACCGCTCGGGGCCGCCTGCTTCCTCGGCGGGGTGCTGGTACTGGCCGGGCAGGAGAAGCTGTCCGGCCGCCGCGCCCTGCTCGCCGGAGCGTTCTTCGCGCTCGCATGCAGCGTCAAGATCTGGTGGGGCGGCCCCCTTCTGGCCGTGCTCGTCGGGCTGCTGTGGCGGCGGGGCGGTCGCCGGCCGGCCGCGTACTTCGCCGCCGGCGCCGCGCTCGCCGCGCTCGTCGTCGACGGTCCGTTCTTCCTCGCCGCCCCGCGGTCGATGGCGCGGATGGTCTTCCGCGACCAGCTCGGCCGCGCGGGGGGCCGGACGCTGTCACAGAGCCTCGACAACCTGACCGCCATGGGTGCGGCGTTCCCGGACCTCACCGGGCCGGGGCACGTCTTCCTGCTCACCGCGTTCCTCGCCGTCGTCGCGGCGGTGGTGGCCGCGGCCTGGCGGCGCCCACCGGCCCGGCTGATCGTGGCGCTGTTCACGGCCCAGCTCGTCGTCCTGGCGCTCACGCCGCTGTACTTCGCCGACTACGCCGACTACGCGGCCGGCACGCTGGCCGTGCTCGTCGGCGCCGCCTACTCCGGGCGGGCACTCCGGATCCCCTGGCTGGGCGCGGTGATCGCCGGCGGGGCCGTGCTCGTGGTCACCGCGATGACCGCAGTGACGGTGTTCGTCCGGCCGAACCGGGTCACCGCGCCGTTCCCCAGCTCCCGGCTGGCCGCGGCCGTCGCCCACCTGCGCTGCGTGACGAGCGATTCGCCGCTCGCGCTCATCCGGCTGGAGGCGTTGAGCCGGAGCCTGGCCGACGGTTGCCCCATGTACGTCGACCTCACCGGCTTGATCCTCGACCTCCACGTCCCGGCGGAGTCCGGCCTGCCCATGGTCGACCAGCCGACCTGGCAGGCCCGGGCCCGCGCCTACCTCTTCTCCGGCGACGCGGTGATCCTCGTCCGGGCGACGGGTCGGCTACGGCCCGACCTCATCGGGGAGATCGTCCGGCACCCGAAGCTGGCCCAGCAGGCGTGGTACCGGGTGTACGACCTGCGGGTGCCGATCCGTCACTGACCATCGATCGCGACCGGCGTCACCCGGCCGAGAGCGTGCAGCACGTGCTGGGCGAGGATCCGCGCGTTCTCGATGTCGCGCCCGGTCCAGCGGCGCCGCGTCGCGTAGAACATCTCGAGGACTCCGAACGGCTTGTGGTCGAGGATCAGGGGCACCAGGAGCAGGCTCGCCATCCGGAGCCGGTGCAGCACGGCCAGCTCGGCGGCGTCCACCGACGCCTCGTCGGCGTGCACCTCGAGCATCACCGCGTCGCGCAACGCGGCCGCCGTGGCCGGGTAGTCCGCGAGCCGGTAGGTGTGCGGGTCGACCTGGGTCGACGTCGCCACGATCTCGCGGAGCTCGCCGCCGGGCCCGAGGACGGAGACGCCGATCGCGCTGGCCCCGAGCGTGATGCTCGCGACCGCCAGGGCGCGGTCGAGTTGCTCCCGGTGCGCGGTGCCGGCCAGCTCGGCGGTGATGTGGTGGATGTCGATGTCGCGGGCCAGGTGCGCCGGCGGCAACTCGACCCGCAGCATCTCGCGCCGGGCGGCCAGGCAGGCCCGTGTCACCGCCTCGCCCACCGGGGCGAATCTCGGCGCCGGTGTCGCGATCGCCCACCCCTGGGCCAGGTCGACGTCCAGGCCCACGAGGGTCACGAGGTCGTCGACGCTCTCCACCCCCTCGGCCAGGACGAGGCAGCCGAGCCGGCGCCCCAGGCTGACCAGCGCCTCCACGACCGCGACCTGTTCGGTGCCACCGGCGATCGCGCGGACCGCCCCACGGTCGATCTTGATGACGTCCGGGCGCAGCTGAGCGAGCCGGATGAGACCGGCGTGGCCGGTGGTGACGTCGTCGACGGCGAGCTTGGCACCACGGCGGCGCAGCTCGGTCAGCACGTCCTGCAGGCGCACCGGGTCCGCCGCCGGTTGCTCGGTCACCTCGACGATGATCCGGCCGAGGTCGCCGGCGAGGGCTTCACGCACGAGGGGATGCTCCACCGCGTCGGGGCTCACGTTCACCGCGAGGTCGACACCGGCCGGCAGGTCGCAGAGCAGTTCCCGGGCGGCGCGCAGGCAGGCCGCCTCCAGCGCGACACCGCCGCCCAGCGCCCGCGCGCTCGCGAAGACGTGACCGACCGGCGTTCCGGGTGTTCCCGGGAACCGGGCCAGGGCCTCGACCGCGACCGCCCGGCCGGTCGCGAGATCGACGATCGGCTGCAGGTACATGGTGGGCGTGGCCGCCCCGGCGGGCGGCGCGGCGGCGCCACCGCGATTCGACACCTGTGCATCGTGGCACGGACCGCTGCGCGCACCGGGTCCGACGCTCCGACGGCCTACCGGTACGTGAAGTGGTCGGCCCGCCGGATCAGGCTCGTCCCGCCCGGCGTGCTGACCCGCACGTCGACCCTGCCCCTCGCGTGACGCGGCGACCGCACCGTGATCCGGGTCGACGAGACGACCCGCACCGATCGGCCGGCGAGCGAGCCGAAGCGGACGGTGGCTCCGCGGACGAATCCGGACCCGGTGATCGTCACGAACGTCCAACCGGCGTGGGCGCCGGACGTCGGGGAGATCCGGCGGACGACGGGCCGGGCGAGGAAGGTGTACCGGTCGCTCGTGGTCGCCGGACTCCGGCCGCCGGTGGTGGTGACGCGGACGTCGACCCGGCCGGCGGAGTGGCCCGGCGCACGCGCGGTGATCCTGGTGCTGGACGCGACGGTCACCGACGTGGCCGCGCCGGCCCCGAAGGTCACCGTCGCGCCGGGGCGGAAGTTGGTGCCGGTGATGGTGACGTAGTGCCCGGCGGCCGTGGGCCCACTGCGCGGCGACACGGCGCCGACCGCCGGCGGCGGGGGCGGCGGGTAGGCGAAGCGATCGGCCGCGGCCGCCGGGCTGGTGCCGGCCGCCGTCGACACCTTGACGTCCACCGCACCGGTCGGGCCGGCCGGGGCGGTGGCGGTCAGGTGGGTCGCGTCGATCAGGGAGAAGGCGGCCGCCGTCGTGCCGAAGCGCACGGCGGTCGCGCCCGGGAAGCCGGTGCCGGTGACGGTGACCGTCGCGCCCGCCTTGCCGCTGCTGACCGACAGCGCCGAGACCGTCGGGACGGCCGGGTCGATACCCGGCCGGCAGGCGTCCAGCCCGGCGACGTACGCGGCGTTGCTGAACTCCTCCTGCGTCAGGTAGTGGTGGCCGTTGACCGACTGGTTGTAGAGGCCGCCGGACGGTCCGGACACCGCGCCGTAGACGTAGGCGCATTCGTCCCCGTTCTCGTAGCCGCTGGAGTCGTACCAGGCGTCGCCGTCCGGGTCGGTGATCGCCTCGGCCAGCTCGTGGCTGAGCGGGCTGATCTCGACGTCGGCGTCCACGTCGCCGGTGGGTGACTGGACCTTCCCGTCGCCGCCCAGGTTCTCGTCGGTACAGGACGAACCGGTGTTCGAGCGGTAGATCGGGAAGGGCATGGTGGCGTAGACGGTCTCGCCCGTGCGGTTGAACGCACTGTGGTACGCGCAGTAGGCCGAGGTCGGGCTCGCGTTGATCGTGCACTGCTGCGCATCGACGGTGTCGGTTCCGGGGTAGAAGCAGCTCTCGACGTGCTGGGGCAGGAAGAGCACGTAGAGGTGGCCGTAATCGCGGGTCAGGCCCTGCGCGGACACCACCGAGTCGACCTCGCTGCTCACCTGGTCGTCGTCGAGACAGGTCGTGTAGCCGCTGTTGTCGGCGTAGATCGCTCCGGAGTCCACGGCGCACCCGGCCGTCGGGACGGCAGCGGTGTCGATGATCGGGGTCCCGACTGTCATCCGGTAGTTGATCGGACCGTTGCGGCCCGAGTACTCCCACGTCGTGGCGAACACGTTGGTCGTCCGGCCGCTGTCGCTTGCGAGGTCGGCGAGGTAGGTGTCGATCGTGTTCTGGTAACTCGCGGTGAAGCTGTAGCCGGCGCCGGCCCAGAAGATCGGGGTGACGACGACCTGGTTGCCGCCCGACGGGGTGGCCATTACCGGACCACCGTGATCGACCAGCGGCGGCGTGCCCGGGTAGCTCGGCGCGGCCGCCGCGGCCGTCCGCAGGCACCGGCCGACCGACTTCGGCCGCACGATGCCGCGGATCGATCCCAGCCGGGTGGCCGGATGGGTTGCCGTGGACGGGCACGCCGTCGCGCCGGCCGGGGTCGCGGCGACCGACCCGCTCACGAGCAGGCCGAGGAGCAGCACGACGGCCGCACCGAGCCGTCCGCCGGCACCGAAGCTGGACATGGGTTCCCTTCCGTGGGCCGCCCGCCGCGCCAGGGTGCGGGAACAGCGCGCGCGGTGTCAAACCCGGGCCGGCGATCCGGCACATTCCGGGCGCCCGCAGGCACCGGGCGATGCAGCGTCCTGGAAGAGTGGCGGGATGGCCATCGACGTCGCCGCTGTCCGGGCCCGCTTCCCCGCGCTGTCCGCCGGAGCCGCGCACTTCGACGGGCCGGGCGGCTCGCAGACACCCGATGTCGTCGCCCGCGCGGTCAGTGACACCCTGACCTCGCCGATCGCCAACCGCGGCACGGTCACCGCGGCCGAGCAGAACGCCGAGCGCGTCGTGCATGCGGCTCGCACGGCGATGGCCGACCTGCTCGGTGCCGACGCGCGGGGCGTGATCTTCGGCCGGAGCATGACCCAGCTGACCTTCGACCTCTCCCGCGCCCTCGCGAAGTCGTGGACGCCCGGCGACGAGGTCGCCGTCAGCCGGCTCGATCACGACGCCAACGTCCGGCCGTGGGTGATCGCGGCCGAGACCGCGGGGGCGACCGTGCGCTGGATCGACTTCGATCCGGAGTCGACCGAGCTCGGGGTCGAGGACGTGCGCGATCAGCTGAGCGACCGCACCCGCCTGGTCGCGCTCACCGGGGCGTCGAACCTCATCGGCACCCGGCCGGACCTGCCGGCGATCGCCGATCAGGTGCATCGCGCCGGCGGCTTGTTCTACGTCGACGGCGTGCACCTCGCCGCGCACGCCGGCATCGACGTGGTCGCCCTCGGCGCGGACTTCTTCGCGTGCTCGCCGTACAAGTTCTTCGGCCCGCACTGCGGCGTCGTCGCCGCCCGCCCGGAGCTGCTCGAGGAGTTGCAGCCGGACAAGCTGATCCCTTCACCCGACCACGTCCCCGAACGTTTCGAGCTCGGCACCCTCCCCTACGAACTGCTGGCCGGGACGACGGCGGCCGTCGACTTCATCGCCGACCTCGCCGGCGGCACCGGTTCGCGGCGCGCGCGAATCCTGACCTCGATGCGGGCCGGCGACGAGCACGAGCAAGGGCTGCGGCGACGGGTCGAGCAGGCCGTGGCCGGGCTCGCCGGCATCACCGTGCACTCGCGGGCGCGCGAGCGGACACCCACCCTGCTGATGACCTTCGCCGACCGCAGCGCAGCCGACGCGTACCGGTTCCTGGCCGAGCGCGGCGTCAACGCCCCGGCCGGCACGTTCTACGCCTACGAGCCCGCGCGACGCCTCGGCCTGCCGTCCGGCGGACTCCGGGTGGGCCTGGCGCCGTACACCGACGACTCGGACGTGGATCGCCTGCTCGACGGGCTCGCCGCCTTCATCGCCTGATCGCAGCCTGGCGCCGGTGTTAAGCCACCGCCATGGGAAATGACAGATTCTTGGTGGTTAGCGTTCCCTCGGCTAGCATGCCGTTATTCTGGCTCGACCACACGGTCACCCTGTGTAAATGAGCCGTTCACCGGGTTACTGACCGTAAAGCCCGCGTGGTTGAACCAGATGCGAACAAGTTCACGGACGGGGGCCGCGAATTGACAACAACAAAAGACCATCTCGAATTAGTTGTCGCCGACGACCAAACCGTGTTTCTCGACGGACTGGTGTCGATATTCACCCAACTTGGCCACAACGTATTGGCCACAGTGAATTCGCACGTCGCTCTGCGGGCCGCCGCACGCGCTTTCCGACCGGACATCTGCATTCTCGAGGTCGTGCTGCGCGACGGTGGTGGCGCGGAGGAACTGGCGCGCCTGGTCGCCGAGGTACCGGAGACCCAGGTCGTAGTGCTGACCGCCGACCCCGATCCCCGGGCCATGCAACGCGCTCTGGCAGCCGGCGCCGCCGGATATGTGCACAAGACCCGAGGCATTGGCGTACTTGTCGATGTACTGCAGCGGGTCCATCGCGGAGAAATTGTCATAGAAGGGTCGTTCAATCGACCGATTGGGCGGGCCGACAGCCCGCCGGCACAATTGCTGCACGTTTTGAATTTCCTGACGCCACGCGAATGGGAGTGCCTGGCCCGGCTCGCTGACGGCCAGGGCACCGCGCGGATGGCCGCCGAACTGGGCGTGTCGTCGACTACAGTACGTAGCCATGTTCAGGCAATACTGACCAAACTGGGCGTGCATTCACGGCTGGAGGCGGCGTCGTTAGCGGCGCGCTATCGTCTTATTCCAGTCAACAACCCCGCCGGCATGCCACCGGCGAGCTGAGCGAATCCGGAACCGTTCTCCTCCATTTGGATGACCGGAATCGGGCCGGGACCAGTACAAACGTCCGACGACGAGGGGCGGATCGGTCCGGCAGCGTTGCGGCCATGCCGGGCCGGCGCCTCGCACTGGTCGATGATCTCGTCATCGTGAGCGACGCGATAGCGCACGGGCTGTCGGTGTCAACTGACCTCGTCGTCACCGGCCGCCTGCAGACCAGTGACCCGAACCTGGTAGCGAAGATCGCGGCGCTGCGCCCCGAGGTCGTCGTGATCGACGTTGCGCCGGCCGGTGCGGGGGCAGGCGGCGTAGTGAGCGCTCTGCGCGAAGGCTGGCCGGCCGCCCCGATCGTGGTGCTGACCGCCAGCACCGACATCGGCCTCGCCGCCGCCGCGGCAAGGGCAGGCGCGCTGTCCTGGATCGAGAAGACGTCGCCGCTGCGCTTCCTGGCCGAGGCACTGGACGGCGCCGCACGCGGCCGGGCCTGGTGGCCACCGGACCTGCTCGGGCCGGTCCTGGATGCCCTGCGCGCCGACGCCGACCCGAGCCCGGCCCGGAGGCAGGCGCTGCCGCAACTGACCGATCGGGAACAGGACGTGCTGGCCGGGCTGCGCGCCGGACGGAGCCAGAAGGAGCTCGCGCAGGACCTCCGCATCTCGGTCCACACCGTCCGCTCGCACACGGCGACGTTGTTCGGGAAACTTCGTGTGCACAGTCGCGCCGAGGCGCTCGCCGTCGCTTCGGACCTCGATGACCCTCCGGAACCCGGACGAGCCGGGTCTCCTACCGATGCTGGAGACGAAGTCGGGCATCGGGACGATCCGCCGCGCGGCGATCGTTCGTAGCGTCGCTCCCGCACTGATCGACGCGGGGGGAAATTTTCATGGGCTTGAGCGAGCCGTATCGCTGCATCGTGTCCGGGCACTGGCGACTGATCACCTGGTTCGTACTCCTGCCGATCGCGGCCGTAGCCGCCCTCGGCTCGACGGCGAGCACGAAATTCGTCGCGACCGCCCGTATCCAGGCGTCGAGCGCCACGCTCGGCTCGGACACCGAAGCCGACTCGCTGCTGAACCGGGTGAAGGGCGTGGCCACGAGCACCTCGGTGGTCGCCCAGGCGATGCGGACGGCGCACATCTCCGGCCGCGACGCCGCTGAGGTCGCCGGTGAAGTGTCGGTCACCCGCCTGGGCAGCTCGACGGTCATGGACATCTCCGTCACCGACCGCCGCCAGGGCGTGGCGCGTGATCTCGCCGGCGTGCTGGCGACGCGCGTCGTGGAGTTCATGGGTGGACAGGGCAGCTCGGCGCTCCAGAAGCTGGTGAGCAGCCTGAACGCGGAACAGCAGCGGCTGCTCGCCCGGCGCCAGAAGATCGTGGCGACGCTGAGCGCGCCGGCCAAGTCCACGGACACACCGGTCCTGTCCGCCCAGCTCTCCAACATCGACCAGCAGACCGCCGACATCGCGGCCACCCTGCGCCAGGTCCAGGTCACGCTGGCCACGGGAAGTTCGGCGAGCGTCATCTCGACCCCAGCAACGGCGAAGCCGGCGACCGACTCCCCCACCGTGCGCCTCGTGCTCGTCGGCATCGCCGGGCTGGCAGCCGGTCTGCTCGTCGCCGCCCTGCTCGAGATGCTCCGGCCCCGCCTGGCTGATGCGCACGCCGTGGCCCGCGAGCTCGAAGCACCGGTGCTCGGTTCCTTGTCCGACGAGCGCGGCCCGGCCGGGCCGGGCAGCGCCCGGCGCTGGTGGGCGCGGCCATCGGCCGCTGGTGCGGCCGGGCCGGAGAGCGACCTCGCCGCGATCGCGATCCGGCGGGCAGCGGTCTCTGCGCAGCTTCGACACGTCGCCCTGATCGGGGCATCAACGGGGGCCGACCTCGTCGAACTGGCGGAGGTGCTCGACGCGAAGCAGGCCACGACGGCCCGACCGGCGCCGACGGAGGCGAGGCCGAACGGGCGCAGCTCGGCGACCACGATGCCGTCGGAGTCGCGACCGCATCGGGGCGGTTCCCGGCAGACCGCTACCGCCACAGCGGTGAAGCCGCTGGCGCAGGCGGCGCCCTGGCGTCCGGTGCGCGTCGTAGCTGTCACCGAGGCCGGCGGCCGGTCCGACGACGAACTGCTCGGCCTCCTGGTTGTCGCGCACGACCTGACGCCGATGAAGGCAGTTCGCCGGGTGCGCGATCTGTCCGTGGCGACCGGATGGCCGGTGATCGGCGTGCTCGATGCCGGACGCCGGCAGCGGGCGAGCCTCCGATGACCGCCCTCGGCGCGCTGCGCCCGCGAGTGTGCATGCGCGGCGACCGGCTCGCAGCCGACCTCAGCTCGGCCCTGTCCGACGCACTCGTCCTGCTCGCCGAAGCCAAGCGGATCGAGCTGATCGACTCCGACCAGCCGGGCGACATCGTGCACACGGTGGGGTCGGTCGAGGCCGCCCGTACCCCCGGCCGGCGGCGGGTGCACACGGTCGACACCGTGCCGCTGCGCGTACCGCGGCTCGCCGCACTGCCGGCGTGGGTACGGCGGGAACGCCGGCGACTGGCGGGCGCGTCGCTCCTCGTGCACGGTCAGACCGCCGGCCGGATCATCCTCGGAAGCGGGGTGGCCGACGGCCACCTGGTGCACTGCGTCCCGCTGCTCTCGCCGTCCACGTCGCTCTCCGGCTGCAGCCGCGCCGCCGCGCGGACCTCCGTCCGGCAACGGCTCGAAATCGCGCCGGGGGTTCGCCTGGTGCTCGGCTCCGGCCGGCAGGCGGTCGGGCACCGCGACACGGCATGGGACCGGGTCCTGCGCTCGTCCGGCCGTCCCGACGTCGTTGCCGGGCGGATTCACCCGGCCGGCGATCGACCGGGCCAGGACGCGTTCCGCCTCCTCGTCGACGGGCGCGAATGGTCCACCGAGCCGCTTCCGCTCGCCGCGCTGCTGGCCGCGTGCGACGTCTTCGTGGCCGCCGACTTCGAGCTGCACGCGTGCAGCATGGCCGTGGCTGCCGTCGACTGGGGTGTCCCCGTCGTGTCCACGACGACCGATGGGGTGGCCGAATTGGTGCTCTCCGGTGCGCGCGGAGTGGTCGTCCAGCCGCGGGGCGACCGGGTCGCCGCGGCCGTCGAGTCCCAGCTCGATAATGGCCGGGTACCGGTGCCGCCGACCTCGTCGGCCGACCCGTTGCAGCGCATCGCCCAGCTGGCCCGGGCGATGCTCGGGATCTACCGGCGTGAGTTGAGCGCCGGCGTCATCGGCGGTGCCGCATGAGCCCCGACCCGCGGCTCCAGGTCGCGCGCGCCGCCAACGTTGCGTTCGCGGCGTGCCACATCTCGCCCGGGGCCCGGGCCCAGGCCCTGGAGGCGATGGCCAGCGGCTGGCTGACGACCGGTGAGCGCACGGAGCGCTTCGAGGGCGAGCTGGCGGCGTGGGTCGGGGCTCGGCATGCGGTGGCGGTCAGCTCCTGTACGGCGGCGATCGAGCTGTCCCTGCGCGCGCTCGGCCTCCCGCCCGGTTCGCCGGTGCTCACTCCGACTCTGACCTTCTGCGGTGCCGTGCACGCGATCGTCCACAGCGGCCTGCGTCCGGTGCTGGTGGACGCCGACGAGCACACCCTGGCGATGGACCCCGAGACTGTTGCGGCGGCCGCCGCGCAGGAGACCCCGGCGGCCATGGTCGTCCAGCACATGGCGGGTTTCCCGCTCGACGTCGCCGGCCTGGCAACCGCCGCCGGCCTTCCCCTCGACCGGGTCGTCGAGGACGCCGCGCACGGGCTCGGGGCCGCGCACGACGGCCGACCGATCGGCTCGGCCTCGCCGGCGGCCTGCTTCAGCTTCTACGCCACCAAGAACCTGCCCATCGGTGAGGGCGGGGCGATCACGACATCGGACGGGCAGTTCGCGCAACGCCTCAGGGTCCTGCGCCAGCACGGCATGAGCAAGGACGCGTGGCGACGCTACGAGCCGGGCGCCTCGTGGCGCTACGAGGTCGACGAGGACGGCATCAAGGCGAACTTCACCGACCTACAGGCCGCGATCGGGCTGGGCCAGCTGGTCCACCTGCATACGTGGCAGGCCCGTCGAGCCGAGATCGCGGCCCGTTACGACGAACAGCTCGCAGAGGTCAGCGGAATCCGCCGGCCGCCCCGCCCTCCGGGCGGCGGCCATGCCTGGCACCTCTACATCGTCCGGATCGGCCCCGGCTTCGGGTTGAGCCGCGACATGCTCGCCGAGGAACTCGCCGCACGTGGAATGGGCACCTCCGTCCATTTCGTTCCGGTCCACCGCTTCGGGTACTTCCGGAGATTGCTCGGCAACCTGGCCCCCCGCCTGCCGGTCGCCGAACGCCTCGCCGACGAACTGCTGTCCTTGCCGATGCACCCGCATCTTTCCGACGAGGACGTCGATCGCGTGTGCGGACAGATCGCCGCGCTGCGCGCCACTTAGGGGGAACCAGTGCTCTACCGAAAAACAACCGATGCCAGCCCGGATGTCCGCGCCCGCACCCTGATCGTGGGTGCCGGCGGCGCGGGGCGAACCCTGGCCCACAACCTCGCAGCGACACCGAGCTTCGGTCTGCGTCCGATCGGCTTCCTCGACGACGCGCCGCGGCGCCGCAAGATCGACGGGCTGCCGGTCCTGGGGCCGCTGGCGGGTCTCGGCGACCTGGTCGGTGCCGCGCGCGTCGACGTCGTCATCGTGGCGATCCCGTCGTTGCCGCCGATCGAGCTCGCGGCCCTGCTGCGGGCCGCGGCGCGCTCCGGCGCCCGGGTCCGTTACCTGCCGACGTTCCACGCCGCCGTGCAGCGGGGCAGCCGGGGTGACGACCTCTACTCGGTCTCGCCGGCGTCGCTGTTGGGTCGCGACGAGGTTGAGGTCGTCCGGCCCTCCACCCAGGCCACTGTCCGCGGCCGCCGGGTGCTGGTCACCGGCGCCGGCGGCTCCATCGGCAGCGAGCTGTGCCGCCAGATCGCGTCCTACTCGCCGGCGGCGCTCTACATGCTCGACCACGACGAGTCGAACCTGCACCGGCTGCAACTGGAGACCAATGGCGAGGCGCTGCTCGATTCCGACGAGCTGATCGTTGCCGACATCCGCGACGCCGCTCGCATCGACAGCCTGTTCGCGCAACTGCGACCCCAGGTCGTGTTCCACGCCGCCGCGCACAAGCACCTGCCGCTGCTCGAGCGGCACCCGTGCGAGGGCGTCAAGTCCAACGTCGTCGGCACGGCGAACGTGGTCGACGCCGCGGTACGGCACGGCGCCGAACGGTTCATCCTGATCTCCACCGACAAGGCGGCCGAGCCGACGTCCGTGCTGGGCGCGACGAAACTGCTCGCCGAGTCCGTCGTTCGCAGCCGGGCCGGTCTGGGCACGAGCGTCGGCTCCGTGCGCTTCGGCAACGTGCTGGGTAGCCGGGGCTCGCTCCTGCACGTCCTCGCCCATCAGATCGCGCGGCACGAGCCGGTCACCATCACCGATCCCGAAGTCGACCGGTTCTTCATGACCGTCGAGGAAGCGGTCGGACTCGTTCTCGAGGCCGGTGCGATGGCAGAGATGGGCGAGACCTTCGTCCTCGACATGGGCCGCCCGATCCGGATCGTGTCGCTCGTCGAGGCCTTCGCGGCCCAGGCCGGCATCACCCAGTTCGAGGTTCGCTTCACCGGCCTTCGGCCCGGCGAGAAGTTGAACGAGACGCTCTTCAGCCGGGCCGAGTCCCGCGTGCCGACCGCGCATCCGCGGATCGCCGCCACCCGCGGCGACGCCTTACCGCCCGACCTCGACCGCGAACTGGAGAAGCTCTTCCACACCGCGGAGTGCAACGAGCCGGACGACGTCCGGACGCTGCTCACCCGGCTGGTGCCCGACTACGCGCCGCCGGCTGTTCCGGTCGGAGCGCTCACCGGGCTGTTCGACTCGCTCTATCCGGACGACTTCTGATGCGCGCCACGATGCGCCAGGCGGGCGCCGACATGCTCATCACCAGCCGGCTGCGATGGGTCGACCGGCTCATCGCCGAGGCCTGCGCGGACGCGCTGGTCCTGGGCCAGGACGACCCCGATCCCGACCTGCATCTGGTCGTCGAAGACCGCCGCGACCCGTTCGCGACGAGGGGCTGGCGGGTCCTGACTCGAGGCGCGTTCGAGCGCGGCGGCGAGGTGGTCCTGGAGAACGCCTGCGGCTCCGGATTCGACCTCCGGGTGAGCGTCGAAGGGCAGGTACCGACGCCGAAGATCCGGGTCCAGGCACGGTACCGGCCCCCGGGGCGGGATCGCCTCGCCGCGCACGCGCTGCCCGCCCGCTTCCACCTGCTGGCCCGGGATGTCCTGCTGCAGTATCCCGCGTTGTGGCTGGCCTCGACCCGCGGGCGGACGGTCCTGCACGCGGCGGCGGTCGAGGTCGCCGGAACGACGGTGCTGCTCGCCGGGCCCGGCGGGGTCGGCCGCTCGACGCTGCTGCTCGACGCGCTGAACGACGGCGCCGTCGCCTGCTCGGACAACCTCAGCGTCAGCGACGGACAGGTGGTGCACGGGTTGGTCGAGCCCGTCCGGATCGAAGGCGTCGCGGGGCGCCGGATGCCGCACGGACGCGGCGAGTGCCCTCTCGTCGGACGGGTCGATTCGCTGATCCCGGAGCAGTTGATCGTCCTCCGCCGGGGGACCGGACCCACGTCGCTGCGCCCGATCAGTGGCCATCGCGCGGCCGAGGATCTTGTCGCAGGAACGTGCATGGCCGGCGAACTGCGCCGCTACTGGGCGTTCGCGGCGACGCTCGCCCAGGGCACCGGCCACGGTCCGGCCCTCCCCCGGATCGCCGAGACGGCGAAAGCGTTCAGCCGCCTCCCCTGTTCGGCCATCGTCCTCGGCGGCCGGCCGGGGCCGTCGCTGGCCGAACTGGTCGCCCGGACAAGCGCGGTGCCCTCGTGACGGGTGCCGACCGCCGGACCCACGTCGTGACGATCGTGACGCGGTTCCAGGCCGGGGCGGGCGCGGTGGCGTTGCGCGGGGCGAAGGGGCTCGACCCGGGGCGCTACCGGGTGACCGTCGTGGCCGGCAGCGGCGACCGACTGCTCGACGAGGCCGACGAAGCCGGCTTCGCGGTGCGCCTGCTGCCCACCCTGCGCCCCGAGATCGCGCCCGCAGCGGACCTGCGCGCGCTCACCCGGCTGAGTGAGTTGCTGGCGTCCCAGCCGGCCGACGTCGTGCACACGCACAGCGCCAAGGCCGGCACCGTCGGCCGGCTCGCGGCACGACGGGCGGGCGTGGGGCGGATCGTGCACACCTATCACGGCTTCCCGTTCCACGAGTTCCAGTCGTGGGGGCGCCGGAGCAGTTACATCGCGGTGGAGCGCCGGTTGGGTCGCATCACCGATGTCGGCCTCTGCGTCGGAACCGGGGTCGCCGTCGAAGCGGTACGCCGCCGGATCATCGCGCCCGAGCGGGTGCAGACGATCGGCGTGGCCGTCGACGCGACGGGGCCGACCGTGAACCCCGAGCGGCGCGCGGCCGCCCGGGCCGCGCTCGGCCTCCTGCCGGAGGCAATCGTCGTCGGCTGCGTCGGCCGGCTGGCCTACCAGAAGGCGCCCGAACACTTCGTCGACGCCCTTACGCGCATCGACCGGCCCGACGTCGTGGGCGTATGGATCGGCGGCGGCGAACTGGAGGGCGACGTCCGCCGGGCAATCGGTCAGGCCGGCGGCCGGACCCGCATCATGCTCGCCGGCGAGCGATCCGACGTGCCCAGCCTGCTCCCCGCCTTCGACGTGTTCGCGCTACCCAGCCGCTATGAAGGGCTGCCGGTCGCGGTCGTCGAGGCGATGGTCTGCGGTGTCCCCGTCGTCGCGACGGCGGTGAACGCGGTGTCGGACGCGGTGGTGCCCGGACAGACCGGCCTGCTCGTCCCACCCGAGCGTCCCGATCTGCTGGCCGGTGCGATCGCCTACCTGCTCGACGACCCGAGCGCAGCGGCCCGGATGGCCGGTCGGGCTCGTGAGCACCTTCTCGGCCGGCACGACGTCGCCACGCTGGGCGCCGCACTGGAGTCGGCCTACCTGCCGGCCGCACGCTCGGCCACCGGCCGCCCCGGAACACACCACGAGGAGCGAGTGTGTACGTAGACCTGTTCAGCCACCCGGCCGTCGACGGGCCCGCGGCCCGCGGCATCACCGTGTTCGACAGCCCGGAGGCGACGGCGGACCCCGGTCTGATCGCGCGCCTCGCCGACGGAGTGGCCACGGCCGACCTCGCCGCCGCACCGGTCGTGCTGCCGGACTTCTGCCACAAGGAGAAGTCCGAGATGCCTTCCAGCATCGCCGTCGCGACCCGCGCAGCGATCCGGCCGACCCTCACGGACGCGGCGCTCAACTGCGGGATGGCGCTGGCCACCCTCGACACCGAACGGCCGACGGCGAAAGCGGTCGGCGAGTTCTACCGTCGGGTTCGCGAGCGCTTTCCGAACCCGCCGGGCTGGAAGCCGGAGCTCACCCGCGGCGAGGTGCTGCGGGCCGCCGTCGAGGGCGCCGACTTCGCTGCGGACCGGTTCGGGATCGAGCCGCGCGACATCGACCGGGTCGAGGAGTTCGGCCGGCTCGACGTCGACCGCTACGGCGGGTCCGCCAGTGCCCGCAAGGAGCTGCCGTGGATCTGCACGCAGATGGCCCGACTCCGGTTCGGCTCCATCGGGCCGAGCACGCACTTTTTGGAGTTGCAGGAGGTCGAGGAGATCCTCGACACCGACGCGGCGGCCGCCCTCGGCCTGCGGGCCGGCCAGGTGACCCTGCAGTTCCACAACGGCGGCGGGGTGCTGACCGGGCAGATCGGCGAGATGTACGCCCGCCGGAAGGCGGCCTCGCGGATGTTGCGGGCCGAGATGGCGATCGCCAAGCCGTTGGCGAACCGTCCCGGGCGGCGGCGGGCGGCCCTCGCCCAGCGCTACGCGGCGTACTTCAAGGCGGGCTGTCCGTCCATCCCGATCGAGGGTGACGAGGGGCGCCGGGTGATGCTCGCCCAGAACCTTTCGATGAATTACGGGTTCGCGTACCGCCTGGCGACCTTCGCCGCGCTCCGTCGGTTCGCGGGCGAGGTCTTCGGCGCCGGTCTGGATCTCGTCGTCGACTCGCCGCACAACTCGATCTACGAGGAAACGGTCGGTGGCGCGCCCGCATTCGTTCACCGGCACAACGCGGCGCGGGCCTGGACGGCGGAGATGATGACGGGCCACCCGGCGTTCGCCGCCACCGGTCAGCCGCTGCTCGTGCCGGGCACGAACCGCACGTCGTCGTTCCTGTGCGTTCCGGGCGCCCAGGCGCACCGGAGTCTCTACACGGCCTGCCACGGCACCGGCAGCATCATCAGCGCCTTCGTCAAGGACGGCCGCTCCGGACCGGACCCGCGGGCGCGCCACACGTTGCGCTACGGCTACAGCGACGCGGCACCCGACGAGGTGCTCCAGTACGACGACAAGGGGGTCGACGAGGCGCTCGGCATCCTGTCCGGCAACGGGCTGGTCCGCCCGGTGGCCCGGCTCCGTCCGTTCGCGGTACTGACGTGACCGCAGCGGGCAGCCTGCACCCCACGCCTGCGACGTGGCGCAGCGTGTTGCCCGCTGGCCGCGCGTACGTCGCGCTGCCCAACCGGGCCCGGCCGGTCGTCGTCGCCGACCGGGATCCCGACGTTCTCGAGTACGTGCGAACCACGCTGCTGGCCCGCCCCCCCGGCGGACGGGGGCCTGGGTGGGCCTATGAGGCCGCTCGGCGAGGCCTGCGCGTGCCGCGGATGTGGTCCGTCGTTCCGCGGTTGCACCCCGAGCCGCCGGAGTCGGCTGAGTTGGAGCCTTCCCTCGACTCCTGGATCGCCGACTCCGGCCTTCGTGTCGTGATCCTCGATCACAGCCATGACCAGGACCGCCGATTCGTCCTGCTGCTCTTCCCGGCCGGCTGCGCGAACCCGTCGATCGCCGTGAAGGTGGCCGCGTGCGCGGAGGCGAACGACCGCATCGAGGCCGAGCGGGTTCGGCTGCAGGAACTGGAGTCGGCACCGATCGGGGCACTGCGGTCCAGGGTGCCCAGGTGCATCGAGTTGCCGGTACCCGTGACCGGGGCAACGCTGGCCACGACGGCCCAGCCCGGCATGCCCATGTTCGTCCGCTACTACCGCAACGGGCACAATCGGCGCCCGGCCGGCGTGGCGGCCGACCTCACCGCGGCCCGGATGTGCCTCGCCCAGTTGCAGCGCGAACCGACGGGCCCGCCGTTACGCCTCGACATTGCGGGCGCGACGCTGATGCGAGCCGAAGCCCAGCTCGTCGACCGCTCGCCGCAGCTGCGGCGAGCAGTGAGCGCCGGCCTGCGCAAGGTGCGCGGCCGCCTGCGCCAGTACCGGGCCCGGTCCTACGTCGTGCACGGCGACTTCTGGCCCGGCAACATCCTCATCGACGGCAGTGTCGTCAGCGGACTCGTCGATTGGGAGCGTTGGGAGCCGGCCGGCAGCCCCATCCGGGACCTCGGCCGCTTCGCCGTGTCCCACTCGCTGTACCTCGACCGGCACACGCGGCCGGGCCACCGTGTCCGGGGGCACGCAGGACTGATCGCTCGCGACATCGCCGGCGGCGTCGGTTACGCGCTGCACGGGCGCGGCTGGTACCCGACGGCGCTGCGCAGGTTCGTGATCACCGGGCTGCAACGCCTCGGGCTGCCCTCCGACATCGGCCCCGACGTGATGCTGGCCGAACTGGCCGCCGTGGCCGCCGAGGCCACTGACCCCGCCTTCGCCCAGCAGCTCTGGCAGATCTTCGCCCACCTCGCCGGGGAGCGGTGATGACCATCGCGCTCGCCCGGAAACCGGATGCGCCGACGCGCGCGACCGAGCGCGGCACCGCGCACCGCTTCGCCCTGCTGGCCATGGCCGCCGCCTTCGCAACCCAGGCGTTCGTGCGGCCGACCGGACCGGCCAACAGCTCCCCGGTCGATGTGTTCACACTGACGTCGATCATGGCGGCCGGCGTGTGGGCCTCGTGCACGGCGGCCCGGGTACGGGCTCCCTATCTGCCGGCCATCGCGGTGATGGTGCTCGGCGGGGCGCTGGCCGGAGCCGCGGGGCCGCTGCCGGGCGCGGCCGTCCTCGCGGTCGTCCAGGATCTCGTCCTGGTCACCTGGTGCGCGGCGGTCACGACGGTCGCGTGGACCCCGCGCCACGCTGCGGTCCTGAGTGCGACCTGGGCGTACAGCGCGATGCTGGGTGCCGCTGCCCTCGTCTTCGGGGCGCTCGCCCACATCACCGCGATCACCGGCGTCGTCGCCCGGGAGGGGAACCGCGCCCTGTTCACGTTCGGTGACCCCAACTACGCCGCCACCTACTGGGTGCTGTCGATCTTCATCGTGCACGCGAGCCTGCGTCCGCGGCGTCCGGTGCTGCGCGTGCTGGCCTACGTGCTTCTCGTCTGGGCGCTGTTGTTGACCGAGTCCAACGGCGGAGTGGTCGAGCTGGCGCTCGGCCTGTTCGTGCTCGCCCTGTTCGCTGCCCGCCGCCGGGCCGGACCGGCGGGCGTGATAGCGCTGCTCCTCGTCGTGCTCGGTGTCGGGGTCACGGCGGCGACGATCGTCCCCCTCTCCTCGGTGCAGACCTGGGCCCGCGATTCGAACCAGCCGCTGCTGGTGAACTCGATCGGACGCAGCAATGAGAGCAGCGCGCAGCGCGGTCAGCTGGTCTCCGAGGCCCTGGACCTCTACCGCCGGGACGGCTGGCAGGGGTCGGGGCCGGCCTCGACCAAACCGCTGCTGAGCAGCCGGTCGTACCCGTACGCGAAGGAGGCGCACGACGACTTCGTCGCCGCGCTGGTCGAGCGGGGGCCGATCGGATTGGTCGGGCTGCTGCTCCTGGTCGCGGCTGTGGCCGTGCGGGCCCGGCGAGTGGCTCGGGCCGCCCTGACCGGGCCGCCAACTGACGCGTTGCCCCGTCCGGCTGGCCTGCTGGCGGCGCTGGCCGCGGTCGCGGCGGCCGCGACGTACTACGAGGTGCTGCACTTCCGGTTCGTCTGGGCCCTCTTCGGTCTCGTCGCCGCGGTCGCCGGAGCCGGCGTTGCGTCGGCGCGGCGGGGAGGGGATCGGCCATGACGCACGCTGTCGGGCAGGCCGGCCAAGTCGCCGCCGCGGCCGCGGCGCCCGGTCGGCCAGCGCTGGGCCGGCGATCGGCCATGTCCAACTTCGTCGCGCAGGGCGCCGCCCTGGCCATCGTCTCGATCGCGAGCCTCATCGTGGCCCGCTCCGGCGGCACCGCGGTCCTCGGCGACTACACCCTGCTGCGCGTGCTTCCGTGGCTGGTCGGCGTCGTCTTCAGCTGCGGCCTGCCGGTGGCCTCCAGTTACTTCCTCGGTGCCACGCCAGGCGACCCGAGCCTGCGGCCGACCCTCACCCTGCTGGGCGCGGGCGGCGCCGTCCTGGCCGTCGGGGCCTGGCTGGCGCTCGTTCCCGCCCTGCACCCCCTGCTCTTCCCGGGGCTGCCGACCGGGCTGCTGCTGGCCGCCACCGCCACCGTGGTGACCCAGCTGTGGACCGTTTGGGCGAAGGCCTGCTGCCAGGGATCGGCCGACCTCGCCGGCGCCAATCTGATCATCATCTGCGAGGAGTTGATGTTCCTTCCGGCGTACGGCGCCGCGCTGCTGGCCGGGCTCACCGGCATCGACGCGGTCGTCGCCGGGATGATCGGCGGTGGCGTCGCCGCGACCTGCATCGCGCTCGGGCGCTTGGCGGCGACCGGTTTCTTCCATGGGTGGGGCCGGCCGGCCGGCCGACTGGGTCGCTCGATCGTCGGCTTCGGGGCCCGCGGTCAGCTGGGCAACCTGCTATGGCTGGTGAACCTGCGCCTCGACTTCATCATCCTCGGTGCCATCGCCGGGCCGGCCCCGTTGGGCATCTACGCCGTCGCTTCGAAGTTCGCCGAGCTCATGCGGTTGCCGGCCACCGCCGCCAACTACGTGCTGTACCCGCGGTTCACCCGCCAAGCGCCGGAGACGGCGCTGCGCGAAGCGCGGCGGCTCCTTCGCCGCGCGTGCTTGTTGACGGCCGCCGCGTCCCCCGTGCTCGCTGCGGTGTCGATCGTCGCCCTGCCGCTGCTGTTCGGCTCGGCCTTCCGGTCGGCGATCGTGCCGGCCTGCATCCTGCTCATCGGCCTGTCGGTCGAGGGCGCTGCGGCGGTCGGGTCGGCGTACCTCTGGGGTGCCGGGCGGCCCGGCGCCAACTCGATGGCCATGGGCGCCGGGGTGGTGCTCACCGTCGCGCTGGACCTGCTGCTGATCCCCCGGTTCGGCGCCACCGGGGCGGCCATCGCCTCGAGCGTGGCGTATCTCGCGACCGCTGCGACGCTCACCGGCCTCACCCTGCGCGCGGGCCCGGGCACGCCCGCCGCGGCATCGGCGAAGGGAGCGCCATCATGACCGGAGTCAAGCCGTACCACCGCCTTGCCGTTGTCGTCCTTCTCCTCAGTACCGGATTCGCGATCGCCCGGCCGGCTTGGGCCGCGAGCCCGACCTGCAAGACGAGCTCGACGACCGGGTTCCAGACGACGGTTTGCGTGACCGTGCCGGCCAACGGCGCCACCGTCGCCGGGAAGGTTCCGGTGACCGCCACCGTCACGACCACCGGCTCGCCGCCGCCCCTCAACGGCGTGCAGTACAGCCTCGACGGGACGCATCTGCTCTTCGACTTCCAGTCGCCCTACACGTTCACGCTGCACACCTACCTCGCCGCGCCGGGCCTGCACCAGCTCGGCGCGAGCGCGAGCTTCTCCGGGGGGTACGCAACCCCAGCGACGACGATCCTGCTGAACTTCTGGTCCTCGATCGCGCCGAAGGTCGCGCCCTTCGTGCCCACGGCGGGGACGGATCCGCCGACCGGCCAACCGTTCGTCCTCGCTGTGGGCGGCGACGGCGCGACGGGGCTCACCGCCGCCCAGCAGGTCGACAACCTCATCGCGTCCTGGAACCCGAACCTCTTCATGTACCTGGGCGACATCTACCAGGAGGGTCGGCCGGAGGAGTACCTCAACTGGTACGGCGAGAACGGCAGCTACTTCAGCCGGTTCCGGGCGATCACCGATCCGGTCATCGGCAACCACGAATACACCGTGCAACCCGGCGCCGAGGCGTACTTCGGCTACTGGGGCAACCCGCCCCACTACTACAGCGTCAACACCCACGGCTGGCACATCGTCAGCCTCGACGACACGGGCGAGTACGGCGCCGGTGCGACGTCCTCGGCGCAGTATCAATGGCTGCAGCGGGACCTCGCCACCAACACCTCGCCGTGCGTACTCGTCGGCTTTCACCGGCCCGTGTACACGCTGAACCCGAGCGAAGCGGCCGGTGAGTACTTCGCCTACTGGCAACTGCTCAACCAGTACCACGTGACGCTCGTCGTCAACGGCCACTCGCACAGCTACCAACGGTGGCTGCCGCTGAACGCCGACGGCGTGGTGAGCCCGACGGGTGTGAACGAATTCGTCGTCGGCACGGCCGGTAACTGGATCAGCGGCTTCGCGGCCAGCGACTCGCGCGTCGCGGCCGGTTTCGACACGACGGCCACAGCCTGGGGGGCACTCAAGCTGGGGCTGTCGCCGGCCGGCGCCACGTACCAGTTCCAGACGATCGGCGGGCAGACCGAGGACTTCGGCTCGGCGGCCTGCCAGGGTGCCCCCGACAGCACGGCCCCGACGACCCCGGACGGCCTGACCGCCACTCCGGCCAGCGGCCGCGAGGCCGACCTGGCGTGGAAGCCGGCGGCGGACAACGTCGGGGTGACGTCGTACCAGGTCCTGCGCGACGGCGTCGCCATCGGCACCGCCCCCGGCTACCGGACCACGTACGCCGACACGACCGTCGGGGCGTCCACGAGCTACCGGTATTCGGTCGTCGCCGTGGACGCGGCCGGCAACACCTCGACCGCGTCGCCGCCGGCAACGGTGACCACGCCGGCGGCTCGACCGACCTACGTCCAGGGCGCGTCGTCGGGCACGAGCAGCCGCGTCGGTTCGACGACCGTCGCGCTCACCAAGCCGGTGCGGTCCGGTGACCTGCTCGTCGGATGGTTCGGTCAGTACGACGCGGCCGGCCCGGTCGAGGTCAGCGACGACGTGGACGGCGCCTGGACCCGGGTCCAGGGTGAACGCTTCTCGAACGGCAACGGCGATGCGGCGCTCTACTACACGCATGCAGCCGCGGCGGCCCCCAACGGGCTGACCGTGACGGTCAAGGCCGCGAGCCCGACATACCTGCAGGCCGCCGTGGGCGAGTACTGGGGAACGTCGGCGGCGGGGACGCTGTTGACCAGTTCGGTCGGGGCCGGGACCGGTGCCACCGCCGACTCCGGCGCGACGACCGCCGTACCCGCCGGTTCGCTCGTCTTCGCCGGCCTCATGACCGGCGGCGCGCCCGGCACCGTGTCGCCCGGCCGGTCCGCCGGCGTCCAACTCGTGATGCGCTCGAGCACGGCGAGCAACTCGGTCGACGCCGCCGACGCGACATCCTCCGCGGGCGGCACGCAACGCGGCCAGTTCACGCTCACCAGCTCGACGAACTGGTACGCGGGCGCGGCAGTCTTCCGGCCCGCGACCGGCAACGACACGTCCGCCCCGAGCGTGCCGACCGGCGTCACGGCGGCCGCCGGACCTCCCGTGACGATCAGCTGGACCGCCTCGAGCGACGACC
The DNA here is from genome assembly GCA_963775175.1 of uncultured Actinomycetota bacterium. Taxonomy (GTDB): domain Bacteria; phylum Actinomycetota; class Actinomycetes; order Mycobacteriales; family Jatrophihabitantaceae; genus Jatrophihabitans. The sequence continues at coordinate 149,297 of CAVZHT010000002.1, forward strand.
TCGGGGTCGCCGGCTACGTCGTCCTCCGCGATGGCGCCGCGGTCGGCGACGTCCCGTCGACGAAACTCGTGTTCTCCGACACCAGCGCCGCAGCCGGGAAGACGTACTCCTACAGCGTGACGGCGTACGACGCGGCCGGCAACGTCTCCGCCCCGTCGGCACCGGCAACGATCACCACGCCGGCCGCCGTCGCGGGCTATGTCCAGAGCGGGGTGGTGGCCACCGGGGCACGGGCGAGCTCGGCGACGATCCCGCTGATCAGGCCGGTCGCGCCCGGTGACCTCCTCGTCGGGTGGTTCGGCCAGTACGACGCGGCCGGCGCCGTCCAGGTCAGCGACGACGTGAACGGCGCGTGGACGCGCGTCCAGGGCACCACCTTCTCCAACGGCAGCGGCGACGTCGCCCTCTATTACGTGAAGTCGACCGCGGCCGCTTCGGGCGTGACCGTCAGAATCGCTGCGGCGTCGCCCACCTACCTCCAGGGCAGCGCGGGCGACTACGGCGGAGGCGCGGTGCCGGGCTCGCTCGTCGGCAGTGCGGTGGCCTCCGGCAACGGGACGGCGGCCTCGAGCGGACCGACGCCGACGGGTCCGGCCGGGGCGCTGGTGGTCACGGCGCTGATCACTGGCGGCAACCCCGGGGCAGTCACTCCTGGCCCGACTGCCGGCGCGACACCGACCGTGCGGGCGGCGACCGGCTCGGGATCGGTTGTGCTCGCCGATGTCCGCGGCGCCTCCGCCGGTCAGCAGGCCGGTGCGTTCACCCTCGGAACGGCGACGGACTGGTATGCGATGGCGGCGGTGTTCGCCCCATGAGCAGGCGCGGGCGCGTGGTGGTCATCGGGGCGGTGCACGAGGCCGAACCGGCGCTGGAGGCGCTGCTGACGAGCGTGCACGCCGACGTCGTCACCGTGGTGACACCGACACCGGCGGGGGTCCGGCAGAAGTCCGGCGCCGTCGACCTCTCCCGCATGGCCCGCGCCGCGGGCGTGCCGGTCCTCCGCGCGGACGACGCCAACGCGCCGAGCGTCGTCGAAGTGATCGACGCGCTCGCGCCGGACCTCGTCGTCGTCGTCGGCTGGAACCAGCTGATCGGGCCGGCCCTGCTCTCGATCCCCCGGCGCGGGTGCATCGGTTTCCATGCTTCGCTGCTGCCGAAGCATCGAGGGCACGCTCCGGTCAACTGGGCCATCCTGCGCGGGGAGGTGGAGACGGGCAACACGATGATGCTGCTCGATCCCGGTGCCGACACCGGGGACATCGTGGCCCAGACCCGCATCCCGATCAGCCCGGAGGACACCTGCGCATCGGTCTATCGCCGGGTGGGAACCGCCGGCGCCCGCATGCTGGTCGAGTTTCTCCCCGCGCTGCTCGACGGGACCGCCCCCCGCCGGCCCCAGCGGCGCGAGGACGGCGATCTGCTGCCCCGCCGGACACCGGAGATGGGGATCATCGACTGGAACCGTCCGGCCGGCGAGGTCTACGACTGGATCCGCGCCCTCACCCAGCCCTACCCCGGTGCCTTCACGACGGCGGGCGGGCGCCGGTTCATGGTCTGGTCGGCCCGCGCGCCACGGGACGAGCCGACCACCTCTCGGCGGCGGCCGGGGACGATCGTCGACGCGGGACCCGGGGGGGTTCGCGTCGCGGCGCAGGCGGGGTCGATCGTGCTCACTCGGATGTCCGAGGCGGGCCGTCCCCCGGTGCACGCGTCCACGTGGTTCCGGCAGGCGGGCGTGCCCATCGGCGCCGCCTTCGACCGGATCACGCCGGCCGTCGCCCAGTGGGCTCGGCACGGTGGACGGCGTCCGGAGTCGTTGCGGTGAGCCGCGTCCTGGTCGTGGCGGCCCACCCGGACGACGAACTGCTCGGGGCCGGCGGCACCCTCGCGAAGCACGTGGCGGACGGCGACGAGGTCCATGCGGCCGTTCTGTCCGACGGCGCGTTGAGCCGCTACGACCCGCACATGGTCGGCGTGCTGGCCGACTGCGCCCGCCGGGCCGGGAAGGTACTCGGACTGACATCGGTGTCGGTGTCGGCCTTCCCCGACCAGCGGCTGGACACCGTGCCACTGACCGACCTCACCCGAGCCATCGAGGAATTCGTCGACCAGGTCCGGCCGACCGTCGTCTACACCCACTTCCCGCACGACGTGAACGCCGACCACGGGCGCGTCGCCCAGGCTGCGTGGGTCGCCTGCCGGCCGTACGTGGTGCCCGGCCTGCGCCGGTTCGCGGTGTACGAGACACCGTCATCGACCGAGTGGGCCTGGCCGCTGACGGGGTCGGTGTTCGCGCCCGCGCTGTTCGTCGACATCGCCGCCACCCTCGAGATCAAGTTGACCGCAATGGCGTGCTACGAGAGCGAGTTGCGGGAGTACCCGCACCCGCGGTCGTTGACCGCACTGACCGAACGCGCCGCGTACTGGGGCAGCCGGATCGGGGTCGCGTCGGCTGAGGCGTTCCAGGTGCTGCGCGAGGTGGAGCGATGACTCCGCGCCCGTCGCAAGGCAAGCGGGCATCGGCTCCGGCGATCACTTCGGACAAGTGGCCACGCCGGACCGTCGACGTCCTCGTGGGGGCGCTCGGGTTGATCGGGCTGTCCCCGGTGCTCGGCTTCCTCTGTGCGCTCGTGCGCCTGACCAGCCCTGGTCCGGCGCTCTTCCGCCAGGCGCGGGTCGGGCGCGACGGGGACGAGTTCCAGATCGTCAAGCTGCGCACGATGACCGCCGGCCCGAGCGCCGGCCCACTCGTCACTGGCACGGCCGATCCGCGCATCACGCCGGTCGGGGCGTGGTTGCGCCGTACCCGCCTCGACGAGTTGCCGCAGCTGGCGAACCTGCTCCGCGGCGAGGTCACCCTGATCGGACCCCGTCCCGAGGTACCGCACTTCGTCGCCAAGTACACCCGGCGCGAGCGCGCCCTCCTGCGGGTGCGGCCGGGAATCATCGGCCCGGGCGCCTTGCTGTTCGCGGAGCAGCTGGCGGCTGAGCTCGATTCGGCCGAGCATCCCGAGGAGCTCTACGTCGCCCGCCAGCTGCATCCCCGACTCACGCTCGACCTGGATTATCTGGAGCACCGGTCACCGCGCCGCGACATCGAGCTCTTTCTGCGCGCATTGGGCCTATGTTGGTTTCATGGCCAGGGCCGGGCGCAGGTGCAGGAGGATCGTCACCGCACTGACGCTGTCGGTGATCGCCGCGACCTCGGCGTGCACCGGCGGACGCGCCCAGGCCTCGAGCACCGCCAACCTGCACTTCACCGCTAACGGCAACTTCGACGCCGCCGGCCACTACCTGCCCGGGTACCTCGGGTACAACCTCGCCGATGTGAGCAGCCGCAGCCTGCTCGACCGGCTGCCGAGAGGCGATCGCGGGCTGGTGTACCTCGGCCTGTGCACCGGAGCCACCACTGCCTTCCGCGCGGCGGTCCGGCACTACGCCGGCGACGGGCGCGTGTTCGGGTTCTACGTGATGGACGAGCCGGACCCGCGATCCTGCCCCCCGGCGCGGCTCGCGGCCGAGTCCTCGTACATCCATGCGCACTTCCCCGGGGTACGGACGTTCATTATCCAGCAGAACCTCTCCTCCGCGCGCCACCCGACCTTCCGCGGCGGCTACACCCACGCGAACAGCGGCATCGACCTGTTCGGCCTGGATCCCTACCCGTGCCGTACGGAGTTGCACGGTTGCGACTACGCGATGATCGACCGCTACGTCCACGCGGCGACGGCAGCGGGGATCACCGCGGCGCGGATCGTGCCGGTCTACCAGGCGTTCGGTGGCGGCACCTGGACCGATGACGGCGGGGGCCGCTACGCCCTGCCGAGCGCCGCGCAGGCAACGAAGATCATCTGCCGCTGGTCGTCCCTCGTTCCCCACCCTGTCTTCGACTACGCCTACAGCTACGGCGTCCAGCGCCGGGACACCGCGTTGCGCAACGGTCCGCACTCCTTGCGGGTCGTCTTCAGCAAGCACAACCACCGCACCCTCGGCTGCTGACCTCCGCCCTCACCCGTTGCCCGACGATCAACGCCCGGCGTGGACGGGCAGCCCGAGCGAGCGGGCAAGCTGCCGCAGGTCGTCACGGGCGGCCAGCAGGACGGTCCGGTCGGCGGTCCAGACGCGGCGCTTGCGCCACTGCCAGAACAGGGGCGCCCGCCGGTCCAGGTCGTCGATCATCGCCCGCCACGCCGCGTCCTCGGCGGCGAGCGCACACAGCTCGGGGGTCTTGAGCAGGTCGCTCGCCGGGACCGAGCAGCGCACGGTGGCCAGGTAGAAGAGCGTCCCGCCCTCTGCTGAATAGCGCCGTAGAGCCATGATCGCGCCTCGCTCCTCCTCCGGGTGGGCGGCTCCCGTGCCGGCCACCCACCTTGGAGCTTGGCGGCCCGCGCGCGCCCGCTCCACGGCCTTGCGGCCTGTCTGGACCGGGACCAACGAGCCAACCGGGACCAACGAGCCAACCGGGCCCCCGTCGGCCATACGACCCGATCAGTGCGGCGGGGCGTGTGAGCGCTCATCGCCACGGGCGGTCGCCGCCAGCCGGCATACGGACCCAGCCACCCATCGCTGCGACCTTCCCGGCCGCCCGCTCTGACGAGCACGGTTCTGTGCCTTCGGGTCGTCGAGGAGCAGGCGGACCTGCACGGTGATGAGGTCAGCGCCGAGGAGGCGGACGTTGATCGCGTTGATGGCGCGCAGCGGATGCCAGCGAATGATGCGTCGCTGGCGGGCCAGCGGATCATCGTCGGTCAGGACGGTCGCGATGCCGGGCACCCACCGGTAGCGCAGTCCGATCCGGAGCCGGACGCGGACGCACGGGTCGTGCTGGATGTTACGTACGTAGGCGGCACGCAGGCCGTGCTCGGCGATGATCCAGAACTCGTCACCCTTGCGGCCGTTGCCGACGGGGACCCGCCGCAGCTTTCCTGACCTGTGCCCGCGGGTTTCCAGGATCGCCAGGCCGAGTGGGTTGATGCCGATCGCGAGCAGCAGCCGCATCAGCGGATTGATGGTCCAGCGTTGAACCGTCCGGACGAGGAAGATCTTGACCCGCCGGCTGACAACGGTGAGTGCGAGCAGGCCGAGGTAGGCGGCGGTCTGCCCGACCGGGCCGACGATGCTGCGTCCGGGATCGACAGCGAACAGACTCCAGGCGAGCGCCGTCGCGGCTAGCGTGCCGGCAAGCAGACCGCGCGGCGCTGTCATACGACTGTATTGCTCCATACGACTGTATGATGCGTAGCCGTGACGCGACAGTCAACCGGTTTGCGCAAGGGCGCCGCCCTCACCGACGCGCTGCTGCGCATCGTGGCCGAGCGCGGCCTGGACCAGGTGAGCGTGCGCGAGGTGGCCGCCGCTGCGAACGTCTCCATCGGAACGGTCCAGCATTACTTCCCGACCAAAGACGAGATGCTGTCGGCCGCCTACGCCGAGGTCGTCACGCGACTGCGGATCCGGCTGCAGGGGGTTCGCCTCGGCGAGGACACCCGGCGCAACCTCTCCGCCGTGCTCGCCGAAGTGCTGCCGCTCGACGACCGGCGCATCGCCGAGTGTCGGGTGCACCTGGCCTTCGCGACGCGGGCGGCCACCTCCCCTGAGCTCGCCGCGATGCAACGCGTGGCCCTCACCGAGCTGCACACCGCGATCACGGCCGCATTCGTCTCGGCCTGGGGCGGGCGCGCGCCCCGGGCCACCTGTGCCCTGGCCGCGCACGCCGCGATCGCCATCAGTGACGGCCTCGCCCTGCACGCGATCAGCTCAGCGGGCTGGCTGTCGCGGCGGCGGCAGACCGCCACGCTCGAACTCGCCCTGGACGCGCTCCTGGCCATCGGCTCGCCGGCCCGAGAAGGCGGCGAACCGCGATAACCGGTTGCGGACGCCGACCGGGAGTTGATCAACTCGCGCCGTGCCGATCGATCTGCGCCCGCCGTTCCACGATCTGACGTTCATGAGCCCGCTCTCCGGCGATCGGGCTCAACAGCTGGTGCGGTTTCTCGCCGCGGACGACCCGGGGCTGATCGTCGATCTCGGCTGCGGGTGGGCCGAACTGCTTCTGCAGACGCTGGCCGCGGTGCCCGGCGCGCGGGGTGTGGGGATCGACCGTGACCACCGATCGATCGCGCACGGCCGATCCCTCGCTCGAGCCCGGCGCCTGGCCGACCGGGTCGAGCTCATCGACGGCGATGCCACGACCGAAACGCCCACGAGCGCTGACGCGTTGATCTGCATCGGGGCGAGCCAGATCTGGGGGGCGCCCGTCGAGGACGCGGCGCCATTGGACTACCCGAGCGCACTGAAAGCCCTGCGCGCACTCGTACCCCGCGGTGGGCGGGTCGTCTACGGCGAGGCCATCTGGTCGCGTCCGCCCACCGAACCGGCCGTCGCTTCGCTGGGCGGCCTGCTCGACGAGTTCGTGACCTTGCCCGAACTCGCCGAGCTCGCCGTCGCTCACGGTTTCGGCCTGATGGCAGTGCACGAGGCCAACCTCGACGAGTGGGACGAGTTCGAGTCCGGCTACAGCGCCTGCTACGCGGCCTGGCTCGCGACCCACGCTGCGGATCATCCCGACGCCGCCGAGGTTCGCGCCAAGGCCAAGCGCCAGCGCGACGCGTACCTGTCCGGCTACCGGGCCACGCTGGGAATGGCCTACCTCTGCCTCGTCGCTGTGTGACCCCTGGCTGCCGCTCCGGACGGTTGTGTCTGGCGTTCGTCGCGACGCGCGTGATCGACGGCACCGAACCGGAGCACCCACGAGCGCGGCCGGAACCCGCGAGGTTCCCGCCCGCGCCGCTGGCATCGACCGACCTTAGGGGCCCGAGCTGCGCGTGTCGGCCCGGCCGGAGTCACCCGGCCGACGTAGCATCGAACTCATGTTCGAACCCCACTGGTCCGACGGGCTGGACGACGCGCAACAGGCGGCCGCCGATCACGGCACCGGTCCCCTCGTCGTCATCGCCGGCGCGGGCACCGGCAAGACCCGCACGCTGACGGCCCGAGTGGCCCGGTTGCTGGAGGGCGGGGTCGCGCCGGAGAAGATCCTGCTGCTGACCTTCACCCGGCGGGCCGCGGCGTCGATGACCTCCCGAGCGGCGGCGCTCTGCGGTGACCCGGACGCCGCCCGCCGGCTGTGGGGCGGCACCTTCCACGCCGTGGCCCACCGGCTCGCCGCCGAGCACGCCGCGCACCTGGGGTTGTCCTCGGTGACGGTCCTGGACCCGGGCGACGTCGTCGAGCTGCTCGACCTGCTGCGCGAGGAGCACGGGCTCACCGGCGCCGCGGTGCGCTTCCCGACCAGCCAGTCCCTCGCCGACCTGTACTCGCGGACGATCAACACCGGCCGGCCCGCCCGTCAGGTGATCGACACCGACTTCCCGTGGTGCGTCGATCACGCCGACCGGATCGTGGAGCTGTTCCGGTCGTTCATGGCCCGCAAGCGCGAGCAGGGCCTGCTGGACTTCGACGACCTCCTGCTCTGCTGGCGGGCCCTGCTGACCGACCCGGCGACCGGCCCGCGGCTGCAGGCCCGCTGGGACTGGGTGCTCGTCGACGAGTACCAGGACGTCAACCAGGTGCAGGTCGACATCGTCCACGGCCTACGCCCCGACGGCACCGGCCTGACCGTGGTCGGCGACGACGCGCAGTCGATCTACGGGTTCCGCGGCGCCCGGGCCGATCACCTCGGCGAGCTCTTCGCCTCGCTGCCCGCGGCCACCCCCGTCCGGCTGGAACGCAACTTCCGCTCGACGCAACCCGTGCTCGACCTCGCCAACCTGGTGCGCCCCGGCGACGGCGACCTGCAGTTGCGGCTCACCGCGCACCGTGACGCGCCGGCCGCGAGGCCCCGGCTGGTGCGCTGCGCCGACGCCGACGGCGAGGCGCGCACGGTCGCGACCGCGATCCTGGCCGCCCAGCAGGACGGGCTCGCGCTCCGCGACCAGGCCGTGCTCATGCGGGCGGCCGGCCACAGCAAGGCGCTCGAGGTCGAGCTCACCGTCCGCAAGATCCCCTACGTGAAGTACGGCGGCATCCGTTTCGCCGACACCGCCCACGTCCGCGACCTGCTCGCCGCGCTGCGGTTGGCCATGAACCCACGCGACGAGCTGGCCTGGTACCGGCTGCTGGGCCGTCATCGCGGCATCGGCAAGGCCGGTGCCCGCGCGCTCGTGGGCGTGCTGCTCGACGCCGAGGGTGCGGCCGAGCACGACGCCGTCGTGGCCGCCGCGCCGCCGAAGGCCCGCACGGCCCTTGCGGCGACGCTCGCCCACCTGCGCTCGGCCCAGGGCGCCGACCGGGCGACCGACGCCGTCGAGGCCTGCCTGACCGCGGTGCGCCCGCTGCTGCGGGCCACGTACCTCGACTGGTCGAGCCGGCTGGAGGACGTCGAGCGCCTCGGCGCGACTGCGGCGGCGGGCAGCGACCTCGCGGCCTTCGTCGCCGGCATCACGCTCGACCCGCCGTCGTCGAGTGCCGACTACGCCGACCGCCCGCACCGCGACGAGGACTACCTCACGCTCTCCACCGTCCACTCGGCCAAGGGCCTCGAGTGGAGCGCCGTCCACCTGATCCACGCGGTCGACGGCGCGTTTCCCTCCGACATGGCCCTCTACGACCAGGACGGTCTGGACGAGGAGCAGCGGCTGTTCTACGTCGCCGTGACACGCGCCCGCGACACGCTCGCCATCTACGCGCCGTTGCGGATGCCGACCCATCCCACGAGCCACAACGCGCGCCAGGTGCTGGCCAAGGCGAGCCGGTTCCTCACCGACGAGGCCCGCCGGGTGCTGGACGTCGAAGAACCGGCCGGTCGCGCGACGTCGCTTCCCGCGCCGGTTGCCGCGCGGGTCGAGATACCCGCGATGGAGGACCTCTTCTCCTGAACCGCCGGGCAGCCGCGGCCCGATTCTTGATCTTGTTGCGCTGCGTGGGCCCCGCCCGGCCGACGATGTGCAACATGATCTTCGGCAATCGAGGTTCGTGGACGGCCAGGTCACCGGTGCGTTCGCCGGCTGTATCACGAAGGCGTATCACGAAGGCGCTGTCATACCCCGCCGGGACGACACCCGTGCGCGGCTGCGGCCGCCTGCGTTCACGTGAACGCAGGCGCTGAGGCCGCTTGACAGAAGGCGGCTTCCTATTGATGATAGGCACTGTGACTATCACCGATAGCCTATGCTCTTGACCGGGTCGTCGGTCGCCGACCGCCGGGAGCAGCGCCGGGGCCAGATCCTGGCCGCGGCGTGGGAGATCGCAGCCGAGTCGGGCCTGGGCGCCGTCTCGCTCCACGAGGTCGCCCGGCGGATCGGGATCCGGCAGCCGTCGCTGTACGGCTATGTCAGCTCGAAGCTCGATCTGTACGACGCGATGTTCGCGCAGGCGTACGAGCAGCTGCTGGCCCGCGTCGAGGCCTTGACCCCGAGCGGAACGGCGCGCGATCAGCTCGTCCAGCTCTCCCGCACGGTGCTCGACTTCGTCGTCGAGAACCCGCCGCGCCAGCAGTTGCTGTTCCAGCGCACCATTCCCGGCTTCGAACCGTCCGCCGCCTCCTACGCCGCCGCCCAGCGGCTCGTCGACCAGTCCGCGCGGCTGCTGTCGGCACTGGGAGCCGGCAGCCCGGCCCACATCGACGTGTACACCGCACTCATCGCCGGTCTCGGCGGCCAGCAGGTCGCCAACGATCCCGGCGGCGACCGCTGGACCCGCCACCTCGAGAACCTGCTCGAACTCTTCCTCGACCACTTCGTCCCCCAGGAGCCGTCGTGATCCAGCCACCGATCCAGGCGGATCGGATCCCCGCCATCGATCACGCCGAGGCGATGCACCTCACCGAGGCGGAGAACGCGCGGCTGCTCGACCAACTGCGTGGCCTCACCGACGAGCAGTGGCAGGCGCCCACGGACTGCACGAGGTGGACCGTCCGCGACGTCGTCGTCCACCTCATCGGTTCGGCCCAGGCGCAGGCCAGCCCGATCGAGTTCGCCCGTCAGGTACTCGCCGGGCGCAGGCTCACCGCCGAGATCGGCGGCGAGCACTGGGTCGACGGGCTCAACGAAGCGCAGCTACGTGCCCGCGCCGACTGGACGACCGCGATGCTGCCCGACCTGTGGCACCGCGACGCCGCGGCCGCGCTCAAGAGCCGACGCCGCCTGCCCGCCCCGATCCGCGCGTTGCCCCTCCTCCCGATCGGGACCGGGCTCGGCGTGCGGATCGGCTGGCAGCCGCTGCGCTACCTCTTCGACATGGGCTTCACCCGCGACGTGTGGACGCACCGCATCGACATCGCCGGCGCCACCGGCATTCCCCCCGCGCTGACCGCTGAGCACGACGGCCGAATCCTCGCCGACATCGTCGCCGAATGGTCCCGGCGGCACGGCGAGCCGTACACGCTCACCCTCACCGGCCCGGCCGGCGGCGAGTTCCGCGCCGGCGACGGCGGCGACACCCGGACGCTCGACGCCGTCGAGTTCGCCCGCATCATCTCCGGCCGCGCCGACGGGCCGGGGGTCCTGCGCAACAAGCTCCCGCTCTGACCCCCACCCAACACCCGAGAGGAACACCGCAATGCCGACCGTCACCGCAACGTCAACGTCAACCGACGCCCTCAAGGCCCTCGCCCAGCGCTTCGTCGACGAGGTCATCAACGCCCACGACGTCGACGCCGCCCTCACCGAACTCGTCGTCGAGGACTTCGTCGAGCAGAACCCGCTCCCCGGCCAAGGGCCGGGACGAGCCGGGCTCGGCGACGTACTCAGCGCTATGTTCGCCGCCTTCCCCGACCTGCACTGGACGCCGCAGGAGATGATCGCCGAGGACGATCGGGTCATGGCCTACTCGACCTGGACCGGTACCCACCACGGCGACTTCATGGGCGTTCCCGCCACCGGCCGCACGGTCACGGTCGAGGCCTGGACCATCGACCGGTTCCGCGACGGCCGGCTGGCCGAGAGCCGCATCATCATCGACGTCGTCGGGCTGCTCATCCAGCTCGGCGCCATCCCGGCTCCGGCGGGCGGCTGACCACGCCGATCGCCGCCTGACCCAGGACGCGCGCTCGGCCCTAAGCTGATTGCTGTGACTGAGCCGAAGCCCGCGCGCCCGAGCGAACGGAGCCGCGCCCAGATCGAACGGGTGATGCGCCGGGTCGGGCTCGGTGACCGGATCACGGAAGCCCGCCGCACCCTGCCCGAGGTCGTCGACCTGGACCGGGACGCGGGCCTGTTGCTGACACTCGGCCTGAGCATCGACCGGGTCGCCGACGAACTTGGCGCCGGCCCGTGGTGACCCACCGGGCCGAGCGGGAAGGGAAGTCCCGTGCTCTTCTTCGCTGAGGGCAGCATCCACCAGCCGTCTGAGGCCATCGACCACAAGTCGGTCGCCGCCTGGCTGGGCCCGATGGTGGATTCCGGCTTCCTGCACTCGGGCTATCTCGACGCGGCCGGGCGCCGCGTGCTGATGGTGCTCTCGGCACCCGACGGCGAGGCGGCCACCAGCCGGCTCGGCGACCTGCCCATCGTCCGCGACGGGTCGGTCAGCTTCTCGGTCTCCCCCGTCACCGCGCTCCGGTTCAGCTGACCGCGCTCGCCGGTGCGGCGTGGCGCGACGAATTCGCCGCGAACCGGATGGGGCCGTGGTGGCCGAGGATGATCGCCGCGAACCCCAGCGCGGTCCAGGCGAGCAGCACGACCAGCTGCCCGGCGGCGCCGTTGCCGCCGAAGTAGGTGGCGCTCCGCAGCAGGCTGGCGCCCGCACCGGGTGGCAGCACCTGACCGAGGTGGTCGACCGCGCCGGGCAGCAACTGCGGGGCGGAGGTCACGCCCGAGAACGGGTTGCCGACGAACACCATCAGGACGGCCGCCAACCCGATGCCGGGAACCCCGATCAGCGCGATCAGGCCGGCTGTGGACGCGCTCACGGCCAGGATCGTCAGCGACAGGCTGGCCCAGCTCGCCAGCGCCTGGTGCGGCAGCGCGCCCAGGATCGGCTGCGCGATCAGGTACGACCCCAGCCCGGCGGCGGCCGACAGCACGGACAGCGCGACGAGCTGTCGCCAGGCGGGACGGAACCGGACGACGACGCCGATCGCGGCCGCGACCAGGATGCTGCAGATCGTCAGCGGCAACAGCGCTGAGCTGAACACCACTCCCCTGGCGTCGTCGCGCGAGAGCGGCACCACGTCGACCACCGACAGCGGGATCGGGTCGGCCGAACCGGCCCCGGCCGCGTGCCGCGAGACCTCGGTGTCGAGCTGGTGCCCGATCGTCACCAGCAGTTGCGCCACCGCCGGGCTCGCCGCGCTCGCGTCCAGCACCGAGATGCGCTGCGGCGTCAGGACGAACGCGCCGTACACCGCGCGATCCTCGATCGCCCGGCGGGCCGCGGCCTGATCGGCGTAGAGGTGGACATCGAAGCCGCCCGGATCGGCCGAGGAGAGGTGCTCGATCAGCTGCTGGCTGCCCGGGGTGGAGCCGACCACACCGACCGGCACATCGCGCGGCTGGATGCGCGCGGCCGGCCACGCGAAGGCGAGCACGGCCAGCACGATCAGCGTCGGTAGCACGACCGACACGATCAACAGCTGGCGCCACGGCGGGTGCGCGACCAGTGGGTTCCTCACGGTGCCTCCGAAAACAGAATGATCGTTCGCTTTGCTGCTCCCAGGGTTACTCGCGCGCGGCCAAATGTCAAAAAGGAATGTTCGTTTTTCGATGTAGACTGGGGCGATGCCGAAGGTCAGCCAGCAGTACCGGGACGCCCGCCGCGACCAGATCCTCGCGGCCGCCAAGCGCTGCTTCCTGCGCGAGGGCTTCCACGAGACGTCCATGCAGGACCTGTTCGCCGAGTCCGGCCTGTCCGCGGGCGCGGTGTATCGCTACTTCGCCGGCAAGGAGGACGTCATCCTCGCCATCGCCGAGGAGAACATGCGCGACGTCACCGCGCTGATCACCTCGCTGGCGACCAGCCGGCCCAGCGCCGGTATCGGCGCCACCCTCGCCGAGGTCCTCGAGGATGTCCGGGCCAAGCACGCACAGAGCGGCATCGGTGCGGTCGCCGTCCTGGTGTGGTCGGAGGCGCTGCGCAACCCGGCGCTGGCCGAGAAGTTCAATGCCATGTTCGGGCGGATGCGCGCCGCGCTGGCCGAGGCGGTCCGCGAGCACCAGGCGAACGGTGTGCTGCCCCGCGAGGCCGACGCCGACGCCCTCACCGCGTTGCTGTTCGCGGTCGTCCCCGGGTTCATCCTGCAGTTGGCCGTCTTCGGGCCGAACGCGGTCGCCGGTGTCCCGGACGCGGCCCGCGCACTCTGGCCCGGTTAGTCCGGCGTCCAATGCCCGGCTGGACCCGGGTGTCTGCGTTCGGGCGGGGCCGCCGCCGTGGTGGCGACCGCGTCGTCCGCGGCGTGCTCGCCGGTGACGCGCGGTTCCGGGTCGTCCTCGACACTCATTCGCCGCGGACGCGGCTCAGGTGAGATGGCGTTCGCCCGGAGAGCCAGCCGCCGATCAGGGCGGCAACCGGCAACCCGATCACCATCGCCGCGAGCTCGAGGTACGGGGGTTGACCGAGGTAGTCGACGTGGTGCCAGTGCCAAGCGACCAGCGCGAGGTAGGCGCCCGCAACACCGATGATGCCGCCGAGCAGTCCCAGTGCGGCTGCTGTACTCGCGGTGAGCATCCTGCGGGTGGTGCCACCGGCGCCGGCCGCGGTGAGGGTGCGCAGGTCGCCACTCGTCTCGCTGCGGATGAGGCCGACGGTCATCGCGAGAACGCCGAGCGCTACCAGGATGCCGACGATCGTCGCGTAGTCGCGAAGTCGCTGCATCGAATTGTCCAGGGCCGTCCGCGTCTCCACGGTGACGCCGTCCGCCACCGCGGTCGCACGTGCGCGGCGGATCTGCGACGCAGTCAGCGCGCCGGGTGACTGGACGAGGAATCCCCGCGGTTCCGGCTCGAGCCCCAGCCGGTAAGCCTCCTGCTGGGTGAGCAGCGTGTTCGGAGCGCAGGTGTATCGAGGCAGCTTCGCGAGCACCTGGATCCGTATGTGAACAAGGGCGTCTTTCGCGCCGTTGAAGAGCTTCGCTCCGGCCAGCCCCGCGTGCGATGTGAGGACGTCCGCGCCCGCGTGGATGTCGCTCGCCCTGATCCGGTACCGGTCGAGCAGGGCCGGGGTTGCGAGGTAGGGCTGCTCGACGAACCGGAAGCCCCGGTGCCCAGCGCTCAGCACGACCAAGCCGCCGCGCCGCAGCAGGTGATTTACCTGCGGAGCCACACCTTGGCGCCGGTGCCTGCCTACGGGGCGTGCGCGCCCCGCAGGACCCGGCCGTTCAGCGCCAGGGCGACGTCCTGGACGACCGACTGCTGGCCCACGGGCTCGCTCAGATCCAGCGGTACGGCAAGCCAGCCCGGGCCGACGGCGAAGTACGCCGCGCCCCGGTACGCCACTGAGGCTGCCGCCGACTCCGCTCGATCACCGGCGTAGCTGACCAGCAGCGCCGACCGCCCCTGCAGCCGGCATTCCGCACCGGAAGCTGACGGCGGATACAACCGGTCACTTCGGGGGAAGCCGAGGCGGGCCGCCTGGCGCGCGGTCACCGGATGCCGGCCGCACCCCGGCACCCGGGCGGCGAGCTGCCCGGCCGGAATTCCGTAGCCGGCCCCACCTCCGCCCGACGCCGCCACCGAATACGCCTGAGCGCTGCCGTCCGCGGTCGGAGGGCCACCGCCTCGGGCGGTAGAGCTTCCACAGGAAGCGACGACCAGGCAGCCGAGGAGGCCGAGCGCCGGCCGAATCATCCGCCTCGGGCCCATGGGAGCGATCCTTGCATTAGACAAGATCGGATCGTAGCAACCGTTGCGCCCGGCGAATCACCCCGCATCATCGGCCCCGCCTCTCGTGCCCATCGAGGCGGCGGGTCGGTCGACCGTTCGGTGCCCACCGGCGGGGTCCGCCGCCAGATCGGCCAGTTCCTTGGCCCGGCCCAGCGCGCCCCGGCAGCACTCCTCGAACGTCACGCGGACCTCCATGCTCCTCACCGCCCCCGCCCGCGGGTCCGCGTTACCGCCACGACAAGTGCGCGACCGATCCCGCATCACATCGCCTCCTTGATCCCCCGGCGGATGAGCCACGTATTGACGGGGTACGCGGTCAGGAAGCCGAGGATCATCCCGGCCTGCATCAGCGCCCAGTAGACCGGCGAATCAGGATGCACCGCGTGCGGAGCGGGGTAGAAGACGAACGCCATGAGCGCCATCCAGGTGAACAACCCGACCTCGAACGCGGTGAGCGACAGGAAATCAGCCTTGGCGGCGGCCACCAGACCCTTCCGGAACCCGAGACCGCGCATCGGCGCGATCGCGAAGTACTGGAAGGCCAGGCCGAGGGCGATTGCCAGGACGTAGTCGCCGATGTACTCCGGCAGCAGCGGGTGCCCGAACAAAGTGACGCCGAGGGCGAAGACGCTGAACTCCGCGGCGATGTCGCCCAGCGTGCAACCGGCGCCGCAATGACTCACCCCGACTGCGGTGGTTGCCCACGAAGGCTTGTCCGGTGGCTCCTCCAACGCGTGCTCGTCAAGCCACTTGCGCGAGGTCGGCTGGCCGAAGCGCCGAAAGCCCCATACGGCGATCGGCCCCAGGTAGAGGGCTGTCACCGGCCACACCCACGCCATCACGCTCATCCGCGGGCGGTACCCGCGGGCGAAGATGTCCCAGAGGATCACGACCGCACTGACGCCGGCGACGCCCAGGGCGCACCAGCTGGCGGCGATGGCCGCGGTGGACGGCACGGTCAGCCCCGCCCAGCCGAGCGAGCGCGCCGGCGGCCGCCGGCGGGGCGCGTGGCCTGGCCCCCGCTCGGGATGGCGGCCGGACGAGCAGCCGCCGAGCGGGTAGTTTGGTGACGGCCACTCTTGCCCTGTACCGCGGTCCGGTCCTTCCCCGGACCTGCAGCAAAGGAACTCGCGTTGCCCTCGAACTCAAGCCCGGCCCGTCGAACACCGGCGTCCGGCCACGACCACATCGATGACCTGGTCACCGCCCTGCTCACCGCGTCACGAGCGCTGGTCGCGGTGTCCGCCCGCTCCTTGCAGGAGGTGGACGACATGGTCACGGTCCCCCAGTTCCGGACTCTCGTCGTGCTCTCCACGCACGGCGAGATCAACTTGAACCGGCTGGCCGAGATACTCGACGTCAACTCCTCGAGTGCCATGCGCATGGTCGACCGCCTGCTGGCGACCAATCTCGTCACCCGGCGGGAGAACCCGGACAACCGCCGACACACGCTCATCGGGCTGTCGTCGGAAGGAATCGACGTGGTCCGGAAGGTCACCATTCGGCGTCGCCGCGAGATCAAGAAGTTGGTCTCCCGCATGCGCGGCGACCACACCTCCGCCCTCGTCGACGCGCTGCGGGCGTTCGCCGACGCGGCGGGGGAACCGACCGCCGACGACGTCGAGGACGAAGTCAGCCCGTTGGGCTGGTGATCGGGCGCGGGACCCGCGGTCATCGCACCCGCCACTGCTCGACATCGCTCCACTTCACGGCCAGGCCGCACCCGGGGCGGTCCCGGTCCGGGCTCAGCACACCGGGCGGCTGCGGCTCGAGGCAGCCGTCGAACAGCAGGTGCTCGATCCGGTTGTGGTCGTGGAAGTACTCGAGGTGCCGGAGGTGCCACGCGGCGGTGCATACCTGGGCACTGATCTGCGGGGCGCAGTGGGCCGACAGGTCGAGTGTGCGGGCGTCGCAGAGCGCGGCGACCCGCAGGAAGCCCGATATGCCGCCGCACCGCGTCACGTCGGCCTGTAGGCAGCCCACCGCCTCGGCATCGAGCATCCGCTGGAAATAGGGCAGGTTCCAGCCGTACTCGCCGGCGGCGATATCCAGGCCGCCCGGCGCGCGATCGCGGAGCAGGTGCAGCCCGGCCAGGTCATCGGAGGTCACCGGTTCCTCGAACCACCGGACACCGAAGTCGGCGTACCGCCCCGCCCAGGCGAGCGCATCCGTACGCGTGAACGCGCCGTTCGCGTCGACGAACAGCTCGACGCTCTCACCGATGGCCTTGCGGGCCACCTCCAACCGCTGGATGTCCCGGTCCGGCTCCCGCCCTGTCTTGATCTTCACCCGCGGGATGCCCTGCTCGACCCAGCCGCTGACCTGCTCGGCCAGCTGGTCGTCGGTGTAGTTGCAGAAGCCGCCGCTGCCGTAGATGGGGGTGGCGTCGTGGACGTGGTCGAGCGTGTCGACGAGTGACTGCTCCAGGAGCCGAGCCTTCAGATCCCACAGCGCGACGTCGACCGCTGAGATGGCGGTCGCCGCGAGCCCCGTCTGGCCGAGGTTGCGGACTGCGCCCCACATCGCCGACCAGGCCGCCCCCACACCGAACGCGTCGCCGCCCACGACCGCGTCGGCCAGCTTGGTCCGCACCACGTCAGCCGCGCCGGCGTGGCTGTACGTGTACCCGAGCCCGGTCCGGCCCCCGGCCGCCGCCTCGACGAGGACCACCGTGTGCGACTGCCACTCGAGCGTGCCGTCCGCCTCGGGCTGCTCGGTCGGGATCGTGAACGCGTGGGCGGTCAGCGACTCGACCTTGGGGCCGGTCATGATCCGGCGCCGGGAAGGTGCTCCTTCAACTCCGAGAGCTTGCCCTTGAAGCCCTTGGTCGCGATGCCGACCGCGTCCTCATCGCCCTGGACGAGCGCCTGGACCGTCTTCTTCATCTGGGCCGGCTTCACATGCGGCGGGAGCGGGGGGATCTGCGGATCGACGACGAACTCGAGCAGGACCGGCTTGTCCGCGGCGAACGCCTTGTCCCAGGCGGGCCCGACCTCCTCGGGCTTGCTCACCTTGATGCCCTCGAGGCCGAGGGTCCGCGCGATCTCGGCGGCCGGGACGTACGGGACGGTCTGGGTCTCCGGGTTCTTGGGGTCGGCGGCGAGCACCCGCTGCTCGTAGGAGACCTGGTTGAGGTCCTCGTTGACCAGCACGGCGAAGATCAGCGTCGGGTTGCGGTCGCAGAGTTCGTGCAGGTAGTGCTTCACCGTCAGCAACTCGTTCATGCCCAGCATCTGGAACGCACCGTCACCGGTGAATGCGATGACCGGCCGGTCCGGGAACGCGAACTTGGCCCCGATGGCGTACGGGACGCCGGGCACCATGGTCGCCAGCGTGCCGGACAGCGAGCCCCGCATCCCGTCGCGGATCTGGACGTGCCGGGCCCACCAGTTCGTCGCCGAGCCGGAGTCCGAGGTCATGACCGTGCGCTCGGGCAGGCGCTGGTTCAGCTCCCAGAAGACCAGCTGCGGGTTGAGCGGGTCAGCCTTCTGGTGCGCCCGGTCGTCGAGGACGCGCCACCAGGCCGCGACCTCGCCCTCGATGCCCTCCTGCCACTTGCGGTCCTCCTTGCGGTGCAGCAGGGGGATGAGCGCCTTGAGGGTGTCCTTCGCGTCCCCCACCAGGGAGACGTCGTTCGGGTACCGGACGCCGATCATCGAGCCGTCGATGTCGATCTCCACGCACTTGGCCTGGCCCTCCTCGGGCAGCCACTCGGCGTAGGGGAAGCTGGTACCGATCATGAACAGGGTGTCGCAGTTCATGATCATCTTGTGACTGGGTTCGGTGCCCAGCAGCCCGATCGCACCGGTGACGATGGGCAGGTCGTCGGGCACCGCGTCCTTGCCGAGCAGGGCCTTCGCAATGCCGCAACCCAGCAGGTCGGCGGTATGCAGCACCTCCGCCGACGCCTCCCTCGCGCCCTGCCCGATGAGCATCGCGACCCGCTCCCCCGAGTTGAGGATGTCGGCTGCCCGCTGCAGCAACTCGGTGTCCGGGACCATGTGCGGCTTGCTCCACGTGGCGCTGGTGTACACCGAACCGTGCTGGTACGGAGGGTCGGAGTACGAGGACTCGGCCACGTCGTCCGGCACGATGACGACAGCCGGGCGCCGCTCCGTCAGAGCCGACTTGATCGCGCGGTCGACGACGTGCCGGGCCGAATTCTCGTCCATCACGGTCGAGACGAAGCCGGCGATGTCCTTGAAGAACGACTGGAGATCGATCTCCTGCTGGTAGTGGGCGCCGACCGATCGGCGCTTCTGCTGGCCCACGATCGCGATCACGGGCTGATGGTCGAGCTTGGCGTCGTACAGGCCGTTGGCCAGGTGGACCGCCCCCGGACCGGACGTCGCGATGCAGGCGCCGATCTCACCGGTGAACTTCGCGTGCGCGCACGCCATGAAGGCCGCCATCTCCTCGTGCCGCGTCTGCGTGAATACCGGCTTGTCGACCTTCTCGAAGGCCCCGAGGAACGCGTTGATGCCGTCGCCGGGGTAGCCGTAGATCCGGTCGATCCCCCACTCGGTCAGTCGATCGAGGATGTAGTGAGCAACGTCGGGCATGAGATCAGCGTCCTTCCGGTGGCCGGTCGGGGGCACGGGCACGGCTCGTGGGCACGGACCCGGCGTCGGTTCGCCGAGGTCCTGCCTTGGCGCCGCCCAGCGCAATGTTTGCACCAGGCACATTAAGGGGACTACCCACTCGAGAGCGGAGATAACGTCGCTCTGCCCCGACGGAAAGGCCTGCGGTGAGAACCGAGCTTCACCTCTCCGGAACGCGCAGCGTGCCGGTCAAGACCGATCCCCGGATTCCGGGCGGCGTCTACGGGCGCCGTGACATCGACGTCCGGGCCCTGCGCCGGCGGCTCGAGAAGGAGCTGACCGGCGAGGTGCGCTTCGCCACCGGCGACCTCGCGATGTATGCCAACGACTCGTCCAACTACCGCCAGGTTCCGGTCGGCGTCGTGATCCCGAGGACGTTGGACGACGTCGTCGCGACGCACCGCATCTGCGCCGAGTTCGGCGCGCCGATCGTCAACCGCGGCGGCGGCACGAGCCTGTCCGGAGAGACCGTCAACCACGCCGTGGTGATCGACAACTCGAAGTACCTGATCGAGGCCGGTCCCACCGACGTCGCCGGTCGGCGGGTCACCTGCCAGACCGGCGTCATCAACGAGGACCTGAACCGGTCCACCGGTCGCGACGGGCTGGTCTTCGGGCCCGACCCGTCGTCGCACTCACGGTGCACCATCGGCGGCAACCTCGGCAACAACTCGTGCGGCATCCACTCGATGCAGTCCGCGTTCTACGGGCCCGGGCCCCGGACCTCGGACAACGTCGAAGCGCTCGAGGTCGTGACCTACGACGGCGAACGCTTCTGGGTCGGCGTCGACGAGGAGTCCCGACTCGACGAGATCATCGCCGCCGGGGGGCGCAAGGGCGAGATCTACGGCCGGCTCCGCGACCTGCGCGACCGCTATGCCGACGCGATCCGGGCCGGCTACCCACCGGTCGAGGACCTGCCGCGGCGGGTGTCCGGCTACAACCTGGACGAGCTGCTGCCCGAGAAGGGCTTCAACGTGGCCCGGGCCATCGTCGGCACCGAGAGCACCTGCGCGACCGTGCTCCAGGCCACGCTCACGCTGTGCCCCGGGCTGTACGACCGGGCGCTGGTCGCGCTGGCCTTCCCGGACGTGGGGGCGGCCGGCGACTTCGTCGCGCCGGTGCTCGAGAGCTGGCGACCGATCGGTCTGGAGGGGCTCGATCGGCTCCTCATCGACGACCAGCAGCTTCAGCACATGAACGCCGACGACATCTCCGAGCTACCGCAGAACGCGGATGCGGGCGCCTGGTTGCTGATCCAGTTCGGCGCCGACTCGCCGAAGCAGGTGGAGGACGAGGCGCAGCGGTTCGTCCGCTGGCTGGCCGACGCCCACGGCATCGGCTCCGACCGGGTGACGATCATGAAGAGCAAGCAGGACGGTGGCATCAGCGAGGACCTGTGGGCGATCCGCGAGAGCGGCCTCGGCTCGACCGCGTTCCCGCCCGACGGCACCGACCATTGGCCGGGCTGGGAGGACTCGGCCGTCCCGCCGGTCCGGATCGGCGCGTACCTGCGTGATCTCGAGAAGCTGTACGCGCGCTACGACCTGCGGGGGGCCATGTACGGCCACTTCGGGCAGGGCTGCGTGCACTCGCGGATCAGCTTCGACCTGAAGACGGCGGAGGGGCTGCGCATCTACCGCGCCTTCATGGAGGATGCGGCCGACCTCGTCGTCTCCTACGGCGGCTCGCTCTCCGGCGAGCACGGTGACGGGCAACAGCGGGCCGAACTGCTCGACAAGCAGTACGGCCCCGAGCTCATGGAAGCGATGCGCGAGTTCAAGCGCATCTGGGACCCGACCTGGTCGATGAACCCCGGCAAGGTGGTCGACCCGTACCGCCTCGATGAGAACCTGAAACTGGGCGTCGGCTACAACCCGCCCCGGCCGCCGGTGAAGTTCGCCTACGAGGAGGACGGCGGCGACTTCGCGCACGCCACGCTCCGCTGCGTGGGGGTCGGCAAGTGCCGGGTCCCGCACGCCGAGGAGACGATGTGCCCGAGCTACCAGGTAACGCGCGAGGAGAAGCACTCGACGCGTGGGCGGGCCCGGTTGCTGTTCGAGATGCTCCAGGGCGAGGTGATCACCGACGGGTGGGAGTCGCGCGAGGTCTTCGACGCGCTGGATCTCTGCCTGGCCTGCAAGGGGTGCAGCAACGACTGCCCGGTGAACGTGGACATGCCGACCTACAAGGCCGAGTTCCTGTACCACCACTACGACTCGACCCGGCGCCGGCGGCCGCGCTACGCCTACGCCTTCGGCTTCATCGACCAGTGGTCGCGGCTGGCGGCGCGGGTGCCCGAGCTGGCGAACTTCGCCACCCAGACGCCCGGCCTGCGCCGGCTGGCCAAGCTGGCGGCCGGGATCGACAAGCACCGCCCCCTGCCCACTTTCGCCCCGATGACCATGCAGGAGTGGTTCCGCCGGCGGGGCGGTACCAGCAATCCCGGCGGGCGCCCGGTCGTCCTGTTCCCCGACACGTTCAACAATCACCTGCACACCGACGTCGCCGTCGCGTCCGTCGAGGCCCTGGAGGCGGCGGGGTGGCAGGTCATCGTCCCGGAAGGACACATCTGCTGCGGCCGGCCGCTCTACGACTACGGCTTCCTCGACCAGGCCCAGAAGTACCTCCACCGGCTCCTCGACCAGCTGCGCGACCACGTCCGCGCCGGCACCCCGATCGTCGGCATGGAGCCGTCGTGCCTCGCCGTCCTCAAGGACGAGCTGGTCAAGATGCTGCCGCACGACGACGACGCGACCCGGCTGGCCGAGAACTCCTATCACTTCGGCGAGTTCTTCCAGAAGTTCGGCATCGACCCGCCCCACCTGGACGGGCAGGCGGTCTTGTGGGGGCACTGTCACCACCGCGCCACCGGCGGCGTCGACGGCGAGCAGGAGGTGCTCGAGCGCATGGGATTGGCGACCGACTCGGTGAAGGGCGGCTGCTGCGGGCTCGCCGGCTCGTGGGGCTTCGAGAACGGCAAGTGGGAGATATCCCTGGATTGCGGCGAGCAGGCCTTCCTGCCCGCGGTCCGGCAGGCCCCGGCGGACGCGCTGGTGGTGGCCAACGGCTTCTCCTGCCAGACCCAGCTCGCGGACGCCCCGGACCTCGACCGCCGCGCACTGCACCTGGCGCAGGTCATCAAGCTCGGTCACGAGCAGGCCGGCGGCGGCCCGGCGGCCGAGGCGGCGGTCCGGGAGCGGCCGGCGCCCCCCGTCTGGCGCCGGGCCGGTCGGACGATCGGGCCGTTCCTGCTCGCCGCCGCGGCGGCGGCCGGCGCGATGCGGCGGCGACGGCGGTGAGCGAGCGGTTCGCGCCGCAGGTGCTGCGTGAATACAGCCTGATCGCCGACGGCGAACGTGGGGGCGTGGTCGGTCCCCGCGGCGAGATCACCTGGTTGTGCGCCCCGCGCTGGGACAGCGGCAGCGTGTTCGGCCAGCTGATCGGCGGGCGCGGGGTGTACGCGGTCTCACCCCAGGGTCGCTTCGTATGGGGCGGCTACTACGAGGCCCGGTCGCTCATCTGGCGCAGCCGCTGGGTCACCGACGACGGGATCATCGAATGCCGGGAGGCGCTCGCCCGGCCGGCCGACCCGCACCGGCTCGTCCTGCTCCGGCGCGTCCAACCGGTGAAGGGTGACGCCGGCATGGAGATCGAGCTCCACCCGGCGGCCGACTACGGTCGGGTCGGCGTCTCCGGGGCCCGGTGCACCGACGGCGTGTGGACGGGCCGGGTCGGCGGCCTGCACCTGCGCTGGTCGGGCGCCGCTGCGGCCACTCCGGGTGCGGACGGCTCGTGGCGGGGGCAGCTGACGGTGCCCGAGGGTGGGCACCGCGATCTCGTGCTGGAACTCGCCGACCGACCCCTGCCCGACCGGTTGCCGCGGCCCGACGAGTTGTGGGCCGCCACCGAGTCGGCCTGGCGCGACGAGACCCCGGACCTCGACGACTGCCTCGACTCGCCCGGCGCCCAGCAGGCCTACGTGGTGATGCGCGGGCTGACGAGCCGGGGCGGCGGCATGGTGGCAGCGGCGACGACCAGCCTGCCCGAGCGGGCCGAGGCCGGGCGGAGTTACGACTACCGCTACGTGTGGATCCGCAACCAGTGCTTCGCGGGGCAGGCCGTCGCGGCCGCGGGCGCGTATCCGCTGCTCGACGACGCCACGCGATTCGTCGCCGAACGGATCCTGTCCGACGGCCCTGAGCTGGCCCCGGCGTACACCACCGCGGCGGGGCGCGTCCCCGACGAGAGCCACCTGGACCTGAGCGGTTACGGTTATCCAGGCGGATCGGACGTCGTCGGCAACCACGTGAACGCGCAGTTCCAGCTCGATGCGTTCGGGGAGGCCCTCGCCCTGTTCGCGGCGGCCGATCGCCGGGGCCGGCTCGACGCGGACGGCTGGAAAGCGGCCGACATCGCGGCCACGGGCATCGCCGAGCGCTGGACGGAGGCCGATGCCGGCGTCTGGGAGCTCGAGCCGAGGCTGTGGACGCACAGCCGCCTCGTCGCGGCGGCCGGCCTGCGGGCGGTCGCGCGCCGGCGCCCGAGCAGCGCGGAGAGCGCCCGCTGGGAGTCGCTCGCCGATCACCTCGTCACCGTGACGTCCGGCCGGGGCCTGCGCCCGGACGGGGCCTGGAAGCGATCGCCGGAGGACCCGGGGCTGGATGGCTCGCTCCTGCTGCCCGCCCTGCGTGGTGGTGTGCCGCCCTCGGACCCGCGTTCGATCGCCACCCTGGACGCCTACCTGGACGAGCTCACGCGCGACGGTTACGCCTACCGCTTCCGGGTCGGCGATCAGCCGCTCGGCTCGGCCGAGGGGTCGTTCCTGCTCTGCGGGTTCCTGACCGCGATGGCCCTGCACCAGCAGGGCCGGGTCGTCGAGGCGGCCCGCTGGTTCGAGCGCACCCAGGCCTCGGCCGGGCCCCCGCAGCTGTTCAGTGAGGAGTACGACGCAACCCAGCACCAAATGCGCGGGAATCTGCCGCAGGCGTTCGTGCACGCATTCCACCTCGAGGCATCCGTGCGGCTCGCCGACCGCTCCGGATGGGAAGGGATAGATCGATGAGCAACAAAGTCGCAGTCGTCACCGGAGGCTCGGCCGGGATCGGTCGCGCGGCCGTCCGCGAGCTGGCCCGATCCGGGTACGACGTCGCCGTCCTGGCTCGCGGGGTCGCGGGCATCGAGGCGGCGGCCGACGAGGTGCGGGCGGCCGGGCGGCGGGCGGCGGCCGTGTCGGTGGATGTCTCCGACGGTGCGGCGGTGGAGCGGGCCGCCGACCAGGTCGAGCAGGAGCTCGGCCCGGTCGACGTCTGGGTCAACTGCGCCTTCAGCGGGTCACTCGCCCACTTCTGGGACACCAGCCCGGAGGAATTCGCGCGGATGACCGAGGTGACCTACTACGGGCAGGTGCACGGCACCCGGGCGGCGTTGCAGCGCATGCGCCCGCGCGACCGCGGCCGGATCGTCAACGTCAGCTCGGCGATGGCCTACCGCGGCATCCCGCTGCAATCGGCCTACTGCGGGGCGAAGCATGCGGTGAAGGGCTTCACCGAGTCGATCATCACCGAACTGCGCAGCAGCGGCAGCCACGTCACCGTCGGCCTGGTGACGCTCCCGGGGCTGAACACGACCCAGTTCAGCTGGAACCTCAACCGGATGCCCAAGCACCCGATGCCGGTGCCGCCGATCTACCAACCCGAGGTCGCGGCCCGGGCGATCCGCTTCATGGCCGGGCACCGGCGGCGCAACATGTGGGTGGGGCTCCCCACTGCCTACACCGTGCTCGGCAATCGGGTCGCGCCCCGGGTGGTCGACTGGTACCTCGGGCGCACCGGCGTCAACTCGCAGCAGAGCGACGCCGAGGCGCCCCGGCATGGCTCGAACGTGTTCACGCCGCGCGATGCGGATGCCGACCGGGGGGCGCACGGCTCGTTCGGGGAGCAGGCCCACGGACACGACCTGGTGTCCTCGATGGCCCGGGGGCGGGTGGCCGCCGTCGCGGCCGGCGCCGCCGGGGTGGCGGCAGCAGTGGCGGGGGCGGCGGCCAGTCGCCGGCGGTGAGGCCGGCCCCGCCGCCGGCCACGAACCGAAGAGAACTCCGAGACGAGGGTGGACGCATGACCGACACGAACACGCAGAGCACGCCGCCAGTGGTCGGGGTGCCGGCCGGGGATCCGGAGGCGACGGGTCGGCATCGCGCTGGCCTGACCGATCCGACCGTGCGCGATCTCAGCCTGCAACTGGGCATCGACGTGTCGCGGCTCATGCGGGCGGAGGCCCAGCTCGCGCTGCTGGAGGGCAAGCAGCGGGCGCGACGGGCCGCGATCGGGGCCGGCATGTTCGGCGCGAGCGGACTTGCGGCCTTCCTCGGCGCCTGCTGCGTGGTCGAGGCGTTCATTCTGGCGCTGAGCAACGTGACCCGGCCCTGGTTCGCCGCGCTGATCGCCGCGGCCGTCCTGTTCGTGCTCGCCGGGCTGATCGTGCTGCCGGGTTGGAAGGGCGTGCGGGAGCGGCGCCCGATCACGACCGACCTCACGACCAACATCAAGGCCGACGTCGAAGCCGTCCGCAAGGCGCTGCCCGGCTGAGGCCGACGCTGTCGCCCCGCGGCCGGTTGCCACGCGCCACGGTTGGGTAGTCGATAGGTGTAGGCCGCGCGCGCCGTGAACAGCACCGGCCGCGGCACCATTCGCGAGAGTTGGGATTCCTCATGCCGAGTTCAGCCATCCGGACCGCTGACGACGTCATCGCCTTCCTCACCGGGCAGCACGAGCAGATCAAGTCGCTCTTCGCGCAGGTGAAGTCGACGAACGGCTCGGAACGCGACGACGCGTTCACCCAGCTGCGCCGCCTCCTCGCGGTCCACGAGACCGCCGAGGAAGAGATCGTCCATCCCCGGGCCCGGCGCGAGTTGCCAAACGGTGACGAGGTCGTGCGGGACCGACTAGAAGAGGAGAACGAGGGCAAGCAGGCGCTGGCCGAGCTCGAGAAGCTCGATGCCAACTCGCCGGAGTTCGACGCGAAGTTCGCGAAGTTCGAGCAGGACGTCATCGCGCACGCCGAAGCCGAGGAGCGTGCGGAGTTCAGCGCGCTCCGCGACGCCCTCGCTCCCGAGCAACTCGAGCGGATGCGCACCGCCGCGGCAGTGGCCGAGAAGATGGCGCCGACGCGCCCACATGCGGGCGTCGAGTCGGCGTCGGCGAACGCGCTGGCCGGGCCGTTCGCCGCCATGCTCGACCGGGCCCGGGACGCGCTCACGAGCAAGTCCTGACGCGCAGCATCGGGTAGGCCGACGGTGTCATGGTTCGCGAGTGGGCCAGGGCTGCTGGGCGTGACGGCCGCCAAGGCCGCCCTCATGTACATGACGGCCCTCGGCGGTCTTCGGCTCAGCAGCCGACGCACCGTCGCGCAGTGGAGCACCCTGGATTTCGCCGCAGCCGCAGCCCTCGGCGCCATCGTCGGACGCACCGCCGTGGCGCGCACGCAGACGTACGCCGTCGGAGCGGTCGCACTGGTCACGATCCTCGTCGTCCACCGGATCGTCGGTACGGCGCGAGCGAGTTCCGCCATCAGGCGCTTGACCGATCATCGGGTCCGGGTGCTCGTCGCCAACGGTCGTCCTCAGCCCGGAGAGCTGCGTCGCAGCGCCCTGACCGAAGACGACCTGTTCGCCGAGCTGCGACAGCGGGGGATCACTTCCTTGACCGGCGTCCGGTTCGTGATCTTCGAGCCCAAGGGCGGCCTGACCGTCGTTCCCGAACAGGATTCCGGGACCGGCGAATTGCTGGACCGGGCCTTGAGCGCGTCGCGGTCATGCATCGACCGGGTCGACTCCCCCGGCTCCCCGGCCGCCCGGGACGGCAGTTAGGGCGATGGCTCGGCGGGCGAGCGATGCTGTGCTGCGGAGGCCCGGCCGCTGACCTCGCGACCACGCCCGTCGTCGAGCACTTCTCCGTAGCGCAGCGGCTCCGGCTCGCCGGAACCGATGGCTTCGACCGCCCTGGTCACCTCGGCCCAGTCGCCGTCGGTGCCGCGGCGCACCTCGCCGGTGCCTATTCCCTGGGCGAGAAGCAGCCGATCGTGGCGCTGGAGGCTGCGGCACACGTGCCGCGCAATCACGAAGGCCAACGGTGGGACCACCAAGACCATCACCCGGAACGTCCAGACCACGAGCTCCAGCGGGATGCGGAACGCTCCGGCGATGACGTCGTCGGTGCCGGCCAGGGTCAGCAGGGCCCAGAACGACAGTGCCATCGCCCCGATGCCGGTCCGGGTCGGGTTGTCGCGCGGGCGCTGGAGCACGTTGTGCCAGGACCGGTCGCGCAGTAGCCGCCGTTCCAGGAACGGATAGATGGCGGCCAGGAAGAACAGCGTGATCGGGAGCAGCGCGGCGGCCCAGAACACATTCGGGATGTCGTGCCCGAGCCCGCGGAACTCGATCGGCGGGAAGAGCCGCAGCGCTCCCTCGGCAAACAGGACGTACCAGTCGGGCTGCGCGTACGAGGTCGCCTTGGCCGGGTCGTACGGTCCCCAGAGCCACACCGGGTTGATCTGCGTGATCCCGCCCAGGAGAGTGACCACGCTGGTGACGAAGCACAGCAGGCCGATCGACTTCGCGGCGTAGATGGGGAACACGCGCTCGCCGGCCACGGTCTTCTCCGTCCGGCCGACACCCGGGAAATCCGTGTGCTTCTGCCGAACCACCAGGGTGAGGTGTGCCGCGATCAGCACCACGATGATTCCGGGGATGAGCAGGACGTGCGCGATGTAGAGCCGCCCGAGCACGTGGGTGCCGGGGAACGGACCGCCGAAGATCAGGAATGCCAGCCAGGTGCCGATCACCGGGATCGACAACATGATCGCGTTCGCGATCCGGAGCCCGGTGCCCGACAGCAGGTCGTCCGGCAGCGAGTAGCCGCAGAAACCCTCGATCAGGGCCAGCAGGAGCAAAGACAGCCCGATCAGCCAGTTCAGTTCGCGCGGCTTGCGGAACGCGCCGGTGAAGAAGATCCGGCACATGTGAATGATGATCGCCGCGACGAACAGCAACGCGGCCCAGTGGTGGACCTGGCGGATGAGCAACCCGGCCCGGACGTCGAACGAGATCTCCAGGGTCGACTCGTACGCCTTGGACACCGGCAGGCCGTCCAGCGGGACGTACCGGCCGTGATAGACCTCCTTCGCCTCCGACGGGTCGAAGAAGAAGGTCAGGTAGGTACCGGTGAGAAGCAGGATGATGAACGAGTAGAGCGCGACCTCGCCGAGCATGAAGGACCAGTGCTCCGGAAAGACCTTGTTCAACTGCTTGCGCGCGGGGCCGGCGAGCCGGAGTCGGTCGTCCAGGGCGCGCCCGGTGCGGCCGGCAGCGATCCGGCTCAGCGTGGGTCGCCGGTGCCATGGGCTCGGTCGTGACGGCAATGCGAGGCTCCGTCGGGTCGGCGGGGTTTCGGGTCGGCGGGCGAGTTCGGATCTGGTCGCAGGTGCAGCGGGCAGTCTAAAACCTGCATACTGCAAGAGCAGGCCCTGTGCAATCGTTGGTGCAGCAGGTTGTCACCGCGGTTATTTCCGCGCGGGTGCCGGGTAGTCACGAGACGGTTCGGGGGACGGCCGTGCCTGACGAACCGTGCGGAACCACCGCACCAGCCTGCCTCGCCGCACCGGGGAGCCTGCATGAACCCGCGCCGGATCTTCGGCACCGTCTTCGGCGTCGAGTCCTGGATCGCCGCGGTCGTCTTCGCCGCAGTCGTCGGCGTGATGCTGGTGGCGGTCTGGCGGAGTTCGGTGCGGCGACGCCGCGGGGCGGCTCCGTCCCAGCGGAGCGACAACCGGCGGCTCGAGGCGGTGTACGGGGCGGCGGTCGCCGCGATCGCCATCGGCGTCGTCATCCTGTCATTCCGGACGACGTCCGAGGAGCGCTCCGTTGCGGCCACCCCGGCGGCCCGGGTCGACGTCACCGGGTTCCAATGGTGCTGGCGCTTCGACTATCCGGGCAAGGGAATCACCGTCACCGCGACCTGTGACGGAGAGGACCTGCCCACCATGGTCGTCCCGGTCGGCGAGCGGGTGACCGTGACCGTCCACAGCGACGACGTCATCCACTCCTGGTGGGTGCCCGCGCTGCGCTACAAGATGGACGCCTTTCCCCACCACACGAACAGGTTCACGTTCATCGTCGATCGGGCCGGGCGGTGGATCGGCCGGTGCGCCGAGTTCTGCGGTGACCGGCACTACGCCATGGACTTCTATCTCAAGGCCGTCTCGCCCGAGAAGTACCGGCAGTGGCTGTCGTCGGGCGGCTCCTCCAACGTGACCGGCTGATGAGCTGGCAGACGCGCACACTCGCGCTGGCCGATGTCCCGGAGCCGGGCGGCTTGGCGGGCTGGATCTCGACCCGGGACCACAAGCGGATCGGCATCCTCACGATCGCGACGGCCTTCGCCCTGTTCCTGTTGATGGGCCTGCTCGCGATGATCATGCGAACCCAGCTCGCGCAGCCGGACCAGCACCTGCTCAGCCCGCACGTCTACAACCAGATCTTCACGATCCACGGCAGCGGGATGATCTACCTCGTCGTCACCCCGTTGGCGATCGGGTTCGGCGTCTACCTGGTACCACTCCAGGTCGGCGCCCCGGTGATCGCTGCGCCTCGTACCGCTTTGTTCGGGTACTGGCTGTACCTCCTCGGCGCCCTGAGCGTGCTCTCCGGCTTCCTGACCTCGGGCGGCGCCGCCAGTGACGGCTGGACGGCCTACACGCCGCTGTCGGACAGCCGTTACACCCAAGCACCGGGCATGGATCTATGGATCCTCGGCACGTTCCTCTCCACGGTCGGCATGATGCTGCTTGCGGGGACGACGCTCTGGACGGCGCTGCGCTTGCGCGCCCCCCACATGACCATGCTGCGGCTCCCGATCTTCACCTGGTCGCAGATCGCCACGAGCCTCATGGTCCTGATGGCCTTCCCCTCCCTCCTCGTCGCGCTCGGCATGCTCGGCCTCGGCCGGATCCATCCCGCCTTCTTCGACGGTCACAACCTCTGGAACGTCGGGTACCAGCACCTGTTCTGGTTCTACGGGCACCCGGTCGTGTACGTGATGTTCTTCCCGTTCGTCGGCATGGTGGCCGAGGTGCTGTCCACCTTCGCCGGACGGCGCTATTTCGCCTACACGTCCACGGTCCTGTCCCTCATGGCCTTCGCCGCGCTCTCGATGAGCGTCTGGGGACATCACATGTTCGCCACCGGCCAGGCCGCCGACGACTACTACTCGTTGACGTCGACGTTGCTGGCGATCCCGGCCGGGCTCGAGTACTTCGGATTCCTCGGCACGATCATGGGTGGCCGGCTCCGCTACACCACCCCGATGCTGTTCGCCCTCGCCTTCATCCCGCAGTTCCTCGTCGGCGGCCTCACCGGCATCATGGTCGCCACGCCATCGCTCGACCGGCACGTCACCGACAGCTACTTCGTGGTCGCGCACTTCCACTACACGCTGTTCGCGGGAAGTGTCTTCGGGCTGTTCGCCGGCTTCTACTACTGGTTCCCGAAGATGAGCGGGTGGCGCCTGGACGAGAAGCTGGGTCGGACCCACTTCTGGCTCATGGTCGTGGGGACCAATCTGGCGTTCCTGCCGATGTTCGCGTTGGGGTACCGCGGCATGCCGCGCCGGGTGGTCACCTACCCGGCCGGGGCCGGCTTCACCACCCTGAACCTGATCTCCAGCGTCGGCGCCTTCACGCTCGGGGTGGGCATGCTGGTCGCGATCTACAACGTGGTCAGCGCCTGCCAGCGGCGGCTGCCTGCCGGTGACGATCCGTGGCACGGGACGACGCTGGAGTGGGCCAGCGCGTCACCTCCGACGCGCTTCAACTTCGACGCCGGCCACCGGGTGCCGCCCATCCGGAGCTACGCCCCGCTGCTCGATGCCCGGGAGGCGCCCGACGAGGTTAAGGTCTGATGGTCCGGCCGGCCTTGGTACTCGCGGGGTGGACCACCCTGAACGTCGTCTTGGCATCGCTGATGTGGATCTTCGGCGAGAACCCCGTCTTCATCGGCCTCTACTACTTCGCCGCTCTCCCCCTGTTCGCCACCGCGTACCTCGTCCACCGCGCGTTCGCGCGGCGGCCGGAGCCGCCGAGCCGCATTGTGGTCGGGCAGCGCGCCGGCATGCTCCTGCCCCTTGCCCTCGGCGTCGGCCTCCTGGGCGTGGGGCTCGTGTACGAGCGCTGGCTGTGCCTGGTCGCGGTCGCGGTCATCGCGCTCTCCGGGTACGGCGTCTTCCACCGCGCAACCGCGCCGCCGGGCCCGGCACACCGGCGATGAGATCACTGAGGTCGTTCCGGCCCCGAGGGTGGGGCGGCGGCGATCCCGACGCCCGGCGCGAAACATCCTCGCGGACACGGCGCTGATCCTCGCGACGACCGCGATCGCCGCGGTGACGCTGCCGGGGCAACTGTCGCAGGTGTGCCCATCCGGAGGAAATCGGCACGAGCGGTTAGCAACGATTGCATAGGGGTACCGTCTTCGCGGAAAGCACCGCCGAACTCCACCCGCGACCGGCGCCCGTCACCGGTGGAGCAACAGGACGAGGGAGCGATCCAGCCGATGATCGGGCCGGTCCTGCATATGGCCGCGATGGGGGCGGTCACTTCGGTGCTCGCGCCCGCCATCGTGCTCGCCGTTCGGCCGCGGCGGTCCCTACGGATCCTGAGCCTTCCTCCGGGAGTCACGCTTGTCGGGTTTGTCCTGCTCCACGGGGGCGTCGTGCTCGCCGACGAGGATCGCCTCGATCCGATCGGGGTGGCTCTCCACCTGATGCTGGTCGTCGGCGCAGTGGCGTTTTGGCTTCCCGTGCTGGCGGGCCCGCGCCGGCTGGACCCCGCCGGTCGCGCCGTCTATCTCTTCCTGGCCGCGCCATCGCTCGACCTGGCCGCGGTGGCCGACGTCGCCCGCGGCGACAGCGCGGGAGGGCTGGCGATGATTGTTGCCATGCTTCCCATCGGGATTGCGGCCGTGGCCTGCACGTGGCGCT
Organism: uncultured Actinomycetota bacterium; assembly: GCA_963775175.1. Taxonomy (GTDB): domain Bacteria; phylum Actinomycetota; class Actinomycetes; order Mycobacteriales; family Jatrophihabitantaceae; genus Jatrophihabitans. The sequence goes on from CAVZHT010000002.1 coordinate 181,742, forward strand.
GGATCAGCGACGAGCAACGCGCCGAGCTGGCCGGCGCGCCCGGCACCGGCGAGTCGCTCGAGTCGGGCGGCTATCCGCCGAGCGCCACCGATCGGACGGAGCAGCAACTGTCCTCAGATACAATCGTTGCAGTATGCAACGCGACGCGGCAGTAGACGTAGCAGTAGGAGCCTCTCCGACCGGCACTCTTGCGCCACTTCCTGTGGTGCCCGGTCGTGCCCGCAGCCTGCCTCTACGGCGCGGCGTGACCAGCCTCGTCGATGCGCTGCGGGGGTCGAATTCCGGCCTGCTGGCGCTCGCGCTCGTGGTCGGCGCCGGCGCGGGCGGCGGGGCGGTCGTGTTCCGCTGGCTCATCACCACGTTCACGCGCGCGCTGTCCGGTCACGCGGACTACTCCGCGGCCGGCCACGCCGCCAACCCGCACGTGCCCGGGCTCGGGCGCTGGTTCGTGGTGCTGGCCCCGGTCATCGCGGGCCTGCTGTACGGGCCTCTGGTGCAGTTCTTCGCTCGCGAAGCGCGTGGCCACGGCGTGCCCGAGGTGATGTACGCAGTTGCCCGGCGGGGCGGACGGATCAAGCCGCAGGTCGCCGGCGTCAAGGCACTGGCCTCGGCGCTGTGCATCGGAGGTGGCGGTTCGGTCGGTCGCGAAGGGCCGATCGTCCAGATCGGCTCAGCACTCGGATCCACCCTGGGCAGCCTGGTGAAGGTCGCCGAGCCGCGGATGCGGGTGCTCGTCGCCTGTGGCGCGGCCGGCGGCATCGCGGCCACGTTCAACGCGCCGCTGGCCGGGGTGTTCTTCGCGATGGAGCTCATCCTGCGCGACTTCGCAGCGCAGTCGTTCGGCATGGTGGTGCTCTCCTCGGTCACTGCCAGCGTGATCGGCCGCGCCGCCTTCGGGAACGTCGCCTTCCTGCACCTTCCGTCGTTCTCGGTTCAGCACCCGGTCGAGTACCTGCTGTTCGCCGGTCTGGGCGTCCTCGCCGGCGTCGTCGGGGTGGTGTTCACCAGGGTGCTGTACGCCGTCGAGGACCTCTGCGACCACCTCTGGCGGTGGGCGGAGTGGTTGCGTCCGGCCGTCGGTGGCGTCGCCCTCGGGCTGCTGCTGCTCGCCCTGCCGGAGATGTACGGCGTCGGCTATCCGGTTCTGAGCCGCGGGGCGGCCGGCCACTACACGCTGCTGTTCCTGGCCACGCTGCTGATCGGCAAGATGCTGGCGACCAGCCTGACCATCGGCATCGGCGGTTCCGGTGGGGTGTTCGCGCCCAGCCTCTTCATCGGCGCGATGTTCGGTGCGGCCTACGGCGGCGCGTTGCACCACGCGATACCGGGCCTCGCCGGCCCGGTCGGCGCATACGGCCTGATCGGGATGGGCGCGGTCTTCGCCGGCTCGGCCCGCGCGCCGATCACCGCGGTCATCATCCTGTTCGAGCTCACCGGCGAGTACTCGATCATCCTTCCGCTCATGACGGCGATCGTTCTCGCCACCGGAATCAGCCACCTGCTGTCGCACGACACCATCTACACGCTCAAGCTCCGCCGCCGCGGCATCGACCTCGATGAACACCCCACCTCCCGCTCGCTCGCCGGCGTGACGGCCGGGGACGTGATGGAGCCGGTCGATGCGACGCTCGCCTCGTCAGAGCTGCTGCTCGTCGCTGCCGGGCAACTCAGCCGGCAGCCCTACGGCCAGTTGCCGGTGGTGGACGACGCAGGTGAGTACATCGGTGTACTCACCGCTCAGGTGGCCGCGGAGATACTGGCCGACGGAGACCACGACGCCGCGCCGGTGGCCGTCGCGCTCCGGCAGCCACCGGCGGTGCGAGCCAGCGATTCCCTTCAGGACGTGCTGGACGCCCTCGAGGGCGCCGACGGGCCGGCGGTACCGGTGCTCGGCGAGGATGGCGGAGCCGTGGTCGGCTGGCTGACCCACCAGCGTGTGCTCAGCGCGCTGCGCCCGGGTCTGGCGGGCGCTCCGGCCCAGTCATGACAGCCGGGCACTCCTGTCGATCGTTGTGATCGCGCCCAGCCGCACCGCCCGAGCAGCGCGCCTCGCGAGGGGTGGTGGATGCTCTACCCCTCTGGTTCAGGCAGATAAGGCGCCGGTTGGTGACCGAACCAGAGGGGAAGACGCGCTGAATCGTGGCCGGAAAAAGAAACGGACCCCCCACACTTCGGGAGGTCCGACGTTGTAGCCCCGACCGGATTCGAACCGGCGCTACCGCCTTGAGAGTGCGAGACCGGTCAAAATCGGCTTATGTTGGTGATCACTGTCAAGTGCTTGCAGGCCCCGTATTTGCTGGCCTCCAATAGGATCAGCCGTACTGACTGAAAATGGCTGTTGATGGACCTCGCTGAACCTGCTGCGGACTATTTGCGGACAGCTGGCCGTGTTGCTCTTGCCCTCCGGTTGATCCTCAGTGGCCGCGGATGGCGCGATGAGAACCACGTCACGACCTCACATGCGAGCGCGCCGACAAGCCGGCACCGAGCGACCAGGTACTCAGTCCGATCATGCGTGCCTCTGCTTAGACCCTGACCGCGTTCAAGCTGCGCATCCATCCGCTCATGCCGAGATGAGTGCGTGCTAGTGATGGCGCACTCGCCGCGCGGTGCATGATCGGCGGATGCGCATTCGACTGGTCGTGCACGGCGAGGTTGACGGCAGCCAATGGCAGTTCTGGAAGGACGTCGAGGACGCTCCTGCGGTGCCTCGTGTTGGGGAGGCTGTCGACCTCGGCGTTCGGACAGGCGCTGCGCCGCACTTGAATGAAAGAACGGTCGTCAGCGTGTCGTGGGCACCTTCGTTGAAACGGGCCACGATCGTCCTTGACGACGTACATGCCGGCTGGTTGCAGGCGAACCGTCAGGCATTCGTCGAGGCTGGCTGGATCGTCGCGATGGCTGGCCTGAGCTGACGCGCTCTCATAGCCGCGCAGCGGCTCTACCGGCTCTGCCGCGTAGCGTGCCGCTTCGCGGGCACGCTCATGCCGCGTAGCGTGCCGCTTCGCGGGCACGCTCATGCCGCAGATCGGCACCGCGGGGCTATTAGACGACGTCAACTCCCGGCTCGTCGCGCAGTCGGCGGTCGGTTGTCACCATCGCGCAACTGAGCCGGTCGGCCAGTTCGATGTAGATCGCGTCGGCAAGCCGAAGCCGATGACGTCGCGCCCAGGCACCGACGAGAAGATCGTCGACACCATGCCTGGTGATCGGCGCGGCGGCGAGCGCGATCAGCTTGGTCTCGACAGTGGCCTCGTCCAGAACGCCCGCTCGATGTAACCGTCCCAATGCCGACAGGACCTCGGCGTCGACATGCGCCGGGGCGTGCAGACCTGTCCCAACTAACCGCTTGCCGACGGCGCGACCGAGGTCATTCCCGAGCAGCAGATCAACAAGCGCCGACGCATCAGTGACCGCCTCAGCCATGTCGGGTCGGGGCTTGGTCGCGGATTTCGTCTAGTGCCGACATCACTTGTTCGTGGGTCACCGTCTGCGCCGGTCCCGCCTGCGAGATCGAGGACAGCCACGCATCAGTCGAACGCGCGGCCAGGGTCTGCCGCACCGCCTCCTGAGTGACGGCGGACAAGTTCAGCCCAGCCTCTTTCGCCCGAGCGGCTAGATCGTCGGGTAGATAGACGTTCAAGCGAGTCACAACACACACTATACACACAGAAGGTGGTCGAGCCTCACATCGGCGATGCCGCCGAGCGGCTCGACCGCCGCCGCGAGCGGCTAGCTCGACGTCACTGAACCGCCGCCGGCCCGCTCAGGCTGCGAGAATCCTGGAGTGAGTCCACGGAGCAAAGGTCGGCCGCCGGGTCGAGGAAGACCTCGCAAGCCGGCGCGCCGGTCGGTGACCGGCAAGGGCACGCGTCCACTCATTGACAGCGTGGGACTCGACCTTGATCTCGAGGACGGCTACTGGTTCGACGATCCGGTTGCCGGAGAGCCGAACACATGGGTGATGCCTGCGGGACACGGCACGTTCGGGGGACTCGATCTCGAACTGCTCGACCCAGCCGACGACGACCAGCTCATGCTGCTAATCGAGGCCCAGCATCCCGAGTATGCCGACGCACTTCGTACCGGCGACGAGGTCGTCGGCGATGGCGAGCCGATCAATCCGAGACTGCACATCGCACTGCATCAGGTCGTGGCCAACCAGCTGCTCGCTGACGATCCGCCCGAAACCTGGCCGACCGTGCAGCGTCTCGCGCGGCTCGGCTACGACTGGCACAACATCATGCACATGATCGCTACCGTGATTAGCGATGACATCCATACCGCGATGACCGAACAGCGACTGGTCGACGCCGCAGACCATGCCCGCCGGCTCCAGGAGCTTCCCGCCGACTGGCCACCCCCGCACAGCGCGTGAACCGCGCGCCAGCAGCGGCATGATCGTATTGGCCGCGACAGCGGCAGATCCGGTTGGTTCGCGTCCGCGGCGAACGGTCTCATTCTGGGTAACCTGCCCGGGTGCAGCCGATCGCGGTCGTCGTGGTGCTCGTGGCGGTGGGTCTCTTCGCATTCGTGCTACTCGCTTACTGCCTGAAGCGCATGGGCCGAGACGTCTTCATCTCTCAGACCCTCAACATCTTCAGCGGCAAGGTGTCCGAGCCGTCACGCCCGTTCCGCCACAGTGCGGCCTCACGACGAAACCGCGAGGACCCCGACGCCTCGCCAGCGGACGAATAAGTCCGCGCAATGCGCTGCGCTCTCATCCGCCTCGAACGCGCCCGGAAGGCGGCATGAGCGTGCCCGCGAAGCGGCACGCTACGCGGCATGAGCGGAACGCTATGCCGCCATGCGATCTGCGGCAGATCCGGTAGAGCCGCTCCGCGGCATGAGAGCGGTGGGTCAGGCGATTTACTCGCTGGTCAGCCACTGCGACGAGGCCGAAGCGGGAGGACAGGGCAGGGCTCATGTGAAACGACGTGCTCGCGTCGTCGCTCAGCCCGGAGGGCTTCCAGTACGTCGCTGGCGCGCACCCATCGAGTGCCATCCTCGTCAACGGTCGTGGGTACGAGCCCCCGGCCTTCAAGATGTCGGATCTTCGACAGGGTTGTGTCCGGGGCCTCACGGCGCACAACATTCAGGGCATCACCGAGGCGGAGCAGCTCCTCCATACGGCCATTGTGCTGCATATTGCGCCCATCCCCGTGCCCTCAACGCGGCATGTCCGGATGGAGTTCACGGTCAGTGGGTTGACAAGGTCTTCGACTCTCGTCCGAGGCCGTAGCCGGCGAACCCGACTCCGAGGCCGAGCGCTGCCGTGACCGCGTAGTCGAACAGGAAGCCGTACCAGGGGCCGCCGCCGGCGCCGGCGACGGCGAAACCCACCATGTAGGCGACAGGAACGGCCAGAGCGTTGACGATGACGGTTCGGGGTGTTGACGCGCGGCCGCAGAGCAGCCCGAGCGTGAACGCGAGCACGCCCAGGACAAGGGCGGAAAGCAGCGCGTCCGCAAATCGGCCCTCGGCCATCGGCCCGGATCGCCACGCGAGGACAACCAGACCGACAACGGCCAGGGCCTCCGAGTACAAGGTGACGCGGACCCCGTTCACACTCACATCCCTACGCTCGCTGCTCCCACCGAGGCGCTATCGGCTGCGAACGGCAAACTGCGGATATCGCGCCCCGCGGCCTCAAGTAGCCGCTCGGGTCGATCGCTCCGCCCCGACGCCGAGCCGCTGGTCGACAGCGTGACATGTCGGCCACGTCGACGCATGTTCATCGGCGAGATCACGTGGTCGGGTGGCAGCTTCGGACGATGTACCTTCTGAGTCGTGAAGAGCGCCAAGATCGCGTGGGCCTCTGCAGCGGCGTGCCTCGTACTGGGTGTGATGTTCCTTGTTGCCGCGCTCATGCACGAAGGCGCCGACTTCTACTTTCTGGTCGGCGCATTCTGGCTCGCGGTCAGCGCGAGTTGGGTCGTGAGGGCCCGGCACCGATCAGCCCGCGGGCTCGTCCAACTCTGAGCGGGGCAGCGCCGCACCTCGCCAGCACTGGCATACCGCTTGTCGTGGCGGCATCGTCGTGTGGCCACGTCAGCGGTATCAGCGTGCCCGCGCAGCGCCATGACGTTGAAGCCTGCCAAAGCGCGACACAGACTGGAACTACTCGTACTCGGTAGCGACCTTCAGGATGAGAGCGAACAGGCTCCAGGTGGGTGGGTCCGGGACTTGTTGACCTTCGTTGCGATACGACTGCTCCACCGCGTCGATGGAGGCGTTCAGCGCTTCGAGGAAACGTTCGAGGGTGTGGTTCTCCCACTCTCCGGGGTGGGCCACCAGGTCGGCGTGCATCGCTGTGACGAACGCGCAGAGGTCCTCGCGCGTTGCCACTCTGCTTTGGTCCGCATCGGCTGCCCGACCCGTGGCCCAGTCAGGTGGTCGCGTGACGCGCGCGAACTGCGCTTCGAGTGACTCCAACATGGCACGCCGTCGCGGATCAGGTCCGACGTGTAACGACTCCCGCAACGCCGCGAGCAGAACGTCGACCTCGCCTTGCGACAGATCAACTCGCGCCATCGTGTTGCTGACAAACTGAGTTTCCATCGCGTGATCTTGTCGTCAGTGAACAACAATCGCAATCGCTGCACGCTCATCGGCAAGATCACGCGGACGGCGGCATAACCGGACGTAATCGCGGTGCCTACGGGTTGTTGAGGCGGTTCCCTCTGTCCGCGAGCAAGCGCGCCGCCATGAAATCGCAGGCTTCGTGCTCGGTGTCGAACCTGCGCTCACCTGTCCGCACACCGCGCTCCGCGTAGAAGACCGACCAGCCGTCGATAACCGGCTCCAAACAGAGGCACTCGTCGCCGTGAGGCTCGCGAGACTGAAGGAGTCTGGACGAACGTGCTCGGCGGCAAAAAGCTCGCCAAGAGCGCGTCGGTTCACCACTACATCCTGACGCAGACGTCGTGGTCTGCGCGCCTCATGCGGCAGAGCCGGTAGAGCCGCTCCGCGGCATGTCAGCGCGACTCGAGGAACGCCGGGGCGAGCCTCGTTCAGCCAACGTCCATCAAGGCGGCGATCGCATCGACTCTCTGTCGCACGTCAGCAAATTCCCCCACTAGCGTGATGCGCAGACTCGCAGCGCCGTCGATGCTCACGAGCTGTGACTCCGCATCCGGCGGCAACAGGGAAAGGAGCCTCGGCATCTTCTCGGCCACTTCGTCGCTGGGGATCTCAACTGCGACGTCGACCCGAGCCTTCGCCCTGATTGTGGCCATGCGGGCGAGCGTACAAGTGAGGCACCGCCAGGCCCAGGGATAAGCAGCAGCAGCGGTAGCGCACAGCGTTCTGCACCGCACGCACATCGGCATGAGCGGGCGTTTCTGTGCGTCTCGACGGCTGTTCGGGTGGCGCGCATCGTCGGGTGATGACAACCTCTTCGGTTCCTCAAGTCCTGCTGCCTGGCCCATTCGACCCGCTGCGATTGGCGGCGGCGGCCTACCTTGCCCGGTTCAAAGGGCAGTCTCGACGGCACTCGGAGTCCGACCTGCGCGCGTTCTTGTCCTGGTGCGCCGACCGCGGCCTTGACCCATTCGTGGCGGCCCGTCCGCACCTCGAGCTGTACGTGCGGTGGATGCAAGAGCAACGCCGTTTCGCGGCGAGCACGGTGTCGCGGCGGATGGCTGTGGTGGCCGGCTTCTACCGCACCTGCGTCATCGACGGGGTGCTCGAGCACTCGCCAGCTGAGTACGTCCGGCGACCGAACGTACCGGCCCAGTCGCCCACCTTGGGACTGAGCCACCTGCAGTTCGAGGCCATGCTTACGGCCGCGCGGCAGTCGCCCAATCAGTTCGACTTCGCTCTAGTCTGCCTGCTCGGGCTGCTGGGGCTACGCATCTTCGAAGCGACCGGTCTCGACATCAGCGACCTCGGCGAGGAGCACGGTCACCGCGTCCTCCGAGTCGTCGGCAAGGGGCACAAGATCGTGCTCGTACCGATGCCGCCCGCTGTCGCTCGCGCAGTCGACCGAGCCGTCGACAGCCGCGAGGTCGGCCCGATCCTGCTGAACCGCAACGGCGGCCGCATGGATCGACACGCAGCCACCCGCCGGCTTCATCGCCTCCAAGAAGCGGCCGGGGTGAGCATCCCGCGGATGCACCCGCACATGCTCCGGCACACCTTCGTGACCACGATGCTCGACGCCGGCGTCGACCTGCGCGATACCCAGATCGCGGCGCGCCACGCCGACCCGAGAACGACGATGCGCTACGACCGGGCCCGGACCAACCTCGACCGCCACCCCAACTACATCCTCGCCGCCTACATGTCCTCGGGTACCTGACCGCTACTACACGCCTGTCGACGAGACGCGATTCGACCGGGGATGAATGCGTACGGCTTTCGCACCAGCATGTCGGGGGCCTCGATGTCGGAGTCGATGTCGCCGAAATTGGGCTCCTTTCACGTGGGCCGGGATCATTCTTCCCGCGACATTGAAGTCCTGTGAGTTGCCGTTCGGCACACAAATTGCCGCAGGATTGGGTCGGTATCGCGGTAACCATTCGGCGCCCGACAACAGGGTCACCGCGAGGTCGTCCGACCGCGCGGTGAGCGCTGCGTGCGGCGGGCAGAGCCGCTCAGCAGTCGGCATGCCGAACATAAACGTGTGGTTCGGCGCTGTGCTGCGGCAACCCAAACGGGCGCCCACCGCTGCGCCCGCGGCGTGCTGAGCATTCGCACCGCACAGGTGCGGACACATCACAGCAAGACACCACACCAGACTGAGCACTCCCCCGCGACCAGTCACATACCCAATGCCAGCTGCTTACGCGCCATTGTCAATACCATCAGCGTTGACCCACCGTTTCCAAGCCTTTACCTATTGCGGCACGTATGCTACCAATTTGGTAGCACGAAGAACGTGGTCGGGTTGCATTGTTGGCGGTTATTGGACGTTATTGGAAATGGTCGGGTGAATGCACGGCGGGGTGAAGGTGTATCGGGGTTCGGCGGCGGCTGCCCGCAACTATGTCGAGGCTGACCGGGGCCGTGCCGATGACTACTACCTGGCCGAGGGCAGCGGCGTGGCCCGGCGGTTCACCGCCGGCCCGGACCGTCCTGTGGCCGAGCTTGCCGGGCTGACCGGTGACGGGTACGAGGCGTGGGTCGCCGGGCTCGACCCCGAGTCCGGGGTCGCGCGGGGCCGGCTGCGGTCGGACGGGTCGGCGGTGCGGTTCGTCGAGGTGGTGGTGAACGGGCCGAAGTCGTGGTCGCTGGCGGCCGAGTTGCATCCGGATGTCGCGGCCGCGTACGAGCGCGCGCAGGACCGGGCCGCGGAGCAGATCGTCGGCTGGCTCGCTTCGCATGCGACGACGCGGGTCGGTCCGCGGGGGGCGCAGGTGGCGGTGTCGGTGCAGCGGCTGGAGGCGGTGACGGTGCGGCACTTCACCTCCCGGGCCGGTGACCCGCACCGGCATCTGCACTTGCAGGTGAACGCGCGGGTGTTCGCGGCCGGGAAGTGGCGCGGGATCGACACGGTCGCGGTCCGTGATTCGCTGGCGGCGATCAACGGCATCGGCCATGCCGCGGTCGCGTGTGATCCGGAGTTCCGGGCCGCGCTGGCCGGGCACGGCTACACCCTCACCGAGGACGGGGAGATCGCGGAACTGGCCGCGTTCGTCGGGCCGTTCTCGAAACGGGCCGGGCAGATCGCCGCCCAGCTCGACCGCTACGAAGCCGACTGGCGGCGTGAGCACCCGCAGCAGGAACCGGGGCCGCGGCTGCGCAGGTCGTGGGACGCCCGGGCGTGGGCCGAGGACCGCCCCGACAAGATCGTGCCCCGCTCCGGCGATGAGGTGCGGCGCCGCTGGCTGGAGGAGTTGGCCGCGCTCGGCTACCGCGACCGTGACACCCCGACCCAACTCGCGCTCGAACTACCAGGCCGGGTGGACCGCGACGCCGCCGCCGACCAGGTCATCGCTCGGATCGGTGCCACCCGGTCCGCGTGGAACGCCGCCGACCTGCGCGGCGAGGTGGAACTGCTGCTGGCCCGGGCCCTCCTGGTCGCCGAGCCGGCCGCCTGTAGCGAGTTGGCCGAAGACGTCACGGCGCGAGCGGCCGCCCGCTGCGTGCCGTTGCACCATGGCGGCGCCCCCGATCACGTGCGGGCGCTGACCTCCCAGCATGTCCTGGATGTCGAAGCCGACCTCGCCACCCGCCTCTCCGCCCGCGCCACCGGACCGCTCGACACCGCCGAGCTTCCCGTCGCCCTCCCGGCGACATCGCAATGGGCCGGGCTGGATGCCGGTCAGCGCGCTGCGGTGACCGCGCTGGCTGGGGACGCGGCGCTGGTGGTGGTGCAGGGCGCGGCCGGGGCCGGCAAGACCACGACGCTGGCCGCCACCCACGCCGCCCTTGCCGAGCGGGGGCGGCGGCTGGTGGTGGTGACCCCGACGTTGAAGGCCGCGCAAGCCGCCCGCGCCGAGGTCGGCGCGCGGGCCGGGTCGGCGGCCTCGCTGGCCCGGCAGCACGGCTGGCGGTGGGACAGCACCGGCACCTGGACCCGCAGCCCGGCCTCGCCGGCCGGTGAGGCGGTGCTGCGTCGGGGTGATCTGCTGCTGGTCGACGAGGCCGGCATGCTCGATCAGGACACCGCTCGCGCCTTGGTCACGATCGCCGACGAGACCGGTGCCCGGCTCGCGCTGCTCGGCGACCGGCACCAGCTGCCGGCGGTCGGGCGCGGCGGGGTGCTGGAGCTGGCCGAGCGCTGGGCCGACGCGGCCGCCCGGGTCGATCTGTCGAAGGTGCACCGGTTCCTGCACACCGACGCCGAGGGCCGGACCGTGCCCGATGAGCAGTACGCGCGGTTGAGCCTGGCGATGCGGGATGGCGGCGACCCGGCCGCGGTGTTCGACGAGCTGCAGGCCCGCGGCCATATCATCGTGCACGGCAGCGAGGTCGAGCGCCGCGACGCGCTGGCCGACCAGGTCGCCGTCCGGCGGGCGGAGGGGGTCACGGCCGCAGTGGTGGCCGACACCCGTGAGCAGGCCGCCGTGCTGAACGCTGCGATCCGCGACCGCCTCGTCGCCCACCGGGCCGTCGACGACGAGCGCGTGGCCGCTGCTGCGGAGGGGCAGCGGGTCGGGGCCGGCGATCTGGTCGTGACCCGCCGCAACCATGCCGGGCTCGGGGTCGCGAACCGCGAGGCCTGGACAGTCAGGCGAGTGCACTCGGACGGGCGGCTCACCCTCACCGACCCGGAACGGGGCCAGCGGCAGCTACCGCCCGAGTATGTCCGGGCGTTTGTCGAGCTCGGCTACGCCGTCACCGGCTACGGCGCCCAGGGCGATACCACCAATGAGGCGCACCTGCTCCTCAGCGATGCCACCACCGCCGCAGCGGCTTACGTGGCGATGACCCGTGGCCGGGACGCCAACACCGCTCACCTCGTCGCCGGCGATCTCGATGACGCCCGCGAGCAGTGGGTCGCCGCGTTCAGCCGCGACCGTGCCGACCTCGGCCCGGCCGCCGCCGGTGCCGCGGCCGCGCGGGCTGCCGCCGGCTACACCACCGCCCGCCCGCTGTCCGAAGTGCTCGCCGACCTGCGCGTCGCCTGGGACCAACGCGCCGAGGCCGAACACCAACTCGCCCACCACCGGCCACTGCTGCAGGCCGCCCAGCAAGCACAACCCCGCGTCGCCGCCCAAGCCGACGCCGAACAGCAAGCTCGCAGCGCCGACCAGCAGGCCCGGCAGCAGGTCACGGACGCCGCGGCCCGGCTGGCCGAGCTCGACCAGGACATCGACCGCGAAGCCGACCGCATCGCCGACCAGCTGCGGGCCGCCTGGGACCGCGACCGGCCCGGCGCACAATCCGACGCGCGGCGCGTCCAAGCCGGGACCGGCCGGTTCGGACGCGGCCGACACGACGTGGCCGCCGCCACCACTCGACTCGAGCAGTGGGCCGACCGGTGGCAGCCCATGGTCGGCGACCTCCGCGCCCACTGGGCGGGGGTGGCCGGGTTCGCCGCCGCCCACCCCGCCAACGACCACATCGACCCGGCGATCCACGACTACGCCCACCGCCAGGCCGCCGCCGCACAGCAGGCCGAGCACGCCGCTCGAGAACACGCCGTCACCGCGGCAGAGCAACACGCCCACGAAGCCCTCCAGCACCGGCGGGAGGTCACCCGACAAGGTCTGGACAACGCCGGAGAACACGATCACCTCGCCACCCCCGAGGCCATCGCCCGCACCACCGAACTCGTCCAAGCCGCCGAGGCGCAACTCACGAACGCCGACGCCCGCCTCAGCAGGCTTCGCCGCGAATCCGCGCTGACTAGCCACCCCGACCCCGGCGCGTGGCTCACCACCCAGCACAACGCCTGGCGCCGCGACCGCGACCGTAAACAGCGGGAAGCCGCCGACACACCCGCCCCGACGGCCTCCACGCTCCCGCGGCTGGCCAGGGTGCCCAGGCTCGAACAGTGGCATCCGCCGACCCCACACATCGAGCACGGACCGTCCATTGGTCACTGACCGAGCCGACCGGCGGTGGCACCCCGCTGTCGCACGCAGGCAGTAATCCCCGACACGAACCCCTTCCCTGCGAAAGGAACCCATCACGCCCGCCGGGCCCGGCCCCAGCCGCGCCACGGGCGAACGAGCGCGAAGAAAGGATCACCGCCATGAACGACCAGGACCGCCTCATGACCATCACCGAGGTCGCCGATCTGCTCCGCAAACCCGTCGCCACCCTGCGCTGGTGGCGCCACACCAACACCGGCCCCCACAGCTTCAAGATCGGTCGCGACGTGCGCTACTCACTGTCCGACGTCCACGCTTGGATCGACCAGCAACACGACGGAGAACGATCCGCCTGAGCGCGCCCACCCAGACCCGTGGAGGCAGACCGTGGCCAACATCGCCAAGCGCACCAATGGTCAATGGCGAGCGCGCTACCGCGACCCTCACGGGCGGGAGCACGCGCGCCACTTCACCCGCAAGATCGACGCCCAGAGCTGGCTGGACTCGGTGACCACGGCGGTTCAGACCGGCACCTACGTTGATCCCCACCGGGGCAGGATCACGATCGCTGACTGGGCACCACGGTGGCTCGCCGGACAATCGCACCTGAAGCCGTCGACGCACGAGCGCTACGCCGGCATCCTCCGCGAGCATGTCCTGCCGCAGTGGTCGCAAGTGCCGCTCTCGGAGATCAGCCACAGCGATGTGCAGGCTTGGTTGACGCGGCTGTCGACGCGACGCTCCCCGGCGACCGTGCGCAAGGTGCATCGCGTCTTCTCGCTCATGCTGAAGACCGCGATGAAGGACGGTCGCCTCGGTCGGAACCCGGCCGAGGGAGTGAACCTGCCGCGGGTTCTCGAATCCGAGCGCCGCTACTTGACCCACGATCAAGTTCGACATCTCGCCGAGGCCTGCGGGTCGTACCGCCTCGTCGTCCTCTTCCTGGCCTACACCGGCGTCCGCTTCGGCGAACTCGCCGCGCTGCGCGTCGCGCGCGTCGACCTCCTGCGCCGCCGCGCAAACATCACCGACTCGGTGACGCTCGTACGCGGCGTGCAGACGTGGGGCACACCCAAGGGGCATGAGCGGCGCGAAGTGCCCATCCCCCGCTTCCTCGTCGACGAACTAGCGATCCACCTCGCCGGGCGCAAGCCGGACGACCTGGTCTTCACCGGCGAGAAAGGCGGCGCGCTGCGCGCGCAGGTGTTCCAGCGGGCTGTGCTCACCGACGCGGCCCGGCGTCTCGGACTTGCCGGCCTTCATCCGCACGAGCTGCGACACACGGCTGCCAGTCTGGCCATCGCGTCCGGAGCAACGATCAAGGTCGTCCAACAGATGCTCGGACACAAGTCGGCCACCATGACCCTCGACCTGTACGGACACCTGTACGCCGACCAGCTGGACGAGGTCGCCGACCGCCTGCACGACGCAGCGATGACCGCCGCCGAACGCGACGTCGACCACTCTGCGGCCGGTCGTCACCTGTCGGCCGTGCGACCGCTGACCGGTTCCCATTGAGGCTCTCGCCGCCACGCCGACGAGCCGTTCCAGCGACCGGACGATACGACCCGGACTGAGGCTCGCTGGCCCGCCGATTGGTCCCCCGCGCGCACCCTGCGCGGACTTCTTGCGGACTATTTGCGGACTGCGGCCTTGTTGATCATCAAACGAGAAGCGCCGGAAAGCACTGAACCCCCCGGAATCCGGGGGGTTCGTGGTGGTAGCCCCGACCGGATTCGAACCGGCGCTACCGCCTTGAGAGGGCGGCGTCCTGGGCCACTAGACGACGGGGCCCCAGAAACTTCGTCGAACTCGCCACTACTGCCGTGCGCTGGGGTACCAGGACTCGAACCTAGACTAACTGAACCAGAATCAGTTGGGCTGCCAATTACCCCATACCCCAAGGGTCTTCGACCTTCGCGTTGTACCGCTCGGGCCGTCCGCTGACTCTACCGGACGCCCTCGACCCGATCCAAAACCGCCTACCTCCCGGCCCGCCGCGCGTCGGCCGCCGGCGCCGACGCGGCCACCCGCCGCTCGTAGGCGTCGCGGCCGGCGCCACCCAGCGAATCGAGGATCAGGTGATCCGACCCGGACGACGTCATGATCCGGTTGCCGAGCGCGCGCGGGGATCAGCCCGGTGACCTTCGTGATCGGCCCCATCGACCGCGGGGCGAAGACGGCAAGGCGCGGCACCTTCAGCGCGCCGACGATCTCGGCCGCCACCGTCTCGGGTTCGATGATGGCCGCAGCTCGAGTCCGCTTGATGTCGGCGGCCAGCTCGGTGTTCACCAGCGAGGGCAGCACGTAGGACAGTTCGACCCCGCTGCCGCGAAGTTCCCACCACAGCGACTCGCACAGCCCGACGACGGCGTGCTTGCTGGCCGAGTACGTCGCGGCGCCCGGCGTCGGCACCACGCCGGCCATGGACGCGAGGTTGACGATGTGGCCCTGCCCGCGGGGTCGCATTCGCGCGATCGCCTCCCGGGTGCCGTGCATGAGGGCGAAGACGTTGATCTCGAACTGCCGGTACGCCGCCGCGGCCGAGTCGTCGGCGAAAGCACCGATCCCCATCACGCCGGCGTTGTTGACCAGGACGTCGAGCGGCCCCACCTCGTGCTCGGTCTCGTCCAGCGCGGCGGTGAACGCGGCGTGGTCGGTGACGTCCAGCTGCACGCCGATCGCACCGACCTCGCGGCCGGTGCGGGCCGCCAGAGCGCCGTCGAGGTCGGCGATCACCACGCGGGCGCCTTCGGCAACGAGCGCCGCCGCGGTCGCCCGGCCGATGCCGCGCGCTGCCCCGGTGAGGAAGGCGACCCGGCCCCGGAGCGAGCGCGCCGCGCGGGCCATCGGCTCAGCCGGCCAGGATGAGCGACGCGGCGTGCTCCCCGATCATGATCGACGCTGCGTTGGTGTTGCCGCCGACGATGCTCGGCATGATGGACGCATCGGCGACCCGCAGCCCTTCGACGCCGCGCACTCGCAACTGCGGATCGACCACCGCGCGCTCATCGACGCCCATCCGGCAGGTCCCCACCGGGTGGTACACGGTCGTTGCCCGGTTCAGGACCTCCTTGGCGAGGGCCTGCTCGAGTCGCGTACTCCGGCCCGGGCGAGATCTCGACCTCAACGCCGCCGAGCATCGTCTTGGAGTTCATCGTCTCGCGGATGAGCTCCATGCCGTCGACGAGCACGTCGATGTCCGACTGCTCCTCGAGGTAGTTCGGGTCGATGAGCGGCGCGGCACTCGGGTCGGCCGAGGCCAGCCGGAACGTGCCCCGGCTCTTCGGGTAGATCAGCGTCGACATGATCGTCAGCGACCGCCGCGGGTCGGGCTTGTGCCGGATCGGCGCGTCCTGGTTCGGCGCCGGGTAGCTCCACGGCAGCACGTGGATCTGCAGGTCGGGGATGGCGACGGCCTGCGGCGTGCGGACGAACGCCACCACCTCGAAGACCGAGCGGGCCAGCCAGGTGCTGCCGCTGCTGAACTGTTCGCGGACGAACGCGCGGCCGAAGTAGAACGGGTTGGGCCGGCGCAGCGCGGTGGGCATCGCGTAGGTCATCGGCACGAAGAGGTGGTCGTGCAGGTTGTCGCCCACCGGCAGGTCGGCGACGACGTCGATGCCGAACGCGCCGACGTGGTCGGCCGGGCCGATGCCGGAGAGCATGAGCAGGTGCGGCGAGCCGTAGACGCCGCCGCTGAGCACGACCTCACGCTCGGCCCGGATGACCTCGCGTCCGGTCTTGGTCAGGATCTCGACGCCGGTCGCCCGGCCCTTGTCGAGGACGACCCGGGCGACCTGGGTCTTGGGCAGCACGGTGAGGTTCGCCGGCTTGGTGTCGAGGTAGCCGACCGACGTGCTGTAGCGCAGACCGTCGGAGTTGCTCTGCTGGAAGATCGAGACGCCCTCCTGCTCGGCGGCGTTGTAGTCGTCGTTCTTCTTCACCCCGGCGGTCTCGGCGAACGCGTCGAGGAACGACTCCGAGGCCGGCGTGAGCTCCTTGGCCCGGATGACCTTGATCGGGCCGGTACCGCCGCGGTAGTCGGTGCCGCCGTCCTCGAAGCTCTCGAACTTCTTGAAGCTCGGCAGGACGTCGTCGTAGCTCCAGCCGGTGTTGCCCTCGGCGGCCCAGTCGTCGAAGTTCTTGCGGTTGCCACGGACGAACACCATGCCGTTGATCGAGCTCGACCCGCCGACGACCTTGCCGTGCGTCTGCGGGATCCGGCGGCCCAGCGCGTGCTTCTGCTCGACGGTGTAATGACCCCAGTCGACGGTCTTCTTCAGCTGCGGCACCGCGTGCATCGGGCCGATCATGCCGGGCTTGCGGACGAGCTGCGTGTTGTCGCGCCGGCCGGCCTCGATCAGGATCACGCTGGCCCCGCGGTCGGCCAGCCGCCGGGCGAGCACGCATCCCGAGCTCCCGGCACCCACGATGACGTAATCGGCACTTCGCTGCATGGAGGTTCCTCGCTCGGACGGGACCGCTTCAGAATGAGAACACGTTACAGTTTTGTGCTCGCGAAGGCGAGACGGACGCCTCGTCCGTCAGCGGAACTTGCGGCCGTAGCGAAGCTTCAGGACCTTGTAGACCACGTCGAACTGGTCCTTCGTGCGCGGGAAGACCTGCATGTCCTCCCCCATGTTGAACCGCTTGCGCGTCGTGGCCTTGGCCCGGGTGAACTCGCGCAGCCCGTCGTCGCCGTGGAACCGGCCGAAGCCACTGTCACCGACGCCGCCGAACGGCAACGAGGGCATGCCGACGAAGGTCAGCACCGAGTTGATCGTCGTGCCGCCGGCGCGCAGCCTGGCCGCGATCTCCGGCCCGCGGCCCTTGGAGAAGACCGACGACCCCAGCCCGAAGGCCGTGCCGTTCGCCCGCCGCACCGCCTCGTCGGCGTCGGCCACGGTGTTGATGACGACGACCGGCCCGAACGTCTCCTCCTGCACGGCCGAGGATTCCTCGGGCACGTCGACCAGCACGATCGGCTCGACGAACGGGGGCTTGATCGAGTCCAGGCCACCGACGAGAGCCGTGCCACCGCGCTCGAGCGCGTCGGTCACGTGCCGGCGGATGATCTCGATCTGGTTGGGCACGGTCATCGGCCCGATGTCGCTGAGCTCCTCGAGGCCGGCGCTCACCTGGCCGGCCCGCTCCTTCACCTTGGCCAGGAACGCGTCGCGCACCGCCTGCACGACGTACACCCGCTCCACCCCGACGCAGGCCTGGCCCGAGTTCCACATCGAGCCCCAGACGATCGACGCCGCGGCCGCGTCGAGGTCGGCGTCCTCGGCGACCACTGTCGCGTCCTTGCCGCCGAGTTCGAGCAGGACGGGCGTGAGGTTCTCGGCGCAGGCCGCCATCACGCGCCGGCCGGTGGGCACCGAGCCGGTGAAGGCGAGCTTGTCCACGCCCGACTTGCACAGGGCCGAGCCGGTCTCGCCGAAGCCGGTGATCCAGCTGGCCAGCCCCGCGGGCGCGTCCGGGTTGGCCTTGTGGAACGACTCGACCGCGTACACGCCGGTGGCCGCGCTCAGCTCGCTGGGCTTGAGCAGCACCGCGTTACCCGAGGCGAGCGCGTAGGCCATGCCGCAGAACGCCGTGTAGACGGGGGCGTTCCACGGCGTGATGACGCCGATGACGCCGAGCGGCTCGTACGACACCCGGGCGTCGAAGTTGACCATCGCCAGCCCCGGCGCCACCCGCTTCTCGCCCAGGACCCGCTTGGCGTGCGCCGCGGCCCAGCGGATGTCCTCGAGCCCGGCCAGCAGCTCGAACTGCACGTCGGCCCTGGGCTTGCCGGTCTCCCGGAAGCCGATGTCGTAGAGCGTGTCGCAGTCGCGGGCCAGCCAGCGAACCCAGCGGTGCATGCGCTTCTTGCGGCCGTCAAAGCCCAGCCCGGCCCACCACTTCTGGGCCTCCCGGCCCCGGGCCACCCGCTCGGCGATGTCCTCGGCCGTGTGCACCGGGTAGCTGCCGACCAACTCCCCCGTCGCCGGGTTGCGGACCTCGAAGGTCTCGGCAACAGGGTTGAGCTGAGCGGTCATGCGTGCGCTCCTCGATCGGCGACCCGAAACGAGAACACGTTACAGTTTTGCCACCCCTGGAAGCAATGGCTGCGCGGGTCCGGCGTCGCCCGGGCCGCGCGGCGGGAGGACGCCGCGCGGCCCGAGGCGCACCGCTAGCCGGTCAGCCGGGCGAGCAGCGGCAGCAGGGTCGCCGCCTTCGGGGTGCCGAGGCCGGTCACCGGATCCCAGCCCTTCGCGGTGTCGAAGCCGGTCCCGATCTCGGACACGTCGTTGTTCCCGACCGTGATGTCGTGCAGCGTCGCCGCGTAGAGCCACCGGACGTGGGCGATCGCGTACAGCGCCGGGTTGATGTTGCCCATCCGGTGGCGTCCGAGCTGGTCGCCGATCGCCGCGAGACCGGCCCACTGGGGCGAGCCGGCGCTCGTGCCGCCGATGATGAAGAAGCTCGGCGATCCGGTCGGCAGGCCGAACACCACGTTGCAGAAGTTGCAGGCGATCAGCACACCGCCGGCGACGCCGGCGTTGTAGGCGACATCCGGCACGCCCCGCCCGGAGTGCGCACCGCGGATCACGCCGGCCTGGTAGCCCGGGCGGCGGTACACCGAGCTGAACCCACCGCCGCTGCAGTTGACGTCGTCGGCCGCGACGGCCGGCGGGTTGCAGCCGAACGGCTCCGTCCACGCGGTCTCGCTGTGGTACGCGCCGGTGGTGGTGTCCGCGTCGAGCGTGGTGCCGCCGACGCCGGTGACGTTCGGGTCCGACGCCGGCGTGCTGGCCGCCAGGACGGCACTATTGCCGTCGCAGCTGGGCTGGGCCGCCCCGCTGTCACCGGAGGACGCGAACAGCGTGATGCCCTTCCGGGCCGCCTTCGCGAACAGCGCGTGCTGCCGGCGGAGGAGGTGCGGGTCCATGCAGGCCTCGGCCTCGCCGAAGCTCTGTGACACGACGTCGCCGATGTTGTGCTCGACGACGTAGGACGTCGTGGCGAGGATGTCGGCGTCCTCGTTGCTCTTGGCGACGGCGAGCACGATCCTCGCACCCGGAGCTATTGCATGCGCCCACTCGACGTCGAGGGTCGTCTCGAAGGCCCAGCCGACCTGGTTGTCGTCGGTCGGGTCGAACGCCGGCGGGTCACCGGCGGGCGCGGTCACCGTGAAGTTGGAGTCGGCCAGGCCGAACGTGGCGTCGAAGTCCTGGAGGTCCTGCGCGATCGTCGGGCTCCCGTAGGCGTCGACGATCACGATGGTGCGACCGGCGCCGTTCTTGCCGGCGTTGAGCAGCGGGGTGACGCCGTACGCGGTCTGGATCTGGGCCGGCTGGTAGCAGCGCGGGCCCTGCGAGCCGTCGAGCGGACGCGCCTGGCAGTTGAAGGTGACCGCGTGGGGCGCTGCCGTCCGCCACACCTGGGGCGAGACGGTGATGCGGTGCGCGACCGGGGCCGCTGTCGCCGCGGCCGGCCCGGTCCCGGCGAAGAGGCCGGCCACGAGCGCTGCGGCGGCCAGCGCGGTCACACCGATGGACGCCCGGAATCGATGGGTTGCTGTCACGTGCCCTCACTCCTTGGGGTTGCAGAGCAGGATTGCCCGCTTTTGGCCGGGCATGCGCAGCTTGGCACCAAGAAATTGAGCGGTCAACGGCCGATGTGGTCAGAGGAAGCGGGAGATGATCTCCTTCATGATCTCGTTCGTCCCGCCGTAGATCTTCTGGATCCGCGCGTCGGTGTACATCTTCGAGATCGGGTACTCCTGCATGTAGCCGTAGCCGCCGAAGAGCTGCAGGCACTCGTCGGCGACGTCGCACTGCATCTGGGTCGTCCACCACTTGGCCATCGAAGCGGTCGGCGACGTCGAGCTGGCCGGCGATGTGCTTGGCGATGCAGTCGTCGATGAAGACCCGGGCGATCTTGGCCGTCGTCGCCACCTCGGCCAGCTTGAACTTGGTGTTCTGGAAGGCGAAGACCGGCTTGCCGAAGGCGTGCCGGTCCTTCGTGTACTTCAGCGTGTGGGCCAGGGACTCCTCGATCGCGGTCACCGCGGCGACGGCGAGGACGAGACGCTCCTGCGGCAACTGCTGCATCAACTGGATGAAGCCCTGCCCCTCCTCGACGCCGAGCAGGTTCGTGGCCGGGACCCGCACGCCGTCGAAGAACAGCTCGGCCGTGTCCTGCCCGTGCTGGCCGATCTTCTTCAGCACCCGGCCCCGGCTGAAGCCCTCCAGCCCATCGGTCTCGACGACGATCAGCGAGATGCCCTTGGCCGCGTTCTCCGGATCGGTCTTGGCGACCATGACCACGAGGTTGGCGTGCAGGCCGTTGGAGATGAAGGTCTTCGAGCCGTCGATGACGTACTCGTCACCGGTGCGGATCGCCTTGGTCTTGATGCTCTGCAGGTCCGACCCGGTACCCGGCTCGGTCATCGCCACGGCGCCGACGAACTCGCCGCTCGCCATCCCGGGTAGCCAGCGCTGCTTCTGCTCCTCGGTGCCGTAGGCGTTGATGTAGTGGGCGACGATCGTCGAGTGGACGGCCGTGCCCAGGCTCGGCGCCAGCGTGCGGGTCTGCTCCTCGGCCATGACGGCTTCGAGCGCGAACGTGCCGCCCCCGCCGCCGTACTCGGTCGGGATGGACGGGCAGAGCAGGCCGAGCTCGCCGGCCTTGTTCCAGACCTCGCGGTCGATGTGCTGCTGCTCGCCCCAGCGCTCCTCGTGCGGCGCGCACTCCTTGGCCAGGAACGTGCGCGCGAGGTCGCGGAACGCCTCGACGTCGTCGTCACTCCAGGCGGGACGGGCAGCGGTCATCGAAGCGCCTCCTCGAAAGACATCCGGGACTGTGACAGTAATACCGTCACGGTTCGCCCGCCTGTGACCTGGGTAACTCCGCGCCGCGTCGGCGCCGGTCAGCGCTGGGCGGCGGCGAGACGGGCCAGCGACCGCTCGCGGCCGAGGATCGTCATCGACTCGAACAGCGGCGGCGAGACCGTGCTGCCCGTGACCGCAACCCGCACCGGTCCGAACGCGAACTTCGGCTTGAGCCCGAGGCCCTCGACCAGCGCCGACCGCAGCGCCTGCTCGATCGCGTCGGCGGTCCACTCCGGCAGTGACCGGAGGGCCGACTCGGCCGCGGCCACGGTGGGCAGCTGCTCGGCCCCGAGCTGCTTGGCGGCGGCGGCCTCGTCGACGCTGAACTCGGCGTCGTCGACGACCAGGAACTGCAGCATGGCCAGCGCCTGTGCGAGCGTGTCCGTCCGCTCCTGCACGAGCGGGGCGCCGGCCTGCAGGAACGCCGCGGCGTCCTGCCCCAGTTCGCCGGCCCGCGCCGCGAACTGGATCAACCGCTCGGCGAACTCGTCGGTGGGCAGCGTCCGGATGTAGTGGCCGTTGAGCCAGTCCAGCTTCTTGAGGTCGAAGACCGGCCCCACCGTGTTCACCCGCGCCCAGTCGAACGACGCGCTGAACTGCTCGAAGGAGAAGATCTCGGACTCCCCCGGCTGGCCGTAGCCCAGCAGCGCGAGGAAGTTGAGCAGCGCCTCGGGCAGGTAGCCCTGCTCGACGAACCAGGTCAGCCGGGCGGCCGGGTTCTTGCGCTTGGAGATCTTCGACTTGTCGGCATTGCGCAACAGCGGCATGTGCGCGAACGCCGGCTCGTCGAACCCGAGCCAGCGGTAGAGCAGCAGGTGCTTGGGCGTGGACGAGATCCACTCCTCGCCGCGGACGACGTGGGTGATGCCCATCAGGTGGTCGTCGACGACCACGGCGAGGTGGTACGTGGGGAAGCCGTCGGCCTTGAGGATCACCTGGTCGTCCGGGCGGGGCGCCGACACCTCGCCGCGGATGACATCGGTGAACGTGAGCGGGGCGTCGTCGGGGATGAGCATCCGCACGACCGGCACGTCGGTGGCACCGCCGAGGGCCTTGCGCTCCTCGGCCGTCTTGCCGAGGCAGAGCCGGTCGTAGCCGGTCGGCAACTTGTGCGCGCGCTGCCGCTCGCGCATCTCGGCGAGCCGTTCGGCGCTGCACCAGCAGTGATACGCCTGCCCGGCCTCGATCAGCTGGTCGACGAACGGGCGGTAGGTGTCGAGCCGCTCGGACTGCCGGTACGGCGCGTAGGGGCCGCCGATGTCCGGCCCCTCGTCCCAGTTGAGGTCGAGCCAGTGCAGCGTGTCGTAGATCTGCTGCTCGCTGTCGGCCCGGAAGCGCGCCCGGTCGGTGTCCTCGATGCGCAGGACGAACTGCCCGCCGTGCCGCCGCGCGAACGCGAGGTTGAACAGCGACATGTACGCGGTGCCGACGTGCGGATCGCCGGTCGGCGACGGCGCGACCCGAAGGCGGGGCGTGCTCATGCTTTGACCACGGGATTCGTCAGGGTGCCGATGCCCTCGATCTCGACGCTCACCGTGTCGCCGGCGACGATCGGGCCGACCCCCTCCGGGGTGCCGGTGAGGATGACGTCGCCCGGCAGCAGGGTCATGATCGCCGAAACGAACGCGATCTGCGTGCGAAGGTCGTGGATCATCTGGCTGGTCCGCCCGTCCTGCTTCACCGCGCCGTTCACCCGGGTGACCACGTGCAGGTCGCTCGCGTCGAGCACGGTCTCGACCCACGGGCCGAGCGGGCAGAACGAGTCGTAGCTCTTCGACCGGGTGAACTGCACGTCGGCCCGCTGCTGGTCGCGGGCGGTGACGTCGTTGGCGGCCGCGTAGCCGAAGACGTGGTTGAGCGCGTCCTCGGGCGCGACGTTGCGGGCCGGCGTGCCGATGACGACCGCGAGCTCACCCTCGTAGTGCACCTCGGCGCTCGACGGGGGCAGCCGGATCGCCTCGCCGTCACCGATCACCGACGTGGACGGCTTGATGAAGATCAACGGCGTCTCGGGGGCCTCCCCGCCCATTTCCTTGGCGTGAGCGGCGTAGTTCTTGCCGAACGCCACCACCTTGCTCGGCAGGAACGGCGACAGCAGCCGCACATCGGGCAGCGCCCACCGGTCACCGGTGAACGAGATCGGGCCGAACGGGTGGCCCTCGATCGCGGCGACGGTCAGGGCATCCGGCGCGACCCCGGCCGGCCCCTCGACCGTGCCCCAGGTGACACCGGCCTCGGCATTGGCCGAGCCGGGATGGACGAAGCGGGCGATGCGCACGATGGTCGAGATTACCCGGGGTGAACGGGCCGGCGGCCGGCCCGTCCGTCATAATCGACGTCGTGACTTCACCGCTGTCCGGCATCGCCGTCGAGAAGCGCCGGCAGCTCGCCGCGACCCTCGGCCTGTTCGCGATGCTGTTCATCGCAGTGGGGGCGGTGGCCGCCACCGGGGCCGAGACCGCGCTGATCAAGGCCTTCGTCATGGTTGCGCTGCTGACCGCGGTGGTGCTCGCCCTGATCGCGTGGGGCGTGCTGCGGTCGGTGAAGCTCGACCAGGCCGACACTCGGCTCGACGCCGCGATCGAGGCGGCTGTCCGGGCCAGCGGCGCCCAGATGTGCGACTGCGGCCATGAACACGACCCCGACGAGCTGCACGTCGTCGACGCGCCGGCGCGCTCGGCGGCGTGCGCCCACGACGGCACCGGCGCCGACTGCACGCACTCGTGCGACACCTGCGTGCTCGCGGCGTTGCGGCCCGCCCCGGCGGCGTCCGTTCGGCGGCCGCAGCCGGGGCCGCGGCGCCCGTCCCCCGTCCCGCGCTAGGACTGCACACACCACCGGCTGGCGGCAGACCAGCTCCGGTGCTCCGGCCGAGCAAACGCTACGGGCCACGCCCGCGCACAGCGCTTTGCACCCGTAACGGTCGCTATCCCCGCCCGCCATCCCGATATAGCGACCAGTGCGGATGCAAACCAGCGCGCTGCGCGAGGCGAAACACGGGCATCGGCAGAACCCACCACCCGACTACGGCTGGCCGGTCCGGACGCCCGATCAACTGTGCCCGTGCGAAACGGGTTCTGCGGTTCGTCGCGGTCGTCATCGGGGGTAGCCCTCTTGCTCATTCAGGTGCAGCGGCCGGGTGAGACCTGGGCCGAACCTGCGACGATGACCGCGTGAACCCGGCGGCGCACGTGGACGGCGCAAGCATTCAGGAGCAATTGTTCCCGGACCTGTCCTGCTTCGGGTGCGGTCCGAGCAATCGCAAGGGGCTGCAACTTCGCAGCTACCTCGTCGACGGCGAGGTGCGCGCGCGCTTCACCCCATGGCCCGAGCACGACAACGGGTTGGGTTACCTCAACGGCGGCATCATCGCGACGGTCCTGGACTGCCATAGCGCCGCCGCCGTCCTGTGGGAAGCGGGCCGGCGCGGTTGGTTGCCGCTACCCGGCGCGGCTCTGTCCCACGTGACCGCTGGACTCGACGTGCGCTTCTTGAGGCCCAGTCCGTTGACCGAGACCGTCGACCTGCGGGCCGAGGTCACATCGGCGCAGGAGGGGGCGATCAGCTGCGCGGTCGAACTCGTCTGGGACGGCAAGGTCCGCGCGACCGGAACGGTCCGCTGGAGTCGGTGGCGTCCGCGCTGATCCGATCGCCGGACAAGACAGCAGTGCCGGCGGGCGAACGCCGACCGCTCAGAGCGCGGGCGGCGCGGCCAGCAGGCCGTAGCGGACGGCGTCGTGCAGGGCGAGCCACGACGCCTCGATCACGTTGCCGTGCACGCCGACCGTCGTCCATTCCCGCTCATGGTCGGTCGTCTCGATCAGCACGCGGGTGACGGCGTCGGTGCCGTGCCGGCCGGCCATGATGCGCACCTTGTAGTCGGTCAGCTCCATCTTGGCCAGCTGCGGGTAAGCCCGCTCGAGCGCCTTGCGCAGAGCCCGGTCGAGCGCGTTCACCGGGCCGTTGCCCTCCTCGGTCGAGATGACGCGCTCCCCGCCGGCGTGCAGCTTCACCGTCGCCTCGCTGACCAGCTCGCCGTCGTCGCGGCGGTCGATGATCACCCGGTAGGACTCGAGCGCGAAGGGCTGCGTCGTCGTGCCCAGCTCGTCGCGCACGCAGCAGCTCGAAGGACGCGTCCGCGGCCTCGTACGACCAGCCGGCCGCCTCCCGCTCCTTGACCCGGTCGACGACGGCGCCGACGACATCCGGACGGTCACTGACGTCGACCCCGAGCTCGGCCGACTTCAACTCCACCGACGCCCGGCCGGCCATCTCGGTGACCAGGATCCGCTGGTCGTTGCCGACGACGGTCGGGTCGAGGTGGTTGTACAGCTCGGGATCGACCTTGATGGCCGACGCGTGCAGCCCGGCCTTGTGCGCGAAGGCCGACGAGCCGACGTAGGGCGCGTGCGTGTCCGGGGCCAGGTTGGCGATCTCGGCGATCGCGTGGGCAACCCGCACCATCTCGGGCAGGCAACCGTCGGGCAGCACGTCCAAGCCCATCTTGGTGACGAGGCCGCCGATGACGCTGAAGATGTTCGCGTTGCCGGCCCGCTCGCCGTAGCCGTTGGCCGTGCCTTGCACGTGTGTCGCGCCGGCATCCACGGCGGCCAGGGTGTTGGCCACCGCGCAACCCGTGTCGTCCTGGGTGTGGATGCCGAGCCGGATGCCGGCGCGACGGCTCACGTCCGACACGACGTCGTGGATGCCCATCGGGAGCATCCCGCCGTTCGTGTCGCAGAGCACTCCGACGTCGGCGCCGGCCGCGGCGGCGGCGTCGAGGACGCGGACGCCGTAGTCGGGGTCGTGCTTGTACCCGTCGAAGAAGTGCTCGCAGTCGAGGAAGACCCGCCGCCCGTCGGCGCGCAGGAAGGCCACGGTGTCGTGCACCATCGCGAGGTTCTCCTCCAGCGATGTGCGCAGAGCCCGCTCGACGTGCCGGACGTCGGACTTCGCGACGAGCGTGACGACCGCGGCCTGCGAGTCGAGCAGCGCCCGCACCTGGGCGTCGTCCTCGACCCTGACGCCGGCCTTGCGGGTGGCGCCGAACGCCACGAGCACGGCGTGCCGCAGCTTCAACTCGCCGGCGGCGGCGCGGGCGAAGAACTCGGTGTCCTTCGGCATCGCCCCCGGCCAGCCGCCCTCGATGAACCCGACGCCGACCTCGTCGAGCAGGCGGGCGACGGCGAGCTTGTCGGCGACCGAGTAGGTGATGCCCTCGCGCTGGGCGCCGTCGCGCAGCGTGGTGTCGAAGACGTGGAACGCGTCGGTCTGCATCGGGTCGTCCTTCGGTCGGGGTGTGTCGGGGTGCAGAGACAAAACAAAAGACCCCCCGCGGATGCGGAGGGTCTGCGCGTCGGTGTGGAGCGGTACCGACGCGCTAACTGATAATGAGCGTGTTCACGTGCACGCGCCGAGTCTGCCACACCGCCGCAACCTCCGCGACCGTCATCCGGCGGCGGCCTTGGCGAGGCGCTCGCCGATCTCGGGCGTGCTCCCCGGATTCTTGGCGTCCCGGGTCGGCTAGATCGGCGGCAACGGCGGCCTCGACCCGGGCTGCCGCGTCCGTCGCGCCGACGTGCTCGAGCAGCATCGCCACCGACAGCACCGCCGCCGTCGGGTCGGCCTTGCCCTGGCCGGCGATGTCGGGCGCCGACCCGTGCACCGGCTCGAACATCGACGGGTTGGTGTGGCTGACGTCGAGGTTGCCGCTCGCGGCCAGGCCGATGCCACCGGCGATCGCCGCCGCGAGGTCGGTGATGATGTCGCCGAAGAGGTTGTCGGTGACGATCACGTCGTAGCGGCCGGGGTCGGTGACGAGGTAGATCGTCGCCGCGTCGACGTGGTTGTAGGCGACGGTGACATCCGGGAACTCGGCACCGACCGCCTGCACCGTGCGGAACCACAGGTCGCCGGCGTTGGTCAGCACGTTGTTCTTGTGCACCAGCGTCAGGTGCCTGCGCGGACGCGCCTGCGCGCGCGCGAACGCGTCGCGCACCACCCGCTCGACGCCGAAGGCGGTGTTGACGCTGACCTCGGTGGCGATCTCGTGCGGCGTGCCCTTGCGCAGCACCCCGCCGTTGCCGGCGTACGGCCCCTCGGTGCCCTCCCGGATCACCACGAAGTCGATGGCCGGCTCGCCGGCCAGCGGCGTCGAGACACCCGGGTAGAGCTTGGCCGGGCGCAGGTTGACGTGGTGGTCGAGCTCGAAGCGCAGCCGCAGCAGCAGCCCCCGCTCGAGCACGCCGGACGGGACGGTCGGGTCGCCGACGGCGCCGAGCAGGATCGCGTCGTGCCCGCGGATCTCCTCGAGCACCGAGTCCGGCAGCACCTCGCCGGTGCGGTGCCAGCGGGCCGCGCCCGAGGTCGTAGTGCGAGGCCTCGACGCCGGGGTGGACCGCCTCGAGCACGCGCAGCGCCTGCTCGGTGACCTCGATGCCGATCCCGTCACCGGGGATGACCGCAAGTCTCATGCTGCCGAGCCTAGCCGAGGGCTCGTCCGGTTCCCACCTAGTGGTTAGGGCGTCTTACCATGCGAGACGGTCATCGGCTCCTCGTAGGTCGGCAGCTCCCGCATCGAGCGCAGGGGCGAGAGGAAGACCGGCAGGAACGACGAGGCAGCCGCCGATGGCGGCGACGAGCAGGGTCGGGCGGATGCCGATCGTCGACCCGAGCACGCCGCCGACCAGCCCGCCCAGCGGCATCGTGCCCCACACCAGGAAGCGGATCGTGGCGTTCATCCGGCCCAGCAGCGCCGGCGGGCAGAGCCCCTGCCGGAAGCTCACCTGGGTGATGTTGTAGACGACGGCGCTGCCCCAGAACACGATCTGCGCGAGGGCGAGCAGGCCGAGCGTCCAGTCGCGGTGCAGGAACGGCGCCACGAAGCTGGGCGGGGCGGCGACCAGGACCGAGATCCAGATGGTCGGGCCCTGGCCGAGCCGGGCCGCGATCCGGGTCGCGAGCAGCGACCCGATCAGGCCGCCGACGGCCGAGGTGGACATGATGAGGCCGATGACGCCGGGCGACACGTCCAGGTCGCGGGCGAGCAGCACGTAGAACACGGCGAAGTAGATCGAGTTGAACAGGTTCGAGCTGCCGGTGCACATCGCGATCGCCCGCAGCATCGGGTTGCGCACGACGAACGACAGCCCCTCCTTGATCTCCCGGCCGAGGTGCCGGTCCGGTTTGCGCTCGCGCTTCGGCGGCCGCGCCTTGATCGCAGTGACCCACCCGGCCGACCAGAGGAAGCTCAGCGCGTCGATCAGGACGGCGTACGGCGCAGTGATCGCCTGGATCAGCAGCCCGCCGAGGCCCGGGCCGGCAATCTGGCTGACCGACTCGCTGGCCTGCAGCTTCGCGTTGCCCTCGACGAGGTCGCGCCGGCCGACGAGTTCGGGCAGGTACGACTGGTAGGCGACGTCGAAGAAGACCGTGCTCACACCGGTCGCGAGCGCGACCACGAACAGCTGCCCGATCGTGAGGACGCCGAGCAGCTGGGCGACCGGGATCGAGCCGAGCGCGACGGCGCGGACGAGGTCGTTGACGATGAGCACCCGCCGGAACCGCATCCGATCGACCCAGGCACCGGCCGGCAACCCGACGACGAGGAAGCCGAGGGTCTCGAACGCCGTCAGCAACCCGACCTCGAAGGTGGACGCGTGCACGACCAGGATCGCCACGAGCGGCAGGGCGAGCTGGCTGACCATCGTCCCGAACTGGCTGACCGTCTCGCCGATCCACAACCGGCGGAAGTCGAGGTGATGCCAGAGCCCGCCGCGCCTGCGGGCGGCCGGGACGGGCGCCGGCAGATCGGTCACCCCGCCACTCTGCGACAAGTGATTGAGAAATGTCAATCGCATACTTAGACTCGTCGAGTGGTGTCCCGCCGACGCGCCACCGACGACGAGGCCAAGGCGCTCGCGTCGGCATTGCGCCTGCGCATCCTGCGGGTCTGCCTGCACGAGGCGCGGACCAACAAGGAGATCGCACAGGTGCTCGGCCGCGATCCGGCCAGCGTGCTCCACCACGTCCGGACGCTCGTCCGCACCGGCTTCCTGCACGCCGAGAACGAGCGCCGCGGCCCGCGCGGGGCCCGGGAGATCCCCTACCGGGCGACCCGGAAGTCCTGGCAGCTCAGCACGCCGGCCCAGGACCGGGCCATGCTCGACGCGTTCCTCGAGGAGGTCGCCCTCGTGCCGGCCGATCAGGTGGACTCGGCCCGCCTCGGGCTACAGCTCTCCCCCGCCGACCTCGCCGAGTTCCGCGACCGACTCCGGCAGCTGCTGGACGACTTCCAGCAGCGGCCGGAGGACCCGGACGCGCCCGCGTGGTCGCTGTTCCTCGCCCTGCACCCCGACCCGAACCAGCCCTAGCCGTCAGGCGTCGTGGCGGCGCATCACGATCACCGCGACCGCGACGAGCACAGCTGCCAGGGCGACGAAGATGCCGGCCTCGATGAACTGGAACGACCAGTAGCGCCCGGCCGGCTGGTAGACCGTCCGGAACCGGTAGCCCAGGGCGTCCATGCAGGCGTTCGCCGCGTCGCGCGAGCCCGCGGCCCCGCAGTTGCTCGGCACCTGCACCGGTCCGGTCACCACCTGCCCGTGTTGCGTGAGATCGGTGCTGATCACCCACGACCCGCTCGGCACGTCGGCCCGCGCCTTCATCGCAGCGATGGTGGTGACCGGCGTGCGGAAGTGCTCCCGCGCGAACAGCTCGACGACCATCCGGACGGCGATGTAGCCGCCCACCGTCGTCGCCATCGCCGGCAGCATCCGTCGCCACAGCACGCCGGCCGCGAGCCCGAGGGCGGCCGCGAACAGCGAGTAGGCCACCGGCACGATTCCCTGGATGTCGAACTGCAGCCCGCCGAACCGGCTCTCCACCGTCGAGTTGCGCGGGTTCGACCACCAGGTGACGAGCCCCGCCACGGCCGCACTGCCGAGCAGCGTCGCGGCGAAGAGCGTGAGGATCTTGGCCCGCAGCCAGCGACCACGCGAGATCGACTGCGTCCACACCAGAGTGGCGGTGCCGCTGTCGAGCTCCTTGCCGACGATCGTCGCGCCCCAGAACACCCCGATGACGAGCGGGACGACCACGGTCAGGCTCGTCAACACCTGCATGGAGTTGTAGTTCTGCAGCAGGTCGATGCCGCCGCAGTTGTTGTCGGCCCGGCAGCTGTTGAGCGCGTCGGCCAGCTTGCCGCCCGTCACGGCCACCGGGATCGCGAACAGCGCGAGCAGGGCCCCCGCCAGCGCGAGCTGCCCGCGGTGCTGTCGCCAGAGCAGCCAGGTCATCCCGCCACCTCGCTCAGGACGACCGGTTCGGCCGGTTCGGCCCGGCCGCGCCCGAGGTAGGCGAGCATGATGTCCTCCAGCCCGAGATCCTCCACCTGCCAGGACGGGTCGTGCAGCGGGCCGTTGAGCCGCACCCAGAGACTCACCTGGCGGGCGGTGCGCTCGACCCGCAGCACGGTGTGCTCGCGCTCGATCGCCGCCGTGTCACGGCGGGGCGCGGTCAGCAGCCGGTGGGTGGCGAGCACGTCGTCGAGGTCGTCGGCCAGCACCGTCCGCGACTCGGACAGCACGATCAGGTGGTCACAGACCCGCTCCAGGTCGGCCACGAGGTGACTGGACAGCACGACGGTCAGCTCGCCGTCGGTGACCGCCTCGCCGAGCGTGCGCAGGAAGTCACGGCGCGCCAGCGGATCGAGCGCGGCGACCGGCTCGTCGAGGAGCAGCACCCGCGGATGCTTGGCGAGCGCCAGGGCCAGCGCCACCTGCGCCCGCTGACCGCCGGACAGCGTGCCGACGCGCTGGTCGAACGGGATGCGCAGGGACCGCAGCCGGTCGCGGCACCAGGCTTCGTCCCACCGCCGGTTGAGATGCGCGCCCATGCGCATGTGGTCCTCGGCCGTCCACCGCCGGTAGAGCGGGATCTCCTGGGCGAGGTAGCCGACCTCGCCCAGGAAGCCGGCGGCGTCGCGCGGAGCCTGGCCGGCGACCTCGGCCCGGCCGGTCGTCGGCCGGCTGAGCCCGGTCAGCATCCGCAGCAGCGTCGTCTTGCCGGCCCCGTTGGCACCGACCAACCCGCAGACCCGTCCCTCCGGAACCTCGAACGAGCAGTCGCGCAACGCCCACGTGCTGCGGAACCGCTTGCCCAGCCCAGCGGTCACGATGGCGGCCGCGGTCATGCGCTGGCCTGTTCCGAAGCGGCCCGCAGGGCGCTGCGGACCATGCTCTCGATGTCGGCGTCGGCAAGCCCGGCCCGCTGCGCCTTCGCGACCCAGGCCGACAGCGAGCGGCGCAGGCTGGCCTGCTCGATCGGCGGCGGGCCGGCGGGGCGGCCGAGGACGAACGTGCCCACCCCCTGCCGCCCCTCGACGAGGCCCTCCCGCTCGAGGTCGCGGTACGCCTTGAGGACGGTGTTCGGGTTGATCGCCAACGAGCCGACGACCTCCTTGACCGTCGGCAACCGGTCACCGGGGCGCAGCACGCCGTTGAGCAGGGCCTGCCGGACCTGCTCGACGAGCTGGACGTACGGCGGCAGGTTCGACCGCGCGTTCAGGTGGAAGGTGATCACGCCACAACACCTACTTATCTAGGCAACTAGATAAGTAGGCTGCCACGTCGGCGACCGCAGGTCAACGACGGCCGCCCGTCCCTCGGTTGAGTGGCGCCTTGCCGGTTGAGTGGCGCCTTGCAAGGCGCCACTCAACCGGCAAGGCGCCACTCAACCGAGGAGTAGGGCGGAGGGGGTGGGCCGTCAGCGGGCGGCGGTGCCCTCGGTGTAGTCGTCGTCGGAGGTGACCCAGGACATCAGCCCGCGCAGCTTGCGGCCGGTGTCCTCGATCGGGTGCTTCTCACCCCTGGCCCGCAGCGCCTTGAACTCCGGCGCGCCGGCGTCCTGGTCGGCGATGAACCGCTCGGCGAACTTGCCGTTCTGGATGTCGGCCAGCACGGCCTTCATGTTCTCCTTCACGTGCGGGTCGATCACCCGCGGCCCGGAGACGTAGTCGCCGTACTCGGCCGTGTCCGACACCGACCAGCGCTGCTTGGCGATGCCGCCCTCGTACATCAGGTCGACGATCAGCTTCAGCTCGTGCAGGCACTCGAAGTACGCGACCTCCGGGGCGTAGCCGGCCTCGGTCAGCACCTCGAAGCCGTACATGACCAGCTGGGACGCGCCGCCGCAGAGCACCGCCTGCTCACCGAACAGGTCGGTCTCGGTCTCCTCGGTGAAGGTGGTCTTGATCGCCCCGGCCCGCGTGCCGCCGATCGCCTTCGCGTAGGACAGCGCCAGTTCGAAGGCCTTGCCGGTCGCGTCCTGCTCGACCGCGACGAGCACCGGCACGCCCTTGCCGTCGACGAACTGCCGGCGCACCAGGTGCCCCGGGCCCTTCGGCGCGACCATGGCGACGTCGACATTGGCCGGCGGCTTGATGTAGCCGAAGCGGATGTTGAAGCCATGGCCGAAGAAGATCGCGTCGCCGTCCTTGAGGTTCGGCTCGATCGACTCCTTGTACAGCGAGCGCTGCGCCGGGTCGGGCGCCAGCACCATGATCAGGTCGGCCTCGGCCGCCGCCTCGCCGGGCGAGAGCACCCGCAACCCCTCGTCCTCGGCCTTGGCCCGGCTCTTCGAGCCCTCGGGCAGGCCGACCCGGACGTCGACGCCCGAGTCCCGCAGCGACAGCGCGTGCGCGTGCCCCTGGCTGCCGTAGCCGAGCACGGCCACCTTGCGCCCCTGGACGATCGACAGGTCCGCGTCGTCGTCGTAGAAGATCTCCACTGCCATCGCTACCGGTTCCTTCTTCCTCGGATGAGTTGTCAGGCGCTGCGTTCGACCGAACGCAGCGCGGCTTGGGTCATGGAGCGCGGGCCGCGCCCGAGCGCGACCATGCCGGACTGCACCATCTCGCGGATGCCGTACGGCTCGAGCATCTTCAGCATCGCCTCCAGCTTGTCAGGTCGCCCGGTGAGCTCGACGGTGACCGCCTCCGGCCCGACGTCGGCGACCTTCGCCTTGAACAGCTCGACGATCTGCAGCACGTCGCGCCGGTTCGACTCGTCGGCGCGGACCTTGACGAGCAGCAATTCCCGCTGCACCGCCTGGCCCTGCTCGAGCTCGACGATCTTGAGGACGTTGACGAGCTTGTTGAGCTGCTTGGTCACCTGCTCGAGCACGGTGCCCTCGACGCTGACGAGGATCGTGATGCGGGAGATCTCCGGGTGCTCGGTCGGCCCGACGGCCAGGGACTCGATGTTGAAGCCGCGCCGCGCGAACAGCCCGGCCACGCGGGTGAGAACGCCGGGCTTGTTCTCCACCAGCACGGACAGCGTGTGAGTGCTCATCTCGGTCCTCCCGCGACGATGAATTCGGTGATCGCGTCGCAGTGGACGCGGGTGGTGTCGAGCAGCGGGACCGCGGAGTCGCCGACCTCGACCAGCAGGTCGATCTCGGTGCAGGCGAGCAGGATCGTCCGCGCGCCCCGCTCGACCAGGCGGGCGATGACGGCCTGGTACGCCGCGCGGGACTCCGGCCGGACGATGCCGTGGACCAGCTCGTCGTAGATCACGCGGTGGACGAGCGCAGCGTCGTCCGGATCCGGCACGAGCACCTCGACGCCGAACGGCGCGAGGCGCTTCGGGTACAGGTCGCTCGCCATCGTGTAACCGGTACCGAGCAGCCCGACCCGATCGACGCCCTCGACCCGGGCGGCGACGAGGTCGACCAGGTCGAGGAACGGCACCGAGATCGCGCCCCGGATGTCGTCGGCGACGACGTGCATCGTGTTGGTGGCCAGCGCGACCGCCTCGGCCCCGCCGCGTTCGAGCGCCCGGGCCGCATCGGCGAGGGCGGCCCCGGCCGCGCCCCAGTCACCGTCCTGCTGCATCGCCTCGATCGCGGCGAAGTCGACCGAGTGCACGGTGATCGGAGCGCTCGAGTGACCGCCGAGGCGCGCCTGGACACCCTCGTTGAGCCACCGGTAGTAGGTCTCGGTCGACTGCCAGCTCATCCCGCCCAGCAGCCCGACGCGGCGCAGCGAGGCCATCATTCGTCCGCGTCGTAGGACGGGCGCAGATCCCGCGCAGCCTGGATGTCGTCGTTGCTCGCACCGGCGGCCACCATCGGCCACACCATCGCGTCCTTGCCCACGGTGAAGTCGACCACCACCGGTGCGTCGTCGATCGCCATCGCCTTCTCGATCGTCTCGTCGACCTCGCTCTTCGTCTCGCAGCGCAGTCCGACGCAGCCGAGCGCGTCGGCCAGCTTCACGAAGTCGGGGATCCGGTGCTTGTGCGTGCCGAGATCGGTCTGGCTGTACCGCTCGTCGTAGAACAGCGTCTGCCACTGGCGCACCATGCCGAGGTTGCCGTTGTTGATCACGGCGACCTTGATCGGGATGCCCTCGATGGCGCAGGTGGCGAGCTCCTGGTTGGTCATCTGGAAGCAGCCGTCGCCGTCGATCGCCCAGACCAGCTTGTCCGGGCAGCCCACCTTCGCGCCCATCGCAGCCGGCACGGCGTAGCCCATCGTCCCGGCACCGCCGGAGTTCAGCCAGGTGTAGGGGTTCTCGTAGGAGATGAACTGCGCGGCCCACATCTGGTGCTGGCCGACGCCCGCGGCGAAGATCGTGTCCGGGCCGGCGATCTTGCCGAGCCGCTCGATGACGTACTGCGGGGCGAGCGTGCCGTCGGCCGGATCGGCGTAGCCGAGCGGGTAGGTCTCGCGCCACTGGTCGACCTGGCGCCACCAGCCGGTGAGGTCGGCGCGGTGGCCCGCCGCGAACTCGGTCTCCAGCGCCGGGATCAGGTCGAGCAGCACCTCGCGGACGTCGCCCACGATCGGCACGTCGGCGACCCGGTTCTTGCCGATCTCGGCCGGGTCGATGTCGGCGTGGATGACCGCCGCGTTCGGCGCGAAGGTGTCGAGCTTGCCGGTGACCCGGTCGTCGAAGCGGGTGCCGAGCGCGATCAGCAGGTCCGACTTCTGCAGGGCGGTCACGGCCGAGACCGAGCCGTGCATGCCCGGCATGCCCAGGTGCTGGCGGTGGCTGTCGGGGAAGGCGCCGCGGGCCATCAGCGTGGTGACGACCGGGATGCCGGTGAGGTCGGCGAGCTGGCGCAGCTCGTTGGTGGCCCGCCCTTTGAGCACGCCGCCGCCGACGTAGAGGACCGGCCGCCGGGCGGCGGCGATCATCCGGGCGGCCTCGCGGATCTGCTTGCCGTGCGGGCGGGTAACCGGCCGGTAGCCCGGCAGGTCGAGCCGGGGCGGCCAGTGGAAGCTCGTGCGGTCCTGCAGCACGTCCTTCGGCAGGTCGACCAGCACCGGGCCGGGGCGTCCGGTGGAGGCGAGGTGGAAGGCCTCGGCGATGGCCCGCGGGATGTCCGCGGCCGCCTGCACGAGGAAGTTGTGCTTGGTGATCGGCAGCGTGATCCCGGAGATGTCGGCTTCCTGGAACGCGTCCGTGCCGATGAAGGACCGGCCGACCTGGCCGGTGATCGCGACCATCGGCACCGAGTCCATGTACGCGTCGGCGATCGGGGTCACGAGGTTCGTGGCGCCGGGGCCGGACGTGGCGATGCAGACGCCGACCTTGCCCGTCGCCTGGGCGTACCCCTCGGCGGCGTGGCCGGCGCCCTGCTCGTGGCGCACGAGGATGTGCCGGACCTTGGTCGAGTCGTACAGCGGGTCGTAGGCGGGGAGGATCGCGCCGCCCGGGATGCCGAACACGATGTCGGCCCCGACCTCCTCGAGCGAACGGACGAGCGCCTGCGCGCCGGTGACGGTTCCCTCGGTGCTGTCGGTCATCTCGTGCCTTCCTCGGTCGGTGCGGGTGTGCGTTCTGCTCGCGGGGCGGGATTGCCGCAGGTGGGCGAAAATCCCAACAAAAAACCCCTCGTGCCGGATGCACGAAGGGCTAGCGCGTCGCGAAGTCGTCGAGCTGACGACCTACGCGACGCGCTCGATAACGAGTACGAGCTTGCGCACGGCTCGAAGACTACACGCGCGGGCGAAGCCCGTTCAACCAGCCGGGACGGCTGTCTCATCTGCTGGGACACGACGTCCGATAGGGTCGACTCGGAGCGGGAGTCCCCTGTTCCCGACTTGTGAAGCTCCGGTGTGATGTGTTTACTGGGAGTAGCTGGGGGGAGCAGTACCCGGGGGGACGCACAGTCGGCTCGACAACCGGATGGTGTTCCGCATGGCTCCGCTCGCCACGCTTTCTGCCCCTTTGACGGCTCCCGACGCCCGGCCCGGACGGCTCCGCCGCCTCCTCGCCCCCGCCGTCCTCGCCCTCACGCTGTTGCTCTCCGCGCTCACCTACGCCCCGTCGGCGTCGGCCGCGACGACCCACCGCACGACCCAGGAGATCATGATCGGGCGCGCGGTCACCCACCTGCTGAACTCCGAGCGGGCGGCGCACGGCCTGCCGGCGCTCGTCTTCAACCAGGACCTACGGCTGGCGGCGCGCCGGCACAACCTCACGATGGCCCGCTACAACCGGATGTCGCACCAGCTGCCCGGCGAGGCGTTCTTCGGCACCCGGATCAGCCGGGCCGGCTATCACTGGTCCTACATCGGCGAGAACATCGGTTGGAACAGCTCGATGACGCGGGCGGGCGTGCTCTCGTTGCAGAAGGTCATGTACAACGAGAAGGCCCCCAACAACGGGCACCGGCTCAACATCCTCAGCCGGAAATTCCGCAACGTCGGCGTGGACGTCTA
Organism: uncultured Actinomycetota bacterium; assembly: GCA_963775175.1. GTDB lineage: Bacteria > Actinomycetota > Actinomycetes > Mycobacteriales > Jatrophihabitantaceae > Jatrophihabitans. Next base: position 218,841 of record CAVZHT010000002.1, read on the forward strand.
CATGGACCGGGCGCACCACAAGGTCTGGCTGACGACCGACTTCGGCCGGCACTGATCAGCCCGGCGGGCCCACCCGAACAGGACGATGCCGGCGAGCACCACTCCCGCGCGGTAGTTGCCCCCCGGCGTGGTGGCCGGTGAGCCGATGAGCTGGGATCGCCCGGCGTGGGCTTCGAGGTGTTGGACGGCGCGTTCGGTTCGTCTGGCGCTGCCGCGACGCACCTTCGGGCAGGTATGCCTTCCCGACCGGCTGCCCCGCGCCATCGCCCGGCGCGCGCCATCGGTGCCACCATGATCGCGCCGGTACATTTCGCAGACTCCACAATCGGAGGTCAGGGTGTCGCGCGCATATCTTCTGAGCCATGGGGCTCGGGTGTCGTCGGAGCCGGAGACGTTCGTCCCCGCCGGACGCAAGATCGCCTTCTACTCCGAGTTCGACCAGAACACGCTGCGAGAGAACGGGCTCGCCGCGCTGAACAGTGGCTCCATAACGCCGACGGAGACGTTGGTCGGACCGTGCGCGGTGCCCAACTACTACCACTCCAAGTTCGAGGACGAGGCGATCGCTCAACACTTGGCCGTGGAGTCCTCGGCCAGTGGTGGCGTGTCCTACTACGTCGGCTCGGATCTCCCCGACCCGAGTTGGCTGTGCACGACGCCAGACGCATGCACGGCGACATACCCGCAGCACGCCGGCGGATGCCAGGGCGTGTTCCGGTTGATCGCCGAAGAGGACATCTGGTCGGTTGCCTGCCGCGGCGTGTGGGGCGACCGGAACGCCACGACAACGATGGAGCTCGGCGGCACCACCGAACTCGACCAGGAGAACGAGGCCGAGGCAAAGCGCATCCTCGCCTGGGCGCAGACCGATCCCGATGCCGCGATGGCGTACTGGCAGTCGCTCAACCAGGCCACCCAAGCGCTGGTGGCCAGCTCGTGGAACCCGCTGAAGACGTTTGCCCAGCAGTACTTCGCCGGGGGCGGGACGGCGACGCCCGAAGCGGTGCTCGAGGCGCGGCGCTACCTGGAGGCGTACGACGAGGGCACGTTCTACTCCTGGGTCTCCCAGATGGACGAGAACGGGCGGCAGCGGCAGCTGATCCTGGCCGATCCCGACCTTGCGGCGGCGTATCAGCGCGGCTGGGGCATGGTCGACCCGCGCGGCGCGTTGCTCGACGGTGCCCCGGCTCCGCAGACCGTTGACCCGGCGGCCGCTCTCGGGGTGCAGATCGACGAGCAGGCGACGGCGATCGCGTCGGCGGTCGCGTCATTCACCGGCAGCGAGCAGGACGACGTCGCGAGCGTGTCGCAGGCCTACGGCGCGCTGATGAACGACGTCCAGGCATATCAGAACAGCGCCGGATCCGACCGGGCCGGCGCAGCGGAGTCCCTGTACAACGCCGGCGCCGAGGTCGGCGTTGCGCTGCACGCGCACGCGGAGCAGCACGACGCCGAATCGCTGGCCGCCCTCGTGGCCGCCGTCGACCTGATGTGCCAGTGGGGACGGAGCCTGACCACTACCTAGTCGCAGACGGCACCGTTCGCGGCCGAGCCGACCAGCTTGGCGTACTTGCGCAGCACGCCGAAGTCGAACTGCGGCTCGGCCGGCTTCCACTCCGCCCGCCGCCGCTCGAGTTCGTCGGCGTCGACCAGCAGGTCCAGCGTCCGCGCCGCCATGTCGAGGCGGATCCGGTCGCCGTCGGCGATGAGCGCGATCGGGCCGCCGACCGCGGCCTCGGGCGCGATGTGCCCGATGCACGGCCCGGTCGTGCCGCCGGAGAACCGCCCGTCGGTCAGCAGCAGGACATCCTTGCCGAGCCCGGCGCCCTTGATGGCGCCGGTGATCTGCAGCATCTCGCGCATGCCGGGACCGCCCTTGGGCCCCTCCCAGCGGATGACGATCACGTCGCCCGCGGCCAGCGTGCCGGCGCCCAGCGCGTCCATGGCCGCCTGCTCGCGGTCGAAGACGCGGGCCGTGCCCTCGAAGACCTCGTAGTCCAGCCCGGCACTCTTGACCACCGCACCCTCGGGGGCCACCGAGCCCTTCAGGATCGTGATGCCGCCCGTCTTGTGGATCGGGTCGCTCAAAGCGTGGATGATCTTGCCGTCAGGGTCCGGCGGCATGATGTCGTGCAGGTTCTCGGCCACGGTCTTGCCGGTCACGGTGAGCGCGTCACCGTGCAGCAGGCCGGCGTCGAGCAGCGCCTTCATCACGACCGGCACGCCACCGATGCGGTCGATGTCGGTCATCACGTACTCGCCGAACGGCTTGACGTCGGCCAGGTGGGGCACCTTGTCGCCGATCCGGTTGAAGTCGTCCAGCGTGAGATCGACCTTTGCCTCGCGGGCGATCGCGAGCAGGTGCAGCACCGCGTTGGTCGAGCCGCCGAGGGCCATGACGACCGTGATGGCGTTCTCGAACGCCTCCTTGGTCATGATCGTGCGGGCGGTGATACCAGCGTCGACGAGGTGGACGGCGGCCTCGCCCGAGCGCTCGGCGTAGTGGTCGCGGCGCGCGTCCGGCGCCGGCGGCGCGGCGCTGCCGGGCAGCGACATGCCCAGGGCCTCGGCCGCGCTCGCCATCGTGTTGGCGGTGTACATGCCGCCGCAGGCACCCTCGCCCGGGCAGATCGCCTTCTCGATCTCGGTCACCTCGTCGCGGCTGATCTTGCCGGCCAGGCAGGCGCCGACCGCCTCGAAGGCGTCGATGATCGTGACCGTCCGGTCGCCGATGTGGCCGGGCAGGGTGGAGCCGGCGTAGAGGAACACGGCGGCGACGTCGAGGCGGGCCGCGGCCATCAGCATGCCGGGCAGCGACTTGTCGCAGCCGGCGAGCAGCACGCCGCCGTCCAGCTGCTCGGCGCGGAACACGGTCTCGACCGAGTCGGCGATCACCTCGCGCGACACGAGCGAGTAGTGCATGCCGCTGTGGCCCATCGAGATGCCGTCGGAGACCGAGATCGTGCCGAACTCGAGCGGGAAGCCGTCGGCACCCCGGACGCCGATCTTCGCCTTCTTGGCCAGCCGGTCGAGCGACAGGTTGCAGGGCGTGATCTCGTTCCACGACGACGCGACACCGATCTGCGGCTTGCGCCAGTCGTCATCGCCCATGCCGACGGCGCGGAGCATGCCGCGCGCGGCCGCACGTTCGAGGCCGTCGGTGACGATGCTGCTGTGTGGCTTGCGATGCTCGCGCGGGTGCTGGCTGGTCACACTGGAAACGATACGGGTTACCGTGCTGGCGTGACTTCGGGATCCGGCCCCGCGACGCGCGTCTTCCGACTGCCCGCCTCGGCGTTCCTGATCGTGCTCTTCCTGTTCTTCGGCGCGATCCCGCTGGCGTTCACCGCATCGAACTTCAGCTTCGACGACAAGGGGTCGGCCGCGGGCGCGCCGGGAGTAGTCGGCTGGCAGACGACAATCCTGCTCATTCCGGTGATTGCCGGCTTCTTCATCGCCCGGACGGCCACCTTCGTCGATGCCGGCGGGGTCCGGATCCGCGCGCTGTTCGGGTCCAGACGGTTCACCTGGGCGCACGTCCGCGGCCTGTCCCTCGACGGCCGCAACGTGTACCTGGCCACCGACGACGGGGCCTACCGGCTGCCGTGCGTGCACGTCGTCAACCTGGCGGCGCTGTCCCGGGCCAGCGACGGCCACCTGCCCGAACTCGCCGAACCCACGCTGAAGGTGCCGCCGCAGCGCCGCCGCCGCCGCTGACCGCCGCGGTCAGTAGCCGTGCTCGACGCGGTTGGCCAGGGGCTCGCCGCGGACGAACCGCAGCAACTGCTGCCGCACCAGCGCGTAGGCCCGCTGCTCCCAACCGCGGGTGCCGCCGCCCACGTGCGGGGTCAGTAGCAGGTTGGGCGCGTCCCACAGGGGGTGGTCGGCGGGCAGCGGCTCGGGATCGGTGACGTCGAGGAAGGCGTGCAACCGGTTCGAGTTCAGCTCGGCCAGCAGCGCCTCGGTGTCGACGACCGCCCCGCGGGCGATGTTGACCAGCAGGGCGCCGTCCGGCATGGCGGCGAGGAACTCGGCATCGACCAGCCGGTGAGTCTCGGGGGTGTGCGGTATCGCGAGGGCGACGACCTCGTGCTCGGGCAGCAGCGCCGGCAGGTCGGCCAGGCCGCGGACGCCGTCACGGGCGGTCCGGCCGACGAGCGTCGTGGTGGCGTCGAACACCTCGGCGGCGGCGGCGATGCGGCGACCGATGTCGCCCGCGCCGACGACCAGGACCCGCCGCCCGGTGAGGCCGGCGGTCACTGCCGGCTGCCACAGGTGGGCCTCGCGGTTGCGCTCGAAGCGGGGCAGTTCACGCAGCACGGCCAGCATGCCGGCGACGGCGAGCTCGGCCGTCGACGCGCCGTGCACGCCCCGCCCGTTGTACAGCTGCACGCCGGGCGGCACGAGCGGCAGCCACGGCTCGACGCCGGCCGACACCAGCTGGACGACGCGCAGGCGGGGCAGGCCGGACAGCGCCGCGGCCGGCGGCGGTGGCGCGTCGTAGCGGCCGACGAAGAACTCGACGGCGTCGGCGCCGTCGGGGCGGGCGCCCGTGCCGTCCCAGACCACGAGTTCGATCTCCGGCGGCAGCGCGCCCAGGTGCTCGACAGCGTCGGGGGTCGGCACGCTCGCAGTCGTCACCCGGTCGAGGCTACGACCTGCAGGCGGCCACCCGGCACACAGGTTGGCGAGGCAGACTGGTCGCCATGCGCCGCGCCCTCCCGCCCGTGTTCGTGGGCGCCGCGGCGGTGCTCGTGCTCGCGGCCTGCAGCTCGGCCGCCGGCTCCGGACCCCCCACCTGGGTGCCGAGCCCGGCCGCGGCCGCCGGTGGCGACGGCGGCGGCCTGACGCCCATCGTGCCGGTGCCGACCGAGCCCGGCGCCGCACCCCCGGGCGGCCCGACCGTTCCGGGTGGCTCGGCCCAGCAGCCGTCGCCGAGCAGCACGGGCAAGATCGATCCGCTCGTCGTCGCGACGCATCTCACCACGCCGATCGGCCTGACGATGATGCCGGACGGCACCGCGCTGGTCGGCGAGCGGACGACCGGGCGCATCGTGCGCGTTCAGCCGATCGCCGGACGACCCGTCCCGACCGTGCGCACGCTGACCGGGCTCGACCCGTCCGGGGACGGCGGGCTGCTCGACCTCGCGATATCGCCGACGTACAGCCAGGACAATCTCGTCTACGCCTACCTCACGACCCGGACCGACAACCGGGTCGTCGACTTCACCCTCAACGGCCCGGTGACGCCCGTCCTCACCGGGATCCCGAAGGGTCGCACCGGCAACACCGGGCGGATCCTGTTCGGCCCCGACGGCAATCTGTACGTCGGCACCGGCGACGCCGGACATCCGGCGCTCGCCGCGAACCGGGCCAGCCTGGCCGGCAAGATCCTGCGGATCGACCCGATCGGCGATCCCACCTCCGATGACCCGACCCGGGGCTCGGCGGTCTGGTCGACCGGGCACAGCGAGATCAGCGGCCTCTGCTCGTCGTCGCGCTCCGACTCCCCGATCGACGTCGAGGCGGGCGGCGCGGCCGGCCCGGACGAGGTGAACGTCCTGGCCCCGGGCGCGGACTACGGCTATCCGAGTCCCCGGGCCACGAGCCGTGCGCCCGCCGCGACGATGCCGGCCGGGTACCGGTCGCCCGGCGGCTGCGCCGTGCAGGGCGGGCGGTTGTGGGTCACCTCCCTCGACGGGCGGGCGCTGCTCTCCGCACCGCTGGCCAGCCGCAGCGGCGCGCTGACGGTCGGCAAGCTGGCCGCCGTGCTGAGGGGCAAGTACGGCCGGCTGCGGACCGTCGTGGCGGCCCCGGACGGTGCGCTGTGGCTCACGACCAGCAACCGGGACGGGAAGGGCTCGCCGGTGGCCGACGACGAGCGGGTCATCCGCTACATCGCCTCGTCGAGCAGGAGCAACTCGCCGGTCTGAGCCGGCCCGCGTCGGCGACGTAGACCGACTCCCGGGACCGCGACTTCCGGCCGCCACCGGTCGCATCGTCGCTGGTCACGCTCGGGCGACTCGGCCATGTCGTGCCGTCCGGTTTAGCGATGAGGACGGACAGGTACGCCCTTCTAGCCGGTCACACTAGGAGGAATCTCATGGCAACGTGGCTATGGATCATCATCATTCTCGCCGTCATCGCGGTCTTTGCGCTCGCGGTGATGGCCAGTCGCAAGCGCCGTACCACGGCGCTCCGCGAGCACTTCGGGCCCGAGTACGAGCGCACCGTCGGCCATGCTGAGGACCCGCGCGCGGGCGAGGCCGAGCTGCGCAGCCGCACCAAACAGCGCGAACAGCTCGACATCACTCCGCTCGCGCCCGCGGTCCGCGCCCGCTACACGGGGCAGTGGGAGGTTGCCCAGCAGCAGTTCGTCGACGACCCGGTGCAGTCACTCAGTGTCGCCGACTACCTCATCACCTCGGTCATGCGCGAGCGCGGCTACATCGCCGACGATTTCGACTCCCGGGCCGAGCTCATCTCGGTCGATCATCCGCACATCGTCGAGAACTTCCGTGTGGCGCACGACATCCAGGCCCGCGCGGCGACCGGGCAGACGAGCACGGAGGACCTGCGGACCGCGCTGCTGCGCTACCGCTCGTTGTTCGAGGAACTGGTTCGAGACGGCTCCGAACACGACCACCGCGTCAACGACGGCGCCGTGCGCACTCAGCGATAGGAAGGTGTGCGATGACAACGCAGTCCGAACACCCGACGCCCGGCCAGCAATACGGTCAGCCGCAGCAGGTCGGTCAGGCCCAGCAGTACGGTCAGCAGGGTTACGACGAGGGCGCCGGCCCAGCGGCCGACCAGGCGCCCCGAACGCAGCATGCTGCTCCGGACGCCGGAGATGACCGCGGGATGTCCACCGAGCACATCGCCGGCGCAACGGGCAGCGGGGCGGCGACGACCCAGCAGGTCGCCGATGCTCGACGCCCGGAGCCCGCGGCCGCGGCATCCGATTCCGGGCCCGAGCAGGCACCGCTGTTCGCCGAGGACGAGCGGGACTCCATCAACGACCGGTGGGGGCGGATCCAGTCGACCTTCGTCGACGAGCCCCGCCAGGCCGTCCAGCAGGCCGACGAACTCGTCGGCGAACTGATGCAACAGCTCGCCCGCATGTTCGCCGACGAGCGCGGCCAGCTCGAGGCGCAGTGGGCGCAGGGCACCGACGTCTCTACCGAGGACCTGCGCCAGGGCCTGCAGCGCTACCGCGCGTTCTTCCAGCGACTGCTGGCCGCCTGACCTACCGCGTCATCCGGACGCGGGCCGCCGGACATCCAGCGGCCCGCGTTCGTCGTGCGGCCAGGCCCGGACGAGCGCTCCCGTGCCGCCCGTCCGTGCTCGCGGTCTTGGTGCCCGGAGCGGGGCGATCCGTCAGTCGTCGCGTTCGCGGACGGCCTGCCGGATCTGGGTGATGTTGTCGCGCAGCAGGTCGGACACGAGCTCGTCCGTGCGCGGGTCGGCGAGCACCTCAAGCAGCACCCGCAGCGTCGTCTCGCTCGCCTGCTCGATGAGCCGGTCGTGGAAGGGGACGAAGTTGATGCGGCTCGCCGTCGGATCGGTCTTGATCTTCTCGGCCACCATCGCCTTGATCTCCTCCCGGTTCTCCTGCAGTGCCGACGCGATGTTGCGGGTGTAGTGGCCGCTCTGCAGCACCGACGCGACCTCGTCCAGGACGGCGAGCGTGATCGGGCGCTTCACCACGTCGACCACGCGATCCGAAGCCCGGTTGATCAGCCGGACGACGAACGGTTCCCGCAGCCCGCGCCGGATCAGGTAGCGGCCGACGACCGCGGCCAGCACCGAGAGGAGGACCAACCCGGCGACGATCCAGAGGGTCAGCGTCAGCGTGGTGTGCTTCGCGGCGAGCGGCATCCCCTGATCCTGCCCCGCCACCACCAGATGGCGGCGGCGACGAGCCCGACGCCGGCGATGAGCCCGGCCCCGAGCCAGCCGAGGCTGACGCCGTCCTCGCCGCCGGGCGACCGCGACAACGCGGTGCCCGGGATCCTCGAAGCCGACGTGGACGCGGCGCTCGGCCGAGCCGCTGCCGGCAGCCGGGGTCGCGGCAGCGAGTACACCGCCTGGTGCACGCCCTCGGAGTCGATCAGCACGGTCGTGGCCGTCAGCGCGATGCCCTCCCCCTGCGCCTGCTCGGGGAGTGCCACCCGAACCGGCGGGTGAGCCAGCGCGCCGCGCACGTCACCTCCGCGCAGCCGCCAGAAGTAGGCGTCCGCGTACGTGCGGACAGCGAGCACGGCGCCGTCCGTCGAGATGGCGGCCCCGGTCGCGGTGAGCTGCCCGATCGCCCCGAACGGGTCCGAAGTGCCGGTCGGGGCGAAGTCGATCCGGCCCACACGCTGCAGCACCTGGACCCGGTGCCGGTCCGGCCGGGGCGGCACCCGGTAGACGGTCGACGCGCCGAGCAGCGACTTGGTGATCACGTACGCGGTGCCGGCCGGCGTGACCGCGAGGGACTCGGCGTCGACCGGCCCGGACGGGTAGCGCAGCCGCCAGACCGCCGCCGGCCCCGTGCGGATCGTGCGGCCCCGGTCGGTGCGGGATATGCGAGGCTCGGGCACCCGGTAGATCCGGACCTCGCCCCGCACGGCGTCGTTGTCGCCGGTGTCGGCCAGCCAGACGGACGACACTCCGGCGGCATCGGGGGCGACGGCGATGTCCTCCCAGTCGACGTTCTCGGCCCCGGCGACGGTGACGGTCGCCGCCGTGGCCCCGGTGCGGGCGTCCAGGGCGAAGAACCGGTTGCGGTCGCCGCTGTCGTTCTGGACGTAGTCGACGCCCGGCGACACGTGGCCGACGGCGAAGCCGCTGGCCTCGTCGATCCGGGGGTCGTCGATCCGGTAGACGACCCGGGCGGACGGGCCGAGCGCCGCCGCCGGTAGGTCGCCGTTGGCGACAAGGACGACCGCGGCCCCGATCGCGCCGGCCCACCGGAGCCCAGCCCTCACCGGCGCTTGCGGGCAGCCGCGATCAGGGCACCGATCCCGTCGAGCACCCGCTCGATGCCGAAGTCGAACTCGTGGTCCAGGCCCTCCTCGTCGGCCAACCCGCCCGTTGCGAGCACCTCGGTGATGTTCGGGAAGCGATGCTCGTCGATCAGCTGGGCGAGCGAGCGGGCGTAGAGGTCGGCCGGCTCGTCCGGCCGGCGGGCGGCGAGCACGTCCTGCAGCAGCAACTCCTCGCTGCGCACGAAGCCGCTGATCAACAGCACGCAGGAGAGCTTCTCCTGCCCGGTCAACCGGGTCGGCCGCAGGGTGGCCAGCGCGTTCTCGAGCCAGCGCACGTTGTTCGGCCCGAGGGGCGGCGCGGTGATCGGCACCCGCAGGGCCCAGGGGTGAGCGCGGTAGCTGTCGCGCACGCCGGTGGCCCAGCGCAGCAGCCCGGACCGCCAGCCCTCCCCCGGCGCCGCGGGTGGCGGCGCGCCGAGCGCGGCGTCGACCATCAGCTCGAGCAGCTCGTTCTTCGCGGCGACGTAGCGGTAGAGCGCCATCGTCGAGACACCCAACCGCTCGCCCACCCGGGCCATCGACACCGCCTGCAGACCGTCCTCGACGGCGATCGCGATGCCGGCCGCGACGACCTGGTCCAGGGTGAACGCGCGCTTGGGGCCGCGGCTGGGGCGGTCGGCGACGCCCCACGCGAGCGCCATGCTCGGTGGCAGGGACGGTTCGGCGGCGGGCATCGATCCTCGCTTCCGGACGGAGTGACGGATTTGCGTTGACCGCATCGTAGAACTGTGTATAGCGTACGCATATCAGCGTACGTCATACACAGAAAGAGGTAGCTCGATGAGTCGCCCGATGATCGAGGTGGCCGGCCTGACCAAGGCCTACGGCGCCACCGAGGTCCTGCGCGGGGTGGACCTCACCGTCCGGCCCGGCGAGATCTTCGCCCTGCTCGGCCCGAACGGCGCCGGCAAGACCACCACCGTCCGCATCCTGGCCACGCTCGTGCGCCCCGACCGGGGCCGGGCCACGGTGGCCGGGGCCGACGTCGTCGCCGAGCGGCACCTCGTCCGGCGCCGGATCGCGCTCACCGGGCAGTTCGCCGCCCTCGACGCCGCCCAGACCGGCCGGGAGAACCTGCGGATGATGGCCCGCCTCGTCGGCCACCGCCGCGCGCGAGACGGCGCGGCCCGCGCCGACGACCTGCTCGCCCGGTTCGAACTCACCGCGGCCGCCGACCGCCGGGTCAGCACCTACTCCGGCGGGATGCGCCGCCGGTTGGACCTCGCCGCCTCCCTGCTCGGCCGGCCGGCGGTCATCTTCCTCGACGAGCCGACCACCGGCCTCGACCCGCGCAGCCGGCAGGAGCTGTGGGGCGTCGTGGCCGCGCTGGCGGCCGAGGGCACGACCGTCTTCCTCACCACCCAGTACCTGGACGAGGCCGACCGGCTCGCCGGACGGATCGCGGTCATCGACGCCGGCCGGGTCGTCGCCGAGGGCACGGCCGCCGCGCTGAAGGCCCAGGTCGGCGGCTTCCGGCTCGAGCTGACCGCCCCGGACGCCCCCGCCTACGACCGCCTGCGGACCCGGGTCGGCAACCGGTGCCTGGCGACCGAACCGGATGTCCGGTCGGTCGCGGTGGCCGTCGAGGACGACGCCCGGCTGATCCGGCACCTCCTGGACGAGATCGACCCCGACCGGGCGCTGGTGCAGCGCTTCGCCGTCCACTCGGCCTCGCTCGACGACGTCTTCCTCACCCTCACCGGCCACGCCCTGACGACCCCGAAGGAGCCCGTCCATGTCTGAACTCGTCCTCGACCGGCCGCGCGCCGGGCGGTCGTTGGCGGCCGACCTCCGCACGATGATCGGCCGGTCGATCCGGCTCTCGACCCGCAGCGTCGACGCGATGATCACCGCGCTCGCCCTGCCGATCTTCCTGATGCTGATGTTCGTGTACCTGTTCGGCGGCGCGATCCACACCGGCACGAGCTACGTGAACTTCGTGGTGCCCGGGACGATGCTCGTCTGCGCCGGCTTCGGGGTCGGGACCACCGCGGTGAGCGTCAGCGCCGACCTCGCCGGTGGGGTGGTCGACCGGTTCCGCTCGCTGGACGTCCGGGGCGAAGCGCTCGTCGCCGGTCACGTCGTCGCCAGCGTGCTGCGCAACCTGGCGTCGACGGTCCTGGTCATCGCGGTGGCGATCCCGATCGGCTTCCGGTCCTCGGCGTCCCCGCTCGCCTGGCTGGCCGCCGGCGGGGTGTTCGCCCTCTTCGTCCTCGCCCTGTCCTGGCTCTGCGCCGCGCTGGGCGTGGCGGCGTCCTCGCCCGAGGCCGCGGCCGGCCTGACGTTCGTGATCAGCTTCCTGCCCTACCCCAGCAGCGCTTTCGTGCCGATCGACACGATGCCGCGGTGGCTGCAGGGCTTCGCCCGCCACCAGCCGGCGACCTGCGTCATCGACACCCTGCGCGGGCTGCTGCACGGCGGCCCGGTGGCGGCCCCGGCCGTCCAGGCGGTTTCCTGGAGCATCGGCATCGCCGCGCTCGGCATCGGGCTCGCCGGCGGGCTGTTCCGCCGCCGGACCGGGTGAAGCGAGGGGATCAGCGGGCGGCGAGCTGGGCCAGGCCGAGCGCGGCGACGTCCTCGAACACCGCGCCCGGCAGGTCGCTGCCGGTGCGGGCGAAGGCCGCGCCGCGGTACCGCGGCCCGGCGAAGGTCCACGCGGCCGACGCCGCAACACCGACCGCCCCGCCGGCCAGCGCCCGGCCGCCGTGGCGCCGGGCCGCCAGCGCACCGGTGAGCGCGCCGAGCGAGACCCGGGCGGCGAGCGACGGCGGCGACGTGCGCGACGGGGTGACCGGCAGCTTGTCGCCGACCAGCTCGAATGCGGCCGACGAGCGCAGCGAGCGTCGCACGCGGGGCCGGTGCAGCGCGCGCTCCACCCGGCCGAGGCCCCCCGCGGTGTTGGCGCAGGCGGCGAGCGCACTGAACGACCGGGCGCCGGTGGCGACGCCGGCCAGGGCAGCGTGGACGAGCGGCTTCATCGCGTCCCTCCGGTTACTCGACGCCGAGGCGCTGGAGCAGGATCTCCTTCACCGCGGCGGCATCGGCCTGCCCGCGGGTGGCCTTCATGACCGCGCCCACGAGCGCGCCGACGGCCGCCACCTTGCCCGAGCGGACCTTGTCGGCGATCTCCGGATTGGCGGCGATCGCCTCGTCCGCGGCCTGCTCGAGCGCGCCGGCGTCCGAGACGACCTTCAGCCCGCGCTCGAGCGACGACGGCGTCGACGTCGTCACCGGTCTCCAGTACGCCGTCGACGGCCTGCCGGGCGAGCGCCACCGACAGCGAGCCCGCGGCGACGAGCGCGATCACCCGCGCCACCTGGGCCGGCGTGATCGCGAGCTCGGCCGGGTCGATCTCCTGCTCGTTGGCGCTGCTGCGCGAGGTGGCCGAGCCACCAGTTGCGCGCCTCGGCCGACCGGCGCCCCGGCCGCGGTCGTGGCACCGACGAGGTCGACGACGCCGGCGTTGCTCATCTGCACCATGTCCTCGGCGCTGACGCCGAGCTCGTCGCGCAACCGCACCCGGCGCGCGGCCGGCAGTTCCGGCAGCGCCTCGCGCAGCGACTCGACCCACTCAGGATCGGGGGCGATCGGGACGAGGTCGGGCTCGGGGAAGTACCGGTAGTCGGTCGCCTCCTCCTTGCTCCGGCCGCGCCGCGTGTCCCCGGTCTGCTCCTGGAAGTGCCGGGTCTCCTGGGTGACGGCTCCCCCGCCGTCGAGCACCTCGGCCTGCCGCAGGATCTCCGAGCGCACCGCCCGCTCGACCGAGCGCAGCGAGTTGACGTTCTTGGTCTCGGTGCGCGTGCCCCACTCCGTCACCCGGCCGGTTCAACGAGGTGTTGACGTCGCAGCGCAACGAGCCCTGCTCCATCCGCACGTCGCTGACGCCGAGCGTGCGCAGGATGTCGCGCAGTTCGGTGACGTAGGCCTTCGCGACCTCGGGGGCGAGCGCCCCGGTACCCGGCACCGGCTTGGTGACGATCTCGACGAGCGGGATGCCGGCCCGGTTGTAGTCGACGAGCGAGTAGTCGGCGCCGTGGATGCGGCCGGAGGTGCCGACGTGCGTGTTCTTGCCGGTGTCCTCCTCGAGGTGCACCCGCTCGATGCCGACCCGTACTTGAACCTCGCCAACCGTGACATCCAGGTACCCCTCGACGCACAGCGGCTCGTCGTACTGCGAGGTCTGGAAGTTCTTCGGCATGTCCGGGTAGAAGTAGTTCTTCCGGGCGAACCGGCACCACGAGGCGATCGAGCAGTTCAGCGCGAGGCCGATGCGGATCGTCGATTCGATCGCCTTCTCGTTCGCGACCGGCAGCGCGCCGGGCAGCCCGAGGCAGACCGCGCAGGTGTGCGTGTTCGGCTCGGCGCCGAACTCGGTCGAGCAGCCGCAGAACATCTTCGAGGCGGTGCCGAGCTCGACGTGCGTCTCGAGCCCGATCACCGGCTCGTACTTCGCGATGACGTCCTCGTAGCTCATCGGGTCAACTCCGGGATCGACGCGAGGACGGGTTCGGTGGCGGCCTCGAACGCGGCGGCCACCCGGTAGCAGCGCTCGTCGGCCTGGGCCGGGGCCATGATCTGCAGCCCCACCGGCAGCCCCTCGGACAGCCCGCACGGCACCGAGATCGCCGGCGTGCCGGCCAGCGACGCCGGCAGCGTGCAGAGGTCGTTGACGTACATCGCCATCGGGTCGGCCACCCGCTCGCCGATGCCGAACGCCACGAACGGCGAGGTCGGTGAGACGAGCACGTCGGCCCGCTCGAAGGCGGCCGCGAAGTCGCGGGCGATGAGCGTGCGCACCTTCTGCGCCTGCCCGTAGTACGCGTCGTAGTAGCCGGACGAGAGCGCGTAGGTGCCGATCATGATCCGGCGCTTCACCTCGGGGCCGAAGCCGGCCTCGCGGGTCAGCGACATGACGTCCTCGAGCGAGTTCGCGCCGTCGTCGCCGACCCGCAGGCCGTAGCGGACCGAGTCGAAGCGGGCCAGGTTGGACGAGCACTCGCTCGGCGCGATCAGGTAGTAGGCGGCCAGCGCGTACTGGAAGTGCGGGCAGCTGACCTCGACGACCTCGGCCCCGAGCCCGCGCAGCGTCTCGACCGCCGCCTCGAACGAGGCCAGCACGCCGGCCTGGTACCCCTCACCACCGAGTTCGCGAACGACGCCGACCCGCACCCCGGCCAGGCTCACCGCCTCGGCGCCCTCCCGGGCCGCGGCGACGACGGCCGGCACCGGCGCGTTGATCGAGGTGGAGTCGCACGGGTCGTGCCCGGCGATCACCTCGTGCAGCAGCGCGGTGTCGAGCACGGTGCGCCCGAACGGCCCGGCCTGGTCGAGCGAGGACGAGAACGCGATCAGCCCGTAGCGCGAGACCCCGCCGTAGGTCGGCTTGTGCCCGACGATGCCGGTGACGGCGGCCGGCTGGCGGATCGAGCCGCCGGTGTCGGTGCCGATCGAGAGCGGGCGCCTCGTACGCGGCCACGGCCGCCGACGAGCCGCCCGAGGAGCCACCCGGGATGCGGGACAGGTCCCAGGGGTTGCTGCGTCGGGCCGTAGGCCGAGTTCTCGGTCGAGCAGCCCATCGCGAACTCGTCCATGTTGGTCTTGCCGAGCATGACGATGCCGGCGTCCTTGATGCGCCGGGTGATCGTCGCGTCGTACGGCGGCCGCCAGCCCTCGAGGATCTTCGACCCGGCCGTGGTCGGGAGGTCCTTGGTGACGACGACGTCCTTCATCGCCAGCGGCACCCCGGCCAGCGGGCCGAGCATCGCCCCGGACGCCCGCGCCTCGTCGACCGCGCGGGCCGCCTCGAGCGCGCCGTCGGTGTCGACGTGCAGGAACGCGTGCACGTCGGCGTCGACCGCGGTGATCCGGTCGAGATGCGCCTGGGCCACCTCGACCGCCGCGACCTCGCCGCCGGCGACCAGCGCGGCCAGCTCGCCCGCCGTCATGCGGGTCAGCTCACTCATTCGAATCTCCTCTGAGCCACTCGCTGCGCTCCCGGCCCGTCGTCGATCCGAGCCGCTCCTTCGTCGCGGCCTGTGCCTTCTGGCTCTTTCGCGCAAGCGCTCATCGCTACGCTTCCTCCATCAGGATGCGCGGGACGCGGAACTTGTCGTCCTCGACGGCCGGCGCACCGGCCAGCACGGCGGCGCGGGGCAGCGACGGGATGACCACGTCCGCCCGGTAGACGTTCGTCATCGGCACGGCGTGCGAGGTCGGCGGGATGTCGTCGGCCGCCACCTCGCTCACCCGGGCCACCGCGCCGAGGATCACGTCCAGCTGGCCGGCGAAGACGTCGAGTTCGTCGTCGGTGACGGCCAAGCGGGCGAGCCGCGCGAGGTGGGCGACGTCGGCCCGGCTGATGTGGCCGGTGGATGGGTTCGCTGGTACGTCAGGCACGACCCCGCAGTCTACGGATCCCCGTAACGGCGCCGATACGTGCGTGCGGCAGGCTGTGGGGGTGTCCTACCTGCTGCGGCTCGTCCTGCCCGATCGCCCCGGCGCGCTCGGCGCGGTCGCGACCGCGCTGGGCACCGTCGGCGCCGACATCCTGAGCGTCGACGTCATCGAGCGGTCCCCCGGCAGCGCGACCGACGACTTCGTCGTCGAGCTCCCGCCGGACAAGCTGGCCGACTCGCTGGTGTCGGCCGCCTCGACCGTCCCGGGCGTCCAGGTCGAGTCGATCCGGCCGTATGCCGGGCAGATCGACCCGCACCGCGAGCTCGAACTGCTCGACGCGCTCGGCCGCGACCCGCACTCCTCGCTGCCCGTGCTCGCCGACGGCGTGGCCCGCGTCTTCCGCGCCGGCTGGGCTCTCGTCGTCGCCGCCCCGATCGCCGGGCAGTCCGCGGTGCTTGCCCGCGGCGGCGCGGCCCCCGAGCTCGGCTCGCTGCCCGCGCCGTGGTGGCCGCCGTCCCCGGCCCGGATGCTCAACAGCGACGAGTCGTGGGCGCCGGCGGACTGGCACCGGCTCGGCACCGAGCTGGCCGTCGCCCCCCTCGGCGCGTCCGCAGCGCTGCTGGTGGGGCGCCCGGCCCTGCGTTGGCTGCCGTCCGAGCTGGTGCGCCTTCAGCACCTCGCGGCCATCGCCGCCACCGTCACCCCGCACGCGGCCGCGCGCCAGCCCCATTAGGGTTCCGCGCATGCGCTGGACCGCCGCCGGCTGGACGGCCGACCACCTACCGGACCAGTCGGGCCGCACGATCATCGTCACCGGCGCCAACAGCGGGCTCGGCGAGGCGACCGCCGCCCGGCTCGCGGCCCGCGGGGCCCGCGTGGTGCTCGCCTGCCGCAACACCGAGAAGGGGACGGCCGCGGCCCGCCGGATGACCGGCGACGTCGGCGTTCGCCACCTCGATCTCGCCGACCTGGCGTCGGTGCGGGCGTTCGCCGCGACCACCGACGGTGCGGACGTCCTCATCAACAACGCCGGCGTCATGGCCGTGCCCGAGAAGCGCACCGCCGACGGGTTCGAGCTGCAGATCGGCACCAACTTCCTGGGCCACTTCGCGCTCACACTGCTCCTGCTGCCGTCGCTGACCGACCGGGTCGTCACCGTGTCCAGCCCCGCGCACCGGATGGGTCACATCGACCTCGCCGATCTCAACTGGGAGCATCGCGCTTACCGCCGCTGGGCCGCGTACGGCCAGTCGAAGCTGGCCGACCTGATGTTCGCCTTCGAACTCGACCGGCGGCTGTCCGCGGCCGGCTCGCCCGTACGCTCGGTCGCGGCGCATCCCGGTTACGCGGCCACCGAACTCCAGTTCCACACCGAGGCGCCCGAGCACCGGCTGATGGGGTTGGGCAACCGGCTGTTCGCCCAGAGCGCCGATGCCGGCGCACGCCCGATGCTCTACGCCGCCACGATGTCCGACGTCCGCGGCGGCGACTACTGGGGTCCGGACGGCATCGGCGAGATGCGCGGGTACCCGAAGCGGGTCGGCGCGGCCCGGCGGGCGCGCGACGAGGCGGTGGCCCGCCGCTTGTGGGAGCTTGCCGGTCAGCTGACCGGCGTGGCCTTGCGCTGAGGCCTGGGCTTGGCGCGGGCCGGGCTCGAGCGGTGCGCGGCGCCGACCGGGCGGACGGCCCCGGTGCGCGGCGTGGCCCCGGCGCCGGCGCTGTGCTGCCCGCCGGCCCGGGCGCGCCGGCGCAGCCGCCGGGCCCGGACGGCGGCGATGGCGTGATCGGTCCAGCGCTGCGCGATCGGCAGGAAGGTCGGCAGCGCGATCAGCACCAGGGCGCCGGCCAGCCAGCCGCCGACGACGTCGCTGAACCAGTGCGTGCGCAGGTAGATCGTCCCCATGCCGACGGTGAGCGAGAGGATCACCGTCAGCGCGATGGCGGTCCGGCGGAACCCCGGCGCGATCCAGGCCATCAAGCCGTACAGCACGACGGTGTTGGACACGTGCCCGGACGGGTAGATGTTGCCGCCGTCGAAGATGAGGTGGACGGCGTCGGTGTGCAGCGGCCCGATCCGGCCGATCGCGTACTTGACGACGCCGACACTCGCGTTCAGCAGGATCAGCGCCGTGACGAGCATGACCAGCGGTTCGGTGCTGCGCTTGCGCCAGGCCACCCAGAGGAAGAACGGCAGGAACAGCAGGGTCGCCGGGCCGCGCTGGCCGAACATCACGTACGTGTGGATCCACGGGTACCAGGCCGGGTGCCGGCCCCACAGGTGCAGGTCGAGGAAGTACCTGTCGACGCTCAGCACGAACGACGGGATCAGCACGCCGATGGTGAGCAGCACGTACGCCACGAGCACGCCGGTGAAGGTGAGACCCCGCACTGAGAAGCGGCGGTGCGCGGGTGATGTCGGCGCCGCCGCCGGTGTGGAAGCAGCACGCAGCTGCGTCAACGGGAGTCCCACCCCTACGTTCTTTCCATAAGTTGCTGTGAACTACCTAGCTCGTAACCGGATAGAGACTGAATCTGTGCGGGAGAACACGTTCTCCGGATCGAGGCTATTCGCCCTCAGCTGAGGGTTTTCGGTCCGTCGGCCAGAAGCTTCCGGAATCCCTCCTCGTCGAGGACGGGGACGCCGAGCTGCTCGGCCTTCTCGGCCTTGCTGCCGGCGTTCTCGCCGACGACCACGTAGTCGGTCTTCTTCGACACCGACCCGGCCGCCTTGCCGCCCCGGCTCACGATGGCCTCCTTGGCCTCGTCGCGGGAGAACCCCGGCAGCGAGCCCGTGACGACGATGGTGAGGCCGGCGAGCGTCCTCGGGGTGTCGTCGACCTCGTCGGCCATCCGGACGCCGGCGGCCGCCCACTTGTCCACGATCGCCACGTGCCAGTCGACGGCGAACCACTCGACGACCGCCTCGGCGATCACCTGGCCGACCCCTTCGGCGTCGGCGAGCTGCTCGACGGTGGCGGCCCGGATCGCGGCGAGGTCGCCGAACTGGGTGGCCAGCGCCCGGGCCGCGGTGGGCCCGACGTGCCGGATCGAGAGTGCGACGAGGATGCGCCACAGCGGCCGGGTGCGGGCCTCGCCGAGGTTGGCGATCAGCTTCTCGCCGTTGGCCGACAGCGCCCGGCCGTCGCGCACCGCCCCGGGGGGATCGGCCTTCTTCGCGGCCCGGGTGTACAGGCCGACCTCGAGCAGCCGCGCCCGGGCGGCGCTCTCGTCGCCGTCGGGCGACGGGGCCAGGGCGAACAGGTCGCCCTCGTCGCCGATCACGCCCGCCTCGAGCAGCGCCACCGCGCCCTCGTAGCCCAATGCCTCGATGTCGAGCGCCGACCGGGAGGCGAGGCTGGCCAGGCGTTCGCGCAGCTGGGCCGGGCAGGCCCGCGTGTTGGGGCAGCGGTAGTCCTTGTCGCCCTCCTTCTCCGGCGCGAGCGGGGTACCGCACGCCGGGCAGGTCGTCGGCATCACCCACGGCTGGGCGTCGGCCGGGCGCAGGGCGACGACCGGCCCGACGATCTCGGGGATGACGTCGCCGGCCTTGCGCAGCACGACGGTGTCGCCGACCCGGACGTCCTTGCGGGCGACCTCCCACTGGTTGTGCAGCGTGGCCTGCTCGACCGTCGAGCCGGCCACCTTCACCGGCTCCATCACCCCGTACGGAGTGGCCCGCCCGGTGCGGCCGATGTTCACCCGGATGTCGAGCAGCCTGGTGTTGACCTCCTCCGGGGGGTACTTGAACGCGATGGCCCAGCGCGGGGCCCGGCTGGTCGAGCCGAGGCGGCGCTGCAGCGACAGCTCGTCGACCTTCACCACGACCCCGTCGATCTCGTGCTCGACGTCGTGCCGGTGCTCGCCGTAGTAGTCGATGAACTCCTGCACGCCGGTGAGGTCGGGCACCACCTTGGCCCGGGCCGAGGTCGGCAGCCCCCAGGCCTGCAGGCGGCCGTACCAGTCGGACTGCCGGGCGACGGCCGGGCCACCCTCGACCCGGCCGACTCCGTGCACCACCATGCTCAGCGCGCGGCTCGCGGTGATCCGCGGGTCCTTCTGCCGCAGCGAACCGGCGGCGGTGTTGCGCGGGTTGGCGTACGGGACCTTGCCGGCCTCGACGAGCGCGGCGTTGAGCTCCTCGAACCGGGCGACCGGGAAGAACACCTCGCCGCGCACCTCGAGGACCCGCGGCACGTCGTCCCCGCTGAGCCGGTCCGGGACGTTGGCGATGGTGCGGATGTTCGGCGTGACGTCCTCGCCGGTGCGGCCGTCGCCCCGGGTCAGCCCGCGCACCAGGCGCCCGTTCTCGTACAGCAGGTTGACCGCCAGGCCGTCGACCTTGAGCTCGCACAGGTAGTCCGGAACGGTGCCGGCGTCCCGCTCGACCCGCTGGGCCCAGGCCGCGATGTCGTCGGTCGAGAACGCGTTGTCCAGGCTGAGCATCCGCTCGAGGTGGTCGACCGCGGTGAACAGCGTCGAGTACGTGCCGCCCACGCGCTGCGTCGGCGAGGACGGCGAGCGCAGCTCGGGGAACTCCGCCTCAAGCTCCTGCAGCCGGCGCATCCGCGCGTCGTACTCCGCGTCGCTCGAGGTCGGCGCGTCCAGGACGTAATAGCGATACGCGTCCTCGTCGATCTCCTGCGAGATCCGGGCGTGCTCCTCCCGCGCCTCGTCGATCGTCCTCGGAACTGTCGCCACGCGCTAAACCTATCGACCCGCACCGACATGCTGGTGCTGTGTTACCTGTGCCGGATCCGGTTCGTCGCCGTTACGACGGACGACGACGCGAGAGAAGGTAACCGTGGACGCAACGGACTGGCTGGCCCAGCGCTTCGAGGAGCAGCGCCCGCAACTGCGGGCGGTCGCGTACCGCATGCTGGGGTCGCTGACCGAGGCCGAGGATGCGGTCCAGGAGGGCTGGCTGCGGCTCGCCCGCTCGGATGCGGCGGCCATCGACAACCTCGGCGCGTGGCTGACGACCGTGGTCGGGCGGGTCTGCCTGGACATGCTCCGCTCCCGCAAGGCCCGGCGCGAGGAGCCGCTGGACGTCCGGGTGCCGGACCCGATCCTCGCGTCGATCGACGGCGGCCCCGACCCGGAGCAGGAGGCGGTGCTGGCCGAGTCGGTCGGGCTCGCGCTGCTGGTGGTGCTCGACACGCTGTCACCGGCCGAGCGCCTGGCCTTCGTCCTGCACGACATGTTCGGCGTGCCGTTCGGCGAGATCGCGCCGATCGTGGGCCGCAGCGTCGACGCGACCAAGATGCTCGCCTCCCGGGCCCGGACGCGGATCCGGGGATCGGCGGCGATCCCCGACGCCGACATCGCCCGCCAGCGGGAGGTGGTGAACGCGTTCATCGCCGCCGCGCGGGAGGGCGATTTCGACGCCCTCGTGCGCGTGCTCGACCCCGAGGTCGTGCTCCGCGCCGATGGGGGCGGCGGGCGCGGCCCGTCGCGCTACCTGCGGGGCGCGCAGGCCGTTGCGTCGTCGGCGATGTCGTTCCGGCACCTGGCGAACTACGGGCGCCTGGTGCAGGTCAACGGCGGCCCCGGCACCGTCACGATCGTCGACGGCGAGCCGGTCTCGCTGCTCGGCTTCACCGTGGTCGGCGACCGGATCGTCGAGATCGACGTCCTCTCCGACCCGGAGCGGCTGCGCGCGCTCGACCTCACCTTCCTGGACGCGTGAGGGCGGTCAGCCGTCCTCGTCGAGCAGCCAGCGCCCGGTGTCGCGCAGCACCGACAGCACCCGGCGCACGTAGGCGGGCGATGCGCCGGCCAGCCCGCACGCCGGCGTCGGGACGAGCCGGCCGGCCCGCTGGTCGCGGGCGAAGCCGAGCGCCGACCACAGGCGCTCGATCGGGTCGCGGGCGGTGTCGAGCGTGATCGTCGCGTCGGTCGACGGCAGCACCCCGAGCCACAGGCTCGTGCCGGCCTCGATCGCCTCGCCGAGCGCGTCGAACTGCCCGGTCGTGAGGTGGGTCGCGTCCAGCGCGATCGCGTCCGTGCCGGCCCCGCGAAGTAGCGCGACGGGCACGTCGGCCGCGCAGCAGTGCACGGCCCGCGCGCCCTCGGGCGCACTCGACAGCACCAGGGACAGCGTCTGCTCGGCAACCTCGGCCCGGACGGCCCGCACGGTGCCGTAGCCGGACGGCGTCGGCACCTCGCCGGCGAGGACGGTCGGCAGCGACGGCTCGTCGAGCTGGAGCACCGGCCGGGCGCCGGGGAGCCGGGCGGCCACAGTACGCAGGTGCTCACCCAGCCCTTCGCGCAGCGACTCGGCGAGGTCGCGGACGGCGCCGGCGTCGCTGACGACCTTGTGCCCGTTCGGCAGCTCGAGGCTCGCCGCCAGCGTCCACGGGCCGGCCGACTGCAGCTTGAGCGGCCCGGCGAACCCGGCCGCCTGGGCCTCGAGGGCGTCGAGGTCGCGCGCGAGGAAGTCGCGGGAGCGGCGCAGGTCGCGGCCGGGGTGGGCCGCCAGCCGCCAGCCGGAGGCGACGATCTCGACCGGCAGGTCGACGAGCAGGGCGGCACTGCGCCCGATCGTCTCGGCCCCGGCGCCGCGGTCGGGGAGCTCGGGCAGGTGCGGGAAGTCCGGCAACTCGCCGAGGACGAGCGCGGCCGCGTCGGTGGGATCGGTGCCGGGCAGCGAGCCGATGCCGGTGGCCGAGCCGGCCGGCCAGGGGCGATCGGTCATGCCGGGACGTCAGCGCTGCGCCGGGCGGCGGTGATGGTGGCCGAGCCGAGCACGGTGTCGCCGTCGTACATGACCAGCGCCTGCCCGGCCGCGACGCCGCGCTGGGCGACCTCGAGGGTGGCCCGGACCCCGTCGCGCTCGACGGCGACGGTGGCCGGGCTCGTCATGCCGTGCGCGCGCAGCTGCACGGCGCAGTCGAACCGTTCGCCCGGGACGGCGCCCCCCGTCCAGACCGGCGGCCCGGCGGTGACGACGTCGGCCTCGAGCAGCTCGGCGGGCCCGACGACCACGGTGTTCTGCTTCGGCTGGATCGACAGCACGTAACGGGGCTCGCCGCCGGCCGCCGGCCGGGCCAGGTTGAGGCCCCGCCGCTGCCCCACGGTGAAGCCGAAGGAGCCGCCGTGGGTGCCGACGACCTCGCCGCTGACCGCATCGACGATCGGGCCGTCGGCCGCGCCCAGTGCGCGGGAGAGGAAGCCCCGGGTGTCGCCGTCGGCGATGAAGCAGATGTCGTGCGAGTCGGGCTTGTCGGCGACGGCCAGACCGCGCCCGGCCGCCTCGGCCCGGACCTGCGCCTTGGTGGAGTCGCCGAGCGGGAACATCGCGTGCGCCAGCTGCTCGCGGGTGCAGACGGCGAGGACGTAGGACTGGTCCTTGGCCGGGTCGACCGAGCGCATCAGCCGGCCGTCGGCGAGGCGGGCGTGGTGGCCGGTGACGACGGCGTCGAAGCCGAGGGCGATCGCCTTGTCGAGGACGGCGGCAAACTTGATCTTCTCGTTGCAGCGCAGGCACGGGTTGGGCGTGCGGCCGGCTGCGTACTCGCTGACGAAGTCGTCGATGACATCGGCCCGGAACCGCTCGGCGAGGTCCCAGATGTAGAACGGGATGCCCAGGACGTCGGCGGCCCGCCGGGCATCGTGGGCGTCCTCGACCGTGCAGCAACCGCGGGCGCCGTGCCGCAGGGTTGCCGGGGCGGCCGAGAGCGCCAGGTGTACGCCGGTGACGTCGTGCCCGGCGTCGACGGCCCGGGCCGCCGCCACGGCCGAGTCGACCCCGCCGCTCATCGCCGCGAGGATCTTCACGACGCGACCGAGGTGAGGCCGGCCCGGCGGGCGCGCTCGACGGCCGGACCGATGGCCGCCACGGCGGCCGCGACGTCGTCCGCGGTCGAGCGCGAGCCGAGGGAGAAGCGCAGCGTGCCGCGGGCCTCCGCCGCACCCGCGCCCATCGCGGTCAGCACGTGGGAGGGCTGGGCCACGCCGGCCGAGCAGGCCGAGCCGGTGGAGCACTCGACCCCGCGGGCATCGAGCAGCATGAGCAGCGCATCCCCCTCGCAGCCGGCGAAGGTGAGGTTGGCGATGCCCGGCAGCCGCTCGGTGGGGTGCCCGTTGACGCTCACGCCCTCGACCGTGCGCAGCACGCCGGCGACGAGGTCGTCGCGCAGCGCCGCGACCCGGCGCGCGACCTCAGGACGCCGCTCGACGGCGAGGGTCGTCGCGACGGCCAGCCCGACCGCGCCGGGGACGTCGAGGGTGCCCGAGCGGACCTCGCGTTCCTGACCCCCGCCGTGCTGCAGCGGGACGCACTCGACGTCGCGGCGCAGCAGCAGCGCGCCCGCGGCCGGCGGGCCGCCGAGCTTGTGGCCGGTCATGGTCAGGGCATCGAGGCCGGCTGCGGCGAAGTCGACCGGCTCCGCCCCGACCGCCTGCACCGCGTCGCTGTGTACCGGCAGGTCGTACTCGTGGGCGATCGCGGCGAGTGTCCGCACCGGCTGGATCGTCCCGACCTCGTTGTTGGCCCACATGACGCTGATCAGCGCGACGTCGGCGGGGTCCTGCTCGATCGCGGCGCGCAGGGCGGCGGGGTCGACCCGGCCGGTCGCGTCCACCGGCAGCCAGGTGACGTCGGCGCCCTCGTGATCGACGAGCCAGTCGACGGCGTCGAGCACGGCGTGGTGCTCGACCGCGCTGGCGATCACCCGGCGCCGGCGCGGATCGGCGGCCCGCCGGGCCCAGAAGATGCCCTTCACGGCCAGGTTGTCGGACTCGGTGCCGCCGGCGGTGAAGATGACTTCGGACGGACGCGCGCCGAGGGCGGCGGCGAGGCTCTCGCGCGATTCCTCGACCCGGCGACGCGCGGCCCGGCCGGCGCCGTGCAGCGACGACGGGTTGCCGACGACCCCCATGACCTCAGCGACGGCCTCGATCGCCTCGGGCAGCATGGGAGTGGTCGCTGCATGGTCCAGGTAGGGCATCGCGGCCGAGTTTACGGCGTGCGGGCAGAGCTCCCCGCGCCCGCTCAGCCCAGGCGCGGCCGAACCTGCTCGCCGACGAACCGGGCGTACTCGACCGGGTCGTCGGCGGCCGCCGCCTGCAGGATCACCGCGTCGGCCCCGGCCTCGGCCCACCGGCGCACGGCGGCGGCCACCGCGTCGGCGTCGCCGGCCACGCCGAGCTCGCCGGCGGGATCCAACCCCCAGCGCTGCACCTCGGCGGCGAAGCGGGCGTCGGCATCCGGCCCGGTGATCGCCATCAGGTAGACCGTCACCCGCCCGGGGCGTTCACCGCGGGCGGCGTCGTAGGCCGCGCGGGCCGCGCGGACCTCGGCCGGCGCGCTGCCTCCGGTGAGCACCAGGCCGTCGGCCAGTTCGCCGGCCAACGCGATCGTCCTCGGCTTCACCGCCCCGACGTGCACGCCCACCGGCGCCACGGGCGGCCAGCCGAGCGTGACGTCGCGCAGTTGCACGTAGCGCCCCTCGACGGTGACCGTCTCGCCGGCGAGCAGCGACCGGACGGCCGCGACGTATTCACGCAGCAGCGTCAGCGGCGAACCGACCCGCGCCCCGACCTGGGCCATCCATTCCTGCACGCCGTGGCCGAGGCCGATCTCCAGCCGCCCCGGGAACAGCCGGCCGAGCGTGGCCAGCTCCATCGCCGCCAGCGCCGGGTTGCGCAGCGGGACGGGCAGCACGCCGACGCCGACCCGCAACCGGTCCGTCCAGGCGAGCGCTGCGGCGGCCGCCGCGATGCCGCTCTCCTCGAAGCAGTCCTCCCACAGCCAGAGCTCGTCCACCCCGGCCGCGTCGGCGGCCGCGGCCACCGCCCGCAGCCGCTCCGGGGGGTACTGCGGGCGGAAGACCAGGCCGAGTGCCGTCACAGGCCGGCAATCTACGCGGCGACCCCGACGGCGGTCGTGGCATCGCGGGCCGGGCGGCGGGCCCGCGTCGCGGCCAGCGCGCCGACGACCGCGACGCCGGCCAGGGCCAGGTCGAGCGTGACGAAGGCGGTCGTGTTGCTGATCGCGCCGCGGGCGGCGGCCGCGACGAGCACGCCGGCGATGCCGGTGGTGACTGCGCTCGCGGTGGCATCGGAGAGCTGCAGCGCCGCGGAGTCGGCGCCGCGGTCGGCATCGGTCGTGTAGTTGAGCAGCAGGACGCTGACGCTCGACATGGCGAAGCCGGCCCCGAGCCCGGCGGCCAGCCAGGCCGGGAAGGCGATCCACCCGGGCAGCGCCGGCACCGCGGCGGCGGCCATCCCGACCGCCGCGAGCGCCATGAGGGCGAAGCCGGTCCGGATCAGCGTGATGCGCCGGTGCGGCTCGGCGGCGTCATCGACCCGTCCCTGCCACCACGATCCGGCGGCCCAGCTGAAGCCGGACACCGCGAGCGGCAGGCCGGCGACGGTGGCGCCGTAACCGTGCTGCAGCGAGAGCGACAGCGGCACCATCGACTCGACGCCGAAGAAGGCGCCGGCGAGCAGGCCGCGCAGCGCGACCGGCGCCGCCACCCCGGGCCGCACCCGGAAGGTGCCCGCCGGCACTAGCGGGCGCAGCCCCAGACCGAGCGCGAGGACTCCCGCGATGCCGAACGCCACCGCCGATGCCGACGGGTGCTGGCCCGCCTGCTCGAGAGCGGCGATGCCCGCGGCGACGGCCAGCGCGCAGAGCAGCCGCCGGGGTTGCGCCAGTCCGCCCGGCTGGTCGGGCGCGTGCAGCGCCCGCAGCACCGGGATCATCAGGAACGCGCCGATCACGCCGAACGGCAGCAGGCCGAGGAACACCCAGCGCCAGCTCGCGTGCTGGGCCAGGGCGCCGGAGACCGCCGGCCCGACCAGTGCCGGGACGACCCAGGCCGAGGACGTCGCCGCGAAGACCGAGGGCCGCAGCCGCTGCGGGTACACCTGCCCGATGACGACGTAGATGGCCGTGATGATCAACCCGCTGCCCAGCCCCTGGACGAGGCGGCCGGCGACGAACTGGGCCATCGTGGTGGCGGTCCCGGAGAGGACGAGGCCCCCGAGGAAGCAGAGCAGGCCGGCGGTCAGGGGCAGCCGGGGGCCGCGGCCGTCGCTGAGCTGGCCCGACGCGACCATGCCGACGACGTTGGCGACGAGGAAGCCGGTGAACGCCCAGCCGATCGCACCGAGCCCGTGCACCGACCGGGCGGCCGTGGGCAGTGCGGCCGACACCGCCATCGCCTCGAAGGCGATCAGCGTGATCAGGATGAGCAGGCCGAAGCTCGTCGCCCGCATCGCCGGGTCGAAGATCGACGGCGGGCGCCGGTCGCCTGGCTGCGCGTCCACCGTCACCCGTCCAGCATGCAACCTCAACCGCACTCGAATTCAACCCGACCGTTCACGGGGGGCGATCCGCACCCGTCCCCCTGCTCGGTTGAGTGGCGCCTTCCACGCCGAGTGGCGCCTTGCAAGGCGCCACTCGCGTCCCAAGGCGCCACTCAACCGAGCGGACGGGCCGGTCACCTCTCGGCGACCGGCCCGTCCGGGACGCGCGGAGCTACTTGCGCTTGGCGATCTCGTCGGTGAGCTGCGGCGCGACCTGGAAGAGGTCGCCGACGACGCCGAAGTCGGCGAGCTCGAAGATCGGCGCCTCCGGGTCCTTGTTGATCGCGACGATCGTCTTCGAGGTCTGCATGCCGGCCCGGTGCTGGATGGCGCCGGAGATGCCGACCGCGATGTAGAGCTGCGGCGACACGGTGACCCCGGTCTGCCCGACCTGCATGGCGTGCGGGACCCAGCCGGCGTCGACCACGGCCCGTGAGGCACCGACGGCCGCACCGAGCGAGTCGGCCAGCTTCTCGATGATCGCGAAGTTGTCGGCGCTGCCGATGCCGCGCCCGCCGGAGACGACCACGGAGGCGTCGGACAGCTGCGGGCGCGAACCCTTCTCCTCGACCACGGTGTCGACGATCTTGGCCGCCTTCGCCGCGTCGGAGACCGTCACCGCGACACTGACCTCCTCGGCCGCACCGGACGACTCCTCCGGGGCGAACGAGTTCGGCCGCACCGTGATGACCGGCGTGCCCTTGCTGACCTTGGCCGTCACCGTGATCGCCGCGCCGAAGATCTGCTGGGTGACGTTGCCGTCGCTGTCGAGGCCGACGGCGTCGTAGAGCAGGCCGCCGCCGAGCTTGAGCGCGAGCCGGGCCGCGATCTCCTTGTTCTCGTTGCTGGACGCGATGAGCACCGCGGCCGGCGACGCCTGCCCGGCGACCGCCGCGAGCGCCTCCGCCTTCGGCGCCACCGAGTAACCGGCGATGTCGTCGCTCTCGGCGACGTAGACCTTCGCCGCGCCGTACTGGCCCAGCTGGTCCTTCAGCGCGGCGGCGGTGCCGGGCGCGCCGACCACGACCGCGGCCGGCTCACCCAGCTGCTTGGCCGCGGTGAGCAGCTCGAACGTGGCCTTCTTGACGGTGCCGTCGACCGCGTCGACGAGAACCAGAACCTCTGCCATGTCGGTATCTCCTTCGAAGTCGGTCGGGTCAGATGAGCTTCTTGGACGCGAGGAAGTCGGCGATCTTCGCGCCGCCGTCGCCCTCGTCCTTGACGGTCTGACCGGCCTCGCGCGGCGGGGCGTTCTCGAACGACTCGACCGCGGTCCAGGAGTTCGCGAGCCCGACCTCACCGGCGTCGAGGCCGATGTCGCTCAGCGACTTGACGTCGATCGGCTTGCTCTTCGCGGCCATGATGCCCTTGAACGACGGGTAACGCGGGTCGTTGATCTTCTCCACGACGCTGATGACGGCCGGGGTCGAGCCCTCGACCTTCTCATAACCGGTATCGGTGACCCGCTCGATCGTGACCGTCGAGCCGTCGACGGTGACCTTGCGGGCGTGGGTCAACTGGGGCGCCCCCAGGACCTCGGCCAGCAGGGCCGGGACGACCGAGCCGCGAGCGTCCGTGGCCTCGGAGCCGGCGATCGCGACGTCCCACTCGATGGTGCCGAGCGCCTTGGCCAGCACCTTGGCGGTGGCGATGGCGTCGGAGCCGTGGATCGCCTCGTCGCTGACGTGCACGGCCTTGTCCGCGCCCATCGACAGGGCCTTGCGGATCGACTCGGTCGCGCGCTCGGGGCCCACGGTGAGGATCGTGACCTCGCCGCCGTGCGCCTCCTTGAGGAGCAGCCCCTCCTCGATCGCGAACTCGTCGATGTAGTTGATCACCGGGTCCACCGCCGCACGGTCGACGGTCTTGTCGTCCGGGTTGAGCTTGCGGTCGCCTTCGGTGTCAGGCACCTGCTTGACCAGCACCACGATGTTCATGCGTTCGCTGACCTCTCAGTCGAAAATTTCCCGGTGGCACACCTGCCGCGGGAGGACGGACGAGCCGGTTCATCGGCTGATCCGACACGTTCTCGAAACACCCTGCCAATGTTACTGACGAGTAGCAATATGACGGTGCTCTCGTGAGAACCCAGCATCCCACGGGCAGGGAGCGGCTCCGACCCCGCCCACCACCGGGGCTAACCGGACGCGCGCGGGGTGTCCGTGGGGGCGGCGTCCAGGACGAGGAAGTCGGCGACCCGGAACAGCCGCAGGAACAGCCGTTCGAGCGGGCGGATGGCCGACCGGGTCTCGTCGTGGACGACCCGCGGGTCGACGAGGCGGATCCGGCGGCCGCGGTGGACGATGTGGCAGCCGCCGTCGGCCCGGACGTTGCGGACCCAGTCGCTGCCCGCACCGTAGGTGAGCGCGATCGTGTAGCGCCCGTCGGCGGTGAAGAGGTTGACCGGCGTCCGGTAGACCGCACCCGACCGCCGGCCGACGTGCTCGACGACGGCGAGCCCGGGCAACCACGTCGCGATGTGCCGGACGATCCGGTTCAGGCCGATCCGGTTGAGGCGCGCGAGCGTGCGGGGCAGCGGCATGGCCCGTGTCTACCGGGCGGCGTCGGCGAAGGCCAACCGCGTTGAATATCGACGGACTTACCGGCAGGCTTGCCTGCCGGTAAGTTTCGACCTAGGGTCCCAGGACATGACCAGCACCGTCCGGCGGACCCAGCCCGAACGGGTCGAGGCGATGCGCAACCGGCTGCTGGACGCCAGCGTCGAGTGCCTGGCCGAGACGGGCTACACCGGCTTCTCGACCAACGACGTGGTGCGCCGGGCCGGCGTGTCCCGCGGCGCCCTCGCCCACCACTTCCCGGCCAAGGCCGACCTCGTCGCCGCGGTCGCCGACCGGTTGATCACCTCGCGCGCGACCGAGTTCCGGCAGCGGTTCGCCGAGATCCCGGCCCCGCGGCGCACCGTGGCCGAGGCCCTCGACGTGCTGTGGACCTTCTTCGACGACGCGTCCTTCCACGCCCTGCTCGAGCTCATCGTCGCGGCCCGGACCGATCCTGAGCTCCGGCCCGTCCTCGCCCGCGGCACCGGGCACGCACTCGAGGTGACCCGCGAGGTGTTCGTCGAGGTGTTCCCCGATCTCTCCGCCCGGCCGTTCCTCGACGAGGTCCTCGAGGCCGTGCTCGCCCTGTTCACCGGCCTCGCGGCCCAGGCCGTGCTCGGCGGCGACGGTGCCTGGCGACAGGCCGCCGTCCGTCACCTGCTGAAACTCGCCCTCACCGCCGCCCCCGAGTTCGGAAAGGCCCACCGATGACCGCAGTCGCCCGTCCGGTCCCGCCCCGCTCGGTCCGCACCCGGCGGATCGCGTTCGCGTACCCGCCGGCGTCCCTGGACCGGCACTACGTCAAGGGTGACCTCGTGATGAGCCACATCGTCGCGGTGCTGTCGGCGATGTTCCCCGAGGGCGAGGACTTCTTCGTCCGGGCGGTGCGGGCGCACGCCGACCAGGTCACCGACCCCGAGCTCAAGAAGCAGGTGGCCGGGTTCATCGGCCAGGAGGTCACGCACGGGCGCGAGCACCGCGCCCTCAACGAGCGCCTGCAGGTGATGGGCTACCCCACGCGCCGGGTCGACCGGTGGGTGCGGGCGGGCCTCGCGCGCAACGAGCGGCTTTTCCCGCCGAAGGTGCAGCTGGCCATCACCGCCGCGCTCGAGCACTACACCGCCACCCTGGCCGAGACGCTGCTCACCGACGAGCGGGCCCAGGCGCTGCTCGGCGAGACCGAGGTCCGCTCGATGCTGCTGTGGCACGCGCTGGAGGAGTCGGAGCACAAGGCGGTGGCGTTCGACGTGTTCCGCACCGTCGTCGGCGACGAGCGGCTGCGGATCCGGGCGATGCGCTTCATCAACGTCGCCTTCCTCGGCGACGTGATCTTCCAGACGGTCCTGTCGCTGCTCGCCGATCGGGCGACCTACAACCCACGGCGCCTGTTACGTAGCCTGCTCGCGCTGCGGCACTCGCCGTTCCTGTCCGGCGAGGTCGTGCGGCGCATCCGCGACTACAACCGGGTGGACTTCCACCCCGACGACAGCGACGCCAGCGAGCTGCTCGACCGGTGGCGGGCCGAGCTGTTCGGCGCGGACGGCACACTGGCCGACCACCTGCGGTGATGCGCCGGGTCGCGGCTAGAAGCCGGCGGCGACGGGGATGATCCGCTCCCCCACGAGCTCGATCGGCGTGATCGTCGCGACATCGGGGAGCCGGCTGTGGACGTGGTCGACACCGAGCGCGGCCAGCGACTGCAGCTGCTCGAGGATCGCGTCGACGTGCTCGCCGCGCGGGCCCGGGTCCATCGGCATCATGACCGTCTTCTCGATCTCGTCGTAGTCACGGCCGAGATCGGCGCAGTGCCCGCGTAGGACGTCGAGCTTGCGCTCGACCTCAGGGCCGGCGAAGAGGTTGCAGGCCTGCGCGTACCGGGCGACGAGGCGCAGCGTCTTCTTCTCCCCCGCGCCGCCGATGAGGATCGGCGGGTGCGGGCGCTGCAGCGGCTGGGGCGAGTTGAGCGTCCGGGCGAGGTGGTAGTGCTTGCCCTCGTACGGGCCCTCGTCGTCGCTGCACATCTGCCGGTAGATCTGCAGCGCCTCCTCCAGCCGCTCGAAGCGCTCGGCCGTGGGCGGGAAGGGCAGCCCGAGCCCGCGCGACTCCTCCTCGTTCCACGCCGCGCCGATGCCGAGCCAGGCCCGTCCACCGGAGAGGACGTCGAGGGTCGAGACGCACTTGGCGAGCAGGCCGGGCTCGCGGTAGACGACGGCCGTCACCCAGGCCAGCAGCTTGACCTTCTCGGTCCGGGCGGCCAGGTAGCCCAGCGTGGTGTAGGCCTCGAGCATGTCGAGCTCGGGCGGCCCGACGACGCTGATCTGCCAGACGTGATCCATCACGCTCAGCATCGCGAAGTCGGCGTCCTCGGCCGCCTTGGCGATGCGGGTCAGGTCGCTCGCGAGGGCCGGCGGCCCGCCGGCGTAGGTCAAGTTGGATAGGTGCAGGCCGAGCTTCATCGATCTCCTCAGACGTCGTAGTCGACGGTGACCGCGTCGGACACGGCCACGGACTGGCAGGTGAGTACGTACCCGGCCGCGACCTCGTCCTCCTCGAGGGCGAAGTTGCGGCGCATCGTGACCTCGCCCTCGACGACCCGGGCCCGGCACGTACCGCAGACCCCACCCTTGCACGCGAACGGCAGGTCGGGGCGGACCTTCTGCGCGCCGTCGAGCACCGGCGTGCCGGGCGGGACGGTGACGACGCTCGTCCGGCCGTCGAGGACGACGGTGACCTCGGCGCCCGGACCGGCCGGCGGCTCCACGTGGTGCACCTCGGCCGGCGGCGCGTCCTCGACGTAGAACAGCTCGCGGTGGATGCGGGCGCGCTCGACGCCGAGCTCGCCGAGGACGGCCGTCGCGTCGGTGACCATGCCGTACGGCCCGCACAGCCACCAGTGATCGATCTCGGCGACGTCGACCGTGGCCGGCACGAGTGCCCGCAGCCGGCCGGCGTCGAGGCGGCCGCTGAACAGCTCGACCTCCTGCGGCTCGCGCGAGAGCACGTGCACCACGTGCATGCGTGACGGGTACGCGTCCTTCAGATCCGCGACCTCGTCGGCGAACATGACCGTGTCGGCCCGCCGGTTTCCGTAGAGCAGGGTGACGGTCGCCTCGGCCGAGCCGGCGAGGACGGACGCCGCGATCGAGATCATCGGCGTGATGCCGGAGCCGGCCGCGATCAGGACGTGCCGGCCGCCGGCGCCGGGGTCGGGCGTGAACGATCCGGACGGCGGCAGCACGTCGACGATGTCGCCGGGGCGAAGCGCATGCACCAGCCAGCCCGACACCGCGCCGCCGGCGACCTCGCGGACGCCGATCCGGGGCGCCCGGCCGGCCGGGGCGCAGATCGAGTACGACCGCCGCTCCTCGCCGCGGCGGATCGTCAGCGACTGACCGGGACGGAAGGCGAAGACCGGCCGCAGGGGCGCCGGCACATCGAAGGTGACCGCGGCCGAGTCGGCCGTGAGCGGCTCGACGCGGGCGACGGTCAGCGGGTGGAAGTCGGCTCTCACGGCGCAGCTCTCATAGGGCCTTGACCGCCTCGAACGGCTCGTCACAGCGGCGGCACCGGTGCAGCGACTTGCAGGCGGTGCCGCTGAAGGCGGCGGTTTCGGCGGTGTCGGTGGCGCCGCAGCGCGGGCAGGTGGCCGGCGGGCGCGGCCCGAGGGTCAGGGGCACGGGGCCGCCGCGCCGGGGGGCCGGTTGCGGGGGCGCGATGCCGGCCAGGGCGAGCTTGCGGCGCCCGTCCGCGGTGATCCAGTCGCTGCTCCACGCCGGCGCGAGCTGCGTCCGAACCTCGACCGGCGCGTAACCGGCCCGTTCGAGGCGGGCCCGCACGTCGGCGCTGATCTCGCGCATCGCCGGGCAGCCGGAGTACGTGGGCGTGATCGTGGCGACGGCGCCGCCGTCGGCCTCCTCGACCGAGCGCAGGATGCCGAGGTCGCCGATCGTGAGCGTCGGCAGTTCCGGGTCCGGGGTCTCGGCCGCGACGGCCCAGGCGGACCGCGTCGCCAGCTCGCTCACCATGTCGCGTCCGGGTGGGCGCGGGCGACGCTCTGCAGCTCGGCCAGGACGTAGCCGAGATCCTCGGTGTGGACGCCGTCCCGCCCGGCCCGGCCACCGACCTTCGCCAGCGGGGCGCCATCGGGCCGGCGCAGCCCCGAGGTGGCGAGCACGGCGTCGAGGATGACATCGCACGCGGCGCGGTCGAAGTCGAGCAGCGCGACCGGTGCCGGTTCGAAGATCTCGCCGACCAGCGGCCAGATGGTGTCGAACGCGTCCTGCATCCGCTGCCGGGAGAGCTCCGTGCCGTCGCCGAGGCGGATCACCCACCGGGCGGAGTAGTCGCGGTGGTAGGCGAGTTCGTTGATGCCCTTCGCCGCGATCGCCGCGAGCACCGGGTCGGGGCAGAACTGCAGGCGCTCGAAGAGCGCCAGCCGCCACGTCGAGACGACGAGCAACCGGCCGACGAGCTCGGCGAAGTCGGCGTCACGCCGCTCGACGAGGCGGACGTTGCAGAACTCGGGCTCGTCCCGGAAGAACGCCAGCTGGTCCTCGGTGCGGCCGGTGATCGAACCGGCCCGGGCCAGGAGCATGCGGGCCTGGCCGAGGAGGTCGAGCGCGATGTTGGCAATCGCCGTCTCCTCCTCCAGCTCCGGCATCCGCGTCATCCACTGCTGCAGGCGGTGCGAGTAGATGAGCGCGTCGTCGCCGAGCGCGAGGCAGACCGCGGCGAGTTCGGCCGCGTCCATGCCTTCCGGCACGGACGTGTCGATCCCGGCCAGCGGGTCGGTGAAGCCGGTGCCGAAGGCCCAGCGCGAATCGTCGCTGTGCACGTCGCCCAGCGACTCGTAGGGGTTGTCGTCGCTCATCACATGTGGGGGACGTCGTCGGGGATCTCGTAGAACGTCGGGTGCCGGTACACCTTGTCGGCCGACGGCGCGAAGAACGGATCCTTCTCGTCCGGGCTCGAAGCGGTGATGTCGGCCGACCGGACGACCCAGATGCTCACGCCCTCGTTGCGGCGCGTGTACAGGTCACGGGCGTGGTGCAGCGCCATCTGCGCGTCGGCCGCGTGCAGCGACCCGACGTGCACGTGGTTGAGCCCCCGCTTCCCGCGGAGAAAGACTTCGAACAACGGCCAGTCACTCATGCCGCCCTCCTCTTCGCGGCGTGGGCGAGGGCGGCCTCGCGGACCCAGGCGCCGTCGTCCTGGGCCGCCTTGCGGTGCGCCAACCGCTCGGTGTTGCACGGGCCGTTGCCCTTGATGACGGCATCGAGCTCGGACCAGTCGACCGCCCCGAAGTCGTAGTGCCCGCGCGCGTCGTTCCAGCGCAGGTCGGGATCGGGCAGCGTGACGCCGAGCTTCTCGGCCTGCGGCACGGTCATGTCCACGAACCGCTGCCGCAGCTCGTCGTTGGTGTGCCGCTTGATGCCCCACGCCATCGAGCGCTCGGTGTTGGGCGAGCGGTCGTCGGGCGGACCGAACATCATCAGCGACGGCCACCAGAACCGGTCGGTCGCGTCCTGCACCATCTGCCGCTGGGCGTCGGTGCCGCGCATCATCGTCATCAGCAGCTCGTAGCCCTGGCGCTGGTGGAACGACTCCTCCTTGCAGATGCGGATCATCGCGCGTGCGTACGGCCCGTACGACGAGCGGCACAGCGGCACCTGGTTGCAGATCGCGGCGCCGTCGACCAGCCAGCCGATCACCCCGACGTCGGCGTACGAGAGCGTCGGGTAGTTGAAGATCGACGAGTACTTCTGCCGGCCGCTGATCAGCTTCTCGGTGAGCTCGGCCCGATCGGCGCCCAGGGTCTCGGCCGCGCTGTACAGGTACATGCCGTGCCCGGCCTCGTCCTGCACCTTCGCGATGAGGATCGCCTTGCGGCGCAGGGACGGGGCGCGGGTGATCCAGTTGCCCTCGGGCTGCATGCCGATGATCTCCGAGTGGGCGTGCTGCGCGATCTGCCGGATCATCGTCGAGCGGTACGCGTCGGGCATCCAGTCGCGCGGCTCGATCCGCCGCTCGTGCGCGATGGTCTCGTCGAAATGGTGCTCGAGTTCCAGCGTCTCCGTCACGGCCACTCCCGCGCCACCATCGTGAGGACGTCGTACTGGGCCGCCACGGAGCCGTCCTGCTTGGTGACCTCGGCGTCCCAGCGGACCTCGCCGTGTGCGCTGTCGCCGCGGGGCGTGATCGCCTTGCAGGTCAGCGTGACCGTGAGCTCGTCGCCGGGGTAGACCGGGGTGAGGAAGCGCAGGTCGTCGATGCCGTAATTGGCGAGCACCGGCCCCGGGTCGGGGTCGACGAACAGCCCGGCCGCCAGCGACAGGATCAGGTAGCCGTGCGCGACGATGCCGTCGAAGAACGGGTTGGCGGCCGCGGCCGCGGCGTCGGTGTGGGCGTAGAACGTGTCGCCGGTGAACTCGGCGAAGTGGGCGACGTCCTCGTCGGTCACGCGCCGCGGACCGGCTACCAGCGAGTCGCCCACCTTCAGCTCGGCCAGCGACTTGCGGAACGGGTGGACGCCGTCGTCGGTCCGCGCGGCCCCGCGCACCCAGCGGCCGGTGATCGCGCCGAGCACCTTCGGGCTCGCCTGCACCGCGGTGCGCTGCATGTGGTGGGTGACGCCGCGCAGGCCGCCCAGCTCCTCGCCGCCGCCGGCGCGTCCCGGGCCACCGTGCACCAGCATCGGCAGCGGCGACCCGTGGCCGGTGGACTCCGGCGCGTCGTCGCGGTCGAGCACGAGCAGCCGCCCGTGCCACGGTGCGACGCCGAGGACGACCTCACGCGCGAACGCGACGTCCGCGGTGACGACCGAGCCCGCGAGGCTGCCCTGCCCGCGGGCCGCGAGGTCGATCGCGTGCGCGGTGTCGCGGTAGCCGATCAGCGTGCTGACCGGTCCGAACGCCTCGACGCTGTGAACCTCAGCCCGGCTCGAGTCCTCCGCCCGGACCAGGACGGGTGAGATGAACGCGCCCCGCTCGGCGTCGGCGCCCACCACCTCGACGTGCTCGGGGTCGCCGAACACCGCCGTCCCGACCGACAACAGCGACTTCAGCGAGCGGCGGACCTCCTCGCGCTGGTCGAGGCTGGCTAGCGCGCCCATGCGCACCGTCTCGTCGGCCGGGCTGCCGATCGTCACGCGGGCCAGCCGGGCGGCGGCGGCCTCGGTGACCGCGTCCATCAGCTCGGCCGGGACGAGCGCGCGGCGGATCGCCGTGCACTTCTGCCCGGCCTTGACCGTCATCTCGTTGACGAGCTGCTTGACGTAGAGCTCGAACTCGGGGGTGTCGGGCGTGGCGTCGGGGCCGAGGATCGAGCAGTTGAGCGAGTCGGCCTCGGCGTTGAAGCGGACGGCCCGGGCGACGACGGTCGGGTGCGTGCGCAGCCGCTGCGCCGTGGACGCCGAGCCGGTGAACGACAGCAGGTCCTGCTCGGTCAGGTGGTCCAACAGCTCGCCCACCGACCCGCAGAGCAGCTGCAGCGCGCCGTCCGGCAGCAGGCCGGACTCGACGATCAGCTCGACGAGTCGGTGGGTGAGGAACGCCGTGGCCGTGGCCGGCTTGATCACGGACGGGACCCCGGCGAGGAACGCCGGCGCGAACTTCTCCAGCGGTCCCCAGACCGGGAAGTTGAAGGCGTTGACCTGGACGGCGACCCCGCGCAACGGGGTGAGGACGTGCTGGCCGACGAACTGACCGCCACGACCGAGCGCCTCGACCGGGCCCTCGACGATGACGGTGTCGGCCGGCAACTCGCGGCGCCCCTTCGAGGCGTAGCTCAACAGCACGCCGAAACCGCCGTCGATGTCGAACTTCGAGTCGCCGAGCGTGGCGCCGGTGCGGGCGGAGACGGCGTAGAGGTCCGCGCGGTGCTCGCGCAGGTAGAGACCCAGCGACTTCAGGATCGCGGCCCGCTGGTGGAAGTTCAGCTCCCGCAGCGCCGGGCCGCCGGTGGTGCGGGCGTAGTTGAGCAGCCCGGCGGTGTCGATGCCGGCCGAGCTGACGTTCGCCACCTGCTCCCCGGTCACGGCGTCGTGCACGGGCACGCCCTCGGCGGTCGGCTCGACCCACGAACCCTGGACGTAGCTGCGCAGCGGCATCAGTGGCGCTCCCTCGCATTTCCTGACCGATCGGTCGGATATTCATGCTAGCGTCCGGTTGTGCCCGATGACCAGAGTGATCCGGTGATCGAGATGATGGCCGGGGACCGCGCCTCGGCCGCCCTCGGCATCGTGCTGATCGAGCACGGCCCGGGGCGGGCCCACGCCCGGATGACGGTGCGCCCGGACATGGTGAACGGCCACGACATCGCCCACGGCGGGCTGATCTTCGCCCTCGCCGACACCGCGTTCGCCTGCGCCTGCAACAGCTGGGGTCCGGTCACCGTCGCCGCCGGCGCCGAGATCGCCTTCCTCGCCCCCGCCCGGCTTGGTGACGTCCTCGAGGCGCATGCGGAGGTGCGCACCCGCCGGGGCCGGACCGGGATCTACGACGTCACCGTCCGCCGCGGGGACGACGTGCTCGCCGAGTTCCGGGGCCGCTCGGCCGAGGTGCGCGGATGACCGAAGCGAGCGTGACGGTCCGCCGCCGCGGCCGCCCGGGGCTCGATCTGGCCACCGTGCTCGACCGCAGCGTGGCGCTGTTCAACGAGCGCGGCTTCGACGGCACCAGCATGGAGGACCTCGCCCGCCACCTCGGCATCAGCAAGTCGGCGATCTACCACCACGTCCCGAGCAAGGACGCGCTGCTCGGCCTCGCCCTCGACCGCGCGCTGTCCGGGCTCGAGGCGGCGGCCGACGAGGTGCGCGGGGCCGAGGCGTCCGCGGTGAACCGGCTCGAGGTGCTCGTCCGTCGCAGCGTCGAGGTGCTGGTCGAGCAACTCCCCTACGTAACGCTGCTGCTGCGCGTCCGCGGCAACAGCGAGGTCGAGCGGCAGGCCCTCTCGCGCCGCCGCCGTATCGACCGGCTGGTCGCCGGGCTGGTGCGCGACGCGGTGGCGGCCGGCGACCTGCGGCCGGACGTCGACCCGGCGATCGCGGCTCGCCTGGTGTTCGGCATGGTCAACTCGCTCACCGAGTGGCTGCGGCCGAACAGCTCGCACTCCGCCGACGAGCTGGCCGACGCCGTGGTGGCCGCCGCCTTCGAGGGGCTGCGGATCAGCGCGCCGGCCGCTCGTCGATGATCCGGCGCATCTTGCCGACCGAGCGCTCGACGCCGTCCGGCTCCAGCACCGTGACGGCCACCGTCACCCCGATGACGTGCTTCACCAGGCCGCGCAGCTGATCGCCGGCCGCAGCCGCGCCCGCGGGCGAGGCGTCCGGACGGCGCTCGACGCGCACGGTCAGCTCGTCCAGGCGGCCCGGCCGCGTGAGGACGCACTGGAAGTGCGGTGACAGCGCCGGGGTACGCAGGATCAGTTCCTCGATCTGGGTCGGGAACAGGTTCACGCCGCGCAGGATGATCATGTCGTCGGTGCGGCCGGTGATCTTCTCCATTCGGCGCATCGGTCGGGCGGTGCCGGGCAGCAGCCGGGTGAGATCACGGGTGCGGTAGCGGATCACCGGCATCGCCTGCTTGGTGAGCGACGTGAAGACGAGCTCGCCCTCCTCGCCGTCCGGCAGCACGTCGCCGGTCAGCGGGTCGATCACCTCGGGGTAGAAGTGGTCCTCCCAGACGTGCAGGCCGTCCTTGGTCTCGACGCACTCGTTGGCGACGCCGGGCCCCATCACCTCCGACAGCCCGTAGATGTCGACGGCGTGCATGTCGAGGCGCTGCTCCATCTCGGCCCGCATGTCGTTCGTCCACGGCTCGGCGCCGAAGATGCCGACCGACAGCGACGTGCGCGCGGGGTCGACGCCCTGCCGCTCCATCTCGTCGACGATCGCCAGCATGTACGACGGCGTCACCATGATCACGTCCGGCTCGAAGTCGCGGATCAGCGTGACCTGCCGCTCGGTCATCCCGCCCGACACCGGGATCACCGTGCAACCGAGCGCCTCCGCGCCGTAGTGCGCGCCGAGCCCGCCGGTGAACAGGCCGTAGCCGTAGGCGACGTGCACCTTGTCCCCCGGCCGGCCGCCGGAGGCCCGGATGGATCGGGCCATCACCGTCGCCCAGGTGCGGATGTCGTCGGCGGTGTAGCCGACGACGGTCGGCCGGCCGGTCGTCCCGCTCGACGCGTGGACCCGGGCGACCTCGGTCTGGGGCACGGCGAACATGCCGAACGGGTAGTTGTCACGCAGGTCGGCCTTCGTCGTGAACGGCAGGGTGGCCAGGTCGTCCAACGTCTTGATGTCGGACGGGCGCACGCCGCGCTCGTCGAACGCGCGCCGGTAGTGCGGCACATTGTCGTACGCATGCCGGACCGACCAGCGCAGCCGGTCGAGCTGCAGCGCCCGGAGCTCGTCGACCGACGCCCGCTCGATCGGGTCCAGCGACTCCGGCGGGGGCGTCCGATCGTCCATCCCTGGAAGCTACAACTGTGCCTCGATCGCCGCGACGACTTCCGGCGCGATCGGCTCGGTGCGGGGCCGGAACCGGGACACCGAGCCGTCGGCGTTGACGAGGAACTTCTCGAAGTTCCACTGCACGTCCCCCGCCGTCCCCTCGGCGTCCGGCGTCTCGACGAGCGCGGCGTAGAGCGGGTGGCGGTCGGGGCCGTTGACGTCGATCTTGGCGAACATCGGGAACGTGACGCCGTAGTTCACCGAGCAGAACTCGCGGATCTCGCCGGCCGTCCCCGGTTCCTGCCCGCCGAACTGGTTGCACGGGAAGCCCAGCACGGCCAGGCCGCGGTCCGCGTA
This sequence comes from uncultured Actinomycetota bacterium, assembly GCA_963775175.1. Taxonomy (GTDB): domain Bacteria; phylum Actinomycetota; class Actinomycetes; order Mycobacteriales; family Jatrophihabitantaceae; genus Jatrophihabitans. The sequence goes on from CAVZHT010000002.1 coordinate 258,953, forward strand.
CCTCTGGTGCAGCTGCTCGAGCTGCTCGTACTGCGGGGTCAGGCCGCACTTGGACGCGACGTTGACGACGAGCATCGGCCGCCCCTCGTACTCGCGCAGCGTCGTCGCCTCGCCGGCCAGTGTCTCGAGCTGGATGTCGTAGATGGTCACCGGGTGATGCTCGCAGATGCCCGCTGTTCACCTGCCCCGGCTAGGGTCGTTGCGTGTCCGAGCGCCGTCACCTGCCGTCGCTGCCGGTGAGCCTGATCCGGCGGCGGCCGCGCATGAAGAAGGCCGATCCCGTGCCGCCGCCGGTCGACGCGCCGGCGAGCCGCCGGGGTGGAGTCGTCGACTCGGCGGTGTACAGCGACGGCAAGCGCACCTGCTCGCCGAAGACGCTGGCCGAGACCTTCCAGGCCCTGCGGGCCGAGCCGCACGGCATGGCCTGGATCGGCCTCTACCGCCCGGACCCGGACGAGCTCGCGTCGCTCGCCGAGGAGTTCGACCTGCACGAGCTCGCGGTCGAGGACGCGATCACCGCGCACCAGCGGCCGAAGCTCGAGCGCTACGGCGACACCCTGTTCGTGGTGCTGCGCGCGGCGCGCTACCTCGACGACGTCGAGGAGGTCGAGTTCGGCGAGCTGCACGTCTTCATCGGCTCGGACTTCGTCATCACGGTCCGGCACGCCGAATCGCCGGATCTCGCCGTCGTCCGCCGCCGGCTCGAGGACGATCCGGAGCTGCTGGCCCACGGCACCGAGGCGGTGCTGTACGCGATCCTCGACGCGGTCGTCGACGGCTACCTGCCCGTCGTGGCCGGCATCGAGAACGACGTCGACGAGATCGAGACCCAGGTCTTCGACGGCGACCCGGCGGTGTCCCGCCGCATCTACGAGCTGTCCCGCGAGGTCGTCGACTTCCAGCGCGCCGCCTCGCCGCTGACGGCGATGCTGGACGGTCTGGCCGGCGGGTTCGAGAAGTACGGCGTGGACGAGGAGCTGCGCCGGCTGCTGCGCGACGTGGCCGACCACGTGGCCCAGGTGAACGAGCGGGTGGACGGGCTGCGCGTCCTGCTGCGCGACATCCTGCAGGTGAACTCGATCCTGGTCGCGCAGAAGCAGAACGAGGAGATGACCGCGCTGTCGCGCACGTCCAACGCGCAGAACGACGAGGTCAAGAAGATCTCGGCCTGGGCGGCGATCCTGTTCGCACCCACCCTCGTCGGGACGGTCTACGGCATGAACTTCGACCACATGCCCGAGCTGCACTGGGCCCTCGGCTACCCGTTCGCCGTGCTGTCGATGGTGATGGTCAGCGTCGTCCTCTACCTCGTCTTCAAGCGGCGCGGCTGGATCTGACGCGGGACAGGACTCCCCGCCCGCCCGGGTGAGCGCGCAGCCACTGCTATTCGCGGTGCCGGCCGACGACCCGGACGGTGCGTCGCCCGGCCAGCAGCAACGCGCTCCCGAGCGCCAGGGCGAGCAGGGCCCACCACAACGGCCGGCGGACGGCGGCACCGGTGCTCGAGAGGTCGGTGGTCGTGCCCGCGGCGGCGACCGCGGTCACGGTGGCGGCGTTGCCGGTGTGCAGGGTCGATCGCCCGGCCCCGGTGTGGGTGGCCGAGCCGCCGACACCGGACCCGTTGCCCGGCGACGTCGCCGTCGCGGTGTTGCTCCCGCCGGAGGAACCGGAGGTGCCGGCCGATGAACTCGTCGCCGCGACGCTGCTCGACGACGGCAGGACGGTCGCGCAGGTCGGCACCGTGATCGTGTTGGTGTCGAGGGTGACGGCCGCGGTCTGCGCGAAGAGCCGGCCCTCCACGGTCGCGCCGGTGTCGGCGCTGATCGAGGTGTGCGCGAGGACGGTACCGACGAACTGCGTGCCCACGTCGAGGGTCGCCGAGCTGCCGATCTGCCAGAAGACGTTGCAGGCGCTGGCCCCGCCGGTGAGGACGACGTGCGACGCCGGTGCGGTGATCAGCGTGCTGGCGGCCTGGAAGATCCAGACCGCGCTCGCGTCGCCGTCGAGGGTGAGCGTGCCGGTGAGCCCGAGCGTGTCCGAGGCGTAGACGCCACCGACGAGGGTGGTGCCCCCCAGTTCGGTGGCCACGTTGGTGACGGGGAGGCTGCCCGCGGCGACGGTGTAGGCGGACGCCTCGTCGGCCTGCGCGGTGCCGGCGACGGTGTCGGCCGAGTGGACGGTCCCGTTGACCACGGTTCCGGGTTCGCTGGCCGGGGGCTTGATGCCGGTGATCGCGGTGCCCGGGCTCACGCCCACGCTGGCGCTGATGACGCTCGGCCCCGTGTTGGTGACGGTCGAGCCGGCCAGCACCGCGAAGCTGGTGGCGGTCCCGAGGTCGAGCGGGGCCTGGGCCGCACCCGCCTCGGTCGCGCCGAGGGTGGCCGCCGCGGCGAGGGCGATCGCGAGACCGCCGGGAACGAGGATGGACAGGACGCGCAACGAAGGGCGTCGACGGAGCATGGGGCACGACATCTCAGTGGAGAACCGCCGCGCAAACCTGCGCAGAAGGTGTTTGAAGGCCCCCGAAGACCTCAACGTGACTTCACGACGTTATCACGCAAATCCGGTTGCCGGCCGCGACCGGGCTCGGAGACGATGGATGTCATGTCCCGCGCACTCGTGAGCTGGTGGTGGTCGCCCGCACGGCGACCCTGACCACTCACGTCCTGGGCTGCCCTCCTGCGGCAGCCATACGGGACCAGAGCGCGGCTGCGGCACGAGGTCGGCCTCCTCAAAGCCAAGGAGACCACTGATGCCCCTTCGTACTGCCTCCCAGCAGGCGGCGCTCGATCGCAGCGCCGCGATCGAACAGCAGGTGCAGGCCGCGCCGCACGCGTTCCGCGTCCTGACCGGCGACCGGCCGACCGGCCCGCTGCACATCGGCCACTACCTCGGCACCCTCGCGAACCGGGTCCGGCTGCAGGACCTCGGCGTCGAGGTCATCGTGCTCATCGCCGACTACCAGGTACTGACCGACCAGCAGGCGAGCCGGCAGTTGCCGGCCACCGTCCGCGGCGTGCTCGCCGACTACCTGGCCGCCGGCCTCGACCCCGACCGGTCGACGATCTTCACGCACAGTGCCGTGCCCGCCCTGAACGAGCTCGTCCTGCCGTTCCTGAGCCTCGTCAGTGACGCCGAATTGCACCGGAACCCGACGGTCAAGGCCGAGTCCGAAGCCACCGGACGGCCGCCCACCGGTCTCATGCTGACCTACCCGGTGCACCAGGCGGCCGACATCCTGTTCTGCCACGCCAACCTCGTCCCGGTGGGGCTGGATCAACTCCCGCATGTGGAGACCACCCGGCTCATCGCCCGCCGGTTCAACGAGCGCTACGCCGCCGGGGCGCCGCTGTTCCCCGAGCCCGACGCCCTGCTCACCGCCACCCCGCTGCTCGCCGGCCTCGACGGCCGCAAGATGAGCAAGAGCGGTGGCAACGCGATCGCCCTGCAGGCGAGCGACGACGAGACGGCCGCGGCGATCCGCCGGGCGCCGACCGACAGCGAGCGGCGCATCACCTACGACCCGATCGCCCGCCCCGCCGTGGCGAATCTGCTCGACCTGCTCGCGGCCACGACCGGCGCCGACCCGCACGAACTCGCCGACGGCATCGGCGACCGCGGCGCCGGCCGGCTCAAGCAGGAGGTCACCGAGGCGGTCAACGAATTGCTGCGTCCGGTCCGGGCCCGCCGCGCCCGGTTCGCCGCCGACGCCGGCTACCTCGACCGCGTGCTCGCGGCCGGCAACGCGCAGGCCCGGGACCGCGCCGACGACACGCTCGCGGACGTCCACGAGCGGCTCGGCATGACCTACGCGAACCGGGTCAGGTCGCGGTCGACGCCAGCTCGGCCCGCACCGCTTCGACCACCGACGGGACGGCCGCGGCAACCGCATCGCTGAGGCCGACGCCGAAGCCGATGTCGGCCGCCTCGACCGCCAGCACGACGAGCCGGCTCGGGACGCGGTCGAGCGCCTGGCCCAGCCGGACGGCCTCGGGAATGCCGAGGCCGTGGGTGCTGGCGGCCGTCACCGCGATCTCGCCGGCCAGCGTGGTGCGGTGCACCCGCCCCGGCGAGGACGGCGTGCACATCACTGCGTCGATCACCACGGCGAGCGGGACGTCCGACCAGGCGTCGAACAACTGGGTCGGCTCGCCGTCGCAGGCGACCAGCGCCACGTCGCCCAGGTCGAGCGACGACAGCTCGGTGAGGACGGCCGGCCCGACCCCGTCGTCGCGCCGGTACTCGTTGCCGACGCCGATCACCACGGCCTGCCCAGGCATCACCGACGTTCCACCGTCAGGTCGAGGAAGTGGGTCGAGCAGGAGATGCACGGGTCGTAGTTGCGGATCGTCTGCTCGCACAGCGCAGTCAGCGCCTCGTCGTCCAACGAGAGGTTGCCGCCGACCACCCGCCGGAGGTCGTGCTCGATCGCCGGCTGGTTCTGCGCGGTCGGCGGGATGATCGTGGCCGTGCGCACGGCGCCGCCCGCCTCGAGTTCGTAGCGGTGGTAGAGCAGCCCGCGCGGCGCCTCGGAGACGCCGTGCCCCACTCCGGCCCGGGACGGCACCTCGGCGGCCGGCGGTTCGGGGCGCTCGTACTCTTCGATGAGCCGCAGCGCCTCCTCCACGGCGTACACGGTCTCGACGGCGCGCACCACGATGCTGCGGAAGGGGTTGCGGCAGGTCGGGCCGAGCCCGGCCGCGCCCGCCGCCTCCTTCGCCAGCGGCGAGAGCTGCGCGGAGTTGATGCTGTAGCGGGCGAGCGGCCCCGTGAGGTACCGGCCGCCGTCGAACGTCGCGTGCAGCGCGGTCGAATACGGCACCTGATGCTCGACGACGTGGTCGAGGTAGTCCGCGGCCGGGAACCGCAGGCCGCTGGCGGTGGCCACATCACCCGATTCGATGGCGTACCGGTCGGGGTGACTCACGGCGACCAGCTCGTGCTCGATCTCGAGGTCGGGGATGTCGAAGCCGGCGACCCACTGGACCGTGTCGAGCGCGTGGTCCAGCGCGCGCCGCAACTGTTCGGCCAGTGGCGCGAGCTCCGGGCGCGTCGGCGCGCGGTAGAAGCCACCGATCCGCGAGTTCACCGGGTGGATCGCGCGCCCGCCGACGGTCTCGAGGATCGCGTTGCCGGACTTCTTCAGCGCGAGCCCGCGCTCGACCGCCCCGCGGTTGTCCTTGGCGAGCGCGATCGCGTCCTCGTAGCCGAGGAAGTCGACGGCGTGCAGCAGGTAGATGTGCAGCGCGTGGCTGGAGATCCACTCCCCGCAGTAGAGCAACCGGCGCAGCGCGCTGATCCGGTCGTCGACGGCGACCCCGCACGCCTGCTCGATCGCGTTCCACGCACTCGCCTGGTACGCGACCGGGCAGATGCCGCAGATGCGGGACGTGATGTCGGGGACCTCGGTGTACTGCCGTCCGCGCAGGAACGCCTCGAAGAAGCGGGGCGGCTCGTAGATCTGCAGCTCGGCCTGCTCCACCTCGTCACCGGTGACGACGACGCGCAGGGCACCCTCGCCCTCGACCCGGGCCAGCGAGCTGACCCGCAGCTGCCTAGTGCGATGGCTCATCGGTGCCTCCCTGACCGGCGAAGGCCACGACGTTGAAGGTACTGAACACCCGGTCGATCGCGCCCTCGTCCATCCCGCAGGCCCGCAGGGCCGGCAGGAGGGCGGGGACGTTCGCACCGGTCATCGGCCCGAAGCAGCCGTAGCAGCCGCGGCCCACGGCCGGGCAGAGCGCGCCGCAGCCGGCGTGGGTCACCGGGCCGAGGCACGCGGTGCCGTGCGCGACGGTCACGCAGGTGAGGCCGCGGCGCTTGCACTCGCTGCAGACGCTCGTGTCGGGGATGTCGGGCTTGCGGCCGGCGAGGAACGCGGTGAGCACCTCGAGCAACTGGTGCCGGTCGATGGGGCAGCCGCGCAGTTCGAAGTCGACCGGGACGTGGTCCGCGATCGCGGTCGAGGTGGCGAGCGCGTCGATGTACTCCGGGCTTGCGTAGACGGCGTTGCGGAAGTCCTGCACGTCGGCGAAGTTGCGCAGCGCCTGGATGCCACCGGACGTCGCGCAGGCCCCGATGGTGATCAGCACCTTGCTCTGCTCCCGGACGAACCGGATGCGCTCGATGTCGGAGCTCGTGGTGATCGACCCCTCCACCAGCGAGACGTCGTACGGGCCGGGCTGGACATCGCGCGAGGCCTCCAGGAAGTGCGCGATCGTCACCCGGCCGGCGAGCGGCAGCAGCTCGTCCTCGCAGTCCAGCAGGGTGAGCTGGCAGCCGTCGCAGGAGGCGAACTTCCACACGGCCAGGGTCGGGGTGGCCATCACAACTCCCGGACGGTCAGTAGCGGGGCGGCCTGGTCGTAGGTCACGACCGGCCCGTCACGGCACACCAGCAGCGGGCCGAGCTGGCAGTGCCCGCACAGCGCCACTCCGCACTTCATGTTGCGTTCGAGCGAGACCCGGATCTGCTCGGGCGGCAGCGACTTGCGCAGCAGCACCTCGGCGCTGAACCGCATCATCGGCTCGGGACCGCACAGGAACGCGACGGTCCGCTCGGGGTCGATGTCGACCCGTGCGAGCGGCTCGGTGACGAACCCGACCGGCCCGCTCCAGCCCGCGGCCGGGGCGTCGACGGTCAGCAGCACCTCGAGGTCGCCCCGCTTCGTCCAGGCCGCGATCTGCTCGCGGAACAGGAACTCGTCCGGGCGGCGGGCCCCGATGATCAGGATGACCCGGCCGAACGCGTCTCGGTCGGCGAGCGCGTCCAGCACGACCGGCCGCAACGGGGCCAGCCCCACACCGCCGGCGACGATGACCAGGTCGTGGCCGGCGGCGGAGGCGACGTCCCAGCCCCGACCGTACGGGCCGCGGGCGCCGACGACCGCCCCGGGCTCGGCGCGGTGCAGGGCGCGGCTCACCGCGCCGACGTCACGGATCGTCTGGTGCAGGCAGCCGTCGCGCGCCCCCGGATCACCGCTGATCGAGATCGCGACCTCCCCCACGCCGGGGGCGTACAGCATCGTGAACTGGCCGGCGGAGAACGGCGGCAGGCTGTCCCCCACCGGTTCCAGGTACAGGGTCGCCGAATCGAGCGTCTCGATCCGGCGGCCGGCCACGCGGTAGGGCACGGGCAGCATCGGATCGCGCACCGCGCTCACCGGGGTTTTCCGTACATGTCCTCGAGCCGCGCCCGGGTGCTGTGCAACCGGTCGGCGAGCACCTTCACCATCTGCACGGCGAGGCAGTACCCGAGCGCCGGGTCCTCGGCCGCGCGCTCGCGCAGCGCCAGCGCGTCCAGCTCGATCGCGGTCACCGGCGCGGTCACCCGGGCGTCGAAGCGCCAGCGGTGCGGCGGCACGAGCCACGACCAGCCGAGCACGTCGCCCGGCCCCAAGGTCTGCAGGGTGTTCGGCGGCATCCCGGGACGGTGGATCTCCAGCGACACCTCGCCCGAACGGATGAGCCAGCACCGGTCGGCCGTCCGGCCCTCCTCGATGATCAGCCGGCCCACGGCGTAGCTCACCGGATGGGCGAGCGAGGCGACGACCGAGCACTGCTCCTCGGTCAGTTCGCCCAGCAGCCCGAAGCCGGCGAGGTCCTGGGGAGTCAGCGGGTCAGCGGACGTCATGGTGTTCTCCTGCGGGCGGGGTCGACGCCGCGAACCGCGCGGCCTCTACGGTGATGTCGATACCGACCGGGCAGGCCACGATGCACCGGCCGCAGCCGACACACCCGGACTGGCCGAACTGGTCGTGCCAGGTCGAGAGCTTGTGGGTCATCCACTGCCGGTACCGGCTCTCGCCGCTGACCCGCACGCCGCCGCCGTGCAAGTAGGAGTAGTCGATCTCGAAGCAGGACGCCCATCGCTGGAACCGCTCGGACTGCTCCCCGGCCAGGTCGTTGCGGTCCTCGGTGGTCGTGCAGAAGCAGGTCGGGCAGGCCATGGTGCAGTTGCCGCAGGTCAGGCAGCGGTCGGCGATCTCGGACCAGATCGGCGATTCGCGGCTGTCACGCAGCACCGCGTGCAGGTCGGCATCGGGCAGCGCCCGCCCCATCTTGCCGGCCGCCGCGGCCACCGCGGCCTCGGCCTCCTTCACCTCGACGTCCGTCGCGTCGCGGCCCGGCAGCTCGGCGAGCACCTCGGCCCCCAGGTCCGTACCGGCGGTGCCCACGTACCACGCGCCGGTGTCGTCGACCCGCTCGGTCAGCGACAGGTCGTAGCCCGGCCCGGGGACGGGACCGGTCCCGGCCGATGCGCAGAAGCAGAGGCCGCCGGGCTCGGTGCACCCGACGGCGACAACGAACAGGGCGGCCCGGCGACGGTCGAAGGCGGTGTCGACGTTGGTGCCCCCGGCCAGCACGCGTCCGAGGACCGCGATCGCGGCGAGGTCGCAGGCCCGCACCCCGAGGAACGCGTACGGCTGGGACGGCTCCGGGTCGGCCAGGGTGAACGTCGATCCGTCGCTCGACCACAGCTTGCGCCGCGGTGGGTGCAGGAACTGCTTCCACGACTGGGTGCCGGCGGAGTGGCCGAACACGGCGGCGTCGTTGCGCCGGCGCAGCCGGTAACTGCCGGGCGCCACGTCGACCCCCCACCCGTCGGGCAGGTCGGCGCCGGAGTCGAGTTCGGCGAGCACGATGGCGTCGTCGCGGACGGTCGGGCCGATCACCCGATACCCGCGGGAGACCAGGACGTCGACGAGCCGGTCGAGGCCCTGCCGGTCGAACACTGCGGACATGATCCCCCTACCTCGTTGATCTCAACTCTTCGCCAACGCGGCCGCCCGGCTTAGGGCCGAACGTCCCTTCTGGCCCGAGTCGACCAGCTGTCGGGCCGAAGGTGGTCGATGAAGCAGGAGGTCCCGAGCCGGCTCTCGCAGCACAGCTTCCGCCGGGCGTCGACGTTCAGCGCGACGTGGCGGTGGCGCGGGCTGTGGCACGAGCGACCACTGCCGTGCACGAACAGCACGGCTCCACGCGCCCCGGCCGGTCTACGGGCGTCCTCAGCGCGCCGGCCGCTTGCTCCCGGCCGGCTTGCGCGCGGCTGCCTTCGCCACCGGCTTGGTGGCGGCCGGCTTACGCGCGGCCGCCTTCGGCCGCGCGGCTGCCTTCCGCGCCTTGCCGGGCTTGAGGCTCGTCGCCTTGTTCGTCGCCTTGAGCAGCTGCTCCCGCGCTTCCTCGATCGTCGCCTGCATCGCCGCGCGCACGGCGGCGGCGAGTTCGGTGAGCTCCGTGCGCAGCACCGGGTCGCGCACGACCCGGCTGGCCGCCTCGATGCTGTCATCGAGCGAGGTGAGCAGTGTGTGCACCACCTTCTCGAAGGCGGCCCGATCAGCCGCCGCGCTCTCGTTCGCCTCGTCGATACGCCGACGGAGCTGGGTGCCCACCGCCTCGAACTTCTTGCCGACCTGCTCCCACGACGTGGTCTGGACCGTCATCACGGTCACCCCTTTCACACCCCCACGAATCCACCCTCGCGCGGGCCGCGGCGGGCCGCCAGAGGCGAAGGTCGTGGCGGCCCCGGACGGCGGCGGTCATGGTCGAGCGGCCGCGCCCCCGGGCGGAACTGTCAGGCCCGTCAGCCACGATGGGGCGATGGACGCAATCGTCGCTGCCCAGGAGCACCTCGCCCGCCTGGCCGGGCCGGGCGCCTCCCTGCGCGACGACCAGTGGCAGGCGATCGAGGCGCTGCTCGAGGGCCGCAAGGTCGAGGTCGTGCAGCGAACCGGCTGGGGCAAGTCGGCCGTGTACTGGATCGCCACCGCCCTGCTCCGCCGGCGCGGCCACGGCCCGACCCTGGTCATCTCGCCCCTTCTGGCGCTGATGCGTGACCAGGTCGCCGCGGCCGAGCGCTCGGGGCTGCATGCCGTCACGCTCAACAGCGCGAACATCGAGGACTGGTCCTCGATCGAGGCCCGCATCGCCGCCGACGAGGTCGACGTCCTGCTGATCTCGCCCGAGCGGCTCAATTCCGGCGGCTTCCGGGCCCGGGTGCTGCCCGACCTCGCGCCGCGGATCGGCCTGCTCGTGGTCGACGAGGCGCACTGCCTGTCCGACTGGGGCCACGACTTCCGCCCCGACTACCGCCGGCTGGCCAGCGTGCTGCAGCGGTTGCCGGCCGGCACGCCCGTCCTCGCCACGACGGCCACGGCCAACGAGCGGGTCAGCCGTGACGTCGCCGCCCAGCTCGGCACTGACACGCTGACGCTCCGGGGTTCGCTCGACCGGGAGAGCCTCGCGCTGTCGGTGGTCCCGACGCCCGACCTGCCCAGTGCGTACGCGTGGATCGCCGACGCATTGGCCGGCCCCGATCTCGGTGGCCCGGGCCGCAGCGGCATCGTCTACACGCTCACCGTGGACGAGACGACCCAGCTGGCCGACTTCCTGTCCGCCCAGGGGCTCGCCGTCGCCGCGTACTCCTCGGCCACCCCGCCGGAGGAGCGGGTCGCGCTCGAGCGGGCGCTGCTCACCCACGAGCTGCGCGCGCTGGTCGCCACGTCGTCGCTCGGCATGGGCCTCGACATGCCCGACCTCGGCTTCGTCGTGCACCTGGGCGCGCCGGCGTCGCCGATCGCGTACTACCAGCAGGTCGGCCGGGCCGGCCGGGCGCTCGACACCGCGGCCGCGGTACTGCTGCCCACCGCGGCCCAGGAGCGGATCTGGGCGTACTTCGACTCCACCGCCTTCCCACCGGAGGAGAAGGTCCGGGCCGTCCTCGACCTGCTCGGCACCGGGCCGATGAGCGTCCCGAGGCTCGAGGTCGAGAGCGGGTTGAGACGCGGCCGGCTCGAGTCGCTGCTCAAGGTGCTCGACGTCGACGGTGCGGTCGAGCGGGTCGACGGCGGCTGGTCGGCGACCGGGCAGCCGTGGGCCTACGACGCCGAGCGCTACGCCGGCATCGCCCGGGCCCGGCGCCGCGAGCAGCAGGTGATGCGCGACTACCAGTCCGGCGCGGCCTGCCTGATGCGGGTGCTCCGCACCGAACTCGACGACCCGGGCGCGGCCGACTGCGGTCGCTGCGCGGTGTGCACCGGTCGGCTCCCGGCCCCCGGCAACAGCCCGGACGAAGCCACCGTGCGGGCCGCCTGGAAGCACCTGCGCTCGCAACGGGTGGTGCTCGAGGCGCGCAAGATGTGGCCGGCCGGCGCACCGCGGCGCGGCAAGATCGCCGAGGCCACCCGCCCGGAACCCGGCCGGGCGCTGGGTCGCGGCGACGACGCGATCTGGTCCGACGCGGTGCGCGCCGCCCTCGCCCGCGACGCGCCGGTGCCGGACGAGGTCTTCGCCGGCCTGGTCGACGCGCTGGGCTCGTGGGGCTGGCCGGCCGGGCGGCCGACCTGGGTCACCTGGGTGCCGTCGCGGCGCCGGTCCGCGCTGCTGCAGGATCTCGCCACCCGGCTCGCCGACCTCGGCCGCATGCAGGTCGCGACCCCGCTGGCCGCCGACGGCGCCGGCTACCAGGATGACGCGGCCACCAACGCCGAATCCGCGGCGCTCGCCCTGCGCCGGCTGGCGGTCACCGGCGACGTGCCGTCCGGGCCCGTCCTGCTCATCGACGACACCACGCGCAGCGGCTTCACCCTCACCGTCGCCGCGGCCCTGCTGCGCGAGGCCGGCGCCGGGGCGGTCTACCCGCTCGTCCTGCACAAGGCATTTTGAGGATGCGTTCTGCCGCCGCTCTCTAGGATCGGGCGGGTGGGCTCTCGCGCAGGGATCGTCGTCACCGGAACCGAGGTGCTCACCGGCCGGGTGTCCGACCGGAACGGTCCCTGGCTCGCCGAGCAGCTCCGCCTGGCCGGCGTCGACATCGCCCACGTCGTCGTGGTCGGTGACCGGCCGGGCGACCTCACCGACGCGCTGGCCTTCCTCGCCGGCACCGGCGTCGACCTGATTGTCACCTCCGGCGGCCTCGGACCGACCGCCGATGACCTGACCGCCGAGGTCGTCGCCGACTTCCAGGGCCGCCCGGCCCGGCTCGACGCCACCCTCGAGGCCCACATCGGCGACATCGTCGCCCGGCTCAGCGCCGGCCGCGGCTGGCGGCTCGACCCCGAGGCGACCGCGGCCGGCACCCGCAAGCAGGCGCTGGTCCCCGAAGGCGCCCGCGCGCTGACGCCGGTCGGCACCGCGCCCGGGCTCGTCGTTCCGGTGGCCGAGGGCCGGTCGGGCCCGCCGGTCGTCGTGCTCCCCGGTCCGCCGCGCGAGCTGCAGCCGATGTGGCCGGCCGCCCTGGCCGATCCCCTGGTGGCGGCGGCGCTGGCCGGCCGGGCCGAGCTGCGGCAGCGGACGATCCGGCTCTGGGGCACGCCCGAATCCGAGCTCGCGGCGACCCTGCGCGAGAACGAAGAAGTGCAGGACGGGCTGGAGATCACCACCTGCCTGCGCGACGGCGAGCTGGAGATCGTCACCCGCTTCGCCCCGCCGGCGCAACCGGCGTACGACCGCTTCGCCGAACTCATCACCAGCGCCTACGCCGACACCCTGTTCAGCGCCGACGGCCGCACGATCGACGACGTCGTGGCCGACGGGCTACTCGCCCGGAAGCTGACGATCGCGACCGCCGAGTCGTGCACCGCCGGGCTGCTCGCCGGCCGGCTCACCGACCGGCCGGGCTCGTCGGCGTACGTACTCGGCGGTCTCGTCGTCTACTCGAACAAGGCGAAGCACGATCTCGCCGGCGTCCCGGCCGAGCTGATCGAGCGGGTGGGCGCGGTGAGCGCCGAGGTCGCCGAGGCCCTCGCCCGCGGCGCGGCCGACCGGCTGGGCGCGGACATCGGGGTCGGGATCACCGGCGTGGCCGGTCCGGACGGCGGCACGCCCGAGAAGCCGGTCGGGCTCGTCCACTTCTGTGTTGTCGGCGGGGGGCAGACGCTGCCGCGGCGGGTGCGGCTGCCCGGCTCACGGCACGACGTGCGGGCCCGATCCGTTGTCGTGGCGTTGCACATGGTCCGCGAACTGCTGACCGGTTCCGCGAGCAGCTAGGAGACCGTCGTGCTCATCGATTACCTGATCTCCAAGGACGGGCTGCGCCTCGATCACGTCCAGCTCTCGTTCAGCGGCATCCGGCTCGGCCGCAACGCGAACGGGTTCGTGCCGCAGACCGCCGATCAGGTCACCGGCACGATGCGCGTGACGCTGGCCGACCTCTCGGCCGCCATCGCCCGCCCCGAGGTCGTCGACCTGCTCGTGGCCGGCGTGCCCGGCATCGCCCGGCCGGAGGTGACGTTCGCGAACGACCCCAAGGGCGGCATCCGCATCGTCGGCAGCGTCGAGGCGATGGGACGGCGGATCCCGATCACGGCCCACACCCGCATCCGCATCGCCAACAGCCGGCTCGTCGTCTCCCCCATGCGGATCGAGGGGCTGCCGCTGATCGGGTCGCTGCCGGTGCAGCTGCCCGATCTCGAGCTGCCGCTCGGCCTCCCGCTCGGCCTGCAGTTCACCGAGGTGACGACCGAACCCGGCAGCCTGCTGCTCCACTTCGAGGGCGCCGATCTCGATCTCGCGCCCAAGGGCTGACGGCGGTCAGGCGACCTCGCGCCACTCCTCGAGCGGGAACTCGATGCAGCACATCTGGGGCATCTCGTCGATCTCGACCTGGTCACCGGCGACGAAGTCGATCGGCGTGAGCACCGTCCAGCGGTCGTAGCCCTCGTCGTCGACCCCGGCGTGCGCCAGCTCGAGGTACAGGCTGCTGCCGTCCGCATGCACGATGCGCACGCCCTCGGGACGAATTGGCATGGCCACTCCTTCGGCACGGGTCCGTCCTCATGGCTATGCTCGGTTTGCAAGATCTTCTGTCGTTCGGCCGCTTCAGGCCAATGCGGGGGCCCAGGCCAGGACGTCGTCGGCCGTGCGCAGGTGCACCGGTGCGATGAAGACCGTCTGCACGCCGAGCTCGGTGAGTTCGGCGTAGCGGGTCCGCTGCTCGGCCGGCGTTCCGGCGTGATGCGTACGGGCGTAGGTCGCCGCGCCCGTCCGGGCACGGTAGGTCTCGACCCGGGCCCAGACCTGCTCGCGGTCGCGGCCGAGGACGGGCAGGTCGAGCACCGTCACTGCCACCTCGGCCGGGTCCCGGCCGGCCTGCTCGCAGTACCGGCGCAGGGCGTCGATCCGGTTGGCCAACCGCGTCGGGTCGGAGGGGACGTTGCCCGCGTCGCCGAGGCGAGCCGCGATTCTCAACGTGCGCTCCCCCGCGCCGCCGACGACGATCGGGAGGTCGGACACCGGCCGCGGGTAGCAGGTCGTCTCCGGCAGCTGGACCCGCGGCCCGTCGTGGGCCTTGGTACCGGGCGACCAGAGTGCCCGGATCGTCTCGATGGCGGTCTCGAGCAGGTCGAGCCGCTCGGCGGTCGGCGGGAACGGCAGCCCGAAGGCGGCGTGCTCGCGGTCCCACCAGCCCGCACCCAGCCCTAGGAAGGCCCGTCCGCCGCTGAGCGTGTCGAGGGTGGCCGCGGCCTTGGCGGTGATGCCCGGCGGCCGGAAGGTGACCGGTGAGACGAGCAGGCCGAGGCGCAGGCCGGTGTCGAGACCGGCGAGCAGCCCCAGCGTGACCCACGGTTCGGGGATCGGGGCCCACGCGCGGTCGACCTGCGGGATCTGGATCAGGTGGTCCATGAGCGCGAGGCCGTCGAAGCCGGCCTCGTCGGCAGCCAGCGCGACGTCCCGCAGCCACCCGGCCGGGTCGTCGCCCCACGGGAAGCGCGAGATCTGCAGGACGTGCCGCATCGGCCCCGGGTCTGGAGCGGTGCGGGCGGCGGGGGCCGGCTGGGCGAGCGGGGCGTCCGGCTCGGCGACGACGATCCGGTCCCAGCCCTCTGCTTCAAGCTCGTCGTGGACGGCGGCGACCCGCCGGAGCTGGGCGGTGAGGACGGGGGCCGGCACCGGCCGGTCCCGGTCGGCGTTGCGGGCCCGGGCGAGCGCTGGAGGTACGTCGAAGACGACGGCGACCGCGCCGTGGCCACCGGCGCGGGCCGCGGCCAGGTAGGCGCGGCGGCGCTCGGGCTCGAGCCCGAGGGTGTCGATGACGCAGGTGAGGCCGCGGCGGATTCGGGCTGCGACGATGTCGTCGAGCAGCCGGAAGGCGTCGGCCGATGCGTCCAGATCGTGCCGGCCGCTGCCGACGACGGCCCGCAGGTCGTCGGACGAGACGATCTCCGCCGTTCGGTAATGCCGTTGCGCCCAGGTCGACTTGCCGGCTCCCGAAGCGCCGACGAGCACGACGACCGCCGGATCGGGAAGCCCGCTCGCCACGCCGGGAGTGTGGCACAGCCGGCCGGGCGCGCGAGCCTACGCTGAGCGCATGTTGCCGCCCCGGATCGCGGCCCTGGCCATCGTGGCGCTGGTGATCGCGGCCATGACCGGCCTGATCGTCGTCACCGGCACCGGGGCCCTCGACACCGGCGCCGGGCAACGCGGGGTCGGGGACGCGACGACCAGCCGGCCGGTGGCGCCGGCGAGCCGCTCGACGCCACGGTCGACGCCGACGTCGGTGGCGTCGTCGGTGGCGTCGTCGCCGGTGAGACCGACTCCATCCGCGACGCCGACGCGCAGCGTGAGCCCGCCCCCGGCCCGCTCTCGGACCGCGACGCCGAACCCGCCGCCGGTGGACCCCAGCACGGTGGCGATCCCGGCGCAGGGCGTGCGGGCACCCATCGGGGACTGTGCGGTGGTGGACCGCGCGCTGCTGCCCCCGTCGGACCTCGGACGTACCTGTCGCTGGCTCGGTGGGCCCGACCTCTCCGCCCGCTCGGGAACCACCGTGCTCGTCGGCGAGGCGCAGTGGGCCGATCGCGGACCGGCGGCGTTCGGCCGGATCGGGCAACTCGCGCCCGGCGAACCGATCGTGACCTACGACGGCCGCGGTGTGGCGACCCGCTGGCGGGTCGTCGAGGTGTTCCGCCGCGCGAAGTCGGACGGCGTCGATCCGCGGGCGTTCGTCGACGGCACCGGCCCGCGACAGCTCTACCTGATCAGCGCCGGCGGCCGCTTCGACGGCTCCCGCGCTGCGTTCCTGGACAACGTCTACGTGCGGGCCGTCCCGGCCTGAAGACCGGATCCCCGCGGCACTGAGTGCACGTGGCCACCCGGTCGCGACGTGTCCGGGGATCAAGAGTGATCTTCAAACTCCCGGCCGGCATCACCCGTAGTCGGTGGCTGGACTCTCGTGTCGGTGGCCGTCTGACGCATCGAGCGGGTGGAGAACAAGTCGACCGGTTCTGCCGATGTGCGCGCGGATGGGATGATCTTGAAACGCTCTGGGTGTCTCAAGGGCTTACCTCTGGCGTGTGGGCCCGCCTACGATCAGCCCATGCCGGAAGGGCCCACGCTGCTGGCGCGACGCGAGTGGACCGAAGACTGCCGCCTCTTCCACCACCGCGATTGCCAACACATCGGCTCGGCTCGCACGTTTGGTCTGCTGGGACACAGAGAGTTTGTGACGATCTGCGGGTGCCCGTGCCATTGGGGCTGCCCCAGCGAAGAGGTTTCGTTGCCGGACATGAGCAGGGATTGCATATGTTCCGGGAACGGCGAAGTGCGACAGGAGAACTACGAACGGTTCGCGAAGCTGAAGCGCCTCGATCGAATGCTGAGCCGCCGGCGGTAGCAGGATCTGCCAGGGCCGCCGTCCGCAGCCGCGGACCGCGCGATCTTGCCGATGTCCGCATCTGGAGCGAGCGCAGGGATATCGTGGGCGCCGAGGTCGAAAGGCTAGGCGATGAGACGCTACGGTCCCGTCGAGCGGTACGTGCGCAGGAAACTCAACCCGCTGTCTACCGGTTTGACGGCCTGGTGGTACGGCGTCGGGGTGCGGCGCGTGCCGCCGCGCCCGCAACCGGATCGTCAAGGGACGCCGGGCCCGCCGCGGGCACGGGCGATGTTCGCCCAGGCGTCTCCGGGTCGCTGGTCTGTTCCACCGGGCCTGCGGCCCGGTTGGGAGTGGCTGCCGGAGCAGGGCGCCCGGCCGATGCTTCGTTCGATGCCACGTTGGGTTCGTGTCTGGTATCGCACGCCCTTCATCGACCGCTACGCCTACGAGTGGATGTGGTGGCACGGAGGATGGGCCGTCCTCGATCCAGGAGACGACCCCCCGACCGGCGACGATGGGGATGCAGTCGTCCGTGAGCCGCGTAGGCCGCCTCCCGTCACAGGAGGCGGAGTCGCGGCTCAGCCTCTCGACGACTGACAAAACCAGCACGCACATGGCTCCCTGGGATTCCCCTGAAATCGTGAAGGACTTCGTTATGCCGCTGCCGGTTGGTCAGCGGTGATCGTCTCAAAGGCAGCTGGCGGCAGGAAGGACGCGCTGCTGTGCCGCCGTCGGGTGTTGTAGAACTCGTGGCACCAGGCGAGCACTACGGTGCGGGCCTGGGCCTTGGTGGCGAACCTGTGCCGGGACAGGACTTCGTGTTCGAGGGTGGAGAAGAACGACTCGGCGGCGGCGTTGTCGAAGCACGACCCGACCCGGCCCATCGACTGCCTGATCCCTAGTCTGTCCTTGCACAGCCGGGCGAACTCGCCCGCGGTGTAGGTGGCGAGTTCAACCGGTCGATGCAACACGGGGTTGTTGAACCGAGCGTAGTTGCTCCTCGAAGACCTCGGCGGGCGTCTTCCATCCGAGGATCTTGCGGGGTCGGTTGTTGAGCGCGTGTGCGACGGCCTCGAGGTCCTCGGCAGACCAGCGCGACAGGTCGGTGCCCTTGGGAAAGTACTGCCGCAGCAGTCCGTTGGTGTTCTCGTTGGTCGGCCGTTGCCATGGTGAGTGGGGGTCGGCGAAGAACACCCGCGTCCCGGTCTCCAACGCGAATAGCGCGTGGCTTGAGAGTTCCTTGCCGCGATCCCAGGTCAGCGTCTTGCGTAGCTGCTCGGGCAGCTTCGTCATCGACGCGGCGAGTGCTGCGTTCATCGCGACGGCCCCGTAGCCGCCGAGTGAGGGACCGTTCTTCACGTATGGCTTCTCGCCCCAGCCCTCCATTCGCGGCAGGTGCACCAGGAGCGTTGAACGGCTGCTGCGCTCGACGAGGGTGCCGATCGCTGACCGATCAGTGCCGATGATCAGATCGCCTTCCCAGTGGCCGGGAACGGCACGGTCATCGGCTTCGGCGGGACGCTCGCTGAGCACGACTTCAGCGGTCACGTGACCTTGCACCTTGTTCCGTGAGCGTTGCCGTGGCTCCCGCAGTGCGCGGCCGGTCCGCAGACAGGCGACCAGCTCGCGTTTGAGCGCGCCACGGCCCTGGATGAACAGCGACTGGTAGATCGCCTCGTGGCTGATGCGCATGGACACATCATCGGGGAACTCGACCTTCAGCCGCTGCGCGATCTGCTCCGGACTCCACGCCGTCGACCACCGCCGGTCCTGGCGGTGCGGCTTGTTCAGCCCCTTCCATGGCGGCGGCGTCGGACCCGCAACGACCGTGCCATCGGGGCGGCGAACGTTGCCGGCGAGCCGGTCCTGCACGTACTCGCGCAACCGGTCGTTGTTGACGAGCCTCGCGGTCTTCGGTCTCTTCGCTGCCTGCTGCGCCTTCCACTGCGCCACCACAGCCCGGTAGACCTGTTTGCCGCTCCGGGTCGCCGCGTTGCGCCGCAACTCGCGTGACACCGTGCCCGGGTCGCGGCCGATCTCGCGAGCGATCTCACGCACGCCCTTGCCTTCGGCCTTGAGTACCGCGATCTCCTCTCGCTCGGCGAAGGACAGATACCGGCCCGTGGGCTCGTCCAGACTCAGCGGCGCCATCCCGCCAGCGTGTCGAAACCATCGGCTCGCGACAGGCCACGACACTCCGACCTCGCCTGCGGCCTCGACCGTCGTGATCCCGGTCGCGATCAGACGCCAGAACTCGCGCTGCACAGCGCGCGATGGCTCCGGACGGCCCGGCGAACGCATCGCCGGCCGCAGCGCCCTGTCCGCTGCCCACTGCCGCCGCGCACCCGCCGGACGCTCCGGCCACGGCTTCCTCGAACTCGCCACCGCACACCTCCGTGATCAAGGTGTTGCGACGACCAGTTGAATTCGCCGGTCGAGCCGCGGTCGCTGTGGAAGATCACGCCTTCGATGTTCTGCCGGCCGCCACGGACCGCCGCGGCGATCTTGATCGCGTCCATCGCGAGCCACCGGTCGGGGTGCTCGCTGATCGGGCAGGCCAACAGCCGACGCGAGTACAGGTCGATCACGGTCGCGAGGTAGAGCTTGCCCTCATCGGTCGGGATCTCGGTGATGTCGCCACACCACTTCACGTTCGGCGCCGATGCCGTGAAGTCCCGCTTGAGCAGGTCAGGGAACGTCGGCGCCTGCTTGTCCTGCTTGGTCAATCCCTTGCGCCGCTTGGGTTTGCGGCCGAACAGGCCCTGTCTGGCCATCGACTCCGCGACGGTGTTCTCCCCGACCGTCCAGCCGGCCTCGAGCAGATCGCGGTAGATCCGCGGCGAGCCGTAAGTCCGTCCGCTCGCCTCGAACAGCTCACGAACCTTCGCATCGAGCTCCCGACGCCGGGCCAGCTGGACGGTGACCGGCGCCTTGATCCACTTGTAGAACCAGCCGACCGACAACCCCAGCATCGCGCAGCACACCGCGACCGGAACGCGGTAGAACGTCCTCTGGTCGGCGATGAAGCGTGCCACGCTCACTTCGTCGCCTCCTTCACCCACAGGACCACGGAGCGCTTGAGACCTCCGATGTTGCGAGCTTGTCAAGCGGCGACCGGCGCGGCGTGTTCGGCGACGTGTCCGGTGCCGTGGGGGAAGGCCTTGATCGGGTCGTAGGTCTGGCCGGTGGCCAGGCAGTGGTGCAGTTGGCCGAGCATGCGGTTGAACAGGTGCCGCAGCGCGGCAGGGTGGCCGTCGCCGCGTTCGCGGCGCCGCAGGTAGTGCTCGCGTGTCGGTGACGGTCGAGCGGCGGCGGTGAACGCCCACGAGTAGCCGATGCCGGCGAGCCGGTTGTTCTTCGTCCGGCGCCGGGTGACGGTGCGTGACTTGCCCGAGGCTCGGGTGACCGGGGCGGAGCCGGCGAAGGCCTGCAATGCCCGGTCGTCGGCGAACCGGGCGCGGTCGTCACCGATCTCGGCGAGCACGATCGCGCCGGAGATGTCGGCCAGGCCGGGGAAGCTGGTGATGATCTCGTAGTCCGGGTGCTGCGCGAACGCCTCGCCGAGTGCGGTGGCGAGTTGGTCGACCGAGCCGCAGACCGCGTCCAGTACGCCGAGCATCGCTCGCGTCTCGGTGCGCATCGCCTGCTCCACGATCGGGTCTTGGCGCAGCTGCGGGACGCGCAGCGCGGCGACCACGCTCGCTGCGAGGCTGGCGATGCGCCGTTGCCGCCCGCCGCGACGCAGCGCCGTCTCCACCCGCGCCTTGGACACCGTCTCGCCCTCGGCCGGGCTGGGTGCGATCGCCAATACGGCGCGCGCGTCGGCGCTGGCCAGCTGCGTGGTCGACAGGCCCCGCCCGGAACCGGATCCGGCGGCGAACGCGGCGAGAAATCCGGGGTAGTACTCACGCAGCCGCGCCCGCAGCTCCTGCACCAGCTTGGTGCGCCGCCACACCGCGTCCTGGTAGCCGCGGGCCAGCACCGTGATCGAGCGCGCCAGCGGCGAGTCGTCGGGCAGCATCCGGTGCACGTGCGCGTCGGTGCGCAGTATGTTCGCCAACGCCATCGCATCCACGTGGTCGCTCTTCTTGCCCGACACCGACGTGCGCTCGCGATAACGAGCCACCGCCAGCGGATTGATCGCATAGATCGGCCGACCGGACGCGCGCAGCACCGCGACCAGCAGCCCGCGCGGTGTCTCGATCGCCACCGGGATCGGGTCAGCTGCCGTGTCGCCGGCAGCGGCGAGCATCGCGGTCAACTCCGCGACGCCCTCGAGGGTCTCGTCGATGCGCCGCTTGCCGACCAGCTTCCCGTCGCCGTCGGTCAGGGCGATGTCGTGATGCCCCTCGGCCCAGTCGATCCCGCAGTAGATCGCCATGCAGTCCCCTCACGCAGTAGTGGAATCCGTGCTCCGGCCCGAGGGACCGGTGGCACCGCGCGGCGACCTAATAGCAAGGCTCGAGGGCCTGACCTCCGATAGAGCCGTTCGCGATCCCAGCAACCAGCGGGGACGTCGAAAAACTCAGCAAGAGCTCGCCGGCTCAGCACATCAAGGACGTCACCCCGCGGGCGGGCTCGAACCACGACCGACCCTCGCTCACCACGGTGTCAGAGCCGGGCCGGACACGCCGGGAATGCGCCGGTCTCAAGCGAAACCTCAACCGGGCTACTACATCGCCAGACGTCGACCGCGACCTGCCCCGACCCGTGCCCTGACGCGTCCTATTAGGACATCACGTTCCATCCGCAACTCGGCGTTCTCCGCCCGCAGCCGCTTCAGCTCGGCCAGGTCGTCCTTGGACAGCCCGTCCCGGCCCTCGCGAACCTCAGCATCCTTCGCGATCCAGTTCCCGAGCGTGCCCTCGTTGATCCCAAGATCACGAGCGATCTGCGCGATCGGCTTACCCGTCTCACGCCAGACCCGGACCGCGCCCTCGCGGAACTCCGGATCGAACTTGCGCCTGGATTCTTTCGGCATGACTACTCCTCATAGTGCATGCCTTCACGGAATTGGGGGAGGTCCACCCTCTATGTCAAGACGCGGCGGGGAGGCCGGTTCTAGGCTTGCGGGTAGCGGGTCCGGGAAGTGACTTCTCCGAAGAGTTGGTGTCGGGGTGTGAGCCAGCCGCGCTGGAGTCAGAGTCGTTCCCCGGGTGTCCTCCCGGGCCCGCCCCAGCGGGGCGGAGCGTGTCGGCGACGAGTTGTCGGTAGACGATGTCGGACAGCCGGCGTTTGAGACAGCGCATCGCTTCCATCGAAGTCTTGCCGTCGGCTTTCTTGCGGTCGAAGTAGTCGCGTCCCTTGCCGGGGTTGCGCAGCTGGACCGTGGCCATGATGTGCAGGACCCGGTTGATCTGCCGGTTCCCGCCGCGGCTGAGGCGATGTCGCACGTGGTCACCGGAGGAAGCGTCGATCGGGGCGGTCCCGGTCCAGGAGGCGAAGTGCGCCTTGGAGGGGAAGCGGGTGATGTCACCGACCTCGACGAGCAGTCGGGCCGCGCCCGAGGGGCCGATGCCGGGCAGCGCAGTGAGGCTCGTGCCGGTGGCGGTCAGCAGTTCACCTAGTTCCTTGTCCGCAGCCTTCTTGCGGGCGTAGATCTTCTCCAGGTCGCTCACCAGCTCGGCGGCGACGCGCTTGCGGGTCTTGCCCACGACATCACGTGGCCGCACCGAGGCGAGCAGCACCTTGGCCTGGGCCGCCGACAGGAATCGCTTGGCACCGCCGGGAATGAGCTCAAGCAGCAGTTGATGCAGTTGCGCGACCTTGCGGGTGTGCTCGTCGCCGAGAGACCGTCGGCGGTCGACCAGCAGCCGCAACACGGTGAGCTGTTCGTCGTTCACGACCGGCCGCAGCCCGGTCATCCGGGTGCCGACCAGCGCCACCGAGTGGGCATCGGTCGCGTCGGTCTTACGGCCCTGTCCGGTGGCGAACACCCGCGCCCGCGCCGACAGCTTCGGCGGGACGTCCACGACCGGCTCGCCGTCAGCGATCAGCCGCAGCGCAATGTGCCGGCCGATGCCCTCGCAGCCTTCGATCGCCCAGGTCCGCTCGGGGTATTGCCTCGCGAGCGCAACCATTGCCCGGTAGCCGGCAGCGTCGGTGCCGAAACGGCCACCGCCGACCACGGCTTCATCACCAGTCATCACCTCGATCGTCGCCGACCGCTTGTGCGGGTCCATCCCGATCACCACAGCCACCACGGCTGCACTCCTCTCCTCGACGTTGTCCGTCGGGTCAGGAGGGCACCGCTACTTTGAGCCGAGCATTCCCCTCTTGAGCCTCTCCGACCCAGCGGTGCCCGGCCCACGCATGCCATGTGAGAGCCACACGAACCACTCGTGGGCAGCCGCGATGAGAGCGATAGACCGAGCACCTCGACCGAGCCTCGCCAGGCACCAGCCGTCCGTCAATGAAACAAGTAGCCGCGATGTGTGCGTGTTGCACTGCTCCTAGTCGAGGAGTGGATCTTCGCCCCGCGGCCGGGTCAGCCGTAGTCAGGTGGCGGGCTCTCGTAGCGGTGTCCGGTGGGGCTGGTCCATTTCAGGGTGCCGTGGGGGTCGCCGCTGACCTGCCAGCCGCCGGTGTGTTTCAGGCGGTGGTGGTGTTCGCAGAGGGCTTCCATGTTCCGGGCCGACGTGGGGCCTTCGGGCCAGGGGATCTGGTGATCCAGATCCGAGAGCCGGGCGCGGCGTCCGCAGCCGGGGAAGCGGCACCGGGCGTCGCGGGCGATGAGGTGGTCCTGCAGGGCTTGGGCGGGTTCGTAGGCTTCTTGGCTGTAGTCGATCATCCGCCCGTCGGGGTCGGTCAGCACCCGGCGCCAGGTGCCGGTCGGGTCGAACGCCAACGCGCGGGCCAGGACGGCCGGGATCGAGCCGTAGCCCTCCAGTTCGGCCGGCTGGTCGTCGAGGTCGAGCAGGGTCTCGAGGGCGACGGTGACGGCGATGGTGGGTTTGCGGCCGTGCTGGCCCGGCACGGCGCCGTCGAGCAGCCCCTGCTCCGCGAGCGCGACCAGGGCATCAGCGCGGCGCTGGTCCATCGTCCGCTCGTCACCGGGGAGCCGGCGTTCGGCCTCGGCGGTCAAGCGGGCCATCAGCAGCGCGAGCCCGTCGGCCGGCAGCATGGCCCAGAGTTCGCCCATGCCGTCGCCGGCCGGCCGGCCGCAGACCCGACGGTCCTCGACCGCGTCCTCGTGCCGCTTCTTCGCGCTGCGCGGGTCGACCGCCAGGACCGCCTTGGCGAAGGCGGCGATGGTCTGCTGCGGGGCCCGGTCGAGCACCGTGTCCTCGACCCGGGCCGCCAACCCGTCGGGCAGCACCCGCACCGCGTGAGTCAACACATGGGCGTGGCGCCAGGTGATCGCCCCGGCCTCCAGCAGGGCGAACGTCTCCGGCAACCGGTCGAGCAGGTCGTGCGCGGTCCGCAGCCGGTCATACACCGTGACCGGCGGTTGCCGCAGGGCGACGCCGATCTCGGTCGCCGCCAGATCCCGGTCGACCTCGCTGCCGGTGTCCATCGCCGCCAGCAGCCGCGCCTCCTGCGCCTCGGTCCAGGCGTGCAACTGCTGCAACGCGACCAGCGCGTCCACCCGCGCCGCCTCCGACAAGACAGCCGGATCGACCGTCCGGGCGCGCAGCGACGTCACCGCGGCCAGCGCCGAATCCCCCCGATCCATACCCGAAACCCTATTCAGGGGGTACGACAGAAACCGGCAAGAACCGACCCGTCCCGGAAAGAAACCCGACGAATTCGAGGAGTGATTGCCGCGCGTCACGTGCGGTGGACGACGTAACGGCCTGATCGACCGAGGACGGCACCGCGGTTCACCTCGCGCAGGGTCCGCCGGTTGATGCCGGTCGCTGCGGGCTCGACGACGACGACCGCATCGCCGGAGCGCAGGTAGCGCACCAGGGCCTGCTGCCAGGGCTGGTAGTTCGCCCGTACGTACGCCCTACCGTGGATCCCGCCCTTGGGTTTGAACTCCGGCGAATACGAGCGCCCGGTCACGTCCACCCAGAGCTGGCAGCCGTTGGCGAGATCGCGGCTGAGGACGTCGAGCTGGATCAGCGCCATCGGGGTGTTCGACTGCACGCACCGAGCCGAGGCCACCGCACCTTGCAGCGCGTGATCCGGCCCCGGCGTCACCGCGTGGAGCGGACGGAATCCGTCGATGGCCAGGGCCGATCCGGCGGCGAGAGCGATCGGCAGCCAGGCCGCACCTACCCACAGGCGCCGTCCGGCCGGCGTGGCGCTGCGGGCCCGGGCCAACAACGGGACGGCCGCGGCGGCGACCGTCAGCGACATGGCCGGGGCCAGGTAGTCGGAGTAGTACGGGAAGTAGGTCGGCGCGAGCAGCACGACCACGACCTGCACCGTCACCAGGGTGGCGGCCAGGCGGCCGGCCCGGCTGCGCCAGGCAAGCACGCAGAGCCCGGCGAAGACCACTGCCCCGAGGACGGTGACCGCGGCAACCGCGGCGGCCGAGGAATGCTGGTCGACCACTCCGCTCGAGCTGATCTGCGCGAGCCGCTGGGGCGGGGTGCCGCCCGCGCGGGTGCGGCCGAGCTGGTCGCTGACGAGCATCTGCCACATCCGGCCGCCCGCCACCAGGACGAACGGGCCGTTGACCGCGGCGAGCGCACCGAGCGCCCCGGCGGCCGCCCAGCCCAGTTGCCGGCGCGGGCGGTGGTCGACCAGGTGCCAGCCGAGCACGACCACCAGCGGCACGACGTACCAGATCTTGATGCTGGCCGCCGCGCCGAGCGCGGCGCCGCAGCCGACGGGCAGGAGCCGGTTCACCGACCGGTGGGACGCGACGAACGCAAGCACGCCGAGCAACACGAACAGGTTGCCCAGGGGCTCGAGCCGGGGGGCGTACTCCGTCCGGATCGACTCGAACCACAGGGCGTAACCGAGCCCGCCGATCACCGACGCGGCCGAGCCGAACTGCAAGCGCCGCGAGATCCGCATCACGAGCAGCGCGTTCGCGGCCCCCAACGCCATCCAGGCGACACAGCTCGCCATGAAGCCACGGTGGTCGGTGGTCAGCCGGCCGAGCACGGCGAACGGCGCCAGGGCGAGGACGATCCCCGGGGGATGCACGAGGGTGAAGTCGCGATAGGGCAACCGGCCGTGGATCAGCGCGTCGGCGCCGGCGTAGTAGACGCCGGTGTCGTAGCTCGGGCTGCCCCGCAGGCTGCCGCCGTGCAGGTAGACCATCACGAATCGGGCTGCGAACGCGACCCCGAAGACCAGCGCGGGCAACGCCCACGGCGCGCTGCGGCCGGACATCCCCGATGCCGCCATCCGGTCAGACTAGGTGTCGGGACCTGAGCCGTTCCCCGGTCGGTGCTCGGCGGCCCGGACGACGGCGGCGACCGACCGGCGGACGTCTTCGGCATCGGTCGACCAGTTGCTCACCGACACCCGCAGCACGTCGCGGCCCCGCCAGCGCGAGCCGGACATCCAGGCGCTGCCGTCGGCGATGAGCCTCTGCGTGACCGCCCGGGTCCGCTCGTCGGTGCCGAACGCGACACACACCTGCGTGTAGACGACGTCGTTGAGGATCTCGGCGCCATCGATCTCGCCGATGCCCGCCGCGATGGCCCGCGCGTTCGCGACCATGCCCTCGATCAGCGCCGCGACGCCGTCGCGGCCGAGCGAGCGCAGCGCCGCCCACACCGGCACCCCGCGGGCGCGGCGCGACAGCTCCGGCACCTTCTCGCACGGGTCGCCCGGGCCGGACTCGTCACTGATCAGGTAGCTGGTGTGCACGCCGAACGTCTCGCGCATCGCGCCCGGGTCGGCCACGATCGCGACGCCGCAGTCGTAGGGGACGTTCAGCGTCTTGTGCGCATCGGTGGCCCAGGAGTCCGCATCGGCCAGGCCGGCCACCTCCGCCCGCAGGGACGGCGCGGCCGCGGCCCACAGCCCGAACGCCCCGTCGACGTGCACCCACGCACCACGCTCGTGCGCGAGGGCGCAGGCCGCCCTGATCGGGTCGAAGGCGCCGGAGTGCAGGTTGCCGGCCTGCAGGCAGACGATGATCGGCGCCCCGGCCGGGATCTCGGCGAGCGCAGCGGCCAGCGCATCCAGGCGCAGCCGCCCCTGCTCGTCGGCCGCGACCGCGGTGGGCCGGCCCAGCCCGAGGTAGCGCAGCGCGAGGTCGACGGTGTCGTGCCGCTCGGCGCCGACGAGGACGTGCACCCGCGGCGCACCGGACAGCCCCTCGACGTCGAGGTCCCACCCGGCTGCCTTGAGCACCGACTGCCGGCCGGCGGCCAGGCCGGTGAAGTTGGCCATCGTCCCACCGGTCACGAAGCCGACATCGGCGCCGGTCGGGAGCCCGAGCAGGTCGAGCAGCCACCCGCCCGCGACCTCCTCGACGGCGGCGGTCGCCGGGGTCGCGTAGCGCAGCCCGGTGTTCTGGTCCCAGGCGCTGACCAGCCAGTCGGCGCCGAGGGCGGCCGGCAGCGTGCCCCCGATGACCCATCCGAAGAACCGCCCCGACTGCATGGCCATCAGCCCCGGCGGCGCATGCTCGGCCAGCTCGTCGATCACCGCTGCCGGGTCACGTCCGGCGGCTGCGAGCGGCCCGCCGAAGACACCGCGCAGCTCGTCGGCCGTGGCCGAGGGTGCGACCCGGCGCTCGGGCAGCCCGTCGAGCCAGGAGCGTGCGTGCTCGCTCGCCCGGGTCAGTGCCGCGGCGTACCGCTCGCCCTCTGCCGTCACGGCCCCATGGTCGCAGGGGCGGCCGGGCCGGAGCCAGAAGATTTGCCCGCCTGCGCCGAACGGTGCCCGACCCCGGCTGTGCCACCATCGCGGGGTGGGCATCCCGGTGCAGGCGCGCTTCGTGTGCGACCACTGCGGGCGCGACCGCACCGCGTCCCCGCCGCTGGAGCCCTGCGTCTGCGGCGGCACGGCCCGCCGCCGGGTCGACGTCAGCGACTCCTACCGCCGTCCGGTCGACGCGCCCGCGCCGCCGTGGGATCCGCTCAAGGACTGGTCGGCGAAGTACCTCCAGTTCTCCTGGAACGTCGCCCAGCTGCGCCGGCTCTACGCGCCCGACAGCGGGGCCGAGGCGGTCGAGGTGCGGCGGATCGTCGACATGACGTTCACGTCGTGTGTCGGGCTGGCCGACTGGCTCACCGCCGGCCCGGAGCCGGCGTCGGTCATCCCCGGCGACGTCGAGCGGCTGGTCGCGGCCGAGCCGGTGGCGGTCGCCGCCGCCCTGCAGGGGCGCCGTGACGACGCGACGGCCGGCATCGTCGCGGTGGGATTCAGCCGCCCGCCGCACTTCTGGGTCGAGTACCGCCGGCCGGCGGCCAAGCCGGTGCGCTACGACTCGCTGGACCTCGCCGAGCGCTGCCTGCTGGCCTGGCAGCGGTTCCTGGGCGAGCGCGGCGTGCCGCTGCCCGCGTGGCAGTGACCGGCCGGGAAACGAACCGGACGGTCAGCGGCGGGCGCGGCAGTACTGGAGGTCGTCGTCGGTCTCGACGCTGCGGACGTCGTCCGGCACGGCCGGCCAGTCGGGCATGGCGGCGAGCCGGCTCGCCGAGGCGCTCGCGCGACGGTGCCGGTCGAGGCCGTCGATGACCGTCGCCTCCGGACCCATCGGGACACTGACGAACCGGGACGGAAGGGCCGCGGTGACCAGCGCGCCGAGCGCCATCACCAGGACGCCGGCGATCGCGTCGAGCAGGTAGTGGTTACCGGTGGCCAGGACCACCAGCGTGGTCAGGATCGGGTAGGACGCGCCGAGGACGCGCACCCACCGGTGCTTGGCGTAGACCGCGATCAGGACGCCACACCAGACGGCCCACCCGACGTGCAGCGAGGGCATCGCCGCGAACTGGTTGGTGAGCCCGCCGAGACCCTTCGGCACGCTGCCCTCGTTGCCCCACCAACCCCACTCCTGGGTGTCGGCGAGGATGTCGCGCAGGCCGCTGCCGCCGAGCATGCGCGGCGGCGCGGTGGGCATGAGCAGGTAGCCGATGAGGCCCATGGCCGTGCTGACGGCGAGCGCGGTGCGGGCGAAGCCGTACTCGGCGCGGTGGCTGCGGTACATCCAGATCAGCACCGCGGGAGTCACCAGGTAGTGCATGAGCGAGTAGAAGTACGACGCCAGCACGGCGAGGAAGGTCGCGTGGTGCAGGGCCTGGTTGAGCAAGCCCTCGGGGTCCAGGTGCCAGACGCGCTCGAGGTGCAGGATCTCGCGGCCGTTGGACAGGGCGGTCGACACGTCGACGTCGCCCACGCCCCGGCTGACCTCGTACGCGCCGTAGAGGATGCCGACCAGGATGAGTTCGCGCCACCAGCTGCTGACGACCTTGCGCTGGATCGGGCCCAGAAGCGCACGCAGGCCCGCCGAGAGGCGGTCCGGCCGGGCGAACGGGCTCAACATCACCGCTACAACATAGTGTCTGGTGCCCGATATTCCGTGGACCTTTTTCCGGACTGCCAGCCGCCGTTCACCGGGACCGGGACGGGCTGGTCAGCTCGCGTAGTACGGCGTGCCGGTCGGTCGTCACCCCGTCCACCCCCAGTTCCCGCAGCCGGCGGGCCCGGGTGAGGTCGTTCACGGTCCAGGCGACGACGGTCGGGACGCGGGCGTGCAGCGCCGGCAGCGACTCGTCGGTGATCAGCGAGTGCCGGATCGACACGGCTTCGTCGGGTAGCTCGTCGCCGGCGAGGAGCCGGCGCAGGTCCGGCAGCCGGCCGACGGTGCGCCAGGTCCGGAAGCCGGCCGCCCGGGCCAGCTCGAGGTCCTCCGGCCAGGGCCCGCAGACGCGATAACGGTCACGATCCGGCAGCGTCTCGGCCACCGCGGCCAGCAGTTCGCGGCGGCGCGGGGGCAGCTTCTCCTTGATGTCGAGCAGCACGGTGCAGTCCGGCGGCACCGCGGCGGCGACGTCCAGGACACCGGGGTCGCGGGCCGAGGCGGTGTGCCAGCGCACGCGCCAGTTGTCGCGCTGCACCCGTCCGGCCCGTCCCAGCGGCAGGTAATGCGAGACCGCGAGCCGGCCGGCGACCAGCTGCACGTCGATCTCGAAGACCCGGGCTCCGGCGGCGGCCAGCCGGGCGCAGCGATCGGCGGCCGCCGGAGTCCGGTGGGCGACGAGGAGCACGGCATCACCCTAGGAGGGCGCCTCGCTACGCTCCACCGCATGAGTCACGACGTCCGGGCGAACGAGGAGAAGTCCCGCTACGAGATCCACGTCGACGGGCAGTTCGCCGGGTTCACCCAGTACCGGCTGCACGGCGACCGGGCCGACTTCGTGCACACCGAGATCGGCGACGAGTTCGGGGGGCAGGGCCTCGCGACCGAGCTGATCCGGGCCGCGCTCGACGACGCCCGAGCGCGCGGGTGGCAGGTACTGCCCTACTGCGAGTTCGTGAAGGCGTTCATCGCCAAGCACGCCGACTACCTCGACCTCGTTCCGGCCGGCCAGCGCGCCAAGTTCGGGCTGGCGTCGTAGCTCAGCCGAGATCGCGGGGCCGGGCGAAGGCCGCCAGCCGGGCCCGGCCCGGGCCGAGGTCGGCCCACGCGCCGGCGAAGGACAGCGTCGCGAGGCCGCCGGTCGGGAAGCCGTGCTCGAGCTGGGCGAGCGCCTCGTCCTCGCCGCCGCCGACGAGCCGGCCGGCGAGTTCGGCCGTGCCCGGGTTGTGGCCGATGAGCAGCACCGCCGCCGGCTCGCCCGCGACCGCCCGCAGCACCCGCAGCAGGTCGTCCGCAGTCGCCTCGTACACGTCCGGCACGAACCGGACCTCGGGCTCCGAGCGCAGGCCCGCGCGGATGCCGTCCCACGTCTCGCGGGTGCGCCGGGCCGGCGAGCAGAGGACGAGATCCACCGCTGCATCGCGGGCGCGCAGGTGGGCGCGCAGGAGCCCGACCGCGCGCTGCCCGCGGGGCGCCAGCGGCCGCTCCTCGTCCGGCAACGAGGCATCGTCCCAGCTCGACTTCGCGTGCCGGAGCAGGAGGAGGCGGCGATCCGTGGTCACGCCGCCAGTGTCTCTCAGTGGACGGCGACCAGCCCCAGCGCGCCGGCCCCGAGGGTGAGCACGACCGTGGTCGCGCCGTAGCCCAGGGCCAGCGCCACCGAGTTGCGCTGCGCCAGCCTGACGGTCTCGAAGCTGGCCGTGCTGAACGTCGTGAACCCGCCGCAGAAGCCCGTGCCGACGATGAGCCGCAGGTCGGACGGGCCGCCGCGGTAGAGGGCGAGGCCGGTGATGATGCCGAGCAGCAGCGATCCGCTGACGTTGATCACCAGGGTCGCCCACGGGAGGGCCGGCCCGGGCCACCGGTGCCGGATCAGCCCGTCGGCCACGAACCGGGCGACCGCACCGGCCGAACCGGCCAGCGCGACCCAGACGGCGATCACCGGGCCGCTCCGCGGGATCGCCCGGGAACGCCACCCACGGCGATGCCGGCGACGGTCGCGAACAGGCCCCCGACCGCGGTCGCGGCCAGGTAACTGGCGGCGATGCCCGGATGGTGGTCGTGGACGAGCAGGTCGGTCTCGACGGCGAGCGTGCTGAAAGTGGTGAGGGCGCCGCAGAAGCCGGTGCCGAGCAGCAGCCGGACCCGCTGCCGGCCCCCGCGGTCGGGGCCGCTGCGGGCGAGCAGTTCGAGCAGCAGGCCGAGGACGAAGGCACCGGCGAGATTCACCCCGAACGTCGCCCACGGCCAGTGCCCGGACGGCGTGGGGTCGGCCTCGGCCAGCCCGTACCGGGCCAGGGTGCCGACCGCCCCGCCGGCCGCGACGAGCAGCACCGCGTCGAGCCGCAGGTGCAGCGGAGCGAGTGCCGGGGGTTCGGCCGGGGTGTCCGGATCGAACGGCAGCTCGGCGTGCCGGTCGACGGCGCCGTCCATACTCCTCCTTGCGCCCGTTACGAGAACACGTTCTACTTTCCCGGTGCGATTCACCTACGCCGAAGCGATGACCGACGCGAGCTACTACCTGCCGCTGGCCCGGGCGGCCGAGGCGGCCGGCTATTCGAGCATCACGGTCGCTGACAGCCTTGCGTATCCCAAGGAGTCGGACAGCACCTACCCCTACACCGCGGACGGCAGCCGCACCTTCCTCGAGGACAAGGAGTTCATCGAGACCTTCGTGCTGTGCGCCGCGATGGGCGCGGTCGACGACGACGCTGCGGTTCACGCCGTTCGTCCTGAAACTGCCCGTCCGGCCCCCGGTGCTCGTCGCCAAGCAGGCCGCGTCGGTGGCGGCGCTGACGAACAACCGGCTCGCGCTCGGCGTCGGCATCAGCCCGTGGCCCGAGGACTTCGACATCATGGGCGTCCCGTTCGCTCGCCGCGGCCGGCGCATGGACGAGTGCATGGACATCGTGCGCGGCCTCACCGCCGGCGGCTACTTCGAGTTCCACGGCGAGTTCTACGACATCCCGGCGATCAAGATCTGCCCCACGCCGTCCGAGCCCATCCCGCTGCTCGTGGGCGGGCACGCCGACGCCGCGCTGCGCCGGGCGGTCCTGCGCGGCGACGGCTGGATGCACGGCGGTGGCCAGCCGGAGGAGCTCGACGCGTTGCTGGCCCGGATCGCCGAGATCCGCGCGGCCGAGGGCGTGGCCGACAAGCCCTTCGAGGTGCACGTCATCTCGATCGACGCCTATACGCCGGACGGGATCAAGCGCCTCGAGGACCGGGGCGTCACCGATGTCATCGTCGGGTTCCGGCTGCCGTACATCGTCGGCCCGGACACCGAGCCGCTGGCGAAGAAGATCGAGCACCTCAACCGCTACGCCGAGAACGTCATCGCGAACGTGTCCTAGGGGCGCGAGGTCAGGGCGAGTGACACCGACCGCTCGCCGCGGATCTGGCCGCCGCCGAGTGCCGGGTCGAGGGTGCCGACCACGAGGCGGGTGACCGTGAACGTGACCAGGCACGACGTCGCGACGGTGCTCGCGGTCGCGGCGTCGGCGGTCGCGTGCAGCGAGCCGGCCGGCACCACGACCGGCTGCCCGGCCGCGAACTCGGTCCCGAACCCGGACGCCACGCAGCTGCCCTGCCAGGCGACGCGGATCCCGCCCGCGGCCCGGTTGACGACGAAGCGGAGGTCCCGCGACCGGGACATCGCCCCGCCGTCGCGGGGCGTCGCGACCGCGAGCCGGGGCGGCAGGGTGACGCTCGAGTGCGGGGCGGACGCGTCCTTCGCCGATCGTGTCAGGGCGACGGTCACGGGCGTGCCCACCACGGTGGGGCTGCGCAGGTGGGTGAAGTAGCTCGTCACGCCGAGGAACGTCGTCCTCGACAGGCGGGCCGAGTGATGATCACTAGTCGCGTCGAGGTGCTCGCCGTCGTCCAGCTCGATCGACGTGAGCGACCCGGCCGACAGCCGGACCCGCACGTCGACCCCGCCGTCGGCGACCGCGACCGTCATCTGCGCCTTGATGCCCGGCGTGCGCAGGTTCTTCGACTGCACCGTCGAGCAGCCGGCCACCAGTACCCCGGCCGCGCACGCAGCCGCCCACCCCTTCACCACAGACGGCAGGGTAGCGACGATCCGGTCAGCGCACCCGGCTGACGGCCCGGCCGTTATCGTCGCCGGGAGACCCGGCGGCGACGAGGGAGCCTGACCTTGCAGATGGACGGTGCACTGCCGCTCACCGGTGAACGGACCGTCCCCGGAGTGCCCGAGGAGAACTACTGGTTCCGGCGGCACGAGATCGCCTACCGCTTCGCGCTGCCCCTTGCCACCGACCGGCAGGTGGTGGAGGTGGGTTGCGGCGAGGGGTACGGAACCGCGCTGCTCGCCTCGGTGGCCGCCCGGGTCGTCGGCGTGGACTACGACGCCCTCACGGTGGCGCACGCGCGGCGGGCGTATCCCACCGCCGGGTTCGTCCGCGGAAACCTCGCCGCGCTCCCGGTGCGCAGCCGGTCGATGGACGTGCTGGCCACGCTGCAGGTGATCGAGCACGTGTGGAACCACCCGGAGTTCGTCCGCGAGTGCCTGCGCGTGCTCCGGCCCGCCGGCCGGTTGCTCGTCACGACGCCGAACCGGCTCACCTTCTCCCCCGGCCGGGACGAGCCGGTGAACCCCTTCCACACCAAGGAATTCACCGCGGCCGAGCTCGTCGAGCTGCTGACGCGGGGTGGCTTCGAGATCGACGCGGTCGCCGGGCTGCACGCGGGTCACCGGCTGGCCGCGCTCGACGCCGCGCACGGCGGGTCGTTCGTCGACGCCCAGCTCGCCGCCCCGCCCGGCGCGTGGTCCGAGCAGCTGCGCCGCGACGTCGGGTCGGTCACGGCCGACGACTTCGAGATCCGGCCCGCCGGCACGCGCGATGTCGATGCGTCGCTCGACCTCGTCGTCCTCGCCCGGCGGCCGTAGCCGGCGCCGGCAGTGCCGAGCGTGATGGCAGGATCAGTGCCCGTGACACTGCGTCCCACTCACGCCTCGGCCACCGACCTCGCCGCGGCGATCCGTACCGGCGCGACCACCGCGGCCGACGTGGTCGAGGCGCACATCGAGGTGCTCGAACGCATCGACGACCTCAACGCGCTGGCCGTCGACCGCTTCGAGCGGGCGCGCGAGGAGGCCGCCGCGGCCGACCGGCGGGTGGCCGCGGGCGAGCCCGACCTGCCACCGCTGCTCGGCGTGCCGATGACGGTCAAGGAGATGCTCGCCGTCGCGGGCATGCCGCACACCGGCGGCTACCCGCACCGGCGCAAGCACCGCGAGCCGGCCGACGCGCCGGTCGTGGCCCGGATGCGCGCGGCCGGCGCGATCGTCCTCGGCCTGGGCAACACCTGCGGCGCCTACGTCTGGATCGAGTCGAACAACCCGCTCTACGGACGGGTGTCGAACGCCTACGACCCCGACCGCACGGCCGGCGGGTCCTCGGGCGGCGACGCGGTGATCGTCGGCTCCGGCGGCGCCCCGATCGCGCTCGGGTCGGACCTCGGCGGCTCGATCCGCATCCCGGCGTTCTTCAACGGCGTCTTCGGCCACCTGCCGACGCCGGGGCTGGTCCCGCTGACCGGGCACTTCCCGATGCCGGAGGGGGACCTGCGCCGGCGCCTCTCCCCCGGCCCGCTCACCCGG
Source organism: uncultured Actinomycetota bacterium (assembly GCA_963775175.1). Lineage (GTDB taxonomy): Bacteria > Actinomycetota > Actinomycetes > Mycobacteriales > Jatrophihabitantaceae > Jatrophihabitans. The sequence continues at coordinate 293,611 of CAVZHT010000002.1, forward strand.
CGGGCGGCGGACCTGATGCCCGTCCTGCGGCTGATCGCCGGCCCGGACGGCGAGGACCCGCACGCCGAGACGCAGCCGCTCGGGGACCCGGCCGACGTGTCGATCGCGGGGCTGCCGGTCGTCGTGTCGACCCACTCCTCGACCGTGCCGCTGCGTCCCGTGCTGCGCGCGGCGATCGACCAGGCCGCCACCTCGCTGGCCGACCGCGGCGCGCGGGTGCGCGAGGCGCCGCTGAAGGAGTTGCGCTGGGCGCTCGCGCAGTTCGCGGCGACGGCCGCGGCCGAGATCGACCTGCTGGAGTCGTGGGAGGGCATCACCGCGTCGACCAACCCGAACCGGCGCGCGCCCGCGCCGTTGATCGTCCGCGGCCCGGCGGCGGTGCTGAAGTTGATCGACTCCGGGCCGCTGCGGGCGGCGCGTACGCGTGGCGCCCGGCGGCTGACGGACGCCGCGCAACGTGCCCACGACGGACTGGTCGAGACCGTCGGTGACGGCGTGCTGCTCTACCCGCCGTTCCCGCGGCTCGTGCCGAAGCACCGGCACACGCTCGGCCAGCCGTGGCTTGCGACCAACACCGCGATCTTCAACCTGTACGGGCTGCCGGCGACGCAGGTGCCGCTCGGCCTCGGGTCGGCCGGGCTGCCGCTCGGCGTGCAGGTGGTCGCTGCACCGGGCCACGACCACGTCTGCGTCGCCGTCGCCCTCGAACTCGAGCGGGCCTTCGGCGGCTGGGTCGACCCGGCCGCTAGATGAGCGCCGACTCGGCCGGCGGCTCCGCGCTCGGTTCCGCCGCCGGCCTCGCCCGGCGCGGCACGCCGCGCAGGCCGGAGAGCGTCAGGGGCAGGCCGACCGCCAGTGCCAGCGACGCGACGACCAGTTCGAGGCCGGACCAGTCGTAACCGGCGTCGGCGGCATTGTCGACGTAGACCGCGCCGATCCCCTCGCACCGGATGTGCACCGATCCGCTGAACCCGGCGACGAACGACGCGATGCGGTTGATGAGCTTGGTGTCGGTCGCTTCGCCGGTCACCTGCAGCTCCCCCGGGGACTCGCCGCGGCCGGCCGCGGTGCACTGCAGCTTGGTCGGGTCGAGGCCGGCCGCGGTGACGCGTCGCACGCCGTCCGGGATCGAGAGCCAGTAGGTGTGCCCCTGCTCGATGCGGACGTAGGCCGGCGGCGCCTTGCCCGGCGCGTAGCCGTGGGCCTCGCCGCGGGACTGCAGCGCGTACAGGATCCAGCTCGCGAAGCCGACCAGAACCAGCAGGATGCCGACCGGCAGCCGCTGGGGCAGCTGCGGACGGGGGGCGGTCACGCAGGCCAGACTAGCCGGGCGACTAGTGTCCGACGCCGTGCGCGTGCTCATGGTGTCGTGGGAATACCCGCCGCTGGTCGTCGGCGGCCTCGGCCGGCATGTCGAGGCCCTCGCCCGGCAGCTCGCCGCCGACGGCCACGACGTCCGGGTCGTCACCCGCGGCGAGGCGGCGACCGGACGGACGGAGCTGGTGGCCGGCGTGCGGGTGATCCGGGCCGCCGCCGATCCCGTCGCCATCGACTTCACCACCGAGACGCTGCTGTCCTGGTCGCAGGCCAGCGAGCACGCGCTCGTGCGGGCCGGGCTACCGGCGGTCAAGCGGTGGCGGCCGGACGTCGTGCACGCCCACGACTGGCTCGTCGCCCAGACCGCGATCACCCTCGCCGAGACCACCGGGGCCCCGCTCGTGGCGACCCTGCACGCGACCGAGGCCGGCCGGCACCAGGGCTGGCTGCCGCAGCCGCTGAACCGGGCGATCCACTCGGTCGAGCGCTGGCTCGCGCACCGGTCGGACGCCGTGATCACCTGCTCCACGACGATGCAGCGCGAGGCGGTCGAGCTGTTCGAGCTGGCGCCCGATCACGTCACCGTGGTGCCCAACGGCATCGACGCGCCCCGGTGGCGGCCGGCGCCCCGGGCGGTCGCCGCGGCCCGCGCCCGCTGGGTCGGCGAGGGGCCGCTGCTCGTCTTCGCCGGGCGGCTCGTCCACGAGAAGGGGGTGCAGACCCTGCTCACCGCGGTGCGCGAGCTGCGGGGCACCCATCCCGGGCTGCGGCTGCTGATCGCCGGCACCGGCGTGCACGAGCCCGCCCTGCGGGCCCAGGCCCGCCGGCTGCGCATCGCCCGGGCGGTCGAGTTCCTGGGCTTCGTCCCCGAGGTCGAGTTGCCGGCCCTGCTCGGCGCGGCCGACGTCGCGGTCGTCCCGTCGTTCTACGAGCCGTTCGGCATCGTGGCGCTGGAGGCGGCGATTGCCGGCGCGCCACTGGTGGTGGCCGAGACCGGCGGGCTGGCCGACCTCGCGGCCGCCGGGGTGGCCGCCGCGTCGTTCCCGGCCGGCGACGTGGCCGACCTGGTCGCGGCGATCGGCAAGGTGCTCGTCGATCCCGACACCGCGCGCCGGGCGGCCCGGCGCGCGGCGCGGATCGTCGCGCGCGACTACACGTGGCCCACGGTCGCAAGCCACACCGCCGAGGTGTACGCCGGCGCCCGCTGACGCCCGGCGTCATTGGCCGGTGCGGCGGTCCTTGATCACCCGGGCCGGCACGCCCACCGACACCGAGTACGGCGGCAGGTCGTGGGTGACGACGGCGTTCGCACCGACCACGGCGCCCGCGCCGATGACGACCCCGCGGGCGACGGTGACCTTGGTGCCGAGCCAGACGTCGGGCTCGATCCGCACCCGCGACTTGGCGATGCCCTGATCCTTGATCGGGATCGTCAGGTCGGCGAACTTGTGGTCGAAGTCGGAGATGTAGATGTCGTCGGCGAACAGCGCCGCGGCGCCGATCTCGACGTCGAGGTAGCAGTTCACCGACACGTCGCGGCCGAAGACACATTTGTCCCCGACGCTGAGGGTGCCCTCGTGGCAGCGCAGGGCGGTGTTGACGCCGAGGTGGATCCAGCGGCCCAGCACCAGCCGGCCGTAGCCGCGCCGGACCTCGATCTCGACCCCGCGGTCGAGGAAGACGAAGCCCCGGGTGATGACGTGCCGGTGCCGCGCCCTGAACACGAGGAAGCGCCAGTACCGCACGAGGTACCAGGGTGTGTACGCGCGGTTGCGCAGGATCCACCGCAGCGAGGCGAGGGTGACGAACCGCGCGCTGCGCAGCTCCGGGGTGCGACGCTGCAGCACGGTCAGGTCGCTTCGCCGAGGGCCGGCAGCAGCTCGCGCGGCTCGGCACAGACCGGCCGGGCCCCGGCCCGCTCGAGCTCGCCCGGCAGGGCGTACCCCCAGCCCGCGCCGATGCAGCCGATTCCGTGCTCGCGGGCCCCGAGCACGTCGTGGGCCCGGTCGCCGACCATGACGATGTCGTGGTGGGCGTCGACCCCGAGCCGGTCCAGCACCTTGGCGATGACCAGTCCCTTGGTCGGCAACGAGCCGTCCAGCTCGTCGCCGCCGACGGTCTCGAAGTAGCCGGCCAGGCCGAGGTGCTCGACGATCGGGATGGCGTAGTGCTCCGGCTTGCTGGTGGCCACGGCGAGGCGGGTACCCCGCTCGTGCAGCGTGCGGAGGACGTCGGGAATGCCGTCGCAGACGGTGGTGTGGAACATCCCGCCCGCGCCGTACTTCTCGCGGTAGGCGTCGATGACCGCCGGCAGCTTCTCCTCGCCGCCGATCAGCGGCGGCAGCGATTCGTAGAACGGCGGGCCGAGGATCGCCCGCTCGGTGTGCGCATCCATCGGTTCGATGCCGTTGGCGGCGAACGCGTAGCGCAGCGACGCCAGGATGCCCGGCGCCGAGTCGGACAGCGTGCCGTCGAGGTCGAAGAGGACGAGTTCGGCCACGGTCAGGGCTTCAGTCCGGTGATCTCGGCGTTGTAGAACAGCCCGCGCGGCACCAGCCCCTCGAGGCGCTCGTCGACCGCGGAGAGCGTCTTCCAGCCGCGGAGCGCGAAGTTGGCCCAGCGCATCCCGAGCTTGCCCGGCGGGACCGCGCACTCGAAGGTGCGGACAGGCCAGCCGAACCAGGAGGCGAGCAGCTCGGAGGTCGCCACCCGTACGTCGACCGCGCCGGCCGCGCGCGCGAGCTTCTCCAGCTGGTCGGGGACGAAGGTGTGGATGTCGACGACGGCTTCGAGGGCCGCGGCCTGGGAGGACTCGTCGAGTTCCTGCTGCGGCCGCCGCCACTCCGAGAGCACGGGCAGCCGGGTCGCTCGGGTGGCCGCCCACCAGGTGAACCGGGACAGCCGCCGGGCGACGAGGTCGCCGTGCCGGGTCGGCTCGCCGGCGAAGACGAACCGGCCGCCGGGCTTGAGCACACGCAGGATCTCGGCGAAGGACTGGTCGAGATCCGGGATGTGGTGCAGCACGGCGTGCCCGATGACGATGTCGAAGGTCTCGTCGTCGTAGGGCAGCCGCTCGGCGTCGGCGACCCGTCCCTCGACCTCGAAGCCGAGGCTGCGGGCGTTGCGCTGGGCCACCTCGACCATGCCCGGGCTGAGGTCGGTGACGTGCCCCTCGTCGATGACCCCGGCCAGCGTGAGGTTGAGGGTGAAGAAGCCGGTGCCGCAGCCGAGCTCGAGCGACTTCGCGTACGGCCAGCCGGCGGTGCCGGCGACGTGGGCGAAGCGGTCGCGGGCGTAGTCGATGCAGCGCTCGTCGAACGAGATCGACCACTTCTCGTCGTACGTTCCGGCTTCCCAGTCGTGGTAGAGGATGTTGGCGAGCTTGGGGTCGCTCCAGGCCGCCTCGATCTCCTCCGCCGACGGCTGGGGGTTGGGCAGGCTCACTGGAAGACCGCCTTGCCCGGCCCGTTCTCGATGAAGGAGGTCATGCCGGTCGTGCGGTCCTCGGTGGCGAAGATCGAGGCGAACAGGTGCGATTCGAGGCGCAGGCCGGAGGCGAGATCGCCGTCCAGCCCGCCGTCGATGGCGGCCTTGGCCGCCGCCAGCGCGAGCGCCGGGCCCTTGGCGAACTTCCGGGCCATGGCGAGGGCCGTCTCGTAGACCTGCTCGGCCGGGACGACGGCGTCGACGAGCCCGATCTCCAGCGCTTCGGCGGCGTCGACGAAGCGTCCGGTGTAGATGAGGTCCTTGGCCTTGGCCGGGCCGATGAGGCGGGGCAGGCGCTGCGTGCCGCCCATGCCCGGGATGATCCCGAGCAGGATCTCCGGCTGCCCCCACTTCGCGTTGTCGGCGCTCACCCGGAAGTCGGCCGTGAGCGCCAGCTCGCAGCCGCCGCCCAGTGCGAAACCGGTCACCGCGGCGATCACCGGCTTGGGGATGCGGGCCAGGGCATCGATGGCGGACATGACCCGAGCGGCGTCGCGGACCATGAAGGCGTGGTCCTGGCCGGCGAACTCCTTGACGTCGGCCCCGGCGGCGAAGACCTTCTCGCCTCCGAAGATGACCACCGCGCGGGCGCTCGCGTCGGCGCTGACCTGCTCGGCGGCGGCCCGCAACTGCTCCTGCATCGTGCTGTTGATCGCGTTCATCGGCGGCCGGTCGAGGCGGATGGTCGCGACCCCGGCGTCGATCTCGACGCGCACCAACTCCGGACTCTGCTGCACTCGCCCCGCCCTTTCGATCTCAGGAACTTCGATTTCAGGAACTCGTTCTAGGAAGCCTACGGTGTAGGCGAAGCGAGGAGGCCGCCGGATGAATCTCACCAAACTGGAGACGAACCCGCTCGTCCGGGCAATCGGGATCCGGGCACTCAAGGTGCACCAGGAGATCTACGAGCGCAGTGGCGGACGGATCGGGCACCGGTTGGCCGGGACCCGGAACCTCCTGCTCCACACGGTCGGCGCGAAGACCGGGCAGCCCCGCGTCAACGCGCTGAGCTACGCCCGGGACGGCCGCGACTTCGTCGTCGTCGCGTCGATGGGCGGCGCGCCCCGGTCGCCGGGCTGGTACCACAACCTGCGGGCCAATCCCGAGGTCGAGATCCAGATCGGGACGAAGCGGCGGCCGGTCACGGCCCGCGCGGTGCTGCCCGGCGACCCCGAGCGCGACCGGCTGTGGAGGCTGGCCGACGCGAACAACAGCGGGCGCTACTCGAACTACCAGAAGGCGACGACCCGGCCGATCCCGGTCGTGGTGCTGACTCCGCGCTGAGCGCCGCCCGCGCGGCGGGCGTGGTCGCGCGACGAAACGGCGAGCCGGCCCGACATCCGGGCTTGAGCGTCGTCTCGGCTACTCAGTCGAGGCAGAACTCGTTGCCTTCGACGTCCTGCATCACGATGCACGATTCGTTGATGCCATCGGCCGGCAGCAGGCGCACCCGCGAGGCCCCGAGCGGGATCAAGCGCGCGCACTCCGCCTCGAGCGCGGCCAGCCGCTCCTCCCCCACCATCCCGGTGCCGATCCGCACGTCGAGGTGCACCCGGTTCTTGACGACCTTGCCCTCGGGAACGCGCTGGAAGAACAGCCGCGGCCCCACGCCGGCCGGGTCGACGCAGGCGAACGCCGAACCCTGATGCTCCGGCGGCAGGGAGCGATCGAACTCCGCCCACGACGCGAAACCCTTCGGCGGCGGGGGCACGACGTACCCCAACGCGTCGCACCAGAAGCGCGCGACGCGCTCGGGATCCGCGCAGTCGAAGGTGACCTGGAACTGCTTGACCGACGCCATGAGTCCACCCTAGGAGGGCGCTCAAGCCGAAGGCTTGCGCCGCCGGTCCCGGTTGACGTTGATCAGGGCGAGCACGGCGGCCAGTGCGGCGAAGCCCCAGGCCGGCGCCCGGTCGCGGCTCGAGACGATCGCCACGACCGCCCAGCCGGCCGCCAGGACGATGAAGACCCACGTCCGCCAGGAGACGGAGGCGCTCGGTTCACCGGCCGGCGGTTCGGGCTCGTTCACGCCGCAAGTGTGCCCGAGCAGATGCGCGCCACTACCCCGTCGGCACGGCGCGGGCGTACCAGCGGCCGTGCCGGCGCTCGACCCGCAGCGGCAGCCCGAACGTGCTCGAAAGGTTCTCGTCGGTGAGGACGTCCCGGGCCAGGCCGGAGGCGACGATCCCGCCGTCGCGCAGCAACAGCACGTGGGTGATGCCCGGCGGCAACTCCTCCACGTGGTGCGTCACCAGGACCGAGGCCGGCGCGTCCGGGTCGAGGGCGTTTCGCGTGAGGCGGCGCAGGAGGTCCTCGCGGCCACCGAGATCCATGCCGGCGGCCGGCTCGTCGAGCAGCAGCAGCTCGGGATCGGTCATCAGGGCCCGCGCGATCTGCACCCGGGCCTTCTCGCCCTGGCTCAACGTGCCGTAGGTGCGCTCCGCGAGGTCGCCGACGCCCATCCGCCCGAGCAGCGTCACCGCCCGCCGGACGTCCAGCCGCCCGTACGCCTCCCGCCACCGGCCGAGCACCGAGTAACCGGCGCTGACGACCACGTCGCCGACCAGCTCACCGCCCGGGATGCGGTCGGCCAGCGCCGCGCTCGCGAAGCCGATGCGGGGACGCAGCTCGAAGACGTCGACCCGGCCGAGCCGCTCGCCGAAGACGTAGGCCGCGCCGGAGGTCGGGTGGATCACCGCGGCCGCGATCTGCAGCAGGGTGGTCTTACCGGCGCCGTTCGGGCCGAGCACAGCCCACCGCTCGTCCTCCTCGACCGTCCAGTCGATCCGGTCGAGCAGGGTCTTCGCGCCGCGCCGGATCGTCACCTGGACGAACTGGAGGACGGCGTCGGGGTTGACCGGCACGTCCGCCACTGACTCCGCCACCCGACCATCAAAGCGCACCGGCGCCGCGGCGAGCAGGAGGCCCCGCCGCGGCGCCGGTGCGCCGTCGGTGCAGATCAGCTCAGTCGGCCGGGCCGGTCCCGAGCGTGACCGTCGCGGTGTGCGACGCCCCGGCCGCGTCCGTCCAGGCGATCTTGGCCTTGCTGCCGGGCTCGTAGGCCCTCAGCGCGGTCTTCAGGCCGGCGCCGGAGTGGATCGCGGTGTTGCCGACGCCGGTGATCACCGAACCCTCGGTGATCCCGGCCGACGCGGCCGGCCCGCCGTCGAGCAGCGTGCTCACGACCGCGCCGTCCGTCGACGAGTCGGCGATGCCGACGCCGAGGAAGGCCGGCAGCCCGATGTGGATCGTCGAGGTCTCGACACCCTTCTCGATCTGGTCGGCGACCTGGACCGCACTCTCGATGGTGATCGCGTAGGCCCGCGAGACGGCGGTGTTGGCCGAGGCCGCCGTATCCATGCCGATGACCTCGCCGGCCGAGTCGTAGAGCGGGCCGCCGGAGTCACCGGAGATGATCGGCGCGTTGACCTCGATCAGGCCGCTGAGCTTCTCGCCGTTCGAGCCGGAGCCGTCGCTGGCGGTGATCGACTGGTTGAGCGCGGTCACGTTGCCGCTGGCCGCGCGCAGCGTGCCGGTGCCACCGGCGTTGCCCACGCCCACGACGGCGTCACCGACGGACACGTCGGCCGTGCCGGCCAGCTTGGCCGTCTTGAGCCCGGAGGCGTTGCGCAACTGCAGGACGGCGACATCCTTCGTCGGCGCCGTACCGACGACGTCGGCCCGGTAGGAATTGCCGGTCGACGCGACGGTGACGACGATGCTGGTGGCGCCGTCGACGACGTGGTTGTTGGTCAGGATCTCGCCGTCGGAACTGAGCACCATGCCCGTCCCGGCGCTCTGCGCGTTCTGGTAACGCAGCGTCGAGACGATGGTGACCACGCCGACCTTCTGCTGCTCGGTGGCCAGCGCGGCGCTGGTGGACGTGCCGCCACCCCGGCCCGGGAGCACGCCACCGCCGCCGTTGCCCGGGCCGTTGCCCGGGCCGCCGTTGGGGGTTTCGGGCACGAGCGTCGCGGTCGAACCCGACCCGGAGGTCGTCGTGGAGGTCGCGTCGCCGATGGCGATGCCGCCGATGAGGGCCGCCGCGGTGAGGGCGGCGATACCGGCGCCGAGACGCCAGGTGCGCTTGCCCGACCGGACCGAGGGCGCCGGCGGCGGGTAGTACCCACCCGGGTAGTAACCGGCGTACGGCTGCTGCGGCGCCGGGTAGTGGGCGTGCGGGTATGGGTCGTGGTGCGCTTCCGCGGCCGGGTACTGCGGCTCGGGCTGCGCCCCGTCGAACGGATGGTTCGTCGTCATGAGCTCTAGGTAACCCCCTGAAGCCCATCATTCACTGAGGCTCGGCCATGAGAAACCTGGGAATGGGGACGATCCCGTCGATCCACTAAAGTCCCAGCAGTGCTGCCGGATCAGCTGGGCGCCGCCCTGGCGAAGCGACTCGATCGCGCCTGGCCCGGCACCCCGTTCCCGCTCGGCGCCCAATGGGACGGCGAAGGTACGAATTTCGCCCTGTGGTCGACCACGGCGACGGCCGTCTCGGTGTGCCTGTTCGACGCCAACGGCATCGAGACCCGGATCCCGCTGGCCGACCACACCTACCACGTGTGGCACGGCTACATCCCCGGCGTCGGCCCGGGGCAGCGCTACGGCTTCCGGGTGGCCGGCCCCTTCGACCCCGAGCAGGGGCTGTTCCACAACCCGATGAAGCTGCTGCTCGACCCGTACGCCCGCGCCATCGAGGGCGACTTCGTCGAGGACCCGTCGGTGTATCCGGGCAGCGGTGCCGACTCGGCCCCGTGTGTCCCCCGCTCGGTCGTCGTGCACGGCAGCTTCCCGTGGGGCGATGACCCGCGCCCGAACATCGCGTGGGACGACACCGTCATTTACGAGCTGCACGTCCGCGGCTTCACCAAGCGCCACCCGCGCATCCCGCCCGAGCTGCGCGGCACCTACTCCGGGTTGGCCCACCCGGCCGCGATCGAGCACCTCAGCTCGCTCGGCGTCACGGCGGTCGAGCTCATGCCGATCCACCAGTTCGCATCCGAGCCGCACCTGCAGCGCCGCGGGCAGCGCAACTACTGGGGCTACAACTCCATCGGCTTCTTCGCCCCGCACGCCGCCTACGCCGCCAACCCGGGCGACCAGGTGCGCGAGTTCAAGGCGATGGTGCGGGCCCTGCACGCGGCCGGGATCGAGGTGATCCTCGACGTCGTCTACAACCACACCGCCGAGGGCGGCCCGAGCGGCCCGATGCTGTCGTTCCGCGGCATCGACAACGCCTCCTACTACCGCCTCGCCCAGGACGACCCGTCCCGCTACATGGACTACACCGGGTGCGGCAACACCTTCGACCCTCGCCGGCCGTTCCCGCTGCAGCTGATCACGGACTCGCTGCGCTACTGGATCACCGACATGCACGTCGACGGCTTCCGCTTCGACCTCGCCTCGGCGCTGGCCCGCTCGCTGCACGACGTCGACAAGCTGTCGTCCTTCTTCGACACGATCCACCAGGACCCGGTGATCTCGCAGGTGAAGCTGATCGCCGAGCCGTGGGACGTCGGCGCCGGGGGCTACCAAGTAGGCGAGTTCCCGCCGCTGTGGACGGAGTGGAACGGCAAGTACCGCGACACCGTGCGCTCGTTCTGGGCGCACGGCGCCGACGGCGTCCGGGATCTCGCCTACCGGCTCTCCGGTTCGTCCGACCTATACGGCGACGACGGGCGGTTGCCGATCGCGTCCATCAACTTCGTGACCGCGCACGACGGCTTCACGATGCGTGACCTCGTCTCCTACGAGCGCAAGCACAACGAGGGCAACGGCGAGGACAACCAGGACGGCACCGACGACAACCGCTCCTACAACGGCGGCATCGAGGGTGAGCCGGCGCCGCCCGCGGTGCAGGAGCTGCGGCTGCGCCAGGCCCGCAACCTGCTCTCCACTCTCCTGCTCTCCACCGGCGCCCCGATGCTGGTCGCCGGCGACGAGATGTGGCGCACCCAGCGCGGCAACAACAACGCCTACGTCCAGGACAACGAGGTCTCCTGGCTCGACTGGGAGCCCAGCCCGCAGAGCGAGGACGTCCTCGCGCTCACCCACCGGCTGCTCGCCCTGCGTCGCGCCCACCCGGTGCTGCGGCAGAGCGCGTTCTTCGAAGGCCACCCGATCAAGTCCGAGGGCGAGTACACCGACACGAAGGACCTCGCCTGGTTCCACCCGGCCGGGCGCGAGCTGTCGGCCGACGACTGGTTCGACACCGGGCTGCGCTCCATCGGCATGTACCTGGACGGCCGCGGGCTGCGGCACCGCACGCGCCGCGGCGAGACGATCATCGACGAGTCGTTCCTCCTGCTGCTGCACTCGGGCGACGCCGACGGCATCTTCACGCTGCCGGGCGAGCCGTGGGCGGCCAGCTACGTGCGCATCGTCGACACCGAGTTCCCGGGCGGCGGGCCGGCCGGGCACACCGACCTCGTGATCCCGGGCGGGGCGAATCTGGCCATGCGGGCCCGGTCGGTCGTGCTGCTCCAGGTCCGCCGGGCGCCCCGGGCCTGACAGACTGCCCACATGCGCGATCACCCGCCCGAGTGCTGGCTGTCGGACATGGACGGCGTCCTGGTCCGGGAGGAGCACGCGCTGCCCGGCGCCGCCGACTTCCTGGCCCGGTTGATCGAGCGCGACCGGCGCTTCCTCGTCATCACCAACAACTCGATCTTCACGCCGCGCGACCTGTCGGCCCGGCTCGCGCACTCCGGGCTGGAGATCCCCGAAGAGGCGATCTGGACCTCGGCCCTGGCCACGGCCACGTTCCTGTCCGACCAGCTGCCCGGCGGCTCGGCCTACGTCATCGGCGAGGCCGGCGTCACCACGGCACTGCACGAGGTCGGCTACACGCTGACCGACCGCAACCCCGACTTCGTCGTCCTCGGCGAGACCCGCACCTACTCGTTCGAGGCGATCACCCGAGCGATCCGGCTGATCGAGAACGGCGCCCGCTTCATCGCGACGAACCCGGACGTCACCGGGCCCTCCGAGGAGGGGCCGCTGCCGGCCACCGGGTCGGTGGCCGCGATGATCACCGCGGCCACCCGGCGCCAGCCGTACTTCGTCGGCAAGCCGAACCCGATGATGCTGCGCAGCGCGCTCAACCGGATCGAGGCGCACAGCGAGAACACGATCCTCGTCGGCGACCGGATGGACACCGACATCGTGGCCGGGATCGAGGCCGGGCTGGACACGATCCTCGTGCTGAGCGGCTCGACCCGGCGCACGGACATCGAGCGGTACCCCTACCGCCCCGGCCGGGTGCTCGACTCGATCGCCCACGTCGTCGAGCACGTCTGAGCCCGCGCCGCACCTACCAGCAGGAATCGAGAAGATTTCTGTCGCACCCTCCGCCTAGGGTTGGGAACCCGGCCGGGCGAAGGGGAAGAAACAGTGGCGGACGTGATCAGGGCGCAAGGGCTCGTCAAGAAGTACGGCGCGCTCCGGGCGCTCGACGGGCTCGACCTCGCCGTCCCCGAGGCCACCGTCCTGGGGTTGCTGGGGCCGAACGGCGCGGGCAAGACCACCGCGGTCCGCATCCTGACGACGCTGCTCGAGGCCGACGAGGGGCACGCCGAGGTGGCCGGTATCGACGTCGCCAAGCATCCGGCGGCCGTGCGGGCCCGGATCGGGCTCTCCGGGCAGTACGCGGCGGTCGACGAGTACCTGACCGGCTACGAGAACCTCGACATGATCGGCCGCCTGTACGGCCTCGGGGGTCCGCGCTCGAAGGCCCGGGCCCGGGAGCTGCTGGACCGGTTCAGCCTGGCCGACGCCGGCGACCGTCCGGTGAAGACGTACTCCGGGGGCATGCGGCGCCGCCTCGACCTCGCCGGTTCGCTGGTCGCCTCGCCACCGGTGCTGTTCCTCGACGAGCCGACCACCGGCCTCGACCCGCGCAGCCGCACCGAGATGTGGGACGTCATCCACGAGCTGGTGAAGGCCGGCACCACGCTGCTGCTCACGACCCAGTACCTGGAGGAGGCCGACCGGCTGGCCGACCGGATCGTCGTCATCGACCACGGCCGCTCGATCGCCGAGGGCACCGCGGACGAGCTCAAGGCCCAGGTCGGCGGCGAGCGCATCGAGATCGTGGTGGCCCACGGCGATGACGCCCCCCGGGCCCGCGAGGTGCTGCAGCAGCTGGCCGCCGACGGCCCGGTCGAGTTCGAGGCGCACACCCGGCGGGTGACCGCGCCGGTCGTCGGCGGCGCCCGGGTCCTGACCGAGGCACTGCGCCGGCTGGACGCCGCCGGCATCGAGGTGCAGGACGTCGCCCTGCGCCGGCCGACGCTCGACGACGTCTTCCTGACGCTCACCGGGCACCGCACCGAGGACGAGATCGACGACGACGAGAAGCCGGCCCCCGAGGGCGAGTTGGCGGAGGCGAACCGATGACCACCCTGACCACCGAGCTGCCGCTCGACACCCTCCCGACCGGCGGCCTGCGCAAGGCCCTGGTCGACGGCGCCGTCGTCGCGAAGCGGAACCTGATCAAGATCAAGCGGGTCCCCGATCTGCTGGTCTTCTCGACCATCTCGCCGATCATGTTCATCCTGCTGTTCGCCTACGTCTTCGGCAGCGCGATCAACGCCGGGCCGGGCATCGGCTACCGGGAGTTCCTGATCCCCGGCATCTTCGTGCAGACCGTGATCTTCGGGGCCACCATCACCGGCGCCGGGCTGGCCGACGACATGCAGAAGGGCATCATCGACCGGTTCCGGTCGCTGCCGATGTCCCGCTCGGCCGTGCTCGTCGGCCGCACGACCAGCGATGTGCTCAACAACGTGCTCGTCGTCACCATCATGTCCGGCACCGGGCTGCTGGTGGGCTGGCGGATCCGCTCGTCGGTGGGCGAGGCGATCGGCGGCTTCCTGCTGCTGCTGGCCTTCGCCTACGCGTTCTCGTGGATCATGGCCCTGGTCGGGTTGATCGTCCCCAGCCCCGAGGTCGTCAACAACGCCTCGTTCGTGATCATCTTCCCGCTGACGTTCGTCGCCAACACCTTCGTCCCGACGAACAACTTCCCGAGCGGGCTGAAGGCGGTCGCGAACTGGAACCCGGTGTCCGCGGTCACCCAGGCCGCCCGGCAGCTGTTCGGCAACACCGGCACCAAGCCGCTGCCCGACCACCCGTGGTCGCTGCACCACCCGATCATCTACACGCTGATCTGGATCGTCGGCCTGCTGGTGATCTTCATCCCGCTCTCGGTGCGCCAGTACAAGCGGGCCGCCAGCCGCTGACCCCGCTCAGACCGCCCGGTCCTCGAGGGGAACCACGATTCGCACCGCCGCCGGGACGATCTCGAAGTGCACCGGCAGCGCGCCGATGACCTCGCCGTCCAGCGCTATCTCCTGCTTGTCGGCCGAGGACACGGTGAGCGACTCCGCCCGCAGCGCGTGCACCCGGTGCACGGGCCGGTGCCGGCCGATCGAGCGGTCGAGCAGGGCCAGCCCGAGCCGCACGATCGACAGCCGCTCGGCGGCGATGACGTCGAGCCGGCCGTCGGTCATGCTCGCCCCGGGCACCCGCATGCCGAGCAGTCCGCCGAACACCGGCGCGTTGCTCACCGAGAGGTGCACGGCCGGGAAGGTCTCCCGCCGACCGTTGTGCTCGATCGTGCACTCGAACGGCTCGTACGCCCGCAACGCCCGGGCGGCCGCGATCGGGTAGGTGAGGCCGCCGAGCCTGTCCCGCAGCGAGCCGTCGGTGGCCTCCTGGGCGAAGGCGACGTTCAGCCCGGCCGTCGCCGCGTTGAGGAAGAGCCGGTCGGTGGCCCCGTCCCCCTCGCCGAGCCGAAGCCGGCCGCCGTCGATCGGCACCACGCGCGCGTTCTCGGCCAGCATGGTCGCGGCCTCCCGCCCGTCGGGCGGTACCCCCAGCGATCGGGCGACGTCGTTGGACGTGCCGAGCGGGATGATCGCCAGCAGCGCGTCGGTGCCGTGGACGGCATTCGCCGCACATCCGACCGTCCCGTCGCCGCCGGCGGCGATGACGAGCGGCGGCGGATCGCCGGCCGCTCGGAGCAGCTTGGCGAGCCGGTCGACCTGCTCGACCGGGATCACGTCGTCGATGACGAACCCGGCGTCCTCGAGGGTGGCGACCGCGGCCTCGAAGTCGTCGGCCGATCCGGAGCCGTCGGCGCTCAGGACGACGGCCCGCCGCGGGATCTCGACGTCGAGCGCGGCGGCGTCCACCCGGTGCACCGATCGGGCCCGCAGCCGCTTGACGATCCGGGCGCCGACCAGTCCCGACGCGACGCCGATCGTGGCACCGACGGCCACGTCGCTCGGGTAGTGGACGCCGGTGTGCACCCGCGAGTACGCGACCGCACCGGCCATCGGCCCGACGACCGGGCCGATCGACGGCAGCGCGGCCGTCGCACCGGTGGCGAAGGCCAGGGCCGACGCCGAGTGTCCGGACGGGAAGGAGAAGGTGCGCGGCAGCGGCAGCAGCGGCTCGGCCCGGAAGGCCATCGGCGGCCGGTCCCGCCGCCAGGCGAACTTGAACGGCCCGTTGACGAGCGTCGCGGCGATGCCGATGCCGGCCAGCCCGCTTGCGGCCGCGGTGCGCGGGCGGCGGCGCCCGGTCGCGGCCAGCACGCCCGCGACGCCGACCCAGAGCATCGAGCGGTTCGCCGCCTCGCTCGCCGCGGTGAGCACGCGATCGGCCGCGGGCGAGCGTTCGCGGGCGGCGGCGGCCAGCAACTGCCGGTCGAGGCGTCCGAGTCGCGCCCGCAGCTGCCGCCCCCGCGCCAGCGGGCGCGCGCGCGTCCCCGAGCGCGGGGCCCTCACGCGGGCCCGGACAGGAACGGCTTCATCGCGTCAGGGTTCTTCAAAGCCCCGGAGCTGACCGCCTTGTCCAGCGGGACCCCGGCGAGCACTCGTTTGACCGGCACCTCGCATTTCTTCCCGTTCAACGTCCGCGGTACCTCATCGATGGCCACAATTTCGTCCGGGACGTGCCGCGGCGACAGCTCACGCCGGATCGTCGCCCGCAGCCGGCCGGCCAACTCGTCGACGTCGACCCCCTCGGCCGGGACGACGTAGAGCAGCAGCCGCCCCTCGGTCCCCGCGGCCGACGTGTCGATGACCAGCGCGTCCTCCACACCCGGCAGTTCCTCGACCACGCGGTAGAACTCGGCCGTGCCCATCCGGACCCCGCCCCGGTTGAGGGTGGAGTCCGAGCGGCCGTAGATCACGCACGAGCCGTCGGCGTCGATCTTGATCCAGTCGCCGTGCCGCCACACGCCGGGGAAGGTCTCGAAGTACGCCTCCCGCAGCCGCCGGCCGTCGGGGTCGTTCCAGAACCCGACCGGCATCGACGGCATCGGCGCGGTGATCACCAGCTCCCCCACTTCACCGATGACCGGGTGGCCGTCGCCGTCGAAGGCCTCGACCGCGCAGCCGAGCATCCGGCACGGGATCACGCCGGCCCGCACCGGCAGGGTGGGGGCCCCGCCGACGAACGCCGTGCAGACGTCCGTCCCGCCGGACAGCGAGGAGAGCACGACGTCGCCCTTCACCGCCTCGTAGACCCAGGCGAAGCCCTCGGGCGGCAGCGGGGCACCGGTGGAGCCGACCGACCGCAGCGCCGACAGGTCGAGCGTGGACGGGGTGATGCCGGCCTTCTGGCAGGCCTGCAGGTACGGCGCCGAGACGCCGAAGGCGGTGATCTGCAGGTCGGCGGCCAGCTGCCACAGCACGTCCGGCCCCGGGTACATCGGGTTGCCGTCGTAGAGCACGATCGCCGCGCCCACGGTGAGGCCGGAGACCAGCAGGTTCCACATCATCCAGCCGGTGGTGCTGAACCAGAAGAACCGGTCGCCCGGGCCGAGGTCGAGGTGCAGGGCCAGCTGCTTGACGTGCTCGAGCAGGATGCCGCCCTGGCTGTGCACGATCGGCTTGGGCAGTCCGGTGGTGCCCGAGGAGTACAGGATCCACATGGGCGCGGCGAACGGCATCGGCTCGAAGGCCAGCGTCGCCTCGACCGCCAGGAGGTCGGGCCAGCGCTCGGCATCCGGCAGCAGCGCCGCCGGGTCCGCGTACGGGACGAGGACGGTCGCCCGCAGGCTCGGCAGCTCGCCGCGCAGCGTCTCGACCGTGGCCCGGATGTCGAAGGCCTTGCCGCCGTAGCGGTAGCCGTCGACGGTGAACAGCACCACCGGCTCGATCTGGGTGAAGCGGTCGGCGATGGCGCGGGACCCGAAGTCCGGCGAGCAGGACGACCACACCGCGCCGAGCGAGACGGTCGCGAGCATCGCGATCAGCGCCTCCGGGGCGTTCGGCAGCAGCGCGGCCACGCGGTCGCCGGCACCGACGCCGTGCCGCACCAGCGCCGCGCGCACGGCGGCGACCTGGGTCCGCAGCTCGCGCCAGGTGAGGGTCCGGCGCAGCCCGTCCTCGCGGGCGAAGAACACGGCCGGATCGTCCTTGCCCGCGCCGCCGGGCGGGTAGAGCGCGTGCTCGGCGTAGTTCAGGGTGCCCTCGGGGAACCAGCGCGCGCCCGGCATGGCCGGGTCGGCCAGCGCCCCGACCGGCCCGCGCTGCCACCGGATGCCGGCCCACTCGGCCAGCGCCGTCCAGAACCCGTCGAGATCCTCGACCGACCAGCGCCAGAGCTCGCCGTAGCCGTCGAGCCGGCGCCCCCGCTCACCCAGCCACTCGGTGAACGATGTCAGCCGCGCGGCCGCGATCTGTTCGGCGGACGGTTCCCACAGCAGGTCGCCTTCGACGGTCATGCGAAAAACCTACCGACCCGCCGCGCCACCCCACGGCGGCGGTTTGCATGCGCACGGGTGGCTATCGCCCGCCGGAGCGTCCCGATAGCAGCCGCGGCGCATGCAAACCGGGTCGGCGCAACGCGCCGCCGAGACCCCTCGCGCGCCCCGCTCAGGCGGTCGCGACCAGCCCGAGTTCGGCCGACGACGCGAGCAGCCGGTTCTTCGGCAGCGCCCGCACGGTGTAGCCGAACGCCCCGGTCCGGTCGAGCGGGATCTCCCCCTCGAACCGGGTCGTGCCGTCGATCGGGCCGACCTCGTACAGCGGGATCGTCTGCGTGTCGGTCAGCCGGTCGTCGGCGTCGACCGCGCCGTAGATCGCCTCGACCTGAACATCAGCTGGAGACAGTCCGCCCAGTGCCACCTCGGCCCGCAGTGTCAGCTTGTCGCCGACCTGCGCGTCCCCGGAGCCGGAGAGCTGGGAATCGACGTGCAGGACCGAGACGGCCGGCCAGTTGGCGACCACCTGCGCGCGCCAGCCGGCGAGTTCCTTGGCCGCGGCGAACCCATCGGCCGACATGAGCTGCGACGACGCGCCGGCCGGCGCGTAGAGCCGCAGCACGTACTCGCGCACCATCCGGTCGGCCAGCACCTTCGGCCCGAGCGACTTCAGGGTGTGCCGCACCATCTGCACCCACCGCGTCGGCACGCCGCGCTGCCGGTCGTAGAAGCGGGGCGCGACGTTCTTCTCGATGAGGTCGTAGAGCGCGTGCGCCTCGAGGTCGTCGCGGCGGTCGTGGTCGGTGACTCCCTCGGCCGACGGGATCGCCCAGCCGTTCTCGCCGTCGAACCACTCGTCCCACCAGCCGTCGCGGATCGACAGGTTGAGCGCGCCGTTCAGCGCCGCCTTCATGCCGGACGTGCCGCAGGCCTCGAGCGGACGCAGCGGGTTGTTCAGCCAGACGTCGACGCCCCAGTACAGGTAGCGCGCCATGCCGATGTCGTAGTCGGGCAGGAAGGTGATCCGGTGCCGGACCTCGGGGTCGTCGGCGAAGCGGCACCATCTGCGCGATGAGCTGCTTGCCGCCGTCGTCGGCCGGGTGGCTCTTGCCGGCGATCACGATCTGCACCGGCCGCTCCGGGTCGAGCAGCAGGGCCTTGCAGCCGCTCGGGGTCGCGCAGCATCAGGGTGAGCCGCTTGTACGAGGGGACGCGCCGGGCGAAGCCGATCGTCAGCACGTCCGGGTCGAAGGCGGTCGCGGTCCAGCCGAGCTCGGCCTCGCTCCAGCCCGCGCTCGAGCGCCGACTCGTGCATGCGGCGGCGGATCTCCTCGACCAGCCGCTCGCGGAGCAGGTTGCGCACCCGCCAGAGCTCGGCGTCCGGACACCTTGTCGATCGCGGCCCAGCCGCTCGCCCTCGGCGATCGCCACGGCGCCGACCTCGCGCTCGGCGATGTCGATGATCTCGCGGGCCATCCAGGTCGGGCGCGTGCACGCCGTTGGTGACCGAGGTGATCGGTACCTCGGCGGTGTCGAAGCCGGGCCACAGCTCGGCGAACATCTCGCGGCTGACCTGCGCCGTGCAGCAGGGAGACGCCGTTCGCGCGCTGCCCGAGCCGCAGGCCCATGTGCGCCATGTTGAAGATCGTCGGGTCGTCCTCGGCGCCGAGGTCGAGCACCCGCTCGGCCGGCAGCGCGGTCATGCCGGTGAGGTGCGCGGCGACCAGCGACCGGTCGAAGCGGTCGATGCCGGCCGGGACCGGCGTGTGCGTGGTGAACACGGTGCCGGCCCGCACTGCCTGCAGCGCGGCGTCGAAGTCGAGCCCGTAGCCCTCGACGAGCTCGCGGATGCGCTCGACGCCGAGGAAGCCGGCGTGGCCCTCGTTGGTGTGGAAGACCTCGGGCGCGGGCGTGCCGGTGGCCGCGCAGTAGGCGCGGATCGCCCGCACGCCGCCGATGCCGAGCAGCAGCTCCTGCTCCAGCCGGTGCTCCTTGCCGCCGCCGTAGAGCCGGTCGGTGACCTGCCGGGCGTCGTCGTCGTTCTCCTCGATGTCGCTGTCGAGCAGCAGCAGCGGCACCCGGCCGACCTGCGCGACCCACACCTGCGCGTGCAGCGTGCGCGACTCCGGCAGGGCGATCACGATCCGCGGCGGTGCTGCCGTCGGCGTTCTCGAGCGCGCGTGATCGGCAGGCCCTGCGGGTCGAGGGACGGGTAGTGCTCGAGCTGCCAGCCGTCGCGCGAGAGCGACTGCCGGAAGTAGCCCGCGCCGTAGAGCAGCCCGACGCCGATGATCGGCACGCCGAGGTCACTGGCGGCCTTGAGGTGGTCGCCGGCCAGGATGCCGAGGCCGCCGGAGTACTGCGGCAGCACCTCGGTGATGCCGAACTCGGGGCTGAAGTAGGCGATCGACTCCGGCAGGGGGCCGTCGTCGCCGGCCGCCTGCGTGCTGTCTGATACCAGCGCGGCTGGGTGAGGTAGTCGTGGAGGTCGTCGGCGACGTCGTCGAGGCGGCGCAGGAACTTGCGGTCGCGGGCCAGCTGCGGCGAACCGCTCCGCGCTCACCTCGCCGAGCATCCGGCCGGGATCGTGGCCGCAGTGCCGCCAGAGGTCGGGGTCGACCGACTCGAACAGGTCGAGCGAGTCGGCGTGCCAGGACCACCGGAGGTTGGTCGACGATGTCGCCCAGAGCGGCCAGTTCGTCCGGGATACGCGGCGCGAACGGTGAGCCGTCGGAGTGCCTTCACCGCGCGCGGACGTTAGCAGAATCCGAAAGGCTTACAGCCGCACGCCCATTAGACCAGCGCGGCGGCGACAGGTCCGGGCCGTCCGACCGCGACTAAACTGGGACAGCGTGGGTACCTTGATCCTGTGGTTGGACGCTTCGGACTCACCGACGTAACCCCTGTCGTCGGCTCGACGACGCAGTGCCGAGTTCCCGGCGCGCGGCGTCGTCGGCGAGCCGATCCCGGTGTCGGCGGCGGTGTTCCGGGAGGGACACGACGCGGTCGGCGGCCAGCGTCGTGCTGCGCGACGCCGCCGGCCGCAAGGTCGCGGTCACCCGCATGACGCCCGGGCGCGCCCGGCACCGACCGGTGGCACGCCGACGTCGTGGCCGACCAGCCCGGCACGTGGTCGTTCGCGGTCGAGGCCTGGAGCGATCCGATGTCGACCTGGCACCACGCCGTCACGGTCGAAGATCGAGGCCGGCCAGGGCAGCCGACGACCTCGCCAACGACCTCGAGGACGGCGCCCGGCTGTTCGACCAGCTCGCCCGGACGCTGCCCGAAGCCGAGCGGCCGCGCGCCGTCGGCCGCGGCGCCGACGCCCTGCGCGACACCACGCTCGACGTCGCCGCACCGGGTCGCACCCGGCCCTCGACGACTACCTGCAGCGGCTCGTGCACGACAACCCGGTGCGGGACCTGGTCACCGCCTCGCCGCGCTACCCGCTCTGGATCGACCGGCCGCGCGCGCTGTACGGCTCCTGGTACGAGTTCTTCCCGCGCTCGATCGGCGCCGAGCTGGCCGGCGACCCGGCCGCGCCGGCCCGCCCGGCCCGGCACGGCACCTTCAAGGACGCGACCGAGCACCTCGACTACGTCGCCGTCACTGGGCTTCGACGTCGTCTACCTGCCGCCGATCCACCCGATCGGCGAGGTGAACCGCAAGGGCCCGAACAACACGCTCGGTCGCGGCGTCGTGGGACGTCGGCTCGCCGTGGGCGATCGGCTCGCGCGACGGCGGGCACGACGCGATCCATCCCGAGCTCGGCACGATGGCCGACTTCACCGCGTTCGTGAAGCGGGCCCGCGAGCTGGGCCTGGAGGTCGCGCTCGACTTCGCGCTGCAGTGCGCGCCCGACCATCCGTGGGTGACGCGCGCACCCGGAGTGGTTCACCACCAAGCCCGACGGCACGATCGCCTACGCCGAGAACCCGCCGAAGAAGTACCAGGACATCTACCCGCTGAACTTCGACAACGACCCCAAGGGCCTCTACGCCGAGTGCCTGCGCGTCGTCCGGCACTGGATCGACGCCGGCGTCACGATCTTCCGCGTCGACAACCCGCACACCAAGCCGCTCAACTTCTGGCAGTGGCTGATCGGCGAGGTCCGCAAGACCGACCCGGACGTGCATCTTCCTGGCCGAGGCGTTCACCCGGCCGGCGATGATGCACGAGCTCGGCGAAGATCGGCTTCCACCAGAGCTACACCTACTTCACCTGGCGCAACACGCAAGGACGAGATCGAGACCTACGTCCGCGAGCTGGTCGACGCCGCGCACTACATGCGGCCGAACTTCTTCGTCAACACGCCGGACATCCTGCACGAATACCTGCAGCACGGCGGGCCGGGCGCGTTCGCGATCCGGGCCGTTCTCGCCGCGACGCTCTCGCCGTACCTGGGGCGTGTACTCCGGCTACGAGCTGTACGAGCACCTGACCGGTGCGGCCGGGCAGCGAGGAGTACCTGGACTCGGAGAAGTACCAGCTGCGGCCGCGCGACTTCGCCGCCGCCATCGCCGAGGGCCGCTCGCTGGCGCCGCTGATCGCGCAAGCTGAACCGGATCCGGCGCGAGCACCCGGCGCTGCAGCAGCTGCGCAACCTCACGTTCCACCACGTCGACAACCCGAGCATCTGACCGCGTTCAGCAAGCGCGATCCCGGCGACCGGGGACACCGTCCTCGTCGTGTGCACGGTGAACCCGCACGAGTGGCGGGAGGCCGACGGTGTCGCTCGACCTGCCGCGCCTGGGCCTGGACTGGGCACCGACGGCATCCGGTGCGCGACCTGCTCGACGGCGACGAGTACCAGTGGGGCCAGCACAACTACGTCCGCCTCGACCCGCTGGCACCGGCCGGCGCACATCTTCGAGCTGACGCCGCTGTACGGGCATCCGGTGAGGCATCCGTCCTGCTGGTTCGGTCACGGCGTTCCTGGGTAGGTCGCTGGGAGACCAAGCTGCTAGGAATGGGAGGTGACCACCTCGTCCGCGATGTCTGCGCCGACAACCGGAGCCTCGTCCGAGCCGGACTGGTTCAAGCGCGCCGTCTTCTACGAGGTGCTCGTCCGCGGCTTCGCCGACTCCAACGGCGACGGCACCGGTGACCTGCGCGGGCTGATCGACAAGCTCGACTACCTGCAATGGCTGGGCGTCGACTGCCTGTGGCTGCCGCCGTTCTACTCCTCCCCGCTGCGCGACGGCGGCTACGACGTCAGCGACTTCACGCGGCGTGCTGCCCGAGTTCGGCACGATCGACGACTTCAAGTCGTTCCTCGATGCCGCCCACGAGCGCGGCATCCGGGTGATCATCGACTTCGTCATGAACCACACCTCCGACCAGCACCCGTGGTTCCAGGCCAGCCGGACCGACCCGGACGGCCCGTACGGCGACTTCTACGTCTGGAACGACGACGACAAGCGCTACCCCGACGCGCGGATCATCTTCGTCGACACCGAGCCGTCGAACTGGACCTTCGACCCGGTCCGCAAGCAGTACTTCTGGCACCGCTTCTTCAGCCACCAGCCCGACCTCAACTTCGACTCCCCCGACGTGCAGCAGGCGATCATCGACGCGCTGCGGTTCTGGCTCGACCTCGGCATCGACGGCTTCCGGCTCGACGCGGTGCCCTACCTCTTCGTGCGGGACGGCACGAACGGCGAGAACCTGCCCGAGACCCACGAGTTCCTCAAGCGGGTCCGCAAGGAGGTCGACCGCGACTACCCCGACCGGGTGCTGCTGTGCGAGGCCAACCAGTGGCCGGCCGACGTCGTCGAGTACTTCGGCGATCCGGCCATCGGCGGCGACGAGTGCCACATGGCGTTCCACTTCCCGGTGATGCCGCGCATCTTCATGGCCGTGCGCCGCGAGTCGCGCTACCCGATCTCGGAGATCATGGCGCAGACGCCGGCGATCCCGCGACAACTGCCAGTGGGGCATCTTCCTGCGCAACCACGACGAGCTGACCCTCGAGATGGTCACCGACGAGGAGCGCGACTACATGTGGGCCGAGTACGCCAAGGACCCGCGGATGAAGGCGAACATCGGCATCCGCCGCCGGCTCGCCCCGCTGCTCGAGAACGACATCAACCAGATCGAGCTGTTCACCGCGCTGCTGCTCTCACTGCCCGGCTCCCCCGTCCTCTACTACGGCGACGAGATCGGCATGGGCGACAACATCTGGCTCGGTGACCGCGACGGCGTCCGCACCCCGATGCAGTGGACGCCCGACCGCAACGCCGGCTTCTCGACCTGCGACCCGGGCCGGCTCTACCTGCCGGTGAACCATGGACTCGATCTACGGCTACCAGGTCACCAACGTCGAGTCGCAGACCCGCAACACGTCCTCGCTGCTGCACTGGACGCGCCGGATGATCGAGGTCCGCAAGGCCAACCCCGCGTTCGGCGTCGGGTACGTTCACCGACATCGGCGGCAGCAACCCGACCGTGCTCAGCTTCGTCCGCGACTTCGGCGACGACATCGTGCTGTGCGTCAACAACCTGTCCCGCTTCCCGCAGCCGGTCGAGCTCGACCTGCGGCCGTGGGAGGGCGCCCAGCCGATCGAGCTGCATGGGTGGGGCGCAGTTCCCGACGATCGGCGAGCTGCCGTACCTGCTCACCCTCGCCGGGCACGGCTTCTACTGGCTGCGCATCCCCCGGCGTGCACCTGCCGACCGGCGAGCCGGCGGACCGAGCAGAACGCGCCAGCAGGCGGCCGACGATCCGGCCGTGGAGGATGACTCATGAGCGACGCCGATCTCGGCGACACGACCGGCCTGACCGACCTGCATCGCCGCGTGGGTGCCGACCCAGCGCTGGTTCGCGGGCAAGGGCCGGAATCCGGTCGATGTCGCGTCGAGCCGCCTGGTCGACACTCGAAGGCCCGTTCCCGGTCGACCATCTGGCTCGCTCGAGTCGACCTACGCCGACGGCGAGCCCGAGCTCTACCAGCTCCCGCTCGTCGCGCGACCCGAGCCGGCCGACTAGCTCGAGCACGTCCTGCTCGGCACGCTCGAGACCGACGGCGGCCGGCTGCTGGGTCTACGACGCGCTGCACGACAAGGACGTCACGCCGGGCTGGCTCGATCGGCATCCGCGACGACGTCGCCGAGGGGCCGGTGCGCTTCGCCCGGTACGCTCGATCGCCCGACGACATCCCGGTGGACGAGCCGAGCCTGGTGCTCACCGGCGAGCAGTCGAACACCTCGCTGGTCTTCGGCGACGTCGGCGATCCTCAAGGTGTTCCGGCGCCTGCAGCCCGGGCGTCAACCCGGACATCGAGGTCCAGGCGTCGCGCTCGAGCAAGCTCGGCGCCCGGCACATCCCGCGACTGCTCGGCGCGGTCGAGGCCGACCTCGACGGCGACGCCGTCGTCGCTGGCGATGCTGCAGGAGTTCCTGACCACCGGCCACGGACGGCTGGGAGCTGGCCAAGGCCAGCGTCCGCGACCTGATGGCCGAGGCCGACCTGCACGCCGAGGAGGCCGGCGGCGACTTCGCCGGCGAGGCCGAGCGGCTCGGTGAGGCCGTCGCCGAGGTGCACGCCGACCTGGCCACCGCCTTCGGCACCCGCGAGGCCTCGGCCGACGAACTGCGCGAGCGGGCCGCGGCGATGCACGGCGCGGCTCGACGCGCGCCGTCGAGGTCGTGCCGGAGCTCGCCGCAGGTCGCCGCGGGCCTGGCCGCGCGACCTACGACGCGTTCGCCGCGCTCGGCCGAGTCGGTGACGTCGCAGCGCATCCACGGCGACCTGCACCTCGGGCAGGCGCTGCGCACCGTCACCCGGTGGGTGCTGATCGACTTCGAGGGCGAGCCGATGGCGGCCATCGAGGCCCGCCGCGAGTTCGACTCGCCGTTGCGCGACGTCGCGGGCATGCTGCGCTCCTTCGACTACGCCGGCCATCACCGGGTGATCGAGGCCGGCTACGACCCGCAGCTCGAGCTACCGCGCCGCCGAGTGGTCGACCCGCAACCGCGACGCGTTCTGCGCCGGCTACGCCGCAGGCGTCCGGGCACGACCCGCGCGAGCACGACGTGCTGCTGCGCGCATTCGAGGCCGACAAGGCCGTCTACGAGGCGGTGTACGAGGCCCGCAACCGGCCCGGCTGGCTGCCGATCCCGCTGGCCTCGTTGGCTCGCCTGCGACTAATGCCAGAAGGAACGTCATCCGACATGACAGCATCAACCGTTGCCAGCGAGGAACTCGACCGGCTCGTCGGCGGCGCCCACCACAACCCGCACGCCGTCCTCGGCGCCCACCCGACGGCGGACGGCACGACGACCATCCGCACCCTGCGCCCCGAGGCGACGAGCGTGTCGGTCGATCCTGGGCGCGAACGCGCGCGCCGATGCAGCCGCGTCCACGACGGCGGCATCTTCGAGGTCGTGATCGACGGCCCGCCGCGCGACTACCGCCTCGAGGTCACCTACGGCGACCACACGCTACACCGTCGACGATCCGTACCGCTGGCTGCCGACGCTCGGCGAGGTCGACCTGCACCTGATCGGCGAGGGCCGGCACGAGAACCTCTGGGAGGTGCTCGGCGCGCACGTCCGCACGCTACGACACGCCCGGCGGCACGGTCACCGGCGCCTCGTTCGCGGTGTGGGCGCCGAACGCGCCGCGGCGTCCGGGTGGTCGGCGACTTCGACTACTGGGACGGGCGCGCGCTGCCCATGCGCTCGCTCGGCTCGTCGCGGCGTCTGGGAGCTCTTCGTGCCCGGCGTCGGCGACGGCGTGCCGGTACAAGTTCCAGATCCTGGGCGCGGACGGCGTGTGGCGGGAGAAGGCCGACCCGATGGCCTTCGCCGCCGAGGTGCCGCCGGCCACCGCGTCGGTGGTCTACACGTCGCGCGTACGAGTGGGACGACGACGCAGTGGCTGCAGCGGCGGGCGTCGACCGAGTGGCACAAGGCGCCGATGTCGATCTACGAGGTGCACCTCGGCTCGTGGCGGCAGGGCCTCTCCTACCGCGAGCTCGCCGACGAGCTGGTCGCCTACCTGCGCCGACGACCGGCTTCACCCACGTCGAGTTCCTGCCGGTCGCCGAGCACCCGTTCGGCGGGTCGTGGGGCTACCAGGTGACCTCCTACTACGCGCCCGTCGCCCGCTTCGGCAGCCCGGACGACTTCCGCTACCTCGTCGACGCGCTGCACCAGGCCGGCATCGGCGTCATCGTCGACTGGGTGCCCGCGCACTTCCCGAAGGACGACTTCGCGCTCGGCCGATTCGACGGCACCGCGCTCTACGAGCACGGCGACCCGCGGCGCGGCGAGCAGCCGGACTGGGGCACGTTCGTCTTCAACTTCGGCCGCTCGCGAGGTGCGCAACTTCCTGGTCGCCAACGCGCTGTTCTGGCTCGAGGAGTTCCACGTCGACGGGCTGCGGGTCGACGCCGTCGCCTCGATGCTCTACCTCGACTACTCGCGCCAGGACGGCGAGTGGATGCCCAACAGGTACGGCGGCCGGGAGAACCTCGAGGCGGTCGCCTTCCTGCAGGAGATGAACGCGACCGTCTACAAGCGCGTGCCCGGCGTGGTGACGATCGCCGAGGAGTCGACGTCCTGGCCGGGTGTCACCCGGCCGACGCACCTGGGCGGGCTCGGCTTCGGCTTCAAGTGGAACATGGGCTGGATGCACGACACGCTCGCCTACATCGCGCACGCAGCCGATCCACCGGCAGTACCACCACAACGAGCTGACGTTCTCGATGATGTACGCGTACTCCGAGAACTTCGTCCTGCCGATCTCGCACGACGAGGTGGTGCACGGCAAGGGCTCGCTGCTGAACAAGATCCCCGGCGACCGCTGGCAGCAGATGGCGACGCTGCGGGCGCTCTACGCGCTACATGTGGGCGCACCCGGGCAAGCAGTTGCTGTTCATGGGCCAGGAGTTCGCGCAGGGTGCCGAGTGGGCCGAGTCGCGCTCGCTGGACTGGTGGCTGCTCGACGACCCCGGCCACCGCGGCGTCGCCCGGCTGGTCACGCGACCTGAACCGCATCTACCGCGAGACGGCGCGCACTGTGGTCGCGGGACAGCGACCCGAGAACGGCTTCCACTGGATCGACGCGAACGACGCGTCGGGCAACGTCTACTCGTTCCTGCGCTTCGGCGCCGACGGCTCGGTGCTCGCGTGCGTGGCGAACTTCGCGTCGGTCCCGCACGAGGGGTACCGGCTCGGGCTGCCGTACGCCGGTCGCTGGGACGAGGTGCTCAACACCGACGCCGAGGCCTACTTCGGCTCCGGGGTCGGCAACTTCGGCGGGGTCGAGGCGACCGACGAGATGTGGCACGGCCAGCCGGCGTCGACGACGCTGCGGGTGCCGCCGCTGGGCGCGCTCTGGCTGCGCTACGTCCCGGAGTCCGGCGCTCGGGCCGGCGGCTCGTCCGCGGTCTGAACGGCGTTCTCGCCCGCCGGGCCGGTGGATCGATCACGTCTTCCTCGCAGCGTTGCTGGCGCCGGCCGTGCAGCGGCGCCAGGACAGGAACACGTGATCGAATGGGAAGACGTGATCGAGCGGGTCCGGCCGCAGCGCTACTCGTCGCCGAACATGGCGGTGACGTAGGCCCGCGCCGCGGCGTCGACCGCGCGCTTGTTGCCGGTGGCCAGCAGGTCCAGCAACAGCCCGCGGTAGACGGCGACGCCCAGGCGGGTGACCGCGCGGGCGCGGGCCGGGGTGTACCCGTGCTCGACGAAGCCTGCGGCGACCGGCTCGATCCACGCCTCGGTCAGCCGGGCCGCCGTCTCCGTGCGGCCGAGGTCGAGCAGCCGCGAGTAGAGCTGGAAGAACAGCCGCTCGACCGGATGCAGCTTCGGCGACGACAGCCGCTGCCAGTACGCCCAGGAGAGCTCGGCCAGCGACCTGCCCGGCACCGCGCCGAGCGCTTCGACCTCGGCCCGCTGCCGGGCCTCGACCTCGTGGACGACCGCTTCGACGAGGCCCTCCTGGCCGCCGAAGTGGTAGATCAGCATGCGGTGGCTCGAGCCGATCTCGGCCGCCAGCGCCCGCAGGGAGGTCGTGGCCGAGCCGGTGCGAAGCATGTGCTCGACGATGCGACCGAGCAGGGCCGGGCGCCCCGTCCCAACGCCGTCGACCACGCGCGCAGCCTACGTCAGCCGGCCTCGCGCAACGCGGGCCCGCGGACGTGCGCGGCGAGGCCGTCGATGAACTGCCGGGTCGCGTCGAGCAGGGCCCGCCGGTAGATGCCACCGGTCCCCGGCGCCTTGACCTTGAATGTCGTGTGCCAGCGCAGCTGCGTCCGCCCGTCCAGGGTCGGTGCGAGGTCGATCTCGGCCCGGTAGTCACGCAGCGCCAGCCCGGCCAGCAGCGTGTACGTCAGCCGCCGTTCGGGGACGAACTCGACGATCTCCTCCCGGACCGTGTGCCGGCCGTTGTGGAAGATCCGGATCTCGCCGGTGCCGTCCGGCCCGGCGGCCCGGACCGCCTCGTACCGGTCGATCGGCGTCCACGACGGCCAGCTCGAGCCATCGGCCAGCCACCGCCACACCTGCGCCGGCGGCGCGTCCAAGGTCGTCTCGATGTCGATCTCCTGCCTGCCCATCGCCGCACTCCTGTCCTGTGTACCAACTGGAACAACTGCCCGGCACTGTACCCCCTGGCCCACCCACCGCGCACCGGCTTTCCCGAACCGCAGGCGACAACGCTCGCAAGGCACTGACCCGGACGGACGGGAAGCGGCCCGCCGCGGTCGCGGCAGGCCGCTTTCCGGGTCGGGGTCAGGCCGGCTCGACCGGGTGCCGGAGGATGGTGCGGAGCCGCTCGGGTGGGGTGCGGCGATGATCGCTGAGGTAGATCTCGTGGTGCCGGCCGCGCGGCCGCCAGCCGGCCGAATCGATGGCGTCGTGCAGCAACGCGATCGTCTCCGCCTCCTCGCTGTACGACCCGATGTGCAGCACCTGGGCCGACCACCCCTCCTTCCACAGCTCGAAGCGCACCTCGTCCAGGATGGGAAGGTCCTTCTTGCGGGACTGCTCGACCGCCCGGGCGATCGCCGATTCGTCGATCGGCGCCGGCTGCATGATCATCGCCTGCCAGTGCCACCTGTCACGGTCGGTGACCGACATGTCGGCGACGCCCAGCGCGACCGCCGCGACGAGATCCTGCTGCGTCCGGTCGTCGACCCACCACAGCGCCTCGAGCGGCATCACCTTGGTGCGGACGTCCCGCTCCTTCTTCAGCACGAAGTGCGCGCCGTAGCTCACCGAGTACAGGGCCTCGATCGCGTGCGCGAACTCCGGGGCGTTCGGATCGCCCTCGCCGGTGACCGTCAGGAAGTACATCGCCGGGACGTCCACGAACTCCACCCGCCCCTTGCGGGCCCGATAGAGCGCCCGGACGTCGGGCGAGGCCTCGGTCACTTCCCGATCGTGAACCCGTCAGCGTAGGCATCAGCAGAGGCGAAGGTCCGAAAGGTCCAGGACATCCGCCTTCTGGCACCTGAATTCGGACCGTTTCCCGCCCCGTGTGCGGCCCGGCCCGGACGGCGTCAGCCGCCGAACTCCAGCAGCAGCAGGGCGACGAGCACGCGCAGCACCTGGCGCCACCGCAGGAGCACGTAGCGCTCCTGGTCGAAGGCGTGGAACTTGCGCAGGTAGCGGTAGAGGCGCTCGACGCTGATCAGCGGGTCGAGCAGGTGGACCAGCCCGTACGCGACCTTCCCGAGGGCGCCGAGGTGTCTACGGTTGGCGAACAGGTCCGGGAACGGCGCGAACGCCAGCGACACCCGCTCCACGCCGCGGGTCGCGCCCCAGTCGACGACCTCGGCGATGAGCCGCTCGTCGACACCGTTGGGCGCGCCCTGCGCGCGCATCGGCAGGTCGAGCGAGAGATCCTGCTTGCCGGC
Source organism: uncultured Actinomycetota bacterium (assembly GCA_963775175.1). Classification (GTDB taxonomy): domain Bacteria; phylum Actinomycetota; class Actinomycetes; order Mycobacteriales; family Jatrophihabitantaceae; genus Jatrophihabitans. Next base: position 324,001 of record CAVZHT010000002.1, read on the forward strand.
CCAGAGGTAGCGGTGCGCGCCGACGACGGTCGCGGTGTGGTCGCGGGCGACGGCGATGATCGCGTCCGGCTCGTTGCCGTCGAACAGCCGGCCCAGGATCATCGAGAAGCCGCGGTTGTCCTCGCGCCGCGAGCGCTTCATCAACCCGCGCAGCTCGAGCACCTGCTCCGGGCGGAGGTCGCCCTCCCGAAGCAGCTCGACGGTGACCCCGGCGTTGCGCGAGCGCTGGATGGCCTGGCGGAGGTTGCGGAAGCGCCGGCCCTTCAGGCCGAACTCGGAGCGGTGGACCACGACGTCCCGGCCGATGGCCACGTGACCGAGGCCGTACTTCTGCCACATCGGCAGGGCCCGCTCGCCGGCGCCGAGCACGGCGATGCGCTGCCGCCGGGCCCGCGCCTGGACGACGAACGCGTCGATCGCCGCCTCCCAACCCTCGGCCGCGCCCACCGGGTCGCCCGAGGCGACGGCGAGGCCGACCTTCGTCTTGTAGCCGATCGCAGCCGTACCGTCCGGCGAAAACGCGTAGCTCTTGTCCGGGCGCAGCGCGAACGGCGCGAGCGGGTCCCGCTCGCTCACCGCCACGAGGTGGCGCACGCGCTGGAAGTCCGCGTCGTCGCTCGCGGACCTGAGGGGACGCGCCATCAGAACAGCGACCTCGCGAGCTCCCGGCGCGCACCTGGTACCCGCGGGTCGTCCGGGCCGAGCAGGTCGAAGAACTCGAGCAGCCGCTTGCGGACCCGCTCGCGGTCGTCGCCCGCCGTGATGCGGACGGCCTTGAGCAGCCGGTCGAGCGCGGCGGCGATGTCGTTGCCGGCGAAGGACAGGTCGGCCGCGGCCAGCTGCGCCTCGACGTCGTCGGGGGCCGAGTCGGCCCGGGCGGCGGCGCTGCGGTCGATCGACTCCAGGCGCCGCAGCAACTGCACCTGGCCGAGTGCGAGCGCGGCTTCCTGGTTGGCCGGCTCGGCGGCCAGGATGGCGCGGTACTGCTCCTCGGCGCCGGTGAAGTCCCCGGCCTCGAGGGCCGCTTCGGCGGCGGTGAAGCGTGGGTCCTCCGGCTCCTCGGGCGCGGCCGGCGGCTCGTCGCCCTCAGCGGCGGCGGGCGCACCGGCGCCGGTGAGCCCGGCCTGGGCACCGGCCTGCAGCACGGCATCGACGAATTCGCGGACCTGGGCCTCGGGCAGCGCGCCCTGGAACCCGGGGATGAACTGGCCGCCGATCACGGCGAAGACGGCCGGGATGCTCTGCACCTGCAGGGCCTGCGCGATGCGCGGGTTGGCCTCGATGTCGATCTTGGCCAGGACCCACGTGCCGCCGGCGGCGTTGGCCAGCCGCTCGAGCACCGGGGAGAGCTGCTTGCACGGCTCGCACCAGTCGGCCCAGCAGTCGATGAGCACCGGGACCTGGAACGAGCGGTCGACGACCTCGGCCTGGAAGGTGGCCTCGGTGACATCGACGACGGCGTTGCCGGCGCTCGGCGGCGGCGCCTCGGCGGCGCGGGCCGCGGCTTCGGACCGGGCACGGACGGCGGCGAGATCGACCGCGCCGGCCATGGCGGCGACGGTGGCCGGGCTCGGGGCCGCGGCGGCGCGGGGCGCGGGGCCGCGGCGACTTCCGGGAGGGCTTCCAGGACGCATAGGTCCAGTTTCCCAGACGCGTCACCTTAACTGTGCGACCGGTGAGCCCGCCCACGACCGCGCCGCACCGGGAATAACCGCCCGGGCGTCGGTAGCGTCCCGGTGATGACGGTACGTGTCGAGCAGGTCGGCCCGGTCCGGACGGTGCTCATCGACCGCCCCGAGGCCCGCAACGCGGTGGACGGGCCGACCGCCCAGGCCCTGGCCGACGCCTTCCGGGCCTTCGACGCCGATGACGGCGCGCGGGTCGCGGTGCTCGCCGGAGCGGGCGGGACCTTCTGCGCCGGTGCGGACCTCAAGCAGATGTCGAACCGGTTGGACCCCGATCCGTCCACCGACGGGCCGATGGGGCCCAGCCGCCTCGTCCTGTCCAAGCCGGTGATCGCGGCGATCAGCGGCTACGCGGTGGCCGGCGGCATCGAACTCGCGGCCTGGTGCGACCTGCGGGTGATGGAGTCCGACGCGGTGATCGGCGTCTTCTGCCGGCGGTGGGGGGTGCCGCTGATCGACGGCGGGACCGTCCGGTTGCCGCGCATCGTCGGGCTGGGTCGGGCCCTCGACCTCATCCTCACCGGTCGCCCGGTCGGTGCCGACGAGGCCCTCGCCATGGGCTTCGCCAATCGGGTGGTCGCGCCCGGTCAGGCTCGGGCGGCGGCCGAGGCGCTGGCGACCGAGATCGCCGCCTTCCCGCAGGCCTGCGTCCGCTCCGACCGCCGGTCGGTGTACGACGCGCTCGGGCAGGACGAGGCGGCCGCGCTCGGCATCGAGTTCGGGCACGGGCTCGACTCGCTGCGCCACGAGGGCGTCGAGGGGGCGGCGCGGTTCAGCGGTGGCGAGGGGCGCCACGGCCGGTTCGATACCTGACGTTCACCCGTGGCCCGTCGTTTTCCGGCAGCGCGGGAGCCGGCGCCGGCCCGTCCGGGTTCAGAAGCGGGCCGGCTCCCGGTACTCGCCCCACATCGGCTTGAACGCGTTGCAGATCTCGCCGAGCGTCGCCTCGGCCCGGACGGCGTCGAGCATCGCGGGCAGCGTGTTCCGGTCGGCCTCCGCGTCGGCGACCATCCGGGCCAGCGCGGCGTCGACCGCGGACTGATCGCGGGCCGCGCGCCGCTGCTCGACCGCGGCCCGCTGCGCGAGCTCGACCTCGTGCGACACCCGCAGGATCTCGAGCGGCTCGCCGACGTCGCCGGTGAGGGTGTTGACGCCGACGACCCGCTTGTCGCCCTTCTCCAGCGCCACCTGGTACTCGAACGCGGAGTCGGCGATCTCGGAGATGAACCAGCCGTCCTCGATGCCGCGGAGCAGGCCGCTGGTGATCGTGCCGTCCCCGCCCATCTCCTTGATCCGCTCGAAGATCTTCTCGGCCTCTTCCTCCATGCGGTCGGTGAGCGCCTCGACGTACCAGGAGCCGCCGAGCGGATCGGCGACGTTGAGGACGCCGGTCTCCTCGGCGATCACCTGCTGGGTGCGCAGCGCGATCTGCGCGGCCTTCTCCGACGGCAGCGCCAGCACCTCGTCCAGCGCGTTGGTGTGCAGCGAGTTCGTGCCGGCCAGTACCGCGGCGAGCGCCTCGACGGCGGTGCGGACGATGTTGTTGTCCGGCTGCTGCGCGGTGAGCGAGACGCCCGCGGTCTGCGTGTGGAATCGCAGCCACTGGGCCTTGTCGGTCTTGGCGCCGTAGACGTCGCGCATCCAGCGGGCCCAGATGCGCCGGGCCGCCCGCAGCTTCGCGATCTCTTCGAAGAAGTCGATGTGGGCGTCGAAGAAGAACGACAGCCCGGGGGCGAAGCGGTCGACGTCCAGCCCGCGGGAGATACCGAGCTCGACGTAGCCGAAGCCGTCGGCCAGGGTGAACGCGAGCTCCTGCGCGGCCGTCGAACCGGCCTCGCGGATGTGGTAGCCCGACACCGACAGCGGCTTGTACGCCGGGATGTTCGCGTCGACGTACTCCATCAGGTCGCCGATGAGCTTGAGGTGCGGCTCGGGCGGGTAGATCCACTCCTTCTGGGCGATGTACTCCTTGAAGATGTCGGTCTGCAGCGTGCCGTTGAGCTTGGCCGTGTCGGCACCCTGCCGCTCGGCCGCGACCACGTACATGCAGAAGACCGGGACGGCCGGGCCGCTGATCGTCATCGACGTGGTGGTGCCGGCGAGGTCGATGCCGGCGAAGAGGACCTCCATGTCGGCGGCCGAGTCGATGGCCACGCCGCAGTGCCCGACCTCGCCGAGCGAGCGCGGGTCGTCGGAGTCGCGGCCCATCAGGGTCGGCATGTCGAAGGCGACCGAGAGGCCCCCGCCGCCCTCGGCCAGGATCATCTTGTACCGCTCGTTGGTCTGCTGGGCGTTGCCGAAGCCGGCGAACTGGCGGATCGTCCACGGCTTGCCGCGGTAGCCGGTGGGGTGGATACCCCGGGTGAACGGGTACTCCCCCGGCCAGCCGATGCGCTCCATGCGGTCGTCGGGGCCGGTCGGCCCGTACACCGGATCGACCTCGGCACCGGAGAGCGTGGTGTAGTCGCGGTCGGCCTTGCGGGCGTTGTCGTAGCGCGCCTGCCAGCGCGCGCGGCCCTCGGCGTTCTGCTCAGCATCCATGGCTACGACCCTAAAGATTCGTCGAGACGGTCGGGTTGACCGCTACGTCCGACCAATTTACTAGGACGTCCAACTATCTGCACCCCGGGCGCGGTCACTGTCCGGGCGCGAAGTCCCCCGCGTCCAGGCGCAACCGGCGAAGGATCATGAACAGCTCGTCGAGCTCGCCGAGCGGCAGGGCCGCCATCCCGAACCGGGACGCGTTGAACGCTGCGGTGGCCTTCTCGGCGATGTCGCGCCCCTCGTCGGTGATGACGGCGAGCGTGCCACGGCCGTCGCGCGGGTTGGGCTCGCGCCGCACCAGGCCGGCCGCCTCGAGGCGGTCGATCACGTTCGTCACCGACGTGGCGTGCACCTGCAACCGCTCGCCGATCTTGGACAGCGGGAGCGCGCCGTCATGCGAGTGGACGAGCAGCACCAGCGCCTCGTAGCGGCTGAATGTGATCCCGTAGGGCCGCAGCATGGCGTCCAGTTCGGCGATCAGGATCTGGTGCGCCCGCATGATCGAGGTGACTGCCCGCATGGCCGCGTACACGTCCGGCTGCTCGCCCGGCGAGTGCTCGGCCCACAGATCGCCGGCGCGGTCGATCGGGTCGAAGTCGAGCGGCTCCCGCATGGGCGCAGAGCCTATCGAGGACGGCCGGGCCGACTTCCGGCCCTGCCGCAGACGATCTTCGTCGGATACGGTCGAGGCTCCCGCGCCCCGAGGTGTCCCGTGCGATTGCGTTCCTTGTCCGCCCTGGTCGCCGTCCCGCTCGCGGTCGCCGGGGCCGTCGTGGTGCTGACCGCCCCGCCGGCCGCGGCAGCTGCGACCCCGGTGCTCTCGCACAAGACGATCGGGTACAGCGTCAAGCACCGCCCGATCGTCGCCTACCACCTCGGCAATCCCTACGCCCGGACGACCGCGGTCATCCTCGGCCAGATGCACGGCGACGAGCGGGCCGGTGTCACCGTGGTGAACACGATCGTGCACGGCGGGGTCAGCGTCGAGGGCATCAACCTCTGGGTGATCCCCACGATGAACCCGGACGGCTACGCGGCGCACACCCGCGGCAACGCCCACCACGTCGACCTCAACCGCAACTGGCCGCGGTTGTGGGTGCACCTGTCCGGCGAGTACTACTCGGGCCCGAAGCCGCTGTCCGAGCCGGAGACCCGCGCCATGTACAGCTTCCTGCGCTCGCTGCGCCCGAAGTACCTGCTCGTGCTCCACCAGCCGCTGTACGGCGTCGACACCACCGACGGCGGGGCGGTGGACAAGGCCTTTCGCAACCGGCTCGCCCGCAACCTCGGTTACCCGCTCAAGGCGTTCCGTTGCTGGAGCATCTGCCACGGATCGCTGACCGACTGGTACACCGTCCACTACCGCATCGGCGAGACGGTGGAGTTCGGCGCGCACCCCACCCGGACGTTCCTCACCGGCCGGGCCCGCACCGGCATCGTCGCCGCCCTCGGCGGCCACTTCGGGCGCCTCTCGACCCACAACCCGCACAGCTACCTCGCCGGACGGGCCGCGCCGACCGGAACCACCCGGCTCACGGGCTACGCCTACGACATCGACGCGCGCGCGACGAGCGTCCGGTTCACGGTGACCCGGGACGGCACCGCGGTCGGGTCGGGCGTCGCGTCGGCGCCCAGCCCGGCGACCAACGCGAAGTACACCCTGACCGGGTCCCACGGGATCTCGTTCACCACGACCGCGCAGCCCGGCCCGCACACGTTCTGCCTCACGTTCACCAACATCGGGGCCGGCACCGGGAACCCGCGCCGATGCGTGCCGGTGACCGTCCCATCACCGGCGTAGCGTCTCGGGCATGAGCGGAGCTTGCGGAGCGAATCATGGGTACAGAAGTCCTTGGGTGGCCGAACCGAGCGAAGCGAGGGTAGGTCGATGAGCGACGCACTCGACCGCCTGGACATCCTCGACCTGGACGACGACCTCGCCGACGAGGACCGCCTGCTGCGCGACACCGTCCGCAAGTTCGCCAACGACCGGCTCCGGCCGCACATCCAGCAGTGGTTCGAGGACGGCACGCTCCCGGCCCGCGAGCTGGCGCAGGAGTTCGGCTCGCTCGGCGTGCTCGGCATGCACCTGACGGGCTACGGCTGCCAGGGCGCGAAGGCGTCGCAGTACGGGCTCGTGTGCGCCGAGGTCGAGGCGGTCGACTCCGGGCTCCGCTCGCTGGTGAGCGTCCAGGGGTCCCTGGCGATGTACGCCATCTACGCCTACGGCAGCGAGGAGCAGAAGCAGCGCTGGCTGCCCGGCATGGCCGCGGGCGAGCTCATCGGCTGCTTCGGCCTGACCGAGCCGGACTCCGGCTCCGACCCCGGCTCCATGCGCACCCGGGCGGTGCGTGACGGCGACGACTGGCTGATCACCGGCAACAAGATGTGGATCACCAACGGCTCGCTCTCCGACGTCGCCGTCGTCTGGGCGCGGACCGACGAGGGCCTCCGCGGCTTCCTCGTCGAACGGGACATGCCCGGCTTCACCACGCAGGACGTCCACCACAAGATCTCGCTGCGCGCATCGGTGACCAGCGAGCTGATCCTCGACAACGTGCGGGTGCCGGACGCCAGCCGGCTGCCGGAGGGCCGCGGGCTCAAGGCGCCACTCGGCTGCCTGACCGAGGCCCGGTTCGGCATCATCTGGGGCGTCACCGGAGCCGCGCGCGACGCGCTGGCCGCGACCCTCGACTACGCGACGTCCCGCACCCAGTTCGGCCGGCCGATCGGCGGGTTCCAGCTGACCCAGAAGAAGCTGGCCGACATGGCCGTCACCCTGCAGCAGGCCCAGCTCACGGCGCGCCGGCTCGGTGAGCTGAAGGACGCCGGGCGCATCGCCCCGCAGCAGGTCAGCTTCGGCAAGTTCGCCAACGTCAGCGCCGCGCTCGGGATCTGCCGCGAGGCCCGCTCGATCCTCGGCGGCAGCGGCATCACCACCGAGTACCCGGTCCTGCGGCACGCGGTGAACCTCGAGACCGTCTACACCTACGAGGGGACGCACGAGGTGCACACGCTCGTGCTCGGCTCGCACCTCACCGGACTGGACGCGTTTCGCTGATCCGCCCCTCGTCGGCGCGGTGGCTCACCACGCAGACGAGCGCGGTGAAGGCGGAGCCGGCCAGCACGATGACCGCGACGGCCGTCGACGCCCGCAAGTGGTCGGTGACGATGCCGGCGAGCAGCGATGCGGTGGCCGCGCCGACGGTGAACGCGGTGACGACCCAGGCGTTGGCCTCGGTGACGAGGTTCGCCGGCGACACGACGTTCACCCGCTGGAAGACCACGCCGAGCACGACCGGCAGTGCGAGCCCCGAGACGCCGGCGGCGACCAGCCACAACCCCACCGGCAAGGGCAGCGCCAGCGGCAGGTAGCCGGCGGCGAGTGCGAGGCCGGACAGCGTCATCGCCCGGGGCTCGCGCCGACCGTCGGCCGGACGGCGCCGTAGAGCCCCGACACCAGCGCACCGCCGGCATTCGCTGCGAGCGCCCAGCCGGTGATCGCGGAATCGCCGTGTCGGCCGGCGAAGGCGGCGGCGACGATGGCGAGCGCGCCGACCGGCACCCCGCCGGCGAGCGCGACCAGGAAGACGCGCACCAGCACCCCGTGGCGCAGCGGTGATCCGTGCGGGCCTTCGGCCACCGGCGTCGGGCGCCAGTTCCGCGAGGCGGCCGTGGCGGCGAAGCCGAGCGTCCCCGCAGCGCCGAACAGCGCGCAGGCCAGGACCCCGCCGGTGTGGCCGATCACCTCGACGGCCGCGACGGTGAGCAGCGGGCCGGCGACGAAGACGAGTTCCTGCAGCCCGACGTCCAGGCTGAACGCCGCACGCAGCACCGAACCGCCGGCGACGACGTGCGCCCACAGGGAACGCAGGCACGGCTCGATCGGCGGCGTTCCGAGCCCGGCCAGCGCGGCCGCGGCAGCGGAGATCACCGGGTGGTGCGCGCCGCTCGTGGCCAGCACGACGAACGCGGCGGTGCTCACCGCGACGGCGACCACCAGCACCTGCCACTGACCGCGCCGGTCGACCAGGCGCGCGAGCATCGGCTGGCCGATCCCCGACCCGGCCGTGAACAGTGCCGCCAGCCCGCCGGCGAGGGTGTAGCTGCCGCCCTGGCCCCGGACGAGCAGCAGCACGGACAGGGTGGCCATCGCCGTGGGCAGCCGGCCGACCATCGAGGTCGCCAACAGGGTCGGGACCTCACGCGTGGTGAGGACGGTGCGCAGGTCGGACAAGATCGCAGCGTATCGGGGTGGCGCAACTCGAGCAGACTTGTTTCGTGACCGACGTCCATGAGCTGCTCGCCGCTCCGAGAGGGCGCGGTTTGTGCGCGGCAATGGCGTGGGCCGAGGGCGATGTCTTCGATGCGCTGAACATCGCCGTGTCGAGCGCCGCCTACTGGCAGGCGCCGCTCGACATCGACGAGAACGATCCAATGGGTGTGCGCGACTACCGCCCGATCGCCGAGCAGATCCTGCGCTCCCCCGGCATCGCCTGGTGGCGATCGGCGGTCGCGATCGCCGATCAGTGGTACGTCGACCTGCTCCACGACGGGCAGTCGGCATCCGAGCCACCGTGCCGTCGCCGACGATGAGCCCGGCCGGGGCGCCCCTGCCCGACCGGCGGTCCGTTGCCCGGCCCGGAATGCCGAACGGGGCGGCGATCGTCGGCCGGCTGACCGCGGCCGGGGTCAGCGGGGGCTTCGACCTGCAGATCTTCCACACCGCCCCGGCAGGGCCTGGTGCGACGACCCGGACCGGTCGCGCTGCACGATCGAGCGACTCGCCGACGGCTCGTCACTCGCGATCGGCCGGGAGCCGCTTCACGGGGCGGCCGGGGCCGTCACCTACGAGATGAACCTCATCCGCCCGGACGGGGCCGAGTTCCTCATGCACGTCAGCAACCAGGCCGACCCGAAGGGCGCCGGGCCGTCCTGGCCGCCCATCCGCCGCTGACGACGGCCCAGATGGCGGCGATCGTGAGCTCCGAGCGCTGGGAGCCGCTCCCAGGGCACGCCGAGCCCTGACCGAACCCCGGTCAGGGCTCGGTGCATGTCCGGGACGGGTGATTCCGGCGCCGCCGTGGGAAGACTGCTCGTGCCGGTAATCACGAGGAGGCCGCGAGTGCGCGCTCGGCTCTCAACCCTGGCCGACGCGCTGCGTCGGTTCCAGCAGCACTGGACGTCGGGCCGGCGCATCCTCGTGCCGGCCGGCCTGATCGCCCTCATCGTCGCGGTCGCCACCACGGCGATGGCGACTTCCGGGGGCGGGTCGCCGGCGAAGCGGGCCGCGGCGAGGGTCATCAGCCGCCCGCACTACCTGCTACCGATGGGCATCCTGCTGCAGGACGGGTCCTTCCCGCCGCCTGCCCTGACCGGCGACACGGGTTCGCTCGGCGTTCCGCCGGCAGCACCGAAGGCCCCGAAAACGCCCGACCCGGGCCAGGTGGCGAAGCAGGGGCCGGCGATCGCCCCGTATCGGGGCGCGGCCGGGACTCTCACGCCGGCCGGCATCGCCACGCTCGCTCTCGAGCACGGCTGCGCCCCCGATGCGGCCGTGCTCGCCACCGCGATCGCGATGGCCGAATCGGGCGGCAGCCCGAGCGCGCAAGGTGACATCGGGCTGATGACGCCGGTGTGGGACTGGTCGGCCGGGCTGTGGCAGATCCGTGGGCTGCGGGCGGAGCGCAACACCGGCGGCCTCCGCGACTCGATCGCCAACCAGGCGGTGGCCCACAACGCGGCCGCGATGCACGCCATCTCGAACGGCTGCACCGACTGGACGCCCTGGTCGACGTACAACAGCGGGGCGTACCGGCAGTTCGCGACTCTGGCCGAGCAGGCCGTCCGCTACGTCGTCGCCTACTACAACTCCCACGGGCGGCACTTCCCGCCCGTCCCCGCGCCGGATCCGACCGCGACCATTCCGGCGCAGGGCACCGGCGGTGGTGCCGCGGCCGGGGCGGCGGGCCCGGCCGGCCGGTCGACCGCCGCGAAGGCCAGTCCGACGCCGCACCGCCGGGCCGCACCGAAGCCGAGCGGCACCCGAGCCGGTGGCGCGGGTGCGCCGGCGCCCGCATCGACCTCGACCGCCGCGCCGAAACCGCCGCCGGGCTCGTCCACCTCGAAGGCGGGCGGAGTGCCGCTGCCGCTGCCATCGACGTCGCTACCGATCCCGCTGCCGCTGCCGACGCCCACGCTGCCGCTGCCGCTGCCCTTGCCGACGTCGCCGACGTTGCCGCACCTGCCCTGACGGCGCGCCGGCCGGACGAGCTGCAGTCGGGCGTCGGGTCGTGGTGTTCGGCATAGGGGACCCCCGCCCGGGCCGTGGCGCCGGTAACGTCCGACCGAAAGTTGACCTGGCAACGAAGGAATCCCGTGTCCCGAGTCGGTAGCCGGGCGCATCATCGCGTGACCTTTCTGGTCCTGACGGTCGGTGTCGCCGCGTACGCCGTGCTCCAGTCGCTGGTGATCCCGGTCCTCACGACCGTCCAGGCCCAGTTCCACGCATCGGCGAACGCGGCCACCTGGGTGCTGACCGCCTACCTCGTGTCGGCCTCGGTGTTCACGCCGATCGTCGGCCGGGTCGGCGACATGGTCGGCAAGGAGAAGATGTTCGTCGTGACGCTGGCCGCCCTGGCGGCCGGGTCGCTGCTCGCCGCGCTCGCCGGTTCGATCGGCGTACTGATCGCCGCCCGCGTCGTGCAGGGCATCGGCGGCGGCGTGCTGCCACTGGCGTTCGGCATCATCAGGGACGAGTTCCCGCCCGAGAAGGTGACCGGCGCGGTCGGGTCGATCGCGACGCTGACCGCGGTCGGCGGCGGGGCCGGCACGGTGCTGGCCGGCCCGATCGTCGACCACCTGGGCTTCGACTGGCTGTTCTGGCTGCCGATGATCCTCTGCGTCGCGGCGGCGGTAGCGGCCGCCGTCTTCATCCCGGAGTCGCCGATCCGGACGCCCGGCCGCATCTCGGTTGCGCCGGTCGTCCTGCTGTCGGCCTGGCTGGTCGCCCTGCTGGTGGCGCTGAGCCAGGCACCGGTGTGGGGTTGGAGCTCGGACCGGGTGATCGGCCTGTTGAGCGCGACTGCCGTGATCGGCGGGCTCTGGGTGCTGTCCGAGACCCGGGCGGCGGTGCCGCTGATCGACATGCGGATGATGCGCCTCCCGGCCGTCTGGACGACCAATCTCGTCGCGCTGCTCGTCGGTATCGGTATGTACGCGACGTTCGCCTTCCTTCCCGAGTTGCTGCAGACGCCGACGTCGGCCGGCTACGGCTTCGGCGCATCCATCACGCAGTCCGGGCTGATCCTGCTGCCGTCCAGCGTCACGATGTTCGCGGTCGGGCAGTGGAGCGGCCGGCTCACGGCGCGCTTCGGCGGTCGACTGCTGGTCGTGGTCGGCAGCCTCGTCGGCGCGGCATCGATGGTGCTCATCGCGCTCGCCCACGACGCCCGGTGGGAGATCTACCTCGCGAGCGCGACGATGGGCGTGGGCATCGGGCTGGCGTTCACCGCGATGGCCGCGCTCATCGTGGTCGCCGTGCCGCCGAAGCAGACCGGGGTGGCGAGCGGGATGAACGCCAACATCCGCACCATCGGCGGCAGCATCGGCTCGGCGATGATGGCCAGCATCGTCACCGCGCGGCTCGCGCCGGACGGGTTGCCGAAGGAGTCCGGCTACGTCATCGGGTTCCTGACCCTTGCCGGCGGCCTCGTGCTGGCCGCGGTGGCCGGGCTGCGGATCCCTGTCGGTCGCCGACCGAGGCCCCGCGAGGGTGCACCGCACGCCGAGCTGGCAATGGTCGCCGGCGGCACCGTCGTCGGCTACGACAGCGAGTAGCGGCGTTGCCGGCCGAGCCGGCGCGAGACCCGGCTCAGCTTCGGGTCGGTCGCGACTGGCCGGCGACCCCGGTGGCCTGCTCGAACCGAGCAGGCCACCGGGGTCAGAGGCTGCACTTCTCGCAGCGCGCGGAGTGCGCCGGCTAGATGACCGCGCCGAGTTCCTCGGCGTGCTCGAACGCGGTCTCGCCGCTGCCGGTGACGATCTCGTCCTGCGCCGCGCCGCGCTGCTTGGTCACCAGCACGAGGGCCAGGACGGCGGCGAGCACCAGCGCCCCCAGGCCCCAGGTGAACGCCACGGTGTAGCCGTGCACCAGCGCGACGGGCGTGCTGCCGACGCCGTGACTGCCGATGTAGTTGGCCGTCGCCGTTGCCGCGATCGTGTTGAGCAGCGCCGTCCCGAGGGATCCACCGACCTGCTGGGTGGTGTTGACGAGAGCGCTCGCCACGCCGGCGTCGCGCTCGTCGACACCGATCAGGGCCGTGCTCGACAGCGCGACGAACGCGAAGCCCATGCCGAGGCTCATGACGATCTCGGCCGGCAGGACGTAGGCGGCGAAGGCCGAATCGACCTTGATGCGGGTGAACAGGATCATGCCGATCGCGGCCATGACCGTTCCGCCCACCATGAGCGGGCGCGGGCCGATGCGCGGGAGCAGCCCGCTGGCCAGGCCGGCGGCCACCGCGATGCCGACGCTGAAGGGCAGGAAGGCCAGTCCGGACTTCAAGGCCGAGTACTGCAGGGTGCCCTGCATGTAGTAGACGAGGAACACGAACATCCCGAACAGCGCGAGCCCGATCAGCAGCGAGACCAGGAACGAGCCGGCCCGGTTGCGTTCGGTGAAGACGCGCGGCGGGAGCAGTGGTTCGGCGGTGTTGCGCTCGATCACGACGAACGCGGCGAGCAGGACGACGGCGGCGACGAGCAGGGCGATGGTGCTGCCGGCCGACCAGCCGTTCTCGTTGGCCTTGGTGAAGCCGTAGACGAGGGCGACGAGGCCGAGCGTGCTGGTGATGACGCCGGGGATGTCGTAGCGGGCCTTGCCCTCGGCGCGGCTCTCGCGAACGACGAGCGTGCCGGCGATCGCGGTCCCGATGGCGATCGGCGTGTTGACCAGCAGCGTCCAGCGCCACGACGCGTATTCGGTGAGCACGCCGCCGAGGATGAGGCCGAGCGCGGCGCCGCCACCGGAGATGCCGCCGTAGACGGCGAAGGCCTTCGCGCGCTCGCGGGGCTCGGTGAACGTCACGGTGATCAATGACAGCGCGGCCGGGGCCATCAAGGCCGCGAAGGCGCCCTGCAGGCCGCGGGCGGCGAAGAGTTCGCCCTGGTTCTGCGCGATGCCGCCGATGGCCGATGCGAGGCCGAAGCCGATCAAGCCGATGACGAAGCCGCGCTTGCGTCCGATGAAGTCGGCGACCCGGCCGCCGAGCAGCAACAGGCCGCCGAAGGCGAGCGCGTAGGCGGTGATGACCCACTGCCGGTTCGCGTCGGAGATGTGTAACGAGTGCTGGGCGGAGGGCAGCGCGATGGTCACGATGCTGGCGTCGAGCACCACCATCAGCTGCGCGACGGCGATGACGCCCAAGGCGATCCAGCGACGCGGATCGGCCGCGGTGTACGGGTCGGTGTAGCTCGTGCTCATTCGAGGTTCCTCAACTGGTCGGGTCGGACGCCTGCGCGCGTCCTCCCCGAGACGCTACGAACCAGGATCATCCGAGTCAAGACGATCCGACAAAAACTAATCCGAGTTGACCTGAAATTCATCGGCGGCTAGCATGCGGGTCATGGGGACGCACCAGCCGGCCGACGCCGGGCTGGCCTGTACGGCCGGTTTCTGGCCGACGGATCTGGCGTTCCTGCTCCACGCGGCTACTGACCGGATGGCCGCCGATCTCGACCGCGCCGCCGTCGAGATCGGGCTCAATGACATGCGCGACTGGCTGGTGCTGGCCGTGCTCGACGACGGTCAGCAGCGCACGCAGCTCGAGCTGAGCCGGATGGTGTGCGTCGACAAGACGACGCTGATCAGCGTGCTCGACCGGTTGGAGCAGCACGGGTTCGTCGTGCGGACGGTCCACCCCACCGATCGCCGCGTCCGGATCCCGCAGATCACCCCGGCCGGACGCCGCGTGTACGCGAAGTTCGCCACCGCCCGGGATGCGGCCGAGGCGCGCGCCCTGGACGGCGTCGATCCCGACCAGCGCAGCCTGCTGCTCAGCCTGCTGGCCCGCATCGCCGACCGCGACGGCGCCGCACTCCCCGCCGGCTGAGCCCGGATCCGCGCATACGGCACCGTCAGGGCCGAGGCGATCAGTTCCGCGCGCGCGCCTGGTCTCATGTGGTGAGGCCGATCAGAGGAGCGCGACATGGACGACACCGAACCGCAGTCCGCGGGCGCGAAGGTGCTCTGGCACTTCACGATGTCCTTGGACGGCTTCGTGGCCGGCCCCGATCACCAGATGGACTGGATGCACGGCATGTCCGTCCGCGCAGGTCTCCCGGCCGAGTACATCGAGACCACCGGCGCCGTGCTCGCCGGACGCACCGGATTCGACTGCGCGATCGGGGATTCGCGCCCGTACGGCGGGGCGTGGCGAGGCCCGATCTTCGTCCTCACCCACCATCCGGAGACAGCCCGTCAGGCCGAGGGCATCACGATCCTCAGCTGCCCGGTCGAGGAGGCTGTGCAGATCGCGCTCGACGCCGCCGCCGGGAAGAACGTCGAAGTGTTCTCGCCGTCCATCGGTCGTCAGTTGCTCGAGAAGGGCCTGATCGACGAGATCGATCTGCACATCGCCCCGGTCCTGCTCGGCGGCGGCATCCGGCTCTACGACAACCCCGGCGGCGTCCCGATCCGGCTGCATCTCGTCAACGGCGACGAACCCACCGCGGCGGTCAACGTGCGGTACCGCCCGGCCGTCCCCGGACGGGATTCCGCCGGCTAGGTCACGACCCCGACTCGTTGCCGTACGCGGCGAGAAACGTCCGCACGCCGTCGTCGGCCCACCGGTTGATCTGCCGGGTCGTCGGGGCATCGTCCTGGCCGAGCAGCATCGCCTGGTTGAGCGGGGCGGCCATGACCAGCCAGTTGAACTGACCGGCGGCGAGTTCGGGGTCGCAATCGACGAGCCGGCCCTGGCGGATCAGCTCGGTGAAGGTGTCGGTGAGCGCGGCGATCGTGCGGCCGGGTCCCAGCTCGTAGAAGTAGCGGCCCAGGTCCGGGAACTGGCGGGCTTCGGCGATCACGAGGCGCCGCAGGCGCAACATCCTGGGCTGTAGCACGAGCGCGAGCAGCCGGCGCGCGAGATCACGCAGATCCTTCTCGGGGTTGCCGCTGTCGCCGAGGCGGCGCACTTCGGAATGCACCGAGTCGCCGGCCGTCTGCACCGTCGCGGCGATGACCTCGCCGAACAGCCGCTGCTTGTCGCGGAAGTGCTGATACACCGTCTGCTTGGAAACGTCGGCCGCGGCGGCGACGGCGTCCATGCTGGCGCCCCGGTAGCCGTGGTCGAGGAACGCCGTCGTCGCCGCCTCCACGATCGCGCGCCGCTTACGCACGGTGCGGCGCTCATCGTCACCCGAGGCTCCGGCGGCAGCTTGCATCCTCAAATCATACTGGACGGTCCAGTTCTACGAACTGTACTCTGCAGTCCAGTTTCATCGAGGAGGTGCAAGATGGATCAGCCGGACACCCGCCGGCCGAAGGTCCTGGTCGACGGGCTGGCGTTCGTCGAGTCCGCGCGCTGGCACGACGGCCGGCTGTGGTTCGCGCACTGGACCGTCGGCGAGATCATCGCCACCGACCTCGTGGGCAACGCCGAGGTCGTTGCCGCGGGTCGCCGGGCCATGGGATGGTCCATCGACTGGCTGCCGGACGGCCGACTGCTCATCACCGGCGAGTCGCTGCTGCGGCAGGAAGCCGACGGCTCACTGGTTCAGGACGCCGACCTGAGCGGGGTGGCCCGGCACAACTGGAACGAGATCACCGTCGACCACCACCGCGGCAACCTCTACCTGAACGGCGCCGACACCGCCAACTTCCTCGCCGGCCAGTTCCCCCCACCGGGGATCATCGCCCTCGTCACCGAGGACGGCAGCGCCCGGCGCGTCGCGGAGGAGATCCACTTCCCCAACGGCATGACCATCACCCCGGACGGCTCGACTCTGGTCGTCGCCGAATCGATCGCCGGCCGGCTCACCGCCTTCGAGATCCAGCCCGACGGCTCCCTCGCCAACCGCCGGGTCTGGGCGGAAGGGCTCGCGCCCGACGGCATCTGTATGGACGCCGAAGGCGCGATCTGGTGCGGCGCCGCCGACGTGCGCTCGCGAACCGGCAACGAGGCCGACCCCGAGGGGGCGGCGGTCCGCGTCCGCGAGGGCGGGCAGATCCTCGACCGCATCGACCTCGACCGGCCCGCCTTCTCGCTGGCCCTCGGTGGCCCGCGGGGACGCACCCTGGGCATCGTCGGCCAGCACTGGCGCGGCTTCGACCAGATCGAGACGCTGATCGCCGACCGCACCGGACAGGTCCTCTGCATCGACGTCGACACCCCCGCCGCGGCCGGCGCCTGACCGCGCGGCTCGCCGATGTCGAGAACGGGCGGACGCCTCCGTCCCAGTGACATCAGCGGCCACGAGGGGCCGTTCGAGGCCTGGAGGTAGGACATGGACACCGCGCGTATCACCGGGATCCTGACCGACCCGGTGACGGTCGATCTCGTGGAGCGGCAGCCGATCATGCAGATCGCCTATGCCGCCCAGGACGGAGGCCCACGAGCCGTCCCGGTCGGCTACCTATTGCGGGACGGCAAGTTCCTCTGCTTCACCGTTCCCGGTTCGGACAAGGTCGCGGCGCTGCACCGCAACCCACGGATCGCCTTGACCATCGACGTTTCCCCGCCGCCGTGCTGCCTGCTCGTGCGGGGAACCGCCGAGCTGCGCGAGGAGGACGGCGTGCCCGACGAGTACCTCGAGGCAGCGTTCCGCACGATGCCCGAGGATCAGCACGCCGGGTTCGAGCAGCAGGTGCGCGCGCTCTACGACTCGATGGTGCGCATCGTCGTCACGCCGACGTGGGTGCGGCTCAA
This sequence comes from uncultured Actinomycetota bacterium, assembly GCA_963775175.1. GTDB lineage: Bacteria > Actinomycetota > Actinomycetes > Mycobacteriales > Jatrophihabitantaceae > Jatrophihabitans. The sequence continues at coordinate 341,159 of CAVZHT010000002.1, forward strand.
CGACTTCCAACGAACGGCACCTCGCGCGGTCGAACGCCTCGTCAGCAGGGTCGGTCTGACGTCCTGGTCGACAACGCCGGGATCAGCCGGGTGACGGCGATGTGCGGATCTCGAGCACGACGGCCGCGTCGTCGGCAGTGTCGAAGTACACGAAGCCGCTTCCGTCGGGCCGCTGGCCCCGCATCAGGACATCCAGGCCCAACGCGTTCGCCTGGGCGACGCCGTCCGCGAGGTCGTGCTCGAACCCGAGGTGGAAGACGCCCGCACCATGAGTGTCGAGGAAGCGCCGTTGGGGACACTCGAGCTCCGGCGGCTCGCACAGCTGCAGCTGGATGTTTTCGAGGTTCGCGACCCGGTAGCGCATTCGGGCGAACGCGTCGGGATCGGGGACGTGCAGGTCCGTGTACTCGGAGAGCGGCGGGTACTCCTGCCATGGGCCGACCCCGATCGACTCGTAGTAAGCCTGTGCCTTGTCGATGTCGTGGACGACGATGCAGATGTGGTGGAGCCGGCGGAACGGCGTGCTCATGGCGGGTCTCCGGTCTCGGTCCTTCTGGCGGTCATGCGGTTACCGTGGCCAGGGCCTCGAGAACACGCTCGTTGAACTCGTCGAGGTCGAGAGTGGCCTCACCGGCACGCGCGATGTCGTAGGTCGGCGCGCCGGCGTCCAGTACCGAGTCAAGTGCGGTCCGGACGGCAGTGTGCAGCCCGAGTGCGGCGAGGTCGGGGCACCACTTCATCAGGTCGGCCAACGCCAGCCAGGCGCCAGTGGGATTCGAGCGTCGGCTGCCGGTCCGGTGTGGCGAGGAGCCGTGCGCGGGCTCGAACAGGGCGGTGACGCCGTCGCCGAACTTGCGATCGGGGTTGACGGTCGCGGACCCGCACAGCGCCGGGGAGCCGGCGCGGGCGCACACGATGTCCGACAGGATGTCGCCGAAGAGTCCCTCGGTGACGATCACTGCCGGGAGCTCCGCATACTTGACGAGCTCGTAGGCGGCCCGGTCGACATTGACGTCGTCGATCGCGAGACCGGTGGCCGTTGCCGTTGAGCGCGAGATGCGCCGCCACAGACGGGACGTGGCGTACACGCTGGCCTTGTCGACGCTCATCATCCGCCGACCGGGATGGGTGCGGGCGTGCTCGACGGCGATGTCGAACACTTCGCGGATGCGGGCCGGGTTGAGGATGATGCGGTCCTCGGCGTCGCGAAGGCCGTCGCTCTCGACGCGCTGGTCCGGCCCGGCGTAGGCGCCGCCGGTGATGTTGCGGACGATGATGACGTCGTCCCCGCCGGGGACGCGGACGGTACGGACACTGATTCGCAGGTCGAACAGGTGCCGGAGCTCGATCAGGGCGGCCTCCGGGTTCGGGCACTGGTCGCCGGCGACGCCGGGGTGCGTACCGACGGCGCCGGAGAGGATGACGTCCGCGGCGCGGCACGCGGCGATCGTCTCGTCGGGCAGCGTCGAACCGGTTTGCAGCCAGCCGGTGGTGCCGTACGGCCAGGGGCCGGTGAGCTCGATCGGTGCGCCGTCGCGGGCGAGCTGGCGAAGGAAGGCGACCGGGCCGTCGAGGATCTCGGCACCGATGCCGTCTCCGGGAAGCAGGGCGATGATCGTCATGGCAGCAGCAGGCTCCGGGTCTGGGTGGTCATGATCGCGGTGGCCCGTTCGGTGCCGACGCGGGTTTCGAGCTCGCGGAGCCACGGACCGACGGCCGTGTCCGGTCCCGCATGGTGGGCGTGGCCGAGGTCGCCGCCGAACACGAGCAGCGACGTCGGATAGGTACGGGTCAGGTTGAGGCTCGCGTGGTCGGCATCGCCGAGCAGGTCGGGCAGGATGCCGAGTTCGAGGTGCACGTCCAGCGCGGACAACGCCCGGGCGTCGTCGTCGGTCCAATGCAGGAAGGCCATCAGCGGGTGGTTCACCATGAGCCGCTGCGCGCCGCGCTTGCGGGCCTCGGCGAACAACGACACGGTCTCGTGGGCCGCCAGGTGCCCGCTGGCCAGGAGCAGGTCGTGCTCGACGACGACGTCGATGACGTCGTGCCAGGCGGGTAACAGTCGCCCGTCGGCGTCGGTGACGGCGACCGCGCCGAGCTCGAAGCCGCGATGGACCGAGAGCTCGGGTGAGTTCGCGCCGGCCTTGTGGTTCGGCGCCGACACGGTGGGCATCCAGACGACGCGACCGCCGAGACGGGCCGCGACCTGGACGGCATCGGGGTTGGCCCCGCCGACCGGGCTGTTGAGCACGACGCCGCCGTACACCCCGGCACCGGCGATCGCGGCGCGCTCGACCGTGCTGCCCTCATGCGACTTGAGCACCACTATGTCGAACCCGACGGCACGCTCGGCGACGACGGTCTGCGAGTCATTGCCGTGCCGCGGCAGCAGGCTCGGTGCCGCGTGCACGTGCAGGTCGACCATGCCGACTGCCCACTCGGGTGGGAGGAGATCCACTCGGACGCTCATGTCAGTTCGACCCACTTCCGGACGGGATGCTCGGCGAGCCGGCGGCGCTGGACCTTCCCGGCCGCCGCGTCGCGCGGCAGCTCGTCGACCAGCGCCACGGCTGACGGGCGCATGAACACGGGCAGCTCAGCCATCCGGGCGCGCAGTTCGTCCAACGGCATCGGGTCGGCGACCGCGTACAACACCACCTCCTCGTCGACGAGCGACCCCTTGCGCTTCCAGATCGCGTGGTCGGCGACGCCGGGCAGCGTGGCGAGGTGGTTCTCGACGAACGGGATCGGTACGAACTCCCCCTTGACGCGAATGGATTCGGCGGCGCGTTCGAGGAACACCAGGTGGTCCGGACTCTCGGCCCGGCCGAGGTCGCCGGTGTCGAACCAGCCATCGGCGTCCCGGCGCGGGTCGAGCCCTTCGGCGGTGACGTAACCGTCGAACATCGCCGCGCGCTCGCGCTCGCGAACGTGGATGATCCCGTGCCCGTCCAGACGCCACTCGAAGTCCGCGCGCGCAGCACCGCCGTGGCGGCTGGCGTCGTCGGGGAGGTCGTCCGCGTTGGACCACCGGTGCAGGTGCGACACGCCCCCGGCCTCGGTCGAGCCGTAGCCGGAGACAGCGGCCGGGATGTCGAAGCGGCGGAGGAACTCGCGGTCGGCGTAGAACATGGTGCGGACCTGGTGGTGGTCGGCATCCTGGGCGGTCGTCGCGCGCTTGAGGATCTCGACCGGGGGCGCGTGCAGCACGAGCACGGTGACCGCTTCTTCGACCACGGCCGGCCAGAACCGGCGTGCGGAGAACTTCGCGACGGTCAATGCATCCGCGCCGGTGAGCAGGGCAGTGATGATGCCGTAGCCCATCGGGTTGATGTGGAACAGCGGCAGGGGCGCCAACACCCGGTCGGCCGGTGAGAGGTCGAGCGCCGCGGCCATCGCGGCGGCCAGGCGGGCGAAGTAGTCGTGGCTCTGGGCGCAGAACTTCGGCGGGCCGGTGGTACCGGACGTGTGCATGAACGACACGACATCGAACGGGCCGGCTTCAAGCCCCGGCAGCCCGTCCACCGGGGAGCATCCCGCGCCGCGGGCGAGCGCGATGTCGTCCGGGCCGAGCACCATCATCGGCGCCAGCGGCTCGAGCATGCGGTCGATCAGCTCATCGGGATAGGTGGGATTGACCAGCGCAACCGGGAGTCCGGCCAACAGGCACGCCATCCACGTGACGATGTAGTCGGTGGACGTCGGCGCGACGAGCGCGACCCGGTCGCCGGGTGCCAGTCCCGCGCCGAGCAACTCGCGCGCGCGAGCGGCTGCATGGCCGAGAGCGTCGGAGAGGTCAACCTGATCGTCGACGGTGCCGACCTTGAGGCCGGGCCGTCGACGCGCCTGCTCGTGGAGCGCCGCGGCGATGTTGGCGTTCATGCCAGCCCTTCGTGACCGGCGTCCTTCAGAACCCGGCGGGCGATGAAGTTGCGCATGATCTCCGCCGAGCCTCCCGCGACCTTGAGCACCTTGATGTCGTTGTCGATCTCGGTGTAGGGAGTGTCCCAGTACAGCCCGTGCCCGCCGACGAGGCTGTATGCCGCCTTCGACGCCTGCTCGGCCGCGTCGATCGCGAGCTTCTTGGCGGTCGTGGTGTGCAGTGCGATGTCCTCCCCGCGCGCATGCGCGACTGCTGCGCTGTCCCGCGCGAGCGATGCGGCGTGCAGCGATGTCCAGGCGTCGGCGACCGCCCACTGGATCCCCTGGAAGTCGGTCACCATGTTGTCGCCGACCTGCCGCTGCGTGGCGTACTCCAGGGCGAGCTCGATGGCGCGACGGCCGAGTCCGATCAGTTCGGAGGCGTTGCCGAGGCGGCTGATGTTGAACGTGGACAGGAAGGTCTGCAACCCGCCCCCGACCGGGCCGAGCCGCGCACCGTCCGGCACCCGGACGTGGTCGAACTCGACGTCAGCCGTGCGGATCAGCCGCAGGCCGATCGCCCGCGTCACGTGCGTGCGGATGCCCGGCAAGGTCATGTCGACGAGGAAGCAGGTCAGGCCTTGCTCGGCCATCGCGTAGAACAGGGTGACATCGCAGTCGGCGCCGAGATTGATGTGCGTCTTGCTGCCGGTCAAGATCCAGTCCCCACCATCGCGTACCGCTGTCGACTTCATCGCCTTGAACGACGAGCCGGCATTCTTCTCGCTGATGCACTCGGAGAAGACGATCTCGCCCGACGCGATGCCGCGCAGCCACTGGTCCTTTTGATCCGTCGTGCCCCAGTCGAGGAGCCATCGCTGACCCTGCGCGGCGATCTGCCCCGACACCAGCCCGTGCCGGCCGACTTCCTCGGCGATCACGGCGTACTCGGCGACGCCGCCGCCGAGCCCGCCCCACTCGGCCGGCACGAGCGGGCCGAGGTAACCGAGCGCGCCGAGCTCGGCGTAGCGTTCGCGCGGGAACTTGTTGGCCCGGTTGGCGGAGTCGAGCTCCGCACGGTGCTGCTCGCCGAAGGCGGCGAGCTCCTTCCGCGTCGCCGCGATCCAGTCGCTCTTGGCGGGGTCGGCCTGCAGGATCGGGTACATCAGGACTCCTTCGAGTGCTTCGCCCGGGCCAGCGACCACACCTGGCGGCCTCTCGCACTGACGGTGCCGTACATCAGAACACCAGCTCGACGGCGCGCCTGGCGTCCGAGGCGGCGAAGCGGTCGAGGCGCAGCGCGGTGACGTCGACGCTCGTGATCGCGCCATCGATGATCTGCTCGGTGGCAAGGCGGCCGATCTCGGGAGCCTGCATCACGCCGTGGCCGGAGAACCCGCACGCATTGACCCAGGTCGGCGCGGCGGGAGCGGCGCCGAGGATCCCGTGATGGTCGGGCGTGTTCTCATACGTTCCGGCCCAACAGCCGGCCCGGTCCAGTGGGACGTCGGCCAGCCAGGGGAAGCGGCGCACGCCGAGTTCGAGCAGCTGCTCCATCCACGGCCAGTCGACGTCGGTGCGGTAGCCGTCGACCTCGTCCGGGCGGGCACCTCCGAACAGCAGCCGGGGGCCTTCGGTGCGCAGGTAGAAGCCGGACGTGAAGTCGACGGTCATCGGCAGCGGGCCGGAGAGCGCGCCGGGCGCCGAGGCGTACACATTGCGGCGGGAGTGGACGACCGGCACGTCCAGGCCCGCGAGCGCGGCGACCTCCCCGGCCCATCCGCCGGCGGCGTTCACCACATGCTGGGCCTGCACGGCCAGTTCGCCGGCGGTGACGGTCCAGCTGCCGTCGTCGTGGGCGTGGATGTCCCGGGCCGGGTGCCGGAACCGGACCGTCGCGCCGTCGCGGCGGGCGAGGTCGAGGTATGCGCTGGTGGCCAGGTGCGGGTCGACGACGCCGTCGGCCGAGCCCCAGGTGCTGCCGCCGAGGCCGTGGGTCGAGAACGGAGTGATCGCCTGCGCGGCAGCGAAGTCGAGCACGTCGACGGGTACGCCGTGGGCTCGCTGCAGCTCGACCGCGCGCAACTGTGCGTCCCACAGCTCCTGCGACACCAGCAGCAGGTAGCCGGACGGCCGGTAGCCCACGTCGATGCCGTGGAGTTCCGGGAACTCGCGGAAGGCCTGGATGCTGCGCCACGACATCTCGATGTTCAGCTCATCGGCCCACTGCCCTCGAATGGAGGCGAACGAGCGGCCGGTCGAGCCGGCGGCGGGCCCGTCGAGGGCCTCGAGGACCACGACTCGTCGGCCGGCCGCGGCGAGGTGGTGAGCTGCGCTGGCGCCGATCGCGCCCGCCCCGATCACGACGACGTCGGCCGTCTCCGCATGCGCCACTGTGTCGCTCCCGCCTGCACCGGCGCTCGGCGGCGCCGTCGTGAGAGGAACGCTAGGAGCCGACGACCGGTCAGGGCTTCGGCGTGAGCGCGGAAGTCCGCCGCCGTCATTCCGACATTTGTCGGAACGACTCAGTCGCCGGCGGCGCGGTACGCGGCCAGATGCAGGGCCATCTGCAGCGCGTCTCGCCCCGCGGCCAGGCGCAGGTTGACGCCGGTCAGCTCCTCGATCCGGTCGAGCCGGTAGTACAGCGTGGTCCGGTGGATGTGGAGTTGCTCGGCGCTTGCGGTGACGTCGCCGCCGTTGTCCAGGACGCACCGCGCGGTCGCACTGAGGTCCGGTCGGTTCCTTGCCGCCAGCGCGTCCGCGCCCGGATGGATGCGCCCCGGCGTGAGGTCGTTCGGCGCCGCGGCGATCAGGTGCCACTCGCCGAGTGCGTCCCACGACGGCGACGGCAGCCGGGCTCCGGCCCGCAGGGCCCGGGCGGTGATGCGGGCGCGCTCGACCGCGACCGACAGCTCGGCCAAGGGGAGCGGGGCGCCGCTGGCGTGGACCGCGGCGTGGTCGGGGTTGACGTGGGCCGACAGTCCGCCCGGCATCAGCCATCCCCCGGGGTCCGCCGGGGCGCTGACCGCGACCGACGAGTCCGGCCGCAACTTCTCCAACTCGATGAGTGCGCTGGAGGCGTCGGTGTCGCGGCCGGCGAGCAGGCGCGTCAGCAGCTGCTCGCGCCGGCGGGCCCGGTCTTCGTCGGACGGCTGCAGGCGGGCGATGACATCGGCGGCCGCCTTGGCGCACTCGACGACCGGGCCGAGGTCGTCCTCGGACACCCGCCGGTCCGCGTCAAGCACCCACAGATACCCGACCAGGTCGCGCCCGGGTCTGAGCGGCACGCACCACCGTTCGGCCATGTCGACATCCGGCAGCGCTGGGGTGCGTACCGGGCCCGGCGCGGTCGGCAGCCCTAACCTGGTGACCAGCGCCGCCGCGCCCGGCGGCGGTTCACGCTGGAGGATCGAGCGCATCCGGACGTCGTCGACCTTGCCCTGAGCGCTCCACCACAGCGGGCGGTGCTGCTGGTCCTCCACGAGGACCGCGCAGCCGAGCGCGCCCGCGAGGGCCTCGACCTGTTCCTGGATGTCTGCCATCGAAGCCTCCGCTGCCCGCCCTTCGACAATCGTAGGAAACGGAGGTTCGAGTTTCCGCGCCGCCGCCGAAGCGGGCCCCACCGGGGCGACCGTAGCGTCCTCGATATCGAGCAGCCCGTTGCCGCTTGTCGAGAGGACGCCCGCGATGACCGCCCCCGCCGCCCGCACGCCCCTGTTCCCGGTCGGGCCGACCACGCCGCTGTCGTTCGCTCCGGGCTCGCCCGAGCGGGCGGCCACCGCAGCCGCCCTGGCCGAGGTGCGCGGCATCGACTGGGAGGTCGTCAACGTCATCGACGGCAAGGATGTCCGCACCGAGCGGCGCGTCCCGATCGTCACGCCCCACGAGCACAAGGTGCAGCTCGGCACCGCGCACTGGGCGGGTGCGGCCGAGACCCAGCAGGCGATCGACGCGGCGCTGGCAGCCGGTGCCTGGTGGGGTCGGCTGCCGTGGGAGGAACGGGTCGCTCCGTTCCTGCGGGCAGCGGACATGCTCGAGCACGGGCCGTGGCGCGCGAAGCTCAACGCCGCGACGATGCTCGAGCTGTCCAAGACGACCTACCAGGCCGACATCGACGCCGCCTGCGAGACGCTCGACTTCATCCGGGCCAACGTCAAGAACATGCTCGACATGTACGGGGTCCAGCCCACCTCCCGGCCCGGCGAGTGGAACTCGGCCGAGTACCGCCCGCTCGAAGGCTTCGTCTTCGCCGTCACGCCGTTCAACTTCACCTGCATGAACAACCTGGCGTTCGGTCCGGCGGTGCTGGGCAACACCGTCGTGTGGAAGCCGGCCGAGAGCGCGTCGCTCGTCGCGCACCTTTCGCTGCAGTTGCTGCGCGAGGCCGGGCTGCCGGACGGGGTGATCAACGTCGTCTACGGCGACGGCGCGGAGATCGGTGAGGTCGCGCTCAACTCCCGCGACCTCGCGGCCGTGCACTTCACCGGATCGACCGCCACCTTCCAGCACATCTGGCGCACCGTGGGCGCCAACGTCGCCAACTACCAGAACTACCCCCGGGTCGTCGGCGAGACCGGCGGCAAGGACTTCATCCTCGCCCACGCGTCGGCCGACGTGGAGGCTCTGGCCGCCGCCTGCATCCGCGGCGCGTACGAGTACCAGGGCCAGAAGTGCTCGGCCGCGTCACGCCTGTACGCGCCGCGCAGTCTGTGGCCCGCCCTGCGCGAGCGGCTGGTCGAGCTCACCGAGTCGGTTGTCGTCGGCGACCCGACCCTGACCGAGACGTACGTCGGCGCCGTCATCAACGCCAAGCAGCACGCCAAACACGCGGATGCCCTCGCCCGGGCTCGCGCCGAAGGCGCCGTGGTGGTCGGCGGCGACACCGACGACTCGGTCGGGTGGTTCGTCGACCCCACCGTCCTCGAAGTTGACGACCCGCGTTCACCGTTCATCACCCAGGAACTGTTCGCGCCCGTCCTGTCCACCTACGTCTACGACGACGCGGATTGGGAGCAGACCCTGCAGCTCGTGGACGACTCGACGCCCTACGGGCTCACCGGCGCTGTCTTTGCCGGCGACGAGCGCGCGGTGCGCCAGGCCAACGATGCGCTGCGGTACACGGCAGGCAACTTCTACGTCAACGACAAGCCCACCGGCTCGGTCGTGGGCGCGCAACCCTTCGGCGGGGCTCGTGCTTCGGGAACCAACGACAAGGCCGGCACGGTCTGGAACCTCATCCGCTTCGCCAGCCCGCGCTCGACCAAGCGCAATCACCTGCCCGTGACCGACTACCGCTACCCGCACCTCGAGAGCTGAGGGCGGGACGGCGAGGTAGCGCTCGTGTTCATCGCCCGCCGCCGCACAGATCGTCGCGCGAGCGACTTCCCGCTCGGCACTCCGGTGCTGGCGAGGCCGGCAACCGTCTCGCGACCGATCCGGGGCACCGTCGTCGCAACCTCCGGAGCGCACACCGTCATCATCGACGCCAGCGGGCTGGAGATCGCCGTCGACGTCGAAGACCTCTGCGTCGGCCGGAGCCCGAGTCAAGAGGTCGAGGCGACGCTGGTTGGCTTACCGATCGGTGTTGACAAGTGTCTTGCACATGATCACTGAGTCGCCGAAGGTGGGGCCAAGGTCTTCGACGGTCGGGCGAGCATCGGGACCGATTCGTCGGTGCGGCGGCACTCGTGGGTCTCGCTCGGTCCACATCTCGCGGTGGACAGCGGCATCGTCCACTCGTTGGCGCCGGAGCACGAGCCGAGCCGTCGCGACTTCTTCCGGCATGTCGGATACGGGCACTTGGGAGGACAACTGGATCGGGCGAACCGCCTCGATCACCGGCGTCCAGAGCTGCTGGATGGGCTTCATCCGCGATCACGTCGCCAACAACGCGATCTGCAGCGACAACATCGTCGGCGGCAAGGCAATCGGCCAATGCGTCAACATCAGCTGAGCCGGTGAACTGACCGGACCTCGCGAACGGGTGCTCGCGAGCCGTCGTCCGGCGCGGTCAGCTGAACGCGGTCCCGGGCACTCCCCATCGGAACGACGAGCAGGCGAAGTCGACGACGGCCGCGCGCGCCTCCTCGTTCTCGCGCGGTCGTTCGACCGTGACGCAGATGATTCGGAGGTATCGCCTGAGATCGAGAGCGTCGGGGCCGGCGGGTATCGCAGACTTGTCCCGGTACGGTCGTACGCCGGTCGCGAACCGCTTCGCCCACCTGCCGAAGACAGCTGGACCCCCGCGGCCACGTGCGGCAGTCTCAGGGGGTGACGTGGTCGTGAAAATGTCCCCGGCGAAGGCCGTGGTGGTGGGACGGGATGTCGAGTTCGCCTTGACTGCCGGTGCGGTCCGCCGGCTCGCCGACGGGCAGGGTTCGGTACTGGCGATCGAGGGCGAAGCGGGCATCGGCAAGACCCGGCTGGTGCAAAGCATCGTCGACGACGCGCGTTCGCGTGGCATGGCGGTGTTCGGTGGCCAGGCTCACCCGTTCGAGCGCACGCGCCCGTTTGGTGTGCTCGCCACAGCGCTGGAGCTGAGCCGGCGGTCAGCCGACCCTCGCCGGGCCGCGATCGGCGCGTTGCTGGCCGGTGCGAGCCCGGGGCCCGTCGTCGACGTCCAGTACCGGGTCGTCGACGAGATCGTCGACCTGGTAGAGACGGCATGCGCGGACAGCCCGGCGTTGCTGGTCGTCGAAGATCTGCACTGGGCGGACAGTGCGAGCTTGTTGGCGATCTTGTCGATCGCGCGTCGGTTGCCGCTCGTGCCGCTGCTTGTCGTGGTGACCGCGCGGCTGTCACCGCTACCGCCCGAGGTCGCCCGCCTGCTCGAGGATCTGGCGGCTGGCGGCGGGCGCACCCTGCGGCTACAACCGCTGCACGCCGACGAGGTGGCGCTGCTCGCGGCCGACGTGCTCGGCGCATCTCCAGGGCCCGCCCTGACAACGATGCTGGGCAAGGCCGGTGGCAACCCGCTGTGGGTGACCGCCATGTTGCGCTCGCTGGCCGACGACGGAGCGCTGTGTCGCACGGGTGAGGCGATCGACGTGACGAGTTCGGAGTTGCCGACCTCGTTGAGCGAACTAGTGGTCCGGCGGCTGCGACACCTGCCGAAAGCGACATTGGAGCTGCTGCAGGTCACGGCGGTGCTCGGCGATGCTGTGTCGCTTCGCAATGTGGCTGCCGTCTCGCGTCGCCCGCCGACCGAGGTTGCCGCACACCTCGGCGAGGCCTTCGACGCCCAGCTTCTCGACGAGATCGACGAGCAGGTCGTGTTCCGGCACCAACTCGTGCACGACGCGATCTACCGGCACGTACCGCCGCCGGTCCGCCGCCTTCTGCACCGCGAGGCCGCGGTCGCACTGATGGCCGGGGGCGCGGATCGGCTCCAGGTGGCAGATCACCTGGTGCGCGGCGCCGAGCGGGGTGACGAGCAGGTGTTCGGGTGGCTGCGGGAGGCCGCCGGCGATGCGTCGGCCCAGGCGCCGTTGGTCGCCGTCGAGCTTCTTCGCCGTGCCGAGGCGCTTCTGCCGGGCGGTCATCGCGACGCCGATCTGGTGTCTGCGGAGGTGGTGCAAGCGCTGCTGCGCGCCGGGAAGGTGGCCGAGGCCTCCGCCCGCGCCGAAGCCGTGCTCGGCCGGCAGCACGCCGCCGAGATCGACCTCCCCCTACGGCTCGCGCTTGTCGGCGCGCTGGCCCTGCAGAACCGTGCATCAGAGGTCATCGCCGTCACCCAGGCCAGCCTCTCGGGCCCGACAACGCTCCAACCGTTTGCACAGGTGCTCATGCTGGCCCAGCAGAGTTGGGCACTGACCTATGCCGACGACCCGCGTGCCGGTGAGTCGGCTGCTGCCCGCGCGCTGGTGATCGCCGAGCAGGCCGGCGATGCAGCGACGACGGTGTGGGCGCTGACGGCGCTGTTGGTGGCGATGGGACGGCAGGGCCGCTACAGCGAGGCGCTGGCCCACGCCCGCCGGGGCGCTGCTCTGGCGGCCCACGCGCCCGAGACGAGGTCGTTGCCGCTGCAGCCCAAGTTCTTTCTCGGGCTGGCGTTGTTCGACTGCGACCTGGTGGCCGAGGCGCGAGCCGCGTATCGCGAGGCTCTCGACGACGAGTTCGGCTCGGCGTGGTGGCTGTCCGACACGCTGATGGCCGACGCGGCGGCGTCATTCGTCCTCGGCCAGTGGGACGACGCGATTCCCAGCCTGATCGCCGGCGGTGAAGCAGCGCAGGAGAAGAACCACCCGCTCCTGATGTCACAGTCGTTGGCCTACCGGACCATCATCGCCACGGCCAGGGGCGAGCACCGCATTGCCAGGGAGCTCGGCGCCCGGTGCAGCAGCAGCCTGGAAGGCGAGCAACTCGGCTACAACGCCGGGCTCCTCGCCTCCGCGGTAGCGGGGTTGAAGGCGGCCGATGGCGACCGGCAAGGCGCCTACGACCTCCTGCTGCGATGCTGGCGGTTCGACGTGGCACGCGAGAACCGCTTCTACCACCGGTGCCTGGCACCTGACCTCGTGCGCCTGGCCCTGGCGCTGGGTCACCGTGACGTCGCCGAGGACGTGGCCGACACCGTCGCGGCGAGTGCTGCCCTGGCGGGCGGTGTCCCGACCATGCGCAGCCTCGCGCTGCGTTGCCGGGGGCTGGTCGAGGGCCACGTCGAGCCGCTCATCGAGGCGGTCGCACTCGCCCGCCAAGCCCCGCTGTTGGTCGAACACGCGGGCGCGTGCGAGGACGCGGCGGGTTTGCTGGCACAGAGCGGACGGCGAGAGGAGGCCGCGGCGCTGCTCGCCGAGGCACTCGACCGCTACGAGTTGGCCGGGGCGGACGCGTGGGCCGGCCGGGTCCGCGGACAGCTGCGGGCCGTCGGCGCGCACCCGGGTGCCCGCGGATCGCGGCGGCGGCCGGCGGGCGGCTGGGAAAGCCTCACCGCGACCGAGCGAGCCGTGTCGCTGCTCGTGGCGGAGGGACTGACGAACGGTGCGGTGGCCAGGCGACTGTACATATCCCCGCATACCGTCAATACCCACCTGCGGCACGCGTTCGCCAAGCTGGACGTGCCGAACCGGGTCGCGCTCGCCGCTGCGGTGCATCACTCGATCGGGTGATGTCTTGGCGCTCAGCCGTCGCCACGATCGAAGTCGCATGCGGTCCCGCATGCTGCGACCGTGAACACCTTGGAGCGACATGGACCATGCCGCGACGATGCGAAACACCTACGAGCGAATCAACGCGGGAGGCATCGAGGGCCTCGGGAATCTGATGTCGCAGCTTGGCGCCGTCCCAGTGCGCCTCCGGCGTCGGCCGTCGGCCGCTCCTGATCGCCAGCACAAGGGTGCGGTGTGCAGTCGGTGGCGTTCGCCGTTCCGCTGTTGCCCGGCCGGACCGAGGCGGTACGAGTGGCGCTGGCCTCCTGCCAAGACGGCCCGCGCAAGGAGGCCTACCAGGACGCGCTGCGCCGGGCGGGCATTGTCAGGGAAGCGGTCTGGATCCAGCCCTCGGCCGGCGGCGATATTGCGGTGGTCTACCTGGAGGCGGACGACCTCGTTGCGATGACCGACCTCCTGGCGAGCTCGGCGGAGCCGTTCGATCGCTGGTTTCGCGAGCACGTCCGCAACCTGCACGGAATCGCCGGCATTGCTCTTGAGCTGGTGCTCGATCACAACGTCGCCAGAGGCTGACTGCGCGCGAAGCGCAGGGCCGAATCCGTCACCGGTACGCCAGATGGAACGCAAGCGACCGTATTCATCCAAGAGGAAGGATGTTCGGCCATGGCAGTCATCATGATCAGCGAGCTCGCAGGGGCCGACACCGGCGTCGTCGAAGGACTACGTCAGGCGGGCGTCCTGGACGCGCTGCAGAAGGCGTCCGGCTTCGGCCGGCACCTGAGCGGCGCGACCGACAGCGGGTACCAAGTCATCGAGGTGTGGGACAGCCGCGAGGCCCACCAGGCCTGGTTCGCCGAGTGGATCGCCCCGAACCTTCCCCCCGGAGCGCCCACGCCCGAGACGCAATACATCGACCTCGTACTCGACCTCCCGCAGGCCTGACCGCCAGACCTCGACGAACCCCGCCGCCGCAGGCCGGTGGCGGCGAGGTCACCACCAGATCAGCGCCTGAGGCGAATACGCGAGACGTGGTAGGAGTGCAGATGAGCAGCAAGGTACATCGAAATGGACAGGTGGACGTCGAGGTTCCGGCCACGCCAGAACAGGTCTGGGCGGTGCTGACGGACGTGACCCGGATCGGCGAGTGGTCACACGAGTGCCGCACCGCGCAGTGGCTCGGCGGCGTCGACCGGCCAGCCGTGGGTGCTCGATTCCGGGGCTCGAACAAGGTCCGTCTGAGTCGGTGGAGCAAGAAGTGCACCATCACCGACCTGCAACCTCCGCGGCGGTTCGTGTACGAAACCAGCGTGGACATGATGGGCGGACCCACCGAATGGACCTTCACCCTCGAACCCACCGAGACCGGCTGCCGCGTGACACAGTCGTTCAAGATCGACAATATGCCCCGGGCGGCGGAGTGGCTGATCGCGAAGATGATCCCGGAACACCTGGAGCGATCCCAGGCGCTGCGTGCGGACCTCGAGCGGCTCGGCGCTCTGGCCGCCAACTCGCCGCTCGACCCGGACGCAGACGACACACGCAACACTCAGGTTTGACTTCCCGCCGGGCGCCGCGCCGGTCCGGCTAGGGGCGGCGGCGAACGTCGATGGCCGCCGCCACACGCACGCGGCGCGATAACGGCGCCCGCTGTTCGGCGGCCGGCACCCCCACCGACCCGAATCGACAGGTTTCGTACCACCCGCCGACGTCAGATCTGACCTCGCGCGATGATGATCGCGCCGGCGACGTCCTCGTCCGGTCGCATCACCGGTTCGGCCTCTATGGTGAACCCTCGCCGCGGAGCCAATGAGAAGGCTGGCTCGGCCGGCGGTGGTGACTGCCGGCTCAGAGCGAGCGGCCCGATTAGCCCTCCGAGGTACGGCGCGTCCCGTCACCTACATGAAAGCCAACCAGCAACCGACATCCCGGCCGCAGCACGCGATCGAACTGCGCGAGCACCGTCGGCACGGCGTGATCCGGCATGTGGATCGCGGACCAGAACGCCATTACGCCGGCGACGGAGCCGTCGGCCAAGTCCAAGTCCAAGTCGGTCGTCGTCCCCACCCCGAAGCACGCACCAGAACGCCCGGAACGACGTGACGCCGGGTACGCCGGCGCCGAGGCGATCGTGTGCCGTGGTGCGGGCCACGACCTCCGACTCGATGCCCACCCCGTCAAGCGGCCATCTCGGCCACGACACGCACGCTTCTCCGAAGCCGCGTCTACTCGTCGTTCGGCGCGGCCGGTGATGTCTACCGCTCGGCGCAGATGAAGAAGCCTGGAGCCGTAGTTGCAAGATCAAACTACCGGTTCTGCCGATGAGCGCGTGGTCAGAGAAATCGAGCGCGCCGCCCCGCTGCGCGCTCAGCTCTTACGCGGGGAATGGCTCGGTGCGAGAATGCCGAGGTGACGGATGATGAACGCGTCGAGCAAGAGCGGGACGACAACGGGCGCGCCGACACTCAGGAATCCAACGCCTCGTCCGGTGACGAGAAGAAGAACCGATGGGTCGGTCAGGCCATTGCCAATACGATCAACGCCATCCTTGGCGCGTTGCGCCCATGATGTGTCACCCCCGTGCTCCGGTGATTGAAGGTCCAGCGGCCCCGGGGTGCCTTGGTATCCGACGACTCGTCGTCAGAGACGCCAACCGCAGACCGTAGAGACGTGCGCTGCGCCTAGCGTGCCGCTGCGCTAGGCGGCACGCGCAGTGTCATGCGCCCCGAAATCCCCAGTGGGTGATCGATCAAAGGCCGTCGTAGCGCCCGATGGCGTGAACAGCTGAAGGCCCGTTGGCCAGGTACTAGCCTGCATCTGTGAGGCACATGCGCCAGCGGTCCCAGCTGCAGCGCGGCGCGTTCTACTCCCTCTCAATGCTCGCCCTCTGGGCAGTGCTGCTCGTCCTGTTCCGCTACTTAGGGCCAGCTCACTCCTGGTCACGTGCGCTGCTCTATTCGCTGTTCGTAGTCGGTGGCCTTGCGGCCATAAGACGCGCGGTTGTTGGCAAGTGGCCGTGACTCTGATCGCTGGTTCGCAAAAGTCCCACCGCGATCCTGGCGCCGTAGCAATGCTCGCGAATACCCGCACGCCTTCGCCTACGCGCATCGGCTGAATGTCAGTCGCTGCAGGCCGCCGCCCACGCATGCCGCGTTGAGCGCTACCGCGCTGTCATAGCCGCAGAGGGCATGGCGTTCCACTCATGCCGTAGACAAAGCGCGCGCACCCGCCGTTGCAGCAGGACCGCGCCGTCGACGGGTTGAGCGTTACCGACGTCGGTAAACGTCGGCGCGATGTTCGATCGCGATGATGGTGACCAAGGTTTCTCCCTCGCCGATGCGATAGATGACGCGGAAGTCGCCCCGTCGTGCACTGTGCAGCCCGTCCAGCTCTAAACGGAGGGCCTTGCCGACGCGATGCGGGTTCTCCGCGAGCGGGCCGTAGCAGAACTCGATGACCGCGCTCGCAACCTTCTCGGGCAGCTTCACCAGCGCCCGCCGAGACGCCGATGTCCAGCCGACTTCGAATGTCACGCCGGTCAGCCGCGCAGCGCCAACGCCTCGTCCTTCGTCAGAACCTGCGCCGGTTCGCGATCCAAGTCAGCAAGGCTGTCACGGATCTGCGCGATGAGCTTCGGCCGGGCCAAGACGTCGAGAGTCTCTTCAAGGGACTCCAGATCCGCGATGCTTACCACCACTGCGGCCGGCCGGCCGTGCTTGGTGATGATGACACGGTCGTGCTCACGCTCGACCTGTTCCACGACTTCGGACAAGTGATTCTTCACGTCCTTGAGGGGCATCTGCGGCTCGACTGACATAGCTACAAGTGTAGCTACATCGATCCCAGCATCTCCAGCGTTCAACCACCCGCATCTGCCGCCGACAGTGCGGCCTTTGCTGGGTCGGAGACTGCAAAGACGTCGGCTATGCCCTCCGCATCGGCCCGCTCGCGCGGGACTTACCGACCCTGCGCCGGCGCTTGATCGCAGGCGTGTTCTGACGCTGTAGGCGTCGTTTGCACGCGTAGATCACGAGCTCCCACACGGCACTGCCGACCGTGAATGCGACGACGGCCCAAAGCCATGAGCGGGTGCCACGGAAGGCGCAGTATGCGATCCAGGTCGACGGGAGCACAGTCAGGACAAGGCCGAGCTTGGGCCGCACAACGATGACCCCCCGCTCCGAGCTGAAGCCACGAAGGACTCATGGCTGCGAAGGCGACGACCAGGCCGAGGACCACGAAGACTCGAATCGGGGCGAAGAATGCATCCCGCCCTTCGGGGAAGGCACGGCCGACGTCGAACCTCATAGCCGGAAGCATCGGATGCCGGACAACCTTCTGAAAGGTCCACCCCGGCGAGCGGGCCCAAACGTCGGATGCCGCGCACCGGGCCGCTCAGTGCTTGCTCGAAGGCAAGAGAACTGGTTGGGCCAAGTGGTCGGTATCGGAGTTGGTCGCGTCGACAATGCGTGCGCAGATCTTCGCGGCGATGTAGAGGTTCCAGATTGGTACGAGGGTCATCCAGGCATCACGGCGGCGGTACTCGGCAAGCGGCGCGAGCAGCCAGATGGTTACCGCGGTCGGGACCCTGGCGAGGACGAGACCGAGGTCCCCGCTCACGTGCGACCCGAGGTGCACAACGAGCGGGCCGCCTGCGCGTTGACCGTCGCCGGTAATCACCAGCAGGAAGTCGTACCAAGACGCGTTCGGTGTCAAGGCGAGAACGAGAACCATCGGGATCAAGCTGATCGCAAGCCCGCCAGCCGCGCCGAGACGGCGCAGCCACACGCGTCGATCCACCGATCCTCCTGGCCGGCCTCTGATCACCGGGATGCACCCCTCAGGCGCCGATCCAGTCGAGCCTCTGGTCGGATCGGAGCTAGGCGATCACGGTGACACATCGTCGACCGTGCTGTCGACCTTCCGCGTGGCGTGCCCCAGCGCGGGCACGCTCATCCCGCGATCGCGCACGCCGAGCCCTCGCTAGGCGCGACTGGCGGAGACGACGCGTGGGTCCAGATGAGCCGCTCCGCGTGCAGGGCGCCGGCACGTGAAGATCACCGGAACGACACCGCACGTCTGCCGGACACGCCGGCTTGAGGTGGGTGGCCGCGTTGCTCTACCTGGTCACCACCGGGCTGTGGGATCCGGGTACGCGCGCCGCGGGGCCGAGCCGCACGGGCAGAGTGGCGAACCCGCGCAGGATGCGGGTGTCTCGGCGCTGTGAACCGTCGACCTCCTCGAGTTCGGGATAGCGATCGAACAGCGCCCTCAGCCCGACATCGCCTTCCATGCGGGCCAGTGCGGCGCCGAGGCAGAAGTGCCGGCCCCCCGAGAACGCGACATGCTCACGCGCGTTGGGTCGCGTGACGTCGAACCGGTTCGGTTCGCTGAAGATCTCGGGGTCGCGGTTGGCCGCAGCCAGCAGGGTCGTGACGCGTTGGCCCTTGAGGACAGGCGTGCCGGCGACCACGGTGTCGCGGGTGGCGGTGCGTCCGGTCAGCAGGACGGGCGGATCGAAGCGCAGGATCTCGTCGACCGCGTTCGGCCAGTGCGACGGATGCTCGCGCAGCGTCGCGAGCTGCGCAGGGTGCGCGCAGAGCAGAGACGTTCCGTTGCTGAGCAGGTTGACCGTCGTCTCGAACCCGGCCGCCAACACGAGCCCCGCGATCGACTTCAGCTCGACGTCGGTCAGACCGACACCCTCGTCGCTGGCCAGGACCAGCTGGCTGAGCAGGTCGTCCCCGGGATTCGAGCGCAGGCTCCGGAGGTGGTTGTCCAGCCACCGTTCGAAGTCCGCCAGCGCCGACTCCACCGCGCGGAACCGCCGCCAAGACAGGCCGAGGTCCAAGCTCGGGGCGGCCGCCTCGCCGAAGCCAAGAATCCGGTCCCGCTCAGTCAGGGGCACACCCAGGATCTCGGCGATCACGGTGACCGGGAGCAAGGAGCAGTACTCGGCGACGAGGTCGACCTGGTCGCGGCCGTCGAGCCGGTCGAGCAGCTCGTGCGCAATCAGCTGGGTACGTTCGCGCAGCTTCTCGACCGCGCGCACGGTGAAGACGCGGGTGACCAGCCGGCGGTAGCGCGTGTGGTCCGGCGGTTCGGTGACCAGCAGGGACGGCGGCTCGAGCGGTCCCAGCCTCGTCGACGCCTCGACCGCCCACTTGAACGTGCGCCCGATCGGACCGCCGAGCTCGGAGACATCGAATCCGGCGCGAAAGTCATTACTGGACAGGACGTCGCGTACGACCGGCAGCGAGCTCGTCATGAACCCAATGCGGCCCTTGTAGAGCGGGCCGTTCGCCCGCATCCGCTCGAACAGCTCGTGCTGGTCACCGGTGCTGAAGATCAATTCCGCCTGCAGGTCGCCCCGCCGCGCGGCAACGGACAGCAACGTGCGCGGCAGCAAATGGCCCAGTCCCCACCGGACGTGCGGACGAACCGCCTCCGCGGCGTCCTGCCTACGGGCTTCGACACGGGACCGCACGCTCACGAGCCGACAGTACCGTGGATCTATACGGCCGTATAGATCCGGGTCACCGCATCTTTCCTGATAGCGCGTCCCCACACTGGTACGCGAAGCCCGACCCTGCGGCACCCATCATCTGCCAGCTCATCGACGGCGCGCTGCGATCGCGGATCGACCCGCGCAACACCGTCGTCTCGCGCGAATGGTGCCGGAACCAGCTCGGCCCAGCCGGACCGTTAGTGTCACTGCCCGAAGTCGGAGGTGAGCGGGTGACCATCGAAGATCCACACCAACTTCTCGGGCGCCTGAAGCTCGGGCGCGAAGAGTACTGCCAGCGCCTACTCACCATGCTGATCCTCGACGACGCCTATCCCCGATGGAACACGCCGAGCGCGGCCTCGCCCGATGGCCTTCGCTTCCTCCGGCAGCTGGAAGAGTTGTCCTTCGGCGAAGCGGAGGCGTGGACCGACCCGATCTTCGTCGACGAGCTCGACCTACCGAAGCGCACGGAGTGGGAACAGGGCGGAGCACCTGATCAGTCTCTACACGATCGATCGCGCCTGTGGATGATCGAGCTCAAGACGGAAGCCGGCAGTCACCGCCCTGCTCAGATTCCCCTCTACTTCGAGCTGGGCCGCCATCACTTCCCGCGACATCGCATCGACATCACCTACCTGACGGGGCCCTTGTCCAAAGGCGCTCCACCGATTCCCGAGGGGGCCCGCTTCGGACATGTCACCTGGAGCGAAGTGATGCCGCTGGTGCGCGATGTGGGGTCAGATCGTTCGCCGAGGCATCACGACGTGGTTCGTGCGCTCGGCGACGTGTTGGACGGGCTCAGCGCGAAGTGGTCGGCCTGGCGCGCAGAACGCCTCGAGGCCGGGGGCTCCGTCGAGCCACGGCCTACCGATCCCACCGATCACGCGCTCGAACTCGCTCGGCTGACCGCAGCTGATCATCAGCAGCGCGCCCTGGACTTCGCCCCCAGCAGTCTGGAAGAACTCCAGGCCCTTCGTCTCATCTTGATGCACCGCATCAAAGCGTCCGACGACTCGGCACTGCTGCATGTCGTGCCTTGGCTCTGGCGTTGGGCGAGCAAGGGACAGCCACTGACGAATGCCGGACGGGAAACCGGCTACGAGCTACGCGTCAGCTGGTTCAAGAAGCCTCAGTCTGAGGAGTAGGGGCTGCCCAGCGGGAGCTTGTCGCAGCTTCGGGACTGGTCCGATCGCCGGGGTGCCCCGCGAGGCGTGCCACGGTGCTACCGCAGCCCGCTACGGCCTCCGGTTCGAACTGGGGTCATCTGGGCACCCTCAGACGACCTCTGCGTAGCAGCCAACTCATCGCGTCCGAACCGAACAGATCGACATGGTCGCTGCGCGGCCGCATCGTAGAACTCGCAGCGCTGTAGCCAACCGCTCGCGCAAGATCCGATCCGCTGGCCGCGCCGTTGGACCTCGAGCGCGTAGTCAACGTCATCGGTATCGCACTCGACACGACATCGACGCACGAATAGTCCCCCAGCGACAAGTCGGAGCCCTGACGTCGGACCTCAGATGAGCGTCGAGTTCGAGCCGTCCTGCCACCCACCAGGCATAGACGAGCTGCGCAACCTGCTTCGCGGTGCGGCCGTACTGTTCTGGCAGCCACAGGGGGCCAACACCGCTGTCACGGATCGCGGGTCGAGGCCCGGAACGCGGTAGGTGTCATGCCGGTCTCACGGCGGAAGAACTTGACGAAGTTCGTGGCCTCATCGAAACCCAGCTCGCGGCTGATGGCCTCCACCGGACTACTGGTGCGAACCAGAAGCCACTTCGCTTCGAGCACGATGCGATCGACGAGGACTCGCTTCGCGGGAACATCTGCCACAGCCCGGCACGCCCGAACCAAGGTCTTTGGTGAACACCCGAGACTGCGGGCGTACGGCGCCACGAGATGCCACTGACGGAACTCGTTCTCGACCGCCGCCCGATAGTCCTTGTAGCGGGACAACATGACTGGATCGATGAGGCGCTGAGTTTCCAAACCGGTCGCGCCGAGCGCCAGCCGGCCGACCAGCACCGAAGCCTGAAGCGCCAGGAGCTGCTCCAGTCGCTGACGTTCGCCCGGTACGCCCGTGTCCGACATCATCCGGGCGAACAACTCCGCGACCGCATCGGCGTGCTCTGGGGGCATCCGAACGTAGGTCGGCAGCTCCTGAACCAGGTCTGGGACCAGGTGCGCTCCGACAATCAGGATCCAGCCGTTCCAGTCGCTCGCTGCTCCGAATCGGTGGACCTGGCCGGGCCTGATCAGCAGGCACGCTCCGGCGTACAGCTCGTAGGTCTCGAAGTCGACGACGTGTGAGTACGACCCGGACCGCACGAATACGAAGCACTGGAAGTCGATCCGTTCGAAGCCGCGCTCGGGGTTCGACGCGACACGTCCCCGCAGCTCCTCGGCGGTGAGCACCTCGACCTCGAGACGGTAGGTGGCGTCATGGGGTCGGTAGCTGACTGGCGTGATCTTCGAAGCCATGTCCGCTTTCTACCATCACCAGGGCTGCCCTCACCTTGTCGCCGGGCTGGCGCGAGCGCAAGGTGGGACCAACAGCCCAACGAAGGGGAAGCACATGGACATTCGAGGTCTGGGCTATATCGGTATCGACGTGACCGATGTCGAGAAGTGGCGCGCCTACGGCGAAATGCTGGGCATGATGGTGACGGGTGACGACACCTGGCTCCGGATGCGCTGCGACGAACGACCTTTCCGGGTGCTCGTTCACGCCAGCGAAGAGCACGACGGGCTGGCCTTCGCCGGATGGGAGCTGCCCGATGCCGTGTCCATGGAACACGCCGCGACTGAGCTCGCGTCGGCCGGAATCACCACCGAGACAGCCACGGCCGACGAGTGCGACAAGCGGCGCGTCCGTGGATTCATACGAGCGACGGACCCTAATGGCTTCACGCTCGAGCTGTTCCACGGTCCGATCCATGACCACGAGCTCTTCGTCTCACCGACCGGCGTCAGCGGGTTCGTGACCGGGGCTCACGGGATGGGACACATCGTTCTTGCCAGCCCCGAACTGGCGCAGTCGGTGGCCTTCTACACCGACGTGCTCGGTTTCCGCATCAGCGACTACTGGCGCCCCGGCGAGGATGACGTCGTCTTCCTCCGCTGCAACCAGCGCCATCACAGCCTGGCCCTCGTCCCCGCGTCCGACCCAGCGCTTTACCACTTCATGCTCGAGGCACGTACGCTCGACGACGTCGGCTACACCCTCGAGCGCCACCACGAGACGAAGGCGCCCATCTCGATGAGCCTCGGAAAGCACACCAACGACCGGATGGTTTCGTTCTACAGTCGGTCTCCATCGGGATTTGACGTCGAATTCGGCTACGACGGGCTACTCGTCGACGAGGCGAGCTGGAGCGTCACCCAGATCACCGAACCCAGCTTCTGGGGACATCGCCGTCCAGAGTGACTGGGGCTACGGACCAGAAAACCCCAGACCAGACCACCCGCAGTCTGTGCCGTCCCGACCTTCGGTCAGCCTGTGGGCGCCGGAAATCCATCCAACGATCCTGAGCATCGGCTCGATCTTGTCGATCTTGCCGATCGAGAGCACCGAGCAAGCTGACCAATCGACAGCACGGACCCGATTGACCCGAGTTGCGTCCATGGACGTAACTCGCAAGCGGCTCGTATAGCGCTTGATACATGGGTGATCTTCGCGGGGAAGGCGCGACGGGACGACCGGAAGATCACCCGAGTATCAGGCGGTAGGCGCGGTTCCGTCGTGGGACCAGCGGCGCGACAGTCCGGGCTCAGTGAAGGCCGTGGCGGCGCGCGACCATCTTCTCCACCACCGACCGCGGCGCGATCCGCCGCAGCGCGAACACCAGCGGCGCGTTGCTGCCGACGGCGTACAGGGCTCGCGGATGGTCGGCGTCGATCGCCTTCAGGATCGTCGCCGCGACCTGCGCGGCCGAGATGCCGTTGCGTTCGTTGGCGTCCAGCCGTTCGATCATCGTCCGGTACTCGGCGGTGAACGGTGAGCCCTCGGCGACGTAGTGCGTGCGGCGCTCCCCGATGCCGGTGCTGATCGAGCCCGGCTCGACGGTCGTGACGCCGACGCCGTACGGCGACACCTCGCGCCGGGCCGCCGACGCGAATCCCTTGATCGCGGCCTTCGTCGCAACGTAGGACGACCGGTACGCGAGCGGGAAACTCGCCAGCATCGACCCGACCATCACCACCCGACCGTAGCCGCGCTCGCGCATGCCCGGCAGCAGCAGCTGGGTGAGGCGGACGGCACCGAAGACGTTCGTGCGGAACAGCCGCTCGATCGCCTCCATCGGCAATTCCTCGAGCGGCCCGCTCTGGCTCTCCCCCGCGTTGTTGACCAGGACGTCGACCGGGCCGGCGGCTTCGGCGCACGCGACGATGCTCGCGTCGTCGGTGAGGTCCAGCGCGAGGTACTCGACGCCCGCCACGCGCTCCTTGATCGCGGCCGGGTCACGGCTCGTCCCGAAGACCCGGTAGTCCCGGTCGGCCAGCGCCTGCGCGACCGCCCGGCCGATGCCGGACGACGCGCCGGTGACGAGGGCGATGCGGGTCACCGCGCGGCCGCCCGTCCGGCGGCCCGGCCGGAGAAGATGCAGCCGCCGAGGAACGTCCCCTCGAGCGCGTTGTAGCCGTGCACCCCGCCGCCGCCGAACCCGGCCACCTCGCCGGCCGCGTACAGGCCCGGGAACGGCGTGCCGTCGGCCCGGATGACCCGCGAGTCCAGGTCGGTCTCCAGCCCGCCCAACGTCTTGCGGGTGAGGATGTTCAACCGCACGGCGATCAGCGGCCCGTGCGCCGGGTCCAGCAGCCGATGCGGCTTGACGACGCGGGTGATGCGGTCGCCGCGGTACTGCCGCGCGTTCGTGATCGCCATGAGCTGCAGGTCCTTGCCGAACTTGTTGCCCACCTGCGCATCGCGGGCCTCGACCACCCGGCGCACGTCCTCGTAGTCGAGCTGCGGACCGCGGGCGATCTTGTTCATCCCGGCGACCAGCTCGCGCAGGTTGTCGGCCACGACGAAGTCCTCGCCGTGCTGCTTGAACGCCTCGACCGGCCCCGGCGCGCCCTTGGCCAGCCGGGTGCTGATCGTGAGCTTGAGGTCCTTGCCGGTGACGTCCGGGTTCTGCTCGGAGCCCGACAGCGCGAACTCCTTCTCGATGATCGTCTGGTCGAGGACGAACCACGAGTAGTCCTCGCCGGTCGCGAGGATCTGCTTCATCGTGGCGTTGGTGTCGAAGCCGGGGAAGTTCGGCGCGGGCAGCCGCGCACCGGTCGCGTCCAGCCACAGCGAGGACGGGCCGGGGATGATCCGGATCGCGTGGTTGGGCCAGATGGGGTCCCAGTTGACGATGCCCTCGGTGTAATGCCACATGCGGTCGCGGTTGACGATGTTGCCGCCGGCCCGCTCGGTGATCTCGAGCATCCGGCCGTCGACGTGCGCGGGCACGCCGGAGATCATCGTCTTCGGCGCCGCGCCCATCCGCTCGGTCGGCCAGTTCTTGCGGACGAGTTCGTGGTTGCCACCGATGCCGCCGGAGGTCACGACGACCGCCGCCGCCCGGAACTCGAAGCTACCGGCCGCCGCGCGCGCGGAGGCCTTCCCTCGCTCCAGGTTGCTGGGTACGAGAACGGTGCCGCGGACGCCGACCACGGCGCCGTCCTCGACGACCAGCTCGTCCACCTGGTGCCGGAACTCGAACCGGACCAGCCCGCGGCGCTCGGCCTCGAGCACCGGCTCGGCGAAGATCCGGACGACCTCGGGGCCGGTGCCCCAGGTCAGGTGGAAGCGCGGCACCGAGTTGCCGTGCCCGTCGGCGCGGCCACCGCCTCGCTCGGCCCAGCCGACGACCGGCGTGAAGCGCAGGCCGAGGTCGTGCAGGTACTGCCGCTTCTCGGTGGCGGCGAAGCGGACGTAGGCGTCGGCCCACTGACGCGGCCAGTGGTCCTCGCGGTCGCGGTCGAAGCCGGCCGAGCCGAACCAGTCGGCCCGCGCGAGGTCGAGGGAGTCCTTGATGCCGAGCCGGCGCTGCTCGGGGCTGTCGACGAGGAACAGCCCGCCGAGCGACCAGAACGCCTGCCCGCCGAGGTTGTTGCGGTTCTCCTGATCGATGACGAGCACCCGCTTGCCGGCCCGGCTGAGCTCGTAGGTCGCCACCAGCCCGGCCAGCCCGGCCCCCACGACGATGACGTCGGCGTTGTCGGTCATCCGGCCAATCTATCCGCGCGACGACCCGCCGTCGTGCCCACGCGCGGAGGTGATCTTTCCCTCTGGTGCAGCCTGGATCCACCGGCGGCCACCGCGGCCGCCGTGCCGATGAGCGTCAACGCCGAAGGGAACGGTGATGTCCCCGGCCCGTCAGAGCTGATCAGCCTTGCCGGCCGAATCGTCGCTGCGCCCGCGCCTCGGCAGCGCTTCGGCAGGAGAAGCTGATCGACTTCGGCCAGCGCACGGCGGCACCCGCGCTGCCGGCCTACAGTTCCGAGACCACCGGACAGTGCGTGGCTGGGCACGGGCCTTGCCCATCGAATCTCACCTTGGTGCCGAACTCAGCCGGCGGCGAGTTCGGTAAGCCGCCGCTCGAGGAAGCACCGCTCCACCTCGTTGTCGGTGAGCGCCAGTGCCTCCTCATAGGCCAGGCGGGCGTCGTCGGCCCGGCCGAGGCGCCGCAGGAAGTCGGCCCGTGACGCCGCGAAGTAGCCGTAGACGGCCAGCTGCGGCTCGGTCGCCAGCGCGTCCAGTTCGGCCAGACCGGCCTCGGGGCCGCGGGCGAAGCCGACCGCCACGGCGCGGTTCAACGCCACGACCGGCGACGGCCACACCTCCCCGAGCACGCCGTAGAGCGCCACCACCTCGTCCCAGTCGGTCGCCTCCCAGGACGGCGACTCGGCGTGGACGGCCGCGATCGCCGCCTGCAACGCGAACCGTCCGGGTGGGCGCCGGCGCAGCGCCTCCTTCACCAGTTCGACGCCTTCGGCGATCTCGGCGCGATCCCAGCGCGAGCGGTCCTGATCGGCGAGCAGCAGCAGATTCCCGGCGGCGTCCACCCGGGTCTCGCGCCGCGCGTCGGTGAGCAGGATCAGCGCGAGCAGACCGGCGACGTCGGCGTCGTCCGGCAGCAGCGCGCGCAGGATGCGGGCGAGGTCGAGCGCCCGCTCCACCAGATCACCGCGGCGCAGCCGGTCGCCGACCGGCGCACTGTGCCCGGTGGTGAAGACGAGGTGGACGACCGAGAGCACGGCATCGATCCGCGCCGGCAGCTCGGCCGCGGACGGCACGCGGTACGGGATGCGGGCGGCGGCGATCTTCTTCTTCGCGCGGGTGATCCGCGCCGCCATCGTCGACTCGCTGACCAGGAACGAGCGGGCCACCTCGGCCGTGGTCAGCCCGCACACTAGCCGCAGGGTGAGCGCGAGCCGGGCGTCGGGCGCCAGGGATGGGTGGCAGCAGGTGCAGATCAGGCGCAGCCGGTCGTCGTTGATCTCGTGCTCGCCGTCGACCGAGGGCCCGGGCTCGTCGTCGTCTTCGACGATCATCGGCAGCAGCCGGGTGAGGGTGGCCTCGCGGCGGAGGATGTCGAGCGCCCGGTTGCGGGCCGCGGTCGTGAGCCAGGCCCCCGGCTTGGCCGGTATGCCCCGCTCGGCCCAGGTGCGCAGCGCGGTGGCGTACGCGTCCTGGACGCACTCCTCGGCGAGGTCGAGATCGCGGGTGACCCGCACCGTCGCGGCGAGCACGTAGCCCCATTCGCGACGGTGCGCCTCCGCGACGGCGGTCGCGACCTCGGCGGCGGTCAGCAGAGCTCCATCACCGGGCGGACCTCGACCCCGCCGTGCGGCGCCGGCACGTCCCTGGCGACGGCGATCGCCTCGTCCAGATCCGCGGCCTCGATCAGGTAGAAGCCGCCGAGCGCCTCCTTGGTCTCGACGAAGGGGCCGTCGGTCACCGACATCGTGCCGTCGCCGACCTGGACGCGGCGGGCCGACGCGGCGCGCTGCAGCGCGTCGCCGATCTTGACCTTGGCACCATGGGCCCGCTGGAACGCGCCGTGCTGCTCGAGCAGGTCACCATGCTCGGCGTCGCCGAGATGGTCGGACCGCGCCTCGTCCTGATAGATCAGGACCACGTACGTGCCCATCAGTCGAACACCATCACCGGACGGACCTCGAGGCCGCCGAACGGCGCCGGCACCTGCTTGGCCAGCTCGACCGCGGCGTCGAGGTCGTCGGCCTCGATCAGGTAGAACCCGCCGAGCGCCTCCTTCGTCTCGACGAACGGGCCGTCGGTCACCTCGACCGACCCGGCCGGGTTGCGTCGCAGGCTCGTCGCCGTGCCGGTGGGCTGCAGCGCGTGACCGGCCACGATCGCGTCGGCGTGCTCGGCGCCGAACCTGCTGTGCTGGGCCATGGCCTGCTCGCTGCCCTCGGCCCCGTCGATCCACTGCTGCTCGTCCTCGTAGATCAGCACCAGAAATCTCGCCACGTCGGCTCCCTCGTCTGACGGTCCGCGGATCGGACCCTCATTGTCCCGACGAGCCGGGCGCGCCGGAATCGACAGCCGCGACGGATAGCTGGCAACCTGCACAACCATGGAGTGGAACCTGCGCACCTGCGCGCGCCGGGGGCACGTCACCTACGCGCCCAGTGAGCCGGAGTTCCGGGCCAAGCTGGAGGCGAGCACGCCGCTGGGCGATGCCTGGCGCTGCCTGCGCTGCGGCACCTACGTCCTCGGCGATCCGAGCGGGGCGGGCCCGGCCGAGGACGCCCCGGTGCTGCTGCGCGGCAAGGCGCTGCGGGCCGCGTTCATCCTGCGCGCCCTGGCCCTCGAGCGCTGGATCCGCGGCGCGATCCTGCTGCTGCTGGCCGCGGCCGTGTTCAAGCTCAAGAGCACGCAGGCGAGCATCAAGGAACTCGTCGACCAGGACCTCACTGCGCTGAAGCCGTTCTTCAACCAGATCCACTTCAACGTGTCGGACTCCGCGACCGTCCACAGCATCGAGAAGATCCTGAACGCCAAGCAGTCGACGCTGAACCTGATCGCCTTCGGCATCCTGTTCTACGGACTGCTCCAGGTGCTCGAGGGCATCGGTCTCTGGTCGCTCAAGCGCTGGGGCGAGTACGTCGCCGTCGTCGGGACGACGATCTTCATCCCGCTCGAGGTCTACGAGCTCACCGACAAGGTCAGCTGGCTCAAGATCGTCGCCCTCGCCGTCAACGTCGCGGCGGTGCTGTACCTGCTGCTGTCGAAGCGCCTGTTCGGCATCCGCGGGGGGCACGCCGCGTACGAGGCCCAGCTGCACGAGGTGTCGCTGCTCGAGGTCGAGGAGTCCAGCGGGGTCCCCGTCGCGCACTGACTCACCCCAGGCACGCGTAGACGGCCCGCCGGACCGCCCCCTCGCGCGGATCGTCGCTCAACCGGATGCCGAGCCGGTTCGGGGCCCAGGCATAGCCCACCCGCGCGTCCGGGTCGGCGAAGCCGAACGACCCGCCGAGCCCGGGCGTGCCGAAGCTGCGGCCACCGGGCGAGCCGAACCAGAACTCCGGCACCGGCTTGCTGAACCCGAGGGCGTACGCGCGCCGGGCGAGCAGCAGGATGTCGGTCCGGGGCGGGGCGGCCACCGGCTCGGCCAGCTCGGCCAGGGTGGCCGAGTCGACCGGCAGCTCGGGGGCACCGATCGCGGCCGCGCCGTACAGGGCGGCGATCGAGCGGGGCGTCCCGACGCCGTTGCTGGAAGGCACCTCGGGGGTGAGGACGCTGCGGCGGGTGAACCGGTCCGGCCGGGCCAGCGCCGGGTTGGCGAGCGAGCGCGAGGTCGGGCTGCTGCGGTTCGCGAGCTGCCGGGCCAGCTTCCACGGGACGCCCGGGATCTGGCGCAGTGCGGCCGCGGGCGCGAGCCGGGCGAGGACGGCGATGTTGTCGAGGTCGACGTCCTCCGGCAGGCCGATGTGGAAGGACAGCCTCATCGGGCCGGCGAACTCCTCGGCCAGGATGCGGCCGATCGTCCGGTGCTGCGGGTCGACCCGGCGGACGATCTCGTTCTGGTAGAGCCCGAGCGAGATCGCGTGATAGCCGCGGCGGGTTCCGGGGTCCCACGCCGGCGGCTGCGCCGCGAGCACCGCGGCCAGCGCGTCGAGGTCGTGCAGGTCGCGCGAGCGCAGCTGGGTGTCGAGCACGGCCAGCCCGGCTTCGTGCGCGAACAGCTGGCGCAGGGTCACCGCCTGCTTCCCGGCGGCGGCGAACTCGGGCCAGTAGCGGGCCACCGGCGCGTCCCAGTCCAGCAGGCCGCGCGAGCGCAGGGAGGCGACGACGAGCGCCGAGATGCCCTTCGTGGTCGAGAAGACCGGCACCATCGTGTCGCGTTCCCAGGGCCGGCCGCGCACCGTGTCGCGCACCCCGCCCCATAGATCGACGACCGGGCGGCCGTCGCGGTACACGGCGAGCGCGGCGCCGATGTCGCCGCGCCGGGTGAAGTTGCGGCGGAACTCGTCCACCACCGGGCCGAAGCCCTCGTCGACGTCGCCGGAGACCTCCATCCGCCGGATGTTACCCACCGGTAGGGCGAACCCTCGCCGCGTGGGCGCGACGCCCGTCGGCCAGGATGATCGGGTGCCGGACTACGACCTGCTGCCGCTGCTGCGCCGGCGCCTGCTCGGCATGTACTCGCCGCTGCTCGCGGACACGAGCGCCAGCCTGATGTTCAGCGCGGGCGGGCTGGCGAACTGGACCGTCGACATCGAGAAGGGCCGGGCCGGTGCGCGTCGGGGCGGGCCCCCGCACCCGACGACCGTCGTCCGGGCCGCCCTGCCGGTGCTGACCGAGGTGGTGTCCGGTGAGCGGTCCGGGGTGCAGGCGTTCCTGGACGGCGCGCTGACCGTGCGCGGCAACCTGGCCCTGGCCCTGCAGCTCGACGGGCTGTTCGAGGCCGCCGGGTCGGACGTCGCCCGGACCTACACCCGCTCGGTCCGGGCCGGGGGCATCGAGACGTTCTACCTCGAGGCCGGCCCGCACGACGCGCCGCCGGTGGTGCTGGTGCACGGGCTGAGCGCGACGAACGCCTCGATGCTGCCGTTGATCCCGCGGCTGGCCGAGAAGTATCGGGTGCTGGCGCCGGACCTGCCCGGGCACGGCGGCACCGAGGCGAAGAACGCGGCGCACGCCGCGCGGTTCCTCGGCGACTGGCTGCTCGCGTTCCTGCGCGAGACCTGCGACCAGCCGGCCGTGCTGGTCGGCAACAGCCTCGGCGGCCGGGCCTCGCTCGAGGCCGCGCTCAACTCGCCGTACGAGGTCCGTGGGCTCGTCCTGCTCTGCCCGGCGGTCGCCTTCCGCAAGCTGCGTCAGCTCGTCCCGTTCGTCCGGCTGGTGCCCGACGAGATCGCAGCCCTGCCCGTCCGGGTGCCGCGGCGGATGGCGATGCGCGGGCTGCGGGGCCTGTTCGCCGACCCGACCTGCCTGCCCGAGCCCTGGTACGAGGCGGCCATCGACGAGTTCGTCCGGGTGGTGTCGATCCGGGCCAACCGGCTGGCCGTGTTCTCCGCGCTGCGCAACGTCTACCTGGACGAGCCGTTCGGCGAGAGCGGGTTCTGGGACCGGCTGCCGAGCCTGACGCCCCCGGCCCTGTTCCTGTGGGGCGACCGGGACGTCCTGGTGCCGGCCGGCTTCGCCCGCTGGGTCGACGAGGCGCTGCCGCACGGGCGGTCGGTGGTGCTGGAGAGCTGCGGGCACGTCCCCCAGTTCGAGCACCCGGACCGGACCGCCGAGCTGACCCTCGACTTCATCTCGCGACTTTGAGTCGCGGGGCGGGAGGTCAGATCGAGGAGACCAGTTCGTCGGCGGCGGCGTACGGGTCGGTGGCGCCGGCGACGACCCGGGCCGCGGCGGCGTCCAGGGCGGCCGAGCCGTGTACGTCGGCGAAGCGCAGTTTCACGGTGCCGAGCGCGATCGCCTCGATCTCGGCGGCCGCGCGGGCCCGGCGCCGCCGCTCGAGCTCGCCGTGCTTGTCCATCCAGGCCCGATGCTTCTCCACGGCATCCAGGACGTCCTGCACGCCCTCGCCTCGCGCCGCGACCGTCTTCACGATCGGCGGCCGCCACGCGCCGGCGTCGGAGTGCCGGCCGCCGAGCGACTGCATGTAGCGCAGGTCCCGGACTACCTGGTCGGCGCCGTCCCGGTCGGCCTTGTTCACGACGAACACGTCGGCGATCTCGATGATCCCGGCTTTGGCCGCCTGGATCCCGTCACCGAAGCCGGGCGCGACGACCAGCAGCGTGGTGTCGGCCAGTGACGCAATCTCGACCTCGGCCTGCCCGACGCCCACGGTCTCGACCAGCACGATGTCGCAGTGCGCGGCATCGAGTACCCGCAGCGCCTGCGGCACCGCGGCCGACAGCCCGCCGAGCTGCCCGCGCGAGGCCATCGACCGGATGAAGACCCCGGGATCGGTCGCGTGATCCTGCATGCGAACCCGGTCGCCGAGCAGCGCGCCGCCGGAGAACGGCGAGGAGGGGTCGACCGCGAGCACGCCGACCCGGCGACCGGCTTCCCGCAGCGCGGTGACGATCGCCGACGTCGACGTCGACTTCCCCACACCGGGCGAGCCGGTCAGGCCGACGACCTGCGCGTGGCCGCCGTACGGCGCGAGCGCGGCGGCGACCTCCCGCAGGGCCGGCGAGTCGTTCTCGACCAGCGAGATCAGCCGGGCGACGGCCCGCGGCTCGGCGTCGCACGCCCGCCGGACGAGGTCTGGGATGTCGACGCCGCGCCGCGATACCGCCACGGATCAGGAAGCGGCGGGGACGTGCAGGATCAGCGCGTCGCCCTGGCCACCGCCGCCGCAGAGGGCGGCGGCGCCGGTGCCGCCGCCGCGCCGCTTGAGCTCGA
Organism: uncultured Actinomycetota bacterium; assembly: GCA_963775175.1. Classification (GTDB taxonomy): domain Bacteria; phylum Actinomycetota; class Actinomycetes; order Mycobacteriales; family Jatrophihabitantaceae; genus Jatrophihabitans. The sequence goes on from CAVZHT010000002.1 coordinate 373,512, forward strand.
GCGCGAGCGACAACGCGAGCCGCGCGCCCGACATGCCGATCGGGTGGCCGAGCGCGATGGCCCCGCCGTTGACGTTGACGATCTCCTCGCCGACGCCGAGGTCCTTCATGGACTGCAGGCCGACCGCGGCGAACGCCTCGTTGATCTCGATGACGTCGAGGTCGGAGACGGACAGGTTCTCCTTGCGCAGCGCGTCCTTGATGGCGTTGGCCGGCTGCGACTGCAGCGAGTTGTCCGGGCCGGCGACGTTGCCGTGCGCGCCGATCTCGGCGATCCAGGTGAGCCCGAGCTCCTGCGCCTTCGCCTTGCTCATCACGACGACCGCGGCCGCGCCGTCGGAGATCTGCGAGGACGAGCCGGCCGTGATCGTGCCGTCCTTGCTGAAGGCCGGGCGCAGCTTGGCCAGCGACTCGGCCGTCGTGTCGGCCCGGATGCCCTCGTCCTCCCGGAACTCGATCGGGTCACCCTTGCGCTGCGGGATGAGCACCGGCGCGATCTCCTCGTCGAAGACCCCGTTCTTCTGGGCGACGGCGGCGCGCTGGTGGGAGCGGGCGGAGAACTCGTCCTGCTCCTCGCGGGTGAGCCCGAGCGTGGTGTTGAACTGCTCGGTCGACTCCCCCATCGGGATGTTGTCGAAGATGTCGGTGAGCCCGTCGAAGGCCATCGCGTCGACCAGCTCGACGGCGCCGTACTTGTAACCGCTGCGCGACTTGGGCAGCAGGTGCGGAGCGTTGGTCATCGACTCCTGGCCGCCGGCGACGATGATGTCGAACTCGCCGGCCCGGATGAGCTGGTCGGCCAGCGCGATCGCGTCGAGGCCGGAGAGGCAGACCTTGTTGATCGTCAGCGCCGGGACGGTCAGCGGGATGCCGGCCTTGTGCGCGGCCTGGCGGGCCGGGATCTGACCGGCGCCGGCCTGCAGCACCTGCCCCATGATCACGTACTGGACCTGGTCCGGCGCGACGCCCGCGCGCTCGAGGGCGGCCTTGATGGCGAACCCGCCGAGGTCCGCGCCCGAGAAGTCCTTCAGCGAGCCGAGCAGGCGGCCCATCGGGGTGCGTGCGCCGTTGACGATGACCGATCCAGCCATACGGTTTGTCCTCCTAGATTGGCCCGCGAGTCGCGGGCGGAACGCCGTTGCGGCGCAATGCTTCGGACATTCCACTGTAACCAGCAAGCCGGGCGCATCGGAGTGTGAACCTCGGCACGGCCGACTCGCCCGAAAGCGGTTCGGGTTGCCACGATGACCGGATGCTCTCGATTCGGCACGCAGATCCCGGCGAGGCGGGCGAGGTGCTCACCGTCCAGCGGGCGGCGTTCGTCACCGAGGCCCAGTTGCACGATGACGTGCACATGGCACCGTTGACGCAGACGGTCGACGAGGTCCGGGCGGCGATCGAGACCGAGACGGTCCTGGTCGCCGTGGACGGTGCCCGGATCGTCGGGTCCGTCCGGGCGAAGCTGGACGGGGGCGCGTGGTTCATCGGGCGCTTGGTCGTGGTCCCGGACCGGCAGGGCGCCGGCATCGGGTCGGCGTTGATCCGGGCGATCGAGCGGCTCGCTCCGGCCGAGGCCGGGCGGTTCGCGGTGGAGACGGGGCCGAAGAGCGAGCAGAACGTCCGCCTCTACGAACGGCACGGGTACCGGCAGGTACCGAACGACAGCATTCTCATCCTTCTGACGAAAGACCGGGAGCCAGCTTCATGAGCAGCCTGTTCACCAAGATCGACCACGTGGGGATCGCGGTGCCCGACCTGGATGAGGCGATCGCCTTCTACCGGGACGCCTTCGGCGTGATCAGCGTCCACGAGGAGACCAACGAGGAGCAGGGCGTCCGCGAGGCGATGCTGGCCGTCGGCGACGGCTCGACCCGCATCCAGCTCCTCGCGCCGCTCAACGAGGACTCGACGATCGCGAAGTTCATCGGCCGCAACGGCCCGGGCGTGCAGCAGGTGGCCTACACCGTCGACGACATCGAGAAGGTCAGCGAGACGCTGCGCGAACGCGGGCTGCGGCTGCTCTACGACGCCCCGCGCCGGGGCACGTCCGACAGCCGGGTCAACTTCATCCACCCCAAGGACGCCGGGGGCGTGCTCGTCGAGCTCGTCCAACCCGCCGCCGGCGCGCACTGACGCCCGGACGGGGTTACGTTACCGTCCAGTAACATACGCACCAAGGCACCGACCCCTTTCCACTCGACCCCCGTCATGGAGGCCATTCCCGTGGACGAAATCCGCAACGCGATCCTCTCCGGCGACTACGCCGCCGTCGCCGACCTGCCGGTCCCGGACAGCTACCAGGGCATGGTGGTCCGCAAGGACGAGGTCGACATGTTCGAGGGCCTCGCCACCCGCGACAAGGACCCGCGCAAGTCGCTGCACCTGCAAGAGGTGCCCACCCCCGAGCTCGGGCCGGGCGAGGCGATCGTGGCCGTGATGGCCAGCGCGATCAACTACAACACCGTGTGGACCTCGATCTTCGAGCCGGTGTCGACGTTCGGCTTCCTCGAGCGGTACGGCAAGTACTCCTCGCTCACCAAGAAGCACGACCAGCCGTACCACGTCGTCGGCTCCGACCTCGCCGGCGTGGTGCTGCGGGTGGGCCCGGGCGTGACGAAGTGGAAGGCCGGCGACGAGGTCGTCGCGCACTGCCTGTCGGTCGAGCTCGAGGACGCCGCCGGCCACGACGACTCGATGATGGACCCGCAGCAGCGCATCTGGGGCTTCGAGACGAACTTCGGTGGCCTGGCCGAACTCGCCCTCGTCAAGGCCAACCAGCTGATGCCGAAGGCGCCGCACCTCACGTGGGAGGAGGCCGCGTCCCCCGGCCTCGTCAACTCGACCGCGTACCGACAGCTCGTCTCGCACCACGGCGCCGGCATGAAGCAGGGCGACACCGTGCTGATCTGGGGCGCCTCCGGCGGCCTCGGCGGCTACGCCACGCAGTACGCGCTCAACGGCGGCGCGATCCCGATCTGCGTCGTGTCGTCGCCGGAGAAGGCCGAGATCTGCCGCCGCATGGGCGCCGAGCTGATCATCGACCGCTCGGCCGAGGGCTACCAGTTCTGGGACGGCGACCAGCAGAACCCGAAGGAGTGGAAGCGGTTCGGGGCCAAGATCCGCGAGCTCACCGGCGGCGAGGACGTCGACATCGTCTACGAGCACCCGGGCCGCGAGACCTTCGGCGCGTCCGTCTACGTCACCAAGCGCGGCGGCACGATCGTCACCTGCGCCTCGACGTCGGGCTACATGCACGAGTACGACAACCGTTACCTCTGGATGACCCTGAAGCGGATCGTCGGCTCCCACTTCGCGAACTACCGCGAGTCGTGGGAGGCCAACCGGCTCATCTCGAAGGGCTACATCCACCCGACGCTGTCGCAGGCCTACCCGCTGGCCGAGACCGGGCAGGCGGCCTACGACGTCCACAAGAACCTGCACCAGGGCAAGATCGGCGTGCTCTGCCTCGCCCCGGAGGAGGGGCTCGGCGTGCACGACCACGAGCTGCGAACCAAGCACCTGGACGCGATCAACCGCTTCCGGGGCGTCTGAGTCGTTCGGCGGTCGCCGCCGCCCTCATCGGGCGGCGGCGACAGCGTCTTTGAGTCCTCCCAGGCGGTGATGCGACCATGGCAGCCATGAGCGATCAGCCCACTTCGGACCTTCTGCCGCTCTACGAGACCAGCCGAGGCTTCGACACCGCCATGCGCGGGTACGACCGGGCCCAGGTCGACCGCGAGATCTCCCGCCTCGACGACGACATCCGGGTCATCGCCGCCGAGCGCGATGCCGCCGCGGCCCGCAACGCCGATCTCGCCGCGCAACTCGCCAGCACCCAGGCCCAGATCGAGTCGCTGCGTCGCCAGCTCCGCGCGGCCACCGAGACCGTCACCGCCGACAACGTCGACGATCGGGTGAAGCAGATCCTGCAGACCGCGACGGCCGACGCGACCAGGATCCGCACCGAGGCCCAGGCCGAGGCCGAGCAGGTCCGCAACGGTGCCGCCGACTCCGCGGCCCGCACGCGCTCGGCCGCCCAGGCCGAGGCCGAGCGCATCGTCGAACAGGCGACCGCCCGCCTGGCCGACGCCGACGAGACCTTCCGCCGCCGGCTGGCCGAGGCCGAGGCGCACAAGACCGAGGTCGAGCAGGCCCTGGCCGAGTCCGAGGCCCGCACCCGCGCCGAGGAGGACCGGCTGTCGGCCGAGGCCGAGGCGGCGCGAAACCGCCTCGACACCGAGGCGGCCGAGGAGCGGGCGCGGCTCGAGGCCGAGGCCCAGGCCGTCCGCGACCGCGCCGACGAGGACTTCGAGATCACCCTGCGGCTGCGGCGGACGAAGGCGCTCACCGAGCAGGCCGAGGCGCAGGACGCGGCCGACGCCCAGGCCGCCCAGACGATCGCCGACGCCAAGGCCCGGGCCGAGCAGGTCGTCGCCGACGCCGTCGCCGAGGTGCGCCGGCTGCACGGCATCCGGGACGACGCGCACACCCAGCTCGACACCCTCCAGATGCGCCTGCAGGACGCGCTGGCCGAGGCCCGCGCGGCCACGCCGGACGACCCGGCCGCTCTCGACTGACGCTCAGCGCGGGGCCCGGCGGTCCCGCGCCGTCCAGCACGCCCGGTGCCAGTGCCGCCGGTCGCCGGCGTCCCGGTCGGCCTCCGACCACACGACCAGGTGCGGAACTCCGGTCGGGATGAGCTGGGCACACCCCGGGCAGCGGTACGGCTTGACCGCGTTGGCGCCGGGGACGGAGCGGACCGTCCACACCTCGCCCTGCCACTCCGCCCGGCGCGTCACCGCGGCCGGCGGCGGCCGAAGCGGCTCGACCTCACGTCGACGGTTGTGCCGCGGCATCCTCAGATCGCACCACAGCGCGCTTCTCGTCGCGGGAGCGGTCCGGTCGCGGCCACGTTCTCCGCAGCCGAACGCGACCATCGACGCGTTGAGTGGTCAGTTCGGCATTGGGTGGTCAGGTACAACTCACCACTCGGAGCGCACCTGACCACTCAACCAACGAGGGTCAGGCCGAGTAGTCGCGGAACCCCTTGCCCGTCTTGCGACCGAGGCGGCCGGCGGTGACGAGGTGCTCGAGCAGCGGGGCCGGGGCGAACCCGGGCTCGCGGAACTCCTGGTACAGCTCGCGCTGGATCGCCAGCGAGACGTCGTTGCCGACGACGTCCAGGAGCTCGAACGGGCCCATCGGGTAGCCGCAGCCGACCTTCATCGCCGAGTCGATGTCGTCGGCGGTCGCGTAGTGCGCCTCGAGCATCTTGATCGCGTCGTTGAGGTAGGGGAAGAGCAGGGCGTTGACGATGAACCCGGAGCGGTCGCCGCAGCGCACCGGGTGCTTGCCGATCTTCTTCGTCACGTCGAGCACGGTCGCCTCGACATCGGCCGCCGTCGCCACCGTGGTGACGACCTCGACGAGCCGCATGATCGAGGCCGGGTTGAAGAAATGCATGCCGATGACGTCGGCCGGGCGCGACGTCGCGGCCGCGCACTCGATCACCGGCAGGGAGGATGTCGTGGTCGCGAGGACGGTGCCCGGCGCGCAGATGTCGTCGAGGTTGGAGAACAGCGTCTGCTTGACCGCGAGGTCCTCGACCACCGCCTCGACGACGAGCTGCACCGACGCCAGGTCGTCCAGCGACGTCGTGCCACTGACCCGGGCGATGGCGGCGTCGCGCTTGTCCTCGGCGAGCTTGCCGCGCTGGACGGCCTTGTCGAGCGAGCGGGTGATCGCCTTGAGGACGGCCTCCACGTTGTCCGTCGAGCGGGCGACGAAGGTCACGTCGTAGCCGGCCTTGGCGAAGACCTCGATGATGCCGGTGGCCATCGTGCCGGAGCCGACGACACCGACCCGGGACACGTCCCGGACGCCCTCGAGCTCGGCGTCGGCGGCCGGTGTCAGGGCATCGGCCACCACCTTCGGCGAGTCCGGCGCGTCATAGGTGTAGAAGCCGCGCCCGGACTTCCGGCCGAGCAGGCCGGCGGTCATCATCTGCTTGAACAACGGCTGGGGCGCGTGCAGGCGGTCGCGGCCCTGCTTGTACATCGTGTCGAGGATCTCGTAGGCCGTGTCGAGCCCGATGAGGTCGAGCAGGGCGAGCGGACCCATCGGCAGGCCGCAGCCGAGCTTCATCGCCGCGTCGATGTCCTCGCGCGATGCGTAGCGCGACTCGTACAGCGCCACGGCGTGGTTGAGGTAGCCGAACAGCAGCGCATTGGCGATGAACCCGGCCCGGTCGCCGACGGTGACGTCGGTCTTGCCGAGCTTCTGGGCGAAGGCCTCCACGTCGTCGACGACGTCCTGCTCGGTCACGACGGTGCGGATGACCTCGACGAGCTTCATCACCGGGGCCGGGTTGAAGAAGTGCATACCCACGACCTTGCCGGGGCGGCCCGTCGCCACCGCGATCTCGGTGATCGAGAGCGACGACGTGTTGCTGGCCAGGACGGTGTCGGGTTTGCAGATGCCGTCCAGCGCGGTGAAGATGCCGCGCTTGAGCTCGAGCTGCTCCGGGACGGCCTCGATCACCAGGTCGGCCTCGGCCAGGGCCGCGAGGTCGGTGCCGAAGGAGATCCGGTCGAGCAGGGTCTTCTGCTCGTCGGCCGTGAGCTTGCCGCGCTCGACCGCGCGCGCGGTCGAGCCCTCGATGTGACCGCGCCCGCGAGCGAGCGCGTGCTCGTCCTTGTCCACCGCGATCACGTCGAGGCCGCTGCGGGCCAGGACTTCGACGATGCCGGCACCCATCGTGCCGAGCCCGACCACGCCGACCTGCTGGAACTCCCGTGCCATGAACGCGTCCTCCGCGGATCTCACTGGGTTGTCGGCGCCGGAACCTGGCCCGGACGCGCCGAGACGGCCGTCACCGGCGACCCTAGTGGGCCGACCGGGACCCGCAATGTTACTGAGAAGTAACTCACCGCGTGAAACGGCTTACCGCCTCCCGCAGCAGCGGGCTGCGGGTGGACGCCGCCTGGGCCCAGGCCTCGAAGTCGAGGGTCTCGTCGAAGCCACCCCGCTCGGCGATCCCGACCGCCCGCTTGATGTCGCGCGACAGCGCCGGATCGACCGCGGCCCAGCCGGCGGCGGTCTCGAGAGCCCGCGCGAGCGGATCGTCGACGACCTCGAGGACGAGCCCCAACTGCAGCGCCTCGCCGGCGGCGAGCGTCTCGCCACCGAGGATCAGCGCCATCGCCCGCTGCCGGCCGAGCGCGTGGGTGAGGAAGTACGTGCAGCCGCCGCCGGGGTGCAGCCCGAGCTTGGTGAACGTGATGCCGAAGCGCGCGTGCGGGCCGGCAATCCGAACGTCGCAGGACATCGCCAGGTTGACCCCGGCGCCGACCGCCGCACCCTGCACCGCGGCGATCGTCGGGATCTCGAGGCGGCGGACCCGCAGGAAGCTGTCGTAGATGGCCCGTAGCCCGGCCCGGATCTCGACGGTGTCGCGGTCCAGCGCGCCGAAGACGGCCGGCAGGTCGGCACCGGCGCTGAACCCCGGGCCGTTGCCGGTGACGACCAGCACGCGGGCGTCGCGGTCCGCGGCCACGGCGTCGACGGCCGCGCCGAGCTCGGCCTGCAGGTCCGGCGACAGCGCGTTTCGCCGGTCGGGGTCGTTCAGGGTGATCAGGCGGACGCCGTCGGCCGGGCCGTTCTCCAACAGGACGAGAGACATGGCGGCAGCCTTTCACCACCGGCCGGGCGCCGCTGCACCGGTCAGCCGTTGCGTCCCATCCGCTGCTCGGCGGCGAGCCGCGAGGCCTCGACCCGCTCCTGCTCGGTACGGGCGAACTCGGACTGCCGCTCGGCAGCCGCGGCCTGCCGTTGCCCCTCCTCGCTCGCCTGCCAGGCCGCGCTGTCGGTCTCGGCCTGGGCCAGTTCGGCCTGGCGGACCTGGTCGAGCCACGCCTGCTGCTCGGCATTGAGCGGGACGGCCGGATCGAGCTGCTGGCCGGTGCGCCCGGCGTACTCCTGCGCGTCGGCGTAGGCCCGTTGCTGGTCGGCCGTCATGCCGAGCCCGAGAGAAGCCGGGTCGGCAGCGGCCTGGGCCTGCGCCGCCTGCGCCTGCTCGGCGATCTCGCGCTGCTGCTGGTCCAGCGGCGTCGACGGCCGGAAATCGGTGCTCTGCTGGTACCGGTTGCGCGTGCTGTCGGTCGCGGCGTACGCGTTCTGGAGGTCCGCGCCGGCGGCGACCGCGCGGTTGTACCCCTCGACGTCGGCCACGCCGTCGGGCCCGACTGACGCCTCGCCCGCCCGCATCGCGGCGTCCTGCGCGGCCGTGATGCCCTGCTCGTCGAGGAACTGCTGATCCCCGTAGGCCTGCGCGGCCTGGGTGGCGGTCCACCGGCCGTCGTTCTCCGGCACGCGCTGGCGCAACTCGTCCATCACGTCCCCGTAGCCCGTGCCCTCGGGGTTGCGGTCCTCCGGACGCTGCCATTGCGGCCCGGCCGGCGTGGGCGGCGCGGGTGGCGTGGGCGGCGCGGCCGGCACCGCCTGGGCGGGCGGGGCGGGGGGTGCGGCCGGAGGTGTCGAGTAGGCCTGGACCGTCTCGGCCGCGAGGTCCATCGGCGCCGCCGCGGGACGCTCGGCCACCGGGACGTAGGGGTCGACGTGTACCTGTCCCTCGTCATCGACGACCGTCCGGTACGGCTCGGTCGCCACTGCGGCCCAGGTCTCGTGGGCCTGGATCGCCTCGTCGACCGTCCAGTGATTGCCCTCGGGGTTGTCCTCGATCCAGCCCAGCGTCTTGACCTCGTCGATGTGCTCGTCGATGTAGGTCAGCTCGCCCCAGGAACGAGGGTCGGCCTGCGGGAGGAAGCGCCACATCCGGCTGCCGTCATCGTGGTGGCCCGGACGTTCGTCGGCTTCGTCCCAGTAGTCCGCGCCCTGTTGCACCTGGGCGCCGCCCTCGATCTCCTGCGGGTTGCCGCTCTCGTCCAGCACGTAGGCCGAGATGCCGTCCTCGCTCATGGCTGCCTCCTGATGGCGGGTGCATCCGCAAATTACGCCGGACCGCGGCGCCGTTTCGAGATCCCAAGGGCACCGATGTCCGAAGGGGCAGACAGGCCTTCGGCCCAGAACAGGCGCTGGGACGGGTCGTCGATCCCGCGGAGCGCGTCGTGGTCGAGAACCAGGCAGGTGATGCCGCGGTCCTCGGCCAGCGTGCGGGCCTGCGGTTTGATCTCCTGCGCCGCGAACACGCCCTGCACCGGGGCGAGCAGCGGGTCGCGGTTGAGCAGTTCGAGGTAGCGGGTCAGCTGCTCCACTCCGTCGCCTCGACGGAGTCGAAACGCCGATCGACGGCATCGAAGCGGCCGGAGTGTTCCTGCTGGGTTGTTCTGATCTCGGTCACGAGGTTGCTCTCGCCTGGTCACCATGCGGACCAGCGAGACAGAACAGCCAACCGCTGCCCGTGTCGGGGTCCGGGTCCGACCAGAGTTCAGGCAGCACGAACCGACCGTAGCGGTCAGAACAACCGATCTTGAACGTTGTCGATGCCCCGCAGCGCGTCGTAGTCGAGCACGACGCACCGGATGCCACGGTCTTCTGCGAGCGTCCTCGCCTGAGGCTTGATCTCCTGGGCCGCGAAGACCCCCTGGACGGGCGCCAGCAGAGGATCGCGGTTCAGTAATGACAAATATCTGGAAAGTTGTTCTACTCCGTCGATCTCGCCGCGGCGCTTGATCTCGACGGCGACGGCCACCCCGGCCGGGTCCCGGGCCAGGATGTCGACCGGGCCGATCGGGGTCGGATACTCCCGGCGCACCAGCCGGTAGCCCTCCCCGAGGGTGTGGATGTGCTCGGCCAGCAGCTTCTGCAGGTGGGCCTCGACGCCGTCCTTCACCAACCCGGGGTCGACACCGAGCTCGTGGGACGACTCGTGCTCCACCCCGTCGAACGTGATGATCAACTGCTCGCCGGCCTTGTTGGTGACCGTCCAGACGCCGTCCGCCTCGGCCAGCGTGCAGGGCGGGCTCATCCAGTTCAACGGCTTGTACGAGCCGCCGTCCGAGTGCACGAGCACCGAACCGTCGGCCTTGACCACCAGCAGCCGGGTGGCCAGCGGAAGATGCGCCGTCAACCGGCCGACGTAGTCGACGCTGCAGCGCGCGATCACCAAACGCACAGCCCGCGACGCTACCGGTACAGCTCAGTGGGGTAGGAACGCGAGTGGCAACCGAAGGAGGCAACCCCACTCATGACCGATACCCCGACCGTCCAGCTCAACACCGGCGCCACCATGCCGCAGCTCGGCTTCGGCGTCTTCCAGGTCCCGCCCGAGGACGTCGAGCAAGTCGTCACCCACGCCCTCGAGACCGGGTACCGCTCGATCGACACCGCGGCGATGTACCGCAACGAGGATGGTGTCGGCCGGGCGATAGCGAACAGCGGCATCCCGCGGGACGAGCTCTTCATCACCACCAAACTGGACAACGGCGCGCACAAGTCCGGCGCGGCCGAGGCTGCGTTCGACGAGAGCCTGCGCAAGCTCGGGCTGGACCACCTCGACCTCTACCTCATCCACTGGCCGCTGCCGGCCGCCGACCGGTACGTCGAGGTCTGGCGGTCGCTGGAGAAGGTCGTCGCGGACGGGCGAGCGCGCGCGATCGGGGTCTCGAACTTCCAGCCGGCGCACCTGCAGCGCCTGTTCGACGAGGCGTCGGTCGTCCCGGCCCTGAACCAGGTCGAGCTGCACCCGTATCTCACTCAGGAGCCGCTGCGGGCGTTCCACGCCGAGCACGGGATCGTGACCGAGGCGTGGTCGCCACTGGGCCAGGGCGGCGAGTTGCTGCAGGACGAGACGGTGACCGGGATCGCCGAGAAGTACGGCGTGACGCCGGCCCAGGTCGTGATCCGGTGGCACCTGCAGCTCGGCAACGTGGTGATCCCCAAGTCGGTGACCCCCGCGCGGATCCGCAGCAACTTCGACGTCTTCGGCTTCGAGCTGGCCGACGACGACGCGGAGGCGATCAGCGGGCTGAACGCCGACCGCCGGCTCGGGCCGGACCCGGACCGCTTCAACCCCTGACCCCTCCTCCCTGGCGGGCGGGCGCAGGCCCGGTTTGCATCCGTAGCCGTCGCTATCGCGGCGCGCCCGCCCGAGATAGCAGCGTGTGCGGGTGCAAACCGGGGCCGTGAACCGACATTCTCGCGGGAGCTGTCGAAACGGCGGGCGCCCGTTCGACGCACAGGCAGAACGGCATCCACGAGGGACGCCGACGCAGCCTGAGGAGCCCGCCATGACCGCCACCACCGTCCGCCCGATCGCGACGACCGCCTCGACCGCTCCGACCCGTGCACGCGTGTGGCGGGTCGGCGCCGTCGCCGCCGTGCTCGCCGCTGCGACCACCGAGATCTACGCCGCCGTCATCCGGGCCGCCGGTGTGCACCTGGCCATCGGCAACATCGGCGGCACCGCGAAGGACGTCGTCGAGATCGGGCCCGGCGCCTGCACGATCATGGTCGCGATCTGCGGGGCCGCCGGGCTCGTACTGGCGGCCGCCCTGAACCGGTGGGCCCGGCGTCCGGCCCGCACCTTCCGGGTCACGGCGACCGCGCTGACCGTCCTGTCGTTCGGCCCGGACATCCTGGCCGGCGCCACGGCGACGTCGTCCAAGGTCGTCCTGATGGGCGCGCACGTGCTCGCCGCCGCGATCGTCATCCCGCTCGTGAGCCGCCAGCTTCGCACCAGCCGCTGACCGGCCGCCGCAGGCCGCCCGCGCATCAGGCGCGGGCGGCCTCGATCGCGTCGACGATCTGGCCCAGGACATCGGTGATCTCGAAGTCCTTCGGCGTGAACACCCGGGCCACTCCGGCTGCGCGCAGCGTAGCCGCGTCGGTCTCCGGGATGATGCCGCCGACGACCACCGGCACGTCGTCCAGGCCGTTGTCGTGCAGGCCGGCCACGACGTCCGGCACGACCGACAGGTGCGAGCCGGAGAGCACCGAGAGGCCGACGACGTCGACGTCCTCCTCGACCGCGGCGGCCACGATCTGGGCCGGGGTGAGGCGGATGCCCGAGTACACGACCTCGAACCCGGCGTCGCGGGCCCGTACGGCGATCTGCTCGGCGCCGTTCGAGTGCCCGTCCAGGCCCGGCTTGCCGACCAGGAACTTCAGCGGCCGGCCGAGCTCCTCGCCCAGTGCCCGGACCCGCTGCTGCACGGCGGTCAGCGAGCCCTCGTGCCCGCCACCGCTGGCGCCGGCCACACCGGTCGGCGGGCGGTACTCGCCGAAGACCTCGCGCAGGACGCCGGCCCACTCCCCCACGGTGACCCCGACCTTCGCGCACGCCAGCGACGCGGTCATCAGGTTCTCGTCGGTCTTCGCGGCGTCACGCAGCGCGGTCAGCGCCTCCTCGACGGCCAGCCCCTCCCGCCCGGCCCGCCACGCGCGGACGGCCGCCTTCGCCGACTCCTCCACCGCCGGGTCGACGGTCAGGATGCCGCCGTCCGAGCCGCCGACGAGCGGGTTGGGCTCGCTCTCGGTGTACTTGTTGACGCCGACGACGACGTCCTCACCGGACTCGATCCGGCGGCGGCGCAGCGCGAGCGATGACACCAGCGCCGACTTCAGGTAACCGGACTCGACGGCGGCGACGGCGCCGCCCATCTCGAGGATCCGGTCGATCTCGGCCCGGGCGCCCTCGGCGATGTCGGCGACCTTGGCCTCGACGACCTTCGAGCCCTCGAAGAGGTCCTCGTACTCGAGCAGGTCGGACTCGAAGGCCAGCACCTGCTGCATCCGCAGCGACCACTGCTGGTCCCACGGCCGCGGCAGCCCGAGCGCCTCGTTCCAGGCCGGCAGCTGGACGGCGCGGGCGCGGGCGTCCTTGCTCATCGTCACCGCGAGCATCTCGAGCAGGATCCGGTAGACGTTGTTCTCCGGCTGGGCCTCGGTCAGGCCGAGCGAGTTGACCTGCACGCCGTAGCGGAAGCGGCGCTGCTTGGGGTCCTGCACGCCGTAGCGCTCGCGGGTGATCTCGTCCCACAGCCGGCCGAAGGCGCGCAGCTTGCACATCTCCTCGACGAAGCGCACGCCGGCATTGACGAAGAACGAGATGCGGGCGACGACCTCGCCGAACTTGTCCTGCGGCACCTGCCCCGAGTCGCGGACGGAGTCGAGCACCGCGATGGCCGTGCAGAGCGCGAACGCGACCTCCTGCACCGGCGTCGCGCCGGCCTCCTGAAGGTGGTAACTGCAGACGTTGATCGGGTTCCACTTCGGCACGTTCGCCACCGTGTACGCGATCATGTCGGTGATCAGCCGCAGCGACGGCCCCGGCGGGAACACGTACGTGCCGCGGGACAGGTACTCCTTGATGATGTCGTTCTGGGTGGTGCCGGAGAGCCGGCCGAAGTCGGCACCGTGCTCCTCGGCGACCGAGAGGTAGAGCGCCAGCAGGTACATCGCCGGCGCGTTGATCGTCATGGAGGTGTTCATCTGCTCCATGTCGACACCGTCGAACAGCGTCCGCGCGTCGCCGATGTGCGACACGGGCACGCCGACCTTGCCGACCTCGCCTCGCGCGAGTTCGGCGTCGGGGTCGTACCCGGTCTGGGTCGGCAGGTCGAAGGCGACCGAGAGGCCGGTCTGACCCTTGGCCAGGTTCCGGCGGTAGAGCGCGTTGGATTCCTTGGCCGACGAGTGGCCGGCGTAGGTCCGCATCAGCCAGGGCTTGTCGCGGCTGTCGTCCGTGGGAAAGGGCATGGGGTGCACCTCCGAAGGGCAGTCTTTCGAGTTTATTCGGACGTCCCACGAAACGACGTGCCTTCTGTGGCCGACCTCGCAGCCCCGCAACGATCTGGCAGGCTCTTGCGCGTGGCACAACCAGTGGCGCAGACGCGCGAAATCCTGACCTGGGAGCTCTTCGGCACGGCGACCCGCGAGCTCGCCGGCACCATCGCCGCCGACGGCTACCGCCCCGACATCGTGCTCGCCATCGCCCGGGGCGGCCTCTTCGTCGCCGGCGCCCTCGGCTATGCGTTGGACGTCAAGAACCTGCACGTCATCAACGTCGAGTTCTACACCGGCGTGGACGAGCGGCTCGACATGCCGGTGGTGTTGCCGCCGGTGCCCGAACCGGTCGACATCGCCGGGGCCCGGGTGCTGATCGCCGACGACGTCGCCGACACGGGCGCGACCCTGGAACTCGTCACGACGTTCTGCGCCGAGCACGTCGCCGAGGTACGCAGCGCGGTCGTGTACGAGAAGCCGCGGACGTCGGTCTCGGCCGACTACGTCTGGCGCCGCACCGACCGGTGGATCGACTTCCCGTGGTCGGCGCAGCCGCCGGTCACCGGCGCACCGAACCGGGATGCCTGAGTCCGTTCTCGGATAAGTTGCTGGAGATGGCCGCTTACATCTTTCGCTCCGAGTGGCGGCTGCCCGCGCCGCCGCACCGCGTCTACACCGTGCTCGCCGACGTCGAGGCGTACCCGCAGTGGTGGCCGCAGGTGCGCCAGGCCCGGCGCATCGACGAACTCTCCGGCGAGCTCACCTGCCGCAGCCTGCTGCCCTACGACGTCGTCTTCGTCATGCACCGCGAGTTTCAGGACGACGAAAGTTACGTGCTGCGGGCGCGGATGCACGGCGACCTGTCCGGCACCAGCCAGTGGACCGTCGCCGCGGACGGCGGTGGCTCCGTCGCGGTCTTCGACGAGGCGGTCGACGTCGGCAGTGGCATGCTCCGGGCGGCCGGTCGGCTGTTCCGCCCGGCGCTGCGGTTCAACCACGACCTGATGATGCGGGCCGGCGAGCGCGGCCTGCGAGCGCACTTGCAATCCGGGGAATGATGCCGGTATGGGCAACGACCCCTCGGCGCTGATCATCGCGGTCCTCGTCGTCCTGCTCCTCGCGCTCGTGCTGCGATGGGTGTTCAAGCCGTCCCGCCCCCGGCGGGGCGCTCGCCCGGTCGATGCCGCCGAGTCACCGAATCTCGGGCTGCTCACCGTCGTGGTCGCCGGGCTGGACCGGTCGGCGGCGATGCAGCAGCGGGCGGTCCTGGGCGAGGCCGGTATCCGCTCGTCGATGTCGAAGCGGCGTGACGGCAAACTGGACGTCCTGGTCTTCCACGGCGATGCGGACACCGCTCGCCTACTGCTCGACCGCTGAGCCGGGCGGTTTTGCACGGCCCCCGGCACCGCCTACTGTTGCCCCGATGAGTTCTCCGTCGTCACCGTTTCGTCACTCGGGCGAAGAGTTCACGCCGGCCCAGTGGGGGCGGGCGTGGCTCGTGCACCTGTTCACGACGCTCGGGATCGTGGCGGCGATGCTGGCCCTGCGCGACGTCCTGTTCGGTGACGTCGAACACGCCAAGCGGGCCATCATCTGGCTGCTGCTGACGCTGCTGATCGACGGCGTGGACGGGCCGATCGCGCGGGCCCTCGAGGTCGAGCGGCGCGTCCCGCTGATCGACGGATTCCTGCTCGACCTGATCATCGACTATGTCACGTGCGTGATCGTCCCGGCCTGCTTCATGTACCAGTTCCGCGTCGTGCCGAACAACAACTACGGCGTCTTCGTCCTGTGCGTGCTCGTGTTCACGTCGGCGATCTGGTTCGCCCGCAAGGACATGATGACCGAGGACAACTTCTTCCGCGGCTTCCCGGCGGCCTGGAACCTCGTCGGGCCGATGATGTACCTGCTCGAGGCCCGCGAAGGCATCGGCGCGGCCATCACCCTCGTGCTCTCGGTGCTGTGCCTCACCGGGATGCCGTTCCCGCACATCGCGCGGGCCCGGTTCATGCGCTACTACACGTGGGCCGGGGCCGCGTGCCTCATCGGCGGGGTCTCGATCGGCACCCTCACCCTGCCGCACCACCACGAGTTCGTGCGGGTGATGATCTACGCCGGCAGCGCGTACTTCGTGGCGCTGTCGGGAATCCGGGCGCTGCACGACCGGCGGGCCCGAAGGGTCCAGCCGCCGCCCGCGGCGCCGGTGGAGTCACCCGCCGAAGCTCGCTGAATCCACCCGCTCGATCTCGGCCCCGAGCCCGCGCAGCTGCTCCTCGAAGCGCACGTAACCGCGGTCGATGTGGTGGATCTCGGCGACCTCGGTCACGCCTTCTGCGACGAGACCCGCGATGACGAGGCCGACGCCGGCGCGGATGTCGGTGGCCCGCACCGGCGCGCCGGAGAGGCGCTCCTTCCCCCGCACCACGGCGTGGTGGCCGTCGGTCCGGACGTCGGCGCCCATACGGACGATCTCGTCGCAGAACATGAACCGCGCCTCGAACAGGTTCTCGGTGATCATCGCGGTGCCGTCGGCCACGGCCAGGGCCGCGATCGCCTGCGGCTGCAGGTCGGTGGCCAGCCCGGGGTACGGCAGGGTGACCACGTCGAAGCTCTTGAGCCGGTCCTCGATCGCCACCCGGAAGCCGTCGGCCAGCACCTCGACGTCGGCGCCGGCGTGCGCCGCCTTGTCCAGGGCGATCTCGAGGTGCGCGGCGTTGGCCCCGCGGACCGTGATGTCGCCGCGGGTGGCGAGCGCCGCCATCGCCCAGGTACCGGCGACGATGCGGTCGGCGACGGCGTCGTGGCTGGCGCCCGTCAGCCCCTCGACTCCGGTGATCTCGAGGGTGGATGTGCCGATGCCGTCGATCTGCGCCCCCATGGCGACGAGCAGCCGGCAGAGGTCGACGATCTCCGGCTCGCGGGCCGCGTTGTCGATGACCGTGGTGCCTTTCGCGAGCACCGCCGCGGTCATGATGTTCTCGGTGGCGCCGACGCTCGGGAAGTCGAGCCAGATGGACGCGCCGCGCAGGTCCGGGGCCTCGGCGACGATGTAGCCGTGCTCGGTGCGGATCTCGGCGCCCATCCGCTCCAGGCCGGCGAAGTGCATGTCGAGCGGCCGCGAACCGATGGCGTCGCCGCCGGGCAGGGCGACCTTCGCCCGCCGGTTGCGGGCGAGCAGGGGCCCCAGCACGCAGATCGACCCGCGGATCTTGCGCACCAGCTCGTAGGGCGCCTCCGAGCTGAGCTCCTGCGGCGTGCTGATCGTCACCCGGTCGACCGAGTCGTGTTCGGACTCGGTGACCGTGCAGCCCAGCCGCTCGAGCAGCTGCCGCATGATGGCGACGTCGGAGATGGCCGGGAGGTTGCCGATCGTGGTGTCCCCCGGCGCCAGCAGGGCCGCGGCCATCAGCTTCAGCACGCTGTTCTTGGCCCCGACGACGTCCACACCGCCGGCGAGACGAGCCCCGCCGGTAACCCTCAGCACCTGCACCGATCCAGGCTACCTGCGCGAACCGGATGCTCCGGACGGCTAACGTCATCCTGTGGCCGTACACCTCACGCGCATCTACACCAAGACCGGTGACGACGGGACGACCGCGCTCGGTGACATGTCCCGGGTCCGCAAGACCGACCCGCGCGTCGGGGCCTACGCCGACTGCGACGAGACCAACGCGGCGATCGGGGTCGTCCTGGCGCTGGGGGACGTGCCGGAGCGGGTCGCGACGGTCCTCAGGGCCATCCAGAACGACCTGTTCGACCTGGGGGCGGACCTGTGCACCCCCATCGTGCCGGAGCCGCAGTACCCGCCGCTGCGGGTTGAGCCGGCCTACGTCGCCCGGCTCGAGGCCTGGTGCGACGAGTTCAACGCCGACCTGCCCAAACTGTCGAGCTTCATCCTCCCCGGCGGCACGCCGGCCGCGGCCCTGCTGCACCAGGCCCGGACGCTCGCCCGCCGGGCCGAGCGCAGCGCCTGGGCCCTGTACGAGGCCGATCCGGAGCACACCAATCAGGAGGCGCTGCTCTACCTGAACCGGCTCTCCGACCTGCTCTTCATCCTCTGTCGGGTCGCCAATCCCGACGGCGACGTGCTCTGGAGGCCCGGAGGCGAGCGGTGATCCTCGTCGTCATGGGCGTCGCCGGGTGCGGTAAGTCCACGATCGCGGGCATCCTGGCCGGGCGGCTCGGCTGGCCGCTGGCCGAGGGCGACGACTTCCACCCGGCCGAGAACGTCGCGAAGATGGCCGCCGGCCACCCGCTGGACGACGCCGATCGCGCGCCCTGGCTGGCCCGGATCCGGGAGTGGATGGCCGCCCAGGAGGCGGCCGGCATGTCGGCCATCGTCACTTGCTCGGCGCTCAAACGGCGCTACCGGGACGTCCTGCGCGACGGCGAGGTCACCTTCGTGTACCTGCACGGCACGCGCGAGCAGCTGCTGGCCCGGCTCACGGCCCGACAGGGGCACTTCATGCCGGCGTCCCTGCTCGACTCGCAGCTGGCCGACCTCGAGGCGCCCGAACCGGACGAGCGGGCGATCCAGATCGACATCGGGCCGGGTCTAGCTGCGCAAACCCGGACAATCCTTGACAAGATCGGCCTCGACTGAACCCGCGCCGCGCAGTGCCGCTTGACCGCGCTGCTGGCTCCTGTCGTAGCTGCCGCGGCGCGCGGCGTCACCCGCCCATCCCCGTCCCCACCACTGCTTGCGGTCCCAGATCACGTCCGCCGGCCGACAGTGGCGATCCCGGACCGCAAGCCGGCATTCGCGGCCGGGACGACGTCGGAGCGTCAGAGCGGGGCGGAGGACTCCAGCCACGACACGAAGCCGGTGAAGGCGCTCTCGCCGATCGCGAACGCCAGCACCTCGCCGTCGGATCGGCACTCCACGATCACGGCGGTCGGCGGCAGGGAGCGGTTCTCCGACTCATCGGGGCTGCGGTGGCCGAGCACCTCGACCTGCCCGCGCTGCAGGACCCGCGTCGGCCGGGTGCCCCACCCCAGCGCCCGGTAGAACCGCAGTTCGCCGTCCTCGTACCGCCCGATCCCGTACAGCCAGCGGTTGCCGCGTTGCAGCGCGACCGGGACGGCCCCGGCCGCACGGAGCATATGCCGCTGACGCGCCAATATCGCCGCAAAAACGACCACGATCACCACAGCCGTGCACACCACGATCACGTCGATGGTGTGCACGGCTGTCGGCTATCCGCGCTCGGCGGTCAGACTTGTTCGCCCGCCGCTCGCAGCCGGGCCAGAGCTCGGTTGCGCGCGGCGACTTCGTCGGCATCGCCGTCCGCGTCGTAGCGGTTCAGCTGGTCACGGGCGCGAGCCACGTCGATGTCCTCGGCGATCTCGGCCTGCTCGGCCAGCACCGAGACTCCGTCCTTGTGGACGGAGAGGAACCCGCCGTGCACGGCAACCCGTAGCTCGTGGCCGCCCTCCTCGACGATGCGCACCGGGTGACCCGGCTCGAGCGCACCGAGCAGCGCGGTGTGTCCGGGCAGGACGCCCAGCTCTCCCTCGGTGGTCCGCCCGAACACCGCCGTGGCCTCGCCGGACCAGATCGGCGCCTCGATGGAGACCAGCTCCACATGCATAGTGCTCATCGGTTACTGATTCTTCAGCTCGTGGGCCTTGCGCTCGAGGTCCTCGAGGCCACCGCACATGAAGAACGCCTGCTCCGGGTAGCTGTCGAAGTCACCGGCCGCGAGGCGCTTGAACGCGTCGATCGTCTCCTCCACCGGCACGAACGAGCCCGGGATGCCGGTGAACTGCTCGGCGACGAACGTGTTCTGCGACAGGAACCGCTCGATGCGCCGCGCCCGGCCGACGATGACCTTGTCCTCTTCGGAGAGCTCGTCGATACCGAGGATCGCGATGATGTCCTGGAGCTCGCGGTAGCGCTGCAGGATCTGCTTGGTCTGCTGCGCGACGTCGTAGTGCTCCTGGCCGATGTACTGCGCGTCGAGGATGCGCGAGGTGGAGTCGAGCGGGTCCACCGCGGGGTAGATGCCCTTCTCCGAGATCGGCCGGGACAGCACCGTGGTGGCGTCCAGGTGGGCGAACGTGGTGTGCGGCGCCGGGTCGGTGATGTCGTCGGCGGGCACGTAGATCGCCTGCATCGAGGTGATCGAGTGACCACGCGTCGAGGTGATGCGCTCTTGCAGCTGGCCCATCTCGTCGGCCAGCGTCGGCTGGTAACCCACGGCGGACGGCATGCGGCCGAGCAGGGTCGACACCTCGGAACCGGCCTGGGTGAACCGGAAGATGTTGTCGATGAACAGCAGCACGTCCTGCTTCTGGACGTCGCGGAAGTACTCGGCCATCGTCAGCGCCGACAGCGCGACCCGCAGGCGGGTGCCCGGCGGCTCGTCCATCTGGCCGAAGACGAGCGCGGTCTTCTCGATGACGCCGGACTCGGTCATCTCGGCGATGAGGTCGTTGCCCTCGCGGGTGCGCTCACCGACGCCGGCGAACACCGACACACCACCGAAGTTCTCGGCGACGCGGTAGATCATCTCCTGGATGAGCACCGTCTTGCCGACCCCGGCACCGCCGAACAGGCCGATCTTGCCGCCGACCACGTAGGGGGTCAGCAGGTCGAGCACCTTGATGCCGGTCGCGAACATCTCGGTCTTGCGACTCGAGCTGGTCGAACGGCGGCGGGTCGCGGTGAATCGGCCACCGCTCCTTGATGTCGAGGTCGGACGCCTTGACGTCCAGCGGCTCACCGAGCGCGTTGAAGACGTGGCCCTTGGTGACGTCGCCGACCGGCACCGTGATCGGCGAGCCGGTGTCGCACGACCTCGGCCCCGCGCACGAGGCCGTCGGTCGGCTGCAGGGCGATGGCGCGCACCATGTCGTCGCCGATGTGCTGCGCAGACCTCGAGGGTCAGCGTCTTGGACAGCTCGCCCAGCTCGATCTGGGTCGTCAGCGCCTGGTTGAGCTGCGGGGATGGTGTTGCGCCCGAACTCGACGTCGACGACCGGGCCGATCACCCGTACGACCCGGCCCGGTGGACGCAGGCCCGCTGCTCTTGGTGTCCGTGCTTTCACTCAACGGCGGTCATCGTTCGCTCCCTGCTGCCGCGAGCGCGTCGGCGCCGCCGACGATCTCGCTGATTTCCTGGGTGATCTCGGCCTGGCGCGCCTGGTTGGCCAGCCGGGTGTAGGTCTTGATCAAGTCGGTGGCGTTGTCGCTCGCCGACTTCATGGCCCGCCGGCGGGCGGCCGACTCCGAAGCCGCCGACTCCAGCAGCGCGGAGAAGATCCGGGAGCTGATGTAGCGCGGCAGCAGGGCGGCGATCAGCTCGGCCGGCTCGGGCTCGAACTCGTAGGACGCGGCCGACTCGCCGTTGCTCGTCCGCGTCGTTCTTGTCGTCGTTCGCCTGCTCGTCCCCGCCCGCGGCCTGTACCGGCGACACCTGCACCGCGATCGGCGTCTGGGTGACGCTGTTCACGAACCGGGTGTAGACGACCCACAGCTCGTCGATGCCCGGCCGGCCGTCCTCGACCTCGCCCTCGGACGTCGCGGTCAGCGCCGACACGACCGTCTCGGTCGCGCCGCGCGCGTCGGCGAAGTTGGGCTGCTCGGAGAAGCCCGTCCACGACCCGGCGAGCTTGATGTGCCGGAAGTTGAAGTAGGCCGCGCCCTTGCGGCCGATGACGTAGCGCTCGACCTCCCTGCCCTCGCCGCTCAGTCGCTCGGCCAGCTCGTTGGCGGTGCTGGATCGCGTTGGCGTTGTAGCCGCCGGCGAGCCCGCGGTCGCTGGTGACCAGCAGGATGCCGGCCCGCCGCGGGTTCTCGACGCCGGTGAGCATCGGGTGCGCCAGCGTGCTTGTCGCCCCCGATCTCGGCGAGCGCGCTGCTCAGCTCCTTGGCGTACGGCTTGGCGGCGTTCATCCGGTTCTGCGCCTTGACGATGCGCGACGCGGCGATGAGCTCCATCGCCTTGGTGATCTTCTTCGTCGACTCGACGGACCTGATCCGCCGCCGGTAGACGCGAAGTTCGGCTCCCATCAGCTGTTACCCGTGCCCGTCTCAGTCCTGCGACTTCTCGGGGGTGGGCTGGAACTGCTTCTTGAAGTCGTCGACCAACTGCTCCAGGCGGGCGGCGAGCTCGTCGTCGAAGCTCTTGGCCGTCGGCGAGCTCGTCGTAGAGGCCCTCGGCGTTGTGCGCGACGTAGTCGAGCAGCTCGTTCTCGAACCGGCGGACGTCGCTCGACCGCGATGTCGTCGAGCTTGCCGTTCGTGCCGGCCCAGATCGACACGATCTCGCGGCCGACCGGGAACGGCGAGGCGGCGGGCTGCTTGAGCAGCTCGACCAGGCGGGCGCCACGGGCGAGCTGCTGCTGGCTGGCCTTGTCCAGGTCGGAACCGAAGGCGGCGAACGCCTCCAGCTCGCGGTACTGGGCCAGGTCGACCCGCAGGCGGCCGGCGACGTCGCGCATCGCCCGCGGCTGGGCCGCACCACCCACGCGCGACACCGAGATGCCGACGTTGATCGCCGGGCGGACGCCGGCGTTGAACAGGTCGGTCTCGAGGAAGCACTGGCCGTCGGTGATCGAGATGACGTTGGTCGGGATGTAGGCCGACACGTCGTTGCCCTTGGTCTCGATGATCGGCAGGCCGGTCATCGAGCCGCCGCCGAGGTCGTCGGAGAGCTTCGCGCAGCGCTCGAGCAGCCGGCTGTGCAGGTAGAAGACGTCGCCCGGGTAGGCCTCGCGGCCCGGCGGGCGGCGCAGCAGCAGCGACACGGCGCGGTAGGCCTCGGCCTGCTTGCTCAGGTCGTCGAAGATGATCAGGACGTGCATGCCCTGGTACATCCAGTGCTGGCCGATGGCCGAGCCGGTGTAGGGCGCGAGGTACTTGAAGCCGGCCGAGTCCGAGGCCGGAGCCGCGACGATCGTCGTGTACTCCATCGCGCCGGCCTCTTCGAGCGTGTCTGCGGGCCGCGGCGATCGTGGAGCCCTTCTGGCCGATCGCGACGTAGATGCAGCGCACCTGCTTCTTCGGGTCGCCGGTCTTCCAGTTGTCGCGCTGGTTGATGATCGCGTCCAGGCAGACGGTGGTCTTGCCGGTCTGCCGGTCACCGATGATCAGCTGGCGCTGGCCGCGGCCGATCGCGGTCATCGCGTCGATCGCCTTGATGCCGGTCAGCAGCGGCTCGCGGACCTCCTGCCGCTGCACCACCGTGGGCGCCTGCAGCTCGAGCGCGCGGCGCTCGGAGGACTCGATCTCGCCCTGGCCGTCGATCGGCTTGCCGAGCGGGTCGACGACCCGGCCCAGGTAGCCGTCGCCGACCGGGACGGAGAGGATCTCGCCGGTCCGCTTGACCTGCTGGCCCTCCTCGATCTGGTTCGCGTCACCGAGGACGACGACGCCGATGTCGCGGACGTCGAGGTTCAAGCGCGATGCCCAGCGTGCCGCCCTCGAACTCGAGCAGCTCGTTGGTCATCGCGCTCGGCAGGCCCTCGACCCGGGCGATGCCGTCGCCGGTCTCGGCGACGACGCCCACCTCTTCGCGCGAGGCCTCAGGCGAATAGGACGAGACGTAGCTCTCGATCGCGCTACGGATCTCGTCGGCGGAGATCGTCAGCTCTGCCATGAAGTCATTCCTCTTGTTTGTCGGTGTTCGGTATCAGTCAGTGGTGTCGATCAACCGGCGAGCGCCGTGCGGGCGGCCGCGAACCGGGTCGCGACGCTGCCGTCGATGACCTCGTCACCGACTCGCACGATCAGGCCGCCCTGGACGTTGCGGGTCCAGCGCGGTACGGACGCTGATCGCCCGGCCGTAGATCTCGGTGAGCGCGGCGGCGAGGCGCTGCTGCTGCGCGTCGGAGAGCGGAACGGCCGAGACGACGCGGGCGACCGAACGCTGCTGGCGACGCCGTCGCCTGTCTCGAGCAGGTCGTCGATGGCCAGCGTGATGCTGCGCTTGCGCTGGCTGGCCACGGCGTGGTGCAGCAGCGCGAGCGTGATCGGCGAGACCTTGCCGGCGACGAGCGAGTCGAGCAGCTCGTTGCGCCGGGCGGGCGGCGGTGGCCCGCTCGTCGAGCAGGCCGGCCGCCTCGCCGTTGGCGTCGAGGATGCGCTCGAAGCGGAACAGCTCGTCCTCGATCCGGTCGAGCGAGTCGCCCTTCTCGGCGGCCGCGAACAGCGCGGTGTCGCCGGCGCCCTCGAGCGCGTCGGTGAGATCCCACGGCGAGGACCAGCGCAGGCTTCACGGCCTCGGCGACCAGGCCGAGCGTCTGCTTGGCCGACCTTGCCGCCGAAGAGCCGCCTCGAGCAAGCCCGACCCGGGCCTCGGGGGCGCTGGCCGGGTCGCCCAGCCGGCGCCGCAGCGGCGGCTGGCCGACCAGCAGGTCGGCGACGGCGTAGAGCTCGTCGGCGATCGAGGTCAGCGGTGTCGGCCGACACCCGTCCGCCGAAGCCGGCGCTCTCCTGCTCGCGCAGGGTGTCGAGCGCCTGCCGGCTGGCCGAACGCATCATGCCGGGCCGACCTTGCTGTCGACGTTGTCCTTGGACTCCAGCCCGGCGAGGAAGGCGTCGACCGTGCGCCGAGACCTGGGCGTCGTCGGCCAGGCGCTGGTTGACGATCTTCTCGGCCAGCTCGACCGCGAGCGTGCCGATCTCGCCGCGCAGCTCACGCACGATCGCGCGAGCGCTGGCTGGCCAGCTGCTCCTCGCCGCGCGCGACGATGCGAGCCTGCTCCTCCAGTGCCTGCGAGCGCAGCTCCTCGACCGTGCGCTGGGCCTCGGCCCGGGCGTTCTCGCGGATCTGCGCCGCCTCGGTGCGAGCCTCGTTCAGCGCGTTCTGCAAGGACTGTCTCGGCCTCGGCCAGCTTGGCCTTGGCCTCCTCGCTGTCCTCGACCTGCTTGCGGATCATCTCCTGCCGCTCGCGCATGGCCTTCTGAATCGGCGGCGCGACGTACTTGGCGATGAACGCGAGGATCAGCAGGAAGGTGACGAACTCCGCGATGAACGTCGCATCGGGCACCAGGAAGTTGCCTGATGCGACTACATGCTGCGTCATGGTTGCGGTGTCCCTTGCTTTCGCTTACTTGGCGAGGACGAAGACGAACAGCACCGCGAAGGCGAGGTTGATGAAGTACATCGCCTCGACCAGGCCGACCGTCAGGAAGAACAGCGTCTGCAGGCGGCTCTGCGCCTCGGGCTGACGGGCCACACCCGACACCAGTGCGCTACCGGCCAGACCGTCACCGACGGCGGCGCCGATGGCGCCACCACCGAGGGCGAGGCCGCCACCGATGAAGCCACCGGCCAGTTCGATCGACTTGGTCGTTACCTCGACTGCCATTTCTCTCCTCTATTCCTGAATGGGGAAGCTACGTATGTGTGTTGCGTACGGGCGGCGGGACGCGTGCTCGTCAGTGCGCGCCCTCCTCGGCCGGTCTCGCCGAGGCGAAGTACAGGATGGTCAGCAGCCCGAAGATGAAGGCCTGGATCAAGCCGATGAACATGTCGAAGAGCTTCCAGATGAGATCCGGAGCCCAGAGGATGTAGGCCGGGAAGAGGCCGATCAGCGCGACCATGATCGTCCCGGAGAAGATGTTGCCGAAGAGTCGCAGCGCCAGCGTGACCGGCCGGACGAGCTCCTCGATCAGGTTGATCGGGAACATGATCCAGCTCGGCGTGAACAGGTGGTGGTAGTAGCCCCGGAAGCCCTTCTTGCGGATGCCGGTCACGTGCATCAGCACGATGACGAACAGCGCGAGGGCGTAGGTGAGGTTCACGTCCGCGGCGGGCGGCGGGAGCACCTCGCCGTTGCCCTTCGAGTAGTGGACGACCGGCAGGATCGACAGCCAGTTGGCGAAGAGGATGAACAGGAACAGCGCCATCGCCAGCGGCACGACGAACGGGGCGGTCTTGATGCCCATCGTGTCCTCGACCTGCTGCTCGACCTGGCTCGTCACCGTCTCGAAGAACAGCTGCAGGCGACCGGGCTGGTTCACGCTCAGCCGGCGGCGCATCCACAGGCCGAGGCCGATGAGGATCGCGCCCGCGACCAGCGTGCTGGTGATCGTGTCGCCGTGCACGGTCACACCGAAGATGTGCCACTTCATGTGCTCGCCGACGGGGACGTCGATCGCCACGTTGCTCGTACTCACTAGTTGGTTCACCCGTCCAGTCAGGAAGTCGGCCGGAGGCTACGGAAGACCGGTACGGCGGCACCGATCAGCATGAGGATCTGGAAGACGGCCAGGCCGACGAACACGCCGAGGCCGTCGGGGCGGACGAAGAACCCGAGCGCGATGGCGATCAGCGTGATCGCCCCGAGCCGGCTCATCACGCCGCGGCGGAACTGCTTCTTGCCGATGTGCTCGTCGGCGGCGTACCGCAGCACCGACTTCTGCAGCATCCGGTTGTTCAGGGCGCCGAGAGCGAGGCCCAGGCAGCCGAACATCCCCATCAGCGGGTGGCCGGCGACCGACAGCACCACCACGGCGGCGACGCCGAGGACGGCGCTGAGCACCGCCGACCTGCGCAGGTTCGCAGTGGCGGAGACCGGGGTGTAGACGACCGGTTCCACGGGGTCGATCAGCTCCAAGTCTTGACTCGGGTGGTTCAGCTCTTGCTCGGACCGTTGCTGGGACTGTTGCTGGGACTGTTGCTGGGACTGTTGCTGGGACTGTTCAGGTACTTGCGAAATTCGATGACGGTGTACGTGATGGCCCCGGTGATGCCGAGGAGCACTCCGATGAGCAGGAATACCGGTTTCGTGTCGGCCAGCGAGTCGGCGAGCCAGCCCAGGGCCAGCCCGGCGACCAGTTGGGCCGCGATGACGGCACCCATCCCGAGAAGTTGAGGCCATCCCAGGGATTCGTCGGGCACCGCGCGCCGCCTAGTCGGTGATCGACGAGCGCGAACAGATATCGCTCACTTCAGTTGCTCCTTGGACGCGGAAAACGTTGGGGCCTTCGGTGTTGTTGACCCGCCGCCCAGCGCCGAGAGCCCTCGGCGACCGCGCGGGCCGCCGTCGAGTCCACGTGCGCCAGAAGGCGATGCCGACAGACTACCGGTGACACTGAGGGCTCCCTGAACCGGGTCGCCCCGCAGGGTGATGATCTGGCCGTCAGAGCGCGGCGGGTGGCCGCGGCTTGGTCCGACCGCGGAGCCCGGGAACCACGGAGATCAGGATGCCGACGACGGCGAGCGCGCCGAGGGTCGCGAAGACGAGCCACTGGTCGTTCTCGTAGGACAGCCCGACCCCGGCGAAAGCCACCAGCGCCGACCAGAAGTAGAGCAGCAGGACGGCCCGCCGGTGGCTGTGCCCGAGTTCGAGCAGCCGGTGGTGCAGGTGCTGCTTGTCGGGCGCGAACGGCGAGCGGCCCCGGCTGACCCGCCGCACGACGGCCAGCAGCAGGTCGATGAACGGCAGGGCGAGCACGGCGAGCGGGATGAGCAGCGGCAGGTAGAAGGCCACCGACCCGAGGGCCGAGTCGAACGCCTGCGGGTCGGCCGAGGTGGTCGCGGAGACCGCGGCGGCCGAGAGCACCAGCCCGACAACCATGGATCCGGAGTCGCCCATGAAGATCCGGGCCGGCCAGAAGTTGTGGGGCAGGAAGCCCCCGCAGGCCCCGGCCAAGGCGGCCGCGAGCAGGGTCGGGGCGGCGCTGACGTCGGTGAAGCCGTCCTTCGCGAGGTGGAAGGAGAAGACGAAGAAGGCGCTGGCGGCGATCACCGTCACGCCGCTGGCGAGCCCGTCCAGACCGTCGATGAAGTTCATCGCGTTGATGATCAGCAGGGCGAACAGGATCGTGACCGGGATCGCCAAGTCGCGTCCCAGGCTGACCGTGCTGTGCCCGAGCGGGAAGAGCGCCAGCTGCACCCCGCCGCGCGTGACCATGATGCCGCAGGCCAGGGTCTGCCCGGCCAGCTTGGTCAGGGAGTCCAGCTCGTAGCGGTCGTCGATGACCCCGACCGCGCAGATGATCGCTGCCGACAGCACGACCCAGGGCATGTCCGGACCGTTGGCGAACGACCGGTCGAGGCTCGGCAGCCGGGCCGCCACGAACAGCGCCAGCGCGAAGCCGATGAACAGCGCCACCCCGCCCATGCGAGGCGTTGCGACCGCGTGGACGTCGCGGTCCCGGGGCATCGCGAGGGCCTGCCAGCGGATCGCGATCCGCCGGGCGAGCGGTGTGAGCAGGAACGTCACGGCCGCAGCCACGAGGGCGACGAGCAGGTACTCCAGGCTCGGGTGGGTCTCGGTGCCCGCCGCGCTCACGCGCTCACGCCCGCTCACCACCGACGATGTCCGGGACGACCTCGCGCAACTGCGCGCCCGTGATCGCGCCGAGCCGCAGGATCTGCGCTCGCCCGCCGGTGACGTCGACGATGGTCGACGCGACCCCGCCGGTGACCTGACCGTCGTCGAGGTAGACCGCGACGTCCTCGCCCAGCTGGGCCTGGGCCTCGGCGCCGGTCTGGGCGGCGGGCTGGCCGTGCCGGTTGGCGCTCGACACCGCCATCGGGCCGGTCTTCTCGAGCAACTCGATGGCGACCGGGTGCAGGGGCATCCGGACCGCGACCGTCCCGTTCGACTCCCCCAGGTCCCAGTTCAGGGACGGGGCGTGCCGGACGACGAGGGTGAGGCCGCCGGGCCAGAACGCCTCGATGAGGGCGCGGGTACGGGCGTCCACGGCCGTGACGAGGCCGTCGATGGTGTTCCAGGAACCCACGAGCACCGGCACCGGGAAGTCGCGACCCCGGCCCTTGACCCGCAGCAGGTCGGCGACCGCGACCGCGTCGAAGGCGTCTGCCCCCAGGCCGTAGACCGTGTCGGTGGGCAGGACGACGAGCTCGCCGGCGGCGACACTGTGCGCCGCGGTGCTGATGGCGTCGACGCGGACTTCGGGATCCCGGCAATCGAAGAACAGCGCCACGGCAGCACATCCTGCCCTACCCGGATGTGGACGGGTCCGGGCCATCCGCGCGGCGGCCATCGGGCCGGGTTGGTACGTCCCGGCCCGGCCCACGACCGTCCGGGACCCGGCTTGAGGCGGGTGGGACTGTCGTCGCGACGCCCGGCGGCAAGCTCAGCTGCGGACGGCGGTCGCGTACCGGGGCCGGCCGGTGAGGTCGGCATGCTCGGCGACGTCGACCCACCGCCCGTCCGCCTCGAGCATGGCCGGCACGGCGGCCCCGTGTGTGTCGTCGTGTTCGAGCGCGAACACGCCGCCCGGACGCAGCAGCTCGGCCGCGCGGGCGATGACGTGCGGCATGACCCCGAGCCCGGCGACCCCGGCGAACACCGCACCCGGCGGGTCGTGGGCGACCTCCGGGGCGACCTCGACCCCGGCCGGCACGTAGGGCGGGTTGCAGACCACCACGTCCACCGTCCCCGCCAGCCCGGCCAGCACCGGCCCGGCGACCACGTCGGCCGCCTCGACCTGCACCCGCGTGCCCTCGACGTTGCGCCGCAGCCAGGCCAGCGCGTCGGCATCCACCTCGACCGCGTACACCGCGACGCCCGGTCCCTCGGCCGCGACCGCGAGGGCCAGCGCGCCCGAACCCGAGCAAAGGTCCACCGCCACCGCCGAACCCGGCAGCGCCGCCAGCACCGCGTCGACGAGCAGTTCGGTCTCCGGGCGCGGGACGAAGACGCCCGGCCCGACGGCCACCTCGATCGTCCGGAACGGCGCCGTGCCGACGATGTGCTGCAGCGGCTCCCGGGTGACCCGCCGGGCCAAGGCCGTCTCGTAGGAGGCCAGGGCCGCCTGGTCGGGGGCCGGCGCGAGCACGAGCCGCGAGCGCGGCACGCCGAGCACGTGCGCGAGCAGCAGTTCAGCGTCCACCCGCGGGCTCGGCACCCCGGCCGCCGCGAGCCGCGCCGCTGCCGCGGCCAGCAGCGGCCCGGTCAGCTCCCCTCCCCGGCGAGCAGCGCCTCGGTGTCGGCGTGCTGCAGGGCGGCGATGACGTCGTCCAGCGCGCCGTCCAGCACCTGGTCCAGGTTGTAGGCCTTGAAGCCGACCCGGTGATCACTGATCCGGTTCTCCGGGAAGTTGTAGGTGCGGACCCGTTCGGAGCGGTCGACCGTGCGCACCTGCGAGCGCCGGGCATCGGACGCCGCGGCCTCGGCCTCGTCCTGCGCCGCGGCGAGCAACCGCGCCCGTAGCACCCGCAACCCGGCCTCGCGGTTCTGCAGCTGGCTCTTCTCGTTCTGCATGCTGACCACCGTCCCGGTCGGCAGGTGCGTTATCCGCACCGCCGAGTCGGTGGTGTTCACGCTCTGCCCACCCGGCCCGGACGACCGGTAGACGTCGATGCGCAGGTCGTTGGGGTCGATCTCGACCTCGACGTCGTCGGCCTCCGGCAGGGCCACGACCCCGGCGGCCGAGGTGTGGATGCGTCCCTGGGATTCGGTGGCCGGCACGCGCTGGACGCGGTGCACCCCGCCCTCGTACTTCAACTTCGCCCACACGGCGTCGTCCGGGCGGCGGGAGCGGACCGCGATCGTCACCGACTTCTTGCCGCCGAGGTCGGTCGGCTCGTCGTCGAGCACCTCGGTCGCCCAGCCCTGCCGCTCGGCGTAGCGCAGGTACATCCGCAGCAGGTCACCGGCGAACAGCGCCGACTCCTCGCCGCCCTCGCCGGCCTTGATCTCGAGGATGACGTCCTTGCTGTCGTTCGGGTCCTTCGGCACGAGCAGGTGGCGCAACCGGGCCTCGAGGTCGTCGATGTGGGTGCCCAGCGACTCGACCTCGGTGGCGAAGGAGTCGTCCTCGGCCGCGAGTTCGCGGGCCGCGGCCAGGTCACCGCGGGCGGTTTCCAGCTCACCGGCCGCGGCGTTGATCGGCGCGAGCTCGGCGAACCTCCGCCCCAGCGTGCGGGCCCGGGCCGCGTCGGAGTGCACCGCCGGATCGGCGAGCGCGCGCTCGACCTCGGCGTACTCGGCGAGCAGTTCGGGCAGCTTCCCCGGTGACGTCATCGCAACTCCCTCTCGTCGGGCCGACTGCTGGAGATCGCCCCTGGACACACGAACGGCGCCCGCCGCCGGCCGAAGCCGGGGGCGGGCGCCGTCGGGTGAGCTAGTTGTCGGCCTTCGCAGCGTTGCGGACGCGCTTGCCGTAGCGCTTCTCGAACTTGTCCACGCGACCGCCGACGTCCATGATCTTCTGCTTGCCCGTGTAGAACGGGTGGCAGGCCGAGCAGACGTCCGCGTGCAGGTGGCCGCTCTTGGCGGTGCTGCGCGTGGTGAACGTGTTGCCGCAGGAGCAGGTCACTTCGGTGACCACGTACTCCGGGTGGATGCCTTGCTTCATGCTGGGTCCCTTTCTGTGGCCGCCGGGTCGTCCGCTGGACGTGAACCGGAGCCGGGTGCTGATCGGATGGGGCGCCGGGGCGCCGATCGTCCAGTCTGCCAGGACGGGCCCGCCAGACCAAACGAGGACGGAACGGTGCCGGCACGGTCGATATTCCGGACTTCGAACGCGGTATGGACAAGGTTTTGGGCGCAGACGTGAGAACTGCGCCCGGGCTGGGGAATATCCCGGCCGAAGCGTCCGAAACGGAGACGTAACACGGCGTGATCGCCGCGGGTGCGCCTCACAGCCGGCGGACGCTCGAGCGAGGGAGACGCACGTGGGCCGTCGACGTACCCGAGGAAGCCAGTTCCATCGCGCCGGCGTGGGTCTCGCCGCGGCCCTCATGGCGAGCACCACCCTCACCGGCTGCGGCGGCGGCGGTGGTGGCCGGGTGACGCTGAACTTCTACAACTTCCCCGACAACTCCGGGGCGATCCAGCAGGCGGCCAACAACTGCAGTACCAGCCAGTACAAGATCCAGTACAACAAGCTGCCGACCGACGCCGACGGCCAGCGGCAGCAGATGGTCCGCCGGCTGGCCGCCCGCGACAGCTCGCTGGACATCCTGGGCCTGGACGTCACGTGGGAGGCGGAGTTCGCCGAGGCCGGCTGGATCCGCCCCTGGACCGGGGCGAACAAGGCGGCCGCGACGAAGGGCACGCTCACCGCACCGATCCAGACCGCGACCTGGAAGGGCCAGCTCTACGCCGTCCCGTACAACAGCAACACGCAGCTGCTCTGGTACCGCTCCGACCTCGTCCCGAACCCGCCCAAGACCTGGGACGAGATGATCACGATGGCCGAGAAGCTGGCCAAGGAGCACAAGCCGCACCGCATCGAGATCCAGGGCGCGCAGTACGAAGGCGTCACGGTCTGGTTCAACTCGCTGGTCGCCAGCGCCGGCGGTTCGATCCTCAACCAGGACGCCACCAAACCATCGCTCGGCGATCCGGCGCTGAAGGCGCTGAAGATCATGAAGCGGCTGGCCTCCTCGCCCGCCGCC
This sequence comes from uncultured Actinomycetota bacterium, assembly GCA_963775175.1. Classification (GTDB taxonomy): domain Bacteria; phylum Actinomycetota; class Actinomycetes; order Mycobacteriales; family Jatrophihabitantaceae; genus Jatrophihabitans. The sequence continues at coordinate 405,583 of CAVZHT010000002.1, forward strand.
GACCCCTCGCTGTCGGTGCAGCAGGAGGACCAGAACCGGCTGGCGATGGAGGGCGGCAATGCGGCGTTCGAGCTCAACTACCCCTTCGTCTATCCGTCGATGCAGGCCGACAAGCCGAAGCTGGCCAAGGTCTTCAAGTGGGCGCAGTACCCGTCAGTCGACGCGAACGAGCCGAGCCACGTGACGATCGGCGGGATCGACCTCGCGATCAGCCAGTACTCCAAGCACGCCGACCTCGCGTTCAAGGCCGCCCTATGCCTCCGCAACCGCAAGAACCAGATCATCGCCGCGGTCAAGGGCGGCCTGCCGCCGACGCTGGAGAGCCTCTACAACTCGAAGGAACTGGCGAAGGCCTACCCGTTCCACGCCGACATCCTGAAGGCGCTGAAGAACGCCAGCGTGCGGCCGAAGACGCCCGCGTACCAGAACGTCTCGATCGTCATCTCCCACAATGTCTCGCCCCCGCGCTCGATCAACCCGTCGAGCACGCTGAAGACGATCACGAGTCAGCTCAAGGACGCCCTCGCCTCGAAGGGACTCATCCCATGACGGTCGACGTCAGCAAAGCGACGCCTGCAGGCTCATCCACGGCCGACGCCGGTCGCCCGAGGAAGCAGAAGGCCAACCTCTCCGAGGGAGCGAAGGCCGAGCGCCGCCTCGGATGGATGTTGTGCGCCCCGGCCGTCATCGTCATGATCGCGGTGACGGCCTATCCGATCGGGTACGCCGTCTACCTGAGCCTCGAGCGCTACGACCTGCGCTTCCCCAAGCAGTCGAAGTTCATCGGCTTCGACAACTACGCCGCCGTGCTCTCCTCGCCGTACTGGTGGGAGTCCCTGGTTCGCACGCTCATCATCACGATCGTCTCGGTGGCCATCGAACTCGTCCTCGGCATGCTGCTCGCGATCCTGATGCACCGCACGCTGTTCGGCCGGGGCACCGTCCGTACTGCGATCCTCATCCCGTACGGCATCGTCACCGTGGTCGCCGCGTTCAGCTGGCAGTACGCCTGGACGCCCGGCACGGGCTACCTCGTCAAGTGGTTCGGAGTCGGGGCGCCACTCACCCATCAGGTCCAGGCGATCGCGATCATCATCCTGGCCGAGGTCTGGAAGACCACGCCGTTCATGGCCCTGCTGCTGATGGCGGGCCTGGCCCTGGTACCTGAGGACCTGCAGAACGCGGCCCGGATGGACGGCGCGACCGCCTGGCAACGGTTCGTCAAGATCACGCTGCCGTTGATGAAGCCGGCGATCCTCGTCGCCCTGCTGTTCCGGACCCTCGACGCATTCCGGATCTTCGACAACATCTTCATCCTGACCAAGGGCGGCAACAACACGCAGTCGGTGTCGATCCTCGGTTACGACAACCTGTTCACCGCGCTGAACCTCGGCATCGGGTCGGCCATCTCGATCCTGATCTTCATCTGCGTGGCGATCATCGCGTTCATCTTCATCAAGGGCTTCGGTGCCGCCGCGCCGGGATCGGAGGGCTGAACCGTGTCGAGCACCACTGCGTCCCAGAAGGTCAGCTGGGGTACGGCCAACTTCGTGGCCATCGCGCTGGCGATCTTCCCGGTGCTCTGGATCGTCTCACTGTCGTTCAAGGAGCCGGCCAGCATCACCGACGGCAACTTCATCCCCCGGCACTGGACGCTGCAGAACTACAAGGGGATCTTCAAGACCTCGGAGTTCACCCGCGCACTGGTCAACTCGATCGGCATCGCGGTCATCTCGACCTTCATCGCGGTGGCCCTGGCCTCGATGGCCGCGTACGCCGTCGCCCGGCTCAAGTTCCCGGGCAAGAGCGTCCTGATCGGCATGTCGTTGCTGATCGCGATGTTCCCGGCGATCTCGCTGGTCACACCGCTGTTCAACATCGAGCGCGCCCTGCACCTGTTCGACACCTGGCCGGCGCTGATCATCCCCTACGTCGCGTTCGGCCTGCCGCTCGGCATCTACACCCTCTCGGCGTTCTTCCGGGAGATCCCGTGGGAGCTGGAGAAGGCCGCGAAGATGGACGGTGCGACGCCCTGGCAGGCATTCACCCGGGTCATCGCGCCGCTGGCCGCACCCGGCATGTTCACGACGGCGATCCTGGTCTTCATCTTCTGCTGGAACGACTTCCTGTTCGCCATCTCGCTCACCTCGACGACGAACGCCCGCACGGTGCCCGCCGCGATCGGGTTCTTCACCGGTTCGTCGCAATTCACCGCACCGACCGGTTCCATCTGCGCCGCCGCGGTGATCATCACGATCCCGATCATCCTGTTCGTGCTCTTCTTCCAGCGCCGCATTGTCGCCGGACTCACCTCCGGCGCCGTGAAGGGATAACCGATGGCCGACATCGTTCTCGACAACGTGACGAAGCGCTTCCCCGACGGCGCCCTCGCCGTCGATCACATCAGCCTGGAGATCCAGGACAGCGAGTTCGTCATCCTCGTCGGCCCGTCCGGGTGCGGGAAGTCGACGACGCTGAACATGATCGCCGGCCTGGAGGACATCAGTGACGGCGAACTGCGCATCGGCGGCAAGCTCGTCAACCGGATGGCGCCGAAGGACCGCGACATCGCCATGGTCTTCCAGAGCTACGCGCTCTACCCGCACATGACCGTGCGGGAGAACATGGCCTTCGCCCTCAAACTGGCCAAGACCCCGCAGGCCGACATCGACCGCAAGGTCGAGGAGGCGGCCCGCATCCTCGACCTCACCCAGCACCTCGAGCGCAAGCCGGCCAACCTCTCCGGCGGCCAGCGGCAGCGGGTGGCGATGGGACGGGCGATCGTCCGCGACCCGGCGGCGTTCCTGATGGACGAGCCGCTGTCCAACCTCGACGCCAAGCTGCGGGTCCAGATGCGGACGGAGGTGGCCCGGCTGCAGAAGCGGCTCGGCACCACCACCGTCTACGTGACCCACGACCAGACCGAGGCCATGACGCTCGGCGACCGGGTCGCGGTCATGCGCAGCGGGTTGCTGCAGCAGGTGGGCTCACCGCAGACGCTCTACGCCGAGCCGGCGAACCTCTTCGTCGCCGGGTTCATCGGCTCCCCGGCGATGAACTTCATTCCCGGCCGGCTGGAGGGCGGGACGCTGCGGACGACCCTCGGGGACATACCGGTCAACGACCAGCTGCGCCGCACACTCGAGTCCCACGACGTGGCCCGCGACCTCATCCTCGGCATCCGCCCGGAGGCCTTCGAGGACGCCGCCCTTGTCGCCGCCGACAACAAGCAACACGGGATCACCTTCCGGACCACGATCGACGTCGTCGAGTCGATGGGGTCGGACAACTTCGTCTACTTCTCCGTCGACATGGGCCAGGGCGTCACGTCCCGCGAACTGGAGGAGCTGGCCCAGGACTCCGGCCGGGCCGACAGCGGCTCGCAGGACGCGCAGATCGTGGCCCGGCTCGATGCCGCCTCCAGCGTCAAGGAGGGCGCGGACGTCGAGTTGTGGGCCGACGCCCGCGCCATCCACGTCTTCGACCCGGAGAGCGGTGAGAACCTGGGGCTCGAGAACCGCGGCTGATCGGGCCGGTCACCGCAGGTCGGGGCGTTCCCGCAGCCGCTCGATGACCTCGTCGCTCCAGTCGTGGGTGCGGATCAGGCGGTAGCGCTCGGTCGCCACCCGGAGGTAGGCCTCGGCGTCGGTCCGGCCCGCGAACAGGTCAGCCTCGCGCAGCATCCGGACGACCGGCCGGTACTCCTGCTCGAACCACCGGCGGGCGACCTGCTCGCGGTCGAGGAACGTCCCCTCGCTCTGCAGCAAGCGGAACCCCCAGGCCTCGACGGCCTCGCCGAGCTCGGCGTACGACCACGGGTCGCTCACCGCGATCTCGGCCAGCTGGGCCGGCGCGAGCGGCACCCGCGCGCGGAACAGCCGCTCGTAGTCCTTGGTGATCAGGTCGCCCCGACGGCGGATCCCGTGCGCGGGGACGACAGTCAGGATCTCGGTCACGTAGGCCTCGATCACGGTCTGGCGCTGGGCGATCGCGATCGAGACCCGGTGGTGGCCGTCCTTGACGAAGTGCAGCTCGCCGATCCGGTAGACGTCGATCGGTGGCATCGACTCGCCCCGGGCCTGGGCGAGCGCGAGCCGCTGCCACCGCTCCCGCACGCGCCCGGAGGTCGGGCGGAAGAACCGGTCGAAGTCGCGGTTGGAGTCGACCGTGCCGACCACGCTGTCGAGCCGGATCGTCTGCAGCCCCAGCGAGCGCTCGCCCCGACGACCCAGCGCCGCGACGACCTCGTCGAACGGCAGGATCAGGTTGACGTCGTCGGGCGAGCGGCGCAGCCGTTGGGCCAGCCGGGCCAGGACCTGCCGGCGGCGCATCCGCTGGAAGTCGTTCTCGACGTCGGCACGGGGGAATCCGGTCGGCCGGCTCATCGCAGGATCGCCGCCTCCGCCACCGGGACGTCGAACAGGTGTCGGCCGACGACGTTACGCACCACCGTCGCGCCCATCGAGCGATCCGGCTCAGCGGCGCCGTACGGGTGGACGTGGCCGTGCAGCAGTAGGCCGGCCCGGAGCCGGGCGGCCAGCGAGTGCAGGCAGGCGAACCCGCGGTGCGGCGGATCGTCACCGTCCCCGACCCCCTGGGGCGGGGCATGGGTGATCAGGACGTCGACCGGCCGGCCGTCACGGTGCCGCCGCCAGGCCGCCCGGCGGGCGAGGGCTCGGGCCCGGCGGGCCTGCTGCCGCTCGCTGTACTGGTTCGGGCCCTCCCGGTAGCGCAGCGAGCCCCCGAGGCCGGCGATGCGCAGCCCGGCGACGTCGACCACCCGGCCGTCCGCGTTCACCGCGCCCGGAGGCCAGGGCGGGGTCGCCGGCAGCCCGGCCCGCACGACGAGCCCCGAGCGGCCGGTGCGGTAGCCGCTGACCTCGGGATCGTGGTTGCCGGGCACGAACACCAGCGGGCGATCAAGATCGTCCATCAGCCGCCCTAGGTACTCGAAGGGCAGGTCGCCGCAGGCCAGGATGAGGTCGGCATCGCGCCCGGCCCCCCGGTCGGCGAGCAGCGATTCGTCGACCTCGTCGGAGACCGCGAGCACGCGCACCACCCCGGCAGTGTCACCCGCCCGGGCGCACATCCAAACCGACGCGGCGCAGATCGGACTCCACCCGGTAGATCTCGGCCCGAGAAACCGGCTGCCCGGCTGGGGGCGGCACGTCCAGTCGACGGCACGCGGCGGTCAAGGCGTCGAGGTAGGCCGCCCGCGTCGCCTGGCAGCGCAGCTGCTTGCCGGGGACGTTCGCCCCGGTCTCGGTGGCGTCCAGCAGCACGTGGAGCCGGCGCAGGTCGGCCCCGAGCCGCTCGATCGGCTGCTCGACCGGGCGGCGGCGGCGCTCGGTCATCCGGCGGGCCAGCCGCCGGCCCAGCAGGTAGGCGTAACCGAGCCCGGTCGGCAGCGCGACGGCCACGAACAACCACACCGCCGCCCCTTCGCTCACGGCCTCGCCCCGTTCGGCCGCGCGGAGACGCCACGCCCCTGGCTCGCCTGCAAGCGTCGCTCGCTCACCGGCTAAGTCTCAGCCGGTGAGCGACTGCGGCGCAAGGAGCCGATCAGCCCTTGACCGAGCCGGCCAGCAGGCCGCGGACGAAGTAGCGCTGCAGACCGATGAAGACGATCAGCGGGATCACGATCGAGATGAACGCCGCGGCCGGCAGCACCTCGCCGCCGGCGCCCGAACTCTGCCCCTGCAGGAGGCTCACCGCGACGGTGATCGGGGCGATGTCGGCGTTGCCGCCCGACATCACGATGCCGACGAACAGGTCGTTCCACACCCACAGGAACTGGAAGATGCCGAACGCGGCCAGCGCCGGTCGCAGTAGCGGCAGCATGATGAGCCGGAAGATCTGCCCGTGGCTCGCGCCGTCGATGCGGGCGGCCTCGAGCAGGTCACGCGGGATCTCGGACATGAAGTTGTGCATCAGGAACACGGCGAGCGGCAGCGCGAAGCAGGCGTGGGCCAGCCAGATCGCCCCCACCGTGCCGGAGAGTCCGGTGCTGGGGAAGATCGTGACGCTACCGATGTGGGCGCCGGACACGATGAAGCGCAGCAGCGGCACGACCGCCACCTGCAGCGGCACGATCTGCAGCGCGAAGATCGCGACGTAGATCCAGTCCCGGCCCCGGAAGTCGATCCACACCAGCGCGTACGACGCCATGGCGGCGACCGCGATCGGGATCAGTGCCGCCGGGATCACGATCACGATCGAGTTGACGACGTTGGGCAGGATGTTGCGGGTTCCGCTCGTGACGGCCTTGTAGTTGGACCAGGTGAGGTCGCTGAAGGTCCACCAGCCGCCGGTGTCCTGGCCGTGCTTGCCGCGGAACGACTGCACGAGCAGCCCGGCCGTCGGAACGGTCCACAGGATGCCGATGACGAGGGCGAAGCCGGACGCGACGGGGTTGGTGAGTCGCTTGCGCACCCGGCCGACCGCGGTCGTCGGTACCGGCTGATCCAGCGGCGTCGCCGGGGTCGAGCCAGTGGGGTCGACGGCGATGCTCATGCGTTGCCTCCTTGGCTCGCCCGCGAGATTCGGCCGTTCATCGTCCGGCCCTCGCCTTCGTCATCTGCCGGACCTGGTAGGCGACGAAGGGGATCACCAGCAGGAAGATCTCCATCGCCAGGGCAGCCGAGCGGTGCTCGCCGAGCGGCGCCCCGCCACCGGACGAGAGCCCGGAGGTCCGGAACTGCGTGTACATCAGGTTGGCGAGCACGTCGCCGTTGTACTGGTCGGCACCGAACGTCCGGACGAGGTCGAAGACCTTCAGGGTGGCGATCGAGATGGTGACCAGGACGACGATGATCGTCGGCCGGATGTTCGGGATGACGACCCGGCGGAATGCCTGACCCTGGGTAGCGCCGTCGATCTTGGCCGCCTCGGCCAGCTCGGTCGGCACGGCCTTGATCGCGGCCGAGAGAACGACCGTCGCGAAGCCGGCCTGGATCCAGATCATCACGACGATCATCAGCAGAGTCAGGTTCAAGCCACCGGTGGTCGGGAAGTTCAGGGGCCCGAGCCCGAACCACTTCAGGACCACGTTGATCAGACCGGAAGCACCGCTCTCGGAGGGTTGCTGGTACATCAGGCCCCAGATGACCGCCGCACCGACGAACGAGATCGCGACCGGCAGGAAGATCAGCGCCTTGGCGATCGCCTCGCCCCGGACCTTGTCGATCGCGTAGGCGTAGGTGAGGCCGATGATGGTGGCGACCGCGGGCGCGATCAGCGTCCACAACATCGTGTGGCCCAACGCCACCAGGGCGTCGTGGTTGGTGAACGCCCAGCGGAAGTGCGCGAAGTTGTTCCAGCTACCGCCCTTGTCGATGACGCAGCGATCGGGGAACGACGGCAGCGGCACGCAGCCGCGCCGGTCGACCTCGGCCGAGGTCAGGGAGGAGACCGCGGTCTTGATGATCGGGCCGACCAGGCCGACGCCGAGCAGGACCGCGGCCGGCAGGAGGAACAGCAGGGCCTGGGTCTTCTCGCGCCCCTTCTTCGGGGCCCGGTCGATCAGGAACAGCAGGATGCCCATCACGCCGAAGAACAGCACGACCATGAGGATGGCGAAGGTGATCTTGCCGCCTGTCGAACTCGAGTGGGCCAAGTCGCTGAGCCAATTCACGTCTGCACCACTTCCTTCGGGTTTCGATCGGAAGAGCGTTGTAGCCGTACGACCGGACGGCCGGACGGATCATCCTGATCCGTCCGGCCGTCCGAGTACAAGCCTTGACTTACTCGCTAAGTGCGGGAAGTCCTTACGGCCACGACGCCTCGATGTTCTTCAGCGTCGTCGCGTCGTCCTGGTTACCGAGGATCCACTGGGTCATCTGCTTCCAGAAGCTGCCCGCGCCCACGGACGACGGCATGAGGTCCGACGCGTCGAACCGGGCCGTGGCCTGCGGGTCGGTCAGGATCTGCACCGACAGCTTGTCGATCGGGTCGACGAACACGCTCGGGTCGACGCTCTTGTTGGCCGTCGCCCAACCCGACGTGTGCGCTGCCGCGTTCAGCTTGGCCTTGGCGGTCGCCCACTCGCCGCTGGCGAGGTAGAGCTGCACGGCCTCGACCTCGGGGCGGTCGGAGAAGGCACCGGTGAACTCGCCACCGACCTCGGCCACCTTGCCGAACTTGTCGCTCATGGTCGGCTCGTAGAACGCGAAGACGTCACCGGTCGGGGAGACCGTCGTGCCCTTGTCCCAGTTGGCCGCGTAGAAGTTGGCCTGGGCGTGGAGCATGCACTTGCCGGTCTCGATCGGCAGGCCGCCCTTCTGGAACGCGGTGGTGGCGATCGACTTGACGTCACCGATGCCGGCGTTCACGTACTTCGGGTTCTTGAGGATGCTGCCGACGGTCTTGAGCACGTTCAGGACCTTGGGGTCGTTGAACGGGATCTTGTGCTGCGTCCACTGGTCGTACACCGTGGGGCCGTACATCCGCAGCATGACCTCTTCCATCCAGTCGGTGGCCGGCCAACCGGTGGCGTCACCGGACTCGATGCCCGCGCACCACGGCTTGTGACCGTCGGCGACCATCTTGTCCGAGAGCTTGATCATGTCGTCCCACGTGGTCGGGACGGTGTAGCCGTACTGCTTGAAGTACTTCGGCGAGTACCAGATCAGCGACTTCAGGTTCGCGCCGAGCGGGGCTGCGAAGAAGACGCTGTCGACCGTGCCGTAGCCGATCCACGAGGAGACCCAGTTCTTCTCGGCCTCGGTGGTCAGCGCGTCGGTCGCCGGCTTGAGCTTGCCGCTCTGGGCGAAGGTCTGGAGCAGGCCGGGCTGCGGGAAGAGCGCGATGTCGGGCGCGTTGCCGCCGTCCACCTTGGTCTTCAGCGCGGCCTCGAACTCCTTGCTCGGCTGGTACTGGACCTTGATGCCGGTGCACTTCTCGAACGGCTTGATCGCGTTGATGTGGTACGAGATCTCGGGCTCGGTGATCGACGTGTAGATGGTGACCGTCTTGCCCGAGTACTTGCCGTACTTGCCGAACGCGGCGCAGTCACCGGTCATCGTGGCAGGCGTGATCTTGCTCTTCGGCTGCTTGCCGGGGTCGGGTACGCCGGATGCAGCGGCTCCGCTGCTCCCCGTACTCCCCCCGTTGTTTCCGCTACTCCCGCTCTTGCTGCTGCTGCAGGCAGCGGCAGTTGTCAGCGCCAGCAGCGCCGCAACACTCACAGATACCTTCTTGTACTGCATTCAGTCCCGCCCCTCTCAGGCCGTCCAGAAAACGCTTGCAGGCACCATGGCACATGTTTCCGGCGTATTGGAAGAGTGTTGCGAGAGCGTTATCAGACTCAGGCCGGGTACGGGACAGCCCCGGCCCTTAGCCCCTTGACGGGGCTCGAGGACCGGGGCTGCTGACCGTTTTCGGCTATTCCTGGCCGGGAGTGGTCTTCGCGATCTGCATCAGGAACTCGAGGTTGGTGCGCGTCTTGCGCAGCCGGTCGAGCAGCAGGTCGAGGGCCTGCTGCGGCTCGAGCGCGTGCAGTACCCGCCGCAGCTTGATCGTGACGGCGAGCTCGTCCGGCGACAGGAGGATCTCCTCCTTGCGGGTGGACGACTGGTCGACGTCCACGGCTGGGAAGACCCGCTTGTCGGCGATCTTGCGGTCGAGCTTGAGCTCGGCGTTGCCGGTGCCCTTGAACTCCTCGAAGATCACCGTGTCACCGGCCGAGCCGGTCTCGACCAGCGCGGTGGCGATGATCGTCAGCGAGCCGCCGTTCTCGATGTTGCGGGCCGCGCCGAGGAAGCGCTTCGGCGGGTACAGCGCGGTCGAGTCGACACCGCCGGAGAGGATGCGGCCGCTGGCCGGCGCGGCCAGGTTGTACGCGCGGCCGAGGCGGGTGATCGAGTCGAGCAGCACGACGACGTCGTGACCCATCTCGACGAGCCGCTTGGCCCGCTCGATCGACAGCTCGGCGACCGTGGTGTGGTCGACCGGCTTGCGGTCGAAGGTCGAGGCGATGACCTCACCCTTGACCGAGCGCTGCATGTCGGTGACCTCTTCGGGCCGCTCGTCGACCAGGACGACCATGAGGTGGCACTCGGGGTTGTTGGTGGCGATCGCGTTGGCCAGCGCCTGCAGCACCATCGTCTTTCCGGCCTTCGGCGGCGAGACGATCAGCGCCCGCTGACCCTTGCCGATCGGCATGACGAGGTCGATCACCCGGGTGGTGAGGATGTGCGGCTCGGTCTCGAGACGCAGCCGCTCCTGCGGGTAGAGCGGGGTCAGCTTGGTGAACTCGACCCGGTTCTTGGCCTTCTCCGGGTCGTCGCCGTTGATCGTGTCGAGGCGGACGAGCGGGTTGTACTTCTCCCGCCGCTCACCGTCGCGCGGCTGGCGCACGGCGCCGGTGACGGCGTCACCGCGGCGCAGGCCCCACTTGCGAACGAACGAGTTCGCGACGTAGACGTCGTCCGGGCTGGCGAAGAAGCCCTCCACCCGGACGAACCAGGTGTTCTTGTCCTCGATGCAGTCGACCACGCCGGCCACCGGGACGAGCACGTCGTCGTCGGCGACCATCGGCTCGGCGTCGTTGCCGCCCTGCCCGCCGCCGCCGACACGCTCACGGTTGCGACCGCGCCGGTCACGGTAGCGCCGGCCCCGGCGGCGACCGCCCTCGAACTCGTCGTCATCCTGGTTGTGCTGGCGGTTCTGGCCGCCCTGCTGGTTGCCGCCGTCACGCTGCTGGCCGTCACGCTGCTGGCCGTCACGCTGCTGGTTGCCGCCCTGCTGGTTGCCGCCGTCACGCTGCTGGTTGCGCTGGCCCTGCTGGGGGCGGCGCTCGCCGCCCTCGCGCTGGCCGCTGTCTCGAGCCGGGTTCTCCCGGGCGGTGCGGTTGGGACGCTCGACGGCGGCGTCAGCGGTGGCCTTGCCGGTGGTGGCGGTGTCGGTGGCGGCGTTGTCCGAGCTCGCCGCATCGGCGGGCAGCGTCGGCTCGGCCGCGCGGGCGGCCCGGGTCGAGCGCTCGCGACGCGGCGCCTTGGCCCCGGCCGGCTCGATGTTCTCCGGGGCGGTGCGGGCGGCCTCGGCCGGCGCCGAGCCGGCGGCCGGGCCGCCGTTGGCGCGCGCGGCCTGGATGGCGGCGACGAGGTCGCTCTTCTTCATCTTGGTGGTGATGCCGAGGCCGCTGGCGATCTGCTGCAACTCCGGCAGCAGCATCGACGACAGCGAGCCGCCCTTCTTGGCGGGTCGGCCGGCAGCCCCGTTCGCGGCCGGAGCGTCCGCGGACGGCTCGACGGCGACGGGCAGGGTCTGCTCTTGGGTGTCGGTCACGGGTACGGGTCCTTTTCGACGATGGTCGGCGCAGAACAGTTCGCGCCCGACCTGGTGCGTCGGATCAGATCGGTAGGCCGACCGGATCCGGGTTCCCCGACGAGTCGCCGGGAAGTTCAGTGGTGAGCGTCAGCGCACGATCACTGCTCCGTGGTGCCCCGTCATGGACGAAGACGGAGGGCCAGAGAGTGATTCAGTGAGTGGCTCGAGCCGCGCGAAGCGGGTCTTGCTGACATTGGAAGCCTAGACGCTCCCGTTACCACCGGCAACACCGGCGCGCCGCGATCTGTTCCCGGACCGGCCCCGTACAACGACGACGAAGGGGCAACTCGCGGTGCGAGTTGCCCCTTCGATCATGCCGTGGTGAACGTCAGATGGCGCGGACGTTCGTCGCCTGCGGGCCCTTCTGGCCCTGCTCCTGGTCGAACTCCACGCGCTGGTTCTCGTCCAGGCTGCGGTAGCCACTGCCGGTGATGGCGGAGTAGTGGACGAAGAGGTCCTTGCCGCCGTCGTCGGGGGTGATGAACCCGAAGCCCTTTTCGGCGTTGAACCACTTCACGGTGCCCTGCGTCATTGCTGTTCTCTCTCGTTCGAGTGACGAGCACGCACACCGCGTGCGCGCTCGGGTCGTGCGGCGTGCCTGACTCTCGAACCGAAAGAAGACCTGCGCAATTGCACAGCCCAGGAAGGACTGTGCGACAACCGCGTTCACGGTAGCAGGTACTGGGGGTGGCGGTCTTGCCTCCCGCCAGAAATTGATCGGCCGGCCGCCGTCACCCCGGAGTGGTCGCTGCCGGCCGCGGGCCCCGCGGCCGGGCGAGAATGGCCTCCAGGCCCGGGACGAGGCCGCGGAAGAGGTCGTCCTTGTCGAGCAGGCCGTCGGCACCGGCCGCGGTCACGCGGTCGCGGACGGCGTCGTGCGGGAACCCGGTCAGCATGACGACGAGCGCGTCGGGGGCGGCGCGGTGCATCAGCGGCAGCGCCTCGATGCCGTCCATGGCCGGCATCGAGATGTCGAGCAGCACGAGGTCGGGCTGCTCGGCCCGGGCGAGTTCCACGCCCTCCTCACCGTCGGCGGCATGGCCCACGACCCGCCACCCCTGACCGCGCCGGTCGATGAGCACCTCGATCAGCCGGCGGATCTCCGGGGCATCGTCGACCACGAGGATCCGGACGTCGGTCAACGGCTGCGACATCGTCATCACCTGGTCCCGGTGAGCGGGCAGCGCGGGTCGGGGCCCGTGCCCCCAACGTCCAGGCAACGCCGCGGGGCCAGCCGGAGGCCAGAGGCGATCGACCCGTCGGGGCCGGTCACTTCGCTTCGAGAACGACCGCCCCGCGCGCATCGACGGGGAGCCGCGCGGCGACCCAGCCCGACGGGGCTTCGGCGAGCGCCACGTCGGCCTCGACGTCACCGCGGGCGAGCACCAGGACGGTCGGCCCGGCGCCGGAGATGACGGCCGGGTGGCCTGCGGCTCGCAAGGTGGCGACGAGTTCGGCGCTTCGCGGCATCGCCGGTGCGCGGTAGCTCTGGTGCAGGCGGTCGTCGGTGGCGTCGAAGAGGGCCTGCGGGGTGCCGGTGAGCGCGGCCACGAGCAGCGCGGCCCGCCCGGCCGACCGGGCGGCGTCGGCGTGCGGCACGGTCGCCGGCAGCAGCCCCCGGGCCAGCTCGGTCGAGGCGGTGAACGGCGGGATGAGCACGACCGGGACGACCGCTGGGTCGACGTCGCGGCGGACGGCTCGCGCACCGTCGTGCAGCCACGCGATGGTGAGGCCGCCGAGCAGGCACGGGGCGACGTTGTCCGGGTGCCCCTCCAGCTCGCTGGCGAGGGCGAGCACGTCGGCGTCGGGCAGCCGCCGCGCCCCGTCGGTGACGAGCGCGCGGGCCAGCAGGATGCCGCCCACGATGGCGGCGGCCGACGAGCCCAGGCCGCGGCTGTGCGGGATCCGGTTGTGGCAGTGCAACGCCAGCCCGGGCGGTTCGGCGTCCATCGCGACGAAGGTGCGGCGCATGGCTCGGACCACCAGGTGCGTCTCGTCCCGGGCCACCAGCTCACCACCCTCGCCCTCGACCTCGATGGCCAGGCCGCCGGCCGTGACGCGGGCGGTGAGCTCGTCGTGCCGAGCCAGGGCCAGGCCGAGGGCATCGAAGCCCGGGCCGAGGTTGGCGCTGGTGGCCGGCACCTGCACCTGCACCTGGCCCTCGACGAAGTCGGCCGTCATGGCAGCGGCCTCAGCCGACGACGAGGCCGAGGGCCTCGGCCGCGGCCCGTCCGTCGACCGGAACCGTGATCGGCTTGGGCGCGCCCGAAATCGCCCACTCCGGATCCTTCAGGCCGTTGCCGGTCACGGTGCAGACGACGGTCGCCCCGCGCGGCAGGCGGCCGTCGGCGGCGGTGGCCAGCAGCCCGGCGACGCTGGCGGCCGACGCCGGCTCGACGAACACCGCCTCCGAGCGGGCCACCAGCCGGTAGGCCTCGAGGATCTGCTTGTCGGTGACGGCGTCGATGAGCCCGCCGGACTCGTCGCGCGCCTGCTCGGCCTGCGTCCAGGACGCCGGGTTGCCGATCCGGATCGCCGTGGCGATCGTCATCGGCCGCAGGACCGGCGCCCCGGTGACGATCGGGGCGGCACCGGCGGCCTGGAAGCCGAACATCCGCGGGGTGCCGGGGACGATCCCGTCGGCGGCGTACTCCTGGTAGCCCATCCAGTAGGCGGTGATGTTGCCGGCGTTGCCGACCGGGATGCAGTGGATGTCCGGCGCCCGGCCGAGCAGGTCGCAGATCTCGAAGGCCGCGGTCTTCTGGCCCTGCAGGCGGAACGGGTTCACCGAGTTGACCAGCGCGACCGGGTAGTCGACGGCGAGCTTGCGGGCCAGTTCGAGGCAGTCGTCGAAGTTGCCGTCGACCTGCAGCAGCTTGGCGCCGTGGACGAGCGCCTGGGCCATCTTGCCGAGCGCGATCTTGCCCTGCGGGACGAGCACCGCGCACTGCATTCCGGCCCGCACGGCGTAGGCGGCCGCACTCGCCGAGGTGTTGCCGGTCGAGGCGCAGATGACCGCCTTCGCGCCGTCCTCGGCCGCCTTCGAGATCGCCATCGTCATGCCGCGGTCCTTGAACGACCCGGTCGGGTTGGCGCCCTCGACCTTGAGGTAGACCTCGCAGCCGGTCAGCTCGGAGAGCTTCCGGGCCGGGACGAGCGGCGTCCCCCCCTCGAAGAGGGTGACGATCGGCGTGCGGTCGGTGACCGGGAGGCGGTCCCGGTAGGCCTCGATGAGCCCCGGCCAGAGCGTCGCGCCCATGTCAGTCGCCTGCCATTCCCTCGACCCGGAGCACCCCGGCGGCCCGCCGGACGAAGGGCATGCCGGCGAGCTTCTGCACGGTCGCGCTCAGCGCCGCGTCGGTGGCGGCGTGGGTGACGAGGACGAGGGTCGCCGCGTCGCCACGTCCCTCCTGCCGCACGGTCTGGATGCTCACACCCTGCTCGGCGAAGGCCTGGGCGGCGCCGGCGAGGACGCCGGGCTGGTCGTTCACGTCGAGCGCGACGTGATACCGGGTGAGGACCTCGCCCATCGGCTGGACCGGCAGGTCGGCGTACGCGCTCTCGCCGGCGCCGCGGCCCCCGTTGACGCGGTTGCGGGCGACGGCGACGAGGTCGCCGAGCACGGCGCTGGCCGTGGGCGCGCCACCGGCACCGCGGCCGTAGAACATCAGCGAACCGGCCGCCTCGGCCTCGACGAAGACGGCGTTGAACGCGTCGCCGACCCCGGCCAGCGGGTGGGTCCGCGGGATCATCGCCGGGTGGGTGCGGACGGAGACGCGATCACCGCTCGCGTCCTGCACGCGCTCGCAGATGGCCAGCAGCTTGACCGTGCAGTCGATCGCCTTGGCGCTGGCGATGTCGGCCGCGGTGATGTCGCCGATGCCCTCGCGGTGGACGTCGGACATGGTCACGCGCGTGTGGAAGGCCAGCCCGGCGAGGATCGCCGCCTTCGCCGCGGCGTCGTAGCCGTCGACGTCGGCGGTCGGGTCGGCCTCGGCGTAGCCCAGCGCGGTGGCCTCGGCCAGCGCCTCGTCGAAGCCGGCACCGGTGGCGTCCATGCGGGACAGGATGAAGTTGGTCGTGCCGTTGACGATGCCCATCACCCGGGTGATGCGGTCGCCGGCCAGCGACTCGCGCAGCGGGCGCAGCAGCGGGATCGCGCCGGCGACGGCTGCCTCGTAGTAGAGGTCGACGCCGGCCTTGGCCGCGGCGTCGTGCAGCGTGGCGCCGTCCTCGGCGAGCAGCGCCTTGTTGGCGCTGACCACGCTCTTGCCGCCGGCGAGGGCGGCGAGCAGGAGCGTGCGGGCCGGCTCGATGCCGCCGATGACCTCGACGACCAGGTCGACGTCGTCGCGCGCGACCAGAGCGTCGGCGTCGGTGGTGAGCAGGTCGGCCGGGACGTCGGTGTGCCGGGCCGGGCGGCGGACCGCGATGCCGGCGATCTCGAGCGGCGCGCCGATGCGGGCGGCGAGGTCGTCCGCCTGCTCGTTCAGCAGCCGCACGACCTGGGACCCGACGACGCCGCAGCCGAGCAGCGCGACGCGCAGCGGCGCCGTCACCGGTTGACGCCCATGTCGAGGGCGAGGAGGTCGGCCTCGGTCTCGCGGCGGACGATGACCCGGGCGGCACCGTCGCGGACCGCGACGACCGGCGGCCGGGGCACGTGGTTGTAGTTGCTCGCCATGCTGCGGCAGTACGCCCCGGTGGCCGCGACCGCGATGCAGGTCGCCCGGCTCGACGTCGCCCGGCAGCCAGGTGTCGCGCACGACGACGTCGCCGCTCTCGCAGTGCTTGCCGACGACGCGGCGAGAGCAACGGGCGGCGAAGACGACGACCGGTTGGCCAGCACGCAGGTGTAGTCGGCGTCGTAGAGCGCCGTGCGGATGTTGTCGCTCATCCCGCCGTCGACCGAGACGTAGCGCCGCGTGTGGCCGCCGTCGAGCGTGACGTCCTTGACCGTGCCGACCTCGTAGACGGTGATCGCGCTCGGCCCGACGATCGCCCGGCCGGGCTCGACCGACAGCCGCGGCACGCCGCAGGCCGACCGACGCGCACTCGATCTCGACGATGCCGCTGGAGCCGCTCGAGCGTCTGCTTGGGCGTCTCCGGGTCGTCGCCGGTCACGTAGGCGATGCCGAGCCCGCCGCCGAGGTTGATCTCGTCGACCTGGACGCCGTGGACGTCGCGGATCGTGGCCGCAAGCCCGACGACGCGGTGCGCGGCGACCTCGAAGCCGGAGGTCTCGAAGATCTGCGAGCCGATGTGCGAGTGCAGCCCGGCCAGCTCGAGCGACGGGCGCGGCCAGCACCGCGGCGACGGCCCGGGCGGCCGCGCCGTCGCGCAGCGAGAAGCCGAACTTCTGGTCCTCGTGGGCGGTGGCGATGAACTCGTGGGTGTGCGCCTCGACGCCGACGGTCACCCGGACGAGCACCCGCTGCCGCACGCCGGCCGCCGCCGCGATGTCGGCCAGCCGGGCGATCTCGTCGAACGAGTCGACGATGATGTGGCCGACCCCGCTGGACACCGCGCGGGTGCAGCTCGGCCACCGACTTGTTGTTGCCGTGCAGGGCGATCCGGTCGGCCGGGAAGTCCGGCGGCCAGCGCCACGGCGAGCTCGCCGCCGGTGCAGACGTCGAGCCCGAGGCCCTCCTCGGCGATCCACCGGGCGACGGTGGTGCAGAGGAAGGCCTTGCCGGCGTAGTAGACGTCGACGCCCTCGAACGCGGCGGTGTAGGCCCGGGCGCGGCCGCGCAGGTCGTCCTCGTCGAGCAGCAGCGCCGGCGTGCCGTGCTCGGCGGCAAGATCGGCGACCGCCGCGCCGCCGAGGTGCAGCGCTCCGCCGACCCGCTGGGCCGACGCCGGCCAGATCGTCGCGTCGATGCGCGTTCGGGTCGACCGGCGCGCTCGACGCGTGCGGCTCGGGCAGCACGTCGCCGTGCCGCGGCCCGGCCGGGTGCGCGTTGCGGCTCACATCCGCTCCGGTGCGCTCACGCCCAGCATCCCGAGGCCGTTGGCCAGCACGATGCGGGTGGCGTCGTTGAGCCAGACCCGGGTGCGATTGACGTCGGTGATCTCCTCGTCGCCCTTCGGGATGATCCGGCACTCGTCGTACCACCGGTGGTAGGTGCCGGCGAGATCCTCGAGGTAGCGGGCCACGCGGTGCGGCGCGCGCAGCTCGGCCGCCGTGGCGACGACCCGCGGGAACTCACCGAGCGCGGTGAGCAGCGCGGTCTCGAACGGGCTAATCAGCAGCTCGGGAACGAAGACGGCGAGGTCGATGCCCACGTCGGCGGCGTTGCGCTTGGCGTTGCACGTCCGGGCGTGCGCGTACTGCACGTAGAAGACCGGGTTGTCGTTCGAGCGCCGGGTGACCTCGGCGATGTCGAGGGTCAGCGGGGTGTCGGCCGACCACCGCGCCAGGGAGTATCGGCCGGCGTCGACCCCGACGAGGTCGACGAAGTCGTCCAGGGTGACGACCGTGCCGGCCCGCTTGCGACAGTCGGACCTCCTCGCCCTCGCGGACGAGCTTGACCAGCTGGCCGATCAGCACCTCGATCGTCTGGGCCGGGTCGTCGCCGGCGCAGGCGACGATGCGCCTTGAGCCGGTCGACGTAGCCGTGGTGGTCGGCCCCGAGCATGTAGACGCAGCGGTCGAAGCCACGCCGCCGCTTGTCGAGGTAGTAGGCAGCGTCGGAGGCGAAGTAGGTCAGCTCGCCGTTGCTGCGGACGAGCACGCGGTCCTTGTCGTCGCCGAAGTCGGTGGTGCGCAGCCAGACCGCGCCGTCTTCCTCGTACACGTGGCCCTGCTCGCGCAGCGTGGCCAGCGCCGCCTCGACGGCGCCGCTCTCGTGCAGGGTCCGCTCGGAGAACCAGACGTCGAACTCGACCCGGAACCGGGCGAGCGAATCGCGCAACCCCTGCACCATCAGCACCTCACCGGCGCTGGTGAACGCGGCGACGGCGTCGTCGGCCGGGAGGTCGAGCAGCGCCGGATCGGCCGCGACGATCTCGCTTGGCGACGTCGACGACGTAGGCGCCGTGGTAGCCGTCCTCGGGACGGCCCGGCCCTGCGCGGCGGCGTAGAGCGACGCGCCGAACTTCGTCATCTGCGAGCCGAAGTCGTTGACGTAATGCTCGGCAGACGACCTCGGCGCCGGCGGCCTCGAGCAGCCGGCGCAGGCTGTCGCCGAGGGCGGCCCACCGGGTGCGGCCGAGGTGCACCGGGCCGGTGGGGTTGGCCGAGACGAACTCGAGGTTGACCCGCTGGCCGGCCAGCGCGTCGCCCCGGCCGTAGGCGGCGCCGGCCTCGACGATGTCGCGGGCGAGCGCGCCGAGCGTGTCGGCCGCGAGGGTGATGTTGAGGAAGCCCGGGACCGGCGACGTCGACCCCGGCGATGCCGTCGGCGGCGCGCAGCCGGGCCGCGACGAGCTCGGCGACCTCGCGCGCGGGCTTGCCGGCGGCCTTGGCCAGGCGCAGGGCGACGTTGGTGGCGTAGTCGCCGTGGTCGACGATTCTTCGGCCGCTCGATGACGACCTCGTCCGGGACGTCGCCGGCGAACTCGCGGGCGGCGATCGCCGCCTCGACGCACGCGCGGACGACCGCTGCGAGATCGGCTGGAGTCACTGGGCAATCCTAGTGGCCCGGTCGCCGGGGTTCCGCGGCCCCGAGCGGTCCGTGCGGCCCACTGCACAGGCCCGGGCGCGACGGATTCACAAGCCCGCGACCTAGACTGGGCGCTCGATCGGCCCGTCCGCGTACCAGTAGCACACCAGAAGGCAGGCCCATGGCCCAGCGCAAGTCGCCCCCGGCGGGCAAGTCGACCGGTAACCGTGGCTCCACCGGCCCGGGGCGGCCGGCCGGCCCGGCCACAGCGAAGGGTGGCACCGCGCGG
Source organism: uncultured Actinomycetota bacterium (assembly GCA_963775175.1). GTDB lineage: Bacteria > Actinomycetota > Actinomycetes > Mycobacteriales > Jatrophihabitantaceae > Jatrophihabitans. Next base: position 424,804 of record CAVZHT010000002.1, read on the forward strand.
CCGCCGGCCAAGAAGAAGCCGAAGTCGATCGTCAACCAGAAGCAGACACCCTGGGGACTGATCATCACGACGATCGCGGTCGTGATCTTCGCTGCGGCCGTGGTGATCGTCGTCATCGCGACGAGCGGCGGCAAGAGCGGCAACTCGGCCGGCAACTCGTCGAGCCCGGGGATGAAGACGTCTAACAAGGACGATCCGTACCGCCAGCCCGAACTCGCCGCGGCCAAGGCGATCCCCGGCGTCACGTACCAGGTCGAGGGGCAGCACGACCACGTGAACGGCGTCGTCAAGTACGACGCGTCGCCGCCGGTCGGCGGCAACCACAGCCAGTACTGGGCCGACTGCACCGGAACCGTCTACACCCACCAGATCGCCAACGAGAACGCCGTCCACATGCTCGAGCACGGCGCCGTGTGGATCACCTACGACCCGGACAAGGTCAAGGGTGCCGAGCTCACCAAGCTGGCGAGCTACGTCAAGGGGCAGGACCGCCTCGCGCTCTCCCCCTATGCCGGGCTCAAGACGCCGATCTCGCTGCAGGCGTGGGGGTACCAGCTGTTCGTCGACAACGCGTCCGACCCCCGGATCGCGCAGTTCATCGCGACGCTGAAGTACAACCCGAAGACCACGCCCGAGCAGGCCAGCTGCAGCGACCCGTACTTCAAGGCCGACAAGAGCACGCCGGGACACCCGCAGGACAGCGCCTGACATGACGGCCACCACCGACGCGACCGTCGACGACGTGACCCCCACGGACGAGGGGCGTTCGCCGCTGCAGGTGGTCCTGCCGATCGTCATCGTGGTCGCGTTGCTGGCCGCGGCGCTGGCCGGTGGCTTCTACTGGGGCACCAAGCACGGGGATTCGCCGGCCGCGGCCAAGCCGGGCGCCGTAGACATCGGCTTCGCGCGCGACATGTCGATCCACCACCAGCAGGCGGTGACGATGGCCGGCTACGCGCGGGACAACTCGACCAATCCCGACGTCGTCCACCTCGCCTACGACATCGAGACCAATCAGTCGATCGAGATGGGCGAGATGACGGGCTGGCTCGATACCTGGGCGCTGACCCGGTACTCCCCGCACCCGATGGTGTGGATGGGGCCCGAGCACGCGCAGCACGTGGTCAACGGGCTGATGCCCGGCATGGCGACCGGCGACCAACTCGCGAAGCTGCTGACGCTGCACGGGCACGCGCTGGACATCTTCTTCCTGCAGCTGATGATCCATCACCACCAGGGCGGCGCGCCGATGGCCCAGTTCGCGCAGCAGCGCGCGGGCCAGGACTACGTCCGCACGCTGGCCGGGCACATGCTCGCCAACCAGAACACCGAGACGCTGCAGATGGAGCGGCTGCTGCGCCAGCTCGGCGGCACGCCGCTGCCGCCCCCAGCGACGTAGCCCCCGGCCCGATCAGTCGAGCGGCCAGCCGGCGAAGTCGTCCACCCCGACGTCTCGCCAGGCGAGCACGGCCGCCCCGTAGCGGCCGGCCCGCTCACCCAGCGGTGAGAGTTCGAGGCGGGGCGGCGGACGCCAGGTGAGGCGGGCCGCGACGCCGGCCCGGAGCGGATTGAGCAGCGCCCCGCCGGCCTGTGACAGCCCGCCGCCGAGCACGACGACGGCGGGGTCGACCGCCATCGTGGCGATGACGACGCCGTCGGCCAGCGCGCCCACGGCTTCTTGCCACACGCGGGCGGCGAGCGGATCACGGTCGATGCGCTCGACCACGTCCTGCGCCGAGACCGGGCCGCCGCCGTCACGGGTGTAGCGTCGGGCCACCGCCCCGGCCGAGGCGTAGGTCTCGAGGCAGCCGTGCTGGCCGCAGGCACACAGCTCGCCGCCCGGCCGCACCGGCATGTGCCCGAGCTCGCCGGCCAGCCGGACCGCGCCTCGCAGCACCTGGCCACCGGAGACGATCACCCCCGCGATGCCGGTGCCGATCACGATGATCACGCAGTCGTCGGCCCCCTGGGCGGCGCCGAGCACGGCCTCGGCCACCGCCGCTGCCCGCACGTCATGGTCGAGCACGACGGGCACGCCGAGATCGTCGGCGAGCAGCGCCGCCAGCGGCACGTCCCGCCAGCCGATATTGACCGAGTAGCGGGCGACTCCGGCCTCGGCGTCGACGTCGCCGGGCACGACGACGCCGACTGCCTCGACCGGACCGTCGACCCGGCCGGCGAGATCACGCACGAACGCGCGGACGGCAGCGACCACCGCGGCCGGCCCGTCCCCGACCGGGGTCGGAGCCTGGCTGGACGCGAGCGGCCGCCCGCCGATGTCCACGACCATGCCCTTGACGCCGGTACCCCCGACGTCAACGGCGACGACGAACCTGCGGGTCACCCCGGCTCAGCCGAGGCGCAGACCGGTCTCCGGGTTGAAGACGTGCGCCTCGTGGGTGTTGATGTGCATCTTGAGCACATCGCCGATGCGCGGCGGCACCCGCCCGTCGAAGCGGACGGTGATGTGCTTGTCGATGTCCGGCTTGTCGCCCGGCATCGATGCGTAGACGAAGGCGTCGGCCCCGAGTTCCTCCACCAGGGTTGCGGTGAAGGAGACCTCCGGGCCGTCGCCGTCGACGTTGAACCCCTCCGGCCGCAGGCCGAGGGTGACCTCGGAGAGGTTGGCCGCCGATGCGGCCTGCACGATCTTCGGGTCGAGCGGGACGATGGCGTCACCGAACTGGGCGCCGCCGCCGGCCAGCTGCACGGTGCGCAGGTTCATGGCCGGCGAGCCGATGAACCCGGCGACGAAGGCGTTGTCGGGGCGGTCGTAGAGGTTGCGCGGCGTGTCGCACTGCTGGAGCTTGCCGTCCTTCAGCACGGCCACGCGGTGACCCATCGTCATCGCCTCGACCTGGTCATGGGTGACGTAGACCGTGGTGGTGCCGAGCCGGGCCTGCAAGGCCGCGACGTTCGCCCGGGTCTCGACGCGCAGCTTGGCGTCGAGGTTGGACAGCGGCTCGTCCATGAGGAACACGCTGGGCTCGCGGACGATCGCGCGGCCCATCGCGACGCGCTGGCGCTGGCCGCCGGAGAGCGCCTTCGGCTTGCGCTCGAGGTACTCCTCGAGGCCGAGGATCTTCGCGACCTCGAGCACCTTCTGCTTGCGCTCCTCCTTCGGCACGCCCTTGAGCTTCAGCGCGAAGCCCATGTTCTCGCCGACGCTCATGTGCGGGTACAGCGCGTAGTTCTGAAAGACCATCGCGATGTCGCGGTCCTTCGGCGGTGTGTACGAGACGTCGCGACCGCCGATGGTGATCTGCCCGCTCGAGACCTCCTCGAGGCCGGCGAGCATGCGCAGCGCGGTCGACTTGCCGGATCCCGACGGGCCGACGAGCACCATGAACTCGCCGTCCTTGATGTCGAGGTTGAGCGTGTCGACCGACGGATCGGTGTTGCCCGGGTAGACGCAGGAGGCGTCGATGTAGCTGACCTCAGCCATTGGGTACTCCCCTATCGGTGTCGGTTGACCGCGCCGATTACGGGTGGCGAGCTCGGGTCTGGCTCGGACCCCGGGTGCCACCTCACGGATTTCCGGACAGCCGGCGTCGATCTGCCCCACCGATGTCGAAGGCAGCACCGGCCGACCGGCGTAGCGGTCGGACATCGCCCATGCAACCCGTCTCCCGGGACAAGGTCAATAGTTCCGCGCTGCTAGGCTGATCGGGTTTTGGGCCCCCGTAGCTCAGGGGATAGAGCACCGCCCTCCGGAGGCGGTGGCGCAGGTTCGAATCCTGCCGGGGGCACCGAACGGAAGGCTCGATTTTGCGGGTCTCCGGCCTCCTGTGCCCACTTGATCGCGTCGTCGTCACGGGTCTTGGTACACATTGGGTACACATCAGCGAGACGCGCCGCGGCGTCAAGACGGTCTGCGACGTCGTCCAGGCGGTCGTCGAAGAGGTGCCCGTACTGGTCCAGCGTCATGGTCGCTGACTTGTGGCCGAGCATCTTCTGCACCACCTTGACGTCGGCGCCGGCGGCGATCGCGAGGCTTGCTGCAGTGTGCCGAAGCTCGTGCGGGTGAAGGCCGGGGATCCCGATAGCGGTGGCCGCGCGGTCGAAGGCGGCTCGCCGAAAGACCGGAGCACGCAGCGCACCGCCACCACGGACTCCGGTGAACACAAGATCTTCCGGTGCCTTGCCGGCGACGTGGGCGGCAAGCTGCTCCATCAGGAAGCGCGGGATGGGCACCTCACGCCGTTCGTGGTTCTTCGGTGTGCCCCAGACCTGCTCGGCACCGACCAGCGTCACGGACTCGGCGATGGTCGCCCGCCTGCGCTCGAGGTCGAGACGTCCCACCCGAAGCGCCGCCATCTCGCCGAAGCGGACGCCGCTGTACGCAAGAAACAGGACCACGAGCCGGTACTCGTCCCGCTGCAGCTCGTCTTTCCGGCGGTATTTACTCGCGTCCGGATCGAATGCCGCGGCTCGGGCAAGGGCATGCACCTGGAAGTGGGTCAGGTACCGCTGTTCCGCGGCGCCGGCGCGCGGGAGGTTCACATCGGCCGCTGGGTTCCGAACCAACCGACCGTCTTTCACGGCAAGCCCGAGGATCAGAGAGAGGACGCGGTGCACCTTGCGGACTGTCGCCGGCTCAAGCTCACGACCCAGCACGCTGATCCAAGCCTGGACATCCGCGTGGCTGACGTCGCTGATTCGGGTCGTGCCCCAGCGCGGCTTGATGTGCCTACGTGCGATGCCTTCATAGCGTTCGCGCGTCGAAGGCTTGAGGTGAGCCGCTCCCTTGAGCCACTGATCCGTCCACTCGCTGACCGTCACGCGGCCACGCGAAGGATCTATGTACGTCCCGGATAGCTGCGCGGACTCGATCGACGTCCGGTGCCGCTCTGCGTCGACCTTCCTCGCGAAGGACTTCGTGCGCTGGATGCCGCTGGGATCGCGATATCGCAGGTACCACCGCACCTGGCCGCTGCGTGTCCGCTTCTCAATGCTCGCCACCGGCTGCGCCCCTCACCGACGTTGCCGTGATCTTACGAGCGTCCACCTGCGACAGCCTGACCTCGTCGAGCCACTTACTGACATCGCTGCGCCGGTAGAGCACTCGGCGGCCTAGCCGGAAGCTGGCCGGGCCGACGCCGAGGTGGCGCCAGTAGCGGACCGTGGACACCGGCGCGCGAGCGAGCAACGCGACCTCCGCCGTTGTGAGCAGTTCACCGGTTTCGTCTGCCATGACAATCTCCCCTGGGTTGGCCTTCAACATGAAGGCCTTCACGACGGGGATTTTGGCCATGACCGACTCCACAGCCCGACCCGCGTCGCCGACAGGCGCACCTGGCTGGGCCGCCGGGGGGCATGCACGGAGCTGGTCGGGTCCGAAGCGCGTGAGTGCCGCCATAGCCGTCGTTAGGAGCGCGATCGAGGATCCCGAAGGATGCGCGTATGAATCAGTAGCGTGCGGACCCTCGCTGCTCGCCGATCCGCAGGCGTTTGGCGACGTACTTACGCCCTAGGCAGGGCCGCCCTGTTCGCAGAGGGGCACACAACGCCAATGTTGGCGGAGCGTTTTCGACGGTCGATCGGTCATGCTGGAGCCGCTGCGAAGGCGGCGGCGAACTGCTCATCAGTGAGATCCTTCTTGTCGGGATGGTCGACTTGGTAGTCGAGGTTGTCCTCGACGGTCACGAGTCCCGCCTGACCGACGAACGCGAACGTGTGCTGAGGGCTCACTAACGCGGATACCGGCAGAAAGAAGCGCCGGATCAGTGGCACGTCTTCGGCCGATCGAGTCAGGAACATGATGCCGTTGGCGTGAAAGCTGTGGTTGGGCGCGAGCTTGTACGGCGAGAACACATTTTCAACAACCGTCTGAATCAGTCGGATAGCGGTGAGTGCTTCGTCGCGAGCGCTTACGTGGAGGTTCTGGTTCTGGTAGTGGACGCTCTCGTTACGAAGCGTCTTGAGCTTGCTGAAGACGTCTGCGGTATTGGTGGAGATGACATGCCAGTCTGTGAGGATCTTCGCTGCAAGGTCCCAGTCGTCGATCGACCCCTTGCTGTAGACCTTCTTGTAGTGCTCGGAGGACTTGAAGTCGTCGCGGAGGGTGAGCAGGAGCTCGTTGAGGATGCGTTCACCGAGGCCGGCGACACCGAGCAGCGCTGGGTAGTAGTAGCTCATCACGAATGCATGGCGGCACTGGTTGAGGATCTGATTGTGCGTACTGACGATCGAGATCGGCGCAACGTCGAGGGCGATGTAGTTCGCGATCTTGGTCTCGTAGTCTGCGACCCCGAAACGGTGGAGTAGCGACTCGCGGATGCCGGCTTGGTTTGCGAACCACTGCTGTCGGATCGGCTCTTCCCAGTCTTCGCCAACGTCAGCAATTAGTGTGCGAACGGTGAGGTCGAAGGAGATCTCAATCGGCCGGTACCGGCGGCAGCCGTCCTCGTCGGTCCGCTCCCGGCCCAGGTCAACAGGCTCCATGCGCATAGCTCGATGATCGTTGATCCAGATCGTGAAGACCACCGGTTAGCTATTACCGGTCGCCGCATGTCTCTGGCCTGACGTAGGCAGTCTTTAGGTCGCCAAGCTGGGCGTCTCTTCATCCGCAGTCGCTTGGCCTCAGTCCGGCTGGGCCGCCGTCAGAACTGCGAGGGGAGCAATCAGTTGACGTGTCGAGGATCAATCTGGCCGGCGAACTGCCCCCGCTCGGCCAAGTACCTGTGGTGCGCTGATCCCCATGCTTGTTCGAGTCGTTCGCCGATCGCATAAGCGAGCGCACGTGCGCCGCTCTCGTTCGGGATGTCGTCGAGTTCGATGTGCCAGAGCAGGTGACGATCGATGCAGGCGCCGAGATCGTAGGTCCAGTCGCCAGGTTCGGCCCAGCCCTCACCGAGACCACTAAGCCCGGATGCACCGCGGTGAGCTGTTGATCAGCGGGTCGTAGAGCGAGAATGCCCTTACGTGGCAGGAGAATCGAACTTCTCTAGGGAACGATTCGACCTGCTACGAAGGGCATCTCGTAGATGCAACTCTCTCATGCCGTGCCGGTGCGCTCGGCGCGTTTCGATGATCCGAGTCTTGTGTCGTGCGCGGGGCTGGTGCCGGCGATGGCGCTGGCCGAACGCGCGGGGCTGTCCGTGCTGGCTGGTGGGCATCTGAGCGTGCCCGGCGGTCCCGGTGTCGCGGGCGGGGCGAAGGTGTCCGCGCTGGTCGCGGGCATGGTCGCCGGTGCGGACTCGATCGCCGATATGGATCTGCTGCGCCACGGCGGGATGCCGCGACTGTTCGACGGGGTGCGGGCACCCTCGACGCTGGGCACGTTCCTGCGCGCGTTCCGGTTCGGGCACGTGCGTCAGCTCGACGCGGTCGCCGCGAGATTCATCGGCGGGCTGGCCCGCAACGCCCCGATCATCAGTGCGGGTGAGCCGGTGACCTACCTCGACATCGACGACACGATCCGGGCGACGTTCGGCTACTCGAAGCAGGGCGCCGGCTACGGCTACTCCGGTGTCAAAGGCCTCAACGCGCTGCTGGCCACGGTGTCGAGCCCGTCGTCGGCGCCGGTGATCGTCGCGACGAGACTGCGCAAGGGATCAGCGAACTCCGCCCGCGGTGCCGCGCGGCTGGTCGCCGACGCGATCAAGACCACGAGATCGTGCGGTGTCAGCGGCCTGGTGGTGTTGCGGGCGGACTCGGCCTACTACGGCGCCGACGTCATCGCCGCCGCCCGCCGCCACCGCACACACTTCTCCATCACCGCCCGCAAGGACCGGGCCGTCACCGCCGCGATCGCCTCGATCAGCGAGGACGCCTGGACCAAGATCCGCTACCCGCACGCGGTGTTCGACGACCAGTTGCAGCAGTGGGTCTCCGACGCCGAGGTCGCCGAGATCGAGTTCACCGCGTTCGCCTCACGAGGCAAAGCCCGGCAGGTCCCAGCGCGGTTGATCGTGCGTCGCGTGCGTGACGCCAACCCCGAGCACGTTCACGTGAACGCGCAAGGCGAACTGTTCCGGGTCTGGCGCCACCACGCGATCTTCACCGACTCGCCGTTGCCGATGCTCGCCGCCGAAGCAGACCACCGCCGCCACGCCATCATCGAACAAGTCATCGCGGACCTGAAGAACTCCGCCCTGGCGCACGTGCCCTCCGGGCACTTCGCCGCGAACTCGGCCTGGCTCGTACTCGCGGCGATGGCATTCAACCTCACCCGCGCCGCCGGCGCGCTGGCCTCGACATTTCATGCCAAGGCCACCACCGCGACCCTGCGCCGACAGCTGATCAACGTCGCTGCCCGCGTCACCCGCTCAGCACGACGATCGACACTCCGACTGCCGCTGGCCTGGCCCTGGGCCGCCGCCTGGCAGCAGATGTTCACCGCCGCGACCGGACCACCAGCCACCGGCTGAACCCGTCCACCGCCGCCAGGCACAACCGGAGAACCAGTGGAAACGTCGAGCAGATCGGCGCTCTGACGACGCCGTCAGGCAATCAGACAACAACCGCGATCAACTACATGCTCTCGCCAGGCTGCGCGGTGCATTCGGGCTAAGCAGAGCGCCTTCTGCGTTCCGGACCGCGACAGTCAACTGGAAGGGGCCGCACACCTGGGCGTCGCGATACATCTCGTCGGCGAGGCGCAGCAGTGCCCAGGCGCGAGCAACTGTCGGAGCCAGCAGGATCGTGCGGGTTGGCTTACCGTCTCGGCCTGTGCGCTCCCAACCTCCCCGCTCGCCGAGTCCGAACTCAAGCGTCCCGGACCGATGAATGGCGTAGTAAGTGGTCCATCCTGAGTCGTAGTAATCGCAGAACGCGAGCGCGTGCGCCGTCCGCCGCTCATTTGAAGGCATCGCGACTCTGACTCTGTCGAGCAGTATCCCGTTTCCGCGCTTGAACCGAGTGGCGAGATCGTCGTCAATTACGACTGGGGCCGCTTCTGGATCGGATGGCAGAAGCACGAGTTGGACGGTGATCTTCCGTAGCCGCGATGCGAGGCCGCGCGTGGCAAACTCCTCTCGGTCGTCCCTGTCGATGGCGAGGCGCGTGAGAGCACGGCGCCATCGGGCCCGCTGCAGTTCAATTTCCGAAATGTCGTTCATCCTCGGACGCCTCGGCGAAGCCGCACCGCGAAATCCTCCGCGAGCTGGTTGGTGTCATGAACTAGCGCTGGTCGGCGCCGGGCCGGGGGCGTAAGGGTGACGACGACGTCGCCTTCCCCGCGCATCGCAATAGTTGCTTGATTCGGACTCTGCTCCTGCTCGGCGCGAGTGCGCCACGGCAGGTAGCCAGCTCCGAGGACGGCGACCAGTGGGGCAACGTGACTGAGGCGATTGGCTGGATCAATGTGATCGAACACGCGAGCGGCAAAGCGCAGGCAGCGTGCGATCGATTCCTGAACATCCTCCTCGATGATTGAGGAGATTCCCGGAAACTGTCCGCGGCCAGAGACAACGGGATGCGCGATCGCGACGCGGCCGCTCTCGTCGAGGTGTACGAGCCGGCCGGCTCGGCGCTGCTCCAGTCGAATAGCGTCGCCATGCACCGCGCGTTCCGTGCCGTCCTCCGTGGTGAGTACAGCGCACGGCCCTGTCAGCGACTCGCTTAGCAGGAAGGTGGCGAGGCTGGCGGCTTCGACTTCGGCGGGTCGCAGCGTTGCCCGAACCGGGCCCGGCGCGATGGAAACAAATAGCGTCGCGCTTGAAAAGCGTTGCCGCATGGGAATCAGGTCTCGGGCCCGCGAGACAAGTTCCGCTTCGTCCAGCGGAGCGGCGGCGGCACTCAGGGTGAAGTCGTGCAGGGCCCGAGTCACCTCGTCCCGGAGTTCACTAGCGCTGGAGAACGAAGCCGTGTAGTGCCCCTTCTCCCAGCCCTGAACCTCGAGCAGGAATTCGGCTTGTTTCGCGTCACGCTCGACGCCGTCCTGGACGAAAACGAGAACCGGGCGGGTCTCGCGGGCTTCCCGGTACTCCTCGTGCGTTGCGGACAGGCCAGACTGTTGCGGGTAGCCATACCGTGCTCCCAGGATCAACACGACTGCGCCAGACTGCCGCACGCCGTTGAGGCATGCTGCTTGAGGACTATCGGGAGATGCCGGAAAGTCCTCAGCCCGGACGGGCTCGTGCCCGAGCGTCGAAATCGCTGCGGAAGCAGCGTTCCGAACCTCCTCGAATCCAAGGATCAAAGAGCTGACAAAGACCTTCATAGTCACATTGTCGACTGAGCCACCGACACCCGCAGCCAGAGGAGCCGACGCCACGCCGCGACGTACACCGCATAGCGAGTCTTCGCGGGATCTTCCCCGTGCGCACCAAGATCGCAACTAGAGTGGCTAGCTGTTGCTTGAGGTGGACCTCGAGCCGGTCTTCGGCCGAACGCAAGTGAAGAGATTCCATGACGGAGGGCAAACAATGAGCGGCTCTCTGGATCGGACGGGACGCCATGTGCGTGTGCCCGGTCGCGATGATATTGGCACCGTCATCCAGTGGGGCAAGAACCTCGGGACTCCGAGCCACAACGTCTATGCGGTCGTGATTCACTTCGAGGACACCGGCGAGGTCAGCTACTACGACCAACACAAGGTCGAGCTCGTCGACGAGTAGCGCCGCCGCGCTCAGATCGTCGCCGGCCTGCGCCGGCAGGATCTCGATGCACTCGGATCCGCCGCGCTTGAGCCGTCGATCTCGCGCACGTGCGGTCGTAGCAGCGTCGCGCATATCGGTCCGTATGGCGTCCGATGGTTTACGACTCGTAAGCCGATGTGCGTGCGCTCGTCAGATGCAGAGACGCGAGCTTGACGACGCTGCGTCACCGGTTGCGTCATCGCCAGTACAGATCCGAGGACGGCGTGGCGTGATGGGATGGCGGTGGTTGATCGGGAGGGTCTGGCTCCCACTCCGGGGTCGACCCAAGCGTGGTTCCCGAGTCGGCCCGCTGCGCGTGGTCGGCTTGCGCCGACTTCGCTGTCAGCCTTCTGGTCGCCTGACGGACCAGGGACGCCAATGGCCCTAGGTCCTCCTCCGCGTTTCTCACCAGGACCGTCCGGCCACTCTCGGTCCACTTGCCGAAGATCGTTCCCAACAAGAGTAGTCCCGGCGAGTTGTTATCGCGCTGAAAGATGCGTTCCAAGTACTGCCTGTAGGTGGCCAGGTCCTCCAGCCATCGCTTCTCGACATGCTCGTCAGAGTCATACCGAGGGTTGTTCGCGCGTTTCTGCCAGAGGTCGCACCACCTGTTGACGTACACGACGAAGTCATCGGCGCGCTCTAGGTCGAGTCGGAGATGCTCGTCCATCAGCACCTTCGACACCGTCTGAGGCATTGCACGCCGTGCCGCACACGCTGGATACTTCGGGCATCTGCGGGTGATCGTCAAGGAGTTCAAAGCGCCGATGACCGATACGACGTATATGCGTCCGGGCGGTGCCGACCCGGTGGCTACAGGCGTACGGCTCGGTGTTCAGCGCCTTGCCCAGTACGGGATCTATCGTGACGCTGACGAACTTGAGACGACAGTTCTGATTCGAGCAATGCTCGCGCCCCGACTGCGCGCTGCGCCGGAGCGCGCAGTCGAGTTGATGGCAGAGCACTTCGCCCTTGCGGTGCTGGTGCGCCGCCACTACCTCGAGCCTGAGCTGAGCCCCGCCGAAGTTGAGGGGTATCTCAGCGCTGCGGAGCCATTCTTCAACAGCATTTGGCACGATCCGCCGTGACCTCAGGCGGCAGTCCAAGCCACGGCCCCGGCCCCATGGTCGTGACAAATCAGCGGCAGGCCGAGAAGTATCTGCGCCGTACTGAACTCTGCCTGTATCTGGCCGGCGGGCTAGGTGGGATCGCACTTTTCGCGACCGCGGACAATGTCTTTCTGACCACGACGCACCCAGTGGATGGCGCCGTGCTGCTTACCCTCGGCCTCCTCGCCGGCGCTGTCGTGGGCTTGGCCTACAGCGGATATCAGTGGGAACACACTCAAATCCGACGGCGAATCGAGGACGGCGTCGTGATCGCGTCCGATCCCTACGACCGGGCCCTGTACCCCCCGAGTCAGTGGTATGAGCGTGAATACCGAGCGGGCTCGATCCTCGTGCTACTCACCGGCGGCTGGCTAGTGTTTGCCGCCTGGCTGTCAGTCGCAGCTGGCGCTTCACGTGCGTGCGATTCGCCGGCATCCGCCGCAGCTGCCATGAAGGCACCCGCATCCTCCCACGCACGGCCCGGGAACCTCGTTACTAGGAGGTCATGGGGGCCCAGACCATCAGCGTCGCCGCCCTGCACCGATAGGTGTCAGACGATGATGACGACCGAGCATCGATCGCCGAACCAAGTGCCTTGTGTACGTACGCACTCTTGACCTCGGCGCAGGTTCAGGACCAGACGCGCGTTAGCCGTCTGAACTCGAGCACGTTCACCTTCATCAGAACCGTGCACCATGTGCTTCGACGCTCCACCCAATGCACCGCTGCGGTACCTACCGAATTGCACCCCAGCCATAGTCGTCAGCTATGACTGGCTCGCGATCGCTGAGAGAAGCTCGCCTTCACCGCAGCCCAAAGCAGCCCAAGCTACACCGGCGGAGTAGCCGCCTTCACGGCCAACCGGTGGCGATGCAGAATCGGTTCCGTGTAACCCGATGGCTGATGGGCGCCCTCGAGCAGAAGTTCACACGCTGCAAGGAAGGCCGCCCCGGTGTAAGCGGGTGCCATTGGTCGGTACTCGGGATCGTTCGAGTTCTGCTCGTCGACCAGCACCGCCATCCGACGAAGGCTGTCGTGCACCTGTTCGGCTGTGATGACGCCGTGGAGCAACCAGTTCGAGACGTGCTGCGAAGAGATCCGACAGGTGGCGCGGTCCTCCATCAAGGCCGTGCCTGACCGGTCTGGGACCTTCGAGCAGCCCACGCCTGCGTTGATCCACCGGACGACATAGCCGAGTGTGGCCTGGACGTTGTTGTCCAGCTCGGCGCGACGCTCATCCTCGCTCCAGGAACCGGGCTCGGCCAGCGGCAACGCGAGCAAGTCGCTCACCGCCGTCTTGCGACCGCGAGCGATGAGCTCGACCTGCCGCTGCTGGACGTCGACTTCGTGGTAGTGGAGCGCATGCAAGGTGGCAGCCGTGGGTGAAGGTACCCACGCTGTGTTGGCACCGGCCAGCGGATGGGCGATCTTCTGTTCCAGCATCGCAGCGAGGCTGTCGGGCGCTGCCCACATGCCTTTGCCGATCTGGGCGCGGCCTTTGAGTCCGCAGGCCAGGCCGACATCGACGTTCGCGTTCTCGTACGCGGCTAGCCAGCTTGCGCTCTTCATGTCGTTCTTGCGAACGACGGGTCCCGCAAGCATCGCGGTATGGATTTCGTCGCCGGTCCGGTCGAGGAAGCCGGTGTTGATGAAAGCGAGGCGCTCCCTCGCCTCATAGATGCAAGCTGCGAGGTTGAGGGTCGTCCGCCGTTCTTCGTCCATGATGCCGACTTTGATGGTATTGGCCGGCAGCCCGAGGGTCTGCTCGACCATGCCGAAGAGTTCGACCGTGAGTGCGACCTCGTCGGGCCCGTGCAGCTTCGGCTTCACCACATACATAGAGCCGGTTCGGGAGTTGCGAAGGCTAGTGTTGCCCCGTAGGTCGTGACACCCGGCCAGACCCGTCACGAAGGCATCCACGATGCCTTCGGGAACGGGGTTGCCGGCCGAATCGATCACCGCTTCGGTCGTCATCAAGTGACCAACCTGACGAACGAACATCAGCGCTCGCCCTGGCAAGGTCACCTTGGCGCCGTCGATGGTCCTGTAATCACGATCGCTATTCAGCCTGCGCGTGAAGGTAGTGCCGTTCTTGCTGACACCTGCCGTGAGCCGCCCCTGCATGAGGAGTAGCCAGTTGCGGTAGCAGGCGACCTTATCGTCGACATCGACCGCTGCGACCGAATCTTCGAGATCCATGATCGACGTGAGCGCCGCTTCGACCAGGACGTCCTTGATCCCCGCTGGATCTGACCGCCCTACGCGATGACTGCGATCGATCTGAATCTCGACGTGCAACTGGTGGTGACGTAACAGGACCGTGTCCGGCGCCTCGGCGGCCCCCCGGTAACCCACAAGTTGAGCGGGCTCGCTGAGGCGGACGGTTCTCTCCCGGACGCGGCCAAGCAGTCCCTCATCGTCCAACGCATACCCGGTGACGTCACTGTGAGAAGCGCCTTCCAATGGCGCGACTTCGTCGAGGAACGCTCGAGCCCGCGCGATGACGCGGGTTCCGCGTAGGGGGTTGTACTCGCGGCCAGGGGCCAGATCGCCGGTTAGGTCGATGACGTCAGTGCCGTACAGCGCGTCATACAGAGAACCCCACCGGGCGTTCGCGGCGTTGGTCACAAACCTGGGATTGAGGATCGGCACTACCAGTTGCGGTCCGCACTGCTCGCTTATCTCGATATCCACGCCTGCCGTCGAGACGGCGAAAGGCGCCGGCTCCTCAACGAGATAGCCGATACGCCGGAGGAAGTCCTGGTGCCCGTCAAGATCCGACACTGCGCAAGGGGACTGCCGATAGTAGTCATCAATGGCGCGCTGCAACTCCTCTCGACGGGCAAGCAGTGCTCCCTGACGGGGCGCCAAGTCACCTACCGCGCGCTGAAGACCGTCCCAGAAATCCTCACTCCCGACGCCCGAGAACGGCAACGCTTCATCTTCGACGAATCGATACAGCGCACCCGCAACGGCGAGGTCACCGACCTTCAAGTACTCTCCCACTTCACACTCTTTCATTGACGTCCGATCGCGGAACGGTCTTCCAATACGGCCCCGCCGACCGATAGGTGGTTACCGTCGGAAAGCGGGGCACACCTCGCCGGCGCGCGCCACGGGCAGGCCCCGATGTTGTTTCGCCGACGAACCAAGTCACTGTCCGGCGACGGACAAGGATCACGTGCGTTGGTCGCTCTCGCGGATTGGCGACACGGTCGGGCTGAGCCATTCGAGCAGGGTGCGGACCCCGAAGCCGGTGGCATTTTGGGCGGCCCCGTGAAAGCTTGAGTCGGCAACGGCCGGCCCCGCCATATCCAGGTGCGCCCATGGGTATCCGCCGCTGAAGTCTTTGAGGAAGAGTGCGGCTACACCCGCAAGCGCACCGTAGAAGCGATCGGCGCGGGACGCATTGCGCCGGTCCGCGACCGGCGACTCCAGAGTGTCGCGATAGCAATCGTCCAGCGGCATTCGCCAAAGCTTCTCGCCTGCATCGCGTGACGCGCGTTGAAGGTCCGCAGCGAGTGAATCTGATGTCGTGTACAACGCCGCACGCCGTGTTCCCAACGCGGTGATGGTGGCGCCCGTCAGCGTCGCGATATCGACGACGACGTCGGGCTTGACGGTGTGAGCCACGTAAGCCAAGGCATCGGCCAATATGAGGCGTCCCTCGGCGTCGGGGTCGACCACTTCGGTTGTTGATCCTCCGAAGTGGGTGATGACGTCACCCGGGCGAACCGCGCCGCCGCCGGGCATGTTCTCCGCAACCGGCACGACCGCCGTGACCCGGTCAGGGACCCCCAGCTGCTTCAGAGCGGTCATGGCGCCGACGATGGCCGCTCCGCCGGCCATGTCCATCTTCATGGTGCCCATTTCATCGAGCGACTTGAGGTGGAGGCCGCCCGAGTCGAACGTAATTCCCTTACCGACCAACGCGACGTGGCGACGCGGAAGGTTGTGTTCGGGGCGGTATTCGAGCTGAATCATTCGCGGGCGACGATGGGAACCAGCACCAACCGCGAGGATCCCCCCGAACCCGAGTCGCAGCAGCTCGCCGTCGCTGAAGATGTGCGCGGCCAGGCCGGTCTCCGCCGCTAACGCCTCGGCTCTCTCCGCCAGCCACTCGGGAGACTTGAGAGACGACGGCATGTTCGTCAGGTCCTGGGCAACAGCAACGGCTGCTGCCGTGGCCTGTACGCGCCGCACCGGTTCCCCTTGACCCGCCTCGTTCATGATGATCGTCAGCGCGGCGGGCACGTCCGCTGGGGGGCGATTCGACGGAAAGCGGTGCAGCCCCGTCATCATGGCTTCAGCAACGGCTGGGGCCGCTCGAATGTCGTCGGCCCGCGCGGCGATCGTGACGGCAACGCGCGACCCTGCCCTCAGGCGCCGCGCGAGCGCCGACGCGGCGATCCGCAGTTCGTCGACAGTGGCGTCGCCGACGCCCACCAGGAGAACGACGCGGCCTTGACCGTCGGGTGCGACTGCGACCTCACCTGCGGCGCCGGTAGCTCGCTCGTGCTGAAGCAGATCATGCAGGGAGCTGGTGGATTGCAGAAGGTCCGCACCGGAGCCGATCGTGACTGACGTACCAGGCCCTGTCGGAGGGTGGACAGGTACGGCGAGCACGTCGACATCTGCCAGCGACAGCTCTGTGTGCGGGACCAGACGCAGGGCCGGGTGCGCAGATGATAGAGGGACGAAGTCGAGCATCGGGTGACAGCTCTTTTCTACTAGGCAGTGGCTGTGGCGGTGGTGGCGGCCGCGGGCTGCGGGAGCCGCCACCACTGCTTCCTTTGGGCCTGTTACTTCAGGCAGAGGTTGCTCATCAGATTGGCTTCCGCCTGGAACTGCTGGTAGCAAGCGGGGTTGATGCGCTTGCTGAAGACCGCGACCTGCACCGGGTTGCCGTACGGCACTACCAAGGCCTTTTCGACGGCGGCACGATCGAGGGCGGCCCAGGCGCTGTTGCGTGCTTGGCCGAGGGACAACGACGACGCGGCATCAATAGCCCTGTTGATGTCGGGTTCGTTCACCATGCCCCAGTTGTTGTTGTGGCTGTTGTTGATCAGACGGCCGTCGAAGAGTTGACCGATCCAGTCCGAGGCGTCGGGAATAACCTCGTTCCACGGGTACCACGCGATGGCTGGGTCCGTCGCCGGCACACTCGGGATACCGAAATATGTCTGTGACGGAATCACTTTGATGGTGGCGTTGAGGCCGATGAGCTTGAGCTGGTTGGACAAGTAGACCGCGAATGGCTCCGCGTCGTCCTCGCCGGCCGCGTCAATGGTGACACTCGCACCCCGCGCGCCCGCCTCTTGGATCAGCGACTTCGCCTTTGCGAGGTCGTAGGTGTAAGGCGCAACCTTCACATAAGAGTTCTCGCCCGGCGGGAGCACATTCTCGGTCGGGACGAGGAGACCCCCTGCCAGCTTCGCCATGGCTGTGCGGTCGATGGCGTAGTTCACCGCTTGCCGCACCCGGACATCTTTCAACACCTTGTTCGACTGGTTCAGGGAGAACATGTTCGTCTGCTCGAGAACGACCGTCTTCGTCTGCGCCGAGTTGGATTTGAGCACCTTCCCAAGCTGATCGGCGGGTACGCCGATCGGATTGGCGTCCAAGTCGTACTGGCCGTCGAGGGTCTGATTCAGCGCGACGGCTGCATTCGCGACGCCGGTGCCGATGACCTCATCGACATTGGATGCGGGAAGCGCACTGGTGGGCTGGTAATTTGGGTTCTTCTTGAGAACGTATCTCTCGCTTGTCCGAAATGCGGTCACCATCATTGGCCCGGTGGCCGGCGTGAGCGGTGTATCGGTCGAAGGGGTGCGGCTCGGTACAGGCGCCGACTCGTATCCCGCCAATAATTCGGTGAACGTCGGGTCGGGCCCGGTCAACTTGAATGTCACCGTGGCTGCAGAGTCGTCGGGGATGATCCCCGAAATGCTGCCCTTTTTGGTCCTACTGAATTCAGAGGCGCCCTCAAGCACCGAGAACTTCCCGGCGAACCCCGAGCTGGCCACATAGAGCCGCTGGATTGCGTACCGGAAGTCGCTGGCCCGCACCGGACTCCCGTCGGAGTATTTAAGGTGCGGCCGCAGCTGGAACACGTACTGTCTTCCGCCGTCGGTCGGGACAGGGACTGCCTGCGCAAGTGCGGCGACGACGCTGCCCGCCTTGCCGTTGATCCGCGGCGTGGTCGTCAAGAGTCCGACATGCGACTCAGCCGTCTCCGACCAAGTTCCGTACGCGGGGTCGCCGCTGTCAATCGAATCCGGCGATTCGGCGACATTGAGCACCCCGATTCGCCCGCCGCGAGCCAGCGTCGAAGAGTCCGATCGCGTCGGTTTGTCAGGCGTCGGAGCGCTCGTCGATGACGTGCAGGCGGACGCGCCGAGCGCGAGCAGCGTCACCACACAGAGCATGGACAGGTTCGAGTGCGTTCTCACAGAGTTCCTCCGGATGTCGAGCATTGGTCCTGCTCGTCGCTACGGTCGACGGGCCTACTTCTCAGCCCGACGATGGTCGGTTGCCCTGCCCGGAATGGCATCGATCAGGGCCCTCGTGTGCTGGTTCGTGCTGTCGAGCAGATCCTCGGACCGAAGACGATCGACGATGGTGCCTTCGCTCAGGACGAGCAGTTCAGTAGTCATTCGCTGAATCACGGCGAGGTCGTGCGAGATGAAGACGAAGGACGTGCGACCGCTGGTGGCGATGTCGGCCAACAGGTTGCAGATCAGCGCCTGCACCGACACATCAAGGCCGCTCGTGGGTTCATCGCAGACGATCACTTCGGGTTCCAAGGCGAGCGCACGAGCGATGTTCACCCGTTGCTTCTGGCCTCCGGAAAGCGAGTGCGGATATCGCGCGGCATCGGCAGCGGAGAGTCCGACCCGTTCGAGTAGCTCCGCCACGGTCGAGTTCGGGCGCTTGTCCCCGTGGCACCTAAGGGGGAGCCCGATGCTCTGCCCCACGGTTCTGGTCGGATTCAGGCTGGCTGAGGAGGATTGGAAGATCATCTGGATGCGTCGCCGTTGACCGCGGGCCCGACCGCGAGCCGCCTGGACATCCCGACCGTTCAGACAGATCGAGCCGGCATCTATCGGTACGAGGCCGGCGATGCAATTGCCGAGCGTTGTCTTCCCGGATCCGGACTCGCCAACGATCCCGATCGACGCCCCTGGCTCAAGCCGGAAGCTGACATTCCGCAGGATGACTTGCCGCTGGGGTCGACCCCAAGCTCGCGCACCGATGACATAGGACTTACTGAGATCAGCGACTGTCAGCCCAGGTTGCACGAGGCCCCGCTGGTCGAGTCTGCTTCCGCGGTCACGCGGGTGGCTATTCATGGCAGTCCGGCGCATGGGCCGTCGCGTGAGACGAAGCCGGGCTGACCGGATGCCAACATCTCGAGCCGTGGTGTCCTTCCGCATCTCGTGCAGTGAGCGGCGGCAACAGTGCGCACTCCTCGTCCTGGTGTTGACATCGCGGCCGGAATCGGCAGCCGCTCGTGACCTCCCCTGGTCGCGCTGACGAACCGGGGATCGCTACGAGAGGTTCGATGCGCTCACCCGGCGCCGCCAGTCCGGGTACTGCGCCGAGAAGGCCTGCGGTGTAGGGGTGAGTGGGCTTGGACAGCACCTCGTCCATCGGCCCTGACTCCACAACAATTCCCGCGTAAAGCACGACGACGACGTCGGCGACTTCTCGCACGATGCCGAGATCGTGGGTGATGAGCAGCACCGACGTGTCCGTGCCGTCGACGACCTCCCGCAGTAATCGCAGGATTTGCGCCTGGACTGTGTTGTCCAGGCTGGTCGTCGGCTCGTCTGCGATCAGCAGCGCCGGTCGACACGCCATGGCCATTGCAATAGCGATGCGTTGCCGCATTCCGCCGGAGAGCATGTGCGGGTACTTGTCATACACGAGCGCCGCGTCACGCAGTCCACACTGATTCATCAGCTCGATAACTCGCCGATAGTTCGCTCGGCGGCTCCCGAAGCCGTGAACGCGCAGCGCGTCGGCGATCTGGACCCCGACCCGCTGGGTCGGATTCAGGCTGTCGAGCGGGTCCTGACCGACCAGGCCGATCCGGGCACCGCGGATGCTTCGCATTTGCCGCTCCGTCACGTTCAACAGGTCGAGCCCGTCGAACGAGATACTGCCCTGCAGGCGCATCCCGTCGACCCCCAGCCGGAGAATCGCGTTTCCGAGGGTGGTCTTGCCGCATCCCGACTCGCCGACAATCGCGACGATCTGCTTGGGCTCGATATCGATGTCGACACCCTGGATGAGCGGTACGTCTCCGATCGATGGACTATGTCCTGCTGCGCGAAGTCCTACGGAGAGGTTCTTGATCGAAAGCACGCTCATCGTCGTGATCCTGCCCGCGCATCGAACAATGGGTAGGAAAGGTCGACGATGAGATTGATGACGATTACCGCTACTGCACCGAAAAGACTCGTGCCGATGAGTGCAGGCAAGTCGAAGTTACTGACTGCAGTCGCAGCATACTCACCAATGCCATTGAGATTGAAAATGGCCTCGACCAGGATCGTGCCACCGCCGATCAGAGCGGCGTACTCCAGGCCGAGTGTAGTCACGATGGGCAGGATGGCGTTACGCAGGATGTGCCTGCTCCATATCTCATGACGGGGCGTCCCTTTGGCTCGAGCGGTCTTCACATAGTCGTGCCTCGAAGCGTCCAACATGTTCGCCTGTAGCAAGCGGCCACTCACTGCGAGGATTGGCAGCGAGAGTACAAATGCAGGAAGGAGCAGGTGCTGGAACCAACTGAATGGGTTCGAGGCCAGGCCGTGATAACCACTGACCGGAAACCAGTGCAAGCGAGCTGCCAGGTAGTACTGCAGCTCAAGTGCGAACACGACCGTAGGGGTGGAAACGGTCAGCATCGCGGCAGCCGACACGATACGACCAAGCCAACGACCGTTGTACACCGCGGAAAGTACGCCGGTTGCCACTGCGAGCGAAGCGCCCATGATTGTCGCGATAACGGCAAGACTTAACGTTACTCCAAGTCGGGAGAGAACGTCGGAATCGACGCTTGTATGCGTCGAGTAGGACGTCAACGAGTTAGTAAGAAACTCGCGCATCGTCCTGAGGTATTGGATGTACAGAGGACGATCGAATCCGTAGGTCCGACGAACGAGGTCAACCGTCGCCGGTGTCGCGTTCCGACCAGCGAGACGCACTGCCGGATCCCCCCCTGGCAGCACGAAGAAGACGGCGAAAATGACGACGCTTGTCGCGAAGATCGCGAACGTCGCAGCGAGGATTCGGCGAGCGAACGCTGTTGGTGTCACAGGCTGGTCACCGGACGAGCGCCGTAACCTCCGCGCAGACGCTCTCCGATTACGTTCAGCGAGATCGCAGTTATGACGATCGCGAGCGCCGGCAGCAGCGTCAGCCAAGGCGCGGTCGTGAGCTGGCTTTGCCCCTCTGCAATAAGCGACCCCCACGACGCAGTCGGCGGCTGTAGCCCCACGCCCAGGTAGGTGAGCGTCGATTCGGCGAGTAAGACGTTGGCGACGTCAAGCGCAATCATTGCCGGCAGTAAGGCGGTGACATTGGGGAGCAACTCACCCAACAATATGCGCAGTCGACCGGCTCCGCTGATCTCGGCGGCACGAACGAATTCACGGGAGCGAAGCGAGAGAACTTGTGCCCGCAGCGCCCGCGCGTAATAGGGAATCGGGCCGTAGGACAACATGCCGATGATGAGCACGATGCTTCCGGCGCCGATGTGCACTCCTAGGTGGTCGAATCCCCCGCTAGCGAACGCCGCGCCTATCGAAATGCTCAACAGGAGCCAGGGAAGCGACCAAAGCACGTCCAGAGCGCGACCGATGACCGCATCGACCCAGCCGCCCAGATAGCCTGCCGTCAACGCCAGCAGGACAGAAATGGAGATGCAAATGAGCGCGGCGGCAACGCCGATTAGCAGCGAGAGCCGACCGCCATAGAGGAGACGCACAGCGACATCGCGGCCTTGTTCGTCGGCTCCGAGCACGTACCGACCGCCGGCAGCGAGCCATTGCGGGCCGATTGGCTGGCCTCCGGCCGAGATGCTCACAGTGCCGTCAGGATTGACCTTTGTCTGAGTCCGCGAGACGACCGGCTGCTCTCTACCACCGATCGTGACAGTCGCACTGAGGGCGCCTTGGTTGGGGCCCGTATGGGCGACGTAGCGCGCGTACAGGGGCGCGGCGAGGCACAGCAGGAGTTCGACTGCTAGGACAAATACCGCGATCCGGAACGCCAGTTTCGTGTCCTGCTGGCTGGCGAGTGCCCATCGCCGGCCTCGACGCGGAACAGGAGCCGCGGCGATGGCCGACTCGGTCGCGGTCGCCGTCATTCCCGAGGGCCTTGAGCGTCAGCTGACATAGGCGCTGGTCTCCAGCTCTACCAGGCCGTCGTAGGCCTACGGCGATGGGCTAGTCGATCTTGGATCCAAGCTTGGACTCCGTTGCGAGAAATTAGACCACCCCGCCATGGCTGGCGCAAGAGAGTCCGGAAAGTTCCTCGGTTGCGCATTCGTCCTCGATCGAGTCAATCGAGGTTCGTCGGCCGGCGCCGCCACGCCCGAACGGTCGACCGTTGCACCGGCCGCAGGAACCACCCGGTGTATCGGATCCAAGCTTGCGTTCAGCGCCAATCAGACGCTAGCCTGGGTGCGAGCCGCGCGAAGAGGGGTTTATCCCATTTACGGCGTAGTCCGCACGTGACTCGAGGGAGGTTTGCCCGTTGGATACGGTCCGGATGTTCGTGAACGGACAAGGCCTTCGGGGCAACGAATTCAGCGACTCGCTCGCTGATGCGAAGTTTCTCGGCGAGATTGCCACTGCGGCCAAGTACCGGTTCTACGCCTTCGGCCAGACATTTCCTGGTCTGGAACGCGTGCCGGACAATGGATGGTCCATACCTGGCGAGCTCTATGAATTGCCCTACTTGCGGCTTGCCAACGACCTACTCCCCAGAGAGCCGGACGACCTCGAGCTGGGAATCATCGAGCTCGAGGACGGATCGGGGTCGCTCGCAATGCTGGTTCGGGAAGCGTCGCTGCGCCGGCCATCGGTTGTCGACATTAGCGATCGAGGCGGGTGGCGTGCCTACCTAGATGACGTCGCATCGCAAACTGGACCGCAGGTGTGAGTTCCGACGAGAGCACGACTCGAGTCCTACCGTACGTCTAACCTGCCCGGCAAGCGGTCCGCCAGGTCAGTTTCGCGCCATCGATTTCGCTGTAATCTCGTCCACCGGAGTCGCGGGAGGTATCCGGGCTCGTGTGGCGCAAGGAGTGTAAATGTTACCCACGTTCAATCAACCTCAGAGTGAGCCGCGTGAGCGTGGTGGGGACATCATTTACCGCACGCTTCGGCATCTGATCATCTCGGGGACGATGCCCCCATGGACCCGCCTGGTCGAAGAGGATCTCGCGAGAGAATTCAGCACCAGCCGTTCACCCGTTCGGGAAGCCTTGAGGCGACTTGAACACGATGGCCTCGTGCGCGTGATCCGGCGTGGCCATCTCGTGTCAGTCGACATTACGGCGGACGAGCGCGAGGACTTGCACCTAATTCGTATCGAGATCGACCGGCTGGCGGCGAAGCTGGGCTGCGCTCGGGCCGGCGAAGCTGACTGGCAACAAGCGCGCGATGCCGTGGAACGTATGGCCGAAGTCGTCGCAGCGGACGGCGTCAGCTCCTCGAACTTCGCGGTTGCGCATCTCGAAGTGCATGCGGCGATCCATAGTGTGTGTTTCAGTGGTCCCATCGCCGTCAAGTTTGCGCAGGACATCCTCTCCTACACGACCTATGCAGACAACGCGCATCCCGAGATCGCTCCGCAGTCTCCTGTCGATCAACACTTGAACCTTATTGCGGAGCTGGCGAGCGGCGACGTCGATCGAGCGGTGCGAGCAGTCGACGTACACGCACGTCTCGGCTACGCGCAGGAAGACTAGTCGGCGTTCCTCGGGCGAGATGATCCGGTGCCGTGCTCAGCTGGTTGCACCTTGTCTGCCGTCAGCGGCGTCACCGGGCCGTGCTGCCGAGTCTGAAGGATGACAAGGCGGTTCGCGCTTGTCGGCACGATCTTCAGGCTCAGCTCCGCGCTTGTCCAGCCGCCGGCGCCGTCCCAACTCAGTGGCAGCGAGCGCTGGCCGGCCAGGGTCATCGTCGCGCCTGAATCGGTGCGTTCCAGTCGCAGCTCGATGCCTTCTGTCGTGAGGTAGTCGCCCACTGGCGGCGGGGGTGCCGCAGCGGTGGATACCGGAATGGGCATTCCGGGCCACGCGTGGAGCCGCCCGACGGCGGCCCGAATGGCGTTGATGACGTGCCACGAGACATCGGCGTTGGTCATGATGGCGACGCCGAGCCCCTCACTGGTCCCGAGCAGGTCAGCTGCAAAGCCCTCGGTATCACCCCCGTGCCCGAACCATTCGCTGTCCAGATGGCGTGACAACCGCACGCCCAGCCCGTAGCTCTCATCCGACTGAGGCCTGAACATCTCGCCGGCCAGCGCGTGCGATATCAGAGCATTCGGCGCGCCGCGTCGTGCCCGCATCAGTTCGCCGAGAAAACGGGCCAGGTCGGTAGCTGTGGTCCACAAGCCCGCGGCCGCCATCTCTGGATAGCGGCGGTAACCGCCGTCGAGCTGCTTCAAGCCATCGCGGTGGCCGAACGCACGGTCTGGATCTGCGTCATGCTGGTCATAAGTGGTGCGACTCATGCCTGCGGGGTGAAAGAGAACCTCCTCGGCAACGTCCTCGAAGCGATGCCCTGTAACAGCCGAGATCATCTCCTGAAGCACGACGTAGCCGCCGCCGCTGTAGCTGAACCTTGTTCCCGGTAGTCCGATGACCCGGACGGGCGGAGTGTTGGTGCGCTCCGATCCGCGGATCACCTCGCGACCGTCAGGAATCGAAGGCGAGCTGTATCCGGGATATCCACCGTTGTTCGTTGCAGCTGTGTGAGCGAGAAGTTGACGGACGGACACTCGAGGATTCCACTCGCCCAGAGACGACTCGATCAGGGATGTCGCAGCCACGTCGTTGACGTTGTCGTCGAGACCGAAGTGTCCCGCATCGATCAGACGAAGCGCGCAGAACGCCGCGACCGTCTTGCTGATCGAGCCTGCCTGGAACAGAGTCGCCGTGGTCACCTCGCGAGGGTCGTCGGTACCGGCACGACCCCACGCTCCGGCCCAACGCACGTCTTCATCGACGACCGCAGCCACCGAGACAGCCGGCACCTGTGTCGCTGTCATCGCCGCGTCCAAGGTCCTGCCGGTAGGCGAAGGGACTCGTCCGTCGAATGGCACCTCTGCTTCGAAGAGGTATCGGTAGTCGGACGAGATCGGCGTGGTCATTGCGGCCTCCGGCGCCAGGGTCTTGTAGCGAAGGTATTCGGTCGAATCGACGGCCTCGATTGATCGGGCCCGCGGGACGCTAGCTGCTGTTTCGAGCGAGGTATGCCCGCCATCCACCCAGGTCGCTGATGTCCCTCACCCTGGGCAGCCGAATCGACTCGGCGCGTAGACGCATCGCCAAGGACCCTGATCCGTCCGCGAGCTCGACAATCGACAGTTCCAGCTCTTGCGGCTCTCTGGGAAGAAGCCGCTCAGACAACATTCCGTAGGGAAGCTCGTAGAGCTCGCCGACAATGGCCGCGCCATCGACGTCGACCGGATAGAGCCCAGGGAACTCGTCACGCACGGAGAAGAAGCGGTACTTCGCTGCGGTCGCCACTGGGCCCAGGAACACCGCCTCGTCGAGCGAGTCGTTGAACTCGCCACCCCGCATTGCCTGACCGTTGACGAACATCCTGACCGTCTCCACGAAAGCTCCTCGGCTCGACAAAGCAGCCACGCCCAACGGCCGTGTCAGGCCATGCTAGGACCAACTTCACTTCGGATGCAAGCACGGATCCGAACTTGCGTACAAGCTGTCGCGGCTGCAACACTGCCGACCCAGAGCGTTGGAGGACACCTTGCGAGCGGCAATCACGCGACGACATCGCCCCACCTCGCTGGGCTCAGTCGAGCTGGGTCCGCGATCTGGCGGGCGCCATGCCTGAACAGTCCCCCCTGCACGCTGTACACACGCAATTGGGTGCAACGTTCACCGACTTCGCCGGCTGGGCGATGCCGTTGCGATACGCCTCGGAGATTGCTGAACACCATGCAGTGCGCAACGAAGCCGGGATGTTCGACCTGAGTCACATGGGCGAGATCGAGGTCTCCGGGCGCCGCGCAGGAGACGCACTGGATTCGGCCCTCGTCGGCAAGATCTCCGCTATCCAGGTCGGTAGGGCCAAGTACACGATGATCTGTGACGAGGGCGGCGGCATCATCGACGACCTCGTCGTCTATCGACTGGACGAGGTGCGGTACCTCATCGTCGCGAACGCATCGAACCTCGCCACGGTCCACGCCCATCTCACCGAGCGAATCCCGCCCTCGCTGGCCCGGGTGGTGAATGCCTCGCTTGATTGGTGCCTCATCGCCGTCCAAGGCCCTAGGTCTGCCGCGATCGTGGGTGGCGCCGCCGACCAGGACCTCGCCGGATTGAGGTACTACGCCATCCAGCCGGCAACGATCGGCCGCCAACGCGCCCTGGTCGGCAGGACGGGATACACGGGCGAGGACGGGTTCGAGATCTACTGTCGCCCCGAGGCGGCCGTGGAAGTTTGGCGACACGTCAGCAGGGCGGGCGACTCGCACCGGTTGGTCCCGGCTGGCCTTGCCTGCCGGGACTCGCTCCGGCTCGAAGCAGGTATGCCCCTATACGGTCAGGAATTGAACCGCGACGTATCGCCCTTCGAAGCGGGACTCGGTCGAGTCGTGGCCTTCGACAAGGGAATGCCTTTCGTCGGAGAACCAGCACTGCGAGCTCGCACGGCGCGCCGACCGGAGCGAGCCCTCGTCGGCTTGGCCGCCGTCGGGCGGCGTTCCCCTCGCACCGGATACGCCGTGTTGGAGCCGAGCACCTCAACGGCAATTGGCGTGATCACCAGCGGCATGGCGTCGCCAACCCTCGGGCATGCCATCGCGATGGCCTATGTGCCGCCGGCCCACTCGCGGATCGGAACTGAACTCTCCATCGATATCCGCGGCCGTCGCGAGACCGGCACGGTCGTTCGAATGCCCTTCTACCGCCGACCCTCCTGAGTGGAAGGAAGCTCCGTGCGCGTCCCAGTAGAACTCAGTTTCACCGCCCAACACGAGTGGCTTCGATTGGACGGCGATCGCGCAACGGTGGGCATCACCGCGTACGCGGCGACAACGCTAGGCGACATCGTGTTCCTCGAGCTTCCACATGTCGGTCAGCTCCTCCTTTCGGGGCAGGTGTGCGGCGAGATCGAATCCACGAAATCGGTGAGCGACCTGTACTCGCCGGCCGACGGCACCGTGACCGCAGTAAACGACGATGCCGTGGCCGATCCGGCGCTGCTGAACTCCGACCCGTTCGGACGCGGCTGGCTGTTCATGATGACGGTGGTCGGGTCGCCGCAGTTGCTGGACGTACACGGCTATACCGCGCTGATCGCGGAAGGCAGCTGACATGTCCAGCTCCCTCGACAGCGAACTCTCCGAATTCGATCCGGAGATTCATGCCGCGCTCGCCGCCGAGCTGCGTCGGCAACAGGGCACCTTGGAGATGATCGCCTCGGAGAACTTCGCACCCGTTGCAGTCATGCAGGCGCAGGGCTCCGTGCTCACCAACAAGTACGCCGAGGGTTACCCCGGAAAGCGTTACTACGCCGGCTGCGAGCACATCGACGTCGTCGAACGCCTCGCACAGCGGCGGGTCATGGAACTATTCGATGCGGGGTTCGCCAACGTCCAACCCCATTCGGGCGCGACAGCGAACGCGGCGGCCATGATGGCGCTGTTAGCGCCGGGCGACACGATTCTCGGCCTGGATCTTGCCCACGGCGGGCACCTCACGCATGGGATGCGACTCAACTTCTCCGGCAAGTTCTACAACGTCGTTGCCTACCACGTCCGACGCGATGACCACCTCATCGACATGGCCGAGGTCGAGCGGCTCGCCCAACAACATCGCCCCAAACTGATCATTGCCGGTTGGTCGGCCTACCCGCGGCAGCTGGATTTCGCCGCCTTCCGGGCGATCGCTGACGCGGTGGGCGCCAGCCTTATGGTCGACATGGCTCACTTCGCGGGCCTCGTAGCGGCCGGACTGCATCCGAATCCCGTCCCGTTCGCGGACGTCGTCACCACCACGACGCATAAGACGCTCGGTGGTCCGCGCGGCGGCGTTGCCTTGACCAACGATGCGGATCTCGCAAGGAAGATCGACTCGGCCGTCTTCCCGGGACAGCAGGGCGGCCCGCTCGAGCATGTCGTCGCGGCCAAGGCCGTGGCGTTCAAACTCGCAGCCAGTCCACCATTCCGCGAACGGCAGCAACGGACGCTTGACGGAGCCAGGATTGTCGCCGAACGGCTGAGCGACCCGGATGTCGGTGCACACGGGGTGTCAGTAGTTACCGGTGGTACGGACGTCCACCTCGTCCTGCTGGACCTGCGCAATGCCAGATTGGACGGCCGGCAGGCCGAGGACCGGCTGCATTCGATCGGCATCACGGTCAACCGCAATGCCGTCCCGTTCGACCCGCGCCCGCCGATGGTCACCTCTGGTCTGCGGATCGGCACTCCTGCCCTGGCCAGCCGCGGTTTCGACAGGGACGCCTTCGCCTCCGTCGCGGATGTCATCGCCGAGGCGTTGGAGTCGGACATCACTGATCACGCTCGCGATCGACTCGCGACCCGAGTCGCCGAGCTGGCAGCTCGCTTCCCGCTGTATTCGCACCTGTAGCAGCACAGGTCGCGCAGCGTGCGACCCGGGACGTACCTCGAAGACCGGTTCGGACGCAACGCGCAGGAAGGTGGATCAGCAATGGCGCTCAGCGCATTCGATCTCTACTCGATCGGAGTCGGCCCCTCGTCCTCGCACACGGTCGGGCCCATGCGAGCGGCGCGCAACTTTGTTCAAGCGCTGCGCGACGACCGCCTCCTCGAGCGCGTCCGACGAGTTCGCGTGGAGTTATTCGGATCGCTCGGAGCGACTGGGCGCGGACATGGTTCGCCGAAGGCCGTCATGCTCGGCCTCGAGGGTGAAGAGCCCGCAACGGTCGACATCGGACGGGCGGATGCACGAATCGCAGAAATTGCCGAGCGCCGGTCGCTGAAGTTGGCTGGACAGCACGCCGTTGAGTTCGATCCGGCCGAGGACCTGCTACTTCACCGTCGGCGCTCACTTCCGGCGCATCCCAACGGGATGAGGTTCACCGCCTACTCGGCCGGAGACGAGGTCATCAGTGCGCGAACCTCGTACTCCGTCGGTGGCGGGTTTGTCGTCGATGACCAGGCAACCAGCCCCGTTCGCAGCATCGCAGACACAACACCGGTTGCGTTTCCGTTCACCACCGGTGTGCAACTGCTGGCTCATTGCGCACGAAGCAACCTGCCCATCTCGCAGATCATGCTTGCAAATGAACGGGCGTGGCGCAGTGAAGAGCAGATCCGTGCCGGGCTTCTGGAGCTCTGGCAGGTGATGGCGGAGTGCGTTCGATCCGGTTGCGCGCGCGACGGTGTTCTGCCCGGGGGCCTGAATGTCCGGCGACGTGCACCTGATCTGTACGTCAAGTTGGTCGCAGAGCGCACCCGGTCCGATCCGCTGCACGTGATGGATTGGGTGAACTTGTTCGCGCTGGCGGTGAACGAGGAGAACGCATCCGGTGGCCGCATCGTCACCGCCCCGACCAACGGAGCCGCCGGAATCATTCCGGCGGTCCTGCACTACTACGTTCGCTTCGTTCAAGGCGCAGACGACGACGGCATCGTCCGGTTCCTGCTGACAGCCGCCGCGGTCGGAATCGTTGTGAAGGAGAACGCTTCGATTTCCGGGGCGGAGGTTGGCTGCCAAGGTGAGGTCGGCTCGGCGTGCGCAATGGCCGCGGCGGCACTGTGCGAGGTTCTCGGCGGAACCCCGGCCCAAGTGGAGAACGCCGCCGAGATCGGGCTTGAGCACCACCTCGGCCTCACCTGTGATCCGGTCAAAGGCCTGGTTCAGATTCCGTGTATTGAGCGCAACGCGATTGCCTCCGTCAAAGCGATCAACGCCGCCAGACTCGCCATCAACGGCGATGGCGACCACAGGGTCAGCCTCGACCAAGCAATCCAAACCATGAAGGAAACGGGCCGCGACATGCATGACAAGTACAAGGAGACCGCCCGAGGGGGTCTCGCGGTCAACATCATCGAGTGCTGAAAGCCCAAGCTGGCCATACACCGGCAAGCCGAGTCCGGCTCTGGTGTTCAAGCGAAGAAGGCGAGATCGAAATGTCCCAGAACTTCCGGCCGACACCCGCTGGACGGCCAGCATGACTGCGCTTCCGGACCACCTGTTCCGCCTCGACCCGCGGCGTACCTATCCAGTGCTCGATCGCGGCGAAGGCGTGCATGTGTGGGATCGTGCAGGGCAGGAGTACCTCGATGCAATCGCCGGCATTGCCGTCGTCAATCTCGGCTACGGTCGAGAGCAAATCGTGACGGCCATGCATGAGCAGGCCACCCGATTGCCTTTCGCGGTCGGGAACATCTTCGGCAACGAGCCCGTCGAAGAACTCGCGCGGCAGCTCACCGAGCTTGCCCCGGCAGGATTGGCGTGGGCGCACTTCGCATCTGGTGGTTCAGAGGCGAACGAGATCGCAATCAAGCTGGCCCGGCAGTACCACGTCGAACGCGGCCGGCCCAGCAAGCACCTCATCATGTCGCGGTGGACGAGCTACCACGGTGCCACCCTGGCGACGCTTGCGGTCGGTGGCAGCATTGCGCGACGGCAGAAGTTCCAGCCGCTGCTGCTCGACACGCCGCACATCTGCCCGTCCTTCTGCTATCGATGCCCGTTCGATCTGAAGTACCCCTCGTGCGATGTCGCCTGCGCCGAGGACCTCGAGCGGACAGTCCAGGCTATCGGTGCCGATCAGATCGCGGCGTTCATGGTCGAACCGATCGTGGCCTCGGTGGGGGGCTCGATCGTGCCGGTTCCGGAGTACTTCCCCATGATCCGTGAGGTGTGCGATCGGTACGACATCCTGCTGATCGCCGATGAGGTAGTAACCGGCATGGGCCGCACCGGTACGACATTTGGAATGCAGAAATGGGACGTGACCCCGGATATCACGACCCTGGGCAAGGGCCTCAGCGCGGGCTATGCCCCGCTCGGGGCAGTGATCGTCAGTGACACGATTCGCGAGGTCTTCGCCAAGAATCGCGTCCCGTTCGAGCACATCTTCACGTTCGGGGGCAATCCTGTGTCGGCGGCAGTCGGCCTGGCTGTGATTGACCTTTGGAAGCGAGAGAAGATTCTCGAGAACGTTCAGGCGGTGGAATCTGACTTCCGGCAGGCCCTCGAAGGCCTCCGTCGCTACCCATTCGTCGGGGACGTACGCAGCATCGGACTGATGGCTGGTATCGAGTTCGTCTCCGACCAAGACACAAGGGCGCCATTCCCGCCCGAGCGGGGAGTCGGCGCGGCGGTCCGCGAGGCCGGTCTCGCTGCCGGCATTGTGACCTACCCCGGCAGCGGGATGGCCGGAGGCACCTCTGGCGACATCATCAGTCTGTACCCGCCACTGACCTTCACGCCGGCGAACATCGTCGAGATGAAGGAGAAGCTCGAGGTTGCTTTCGAATCAGTTGCTGAACTGCTGGCCAACTGAGGACGGGATCTTGCGGCGGGGATCAACCTGCGCCGCACCGAATCGATCAGGAGACCGGACACCCGGATGGAACCCTCGCCCCCGACCCAACACGCCGGCGGCTGCCGCGCCGACCCCGCTTCGAACCCGCCTGGACGAAGTGCAAGCGCCCGGCCTCCGGCGCCCCGCCCCCGGGGTCGCGACCGCGCGACCCGAGACGCTTCAGCACCACCATCACCGGGCGGTTACGCGACCGTCACCGACCAGTCGTCCGTGGCCGCTGGCATGCCGATCCGCGCACGGCCGATGCGCCGCGTCCGCGCGCGTCGGGCTCGATCGGGCGAGATCGATCCTGGCGCTATTCCTCAATTTGGTTAGGAAGGCGTGCTCAGGTCGCTGTTACCGCCACACACGACCACTGCAATCCGTTCGCCGGGTGCGGGCAGGTAGCGGCCGCTGGTGAGCGCTGCGAGCGCCGCGGCGCCGCCAGGTTCCGCGGCAACCCGCAGTTCGTTCCACAGCCGACGACGTGCGTCCATGATCGCCGTTCCAGTCACGACGACGACGTCATCGATCCCTGTCTGAGCGACCTCCCAAGCGATCGCGCCGAACCGGCTCGCGCCGAGTGCATCGGCAGCTACTCCTCCGACGTCGATGGTCACCGGCCGACCCGCCTCCCGCGCTGAGGCAAGGGTCGGTGAGCCATCGGCTTCAATGGCGACGACCCGTACACGGCGGTCGTACCACGTGGCTATCCCGGCGACCAAGCCACCGCCGCCGCATGCGACAAGGACGGTGTCGATGTCGGGACATTGCCGTTCCAACTCGAATCCGACCGTGCCCTGGCCTGCGACGATCTCGGTCTGGTCATAAGCATGCATCAGCAGTGCGCCGGTCTTCGCTGCCCTGCGCTCACTGGCTACAACTGCCGCCGCGAAGTTCTCACCCGCCTGGTGCACGCGCGCGCCGTACCGATACAGCTTGGCAATCTTGGCGGCCGGCGCGGCCCTGGCCACCAATACGTCGTCGATCCCGGTGATGAAGATCGCCATGGCCACTCGACGCCCTGACCGCGTCCTGGGCGTGCACTTCTTCAACCCCGTACCCGTGCTGAACCTCGTCGAACTGGTCCCGTCGATGCTCACGTCGGCCGACGTCGAGCGACGAGCTCACAACTTCGCCGCCATCACGCTGGGCAAGACGGTGATCCGATCCCAGGACCGAGCCGGGTTCATCGTGAACTCGCTGCTCATCCCCTACATCCTCTCAGCGGTACGCATGCTCGAATCCGGCTTCGCTTCGGCGGACGACATCGACAGCGGCATGGTGCTCGGCTGCGCGCACCCGATGGGCCCGCTGCACCTGGCCGACCTCATCGGTCTCGATACCGTCAGGGCCATCTCCGCAGCGATGTACGAGGAGTTCAAGGAGCCGCTCTACGCACCAGCGCCCATCCTCCTTCGGATGGTCGATGCCGGCCTGCTCGGCCAGAAGAGTGGTCGAGGCTTCTTCGAGTACACCGCTGCCTGACACCGGACGCTGTCGGCCGAAGGCGACCTACCCAACACCCTCAGGCCGAGCGCGGATCACCGCGTTCGGCATCAGACCCGGAGACGTGGAAGTTCGGAGGCTAACGCGGGTTTACGAGCGCCTCGCCGAGTTCACTGCGCTGGTACAGCACGCTGCGACCGTTCCGGGTGCGGGTCAACAGCCGTCCGGCGTGCAGTGCCGCCAGGTGTTGGCTGACCGCGCCGGCGGTGACACCGAGCCGCCGGGCCAGGTCGGTCGTGCTGGACGGCTCCTCGAGCAGGACGAGTAGCCGCGTGCGCGTGCGTCCGAGCAACGAGCCCACCGCGGCCGCCGCCGGCGGGACGGGGATTTCCCAGATGGCGGCCCTTCCGCGCGCGGGATAGATGATCATCGGTGGTTCGAACGGGCTGATGTAGGAGATCGCCCCGGGTGCGAACAGCGAGGGGACCAGCGGCAGGCCGCGGCCGTCGATTTCGTGGTGGTAGTTCACCTTGCCCGGTTGATCGATGTACAGGTGGCCGTCGTCCCATCGCACGCGGGCGTCGAGGTCTTTGAACAGCCCTCGCGCACCGGCGTCGACCAGCTGCCGCGACCGGTAGGCGATGTCCGCGTCCAGAACCGCGCGGAAACGCGGCCAGTGAGGCTCGACGCATAACCGGTGGTAATCGGCCAGCGCGGCGACGATGCGGTCACGAACAGCGGTGGGGCGTCCCTGGAGAACAGGGGGCTGCTCGCGGTGGCCGTACGCGGTGTTCAGGTCGGCCCGAACCTTCTGCCAGGGGGTTGCTGCCACCGCGGCGAGTTCTGTGGCGAAGTCGGTGAAGGGTCCGACCGGGCGAGGCGTGAGGAAGTCAGGCAACCAGCCTGATCGTGGCGCGACCAGGGCCTGCAGGACCTCGACGTCAGCCGCGCTCCAGCACGGGAACACCGTCCGGCGCCAGGGCAAGTGGAACTCCTGCAACTCGGGAAAGTTCCACACCCAGAGGCTGAACACGGTCTCCTGCAAGGGCGAGATGGCGAAGCTCGTCTCCGCCAGGTCCGCGGCTCGCAGATGCATCGTGATCATTGAGAACAATCCTAAATCTGTGGTGACGACCGCGCGGTCACCGGACCCTGGCCACACGCACGCGCTCGACTTGCCATCCGCCTGTTCCGCACGGTGTGCCGGCGCGGCGCGCGGGCGCCAGTCGGCACGTATCGGTCTCGGCTGGTCCGAGGGATTAGGAGATTCGAAATCATGGGATCACACCCTGACCGCAGGCGCTCGAGCGCTCGGGTACGGCTCCAGTGGACCAGGGGCCGGCTTGCCGTCTCAGCCGTGGCCGCGCTGGCGTTCGCCGGCGGATTCGTCACGATCGCGCCACCCAGCGCTGCGGTAGAACCCAACGCGCTCGCACCGACGACGACGCAGCGGGACTGCGGGAACGGGATCAGCACCGTGAGGGTCGCGCCACACGCCGGGTTCGACCCGTTGACTGCGACGTCGGCGCAGTTGGTGGCGAACAACCTCCCGACCCGGCCGGTCGGGACTCGGAACTTGGCGATCTGGAGGCGCTTCGTCACCACGACGAAACCGTCACTGCCGAGCTGTGCGTTCGGCGTCGGACACCCGTCCGCCCGAATGCGCCCGGCTCCCCGCAGGGCGGGAAGTGTGAAACCGGCAGCGGCCGAGTACGAACAGGACACGGCCAACTGGTCGGGCGACGTCGCCATCAACCACACGTACACAGACGCCTACACCTACTTCAACGTCCCGCGCCCCGAAGGCACCGACACCGCCGACTACTACAAGTGCATCTGGGACGGAGTCGGACAGGGCGACTCGAATGCCAAGCCGATGGTGCAGGCCGGGGCCGAAGCCGACTTCTCCGGCGCCGCCCCCCACTTCGACCTGTGGTGGGAAGTCGTCCCGCAACTGTCGACGCAGCACGTCGTCGACTACTACGTCCACTACGACGACCTCATCTACGTGCACTCGCACCTCTCATCGAATGACAACTGGGTCTACATCGTCGACGAGAGCACGGGCTTCAGCGGCACCTACTCCTACAAGACCAGCTCCAGCTACGGCCCCGACGGAACGGCAGAGTGGATCGTCGAGCGCACCGAGGTGGACGGGACCTATCCGCGACTCGCTCTGGGCGGGGGCAAGTTCAACAGCGCCGACATCAAGGCGACCGGCGTCGCGTACACCTCGCTCGGCGACAACATCCCGCACTACTACGTGACGATGTGGAACTGCGGGCAGGCGGCGGACTTGAGACTCGCGTACCCCGAACCCATGAACAGCAGTGGGAGCTTCAACACCTACACCGCCCACTACGGAACCCCGACCGACGCAGCCAGCTGTACGAGCGTCTGGTGAGGACCAACGGAGGTGGAGCTCCCAGCGTCGGCACTCGAACCAGCTCGAGAAGTCAGTTGCCGGACCTGAAGATCCAATATCCGATCAAGCACGCGACGGGGCTTGACCGTCGGCGATCGTTGAACGATCTGATGCCGGCCTGAGGAGCAGACAGATGGACAGTGCACGCTCATTGATTGCCACCGCGGCGCAGATCGACTACTACCGGGCGGCGTCCGGCGAGTACGACCTCTCCTACCCGGCGGACAGCGGCCCGCTGCGCGACGCGGACCGGGCATTGGAGTTCATCGGCGTTCGCGGCCACACGGTCGAGTTGGCCTGCGGAACGGGGCAGTGGAGTCGCCTGCTGGAACCGCGGGTGACCACGCTGACGTGCGTCGATGCCGCGCCGGAAACGCTCGCGATCGCCAGAACCCGGGTTGGCTCGGCCGTCGAATTCCTGACCGCGGATGTGTTCACATGGGATGCGCCGCGCGTCTACGACTCGGTCTTCTTCTCCTTCTGGCTCTCGCACGTGCCGTGGGACCTGTGGCCCGCCTTCTGGGCCCGCGTCGAGCAGATCCTGGCACCGGGCGGCGTCGTCGGCGTGATCGACGAGACCGCGTCCGGGGTCGCGGAGAAGGAGTCCTGGACGAGCGAGCCGGACATCGCCGTGCGGACCCTGTCCGACGCGCGGGAGTTCCCGATCGTCAAGCTGCGCCTCGAGCCCGATGACGTGATGCAACGGCTCGCGGCCTTGGGATGGGCCGCCGAGACCGACAGTTTCCACGAGGGGATGTTCGCGCTGCGCGCGTACAAGGCTGCGGGAGCAGGCGGGCCGCAGGCATACGACGACTTCGGGCCACGGCGGTGACCGGATTGGACGAGCCCTTATGGGCCGCACCGATCGACGGCACCCCGGCCCGGCTGGCCTGCCTGGCTGATGTGCACGGGAACACCGCTGCGCTCGATGCGGTGCTCACATCGGCGGAGTTCGCCGCCGTCGACGCGGTGGCCTTCCTCGGCTGCCTGACGACCGGCCCCGACCCACTCGGCGTGCTGGACAGATGCGCGATGCTCGACGTTCCGGCGTACTACCTCGCCGGCAACGGTGAGCGCGCTGTGCTCGCGCGGGCCGACGGCAATCGGGACGTCGAATGGGCCGCCGGCGACTGGATCGTGCAGCGCCACCGCGAACGCGGCCTGGCCACGATCCGGTCGTGGCCACCAGCGTTGGTGGGCGCGGTGGCCGGGCTAGGCGGTGTGCGGCTGTGCCATGGAAGCCCACGCAGCGACGTCGAACTGCTGACGCCCCGGACGAGCGCGGAGCGGATCAAGGCGGCAACCGCCGGCGTCACCGAGCCGGTTGTCGTCCATGGCCACACCCACCTGCAGTACGAGCGCAGCGTCGGTGACGTCCGGATCGTCGCTCCGGGCAGCGTCGGAATGCCCTACACCGACGGGCCGTTCGGGGCACGCTGGGCGGTCCTCGGGCCGGACGTCGACCTGCTGCTCACGCCGTACGACTTCGGAGAAGCCGAGCGGCGCGTGCTGGCCACGGGCTACCCGAGCGAGTCATACCTGCGCGCCTTGCGCACGCCGCCTTCGCCCGCCGAGATCATCGCCGACGCCGAGGCGCGGCACTTCTCCGATTGAGCGCTCCATGCCATCCAGAACCGATTCGGACGTACCTTCATCAGGCCGCCCGTGCGGGCGGCTCCCTCATCTGCGAGTCGTGCGGCGGGCCCGACCCCGGAGAGAACTGAATGCCCGCAAGATCTATGACCGCCAACGCGACACGTGAGCTGTCCGGCATCACGCCGTACGACTTCGGAGAAGCCGAGCGGCGCGTGCTGGCCACGGGCTACCCGAGCGAGTCATACCTGCGCGCCTTGCGCACGCCGCCTTCGCCCGCCGAGATCATCGCCGACGCCGAGGCGCGGCACTTCTCCGATTGAGCGCTCCATGCCATCCAGAACCGATTCGGACGTACCTTCATCAGGCCGCCCGTGCGGGCGGCTCCCTCATCTGCGAGTCGTGCGGCGGGCCCGACCCCGGAGAGAACTGAATGCCCGCAAGATCTATGACCGCCAACGCGACACGTGAGCTGTCCGGCATCACGCCGTCCGGACCGCTCACTATCGGCAACTACCTCGGCGCCCTACGCCGCTTTCGCGAGCATCAGGACAACGGCTATTACTTCGTCGCCAACCTGCACGCCCTCACAACCGACCATGACCCGACGCGACTGCGACGCCTGACCCTCTCGACGGCGGCGTTGTTCTTAGCCTCCGGGCTTAACCCCGATCGCGCGACGGTGTTCGTCCAGTCGGACGTCCCCGCCCATGTCGAGCTTGCTTATCTGCTCGAGTGCACCGCGCACGTCGGCGAACTCAACCGGATGATTCAGTTCAAGGAGAAGGGCGGCCGACCCGGAACCCGTGCGTCCCTATTCACTTATCCCTGCTTGATGGCGGCAGACATCCTCCTGTACGACGCCGAACGGGTCCCCGTCGGCGGCGACCAATCCCAGCATGTCGAGCTCGCACGCGATCTGGCACACCGATTCAATGTCACATATGGGCCGACGTTCACCGTCCCGGCGCTGGTCCCGGATGCGCTCAGCGCCCGGGTGCGCGACCTTGCCGACCCAGCCCGGAAGATGAGCAAGTCGGCGCCGATCGATGCGCCGGGAGTCATCCGCCTCCTCGACACTCCTGACGTCATCCGCCGCAAGGTTCGTCGCGCTGTCACCGACAGCGATGGCCGGCTGGTTTATGACCCCGACGGAAAGCCAGGGCTGGCCAACCTTGCCGAAATGACGGCAGTTCTCACAGGCGACAGCCCGCACGACGTCCTCGCTGCGGCGGGAAGCTACGGCGATCTGAAGACGACCTGCGCCGACGCACTGATCGCTGAGTTGGACCCGGTACGCCGCCGGCACGACGAGCTCGTGGGCGACCCCGAGGAATTGCAGGGAATGCTGTCGAAGGGCGCGGCCGGGGCCAACGCGGTAGCGGACGTTGTTGCGCGGCGCGCGAGGGCGGCAATGGGGGTGGACGTGACGGACGCGATCTGCACAGAGGCAGCAATTCGTGGCTGACCGCTGCGTCGGCCGTCGAACGCGACAAGACGTGTGGCCACTTACCGCGCGCGACCCTGGACTGGCCGCCTAAGGCTTCAGGGATGTGCTGTCCTGACCTGGCGCAGCGACGGTGAGGCCGAGCTGGAACCGGGTGTTCACTTGGCGGTCGGCCATCATGCGCGCGATCCACCGCCGGGTAGTGCGAAGGCTGACGCCGAGTTGCCGCGCAATGGCCTCGTCCTTCATCCCGGCTGTGAGGAACTGCAGGATCAGTCGCTCTGGCGTTTCGTCCGCGGTGTCGGTGTCGCCGTCTGCGGCGAGATAGCGGTCAACGGGCACGCCGCGTTCCCACACGCTGTCGAAGTGCATGATGAGCATCGACAGCATCGAACTTCGCTGCACGAGGATCGCCGTCTCCTCCGCCACCGGGCCCTCCAGGGTGAGCGGCAGCAGGGCCAGCCGCCGGTCGGCGACCGCCAGCTTCGTCGGGACGAGGGGCGAGATCCGCGCCTGCTCACCGGCCTTCCGGAACCGCCGCACGAGCTCGAGTTGTCCGGGAGCAGCCAGTGACTCGGTGGAATACACGGCCCGCCACTGCACACCGCGACTGAGCGCCTCGAGCTCGGTCGGGTTCTCCGATGACCCGACATACGGCGGCTTGTCGAAGACCAGCACCTCCCGCTCAGCCCCGCGCATCAGCTGGCGCGCGCGCTGGTCGATCGCCCCGGGGCCGCGGATGATCTCGAGAACTTGAGAATTCTGTTCGAACCGGGCGCCGCGATGGAAGTCGGCGACCATCCCGTCGGCAGACAGCCGGGCCTGCTCGAGTTCGTCCTGGCGCCGTGCGATCAGCGCCCCGACGGCGACGTCCGGCGGGGCCGGCACGAACCGTGTAGGGATCCCCGGGCGCCGGCTCAACAAGCCGAGCCGCTCGAGGCGCCGAATCGCCTGCCGGGCGCGCGGCAACCCGACATCGCCCCACCTGGCGAGCTCGGCCATCGTTGCCTGCGGAGCGGTCAGCAGATCGCGGTAGAGCTGTTCCTCGAGCGCGGGCACGCCCAGCGGCGAAAGCTTCCCGAAATCGTGAGGAAGGGCCGGGTTGCGCCGGCGCGGTACGGACATCCAGTTCAGTGTCGCAGCGGCCGCAGAGCGGTTTCTGCTCCGCGGGCCGGGCGCCCGGCACCGGCGTGGCCGGTCAGTGCCATTGACGTGTTCGTGCCACGCGGATTCGTAGATCCGCGCGCCGGGCGTGATCAGACTTCGATCGGAGCCACGCCTGTTCAGCTGATGGAAGAGACCCCAATGCATCGCGCTTTCACCAAGCCCGTCCGTGCCGTCTGCGCCCTCGCGGCGCCGCTCGCACTGCTGATCTCGTCGGCCACCGCGGTACAGGCCGCGCCGCCGACCGACGACGCGCGGGTGCGCGTCATCGTGACGTTCTCCGCCGAGCCGGCGCTGGCGGCGACGACCGGCCTGGCCGCGCCCGACGCCGCCGGCCGCGCCCATGCGACCGACGCGGTGCGCCGGCGGACGAGCGCCATCCGGGCCGTCCACTCGACCTTCCGCAGCCGCGTGGCCGCAGCCGGCCTGCACGCCACGGTGACCCGGGACTTCACCCAGGTCCTGGACGCGGTCGCGATGACCGTCGACCGGTCGGAGCTGCCGCGGTTGCGGAGCCTTCGCGGTGTCACCGCCGTCTACCCGGATGCGCGCGTCCAGGCCAGCGTCGACCCTGACGTGGCGCTGGTGGGCGCCCCGCAGGTCTGGGGCAGCAAGGATGCGAAGGGCTCGCCCGTCATGGGCACCGGCGAGACGATCGCCGTCGTAGACACCGGCGTGGACTACACGCACCCCGACCTCGGCGGTGGGTTCGGCCGCGGCAAGAAGGTGGCCGCCGGGTACGACTTCGTCAACAAC
Organism: uncultured Actinomycetota bacterium; assembly: GCA_963775175.1. Taxonomy (GTDB): domain Bacteria; phylum Actinomycetota; class Actinomycetes; order Mycobacteriales; family Jatrophihabitantaceae; genus Jatrophihabitans. The sequence goes on from CAVZHT010000002.1 coordinate 465,120, forward strand.
GACCCCGACCCGCGCGATGACAACGGCCACGGCACGCATGTCGCCGGCATCATCTCCGGCGACGCGGCCGAGCCGGGCGGACGGACCGGCGTCGCACCACGAGCCACCCTCACCGCCTACAAAGTGCTGGACGCCTCAGGCTCGGGATACGAGTCAACGGTGATCGCCGGCCTGCAGGCAGCGGTCAGCATCGACAACCCGTACCGCGCCGACGTCGTCAACCTGAGTCTGTCCGGCCCGCCAAGCGCCGATGACCCGCTCGAGCAGGCCAGCGAGGACGCCATCCACGCCGGCGTCGTGGTCGTGGCCGCGGCCGGTAACGCCGGCCCGGGCGAGAGCAGCGTCGGCTCCCCGGCCGAGGCGCCCGACGTCCTCGCTGTCGGGGCCAGCGCCGCCAGCGTCGTGCTGCCGAGCATCACCGTCACCAGCCCGACCCGCCGCCGGCTGTCGGCGCAGCGACTCGGTCTGTCCGCCAACCCTCCGGCCGGCGGGGCCGACCTGGACGTCGTCGACGTCGGCTCCGGCGACCCCGCCGAATTCGACGCCGCCGACGTCGCTGGGAAAGCCGCTTATGTCCATAGCACCGCCGCCAGCGTCGGCAGCCAGGTGGTGCTCACGGCCGAATCGCACGGCGCGGCCGCGGTGATCTTCCGTCAGACGAAGGACTACGACAGCTCCGGCGGATCGTCCGGACCACTGCCCGACTTCGCGACCGGCACGACCGACGACCCGGACAAGCTGACGCTCGTTGCGGTCGAGCTCGGCCAGTCCGACGGGACGGACATGGCGCGGTGGCTCGCCGACGGACCGGTGCGGATCCACATCGACGGCACCGACGCGACCGATCAGATCGGCGGGTTCAGCGCCCACGGCCCGGCCCTGGGCAACTACGCCCTCAAGCCCGATCTGGTCGCCCCCGGAATCGAGGTCGGGTCGACGTGGCTCGACGGCGGCTACGCCGACGAGACCGGCACCAGCATGGCCGCGCCGCACGTCGCCGGGGCGGCCGCGCTGCTGCGCCAAGCCCATCCCGGCTGGACGGCCGGTCAGATCGCGGCGGCCCTCACCGGCGGCTCCCGGCTGCTACCCGGCTACGACGCCGTGACCCAGGGGGCCGGGCGGCTCGACGTCGCGGCCTCCGACGGCGCGACGCTGCTGCCCGACCCGCGCACCGTCGACTTCGGGTTGGCCGACCTCTCGCGTCCTGTGGTGTCGGCGTCAGCGCGGGTCACGTTCACCAACACGACGAACCGACGTCGGCAGATCGGGTTCGCGGCCCAGACCGCCCCCGGCGCGCCCGGCAGCGTGCAGGTCAGCCCGACCCGGGCCGAGGTCGGTCCCGGCGCGAAGGTCACCGTCACTTTGAGTCTCCGAGGCACGCGTCCGGTCACTTCGACGGACTTCGACGGCTGGCTGCGGGCGACGGTGACGGCGCCGGACTCCGCGCCGGCCACCGTCACGGTCCCGTACCTGCTCGCAGCTCGGCCGCTCGATCTGCACGCCGACCCCGACCCGAGCGCGTCAGCGGCCACCGTGTTCATCCACGCCGAACCGGAGCTGGCGACGGCGCCCGTCGTCACCGCCGTCGGCCCCAGGCACCAGCGGATCACGATCATCTCCGCACTCGATCACCCCGGGTGGTGGCGGCTCACCGTGCCGGCCGGTCCGGCCGGTGTGTACGACCTGACCGCGACCGCCGAGACCGATTCAGGCGTCACGCTGCACGGAGAATCAACGATCGAGGAACTCGGTGGCGACCACGGGCAGTGGACGTCGGTCGGCCCGTACGCGATGGGGGCGTCGCGCATCGCTGTCACATCCCGCCCCGGCCGCCTGTACGCGGCGCCGGCCGCGACAGCGCACCCGGTCGTCTTCCGAAGCGATGACGGCGGCATCACCTGGCGGGAGTTCCACAACCTCCCGGTCGGCGACGGCGTCGACTTCGGCCTGGTGGCCGACCCCCTGCACCCCGACACCGTCTACCTGGCCGTGCGGAACGACGGTGACCCCACCTACCAAGGTCACGTCCTGGCCAGTTACGACGCGGGCGCCACCTGGCGCACGCTGCCGAACCTCGACGCCGCCCCGCTGGACCTGTCGATCGACCCGACGGGGCGAATCCTCACCGTCCCGAGCTTCGACGGCAACACCTACGTGAGCACCGACCGCGGGCAGACCTGGAGCTCCTACGCCGTGCCCAGCGGGTACGTCATCGACGCCCGCGTCATCGGCCACGACCTCTACCTCGCCGCCCTGGACCACCTCTATCGCGTCGCTGGCGTCGACAGCAGCCCAGGCCCGATGCAATCAGTGTTCACGCCGCCGGCGGATGAATTCGTCGAGGACGTCGTCGGCGACTCGACCCGCGTCGTCGCACGGACGGCTCAGCATGTCTTCGAGTCGCGTGACAACGGCGCAAGTTGGTCGCGCATCTTCACACCGCCGGACGACGACAACTTCATCACGACCCTCGAGCTCGTGAACGGCCGTGTGTTCATCGGCGGCGGGACCCACATCTGGACCGAGCAGAACGGCACGTGGGGGACCGTGCCGACGCCGCTGCCGCCGACCCCGGAATCGGTCGAGCGCTTCTCCGTCGATGCCTGGCCCGGCAGCCTCGACCGGCTCGTCGTCTCCGACCACACGGTCGGCCTCTTCGGGACCTCCGACGGCGGCCGCAGCTACCGGCGCCTCGGCCTGCCCAGCGCGAACGTTCACGCCTTGGCGATCGACCAGGACACAACCGGACGTCCCACGCTGCTCGCCGGCACCACCTTCGGCGACTTCTCGACCCCCGTTCCGCAGGCCTCGACCATCACGCCGGCGATGCGGGACTGGGGGCTCAACGGGCAGGAGGGCTCGCTCAGCGCTCGAGTCACGGCGATCGGAGTGGATCCGGCCGACCGACAGGTCGTCTACGAGGCCGGTAGGAACGCTCAGGGCCGCATCGTGGTCAACCGCTCGAACGACGGCGGGGCCACGTGGGCGACCGTGCTGCGGTCGCTGTCCCCGGCCACGCCGACGCAGGTCGTCGTCGACCCGACCGACCCGCAGACCGTCTACGTCGGAGCCGCCGACTCACACACCACGGGCGTGCAGGTCAGCCACGACGGCGGACGGACCTGGCGACTCAACGAGGCGCCGGACGTGATCGTCGCGATCGCCGCCGACCCGATCCGGCCCGGGCACATCTGGTTGGGCGGCCCGAGTGGCCTCTACGCATCCGACGATGCAGGGCAGACACTGACCAAGCTGTCGAACGATCCGATCACGGCGCTGGCCGTCGACCCGCGCGATTCCAGTCACTTGCTGGCCGGCGGGCACGGCCTGTACGAGAGCCGCGACGGCGGACGGACACTCCAGCCGGCCACGACCACGGCGGCACGGCTCAACATCGCCGCACTGACAGTTGCCCGCGACGGCACGGTGTACGCGGCCGACGATGCCTACGTCGACGAGGCCGGCCTGCCGGTCGGCGGCCGCGGCGTGCTCGTGAGCCACGACGACGGTCGAAGCTACGCCAACATCTCGGCCGGCCTGCCCGACCTCGACGTGTCCAGTGTCGTAACCTCGCCGGACGGGCGCTGGGTCTACGCCGGCACCTCGGGCGGCGGGGTGTACCGCCTCGCGGCGTCGCCAGCACACTAGGCCGGCCACCTCCCACCGCGCGTATGCTCTCGCGGCCAGGTCGCACTAGTCGGTGCTGCTCCCCTGCGCCCTCCACGCGAACGAGACGGTCGACCCGCGCACTGTGCGGCTACGTCCCGGTCCGGAATTGCCGGCCCGCTCCGATGACGACACGCACCCGCCGCCTTGCGTGCGCATGTCCTGATACCTGACCACCACCGTGCCCTACCCGCCGACCCCAGGTGCACGTCAGTACGCTGTCGATCCCGATCCAGTCAATCAGCCTGCCCACACACCTAGATTCCGGATTCTGCCCCAGCCACGCGTCTTGCACTTTCTGTGCGGCCGGTCGCGGCGGTGCCGCTGAAATCCCCGACGCCGATGCCTTGAAGGCGTCAGGACGTGAGGCGCTGGGGGTGACTGTCGTGACGGTGTCCATCCGACGGATGAGCCTGGGTTCGGGGTTCGTGTACCTGATGAACTCGGTCGCCCGCGGCGACGGGGCGGTCGCGGGGTCGTCGCCGTTGACCCGCTACTACGCCGAGTCCGGCACTCCCCCGGGCCGGTTCCTCGGCTCCGGGCTGGCCGGCCTGGACGGCGGCCGCGGCGTCCCGGCCGGAAGCGTCGTCAGCGAGGAGGCGCTGTGGCGGATGCTCGGGATGATGGCCGACCCGGTCACCGGGGAGCCGCTCGGGCGCCGGCCGCAGCACTGGCCCACTCCCCTGACCCAGCGGATCGCGGCCCGGGTCGCCGCCCTCCCCAGCGCTCTGGGTGAGGCTGATCGAGCGGCCGCGGTCGCGGAGATCGAGGCCGAGGAACGGCGCCGCGAGGCGTCGATCGCCCGGCCGGTGGCGGCGTTCGACCTGACCTTCAGCGTCCCGAAATCGGTCTCGGCGGTGTGGGCGTTGGCCGACGCCGAGACCCAGGCGGTCATCTACCGGGCGCATCAGGACGCGATCGATCTCGCGCTGGGGTGGGCGGAACGGAACGTGATCTTCACCCGCACCGGGGCCGGCGGCGCCGTGCAGGAGGAGGTCCGCGGGCTCGTCGCGGCGGCGTTCGATCACTGGGACTCCCGGGCCGGCGACCCGCACCTGCACAGGCATGTGGTGATCGCCAACCGGGTCCAGACCACCGACGGGACGTGGCGCTCCCTGGATGGCGCGACCCTGTTCCGCTACACCGTCGCGCTGTCCGAGCTGCACGAAGGCGTCCTGCAGGACCTCTTGACTGACCGGCTCGGCGTCGGCTGGGCCGAACGCGCCCGGCAGCACTCGCCGGTGCCCCGGCACGACATTGCCGGCGTCCCCGAGGCGCTGTTGGAGGAGTTCTCGACCCGGTCCCGGAACATCGCAAAGGCCAAGGACGACCTCGTCGCGGAGTTCGCCCAAGCCCACGGTCGGCAACCCAGCAACGTCGAAGTCTTGAAGCTGCGTCAGCAAGCGACCCTGGCCACCCGGCCGGACAAGCAGCACCACACCCTCGCCGAGCGGATGAACACGTGGCGGCAGCGGGCCCGCCGGCATCTCGGCCGCGACCCGACCGGCTGGACCCGGGACCTGCTCCACCGCACCGACCTACCCGCCCTGACCAGCGCCTCGGTGGACGAGCGGATGCTGACCGGCGTCGCCGCCATCGCGCTCGACACGGTTGCCCAGAAGCGGGCGACCTTCGGCCATGCCAACGTCCTAGCCGAGGTGCATCGGCAGCTGCACGGCGCCCGCTTCGCCACCCCGCACGACCGGCTCACTGTCGCCGACCGCACAACTCGACTGGCCCTCGACGAGGCCCTCCCCCTCGACCCCGTTGAAGCAGCACCGGTCCCGGAGCATCTGCGCCGCGCGGACGGGTCGTCGAAGCTGCGGCATCACGGCGCCGCCCGGTTCAGCACCCGCACCATCTTCGACGCCGAAACCCGCCTGCTCGACGCCGCCCGCACCCACACCGCACCCACCGCGAACCCCGCAGAAGGGGCCGGCCGGTTGAGCGGCCCCTCGCTCGGCGCCGATCAGGCGGACGCAGTCGCCGCGATCTGCACCTCCGGACGGGTGCTGGATCTGCTGGTCGGCGCGGCCGGCACCGGCAAGACGACGTCCCTCGCCGCGCTGAAGACCGCGTGGGAAGCCACCCACGGGCACGGCTCGGTGGTCGGGTTGGCGCCGTCGGCGACCGCCGCCCAGGTACTCGGCGACGAGCTCGGCGTGGCCGCGGAGAACACCGCGAAGTGGCTGCTGGAACGCGCCCGCTCCCCCGACCGTGATCATCGGATCACCGATCTGCGCATCCAGCTCTTCGCCTGCACCAGCTACGGCAGCGCCCTGGCCCGCCGCCTCCAACACGCGGTCCACGCCGCCGAGGCCGAGCGTGACCGGTGGACACTGCAGCCCGATCAGTTGGTCATCATCGACGAAGCCGGGCTCGCCGGAACCATCGCGCTCGACCAGATCGTCACCGTCGCCCAGGACGCCGGAGCGAAGGTGCTGCTCGTCGGGGACTGGGCCCAACACGGCGCCATCCAAGCCGGCGGCGCCTTCGCCATGCTCGCCCACGACCGACCCGACACCCCCACCCTCACCGACATCCGCCGCTTCACCCACGACTGGGAAGCCGACGCCACCGCCCGACTCCGCACCGGCGACGAGACCGTCATCGACACCTACCTGCAGCACGACCGCGTCCGCTCCGGCGACCATCGCGCGATGCTCGACGCCCTGTTCACCGCCTGGAAGACCGACGTCGACCGTGGCCTCGACTCCGCCATGATCGCCACCGACGACGACACCGTCGCCGAACTCAACGCCCTCGCCCAGGCCCACCGCCGCGACACCGGTGACGTTGAACCCGGCGCCGCAGACGCCGCCGACGGCAACCGCCTCGGAGTCGGTGACTGCATCATCACCCGCCGCAACGACCGCCGCCTCACCACCGCACCAGGCAGCTGGGTCAAGAACGGCGACACCTGGACCATCACCACAATCGACCGCGACGGCACCCTGCACGCAACATCCAGCGAAGGCCCTCGATCAGTACGGCTGCCGGCCGGCTACGTCGCCGCGCACGTCGAACTCGGCTACGCCACCACCACCTACCGCGCCCAAGGCCGCACCCACGACACCGCCCACGCCCTCATCGACAGCTCGGCGACAAGAGAAGGCCTGTACGTCGCCGCAACCCGAGCCCGACAGACCAACACCCTCTACGTCGACACCGCCGGCGACCCCGACCCCGACCCCAGCCACGGAGAGATCGACACCAGAACCGCCGAGCAGACCCTGGCCGCCGTTCTCCGACGCAGCGCGAACGAGGCGTCCGCCCACGCCGCGCTGAAGCAGTCCGGCACCACCCTTGAGACACTGGAGGGCGTACCGACACTGGCCCGCCTCCCCCGCACCTACAACCCGCCCGACCTACAACCGCCGACGTACGCAGCGCCCGAAATCGAGCTCACGTAGCCGTCAACACCGCTCGAGATCGCCGATTCTGCATGCATGCGCAGCTACGCCGGGCAGCAATTCGTCCGCGATATGCACGCTCGAAGAAGCCCGCACTAAGTTGCGGCACGTTCGCGAGGCACAAGCGCCAAGGTCCAACTTCTGAGTCCGCGTTTCTGCAAAGCAGGTCAGATGAAGTGACTCACGATGGTGCTGACACTAGCGGCGCCTGAGCGCGTCCCACGGCGCACGGGTGAGTGTGTCGACCAATGCAGAATGGTCAAGCGGCTCGGCGGCGTCCAGGATTGCCCAGAACGGCGACAGGTCCCGGGGACGCTCGGCTCCGTTCAGCGTCGGCACGACCGTGCAGGCGGTGACGATTACCCCATGGCGAGCTCGCGAGAGCATCACGCCGAAGACCCGAGCCTCCTCCACCAACTCCTCAGCGGAGTCCGCCTTGAAGAACGGCATGTTGCCGTCTTCGGCGCCAATGATGATGACCCAGTCAAACTGTTGCCCCTTACCCACGTGACCACTCAGCAGGTGCACTCCAGGCACGGTCAGCAGAGTTCGCTGATCTCCGACCTGGATGCGGCCGGCAATATCGGCGGGGCTGAGACCATCTCCAACGCGCTCAAGTACCCAGGCGAGCGCGTCACAAAGCGCCGCCCGCGTGTCCGGCTCCTGCACCTCGCTGAGCCGAGCCAGGTCGCGCAGGAAGCCAACCTTGTCAGGCGCAGCATCGAGATCGATCAGGTTGAGGCGGGCAAGGGCAGCGCGGACGATCCGAGCGGTGTCGGTGTCCAGCAGCCCGTCCTCCCACCGGTGTACCGCGACGTCGTGCTCAGACAGTTTCTCGTCTATGAACCGCAATCGGCTCTTCACGCGCGACATCACCGCCACACGATGACCGGGCGCACGAGCAAGGATTGCGCGGGCGCAGTTGCTCACCCACTGCGCCTCATCAGACGCGTGATCGAAGCATGACCGTCCCGCGACGCCCCCGCCGGGCCACCTGCCGGGGTCGGCGGACGTGAGCGCGGCCCCACCGGTGTAGGCGTTCACGGCGTTGACCATCGCCAGCACTGCGGGCGCGGAGCGATGAGACTCGTTGAACTCGATCACGTCCTCGCACAGCGGCTGGATGAGTTGATGCATCTGAACCGGGCAGGCACCAGCGAAGCTGTAGATGCCTTGTGCGAGGTCACCGGCAAAGGTGATGCGACCGCCGCCGAGGAGCTGCAGGACACGAAGCTGCTGTGGCGTCAGGTCCTGGTATTCATCGACGATGACGGCGCCGAAATGGCTGCGATATAGGGCCGCCACTGGACTGTGAGTGAGGATCAACTCGGCGTAGCGGAGCAGGTCGTCGTAGCTCGCACGATTGTCGGCAAGCCGTTCACGTTCGATCTGCTGCGCCCACCGGTTGCCTGATGCAGCCAGGTTTGCCGTCACCTGATCGTCGGTGAGCGCCCGCTGCTTGACCTCCCTGAAGATGTCTACGACCGCATCTCGTCCGCTCCAGCTCAGACCAAGTTCGAAACACCGATCGCCGACCCAGTCGTTGTCCGGGAGTGCGATCTGCGGGTCGATGCCGATGACGTTGCCGTGCGCTCGGATAATGCGCGAAGCCAGCCCATGAAAGTTCGTTACGGTGACCCGCTCACGATGTGCTCGCGTCGTCAGGTACTCGCGGAGCCGTTCACGGAGGTTGTCCTTGGACCGGTTCGTAAAGGTCGTCAACAGGATGCGTTGCGGCGGAACAATGCGCTCGGTGCGCAGCAGCGCTGCCACTCGAATAGCTAGTGCCTCGGTCTTGCCGCAGCCAGCCGGCGCGATCACCAACAGCGCCAGCGAAGGGTGGTCGCGCACCCGCTCCTGAGCGCCGGTGGGCTCGTTCACTGCCCGACGACTTCTGCCAGGGCAGCGTTGATGCTGGTGATGCTCGCCGCGGTCGCCGCGGTCAGCACTCGCACTACCGCCAGAGCTGCCGGCACTTTGTGCTGTCTGCCGTTGCCGCGCCCGAGAATGAAGTCGCGTAGCTCCTCGGCGGTAGGGATGCCCCCAGGGCCAGACTCGCCGCAGTGGCTGAGTTGGTTGTCGGTGAGCAGCCCGGAGCTCTTGATGGCGATCCAGGTGTCAGCCACTCCGAGCGCCGCGATGTACTCGCCCTCGAGGTCGGGGCTGGAGACGAACACTCCGCTGTCCTTGAGATCGGCGGGGTTCACCTCGAATTCTTGAGCGACCTTGTCCCGCGCGTCCTCGTCGATGAGCAGCGTCATGGGCACGTTGAACCCGTCTTCGCCGAACAGTTTCACGATCGCCCGCATCGATCCAGCGCCTGCAGTCTCTACAACCGACACCCCGAGCCGATCGAGGTTTCGGTCGGTCAGGTCGGCGACGCGCGTGAGGATGATGCGGTCGGAAGGGCCCTCGACGGCCAGGACCCTATTCGCAGTCAGCGGTTCAAGCTTGTCGCGGACCCACCAGCGGACGACGAGCTTCTCGTCGTCGGTGAGGAAGTCCTTCACCGGCTGCACGAGACGCCCGCCGGCTCGCACAGACACGATCGAGTCAGGCGAGAACGCGCTGACAATGTCAGGCGAATGCGTGGCCAGAACCTTCTGGTTTGGCCCGTCCTTGAGCAGGCGCGCCAGACTGCGCTGGCTGGTCGGATGCAGATGAATCTCGGGCTCATCCACCGCCACGATGTTCGCGCCGACGCTGACCAGGTCGTACAGAGCCAGCGCGTACAGGGCCCTCAGCCCGTCCGACAGCTCAGTCATGTCTTTGACCTGCCCATCGCTCTCCACCCTCAGGTGAACGTCGGCGAGGACGTCGCCGCTGGCGACGGCCCCGGCGACGAGCTCGAGCTGGCTGTGGCTGATCCCGTTCGGAAGCGCCCGAGAGAGCTGCCCGGCGAGGCCCTGACGCAGGGTAGATAGCGTTGGCGAGTTGTCCAGTTCAGTCTGGATGCTCGCGAAAAGGGCATCAAAGCTTTCTCTCTCCTGACCAAGATCAACGCCGGCGAGAATGTCCGCCAGCACGTTGCGGCGGTCATCGCGAAGGTCGCGCGTCATGGCAGTCGCGCCTAGCAGCGTCCACCCGATGTTTCTGACCTGCTCACGTGAGAGCTGCCGGTTCGTACCGCCGTGCGGGGCGCTCCGGTCGATGTCGACTGTGCCGTTGTCGTCGACTGAGGCCGTTAACGTGACCGTCAGCGTTGTCGATCCCGTCACCGGGTCGACGGTGGGCTCGTCGGGGAACCAGCCCTGCTCCACATCGTTAAGCGCACCGAGAGTGGCCTCGATGATCAGCGGTTGACTTGGGTCGGCGAAATCATCGACCGACACGCGGTTGTAAAGCTGCGCAGTGCTCGCCCCGAGCAGGAAGTCCAGGCAGCGCAGCACTGAGGACTTTCCGACGTTGTTAGGTCCGACCAGGACGAGGTGATCACGGACAGCCAGTTCGGTGTCCACAATCCGACTGTGATTGCTCAGCTTGATGCTCGTCAAACGCAAGGGTCCCCCACTGTGTTGTGCTGTGACCAGGAAGTCGCCGCATTGATCAACGTATCGACCTGTCGCGCCGTGCGGTACCGGCCATTGAGCTGGTGGGTGACCGCTGGAAGCCCAACGAAGCCCGTGGCGCATCAGCGGATGCAGTGCATTCCGCACTAGACGCATTGGGTCGGTCCAGGGCCACGCGAGCGCTGTAGCAGCGCATCGTGGTTCGGTGTGGCGTGGCTAGCGGCGACCTGCTTGCGCGTTTACAGTCAGTGGCTGGTCAATCAGCTCGACGCTCCACGAGGATCCCTATGCCTGAGCAGCCTTCGCCAGGTGGCGCAGCAAAGCGGCCCAAGCAGCACTGGATACCCGCCGTCGTCTTAGCGCAGTTTTCTGTTGACCAAGAGCGACCGCGCCCACGCGATCGACGGCTTCACGTGCAATTACGACAGGAACGTTGCCCAAGGGTCGTCGCGGCGAAGAACCTGGCGTACGAGCGAGGTCTCTACGACCGGGACGAGAACGGCCCTTTCGGCGATCTGCCACTCGACATGCTCGACGACAGCTTCAATCCGTACGAACGTCGGCTACCCAACGCCATTGGAGCGGCAGCGTCTTATGAAGAGCGGCTGGGCACACACGTCATACCGCTTGAGCCATGGCTCCGAACGCTCGTCCCCTACATCGCGGGGCTGACAGTCCGCAGCCCGATCTTCCTGTCAGCAGCTCGGGAGTCCTTCGACAACATCTTGATGCAGGAGTCTCGACTCACCGAGATGACAAGGGCGCTTGCACCACTCATGGCGGCTGACTGGCACGCGCTCGTGACGCCAAGTGGCACACCATTCATCATCAACGACCGCGGCTACACCTGGACTCGTGACATCGACAATGATCGTGTCGGCGTCCTCGTACCGATGACCTCGACCCTATGCCTGGCCGTGCTTCCGACACCTGAGCGGACCTTCGCGGTAGAAGATGACGGGGAGTGGTTCACCTCGATGCCAACCAGAACACTCTCAGGTAGTGACGTCGCCGACATCAACAAAGCGCTCGCCCGCACCGCTGTTGAGTGGGCGGCAGGGGCGAACGCGGCAGCTGTCAGTGACCTCGCCTTCGACGAACCGGATCTAGAAACTCCAGCACTCGGATACTCCTGGCCGGACCGCGGCCCGCTCGGCACGCATGACCGAGACTGGTCGACGGCGATGCAGCTAGCTGGGTTCAACCTCGATGATGATGACTGGCATCCATTCGCAATCCTGTCGGGCACCGAGCCTGGTGTGCGCATGGGCACCCTCGACGGCAGGTCCGCGCTCGAGATCAGTTTCCTCCGGCCACAAGATCCGGGCCTCGCCCTGGCCAGTGAGTGAGCCAGTGCTTGTCTGGCAAACAGATACCACAGAACACTCCATACGCGCACGACGTGGAGCTGGCATGGCCGCGCAGATCGACGGATCTCAAGCGACGCCCCTATTACGTCACTCTGAGATTGGCTGACTCCGACCGGCACCATCACTCAACGAGCCGGCCGATCAAGGCCCAGGTTAAGTTGACTCATCTATGCACCGCCTGGGCAACACGCGAGGCACACTTGACCAACGCGCGCCAACGCCACGACGCCTGCGGCACAAGGCGTTTCGCGACGAGTCGGCGCCTCCCAACGCCACTGGCAGTTCTCAGCGGGTTCGGGTTCGAGTCCCCGACGACGCACTATCTGAGCCAATTCCGGGGGCCTTCGTCATTGAGACCGAGGCCCGCGGTCGTTTCGGAGCCCTCGATGGTCACCGATTAGTCACACGGTCGGGCGCGATCGGTGCACCGTCCTCGCGGGCGAACACGAGACCGTGCTCGCGGTAGGCCTCGGCCCACCGCGCTCGGGTCGCATCCTGCTGCAGTCGGTGGCCGATGAGCACGCCGACCGTTCCCCCGTCGAGGTCGACGTCGCACCAGCGCAGCCCGAGAGCCTCGCCGCGGCGTAGGCCGGTCGCTGCGATGAGCTCGACAGCGAGGTGAGCTCGTCGCCGGCGAGCGAGTCGAGGATGGCACCAAGCTCCTCCGGCTGCCGCGGATCGACCTTCGAGCGCTCGATCGACGGTAGGTCGATGTCGACTGCCGGGGCTGTACGGGATGAGCCGTCTGCGTTGCGCGTTGGCCAGCGCCGATCGCAGCGTGGCATGCCCGCGGCGCACCGTCGTCGGCCCGGCGGTGACCGCTGGCGATCTGGTCGTCGAACCACTGAGTCATGAAGCCGGCGACGGTCAGCCCTCTGGTCGTGCGTGGTCATGCCCTTCGCGGCCTGGTCCACGAGTTCCGCGGGAGCAATCTCAGCGTTGCCCTTGGTAGCGAAGCCGCCCTTCTTGAGCTGTCGGCGCCTCCCGGTCGCTCGAGATCATCAGCGGCCCGGATGCGATCAGCCAGCGGGCGGTACAGCTGATGCGCCCGGCTAAGCAGGAAGCACTCGCGTTCGACAAGCCGCCCTGTGTCGGATCGATCGAGAATCCCGACGAGCTCGACGGCCTCGCGCGGGGCGTGCGGTCTGGTCGTCGCGGCCGACACCCGCGCTACCTTGAGCGCGGCGGCCTCTCGTCGCCCAGCAGAAGGACCACGCCGACGTCACAGCCAGCCGCGGCGGGTCGCCTGCAGGCCGGCTTGGAAGCGGGTCATCGCGCCGAGTTGTTCGAGGAGGCCTCGCACCCGGCGTTGGACGGTCCGCGGGTGCAGTTGCAGCTGGCGGCTGATCGCGTGATCGGTCAGCCCGGCCGCGAGCAGCCCGAGCAGGGTCGCGTCGTCCTCGGTGGGTGTGCCCAGCAGCCCAGGCGCCGAGCCGTCTGCGTGCACCGGGATTGCCTGGGACCACACGCTCTCGAACAGCGCGATCAAGGTGTCGAGGAGCGACGAGGCGTGGATGACAAGGCACGACTCGGCCGTGCCCGACATGGTCAGGGGCAGCAGCGCGAGCCGGTCGTCGGCGATGAACATCTTCACCGGCACGGCTGCCGCCACGCGCGCCTGCTCGCCTGCGGCGATGAGCTCGCGCAGGGCCTGCGGCCGCCCCGGCAGGTCGAACCCGGCAGGGTGATAGACCGATCGGAACGTCACCCCCTCACCGAGGCGCAGCATCTCGACCGGGTTGGCGGTCGGATCGGTGACGTACGGCGGGCGGTCGAACGAGCGCACCTGCTCGCGGGCCGAGCGCTGCAGGTGCTCCCACCGCTGGACGGTTGCCTCTCGCGAGGTCACCACGTCGATCACCTGCTCCGGCCCCTCCGCCAGCCGGGCCTGCCGGTAGCGGGAGGCGAGCGTGTCCATCTCCAGGCGGATCCGGCGCAACTCGTCCTCGCGGGCGGCGACGAGCGACTCGAGCGCGACGTCCGGCGGCGCGGCCACATATCGGGTCGGTATCCCGGCCATCCGGGTCACCAGACCTTTGTTCTCCAGACCGGCGAGCACCGCGGCGTTGGGCTGGTCCACGCACGCCTGATCGAGCTCGGGCAGGCTCGCGGCCCCGAGGTCGAGCAAGCTCAGGTACACGGTCTCTTCGGAGCCGCTCAGTCCGATCCCGCTGAGCACGCCACCTCCTGCCGTCTTCACGTCTTGTCGCATATGCGGCGCGGTATTCGCACCAGCTCGTCCCGACTCGATGCCAGTCTCCCAAGGGCACCGCGCCCAATTTCGGAGGACTGATGACGGCACTGCGCGCTCGCACCACCCGCACCCTGGCGACCCTCTCCCTGCTGGTGGGAAATGTGGCCGCGCTCGCCGGCGTGCAAGCCCCGGCCAGCGCAACGCCCGCGGCGGGGGTGGCACTGCAATCCCGCGGCGCGATCGAGACCGTGCGGGGCCCGGCACGGATCTCTCCGCTGGCCGGCGGGGGCTACCTCGCCGCCTTCGCGTTCGGGGCTCTGGTCCGCCATGCCGCCGACGGCACCGTTGTCTGGCAGCGGGACAGCAGCAGCCTCTACCGCGACTGGCGCCTGCGCTGGCAGAACCCGGCCTACGTCAACGCCCCGCAGCTGCCCTGGGGCAGCGATCCCAGCGGTCCGCTGGAGTTCGCCGGCGCGGCCGTCGGCCTCACCAGCAACGTCGCCCCGGTGGCGGTGGGAGACCTGACCGGCGACGGCGTCCCCGACTTCGCGGTGTCCGACATCGTCGGCGTCAATACGAGCGCCTACGGCTACCCGTGCCCGACCTGCTCCACCCCGTTCGATGTGCCAGGCTCGACGTTGCACCTGGGCACCTTCGTCTCCGTCCTGGACGGGCGCTCAGGCCGTACCGTCTACTCCCGGCTCGACCCGGGATTCGTCACCCAGCTCGCGATCACCGACCGGACGCTGATCGTCGGTGACGAGACCGGGGACCCGCAGTCGCCTCGCGGCATCGGCGCCTGGAACTCCGCCACGACGGTGCAGGCCTTCCGCCTGCCCCAGCGCGGGCCGAGCTCAGACGCCCGGCGCCTGTGGACCTACACGACCGGAGCCCCCTGGGCGCGGCTGCTCGGCATCGCTGTCACCGGGGGTTCGGTGGCCGTGGCCTGGAGCGACACCCCGCTCGGCCTCGGGACACCGGCACCGCCACATGGTCACGTCGTACTGCTGGACGCACGCAGCGGCCGTCGGCACTGGGACCGCCGCACGGCGGGCTATCCCGTCCTGATCGCGGCCGATCCGGCCCGACAGGTCGTGGCGACCGTCCAGCTCGCCGACCCGGCCGAGCGCGTCGGTTACACGGTGTCGGCGCTTTCGCTGCACTCGGGTGCGGCGACCGTGCTCAGCAGCCGACGCGGCTCGGTGCCCACGGCACTGACGGTCGTCGGCGGGCGGGGTGCCGATTCGGGCTGGCTGGTCGCGTCGGTCGACGGCACCGTCGGCGGCCCGTTCGGCCAGCTCGACCCTAAAGGCGGCCGGGTCACGCTCATCGCCCCGGTGACCGGCCACGCCCGTTGGTCGATCGTCTTGCCGAACCACCGGGCCGACGCCCCGTTGCGGGTCGCCGAGCCGGGCAGCGTTGCGGTGGTGGGCGACACGGTCGTCGTCGGCTTCTGGCTCGGCGCCGAGAGTCCGACGCCGAGCCGTCCGCGGACCGAGACCGACGGCCTCGTCGGTCTCGACGAGGCAACCGGCGCCCGGCGCTGGCAGCACGTGGGTGACATCGGCACACCGCTGTCGCTGTCCGCTGGCGGCAACGCCGTGCAGGCGATGACGAGCAACGAGGTGCTGTGCCGCTACATCGCATCGACCGGACGGCTCGTCCGTTCGGTTCCCGAGCAGGCCGACGTCCTGACGACCGCCACGGCCACCTTGCCGAACGGGCACCACGAGCTGATTGCAGGTGACCAGAGTGGCGCCGTCTACGGCTACGCCGCGGGCGGCCTCACGACGGCCGGGAGCGGACGTCCGACGATGAGCTGGACCGCCGCCCTCTCCGGGCCGGTGCGGGCGCTCCAGGTGACCGTGGTGCAGCACCGGACGGTGGTCGTCGCGGCCGCCACGGACACCGTCGCGGTCATCGATGCCGCAACCGGTTCCGTGCTCCACGCGATCCCCGTACCCCACAGCTTCGTCTGGCGGATCGCCGTGGGCTCGGCGCACGGGCAGCCGGCGGTATTCGCTTCCACCGGCTCCGCGGTCCGCGCGTACGCCCTCGACACCGGCGATGCCCTGTGGAGCTACCTTGCGCCGGCCGGGGCAACGTTCGCCGACGTCGCTGTTTCGGCCGGCACCGTCCTGACCGAGTACTCCGATGCCCCCGATCCGGACGGGGCCCCGGCCACTGCCATGGCCGCGGTCGGCCTCGACGAGGAGACCGGTCACGCCCGCTGGCTCGCCCCGCCCGACGCGTCGGTCATCAGCGGGCAGCTCTGGGACGGCGTCGCTGCGGCACCGGAGATACCGGCAGCCGGCGGTCTCGGCGCGGCCTTCGCCTGGGAGACCGCCGACGGTGGCCGGATCGAGGTCCGCGACGCGCGCACCGGCCGTCTGGACTACGCCAACGACTCGTCCGAGCTGGGCGCCCACACCGGCTACGCCGTCGATCCGCAGCTCGGCCTCATCGCCGAGTCGCACAACTCCGCGGTGCAGGTGACGCCCGCAGGGCCGCAGATTTCGAGCGGGACGAACGGCACCTCGCTGACCACGGTCTCGGCCGGGTCGGCCGGTCGAGTCATGATCGTCGGGAACGGCACGCTCTTCGCCTACGCACCCACCTTCGACGGTGACTACCACGATCCGATCGCCCACGACGACACGTTCCTCCCCGGAACTGTCGACCGAGTGGATCTCGGCCACGGCGACGAAGTGGCCGCGTCGCCGACGGACTGGGTCGCTTACCAGGCGATGAACGCCGCGACCGGCCAACCCATCGGGGCGTACCGCGAGGCGATCGAGCACGGCCTGGAACTCGTCTCGGCCGAGGCGACCAGTGGAGGGACCAGCGCGAATAGGATGGGGCCCCCGGCGAAACAGGCGCCGGAGCCGCCACGCGGCCCGGTGGCCGCTTCTCCGGTGCCGACGCCCGAGCCGATCCGGAACGGTACGGCGACACCGCAGGCGGTCGTACTGCCGGCCGACGAGCAAGCCGCACAGACTCCGTACCGGCCCGCCGACATCCGCCGCTACCTCGGGCTGACCGGCGACGGCACCGGCACCACCATCGCGATCGTCGACGCGTACAGCGACCCCGGCATCGTCTCCGACGTCCAGAAGTTCAGCGACACCTTCAAGCTGCCGGGCGTCTGCGGATCCGGTGGTACCGCCGGGGACTGTTTCGACCTCACCGTCACCGGCGGTTCGTCCGCGACCGATGAGAACTGGGCGATGGAGACCGCACTGGATGTCGAGTGGGCGCACGCAGTCGCACCGCGGGCTCGCATCGTTCTCGTCGTGGCCAAGGACGGCCAGCTCGCGTCGCTGTTCCGCGCGGTCTCCGCGGCGACGGCCTGGAAGCCGCAAGCCGTGAGCATGAGCTGGGGGATGAGTCAGGAGTTCTCGGACGAGAAGTTCTACGACCCCCGATGCGAGTCGGGCTCCACGATCTGCGTCGTCGCGAGCGGCGATGACGGGCACCCGGGGGCGTATCCCGCCGACAACCCGGCCACGATCGCGGTCGGCGGCACCACGCTGAATCTGAACACCGACGGCTCGGTCTCCGACGAGGTTGCCTGGGCAGGCAGTGGAGGCGGCCGTAGCTGGGTCGAGGCCCCGAGCCCGGCTCAGCGCCGCACCCTCGGCAACGAGCGGCGCGAGGTCCCGGACATCGCCTTCGACGCCGACCCGGAGACCGGTGTCGCGGTGTACGACAGCGCGTCCTCGCTCACTGACACAGGCTGGCTGCAGGTGGGTGGCACCAGCCTGGGTGCTCCGGTGTGGTCGGCACTGCTCGCCGATGCCGATCAGCTCCGGGCCAAGGCGGGAGCAGCCGCGCTGACCTATCGGAATGGCGCATCGGCGGCGGTGTACGCGCTACCGCGCGGCGCACTCGCGGACATCACGACCGGGCCGGCCAACGGGTTCTGCCCGGTCGGCTGCGAGGCCGGGACCGGATTCGACGACGTCACCGGGCGGGGCAGTCCCCGCACGGGAGTCGATGCCACCCTCGCGCGAACGGTGTCTAGGCGCTGATCCCCCAGTCTTTGACGCCGGAGGGCCCGCTGCCGGCGCGTTGGGGGCAGGCCGGCATCGGGCGCATGCAGATCGCTCGCCTCGCCGGCGTCAGCCCACGACACCTGGGAGTGACCCTCAACGGCACCGGAGGACACCTTCAGCGCCCCGTCCGCGCCGACACCGCTGAGCGAATCCTCGCCGTGCAGCCCGAGGCAGCCAATCGAGCGCCACACCGCCATGTCGACCGCACCGGCACCCACTGTCGGCTACAGGCAACCTTGCGGAATTGATCTAACCGTGTCCCTGGCGGTATTCATATGCGACGACGGATCGCGTATCAGCGGCCAGCGCATCGAGCACGGCGGCCGTGTCCAGATAGAAGGGCCGGATCTCAGCGATCAGCCCGTTCCGCAGCTTCATGAGCTGCACTACTTCGGTGTCGACGGCCCGTCCAGTTGATCTCGCGCACAGGCGGCCGCGGTTGTGTACCGCAACGGCGTCCCCGTCCACGATGAACCACTGCTCGAAGATCTCGAGCGACTGCCACGTGTCGCTCATGGCTCTGATGAACGCCTCGATTCCTTCGGGCCCTCGCCACGGCCCGCCGTAAGGCAGGCTCGCCGCCTGATGCATCACCACGTTCGGGTCGAGACACGCGGCCAGCTCGGCGAAGCCCGCCTCGCCCGAACTGCTTGCCGAGATGTATGCCGCTTCCGCAGCGAAGAAGCGCTGTAGTACCGCGATGGCGTCCGGCAACGCTCCAGTTGACTGATGGTCTGTGCTCACGCGCTCAAGCTTTCCGAAGCGCAGCATGTCTTGCTGGCGGCAAACAGACATCGCGTTTGCGGGACCCAGAACGGTCCGCTCGATCTCCGTCGATGTGCAACGGCGGGTGCCACTCGCCGCCGGGCCGTATGACAGATGCGGTGAACCTCTGCTGGAAGCCGGCCCCGGTTGTGAGACGGGGCGTGGGGCGGAAAGACTCCTGACATCTAACGTGCCGAGCAGCGCTCAGTCGCTGCCCGCGTGCTGCGCAGCAAGATGGCGCATGTCGCGCTCGGACGAACGTACGAACGTACTGCGCGAGGTCATGTCCGAACTGCCGGGCATGGACGAGCAACTTTATTGCGAAGTACTCCTTGCTCAACAACGGCAGCTAGTCGACGATCTTGATCCTCGCTGGCTTGGAGCACTTCGACGTGATCACCACGCCGTCACCCTGAAGCGCCGAGCGTGCCGGCAACTCCCACGCATCACGGGAAGTTCTATGTGCGACTGTTCCACTCGAAATTGATCAATAACTGCCACATCATGTTCCAGAGGGGGGCCTATTCAGGCGTAACGCTGGTCCGGCAGTCCAACCTCGGCACGCGGCGTAGGCGAGGCCGAGAAGAGCGGTGAGCGTGCCGTCCCCAATCAGGATCGATGCCGTCCCGTCCACTCCACCTCGCGCCGTGTACCCCAATGCCGTCAAGGTAAGACCCAGCTTGTGACGCGCGGTCGACGGACGGTGTCGGTAGGCGACTCATTCATGCTGCGGGTCCATGCGCTTGATGTTGGTCCAGCCGGTCCAGCCGCGCTCCTCGAGGAGTTCGAGCATGCGCGGCGCGCAGGGGAAGGACTCGAGGAACGCTGCGTCGAGCAGCGCGATCAAGTCGTCACTGATTGGCTGGTCCTCCTCCATTCCCGCGGCCTCGGCGGCTGCGGCCTCGATGAACGCGGCTACCCGGTCGGCGAGCGAAGGTAGCCGCGGGTCGTCGGGCGCACAGTCGGCGAGGTCCCCGAGGTCGAGATACAGGCGGCGCAGCGTCTCGTGCTCGATCTGCGCGTGCTTGATCGCCATGAAGGCCGGCACCTGGTCCGGCACCTGGGCGGCGATGAGGATCCAGCTGTCGCGCTCAATGTCGATCAGCTGCTTTCGGAACCCGAGTTCGTGCATGCGGTCGAGGTAGGCGACCGCCTCAGGCGGCAGCGCCAGGCTGTCGCCTGCCGCGAGTTGGGCGATCCGCTCCCGGTGACGCTGGCGTTCGCGGATCTCGGCGCGCAGCCGGCGGTCGATGTCCTCGACCGCCGCCGCGAACTCGTCGTCACCCGCCGCCAACAGTTCGCGCACCCGAGCCAGTGGTACACCGGCATCGGCCAGGGTGCGGATCCGGATGAGCTCCACGGCCGCAGCGGCGTCGTAGCGGCGGTAGCCGGAGTGGTCGCGCTCGGGCTCGGGCAGCAGCCCTTTGGCGTGGTAGTGCCGGACCGCGCGGACCGTCACGCCTGCGTATGAGGCGAGCTGGCTGATCGTCAGCATGGAGCTATTCTTCGAGCTTCTTGGCTACGTCGCGGTTGAGCGCGGTCCGCCACTTGTCCAGGTATGAGGTTGTAGCGGGCAGGCGTTCGTGGCAGAACGCGGCGACGTCCTCGCCGGTGACGTCCAGGACTCTGGTGCCTTGGGCCGCGCTGGTCTCGAAGAGCGCGAGCACCTCCTTGAGGACGGCGACGATGTCCATGCCGTCGCCGGCGGTGAACCTCCACATGTAGGACTTCATCTCGCCGTAGACGATCCGGTAGTCGCGAGGCAGCATATTTGCACGTGCCTCCATCGCCTTCCATTCCTTCTTGTCGCCGATGATCCTGGTCAAGAGATTGCTCATGGTTTTCTCCTTGGGCTGTGTGTTCTGTGGCGGGTGTCAGGCGATCTTGCGGCGGTAGGTGCTCATCGCGAGCGCGTATGCGACCAGCAGCAGGCCGAGACACCAGGCGACCGCGATCCAGCCGTCGTGACCGGCCGGCCGTTGGGCATAGAGATTGCGGATGGCGGTCACGATCGGGGTGACGGGCTGATGTTGGGCGAACCAGCGCACCGGGCCCGGCATGCCGCCAGTGGGTACGAATGCTGAGCTGATGAACGGCAGGAAGATCAGCGGGTAGGAGAACCCGCTCACCCCGTCGCTCGACTTGGCGGTCAGGCCGGGGATGACTGCGAGCCAGGTCAGCGCCAGGGTGAACAGCACCAGAATCCCGAGGACCGCAAGCCAAGCGAGCAGTCCGGCGCCGGAGCGGAAGCCCATCGCCACGGCCACGAGTACGACGAGTGCGAGCGAGATCAGGTTCGCCACGAGCGAGGTCAGCACGTGGCCCCACAGCACGGCTGACCGGGCGATTGGCATCGACTGGAACCGTTCGAAGATGCCGCCGGAGACGTCGGTGAACAGCCGGTAGGCGGTGTAGGCGATGCCGGAGGCAACGGTGATGAGCAGGATCCCGGGCAGCAGGTAGTTGACATACTTGCCGCCGCCGGCCTTGATCGCGCCACCGAACACGTAGACGAACAGCAGCAGCATGGCAATCGGCGTGACGGCCGTGGTGATGATCGTGTCCGGGCTGCGCAAGATGTGGCGCAGGGACCGCTTCAGGAGGACAGCTGTGTCGCGGACGACGTAGGTGGTCATCGTTGGGCTCCTACCTCTTGGTGACCGTCGTGCTCGACGATGGCGATGAAGATGTCTTCGAGCGTCGGCTGCTTCTCGATGTACTCGACCTTGGTCGGCGGGAACAGCTGCCGGAGCTGGGCGAGGGTGCCGTCGGCGATGATCCGTCCCTCGTGGAGGATCGCGATCCGGTCGGCAAGTTGTTCGGCTTCGTCGAGGTACTGGGTGGTGAGCAGCACTGTGGAGCCCTGGCCGGCGAGCTCTTGGATGGTCTTCCAGACCTCGATGCGCGACTGGGGATCGAGTCCCGTCGTTGGCTCGTCGAGGAAGAGCACGGGCGGGTTGCCGATCAGGCTCATCGCGATGTCGAGGCGGCGACGCATCCCGCCCGAGTAGGTCGCCACCCTGCGCTCGGCCGCGTCGGTCAACCCGAACCGGGTGAGCAGGTCGTCCGCGATCTCGCCGGGATCCTTGAGGTGTCGCAGTTCGGCGACGAGCACGAGATTCTCGCGCCCGGTGAGGATCTCATCGACGGCGGCGAACTGCCCGGTAAGGCTGATCGATTCGCGTACCTTCGCGGGCTGGGTGGCGACGTCGTACCCGTTGACGGCTGCAGTCCCGCCGTCGGCCTTGAGCAGGGTGGAGAGGATCTTCACCACCGTGGTCTTGCCGGCGCCGTTGGAGCCGAGTAGCGCGAAGATGGTGCCCGAGGGGACGTTCAGGTGGACGCCCTCGAGCACCGCGTAGTCGCCGTAGGACTTGGTGAGCCCGGCGATCTCGATGGCTGGTGTCGTGGTCATGGCGCCAGTCTGCAACCCTGACCCTGCGTCAAGGTCAAGCCGCCTCTCAGGCGGCTCGCGGCTCGCACTTGACATGATCGGCCACGCAGAACGACGGTTCCCGAGCGATGGGATAACGAGCCAAATTCCGTCGCCCGCAGCACCGTCCAGCAGGGTCGGTTCGCCCCCTGCGACGTACGCGCCGTGCTGATCGGTGCCTTCGGCGAACTCTGGGACGTGAATGTGGTGCCCTGGCACCCAGTCTCCGGCTTCAACAGTCTGAGGCTCCGGCTTGCGGCCCGCCGGTTGGCACGAATTCGCGGCCGGACCCGTCCACACCGAGCGCGCGGCCCGAAGAGTGAACCGCTGCCACTGGCGGTCCGCGCTAGGTCGGGGGGTCTAACACCCACTCGCCCCGGATCATCACGCGTTTCACTCGCAAGTCGCTGTTCAGGGCGACGAGATCGGCGTCGGAGCCAGGCGCGATCTGACCGCACGTGTTCTGCAAGCCGAGGACGCGGGCCGGGTTCGCTGACGCTGCAGCCGACGCCTGCTCGATCGACAAACCACAGTCGTGCACGGCACGTCGTACTGCTGCGTCCATCGTCAACGTGCTTCCGGCGAGGGCACCGGTGGACTCGAGCCGAACCTGGCCAGCCGTTACTCGCGCCCGCTGGCCGGCTACCAGATGCTCACCGTCGGCTGATCCCGCTGCGCTCATGGCGTCGGTGACCAGGACCAGGCGATCGGGCACGTCGGCAACCAGTCGGACCACTGCTGGATGAAGGTGCTCGCCGTCATTGATCACTTCGCAAGCAACTCCGGCGGCGAGCGCGGCGCCGACCACGCCCGGTTCCCGGTGGTGCATCGGCGGCATGCCGTTGAACAGGTGGGTGGCGAGCGTCGCGCCGGCGGCAAACCCGGCTGCGGCCTGCACGTACGTCGCGTCGGAATGGCCTACAGCGGCCACACTGCCCTCAGCGGCGATCTCGGCGATCAGCCGCGCGGCGCCTACCAACTCCGCAGCGATGGTCATGACCCGAAGAGTGCCGTGAGCTGCGTCGAACAGCGAGCGAAGTACTGCGCGGTCGGGCGTCAGCAGGTTCGCGGGGTTCTGTGCGCCGGAACGCGTTGGGGCTAGGAAGGGACCCTCGACATGCGCGCCGACGATCTGCGGGCCAGTCAACTCCGCAATCCATCCCAGCTGCTCGCGAAGCGCCGGTACGGGCGCCGCGGCTAGCGAGATCAGGGTCCGGGTAGTGCCGTGGGATCGGTGAAAGGCACACGCGGCGGCCATCGCGTCGATCGACGATGCCGAGTCATAGCCACCGCCGCCGTGGACATGAAGGTCGATGAAACCCGGAAGCAGCCAGTCACCGGCCAGGTCGAGGCGCGGTCCTGCGTCGGGAAAGTCGGATCCGACCGCGAGAATCCGGCCGCCGCTCACCCTTACCCATCCGTTGTCGATGATGCCAGTCGGCGTGACAACGCGAGCGCCGCTGATCGTGATCAAGTCCTACTCCCCGTTGCAGAGATGCGCCTGAGCGGCACCCGCGCACCGACGGTCTGACGGTCGAAAGCGGCTCCACGCACTGCAAGATCGGTTCTTGCAGGCCCATCAAATAGGGTATAACGTCATGACCTCTTGAGCCACCAGTCGTACGGACATACCGGCGCTACGCAGTTGGGAGGTCCCGCATGAGCAACGATGTTCTCGAGGCTGTCGAGTCGATGCTCGTCGTAGGGGCCCATGCGTTCGATGCCGAGGTGATCGCCGGTCCACTGGCGGCGACGGCGGCCGCGCGGGGCATCGACGTCACGTTGCTTCACCTCTCCCTGGGAGAGCAGGGCCATCCCTCCCTTTCCGCCGCGGAATATGGCGAGCAGAAGCGGCGGGAGGCCGGCCTGGCCGCGTCCGCCCTCGGCGTCCGGATGGAGACCCTGGACTGGCCCGATGCGTTCGTGCCCAGCGACGACGCTGCCGCGCTAAGTGTCTGTGATGTCGTTCGGCGGACCAGGCCAGACCTCGTGATTACGCACTGGTCGGGAAGCTGGCACAAGGACCATCGTGCGGCGAACGTGTGCACTCTCAACGGCGTGTTCTTCGCGGCGTTGCCGACGCTCGTACGTGCAGACCCCAGCCACAGTCCACGGACCGTGCTGTTCGGTGAGAACTGGGAGGATGCCGACGGCTTCGTCCCCGACTGCTTGATCGACGTCTCGGCCGGGACCGAGGCGTGGCGCACCGCCATCAGGGAGTACGAACTTGGCCGCGGATTGACGTCGTTCAACTACTACGACTACTACTCCGCGCTGTATCGCACGCGCGGCTGCCTGGCCCACACCGAGTACGCACAGGCTTTCCGCCGCCAGGCCGATCTGAGCACGAGTGGTGTGGCGCAGGTCCTTCGCGCCGCGTCCTCTATACCGCCCGGTGGTGCGTAGGCGTGCGGATCGGCATCGACATCGGCGGCACGAACGTCCGCGTGCTGGCCGGCGATCAGCGCGGCGAGGCCCTGCAGGACCCGATCCGAAGTGCGACGCCGACCGCCTACGGGCCACTTCTCGACCTCCTGGTCAAGTCGATCGGCCAGTTGAGCACGAAGTACGACCGGCCTGAGTCCATCGGCGTCGGCGTGCCCGGTGCCGCCGATGTCTCCGGGCCTAGGTGGATCCCGGCGCTGCCGTACCTCGACGGATCTCCGCTCGGCCTCGACTTGGCGAAGACGTTCGGTTGTCCGGCGCGGTTCGCCAACGACGCTCAGTGCGCCTTGGTCGCTGAATCGCGACATGGGGTCGCCAAGGGAGTCGCCGACGTCGCGCTGGTGGCGGTTGGCACCGGCATCGGCGGTGCCCTCATGTATGGGGGCCGGCTCGTCCGCGGCAACAGCAGCGTTGCCGGTGCCTTTGGATGGCTGCCCGGACCCTCACGCCGAGACAGCCGCACCGGACCCTGGGAAGCGATTGCCAGCGGCACGGCGCTGTCAGCGGCTGCGGCCCAGCTGGGATTCGACCCGATCGAACTCGTGACGCGGGCGCGGGCTGGTGAGCGAGAACCGCTGGAGAGAGTTCAGAGCTACGCCGTCGAGCTCGGTAGGGGTCTCGCCGCAATCGCGAGCGCGTTGGACCCATCGGTGATCGTTCTCGCGGGCGGGCTGAGCGACGCCTTCGATGTGCTCGCGGCTGAGGTCAAGCGTGCGTTCGCTGCCTGGGCGTCACCGGCGGGTCAGGAAGTTCGCGTTGTCGCAGCGATGCTCGGCGCAGATGCAGGCTCGGTGGGAGCGCTTCACATTGGCTGGGACGCAGAGGGGGCGACATCACCATGAGCACGAAGCGATCGGTCGACGAACCGAGCCCGATCGAGCGCAATGGCCTCGCGCTCTACGCGCAGCTCGATAACGAGATCCGGCAGCGGATCCTGTCCGGCGAATGGCCTGTGCATTCGAAGATTCCGGCCGAACCGCGGTTGTGTGAGATGTTCCAGGTCAGTCGGATCACGGTGCGCCACGCACTGAGTCGGCTGGTCGCCGAAGGCCTTATCGCTCGGGAGCAGGGCCGGGGCACCTTCGTGCGAGATCGCAGTCTCATCGCCGACGCGCGAGCAGTTCGGTCCTTCACCGACGAGGTTGTCGGGCTCGGGATGCAGCCGACGAGCCGCCTGGTCAGTACGGCGGAGGTGCGGCCGAGCCCCGCGGTTCGCGACGCTCTCGGTCTGGGCTCGAAGGACCGGGTGCTGCAGATCGTGCGCATTCGATTGGGCGACGGGCAGCCGATCGGGTTGCAGACGGCCTCGTTGGTTTGCGCGCGCGTGCCTGGGCTGACTGCGAAGGACATCGAGGCAGGGTCGCTCTACGAGACGCTGCGAACGAAATTCGGCATCAGCCCGTCGGAGGCGATCGAGACCTTCACCGTGGGCGGAGTGTCGGCGAAGGACGCCAAGCTCCTGAAGGTGGATCCGCTGAGTCCGGCGTTCTTCGTCGAGCGGGTCACCAGCGATAGCAAGGGGCCGTTCGAGCACGTGTCGAGCGTTATGCGCGGCGACCGCTACCGGATCCGACTGGCTATTCAGAACTCAAAACATGAAACCACCACAAGGAGGATTTCCGTTGCCCGGAACGTTCCAGTACACGAATAACCTCTTGAAGTTGTTGCGGACCTTCGTCGCGACACAAGATCAGGCACTCGATGATGTCGCGCAGGCCTGCGCCGAAACCATCCAGAGCGGGCATCTGATTCATCTGTTCGGTTCGGGACACTCCGTCATCCCAGCGTTGGACGCTTTCCCGCGGTACGGCAGTTTCGCCGGGCTGTACCCCCTCACCGACCCCCGCCTCATGTGGCACAACGTCCTCGGGCCCGGCGGTGTACGAGAATTGCTCTGGCTCGAGCGGACCGAGAACTACATCGACAAGTTCCTCGACCACGAACCGCTGACCGCCGGCGACTTCATGGTGTGTTACAGCCATGGCGGGACCAACTCCGCAGCGATCGAAGCGGCGATGTACGCGAAGAAGCTGGGCATCAAGTCGGCCGCAGTGACCTCGTCGGCCAGTGCCGCGACCGTGCCTGCGCGGCACTCGTCCGGCAACCGGCTGTCCGACGTCTGCGATTTCATGATCGACACCTGCGCCCCTGTGCAGGACGCGATTGTGGAGATCCCGGGGTGGAACCGTCCGAGCGGGGGGTCGTCAACCGTGCTGGCCGTCATCGTCAGCCACGAGATCATCACCCGGACGGCAACGATCTGTGCAGAGCGAGGAATGTCGCTGCCCACGTTCGTGTCACCGACCGTTGCCGGCGCGTCGATCGAGTCCAACGACGGGGTCTTTGCCGCGCACGCCCGGACCGTCGCTTCGGCCCATGATCGGCGGCTGGCCGAGCAGCCCTAGAAAGTTTTCGCGCAATCACGTTCAGCGGATTGCTCCAGCAGTAGCTCTTACGTCAGGTCTTCAAGAGGACGGCACGGTACCGGCTCTGCCAATCGGGGCACGCAGCCAAACCGTAGACGACAAGGAGTGGAACGAGACATGAAACGAGTTCAGGCGATTGCGATCGCCTCGGCGTGCACAGCGGTACTTGCGCTGAGCGCGTGCACGGGTTCAGACGCGAAGAAGAACGGTGCCGGCCCATCGAGGGCGAGTGGCTCGGTCGCCATGGGTACGAAGCCGCTGGTTCTTCTCACCTCAGACGTGGCCACGAACCAGCGCAACTTCAACCCACTCTCCCCGTCGGCGAACGTGGGCACCAAGGGCGATCTCTACGAGCCGCTGCTCATGGTGACGATGATGAAGCCGGGCGTCGAAGCGCCCTGGCTCGCCACGGCGTACGCCTGGTCGGCCGGCGGTCTGACCCTGACGCTCACGCTTCGCCAAGGCGTGCTCTGGTCCGACGGCCAGCCCTTTACCAGCAAGGACGTGGCGTACACCTTCAACACGATCTTGAAGAACCCGGCGCTCAATACGACCGGCCTGACCTACACGTCCGTGTCCGCGCCCAACGCGAACACAGTCGTGCTGAAGTGGCCCAAGCCCGGCTACGCCGAGCTGGCCAAGATAAGCAACGTGACGCCGGTGCCTGAACACATCTTCGCCAGCAAGGATCCGCAGAAGTTCACCAACCCGGACCCGATCGGCACCGGCCCGTTCAAGCTCAGCTCGTACTCGACGCAGAGCGTGATCTACAAAGCCAATCCGAGGTACTGGCAGGCCGACAAGATCACCGTGCCTCAGGTTCAGTACCCGATGGTCACGGGTAATGCTCTCGAGACCAAGATCAGCCTGGGCCAGTTCGACTGGGCCGACGCGTTCGTTCCGAACGTCGATCAGATCTACGTCGCCAAGGACAAGGCACACAACCACTACTGGTATCCCGCCGACGGGTTCGTCTACCTCGGGCTCAACCAGAAGTCCAAGAACCTCGGCGACGTGACGATTCGCAAGGCGATCAGTACGGCGATCGACCGGGTCACCCTGGGCAAGACCGCCGAGGTCGGGTACGAATCGCCGGTCTCGGCAACCGGCCTGATCCTGCCGGCGTACAAGTCCTACCTCGATCCCAGCCTCGATGGAGCTCCGCAGAAGCTGGACGTCGCCGCGGCCAACGCGCTGCTCGACAACGGCGGCTACAAGATGGGCAAGAACCATGTGCGGGTCGACCCCAAGGGAACCCCGCTGTCCTACGACATCATGGTGCCCACCGGCTTCACCGACTGGGTGACGGTGACAAAGCTGCTCAAGTCGCAGCTCAGCAAGATCGGTGTCCAGCTCAACCTCAAGGGTGGTTCGTCACAGCAGTGGACGGCGAACAACGTGAGCGGCAGCTTCGACATGACGCTCAACTTCGCCTACGGCGGCGGTACGCCGTACGACATGTACAAGCCGCTGCTCGACAGCACGTTCAGTGCAGCCATCGGGAAGCCGGCGGCGTCGAACTTCGTGCGCTGGCAGGACCCGGCGACCGACGCGGCACTGGCGGCCTACGCGGCGACCTCTGACCTGCAGAAGCAGAAGGAAGCGCTGTACGGCATCGAGAAGATCATGGTCAACCAGGTGCCGCTCATCCCGCTCCTCGGTAGCGCGGACTGGGATCAGTACCGGACGGCGAACTATGTCGGTTGGCCCGACGCCGACCACGCGTACGCACTCGGTATGCCGTCCAAGTTCCCGGACAACCTTCTCGTCTTCACCCATCTGACACCGGTGAAATGACCCGTCGGCCATCCACGAGTCCTCCGTGCGAGGTGCTTCGATGAAGTTCCTCGCGCGGAGGCTCGGCCTGTATCTCGTCATCTTCTGGTTCGCCATCACAATCAACTACCTGCTTCCCCGACTGATGCCGGGCAACCCGGTCGACATCCTGATCGCGAAGATGAAGGGGCAGATCGACCCGTCGGCCATCCAGGCGCTGCGGGAACAATTTGGCCTGAACCACAAGAGTCTCCTGGGCGGCTACTGGAGCTATCTCGGCAACCTGGCCCACGGCGATCTGGGCATCTCGATCAGCCAGTACCCGTCGCATGTCACGACCATCATCGGCTCGACGCTGCCGTGGACGATCGGACTCGTCGGCTTCGCGACGATCGTCAGCTTCTTCCTGGGAACGTTCTTGGGGATTCTGGCCGCGTGGCGGCGGGGAAAGTTGGCCGACATCCTCGCGCCGGCCAGCACGTTCTTCCAGGCCGTGCCCTACTTCTGGCTCTCCGCGCTGCTGATCCTGATCTTCTCGGTGAAGCTGGGTTGGACACCGATCAGCAATGGTTACGACACCGCGTATCCCCCGAGCGCGAGCTGGTCGTTCGTAGGTTCGGTGATCGAGCATGCGCTGTTGCCGGCGTTCGCAATCATCGTGAGCTCGCTCGCCCAATGGCTGCTGTCCATGCGCAACATGATGGTCACGGTTCTCGGCGAGGAGTACGTGACCCTGGCCCAGGCCAAGGGACTCTCCAACTTCCGGGTCATGACCAGCTACGCCGCCCGCAACGCGATCCTGCCCAGCGTGACGGGGTTCGCACTCTCGTTGGGCTTCGTGGTGGGCGGCGCGCTCCTCACGGAGGTCGTCTTTTCCTACCCGGGTGTCGGCAACGCGCTGTTCCTCGCTGTGCAGAACGAGGACTACCCGTTGATGCAGGGGATCTTCCTCGTGATCTCAGTCGCGGTCGTCGCGGCGAACCTGATAGCCGACTTGGTCTATGTCCTCATCGATCCGCGCACCCGTCACGACGTGTGAGGAGAGAAGTGCACACTCGCTCTCAGCTCTTTCGGTCCCCGAAGATCGTGATCGGCGCCGTGATCGTCGGCGTCATCGTGGCGTTCGTCCTTCTGGAACCGCTCTTCGATCACACCGATCCGGCGGCCCTGAGCAGCGATGTTCTACAGGGGCCTTCTTCGGCGCACTGGCTCGGCACGACGCAGACCGGTGAGGACGTACTGTCCCAGCTTGCGCACGGCGGCCGGGTCTCGCTCGCTGTCGGCGCGCTCTCTGGCGCGTTCGCGACCGTGCTGGCCGTTGTCGTGGGTCTGCTCGGCGGATATCTGCGGGGAAGGGTCGACGGCGTGCTGTCGGCCGCCACGACGGTCTTCCTCGTGATTCCTGGTCTGCCGTTGCTCATCGTCGTCGCCGGCTATCTACCTTCCAAGGGCGTCGGACCGGTCGCGATCGTCATTGCGGTCACGGCATGGGCGTACGGAGCGCGCAGTCTGCGGGCCCAGACGATGTCGTTGCGCTCGCGCGACTACGTCGTTGCCGCGCGGGCGGTCGGTGAGAGACCGGTGCGCATCGTCTTCTCCGAGGTGCTGCGCAATGAGCTTCCCCTCGTCGCATCGACATTCCTCTTCACCGTCATCTACGGCATCCTCACCGAGGCCGGCCTGTCCTTTCTCGGCTTGTCCAGTCTGACGACGATCAGCTGGGGCACGATGTTGTTCTTCGCGGAAGGCGCGCAGGCACTGCTGATCGGCGCGTGGTGGTGGTTCATCCCGCCCGGACTGATGATCGCGCTCTTCGGCACCGGGCTGGCCCTCATCAACTTCGGAATCGACGAACTTGGCAACCCGCGGCTGAGGGCAGTGCGTACGACCCGGCGCTCACGCCGCCGCCGTGACACAACATTGGCCAGCCGCGCAGACGTGACCGAATCCAGCGTTCCCGTCACAGAGGGCGCGGACGCTCTGATCACCCATCACGAAGGTCCGCTATCGCCGTCCGTACTCGAAGTGCGCAACCTCTCGGTCGATTACGGCGTCGGGGCGTCCGACGTGCTACATGCGGTACGCGACGTCACCTTCACGCTGCACCGCGGCGAGATCTTGGGCCTCGCCGGCGAGAGCGGTAGCGGCAAGTCGACCCTGACCAACGCAATCTCTCGTCTGCTGAGGCCACCGGGAGAGATCGTCGGCGGGAGCGTCTACTTCCACTCGGCGAAGGACGCTCAACCGATCGACGTCCTGACTCTGAACCGCAAGGCTCTGTCGGCGTTTCGGTGGGCGGAGCTGTCGGTCGTCTTCCAGAGCGCGATGAGTTCGCTGAACCCGGTAATGCGCATCGGTGTGCAGTTCGACGACGTCATCCGTCGACACCGTCCCGACATGTCCCACGCGGAGCGGACCGAGCGCAGCAAGTCCTTGCTGACCAGGGTGTCGCTCGACCCGGTTCTGCTCGGGCGCTATCCGCACGAACTCTCCGGCGGGATGAAGCAACGTGTCGCTATCGCGCTGGCGCTGGCGCTCCAGCCGCAGGTGATCATCATGGACGAACCTACGACCGCGCTGGACATGCTCGTGCAACGTCAAATCCTCGAGCAGGTCATCGAACTGCAGCGCCAGGATGGATTCGCGGTCATCTTCACGACGCACGACCTATCGCTGCTCCTCGAGATCTGCGACCGGGTCGCGGTCATGAGATACGGCCAGATCGTGGAGATCGGGTCTGTTACGGACATCCAAGATCACCCGCAGCACGCTTACACGAAAGCACTTCTGCAGTCATTGCGAGAACTCGGGGTCAGCGTATGAGCTCGGCACACTTCGCCCCGGGAGGCAGGCACATGATGACCGGGTCCGCATCGATGACTGCCGCGCCGGAACGGACCGCCGTACTGGAAGCAGCGAATCTGACCAAGCAGTTCGACACGCGAGGTTTCCGCGTTTCGCCGGCGGTCAAGGCGGTCGACGATGTGTCGTTCACCCTGAGGGCTGGCCAGATCACCGGCTTGGTCGGCGAGAGCGGCAGTGGGAAGAGCACGGTCGCGCGCATGGTCGCGCAGCTGATGCGGCCGACCTCCGGAGAGATCTCCCTTGACGGCGCGCCGGCGGCCGTTCGCAACAGCAGGGACCTCCGGAGGTACTGCTCGAGCGTGCAGCTGGTCCTTCAGGATCCCTACGCCTCGTTGAACCCGTCGCACACGGTGCGTCACCATCTCGAGCGAGCGCTACGGCTGCACCACAAAGTGCCCCGGCACGGCAACGTCGACGAGCAGATCTCCGAGCTCCTCGCCCGCGTCAGCCTGGAGCCGGGTGAGCGATATCTCGGGAAGTACCCGCACGAACTGTCGGGCGGGGAGCGGCAGCGCGTCTCGATCGCCCGATCGCTTGCCCCGGGCCCACGCGTCCTGATCGCCGACGAGCCGGTGTCCATGCTGGACGTGTCGATCCGGCTCGGCGTGCTCAGGCTGATCGAGCGTCTGAAGGACGAGGACGATCTCGCCGTTCTCTACATCACCCACGATCTGCTGACGGCCCGCGAGTTCACCCAGGACATGCTCGTCATGCACCGGGGCAAGGTGGTTGAGCGCGGAATCAGCCGGGACGTCATCGCGAACCCGCAGGCCGAGTACACGCGCACACTCCTTGCAGCGATACCCAACCCGAATCGTGCGCGAACGACGGCACCGGCGGTCGAGTCGGACACATGACCGCCGATTCACTTCGCGGCCGTCTGCTTGCAGCCCTGAACCGTCGTCCGCACGCCGCGTTCGCAGGCTGTGCGGCCTCGCTGCGACTCGACGGGGCCGATGTCGAGGTTGCTGTCGTGGGCGACGCATCGCGATACCGTGACGCGGCGGGCACCTCCCTGCCGGAGTCCGAACGCGAACCGGTGACGATGGAGACGGTCTTCGACCTCGCCTCGGTAACCAAGTTGTTCGTCGCGGTCTCACTGATGGGTCTGTGGGACGACGGACTCCTCGACCTCGACCGACCGGTTGGGCACTACCTGTCCGCGCTGGCCGGGTACCACCACGACGAAATCACGCCCCGGCTTCTACTGTCGCACTCCTCGGGTCTGCCCGACGGCGTCCCACTGTCCCTCTTACCCCACGACCGCGCGCAGTTCCTGGCACTACTGCAGTCGGTGCCGCTCGCCTTCCGGCCGGGCGCGGGATTCTCGTATTCGTGCCTGGGCTTCGTGTTGGCCGGATACGTCGGCGAGGTTGTCGCCGGCATGAACCTCGACGCTCTCGTCGACGCCAAGATCTGCTTGCCGTTGGCCCTGCGCGACACCGGATACTGCCCCGGCGATGACCTCCGACGACGGTGCGCGGCAACCGAGGACGAGTCCTACGTCGGCCGCGGGATGGTGCGCGGCTTCGTCCATGACGAGATGGCGTGGGCCCTTGGTGGGGTGTCGGGCAACGCCGGGCTCTTCAGCACCGTCACGGACGTCTCCGAGTTCGGCGAGGCGATCCGGCAAGGCGGACAGATTGACGGGCAACGCATCATCAGCGAAGCGGCGCTCCGCGAGATGACTCGCGACCAGCTGCCGCAGTCCTTGCCCGGACGCGTCTACGGACAGGGCCTCGGCTTCCGAATCGACGATCCGGGAATGAGCGGCCGGACGGCGGGGCCAGGCGCGCTCGGGCACACCGGGTTCACCGGGACTTCGTTGCTCATCGACAGGTCACGGCGTCTCGTCCTCACGGTGCTGAGCAACCGCGTGCACCCCAGCCGGGACTGGTCCGACCTCACTGAGGTTCGCTCGAACCTCGCCGACTACGCCGCGGATCTCGCGTCACCGGCGCATTGACTCCAAGATTGGATGACGATGCCGTACTACGACCTCCCGGCAGAAGAACTGGCCTCCTATTCGTCGCGGGCCACGCCGCCAGCTGACCTGGCGCAATTCTGGACGACGACGCTCGCCGAGTCGCGTGCGCTCGGCACGCCACCGATCTTCAATCCGGTCTCGTGCGGGCTCGAACTCGTCGACGTTTACGACGTGCAGTTCTCGGGATTCAACGGCGACGTTGTACGGGGCTGGCTCCAGGTCCCCGCCGGGAACGGCGACCCGCTGCCTACTGTCATCGAGTATCCGGGCTACGGTGGCGGCCGGAATTTGCCCCACCGGATCAACTTCTGGGCCCTGGCCGGGTACGCGTGCTTCGTCGTCGACATGCGGGGGCAAGGCGCATCATGGATTGTCGGCGACACGCCTGACGACGTCGGCGCCGAACCCAGTAGTCCAGGTTTCCTCACTCGCGGCATCCTGTCGCCCGACACGTACTACTACCGGCGGGCATTCACCGACGGCGTCCTGGCGGTCGATGCGGTCGGCCAGCACCCCCGCGTCGACGCCTCGAAGATCGTGGTCTCCGGTGCCAGCCAGGGCGGCGGAATCAGCCTCGCCGTCGCGTCGTTGCGTGATGACCTCTTCGCGGTGCTCGCTGACGTACCGCTTCTTTGTGACTTCCCGCGTGCCACGACCATCACCGACACCCAGCCGTACGCAGAGATCGTGAGCTACCTCAAGGTTCGGCGCCCGGAGACCGAACGGGTGTTTGCCACGTTGTCGTACTTCGACTGCGCAGTGCTCGTCCGAGCGGCGACGGCGCCTGCACTCTTCTCCGTCGCGTTGATGGACAGGGTCTGCCCGCCGTCCACCGTCTACGCGGCATACAACGCCTACGCCGCAGAGAAGTCGATCGAGGTGTATCCGTTCAACGATCACGAGGGTGGCCAGGCATTTCAGGAAGCAGCCCAGATCAGCTGGCTCGGTGCCCGGGTCAACGCAGCGCGTTGATCGCGAGTGCTCGTCGCGCCTCGGCGTGGTGCTTTGCGGCGTCTACTGGGCGCTCCAGTACATGGTTCAACTTCAGTCCAATCCGGCGGCTTCCAGCCCGTCGGTGAGTCGCTGCTCGCTCGGGTAATCGACGACGAGATCGGCGGCGGCCGGTTGCCGCTACGGCAGAGGCGGAGGCGGTGATGACTTACTGATCGTCGAGGACGCCTCGTCGCCGTCCTGGTCGTCGAGATCGATCTCGGCGTTGAGGTTGACGTGGACGTACCTAGGGTCCGTCCGCCGGATACTTCCCTGCCTCGATGAGCCATTCGCCCAGGGCGGCGAACTGCGCGACCCGGGCGGCGTCTCCAGCGGTCCCGCTCAGGGCCACACGTTGCCACGGGCGACGCGCGCTCCGGGTACACACTGGGTACACATGCGAGCCGAAAACGGCCGGTCAAGACCGGCGCCAGCCAACGCTTC
The DNA here is from genome assembly GCA_963775175.1 of uncultured Actinomycetota bacterium. Taxonomy (GTDB): domain Bacteria; phylum Actinomycetota; class Actinomycetes; order Mycobacteriales; family Jatrophihabitantaceae; genus Jatrophihabitans. The sequence goes on from CAVZHT010000002.1 coordinate 500,458, forward strand.
AAGCCCCGGAAACTGGGCCCTCTAGCGTCGATCAACACCTGTCAACGCCGTCCTCTCCGCCCTCCGGAGGCGGGAGCGCAGGTTTGAATCCTGCCGGGGGACCACGCTGCAGGCCCCAGATTCTGGCGCCTGGAGCTGTTTCCAGGCTCGGTCCACGCCCGATCCGGGCGCTCGCCTCATGAGCTGCCGACAACTATCGATCAGCCGCTGCGGCGGCGGGGCCGGCCGACGGCGTCGAATGCGTCCGGGTCGCCGGCGGCCCAACGTCCCAGAGCGACGTGCAGGCTCTGGCGATCGAAGTGCCGCACCGACTGGCGATCCGCGCGCCGCTGGCCGCCGGCGCGGCACAGCTTGCAGCAGCAGATGTTCACGCCGACGTAGCGGTAGGTCCAGAAGCAGCAGGAGGCGATCGGGAAGGACCGCTGGCTCCAGTCCTGCTCGCTCGGATGGGCCGGCAGGTCGCAGGTCGAGTGATCGAGTGCGTGCCACGCTTGCGCGGGCAGGTCTTCAAAGGACAGGCGGACCCACAGCGGGGCGTGGGCATCGGTACGGGACACGGGACCTCCGACGGCTCAAGAGCCCCGGCCCGCGACCCATCGGTGAAGGGCGGCCCGGGGCTACGGTCGGAGCCGTCGGGTGCTCAGCCGCGTCCTCATGGGTCAGATACTGCCACCGACGCGTGACATTCCTCGGGCTACAGGTGGACGGGCGTAGCCGATCTGCGGGCGTGCCCGGACCACGGTTGATCACAACAATCTGGGATCGTCCGGTCGCCGTCGTGGCTTGCGAGTATTGGCGCCGATGACCGCCACCACGAGCGTCACCATGGAAACGCCGCACAGCAGCAGCGCCACGACGGTTTCACGGTGAAGGAGCCCAGCCGCGGTGAAGCTCCCGATGAAGATGACCGCCAGCAACCCGTACCGCCTTCGGCGGCGCTCCAGCTCCTTGCGGGGGCTCTCCGCCGCCGAGGTGATCACCTCCGGTCGATCCGATCGAGCGCGCCGCTGCATGCATCGATCATCCCCGCAATCGCCGAGCGAGTGACCCTGCGCTCATCTTCTTGCTCCCTGCGGCCCGCGCCCGGAGACAATCGTGGACGACCGATCAGCGCGCACCAGACGATGGGCGCGACCAGGTAGGGGACGAATCGTGTTCCGAACGATGTTCAGCGCCAAGATCCACCGGGCAACCGTCACTCACGCCGACCTGCACTACGTCGGCTCGGTGACCATCGACGCCGACCTGCTCGACGCCGCCGACCTGCTGCCGGGCGAACAGGTTTCCATCGTCGACGTGACCAACGGGGCCCGCCTGGAGACCTACATCATCGAGGGCGAGCGCGGCAGCGGAGTGATCGGCATCAACGGTGCGGCCGCCCATCACATCACCGTCGGCGACATCGTGATCATCATCGCCTACCAGACGATGACCGACGCCGACGCCCGGCGCTTCGTACCCCGCGTCGTCCACGTCGACGCCACCAACACGATGATCGGAACCGGCAGCGACCCCGCCGCGCCGAATTCGCCGACCACGTCGCGCCCGCCGTTCGCGATCGCGACCGGAGGTACGCACCGCAGCTTCGGGTAAGGCGCGATCCGGGGTTCGATCACGCCAGCGTGCCGCGCGCCGGCGGCCAGGCCGAGCCAGGCAAGCCCCGCGAAGCCGACGACCGGGCCGGCCGCGAACCCACCTCGGCCGCGTTGGGCCAGCACCGGCTGCGCCGTGCAGAAATGGCGATGGAGATCAGGACGTTGGCGGCGACGCAGGCGACGGTGACCACAGCAAGCGATGTGGGCTGCACCTCGGTTCCGTCATGGCTGGTTGCTCGCCCGTCATGACGCCCCACGCCGACAGAAGGTGCTGGTGTCCGCCCGCAGCGCGCAGGCGTTCGATGTGGTCAGTCCCGTTCGGCGCGCTGGATGCGCTCGGCGATCCGCTTGATCCGCTGCAACCGGGCGTCCCACGTCGCGCCGACCTGGGCCAGCTGCGCGACGGCCCGGGCGAGCTGCGCCTCGTCGACCTCGTAGAGGCGTTCCCGCCCGGCGGGGGTTCCGTGGACCAGGCCGACCCGGTCGAGCACTGCGAGGTGTTTGGCGACGGCCTGCCGGGTCACCGGCAGCTGCTCGCTCAGCGAGGTCGACGTGCCGGTGCCCTGCGCCAGCAGCAGGTCGAGGATCCGGCGCCGGTTCGGGTCACCGATCGCGGACCACAGATCGTCGTCGATCGCGGTGCTCATGGCCGGGCCACGAGCGTCTCGGCGTGCGCGACGAGCCGCGGGAGGAACTCGTCCCAGCCGCGGACGTGATCGAGGTAGGCCTCCTCCAGCACCGCGCCTTCCCAACCGCGCTCGCGGAACCCGGTCTCCTTGAAACGCAGCAACGTGCCGTCGCCGGAGGGCAGCAGGTCGAAGGTGACCAGGAACGAGTTCGTCTCGCTCGCCTGGTCGCCGTCGAAGGCCCACCGGAATGCGAACCGCCGGGGCGGATCGGCCTCGACAACGGTGATCGGCACGCTCGCCGCGTCCGGGCCGGACGGGTCACCGAAGATGATCCGCCCGGTCGCACCGGGGACCGGTTCGAGGTCGGCGTCGTCGGGCCACCACTCGCGCAGGTGTTCGGGCGAGCTGATCACCTCGTAGACGATCTCGGGGGTCGCGTCGATGCGAAGCTCGCGCTCGATGCTGCCGTACTCCATGAGCTCTCCCTACCTGCAACCAATGGTTGCTTCAACGTAGTACGGGCCTGCGGCGGGCCGCAACCTCTATTTGCGCGTTCGGTTCGCGGCCGGCGCTCACCGGGCCGGACGCCGGAAAGCGGCGCGGTAGTCACTCGGCCGCTGTCCGGTGTGCCGGGCGAACAGCGCGGCGAACGTACCCGCGTCCCGGTACCCGACGGCGGCCGAGATGCCGGCGACGGTGCCGTCCGTCGTCTCGAGCAGGTGCCGGGCCCGGCGCACGCGCGACGCCTGCAGGTGGTCGAGCGGGCTCTGACCGGTCTCGTCGGCGAAGCGGCGCAGCAGCGTTCGGGTGCTGACGTGGAAGGCGCGGGCCAGGTCCGCCAGGTCGTAGCGGTCGGCGAGGTGCTGGTCCAGGCGCCGCATGACCCGCCGCGAGAAGGCGCCGCCGGCTTGCGGGAGCAGGCGCGTGTCCACGTACGGCGCCTGCGAGCAGCGGGCGTCGTCGACCAGGGTCAGCCGGGCCGTCGTGCGGGCGACCCGGGCGCCGCTGTGCCGGCGGATCAGCCCGAGCGCGAAGTCGTACATCGCGCTGAACGCGGCCGTCGTCGTCACGCCCCGGTCGGTGATCACCAGCTGCTCGGCCCGGACGTCGGCGTCGGGACAGCGCTGCGCGAGGTCCTCGGCGAACAGCCACGCAGTCGTGGCCCGGCGCCCGGCGAGCAGCCCGGCCTCGGCGAGCAGGAAGGCGCCCACGCAGATCGAGACGACGGCGGTGCCGGCCGCGGCGTGGGTGCGGATCGCGGCGATCTCCGGGGCGAGGGCCGCGACCGTCGCGGCCACGTCGAGGCCGGGCGAGAGTTCGAACCCGGGAACGACCAGCACGTCGACGTCGCGCAACGGGCGGACCTCGAGCGCGGCACCGCCCGACGCGATGACCCGGCGGCGCGGCGACATGACCGTCACCTCGTAGCCGGCGCGGTCCCGTCCGCCGACGTGGGCAGCCATGGTGAGCAGGTCGGGCACGCCGAACACCTCGGAGGCGAAGCAACCGGGATAGGCCAGGACGTGCCGGGGTGGCGAGATCACCCCCTGATCTGGCGATCCAGCCTATCCCGATCGGTTGGCGCAGCCCGGCACGCTGTCGGTATGAGCGCTCCGGACGGGCTCCGCGACGACCCGATCACTGACTTCGCCCGGCGACCGGTGGACGTGGACGGGGTGGTCAAGCAGGTCTACGCCTCCGGTGACGGGCCCGCCGTCGTCCTGATGCCGGAGATGCCGGGCATCAGCCCCGACGTGCTCCGGCTGGCCCGGTGGATCAGGGAAGCCGGGCTGACCGTGTACGTCCCCTCGCTCTTCGGCGTCGACGGCGCCTACCCGACCGTCGACGGGGGCAAGGAGGTTGTCCGCCGCGCCTGCGTCAGCGCCGAGTTCCGCGCCTTCGCCGGGGGTGGCACCAGCCCGGTGACGAGCTGGCTTCGGGGCCTGGCCCGGCAGGCCCACGTCGAGTGCGGCGGTCCGGGCGTCGGCGCTGTCGGCCTGTGCTTCACCGGCAACTTCGCCCTCACGATGGCGCTCGAGCCGGCCGTCGTCGCGCCGGTGGTCAACCACCCGTCCCTGCCGCTGGACGACCCGGGCGGGCTCGAACTCTCCGCCGCCGACGCCGCCGCGGTCCGCGAGCGGATCGCCCGCGACGGGTTGACCGTCCTCGCCTACCGATTCGACGGCGACCGCTGGTGCACCGGCCAGCGCTTCGCGGCCTACCGGGCGCTGCTCGGCGATGCCTTCGACGGCCGCGTCCTTCCCGGCCGCGCCGCGAACTCCGAGCCGCCACCGTTCTTCCGCGAAGTCGTCGCCGCACCCCACAGCGTGGTCACTGCCCACCTCGTGGACGAGGACGGGCATCCCACGATCAAGGCCCGGGACGAGATCCTCGCCTTTCTCACCTCCCGCCTGCTGCGGTGAACCCCCCGGGGCCGGCATTGCGCGCAACGCCGGCGGCGGGTGTGATCGAGCGATCGACAGTCCGCCTTCGGAGGTTCGCATGTCAGAGCACACGTATCGCGTCACCGAGATCGTCGGCAGTTCGCCCGACAGCCTGCAACAGGCCATCCGCAACGGCGTGTCCCGCGCCGGCCGGACGCTGCGCAACCTCGACTGGTTCGAGGTCACCGAGATCCGCGGACAGATCGAGGACGGCGAGGTCGCCCACTTCCAGGTCGGGCTCAAGGTCGGTTTCCGCCTCGACGACGTCGAGTAGCGCATCCCCGCCGGCGGCGGCGCCCACACACTGTTGCCGCGCAGTCCGGGGCTGCCCGCAAATTCGCAACCCGGGCGGGTCGCTCGGTCCGGCCCCGACCCGCCGCTGCGCAAGAACGCGGGCAGCCCCGGACTGCCGGGACCGACACTCTCCGCGACCGGCCGGAGCGGACCGGAGCCGACCGGAGCGGACCGGGGCGGACCGGAGCGGCGCTGACGGTTCGCGGTCGATTTGCCGGTAGTTCGACCGCATTTCGCCCGGTCACGGTCTTGCCCCCATACCTTTCGGCGGCCCCCATCCCTTCCCGGCCCCCGGAGGTCCGTGCATGTCCGTCTCCCGTAGAGGTTTCCTCGGCGCTGCCGCCACTGTCACCGGTGCCGCCGTCGTCGGCGCCGCGCTGCCCGGCGCCGACGCCGACGCGTCCGCCGCGTCGAAGAAGCCGCACCGGCACGGCGACATCCGCGACGTCAAGCACGTCGTGATCCTGATGCAGGAGAACCGCAGCTTCGATCACTACTTCGGCTCGCTCAGGGGCGTGCGGGGTTTCGGTGACCGGGCCACGATCACCCTGCCCGGCGGCCTGTCGGTGTTCCAGCAGCCGACCACGCCGCCCGGCGCCCCCATCGCCGGCACGCAGTACCCGTGGCGGCTCAGCGCCGCCCCGACCTCGGCCTACCCGCCGGGCCACCAGCCCCCGGACGCGGAGACCGGCGCGCAGGGCTACGGCGGCACGTCCCACAGCTGGGACGACCAGCACGGCGCCTGGAACGGCGGCCTCATGAACGGCTGGTACTTCGCCAAGGGCGGTCCGACCACGCTCGGCTACCTCAATCGGGCCGACCTGCCGTTCCACTACGCGCTCGCCGACGCCTACACCGTCGGCGACGCGTACCACTGCTCGGTGCTGAGCGCGACCGGTCCGAACCGCACCTACCTGTGGGGCGGGACGATCGACGCCCAGAAGAAGTTCAGCGACTTCGTCGCGTACAGCGGCGGCGACGAGATCGGCCGGAACCTGCTCTGGGAGTCCTACGCCGAGACGCTGCAGAAGGCCGGCGTCTCGTGGCACGTCTACCAGTGCGAGGACGACTACGGCGACAACGGCCTCGAGTACTTCAAGACCTTCGCCCGGTACGACCCGGCGCAGGGCGGCACGCCCGCGCCCGGGAACGTCTTCTACGACAACGGGGTGGCCAACGTCCCCGAACCGCTCACCGGCATCGCGGCCAACGCCGACAACCTGGCCAACGCGATCCGGACCGACGTGCTGGCCGGCCGGCTGCCGCAGGTGTCGTGGGTCGTCACCAACCAGGCGTTCTCCGAGCACCCGGACGGTGCGCCGAACGACGGCGCGTACTACGTGAACGGCGTGCTCGATGCGCTCAACGCCGACCCCGACGTCTTCAACTCGACGCTCGTGATCATCAACTACGACGAGAACGACGGGCAGTTCGACCACGTCCCGCCGCCGGTGCCTGCGCCCGGGACGAAGGACGAGTTCTACTTCGAGGCGGCGGGCGCGCTCGCGAGCTACGGAGTGACGCAGCCGCTGCCGGTGGGGCTCGGGTTCCGGGTGCCGCTGATCCTCATTTCGCCGTGGACCCGCGGCGGCTGGGTCACGTCCGAGGTCTCCGACCACACGTCGGTGATCCAGTTCCTCGAGAAGTGGACGGACGCGTTGGGCACCCCGGCGGTCTCACCGAACATCAGCGCGTGGCGCCGCAGCGTGTGCGGCGACCTCACCGGCGCCTTCGACTTCGCCGCCCCCGTGTACGGCAAGCCCGAACTGCCGGCGACCGCGGTCATCGGCGACCCGGCCGGCGGCTCGTACCACCCGCCGGTCACCACCAACGAGCCGCCGCAGCAGGAACCCGGACGCAAGCCCGCCCGCGCGCTCCCCTACCAGCCGAACGCCAACCTCGACGGCATCACCGTCGAGGACGGCGCCGTCACCGCGGACCTGTCGTTCAGCAACAGCGGGCCGCACGTCGGCAAGGCGAGCCACTTCGCCGTCTACGACAACGCCGCCCCAGCCGCGACGCTCGTCGACTACCCGGCGAAGCTGCCCGCGCAGTTCACCGTCGACCCGTCGACCGCCGTCTGGAACCGCACCGTGCCCGGCTCGATCCGGCTGGGGGACGGCCGGTACGACCTCACGGTCATCGGCCCGAACCGGTTCCTGCGCCACTTCACCGGCGACGTCCACGGCCCGGGCCGGACGGCGCAGGTCGAGGCGGCCTACTACGAAGGCGGTTTCGCCCGGCGGCCGAAGTTGATCCTCGAACTCGCCAACCACGGGGCCCGGCCGGTGACCTTCACGGTCGGACCGAACGCCTACTCGTGCCGGCCGGGCCGCACCGTCCACGTGCCCCCGAACGGGCGGGCCCGGCACGTCCTCGACCCGGCGGCGGAGAGCAACGGCTGGTACGACGTCTCGGTGACCGTCAGCAGTGATCGCACGTGGTCACGGCGCTACCTCGGCCACCTCGAGGACGGCACCGACAGCGTCACCGGTTGAGCGCGCGCGCTCAGAGCCCCGGCTCGGCCCACCCGTCCCGGAAGGACTCCTCGGCGAGCAGCGCGCGGAACATCTCCGGGCCGGTGAGGTCGAGCATGGGGCCGAGCTGGCTCTGCTGGCAGAGCATCGCCCGCACCTTCTGCTCGAGCGGTTCGCCGTCCAGCCGGACGTGGATCGACAGCTGATCGCGGGCGTGCACCAGCGGCTCGTCGTCGGTCATCATCACCAGCTTGGGATCGACCACCGTCGACATGAGCGCCTGCCACTCGGGGGTGACCGAGCTGTAGTGCAGCGCGGCGCCCGTACCGCGCACGGCCTCGGTCGCCCAGCTCGACACCGCCATGTGGTCGGGGTGGTACGTGCCGCCGTCCGGGCCGAAGGTCAGCACGGCGTCCGGCTGCAGCTCGTCGGCGATGGCCCGGATCCGCGCGACGGGTTCGGCCGGGTCGACATCGGCGCAGCCGCCGTCGGGGTAGTCGAGCCAGTGGTGCTCGGTGACCCCGATCTCGGCGAGGCAGGCGGCAAGCTCCGCGGTTCGCACCTCGGCCAGCTCGGGGCCGGCCGGCCACCGCGCCGGGTCGGTGGAACCGCGCTCGCCGCGGGTGGCGGTCACGCAGACGACGCGCCGCCCGGCGCGAACGGCGGCCGCCATGATTCCGGCGCAGGAGTAGCTCTCGTCGTCGGGGTGCGCCCACACGGAGAGGATGGTGCCGAGGTCGGGGGCGGGATTGCTCACCCGACCAGTCTGCTACACCGTGACCGGCGGTGCCCTGGTCAGCCGGTCACGGTGTAACGCCCGGGCGCCGGCACACTAAGCACCGTCCAGCCGGCGCCGTCCGGCGCCAGCCGCGCCCCCGAACCGCCGCGAGCCAGCTGCAGGAACTTCGACCAGCGGATGCGCACGCCGTACGTGCCGGCCCGCGGCGCGGAGACGGTGAGGCTGGCCTGATCCGCATCCGCGACCCGGGCCGGCCGCTCGACCAGCGGCGTGGGCGCGCGGACGGCCAGCAGCACGAAGTGCTGGTCGGCCCACACCTGGTGCAGGTACGGCAGGTCACCCGAGCGGACGAGACGGTCCTCGGGTCCTGGGGCGAGGGTGTGCCGGTCGAGCACCACGTAGCCGACCGCGTTCACGTCGAGCCAGTGCCGCATCGAGGTCGCGTCGAGCCCGGCCGACATGAGGACGCTGTCCAGCTTGTTGTCGGACTGCGTCTCGTAGCCGCGGGCCAGCAGCGCGTGGTTCAGCAGCGCGTAGGCGGCGATATGCGTGCCGTCGGGCACGACCTCGACGCGGTAGTCCGGGAGGTTCGGGATCGCGTCCAGCTCGTGCAGGAGGCCGCGGTAGTAGGTCGGCTGCGACATCGGCTGGGCCGCGACGTACAGGTCGTGCACCGAGCCCACGACGCCCATCGAGACCGCCCCGGCGGCGGCGAGCACCACGACGGCTCGACGCGCCTGGCCGAGCGCCGCCACGGCAACCGGCAGATAGATCCAGGCGAAGCGCTCGAAGTTGGACCCGACGCCGTTGGGCACGACGACGAGCAGCGGGCAGGCGACGACCGACAGCAGGATGACCGTGCGCAGCTGGGCCGGCGGCCGGGCGGCGAGCAGGACCAGCAGGCTGAGCCCGGTCAGCGCGGCGTGGGTGACCCTGAAGCCCTCGTAGCCCGGCATCCCGAAGTACGCGCCGAGACCGAGCAGGCAGGCGCCCGCCCCCCCGGCCGTCCAGAGCGCGAGCCGCCGCCGGACGGGGTCGTGCAGGACGACGCCGGCGAGCCCCAGCACCAGGAACGCCGCCGACACCGGCGACACCAGCGCGGTGACCGCGCCGGCCCCGGCGGCGAGGACGGGCCGCCGGCCCCGCATCAGCAGCAGCGTGACCAGCATCAGCGCGGTGCCCGCCGCGAACGGGATTCGCCCGCTCCACAGGCTGAAGGAGGCGGCGACCGCGGCCAGCCAGGTCGCGGCGGTGGGGTGCGGTGTCCCGCGCACCAGCAACCGGCACAGGGCGACCGTGACGGCGGTCGCGGCCGCGCCGAGCACGCCGGCATCGACGAATCGGGACAGGAACGGCGAGAGCACCGAGTAGTGGCCGGGGACGGTGCCGCCGAACCAGGAGAACCAGTACTGCAGGCCGACCCCGTGCAGCGCCGCCGACTGCCTCGCCTGCGCGGCCCAGAAGTCACCGACCGGTGGCCGGGCCACCGCGAACAGCGCCGCGGCGGCGACGGTGAAGGCGAGAGCGGTGGCGGCCGCGGGCGAGCGGGGCCGGACGGCTGCGGTCACAGCGCCCCGGTCCGCCGCAGGTGCCGGGCCGCCCCGAGGCCCGCCACCGCCGGCAGCCAGTAGGTGACGATGCGGAAGAACAGGACCACGCCGACGGCCTGGGCCGCCGGCTGGTGGACGCTCACGAGCACCCCGACGAGCGCCGCCTCGGCGGTGCCGACGCTGCTGGGCAGCGGCAGCACGCCGGTCAGCCCGACCGCCACCATGTACCCGACCACGAGCGCGCCGACCGACGCCGACGGGTGAGGTCCCGAGACAGCCGCCGCCGACGCGGCGAAGGCGAGCCCGAGCATCACCGTGGTGGCACCGGAGGCGAGCATCAACGTGATCAGCGCGCGCGGCCGGCTCAGCAGCCGGCGCAGCGGCAGCAGGAACCGTTGCCGGACGGGAGGGGCCGACCTCCGGCGCCGCCGGCGCGCGACCACGGCCAGGCCGGCCAAGGCCACGATGCCGAGCACCGCCCACCACCACGAGGTGGTCGCGAGCCCGCGGACCGCGGCGTCGAGGCGCTGGACGAGCCGGGCGAACACCGCCGGGCCGCCGGGCAGGCCGACGAGCCCGCCCACGGTGGTGACGGCGGCGAAGATCGCGATGTCGGCGACCGCCCCGAACACGGTCAGGGCCGTGACCGCGCCGGCCGCGCTCGCGACCGGCAGCCGGCCGCGCTTGGTCAGGTAGCGGGCGATGACCGTCGCGCCGCCGAGGCCGGCCGGGGTGATGCGGTTCGCGCTCGCCGCCGACAGTTGCACCAGGACAGTCTCGACCAACGGCGTTTCGACGCCGCCGGCGGCCCGGGCGGCAATGGCCGCCGCGCCGTAATGCGCCGCGCCGAGGGCGACGACCAGCAGGGCCGGCAGCCACCGGAGCGACGGCGCGGCGTCGGAGGCGGTGTCGAGCCAGCCGACCAGCCCGTCCCGGCTGCGGTCGTAGGCGGCGACGAGGAGCAGCGCGGTCAGGGCTGCGAGCACGATGAGCGCGAAGGGCGCGCGGGCGACGCGCACGGCCGGGTGCGGCGTCGACGACACGCCTCAGGGTCTCCGACCGAACCTGACCGGGGCCTGACCGCTCACCGGTGCAGGTAGGCCGCCTGCGCCGCTTCGAACCAGCCGTGCGCCACGGCGGCGAAGGCGGCCGCGGTGGCCAGCTCGACCAGCGTGCTGCCGGTGAGGACGGCCAGCGCGGCCGGCGACCGGCGACCGGCGTCGGGGCGGACGAGGTGCCGCAGCCGGCCGGCCAGGTCGCTCTCGGCGGCGGGCCGGGCCGCGACCGGGGCGGCGCCGGAACCGCGCAGCAGCCCGGCCTTGGCCAGGGCGCGGGCGACGGCGATCCGGTCGCGCACGGCGGCGGCCGCGTCCTCGTCGGCCCAGCGCTCGGTGGCGAGCCGGGTCGCCGCGACCAGGGGGCGGAGCAGGGGGTTCGCCGCCGCCGCGAGGACGACGAGCTGGACGTACAGGTGATGCCGGTGCTGCAGATGCGACTCCTCGTGGGCGAGCAGCGCCCGGCGCTCGCGCCCGTCGAGGCGGCCGAGCAGCTCGCGGGCAACCACGACGCCGCCGCGGCGTCCGGGGAGGGCGAACGCCGGTGCCGCGTCCGCACCGTCGGTGATGATCAGCCCCCCGCGGGCCGGGCCGCGCTCCTCGCACCACCGGCGGGCAATCACCAGGTGGCGCGCGGCGCGGCCGAGCTGGGCGAGCGTCGACAGCGACGCGGCCAGCGCGAGCGCGACGAGCAGGGCGCCGACCGGCGCCGGCACGGCCAGGCTGTCCTCGATCACGTCGGCCGACCAGTGTCCCGACCGGGCGAAGGACGGGACCTGGGCCAGGCCGACCGCAGCCAGCTCGTAGAGCACCAGCCCGGTCGCACCGCCGATACCGAGCGCGACCGCCAGCAGGGTCGTCGCCGCGAAGCGGGGGTCGGGGTGGTGCGCCAGCGGCCGGGCCGCCCGAGCGGCGCCGAATGTGGCCAGCCCGAGCACGGCGAGCAGCTCGACGATCACGGTGTCTCGGGGCCCGGGTCGTCCAACAGCTGGTGCAGCAGCCGCTCGTCGTCCGGTGCGAGCTGGGCGACGAACTGGGCCAGCACGCCGGCCCGGTCGGCGTCGGAGTCGAGCAGGCGACGCATCTGGAATGCGGTCATCGACGCGCGAGCCGCATCGACGCCGGCCGGCAGCGAGTAGGCGAAGGCCCGGCCGCGCGGCTCCCGGCGCAACGCCCGCTTGCCGTGCATCCGGGCCAGCGTGGTCATCACCGTCGTGTACGCGAGATCCCCGGGCAGGTCGGCCTGGACCTCGCCCGCGGTCATCGGCCGGCCGTGGGCCGCGAGGCAGGCCAGGATCTCCCGCTCCAGGGCGCCCGGCTGACGATCCCTTCGCACATCGCCTCCCGACCGGCCGCCGCCCCTGGTGCTGCGGCCCCCTACTACTGCGGCCGTAGTATCGCCGACGATGCTACTGAGCGCCGCGGGGGTGACCGCCGCGGACCTGCGACTCGCGGGCGGGCTGCTCCTGCTGATGGCGATCACCGTCGCCGTCCTCACCGCCGCCCAGGTCGCGCACCGGCGGGCGGTGCTGACCGCGAGCGTGCGCGCCGCAGTCCAGCTCGCGGTGGTCGCGGCGGCACTGCGCGGCGTCTTCGCCGCCCCGGTTGCCGTCATCGCGGTCATCGCCGTGATGTTCGGCGTCGCGACCTGGACGGCCGCCCGCCGGCTCCGGGAGCACCCCGGGGCCCACCGCGCGGTCCTGCTGGCCTGCGCGACCGGCGCGGCGGTGGCGATCGGGATCGTGGTCGGGGTGCCGGTGCTGCAGCACCGTGACGTCCGCACGCTGGTCGCGGTGTCCGGCATCGTCATCGGCGGCTGCATGACGGCGGCGACGCTCACCGGGCGCCGGCTGGCCGAATCACTGCGCCGGCGGCGCGACGAGGTCGAGGGCTGGCTCGCGATCGGTGCAACGCATCGTCAGGCCGTCCGCGAGCTGGCCCGCGATTCGGTGTACGACGCACTGATCCCGCCGCTCGACCAGACCCGCACGGTCGGGCTGGTCACGCTGCCGGGCACATTCGTCGGCGCGCTCATCGGCGGGGCCGGCGCCGCGGGGGCGGCCCGCTTCCAGCTGACCGTGCTGGTGGCCCTGCTCTGCGCGGAGTCGATCACGGCGGCGAGCCTGGCGTGGCTGCTCGGCGCCCCGCGCACGCTGCCGGCCGAGGTGGTCGGGCCGGAGCTACTACGCAAGGGGTAGTAGTTTGTTCGGGTGCCTCATCTGAGCTGGCTCGAAGCCGGGACGATCGGACTCCTCCAGGGCGTCACCGAGCTCTTCCCCGTCTCCAGCCTCGGCCACAGCGTCCTGGTGCCGGCGGTCATCGGCGGCGGGTGGGCCCGTGACCTGAACGTCCGGGCGCCCGAGTCGCCCTACCTCGCGTTCATCGTCGGCCTGCACGTGGCCACCGCCGTTGCGTTGATCATCTTCTTCTGGCGGGACTGGCTGCGCATCATCCGCGGACTGGGTACGAGCATCGTCCGGCGGGAGGTCGCCGACCCCGACCAGCGGCTCGCGTGGCTGCTCGTCCTGGCGACGATCCCGGTCGGGCTGGTCGGGCTCGTCGGCGAGCACGCCTTCCGCACGACGCTGTCCCGGCCGGTGCCGACGGCCTGCTTCCTGATCGTCAACGGCGTCATCCTCGTGCTGATCGAGCGCTCGAGCCGGTCGCAGAAGGGTGAGGAGGACACCGACTACGTCGACGAGCGGATCAGCGGCCAGGACTCCGACCGCCGGATCGTGGGGCTGTCGGTGCGCCGGGCCGTCACGGTCGGCTCGGCCCAGATCCTGGCGCTCGCGCCCGGCATCTCGCGCTCCGGCGTGACGACCTCGGCCGGCATGACCGCCGGGCTGACCCGCGAGGACGCGGCCCGGTTCTCGTTCCTGCTCGCCACGCCGGTCATCCTCGCCGCCGGCGTCCTCAAGATCGGTGACCTCGCCGGGCCGCTCGGCGACGGGATCCGCCCGCAGGTGATCTTCGGCTCGGTGCTCTCCGGCGTCGGCGCCTACCTCTCGGTGCGCTTCCTGACCAGGTACTTTGCCCACCGGTCGCTGACCCCGTTCGGCGGCTACTGCATGGCCGCGGGCGCCGCCTGCCTGGTCTGGTTCGCGGTCCGGTAACCGGCGTGCAGCGCATCCTCGTCGTCGAGGACGACCACGGCCTGCGGGACCTGATCGCCCGGGGCCTTCGCGCGCACGACTTCGAGGTCGTCACGGCCACCGACGGGGCGTCAGCGCTGCGCAGCCTCGACCCGCCCCCGGACGCGATCGTGCTCGACGTCGGGCTGCCGGACTCCGACGGCCGCGACGTGTGCCAGGCCGTGCGCGGCCGGGGCGTGGACGTGCCGGTGATCTTCCTCAGCGCGCACCAGGAGGTGAACGACCGGCTCACCGGCTTCGCGTCCGGCGGCGACGACTACCTGGCCAAGCCGTTCGCGTTCGCCGAACTCGTCGCGCGGCTGCGGGCCCTGCTGCGCCGGCACGTGCGCTCGGCCGAGGACGAGCCCGTGGAGCGGCTGCGGGTCGACCCGATCCGGCACGCGATGCGGTGGCGGGACGCGGTCGTCGAGCTGTCCCCCATCGAGTACCGCCTGTTCGGCCGGCTGCTCGCGGACCCGGACGCGGTCGTGCGGCGGCAGCAGCTGCGCGAGGCGGCGTGGCCCGACGGCGGGATCGTCTCGGACAACACGCTCGATCAGTACATGACCAAGCTGCGCCGCAAGATCGCCGCGAGCGGTGCGCCGCACGTGTTGCGGGTGGTCCGCGGCGTCGGCTACCAGATCGTCGAGCCGGACGAGGGACCGTCGTAGCCGGTCGGCATCGGGTTGGGGGGCTGGGTCAGCGAGCCCTGCATCTCGAAGATCAGCAGCGTGATCACTGCTGGGTGCGAAGCTCTCAAAGCCGATCAACTCCGGCCGCCACGAAATGCGCGGCCCCGGCGCCCGTCGCCGGTCACCCGGCCGGTAGTACGAGCACGAACGTCGTCAGCGGCGCATCGGCATCCAGCGTGAGGTCGCCGTCGGCGGCGCGGGCCAGCCGCCGGGCCAGCGCCAGCCCGAGCCCGGCCCCGTCGTGCCCGTCGGCCGCTCCGGTCGTGAAGCCCGGCTCGAAGACGTCATCGGACGCGGCGAGCCGCGGCCCGTCGTTGACGACGCGGATCTCCGCCCGGCCGCCGACCCGCCGCGCCGTGATGTGCACCTCCGACTCCGCGTACCGCCGGGCGTTCTCGACGACCGGGGCGACGATCCGGCTGACCACGGCCCCCTCCACGCCCACCGCGAGACCGGCCGCGTCGACGACGACGCGCGGCGTCCCGCCCTGCGCGTACCCGCCGAGCACCTCGGCCAGCACGGCGTGCCCGACACCGCCGGCGAGCTCGGTGCGCGCGGTCGCCAGCGCCTCCTCGATGATCGCGTTCATCGCCTCGCAGCCGTCGCGCATCGTCATCAGCGCCGACCGCTGCGGCTCGACCGCGTCGGCGAGCAGCAGGTCGATCTCGCCCATCACCCGCGTCAACGGCGTGCGCAGTTCGTGCGAGAGCTCGCCGGACAGCTGCCGCTCGTGGCGCAGCACCGCCGCGAGCCGGTCGAGCAGTTCGTCCAGCCGGCCGGCGAGCGCGGCGAGTTCGGCGTAACGCTGCCCGGCGCCGAACCGGTGCGCCGGCGCCGTCACGCTCCATTCGGCGGCCTGGGCGGCCATCGCATCGACCGGTCGCAGCGCGCGGCCGGTGGCCAGCCGCAGGACGACGTAGGCGCCGGCCAGGACGAGGACGGACACGACGGCCGAGCCGATCAGTACGGTCCGCTTGGTGTCATCGGAGTCGTCGGTCGCCACACCGGCGATCACCGCGCCGATGACCTGCCCGCCCGCGCGAAGCGGCAGCACGTAGAACTCGTGGCCCTGCGTCCGGGCGTATCCGGCGCGCCCGCGGTCGAGGCGGTCGACCGCCGCCTGCACCCTGCCCGGGACGCGCGGCTTCACGATCGGACGGCTCGCCGAGTACACCCAGATGCCGCTGTCGAGCTGGCGGTCGGTCGGCGACTCCCGCACGCCGGTGACGACGCCCGCCCGGACGGTCACGATCGCCGAGGCGGCCTGGGCCTTCACCCGCACCGAGTCGCGCAGCTGGCCGTCGATGCGCGACGCCACGACGAGGTAGAAGCCGGCAACGAGGACGATCATCCACACCGCGATCACCGCGGCCGCGAACGCGGACACCCGGCCGCGCAGCGTCCGCGGCGGCCGAAGTCTCACCCGCCGGACTCTAGGCCCCGGCGGCGGTCACGATCGCGTCGGTGACGAAGCCGGCGAGCAGGCCGAGCAGGACGCCGTAGCAGACGAGGTCGGTGCGCCGGGCCCGCGCCGCGACGCCCAGCAACTGGATGACCACGTAGACGATCGACCCGGCGGCCAGGGTCAGGAAGACGACGCTCATCGGCTCGCTGGTGAAGCCGTGCCCGACGGCGGTGCCGACGGCGGTGGGGCCGCCGCCGATGAGTCCCATGGCGAGCAGGAAGCCCCAGCCCGGGCGGCGGAGCACGCCGTGCTCGTCGAGGTCGCCGACCAGCGGGGCGACGATGCCGAACCCCTCGGTGGCGTTGTGCAGCGCGAACCCGATCACCAGCATCGTGGCGAGGGCGACGTCACCGCGTCCGGCCGACTGGCCGATCGCGAGCCCCTCGGCGAAGTTGTGCAACCCGATGCCCACGGCGATCAGCAGGGCCAGCCGGCGGGCCGGCGACCAGGTCGCGACACCGCGGACCGGGGCCGGCCGCACGGCGGTCGCGACTCCACCCCCGCCGCGCGGCTCGGGTCCGGGGGTTGCCGCCTCGCCCGGAGCGGCCGGGGTGGCCGTGCGCTTGGCCCGGTCCAGGTAGCGGTCGTAGCCGACCAGGGCGAGGAGCCCGGCCGCGAGCCCGCCGGCGAACAGTGCCCCGTAGCCGAACGCCGGGGCCAGCCCGCCGGTGTTGTCGTGGTACTTGCCCAGCGCGGCGTCGATCGGCTCCCACGCGCCCGAGAGCACGTCCCAGACGAGGAACAGCAGCACGCCGATGGCGGTCGCGTTGAGGAAGAGCTTCAGGTGCGGCCGGGGATGCTGCAGCCGGCCGATGGGCAATCCCAGGATGATCGTGATCCCGGCGATGAGCCCGAGCAGTACCGTTCTGCCCAGTCCCATGACGCTCCGTCCAGTCTCGGGCGACTTTGGTTAGCCTTGCCTAAGCGACGATATCAGCGCGGCCCTCGCCACCGATACGTACCCGCGATGTGTCGACGGTCCCAGCGGCGCCGCCGATCAGCCCGCGCAGGAACCCGGCCCCCCACGCGACGTGCATGGTCGCGAGCACGACGAACATCCGCGCCCGGTCGGCCGGCGACCCGCCGCCCCGCGCGGCCACCACCCCGAGCACGCCGGCGTAGGTCGCCACCCCGGCCGAGGACGCGCCGGCCAGCGCGCGGACCACCGGCCCGCCATGCCCCGACGCAGCCACCGCGGTGAGGGCCGCCGCGGACGCGGTGGTCGCGACCACAGCCGGCGGGGCGTAGTAGCGCATCGAGTTGTGCCGCGGCAGCCGCCGGACCAGCTCGGCCCGCCAGACACCGGTGGCCCAGAACTGCCGGGCCAGGGCGGTCCACTTGTCCCGCGGCCGGTAGACGACCCGCAGCGCCGGGTCGAGCCACACCCGGTGCCCGGCCGCGATGAGGCGCTGGTTCATCTCCCAGTCCTCACCCCGCCCGACCGTCTCGTCGAACCCGCCGATCGCGGTCACGGCGTCGCGGCGCATCACGCCGAGATAGGCCGACTCGGCCTCGCCCGGCGGCTCGTCCTCGGAGTGGTAGGCGCCCCCGCCCAACCCCCAGCGGCTGTTGTAGGCCCGGGCGACCGCGGCCTGGAACCCGGGCCGGCCGACGGCCAGCATGATCCCGCCGACGTTCGCGGCGTCCTCGCGCAGCAGCGTGGCCACCGCCCGCTCGGTGTAGCGGGGCGGCAGCTCGACGTGGGCGTCCACCCGCACGACGATCGGGTTCTTGCAGGCGGCGATCGCCCGGTTGAGGCCGGCCGGGATCACCGCGACCGGGACGTCGACCGACCGGATGCGCGGGTCGGTGCGCCGGCGGGCGGCCACGATGTCGTTGGTCGCGTCGGTCGACGGCCCGAGGGCGAGGACGATCTCGGTCTCGCCGGGGTACTGCTGGGCCAGGATGCTGTCCAGGGCGGCGCCGATGTAGTCGGCCTCGTTGAGCACCGGCATGACGTACGACACGGCCGGCCACTCCGTCGCCCCGGGTGGCGGGTGGTGCGCGTTCGCAGTCATCGGTGCCTCTCCTGCTCTCGAGTCCGGCTGATAGACAACCACGACCCGGGTGCGTGCTTCGAGCGGGCGGTGGGCACGATGGGCTTCATGAGCGATCGACTGGACGGGACGGCGGCGCTGGTCACCGGCGCGAGCAGCGGCATCGGCGAGGCGACGGCCCTGGACCTGGCCGCGCGGGGCGCGAAGGTGGCCATCGCCGCCCGCCGGCGGGACCGGCTCGACGACCTCGCGAAGCGGATCGACGCCGCCGGCGGCGAGACCCTCGTGATCGAGGCCGACATCACCGAAGAGGCGGCGGCCCGCGCGGTCGTGGAGCAGGCGGCCGAGCGGTTCGGCCGGCTCGACACCGTCATCGCCAACGCCGGCGTGATGCTGCTCGGGCCGATCGAGAACGCGCCGGTTGCGGAGTGGCAGCGGATGGTCGAGCTGAACCTCCTCGGGCTGCTCTACACCGCGCACGCCGCACTGCCGCACCTGCTCGCGGCCGCCGAGTCCGAGCCCCGCCGGGTCGCCGACCTGGTGCTGATCAGCAGCGTCGCCGGGCGGGTGGCGCGCAACGGCAGCGGCGTCTACAACCTGACCAAGCACGGCGTCGGCGCGTTCGGCGAGGCGCTGCGGCAGGAGGTCACGAAGCGACACGTCCGGGTCTCGCTCGTCGAACCCGGCGCGGTCGCCACCGAGCTCGCCGGGCACAACCGGCCCGAGGTGCAGGAGACGCTGCGCACCCGGTTCCGGGACATGGAGCGGATGGAGGCCGAGGACATCTCCGACGCGATCGGCTACATCGTGACGAGGCCACGCCGCGTCGCCATCAATGAACTCCTCATCCGCCCCACCGAACAGGAGAACTGACCGGCCGCGGTCAGCCCTCGGCCCGGGTCCTGCGTGTGGACCCGTTCGGCGTCGCGGCGCTGCTGCGCCTCGTCGTCCGGGTCCGGGCCCTGGGCCGGGTCCTGGGTGTGCTGCCGCTCGGTCTGTTCGGCGGCCGCGTCGCCGTTCAGAGGGTGAAGAACGGGGTTTCCCCGTCGCCCTGGAGCCGGATGTCGAAGCGCAGGCTGCCGTTGTCGTCGGGTTGCGCGATGAGGGCCGTACGGCCGGCCGGCGGGAGTGACTGCAGCACCGGGTCGGCCGTGTTGGCGGCGGTCTCGTCCGGGAAGTACACCCGGGTCACCACGCGATCGAGCAGTCCGCGCGCGAAGACGGAGACGCAGACGTGCGGCGCCTCCACCCGCCCGCCCTCGGCCGGCAGCGGGCCCGGCTTCAGGGTGCGGAACCAAAAGGATCCGTCGGCGCCGGTCGGGCAGCGGCCGAAGCCCCGGAACCCGGGCCGGGCGACGGCGCCGCGCGGGTCGTCCGGGTGGTCGAAGCGGCCGTCCGGGCCGGCCTGCCAGGTCTCGATCAACCCGTCCGGGACAGGCGCGCCGGCGCCGTCGGTGAGCCGGCCGCGGATCAGCACCGCGCCCGGGGTGCCGGCCGGGACGACGTCCGGCCCGTCGGGCCAGGTCAGCCCGATCGACAGGAACGGGCCGACGGTCTGCGACGGCGTGCAGCCGGCCGGTTCAGTCATCGTCGGGCTCGCCCTCGAACGGCGTGGCCGATCGCCCGCGCAGCACGATGTCGAAGCGGAAGCCGAGGGCCCAGTGGTCGGTCGTCGCGTCGTGGTCGTACGCGGCGATCAACCGGGCCCGGGCCGCGGGGTCCGGCACCGAGTTGAAGATCGGGTCCTGGAAGAACAGCGGGTCGTCCGGGAAGTACATCTGCGTCACGAGCCGCTGGGTGAACGCGCGACCGAACACCGACAGGTGGATGTGCGCCGGACGCCACGCGTTGAGGTGGTTGCGCCACGGGTAGGCGCCGGGCCTGACCGTGGTGAACCGGTAGCGCCCGGCGCCGTCGGTCAGCACCCGTCCCAGGCCGGCGAAGTGCGGATCGAGGGGCGCCGCCCATTGGTCGGCCTCGTGCCGGTACCGTCCGGCGGCGTCGGCCTGCCAGATCTCGAGCAGCGTGTCGGGCACCGGCCGGCCGCCGGAGTCGAGCACCTGCCCGTGGACGACGATCCGCTGCCCGACCGCCTGGCCCCCGGCCCAGGTCGTCAGGTCCTCGTCGCCCGGCTCCACCCGTTCGGCGCCGAGCAGCGGTCCGGTCAGCTCGGTGAGCCGCTGCCCGACGAGCACCAGCGGCCGGCTCGGGTGGCGCAACGACGTGCTGCCGTAGGCCGGCGAGTCCAGCGGCGGGTGCGTGCCCGCGGGCACGGGCGGGTAGGCGGGTGGAAGCTGGAACGGCGAGCCGGGCACGTCCGCCATCCTTCCCGATCGCATCCGCTCGGGATACTGGCGCGGTGACCGCCGCGCAGCCACCGACCGCCCTGACCATCGCCGGCTCCGACTCCGGCGGCGGCGCCGGCGCCCAGGCCGACCTGAAGACGTTCCTCGCCTGCCGGGTGCACGGCATGTCGGCGATCACCGCGGTGACCGTGCAGAACTCGCTCGGGGTCAGCGGCTTCTACGAGCTGCCCCCGCACGCGGTGGCCGAGCAGATCGAGTCGGTGGCGACCGACATCGGCGTCGGCGCGGCCAAGACCGGCATGCTCGCGTCGGCGCCGATCATGGCCGCCATCGCCGAGACCGTGCAGCGGTTGGGCATTGCACCGTTCGTGGTCGACCCGGTGGCCGCCTCGCAGCACGGCGACCCGCTGCTGCAGCCGGACGCCCTCGACGCGCTGCGCTCGGTGATCATCCCCCTCGCCACGCTGATCACGCCCAACCTCGGCGAGGTGCGGCTGCTGACCGGCGTCGACGTGCACGGCCGGGACGGGATGGCCGACGCCGCCCGCGCGCTGCACGCCCTCGGCCCGCAGTGGGTGCTGGTGAAAGGCGGGCACCTGCCCGACGGCGACGCGGCCGACCTGCTCTACGACGGGTCGACGTTCACCGAGTTCACCGCGCCGCGGCGCGACACCGCGCACACGCACGGGTCGGGTGACACGCTGGCGGCCGCGATCACCGCCGGGCTGGCCCGCGGCCTGGACGTCCCGGCCGCGGTCGAGCTGGGCAAGCGGTTCATCAGCGGCGCGGTGGCCGACTCGTTCCCGCTCGGGGCCGGGCTGGGTCCGGTGGGGCACTTCTGGCGGGTCCGCGACTGGCCGTGACCATCCCGTCGCGGCACTCCTGCGTTGAGTGGTCAGTTGGGCACTGAGTGGTCAGGTATACCTGACCACTCAGGTCCGGACTGACCACTCAACGCCGGCGCTGGGATCAGGACTTCTTCGCGGCCGCCCGCCGCCGCCGTCGACGTGGCCACGCCGACAACTTGATCCGGTAACCCGGCGGCGGCTGCGGGTAGGAACGCGGTGTGACCGAGAACCCGACGCCGGACCACCACGAGCACGCCAAGATGCCCAGCCGGCCGAACGACGACGAGCTCGCCCGGCGCACCGAGCACGAGCGGGTCGAGCTCGGGCTCGGCGACCACGACCCGGACGGCCTCCCGTCCGCCACGGAGTAGCCCGCACTCAGCGGGTCTCGCGCACGACCTCGGCGGCGGCCTTGTCCGTCCGCAGCCCCCGGGCGCAGGCCGCGCGGTAGGCCTGCTCCCCCTTCGTGCGCCGGTGGACGGTGAAGCGCAGCGGGTCGTCGAAGCCGAGGGCCCGGCGCAGCAGCTTCTTGCGGGCGAGCAGCGGCAGCCGCCGCACGTCACAGCCGTCCAGGTGGAGCAGGTCGAAGACGTAGTAGAAGACGGGGATTCCGGTGGCCCGGGCGGCGTCGGCATCGGTGCGCCCGAGCCGGCCCTGGAGGCGCTCGAAGCTGGTCCGCCGGCCGTCGAACGCCACGACCTCGCCGTCGACGATCAGCTCGGCGTCGGCCTGCGCGGCGACGGCCGCGCCGATCTCCGGATAGGTGTGGCTCAGGTCCTTGTCGTTGCGCGACACCAGCCGTACGTCGCCGGCCGGCGTCCGTCGTGCGAGGCACCGGACGCCGTCGAGCTTGCGCTCGAAGACCCAGTCCGGGTGCGAGAAGCGGTCCTCGGTGAGGGTCGCGAGCATCGC
Source organism: uncultured Actinomycetota bacterium (assembly GCA_963775175.1). Lineage (GTDB taxonomy): Bacteria > Actinomycetota > Actinomycetes > Mycobacteriales > Jatrophihabitantaceae > Jatrophihabitans. The sequence continues at coordinate 522,595 of CAVZHT010000002.1, forward strand.
TGGGAGGGTGTCCGGCAACGTGGCCGGGCGAAGCAGTTCCCGCTCGGCCCGGCTCAACCCGTCCCAGGTGTCGGTCAACCGCGCGGCGACGTCTTCCACTCGCTGCGGAACGCGTGATGGCTCGAGTACGGCGCCGCCAGCGACCGCAGGACCTGGGCGGCGTTGTCGCGTACCGGCTTCTCGCTCGGCTGGTCGCGCAGGACGAGCAGTTGCTGGATCGAGCCGACGACGCGGCGCCGGGCCAGCGCCTCGGCCCGCAGCCGTTCGGGCGAGAACAACTCGCCGCCGGACGATGCGCCGCCGCGCACGAACCGCTTCAGCGCGATGTCGTCCTCGTCGAACCGGGCGAGCAGGAAGCGAACAAGTTCGCTGCTGGTGGGGGCAAGCGTGGTCGCCGACATGGAGGGCACCTCGATCCGGAATTGCGGGAGTTCTCGGCCACGGCTTGACCCGGGGAGTACCTACCCAAATCCCGTCCGTTCAGCACGCTTCGGCGTCGATGATCAAGGGGCGGTGATCGGAAACCGGCATCTCGGGCGCCGCGACCGCCACGGCCCGGAGCGCTCCGGCGTCGGCGAGGATGTGATCCAGCTGGCGGGCCGGTGCCGGCGCCGGGAAGGTGGCCGCCGAGCCGAGCGAGCGCAGGCCGGTGCAGCGGTCGGGCACCGGCGGCGCAGTTGCACCCGGTTCCATCCGGGTACGAACGGCAGGTGCGTGTGGCGACGGTCATCGGGCCGGCCGGGGTGTCGAACCGGCCGACCACGACCGCGCGCGGCTCCTCGCGGACGATCACGAGCTTCGCGGGCTCCGGCAGGTACATCGGGAAGCGGACGGGAGTCCTCGGCAGGCGCAGGACCTGCCAGTCGTGCGCGGGGTAGCGGGAGAGCAGGGCGACGCCGTAGAAGGCCGCGCCGGGTTGCTCCTCACCGGTCGCAGCGGTCCAGGTCGCGCCCGGCGTGCCGGCGAGTGCCGCCACGAACCGGTGGCTCACCGCGCCCATCGCCTCGGCGGCAACGGCCGTCAGGTCGGCGAGGTCGGAGCGCGGCTGACCGCAGTCGACCTCCTGGATCGCGAGCACGTCGGCGTCGATGGCGCGCACCGCCGCGCGCAGCCGGTCGAGATCGACGACGCCGTCCTGCGCGGTCCGTCCGTGCAGGATGTTGAAGGTCGCGAGGCACATGGTCATGCCATACCCAAGCCCGGACCGGGCGCCGACGGAAGGGAGCGCGAGCGTCCGGGCCCAGCGCGACGTCCGGACCGTTCCGCTTCAGCGCTGATGCCGATGATGCGGCGCGGACGCTCGGCGAGGCCGGCTTCGAGGTCGAGCGCACGCCCGAGGACTGGCTGCTGAAGGCCCGCGCCGGCGATGCGCTCGTGGACGTGCTGCACCGGCTCCGCGGCGAGCCGGTGGACGCCGGCCTGCTCGCACCGGCCGAGGAGCACGACGTGCTCGGCATCCGGCTGCCCGTCCTGGCGCCGACGGCGATGGTGTCGGTGAAGCTGCGCCCGCTCACCGAGACGGCCGGCAACGACTTCGGCGTCGCGTTCCTCGTCCTCACCGACCGGCTGGGAATCTCCTCCGACGCGAACGACCCGCTCAGGACGGGATGCACTCGGGCGGGTTCAGGACCTCCTCGATGAGCCCGCGGAAGTCGAGCCGCAAGCCCTTCTCCACGTACCGCGCCGCGCCCGCGGCCAGCGCCTTCGCGCCGATCGTCCCCTCGTCGAAGCCGGACAGCACGATCACCCGCACGCCGGGCACGGCCTGGTGGATCAGGGGCAGCGCCTCCAGCCCGTCCATGCGGGGCATCGCGAGGTCGAGGAACACGAGATCGGGACGGCTCGTGCCGACCACCTCGACCGCGTCGAGGCCGTCGACGGCCTCACCGACCACGTCGTACTGGCCGAGTCGCTCGATCTGCACGCGGACCAGCCGCCGCACGTCGTCGTTGTCGTCGACGATGACGATGCGCGGCCGCCGCTCGGGCGCGACGTCCGGCTCGTCGGGTTCGGCGGCAGTGTCGGCCGTGGGCGCCTCGAGGGTCGATCCACCCGTTCGCACCAGGTCACCCGCTTCCAGTCGACTCCCGTCGGGAGGGTTGAGCCAGTCGTTCATCAGGTGCCGGGCCCCGGCCAGTGCGGTCTCGACGTACGACGCACCCGCGGCATCGTCGCCGAGGTCGAGCGCGTACATCGCGGCGGTGAGCCCCTGCACGACGTTGTCGTTGATCTCGAGCGCCTGCCGCCGGCGCACCTGGACCTCGCGCAGCGTCGCGGCCACGGCCTCGCTCGCCAGCCGCGGGGTGGCATCACGCAGGAACGCCGCGCTGGCCGCCGTGCCGGGCTCGTGCCCGATCGCCGCGATGACGACGTCCAGGCGCAGGGGCCGCCCGTCCAGCCCCACGGCGTCGACCGCCTGCCCGGTCACCTCGCCGGCCGGCAGGACGGCGGCGAACGGCTGACCGACCGGATCTCCCCCGAGCAGCTCGCCGGCCCGCCCGTTGGCCTGGACGATCACCCCACCGTCGAGCACGACGATCGCGTCCGGGCTGGCCTCGACCAGGCTGCGGAACCGGGCGGCGCTGCGCTCGCGCTCCTGCTCGGCCAGGATGCGGTCGGTGACGTCGATGCAGGTGCCGCGCATCCGCACCGGGTTACCGGCCTCGTCGCGGACGACCTGCCCGTTGGACGACAGGTAGCGGACCTCGCCGCTCGGGCGGACGATCCGCTCGATCATCTGGTACGGCTCGCCGGTCTCGTAGGCCGTGCGGTGGATCGCGGCGATCCGCTCCCGGTCGTCGGGGTGGATGTGCGAGAGGAAGCGCTCGTAACTGGCATTGAAGGCATTCGGCTCGTGCCCGTAGATGCGGTACAGCTGATCGGACCACTGGTTGGTGTCGGTCGCGATGTGCCAGTCGTAGTCACCCATGTGCGCCAATTGCTGCGCATTGTCGACCCGGGCCCGCAGATCGGCGAGCCGCTCCTCGGCCACCAGGCGGCCGACCGCGAGATCGATGAGTTTGACCTGCGCGCTCACGTCGTCGGCCGGATCGGCCAGGACGAGCGCGCCCACGTGCCCCGGGAACCGGTGCGCGAGCACCCGGCCGACACCGGCTTCGGCCCAGGCCGCGGGCACGGCGATCGGCGCGAGCTCCGCCGGGACCGCCTCGAGCTCCACCTCGGTCCCCGTCCAGGGCAGCGGCGCGCCGACGGTGCGAAGCACCGCAACACCCTCGGCGCTGCGCGCCACGTGGAGCGCGGCGCGGGCGCCCAGGACCGGCAGCGCGGCCCCCAGCACCGCGTCGACCGTTTCGGCCGCGGCGCACTCGTCGGCCAGCCGGTTCAGTTCGTTCCCACCCTGCGCAGCAGCCATCCGCATCCTTCCCGGCACCGCCCGGACCGGCGCTCGCGCGAGCCCCGGCTCTGCCGAACATTCCCCAGGCAGGATCGTCAGGGTAGGGCAGAAGGGCCTTTGGACCTCCCACCTTTCGATGAGCCTGCGCCGGTGCGTGTCGGGACCGTCGGCGCGGCAGTGGTCAGGGGCGACGGTCGGCTCGACGCTGATACCGGCACCGATGCCGACGAACCGGACGAGGTCGGCATGGGACCCGGTTCACGTCGGCACTCACCGGCACCGGCCCGTCGACGACCGCGCGACGGGCGCGGGTTCGCAATCCGCCCGCGCCTCACCTGGGACGGGTCGGGAAGCGGTTGAGTGGGAAGTCCGCCCGGGTCCGCGCCGGCGGCCGGTCCCGCGTCAGGTGCCGCGCCGCCGTCTTGATGAGCTCGACGGCGACCCGTTCCCCGGGGCAGCGGTGGCCGGTTGCCGGGTCGCCGCCGCCCTGGGGCACGAAGGTGCACGGGTCGGGCTCGATGCCCACGAAGCGCCCCGCGTCGAACGTGCCCGGCTCGCGCCACCACTGCGGGTCGTGCAGCGTGCCGTAGACGTCGAGCAGCACCCGGCGCCCGCGCCGCAGGCGGTGGCCGTCGAAGGTGACCGGTCGCCGCACCTTGGCCGCCAGCATCGGCACGAACGGGTAGTGCCGCCGCACCTCGTGGGCGAAGGACTCGAGCCCGCCGTCGTCCGCCTCGAGAAGGTGCTCCCGCAGGTGCGGGTACTCGGCGAGGGCGTGCGCGGTGAACGCCACGAAGTAGGCGACGGCGACGGTCGGGCGCAGCACGTTGAGCAGCTCGACACCCGCGATCTTCGCGGGGAGTTGCCGGCCGTCCCGGTCGCGGTGCTCGGCGATCGCGGCCAGCGACGTCCCGGGCGCCTTGACCCGGCCGGATCGCACCTCGGTCACCAGCGCCCGGGCCCACGCGTCGGCCCGGCGGCGCGCCCGCCGGGCCCGGACGTGTCGCGGACCGATGGAGCCGAAGCCGTCCACCATCCGGATGAGGTCACGGTCGAGCCCCGGGTAGGTCTCACTCGCCAGTACCCCGGCCCACTCGAGAACGGCCGCGGCGTGCACCGAGACGGCGTCGTGGAAGATCGTCGCCGGCTCGACGGCGTCCCCGGTCTGCTCGGCCCAGCGGTGCGCGGCCTCGTCCGCGATCTCGAGCGCGGCCGCCGGTGTCAGGAGGTCCAGGAACAGGGCCTTGCGGTGCCGGTGGTCGGTGCCGTCGAGCCCGTGCACCGCGCCGTCGCCGAACAGCGTCCGGCGCAGCGACCGGGGCACCGCACCGCGCCGTCGCATCACCGACTGGTCGTAGAACAGCCGGATGCCGTCGGGTCCGGAGAGCACGGTGGTCCGCCGGCCCAGGAACCGCAGATCGACGGTGTCGGCGCCGGCCTCGTGCCGCGCGCCGAGCAGGAACGGGTAGCCCGTCCGCAGCACGGTGAGGCTGCGATCCGCGCCGACCCGCCGTCCGTTGGCACTCGCCGGGTCCGGGCTCTCCGCGGTCATCCCTGGTCCTCACCCCGTTCCCGGCCCTGGCTGTCTTGTGATCACCTTCCCACGGCCACCCCTCGCCGTCCGCCGCGGGCTTCGCGGTGAATCGCGGCGGGTCGGCGGGAAGGCTCGCCACAGCGGTGGTCGCGAGCCTGCTCGGGCGCCGGGCGCCGAACGGGACCTCGCCGTGGGACGTCGCGCAGATGGCGGTGGCGACCCACAAGCTCAGCGCAGCGCCGGGCGAGCTGGGCGAGAAGGTCCGGGGCCACGGGCTGCAGCATTCGGTCGGCGAGCTGCTGACCTGCCCGATGTGCCTCGCCCAGTGGGTGGCGACGGCCCCGTGCCCACCCGGCTCGCGCTGGCCACGTTCACCGCGGTGGCCGGCAGCGACTTCCTGCAGCCCGCCGACGTCAAGGCGCAGCAGGCAACTGAGTGATCGCGGCCGGTTGCCGTGACGTGCGTGCTGGGTAGGCCGCAGGCAGCGACTGAAAAGCGGCACCTCGCTCCACCGCCCCAGGAGGCCAGCGCATGTCCCCCACGCAACGCGAACGAACGTCGGACCGGACGGCCGACGCCCCGGAGTCGCCGACCGAACTTCCGCGCCCCACGTGGACGGCGGTCCTGAAGCGCGCGGTCAAGCAGGTCCAGGTCGACGAGCTGACCGACCGGGCGGCCGCGCTGACCTATTACGGCGTGCAGGCGATCTTCCCCGGCGTCCTCGTCCTGGTCTCCGTCGTCGGCCTGCTGGGTCATTCGACCGCGAACAGCCTGATCGACAACCTCGGCCAGGTCGCACCCGGCAGCGTCTCGAGCTTCCTGAAGACGGTGATCGAGAACGCGCAGCGCCAGAAGGGGGCGGCCGGCATTCTCGGCGTCGTCGGCATCGTGCTGGCGCTGTGGTCGGCGTCCGGCTACGTCGCGGCGTTCATGCGCTCGGCGAACCGCATCTACGCGATGCCCGAGGGCCGGCCGATCTGGAAGACGGCGCCGGTGCGCCTCGGCGTCACGCTGTTCACCGTCGTCTGCCTCGTCGCCGGCATCGTCATCGTCGTCGCGACCGGCTCGCTCGCCACGCACATCGGCGATGCCCTCGGGCTCGGCGCGACCGCGGTCCTGGTCTGGGAGATCGCGAAGTGGCCGGTGCTGCTGCTGCTGTTCGCGCTGATGCTCGCGGTGATGTACCACGTCGCGCCGAACGTGCGAACGGGCGGCTTCCGGTGGCTGAGCCCGGGCGCCGGCCTCGCCGTCGTCATCTGGATCGTCGCCTCCGGCCTGTTCGCGCTCTACGTCGCGAACTTCGGCTCGTACAACAAGACCTACGGCTCGCTGGCCGGCGTCATCGTCTTCCTGGTGTGGCTGTGGATCTCGAATCTCGCCATCCTGCTCGGTGCCGAGTTCGACGCCGAACTCGAGCACGAGCGCGCGCTGCGCGAGGGGGTGCACGAGGACGAGGCACAGTTCGCGATCCCGAAGGACACCCGAAAGCTCGACGACGAGCAGACGCGCACGGCCGAACGTACCCGCGCGGTCCGCCGGGCCACTCGTGACCAGCAATCCACGACCGACGACGGAGCCCGTCGGTGACCAAGGAACCGAAGCTCGGCCGGGGCCGCGACCGCCCGCTCACCGAGGTGACGCGACGGATCGCCGCGGCTGCTGCCGGTCTGGGTCGTGGAAGCCACCAACATCCGGGACGTTGACGCGGACTGGCGCGACGTCGTCACCGTTCGACACGGCTGACCTCGCAACGGGTAGACGTCATGGGGCCGGCCTTTCCCCGTCGAGCCGCGCCGTCAGCCGTCGGGCGCCGGACGCGTCGGACTGGCGGCGGCACGGCGTCGCTCACGACGGTCAGGCCCGCGGCCTCTCGACCATGTGCTGTCGGGATCCGCGTGGATGGCCCCGCGCGCAGGTAAGGAGGAGCCAAGGGCGAGTGAAGCCTCTCGTACAGTGTTGATCATGCGGTTGGGACGGGTCGCGAGGGTTGCCGCCGCGATCGTCGTCGCCCTCGGCGGCTTCGCGCTCGTCGGCTACGCCGTCGTCCACGACGACTCCCCGGCCCGTGGCGGCCCCGGCCCCGGTGGACCGGTCACCAGCGCCCCGATCGCGATCACCGCGGTCCGCGCCGTCGACCCCCGTCACCTGGAGATAACGGCCGAAGTCAGCGGCCCCGAGACCGGCTGCGCGCGAAACCTCCGTGGCTCGGTCAACGAGGTCGACGGCCGGCGCACGTACGTCACCGTCGTCTACGACTCACCCCGTCAGCAGGCCCCGGGCCGCTGCGCCAGGACCAGGACGGTCCACGTCCGGGTGGCGGTGCCCGACCGCCCCGGCCGGGTCATCATCGACAGCATCCCCGACTGGCGGTGGGCGCTGGGCACCGACGGCGTCTCCTACCGCCAGTGCACCGGACCGTTCGGCTGCGAGCCGCCGCCGAAGAACCACTGCGACCCGGCCTGGCTGCGCTTGGCCGGCCACTCCGGCGAGCTGCCACCGGAGCGCTCCTACACCAACCGCGGGTGCGACGGGACGTGGCTGGTGATGGACATCGACGCCGTCGTCACCGGCTGCCAGCCGCTCGACGGGCGCCCGCCGCCGGCCGGATGCGCCGATGCCGGGGAGCACGTCCGCTGGTTCTTCCGCTTCACCGAGCGGTCCTGGTGGACGGTCGTCGCGGCCGGCAACTCGGCCGGCTGCACCGACGTCCACAGGCAGGTGCCGGAGTTCCCGACCCGGCTCTGCGCGAAGCTCCCGCCCCGCTGACGTCCGATCAGAGCGGCCGGATCGGCCGGATCTCCATCACGCCCTGCGCGGCGAACGGGTGGGCCGCCGCGATCTCGATGGCCTCGGCCATGTCCTTGCACTCGAGCAGGTCGAAACCGCCGAGCAGTTCCTTGGTCTCGAGGAACGGCCCGTCGGTCACGACCAGCTCGCCGCCGCGCACCCGCACGACCGAACCCTCGCGCTCACCGGCCAGCGGCTCGCCGGCCAGGCGCACGCCGCGGGCGTCCATCGTGGTCACCCACTCCTCGACGTCACCCGCTGAGTCCGGCGGCGGCACGGGGACGGTGTCACGGCACACGAGCATGAGGAACTGCATGGTTGTCGCCCTTCTGTCGATCGCTCCACACTGTCCCGACGAACGGGCCGGGCCGGAATCGACAGCCAAGATCACCGATGGGGCGGCGTCCGGTAGTCGTCGTCGCCGACCGCGTGCAACCACGTCGTCGGGCCGCCCGCCGTCACCGCGAGGTGAGCGAAGACCGAGTCGGTCGTGGCTCCGTGCCAGTGGGGGACGCCCGGCTCGACGTGCCACCAGTCGCCGACGTGCAGCGCGACCGGCGCGTCGAGGCCCTCCCAGGCGACCAGCCCGTCCCCGTAGACCGCGATGATCGCCTGCTCCTGCTCGTGGACGTGCCAGTGCGACCGCGCCCCGGGCTCGTACAGGAAGCGCGACCCGGCCAGGGCGTCGGCGTGGGCCGGCTCGATGTAGTCGGTGCGCCACACCCGGCCGGTGAAGTGCTCCTTGACCAGCGACGACGCCCTCGACCGCTCGGCAATGATCCGCATGCCAGCAGCGTAGGACCGAAGGTCGCGGCACGGCGGTCACCCTGATCCCGCCCGGCGAACCACGCGTTTCGCGCCCCCGGAAGCCGGGTACCCGAGGCACGTGCGCATCGTCATCACCGGCGCGTCCGGCAACGCCGGCACCGCCCTGTTGAGCCGGCTGGTCGCGTCCGGCGGGCACGAGCTGGTCGGCGTCAGCCGGCGCCGCCCGCCCGCGGTCCTGCCCTACGACTCGGCCGAGTCGCTCTGCGTGGACCTCGGCGCGGACGGCGCCCGCTCGGCCCTCCGGCCGGTCCTCACCGGCGCCGACGCGGTCGTGCACGTGGCCGGGCTCATCCAGCCGTCACGGCGACCGCAGGACATGCACCGCGTCAACCAGCAGGGCACCGGCGCAGTCACCGACGCCGCGATCGCCGCCGGCGTGCTGACCGTGACCCGGGTCCGGCCGGCACCGATCTTCCAGGACGCGCTCGCCTCCCCGGTCGTGCCCGCCGAACCGGTCATCGACCGTGCGGCCTTCCGGGACGTCTTCGGCGGGGTCGGCCCGCCGGTGCCGCCGCGGGTGCTGCGGGCGGCCGTGTTCGGCCGCTTCATCGACGCCAGCGGGCGCAGCGCCGGCCGGCCATGCCCGCTGCTGTTCGCCGGCCGTCGATCGGCGGGGTCGACGTCATGACGAGCCTCCCGGACCGGCACGGTAGCGCGAAGCGCCCCGAGCGCAAGGTCGCCAAGCAGCGGCCCGGCGGCATCAGCGACGAGACCGTCGCCGCGCTCGGCAAGCTCTCCGAGGCGCTGGAGGTCGTCGAGAACGCCCGCGGCCTGCTGTACCAGTTCCACCGCATGAGCGGGACGGCCGACCTCACCCTGCAGGAAGCGCTCGACAAGCTGCGGTCGGCCGGCCACGGCGACCTCGCCGCGGAGGTGGAGGAGTGCCTGGTCGGGCGCGACGTCATCCCCGGGCTGTGGACGTTCCAGATCGTCGAGGGTTACGACCGCCAGTACTGGCAGGTCTTCCGGGACGTCGAGCAGGAGGCCCGCCGGCGGCTCGGGGATGTGCCGGACCACCTGTTCGAAGCGGAGATGAAGCACGCCGAGCAGCACCCGTCCTAGCCGACGGCCGCCCGGGGCGGTCCCCGGGTGTGGACCTCCCCGCATACCCGTCCGCCCCGCCGAGCAGACCGACAATCGGGGACGAATGACCCGACTTTTCCGGGCAAACCGGATGGTTGTCGTCCGGTGCGGTTCCGGGCCCCGGCGGGCGAGCTAAATTGGCGACGCAGCCGTGCTCCTGCACAGCCTCGACCCTGAGGGGAGATGTTCGTGACGGTGGACGCCGAGCCCGAGCGCAACCGATCGGACCTCGACGTTGCCGACCAACTGCAGGAGTTCTCCCGGCAGTTCCTCGACGGCGAGGGTCCCCTGGACCCGGTGGCGATCGTCCAGCAGGCCGCCGACGCCATCCCGCGGGCCGTCGCGGCCGGGCTCACCCTCATCCGCGGCGCCGACCAGCCCAAGACGCTGGCGGCCACGGACGAGCTGGCCGAGCGGGTCGACGCGATCCAGTACGACACCGGTGAGGGCCCCTGCTTAGAAGCGATCCAGGACAACGACATCACGACGTCGAACGATCTGGTGCGAGAGGGCCGGTGGCCGAAGTTCTGCGCCCGGGCCGTGGACGAGACGCCGGTTCGCGCCATGTTCGGGGTCCGGATCTTCCTCGGCGGCGACGACCGGGGGGCGCTCAACTTCTACGCCAACACGACCGGGGCGTTCACCGACCTCGACCGCGGCGTCGGGGCCATCTTCGCGACCCTGGCCTCGCTGGCCCTGCAGCACTCCATCGAGCAGCAGAAGACCGCAAACCTGCTGACCGCGCTGGAGGCGAGCCGGCAGATCGGCATGGCGATGGGCATCCTCATGTCGAGCAAGCTGCTCACCGCCGACCAGGCCTTCGACCAGCTGCGGATGGCCAGCCAGCACCTGCACCGCCGCGTCCGGGACGTCGCGGAGGAGGTCATGGAGACCGGGGTCCTGCCGCCCGTTCCGCCGCCCCGGCCCAAGCGGCACTAGGAGACCGCCGGGCCCGGCGGGCGTAGACACCGCTCACAGGTGGGAATCCTGCGACCCGTGTCGGGGTAGTTCTCTATGAACCCCATCGCAGTCCACCGACGGACGTCGTACCCGAGGAGGCCCAATGTCGGAATCCCTGTCCCGCCGGCATCACGTCGTGGTGATCGGCTCCGGATTCGGCGGCCTCTTCACCGCCAAGCGGCTCAAGCGCGCCGGCGTGGACGTCACCCTGATCAGCCGCACCACCCACCATCTCTTCCAGCCCCTGCTCTACCAGGTGGCGACCGGCATCCTCTCCGAGGGCGAGATCGCCCCCGCCACCCGTGAGGTCCTGCGCCGCCGCAAGTACGTGACGGTGCTGCTCGGCGAGGTAACGGACATCGACCTGCAGGCCCGCACCGTCGTCTCCAACGGCGGCGAGATCACGACCACGACCCACTACGACTCGCTCGTGGTGGCGGCCGGCGCCGGCACGTCCTACTTCGGTCACGACGAGTTCGCGGTCAACGCGCCCGGCCTCAAGTCCATCGACGACGCCCTGGAGCTGCGCGGCCGCATCCTGTCCGCCTTCGAGTTCGCCGAGCTGGAGCAGGACGAGGGGCTGCGCAACGAGTGGCTCACGTTCGCCGTGATCGGCGCCGGCGCGACCGGGGTCGAGATGGCCGGCCAGATCTCCGAGCTCTCCCGCCGCACGCTGGCGAAGGACTTCCGCGGGATCGACACTCGCCGGGCCCGGATCGTGCTCATCGACGCGCTCGACGACGTCCTCGGCGCCTTCGGCACCAAGCTCTCGGCCGGGGCGGCGCGCCAGCTGGAGAAGCTCGGCATCGAGATCTGGCTGGCCGAGCGGGTGATCGACGTCGACGAGCGCAGTGTCACCGTCGAGGACAAGAGCGGCGCCCGGGCTCGCATCCCGGCCCGCACGATCGTCTGGGCGGCCGGGGTCAAGGCCTCGCCGCTGGGCGCGATGCTGGCCGAGCAGAGCGGCGCCGAGATCGACCGCAGCGGTCGCATCAAGGTCGCACCCGACTGCTCGCTGCCCGGGCACCCCGAGGTCTTCGTGATCGGCGACATGATGACGCTCAACGACTACCCCGGCGTCGCCCAGGTCGCGATGCAGCAGGGCAAGTACGTCGCCGACCAGATCGGGCGCCGGGTACACCGCAAGCCCGACCAGAAGCCGTTCCGCTACTTCGACAAGGGCAGCATGGCCACGATCTCCCGCTTCCGGGCCGTGGCCAGCATCGGGCCGCTGCGCTTCGGCGGGTTCATCGCCTGGGTGCTGTGGCTGGTCGTCCACGTCATGTACCTGGTCGGCTTCAAGAACCGGGTGACGACCGTGCTGCACTGGGCCGTCTCGTTCATCGGCCGGGGCCGGGCCCAGCGCACCACCACGTACCAGCAGATCGTCGGCCGCACCCGCACCCACGCCGCCCTCAGCGAGACCGCCGGCGACGATCCCCGCGACCACCCGGCCGCCCACATCGTGTGACGGCCGGGAGCCGGGCGGTCCGCCGGCGGCGACCGCTCAGCGGCCGGAGAAGGCCTCGACTCCGGCGTTCGCCACCAGGAACGCGATCCGCTTGCCGTTGAGCTCATCGGTCATCTGTCCTCCTCCTCGTCAGTTCATCTCTCCTTCGGCGTACCCGTTTGCCCGGCGGCCTCACCGGGGTAGTCCTGCACGTGAAACGGAGGTGCGGGGGATGAGCGCCGGCACGAACACGATCAAGACCGCGGTCCCGGCACGGCTGGACCGACTGCCGTGGTCGCGGTGGCACTGGACGATCGTCATCGGGCTGGGGACGGTGTGGATCCTCGACGGCCTCGAGGTCACGATCGTCGGCAACATCGCGCCCCGGCTGGCTGAGAAGGGCAGCGGCATCGCGATCACCGCCGCCCAGATCACCGGCCTCGGGGCCGCGCTCTACGTCGCCGGCGCCTGCACCGGCGCGCTGCTCTTCGGCTACCTGACCGACCGATTCGGCCGCAAGAAGCTGTTCATGATCACCCTGATGGTCTACCTGCTCGCCACCGCCATGACCGCGGTGGCCTTCGCGCCGTGGTGGTTCTTCCTGTTCCGGTTCATCACCGGCCTCGGCATCGGCGGCGAGTACGCGGCGATCAACTCCGCGATCGACGAGCTCATCCCGAGCAAGCAGCGGGGCCGGGTCGACCTGATGATCAACGGGACGTTCTGGGTCGGGGCCGCGCTCGGCGCGCTCGTCTCGATCGTCGTGCTGAACGAGAACTTCCTGCCCGGCGACGTCGGTTGGCGGGTCGCGTTCGGCCTCGGAGTGGTGTTCGGCCTGGTGATCCTGCTCGTGCGGCGCAACGTACCCGAGAGCCCGCGCTGGCTGTTCATCCACGGCCGCGACCACGAGGCCGAGAAGCTCGTCACCGACGTCGAGCAGGAGGTCGAGGACGACACCGGCGAGCAGCTGCACGAGGCCGACGAGACGATCGAGATCCACCAGCGCAAGGCGATCGGCTTCTTCACGATCGCCCGGACCGTGCTCAGCTCCTACCCGAAGCGGACCGTGCTCGGCCTGTCCCTGTTCATCGGGCAGGCCTTCCTGTACAACGCCATCACCTTCGGCTTCGCGAGCATCCTGACGACGTTCTTCAAGGTGCCGTCGGCGGACACCGGCTACTACTACGTCGTGATCGCCATCGGCAACGTGCTCGGGCCGTTCCTGCTGGGCCGGCTCTTCGACACGATCGGCCGCCGGGCGATGATCTCCGGCACCTACATCGTCTCCGGCCTGCTGCTCTTCGGCACCGCGTACCTCTTCCACCACGGCTCACTGTCGGCCGGCTCGATGACCGCGTGCTGGACGGTCGTGCTGTTCTTCGCCAGCGCCGGCGCCAGCTCGGCCTACCTCACCGTCAGCGAGATCTTCCCGATGGAGACCCGGGCGATGGCGATCGCGTTCTTCTACGCGATCGGCACCGCACTCGGCGGGATCACCGGCCCGCTGCTGTTCGCCGACCTGACCAGCAGCGGCAAGGTCCACGACACGGTCGTCGCGTTCGTCATCGGGGCCGCGATCATGTGCGCGGCCGGGATCGTCGCGGCGTTCCTCGCGGTGGACGCGGAGCAGAAGGGCCTGGAGGACATCGCCGCACCGCTCACCAGCACGGACGCGCCGGCCACGGCCTGAGGCGAGGCATGCCCGACGACGATGCCCGTGACGACGACGCTCGCAGCGACGGCACCTGGGACCGGGGCGAGCGCAACGAGACACCGACCGAGCGCCTCGACCGCAACTGGGGTGATCTGCTCCAGGAGCTGCGGGTCGTGCAGACCGGCGTCCAGCTCCTCACCGGCTTCCTGCTGACGCTGCCGTTCCAGCAGAAGTTCGCCCTGCTGTCCTCCACCGAACGGGGCGTCTACCTCGTGGCGGTCGCCACGTCGATCGTCGCCACCGGCTTTCTCGAGGCGCCGGTGAGCCTGCACCGCGCGCTGTTCCGCCGGCACCGCCGGAAGGAGACCGTGCAACTCGCCCACCGCCTCGCGATCGTCGGCATCACGGCCCTGGGCTGCGCCGTCGTCGCCGTGGTCACGTTGATCTTCGAGGTGCTGCTCGGATGGGGCGGCGGGGTGACCGCCGGTGCCGCGACGGCCGCCCTGCTGATCGGGCTGTGGCTGGTCGTGCCGTGGACGGTGAGGGCCCGCTCGCCCGAGTAGCCGTGCTCAGGCGGGCGTGTCGAACCGCAACAGCGCTCCGACGCCCTCGGGCAGGTAATGGTGGCCGCCCGGCGTGACGACGAGCTTCGCGCCGGTGCCGACCGCGGCCCGCACCAGCGCGGCGTCCAACCGGTCGTGCTCGATCTCGGTCACCCCGGTGGCCGCCGCCTCCTCGTCGCGCAGGCCGAACCGGGTGGGCTCCGGGCCCACCCACGCGGTGAGCGGCGACGACGGGTCGTCGGAGATGACGAGGGTGTCGACCTGCGCCATCCGCAGTGCCGCCACGACCGGCTCGATCCCGGCCACGGCGTACTCGTGCCGGCCGAGGTTCTGCTGGAGGTGTTCGAGGACCTCGCGCCGCTCGCGCCACGCCTGCAGCAGGACCGCGCCGTGGACGGCGTCCCGCAGCGCCGCATCCGACGAGCCGGTCGCCCGGCCGCCGTCCTCGATCGAGCGCAGTGTGACGCCCGGCGGCTCGCCCAGCGCAGCCGCAATGAGGTGCCGCGCGCGCACGTCGCCGGCGACCACGACCAGCTTCGCCCCGCTTCGTGCCAGGACGCGCGTGACCGCGTCGGCGACGTCCTTGGCGTTCTGCTCCCAGTTGTTCTCGACGCGGTGCTGGAAGTGCCGCTCGTTCCACTGGTCGACCGAGGTCCGGTGCAGCGGGTAGGTGTTGCTGCCCGCCACCGTCTGCTCCTGCGCGGCACCCGACGCCTCGACGGCCAGGATGTCGGCCCCGGCGCGGTCGGCGACCACCACGACGTGCGGAAGCTCGGTCGTGCGCTGGGCAAGGTAGGGCAGCAGGTGCGGCAGCGCCGACACCCGGCCGGACCCGACCGCCGGCGGCGCGGGCAGCGGGTCCGCCAGCAGAGCTCGTCCACCGGCGGCGACGACGACCAGCCCGTGCCGGCCCTCCGTGCCCGCATCGTCGGCCACCGCGGCGGCGATCGCGTCAAGGGACGCGACGTCGGCGCCGGCCGTCTCCAGCTCGCCCCGCAGGTCCCGCCAGCGAACGTCGACCTCGTGCGCACCGCTTTCGGTCGCCCTCGTCGCGTCGAGATAGACGGTGACGAACGGACCGGGGTGGCGGTAGAGCTCGGCCAGGCGGTCATGGGCAGCGAGGACGTTCATCGACAGCTTCCTTTCGGCGGTCGAAGGGTGAAGCGATGGTCACCCAGCCGGGTACCCGGAGTCGGAGGGACGAAAACCGGGAACCCGGTTTGCGAAGTTGATGTTCGGGTAAGACTTCCGCGTGGCCGCTGTGACGCGGCTCATGGCGCCGTCGAGACCGTGCGGCGCCGCAGCAGATCGGCCCCGCCATGAGCGACCTTCCGAGACCACAGCCTGACGCGATTCCGGCGCCTCCGTCATGACGGCCCTCTCCCGCTCCCTGCGACACCCGGAGCCGGCCCGGGCCATCGACGTGCGCTGCTCGGCCGCCCTGCCGACCCGGACCGACGGGCAGGGGCGGTGCCAGCTCTTCGCCGGGCACGACGGGCCGCACGCAGTCATGTTCGGTCGGGCCGGTGAGCGCGTCGTCCGCACCTGGCTCACCAGCGACCCGGCTGCGGTGCGCGACTGCGACGCGATGCAGCGCCCGTGGATGTTCGGCTTCCCGGTACCGGCATGGTTCGAGGCGAGCACCCCGCCTGATCGCGCCGACCGAAGCGACCGCTGACGCGACGTGCCGGGCCTGAATGGTCGGCCGGCCGGCGACGGAGCAGGCTGGAGCCATGGAGCCGCTGTTCGCCGACCGGGCCGCTGCCGGGCACGCCCTGGCCCGGGCGCTCGTCGGCGCCACCGAGCCGGACGCGCTGGTCGTCGGCCTACCCCGCGGCGGGGTGGTGGTCGCGGCCCGGGTGGCCGAAGCGCTCGCCGCGGAGTTGGACGTCGTCGTCGCCCGCAAGGTCCGCACGCCCGGCGCCGCCGAACTGGCGATGGGCGCGGTAGCCGTCTGGGGCCCGCACGCGGTCACGGTCCGGATCGAGCACGTCATCACCCGCGCCCGCGTCGACGAGACGGACTTCGCGCGGGCCGCCGCGGCCGAACTCGCCCGCGCCCGGGACGGGGCCGCGCGATGGCAGCAGCCGCAACCGGCCGACCTCAACGGGCGGACCGTCGTCGTGGTCGACGACGGCCTGGCGACCGGCGCGACGATGCGGGCGGCGCTCGCCGTCCTGCGGGCCGCCGGGGCGGGCCGGCTGGTCGCCGCCGTACCGGTCGGTGCTCCGGTCGAGGTCGCGGCCACCGGCGTGCAGACCGTCTGCCTGCTGACCCCGGACCAGTTCCGGTCCGTCGGCGCGCACTACCGCGACTTCGGGCAGGTGGACGACGCGACCGTCGCCGCCGAGCTGGCCGCGGCCCGGCGACGACGCCCCTGACCGGGCCCCGCCCTCAGCGGCGCCCGACGGCCTGCTCGAGCTCGGCCTTGGACATCGCCGACCGCCCGGGGACGTTCTTGCGCTTGGCCTCCTCGTAGAGCTGGGCCTTGGTCCGCCCACCCGAGCCGGAGTGCGAGCGCAGGCCACCCCGCCGGCCGGACGAGATGTCCTTCGTGGAGGTCCGGCTCGCCTGCTTGGCCTCGCCGGATCGGGCCCGGGCCTTGTTCACGGTCCGGGCCGCGATCTCCTCGGCCGTGCTCTCGGGGCGTCCGCGCTCGCGCAGCCCCTCCTTGACGTCCTCGTACTGGCGTTCCCGCTTCTTGCTCCACGCCTGCTGCGGCATCGGTGATCTCCTTTCGCCTCGCACTTGTCGTACCCCGATGTACGGCGTTACGGACCGAACGTGGGTGGGCAGGGACGTAGAAAGCGATCTCTGGAGGAAACATGACCGTCTCAACCGGCGGCGACACCATCGTCGAGACGCACAGCGCCGAACTCGACGATGCGTCCCTCGGCCAGCTGGCCTCGCGGATGAGCGAGCAGGTCTCGCGGCTGGTGCAGGAGGAGTTCGCGCTGGCGCAGGCCGAGGCCAAGCAGAAGGCCAAGCGCCTCGGCATCGGCTTCGGCCTGTTCGGCGCGGGCGGCGCCCTCGCGTTCTTCGGAGCCGGGGTGCTGATCGCGGCGGCCGTACTCGGCCTGGCCGTCCTGGTGTCGGCCTGGCTGGCGGCGCTGATCGTCGGGGTGGCCCTGTTCCTGATCGCCGGGCTCATGGCCCTCACCGGCAAGAAGAGCGTCGCCCGCGGCGCCCCGCCCATCCCGACCGACGCCATCGAGAGTTCGAAGGCCGACGCCGCCGCCGTCCGTCAGGCGGTCAAGCGATGAGTGACGACGCGGAGCGGCTGAAGGCGGAGATCGAGGCCACCCGGGCCGAGCTCGCCGAGACCGCGGACGCGCTCGCGGCGAGGCTGGATGTCAAGGCCCAGGCGGGGCAGAAGGTCCACGCGGTCGGTGAGAAGGTGGGCGACCGCTACGCGAGCCTGCGCGACTCGGTGCCGGAGCCGGTACAGAAAGCCATCGGCAAGGCCGAGCAGACGGCCCAGCCGGTCGTCGCGAAGGCGGCCGAGGACAAGCGGCGGACGCTGCTCGTGGTGGCCGGGTCGGTCGTGGTCGCCCTCGTCATCCGGCGGTTGCGCCGGAAGTAGCGCCGGCTACAGCTTGCCGAGCGCGCTGCCGGCGAAGTGCTCCTTGAGGTCCGCCGGATCGCGCCAGACCTCGACCGCGCCGGCCGCCCGCAGCTCCGACTCGGGCGTGCCGCCGCAGGTGAGGCCCACGAAGATGACACCGGCCCGCTGCGCGGCCGCACCGTCCCACACCGCGTCACCCACGAAGACGACCCGCTCGGCCGCGAGCCCGCTCTGTTCGAGGGCCGCCTGCAGGATGTCCGGCGCCGGCTTGCCGGCTTCGGCGTCGGCCGAGCTGGTGGCTTCGGTGATCGCGTCGCCGGCGTCCAGCGCCGAGGTGAGCTTGGCCAGCTCCTCCGCGGACGCGGAGGAGGCGAGGACGACGTCCAGACCCCGGTCGGAGCAGGCGCGCAGCAGGTCGGCCGCGCCGGGCAGCGGGACGAGCCGGCCCCACCACTGCCGGTACAGCGTCAGGTGCGCATCCTTGAGCGCGTCGTCGGCCCCCCGGTCGCGGCCCTCGCCGAGCAGGGCGGTGAGCAACTCCCCGCTGGCCATGCCGATGCCGTGGTGGATGTCGGCCGTGGTGACGTGGTGGCCGTGCTGGCGCAGCGACTCACCCCAGCAGACGGCGTGCAGGAAGGTGGTGTCGACGAGCGTGCCGTCGACGTCGAACAGGACACCGGCGCGGTCGGACGTCGAATTCACGCAAGCGGTCGCGATCAGCCGAGGTGGGCGGTGTCGACGAGCAGGGTCTGGTCCAGCCCGGCGACGTGGACCAGGCGACGCACCGACGCCGGGGCGCCGGTGAGGATGAGCGAACCGTGCTGGTCGCGGCAGCGGCCGCTCGCCGTGGCGAGGACGCCCACGGCGGTGGAGTCCATGAACTCGACCTGGGCGGCGTCGACCCGGATCACCCGCCGCCCGGCGCGCAGGTGGAGCTCCAGTTCGTCGGCCAGCTCGCGGGCGTTGGCGATGTCGAGCTCGCCGCGGAGCTCGATCGAGGCGCGCCACTCGTCCTGGGCGACGGTCTCGACGACGACAAGGCGGGCAATTCGGTCTGCGAACACGTAGGTGGATTCGGTTGCAGTCATGGGGGAGGGTGGGCCTTCCGGCTGGTCGCCTACGGCTTGGAGGCAACGGACCGACCGGGCGGGTCGATCGGTTATCGACGCTACCCCGTTTGGTGTTGGTTATGGGTAATGCGCTCGATATGGACCGTGTGTGGTGGGGCATGCTGGGCCTGTGCTCGGACTTCCGGAGACCATCTCGGCCTGCCTCTTCGACCTCGACGGCGTGCTGACCGATACCGCCGCCGTCCACCGCGCCGCCTGGAAGGCCACCTTCGATCCGGTGCTGAAGACGCACGACCAGCGCCCGTTCAGCCAGGATGACTACGACGAGTTCGTCGACGGCAAGCCGCGCCTCGACGGGGTCCGCGACTTCCTGCACTCCCGCGGGCTCGACGTCCCTGAAGGCGGCCCGGACGATCCGGAGGACGCGGAGACCGTGCACGCCATCGGTGAGCGCAAGAACAAGGACGTCGTCAGGCGGATCCGGACCGACGGCGTCGATGTCTTCCCCGGTTCGCGGCGCTACCTCGAGGCGGCCCGCGACGCCGGGCTGCGGCGGATCGTCGTCTCGTCCAGCGCGAACACGGCCGACGTGCTGCGGGTGACCGGCTTGGACGAGCTGATCGAGGACCGTGTCGACGGCGTCACCATCGCCGAGACCGGCATCGCCGGCAAGCCGGCCCCCGACTCCTTCCTCGAAGGCGCCCGCAGGGCCGGGGTGCCCCCCGCCCGGGCCGTGGTGTTCGAGGATGCGACGTCGGGTGTCGAGGCCGGCCACCGCGGTGCCTTCGGCTACGTCGTCGGCGTGAACCGGCTCGACCGCCGGCACGCCGACGCGCTGCGCGACCACGGTGCCGACGTCGTGGTCGACGACCTGGCCGACCTCTTGGCCGACGCGTGAACGGGGCGGGGCGCTTCCCGATCGAGCCATGGCGGGTGCGCGAGGTCGGGCTCGACCAGGCCGCCCTGGCCCAGTCGGAGTCGCTGTTCGCGCTGTCGAACGGCCACATCGGGGTGCGCGGCAACCTGGACGAGGGCGACCCGTACGGCCTGCCCGGCACCTACCTGAACTCCTTCTACGAGACCCGTCCGCTCCCCTACGCCGAGGCCGGCTACGGCTACCCGGAGTCGGGGCAGACGGTCCTGAACGTCACCAACGGCAAGCTCATCCGGCTGCTGGTCGACGACGAGCCGCTCGACCTGCGCTACGGCGAAGTAGTCGAGCACGAGCGGGTGCTCGACCTGCGGCGCGGCGTGCTCGAGCGGGTCGTCGACTGGCGCTCGCCGGCCGGGCGCCGGATCCGGCTGCGCAGCTCCCGCCTGGTATCGCTCAACCGCCGATCGCTGCTCGCGATCCGCTGGAGCGTCGAGCCGGTGGACGCGACCCTGCGGCTGGTCGCGCAGTCGGAGCTCGTCGCGAACGAGCACACGCCGCCGCAGTCGCAGGACCCGCGCGTGACGGCCGCGATCGAGAACGCCCTCGAGGCGGTGGAGCACGGCGGCGCGGGGCTGCGGGCGATGCTGCTGCACCGCACCCGGTCGAGCAACCTGCAGATGGCGGCCGCGATGGATCACGTGATCACCGCGCCGGACGTCTGCACGACCGAGCTGGCGACCTTCCCGGACTGGGCCCGGGTCACCGTCTCCACCCAGGTCGACCCCGGCCAGCAGCTGGAGATCACCAAGTTCGTCACGTACGGCTGGTCGAGCCAGCGGTCGGTGCCGGCCCTCCGGGACCAGGTGTCGGCCGCCATCGTCAGCGCGCTGGACGCCGGGTGGGAGACCGTCGTCGCCGAGCAGGAGCAGGTGCTCGAGGAGTTCTGGGCCGGCGCCGACGTCGAGCTGGACGGGCCGGTGGCGATCCAGCAGGCGGTGCGGTTCGGGATCTTCCACGCCTTCCAGGCCGCGGTCCGGGCCGAGCAGCGGGCGATCCCGGCGAAGGGACTGACGGGCACCGGCTACGACGGCCACGCCTTCTGGGACACCGAGTCCTTCGTCCTGCCCCTGCTCATCGCAACCGCGCCGGACGCCGCGGCCGACGCGTTGCGCTGGCGGTGGTCGACCCGCGACCTCGCCCTCGAGCGGGCGCAGACCCTGCGGCTGTCCGGTGCGGCCTACCCGTGGCGCACGATCCGTGGCCACGAGTGCTCGGCCTACTGGCCGGCCGGGACGGCCGCCGTCCACGTCAACGCCGACATCGCGGTCGCGGCCGCCCGGTACCTGTGGTGGACCGACGACGACGCCTTCGGCCGGGCCTACGCGGTGCCGCTGCTCGTCGACACCGCTCGGCTGTGGATGTCGCTGGGCTACGTGGGTGACGACGAGCAGTTCCACATCGACGGGATCACCGGGCCGGACGAGTACTCCGCGCTCGCCAACGACAACGTCTACACCAACCTGATGGCGGCGCAGAACCTCCGCGCCGCCGCCGCGGCCGCCCGGCGCTGGGCACCCGACGGGGTGGCGCCGGAGGAGATCGAGGCGTGGCTGGCGGCCGCCGGACGGACCGCCGTTCCGTACAACGAGGCGAAGCGGGTGCACGAGCAGTCCCGCGGCTTCACCAGTCTCGAGGTCTGGGACTTCGAGCGGTCCGCGCGCGACAACGAGTATCCGCTGCTGCTGAACGCGCCCTACTTCGACCTGTACAGCCGGCAGGTGATCAAGCAGGCCGATCTCATGCTGGCGATGCACTGGGCCTACGACGCCTTCACGGTCGAGGAGAAGGCGCGGGCCTTCGCCTACTACGAGCCGCTGACCGTGCGCGACTCGTCGCTGTCGGCCTGCACCCAGGCGGTGATGGCGGCCGAGGTCGGGCACCTCGACCTCGCGGCCGACTACCTCGCCGAGGCCGCCCTGATGGACCTGCACGACCTCGAGCACAACGCCAAGGACGGGCTGCACATCGCGTCCCTGGCCGGGGCGTGGCTCGCGCTCGTCGCCGGCTTCGGCGGCATGCGGGACGGCCCGGACGAGATCCGGTTCCGCCCGCAGCTGCCGCCGGGCTGGCAGCGGCTGCGGTTCTCGGTGCGCCGCCACGGCCAGCGGTTGCACGTCGACATCACGCCCGGCCGGGTGGAGTACTCGGTCGACGGGACGCAGCCGGTGCCGCTGACCCATTGCTCCGGGCGCAGCGAGGACGAACTCGTCGTCAAGCCGGGCAAGACGGTGCGCCGCCGGTGGAAGGCGGTCCGCCCGCTGACCCCGCGCCCGGAGCAGCCGCCGGGCCGAAAACCGCATTCGCTGTGACGCCATGATGGGGCCATGCGTCTGCGGGTCGAGCTCTTCGCCGCCGACCTCGAGCTGAGCACCCGGTTCTACCGCGACGTCCTCGGCTTCACCGTCGTCCGCTCCGACCCGGGCTATCGCAGCCTGCAGCGCGCGACGATGGTGCTCGGGCTGGCCCCGAGGACGGACGACCCGCAACGGGGCGGTTCCGGCGCCGGCGTCGAGTTGGTGCTGGAGCTGGACGGCGGCCCGGATTCGGTCGACGCCCTGCACCGGCACGTCGTCGACGCGGACGCGCGCGTGGCCGCCGGACCGGCCGACCAGCCGTGGGGGCTGCGCGACTTCCGGCTCGAGGACCCGGACGGGTACTGCCTCCGCGTCACCCATGCGGCGGAGGCCCCGGAACTCGCCCGCACGCCGGGACCGCCGTACACGGCCGTCATCTTCACCTCCGAGCGCACCGACACCGACCAACGGGGTTACGCGGCGGCGGCCGAGGAGATGGAGCGGCTGGCCGCGAAGCAGCCCGGCTACCTCGGCATCGAGAGCGCGCGCGGCGACCTCGGCATCACCGTCTCGTACTGGGCGAGCGCAGCCGACGCCGTGGCCTGGAAGGCCGTGGCCGAGCACGAGCTGGCCCAGCAGGCCGGGCGGGCGCGCTGGTACCGCCGCTACACGGTGCGGGTCGCGACGGTCGAGCGCGATTACCGGCTCTGATCGGGCACGCGACCGATCGACGGCGCGCGACCAAGACCTCAGAGCCCGCTGGCCGTCCGGACCCGCTCGACGAGCTCGGGATCGGCCTCGAGGAACACCAGCTTGTTGATCTCCTCGAACATCTGCCGCACCCGCTTCGGCTCGGGCGGCACCTCCCGGACCTGGATGCCGATCAGCAGGTCGATCGCGATCCGGCCGAGCAGGCGCGACCGCGGGCGGTCGATGCCGAGCGCCGCGATCGCGTCGACCACGTGCCGCTCCCGCCGCTTGTCGACCCGGGCGGTCACCTCGGCGACGTCCGGGTTGCTGCGCCCCCAGGCCCGGATCGCCGACTCCGATGCGTGCGGCAGGTGCACCGCCAGTTCGGTCAGCCCGAGGATGCGCAGGGTGGGGTCGGGCTGGGCCCGGGAGATCGCGATGAGCCGCTCGCTGTGCTCACGCTCCCAGTAGGCCAGCAACTGCTCGACGAAGCCCGGCATGCCGCCGAAGTGGTGGTAGAACGAGCCCTTCGTCACGTCCAGCCGATCGCACATCGAGGCGATCGTCATCGCCTGGTTACCCTGCTCCCCCAGGACGGCGAGCGCCTCCCGGAAGTAGTCGTCGACGGTCAACCGTTCCACTCGAACTCCCTCCCCCGTGATCCAACCGGCACCATCGTGTCACCTGCCGGCGGCATACCCCTGGGCGCCGCGCGGATTGGCGCCGGCCCGGAGGAAACCGTCGGCGCCGCGACTGACCGCGCAGAGCCGCCCGAGCGACCAGCCGTCGACCTCGGTCACCCGGTGCCCGCGCCGGCGCAGTTCGGTTATCGTCTCCGGCCCCAGCCGGGACTCGGCCAGAACGCCGCGCGCTTCGATGTCGCGCGGGTAGAACGACGAGGGGAAGGCGGTCGTGTGCCAGGTGGCGGCGTCGATCGCCTCCTGCAGGTTCATCCCGAACACCGTGTGGAACAGGAAGAACTGCAGCTGCCACTGGTCCTGCTGATCGCCGCCGGGCGTGCCGAAGGCCAGGTAGGGCTCGCCGTCGCGCAGCGCCATCGACGGCGAGAGCGTGGTGCGCGGGCGCTTGCGCGGGGCGATCGAGTTCGGCAGACCCGGCTGGGTCCAGAACATCTGGGCCCGGGTCCCGAGGCCGAACCCCACGGCCGGGATGACCGGTGAGCTCTGCAGCCACCCGCCGCTCGGCGTCGCCGACACCATGTTCCCGAACCGGTCGACGATGTCGAGGTGGCAGGTGTCGCCCCGGGTCGCCCCGCCGGCGTCCACGGCGGGCTCGATCACCAGCGTCGGCTCCCCGACCCCGACTCCGACCCCGCCCGCACCGGTCGCCGGGCTCGCGAGCATCGGCGCCCGGCCGTCGGGGGTGCCCGGACGCAGCTCGCCGCTTGCCTGCGGACCCACGAGCCGCCGCCGCTCGTCGTTGTACGCCGGCGACAGCAGGGCGGACACCGGCACGTCCGGCACGTCGCCGTAGAAGGCCTCGCGGTCGGCGAACGCGAGCTTCGCGCACTCGACGACGTAGTGGACGAGCTGCGGGTCGTCCGGGCCGGTGTCGCCGAGGTCGAGGCCGGCGAGCAGGGCCAGTTGCTGCAGCAGGACCGGCCCCTGCCCCCAGGGCGGCGTCTTGGCCACCCGGTAGGGACCGAAGTCGAACATGGTGGGCGCCTCCAGCGGCGTCTGCCAGCCGGCCAGGTCGTCACCGGTCAGCAGGCCGGCGTGCGGCGTGCCCGACGTGTCCATGACCGGCGTCCGCACGAACGCGTCGACCGCCTCGGCGACGAACCCGCGGTAGAACGCCTCCCGGGCGGCCGCGATGCCGGCCTGCCGCTCCAGCGGTGCGGCGACCGACGCGATGAGCGCGTAAGTCTCGGCGAGCACCGGGTTGCGCAGCCGGGTGCCGGGGACAGGCACCGTGCCGCCCGGCAGGTACACCGCGGCCGAGCTCGGCCAGTGCTCGACGAACAGCTGCTCGACCGTCGCGATCGTCCGGGCGATCGCCGGCAGCACCGGGTAGCCCTCCCGCGCGTAGCCGATCGCCGGGGCCAGGACGTCCGGCAGGCTCAGCGTCCCGAACCGCTCGAGCAGCGTCAGCCAGGCGTCGAAGGCGCCGGGGACGCAGGCCGCGAGGTGCCCGGTGCCGGGGACGAGCTCCAGGCCCAGGTCGGCGAACCGGTCGCTCGTGGCGGCCGCCGGCGCCGGGCCCTGGCCGGCGACCACCACGATGTCGCTCGAGCCCGCGACCCGGACGAGCATCGGCACCTCGCCGCCCGGGCCGTTGAGGTGGGGCTCGACCACCTGCAGCGTGAAGCCGGTCGCAACGGCCGCGTCGAAGGCGTTGCCGCCGCGTTCGAGGATCGCCATCCCGACGGCCGAGGCCAGCCAATGTGTCGAGGCGACCATGCCGAAGTTCCCGGTCAGCTCCGGGCGCGTCTGTGTCACCGATCCATCCTTGCGTGTCCCGGCCCGGCAGTGTCGAGGCGTCCGCAGCCTCGCGGCGCGGGCCCGCAGCGGAAAATTGGCTCCGGCCGGATGCCCGGTGCACCCGATACTGGCCGGATGCAGCTCGCCGACATCCCGGTCCCGTCGACTCCGGCCGCCACGGCCGCAGCCGAGGTCGTGCGGCACTTCTCGCCCCCGGCCCTGGTCAACCACTGCGTCCGCTCCTACCTGCTCGCGGCCGCTCTCGGCGCCACGGAGGGGCTCGACGTCGATCACGAGCTGCTCTACGTCGCGTCGATCCTGCACGACCTGACCCTCGAGCCGGCGTTCGACAACCACTCGCTGCCGTTCGAGGACGCCGGCGCGCACCTCGCCTGGGTGTTCGCCGCCGGCGCCGGCTGGCCCGAGCGGCGCCGCGAGCGGGCCGGCGAGATCATCGTCGCCCACATGCAGGGCACCGACGCGGCCGTCGACCCGGAGGGGCACCTGCTCGACGTCTCGACCGGGCTCGACATCAGCGGCCGGGCCGCCGAGCGCTGGCCGCAGCCGTTGCTCGCGGAGATCGTCGCGGCCCACCCGCGCCTCGACCTCGCACCGCGGTTCACCGCCTGCTTGCGCGAGCAGGCCGACCGCAAGCCGCAGAGCACGGCCGGCCAAGCCGTGCGGAACGGGATCGCCGAGCGGCTCGCGGACAACCCGCTCGAGCGCCTCTGACCGGGCTGGTCAGGGGCGGTAGCGGTAGCCCATCCCCGGCTCGGTGATGAGGTGCCGGGGCCGCCCCGGCTCGCGCTCGAGCTTGCGGCGCAGCTGCGCGATGTAGATGCGGAGGTAGCTGGGGTCGGTGTGCTCGGACGATCCCCGCACCGCGGTCAGCAGGGTGTCGCCACTGACCAGCTTTCCCGGGCGGCGCAGCAGCACGTCCAGGATCTTCCACTCCGTCGGCGTCAGGTGCACGGGCGTGCCGTCCTCCCGGACGGCCGTGGTCGCGGCGAGGTCGACCGTGACGTCGCCGACCGTGGCGGTCACCGGCTCGTCCGACGCGGCGACCCGGCGGCTGGTCGCCCGCAGCCGGGCCAGCAACTCGTCCATGCTGAACGGCTTGGTGACGTAGTCGTCGGCCCCGAGGTCGAGGGCCTCGACCTTGTCCGAGCTGCCACTGCGTGCCGAGAGCACGATGATCGGCGTCGTCGCGAACTCGCGGACGGCCCGGATGATGTCGACGCCGGACATGTCGGGCAGGCCGAGGTCGAGCACGATCGCGTCGTGCTGCTGGTCGGCGAGCGCGGTGAGGGCCCGGGCGCCCGTCTCGGCCTCGGTGACGGCGTAGCCGCGGGCCACCAGGTTCATCGCGAGGGCGCGCAGCAGCGGCGGCTCGTCCTCGACCAGCAGCACCCGGGTCACGTCGCCTCCTCGCTGGCGCTCGTCGTCGTCGCGACCAGTGCTGTGCCGCCTTGTGACCTCGCAAGCTCGGTCACGCCGCCGCCTGCAGGGTGATCACCACGGTGGCGCCGCCGCCGGGCGTGGGCTCGGCGGTCACCGAGCCGCCCATGGCCTCGGCGAAGCCGCGGGCGATGGCCAGGCCGAGGCCCACGCCGGCGCCGTCGACCCGCGCGTCGTCGGTGTGCTGGAACGGGCGGAAGACCGCCTCCGCCTGTTCGGGGTCGATGCCGACGCCCCGGTCGATGACCCGCAGCTCGACGCGACCCTGCACGGTGCTGCCGGCCACTCGGACGGCCGTGTCGGCGGGCGCGTAGCGCAGCGCGTTCTGCACGACGTTGGCGACGACCCGCTCGAGCAGCCCGGCGTCGGCGCGGACCTCGGGCAGGTCGGCCGGCACGTCGACGTCGACCTTCGCGTCGGGGTCGACGTGCTCGAGGGCCCGCGCGACGACGTCGTCCAGCCCGACCACCGACGGCACGACCGGGAGCGCCCCGACCTGCAGGCGGGAGAGATCGAGCAGGTTGGTCACCAGGTCGGTGAGCCGGTCGAGCGCGTCCTCAGCGGTGTTCAGCAGTTCCCGGCGCTGCCCCTCGCTCCAGGGCACGTCGGCCCCGCGCAGGCTGGAAACCGCGGCCTTGGCGGCGGCGAGCGGCGTGCGCAGGTCATGGCTCACGGCGTTCAGCAGCGCCGTCCGCTGCCGGTCGGACTCGGCGAGCGGTTCGGCCGCCTCGGCGGCCTCGGCCAGCAACTGCTGCCGGTAGGCGACGGCGACGTGCGCGGCGAACGCGGCCAGGACCCGCTGGTCGCCGGCCGGCAGCGGGTGGCCGCGCAGCGCGAGATCGAGGTCCTCACCGATGGGGACGGCGGCGTCGGCGTCCTCCGGCCTGGCCGGTGGCTCCGCGCCCACGGCCGCGATCGCCGCCCACGCCCGGCTGTCCTCGTCGCGCCGCAGCAGGGCGGCGGCCTCCATCGCGAACGTCTCGCGGACCCGGTCGAGCAGGGCGGGCAGCGTCTGCTCGCCGCGGAGCAGGCTGCCGGCGAAGGTCGACAGCGTCTCGGCCTCGGCGCCGGCCCGGGCGGCGAGCGTCGAGCGCTTGGCGGCCAGGTCGACCACCTGCGACACGAGAACGGCGATCAGCAGGAAGGTCACGACGGCGACGACGTTCGCCGGCTCGTTGATGGTGAAGGTGTGCTGCGGCGCGGTGAAGTAGTAGTTGAGCAGCAGGCTGCCGGCGAGCGCGCTGATCAGCGCCGGGTAGAAGCCGCCGACGAGGCTGGTCAGCACGACCACCATGAGGTAGAGCGGGACGTCCGCGGCCAGGTCGAGGCGGTCCCGCAGGTGGGTGCAGACGATCGTGAGCGCCGGCAGCAGGACGGCGGCCAGCACGAGCCCGGCCACCCGGCGCCGGGGCGTGAGACCACCGGTGAGCTGGGGCAGCCGCCTCCCGGCCCCACCGGCGAACGCGTGACTCACGAGGTGGACGTCGATCTGGCCGGAATGCCGGGTCACCACCGCACCGGTACCGGGGCCGCCCAGCGCGGTGGCCAGCCAGCCGCGGCGGGACGCACCGAGCACGATCTGCGTGGCGTCGACCCGTCGGGCGAAGTCGAGCATCGCCGTCGGGACCTGGTCGCCGACGACCGAGTGGTACGTGCCACCGAGCGACTCGACGAGCAGCCGCTGCGAGGTGAGCGCGGCCACGCCCGGCCCGGCCAGACCGTCGCTACGGGCCACGTGCACCGCGACCAGCTCGCCGCCGGTCCGGGCCGCGATCCGCGCCCCCCGGCGGATCAGGGTTTCACCCTCGGGGCCGCCGGTCAGCCCGACCACGACCCGCTCCTTCGTCTCCCAGGTCCGGGTGATCCCGTGCTCGGCCCGGTAGCGCTGCAAGCCTTCCTCGACCGAGTCGGCCAGCCAGAGCAGGGCGAGCTCGCGCAGCGCGGTGAGGTTGCCGACGCGGAAGTAGTTGCCGAGGGCGGCGTCCACCCGTTCGGGCGGGTAGACGTTGCCGTGCGCCATCCGCCGGCGCAGCGCCTCGGGGGTCATGTCGACCAGCTCGAGCTGCTCGGCCGCGCGCACGACCGCGTCGGGCACCGTCTCCTGCTGGGGCACGCCGGTGATCTGCTCGACGACGTCGTTGAGGGACTCGAGGTGCTGGATGTTCAGGGTGCTGATGACGTCGATCCCGGCATCGAGCAGGTCGGCGACGTCCTCCCAGCGGTGCGCGTGCGGGCCGGAACCCGGCACGTTGGTGTGCGCCAGCTCGTCGACGAGCGCGACGGCGGGGCGGCGGGCGAGCACGGCGGCGAGGTCCATCTCCTCGAAGCGCGCGCCGCGATAGACGACCGGCTTCCGGGCGACGCTCGGCAGGTCGTGAAGGCATTCCGCGGTGAACGACCGCCCGTGCGTCTCGGCGAAGGCGACGACCACGTCGGTGCCTCTGGCGAGCCGGCGTCGGCCCTCGTCGAGCATCGCGACGGTCTTGCCGACACCCGGGGCCGCGCCGAGGTAGATGCGCAGCGTGCCGCGGCCCATGCGTGCCTCCTCCCGGTCGTCGCGCGTCGAGTCTGCTCCACTCATCGGTCAGCTGCCGGGGTAGGGGTACTCGGCGTCGAGGGCGATGTTCACCTTCAGGACGTTGACCTTCTTCTCGCCGATGAAGCCGAGGTCCCGGCCGCTGGCGATGCGGTCGACCACGGCCGCGACCTGGCTCAGCGAGGTGCCGCGCGCCTTGGCGATGCGCCGCTCCTGGAGTTGCGCATACGCGTAGCTGATCTCCGGGTCGACCGCGGAGGCGCTCGCCGTCACGGCGTCGGCCGGCACCGCGGGCGCCGCCGGAGCGTTGCCGCGGATCGGCACGACCTTTCCCCGGCGGTAGTCGGCCCCGAACGTCGCACACGTCACCGGGGCACCCCGGTAGGCGCTGATGAACGGCTTGGCCGGGCACTCCTGGTTCAGGCTGACGGCTCGGGTGACGTGACCCCGGTAGCCGGGCTCGGA
This sequence comes from uncultured Actinomycetota bacterium, assembly GCA_963775175.1. Lineage (GTDB taxonomy): Bacteria > Actinomycetota > Actinomycetes > Mycobacteriales > Jatrophihabitantaceae > Jatrophihabitans. Next base: position 552,262 of record CAVZHT010000002.1, read on the forward strand.
GTAGAACACCGCGAGCACGGCACCGACGCCGTCCGAGGTGCAGAACGGCCGGGAGCCGTCGACGCCCTCCAGCCGGCCGACCGCGAGGCTGCGAGAGCACACCCGGGTGAGCAGGCTCGGCCTCCCGCTGTCGCCGTTGACCTTGGGGTCCGGCAGCGTGTCGACGATCGACTCCGGGCCGAGGTTGCTCGGCCCGGTGACCGTCGGGTCGTAGCCGCTGGCCGACGGCCGCGACTGCAGGTACTGCACGAGCGGGTTGCCGTCCTGGTCGGTGAAGGACTGGCCGATCAGCGCCGACCCGACCGGCTTGCCGTGCACCTTCAGGATCGAGCCGTCGGCCCGTCCCTCCAACCCAGGGATCTGCGCGATCGCCGTGACCGCGAGCGGGTAGGCGATGCCGAGGATCACCGTGAAGACCAGCAGCATCCGCAGGGCGGCAGAGAGCTGTCGAAGCGTGTTGAGCAGGGAGCGCATCGATGTCACCGGATTCCGGGGATGAACTGGATGATCAGGTCGATGACCTTGATCCCGAGGAACGGCAGGACGATCCCGCCCACGCCGTAGACGTACAGGTTGCGGCGCAGCATCGCGCTGGCGCCGGACGGTCGGTACCGCACGCCGCGCAGCGCGAGTGGGATCAGCGCCACGATGATCACCGCGTTGAAGATGACGGCGGACAGGATCGCCGACTGCGGCGAGTGCAGCCGCATGACGTTGAGCCGGTCGAGGCCCGGGTACACCGCGGCGAACATCGCCGGGATGATCGCGAAGTACTTCGCGACGTCGTTCGCGATCGAGAACGTGGTGAGCGCCCCCCGGGTGATCAGCAGCTGCTTGCCGATCTCGACGATCTCGATGAGCTTGGTCGGGTCGGAGTCGAGGTCGACCATGTTGCCGGCTTCCTTCGCCGCCGACGTCCCGCTGTTCATCGCCACGCCGACGTCGGCCTGGGCGAGCGCCGGCGCGTCGTTGGTGCCGTCACCGGTCATCGCGACGAGCTTGCCGCCCTCCTGCTCGCGCTTGATCAGCGCCATCTTGTCCTCGGGCTTCGCCTCGGCCAGGAAGTCGTCCACGCCGGCCTCGTCAGCGATCGCCTTCGCGGTGAGCGGGTTGTCGCCGGTGATCATCACCGTGCGGATACCCATCCGGCGCAGCTCCTCGAAGCGCTCGACCATCCCCGGCTTCACGACGTCCTTCAGGTGGATGACCCCCAGAATGCGGGGCGCGTCGTCGCCGACCTGCTCGGCCACCACGAGCGGCGTGCCGCCGCCGGCCGCGATGCCGTCGACGAGTTCGGACGTGCGGACCGGGACCTGGCCGCCGTTGTCACGGACCCACGCCGTGACCGCACCGGCGGCACCCTTGCGGATCAGCCGGGCCGGATGGCCGTTCATCGCGCTGAGATCGACGCCGCTCATCCGCGTCTGGGCGGTGAAGTGGACGAACGTTGCGTGCGTGAGTTCACCCGGGGCCCGCTCGCGCAGGCCGTAGCGGGTCTTGGCGAGCACGACCACCGACCGCCCCTCGGGCGTCTCGTCGGCCAGCGAGGACAGCTGCGCCGCGTCGGCGAGATCGTCGATCAGGATGTCGCCGACCGGCAGGAAGTCGCTCGCCTGCCGGTTGCCGAGGGTGATCGTGCCCGTCTTGTCGAGCAGCAGCGTGTTGACGTCGCCGGCCGCCTCGACCGCGCGCCCGCTCATGGCCAGCACGTTGCGCTGGACGAGCCGGTCCATTCCGGCGATGCCGATCGCCGACAGCAGCGCGCCGATCGTCGTCGGGATCAGGCAGACCAGCAGCGAGACGATGACGATGCCGGTGATGCCGTGCGCGTCGAGCGCGGCCGAGTCCGGGATGCCGGGCTGGTTCGCCTTCGCGAAGATCGCCAGTGGCTGAAGGGTCACCGTCGCCAGCAGGAAGATGATCGTCAGCGACGAGAGCAGGATGTTCAGCGCGATCTCGTTCGGGGTCTTCTGCCGGCTCGCCCCCTCGACGAGGGCGATCATCCGGTCGATGAAGCTCTCGCCCGGCTTCTGCGTGATCTGCACGACGATCCGGTCGCTGAGCACGCGGGTGCCGCCGGTGACCGAACTGCGGTCGCCGCCGCTCTCCCGGATGACCGGCGCGCTCTCGCCCGTGATGGCGGACTCGTCGACGCTGGCGATGCCGTCGACCACGTCGCCGTCACCCGGGATGATGTCGCCGGCCGCGCAGACGACCCGGTCGCCCGGCTTCAACTGCGGGGCCGGGACTAGTTCCTCCGCGCCGGTGAGGTCATCGCGCCGGACCAGCCGCCGGGCCACCGTGTCGGTCTTGGCGCGACGCAGGGCGTCGGCCTGCGCCTTGCCCCGCCCCTCGGCCACGGCCTCGGCCAGGTTGGCGAACAGGACGGTGAGCCAGAGCCAGACGACGATCAGCCCGGCGAACACCGTCGGCGTGCCGATCGCGATGACCGTCGTGAAGACGGCGCCCACCTCGACGAGGAGCATGACCGGGTTCTTGTAGAGCGTGCGCGGGTCCAGCTTGCGCACCGCGTCGGGCAGCGACCGCCAGAGTTGCTTCGGGTCGAGCAACCCTGTGGCCACCGATTCAGTCGTCTTCGCGCGCGCGCTCATCCGTGCAGCCCCTCGGCGAGCGGCCCGAGGGCCAGCGCCGGGAAGTAGGTCAGGGCGACGACGATCAGCGTGACGCCGAACAGCATCCCGATGAACAGCGTCTTGTGGGTCGGCAGCGTGCCGTCCGACGCCGGGACGGGTTTCTGCCGGGCGAGGGCGCCGGCCAGGCCGATGACGAAGATCATCGGCAGGAACCGGCCGAGGAGCATGGCGAGGCCGAGCGCGTAGTTGAACCAGACGGTGTTGACCCCGAGCCCGGCGAACGCGCTGCCGTTGTTGTTGCCGGCCGAGGTGAACGCGTAGAGGACCTCGGCGAGTCCGTGGGGGCCCGAATTGAGCATCGCGGCCCGCTCACCGGGCAGCGCCATGGCGATCGACGTGCCGATCAGGACGAGTGCGGGCGTGGTCAGCAGGTACAGCGAGGCGAACTTCAACTCGCGGCCGCCGAGCTTCTTGCCCAGGTACTCCGGCGTGCGGCCGACCATCAGGCCGGCGACGAACACCGTGATCACGGCGAGGATCAACATGCCGTACAGGCCGGAGCCGGTACCGCCCGGCGCTATCTCGCCCAGCATCATGTTGAGCAGCGTCATCAGCCCACCCAGGCTCGTGTATGAGTCGTGGAAGCTGTCGACCGCACCGGTCGACGTCAACGTCGTTGCTGTGGCGAACGTCGCCGAGTCCGGTACCCCGAATCTCGTCTCCGTGCCCTCCGTGGAGGCGCCCACCGCGGTCGGCACCGTCCCGTGGTGCATCGTCTGGAAGGCGACGTTGAGGACCACGCTGAGCACAGCGATGCCGACCATGACCGACAGGATCGCCCGGCCCTGGCGAAGATCGCCGACGATCCGGCCGAAGGCCCGGGGCAGGGCGAAGCCGATCGCGAGCAGCAGGAATATCTCGATCCAGTTCGTCCACGCGGTCGGGTTCTCCCACGGGTGGGACGAGTTGGCGTTGAGGAAGCCGCCGCCGTTGGTGCCGAACTCCTTGATGACCTCCTGGCTGGCCACCGGGCCACCGGTGATCGTCTGGGTGCCACCGGCCAGCGTGTGCACGGTGGTGTAGTGGTGGAAGTTCTGGATCATCCCGCCGCCGACGGCCACCAGGGCGAAGGCGATCGAGACCGGCAGCAGCAGCCGCAGCGAGATCCGGGTCAGGTCGACCCAGAAGTTGCCGAGCTGCTCGGTCCGGTTGCGGGCGAAGCCGCGCACCAGCGCGACCGCCACCGCGATGCCCATGGCGGCGGAGACGAAGTTCTGAACGGCGAGGCCGGCCATCTGCACGACGTAGCCGAGCGCACTCTCGCCGGAGTAGGACTGCCAGTTCGTGTTGGTGACGAAGCTGGCCGCGGTGTTGAACGACTGGTCCGACGTCATCTTCGGCACCGAGTACGGCGGCCAGAAGTGCTGCTGCAACCGCAGCAGGCCGTACAGGAACAGGACGGAGACCGACCCGAACGCCAGCACCGACCGCAGGTAGCGCCAGGTCGTCTGCTCGCTGTCGGCGTCGACGCCGCCGAGCCAGTAGACCGCCCGTTCGGCCGCGAGGTGCTTGCGGCCGGTGAAGATCCGGGCCAGGTACTCGCCGAGCGGGCGGTAGACCAGCGCGAGACCGACGGCCAGCGAGCCGATGAAGAAGGCGCCGGCGAGGGTGTCCGACATCAGAACTTCTCGGGGAAGACCAGCGCGATCACGAGGAAGGCGGCGAAGATGATCGCGAGGATCAAACCGACGACGTTCACGGCACTCAAAGCCGCTCCGCCCCCTTCGCGATGAGCGCCAGCAACGCGAAGACCGCGATCGTCACCACGATCGCCCAGAAGTCAGCCACCACAGGCTCCGTTACGTCGGTCGAGGCCGGTTCGCCGCCTCGCGCGGACCGGCGATCCGTCGCCGGCAGTCCGCAGTCAACGCCCGCGCAGACCCGCAGCCGGACCCTTTCCGGCGATCCTCACGGGGTCCTCGCGCCGCCTTCACGCCCTTGGCCGACCTCGCCCGACGAGTCCTGGGTCACGTGCGCGTGAGCGATGCGTGAGCAGCCCCTCCAACCGGCCCGCGGCTTCCTAGCGTCGGAGAGCGTGGGCACCCCCGTCGACGTCGACCTGCCGGAAACTCTCGGCTACCGGACGAAGCGTCTACTGCTCGGCAAGCCGCTCATCACCGCGGCGATGCACGAGGAGAAGCTGTCCAAGAAGGCGGCGCTGGGCGTGCTGTCCAGCGACTGCATCTCGTCCTCCGCCTACGGCTCGGAGGAGATGCTGCTGGTCCTGCTGCCGATCTTCGGCCTGTCCGGGTTCCACCTGCTCATGCCGCTCACCGCGGTCGTGCTCGGCCTGCTCGTCCTGACGACCCTCTCCTACCGGGAGGTCGTCATGATCTACACCCGGGCCGGCGGCTCGTACGTCGTCGCCCGGGAGAACTTCGGCCCCCGGGTCGCGCAGATCGCCTCGGTGGCGCTGCTCATCGACTACATCGTCACCGTCGCTGTGCAGACCGCGGCCGGGACGGCGGCGATCACCTCGCTGGTGCGCCCGCTCGCGCCGTACGCCCTCGAGATCTCGATCGGCGTCGTGCTGGTCCTCGCCTTCGGCAACCTGCGCGGCGTCCGGGAGGCCGGCAAGGCCTTCGCCTTCCCCACCTACTTCTTCGTCGCCTCGGCCGGCCTCGTCGTCGTGGTCGGGGTGATGCGTGAGCTGTTCGGCGACCTGCCGACGATCACCTACACCGCGCACGAGCGGGCCACCCAACTCGTCGGCGTGCACGACGCGCACCATGCCCTGTTCACGTTCGCCGCGCTCTACGTCCTGATGAAGGCGTTCGCCAACGGGGGCGCGTCGCTCACCGGCCTCGAGGCCATCTCCAACAGTGTGAGCGCGTTCAAGCCTCCCGCCGGGCCGAACGCCCGGCGCACCCTCGGCATGATGAGCGCCATCCTCGGCACGCTCGTGCTGGGCGTCTCCTACCTCGCCTGGCAGACCCACGCGACCCCGTTCAGCAGCGGCAGCCCCACCGTGATCAGCCAGGTGGCGCACGCCGCGTTCGGCCACCAGTGGTTCGGCAACCTCGGGTTCACCGTCGTCCAGGTGGCGACCGCCCTGATCCTCTACACCGGCGCGAACACCCCGTTCACCGGCTTCCCGTTCCTCGCGAGCTTCATCGCCGAGGACTCCTTCCTCCCCCGCCAGCTCACCCGCCGCGGCCACCGGCTCGCGTTCAGCACCGGCATCCTCGCCCTCACGGTCATGGCGGTGTCGCTGCTGCTCGGGGTCGGTGCGCACGTCGACAAGCTGCTGCCGTTCTACGCGATCGGGGTGTTCACCGGCTTCACCATGGCCGGGCTCGGCCTGGCCAGGTACCACCGCACCCACCGGCAGCCGGGATGGCGGCGCCGGGCCGCCATCAACGCCACGAGTGGCATCGTCTCGGCCTTCGTCGTGGTGATCTTCGCGGTCGTGAAGTTCGGTCAGGGTGCCTGGCTGGTGGTGTTGCTGTTCCCGCTCGGGTGGCTTGTGCTGATGCGGCTGAACCAGCGCTACCGCGCCGAGGCCCGCTCCCTCGACCTGGTGACGTGGGTCCGCGCCGACAAGAAGGAGCAGGCCGAGGCCGGCCACTACGGCCGCCACACGATCCTGGTCCTCGTCGACCGCCTCGACCTGGCCGTGCTGCGGGCGCTGCGATACGCCGGGAGCATCCGGCCGACGGACCTGCGGGTCGTGCACGTCGTGCTGGACAACCTCGTCGCCGAGCAACTGCAGCGCGACTGGCTCGCCCGCGGGCTCGGCGACCGGTACCCGCTGGAGCTCGTCGAGTGCCCGGACCGGCGGCTCGAGCGGACGGTGAGCGAGCTGGCGTTCGACACCGTGATCCAGGACCGGGCCGAGGTCACCCTGCTGCTCCCGCGGCGGACCTTCCGCCGGGTGTCCCAGCGGCTGCTGCACGACCGCACCGCCGACCGGATCGCGGGCGCGGTGGCCCGCATCCCGCACGTCGCCGCGACGATCGTGCCGTTCGACACGACCCTGCCGCACGAGGCGATCGAGCGGATCGAGGTCCGGCAGCAGATGGCGTCGGCCGAGCCGGCCCTCCCGATCCGGCCCGCGACCGCCGAGTCGCTCCCGCCGGGCGGGCCCGGTACGACCCCGATCGGCCGGGTGGCCTGGCGACAGAAGGTGACGGTCGAGGGGCGGGTCCGGTCCGTCCAGCTCGGGGCGGTGGCCGGTCGCTCGCTGGAGGTGCAGATCTTCGACGGCACCGGCGGCCTGCGCTTGCTGTTCATGGGCCGGACGCAGATCCCCGGCGTCGTCTGCGGGGCGGTCGTGCGGGCCACCGGCCGGGTCGGCCAGTACCGCGGTCACCTCGCGATCGCGAACCCGGTCTACGCGCTCGTCGACGGGTCGCCGGCGGCCAGCCAGCCCGACCAGCGCGTCACCGCGACGGCGATGACCGGCCCGGCCGGGCGCCGTTCACCGTAGGGCGGGTAGCGCGCGGCGAGCCGGTCGAGCGCCGCCTCGGCCTCCGCCCCGTCCACCACCCGGGCCGCGCCGTCGGCGCGCACCCACCACAGCTGCGTCCAGTCGTCGTCGTAGTGATCGACGAGCACGGCGACCCGGGGGTTGCCGGCGAGGTTCGCCAGCCGCCGCAGCGCTCGGGTCGTCTTCGGCTTGTCGTCGACGGCGGTGTAGAGAGCATCGCCGTCGACGGCGAAGACGATCGGGACGAGGTGCGGTTGCCCGCCGGCCGAGGCCGTCGCGAGCCGGGCCACCCGGGCGCCGGCGAACCGCCGACGGGCCTCGGCCGGATGCATCCGCATGCTCAACTCCTCTTGCGCGAAAGATCACCGTGACGCCGGATATCTCCCACTAGGGTGGCCCACATGCGCTTCGGAATGTTCATTCCTCAGGGCTGGCGACTCGATCTCGTCGGCATCCCCACCGAGCAGCACTGGACCACCATGCGCGACCTCGCCCGCCGGGCCGAGGCCGGGCCGTGGGAGTCGATCTGGGTCTACGACCACTTCCACACCGTCCCCGTCCCGACCGAGGAGGCGACCCACGAGGCCTGGTCGCTCATGGCGGCGTTCGGGGCGGCCACCGAGCGGGTGCGCCTCGGACAGATGTGCACCTGCATGGCCTACCGCAACCCGGCCTACCTGGCGAAGGTCGCTGCCACCTGCGACGTCATCTCCGGGGGCCGGATCGAGATGGGCATCGGCGGCGGGTGGTACGAGCACGAGTGGAATGCCTTCGGCTACGGCTTCCCGAGCGCCGGCACCCGCCTGGGCATGCTCGACGAGGGCGTGCAGATCATGCGCCAGATGTGGACGGACGGGCAGGCCACGCTGGCCGGCAAGCACTACCGGGTCGACGGCGCGATCGGCCAGCCGTTGCCGGTGCAGGACGGCGGGATCCCCCTGTGGATCGCCGGCGGCGGCGAGAAGAAGACGCTGCGCATCGCCGCGCGGTACGCCCAGTACACGAACTTCGACGCCACCCCGGAGACGTTCCGCCGCAAGTCGGAGATCCTCGAGCAGCACTGCCGCGACGTCGGGCGGGACTTCGGCGAGATCACCCGCTCCAGCAACTTCAACGTCGTCATCGGCGCCACCGAGAAGGACGTGCAGGACAAGCTCGACTGGATCGACGACCACTACCGCGCGCTCGTCCCGGAGGCCGACGTGCAGCGGTACCACGACCTGTTCCGGTCGGGCCTGGTCGGCACGCCGGAGCAGGTCGTCGAGCGGCTGCGCGAGATCGAGGGCTTGGGGCTGGCGTACACGATCGGCTACTTCGTCGACGCCGCCTACGACCCGGCGGGCGTGGACCTGTTCGCCTCGCAGGTCATCCCGGAATTCGCGTGACCGCGGTTCCGGTGCCGGGCGGGCCGCCGATCGAGGGTCAGATCGTCGTCAACGACCTGACGAAGGTGTTCCGCGGGAAGGTCCGCGCGGTCGACCGGCTCAGCTTCACCGTCGAGCCGGGCTCGGTCACCGGCTTCCTCGGCCCGAACGGGGCCGGCAAGACCACGACCCTGCGCATGGTGCTCGGCCTCGTGCACCCCACGGGCGGGCAGGCGACGATCGGCGGCGTGCCCTACCGGCACCTCAAGCACCCCGGACGCGTCGTCGGGGCGGCCCTCGAATCGTCCAGCTACCACCCTGCGCGGACGGCCCGCAATCACCTGCGGATCCTCGCCACCGTCGCCGGCCTGCCGCACTCCCGCGCCGATGAGGTGCTGGAACTCGTCGGGCTGCGCGACGCCGCGCGCCGCAAGGTGCGGGGCTACTCGATGGGCATGCGGCAGCGGCTCGGCCTGGCCGCGGCGCTGCTCGGCGACCCGCGGGTCGTCGTCCTGGACGAGCCGGCCAACGGCCTCGACCCGGACGGCATCCGCTGGCTGCGCGGGCTGCTTCGGCACCTCGCCGGCGAGGGCCGGACGGTGCTCGTCTCCAGCCATCAACTGAACGAGGTGCAGGAGGTCGCCGACCGGGTCGTCATCCTCGACCGCGGCCGCCTCGTGCGGGCCGGCTCGATCGAGGAGCTGACCGCCGGCACCGACTCGGTCGTCGTCCGCTCACCCAACCTGCCGGCGCTGCAGCAGGTGCTCACCGGCCAGCCGATCCAGGTCGAGCAGCCGGGGCCGGGGACGCTGCGGATCCGCGGGCTCTCGGTCGAGCAGGTCGGGCACCTCGCGTTCGTCGGCGGCGTCGAGCTGCACGAGCTGAGCGCCCAGCGCTTCGATCTCGAAGAGCTGTTCTTCGCCCTCACCAGCGGCGAGCACCAGGCTGGAGGCCCGGCGATGATCCGCCTCATCCACGCCGAGTTCCTCAAGCTGCGCACGACCCAGGTCTGGTTCTGGATGCTCATGGGGACGATCGCGGTGAGCGGCCTGCTGGTCGTCGCCCAGATCGCCCCGCACGACGGGGTCAAGACGGCGTCGGACGTGCCCGACCTGTTCGCGTCGTCGAGCACCGCCTACCTCGTGGTGTTCGTCCTCGGCGTCCTCGGCATCACCACCGAGTTCCGGTACCAGACGATCACGCCGACGGTGCTGCAGACGCCCTCCCGCTGGGCGATCGTCACCGCGAAGATGATCACCTATGCGATCGTCGGCGCCGTGTACGCGGCCGTGGCGGTGGCCGTCCAGCTCGCGGTCGCCGTGCCGTGGCTGAACTCGAAGAACATCACCGTCGAGTTCGGCAACAGCGACGTGCGGCACGCGCTCATCGGCGTCTTCGCCGTGGTCGCGCTGTTCGGCATCGTCGGGCTGGGCATCGGGGCCCTGCTGCGCAACCAGATCGTCGCCGTCGTGGTCGGCCTGCTGTTCCTGCTCGTCCTGGAGAACGTCCTGGTGGCGATCCCGGTCGTCAAGCAGGCCTGGCCGTACATGCCGGGCACGGCCGCCCAGGCGATCCTGTACACCGGCGGGGACTCCACGGCGAACGGCGTGTCGATCCTGAGCACCACCGGCGGGGTGGTCGTCCTGCTGCTGTGGGCGTTCATCCCGGCAATCATCGGCGCCGCCTTCTCGATGAACCGCGACATCACGTAACTCATCCACCGGGGGCGTCGCGGCCGGCGGGCTCTTCGCGCGAGCGCTCATCGCCCGGTGGTCGCCAGCCCGCCGGATCCCCGTCTGATGGCCCACATATGGGGCGGTCGCGCATGCCGCGGCGTGTGGTAACGCGTAGTCTCGACGGTTGCGGACGCACGACCAAAAACGACCCGAGGATGGCCTGGCGACAGTGGCGACGACGGAGCAGCCGGCAAGTACTGAGAACTCCCCCATCGGCGACTTCGGCGCCAACGAGTGGCTCGTCGAGGACATGTACGAGCGCTACCTGGCCGATCCCAAGAGCGTCGACACCGCGTGGCACGACTTCTTCGCCGACTACAAGCCGGCCGGCGCCGCGGCCAGGAACGGCCGCCCCGCCGACGCCAAGGACGGCACCGAGGACGCGGCCGACCAGGCCCAGCCCGCGCCGGCCCGCCCCGGCCCGACCACCGAGTCGACCCAGAACCGCGAGACCCCGGCCGCCCGCCCGTCGGCCGGCACCGCCGCGGAGGCGCCGTCGACCGAGGGCGCCGTCGCCCGCGCCACCGCCCAGCCCGCCGAGGTGACCCCGGCCAAGCCGGCGGTCAGCGCCGAGGACGCCAAGAAGGTGGAGAGCACGCCGCTGCGCGGGGCGGCCGCCCGCGTCGTGGCCAACATGGAGCAGTCGCTGCAGGTGCCGACGGCCACCAGCGTGCGGGCCGTCCCGGCCAAGCTGCTCTTCGACAACCGAGTGGTCATCAACAACCACCTGCGCCGGGCCCGCGGCGGCAAGGTCAGCTTCACCCACATCATCGGCTACGCGGTCGTGAAGGCCCTCACCGTCCACCCGGAGATGAACAACGCCTTCGGCGAGGTCGACGGCAAGCCGGCGGTCGTCACGCCCGAGCACGTCAACCTCGGCATCGCCATCGACCTGGTGGCCAAGAACGGCTCGCGGTCGCTGGTCGTGGCCTCGATCAAGGGCGCTGAGACGCTCGATTTCGCGAGCTTCTGGGCCGCGTACGAGGACATCATCCGGCGGGCCCGCAACGGCAAGCTGACCACCGACGACTTCGCCGGCACCACGATCAGCATCACCAACCCGGGCACGATCGGCACCAACCACTCGGTGCCGCGGCTCATGCAGGGCCAGGGGGCGATCCTCGGCGTCGGCGCCATGGAGTACCCGGCCGAGTTCAGCGGCATGAACCCCGACCAGCTCGTCGACCGGGCGATCAGCAAGATCATGACGCTGACCTCCACCTACGACCACCGCATCATCCAGGGCGCGCAGTCGGGCGAGTTCCTGCGCGAGATCCACCAGCTGCTGCTGTCCGACGACTTCTGGGACGAGATCTTCACGGCCCTGAAGATCCCCTACGAGCCGGTCCGGTGGCTGGTCGACCGCGAGTTCAGCCACGAGGGGCAGATCGGCAAGGACGCTCGCGTCCTCGAGCTGATCAACGCCTACCGCACCCGCGGCCACCTGATGGCCGACACCGACCCGCTCGAGTACCGGGTCCGCAACCATCCCGACCTCGACATCACCCGCTACGGCCTCACCTTGTGGGACCTCGACCGGGAGTTCCCGGTGGACGGGTTCGCCGGCGAGAAGCTGATGAAGCTGCGCGACATCCTCGGCGTGCTGCGCGACGCGTACTGCCGGCGGGTCGGCGTCGAGTTCCGGCACATCAGCGATCCCGAAGAGCGCAAGTGGATCCAGAACCGGGTCGAGGTCAAGCACGCCCAGCCGAGCCGGGACGAGCAGTTGCGCATCCTCGGCCGGCTCAACGTCGCCGAGGCCTTCGAGACGTTCCTGCAGACCAAGTACGTCGGGCAGAAGCGCTTCTCGCTCGAGGGCGCCGAGACCGTGATCGCGTTGCTGGACGCGGTGCTCGACGAGGCCACCGAGCACGGCATGGACGAGGTCGTGATCGGCATGCCGCACCGCGGCCGGCTCAACGTCCTGGCCAACATCGTCGGCAAGCCGTACTCCAAGATCTTCAACGAGTTCGAGGGCAACATCGACCCGGGCACGGCGCAGGGCTCGGGCGACGTGAAGTACCACCTCGGCGCCGAGGGCACGTTCCGCGCGGCCGACGGCAAGGAGATTGCGGTCTCGCTGACGGCCAACCCGTCCCACCTCGAGGCCGTCGACCCGGTGCTCGAAGGCATCGTCCGGGCCAAGCAGGACGTCCTGAACAAGGGCGAGGACGGCTACTCGGTGCTCCCCGTCCTGATGCACGGTGACGCCGCGTTCGCCGGCCAGGGCGTGGTCGCCGAGACACTCAACCTCTCCCAGCTGCGCGGCTACCGCACCGGCGGCACCGTCCACATCGTCGTCAACAACCAGGTCGGCTTCACGACCTCGCCGTCGTCGTCGCGCTCGTCGCTGTACGCCACCGACGTCGCCCGGATGATCCAGGCGCCGATCTTCCACGTGAACGGCGACGACCCCGAGGCGTGCGTCCGGGTGGCCGAGCTGGCCGTGAAGTACCGGCGGGAGTTTCGCAAGGACGTCGTCATCGACATGGTCTGCTACCGGCGCCGCGGCCACAACGAGGCCGACAACCCGTCGTTCACGCAGCCCCAGATGTACGACATCATCGACAACAAGCGCAGCGTCCGGAAGCTCTACACCGAGGCGCTCGTCGGCCGCGGTGACATCACCGTCGAGGACGCCGAGGTGGCCCTGAAGGACTTCCAGGCCCAGCTGGAGAAGGTCTTCGTCGAGACCCGCAACGCCACCGGCAAGTCGGCGGCCGAGCCCGACCTCGAGCGCGAGACGCCGTCGCAGGCAGTCACCACGTCAGTGTCGCTCGACGCGATCAAGCGGATCGCCGAGGCCTACGCCAACCCGCCCGAGGGCTTCACGATCCACCCCCGGCTCAAGCCGCAGATCGATCGCCGGGTCGCGATGGCGAGCTCCGGCAGTGTCGACTGGGCCACGGCCGAGCTGTTCGCGTTCGGCTCGCTCGTGCTCGAGGGACGCGCGGTGCGCCTCGCCGGGCAGGACTCCCGCCGCGGCACCTTCACCCAGCGGCACGCGACCCTGATCGACCGGCACACCGGCGCCGAGTACACCCCGCTGCGGGAGCTCTCGGCCGACCAGGCGCCGTTCTTCGCCTACGACTCGCTGCTGTCGGAGTACGCGGCGATGGGCTTCGAGTACGGCTACTCGGTCGTGCGCGACGACGCCCTCGTGTGCTGGGAGGCCCAGTTCGGCGACTTCGCCGACGGCGCGCAGACGATCATCGACGAGTTCATCTCCTCCGGCGAGGCCAAGTGGGGCCAGCGCTCGGCCGTCACCTTGCTGCTGCCGCACGGCTACGAGGGCCAGGGCCCGGACCACTCGTCGGCTCGTCCCGAGCGGTTCCTGCAGCTCGCGGCCGAGAACAACATGACGATCGCCATGTGCTCGTCGCCGGCGAACTACTTCCACCTGCTGCGCCGGCAGGGACTCTCGCCGGTGCGGCGCCCGCTCATCGCGTTCACGCCGAAGTCGCTGCTGCGGCTCAAGGCGGCGGTCAGCGAGGTGGAGGAGTTCACCGAGGGCACGTTCCAGCCCGTTCTGCCCGACACCGGCGCGTCCGGCGAGGTGCGGCGGGTCCTGCTCTGTGCCGGCAAGATCTACTACGACCTCGCCGCCGAACGGCAGAAGGCCGAGCGCACCGACATCGCGATCGTCCGGGTCGAGCAGCTGTACCCGCTGCCGGCCGACGCGATCAAGGCCGAGCTCGACCGCTTCCCGGGCGCCGAGGTGGTGTGGGTGCAGGAGGAGCCGGCGAACCAGGGCGCCTGGCCGTTCATCGCCCTCAACCTGCCCGAGCACCTCGGTGGACGGCCGCTGCTGCGGGCCTCGCGCAAGGCGTCGGCGTCCCCGGCGGTCGGGTCGCACGCCGTGCACGAGGAGCAGCAGCGCGAGGTCGTCGCAACCGCCTTCGCGTGACATCGCCCCCCACCGCCTTCCCGTTGAGTGGCGCCTTTCCGGTTGAGTGGCGCCTTGTAAGGCGCCACTCAACCGGAAAGGCGCCACTCAACCGAAGGAGCCGGAGCGGGTGAGCGATCAGGACCAGCCCGTCCGGTGGGGGGTGCTCGGCGCCGGCGGCATCGCCGCGACGGTGAGCGCCGACATCGCGGCCACGCCCGGCAACGCGCTCGCGGCGGTCGGGGCCCGGGACGCCGACCGGGCCGCGGCCTTCGCCGCGGCTCACGGGGTCGCCCGCTCGTACGGCTCGTACGCCGAACTCGTCGCCGACCCGGGCGTCGACGTCGTCTACATCGCGACCACCCACGCCCAGCACCGGGACAACGCGCTGCTGGCGCTGCGGGCCGGCAAGCCGGTGCTCGTCGAGAAGGCCTTCACGCTCACCGCCGCGCAGGCCCGCGAGGTCGTCGACGAGGCCCGGGGCCGGCGGCTGTTCTGCATGGAGGCCATGTGGATGCGCGTGCACCCGCTGATCCTGCGGGTCCAGCAACTGCTGGCCGAGGGCGTGATCGGCGCGGTCGTCGGCGTGCGGGCCGATCTGTCGAAGTACTTCCCCTACGACCCGGCCGGCCGGCTGTACGACCTCGCGGTCGGCGGCGGCGCCCTGCTCGACCTCGGCGTCTACCCGGCCACCTTCGCCTGGCTCGTGCTCGGCCGGCCCGACGCCCAGACCGTGACCGGGTCGATCGCCCCCACCGGCACCGACGTCACCGCCGCGCTGCAGTGGGGCTACCGCGACGGCCGGGTGGCGCAGATCTACTGCAGCGCCGCCGGGTACAGCCCGTACGCCGGGTTGATCACCGGGACGGACGGCTGGTTGCGCGTGGAGGGACGCGTGCACCACCCGTCGGCGATCACCGTCCACTCCTCGGCCGGCGATCAGGTGATCGAGGCCGAGCCGCAGGTCGGCAACGGGTACGGCTTCCAGATCGCCGAGGTGGCCCGGTGCCTCACCGCCGGCCTGCTCGAGAGCCCGCACGTCCCGCTCGACGACACGATCGGCGTGCTCGAGGTGCTCGACGACGCCCGGCGGCGGCTCGGCGTCCGCTATCCGGCCGACGAGGAGGGCTGAGGATGTACTTCACCGATCGGGGCATCGAGGAACTCGCCGCCCGGCGCGGCGAGGAGCAGGTCAGCGTCGAATGGCTGGCCGACCGGCTGCAGGCCTTCGTCGACGAGCACCCCGAGTTCGAGACGGCCGTCGACCGACTCGCCACCTGGCTGGCCCGCGACGAGGAGGAGGATTGAATTCGCCCGGATCGCGTGGCGCTCCCGCAAGCTCGCTGACGCTCGCGCGGCGGCGCGCTCTTCGCGCTAGCGCTCATCGCCCGGTGGTCACCTTTCGGCGGCGACTTCCAGCGCAGGCTCGACGGGCTTCACCGGGCCGTTTTGCACTTCGAACATCGGGATGAAGATCTGCGCTAGCGGGCCGATCGCCAGGGCGAAGAGGATGGTGCCGATGCCGACGTTGCCGCCGAGCACCCAGCCGGCCGCGAGCACGGTGAGTTCCAGCCCGGTGCGGACCAGCCGGATCGAACGCCCGGTGCGCCGGGCCAGCCCGGTCATCAGCCCGTCCCGCGGCCCCGGCCCGAACGCCGCGCCGATGTAGAGGCCGGTTGCCACGCCGAGCAGCACGATGCCGCCCGCCATCTCCGGGATCCGCCACCCGAGCGCCCGGCTGTACGGGATCAGGTCCAGCGACCAGTTCATCGACAGCCCGATCAGCACGACGTTGCTGAGCGTCCCCAGCCCGGGCCACTGCCGCAGCGGCAGCCAGAAGACGAGCACGACGGCGCCCACGATGATGACGATCGTGCCGATGGCCAGCCCGGTGTGCCGGGAGATGCCCTGGTGGAAGACGTCCCAGGGGTCCAGGCCGAGGTTGCCCCGCACCTGCAGTGCGCCGGCGAGCCCGTACAGCAACAGGCCGACGTAGAGCTGCACCAGCCGGCGGACGAGGCGGGGACGCATCGGCCCAGCATGCCCGAGCCGACCAAGCCGAATATCCAGCCAATCGCGTGGAAACGGACTGGCTGACCGGGCCATTGCCTGTCACGATGGTCGGCATGGCTCCGATGTCCCGCATCGGCGGGCGCGCCCTCGCCGACCTCCTGCCCGACCTGCGCACCATGCCCGGCCCCGTCTACTCGGCCCTGGCCCACGCGATCACGTCGCTGGTCCTCGACGGCCGGATCATCACCGAGACCCGGCTGCCCTCCGAGCGCGAACTCGCCACCGCCCTGCGGGTCAGCCGGGCCACCGTGACCGCGGCCTACGACGGGCTGCGGGCCGACGGCTTCCTGGCCAGCCGCACCGGGTCCGGCAGCTTCGTCACCGTCCCGGCCGGCGCCGAGCCCCGGCCGTCGCTGCTGCGCTGGAACATCCGCCCCGGCGAGGCCGGCGACATCATCGACCTGTCCTGCGCCGCCCTGCCCGCCCCGCCCGAGCTGCTCCCGGCGGCAGTCACCCGGGCCGCCGGCTGCATCGGCCCGTACCTGCTCGGCGACGGCTACGAGCCGGCCGGGCTGCCGATCCTGCGCGAGGCGGTGGCCGCCCGCTTCACCGCGCGCGGCGTCGCCACCCGACCCGATCAGATCCTGATCACCAACGGCTCGCTGCACGGTCTCGACCTGCTGCTGCGCCTGCTCATCGGGCCGGGCGATCGGGTCATCACCGAGCTGCCCAGCTATCCCGGGGCACTCGACGCGATCCGGGCCAACGGCGGCCGGCTCGTCCCGGTGCCGATGGCCCCCCAGGGCGGCTGGCAGGTCGGCCAGTTGCAGGCCACTCTGCGGCAGACCTCGGCCCGATTGGCCTACCTGACGCCCGACTTCCACAATCCGACCGGCGCGCTCGTCCCGGCCGCCGATCGGCGCGAAGTGCTCAAGACCGCGCGGCAGACCGGCACCACCGTCGTCGTGGACGAGTCGTTCGTCGACCTCGGCTTCGGCGTGCGCGAGCGGGCGACGGCCGAGCTCGACGCCTCGGTCGTCACCGTCGGCTCGATGTCCAAGCCGATCTGGGGCGGGCTGCGGATCGGCTGGCTGCGGGCTTCGACCGACCTCGTCCACCGGCTGGCGGCACTGCGCACGTCGATCGACATGGGTGGCGCGGTGCTCGACCAGGTGGTGGCCGCCCTGCTGTTCGACGACATGGACGCGATCGCCGCCGAGCGCATCGCCCAGCTCGTCCCGCAGCGCGACGCCCTCGTCGACGCCGTGGCCCGGGAGCTGCCGGACTGGCGGGTCACCGTGCCGCAGGGCGGCCTGTCGCTGTGGGCCGAACTCCCGGCTCCGCTGTCCACGCCGCTGACGATGCTGGCGGCCCAGGCCGGCGTCGTCGTCGTGCCCGGCTCCCGGTTCGGGGTGGACGGCACGCTGGAGCGGTTCCTGCGCCTGCCGTACGCCCTACCGGCCGAGCAGCTCGTCGAGGCGGTGCGCCGGCTGGCCGGCGTGTGGCGGCAGCTCGACGGCAGCGGCCTCGCCGCCCGGCAGCTCGTGGTCGCTTAGAGCGGCAGCACGAAGGTCGCGCTCGGCGCCGCTGCGGTGAGCCCCGCGGACGGATCGGCGAGCGGGACCGCGGAGACCGTCCCGGAGAGTTCGTTGGCCGCGTAGAGCACGTCCCCGGCGACGGCGATGTGCCGCGGACCGCGGCCGGAGACCGGCAGCCTGCCGACCGAGCGGGGCGCCCCGGCCCGGAGTTCGAACACGTCGACGACGTCCGCGCCGCGCTGCGAGGCGAAGGCGTGGTCGCCCGCCACCACCAGCGTGGCGGCGAGGTTGCCCGGCGGCACCGGCCCGGCCGCCCGGCCCGTCACCCGCGGCGGCGTGGACGTCCAGTCGGCTATGTACAGCGCGCTGTCGAGCTCGCCGAGGACGAAACCGGTCCCGCCGTCGCGCGAGAAGACGATCTGCCGCGGCCCGCAGCCCGGCGGCAGCTCGAGCGCCGGCAGCTCGGCGCCGAAGCGGCCGGTGCGCTCGTCGAACAGCAGGCGATGCACCCGGTCGGCGCCGAGATCGGCAACGGCCACCTCGGCCGTCCCGGGCCGGACGGCCACCATGTGCGGGTGGGCGGCGTCCTGTCGCTCGGGGTCGACGCCCCGCCCCTCGAAGGCACGGAGGTCGGACGCCTCTCCGAGCGCACCGTCGCTGCCGATCGGGTGCGCCGCGGCCGTCGCGCCCGAGTAGTTCGCGGTGAGCAGGTGACGGCCGGACGGGTGGACGAGCAGATGGCAGGGATGCGCGCCGCCGCTGGGCCGGGTCGACACCCGCTCGAGCTCGCCGGCGGCGCGCCACCGGAGGCTGTGCACGCGGCCCGGATCGTCCTCCTCGACGGCGAAGATCGTCCGGCCGTCGGCCGACACCGCCAGCGCGGACGGCGAGCCGGTGCGCGCGACGACGCCGACCAGCCGCAGCGACCCGCCGGCCAGGTCGTGCTCGACGAGGGCGATCCCGTCGGCCGCACCGCGCGGCGGGGTGTAGCCGCCGACCAGCAGCCGGCGGACCCGCCCGGTCACTGGGCGGCGACGCCGTCCAGCCGGGCCTGGGCGGCCACGGCCGCCGCGACCGCCGGCGCGACCCGCGCGTCGAACGGGGTCGGCACGATGTGCTCGGGCGCGAGGGCCGCGGCGACCACCTCGCTCAACGCCGTCGCCGCCGCGAGCTTCATGTTCTCGGTGATCGTCCGGGCACCGACGTCGAAGGCGCCGGCGAAGATGCCCGGGAACGCCAGCACGTTGTTGATCTGGTTCGGGTAGTCGCTGCGCCCGGTTGCCACGATCGCCGCGTAGCGGTGGGCGACCTCGGGGTCGACCTCCGGGTCCGGGTTGGCCAGCGCGAAGATGATCGCCTGCGGCGCCATCTTGCGGACGGCGTCCTCCTCGACGCGGCCGGCGCTGAGCCCGAGGAACACGTCGGCACCGTCCATCGCCTCGGTCAGCGAACCGGTCAGGCCGGCCCGGTTGGTCTGCGCGGCGAGCGCGGCCTTGACCGCGGTGAGGTCGGGACGGCCCGGGTGCAGCACGCCCTTCGAGTCGGCCACCGCAATGTCGCCGATTCCGGCGGCGAGCAGGATCTTCGTGCAGGCCACGCCGGCGGCCCCGGCACCGGAGACGACGACCCGCAGGTCCCCGAGCGAGCGGCCGGTGACGGCGGCCGCGTTGCGCAGCGCCGCGAGGACGACGATGGCCGTCCCGTGCTGGTCGTCGTGGAACACCGGGATCTCGAGGCGCTCGCGCAGCCGGGCCTCCACCTCGAAGCAGCGCGGGGCCGAGATGTCCTCGAGGTTGATCCCGCCGAACGACGGCGCGATCCGCTCGACCGTCGCCACGATCTCGTCCACATCGGTGGTGTTCAGCACGATCGGTACGGCGTTGAGGCCGGCGAACTCGCTGAACAGCGCCGCCTTGCCCTCCATCACCGGCAGCGCGGCGGCCGGGCCGATGTTGCCGAGGCCGAGCACGGCGGTGCCGTCACTGACGACCGCGACCAGGCGCGAGCGCCAGGTGTAGGCGCGGGCCAGCGACTCGTCGGCGGCGATGGCCGAGCAGACCTCGGCCACACCCGGCGTGTAGGCCAGCGAGAGCGACTCGCGATCGACGAGCGGGAGCGTGCTGCGCAGGACCAGCTTGCCGCCCTCGTGCACGCGGAAGACCGCGCTCTCCGCGTCGAACCCCACGGCAGTTGTCTCCAGACGGATCGAGAAATCGGTGCTGCCCAGGTTACGGCGCAGATCTGAAAAGGCTTCCGGGGTTCGCCCGTCCCTCAAGTCTGGCACGCGGGCGCGATCGGCTTCCCCGCGGCGACCGGCACTGCGACCTACCCCACTCGGCTGCCGCCGGCGGCGATTCGTACCGATCAAGGAGATCTGGGCGGAGTCCCTTTCGGGCCTGGCACGAAGTGGACACGACGACCCCCTTCCAGCACCGGACGATCGTCATCCACGCTCACTCCACCACCCGCGCACTCCCTCACATCTGGAGCTTCGATGAGGCGTCTCGCCCTCACGCTCACCGTCGGCGCCGCCGCGGTCACCGCCGCCGTGTCCGCGATCCCCGCCGCCGCTGCCCCGGCCCGACCCGCCGGGCGGCACGGCAGCGAACGTGTCTGCGCGAACGCCCCGACCGGTTACGCCGCCTGCCTCGCCCGCGTCGTCACCGACGGCTCGGGCAGGCCGCTGGCCGCCGCGACGCCCCGGGGATACGGCCCGGCCGACATCCGCAGCGCCTACAACCTGGGATCGTCCTCCAGTGGCGGGCGCATTGTCGCGATCGTCGACGCCTACAACGACCCGACCGCCGAGGCCGACCTCGGCGTGTACCGCAGCCAGTACGGGCTCGCCGCCTGCACGACCGCCAACGGCTGCTTCAAAAGGGTGAACCAGACCGGCGGGTCGAGCCTGCCCAAGACGAACGCCGGTTGGGCGACCGAGATCAGCCTGGACCTCGACATGGTCTCGGCCACCTGCCCCGACTGCCGCATCCTGCTCGTCGAGGCCAGATCGGCGTCGTTCGCCAACCTCGGCACCGCGGTGAACTACGCGGCCTCGGTGCCCGGCGTGATCGCCATCAGCAACAGCTACGGCGGCAGCGACAGCGCCCAGACCTCGGCCTACAACCACCCGGGCATCGCGGTCACCGCGTCCACCGGTGACGGCGGCTACGGCGTGGAATCGCCGGCCAGCTTCCCGAGCGTGGTCGCGGTCGGCGGCACCAGCCTCAGCAAGGCGAGCAACTCCCGGGGCTGGAGCGAGTCGGCCTGGAGCGGTGCGGGCAGCGGCTGCTCGACGATCAACGCCAAGCCGAACTGGCAGACGTCGGCGACCCAGTGCTCGGGCAAGGCGAACGCCGACGTCGCGGCCGTCGCGGACCCGAACACCGGCGTCGCGGTCTACGACTCGACCCGCTACCAGGGCCGATCCGGCTGGCAGGTGTACGGCGGCACGAGCGCCTCGTCGCCGATCGTCGCCAGCGTGTACGCGCTCGCCGGCAACTTCGGCTCCACGCCGGCGTCGTACACGTGGTCCCACACGTCCTCGCTCAACGACGTGACGGGCGGCTCCAACGGCAGCTGCACGACCACGGTCTGGTGCCACGCCGGCGCCGGCTGGGACGGCCCGACCGGCCTCGGCACGCCGAACGGCACCGGCGCTTTCTGACCGGCTGACCGGACCCGTATCGTGGCCCTGCGCCCGGACGGAGGTGCTCAGCGGATCCGGCGGGGCCGGCCGGGGTGCAGACGCAGCACGACCCGGCCCAGCACGTCGGCGGTTCCGTGGGTCTCGCTGTCCCCTCCGGCGAAGCCGTTGTCCGAGGCCAGCCACCATCCGTCGGCCTCGGGCCGGACGGCGCGTTTGAGGACGAGGCGCCCGGGCAGGTCCCGGAACCGCGCCAGCACCACGTCGCCGGGCCGCACCCGGACGCCGCGCCGGACGATCACGATGTCTCCGGGGCGCAGCGTCGGGACCATCGACGGCCCGTGGACCTCGACCCGCTGCCACGGCAAGAGCGACCGGTCCATGTGATTAGTCGGCCCCTCCAACCGGGCATCTCCTCGGTAGTAGGGTCGAAATCGGATTCGCCCGTGACGTCCACCCTTTCCAGGAGGTCAACGATATGCGTTTGTTCCGCCCGTCCGCCGTCGCGTACGCCCACTGCGATCTCCCGTGCGGCGTGTACGACCCCGCCCAGGCCCGCATCGAAGCGGAGTCGGTGAAGGCGATCTGCGAGAAGTACCAGGGCAACGAGGACCCGGTGTTCCGCACCCGCGCGCTCATCATCAAGGAGCAGCGCGCCGAGCTCGTCAAGCACCACCTCTGGGTGCTGTGGACCGACTACTTCAAGCCGCCGCACTTCGAGAAGTACCCGGAGCTGCACGAGCTGTTCAACAAGGCCACCAAGCAGGCCGGCGCCGCCGGCGGCAAGGGCACGGTCGACCCGGCCGAGGTCCAGCCGCTGCTCGACTACATCGCGGAGATCGACAAGATCTTCTGGGAGACCAAGCAGGCCTCCTGAGCGGAGCGCGGCAGATGTCGTCGTCGGAGGCCGGCCCGTCCGTCGGGCCGGCCTTCGTCGCGCCGGAGCTGCCCGACCACGTCCAGCTGTGGATCGTGCGGCACGGCGAGACGGAGTGGAGCGCGGCCGGGAAGCACACCAGTGTCACCGACCTGCCGCTGACCGCCGCCGGCGAGCGGCAGGCGGCCGCCGTCCGTGACGTCCTCGGCGACCTCGACCCGGTTCTCGTGCTCGCCAGCCCGCGGCGCCGGGCGCTCGAGACGGCCCGGCTGGCCGGGCTCGAGGTGACCGAAACGACCGAGGACCTCGCCGAGTGGGCCTACGGCGAGTACGAGGGGCGCACGACGGAGGAGATCCAGGAGTCCGACCCGGGCTGGACGATCTGGCACGACGGCGGCCCGGGCGGAGAATCCCCGGACGAGGTAGGCGAGCGGGCCGACCGGGTACTCACCCAGGCAGCGCGGGCGTTGCTGGACGGACCGGTGGTCCTCGTCGGGCACGGTCACTTCAGCCGGGTGCTCGGTGCCCGGTGGATCGGGCTGCCGGTGAGCGCGGGCGGGAACCTCCTGCTCGGCACCGCCGCCCCGTCGTTGTTGGGAGCGCAGTACGGCTCCCCGGTGGTAAACCGTTGGAACCTGCCGAACCCGGCTGCCTAGGAGACGAACAGACATGACCAGCTCGGATTCGCATCGCCCCGACGGGGACGCCGTCGAGGTCCGCATTCCCGCCGACGTCGTGTACGTGTCGACGCTGCGGCTCACCGCGGCCAGCCTGGCCGCCCGCTGCGACCTCACGATCGACGACATCGAGGACCTCCGGCTCGCGGTGGACGAGGCCTGCGCCCTGCTGCTCCCGCACGCCACCCCCGACTCCACGCTCGACGCGCGCTTCGAGCTCGCCGAGGGGCTCCTCGCCGTCGCCACGAGCGTGCAGACGGCCGACGCCGCCGAGCCCGACCGGACCGGCTTCGCCTGGACCGTCCTCGGCGCGCTCGCCAGCACCGTCGATGTACGCAAGGAGGCCGACCGTCTCGTCATCGCAGTGACCAAGGCGCGTGAGGCAGCGTCGCGGTGACGAGTTCTCAACGGCCGGGCAGCGAGGAGCGGGCCCAGGCCGGTGACCTGCTCGTGCAGCTGCACGCCCTGCCCGAGGACCAGCCCGCGCCGCAAGTCGCTGCGCGACCAGCTCGTCGAGCTGCACATGCCGCTCGTCGTCTACCTCGCCCGCCGCTTCTCCGGGCGCAACGAGCCGATGAACGACCTCGTCCAGGTCGGCGCGATCGGGCTGATCAAGGCGATCGACCGCTTCGACCCCGACCGCGGGCTGGAGTTCTCGACGTACGCGACGCCGACGATCCTCGGCGAGATCAAGCGGCACTTCCGCGACACCGGCTGGCTGATCCACGTGCCCCGCCGGGCCCAGGAGATGCAGACCACGCTCAACGCCGCCCGGGCCGACCTCAGCCAGGAACTCGGCCGGGCCCCGACGGTCTCCGAGCTCGCCGAGCGCATCGAGATCGACGAGGACACCGTGCTCGAGGCGCTCGACGCGGCCCGTGCCTACTCCGGCGTGCCGCTCGACGTGCTGGCCGCCCCGGGCGAGACCGTCCCCGAGCACCCGATGCTGGGCGTGCTCGACGAGGGCTACGAGCAGGTCGAGCAGCGAGCCCTGCTGCGCGAAGTCATCGCCAAGCTGCCGGAGGCCGAGCGCGAGATCCTGCTGCTGCGCTTCATCGCCAACAAGACGCAGACCGAGATCGCGGCCATCGTCGGGGTGTCGCAGATGCAGGTGTCGCGGCTCGTCGCCCGGGGGCTCAAGCGGATGCGGGAGAGCCTGGGCGCGCCGGAGCCGGTCGTCGAGCAGCGGCGCCGCAAGAGCTGAGCTGATCGCCCGGCGGCGTCAGCGGATCGGGTCCTCGCGGTCGAGGACGGCGCGGGCCGGCGGCGTGAACAGCAGGTACAGCACGGCCAGCGCGACGATCAGGATCGGCCCGCCGTACGCGGGGCGGTCGGAGTCGAAGGCGAGGCTGTACGCAACCGGCACCGTGAGTACCTCGAGGACGACGACCGGCGTGCGGGCGGCCGGGCGCAGGCGCAGCAGGCCGCGCGTTCCCAGGCCGAACGCGAGCGCGGCGATGAGGGCGAATCCGGCGCCCAGCAGCGCGCTCGCCCGGTCGGTGGGGTCGGCCGGCGAGGCTGTCGACCAGAAGCACCGCGGCCGCCACCAGGAGTCCCGCCGCTTGCAGCCCGATCAGCGCGCAGGCGATCCGCAGCGGCCGCGGGACGCTCGTCGGCGTCGTCTCGGCCGGGGTCGGCGCGGTCGGGCGGGGGCGTCCTCGGGCACCCGACCAGCCTATCGGCGAGGCTGATTCGCACTGTTTCTCAGCAAACCCGTAGGCTCCAAGGCGTGCGAGTGCTCGTGGTTGCCAACCCTCGAGCTACCGCGATGAGTCCCGCGCGAACGCGACGTGCTGGCCCACGCCCTGGCCAGCGACGCCGAGCTCGAGGTCGTCGAGACCGAGAACCGTGGCCACGCGGCCGCGCTCGCCTGCCGTGCCATGCGCAACGGCACGGACGTCGTCGTGGCCCTCGGCGGCGACGGCACCGTCAACGAGGTCATCAACGGCCTGCTCACCGACGGCGTGCACGACCGCGTGCCTGCGCTCGGCATCGTCCCGGCCGGCTCGACCAACGTCTTCGTCCGCGCGCTCGGCCTGCCGCACGACCCGGTCGAGGCGACCGGGGCGCTGCTGGAGGGGCTGCGGATCGGACACCGTCCACACCGTGAGCATGGGGCTGGCCGACGACCGGTACTTCTGCTTCGCCGCCGGACTGGGGTTCGACGCCGCGATCGTCCACGGCGTCGAGCGCAAGCGGCGGCAGGGCAGGCGCTCGACCCACGTGCTCTACGCCAGGGTGGGGGTCAGCGAGTTCTTCCGGGCCGACCGGCGGCATCCGCGGGTCCACGTCGAGCTCCCCGACGGCACGCGGTACGACGACGTCTACTTCACGATCGTGGCCAATGCCGACCCGTGGACCTACGTCGGCAACCGGCCACTGCACCCGACCCCCGAGGTCGGCTTCGACACGGGCTGACGGTGTACGCCCGGCGCCGGATGGGGACGGCCGGGATGCTGTTCAGCATGGCGCGGCTCTCGGGCAACAGCCCACACATCGGCCGGCGCGGGCGCCTATCGTCCTCGACGATCTCGATCACCTGACGCTCTCGCGGACGAGCCGTTGCCGTTCCAGGTCGACGGCGATGCCCTGGACTCTCGCGAGAAAGTGACGTTCCGCTCGGTCCCGCGGGCCATCCGGGTCGTGGGCGTACCGCTAGAATAGCGGCTGAATCCCCCGAAATCGATCCGGGCCTTCCCTCTCGACCACGTGGCCGATCACGCGTAGCGTCGATCGCAGGTCGGGCTGCGGCGCGTCACCTGCTCGATGGGTGGGCGCCGCAGTAGCGAGGAAATGCGGGCGTATTTCCTCGGTGCTGCGGCACCTGAGGACCGGTGACGTGGCTTGCACTGGACCCGGACTGCTTGAAGCACGAGCGAGCTCGTGAAAGGATTCACAAGCGCGGGAACGACATGCGAGCAGATGCATTCGTTCCCGTAGCCGAGTGAGGAGAGATCAACCAATGGACTGGCGGCACCGCGCGATATGCCGTGACGAAGACCCGGAGCTGTTCTTCCCGATCGGGAACACCGGGCCGGCGATCCTGCAGATCGAGCAGGCGAAGGCGGTCTGCCGACGCTGCCCCGTCGATACAGGAATGCCTCACCTGGGCGCTCGAGTCCGGACAGGACGCCGGCGTCTGGGGTGGGCTTTCCGAGGACGAGCGACGCGCCCTGAAGCGGCGCAACGCGCGGGCACGCGCCCGGCTGGCCTGATCCTGCAGCACCCGTCCCCCGGGACGGACCACCCGTCGAGTGGCGCGAGGAATCGCGCCACTCGATCCGTTTAGTTGCCATCCGTTTAATTGCCATCCGTTTAGTTGCCGGCACCGGTGTAGCCGTCAGCCGCCGATCCGCCCGCGGCGGCCGAGCGGCATCTCCACCCGCGCGCACGTGCCCCGCGTGTCCGCGTGTCCGCGGAACTCCACGGTGCCGTTCAGCTCGGCCGACACCAGCGTGCGCACGATCTGCAGCCCGAGCCGGTCGTTCGGCTGGCCGGTGAAGTCGGCCGGCAGGCCGATGCCGTCGTCGACGATCTCGACGGTCAGCTGCCCGCGGGCCCGCTCCGCGGTGACCGACACCGTCCCCTTCCGGTCGTCGGGGAAGGCGTGCTCGATCGCGTTCTGCACGAGCTCGGTGAGGACGAGCACCAGCGCGGTGGCCACCTCGGCCGGGATCTCTCCGAAGCTGCCGGTGCGCCGCACGGCGATCCGGTTCGCCGAACCCATCACGTCGCTGAGCATCACCAGCAGCCGGTCGACGATCTCGTCGAAGTCCACCGACTCGTCGATGGACACCGAGAGGGTTTCGTGGACGAGCGCGATGGACTGCACCCGCCGCATCGACTCCTCCAGCGCGGCCCGGGCGCCCGGCACCGACACCCGTCGGGCCTGCAGCCGCAGCAGGGCCGCGACCGTCTGCAGGTTGTTCTTCACCCGGTGGTGGATCTCGCGGATCGTCGCGTCCTTGCTCATGATCTGCCGGTCCCGGCGCCGCAGTTCGGTGACGTCCTGCATCAGCAGCAGCGCGCCGAGGGTCTCCCCGCGCGGGCGCAGTGGGAGGGCCCGGAAGAGGATGACGGCCCCGCCGCCCTCGATCTCGATGCTGGCCGGGTGCCCGCCGTCGATGGCGTCGGCCACCGCCGCGGCCAGGTCGCCGGCGTCGAAGGGGTCGTCGGCCACCGTGCTCGTCAGGGCGTCGACCGGCTCGGAGAGGACGTTGCCGGTGACGCCGAGCCGGTTGAACGCCGACAGCGCGTTGGGGCTGGCGTAGATGATCGTGCCGTCCGGTTCGAGGCGGACGAGCCCGTCGCCGACCCGCGGTCCGGACCCTTCCGTCTCGCTGGAGTCGGCGGCCGGGAATGTCCCGTCGGCGATCATGCCGGCGAGGTCGGCCGCGCTCTGCAGGTAGACCAGCTCCAGCTGGCTCGGGGTGCGGACGCTGGCCAGGTTGGCGTCGCGGCCGATCACCGCGATGACCTGCTTCTCGTGCTTGACCGGGATCGCCTCCCGGCGGATCGGCAGGTCACCGTCCCAGTCGGGGTCGACCTCGCGGAAGATGCGGGACTCGGAGTACGCCGTGCGCAGCGGTCCGACCCGCTCCCCGCGGAGCAGGACCCCGACCTGGTCGTGCTGATAGGCGGTCGGGCCGGTGGTCGGGCGGCACTGCGCGACACAGAGGAAGGCGGGGACGCTGCCGGCCTCGGCGGCCGGCACCGCCACCGGTACCCACAGCAGCAGGTCGGCGAACGCGAGGTCGGCGAGCAACTGCCACTCGCCGACGAGGCGCGCGATGTGGTCGACCTGGGCGTCGCTGAGCGAGGTGCGGGCGGCCAGCGTGTCGGTGAGTGCAGACATGTCGACTGGAGAGCCTGCCACGCGGCGACGTCCTGCGAGAGCGCGGGTCGGTGGTACTGCGGCTCATCCTCTGCGTGGCGCTGGCGATGGGACTGGGCGGACGTGCCGTCCGAGGAGGTCACCGTCGAGGCCGGGCGGGAGGTGGCCGGCGCCGAGCCCCGCTCAGTGCGCTGACGCGATCGTGATGATCTCCGGGCTCGCGGCGGTGAAGAGGCTGCGGTCCCAGAAGCCGTAACGCTCGTCGATGACGAAGCCGGCCTCGGTCAGGAGGTGGTCGAGCTCGCCGGCCGGCAGGAATCGCAGGGTGCAGCGGCTGACCTTGTCGGCCGACCAGTCCGGGCTGGCGTAGGTCTCGGTGAAGGTGACGTGCTCGCCGTCGACCTTCTCGACCTCGTGCCACACCCGGACCGGATGGCCGTCGGCGTCCTCGACCGCCCTCGCGTGCTCGGGCGTCCACTTCTCCCACGC
The DNA here is from genome assembly GCA_963775175.1 of uncultured Actinomycetota bacterium. Classification (GTDB taxonomy): domain Bacteria; phylum Actinomycetota; class Actinomycetes; order Mycobacteriales; family Jatrophihabitantaceae; genus Jatrophihabitans. The sequence goes on from CAVZHT010000002.1 coordinate 580,402, forward strand.
CCGGTACAGCGGGTTGCGGGTCTCGAAGGCGAACCGGCCGCCCGGGGCGAGCGCGATGTGCACCGCGCGCAGCAGCGTGCGGACCTCGTCGTCGGTCAGCAGCACCTGGAACGCGTGGCCGGTCATGAAGACGAGGTCGAAGTCGTCCTCGAAGCCGGCGTCCGGCAGATAGCCGCTGACCCACTCGACACCGGGGTGCGTGCGGGCCTGGTTCAGCATGTCCTCGTCCGGATCGAGCCCGACGAGGCGGCCCTGGTGCCCAGCTTCGCGCGCGCGATGGAGCAGGGTGCCGGTGCCGCAGCCGACGTCGAGCACCCGCTGCGCCGACGACACCAGATGCAGGTAGTAGTCCTCGTCGCCCCGGTCGACGGCGAGGCGGTCGTAGAGGGCGGCGAAGTACGGGTCTTCGGTGGCCATGACTACACCGTAGGGTGGATCGTGTTTCACATCGTCTTCGTCGAGCCGAAGATCCCGCCGAACACCGGGAACGCGATCCGGTTGGCCGCGGCGACCGGCGCCCACCTGCACCTAGTCGAGCCGCTCGGTTTCGGACTGGCCGACGCGCAGCTGCGGCGGGCCGGGCTCGACTACCACGACCTCGCGACCGTGTCCGTACACGCCGACCTCGACGCGCTGTGGGCGGACGTGCTGCCGGCGCGGGTGTTCGCGTTCACGGCGGCGGCGACGACGTCCTACGCCTCGATCGAGTACCGGCGCGGTGACGTTTTGATGTTCGGGCCGGAGCCGACGGGCCTCGCCGCCGAGGTGCTGGCTCATCCGAACGTGACCGAGCGGCTACGGATACCGATGCTGGCCGGGCGCCGCTCGCTGAACCTGTCGAACTCGGCCGCGGTCGCGATCTACGAGGCGTGGCGGCAAGTGGGCTTCGCGGTCGAATGAGCGGGAGGGTTCCGGGGCCGGTTTCCAGCCGTCCTGTCGACGCGCGACCTCATGAGAATCGCGGCCGCAAAGAGCCGGCGGCCCTATCTCCTCCGGAACGTTCTCGAGCGTATCGGGCTGGGGCGCGCACAACTGATGCTCCGACTGGTCGTCAAGACGCGTTGTGCCATTCGCGGTTGGCCTGGGCCTGCGGTGTCGTCGTACGAAGAGTGTGCGACACGTTCGGACATGGCACTGGGCGTCGCTCCCGCGTTCTGGTGAACGCGATCGGCCGGCCCGACGCAGCACGTGTCATTGACCGCACTGGCCGATGCGGGACGACGTGGTCCGGCCGAGCAAGCGCTTCGGGCCACGCCCGCGCGCTGCGCTTTGCACTCCTAGCGGCCGCTATCCCGCGCGGGCATCCCGAGATAGCGACCAGTGCGGATGCAAGCCAGCGCGCTGCGCGAGGCGCAACGCGATCATCGGCATGCGCGCGCGGTTGATGTAGCCGGAAAACCGGCGGGCCGACGGGTCGGCCTGGGCGGGCTGCCTCTGTGGCCCGCGGCCGAGTCATGCGTCCTATGAGCCTCGCGCTGCGAAATCGAGTTGGGCGCGACGATCTTCGCCGCTACCGTGCAGCAGACCGTGACATCGCGCCGGGAGGTGAGACCCATGACCGCTGTATCCGTATGGGTGCTCCCTCTCGTCGTCACGGTCGGGCGAACGACGTAGGTGTCGCCGGGAGCGCCGCCAAGAGCTGGTCCTCCCGAAAGGCACCACCTATGAACGCACTCCACTTCACCCACCAGACAACGCCGAACGGCGTCCGCGAACGCCACTTCACCGTCGACGGGGTCCCCGGCGTCCTCCGCTCGCCCACCACCGGGTCCGCCCGCGCGCCGCTGGTGCTGCTGGGCCACGGCGGCGGCACCGACCGCAACGCTGCCGCCATGGTCGGCCGCGCGCACCTGCTCGTGGCCGGCGCCGGCTTCCACGTCGCCACCATCGACGCACCCGGGCACGGCGACCGGCCGCGCAGCGCGTACGACGAGCAGGAGATCGCGGCGATGCAACACGCGATGGCAACCGGCGAGCCGGTCGGTCCCATCGTCGCGCGGTACAACGCCGACCTCGCCGCGCGGGCCGTGCCGGAATGGCGCAAGACCCTCGACGCGCTCCAAGAGCTACCGGAGATCGGCACCGGCGGCCCGGTCGGCTACTACGGCATCAACCTGGGCACCGCGATCGGCATCCCGCTGACCGCCGTCGAGCCCAGGATCACCGCCGCCGTCTTCGGCCAGTTCTGGGCCGACCCCCTGGCCGAGACCGCGAAGCAGATCACGATCCCGATCGAGTTCGACCTGCAGTGGGACGACGAGCACATCCCCCGTGAGTCCGGCCTCGCGCTGTTCGACGCCTTCGCGTCGCAGGAGAAGACGCTGCACGCCAACGCGGGCCGGCACAAGGAGCTGCCCCGCTTCGAGGCCGACAGCGCGGTCCGGTTCTTCGCCCGGCACCTCCGGCTCGGCTAACCGACCGGCCGCAAGCGGACGTCGACGACCAGCCCGCCGCCGGGGTTGGACCGGGCCTCGATCGAACCGCCGTGCACGGCGACGATGGTGCGGGCGATCGTCAGCCCGAGGCCGACGCCGCCGCCGTGGTCGAGGCGCTCCCCGGAGAGCCGGCGGAACGGCTCGAACAGCGCCATCACCTGCTCCGGCGGCACGAACGGGCCGGTGTTCGCGACCGTGAACATCCCGTTCTGGGCCACGTTCACGATCACCGAGCCGCCGGGCTCGTTGTACTTGATCGCGTTGGACACGAGGTTCGTCGCCAGCCGGTCGAGCAGCGGCTCCTCGCCGACTACCGTCACCGGCGCGAGGACCGCGCTCAGCTCGACGTCGCGCTCCTTGGCCGTACGGCGCAGCACCTCGACCGCCTCGCCGACGATCCGGTCCAGGCGCAGCGGCGTGTTGGCCATCAGCCCCCGCTCGGTCTCGGCGAGGGTGAGCAGCCCGTCCACGAGCTTCTCGTTGCGCTCGTTCGTCGCGAGCAGCTGGCGCGACAGCAGCTCGAGCTGCTCCTCGGTCAGCGCCGACGACAGGCTCACCTCGATCAGCGCGCGCTGCGTGGCGAGCGGCGTGCGCAGCTCGTGCGAGGCGTTGGACGCGAACCGCCGCTGCGCCTCGTAGCCCTCGGCCAGCCGGTTGAGCATCGCGTCGATCTCGTCGGCCAGCCGCCGGGTCTCGTCCTTCGGGCCCCCGGCGGCCAGCCGCAGGCCGAGGCTGTTCGGGCCGAACCGGCCGACGGTGTCGGCGATCCGCCGCACCGGGTCGACGACCCAGCGGGCGAGGAAGAACGCGACGGTCAGGATGACGGCCGTCGCCACGATCAACTCGATGCAGGCCACCGTCGAGCTGTAGCCCTGCGGGTTGCACGAGTTGAAGTAGCTGCGCCACGTGCCGTCACAACCGACGTAGCCGCTGCGCCAGTCGCGGAAGATGTTCGTGGCGGTGAAGAACGCCCAGTACAGGTAGAAGTAGCCGAGCGGCCAGCTCACCAGGATCGCGATGATCGCGCGGCGGCGCGGGGTCAGGCGCACGACGTCATTCCCCGAAGCGGTAGCCGACGCGCGGCACCGTGTGGACGATGGGCGGGTCGCCGAGCTTGCGCCGCAGCGTCATGACCGCCACCCGCACGGCGTTGGTGAACGGGTCGGCGTGCTCGTCCCACGCCTTCTCGAGCAGCTCCTCGGAGCTGACGACCTCGCCGGCCGAGTGCATCAGCACCGACAGCACCGCGAACTCCTTCGGGGTGAGCTCGAGCAGCCGGCCGTCGCGGAAGGCGCGGTGCCGCGGGATGTCGAGCTGCACGCCGAACCGGTCGAGCACCGGCGGTGCCCCGGTCGGCGGGCGCCGGGCCAGCGCCTGGATCCGGGCGGCCAGCTCGGCGAAGGCGAACGGTTTGGTCAGGTAATCGTCGGCGCCGAGGCCGAGGCCGTGCACGCGGTCGCGGATCCCGCTCGCCGCGGTGAGGATGAGGATGCGGGTGCCGAGCGACGAGTCGACCATCCACCGGCAGACCTCGTCCCCGGTGGCCTTCGGCATATCCCGGTCGAGGACGGCGACGTCGTAGCTGTTGACGCCCAGGCGCTCCATGGCCGCCGCGCCGTCGTAACAGACGTCCACGGCCATGGCGAGCTTGCGCAGGCCGTCGGCGACCGTGTCGGCGAGCAGCTGCTCGTCGTCGGCGAGAAGGACGCGCACTCATCGACTCCTGATCGTGGGTGTCGCGGTAGAGCTTCGGGCAAGATCCATAAGCTCCGCATAAGCGACACGCGAACACCGACGATAACCCCGAACGTCCAGGCTGCTCTCCGTGACGGAGACACTCCCCCGCCCGGGCTTCGGGCCGACCACCCTGCACACCCCGGTCCGCAAGCGCCGGCGCCGCCTGCTCGTGGCCGCCCTGCTCGTGGCCGCCGTCGCCACCGCGGCCGTCGTCCGTTACCTGCTCGACGACAGCGAGCGCGACTACCTGTCGACGAACGGGTGGCCCAGCATCGGGCAGGGCGCCTTCCAGCTCGGCGACGACACCCCATCCGCGAGCGCCGACGAGCGGCCCGTCCCGATCGCCAGCGTCGCCAAGGTGATGACGGCGCTGATCGTGCTGGCCCACCTGCCCCTGGAGCCCGGGCGCTCGGGCCCGGCGCTCACCGTCACCCAGCAGGATGTCGGGGACACCGCAGCCCGCCGCGGGCGGGACGAATCGCTCGTCGACGTGCGGGCCGGCGAGCGGCTCACCGAGCGGCAGGCGCTGATGGCGCTGATGCTGCCCTCGGCCAACAACGTGGCCGCGATGCTCGCCCGCTTCGTCTCCGGGAGCATCGCCGCCTTCGTCACCGAGATGAACGACCGGGCCCGCACGCTGGGCATGAAGCACACGACCTACACCGACCCGAGCGGCTTCGACGACGCCACCGTCTCCACGGCGGTCGACCAGCTGGCCCTGGCCAAGGTCGCGGCCCGGAACGGCACGCTGACCGCGATCATGGCGACCCGCAGCTACCGGCTACCGGTCGCCGGCGTCGTCCACAACACCGACACGTTGCTGGGCACGGACGGCTTCGACGGGATGAAGACGGGGTCGGACGACGCCGCCGGCGGGTGCTTCATGTTCCGCTCGTACCGGTCGGTGGACGGGCACAGCGTCGCGCTGGTCGGCGTGGTGCTGGGGCAGCACGGCCACAACCTGATCAGGGCCGGGCTCTACGCGGCAAAGCAGCTGGTCGACCGGGTGGCGCCGAACCCGACGCACGCATGACAATGGGCGGTTCATGGGTCTGGGAGGCCAACTGTGTCGCTTCGCGTCGTGCTCGTCGCCGCCACGCTCGCGCTGTCGTCGATCGCCGGCCTCGGCGTCGCGGCACCCGCCTCGGCCGCTTCGGTGTGGCCGGCCGCCGGGCAGGCCGCGTACGTCCTCGGGGCCGGTGATGTACGCCTGGGCCCGCACCAGCACGTCGCTCCCATCGCGAGCGTCGCGAAGGTGATGACGGCGTACGTCGTCCTCCAGCGGTTGCCCATCGCCGACCATGCCGACGGCGTGACGCTCACCGTGCGCGATCGCGACGTCGCCGACTGGCACCTTCGGGTCGGGCGCGGGGAATCCACGGTCCCGGTCCGCTCGGGCGAGCGGCTCACCGAACGTCAGGCCCTCGCCGCGTTGCTGCTGCCGTCGGCCAACAACATCGCGGTGCTGCTCGCCCGACGGGTCTCCGGCAGCGTCTCGGCGTTCGCGCGCCTGATGAACCGCACGGCGGCGAGCCTGCACATGACGCACTCCACCTACACCGACCCGAGCGGGTTCGACCCCGCGACCCGGTCGACGCCGGCCGATCAGGTACGACTGGCCGCCGCCGCGATGCGCAACCACTTCTTTCGCGTCATGGTCGCCCGGACGCGCTCGTGGATCCCGGTTGCCGGCACGATTCGCAACTGGGACACGCTGCTCGGCCACGACGGCTTCGTCGGCATCAAGACCGGCTCGATGTCGGCGTCCGGCGGGTGCTTCCTGTTCCGCTCGCTGCGGAACGTCCATGGCAAGCGGGTCTACATCACCGGGGTGGTCCTGGGACAGCCCGGCAACGACCTGGTCGCCGCCGGGCTGACCGCCGCGCGGCGGCTGGTCGATCGGGTCGCACCGCACGCGTGGCGGTGACCGGGCCGCCCGAAGGGGCACCCGCTCTGCCCGTCGGACGGTTGTCGGCGCCGCCGGCGCTGGGCCACGATGGCGGGCGCGGCGGCCGGGGGGCCGTTGTCGCCGGCGGCGGTAGACGAGAGAGCAGGTCCCGACATGTCCACTCCTCCCGAGGGTGCGCAGCTTTCCCCTGACGGTCAGTACTGGTGGGACGGCAACGAGTGGCAGCTCGTCGGCAGTGACCCGGGCGGTTCGTCCGACAGCGGGGGGGCGGACGGCGGCGCGCCGGCGGTTCCGCCGGAGGTCGTCCTCATCGGCACGGCCGGCTTCGACCCCGCCTTCCCGGTGGTCGGCCAGCCGATCGTCTACACCTGGTCGGAGGAGAACATCGGGGGTCCGATCACCGACACCTACCACGCCAAGGTGGAGTTCAAGGATCCGGACGGGAACCTGCTCAACGCCGACGCGATCATGGTGGAGTGCGAGCCGCTCGACACGAACGGGCAGGCGACCCGGACCACCACGCTGCCGGCGCCGACGCGGGCCACGATCGGCTACTCGATCGAGCTGTGGACCGATGTCGACCACAACGTGAACTTCAGCGAGGGGCTCAACTACGCCTACCACAACGTGGACGTGAGCGACCCGACCTGAGGCCCCGGGGGGCTGGATCAGTCCGCGCGGTACTCCACGTGCGCCGTCTCGATGGTGAGCTCGCTGATCCGGACGCTGATCCTCTCGCGCAGGCTCTGCGGGGCCTGATCGCCACCGCAGCAGCGGGCGATGAGCGAGCGGACGTCCTGCTCGATCCCGAACTGCTTCAGGCACGGCGCGCAGCCGTCGAGGTGCTGGCGGATGCGATTGCGCAGCTCGCCGTCGGTCTCGTCGTCGAGGTACAGGTAGACGTCGCGCAGCACGTCGTCGCAGTCGATGTTTCCGGGCCCGAAGCCGAAACCGGTCATGACGTGACCTCGCTCTTCACGAGTCCGCGGTCGCGGGCGTAGTCGGCAAGCAGATTCTGCAATTGCTTCCGGCCGCGGTGCAACCGCGACATGACGGTGCCGATCGGCGTGCCCATGATCTCCGCGATCTCCTTGTAGGCAAAGCCCTCGACGTCGGCGAGGTAGACCGCGAGGCGGAAGTCCTCCGGCAGGGCCTGCAGGGCGTCCTTGACATCGGAGTCGGGCAGGTGGTCGAGCGCTTCCATCTCGGCCGAGCGCAGCCCGGTCGAGGTGTGCGATTCGGCCCGGGCGAGCTGCCAGTCCTCGACGTCCTCGTTGCCGGCTTCCTGGGGCTGCCGCTGCTTCTTGCGGTAGTTGTTGATGAAGGTGTTGGTGAGGATCCGGTAGAGCCAGGCCTTGAGGTTCGTGCCTTCGGTGAACTGGTGGAAGGCGGCGAAGGCCTTCACGAAGGTCTCCTGGACGAGGTCCTCGGCGTCGGACGGGTTGCGGGTCATCCGCATGGCCGCCGCGTACAACTGGTCGAGGAAGGGCAGCGCGTCCCGTTCGAAGCGCGCACGCCGGGCCTCGACCGACTCCTCCGTGCGGCGGGCCTGGGCTGCGTCGTCTGCCACCGTGCTCCTCTCGGGACCCGATCCGGGTCGCGGGGACGAGACTATCGCGCCCGGCTCGAGGGGCCGGATCGCGCGGTCGAGCACACTCGGGCGGGCCGGTGCGGACAGCAGCATGGGTGGAGACTCCTCAACAGGGTCGGTCAAGTGGATAAACCCCGATCCTGCGGACGGCATTCCGGCTAGTTTCCTTGCGTGGCCACCGGAACCCCGGCGACGGCGCTGCTGAGCAAGCAGCGGATCGCCTTCACCTTGCACCCGTACGAGCACGACCCCCGCGCCCAGGCCTACGGCGAGGAGGCGGCCGCGGCCCTCGGGGTGGCGCCGGAGCGCATCTTCAAGACCCTCATCGCCGCGGTGGACGGCAAGCTCGCCTGCGCCGTCGTCCCGGTCGCGGCCCGGCTCGACCTGAAGGCCTTCGCCGCCGCCCTGGGCGGCAAGCGGGCCGAGCTGGCCGACCCGGCGGCGGCGGCCCGGGCGACCGGCTACGTCGTGGGCGGCATCTCGCCGATCGGGCAGAAGGCCCGGCTGCGGGTCGTCGTCGACGCCTCGGCCCAGGGCTTCGACACCGTGTACGTGTCGGCCGGCAAGCGCGGCCTGCAGGTACAGCTCACACCGGGTGACCTTGCGGCCGCGGCCGGCGCGAGCTTCGCCGCCATCTCGGCGGCCTAGGGTCCGTCCCGGTCAGGCGAAGTCCTCCTCGCGGTACTCGCCCTCGGGACGGCCGCCGGCCGCGTCCTGCTCGGCGTGCCGCAGCTCGACCCGACGGATCTTGCCGCTGATCGTCTTCGGCAGCTCGGCGAACTGCAGCCGGCGGATGCGCTTGTAGGGGGCGAGGTTGCGCCGGCAGAACGCCAGGATGTCGCCGGCGAGCTCCGGGCCCGGCTCGTGCCCGACGGCCAGGACGACGTAGGCCTTCGGGACGGCCAGCCGCAGCTCGTCCGGAGCCGGGACGACGGCGGCCTCGGCCACCGCCGGATGCTCGATCAGCACGCTCTCCAGCTCGAACGGGCTGATCCGGTAGTCGCTGGCCTTGAAGACGTCGTCGGCCCGGCCGACGTAGGTGATGTAGCCGTCGGCGTCCCGGCTCGCGACGTCGCCGGTGTGGTAGCGGCCGCCTTCGAAGGCGGCGCGGTTGCGCTCGTGGTCGTCCCGGTAGCCGACCATGAGCCCGACCGGGCGCTCGGGCTCGGTGACGACGCAGATCTCGCCCTCGTCCCCCACCTGCTCGGTGACCGGATCGACGAGCGCGATCCGGAAGCCCGGCATGGGCCGCCCCATCGACCCGAGCTTGAGCGGCTGGCCGGGCGGGTTGCCGATCTGCAGGGTGGTCTCGGTCTGCCCGAAGCCGTCCCGGATCGTGATGCCCCAGGCCCGCTGCACCGACTCGATGACCTCCGGGTTGAGCGGCTCGCCCGCCCCGACGAGCTCGCGCAGCGCCAGCGAGTCCTTCCACGCCGCGAGGTCCTGCTGGATGAGCATCCGCCAGACCGTCGGCGGCGCGCAGAAGGTCGTCACCTCGGCGTCGCGCAGGGTGTCGAGCATCGCCTTCGCATCGAACCGTTCGTAGTTGAACAGGCAGACCGTCGCCCCCGCCAGCCACGGCGCGAAGACGCACGACCACGCATGCTTGGCCCACCCCGGGCTCGAGACGTTGAGGTGGACGTCGCCCGGCCGCAGCCCGATCCAGTACATCGTCGACAGGTGCCCGATCGGGTAGCTGACGTGCGTGTGCTCGACCAGCTTCGGCAGCGCCGTCGTGCCGGAGGTGAAGTAGAGCAGCAGCGGGTCGTCGGCGTCGGTCGGGCCGTTGGGTGAGAACGGGGCGAAGCTCTCGGCCCAGTCGGCGTAGCGCAGCCAGCCCTCGACCGGCTCGCCGACCGCGATCCGGAGGTACGAGCCGGGGACGGCCTCGAACTGCGGTGCGAGCTCGGAGCGGGCGATGACGGCGCCCACGTTGCCGCGCTCGATGCGGTCGCGCAGGTCGGCCTCGGCCAGCATCGTCGCGGCCGGGATGATCACGGCGCCGATCTTCATGGCCGCCAGCGTGGTCTCCCACAGCTCGACCTGGTTACCGAGCAGGACGAGCACCCGCATGCCCTGCGCGACGCCCTCTGAGCGCAGCCAGCCGGCGAGCTGGTCGGACCGGGCCGACAGCTCACCGAACGTGTAACTCGCGTCGGTGCCGTCGGCTTCGATCAGCCGCAATGCGGGCCGGTGCGGGTGTTCGGCGGCGAGCACGCCGTCGAACCAGTCCAGGGCGAAGTTGAAGTGCTCCGGACGGGGCCACTCGAAGCCGGCGTAGGCGGTGTCGTAGTCGCTGCGGTGGGCCAGCAGGAAGTCGCGTGCTTCGCGGACGGTGACGGTCACGTCTCGACATTTGCATGCGCGGCCACGGTTGTCACGAAGCCGACGACGGCGGCGACGACGGCCGGCAGGTCGCGGCGCAGCGTGTGATTGGCCCCCGGGATCACCAAGACCTCGCGCTGCCGCCCGGGCGGCGGCATCCCGAACGGGTCGCGATCGCCCTGGACGACGAGGACGGGCACCCCGGCGCCGTCCAGCTCGGGCAGCCGAGTGAGCTCCGGGCGCCGCGGCGGATGCAGCGGGAAGGCGAGCGCCACGACCGCGGCGGCCCCCGACCCGAGCGCCGTGCGGCAGGCGACCCGGGCCCCGTTCGACCGGCCGCCGACGATCAGCGGCAGCGGGGGGCCGGATCCGCGCCGCCTGCGCACCGCGGCGACGGCGGCCAGCCAGGATTCGTCCTGCGGGGCCGGTGCGGCCGGCGAGCGCCGGCCGGCGACGCGGTAGGCCTGGGTGATCCGGACGACGGCAACACCGGCTCGCACCGCCGCGGAGCGGACGGCGACGAGGTCGGCGGCGTCGACCCCGCCGCCGGCGCCGTGGGTGAGGACCAGCAGCGCCCGCGCCGTGCCGCGGGGACGGTCGATGTCGGCGTAGGCCGAACCTGAGGGCGTGGCGAGTTCGAGGCGCATCAGAACAGCCTCTGGGGCTCGGGCAGGGGCTCGGCCCGCTCCACCAGCTCCGGGCCGTTGTTGTCGACCTTGTTGACCAGCGGGGCGACGGGCCGGAGCTCGAGGTGCTCGCCGGAGGCCTCGTCCCAGGGCCTGAGCAGGTCGGCCGGGTCGTCGACGCCCGGGTCGAGCCAGCGGTTCCAGGCCGTGCGCGGCAGCAGGAGCGGCATCCGGTCGTGGACCTCGGCCAGCGGACCCTCGGCCGCGGCGGTGATGACCGTGCAGGTCGTGACCGTCTGCCCCTGCTCGCCCCAGAACTCGTAGAGGCCGGCGAAGGCCAGCGGGTGACCGTCCTCCGGGGTCATGTAGAGCGGCTGCTTGCCGTCATCGGTCAGCTGCCACTCGTACCAGCCGTCGGCCGGCACGAGGCAGCGGCGCTTGGCGTAGGCCCGGCGGAACGCGTTGGTGGTGGCGACGCTCTCGGCCCGGGCGTTGAACATCCGGCCCTGGGTCTTGCGGTCCTTGGCCCAGGACGGGATGAGGCCCCACGACACGACCCGGAGCTGGCGGGTCGGGGTCCTGGCGGGGGTGCCGTCGGCGTCGCGCAGGGGCCGGTTGACGACGATGCGGACCGGCTTGGTGGGGGCGACGTTGTAGTCGCCGGCGGCCCACTCGTCGTTCGTGGCGTCGACGGCGTCGAACTCGTCGGTGAGGTCCTCGTTCGAGCGCACCGAGACGTAGCGGCCACACATGCCCTCGACCCTAACCAGCGGGGGCGACGGAGGGGGCCCGGGCCGCGGTCGAAGGCGGCCGGTAGGCAGTGCGCGGCCAGTCCGGGACTGCCCGCGTTCTCGCACGCCGGGCGCGTCGGTCCGGCGCTCGGAGCCGCTTCCCGCCTGGTGTGGTTGCTGCGTCGGACGATCAGCAACCATGCGAGGGTCGGCCGGGCGACACTCGCGAGAAGCGAGAACGCGGGCAGCCCCGGACAGCGCGAGAGCAGTACTCCCGACCTCGGCGTCGGATCAGGCCAAGCGCACCAGGTCCGCCCCGACCGCCGCGAGATCCGGGCAGCCGGCCAGTCCCAGCACGTGCGCGAGTTCGTCGTCGTACGCGGCGAGCAGCTCGCCCACGCCGGCCGACCCGCCGGCCGCCAGGGCCCACGCGAGCGGCCGACCGACGAGCACACCCCGCGCCCCGAGCGCGAGGGCGGTGAGCACGTCCAACCCCGAGCGCAACCCACCGTCCACCAGCACCGGGACGTCGGCGCCGCACGCCTCGACCACCTCGGGCAGCGCGAGCGCCGGGGCGACCGCCCGGTCCAGCTGCCGGCCGCCGTGGTTGCTGACCACGATCCCGGCCGCCCCGGCCGCGAGGCAGCGCCGGGCGTCGTCGCCGCGCAGCACGCCCTTGACGAGGACGGGCAGCCCGCTGATCCCGGCCAGCCAGCCGATGTCGGCCAGCGTGGCCCCCGGGTTCTGCTCGGTCGCCGCGGCCGCGTCGGCGCCCGGCGCGAGGTGCGGGGCGAAGTTGGTCATCGTGGCCGGCGTGCCGAGCGCGGCCGGCCGGCCGGCCCGGGCCTTGCGCCCGATGTAGGGCGTGTCGCCGGTGAGGACGAGCGCCCGCGCCCCCGCCGCCACGGCCCGGCGGACCAGCGCCTCGGTGAGCGACCGGTCGACGGTGACGTAGACCTGGAACCACCACGGCCCGGTCGCGGCCGCACCGATGTCCTCGATGCGGCGAGAGGCGCGGGTGGAGACGACCGTCAGGTGCGGACCCGCACCCGAGACGACCTCGACCTCACCGCCGGGGTGCAGCAGCCCCTGGTAGGCCATCGGCGCGAGCACCACCGGGCTCGGCAGTGCCGTGCCCAGGAGCGTGGTCGACGTGTCGACGGTGCTCACGTCGACCAGCACGCGGGGCCGCAGGCGGTACCGCAACCACGCCGACCGGGCCTCGGCGAGCGCCAGCTCACGCCCCGAGCCGCCGGCGAAGTAGTCGAGGACGGCCGGGTCGAGGGCAGCCGCGCACTGCTCGGCGAGGGCGTCGACGATCGCGTCGACCCCGGTTCCGCGAGGGGCAACGGCCACCGTCGCATTGTGACCGAGCCCGCGAACATCATTCGGTGCGGCACACTGTTCGCCATGCAGAGCTGGCCGGCACCGCGGGCGAAGCGTCCGGTGCGGGCGACCCTGCCCGTCCCGGGGTCGAAGTCGCTGACCAACCGGCTGCTCGTCGTCGCCGCGATCGCCGAGGGCCCGACCCGGCTGGTCGCCCCGCTGCAGGCCCGCGACACCCGGCTGATGGCCGGCGCGCTCAGCTCGCTCGGTGTGCGGGTCGTCGACGACGGCCCGGACTGGGTGGTCACCCCGGCCCCGCTGCACGGCGGCCGTATCGACACCGGGCTGGCCGGCACGGTGATGCGCTTCGTCCCGCCCCTGGCCGGTTTGGCGAGCGGCGAGGTGCTCTTCGACGGCGACGAGTACGCCCGCGAGCGGCCGATGGCGACCCTGCTCGACGGGCTGCGCCAGGCCGGGGTGGAGGTGCGCGACGACGGCCGGGGCCGGATGCCGTTCACCGTCCGCGGCCTCGGCGCGGTGCCGGGCGGCTCGGTGCGGATCGACGCCTCGGCCTCGTCGCAGTTCGTCTCCGGCCTCCTGCTCGCCGGCGCCCGCTTCGACAAGGGCATCGAGGTGACGCACACCGGCGACGCCACCGTCCCGTCGCAGCCACACATCGAGATGACGCTCGCGGTACTGCGCACGGCCGGCGTCGACGCCCGCGAAACCGGCGCTGGCGTCTGGCAGGTCGCCCCGGGGCCGGTCCAGGGCGGCGAGCACCTCGTCGAACCGGACCTCTCCAACGCCGCCCCGTTCCTCGCCGCCGCGCTCGTCACGGGCGGTGCGGTGACGATCCCGGGCTGGCCGGCCACGACGACGCAGGCCGGCGACGCGCTGCGCGACCTGCTCGCCGCGATGGGCGCCGACGTCCGGCTCGACCGGCACGGCCTGACCGTCACCGGCACCGGACGGATCCGCGGGCTGACCGCCGACCTGCACGACGTCGGCGAGCTGACCCCCGTGCTCGCCGCGCTCGCGGCGCTGGCCGAGTCACCCTCCGAGCTCTCCGGCATCGGTCACCTGCGCGGGCACGAGACCGACCGGCTCGCCGCCCTCTGCACCGAGCTGACCGGCCTCGGCTGCGAGGTCGTCGAGGAGTCGGACGGGCTGGCGATCCACCCGCGCCCGCTGCACGGCGGCACCTGGCACGCCTACGCCGACCACCGGATGGCCACCGCCGGCGCCGTGCTCGGCCTGGCCGTCGACGGCATCGAGGTCGACGACATCGCGTCGACGACGAAGACCCTGCCGGACTTCCCCGGCATGTGGTCGGCCCTGCTGGACGGCTGAGCGGTCGACCGTTGGCCCGCGACAACCGCCGCAGCCTGGACGAGGACGACGTCCGGACCCGCGCGAACCCCCGCGGCACCCGCCCGCGGTCGAAGCAGCGGCCGGCGCACGACGACGCCGTCACCGGCACGGTCTTCGCGATCGACCGGGGCCGGTACGGCGTCCTGGTCCACGGCGTCGAGGTCACCGCCATGCGGGCCCGCGAGCTCGGGCGCACGTCGATGGTCGTGGGCGATCGGGTGGGCGTCGTCGGGGACCTCTCCGGCCGACCCGACACCCTCACCCGCATCGTCCGCCTGGACGAGCGGGACACCGTCCTGCGGCGCACCGCCGACGACAACGACCCGCAGGAGCGGGTGATCGTCGCCAACGCCGACCAGCTCGTGATCGTGTCGGCGCTGGCCGAGCCCGGCCCGTCCTACGGGCTCATCGACCGCTGCCTGATCGCTGCGCTCACCGAGGGCATCGAGCCCGTCCTGTGCCTGACGAAGTCGGACCTGGCGCCGGCCACCGAGGTCCTCGAGCGGTACGAGCCGCTGTCGGTCCCGGCCCTGGTGACACACAAGGGTGGCTCGCTGGACGAGCTGCGCGCGCACGTCAGCGGCAAGGCGTCGGTCTTCGTCGGGCACTCCGGCGTCGGCAAGTCGACGCTGATCAACGCGCTCGTCCCCACCGCCGACCGGGCGACCGGAGTGGTCAGCGCCATCGGCAAGGGCCGGCACACGTCGTCGTCAGTGGTGGCGCTGCGGCTGCCCGACGACGACGGCTGGGTCATCGACACACCCGGCGTCCGCTCGTTCGGGCTCGCGCACGTCACCCCCGACGACCTGCTGTGGGCCTTCCCCGACCTCGAGGACGGCGCTACCCAGTGCCCGCCGGGCTGCCAGCATCTCGCGGAGTCGACCGGCTGCCACCTGGACGAGTGGGTGCGCGAGGGCCACTCGACGCCGGCCCGGCTGGCCGCCTTCCGCCAGCTGCTCGTGAGCCGCTGACCGGCAGCGGCGTCAGTAGCGCGGCGGCGGCGCGTGGACGCCCTCGCCGTGCACCGGCCCCGTGCGGTCGCGCAGGGCCCCGCCGGACGACCCGCTACGGCCGGCGATGATCTCGGCCACGATCGACACCGCGATCTCGGCCGGCGTGTGCGCGTCGATGTCGAGCCCGGCCGGGCCGTGGATGCGGGCCTGGTCCTTGCCCAGCACGCCGTGGCCGGTCAGCCACTCGCGGCGCGCAGCCTGCGTGCGGCGGGACCCGAGGGCGCCGACGTAGCCGGCGTCGCCTTCGAGCGCGGCCGCCAGCACCGGGCCGTCCACCGCGCGGTCGTGGCTCAGCACGACGACCGCGTCGCTGGCGTAGAGCCCGCCGACCGCGGCGACGGCCGGGTCGAGGGCCGGGGTCACCTCGGTGCGCCAGCCGAGCAGGGTGGCCGCGCCGTGCAGGGCGTCGGCGATCAACCCGTCGCCGACGACCACCAGCGTCGGCACCGGCCACAGCGCAACGGCGACGGTCGTCGGCTCGCCGGCCCGGACAGTCACCGCGGTCGTGCCCCGCGCGAAAAGCCGCGGGATCTCGTGGTTCGCCTCGTAAGCCTCGCGGATCGTCGCGGCCGTGTGGACGTCGCTCGTGCAGGCACCGTCCAGCAGGGTGGTGACCAGGCAGAGCGGCTCGCGGGCGGCGAGCCGGCTCCACAGGTCGGCCGGGAAGGCCCGGGCCGGCTGGACGAGCACGGTCGCGGTACCCGGGCAGGCCAGCCCGGCCGCGGCCGCCTCGTCGGCGCCGACGGTGACCTCGATCAGCCCGGTCCGGCCGGTGGGTTCGACCGGCACGCCGTCGACCAGGTGCCCGGCCGGGGCCGCGCCGTCGGTCCAGGCCGCGGTGGCCGCGGGCTCGCGCGAGCTGAACCCGCGAGTGGCGACGACGGTCGCGACCCGGACGTCCCGGCCCTCCGCGACCCAGGTGGCGACCCGCTCGGCGATCTCGTACATCCCGCCATCGTGCTCCCGCGAGGCCGCGAAGTCGCATGACCCGGCCCATAGACTCGGCTCGTGCCGTTGACCCTCAGCGCCATCAACCGGTTTCCCGTCAAGTCGTGCCGCGGGAACTCCTTGCCGCAGGCGGTCGTCGAGCCGTGGGGCCTGGCCGGCGACCGGCGCTGGCTGGTCGTCGACGACGACGGCGTGCTGCTGACCGCTCGCGAGCACCGCCGGATGCTGCTCGTCACCACGTCCGTGCGGCCGGACGGCGGCCTCGAGCTCACCAGCCCGGACGCCCCGGACCTCACGGTCGACGTCCCGGCGGGCGACCAGCTGGTGCCGGTCCGCGTCTGGCGCAGCGAGCTCGTCGCCGCCCTGGCCGCGCCCGCCGCGAGTGCCTGGTTCAGCAAGGTCGTCGGCCGGTCGGCCCGGCTCGTCTACCTGGACGACCCCACCCGCCGGCACCCGAATCCGGAGTTCGCCCGGCCCGACGACTACGTCTCGTTCGCCGACGGCTACCCGCTGCTCGTGGCGACCACGGCCTCGCTCGCCGCTCTCAACGACTGGATCGCCGAGGGGCCGCGGGCCGACGAGGGGCCGCTGCCGATGATCCGGTTCCGGCCGAACCTCGTGATCGACGGCAGCCAGGCCTGGGAGGAGGACGGCTGGCGCCGCATCCGCGTCGGTGACGCCGTCCTGCGGCTGGTCAAGGGCTGCGACCGGTGCGTGATGACGATGACCGACCCGGACACCGTGGAGCGGACCAAGGAGCCGATCGCCACGCTGGCCAGGCACCGGCGCTGGGACGGCGAGACCTGGTTCGCCATGAACGCCATCCCGGACACCCCGGGCGCGACCATCGCCGTCGGCGACGAGGTCGAGGTCCTGGAGTCGGTCCCGGCACCGGACGGGCCGCCCCGATGACCGCGTTCGAGCTGCGGGCGATCGGCCGGGTCGTCAGCCCGCTGCTCGCGCGCGGGGACGCGCCGCGGCAGGCCGACGAGGGCGCGCCCGAGGCCGTGCTCGTGTTCACCGACGACGTCGTGGCCGGGCTGCGCACGCTGCGCCCCGGCGAGGAGGTGATCGTCCTGACCTGGCTGCACGAGGCGGCGCGCGATGTGCTCGAGGTCCACCCGCGCGGCGATCTGGACCGGCCGCGGGAGGGTGTCTTCAACACCCGCTCGCCCGACCGCCCCAACCCGATCGGCCTGCACCGGGTGACGATCCGGTCGGTCGCGGGGCCGCGGGTCGAGGTGAGCGGACTGGAGGCCATCGACGGCACCCCGATCGTCGATCTCAAGCCGGTGCTCGGCGACCGGACGGAGCGCTGACCCTGATGGCCACCCTCACGATCCTCGACGACTACCAGGGCGTCGCGCTGACCAGCGCCGACTGGTCTGCGGTACAGGCGCGTTTCGACGTGCAGGTCCTCGGCGAGCACGTCGCCGACGAGGAGGAACTCGTCCAGCGCCTCGCCGGCAGCGAGGTGATCGTCGCGATGCGCGAGCGCACCCCGTTCCCGGCCGAACTGCTCGCCCGCCTGCCGGCCCTGCGGCTGCTCGTCACGACCGGCATGAAGAACGCCGCCATCGATATCGAGGCGGCCCGGGCGCGCGGCATCACCGTCTGCGGCACGTCCGGCACCGGCAACGCCGTCCCGGAGATCACGTTCGGCATGATGATCGCGCTCATGCGGAACTTCGCCGCCGAGGACGCGAACATGCGCGCCGGCGGCTGGCAGCGCACGATCGGGCCCGGTCTGGCCGGCTCCACCCTCGGCATCGTCGGCCTCGGCCGGCTCGGCATCCCGGTCGCCCGGCTGGCCCGGGCCTTCGAGATGAGGGTGCTCGCCTGGTCGCCGAACCTCACCGTCGACCGGGCCGCCGAGCACGACGTGCGGGCGGTCGACAAGGAGACGTTGTTCGCGCACTCCGACGTCGTGACGATCCACATGCCCCTGTCCGAGCGCAGCCGCGGGCTCATCGGCGCCGCCGACCTCGCCCGGATGAAGCCGACCGCCTACCTGGTCAACACGTCGCGCGGTCCGATCGTCGACGAGTCGGCGCTCGTCGAGGCGCTGCGCGAGCGACACTTCGCCGGGGCCGCGCTCGACGTGTACGACGTCGAGCCCCTGCCGGTCGACCATCCCCTGCGGTCGCTGCCGAACACGCTGCTGCTGCCGCACATCGGCTACGTGACCACCGAGGTCTACCGGACGTGGTTCGGGCAGGCCGTCGAGGACATCATTGCCTGGGCGGACGGGCAGCCGGTCCGGGTGCTCTGAAGTCGCTCACGGCTGCCGGTCGAGCCACCCGCCCAGCAGCGCGACCGCCCGGTCGATCTCGGCGCCGTCGCCGGCGAAGCACATCCGGATGAACCGGCCCCCGGCGACGGGGTCGAAGTCGATGCCCGGCGCCACCGCGACCCCGGTCTCGTCGAGCAGCCGGGCGGCCCAGGTCAGCGAGTCCGACGTCCACCGCGAGACGTCGGCGTAGACGTAGAACGCGCCGTCGGCCGGCGCCAACCGGTCCAGCCCGATCGCCGGCAGCTGGGCCAGCAGCCGGGCCCGGTTGGCGGCGTAGCGGGCGACGTTCGCGTCCAGCTCGTCGTAGGCGTCGAACGCGGCCACCGCCGCGAGCTGGGACAGCGCCGGCGGGCAGATGGTGAAGTTGCCGGCCAGCCGGTCGACGGCGTCCATCAGGTCGTCCGGCACGAGCAGCCAGCCGATCCGCCAGCCGGTCATCGAGAAGTACTTGGAGAACGAGTTGACGACGACGGCGCTGCGCTCGCTCGCCCAGGCGCACGTGCCCGGGATCCCGTAGGTGATGCCGTGGTAGATCTCGTCGCTGATCAGCCGCGTGCCGTGCGCGGCGCACCAGGCCGAGAGGGCGGCGAGCTCGTCCGGCGCCACCATCGTCCCGGTCGGGTTGGCCGGGCTGGCGAGGACGAGCCCGGCCGGCGGTTCGGGCAGCGCGGCCAGCTGGGCGACCGTGGGCTGGAAGCGGGTCTCGGGCCCGCACGGGAGTTCGAGCACCCGGCAGCCGAGCGCGGTGAGCATGTTGCGGTAGGCCGGGTAGCCGGGGCGGGCCATGACCACCGTGTCGCCGACGTCGAACGCGGCGAGGAAGGCGAGGAGGAACCCGCCGGACGACCCGGTCGTCACGGCGACGTTCGCGGGGTCGACGTCGAGGCCGGACCGCTCGCGGTAGTGCCCGGCGATCGCCTCGCGCAGCGCCGGAATGCCGAGCGCGTTCGTGTAGCCGATGCGGTCGGCGTCGAGTGCGGCGTGGGCGGCGGCCCGGACGGCGGCCGGGGCCGGCGTCGACGGCTGGCCGGCCGACAGGTCGATCACGAACCGGCCGGCCCGGCGGCGGGCGACGACGGCGTCGATCACCCGCATGACGTAGAAGGGCGCCACCGCGGCGCGGGCCGCCGTCCGGTACCGATCACCCCGCCGCATGTCCGTCACGCCCAGCACGCTACGTCAGACGTCGACCGGGCCGCCGATCCGCCAGTACTGCCCGCCGGCGCGGTCGAGCAGCGCGGCCTCGACGAGGTAGCGGCGCAGGGCGGCGACGTCGTCCCAGACCGCGCGGAGCATCTGGTTGACGTCGGCCTCCGCGTACCGGCGGCCGGGCTCGAAGAGCTGGACGATGTGTTCGAGGGCGATCTGCCGCTTACGCCCGGGCCGCGGCATCGCGGTCAGCCGCTCTCCGGCGAAGTAGGCGCGCAGCACCTTGGCGATCTCGGCGGCCGTCGGTGATTCGGACACGCCTGCGACGGTAGCCTGCCGGGGTGCCGGACTACGCCGCCGATCTCGAGCTGGCCCGTGAACTCGCCGATGCCGCCGACGCCATCACCATGACGCGCTTCGGCGCCGCCGACCTGGTCGTGGAGGCCAAGCCCGACCTGACGCCGGTCAGTGACGCCGACCGCGCGGCCGAGGCGGCGATCCGGGACCGCCTGGCCGCGGCCCGTCCGGACGACGCCGTCTCCGGCGAGGAGTTCGGCGCCGGCGGCGGCGGACCGCGCCGCTGGGTGATCGATCCGATCGACGGCACCAAGAACTTCGTCCGCAACGTCCCGGTGTGGGCCACGCTGATCGCCCTGCTCGACGGTGACGAGGCGGTGGTCGGCGTCGTGTCCGCACCGGCGCTGAACCGGCGCTGGTGGGCGGCCCGCGGTAGCGGGGCGTGGCTGTCGGTGGGCGGGGCGGCCCCGCGCCGCCTCTCGGTGTCGCGGGTCGCCCAGCTCGCCGACGCGAGCCTGTCGTACGCGTCCCTCGGCGGGTGGGCCGAGCGGGGCCTGCGCGACGCGTTCGTCGCCCTGACCGACCGGGTGTGGCGCAGTCGCGCGTACGGCGACTTCTGGTCCTACATGCTCGTCGCCGAGGGGGCGGTCGACCTCGCGGCCGAGCCCGAGCTGTCGCTGTGGGACATGGCCGCGCTGGCCCCGATCGTCACCGAGGCCGGTGGCCGGTTCACCGGCCTCGACGGGGTGGACGGTGTGCATCGGGGCAACGCCGCCGCGAGCAACGGGCTGCTGCACGACGAGCTGGTCGCAGCCTTACGGCAGCAGTAGGCAGCTGTCGCCGAACTCGTGCCAGAGGTAGCGGGCCGAGACCGCTTCGGTGTACGCACGGTCGACGAGGTCGGACCCGGCGACGGCGGCCAGCAGGTCGAGGTGGGACGCACCGGGCGCGTGCCAGCCGGTGACCAGCCCGTCGACGACGACGGCCGGCCGCTGCGGGCCGAGGACGAGGTCGGTCCAGCCCCGGGCGGCCCGGACGATCCCGTCGGTGCCGGCCGCCGACTCGAGTGCGCGGGTGACAGTGGTGCCGACCGCGACGACCCGCCCGCCCCAGGCCCGGGTCATGTTCACCGCGCGGGCGGTGGTCTCCGGGACGGCGTAGCGCTCGGGCTGCGGGGGCTCGCCCGGCTCCTGCGACGACACCCCGGTGTGCAGCGTGATCGGCGCGACGCCGATGCCACGGGTGACGAGGTCAACGACGAGCTCGGCGGTGAACGGCCGCCCGGCGCTCGGCATCTCGGCGCTGCCGGGCTCGCGGGCGAACACCGTCTGGTACTCGGCGAGCGGTACCGGCGACGGGACGTAGGCGTAGCGGATCGGCCGGCCGTGCCGCTCGAGGTAGGCCGGCACGCCGCCCTCGACAGCGATCCGGGCCCGCCACAGCCGGGCCTGCCCGCCGGGGTGCGGTTCGGCCAGCACGAGGCGGATGCCGTCCGGCAGGACGATCACCTCGCCGCTGCGGGCGTCGGTGACCGGGCCGGTCGCGGTACCCGGCGGCCGGACCTCGACCACCCAGCTGCCGTCGTCGAGCGCGGTGGCGAGATGGACGGTGACGTCCGCGCCGTCGCCCCGTCGGCCGTCGACCGCCGCGGCGAGGGTGCCGGACGTATTGACCACGACGAGGTCGCCGGGCGACAGGAAGCGGCCGAGCCGGTCGAAGCGGCTGTGCTCGATGCCGCCTTCGTGCGCGACGAGCAGGCGGACTCCGTCGCGGGCGGTCGGCGGTGCGGCCGCCTCGACGCCGGTCGGCAGCTCGAAGGTGGCGGTCATCCGACCACCTCGGCCACGGCGAGCTCGGCCGCGCGGTAGCGGCCCGAGGGCGGCCGGACGTCGAGCAGCCGCAGCAGGGCCGGGACGACCGTGTGCGGCTCCGGGCGATCGCTGATGTCCTCGCCGGGGAAGGCCGCCTGATGCATCTCGGTGCGCATGTCACCCGGGTCGACGGCGTAGACGAGCAGCTCGGGCTCCTCGACGGCGAGCACAGCGCTGAGGTGGTCGAGCGCCGCCTTGGCCGAGCCGTACCCGCCCCAGCCGGGGTAGGCCTCGACGGCGGCGTCGGAGCTGACGTTGACGACGACGCCGCGGGTGGCCCGTAGCTTGCCGATGACGGCCTGGATCAGCGCGATCGGCGCGAGCACGTCGGTGTCGAACACACGGCGCAGCGCGTCCAGCGGGTAGCCGGAGAGCGACGGAAGCGGGCTGGGGCCGAGGTCGCTCGCGTTGTTCACCAGCAGGTCGAGGCGGCCGAGCCCGTCGACGGTGACGGCGAGGTCGCGGCGGTGCGCCGGATCGGTGACGTCGCCGGCGACGACGACCGCACCGGGCAGGTCGGTGGCCAGCGAGCCGGGCCGGCGGGCGTCGACGACGAGCCGCCAGCCGCGGTCGAGCAAGGACGCGGCCAGGGCCCGGCCGAATCCCTTGGAGGCGCCGGTGATGAGAGCGGTCGGTTGCGATGTCTGGGTCATGCCGCCATGCTTGTAGTTGAAGTCAGCTTCAAGTCAAGGCAAAGGCAAGCCAAGGAGAGTTGTGCGGACAACCGATCTGCTGACCGTCAGCGAGGTGGCCGAGCGCAGCGGGTTCGCACCGTCGGCCCTGCGCTTCTACGAGCGCGAAGGGCTGCTGCACGCGACCCGCACGGCCGGCAACCAGCGGCGGTACGAGCGCGGCGTTCTGCGCCGGCTCGCGTTCATCCGGGCCGCCCGCAACGTCGGGTTGAGCCTGGACGAGGTCGCCGCCGCGCTGGCCACCCTGCCGGACGGCCGCACCCCCACGCGGGCGGACTGGGCCCGGCTGTCCCGTTCGTGGCGAGGCCGCCTCGACGGCCAGATCGCCGCCCTCACCAAGCTGCGCGACGGGCTCGACTCGTGCATCGGCTGCGGCTGCCTCTCGCTCAAGACGTGCGCCATCCAGAACCCGGCCGACATGGCCGCGACGGCCGGCCCGGGGGCGGTCTACCTGCCGCCGCCTCTGCGCCGCGCCGCCCCGGCCCGCTGACTGCGGTCAGAACGTGACGACGAGCGTCCCGGTCGGTGGTCTGTCCCCCATCGTGGGCAGGCCACCGTCCGGGCCGGCGAGGTCGTCGAGCGTGATGCGCCCGGCCACGAGCGCGGCCGGGTCGAGCCGGCCGCCGGCGATCTCGGCCAGCATCGCCGGGTAGTCGGCCGCGGCCATCCCGTGGCTGCCGTGGATCTCGAGCTCGCGGGCGAGCACCCGGGCCATCGGGATCGGCGGGGCCGCCTCGTCCCCGACCATCAGGCCAACCTGCACCTGCCGGCCGCGGGGCCGCAGGCACTCGATCGCGGCCCGGCTGGTGGCCGCGCCGCCGAGGGCGTCGATCGCGACGTGCGCGCCACCTGCGGTGATCGCGGCGATCGCCTCGACCGGGTCAGTGGCGGCCGCGTCCACGACCGCCGTCGCGCCCAGCCGAAGGGCGAGGTCGCGGGCGGCCGCCGAGACGTCGACGGCCACGACCTGCCCGCCGCGCGCGGCCGCGATCATCGTCGCCGCCAGGCCGACCCCGCCACAGCCGAAGACAGCCACCCACTGGCCGGCGCTCACCTGCCCGTGCGCCGTCACCGCCCGGTAGGCCGTGGCGAACCGGCAGCCGAGCCCGGCCGCGGTCGCGAAGTCGAGCTCGGCCGGTAGCGGCACCACGTTGAAGTCGGCCCGCGGGACGGCGACCTGCTCGGCGAACGAACCCCAGCCGGTGAAGCCGGGCTGGTACTGGTCCTCGCAGACCTGGGGCGCGCCGGCCCGGCAGGTCGCGCACTCGCCGCAGGCGCAGACGAACGGCACGGTGACCCGGTCGCCGGCGCGCACCCGCGTGACGCGCGGCCCCACTGCGGCGACGACCCCGGCGAACTCGTGGCCGGGGACGTGCGGCAGCACGATGTCCGGATCGTGGCCGGCCCACCCGTGCCAGTCGCTTCGGCACAGCCCGGTGGCCCGGACATCCAGCACGACGCCGTCCGGCGGGCAGGCCGGGGCCGGTACGTCCTGCACCGTCGGCGGTTCGCCGAACGCGGTGACCACGAGGGCCCGCACGTCAGGACGCCAAGCCCTCGACGACCTCCGCGCCGGGCAGGTCGGCCAGGGCCGCCGGCGGCAGGGCGAGCTTCGAGCGGCGCAACCCGCTGCCGATCACGACGACGTCGCGTTCGAGGACGGCGGCATCGACAAGGACCGGCCAGGAGGGCGGGAGGCCGATCGGGGTGATGCCGCCGAACTCCATGCCGGTCAGCGTGACGGCGTCCTCCATCGGCGCGAACGACGCCCGGCGTGCCTCCAGGCGGCGCCGGACGAAGCCGTTGACGTCGGCCCGGGTGGTCGCGAGCACGACGCAGGCGGCGTAGCGGGTGAGCTCGCCCCGGCGGCCGGCGATGACGACGCAGTTGGCCGAGTCGGCGAGCTCGACGCCGTACCGCTCGCAGAACGCGGCCGTGTCGGCCAGCGTCGGGTCGATCGGCGCCGCCGCCACGTCGCCCGCCCGCGGCCACGACGCCAGCGCGTCGGCCACCGGCCCGGCGACCAGAGAGGTGGTCGCCGCCGTCCAATCGAGGTGTCCGGGTCCCGTCATCCTTCCGACCGTACTGTGGGGTTCATGAACACCGACGAGGCGGTCGAGAAGATCCTTCGCTCCTACGACACGATCACCGTGGTGGGGGCCAGCAACGCCGAGGAGAAGCCGGCCCACTACGTCCCGGCGCACATGCGCGAACACGGCTGGCGGATCGTCCCGGTCAACCCGCGCGGCGGCGAGATCCTCGGCGTCCCCGCCTACGAGTCGCTGGCGGCCGCCCCCAAACCGGGGCTGGTGAACGTCTTCCGCCCGTCCGACCGGACGCCGGACATCGCCCGGCAGGCGGTGGCCGCGGGCGCCACCGCGCTGTGGTTGCAGCTGCACATCGCGTCCGACGAGGCCCGGCAGATCGCCGAGGAGGCCGGCCTGCTCTACGTCGAGGACCGGTGCATGATCATCGAGCAGCGCCGGCTCGGCCTCGACGCTCCCGGACTCTAGGAAGGGTTTGCATGGACCTCGCCGCCGCGCAGGAGTTCCTGCGCTCGAACCACCACGCCGTCATGGCCACGTTCCGCCGGGACGGCCGGCCGGCGCTGTCGCCGGTCACCGTCGGCGTCGACCCCGAGGGCCGGGTCGAGGTCAGCACGCGGGAGACGGCGATGAAGGTGAAGCACCTTCGCCGCGACCCTCGTGTTGCGATCACCGCGTTCACCGACCGGTTCTACGGCGACTTCGTCCAGGTGGAGGGGACGGTCGAGATCGTCGACCTCCCCGAGGCGATGGAACTGCTCGTCGGGTACTACCGGCGGATCAGCGGCGAGCACCCCGACTGGGACGACTACCGGGCGGCGATGATCCGCGACCAGCGGGTCATCGTCCGCTTCGAGATCGAGCGGGCCGGCCCGAACGTCAGCGGCTGAGGCCGGCGCCCCGCCGCCCGAGCCCCCCCGACCCTTCCGGTTGAGTGGCGCCTTATCGCCTCAGTGGCGCCTTGTAAGGCGCCACTGAGGCGATAAGGCGCCACTCAACCCCAAGACCCCAAGCGGGTGACGGGAGAGATCCCGGGCGCGGCGACCTGCGTCAGCGCTCGCGGAAGCCGGCCAGCCCGCCCTCGGCCGCCGACCACGTCGCCTGGATCGAGCCGGCGAACCCCGGGGTGTCCTCGGTGCGCAGCGCCTCGAGCAACTGCTCGCAGGCGACCCGCGGGCCCTCAACCACCACCTCCACCCCGCCGTTCTCCAGGTTCGTGGCGGTGCCGACCAGGCCGAGCGGTTCGGCCTGCCGCCGGACCCAGTACCGGAACCCGACGCCCTGCACCCGCCCGCGGACGACGACGGTCAGCCGCACGGTCACCGGCGCAGCTCCGCCCGCCAGCGCGCGACGCCGTCGGTGACGACCTCGCCGGCGGTGACGAGAGCGAGGCCGCCCACCGCGAAGGCCTCGACCTCGGCCCGGGTCAGCGGCCACGGTGGCCCGTCTTCGGTCCCGTCCCCTGCCGCGGCGAAGACGAGCAGCGTCCCGCCCGGCGCGACCAGGGAGGCGACGGCCTCGGCGGCCGGCGCGTGCAACTCCCGGGGCAGCGACTGGACGTTGTGGCTCTCCACGGCCAGGTCGAACGCGCCCGGCCAGTCAGCCGGCAGCGCGAACAGGTCCGCCACCCGGTACTCGACCGCCGTCCGCGGGTGCCGGTTGCGAGCGGTGTCGATGGCGGTCGGCGAGACGTCGAAGGCAGTGGTCTCGAAGCCGAGCGAGGCCACGAACTCCGAGTCCCGGCCGTACCCGCAACCGACCACGACCGCCCGCTGCCCGTCCCCGCGCCGGCCGGCGGCCCACGCGGCGAGCGCGGCGTTCGGGGTGCCGCGGTCCCAGGGCAGCTGGGCCGCCGCCGCGGCGGCCTCGACGTAGAGCGCTTCGAAGCGTTCGGTCACCCCTTCACTATCCCCGCCCGGCCGTCGTGCAGGGGAACCGGTCGGGCCGCGAGCCGACGTGATCGGCGGGCGGCACGCGTCCTGCGTCCGGCGGGTCAGCCGGCGCGGCGCTCCATCGGCCGGGCGTGCATGCGCTCCATAGAGCGCCACCCGCGCGAGCTGCGCGGCCACGGCGCGCCGGTGTCGGCCGCCCAGAACGCGCTCATTCCCGTGGCGACCGGGCGCTCGAACTGATCGGCGACCTCGTCCACGGCGTCGGGGCGCCCGACGTGGCGGACCCAGGCCGCGTTGGTCACGTAGGTGTTGTCCTCGTCGGCGTGCTCCGCCATGTCGTCCACCTCTCGTCGCCGGTCGCACAACTCTCGCGGCGTGGCGTTACCGGTGGGTTTCGGTTGGTCGTCAGCCGTGCTAAGTCTTCGGTCCGCCGGGCATCATGGAGGGTGATGACCGACCGCAAGCCACCCTCGCGGCGGTGAATGTCGCGATCGAGCGGATGGTCTCGCCACTCGCGGTCGAGCTGGCCCCGGTGCGGGTCAACGCGGTCTCCCCCGGAAGGGATCGACACGGACTGGTGTCGTTCCTGCCGGACGACCAGCGCTCCGCGCAGTTCGCGCAGGTGGCCGGTTCGGTGCCGGTGAACCGCGTCGGCGTCGCGGCCGACGCGATCTGCTACCTGATCGAGGCGTCGTTCGTGACGGCCACCGTCCTGCCGGTGGACGGCGGCGTCACCGTCGCGTGACGTCCGCAGCACCCCCGGCAAAGGGCGGCAGGACGTCGACCTCGGCCCCGTCGAAGAGCTTCGTCGTGTCCCCGGCCTGCTGGCCGTCCACCAGGAACGAGGCGACCTCGGCGATCTTGGCGAGCTCCGGCCGGCCGGCGAGCAGGGTGCGCAACTCCGCCAAGGTCGCCGCGGTCAGGGTCTCGCTCTCGACCCCGGCCGCGCGCTGCGCCCCGGCCCAGTAGCGGACGGTCACGGTGGCGGGCACCCGTCCAGCCTGCCAGACGTCACGGTGCGGGGTAGGCGGTGACGTCGGTCGCCTTGGCCGACAGCCAGACGTCCCGTCCCGGGGCGAGCCCCAGTTCGGCGACCGCTGCCGCGGTGACGTCGACCGTTGCGTCCGGAGTGCCGTTCGCCGTCACCCGCACCCGGTCGCCGAGGGGCATGAGCGACGCTGACCCGGGCCGTCCACACGTTGCGGGCGCTCGAGTGGAGCGGCGCCTCGGTGTGGACGGTGATCGCCGACGGGCGCAGCGCCGCGAGCACCCGGCCGGCCGGGGCGTCAGCCGCGACGAACGTGCCCCCGTCGTCGAGCGCGACGAGGTCGGCCGTGGCCCGTCCGACGTAGAGGTTCATGCCGACCAGCTGCGCGACGTAGGGCGTCAGCGGGCGGGCGGTGATCTCGGCCGGCGAGCCGGCCTGGGCCACGCGCCCGCGTTCGAGCACGACGATGCGGGTGGCCAGCAGCAGCGCCTCGATCGGGTCGTGAGTGACGATGATCGTCGGGCCGGCGAACGCGGCCAGGTGCTCGCGCAGCTCGCCCTGTACCTCGGCCCGGGTCTGGACGTCGAGCGCGCCGAGCGGCTCGTCCAGCAGCAGGGCGGCCGGCTCGCAGGCCAGGGCCCGGGCCAGCGCCACCCGCTGGGCCTGCCCGCCGGACAACTGCCTCGGCCGGCGCCGGCCGAGGTCGGCCAGCCCGAGCCGGTCGAGCCAGGCCTGCGCCCCGTGCCGGGCCGGGCCCTTGGCGAGCCCTCGGGCCCGGGCCCCGAAGGCCACGTTGTCGACGATCCGCAGGTGCGGGAAGAGCCGGTGGTCCTGGAAGACGACGCCGAGCCGCCGGTGCCGGGCCTCGACGAAGACGCCGCGCGCCGGGTCGTCGAGCACGTCCGGCGCCGAGCCGTGAGCGTCCCGGCGTCGAGGGCGAGCAGGCCGGCTGATCGTGCGCAGCAGCGTCGACTTGCCGGCGCCGTTCGGGCCCGAGTACGGCGACGACCTCGCCCGGTTGTCCGCGGTGACGGAGACGTCCAGCTCGAACTGGTCGAGCCGGACCTGCCCCGCGATCGCGAGAGTCATGACGACGCCATCGGCCGCAGCCAGGTGTCGCGCAGCGCGCCGATCACCACGACGGCAACGACGATGAGCGGCAACGCCAGCGCGGGCGCGTCGGCCGGGTCGTTGTCGAAGACGGTGAGCACGAGCGTCGGCAGGGTCCGAGTAACCCCGGGGGCGTTCCCGCCGAACAGCAGAGTGGCGCCGAACTCGCCGAGCGCGCGGGCCCAGCACAGCACCGACCCGAGCAGCGACGGCCGGCAGCACGAGCGGCAGGGTGACCCGCAGGAAGATCCGCGAGCGGGACGCACCGAGAGTGGCGGCCGCCTCCTCGACGCCGCGGTCGGCGATGCGGAACGCGCCCTCGACGGTGATGACGAGGAACGGCATCGCGACGAAGGTCTGGGCCAGCACGATGGCCGGGAACGAGAACGGCAGGTCACGGCCGAGGACGGTGTGGATCGGGTCGCCGAGGATCCCGTTGCGGCCGAGGGCGTTGAACAGCGCGACGCCGCCGATGACGGGCGGCAGCACGAGCGGGATCGTCACGATCGCCCGGGCGATCCCGATGCCCGGCAGCGCGGACGCGGGCGAGCACCCACGCCAGCGGCACGCCGAAGATCAGCGACAGCGCGGTGGCCTCGAGCGATGATTCGAGCCGACAGCCGGAGGGCGGTCCAGACCCCTTGCCGGTGGTAGATCGCGCCGAGCCGCGACCACGGCGTGCGGATGAGGATGCGCCGCGGTCGGCAGCAGCAGGAAGAGCACCCCGATCACGGCCGGCGGCACGACGACCAGCGGGGTGCCGAGGGCGGCCCGCCGACGGCGCGCGTCATGGAGCCACGAAGCCGTCCGCGGACGAGCACCTTGCGACCGGCCGCCGACAGCACGTAGGTCGACCCACTCGCGGGCCAGCGTCGCGTTCCTCGCGTCCTTCAGCACCGCGATCGGGTAGGTCGTGCTGGCATTGACGGCGGCCGGGATCCCGATGCCCTTCACCTTGGTGCCCGCGGCCCGGACGTCGGTGACGTAGACCAGACCGGCGTCGACCTCGCCCGACTCGACGGCGGCCAGTGCCGACTTGACGTCGGCAAGGCTCGCGGCCGGGTGCACGGTGATCCCGGCGTTCTTGAGGACCTGGGTGGCGACGACGCCACACGGCACGGCCGGGTCGCACACCGCCACCTTGACGCCGGGCGGGCCAGGTCGGCCAGCGCGCTGATCCCGGCCGGGTTCGACGGCGGGACGGCGATCTCGAGCGTGTTCCGGACGAAGTCCGTCGGCCTGACTGCCTGGCTGCCCAGCGCCGTCATGTTCTTCTCCGACGCCGAGGCGAAGACGTCGACCGGCGCGCCCTGGGCGATCTGGGTGGAGAGGTCGGAACTGGCGCCGAAGGTGAGGCTGACCTTGGCCCCGTGGTGCGCGGCCCCGAACTGCGCCTTCAGGGTCGTGAACGCCTCGGTCAGCGAGGCGGCCGCGTCGACGGTGATCGTGCCGCCACCGTCCTTCGTTCCCGACGCTGACGAGGCGCAGCCGGCGAGCGCCACCGCGGCCAGCACCGGCGCCAGCGCACGCCTCACGACGTCACCTGCGGCACCTCGACGACCACATTGGTCGACTTCACCGAGGCGACTGCGGTGACCCCGGGCTCGAGCCCGAGCTCGTCGGCCGCCTCCCTGCTCATGAGGGATACCACGCGGTATGGTCCGCACTGCATCTCGACCTGAGCCATGACGGTGTCGCGGAGGACGCGGGTGACGAGGCCGACGAACCGGTTGCGCGCGGACTCGCGCACGATCGTTCCCGCCTCCGGCACCGGGCCGGCGTTCTCCTCCGCGAAGCGAGCGAGCTCGGCCCCGTCGATCACCCGGCGTCCGACCGCATCGACCGTGGTGGCCACCCGGCCGCTGTCGGCCCAGCGGCGCAGCGAGTCGTCACTGACGCCGAGCAGCTCGGCCGCCTCTCGTACGCGATACGTCGCCATGCCGCCGATCATGCCATTCGCTTCGCATCTGCGGCTAGTTCCGCGTCCTTTCTCCGCAGCCGCGGAGTTGCGTGTGTAATTGGCAGATTGCCAGCAGACTACGAAGCAGCCACGTCGCCCCCGTCGGAAGAGGACAGCACCCATGGCCCGTACGCCCCGCGATCTGACCGGCAAGGTCATCGTCATCACCGGTGCCGCTCGTGGCATCGGCGCCGCCACCGCGCGCGCGCTCGCCCGCGAAGGCGCCCGCCTCGCGCTCGGCGACCTCGACGGTGACCTCGCGAGTTCGGTGGCGACCGAACTCGGTGGCGAGGCCATCGGCCGCAAGCTCGACGTCACCGATCACGCCGGCTTCGCCGCGTTCCTCGACGAGGTCGAGGACACGCTGGGCCCGATCGACGTCCTGATCAACAACGCCGGCATCATGCCGGTGATCGAGTTCGAGAACGAGTCGGCCGAGTCGATCGACCGGCAGCTCGACATCAACCTGCGCGCGGTGATGTTCGGGTCGCAGCAAGCCGTGAAGCGCATGCGCCCGCGGGGTCAGGGACACCTCGTCAACGTCGCCTCGGCCGCCGGAAAGGGCGGTTTCCCCGGCGTCGTCACGTACTGCACGACGAAGTTCGGCGTGGTCGGGCTGACGGAGGCGCTCAACGCCGAGTTGCACGGCAGCGGGCTGGACCTCTCGTGCGTGATGCCGGCGATCGTGCGAACCGAGCTCACCGACGGCATCAAGGACCACTGGCTGATCAAGACGTCCACTCCGGAGCAGGTTGCCGAGGCGATCGTCGGGGCGCTCAAGAAGCCGCGCCTCGACGTGTACGTGCCGAGCACGCTCAACGCGCTCAACCGCACGATGGCGCTGTGGCCGCGCAAGGCCCAGGGGTGGTTCCTCCGCACGACCAAGGCCGACCGGCTGCTGGCCGACGCCGCCCACTCGCCGGCCCGCGAGGCGTACGAGCGGCGCGCAGCCGGCCGGTAATCGAGGTGCCGGCGCGAGCAGGATCGGTGTCATGAGCTACCCCGACCCGCGATACCTGGGCGAGCCCGGCGAGGTGAGCGCCACCTACCGCCCGGGCGCCACCGAGCCGGACTTCTCCTACGCCAACGGCACCACCGTCCACTATCTGGCCACCGGCGCCTCGACCAACGGGCAGTTCGGGCTGTACCGGTGGGAGATGGGGGCGAGTCCGGGCGGACCCGACCCGCACTTCCACCGCTCGATCTCGGAGTCGTTCTACGTCCTCACCGGGACGGTCGCGATCTACGACGGCGCCAAGTGGATCGACACCGAGCCCGGCGACTGGGTGCACGTGCCGGAGGGCGGCCTGCACGCGTTCAAGAACAACTCGGGCACCCCGGCCTCGATGCTGCTGCACTTCGCGCCCGGCGCCCCTCGCGAGGGGTACTTCGAGGGGTTGCCGCACCTGGGCGAGCTGAGCGACGAGGAGAAGGCCGCGTTCTTCCTCGAGCACGACACCTACTGGGTCTGAGCGCGTGCCCTGAGGGGCGATTTGGATCCGCCGTTCCCGGCCAGGTATGGTGAATTCACCGACGCGGGGTGGAGCAGCTCGGTAGCTCGCTGGGCTCATAACCCAGAGGTCGCAGGTTCAAATCCTGCCCCCGCTACGACGACGAAGGCCCCGGATCCCCGGGGCCTTCGCTCATTTCGGCAGAACACGCTAGTGGATCTTGAAACGCCGAATGACCGTCAAATGACCGTCCGCCTCGCGCCCGTTCAGGCTCGCTGGGGCGGCTCGCAGCGAGTTGTCGCCGCCACTCGAAAACGAGGCCGTTTCGCCGCTGGAAAACGAGGCGCTGCTGGCGATCCGCATCGCTCGCCAGCTGCGCTTCCGTCCGCCCGACGTCGATGCGTTCATCGACGCCAACACCGTCTCCGACATCGACCTTTAGCCTGAACCGGTGGCGATCCCGGAGACCGACCTGTTCCGCATCCGGCGATGGGCCGAGCAGCGCGTGCCGAAAGAGCTATGGGCAGAGCTGAAGGTAGAGGCCGACGTCGAGCCGCGGCACGTCACGATCGTCGAGGTACGACCGCCCTGGGACGGACACGGCGAGCACACCCGCTTCCCGATCGCCCGTCTGCGCTACACAGCAGCGACCGGACTGTGGTCGCTCTACTGGCGAGACCGCAACCTCAAGTTCCACGAGTACGACCGCAAGCGACCGACGAAGAACGTCCAGGTCCTCCTCGACTACCTCGACAGCCACGCGGACCCGATCTTCTGGGGCTAGCCGATATCCAAGTCGCCCGCGTGCTCCCGCACTCTGGCGATGACCTCGTCAAAGGTCGGTGGAGGATCGGCCCCGTAGTAGAGGTCGCGCATCGCCGCGTCATGCTCTGCTCGGAGTGCCCTGGCGAGCGGGCCGCCCGGATCGAACGCCGCTGAAGCAGCGAACCCACCTGACGGGACGGGAAGGTCAGGGTTCCTGAATGACTCCGAGACCTCATAGCAGCTGCTGAGGATCTCGGCGACGAGCTGCCGATCCCGTAGAAGCCGAACGACCTCATCGTCACCGAGCAGCGCCCAGATGTCGTAGAACTGGCGGCCAGCTCGCGGCCAGTCTCGCGCGTTCTGCTGCGGGCTTTCGACCTGGGTGAGCTTGTCAACGCGGAGCAGCTTTTCGATCAATGTTCGGGCGGGGTGCAGGATCGCCACCTCAAACGTGGCCAGGTCGTGCCACGTGGACGTGTCGAAGTCGGCGTCGGCGAGCTGACGCGCAAGCAGCGATTGCACGGGCCGCTCACTTGACGGGTTGGGGTCGCCCGACTGGCCCAGTTCGACCAAGATGGCCGAAGCATCGACGATCGCGGTGGTGGTGACCGAGTGAACCAGCGAGGGAACCAGGTACCCGCGTCGCCAGTAACTGCCTTGCTTGCCGCCACTCTTCACGTCGCTGGGTTCGCCCAGCGATGCTGTGGCGGCGCTGTTCAGCATTGCCTTCAACGCGTTCTTGGTGGCGTTGTCCGAGGGATACGCACCGACGACCAGGAGATCGAGGTCCTCGGAGAAGCGCTTGATGATGCGCAGCTTCTCCAGGCTCGTGCCTCCTTTGAAGATCACCTCGCCTGGATGCGACAGGGTGATGGCTCGGAGCGCTTCACAGACCCAGTAGTCCTTCTCGACCGCGAGAGGCAGGACGCCGAGCTGCTCGGCGGCGGCGAGGATCGCCGCAGCGAACTGTTCAGGCGCGGCGTCCCGCCACCGTCGAGCTTCAGGGTTCGTCACGAGACATCCCGAAGCGCTCGAACCGCCTCAGCGGTCGTGCGCTCGTCCGGTTCGGGCACCTTCTCGGCGAGATCCGGACGGTCGGCGAATCTAAGCAGCCGGCGCAGCCGCGCGCGAACCTGGCCCGGCTCGGTCTGCGAGGCACGCGCCACCCGATCCGCCCGAGCCTGCCCGGAGACCAGAAGGTCACGCAGCCGCCTCCATGCTTCGGCGGGGGGAACCTCGACAGCCCGCTCCCAGGACTCGAGAACCTCGAGCAGCGCCACCTCGGTGGGGTTGAGCCCCGCCTTCACGCGGCCCGTCCGCGCCGGCCGTGCAGCGAACTTGACGCTGCCGACGCCCTCTGGGGCGCGGGTCGGGACCGCAATCTCGGCTCGGCGTGGCACCTGCGTCGACAGACGCAGCAGGTTCGCTGCGTATAGGCCGGCCGGCCCGACCCCGGGGCCCGGTGCCAGCTCGCGAACGAGCGCATCGGTCGGGGGCGGGCTC
This sequence comes from uncultured Actinomycetota bacterium, assembly GCA_963775175.1. Classification (GTDB taxonomy): domain Bacteria; phylum Actinomycetota; class Actinomycetes; order Mycobacteriales; family Jatrophihabitantaceae; genus Jatrophihabitans. Next base: position 614,430 of record CAVZHT010000002.1, read on the forward strand.
ATACCCAGCGGTGACTTGGTGCCGCGCCAGTACAGGCCGCGCCGGACACGGCGCAAGTCGCCCTCGGCGACCAGGTCGGCCAGGAGATGCTTCTTGGTCGACGTTGCGCCGGCGATCTCCTCAGGACGCCAGAATCGGTTGCGGGAGCGCACGATGCGCTCACGCTCACGCAGCGGCGTGGTCCTGTCGCGCAAGCCCGCGGCGGAGCTGGCCATGGCATCCTCCTTTCCTGCAAGACGATACGTGAAAGTTCCCTATCTGCCAACAAACCAGTACAGGAAAGTGCCCTAATCCCATCGTGGCCCCGGATCGCCGCCTTGTGTCTCGCGCGGAGAAGGTCGGTCATCGCCCCGTGTGCTTCACTCGGTCAGTGCCGTCCGATGATCCCGCAGAGCTGATCAACCGGCTTGTATCCGGTATGTCCTTGCCGGAGCAGCGCGAACTGATGGCGACGTTGCTCGACCAGCGGAGCGCCGCCTGGCTGAGCGACCTGCGTGCGCCACGAATGTCAAGGGACATCTGAACCTGCCCGTAGGCGGTCATGAAAGCTGCCCGTTGACGGTCACGAGATCTGCCCGGTTGTGGCCGCGGGATCTGCCTGGTGCGGCCACCACCGGTTGATCGTGATCAGTCCAGCGGCGTCACTCCTCGGCCGGAGAGTGCTTGGGAGAGCCGGACGGATTCGCCGCTGGTCTGGCAGACGTGGGCGTGGTGTAGCAGCCTGTCGACGGTGGCGGTGGCCAGCGTCTTGGGCATGAGCTCGTCGAACGCTGCGGGTGCAGGTTCGAGCTGACCGCGATCGAGCGTTTCTCGTAGGCGGCGTCCACCAAGCGGTAGAGACCCTCGGCGGCGTCAGCGGCAACAGGCAGAAGCCCGATGTCATCGACGACAACGAGATCAGCTCGAAGCACGCGGGCGATGGCCTTGGAGACGCTGTCGTCGGCGCGGTGCCGGCGCAGCAGCACGCCGAGGTCTTCGAGGGTGAACCACGCGACGCGCAGTCCTTGCTCGACGGCCTGTTGTCCGAGGGCTTCGAGCAGGAATGTCTTGCCGGTGCCGGACGGACCGCAGACCACGAGGTTCTCACGGCGGTGCACCCATTCCAGCGTGCGCAGCGCCTGCTGCGTGGGCGCGCCGGGATCGAGCTGGCCTTGGCATCCCACGCCTCGAACGTCTTCCCGGTGGGGAACGCCGCCGCGGCGCGTCGCGTGGCGAGCGCGGACCGGTCCCGGCCGGCGACCTCTTCAGCGAACAAGGCCCGCAGTACTTCGACCGGCTCCCACCGTTGCGCCTTCGCGGTCGCCATCACCTCTGGTGCGAGGCGGCGGGTCTGGGGCATCCGCAGCCGGCGCAGCAGCGCCTCGAGGTCGTCGGGCAGCGGCGGCGCGGCCGGGACACCGGTGACCGGGACGGCAGCAGCAGTGCTCGCCGCGCGGGTCTTCGTCGCTGTCACTGCTCGACCTCCTCGGCATCGTCGATGGAGTTGAGCGGTAAGGGCGGCTGGGTGGCACCGAGGGCGGCCCAGCCACTCGTGCCTTGCGTCAGCGAGCGTTCCTCACCGGCCCGGTGCAGCGGCCCGGTCTGGCTGCGGGCCTGGTGGTCGAGGATCGAGGCGAGGTCGTTCTCGCCGAAGCGGCCGTTCAGGGCGGCGTGGCCGAGGGCCCGGTCGACCTCGGCGGCACCGGCGAGTTTCGCGGTCGCGACGGCGGCGGCCATCTTGACCCGCATCCGCTGGGTGCCCGCGGCGGCGGCCTCGGTCAACCACAACCGGGCGGTCACGGTCTTCTCGTTATCGGTCAGCACATAGGTCGGTGCGCCACCGAGACGACGCAGGGTCACGTCCAGCGCGGCGAACACGCTCGGCAGTGTCTTGTCCAGGATCGGCAGCACGACCCGGAACCGCGACCACGCCAGCCAGGCGCAGAACAGCGTCGTGCGCACCCCGGCCACCATCGGGCCGTCCCCGAAGTCGTACTGCAGCCACATCCCCGGCTCGGTCACCCACGGCCGATGCACCCTCGTGCGGCCGATCCGGTACTGCGTGCGGACCGTGGCGACCGCCCGCCGGGTCGTGCGCTCGGACCCGAGATAGCCGAGCGCCAGCAGCTTCTCGTGCGCCACATCGGCGCGGATCTTGCCGTTCGAGCTCTGCATCCACTCCTCGACCTTGGCCAAGAACTCGTCGATCAACATCGGCCGCACCACCGGCTGATCCACGACCAGCCGCCCGGCCTCACGAGCAGCGACATAGCGCTGCACCGTGTGATGCGAGCACCCCGCCAGCTCGGCCGCCGCCTTGAACGACCGCGTCAGGTCGTAGGCCTCCAGAATTTCCATGATCCCCTCGACAGACTTCAACGTGTCCCTTCCTCGGGAGCAACAGGTGACTCGACACCACCGAGCGCAACCGAGGAAGGGCACCCAACCCGTGAACGACACGGACGGGCAACGGACTTGTCAGGCAGATCCCATGGCCACCAGCGGGCAGTTTTCATGACCGCCAGCAGGCACCTTCATGACCGTCTACAGGCAGTTTCTCGTGGCCGCCGACAGACGCACAGGGCGAAGCCGATCCGCACGCTTGCCGGTCGGATGACCGGTCTCAGGGCGATCGTTCGAGCCGCACCACGATGCTCTTGGACGTCGGCGTGTTCGACTCGGCCGCTGTCGAGTCCAGCGGTACGAGGACGTTCGTCTCGGGATAGTAGGCGGCAGCCGAGCCTTGCGGCGTCGGGTAAGCGATCGCGCGAAAGCCGCGCGCTCGGCGCTCACCGTCGTTCCAGATGCTGATGAGATCGACGACATCTCCGTCAGCGAGGCCTCGTTCGGTCAGGTCCGCGGCGTTGACGAAGACGACACGCCTACCGCCGTGCACGCCGCGGTAGCGGTCGTCCAGACCGTAGATGGTGGTGTTGTACTGATCATGGCTGCGCATCGTCTGCAGCAGCAGGTGCCCGGGTGGGACATCAACGGATCGGGGCGTTGAAACACGGAAGTTCGCACGCCCGGTCGCTGTGTCGAACCGGCGCTGGTCGCGAGGACCGTTAGGCAGGGCGAAACCCCCTGACTGCGCGACCCGTTCATTGAAGTTTTCGAAGCCGGGGACGACGCGTTCGATCCGGTCGCGAATGAGCGCGTAGTCCGAGGCGAAGCGAAGCCAGGGGATCTGATCGTCGGCCCCGAACACCCGCTGCGCCAACTCGCAGACGATCGCCACCTCGCTCCACTGATCCGGCGAGCTGGGACGCACTCCGCCGCGGCTGGCGTGCACCATGCCCATGGAGTCCTCGACCGTCACGTCCTGTACGCGCCCCTCTTGCACGTCGAGGTCGGTGCGCCCGAGGCAGGGCAGGATTAGCGCCTGGCGGCCGTGCACGAGGTGCGACCGGTTCAGCTTGGTGGACACCTGGACCGTGAGGTCGACGCGGCGCAGCGCTCGATGGGTCAGCTCGGTGTCGGGCGTTGCCTGCGCGAAGTTGCCGCCCATCCCTACGAAGACGTCCGCCCCGCCGTCGCGCATGAGCCGGATCGCGTCGACCGCATCCACTCCCGGCCGGCGCGGGACCGGGAAGTCGAACTCCGTCTCCAACGCGCGCAGGAACTGCTCGGGCATCTTCTCCCAGATCCCCATCGTGCGGTCACCTTGGACGTTCGAGTGGCCGCGCACCGGGCACGGGCCCGCGCCGGGCCGGCCGACGTTGCCGCGCAGCAGCAGGTAGTTCACGATCTCCTCGATCGTCGCAACACCGTTGGGCTGCTGGGTGATCCCCATGGCCCAGCACACGGTCACGGAGCGCGCCCGGAGCGTCTCCTCGACGAGCTGCTCCACCGCGTTTGCCGCGAGGCCCGTCTGTGCGAGCAGATCAACCGGGTCGAGGGCGGCCCACGCGCCGAGCGCGTCCTCGAATCCCGCGGTGTGGGCCTCGAGGAACGCTCGGTCGAGCACTCCCCCGCCGGCCATCCGCTCGCGCTCGACCAGCACCCGATTCAGCAGAGCGAACAACGCGTGGTCGCCGCCGATAGCGACCGGCAGGTGAAGATCGGCGAGCGACGTACCCCTGCCCGCGATACCCCGGATCCGCTGCGGGTTCTTGAACCGCTGCAGGCCCGCCTCGGGCAACGGATTGATCGACACGATCCGGCCACCGCGCCGCTTGACCCGTTCCAACGCCGCCAGCATTCGCGGATGGTTCGTGCCGGGATTCTGTCCAACGACGATGACGAGGTCGGCATGATCGGTGATGTCCGCGAGCGTGACGGTGCCCTTACCGATGCCGAGCGCCCGGGTCAGCGCGACGCCAGAGGACTCGTGGCACATGTTCGAACAATCCGGCAAGTTGTTGGTGCCGAGCCGGCGGGCGAGGAGCTGGTAGAGGAAGGCAGCCTCGTTCGACGTGCGACCCGACGTGTAGAAGATCGCGCGGTTCGGGTCGGGCAACTCGCGCAGGGCGTCGGCGATCACGCCCAGGGCATCCGACCAGGCAATCGGCCGGTAGTGGCTCGCACCGGGAGCAAGGTGCATCGGAGTGGTCAACCGCCCCTGCGCCTCGAGCCAGTGATCAGACCGAGCGGCCAGCTCCATAACCGAGTACTTGTCGAAGAACTCCGGTCCGACCGTGTGCCGGGTCGCCTCCCACGCGACAGCCTTCGCGCCGTTCTCGCAGAACTCCGCGATGCTGCGGTGGTCCCCTTCCGGCCACGCACAGCCCGGACAGTCGAAGCCGTCCTCCTGATTCACCCGGCCAAGCACCCGAACGGAGCGGGCAGCACCCATCTCGCGCACCGCATGACCAATAGAGACCGCCACCGCCCGATTGCCCGCGGCGTGGTCCTCTGGCCCCTGGGCGCGAATGCTCGCCGGCGCGACCTCGGACCTACCGCGGGACATGAGCACCGGTCCTGGTGGCGCTCATGCCTCCGGCATTCCTGACCGGCCAGGCGCAGTACGACCTCCGACGTTCCATCTGTTCCCCACCGATCCGCTTGCGGGCCCGGAGGCGCCTTCCTGCCCGGTACATCCGTGATCGCAATCGCAGAGATCCCGGACAGGCCAGGCGCCCTCGTTCAGCTGCCCGTCACCGACATTAATCGTGCAGGGGCCGGCTGATCGCCGCGCAACGCCTCACTCAGGCACTGAGCTTCTGACGCGCGAGGCTGACCGCTCGCTTGACGTCGCCGACCTCCGCCTGGGCAGGAGGGAACTTCTCGTTCGACATCCAGGCGTGGTTGAACGCACGGACGCCGCCGACGAACAGCGGGCGCGACGACATCATGACGGTGTCGGCATTGGACGTGACGGCCTTGTCGAACATGGCGATCGAGCGCGCGGCAATCTGCACGAACTTCCCGCCCCTGTGCACTGCCGCGATCGCGCGATCGAGGTACTCGAAGAGCCGCGGGTCGTCGAGCTGCCCGGGGACGCCCAACGAGCCGGAAAGATCGGACAGGCCGAAGTCGAACAGGTCCAGGCCGTCGATCTTGACGAGTTCCTCGATGCCGTCGAAGCCGGCCACGTCCTCGAGCAGAGCTGTGCCTACCGGCCGGGTCTCGTCCGACGTGTACTGCTCGACCGGACTGTGCCGCAGACCGAATTCCTCGGCCCGGCAATCCATCGTCAGACCGCGGCGGCCCTTGGGGGGGTACTGCAACTCGGCGGCGAAGTCGTACGCGTTGCTCGGGTTCGTGTGGGCCAGCATCACCGCGTTGACCCCGGTCTCGATGTACGGCAGGACATGCGCGCGGTCCGTCGTGCCGACGCGGATCATTGAGCCCACGCCGACGGCATCGGCGGCGCGCACCATGTTCAGGCAGAGCTCCGTGGTCATCGCGGCATGCTCGGCATCGATGTAGATCCAGTCGAAGCCCAGCAGTCCCGCGATCTCGACCAGCGTGGGATCGGTTCCGTCGATCTCCAGGCCGATGGCCAGCTCAGGCTTCTCGAGCGCCGCCCTCAGGAGGTTGTTCCGCATTTCAGCTCACCCTTCGTTTTGTTCTAGTCTTGGAAGTGGGAATCGATCGGGCGTCACTATCACGCCGCAGTTACCAGCGGCACGCACCTCCGAGTTCGCTTCCACGACATTGGTCTCGCGGAATCATCGAATGCTCTCGATGAACCGCCGGCTCCGCTCGTGCTGCGGGTTGGCCATCACTTCTCTCGGGGGGCCCTGCTCCACGACCACGCCATCGGCCATCAGGACGAGAGAATCTGCGACGTCTCGCGCGAAGCCCATCTCGTGGGTGACCACGATGGAGGTCATTCCGCTCAGCGCGATCTGCCGCATCACGTCGAGAACCTCGCCCACCATTTCGGGGTCCAATGCCGAGGTTGGCTCGTCGAACAGCATCAGTTTCGGCTTCATCGCAAGTGCCCGCGCTATCGCGACTCGCTGAGACTGTCCTCCCGAGAGCTTCCGCGGATAGACGTCGCACTTGTCCAACAGCCCGACCCGCTCCAACAACTCGCGCCCGCGCGCTTCGACCGTCTTGCGGTTCTCGCCGCGGACTTTCATCGGCCCGACCATCACGTTCTGCAGCGCGGTCATGTGCGGGAACAGGTTGAAGTTCTGGAACACCATCCCGATCTCGGCACGCCGGTGGGCGGAGTGGTTCTTCGACACCTCTCGGATCTTGTCGCCGTCCCGGCGGTATCCGACCAGTTCGCCGTCGACGAGCAATCGGCCCGAATCGATGGATTCCAGGTGGTTAATACAGCGCAGGAAGGTGGACTTCCCCGAGCCGGACGGGCCGATGATCGCGAGGACGTCGCCCCGCTTGACCCGAAGACTCACCCCGCGCAGGACCTCGAGCGAGCCGAATCGCTTGCACACGGCGTCGGCGTCGACCATGACATCCTCGCCCGGCGCGTCAACAGAGCCAGCAACGGGAACTTCAGTTCGCAGTTCGGTCATATGTTGTCTCCTAGACGCCACGCGCGAAATGTCTTTCGAGGCGTGTCTGCCCGATGGTCAGGACACCGGTCAACGCGAGATACCAGAGCGTCGCCACCATGAGCAGTGGGATCGTGTCGTAGTTCTGCGAGTAGATGAGCGTCACCGAGGTCAGCAGGTCTGTGTAGCCGATGACGATCACCATCGAGGTCGTCTTGAGCGTGTCGATGAACTGGTTCCCGCTCGGCGGGATGATCATCCGCATCGCCTGCGGGATGATGATCAGGCGCATTACCTGGGAGCCGCGCATGCCGATCGACAGCGCGGCCTCCGTCTGACCCTTCTCGATCCCGAGAATGCCGCCGCGGATGATCTCCGCCATGTAGGCCGAGCAATTGATCGTCAGGCCGAGGATGGCTGCACTGAACTGACTCACGACGGTGTTGGCGCTCGCCGAGACGAAGGTCGGGCCGCCGAACGGGATTCCCAAGGAGATGACAGGAAAGACCGCGCCCAGGTAGTACCACACGAGAAACTGCACCAGGATCGGTGTGCTCCGGATGACCCATAGATACGCCTTGGCGACATACGCGAGAAGCCAGTTGTCAGACAGCACCATGCTGGCGAGGAGGACGCCGAGAACCGTTGCGGCAGCCATCGAGATGACGGTGAGCTCGATGGTGTGCACCACCCCGGTCAACACGGGTTTCGCGAAGAGATAGTGCGCCACGACGTTCCACTGAAATCGGTCGTTACGGACCGCCGAGGTTCCGAGCTGCCCGAGCGCAACGACCACTACGGCCGCCGCGGCCCATCTCCCCCAGTGCCGCAGGGGGATGTACTCCATCCCGTTGCTGTCTTTGGTCGAGCCGCTCACCTTCGTCCTGATATTCGTCATTTCGCGTTCACTCCTTCAAGACAAGCGGCCGGCCATAACTCTTCGATCCCGTCTTCGTCAGGTCTCGCTTCGGTGCGCCAGGTGGTTGGCCGACCACGGCCAGTTCGACGCTGGCGCACCGACGCGCTTACTTACTGTCGAAGACGGGAGGGGTATTGTTTATCGCAGTCCGCGTGACAGCGACACTGCTCAACTTCCACTTCGCGATGATCTTCGCGTAGCTGCCATCAGCGATAATGGCCTGCATGGCCGCCTTGAGTGCGTTGGCGGTGCCCATGTCGGTCTTGGGCACTGCGATACCGAACGCACCGGTGACGAGCTTCGCAGTTGTCACGATGTCGAACGCTCCGGGTTTCTGTGCGAGGAAGTACTCGGCGTCGGGCCCGCCGGCGAAACCGATATCGATTCGCTTGCTCTCGAGCGCGAGATAGATGTCGCTTCCGCTCTGCAGCGTCTTGATGTCGATCTTCGGCTTGCCGCTCTTAGCACAGTCATCGGACTGCTTCTGGGTTGTCGGCACGGCTGGCACGGAACCCGCCTGCACGCCGACGGAGTGACCGCACATGTCGCTGAGGCTCGCGATGTGGAGCGGGTTGCCCGGCTGGACGAGCAAGCCGGCGCTGGCCACGCCGTAGTTGACGAAGTTCACGATCTTCTCGCGGTCGGCCGTGTCTGCCAGGGCCGACATGGCGATGTCGTAACGTCCGGCCTGGACACCGGCGACGAGACCCGAGAAATTGGCGTTGACGAAAGACATTTTCACGCCGAGCTTGGCACCCAGGGCGTTCGCTACGTCGACGTCGAACCCGATGGGCGTCTCGCTGCTCGGCTTTTTGTACTCGAACGGCGGGAAGTCGAGTTCACTTCCGATGGTGAGCTTGCCGGCGTTGCGGATCTTCTCCGGCAGGAGGCTGCGCGCCCCCTGCTGCGTTCCGCTGGAGGCAGGCTTTGTGCCTGCACCAGTGCCGCCGCTGCCGCTACTGCTGCAGGCGGCCAGGAGCAGTGCGAGCGCCGTACAGACCGGCACCGCCCCCCGGGCGGCTCTACGCCGGGTCGTGCGGCGACTGCTCGAACGCTCGGTGTTGGTATCCGTCATGACTGTTCTCCATTCAGCGAGTTCTATTCGGCCCAGCCGTTCGATAGTTGGAGGTCACCCCCTGTGGCCCATCGCAATTGCCTTGTTGTCCGGGGCGCGCTTGGCCCGAGGAATAGGTCCATCGCAGCCGGGTTACTCGCCGGCGGCCTGGCCAGTCGTCGGTTCCCATTTGTGTCGGGATGGCGACCCGTACGCGTTGTGTCGCGATGCGCCTGGCCCGGTGCTGGTGTCCCGATGCAATATCCACTGGCCGTCACGCATGGTTTTGCGTTCGACCGGCGGGTCTGCGACCGCTTCCGCAACGCTGCGGGCGTCGACAATGACCAGGTTGGCCTTGCCGCCTGCGGCGATACCGTAGTCGCGGATACGAAGTACGCGCGCCGCTGCGTAGGTGACCATGTTCAGCGCGAGTTCGAGCTCGTCGTCGGTGCGGAAGTCGGATTGGTAGGCAACTCTCGCCGCGGTTTGCAGGACGTCTCCCGAGCCAAAGGGTGACCAGGCGTCGCGGACGTTGTCGGTGCCGGCGAAGACGGTTACTCCGCGCGCGACAAGATCACGAATCGGGGGCATCGGCCCGGTGGGGCCGTTCGTCATGATCGATATGTCCTGCTCGACCAGCTGCTCGAAGATCTCGGAGCGGGTCGACGGCTCGAGCAGGCCGAGACCGAACCCGTGACTGATGGTCACGCGACCATGCAGCCCGAACCGTCGGGTGGCCGCGATGATCGCGCGGTACTCGCGCAGCGCCGTCTCACCCGTTGCATGCAGATGGATGTCGACGCCGGCACCGACGGGTTCGGCCAGCGCGAAGATCAGCCCCAACTGCCCGTCGACATCCTCGTCGATGTCGGCTGGGTCGAGACCACCGATCAGGTCGGCGCCCAGATCCAGCGCCTTGGCGAGAAGGTCCGCGCTACCCGGTCGGCTGGTGACTCCACCCTGGGGGAATGCGACGACCTCCATCTCGAGCACGCCCTGAAGCTCGTCGCGCAACGCGAGTATTGCCTGAAGGTCGTCGAGGCCAGTTTCAGGGTCCACGTCAACGTGTGTGCGGACGTAGCCGATGCCGAACCCAATCATGCGATGAGCCAGAAGCCTCGCCCGCTCCGACACTGAGATTTCGATGTCGGCCCGGAGCCTCTTCTCAGTCTGAATGCGCTCGCGCACGCTCCCGCCGGGGACATGCGGCTTCCAGGATGCGCCGAGAAAGGTCTTGTCCAGGTGGGCATGCCCGTCCACCAGCAGCGGCAGCACCAAGCGTTCGCCGAGGTCCACATCGTCGGGGCCTGCCGGCGGCCTCAGAACTCCGGACCCGGGTAATACCTCACTAATTCGGACGATATCGGCCCCGTCGACATCGATGTCGACAAGTCGCCCAGTCCCGAGCCGGCCATTTCGCAACACAGTCACGTCTGCAACTCCTCTTCAGATTTGGCATACCATAGAGCCTCTCCGGCCGCCGCGCTACCCCGAATCTCGAAATATCTTGCCAGTTTGGCATGCCAAGTGCGGTACAGTCGGTCGTGAGCTCGACAGGGTGCAGTCCACGGACACGCCCTGACAGGCGGTCAAGTTGCAGACCTTCGATCTGCATCTGCGGTATCTGTGCGGAGCCAGCTGCGGACGATCAAGACAGGTGAGGGTGCTTGTGACCGAGGACGACGAAACAGCGATGTCCGATCGCTCGGACGGCGGAAGAAGACCGAACGAGGCTCTCGACGAGCAGGTGTACGAGTGGGTTCGGGAACGCATCATCGACGGGACGCTCAAGCCGGGCGAGCGAATCCGCGAACGCGTACTCGCCGACGAGCTCAAGGTCTCCCGGATTCCCATCCGAGAGGCCTTTCCGCGCCTCGAGAGCGAGGGCTACATCAAGAGTTTGCACCGTCGCGGAGCCGTCGTGGCGCCGGTGACTGTCCAGGACGTAGCCGAACTGTTTGCCGTCAGGTCCTCACTCGAGGTGCTCACGGCTCGCCTCGCTGCTGAGGAGTGCGCAAGAGGCGCGAACAGCGACCGCCTCACCAGCACGCTGTTGGACGCCGCGGACGCCGTGGCGAACGACGACCAGCTGCGTATAGCCGGGGCGACCGCTCAGTTGCACGACGATCTCCTCGCGCTCTCCAACTGCCGGCTGCTCGCGGACCTCATGACGCCGGTGCGCGGCCGGGTCAGGCGCCTCTTCCACATCATCACCGACCGAGACAACGCCGCAGTGCACCGGGAACACGAGTCCCTGTGCGCTGCGGTACTCGCCGGCGAGGTGGAACTCGCGGGTGCCCTCGCCTTCGCGCATGTCGAGCACAGCCGCCTGGAAACCATGCCCATCGTCACCGCCCTTCTCGGGCCGTCCGGCCAGCAACGCGAATGATCGGCGGGGGCAAACCGGTCACTCGACGTTCACGCGCGTCAGGCACTGCGACATGACGAAGATGTTCGTGGCGACCTCGATCGATGTTGATCTACTTCACGGGGCGGCACAGTGGACCAGCGGACGAGTGCATTCCGTGTTCTCGTCCGTCGTGAACGTGCTCGGTGACGACGAGAACCTGTGGTGCATCGCCACCCGGCACGTCACACCAGGTCCCCGCACGATCGTCACCAACGCGACATCGTTCGAGGCGTTCCCGCTCGATCAGGACAGCCACACTCGACGAGTTGGAGACCTCCTGCACGTCGGACAGGACATCGGGGTGCTGCTCGGCACTGCCGTCAAATGGACGCCGAGGCCAATCCCTGGGGCCGTGCTGCCCGCCCGGGTGACGCTGCTGCTCGACGCGCTGGCAGAACTTGGCGTCCCGGGCGGCGCCCGGGGTGGCACGGAGACGTTCTCCCGGGTTCTGGCTGATCGCGTGAAGACGGAACTCGCGGTCATCGACGATGCTGCCCTCGCGGACGATGCCGAAGGCGTGGCATCCGCGGCCGCGCGGCTTGTGGGCCTCGGAGCCGGGCTGACACCAACCGGCGATGACGTACTGGTCGGCCTTGCCTTTGCAGCCGCGCAACTCGGCGGCCCCCTTGCGCTGATCCCCCGCGCGGTAGCGCGCGCGCTGGTCCGTGAAGCCACCTCCGCCATCTCCATGACCGCGCTCCGCGAGGCCTGCCGGGGGCGGGCCGGGCAGCCGCTGGCCAACCTGCTGGCGACGCTGTGTGGCCGCGGCACCACCGCTGACGTCCGACGCGCAGTGGCCAGCCTTACCGCAATCGGCCACACCTCAGGCACGGACCACGCTTACGGGCTTCTAGCTGCAGTCCGGATGACGACAGAGATGCGAGGACTGCAATGCCAACACGATCCGTGGTGAAGAAGAACACCTACATCGATTCGGTGTCACTCATGGCCATCGCGCAGAAGGCACGAGCACTCGATGGCGTGACCAACGCCGTTGCCGTGATGGTGACGCCGGCGAACAAGAGCCTGCTGGCGGATCAGGACTTGGTCACTCCGGAGATCGATGCCGCGTCGGCAGGCGATTTGGCGCTGATCATCGTGACCGAGCGCGATGACGGTAGTGCAGACGGGGCGATGGAAGGGCTCCTCGGCTTGCTCGATCGCAAGCCGGCGAGCCGCGCCACCAGCAACCGCCGCTACGGCTCCATCGCCGCGGCCGCAGCGGGAAACCCGGGCGCCAATCTCGCCGTGGTCTCGGTCAACGGCACCTACGCAGCTTGGGAGGCACAGAAGGCGCTCGGCGCCGGACTCAACGTCCTGTTGTTCTCCGACAACGTACCGATTGACGACGAGCTTGCCCTGAAGAAGAGAGCACACGCCCTGGGCCTGCTCGTCATGGGCCCCGACTGCGGCACCGCAATCATCAACGGGACCGCGCTGTGCTTTGCCAACAACGTGCGTCGCGGCAACATCGGGATCATCGCCGCGTCGGGCACGGGCGCCCAAGAGCTCAGCGTCCGGATACACGACTTCACCGGCGGCGTGTCCCAACTGATAGGTACCGGCGGTCGCGACCTGTCCGGCGATATCGGCGCCATCATGACCCTTGACAGCATCGATGCCTTGGACGCCGACCCCGGCACCGACGTCATCGCGGTGATTTCGAAGCCGCCCGCCACCGACGTCGCCGAAACGGTTCTCGATCGCCTGGCCCTCTCGCCCAAGCCGACCGTGGCCTGCTTCTTGGGCGCTAACCAGCGACTCGCCGCGCTCGCCGCCGCGCGCGGCATACCACTCTTCGACCGCACGAAGCCGGCCGCTCTCGCGGCAGCCGCTGCGGCGGGGATACGCACGGACACGCTTGACCTGCACGAGCTGAACTGGCAACTCATCGGCGAGGTACGCGCGAAGCTCAGCCCTGAACAGAAGTACATCCGTGGCCTCTTCTGCGGCGGCTCACTCTGCCACGAGTCCATGTTCTTAGCGCTCGAGAAGTACAGCGACGTCTACTCGAACATTCAGCGAGACCCGGCGCGGCGGCTGACGGGTGCTGACCGTTCGAAAGCGCACACCTTCCTTGATCTCGGCGACGACGAGTTCACGAACGGCACGCCGCACCCGATGATCGATCCGTCGTCTCGCATCGAACGATTCATGAACGAGGCCGGGGACCCAACTGTCGGCGTCATCATTCTGGACTTCGTACTCGGCTACGGCGCCCACCCGGACCCGGTGGGGGTGATGTTGCCCGCGATCGTCGAAGCCAAGCGGCAGGCCGCAGCGGTGAACCGCCACCTGGAGATCATCGGTTACGTCCTGGGCACGTCCGAGGATCCGCAAGGCCTCCAATCGCAAGTCACCAAACTCACCGACGTCGGCGTGATCTGGGCGTCGTCGTCCACGAACACCGGACTCCTGGCGCGGGAGTTCGTCGACAAGGCTGGGGACGAGGAACACGCATGAGCACGGTTGCCCACCTCTTCAATCAGCCGGTCGTCGCAGTCAATTGCGGGGCGACGATGTTCGCCGAGGATCTGTCCGCCCAGGGCACTACGGTCATCGATCTGGATTGGACACCGCCGGGCGGCGGTCACCCGGACGTGATCGGCGCGCTTTCGCACCTTGCGCGTCCCGAGATCGCTGAGAAGATCGAGCACGCCAACGCCGAGGCGGCGCACCGGATCACCACCTCGCAGCCAGTACTGGTCGGGTTCGCCCAAGCCCTCGACGTCGTACCTGGCATGACGAGGAAGACCCTTCTCCACGCCGGGCCACCAATCGATTTCGAGCGGATGACGCCGACGATGAAGGGGGCCGCCGCAGGTGCGCTCGTCTTCGAGGAGTTGGCGCCAGACCTGCGCTCGGCACATGAGCTCGCCGCATCTGGTGAGATCACCTTCTCCCCCTGCCACGAGCACCAGGCTGTCGGGTCAATGGCGGGTATCACCTCGGCGTCCATGTTCGTGCACGTCGTCGAGAACCGTCCGTACGGCAACGTCGCCTTCTCGAATCTCTCCGAGCAGTTCCCGAAGGTGCTGCGCATGGGAGCGAATGATCAGACGGTCATCGACCGGCTCAGGTGGATGCGAGACGTGCTCGGCCCGGTCCTCCGCGCGGCGATGGAATCCGCTCGCGAGATCGACTTGCGCATGATGCTTGCGCAGGCGCTCCACATGGGCGACGAAGCGCACAATCGAAACAACGCCGGCTCGGCCCTACTGATCCAGGCGCTGACGCCACACGTCCTCGACTCCGGGTTCAGCACAGCGGACTTGAAGGACGTCTTCCATTTCGTGGCCTCATCGGACTACTTCTCCGGTCCGACGTGGATGTCGTGCGCGAAGGCTGCGATGGACTCTGCGCACGACATCCCGTATTCAACGATCGTCACCACGATGTGCCGCAATGGCGTCGACTTCGGGATCCGTGTGTCGGCACTGGGCCGTGCACGCTGGTTCACCGGCCCAGCTCAGCACATCGACGGCCCACTGTTCCCCGGGTTCGCCTCAGCAGATCGCGGCCGTGACCTCGGCGACTCAGCTATCACCGAGACCTACGGCATCGGTGGTTTCGCCATGGCGTGCGCGCCGGCGATAGTCCCGCTGGTCGGAGGCAGCGTCGACGACGCGATCGAACATTCACGCACCGCCCTGGAGATCACCACCACAACGAACCCGCACTTGACGATCCCAAACCTGGACTTCCGCGGCGTGGCAACAGGTATCGATGTGCGCAAGGTCGAGGAGACCGGAATCCTGCCGATCATCAACACGGCGATCGCCCATAGAAGCGCCGGAATCGGCATGATCGGCGCGGGACTAACGCACCCACCGATCGAAGCGTTCCACAGAGCTGTCGTCGCGCTCGCGGCGGAGCTGTCGGAATGATCGGAGCGGAGGAAGACGGGGCCACGACAAGGACCGCCGAACCCGGTTCCAGCGCAGTTCCTCACCATCGCTCGGAACGCATGCAAGGAGCGGTCTCGTGCGCGCAGTCGTAGCGCTCGGCGGCAACGCCTTGTCACGGCGGGGTGCGCCGATGAGCGCGGAGCGTCTGCACTCCAACGCCCGGTCGTCCTGCGAAGCGCTCGCCAAACTCGCCCGCGATCACGAACTGGTCGTGACGCACGGAAACGGACCCCAGGTCGGCCTGCTCGCTCTGCAGAACGTTGCCTACCGTGACGTGCCGCCCTTTCCCCTGGACGTTCTGGGAGCCGAGACCCAGGGAATGATCGGCTACATCGTCCAACAGGAACTGAGCAACGCTCTCGAGGGTCAGCGTCCGGTCATCGGCGTCATCACGACGACAATCATCGACGAGGGCGACACCGCGTTCGAACGCCCGACCAAGCCGATCGGACCCCAATACACGGCCGACGGCGCAGCAGCACTGGCGGCCGCGCACGGTTGGCAGATCGCCAAGGACGGCCAGGGATTCCGCCGCGTCGTCTGCTCCCCTAACCCGCTCAGCGTCGTGCAGGCGCCCGCCATCGCGACGCTGCTGGAGCACGGCTACGTCGTCGTCTGCGCGGGCGGCGGCGGGGTACCCGTACGGATCGACGAATCCGGACACGGCCACCACGGGATTCAGGCTGTCGTCGACAAGGACGCGGCAAGCGCCGCCCTGGCGGTCGAACTCCGGGCCGACGTGTTGATCATTCTCACCGATGGCGACTACGTGATCGAGAACTGGGGAACGGCCAATCAGCGGAACATCGCACTGGCATCCGCGGACGCCATCGCCGGGCTCGCCTTTGATGAAGGGTCGATGAGGCCGAAGGTCGAGGCAGCCATCCGGATGGCTCGCGCGGGCGGCCGGGCACTAATCGGCCCCCTCGACCGCCTCGAAGATCTGGTCAATCGCGTCGTGGGTACGGAGATCCGCGCCGACGTGGAGCACGGCATCGTGTACGCGTGAATCGGGCGTTCACGGGCACGCAGCACCCTGTTTACTCATGAGGCGGACTTCGACCAGCACGTCACCGAGGTCGACGAACAGCCCGGCGGTGTCGCGACCTCGTCGCCTCCATTCGGCTCGCGAGAACGGCCTCAATTCGCCGGCGAACCGTCCACGCGCGGTCATGAGGTTTACGGCGCGGCCACATCCGGCGACGAGTTCGAGCGAGACCGCGTCCTCGCCGCGGAACGAGATCGGCGCCAGACGCGGCACGGGCCGGCGCTTGCCGTTGACGACCAACGTCACGTCGACAAGCGACAGGAACGTGCGATCGATGCCCGGAAAGCTGGAGAACGGCACGTCCCTGTCCAACTCGGCGACGCTGACCCGAAACCCGGCCGGGTCGTCGAGCAACGTGCGGGTGGCTCCTCGTCCGTTTCGCCATGCCACTGCGTCGACGGCCTCGGGGTTGAGCACTCGACAGGCAGTGCCAGGCGTCCAGTCCTGCTCGATGCGCGCTGCCATGTGGACGGTCTGCCGCTCAGGAGACGAGGGTGACCCGAGCGCGATCCAGACTGGCCGAGAATTTCGAGCTCAGGTCGACGACCACGTCGACCGCCTCGTCGACCTCCTTCTCGGACTTGGTCCCGGCGAGGTAGGCGATGCCGAGGGCCGCGACGGCGGTGCCGCCGCGCGTGACGACAGGGGCGGCGATGCAGGCGATGCCGGTCGTGGTCGTGCTCTGCTCAACCGCATACCCTTTCGCGCGGACAACCTCGAGTACCTCGCGCAGCTGCGCCAACGAGGCCGGGCCGACGCCCGTACGGCTCTTCCAGCTGAATACCTCGTACAGGCTGGCCAGCGCCTCGTCATCGAGCCGGCTGAGCAGTGCTCGGCCCACGGCTGTGAGATGCGCCGGCAGGCGGGCCCCGACGTCGGTCACCAAGCGGACCGCGTGCTCGAGGGGCTCGCGCTTCTCCAGGTAGACGACGTCGGTGCCCTGCAGGACGGCCAGGTGCGCCGTTGCGCCCGTCGAGCCGGCCAACGCAGGCATGAAGCGCTGCGCCTCCTGGACCAGCTGCCCCGAGCGCAGGAACGCCGAGCCCACCTCGAAGGCTCCCACGCCCAGCGCCCACTCCCGCTGGTCCGGCAGGTAGGAGACGAAGTTGCGCTCGGCCATGACGTTGAGCAGATGGTGGGTGGTGCTCTTGGGCAGGTCCAATACCGACGCGATCTCCTTGGCGGTGACTGGGGCCGACCGCTGAGCGAGCAGGTACAGCACGTCGAGCGCGCGGTCGACGGATCGCATATGACTTGACGCGGCCATGCCCGTCCTTCCTGCGCCGTCCGGTCGGCGACCCCTGCGCACATCTAACCTCGTCGACCCGATCCCTCCCGCCAGGTTCCTCGAAGATCCGCGAATACCCGAGTCACGGCGCAATCGGCCTCGGACTCAGAGCCGATGGACGTTGGATCCCCCTTGGCACACGACCTTCGATCTCGTAACCTCGTTGCATCAGTTCTCAGACTTCAGTCTGAGTATACAGACTTGGAGTAGAAGTGAACAGTCGAGCCAGATCCGTGGCCGAACGTGGAACGCAGGCAGAGCATGACCTCGACACGGCGCCGGCCGACGGTCGTCGCCGGTCCCCCGATGCGGGCCGACGAGTGGTCGTCGGCACCGGACCGGTCTCGTTCGACGCCGTGGTGGCTGTCGCCCGGTTCGGCGCGTCCGTCGAGCTCAGCGACGAGGCCTTGGCTGCGATCGACAAGGCCCGCGCCGTGGTGGAAGACCTCGCCGCGTCACCCACGCCGGCGTACGGCGTCTCGACCGGGTTCGGCGCCCTCGCTACCCGCCACATCGCGCCCGAACTGCGCGCGCAGCTGCAACGTTCCCTCGTCCGCTCGCATGCCGCGGGCAGCGGGCCGGAGGTCGAGCGGGAGGTCGTGCGCGCCCTCATGCTGTTGCGGCTGTCGACGCTCGCGACCGGGTACACCGGGGTCCGGCGCGAGACCGCGGAACTGCTCGCCGCTCTTCTGACGCACGGCATCACACCGGTGGTGCATGAGTACGGCTCGCTGGGCTGCTCGGGCGATCTCGCCCCACTGGCCCACTGTGCGCTCGCGTTGATGGGTGAGGGCCCGGTTCGCACGGCCGACGGCGAGCTCACCGACGCCGCGTCGGCCCTGGCCGCGGCTGGCCTGGCGCCGGTCGAGTTACAGGAGAAGGAAGGCTTGGCACTCATCAACGGCACCGACGGCATGCTCGGCATGCTGGTGCTCGCCATCCACGACCTGACCGACCTGCTCCACGTCGCCGACATCGCCGCCGCGATGTCGGTCGAGGGCCAGCTCGGCACCGACCGGGTCTTCGCCCCCGAACTGCAGGCGATCCGCCCTCACCCCGGTCAGAAGGACTCAGCCGCGAACCTCACCGCGCTGCTGCACCTCTCGCCCATCGTCGCCTCGCACCGCGGCCCGGAGTGCAACCGGGTGCAGGACGCCTACTCGCTGCGCTGCTCGCCCCAGGTGAACGGCGCGGCGCGGGACACCGTCGCCCACGCTGCCGCCGTGGCGGCGCGAGAGCTCGCCGCGGCGGTTGACAATCCCGTCGTCCTCGCCGACGAGGGCCGGGTCGAGTCCAACGGTAACTTCCACGGCGCCCCGGTCGCCTACGTCCTCGACTTCCTGGCGATCGTCGCCGCCGACGTCGCCTCGATCTCGGAGCGTCGCACCGACCGCTTCCTTGACACCGCGCGCAGCCACGGCCTGTCGCCATTCCTGGCCGACGACCCGGGCGTCGACTCCGGCCTGATGATCGCGCAGTACACGCAGGCCGCGATCGTGTCCGAACTCAAACGCCTCGCCGCGCCGGCCAGCGTGGACTCGATCCCGTCGAGCGCCATGCAAGAGGACCACGTCTCGATGGGCTGGTCGGCCGCCCGCAAGCTGCGCCGCTCGGTCGACGGGTTGTCGCGGGTGCTCGCCATCGAACTCATGACGGCCGCCCGGGGCATCAACCTGAGGGCGCCGCTCAAGCCCGGGCCCGGTACGGGCGCCGTCGTTGCCCTGCTCCGCGACAACGGCGTGGGGGCCCCTGGCACCGACCGCTTCCTCGCCCCCGAGATCGACATCGCACACCAGCTGGTCACGCGTCGCACCGTCACCGCGGCGGTTGCCGAAGCGATCGGCGAATTGGCATGACGGCCGACAACCCGCGCCTGCCCATACACGCCGCACACGGCACCGAGCTCACCGCCCGGTCCTGGCAGACCGAAGCGCCGCTGCGGATGCTGATGAACAACCTCGACCCCGAGAACGCCGAGCGGCCCGAGGACCTCGTCGTGTACGGAGGTACCGGCCGCGCCGCTCGCAGCTGGGAGGCCTACGACGCGCTCGTGCGGACGCTGTCGACGCTCGGCGACGACGAGACCATGCTCGTCCAGTCGGGTAAGCCCGTCGGTGTCATGAAGACGCACGAGTGGGCGCCGCGGGTGCTGATCGCGAACTCCAACCTCGTCGGCGACTGGGCCAACTGGGAGGAGTTCCGCCGGCTCGAGGATCTCGGCCTGACGATGTACGGCCAGATGACGGCCGGCTCTTGGATCTACATCGGCACCCAGGGCATCCTCCAGGGCACGTTCGAGACCTTCGCCGCTGTCGCCGACAAGCGCTTCGACGGCACGCTGGCCGGCACCATCACGCTCACCGCCGGTCTCGGCGGCATGGGCGGCGCGCAGCCGCTCGCGGTTACCATGAACGACGGTGTCGCGATCTGTGTCGACGTCAACGAGTCGCGGATCACCCGACGGATCGAGCACCGCTACCTCGACGAGCAGGCTGACTCGATCGACGACGCCGTTGCCCGCGCGATCGTGGCCCGTGACGCCCGCCGTCCCCTGTCCATCGGGGTGCTCGGCAACGCCGCCGAGATCTTCCCGAAACTGCTGGAGATGGGTGCGCCCATCGATATCGTCACTGACCAGACGTCCGCACACGACCCGCTGGCCTACCTTCCCATCGGTGTTGCCTTCGACCAGTGGCGCGCCGCGGCCGAGCGGGACCCGGAGGGGTTCACCAAGGACGCGCGGGCCGCGATGGCTGCCCACGTGTGCGCGATGGTGGAGTTCCAGGACGCCGGCGCCGAGGTCTTCGACTACGGCAACTCGATCCGCGACGAGGCCCGCAAGGGCGGTTACGACCGGGCGTTCGCGTTTCCCGGCTTCGTCCCGGCCTACATCAGGCCGCTGTTCTGCGAGGGCCGGGGGCCCTTCCGGTGGGCCGCGTTGTCCGGCGACCCGGCCGACATCGCCGCCACCGACAAGGCGATCCTCGAGTTGTTCCCCGCCAACGGGCGGCTGCACAAGTGGATCACCATGGCCGGCGAGCGGGTGCACTTCCAGGGTCTCCCGGCCCGCATCTGCTGGCTCGGGTACGGCGAGCGGCACCTTGCCGGCCTGAAGTTCAACGAGATGGTCGGCAACGGCGAGCTCAAGGCACCGATCGTCATCGGCCGTGACCACCTCGACTGCGGATCGGTCGCGTCGCCCTACCGCGAGACCGAGGCCATGCTCGACGGGTCCGACGCGATCGCCGACTGGGCACTGCTCAACGCGTTGGTCAACACCGCCTCGGGCGCCACCTGGGTGTCGATCCACCACGGCGGCGGTGTCGGCATGGGGCGGTCGATCCACGCCGGTCAGGTCTGTGTCGCCGACGGCACGGCACTCGCCGCTGCCAAGATCGAGCGCGTGCTGACCAACGACCCCGGTATGGGCGTCATCCGCCACGTCGACGCGGGCTACGAGCGCGCGGCCGAGGTCGCCAACGAACGCGACGTGCGCATCCCCATGCAGGCGGGGTGATCGCGTGACCGACGACTTCGAGCGGATGTGGAGCGACCTCGCTCCTGTCGGACGATCGACCAAGTCGGGCGGCTACTTCCGGCAACCGTTCACCACCCCTGAGCGGGAGCTCGACGCGTGGTTCCGCGAGCAGGTCACCGCTCGCGGTCTGGAACTGGAGGAGGACGCGACGGGGAACCTGATCGCTTGGTGGCGGGCGGGATCCGGCCCGGGCGTGCTGACTGGTTCCCACCTCGACTCGGTTCTCGACGGCGGAGCCTACGACGGCCCGCTGGGAGTCGTATCCGCGTTGGCCGCGCTCGACGAGCTCCGCGCCCGCGGCGTGCAACCCGGGCGGTCGATCGGCATCGGCGTGTTCGTCGAGGAGGAAGGGTCACGCTTCGGGCTGGCTTGCCTCGGCTCCCGTCTGGCGACCGGTGCCACGCCGTGGGTCACCGCGAAACAGCTGCGTGACCGTGAGGGCGTCGCGTTCGGCGACGTCGTCGAAGGTGGTGGGCCGAGCCTGTTGGCCGACGTCGGCAGCTACGTCGAGCTCCACGTCGAGCAGGGCCGTGACCTGATCGACCGTGACGCCGCCGTCGGGGTCGCGAGCAGCATCTGGCCGCACGGCCGCTACCGCTTCGACTTCGCAGGCGAGGCCAACCACGCCGGCACGACCCGGATGGAGGACCGGGCCGACCCGATGCTCACCTATGCGGTGACCGCACTGGCGGCGCACGACGAGGCCCGGCTCGGGGCCCAGCGAGCCACGTTCGGCCGGCTGGAGATCACCCCGAACGGCACCAACGCGGTGCCGTCCCTGGTGCGCGCCTGGCTCGACGCCCGCTGCGAAACGGAACAACTGCTCGTCGACCTCGTCGCCGCCGTCGAGACCGAGGCGCAGAAGCGGGCGGCCGATCACGGGACGACCGTGCAGGTGACCGCGGAGTCGGTCTCCGGCACCGTGGACTTTGACCCGATCCTGGCGCAGGCCGTGGCAGCCGATCACGACGGCGGCGATTGGCCGATCATCGCGACGCAGGCCGGCCACGACGCCGGCATCCTGTCCGCCGCGGGCATCCCGAGCGCGATGCTCTTCGTCCGCAATCCGAGCGGTGTGTCGCACTCGCCGGCGGAGGCGGCGACAATGCCGGACTGCTTGCTCGGCGTCCAAGCACTCGCGGACACTCTCGAGCGGCTGGCGCGATGACGGAGTTCGTCCTCGAGCGGGCCTGGGTGGAAGGCGAGATGCGCGACAACGTCCTTGTCGAGATCGCCGGCGGCCGGTTCTGCCGGGTCACACAGATCGAGGCTCACTCCGCGCCGGCAGTCCAGCGCCTTCCCGGTCTGACCGTTCCCGGCCTGGCGAACGCGCACAGTCACGCCTTCCATCGCGCACTGAGGGGCCGCACCCAGCGCGAGCGAGGAACGTTCTGGACGTGGCGAGAGCACATGTACGACCTCGCGGCGCGCCTCGATCCCGACTCGTACCATCGCCTGGCCACGGCCGTCTACCGAGAGATGCTGGCGACCGGCATCACGACGGTCGGCGAGTTCCACTACCTGCACCACCGACCGGACGGGACGCCCTACTCGAACCCGAACGCGATGCGTGACGCGCTGCGCGCCGCCGGCGAGGACGTGGGCATCCGGGTCGTCCTGCTCGACACCTGCTACGTGAGCAGCTGGTTCGGCAAACCGCCGGTGGGCGTCCAGGTCCGCTACTCCGACGGTTCCGCGGCAGCTTGGGCGGCGCGAGCGGGCGGCGGTCCGGCGGCAATCCACTCCGTCCGGGCCGTCCCGCGCGAGGAGCTCGCCGTGTTCCGGGGTCGAGGCCCGCTGCACATCCACCTCTCGGAGCAGGTCGCCGAGAACTTGGCGTGCCTGAAGGCCTACGGGGTCACGCCGACGATGCTCTTGCATGACGAAGGACTGCTCGGGCCGACCACCACGGTGGTGCACGCGACGCACCTGACCGACGAGGACATCGACGCACTGGGACGCACCCGTACCAACGTCTGCGTCACCCCGACGACCGAGCGCGACCTGGCCGACGGGATCGGTCCGGCTCGCCGCCTGGCCGACGCCGGCTGCCGCCTGAGTCTGGGCAGCGACAGTCATGCCGTCATCGACCTGTTCGAGGAGATGCGCGGCCTCGAACTCGACGAGCGCCTGGCGACCCAGCAGCGGGGTCACTGGAGCGCCGTCGAACTCCTGGCGGCGGCGACGGCTCACCATACGGTCGGCGTAGACGACGCCGGTGTCATTGCGGTCGGCGCGCGGGCTGAGCTGGTAAGTATCGACGCGACCTCGCCGCGCACCGCCGGCACCGGCCGTGATGAGCACATGATCGCCTACGCCGCGACGGCCGCCGACGTGCTGCAGGTCGTCGTCGGCGGACGGGTGGTCTTCACCAGGAGTGAGGCGCCCGCGATCGGACGCGAACTCGACGCGGCGATCGGAGCTTTGTGGGCAGCACCCTGATCAGCAACATCACCGAACTGGTCACCTTCGACGTCGAGCGTCCCGTCCGGCCGGACGCAGCCCTGCTGATCGACGACGCCCTCGTCGCTTGGGTCGGCCCTACCTCTGCCGCGCCGGCCGCCGACCGGCACATCGACGCCGGCGGCCGCGCGGTGATCCCCGGCTTCGTAGACAGCCACAGTCATCTGGTGTTCGCCGGTGACCGGGCACCGGAGTTCGCGGCCCGCATGGCCGGAGAAACGTACACGGCGGGCGGGATACGCAGCACCCTCGCTGCCACCCGCGCAGCCCGCGACGACGACCTCACCGCGCGCGTCGCCCACCTCGTGCAAGAGATGAGGATGCAGGGCACCACCACGATCGAGATCAAGTCGGGCTACGGTCTCACCGTTCACGACGAGGCGCGCGCCGTCGCGATCGCCGCCAGATTCACCGACGACGCCACCTTCCTCGGCGCCCACGTCGTTCCGGCCGAGTTCGAGAACGACCCGGCGGCGTACGTCGAGCTGGTGACTGGGCCCATGCTCGAGGCGGCCGCGCCGTACGCCCGGTGGATCGACGTGTTCTGCGAAACCGGAGCCTTCGACGCCGACCAGGCCCTTGCCGTGTTGACGGCGGGCGCGTCGCGCGGGCTGCGCGGTCGACTGCACGCGAACCAGCTCGGGCCCGGGCCCGGAGTCCAGCTCGCCTGCGAGCTGCAACTGACCGCGGTGGATCACTGCACCTACCTGACCGACCGGGACATCGCGGCCCTGAGGGACAGCGGGACCGTCGCAACCCTGTTGCCGGGGGTCGAGTTCTCCACAAGGCAGCCCTATCCTGACGCGCGCAGGCTCCTGAGCGCCGGCGTCAGGATCGCCATCGCAAGCGACTGCAATCCCGGCTCCTGCTACACGTCCTCGCTGCCGTTCTGCATTGCGCTGGCCGTCCGCGAGATGGGCTTGACACCCCTCGAGGCGGTCCGTGCGGCGACTGTAGGCGGGGCGCAGGCGCTGGACCGCGACGATGTCGGCTTCTTGCGCGTAGGCGCCCGCGCCGACTTCGTGATGCTCGACGCGCCGTCCCACGTGCACCTCGCCTACCGCCCGGGCGTTCCGCTCGTCGCCGAGACCTGGCACGCGGGTCGACGAGCGACAGCCATGGATCTCGAGGTGTGAGGCTGTGTCCTCACAACCTGCGCGGGTCACCGATCTCCGCCACCATCTTGGCGACGGCTCGCACGCAGGCGTCGCTAGCATCGCGGTCACCGGCGGTGATGCGGACACCGAAGCCGTCGAAGGCGCGGACGGCGACGCCCTCCTGCACACACATCTCCTCTAGGCGCAGCGCGTGGCGGTGGGCCGGGATCCAGACGAAGTTGCTCCCGCTGGTGGGCGTCGGCACGCCGAGCTCCCGCAGTTGCAGCTGCAGTCGGTCACGGTCCTCGCACGCCGTTTCGACGATGTACCGCGTGTAGGAGTGGTCCGACCAGGCGGCAAGTGCGCCGGCGGATGCGGTCGCACTGAGGGTGAACGGCGGCAGCGTGCGTTGGACTGCCTGCGCGACCGCGGCATTGGCGACGAGATAACCCGCTCTGATGCCGGCCAGCCCATAAGCCTTCGAGAAGGTCCGCATGATGACCAGGTTCTGGTACTCAGGAAGGAGCTCGACGGCGTCGGAACTGATGCCGGTGAACTCCCGATACGCCTCATCCAGGATGACCAGCACGTCGGAGGGCACCCCGCGCAGGATCGCCTCGACCTCGTCCGGGGACAGCAGCGTGCCGGTCGGGTTGTTCGGGTTGCAGATGATCATCGCCCGGCAGTCGGGACCGACGGCGCCGATCAGCGCCGCGACGTCATGACGGTGCCCCGCATCGAGCGGAGCGCACACCGACGCCGCGCCCGCGAGAGTGACCAGCATGGGGTAGGCCTCGTAGCTCCGCCACGCATAGACGACCTCGGTGCCCGGCCCGGTGAAGGCCAGCAATGCCTGTTGCAGCAACGACAACGAGCCGGCGCTGACCACGACCTGCTCGTCACCGACGTTCAGGCGGTGTGCGACAGCGGCGGCGAGCTCGGTTCCGAACAGGCTCGGATAACGGTTGCCGCGAGTAGCCGCCTCGGCGATCGCCGCCTGCACCGCTGGCGAGGGCGGGATCGGCGACTCGTTGGACGACGCGATCCAGGTGACGCGTCCGCGGCCGGCGGCCGTCGAGTACTGCGGCAGCAGTTCGAGCATGTCGACAGGACGGGGAGATCCACCCCGCCGATGCTCGCGCTCGCGAACAGGAGCAACTACCTCAGTCACGGCTTCTCCTCGTCTGAATATGCAGACTCCAGTCTGCATTTATGGAACGATGCTAGGAGGCTGGCGCCGCGCGTGTCAAAGCCCGGGTGGAACTTGCGGGACCGTCCGGCCGGTGATCACCGGCCGCGGCGCACGCTCAGAGAGCCGGACGGGAACCCGTTGCAGGGGCCCGTGCAACGAGCTCGGCGGCGCGGGAGCCGAGGCTCGAAGAGATCCCGGGCTTGGTCGACCGGAGCGAGTCGGCCATTTGGTCCGAGCAGGACCTAGTGCAGCGACAACTCGCACCCGAGCGCGACCGTCCCGGTCGCACCTAACGGTGACATCGGGCCCCCGCTAAAAAGGCGACGGCCCCGGATTCCGGGGCCTTCGTTCATTTCGGAAGATCACGATTGTTGATCTTGATACGCCGAATGACCGTCAAATGTCCGTCACGCCAATCGAGACGGAACTAGCGGCCCTGGCCATGGCGTCACCCGACACCTGCATCGGTTGATCTTGAAACACAAAGGCCGCTCCATCGAGAACCGTCGTCTCGTGGAGCGGCCCGATGGTGGTGGCGCACGCGGCGCGCTACATCGGCGGCCCCAGGACAGGGAATTCTTGGCCTACGCTGAGCGATCGAGTTCTTCCCGACCTGGGCTGCGCGGTCATCGAGCCGCTGACTACGGTCGACGGGTGAACGATGGCGAGTTCGATCTCTTGGCCGACGCCGTACTCGAGGTGTTGGGCGACGGCCGACCGCGAACCCTGCAGGCGATCACCGGCGAACTCGAGCAACGCGGGCACGACCTCGGATCCGAACCGCTCGAGGTGATCGACGACGTCGTGATGGCGGACGGGCTCGGCCCGCTGCTGTTAATCGGTGAGGATGACGAGTGGGTGTACCTGCCGCCCCTCTTACTAGGGCGCACCTTTACCCACCGGGTCACTGCGCTGGAGCTCGAACACGACTGCCTCAGCCTGGACATCGACATGCAGGGCGTTGCGCTGCTGCAGGAGGACGAGCGCTACAAGTCCCTGACCGACGGCACGCCGCTGACCGAGGTGATCACGACGATCGACGCGGAAATGCTTGAGCAGCGCGGTATCCCGGTCGAGGCCGTGGGAATGTCCGCCTGGCTGCTACCGGCCGGCACCTACGCGGCACTGGGCATCGGCGCCGGCGACCTGGCGTGCATCACCGTCCGCCAGGACGGCCTCGAGTTGGGCGCCGCCGAGGCGACCGGAGCCGACCCAGCGCTACCGCCACCGCCCGAGGAGCCGATCGAGATCGTCGAACTTGTTTCCGTCCTCTGCGCGGACGATCCCGACGCGTTCCGGGACTCGACCCGGCCCCTGCGCGACGTGCTGGCCGACGCCGGCTATGGCGCGCACGGTGACTACGTCGCCCGCGCCGGGTTCGACTTCGACGCGTGGCACCGAGGCCGGCAGGTCAGGCGGATTGCCAACCTTTACCGAATCGACTCCGACGAGGCGTGGGCGGTGCTCGCGCTCGAGGCGCTCCACAGGCAATTACAGGAGATCGTGGAAGCAATGCGGGATGCGGCGCCCGACGCGGTCGACGCGTTGCTCGAACAGGGGGTGCCCGTCGACCCGTTGACGCCCGCCGGGCCTGGCAAGGCCAAGATGGTCGACGCGCTGCTGCCGCTCGCCGACCCGACGGTGGCTGAGGCGGCCGCGGTCGAGATCCTCGGTACCGGGCGCGACAACGCCGTGGCACTCGCGATCCTGATGGACTCGATCGAGCCCGGCGTCCCGCGCCCCGTACGCCCATCACTGCGGTGGCTGCGTGGCCGGGCGCTCGAGCGGCTCGGACGGGTGGTCGAGGCCGAGCGGGCCTATGAGCGGGTGCTGACCCTCGATGTCGGCTACCCGCTCGCGCTGTACTCGCTGGCGCAGATCGCCAGCGAACGGGGTGACGCCGAGCGTGGCCTGACGCTCCTGCGCCGCGCCGGCGCGCCGGACGATGACGGCCTGCTCGAACTGCTGCAAGCGTTCCGACCTGTCGAGCGCACAGACATCGGGCGCAACCAGCAGTGCTGGTGCGGCTCCGGACGCAAGTACAAGGTATGCCACCTGCACAACGAGCATCGGCCGCTCGAGGACCGCGCTGCGTGGCTCTACCAGAAGGCGTCCGCCTACCTGCAGGACGGGCCGTGGCGTCTCGACGCGCTGGCGCTCGCCGAGATCCGCACAGCACACCAGAGTTCACCGTCCGCACTCTGGGACGCGCTCAACGGCGGCTTGGTCGCGGACGCGCTGCTGTTCGAGGGAGGGGCGTTCGAGGAGTACCTCGCCGAGCGCGGTGCGTTGCTCCCGGAGGACGAGCGGCTGCTCGCCGAGCAATGGCTGCTCTCCGAACGCAGCGTCTGGGAGATCGAGTCCGTAACCGTCGGCGCGGGGTTCCGGGCCCGCGACCTACGCACGGGCGACCGCGCGGACGTGCGCGAGCGGCTGGGCAGCCGCAGCCTCAAGCCCGGCACGCTCGTGTGCACCCGGGTCGTCCCGGCGGGAGAGAGCATGCAGTGCATCGGCGGGATCGAGATCGTCTCGATGCAGGAACGCGACCGGCTGCTGGAGCTGTTCGACGAGGACTACGAGCCCGCTGAGCTGATCTCCGTCCTGTCCGCGAAGTACGCGCCACCGACCCTGCAGAACACCGAAGGTGAGCCGCTGTTGCAGTGCGAGGCCGTGGTGCGACCGTCCGACCCGGCACAGTTCGCCGTGGGGTTGGACGAGCAGTACGAGCGCGACGGCGTCGACGAGCCATGGCTTGAGCACGTCGTCACCCACGGGATGCGGCGGATCCGCGCGTTCATCCGGCGTGACGGCGAGGACTTCGCCGTCCAGGCGAACAGCGCTGCCCGGTACGAGCGGGTACTCAGCGTCCTGCGCGACATCGATCCTGATCTGCTGATCGTGTCCGAGAACCGCGTCACGGGCGCGGCCCTCGTTGCGAAGGCACGCGCCGCGGGAGCGCCGTCCGGTGAGGTTCTGGACCCGAACGACCCCGACGTGGCGGCCGCCTTGCGGGAGATGGTGCTGCAGTACGAGGCAACTTGGCTGGACGAGCCAGTTCCTGCGCTCGGGAACGTCACACCCCGGCAAGCCGCCGACGACCCGACGAGCCGCCACGACCTGATCCGGCTGCTCGGCACCTTTCCTGACACCGACGACCCCGGCCAGATGAGCCCGTCCCGACTGCGCGCCGCCCTCGGCCTCTGATCACGACTCGGAGCCAGACGGCGGGAGGCCGACGGCTCAGGGCCCGAGCAGTGCGAGCGGGACTACGGCGACTCCATCGGGTCGACGGTATGCGTACTCGCCGGTGGTGACGACGACCCGGTCAACGAGGCGACGGCCGATCTGCTGGCGCAGCCAGTTCAGGTGGCGCACGTCGTGGTCGTCGATCGTCGCGGAGAGCTTCACCTCGATCGCGACCACCTTTCGGTCGGTCCCCTCGACGATCAGGTCGATCTCCTGCTTGGTGTCCTTGGTCCGCAGGTGCCCGACCCGAGCGCTGGCGGCCTCTGCGTACACGCGGACGCTCTGTGCCGTCAGGGATTCGAAGAGGGCGCCCAGCCACGTACCGGTGGCGCCCTCAACACGTTCGCCTTCGCCTTGGAGAAGCCCGGCCTTGTCGACGCCGACCAGCCTCGCGGCGAGCGCGGGGTCGACAAGCTGGTGCTTGGGCGTGTGGGTCAGCCGCTTCAACGGATTGAAGGTAGGTATCCAGGCGGGAATGGAGTCCAGTACGAAGATCCTGGTCAGGTGTTCCCGGTAGGAATCCACCGTGCCTCGTGCAGGTTTGTCCACCTCGCCTGCGGTGGCCGCGCCGAGAATCTTCGAGTACGACGCGTCGGTGGCGGTCGCCGCGCCGTACGCAGCGAGCCAGGAACGCAGCGCCTCGGGACGCCGCACCACGACGCCGTTCTCTGGCAGGTCGTGCTCGACTATGCGGGCGATGTAGCTGTCGAGTTGGATGTCGCGCACCCGCCCGGGCAGATCGCGGATGCCCGGAAAGCCCGAGCGCAGAATCTCGTCGATGTACCCTCCGAGATCGACAGGAGACTGCCCGGTGATCGCCGGTTGGGCGCCCGAAAGCAGCTGCTTCAGGGACACCGTCGGCTCGCTGATGCCGCGCTCGCCGATTGCGAGCGGTCGCATGTGGAAGCTGACGATCCGACCTGCGCCGGAGTGGATACGCACGCCTGGCGCCACTCCGGCCGAGCCGGCGAGCAGGAATCGCCCGCCGCTAGCGTCGTCGTCGACCGCCTTGCGAACGCGGTCCCATACGGATGGTTCGAGCTGCCATTCATCGATCAGGACGGGAGTCGGCACCTTGGTGATGTGATCGGGATCGGCGGCGAGGATCTCGCGCTGGCTCGGCAGGGTCAGGGCCAGGACCGTGTTCGCGCGTTGGCTCGCCGTGGCGGTCTTGCCCACGCCCTTGGCCCCTTCCAAGGCGATCGCGGCGAGGTGAGGGAACAGCTCATCAAGCGCGTCGTCGATGATCCGCCGCCGGTACGTCACCGAGCTAATCTAGCAAACAGCCACACTTCTATTGTGCAACTCGCCACGCCGCCGTTGAGCGACTCGCCACTCCGGTGACACTTTGGGTCACGCGCGGCGGTTGCGGACTCGAAAGCAGCGAGGGCGCGGTCGTCGGCGTCGGGGAGCCGGCCGAGGTACTGCTGGGTGGTCTGGATCTGCTTGTGGCCGAGGCGATCCATCACAGCCTTCAGGTCGGCGCCGCCGGCCAGTAGCCAGGAGGCGTGCGCGCCGCGCAGGTCGTGGAAGCGCGCCCGCTGGCGCAGCCCGGAGCGCTCGACCGCGGGGAGCCAGACCCGGGTGCGGAACACGTTGCGCGAGACCGGCGAGCCGGTGCTGGTGGAGAAGAGCAGGTCCTCTCCGCGCTCGCCGGTGACCATCAGGTACTCGCGGACGTCCCGGCAGAGCTGGTCGCCGATCCTGATCGTGCGGTGCTCGTTGTCCATCGGGTAGTCGCGGACACTCCACACCTTGTCGGCGCCGGTGATCTTCTTCGACACCTCGAGCACGACGCGGCGGACGTGGATCTCACCGCTGTCCAGGTCGATGTCGATCGGACGCAGGGCCGCGACTTCACCCCAGCGGGCGCCGGTCTCGATCGCGACGAGCACGAGGATGCGGTAGCGCTGCGGGATCTCGCCGAGAAGGGTCTCGAACTGCTCAGGCGTGATCGCCTTCTTCGGCTGCTTGACGAACTTCGGCAGCACCGTGTGCGCGCACGGGTTGAGGGTGAGGACCTGGTCGATGATCGCCCGCTCGAAGATCGCGTGCAGGAACGTGTGGTACTTGCGTACCGATCGTGGACTCAACTGCGGCTTGCGGTTGCCGTCATAGTCCTCGATCTCCGCCGACACCTCGTTGACCCAGGCCCGTACCGACGAGGCGACGATCTTGCTCATCCGCATCCCCCCGAAGTGCGGCAGGAAGTGGCTGTCCAGGTTCGAGCGGTACGCGGCCAGCGTGGTCGGCTCGAGGTGCTGCGCCGCCGGCCAGTAGTACTTCTCCACGTACGCGGCGAAGGTCAGCTTGCCGCGCGCGGCATCGGCGAGCGTGCCCGCCGCCGCCCGCTGCTCGAGCTTGATCGCCGCGCGTTCGGCGTCCCGTTTGGTGGAGAACCCGCCACCGCTGCGCTGCCGCCCGTCGGAGGTGAAGTAGATCGCGTACCAGCGCGAGGTGCCGGCACTCGTGCTGCGAAGCTGCGCGTACGCCATCGCGATGTACTCTGGGTTTTCGTGCTCGTTGGGTCATTTTGGGCCACCAGAAATGACCGTCAAATGACGGTCATCCTCGCGCCCACCCAAGCCTGCTCGCGCCTGCTCGCGCCTGCTCGGACCGGCTCGTAAGGGCTCACAGCCCTTATATTACCTGGGCTAGAAGCCTCTGAGCCGCCCGAATTCCAGCAGGCTCTACAGGCCCCAGAACACCGTGATTGAAGTTCTCATAACCCAGAGGTCGCAGGTTCAAATCCTGCCCCGCTACAGATTCGAGCTTGAAGGCCTGAGCATCCGCGGCCTCCAGCAGCAAGATCGCGGGGGCCCCGATTTGTGCCTGCGACCGCGGCCCGCGGCTAGCGCGCACACGGAGACGTCGACGCGTCTCGGGGCTCCACCTCCAGGCGGCAACTTGCCGTGGCCGCCGAGGACGGACGGGCGCCGATAACCGTGTGCGCAAGGCGGCGGTCCGACCCTCGGGTCGGACCCTGCCCGACGCGCGCAGCTTACGCATCGGCGAGTACGCGGTGTACTAGTCGAAGCGATTGACGGGTCCGCGACTGTGCACTTCCATCAGAACCTTGACTCACTGCGGTTAGGCCTGAGGGCCGGCCCGATGGCGGCTGCAACCACGGACTGGGCGGTCGCTAGTGACGGGCCGTACCAGGTCAAGGCCCGTCCTTCGACTGGTGCGCAGCGTAGGCCGGGGAATGCTTCCGGGCCGTCGCCGGCCGAGAAGGGGTAGGGCTCGTCGGGGAGCAGGACGAGGTCGGGTCGGGTGGCGATGATCTCGTCGACGTTCACGTGTGGGTAGCGGTGGGGTGAGTCGGCGAGCACGTTGTA
The DNA here is from genome assembly GCA_963775175.1 of uncultured Actinomycetota bacterium. GTDB lineage: Bacteria > Actinomycetota > Actinomycetes > Mycobacteriales > Jatrophihabitantaceae > Jatrophihabitans. The sequence continues at coordinate 646,818 of CAVZHT010000002.1, forward strand.
GAGCCCGAGGCGGGCGAGGAGGTCGCCGGTGAAGGTCCGGCTGCCGATGGCCATCCAGGGGTCGCGCCAGATCGGCACCGCAACACGCGCCGGACCGATGGACTCGGGGTGGTCCCACTGCGCGGCGACGACGTCGAGCCACGGCGGTGCCGGCCAGGCGAGTGCGTCGGTGATGAGCCGGCGCAGCGACCGCACTGCCTGGTCCACGGTTTCGATCTCGGTGACCCAGACGGCGATGCCGGCGGCCCGAAGCCGGTCGACGTCGAGGCGCCGGTTCTCCTCCTTGTTGGTCACGACGAGGTCGGGTTTGAGCGCGGCGATGGCGGCGAGGTCGGGGTTCTTGGTGCCGCGGACGCGGGTGACGTCCAGGTCGGGCGGGTGGGTGCAGTAGGCGGTGGCGCCGACGAGGGCCTCGGGGTGGGTGGCGGCGATGGACTCGGTGAGGGACGGGACGAGGGACACGACTCGGCTCTTGGGCGTGCCTGCGGGCAGCGCCGCACCGAGGTCGTCAGTGACGGTCACCACGTCCCCCTCCCTTACTCACCGGTACTGCAGATAGTAGGACGTCCTACTAGTTTGTCGTTGTGGAGGCTCGGGTGTCCGAAGCGTTGCATGTGCCGTCGCGTCCGATCCGGGTGGTGACGGCGGCGGCGTTGTTCGATGGTCATGACGCGGCGATCAACATCATGCGGCGGATCCTGCAGGGGCAGGGGGCCGAGGTGATCCATCTCGGGCATGACCGGTCGGTGGAGCAGATCGCGGCGGCGGCGGTGCACGAGGACGCGGACGCGATCGCGATCAGCTCCTATCAGGGCGGGCACGTCGAGTTCTTCGAGTTCCTGGTCCGGACGCTGGCCGAGCGCGGGGCCGGGCATGTGCGCGTGTACGGCGGTGGGGGCGGCACGATCGTGGCCGAGGAGATCGCCTACTTGCACGCGGTGGGGGTGGCCCGCATCTTCTCCCCCGAGGACGGGCAGCGGCTCGGGTTGGCGGCGATGGTGAACACGATCCTGGCCGAGTGCGACGCGCAGCCGCCGCGGTCCGGGCCGGTGAGCCTGGATGCGTTGGCCGGCGGGGACGTGGCCGCGCTGGCCCGGCAGCTGACCCGCATCGAGGCCGGCGCCGCGGCGGCCGGTGAGCTGGCCGAGGTGCGGTCCCGGGCGGCGGCCGGGGCGGCGGTGACGCTGGGGATCACCGGCACCGGTGGGGCGGGGAAGTCGTCGCTGACCGATGAGCTGGTCCGCCGGCTGCGGGTGGATCAGGGTGACAAGCTACGAACGGCGGTGCTGGCGATCGACCCGAGCCGGCGCCGGGGCGGCGGGGCGCTGCTCGGTGACCGGATCCGGATGAACAGCCTGGACGGCGGGCCGGTGTTCTTCCGGTCGCTCGCTACCCGGGGCAGCAGCGCCGAGGTGCCGGCGCACGTGCCGGACATGGTGGCCGCCTGCGCCGCGGCCGGGTTCGACCTGGTGATCGTCGAGACCCCCGGCATCGGGCAGGGCGACGCGGCGATCGGCGAGCTGGTCGACGTGTCGCTGTACGTGATGACGGCCGAGTTCGGGGCCGCGTCCCAGCTGGAGAAGATCGAGATGCTCGACGTCGCCGACGTGGTGGCGATCAACAAGTTCGAGCGCCGCGGCTCGGAGGACGCCCGCCGCGACGTGGCCCGCCAGCTGGTCCGCAACCGGGGCGCGTTCGGCGTCGCGTGGCAGGACATGCCGGTGTTCGGCACGTCCGCGGCCAGCTTCGACGACGACGGCGTGACCGCGCTCTACCAGCACCTGCGCTTGCTGCTGGCCGAGAAGGGGCTGCCGGTCGGCGACGGGACGCTGCCGGTCGTCGAGACGAAGGTGTCGACCGGGACCTGGGCGGCGGTGCCGGCCGAGCGGGTGCGCTACCTGGCCGAGGTGGCCGAGACCGTGCGCGGCTATCACCGGCAAACCGACCGCGACGCCGCGCTGGCCGAGCAGCGGGCGCTGCACCGCACGGCCGCGGCGGCACTCGACACGCACACCGGCGAGCGGCTGCCCGAATCCGCGGTCGCGGCCACCCTCGACACGCTGGGCACCCTCGCCGCCGAGGCCGAGCAGGCCATGCACCCCGACTCGCTCGAACTGCTCAGCACCTGGCCGGAGGTCGCGGCCGGATACCGCAGCGACCCGAGCGGCGACGGGGCGGCGCGGCACCGCACCACGCTGTCCGGCAACTCCGTTCCTCGGGTCGCGCTGCCCCGATTCCGCGGCGACGGCGAGTTGTTGCGGTTCCTGCGCTCGGAGAACCTGCCCGGCCGGTTCCCGTTCACGGCCGGGGTGTTCCCGTTCAAGCGCGAGGGTGAGGACCCGGCCCGGATGTTCGCCGGCGAGGGCGACCCGTTCCGCACCAACCGCCGCTTCCACCTCCTCTCCGCCGGCCAGCCCGCCACCCGCCTGTCGACCGCGTTCGACTCGGTCACCCTGTATGGCCGCGACCCCGACCCGCGCCCGGACATCTACGGCAAGGTCGGCACCTCCGGGGTGTCGATCGCGACCCTGGAGGACATGAAGGCCCTCTACGCCGGCTTCGACCTCTGCGCCCCGACCACCTCGGTGTCGATGACCATCAACGGCCCCGCCCCCACCATCCTCGCGTTCTTCCTCAACACCGTCCTCGACCAGGCCGCCGAACAAGGCCTGGATGCGGCGACCGCGCTGCAGACCGTGCGCGGCACCGTGCAGGCCGACATCCTCAAGGAAGACCAGGGGCAGAACACCTGCATCTTCTCCACCGAGTTCTCCCTGCGGATGATGGCCGACATCCAGGAATGGTTCATCGCCCACCAGGTCCGGAACTTCTACTCGGTCTCGATCTCCGGCTACCACATCGCCGAAGCCGGGGCCAACCCGATCAGCCAGCTCGCCTTCACCCTGGCCAACGGCTTCACCTACGTCGAGTCCTACCTCGCCCGCGGCCTGGCCATCGACGACTTCGCCGGTAACCTGTCGTTCTTCTTCTCCAACGGCATGGACGCCGAATACACCGTGCTCGGCCGGGTCGCCCGCCGGATCTGGGCCATCGCCATGCGCGACCGCTACGGCGCCAACGAACGCTCCCAGAAGCTCAAGTACCACGTCCAAACCTCCGGCCGGTCCCTACACGCCCAGGAGATGGCGTTCAACGACATCCGCACCACCCTGCAAGCCCTCAACGCCCTCTACGACAACGCCAACAGCCTGCACACCAACGCCTACGACGAAGCCGTCACCACCCCCAGCGAAGAATCGGTGCGCCGGGCGCTGGCCATCCAGCTGATCATCAACCGCGAATGGGGGCTGTCGATGAACGAGAACCCCCAACAGGGATCGTTCGTCGTCGAGGAACTCACCGACCTCGTCGAACAAGCAGTCCTCGCCGAGTTCGACCGCCTCACCGAACGCGGCGGCGTCCTCGGTGCGATGGAGACCGGCTACCAGCGCGGCCGCATCCAGGACGAATCCATGCTCTACGAACAACGCAAACACGACGGCACCCTGCCCATCATCGGCGTCAACACGTTCCGCAACCCGACCGATACGGCAACCACCACGGCCCTCGAGCTCGCCCGCGGCACCGAAGCCGAGAAACAATCCCAACTCGAGCGGCTGCGCGACTTCCACCAACGCAACACCGACGCCGCCCACGACGCCCTCACCGCGCTACGCCGCACCGTCCAAACCGGCGGCAACGTCTTCGCCGAACTCATGCACGCCGCCCGCGTCTGCTCCCTCGGCCAGATCACCGACACCTTCTTCGAAGTCGGCGGCCAATACCGCCGCAACGTGTGAGCACCTGGACCGGGTCGCTGCGCGCGGCCGAGCCTCGCACCGGCGGCCGGCTGCTGGGCGTGGGCGCGGCTCAGCCGAGCTCGATCGTCACCGGTGCGGCCCTCGGCGCCCCGTTCGGCAAGAGCGCCGAATGGATCCGGCAACGCACCGGCATCGACTCCGTGCGCCGAATGGACTCCCAAGACCGGCTCGCCCAACTCGGAGACCGAGCCGCAACTCAAGCGGTGGCCGCCGCCAACCTCGCCGAAGCCGACGTCGATCTCGTCCTCACCGTCAGCTGCAGCGAAACGAACCCGCACCGCCTGCTCTCGCCCCACCTGTTCCCCCGGGCGGCCCGGGCGCAGATCAACGCCGCCTGCAGCGGATTCTGCTACGCCCTCGGCGCCGCCGACACCCTCATCCGCACCGGCCGGGCCGAGCACGTGGTCATCGTCGCCGCCGAACGGATGAGCGGCCTGCTCGACCACACCGACCTCGGCACCTCCATCATCTTCGGCGACGGCGCCGGCGCCGCCGTCATCGGACCCGCTCCCCCCGGACCGTCGCCGATCGGGCCGACCGTCACCGGCAGCGACGGCGCCCAACTCGACCTCATCCACTGCGCCCCCGACGCGGGCGGCGGCCTGCGGATGGCCGGCCGAGAAGTATTCCGCTGGGCCATCAAGAACACCCCGATCCTGGCCCGCGAAGCCTGCCACCGCGCCGGCGTCGAACTCACCGACATCGAGGTCTTCATCCCGCACCAGGCCAACCTGCGCATCATCGACGCCCTGACCAACTCCCTCGGGCTCGAACACGCTCTGGTCGCCACCGACATCACCACATCCGGCAACACCTCCGGTGCCTCCATCCCGATCGCGCTCGCCGACCTGATCGAACGCCGCCTCGTACACACCGGCCAACTCGCGCTGCTCGTCGGCTTCGGCGCCGGACTCAGCTACGCCGCTCAAGTCGTCGTGCTGCCCTAGAGTCGTTTCCAGATCGGAGGGTTGAGTGACGATCCACCGCTTGAACGCCTTCGGCCCATTTGACGAGAACGGAAATTCCCGAGCGTGTCGCACGTAAGGCCAGTGACAGCGGCCGTCCTTCTGACGCCGAAACCGACGTGCTCCGCCCGGCGGGCGATGGCGTCCGGCGTCTCTCCCGCGCCCGGGCCGGTCACATCGTGACGGCGCCCGAGGCCACCGGCTGGTTCGGGAGGCCGACGAGCGGCGCGGCCGATTGGGACGTTGCCCGTCTGGTCGCCGCGAAAGGGGGGCGGCGGGTCAGCGTGGTGATCCCGGCCCGGAACGAGGCGCCGACGATCGGCGGCATCGTGGCCGCGATCAGCCGCGACCTGATGGGCGGGATCCCGCTGGTCGACGAGTTGGTGGTGATCGACTCCGATTCGACCGACGACACCGCCGTGATCGCGGCCGCGGCCGGCGCGCGGGTCCACGCCGCCGCCGCCATCCGCCCGGAGTTGGGTCGCCACCCCGGCAAGGGCGAGGCGCTGTGGAAGTCGCAGTTCGTCACCACCGGCGACCTGCTCGTGTTCATCGACGCCGACCTCACCGAATGGGGCCCGCACTTCGTCACCGGCCTGCTCGGGCCGCTGCTCACCGACCCGGCCGTCCAGCTCGTGAAGGGCTTCTACGACCGGCTGCTGGACGACGGCTCCGGGAGGCCGAGCCTGCAGGGTGGGCGCGTCACCGAGCTGGTGGCCCGCCCGCTGCTCAGCCTGTACTGGCCGGCGCTGACCGGCATCGTGCAACCGCTGGCCGGTGAGTGGGCGATCCGCCGCCGCACCTTCGCGGCCCTGCCCGTGCCGATCGGCTACGGGGTCGAGATGTCGACCCTGCTCGACGTCCACCGCGACCACGGCCTGACCGCGATCGCCCAGGTCGATCTCGGCGCGCGGGGACACTCGCACCAGTCGGTGCACGACCTCGCCCTGATGGCCGGCGAGATACTCGCGGTCGCCTTGCGGCGGATGGGGCATCCGACACCGGAGGCGGCCGAGCTGCGTCAGCTCGACCGCAGCGTCACACCGCCCTGGCGCACCCGGCCGATCCCGCTGGCCGAACGACCCCCGGCGCTGACCGTTGCCGGCGACGAGACCGGCAGTGCGCGATGACCACTGAGAAAGAGGACGCGGCACCCGTTCTCGAGCTGCGCGGGCGGCGACTCGTCATCGACCGCACCCTGGTCATGGGCGTCGTCAACGCCAGCCCGGAGTCGTTCTCCGACGGCCGCCGCAACGCCACCCCGGCCGACCGCATCGCCCAGGCCGGCGCACTGATCTCGGCCGGGGCCGACATCATCGACGTCGGCGGCCAATCCGCCGTCACCAACCAACCCGAGCTCGACGCCCGGGAGGAGCTGGAGCGGGTCGCCCCGATCGTCGCGAGCCTGGTGCACGACCACCCGGACGTGCTCGTCAGCGTCGACACCTACAAGCCCCTGGTCGCGGCCGCCTGCCTCGCGGCCGGCGCCCACATCATCAACGACGTCAGTGGGCTGGCCTACCCCGAGGTCGCGACCCTCTGCGCCCAGCACGACGCCGCCCTGGTGATCATGCACACCGCGGCCCGGCCGAAGCAGCGCCGGCAGTCCGCCGACCTCTACACCGACGTCGTCACCGAGGTCGTCGACTTCCTGCAGACCAAGATCGACGAGGCGATCGCCGCCGGCCTGCGCCGGGAGTCACTCGTCGTCGACCCCGGACCCGACTTCACCAAGACCCCCCACCAGACCCTGACCCTGCTGCGCGAACTCCACCGGGTCCGGGCGCTCGGCCGCCCGGTACTGCTCGCCCTGTCCCGCAAGGACTTCCTCGGCGCCATCCTGCACAAGAAACCCCGCGGCCGAGACGCCGGAACCCTCGCCGCCATCGCCCACCTCGCCGGGTCCACACCCGGCAACATCGTCCGCGTCCACGACGTCGCCGCGACCCGGGACGTGCTGCAAACGATCGACGCCCTCACCGGCCGCACCGACGTCGACCCGGACTACGTACTGCCTGACTCCCTTCGCTACGAGCAGTGACGGCAGCTTCGACAACATGACGCCAGTAGCGACACCGTCCACCGCAGCAGGGCTCGAACCGACCTTCGTGGTCGCGACGTCCCGGACCTCCCCAGGCGGCGTGCTTGCGATGGCCCCCGGGGAAGCGGCCGGAACCGTACGTGGCCGCTTCAGCCACAAGTCGGCTTTGGACAGCGCTCCAGCTCAAGCAGGCCGGTTCGGGCGAGCACGGACCCTCCGGAATATCGGGCAACTCCTGCCGGACGCCGTCTGGTCGGTGGACCGGCGGTCGCAACTGTCGGCGGGCCACCATCAGTCCGAATTTCCAGCCCTGCGCTCACGCGGGCTCCTCTCGATGACGCGAATCGTCGCTCGACGCGTCCGGCGCGGCGCACTGGTTGGCGATGCCCGTGACGCCCACTCAAGTTTCCGACCGCGCGTTCCGCGGCACGAGACCCAGTTCTCAGCCCACCGGCCGGTGCGCATCCCCCGGCGGGGGTGTTGAACCGCGTCGTCGCCCGGTTCGATCCCCGGGTGCAGTGACAGCTATGAGGCGTTCGTGACCTGAGCCACCTCAATATTGCGGCGCGGACGCTAAAGGACATAGTTTTACGTCCCAGTATTTCGGTAGGCGTTGGGGGTGAGTCGTCGTGATAGGCGCAGCCTTCTTACCTCAGAGCAACGCCAGTCTTTGGCTGCACTAAGCGAGTCGGCCGCCGCGCGACGCGCGCCAAATCTTCACTCCTGGGAGAGGCCGGCAAATGGCTGATCAGTTTGGCGAACACGGGATTGCCGCAGTAGACGTGTCGCTGGTCATTGTTCGCATCGCACTGGGCACTGTCTTCGTCTGTCACGGCTGGAACCACATCTTCGGTGGCGGCAAGATTGCGGGGACGGGCCGCTGGTTCGAGAGCCTCGGCATGCGTCCGGGCCTCTTGCACGCATGGCTCGCCAGTCTGACGGAGATCGGCAGCGGTGTGCTGTTGCTTGCCGGTCTACTGACCCCGCTCGCCTGTGCCGGCATCATCGGGACGATGGTGGTGGCGTGGGTGACGAACCATCGTCGCAACGGCTTCTTCATCTTTCGTCCCGGCGAGGGCTACGAGTACGTCATGACGCTGACGCTCGTGGCCGCAGGAGTCGCAGGTACTGGCGCGGGCAGGCTGTCCGTCGACCACGCGCTCGGGTGGTTTGCTCCGCCGGGATGGGTCGGCCTGCTGGTAGGCGTGCTGGCCGGCGCAGGTGGGGCGATAGCGCTACTCGGGATCTTTTGGCGGCCGGGCGCTGAAACTCCCGAGGTTGCCTAAACGCTTGTCGAGAGGTAGCGGTCACAGAGGTGATCAGACATCTCGGACGTCGCCCATAACCGTCTGTTGCAATCCTCGGCTGTGTTTGCGCTCCGTCTTTGAATCGTCGCGTCCACCAGGCCAACATGTTGCGGGACAAATTGTCGACCGAGGGCTCGGCAGTCGCGCCGCCATAAGGCGGCCATTCGTTTCGCGCGGCGTGGTTTCTCGAAATTCCGCCGCTTCACCGGATCCTCCGCCGGAGTCGTTCCGGGCCACCGAATTGTCAGTCGCCGACGAGCAGAGTGGCGAAGCAGCATGCATAGTCGGCCCCCATCCACCCACCGCCACTCACCGCGAGGCCGACCTTCGCGTGCGCGACATCGGTCGCGGGGCTTCGCGTTTCGCCGCGCAACTGACGGGTGAGTTCGATCATTTGGGCGATGCCGGTCGCGCCGAGGGGGTGGCCACGCGACAACAGACCGCCGTCAGTGTTGACCGGGGCGTCTCCGCCAAGCCCAGTCCTGCCCTCCAGCACGGCCTCGGCGCCGCGCCCTTTCCGGGCAATGCCGACCTGCTCGTATTGTGCGACCTCGGCGAACGCGCAGGCATCGTGCAGCTGCCACACATCGACGTCCGCGGGCGCCGAGTCGGTGCTCCGGTACAGCTGGTTCACTGCGGCGCCGACAGTGCTGGCACCGGGCGCGAAGCTGGCCGCGGCCACGCCGGCGATGCGCACCCGCGGCCGCACCGAGGGCCGGGCCGCGCGAGCCGCCGACACCACGACACCGGCCGCACCGTCGGTCATCGGCGCGCACATCAGCAGTCGCAACGGGTCGGCGACCATCCTGCTTTCCCGGACATCTGGGGCCGTGATCGGATCGCGGAAGTGCGCCTTGCCGTTGGCGACTGCGAAGCCGCGGTTCTTCACCGCAACGGCCGTCATCGCATCCTCGACGGCGGCGCCCCGTCCCCCGTAGGCAAGCGCCTCCCGCGCGTAGAAACTCATCATCACCGAACCGCCACCCGTCCCACCGTCGCCGAGTGATAGCGATTGGTCGACACCTGCTCGGATCGCATCGAATGAACGCGCCTTGTTCGGATGGCTCAGCTTCTCGCCGCCGAGGGCCAACACATGCTCGTAACGGCCCGACTCGACCAGCGCCAACGCGAGATGCGTGGCCGTGCTGCCTGACGCGCACGCGTTCTCGGTGTTGAAGATCGGCCGACCGGCCAAGGGCGTGTTCGCGAGCGCGACTTGGCCGCGGATCATCTCCTGACCAGTCAGCACTCCCTCGGCCGCGTTGCCGAAGACGACCGCACCGATGTCCGCGGCCTGCAGCCCGGCGTCGGCGATCGCAGCCACGGCTGCCTCGCGCACGAGCTCACCGAGCGTCGCCTCGAGAAATCGGCCGAAGCGAGTGACGCCGTAGCCCGAGATTTCTACGTCCTGTCCGCTCATATGCCCTCCGCGACGGCAGTCCGGGTCGTGGGCGATCCGATCAGGACGACCGCGAGCACGCAGTCGTCCACACCGTCGTTGAACCACGCGTGGTCAGCCCCGCGCAGTACGAATGAATCGCCGGCGTTCAACAGGATCCGGTCACCGTCGATGAACAGCCACGCCGCGCCGGAGATCACGATGCCGAAGTCGAGAGTCGGTGTCGCGTGAAGATGACCGGGTGAGTCGGTCGCCGGGCGCGGGGCAAACCGAACCACGCGCAGCAGCGCCCCGCCTTGCTCCGGATCGTGCCGCCAAGGCCCGCCCGCGGGCCGGACGCTGCCGTCGCCGAGCACCTCAAGCATGTCGTGCACGACCGATGTCGGCGACTGCATCGAGGCGTTGACCCTGCGCACCTCAAGGCGACCCTCGAGGCCGGACTCGCCGCCGACGACCACCGCGGTGCGACATTCCCCGGAGGCGGTGACGGCGCTCACCCCATTCCTTCCGCCGCCGCCGGGACGAGGTTACGGAGCGCCTTCTTGTCAACCTTGCCGTACGGAGTCAGCGGCAGTTCGGCGACGGACATGATCAGCTTGGGCCGCTTGTACGCGGAGAGCTGAGCGCGGCACACGCGGTCGATCTCGTCGCGGTCCGGCGGCTGGCCCTCCCGGCCGACCACGAATGCGCTGACCGCCTCACCCCAGTCGGGGTGGGGAAGCCCGACCACGGCTACCTGCGCGACGCTCGGGCAAGCCTGCACGACCAGCTCGACCTCGCTCGTGTAGACGTTCATGCCCCCAGAGATGATCATGTCCTTGAGTCGATCGACGATGTAGACGTAGCCGTCGGCGTCCATCCAGCCGACGTCCCCGGTATGCAACCAGCCGCTGCGAAGGGCTCTTGCGGTCTCGTCCGGCAGGTTGTGATAGCCGCGCATGACGTACGGGCCACGGCACGTGACCTCGCCGACTTCGCCGCGTGGAAGCTCGACGCCGTCGTCGCCGACGATGGCCACCTCCATCAGCGGGACGGCGCGTCCGCAGCTGGACAACAAGCGGTAACCGTCGGTCAGGTGGTCCTGTCGGGTGAGCCGTGTGACGAAGTCCGGTGCCTCGGACTGCCCGTACAGCTGCATGAACACCGGCCCGAATAGCTCGAGCCCCTGCTTGAGTCGCGTCTGCGACATCGGCGCGGCCCCGTAGAGGATCGTCCGAAGAGACGAAAGGTCGGCGGATTGGGCGGCAATCGCTGCGTCGAGCAACCGGTAGATCATCGTTGGAACCATGAACGCGTACGTGACACCCCGCTCGGCGACCAACTCGATCGCTCGAGCGGCGTCGAAGCGGCGCTCGAGGAAGACAGTGCCGCCCCGCAGCAGGGCGGCCTGCGCAATCAGACCGGCCGCGTGCGGCAGCGGGGTGGTCACGAGCACGCGCTCGTCGTCGCCGAGACCCATCTCGATGACATGCGCCAGCATGTTGATGGCGAGCCCGGACTGGCTGTGCACGACGCCCTTTTGCCGGCCGGTGGTACCGCCGGTGTAGAGGATCATGCCGAGGTCGTCCCCGCGCCCCCGCCTCGTCACCGTCGGCAACTCGGCGCCGCAAGCGAGTGCATCCGACCAGGCGGTCTGCCCGGCCGGGACCTGATCCCCGATCACGATCAGCGTCAGGTCCGGGCGGCCAGCCGCCTCGACGAGCGGCAGCAAACCCGCATCCACAACCACGATCGTGGCGCCGCTGTCGGCCAGGATGTAGTCGATCTCCGGCGCGGAGAGCATGTCGTTGATCGGTACTTTGGCCGCGCCGAGCCTGATCAACGCCTGGTCGGCAACCACGAACTCCGGGCAGTTCGACATCGCGAGCGCCACCGGCGTGCTCGGCCGGACGCCACGATCGGCCAGGTAGGCGGCCAACCGGTCCCGCTGATCGACGAGGTCGGCATAGGAGAGCGCGGCGGAGCCGAAGATCACGGCCGGGCGCGAGCCGAACCGGCCGATTCCGCCGAACAGGTCGTACAGGGCGACATCGACGCCGGTCTCGGCGCCGATTGCCGCCTCAGTACCCACTGGTGAGCCGTTCTACTGGCCGACTGTCGAGGATGGTATGCCGCATTTCCCCCAACCGCTCCACGCGCAACAGCACCTCGTCGCCGGGCTGCAACCAACCGCGGAAGTTGTCGGAGTCGCGGGAGAAAGCCTCGGCGAGACAGCCGGACGGCACGGTTCCCGAGCCGATCACGTCGCCCGGCATCAGCGAGACCCCCCGCGACGCGAAACAGATGCTGTCGGGGAAGTCCCAGTCGACGCCGTCCCAGAAGCCGTCGGTGGTCTGCTCACCGTTGACGAACGCGGTCATCTGAATCTTGAAGCCGCGCTCGCTGCGCAGATCCTCGATCTCGTCCGGTGTCACCAGCGCCGGTCCGATGCTGTTGGCGAAGTCCTTGCCCTTCATCTGTCCGAACAGGCCCCGTTCCGCGATCTGCAGATCGCGCGCGCTCCAGTCGCAGAAGATCAGGTAACCGGCGATGTGCTCGTTGGCCCGCGCCACCGGGATGTCGGCACCCGGGCGACCGATCACGGCGCCGATCTCCAACTCATAGTCGAGCCGCTCGCAGCCCGGGGGCCGGCGCACAGGCTGGCCCGGACCGACGATCGCGCCGGCGTTGCCGAAGTAGAACGGCGGAAACTGCAGGAACCGGGGGTCGAGTTCGCTGCCGATCATCTTCGCGTTATTGCGCAGATGCTGCAGGAACCCGGCACCGTCGCGAATCGTCGTCGGCCGGATCGGCGCCAAGAGGGTCGTATCGGCCACCTCTAGAACCTCGGCGGGATCGCGTTCGGTGTCGGCGCCGAGCTCACGCATCTTCTCGGGCCCGAGCTCCAGCACGTCGAGCAGCGAGAGCTCGGTCGACGCGCCGTGCACGAGGTCGCCGACGAGCAGACCGGTCCGTTTGGCACCGGTGGCAGCCCGGTAGGTCACCCACTTCATGTATGACTCCTGGATTGGCGAGAGGAACTGAACCTGCTCATCGGGTGGAGCGGCGTCGGATCACCGTCGAGATCGACACGGCGATGAGCAGGGCGAGGCCGTTCAAGAACTGGGTCCAGGTGAACGCGACCCCGCCGGTGACGAGCCCCTGCGAGATCTCCACGACGGCGAACCCGCCGATCACGGTGCCCCAGGGGTGGAAGCGACCGTCGGTGAAGATCACCGTCGACAGGAACACCGCTGCGTAGGCCGGCACCAGATACGAGCTGGTGACGTTCGGGTCGGCGGACCCGAGGTTGCCCGCGGTGACGATGCCGGCGATCGCGGCGAACAGCCCGGACAGGACGAAGGAGCCCACGACCGTCCGCTCGACCTTGACGCCGGCCAACAGGGCCGCGTTCTCGTTGGAGCCGGCGGCCAGCGCGTTGCGTCCGAAAGCGGTGTAGCGCAGTCCGAGCCAGGTGAGCAGGGTGAGCGCGACCAACAGCAACACCGGCCAGCTGGCCGTCCCGCTGAACGTCCACCCGCACAGCGCGACGACGAGGCCGAGAAGTGCGGCGGCGGCGATCCGTAGCGCGGGTTTGGTGCTCGGAATGCGTTCTCGGATGACCGACACGCCGGCCCCGACGACCAGCACCGCCATGATGACGATCGCTGCCGTCGGCGCCTTGTGGCTGAAGTTGCTCAGCGACGTGGGCCCAGTGAACCAGGTCGGCACCGGATCGGGCAGCTGGGTCGCCAACAGCGACGAACCACCGGAGTACGCGGTCGCGATGCCCAGAAAGATTCCGGACGTGGGCAGCGTGGCGATGAAGGAGTTGAGATGGAATCGCCCGACCAGGATGCCGTTCAGCAGGCCACCCACGGTCCCGGCACCCAACACCACGATGAGCACCAAGGGGAACGGCAGGCCTTCGCGCACACGCAGCCCGATCGTCAGCACCGCGGTGAGGCCGGCCAGCGATATCGCGGACAGGTCGAAGTGACCGGACACCAGGCAGAACAGGACGCCGAGCGCGATGATCAGGATCGGCGCGTTGGCATTGAGGTCGAAGATCCGGGCCGACCCCGACCAGAAGCTCGTCCCCAGCCAACCCCCGTACACCGGGCCGAGGAGGATGGCGAACACGACCGGAGCCGCACCTAGTTCGACCCACCGCGCGTACCGGGCGTGCCGGGACACCGCCGGTCGCCCGCTCGGCGCCGCGGATGGGATCTGCTCCGGGGCGATGTCGACCCCCACTGGCGCTGCGTCGGACTGCTTCACGACATTCGTTCCGCTGACCATTTCTTCCTACCGATCTGGGCGCGTCGGAGCGCCGGCTCACACGAGCCGGGCCAGCTCCTCGGTGGACAGGTGTTCCGTTTCGGACTCGCTGACGATCTGCCCGTCGTTCAGCACGAGAATCCGGTCGGAGACGGCAAGCACGTCCTGGGGGTCGGCAGCGACCACCAGCACCGCACAGCCACGACGCTTCATGTCGGACATGAGCGCATAGATCTGACGCCGCGTGGCGATGTCCACCCCCCGCGTCGGCTCGCAGAGGATGTACACCTCCGACTCGGTCATCAGGGCTCGCGCGAACATCACCTTCTGCTGGTTGCCTCCGGACAGCGTGCGTTGCTTGGCCTGGTGGTTGTTGGGGACCACCGCTAGCGAGGCGACCGAATCCCGGGCGGCCGCCCGCTCCCGAGTCAGCCGAAGCACCGGCACGCCCCGGCTTCTCCAGCGCCGCAGGCTGCTGAGCGTCATGTTCTCGCGTACCGTCAGCTCGGGCAGGTTTCCCTCACGTTCACGGTTGGGCGTGACGATCGCCCGGCGGGCTCCCTGGGCGAGCACCACCGAGCCGCTGTCCGGTTCGATCACCCCGGCGGCCAGATAGCCGACGGTCGGCAGGATCGAGCCGAGCCGGCCGGTGATCGCTACGGCTTCGCCGCGGTACACGGTGAGGTTGAGCGGCCCGACCCCACCGCACCGGACGTCGCGCAGCTCGAGCATCGGCTCGCCGTCACGGGCGCCCCGCGCAGCATCCTCGTCGAGCACGATCCCGTCAGGCGCAAGCAGATCGGTGACTTCGGCGAGAGTGGGTAGCGGCAGCTCACGATCACACACGACCTGGCCGTCGCGCAGCACGATCACCCGGCTGGCCAGAGCGAGGGCTTCGGCGAGCTTGTGCGTCACCATTACGAACGAGATCGAACTGGGCGCGCGCTCGACCAACGTCTGGACGAGGCGTTGGGCCTCGACCGAGGACAGCACCGACGTCGTCTCGTCCAGGATGATCAGCTTGGGATCGTCCGCGGCGACCCGGGCCACTGCGAGGAGCGCGCGTTCACTCGGTGCGAGATCGTGGACCCGCGCGTCGAGGTCGAAGTCCAGGCCGAACCGCTCAAGCGCGGCGCCGGCGACTCGGCGCTCGGCCGCGCGGTCCAGGTAGCCCAGCGGACGGCGCCGGGCGCGATGACCCAACCGCAGGTTGTCGAGGACCGTCATCGACTCGATCAGACCGAGGTCCTGGTGGACCACGCCGACCGACAACGCCCCGTCCGGCGCCTCGGGACAGTCGACCTCGCCCCGATCGGCCCGGTAGACACCGTCGAGGACCTTGATGAGGGTGGACTTGCCCGCGCCGTTCGGCCCGAGCAACGCTACGAACTCACCCGCCCGGATGTCTAGGTCGATCGGCCCCAGCACCACGCGGCCGCCGAAAGATTTCGTAATCCCACGCATTCGCGCGGCAATCTCCGTCGCCATTGTGGCCCGCCCATCGTTCGTTTCTGCGACGCCGCGGATCAGCTCCGCGACGAACTGCGCTTATCGCCTTCGATTCGATCCCTGCGCTGGCGGCCGGGCATTATCCACCCGTACTCGCGCCGCTCGATCGCCGACGGCGAACTCGCCGAATTCGATGAACGATATGCGAGTGTGGAGGCCTTTCCTAGGGGGCCATTCACACTGGTACACGCACCACCACGATGCGAGTGGTCACTCAGCGCGCGGTGTATCCGCCGTCGACCGGAATCGCTGCTCCCGTCACGAAACTCGAGTTCCGGGACAGCAGCCACAGTGCGGCCTGGGCGATCTCGGATGCCCGCGCGATCCGGCCCATGGGATGGGCGGCCACCATCGCGGCCCGAGCCTCTGGTGGCCGTCCGGTCGCGATCATGGGGGTGTCCACCAGGCCGGGACAGATCGCGTTGACCCGAATCCCGGTGGCCGCGTAGTCGAGTGCCACCGACTTCGTGTAGCCCACGACGGCGTGCTTGGTGGCGGCGTAACCCGAGGCGCCGGCAACTCCGACCAAGCCCGCGCCGGACGCGATATTGACGATTGCGCCGGCATTTCGGGCCAGCATGTGGGCCAGTTCGGACTTGACCGAATGGAACACTCCACGCAGGTTTACCGCGATCATCCGGTCCAACAGTTCGACGTCGTAGTCGGCAGCGGCGATTGCCGGACCGGGTCCGCTGATTCCCGCGCTGTTCACAGCCAAATCCAGCCCACCGAATTCGTCCACGCACACCGCCGCCGCCGCCTGCACTGACTCGGCCCGGGTCACATCGCACAGCGCAAACCGCGCGGTGCCGCCGGACGCGCGAATCCGCGTCGCGGCCTCCTCCCCGCCGGCCGCGTCCACATCGGCGATCACGACGCACGCCCCGTGGCGAGCCAACAGCTCGGCCGTGGCCCGACCGATACCCGATGCCGCGCCGGTGACGAACACTCGGGCGCCCTGGAACTCCTCGTACTCCTCGTTCACGATGTCGGCCGGCGGCTCAATTGACGAGCTCGTAGCGGTGCGAGTCCGATGGTTCGGCCAGGAGGGCGGCGAGATTGGCCGCACCGTCACCCATCCGCCACTCGTGGTAGCGGTCGTAGTCGGCGGGTGAATCCCACGAGACCACGAGGGTCACCTTGCTCGCGTCTCGTTGTGCGACCAGGACGTCGGCCTGCCGGCAGCCCGGGAACGACCGCGTGCCGTCGATGATCGCTCGAAGTTGTGCGTAGCCATCATCGACAGCCTCCTTCCGCAGGGTCAGCTCGGAGATGATGGCGAATGGCACGGGCGCTCCTCTTTTGGCGGATGAAGTAGTCACGGCTGGTCAACAGTGAACGGAAGGAAGCCCATGCGGGCGGCGAGCAGCGTGTCGGCGTACTCGTCGATGCGCACGATGCGTCCGCCCTCCACGAGGTAGTGCCACGCGTAGTCGTTGAGGTACTGCTCGCCGCCGTGGGTGATTGCGCTGAGCTGCACGAGTGCGATGGCGTGGTTGCCGTCGATGATCAGATGCCGGATCGTGCGCTGGACGGTATCCAGCTTGACGAACCGACCGGCGGCGCCGCCGGCCAACCCGCGCGCCACCTCGTTGCGGCCGTCGATCGGCTCCCCGATCGATCGAGCGAGGTACCAGACCACATCGTCGGCCAGCAGCTCCTGCAGCCGGTCGATGTCGCCCCCGATCCACGCCGCGACGAAGTTCTGCACGGTCTCGCGGGTCGCGGCGGTCGCCCTCCTGTCCTCACTCGTCGAGGACGTCGTCTCAGTCATTGCTGCCCCCTTCGTCGGTGACCCAGCGGACCAGCCGCTGCATCGGGTAGAACCCGTCGTGCGGGAATCCGGCCGGCGCACCGTTGGGGACGGTGCCGAGCGGTACGACCCGCTGCACGCCCGCGCTGCACAGCGCATCGCGAAGCTCGCCCTTGCGGGACGCCGGATACATGCCGACGGTCTGCGTGGCCACGTTGACATGGTCGACCGCTTCGCGCAGATCGGACACCGTCACAACGTTGACCGTCTTGCCGGAGGGATAGAAGTCGACCGGCTCGGCCGAGCGGATCACCAGGCCGCGCCCATCCGGCTCGCCGAAGACCCGGCAGTCCGGATCCACCTCGGCCAGCACGTTCAGTTCCTCGACGACATCCGGCGGCGGTGGCGAAACCTGCGCCGCCGTGAACCGGCGCTCCCGACGCAGCTCCGTCAACAGGGTCGCGCAGTACCGGTCGACCGCGACCGGGTCGCCATCCTCCACAAAGTGGAATCGGCTTGTCGTGCACGCCTCCTGGTTGAGGAAGACGCTGTCCTCGGCAGCACGCGCGGCGACGTGGGCGATCGTGGCGTCGTCGTCGAACGCCTCCTGACCGATCATCGACACCGAGCTCTTCGGGTCGAAGGACACGAGCTCGAGGCCTGGTCCGAGATAGCGCGCCACGTTGCGGATCGCCGTCTCACCGCCCCAGGCGACGATCTTGTCGAAGTACTGCGGACGGAACAGGACCCCCTCGACCGCGGGGTCGCCGCCGCGCCAATACACCGACGACAGCGACACCACGGTGGGGTGCTCCGGGGCGAGCCCGGCCATCATCTCGAGCACCATCGAGGCGGTGACGACGTCGTTGCTGGGCATCTTCAGCAGGTGCACACCCTTGGTGAGCGCGCCGCGGGCGATGGTGAGCGGGGCGATGCCGGGCGCGTTGCCCGCGAGCACATGCAGCACTCGGGCCGGGAACGCCCGGACCTGGCCGGTCCCGGTTGCGCCGACGGGCCGCCAGCCATCCACCACGTCCGGTCCGCCGAGCTCGCGTTCGAGCTGCAGGCGCAACCGATCCGGGTCGAAGTAGTCGGCCAGCCCCGCATAACAAGCCTCGAGGATCGGTCGCCCGTAGGTCGACAGCCGCGTCAGCCGCTCGAACGCGGCCGATACGACCCCGCCGGAGTCGGCCCGTAACGCATCACCGGTCGCGGCGAGCAGGTCGATGATCTCGGCGACCGGAACCGCGCTCGCGGGCAATGGTTCGGTGCGGGCCCACACCAGCCGATCGACCGGGAATTCCGGCGCCGACCATTGCTGGCCGGCGATCGTGACGGTGCCGCCGATTGCCCGCTCGACCCGCCCCTTGACGACGTTGACCACGAAGGGCGGGGTCGTCGTTGCCGTGGCGGTCATACCTCGACCACCCCGCGCACGTAGGCCTCCATCGTTCCGGCACACGACAGCTTGTCGTCGCCGCCCTCGAGCTCGGAGTAGCGGGCCACCGAGTCGCGCACGGTCGGACCGGGCCGTCCGCAGGCGCATCGGCCGTAGTCGGCGGTCACCCTGTCGCCGGAGATGATGCCGCCCCAGCGATGAGCGGACGCGATGTCGAAGAACGCGGCTCGTCCCTCGACGGCGCCGGACGCGGTGTCGAGCAGGTGCTCACCGGACTGGTCGAGCACCAGCAGCTTGACCCACGGGGGCTGGTGGTACGCGCCGGACGGGCACTTCGGGAACGCGCTCGACAGCTCGGTCATCCCGTAGTTGTCGGGATGATGCTGGGCGCCGTAGTAGGCGAAGATCTGGTCCCGGTAGTCCGGCGGCATCGCAGTGCCCTTCGTCCCGCCCGCGCCGAACACCACAGCGTCCGGGTGAAGCAGCGGGCCTTCGATCCCCATCTCCTTCGCCCGCTGGACGAGCATCCAATGTTGCGGCCACAGGCCGGCGACGGCCACCGGCTCGCTCCGATGCTCGATCAGGTCGCGCACGAGCGCTGTCATGGAGGCGTCCAGCTCCTCCCGCCGCTCGGCGGCGTCGCGTTCGAACTGGCTGAGCTCGGACGGGGACAACGTGCCGGCGGCGAGCTGCTGGCGGATCGTCGCGGCGCGCGTCACCTCGGACTGCAGCATCGGACGGTTGATCAGATAGTGCCGTTCGCCGGGGCGAGCGAGCGCGTCGCCGAGCGCGTTCCACACGTCGATGGCGCGGTTGCGTCCCGAGGTGGGCGCGAGCTGGTACCACCGATACTGCTGGGCCGCGGTGATGCCGGTCTGCAGCTCGAGGTTCTTGAGCCGGATTCGACTCGACCGATCGGCTTCGACCGCACCGGACGGAATGAACGAGCACTTGCCCGAGGTGCCGCTGGACGAATGCGCTCGATGCCCCGCGGCCCACAACGCGTCGATCCACTCGTCGAGCGACGTGACCCCGGCCAGGTCGACGTCGTCCATGGCCCCGACCGCCAGCGTGTCGTACCACGCCAGCAGCCGGTTCCATCGACCGTTGCGTACGAACGAGTCCGGGTAGGACTTGTACGTGGTGTGTGAGAAGAGCAACGGGACGAGGTCATCGAAGCCCTCGATGCGATCGAGGCCGACATCCGTGGCTCGCCGATCAAGCACGGTGAGTTCGCTCCGGCGCTCGACGAGCCGCTCGTTGGCCGCCGCAAGCTGCAGCGCCGCGATCTCCTCGGGCGGTTGCCCGTACGGATCGGCGTCGTCGATCAGGCCGATCACACGTTCGACTGCCGTGGGTGTCATGACCTCGCCCCCTCAGCCTCAGTTCAGATGGTGGATGTGACGTGTGCCTGTGGGCTCAGCCAAGCCGGTACACCTTCGCCGCGGTGTCGCGCAGCACCTTGCGCAGCAGCTCCTCGGACAGGCCGGCCAGGTTCTGCTCGAGCACGACCTTGGCGCTGTCGGTGTAGGACGCCGGCCCGGGAGCCAGGCAGGTCGGGTGCGGGAAGTCCGTCTCGAACATCAGGTTGTCCGGGTAGAAGTCGATCAGGCGCAGCAGCGATTCGCTCTCGAACCAGAACGTCGCGTAGACCTGGCGCCGGAAGTAGTCGCTCGGCTTGAGCCGGTTCGGGTAGTCGCGGTGCGCGCCGTTGTTCAGCCACGTCCAGTCCAGTGCCTCCATGAGGTACGGGATGTAGCCGTAACCGCTCTCCACGCTGACGAAGTCCAGCGAAGGGTAGCGCTCGCACAGACCGCCCAGGATCACCTTGGTGATGGCATTCGCGTTCGACAGCAGTTGCTGCACGGTGGCGGACACGTTGTCGATCGCGGTGAACTCCGAGACTCCACCGGGGGCGATCGCGGCCGCGAAGGCCGGGTCGATCGTCGACGCGGCGACGTGGAAGTTGATCGACATCTGGTTGGCCTCGGCAGCGCGGAACATCTTGTCCCAGTGCGGGTCGGTCAGTACCGGCAGGCCGGCCTTCTCCGGACTGTTGATGAACAGCGCCCCCCGGTGACCGGCCGCGGCGCACCGCTCGAGTTCGGCGACGCACTGGTCGGCGTTCCAGAACGGGAGCATGGTGATCGGCGCCAGCCGCTTGGGGTCGACGGCCGCGAACTCGGTCAGGAAGTCGTTGTAGGCCTGGACGCAGGCGAGGTGGAAATCGCCGTCGCCGAACTCCAGCATCGTGCGGCTGTAGAACGCGAGCAGGTTGGGGTACAGGACCTGCGCGAACACGCCGTGCTCGTCGAGGGTGCGCAGCCGGGCGGCGGCATCGTAAGAGGCCGGGTCGGCTTCTTCCTGACGCGACGGGTGACCGGGGTAGAGCTCCTTCCAGCCGGCCATGGCCATCTGCCATGCAGCCATGATCGGCTGGTCGCCGATCATCCAGACCTCCTCCTCCGTGCCGCCCGGGCCGCTGTCCATCGTCACCACGCGCGGCATGAGGTCGCGGTATTTCGACGGCAGCCGCGAGGTCCACAGATCTGGTGGCTCACAGACGTGCGAGTCGACGTCGATGACGTCGATACGGTCGGTGATCGTGGGTGTTGACATAGGTGTGCCTCCAGTCTCGATGGAACTTCGTTGTCTCTGGTGACCAAGGGCTGGTCACGGCTTGCGGTGCCCGAGCCGTCCGTCATCCGGCCGGTTCTTGGGCGTCAGACGAATTCGTATCCGGTCCCGCGACGCACGATGTAGCCGTGCGACCTTCCCGGGAAGTGCGAGCCGAGTACGAGCACACCGCTGTCGGCATAGCGGTCGAGGAACGCTTCCCGGCTGGTGATCGCGGCGTCCGGGTCGCGGTCGCTGTAGCTGGTCAGCCGGGGCGAGGCCACCTGGACAGGTGAGTGGAACAGGTCGCCAGTGACTACGGCGACGGGGTCGGGACCGCCGATCTCGACGACGCAATGCCCTGGCGTGTGGCCGGGCGCCGGCACGAGCCGGACCACGTTGTCGAGGCGGTAGTCACTGGCAACCGCACGACTCTGCCCGGCGCGCACGATCGGATCGACGCTCTCGACGCACGAATGCCTGACGGCATCGCCCACCGGCGTCCCCGCGGCGTGCGGCCCGGTACTCGGCGGACTCGTCACGTACTCGAATTCGGCGTCGACGAACAGGTACGAGGCGTTGCTGAAGGTGGGTGCCCAGCCGGACGCGACCTGGACGGTGTTCCAGCCGACGTGGTCCAGGTGCAGATGGGAGAAGACGACCGCGTCGACGGCGCCGGGCCTCACCCCGGCGGCCTCCAGCTGGCGCAACCACGAGTCGTCCGTCCGCTGGTGCCAGCGCGGTCGCACCGGGATCGTCTTTCCGGTGCCGATCGCGGTATCCACCAGCACGTTCCGCTCGGACGTCCGGACGAGATACGAGTGAAAGCTCAGCCGTAGCCGTCCCGTCCGCGCATCGTAGGCCTCGGGAATTGCCTCGACCGCCCGGTGCTCGTCGTCGCCGAGGTCGGCAAAGAATTCATCCGGGGTGAGGTAGGAACCGATGTCGTCCACCAGCGTATGAACCTCGAGATCAGGGAAGCAGAGTGCCGGCATATCGCTGTGCTTCCTCCTCGCTGACGGTCGGGTGGAGATCGCTGATTTCGGCGCCCGGAATCCCAGAGTTCGGTGCCTGGTTCGCGGACAAATATCGCGTTCCTAACAACGGACAACCAGCCCAGTGCTTGCACTAGTGGCGATGACACCACCCGGTTCGCCGCATCTGGGCCGGTCCCCGCTCTCACTCCTCGCTGCGACGGATCTGGGCGTACCGGAAGGCCCACCAGACGTCGAACGCCATTTCCGGACGTGCGAACGCGTCGTTGACAAGCTCCTCGTAACGCCCCAACCGGTGCCGCAACGTATTGACGTGCACGTTCAACGCATCCGCGGTCTTCTGGTACGCCCGGTTGTGGTCGAGGAATGCGGACACGGTCTTCAGCAGCACGCTCGCCATCGCACCCGCTGCCGCGTGCACGCCCGCCACGTATCGGATGAAGAGCGGCTCGCCGACCTCGGGTTCGTTCGCAATCGCCATGAGGAGCCCGAGTGCGTCCCGGTCCACGACGCCGCCCTTACCGAACCGCAGGGCGACGTCGAGCAGCCGGCTCGCTTCGGTGAAGGCCGCCGCGATCTCATGCAACGGCCGCGGACCGGCGACGGCGATCGGGACGCGGGCGTCGAAGGCGGCCGGACGGCGCAGTGCGAGCCCGACCGGATCGTTGCCCGCCACCCCGACCATCGGCCCGCACGGGGTACCGACTGCACAGCGCTCGAGGTGCGCGACGACGCCCGCGAGCGACGCGTCTTCAGCGGTCGTCCGGAAGACCCAGAATCGCTGGTCGACCTTTACCCCGTAGGGCGCCGCCGCCGTCGCGATCTCCTCGTGCCGCAGCGAACCGGACACCAGCCGATGCACGAAGGCGCGGCGACGGGCGTCGACGGCGGTGCTGGGGTCGCAGTCGTTGGTCAGCTCAGTGCTGTAGCGGTCGGTCACGGTCCACAGCGCGCGCACCCCGGCGAGGCTGACCTCGGCCGGAATGCCCTGCGAGACCGCCTCGTCGAGGAACGCGTCGCGCAGAGCACTCATCACCAGCCGATAGCAGACCTGGACGTCCTCGGCCGGGATGCCCTGGAGCAGTCGACGCGCGCTGGAGTCCCGCTCGCTCTCCTCCGGCTCGCCCGGCACGGCTTGTGGGCACAGGACGGTCAGCACCCGGATCGTGTTCCGCCGCGCCGACCGCAACAGATCCGCTTCCGGGACGGTCTCGTAGGCGCTCACGGTGCGGGCAAGTTCAACCTGCAGATGGTCGAGTTCGGGGGCGCGCCGCCACAGCGCCTCGGCCACGGTCCGCAACCAGTCGGTGGGCCTCGCGACCTCAAGTTCCAACGTCGTCACGCCGTCACCCCGCAATCGCCGCCGGTTGCCGGGCGAACGGGCCCGACTAGTCCAGCAAGGTAGGCGGGGTATCCACCGCCCGTAAGGCGACCGTTCATGCTGGTGTCGGAAGTACCAGCATCGCGGTTGTTCACTGGTGGTCGAGTTCGTCCCCCCATGAGGTGTTGATCCCGGCCATCCGGAAGGCGCCGTCCAGTCGAATGGTCTCGCCGTTGAGATAGCCGTTCTCGACGATCTGAGTGGCCAGCCGGGCGTACTCGTCCGCCTGACCCAGCCGGGCCGGATGCGGCACGACGGCCGCCATCCGCACGCGGGTGGCGTTGGTCAGGCCGTTCATCATCGCGGTTGCGAACATGCCCGGCGCGATCGTGCAGACGCGGATGTCGTAGCGCGACAGGTCGCGGGCCGCGGCAAGGGTCATTCCCACAATCCCCGCCTTCGCCGCAGCGTAGGCGAGCTGGGCCGACTGGCCTTCGAATGCGGCGATCGACGAGGTCAGCACGACCACACCGCGGTCACCGTCGATCGCCTCGTTGGCGGCCATACGGGCACTCGCCTGGCGCAGAACGTCAAACGAGCCGATGAGATTCAGCCGCACCACCGTCTCGAAGTCGTCCAGCGGTTGCGGCTCGCCGTTCTCGGTGATGACACGCACCGGCCAGCCGCCGCCGGCGCAGTGAACCACGATCCGCAAGGGACCGACTTCGACGGCGGTGTCGACGGCGGCCGCAATCTGGTTGCCGTCAGTGACGTCGCAGGGCAGGAACGTGGCTTGATCACCCAATTCGACGGCCAGCCGCGCACCCGCATCGACGCAGCGGTCGGCGAGCACGACGCGGGCGCCGGCGCCGATCAGCCGGCGAGCGGTCGCGGCACCGAGACCTGACGACGCACCGGTGACGATCGCGACCGCACCCTCGATTCGCACGATGCCTCAGCTCCCGGACAGGCCGATGGGACGTGCCCATGGTCCAGCTGACCCGGTCCGCTGCTCAACAGCTAAGCGCACAACGTCGAAGCGGTCCCATTGGATGATCGCCACCGACGTCGACTCAGGAGGTATTGGTACTAGTACTGATTGGCATCTTCTCGGTCTTCGATCGCGCGCTTAGCGTCGCTCCCATGAGCGGTGGCGTCTCGATCACACACGAGTCCGCGGTACGCCCAGGACTCCGCACGCTGGCAGCGCACGGCCGGCCGGATCGCGATCGAAGGGTGGCCGCTCCGACCACGGCCGACCTTCCCCGCGAGCCGATCAACATCGACCCGGCGCTGTTACGTCTCGTGCTGGGCCACTATCCGACCGGAGTGGCTGTCATCACGGCAATGACGTCCGACGGCCCCGTCGGCATGGCCGTGAATTCGTTCACCTCGGTTTCACTCCACCCCCCGTTGGTGTCGTTCTGCGCCGCCCTGGCGTCGACGACCTGGCCGGCGCTGCGAGCTATCGGTCGCATCGGCATCAACGTTCTGTCAGCACAGCAGCACGAGGTCAGTCGCTCGTTCGCAACCAAGGCGATCGACCGGTTCGCGGAAACCCCCTGGATCACCGGACGCGACGGTTCACCCCGTCTCACAGACGCCCTGGCGTGGCTCGAATGCACGATCGAGTCGGAACTGGCCGCCGGCGATCACACACTTGTTCTGTCCAGGGTGGAACACCTCGAGACCCACGAGTCGCTGACCGACCCGCTCATCTTCTTCCGTGGCCGATACTTCTCGACGTTGGCGTGAGTCCGGCACGGCGGATGCAGTGTGTCCGGCGCGAATCCGGGCATCGCTCGCCTCCTTCCGGTCGATAGGTACCTCGAGAGCGCGCAGCGCCGGAGTGGCCGGCGAACGGCGGCGCCAGCGCAACGGTCAAGCGCGTGGGATCGGCACGCCCCGAGCAGCCAGCGTCGCCACGGAGAAACGAGGAAGCAATGACGAACGATCTGAGCCGCGTAGGCGTGGTGGGCTGCGGCCTGATGGGCGCCGGCATCGCGGAGGTCTGTGCCCGCGCCGGCACGGACGTCGTGGTCGTGGAATCGACCACCGGAGCGGCCGACGCCGGTCGGCGACGGCTTGAGGCATCGCTTACCCGGGCCGAGCAACGCGGCAAGATCACCGACTCGGCGGCCATCCTGAACCTGGTTCGCGTCGTAACCGACCTCGACGCCCTTTCGGACCGGTCACTAGTGGTGGAAGCAATCGTCGAGAGCGAACCCGCCAAGACCTCGCTCTTCCGGAGTCTTGATCGAATCGTCGAGGACCGCGACGCGATTCTCGCTTCCAACACGTCGTCAATTCCGATCATGAAGCTGGCGGTGGCCACCACCCGTCCAAGCCACGTCCTCGGCGTGCACTTCTTCAATCCCGTACCGGTGTTGTCGTTGGTGGAGATCGTCCCGAGCCTGCTTACCGAGGCCGCTACCGTCGAGCGGGCACGCACCTTCGTTTCGCAGCGACTCGGCAAGCACGCGATCAACTGCCAGGACCGCGCCGGGTTCGTGGTGAACGCGCTGCTGATCCCCTTCATACTTTCGGCGATCCGCATGTTGGAATCCGGCTTCGCCACTGCTGAGGACATCGACCAGGGTCTCGTCCGCGGTGCAGCTCACCCCCAGGGTCCTCTCGCCCTCGCCGACCTGATCGGCCTCGACACCACGAAGGCGGTCGCCGAATCCTTGTATGAAGAGTTCAAGGAACCGCTCTACGCCTCCCCACCTCTGCTCGCCCGGATGGTGGACGCCGGGCTTCTGGGTCGCAAGACCGGCCGCGGCTTCTACGAATACTGAGCTCGCCGACGGCATCGATCGCCAAAGCTGTGGGCGACATCCGGACGACGGCGGCCGCCGCGGGAGCAGATGCGATCCCGGCCCGCGCCGGCCCCGAACTCGCGTCCAGCACCCTTACCAGGTCTGAGCGGCGGCGCGCACCAGCATCTCGTTGACGGCGACCCGCCGCGGCTGAGTGACGATATAGGCGACAGCGTTCGCGATGTCCTGTGGCTCGAGCGGCTCGATCGCATCAACCTGTGCGCGCACACCGGCGAGCAGCTCCTCGCGGGTGTGGCCGGCCAGCTCGGTGTCGACCGTTCCAGGCTCGACGACACTCACCCGCACTCGCTGGGCCTGCAGTTCCTGCCGTAGAGCCTCGCTGAAGGCCACTACACCGAACTTGGTCACGTTGTACACGGCCGTGCCGGCCCGCGCCACTCGCCCGGCCGTAGAGCTGATCGTGACGACGTCCGCCACCCGGCGCGGATCATCGGCGGCCGCTTTCACCAGGTGCGGGAGGGCGGCCCGAGTCATGTACAGGACTCCACGAACGTTGACGTCGAGCATTCGGTCCCATTCGCCGTCTGGCGCGTCGGCGAACGGGCCGACGAGCATGACGCCGGCGTTGTTCACGACGGTGTCCAGCCGACCGAACCGCTCGATCACCGCGTCCACTGCGTGTTCCGCGGCGGCTCGGCTGGTCACATCGGCCTCGCACGCGAACGCGGTTCCACCGTTCGCCGCAATCTCCGCGGCCAGTTCGTCGAGACGGTCGCGGCGCCGGGCCACCAGAGCCACCTCGGCCCCCTCCGACGCAAGTGCCAGCGCCGTGGCGCGGCCGATGCCGCTGCTGGCGCCGGTGACGAGCGCAACTGTGCCGGCAAGGTCTTCGAACATGTCAGCTCTTCTTCCTGTGGGTTGGGCTGGGCGGGCGGGTCGCTACCGGTGAACTCGGAGGGTTCCGGCCACGAGCCGTGGGTGGACCGTGCCCCAATGCCACGCCGGAGCTGAGGTCGACCACACCGGTGCCTGCCGGCCGACCGCTACGGCCCGATCGCCAGAGAGCTAAGCGGAGCAAATTCCGCTTACGTTCGACTCTAAGCGGATTGGGCTCCGCTTGCAAGTGATGGATGACCGCGGTCGGCGATGCCCTCCGCCCGCCGCGTTCCGCGACTTCATGACATGGTGAACGAAGCACGGAGGGAGTCGATGTGACAGACGCGGAACGCACACTGCGCGCAGACGCGCGGCTCAACGAGGATCGGGTGCTGCGCGCGGCCGCCGAAGCGTTCCAGCATGCAGGTGCCGACACCTCTATGAAGGCGATCGCCCACGAGGCCGGTGTCGGTATCGGCACGTTGTACCGCCGGTTCCCGACCAGAGAACACCTCATCGAGACCGTGTACCGGCGCGAGACCGAAAGACTTGCCGGCTCCGTGCCGAGGTTGTTGCAGAGGTACACCCCGGCGGTCGCGTTGCGAAGGTGGATAGACGGCTTCCTGGATTACATGCTGACCAAGCGAGGGATGTCCGAAGCCCTGCCGGCAATCTTGGCCGACCAGGATGGGCTGCGCTTGCAGAGCCGCGGCCTGCTGCGGGATGCGATCGGGGAACTGCTCGCGGCGGCTGACGGAACGCTTCGCTCAGATGTATCCGCCGACGACGTGATGATGGCGATCGGCGGCATCGCGCTGGTCGCTGGGCATGAGAACAATCGCGCGCTGGCTCGTCGCCTCGCCGACCTCCTGATGGACGGCCTCGCGGCATCGCCCGGACCCAGCCAGGCCGGCCGCGCGCGCCCGCAGTCACGGCACTAGTACGACCGGGCAGGTCCCGGCAAGAGTCAGCGCAAGACCCAGGCGCCGATGGCGGCCCCTGACGCCCTGGCAGGCGGACCCGATCACAACCGTGTCGGCGGCGTGGGCCGTCGCCGCCGCGCGGATCTCCCGCAACAAGGAGCCGGCGCGGCAGTCGACTTCCCATGACAAGCCGAGGCCGCCTACATCACGCTCGAGCCGCTCACGCAAGTTGCGAGAACAATCGGCCGCGGCACCCTCCGCGTACGGTATGACCTCCGGAGCGAATGCCTCACCAGCGACCGGGCGACGCACCGTCACGACGACGACGTGGGCCGCATTTCCATGCCGTTCGGCGAGTCCGGTGCCGTACGCGATGGGCCGCACACAGTCGGCGCAGCTGTCGACCACAATCATCACGACCGCGACCCGGCGGCCCGATCGGTATCGCACCCGGGGCTCTGCCCTCCCGGATGGCCGACCCATCACGGCACTGTCTTTCCGGCGTCGACCGGCAACTGGACACCGGTGATCATGCGAGCGCCGTCACTGATCAACCACATCACGGCATCGGTCACGTCAGCGGGTTCCACCCATGGAACCGGGAGAAGGTTGAGGGATTGAAAGACCGGTGCGACTTCGTGGACCGACACGCGACCGTCAAATCGATCCGCGAATCTGGCGTAGGTCGCCTGGTTGTGGATCATCGCCGTGTTGACGCTCGTCGGAAGCACCGCATTCACGCGGATGCCCTCGCTGGCGAGCTCTTTGGCCAAGACACGCATCAGACCGGTGACCCCATGCTTCGACGAGCAGTAGTGGCCAAGATTCGGCGAGGCGCTCGTCGCCGCCGTCGACGTGGTGAAGACGATGCAGCCGCCCTCGCCGGAGCGACGCATGAGCGGTAGCGCGGCTCGTACGGTCTTGAACGCACCGGTCAGATTGATCCCGATCATGTCGTCCCACATCTCGTCGGTGAGTTCGGCGACCGGCGCGAGAGAGGCGATTCCTGCGTTGGCGCAGATCACGTCAAGGCGCCCGAAGCTGATCTCGGCCTCCGCGACCAGATCGGCCATGAACGCGCTGCTCCGGGCGTCGCCTTCGCGGGCCACCACCCGCACACCAAGCGCGCGGGCAGCGGCAGCCGTGTCGGCCAGATCGGCCGCGCTCGCCAGCGAGTAAGGGACGCTGCTGACATCCCGGCAGATGTCGAACAGCACGAGGTCGGCGCCGGCAGCGGCCATCCGCAGTGCGTGGCTGCTCCCCTGGCCGCGGGCCGCACCGCTGATCAGCGCCACCTTGCCCTGCATAGGCCTGTCCGACATGCGATCCTCGCAATCTCGGCTCGACGGCTTGCCGCCGCCCCGTGTGGCATCGCCGAACCACGCTCTCAGGCGAGTGGCCCGGCTAGCCCGCGGCTCGGCGTGCCCAACGAAGCTAAATCACGCTGGCGGGCCTGCCCAGGAGGGCGTTTACACCAGCGCCGCCACTACCAGGCTCATCCGGGTTGAGCCCGATCTCGCGCCGAGCCGTCACAAGCGGAGTTGCTGCAGCAGGTCGCGCCTGTCCCGGTAGCGGGCCCCTCCGAACACATGGACGGCTGCGGACCGGCCGTCGGCTGACGACGCGGCGGTAGCCGAACTGGCCAAGCTCGATATCATCGATGCGACGTTGGAATTGCGTCGCACAAGCAAACGCGGCGCCCGCGGCTGCGAGGAGGTGGCTGTGGACGACCTGGTTCAGCGCAAGCAATTGGCCGAGTTCATCCGGTCACGCCGGGACGCGACCGATCCGGCTGCCGTTGGAATTTCTCGCGGGAATCATCGGCGGACACCCGGCCTGCGGCGCGAGGAAGTCGCGATGCTGTCCGGCGTGAGCGTGACCTGGTACACCTGGCTGGAGCAGGGTCGTGACATCACGGTCAGCCGCAAGGTCATCGAAAGTATCGCCCGGGTGCTCCGCATCACTGGCAGCGAACTAGCGCACCTCTACACCCTGGCCGGCATGCGACAGCCGTCGGAGTCCGACCAACACGTCAGCGTGGACAGCGCACTCGTCGAGCTCGTCCGTGTCCTGAACCCGAACCCCGCCGCTGTGATCAACATGTGGTGGGATCTCCTGTTGTGCAACGAGGCCTACAGCTCGCTCTACGGCGGGCTGGAGCACCTCGCGCCGTCCGAACGCAATGTCATCCGACTCGCCCTTACCCATGTCGCGGAACACGACCTCATGGACGACCCGGAAGCGGCGGCGGAACGGCTGCTGGCCCAGCTCCGTGTGCACCTCGCTCGCTACTCCACCGACCCACGCGGCCCAGAGCTCGTGGCCGAGCTCAGCGAGTCTGTTCCGCTGTTCGACCGTCTCTGGAAGAAGCACTCGGTCGACAACTACCGCGTTTCGAGCGCCATCTTCCACCACCCGCGCCTCGGCCGCCTTGAACTTGACACGATCAAGCTGGCGACTGCCGACAACGAGAACCAGCAGCTGGTCGTCTTCCTGCCGGCGAACGACGCCACCGCGGAGCTCCTGGACAAGCTTAGGGAGTGATTCCCGCTCGCCCGGACGGAACCTCAGGCCGCCGGCCCCTCAGCCGGCGGTCGGTCGAACATGTGCCCCATCCGATCGCGCTTGGTCTCCAAGTACCGACGATTCTCGTCGGTCGACATCGTCCGGATGGGCACACGCTCAGCGATCGTCAAACCGAAGCCTTCTAGCCCCGCCCGTTTGGCTGGATTGTTCGTCATCAGTCGCATGCTCGAGACGCCGAGATCGTTGAGGATCTGTGCCCCGACCCCGTACTCGCGAGCGTCGACCGGCAGTCCGAGCCGGAGATTGGCGTCGACAGTATCGAGGCCGAGATCCTGCAATGCGTACGCCTCGAGCTTGCGGGTGATGCCGATGCCGCGCCCTTCGTGCCCGCGCAGATAGACGAGCACCCCGCAGCCGTCCGCGGCGATCTGCGCCATGGCCGCGCGGAGCTGGCCGCCGCAGTCGCACCGTAGCGAGCCGAACAGGTCGCCGGTCACGCATTCGCTGTGCACGCGGACCAGGACGCTTTCCCGACCCCTCGGATCCCCCAGCACGAACGCGAGATGCGCGTCGCGTTCACCAGTTGCCTCGTAGGAGATGCAGCGGAACGTCCCCCACTCAGTGGGTATCGGGGCCTCAGCGGCGCGATGTATGAGCCGTTCGCGACGCCGTCGGTATCGGATGAGGTCGGCGATCGTCACCATCGTCAGGTCGTGCTCGACGGCGAGGGCTTCGAGCTCGGCCCGGCGAGCCATGCCCAGGCCGTCCTTTGTCACGACTTCGCACAACACGCCGGCCGCGTTCAGACCAGCCAACCGCGCAAGGTCCACGGCCGCCTCAGTGTGACCGGCCCGCTGGAGCACACCGCCGGACTTGGCTCGCAGCACGTGCACGTGGCCCGGTCGGGCGAAGTCGTCTGCGCGCGCCGAAGGATCGGCGAGGGCCATCGCCGTCCGCGACCGATCGCTGGCAGAGATGCCGGTGCTACTGCCGTGGCGATAGTCGGCTGTGATGGTGAACGCCGTTCGGTGCGATTCGCTGTTGCGCGTCACCATGAGCGGCAGGTCCAGTTCGTCGGCCCGCTGGTCGGGTACAGCGACGCAGATGAGGCCAGACGTGTTGCGGACGAAGAACGCCATGGCCTCCGGCGTCGCGAACTCCGCGCCGATGATGAGGTCACCCTCGTTCTCCCGGTCGGCGTCGTCGGTGACGATCACGATTCGACCGGCCGCGATTGCGGCGATCGCCGCCTCGACCGACCGCTCGCCGCTGTCCAGGGGCGTTACGGCGGCTCGCGTGATCGCCTCAGAATCGTGGTCGCGGTCGGTCGCCGTATGGTCCTCGATCCCTGCCCGCTCGGTTGTGCTCACCACCATCACCTCCGGTTCCGGGCGCCGCAGTCCGGCGAACCGCACCTCGGTCTGACCCTTGGATTGGAAACAACATATGGCGCGGTTCACGTCTGGCCCAGAAGGCCGTTTACACCATTAGCCGCAGTACCAGGTCCCACGCACTGCCCGCGCGCCGCCGGCCTTAGGCGGACTCGACGTTGTGGCGATAGATGGCCAGGATGCGATACAGGAAGTGGACGAACTTGGTGTACGGCGCGATCGCGATGGCCACCAGGACCAGCGCGAGGTGAACGACCAGCACCGCACCGAGCGCATCGGTATGGCGGAGCAGCAAGGTCAGCAGACCCGAGGCCGACAATCCGATGAGCGCCCACAGGAAGGCCACATCGGCCCGGCGCATGAGGGTCCCGATCCGGTCCGGTGACGAGCGGCGTTTCAGGACGAGGAGCGCCACCGAGCCGACGATCATGGACACGCCGCCCACGGTGCCGGTGAGAACCGGCACGCTGATCCACGAGTACGGCGGATCGATGCCGAAGATGTCTTCCTCGGCTGCGGCGGCCACGGTCGCGATGAACGTCAGACCGAAGCCGTAGGACACGAAGTGGTGCCACCGCCGCCGGGCCCCGGCGGGTGTCTCGTCGGGATAGTCGCAGCCCGGTGAGGCGCCCCCGCTCTGGTGGGCGAGGCGCGCCGCCTGCGACAGCGTCGCCCGCCATGCGGCCGGACGCCACAAGGAGACAGTTCCGGCGGTGGTGTCGCGCCAGTAGAGCACGAGCGCGCGCGCCAGGACGATCACCGTCCAGAGCGCGGGCGCCAGCGCGATGCCGACCAGAACCCAATGCGAGATGACGTTGTAGGGCGACCCGCTGCCGTGATCGGAGAGCCCGGCTACGCCCGACGTGAGCAGGCTCAGGGCAACCAGAACCGCGGCGACCACGACAAGGGCGAGCGCAACTCCGCGCCAGCCGGCGGCCCCGCCGGCGCGAGGCTTCGGCCACAGGTAGGCCCGATACGTCTCCTCACGTACCTCGCTGAATACCCGCGGCGGGTCGAGCGCGAACTCGTGGGGCGCGGTGTACATGCACGCGCTGAAGCAGTCGCGGCAGTCGTGGCACAGGTTGGCCAGATGGGTGATGTCGCCCTTGGTGAGGGTGGTACGCAGCTCCAGCGCGGGCCAGACCGGGCAGTACCCGGCGCAGTAACGACAAGAGTTGCAGACGTTCAGCTGGCGGGCTGCCTCGGTGAAGAGATTATCGATCGACACGGCCCGCCGCCCCTTCGCCCGCGATGCGGCCCCACACGGTGCCGATAGTCATTCCGAAGCCGGCCATGTAGCCCGTCGACAGGATGTTGCCCGACATGATCTCTCCGGCCGCGAAGACGTTGGCGAACCGGCTCTGGTCCTGGCGCTGCACCAACGCATTCCGATCGACCTGCACACCCAGGTAGGTGAAGGTGATCCCGGGTCGCAGCGCGATCCCGTAGTAGGGCGGGGTGTCCAACCGCTGGGCCCAGTTCGACTTGGCGACGTCCAACCCGACCGTGGCCAGACCGTCGAGAACGCCGGGATCAAACCCGCCGGCTGTGGAATGCGGAGCGCCCGCATTGAACCTCGCGACCGTCGCCGCGACCCGGACGGGGTCGAGCCCGAACTGCTGCGCGACCGACGCCACCGAATCTCCGCTGATCGCACCGTACATGGGGGGCAGGAACCGATCGTTGACCTTCGAGTCCCAGAGCGCGAAGGCGATTTGGCCGGGCTGCTGCGCGATGTTGCGGCCCCAGATCGCGTACCGCTTCGGCCAGACGTCCTCCCCCTCGTCGTAGAACCGCTCACCCGACCGGTTCACCACGACCCCGAACGGAATCGAGTCCACGCGGGTGGCGATACCGCCGTCAAAGCGAGGACTGCGCGCATCCACGGCGACGCAGTGAAATCCGCGCGGATCCCCCGCCGACGCCGCGCCGGCGCCCAGCAGGCAGCGCAGCACCGTTCCGTCGTTGTGCGGCGTTCCGCGGACGTGATAGTTCGCGGCCGCGTCTCCCCACAGCTCGGTCAACCACTCGATGTTGGCCTCGAACCCGCCCGCAGCGCAGACCACGGCCTTGGCGCGGATGCGGTACGAACTGTCCCCGCGCTCGACGACGAGCTCCGTGCAGCGATCACCGTCGAACACCAGCTCGGTCACGCTCGTCTCGTACAGCACCGGGATCCCGACCTCCTCGGCCCGGCGGTAGTACGTGTTGAGCAGTGCCTTCCCGCCACCGAGGAAGAACTGGTTCGTCCGGCCGAGGTGAAGGGTGCCGCGAAGAGAGGGCTGAAAGCGGGCGCCGTGCTCGATCATCCAGTCGGGAACGTGTTCGGAACTCCGGACGGTCAGCGCCGCCAGCTGCTCGTCACTCGGGCCGGTTCCGACTCCGCACAGGTCCGTCCACAACTCGTCGTAGCGGTAGGCGCCGGTCGTCCACGGGTGCCGCCCGTCGTGCACACACCGGATGTTGCGAGTGTGTCGGCTGTTGCCGCCTCGCATCGCGCGGGTCGCCCGCTCGACGATCAGCACGGACGCGCCGTGATCGCTCGCCGTCAGCGCGCTGACCACGCCCGCATTGCCGCCGCCGATGACGACGACGTCCCAAACCCGCTCGTCCGACGATCCCATCGCGTACGGGGGCTGACTCACGGCGATGCGAGGGACGGCGGCATCGCGACGGTCACGGCACGAGCACGATCTTGCCGGTCGTGTGGCCCTCTTCGAGTAGGCGGTGGGCCTCGCCGACTTGGTCAAGGGGTAGTGCAGCGGCGACGTCGACTCGCAGCTTGCCGTCCTCGACCAGTTTCACGAGGGAGTCGAGGCCTACCTGGTCGGGTTCGACAATGATGCCGGCGAAGCGTTTGCCGGCAGCCTTGACCTTCCCCCACATGTCGCAGCGGGTGCGGTCGACTCCACTGACAATGATGCCGCCGGGCTTGAGGGTCTTCAGGGATCGCTCGGGGTAGTCGCGGCCGATGAGGTCGAGGACGATGTCGACGTCGCGGACAACCTCGGCGAAGTCGGTCGTCTGGTAGTCGATCAGCTCGTCGGCGCCGAGCTCGCGCAGGTAGTCGTGTTTGGCCGCGCTCGCGGTGCCGATGACGTAGGCGCCGAGCGCCTTGGCGATCTGCACGGCGATGTGCCCGACCCCGCCACCGGCGGCATGGATCAGTACCCGGTGGCCGGCCGTCATGCCGGCGTTGTCGACCAACCCCTGCCAGGCGGTGAGTCCAGCCATCGGCAGGGCGCCGGCCTGTTCGAAGCTCATGCCGGCCGGCTTCTTGACCAGCTGGCGAGACGGCGCGGCGACGTACTCTGAATACCCGCGCAGCTCGCGCGGGAAGGTCGGCATGCCGAGCACCTCGTCGCCGACCGCGAATCGGTGCATGCCCGGATGGATGCGCTCGACCACCCCGGCGATGTCCCAGCCCAGGCAGAACGGCGGGTCACCGAGGAGGGGATGCTTGCCGGTGCGGATTACCGTTTCGAGCGGGTTGATGCTGGCTGCCTTCACCTTGACCAGCACCTCGGTCGGAAGCAGCTTGGGCATCTCGACGTCCTCGACCCGGAACACCTCGGGTCCGCCGAACTCGTGTTGGACTGCTGCGCGCATGGGCACAGTTCTCCGTCTCTGGTCGGAAGTTAGAAGGCGGTCCAGCCGCCATCGGCAGCGACGATCGCGCCGTTGACGAACGTGGCCTGCTCCGAGGCCACGAAACACACCACCTCGGACAGCTCCTCGGGCGTGCCCGATCGGAAATTCACGGCATGAGACTGGCCAATTCGGCCCGCGCCGCGGTACTGCTGGGCGATTCCCGGCCCGTCGCAGC
This sequence comes from uncultured Actinomycetota bacterium, assembly GCA_963775175.1. Lineage (GTDB taxonomy): Bacteria > Actinomycetota > Actinomycetes > Mycobacteriales > Jatrophihabitantaceae > Jatrophihabitans. Next base: position 682,526 of record CAVZHT010000002.1, read on the forward strand.
CCACCTCGTTGCGGATCAGGCCCGGACTGACGCCGACACAGCGCACCCCTTTGTCGCCGTAGGCGACCGCGATGCTCTTGGTCAGCCCAGCCAGCCCGTGCTTCGACGCCGTGTAGGCGACACCCGTCGCGCCACCGGACGTGCTGGCCACCGAGGTGATGTTGACGATCACCCCGGCGCCGCGCTCGATCATCCCGGGCAACGCACGACGGGCGACCAGGAACGGCCCCGACAGGTTGACGTCCAGCAGCATCCGCCACCGGTCCGGGTCGGTCTCGGTCACGCTGTGGAAACCGTCGTCGATCCCGGCGTTGTTCACCACCACGTCGACGCCACCGAACTCCGCCTCCGCGCGCGTGAACGCCCGGTCGACGTCCTCCTCCGAGGTGACCGACCCGGTAACCGCTACCGCCCGGCAGGAGGTGGTGGCCGCGATCTGTGCCAGCGTCTCCGCGAGCGCCTCCTCGTTCAGGTCGACAGCCACCACGTTCGCGCCCTCGGCCGCGAACTGCAGCGCGACCGCACGACCGATACCGCGCCGCGCCGCGGCCGCGGACCGTTCGCGGTGCAGCGCTCCCCCGCCGCCGGCCCCGGTGACGAGGACGGTCTTGCCTGTGAAACGCATGGTGGCGACCTTCGTGTCTGTTCGAGAATTGGCCTGTCGGTGGGTGGTCGCGCTCGGTGTCAGCGAAAGTGCGGCACGACCTTGCCGGCGAACAGGTCGAGGGTGTGGTTGACCGTGTCGTAGGGCAGGCCGGCGAACGACGGGCAGAACAGCGCGACGTGGTCGCCGAATGCCTCGCGGCGACGTTCGATGACATCGATGACCTCATCCGGCGTGCCGTAGGTGTTGGCCTCAACGAACTGGCGCGCGACCTCCTCGGCCCCGACGCGCTGCGCCTCCCGCGCACCGGCCACGTAGTACTCGTAACCTTTCAGACCCTCGAAATGGCTGCCGTCGGTCTGATAATGCTGACTTACGGTGACGTAGTAGCTCGTCATGTACTCGGTCGCGACCGCCTTGGCCTTCTCGCTGTCCTCGTCCATGTGCAGGAAGTCGATCGTCCAGACCGGCGGCGGCTCCTCCTTGTGCATCTCCCGGAACCGCTCCCGATACATCTCGACGTGCTTGGCATGCTCCTCGATCGGCTTCTGGATCACGAACGTCAATGCGGCCCCCAGATCAGCAGCCGCCAACACCGAACCCTCCGATCGCCCGATCGACAGGATCCGGTTCTTGAACGATCGGTCCGGCACCGGAAGCACCCGCGCCGGAGCCATCGGGAAGAACGGGCCATCGCCCTTCATGACCCCGGTCTCCAGGGCCTCGAACACCATCGCCGCCGACTCATCGAACCGACCCCGAGCCTCGGCCATATCCACGCCGAGCAGGTCGTACTCCTTCTTCGCCAAGCCACGACCGACCCCGAAGACCAGGCGCCCATTACTCAGGTAGTCCAGCAACGAGATCTTCTCCGCCACCCGGAACGGGTGATGCCACGGCAGAATCACCGCACCCGTCACCAACCCGATACGCGACGTCCGTGCCGCCAAATACGCCAGCATCTCCGTCGGATCCGGCGCGATCGAGTAATCCGTCGAGTGATGCTCGGGGCTCAATAGGTAATCCAGCCCCAACTCCTCCGCCCGCAGACACAGATTGATTTCCTGCTCATACATCTCGCGCTGCGTCATCGACGTGTCACCGTGCTGGAAAAACACCTGGATCCCGAACTTCACCGAAATCAGCTCCTCAGTTCGATCGCCACGTTCCGACCTTGCGCACAATGCGTAGATGGATCGTCGACGATTTCGACGAACGGCGGAAGACGACGCATTCACTGCGCCGTCGACGGCCTCATCCGGAACGATATTGGCGTGTCGGGCGACCGCCTAGATGCCCATTTATACTGGTGGATTCGCCACCAGTCAGTTCGATACACCTGCCGGTGCAAAATGCCTAGACTGGCGCCACCCTGTCGCTTCGAAGGAGCACCGGCGTGGATGATTTGGTGCAGCGCAAGGAGCTGGCCGCGTTCCTGCGGTCGCGGCGGGAAACCGTTCAGCCCGAGCAAGTCGGAATCCGCGGAGCCCAACGGCGCCGCACCCCTGGGCTGCGGCGTGAAGAGGTCGCTCAGCTCGCGTCCGTCAGCCTCACCTGGTACACGTGGCTCGAGCAGGGCCGCGAGATCAGCGTGAGCCGGAAGGTCATCGACAGCCTCGCCAACGCTCTACGCCTGGGACTGGTCGAGCGCGCCCATCTCTACGTGCTGTCCGGTCTCCCCGACCCACCCTCGACCGAGGCGCCACCGCCCGACGAGCTGCTTCGGTTGGCGAATACGCTCGACCCGCATCCGGCCGCAGTGCTCGACGTGTGGTGGAACATCCGCGCCTTCAACCGTTCCTTCGACCAGCTGCTCGGTGGCCTGAACTCCGTGGCGCCGCAGCGCCGCAACATGCTCAGCCTGTCCTTTCGCGAAGTGCTGGATCGTCGCCTCGTCGACAACTGGTCGGTGGTGGTCGCGGAGATGGTCGGTCAGCTGCGGGTCCGACTCGCGCGAGAGCCGCACGATCCGGGCGGCGCCGCCGTCCGCGATCAACTGCTGGCCGACAGCCCCGAGTTCGCCGAGCTCTGGCATCAACATCCGGTGTCGCAGTTCGGTCCGTCGATCGTCACGTTCCATCACCCGTCCGAAGGTCAGTTGCGGCTGCGGTTCGTCAAGCTGTCGACCGCTGACGACGCCCGGCACGAGATCGCCGTCTACCTGCCGGCCGAGGACTCGTCCGCGTTGCTCACCGGGTTCGTGATCCCGAGCGAGTGACGCCGGCCGGCGTCTGCGCCGGACCCGGCTGGCCCGCCACCATGACCGACCGATCGCGTCCTGGACGCCCCTCGGTTGAGACGCCAGTGGACCGGCCGCGAGTCTCCAATGGCTCGCGGCCGGCCCACTGCGACCGACGGTGTCAGCTCGACCAGAGCCGAGAGAACACCTGGTTGTAGTTCGAGCCCGTCGGGGTGAAGATCGCGTTCGGGAACTTGCTCACGTTGTTCTTGTCCACCAGCGGTGCGGCCAGGTAGATCGACTTCACCGTTTGCCCGTCAATCTCGCGGGCGAGCGTGTCGATCGCGAGCAGGCCGATCAGGCCGGCCGGGTTCACGGGTCCAGTGATGGCCCGGTTCGCACCGGACTGGATCTCGCTCATCCCCACCGGACCGGTCGCATAACCGCCGGTCACCTTGATCTCGGTGCGGCCGAGCTGAGTGTTGATCTTCGCGAAGTTCACCAGGCAGGTGTCGCAGCCGCTGGCGACATAGGTGATCGAACCCTTGGGCTGGTCGCGCAGCGCGGCCACGTAGGTCGGACTGCCGGGGGCCACCGCATCGGTGACCGCGATCGCCTTGGTGGTGACCGTGCACCCGCTGCACTGCTTGATCACTGAGATCAAGGCTTGTTGCGCAACCTCGACCTGGGACTTGGGACCACCTGAGGCTCCCGGCGGGAAGGTCACGGCGAGGACCTTCGCTTTGCCCTCCGAGTCGGCCACGATGTACTGCCCGACCGCCCTACCCGCCTGCACCGGGTCGACGCCGACATCATAGGTACCGTTGCTTCCGTCGTCGGCGTACCCACCGAAGACGACCACCGGGATGTGTGCCGCCTTGGCCTCGGCCAGCGGCGACGCCACCGTGTCAGGAATGACGCCGACCAGGGTGATCCCGGTGTACTTCTGCTGCACCGCCTGCTGGATCAGCGACGCCTCGGTCTGCACCGAGAACTGGCCGTCGAACGCCGTGGCCTTCATTCCGGCCAGCTTGGCCGCGGCGATGACCTGGTCGGAGTAGCTCTTGGTCACCGGACTCGACAGCGACGAGGTGATGACCGCGATCCGCGTGCCGCTCTTGATCTTGACCGGCGTGGTGGGGATCAGTTTCTGGTAGTCGAACAGCGAGGACGACGGGTCGGTCAGCTGGGCCACCGCGGCTTTGGCCGTGGCCACGCTGTCCCCGCCGACCCCCGACCCGGCCACCGCCGACGAAGCGGTGGTGGCGTCGCCGGCGGCCGTGGTCGAGCCCGAATCGCTTGGACCGCCTTTTCCTGATCCGCTGCTGCTGCAGCCGACAAGCAGGGCCAGGCTCGTCGCAAGCACCACGACTCCTGCCACTCGATTTCCGGACAAACGACCGGAGGAAATCGTGCGTATTTGCACCGCGACTCCTTCGAAGAGAATGGGGAACCGGCGAATCGGAATGATGACCGCAGCCGGCGTGCTCAATTGTGTCGCGAGCGTCACACCGAGGCTACGGAGAATCAATCAATATCGACGCCGTCGTATTGGGCAAATCTACCGCGGGCGATTAGGCGATCATTGATTCGTCAGTATCCCTCGAGCTGGGCGAGGTGCTCGTAGATGACATCGCGCGACACCGTCTCCATGGCGGCGTCGAGCTCGTAGTAGACGTTGAGAACGTTCGGCACGATGCGACCGGACTCGTGCCATTTTCCGAACTCACCCAGATCGATCCGGTGGGCGGCCTCGAGAGGCGGCACCCCGGCCTTGAACATCTCCGTCGCGGCGTGCTTGACGAACTGCAGGTACCGCTGCACGCTCCGGATGCCATCGACGTCGGTCACCGGTCCGTGACCGGGCACGACGTACCGCGGTTCGAGATCGGCCATCAGATCGCAGGCGTCGATCCAGTTCTGGATCGGCCCCACCCAGACCACGGGTGTGCCCCCGATGAACAGCATGTCACCGGTGTAGAGCACCCGCTCGGACGGCACGAAGGCGATGGCGTCCCCGCGCGTGTGGGCCGGCCCGACCTCGATCAGGCGCACCTCGACCCCGCCCACGTCGAGCGAATGCTCGCCCTCGAAGCTCTTTGTCGCGGGCGTCAACACCAGGTCGGACCAGTCGAACTGGCCGAAAATGTCACGGGCGAAGGCGCCCGCGGGGCCGTCCAGCGTCTTGAGTCGGGTCATGCTGTACGGACCGGCGTTCGGCATGTCCTCGGCGGCCGGCTTCGACGCGATGATCTCGGCATGAGCGACCAGCTGATTGCCGAACCAGTGGTCGCCGTTGGCGTGGGTGTTGAAGACCGTCTCGATCGGGCAGGAGTCGGTCACCTCGGTCAGGCCGGCCAGCATGTCGCGCGTCATCGGCACCGTGAACAGCGTATCGATCAGCAACGAGGTGCCGTCACCGGCGACCAGACCGGAGTTGCTGTATCCCCAGGTGCCGTCCGGCTCGGTCCACGCGTAGGTCCCGTTGCTGAGCTCGTGCAGCCCACGAGTGAAGGGGATGTCCGGCATTGACTACCTCCTACGTCGAATCGATTGGCGGTGCTCGCGCCTCAGGCCTCGACGCCGACTGCGTCCAACGCGGCCACGTCGTCGGCCGCGAGGTGCAGGCCGCGGCTGTCCAGGTTGTGCTCGAGATGGCCGACGTGGCCCGTCCCAGGAATCGGCAGCATGACCGGAGAACGGTGCAGCAACCACGCGAGGGCGACCTGGCGCGGTGTGGCGCCGTACCGGTCGGCGACATCGGCGAGTGCCGTCGACGCCAGCCCGGTCATGCCGCCGATCGGGAAGAACGGCACGAAAGCGATGCCGTGTTCGGCGCAGTACGCAAGCACGTCGGTGCCGGCGGACGACCCGACGCTGTACCGGTTCTGAACGGCGCTGATCTCCACGATCGTTCGCGCGTGCTCGATCTCGGCGACGGACACGGCCGACAGCCCAACCCGCGCCACGAGCCCGTTGTCCACCGCATCCCGAAGAGCTCCGAACTGATCATCGGCCGGAACCGTCGGGTCGATGCGGTGCAGGTACCAGAGATCGAGCTGATCGACACCGAGGTTGCGCAGACTCTTGTGCAGCTGTTGATGCAGGTACTCCGGGCGACCGCACAACGCCGGTGTGTCACCGATGAAGACGCCGGGACGCAGCAACCCCGCCTTGGACGCGACGAAGACGTCGCCGTACGGATGTAACGCGGTCCGGACGAGCTGCTCGGAGATGTCGGGTCCGTACGCGTCGGCGGTGTCGACGAAGTCCACCCCGAGCTCGACAGCCCGACGCAGGACTGCGACTGCGCTGTCGAGGTCGGCCGGCGGACCCCAGATCCCCGGTCCGACGATGCGCATCGCGCCGAACCCGAGGCGGCGTACCTCGCGTCCGTCGCCGAACCGGAACGTCGCGGTCACAGATCTAGGACGAGATGAGGCGTCCGGGCGCGCGACACGCAGACCATCAGGGAACCGTCTCGCTCGAGATCGTCCGGATCGGTCACCGTGTCCCTGTGCTCCGGAACGCCGTCCAGGACCGCGATCTCGCACGACCCGCACGTACCCTCGCGGCACGAGGACGGCACGAACACGTCGTGCGCCTCCAGGGCGTCCAGGATCGACTCCTGCGCCCGCACCTCGATCTCGAGGCCCCGCCCCGCGAGCGTGACCCGGAGGGGGGCGTCACCAGCGGTGTCGACGACGTCCGCGACGAACTGCTCGACGCGCAGCGTGAGATCAGGTCGGGCGTGGACTGCGGCCCGGACGGCGTCGATCATGGCCGCCGGGCCGCAGCAGTAGACGGCCGCGCCGGCCGGCGTGTCGGCGAGGAGGTCGGCGATGGGCACCAGTCCCTCTTCGGCCGGGTGTGCGGAGAACGCGATCTCGTCCATCGCGAAGTGCGGACTGAAGGCAGTCAACAACGGCGCCGGGCCGCCCAAGGCCACCCGGACCTGCGCACCCGCGGCGCCGGCGGCCCGGGCCAGCGCGACGATCGGCGTGACGCCGATGCCTCCGGCCAGGAACAGGTAGGCCGGGGCCGGCACGAGCGCGAAGTTGTTGCGCGGGACAGACACCTCCAGCTCTAGATCGGCGCGGGCGTTCGCGCAGATCCACGCCGACCCGCCGCGCGACTTCGCGTCCAACCGCACGGCGAACGACCACGTACCGCAGTCAGCCGGGTCGCCGCACAGGGAGTACTGACGGATCATGCCGTTACCGAGGTGCAGGTCCACGTGTGCGCCCGCGTCCCATTCCGGCAGCCGATCGGTGCCCACGGGCCGTACCGTCAGGACAACCGTGTCGCCACCGACGCGATCGGCGCGCGCCACCCTAACCCGCATCGCCGGCCTCGTTGACGACGAGTCCGATGGCCGCGACCGGGCACCGGTCGGCGGCATCGCGCACAAGCTGATCGTCGGCCTGAGCAACGACCGCCCGCTGGACGACGACGATGCCATCGTCGTCCAGGTCGAAGTAGTCGGGTGCGGTCATGACGCAGTTCCCGCTGCCGATGCACTTCTCCGCCGACGGCTTCACCCTCATCTGGCGCCTCCGTGCAGGTCAACCCAGGCCTCCAGTGGCGAGATGACCGAGCTGGGGCTCAACGGCACCTCGGCGCTCGGCGTCACCGGCGTCATGTTCGGGAACCGCTCGAACAGGCGCCGGAAGACCAGCTCGAGTTCGAGCCGGGCCAGCGCCTGCCCGATGCACTGGTGCACGCCGAAGCCGAACGCGACGTGTCGATTCGCCGGACGCCCGACGTCGAGCCGCTCGGGATTCGCGAAGACGGTCGGGTCCATGTTCGCGGCGGTCAGCGAGGCGAAGACGCCCTCGCCCGCCGCGACCGGGCAGCCGCTGATCTCGACATTCTCTTTGGCGACGCGGGCCCCGGTGAGGTGCGCGATTGTCAGATAGCGGAGCAGTTCCTCGACCGCCGACGGCCAAAGGCCGGGGTCGGCACGCAGGCGGGCGACCTGATCCGGGTTCTCCAGCAGGACGATGGTGCCGAGCGCGATCATCGAGCTGGTCGTGTCGAAGCCGCCCATCAGCAGTACGTGCAGCATCGCCGCGGCCCGGTCCCTCGGCAGGTGTCCGGGCCGGATCTGGTTCGTCACCAGCGACGAAGCCAGGTCGTCACCCGGCGACTCCATCTTGGCGTCCAAGACCGCCTCGAAATAGCCGTACAGGCTCGCAAGCGCGGCCGAGATCTCCTCGGCCGTACTGGTCTGGCTGACGAACACCGCGACCTGCTCGCGCAGGTACGTGGCGTCGCTGTCCGGAACCCCCAGCATGTGACAGGTGATGCGGGCTGGAAGTTCATGTCCGAGCCTCGTGACGAGGTCAACCGGCTGCGACGCCGCGTCCATTGCGTCAAGCAGCTCGTCGAGCATGGACTCCAGATAGGGCCGCAACGTCTGGACCTTGCGGAGCATGAAGTCCTTCTGCAGCATGCGCCGCTCGACGTCATGCTGCGGTGGATCGAGCTTGTCGAAGCTCGCCTTGGTCATCGCGTAGTCGTGGAACGCCTTGCTCGGCGCCGGGTACACGCCGGGCGTGTGCGGCGTGCTGCTGAACTCAGCCGAGCCGAGCACCTCGCGCACGGCCTCGTACCGGGTGGCGACCCACGCCCGTTCGCCGCTCCAGATGGTGACGGGCGAGATCGGGCACTCGGCCCGCAGCTCGGCGTACTCCGGCGGGGCAACCAGCGGCCCCGGCCGCTCGAACGGCCACGCTGGTGCTTCGCTCATCCCTGATCGCCCTCCTCTCGGCGCTGCCCTCGAGTCACTTCCAGAGCTGCTGGAACTTCTGTGCGTAGTCGACGCTGCCGCTGAACACACCCTTGGGCAGGGCGCTCGCGTTGGTGGCGGTGATCAGCGGCGCCGGGAGCCCGATGTTGGATATCGACTGCCCCGCCATGCGCCGGGCGATCGTGTCCACGGATGCGTACGCGACGAAGGGAAGTGGGACCGCGACAGACACGACCGGCCCGGCCTTCGCCACGATCTGTGCGACACCGTCCCCGCTGACCGCGTAGCCGCCGACCGTCTTGATCTCGGTCCGCCCGACCTGGGTGTCGGCCTTCGCATAGTTGATCATGCCGGTGTCGAAGCCCGGGGCGACGTAGTCGATTGAGCCCTTGGGGTGACTGTTGAGGAACGCGACGTATCGCGGGGTGCCCGGCGCGGTCGCATCGGTGACGTCCATCGTCGCGTGGATGACCTTGCACCCGGAACAGGTGGCCAATTCCGACGACATGGCGTTCTGGTAGGCGTTGATGGCCACCGAAGCGGCGCCCCCGGCCGGAAGGGTGAATACGGCGACCTTGGCCTTCCCGCCCGAGTCCGCGATCAGCCACTGGCCGACCGCCTTGCCGGCGAGGACCGGATCGGTCCCGATGTCGGTGACGCCGTTGTTCTCGTCGCCGTAGCCGGTGAAGCCGATCACCGGGATGTTGGCCGCACGGGCGGCGGCGACCGGTGAGGCGACCGTCGTCGGCGCCACGCCCATCAGGATGATGCCGTCGACCTTGCTGTTGACCGCTTGCGAGATCAGGCTGCTCTGCGTGGTGACGCTGTACTGGCCGTCATAGACGGTGGGCCGCCAACCGGCGGCCGACACCGCCGCCTTCGCGGCGGCCGCGAACTGCACCGCCTGCGCGCTGGCCAGGCTGGAGGTGATGATCGCGACCCGCGCATCCTTCTTCAGCTGGGCCGGGGCGGTCGGAACGAATTTCGAGTAGTCGAAGTTCGCCGCTTTCGGGTCCAAAAGCGCCGCGGCGTTCGTGCGGCCGGTTGCCGGACCCGACGTGGCGGCGGTACTACCGGCCGAGTGACCGTCGCCATTGCCATTGCGATTGCTGCTGCTGCAGCCAGAAACGATGGCGAGTGCACCTACAGCTACAGCGGCGATTGTCCGGCGGGCGAGCTTATTCGGCGAGACGGAAGTGTGCATCTGCCCTCCAATGTCACGAGCATTGATCGAGGGAATTGGCCAGCCCTCTGCGATCGACACGCGGAACGTTAGCTTGCTTTTTTCCCGGCCAGCAGGAGGAATTTCATGCTGGTATTCAGCGCACTACCAAGCCGCGGGACGCGCGACTTCAAGCGGCTCGGCCCGCCCTGCGGCTCAGTGCGGCCGGTGACCGACGGCGAACCGGCGCACCCGGGCGGCGAGGTCCGGCGCGTGGGGGTCGTCCGAGCGACCGACACTGCCCTCCGCGATGTAGATCTCGCTGTCCGGGATGCTCGTGCGCAGCTGGATCTGCTGATCAAAGTTGGTCCGGTAGGTCGCGGTGGGCGAGAGGATCAGGGTGGGCGGCCGGACCTGCGCGAGCTCGTCGGCGATGTCGTAGTCGATCGTCGCGCGCGCATAGCGCTCCAGCAGCGCTTCGTCGCACAGGTACAGCTGCTCGCGCTGCCACGCGTCATGCGCGGCGTCGCCGCTCTCGAGCCAGCGGACGTGATCGTGCCAGGCGAAGGCGCCGTTCATACCGCGGATGGCGTCGTTCCAGCCGGTGTAGAGCCGCTTCTCCTCCGGTTGCAGCATCTGCCACATCGCGGTCTGCAGCGGCTCCCCGCACGCGATGGGGCAACCGAAGAGGGTCAGCGTCTGCAACCGGTCGGGGTGCCGGGCGCCGAGCAGGACGCCGGTCATGGCGCCAGTCCGTTCGCCCACGTAGTGGACCTTGTCGATGCCCAGCGCGTCGAGAAAGCGGACGACGTCGTCCGCGAGTGCCGGCAACGACAGGTCTCGGTCGACCGCACCGGGCGAGGTCCGGCCGTGCCCGACCGAGTCCCGGCGTAGCACGCGGAACGTGCCGGCCAACTCCGGGACCCAGGTCGCGAAATGATTGACGTTGGCGGCGTAACCGTGCTGCAGCAGCACGACCTCCGGGGCCAGCCACTGGGGGCCGAGGTAGTCGTCCAGATAATGGGTGTGCAGGCCGCCGGCGTCGACGTAGGGCATGGTCTTGGTGCTCCGTTCGGGTGCGGGTGGCGTCCGGCGCGCTGGAGCAACGCCCGACGGTCAGGCGATGCGGACAGCGTGACCGGCGAGCGCCGGTAGATCGAGGTCTGGGAACCGCGACAACACCGCCGGGTCGTGGCCAGCGACCACTAGGTCGGGCGACGTCGCCAGGCGCCGAATCGCCGCCAGCGCGTTCAGTGCGCCGGGCACGCTGTCGAGCACGGCGTAGGGCCGGTTCAGGGTGAGATTGTCGTAGAAGTGCGCCGCATCTGAGGCGAGCACCGCGTCTCCGCACACGGTTGCGACCCGCACGATCTGCATGCCGGGCGTGTGGCCGCCGACCTTGTAGAGGTGGACGCCGGGCGCAAGCTCGGCATCCCCGTCGATCCACCGAACCCGCCCGCGGAAGTTCGCCTCGACCAGTGCGCCGACATCTTCCGACTGGACCAGATGGGACAGGCCGAGTCCCGAGGCGGCGGTGCACGCGTGCCGCCCGGACCAGAACGCCATCTCGGCGTCCTGCAGCACGAACGTGGCGTTCGGGAAGTCGGCCGTCCCGCCGGCGTGGTCATAGTGCAGGTGCGTGAGGACGACGGTATCGATCGCGGCCGGATCGACCCCGGCCCGCGCCACCAGCTCGGCGGGCGCGGCCACATAGGTGCGCCCGTATCGCGCCGCCGTCTCGGCGGTGAAGCCGGTGTCTACGAGGATCGGACCGTCCGGCCCGATGATCAGCCACACGAAGTAGTGGATTGGCATCGAGCGGGTCGGATCGTCGATCGCCCCGTAGAAGTGCGCACCTCGCTGCGCGTCCCGGTACGCGTAGCGCAGCGCGTAGATGCGATTCGCGGGTGGCTCGGCCGACACGTCAGCCCGATTCGCCCAGATCGATGATCACGGTCTTGAGCTGGGTGTAGTGACGCAGCGCCTCGACGCCCTTTTCCCGGCCGATACCGCTGCGCTTGTACCCGCCGAACGGCGTGTCGACCCCGCCGGCCGGGTACTTGTTGATCTGCACCTGTCCGGCCTCCAGCCGGTTCGCGTAGAGATGAGCCTTGGTGAGCGAGCGGGTGAAAATGCCCGCGGCCAGCCCGTAGTCGGAGTCGTTGGCGACCGCGATGGCTTCCTCGTCGCTGTCGACGGCAATCACCGACTGGACCGGTCCGAAGACCTCCTCCTGCGCCAGTTCCATGTCGTTGCGCACGTCGACCATCAGGTGCGGACGCAGGAAGAAGCCGTCGTCCGGAACCGGCTCCGAGACATCGTTGGCGACCACGGCGCCATCGGCCTGGGCCCGGATCACGAAGTCCGCGCTGCGTTCGCGCTGGGCGGCCGAGACGAGCGGGCCCAGGTCGGCGCCGGTCAGTCCGGGGCCGATGGTGAGACGGCCGAAGCCCGCGACCATCCGTTCGACGAGCTCGTCGCGTACCGACCGGTGGACGACCATGCGAGTCGTGGCGAAGCACGACTGCCCGGCATTGCGCACAACCGCAGCAACCCCGGCGGCCGCCGCCGCGCGCAGGTCGGCGTCGGGCAGGACAAGGGTCGCGGACTTGCCGCCGAGCTCTAGGCTCGCGCCCACTACCCGGTCACCGGTAGCCCGCGCGATCGCGCGTCCCGTCGCCACCGATCCCGTGAAGCTGACGTAGCGAACGTTCGGGCTGTCGACGAGGGCGACCCCCGTCGTCGCGCCGGTGCCGAGCACGATGTTGAATGCACCCCTCGGTAGCCCAGCCTCAGCGAGGATGTGGGCAAGCACCAAGCTCGTCAACGGAGTCAATTCCGACGGCTTGGCTACGACGCAGTTGCCGGCCGCGAGCGCCGGGGCGAGCGATCGCGCCAGCTGGGCCAGCGGCGAGTTCCAGGGGGTGATGATGCCGACCACGCCGAAGGGTTCGTGCCGCGTGTAGGCAAGCCCAGACGGCTGCTCCATCGCGGTCCCGTAGATCTTGTCGGTGATGCCGGCATAGAACTGGAAGTACTGCGCCGCAGTCGCCACATCGCCAGCCGCCTGCTGCAGCGGCTTGCCGCTGTCGAGCGACTCGAGCTCCGCCAGCTCGGGCGCTCGGGCACGGATCAGCCGCGCGCACTCGAACAGAACTTCCGCGCGGCGAGGCGAGTCATTCGAGCCCCAGCGCGCCCGAGCCTCGCAGGCGGCGAGGACCGCCGCCGAGACCAACGCGGAGTCACCATCGCCGAACGTTGCGATGATCCGGCCGGTCGCGGGGTCGAGTACCGACTGCTCGGCCCCGCCACCGGGCACCGATTCCCCGGCGATCATCGAGGCGAGTTCGCCGTGGAGCCCGTGGTAATCCAATACATGGTCGACACTTGGTATTGTCCGAACTGCTGTCACTCCTTTACGCTAGAAACGCAACGTTCGCGCTGTCAAGGAAAAGCGACACGAATCGGTTCGGGTGTTCGCGAATTGTAGATTCGCGCAATCCTTGCTGTCACTTCGACCAATAACGTCGATACGAGCGAAACAGCTGTCCACGCTTAGTGGAAATCTCCAACGGTAATTGTAGATACGTCTAATACGACTGCTGCGCCCGCAGAGGAAGCAGTAGCGGCAGAAAGGAACACCATCATGGCCGGCATCATCGGCTTGATCGGCATCGGCAACATGGGCATCGCCGTCGCCCAACGTCTTGCCGACGCCTTCACCGTCGTCGGATTCGACACCAGTGACGAGCGTCGTGCTGCGGCCGCCGGCCTCGGCGTGGAGGTTGCAGAATCCGTCCCCGAGGTCGCATCCAGAGCGGACATCGTGCTGCTGTCGCTGCCCCGCCCGGCCATCAGCGCGGCGACCGTCACCTCGATCCTCAACGCCCCCGACCGGGTAACGACGGCGATCGTCGAAACCAGCACCGTGCTCCCCTCCGACGCGCGCGCGGCCGCAGAGGCCTGCGCCGATCAGGACGTCGCCTACGTCGATGCGGCGATCCTCTCCGGTGTTGGGTCGGTACTCGCCGGGCAGACCCAACTGCTGATCGGCGGGATGCCGGAGGCCGTGGAGCACGTGCGGCCAGCCCTGAACGCGATTACTGCCACGTCGCGATGGTTGGGTCCCGTTGGCGCCGGGATGGCCGCGAAGGTCATCAATAACGCTGTAGCTCATGACGTGTTCGTAGTGCTGAGCGAGGCAGTGGCGCTGGGCCGAGCCAACGGCATCGAGATCGGCACATTGGTCGAGCTCCTCGGCGACCCCGAGGCCGGGCTGATCCGCCCGCTGACCCACCGCATCGCCGAGCGCCTGGCCACGCGCTCCTTCGATGGAGGCATGCCGATCGATGCCGCCCGGAAGGACTCACAGCTCGCACTTGCCATGGCACAGGAGGGCGGCGTTGCCCTGTTCGCGACCCAGGCCGCGCACACGGTGTACGAGATCGCGGTGGCGGCCGGGATGGGCCGCCTCGACTACAGCGCGGTCGCCACACTTTGGGACGGCTGGCGTCCCCGCGGCTGACGTGTTCGATCCCCGCTTGGAGGAGCTCATCTCGTGATCCGCGAAATCGCCACTCTCACCATCACTCCCGACAGAGCCGACGACCTCGTCGTCGCGTTCCCGGACATCGCCGATCTCGTTCGCCGTGCACCCGGCGTGCACCAGCTGACCCTGCTCCGAGGCATCGAGGAGCCGTCCACCTTCGTGCTCGAGGTCGACTGGGACAGCGTCGCAGCCCACGAGACGTTCCGATCCTCGCCGGACTTCACCGAGTGGCGGCAGAGAATCGGGCCGTTCCTGCAGGGCGTTCCATTCGCCAACCACTACCGGACCGTCGACTGAGGCCCACAACGCTCGCAGGGCGGCGCACCCGGGAGATGCATCGTCGGCCAGTCCGGCACCGGCTTCAAGACCGCACTGCGCACGCTTGACCACACGCGACTCGCAATCGGCGCGCAGGCCCTCGGCAGCGCGCAAGGCGCGTTCGACCACGCACGCGCCTATATCAAGGAGCGAAAGCAGTTCGGCAAGGCCATCGCCGACTTCCAGGGCGTGCGGTTCATGGTCGCCGACATGGGCATGCATATCGAGGCCGCCCGGCATCTCGGGTATGCCGCCGCCGCCCGGGCCGAGCGCCAGGGGCCGAACCTGACCTTCACATCCTCTGCGGCCAAGGTGTTTGCCTCCGACACTGCAATGTCGGTCACGACGGACGCGGTGCAACTGTTCGGCGGTGCCGGCTACACCAAGGACTTCCCCGTCGAGCGGATGATGCGCGACGCGAAGATCACCCAGATCTACGAAGGCACCAACCAGATCAACCGCATGGTGATGGCCCGCAACCTGCTCACGTAACGGCGCGCTGCGCAACCCCTCGGCCGCCGGCATCCGCAGATCCGACTCCGGGCTGCATCCGCGACCTCGAGACGAGGCGTCCGTCCTTCGCGATCGTGGCGGAGCTATCGGGCCCCCGCTACAGAGGTAGGTCCCGGAATCCGAGGGCTCCGGCGCAAGGCGCAGGAGCCCTCGATTCGTTTGTCAGGCATTTGTCAGTCGCCTTGACTGGCGCTGCCCCGGACAGTAGCGAAGCCCGGTTCGTCGCGACGCTGCTTGACGTTGACGGCAGGTAAGCCGGTGACGGATCAGCTGCTTCGGCGGACGGCCGGAGTGGACAGCAGCCCGAGCAGCTGTTGAGCCGCGTCCTTCGGCTCGACGACCTTGATGGTCTGCAGGCCCAGCGTGCGAGCGGTCTTGAGGTTGATGCCGAGGTCGTCGAGCATCACCGTCTCCGCCGCGCGCGTGCCGAGCCGTCCGAGCGCAAGCTCGTAGATCTCCGGCTCGGGCTTGCGGGTGGCGACGACGCACGACTCGATGACGGTGTCAAAGAGCTCGAAGAGCCAGCCCGAGCCCGGGCTCTCACGAAGCGGCCGGACGTTGTTCGTGATCAGCGCCAGGCGCAAGCCCCGGTCCCGACAGGTCTGCAACGCCTCCACCATCGCCTCGTCGGCGAATTCGCGCGCCGGGGACATGGCCGTCACCAGGTCGATCACCTCACGGGCCGGCAGCCGATGACCGAGGTGATGGGCCTCGGCGGTGAACAGGTCTACGAACCCCTCCACCGTGACTTCGCGCCGCTCCAGACGCGCCCACGCGTTGTCATCGGGATTGCGGGCGTTGACCGCGCGGACGGCTCCGGCCGCCGCCCCGCTGCGGAGCTCGAGCGCCGCGAACGCGTCGAACGGAGCCGGGATCAGGACCCCGCCGAGGTCGCAGGCGACGGCGCGCATCACCGCGTCACCTCGGGGCGGACGCCGAATTCGGCGAGAATCCGCTCGGTGTCGGCGCCCATCGGTCGTGCTGGGCGTTCGGGCCGGCGGCTCCGGGGCGGACCGACCGGGCTCCCTCCGGCGGCCGACTCAACCCACCATCCGTCCGCGCGGCGGACGACCTCGGCTTCCTCGCTCGGCAGCCGGGCCACCGCGGCGGCGACGTCGCGCATCGACACGTCCACCAGCCAGCCCCGCCGGCTCCGCATCGCGAACGTTGCCGCCGCGGCGGCGGTGACGCCGGCGAGCGGGTCGGCGACGGCGTCGCCGACCGGGTAGGGACCGTCCCCGTCATCGACGACCAGGCCGGCAGCGGCGGCGACGTCGTCCCCGAAGCCGACGCGGTCCGGCTGGTCGCGTCCGTAGGCCGAGATGGCGACCCACCCGGTTCCGGTGGCGACGTACTCCTCGGCGCAGATCCCGAGCTGCTGCAAAGCCCTCGGCCGCGACGCCTCGAGGACGACGTCGGCCCGCCGGAGGAGGTGGGCCAGGGCCCGCTGCCCGTCCGGCCGGTCGAGGTGGAGGGCGACTGACTCGTGGCCGCTGTGCAGCAGGTCGAAGAAGGGTTGGGGTCCGCGGCGCGCTCCGTCGGGGCGGGTGGACGACTCGACCTTGATCACCCGGGCGCCGGCCAGCCCCAGCAGGTTCGCACACAGCGGGCCGGCCCACAGCGAGCTGAGGTCGACGACGAGCGGCCGGCGCTCCGGCTCGATCGGCGAGCGACGCCCCCCGCGCCGGACCCGGACGGCCGGGCGGCAGGGTGCCCGCCGGGCGGTCGGGATCCGGGCACCGGGCAGCCCGAGCAGCCGGCAGCGCTCGACCACGTCGGCCACGTCGCGCCCTACTGCCCAGAGGGCGATCTCTGCCCACGGATCGTCCACGACCGCTGCCTCGATGAGGGCCGGCACGAGTTCGACGTCGCTCGCGCGGGCCAGGCTCACACCGAACCAGCCATCGCGGGCCCGGAGGCTGCGGAACGTACCGCCGACCGCGACCGGGGCTTGGCGCGTCCGGCCGGCGCAGGCGGCGCGCTCGCCGAGCAGCGCGGGCGGGTCGGGCAGACGCACGTCGAGCAGGCCGGTGGCCGCGCGGACCCAGCTCGCCGGCGCGCCGGGGGGCAACCGGGGTGGGCCGAAGCGCGGGCCGGTCAGCTCCATCGCCCCGGAAGCGGCCCAGTCGACCACCGCGGCCGGTCCGCGCGGTGGCGCGCTGGGTTCCACGTCTTCGCGAACCTCGGCCAGCTCGGCCAGCAGGACCTCGCGGGCCTGTGTCGTCGCGTCAGTCGTCGTCGACAGCATCGATCAATCCCCAATCGAGCGCGGTGCCGACGTCGAGCCGGACGCCGCTCAGGGCCAGGTAGGCGGTCCGCCACCGGCCGATGCGTCGGGTGATGCCGACCGTGCCACCGGCTCCGGGCAGCAGCCCCATCGCGAGTTCCGGCAACTGGAAGAAGCTGTCCGGTCGCGCGACGACCCGGCCGGCGAACGACGCCAGCTCGATGCCGGCGCCGATGCACGCGCCGTGCAGCCGAGCGACGACCCGATCGTGGCAGCCGTCAAGGCGCGCCGCGACGCTGCGGTCGAGGCGGATGAGGTGGGCGGTGCTCGCATCCGTAGTGGTGCCGAACTCGTCCAGATCGCCGCCGCTGCAGAAAGCGGGTCCGGTGCCGCGAAGCACGACTCGGTCGATCGTCCGGTCGGCCAGCGCCACGTCGAACGCCTCGACAAGCCCGTCGCGCAGGGCGCGCCCGAAGGCGTTGCGCCGCTCGGGGCGGTTCAGCACGATCTGCAGTTCCGCGCCGGTTCGCTCGATGAGCACGGTCGCACCGGACTCCAACTGCGGGCGGCGGTCACTGCGACCGGCGAGCCAGCGGCGGAACTCACCGCCCGCGAGCAGCGCCGAGTAGGCGGCCGACTCGACGACGAGACCGTCCGCCACCGGCACCCGGCCCGTCACCCGCAGCACCCCGGCCAGCGTCGCGGCCGCCCGAGGGCAGTGCTCGATCGCGGCCGCCAGCGCGAGGGCCGTCACCGGCGGGTCCGGCACCCCGATCTCGGCCGGCGAGCGCTCAGTTCCCCACGGCACGAGCGTCGCCGTCAACTCCCGGGCGACCACTGCCGCCGCCGGGGACAGCCGAGCGTCGGCGACGCCGATGACGATGGTCCTCGAGCCGGCCCGCCGGGCCGCGGCGAGCGCGGCATCGGGAATCGCGCCGGTGAGGTCGACGATGACGACGTCCACCATGGGCGTGCCGTCATCGCGGAGCCCGAGCCCGGAAGACGCGAGCCGCGCGGGCAGGTCGGCAGCGGCGAGGACGACCGGCCCGGCCACGGCCGGTACGGCGGTCATGCCGGCACCGGCTCGTTCTCATACGCCACGCGGCCGGCGATCAAGGTCAGCCGGACCCGGGTTTCCCCCGGCTCGGCCAGCAGGCCGGCTCGCGACCGGTCCAGGACGATGAGGTCGGCCGGGGCGCCGATCCGGACCGTGCGGGGGCGCCCGCCGGGTGCGCCGGGCGAGGTCAGGAAGCCGGTGAGGGCAGTAGCCGCCGGCACGGCTTCGCGGGCGCCGACCACTCGTCCCGAGGGCGCGGTGCGGTGCCCGGCCGCCGCGATCGAGCGCCAGGGGTCGACGCCGCCGTACGGCGCGTCGCTCGAACAGCCGACGGCGACTCCGGACGCCAGCAAGGATGCGTAGGGCCACAGCGCATCGACGTCCTCTGGGTCGACCCGGTCGAGGTAGTCGTCGCCGCGGAGGGCGACGAGCGACGGCTGGGTGACGACGGTGACCCGCAGCGCGGCCAGTCGCCGGGCGAGCTCCGGCGGGCACACCGCCGCGTGCTCGATCCGGTCACCCGGGCGCGCACCGCCCGTCTCGAGCGCCGCTAGTGCGAGGACCAGGGCGACTCGGCTGACGCAGTGCAGCGCCACCGGGCGGGGCCGGACGGCGCGGATCCGGTTGGCCAGCCGATCCGGGTCGAGCGCCTCGTGATCGGCGAGGACGATCTTCCAGGGCGCCGAGCCGGCCGGGTCGCCGAGGAGGGTGACTCGTTGCGCGAGTTCGCCGCTGGTCAACAGGGAGACGGTCGCGGGGTCGAGGTCAGGCGTGGCGTCGGTGACGCCGGTGACGCCCAGGCCGGTGAGCCGGCGGCCCAGCCGGCCGAGGTCCGGCGCCGGTTGCGGACCGACCCGGTCGCCGAGCCAGCGGTCGAGACGCCACAGCCGGCCGGTGGGGTACCCGGCGGCGTCCCGCTCGATGCCGTCGACCTCGGCGGCGTGCGCACCGACCGCGCGCAGCCCGGCGCTGTTGAGCACCCACAGGGCTCCGCTGCGGTGCTGGAGCCGGACGGGCACGCCTGAGCGCAGCGCGTCGAGCGCCTGCCGGTCGAGGTCGCCGACGGCGCCGTCGTCGTAGCCGACGCCGCGGATCCAGCCGTGGCGAGGAGTCGCCGCCCGCAACTGTGCGCCGAGCGCGCTCCGGTCCCGGACCCGGGGCGGGCCGCACGAAACCGAGTCCGCGGCGGCCGCCGCCGCCAGCAGGTGGATGTGGTGATCGTGCAGCCCCGGAAGCACGGCGCGACCGCCGCACTCGACCACGTCACCATCACGGGCGACGCCGGTCGGGCCGACGCCGACCACGACCCCGTTCGCTACCCGAACATCAACCGGACAGCCGGTCCCCAGGTCGGCGTCCCGTAGCGTCAGCCCCGGCATCGTCGCCCGCCCTCACGACCGGCGGATGTCGGTGGGTGGGGTCCAGAACGCGCGCAGGTGCGCGACCGCGCCGGCGACGCCGAGCACCGAGGTGAGCGTCGCGCGCCGGCCGGGTGACGCCCACCGGTCGAGGCCCAGCAGCCGATCGACGCTGAACCGGCCGGCACCCAGGCTGCTCAGCGCGACGGCGCCCGCCCCGACCAGCGCGACGTACTCCCAGCCCTCGTCGACGACGAAGAACCCGTTGGGCCGGTGGACCGTCTGACCGGCGACCGCCATCGTCCCGACGACGGCCGAGGCCGCGAGCGGCGTACCGGCCCCTACGAACAGCGCGGCACCCGAGCCGACCTCCAGCGCGGAACTGATCGCTGCCTGCGTCCGCGCCTCGCGGAAACCGATCGATTCGAACCACCGCGCGGTGCCTTCCAGCGTCCTCGCGTGCCGAATCCCGTGCGCGATCATGGTGCCGCCGAGGATCGTGCGGAGTATCAGGCGCGCCAGCCCACCATCGCGGCGACGCGCATCGACCTCGGACATCAGAGCCCGTACAGCTTCGCGGCGTTGCTGTAGAGGATCTTCGTCATGGTCGCGTCGTCGACGTCGGCGAAGGTCGCCTCCAGGTACTCGCGCGGTGTGGTGGCAGCCGACGCCGGGCCCGGCGACATGCTCGTCGGGTGCGGGAAGTCGGTCTCGTACAGGACGTTGTCGGGGCCGAGCTGGTCGATCGCACTCAGGGCCGACGCCTGCTCGAACCAGAAGCAGCCGTAGATCTGGCGGCGGAAGTACTCGCTGGGCAGCAGCTCGTACTCCGGGTGCTCCTTGAAGACGCCGCAGTTGAGCCATTGCCAGTCGAGCGAGGCGAGCGCGAACGGGATCCACCCGATACCGCTCTCGACCGACACGAACTGCAGGTCCGGGAAGCGGTGGCAGATCCCGCCACACGTCAGCCGGGCGATGATCGTCGCGTTGCCCATGAAGAACGAGACGCCCATCATCGCGTAGTTGGCGTGGTCGCCGTTCTGCGGGTTGGCGTCCTTGCCGAGGTCGGCGATGTTGCCCGACGCGATGTGGAAGTTGACCGGCAGGCCCATCTCCTGCGCCTGGGCCCACATCGGGTCCCAGTACCGGTCGGTGAGGTGCGGCTGGCCCCAGGCCTCGGGCACGCCGGAGAAGATGATGCCCTTGTGCCCGTTGTCCGCGGCCCGCTTCATCTCCTTCAGCGTCAGGTCGAGATCCCAGAAGGGCAGCGACATGACCGGCAGGAACCGGTCCGGTGCGATGCTCGCGTAGTCGGTGAGGAAGTCGTTGTACGCCTCGACGCACGCCAGCATGAGCTCGGGTTCCTTGACATCGGTGAAGTTCCCGCCGCCGAAGCCGGCGACGTTCGGGTAAAGCACCTGGGCCCAGATCCCGTCGGCATCCATCCGCTTGAGCCGCTCGACCGGATCCCAGGCCGCCCGCTCCGCCTCGGCCAGCGTCGGCGGGTGCGACGGGGGGTGGTCCTTCCAGCCGGCCATCGCTGCGGCGGCGACGCCCATCACCTTCCGGTTGGACACGAACCACGCCGGGTCGCCGTTCTCGTCGGCGTCGACGTGGGGCACGAGGTCGCCCCACCGCTGGGTCGACACCCGGGAGATCCAGAGGTCGGGCGGTTCGACGACGTGCGTGTCGGTGTCGATGATCTTGACCTCGTCCAGCAGCGTTGCCTTCATCGGGGTTCCTTTCCGCGAAGCGGTGACAGGTGGTTCGTTGACGTGGGGTCAGACGGCGAGGGCGCCGAGGAGTCGTTCGCGGTGGTGCGGCAGGTCGTCGAGCACGACCAGGTCGGCGGTCGCGCGACGGAAGTAGCGGTGCGCCGGGTGCTCCCAGGTGAAGCCGATCCCGCCGTGGATCTGGATGCACTCCTGCGCCGCCCGGGCGAAGGCCGGACCGCACACCAGCGCCGCCATCGCGGCGGCCTCAGCGAGCTCGCCGGCCGTCCCCTTCCCGGCCGCCCAGGCCGCGTGCACCATCGCCGAGCGGGCCCGGTCGTTCTCGACGGCCAGGTCGGCGCAGCGGTGCTTGATCGCCTGGAACGAGCCGATCGGCCGGCCGAACTGCACCCGGAGCTTCGCGTACTCGACCGCCAGCTCGAGCGCCCGATCCGCTCCACCGACCTGCTCGGCCGCGACCGCCACCGTTGCTTGCAGCAGGGCGGTCTCGAGCCAGGTCCAGGCCGGCGCGTCCGCACCGACCGGGGTGGCCGGCACGGCATCGAAGGCCACCTCCGCCTGGCTGCGGGTGTGGTCCAGCGTCGTCATGCGCCGCCGGGTCAGCCCGGTCGCGTCGCCGGCGACCGTGAAGAGCCCGACGAAGTCCGGGTCGACGCGGGCAAGCACGAGCAGCAGGTCGGCGCTGTGTCCGTCGAGCACGAACCGGGCCCTGCCGGTCAGCCGCCAGCCGTCCGCGGCCCGCCGAGCGGTGATCGGGACGGTGGCCGCGGCGACCGACCCGTCGGTGCCGCGGTACACGACCGTCGCCGTCGTGCTGCCGGCGGCGATCCCGGGCAGGTGGTCGGCGCAGGCCGCCTCGTCGCCGCTGGCGAGCAGCAGGTTGGCGGCGAGGGCGACCGAAGCCAGATACGGCGACGCGACGAGCGCCCGGCCGAGTTCCTCGGCCACGACCGCGTCCTCGTGGGCCGAGGCACCGGCACCGCCGAACCGCTCCGGGACCGACAGCCCCGCCGCGCCGATCTCCCGGGCCAGCCGGCGCCACAGCTGCCGGTCGTAACCGCGCTCGGAGGCCGCGTCCGCGACGACCTTGGTGATCGGTGCCTCCTGCTCGAGCAGCTTCCGCACGGCGGCGCGGAGTTCGGCGTGCTCGGGGCGGTCGGTCACGATCACGAGATCGCCTCCGTGACCGGCCCGGCCGTCAACTCGTCGCGCAGCACGCGGCGCAGCACCTTGCCGGTATCGGTGCACGGCAGTACCGGACGCACGTGCACCCGCGCCGGTACCCGCGTCGAGCGCAGCCGGGCCCGGACCCACTCCTGCAGGTCGGGCTCGTCCGGAGCCGTCCCGGCGGCGACGACGACCGCCTCCACCCGTTCACCCCACTCGACGTCAGGGACGCCGAGCACGGCGGCCTCGGCGACGGCCGGGTGCTGCAGCAGGACGTCCTCGATCTCGCCCGGCGAGATGTTCTCCCCACCCCGGACGATGACATCGTCGGCCCGTCCGTCCAGGAAGAGGAACCCGTCGGCGTCGAGGTAACCGCGGTCGCGCGTCGGGTACCAGCCGTCGTCCGCGGTCGCGCGGTGCGTGACGTACTCCCCCGACACCTGCTCGCCCCGCACCCAGATCTCACCGGCCCTGCCGGCCGGCACCGGCGAGTGGTCGGCGTCGCGGATCTCGAGCTCGACCGACGGCAGCGGCCGTCCCACGGACCCGAGCCGGGCCCGCACCGCGGGGTCGTCGCTCGCCAGCGCGGCGCGGTGGTCCTCCGGGCCGAGCAGGGCGATCGTCGAGCTGGTCTCGGTCAGGCCGTACGCGTTCACGAAGTCGACCGACGGCAGCAGGCGCAAGGCCCGCTCCACGACCGGACGGGGCATGCGGCCCCCTCCGTAGGAGAGATGGCGCAGCGCCGGCAGGCCCTCCCCTCGCCGCTCGAGCTCGTCCAGGATCCGCACGAGCATCGTCGGCACGACCATCGCGTGCGTCACCTGCTCCCGCGCGGCGAGCTCGACCCAGTCGGCCGGTGCGAACGCCGGGAGCTGCACCATTCGCCGCCCCGCGTACACCGAGGTGAGGACGGAGCTGATGCCGGCGATGTGGTAGGGCGGGACGGAGACCAGGATCGCCTCCTCCGGCTCGGCCGCGGCGAACTCGACCGTCGAGATGACGTAGGGCACGAGGTGTTCGTGCCGCAGCACCGCAACCTTCGGCGGCCCGCTCGTGCCACTCGTCAGCAACAGCACGGCGACCGTGTCGGTGGCGACGCGCGAGTCGTCCAGCTCCGTCCCGCCGAACAGCTCGTCGACCGTGAGCACCAGCACGTCGCCGGTCGGGGCGATGCGCCCCACGGTGTCCGGGGTGACCACCACCGCGACCGGCGCGAGCGCGGCGACCGCACGCTCCAGCTGCTCGGGAGCGAGCCGGTAGTTCAGCGGCGCGAAGGCGGCCCCGGCCGCCCCCGCGGCGAAGAGCGTCGCCGGCAGAGCCGGTCCGTTCAGCCCGAGGTAGGCGACCCGCCCGATCCCGCGCCGGCGCAGTTCGGCGGCGCCGCGCCTGGCGGTGGCCAGCAGCTCGCGGTACGTGGGGCCGGCGTCGACGGCGGGCCGGTCGCCCAGGGCGTCGGCGCTCATCTCGAGCAGCATCGTGGTGTTCATCGGCTCAGTCCGACGCCGGCAGCGGCTTGGCGGTGCGCTGCTCAAGCACCACGCCGTCGGCCGACAGCGTCCCGACGCCGGCCTTCACACACAGCAGCTCGACCGGCGCGTCGCCGCCGCCGTACCGCTTGCCGATGAGGGTTCCCCCGTCCCGGCCGGCCGCCGGTGCCCCGCCCGGCCTCGAGGGCGCCCCGGCCGGGCGCATGGGCACGCCGCCACACTCGACGACGGCGGCCCGGTCGGCCACCCGTACCACCACGACCTCGGTGGTGCACACCGCGCTGACGAGGCGGGCACCCGGGTTCAGCACCAGCGGCTCAGACATGCTCGATCACCGCCTCGAACTCGGGGTGCGCGGCCAGGACCTCGGCGTACCGGGCTTGCGCCGCGGCCCGGCGCGTCGGCAGATGGCCGCTCGGGAACAGGTCGGGGTTGGCCCGCACGCCGCGCAGGAGCTGCTTCGCGACCTGGATCTTGTGCAGTTCGGTGGCACCGTCGGCCAGGGCCATGTGGTAGCTCTCCAGCACCCACTGGCCGAACGGCATCTCGGTGGAGACGCCGAGCGAGCCGTGGATCTGGATGGCCCGTCCGGCGATGTCCAGCAGCACCTTCGGCATCGCGGCCTTGACGGCGGAGATGTCGAGGGCGACCTTGCGGTAATCGTTGTACCGGTCGATCTTCCATGCGGTCTGCAGCACGAGCAGGCGGAACTGCTCGAGCTGGATCCACGACTCGGCCAGCATCGCCTGGACCAGCTGCAGATCGGCCAGCCGCGACCCCTTGGTCTCCCGCGACGCCGCCCGCTCCAGCATCATCTCCAGCGCCGCCCGGACGAGCCCGACCGTCCGCATCGCGTGGTGGATGCGGCCGCCGCCGAGCCGGGTCTGGGCGACGGCGAAGCCGCGACCCCGGTCGCCGAGCAGGTGGTCGGCCGGGACGCGGACCGAGTCGTAGCGGACGTATGCGTGGGTTCCCTCAGCCTCCGGGTGGGCCCAGACCCCGACGTTGCGGACGATCTGCACGCCCGGCGTATCGGTCGGCACGATGAACATGGAGGCCCGCTCGTGCGGGGGGGCGTCGGGGTCGGTGACGGCGAGCACCACGAGGAAGCTGGCGAACCGGGCGTGCGAGGAGAACCACTTCTCCCCGTCGATGACCCACTCGTCGCCATCGCGCACGGCGCGGGTCACGAAGCCGGTCGGGTCGCTGCCACCCCGCGGCTCGGTCATCGAGTACGCGGACATGATCTCGCCGTCGAGCAGCGGCTGCAGGTAGCGCCGCTTGAGGTAGTCCGAGCCGTAGTGGGCGAGGATCTCGGCGTTGCCGGAGTCCGGAGCCTGGCATCCGAACACCACCGGACCGCTGTGCGTGCGTCCCAGGATCTCGTTGAGCAGCGCCAGCTTGACCTGCCCGTAGCCGGGACCGCCGAGTTCCGGACCGAGGTGGCAGCCCCACAACTTGCGCTGCTTGACGACCCGTTGCAGCGGGGCGATCAGGTCGTTGCGCAGCGGGTCGGTGACGTCCCACGCATGCTCGATCAGCAGGTCGACCGGTTCGACCTCGGTCCGGACGAACTCCTCGACCCACTCCAGTTCGGCCTGGTAGTCCGGGTCGGTCTCGAAACCCCACGTCATCGTGTCGACCTCACTTCTCGGCGGTGCCGGTCATCTCGTCAGCACCGTGCAGGCGCTGATGCCGGGGGCGCCGTACACGTGGCT
Organism: uncultured Actinomycetota bacterium; assembly: GCA_963775175.1. Taxonomy (GTDB): domain Bacteria; phylum Actinomycetota; class Actinomycetes; order Mycobacteriales; family Jatrophihabitantaceae; genus Jatrophihabitans. The sequence continues at coordinate 708,350 of CAVZHT010000002.1, forward strand.
GAACGCGGCCCGTGGACGCCCGGGCGTCTGGCGGGCCCCGGCAGCACCGCGCAGTTGCAGCACGTTCTCGTAGACCTGACGCAGCCCGGACGCGCCGATCGGCTCGCCGTTGGCCAGGCACCCACCGTCGGTGTTGATCGGCAGCGGGCCGCCGATCTCGGTCGCGCCGCTGCGGATCAGCGCTTCCTGCTCGCCGTCCTTGCACAGCCCGGTCTCGGCCATGTGCATGATCTCCGCACCGGACTCGGTGTCCTGGATCTGCGCGACGTCGACATCGGCCGGGGCCACACCGGCGGCCTCGAACGCGGCGCGCGCCGCCTCGACGGTCGGCCCCGGGGCCGAGTCCGGCGAGAGCCAAGGGCTGAACACCTCGAACGAGCCGAACCGGCGGGAGCGGAACTCGGCGGCGTCGATGAAGACCGGGGTGTCGGTGTACCGTTGGGCGTGGTCGGCCCGGCTGAGCACCAGGGCCACCGCGCCCTCACCGGGCGAGCAGAACATGTACTGCGTCAGCGGGTGGTTGACCATCTTCGACGCCGCGACGGCCTCCGGCGAGTGCGGCTCGCGCCGCCACGCGTTCGGGTTCAGCGCCCCGTTGCGGAACGCCTTCGACGCGACGGCGGCCAGCGTGTCGGCGGTGACGCCGTACCGGTGCATGTAGCGCTGGATCTTCATCGCGAAGAACTGGGTCGTGATCATCAGGCCGGTCTCGCCGTACCAGTCGCCGATCCCGAGGGCCGCCGGGTCGGTGTTGAAGGCGCCGGGTGGATGCTTGTCGAAGCCGACCACCAGGCCGAGGTCGTGCTCGCCGGAGAGGATGGCGCTGCGGCCGGCGATGAGCGCGCTGCCCCCGGTGCCGCAGCCGTTGAACACGTTGATGAAGGGAACCCCGGTGAGCCCGAGGTCGGACACCAGCGAGTCGGCGTCGCCGGCCGAGTAGCTGCCCCCGAACGCGAACTGCATGTCGGGCCAGGTCACGCCGGCGTCCTGCAGCGCGGCGCGGACCGCCCGCGCGCCTTGTGCCCGGCCGCTGACTCCGGGTGTCCGGCCGAACGGGTGGATGCCGATGCCGACGATGGCGACCTTCATGCCGGCTCACCCGCCGGCGCGAAGGCGAAGGAGAGCACCGCGGTGCCGTCGTCGTCGTGGAACGCCGGCACCGCCGTGAGCTCCATCGCCGCGCCGATCGTCAGCGCGGCCGGATCGTTCTCGGTGAGCCGCGCCTCGACGATCACCGGGCCGAGGTCGACGTAGCCGACGCCGTACGGCCTGAACTGCCCGCGGAAGGGCGGCTTGGGCTCGAAGCCTTGCACGGTGAAGGTCCACAGCCGGCCGGACCGCGGCAGCGGCACCGGCGTGACCTGCTCGCCACCGCAGCGCGGGCACGCGTCCTGGTGGGGGAAGGTGGTCGTTGCGCAGGCGGCGCACTCGCCACCGCGCAGTGTCACCTCGACCGCGTCGGGGATGAACAGCGACTCGTCGACCAGCCGGGTGCGCGTCGTCGGCTCAGGCATTCTGCACCGCCGCCCGGGACGCGAGCTCGCCGAGCACGGCCGCGGTGTGCTCGCCCAGCCGGGGCGGGCGAGCCGGCCCCGAGTTGAAGGCACTGAACCGGTACGGGCTGCCGGGAAAGGGGGCACGCCGCGAGCCGACCGCCAACTCGACCGGTACGAAGAACTCGCGAGCGGTGAGGTGTTCGTCCTCGAGCAGGTCCTCCGGTGCCAGCATCGGCCCGATGGGAAGTCCGCGGCGCTGGCCTTCGCGGTAGGCGGTGGCCGAGTCCTGCATCAGGAAGAAGACCTCGATCAGGTCCTGCACGTGGGCGAACTCGCGCTGCCGGAACTCGAAGTCCGCGTACTTCTCCTCGACGAGATCGGCCGCCAGGTCGAGTTCGGCCATCCACGCGACGGTCGCCGACCAGGACTTCGGGTCGGAGAGCATGAGCGCGAAGTACACCCACCGGCCGTCCGCGCAGAGGAAGCTGGCCGGCTGGGTCGGGACCGGCTGCGCGTGCCGCGCGGTCTGCCGCTGCACCAGTGCCCGCGGGTAGAACCAGTACGGGTTCGCCAGCTCACCGCTCACCGCGACCGCCTCGTGCATCGACACGTCCACCAGCTGGCCGAGCCCCGTGCGCTGCCGTTCGATGAGCGCGAGCAGCACCCCGCAGTGCGCGAAGCTGGCCGCGGTCATGTACGCCTGGTTGCCGCCGGGGCGGATCGGCGGGATCGAATGGTCGTCGTACCCGCAGCTGTTCAGCAGCCCGCCGGCCGCGAGGGCGACGAGGTCGGACGAGCGATATTCCGCCCACGGCCCGGTCAGCCCGAACGGCGTGACCGACAGGGCGATCAGGTCGGGCCGGTCCGCCAGCAGCGTGGTGAGATCGAGCCCCGCGGCCGTCAACTGCCGTGGCGACCAGGTCGTGAGCAGCACGTCGACGGTCGCGATGAGCGCATCGCGGGTCCGCCGGTCGTCGGCCGAGTCGGCCAGGACGACGCTGCGCTTGCTGGTGTTGTACGCCCAGAAGTTCAGGCTCGCGTCGGGGTCGCCCGCATGGCCTTCGGCATACGGGCCGATCGTCCGGGACGCCGCCCCGCCCGGCGGTTCGACCTTGACGACATCGGCGCCGAGGTCGGCGAGGAGCTTGCCGGCGAACTCCCCCGCCGGGTCGTCGGCCAGTTCCAAGACGCGCAAGCCGGCGAAGGCCGGCGACGTCTCGCTCATCAGATGACCCCGCTCTCGGCGAGTGCGCGACGGCGGTCCTCATCCAGGCCGAGAAGCTCGCCGAAGACGTAGTCGTTGTCCTCGCCGAGCAGGGGCGCGGAGCGCCAGACGTCGGCGTCGGAGCGGGACAGCCGCATCGGTGATCCCTCGAACAGGGCCGGACCGATCACCGGGTGGTCCAGCTCGAAGAACGTGCCGCGGTGGGCGATCTGCGGGTCGCGCTCGGCGAGGTCCTGCGGGTTCTGGACGGCCGCGGCCGCAACGCAGGCAGCCTGCAGGACCGCCATCGCCTCGTGCAGATCCTGCTCGCGGGTCCACGTCGCCACGTGGGCGTCCAGCTCGTCCTGGTGGGCGAAGCGGTCGGCTTGCGTGGCGAAGCGCGGATCGGCGGTCCAGGCCGGCGCGCCGATCGCGGCCACGAACCGGTGCCAGCCGTCCTGGTCGAACACCGCGACGGCGATCCAGCGGTCCTCGTCGCGCGACGGGTACACGCCGTGCGGCGCGGCGTCCGGGAATTCCAGCCGGTTGCCGCGCGGGTACCCGGGCCGACGGGTTGCCCGGCCGTTCACCGTCACGTCGAGCAGGTCCGGGCCGAGCAGCGTCACGCCGGTCTCGACCGCCGACACGTCGATCTCGCAGCCCTCGCCGGTCGTCGCCCGGTGCAGGATGGCCATCAGCAGCGCGGCCGAGTTGTAGTAGGCGGCCTGGTTGTCCATGTACGAGAGACCGAACCCCGAGGGCTCGCGGTCGGGCAGGCCGCTGATGAAGGTGAGGCCGGAGACCGCCTGGATGATCGGGCCGTAGCTGCGGAAGTGGTGGTGCGGCCCGGAGTGCCCGTAGCCGCTCATCCGCGCGAAGATGACGTCCGGCACCAGGCTGCGCAGGAATTCGTAGGTGAGCCCCCACCGCTCCATGACGCCGGGGGCGAAGTTCTCGGTCACCACGCTGCTGTGCCGGATGAGTTCGACGGCGAGTTCGCGCCCCTCGGCCCGGCTCATGTCGATGGTGACGCCGAGCTTGTTTCGGCAGTAGTTGTTGAACAGCCCGCCCTTGTCCGGGTCGGGGTCCGCGTCCTCGTCCCCGTAGGAGCGGACCTCACCGCGATAGATGGGCAGCTTGCGCGGGGTGTCGAGCCGGGTCCGGTTCTCGATCTTGATGACCTCGGCGCCGAAATCGGCGAGCATCCGGGTGGCGACGGAGCCGACGCCCATCCAGCAGAAGTCCGCAACCCGCAGCCCGGCAAGCGGACCGGTTCGCGGTCGCGGGTGGCGGGCTTCGAGCTGCATTCTCACGCGGGAGACCCTTCCGGGGAGGTGTGACCTGGGACTCGTCCGGAGTCTATTCATCATGATGAAACCGAAGCAAGACCTCGGCCAAAATTCTTTATGATGAATTGCTGGCGCGGCTGCTAGCATCGGCCCATCCGACCGTCTCCGGAGGCGCCATGCGTATCGGGATCAGTTGCTACGACCTGCCCGCCCAGGAGTTGGTCGAACTCGGGGTCGCCGCCGAGCGCGCGGGCTTCTACAGCCTCTGGCTGGGCGAGCACGTGGTCGCCCCGATGCACTACGACAGCCACCATCCCACCCAGCCGGGCGACGCCGCCGCCCACGGGACCTCGAACCACAACGGCAAGCCGATTGTCGATCCGAGCGTCGAACTGCTCGATCCCCTCGTCGCGCTGGCCGCGGTCGCCGGGCGCACCACCACCCTCGGGCTGGCCACCGGTGTCTACCTCGCCCCGCTGCGTCATCCACTGCTCGTCGCCCGCGCGGCCGCCACCCTGGGCGATCTCAGCGGCGGGCGCTTCCGGCTGGGGCTCGGCGCCGGCTGGCTGCGGGAGGAGTTCGCCGCCCTCGGCGTTCCGTTCCCCGGCCGGACGGCGCGGACCGAGGAGACCGTCGCCATCCTCCGCCTTGCCTGGCAGGGCGGCGCCTTCGAATTCCACGGTGCCGCCTTCGACTTCGGATCGGTGCAGGTCAGCAACCACCGCGTAGCGGTGCCGGTCGTGCTCGGCGGCAACAGCGATCCCGCGCTGCGCCGGGCGGTCGCCCTCGCCGACGGCTGGTTCTCCTCCGGCATCCCGACCCTGGACGAGGCCCGCCGACTGCGCGACCGCCTCGATGCTCTGCAGGATGAGCGGCCGCGCGAGTCGGCGTTGGCCACGACCTGGCGAGTCGCGGCGCCCGATCCCGACCTGGTCGACGCCTACCGGCGCGAGGGGTTCGAGGAGTTGCTGGTCATGCAGTACGACGTGTGGGTCGGCGAGAGCCGGGACGAGCGGGCGGAGCACCTCGAGAAGACGGCGGCCGCCCTGGGCCTGACCGGAGCCGGGCGATGAACGACGACCCGGCGCTGTCGGCATTCCGCGAGGAGGCCCGGGCCTGGCTGGCGGCGAACGCGCGACCCCGGGTCGCCGCGGGCGGCGCGTGGGGCACCGGCTCGGACAGTGTCGCGGTGTTCCACGACCTCGAGCCGAACGCCGAACGCGAACTCATCGAACGGTTGACCCGGTGGCAGCGGCGCAAGTTCGACGCGGGCTTCGGCGCGATCTCGTGGCCGGTCGAGTTCGGCGGCGCCGGGCTCGACCCCACCTTCGAGGAGGCGTTCGCCGCCGAGGAGGAGCATTACGACCTCCCCCGCCGCCACGAGCTGGTCTTGGTGACGCTGCACCTCATCGCGCCGACGATCCGGCTGCTGGGCTCGCCGTCCTTGCAGGCGCTGCTGATCGGCCGGCTGCTGCGCGGCGAGCAGCTGGCCTGCCAGCTCTTCTCGGAACCCTCGGCCGGCTCCGACCTGGCCAGCCTCGGCACCCGCGCGGTGCGCGATGGCGACGAGTGGGTCGTCACCGGGCAGAAGGTATGGAGCTCCGGCGCCCAGTTCGCGGACTGGGGCGAGCTCATCGCGCGCACCGACCCTGACGTCCCCAAGCACGAGGGCATGACCGCGTTCATGCTCCGGATGGATACGCCCGGCGTGACCGTGCGGCCGCTGCGCCAGATGTCCGGCGGAAGCAGCTTCTGCGAGGTCTTCTTCGATGACGTCCGCGTCCCCGATTCGCGGCGCCTCGGCGAGGTCGGGGCCGGCTGGTCGGTCGCGCTGACGACGCTGGGCTTCGAGCGCGGGCACTCGAGCAGCAACGGCAAGGTTGGGGGTTCGTTCCGGGACCTCGTCGAGCTGATCCGCCACCTCGGTCGGGACGGCGATCCGGTCAGCCGCGAGCGACTGGCCGACGTCTACACGCACGAGCGCCTCGCCACCATCGCCAACCTGCGCGATCAGCAGGCTCGGTCCGACGGGCGCCCACCCGGGCCGGTCGGCTCCATGCGCAAGCTGCAGTGGGTGAACAAGATGATGCTCATCTCCGAGGTCGTCACCGCCGAACTGGGGCCGCTGCTGGCCGCGGACACCGGCGAGTGGGGCACCTTCGCGTGGGGCGAGCACGTCCTGGGTGCACCCGGGTATCGCATCGCCGGCGGGTCCGACGAGATCCAGCGCACGATCATCGCCGAGCGGCTGCTCGGTCTGCCGGCCGAGCCGCGGGCCGACCGCGGCGTGGCCTGGCGCGACATACCGCGGTAGGCCGCGGCAGGCCGCGCCCGGCCGATCAGCGACGGGTTGCGGAGATGACCTGCCGGTCGGGGTCCGCCGGGGCCGGCGCCGGTTCGGCCGCCACCGACCCGCCGGCCTCCGGTGAGGTGCGGCGGCGCAGCAGGCGGCGCACCGCCCGCCCGTCCCCGCCCCGGCCGAGGACCCCCCGGGTACTCGCCACGGCGACGGCGACGATCAGGGCGCTGCCCTGGAACAGCGGGCTCACCCAGAACGTGCCGGCACCGAATTGCAGCGTCAGGCCCTGGATGCCGAACGCGAGTGCGAAGAACGCGATGAGCGTCCCCCAGACGTTCGGCCGCTGCGACAGCTGCGAGGCGCCGAAGAACACCGCCGCCAGGGCCGGGAACAGGTAGCCCTGCCCGATGTCGGACGTGTAGGCGCCGACCTGCGCGGTGTACATGACGCCGGCGACCGACGCGATCGCCCCGGAGGCGATGAGCGAGCCCCACACGATCCGGTCCGATGAGATGCCGGCCAGCCGGGCCGCGTCGCGGTTGCCGCCGACGGCGAACATCCGGCGACCCAGCGGGGTCTGCTCGAGCACGAACCACAGGACGATCGCGATGATCAGCAGGTACACGTCGAGGTACGGGACGCCGAAGATCGAGCCGTTGCCGGCGTGTACGAACGAGTGGCTGAAGGTGTAGGAGACCTGGTGGTTCTGTGACAGGTAGAGCTGGAAGGCACTGAGTACCTCGCTCATGCCAAGGGTGGCGATCAGCGAGTTGACCCGCAACTTCACCACGATGAAGCCCGACACGGCACCGACGAGCCCGGAGAACAGCACCACGCCCACGGCGATGACGCCGATCGGCAGATTCAGCCGCTGCGGCAGGTAGTTCATCAGGACGATGGTCAGCGACATGACCTCGCCGATGGCGAGATCGAAGGTGTCGGTCGCGAGCGGCGTGAGGAAGGCCAGCGCCAGCACGGCCGTGACCGCTCCCTGCGAGAACACGAGCTGGGCCGTGCTCACCGTCAGGAACAGGTGCCCCTGCAGGTACCCGAACAGCAGCATGAACAAGGCCCACAGGTAGACGGCGCTGAAGTTGCTCAGCCCGGGCAGGCGGATCTTTCGGGACCGGGGAACAGCCATGATGTGTCCCTTCACGACGCGGCCGCAGGCGCCGCGCCGGCCTGCAACTGCGCCATGTCGATGGAGTTGTCGGTGAGTTCGGGTCCGCGGAGCAAGGTCGTCGAGTGGCGTCCGCCGGCGAGGACGACGACCCGGTCGGCCAGCCGGGCCAGCTCGTTGCTGTCGGTCGAGACGAGCAGGATCGCCATGCCCTCGGCCGCGCACTGCTCGATGACGTCGTGGATCTGCGCCCGGGCCCCGATGTCGATGCCCTGGGTCGGGTCGTCGAGCACGAGCACCTGGGGTTGCATCCGCAGGGCTCGGCCGACGAGCACCTTCTGCTGGTTGCCGCCCGACAAGCTGGTGATCGGGGCCTCGGTGCCGTTGGTGACGATGCGCAGCCGGTCGATCCACTCCCGGGCTTCGCCGCGCTCGTGATGGCGCTGGATGCGGGCCCACCGGCGGTGCCGGGACAGGCGGGAGATCGTCAGGTTGGTCCGAACGTTCATGTTCGCGAACACACCGAAACGGCCCCGCTCGCCCGGGATCGACGCGATGCCGGCGTCGATCGCCTCGCGCGGGTGCCCGGAGCGGATCGACCGGCCGTCGACCCGGACCTCACCCGCGCGGAGCAGGCCGCCGATGATGAGCGAGGCGATCGACTCGCGCCCGGAGCCGGTGATCCCGGCGACGCCGACGATCTCGCCCCGGTGGACGTCGAGGTCGAGATCGAGGATCCGGCCCCCGACCAGACCGCGTACCGCGAGCGCGGCCCGGCCGCGCCCGTGCTCGACGGCGGCCGCCCGATCGGCCGGGGTCGGCGGCACCACCCGGTGACCCACGATCAGCTCGGTGAGGCGGTCGTGGTCGACCTCGCGGCGCGGGACGGACGCGGCGATCCGACCGTCACGCAGGACGGTCACCGTGTCGGCGACGTCCAGGACCTCGTCGAGGTGGTGCGATACGAGCAGAACGCCGTGGCCCTGCCGGCGCAGGCCGTCGATCGCGTCGAGCAGGCGGCCGACCTCGTCCTGCGGCAGGGCCGCCGTCGGCTCGTCGAGCACGATGAACAACCGGTCGTGGCCGGCCGCGTCCGCCAGCGCCCGCCCGATCGCGACGGCGGTTCGCTCGGCCATGCTCAAGGCACCCACAGCGGTGCCGGGATCGGCGTCCACGCCGAGCGCTTCGAGTTGCCGGCGGGCCTCGATCCGCGCCTCTCGCCACGCGATGCGGCCCCCGACGCCCCGTGGGTAGTCCCGGCCGAGCATCAGGTTGTCGAGCACGCTCATCGTCGGGATCAGAGCGAGGTCCTGGTGGACGAAGCGCAGGCCGTGCGAGCGGGCCGCCGTCGCGTTGCCGAGATCGAAGGCGCGGCCCTCGATCTCGGCAACGCTGCCGGGGTCGGGCTGGTGGTACCCGGCGAGCAACTTGATCAGGGTGGATTTCCCCGATCCGTTCTGCCCGACGAGCGCGCGGACCTCGCCGTATTCAAGGCTCAGCTCGACCTCGCGGAGGGCAATCTGCCCGGCGAACGTCTTGCTGACGGCTCGGAGCGTGAGCGTCATGGGATCACCAGCCCGGGTCGCGGATACCGGAAGCGGTCAGGAGCCGACGTGCCAGAGCTTCTCGAACTGGGCCTGGTAGTTCGTCGGTCCCGGCCACTCGCCGCCGTTGCTCTTCAGCTGAGCGCTGGCCTGGGCCGGCGTGTCGACCATGAACTGGACGCCGCTCGCGGTGGCATCCAGCGCGGCCTGGTCCAGCACTCCCTCGGACTGCCGGGCCATCCAGTCGACGACGGTCCACATCACATACGGCTCGGGCAGGATCGACCAGGCCCGCTCGTCACCGGCGATCATGGCCTTCAGCTGCGCGGTCTGACCCTCGGTGCCGATGATCTTCACCTTGCCGGCCAGGCCGGCACTCTTCAGCGCGGCGGCGACACCGTTGTCGAGATCCTGGAAGGAGAGGTAGACGTAGTTGATGTTCGTGTGCGACTTGAGGTAAGTGACGATGGCCGACGGCCCCTGTCCGGAGCCGAGCTGGGCAACGCTCAGGCCGAGCGTGTCCATGCTGCAGGCCGGGCAGTCGGCCTTGTACTCGGCCTCGGCCGCCTTGCCCTGCGCGACGAGCGTCGGGTAGAGCGGCAGGCTGACGTAGAGGGCGTGCGCGCTGCTGTTGGAGTCGACGATCGTCCACGCCGCCATGAGCTTGCCCGACTTCTCCGAGGCGGCGAAGTTCTGGGTGACGCCGTACAGGCCGTTGGCCTTGCCGCCCGGCGTGTCGCCGGTGTACGCACCGAAGAGGGCGACGCCCTTCGCCTTGGCCTGCTGGACCTGCGGGGTGATCGTGTTGAGCGTGATGCTCGTCGTCGCGATGTACTTGTAGCCGGCGTCGATGGCCTGCTGCAGGGCCTGCCCGGGCTTGGCGCTGTCGTACGTGATCACCTTCGGCTGCCAGCCGAGCGCCTTGGCCGCCGCCTCGAAGCCAGGGTTGAGCAGCGAACACGCCGCCGCCGAGCAACTCAGGAACGCGACCTTGATGCCCTTCTGCGGGGCGTGTGGCAGCGGGGTCGAGATCGGGATCGTGGTCGGCTCGTTCGCGGCGGCCGCGACCAGCGCCTTGGCGTTGGCGAGGCCGCCTCCCGCCGAGTTGTTCGCGACCTGGCTGGCCGATCCGCCACCCGCCGGCGCCGCGCCGGTCGATGACCCGGCGCCGTTGCCGCTGGACTTGCAGGCGGCCAGCGACAGGGCACACGTCGCGACCGCGGCGGCGACCGTGATGAGTCGATACTTCATGGGAGCTCCTTGGAGGATGCCTGACTGAGCGGGCATGGCTGGTTATTCCTCATGAGATTTCTTCGTGATCTGGTTCGCGCGAAATGTTGTCTTCGGGTCCGCGGCCGTTCGGGCGCGCCTGACCGAGCGCACGGCTACGCCGCGGTGCAACGCCCCAGGAGGGCTCGGGCCGCCAGGCTCTCGACGGGTAGGTCGGACGGGCCGGACGTGTGTTACTTGAGACGATCGACGGGTGCGTCGACCGGTCCCGGTGTGGTGGGACCCGGCGTGGTGGGACCCGGGGTGGTGGGATCAGCCCAACTTCGACTGGTCTCCGTATCGGCTCTCGATCCAGCCCACGACGAGGACGAGGTCGGCGATGCGCCAGCCGGCGTCCGTGCGGACGCACTCCAACGCGTAGCGGCTGGTCATCATCGTGACGACGTCAGGGTTGGCCTGGTAATTCTGGTGGGAGATCAGGTACGCCGTCACCCGCGCCCGGTCCCCGTCGATCTCGAACGAGTACGGGCTGATCATGTGCTGCTGCCAGATCGTGGCCGCCGTCGCGGCCTCGATCCATCCGGTGATGGTGTCGGCCCCGTGCATGGGCTCGTCGGCCGCATACTGGGCCCGGGCGTCGGGTGTGAACGTCGACAACAGCACTGCCCGATCGCGGGTGTCGCACCCGACGGCGTAGCGCTTCACGAGGTCCTCGAGCGCGGCCCGGTCCTCGAGGGCCTGGACGCGGCCGAGCAGTTCGGTCAGATCGACCTGGGTCGCCGTCATGCCTGTACTCCCATCCAGACGCTCTTGATGTGGGTGAAGTCGAGCACGCACGCCTCACCGAGGGCGCGCCCGTAACCGGACTGCTTCCAACCGCCGTACGACACGGCCGGGTTGACCGCCTGGTAGGTGTTGACCCAGACCGTGCCGGCCCGCAAGGCCTCGGCCGCCCGGTGAGCCCGCGAGAGATCGTTGGTCCAGACGCCCGCCGCCAGGCCGAACTGCGTGTCGTTCGCGATGCGGTACGCCTCCTCCTCGGTGTCGAAGGGGATCAGTGACATGACCGGGCCGAAGATCTCCTCCTGGGCGATGGTCATGTCGTTGCGGACCTCGGTGAAGATCGTGGGTTCCTGGAAGTACCCGTCGCTCTCCGGGGTCGCCCCGCCCAGCACGAGATTCGCGCCCTGCTCGACGCCGAGGGCCACGTAGCGTTGGACCTTGGTCCACTGGTCGCGCGAGATGAGCGGCCCGAGGTCGCTCGTCTCGTCGAAGGCCGAGCCGGTGCGCAGCTGCGCTGATCCCTGCACCACGGCGTCGACGAACTCGTCGTAGATGCCGCGCTGGACGAGCGTGCGGGTGCCGGCGGTGCACACCTGGCCGGAGTTGCTCCACACGCCGGACATGGCGCCGGCACTGGCGCGGGCGAGGTCGGCGTCGTCGAAGACGATGAACGGGCTCTTCCCGCCGAGCTCGAGGCTGACCTGCTTGAGCGTGGCGGCACCGCCCTCGGCGATGCGCCGGCCGGTCTCGGCCGAACCGGTGAAGGAGATCTTGTCGACGCCGGGGTGCTTCACCAGCGCGGCGCCCACCACGCCGTCTCCGTGCAGGACGTTGACGACGCCGGCCGGGATCCCGGCCTCGAGGCACAGCTCGCCGATCAACGTCGCGCTGAGCGGAGTCTGCTCGGCCGGCTTCAGCACGACCGAGCAGCCGGCGGCGAGGGCGGGGGCGACGGCGGCCCAGACGGCGGACGGGCCGTTCCACGGCATGATCAACGCGGCGACACCGATCGGGGCCCGGTGCTGGTAGACCGCCAGGTCGACGCCGACGGGCGGGATCGAACCCTCGATCTTCGTGGGCCACCCGGCATAGTAGTGGAAGGCGTTGATCGCGAACTCCACGACGAAGCTCGACCACTTCTTCAGCACGCCGGCGTCGAGGGAGTCGAGGTCTCCGAGCACGTCGGTGTGATCCTCGAGCAGCGTCGCCATCCGGCGCAGGCGCCGCTCGCGCTCGAGCGGCGTCAGGTTGCGCCACCGGCCGTCCTCGAAGGCGGCCCGGGCCGCCGCGACGGCTCGGTCGACATCCTCTTGATCCGCCCGCGCCGCCTGGGCGATCGTGACGCCGGTCGACGGGTCGACGACCTCGAACGTCGCGCCGCTCACCGACTCGACGGTGCGGCCGTCGATGACGTGACCGACGACGCCGCGGCCCAGATACTTCTCGGCCTCGGGTGCCAACGCCGGCGACATCTGTGTGGTCATGGGGCTACCAGTCCTTTCGCGACCGGGTCGCATCCGGCGTTGCGCCGAAGCGATGGAGAGCGATCGAATAACGCGAGTACGAGCTGTGTGGACCGCTTTCACAATTGACCGATCAGCGGCGATTGAAGTGACTCCGATTACACCCGTCCACCCGTGGGCAGTCAAGCCTCTGGCGCAAATTCATCAGGATGATTAGCTGAGCGAGTGACCGCGTGATCCTGCAAAGACGGCAGGTCGGGGCGCGGCGGCCGTCACCGATCGTCCGGCGAACGGCACTCGGCGAGCTCAGTGGACGGGGCGCGGAAATGGCGAAATGGAGGCAGGCGAATTCGACCGAGGTCGCCGGCGTAATGCCGAGTCGCGACATTTCCGGATAACCGGATAGGCGGGCGGGGCCGCCCGATCCACGCTCGCCACGCCTGCCGTCATCGGCAACCGTTCACCGGCTCGCGCTCGGCATCTCCCCTCGCGGATCTAACTGAAGTGACTTCAGTTTAGCTAGATGGGCTCCGGTGGGCAAGGGCCGCGGGAGCAACCGGTCACAGCCACTCGACGGCGTCGTCGAGCCGGCCGTGGAAGTGCTCGCGAAAGTACTCGAGGACCGCGGCGATGTGCGCCTCCATCAGTCGCCCCGCCACCCGGTTGTGCCCGGCCGCGATGGCCTTCGCGATGTTGCGGTGGTCGTCGTCGAGACGAGCCCGCAACAGCCGCGGGTCATCGACGACGCCGGCGTGGTAGGTCACGATCTGGCCGAACGAGGTGAGGGTGAGATCCAGGACCCGGTTCCGGCCCAGGACGCCGACGTCGTCGTGGAAGCCGGTGCGCGCGAGCATGAACGTCGCCATCGACTCGTCGTCCTCCGCGTGCGCGTCGGCATCGATGTAGGGCGCCATGGTGGCGGCCCGGAGCGCGGCGTCGGGGTTGGCTGCGGCCCGCTCGGCCAGCGTCACCTCGCCGAGCACCCAGGCCTCGAACAGCTCGTTGTAGGTCGCACCGACCATCTGGAAGTAGAGCGTGGACATTCGGCCGAGATTCACCGACACTGCCGCTCCGACGACCGGGCCGCCCCCAGGGCCGCGGCGCAGACTGATCAACCCCTGCACCTCGAGCAGGCGTAGCGCCTCGCGCAGCGTCTCCCGGCTGACGCCGTACTCGATCAGCATGTCGGCCTCGCGGGGCAGCATGTCCCCCGGCTTCAGCCGCTTCGATCCGATGCTGCGCACGACCCGGCGGGCGATCGTCTCGGCGGCCTTCTGCGGCAGGGCCGGGGCGGGCGACCGGGCCACCCGGCCCGGCTCAATGGAGGGACTCGCCACCGTCGACCACCAGGTTGGCGCCGGTCACGAAGCGGGCGGCCGGGCTGCAGAGGTAGCGCGCGGCCCCGCCCATGTCCTCCGGGGATCCCGACCGGCCGAGCGGCACGTTCGCCGTCATCGCGGCATAGACGTCCGGGTTGTCCTGGAGCGCCATCGGGGTCGCCGTGATCCCCGGTGAGAGCGCGTTGACCCGCACGCCGTACTCGGCCAGCTCCAGCGCGGCCACCCGGACCAGCTGGTTCAGGGCGCTCTTCGTCGCCGAGTAGGTGAGCCGGCCCGGCCGGGCGCCGACCGCCCGGATCGAGGACACCACGAGGATCGCGCGATTGGCGTCCGGCTCGCTCTTGACCATCCGGCGCGCCGCCCATTGGACACCGAGGAACGTGCCGGTCAGGTTCAGCGCGAGCTGGCGGTCCCACTCGTCCAGGGTGATGTCGAGCAACGGGGTGATGATGCCGAAGCCGGCGTTGGCGACGTAGATGTTGAGCTGGGGCAGCTCCTGCTCGAGCCGGGCGAACAGTCCGCCCAGCGAATCGGGGTCGCCGGTGTCGGCCGGGATGCCGACGATCCGTTGCTCGGGCCGGGCCACCGCGGACAGCCGTCGCGCACTGGCCGCGAGGTCGTCGGCGCCGCGCGCGACGAGGGCAACGCTGGCGCCGGCCGCTACCAACGACTGCGCGATGCCCAGGCCGATGCCCTTGCTGCCACCGGTCACGACCGCCCACTGGCCCACGAGCTCAGTTCCGCCGTCCATCCAACCTCCAGGTAGGCAGCGCCACGCCGTCGGCGGGCGTGGTGAAGTCGGCGGTGACCGGCTGGCCGATGTACACCTCGGGCCGCCCGTCGAGCCGGCCGGCGAGCCGGACTTCGGGCAGCTCGTCGAGTTCGACGAGGATGACCGTGTAGGGCACCGGAAAGTCGGGGTGCACCTGGTGGGTCACCACGGTGTAGGAGTAGATCCGGCCCGCCGGCGACACCTCGGTCCACTGCGGGGCGAACGCGCCGCAATGGCGGCAGTAACCGACCGGCATGTGCAGGACGGCGCCACAGCCCGCGCACCGGCACACCGCTAGCCGCCCGTCGGCCGCCGCCCGGAAGAAACCGGCGGTGTCGAGGTCGTCGACGACGGGGAGCACGGCCACGGTCAGGCCCGGCCGAGGATGAGCGCGCTGCCCGGCGGCAGCGGCGTGGCTGTGATCAGGCAATGGGCGGCATCCGGCACCTGGGACGTCGATTCGCCGCGGATCTGACGTACACCCTCCAGCACGTGGTTCATGCCGTGGATGTAGCCCTCGGACAGATGCCCGCCCCCGGTGTTGATGGGCAGGGTTCCGTCGATGTCGATCGCGCCGCTCGCCGCGAACGGTCCGCCCTCGCCCTTCTTGCAGAAGCCCCAGTCCTCCAGTTGGAGCAGGACGGTGATCGTGAAGCAGTCGTAGAGCTGGGCGACATCGATGTCCTCCGGCCCCAGCCCCGCGCGGCGGAAGAGCGTGCGAGCGACGGCCTGACCGGGCAGGGACGTGATCGACTCCCGCATGAGAACCGGGAACTGCACACCCGGCTGCGGGTCGGGGATGCTCGCCTGCGCCACGGCCCGGATCAGCGCCGGCGGGCGGCGGAGGTCGCGCGCGCGTTCGGTCGAGGTGACGATGACTGCGGCGGCGCCGTCGGTCTCGAGGCAGAAGTCGTAGAGGCGCAGCGGCTCGGCGATCGTCCGAGCGGCGAGGTAGTCGTCCATGGTGAGCGGCCGCTCGTACATCTGCGCGGCCGGGTTGGCGTTGGCGCGCGCCCGGCAGGCCAGGGCGACGTGGCCCAGCTGCTCGGGCCGGGTGCCGAACTCGTAGGCATGGCGCTGCGCCATGAGGGCGAAGATGTGCCCCGGCGTCACCAGTCCGTAGGGGGCGAAGAACTCGTCGTAGGTGCCGGCACCGCCGACAGGTCCGTCGACGCCGGAGGCTTTCCCGAACCGGCGCCCGGATCGCCCGTTGAGTTCGCGGAAGCAGAGCACGGTCGTGGCCTGACCGGACAGGATCGCGCCGATCGCCAATCCGATCATCGCGGGGGGTGCCGTGCCACCAGGCCCGGTCTCGGCCCAGAACGTCAGTTCCGGGATGCCGAGGGCCTGGGCCAGATCGTTGGGTCGCACGGTGTCCATGTCGCTGCGGACGATCCCATCGACGTCCGCAGCGTCCAGACCGGCGTCGTCGAGCGCGGCCCGGGCCGCCTGCACGGCCAGGGTCAGATCACTCCGCCCCGACGCACGCGAGAAGTCCGTGGCCCCGATGCCCGCAATCGCGCACCGGTCCCGGTGGGACGTCTCGACGGTCATGCCCGCAACTAAACCTCATGAGGAACTCCGAGACAAGGCCTCGAAGGTCACTGCGATTCCTCGAGGATGCGCCGCGCCCGTCGCGCGAGCATGACGACGTTGTCGTGGAGCCGGCCCATCCGCGGATCGGTGCTCTCACCGCGCCGGTAGCGGTGGTGCAACTGCTCCCGGACCACGGCGGTCTTCCAGCTGGCGAACGCCTCGTACCAGCCCAGCGATTCGAGCGACATGCCGGTCCGCTCGGCGTAGCGCCGAGCCACCTCGGCCCGGGTCGGCAGTCCGACCGTCTCGAGGCCCGGGTAGGACAGCGCATGGTCGTCGGGCCGGTCGCTCGGGTCGGGCCAGTAGTTCAGCAGGATTCCGAGGTCGACGAGCGGATCGCCCAGGGTCGCCATGTCCCAGTCGAAGACCGCACTCACCCGGGACGGATCGTCGTGCGGGAACTGGCAGTTGTCGATCTTGTAGTCGTTGTGCAGGATCGATACCCGCTGCGGCTGCGGGAGGCGTTCGGCGAGCAGGTCGGCGACCGCGGTCATGACCTCGTCGGCGTCCGCGGCGGCCACCCGCCGCCATCGATCCGTCCAGCCCTCGACCTGACGCTGCAGGAACCCGTCCGGCCGGCCGAGTCCGGCCAGGTCGCACGACCCCGGATCGACCTGCGACAGGTCGGCGAGCGCGTCCACGGTGGCGAACCCGACGAGTCGGCCGGCGTCCGGAATTCCGGCCCAGGTGGGTGGCAGCTCCGACCACACCATCTGGCCGACCCGGTACTCCGAGACGAGGAACGGCGAACCGACGATGCCCTCGTCGGCACAGAACAGCAGCGCGCGCGGCGCGCGGGGGTACGCGCGCCACAGCCGGGAGAGCACCCGGAACTCGCGGCCCATGTCGTGCGCGCCGGGCGCGAGTACGCCGAACGGCGGCCGCCGGAAGACGAGTTCCCGGTCGCCGAGCCGCAGCAGGTAGGTCAGGTTGGCCGCTCCGTTCGGGAACTGCCGCACGGAGAGTTCCCCGGGCAGGTTCAGCTCGACGCTGAGGTGATCCCGCAACCGCGACCAGTCGAGCTCCTCGCCCGGGCGGACGGCCACCGCCTCGCCGAATCGACTCATCGTCGGTCTCCGGAAGCGGTACTCATCGACGGACCAGGGCCTGGCCGCCGTCGACGCGCAGCAGCGCGCCGGTGGTGAACCGGGAGAGGTCGCTCGCGAAGTAGAGCGCGGCGCCGGTGATCTCGTCCGGCTCGCCCGCGCGGCGCATCGGCATGCTTGCCGCGAACTCCGCGAACGCGGCCTGGTCCCATCCGGCTGAGATGTCGGTGCGGAAGGGGCCGGCCATGATGGTGTTGGCGCGGACGTTGGGCCCGTACTCGAGAGCGATGCCGGCGGTCACCACGTGCAACCCCGCCTTGGCGGCCCCGTACGGCACCTCCTGCTGCGTCGGGCGCATCGCGGCCACGCTCGAGATGTTGATGATCGAGCCGCCCGTGTTGGCGCACATGTGCTGGGCCGCGAGCGCCGAGAGCCGGAACGGACCCTTGAGGTTCACCGCGATGGTCTTGTCGAACAGGTCCTCGCTCGCCTCGTGCAGCCGGCCGTAGAGCGGGGCGATGCCGGCGTTGTTGACCAGGACGTGCAGTCCACCCGCGGCCGCCAGGGTGGCGGCGACGAGTTCGTCGCACTGGGCCCACTCGCCGACATGCGCGGCGAGCGGCACCACGGCGCGGCCGGTCGCCCCGGCGATCTCGGCCGCGGTCCGCTCGACCGACTCCCGCTTACGGCTGGCGATGACGACATCGGCACCGGCGGCGGCGAACGCATGGGCAATCGCGCGCCCGAGGCCCCGGCTGCCGCCCGTGACCAGGGCGACCTTGCCGGCCAACAGGTCGGACGCGAATGCCGTCGGGTCGGGCACCGGGCCTCCGCCATGGTCGTCGCGCTTGAACTAAAACTGAACTGAGTTTACTTTAGTTTTGGGCCGCTCGATCGGCAAGGCCGGCGAAGCGCCGGATCGGCGGCCGCTGCTGTGGTTCCATTGGCGTCAGCATCGACGGGGACGTGAGGACGAGCGTGAAAGCGGCTGTCGCACCCAGTGCACGATCGAAGCGTGATCTCATCCTGCGGCTGGCGGCCGAGGAGTTCGGGCGGAAGGGCTTCGATGCCACGAAGTGGGCGACGATCGCCGAGTCGGCCGGGATCGGCGGCACCGCGCTGTACCACTACTTCGAGTCGAAGACGCACTGCCTGTTCACCCTCATGCTCGAGTCTTACGAGGGGTGGTACCGGACCTGGAGCGAGTGCCTGTCCTCCCCCGACGACCCGCTCGCGGCCATCGATGCAGCGGTGTCGGCCTCGTTCCGCGTCACCGAGGCGGAGACGGTGCGGGCCCGGCTCCTCATGAACGAGCAGGGGAAGTTGTCGACGCTCAAGACGACCGGTCGCGAGCAGACCGTCCGGGCCGAGGCGCTGCGGGTCTCGCGCCGCATCGAGGCTCTGTGGGTCGACTATCTGGAGACGGCCATGGCGGCCGGGCAGCTCCCGGCCCGCGACCCGCGACTGCTCGCCCACTCCATCATCGGGCTCCTGCAGAGCGTGTGGGCGTGGTACCGCCCGTCCGGCAGGTACACCCTGGCCGACCTCGACACCTTCTACTCGGCCAACGTGCGGGCCATGCTGCTCACCGGCTGACGCCGTCCCAGGCGTTAGAGTGCGGTTGATCAGGAATCCGGACCCCGCGGAGGTTCTATGGCAGCCCGGCGAGCGGCGAGATCGTCGCGTCCGTCCCGGGCCGGTCTGCCCATCCGGTTCAGCTACCTCTCGCAGGAGGAGAACGTCCTGGAGGACCCCGCGGTCCCCCCGGAGGGTCCTCGCCAGCTGAAGATGTCCGAGGTCGTCGCCCAGCGCATCGTGGCCGACATCGTCGACGATCACCTACAGGTCGGCGACCGGTTGCCGCCCGAGGGCGAGATGCTCCAGCAGTACGGGGTCAGCCGCGAGTCCCTGCGTGAAGGGCTCCGCTTGCTCGAGGTGCAAGGCCTCATCGCACTCAAGCGCGGGCCGGGCGGCGGGCCGGTGGTGACCAGCGTCGACCCCCGCAACCTCGCCCGCACCTCGACGCTGTACTTCCACCTCGCCGGGGCGAACTACAACGAGCTCTTCGATGCCTGGCTGCTGTTCGAGCCGCCGGTCGTCCGCCACGTCGCCGAGACCGTCGACCGGGCCACGAAGAAGGCGGCACTCGCCCCGTTCCTGCCCGACTACGAGCCGGACATCGAGCGGGACCGGTTCGTGAGCCGGTCGAGCGGGTTCCACGCCGCCATCGCGAATCTCGGCGGCAACCGCGTGCTGATCCTCATCCTGCAGTCGCTCGCCCACATCGTGATCGAGCACATCGTGCGCGACCTCGACCCGCGAACGGAGCGTCACGAGATCTCCGACGACCACGTCGAGATCGCCCGGGCCGTGATCGACGGTCGCGGCACCCGGGCCCAGCGGCTGATGACCGAGCACATCGAGCATCTCGTGACGTACTACCGGTCGCAGTTCCCCGACAAGGTCGACGAATACGTGCAGTGGCGCTGATCGACCGCGATCAGTCCGCGAGCGTCACCACGGTCTTGCCCACGTCGGTGCCGCCGAGCATGTCGAGCAGCGCCGGGAAGGCGGCGGCGATCCCGCCGGGCCGCCGGGTTTCCACGTTGCGCACCCGCCCCGACCGCAGCCACCCACCCATCACGCGTTCGAACTCCGGTCGCCGGTGCTCGTGGTCCGTGGCGATGAAACCCTGCAGCCGCAGCCGCCGCCAGATGGCGAGCAGCAGGTTGCTCGGCCCGGGGACGCGACTGCCGTAGCTCGAGATCGCGCCACACAGGGCGATCCGCCCGGACTCGCGCATCCGGCGGATCGCGGCCTCGAGTTGCTCACCACCGACGTTGTCGAAGTAGACGTCGACCCCGTCCGTCCCCGCGCGGTCGAGCGCCTCGGCCAGCGCGGTCCGCAGCGGGCCGTCATGGTAGTCGAACGCCGCATCGAGCCCGAGATCGTCGGTCAGGAAGCTCACCTTCGCCGCGCTGCCGGCGCTACCGATCACCGTGCAACCCATCGCCTTCGCGATCTGGGCCACGGTGGAGCCCACGGCACCGGCCGCGGCGGACACGAGGACGGTGTCCCCCGGTCGGCAGGCAGCAATGTCAAGGAGTCCCACGTAGGCGGTGAGGCCGGTGAGGCCCAGCGCCCCCAGCCACGCGCTGGACGCGACGTTGGGCTGGTCGAGCCGCCGCACCTCCGAGGCCGGCAGCACCGCCGCGTCGCGCCAGCCGGCGTCATGCAGCACGGCCGTCCCGACCGGGAGCGCCTCGACCGCGGACACCTCGATCGTGCCGACGGCGCGACCGGTCATGGCCGCGCCGAGTGGATACGGCTCGGCGTAGTCGGCGGTCCCGGTCATCCGTCCCCACATGTACGGCTCCACCGACATGACCTTGTTCCGGACGAGCACCTCCCCGGTCGCGGGTGGCGGGAGGTCGACCTCGACCAGTTCGACGTCGGCCGCCTCCGGCTTCCCGATCGGCCGGCGAACCAGCCGCCATTCCCGGGGAGGATTATTCATCATGATAAAATAGCGGCTTCGGAGCCGCTAGGCCAGACCGCGGACCGCGCGGGCCGGTGGCCGGTCGCCTGCCACCATGCCCAGCACCTGACGGGCCTCGACGACGTTGTGCGCGCGGAAGACCATCGCGCCCTGCCAGGCGCACACACTGCGGTCGTGGCCAGCGTCCCCACGAGGCGTTGGTCGACCGGCAGGCCGCCGAGCGTCTCCCCGACGAAGTCCTTGTTGGACAGCGACACGAGTACTGGCCAGCCGGTGGCCACCATCCGGTCGAGGTCGCGCGTCAATTGCCGGGACTGGTAGGTGTTCTTGCCGAAGTCGTGAGCGGGATCGATGAGGATCGACGGCGCGGAACGCCGAGCGCGGCGGCCCGCTCGGCCAGCTGCGGGTCGGCACCGCCCCAGGCGTCGTTGAGCAGGTCGGCGCCCACCCGGCACACCGCGTCGCCGACCTCGTGGCGCCAGGTGTCGACACTGAGCAGCACTTCCGGGAAGGCCGTCCTCACCGCGGCCACGAAGTCGACCGTCCGGTCGAGCTCCTCCGCCACGCTGACCTCGGCTCCCGGCGCCGCCTTCACACCCCCCGATGCCCACGATCTCGCCGCCGTCCTCGATCACCTGGGCGACGCGTTCGAGTGCGCGGTCGAAGGCGTACGTCGCCCCCTTGTCGTAGAAGGAGTCCGGCGTCCGGTTCACGATCGCCATGATCAGCTGGCGGCCGCGCGGGAACGTGCGGCCGCCGAGCGTCAGCACCGCGACCGATCCTCAAGGACGTCGGCGCTCCGGTCGAACTGGCAGAGGCGGACGTCCTCCGCCGCCACACCGCCCGGGCGGCGTCGTTGGGCCACATGCAGGATCTCGGTCGCCATGCCACCGAGGTCGTGCACGCCCTGGTGCCGATGGGCCCGCCGGCCGAGGTCGACCTGAGCGATCGTGTCCAGGCCGAAGCGACGGTCGACGTCGAGGAGCAGCGCCAGCTCGACGCCGTAGCCGATCGGCACCGCGCATTGCTCGAACGCGGCTCGACGCACCGCCCACTCCCCCGCCAGCGGCTGCACGACGCCGGAGAGGTGCGACCAGCCCAACGCGATCAGCGGCCGGGCTACGAGCTCGGTCACCCGGCCACCGGCCGGTCGCGGCACGTCGCCGTCGTCCAGGACACGATCGTAGACGCCCTTAACCAACTGGATCTCATCGTCGGCCAGCAGCGGCCGGGTCGGGCGTCGGCGACGTGGTGCGTGGCGGCCCCGTGCGCGACAGCCTGCTCAGCGGTCGCGTCGTCCGAGTAGGAATCCATGACCACGAGCTCGTCGACGAGCGGCACCTCGTCCACCAGAGCGCGCTTGATCTCGGCGACGATTCCGCCGATCCTCGAACTCTCGCTGCGAGCCGGAATGACGACGCTGATGCGGGCCCCGCTCCGCCGCTTGGCGGCCAGGACCTCCGCCACCGGCCAGTCCTCCGCCCGGGAGGTCCGGCGCTCGAACCATTGCCGGGCGGAGTTTCCATCGCAGCTACGCTACCGCCGCGCGGGCCGCCCTCGACGGGAGGAACAGCCGCGACAGCGCTAACCGTCGATCAGTTCGATGGCCTGCTCGGGGCAGTTGGCGGCGGCCTCCCGGGCGGCCCCGGCCTGGTCGTCCGGCACGTCCAGCACCTGCCCCCGGGCGGTCACGTAACCATCGTCGTCATAGTCGAGCAGGTCGGGCGCAGTCGCGTAGCAGCGGCCGTGTCCCATGCACCGGGTGGCGTCGACGGCGAGCTTCATGCGGTCACGTCCCAGGCGAGCGGCAGGCTCAGCAACGTCAACATCGACCCGGCGCCGCGCTCGCGCAGTGGCTCGGTCGAGTCCACCCGGAAGTCCGGGATGGCGGCCAGCCACTCCTCGGTCGCGATCTGCATCTCCTTGCGGGCAAGGTGCGCGCCGAGGCAGCGGTGCGGGCCGCCGGCGAAGCCGAGGTGCGGGTTTCCCTTGCGGCCGACGACGAACTCGTCCGCGTGCTCGTAGACCTCCGGGTCGCGATTCGCGGCGGCCACGAGGCCGTAGACCATGTCGCCCTTCCGGAGCGGGCAGCCATGGAACTCGACGTCCTCGGTGACCTTGCGCCCGTCGCCGAAGATGATCGTGTAGAACCGCAACGACTCCTCGACGGCCGACGGGATGAGGGTGGGATCCGCCACGAGCCGCCGGCGGTCTGCGGGCTCGGTCGCCAGGTGCCGGAAGAGGTAGCCGAGCTGGCCCCGCGTCGTGTCGAGTCCGGCGAGGACGAGCACGGTCAGCATGTCCAGCAACTCGGTGTCGGTGAGCGGCCGGTCGTCGATCCGGCTGTGCAGCAGATGGGACGCGAGATCGCCGGGCCGGGCCTCAGGCTCGGCCCGCCGCTCGGCCAGGGCCGCCACCCAGTAATCGCGGATGCTCGTCAGCGAGTCGATCATGGCCTGCTGCTTCGCCGGGTCAGGGTCGCCGCCGAACCCGTCGAAGAAGGCCTCGACCCAGGGCACGAACAGGTCGGCCTCTTGCGCGGGCAGCCCGATCATCGTGAGGAAGACCTCGGTCGGGTAGCGAATGGCGAAGTCGGTCACGAAGTCGCAGCGGCCGCGATCGACGATGTCCCGGATGAGTCGCCGGCACAGGTCGCGCGCGATCGGCTCGAGCTGGTTGACCGCACCCGGCGAGAACCACTTCGACAGCACCTGCCGGTACTTCTGGTGCTCCGGCGGATTGATCTGCGTGGGCACGAACCGGTAGACCGGCTCCGGCTCCCAAGGGGTGAACGAGTCGCTCGAGAACAGGGCCGGGTTCTGATAGATCTCGCGCACCTGCTCGTGCCGGGTGAACATCCAGAAGCCCTGCGCGAGGGTGTTGAAGAACCGGTCGCCCTGCTCGCGGAGTTCGTCCGCCTTGCGCCAGTAGGCCCCGGCCTCCTGCGGTGAGAACACCTCGACGTGGACGACCGGACAGCCGCCCAGATCGCGCTCGGCGACGCCCGTGGATTCCTTCGCCGTCTCGGTCATTCGCACCACACCAGCCTTCTTGGTTTCGTGCTGCACGCCACACCGACGGCTGTCAGCATTCATCATGATGAAATGGAATGCAAGGAAAAGTTTTCGCGGCTCTGGAGGATCGGGTGTCCGAAGCGTTGCATGTGCCGTCGCGTCCGATCCGGGTGGTGACGGCGGCGGCGTTGTTCGATGGTCATGACGCGGCGATCAACATCATGCGGCGGATCCTGCAGGGGCAGGGGGCCGAGGTGATCCATCTCGGGCATGACCGGTCGGTGGAGCAGATCGCGGCGGCGGCGGTGCACGAGGACGCGGACGCGATCGCGATCAGCTCCTATCAGGGCGGGCACGTCGAGTTCTTCGAGTTCCTGGTCCGGACGCTGGCCGAGCGCGGGGCCGGGCATGTGCGCGTGTACGGCGGTGGGGGCGGCACGATCGTGGCCGAGGAGATCGCCTACTTGCACGCGGTGGGGGTGGCCCGCATCTTCTCCCCCGAGGACGGGCAGCGGCTCGGGTTGGCGGCGATGGTGAACACGATCCTGGCCGAGTGCGACGCGCAGCCGCCGCGGTCCGGGCCGGTGAGCCTGGATGCGTTGGCCGGCGGGGACGTGGCCGCGCTGGCCCGGCAGCTGACCCGCATCGAGGCCGGCACCGCGGCGGCCGGTGAGCTGGCCGAGGTGCGGTCCCGGGCGGCGGCCGGGGCGGCGGTGACGCTGGGGATCACCGGCACCGGTGGGGCGGGGAAGTCGTCGCTGACCGATGAGCTGATTCGCCGGCTGCGGGTGGATCAGGGTGACAAGCTGCGCCCGGCGGTGCTGGCGATCGACCCGAGCCGGCGCCGGGGCGGCGGGGCGCTGCTCGGTGCGCGGCCGCAGGACACGGCGGGCTCGGCTCAGTACGAGGGCGTAGCCGACCAGGGGAGGCGAGGCGCAGCGGGGTGGTCACGGTGGTCAGCTGCGCCTCCTGCACGATGCATGGGCGCACCGCCGAGTGCCTGATCAGGTGACGCTGTTGCCGGGTTCTTCTCCTGCTCGCGGGCCGCGGACACGCGCGGGGTTCGCGGGCCGACCAACCTGACCCCGGTTGTTTAGCTGGCTAAAGGCCGACGGGAGTGGTCCCGCGGCGGACGGGCTTCGCATCGGCCCGTAGGCAGCCGTCGGGATCAGTGCGAAGCGGTGATCGTGCCCGCGCGGGCCGGACTCGTCGCCGCGGACGGAACGGGTGCCGCGGCGCTGGTCACGACACCGTGGTGGGCGCCCCGCCCTGGGGAGGACGAATCGCTGGCGTCCTTGCAATCCTCGATGGCGCCGACGAGCAGATCATGGAGCACGGCGTCGCGGTCGGGCGCACATGCGTTCGCGATCCCCAGCACGGCGTACCGGACGATTGTGGGCGCGGTCTGGCGGCGAAACGTCTTCGGCGAGATCGAGCGATGCCGAGTGAAGGCCGACGCCCACGCTGCGGCTGACGGAGCCTGCGCGAGGGCATCCGCGCTCTCCATGGTCAGCGACGCTTCGCCCCCGCCGTCCCGGCCGGCCTGCAATCGCTCGCAAGTCAACAGGCCGACGGCCATGATGCGCTGATGCGGTTCGGGCGCGATGGGTAACGCGGTCCGCGCGGCTCGCCGGGCGACGCGGAGGTCCATCGCCAGGTCACCGTCGGGAAGACCGATCATGTCGGGCACGAGCTCGACCAGCGCCTGTCGGGCCTGGCCGCAGCTGAAGTCATTGACCTGCCGGGCGAGCTCGGCGATCAGTGGCGGCGTGCAGGCCGGATGGTCGCTCCACCGCTCGCCCGCCAGGTAGGACGCGTATTCCATGAGGCACGCGCCGTTCCGTGGTCGGCGGTGCTTTCCCGGGGAAAGGACCGGAAGGAACTCGGTAGGCCGGGTCCGCCGTGTGAACATTCGCAACACCCGCTTCTTCACGCTCCGCTGCATACCAGTCTGCCCCGAACAGGTGTCGTTGGAAGGGGCAATTTCGGCGGTGGCCGCCGCCGGCCAACGGACGCCGGTCGATGAAGATCATCATGACGAAGGTCGGGCTCGGTGAGGCCGACCTGGTCCGACGCGTGTCGAGAATGCGGGTTCGGCTCCGTCCTAGCAGCCTCAGCGGCCACGACGAGTCGCGAGGTTGATCGAGACCCGGAGGTCTGACATGGACAGCGCCCGTATCACCGAGATCCTGACCGACCCGGTGACGCTCGACCTGGTCGAGCAGCAACCGATCATGCAGATCGCTTACGCCGCCGCCGACGGAAGCCCCCGCGCCGTCCCGGTCGGCTATCTCTTGCGTGCGGGCAGGTTCGTCTGCTTCACGATTCCCAGCTCGGACAAGGTCACGGCCCTGCGCCGCGACCCGCGGATCGCCCTCAGCATCGACGTCTCCCCACCGCCGTGTTGCCTGCTCGTCCGCGGAACCATCGAGTTGCGCGAGGAGGACGGCGTGCCCGACGAGTACCTCGAAGCGTCGTTCCGGGCGATGCCCGAGGAACACCACGCCGGCTTCGAGCAGCAGGTCCGCGCGCTCTACGAATCGATGGTGCGCATCGAGGTCACCCCGACATGGGTGCGGCTCAACGACTTCCAGCGAACCGCGCCGTGCGCAGTCGAACGCCTCGTCCGGGCCAAGCTGGGCTGACTGCCACGGTCGAACGGCCGCCGGCGGGGCGGTAACCAGGGCCGGCCGAGGGCGGCGTTCGATGTCACGAAACGGCCTGGCTGCGGTGTCTCGTGCTTGCACAGTTGCAGCGCAGAGAGGCACAGATCATGCGGGTGTTCGTGGCAGGTGGGACCGGCGTGCTCGGGCGGCGGCTCGTGCCGCAGCTGGTGGCGCGGGGCCATGAGGTGACGGCGACGACGACGAGCGCGGACAAGCTGGTCGTCTTGAAGCGGCTCGGCGCGCACGGCGTCGTGATGGACGCCCTGGATGCGATGTCGGTCGGCGAGGCCGTGGCCACGGCCGCACCGGACGTGATCGTGCACCAGATGACCGGGATCTCCATCGCGCACGCCGGAAAGCCCGATCTGAAGCACTTCGACCGGTGGGCGCGGCCGACGATCCGGCTGCGGACCGAGGGGACGGATCACCTCCTGGCCGCGGCCGAGGCCACTGGCGTCTCGCAGTTCGTCGCGCAGGGCTACGCCAACTGGAACGGCATCCGCGACGGCGGCTGGGTGAAGACCGAGGAGGATCCGCTGGACCTGCACGAGGGCACGGCGGCGCACACCTCCATGGCGGCGCTACGCCACGTCGAGGACGTGGTCGGCAGGGCGGGCGGGGCGGTGCTGCGCTACGGCGCGTTCTACGGGCCGGGCGCGACCGACGACCAGGTCACGCTGGTACGGCAGCGGAAGTTCCCGCTGGTCGGGCCCGGCACCGGCTACGCCTCCTGGGTACATCTGGACGACGCGGTGAGCGCCACCGTGCTGGCCGTGGAGCAGAAGGCGACCGGCGTGTTCAACATCGTCGACGACGAGCCGGCGCCGGCCAGCGAGTGGCTGCCCTACCTGGCCGAGTGCGCCGGGGCGAAGAAGCCGATGCGGGTCCCGACGTGGCTTGCCCGGCTGCTGGCCGGCGAGGTGGTGGTGACGATGATGACCGAGGGCCGCGCGTTCTCCAACGCCAAGGCCAAGCGGGTACTCGGCTGGCAGCTGCGCTACCCGTCGTGGCGGCAGGGCTTCAGGGAAGGTCTCGCGTGACCATGAGCGAGCGGCGCGGCAGCGGCTAAGCGCGGTTGCGCGGCGGAGCCTCACTACGCATCTCTCGGCGCACCGCGCGCTCGACCAAGACCGGCACGAAGTCCCGGATCCGGCTTTCTTCGAACTGCTCGTACCGACCATGGACCGCGCGCTCGATCTCGTCCCTGGTGAGTTCAGGAAACCGGCCGGTGAGGCGCTCGACCAGGTCGGTCATGGCTGACACTTCGGTCCGGGACCGCATCGGCCGCGTCGAGGTCGCGTTGGTCATCGGCTCTCCTGTCAACCATTTGTCCGGGGCCAGAACGAATCATGGCATGCCGTCGAACGGCTGTCAGCACCGAGTTGTCGGAAGGTGAGGTAGGTCCTCGGCCTCCCTGAACGCCCGCGCGACCCCGCGCTCCACCAGGACGGGAACGAAGTCACGGATCCTGCTACCGGCGAACCGCGCGTGGTGCTGGTGAACGAGATCGGCGACCTGAGCCGGATCGGCGTCGAAGCGCTCGGCGAGACGCTTGATCACGTCCTCCACTGCGCGGGCCTCCGCCCGCTCCGACCGGCCAGGAGCAGAGATGATGCCGCTCATTCCTCCATCGTCACGCGGCGCGGGGCGCGCGGCCCATGAGCCGAAGGTCCTCACGCGCGCCGGCCCGCGTGACGTGGATTACCGCCGAACTGCGGGAGCAGGCAGATCGGCCGACGATCGGACCGGCGCCGCGGGGCCGGGGTCGACGGTGAGCACGATCACCGAAGGGGTCGGCCGTGCTCAGCCTTTCCGGGACCCGGTCGATCAGGTTCGGTGGTGAGCGGTCCGCGATCCCGATAAGGGCTCGTAAGACGGGGCACGTCGATGGCCTGCCTCACAGGCCGGGTTCTGGGTGGTCAACAGACGCCCGGAGGCCCAGGCACGAGCGGGTGCCCGGGCCGTACCCGACCCGGCTCACCCAGGCACCCGGCCCGGATGGCCGGATGCGGCACCGTCCGGGACGAGGCTGAACGCGCCCTCTTCCTCCTGGGCGTTGTGCAGTTGCAGTACGGCGTACAGGCCGTAGAGCATGCGCCTCAGCTCGACGACGTCCTCCGGTTGCGCGGTGTCGTTGTCGAGGTCGGCCAGCAGCCGGCGCACGCGGACGATCTGGTGTTCGATCTCGGCGTGGGTGCGGCTCAACGCGGCCGTCGACTCGCTGCCTCCGAGTGCTCGAGCGACCAATGGCATCAGGACCGCCTCGTCGGCGCGTTCGTGCGGGAGCAGTTCGTTCTCCAGCCGATCGAGCAGGACGCGTGACGGTGCCAGGTCGCGATCCTGCGTCGACAGCGCGTCGGCCACGGTGCGGATCTCGTCGATCACCGGCAGCGCCGCGTCGTGTTCGGCTCGCAGTTCGAGGGCGAGTGCGACGTCGGCGGCCGGCATCGCGATGGTGTGGATCTTTCCCGGCAGGACGGCCCGCAGCGCGATCGCTATGGCGAGGACGTCGATGACCTCCTGGACGATCGCGCCGGCCGCGGGCGGAAGCAGTCCGAGGGAGGCGATCAGCATCGCGGCGAGCGACAGTCCCATCCCGACCAGGACGGCCTGCCGGGCAATGTTCTTGCAGCGGCGGCTGATGAGCATGGCGTCGGCGAGGGCGTCGATCCGGTCGACGGTCAATACGACGTCGGCGGCCTCGGACGACGCGGTCGCTCCCCGCGCGGCGAGCGCGACGCCCGCACCGGCCGCGGCCAGCGCCGGCGCGTCGTTGACCCCGTCGCCGACCATGATCGTCGCGGCGCCGGCGGACTCCTGCTCGATCGCGGCGAGTTTGGCCGCCGGGTCGCAATCGGCCTGCACCGCGTCGACACCGACCACGCGGCCGACCATCTCGGCGATATCGGCCCGGTCCCCCGTCAGCAGCACGACCCGGGTGACCCCTGCTGCCCGCAGGGCCCGCAGCATGCGCGGTGCATCCGGGCGGATCGGATCGTCGAGCAGGAGGGCCCCGGCCGGCGCGTCGTCGACGGCGACGAACACGGTCAGCGAGCCGTCCAGCTCGGCGCGCCGGCGGGCGTGACGGGCCCACTGCGGCGGATCATCGCCCACGATCCAGGTCGCCTTCCCCAGCCGGACCCGGCGGCCGCCGACCATCCCCTCCAGGCCGTAGCCGTGCACCTCGCGGACTTCCGTCGGCGTCAGCAGCGCGAGCCCGCGCTGCGTGCCGGCGGACACGATGGCGCCGGCCAGCACGTGCGGCGAGAGTTGATCCAGCGATGCCGCGAGGCGCAGAACCTCTTCCGCGCTGACGGCCGGGCCGGCCGCGATCACATCCGAGACCCGGGGCTTGCCGGCGGTCAGCGTGCCGGTCTTGTCGAAGAGCATGACGCGGCCGGCCGCCAGCTGCTCCAGCGCACCGCCGCCCTTGATCACAACTCCGACCCGCGCGGCCCGCGACAGTCCGGACATGATCGCGATGGGGGCGGCCAGCAGCAACGGGCACGGCGTCGCCACGACGAGCACCGCGACCGCGCGTACCGGGTCCGCGCTCAGCGCCCACGCGACGCCCGCGACCACCATCGTGAGCGGGACGAAGAAGACGGCCACGCGATCGGCCGTCCGCACGAACGGCGCCGACGATGCCTGAGCCTGCTCGACCAGACGCACCACACCGGCGTACGTGGACTCGGCCGCCGGCGCGGTGGCCACGAGCTCGAACGGTTCGCCCGCGTTCACGACGCCGCTGCGGACGTCGTCGCCGACGGCCCGTTCGACGGGCAACGGCTCACCCGTCAACGCCGATTCATCCAGTACCGCGGCCGAGAGCAATCGGCCGTCGACCGCCACCACCTCGCCGGCGCCGACGATGAGCCGGTCACCGACGCCGAGGTCGTCGACATCGACCTCGACGATGCCGCCCCCGGCCCGGCGGCGGGCCGTACGCGGGGCGCGCCGTACGAGCAGGCTCAGATCGCGGCGGGCCCGCGCGGCGGCCCTTGTCTCGAGCAGCTGGCCGGTGGCCAGCATCACCGCGATCATCGCCCCCGCGAACAGCTCATCGACGGCGAGCGCACCGCCCAGCGCGAGAACCGCGATGACGTCCACGGTTGGCTGCCGGCGTCGCAGCGCGTCGACCACCGACCCGGCCGAGAAGATCAGCCCCAGGCAGGTGGCCGTCGCCCACAGTGGCGCCGACACTGACCCGGCGCCCGCCAGCCACGCGAGCCCGCCGCCGAGCAACAAGGCAGTCGAGGACACGAACAGCGCCAGCACCCGCTGGCGGACCAGCCAACTCACGACTCCATCTTTCGCCGCCCGGCCCGGCTCGACGCAGAGCCGAACGGCCTATCGGGCCCGCACGGGTCCCGGGTGCCCTCCCGCCGCGGCTGGCCTGGGGAGCGTGGTCGACAGCAACGGCAGCCGGCACCTCAACCGCGCCGCAGGGCGCGCATGAACCTGGACGAGGCCGTGGCGGCCGTCGAGGCAACGCTGGACTCCACGCACCTTCGCGTCGACCGCCGACGGGCCCGGAAGGACGCCGCGTCCTACCTGGTGGCCGTGCTCGACGCCAGCGGCGGCCGGCGTGACGACGGGCCGGCCGCCAACGGCCCGCGCCTGGTCGACAGGGCCAGCGGTCAGGTGACCCGGTTCCTGGTGCCCGACGCCGTCGACCGGGCCGAGCGGATGGCCCCGGTTCGGTCCTGACCGGGCGGGGGACGTCGACGGCCCGGCGGCCGTCAGGCCCGGAAGGCAGCGAGCAGGGTGTCCGAGATGAGGCCGGCCGCGTCCGCGGCCTTGATCCGGCCGGCGACCACGTCCTCGGCGGCCGCGTGCATGAGGCTGAAGGCGGTGGTGATGAGCCATTGCCTGGGCAGATCGGTCCGGAAGTCCCCGCTGCGCTGCCCCCGCTCGATGAGCGTCTGGACGCGCCGCAGGATCCGGTCGTGGACACCGCGGACGCGCTCCGCGGGCAGCTCGCGCTGGGCGGCGATCAGGATGTTGCGGAACTGGTGGACGATCTGCCATGACGACGCGACCAGCCGACTGAGGGCCTGACTCGGGTCGCCCGTGGTGTCGGTGGCATCGAGCGCCTCGTTGGCGCGCTCGATGGTGGTCACGAGTACGGCGTCGACCAGCTCGGCGCGGGTCTTGTAGTGCCCGTACAGGGTGATCCGCCCCACGCCGGCCGCGGTCGCGATCTCGGCGATGGTCATCTCGGGGTCCCGGGCCAGGCACTCGAGGGCGGTGTCGAGGATCGTCGCGGCGTTGCGCTGCGCGTCGGCCCGTTGTGCCCGGGGCGCGGGGGTATTCGGGGGCATCCAATTCTCGCTTTCCTGAACACCAGTGTATAAGTTACGGTCGGACGACAACCTGTACACGCATGTTCATGTTACCGCACGAGCCGGCCCGGCTCTACCTGCGCACGGAGAACGCTCATGACCACTGCCAGCCTGACCCCGACCGGCCGACCCTCGACCCGGCCCGCAGACCGTCCGCGATGGGTCGCGCTCGCCCTGCTCGCATCCGCCCAACTGATGCTGGTGCTCGACGTGACGGTCGTCAACGTGGCCCTCCCCGACATCGGCGCGGCGCTCGACCTGCACCGCAGCGAGCTGCCCTGGGTCATGACCATCTACACGCTGTTCTTCGGCGGACTGATGCTTCTGGGCGGCCGGCTCGCCGACCTCTTCGGCGCCCGCCGGATGACGCTGCTCGGCCTGGCCGCCTTCACCGCCTCGTCCCTGCTGTGCGCGCTCTCCGACGGCGCCGATCTCCTGCTCGCCGGCCGGTCGATGCAGGGGATCGCCGCGGCGGCGATGTCGCCCGCGGCACTGGCCACGGTGATGACCGTCTTCACCGGCGCCGACCGCGGCAAGGCGGTCGGGGTGTGGTCGACGCTGAGCGGGCTCGGGACCGCTCTCGGAGTCATCCTCGGCGGCGTCCTCACGAGCGAGGCCGGCTGGCGATGGGTCTTCGCGATCAACGTCCCGATCGGCGTCGCCCTCCTGATCGGGCTGCCGCTGGTCGTGCCCGGCGGTCACCGGCGTGACGACGGCGACCCGGGGGCCGACGTCCTCGGCGCCGCACTGGTCACCGCTGGAACCGCGGCGGCGATCTACGGTCTGATCAACGTCGGCAGTCACGGCTGGGGCGCCGGGTCCACCGTGGCGCCCCTGCTGCTCGGCGTCGCCCTCTGGCTCGCCTTCGCCGCGGTGGAGCGACGGTCTCGGCGACCGTTGCTCGCGGTCGGCCTACTCGTCCGGCGACCGGTGCTGGCCGGCAGCTTCCTCATGCTGAGCGCCACGGGGCTGATCGTCGGCACCTTCTTCCTCGGTTCCTTCGCGCTACAGCACGCCCACCACTACAGTGCCCTGCACGTCGGCGTCGCCTTCCTGCCCATCGCGGTGGCGACGGTGGCCGGGGCTCACACCGCCAGCCAGATCCTGTCCCGGGTGAACGCCCGGATCGTCGCGGGAGCCGGCCTCGGCCTGGCCGCGCTGGGCTACGCCGTCGCCGCCGAGTGGACGCGCCCGGCGGCGTTGGTGGCCGGGTTGAGCGTCGCCACGCTCGGCATCGGCGCCACGTTCGTCACCGCGTTCACCGCCTCCCTCACCGGCGTCGAAGCGGCCGAGGCCGGCCTGCGGTCGGCACTGGTCAACACCTTCCACGAGCTGGGTGGGGCCGCCGGCGTCGCGGTGCTGTCCAGCGCGGCCGGCGCCGGGATCGTGACCGCAGGCGTCGGCACCGGCGACTTCGGCCATGCCTTCACCGTCGGCGCCGTCTGCGCGGCGGCGTCGGTTGCCGTCGCGGTCTTCCTGGTGCCCGCCGTGCTCCGCCCGGCGACGGCGGCCGGCCCGGCCCATTGACAGGGTGGAGCTAACCGGGACGCACGTCGAGCACGAGCGGTCGGTGGTCGGACACCTCGGGCGCGGCGAGTATCTCGAACGACTCGACCGCAGCCGGCTCGGAGACGAGCAGGTAGTCGGCGTGCCGCGAGGGCTTCGGGTACGCCGAGGAGCGGGTGTCGGCGTCGCCGACGAGGTCGGTGAGCCCGGCGCGGCCGAGCACCTCGAAGGTCTCGGAGTCGGGCAGGACGTTGAGGTCGCCGGCCACCACGACCAGGTCGCCGGGCCCCCGAACCCGCCCCACCAACGCCGCAACCTGCTCGGCCTGGCGCCGTCGCGGCGGCGTATCGCCCTTGCCCGCGGACATCCGGACGCCATGGAGATGAGCCACGGTCGCGCGTCCGTCACCGCCGGCAACGCGGACGGCGTGCGCGACCCGGCCCCGATCCTCGGACGGCCAGGCGTCGTGGTGGTCGAAGGTGCCGTGCACGAACGACGCTTCGCTGCCGATGATCGCGAGGTGGGGCGCAACCAGCGTGGCGATCCCGAAATGCTGGCGGCGGACGACGCCGTCGTCGCCGCGCACCGGCCCGGTGTCACAGGTGAAGAAGTGCGCCTGGTGCCCGGGCAGCGCGCGCCGCAGGTCGTCGAAGAGGCTCGAGCGCTGGCGAGATGTGCGGTCGGCGTCGACGTAGGTCACCCAACCGTCGTGGCCGGGCGTCCACGTCACTTCCTGCACGCACAACACGTCAGCACCGCATACCGGGAGCCACTCGACCAGGGCCTCGAACATCCCGCCACACCAAGCGTTCAGGCTCACCACGCGCACCGCGCCGAGGCTGCCATCCAGCCCGGCGCGGGCACAAACGGAAATCGTCCGCCCGGTGCGCGGTCGGACACCGCGCTCAGGCGCTGGCCGGCGCCGGTTCCGCGACCGGCCGCGTCGCGGCCCTGGCCACGCGGCCGCGCACGACGGCCTTGACCAGCTCGCCCTTCGACCGCCAGATCGACGCGTCGATCAGGTAGTGGTGGAGGTTCAGGAAGACGAAGAACGCGGCCGCGAACAGTCGCGGGCCGTCCTGCGCGGCGAACTGGGTGTCGAGCAGGTTCGGCGCCCAGCGGCTGAGCAGCAGGCCACCGCAGGCCGCGCCGGCGAAGATGTTCAGCCACCACAGCGGCCCGACCTCGGCCTCGTCGGCGACCGCCACCTCGGCACGGTGCCCGATCGCGAGGTACTGCAACGCGTGGAACGGCGCGAGCAGCAACAGCGTGAGCAGCGGATTGGTCGGCAGTCCGAGCCAGAGGAACGCGGCGACGTAGGGCGCGAGCATGACGGAGGGGACGGGCCGGCGCGCGCACCGGGCGAGGCGCACGAAGCACACCAGCAGTGGCACCGCCGAGGCGACGGCGAGCACCCGAAGTCCGTCACGCACCGCGTCCGGGAAGATCGCGAAGCCGATGTGGTACCCGGCGAGGTACGAGCCGCCGTTGCGGACGAGCAGCTGGGCCGCGCCGAGGAACCAGAGCGGGTAGAGCCCGTAGCGCAGGATGCGGACGTCCCACTGGCCGAGCGGGAGCTTCGCGAACGCGGCGCCGACCCGGCCGACGCCGTAGACCTGCTTGACGTAGTGCCAGGACGTCATGAGGTACACGCTGCTGATCAGCCAGCTCGTGACCGTCCGCGCAGCGTCGGCACCGGCGGCGAGCGAGACCCCGACCGTGCCGCACAGGACCGCGACCAGCGCGACCGGGCCGTAGGCGAGCGCGACCGGCCGCTCCCGCACGGCCGCGGCCCCGCGCCGGTACGCGAGGTGGTAGGAAAGCCCGAAATGGGCGGCGGTGAAGACCGCTCCGGCCCAGTAGACGACCGACAGGTTGAGGAAGGATGCGTCGACCCCGAGCCGTCCGCCCAGCCACACCGCGACCCAGACGCCGACGGCCAGCCAGCCGACAAGCAGGCCGTCGACACCGCGCGCCACCAACGTTGGGCGCGCGCCCGGGCTCGACATTGCGCTAGCGTACGCAGCCACACAATCCGGGAACAGGCCTCTGGGGGATGCGATGAAGCGGCGTTTCGGCGGCGTTCTCTGTCTGGTGCTGGGCACCGTGCTGCTGGTGACCGGGTTGCGCACCGGCACCACCGGCGACGTCGGCAACGTGGTGTCCCCGTGCAGCGCCAACATCGGCATCACGGTCGCCTGCCCGACCGGCACCATCGCCATCACCGAGGAAACCCACGTCACGGGCACACCCGTCCCCACGCCGCCGGCGAACTGGACGGTGCACATCACCTCCAGCTGCGACGACCCGGCCACCGGCAACCCGGTCGCCCAGGACGTCACCGTCCCGAACAACGCCACCGGCACCTCGGCGGCCCTGTTCGTCTTCGACACGACCGCGCACAGCACCAGCTGCAGCTATGCGCTCGCCGAGACCGGTGCGCCGACCGGCTACACCGCGACGTTCACGCCGACCTCGCCGGTCACGATCCCCTGGGACGAGACGAACAGCGGCAGCAGCATCAAGGTCGGGCTGGCGAACGTGCTCGTGGTCGCCTCCCGCACGCCGTCGCCCACCCCGACCCCGACTCCCACCGCCAGCAGCAGCTCTTCGGCCGAGCCGACCGCGACCGCGACCTCGAGCGCGGCCGCGGTGGCCAATACCGGTGCGCGAGAGCAGATCCGGGCAACGGCGTGGATCGGCGGCGCGCTGTGCCTGCTCGGCCTCGTCCTGCTCGTCACCGGCCGCCGCCGCCCGCGGGGCCTTCGGGAGTGATGCCCGGACGGGTCAGTTCGTCCATCAGGTCGCCGAACGCGATTCGGTCGTCGTCGGTGCCGTAGTGCTCGGCGGCGAACCAGGCGATGTACTGACTGATCTCGTCAAGGCGCCATTCGAGCTCGAACATCTCGATCATGTCGAGGTCGGCGCCGAGCGACGCGTCCGCGCCGAGTTCGCGTAGATCCCGCTCGCACGGGGCCAGCTTGAGCGATTCCCAGTCGACCAGGTACCGGCCGGCCGCGGTCGCCAGCTGGTTGTCGCTGTGCGGCTCACCGTGGGTCGCCACCCAGGGGCGGGATCGGGCCGTCCGCGCGAGTTCGTGATAGCGGCCGATCCACCGAGTCAGATCGTCGAGGTGCCGGCCGACCGCACGGTGCGCGCGGTCGGCGTAGGGACCCGGTCCCCACGGCTCGGCCAGCCGTCGCCGGACGTCGACGGCAAGGTCGGGACCGACGAGCGGTTTCCAGCGGGGGATCCCGGGCGGCGGCTCGACGGCATGAAGCCGCGCCAGGGCGGAGCGAGTCCAGGCGACGTCGAGACGCCGACCGGAATCCCCGACCTGCCACGGTGTGCAGCTCACGACGCCACCGGAGAACCGGACGGTCGGCGAGCCGCTGCCACCCAGCAGAGGGGCCAGGACGAACTCGAGGCCGAGTCGATGCAGCGCCACTGCGCCGGCATAGGCGGCATCGCGGTCCCGGGCCGGCCGGGTCGAGTCCACTCGATCGAGCGTGACGAACAGGATCGGTTGCGCACCCGCGTATGCCGCCCAATGGTGGGCCCCGAACCCGACCGGCAGGTGGTCCAAGCGCTCAGCCGCGGTATTCCACTCGCTCCGGACGACGGCGAGCAGGGCGTCGGCGTCAAGACCCCGCGGCGGCTCGCGCACGTGCGGACCATACCTTCGCCGGCCGCGAACCACCTTGCGGTTTGCCGGAGCGGGCGGCGGCCGGCCGCTGCGGGTGGCAGCGTCGGTTTGCACCCGGACCGGCCGCTATCTCACGCCGGGTCGATCCGTTAGCAGCGTCTACGGGGGCAAACCGTGCCGGGCGAATCTCCCAAGAGCGCCGCCCGCTGATCCGCCCGGCGGGTCCCGGCCGTCCTTCGATCCGGCTGTGCCAGCATCGACACCGTGCTGGAGGAGCGACGGATCCGGACGCGCACGCCGCAGTGGCGAGCACTTTTCGACCGCATCCAGGTCGCGATGGACCTGACGTCCCGCCTCAACGTGCTGCCGTTCAGCGACGCTGAACGCCGCAACGAGCTGCTCGCAGAACTGCTGGGCAAGCCGCTGCCCGACCGCGCCATCATCATGCCGCCGTTCTACTGCACGTACGGCCTCGGGACCGAACTCGGCGAGCGGGTCTCCGTGGGCCAGGCCTGCTCGTTCCTCGATCTGGGTGGCATCACGATCGGTGAGCGGACGATGATCTCGCCCAAGGTCACCCTCGTCACGGAGGGGCACCCGATAGATCCGCTTGATCGACGGGACTTCGTCACGGTCGCACCGATCGTCGTCGAGGCGAACGTGTGGATCGGCGCCGCGGCCACCGTTCTTCCCGGCGTGCGGATCGGCCATGACTCGGTCATCGGCGCGGGTGCCGTGGTCGCGAAGGACGTCGCGCCACTGACCGTCGTCACGGGTGCCGGCCACATCGAGCGAAGGCACTTGGACGCCGTGCCCGACTGAGCGAACCTGCATCTCGCGCGTTGTCCGGCGAGCTGCGTGGGTCGGCGTCCCGCGGACGGATGCGCGAGGCTTGTCGATCGGTCCAATTACCGTCCGGCTGTGCGGCACTTTCATTGCACCCTCGTACACGGCCCGGCCCGGGACGGCGCCCGTGCAATCCGCGAGCAGGACGGTTGGGCCGGCCACGCCGGGTTCATGGACAGCGTCGTCGACCCGCTTGGCCGAGGACCCGTGGGCGGCGGACGGCCATCTCGAGATCGGATCGCTCGAGCCTTGGGCCCTGCGGCTGGACGGACGCGCGCTCCTTCAGCGGCCCGCCGGATAGGACTTCCAGTCCCGCCGCCGGCAACCCGCTCGTCCATGCCGATCTCAGTCCGCAGGCGAGGAATTCGCAGCCCGGCGATACCGACGGCATTGGCGCGGTGCGACGAGACGCGGCTCGGGCATGGATCCCCTCGCCATCGGGCTCCGCATGGGCGAATCGCCGCGGGCGTCCACCGCGCGGGTGGCCGTCATCGGCTGACGCTGGTTCGGCCGGCGGGGTAGCGTCCTGCGAGGTGAGCCTGTATGCGCTGAACTTGTTCGACCTCGCCGACAATGCGGACTACCTGGCGTACTCGCGCCGATCGCCAGAAGCGGTCGCCCGCCACGGCGGCCGTGTCGTGGCGCTGGGCAAATACGCGCACCATCCGGCCGAGCTCGGCGATACGGAACCTCGGCAGGCGCTCGTGCTCGTCGAGTGGCGCGGCCGCGACGCGTTCGACCGCTTCCTCGCCGATCCCGAACTCGCCCAGCTGCATCCGCTCCGCGAGAACGGCACCCGCAGATACATCTGGTGGATGTTCG
The DNA here is from genome assembly GCA_963775175.1 of uncultured Actinomycetota bacterium. GTDB lineage: Bacteria > Actinomycetota > Actinomycetes > Mycobacteriales > Jatrophihabitantaceae > Jatrophihabitans. The sequence goes on from CAVZHT010000002.1 coordinate 746,876, forward strand.
ACCGCATCGACGACTTGCGGCCGCTGTTACGAGCCTGACGCGCCCTTCCTACAAGCGCGCCCCAGCCGTCGCCAGGTATGGGTCGTCCTATGTTGACCTCATGACGATCGCTTGGGACATCACCTTCGACTGCGCCGCCCCACCTGCGCTGGCCGCGTTCTGGAAGCTCGCGCTCGACTACGACGACGCACCTCCGCCCAAGGGATTCGACAGTTGGGACGGGTGGTTCGCAGCGAATGACGTGCCGGAAGACGAGCGGGATGACGTCGCCGCCATCGCCGATCCCGACGGCGTCCGCCCCGGCATCGCCTTCCTCAAGGTCCCGGAGGGCAAGGCCGGGAAGAACCGCCTGCACCTTGACCTCAAGGTGAGCGGCGGCCGCGCGCAGCCGGCCGACCTGCGCGCCGAACGCATCCGGGCAACCGTGTCTCGGCTCGTCGAGGCGGGCGGCTCGGTCATGCGCGCCCACGACGCTCATGGCGCGCTCGACCACGTGACGATGTCCGACCCCGAAGGCAACGAATTCTGCGTGGTCTGAGAACTGCTTCGCGACCTTCGCAGCACCGACCACGGTGTACCGCGATGAGCGCGGCCTGGTCGATCGGCGATCAGGCCCGCGCCAGGGTGCAGGAGGGATCGTCGGCCAACGGATCGCCGAATGCGGCGAAGGCACGGGAGCGGGATCCGCCGCAGAGGTCGCTGTAGGCGCAGGTTCCGCACCGGCCGGCGAATCGGGCGGCGCGAATGCTGCGGAGCAGTGGGTGCTCGCGGTAGATCTGCAACAGGGGTTCGTCGCGCACGTTGCCGAGAGCAACCGGCAGGAATCCGGAGGGGTAGACGGTGCCGTCCCGCGAGACGAAGACGATCCCCTTCCCGTCCCGGGTCGCAGTGGTGGGCGCCAGCACGCGCGCGCGAGGGGGGCCGAGTTGGTCGGCCAGCCGCGACGCCAGTCGACGGTAGAGCGCGCCACGGCTCGCGGGATCGACCGCGCCGTTGGCTCGTTCGCTGGCCACGCGGCGGAAGAACGGCGCCTCGACGGTGCGCACGATCATGGTGTAGCGGGCCGCGTCAACGAGCAGGTGGCAGATGTCCTCGGCCTGTTCGGCGGTGACGTCCTCCACTGCGTCACCGCGTCCGACGTTGACAAGGAAGAACACCTCCCATGCCTTCACGCCCTCCCGCACGACGAGCGCGGCAAGGTCGGCGAGTTCCTCGACGTTCGCCGTCATCACCGCGGTGTTGATCTGCAGGGAGAAGCCGCGCCCGACCAGCATCCGCATGGCGGCCAGGGTGGCTTCGAAATGGCCCGGCACCTGGCGAATGCGTTCGTGGGTCTCGGCACGAGCACCGTCCAGACTCAGCGACAAACTGCGTACGCCCAGCCGGTAGAGCGAGTCGAGCAGCGCGGGCGTCAGCCGATCGGACACGGCGGGGGCCAGTGCGACCGGAACGCCGCGAACCTGTGCGTGGGCGACGATGTCGAGAAGGTCCGCCCGGCTCAAGCAGTCGCCGCCGGTCAGGATCAGGACCGGGTGCGGACGAGGTCCGGCGGCGAGTTCATCAACGAGCGCCCGGCCCTGCGCCGTGGTCAGCTCGCCGGGCAGCGCGACCGGCTGGGCCGTTGCGCGGCAATGCACGCAGGCGAGGGGGCACGCGCCCGTCATCTCCCAGAACACCAGGCGGGGCATGTCGTCGTAGCTCAACACGCTCACCACACTGACCGACGCTCGCCGACGCCAGGCAGGGCCGATGGTCACCTATCGGCTCGGCACCCGTCGCGCCAAATCCTGTCCGTGACCGTCCGCAGCCCGTTCACGACATGCCAAGACCAGCCTCACGACCGTGCCTGCTGTGCAGCATGATGTTCTGGTGGCGTCGCACGGATCGCTTTGGTCGTACCGCTCGCAGGACTCGATTCTGAGCATCGGCTCGCGCGGGTCGGTCTTGTCGATCGGGTCAGTCGGATCGGTGCTGTCGATCGGGTCGATCGGCTCCGCTTGCTCGGTGCTCTCGATCGGATCGTTCGCAAGCGCGGCGTCGGTCCTGTCCTCGCTGGCCGATCGATCACTGATGTCGTACCGCTCCCGCCGGGCGATCATGGCCGCCAACTCCGAAGCGTTGTCGGACGCAGGCTCGCATAGCTGTGCTGGTCCGGCCGTGGCATTCCTGTAGCGCCGCGGTCAGCGCGTGGATCTGCCGAATTGAGTCCGTGTCATCGCTGCTCGGACGGCCCCGCCTTCCCGCCCCGTGTGTGGTTGCTCCGCGGTGGTCCGCGACCAATCGCACGGCGAAGACTAGGCCGGAAGGCTGCGTAGGAGCTTCCCCACGGTCAGGGCCGCGGCGCCTGATCACGACGTTGGGCGGGAAGTAACGGCGTTCTGCGTCGGCGATCGAGCAGTCAGAGCCGGGTCGCGGCCCGGACGAGATCAGCGACGGCCTTCGATCGGCTCTGCGGTGGCCAGGCGATGACCGTGGTCACCTGCGGCGCGTCCACGACCGGTATGGCGACCACGTCGTCGCGCAGGTTGGCGCGGACGGACTCGGGCGCGATCACCGACGCTCGACCCAGCGCGACGAGCTGAAGCAGCTGCGCATGGTCGCGCACCTCCGGGCCGGGGCCGTCTGCGTAACGGCCGTCCGCCTGCGGCCAACGCGGCTGCGGTAAGCCGGGCAGGTCGCTGACCTCGTCCGTCCGTACCTCGGCCCGGCCGGTGAACGGGTGCCCGGAGGGCAGCAGCACGACCTGTCCCTCCGTGTCGAGAGTCTCGTAGTCCAGCCCGGCGAGTGAGTCGAACGGCGCGTGCAACAGCGCTACGTCCGCCCGCCCGTCGCGCAGCATGCGGCCTTGCTGCCCGGGCCCGCAGAGAAGGACGTCGATCCCGACGGCATGCGGTTCGGCGGCGTAGGCGTCGAGCAGCTTCGCGACCAGCTCGGTCGATGCGCCGGCCTTCGCGACCACGGCGACGGCGGGCTTGCCCTCGGCGGCCTCGGCGGCCCGTCGCGTACGGCGTTCCGCGGCCGCGACCGCCTCGAGAGCCGCCCGGGCCTCGTCGAGCAGGACCGCCCCGGGGCCGGTGAGAGTGACGCCGCGGCTCGTCCGCTCGAGCAGCGTCGTGCCGAGCCGCCGTTCGAGCTGGGCGATGGACCGGGACAGGGGCGGCTGCGCCATCCCGAGCCGCTGCGCCGCCCGGCCGAAGTGGAGCTCCTCGGCGACCGCGACGAAGTAGCGCAGCTCCCGCGTCTCCACGCAGACCACGCTACCCGCCGTCGATACCCGGCGGGTATCGCAGCCGACCCGATCGGTCTTGGCCCTTGACCCGCGCGCCCGGCGAACATCGACGGCATGAGCGAACCAACGATCGCGCTGGTGACCGGCGCGAACAAGGGCATCGGATTCGAGATCGCGGCCGGGCTCGGCCGCCTCGGCTGGCGCGTCGGTGTCGGCGCCCGCGAGCAGCGGCGACGCGAGGAGGCGGTGGGCAAGCTGCGCGCCGAGGGCGCCGACGCGTTCGGCGTAGCGCTGGACGTGACGTCCGACGAGAGCGCTGCCGCGGCCGCGCGGCTGATCGAGGACCAGCAGGGCCGGCTGGACGTCCTGGTCAACAACGCCGGGATCACCGGCGGGATGCCGCAGAACCCGACCGCGGTCGACCCGGCCACCGTGCTGCAGGTGGTCGACACGAACGTCGTCGGCGTCATCCGCGTATCCAACGCGATGCTCCCCTTGCTGCGCCGGTCGGCCTCACCACGGATCGTCAACATGTCCAGCAGCGTCGGGTCGCTGACCCTGCAGACCACGCCGGACGCCTTCGTCGGCCCGATCTCGGCCGCGTACTCCCCTTCGAAGACGCTCCTGAACGCGGTAACGGTGCAGTACGCGAAGGAACTCGCCGACACCGACATCCTGATCAACGCCGGTTGTCCCGGCTACTGCGCCACGGACCTGAACGGGTTCCGGGGCACCCGTACCGCCGAGCAGGGAGCGCAGATCGCCATCCGGCTCGCCACCCTGCCCGACGGCGGGCCGACCGGGCGGTTCTTCGACGACGCCGGCCCGGTCGCGTGGTGAGCCGTCACGGGTGAACGTGGATGATCGTCTTCCCCGTGCGTCGCCCGGCCGGGTTGAGGGCGGCGACGGCGTCGTCGAGGGTCGCGACGGTGCCGATGTTCGGACGCAGCCGTCCGTCCCGCACGCGCTGGACGATCTCCCCTAGTTGGCCACGGTCGGTCTCGACGACGAAGTCGATCGCCACGCCGTCGACCGGCCGCGCCTCGGCCGGCCCGACGACGGACACCAGCGTTCCGCCGGCGCGGATCAGGCGCGCGGATCGCTGCTGGATGTCGCCGCCGATGACATCGAAGACGAGATCGACGCCGCCGACGTCCTCGAGGACGTCGTTGTCCAGGTCGACGAACTCGTGCGCGCCGAAGTCGAGCGCCTTCTCCCGGTCGGCCGCCCGTCCGGTTCCGATCACGTAGGCACCGGCCTCCCGGGCGAGTTGCGTCACCATCGTCCCGACCGCGCCGGCCGCGCCGTGGGCGAGGACGCTCTGCCCGGGCCGAACACGGCCGTGTTCGAACAGCCCCTGCCACGCGGTCAACCCGGAGATCGGCAGGCTCGCGGCCACACCGAAGTCGACGTCACCCGGCAGCGGCGCGAGGTTGCGCGCCTCGATCGCGACGTACTCGGCCAGCGTGCCGTCGCGATGCCAGTCCGCGAGGCCGAACACCCGCTGCCCCACCGACAGCCCGGTCGTGCCGTAGCCGAGCGCGGTGACCACCCCGGCCAGCTCGTGGCCGGGGATCGACGGTGCCCGGTCGCGGCCGGCGCGGTCGGTCCAGGTCGAGGGCCACTCCATCTCGGTCGGGACGAATCCCGAGGCCTGGATCCGGACGATCACGTCGTTGATCGCAGCGGTCGGCTCGGCCCGATCCACCAGCGTCATCCCGGCCGACCCTGCGGCCTGGTCACTCACCACGATCGCTTTCACCTGACGTGCCTCTCTGCCGCCGTCCTGCCAGTAACGTTACAAGTACTCTATGTAACTGCGGGAGTAACGGCAAGCGCGTGTAACGAAACTGGATAGGATGGCGCCGACCACCATCGGCGAGAGGGAGACATGGCCCAGGCGCGCGCAGCGACGAACGAGCACGCCAAGTCGCGCGCCGGCGGCCGGCCCCGCGACCCCGCGCTCGACGAGGCGATCATCCTGGCCACCCGAGCCCGCCTCGTCCAGGACGGCTACTCGCGCATGACGCTCGGCGACATCGCGGCCGACGCCCGGGTCAGTCGCCCCACCCTCTACCGGCGGTGGAGCACCAAGTTCGAGCTCGTCACCGACGCCCTGGACTACGGCTTCCGCAAGCAACGGGACATGTACGGCGTCGACCTGAGCCGCCTCGAGCCCCGGGAAGCACTCGTCGAGGCCGTCCGCCGCCTGGATCCCGCGTACTTCAACCCCGACGCGATGGTACTGATGGGCAACTTCGCCGGCGAGGCGATCCGCACGCCGGAACTCCTCGAGATCCTCCGCAAGCACGCGGTCGAGCCGCGCGTCACGCTCGTCGAGAACGTGCTGTCGCAGCTCCAGGAACGCGGGGCGGTGTCCGGCGACATCGACAAGCACACCATCGCCACCATGTGCTTCGGCAGCTACTTCGCCGCCTTCTACCGAGGCACCAGCAAGAAGAAGATCCCCGAAACGGTGGTCGCCGTGCTGTGGCCGGCCATCGCGGCCAAGCGGACGCCCCGCGGAAAGGGACGGTAGGCACCCCAGAAGCCAGCACGTGACGGCCGTTCATCGGAGGCGATGCGGCCCTTGCGATGATTGGCGGGGACACGGGCGATTTGGACCGAACCGGCGGCGGGAGGCAGGCGGTGCTCGGCTTGGAAGCCTTGGCATTCGGTCTGACCGGCGTGCACCAGGACTATCTGCTGCAGGCCCGCCAGATGCAGGCGCTCTCGTTCATCGTGCACATCCCGTTGGTCTGCTTCGGGATCGCCTTCCCGGCGATGATCCTGTTCATCGAATGGCGTTACCTGCGCACCGGGGACGAGGTCTACAAGACCCTCGCCCGCAGGTGGACGAAGGTGCTGGTGACGCTGTTCGCGGCCGGGGTCGTCACCGGCACCATCCTCAGCTTCGAGATGGGCCTGCTGTGGCCGGACTTCACCTCGACGTTCGGCAGCGTGTTCGGCCTCGGGTTCGCGATCGAGGGTTTCTCGTTCTTCCTCGAGGCCATCTTCATCGGCATCTACGTCTACGGCTGGGACCGGCTGTCGCCGCGCGCGCATTTCCTGGCCGGCCTGCCGATTGCGGTCGCCGGGGTGCTGGGTTCGCTGATGGTCATCTCGGTGAACGGCTGGATGAACCATCCGCAGGGCTTCCGCCTGGTCGACGGGCGGGTGACGGACGTGCGCCCGTTGACGGCATTGTTCGGCAACGGCTATTTCTGGCACGAGCTCGTCCACATGTACCTCGCCGGGTACATGGTCACCGGGTTTCTCGTCGGCGGCGCGTACGCCGTCGGACGGTTGCGCGGCCGGTGGGACCGCTACCACCGCATCGCGCTCGCGGTCCCGTTGACCGCGGCCGCCGTCGCCGCCCCGTTGCAGGTGCTCGTCGGCGACTGGGCCGCGCGCGACGTGGCGAGCCAGCAGCCGATCAAGCTCGCCGCCCTGGAGGGGCTGGGCACGACCACCCGCGGCGCGCCGATACACCTGCTCGGCTGGTACACCGACGGTCACGTCAAGTACGGCATCGAGATTCCGCGGCTGCTCTCACTGCTCGCCTTCCACAACATCAACGCCCGCGTGCAGGGCCTGAGTTCCGTCCCGGCGGGCGACGTGCCGCCGGTCAACGTGGTTCGGATCGCGTTCCAGCTGATGGTCGGTATCGGCATCCTGCTGGCCCTGCTGTCGCTGATCTTCCTGGTCGTCCGGTGGCGGCGCGGGCGCCTGCCGGGCTCGCCGTGGTTCTACCGCGCGCTGGCGCTCGCCGGGCCGGCCTCGGTCGTCGCACTGATCGCGGGCTGGGTGACGACCGAGGTCGGGCGCCAGCCCTGGGTCGTGTACCGCGTGATGCGAACCGATCAAGCCGTCACGTCGGCCTCCGGCATTCCGGTGAGCTACGCCGTCCTGGCCCTGGCCTACCTCGTCCTCGTCGCCGCCGTCGGCTGGGCCCTGCGGCGCCTCGCCCGCAAGCCGTTGCCGGGGCCGGCGCCGGCGGACGCTCCGGCGGGCTGAGCGGTGCTCGAAACGATCGTGCTGCTGTTCGCGCTGGCGGGCCTGGTGCTCTACGCCGTGCTGGCCGGCGCCGACTTCGGTGCCGGCGTGTGGCAGCTGCTGACCGGGCCGGGGCGGCAGGGGCGGGCGATCCGCGATCACGCCCATCACGCGATGGCGCCGGTATGGGAGGCCAACCACGTCTGGCTGATCTTCGTGCTGACCGTCGCCTGGACCGCGTTCCCGGTCGCCTTCGGCTCACTCGCCTCCACGCTCAGCATCCCGATCTCGCTCGCCGCGCTCGGCATCGTCTTCCGGGGCCTGGCCTACGCCCTGCAGTCGGCGACGGACGTCCCGCGGGAACGTCGCGTCATCGATCTCGCGTTTGCCGTGTCGTCCGTCCTGACGCCGTTCATGCTCGGGGCGGCCATCGGCTCGATCGCGTCCGGGCGGGTACCGGTCGGCAACGCCGCAGGCGACCTGGTGACCAGCTGGGCCAACCCCACGTCGACCCTCACCGGCGGCCTGGCCGTCGCGGTCGGCGCCTTCCTCGCCGCCGTCTACCTGGCGGCGGATGCGGCCCGGCTCGGCGAATCGTCGCTGCAGCAGGCGTTCCGGCGGCGGGCGCTCGCGAGCGGGGTGGTCGCCGGTGCTCTCGCGATCGCCGGCCTGCTGGTGATGCACCACGATGCCCGGCACATCTATCACGGGCTCACGACCGGGTACGGCCTGGCCGCGGTGATCGTCTCCGCCGCCGCCGGTGTCGGCACCCTCGCGTTGGTGTGGCGGTCGCGATTCCAGCCGGCGCGCATCACCGCGGCCCTCGCCGTCGCGGCCGTCGTCGCCGGCTGGGCCGCCGCGCAACGCCCGACCGTCCTGCCCGGACTGACGCTTCATCAGGCCGCGGCCGGCCGGGACACGCTGATCGCCGTGATCGTCTCGGTCCTGCTGGGCGGGCTGATCCTCGCGCCCTCCCTCGGCCTGCTGTTCCGGCTCGTCCTCGTCGGCGGGTTCGATCCGGGCGGCCAGCAACGTCCCGGGCCGGCACCCCGCGCCGCCCCCGCGCGGGCCTGGTCGGCCGGGCGCTACGCGCCTCCGGCCGCCGTCTGCCTGCTCACCGGGTTCGTCCTTCTCACCCTTCTCGACAACGCCGCCGCGCACGTGTTCGGGGTCCTGGCCCTCCTGGCCGCCGCGCTGCTGGCCTTCGCCGCGACGGCGCCCGACGAGGACCCCGATCCCGGCGCGCCCGCCGGCCCCTCGGGTTCATGAGCACGCCGGCGCTGAGCTACTCAGCGTCAGTCGTCTGTCGAGCCGACCGGTGAGCATCGATGCGCCGTCCCCTCGCGTCGCATCCCCGGGATTCGTTCTTCCCACCGCCATCGATACCCGACAACGCAGACTGCAAACATGGCACTAAGCAACCGCCAGTATATGATCCGATCCCGAGGTTGTCACCGTCCGGTTTGCATGCTCACGGCCCGAAGGAGAGAGCGTGGATGCGTAACCACAGGCAGCGGCGAGCCCCTCTCGTTCTCGCGCTCTTGGCTGTCCTGCTCGCGAGCTCGTGCGCAGAAGGATCCCGGCCAGCGGCGCCCGGACCGTCGGTGGGCCAAGAGCTCGATGCGGCACTTCCGGCGTCGGTAAGCGACACCACGCTGGTCGCGGCGAACGGGAGACGACTCGCGCTGGCCGCGCTGAAGGGCAAGATCGTCGTCGTCTCCGACATGATGACGCTGTGCCAAGAAACGTGCCCGCTGGACACCGCGAACGTCGTCGCCGCGGCGAGGGCAGTTCAATCGGCCGGGCTCGCCGATAAGATCGCGTTCCTGAGCATCACGATCGACCCGCAGCGCGACACGGTGGCGCGCCTCGCCGCCTACCGGAAGTTGTACGCGCCCGATCCGCCCGGCTGGTACGCCCTCACCGGATCGACAACCGCCTTGCGTAGCTTCTGGTCGGCACTGGGCGTCTTCATCCAGAAGGTTCCCGACACGCCGCCCGCGCCGCGCGATTGGCTCACCGGGAAGCCACTCACCTACGACCTCAACCACTCGGACGAGATCTTCTGCATCGATGGCACCGGCCACGAACGGTTCGTGCTCGACGGCGCCCCGCACGTCGCGCCAGGCGCACCGGTCCCGGCCAAGATCCTTCAGTTCATGGATGCGACCGGCAAGTCCAACCTCGACAGTCCCGACCCGCAGGCCTGGACGCTCGATGACGCCCTGCGGGTGCTCTCGTGGTTGGTCGGCCGGCGCATCCCCGACTCCGGGCACGCCTAGGTCCTCGACGCGCAGCCCTCGCAGGACTCTCCCGGCACCACGTGCCCGACGTCATCCAGACCTCGGCCCCGACCAACCCCGGCGGATGATCTGGAAGTTCAACAAGGTGTACAACGCCGATCGTCAGCTGCACGACCACGAGCGTCCGGTGCGCTTCGAGCTGCCGGTCCCGGACCATCATGAGGTGGCCCCGCGTGACCGTCGGGGCCTGTACGTCCATCCGCGGCCGTGATCGCTAGTCGGCGTCTGCGGGATCGGCCCGGACGGGGCCGGCGCTGAACTCGGTGCGCACGGCCTCGAATCCTTTGAATCGCTGGGTTTGCGCATGCAGGTGGTAGACCCGCTTATCGGCCTCCGTGAGCTCGACGTCGTCGGTGAACGGCGTCAGCAGCGATCGCGGCCACAATCGGCGGCTCGTGACGACGTTGATCTCGGCACAGAGCATGATCACGAGCGCCTGCGCGTAGAGCCAGGCCAGGGTGGCGAGCACCAGCCCGAACGCGCCGTACACCGAGCTGGCGTGTTGCAGCTCGTTGCGGGCCAGGCTCGTGCCTGCGGTCTGCAGCGCCAACCAGGACAGCCCGGCGAGGACACCGCCCCGCACCACCTGCCGGAACCGCAGCGTGCGGGCGGTGAGCAGTTGGAACGCCCCGGTGAATACCAGCAGGTTCATCGCGAACATGATGACGAACCCGACGGCGCGCAGGGGCGTCCCGAGGTTCGGCAGGACCTTGCTCGACGGCCCGATGACCGTGGCGACACCGGTGGAGACGAGCACCCCGCCGCCGAGCAGTAGCAGCAGGCCGAGGCTGCGCAGCCGGGACGTCAGCGGATTCGGTTGCTCGTTGCGCGGGACGGAGTAGATCTGGTTGAACGCGGCCTGCGCGGCCTGCATGACGCCCATCCCGCCGTAGAGCGTGATCGTGATGCCGATCGCGAGCGCGAGACCACTTCCGTGGAAGCTACCGACGTTCTCGCGCAGCTGCGGTCCGATGATCGGGAAGTTCCGCAGTGCCGACGTGACGACGGCGTTGCGCAGGTGCGGGTTGTGTTCGAGGAAGAACGCGAGCGCGCTCGACAGCACCAGCAGCAGCGGGAACAGCGACACGAATCCGTAGTAGGTGACCAGCGCTGCGAGGTAGGGGCCACGATCCTCGAAGAATTTGTAGACCACGGCGATGGGCGCCCCGAGCCAGGAGTGGTCGCGCTGGTAGCGGTCGAGCCGCTCAACCGCGCTCACCTGCGATTGCGTTCGTGGCCGTCCGCCCGGGCCGAGATCGTCCTCGCTGTGATGCGGGTCTTGACGTCGTTCATGTCCACGTCCTCGTTCGGTGGGTCGCTACCAGGCGCCTACCCGCCCGAGCGGGGAGGCAAACGGCGGCGCTAAGCATGTCCGATGGACCGGCCGTCGGCGCGTAGCTGCCGCGGACGGCGGGTACGCAGGCTATAGAGGCGACACCGCGCCGCCGCGAGTTCGTGCGGCGGACGAGAGGGGAGCGTTGGAGATGCCATTGAATCCACGCAGCGAGCCGCCCGGGCGGGGCGAGCCCGACGACTACGCCCGCGACCACCCGGAGGAAGACGCTCGCCAGTGGGGATGGCACGCGGAATGGGGGGCGGGCGCCCGCGTCGCCGGCTGGATCGTGGCGGCGATACTGCTGCTCCTGGCGACGAGCACCAACTACCAGTTCGAGTACCACCTGATTCTCTACCTGCTCGCCGGCTTCGCGGTGCTGGTGCTCCTGCGGGACCGGGCGCGACGAAACCATGACTGGCGGCGATAGCCGCGCCGTGTCGATGCGGCTCGCCGGGAAGCCGGCGAGCGCTTCGAGGGCGGCGTCGACGTCGCGCCTGTGTCAGCTCGGGTGGGCGACGTAGGCGTCGGGGTCGCGGTCGTCCCGGTCGACCCCGGTCGGGTGGTCGGCCTGGTAGACGAGGAAGTCGACGGCGATGCGGTGCCGGTCCGAGGGATCGACATTGCGCCGCAGGTCGGGTAGGTCGTCGCGTTCTTCTTCGGCCATGTGATCACTGTTGGCCTCGCGGGCGTCGCGGACCGCTTGCCACCACGGGTCGCTGCCGGGTTCCTCGTCGTTGGCCCGCCGGACCGCGTCGCGGATCTGGTTGTGGTCTTTGATGGCGTCTCTCGTCTCGTCCTCGGGGCCGTCTTCGCCGGGCGGGCCGTCGCCGGAGCGAAGCAGCCGCGGGTACACGTATTTCTCTTCGGCGGCGGCGTGGGTCTCCAGCAGCACCGCCAATCGGTCCCAGATCGCGGCCACGCTCTCGGCGTCGTCGCGGTCGATCTGGTCGAGCACAGCGAACAGCCGGCGCTGCTCACCGTGCTGGTGCAGGATTTCGTCGGCTATGTCCATGTCTTCCGTCCTTTCAGATCTTCGGCGGCCTTCGTGCGCGGACGGCTCCGGTCCTGGGCTCAGCCGGCCGTAGACGGCAGCGCGCCCCCCGGTTCAGCGGCGTGCCATAGCGAGTTCGTGGACCAGCGCATCGGCGAACTGCTGGGCCGCGTCGTGGTCCCGCCCGGAGACCAACAGGTGTCCGTCGGTTCGCTCGACGTGCGTCTCTTGGTCGACGTAGCGGGCGCCGGCGAGCGCGAGCTCGGTGCTCAACTGCGGGACACAAGTCAGCGAGCGGCCCGACAGGGCGTCGGCGTCCATCAGCAGCCAGGGGCCGTGGCAGATCACTCCGATCGGCGTACCTGAATCGACGACGTTGCTTATGAGACGGGTTGTCGCCGGGTGCTTGCGCAGCGTGTCCGGGCCGCCGAGCCCGCCGGGAATGATGAGCGCGTCGAGCAGCTCGGCGTCGGCGCTCTCGATGTCGCCGTCGGCAGCGACCGGGTCACCGGGGGTCATGTAGTGGTAACCCGTGATGTCCCGACCGCCGGGTGTGAGCACGCGGACGGTTGCGCCGTGCGAGGCAAGCGAAGTGCGGGGCGCGGTTATCTCGACCTGCTCGCTGCCGTCGGCGGCGAGGATACCGATCATCATCCTGTCCAGCTGAGCCATCGCTGCTCCTTCCGTCCTCGCATGTGCGGACCCGGCTATTGCTAGCGGTACCCGAAAACTGCTCCTCGGTCCCCGCGCACAGCCCGGGTCTCAGCGGGACTGCTCAGGTCAGGGCCCCGGGGCGAGGGCGATGGTGCCGAGCGCCCACGACGTCCGGACCCGGGACGCGACGGTCGCCGTGTCCCGCACCGTCACCACGGCCACACGAAGGGGACGGGTCGTCGCGGTCTGGGCCCAGGCGAGCACCCGGCGGCGGGTGTCCGACGCCTGCGCCGACACCTGGGTCCCCGCCCCGGCGCGGACCCGCGGAGCCCGCCCGGCGGACGCGATCGCGACGCCGCCCGCGACGATCAGCCCGCCGGCGGCGACCGAGCGGACCGTCGTCAACGGCTGCCCACCCCGGGTCGAGGCCGCACCCACCGCGGCCACGGCCGTGACCGTCGACGCGTGCGAGAACGCCGACACCGTGATCGCCGGATCGGTCACCCCGAGCCGGAATCGTGCGACGATCCGGGCCCGGGAGAGCGCGCGGGTCGTGTACGCCTTCCAGACCTCGGCCACCGCGGCCGTGTGCCCCGACGACGACAGCGCGGACCGCGCCACCCGCCGCCACACCAGCCCACCGCCGGACATCCGGACGACCACGGCCGAGCGCCCCGACACAGTCGTGCCGGTGACGATCGCCAGCAGCGTCGTCCGGTGGGCGCTCGTGGTCAGCGCCGGCGCCGTCACCGAGGTCACCCGGCCGACGCGCAGCGCGAACACCCGCCGGTCGAGGGTCGGGACGGGCGCCACGGTCACGGTGACCGTCGCCGCCGCCGACGTCATCGGACCGTCGGACGCGGTGAACGTGAACTGGTCGGTGCCGACGAACCTGGTTGCGGGCTTGTACGTCCACTTCGGCGCCGTCCCGCTCAGCTGGCCGCGGGCCGGGGCGTGGACCAGCCGGTAGTGCAGCGGGTCGCTATCGGGATCGGTCGCGGCGACGGTGACCGCCACCGGGACGCCGGCCACCGTCGACACCCGGCGCGCCTGGGCCACCGGCGCCCGGTCGTCGGGTGGCACGGTGATCTGCGCGGACGCCGCCGCGCCGTCGCCGGCGTCGGTGACCGCCGCCACGGACACGGTGTCGGTGCCGACGGGAAGCCCGCGCAGGACGACGCTCGTCGCGGTCGGCTCGTGCGGCACCGTCCCGCGCCGCACGACCGCGCCGGCCTGGTCGGCGACGGTGACGTCGTAGCCGGCGATCGCGCTGCCGCCGGTGTCGGCCGGTGCGACCCACTGCGCGGTCACCCGGCGAGAACCGTCCGCGCCGGTGGACAGCGTGAGGGTGAGCGAACCGGGTGCGGCGGCCGCCGCCGGAGGCGTGCCGAGCACCGTGTAGAAGGCCCCGGCCACGGCACTGCGACCGTCGGAGGTGCTCACCGTGACCGTCGCGGTGGCCGCGACCTCGACGTCGAACGTCCGGGTGATCTCCGGGACGGTCGTGGTGGCGTCGGCGGTGCCGTCGCCGTCGAAGTCCCAGGCGTAGCTGCTGAGCGAGCCGGTGTCGCTGTCGTACCAGGACCCGGCGGCCGAGAAGGAGACCGGCTGGCCGACGTGCGCGGGGGCGCTCACGGCGAGCGCGGCGTTCAGGCGGACGGTCGCGACCTGCGTGGCGACGACCACCTCGTTGGCGACGTCGGTCGGCGTCGCGGCCGGGAACATCTGCCCGCCGGTGCCGGCGGCCAGCGCGGCCATGAAGTCCTCGGTTTGGGTCTGGCCGCGGACCGGGATCGTGTACACGACCACCTGGTCGAGCGCCGCGGACACCGATGCCCGCGTGTACCCGGTGACCGGCTCCGGATCCTTGCCCGGCGCGTCACCGATGACGATGAGCGCCCGCCGCGAGCCGTCCCGCCAGGACAGCTGCGTGAACGCGGTCATCATCCCGGAGTAGACACCCTCCGGGTCGTCCCCGCCGCCGTCGGCGCGCAACGCCGCCAGGCCGTCGTTGAACGCCTGGACGTCGCCCGTGAACGGCACGTCGACCCGGGCCGGGTACGGATCGCCCTGGTCGGTGTCGAGGTAGTCGACCAGGCCGACGCGCAGGTCCGCGCCTCCATCGGAGAACGCCTGAGTGATCTTCGCCGCGGCCGTGACGGCGTACTCGATGCTGCTGGACATCGACCCGGTGCTGTCGATGGCGAACGCCAGATCGAGCGGAACGCTCACCCCGCCCAGCGGCCAACCCAGCCGGCCCCGGAGCCAGCCGGCGACCCAGCCCGCACTGTCGGCGAGGTACCGGTCCGGCTGGTGCTGGTCGATCGTGTGCCCCTCGCCGAGGCCCTGGCAGATGAGGTCGTCGTGCCGGCACCACGATCCGGCATTGTCGCCGTACGAGTCGTAGTAGCCGGCGTCGAGCGTGCCTTCGAGGCCGTGGTCCTGGGCGTCGAACGTCCCGTACGAGCCGGGGGCGTCGGGGTTGAAGAGCGGATCGCCGAACCGGACGACCGCGGCGACGTGCTCGGCGGCGTCGGACGTGATCGCGACGAGCGGGTCGGGGACGAGCGGCGGCTGCGGGAGGACGTCGTCGAGCACCAGCGCCCCCTGCCCGTAGCCGAGCACGACCAGCTTCATCGCCGGGCACTGCGCGGCCGCCGCTTCGACGTAGGCCTTCAGCAACTCGTCGCCCGCGGCCACGCTCTGGTCGTAGCCACCGGAGACGTCACCGGGCAACACATCCGCGGCCGGGTACGGGAGCCCGTACACGCTGGTGGTGACGTCCGGCGGGGCCAGGCCGGCCGCGAGCGCGGTCACCGGGCCGAGGAGCGCGCCGGGATAGCCGTCCGGAGCGCCGGACGGATTCTCCCCCGAGTCGCGCACCGCGATGAACTGCACGCTGGTGCACGGGGCGACCGTGACCGCGTCCGACGACGTCGCGAGAGCGGTTGCTCGGGCCCCCGGCGTCGTCGCCAGCGAGACGCAGACCGCGACCGCGACGATGATGGCCAACAACGAGCGGGTCCCGACCCGCGACAGCACGCTCATCGCAACCTCCACCCAGGCGGGAGCTGTGCGGCCCGACAGCACAGCTGTCCAACCCCCTCATCGACAGCTCGCGGTCGGCCTCAAGGGCTTCCGGCGGCTCGCTCGCCGTGACGCCGGGTCGGGATCGCCGCGCACCGAAGGCGCTGACCTCCCGCGTCGTTGACGGTCGTCATCGCCGCGGGATACGTTCGCCTCGATGAACGGCTTCCGCCTCGACGACGGCCAGCTGGCCTACGCAGCCTGGGTCCGCGAGGTCGCGACGAGGGAACTCGCCCCGCTGACCGAGAAGCACGACGGGCGGGTGAACCGCCCGCTGCTGCGCGCGATGGGCGACCTCGGCCTGCTGCGCGGGCTCTACGGCGGGCAGCCGGACGAGCCGCCCCGCGACGCCGCCGCGCTGCAGCTGTGCCTGCTGCGCGAGTCGCTCGCCCAGGTGAGCGGCGAGGCCGAGACGGCGCTCGCCCTGCAGGGGCTCGGCAGCTACCCGATCCTCCAGTCGGGCATCGCCGAGCTCCGGAAACGATGGCTGCCGATGGTCATCTCCGGCGAGGCGGTCGCCGCCTTCGCGCTCACCGAACCCGACGCCGGCTCCGACGCCGCCAACCTGAACCTGCAGGCGGCCGCGGACGGCGACGGGTGGCGGCTCACCGGCGAGAAGGTGTGGATCTCCAACGCCCCGGACGCCGACGTGTACACCGTCTTCGCCCGGACCACCGAGGGTGCCCGGGCCCGCGGCGTCACCGCCTTCGCCGTGCCCGGCGACGCCGCCGGACTCTCCGGCGAGCGGCTCGACATGCTCTCCCCGCACCCGATCGGGCGGCTGGTCTTCGACGGCGTCCCGGTCACGCGCGCGGACGTCCTCGGCGAGGTCGACGCCGGCTTCGGGGTCGCGATGGCAACCCTCGACCTGTTCCGTCCGAGCGTCGGCGCCTTCGCCGTCGGGATGGCGCAGGCTGCCCTCGACGCGACCGTCCAGCACGTCAACACCCGCACCGTCCAGGGCGGGCCGCTGGGCGCACAGCAGGCGGTCGCCCACGCCATCGCCGACCTCGCCACCGAGCTCGAGGCCGCCCGGCTGCTCGTGTACGCCGCGGCCGCCGGCTACGACGAGGGGCACGACCCGGCCGGCCAGCCCCGGCGCTCGGCGATGGCGAAGCTCTACGCCACCGAGGTGGCCCAGCGGATCATCGACGGCTGCGTGCAGCTGCACGGGGCCCGCGCGCTGCAGCGCGGGCACCTGCTCGAACGGCTGTACCGCGACGTGCGGGCACTGCGCATCTACGAGGGCGCGTCGGAGATCCAGCGCACGATCATCGCCCGCAGCGAACTCAGGGGGACGACCCGATGACCGACCGCTTCCGCGCTTCGGCGCCACTGACCGAGAAGTGGGAGCACTTCCGCTACGCCGAGCGCGACGGCGTCGCCACGGTCACCCTCGACCGTCCGGAGAAGCTGAACCCGCTCACCTTCGAGAGCTACGCCGACCTGCGGGACCTGCTGGCCGAGCTACCCCACCACCGGGACGTGCGGGTGCTCGTCATCCGCGGCGAGGGCAAGGGCTTCTGCGGCGGCGGCGACGTCAACGAGATCATCGGCGAGCTGATCACCATGGAGCCGCGCGACCTCATGCGGTTCACCAAGATGACCGGCGACGTCATCCGGGCGATGCGCGAGTGCCCGGCGCCGATCATCACGGCCATCCACGGCATCGCTGCCGGCGCCGGCGCGGTGATCGCCCTCGCCTCCGACTTCCGGGTGGTCAGCGCGTCCGGACGCTTCGCGTTCCTCTTCACCAAGGTCGGCCTCTCCGGCGGCGACATGGGCGCGGCCTACCTGCTCCCCCGCGTCGTCGGCCTCGGCCACGCGACGAAGCTGCTCATGCTCGGCGACACCATCGACGCGCCGACCGCGGAGCGCTACGGCCTGGTCTCGAAGCTGGTCGGCGACGACGAGCTCGAGGCCGAGGTCGCCGCACTGGCCGCCCGTCTGGCCGCCGGTCCGACCCTCGCGCTCGCGCAGACGAAGTCCCTGCTCACCCGCGAGCTCGACATGCCGATGTCGGCGTCGATGGAGCTCGACGCGATGACCCAGGCGCTGCTGATGACGACTCAGGACCACAAGGAGTTCCACGCCGCGTTCAACGCCAAGCGCCCCCCGGAGTGGCAGGGCCGCTGACGCGGAGCCCGTGCCGGGTCAGGCCGGGCGCCACCGCTGGTGGGCCGTGCCGGTGCCTCCGCGGCGGATCAGTTCGAGCCGCGGCTTGGGCCCCTCCGTCCGGCCGGTCTGCGGCTTGCGGGCGCCCGATCGCCACGGCCGCGGCCACTCGGCACCCGGCCCGGTGTAGTCCTGCTCCAGGGCGGCGTGCAGCGTCCAGTTCGGGTCGTAGAGGTGGGCCCGGCCGAGCAGGCAGAGATCGGCCCGCCCGGCGAGCAGGATCGAGTTCACGTCGTCGTAGGACGAGATGATGCCGACCGCCATCGTCGCCAACCCGGTCTCGTTGCGGATCCGGTCGGCGAACGGCGTCTGGTACGACCGGCCGAACGCCGGCGCCTCGTCCGGCGACACCTGACCGCTGGAGACGTCGACGATGTCGGCGCCGGCCGCGGCGAGCGCCCGGGCGATCTCGACCGAGTCGGCCTCGGTCACCCCGCCCTCGCACCAGTCGGTCGCCGAGATCCGGACGCTGATCGGCTTCCCGTCCGGCCACACCTCGCGGATCGCGGCGAGCACCTCGGCCGGGTAGCGCACCCGGTTGGCGAGCGAGCCGCCGTAGGCATCCGTGCGCCGGTTGGTCAGCGGCGAGATGAACGACGACAGCAGGTAGCCGTGCGCGCAGTGCAGCTCGAGCAGGTCGAAGCCGGCGGCGTCGGCCCGGCACGCCGAGGCGACGAACTGGGCGCGGATCTCGGCCAGGTCGGCCCGGGTGAGCTCGCGCGGCACCTGGTTGACGCCCGGCCGGTACGCCAGCGCCGACGGCGCGACGACCGGCCAGTTGCCGTCGTCCAGCGGCTCGTCCATGCCCTCCCACATCAGCTTGGTCGAGCCCTTCCGGCCCGAGTGCCCGAGCTGGATACCGATGGCCGCCTTCGACTCGGCGTGGACGAAGTCGACGATGCGGGCCCAGTCCGCCGCCTGCTGATCGGTCCACAGGCCGGTGCAGCCGGGCGTGATCCGGCCGGTGTCCGAGACGCACACCATCTCGGTCATCACCAGGCCGGCGCCGCCCAGGGCCTTGCCGCCCAGGTGGGCGAGGTGGAAGTCGCCCGGCCGCCCGTCGACGGCGCGGTACATGTCCATCGGCGAGACGACGACGCGGTTCGGCAGCGTCAGCCCGCGCAGCCGGAACGGCTGGAACATCGGCGGGCGGACGTCGCCCGCACCGTGCCCGCGGTCGCGTTCGTGGCCGGCGAACCACTCGTCCACGGCCGCGACGAACTCGGGGTCGCGCAGCCGCAGGTTGTCGTAGGTGACGCGGCGGCTGCGGGTCATGATGTTGAAGCCGAACTGCAACGGCTCCTGCTGCACGTACTGGCCGAGGTTCTCGAACCACTCCAGGCTGGCCTGGGCCGCGCGCTGTGTCGACTGCACGACCGGGCGCCGCTCGGCCTCGTAGGCCTCGAGCGCGGCCGCGACCGACGGCTGCTCGTGCAGGCAGGCGGCCAGCGCGAGCGAGTCCTCCATCGCCAGCTTCGTGCCCGAACCGATCGAGAAGTGCGCGGTGTGGGCGGCGTCGCCGAGCAGGACGACGTTGCCGTGCCGCCAGCGCTCGTTGCGGACGGTCGTGAAGTTGATCCACCGGGAATTGTTCGCCATCACCTGGTGGCCGTCGAGCACGTCGGCGAAGAGCTCGCGGACCTGGTCGATCGACTTGTCGTCGGACTCCCCCGGCGCGAACGTTCGGTCGGCGAAGGCGTCGAAGCCGGCCCGCTCCCATACCTCGTCGTTCATCTCGATGATGAACGTGCTCGCGGTGGTGTCGAAGGGGTAGCCGTGGATCTGCATGACGCCGTGCGGGGTCGAGCGGACGTAGAACTTGAACGCATCGAAGACCTTGTCGGTGCCGAGCCACATGTACTTGCAGCGGCGGGCGTCGAGGGCCGGCCCGAACGTGTCGGCGTACCGGGCCCGGACGGCCGAGTTGAGGCCGTCAGCGGCGACCACCAGGTCGTGCGTGGCGGCAAGCTCGTCGACGTCCGGCGCCGGCGCCGAGAACTGGACGGCGACGCCCAACTCGGCACAGCGCTCCTGCAGGATCTCGAGCAGCCGCTTGCCGGCTCATCGCGGCGAAGCCGTGGCCGCCGCTGGTGACCACCTGGTCGCGGTAGTGCACGTCGATGTCGTCCCAGCGCGCGAACTCCCGCGCCATCCGCTCGTGGACGACGCGGTCGGCGTGCTCGATGCCGCCGAGCGTCTCGTCCGAGAAGACGACCCCGAAGCCGAAGGTGTCGTCGGCCCGGTTGCGCTCCCACACCGTGATGTCGTGCGCCGGGTTCAGCTGCTTGGCCAGGATCGCGAAGTAGAGCCCGCCCGGCCCGCCGCCGATGACGGCGATCCGCAGGTCGCCGCTCACAGCGCGGCGCTCGCTGCGGCCGCGCGCAGCTTGAACCGCTGCACCTTGCCCGTGCTCGTGCGGGGCAGCGCCTCGATGAACTCGATCGTCCGCGGGTACTTGTACGGCGCGATGCGCGCCTTCGCGAAGGCCTGGAGTTCGGCGACGAGTTCGTCGTCGACGGGTGTGCCCGGCGCCGCGACGACGAACGCCTTCACCAGCTGCCCGCGCTGCGGGTCCGGGACCCCGACCACGCAGCACTCGAGGACGGCCGGGTGCGCGAGCAGCGCCTCCTCGACCTCGGGGCCGGCGATGTTGTAGCCCGCGGAGACGATCATGTCGTCGCTGCGGGCCTGGAAGTGGAAGTAGCCGTCCTCGTCCTGCACGAACGTGTCGCCGGTGATGTTCCAGCCGTTCTGGACGTAGGCAGCCTGCCGCGGGTCGGCAAGGTACCGGCAGCCGGTCGGGCCCTGCACGGCCAGCCGCCCGGGCACGCCGGGCGGCACCGGCGCGCCCTCGTCGTCGACGATGGCCGCGCGGTATCCGGGCACGGGCCGGCCGGTGCTGCCGGGCCGGATGTCGTCGTCGGCGGCCGAGATGAAGACGTGTAGCAGCTCGGTCGAGCCGATGCCGTCGATGAGCTTGACGCCGGTCGCCTCGTGGAACGCGCGCCAGGTCGATGCGGGGAGGTGTTCGCCGGCCGAGACGGCCCGCCGCAGGCCGGTCAGGGCCGCCGCCCGCCCGGACGCGAGCATGGCCCGGTAGGCGGTCGGCGCGGTCGAGCAGATCGTGGCGCCGTGGGCGGCGATGTGGTCGGCGAGCTCGTCCGGCGTGGCCCGCTCGATCAGCAGTGTCGCTGCGCCCGCGCGCAGGGGGAACAGCAGCAGCCCGCCGAGGCCGAAGGTGAACGCCAGCGGCGGGGTCCCGGTGAAGACGTCGTCCGGCTGGGGCTTGATGACGAGCTGGGAGAACGTGTCGGCGACGGCCAGCAGGTCGCGGTGGAAGTGCATCGTCGCCTTGGGCCGGCCCGTCGTGCCCGAGGTGGTGGCGAGGATCGCGACGTCGTCGGCGGCGGTGTCGGCGGCGGCGAACGTGTCCGGCTTGCCCGCGGCGAGCGACTCCAGCTCGCTGTCGGCGCGACCGAAGGTCACCGCCCGCAGCCCGGGCGCCGCGGCCACCAGGTCGTCGAGGAACCGGGGGTCGCACAGCGCCACCTGCGGTCGGGTGATCTCGACGAGGGTCGCGATCTCGCCGGGTCGCAGCAGCGGGATGCTCGCCACTGCGACGCCACCCGCCTTGAGGACGGCCAGCCAGGCCACGGCCAGCGCCGGCATGTTCGGCGCGCGGAGGAGCACGCGGTTGCCGGGCACGACGCCGAGCTCGTCGACGAGGGCGTGCGCTACCCGGTTCACCCGCGCGATCACCTCGGCGTAGCTCCAGCGGGTGCCGTCCGGGCCGAGCAGGCAGGGCCGGTCGCCGCCGAACCGGGCCGCCGTCGCCTCGAGCAGCTCGACGGCCGCGTTGAGCCGCGGCGGGTACTGCAGCTCGGGGCGGTCGAAGCGGAACTCCGGCCACAGCTCGCGGGCCGGGAGATTGTCCCGGCAGAACGGGTCGACGTGCCCCGACCGGCCACTGGGCGTCATCGCCCCAGTATTCCGCCGCCGTGACGACAGTCAAGGGGACGCAACGACGCTAAGGTGGCCGCGTGCCCGGCCCCGACGACGACGCCAACGGCCGCAGCCGCCAGCCCCGCGCGCTCATCGTCAGCGTCTACGGGCTGTACGCCCGCGAGGACGGGGGCTGGCTCAGCGTCGCCACCCTCATCCGCCTCCTCGCCGAACTCGGCGTCGACGAGCCGGCCGTCCGCTCGTCCATCTCGCGGCTGAAACGGCGCGGCATCCTGGTCGCCGAACGGGTCGGCGGCGCCGCGGGGTACGGGTTGTCGGCCGAGGCCCGCGCCATCCTCGACGAGGGTGATCGCCGGATCTTCGACCGCCAGCGCGCGAGCGCCGACGAGGGCTGGCTGCTCGCCGTCTTCAGCGTCCCCGAGGCCGAGCGGGAGAAGCGCCACCAGCTGCGGTCGCGGCTGGCCTGGCTCGGGTTCGGCACGGTCGCCGCCGGCGTCTGGGTGGCCCCGGAGCACCTGCTGGACGAGACGCGCGACACCCTGTCCCGCCAGGGCCTGGCCGGGTACGTCGACCTGTTCCGCGCCGATCACGCCGCCCTCGGCGACCAGCGGCACAAGGTCGCGCAGTGGTGGGACCTCGAGCGGCTCCGCTCGCTCTACGACGAGTTCCTCGGCCGCTACCAGCCGGTGCTCGCGCGCTACCGGCGACGGCGGACCGTGGACGAGCGGGCCGCCTTCGCCGACTACCTGGCCGCGTTGACCGACTGGCGCCGCCTGCCCTACCTCGACCCGGGGCTCGCGCCGGAACTGCTGCCGCCCCGCTGGCCGGGCGTGCACGCGGCCGAGACCTTCTTCGAGCTGCGGTCGCGCCTCGCCGACCCCGCCCACCGGTTCGTCGACGCGGCCCGCAGCCACTGACGCCGGCTCAGAGCACGGCGACGCCCTGGACCTCGACCAGCGCCTCGACGTCCCACAACCGGCTGACGCCGATCCCGGCCATGGCCGGGTAGTCCCGTCCGGCCAGCCGCCGCCACACGCCGCCGATCTCGCGGGCGTGGGCACGGTAGTCGTCCATGTCGACCACGTAGACGGTGAGCGTGGCCAGCTGGTGCGGCTCGCCGCCGGCGGCCCGCAGCGCCGTCAGCAGGTTGCCGAGCGCCTGCTCGAACTGCGCGACGACCCCCTCGCCGACCACCCGGCCGCCGGCGTCCAGGGCGGTCTGCCCGGCCAGGAAGACGTAGGTGCCGGTGGCCCGCACAGCGTGGGCGAAGCCGCTCGGCCGGGCCAGCTCCGGCGGGTCGATCCGTTCGATCACGATTGCACCGCTCCTCCGTCGACGTTGATCGCCTGGCCGGTCAGGCCGCCGTTCTGGACGCAGAACCACACGGCGTCGGCCACCTCGTCCGGACTGATCAACCGGCCGATCGGCTGCTTGCGTTCGATGATCTGCCGCGCCTCCTCGGCCGAGCGGCCGGTGGTGGCGACGATGTTGTCGATGGTCGCCGCGGTCATCGGGGTGTCGACGAAGGCCGGGCAGACGGCGTTGACCGTCACCCCGGTGCCGGCCAGTTCGGCGGCGGCGGCCCGGACGAGCCCGAGCGCGCCGTGCTTGCTCGCGGTGTA
This sequence comes from uncultured Actinomycetota bacterium, assembly GCA_963775175.1. Classification (GTDB taxonomy): domain Bacteria; phylum Actinomycetota; class Actinomycetes; order Mycobacteriales; family Jatrophihabitantaceae; genus Jatrophihabitans. The sequence continues at coordinate 770,232 of CAVZHT010000002.1, forward strand.
TGCGGCCAGGTAGGGCTCACCGATCCGGGCCGCGATCGAGGCCATGACCACCACTCGGCCGTAGTGCGCGTCCCGCATCGCCGGTACGGCCCGGCGCAGGCACCGGAACGGCGCGGTCAGGTTCAGGTCGAGCATCCGCTGCCAGTCGGCGTCGGACGTGCGCTCCAGCCGGGCGGAGTGGCCGGCGCCGGCGTTCGCGACCAGCACGGCCACCGGCCCCCACTCCCGCTCCACCGTCGCGAAGAGCTCCTCGAGCGCGGCGGCCTCGGTGACGTCGGCCGGGCAGACCAGCGTGTCACCTGCACAGCCGGCCGCGGTCTCGCGGAGTTGCCCGCCGTCTCGGGCGGTGAGGGCGACGCGCAACCCCTCGGCGCTCAGCCGCTGCGCCACGGCCCGGCCGATGCCCCGTCCGGCGCCCGTGACCAGAGCGATCGTCATCGCCGGACCCACTCCCTGTGTCGTTGGCCGAACCGTCGTCATCCGAACGATAGAGCAGGACGCCGGCCGGGCAGGGCCCGATTGGCCCCTTTCGCTGCGGTCACCACCACCTCGTCCCGGCCGGCCGGCCCCGTCGTGCTCACGATGCGGCGGCCGCGGTCGAAGGAGGAAGGGCCGGTTCCCCTGCGACGTGGAGTGTTCATGACTGTTGCCCTACGGCGCCCGGTGGGTGGACGCCGTCGAGCCGACCTCACTCGCACCGGCCCGCGTGTGGTGAACCGCCCGGTCGACGCGCCGAGCGGCGCCGCGCACCCCCGGACGATCGGGTGGTTGGACACGGCGGCCCTGGCCATGGGGGGCAGCAACCAGAGCCTGTTCCTGCTGGCCGCCCTCGTGGCCAGTCAGGGCAGCGCGGCGATCCCGCTGCTCGGGGTCGGGCTGCTGCTGTCGTTCGCGGCCGCGCCGGGCTGGACGGAACTGGTGCTCATGTGGCCGGACCGGGTCGGCGGCATCGCCTCCACCTGCGCCGAGGCGTTCCGCCGCTACAACCCCGTCCTGTCGAACCTCACCGGTGTCTGCTACTGGTGGGGCTGGGTACCGACTTGCGGGCTCACCGCGCTGCTGTCGGCCGACGCGCTGCACGCGTGGTACCTGCCGGCCGTTCCGACCGCCCCGCTGGCGGTCGCGATCGTGGTGGCCTTCGCCATCCTCAACCTGACCGGGATCTCCCGGGTGACCCGGGTCGTCCGGCTGATCGCGATCGGCTCCGGGACCTTGGCATTCCTGAGCGCGATCGTCCCGATCTGGAGCGGGTCGGTCGACGCGCACCAGGCGATGCACTGGAATCTGACCGCCCCGTTCGACGGCGTGTTCGGCAAGGTGTCGGGCGCCATGGCCGGCCTGTACCTGATCGGCTTCGCGGCACCGGCCTTCGAGGCGGCCACCTGCCACGTCGGCGAGATGCGCGACCCGGATCGCACGCTGCCCCGGGCCATGTTCTTCAGCGCCGGGATGGCGGCGCTCTACTTCGTCGTCCTGCCGGTCGTGTGGCTCGGAGTGTTCGGGGCCCACGGCATCGCCGGCGCCGACTCGACCGGCCTGGCTCACCTGCTCGGGCCGACGTTCGCCCCGCTGGTCGGCTCGACGGCGAAGAGCTTCGCCGTCTGGTTCATGGTGCTCAACATGTTCCACGGCACCGTGCAGCCGCTGGCCGGCGCCAGCCGGACGATCTCGCAGCTCTCCGACGACGGGCTGCTGCCCCGCCTCGTCGGGCGGCGCAACCGGGCCGACGCGCCGCACGTCGCCATCGTGCTGACCGCCGGCGCGGCCGTCGTCTTCCTGCTCGCCGGCGACCCGGTGTGGATGATCGCCGCCGCCAACTTCACGTACCTGATCGGCATCGCGTTGCCGAGCGTCGCCGTGTGGTTGCTGCGCCGGGACCACCCCGAGTGGGTTCGTCCGTGGCGAGCACCGCGCGGCACCGTGACTCTCGGCCTGCTCGCCGCCGCGGCCTGGCTGGTCTCCACCCTGCTCGGGTTCCGGCAGTTCCGCCTGCCGGTGGTGATCTTCGGGCTGCTGCTCGCCTACTCCGGCTGCATCTTCTTCGCGTGGCGCCGCTTCACCGACCGACGGGCGGCCGGCCGGCCGCCCATCCCGCGCAGCCTGCACCTGAAGCTGACCGGCGCGATGCTCACCGTGATGGTGCTCGACGGGTCCGGCTACCTGCTCGCGGTGTCGAGCGCCGGTGGTCGCAGCCCGGTCATGGTCGCCGTCCTGGAAGACCTCTTCGTGGCCGTCGCCATCGTGACGATCACGGTCGGGCTCGTCCTGCCGGGCATGATCGCGCATTCGGTGACCGAGGTCGCCGCCGCCGCGAAGCGGTTGTCGACCGAGACCCTGATGCAGCTCACGACCGCGATGGACGCGCTCGGGCGCGGCAATCTCGACGAGGCCCGGGTGTCGCCGAACGTCACCCCGGTCGAGGTCATCAGCCGCGACGAGGTCGGCGCGATGGCGGTTGCGTTCAACGGCATGCAGCGCAGCGTCGCCGAGGCCGCCCACGCCCTGGACAGCGCGCGGCTGGCGTTGCGCAAGTCGCGCGGTGACCTCGAGTACCTCGCGACCCACGACTCGCTCACCGAGCTGCCGAACCGGCGGCACATCGAGATGGAGGTCGAGCGGATCGTCGACGACTGCGCCGCGCTCGGCCGGGACTGCACGGTCGTCGCCATCGACCTCGACGGCTTCAAGTTCATCAACGACAGCCGCGGCCACGCCGCCGGCGACGGCGTCCTGCGCGGCGTGGCCGCGCTGTTCCGGCAGCACCTGCGCGCGTCCGATTTCATCGGCCGGCTCGGTGGTGACGAATTCGCCGCCGTCCTGCCCGACACCAGCCCGGACGATGCGCAGACCGTGATGGTCACGCTCCTGGCCGCACTGCGGGCGGCGCCGGTCGCGCTCGACGACGGCACCACCGTCCGCATCACCGCGAGCGCCGGGCTCGCGTCCTTGCGCCAGGACCCGCCGCCGAGCGCGCCGGAACTGCTGATCCAGGCCGACGTCGCGATGTACCAGGCGAAGGACACCGGGCGGGACCGCATCGCGCTGTACTCGACGCTCGACCCGCAGCAGGCCGACGTGATGCTCCGGCACACCTGGGTCGAGCGGATCCTCGACGCCCTGGGCAACGACAAGTTCGTCCTGCTCGTGCAGCCCCTGATGAACCTGGCGACGAACGAGATCGATCACTACGAGGCGCTGCTGCGGATGGTGGACGACGACGGTTCGCTGATCGCGCCGGGCCAGTTCCTCCCGGCTGCCGAGCGTTCGGGCCTGATCAAGCGCATCGATCGGTGGGTCATCGGGGCTGCGTGCCAGCTGCTCGCCACCGAGCAGGACGCCGGGCGCCGGATCCACCTGGCCGTCAACCTGTCCGGCACCTCGATGAGCGACCCCAGCATCGGTGAGGTGATCGAGTCGGCGGTGGCCGGGCTGCCCCGCCCCGACGGCATGATCATCGAGGTCACCGAGACGGCGGCCATCACCGACATCCCGCGGGCGCGGGCGTTCGCGACCCGCATGGCGGACATCGGGTGCCAGTTCGCGCTGGACGACTTCGGCGCCGGCTACGGGTCCTTCTACTACCTTAGGCACCTGCCGTTCGACTACCTCAAGATCGACGGCTCGTTCGTCGGCGGCATGCTCACCGATCGGGCCGACGAGGTGCTCGTACGGTCGCTGGTGCAGGTCGCGCGCGAACTGGGCAAGCGGACGGTGGCCGAGTTCGTGGAGGACGCGGCGACCCTGGCCAAGCTCAAGGAGCTCGGGGTGGACTACGCCCAGGGCTACTACGTCGGCCGCCCCGGCCCGATGCCGAACCGGCGCCGCCCGCAGGCGGACCGCGACCACCGCCCGACGCTGACGCCACGCACCCACGGCCTGAGGTCCCCGGTGTCCCTGACCGACCGGGGTGCCCGGTAGAGCGGGCTCAAATCACCCGGCCGGGCCGGGTACCGTCCGAGGCCGTGAACGACCCTCATCCCGGGCGCTCGGCGGGGCTGTCCGAGTTCGGGCGCACCGTCACCCGCGCCGCCCTCGGCTCGGTCCCGCCCGCCGCGGTCGGAGCGGCCGCGCGGGCGATCGACGGGCACGTGCGCGAAGTCGTGCTCGTCGAGGGCGCCAGCGACCGAGCCGCGGTCGAGGCGCTGGCGGCCGGCCGCCGACGCGATCTGGAGGCCGACGGCGTACTGGTGCTCGACATGGGCGGGGCGACGAACGTCGCCCGGTTCGTGACCGTCCTCGACCAGTCCGGCTTGGAGCTGCGGCTCGCGGCGCTGTGCGATGCGGCGGAGCGGTCGCACTACTTCCGCGCGTTCGATCGGGCGCGGCGCGGGTCGGCCGGCGTGTTCGTGTGTGTCACCGACCTGGAGGACGAGCTGATCCGCACGCTGGGTGCCGATGTCGTGGAGGACGTCGTCCGGGCCGAGGGTGAGTTTCCGGCGCTGGTCACGTTCCGGCGGCAACCGGCGCAGCGGCGGCGCACCGCCGAGCAGCAACTGCACCGCTTCGTCGGCACCCGGAGCGGTCGCAAGATCCGGTACGCCGTCGCGCTGGCCGAGCGGTGCGCCCCGCAGCGGACACCGGACCCGCTCCGAGAGCTGCTCGACCACCTGACGGTCGGCGGCTGAGCTCGAGCCGGGCCGTTGGTCGCGCCCGGCGCGGGCTGATCGAATCTGTCCGAACGGCCCGGGATGTCGGCACGCTGGAGGCGTCACCGACGGATGAGGTGCGCCATGGTCGCTCTCGTAACCACTCTTGCCATCGTCGCACTGGTCGGGCTGATCCTGCTCGCCCTCGCGATCCGCGTGGTCAAGCAGTACGAGCGTGGCGTCGTCTTCCGCTTCGGGCGGCTGATCGGCGTCCGCCAGCCCGGGTTCCGGATGATCATCCCGTTCGTCGACGTCATGCATCGCGTGTCCCTGCGCATCGTCACGATGCCGATCCAGTCGCAGGGCATCATCACCTGCGACAACGTCAGCGTCGACGTCTCGGCGGTCGCCTACTTCCGGGTGATCGACGCGACCAAGTCCGTGATCGCCATCGAGAACGTGCACGCCGCGATCAACCAGATCGCACAGACGACGTTGCGCAAGGTCGTCGGGCAGCACAACCTCGACGAGATCCTGGCCGAGACCGACAAGATCAACGGTGACATCCGCAAGATCCTCGACGTCACGACCCTGGAGTGGGGCGTCGAGGTGACCTCGTCGAGCTCAAGGACATCCAGCTCCCCGAGACGATGAAGCGGGCGATGGCCAAGCAGGCCGAGGCGGAGCGCGAGAAGAGGGCCAAGATCATCAACGCCGAGGGCGAGTCGCTCGCCGCGGCTGCGCTCGGCGAGGCCTCGGACGTGATGATGGCGCACCCGCTGGCCCTGCAGCTGCGCAACCTGCAGAGCCTGGTCGAGATCGGCGTCGACAAGAACACGACCGTCGTGTTCCCGGCGCCGCTGATGAGCACGATCGAGGAGCTCGGTTCCTTCCTGGCCCGGGAGAAGGGTGCCGCGGCGCTCGCGCGTCCGAACGGGCAGCCCGTGCGTTGAACATCGAGCCCGCCGGCGGACGCCACCCGCGGTTCGGGATCGTGTCCTGCACGGGTCCGCCGACTTGACCTTGCGATACCCTACGGGGTAGGGCGTATAGTCGCAGGCATGGAGTTCGAGCGCGGAACATCGGATGAGGTAATCAAGCGACTGCGCCGCGTCGAGGGCCAGATCGGCGGCGTCATCCGTATGCTCGAACAGGGCCGCGACTGCTCGGACGTCGTCGGCCAGTTGGCCGCGGCCGGGCACGCCCTCAACCGAGCCGGCTTCAAGCTCCTCGCCACCGGGATGCGCCAGTGCATGATTCCGGCCGCCGAGGGCAGCGATCCGCCGATGACCATCGAGGAGATGGAGCACCTCTTCCTCACCCTGTCCTGAGCGGCAGAGCAGTCACCGGGCCCTCGCGACGCACTCTCATCAGGCGGTGCGGCCGGCAGCCCGGGCCGGTCCGACACGTATGCCACGGATTCGTCAAACCCCCGAGGCGCCGACCTACCGGCGTGCGAACCGCCGACTGCGACCGTGACGTCTCGGCCCGTCAGGGTTGATCGGCTTTGCCGGCCGAATGGTCGCGGCGCAGCCGCCTCGCATGGTCGCGGAAAGGGGCCACATCGAGCCCGGATACCGTGGCTGACGCCCACCACGTCCGACGGCGGCGGCACCTCTCCTGATCGCGGACTGGGTCCAACGACTCTGGTTACAGATACCCACCGGGGTATCCTTGGATGACGGCGTCCTTGCCGAGGATCGCCGTCCGACCCAGTCGAAGGAGCGCGTCCATGGCTCGTGTGGTGATCCTCGGAGCCGGAATCTCCGGCCATACGGCAGCGCTGCACCTGCGGCGCCGGCTCAGGCGCGGCCATGAGGTGGTCGTGGTGTCGCCGAACGCCGATTACAACTGGATCCCGTCCAACATCTGGGTCGGTGTCGGCCGGATGAAGCCGGATCAGGTCGTGTTCCCGCTCGCGCCGGTGTACCGCCGCAAGAAGATCGACTTCCGGCAGGCCCGTGCGGTCGAGCTGTGGCCCGAGGGCTCAGCGGACGGTGGTAGCCCCGCCGTCGAGATCGAGTACACCCTGCCGGCCCGGGCCGGCGAGCGCGAACGGCTCGAGTACGACTTCCTCATCAACGCCACCGGTCCGAAGCTCAACTTCGCGGCGACCCCCGGTCTGGGGCCGGACGGCGGGTACTCGGTGTCGGTCTGCACCGCCGACCACGCACGGCACGCCGCCGCCCGGTTCGCCGAGGTGATCGACCGGCTCGAGCGGGGCGAGCACCAGCGGCTGGTCATCGGCGTGGGCCACGGCATGTGCACCTGCGAGGGCGCCGCCTTCGAGTACGCCTTCAACGTCGAGCACGAGCTGCGGTCCCGCGGGCTCCGCGACCGGGCCGAGGTCATCTACCTGACCAACGAGTACGAGCTCGGCGACTTCGGCGTCGGCGGCATGACCTTCAACCAGAACGGCTTCCTCACCAGCAGCCGGTTGTGGACGGAGTCGCTGTTCCTGGAGCGCGACGTGAAGGCGGTCCTCGGCGTCCACGTGCAGCGGGTCGAGGAGGGCAAGGTCTTCTACGAGACCGTCGACGGCGAGGAGGGCGTGCTGGCCTTCGACTTCGCGATGCTCCTGCCCCCGTTCCGCGGCCAGGACCTCACTGCGTACGACCGGTCCGGTGCCGACATCACCTCCGAGGTCTTCGCACCGAACGGGTTCCTCAAGGTCGACGCCGACTACACCCCGAAGGCCTACGACGACTGGCGCGCATCGGACTGGCCCAGCACCTACGCCAACCCCACCTACCCGAACATCTTCGGCGTCGGCATCGCGTTCGCCCCGCCGCACGCCATCTCCCGGCCGCGCACCTCACCGCGCGGCACCGTGATCGCGCCCGCCCCGCCCCGCACCGGCATGCCGTCCGGCCTGATGGGGCGCCAGGTCGCCCGCAGCATCGCCGACATGATCAAGACCGGCAGCTCCACACCCACCCATACCGCCTCGATGGCCGCCATGGGCGCGGCCTGCGTCGCCTCGGCCGGCGCCGGGCTGCGGCGCGGCACCGCCGCGTCGATGACGATGTACCCCGTCGTGCCGGACCGCGAGACGTTCCCGGCCTACGGGCGCAGCCTCACCGAGACGACCGGCGAGATCGGTCTCGCCGGGCACTGGGTGAAGCACCTGCTCCACTACCTGTTCATCTACAAGGCGAAGGGCCGCCCCGGCTGGTCCCTCATCCCGGAGTGAGGACGCGATGACCAGCACCCAACCGACCCCGACCGGCGCGGCCGCGGAGCCCCGGCTGCCCGGCGAGCTCACCGGCTCGTTCGCCCCCATGCCCTCGGCCGGCACCTTGCGCATGCGAACGCTGCTGCCGTACCAGGCCTACCGCTTCGCGCGGGTGAGCCTCAAGGTGTTCAAGATGGTGCGCCGATCGCACGCGAACTGAGCCACCCGGCCGCGACCGGCCCTCCTCGTGCCGGGCCGGTCAGGACGGCAGGGTGAGGGTGAACCGGGCGCCCCGGCCCGGCCCGTCCGAGGCGGCAAGGACATCGCCGCCATGGGCACGGGCGATGCTGCGGGCGATCGTCAGGCCGATTCCCGAGCCTCCGGAACCGCCCGGCGGGCGCGCGCGGTAGAACCGCTCGAAGATCCGTTCGAGGTCGGCGGCGGCCAGCCCCACGCCGGTGTCGCTCACGGTGGCCGTCGCGGCGCTCCCCCGCCGCCCGATCGTCAGGGCGACCGACCCGCCGGCCGGGGTCGCGGCGAGCGCGTTGCCGAGCAGATTCGTCAGTACCTGCTCGATCCGCCCGGCGTCAGCCGTGATCGAAACCGGTTCGGGGGCGTCGACCGTGAGCGTGATGTGCGCATCCGTGAACTGGTCGGCGAGCCGGCCCGCGGCGTGCCGCCCCAAGGCGGCGAGGTCGCAGTGCGCGGGCCGCAGCTCCAGCCGCTGCTCCTGGGCGCGGGACAGTTGTGCAAGGTCGTCGGCGAGGCGGTGCAGTCGCCGTAGCTCGTCGGCGAGCGCGGCGAGGGTCGCCCGGTCCGCGCTGAAGACCCCATCGACCATGCCCTCGACGTAGCCGTCGAGGGCGGTCAACGGCGTGCGCATCTCGTGGGCGACGTCGCCGAGCAGGCGGGTCCGGCGGGTTTCGGTGTCCGCGAGCGCGGCGGCCAGGGTGTTGATGTCCGTGGCGACCTCGGCCAGCTCGGGCACCTTGGGGATGAGCACCTGCACCCCGTAGTCGCCCGCCGCGACCCGGCGGGCCGCCGACCGGACCTCCGTGAGCGGCTTGACCAGGCGTCGCCCGGCCCAGAACGCGAGGGCGGCGGCGAGCACCACGCTGACCCCCAGACCGATGAGGAGGGCCACGTTCACCGCCGAGCGGAACGCGTCCCGAACCGAGGGGCCCGACCCCATTCGACTGCCCAGGCCCGCGCCCGGGCCGAGGTGCATGCGCTCGTCGAACAGGCGCGGCGCGAGCAACCGGACGATCAGGTACGTCACGGCCCCGCCGACGGCGATGACCAGCAGGTAGGAGCCCAGCAGCCGGGTGCCCAATCGCACCTGGCGCCAGGGCCTCATGACGGTTGCCCGACGAACTTGTACCCCGCGCCGCGAACCGTCGCGATCAGCCGCGGCTCGCTGGCGTCGTCGTCGAGCTTGGCGCGCAGGTTGCGGATGTGGACGTCGACCACGCGCTCGTCACCGAAGAAGTCGTACCCCCACACCCGCTCCAGCAACTGCTGCCGCGAGAAGACGCGGCCGGGCGCCTCGGCGAGCGCGAGGAGAAGTTCGAACTCGAGGTTCGAGAGGCTGACCTGGCCGCCGGGCCCGGTGACGACGCGCCCGGCCCGGTCGACTTCCAGGCCCTGGAATCGCAGCAGCGAGTCCGCGGCCGGATTCGCGCGGCCGCGGCGCAGCATCGCCCGCACCCGGGCCACGACCTCGCGCGGGCTGAAGGGCTTGGTGATGTAGTCGTCGGCACCGAGCCCGAGACCCAGGAGCCGGTCCACCTCGTCGGTACGGGCGCTCACGACCACGACGAAGGTGTCCCCGAGGGTGCGGATCCGGCGCAGCACCTCCAGCCCGTCGATGCCGGGAAGCAGTACGTCCAGCAAGACGACGTCGACCGGCGCCGACTCCATCGAGGCCAGCGCCTGCTCACCGTCGCTCGCCTCGCTGACGGCGAAGCCCTCTGCCTCGAGGTAGCCCCGCAGGACGGCCCGGATGTTGGGCTCGTCGTCCACGACGAGCACACGACCGGCCGACCGGCGCGGCAATGCGGTGCCGGCCGGGGCGGACGGGGCCTGCGCCATGACCGCGCGACCGATCAGCTGGGGCCGGCGAGCGCTTGCTCCGCGGGCCGGTCCCGAAGGTCGCTCGCCCCGAACCGCCTGAGCAGCAAGGACGCCGGGCACCACCCGACGGCGACGAACAGCAGCTGGTTCAGGCCGGTCAGCGCCGGAAGGAGAAGGAACCAGCCGCTCACGGTCACGCCGAGCAGGAGGCCGACCAGCGTGACCGTCCCGGCGAGCAGGAACAGCGTCCGCTGGACCGGCCAGCCGGAGGTGCCGGCGGCACAGGCAGTGGTCGATGTCATTTCACATCTCCGTCCTCGAGGGTGACCCGGACGTGCGGCGCCTCGGCCAGGGTGTTGTGCACCGTGCAGTGCGAGGCCACGGCCAGGAAGGCGTCGCGCCGGTCGTCGGGCAGCGCGGGCGGCGCGGTGATGTGGACGGACAGCTCGGTGACGCGGGCCGGGCGGCCGCCGATCGCGTAGTCGGCGGCGACGCCCAATCCGGCCGGGTCGATGTCGTGCCGCTTCAGGTAGCGGCGGGCATAGAACGCCACGCAGCTGGCCAGGCCGGCGACGAAGAGCTCGGTCGGGGTCGCCGCGGTGTCCTCGCCGCCGTCGGCGACCGGCTGGTCGACGACGATCTCGTGGCCGCGGACATCGACGGCGAACCGGTCGTTGCCCAGATGCCGCACTCGCAGCTCGTCGCTCATACCGCCACCTCCGCCGCGGCCAGCGCCTGCAGTGCGTCCGCCAGCCGGGTCCGGGCCTCGCCCGCGACCTCGGCCAGGCCGGGGGCGTCCGAGACCTTGACCATCACCTCGGGGTCCATCGCCTCGACCAGGGTGTGACCGTCGTCGATGGTGCGAACGACGACGTTGCACGGCAGCAGCAGGCCGATGGACGCCTCGGCGGAGATCGCCCGGTGCGCCAGTGGCGGGTTGCAGGCGCCGAGGATCACGTACGGCGCCAGGTCGGCACCGAGCTTGGCCTTCATCGTGGCCGCGACGTCGATCTCGGTCAGGACGCCGAAGCCCTGCTCGGCGAGCGCGGCGCGGGTCCGCTCGACCGCGTCGGCGTAGCCGGCCTCCAGCGTGACGGACATTCCGTAGTCGGACATCAACTGTCTCCTTGATCGGTCAGTGGGCGAAGCGGACGTGCGGCAGGATGCGGTCGAGCCAGGCCGGGCGGTGCCAGGCCCCGTGGCCGGTCAGCCGCAGGACGACCGGAAGCAGGACCATCCGCACGCAGAGCGCGTCGAGGAACACGGCGACGGCCAGGATGATGCCCATCTCCTTGGGCGCGAGCGGCCCGGACAGCGCGAACGTCATGAACACCGCGACCATCACACCGGCCGCTGCCACGACCACGCGGCCGGACGTGCGCAGCGCCATACGCATGGCGTGCTGCGGATCGCCGGTCAGGTCGTAGTGCTCGCGGGCGGCCGAGAGCAGGAACAGCGTGTAGTCCATCGCGACGCCGGACAGCATCGCGCCGAAGAACAGCGGTCCCCAGGCGTCGACGAAGCCCTGCGGCTCGAAGTTGAGCAGCCCGGACAGGTGACCGTCCTGGAAGATCAGCTTGGCCACGCCGAACGCGGCGGCGATGGACGCGAGGTTCGTCACCACCCCGACGAACGCGACCAGCGGCGAGCCGAGGGCGACCAGCAGCAGCAGGAAGCCCAGCCCGATGAGCAGGCCGAAGACCAGGGGTGTGCGGGCCGATAGCACCTTCTCCAGGTCATGGTTCTCGGCCGCCGCGCCACCGACGAGTGCGCCCTTCGGCAGCTCGGTCCGGATCCGGTCGATCGTGGCGCCGGTGGCCTTGGCCGAGGCGTCCGTCGTCGGGATGGCCAGCGTCATGGCCCAGCCGTTCGACTGCCCGGCCGGCATGACCGCGGCGATGCCGGCGTCGTGCCCGAGCACGGCCTGGGCCTGCCCCTGCTCGGCCGCCGGCGTGACGATCGAGAGGGTGCCCGGCGCGCCGGGTCCGAAGGCGTGGACGACGTCGTTGTAGCCCGCCCGCGCGCTCTGGCTCGGCGGGATGATCGCGATGCTCGGCATGCCGGTCCGCAGCGACAGCACCGGCCAGGCCAGCACGCCGAGCACGACCACGACGAGTCCGCCGGCGACCCACGGGCGGCGGTGCAGCAGCGCCCCCCAGTGGTGCAGCATGCGCTCGAGACCCGCGACCGTGTGGTGCAGGTGCGGGTGCGGTCCGTTGTACACGTCCGTCACGTCGGCCGGGGTGGACGTTCCGGCCGCCGCAGCCGCCGCCTCCCGCTCGATGGCCCGCCGCTCGGCCCGGTCGAGCGCGCCGGGAATCCGGACCTTGCCGGCATCGACGCGCTGCCCGAGCCGGCCGAGCACGGCCGGCAGCAGGGTGAGCGTCGCGGCCAGGACCGCGACCACCGACAGCATGATGCCGAGCGCCATGCTCCGGAACGCCGGGCTCGGGACGAGCAGGACGGTCGAGAGCGACACGAGCACGGTGAGACCGCTGAAGGCGACCGCCTTGCCGGCCGTGCCCATCGTCTCCGCGACGGCCGCGACCGCAGCGGCCTTGCGGTCGGCCTCCTCGGCCCGCCGGTGCAGCGCCGCCCGGAACCGGACCACGATGAACAGGGCGTAGTCGATGCCGAGGGCGAGGGCGAACATCATCGCGAAGTTCATCGCCCAGATGCTCACCGGCGCGATGTGGGTCGACAGCACCAGCGCGCCGGCGGCGGTGATCAGGCCGACCAGCGTGAGCATCAGCGGCAGGCCGGCGGCGACCAGGCTGCCGAACGCCAGTACCAGCACGAGCATGGTGACCGGCCAGGACAACACCTCGGACTTGATCATCGCCGAGTGGTTCACCTTGTTGAAGTTCGCCCAGAGCGCGCTGGAGCCGGTCAACTCGACCGAGACCGGCCCGGTCGAGAGCTTGCGCAGCGGCCCGACGAGGTCGTCGGCTGCGCGCACCATCTCGTTGGCGTCGGCCTTCGCCCCGGCCTGGATGATCGCCGTCCGCCCGTCCTTGGAGATCGACACCCCCGGCTGCGGCGGCACCACGGACTGCACCCGGTGATCGGCCTTCAGCAGCGCGGTCGCCTTCGCGATCACCTGTTGCGCAGCCGGGTCGGTCGCGATCGCCGTCTTGTCCACGACGACCACCTGCAACGCCGTCGAGTTGAGGCCGGCGAACTCCTTGGCGATGAGGTCGCGGGCCTTGACCGACTGGCTGCCGCTGTCCTGCCAACCAGCGCCCGAAAGCGCCGATTCGACCTGCGGGGCGAAGGCGCCGAAGACCCCGACGACCACCAGCCAGCCGAGCAGCACCAGTCGCAGGTGGGTTCCGGACCAGGCGCCGAGCCGGGTCAACAGGCCGGGCGATGAACCGCCGTCGACATCGGACTCTGGGCGGGACGCAGTGGTCGTCACGAACGCTCCTCGATACGTTTCCCGGTCACGCGGCGGAAGGTGCCGCACACCATTTCTACCATACCCCCTTGGGTATCTATGCCTCGGGTGGACGAACGTCTCAACCGGGCCGGGCCCTACGTCCCGGTCGTGGCCGCGACCGGTCGGGGTGTAGCTTCGGCTCCCATGAGGCCCGGCAGCCGGCCATGACCGCGCGCACCACTCCGCCCGCCGACACTCCACTCGTCCGCCGCATCCGCGAGTCGGTGATCGGCGACGATCAGGTCATGCACGGGCCGTACGGGCCCCGGCGGGTCACCTACGCCGACTACACCGCGTCCGGGCGAGCCCTGACCTTCATCGAGGACTTCATCCGCGACGAGGTCCTTCCCCGATACGCGAACACCCACACCGAGTCGAGCGGCACGGGCCTGCAGACGACCCGGCTGCGCGAGGACGCCCGCGCGGTGATCCACGACGCCCTCGGCGCCACCGACGACGATGTCGTGATCTTCACCGGCTCCGGTGCCACCGGGGCGATCGACAAGCTGATCGGCATCCTCGGGCTGCGGATCCCGTCCACGCTGGAGGACACGCACCACCTCGCCGCGCACATCCCGCCCGCGCAGCGCCCGATCGTGTTCATCGGACCGTTCGAGCACCACTCGAACGAGCTGCCCTGGCGGGAGTCGATCGCCGACGTCGTCGTCATCCCGCAGGACGCGGACGGGCACGTGGACCTCGCCGCCCTGGAGCAGGAACTGCGCCGGCACGCCGATCGCCCGGTGAAGATCGGGTCGTTCTCCGCGGCCAGCAACGTCACCGGCATCCTCAGCGACACGACCGCCATCGCGACGCTGCTGCACACGCACGGCGCCCTGTCGTTCTGGGACTACGCCGCGGCGGCCCCGTATGTCGAGCTCCGGATGCGCGCCCTCCCCGGCCACCCGGCCTCGTACAAGGACGCCGTCTTCCTCAGCCCGCACAAGTTCATCGGCGGCCCGAGCACGCCGGGCGTCCTGGCCGTGCGCCGGGAGCTGCTGCGCAACCGGGTGCCGGACGTGCCCGGCGGCGGGACGGTCGAGTACGTCAACCCCAGCGAGCACCGGTACCTGGCCGACCCCGTGGCTCGCGAGGAGGGTGGGACGCCGGCGATCATCGAGGCCATCCGGGCCGGTCTGGTGTTCGGCCTCAAGCAGGCCGTCGGTGTCGGCACGATCCGCGCCAACGAGGATCGCTTCCTCCGCCGCGCGATCGGGGCCTGGACGCGCGAACCGCGCATCGAGGTGCTCGGCAACCTCGCGGCCGAGCGGCTGTCGATCGTCTCATTCGTCGTCCGCGCGCCGTCCGGCCGCTACCTGCACCACAACTTCGTCGTCTCGCTGCTGAACGACCTGTTCGGGATCCAGTCCCGCGGCGGCTGCTCGTGCGCCGGCCCGTACGGCCACCGGCTGCTCGGCATCGACCTGGACCACTCGCACCGCTTCGAACGGCAGATCGCGGCCGGCTGCGAGGGGATCAAGCCCGGGTGGGTGCGGGTCAACTTCAACTACTTCGTCTCCGACGCGGTGGTCGACTACATCGTCGACGCCGTGCTGTTCGTCGCCCGGCACGGTCACCGGTTCCTTGCCGACTATCGCTTCGACCCGGCCACCGCGTTGTGGCGGCACCGGCGCGGCCTGGTCGAGCCCCCGCTGCGCCTGCCCCAGCTGCACTACGCGGCCGACGGCACCCTCACCTACCCGCACCACGCCGATCGGGCCCCGGAGAGCGAACTGACCCGCTACCTGGCCGACGCCGAAGTGCTCGCCGCGGCCGCCGAGGGGGCGAACGCCGGCGCCGACGCGCACGTCACCGACGACTTCGACGAGCTGCGCTGGTTCGACCTCCCGGCTCACTGCTTGGACTAGCCGGCGCGCCCTGCCCCCCGCGCCCCTCGGAGAACAGAGCGCCGAACAGGACGCCTACGAAGATGAGCAGGCTCAGGATCATCAACCACGCCGCGAAGACGAAGCCGACGCCGACCAGGCCGTAGGCCTGCGCCTGCCAGGAGATCTGGACCGGCAGGACGAGCCGGGACCCCTCCACCAGGAGCATGCTCAGCACCCCGACCGCCAGGGCCCCGGGCAGCAGCGCCCGGAGCCGGATACGTCGATCGAGCAGCCAGTACTGCGACCACGCGTAGAACGCGACGATCAGGATCACGCGGGTCAGGACGACCAGCCAGTCGCCGGCCCCGGGAACGGTGCCGTCCAGCCATTGACCGGGCTTCGCCGCCGCGAGCACGCCGACGGTGAAGACGGCCAGCGTGGGCGCCCAGGCGAGCTGCCGCAGGTAGGCCCGGACCCCACGGACGTTCGGCACGTTCCAGATCAGCTCGAACGCCCGCTGCTGCACCGCGCCCACGCTCGTGGTGAAGAAGAGCGCGCTGAGCATGCTGACGACCAGAGCCGTCGCACTGATCGACGACGAGTGCCGGCCGAGGAGCTGGGTCACCGCGGCCGCCGAAGTCCCGTCCAACCCGAACATGTTGACCGTCGCGTGCGCGACGCCGTGGCCCGGGTCGTGCGACACCACGGCCGAGATCGCGACGATCAGCGGGACGGTGCAGATCAGCTGCTGGGCCCCGAACGCGAGAGCGTGCGTGCTCAGGTCGAGACTGCGCGACCGGCTCACCGTCCGGCCGGCGACGCCGGAGAGCAACCGCTGCACCAGGGCTCCCGAGCGCAGGCGCTCGTACGTGGCGATCGAGCGAGCTTTCGTGCGCACGGGCTTCGCCTCCTCGACGTACACTACCCCCTAGGGTATATTTGTCGAGAACCGACCAACGATTCGAGGCGAGCGACGTGGCAACGATCGAGCTGACCGAGAAGAACTTCGAGGCGACCGTCGAGCGGGACGGGATCACGCTCGTCGACTGGTGGGCATCGTGGTGCGGCCCCTGCCGGATGTTCGGCCCCGTCTACGACGCCGCCAGCGAGCAGCACCCGGACGTCACGTTCGGCAAGGTGGACACCGAGGCCGAGCGCGGGCTGGCCGGCGCCGCCCGGATCATGTCCATCCCGACGCTCATGGCGTTCCGCGACGGGATCCTCGTCTTCTCCCAGCCGGGCGCGCTGCCCGCCCAGGCGCTCGAGCAGGTCATCGCGTCGGTCCGCGACCTCGACATGGACGAGGTCCGCCGGCAGGTCGCCGAGCAGTCGGCCAAGACCCGATCCTGACGATCAGGATCCTGACGGTCAGGTCAGCGGGTAGCTGACCTGACCGCTGAGGAACGCCTGGGCGGTCGCGGTGTCCAGCCGGATCGCCACGTTGGTCGCCCGGCAGACCATGTCGCCGGTGACCGTGGTCGCCAGCACCACGTGGGTGTCGGCCAGGTAGTTCGGCCCGCCCGAGTCGCCGCCGCACGCACCGCCGTTGCCCAGCGTCGGGTTCTGGTTCTCGTGCAGCCAACTGCCGGTGACCGTCCGCAGGGTCAGGGCGGCCGATTCGCGCTGGCCGGTCGGCGGGTAGGTCGGCGCTCCGCCGCCCTGCGTCACCGACGTGCCGTAGCCGACCACGGTGAGTGGCTGGCCCGACCGCAGCGCCGAGGACGTGCCGAGCGCCGGCAGTCGGGCCGGGATGATGCCGGGATCGGCGTCGAGCCGCACGACGGCGAAGTCGTGCACGTCGTTGGCGTAGAGGTTGTTCTTGGTGGTCGTCTTGTCGAACTGCGGGTCGAGCACGATGGTGCCGCCATAGAACGTGCTCGACGCCGACGGGTGCTGATCGAACGTCACCCACGCGGTCGGCAGGGCGCCGGCGGCCCGGTAGTAGTCGGCGAAGCAGTGGGCCGCGGTGAGGAAGACCTGCTCGTCGATCAGGGCCCCGCTGCAGGCGAACGACCGGTCACCGTCCGGGCCGGTGCTGAAGTACAGCGCACCGGCTTCGGGGTGGGCCGTGTCAGGCGTCCCGTTCACCATGGCGGCCGCCGGACCCGCCGTGGCGAGGGTGGCGAGGGCAAGGGCGAGCACGCTCGCGCGCCGGGCGGGCCGAGATCTCATGAGCAAGCCCTTCCGGCCGCCGGAACCACGTTGATCGAACGATGCACGACTCAGCCGGACAGCGCAACCGTCTGCCCGGTCGACGTGGGCTGGTTGCCGGACTTGTGCCAGCGCAGCAGGTCGTCCGCACACCGGATGAGCCCGTCGAGCGTCTTGTCGGTGGCCGACGCCGCCCCGACCGTGACCGACATCGGCACGACATGCCCGTCGACGGTGACCGGGCCGGACGCGACGCCGACGGAGATCCGCTGCGCGACCTGGTTCGTCGTCGCCGGGTCGGCGCCGGGCAGGACGACGAGGAACTCGTCGCCGCCGTACCGGAACACCAGGTCCTGCTCGCGGGTCGCGGCGGTGATCCGGGCGGCCACGGCCGTGAGCACCTCATCGCCGACGGGGTGACCGAGCTGGTCGTTGACCTGCTTGAAGCGGTCGAGATCCATCATCAGGACACCGCACGGCTCGCCGCGGCGCACGCAGGCCCGCAGCAGCGCCTCGCCCCGCGCCATGCCCTCGGCCCGGCTGGCGACGCCGGTCAGGGCATCACGGGTGGCGAGCAGCCGGTAGCGGGCGGCCAGGCTCGCGTACTGGCGATTGGCGATCATCTGCCGCAACGCGGTGAGGGACATCACGATGACCACGGCGACGGCCGTCGCCAGCACCGGGTAGGACGGGAGGTCGAGCACGGCCCGGACGAGGACCATGCCCGCGATCACCACGGCGAACAGCGGCACCAGGCTCGGCGGCCGGCTGGCGGCGGTGGTGGCGAGGGACCGGGCCCGCCGGCGCACGTCCACCGCCGCAGCGGTGGCGGTCACCGATCCGACCCACAGCAGGTCGAGCCACGCTCCGCCGAGCGCCGATCCCGGTTCGGACAGGTACGGGTAGGCGGTGTCGGCCCCGACGAGCAACAGGCACGCGACCAGGAGCGGCAGCATCGCGCTCGAACGCACGCTCCGGATCATCACGCGAGCGGCGGCCGCGACGAGCACCACGTCGGCGACCGGGTAGTACACGTCGAGGAATTCGGCGAGCCCCGTGTCGGTCGCGGCGACGACGACCGGCCCCAGGGCGAAGTACCACACCGCCACGAAGGCCGACGCACTGATGACCAGCACGTCGAGCCCCTCCATCAGCCGCTCGCGACCCGTCGTCTTCCGGCTCCGGGCCATCAGCAGCAGGCCGGCCAGCAGGAAGGGGTAGAAGGCGACGTAGCCGACGTCCGGCAGCCCCGGGAACGGCTGCAGGTGACCGACGCCCTCCAGCCACCACCAGGAGGTGTCGGCGAACAGGCGGCAGCCGATCGCGATCGTGACGAGCGCCCAACTCGCGCGGACCCGTCGATCGAGGTCGCGCCGCGTGCGGAACAGCATGACGCCGGCCGCGACGCCCGCGATCTGCGGCGGGACGTAGGCGAAGTCGGACAGGGCCGTCCGCATGGAGCCGTCGGGCATCAGGACGAACCAGACGACATAGACCGCGTAGTAGAACGCCAGCCAGATCCAGAGCAGCCGCCAGCTGCTCAGTACCCGCATCCACGAGGTACGACGCGACGGTCGCTCCATGCCTCACTCATCGGCAGCGACGACCGATGCTGAGGGGTTCATCGCGCGAGTCCCACGGGAGCCACCGGCGCGGCCGGCCCGTTCGGGGGTGCGCCCGGATTCAGCTCCGGACGCGGGTCAGGTCGGCGGCCGTCACGATGCCGATCGGGTGCTGCGCATCGTCCACGACGACGGCGACGCCGGCGTGGAGGCGCAGGACGGTCGCGATGCCCGCCAGCTCCGCGCTCGGTGGCACGAGCAGCGGCGGCACGCGGCGGCCGGCCACGATGTCCCGCAACCGGGTCTCGTCGCGCCGCTCGACCGGCACGCGCTGCAGGTCGGCCCAGGTGAGCGCGCCGCTGGCCCGGCCGCCGAAATCCACCAGCGGGAACGGGCCGGCGCCGAACTCGGCGGCGTCCGAGCGGTCGAAGAACTGATCGACCGTCCACCAGTCGGCGACGGCGACGGGCGTGGTGGTCATGGCCTGCTCGGCCCGGAGGCCCCTGAGCCCGCTGGCCGCGCTCTGCTGGCGCTCGGCGTTGGCGCCGCCGATGACGAACCAACCGACCAGCACGAGCCACAGGCCGGCCGAGACGCCGCCGGCGACCTCGAACAGTCCGAACCCGACGAGCACGTACCCGAGCACCCGGCCGGCGCGGGCCGCGGACTCGTCGGCCCGGGCGCGGTCACCGGAGCGGGCCCACAGGACGGCGCGCAGTACCCGGCCGCCGTCGAGCGGCGCCCCGGGAAGCAGGTTGAACACGGCGAGCAGGATGTTGACCGCGGCCAGCCAGGACAGCGCCGCACCGAGCAGCGTCGACGGGCCGACCCACCACGCGGCCAGCGCGCCGAGGCCGCCGAGCACGAAGCTGGTGACCGGCCCGGCCGCGGCGATGAGCCCGTCAGAGCGCGGGCGCGACGCCTGGTCGTCGAGTTCGGTGACCCCGCCGAGCAGCCACAGCGTGATGCCGCGGACGCCCACACCGCAGCGCTTGGCCGTCAACGCGTGCGCGAACTCGTGGGCCAGCAAGGTGCCGAGGAAGGCGACCGCGGTCGCCACGCCGGCGAGCCAGTACGCGACGCCGGCGAGCCCGGGCCGGGCGGCCGGCAGGACGCCGATGGCCAGGGTCTGCGCGAACAGGGCCAGCAGGAAGACGGTCGTCCAGTTGGCGGCCACCGGGATGCCGCCCCACCGGCCGAGGTTCAGCCCGTGGCCGCCGCGCCGGCCGCCGCCGGGGCCCTCGTGCGAGACCGGACGGGCCGGCCGGGTGGCCGGGGTGGGGCTGGAGATCGCCATCGTGTCACTCGCTCATCCGGGCGGGCGCCGGCCGGAATGACCGGTGAAACCGTCCCACTGGTTGAACGCGCGGTTCGTCAGCGGCGTTCCGCCGACCCCGTCGCAGCCGGGCGGTTCATCGCGCGTTCACAACTTCGGCTCCGGACGGGACGGGAGGCGCGGACATCAGGAGCAGCAGTGCGGCCGCGTCGACCGGGCGGCTCAGGTAGTACCCCTGCAGCGCGTCGCAGCCGGCGTCGATCGCGGCCCGGTACTGGGCCGCCGTCTCGATGCCCTCGGCGATGATCGATGCGCCGATGTGCCGGCCGAGCTGGGCAGCCCCGGCCAGCAGCGACGCCATCGCCGGGTCCTCGCTGCCGGCCACCAGGCTCCGGTCGATCTTCAGCACGTCCGGCTGCAACGCCCGCAACCGGGCCAGCGTCGCGTAGCCGGCCCCGAAGTCGTCGACCGCGACCATGACGCCGATCGCCCGCAGCGCCCGCAGCGACTCGAGGGCCCCGCGATCGCGTTCGAGGAAGTCGAACTCGAGCACCTCGACCGACAGCCGCCCGGGGGGCAGACCGGTCTCGCCCAGGATCGTGACCACGTTCGCGACGAAGCCGGGCTGCGCGAGCGTGCGCCGGTCGACGTTGACGGCGAGCACGACCGGTCCGAGCGGCGCGACCGTGCGGGCCGCGGTCCGCATGACGGCCTCGTCCAGCCCGCTCACGCAGCCGAGCTCGCGCGCCATGGCCAGGAAGATCTCCGGCGACACGCTGGCTCCGCGGTAGGTCCACCGGGCCAGCGCCTCGACGCCTTGCAGGCGCCCGTCGGCGAGGTAGATCGGCTGGTAGGCGACGTCGAGCCGGCCGGCGGCCAGGTCGGCGAGCAGCGCGGCCTGCATGTCGAGGTGGCCGCCGGCCAGCCGGGCCATGTCCGGCGAGTAGGCCCGGGCGAAGCCCTTGCCCGCCCGCTTGGCGGCGTACATCGCGATGTCGGCCTGCTGCAGCATCTCCGTCGGCGAGACGGCGACATCGAGCCCGCCGAGCGCCGCGATGCCGATGCTGGCCCCGGCCGTGATCCGTCGATCGCCGACCGGCATGGGCGCGCCGAGGTTCGCGATCACCCGCGCGGCGACCTCCTCGGCGTCCCCGCCGTCCTCGACCAGGATCGCGAACTCGTCACCGCCGAGGCGGGCCACGGTGTCGCCGCTGCGCACCGCGTCACGCAGCCGGCGGCTGACCTGGACGAGCAGCTCGTCGCCCACGGTGTGCCCCAGCGTGTCGTTGACGAGCTTGAAGTTGTCGAGGTCGATCAACAGGACCGAGACGCACCGATGATCGCGCCGATGCAGCGCGAGCGCGTGGCCCAGGCGGTCGTTGAACAGGGCCCGGTTGGACAGGCCGGTGAGCGGGTCGTGGAACGCCTGAAAGCGCATCTGCTCGATCAACTCGTAGTTGTCCGAGACGACGACGACCTGCCGGACGAGCAGCACGACGACCATCACGCCGGCCGCGCCGAGCAGGAGGCTGTCGGCGCCGGACGGTCCGAGGCGCCAGACCGCGAAGCCGATGCCGATCAGCGACGGCAGGCAGGGCAGGACGACGGCCGCGTGCCGGCTCCGCATGCGCCGCTCGCTGCTGCTCGACCGGTCGAGGGCGGCCGCCCAGGCCATGACGACGAACCCGGCCACCCAGCAGACGTCGATGAGGTTGCCGGTCTGGTACGAACCCTGCGCGGTCAGGTACGCGAAACCGCTGTCGGCGACGGCGAACAGGGCGAGCCCGCTGCCGAGGCAGGTCAGCCCGGATCGGCTGCCGGCGTGCGCGTAGGCCAGCACGATCACGACGACCGTCAGCAGCGCGACGTCGCCGGCCGGGTAGGCGAGGCTGACGAGCCGCGCGAAGTGGGAGTCCCCGCCGCCTCGCCACACCTCGCCGAGCGCGGTCGCCCAGCTGACGGTGAACAGGGAGACGATCACGAGCAGCACGTCCAGCGCCACGCGGAGCCGACCCCGACCGCTGAAGGCGTGCGACGGGCGCACGAGCAACCCGGCCATCGCGAGCACCGGCAGCAGGAGGTAACCGGCGTCGGCGAGGGACGGGAACGGCGTCTGCACCGATGCCAGCGTCTCGTAGTAGGTCCACACGACCTGCCCGGCCGCCCACGCGGTGCCGCCGAGGCCGATGAGCACCCACGACAGCCGGAGCCGGTCCTGCGCCCGCCGGGCCCGCCAGAACGCGGCCGCACCCATCGCCGCGCCCGCGGCCAGCTGCGTCAAGTCGTCGATGACCCGGGTGACATGCGGCCCGCCGGGCTGCAGGCGGAGGTCGAGGATGAAGGCGAGCAGCGCCGCGGCGCACCACAATGCCGGGCGCACGCGGCCCCGCGAGCCCAGGGCGCGGCGCGGCGCCAGGCCCGGGACGGGATCGAAGTGCCCGGTCGCGCTGCGCACCGCGACGAAAAGCATCGGATTCATCTCGCCCACATCGACGATGCACCGCCGGTCTTGAGCGATTCGGGCAAATTCAATTTGCCGCGGGATACCTGCCGCATCGGGCGGCGGATCTTGGTGCCCGAGCGGTCAGCGGCGCCGGGCCGGAGCGCCCCGGCGCGAGGTGGCGAGCTCGCGCGCCGGCGCCGCCGTGCTGTCCCGCACGACGAGCTCGGTCGGCAGCACGAGCCGCCGGGGCCGGCCGGGGCCGCCATCGGTCCGCGACCGGTCGATGGCCTGCGTCAGCGCGGCCGCCGCCGCCTTGCCCTTGGCCGCGATGTCCTGCCGGACGGTTGTCAGGGCCGGCCGGGTGCGGGCGGCGAGCGGGCTGTCGTCGAAGCCGACGACGGAGAGGTCACGCGGCACGTCGAGCTCGAGCTCCCGCGCCGCCCGCAGCACGCCGCCGGCCATCGCATCGGAGAAGCAGAGCACGGCCGTCGGGCGCGGTACGGCAGCCAGCAGCAGCTGCCCGGCCTCGTACCCGGTCTGCGCCGGATCGGCGTGCGGCAGGCGCGCCACCCGGGGCGTGATGCCGGCCGCGGCGAGCGTGTCCAGCCAGCCCCGCAGGCGTTCCCGCTCGGTGTGCGCGACGGTCGCGGCGCGCGGCTCGTCCAGCAGCCCGAACTCCCCGCCGAAACCGGTCGTCGCGATGGCGACCTGGCGGTGGCTGAGCTCGATCACGTGCCGGGCGGCCGCGGCGGCGCCGCCCCGGTCGTCGATGTTCACGCTCGGGTGGCCCGGCGCCGGGTCGTGGTCGACATACACCAGGGGCAACCCGCGCCGCACCAACCAGCGCACGGCCTCGGAGTCCGGGATGCAGGAGAAGACGAGGGCGCCGTCCATCGCGACGTCGCGGGCGGGGACGTAGTCGTCGCGGACCACCGAGGTCAGCAGGGTCAGCGCCCGGCCGGTCGGGCCGAGCTCGTCGGCGACCGCGGCCAGGAAGGCGATGGCCACGTGGTCGGTGAGGGCGTAGCTGAGGCTGTCCGACAGCAGCAGGCCGACGTTGCCGGCCGTGCCGCTGGCCAGGGCGCGCGCGGTGGGGTTCGGCCCCACGTAGCCGAGCTCCTCGGCCACGGCCAGGATCTGCGCGCGCAGCTCGGCCGAGAGCTGATCCGGGCGGGAGAAGGCGTTGGACACCGTCATACGGCTGACGCCGAGATGCTCGGCGATCGTCTGCAGCGTCACGCGTCCCATCGGCCCAGTGTGCCTAACGGCTCCAGCGGACCGCGGGGTCGGCGGTGATGCGGCCGCGGGCGGCCGGTCGAGGGGCGACCGCGTCGGCCAGCCGGTGGAGCGCCCCGGCCAGGGCGCCGCGGGTGCGGACCGCGGCCCAGGCGGGGTCCGCCGGCTGGACGGTCGGGGCGCCGGGCAGCGCGCTGCGGGCATCGCCCGCGCCCAGGAAGGTGGTGACGAGTGTGCCCGTCTGCAGGGGGTCCATGTCGGCTCCTCACGTGTCTTTACCGGTACAGAATCTAGTGTTCTTTACCGGTCAAGTCAATTCCGGCCACCACGTCCGGACGGGGTCACCGCCACGGTCACCCTGCGCCGGGACCCGGATGCCCCGCCGGTGATCGTCCTGACCACCTTCGACGACGACGAGGTGCTGGCCGGGGCCCTGCGGGCCGGCGCGTCCGGCTTCCTGCTCAAGGGCGTCCCGGCCGACGACCTCCAGCGGGCGGTGCGGACGGTCGCCGAGGGCGGCGCCTGGCTCGACCCGGCCGTGACCGGGCGCGTCCTCTCGACCTACCGGTCCGCGCCGGCCGACCCCCCGAGCCCGGCCCTGTCGGCGCTGACCGCGCGCGAGCGGGAGGTGTTGGCGCTCATCGGCGCCGGCCGCAGCAACGCCGAGATCGCGGCCGAGCTCGTCCTCGGCGAGGGCACGGTGAAGACGCACGTGAACCACGTCTTCACCAAGCTGCAGCTGCGCGACCGCGCGGCCGCCGTCGTCCTCGCCTTCGACGCCGGCCTGGTGACTCCCCGCCGCTCGTGACGGGCTTACTTCGAGGGCGAGGACTTTGCGGTCGGCGACTTCGACTGCAGGTCGAGCAGCTTCTGGATGAGGGCCTGCTGCTGTTGCTGCAGCCGGGCGATCTCGAGCGGCTGGTCGCCGGTCGTCGTCTTCAGCTTCCCCTGGATGGTCGCGAGCTGGCTCAGGATCTGCTGCTCGGTCACCGGCGCCGGCGACGAACCGGTCCCGCCCGGTGGTGTGCTCGAGCTCGCGCCGGACGTCGGGCTGGCCGGTGGTGTCGACGGCGGCGGGCTCGACGAGTTGTTGCCGGTCGCGCCGTTGCCGGTCGTCTGGCCGATCTGGCTGATCGACGAGCCGGGCGTCCGGTTCAGGCGCACGTCGTCGAGGGCGTCTTCGAGCGTCGAGCCGTAGCCGATCTGCCGGCCGCTGCCGTACCGCACCAGCACGCGTTGCAGCGTCGGGAACGCCGACGAGCCGGTCGACTCGACGTAGAGGGGTTCGACGTAGAGGAACGAGTTGCCCACCGGCAGCGTGAGCAGGTTGCCGTGCAGCACGCTGGACTGCCCGGTGTCGAGCTGGGTGATGTCCTTCGAGATCACCGCCGTGCTCTTCAGGTCGTTCGCGACCTGGCTCGGCCCGTAGATCGTCGAGTCTCCGCTCACCTCGAGCACGGTGAGCTTGCCGTAGTCCGGGCCGTAGTCACTGTTGGCCGAGATGTAGGCGGCGAGGTTCGTCGCGCCGTTGACGACCATCGGAGTCGTCAGCTGGAACTGGGCCGCGTTGCTCGCGGCGCCCGGCGGGCGGGCCAGCACGTAGTAGGGCGGCTGGTTGCCGCCGCCGGCGAACGGGTCCGGCGGGACGGCCCAGGTGCCCTTGCCGTTGTACGACGCGAC
Source organism: uncultured Actinomycetota bacterium (assembly GCA_963775175.1). GTDB lineage: Bacteria > Actinomycetota > Actinomycetes > Mycobacteriales > Jatrophihabitantaceae > Jatrophihabitans. The sequence goes on from CAVZHT010000002.1 coordinate 795,682, forward strand.
CGGGTCGGTGATGTGGTACTGGGCGAGCAGCCCGCGCTGGACGTCGAACAGGTCCTGCGGGTAGCGGACGTGGTCGCGGATGTCCTGCGGCATCTTCGACGCCGGCTTCACCAGACCCGGGAAGACCGTCATCCAGGCCTTGAGCACCGGGTCCTTCGCGTCCCACTGGTACAGCGTGACCGTGCCGTCGTAGGCGTCGACCGTCGCCTTCACCGAGTTGCGGATGTAGTTGATCTGGGTGTCCCGCTGCCCCTGCCGCAGCGACGTGTGGGTCAGGTCGGACAGCGACTGCCGCTCCGAGTACGGGTAGTTCGCCATCGTCGTGTAGCCGTCCAGCATCCAGACGATGTGCCCGGTCGACTTGTCCACGATCGGGTACGGGTCGCCGTCCACGGTGAGGAACGGTGCGACCTTCTGCAGCCGGGTCTTCGGGTTGCGGTTGAAGATGATCTTCGCGCCGGACGCGCTGACGGCGTCGTTCAGGACGAAGCTCGTCTCCTTGTACTTCACCGCGAAGGCGAGCTTTGTGAGCGGGTTGCTCAGCGACACCCCACCCTTGCCGGAGTAGGAGACGTACTTGCCGCCGTTGCCGTCGAACTCGCGCTGATTGCCCTTGGCGCCGACGATCGAGTAATCGTTGCCCAGCTGGCCGTAGTACACGTCGGGCTGGGTGAGGCCGAGCGGCCCGGTCGGCGGGATGTCGCCTTCGGTGTAGGAGTTGCGGTCGCCGTTGGTCACGTCGACGTCGGCCTGGGCGGCGACGAACCCGTAGCCGTGCGTGTAGACGGTGTGCTGGTTGATCCAGTTGTCCTGTGACCCGTTGAGGTTGCTGCCCTTGGCCTGCTCTCGCACCGCGACGATGTAGTCGTGGGTCGAGGTGCCGCCCCGGCCAGCGGCAGGGTGTAACGGTCGACCGACAGCTTCGGCGCGAACGCGTAGGGGCGGCCGATCTTCTCCTGGTTGGTGAAGGTCGGGCTGATGACGTTCGGGTCGAGGATGCGGATGTTGTCGACCGTCGTGCTCGTGTTGGCCAGGGCGGTCGGATCGGGCGCGGCGCTGGCGTCGTAGCTGACGTAGTTGACGGTTCCGTCCGGGTGTTTCGTGTCCTCGGTGACGATGCCGTACGCCTGCCGCGTGGCGGCGATGTTGCGACTGATGTAGGGCCGCTCCTTGTCGCTGGCGTTCGGCTTGACCGACACCTGTTGCACGACGGCCGGGTAGATCCCGCTGATCAGGATGCTGAGCACCAGCAGCACGACGAAGCCGATGCCGGGCAGCAGCGCGCTGCGCAACCAGATGCTGGCCAGCACCCCCAGGGCCAGGATGATCGTGATCCAGAACAGGATCGTCTTGGCCGGCAGGGCCGAGTGGACGTCGGTGTAGGAGGCGCCGGTGAACTTGCTGCGGGTCGAGAAGACGAACCCGTAGCGGTCCATCCAGTACGCGACCGCCTTCAGCGCCATGAAGACGAAGACCAGAATCGTGATGTGCCGGCGCGCCGACAGCGTCATCTTCGGTCCGGGGGTCTGCAACCGGATCGCGCCGGTCAGGTAGTGGATGCCGATCACCAGGATGAGCGAGAAGATGATCGCGGTGAAGCCGAAGGAGAGCAGCGTGCGGTACACCGGGTAGTCCCACGCGAAGAAGCTGATGTCCCGGTGGAACTGGGGATCCGTCTGCCCGAACGAGCCGCCGTGCAGCCACAGCTGCCACTTGGCCCAGTCGCCCTGCGCGGAGGCACCGGCGGCCAGGAACGCGATCACCATGACGCCGGCCAGGATGAGCTTGCGCCGCGGCTCGACCATCAGCACGTAGTTCTGCAGGTTCTGCTGCTCGGCCGACATCGGCCGAAACGGCGGGCGGAGCAGGTAGGCCACGACGAGGTTCGCCCCGATGATCAGGGCCATCAGCACGCCGAAGATGAAGAACAGGCTGACCCGCGTCCAGAGGACCGTGCTGTACACCTGCCGCTGGTGCAGCTCGCCGAACCAGAGGAAGTTGACGTAGACCCCGGACAGCTTGAGCAGCACGATGATCAGCACGATGAGCGCGCCCACGACCGACAGCGCGATCTTCGTGCGGCGCGACAGGATCATGGACGGCATGGGTGGCCGCATCGCCACGGAAGACTCCTCGCTACACGGGTGACGTCGGAGTCAACGTACCGGCCGGTGCTGAGGTTCCATCCGGGGTCGGTCAGGATGGACGGGTCGACCGCCGTCCGGGAGAGGGATCGTCCGTGCTGGAGACCGCGATCGCGGAGATCGAGAGCCACGTGCACGCCGCTGGTTGGGATCGCCCGCCGATGCTGTTCGCGCTCGTCCGCGCCGAACAGTTCCGGGCCGACGACCCCGACGCCGCCGCGCGCCTCGGTCTGGCGGAGCTGCCCGATGACGCGATCACGCCGATCGAGCAGGAGGAGTTGCCCGACCAGCCACTGGACGAGCTGCTCGCCGGCATCGCGTGGCCGCCGAGCGTCGCCGGCTGCGCGGTGAGCCAGGAGATCGTGATCCTGCCGCCGTCGGCCGAGGCCGGGCTGACCGACGAGCAGGCGGCCGCGCGGGCCGCGGAGCACCCCGAGCGGCGCGAGGCCCGGCTGGTCGTCGGGGTGCTGCGTGACGGCAGCAGCGCCGCCCTGCTGCGGATGCGGGGCACGGACGAGGACGACCTGCTGACCGGGCCGGATCTCGCGCCGAACCTGGTCGCCGCCCTGCTCGACACGCTCACCGACTGACCACGCCGGGGGCCCGTCCGCCCCCGCCCACGTGAGCTTCCTGCACCAGCAGCACCCGCAGCGCCCCAGCGCCCCAGCGCCCCAGCGCCACCTACGCAGGCACGTCAACTCCGGCGCGGGGCCGTCAGCAGCTGGGGACGGGCTCGCCCTTCTCGAGCTTGAGCAGGTCCTGTACCGCGCCGTGCAGGTTCTCGACCCGGACGACCTTCAGCCCCTTCGGCGTCGCCTTGCGCACGTCGGCGCAGTTGCCGGCCGGGGCCAGGAAGATCGTCGCGCCCTTCCGCTTCGCCGCGATCATCTTCAGCTGGATGCCGCCGATCGGCTTGACGTCGCCGGTGGCGGTGATCTCCCCGGTGCCGGCGATGAACCGGCCCTTCGTGAGGTCGTCCTGGCCCACCTTGTCGATGATCCCGAGCGCGAACATCAGGCCGGCCGACGGACCGCCGACCTGCTCGAGGTGGATCGTGACCGTGAACGGCGCGAGGCAGGTGGTGTCCGGCCCGACACCCAGGTACCCGCCGCTGCGGTTCGCGCCCGCCGGCGGCTTGCCGAGCGTGACCTGCAGGTTCGCGATCTTGCCGCCCCGGTTGACCACGACCGGCACCTTGGTGCCCGGCTGGAGCTTGGTCAGCACCGCGTCCAGGGCCGGACGAGACGTGACCGGGGTGCCGTTGACCGAGACGAACTGGTCACCCGGCTCCAGCACGCCGTCCGACGGGCCGCCCGACACGACGTCGATGACGCCGAAACCCTTGGGATAGCCCAGCTCGCACAGCGCCGCCGCCGTGGCGCTGTCCTGCGACATCTGGAAGTCCTGGGTGTCCTGCTGCTCCTGCTGCTTCTCGCTCGTCCCCGGCGGGTAGATCGACGTGCGCGGCACGACGACCTCGTCGCCTGCGAGCCAGGCGGAGAGCGCCTGGAAGGCCGACAGCGAACCGTTGGTGATGCGGACCGTCGTCATGTTCAGGTGGCCCGAGGTCGGGTTGGCCGTCTTGCCGCCGAGCACGATCACCTGCTGGCCGGGGGTGATCGGGTCGGCCCCGAGCGTGTTGTAGGTCGGCCCGGGCGACAGCACGACGTAGGGCACCGGCAACACGAGCGCGACGATGAAGAGGATGACGAACAGCACACCGGCGACGGTCAGCGTGCGGACGCGGCGACTCAGTGCGGCGAAAGCCCGGCCCCCGGGTACGCGCTCGATCGAGGGCAACGGCATTTCGGCAGCGTAACCGGCCTGTCTGAGGGGTTGATCAGGCGCCGGGCGGGGCCAGCGGGCCGCGGTCCTTCGAGCGCGCGGTCTGCACCAGCGCGTCGAGGAAGTCGCCGTGCGCGCGCATCGACTCGTGGGTCTTCAGGGCCCGGGCCGGACGCCCCCGCAGCCACGACCCGAGCGCGGCCAGGACGGTCACCACCACCGGGATCGCCAGCCAGAGCGCCCATGCCATGGTCGGGCACGCTACCGGCGCCGCCGCGTTCGCCGTCGGCGCAACGCGGAGCGCGCGCGGAACACAGCGCGGCCGTCGTTCGTCGCTACTACCGTGGGACCTATGAGCAACTTCCCGTTCGGGTTCGGTGTCGGCGGCGACGGTGAGCCGCCCGACCCGAACGACCCTGCCGCGCAGCTGGGGCTCTTCGCGGAGCTGCAGAAGCTGCTGACGTGGACGGGCGGCCCGGTCAACTGGGAGCTTGCCAAGCAGCTGGCCACCCAGTCGCTGGCCGGCAGCAGCCGCATCGTCTCGCCGGCCGACCGGGTCGGCACGGCCGAGGCGATCCGGCTCGCCGACCTCTGGCTCGACGACGTCACCGACCTCCCGTCCGGCGTGCAGACCGTCGAGACCTGGACGCGGGTCGAATGGCTCGAGCGCACCCTGCCGGTCTGGACCTCCCTGTGCGACCCGGTCGCCGCCCGGGTCGTCGCCGCGATGGGCCAGGCGATCCCGGCCGAGCAGCTCGAGGCGATGGGCGCCGGCAACCCGCTCGCCGGGATCATGAACCAGATCGGCGGGCTGATGTTCGGCGCCCAGGTCGGGCAGGGCCTCGGTGGGCTGGCCCAGGAGGTCGTGTCGGCCACCGATGTCGGCATCCCGCTCGGGCCCACCGGCGTCGCCGCGCTCGTCCCGGAGAACGTCGACGCGTTCGGCGCGGGGCTCGAGCGCCCGGCCGAGGAGATCCGGCTGTACCTGGCGCTGCGCGAGGCCGCGCACCAGCGGCTCTTCGCGCACGTGCCGTGGCTGCGGCAGCGCCTGCTCGACACCGTCGAGGCGTACGCCCGCGGCATCACCATCGACATGTCGGCCATCGAGAGCGCCGTGCAGAGCGTCGACCCGATGAACCCGGAGAGCGTGCAGGAGGCGATCACCGGCGGCCTCTTCGCACCGCAGCAGACCCCCGAGCAGGCCGTCGCCCTGCGCCGCCTGGAGACCCTGCTCGCCCTGGTCGAGGGCTGGGTCGACGCGGTGGTCGCCGCCGCGGCCGGCGACCGGATGCCCGGCGCCGAGGCGCTGCGCGAGGCGTCCCGGCGCCGCCGAGCGACCGGCGGGCCGGCCGAGCAGACCTTCGCCACCCTCGTCGGGCTGGAGCTGCGGCCGCGCCGGCTGCGGGAGGCCGCGGCCCTGTGGTGGTCGGTCACCGAGAAGCGCGGCGTCAGCGGCCGGGACGCGATCTGGGCCCACCCCGACCTCCTGCCCACGGCCGAGGATCTCGACGATCCGCTCGGCTTCGGGGAGAAGGACGCCGAGCAGGACGGTGCGTTCACCGCCCCGGACGATCTCAGCGAGCTGGACGGCGACCCGGGAGGCGACGACGCGGACGCGGACGGCGAACCTCCGACACAGCCGTAGCCCCGCAGGCACCTGGTTTCCAGCGCGGGGACTTCTATCTCGGCTCCTTTGCTCTGCTCGGTGGAAGTGGGCGCCTGCTCACCCCTGCCGAGCAGAGCAAAGCGCGACGGACAAGTGTCTGGGCCGGAAACCGGGGCCGTCGGGGAACCGTCCGCGCCGGTTGCCACGCTGCGGGCGACGTCTCCCGGCGCAATTTCCACAGGGCTGTCCGGGTTTCCACAGTCCTTGGACCGGTTGTACACACCGTCGTCCACAGGTGTGGACATTCACTTCAGGGTTACCGTGCGTCCACCTGAGGGCCGGTTTGCGGACACTCGGGGTTGGGCTCCCGTTCGTCCGGTAAACCCGCCTGTGGACAACCGGTTGATCACCGCACCGGTGTGCGAGCGTGGCGCCGTGAGCGCGCAGCCCGACGACCTGGTGCTGGGTCCCGCGACCCGGCTGCTGTGGCGCTCGCCCGGCACCGTGCACCTCGAACTCGGCAGCACCGGGGTCGTCGTCGAGGGCCTGCCCACCTTCCTGGTCCGCCGGGTGGCCTCGCCGACGCCGCCGACGACCCCGTGCCCGCCGCTGGACGCCGCGGTCCGGGAGGCCCTGGACGCGCTCACCGAAGCCGGCTTCCTCTGGCCCCGGGCCCGGCCGGACGAGCCGGACCCGCGGCTCGAACCACCGGCCCCCCGCCTCGCCGGGCAGCTCACCGCGCTCGCGGCCCGGTACGGCGGCCACGCCGCCCAGGTGCTCAGCGCGCGGCGGCACGCCTCGGTCGAGGTGACCGGGCACAGCCGGGTGGCGGTCCACGTGGCCGCGGTCCTCGGCGCCTCGGGCGTCGGCCGGGTGCACTGCACCCTGGACGGCCCGACCCGGCTGTTCCACGCCGTCCCGGGCGGCGTCGCCGTCGCGGACGAGGGCGAGCCGCTCAGCGCCGCCGCCGAGGCCGCCGTGCACCGGGCCGCGCCCGAGACCGACACCGCGCCGCGGCGTCCCGACGACCGCGCCGACCTCACGATCATCGCGAGCGACACCCCGATCCCGGACGAGCGCGCCTCGACGCCCTGCACGCCGCCGACGCGCCGTACCTCGCCGTGCTGCTCGGCACCGACTTCGGCGTCGTCGGGCCGCTCGTCCTGCCCGGCCTGACCAGCTGCCTGCGCTGCGCCGACCTGCACCGCCGCGACCGCGACCCGGCCTGGAGCGCGCTGGCCGTGCAACTCGCCATCGGCCGGCGGCACGGCCCGGCCGCCGACGTCGCCGTCGCCACCACGCTCGCCGGGGTGGCGGCCCAGCAGGCGCTGACCTTCCTGGACGGCGGCGAGCCGGCCGCCGTCGACGGCACCATCGAGCTCCGGCTCCCCGACTGGCGGCTGCGCCGCCGCAGCTGGACGATGCACCCGGCCTGCCCGTGCTCCGCCGACTCCGGCCACGGAGCCGGCGACCAGCCGGGGCAGAATGGCCTGGTGATCGACCCTGCGAGGAGAGCCGGTGGCTGAGCGTCCGGCGGGCAAGCGCGACCGCGGCAGTGACGACATCCCGCAGCGCCGCGTGGCCCGCACGGCCCGGCTGGCCTCGCTCCCCCTCGGCGTCGCCGGGCGGGCCACGGTCGGGTTCGGGCGCCGGATGACCGGCCGGTCCGCCGACGAGGTGACCGCCGACCTGCAGGCCAAGACCGCCGAGCAGCTGTTCACCGTCCTCGGCGAGCTCAAGGGCGGGGCGATGAAGTTCGGCCAGGCCCTGTCCGTCTTCGAGGCCGCGCTGCCCGAGGAGAGCGCCGCGCCCTACCGGGCGGCCCTCACCAAGCTGCAGGAGGCCGCGCCGCCGATGCCGGCCGCGACCGTGCACAAGGTGCTGGACGAGCAGTTCGGCAAGCGCTGGCCCGAGCGGTTCACCGAGTTCGACGACGTCCCGGCGGCCGCGGCCAGCATCGGCCAGGTCCACCGCGCGGTCTGGGCCGACGGCCGGGAGGTGGCGGTCAAGCTGCAGTACCCAGGCGCCGGGCCGGCGCTGATGGCCGACCTCACCCAGCTGACCCGGCTCGCCTGGCTGTTCGCGAAGATCTCCCCCGGCCTCGACGTCAAACCGCTGCTCGCCGAGTTGCGCGAGCGGGTGCTCGAAGAGCTCGACTACACCCTCGAGGCCGACGCCCAGCGGGCCTTCGCGGCCGCCTTCGCCGGTGACTGCGAGATCGCCGTGCCGCGCGTCGTGGCCAGCGCGCCGAAGGCGGTCGTCAGCGAGTGGATGGAGGGGCGGCCGCTCTCGTCGATCATCGCCTCGGGCACCCAGGAGGAACGCGACCAGGCCGGCTCGCTGCTGGCCCTGCTGCACTTCTCGGCGCCGGCCCGGGCCGGGCTGCTGCACGCCGACCCGCACCCGGGAAACTTCCGGATGCTGCCCGACGGCCGGCTCGGGGTCGTCGACTTCGGCGCCGTCGCCCGGCTGCCCGGCGGCGTGCCCGAACCCCTCGGCCGGCTGACCCGGCTGGCGGTCGACGGCGACCGCGCCGGCCTGCTCGCGGTGATGCGCGACCTCGGGTTCGTCCGCCCGGGCGTGAAGATCACCGCCGACGAGGTCATGCAGTACCTCGGCCCCGCGGTCGATCCGCTGCGCGAGCCGACCTTCACGTTCAGCCGCGCGTGGATGCGCCGGCAGGCCGCCCGCATCGGCGACCCCCGCCGCGAGGAGGCCCGGGTCGGCCGGATGCTCAACCTGCCGCCGTCCTACCTGCTCATCCACCGCGTCACGCTCGGCTCGATCGGGGTGCTGTGCCAGCTGGGCGCGACCGCGCCCTACCGGGCCCTCGCCGAACGGTGGTCGCCCGGTTTCCGCTACGAGGACGAGAAGTGACGACACCCGCCCCGGCCGAGTCGGTCTTCACCTACGGGGCGCCCGGGTTGAAGTTCGGCGACGGCGCAGCCGACGAGATCGGTTTCGACCTCGCCCAGCTCGGGGCCCGCCGGGCGCTGGTCATCACCGACCCCGGCGTGGCCGCGACCGGCCTGCCCGAGCGGGTGGCCACGCAGATGACCCGGTTCGGCGTCGAGGCCGCGGTCTACGACGGCGTCCGCATCGAGCCCACCGACGCCAGCATGCAGGCCGCGGTCGACTGGGCCCGGGCCCACGGCCCGTGGGACGCCTTCGTCGCCGTCGGCGGGGGTTCCAGCATCGACACCGCCAAGGCCGTGAACCTGCTGCTCACCAACAAGGGCGAGCTCCTCGACTACGTCAACGCGCCGGTCGGCGGCGGCCAGGCCCCGGCCGAGCCGCTGCGGCCGCTCGTGGCCGTCCCCACCACCACCGGTACCGGCTCGGAGAGCACCACGGTCTGCGTCATGGACGTACTGGCCCAGCGGGTCAAGAGCGGCATCAGCCACGCACGGCTGCGCCCCACCCTCGCCGTGGTCGACCCGCTGCTCACCGTGAGCCAACCGGCCGGCGTGACGGCCTCGGCCGGCATGGACATCCTCTGCCACGCGTTGGAGAGCTACACCGCCCGCTCGTACACCGCCGTCGCCCGCAAGCAGCCGCAGCAGCGTGTCCCGTACTGCGGCGCCAACCCGATCTCCGACATGTGGTCGGAGAAGGCCTTGTCGCTGCTCGCCACCAGCTTCCGCCGCGCCGTCCACCACGGCGACGACCTCGACGCCCGCCGCGAGATGGCCCTCGCGGCCACGTTCGCCGGCCTCGGCTTCGGCAACGCCGGGGTGCACATCCCGCACGCGAACGCCTACCCCATCGCCGGGCAGGTGCACGGCTTCCACCCCGGCGACTACCCGGGCGAGGAGGCGATGGTGCCGCACGGCATGTCGGTGTCGCTCACCGCGCCCGAGGCGTTCCGGTTCACCTTCGCCGCCTCCCCCGAGCGCCACCTGCGCGTGGCCCGGCTGCTCGAGCCCGGTGCCGAGACGCCGGCCGAGGCGTCGTCCCTGCTGCCGGACGTCCTCGCCCGCCTGATGCGCGACATCGGCATCCCCGACGGCGTGGCCGCGGTCGGTTTCGGCGACGCCGACGTCGACGAGCTGGTCGAGGGCGCGCTCAAGCAGCAGCGGCTGCTGGCCACCGCACCCCGCCCGGTGACCGCCGAGGATCTCGCCGGGATCTTCCGCCGATCGATGTCGCTGTACTGACCGTCGGCGGCGATCTGTCCGCTTGGTCCGGAAACACGCCGAGATCGCGATCTTTACCTACCGGTGACCGCGAGGTGAAATGGCGGGATGGACGCGGTGTGCAGTCTGTGTGGCCGGGCCGCCGACCCCGAACGTGACGGCGACCCTCCGCTGGCGTGGAGCGCCGACATCGTCGAGACGAGTGACGGCCACCGCACCCGCTGGGTCTGCACCGAGTGCACCCGCCGGTTCGTCCGCTCCATCGAGGCCAAACTCGATCAACAGTGGTGGTAACCGTCCGGGCGCGGTAGGACCGAAGGATGAGCACTCGGACCGAACCACCCTTCCGGGCCGACCACGTCGGCAGCCTGCTCCGTCCGAAGGCGCTGCTCGACGCGCGAGCCGCCGCGGCCGGCGGCCGGCTCGACCGCGCCGAGCTGCGGGCGGTCGAGGACGACGCGATCCGCGACGTCGTGCGGCTGCAGGAGGAGATCGGGCTGCAATCCGCCACCGACGGCGAGTTCCGCCGCACGTCCTGGCACATGGACTTCATCTACCAGCTGCACGGCGTCAGCCGCACCGACGAGCAGATCACCGTGCACTTCCGCAACGCGGCCGGGGATCTCGACTTCACGTCGGCGGCCCTGAAGATCGACGGCCGGATCGGGCTGGACGACGCGATCTTCGGCCCCGACTTCGAGTTCCTCAGGTCGGTCGTCACGACCGCGACCCCGAAGCTGACCATCCCGTCGCCGAGCATGGTGCACTACCGGGGCGGGCCGGCCGCCATCGACAAGACCGTCTACCCGGACGAGGACCAGTTCTGGGGCGACCTCTCGGCCGCGTACGCCAAGCAGGTCCGCGAGATCGCGGCTCTCGGCTGCACCTACCTGCAGCTGGACGACACCAGCCTGGCCTACCTGAACGATCCGGCACAGCGGGCCGAGCTGACCGCGAAGGGCGGCGATGCCGAGCACCAGCACGAGCGGTACATCCGGCAGATCAACGCCGCCCTCGCCGACCGGCCGCCGGGCCTTCGGGTGACGACCCACATGTGCCGCGGCAACTTCCGGTCGTCGTGGACGGCCGAGGGCGGCTACGACTTCGTGGCCGAGGCCCTCTTCGGCGAGCTCGACGTCGACGGCTTCTTCCTCGAGTACGACGACGCCCGCTCCGGTGGCTTCGCGCCGCTGCGCTTCGTCCCGCCCGGCAAGCAGGTCGTGCTGGGCCTGGTGACCACGAAGCGTCCGCAGCTCGAGAGCAAGGACGAGCTGAAGCGGCGCATCGACGAGGCCGCGAAGTACGTACCGCTCGACCAGCTGTGCCTGTCCGGCCAGTGCGGGTTCTCCTCGACCGTCGAGGGCAACGACCTCACGCTCGACGACGAGATCGCCAAGCTGCGGCTGATCGTGGAGACCGCGGCCGAGGTGTGGGGCTAGGCCGTGCGGACGCAGGTCGGCATCGTCGGGGCCGGCCCGGCCGGGCTCCTGCTCGCCCGGCTGCTGCACCTGCAGGGCATCGAGTCGGTCGTGCTGGAGGCCCGTGCCCGCGCGTACGTCGAGCAGCGGGTGCGGGCGGGCGTGCTCGAGCACGGGACGGCCGAGACGCTGCGCGAGGCCGGGGTCGGCGACCGCCTGGACGCCGAGGGGCTCGTCCACGCGGGCACCGAGCTGCGCTTCGACGGCCGCCGGCATCGCATCGACTTCGCCGAGCTGACCGGCCGGACGATCACCGTCTACGGGCAGCAGGAGATCGTGAAGGACCTCATCGCCGCCCGGCTCGCCGACGGCGGCGACCTGCAGTTCGAGGTCTCGGACGTGCGCGTCGTCGACGTCGACACCGACCGGCCCCGGATCCGGTTCACGCGGCCCGACGGGCAACCGGCCGAGCTCGACTGCGACTTCGTCGTCGGGGCGGACGGCTTCCACGGCGTGTGCCGCGACCGCGTCCCAGGCCTGACGGTCCACCAGCGGCACTACCCGTTCGCGTGGCTCGGCATCCTCGCCGAAGCCCCGCCGTCGTCGCACGAGCTCATCTACTGCCGGCACGAGCGCGGCTTCGCGCTGCACTCGATGCGCTCGCCGCGGATCACCCGGATGTACCTGCAGGTGCCGGCCGACGAGGACCTCGCCGCCTGGTCCGACGACCGCATCTGGAGCGAGCTGCAGGCGCGATTCGCCACCCGCGACGGTTTCGCCCTGACCGTCGGGCCGCTGCTCGACAAGGGCATCACGCCGATGCGCAGCTTCGTCGCGAGCCCGATGCAGCACGGCCGGCTGCTGCTCGCCGGCGACGCCGCGCACATCGTGCCGCCGACCGGCGCCAAGGGCATGAACCTCGCCATGGCCGACGTGCGGATCCTCGCCCACGCGCTCGGCGGCTGCTATGCCGACGGCCGCGACGACCTGCTCGCCGCCTACACCGAGACGGCGCTGCAGCGGGTCTGGCGGGCGACGCACTTCTCCTGGTGGATGACCGCGATGCTGCACGTCGACCCGGCCGACGACGAGTTCGGCGCCCGGCTGGCCCGGGCCCAGCTCGACTACGTGACGAGTTCCCGGGCGATGGCCACCGCGCTCGCCGAGAACTACACCGGGCTGCCGTACTCGCAGGGGTGGTCGTACCGATGACCGGCGTCTGACAGGCTCGACGGCATGGACGCGCTCTTCGAGCCGATCTCCGGCGCGACGGCGATCGGCGCCGCGACCGATGCCCGCGCGTGGCTGGCCGCCCTCGCCGAGGTCGAGACCGCGCTGGCCCGCGCAGCCGTGCGGGCCGGGCGCCTCGAACTGCCGGTCGCGCTGGAGATCGGCGCCGCCGCCGAGGCGCTGGCCCGGACCGATCCGGCCGAGCTCGGGCAGGCGGCGGTCGCCGGCGGCAATCCGGTGATCCCGTTCGTCGACCGGCTGCGGGACGAGGTCACGCGCCGCGCCGGCGCCGAGGTAGCGGCCGGCGTCCACCTCGGGGCCACCAGCCAGGACGTGCTGGATACCGCGATGATGCTCGTCGCCGCCCGGGGCCTCGGCGTGCTCACGGCCGGCCTCGCCGACTGCGCCGACACCTGCGCGGCCCTCGCCCGGCAGCACCGCGACACCGCGATGGCCGGCCGCACCCTGCTGCAGCAGGCCGTACCGACCACCTTCGGCGCCGTCGCCGCCGGCTGGGGCACCGGCCTCGACCGCGCCCTGGCCCGGTTGAGTTCGGTGCGCGAGGCCCTGCCGGTGCAGTACGCCGGCGCCACCGGGACGCTGGCCGCGGTCCATCCGGACGGGCCGGCGATCCGGGCCGCCCTCGCCGACGAGCTGGGGCTGGCCGACCCCGGCGGGCCCTGGCACACCGAGCGGAGCCGGGTCACCGAGCTCGCCGGCGCGCTCGGCACCGCGGCTGCCGCCCTGGGAAAGGCCGCCGGCGACATCGTCCTGCTCGCCCAGACCGAGATCGGTGAGCTGCGCGAAGCCACGCCGGGCGGATCGTCGTCCATGCCGCACAAGCAGAACCCGATCGCCGCGATCACCGCCCGGGCCGCGGCGATGTCCGCGCCCGGACTCGTCGCGACGCTGCTCGCGGCCGGTTCGCCGGAATTGCAGCGCGGCGCCGGTTCGTGGCACGCCGAGTGGCCGGCCCTGACCCGGCTGCTGCAGGCCACCGGCGGCGCCGCCTCGCGGCTACGCACCTCGCTCGTCGGCCTGTACGTCGAGGTCGACGCGATGGAGCGCAACCGTCCGCCCCGGAACGGAGCCGACGACGGCGTCTACCTCGCCGCCGCGGGGGCCACCGTCGACGAGTACCTCTCGGGGCGGCGGCGATGACCGTCCCCCTCGCCGCCCGGATCGACGGGCCGCCCGACGCGTTGCCGCTCGTCCTGCTCAACTCGGTCGGGACCACGACGGCCATGTGGGACCCGTGCCTGGCGCCGCTCGCCGAGCAGTTCCGGGTGATCCGGCTCGATACCCGCGGCCACGGCGACTCACCGGCCTCGCCACCCGGACCGCCGACGACCATCGCCGACCTCGGTCGCGACGTGCTGGCCGCGCTGGACGGCCTCGGCCTCGCGCGGGTGCACCTGGCCGGCCTCTCGATCGGCGGCATGACCGGCATGTGGCTCGCCGCGCACCACCCGGAGCGCATCGGCCGGCTGGCGCTGCTGTGCACGTCGGCCCACCTGCCGCCGGCCGAGGGGTGGTACGACCGGGCCCGGACCGTCCGGACGGCCGGAATGGCACCGATCGTCGACGCCACGCTCGGCCGGTGGCTCACCGCCGCGATCCGGGCCCGCGATGCCGAGTTGGTCGACGGGCTTCGCGCGATGCTGCTGGGGATCGATCCCGAGGGGTACGCGCAGTGCTGCGAGGCGATCGGGGCGCTCGACCTGCGCCCGGACCTCGCCCGGATCGCGGTGCCGACCCTGGTGATCGCCGGCGCCGACGACCCGACCGCCACGCCGGCGCACGCCGAGGTGATCGCCGCCGGCGTGGCCGCGTCCCGGCTCGCGGTGCTGGACTCGGCCGCGCACCTCGCCACCTACGAGCAGCCCGGACGGATCGCCGCGCTGCTGCTGGAGCACTTCAGCGCCGCGGCGACAGCAGCCACCGGCTACGCGACCCGGCGGTCGGTGCTCGGTGACGCGCACGTCGATGCGACGGTCGCCGGGACGGACGCGTTCACCGGCCCGTTCCAGGACTTCCTCACCCGCTACGCGTGGGGCGACGTGTGGTCACGGCCCGGCCTGGCCCGCCGGGACCGCTCCCTGCTCACCCTCGCCTGCCTGGTGACGCTGGGGGCCGAGCCGGAACTGGCGCTGCACGTCCGGGGCGCGGTCCGCAACGGCCTCACGGCCGACGAGATCGCCGAGGCCCTGCTGCACACCGCCGTCTACGCCGGACTGCCCCGGGCGAACCGGGCGGTGGCGATCGCCCGGCGGGTACTCGCCGAACCGGCGGCCGAGACGACGGAACGGCCGTCGGATCACGCATGATCCGACGGCCGCTCCGGTGATGGCCAGATGCGGTCGACGAGGCGGCGACGGCCGGCTCGGTTAGTGGACCGGCATCTGACTGGCCAGCAGCGCGTGCCGTTGTTCAGCGGCCCGCGCCCGCAGCGAGACCCGGTGCCAGCGGCGCTGGGCCGCCAGCGAGCGCGCGAGACGCGCCTGCCGGGATCGCTGCTCCTGTTCGCGCATTCGATCGCGCGCGAGGGCTTCGTGCATGGAATACATCTTGGTGCTCCTCAAGTAGGTAAGGCTCAGGTGCTCGGTACTAGGACGGCCGGTGCCGGCCGTACCGCGGGTGGTGCGTCGGGTCGGGCGATCGGTCGGACGGTTGCGGGTCATGCGGCAACCACGTCCCGGTCCTGCTTGCGCGGGCGCCCGCGCGGACGCTTGCGCGCCACGATGGCGCCGCGCTCGAAGATCTCGCCGCCCCACACGCCCCAGGGCTCGCGCCGCTCGATCGCGCCGGACAGGCAGGCCAGCAGCGCCGGGCACTGCCGGCAGTAGGCCTTGGCGCGCTCGAGATCGCTGGGGGTGTCGGCGAACCAGAGTTCGGCATCCTCCACGCGGCAGGGCAGGTCGTCGGGACATTCCTTGGACAGTGGGTCCAGCGGTTCGATCCCGATCGGGTCGAAAACGCGGACGTCCGGTGCGCAGTCGGTCAACACGTCGGGTCACCTCCTCTTTCGGTCGGTACTGCCAGGTCGGATCGAGTTGCTTGTCAAGCTCGTGGGTCCCCGTTCTTGTCAAGTGCCGTTCTCGTTGAGCCGAAAACACAAAGGCCGCGGTTCCCTTTCGGGAGCCGCGGCCTCGAGGAGCCGGGAGTCGCTGACCAGGTCAGCGCGGTACTCCTCGAGGTGGTGCGGCCTGCTTGTCGTTACCGACGTGATCCCGGGCGGCCGGGACCGTTGCGGCGGCAACAGTGGTGCGGATGGAGTTGTAGTAGGCGGAGGTGGTCAGGAACGCGGACTTGGTGCGGAGGTAGGTCGGGACCGCGACCGCCGGGGCCGCGCTACGCCACGCAGTCGGAACGAGAGTCGTGCCGACCGGCAGGGCGGTGCCCGGCATGCAGAGGGTGCGCGGGCGCGCGGCAGCCACCGTCGGGATCTTGGTCATCGTCACCGGGGCCACCCCCTCTCAGCTCGGCTCACGCGCGGGCGCGCGGACGCATCGGGTCTGTTGGTGCAGGCTAGCGGGGCCTTGAACAGGGTCGCAAGGCATTTATTTTTCGCCGTTCCGCGTGCCGGTCGAGCCGTCGCAGGGAGTAGAAACAGACCCGAGCCGGAAGGAGTCTCCTACATGACCATGCTCGCGCGCTGCTCGGCCGGGTTCCTGGCACTGGCACTCGCCGCCACCACGGCGGCCTGCACCAGTTCCGGCGGAAAGTCCGGTAACAGCACCTCCGCCACCGGCACCGGTGGCGGCACCGCCGCCAGCACGTCCGGCGCGGGTTCGGTCAGTGCGCCGCCATCCGGGGGTGCGAGCGGGTCGAGCAGCGTTGCGGCCGGCACCGGCACACCGGCCGACCCGTCGACGAAGAGGGCGATCACCGACGCGTACGCCGCGTTCTTCAACAGCAAGTCGGCCGTGGCCCAGTCGGAGGCCGCCCTGCAGCACGGCAGCGCATTCCACGCGACCTTGGTGCAGCAGGCCAAGGGCCAGTACAGCAACAACTCGTCGGCCAAGGTCGGGGCGATCAGCGTCTCCGGCAACCGCGCCTACGTCACGTTCTCGATCCTCTCCAACGGCAAGCCGCTGCTGAACAACTTCAGGGGCTACGCGGCCCGCGAGTCCGGCAAGTGGAAGGTCGCGGCCATCACGTTCTGCACGTTGTTGCAGTTGCAGGGCGGTGCACCGGCGGTCTGCAACGACCCGACGATGACCTCACTGCCCCAGTGATCCCGGCGGCCGGGGCCGAACTGACCTCGGGGGCGACCCGCCGTGCCGCTCTTGCCACCGTCCTCGCGGTCCTGTTCCTGACGTTTCTCGACACGACGATCGTCAGCGTCACGCTGGGCAACCTCGAGAACGACATCTCGGCCGGCGTCATCCCGCTGCAGTGGGTGATCAACGCCTACTCGCTCGTCTTCGCCAGCCTCATGCTCATCGGCGGCTCGCTCGCCGACCGGCTCGGGCGCAAGTGGGTGATGCTCGCCGGTGTCGCCGTCTTCTGCGTCGGCTCCGTGCTGTGCGCGGTGGCCGGCGGCGTAGCCATGGTGATCGGCGGCCGGGCGGTCATGGGCCTCGGCGCCGCGGCGTCCGAACCGGGGACGCTGTCGGTGATCCGGCAGATGTACCCGCAGCGCAGTTCGCGGGCGCGTGCCCTCGGTGCGTGGTCGGCGATCTCCGGCCTGGCCCTCGCGCTCGGGCCCGTCATCGGCGGCCTGCTCGTCGGCGCGGGCGACTGGCGCTCGGTCTTCTGGTTCAACCTCGCGCTCGGCGTCATCCTGCTCGTGGCGGTGTGGGCGTTCGTCCCGAACAGTCGCGATGCGCAACCCGGGCGCATCGACGTGGCCGGCTTCGCGCTCGGCACCGTCGGCATCTTCTGCGTCGTCTTCGCCGCGATCTCCGGCGAGTACAAGGGCTACGGCACGTGGTGGATCATTGCGCTGTTCGTCGTCGGCGGCCTGGGCCTGGTGTCGTTCATCCCGGTCGAACGGCGGGTGCGCGCGCCGATGCTCGACCCGATCTACCTGCGCGTCCCCATCGTCCGGACGGCCCTGTTCGCGGCGTTCGCGGTGTACTTCGGCGTCTTCGCGATCTTCTTCCTCTCCGCGCTGTATCTCGACATCGGGCTGCATTACTCAGGGTGGAAGCTCGCGGGCATGTTCGCCCCGATGGCGGCGGCGATCGTGCTCGGCGGGCTGGCGACCGGGCGTTGGGTGGCCCACAGCGGGTCGCGCGCACCCATGGTGGCGGGCTGCGCGCTGGCGGCGGTCGGCATGGTGCTCGCCCGGATCGAACTGGGTGAGGGCACGTCACTGTCGTTCGCGCTGCTCGCCCTCGCACTCGCCCTGGCCGGGCTCGGGTTCGGCATCACGGTCGTCCCGCTGACATCGGCCGTGCTCTCCCACCTGCCGGCGCGGCACTCCGGCGTCGCGGCCTCGGCGACCAACACCGCCCGGCAGCTCGGCGCCGTGGTCGGGGTCGCCGTGCTGGGGGCGATCGTCAACTCGCACCTGACCGCCGAGGTCGACCGCGTCTTCGGCAACCCGGCCCTCGCCGGGCCGCGCCACGACATCCTCAAGATCCTCGAGACCGGCGGGTCGGCCGGGTCGTTCAGCGTCGACAACATCCCGCCGAACTTCATCACCGCCTTCCTGGACGGGTTGAAGGTCTCGCTCTGGGTGGCGATCGGTCTCATCGTGCTGGCCGGGCTGGCCGCCGCGATCGTGCGCGAACCGGCGGCCATCGACGACGACGAGTCCGGGGCGGACGTGGCGGGCGGTGCGGCCCGGTCCGACAGCGCGGGCGGCGGCGCCGGCGCCGCGGGGGGCGCCGGCGGTGCGGACGGGGCCGGTCCGGTCGAGGTGCGCAGGGGCGCTGAAGCCTGATCGCGGCCACGGCCGAAACCCGCCTTCACGCCTCGCCTGGTTGATCTTCACGGCCGTCGGCGACCACACCGGTCGGGTAGGCGCACCGGGCACGCCCAGTGGCTGTTCCACCCCGGCTTGCGGTCCGAGATCACCACCTGAGCCCGCCGGATGAGTCTGCGGGGACGGTGCCGAACCGCGCCGCGCCGCGCAAGCCGCGCCGCGCCGCGCCGGGGCGAGACCGCGTCAGTTCACCTCGACCGGCTCGACGTCGGCCGGGTCGGCGCCACCGATCACTTCGAGCACCGGCAGCGCGTAGCGGGTCAGCTTGGTCGGGCCGACGCCGGAGATCTGGGCGAGCCCGTCGCGGCTCTTCGGCCGGGCATCGGCGATCGCGACGAGCGTCGCGTCGCTGAACACGACGTACGGCGGCACGCCCTGCGCCTCGGCCTGCGACTTGCGCCAGACGCGGAGCCGGCCGAAGAGCTCGGCGTCCTCGGCCTCGGCCTTCTTCGGCCGGCTCTTCTTGACCCCGGCCGACGACCGCGCGGCGGCCGGCCGCAGCCCGTCCAGGAACCGGCTCGGCCGCCGGCCCCGCCGCTGCCCCGGACTGCGTGCCAGCGCCCACGAGAGCGCGAGCCGCTCCCGCGCCCGGGTGATGCCGACGTACAGCAGCCGGCGCTCCTCGGCGATCTGGGCCGGCGTCGTGGCGTGCTGCAGGGGCAGCGTCGTATCGGTGAGCCCGACGAGGAAGACGGCGTCCCACTCGAGTCCCTTCGCCGAGTGCAGCGACGCCAGGGTCACCCCCTGCACGGTCGGCGCGTGCTGGGCGTTGGCGCGCTGGTCCAGCTCGGCGATCAGCTCGGTGAGATGCGCCTCGGGCTGGACGGCCAGCAGGTCGTCGGCCAGCGTCACGAGCGCGGCCAGCGATTCCCACCGCTCGCGGGCGGCGCCGCCGGCCGGGGGCGAGTCAGGGAACCACGAGAGGCTCGACAGCACCCCGCGCACGGCGTCAGGCAGCGACTCGGACGCCTCCTCGGCCGACCGGGCCGCACCGCGCAGCAGCAACCGGGCCTCCCGGATCTCCGGCCGGTCGAAGAACCGCTCGCCGCCCCGCAGGACGTACGCCACCCCGGCCTGCGACAGTGCTTGCTCGTACACCTCCGACTGCGCGTTGACCCGGAACAGGACGGCGATCTCGGCCGCGGGCGTGCCGGCCTCGATGAGCCGCCGGCACTCGGCAGCGACGTGCGCGGCCTCGGCCGGCTCGTCGTCGAACTCGGCGAACGTCGGCTCGGGGCCGTCCGGACGCTGGCCGACCAGCGTCACCCCTTCGTCCCGGACGAGGGCGTTGGCCAGGGCCACGACCTGCGGGGTGGAGCGGTAGTCGCGGTGCAGCCGGACGACCACGGCCGAGGGGAACCGCCGACGGAAGTTCAGCAGGTGCTCGGGGGTGGCGCCGGCGAAGGAGTAGATCGTCTGGTTGGCGTCGCCGACGACGCAGAGGTCGTCCCGGTCGCCGAGCCAGGCGTCGAGCAGCCGCTGCTGCAACGGCGAGACGTCCTGGTACTCGTCGACGACGAAGTGCCGGTAGCGGCTGCGCACCTCTTCGGCGACGTCGGGCAGCTCCTCCATCGCCCCGGCCATGATGAGCAGCAGGTCGGCGAAGTCGATCTGCCCGGTGCGCGACTTCGCCTGCTCGTACTCGGCGTAGAGCTTGGCGACGGTGTCCGGGGTCGTCGTCGTCTCGCGGCCGGCCTCCCGGGCGCGCTGCGGGTAGGCCGCCGGCGTGGCCAGGACGGACTTGGCCCAGTCGATCTCGGCGGCGAGGTCGCGCAGCTCGGCCCGGTCGACGCGCAGACGCATGCGGGCGGCCGAGTTGGCGACCACCCGCAGCGGGTTGTCGAGCACGTCGGGCACGCCACCGCCCAGCACCCGCGGGGCGAAGTGCTGCAGCTGCCGCAGGGCCGCGGCGTGGAAGGTCCGGGCCTGCACGCCGTGGGCCCCGAGCGCCCGCAGCCGGGTGCGCAGCTCGCCGGCCGCCCGGGCGGTGAAGGTGACCGCCAGCAGTTGCCCCGGCGGCACCGCCCCGGTGCGGACGGCGTAGGCGATCCGGTGCGTGATGGCGCGGGTCTTGCCCGTGCCCGCGCCGGCGAGGATGCACACCGGGCCCCGGACGGCCTGGGCCGCCTCCCGCTGCTCCGGGTCCAGCCCGGCCAGCACCCGCTCCACCTCCTGCATGGTCATCGATCCTGCCAGCGGCCTACGACGCGTCCGGGGGACGGGTCGGCCGATCCGGGATTGCCCCGGGGAATGACCGGGACCCGGCAGGTAGTTGACTAGAGAAACGATGTCCCCGTCCCGAAAGGCACTCGCCGTGACGCTCACGATGTACACGACCGACTGGTGCGGATACTGCGTCCGCCTCAAGCACGGTCTCGAACGCGAGGGCATCGCGTTCGAAGAGGTGAACATCGAGCGGGTGCCGGACGCCGCCGACCTGGTCATGCAGGTCAACGGGGGCAACCGCACCGTCCCCACCGTCGTCTTCCCCGACGGCAGCGCGCTGACGAACCCGAGTGTCCGCGAGATCAAGAACAAGCTCGCCGCCTGAGCGGTGGACTGGACTCCGGTCGCGCCGGCCGACCTGCCGGTCGAGGTGTCGGCGTGGCTCACCGCGACTCCCGGCGTCATCCGGGTGGCCATCGACGGGCCGCCGTCCACCCGGCCCGACGAGTTCGGCGCCGCCCTGGTCGAGCCGCTGCGGGCAGCCGGCCGCCCGGCCGTCCACGTGCGGGCCGATCGCTTCTGGCGGGACGCGTCACTGCGCCTCGAGTTCGGCCGTGAGGACCTCGAGTCCTACCTGACCTGGCTCGACGCCGACGCGCTGCGCCGCGAGGTGCTCGAGCCGGCCGTCACGGCCGCGCGGTACCTGCCGTCGCTGCGTGATCCGCAGACCAACCGCTCGACGCGCGAATCACCCCGAGCGCTGCCACCCGAGGCCGTCCTCATCGTCACCGGGGCCTTCCTTTTCGACCGCAATCTGCCGTTCGACCGGACGGTCCATCTCGCGATGTCCGCGGCCGCCCGCCGGCGCCGCACGCCGCCCGATGAGGCCTGGACGCTGCCGGCCCACGACACCTACGAGGCCACCGCCGGACCGGTCGAGACGGCGGACCTGGTCGTCAAACTGGACGATCCCCGACATCCTGCCCTGCGCCGCAATCGCTGACCGTCGCAGCTGCTTGACATTGTCCCGGCCCCGGCCGATGGGGACGCGAACAGGCGTCCGCTCCCCCGGACGCGCGCTCTTTCGGAGGTCGGGATGTCCTTCACCGTTTCGAGCCGGCGCCGGGCGCCGGGCCGGCACCGCGCGCCGCGCAATCCGTGGCCACGGCGGGCCCGGGTCGTGGCCGCCGTCGTCGGCGTCGCCCTCGCCGGCAGCGTCGCCTTCGCCGCGAGCAACTGGGTCGTCGGGCTGAACAGCGGGTCCAACGGCCAGGCCCGCTCGGTGACGATCGGCAACCTCACGATCACCGCCACCTCGTCCCCGTCGCCCACGAACCTGCTCTACCCGGGCGCCGACGGTGACGTCGTGGTCACGATCGCCAACCCGAACCCGTTCCCGGTCACGATCACCGGCTTCGACCTGCCGACCGACACGACCTACGCCGCCGGCTACTCGGACGGCACGCTGACCACGCCGCAGGCCGGATGCACCGCCGCCACACCGAGCGGGGTGACGTGGAGCTTCGCCACCGGCGCCACGAGCAGCCACACGCTGACCGCTGCGATCACCGTCGCCGCCAACGGCGCCTCGGACAACCCGCTCACCGTCACCCTCACCGGCGCCGCCAGCATGAGCAGCTCGGCACCGAGCGAGTGCGCCGGCAGCTACTTCTCGATGCCGTCGCTCGCCGGCGTCGCGGCCACCGGTGGTGCCGCCACCGCCACGACGAGCCCGGCCACCGCGGCCTGGACGTCCTGACGACGGACCGGAACCGATCGGCGCCGGCCGTGGTGTCGCCCCGGATCGCACCCGCCGCCCGCAGTGGGTGGCGGGTGCTCGGCGCGCTGCTGGGCGTCGCGATCCTCGGGCTCGTCGACGCCGGCCCGGCCGGCGCCGCGGGCTGGCCGGTACCCACCACAGCCGGCACGCACGGCGCGGCGCGGGCCCTCACCCTGCCGTCCGCCCCGGCCAACCCGACCGCAACCTGCAGCCTCATCGCGCTGCAGATCACGGTCGCCTGGAGCGCGGCGCCGAAAGCGACGAGCTACAGCGTCTACCAGTCGACGACCGGCGCGACCGGAACGTACTCGCTGGTGGCGACGGTCGCCGGGACGGCGTGGACGTCGCCGGTCCTGGTGCTCGGTAGCTACTGGTACAAGGTCACCGCCACGATCGGCAACAACTGGACGAGCCCGCTCTCGGCGGCGACGGCCGGCCACACGATCACGCTGGCCCTCTGCACTTGATCGGTTGAGTTGAAGTCGACTTCATGTTGTCCACTCGACGGATGGTCGACTTCACCGATGCCGAGCAGGCCTACCTCGACGGGCAGCGGCTCGCCCGCCTCGCCACCGCCGGTGCCGACGGGCGGCCGCACGTCGTCCCGGTCTCGTTCCGTCGCAACCCGGAGCTGGGCACGATCGACTGCGGCGGCTTCCACGTCGACACCACGAAGAAGTGGCGCGACGTGCAGGCGAATCCCTGGGCGGCACTCGTCGTGGACGACCTGGTCTCGGTCGAGCCGTGGCAGCCCCGCATGCTCGAGATCCGCGGGCGGACCGAGGCCATCGCCGGCGGCGGGGAAGCTCTCGGCCCCGGGTTCGGCGCGGCGTTCATCCGCATCCACCCGACCAAGGTGAACAGCTACGGCATCAACTGATCGCGCGGGGCCGCCGAATGGATCAGGCTTTCCTGCCGTAGCGTCGCTGATCGCGCCTGGGAACAGCGCCGCAGCAGGAAGACGTGGTCATCGAGCCGAGGCTAGCTGATCTTGCCGGCCAGCCAGGCGTCGATGAGATACCGCGAGATCGACAGGTGCGGCGAGACGCCACGCAGCCGGCGCTGCTCGTCCGGCGTCGCGCCGGAGTCGGTCCACTCGGCCGCCTGCCGGATCTCCTGACGGGTGAACCACGCGGCGTCGGCCATCTCGACCGGGTCGAGGGTGATCGACGGGTCTCCGTCCAGCCGGGCGACGAAGCCGAGCATCAGCGAGGCCGGGAACGGCCAGGGCTGGGATGCGACGTAGTGAATGTCGCGGACGGCGACGCCGACCTCCTCGAACACCTCGCGGGCGACCGCGGCCTCGAGCGACTCCCCCGGCTCGACGAAGCCGGCGAGCGTGGAGAACCGCCCTTCACCCCACTGCGGGCCGCGGCCGAGCAGGGCCCGGTCGCCACCGTCGTGCACGAGCATGATCACGGCCGGGTCGGTGCGCGGGAAGTGCTCGCTGCCGTCGGCGATGCAGGTGCGGGTCCAGCCGGCCTGGGTCTCGCGGGTCTCGGCGCCGCAGCGGGGGCAGTGCGTGTGCCGCTGGTGCCACTGCTCGAGGGCGACGGCGCAGACGAACAGCCCGGCCTCGAGGTCGTCGGCGTAGCGGCCGAACTCGCGCAGCGTCTGCCAGCCGTCACCGTCCGGCTCGGCCGTGACCGCGAAGTACGGGACGTCGCCGGCGACGCCGAGGAAGCGCCGCGGGCCGGCCGGGCTGTCGGCGCTGGCCCGCGGTGCGAGATGGCCGTCGACGACCGGGGTGGCCGAGCCCGGGCTCACCAGCACGACCCGCGCGCGCGACCAGGCCGACGTCAGCCACTCGTCGTCCGAGCGGTGCTGCGCGGCCCGGTCGAACTTCGCGACCGACAGCGGCAGCGTCGTGGTCACCGCTCGACCGCTCCCAGCGCGGCCAGCGGCCCGCTCACCGCCTCGGCGTCGCCGACGACCACGGAGGTGAAGCCGGCCGGCGCGAAGAACCGGGCGGCGGCCGCGCTGACCTCGTCGACGGTCGTGTCGAGCAGCCGCTTCGGGTGACCGATGATCCAGTCGAGGCCGAGCTCGAAGGCGGCGAGCGCGGAGAGCGTGGACGCCAACCCGGCCTGGGTCGCGGTCGACAGCGCGAGCGAGCCGATCGCGTACTGCTGCACCGACGCGACCTCCTTCTCGGTGACCGGCAGCGTCGCCAGTCGGCCGAGCTCGTAGAGCGTCTCCAGGTGCGCCGGGGCGGTGTCCTTCGTCGCCACCTCGACGCTCAGCGTGAAGGATGACCCGAGGACGTGGTGGTCGATGCGGCTGTGCGGACCGTAGGTGTAGCCCTTGTCCTCGCGCAGGTTCTCCGTCCACCGGGAGGTGAAGTACCCGCCGAAGATCAGGTTCGCGAGCTGCAGGGCCGGGTAACCGGGGTCGGTGCGGGTGAGCGCGGGCCCGCCGAGGCGGAAGGTCGACTGCACCGAGCCGCGACGGTCGACGATCTGCAGCGGTCCGGCCGGCGGTTCGGGCAGGGGCGGGACCGGCGCCTTCGGCACCTTGCCCGTCCAGCCGGCGAGCGCCTTCCGGGCGGTGTCGATCATCCGGGCCGGCGTCAGGTCGCCGACCAGGACGAGCACCGAACCGGCCGGGCGCACCAGCGCGCGGTGCATCGCCCGCAGCTGGCCCGGCGTCACCTGCGCGACGTCGTCGGGCCTGGCGAGGTCGAGGGCGTAGGGATGGTCGCCCCACATGCGGGCCGAGAGCGCCTCGCCGGCGACCACCCCGGGCCGGGCCCGCAGGATCGTCAGCTTCTCCAGCAGCCGCCCGCGCTCGGTCGTCACCTCGCCCTTGTCGTAGGACGGCTCGGTGAGCACGTCCGCCACGAGGCCGAGCATCGCCTTGAGGTTGGTGGCGAGGACGTTGCCGCCGATCACCAGCCGGTCGGCGTCGACGTTGGTCGACAGGTGGGCGCCCAGGCCCTGGATCGCGGCGGCGAGCCCCGAGCGGTCGTGCCGGGCGGTGCCGGTGAGCAGGGCTTCGGCGAGCAGCGTCGCCTGGGCCGGGTGGGCCGGCTTGGCCGAGAGGAACGGCAGGCGCAGCCGCAGCTCGACGATCGGCACGCCCGGTTTGCGCACGGCGATCACGCGCAGGCCGTTGTCGAGGACGGCCTCGGTGGACTTCAGCCTCTTGGCGGCGCGCGGCGCGGTCAGCGCGGGGACGCTGGTCACTCGGCACCTCCGGCGATGAGCTCGAGGACGGCGCGTCGATCCGGTTGCAGGGCGGCCGCGGCCGCGCGGACCGCGTCCTCGCCGACGGCGGCCAGCCGGTCCGGGAGTTCGGTGATCAGCTCGGCCCGCCCGTGCAGCAACTCGAACTTGGCCAGCTCGAGCGTGCGCGGCATGACGGCGTCGAGCTCGCGCAGCTGGACGCTGACCAGCCGGGTCCGGACCCGGTCCAGCTCGCCGGCGTCCAGTCCGTCCTGGGCGATGCGGTCGATCTCCTCGTCGACCGCGCGCAGGACCTTGTCGAGGGAGCCCTGGTCCGGGTAGTGCGCGCTGATGGTGAGCGCGGTCGGGTCCCGCTCGTCGAACGGGTCGCCGAACTCGCCCAGGTAGGCCGAGATGTCGGTGACGAGGTGGTCCTGCTGGACGAGGCGGCGGTTGAGCCGGGAGGCGTCGCCGTCGCTGAGCACCTCGGCGACGAGCAGTGCGGCCAGCACGTCGTCGAGCGCGTGCACCGGGTCGGGCACCCGGTAGCCGATCGCGACGGCCGGCAGCGGGGCGTGCGGGTCGTCGTGGGTGGCGCGGCGCTCGGCGGTGAGCGGCGGCTCGCCGAAGTCGGGACGCTTGGGCACCTTGCGTCGCTTGATGCTGCCGAAGTGCTGGTCGACGAGTGCGAGGGTCTCGTCCACGTCGACGTCGCCGCCGATGGCGAGCACGGCGTTGCCGGGTGCGTAGTAGTGGGCGAAGAAGTCCTTCGCGTCGTCGGTCGTGGCGCTCTCGAGGTCCTCGAAGCCGCCGTAGCCGTTGTGCGAGTTGGCGAAGGTGTCGAACAGGACCGCCGGCAGGTGGATCCAGGGGAAGCCGCCGTAGGGCGCGTTCATGACGTTGACCCGGATCTCGTTCTTCACCACGTCGAGCTGGTTGGCGAGGTTCTCCTCGGTGATCCGCGGGCCGCGCATGCGGTCGGCCTCGAGGAAGAGCCCGCGCTCGAGGGCGTTGGCCGGCAGCGCCTCGAAGTAGTTGGTGTAGTCGAAGTGGGTGCTGCCGTTGAACGTGCCGCCGCTGGACTCGACGTAGCGGAAGTGCTCGAGCTTCTCCAGGTTGACCGACCCCTGGAACATCAGATGCTCGAAGAGGTGGGCGAAGCCCGTCCGTCCCTCGGGCTCGGAGCGGAAGCCGACGTCGTAGAGGACGGCGACGCCGACGACCGGCGCCGAGCGGTCCGGGGCGATGAGCACCCGCAAGCCGTTGGCGAGCTTGTGGTGCGTCAGGTCGAACGAGGGCGCGGGCAACTTCACGGAACGCGGCACGCGGCTCACCCTACGGCCGGGTACGGAGCGCGTCCCGACCGACTTCGGCGAAACGCGCCCACAGGTACGCGGTGGCCTCGGCGCCCTTGTAGAGCATCGGCAGCGAGACCTTCTCGTTCGGCGCGTGGATCTGGTCGTCCGGCAGCCCCACCCCGAGGAACACCAGCGGGACGTCGACCGCAGCCTGCAGGGCCGCCTCCGGGCCGCTGCCCCCCTCGCGGGTCGGCAGCACCTCGGCCCCGTCGAACGCCGCGCTGATCGCCTCGCTCAGCGCGGTGTAGGCCGGCGTACCGAGCGGGACCAGGCAGGCGCGGACGCCGGCGCCCTCCCACTCGACCTGGGCGACGATGCCCTCGGGCGTGTGCGCGGAGACGAACTGCTCGACGCCCTTGATGATCTTCGCTGGGTCCTGGTCGGCGACCAGCCGGAAGGAGAGCTTGGCGAAGGCGTCGCTCGGCACGATCGTCTTGTGCCCGGCGCCCTGGTACCCGCCGCCGAGGCCATTGACCTCCGCGGTGGGACGGGCGCCGATGCGCTCCAGCGTCGAGAAGCCGGCCTCGCCGTGCAGGGCGCGGGACTGCGCGACCTTCAGGAACTCGCTGTCGCTGTCGGGCACCTTCGCGAACAGCTCGCGCTCGGTGTCGGTGAGCTCGAGGACGTCGTCGTAGAAGCCCGGCACCTGCACCCGGCCCTGCTCGTCGTGCAGCGCGGCGACCAGCCGGGCGATGCCGGTGGCCGGGTTGGGGACGGCGCCGCCGAACACGCCCGAGTGCAGGTCGAGGTCCGGGCCGTGGAAGGAGACCGTGGCCGCGACCATGCCGCGCATGCCGGTGACCGTGCTCGGCACGTCGGCCGCGATCATGCCGGTGTCGGTGACGACCACGACGTCGCAGTCGAGGCGGTCGCGGTGGCGTTCGAGCAGCTCCTCGAAGTGCGGCGAGCCCGACTCCTCCTCGCCCTCGATCACGTACTTGAGCGTGACGGCCGGGGTGTCCCGTCCGGTGTCGGCGAGGTGGGCCTGCAGGCCGAGCAGGTGGAAGAGCAGCTGCCCCTTGTCGTCGGAGGCGCCGCGGGCGCGCAGCAGGTCGCCGTCGACGGTCGGGTCGAACGGGTCGGTGTGCCAGAGCTCCAGCGGGTCGACCGGCTGGACGTCGTGGTGGCCGTAGACGAGCACGGTCGGCGCGTCCGGGTCGGCGCTGGGCCACTCGGCGTAGACGGCCGGCAGCCACGGGCCGTCGTCCCAGACCTCGACGGTCGGGAAGCCGGCCCGGCGGGCGGCCGCGACGAACCACTCGGCGCTGCGGCGCACGTCGTCGTGCCGGTCGGGCTGGGCGCTGATGCCGGGGATGCGCAACCACTGGTCGAGGTCGGCGAGCAGGTCACCGCGGTGGTCGTCGATGAAGGAACGGATGCCGTCGATCGTCACCCGACCGACGATAGCCTCAGCGTCATGGCAGTTGACGACCCCGTTGTGATCATCGGCGCCGGGCTGGCCGGCGCCGCCTCGGCCTGGGCGCTGAGCCGCCGCGGCGTCCCGGTCGTGGTCGTCGAGCAGTTCGCCCGCGACCACAAGCTCGGCAGCTCGCACGGCAGCGCGCGCATCGTCCGCCGGGCCTACAGCGACGGGCTCTACGTCCGGCTGACCGGGTCGGCCTTCGAGCTGTGGCGCGAGATCGAGGCGGCGTCCGCCCGCCCGCTGCTGCGGATGCTCGGCGGGCTGGACTTCGGCACGCCCGAGCGGGTGGCGAAGGTGGCCGGGCTGCTGGCCAACGCCGGGGTCCCGCACGAGGTGTTGCCGCCCCGCGAGGCCGAGGCGCGGTGGCCGGGGATGAGCTTCGACCAGGACGTCGTGTTCCACCCCCAGGCCGGCACGATCGATGCCGCCGGCGCGGTGACGGCGATGCTGGAGCTGGCCGCCCGGGCCGGCGCGGAGGTGCGGCACGAGACCCCGGCGACCGCGGTGACCGGTACCCAGGTCACGCTGGCCGACGGCGAGGCGGTCGCGGCCCGCGCGGTGGTGGTGGCCGCCGGCGGGTGGGTGGCGCCGCTGCTCGCCGGCTCGGTGCCGCTGCCCGAGCTGACGGTGACCCAGCAGCAGGTCTTCCACTTCCCCCGCCGCGATCCGGCGGCACCGCCGTGGCCGAGCGTGATCCACGACCGGCCGGGCAACGCCGTCTACCACCTGGCCGGCGGCCGCGACGGCGGCCCGGGCGACGACCGCAAGATCGGCGAGCACCTCGGCGGGCGGGTCACCACGGCCGCAACCCGGGACGGGCTGGTCGACCCGGCCGCCCGGGAGCGGGTCGTCCGGTACGTGCAGCAGTGGCTGCCGGGCCTCGACCCGGCGCCCCGCGGGGAGGTGACCTGCCTCTACACCGAAACGCCGTCGGAGGACTTCATCGTCGACCGGGTCGGCGACGTCGTCGTCTGCTCGCCCTGCTCGGGCCACGGTGCCAAGTTCGCACCGCTGGTCGGCGAGCTGGTCGCCGGACTGGCCACCGGGGCCGGCACCGCGCCACCCGAGCGGTTCCGGCTGGCCGCACACCTCAACGGGCGGGCCGCCCGCGTCTCCCTCTGACCCTCCGGTTCGACGCCGGGAGACTTGTTGCCGCCCAGCGGCGACAACTCTCCCCGCGTCGAACCGGAGGGTCAGAGCGTGACCGGGCCGTCGACCCCGTGGACGACGACGGTCAGCGACGGGAGCTCGCCCAGGCCGACCGGCAGATCGGCGCCGAGCGCCGCGAGCGCCGCGCGGATCGAGTCCGGCTCCGGGTGCCGGGCCTGGAAGTCCAAGAGCCGGGCCTCGGGTAGCGGCCGGCTCGTCGGGTGCGCCGTCTCGCCCCACTCGATCAGGAACGGGACGAGCTCGTCGCCGGGGTCGAGCCGCGGCCCGGTCAGCCGCCACTCGAGCAGCTGCCCGTCGGCCGCGCGGCGCGACATCGCGCGGGGCGGGCCCGGGTCGTAGCCCGCGGCACGGGCGGACTCGATCTGCGCGTCGAGGTCGTCGGTGCTCATCGCCCACGTGACGACCCGGGGCGCCGCGAGCTCGTCGATACCGAACGGCCGCGGTCCGGCCGGAGCCGGCTGCTCGGGGTCGGGGCCGATGATCTCGAGGTAGGCCGCGCCACCGAGGCCGACGAGGTAGTTGGCGGTGCCGAGGCCGAGGTGGCTGCCGCCCGGGGCCGGCTGCACGCCGGTGAGGTCGGCGAACCAGGCCACCGACAGTTCGAGGTCGGGGCCGGCCAGCACGAGGTGATCGAGGCGGTCGAGCACGCCCCTACCCTGCTGCACCGGCCGCCGGATGGCCACACCCGCGCGGGCCGAGGCTGCGGTCAACCCGCGACGAGCGCGCGCAACCCGTCGGCGTCCAGCAGCGTGGTGGGTTCGACGGTGTCACCGGTGCGGACGTAGTGGAACGCGGCCCGGACCCGGTGCAGCTCGGCGTCCGGGATGCCGCTGAGCCGGGCCCATGCGAGCCGGTAGGCGGCGAGCTGGACGGCGGCGGCGGCCGCCCCGGCGCCGGTGGGCTTGCGGCCGGTCTTCCAGTCGACGACGAGCCAGCCGTCGCCGTCGCCGAAGACGGCGTCCATCCGGCCGCGCACGACCCGATCGCCGATCGTCATCTCGAACGGCACCTCGACCTCGGCCGGGGTGCGCTGCGCCCACGCGCTGGCCTCGAAGGCGGCGCGTAGTTCGCCGAACTCGGCGTCGTCGGCACCCTCGTCGGCCGCACCGGGCAGCTCGTCGAGGTCGAGCAGCGTCTGCTTCTGCCACCGCTGCTCGAGCCAGGTGTGGAACGCGGTGCCGCGGCGGGCCAGCGGGGCCGGCGGCCGGGGCACGGGCCGGCGCAGGCTGCGGGCCAGCTCCACCGGATCGTTGCGCAGCTCGACCAGCTGCGACACCGACAGCTGCGGCGGCAGCGGCACCTCGATGACATCGCCGCGGGTCAGCGTCGCCCGCTCGGCCAGCAAGCGGTCGACATCGGCGTGCCAGTGCTCGGCGACGCCGGCCGGGTCGGTAGCGGGGGCGGCCTCGCCCGCGAGCGCAGCCCGGACGAGCGCGGCCCCGGCCTCGACGTCGGCGCGCCGGCCGGCCCCGCGGTCACCCGGGTACGGGCCGAACGGGTCGATCGGCCAGGCGACCTCGCGAGCTTCGGCCATCAGCGGGTTCGCCGCCTCCGGGTCGGGCTCGAACCACTGGTCGATGACGGCGTGGGGGCGCAGCTCCTCCAGGAACGGCGAGGTGTCGCGCGGCTTCTGGGCGGTGTCCCAGATGTAGGCCGACGCGATCAGCGTGCTCCGGGCCCGGGTCAGCGCGACGTAGCAGAGCCGGCGCTCCTCGCGCGCGTGTCGCTCGAGCACGGCCGCGTGCTGGGCGACGAGGCGGTCGCGGACCTCGCGCCGGTCGGCGGCGTCGTGCAGCACCAACGTCGGCAGGTCGGCGGCGTCGCCGCGCAGCGGGGCCGGCAGCTCCTGTCGGGTGCGGGTCCAGTTCACCGACCGGGCGTCGGCCGGGAAGACGTTGTCGACCAGGCCGGGGACGGCGACGACGTCCCACTCCAAGCCCTTCGCACCGTGCACGGTGAGGATCTGGACCCGCTCGGACTCGACCACCACCTCACCGGCGTCGAGCCCGTTCTCCTCGTCCTCGGCCGCCTCGAGGTGGGCCAGGAAGGCGGTGAGGGTCGCCTCGTCGGCCTCGTTGGCGAACTCGGCCGCCTCGTCCAGGAAGCGGTCGAGGTGGGCCCGGCCGACCCGGACCCGGTCGGGACGGGCCGCGACCTCGAGGTCGACGCCGATCACCCGCTCGACCTCGGCCACGAGCTCCGGCAGCGGCGCGGAAACTCGGCGCCGCAAGCGGCGCAGCTCCTCGGCCAGCGCGCTCATCCGGGCGTGCCCCTCGGGCGAGTACAGGTCGGCCGGACCGAGATCGTCGAGGGCCTCGACCAGCCCGATCGGCACCCGCGGCGGCACCGGCGTCTCGCCCTCCGGCTCGGGCTCGCCGCCGAACAGGTCGCCCTGCACGACCGGGGTGGCCGGCGCGAGCTGCCGGCTGAGCCGGCGGGCCCGCTCGCCGAGCGCGGCGAGATCGCGCGGCCCGACGCGCCAGCGGGCGCCGGTGAGCAGCCGGGCCAGGGCGGTGCCGGCGTCGTACTGCACCAAGGCGCGCAGCGTGGCCACGACGTCGACGACTTCAGGCGTGGTGAGCAGGCCGCCCAGGCCGACGATCTCGACCGGCAGCCCGGCCGCCTGCAGCGCCTCGGCCAGCAACGGGATCTGCGAGCGCCGACGGACCAGGACGGCCGCGGTACGGTCGCCGCCGGGCAGCGCCGCCCACGCCTGCGCCATGCGCTCGGCGACCCAGCGGGCCTCGTCCTCGACCGTCTCGGTGCGGGCCGCGACGATCGTGCCCGCGCCGGCGCTCGGCGCCGGACGCAACTCGACCGTGGCGCCGGCCGAGCGCAGCGGCGCGGCGACGGCGTTGGCGGCCCGGAGGATGACCTCGTCGTTGCGGAAGCTCGTCGCGAGGGCGTGCACGTCGGCCGGTCTGCCGTCAGGTCGGGCGAACGTGGTGGCGAACCGGCCGATGTTGCCCGAGCTCGCCCCGCGCCAGCCGTAGATCGACTGGAACGGGTCACCGACCGCGGTCACCGGATGACCGTCACCGAACAGGCGGCGCAGCATCTCGATCTGCGCGTGCCCGGTGTCCTGGTACTCGTCGAGCAGGACCGCGCCGAACCGGGTGCGCTCGACCTGCTGGACCTCGGCCAGCCGTGCCACCTGCGGCCGCGACCGTCATCTGGTCGGCGAAGTCGACGGCCGGCAACGCGGCCTTGGCCGCGGCGTAGGCCCGGACGAGCGGCAGCAGGGCCAACCGGTGGCGCGGTCGAGTCGATCAGCTTCGCGGTGTCGCCCGGATAGGGCGAGCGGATCGACTTGCCGAGCGGGAGGGTCTCGAACCAGTCGAGCAGCTCGCCGCACATCGTCTCGACCTGCTCGACCGAGACCAGGTGGTCGGCCAGCTGGCCGCTCATCTCCAGGACATAGCGGGGCACGCTGCTCGGCGCGCCGATGTCCTCGGGCAACGTGTCCGGGTGGTTGCGCGACACCTGATCGGCGAGCTGCCAGCCGACGGCGGGCGAGATCAACCGGGCATCGGGCTCGGCCCCGACCCGCATCGCGTGCTCGGCCACCAGCCGCCCGGCGTAGGCGGCGTAGGTGAGGACGGTCGGCTCGCCGGCGAGCAGTTGGGCGAGCTGCTCGGTCAGGGCCGCGTCGCCGTCGGCGTCGCGTTCCAGGACGAGCCGCCACTGCGCGAGCCGGCGCCGGATGCGGCGCCCCAGCTCGGCCGCGGCCTTGCGGGTGAAGGTGAGCCCGAGCACGGCATCGGGGGTGATCCGCTGGTTGGCGACCAGCCAGACGACCCGGGCCGCCATCGTCTCGGTCTTGCCCGACCCGGCGCCGGCGATGACGACCGCGGGGGCGAGGGGCGCCTCGATCACCGCCGCCTGTTCGTCGGTCGGCGGGTGCGGCAGCCCGAGCCGCTTGCTGAGCTCGATCGCGCCGATCACGTCGTCACCTGCCGGCCGGACTGCAGCGGGCAGCACTTCTGCAGGTCGCAGTGCCCGCAGTAGGAGTTGACCCGCGCGGTGAACTCGCCGCCGCGCATGCGGGCCGCCACGTAGTCGACCTCGCGCCGGATCCAGCCGGGATCGTCGGACTCGGCCAGGGGCGGCTGCAGCTGCTCCGGATCGCCGGTGGCCGCCAGCTGCACGAGCAGCGCGCCGCCGGATCTCGGCCGGGCCGAACGCACCCGCCTCGACCGCCAGCTGGTAGGCACCGAGCTGCGGGTGGACGGGTAGGTCGTCGGCCCGCACCTTCGATTTGCCGGTCTTCAGGTCGACGACCACGAGCCGGCCGTCTAGGTCGCGTTCGAGCCGGTCGACCCGCCCGGTGATCACCGCGTCGCCGACCTCGGCGACGAACCCCACTTCGACGCCGACCAGCGAGTACCGGTCGCGGCTCGTGCGCATCCAGGCGACGAGCCGGGCCAGGATGCGGCTCGCCCGCTGCCGCTCGTTCTCGGCGAACCAGCGGGCGCCGAAGTCGAGGCCGCTCCACCGCTCGTCCAGCAGCCGTTCGAGCTCGGGGAGGTCGGCCTCGGGCGGGGCCGCCGCCGCCACCTCGTGGACGAGGGTGCCGAGCGAGGCCGAGATCTGCTCGCCGTCGCGGGCCCCGATGTCCTGCAGCAGCGACCGGACCTCGCAGCGCAGGAAGGCGTCGATGCGCGACGGGCTGACCGGTACCGGCCGCTCCGGCCGGGCGACCGGCCCGTCGTCGGACAGCGGCGGCGAGGCCCCACCAGTGGTCCGGGTCGGCGCCGCGGACCCCGGCGGCGGCCAACCGGGCCAGCTCGGCCGCAGCAGTGCTCGCGCTGGCCGGCCGGGGTCGCGGGATCGCAGGCGTACGCGCGCAGCTCGGCGACGAGCGCGCCCAAGTGGACGCCGCGGATCGGCGGCGTCAGCGGCCGGTCGCCCTCGACCGGGTCGAGCTCGTCGAGGAACCGGGACGGCTGCTCCTCCTCCCCCGACACGGCCGAGACGACCAGCCGGGTGCGGGCCCGGGTGACCGCGACGTAGAAGAGCCGCCGCTCCTCGGCCAGCTGCAGCGACATCGGCGGGCCACCCGGGGTGTCGCGGCCGGCCAGCACGTCGACGAGCAGTTCGGAGCCGAGCAGCGACCCGCGCCGCCGCAGGTCGGGCCAGCTGCCCTCCTGCACGTGCGCTACGCAGACGAGATCCCACTCCAGGCCCTTGCTCGCGTGCGCGGTGAGGATGGCGACCGCGTCCGGCTCGCGGGCGCCCGCCGCGAGGGTGTCGCCGGGGATCTGCTGGGCCGCGAGGTGGTCGGCGAACTCGCGCGCCGACGACCGCGGCAGCCGGTCGGTGAAGCGGGCGGCGGCGTCGAACAGCGCTACGACGGCGTCGAGGTCGCGGTCGGCGGCGGCGGCGAGGCTGCCGCCGCCAGCGCTCTGCTGGGCCCACCGGCGGGCGAGGCCGGTCGCGTCCCAGATCGCCCACAGAACGTCCTCCGGGCTGGCCTTGGCCTTGACCGCCGCCCGCCCCGCGGCCAGTGCACCGGCCACGCGGACGACCGGCCACCGGACGTGCTCGGGCAGGCCGCGCGCATCGCGAGGATCCAGCAGCGTCGGGGCGATCGCGCCGGCGTCGGCCGCGGTGGTGTCGCGCTCGGTGCAGCACCCGCCGCAGCCGCCGCAGGTAGACGACGTCGGCGTGGCCCGACCGGCCCCATCAGCAGGCGCTCGGCGACGTCCTCGCCCAGCGCGGCCGGGTCCAGCGAGAGCCGGAGCACCTCGAGCAGCATCGCCACGGCCGGCTGCTCGGCCAGCGGGAGGTCCTCGCCGCGCACGAGCACGGGCACGCCCGCGGTGATCAGCGCGCGGCGCAGCGTGCCGAGCACCGCCGCGGTGGAGCGGACGATCACCGCCATGCGCGACCACGGCAGCCCCTCCAGGTGCGCCCGCCGGAGCACCCCGGCCAGGTACGCGGCCTCCTCGCTCGCGGTGCGGAACAGGCACGTCTCGACGGTGCCAGGATCGGTCGCGGCCGACCGCAGCCGGCGCTGCTCGGCCCGCCCGGGCAGCCGGGCGGCGACCCGCCGCGACGCGGCGAGCAGCTGCGGCCCGGAGCGGCGCGACACCTCGAGCGCGACGACCGGCACCTGGGCACCGCCGGCCGAACCGGTGCGTCGACTTCGTGGATCGCCGACGCGTCAGCGCCCCGGAACGCGTAGATCGACTGGTCGGGGTCGCCGACCAGGACCAGCTCGTCGGCGCCGTCGGCCAGCAGGGCGAGCAACTCGGCCTGGGCCGGGTCGGTGTCCTGGTACTCGTCGACGAACAGCTGGCGGCGCCGCGCCCGCTCGGCGGCCAGCAGCTCCGGGTCGGCCCGCAGGGCGTTGAGGGCCGACCGGATCAGCTCGGACGGGTCGTAGGCGCCGGGCTTGGCCAGCGAGGTGACCTGCTGGTACTCGGTCAGGAAGTCGCCGGCGGCCACCCAGTCCGGCCGGCGCGCGGGCCCGGCCGAGCGTCGGCCAGCGCCGGGCCGTCGAGGCCGCGCTCGACCGCTCGCATCAGCAGGTCGCGCAGCTCGCCGGCGAAGGCCCGGGTGCGCAGCGCCGGGCGGAGCTCCACCGGCCACCGCTCGGGGTCACGACCCTCGACGAGGTCGCGGAGCATGACGTCCTGCTCCGCCCCGGACAGCAGCCGCGGCGGCGGGAGCGGCTCGCCGAGGTCGGCCCCGCGCCGGTTGGCCAGCCGGAGCACACCGAAGGCGTAGGAGTGCAGCGTGCGGGCGATCGGCTCGCGCATCGTGCGGTCGAGGCGGACCGCCACGCGGTCGCGCATCTCGCCCGCGGCCCGGCGGCTGAAGGTCAGCATCAGCATCTGCTCGACCGGCACGCCGTGCTCGACGCGGGCCACCACCGATTCGACGAGCGTGGTCGTCTTGCCGGTGCCCGGGCCGGCCAGCACGAGCAGCGGCCCGCCGGCGTGCTCGACCACCGCCTGCTGGGCGGCATCGAGCACCGGCACCGCCACGGCGGGCCGGGGCGCGCGCACCAGGCGGTAGGCCGGCTCGGTCACGGGGCCATCCCATCACGAGCGACCGACAATTCCGGTGATCACCCCAGTTCTTCGAACAGCGTGAGCTGGAGTCCGTCCGGAGCGGTCAACCGGGCGTTGAGCGAATTCCACGGGGTGCGGGTCGGCGCCGCGATCACGTCGGCCCCGGCCGCGGCGAGCCGGCGGGTGGCCCCGCCCGCGTCCCGGACCTCGAAGGCGACCCGCAAGTGCCCGGCGGCGCGGCGGCCGACCTCCACCTCGTCGATGTACTCGGCCTGCGCGGCGTCGGCGATCTCGACCGTGGCCCGGCCGGCGCCGAGCAGGGTCACCCGCCCGCCGTTCGGGGCGTCGTAGGCGGCCTCCTGCGCCAACCCGAGGACGTCCCGGTAGAACGTGAGCGCCCGGTCGTAGTCGTCGACGGTGATCACGAGGCGGAGTTCGGCGACGGCGGCGGGTTCGGCGGATTTCATGGCGTCATCATCGCCGACCGGTCGACGGCCATTCGTCGTCAACGGGCAACGGCCCGACCCGCGCAAGCCGTTGTCCCCTACCCGGGCGGGCCGCCCCGGCCCACCCTGGCCCGTGAAGTTCCGCGCGGGGCACCCGCGCGAAAGCCCCGCTGTCCCCACCTGCGGACGGTCGCCCGGTCTAGGGAGCCCGATGAAG
Source organism: uncultured Actinomycetota bacterium (assembly GCA_963775175.1). Taxonomy (GTDB): domain Bacteria; phylum Actinomycetota; class Actinomycetes; order Mycobacteriales; family Jatrophihabitantaceae; genus Jatrophihabitans. The sequence goes on from CAVZHT010000002.1 coordinate 832,679, forward strand.
ACGGTGACGGCACCGGCCGCCCCGGCCGGATCGGGCGCGGGCTCCGCCCCACCACGACTGCGGACGGAGGACGACCGATGACGCATCTGCACGGCGACGAGATCGGCGAGACGACCCAGCTGCGGAGCCAGGTCGCCGGCCGTCCCGGCGAGGAGCGGGCCTCCACCCTGACCAGCGCCGACCGTCCGTACCGGCTGATCGTCGAGGAGATGAACGAGGGGGCGGTCACCACCTCCCGTCACGGCGTCATCCTCTCCGCGAACCCGTACTTCCAGCGCATCCTCGGTACCGCCGACCCGCTTGCGGGGAAGTCGCTCACCGAGTTCGTCCAGGCCGACGACCGGTCGATCGTGGCCGAGCTCCTCGCGCTGCGTGCCGGACAGCGCGCCCGGGTCGAGGTACGTCTGCTGCACGAGCCGGGGCCGATCGCCGTCCCGACGATCCTCGCGGCCAGCTGCCTGGAGTTCGAGGGCAGCCCGGTCGTCTGCATCGTCGCCACCGATCTCACCGCCCAGAAGGAGGTCGAGGAGACGCTGCGCGACAGCGAGCGGCGCCTTCGCGACTTCCTCGAAGCGGTGCCGGTCGGCGTCTACGTCGCCGCCCGCGACGGGGACGCGCAGGAGGCGAACCGGGAAGCCCGCCGGCTGCTCGGCTGCGAAGATCTCGACAGCTGCGCGGCGGCGGCCGCCGAGCTGACCCATGCGGCCGGTGAGCCCGCCGGACCGCTCGACCGCGCCCTGGCCGGGGAGAAGGCGCACCTCGACGAGGTCGCCGTCGGCGGCGACGGGCGGTTGCTCGAAGTGTGGGGAACGCCCGTGCGCGAGGCCTCCGGGGACGTCGAGTTCGCCATCCTCGTGCTGGCCGACATCACGGCCCGGCGCCGAGCCGAGCGGGAGATCGCCCGGCAGGCAGCGATGCTCGAGCTCGCCCACGACGCGGTCCTCATGTGGGACGCGGACGGCCGGATCAACTTCTGGAACAAGGGTGCGGAGACCCTCTACGACTGGCCCCGCGAGCAGGCGCTGGGCGCGCTCGCGCACGAGGTCATGCAGACACAGTGGACCGAGCCCGGCGACGCCATCCTCAGCGCGCTCGAACGCGACGGCGCCTGGGAGGGTGAGCTCGAGCAGCGGCGTCGGGACGGCGAGCCGCTGGTGGTCAATTCGCGCTGGGCCGAGTACCGCGACTCGAACGGTGAGCTCATCGGGGTGCTCGAGGTCAACCGGGACATCACCGCCCGCAAGCGGGCCGAGCTCGCCCTCGCCGAGCGCGCGGCCGACCTCGAGCGGTCGAACGCCGAGCTGGAGCAGTTCGCCTACTCCGCGTCCCACGACCTCTCCGAGCCGTTGCGCGCGATCTCCGGGCACGTGTCGCTGTTGGCGGCCAGGTACCGCGGGCGCATGGGGCCGGAGGCCGACGAGTCGATCGGCTTCGCGGTGGACGGCTGCGCCCGGATGCAGCAGACGATCCAGGGCCTGCTGCTGTACTCAAGGGTCGGCCGGCTGGAATCGCCGCCGGCCGAGGTGGATTGTGCCGCGGTGATGGAGGAGGTGCTGACGTCCCTCCAGCCGCGGATCGAGGAGTCGGACGCGCGCATCACGGTCGGTCCGATGCCGATCGTCATCGGCGTCGCCGACCAGCTGGCGCAGATCCTGCTCAACCTGGTCTCGAACGCGATCAAGTTCGTCCCGGACGGTGTCGTGCCCGTCGTCGCGGTCGAGGCCGAACGCCGCGAGCACGACTGGCGCTTCACCGTCACCGACAACGGGATCGGCGTCCCGCCGCGCCACCGCGACCGCATCTTCGGGATGTTCAAGCGGTTGCACCCGTCCGACCAGTACCCCGGAACCGGCATCGGTCTTGCTCTCGTCCGCAAGGCGGTCCAGCGGCACGACGGCGAGGTCGGCGTCGAGGACCCGCCGGCCGGCACCGGTGCGAGGTTCTGGTTCACCGTTCCCGACCCTGATCCCTCCAGGCCGCACGGCTGGTCGACGCGGCTTGCCCTTCCCGCGGGGCAACCCCCAACCTCGAGGCGCGGCTGACGCGGCTGCGCGGCGACCCGCACGAGATCTGCCACCTGCTGACCGACCGGGGAGTGACCGACGTGAGCGACGAACCCGAGATCCTCGACCACCGGCGGATCGCCGCCGCGCTGTTCAACGGCACCTGGGAGCTGATGGAGAAGCAGGGCCGCACCCCCGCGGACGACGACCGCATGCTGCACATGGCGCACGCGTCCCGGCGCCACTGGGGCGAGGTCGGGACGGCGGCCAACATCGCGCGGGGCGAGTGGCAGTGCTCGCGGGTCTACAGCGTGCTGCGCCGCCCGGAACCGTGCCTGCACCACGCCCGCCGGGCCCTCGCGGTGTGCACCGAGCACGGGATCAGCGACTGGGATCTGGCGTTCTGCCACGAGGCGCTGGCTCGCGGGCACGCCGTCGCCGGAGACGTCGGGGCGGCCCGGGCGGAGGTCGAGCGGGCGCTGGCGGTCGAGATCGCCGAGGACGAGGACCGCACCCTGCTGCTCGCCGACCTGGAGACGATCCCGGGCGTCCCCCGCTTCTGGTGACGCGGGGCGAAAGCGTGCGCGGCGCGGCCCTGGGGCGAGGCGATGCGGCCCGTTCGGTTGTCCACACCCGCCGACCTGGACGCGATCGTCGCAACCCTGACCAGCGCCTTCCTCCACGAGCACCGCGCGCTCGAACCGCACTTCTACCTGAGCCTGCTCGGGACGCACAGCGACCACCGCGGCGGCGGGCTCGGCATGGGCTGCTGCGGGAGAACCTCGCCCGTATCGACGCGCTCGGCCTGCCGGCCTGTCCCGCGTCAGCAATCCCGCGAACAACGAGCGGTACGGCGGTGTCGGCGTCGTCCCCCCGGGCCGAGTTCACCACCGCCTCCGGACACGCCGTCACGACGATGTGCGCCCACCCGCCCGGTAGCGTCGGCCCGGTGGACCTTCGCGCGGGCAGCCGGCCGGTGTGGTTGCGGGCCGCGACCATCGGCGAGGCCTGGCTCGCCGTCGCCCGGGAGATCCTCGACTCCGGAACCGCCGGACGGTGGGGCGAGCTACCGATGGTCGAGTTGCTGCGGGCCACGCTCGAGATCGACGCCCCGGCCACCGCCGACGTGATCATCGCGCGCCACGCGGACCCCGAGCGCCTGGCGTGGATGCACGACAACTTCACCGACCACCGGCGCGTCGCGGCACTGGGCGACGCCGACAGCTACGCGACCCGGCTCTACGACTACGCCCGCTCCGGCCGCGACCAGGTCGCGTGGGTCGTCGACCGGCTGCGGGCCGACCCGTTCGTCCGTGACGCCACGATCACCACGTTCCAGCCGCTCACCGACACGTCCTACGTGCCGTGCGTGAGCCTGCTCGACTTCTGGCTCGAAGCCGGGCGGCTGCAACTCGCGGTCTACGCCCACGGGATCGACTTCGGGACGAAGGGCTACGCCAACCTCGTCGAGCTCGCGGCGTTGCAGGCGGCGGTGGCCTCCGCGGTGGGCACCGGTGTCGGCGCCCTGACCATGACCGTCAAGTCGGCCCACGTCTACGACACCGAGCTGGAGTTGATGCGCGGCATCCTCGCCGCACCGTGATCAGCGCCCGTCCCAGCGGAAGTCGGCGAGGTCGACCCGCTCGCCCTTGAACCGGACGCCCTCGGCAAGTAGCCGCTGCCGCTGCTCGGTGTAGAGGTGCTCGGCCAGCGAGCCGTTCGCGCGGAGCACCCGGTGCCACGGCACCGACCCGTCGTCCAGCGCCAGCACCCGCCCGACGATGCGCGGTGACGACGCGCCGACGAACTCGGCGACGTCGCCGTACGTCATCACCCGGCCGGCCGGGATCGCCTCGACACAGGCCAGGATGCGCTGCGCCAGCTGCGCCGATCCTTCGCTCACACCGATCCCTCGCTCACAGGTTGCACCCTTGCACGCCGTCCCGTCACAGAATGAGGGGATGACCGTCCCGAGCCGTCTTCCGATCGTCCAAGCCCCCATGGCCGGCGGGCCCTCGACGCCCGAGCTCGCCGCCGCCGCGAACGCCGCCGGCGCGTTCGGCTACGTCGCCGCCGGCTACCTCTCCCCCGCGGCCCTGGACGAGGTGCTGCAGCGCACCCGCGCGCTCACCCCGGCGCCGATCGGCGTGAACGTCTTCGTCCCCGGCCCGGCCGCCGCCGACGACCGGGCGATCGCCGAGTACGCCCGATCGCTGGCCGGCGAGGCCACCCGGCTCGGGGTCGAGCCGGGCGAGCCCCGCTGGGACGACGACGCCTACGGCGCGAAGCTCGACCGGCTCGAACGCTCGGGCGTGCACACGGTGGGCTTCACCTTCGGCGCTCCGTCGGCCGAGGATGCCCGGCGCCTGCAGGCGGCCGGGGTCCGCGTCGCCGTGACCGTCACCTCGCGGGCCGAGGCGGAGTCGGCCGCCGCCGCCGGAGCCGACTCGCTCGTCGTGCAGGGCACCGAGGCCGGCGGCCACCAAGGCACCTTCGACGGCAGCGCACCGAACCGCACGCCGCTGCTGGAGGCACTGGCCGCGATCGCCGGCGTCGGCCTGCCGATGGTCGCCGCCGGCGGGATCACGTCGGCCGCCGACGCGAGCGCGGCCCTCGAGGCGGGCGCGACCGCCGTGCAGATCGGGACGGCCCTGCTCTGCACGCCGGAGGCCGGCACGTCGGCCCCCTACCGCCGGGCCCTGCTCGAACGCGCCTACGCCGACACGGTGATCACCCGTGCGTTCAGCGGCCGGTGGGCCCGCGGCCTGGCCAACCGGTTCGCCCGCGAGCACGCGGACGCGCCGGGCGGCTACCCCCAGATCCACCACCTGACCCGGCCGCTGCGCGTGGCCGCAGCCAAGGCCGGGGATGCCGACGTCCCGAACCTCTGGGCCGGCACCGGCTGGGCCACGGTCGTCGAGCGACCGGCCGCGGACGTGATCGCCGCGATCGCTGCCGGCCTCTAGCGGGGCCTGCGGCCGGTCAGCGCGACGAGCTTGTCGATCGTCGGGGCGTCGCCGGGCACCTCGACCGGCTGGTCGAACACGCCGCTGCTCGAGAGGTCGCCGAACTTCTTGGCCTCTTCGTAGACCGCCTCGACGATGTCTGCGGGCAGCGGCTCGGCGAAGCCGATGGCGGTGCCGAGGTCCCAGCCGTGCACGACGAGGTCGAAGATCAGCTCGGCGATGTACTGGCGGACGGGCGTGTCACCGCGCGACAGCGCGACCGTGCGGTCCAGGGCGCCGTCGGCGGAGAACGCATCGGCCGACTCGGTGGCGGCCTCGTCCCACTCCTCGGCGAGGTTCGCTCCCACCCCACCGTCGACCGGCAGCGAGCGCGAGCCCTCGACGATGCGACCGGCCGTCTCGAGATCCTGGCCGTGCAGCAGCGGCGCCGCCCACCGGTGCTCCTCGATCACGTGCCCGACCAGATCGGCCACCGACCACTCCGTGTCGGGCGTGTCGAGTTGCCACTGGTCCTCGGCGACCGCGTGCACGCGCGCGGTGAACGCATGCTGGGCACTCAGGAACTTCGTCAGCTCATCGTCCATACCGGATGTCTACCCGGTCGAGCCGCCGCCTAGTAGACCGGAAGGGACCGATCCACCTGGTTGACCCAGGCCGTGACGCCGCCCTGCACGTGCACCGCGTCGGAGAACCCGGCGTTCTTCACCGCGGCCAGCGTCTCGGCCGAGCGCACGCCGGTCTTGCAGTACATGATGATCTGCTTGTCCTGGGGCAGCCCGGCGAGCGCGTCCCCGCGCAGGATCTCGTCCTTGGGGATCAGCGTGGCGCCCGGGATGCGGACGATCTCCCACTCGGCCGGCTCGCGCACGTCGACCAGGAAGGTCGGCTTGTCCGAGTCGAGCAGCTCCTTGAGCTCCTGGGCGGTGATCGTCGAGCCGACGGCGGCCTGCTGGGCCTCCTCGGAGACGACGCCGCAGAAGGCCTCGTAGTCGATGAGCTCGGTGACGGTCGGGTGCTCGCCGCAGACCGCGCAGTTCGGGTCCTTGCGGACCTTGATCTTGCGGTAGTTCATCTCGAGCGCGTCGTAGACCATCAGCGAGCCGAGCAGCGGCTCGCCGATGCCGGTGAGCAGCTTGATCGCCTCGGTGGTCTGGATCGAGCCGATGGACGCGCAGAGCACCCCGAGCACGCCGCCCTCGGCGCACGACGGAACCATGCCCGGCGGCGGCGGCTCCGGGTAGAGGCAGCGGTAGCAGGGGCCGTGCTCGGCCCAGAAGACCGACGCCTGGCCGTCGAAGCGGTAGATCGAGCCCCACACGTAGGGCTTGCCGAGCAGGACGCAGGCGTCGTTGACGAGGTAGCGGGTGGCGAAGTTGTCGGTGCCGTCGACGATGAGGTCGTACTGGGCGAACAGTTCCATGACGTTCGACGAGTCGAGGCGCATCTCGTGGACGTTGACCTGGATGAGCGGGTTGATCTCCTTGACGCTGTCGCGGGCCGATTCGGCCTTCGACCGGCCGATGTCGCTCTGGCCGTGGATGATCTGGCGCTGCAGGTTGGACTCGTCGACCTCGTCGAACTCGACGATGCCCAGCGTGCCGACGCCGGCTGCGGCGAGGTACATCAGGGCCGGCGAGCCGAGGCCACCGGCGCCGATGCAGAGCACCTTGGCGTTCTTCAGCCGCTTCTGCCCCGCCATCGCGACGTCCGGGATGATCAGATGGCGGCTGTAGCGGCGGACCTCGTCGATGGACAGCGACTCGGCGGGCTCCACGAGCGGCGGCAAGGACACAGGGATTGACCTCTCGGTTCGGCTTCTGCTCAGCGGTTCCAACCCACCCGGGCCGGCGAGCATTCCGCCCTCCAGTGTCCCTCGCCCGGTCGATCGGGTCACATCGGCCTGCGTCCGGGCCGCGCGGATCACCCCCGCTTGCGGTCCGGGATCACCACTGCGGGCTCGGGAATCTGGCGATCTCAGACCCCAAGCGGTGCCCGGCGCCGGTCCACACCGTCCCAATTGACGTTCCTGCACCGGGCGCGCCCCAACGCCACAGACGCAGGAAGATCACCACGGAAGAGGCGACCAACGACGCGATGAGCGCTTGCGCGAAGAGCCCGCCGCCGCGCGAGCGAAGCGAGCTTTGCGGCCCGAGCGAAGCGAGGAGTGGCGCGAGGCGCGCACCCCGACCGAAGGGAGGGGGTGCCGCCGGAGCGACACCCCGGCGGATCAGGTCAATCAGTCGGCGAGCCCGTACTCGTCGTTCTGCGGCGTATCGGCCTGTTCGGTCCCGGGGACCCCGGCCACCCCCGGCGGGTACGGCCACGGGTTGGCCTCGCAGAGCTTGTTCGTCGCCGCCGAGCGCAGCCCGAAGGTCTGCTGCATCATGACCGGCGCGAGGCCACCGGGCAGGCACTGGTGGGCGTGCTCGTGCCCCATCGCGTGCCCGTCCTCGTGGTTGATCATGTAGATCCGGTAGGCGGCCAGGTCGCCCACGTAGGCTGTCGACCCGCGCACCCAGCGCGAGATGTTGAACGCGACCCGGTTCACCGACGTCGTCGGGCCGGCCGGCACGTAGCAGGACGTCTCGACGTGGATCGTGTACCCGCACAGGGCCCGCACGGTCATCGACGAGACGAGCGAGACGTGGAAGTCGATCGGTCCGGAGTCGACCCGTTTGACCGCCACTCCGTGCCCGGACCAGCTCCGCTTGTCGGACAGCGTCTGCATCACCAGCCGCGCGTACTTGTTGAGGTCGACGCCGGTGATGCCGTTCTCGACATCGATGCTGTAGCGGTAGAGGTGGCCGGTGCCGACCTGCGGCGACGTGCCCTTGAGGATCCGGAAGGTCCCGTCGCCCGCCTGCGTGAACGCGGGCCCGGGCGGCAGCGCGGCGGCCTTGAGGACGGTCTCGTTGATCTTCCCGCCGGCCGTGTCGTCCTTGAGCTTGTAGCTGCCCGATGCCACCGGCGGAGAGACCGGCCCCTGCTGGCGCGCACCGCCACCATGCCCGAGCGCGGCACTGGTCTTCTTGGCAACCTGGTGCGATGTCATCAGGGCGGCGACCGTGACGACGAGCAGCACGGGAAGCGCGTAGGCCCGCCAGCCGTAGCGGCCGACGAAGTCGCGCCAGGCGTCGCCCGGCGACCGGCGACGCTGCCGTGGGCCGTAGGTCACCCCGGCGTTGCGGACGGCCGCCCGCGCCCGGGCCACGTCAGCGGGACGGTCCTGCGTTGCGCTGGCGGCCCGGCGCGGTGACGGATCGTCGTAGGCCGGCACGTCTCCAGGCTGCCACACAACCGGCAGCTCGCCGGACAGGCGTACCGCGCAGCTCAGGATCGGACATCTCGTGACCGAGCGTGCGAAGTGTCCTCGACCAGGGCGAGCAGGGCGCGGGCCGTCCGCTCCGGGACCTCCATCATCGCCGTGTGCCCGACGTCCTCGAAGACGGCGAGGCGAGCCTCGGGAATGGCGGCGGCGACGTACGGGGCCAGGTCGGGCGCGACGAGGCGGTCGGTGTCGCCCCACACCACCAGCGTCGGGACGGTGATGCGTCGCAGCGTCGCCCAGCCCACGCGATTGCGCACGAACTGCGCGAACGCGAGGCCGCGCATCGAGCGCAGGAGCGCCGCGTTCGCCCACGGCATGTCGGCCCGGGCGCGAGCCTCCTCGACGGCCTCGCGCAGCCGCTCCTTCGGGTACCGGGAACGGTCGGCGAAGCAGAGGGCCACCGTGCCGGCGACCCGTTGCCCGACCGGGTAGCGGGTCAGGTACTGCCGCAGTGCGACCTCGCCCACGCCGGGGACGACGAGCAGGCCGGCGCGGGGGTCGTTGCGCAGCGGGAACGCCCGGATCCGGTTGTCGGGCACCGCCGGCGAGATCAGCGTGAGGGTCCGGACGAGGTCGGGACGCTCGGCGGCGACGAGCACGCTGACCGCGCCGCCCATCGAGTTGGCGGCCAGGTGCACCGGTCCGCGGCCCGACTGTTCGAGGTAGGCGATCACCGAGCGGGCGTGGGCGTCGGTGGAGTAGTCGCGACGCCGCGCGGGCCCGGAGCGCCCGTGGCCCGGGAGGTCGATCGCCTCGACGGCGAGGTGGTTGCGCAGGACACCGGCGAAGTCGGTCCAGTTGTGGGCCGAGCCGCCGAGCCCGTGGACGAACAGGGCCGGCTCGGCGTCCGGGTTGTCGCTCGGCGTGCAGCGCACGTGCAGCCGGGTGCCGTCGACCTCGACGTGCCGCCCCGGCCAGATGCGCACGGTCTCGTCGAGCGGCGCGAGCTCGGCGTCCGAGAGGCGGGCGGCGACGGCGTCACGGGCAGGAGGCTTGGGCACCCCGCCAGCTTAGGTAGCCGGGCGCGCTCGCGGGGCGACGCGGGTCACGCCGTCTTGCGGGCCTTCTTGGCCGGCGCCTTCTTGGCCGGCGCATTCTTCGCCGCCGTCTTGTTCGCCGCCGTCTTGTTCGCCGCCGTCTTCTTCGCCGCCGTCTTCTTCGCCGTCGCCTTGGCCGCCGCCTTCTTGGCCGGTGCCTTCGCGGCCTTCTTCGCCGGCCCCGTGGTCTCGGACTTCGCCGCGGGCGCGTCCCCTCGGCTCTTCTTCGCCGCCTCGACCGAGGCCCGCAGGGCCGACATGAGATCGACCACGTTGCCGGCGTTGGGCTGGGCCTGCTCCGCCTCGACGACCTCGCGCCCCTCGACCTTCGCCTCGATGACCGACTGCAGCGCCTCGCGGTAGTTGTCGGTGTACTCCTCGGGGACGAAGTCGCCGGCCATGCTGTCGAGCAGCGAGCGGGCCATCTGCTGCTCCTGCGGCCGGAGCTCGAGATCCTCGTCGAGGAAGCCGAAGTCGGCCGTGCGCACCTCGTCCGGCCAGATCATCGTCTCGAGGACGATGACGCCCTCTCGCACCCGCAACGTGGCGAGCTGCTCGCGGTTGCGGATCGCCACCTTCACCAGGCCGACCATCTCGCTGTCCTCGAGCGCATCGCGCAGCAGCAGGTACGGCTTGACCGCCGTCTTCTCCGGCTCGAGGTAGTAGCTCTTGTTGTAGTAGATCGGGTCGATCTGATCGTTCGGTACGAACTGCAGCACGTCGACGACCCGCGCGCTGGGCAGCGGCAGGTCGGCGAAGTCGTCGTCGGTGAGCACGACCACCTCGCCGCTGGGCAGCTGGTAACCCTTGGCGATGTCGGCGTACGCGACCTCCTCGCCGTCCGCCTCGGCCACCCGCTTGTACCGGATGCGGGAGCCGTCACTGCGGCGCACCTGGTGGAAGCTGACGTCCCGCTCCTCGGTGGCCGAGTACAGCTTGACCCCGATGCTCACCAGGCCGAAGGACACGCTGCCCTTCCAGATCGATCGCATACGCATAAGTTTGGACGGGTGCACCCGATGCTCGCCAGCGCAATCACCACATTGCCCTCCGGCGAGGGGTGGGCGTACGAGTTCAAATGGGACGGCGTCCGCGCACTGCTCGACGTCACCGAGGGCGGCGTCCGACTCTGGAGCCGGGCCGGCAACGACATCAGCGGCGGCTACCCGGAGATCGTGGCCGCGGCCGCCGACATCGATGACGCGCTGCTCGACGGGGAGATCGTGGCCTTCGTCGACGGGCGGCCGTCCTTCGAGCGCCTCCAGCTGCGCATGCACGTCCGCGGGCGTACCGAACTCGCCCGGCTGGCCGAGGACGTGCCGGTGACGTTCGTGGTCTTCGACATGCTGCGCCGCTACGGCGTCGACCTGACACCCCGCCCCTACCGGGAGCGCCGGGCCACGCTGGAACGCTTCGCCGAGGAGCACCCGGACTGGACGCTCAGCCCGACCTTCGACGACGGCCCGGCGACCGAGGCGGTGGCGCGCGCGCACGGGCTGGAGGGTGTCGTGGCCAAGCGGGTCAGCTCGCCCTACCGGCCCGGCGTCCGCAACGACGACTGGCGCAAGCTGCGCTTCGTCCGGGCCGGCGAGTTCGCGGTGATCGGCTGGGAGGCGGCGCCGGAGCACCCGAACACCCTGTCGTCGGTGGTGCTCGCGGTCATGACCGAGGCCGGCCTGCAATACGCGGGCCGCGTCGGCAGCGGCATCTCCGGCCGGGTGGCGACGACGTTGAAGGGCCGGCTCACCGAGCAGCCCGGCCCGCCGGTGCCCGGGGTACCGCCGCCGGTGCGCGGCCGGAAGCTGCGATGGGTACGCCCGGAGGTGGTGGTCGACGTCGCCTTCACCAGCTGGACCGGTGATCGCGTCCTGCGCCAGCCTGTGTTCAGGGGGATCCGGACCGACAAGAGCATCGACGGGGCGAGGGGCGATGGCTGAGAAGTCCGAGCGCGTGACCGTCGACGTCGGCGGGCACCACCTGACGCTGTCGAACCTCGGCAAGGTGCTCTACCCGGACGCCGGCTTCACCAAAGGCGAGATCATCGACTACTACAGCCGGATCGCCCCCGTGCTGCTGCCCCATCTCGCCGACCGGCCGCTCACCGTCAAGCGCTACCCGAACGGCGTCGACGAGCACTTCTTCTTCGAGAAGAACGCGCCCCGGGGCACGCCGAGCTGGGTCCGCACCGTCACCCTGCCCGCGCCCGGCTCGACCAAGAACCGTGAGACGATCGACTACATCGTCGTCGAGGAGCTCCCGACCGTCGTCTGGCTGGCCAACCTGGCCGCGCTGGAGCTGCACGTGCCGCAGTGGCACGTCCCTCGCCGGGCCCGCAAGCCCCGCACCGATGTCGTCGTCTTCGACCTCGACCCCGGGCCGCCCGCCACGATCGCCGAGTGCTGCGAGGTCGCGGTCGCGCTGCGCGAGCTGCTCGAGCGCGACGGGTTGACCCCGTTCCCGAAGACGTCCGGCTCCAAGGGCATGCAGGTGAGCGCGCCGATCGAGGTGGCCGAGGCCGACCTGCCGTCGAAATACGCGCACCGGCTGGCCCGAGAGCTCGAGCGGGAGTTCCCGAAGCTCGTGGTCTCCCGGATGGCCCGCGACCTCAGGCCGAACAAGATCTTCGTCGACTGGAGCCAGAACAACCCGGCCAAGACCACCGTCGCCCCCTACTCGCTGCGGGCCAAGGCGCACCCCACTGCTTCCACGCCGCTGATGTGGGACGAGGTCGAGGGCGGCGGGGACCTGTCGTTCACCGCCGGCGAGGTGCTCGAACGGGTCGAGGAGTTCGGTGATCTCTTCGCCGGCGTGCTCGACGACGGCTTGCGGCAGCGCGTAACGGGCGCCATGACAACTGACGAGTAGTCTTTGCTCGCCCGTGGCTCACGCGTCCGGGTTTGCGCAGTGTGGGGAGGTCAGTCGTGTCGAGCGCCGCGGGAGCCGAGTTCGGTCGCGGCGGCCGCCTGCCCCGGTCGGCCCGCCGCAAGCAACTGCTGGCCGCGGCCCAGGAGGTCTTCGTCGCCAACGGCTACCACCAGGCGGCGATGGACGACATCGCCGAGCGGGCCGGGGTCTCCAAACCGGTGCTGTATCAGCACTTCCCCGGCAAGCTCGAGCTCTACCTGGCCCTGCTGGACGCCCAGGCCGAGGCTCTCGGGGACGCGGTCGTGGCCGCCCTCGCCGGCACCGACGACAACCGCGAACGCATCCACGGCGTGCTGTCGGCCTACTTCGCCTTCGTCGACCGTTCCGACCACGACGGCGCGTTCCGGCTGATCTTCGAGAGCGACATCGTCAACGAACCGGCCGTGCGCGACCGCGTCGAGTCGGTGACTCGCCGCACGATGCTCGCCGTCGCCGACACCGTGGCCGCCGATACCGGGCTGGGCACGGCCGAGGCCGAGTTGCTGGCCACCGCGCTGACCGGCGCGGCCCAGGTCGCGGCCCGCTGGTGGCTCGCCGAGGACCGTCCGGTGCCGAACGACGCCGCCGTGCACCTGCTCGAATCCCTGCTCTGGCGGGGTATCTCGAACTTCCCGCGGCAGGGCTGAGCGCAGCCGTTCGCTGTAGGCGCAGCGGGTCTCGCGGCGCCGCTGTTCGCGCTCGACTAGCGTGGACCACCGCAGGACAACCAACATCGCGGCACCGCGTCGCGGACGGAAAGCAGGAGGCCCGGCGTGGAGGTCAAGATCGGCGTGCTGCACACGGCTCGCGAGATCGTGCTGGACTGCCCGAACACGCCCGACGAGGTCGAGCAGGCGGTGGCCACGGCGTTGAAGAGCGTCGACGGCCAGCTCGTCCTCACCGACGACCGGGGCCGCAAGGTCATCGTCCCCGGCAACCTCGTCGCCTACGTCGACATCGCGCAGCCGGACACCCGCCGGGTCGGGTTCGCCGCCCCGTAACCGTTCATCGGCCCAGCGGCGCGCCGACCCCCGGCAGCACGAGCCGGCACGGCACCGGCCTGCGGTGCGCCGGGTCGAGCGCGTTCAGGATGTCCTGCCCGACGACCGGGTCGAACGCCACCGCGACGTGCTCGGCGAAGTCCTTGCGGCACTGGTCCTGCAGGACGATGTTCGTCGCGTTCGGCGCGTCCAACCGGCCCGACGTGTAGGGCGTGACCAGCTCGTCGTACTTGGTCATGATCGTCGTGTAGGCGATGCCGGGGACGGCGTAGACGCCGTCGGCGTAGAGGTGCTGGTAGAACGGCGAGCCACGCAGGAACTCCTGGCACGAACCGCAGCCCGCGTCGACGGCGGCCGACACGGGGCCCGCGAACCGGGGCACCGCCGCCTCCAGGATGGTGATCAACGGCCCGGCACCGTCGAGCGTCGTGCCGTGGTACAGCGGGGTGATCGCCACGTACTTGTCGACCTTGGCCGCGCCGCCGCGGAACTTCAGGTAGTACTGCGGCATCACGGTGCCCTCGGAGTGGCCGACGAGGTCGACCTTGCTCGCCCCGGTGGCGGCCAGCACCTTGTCGACGAAGGCGGCCAGCTCGGCGCTGCTCTGCTCCATCGGCTGCAGGCCGCCGACGGCCTGCTCCCCCGGGTGCAGGCCGTAGGTCAGCGCGAAGACGCAGTAGCCGTTGTCGGCCAGCAGCGGTGACATCGTGGCCCAGTTCTCGCCCATGGTGGCGCCGAGGCCGTGGACGAGCACGACCGGGTTCGGGTGGGCCGCGCTCGGCTTGCAGGTGAAGTCGTTGGCGCCGGCCGGCGGGGCGCCCGGGTGCGCGAGCACGCCGTACGCGGCGGCGACGTTGTAGACGACCCGGTACTTGGGCGCGGCGCCGGCCGGCGCGGTCGCGAGCGCGGCGGTCAGGACGGCTGCGGTGAGCACGGCGGCCGGCGGGGCGAGGGCGGCGAGCAGTCGACGCATGCCTGACGCTAACCCGGACACCGAGTACCGGCAATTCGGCCAGGCCGGAGATCCACGAGCCCGTGCGGGTCGCGGCGGGTCAGGAGTCGAGGCCGAGGGAGACCATCCGCTCGGCGTGCCGGTCGGTGATCCGGTTGATCAGCGCCACCACACCGGTGAGGTCGCCGGTGCCCTCGACCAGCAGGCGCATGAGCGAGTCCCGGTCGGCCAGGACGTGCTGCGTCTGGCTGATCGCCTCGCCGACGAGCCGGCGGCCCCACAGCGCCAGCCGGCCGGCCACCGAGGGCTGCTCGGCGATCGCAGCGGCAACCTCCCGGACCGCGAACTCGGCCCGCCCGGCGTCGGTGAGCACCGACCGGATCAGCTCGCCGGTCGCCTCGTCGGCGAAGGCCGACACCTCGCGGTAGAAGTCGGCCGCCATCCCGTCGCCGACGTAGGCCTTGACGACGCTCTCCAGCCACGTCGACGGCTTGGTCAGCGAGTGGTAGGTCTCCAGTGCCGCGACGAACGGCGCCATCGCGGTCTCCGGGTCGACCCCGAGCTCGACCAGCCGGTCGGCGAGCCGGCGGTAGTGCCCGAACTCGACGGCCGCCATCTCCGACATCTGCGCCCGAGCGGTCAGCGTCGGCGCCAGCCCGGCGTCGTCGGCCAGGTGGTCGAACGCGCTCAACTCCCCGTAGGCCAGGGCCCCGAGCAGGTCGACGACGGCTTCCTCTGCAGGCACGACAGGCAGGGTAACCGCCGGGCCGGATAGACTGACCCGGCAAGCTCCACGAATCTGCGCGTTGACCGCACTTCGAGCGCCTCCCTCCTCTGGGTCGCAGGCGCTCTCGTTCTTGGCTCGGTCGGCGCACCCGGTAGCAAGGAAGCGCATGCCCGACGAGAACACCCTGTCCGACGCCGTCACGTCCCATCCGCCGTTGTCGCCTGCCGAGGCCGACCACCGCACCGACCTCCCCGACCCCGATCCCGAAGCCGCCGAACTCGCCGCCCGGGCCCCCGTCCGCGAGGACAGCCCCGCGTTCAGCGAGTTCGACATCAAGCCCGAGATCGTCCAGGCGCTGGCCGACGTCGGCATCACCCGGACCTTCGCGATCCAGGAGCTCACGCTGCCGATCGCGCTCGCCGGCAACGACCTCATCGGCCAGGCCCGCACCGGCACCGGCAAGACCCTCGGCTTCGGCGTCCCGCTGCTGAACCGCCTGGAACTGCCGGGCGGCAAGGGTGCGCAGCCGCAGGCGCTGGTCATCGCCCCGACCCGTGAGCTCGCCGTCCAGGTGTCGGCCGACCTCGCCAGCGCCGGCAAGCGCCTCGGCGCCCGCGTCCTCACCATCTACGGCGGCCGGGCCTACGAGCCGCAGATCGACGCCCTGAAGAAGGGCGTCGACGTCGTCGTCGGCACCCCCGGCCGGCTGCTCGACCTCGCCCAGCAGGGCCACCTCACGCTCGGCGTCGGCCCGCATCCTCGTCCTGGACGAGGCCGACGAGATGCTCGACCTCGGCTTCCTGCCCGACATCGAGAAGCTGCTGGCGATGGTCCCGGCGGCCCGGCAGACGATGCTGTTCTCGGCGACGATGCCCGGCCCGATCGTCGCGCTGGCCCGACAGTTCCTGATCCAGCCCATCCAGATCCGGGCCGAGCAGGGCAGCGAGAAGCCGAGCACCTCGCACGTCGACCAGTTCGTCTACCGCGCGCACGCGATGGACAAGGCCGAGCTGCTCGCCCGCGTGCTGCAGGCCCGGGGCCGCGGGCTGGCGCTGATCTTCACCCGGACGAAGCGGACGGCGGCCAAGGTCGCCGACGACCTCGAGGACCGCGGCTTCGCCGCCGCCGCCATCCACGGCGATCTCGGGCAGGGCGCACGCGAGCAGGCGCTGCGCGCGTTCCGGTCGGGCAAGGTCGACGTCCTCGTCGCCACCGACGTCGCCGCCCGCGGGCTGGACGTCGAGGGCATCACGCACGTCGTGAACTACCAGGCGCCCGAGGACGCGATGACCTACGTGCACCGCATCGGGCGCACCGCGCGGGCCGGCAAGCGGGGTAGCTCGGTCACCTTCGTCGACTGGGACGACATCCCCCGCTGGAAGCTGATCTGCGACGAGCTCGAGCTGCCGTTCCACGAGCCGGTCGAGACCTACTCGACCTCGTCGCACGTGTACCTCGAGCTCGACATCCCGGAGGGGACGAAGGGCACGCTGCCGCGGGCCTCGCGCACCCGCGCCGGCCTCGACGCCGAGGAGATCGAGGACCTCGGCGGCCGGGAGAAGCGCGGCGCTGCGCGCTCGGGCGAGCGGACCCGCCCGGGCACCCGCGCCGAGGCCCCGCGCGCCCGTGCCGAGCGCCCGGCCCGCACCCGCAACCGCACCCGCACCCGCGGCGGGCGCCCGCTCGACGAGAGCGGCGCCGGCCCCGAGTCGGCGCCCGCGGCTGAGGGTGCCCCGTCGAGCTCGGGGCCGAGTCCGAGCAGCCGGCGGCGCCGGCGCGGACCGCGCGGCCGGGGCCGGGGCGCGGGGACCGGAGGCACCGAGGTCAGCGGCGCCGAGGGCAACAGCAGCGGTGACGGCGCGCCCGCGACCGACTGATCCGTGCCATGGGCGAGGATGAACCCATGACCGAGGCCGACACCGCCGATGCCGCGGAGGCACCGGCGGAGATCGATCCGGCCGCCGCCGAAACGGCCCCGCCCGCACCGACGCCCAGCGAGGCGGCGCTGGAGCGCTACCGCCGTCGCCTTCGGCGCAGCCGGATCATCTACGGCGCGGTGGTCACCGTCATCGTCGCCGCGCTGGCCGTCGGCGTCGGGCTGGCCTGGTCGAACGGCGAGGTCGCCCATGTCACCCTCCACACATTCGCACCCCCGCCGCCGAGCGTCGGGATCGAGGCGCCGTCGCCGACCCCGCAGCCGGCCTGGCGGACCGGCGATCGCATCGCCATCGGCAAGCCGCACCTCAACGGGACGGTCGTCACCTACGGCGAGCACACCGTCGGCGGGCGCGATGCGCGTACCGGCAAGCAGACCTGGTCGTACACGCGCACGGACCGCACCGTCTGCACGGCGGCGCAGCTCACCAACACGACCGTCGCCGTGTACGAGAACCGCGGTAGCTGCGACGAGGTGTCCGCCTTCGACTCCGACACCGGACGCCGCCGCTGGACCCGCACGCTGGACAAGGATCAGCAGCCGATCACCGGTCGGCCGACCTACGCGGTGCTGCCGTACACGTTCATGGTCACCTCGGACACCACCATCTACGCGATCGACCCGGTGACCGGACTCGACCGCTGGACCTACTACCGCTACGGGTGTCGCATCAATCGGGCCGTGCTCGGCTCGGCCGGGGCGCTCGTCAGCCAGACCTGCTCGCCGACGGTGAAGTGCGGCAAGGCCAAGTTCTGCGCGCCGGGCCCCCAGCTGTTCCTGCGCGACGGCTCGGCCGGGAACGGCGACGACTCCGACAGCAACGCCGACAAGATCAAGTGGCTCGTACGGGGCAACCGCAGCGTGCCGGCCGCGGCCGACCAGGTGCTCGCCGCGTTCGCCGCCGACGGCCGCAGCCTCGACCTGCTCGCGGCGAAGGACGGCGCGGTGACGCAGCAGGTGCCGATCACCCCGGGCGCGGCGAGCGGTCCGAGCGAGGCGCTCGCGACCGGCGCCGGCGACCTCATCTGGCACGCCGGGAAGCTCTACGCCCTCAACGGCGGCGACTCAACGCCCGTCTGGACGGCCGACGCCGCCGGAGCGCCGACGATCGAGTCGCTGACCAACGAGGACGTCCCGTCCCTAGGCCCGGCCCGCATCACCGTGCCGCTGCCCGACGGCATCGGGTTGATCGACGGCAACGACGGGCAGCTCGCCCAGCACTTCACCGCGCCGGTCCCCGCCGACAGCCGGATCTACTCGCTCGGGACGGGGTTCCTCGTGACCGGCCCGTCCGGGATCGTGGCGTACAAGTGAGCGACGCTCGCGGAGCGAACCATGGGCATGGCCGTCCGCCGGTGGCCGAACCGAGCGTAGCGAGGGCAGGCCAGTGAGCGACGCTCGCGGAGCGAACCATGGGCATGGCCGTCCGCCGGTGGCCGAACCGAGCGTAGCGAGGGTGGGCCAGTGAGCGAGACCTCGCAGCTGGCGGTCGGCGCGGCCCGGCGGACGACGCTCGAGGTCGCCGGGCACCGGATCGCGGCCCTGCAGACCGGCCCGGCCGTGGGTCCGCCCGTCCTGCTGATCCCGGGCTACACCGGCAGCAAGGAGGACTTCGGTCCGATCCTCGACCCGCTCGGCGATGCCGGCCTCGCGGTCACGGCGATCGACCTGCCGGGGCAGTTCGAGTCGCCCGGGCTGCCGACCGCGGCCGAGCACGCGCCGGATGCCCTGGCCCCGATCGTGGCCGCGGTCGCCGGGGCGCTGGGTGACCGGGTCCGGCTGCTCGGGCATTCCTACGGCGGGCTGGTCGCGCGGGCCGCGGTGCTCGCCCACCCGGCCCGGTTCGAATCGGTCGTGCTGCTGTCGTCGGGGCCGGCCCAGCTCGGCGGCGTGCGGCGGGTGACGATGGACGACCTCGAGCCGGTGCTTGCGGCCGCCGGCCTGCCCGGCCTGTACGCGGCGATGCAGGAGGCGGCCCAGGCCGACCCCGCCTACGCCGAACCGCCGCCCGAGGTCGCCGAGTTCCTCGAGCGCCGGTTCCTGGGCGGCTCGCCGGAGATGCTGCAGGGCATGGCGGACGCGCTGCGCTCGGAGCCCGATCGCGTCGACGAACTCGCGGCGACCGGCGTTCCCGTCCTTGTCGCGTACGGCGTGGACGACGACGCCTGGCCGCCGGCCGAGCAGCACGCGATGGCCCAGCGGCTCGGCGCCCGCTACGAGGTGATCGTCGGCGCCGCGCACTCGCCGGCGGTCGAGAACCCGGCCGCCACCGTCGAGATCCTGCTCGACTTCTGGCGGCCCTGACCGGCGCCCTACTGCGGGTCGGGCAGGCCGGCCCAGGGGTCGAGCGCGGGCGAGGCCGCCTCCCCCTCCGGACAGGACTTGCGGAAGTCGCACCACGCGCACGCATTGGACGGCCGGGGCGGGAAGACGTCGTCGGCATCGGCGCCGGCGGCGAGGGTGTCGGTGGCGACCACGATGTCCTGCGCGGTGGCCTCGGCCCGGGCCAGGTGCCGCTGCAGCGACTCGTCGGTGTGCTCGAAGGCGGCGACCGTCCCCGTCGGCAAGTGGTGCAGCTCGACCCGGCGGCAGTCGCGGCGGAGCGTGCGCCGGACGCCGAGGACGTACAGGGCCAGCGCCTGGGAGCCGCGGGCGTCGTCGCCGTCGAGGTCGCGGCGGCCGGTCTTGTAGTCGACCACGACCAGTTCGTCGCCCCGGTCGTCCACCCGGTCGATCCGGCCGGAGACGGCCAGCCGGTCGGTGCGCGTGGCCACGGTGCGCTCGACGCCGACCGGCTCGACCGCCGGGTCGACTCGATCGGTCAGGTACTGGCGCACCCAGGCCGCGGCGACCGCGCAGGCCTGCGCGGACTGGGCGTCGTCGCGGAAACCGATGTTCTTCCAGTTGCCCTCGACGAGCTCGGCGCCGCGCTCGGGCGTGCGCTCGGCCGGCGGCAGCGACCACCACTGGGCGAGGGCGAGGTGGGCGGTGGCGCCGACGGTGTTGTGCGCCCACGGCGCGCCCCGGGGCGGGGGTGGGCGGTCGAGGTAGGTGAAGCGGTAGCGCCGGGGGCAGTCGAAGGCGGCCAGCCGCGACGGTGTGCAGGAGAACAGCCGCACGGGCATGTCGGCCAACGTCAACTGCTCCACCTCGTCACCCTAAGCTCCGCCGCCGACTCAACCCGGTCAGTCCCCGACCGGGCGGATCGCGGTCGGTCGCGCCAGCAGTCGCTCGAAGGCCTCCGGCTCGGTGAGCCGGGCGCCGATGGCAGTGGTCTTGTTGGCGCCGTGGTAGTCGGAGGACCCGGTCGGGATGAGCTCGAGTGTGGCGGCCAGATGGGCCGCGTGGGCGCGGTCGTCGGCGTCGTGATCGGGGTGGTCGACCTCGAGCCCGACAAGGCCGGCGGCGGCCATCCGGGCGACGGTCTCGTCGGACACCACCGGGCCGCGGCGTCGGGCGATGGGATGGGCGAAGACCGGCAACCCCCCGGCCGCGCGGATGAGCCGGATCGCGTCGAAGACGTCGGTATCAGCCTTGCGGACGTAGTAGGGCTGGCGGGACGACAGCAGGTCGCGAAACGCCGTGTCGAGGTCGGGCACGACGCCGGCCGCGACGAGGGCGCGCCCGATGTGCGGCCGCCCGACCGACCCGTCCCCGGCCAGTTCGTGGACCTGGGGCCAGGTGATCGGGAAGCCGGCCGCGACGAGGTTGGCCACCATCTCCTCGCCGCGGGTGCGCCGGCTGTGCCGCAGGCGCGCCCACTCGGCCCGGATGGCCGGGTCGTCCCGATCGACGAGGTAGGCGAGCAGGTGCAGGCTGATCCGGCGCCCGTCGCCCGTCTCGTGCACGCAGGAGAACTCCACCCCGGGCACGATCGTCAGTCCGGCCGGGCGGGCGGCCAGGGCTTCGTCCCAACCCCCGGTGGTGTCGTGGTCGGTGATGGCGACGACGTCGAGGCCGGCCGCCGCCGCGATCGCGATCAGGTCGGCGGGCGAGTCGGTGCCGTCCGAGGCGGTGCTGTGCGTGTGGAGGTCGATGCGCATCAGCCGCGGCGCCGGCCGAAGCGGGTCCGGGGCTCGAGGTAGGGCAGCGGCTCGGTGATGTAGTCGGGCGGGTTGTCATCCGGGTCGCCCTCGTAGGGCTCACCGAAGATGACGCGGCGCAGTTCGAGGTAGAACCTCTTCGGCCGCGCGATCTTCGACAACCGCCGCACGTCCGGGTGATCGCCGGGCGCCTCCAACTCGATCGTTCCGTAGCCCAGGATCTTGCCGGGGACGGTCTCGATCAGCCGGGCGCCGGAGATGCGATCGATCCGCAGCGAGGCCTCGCTGCTCGTGGTCTCCGGCACGCCCTGCACGCGGATGATGCGCTTGGAGGTGAGGATGATCTGCTCGGCCTGCCAGGTCTGCCAGCGCAGGAAACCGCCGCCCAGGAGGAACAGCCCCAGCAGCCACGCCATCGGGTTGGGGGTGATGATCGCGGCGAGGACGAAGACGACGAGCGCCAGGCCCAGCAGCTTGTGCGGCAGTCGCCAGAGCACGACCCAGTGGTGCCGGGTGCGGGCCCGCACCGGCAGTTCGGAAGGCAGCAGAGCCGGCAAGGCGGGTCAGGACGCTAGTTTGTCGAGAAAGTTCCCGACCCCGTGGGCAACGTGCGTCGTGAGGTGGCCGATGCCCTTGGCGATCGAGGCCGCCTGGTCGGGCGAGGTCATGATGTAGAAGATGAGGAAGGCGCCGATGAGTCCGGCGATGGTGATCTTGACCATCGGCTGGTGCCTCCTCGGCGGTCTTGCGGGCGCGGCCGGTCGGCGCACCTCGTGTCGTTCATACCGCACGTCCCCGGCCGAGGTCGGGAGCCGCGCCGCAGGCGTTTCGGAGGTTCGGTGATGGATCGACAGCCGTGCGCCGGCGCGATCGTGCTCGACGCCGCCGGCCGATTGCTGCTGATCCGGCGCGGGCAGGCGCCGGCGCGGGGTTCGTGGTCGGTGCCGGGCGGCCGCTGCCGCCCGGGTGAGGATCCGGCCGCGGCCTGCGTGCGCGAAGTCGCCGAGGAGACCGGACTCGCGGTCGCCGTGCAGCGCTACGCCGGCCGGGTCGAGCGTGACGCGCCGGACGGCGGGATCTACGTGATCGACGACTACGTCTGCACGGTGGTCGGCGGCCGGGTGCGCGCCGGGGACGACGCCGAGGACGCGGCGTGGTTCGGCCGGGCCGACCTGGCCGGCCTCGACCTCGTGCCCGGCCTGATCGAGGCCCTCACCCGGTGGGACGTCCTGCCGGCCTGACGGCACCGGAGCGAACCACCGGCCGAGCGGTCAGCCCCGCGGGGTCGGTTCCGGGCGGCCGGGCTGCTCACCGCCGCGCGCATCGATGTACTCCTTGGTCGGCACCATCACCTTGCGCCGGAAGATGCAGACGATCGTGCCGTCCTGCTTGTAGCCGATCGTCTCGACATAGACGACGCCGCGGTCGGTCTTCGACTTCGAGGGCGTCTTGTCGAGGACGGTGGTCTCGCCGTAGATGGTGTCGCCGTGGAAGGTCGGCGCCACGTGGCGCAGCGACTCGATCTCGAGGTTGGCGATCGCCTTGCCGCTGACGTCCGGCACAGACATGCCGAGCAGCAGCGAGTAGATGTAGTTGCCGACGACGACGTTCTTGCCGAAGTCCGTCGTCTTCTCCGCGTAGTTGA
Organism: uncultured Actinomycetota bacterium; assembly: GCA_963775175.1. Taxonomy (GTDB): domain Bacteria; phylum Actinomycetota; class Actinomycetes; order Mycobacteriales; family Jatrophihabitantaceae; genus Jatrophihabitans. Next base: position 855,221 of record CAVZHT010000002.1, read on the forward strand.
CGTCCAGGTGCAGCGGATGGTGGTTCATCGTCAGCAGGCAGAACAGGTGATCGTCGTACTCGGTCACCGTCTTGCCCGGCCAGTGCTTGTAGACCGCGCCGACCTCGAATTCCTCGTAATACCGACCGAACTGCACGATGCGTCTCCTCTGTCGCTGCGACGGGCGGCCCCAGTGTCGCAGGCCGGGCGGCGCGGGGGTCGGGCTCGGCACGAGGGCGTGCTCGGCCCCACATCCGGGCCGGTTCGGTCAGTCCAGCCCGACCGGCCGACGCAGCAGATCGAGGGTGTCGACGGCGGCCGCCTCCCATCGCTCGCACAGCGCCGCGCTGCCGCGAACCCGGCACCAGGCGAGTTCGTTCGACGTCGCCGGCACGGCCTGCAGGATCGCAACCGGCCCGACCGGCGTCTCGATCGCCGGCAGGGGCGACTCGGCGACGAGGAAACCGGTGCACTGCGATCCGGAGACGAGCGGCTCGCCGAGATCGATCGACATCCCGGCGGCGTAGACGACCCCCTCGACCGCCGGGGCGGCCGCGAGGACGGCAACCCGCCGCCAGACGTCGGCCTGGTCGTCGGCCGGGTCGCGAAGGTGCAGCATCACCTCCGCCCGCGGCCCGTCGACGGCCCGCACGTCGGCGTCGGCACCGGTCATCGGGTGCCTCGACATCCCGAGTGAGAGGTAGGCCCGCTCGCCCGGGATCGGCTCGAAGCGCAGCACCTCGAGCGGGTCGACCCCTACGAACGACACCGAAGCGCGTCGCGGTTGATGCCCGAAGTGATCGACGAGCGCGGCCTCCACGGCTGCGAGGACAGGCGACGACGGCACGGGGCCCGACGCTAGTCGAGGCGCTGCAACGGCGCCGAGCAGGACCGGTCACCGGAACGTGGCGGCTATCTGCTCTTCGACCTGCGCGTACTCGATCCCGGCCCGCACCAGCAGCGCACCGATCCCGTCCAGGGCGTCGCAGAGGCCCCGCGCATGCTGATCGAAGTTCTCGTAGAGGGCGGCGAACTGCGCGGCCGCGGCGCCGGTCCAGTCGGCGCCGAACAGCGGCGACAGCTGGGCCTTCAACTGCTGGTGTTGACCCCGGACGTCGGCGCACGCGCGGTGGGTGGCCCCGCCGAGCCCCTCGAGCTGGACGGGTGTGACCTTGAGGCTGGACACGGTGGGCTCCTTCCCCGCGACAGGTCGCGGATCGTTGTTCGACCGGCAGGTCGCCGGTGGCCGCGAACGGTACGACCTTCACCGCCGGCCTCGCCGGGCTCGAGCCTGAACCTGTGGACAACGCGCCGCGCCGAGCGAGTTATCCACAGTTCGGCGCCCGGACGCCGCGGCCGGTCGGCGGATCGACGCACACTGCGCAGCGTGCGAATCGAGTTCACCGTCGACGCCGGATCGGACCGGTACGACATCGCGGTCACCGCTGCCACGGGTGCCACGGTGTCCGAGGTGCTGCCCGCGGTCGCGCACGCCGTCGGCCGGGCCGGCGCGTCCGCGCTCTGGCTGGGTGATCACGCGCTGGCCGGCGACGCGCAGTTCGGTTCGACCGGCGTCCGCACCGGCGTGTTGGTGGGCCTCGACCGGCCGGGCAGGCCGGGCGCGCGGCCCGCGGTGCTGTCGCTGCACGTCGTCGGCGGCCCCGAAGCGGGGCAGGCCCGCCCGCTCGAGCGCGGGCGCTTGACGATCGGCCGTGATCCCGCCGCCGATCTGTACCTCGCCGACCCCGACATATCGCGCCGGCACGCGCTGATCGAGGTCGGTCACGCGGTGACCGTTCGCGATCTCGGTTCGACCAACGGCACCTGGGTCGAGGGCCTGCGCGTCGGCTCGGCCGCGGTCGAGCTCCGGCCCGGCTCGATCGTGCGGCTCGGTGATTCGCTGCTTGCGGTGACCGGTCCGGTCGACACTCCGGCCACGCTGCGGCCCGGCCCGGGCGGCACCCGGCACCTCGTGCGGCCACCTCGACGCGCGCCGCTCACCACCGAGCAGGAGATCGCCCTGCCGGTCCGGTCGGTTGACCCGCGTCCGCGGGGCGGGCAATGGCTGGCCGCGCTACTTCCGGCCGTCGCCGGATGCGCCCTGGCCTGGTTCGCCGGCTCGCCGCAGTTCCTGCTCTTCGCGCTGCTGTCGCCGTTGATGATGGTGTCGACGACCCTCGGCGATCGGCTGCACTGGCGTCGGTCCCGTCGCCGCGAGGCCGCGTCCTTCGCTCGCCGGCGCCGAGCGGCCGAGCAGGCTGTCGCCGCGGGGCTGGCCGCCGAGGCGGCCGCGCGCCGGTACGCCCACCCCGACCCGGCGGCGGTCGCACGGACGGCCGCGCTGCCGGGCCGGCGCATCTGGGAGCGGCACCGCGGCGACCCCGACCTGCTCGTCGTGCGGTTGGGGACGGCCGACCGGCCGTCCGAACTCCAAGTCCGCGAGGGCGCCACCGTCCGCCCGGCGGGCAGCACCTCGTGCGTGCCGGTCGCCGTCGACCTGCGCGCGGGACCGCTCGGAGTCGCCGGCCCTGCCGAGGCGGTCGACGGCCTCTCCCGCTGGTTGGTCGGCCAACTCGCCGCCGGGCACTCCCCCGATGATCTCGACCTCGCGCTGTTGCTCGGCCCGGACCGCGCGAACGCCTGGGGGTGGGCGCGTTGGTTACCCCAGGTTGCGGGCCGGGTCGCCACCTCGGTCGAGCAATGGCCGGCTCTCGTCGCCGAGGTGAGCGCCCTGGTCGATCAGCGCCGCAGTACGAGCGCGGGCCGCGGATCGACCTGGTCCGGCGCGTGGCTGGTCGTGGTCGTCGATCGCGCGGCCCGGCTGACCGACGTCCCCGGCCTGGCCACCGTCCTCGGCCACGGCGCCGGGGTCGGGGTGACCGCGATCGTCGTGGACGAGGATGCAGCCGGCCTGCCGAACCTGTGCCGCTCGGTAGCGCGGGTGCACGGCGAGACCGGCACCCGCGCCCTGGTCCGGCGAACCCCCGCCGACCCCGACCTCGACACGCTGCTCGACCGGGTGAGCCCGGCGTGGGCCGAGCAACTCGCCCGCGATCTCGCGCCGTTGGCCGACTCCGGTCCCGACGGTCGCGGTGCGGTACCGAGTGCGTGCGGCCTCCTCGAGGTACTGGCCCTCGACGCCCGCGATGCCGACGCGGTCCAGCGGCGCTGGTCGGCGAGCACCGGAACGGCCCGTACCGTCCTCGGACTCTCCGGCGACGGCCCGGTCGAGATCGATCTGGCCACCGACGGCCCGCACGCACTGGTCGCCGGGACGACGGGCGCGGGGAAGTCGGAACTGCTGCAGACCCTCGTCGCCGGGCTGGCGGCGAACCAGCCACCGGACGACATCAACTTCCTGCTCATCGATTACAAGGGCGGCGCCGCTTTCGCCGACGCGGTCCGGCTCCCGCACACGGCCGGCCTGGTCACCGATCTGGACCCCTACCTGACCGAGCGGGCGCTGCGGTCGCTGCACAGCGAGCTCCGGCGCCGCGAGCGCCTGCTCGCGGCGGCCTCGGCCCCCGACCTCACCGCCTACCGGGGGGCCGCGCGGGGAGAGCCGATCCCGCGGCTGGTGATCGTGGTCGACGAGTTCGCGACGCTCGCCGAGGAGCTGCCGGACTTCGTACGCGGGCTCATCGGCGTCGCGCAGCGCGGTCGCTCGCTCGGCGTGCATCTCGTCCTTGCGACCCAGCGACCGGGCAACTCGGTCTCGGCCGAGATCCGGGCCAACACCAGCCTGCGCATCGCGCTGCGGATGACCGACGCCACCGAGTCGACCGACGTCATCGACGCGCCGGATGCCGCTGCCATCGAGCGCGCGACGCCGGGCCGGGCCTACCTGCGCATCGGCTCGGCGCTCACCCGCTTCCAGACCGCCCACGCAACAGCGGTCACCGAGCCCGACCGCAGCGCCGTGCGGGTGGAGGTGCTCGGTCCGTGGCGGCGCTCGCTCGCGCGCCTGTCCGATCCGGGCGCCGGCGACATCGCGCGGCTCGTCGAGGCGCTGCGGACGGCCGCCGAAAGCAGCGGCCGACCATCGGCGGCCAGCCCGTGGTTACCGCCGCTGCCCGACTCACTCCCGCTGGCTGCGCTCGGGCCGTCCTCGTCCGGCCCGCACGTCCCGCTCGCCCGCGTCGACCTCCCGACCGAGCAGCGACACGCGACGATGTCGTTCGACCCGGCGCAGGGCGACTCCCTGCTGGTTGCGGGCGCGGTGCGCTCCGGACGCAGCGAAGTCGTCACGGCGGTCGCCCTCGGCGCGGCGGCGCGATGCGCCCCCGCAGAACTGGTGCTGTACGTCATCGACGGCGGCGGCGGCGTCGGCGAAGTCGCCCGGGCGCTGCCGCACGCCGCCACCGTGCTCGGTCCGGACGAGAGCGGCCTCGCCGACCGGTTGCTGGCCCGGCTCGAACGCGAATGTGCGCGCCGGGCGGGCGAGCCCGGATGGCGTGCCGACGACGCCCCGGCCCTGGCGCTCCTCGTCGACGGCTGGGATCGCCTCATGGCATCACTGCCGGATCTCGAGGCAGGCGCGTGCAGCGACGTCATGACCCGTCTGCTGCGCGTGGGCCCGGCGTCCGGGCTGGGCATCGTGGTGACCGGTGACCGGTCCACGTTGGCTCCCCGATTCAGCAGCGGCTTCGGCGCGAGGGTGGCGCTGCGGCTGGGTGATCGCAGCGACTACGGCCTGGTCGGCATCTCCTCGCGCGACGTGCCGGCGGCGATGCCACCGGGCCGCGGGCTGCGGGCCCTCGACGGCGCGGCCCTGCAGTTCGCGCACGCCGGCGCCCGGCCCGGGCGGACCGAGGCCCTGCGCGCAGCCCAAGCCATCGCGGCCCGGTGGCCGTCTGGCGAACGAGCATCGCTGAGCCGCGGCACCATCCGGCTTCGGCCGCTGCCGGCCGCGGTCCGGCTCGACGAGCTTCCCGATCCGCGCGGCCGGTTGGCGCTCGGGCTCGTCGGCGACGAGCGCAGCTCCATGGCCATCGATCCGTTCGCCGGCAGCGGCCGGCTGCTCGTCGCCGGGCCGCCGCGGTCGGGCCGCAGCACCGCCCTGCGGCTGTTGGTCACACAGGCGCGGGTGGCCGGCCTGCGCACCGTAGTGGCGGCGCCGGGCCGCTCGCCCCTCGTCGAGGCAGCCCGCGCGCTCGGCCTACCGACGATCGACCCGCATGCCTGCGACGTCGGCCCGGTTCCCGACACCCGCACCCTGCTTCTCGTCGACGACAGCGAGGCGTTCGTCGACACGTCCGCCGGCGACCAGCTCACCGCCTGGCTGCGATCCGACCGAGCTCCCCTCGCCGCGGTCGTCGCCGGTCGCAGCGAGGACCTCGCCGTCACCTACCGCGGAGTCGCCGCCGAGGTCCGGCGCAGCCACTGCGGCATCCTGCTGCGCCCCGGCCCGGTCGACGGCGACCTCCTCGGCGTCCGGCTGCCCCGGCGCCCGAGCAGTGGACCACCCGGGCGCGGCGTCGCGGTCGGCGATCCGGCGTGGGGACCGCTGTTCGACAGCGGCGAGCCGCAGCCGATCCAGGTGGCCACGCCATGAGCCGGCGCGGCGGGAAGCACCTACATGCCCGAAGCGCCCATGTGCGGGTAGCGGTGATCGGTCGGCGCCACGAACGTCTCCTTCATCGCCCGCGGCGACACCCAGCGCAGCAGGTTCCAGATCGAGCCGGCCTTGTCGTTGGTGCCGGAGGCCCGTGCGCCGCCGAACGGCTGCTGCCCGACGACCGCACCGGTCGGCTTGTCGTTGATGTAGAAGTTGCCGGCCGCGAACCGCAGGGTGTTCTGGGCGTCCACGATCGCCGCCCGGTCCCGTGCGAACACCGCGCCGGTCAGCGCGTACGGCGACACCGACTCCAGCTGGTTCAGCGTCTCGGTCCACGCCGAGTCCTCGTAGACGTGGACGGCGAGGATCGGCCCGAAGTACTCCTCGCGGAAGATGGAGTGCGTCGGGTCGGTGGACTCGACGACGGTCGGTTCGACGAAGTAGCCGACGCGGTCGTCGACCTTGCCGCCGGCGAGCACGGTCGCGCTGGGCACCTCGTGCAGGCCGTCGAGCACCCGACCGAGGCGGTCGAAGGCCCGCCGGTCGATCACCGCACCGCCGAAGAACCCGAAGTTCGTGACATCGCCGTAGTTGAGCGACTGGGTCACCGCGACCAGTTCGTCCTTCAGCCCGTTGTCCCACAGCGAGCGCGGCAGGTAGGCCCGCGAGGCGGCCGAGCACTTCTGGCCCTGGTACTCGAATGCGCCGCGCACGAGGCCCGTCACCAGCGTCGACGGGTCGGCGCTCGGGTGCGCCACCACGAAGTCCTTGCCGCCGGTCTCGCCCACCAGCCGCGGGTAGGCGGCGTAGGAGCCGATGCGGTTGCCGACCTCGCGCCAGAGGTGCTGGAAGGTGGCCGTCGAGCCGGTGAAGTGGATTCCGGCCAGCGCGGGGTGCGGGAGCGCTGCCCGGCTGACCGCGGCTCCGTCACCGGTCACCATGTTGATGACGCCCGGGGGCAGCCCGGCCGCCTCGAACAGCTGCATCGTGTAGTGGGCGGCCAGCTGCTGCGTGGGCGACGGCTTCCACACGACGACGTTGCCCATGAGGGCCGGGGCCGAAGGCAGGTTGCCGGCGATCGCGGTGAAGTTGAACGGCGTGATCGCCAGGACGAAGCCCTCGAGCGGGCGGTAGTCCATCCGGTTCCAGGTGAGCGCCGAGCTGCGTGGCTGCTCCTCCAGGATCTGCCGGGCGAAGTGGACGTTGAAGCGCAGGAAGTCGGCGAGCTCGCAGGCGGAGTCGATCTCGGCCTGCTGCACGGTCTTCGACTGCCCGAGCATCGTGGCCGCGTTGAGCCGGTCGCGCCACGTCGTCGAGAGGAGGTCCGCGGCCCGCAGGAACACCGCCGCCCGCTCGTCGAACGGCAGGTCACGCCAGGCCGGTGCCGCGACGAGCGCTGCCCCCACCGCGCGCTCGATGTCGTCGTCGGTCGCGTTGGCCGTCTCGCCCAGCACGAGGTCGTGCCGGTGGGGCGCCAGCACCGGGATGCGATCGCCGGCGGCCATCCGGGCGACGCCACCCACGGTCATCGTCAGCTCGGCCTTCTGCCCGGCGAGCTCATCCAGGGTCGCGGCGAGGCTCGCCACCTCGGCGCTGCCGGGGGCATAGGTGCGGATCGGCTCGTTCCACGGCTGGGGCGGGTGGGTGATTGCGTCCATTCCTCGATCGTGCCACGGACCCCGGCCGGTCCGGTCGCCGCCGGAACTGCGGTCAGAGCAGGGCGAGGTAGGCGGCGATCTCCTGGGTGGCGTACCAGGACAGCTCGTGGCCCTCCGCGTCGTCCACCCTCTCCTGCGAACCGGGATCGCCCAGGTCGGCCGCGATGACGGCCTCGGCCGCCGCTGCAACGGTCTGCTCGGCGTCGGCGTCGTCGACGTGCACCGAGGCGATCGTGGTGAGCGCCACGGGCTCGGCGAGCTCGACCACCCCCCGGTCGAGATCGTCCCGGACGGTCACGACGGCGTCGGGCACGTCCGCTGCCACGACCACGCGGCGACGGGCCGCGGCGGGGTCGGCGTCGAGAAGTCGCAAGGATCCGCGGGCCGCCTCCACGGTCGCCGCATACTCGAGCTCCTCGGCGTCGTCGTCGACGTACCACTCGCGCAGCCCGGGCGTCACCGCGAAGGCGGTCAGCGGGGCCGGGCCGATCGACCCGGCCTCCAGCAGCTCGTGCAGCAGCGTGGAGGTCGCCGGCAGGTAGATCCTCATCATCCGTCCGTCCGTCGTGGGGTCCGGCGCGGCCGCGGAGCGTTGGGTGGTTCGCCGGCGGCGACGACCGCGCCGGTCCCGATCGCGGCGACGAGCTCGGCGAGCGACTCCTCGATGAGCTCGGCGAACATGCCCACCTCGCGCATGGCGTCCCGGTCGCCGTTGATGCCGTAGAAGACTCCGCCGTCGTAGGAGGTGAGAGCGACCGAGACGGCCTGGCCGGGCGACAGCGGCAGGATCGGAAACATCTCGGTCATGCGCGCGCCGGCTGCGTACAGCGCAAGCTGCGGTCCCGGCACGTTCGTGACGACGAGGCTGAACATCCGGCGGGTCAGGCCGGCAGCGGCGCGCGCGCCCAGTGCGTGCAGGGTCGGCGGCGCGAAGCCGCTCAGGTCGGCGATCCGGTCGGCGCTGACCGCGCGACCGGAGGCCTTGTGGGAGGCCATCGCGTACCGCAGCTGGGCCAGGCGCAGAACCGGGTCGGGCTCGCCGACCGGTAGATCGACGAGCAGCGGCCGGACCCGCCCGGGCGCGGCCGGCGGTTCCGGAGCGCGCCGCTGCCGGCTCGGATGGTCGGCGCCGGGGTCCCGGGACCGATCACGGTCCCGAGCCGGTTCGGCTTCGCTCGGGTCGGCGACGCTCACCGGCACCAGGGCGCGCACCGTGGTCGCCGGCCGCAGCTCCTCGGCTCGCGCGAGCAGCCAGCCGCGCAGCGCCCCGGAGACGACGGCCAGCACCACGTCGTTGACCGAACCGCCGAACGCGTCCCGCACGGCCCGGTAGTCGGCGAACCGGGTCCGGGCGATCGCGAGCCGCCGCTGCTCGCCGAGCTCCGCGTGCAATGGCGACGGGTTCGGCCGGCGCAGCACCGCACCCGCGGCCGAGACGACGCCGCCGAAGACCGACGAGATCCGCTCGACCGACTGTCCGAGGTCCCGGGTTGCCGCCCGGACCGGGTCTCCCGCGCTGAGCGGCCGGCGCACCACCCCGCGCAGCGCGTCGCACACCAGGCCGAAGGATGTGGGTTCGGGCTCCGGCATCCAGATCGGGCTGACCGTGCGGCGCGGCTCGGGGGCCGAGTCGAGCAGCACCTGGGCGAGGTCGATGCCGCCCTCCTCGCCCACGATCGCCTCGTGGGTCTTGGTGATGACCGCGACCCGCCCGTCGGAGAGCCCTTCGACCAGGTACATCTCCCACAACGGGCGGCTGCGGTCGAGCAGCCGCGACTGGATCCGCCCGCAGAACTCCAGGAGCTGGTCGTCCGTGCCCGGCCGGGGCAGCGCCGACCGCCGGACGTGGTAGGTGATGTCGAAGGTGGGGTCGTCGAGCCAGATGGGGTTGGCGAGGTTCGCCGGCACCATCCGCACCCGCTGCCGGTAGCGGGGCGCGAGCGAGATCCGCTCCTCCAGCAGCCGGATCAGCCGCTCGTAGTCGAAGCCACCCGGTGGCGGCGTGAACACGGCCAACCCGCCCACGTGCTGGGGGGCGGTGCGCCGCTCGCGATGCAGGAACGCGACGTCGGCGGCCGACATCCGTTCGCTCATCGCACCCGCCCCTCACCGCCGGTGACGCGGCCGCCGTCGGGAGCCGCCAGGTCTGCCGCCATTGTCACAGACCCCGGTCCGCCGCCCGGGCGAGGACGCCCGCCGGTCACCCCCGCACCCGGCGCCGGCGCCGGCCGGAGGGCGCCGGTACCCCGGCCAGCGCGGCGGCCAGCTCGACGACCGCCGAACGCAACGGGCTGCCCGGGTTCGACTCGCGCAGCAGCCGCCCGCCGGCCAGCGCCGCGTCCAGCGACCGGGCGTCGGCCGGGAGCAGTGCCGCCGGCGAGCGCCCGGCGAAGCGCTCGAGCGCGGACGCCAGCTCGGCCCGGGCGTCGCCGGGCACCGCGCCCTCGCGCACCCGGTTCAGCACCACCCAGAGCGGGGCCGCGACCTCCGCGTCGCGCAGCTCGGCCAGCCCGCGGACGAGCCGCTGCATGCCGATCGGGTCGGCCGCCCCGACGACGATGACGAGATCCGCGTCGTCCAGCACCGCCAGCGTCGCCCCGTTGCGGCGCGGCGCGATGGTGTCGAACGAGAGCTCCTCGTCGGCCTCCAGGCAGAAGCCGCAGTCGACGACGGTGAAGTCGGCCAGCGATCGGGCGGCGGCCAGCACCGGCGCGATCGACGTCGGCCGCAGCTCGGGCCAGCGCGACGCGAGCGGGATACCGGTGAGCACCCGCAGCTTCGGCGCCAGTTGCCAGCACAGCGCCGCCAGCGCGGCCGCGTCGAGCCGCTGCCCGGACCCCTGCCGGCAGGCCGCGGCGAGCCCGGGCGACTCGTCGAGCAGGCCGAGCGCCGCCGCGACCGTGCCGCCATACACGTCGGCGTCGACGAGAAGGCTCCCGGCGTCCAGCTGGGAAAGTTCGTCGGCCAGCGCAACGGCCACCGTCGTCCGCCCCGGTGCGCCGGTCGGCCCCCAGACCGCGACCACCGAACCGCGCCGGGTCGGCAGCTCGGGCGGGATCGGCAGGCCGGCCCCCGGCGGGATCGGCATCGAGGTCGACGGGTCGGCGTAGGCCCGCTGCGACCGCCGCGCCGCCGGATCGGCTGCACTGCCGTGGGCCCGAACGGCCTCGGTCAGCACCGAGGCGACCACCGCCGCTTCGGCGTCCGCGGGCAGGACGTGCGTGACACCGACGGCTCGCAGCTGATCCTCGGCCGCGACGTCGCCCCGGCCCACCACGCCGACCGGCGTGACGCCGGCCGCCCGCAGCCGATCGACGGCGTCGGCGTCGAGGCGCCGCACCGACGGCGACAGCAGCGCCACCCGCCCCTGGCCAGAGGCCGCGACGGCGAGCAGGTCCACGACATCGACGCACCGCCGGACGATCTCGACGCCGTGGCCGCCGCGCTCGAAGGCGGTGACCAGCCGCTCTTCCCACTCCGCACCGTCGGCCAGCGAGAGGACGGGCAGCCTCATTGGCCGGGCGGACTTTCGCAGGGGTCGAGCGCGGGCAGGCCCGTGGCCCCGGCGCCGCTGTCCGGTGTCCCGGATGCGCCGATGAGGACGCCGGCCCGGACCTTGGCACCGTCCAGCGCGAGCGCGGTGATGACCCGTTCGGCCAGCGGCGGCGCGACGCTGATCACGACGTTCTGGCCGCCCGTCCCGGCCTCGAACGATCCGCCCCCGGACGCGTGCACAGCCTGGACGACCTCGTCGCGCAGCAGGACGAGCGAGGAGCAGTTGGCGGTGGACACCCAGAGCTCGATCCGTTCGCCCTTGCGCAGTTGCGGAGCGGTCCCGGCCGCCAGCGGAACGGTCATCGTGGTGAGCGGCCGGACGCGGGCCACCGCGGCCGACGGCAGGAGTTCCCCGGCCGACACCGGCCGGGTCAGCTGCTTGCCGACGACGTCCTTGAGCCGGGCCAGGTACACGCCGTGCCCGTGACCGGGCAGCTGCACCCGCGCCAGTTGCAGGTCGGCGGCGCTCAGCACCGTACCGGCCTCGAGATCGTGCCGGGCGGCCACCGTCGGGTAGGTGTGCCGCGCGCCGGAGACCACCTTCGCCCCGACGACGACGGCGGCGAGCACGAGCACGACCCCGAGCACGAGCCGCAGATCCAGCCAACTCGGCGCGGCGATCCGCCGCCCCGCGGGAGACGCGGGCGCGGACGGCGGCGCGGCAGGATCCACGCCGGACATAGTGCCTGACTCCGGCATCCGGTGCGAATGCTGGCGAATGATGATGTGGACAACGCCGCCGGGTCGGGCCGATCTGCAAAACTCGTCGGCGATGCGTCCCGACACCCGCGGAGGTACCGCGCACCATGGCCGCCGAGCCACGCTTCCTCACGCTCGCCGACGTCGCCGAGGTACTGAACATCTCGACCTCGCAGGCGTACGCCCTGGTGCGCAACGAGGAACTCGAGGCGATCAAGATCGGCGGTCGGGGCCAGTGGCGGGTGGAGCGCGACCGCCTCGAGGACTACATCACCCGCATGTACGCGCAGACTCGCGACTTCATCGCGAAGCACCCGTTCGTCGAGGCCGACGACACCTCAGACTGAGCGCTGGACGGCCGCGATCGCGCCGAACGGGATGACTTCGACGTCGCGGACATCGGCCCGCCGACGCGGTTCTCCGGCCGGGTGGGCCGCGACCTCGACGAAGTCCGCACCGACCCGGTCGACGGTGGCCTCGATCGCCGAACCGTCGCGCAGTTCGAGGCGCACCGCCGAGCGGTCGCGGGCGATGCCGCGCAAGGCCGAGCGCAGGCCGAGCCGGGAGGCGAGCGCGCCGCCGGAGCCGGGGACGGCCGAGTAGCGGTTGAGGCCGCGGACCCCCTGGACGGCGCCGAGCGGGATCACCACCTCGCGGGCCCCGTCGGCGACCAGCAGCCAGTCCGGACCGACCCGCGCGACCGTCGCGCGCACCGAGCCGCCACCGGCCAGCCGGAGCCGCACGGTCGCGCCGACGGCCCCCCGAAGCCGGTCGACCAGGCCCAGCGCGGCCAGCTCGCCGCGGGCCCGTTCCTCGACCTCGGCCGCCCGTTCGGCGTGCTCGAGCGCGGCCGCCTGAGCCTCGAGATCGGCGAATAGCGCGTCCCACCGCATCGGACGATCATGCCGTGTCCCGTCCCGGAGGGCGGAAGGCAGACCGACGCCGGCCGCCCGGATCAGCTTCGGACGGCCGGCGTCGCGTCAATGCTCGAACGCGCTGGCGGGCCGATCAGTAGGCGGCCGGGTCCTGCGGGGTCGAGTAGGTCGTGCGCGATGTGCCGACCGGCCCCTCGTGGACGACGTCGGTCCGCCGCCGCGTGCCCATCCAGACGAGCGAGGCCAGCAGGCCGATGCCACCGACGATCATGAGGATCACGCCGGCGGTGTTGACGTTGAAACCGTGCGTGTCGTTGACGTTCACTGCGAAGGCCAGGATCGCACCGAGCGCGATCAAAACCAGGCTGCCACCAATTTTCATGAGGTGCTCCTTCACTGATCGAACCGCCGTCTTCCGGCAGCAGGTGTCCAACACCCTCGAATTACTGCTCGGCCTACCCCGAATTCACATTGGAATAACCGCCGCAGGAGCGTTATTCGGGTGCGGTCGGACGGGAAGGAGAGGGGAATGAAATGCCGGTACTGCTACCGCACGCTGCGGATGATCCCCCATTCTCCGGCGGAGATCGAACCCCACTGCGCGGCGCGAGGCTGCACGTGGTGCGTCGAGTGCTACGCGGGCGACACCCTGGTATCCCCGGTGACGCACGGCAGGAAACCGGACCGCGCGCCGTTCCGGAACGGGGATGAACGGGCTGCTTGATAACGCCGTGTAACACAATTGCCCGTCGCGACGCTATACGACCCCGAGTGGGCCGCCGTGCGAATTCTTTCGGTCGGGCGGTCGTTTCTTCGCTCTTGCCCCGGCCGATCACCGATCGTTCTCTGCGAGCGACGTTCGAAAGGGATCTGGTGCTGATCTTCGGCATACTCGCGATGCTCGCCTCGGCCGGCGTCGGTGGCCTGCTCGGCTGGCAGAACCGGGACGTCATCGTCCGGGTCAAGGTGGCCGACTATGCCTGGAGCGGCCACCTCTACGCGGTTCTCGTGTTCGGCGCCCTGCTGGCGTGCTGGTTCCTGCTCGGCGCGTCCTGCATCCACGTCCGGCTCCGCGAGCGCGGCGAGCGTCGCGCGTCGCGCGTCGACGTCGAGCCCGCAGGCGCTGCCCGCCAGGCCCGGCGCCGCGCGGGACGCCGTCGCGGCCAGGTCGGCGCGATGGGCCTCCAGCAGTAGCGCAGGAGGTCGCTCGACCGGGACAGCGGCGGGGCCCCGTCGACCGACGGGGTCGTTGACGACCCTGCGCCGCCGGCCGGGGGGCCGGCGGCGCAGGGGTCCGCTCAGCCCAGCGCGGTCTGGACGTCCTGGAAGATCGCAGCCAAGACCGGCGCGCTGTAGTCGTCGGAGTGATCGATGCCCTTGCCGTTGGTGGCGTTGGCCTCCTGCATCTTCGACGCGAGCTCACCGGGATGCGCCGGGTTGTAGAAGACGGTGAAGTTCGCCGGCACCCGCGGGTCGGCGGCGATGACCGGCATGACCTGGGCGATCTGCGCGTTGCTCAGCCCGGCGAGGCCGGCCAGCAGCTCGGGCACATTCCACCAGACACCGGCGCCGGCGGCGGCCGAGGTGTTGCCCTGCCCCGATCGACTGGCGTTGAAGCAGTCGTAGGCGAGCGCCGGGGTGGCGAGCACCAGCGAGGCGGCGGCGACGGATGCGCCGGCGACCGCGAGCTTTCCGAACATTGGGGTGTCCTTCCTCTGGGGGATGCGACGCGCCGCGGATCGGCGAGCCGGTATCGGTACGGCCCAGCCTCCGGGAGCCGACTTGCGGCGGACTTGGCGTCGGCTTGCCGCGCTGACCGATCGCCCCCGAAAGACGCCGGCGGATCCGTTCGGAGCCCCACCGCTGCCACTCCTGCTTGTGGAGTCGCGCGCCCATTGCGCGTGGTGACATGGGCGAAATCCGGACGCTGCGCAACAGTGGCAGCGGCGCAATCAGCGCCTCCAAAGGCGATGGCAACGGCGCAACCGCAACGGTGCTGTTCGGCGTCCGACCGGAGCTACCCCTAACCTGAGCTGCCGTCAGCGAAGGACGGGGCCGTGCCTGGCGGGACCTGGGGCGATGACGGCATTGGACGGCTGCCGAGGCCGCGCCGGGTCGCCCGAACTGTCGTCGTTGATCGTTAGGGTGGCCCCGTGTCGAGCCGGCGGAAGACCGGTGCCGCCCGCCCGGTGCCGGTGGTGGCGCCAGGGCCGAACGACGCCTACGACATCGCGTACTTCCGCCGCCACAAGGACGACGACCCGACCGAGACGATCCCGGGACAGGTGTTCCTCGCCGATGTCCCTACGGCGGTAGCTGCCCGCCTGCGCGCGGTCGTGATCGCCGTGGCGAAGGCACCTCCGCACAAGTTCACCGGCGGCGGCAAGTGGGAGGCGATGAGCGGCGCGATGGCCGGCATCTACGAGGTGCGAGTCGACGGGCCGCCCAACCGAACCCACTACCGGCTGTTCTGCGTGCTGGACACGAAGGCGCTCGACAGCGACGGTGAACGCCGGGATCCCCTGCTGGTCATCCTCGACGGCGCGTCGAAACCGTTCAAGACGGAGATGCCCGACAAGGTGTACTCCGCCGTGCGCGATCTGCGCACGGAGTACTTGAGCCGGCCGAGACGCTCGCTGGCCTGACGGGACCGCTAGACGGTCGCGAAGTCCCGCAGCGGGCGGGTGACCGCGTCCTGGTCGGGCTTGCTCATCGGCTTCAGCACGACCTCGTAGCCGAGCGCGGCCGCCATGTCGCTGACCATGCCGAGGGTGGGGTTCACCTGCTTGGCGGTCAGCAGCCGACGCACGGCGGCGGGGTCCCGCTCGATCGCGCGAGCCAACTCCGCCTTCGACAGCCCCTGCTGTTCGCGGATCTCGTCCAGCGCGTTGACGATGGCGTCGATGACAGCGATGCGGCGCGACTCCAGGATGAAGTGGTGCCGGTACTCCGGGTCCGACATCGCCGCCTGGTGGTCGTCCCAGAACGCGCTGCGCTGACTCATCGGTCCTCCTTCACGTCCCGACCAGCGTAACACAGAAGTTACGCCCCGGGGGATAGTGCCGCCCTTGGTCGGCCCCGCAAGCAGCCACGCCACCGTCGGTCAGAAGGTCCGTCTGGTGATCATGAACCACACGATGATGTGGCACCCGATCCACCTGCACGGGCACAGCTTCCAGCTGGTCACCGCGGCCGGGGACGGGCCGCGTAAGGACACCGTCATCGTCCCGGCGATGGGCAGCATCACTGTCGAGTTCGTGGCCGACAACCCGGGCCAGTGGCTGCTGCGCTGCCACACGATCTACCACGCCGCGGCCGGGATGATGACCACCGTGCACTACGTCCGCTGAGTCGGCTGACTGTGAGCCAGGTCACTAACAAAGTCTAACAACGGCGCGCGGGGCGCACGGGCTTGGTGGAGCGAGCGTCCGCGGGCCGAGCGGGCCCGTGTCCGGGTTCGCGGCCAGCCCCCTTGCCACCGGCGCGCCTCCGACTGGCTAGCCCCCTAGCCAGTCGGAGCATTCCGGGATGCCGGGACCGCAGCGCGCTGACCTTGGCGTTGGTGATCGGGGTGGGGGCGGTGATCGCTGTGGGGGACCGGGTCACTGCTGGCGCCGAACCTGCCCCGCCGGGAACGCCGGCTGGCGGCGGAGTCACGGTCAGTCAGTACGACCCTGGCCCGGCGCCCGCTCCCACCGCCGCGGAAGCGGCGCGGCTTCACGCCAAACACCAGAAGGCGCTGCAGCACTTCGCCGTCGTTGAGCAGCGGTCGAAGCACGCGGCGGCCGCGAAGACGGCCGGCACCCTGTCGGCGGCCGAGGCGGCCGCCCTAACGAGCAGCAACCTTTCGGTCGCCTACCAAAGCCAGCAGCTCTACTATTACTGCGGTCCCGCGACCGCCGCGATGATCGCACGCTTCATCGGCGTCGCCTGGTCCGGGACGTCGCGCCAGCAGCAGGACGCGGCGGCCAGCCTGATGCGTACCACGCAGGCCGACGGCACGGCCTGGTACGGCTACGACAACGTCCCCAACTTCCAGGGCGGCAGTATGTATCCGATGGCGGACGCTCTCGACTATCGCCTGTACCTACGCGGATGGGGCGCCTGGTACATGGGCGTGAACGTCTCCGGCACGCCGACATCCGCGCAGAAGACGGGCTACGTCCAGGACCTCACCTATGACGTCGACGCGTCCTACCCGTTGGCCCTCAACCAGTGGTCGATCGCCGGGTACCAGCTTCCCTACCAGCCCTATGGTGCCTGGCAGCACTGGCTGGTCGGCCGCGGATACGCGAGCAGCGGCGGCTTGACGATCGTCAACGACCCCGGTTGGACCGCAGGCAACAACGCGTCGGTTCCCTCGACGGACACCTCGAAGGCGGGCGATGCGGGCAGCATCACCTCGGCCATCGGCGGCCATGGCTACGTCTGGTAGCCGAGCCCGGCACGGGCAGGCGGCGGCGCTGGCTCTCGCGCTGGCTCTCGGTGTCGTGGGGTGCACGTCTTCCCCGCACACCGGGGACGGCGCGACCCGCACGGCTGCGTCGCCTGCCTCGCCGTCGACCCGCCCACCCGCGACAACCGGGCTGCCGAGCGGTCGATCGAGCGTGAGCGCCGTGCCTCGTTTGGGTGGTGTGGCGCTCGGCCGCGCGCCGTGCCTGGTCACAGCCCCGGCCGTGTGGCAGCAGGCGATGACGAACGGCACGCTCTGGCGCAAGCGGAGCGCACCCGGCATGTCCGGGGCACCCACCCCGTCCGGCACCCCCGCAGTACTGGACCAGGTCAACGACGGCGGCAAGGCGCGGCTGGCGCTGGTCGGAGCGGGCGGGCGGGTCGTGGAGCGCATCGGAACGCTGGACCGGCCGGCCGGGGCGCAGTTCACCTACAACGCGATCAGCGATCGGTACGTGGCGTTCGTCTGGGTGCTCACCAACCAGCAGGCGGCCCAGTCGCTGTGGAAGCTGTACCTGTTCGACCGGCGACGTCATCGGTTGACCGTCGTCGACCGGTACACCGCCGGTGCCTCCGGGCAGCCGTCCCAGAGCGGCTGGGTCGACCCGATCCTCAGCGGCCGGCGCCTGTACTGGATCCACGCCGTCGACACCGGGCTGCCGTGGGGCGGTAGCGAGGTCCGCGCGTACGACCTGCGCACCGGAGCCACCCGCACGCTGTACCGCGGACTGTCCCAAGCCCTGGCCGTGGTCAACGGCACGTTGATCTACACCCGGGTGGCCCCCCACGCGGACACCACTGCTGCCGAACCGAGCTGGAGCGTCGGCGCCGCAGCCGACGCCACCGGCCGGGCCGTCACTGCGCCCGCCGGGATCACCGCCGGCCCGGACAACGCGGTGGCGATGCGCGGCAGCGACGGAACCCTCATCTGGAGCATGCCCAGCGGGTCGATACGCGGCTGGAACGCCAGCTGGGGTCGCAGCATCACCCTGCTCCCCGGCCTGGCCGACTGGCCCATCGCGCTGAAGATAGGGCTCGCCGGCGCTGGTTACCCGCGCATCTACAAGCACTTCGTTACCTGGGCCGCCGGCACCGTGTGGGTCCTCGACCTGACCACGAACAGCTTCGCCGCGCTCACCAACCAAGTCAGCGGCGAAGACCTCTCCGGCTCCCGATTGGAGATCGAGCAGTACACCACCACCCCGACCACGAAGGACCAGCCGACCCACGAGTTCGACCAGACTGTCATCGATCTGGCCAAACTCTCTGACCTTGGCAGCTGCCGGGCCTAGCCGGCCGGGCCCGGTGACGGGGGCTGCGTCCCCGGCCAGACACGACTCGGCGGCGGCGCCGCGCACTCAGCACCAGTGCAGGGATGGGATCTCACCTTTGTGCCGAATGGCCGTGGTCCTACCTCGGCGGTAAGTGGTTGGTCCGGGTGGGTTAGCCCGGTGGCGCCGCCGGCCGGCCGCGGCACGCTGGCAGACATGATCGCGCTCACCGCACCCGTCCGCGGCAGTGGGCTTCGGAGGCGTCCCGGAGGCCGCGACATCGAGTCTGAACAGACTGCCTCGTGCAAGCTCGCGTGGCCCGGCGGCCGGCGACTACTTGCGGTGCTTGGGGTGCCGGCGTAGCGCCTCGGCAGGTGCGAGCCCCTCACTGCCGGCGGCGGCGGATTGGATCGCTGCGCGTTTCTGGGCACGGGCGGCGGCGCTATCCGGCACGGTCCGGATGCAGGTGATGATCTGCGTACCGTCGGCAGGGCCCGCCTCGGCAGAGTCCGCCTGAGCGCGTGCGATTCGGGTGGTGCAGTCCGAACCTGCATCGCGCGGATCGGTCGGGTTCGACATCCGGTCCCCCATCGTGTGGAGCGGGATAGTGCGACGCGCGCTGGTGTTGGCTGCGCCGCTGGCCGTCGCGGTGCCGGTGATGGCGAGCAGGGCCGCGGTGGCGAGCAAGGCGCCGCGCTGGATTCCCACTCCGACCACCCCCTGTCTGAGTCCACTGCTCACTGCCACCTGCGTCGCCGTTGCCGCCCGTGGCAGTGAGCAGTGGCTGATAGGCGCGTTCTCGACGAAACCCAACAGAACCGTAACAGCGCGGATGCTTAGCGACAAGATCGAATGTCACGAGTCCGGCGTGTCTGCCGGACGGGGCGCGGCCATCGCGTGATCTTTCGAGTGAACCTCTCACAGCACCCTCGAAAGGAACCGACGCGATGACCGCACCTCACATGATCGACCCTGCCCGCATGCTGGGCCAAGCTCTGTCCGACGCGTCGCCGGATCTGATGCGGCACCTGTTGGGGACGGTGATCAACGCGTTGCTGTCGGCCGACGCGGACGCCGTCTGCGGTGCTGAGTACGGCGTCAGCTCGCCGGATCGGGTGAACTCCCGCAACGGCTACCGGCACCGCGAGCTGGACACCCGGGTCGGCACGATCGACGTAGCGATCCCGAAGCTGCGACAAGGCTCGTACTTCCCAGAGTGGCTGCTCGAGCGGCGCAAGCGAGCCGAGGCCGCACTGGTGTCGGTGGTGGCGACCTGTTACCTGCTCGGGGTTTCCACCCGTCGGATGGACAAGCTGGTGCAGTCCCTCGGGATCACCAGCCTGTCCAAGAGTCAGGTGTCGCGGATGGCCGCCGACCTCGACGAACAGGTCGCCGCGTTCCGCACCCGCCCGCTCAGCGAGGCCGGGCCGTTCACGTTCGTCGCGGCCGACGCGCTGACCATGAAGGTCCGCGAACAAGGCCGGGTCGTCAACGCCGTCGTGCTCGTGGCGACCGGCGTCAACGGCGACGGGCACCGCGAGGTGCTCGGGGTCAAGGTCGCCACCAGCGAGACCAAAGAGGCGTGGAACGTCTTCTTCGCCGACCTGGTCGCGAGAGGGCTGGCCGGGGTCAAGCTGGTCACCTCCGATGCGCACGCCGGGCTGGTCGAGGCGATCGCGGCGAACCTGCCCGGCGCGGCCTGGCAGCGCTGCCGGACTCACTACGCCGCCAACCTCATGTCCGTCTGCCCCAAGAGCGCTTGGGGTGGGGCGAAGGCGATGCTGCACAGCGTCTACGACCAGCCCGACGCCACCGCCGTGCACGCCCAGTACGACAAGATGCTCGACGCCCTGGCCGACTCGCTGCCCGCCGTGCACGAGCACCTCGACGCCGCCCGCGCCGACGTGCTCGCCTTCACCAGTTTCCCGAAAGAGATCTGGCGCCAGATCTGGAGCAACAATCCCAACGAGCGGCTGAACAAGGAGATCCGCCGGCGCACCGACGTCGTCGGGATCTTCCCCGACCGCGACGCCGTCACCCGCCTCGTCGGCGCCGTGCTGGCCGAGCAGCACGACGAATGGATCGAGGGCCGCCGCTACCTCGGCCTCGACGTCCTGGCCCGCGCCCAAGCCGTCACCACCACCACCGGCGCCGAACTACCCGAACTGGAGGCCGCAGCCTAACCCTCTAACCACGATCGACTCGAAGATCAACGGATACACCACGTCTCGGGACTTGACCCCGCGTCACACCGGAAGCGTAGGGATCTGCACCGACGCTTCCGACGCGAAAGTCGCCCCAGGACCCACAGCAGTCTGCGCCGAACCTGCACATTGCGCCGGTGCGACCGCGAGCGACCGCCCGATTGCGCTGGCGCGACCGCCGACCCGGAGGAGGAATTGCGCCGGTGCGACCAGTCATTGCGCCGATGCGACCCGGATTGCGCTCACGCGACCCGCCAGCGCAATCCGCGCGCGACTCCACACTGCTCCACTGTCCACAGAGCGAGATGTCCGGCTTGACCGGCTGCTTCCGTACGCGTACACAGGCAAATGGAGGCAAACGGAGGGATACGGATGCGAGTGCAGCAGCGCATGGTGGTGGTCGCGCTCGGGGTGGGCGACGTCGCCGTCCTCGTCCTGCTCCGCCCACGCGCGGGTGCGCTCATCACGGATCTGGCCGCGCCGCACACCTGGGTCGCCCGGGCCGGGGCCGACGCCGCGCTGGCGACGCTCGCCAGCACGGCACTCTGGCTCGCCGCGCTGTGGCTGGCCCTCGGCCTGGCTGCCGCCGCCGCAACGCGACTCCCCGGCGGGGCCGGACGCTGCTCGGCCCGGGCCTGCGGCGTGCTGCTGCCCTGCGCCCTGCGCGGCCTGGTCGCCGGGTCGGCCGGGCTGGGCGTCCTGCTCGCGCCGGTGGCGGCCCTGGCCGACCACGGCCCGGGCGACCGCGCGGTTGCGGCCGACACCGTGCCGGCGCCGGCCTGGCCGGTCGAGCTCGGCGCCACGCCGGCGACTCCCGTCCCGGCACCGCAGACGCGGGGCGAGCAACCGGCATCGCACCCGGTCACGGTCCGGGCCGGCGACTCGCTCTGGCTGATCGCCGCCCGGAGCCTCGGCCCGCGTGCCACCGATCAGCAGGTCGCCGCTGCCTGGCCGCGCTGGTTCGCAGCCAACCGCGCGGTGATCGGCGCTGACCCGGCGCTGCTCCGCCCGGGTCAGGTCCTGCGCCCACCCGCCCCCGCCGCCGAGGAGGCCCGTCCATGACCGCACTGCTCGCCCCGGCGCCGGCGCCGACCCGGGTCGTCATCCGGCCGGCCCCGCGCCGCGAGCCGCCGTTCGACGACGAGCTGCCGTCCGGGCACGCCCGGCCCGGCCCGCTGGATCAGCGGCTGCCCTTCGACCTGCCGCCCGCCCCACCGGTCGTCTGGCGGGCCGGGCCGGCCCGGCGGCAGGGGCTGCAGCGACCCCGGCGCGTGGGGACGCCGGCTGCTGATCGGCCTGGTCGAGACGGCGGGCGGCCGACGCCCACTGCATCAACTCGCGACCATGCTGAGCCCGTCAGTGGCCCGGGGCCTCGGCGCCGACTTCGAGCGCGCGGCCCGCCTCGGCACGCCGCACTGGCTGCACCGCGCGGCGGTGCGGACGGTGCGCGTCTGCGAGCCGGCCGAGACGGTGGCCGAGGTCTGCGCGACGGTCGAGACCGGCCGGCGCGTCCGCGCACTGGCCCTGCGGCTCGAGGAGCATCACGGCCGGTGGCGCTGCACCCGGCTGCAGCTGGGCTGACGGACGGCCCGGCGCGCGGATGGCCATCGGGGGGCCACCCGCGCGCCGGGGCGTCCTACTTCCGTCGCTTGTTGCGGTTCGCCGTGCCCTTGTTGCCGCGGCTGCCGCGGTTGGGGTTGCTGCGCGCCTGCTGCCGCTGGCGGTGGCCGAGCGCCGGCGCCGGCCGCCTTCTCGGCGCGTCGTCTGGACCGATGGGCCGTCCGAGCCGAGTTCCGGCGCGCTGTAGGTCAGCGGCTTGTCGCCGCCGGTGCGGTCCAGCCCCTTCGCCTTGATCTGCGGAGCGCCGGCGTTGAGTGGCGCTCTCGTGCTCCTCCTGCGCCTCCTTCAGCAGCGAGAGGTCGAGCTGCGGCGTCGCGCCACCGGTGACGACCGGGCGCCTCGTGCGCCTCGGCGCCCTCCTCGTTCACCTCGACCTCGAGGTTGAACAGGAAGCCGACCGACTCCTCCTTGATCGCCGTCCATCATCGCCGCGAACATGTCGAAGCCCTCGCGCTGGTACTCGACGAGCGGGTCGCGCTGGGCCATGGCCCGCAGCCCGATGCCCTCCTGCAGGTAGTCCATCTCGTAGAGGTGCTCGCGCCACTTGCGGTCGAGCACCGACAGCAGCACCCGCCGCTCGAGCTCGCGCAGCACCTCGGCGCCGAGCTCCTCCTCGCGCTGCGTCGTAGGCCGGCCTGGGCGTCGGCGACGCAGCTCCTCGACCAGGAACTCGCGGGTGAGGTCGGCCTTGTCGCCGCCGGCCTGCTCGATCGCCTCGTCGATGGTCAGCGAGATCGGGTACAGGGTCTTCAGCGCCGTCCAGAGCTGCTCGAGGTCCCACTCCTCCGGGTAGCCGGACGCGGTCGCGCCCTCGACGTAGCTGGTGACGACGTCCGTCGATCATCGGCCGGATCTGGTCGGAGAGGTCGGCGCCGTGGAGCACCTGCCGCCGCTCGTCGTAGACGACGGTCCGCTGCTTGTTCATGACCTCGTCGTACTTGAGGACGTTCTTGCGGATCTCGAAGTTCTGCTGCTCCATCTGCGTCTGCGCCGACTGGATCGCCTTCGAGACCATCTTCGCCTCGATCGGCACGTCCTCGGGCAGCGCGCAGCAGGTTCATCATCGCCGCGACCCGCTCGCCGTTGAACCGCACCATGAGGTCGTCGCCGAGCGAGAGGTAGAAGCGGGACTCGCCCGGGTCACCCTGCCGGCCGGAGCGGCCGCGCAGCTGGTTGTCGATGCGCCGGGACTCGTGCCGCTCGGTGCCGAGCACGTAGAGGCCGCCGAGCTCGACGACCTCGTCGTGCTCCTTGGCCGACGTCGGCCTTGGCCGTCGTCGAGCGCGTCGGCCCAGGCGGCCTCGTACTCCTCCGGCGTCTCGTCCGGGCTCAGGCCGCGCTCGCGCAGCGCGAGGTCGGCGGCGAACTCCGGGTTGCCGCCGAGCATGGATGTCGGTGCCGCGGCCGGCCATGTTCGTGGCGACCGTGACCGCGCCCTTGCGGCCGGCGTTGGCGATGATCGCCGCCTCCCGCGCGTGCTGCTTCGCGTTGAGGACCTCGTGCGGGATGCCCTTGCGCAGCAGCAGCGACGACAGCCGCTCGGACTTCGCGACGCTCGCCGTGCCGACCAGCACCGGCTGGCCCTTCTCGTGCCGCTCGGCGATGTCGTCGATGACGGCGGCGAACTTCGCGTCCTCGGTCTTGTAGATGAGGTCGGTCTCGTCCATCGCGGATCATCGGCATGGTTCGTCGGGATCGGGACGACGCCGAGCTTGTAGGTCTGGTGCAGCTCGTTGGCCTCGGTCTGGGCCGTACCGGTCATCCCGGAGAGCTTGTCGTAGAGGCGGAAGTAGTTCTGCAGGGTGATCGTCGCGAGCGTCTGGTTCTCCTGCTGGATCTGCACGCCCTCCTTGGCCTCGATGGCCTGGTGCATGCCCTCGTTGTAGCGCCGGCCGTGCAGCACGCGGCCGGTGAACTCGTCGACGATCAGCACCTCGCCGTTGGTCACGATGTAGTCGCGGTCGCGCTTGAACAGCTCCTTGGCCTTCAGCGCGTTGTTCAGGTAGCCGACGAGCGGGGTGTTGGCCGCCTCGTAGAGGTTGTCGATGCCGAGCTGGTCCTCGACGAAGGCGACGCCCTCCTCGGTGACGGCGACCGTGCGCTTGCCCTCTTCGACCTCGTAGTGCTCGTCGCTGCTTCATCCGCGGCGCGATGCCGGGCGAACTCGAGGTACCAGCGCTGGTTCTCCTCGGCCGGGCCGCTGATGATCAGCGGGGTCCGGGCCTCGTCGATGAGGATCGAGTCGACCTCGTCGACGATCGCGAAGTGGTGGCCGCGCTGGACGAGGTCGTCGAGCGACCAGGCCATGTTGTCGCGCAGGTAGTCGAAGCCGAACTCGTTGTTCGTGCCGTAGGTGATGTCGCAGTCGTAGGCCGCGCGGCGCTTCTCCGGCGGGAGGTCGTTGAGGATCTTGCCGACCGATGAGGCCGAGGAAGCGGTGCACGCGCCCCATCCAGTCGGCGTCGCGGCTGGCGAGGTAGTCGTTGGTGGTCACGACGTGCACGCCGTCGCCGGTGAGGGCGTTGAGGTAGGCCGGCAGGGTCGAGACCAGCGTCTTGCCCTCACCGGTCTTCATCTCGGCGACGTTGCCGAGGTGCAGGGCGGCGCCGCCCATGAGCTGCACCTTGTAGTGGAACTGGCCCAGCGTGCGGCGCGCGGCCTCGCGCACGACGGCGAACGCCTCCGGCAGCAGGTCGTCGAGCGACTCGCCGTCGCGTAGCCGCTCCTTGAACGTGTCGGTGAGCGCGCGCAGCTCGGCGTCGGTGAGGTCGACGTAGTCGTCCTCGAGCGTCTCGATGTGATCGGCGATCGACGACAGCCGCCGGACCTGTCTTGCCTTCACCGGCGCGCAGAATCTTGGCTAGAACCACGGCGGCCATGGTACGGGCCGGACGGCAATGCCTCAGGCCCACTCGGCTGCGGCCCGGATCTTCGGGGCCCGAACCGCTTGATCGGCCTGGCAAGCTGGCCCGATGGGGCGGTTCCGGGGCGTCGAACTCGACGGTCTGCGCCTCGAAGGCGACCGGCTGCAGCTGCGGCCCTGGGGCCCCGAGGACGCCCCGCGGGTCGTCGAGGTGATGGCCCACCGGTCGATGCACCGGTTCCTGGCGCTGCCCGACCCCTACACCGAGCCGGACGCCCTCGCCTACGTCACCGACCTCGCCGTCCGGCCGCGCTCGGAGGGCACCGGCCTGGAGTGCGCGGTCGTGGAACGCTCGTCCGGCCGCGTGGTCGGGTCGGCCGCCGCGCGTCTGGCCGGCGACGTGGAGATCGGCTACTGGATCGCGCCCGACGCCCAGGGCCACGGCTATGCGGCCGAGGCGACGGCGATGCTGGCCGACTGGGGCTTCGGAATCGGCCTGCCGCGGGTCCGGCTGGCCTGCGACGTACAGAACCTGGCCTCGGCCCGCACGGCCCTGGCCGCCGGGTTCCGGTTCGAAGGGGTGGCGCGCAGCGACGTGCTCGGCGGCGGGGCCGGCGGGGTGCCGGAGCGGCGGGCCGACCTGGCCCGGTTCGCGCGACTCGCGGCCGACCCGGCTGGGCGGACGCCCTACGCGTTCCCCCCGCTTTCCGAGGCGGGTCTGACCGACGGCGGGTTGCGCCTGCGCCCGCTGCAGGCGCCGGACGCGCCGTCGCTCGCCGAGACCGACGACGAGTTGACCCTGCGATGGAATTTCACCGGCACCGCGCACACGGCCGAGGAGGTCCGCCGCCAGGCCGAGCAGGCCGGCCTCCAGTGGCTGGTCGGAGGCGTCGCGATGTTCGCGATCGTCGACCTCGCCACCGGCCGGATGGCCGGATCGGTGCGTCTGCGCCAGGCCGGGCCGCCCCAGGTCGGCGGGATCGGCTACGTCGTGCATCCGGACTTCCGCGGCCGCGGGTACACCGCCCGCGCCCTGCGCCTGCTCGTGCCCTGGGCCTTCGAGGTCGCCGGCTTCGCCCGACTCGAACTCGGCGCGAAGGTCGGCCACGAGGCCTCGCTACGGGCCGCGGCGGCCGCCGGGTTCGAGCCGGACGGCGTGCGCCGCGCCCGGCTGCGCAACGCCGACGGCACGTTCAGCGACGAGGTCCGCTACGCGCTCATCAACCCGCTCATCAACCGCAAGTACGGGTAAGCGCGGCCACCCCGAGCCGACCTTCCTGCGCCCGGTGCGCCCGAGCCCGCGCCGGCACCGCGTTGAGTGGTCAGTTACGCGTTGAGTGGTCAGTTGTAGCTGACCACTCAACGCGTAACTGACCACTCAAGCAGCACGGCGCTGGAACGCAACCACCAGCACGGCGCTGGAACGCAACCACCAGACAACGCGATGAGCGCTCGCGCGAAGAGCCGCCGGAGCGACACCCCGGCGAATGAAATTACGACAGCCGGATCAGGCCGTAGTCGTAGGCGTGGCGCCGGTACACGACGCTGGGCCGTCCGCTCTCGACGTCGCTGAACAGATAGAAGTCGTGCCCGACCAGCTCCATCTCGAACAGCGCCTGGTCGACGGTCATGGGCTTGGCCGTGTGCTCCTTCTCGCGCACGATGCGGCCGGGGCCCTCGACGTCCTCCTCGGGCTCGTTGGCGACCGCGGACACGACGGTGGCGTCCGGGAGGGCCGCGGTGACCTCCGCGACCGAGCGGGGGGTGCGGCGCCCGTGGTGGACGCGGCGGCGGTCGGCGGCCTGCCGGAAGCGCCGTTCGAGCCGGTCGGTCGCGAGGTCTAGGGCTTTGTAGAAGTCCTCGGCGCATGCCTCGCTGCGGACCACCGGGCCCCGGGTCCGGCAGGTGATCTCGATGTGCTGGCAGCTGCCGTTCTGTCGTGGGTTCTTCTCGTGATGGAGTTCGACGTCGGCCCGGATGATCTTGCCGTCGTAGCGTTCGAGTTTGCCCAGCTTCTCCGCGACGTGTTGCCGGTAATGATCAGGCACCACGACGTTGCGGCCTCGGACGACGATCTCCATGTTGCCCACGACAGTTTCCATGCGACCTCCACCTTGCTCGCGACACTCGGCCGTACACACGGTGGGTAGTCGGGGGCCGTGCGGGCCGAGCTACACCTATCGGTCAGGTCTTCCTCACGCTAGTCCGGTGCGCTGGGTACTGCCAATGGCACGAACGACCCGCCCGCAGATCGCCGTGGCGTCGCGGCGACGACCGCCGCGCCGATCACCGGCCAGCCGGCATCGGCGAGCGCGCGAGCCGCCTCACCCAGGGTCGCGCCGGTTGTCACGATGTCGTCCACGACCAGAGCCGAGGCCGGCGCGACGGGCGGGCGCGCCGCCATCGCGTGGTCGAGGTTGGCCGCCCGCTCCGCGACCCCGAGCGCCGCCGAGTCCCGCGGCGAGCGGGTGAGTGCCAGCGCGGCCGGCACGACCCGCAGCCCGGTGCGCGCCGCGCTCCGGCGGGCGAGGCGCAGCACGTGGTCGCCGCCGCGTGCCGCCGCGGCCGATCGCGCCGACGGGACCGGCACCAGAACCACCCGCCCCGGCGGCGCGCGCTGGAGGTCGAGCGCCTTCGACACGGCGCCCGAAAGCAGCTCGGCGAGCGGGGTTGCGAGATCCCGGCGGCCCCGCTCCTTGTACGCGATCAGTGCGGCCCGAACCGCGTCGGCATAGGCGGCCGCGGCCACCGTCGGGACCACCGCGGCGCGGACGGGCAGCGGCGAGCCGCCCGGCCGGCAGGCGGCGCACAGCGCGGTCGAGCCGGCGCCGCAGCCGATGCACCGGATCGGCAGGACGAGATCGAGCAGCGCCTTCCGCAGGGTCATCCGGCCATGCTGCCCGGACCGCATCGCCGGCGCGTCCGGATCGCGGCGGATGTGGACAACCAGGCGATCCGGGGCGCAGCTGTGGACGACGCCCGTCCTATTCGAGGTAGATCGGCGCCGTCCCGGGCGTCTGGCCGCCCGCCGGGCTGACCCACTGAACGCCGCTCTGGACCCACACGAACCCGTCGGCCGACACCCAGGCGCTGGCGCCGGCGGTCACGGTGACCGCGTCGGGCACCTTCGACAGCCCGACGATGCGTGAACTCCAGTCGGTTCCGTCGACACCGGTGTCGAAGCTGAGCGAGTCCAGGGAGTTGGTCAGGTGCCCGATCGCGAACAGCCGCAGCGGGTTCAGCCACGCGACGTCGGTGACGACGGCGACCTGCGGGCTGATCGGTGTCAGGGCGTCGATGCGGGTCGGCCCCGAACCCCGCACGATCGAGCCGATGTACAGCGTGCCGCCGCTGCCGCGCGGCGGTTCCAGGACGACGGCGATCCGCACACCGTCGGGCGAGATCCGCACGGCGATCACCTGCCCGGCTCCCGGCACCAGTTGCATCGGCACCCGGTCCACTCTCGAACTGGTGGCGTCGATCGTGACCCGGTACATCCGGGTTCCGCTGCCGACCCACACCTCGTTGCGGCCCGGGGCAAAGGTCGGGCGGGTCAACGGCCCTACCAGCGTCGTCGTGCGGAGCCCGGCGTCCTGGCTGCCGACGAGCAGCTGGCTCTGGGCGCCGACGCCCTGCACGCCGGCGGCCTGCAGCGGCGCCGACGACGCGGTGCGGCTCAGCGCCACCGACGACAGGTTGTACGCACCCCGGCCGAGCGGCCCGGCCAGCTGCTTGCCGTCCTCGGTGAGCACGCGCCCGCCGGCGAGGTAGTAGACGTCCGAGGCGACCGGACCGTCGCGCACCTCGGACGCGAAGTCGGCCGGGCCGAATTCGCTGGAGCCGGTCTGCGGGATGATGACGTTGCGGCCGCCGTCGGTGATCGTGATCTCGCCGCCGGACAGCGGGTCCTCGAGGGTCTGGCTCAGCTGCGCGGCCAGCCGGTTGCGACCGTCACCGTCGAGCTGGCTGCTGCCCGGGATCTCGACCCGGGTCGGCGTGCCGACGGTCACCGTGATGCGGGTCGGGTCGGCCTGGGTCGGCAGCGTGTCCGAGCTGACCGCGTTCGCCAGCGAGTTGCGCGGGCCGGCGGCCAGCAGGCTCAACAACCACTTCGAGAGCTGCGTGCGGTCGTCGAGGTCGGAGTAACGCGGGTCCCGGATCAGGTACTGGTGGGCGTTGTCGTAGAAGAAGAGCGAGCGCTGGGTGTAGGTCTCGGCGAACTGCTTGTCGGTGATGAGAAGCCCCGGCTTGAGGGAGTTGATGCGGAACTGCCCATCCACCTTCTTGAGTTTGAAGTCGAAGGGGACTCGACCGCGTCCGCTGCCGTCGCCCCCGAGCTCCGGGGTGAAGATGCCGTTCTCGTCGATCCTCCCGACCAGGCGGCCGTACACGGTGAGGGTCTCGGTTGCGGCCTGGTAGGTGCCCGGCACCTCACCGCTGATGATCGTCACGGTGGTATCCCGCCAGAGCTGGCGGGCCGCGTTGGTGAGGAAGGCGCGGGCGGAGGCGTGGCTGCCCGGGTCGACCGCGTTGGCCCGGAGGAACTCGGTGACGATCTCGTTGGCCGAGGCGTCCTTGGTCGGCCGGATCGACTGCTCGGACGGCAGGGCCCCGCCCTGGAGCGGCTCGACGGTCTGCGGCGCGGACGACGACGGCACGCCGGTGCAGGCGCTGAGCAGCAGCAGCGCGGCGCCCACCGTCGCCAGGCCCCGGCCGCGCGTCATTCGTCCTCCTCGTCGATCTCGTCCGGATCGAGGGAGAGCGGCGAGTGCATGAGCGTGTGGCCCGCCTGCCGCGGGAGGGTCAGCCGGAACTGCGCGCCCCGACCGGGCTCCCCCCAGGCCTGCAGCCAGCCGTCGTGCAGCCGGGCGTCCTCGAGCGAGATGGCGAGGCCCAGCCCGGTGCCACCGGTGATCCGGCTGCGGGACGGGTCCCCGCGCCAGAACCGGTTGAACACCAGTGCCGCCTGCCCGGGCTTGAGCCCGACCCCGTGGTCGCGCACGGTGATCGCGACCGCGTCGGCGTCGTAGCCGACGGTGATCACCACCGGCTTGCCCTCGCCGTGGTCGAGCGCGTTCGCGACGAGGTTGCGCAGGATGCGTTCGACGCGGCGGGAGTCCATGTCGACGCTGACCGGGACGTCGGGCGCGTTGACCACGATCTCGCTGCCGTGCCGCTCGGCCAGCAGGCGGTTGGCCTCGACGGTCGACGCGACGACCCCGCGGATGTCGGCCGGCTCGGACTCCAGCCAGGCCGCCCCGGCGTCGTAACGCGAGATCTCCAGCAGGTCGGCGAGCAGCGACTCGAACCGGTCGAGCTCGGTGTGCAGCAGCTCGGCCGCCCGCGCCAGCTCGGGCGGGAAGTCGGCCCGGCCGCCGTGCAGGTACTCGGCCGCCATCCGGATCGTCGTCAGCGGGGTGCGCAGCTCGTGCGAGACGTCGCTGGTGAAGCGGCGCTGCAGGCGGGAGAGGTCTTCGAGCCGGCGGATCTGGCGCTGCAGGCTGTCGGCCATGTCGTTGAAGGACCGGCCGAGCCGGGCGATGTCGTCGGTGCCACGCACGGCGATGCGCTGGGAGAGGTCGCCGGCAGCCAGGCGGCCGGCCGACTCGGCCGCCACCCGCACCGGCCGGACGACCTGCCGGGTCACGAGCAGGGCGATGCCCAGGACCAGGATCACAAGGGCGAGGCCGGCGATGATGACGGTGCGCTGGATCAGGGCGATCGTCTGCTGCTCGGCGGTGAGCGGGAACAGGAAGTACAGCTCGAACTGCCCCGACCGCACCTGCACCGGCTCGCCCACGATCAGGCCGACCACCTGAGGGGGGTTGTCGCTCGCGGCGCTGCCCGGCCGCGGAACCCGGGCGTACTGCACGGCGAGGTTGCCCTGCTGGACGACCTGGCGCAGCGCGTTCGGGATGCCGGCCGCGGAGGCCGACGCGTTGGCCTCGCTGGACCGCTGGCCGAGGAAGACGTTGAACGTGCCCGCGCTCGTGCCGCCGGCCGTCAGCTTCGCGACGATGGTGTCCTTCGCATCGGTCACGTCATTCGCGAGACTCGGGTCGACGTCGGCCAGCGCGTCGCTCGCGATCCCGATGCCGATCTTGGCCTGATCGATCGCGGCGTCGCGCTTCGCGCGGAGGACCCCACCGGTCACCTTGTCGACGAGGAAGACGCCGATGACGAGCGTGACGATGCCGGCCACGACCACCGTCGTCGCCCCCACCCGAAGTTGCAGGGAGTGGCGCCAGGCGCGGCCGGCCCGCTCGAGCAGCCGCCAGGGCGCGTGCACGACCGCGCTGCGGACCTGCGCGGCGCGACCCCGCGGGTCGGCCTCGGCCCGGGTGGCGGCCGGTGTGCTGATCATGCCGCCGGGAGGCCGGGTCCGCCGGCGTCGCTCACGGTGGGCCGGCCTTGTACCCGACGCCGCGGACGGTCAGGACGACCTCCGGGCGCTCGGGGTCGCGCTCGACCTTGGCCCGCAGCCGCTGCACGTGGACGTTCACCAGCCGGGTGTCGGCCGCGTGCCGGTAACCCCACACCTGCTCGAGCAGCACCTCACGGGTGAAGACCTGGCGGGGCTTGCGGGCGAGCGCGACGAGGAGGTCGAACTCGAGCGGCGTGAGCGCGATCGGCTGGCCGTCGCGCCGCACCTGGTGGGCCTGCACGTCGATCTCGACCGGGGAGTCGGGCGGGCCGATCGTCAGCGTCTCGCTCGCGATGTCTTCGTGATGCCGCAACCGGGCCCGCATCCGGGCGACGAGTTCCTTCGGCTTGAACGGCTTCATGACGTAGTCGTCGGCGCCGGACTCCAGGCCCAGCACGACGTCGACGGTGTCGGTCTTCGCCGTAAGCATGATGATCGGCGTACCGCTCTCGGCCCGGATGGCCCGGCAGACGTCGATGCCGGACATGCCGGGCAGCATGAGGTCGAGCAGCACGATGTCCGGCTTGGTGTCCCGGAACGCTTGCAGCGCGCGGGCACCGTCGGCGACGAAGGCGGGTTCGAACTGGTCCGTGCGCAGCACGATGCCGAGCATCTCGGCGAGCGCGGAGTCGTCGTCGACCACGAGAACGCGGGGCTTCACGCCGCCCATGGTGTCATCCCGAACGAAATGACGGCGGGAAGCTCCACCCTCACGCTCAGCGCGGTGCGAGTATTGATCCGTTTTCCCGCCGTGAAGCGATCGAGAGGGGTCCGGTGACGCAGCCGCCCGGTTGGGGTCCACCTGGCGACTCCGGTCCGCCGCCGACGTACGGCCGCCCGCCCACCTACGGCCCGCCGCCGGGCTACTACGGCGCCCCGCCGCCCGGCTACTACGGGGCCCCGCCGCCGGGCTGGTACGGGCCGGGCTTCGAGGCGCCCCGCCCCGGCTGCGTGCCGCTGCGCCCGCTCGGCGTCGGCGACATCCTGGACGGCGCGTTCAAGGTCACCCGGCGCAACCCGCGGGTCATGCTCGGGCTGTCGGCCGGGTTCGCGTTCGTGCAGGTGGCGCTGACGACGCTGGTCAGCCTGGTCGTCTTCAACAACCTGGCCGACGTGAAGACCCAGGGCGACAACGCCAGCCTCGGGCCGCTGATCGGCAACGAGGGCCTGCAGCTCGCCACCCTCTTCGTCACCGGACTGCTCGGCGCCGTCCTCACCGGCATGCTCACGATCGCGGTCACGCAGGACGTGCTCGGCCGCAAGGTCGACATCCCCTCCGTGTGGACCCAGGTACGGCCCCGGCTGGGGACGCTGATCGGGCTGTCCGTGGTCACCAACGTGCTGCAGTTCCTGGGCCTGTTCGCGTGCATCGCGCCGGGCGTGTGGCTGTGGGGCATCTGGGCCGTCGCCGTGCCGGCCTGCATGGTCGAGCGGACGGGTGTGGGCGCGGCGCTGGGCCGGTCGCGGGCGCTCGTCAACGGGACCTTCTGGCGGGTGTGGGGCATCCGGGCCCTCGGCTACCTCGTGCTGCAGCTCGTCTCGACCCTCATCGTCCTGCCGTTCCTGCTGATCGGGTTGTTCGTCGGCATCGGCGGGTTGCACGACCTGTTCAACCCGTCGGGCACACCGGTCGCCCTGCTGCTGTTCACCAGCATCGGCTCGCTGATCTCGTCGACCCTCACCGCGCCGGTGCGGGCCGCCGTCGACGCGCTGCTCTACGTCGATCTGCGGATGCGCAAGGAGGGGCTCGACATCGTGCTGCAGCAGGCGGTCGCGGCCGCGCCGCCGACGACGGCCGGCTGACCGTGCGCCCGCCCGACCCGGTCTCCGGCGACGCCGCCCGCCGAGCTGCCGAGGAGGAGTTGCGGCGCGTCGAGTACCACCGCGACGACCCCGGCCTGGTGGAGCGGCTGCTGCGCTGGCTCGGCCACCGCGTCGACGCGCTCTTCTCCGGCAGCACCGGCGGCAACGTCGCGTTGCTGTTCGTCATCCTGCTCGCGGCGGTGGTCATCTTCGCCGTGGTCCGGGCCGGCCGGCCCGAGCGGGCGGCCCACCGGACGTCGGCCGACGCCGACCCGCTCGCGCCGATCGAGGCGCGCGACCACCGGCGGATCGCCGCCGACTACGAGGGGGACGGCCGGTACGCCGAGGCGCTGCGGGAGTGGCTGCGGGCGGTCGTGCGCACGATCGAGGAGCGGGGGGTGCTCGACCCGCTGCCCGGGCGGACCGGCGCGGCCACGGCCCGGGAGGCCGGCTTGCTGCTGCCGGGGGTCGCCGCCGAACTCGCGGCGGTGATGGCGACCTTCGACGAGGTGTGGTTCGGCGGACGGGCGGCCACGGCCGCCGACGCCGCAGCGGCGCACCGCGTCGCCGAGGACGTCGTGCGCGCCCCGGTCGAGCGGCGGCAGCCGGTCGGACTGGTACCGCCGTGGTAAGCGCCGCCGAGCTCCGCACCGGCGAGGTCCTGCGGCCGCTGTGGCGGCGGGCCCGGTTCTGGGTCGTGGTCGGGGCCGGCCTCCTCGTCGCCGGATTCCTCCTCGCTCTGATCTCCTCCGGCCCGGGCCGGAACGTCGACCCGACGTCTCCGGCGAAGAACGGCAGCAAGGCGCTGGCCCAGGTCCTGCGCGGCTACGGGACGACCGTCGACCACACGACGCAACTCTCGGTCGCCACCGCGGCCGGCGCCGACACCTCGGTGGTCGTGGTCGAGCCGGACGCCTACTCGCGCCGCCAGCTGGCCGCCCTGCTCGAGCGCGCCGGCCGGGTGGTGCTCCTCGCACCGGATGCCCAGGGCGCCGGCGTCGATCCGGCGCTGCACATCGACAGCGGCGCCGAACCGACGGAGTCGCCCGACTGCAGTGACGCCGGGGCACGCGCCGCCGGCCCGGTTGACCTGCCGGACGCGACGACCGTCTACCGCACATCCGCGGCCGGCAGCGTCGCCTGTTACGGCGGCGCGCTCGTGCTCGACGGCCGGCTGGCCGCCCTCGGGTCGGCCGACCTGCTGCGCAACGACACCGTGGACCATCGCGGGGTCGCCGCGTTGGACGTCAACGTGCTCACGGCGAGCCGCACGATCGAGCACGTGCTCTGGCTGCTGCCGGGTACCGACGCCGAAGGCCCGGGCGCGCCGTCCGTCTGGCAGCTCTTCCCCCGGCCGCGCACCGCGCGTTCGTCTGGCTGCTCATCGTCGGCGGGGTGATCGTCGTGTGGCGGGCCCGCCGCCTCGGACCGCCGGTGACCGAGCCGCTGCCCGTCGTCGTCCGGGCGGCCGAGGTCGTCGAGGGGCACGGCCGGCTCTACCGCCGGGCCCGCGCTCACGACCGGGCCGCGGCCGCCCTCCGGGCCGCGACCGTCCGGCGGCTGGCCGAGGAGGCCGGCCTGCCCCGCCCGGCCTCGGTCGACGACGTCGTCACCGCAACCGCCCGCGCGACCGGACGAGAGGCCGGCGCGATACGGCGGCTCCTCACTGGCCCGCCGCCGGACGGCGACCCGGCGCTGGTCACGTTGGCCGGCGACCTGCAGGAACTGGAACGAGCGGCCGGCCGGCTGCCCGGAGCGAAAGGCCGAGAGTGACCGAAGCACCGACCGACCACGCGTACACCGACCGGGCCCACGAGGCACTGACCCGCCTGCGGGCCGAGGTGGCCAAGGCCGTCGTCGGCCAGGACGCCGCGGTGACCGGGGTGCTCGTGGGCCTGCTCTGCCGCGGGCACGTCCTCATCGAAGGCGTCCCGGGCGTCGCGAAGACGCTGCTGGTCCGCACGCTCGCCGCGGCGCTCGACCTGCGCACGACCCGCATCCAGTTCACGGCCGACCTGATGCCCGGCGACGTCACCGGCTCGCTCATCTACGACGCGGCGACGAGCCGCTTCGAGTTCCGGGAGGGGCCGGTCTTCACCAACCTGCTGCTCGCCGACGAGATCAACCGGACGCCGCCGAAGACGCAGTCGGCGCTGCTCGAGGCCATGGAGGAGCGGCAGGTCAGCGTCGAGGGCACGCCCCGCCCGCTGCCCGAGCCGTTCTGCGTGATCGCCACCCAGAACCCGGTCGAGTACGAAGGCACCTACCCGCTGCCCGAGGCCCAGCTCGACCGGTTCCTGGTCAAGGTGACGATGCCGCTGCCCGACCGCGAGACGGAGAACCGGATGCTGGCGGCGCACGCGGCCGGTTTCGACCCGCACGACCTCGCCGGGGCCGGCGTCCGGCCGGTGGCCTCGGCGGCGGATCTCGGCGCGGCGTCCGCAGCGGTGCGGACCGTGCACGCCGAGCCGGCCGTGCTCGCCTACATCGTCGAGCTGGCCCAGGCGACCCGGCACGCACCGGCCACCGCCCTGGGGGTCTCACCCCGTGGCGCGACCGCGCTGCTCGCCACGTCCCGTGCCTGGGCCTGGCTGTCCGGCCGCGCGTTCGTGACGCCCGACGACGTCCAGCTGCTGGCCCGGCCCACGTTCCGGCACCGGATCCAGCTGCGGCCGGAGGCGGAACTCGAGGGGACGACCGTCGGCGCGGTGCTGGACGCCGTCCTCGCGTCGGTGCCGGTCCCCCGCTGAGCCATGGTTCTCTCCGGCCGGTTCGTCGCCCTCGCCCTGCTCGGCGTGCTCGCCGCGGTGGCGTCGACGGCCGCGGCGCTCATCTTCGCCGGTGCCCTCGTGGTGCTGGCGCTCGCCGACTTCGCCCTCGCCGCGCGGGTGGGCGACCTCAGCCTCGTCCGGGCGGCGAGCCCGGCCGTGCGGCTCGGCGAGGCCGGCGAGTCCCGCCTGCGCATCGGCAACGGCGGGCGCCGCCCGGCGCACGTGCTCGTACGCGACGCGTGGGTGCCGTCGGCGGGCGCCCAGCCGCGGGCCCAGGCGCTCGCGATCCCCCGCGGCGAGCGGCGGGTGCTCGTCACCGCGCTCCGGCCGGCGCGGCGCGGCGAGCGGCGCGCCTCCCAGGTGACGATCCGCTCCTACGGACCCATCGGCGTCGCGGCCCGGCAGCGCCGGCTCGCGGTCCCCGGCTCGGTGCGCGTACTCCCGGCGTTCGGGTCGCGCCGCTTCCTGCCCGAGAAGCTCTCCCGCCTGCGGCAGATCGACGGGGCGGTGCTCGTCCGGCAGCGCGGGCAGGGCAGCGAGTTCGACTCGCTGCGCTCGTACGTGCTCGGCGACGACGTCCGGGCCATCGACTGGCGCGCGACCGCGCGCTCGCGCGACCTCGTCGTCCGCACCTGGCGTCCCGAGCGGGACCGCAGCATCGTGCTGGCCATCGACACCGGCCGCGCGTCGGCCACTCGCATCGGCGACGAACCCCGGCTGGACGCCGCCCTCGACGCCTCCCTGCTGATCGCCGCGATCGCGGCCCGGGCCGGCGACCGCGTCGCGCTCGTCGCCGCCGACGTGGCCGTGCGGGCCCGGCTCGGTGCAACCACCGGTCCGCAGGTGCTGCCCGCGCTCGTCGGGGCGCTGGCCGCGCTCGAGCCGGCGCTCGTCGAGACCGACCCGCAGCTGCTCGCGGCCGAGGTACTGCGGCAGGTGTCGAAGCGCTCGCTCGTCGTGCTGTTCAGCTCGCTCGACACCGCCACCGACACCGGCCTGCTACCGGCCGCGCGGGCGCTCGTCGCCCGGCACGAGGTCGTGGTCGCGTCCGTGGCCGACCCGACGATCAGTCGGCTGCGGGAGACCCGCGACGACGCGCCCGACGTCTACACCGCGGCCGCGGCCGAGCTGGCGATCGCGGCGCGCGACCGGGTCGCCGAACAGCTCACCCGGATGGGCGCGCACGTGGTCGACGCCCCGGCCGGCACCTTCGCTTCGCACGTCGCCGACAAGTACCTCGACCTCAAGGCGGCCGGCCGGCTGTGAGGCCGGGTCAGCCGACCGGCAGGACGTCCCCGCGCAGGTCAGCCCCGAGGTCGCCGGTGGCGCCGGCCTGCGACCCGCGCCGGCCGAGGACCACGACGTAGGTGACGAAGGCGAGCTCGGCCGCGGCGCCGACGCCGATGCGAGCCCAGGTCGGCAGGCCCGACGGCGTCACGAACGCCTCGATGACGCCCGAGACGGCGAGGGCACCGGCCAGCCCGATCGCGATCACCCCGGCCGACCGCCCGGCCTCGGCGAGCGCCTGGCTACGAGGCAGCGAGCCGGGCGCGACCCAGGCCCAGCCGAGCCGCAGCCCGGCGCCGCCGGCGATGAAGACGACGGTCAGCTCGAGCATCCCGTGCGGCAGGATCAGCCCGAAGAAGACATTCGCCTTCCCGGCGCCGAGCATCGCCCCGCCGACGATGCCGAGGTTCACGGTGTTCTGCCACATGACGTAGAGCGTCCCGACCAGGGTGACGCCGAGGAACAGTGACATCGCGGCCACCAGCGCGTTGTTCGTCCACACCTGCGCCGCGAAGGCGTGGGCCGGGTGCTCGGTGTAGTAGCGCGCGAAGTCGCGGTCGACGAGCTGGCGGACGGAGTCGGAGGAGATCAGCCGGTCCAGCCGGTGGGGGTGGGCCCGCAGCCAGAGCATCATCGCGGCCGCCACGGCCAGGTTGGCGACGATCATCCCGACCGACCAGCGCCAGGTGCGGTAGACCGCCACCGGGAAGTCGACGGTGATCCCGTGCGCGAGCGCGGCCCACCCGCGCGCCCGCGGGCTGCCGACCGTCGCCGACCGGGCCCGGGCCAGCAGTCCGGAGAGCCGGGTGGCGAGCATCGGCTCCGGCGCGCGGGACTGCACGAGTGAGAGATGCGTGGCCACCCGCCGGTAGAGGACGACGAGCTCGTCCGCCTCGTCGGCGGTGAGTCGACGGCGGCGTGCCAACGTCTCCAGCCGGGCCCACTCGGGCGAATGGCTGGCGATGAAGGCGTCCACATCCACAGTGGGGCGAAGTCTAAGGTTTCACAGATGTCCGGGCCGACGACCGTCGTGAGCGGCGAGGGGGTGGCCTTCGATCTGCCCCGCGCCGGGATCGGCTCGCGCACGGTGGCCACGATCATCGACCTCGTCCTGCAGTTCCTGGCGATCTTCGCCCTCATCCTGATCGACACTGCCTTCGTGGGCGGCAACACCGACACCGCGGCGATGACCGCAGTGCTGATCGTCGAGCTCGTCCTGGTGATCGCCGGCTACCCGATCGTCTGCGAGTGGCTGACCCGCGGGCGCACGCTCGGCAAGCTCTGGCTCGGCCTGCGGGTGGTGCGCGACGACGGCGGGCCGATCGCGTTCCGGCACGCGCTCGTACGCGGGCTGAGCGGGCTGATCCTGGAGAAGCCCGGCATCGTCCTGCCCGGGGTCGGCGCGGCCATCGGGATGATCACGGCCGCGGTCAGCTCGCAGGACAAGCGCATCGGCGACATGCTCGCGGGCACGTTCGTCCTCAACGAGCGGGCCGGCACCACCCGGCGGCCGATCGCCCACGACTTCGTCGTGCCGTACGGGCTGCAGCCCTGGGCCGCCGCGCTCGACCTCAGCCGGCTCGACGACCGGCTCGCGCTCGGGATCCGGCAGTTCCTGAGCCGGGCCGCGGCGATGACCCCGGCCGCGCAGTACACCCTCGGCGAGGACCTCCGGGCCCGCGTCCTGGCCGTGATCTCGCCCCCGCCCCCGCCGAACACGCCGACGCCCTGGCTGCTCACGGCCGTGCTCGGCGAGCGCCGGCGCCGGACCGCGATTCCGGCGGCGCCACCGCCGCCCGGGTGGGTGTCGAGGCCGGCCGGCCCACCGGCATCGCCGCCGCCGGGCGATTCGCCGTTCGCCCCGCCGAGCTGATCAACATTCGATACCGGACGGTACGGCGCATTACGCGGACTTCATATCGGCCCTGCTACTGATGTGTTCACAACATCACATCGCGGCTAGGAGGCCGTCTGTGCGCAGAACCCGGTTGCCCCTGCTCGTCGTCGTGGCCAGCGTCCTGACGCTCGTCATCGGCACTCAACCCGCCCTCGCCGCGACGGTGAACTACGTGGCCCTCGGCGACTCCTACTCCTCCGGCGTCGGCTCCGGGAGCTACACGAGTTCCAGCGGCAGCTGCCTGCGCAGCACGCGCGCCTACTCGCAGCTGTGGGCCAACGCCCACTCCCCGACGTCCTACGTCTCGGTCGCCTGCTCGGGCGCCAAGACCACCGACGTCAACGCCAACCAGCTCTCGGCGCTGAACTCGTCGACCACCCTGGTCAGCATCTCGATCGGCGGCAACGACGTCGACTTCGCCGGCGTGATGGAGGACTGCGTCCTCTACGGC
Source organism: uncultured Actinomycetota bacterium (assembly GCA_963775175.1). GTDB lineage: Bacteria > Actinomycetota > Actinomycetes > Mycobacteriales > Jatrophihabitantaceae > Jatrophihabitans. The sequence continues at coordinate 894,587 of CAVZHT010000002.1, forward strand.
ACGTCCACCTGCGTCAGCGACGTCAACGCGGCCGAGAACACCGCCAAGACCAAACTGCCGGGGTGGCTCGACACCACCTACAACGGCATCCGCAGCCACGCGCCGCACGCCCGCGTCGTCGTGCTCGACTACCCGCGCTTCTACCACGACCTCTGGTACTGCATCGGGCTCAGCTCGACGTCCCGCAAGAAGATCAACGAGGGCGCCGACGTGCTGGACAGCGTGATCTCGGCCGCGGCGAGCCGGCACGGCTTCGTCTTCGCCGACGTCCGGGCGGCGTTCGCCAACGGCCACGAGATCTGCGACGGCAGCGCGTCCTGGCTGCATTCGGTCGACTGGTCGAACATCGTGCAGTCGTACCACCCGACCGCGGCCGGGCAGTCCGGCGGCTACCTGCCGGCCTTCACCGCCGGCGCCGGCTGACCCGGGCAGACTGACGAGGGGCCTGGCGCGGGGGCGGCGGGACCGGTGCTCGCGTGCCGGGTTCGTTGCCCCCGCCGCGTGGCGGTGCCAGTCTCGACGCACCGCGCTCCCGGGAGGAGGCTGAATGGCGACTGCCGACGCGCCGTCCCGGCGTGCGGGTGCCCTGGCTGGCTTGCTGCTGCTCGGGTGCGCCGTGGCCGTCGCCCTCGGCGTCTACGGCAAGGCGCACGACCCGGCACTCGAGCCGCTGTTCCTCTTCGGGTTCTCCGGGATGCTGCAGTTCAAGACCTGGTTCGCGACGGCGGCGCTCGGCCTCGTCCTCGTCCAGATCACGACGGCGCTGTGGATGTGGGGGCGGCTCCCGGGCGCGGGTCGCGCCCCGCGCTGGGTCGGACCGACCCACCGGTGGAGCGGTGCGGCGGCGTTCGTCATCATCGTCCCGGTCGCGCTGCACTGCCTGTGGTCGCTCGGCTTCGTCACCGGCACACCCCGGGTGCTCGTGCACGGTCTCGCCGGTTGCGCGTTCTACGGGGCCTACTCGGCCAAGATGCTCGGCCTGCGTCTTCGCGGGCTGCCCGGTTGGACGCTGCCGGTGCTCGGCGGGCTGGTCTTCGCGGCGCTCGTCCTCGTCTGGCTGACGTCGGCGCTGTGGTTCTTCGGCCGCTCCGGATTGCCGCTCACATGAGCGAGGCGAGCGGGATCACCCGCCGTTCCGCGCTGACCGCCACGGCTGTGGCGGCGGTGGGCGGCGTCGGCGGCTTCGTGGTGGCCCGCAACAGCGACGCCGCGAAGTCGCCGAACGCAACGACGGCGGCCAACGCGTACGGCGACCCGCCGCAGTCGGTCGGCAAGCGGCTCGCGGCGCTGGCCGACATCCCCGACGGCGGCGGCCTCGTGCTGGACAAGCCGGCCGTCGTGCTGACCCGCAGCGGGCCCGACGTCCACGCGTTCTCCGCCGTCTGCACGCACCAGGGCTGCGTCGTCGACAAGGTGGCGGGCGGCACGATCGACTGCCCGTGCCACGGCAGCCGCTTCGACGCCGCGACCGGTCGCGTGGTGGGCGGGCCGGCGCCGCGGCCGCTGCCGCCGGTCGCCGTGTCGGTCAAGGACGGGGAGGTGTTCTCGGCATGAGGCTGCTCGCCGCGCTGCCCACCGTGCTGTGGCTACTGGCGGCCGGGTTCGGCGTCGGCGTCCTGCTGGCCTTGCGCTGAGCTCGGCCCCCGCCTTCCGCCCGTCGATGCCCCTGCACCCGACGCGCCCCGACGCACCCAGCGCAGGAACGTCACCTGTGGCAGGCCACGCGCGGCAGACGGGAGCGGGCGCCGGACCGCCCGAAAGCACCCCGGGACGGCGCGAGGCCGCCACCCAGGAACGGGTGACGGCCTCGCCGACGTTGGCAGGATGCCTCAGTAGCGGTAGTGCTCCGGCTTGTACGGACCGGCGACGTCGACGCCGATGTACTCGGCCTGCTCCTTGGTGAGGGTGGTCAGCTTGGCGCCGACCGCCTCGAGGTGCAGCCGGGCGACCTTCTCGTCGAGGTGCTTCGGCAGCGTGGTGACGGTGGGCTTGCCGTCGACGATGTAGTTGTCCGGGTTCTTGTGGATCTCGATCTGCGCGATCGTCTGGTTGGAGAACGACGCGCTCATCACGAAGCTCGGGTGACCGGTGGCGTTGCCGAGGTTCAGCAGCCGCCCCTCGCTCAGCACGATGATCGAGTGGCCGTCGGCGAACTTCCACTCGTGCACCTGCGGCTTGACCTCGATCTTCTGGATGCCCGGCACCTTGGCCAGGCCGGCCATGTCGATCTCGTTGTCGAAGTGGCCGATGTTGCCGACGATCGCCTGGTGCTTCATCGCGGCCATGTGGTCGGCCATGATGATGTCCTTGTTGCCGGTCGTGGTGATGAAGATGTCGGCCTTGCTGACGACGTCCTCGAGCGTGACGACCTCGAGGCCGTCCATCGCCGCCTGCAGCGCGCAGATCGGGTCGACCTCGGTGACGACGACGCGGGCGCCCTGGCCGCGCAGCGACTCGACCGAGCCCTTGCCGACGTCACCGTAGCCGCAGACCACCGCGAGCTTGCCGGCGATCATCACGTCGGTGCCGCGGTTGATGCCGTCGATCAGCGAGTGGCGGCAGCCGTACTTGTTGTCGAACTTGCTCTTGGTGACCGAGTCGTTGACGTTGATCGCCGGGAACAGCAGCGTGCCGGCCTTCTCGAACTCGTACAGCCGGTGGACGCCGGTCGTGGTCTCCTCGGTGACGCCAATGATGGCCGCCCCCATGCGGGTGTACTTGCCCGGCTGCTCGGCGATCGAGCGGCGCAGCAGGTCGAGGATGACGACGTACTCCTCGGAGTCGTTCTCGTCCGGCTGCGGGACGACGCCGGCGGCCTCGTACTCCGTGCCCATGTGGATCAGCAGCGTGGCGTCACCACCGTCGTCGACGATCGAGTCCGGGCCCGAACCGTCCGGCCAGGTCAGCATCTGCTCGGTGCACCACCAGTACTCCTCCAGCGTCTCGCCCTTCCAGGCGAACACGGGGATGCCGGCCGGGTTCTCCGCGGTGCCGTTCGGGCCGACGACGACCGCGGCCGCGGCGTGGTCCTGGGTGGAGAAGATGTTGCAGCTCACCCAGCGCACGTCGGCGCCGAGGGCAGCCAGGGTCTCGATGAGGACGGCGGTCTGCACGGTCATGTGCAGCGAACCGGCGACCTTCTTGCCCTTCAGCGGCTGGGACGGGCCGAACTCGCGGCGCAGGGCCATCAGCCCCGGCATCTCGTGCTCGGCCAGCTGGATCTCCTTGCGGCCGAAGCCGGCGAGCGACAGGTCGGCGACCTTGAAGTCGCTGACGCTCCCGGCCGAATCGGCGGTCAGGGTGATGCTCACGTGCTCTCCTTGGGATGACGGGACTGCTGGATGGTCGTGCGGGTAGTCCTGGGATTCCGGCGCGGCCAGGCGCCGGTAGATGCCGGCCCCCGGTGGTGCGGCGAAGCGGTGGATCGGGCCGAACCAGTCGTCGACCGCGCGGGCGACCTGCGGATCGGTACGCATCCGCAGCTCGAACGCGATGTCGGTGATGCCGAGGCCGTGGGCGTCGATGAGCTCGCGCAGCTTCTGCAGCCGCTCGATCTGCCGGGGCCCGTAGTGCCGATGACCACCCGGCGTGCGCAGGGCCGCCACCAGGCCGGCCTGCTCGAGGTACCGCAGCATCCGCTGCGACCAACCGGTCGCCTCGGCCGCCTGCTGAATGGTCAGTGACTGCATCGCGGGCGAATCTACCACGGTCGTGTCAGATTTGCCGAGTGACGGACCGAGGACACAAAGGGACACCCATGTCGCCCATGACCTAGGGCCCTACCCCGCGGTGAGCGCCGGGGCGGACCTTGAACGTGGAGCGCTGGATCGGCGGGCGCGGTTGGCGTTGCCCGAACAGTAGGGAGAACGGGCTTGATCGACGATGCGGCTGCCGGCGCGGAAGTGACGGCCGCCAGCGGGTACAACCGCAGCCTGATCGAGGCCAGTCTCGACCCGCTGATGACCATCGGCGTCGACGGCACGATCACCGACGTGAACGAGGCGACCGTTCGCGCCACCGGAGTCGGCCGCGACACTCTGATCGGCCGCGAGTTCGCCTCCTGCTTCACCGAGCCGGATCGCGCCGCCGCCGCGTACCGGCTGGGGTTCGAGCTCGGCGCCGTGACCGACTACCCGCTGACCATCCGGCACCGCGACGGCCGCCTCATCGACGTCGTCTGCAACGCGAGCGTCTTCCGCGACGACTCGGGTCGGGTGGCCGGGGTCTTCGCGGCCGCCCGCGACGTCACGATGCGGGTGGCGGCCGAGGAGGAGCTGCGGGCCACGAACCGGCGGCTCGCGCTGCTCAGCGCGACGAACCAGGCCCTGCTACGCACGGAAGCCGAGGCCGACCTGCTCCACGACGTGTGCGAACTCATCACCCGCGTCGGTGGATACCGCATGGCCTGGATCGGGCGCCCCGTCCCGGAAGGCAAGCGGGTCGTACCGCTCGCCGAATCGGGCTTCGAGCAAGGCTACTTGCAGCGTGCCGACATCACCTGGGACGACTCGATGACGCGAGGTCGCGGGCCGACGGGGCGGGCAGTGCGGGAACGGACGGTGCAGTACTGCCGGGACTTCCTACGGGATCCGGCCATGGAGCCGTGGCGGGCCGACGCGATCAAGCGCGGATACGCCAGCAGCCTCGCCGTACCGTTCACGGTCGAGGACGACCTGTTGGTGCTCACGGTCTACAGCGAGCGTCCGGACGAGTTTCCCGAGGAGGATCGAAAGACGCTGGAGGAGATCGCCGACGACCTCTCGGTGCGGGTCGCCGCCCGCCGGGCCCGCGAGCAGCTCGCCCAGCGGACGATGGAACTGGAGCGATCCAATGAGGAGCTCGACAACTTCGTCCACGTCGTCTCGCATGACCTCAGGCAGCCGATCAACACGATCAACGGCTTCTGCCATCTGCTCGCGCGCGCCGGTGACGGTCTCGACGGGAAGGCCCGCGAGTACATCCAGCTGATCGTCACCGGGATGGATCGGATGCAGGCTCTGCTCGACAACCTGCTGACCTACTCCCGGCTGACCACCCCGGCCCAACCGCCGGCGGCGGTGGACATGAACGCCGTGGCGGACGAGGTCACCACGTACCTGGCCGAGACGATTCGGGCCACGAGCGCCACGATCACGACCGACCCCTTGCCGACGTTGACCGGCGACGCCGTCCAGCTCGCCCAACTTCTCCAGAATTTGCTCGTGAATGCCGTGAAGTTCGTGGCCCCCGGCGTGCGACCACGGGTGCACGTCTCCGTCAGCCGACTCGACACCGCTTGGCAGTTCGTCATCGCCGACAACGGAATCGGCATCGAGCCGAAGAGTCGCGACCGCGCCTTCACCATGTTCCAGCGCCTCCACACCGAGCAGGAGTACAGCGGTCAGGGCATCGGCCTGGCCTTCTGCAAGAAGATCGTCCAACGGCACGGTGGGCGCATCTGGATCGAGGACAACCCCGGCGGCGGCAGTCGATTCTGCTTCACCATTCCGGACTCCGCACCATCGAGACGGGGAGCCTGACCCGAACCGTCAGTCCGCCCGATCCGGGCCCACCAGGCAGGCGGTCGCCATCTTGGTCAGCACGGCGTCGTCGGTGCCGGTCTCCTTGGTCCAGTGCGGGTCGGCCAGGCAGCGTTGCTCGGCCCGATCGGCACAGGCCCGCTGCGGGCCGCCGTCCTGGATGCAGTGCCGGTACTCCCGCTGGTATTTCGCCGCCACCACCTTGTCCGCCGACGACGCGTGGTCGAGATACGAGCGGATGAGGACGATCCCGCCCGCACCGAGAGCCAGTGCGAGTGCCGCACCGGCGATGCACAGCCGGACCAGCAGCCGGTTGTTCTGCCGCCGCCGGTCCTCGGTGGGCTCGGCCGGGCCGTCCTCACCGTCGAAACCGGCGATCGCAGCTCGGTCGGCCCGGTCGTCAGACCCGACGTCGGCGCCCGCTTCGGTCGCGTATGCCTCCACGGCCCCAGCATAGGTAGCGACCGCGCGCCCGTCCGGGCGGCGCGACGATCAGAGTCCGGCGCCGGCGACGAAGGCCACGCCGGCCCCACCGATGGTGGCCGGAACCGCGGCGGGGACGAAGGCGGCGTGCCCCGGTGCGAGATCCACCCCGGCCACGGTCAGCACCCCCGACGTGCAGAGAACGATCGCCGGCCCGGGGTCGTGCAGCCCGGTCGGGTTCTCGATCTCCAGGCGGGCCAGGCGGAAGTCCGGCACCGGCACGTCGAAGGTGCCGCCGACCGGGGTCCACCGCGGCTCGCGCAACTCGGCGAAATCGGTGACCTTCAGCAGCTCGTCGACATCGACGTGTTTCGGTGTCAGGCCGCAGCGCAGCACGTTGTCGCTGTTGGCCATGATCTCGACGCCGGTGCCGCGGACGTACGCGTGCACGTTCCCGGCGCCGAGGTAGATCGCCTCCCCGGGCGCCAGCCGCACGTGGTTGAGCAGCAGGGCGACGAGCACGCCGGCGTCGCCGGGGAAGTCCTCGGCGGCGAGCCGCACCGCGCGCAGCGGGCCCTCGTCCGCATCGACGATGCGTCGGGCGAGCGCCTCGACCACCGGCGCCGGGTCCGGGTGCCGCAGCAGTGCGGTGAAGGTCGCCCGCAAGGGATCGGGACCGCGGAGCAACTCGGCGACGAAGGCCAGCTCGGGCCGGTCGAGCTCGGCGAGCAGGTCGAGCGTCGCCGGAACGGGCCGGAACCCGCAGAACGCGTCGAACGGTGTGAGCGCGCAGAGCAGTTCCGGCTTGTGGTTGGCGTCGCGGTAGTTGCGGTTGGCCGCGCCGCGCTCGATCCCGGCCGCGTCCTCGGCCGCGAAGCCGTCCTGCGCCTGCTGCCGGTTCGGGTGCACCTGGATCGACAGCGCCTTGTCGGCGGCCAGGATCTTGAGCAGGAAGGGCAACCGCGGGCCGAACCGTTCGACGACCTCGGGCCCGAGCGCCGCCTCCGGATCCGCCGCGATCACGGCGTCCAGCGCCGCGCCGTGGACGGGAACCGCGGACGGGTCGTCGGCGTGCGCGCCGAACCACAGCTCGGCGGCCGGACGGCCGTCGGGCTCGAGGCCGAGCAGGGTCGGGATCGCGGTCGGCGATCCCCACTCGTAGCGGCGGAGCACCCCGTCGATCGCCACGACCTCCCGACCCGCCATGCCGCTGATCGTATGGGTGCGCGGGCCCGCTCAGCGCGCCGGGAGCCGGACGACCGAGAGCCAGAAGTCCTCGATGCCCTGGACCGCGGCGATGAAGTTGTCGAAGCCCACCGGCTTCGTCACGTAGGCCGCCGCCTGCAGCTCGTACATCGCGAGCACGTCCTCCTCGGCCGCCGACGTGGTCAGGATGATCACCGGGATCGACTTCAGCCGGTCGTCGGCCTTGACCTCCTGCAGTACCTCGCGGCCGTCCTTCCGCGGCAGGTTGAGGTCGAGGATCACGAGATCCGGCCGCGGCACGTCGGCGTACTCGCCCTCGCCGCGCAGGAACTGCATCGCCGCCTCCCCGTCCGAGGCGGTGAACAGTTCGTTGAGCACGTGCCCCTCACGCAGCGCCTCGATCGTGAGCGCTCGGTCGGAGGGGCTGTCCTCCACGAGCAGGATCTTGATGGGCCGTCCGAGGTACGGGTTGACCTCGCGGCCGTCAGGTGTCGTCATGGTGGGCTTCCTTGTCGCTGGGCAGGGTGAACCAGAAGGTGCTGCCGACGCCGTCGGGGCCGTCGTCGACCCCGATCTCGCCCTCGTGTCGCTCGACGATCCGCTTGGCCAGGGCCAGGCCGATGCCGGTGCCGGGGTACTCGTCGCGGGTGTGCAGCCGCTTGAACATGCCGAAGATGCGCTCCCGGTAGCGCGGTTCGACGCCGATGCCGTTGTCGGTGATCGTGAACCGCCAGTGGTCGCCGATCCGTTCGGCCCGGACGTCGATCGCTGGCTTGCGCTCAGGCGGGGTGAACTTGATCGCGTTGCTGACGAGGTTGCGGAACACCTGTTCCAGCTCGCTGCGCGTTCCGGTCACCGTGGGCAGGTCCGCAACGTCGAGCTCGGCGCCGCGCTCCTCGATCATCGGGCGCAGGTCGGCGCGCACCTTCAGCAGCAGATCGTTGAGCTTCAACTCCTCCCACCCGCTGTGCAGCCGGCCGACCCGGGAGAACGCGAGCAGGTCGGTGATCAGCGTCTGCATCCGCTCGCAGCCCTCGACGGCGAAGTCGATGAAGACGTCGGCCTCGTCGTCGAGCTGGCCCCGGTAGCGGCGGGCGAGCAGCGAGACCGGACCCGAGATCGCCCGCAGTGGCTCGGCCAGGTCGTGCGAGGCGGCGTAGGCGAACTGCGAGAGGTCCTCGTTCGACCGCTCGAGTTCCTGGTTGAGCCGCTCCAGCTCGGCCGCGCGCTGGCGCAGTTCGCGCTCGGCCCGCTTCAACCCGGTGATATCGGTGTTGATCGCCATGACGGAGCTGACCCGCCCGTCCGGCCCTCGCTGGGCCACCCACTGCGTGAGCACCTCCATCGCGCGCCCGCTCCGATCGTGGGCTTCCACCTCGCCCTGCCAGTAGCCATCGACGCGCAGCACCTCCTCGATCTCGTCCAGCGGGCGCGGCAACCGCAGCCGGAGGAGATCGACGAGGTCGCGCCCGATCGCGTCGGCCGCCGCAAAGTCGAACATCGTCTCGGCGCCGTGGTTCCAGTACGTGACGAGGCGGTCGGCGTCCCGGATCAGGATCGCGTCCTGGGACAGGTCGAGCAGCTTCGCCTTGTCGACGATCTCCTGCTCGGCCCGGCGCCGGCCGGTGATGTCGGCGAGGGCGTCCAGCCCGAACGCCACCTCGCCGTGTTCGTTTCGCAGCGGCCGTCCCCAGATCTCGAGGAAGGTGGAGGTCCCGTCGGCCCGGATCTCGATGTCGTCGACCTGGGTGCTCTCCCCGGCCAGCGCGCGCAGCAGCGGTGACCGATCGGCCGGGTAGAACTCGTCGGTGCCGGCGACGTACTCGTCGTAGATCGCGTTGCCGTAGCCGGGATCCGCGACCTGGCCCAGGCCGCGTGGCAGCATGGTTCGCGCGGCCAGGTTGCCGTAGTAGGGCTGCTGGTCGGGCGTCACCAGGAGCACGCCCACCGGTAGCGCATCGAGGACCTGGAACAGCAGTCGCTCCTTCTCCCGGGTCGCACGCTCGGCCACCATCCGGATGCCGATCTCTTCCTGCAACTCGGCGGCGAGCTCGACCGCCTCGCGGAGCCGCCGGTTCGCCCGCTGGGCGAGCCAGCTCGTCAGCCCGAGCAGGCCACCCGTCACGAGCGCCAGCACGAGGGCGGCGCGGGAGGCCGAAGTCGAAGAGACCGTGCGCACCCCTGCGTCGGTACGGACCAGGGACTGCCAGATCAATCCGGCGACCACGACGGCCGCTGCGGCGGCGGGCACCGCGACCCACTCCCCGATGCGGTACTCCCAGCGCGAGAGGTTGGCGAGGCCGACCGCGAAGGTCCCGACCACCAGGATGCACAGCATCACCGCCGTTGACAGCGCCATCGGGACGTTGTTCCAGCCGCGCGCATGCGGCAGCCCGGCCATGTAGCCGACGAGCGCCACGACGGCAACGCTCAGGACCGCGAGCGCTCCACTGCAAAGGATCTTGTTCGCGCGCCTCGAGTCGGGATGCCAGAGCAAGAGCCCGAGCCCGAAGGCGACGAGACAGAGAGCCGTGTTCGCGGCGAACCGCCCCGGCGGTTGATCGGCGACGGTCAGGTACGGGTGCAGGAGCAACGTATCGATGCGCAGATCCCACCCGGCGAGGTACTCCACCAGGGTGGCGCCGCCGAGGATCAGGTCGAAGCCCCCGATCAGGCGGACGGCCAGAACCCGCCGGGTCGAGCCTGCGGCCAGCAGGACCGCGACCCCGGTCAGCGACACTGCCAGGACGGTGTTGAACATCGTCGGGGTCTCGCTACCACCGGCCTCGAGGTAGCTGCGCCAGTGCGCGAACCACGCGAACATCCCGACCGCTCCGAGGACGATCGCACCCGCTCCGGAGGCCCGGGCGACCCAGATCCAGCGGGCCGCCGCCGAGGTCGTCGAGCCCCCGGCCGCCTCCGACGGACGCGTCGCCGCGACCGTCATGACCCGGTCACCCGAACCAGACGGATACGGATCCTCGGTCGTCATTGCCCGGCTCCTCGGCCGGCGCCGGGGTCGTCGACGGCTCGGCGTCGGTGCCGTCGGCCACCGCCTCGGCGAGCGCGCGGGCGAGGTCGTCGTTGTCGGCCGGCTTGCGCAGGAACGCCGACACGTTGTAGCGGCGCACGAGCGGCTCGGTCACGAACGGGTCGCGACCGGTCAGCACGACGACCGGGATCGAGCTGAGCTGCATCATCTGTGCGTAGCGCTCGAGCACCGATATCCCGTCGCCGCCCGGCAGCCCGATGTCGAGGAGCACGACGTCCGGCAGCGTGTCCCGCGCGACCGCCACGGCCGAATAGCCGTCGAATGCCTCGGCGACGTCGTACCCGAGAGCCTTGATCCGCAGCCCGAGCCCGCGACGCAGATCGTTGTCGTCCTCCACGATCAACACCTTCCGGGTCACGCCGGCACCTCCGTATCGGCCGGCTGCCGCTCAGCAGGCAGCGTGAACGAGATGGTCGTCCCCTCGCCGGGACGGCTCTGGGCCCGGATCTCGCCGCCCTGACGAGTGACGAGGTCCCGGCACACGAACAATCCCAGGCCGAGACCGCTCCGGCCCACCGAGTCGCTCTGCTCGGCCTGGAAGAACTGCTCGAAGATGTGCGGCAGCGCCACCGGGTCGATGCCGCACCCGGTGTCGCGGACGACGAACCGGACGACACTCTCGGCCGGCTCGGCCGACAGCGTCACCGTCCCACCCACCGGCGTGAACTTCAGCGCGTTCTCGATCAGGTTCGCGAGGACCTCCTGGACCCGTTGCGGGTCGGCCAGCACGTTCGGGGCGAACCGCGGTTCGTGTACCAGCTTGATCCCGCGCTCGTGGGCCACCGGCTCGAAGGCCGCGAGCACTTCGGCGAGGAGCGTCGCCGGCGCGACGACGGACACGTCGATCGACACTGCGTTGCGCTGACCGTGGCTCACCTGGAGCAGGTCGTCGATCATCAGCTTCAACTGGTCGACGTTGCGCATCAGCACCGCCAGCAGGTCAGCCTGCTCGTCGTTCAGCGGCCCGGCGATGCCGTCGGCGAGCAGCGAGGCGAACTGGTGCACGACCGACAGCGGGCTGCGCAACTCGTGGGAGATGTGGGAGAGGAACTGGTCCTTCTGGGCCAGCTGGGCATCGCGGGCGGCCCGCATCTCGGTGAGCAGGTTCTGCCGGCGGACCGAGTAGAAGACCGCGCGGCTCACCTCGCTGGAGCGGAGACTGCCCTTGACCAGGTAGTCCTGGGCGCCGCGCCGGACAGCCTCCTCGGCCACCCGCTCGTCGTCCAGCCCGGTGAGCACGATGATGGCGGCGTCACCGGCCGCCTCCGAGACGCTGTCGAAGGTCTCGTACCCGTCACTGTCCGGCAGGCCCAGATCGAGCAGGATCGCGTCGTACGCATGCTGCTCGAGTGCCTCGACCGCGCCGGCGAGCGTGGTCACCTGGGTGAGTTCGGAGGCGGCCAGTGGACCGTCCTTGAGCTCGGCGCGCAGCAGCGCCGCGTCCGAGCGGCTGTCTTCGACGATCAGCAGCTTGTAGCGCGACGCATCGATGCGCGGGTAACGCATGTTCCCAGGATCTTCCGCCGAGACCCTGCGCGACAGGGCGGAGGACACTTGTCCACCGGGACATCGACCTGCTCGGTGCCGCCGGTGGCGGGTTCAGCCGCGATCGAGGTCCGGTTCGAGGTATATGACCCGCGCGGCCGGTACCGCGGTTCGCACCCGCTGCTCGGCGTCGTCGATCGCCCGCGCCACCTGGGGCAGCGTCGCCCCGGCCGGCATGGCCAACTTGGCGCCGACCAGAAGCTCGTCCGGACCGAGATGCATCGTGCGCAGGTGGATGACCCGCTCGATGCCCGGGCCCACGAGGCCGGCCTCGATCCGGGCCAGGTCGGCCGGGCCGGCGGCCTCGCCGACGAGCAGGCTCTTCGTCTCGATGACGAGCACCACGGCCACCGCGATCAACAACACCCCGATCGCGCAGGTGCCGATGCCGTCCCAGACCGGCTCGCCGGTGAGCTCGGCCAGTCCGACGCCGATCAGCGCGAACGCCAGGCCGGTGAGCGCCGCGACGTCCTCGAGCAGCACCACGGGCAGATCCGGGTTCTTCGCGTGCCGGATGAACCCGACCCAGGTCTCGTCACCCTTGACGTGCCCGGCCTCCCTGATCGCCGTGCGCAGCGAGAAACCCTCGAGGCCGATCGCCACGACGAGCACGATGATCGCCACCGCGACGCTGTCGAGGTGGTGTGGGTGCCGGATCTTGTCGATCCCCTCGTAGAGCGCGAACAGGCCGCCGGCCGAGAAGAGCATCAGCGCGACGAGGAAGCCGTAGACGTAGCGGTCGCGACCGAACCCGAACGGGTGCTGCGGTGTCGCGTCCCGCCGGGCCGAGCGACCGCCGCGCAGCAGCAGGCCCTGGTTGCCGGAGTCGACCACCGAGTGCACGCCCTCGGCGAGCATCGACGCCGACCCGGTGACGGCGAAGGCCACGAACTTGATCACGGCGATGCCGAGGTTGGCCCCCAACGCCGCCACGACCGCCTTGCTACCGCCCCCTGCGCTCACCGCCGCACCCCGTCAGTGGGCGCGCTCGGCCGGGCCGCGCGCCCCCGGGTCGAGGCCGAGGCCGAAGGCGAGGTAGGTGGCCGTGTACTCGCCGAACGCGGCCGCCGCGGCGAAGCGGGCCAGCGGGTCCCCGGCCGGCACCTGGACGGTCGAGGAGCGCAGGCCGAGGTTGGCCGCGAGGTCGTGCAGCGCCCGCGCCGCTTTGCGCGCCGCCACCTCGTCCAGTTGGATCTGCGCGTCCGAGCGGTCGCCGAGCAGCATGTCGTCGGCCGAGCCGTCGTCGCCGACCACGAGCAGGCGGGGCCGCTTGTCGTCGACGTCGTCGGCGCGGTCGCGGAAGAAGTCGACCGGCGCCGGGCCCGCGCCCCGCAGCAACGCGCCGGCCCGGCCCACGCCGTCGGGCAGCGACACCGACACCGAGGTGGCGCCGGCGAACTGCTGAAGGGCGTCGGAGATCGCCCGAGCCGCGACCCCGGCGAGCGCGCCGGCACCGGCGATGAGGGGGATCGCGTGGGCGAACTCGATCGCCAGCGCCTTGGCCGGGTTCACGAAGATGTCGCTGTCCGGACGGCAGAGCTCGGCCTGCTCGTCCAGCGCGTCCGCCACCTCGATCAGCAGCCCGGACGGGATCGGGTTGACGCCCAGCACGTCGAGGGCCTGCAGCAGCGGCGTGAGCACCGACCAGCGGGCCGCGCGCGGGTGCAGGTCGCGCGGCAACTCGTGGAAGGGGGCCCGTCCGGCCGCCGCGGCCACCTCGGTGTCGGCCGGCGCCACGACGGCCATGGCGAGGCCGCGCTGGGCGCCCTGGGCCGCGAGCTCGGCCAGGCGCGGGTGGCGGCCGTCGACCGAGCCGATCAGCAGGGCGTCGGCCGGCCCGGCCCAGCGGGGCAGCTCGACGCCGTGCCAGGTGAGCGCGGGGGTCCGGGTGCAGCTGAGCCGGGTGATCAGGCGGGAACCGGCCGACGGCGCCGAGTCGGTGGCGACCAGCATGGCCCGCGGCAGGTCGGCGCCCCGCAGCCGCTCGATGCCGAAGTCGCCCACGGTCTCGACCGCGCGCCGGACCTGCGCACCGGCGGTCGCGAGTGACCACAACAGCCGCTGGTCGTCGTGCGCGGCCAGGTGAGGTGGTTCCAGCCGCGTGTCGTCGAAGTCAGACATCGCCGGGATCGGATCCGGTCACGCGGGGTTCGCGGGGACGCCGAGGCCGTTGGGGCCGGGCGTGGCGTCGTCGCGGAGCAGCACCGGGATGCCGTCCGCGATCGGGAAGCTGGACAGGCAGACGGTGCAGACGAGCACGTCGTGACCGTCGCGCTTCTCCTCGCGCAGCGGCGCGTGGTCGTCGCTGGGGCAGGCCAGGATGTCGAGAAGTTCGCGGTCGATCACCATCGGTTCTCCTTGTCGATCACTAACGTCGATCAGTCGCGTCGATCAGTCGCGGATCGCGGCGAGGGCCTCGTCGCGAACCTGGGCCATCGCGTCCTCGGTCGGGCCCTCGACGTTGAGCCGCAGCAGCGGCTCGGTGTTCGAGGCCCGGACGTTGAACCACGTGCCGTCGCCCAGCTGCACGGTCAGGCCGTCCAGCTCGTCGACGTCGGTGGCCCGGTCGGCGAACGCGGTCCGGACGGCGGCGAGCCGGGCCTGCTGGTCGTCAACGGTGGAGTTGATCTCGCCCGAGGCGACGTAGCGGCTGAACTCCGCGGTCAGGTCGGCCAGCGTGCCGGGCTGCTCGCCGAGCGCGGCGAGGACGTGCATCGCGGCCAGCATGCCGGTGTCGGCGAACCAGAAGTCGCGGAAGTAGTAGTGCGCGGAGTGCTCGCCCCCGAAGACGGCCCCGGATTTCGCCATCTCGCCCTTGATGAACGAGTGCCCGACCCGGGTGCGGATCGGGACCCCGCCGTGCTCGCGGATGATCTCGGGCACGGCGTGCGAGGTGATCAGGTTGTGGATCACCGAGCTGCCGGGCGACTTCGCGAGCTCCCGGGTGGCGACGAGCGCGGTGATCGCACTGGGCGAGACCGCCTTGCCCCGGGCGTCGACGACGAAGCAGCGGTCGGCGTCGCCGTCGAACGCGACGCCGATGTCGGCGCCCTCGCTGACGACCCGCGCCTGCAGGTCGACGATGTTCTTCGGCTCGAGCGGGTTGGCCTCGTGGTTGGGGAACGAACCGTCCAGCTCGAAGTACAGCGGGACGATCGTGAGCGGCAGTGCGGGCAGGACGGCGTCGCCGAGCACGGCCGGGACCGTGTAGCCGCCCATGCCGTTGCCGGCGTCGACCACGACCTTGAGCGGGCGGATGCCCGACAGGTCGACGAGGTTGCGCAGGTACTCCGCGTAGAGGCGCAGCAGGTCGACCTGCTCGACGCTGCCGGGCGTCGCCGCGGCCGGCAGCCCCTCGGCCAGGTACTGGCTGGCGCGGTCGCGGATCTCGAGCAGCCCGGAGTCCTGGCCGATCGCGACGGCGCGGGCGCGGCACATCTTGATGCCGTTGTACTGCGCCGGGTTGTGGCTCGCGGTGAACATCGCGCCGGGGAGGTCGAGGTGACCGGACGCGAAGTAGAGCATGTCGGTCGACGACAGGCCGGCCTCGACGACGGCGGCGCCCCGGTGCAGCGCCCCCTCGGCGAAGGCCCGGGCGAGGCCCGGCCCCGTTTCCCGCATGTCGTGCGCGGTGACGATCTTGGCGGCGCCGGTGACGTCGACGAAGGCGGCGCCGATGGCCCGCGCGATCGATTCGTCGAGTTGGTCCGGGACGGTGCCGCGAACGTCGTATGCCTTCACCAGAGCCGAGAGGTCCACGGTTCGCACCCTACCGACGTGCGGGCGACTCAGTGGGGCGGCGGGACCACGCGGAGGTGTCCGCGGCGTCCGGTGAGCGTGTCGCCGTCCTGGCTGCGGGCGCTCGGTTCCATCCGGCCGGCCTCACGCACGGCGTCGGCCAGCGCCTCCAGGTCGTCGGCGTGTGGGATCGGGGCCGGGAACTCGCCGACGTGGCGGAGCACCTCCCACCCGCGTGGGACGGTCAGGCGGAGGGCGTGCTCCTCGCAGAGGTCGTAGGAGTGCGGCTCGGCGAAGGTGGCGAGCGGCCCGACGACCGCCGTCAGGTCGGCGTAGGCGTAGGTGAGGGTGGCGACCGCCGATCGGGCGCACCCGGTCCGCGTGCAGCGCCGCACGTGCCTCACTGGGCCTCCCGCTCGTAACTCACTCGCCGGACCATAGCGCGCGCCGGGTCCCGAACCCCGCCTTTGGGTGGCCCCGGGCCGTCCGTGTCGCGCCCGGCTACGTCGCCGCGTCGGGAGGGTGATCCGGGGCGGCCGGCTGCGTAGGGTGAGGGCGTGCGCAGCGACGGCCGCCCGACGCGTCGCGGGGCGCTGCCGCCTCGCCGCCGCGACCGGCGCGGCCGGGGCATCCGCGGCCACCTCGCGCCGATCGGTGTGCCGCTGCACCGCACCCGGGGTGAGAGCTTCGACGATCTCGTGATGGACGCCGTCGACGAGCTCGAGGAGCACTGGTCGGCCGAGCTCGCAGCCGTCGAGTTCGCCGTCGAGGACGTGCCGGCCCCGATCGAAGGATCCGACTTCGACCCCGATGTGGTGGTCGACCGCGGCGTCCCGCTCGGCCGGCTCTACCGGGACGGCCTGCCCGAGATCGAGCAGCCGGTGATCGTCGTCTATCGCCGGCCGATCGAGGCGCGGGCCGCCGACCTGGACGACCGGGCCGACCTCGTGTTCATGGTGGTCGTCGACCTGGCCGCCGAGTTCCTCGGCCGCGACGTGGACGAGATCGACCCGCCGCGATGAACCTCCGGGGCGCGATCTCGTGCACCGCGCTGGCGGTGGCGGTCGCCTCCTGCACGTCCAATGGCGTCCACGGCGCGAGCGGGGTCGACGCGGTCACGGCGAGCGCGCCGCGGATCGCCGGCTGCCCGCTGTTCCCGTCGACGAACCCGTGGCGCAGGGACATCTCGCACGCGAAGGTGGCCGCTCACTCGGCGGCGTGGGTCCGCAGCATCGGCCGCTCGCTGCACCTGCACCCGGACTTCGGCTCCAACCCGTCCTACGGCATCCCGTACCAGACGGTGCCGGCGACCCAGAAGCGGGTGCCGATCCGGTTCACGGCGTACGGCGACGAGAGCGACAGGGGCCCGTACCCGGTGCCGCTGACCGCCCGCGTGGAGGCCGGCGGCGACCGGCACGTCCTCGTCGCGTCGGCGAACTGCCACCTCTACGAGCTCTACGGTGCCCGGCGCTCTGGCAGTGGCTGGGCGGCGGCATCGGGGGCGGTCTTCGACCTGCGCTCGAACCGGCTGCGTCCGGACGGCTGGACGTCGGCCGACGCGGCCGGGCTGCCGATCCTGCCCGGGCTCGTGCGGCTCGACGAGGTGCGGGCCGGGCACATCGACCACGCGCTGCGCTTCACGGTGCAGCGCACGCAGCGGGCCTACATCCACCCGGCGACCCACCAGGCCGGGTCGACCACGTCGGGTTCGGTCCCGCCGATGGGGGCGCGGTTCCGGCTCAAGGCGTCCTACAGCCTGGCCCACTTCCACGGGGCCGCGCTCGTGATCCTGAAGGCGTTGAAGAAGTACGGGATGTTCGTCGCCGACAACGGCGGCAACTGGTTCATCTCCGGGGCGACGTCGAGCCGGTGGAACGACGCCGACCTCGATCAGCTCAAGCGGGTGCCGGGCTCGGCCTTCGAGGCGATCAACAGCGGAGTGATCCGGCACTGACGCCGGTCCACCGCCCCCCGGCGGTGGACCGTCAGACGGCGCGTCGCTTGAGGCGGCGACGCTCCCGCTCGGAGAGCCCGCCCCAGATGCCGAACCGCTCGTCGTGCTCGAGCGCGTACTCGAGGCACTCGCCGCGCACCTCGCAGCCGGTGCAGATCTTCTTCGCCTCGCGGGTCGAGCCACCCTTTTCAGGGAAGAAGGCCTCGGGGTCCGTCTGGGAGCAGAGTGCCCGCTCCTGCCAGCTGGCTTCCTCGGGGAGTCCGAAGATGTCGGCGAGCTCGTCGGTGTCGACGGCGTTGGAGAGTTCCGTCACGACGTCCTCCGAGTTTCTGTGATTGCCGGGCTGCGACGGGAATGTCACTGGGGAAATTACACGCGTGTCGTTCCCGTTCGTCAAGCCGGGATGCTGGTAATTCTGCAATTGCAGATAAATTCGGTGTGAGTAGCGGTCGGCTCTCTTCGGGCTGCCCATTCCCGGCGGCTTACCCGAAACCCGCCCGAACTCCCGCGCCCGAGCTGATCCCCTTGCGCATCAGGCGCGGGGATGCACCCGGCGCAGGAACGTCGACCGAGACCCCGACCAGCGAGACCGGGCTGGTGCTGAAACGATCAGTCCACCGCGAGCGGCAACGAGGCCCAGCCGGCCCGGCCGCGCGCGTCCACGTACCCGCCGGCCGCGGTCACAGCGGCGGTCAGGGGCACGGTGTAGTGACCCGGCACCTGGGTGAACGCCCCGAAGTAGTCGAAGATGACGCGCTCGTCGTGCGGGCCGCCGATGCTGTGGCTGGTCGTCCCGTCGGCCGAGGTCCAGAGCACCACCGCGCGATCGTTCGAGATGCCGAGCACGAGCGACGACCCGTCGTTGCCGGTGAGTTCCAGGGCGGGCGCGCACTCCGCCCGCAGCTGGGTGACCAGTCCGACGAGCTCCGCCACCTCGGACCCGGCGGCGAGCTCCCCCTCGACGGTCGACTGCTGCAGCGGGTCGAAGTAACGAAAGCGCATGACGTCCTCCACACAGGGCTGGGTGGGCGGGGCGATGCGGCGAACGGTACCCGGCAAATCGCGACAAAGGGAGCCTTGACGTCCGGCCGTCGAGATGCAGTGGCCGGGGGACATAGGCTGGGCGGATGCCCGTTCCCACAACTGCCACGCTGGCCGCCGAGACCTCAGCGATCCTGAGCCGGCTCGGCGTCGATGCCCTCACCGGCGACGGCGATCTCGTCGCCCGCACCCCCGTCACCGGCGGTGAGCTCGGCCGCGTCCGCTCGCACTCCGCCGCCGACGTGGCCGATACGGTCGCCGCCGCGCAGGAGGCGTTCCACGCCTGGCGCACGGTGCCCGGCCCCGTCCGCGGGCAGCTCGTCCGCGAGCTGGGCGAGCTGCTGCGCGAGCACAAGGACGACCTCGGCGCGCTCGTCTCGATCGAGGCCGGCAAGATCCGCTCGGAGGGCCTGGGCGAGGTCCAGGAGATGATCGACATCTGTGACCTGGCCGTGGGCCTGTCGCGCCAGTTGTTCGGCCTGACCATCGCCTCCGAGCGGCCCGGTCACCGGATGATGGAGCAGTGGCACCCGCTCGGGGTCGTCGGCGTCATCAGCGCGTTCAACTTCCCGGTCGCCGTCTGGTCGTGGAACGCCGCGCTCGCCTTCGTCTGCGGCGACCCGGTCGTGTGGAAGCCGTCGGAGAAGACGCTGCTCACCGCGCTCGCCTGCCAGGCCCTCGTCGCCGAGGCCGCCCGCCGGGCCGGCGCGCCGGACGGCATCTCCAGCCTCGTCCTCGGTGGTGCCGAGGCCGGCGGGGCACTGGTGGACGACCCGCGCGTCGCCCTGATCAGCGCGACCGGCTCGACCCGCATGGGCCGGTCCGTGGCTCCGCGGGTCGCGGCGCGGTTCGGCAAGCTGCTGCTCGAACTCGGCGGCAATAACGCGGCGATCGTCACCCCGACCGCCGACCTCGACCTCACCGTCCGCGGCATCGTGTTCTCCGCCGCCGGCACGGCCGGCCAGCGCTGCACCTCGCTGCGCCGCATCATCGTCCACTCGTCAGTGGCCGACGAGCTCGTCTCCCGGATCAAGGCCGCCTACGAGTCGCTGCCGATCGGCTCGCCGCTGGATGCCGGGACGCTCGTCGGCCCGCTGATCGACGCGGCCGCGTACGACGGCTACCGCACGGCGCTGGAGAAGGCCCAGGCCAACGGCGGCGAGCTCGTCGCCGGCGGTCAGCGGGTGCTGGCCGACGAGGCGTCCGACGCGTACTACGTGCAGCCGGCGCTCGTGCGGATGCCGACCCAGTCCGACATCGTCCGGTCCGAGACGTTCGCTCCGATCCTCTACGTCCTCACCTACGACGACTTCGAGGACGCGCTCGTCCTGCACAACGAGGTGCCGCAGGGGCTGTCGTCGTCGATCTTCACGCTGGACGTGCGCGAGGCCGAGCGGTTCCTCTCGGCCAGCGGTTCGGACTGCGGCATCGCCAACGTCAACATCGGCCCGTCCGGTGCCGAGATCGGCGGCGCGTTCGGCGGCGAGAAGGAGACCGGCGGCGGGCGGGAGTCCGGCTCGGACGCCTGGAAGGCCTACATGCGCCGGGCCACCAACACCGTCAACTACTCCACGGAGCTGCCGCTCGCGCAGGGCGTGCAGTTCCTCTGACCGAGGTCGTCGATCCGGGGGGAGCTCGTTCGACGCGTTGGTGAGAACACTCACCGACTGCGAAGGAGATCCCCCGATGAAGCTCACGCTGCACACGTTCCTGTCCTTCGACGGCGTCATGCAGGGCCCTGGTGGCCCGGACGAGGACCGCTCCGGCGGCTTCGACCGCGGCGGCTGGCTCGTTCCCCACGCCGACCAGGACATGGGCGAGATCGTCGAGAGCTGGTTCGCCGACGTCGAGGCGTTCCTGCTCGGCCGGACCACTTACGACCTGTTCCGCGGGTTCTGGCCCCAGGTGACGGATCCGGACAACGGCGTTGCCGCCGCCCTCAACCGCCGGCCGAAGTACGTTGCGTCGACGACGCTGACCGACCCGGACTGGGCCGGCACCTCGGTCCTCCCCGGCGAGGTGCTGGCCCAGGTGCGCCGGCTCAAGGAGCAGCCCGGCGGCGAGTTGCAGGTGCACGGCAGCTGCCTGCTCGCCCGCACCCTGCACGAGGCCGGGCTGATCGACGAGTACCGGTTGCTGACCTTTCCGGTGTGCGTCGGTAGGGGCAAGCGGCTGTTCACCGACGGCGGGCCGGCGACCGGGTTCACGGTCATGGGCTCGCGGGTCACCGGCGCCGGCGCGGTCTACACCGTCCTCCGGCCGACGCCGTTCACGTCCGGCGACATCGAGATCGAGGACGGCAAGGAGAAGACCCTCTGAGCCGACCCGGCCGGCACCCCGCGCTTTCCGGTTGAGTGGCCTTCCGGTTGAGTGGCCTTCCGGTTGAGTGGCCTTCCCGGTTGAGTGGCGCCTTGTGGGTTGAGTGGCGCCTTACAAGGCGCCACTCAACGCGTAAGGCGCCACTCAACCGGAGAACTGGGGGGTGAGGGGGGTGCAGGTGCACGCGGCAGTCAGAGGTCGGCGAGCTTGCGGAAGTCCCAGGACGCGAGCTTCGTCGGGGTGACCCGCAGCCAGGCGTGCCGGCCGTCGTGGAACATCTCCTCGGCCCCGCCCATGTACTTGTCGGCAAAGACCCGCTCGATCGCCGCGAGCTCGTCCGACGGCCCGGCCGTGCGGGGTACGTCGCCGACGATCTCGGCGGTGCCGGTGATCTCGACGCCGCGCAGTTCGAGGTAGTCGACGCCGGCGTCGACGACGACGCCGACCCGGGGGTCGCGGACGACGTCGGCCCACCTCTGGCTCTTCACGATCGAGTAGAGCCAGAGGTACGTGCCGTCCCACCCGAACCAGAGGGGGGTGGCGTGCGGCCCGTCCGGACCGATGGTCGCCACGCGGCAGGTGCGCTCGGTGGCGAGGAACTCGGCGAGCTCGTCATCGGTCATCGCGATCTTGCGCCCCCGCCGCTGCGCCTTGACCTCGCTCATGGTGCCTCGACCTCGCTCATGCGGCGGACGCTATCGCGATCGGCGCGTCCCACCGTCGGCGGGACCGGTACCGGATGAGGAGCGCGGCCGGGCCCGGACGGAGCGGGCGCGGCACGAGGCGCCGGACGCCGGCGACGAGCGTCACGAAGCGCCGCAGCCGCCGTTGCTCGCGCGGGGAGAGCGCCAGCCCGAGCCGCTCGGTGAGCGGGGCCGGCAGCGCGGCGATCGTCACCGCCCGCGACAGCGACCCGACCGGGCGCCCGACGAGCAGCCGCCACGCCGGCCCCGCCCACCGCAGCCCCTTCGGTGCCGGGATCACCGACACCGAGGCGACGACGTCGCGCACCGATGGGTTGTCCTCGAGGTCGTACCGGGCCGCGTGCTCGACGACCTTCTCGAACTCGGCCCAGGTGGCCGGCAGGTCGCCGTCGCGGACGCCGAGCAGCCACCCGACCTGGCGCCACTCCTGCCAGTACTGCTCGCGCTCGGCCGCGGTGAAGGGCGTGCGGAACACGTCGTTGAGCCGGATCACCGACCAGGCCAGCGTGCCGTGCACCCACGCCCACGGCGCCGGCCGCAGCGCGGAGTAGCTGCGCCCGTGCTCGTCGACCCCGCGGATCGACCGGTGCATCGCCCGCAACCGCTCGACCTCGCGGGCGGCCTGCTCGGAGGTGCCGTAGACGATCGTCACCAGCGACGTCAGGGTCCCCCACAGCCGGCGCCACGGTTCGGCCTTGAAGTTGGAGTGCTGGGCGACGCCGGCCCCGACCGTCCAGTCGGCGACCTGCAGCACGAGCGTGGCGCCGCCGAGCAGCAGCCCACGGTCGTCGGCCATCCGCTCGAAGACGAGTGACCCGGGGCCCGGACGCTGCATAGTCACCGCCCGGCCGTCGACGAGCTCATCCACGGCCTCAGACTACGTTGTTGGCAGAACGTCAACAAGTTTCTCGCGAGGCGGCCGCGCGGCACCGGGCAGCCGGCCGAGCGTCGCCAGTGTGTCCTGGGCGGGTGCGGCCCGGCCGAACAAGGCTCCCTGGGCCGCCTCGCAGCCGAGGTCGGCCAGCGCCTGGAGTTGTCCCCGCGATCGGACCCCCTCGGCCACGCAGGACAACCCCACCGCGTGCGCCACATCGATCGCCCCCTTCAGCAGGGCGAGGCCGGCGCGACCCTCGTCGATCCCGCCGATGAACGACTGGTCGATCTTGACCAGGTCGACCGGCAGCCGGCTCAACCGGCTCAGGGCCGAATAGCCGGTGCCGAAGTCGTCGAGCGCGATCCGCACACCCCGGGCGCGCAAGTCGTGGAGCCGGTCCATACAGGCTGCGAAATCCGGGATGAGGACGTTCTCGGTCATCTCGAGGACCAGGTTCGTCGCGGGCAACCGGGCGACGAGCAGAGCTGACGTCACGTCCGCGACAAGTGACGGTTCAGCGAGTTGCCCCGGGGAGAGATTGACGCTCACGTAGAAGTCGGGGCCCACCCGACCTTCGCGCAGCCAGCGCGCCACCTGCGAGGTCGCCTCCTGAAGCACCCATCGCCCCACCGGCACCATCACTCCGGACGATTCGGCGGCCCCGAGGAATTCACTCGGCGGCACCAGGCCGCGCGCCGCGTGCTGCCACCGCAGTGCGGCTTCGACCCCGACCGGAGCCCAGTCGGCGGCCGCAACGATCGGCTGGTAGTCGACCCGGAATTCGTGCTTGTCCAGGGCGACGGACAGGTCACGGACGAGATCGAAGTGCCGGAGCGCATCGGCCACCATCTCGTGGTGCGCCCGACTGATCTGCGCCCGCCCTCGGCGCTTGCCGCAGTGCATGGCCAACCCCGCGTCGTGCACGACCTCCGCCGCCGGCCGACCGTCAGCGACCGCCAGCCCGATCCCGACGGTGATCGCCACTGGACGGCCGTCCACGTCGAACGGCTCCTCCAGGGCCTCGTGGATCCGCCGCGCCAGCATGTCGGCACACTGCAGGATCGGGTCACAGGTCAACAGGATGCCGAACTCGTCGCCGCCCAAGCGGCCCACGACGCCATGACCCTCGATGATCGCGCGGAGCCGCTCGGCAAGCGCCGCGAGGACGGAATTGCCGCCGGCGTATCCCACACCTTCGTTGACTGTCCGGAAGTCGTCGATGCCCAGGTAGAGCACAGCTACGCCCTCGCCGACGGTCGACCGGAGGATGCGGAACGCAACATCGGCCTGCTCCAGGAAGAGGCTGCGGTCGGCGACGCCGGTCAACTGGTCGACTGCAGTGACCGCGCGTCGCCGGACGCCCGCGGCGCGCAGCAGCACCGGGCAGCCGCCGAGAGCGCACGCGCCGAAGACCGAGAGCGCCATTGCCTGCAACCACAACGCCGGATCGTTGATAGATGCGCGGAGGTCGGGAAACGCGGCGCAGACCGCGCCGGTGGCGAGCAACTGGACGGCGGCGAATGCGAGCAGCAGTGGTGCGCCGGTGGGTGGCTGAGCCGGGCGGCGCCGGCCGGCGCGGATCACCGGCCGGCGCCCGTTGTCGGCGACGGACACTGGTCACACCGGCCGGAGGACGGGCCGTCGCCGGGCGGTCGTTGCCTCCGGGCCGGATTTCATGCTCATCGGAAATCTCCGTCTCGCTCAATCGCGCGTTAGCTCTTCCTCATGCGGACAGAACTTCTTCCTGGGTGGGCGTGGGAGTCCCCTGAAAGCGTCCGTCGAAGCGAAATTACCGATGAGTCGGCGACCGATGAACCGCCCAACGGCATCGGCGCCTTACACCCATGGGCACTCCAGGACAGTTGCAAATGCACCATCGCCGCCGATGGCAACGAGAGGGCGCCCCGCCTCTTGCGAGGCGGGGCGCCCTCGGCACGTATCGACGTGTTCGCCACCGGCAATCTGCAGTGAGCAGGTGGCCGCCGATTCGTCTCACACAATCTCTCGCGGGGGAACGATTGATTGAGGTGATGAGCGAAATCTATGGTCCGGGCCAGGCCACGACCCAGGGCCCAACGTCAGCACGCGGAGCGACCGTTGGGCACGGTCGGTGAGGATGCACCTGCATCAGTCCGGAGTGCCACCGTCATCCACGACGACGATTCCGGCCCGGATCGCTCGGGCGACGGCCTCGAGCTTCGAGTGCGCACCCAGTTTCCCGATGATGCGCTGGATGTGGTTGCGGACCGTGTTGACCGAGATGAACAGGCCCTGCGCAATGACGGCCGTGGACTCGCCGCGCGCCAGGCGGCCGAGGACCTCGATCTCCCGCTTGGTGAGGGGCGTCGTCGTTGCCTGCCTGCTCTCGCCGAGGCGGCGCAGCGCGGCGGACAGCTTCGCCGGGCTCACGACTGAGCGTCCGGTCGCAGCCAGCCGTACGGCCGCGATCACGTCCAGTGCCGACTGCGCCGGGTTGACGAGGCCGGCACACCCGGCGTCGATCGCGGCGACGAGGGATCGATCGTCCTCGATGCCCACGAGCAGCAGAACGCTGATCGGCGGGGCCAGCTCTGCCATACGGCGCGCAATTGCCAGCCCGGGGAGATCCGGTAGGTCAAAATCCACCAGGGCCACGTTGTGCCGGCGCGATTGGGCCATTGCGACACCCTCGTCGCCGGTCGGGGCTACGTCGACGGCCTCGATATCGTCCTCGTCGGAAAGGATGCGCGACAAACCATCGGTGAGCATTCGGTGAGCGCTCACGACTAGTACGCGTAACGGACCTACGACGCTGATGCTCACCGGAGCCGGGTCCGGCCGACTTCGCCGTCTGATTGTCTCGATCGAGGTCGCCCGCACGTCATTCGGGGCAGCGCGGATTGCACAGCGTTTCACCTCCCGCGATAAACCATATTCCCCGACCGGGAAACGACGCCGATATTGGCAGGATCTTGTCGATCACCGGGTCGTGGCCGCGTCGGTGACCCGCTACGTCAGCAAACCGGCCCCGGAGCGCGTCTTCCGGGCCGCCGAAGCGGCGCCCGGCGATGTGGACTCGAGGCGCACGGGCACGCCGTTGAGGTGGGCCATGCCGGAGAGCTGCTCGAGATCGTCGACCGAGGGCGAGGTGATCTCGTTGACGTTGGCGCCACCGGCCGCGTTGGCGATCGTCCAGCCGGCGTCGCGGTGACCCCAGCCGTGCGGCACGGCGACGGTGCCGGGGCCGACGTCGCCGGTGATCTCGGCCGGGACCTCGATCGCGCCGCGGGCCGAGACGACCCGCACGCTGTCCCCGGCGGCCAACCCGAGCGCGGCGGCGTCGGCCGGGTTCACCAGCGCGCGCTGGCGCCGGGACGGGTCGCGGAACTTCGGATTGTTGTGCAGCCACGAGTTGTGCGAGCGGACCTCGCGGCGGCCGATCATCCGCAGCGGGAAGTCGGGGTCGGCGCTCGGCGTCGCCGCGAGCCGGTCGAGCTCGGCCGCGATGCGCGGGTCGTCGAGGTGAACGAGGCGGTCCTCGTGCTGGACCCGCTGGCCCAGCACGCCGGTCTCCACGTGCGGGGCCAGCACGATGCCGCGCGGGTTGGCCCGCAGCTTGGCCAGGCTCAGCCCGCCGCGGCGCAGCCCGAAGCGGTCACCGTCGCGGCCGGCCCGCAGCAGCGCGTCGACCATCAGGTGCGGGGTGACCCGCCGGGCGGCCGGGCCGAGGACGCGCTGGGCGAGCCGCCCGAGCCGCCCGCAGCCCGTCCACTTCGTCAGCGGGCCGGCGACCGGGGCGATGCCGAGCTGCGCGCCGAGGTCGTTGATGATCTGCCAGTCCGGCCGGGCCTCGCCCCGCGGCGGCACGACGGCCTCGGTCCACTGGACGTGCGGTGTCAGCTGGGTCTCGAGCAGCGGGATGGGCAGGTCGTCGCGCTCGTAGAACGTGGCGGCCGGCAGCAGGTAGTCGGCGTGCCGGTGGGTCTCGTTGACGTAGAAGTCGATGCCGACCTGGAGGTCGAGCCGGTCGAGCGCGCGCTCGAAGCCGTCCGATCCCGGGACGGACAGTAGCAGGTTGCCGGCCGAGACGAACAGCGCCCGCAGCTGGCCCGGCCCGGGCGTCTCGATCTCGGCCGCCATGATCGGCGCCGGCAGCTGCCCGAGCACCTCGGGGAACCCGCCGACCCGCGAGCGGTAGGTGTCGAACGTCGCCAGCCCGAGCCGGGACGCGAGCGCGGTGAAGTCGATCGGCGGCCGCCCGAAGACCGAGCCGCCGGGGCGGTCGAGGTTTCCGGTGACGACGTTGAGCGCGTCGAGCAGGACGTTGACGAGCGTGGCATGCCGGCCCAAACACGCGCCGGTGCGGCCGTACGCCGTGGCCGAGGGCGCCGCCGCGAAGGCCCGGGCCAGGGCCCGCACGTCGTCGGCCGGGACGCCCGACCACTCCTGCGCGCGCTCGGGGGGCCAGTCGGCGGCCGCGGCCCGCAGTGCGCCGATCCCCCGCGTCTGGCCGGCGATCGCCGCTTCGTCGACCAGCCCCTCGGCCAGGATCACGTGCAGCATCGACAGCAGCAGCCAGGCGTCGCCGTCCGGGCGGACGGCCACGTGCTCGAATGCCTTCGCGGTCTCCGTCCGCCGCGGGTCCACGACGACCACCCGACCGCCGCGCCCGACGATGCCGGTCAGCTTGGCCCGGAGGTTGCCGGCACTCACGATGCTGCCCCGCGACACCAGCGGGTTCGCGCCGAGCATGAGCAGGAAGTCGGTGCGCTCGAGGTCGGGCAGCGGGAAGATCGTCGGGCTGCCGTAGAGCAGCGCGGAGGCGACGAACCGGCTCGACGTGTCCTGCGTGTTCGGCGTGTAGAGGTGGCGCGAGCCCAGTGCCCGCACGAAGCCGGCCGACCAGATGGCGTGCGAGTGGCTGAACGCCGACGGGTTGCCGGCGTACCAGCCGATCGACCCGCCGCCGTGCCGGGCCCGGATCTCGCGCAGCCGGGCCCCGATCTCGGCCAGCGCCGTCGCCCAGCTGATGCGCTCGAACCCGCCCGCCGCCGTGCGCCGCATGGGGTGCAGCAGGCGATCCGGGTCGTTGACGATGTCGGCGAATTCGATGCCCTTCGGGCACGAGAACCCCTGGCTGATCGGGTGCTCGGGGTCCGGCCGCAGCTGGACGAGCCGGCGGTCCTCGACGGTCGCGATCATGCCGCAGACCGGCTCGCAGATCCGGCAGAACGTCGGCGTCTCGGTCATGTCGTCATCCCGTCTCGGGCAGCACGTCCTTGACCAGCGTCTCGAGCACGCGGGCCAGCAGCAGCCGCACCTGGCGGCGGTCGAGCGTCTCGTCGCGGATCCACTCGCGGATCGCGGCCTTCACCAGCCCGCCGTAGGCGCGGATGACGGCCCGGTGCTCGTCGACGTCGGCGGGCAGGCCGACGAGCTCGAGCACCCGGCGGGCCGCGGCGTCGTCGGCCTCGGCGAGGATCCGTTCGATCTCCGGGTCGGCCCCGACACCCTCGGCCCCGGTGACCGCCACGAACGTCTTGGCGTGGACGCTCACGGTGTCGAGGAACCAGTCGACCGAGCGCTCGACGCGGGTGCGCAGCGATCCCCGGATCGCGACGTCGGCCCCCGGCACGTCGGTGATCGTGACGAGCTTGCGGACCACCTCGAGGTAGAGGTCACGCTTGGTGCCGAAGTAGTGGTTGAGCAGGCCCCGGGCGACGCCGGCCTCGCGGGCGATGTCGGTGGTCGAGACCGCGGCGTACGGGCGCTCGCCGAAGAGCCGGACCGCGCACTCGAGAATCTGCTCGCGGCGCGCGTCGGGCTCGAGGCGGCGCCAGCGCGGCGGGTCGACCACGGCTCGGGACATGCCGGCCAGCCTAGCTTTGTTGGCGTACTGTCAACAACCGGCCCCAGCGCGGGTCGCGGCTACTTCGGCCAGATCGCCTTGATCTGCCACTCGCCGTGATGGCGCTCGAGCTGGATCAGCAGCCGGTTGCGGTCGACGGTCGGGACGGTCGACTGGGTGTTCGTCACGGTCTGGTCGAGGAACACCACGACGGAGGCCTTCGACTCGCCGGCCGAGGTCACCCCGATGCCGGCCACCGAGGCCACCGACTTCCCCTTGTACTGGACGATCGTCGCCTTCAGGCCGCGGCTGCTCTTCAGGTAGTTGGCCCGGAAGTCCGGCGTCAGGTGCGTCGCCACGGCCGCGAACTGCTGGTCCAGCTTCTGGTAGTCGTAGGTGCCGAACTGCACCGCGAACTGGCGGGCCGACTTGAGCACCTGGCTGCGGGCCGACTGCAGATCGCGCTGGTGCTTCCAGGAGATGAAGCCGATGGTCAGCAGGGTTGCCAGCGCGGTCGCGACCGCGGCCAGGATGCTCACGGCGACGATGAGCCCGGTCGGCCGGGGCTTCGGCCCGGCGTCCTGCGCGGCGGCCGCCGCCTCGGCCCGGCGGGCCTCGGCCTCGCGCAGCCGGGCCGCCTTGGCCTCCAGCCGCTCCGCCTTCGTCGGCTTGGCCCGCTCGGGCGCGGCGGCTTCGGGCGCGGCGGCCTCGGGCGCGGCGGCCTCGTCCTCGACAGGGGCATCGATCTGGTCGGTCATCACCGGCTCCTCACTGCTTGCTGCCTGGTCTAACGAGCGAACTCACGACATGGCCGCGGCGAGCACGATCGCCTGCCATCCGTTGTCCCCCAGCAGCCGGTCCTGGCCGCCGGTGCTGCCGAGCCGGAGGATTGGGCCGTCACTGGTCGACACGAGCCCCGTCTGCGGGTCGTACGTGCCGACCTGCGTCCCGTTGCCGGCTGGCCGGGCCGACGCCCCGAGCCGCGTCACCGACCCCGAGTCGGGCGCGGCCGCGCCCCCGGGCCGGGGCGCGTTGGCCGCTCCGCGCACCAGCCCCGGGCCGCACTCCACGGCCCGGGTCGGCGTCCGCGTGCCGGAGATCGGGTTGCTGAGCGGGATGCCGGTGTTGCACAGCGGCTGATCCTGGTTGACGTCAGCGATGCCGAGCAGCGTCCCGTCGTGGACGACCGTCGGGGCGAGCCGGCCGAACTCGGGCACGGCGAGCAGCAGTGCCCGCAGCCCGGGAATGCGGGCCGACTGGATCCCGCTGAGCGTGGCCAGGTTGCCCAGCAGCGTCGTCACCGCCGACCCGTTGTCGGCGATCACCGAGTTGACGAGCCGGGTCGTGGCCTCCCCGTGCCGGATGAAGGCATCGATCGTCGGCGTCTTGGCCGCCAGCGTGCCGGTGAGCGCCTTCAGCGAAGCGGTGAACCGGTCGAAGGCCCCCGCATGGGCCGCCGCCCCGTGCAGCAGCAGCGCCGAGTTGTGCAGGAGCCGGATCAGCCCGTCCTCGCTGGACGAAAGCTGGTTCACGATGGCCGTCGTGTCGCTGAGGATCGACTTCAACTGGGGGCCGGTGCCCTGCAGCGCCAGCGCGCCCTCGCGGCCGATCACCTGCAGGTCGTGTGCATCGATGCTGTCGATGAACCGCTCGAGGTCGTAGAGCACGCTCGCGGTCTCGAGCGGCGTCGTCGTCCGCGACCGCGGGATGTGGCTGCCGTCGCGCAGGTGATCCGCGGGGTTCCCCTTCGGCTCGAGGTCGACGTACTGCTCACCGACGGCCGAGAGGTCGTACACGTGCGCGATCGAGGCGGCCGGGATCTTCGTGCCGTGGTCGATCGCGAGTTCGATCGTGACGCCGTCGGTGTGCAGGTCGACCGAGGCCACCTTCCCGACCTGGACGCCGCGGTACGCGACCTCGGCGCCCTCGAAGATGCCGCCGGCGGTGGCCAGCTCGACCCGGACGTGGAAGGGGGAATTCGTGAACGAGACGCGGAGCAGGCCGAAGACGGCGTAGTACACGACGAGCACCGAGATCGCGGCGAAGACCGCGAGCTGGGCCAGCACCATGTTGCGCTTCATTCTCTACCGCTGTTCGTGCGAGCGCTCATCGCCTGGTTCGCTCCGCTCCTCGCTCGCTGGCGCTCGCTGCGATGCTCGCTCACCGCAGCCCTCCGGTGAGGATCTGCCGAACCGCGGCCGACTGCGACTCCGACCCGCCGTGGACGACGCCGCCCGGCTGTGGCCGCGCCGGCGGCGCGTTCAGCAGGAACTGGATCGTCGCCGACACGTTGAGGTAGTCGCCGGGCGCCGCGCGCTGGACCCGCCGGCCGAGTGTGATCAGCGACTCGAACGTGGGGATCAGTTCGTCCTGCCGGGCCCGCAGGGAGGCCAGTGTCGGCCTGAGGTTGTCGAAGTCGGCCAGCAGCGCGTCCTGCCCGCGCTGCAGCAACCTGTCGACGGTCGTCCCGAGCCGGCCGACGCGCTGGAGCAGGTCGCTGATCCGGCCGGTGTCGTCGGCCAGCGACTGCAGGGTCGGCGGGAACAGCTGCAGGGCGTTCTCGATGACGCCGGTCTGCGCGGCCAGGGTCGCGCCGAGCTTCGCCATCCCGTCGAGGGTGCGGTCGATGTCGACCTTGTGCGCGTCGAGGTCGGCGATCACCGTGTGCAGCTGGATCAGCGCGTCCCGCGCGTCGCTCGTGCGCCCCGTGAGCGCGGTGTCGAGTTCGGTGGCGATCGTCTGCAGCTTGTCCAGCCCGCCGCCGTTGAGCAGGACGGACAGCGCCGCGAAGGTGTCCTCGATGCTCGGCGCGTCGCTGTCGCTGGCGAGCGGCACGGTCGCGCCCTCGGCGAGCCGGCCGCGCTCCGGGTGCCCGGCCGAGACGACGGCGATGAAGTCCTCGCCGAGCGGGGTGGTGAACCGGATCTGCAGGCGGGCGTCGCGGCCGAGCGCGAACTTCTTCTCGATGTGCAGGACGACCGCCGCGGCGTAGTCCTTCGTCGTGATCTTGCCGACCGCGCCTATGACCACCCCGCCCAGCTTCACCTTGGCCCCGAGGGTGAGGTTCTGGACGTTCGCGAACCGCGCGGTGACGGTGTAGGTGGCGCCGGACGTCCCCGACGGGGCCGGCAGCGACTCCAGTCCGAGGCTGCAGCCGGCCGGCAGGAGCAGGGCGGCGAGCCCGGCGGCCCAACGCGCGCGCATCATCGCGACCCCACGTAGTGGGTGAGGTCGAGGTCCGGGGTCTTCGGCGAGCCCGCCGGCCCGGTCCGGTTCTGCAGCAGGCCGATCTCCGCGCCGCAATCGGTGTCGGTGGCCGTGCCGTCGGCCAGCTTCAAGTTCCACAGGATGATCGGCAGCAGCGGCTGGTAGACGTTGCTGCCGCAGTAGGTGGCCAGCAGCGTGGTCACGTCGGAGGGCAGGTCGAGGCGCCCCCAGATGGCCGTGCAGTTGTCCGGGGCGCCGGTCGCGCTCGGGCAGGGTCCGTGCGGGTCGATCGCCCGGTTGAAGTTCTGGAAGCCGAGCGGCGCGGTGTCGAAGGTCTGGATGAGCGCCTGCTGCTCCTTCATGACCGCCGCGATCGTCGTGTTGAGGTTGCGCACCGAGCCGTGCAGGTGGGCCTGGTTCTTCTGCAGGAAGGTCGCCACCTCGGACAGTCCCTGCTGCAGGTTCGAGATCGCGGCGCCCAGCACGTCGCGCTCGTCGGCCAGCTGGGTGGTGGCGCGGTCGAGGTCGTTGTAGAGGGCGTTGATCGTGGCGTCATGGGCGGCGAGCTTGCCGGTCAGGCGGTCGAGGCCGGCGATCAGGTTCTTCAGGTCGTCCGGGTGCGCGGTCAGGGCCGGCAGCGCCGCCGAGATCTGGGCGATGGCGGCGTGCAGGTCGGCGCCGTTGCCGCCGGCCAGCTTCGCGAAGGCCCGCAGCACCGAGCTCAGGGCGCCGTGCGCGTTGGCGCCGGCGGGGCCGAGCGTCTTGGCGAGGTTGTCGACGCTGTCGTAGATCGCGTCGAGCTCGAGCGGGACGAACGTGCGCTGCGGCGGGATCACGGCCCCGGCCTTCATGACCTGCTGCCCGCCGCGCCCGGTGTAGGCGGGGGCAAGCTCGACGAACCGGTCGCTCACCGGATTGGGGGCCATGAGCACGGCCCGGGCATCGGCCGGCACCTGCACGCCGGCCGGCAGCGACATCACCACCTCGACGTAGGCGGCCTCCGGCGTGACCGAGACGATCTTGCCGGTCGGCACGCCGAGGATGTCGACGCTGTTGCCGGGGTACAGGCCGGGCGTCGACGCGTCGAAGCGGGCGGTGATCCGGTAGACGTCCTCCTGGACGAAGACGTAGTAGCCCAGCGTCGCCGCCGTCACCGCCAGGACCAGCGCGACGGCGGCGCCGACGAGCGCCCGCCGGCCGAACCGGGCGCGGATCGCTTCGACGAGGGCGCTCACGGCGAGCACGGTTTCTTGGTCACGGCGTTCGGGTTCGTCCCGCAGCCGACGATCTGGTTGTCGGGGACGACCGCGGTCGGGGTGAGCAGGTCGAGCCACGGACCGGAGCCGGTGATGTTGGTGATGTTGACGCCGAACTGGCCCAGGCTGACGATCGCCTGCTGCAGCTGCGTCTTCTCCTTCACCAGCACGGCCGTGACGGTGTCGAGGTCGTGGAACAGCGAGGTCAGCTGGGCGCCGTTGCGCTTCATCAGCAGCCGCAACTGGTTGCCGAGGCGGGCGGTGTCGGCCAGCAGCCGGGCGATGAGGTCGTGCCGCTGCTGGATGAGCTGGAGGAACTCGTCGCCCTGGGTCAGCAGCGACACGAGGGCGCCGCCGTTGCGGTCGAGCGTCCGGACGATCGTCGTGGCCGAGTGCAGCAGGTCGCTGATCTCGCCCTGCTTGCCGGCCAGCGTGGTCGACACGTCGGCCAGCCCGCGCAGCGCCGCCCGCACGTCCTTCGGGGCGATGCCGCTGATCGTCGACGCCAGGGTCTGCAGCGACTGCTCGAGTCGCGGCACGTTCGTCCTCTGGGAGAACTCGCCGAACGCGTTGAGCGCCCCGAGCAACGAGTACGGCACCGTCGTGCGGGCCAGCGGGATCGTCGCCCCCTCGGCGAGGCGTCCGGGGCCGGCCGACTCGACCTGCATGAAGAGGTTGCCGAGCACGGTCGCCACCTCGATGCTCGCCCGGCTCGCGCCGCCGAGGGCGAGGCCGGACTTCACCGAGAAGCTGACGTGCACGTGATCGCCCTGGACCTTCACCGCGTCGACCGAGCCGACGCTGATCCCCTCGACCCGCACGTCGTCACCGCTCTTGAGCCCGTCGGCGTTCGCGAAGTCGGCGTGGTAGGTCGTGCTCGAGTGGACGAAGGGCAGCTTGTCGAAGTTGACCGCGGCCAGGACGACGGCGGCGACGAGCACGGTGCCCCAGACCGCCACGGCCACCTGGTTCCGCTCGCGCATGGCTTTCACCTGCATACCGCCGTGTGGTCGGCCGGGCCGCCGACCCGGCCGTTGGGCAGCGCGAGCGGTACGTTCCCGCCCGGCAGGCCGGTCAGGTGCCCGAGCCCGCCACTGACCCCGAGCGCACCCAGCAGCTGGCTCACCGTGCTGCCGACGCCGGGCAGCACGCCGCCGGTGAGGTCGCCCAGCGCGCCGAGCAGCTGGTCGGCCGAGATGTTCACCTGGCCGTACGTCTTGACGAAGATGTTGCAGGCGTAGACGTTGAGCCAGTTGCCGTTCTGCGAGACCCGGGTGAAGGTCTCGAACGCGGCGGCGAACCCGCCGATGAGCTGCGCGAACGTGTCGGTGTTGCCGGCCAGCACCTTCGTCAGTGACGCGGCGCCGGCGAGGTCGGCCGGCAGGCTGTGGTTCTCCAGCTTGTCGAACAACCCGCCGACCGACCCGATCAGGTCGTCGACCGCGTTGAGCGAGCCGACGATCGCCGGCCCTTCGGTGTGCAGTTCGGCGGTCAGTGCGTGCATCGTCGTGACGACGCTCGCCAGCTGGCTGTCGTGCTGCGCGACGGTGGTGAGCAGGGTGTCGAGCGTGTCGACGATCTTGGTGAAGGTCTGGTGCCGGTCGGCCAGGTTTCCGGTGAGGTCGGCCGTGCGGGAAATGAGGTCGGCGATGCGGTCGCTCTGCCCCTGCAGCACGTCGATGATGTCCTGCGACAGCTCGTTCACCTGCTGCGGGGTGAGGGCGGTGAACAGCGGCCGGAAGCCGTTGAAGAGGTCGGTGAGCGACAGCGCCGGCCGGGTCCGGGAGGCCGGGATGGTCGCCCCGGCCGGCAATCGGCGGCCGGGGCCGGCCGGATCCTGCTCGAGCGCGAGGAACCGCTGGCCGAGCAGGTTGGCGTAGCGCACGGCGGCCCAGGTGGTGGTGGTGACGTGCTGGTCGCGGTTGGCGGTGAAGGTCACCTTCGCGTGCCGGGCGTCGACGAGGACGATGCCGGTGACCTTGCCGACCGCCACTCCGGCGACCCGCACCGGGTTGCCGGCCCGCAGGCCGGAGACACCGTCCGGCGTGGCGAAGATCGCCCGGTAGGTGTCGGTCGGGCCGGTGTGCGGGCCGGTGAGGGTCGTGAGTTCCATGACCGCGAAGAACCCGGCGACGACGAGGAAGATCGCGAGCCGGAACAGCGAGCGGTAGGGCTTCACCGGCCACCCCGCACGTACGTCGTGGTGCCGCGGAGCAACGGCCCCAGCAGCAGGTCGGCGGTCGCGCTCGAGAGCTGCCCCGCGGGCCGGCCGGTGATGGTCGCGGCGGCGGCCGTGACGGCGCGCAGCTCGGCCGGGCTGCCGACCGACGAGCTCGCCCCGCCGTAGTTGGGCCCACCGGCGGTGGTGAGCACGCGGGCGCCGTCCGCGCTCGTGCCCGCTCCGCTGCAGCTCGCCCCGGCGGCGCCGCCGTAGCGCGGGCAGTCGGCCCGGGTGTACTCCGGCGGGTTGACGATCGCGTGGAACACGTTGCCCTTCTGCCCGGCACCCAGGTTGATCAGCTGGGCGAAGTCGGCGCCGGTCAGCAGGATGTTCGCCTTGAGGTACGGGCCGCTCGCCAGCGCCTGGTTGAACGTGCGGGCGAACTCGCGGAAGCCGGCGATCGTGTCGGCCAGCGCGTCCGGGTTGTCGGCGAACGCCCGCGTGACCGGGACCTCGTTCTGCAGGACGGTGACGGCGTTGTTCACCGTGGCCGGCGAGAGCAACCGCTGGGCGTTGCCGACGGCCGCGGGCCCGATGGCGAGCAGGGCCTGCAGCGCCTGCTTGTCGCGCAGCACGCCGCGAGACACGACCAGCGTGTTGGCCAGCGAGTCGAGCAGGTCGGGCGCGTTGCGGGCGAGTTCGTCGGTGACGGTGGCCAGGCTGGTGATGACGTCGTCGAGCTCGCCCATGTGCGGCGCCAGCTTGCGCAGGAACGTGTCGGCGCGGTGGATCAGGGTGTTGATCGCCGGCCCCTGCTCCTGCAGCGCGGTGGCGAGCGCGGACAGCGCCGCGTCGAGTTCGGCCGGGTGGACGGACGTCAGCAGCGTGTAGGCGTTGGCGAGCGCGGTCTGCAGGCTCTCGGCGGCGGGGCTGCGGTCGGCGCGGATCCGGCTGCCCTCATGCAGCCGGGCCGTCGCCGGTCGGGCGGCCGGGAGGAGCTCGATCTTGGTGTTGCCGAACAGCGATGCCGGCACCGCCACCGCGGTGACGTTGGCCGGGATCCGGCCGGCGGCCCCGGGGTCGATCTTCAGGGTCGCGACCGCGCCGCCGGCGGTGTTGCCGGTGGCGCCGCTGACCTCGCCGACGATGACGTTGCGGTAGGTGACGATGTCGCCCTGCTCCAGCGCGTCGCCCGCCTTGGCCAGCTGCGCCGAGACCGAGATCTTGTCGCTGAACGTGCCGCTGAACGACTCCCACACCAGCACGACGCCGAGCACGAGGGCGGCGGCGAGGGCGAGGCCGAGGACGAGCTCGAGCCCGCGGTTGCGGATGCGCTCCATCACCCGCCCCCGAGCCGCACGCCGTGCAGGCCCCAGAACAGCATCGTCATCAGCACGTCCGAGGCGGCGATGATCACCGTCGTCGCCCGGATCGCGCGGGCCGTCGCCCGGCCCACGCCGGCCGGGCCACCCGCGGCGTTGTAGCCGTAGTAGGTGTGGATGATCGTGATGAAGACGGTGAAGACGATGACCTTCAGCACCGAGTAGAAGACGTCGATGTTGCGCAGGAACTGGTTGAAGTAGTGCTCGTAGGTGCCGGCCGACTGCCCGAAGAAGATCGTCACCGTGTACTTGGTCGCCAGGTATGAGCCGAAGAGCCCGACGAGGTAGAGCGGAACGATCACCGTGAAGGCGCCGACGATGCGGGTGGTGACGAGGTACGGGATGGACGGGATCGCCATGACCTCGAGCGCGTCGATCTCCTCGCTGATCCGCTGGGCGCCGAGTTGCGAGGTGAACTTGCACCCGATCTGCGAGGCCACCGCGATGGCGGCGATCAGCGGGGCGATCTCGCGGGTGTTGCCGTAGGCCGAGACGAATCCGGTCAGCGGCGCGATGCCGATGATGTTGAGGCTCTGGAAACCCTCGACCCCGACCTCGATGCCGATGAACAGCGACTCGGCGACGACCACGCCGAGGGTGCCGGTGAACGTGATGAACAGGCCCGTCCCGAGCGTGAGCTGCCCGATCTGGCGCTGCACCTCCTTGCGGTAGCGGCGCAGCACGAGCGGGATCGCGCGCAGCGCCCGCACGGTGAACAGCACCATGTCGCCGAGGAACCGGATCGAGTTCTCGGCCGCCCCCAGGCGCCGGCCGGCGGCGGCCAGCACGTCGCGGGTGCCGCGGGGGACGACGTCGGCGATGGTCGCCATCAGAAGGTGCCCATCAGAACGTGCTCTGCGGGACGACGGCGAAGTAGATCTCGGTGATCACCAAGTTGACGGCGAAGAGCACGATGCCGGTCACGACGACGGACTGGTTCACCGCCTCGCCGACGCCGGTCGGGCCCCGCTTGGCGTTGAGCCCCTGGTAGGCCGCGATCATGACGGCGAGCAGGCCGAAGACGGCCGCCTTGATCTCCGAGGTGACGAAGTCGGAGACGGTGGCGAACTGGGTGAACGAGCCGAAGAAGCTGCCGCTCGTGCCGTGCAGCGCGGCGAGGTCGAAGATGTAGGCCGCGTTGATGCTGACGAAGACGACGACGAAGTTGAGGAACACCGCGACGAGCACCCCGGCCACCATCAGCGGCGCGACCAACCGGCGCAGCGGGTTGAGGCCGAGGACGATCATGGCGTCGATCTCCTCGCGGATGGTCCGCGCGCCGAGTTCGGCGCAGACGGCCGAGCCGCCGACCCCGGCGAGCAGCAGGGCCGTGACGATCGGCGACGCCTCCCGGAGCACGCCGATCGCGTCCGCGGCCCCGACGAACGACGTCGCGCCGATCTGCGCGGCCAGCGCCCCGACCTGCAGGGCGATCGCGACGCCGAGCGGCACCGAGACCAGGATCGCCGGCAGCAGGGCCACGCTCACCAGGAACCAGGACCGCTCGACGAACTCGGTGAACTGGAACTTGCGCCGGAGCAGGTCGGCGAACAGCCCGTAGAGGGAGGCCGCGAACATCGTGTAGAGGCCGCCGACGGCCTCGAGCGACGTGCGCAGCGCGCGGGGCAGCGACCGGCTCAGCCGGTCGGAGGCAGTGACCCGCTTGCGGTATTCCGGGGAGATCCACTGCGCGGCGACGGCCGGGCTGGAGGAGGAGGCCAGAGCGGTCGACGTCGGCTCGTCCCCGCTCATCCGCGTGTCTCACCGCCTGTCGGAGTTATCTGGTACTCAACGTGCCAGACAAATTAGCTGCTCCGCGCGGCGCCGTCCAACGCAGGCGCCCCCGGCCGAACGGCGATCGTATGCGGGCTACCGGCCGCCGTCATTTCGAGAACATCGCCCGCTCACAGACAGCCGACGGCCCCGGGCGTGCTGCCCGGGGCCGTCGGAAATGCTCTTCGCGATCAGTGCTTGACGGCGTCCTTGACGTTCTCGCCGGCGTCCTTGAGATCCGACTTCGCCTGGTCCTTGCGGCCTTCGTTCTCGGTGCTGCGGTCGCCGGTCGCCCGGCCCAGCCCCTCCTTGGCCTTGCCCTCAACGTCCTCGATCGCGTTCTTGATCTTGTCGGTCGCGCTCATCGTGGGTGTCCTCCCTGTAGCGGATCCTCCCTACACAGGAGGGGGTACCCGAGCCCCGATCGCGCTAACAGGCCGGTGCCGACCCGCTCACGCGAGGCGGGTGAGCTCCACCTGCACCGTCAGCCCGACCGTCTCGTGCGCACCGGCGACGATGCCCTTGATCGGCGGCACGTCGGCGTAGTCGCGGCCGGTGCCGACCATGACGTGCCGCTCCCCCACCGGGGCGAGGTTCGTCGGGTCCTGGGCGACCCACTCGCCGAGCCAGAACTCGACCCACGCGTGGCTCTCGCCGACCGTCGGCTGGCCGATCCTCGGCTCCCGCGACGGGTGCAGGTAACCGGACACGTAGCGGGCCGGCACGCCGATGTGGCGCAGCGCGCCGACCACGAGGTGCGCATGGTCCTGGCAGACGCCGCTGCCGGCCGTCCAAGCCTCGCCGGCGGTCGTGTGCACCTGGGTGACCCCGGAGCGATAGATGACGGCTGCATGCACGGCCTCGCCGATCAGCCCGGCCGCCTCGACCGGCGGGTGGTCGGCGGCGATCGAGTCGGCGAGGTCAGCCAGCTCGGCCGGCGGCTCGGTGGACGGGGTCTGCGCGAGGTACTCCACGAACTCGTCCCGCACCCGCCCCCTGCGCAGCTCGGCCCAGCTCTTGTCGCCACTGGGAGCCGGGCGGCGGGTCGCGTCGAGCTCGACGAGGCTGCTGGCCCGGACCTCCAGCGCATGGTGGATCTTGTCGACCTCGAAGACCCGGACCTCGGTGCCCCAGTAGTCCAGGTAGGGGTGGCTCCACGTCATCGGCTCGACGCTGATGCGGGATTCGAGCCGGGTCTGCCACGGCGTCTGGAGCGGCGTCAGCCGGGCCTCGTTGAACGACCGGGTGACGCTGCGGTCGTACTCGTAGCGCGAGATGTGCTCGATGCGGTACCGGCTGGCCATCAGCTCACCCGCCAGGACGTGACGACGCCGTGCGGGAAGTACCGCTGCCCGAGCGCGTCGCTGGCCACCGAGCAGGCCCCCTGGACGCGCTCCATGACCGGGTAGACGTCGTCGAGCAGCTCGGCCGGCGGGGCGTACTCGAGCTCGGCCCGGATCATGCCCAGCACCCGCTTGGCCTGCATCGCGCGGCCGCGCTCGGCGACCCCTTGCTGGCCACCGAGCTCCTCCAGGCTCTGCTCGGCCCGCACGAGCGCGGACATCAGTGAGCGCGGGAACAGCGGGTCGAGCAGCAGGAACTCGGCCGCCCGCCGGTCGTCCACCGCGCCCCGAGCACTGCGCAGGAACGCCTGGTAGGCACCGAAGCTCTGCAGCAGCGTGACCCAGGACGGGCCGGCGGTACCGGTCAGGGCGCGCGCGGCGGCGAGCCGCGCGATCATGTCGGCCCGCTCGATGTTGCGGCCGAGGACGAGGAAGTGGAACGCGTCGTCGCGCGAGAGCGTCCCGTCGGCGACGCCGCTGAACGCCGCGGCCCGTTCCCGGACCCACTGCAGGAACTGGTGCGGGTGGGCCCGCCGGCCCGGCCGGTTCGCCTCGTGCCAGGTGACGTTGACGCTCTCCCACAGCTCGCTGGAGATGATCTCCCGGCACCGGCGGGCGTTCTCCCGCGCCGCGCCCACGGCCCCGAGGACCGAGGCCGGCGTGCGCCCGTCGAACACGAGGACGCCGAGCACGTCCGTGCGCCGCGCCGACTCGGGCGGCTCGTGCCCCATCGCCGACAGCAGCGCGCCGCAGACGAGTTCCTCGGCGGCCCACGGGTCGTCGAGGAGCAGGGCGAGGTGGACGTCGACGATGCGGCTGGTGTCCTCGGCCCGCTCGACGTAGCGGCCGATCCAGTACAGCGACTCGGCGATCCGGCTCAGCACGAGCGCTCCTGCTGCTGTTGCTGTTGCTGCTCGCGGATGCTGTCGTCGGCGGCCGAGACGACGGCCGGCAGCGGGCCCCGCGCCGCGGCGGGGCCACCGCCGGCCCGAGCCGGGACGGGGTGCCGCTCGCCGGCGAGGACCCACGTGTCCTTCGAGCCGCCGCCCTGGCTGGAGTTCACGACGAGCGAGCCCTCCGGCAGCGCGACCCGGGTCAGCCCGCCGGGCAGCACCCACACGTCGTCGCCGTCGTTGACCGCGAACGGCCGCAGGTCGACGTGCCGGGGGCGCAGCGAGTCGCCGATCAGGGTCGGGACGGTGGACAGCTGCACGACCGGCTGGGCGATCCAGCCGCGCGGGTCGGCGATGAGCCGCTCGCGCAGCGCGTCGAGCTCGGCGGTGTCGGCCTGGGGCCCGATGACGAGGCCCTTCCCGCCGGCGCCGTCGACCGGCTTGACGACCAGCTCGGCGAGGCGGTCGAGCACCTCCTCCAGCGCGGCCGGCTCCTCGAGGCGCCAGGTGTCGACGTTGGGCAGGATCGGGTCCTCGCCGAGGTAGTAGCGGACGAGGTCGGGCAGGTAGGTGTAGATCAGCTTGTCGTCGGCCACGCCGTTGCCGACCGCGTTGGCGAGGGTCACGTTGCCGGCCCGGGCCGCGGTGAGCAGGCCCGGACAGCCGAGCATCGAGTCGGGCCGGAACTGCACCGGGTCGAGGTACTCGTCGTCGACGCGGCGGTAGATCACGTCCACCCGGCGCTCGCCCGAGGTGTCGCGCATGCGCACCACGCCGCCGGAGCAGACGAGGTCGCGCCCCTCGACCAGCTCGACGCCCATCGCCCGGGCCAGCCAGGCGTGCTCGAAGTAGGCGCTGTTGTAGACGCCGGGGGTGAGCACGACGACGTTCGGCTCGGCCACCCCGGCCGGGGCCGCCGCGCGCAGCGCCGCGAGCAGCCGCTGCGGGTAGTGCGACACCGGGCGCAGCCGGGCCTGGCCGATGACCTCGCTCCACTGCTGGCGCATCGCCGCGCGGTTGGCGAGCACGTAGCTGACGCCGGACGGCACGCGCACGTTGTCCTCGAGGACGCGCCAGCCCCCGACCTCGTCGCGGACGAGATCGATGCCGGCCACGTGCACCCGCACGCCGTTCGGCGCCTCGATGCCGTAGGCCTCGCGGCGGAAGTGCTTCGAGCTGGTGATGACGTGCCGGGGCACGACGCCGTCGGCGATCACCCGCCCGGGGCCGTACACGTCGGCGAGGAACGCCTCGAGCGTGCGCACCCGCTGGCGGACGCCCAGATCGACCTGCTGCCAGCTCTCGTCGTCGATCACCCGCGGGACGATGTCGAGCGGGAACGGCCGCTCCTCGCCACCGAGGTCGAAGGTGACGCCCTGGTCGAGGTAGGCCCGGGCGAGCGCGTCGACCCCGGCCCGCAGCTCCTGCGTGCCGCGCCGCTGCATCGAGTCCTGCAGCAGGCGGAAGGGCGCGCGGGACGACCCGTCCGGGGCGATCATCTCGTCCCACGCCACGCCGAGCGGGTAGTCGTCGAACAGGTCGGCCATCGAGGGCACCCTAGAACTCCCCTGTGTCAGGCGCGTTACGCGCCGACGCGCGCGGCGGCGAGCTCGATCCGGTCGTCCGGCTGGACGGCCGCGACGCGGAAGTACCCGGCCCCCTCGGCCCCGTAGAACTCGCCGGGCGAGACGACGATGCCGGCCTGCCCGGCGAGGTCCCGGGCCGCGGCCCAGGCGTCGCCGTCGGGCGCCGGGACCCACAGGTAGAAGGCGCCGTCCGGCAGCTGGGCCGGGTAGCCCGCCTTCGCCAGCACGTCGACGAGCCGGCGCAGCCGGTCGAGGTAGCGCGTGCGCTGGCGGTCGACGTGCTCGTCGTCGCCGAGCGCGACGACGGCGGCGGCCTGCACCGGCCCCGGCGGCATCAGCCCGGCGTGCTTGCGGACCTCGCGCAGGTAGTGCACGAGCTCGGCATCGCCGGCGTAGAAGCCGATCCGGGCGCCCGCGAAGTTGTCCCGCTTCGACAGGGAGTGGACGGCCAGCAGCCCGTCGATGCCCTCGCGCAGGATCGTCGTCGGCCGCCCCGACCAGGTGAACTCGGCGTAGCACTCGTCCGAGACGACCGGGATGCCGCGCGAGCGTCCCCACTCGGCGGCGGCGGTGAGGTCGTGCAGCTCGCCGGTCGGGTTCGCCGGCGAGTTCACCCAGACGGCCAGCGCCCGGCCGGCGTCGGCGGCACTGATCGCGTCGAGCGTCAGGTACGGGACGGCCCGCAGGCCGGCGAGGATCGCGCCCATCTCGTAGGTCGGGTAGCTGATCGCCGGGTAGAGGATCGTGTCGCGGTCCGGGGTGCGGAGGCGGAGGTACTGCGGCAGCGAGGCGACGAACTCCTTGGTGCCGACGCAGGCGGCGACCTCGGTCTCCGGGTCGACGTCCGCGCCGAGGCGGCGGTGCAGCCACCCGGCGGCCGCGTCCCGGAAGCTCTTCGTCCCGATCGAGGGCGGGTAACCGCGGGCGGTGTCGCCGGCGCTGAGCGCGGCCAGCACCTCCGGCGGCGCGGGGTCGCAGGGCGTGCCGATGGAGAGGTCGACCGCCCCGCCGTCGTGCTGCGCGGCGATCGCGGTGATCTCGGCCAGCCGGTCGTACGGGTACGGCGGCGGCCGGAAGCCCGTGCTCACGTCACCTCACCTCCGTCCTCTCCCCCGTTGAGTGGTCAGTTACGCACTGAGTGGTCAGGTACAACTGACCACTCAGGTCCGGACTGACCACTCAACGAGTGTCGTCGTGCGGCAGATGGTCGTCGAGCAATTGGGCGAGGTGGACGCTTCGCACCCGGGCCAGCTGCTCAAGCTGCGTGCGGCAGGAGAAGCCGTCGGCCAGGATCACCGCGTCGTGCGGCGCGTCCCGGACGGCGGGCAGCAGTGCCGCCTCGGCGACCGCCTCGGACACCGCGTAATGCCCGCGTTCGACGCCGAAGTTGCCGGCCAGCCCGCAGCAGCCGCCGACCGCGTTCACGCTGGCGCCGGCCGAGGCGAGCAGCGTCGCATCGGTCTGCCAGCCCATCACCGCGTGCTGGTGGCAGTGCGGCTGGGCGACCGCCCGCACGCCGGTCAGCGACGGCGGGGTCCAGTCCTGGGTGCCGGCCAGCAGCTCGGCCAGGGTGCGGGTCGCCGCCGCCACCCGGGCCGCGCGCGGGTCGTCGGGCAGCAGCTCGGGCAGGTCGTGGCGCAGGACGGCGGTGCAGGACGGCTCGATCCCGACGATCGGCGTGCCGAACCGGACGGCCTGGTCGAGCGCGGCCAGCGTGCGCCGCAGCTGCTGCCGGGCGCCGTCGAGCTGCCCGGTGGAGATCCAGGTCAGCCCGCAGCACACCGGCTTCTCGGTCACCTGCACGTCGTAGCCGGCGGCCCGCAGGACCCGCACCGCCGCCTGCCCGACCTCGGGGCTGAAGTGGTCGGTGAAGGTGTCCACCCACAGCAGGACGGGCGTGCCCGTACGCCCCGGCTGCCCGGAGAACCATTCGCGGAACGTCTGCCGGGCGAACTGCGGGCAGCGGCCGGCGCCGGTCGATGCCGCCGGCCCGCTTGGCGAGCCGGGCCAGCGCCCGGTTGCGCAGCACGCCGTTGGCCAGCCCGCGGCATCCGGGACGCCAGCCGGGCCCAGCGCGGCAACCAGCCCAGCGCGTAGTGCGCCGGCGGACGCAGCCGCCGCCGGTACCGCTGGTAGAGCACCTCCGACTTGTACGTCGCCATGTCGACGCCGGCCGGGCAGTCGGCCGAGCAGCCCTTGCAGGACAGGCAGAGGTCGAGCGCCTCGGTCAGCTCGTCCGCCCGGTAGCCCTTGACCAGCGAGCCGTTGGCGAGTTCCTGCAGGACGCGGGCGCGGCCGCGGGTCGAGTCCTTCTCGTCGCGGGTGGCGAGGTAGGACGGGCACATGACGCCGCCGCTCGGGGTCGTGTCCGCCCGG
Source organism: uncultured Actinomycetota bacterium (assembly GCA_963775175.1). Taxonomy (GTDB): domain Bacteria; phylum Actinomycetota; class Actinomycetes; order Mycobacteriales; family Jatrophihabitantaceae; genus Jatrophihabitans. The sequence continues at coordinate 938,766 of CAVZHT010000002.1, forward strand.
CACTTACCGACGCCGACGCACCGGTGGACGGCAGTCGAGAGGTCGCCACCGTCCTTCGGGTAGGCGAAGCCCAGGTGCTTGCGCAGCGGCTTCGCGGCCGGGACGCGCAGGTCGGCGTCGACCGGGGCCGGGTCGACGATCACGCCGGGGTTGAGCAGGTTGCGCGGGGTCGAAGATCCGCTTGATCTCGCCGAACGCCGCGATCGCCTCCGGCGAGTACATGTAGGGCAGCAGCTCGCCGCGGGCCCGGCCGTCGCCGTGCTCGCCGGACATCGACCCGCCGTGCCGGCCGACGAGCTGCGCGGCCCCGACGACGAACTCGCGGAACCGGGCCGGTTCGGTGGCCGAGCGGGAAGTCGATCCGGGCGTGCACGCAGCCGTCGCCGAAGTGGCCGTAGGCCAGCCCGTCGACGCGGTGCTCCCGCAGCAGGGCCTCGAACTCGCGCAGGTAGGCGCCGAGCTGGTCGGGCGGGACGGCGGCGTCCTCCCACCCGGGCCAGGCCGGCGCACCGGCGGGCGTGCGCCCGCCGAGGCCGGCGCCGTCCTCGCGGATGCGCCAGAGCGCGGCGGCGACCGGGCCGCTGACGATCGTCGCGTCGAGGCAGCCGGCGTCGGCGACGAGCTTCTCGGCCGCGGCCCGGGCCTCGGCCTCGGTGGCCCCGGCGGTCTCGACGAACAGCCACCCCTCGCCGCGCGGCAGGTCGGGCACCGCGGCCGGGCCGCGGCGGGTCCGCACGACCTCGACGAGCCGCGCGTCCATGCCCTCGATCGCGACCGGGTGGTGCGGCAGCAGCGCGGGCACGGCGTCGGCCGCGCTCGGCATGTCCGGGTAGCCGAGGACGGCCAGCGCCACCGCCGGCAGGCGACTCGACGAGCCGCACCTTCGCGCCGAGCACCACGGCCAGCGTGCCCTCGGTGCCGACGAGGAACTTGGCGACGTCGAAGCCGTGCTCGGGCAGCAGGTGCTCGAGCGAGTAGCCGGAGACCTGCCGGGTGAAGCGGCCGAACTCGGTCCGGATCGGGCCGAGGTGCCGCCGGACGACGGCGTCGAGCGCGGTCAGCACCGGCTCCTGCGCCGGCGCCTCGTGCCGCCCGGCCCGGCCGGCGGTGAACCGGGTGCCGTCGGCGGTGAGGATGTCGAGCTCGAGGACGTTGTCGGCCGTCCGGCCGTACTTGAGCGCCCGCGAGCCGCAGGCGTTGTTGCCGATCGAGCCGCCGATCGTGGCCCGGGCGTGGGTGGACGGGTCGGGGCCGAAGCGCAGCCCGTACGGCGCGGCCGCGAGCGGTGATGTCGTCGAGGATCGCGCCCGGCTCGGCCACGGCCGTGCGGGCCTCCGGGTCGACGGCGAGGACCCGGTTCAGGTGCCGGGAGAAGTCGAGCACGATGCCGGGGCCGACGGAGTTGCCGGCGGTGGACGTGCCCGCCGCCGCGCGTCGTCAGCGGGACACCCTCCCGGTCGGCCACGGCGAGGGCGGCCTGCACGTCGTCGATCGACGTCGGGAAGGCGACGACCGCCGGCACCACCCGGTAGTTGGACGCGTCGGTGGAGTACTCGGCCCGCCGGCGGGTGCTGTCGTCGACGTCGCTCGAGCCCGGCTCGGCGCAGCTCGGCCGCGATCTCCCGCGGGTCGGCGTCGGTCACCCGCTCATTCTTCCGTACGCCCGGGACGCCCCTCCGGACCCCGGGAGTCCGTTCTTGCCGCCACGCGGCAAGAACACTCCCGCCGTCGGGGGCGGTTCGAGATCACAGCCGCCCGGCGTCGATGATCCGCCGCAGGAACTGCCGGGTGCGCGGCTCGACCGGGTCGGCCAGCACCTGCTCCGGCGGCCCCTCCTCGCAGCACCCGGCCGCCGTCGAGGAAGCAGACCCGGTCGGCGACGTCGCGGGCGAAGCCCATCTCGTGGGTGGCCAGCAGCATCGTCATGCCGTCGTCCTTGAGCTCGCGGATCAGCGCCAGCACCTCGCCGACGAGTTCGGGGTCGAGGGCGCTCGTCACCTCGTCGAACAGCATGAGCCGCGGCTTGTTGGCCAGCGCCCGGGCGATCGCCACCCGCTGCTGCTGGCCGCCGGAGAGCTCGTCCGGTCGGGCCGTGGCCTTGCTCCCGCAGGCCCGACCCGGTCGAGCAGCGCCAGCGCCTCGGCCTCGGCCTGCTCCCGCGGCACCTTGTGCACCTTGCGGGGCGCCGAGCGTCACGTTGTCGATCACGCGCAGGTGCGGGAACAGGTTGAAGGCCTGGAAGACGATGCCGATCCGGGTGCGCACCGCGGTCCCCGTCGATGCGCGGATCGGTGATGTCCTCGCCGTCGAGCTCGACCACTCCGTCGTCGACGACTGCTCGAGCAGGTCGATGCAGCGCAGCAGCGTCGACTTGCCCGAACCGGACGCGCCGATCAGCGCGATGCAGGAGTGCTCGGCCGCGCTCGAGGCTCGAGCTGGTCGAGCACCACGTTGCTGCCGTAGGCCTTGCGCAGGTTGCTGACCGCGCAGGACCGGCGGGCCGGTCATATGATCGCCGCCCGAGTTGACCCAGCCCTGGCGCCGCGCGATCCAGTCCGTGAGCCGGGTGAGCGGGATCGGTCAACGCCACGAAGATCAGCCCGGCGAAGACCAGGTGCACGAACTTGAAGTCCTGCGACTGCTGGTTCTCGGCCGTCAGCACGACCTCGATGACACCGAGGATCGACACCAGCGAGGTGTCCTTCTGCAGGCTGACGAAGTCGTTCAGCAGCGGCGGCAGGACCCGCCGCACCGCCTGCGGGAAGACGACGTGCCGCATCGTCTGTGCATACGTCAGCCCGAGCGCGCGGGCACTTGCGCTCTGGCTCGGGTGCACGCGCCTCGATGCCGGCCCGGAACACCTCGGCGACGTAGGCCGAGTAGGTGAGGACGAGCGCGATGATGCAGAGGACGAACGGGCTCGACGGCGCGCCCTGCAGCCGCAGCGACGGGATTCCGTAGCCGACGAGCAGCAGCACGATCAGGAACGGCAGGCCGCGGAACACGTCGGTGTACAGCGCGGCGAGGAACCGGAGCGGGAAGAACACCGGCCCCTTGAGCGTCCGCATGACCGCCAGCAGCGCGGCGAGGACGAGGATGAAGACCTCGCTGATCAGCATGATCTGGATGTTGAGCCACAGCGCGCGCAGCAGCGCCGGCAGGTCGTGCCAGCCGGTGGAGCAGGTCGAAGAAGCTGTCCCGCGTCCGCGGCCAGCCGCTGCTCTGCCCGACGACGAGCACGACGAGCCCGACGACGACCGCCGAGCTGACGAGGGCGATGAGCCACGATCGCCGGGTGCGCGAGCGGCGGTAGGCGTCCCGCTCGCGCTGCAGCTGGGACGGCTGCCAGGACGTCGCCGTCACTCGGGGTTACGAGAGCTCGGGCGCGCCGGCACTGGTCGTCAGCCACTGCTTCTGCAGGGCGGCGAGCGTGCCGTCGGCCCTCAACGCGTCGACCGCCATCGAGACGCAGGACGTCAGCGAGCTGCCCTTGTCGAGGACGAGCCCGAACTGCTCGGGCGTGCCCGTCACCGGCAGCTGCCCGACGATCTTGGCGTTGTCCAGCTCGGCGGCGGTGATGTACAGGCCGGTGGGCAGGTCGACGACGAGGCCGTCGATCGGAGCCGTTCTTCAGCGCCTGCACCGCGAGGTCGTTGGTCGGGTACTCGCGCGGGCTGCCCCCCGGCTTGATGACATCGGTGATCGCGTCGAGGCTCGTCGTCCCCTTCTGGGCCCCGAGCCGCGCACCCTTGAGCCCGGCGATCGACGTGGCCTTCGCGTACTTGTCGGACTTCAGCGTGACGACCGCCTGCGCGACGTCGTAATAGCCGGTGGAGAAGTCGACGGCCTGCGCCCGCTTCGGGGTGATCGAGACCTCGTTGATGTCGAAGTCGAAGTTCTTCGGCGTCGGCGCGATGACGCTGTTGAACGGCGCCGTGCACCCACTTGACCTGGTCGGTCGTGTACCCGAGTTGCTTGGCGACTGCGAAGGCGACCGCCGACTCGAAGCCCTTGCCGTTGGCCGGCTTGTTGTCGACGAACCAGGGCTCGTAGGCCGGGCTGTCGGTGGCGACGGTCAGCGTGTCGGCGGTGTGGGTCTTGAGGGTGGCCGGCGAGCAGGCCGCGGCCGCACTCGAGCTGCCCGCCGGCGTGGACGAGCCGGCGCCGCCGGTCGTCTTGCTACCCCCGCCACGGCCGGTGCTGCTCGCGGCGCAGCCAGCCGTGAGCGCGGCGGTGGCGGCGAGCGCGAGGATGGCGAGACGACGGTGCATGGACATCTCCGAAGGGCTCGGCGGGCCGGGCGCCCGAGGCAGCAAAAGTCTACCGATCAGGTTGAGAAGAAATCTGGCGGTGGCGTCGCGTCGATGGCGTAGGCCACGGCTGCCCGCGCGGCGACCGGGCCGACCAGGTTGCCGGTGCCGTTGTAGCCGCCGATCGCCACGACGCCCGGGCCGACCTCGGTGCAGAGCGCGCGCCCGTCCGGGGTGAAGCCGACCGACGCCGCCCACCGGTGCGTGACGCTCACCGGCCGGCCGGCCAGCCGCGCCGCGACCGTCTCGATGTAGGCCTGGACGGCCTCGCTCGGCTCGGCGTCGTGCGTCCACTCCGGCTCGACGAAGCGGTCGCGGCCGCCGCCGACGAACAGCCGCCCGTCCGGCCCCTGCTGGCCGTAGTCGTAGCCCCAGCGGCCGTACACCGGGCAGGGCAGGCGGGCCTCGATCGGCTCGGTGGTGACCATCTGCAGCCGGGCCGTGCGGACGCGGCCGGCCAGCTCGGGCAGCAGGACGTCCAGCCGTCCGTCCACCGCGACGATGACGACACCGGCCGAGACCGTCCCGCGCTCGGCGACCACCGTGCCGGCCCGGACCTCGCGCACCCGGCTGTACTCGTGCAACGCGGCCCGGCCGACCAGCGAGCCGGCGATGAGCGTGGCCCGCACGGCCGGGTTCATGGCGGCGTCGTCGGGCAGGTACAGGCCGCGCCCCAGCAGGCCGTCGTAGTCCTCGACGGCCAGCCCGTACGCGCGCATCGCCGCGGCCTGCTGCGCACAGTCGGCCAGTTCGGCGTCACGATCGGCGGCCTCGGCGTCGGTGCCCGGCTCCCCCGGCAGGCCGGCCAGCCGGATCGAGCCGACCGGGCGCACGACCTCCGGGCCGAGCCGCGCCTTCAGATGGGCCAGCTCGTCGAGCGTCGCCCGGTAGAGGTCGACGGCGCACTCGCCCCAGGCCTCGATCGCCTGGTGCAGCGGCTCCTCGGGGCCGCCGATGAGGAAGCCGCCGTTGCGGCCGGCCGCCCCGGCCGCGACCCGGCCGGCGTCGACGGCGACGACCGACAGCCCGCGGTCGGCCAGCGCCTCGACCGCGGCGAGCCCGGACGCGCCCAGGCCGACGACGCAGGCATCGGCTGTGACGTCCCCGGCCAGCGGCGCGAAGCCGGCCCAATCCGCGACCGCGTCGTCCCAGCCGACCGCACTCACCCGCGTCTCCCCCGCTGATTCAGGCATCTTCGGGCTCCACAAATACCTGGACCAGAGGGGAAGGCGGCGCCGTTCACAGCACCTTCGACAGGAAGGCCTTCGTCCGCTGGTGCTGCGGGTTCGCCAGGACCTCGCGCGGGTTGCCCGCCTCGACCACCACGCCGCCGTCCATGAAGACGAGTTGGTCGGCGACCTCGCGGGCGAACCCCATCTCATGGGTGACGACGATCATCGTCATGCCCTCGTTGGCGAGCGCCTTCATGACGTCGAGCACCTCGCCGACGAGTTCCGGGTCGAGCGCGGAGGTCGGCTCGTCGAAGAGCATCAGCTTCGGCTTCATGGCGAGCGCCCGGGCGATGGCTACCCGCTGCTGCTGCCCACCCGACAACTGCGCCGGGTAGGCCTTGGCCTTGTCGGCCAGCCCGACCCGGGCCAGCAGGCTGTGCGCGGTCTCCATGACCTCACGCTTGCCGGCCTTCTTGACCCGCAATGGCGCCTCGATGATGTTCTGCAGGGCCGTCATGTGCGGGAACAGGTTGAAGTGCTGGAACACCATGCCGATGTCGCGCCGCTGCTTGGCCGCCTCTCGCGGGTGCAACTCGTGCAGCTTCTCGCCACGCTCGCGGTACCCCATGAGGACGCCGTCGACGAGCAGGCGGCCGCCGGAGATCTGCTCCAGGTGGTTGACGCACCTGATCAGCGTCGTCTTGCCCGATCCGGACGGGCCGACGAGGCAGGCGACCTCACCGCGCTGGACGGTGAAGTCGATGCCCTTCAGGACGTGCAATCCGCCAAAGCGCTTGTGGACGTTCCGGGCTTCGACCATCGGCCGTGACTCCGCCGGGCCGGTCATCCGGGCACCCCCGGTTCGTGCCGCATGGACAGTGCCGTGGCGAGGGCCTGCAACTGCCGCTGGTTCATCTTCCGGGTGGCCCCCCGGGAGAAACGCTTCTCGAGGAAGTACTGGCCGACCATCAGCACGCTGGTGATCGCGAGGTACCACGTGGCCGCGACCAGGAGCAGCGGTATGGGCCGGAAGATAACCCCCGAGATCTGGTGCGCCTGGTTGTAGAGGTCGGTCGTAAGAGGGACGGCGGTCACGAGCGAGGTGGTCTTGAGCATGCTGATCAGCTCGTTGCCGGTCGGCGGGATGATCACGCGCATCGCCTGCGGCAGCACGACGCGCCGCATGCTCAGCCCCCACGACATGCCGAGCGCGGTCGCGGCCTCGGACTGCCCCTCACCGACGGAGAGATGCCCGCCCGCACGATCTCGGCCATGTACGCGGACTCGTTCAGGCCGAGCCCGATGGTGGCGAAGAAGAACGCCGCGTCGACGCCCTGGATGTCGATGTGCGCGATCGTCGGCCCCCACGGCACCCCGAACCGGAGATGCGGGTAGAGCGAGGTGAACAGGCCCCAGAAGACCAGCTGCACGTACACCGGGGTTCCGCGGAAGATCCACAAGTAGGCCCAGGCAACGCCCTGCAGCACCGGGTTGCGGGTCAGCCTCATCACGGCGAGGATCACGCCCAGCACGACACCGATCAGCATCGCCCAGAACGTGACCTGCATGGTGACCCAGGCGCCGGTCGCGATGCGGTTGTCGAACAGGTACTTGCGGTAGGTGTCCCACTGGTAGTTGTCGTTCGTCGCGGCGCCCAGGACGAACAGCGCCACCAGCGCGAGGATCACGACCGCCGCGACCCAGCGCCCGGGACGGCGCAGCGGTACCGCGTCGATCAGGTCGTCCCGGGCACCGCTGGTCATCGTCAGCTCGTCGCCCCGTTGACCGTCGCCGTCTTGATCTCGCCGGACTCGACGCCCCACTTCTTGCAGATCTGGTCGTAGGTGCCGTCGTCCATCAGCGACTGCAGCGCCTTCTGCATCGCCTGGACGAGGGTCGAGCCCTTGGTGATTGGCCAGCCGTACGGCGCAGCCTCGGCGATGTCACCGGCCTGCTGGAGCTTGCCGCCGCTCTGCTTGATCGCGTAGGCCGTCACCGGCGAGTCGGCCGACATCGCCGCCGCCTTGCCGAGGATGACCGCGTTCGTGGCGTCGTCCTGGCTGGTGTACGGCAGGATCTTGATCGGCTTCTTGCCGGCCTTCGTGCAGGCCTTGCTCTTGGCCGGGAGCTCGTCGGTCTGTTCAACCGTGGTGTCCTGGACGGCGATGGTCAGCCCGCACGCGTTGTTGGGGTCGACCGTCTTGCCCGTCGGCGATGCCCAGAGGATGCCGGCGCTGAAGTAGTCGACGAAGTCGTCGGTCTCCTCACGCTTCTTGTTGTCGGTGAACGACGACATGCCGATGTCGTACGTGCCGGCCTTCACCGCGGGCACGATCTTGTCGAACTCCGCCTGCCGGTAGTCCGTCGTCAGGCCCAGCACCTTCGCCGTCGCGTCCATGAGATCGACGTCGAACCCGACGACCTTGCCGTTGTCCAGGTACTCGTTGGGCGAGTACGGGACGTTGACCCCGACGATCAGCTTCCCGGCGCTCTTGATCTTGGCCGGCAGCAGGTCGGCGAGGCTGGCCTGCTTGCTGACCGAGTTCGACACCGTCCCCGTCGGTCCGCCGCTGCCGTTGTCCTTGTTGCTGGCGCAGGCGGTGAGGGTGAGCGTCGCGGCCGCGACGAGTGAGACCGAGATGGCGAGCGGGCGGCGTGACGACAAGGGGACCTCCGATTGAGACGGGTTCGGCGTCACCCTAGTCATTCGATCCCGGCACCGTCAGGGGTGCAACGCAACCGTAACCGCGGCGACCGGTAGGTGTGGGCGACGATTACGGCAGGGCGAGCTGCGTCTTGCCGAGGACGACGACCCCGCCCTCCGAGACGTGGTACCGAGCCCGGTCGAGATCGGGCTCGAGGCCGATATGCGCACCTTCAGGCACGACGACGTCTTTGTCCAGGATCGCCTTGCGCACCACCGCGCCCCGGCCGATCTGCACGCCGTCCATGAGGACCGAACCCTCGACGTACGCCCCGGCCGCGAGCCGGACGTTCGAGGCCAGGATGCTGTGCCGCACCGTCGCCCCGGCGACGATCGCGCCCGCGCCGACCATCGACTCCTGGGCGATGCCGCCCTCGACGAACTTCGCCGGCGGCAGTTGCGGGTGGTAGGTGTAGATCGGCCAGTGCTGGTTGTAGAGGTTGAAGATCGGGTGGACGGCCACGAGGTCCATGTGGGCGTCGTAGTACGCGTCGATCGTCCCGACATCGCGCCAGTAGCCGCGGTCGCGCTCCTCGGCGCCGGGCACGTCGTTGTCGGCGAAGTCGTAGACGTAGGCGCCGCCCTTCTTGACCATCATCGGCATGATGTTCGTGCCCATGTCGTGGACCGAGTCCTCGTCGTCGGCGTCCTCCTTCAGCGCCTCGAGCAGGGCCTCGGTGGTGAAGACGTAGTTGCCCATGGACGCGTAGGTCTCGTCCGGGCTGTCCGGCAGCCCCGGCGGGCTCATCGGGCTTCTCGAGGAAGTCGATGATGCGGTGGTCCGGGTCGGCATCGATCACGCCGAACTGGTGGGCCTCGGCGCGCGGCACGCGGATGCCGGCGCACGGTCGCACCGGCGCCGGACTCGATGTGCTGGGTGACCATCTGGCGCGGGTCCATCCGGTACACGTGGTCGGCGCCGAACACGATGATGTAGTCGGGCTTCTCGTCATAGATCAGGTTGGCCGACTGCAGGATCGCGTCCGCGCTGCCGGTGTACCAGCGCGGGCCGAGGCGCTGCTGGGCCGGCACCGGGGTGATGTAGTTGCCGAGCACGTTCGACATGCGCCAGGTCTGGGTGATGTGCCGGTCGAGCGAGTGCGACTTGTACTGGGTGAGCACGCACAACCGCAGGTAGCCGGCGTTGACGAGATTCGACAGCACGAAGTCGATGAGCCGGTAGTTGCCGCCGAACGGCACCGCCGGCTTCGCACGGTCAGCGGTCAGCGGCCAGAGTCGTTTGCCCTCACCGCCCGCGAGGACGATGCCCAGCACCCGCGGCTCCCGCGCCATGCTCTTCACCCTAATCGGACCTGGCTCACGGTGGGTGCATGCGAGTGGCCCTGATTTCTCGGGAGTACCCCCCCGAGGTGTACGGCGGCGCGGGCGTGCACGTCGAGTTCCTGGTCCGGGAGCTCCGGAAACTGGTCGACATCGACGTCCACTGCTTCGGCGGGCCCCGGCCGGAGGACGGCGTGCACGCCTACTCGACCGCCGACGGAGCTGGCCGAGGCCAACAGCGCGCTGCGGACCCTCGGCACCGATCTCGAGATCGCCGCCGCGGTCGGCGACGCGGATGTCCTGCACTCGCACACCTGGTACGCCAACCTGGCCGGCGTCCTCGGCGCCCGCGCTGCACGGCGTCCCGCACGTGCTCACCGCGCACTCGCTGGAACCGCAGCGGCCGTGGAAGGCCGAGCAGCTGGGCGGCGGCTACCGCGTGTCCTCGTGGGCCGAGCGGCAGGCCTACGAGACGGCGGACGCGATCGTGGCGGTGTCCTACGGCATGCGGGCCGACGTCCTCGACGCCTACCCGTTCGTCGACCCGGCCACGCGTGCACGTGATCCACAACGGAATCGACACGGCGCTGTACGCACCGTGCCCGCCGGCGACGACGTCCTGCGGCCGCTACGGGATCGACCCTGACCGCCCGTGCGGCGATCTTCGTCGGCCGGATCACCCGACAGAAGGGCGTCATCCACCTGCTGCGCGGCGGCCGAGCAGTTCGACCCCGACGTCCAGCTGGTGCTCTGCGCCGGGCGCGCCGGACACCCCGGAGATCGCGGCCGAGACGGCCGCGGCGGTCGAGCACCTGGCAGCGACCCGCACCGGCGTCGTCTGGATCCGCGACATGCTGCCGCGCACCGAGCTGACCCAGCTGCTCACCCACGCCACCGTGTTCGTCTGCCCGTCGGTGTACGAGCCGCTCGGCATCGTCAACCTCGAGGCGATGGCCTGCGAGACCGCCGTCGTCGCCAGCGCGGTCGGCGGCATCCCGGAGGTCGTGGCCGACGGACTGACGGGCAGCCTCGTCCCGTACCACGCGGTGTCCACCGGAGGAGTTCGAAGCCGGGCTGGCCGAAGCGGTCAACGCGCTGTGCGGCGACCCGGCGCGGGCCGCCGCGATGGGGCGGGCCGGCCGCGAGCGGGCCGTGCACGAGTTCGGCTGGGACACCATCGCCCACCGCACCGTCGAGCTCTACGAGTCGCTGCTCTGATCCGCCGGAGCGTCGCGGCGGCGGGCTCTTCGCGCGAGCGCTCATCGCGTCGCGCGCCCTGCCCTTCGAGGTCCGGTCGGCGGGGTCGCGATCGTCCCCTCGCCACCGCTTGCGGTCCTCCGCGACTTCGGCGGAGACGCGAGCCGATGTCAGCGGGCGACGTGAACAGCGCGGTCGCGGTGCCGGGCTCGACCTCGGTGAAGCCGCCGTCGTGGACGACGGGCGCCCGGCGTCGAGCGCGGTCCGCCAGTGGCTCGGTGACGCGTCGCGGACGGCGAGCGCGGAAGTCGGCCTCGACTGCCACGCCGGACCGGTCGCGCCGGCGCAGCGACCGCCACCCAGCTGGGCCGCATGCGCGGCCTGGGCCATCGCCTTGCCGGTCTCATCTCCGCGTGGGGCGTGAGCAGGACGAGCGGGGTGCCGGGTCAGGACCGCCGGCGGCGGCTCCGGGTCCTCGAGGTTCGTGCCGCCGACCTGCAGCCGGGCGAGCTCCGGCCGGCCAGGCGTCGACCGGCACCGGCGGGTAGACCCGCAGCTCGGCGCTGGCGTAGGCGACGTCCAGGCCGTCGACGTGAGCGCGCGCCGCCACTCGGCGCCCGCGGGCCCGGCGCACCACCTTGCGGATCCGCTGCCCGTCCCACGCCGCGACGGCCTCGGCCCATTCGGGTCGCGGCGGCCGTCGAGCATCAGCAGGACGCCTCGGGCGGCCGCCTCCAGCGCGTCGGTCCGCGACCGGCGGGGCGTCACGCTCGATGCGCACCACGAACGGCAGGACGAGTTCCTCGGTCACGCCAGCGACTCCACCCAGGACGAGAGCAGCCGGGCGCCGAAGCCGGTCGCGCCGCGGCGACAGCAGCCCGTCGTCCTCAGCGGCTCGGGCCGGGCCGGCGACGTCCAGGTGGGCCCACGGCACGTCCTTCGCGAAGGGACGCAGGAACAGCGCCGCCGTGATCGCCCCGGGGTTGCCGGGCGGAGTTCGTCGGCGTCGGCGACCGGCGAGCGCAGCGCCGACTCGTACTCGGCCGGCATCGGCAACCGCCACAGCGGCTCGCCCGTGCGCGTCACCGGCCGCGGTCAGGCCGTCGGCGAGCTCGTCGGTCGTCGCGAAGAGCCCGCCGGTCCGCAGCCCGAGCGCGACCTTCATCGCGCCGGTCAGCGTCGCGATGTCGACGAGGACGGTCGGGCGGAGCCGGGCCGCGGCGTAGGCGATCGCGTCGGCGAGCACGAGCCGCCCCTCGGCGTCGGTGTTCGTCGATCTCGCTGGTACGGCCGCCGAAGTGCCGCACGACGTCGCCGGGCCGGTAGGACGCGGCCGCGAGCGCGTTCTCGGCCGACGGCACGAGCGCGGTCACCTGGATCGGTAGCCCGGGCCGCGGCGATCGAGCGCAGCGCCGCGAGGACGGCCGCCCCGCCGGCCATGTCGGTGAACATCATCGATCATGCCGGTGCCGGGCTTGCGGTTCACGCCGCCGGTGTCGAAGGTGATGCCCTTGCCGACGAGGACGAGGTGGACGCCGGGGCGGGCCCCGCGCGGGCGCCACCGGCGCCTCGATCAGCCGGGGCGGTGCCGCCGAACCGCCGCCGACGGCCAGCACGCCCCGAAGCCCTGCTCCCGCAGCCAGCGTCTCGTCGTGTTCTCGCACGTCGCACGCCGAGCGGGGTGAGGACGCGGGCAGCCTGCCGGGCCAGCCAGGCCGGCGTCTTCTCATCCGATCGGGTGTTGGCGAGATCGCGCGCCCAGGCCGCCGCGGCGGCCGTGCGCAGCCCGCGCTCGATGGCGGCCTCGTCGTCGGCCCCGCAGAGCTCGACCGACTCCGGCGCCGGGTCGGGCGAGGTCGCGCGGGTGAACCGGTAGCAACCGAGCACCAGCCCCTCGACGAAGGCGGCGAGCCGGTCGCCGGCGAGGCCATGGGCGTCGAGCCGGCGGCGCCCCGCGGGCAGGTCGCGGGCGAGCATCACCCGGCGGCGCGCGGGCCCGCGACCGGGTCGTCGTCGCCGATCCCGATCGGCTCGGCCCCGTCGGCGGCGGGCGCCAGGCGAAGCCTGGACAGCGATCACGGGCGAATCCTGCCCCATGATGAGCTGCTGGAAAGCAGCCGGCCCCGGTCCGATCAGGCGGATCGGGCCGGGGCCGGCAGGGCGATATGGGTTAGCCGACGACCGACTTCAGAGCGTCGCCCAGAGCGCCTCGCCTCATCGGCGGACATCTCGACGACGAGGCGCCCGCCGCCCTCGAGCGGCACGCGCATCACGATGCCGCGGCCTTCTTTGGTGACCTCGAGCGGGCCGTCGCCCGTCCGCGGCTTCATGGCCGCCATGCGAACCTCCTAGGTGAGCAACGCCCACGTCTACACGTAACGACTCCGGTGACGCGGGGCGGGCGCCACCGGATTGTGGGCCCATTCTCCCGCATGATGCGCCGTTCACCCAACTCCGGGGGGCGGTAGCGTCGTCGGCGTCGAAGGGAGATCGGCGTGACGGACGCCACGGACGTGCTATTGGTCGATCGCAGCGAGGGCGTCGCGACGCTGACCCTGAACCGGCCGGAGTCGATGAACTCGCTCTCGGTCGGGCTGAAGGAGGCGCTGCTCGACCGCCACCCGGGACGGTCGCGGCCGACCCCGCGGTGCGGGCGGTCGTGCTCACCGGCACCGGCCGGGGCTTCTGCGTCGGCCAGGACCTGCGGGAGCACGTCGCCTTGCTGGAGGCCAACGACCCTGCCCCGCTCTCGACCGTCACCGAGCACTACAACCCGCTCGTGCTGGCGCTGGCCACGATGCCCAAGCCGGTGATCGCCGCCGTCAACGGGATGGCCGCCGGCGCCGGGGCCGGACTGGCGTTCGCGTGCGATTTCCGCATCGCGGCCGAACTCGGCCGGCTTCCTGCATCGCCTTCGCCAACGTCGGCCTGACCCTCGACAGCGGGGTTTCGTGGACGCTGCCGCGGCTGGTCGGGCAGGCGCGGGCGACCGCGCTGTGCCTGCTGGCCGAGCCGATCACGGCCGAAGCCGCGCTCGAGATGGGGCTCGTCAATGCCGTCGTCGAGCCCGACCACATGCTCCCGGCGGCCCAGGAGCTCGCGGCCCGGCTGGCGGCCGGCCCGACCGCGGCCTACGCGGCCATCAAGGAGTCGATCGCCTTCGCCGCGAACCACGACCTCGAGGCGGCCCTGGCCAAGGAGGGTGAGCTGCAGCGGGCGATGGGCCACACCGAGGACCACCGCAACGCCACCGCCGCCTTCGTGGCCAAGCAGAAGCCGACGTTCCTGGGCAGGTGAGGTCGTGCCGGCCCAGCCGACCATGTTGCTGGACGGCGGTCCCCGCCGACGGCATGCAACATGATCGCTGCCCGGGCCCGCGGTCCGGCTCCTAACCGGCCCGCCAGCAGGTGGCGACGTGGTCGTCGACCATGCCGGTGGCCTGCATCAGGGCATAGGCGGTGGTCGGCCCGACGAACCGGAACCCGCGCCGCTTGAGCTCCTTGGCCATCGCCTTCGACTCGACCGAGGTCGCCGGTACATCCGCCAGGGTCTGCGGGCGCGGCCGCGGCCCGCTCGGCGCGAACGACCAGAGCAGCTCGTCCAACCCCTCCGGCACGGCGTCGCGCACCGCGCGGGCGTTGCCGATGGCGGCGAGGATCTTGGCCCGGTTGCGGACGATCCCGGCGTCGGCGAGCAGCCGCTCGACGGCACCGTCGTCGAAGGCCGCGACGGCGTCGATGTCGAACCCGGCGAACGCGGCCCGGAACGCCGGGCGCTTGCGCAGGATGATCAGCCAGGACAGGCCGGACTGGAAGGCCTCGAGCGACATCCGTTCGAACAGCGCGTGCTCGCCGTGCAGCGGGCAGCCCCACTCGTCGTCGTGATAGGCGACGTACTCCGGTGCCGAGGTGGCCCACCCGCACCGTGGCAGATCACTCGGCCGGGCGCTCATCTTCCTCCGCCGGACGGACCTCGGCCGGCGCCGCCGGGACCGGCACCGCGGATACCGCGTGGCCGCGCAGCCGGGCGATCTCCTCGTCCCGGGCCCGCAACTCCCCGGCGAGGCGGTCGAGCAGCAGGTCGGTCTCGGCGAAGCGGTACCCGCGCAGCGCGACGGGCAGCCGCACCCCGTCGACATCCTCGGCCTCGAGTGGCCGCTCCAAGGGCAGCTCCCACGGCGGCTCGTCGCGCAGCGGCGGCGCGATCTGCTCACCGGCGGGCAGGAACCGGGCGGCGGCGGCGAACAGCACGCCGGCCAGGATGACCGCCAGGAGTCCGTACAGGAGCAGGTGCAGCACCGCACGATCGTGCCATGCCAGGCTGACCACGTGACGTTGACGCTCGGTCCCCGCTCGTTCGGGCCCGGAGAGTTCGCCGTCATGGCGATCGTCAACCGCACGCCGGACTCGTTCTACGACGGCGGACGAAACGTCGCCCTCGCGGCGGCGCTGGAGGCGGTGGACCGGGCGGTGGCCGAGGGCGCCGACATCATCGACATCGGCGGGGTCCGGGCCGGCTACGGCCCGGAGGTCGGGGTCGAGGAGGAGCTCGACCGGGTCCTGCCCGTCGTCGCCGCGGCCCGCGAGCGCCACCCGCGACTCGTCATCAGCGTCGACACCTGGCGGGCCCTGGTGGCCGAGCGAGTGGTCGCCGCCGGCGCCGACCTCATCAACGACACCTGGGCCGGCGCCGACCCCGAGCTCGTCGCCCTCGCCGCCGCCACCGGCACCGGGCTGGTGTGCAGCCACACGGGCGGCATCGGCCCGCGGGCGGACCCGCACCGGGTCGCCTACGCCGACGTGGTCGCCGACGTCATCGAGGCCGTCACCACCGCGGCGGAGGCGGCCGTTGCCGCCGGGGTCCGGCGCGACGGCATCCTCGTCGACCCCACGCACGACTTCGGCAAGAACACCCGGCACTCGCTCGAGCTCACCCGCCGGCTGGACGAACTGGTCGCCACCGGCTGGCCGGTCCTGGTCGCGCTGTCCCGCAAGGACTTCATCGGCGAGACGCTCGACCTGCCGGCCGACGAGCGGCTCGAGGGCACGCTGGCCGCGACCGCGATCTCGGCCTGGCACGGGGCGCAGGTCTTTCGCGCGCACGACGTGCGGGCCACCCGGCGCGCGCTCGACCTGGTGGCCGCGATCCGCGGCACCCGGCCACCCGCGGTGGCGCGCCGCGGTCTCGCCTAGTCGGCGATACCGGCCAGCGCGACGATCTTCTCCGGACGCAGCCGGATCAGCAGCTCACCCGGCACGGCGTTGCGCCGCCCGAACTCCGCCGCGGCCCCGGCCCCCATGTAGCGCCCGCCGAGCACGGTGGCCCAGTGCAGCAATTCGTCGACGTCCTCGGAGATCTCCGCCGGACCCTCGACGGTGACGAAGTCGAACGGCGGCGTCGACTCGTCGACCACCATGAGGGCCCGGCCGGTGCGGCGCAGGTTGCGGCCCTTCACCGTCTCCGCGCCGGTCGTGAACAGCACATCGTCGCCGTCGAGGGTGAACCAGATCGGCGCCGCGTGCGGGCGGCCGTCCTTCCGGACGGTCGCGAGGACGCCGGTCCGGGTGCCGGCCAGCAGGAAGGCCCGCCGCTGCTCAACCGTCATCTCTGTTGCCACCGCCACAGCGTACGAGCCGCTCGGCATGGTGGACTCTGCCCATGAAGGACCCCGCGCCATGACCGACGCGCCCGTGCTCTGCGAACACCTCGACGACGGCATCGCGATCGTCCGGCTCAACCGGCCCGACAAGCGCAACGCGCTCGACTCGGCGACCCTGGCCCGGCTCAACGACCTGCTCGACGAGCTGGCCGCGGACGACGCGCTGCGCGCCCTCGTCGTCTCGACGACCAGCGTCCGGGCGCTCTGCGCCGGCGCCGACATCGAGGAGTCCCTGGACGCCGCGGGGGGCGTGGCCCGGATGGCCGCGTTCACCCGCATGTACGCGGCCATCGACGCGTTCCCGGTGCCGGTGATCGCGGTCTGCGTCGGGAACTGCGTCGGCGCGGGGGCGGAGATCGTGGCCGGCGCCGACCTGCGCGTCGGCGGCGACAACCTCAAGCTCGCCTGGGCCGGCGCCCGGCTCGGCGTGCCGGTCGGCCCGGCCCGGCTGGCCCCGCTCATCGGGGTGTCCCGGGCGAAGGACGTCGTCTACACCGGCCGGGTCGTCGGTGTCGAGGAGGCCCGTGAGCTCGGCCTGCTGCACCGCACCGCGGCCGCCGACGACGCCGAGGCGGCCGCCCTCGACCTCGCCCGGGCCGTCGCGGCGCAGAGCCCCGGCGGCGTCCGCGTCCTCAAGCAGATGTTCCGCGACCTCGACCGCACCGGCGAGCGGATCGCCTACGAGAACGAGCGGCTGCTGCACTTCCAGCAGCACGGCGCCGGGCTCCCGCGCGGCACCTCCGGTTGAGTGGCGCGTTCCGGGCGAGTGGCGCCTTGTAAGGCGCCACTCGCCCCGGAAGGCGCCACTCAACCCGGGGGACGGGGACGGGGACGGGAGCGGCCAGGGCGGCGAGGGCCTCGTCCACCGTGGCCACCCTGCGCAGCACGGAAAGGGCCGCGGCCCGGACGAACCCGCGCGAGCGCAGGGCGTCCAGGTAGGCCCACAGCGGCGCGTAGAAGCCGTCCGGGTCGAGCACCACGACCGGCTTGGCGTGCATGCCGAGCGACAGCGCCGTCCAGACCTCGAAGAGCTCCTCGAGCGTGCCGATCCCGCCCGGCAGCGCCAGGAACGCGTCCGACCGCTCGTCCATCACCCGCTTGCGCTCGCGCATCGTGTCGACGACGACGAGCTCGTCGGCGTCGGTGTCGGCGACCTCGAACGGGACGAGGTGCTCGGGAATCACGCCGACGGTGTGGGCGCCGCCGGCCCGGGCCGCCCGGGCGACCGCACCCATCATCGACACCCGGCCACCGCCGGAGACCAGACCGTGCCCGGCCGCCGCCAGCCGACTCCCCACCTCGGTCGCGAGGGCGACGTAGGCCGGGTCGATCGACTCCGCGGACGCGCAGTAGACGCAGACGTTCACTGGCCGTCGTGCATGTGGGTCTGCGGCCCCTCGGCCGCGACCGCCCGCTCGGCGTCGCTCTGGTCCGACCGGGCCTTCTCCGCCTCGACGATACGGGCGACGGCATCATCGACGTCGTCGGTCAGGTACATCAGCTCGAGGTCCGGTTCGTTGATCTTCCCCCCGGTGAGCAGCGACTGCCGCATCCACTCGACCAGGCCCTGCCAGTACGCGGTGCCGAAGAGGATCACCGGGAACCGCGTCACCTTCTGGGTCTGCACCAGCGTCAACGCCTCGAACATCTCGTCGAGGGTGCCGAAGCCGCCGGGCATGATCACGAAGGCCTGGGCGTACTTCACGAACATCGTCTTGCGGGCGAAGAAGTACCGGAAGTTGATGCCGACGTCGACCCACTCGTTGAGGCTCTGCTCGAACGGCAACTCGATGCCGAGCCCGACCGAGATGCCGCCGGCCTCGGACGCACCGCGGTTCACCGCCTCCATCGCGCCCGGGCCCCCGCCGGTGATGACGGCGAAGCCGGCCCGGGCCAGTGCGGCCCCGAGATCGCGCGCCGCCTGGTACTCCGGATGGTCGCTCCGCGTCCGGGCCGAGCCGAACACCGACACCGCGGCCGGCAGCTCGGCCAGCAGGCCGAAGCCCTCGACGAACTCGCTCTGGATGCGCAGCACCCGCCACGGGTCGGTGTGCACCCAGTCGGAGCTGCCCCGGGAGTCGAGCAGCCGCTGGTCGGTGGTTCCGGCCTTGATCTGGCTGCGCCGCAGGAGCACCGGCCCGTGCTGGTGCTGGGTCCGCCCGTCCTGTTTCTCGGTCATGGACGGACGGTAGCGCCAGCACCGGCGCGGCCGTCGATCAGGTCGCCGGGACGCGGTGCACGGTGAACGGGACGTGCGCGGGGTGGGCCCGGTGGGCACCCAGGTAGACGTGCGAGGCCGGAAGGTTGCGGCTGCCGACGTGCAGCCGCGACACCGCCAGCGACGACGCGCAGTACGTGTGGAAGTTGACCCCGTCGATGTAGCCGCGGTTGGCGAAAACGAAGACGAGGGTCCGGTGGTTGGCCGAGAGCTTGACCGTGTCGCCCTTCTCGAGCTTCACGGGGTCGATCTTCATGGGCGCCGAGCTGGTGACCTGGCCGCTGTACACCCGCTGGTCATGGGTGCCGCCGTGTGTGACCCGCAGATGGAAGCCGCGGGAGTCGTGCCAGAGGTAGTCGCCACTGGGCGACCCGGCCCCGAACCCCCTCGGGGCGCCCTGGACCTTGGCCGCCCACGGTGCCTTGTCGCACGCGGCGGCCGAGGGCGTGGTGGCCGCGGCGGCGGCCGGGACGGCCAGACCGATCGCGCCCATGGCGAGTGCGGCGCCGGTGGTGAGCAGCGCCCTCCGTCGACTTGTCATAGCTGGTCCTTTCGACTGGTCACCCGAGGCGGTGTGACCCGTCAGTTCTAGGGGCGAGCTGTGCACCGGCGGTTCGGGAAATGTTCGGATCTGGTCAGACCGGCTCGAGCGGCCGGTGCGGGCCGTCCGGCCGGCGCGCCTCGATCTCATCGCCGGCCCGCACGACGCCGTCCTGGACGACGACCGCCATCAGCCCGGCCCGACGGATCAGTGCGCCGGCCTCGTCGCGATCGAGCACGGCCCGCCGCAGCCCGGTCTGGAACCGGTCGAGTTGGACGCACGGATTGCGCAGTCCCCTCACCTCGACGATCGCGTCGGCGCCGAGGTGCAGGCGGGTGCCCGTCGGCAGCGCCAGCAGGTCGACGCCGCGGGTGGTCACGTTCTCCCCCACCGCCCCCGGCCTGACCGCAAACCCCTGCCCGACGAGGGTTTCCAGCAGCTCGGCCGCGATCAGGTGCACCTGGCGGAGGTTGGGCGCGGTCCGGTCGCGGCGGACCCGGGAACGGTGCTGCACGGTCGCGCCGAAGTGGGCGTCGCCCTCGACCCCGAGGCCGGTGCGCAGCGTGATCGCGTCCGCGGCCGGTTTGCTGAACCGGTGCCGGTCGTCCCGGTGCACCGCGACGACGTTCACGCCAGGAACCGCACCAGCGCGGCCTCGACGTCGAGCACCTGCTGGACCGGCACGTGCTCCTCGGGCTTGTGGGCGAGGTTCGGGTCGCCGGGGCCGAAGTTGACCGCCGGAATGCCGAGCTCGCCGAAGCGGGCGACGTCGGTCCAGCCGAGTTTCGCGCGGGCCTCGCCGCCCACCGCCGCGACGAACCCGGCCGCCACCGGCGAGTCGAGGCCGGGCCTCGCGCCCGGCGCGCTGTCGGTCACCTCGACGGCGAAGTCGTGGAAGACGTCGCGGACGTGCGCGAGTGCGTCCTCGGCCGAGCGGTCCGGGGCGAAGCGGTAGTTGACGGTGACCGTGCACTCGTCGGGGATCACGTTGCCGGCGATGCCGCCGGAGATGCCGACGGCGTTGAGCCCCTCGCGGTAGGTGAGCCCGTCCACGGACACCACCCGGGGCTCGTAGGCCGCGAGCCGGGTCAGCACGGGTGCGGCGGCGTGGATGGCGTTCTGGCCCAGCCAGCTCCGCGCGCTGTGGGCCCGCACGCCGGTGGTGCGGACCGCGACCCGCAGCGTCCCCTGGCAGCCGCCCTCCACGACGGCGTCCGTCGGTTCGAGGAGGATCGCGAGGTCGGCGCCGAGCGTGTCGGGGGCGGTGCGGGCGAGCCGGCCGAGCCCGTTGCGGGCCGCCTCGATCTCCTCGCAGTCGTAGAACACCCAGGTGAGGTCGACCCGCGGGTCCAGCGCCCCGGTGCCGATCAGGTGCGCGACCCGCAGCATGACGGCGACGCCGGACTTCATGTCCGTCGTGCCGCAGCCGGACAGGACGCCGTCGGCCAGCCGCGACGGCAGGTTCCCGGCGACCGGCACGGTGTCGAGATGACCGGCGAGGGCGACCCGCTGCTCCCGTCCGAGGTCCGTGCGGGCCACGACGACGTTGCCGTCGCGGCTCACCGCCAGCGGCGGGCAGCGGCGCAGCGCGTCCTCGACCAGGTCGGCCAGCACTTTTTCGTTCCCGGAGACGGACTCCACGTCGACGAGCGCGGCCGTCAGCACCGCCGCGTCGGTCGCGAGATCCAGGGAGCGCTCAGTCATGCTCCGCACGCTACGCGGGGCGGGCATTGTGCCGGGGCCCTTATAAGCAGCGCGTGACCCAGGCAACCAGGGCCTTCAGGCGCCGATCGTTAGGCTGAGCCGCGTGGAAGAACGCACCGCTTGGGGCTACGGCCTGACCACCACCGTCGCCTCCGGGCCGTCGGCCGGCCGGGTGCTCGACACCTGGTTCCCGGAGCCGCTGCTCGGGGAGCGGCCGGAGGCGGCCACGGCGCCGCACGCGCTGGCCTCGCTCACGGGCACCCAGGAGAGCGCCGCCGACCGCAACGTGCGGCTGGACATCTCGGTCTGCGAGATCGACCTCGACACGCCCCCCGCGGACGCCGTCGACGCCTACCTGCGGCTGCACCTGCTGTCCCACCGGCTCGTCCGCCCGCGCGAGCTGAACCTCGACGGCATCTTCGGCGTGCTGCCGAACATCGCCTGGACGAACGTCGGTTCCTGCCCGGTCGAGGAGTTCGAGCACACCCGCCTGGCGCTGCGCCGGAAGGGACCGGTGCAGGTCCTGGGCGTCGACAAGTTCCCGCGGATGACCGACTTCGTCGTGCCGACCGGCGTCCGGATCGCCGACGCCGACCGGGTCCGCCTCGGCGCCCACCTCGCGCCGGGCACGACCGTCATGCACGAGGGCTTCGTGAACTACAACGCCGGCACGCTCGGGGCATCGATGGTCGAGGGCCGGATCTCGGCCGGCGTCGTCGTCGGTGACGGCTCGGACGTCGGTGGCGGCGCCTCGATCATGGGCACGCTGTCCGGTGGCGGCAAGGAGCAGATCAGCGTCGGCCGGCGCTGCCTCATCGGCGCCAACGCCGGCATCGGGATCTCGCTGGGCGACGACTGCATCGTCGAGGCCGGCACGTACGTCACCGCCGGCTCGAAGGTCGCGCTGCCGGACGGGCGGGTCGTGAAGGCGGCCACGCTCTCCGGCGAGAGCGGCTGGCAGTTCTGGCGCAACAGCGTGACCGGTGCGCTCGAGGCGCGCCCGCGGGCCGGCACGGGCGTCACCCTGAACGATGCGCTGCATACGAACGCCTGACGGCTGATGGCAGCGCGTCCCATCAAGGTCCTGATCGGGCTGGCCGTCGTGGCCGCCGTCGTCGTCGGCGGCGCCTTCGGGCTGCACTCGCTCTGGAACACGGCCAAGTCGCACCTGACGGTCAGCAACTGCACGGTGGGGTCCTACGACCTCGACACCGATCAGGCGTCGGTCGCCGCGACGATGGTCGGCGCGGTCACGAAGTACCGCGTCCCGCTGCCGGAGCGGGCGACCGTGCTCGTCCTGGCCGCGGGGCTGCAGGAGAGCAAGTTGACCAACCTGGGCCCCAACGAGGGCGACCGCGACTCGGTCGGGGTCCTGCAGCAGCGCCCGTCGCAGGGCTGGGGCGGCGGCGACCCGCAGAAGCTGACCGACGTGGGCGAGGCGACCAAGGAGTTCCTGGACGCGCTCGTCCAAGTGCCGCACTGGCAGCAGCTGTCGTTGTCGGAGGCGGTGCAGGCGGTCCAGATCTCGGCCGACGGCAGCCTGTACGGCCAGCACGAGCCGGAGGCGCAGGCGCTGGCCGACGCGCTGCAGGGCCATACGGCGGCCGGGATCTCCTGCGAATTCCCGAAGCCGACCAAGGTAGCCACCACCGCCCAGGTGGCCGCCCAGGCCAAGCACCAGTTGGGGATCAGCAGCCCGCGTGCGGCCGACGCGCTGACCGTCCGGGCGGCCGGCGCGCACTGGCAGACCGCCGCCTGGTTCGTCGCCAACGCCGACCGTCTCGGCATCGAGCAGGTGGCCTACGCCGGGCAGCGGTGGAGCCGTAGCGGCGGGTGGAAGAAGTCGACGACCGCCTCGTCCGCCGTGGTGGTCGCGACGATGTACGACCTCACGAAGAGCAAGTAGCGCGGCACCGGTTCAGCGGGTCAGCCCGTCGACGAGCTCCACCGTCAGCTCGTCGAGCGATGCGAGCACCGCGTCGGCCAGTGCCAGGGCGTCGGGCGCCGGCGGGAAGCCGGGCTGCGGGATCGCGACGACCCGCAGGCCGGCCGCGTGGGCCGAGCGGAGCCCGTTCGCCGAGTCCTCGACCGCGACGGCCCGCCCCGGCTCGGCGCCGAGGCGGCGCACGACCTCGAGATAGACGTCGGGCGCGGGCTTGTTCGCCGCCACGTCGTCACTTGCCACCGCGACCTGGAACCGGCGGCCCAGCGGCGTCTGCTGCATGATCGTGTCGATGAGTTCGCGCGGCGACCCGGACGCCAGGCCGAGCGGGCCGGAACCGGCCATCCGTTCGACGGCCTCGAGGGCTCCGGGCATCAGCGGGAGCCGCTCGGCGTACCGCTCGGCCAACTCGCCGATCACCCGCCGCGCGATCGCCTCGGGCGGGCCGGGGACCCCGACGACCCGGGCCAGGTAGCCCGACCAGTCCGCGGTGCCGACGCCCTGCATCAGCGCCGTGGCATCCGCCGGCCAGTCCAGACCGGCCCGCACCGCCAGGCCCCGCCGGACCTCCTGCCACAGCGGCTCGGAATCGAGAAGAACCCCGTCGAGATCGAAGACGACAGCCGGCATGGGTGCGAAGGGTAGGCGACGCGCGAGCGCTACCGGTGCTCGACGGCCCCGACGACGGGTTGCCCGTAATAGGCGTACGGCCCGTGCTTGCGGCTGAAGTGCCGCGCCGCCAGCGAGGTGCCGATCTCGGCCGCGTCCGGTACGAGCAGCCGGGTGCGCCAGGCCATCGCCGCCACCAGCTCGAGGGTCGCGGCGTTGCTCGCGGCCTGCGCGGGGTCGACGCCCCACACGAACGGTCCGTGTGAGCGCACGAGGACGGCCGGCAGCCGCAACGGTTCGACGCCCAACTCGGCGATCCGGTCGGCCACGACCTCGCCGGTCTCGCGCTCGTAGTCGCCGGCGATCTGCTGGTCGGTGAGCGGCGGCGTGATCGGAACCGGGCCGGCGAAGTGGTCGGCGTGGGTGGTTCCCAGGCACGGGATCGCCTGGGCGGCCTGGGCCCAGGCGGTGGCGAACTCCGAGTGGGTGTGGACGACGCCGCCGATACCTTCGAGCCGGCGGTAGAGCACGAGGTGGGTCGGGGTATCCGAGGACGGGCGCAACTCCCCCTCGACGACCCGGCCGTCGCGCAGCGAGACGACGACCATCTGCTCCGGCGTCGCGTCGGCACACCCGATGCCGCTCGGCTTGATCACCATGACCCCGCGGTCGCGGTCGATCCCGCTGGCGTTGCCGAACGACAGGGTCACCAGCCCCGCGACCGCCAGGGCCCGGTTCGCCTCCGCGACCGCGTCGCGCAGTCCGAAAAGCGACACCCTGCACCTCCCCGACGTGCCTTGCATCGCCCATATGTCCGATAGGACGTTTGGGCCTTGAATTCTGGCCGGTTCAGGACAAGCATACGCATGCAGTCACTCGAATGCGTGTAATCGCGACCGGCCAGGTCCACCGTCGAGGGAAGGGGCAGTCGGGCGGATTTGGCGCCAATTCGGCATTAGCGGCTTCCCGAAGAAGGGGGATCCACCATGAGAGGTAAGGGCTGGTCGGCCGCGTGGCGAGCCGGCGCGGTACTGGCTGTGGCGGCCCTGGCCATCGCCGGGTGCTCGAGCAGCAGCAAGAAGTCGACGTCGACGAACTCGGCCGGGGGCGCCAGCGTGCCCAGCGGCGCCCAGTTCTGCAAAGGCACGAAGATCGTCTTCTTCCCGGGCGGCACCGCCGGCGGGGGTTTCGAGACCGTCGTCTACAACGGCGCGAAGGCGGCCGCGGCCGCGCTCGGCCCGTCCGTCACCTACCAGTGGTCGGACTGGGACCCGAACAAGATGATCACGCAGTTCCAACAGGCGATGGCGACCAAGCCGGACGGCATCGCGGTCATGGGGCACCCCGGTGACTCGGCCTTCGATCCGCTGATCGACCAGGCCCGCAGCCAGGGCATCCTCGTGACGGTCATGAACACCGAGTTGCCGAATGCGGAGTCGAAGTACGCCGCCCAGGGCACCGGCTACGTCGGCGCCACGCTGTACGACGCCGGCGCGGCACTGGCCAAGGAAGCAATCTCGCGCGACAAGCTGCAGTCCGGCAGCCGGGTCTTCGTCTGGGGGCTCAAGTCCCAGCCGGGCCGCGGTGAGCGCACGAAGGGCATCACCGACACGCTGGCCAAGGCCGGCATGAAGGTCGACTACCTGGAGATCAACGACGCGACCAATGCCGACCCCTCGGCGGGCGTGCCGATCTTCACCGGGTACGTCTCGAAGCACCCGGACGTCAAGGCCATCTTCATCGACCACGGCAACCTGACATCGACCATCCCGACCTACATGAAGGCGGCGAACCTCAAGCCCGGCTCGATCTACGCGGCCGGCTTCGACATGTCGCCGGCGACCGTGAAGGGCATCCAGAACGGCTACATCAGCCTGGTCATCGACCAGCAGGAGTGGCTGCAGGGCTATCTGGCGATCCAGCAGCTCTGCCTGACCCACGCGTACGGCTTCAGCGGCCTGCGTATCGACACCGGTGGCGGGTTCGTCGACAAGTCGAACATCGACCAGATCGCTCCCCTCGTGGGCAAGCAGATCCGGTGACGTTCAAGCAGTCCGGGACGGAGGGCGCGGCGGCCGGCGAGCGTGAGCTCGACCGGCCGCCCGCTCCACAGGCGCGCGCCGCGGCCGAGGCGAGTGCAGGCGAGCCGGCGCCGGTCATCGAGCTGCGGCACTGCTCCAAGTCGTTCGGCGGCGTGCACGCCCTGCACGACGTCAGCCTGCGGCTCGGCGCCGGTGAGGTGCTCGGCCTGCTCGGCGACAACGGTGCCGGCAAGTCCACCCTCATCAAGATGATCACCGGGTACCACCACCCGGACGAGGGTGAGATCTACTTCCGCGGCCAGAAGGTCGATCGCCTCACCGTGCGCAAGGCGCGCTCGCTCGGCGTCGAGACGGTGTACCAGGAGCGGGCCCTCGCCGAGCAGCAATCGCTGTGGCGCAACATCTTCATGGGCCGTCCGCTCACCTACCCGGGCGGGGTCCTGAACGTGGGCGAGATGCGCCGCGTGACCGCCGATCTCATGCGCGAGTCGATGGGCTTCACGTCGGCGATCCTGACGCCGGACACCCCGGTCACCGGGCTGTCCGGCGGCGAGCGTCAGGGCCTGGCCATCGTGCGCGCACTGCACTTCGAGGCCGACCTCATCGTCCTCGACGAGCCCACCATGGGCCTGTCACTCAGCGAGACCGAGAAGTGCCTCGACTTCGTCCGCGGCATCAAGGCGGCCGGCAAGTCGGCGATCTTCATCGATCACAACCTCTTCCACGTCTACTCGGTGGCGGACCGGGTCGTCATCATCGACCGCGGCCAGGTGGCCGGGGAGTTCCTGACCAGCCGGTACAGCCTCGACGAGCTCACGACCATCATGCGCGAAGTCGCCGCGACCGGCCGGTACACCGAACCGGCGCGGGACGGCGGGGCCGGAGGGAAGCGATGACCGCGACGGCGCAGCGGCCGACGGCATTCGTGCGCCTGAGGCGGAGGTGGACGCTGCGCACGTTCACCATCAGCTTCGGTTCCCAGATCGGCATCACCGCCGCGTTCCTGCTGGTGTGGATCATCTTCACGATCCTCGCGCCCGACACCTTCCTGCACAGCCGGATCTACGTGTCGTACGCGATCTCGGTGCCCTATTTCGGCCTCATCGCACTCCCGCTCACCATGCTCATCGTGGCCGGCGACATCGACCTGTCCTTCCCGTCGATATTCGCGCTCGGCATGGTCGGCTACGTCGGGGTCGAGCACACGACCCACAGCGTCACGCTCGGCGTCTTCACCGCGCTCCTGGTCGGCGCCGCGGCCGGATTCGTCAACGGCTTCTTCGTGTGCATCATCGGCATCCCGGCCCTCGTCGTCACCATCGGCACCCAGTTCCTGTTCCGGGGGCTCACCCTCGTGCTCGTCAACGGCAAGAGCTACACGCTGCTCGAGACGGACGGCAGCGGGCCCGGTCGGCTGCTCACCGGGCGCCTGTTCGGCTTCCCGATGCAGTTCGTGTGGTTCGTCGTGGTCGCGGTCATCGTCTGGGCACTGCTCTACCGGCACCGCCTCGGCCAGAACGCGCACGTGATCGGCGACAACAAGCAGGCCGCCGGGCTGATGGGCATCCCGACCGTTCGCACCCGCATGATCCTGTTCGTCCTCACCGGCATGGCGGCGGCACTGGCCGGCATGATGAACAGCTTCGCGATCGTCAACTTCTACCCGAACCAGGGCAGCAGTACGCTGCTCCCGGCCCTCGCCGCGGTGTTCGTCGGCGGCACGTCGGTGTTCGGCGGTCGCGGCACCATCTGGGGCACGTTCATCGGCGCGTTCCTGATCGGCGGGATCGAGGCCGGCACGGTCGCCGTCGGGCTGAAGGACTTCTGGACGCAGGTGATCTACGGCGGCATCATCCTGGCCGCGATCAGCGTCCACGCCCTGCTGCAGAAACGGTTCGCCCGGTGAGCGGCGAGCTCTGGTTCCTCACCGGCAGCCAGCACCTGTACGGCGAGGACGTGCTGGGCAAGGTAGCCGAGCAGAGCGGACACGTCGTCACCGCCCTCACCGGCGCGCCCGCGGTCCCGGTGCCGGTCGTCGGGCGGCCGGTGCTGACGACCGCGGACGGGATCCGCCGCGTGTGCCTCGAGGCCAACGCCGACGACCGGTGCATCGGGATCATCACGTGGATGCACACCTTCTCCCCCGCGAAGATGTGGATCGCCGGCCTGGCCGCGCTGCAGAAGCCGCTGCTGCACCTGCACACCCAGCACGACGCTGCCCTGCCGTGGGCCGAGATCGACATGGACTTCATGAACCTCAACCAGTCCGCCCACGGCGACCGCGAGTTCGGCTACCTGGCGACCCGGTTGCAGCGCCGGCGCAAGATCGTCGTCGGGCACTGGAGCGAGCCGGCCGTGCAGGAGCGGATCGGGAACTGGGCCCGCGCCGCCTGCGGCTGGCACGAGGCCCAGCACCTGCGGATCGCCCGGTTCGGCGACAACATGCGCGAGGTCGCGGTCACCGAGGGCGACAAGGTGACCGCGCAGATCCGGCTCGGTTTCGCGGTCAACGGCTACGGCGTCAGCGAGCTCGCCGATCGGGTCCGCGCGGTGCCCGGCCCCGCCGTCGATGCGCTCGTCAAGGAGTACGAACGCGACTACGCGGTGGTCGCCGAGTTGCGTGACGGCGGCCCCCGGCATCCCGCCCTGCGTGACGCCGCCCGCATCGAGATCGGCATCCGCGGCTTCCTCGACGAGGTCGGGGCCAAGGCGTTCACCGACACGTTCGAGGATCTTGCGACCCTGCCGCAGCTCCCCGGCATCGCCGTGCAGCGGCTCATGGCCGAGGGGTACGGCTTCGGCGCCGAGGGCGATTGGAAGACGGCCGCCCTCGTCCGGCTGGTGAAGGTGATGAGCGACGGCCGGCCGGGCGGGACGTCCTTCATGGAGGACTACACGTACAACCTCGGCGGCGAACTGCCCCAGATCCTCGGCGCGCACATGCTCGAGGTGTGCCCGTCCATCGCGTCCGATCGACCGACGTGCGAGATCCACCCGCTGTCGATCGGCGGGCGGGCCGACCCGGTCCGGCTCGTGTTCGGCGCGGCGCCGGGGCCGGCCCTCACCGTCGGGCTCGTCGATCTCGGCGGCCGGCTGCGCCTGCTCGCGAACGAGGTGGACGTCGTCACCCCGGAGGCCGAGCTGCCGCGGCTGCCGGTGGGGCACGCGGTGTGGGTACCGCGGCCGAACCTCGCGACCGCGGCCGAGGCCTGGCTCCTGGCCGGCGGGCCGCACCACACCTGCTTCACCCAAGCGCTGCCGCTCGAGGTCGTCGAGGACTTCGCCGAGATCGCGGGCATCGAGCTGGTCACGATCGACGGCGACACCACGGCCGCCCGGTTCCGGCGCGAGTTGCGGTGGAACGAGGCCTATCACCGCCTCGCCGACTAGCCCGAGGCGGACAGCACCGGGGCCCGCCGGTCTCGATCACCCGGCGGGTGCCGGACCGGTCGACCGGCGCACCACGAGCGAGGCCCGCAAGGCCGGGATCGATCCCGTGCTTCCGCTCGGTTCGTCCAGGACCATGCGCAGCGCCTGTTCGACCATCTCGGTCACCGGCATCCGCATCGTCGTCAGCGCCGGCACGGTGTACTCGGCCATCGGGATGTCGTCGAAACCGGTGATCGACAGCTGGTCGGGCACCCGGAGGCCCTGCTCGTCGGCCGCGTGCAGCAGGCCGATCGCGAGGACGTCCGTCGCAGCCACGACGGCGGTCGGCGGTTCGGGCAGTGCGCACAGGCGGCCCAGGGCCTCGATCGCCGTCTGCGGATCGTTGACGCCGTGCTGCAGGTACCCGTCACGCACCGGCTCGCCCAGGTCGGCGAGGTACTGCACGAACGCCTCCTCGCGCTCCTTGATGTCGCCGAGACGGCGACCGCCGACGAAGGCGACCCGCCGGTGGCCGAGCCCGGCCAGATGATCCATCACCGCCCGGATGCCGGCGCCGTTGTCCACCGCGACGCACGGCACCTCCGTCTCGTGCGCCCCCTGCCACAGCGCGACGACGGGCACGTGCTCGCCGGCGAGGTCGCGCAGCAACCGGCCCTGGTCGTGCATGTCGCCGAGGAGCACGATCGCGTCGCAGTGCCGCGCTTCGAGGACACCCCACAGCGTGATCGCCTCCTCGGCGCGCGCGTGAGCGTGCCCGAGCACGACGTTGTACCCGCGCCGGCTGGCCGAGGTGGTGACCGCCTCGACCGCGCCGGCGAAGAACGGGTCGGTGATCTCCCGGACGATGACGCCGAGCAGCATCGTGCTGGCACCACGCAGGCCGCGCGCGAGGGGGTTGGGCCGGTAGCCGAGGGCCGTGGCCGTGGCCAGCACCCGCTCGCGGGTCGACTCCGCGATGGGGACGACGGTGGGGGTCCGGTTCAGCACGCGAGAGACGGTGCTCTGCGACAGGTTCGTCGCGCGGGCGATGTCGCGCATCGTCACCGGTCGGGACCGCGGCGACGATCCCGGCGACCGGCCGCCGGCGCGGCTCGCCTCGTCGAGGGCCACGTGAGATCTCCTGATGCCCGGGGGTGGACTGCATACGATCGCAGTCAACATGCTACCCCCGGCGCTCCCCCGCACCGGCGAGGACGACGACCGGCATCGCGTGTTGCGGGCATCGACCCGGACCCGGCCGGCCACCCACCGGGAGCTGCTTTCCCGATGAGGTGCTGCCGGTCCGGATCCGGGTCGACGGATCAGTGGTGGTGCGACCCGCCGGTGGTGAACCGGTAGGACGTGGTGGAGGTGAACGTGTCATCGGCGTTCAGCACGACCGACGGCCAACCGGCCTGCCCGATGTGGTGCGGCGTGTCGGGGAAGTGCTGCGTCTCCAGCGTGAAGCCGCCCGTCTGCCGGTAGGCCCGTCCGCCCGTGCCGGTCAGGTCGCCGACCAGGAAGTTGCCCGAGTAGAACTGCACGCCGGGCTGGTCGGTGTAGGTCCACAGCGTGATGCCGTTACGGGGCTCCTTGGCGATCGACACCAGCCGGTACCCGGAGCCGTTGAGCACCCAGTTGTGGTCGTAGCCGTGGGCGATCACGAGTTGGTTGAACTGGCCGTTGGTGCCGTCGGGCATCGAGACGTTGGTGATGTCCCGGCCGATCGGCTTCAGGTGCCGGAAGTCGAACGCCGTGCCCGCGACCGGAACCGTGTAGGGAGCGGTCGGAATGAAGTCCGTGTCGATCGGCGAGTAGCGCTTCGCCTTGATCTCGAGGAGCTGGTCGAACACCGGTCCGGACGCCTCGCCGGCCAGGTTGAAGTAGGTGTGGTTCGTCAGGTTGACGACCGTGGCCTTACCGCCGGCCGGCTCGTTGTTGGTCGCGCCGTACTTGATCTTCAACTGGTTGTCCGACGTCAGGATGTAGGTGACCGTCGTCGTCACCGACGCGGGGAACCCTTCGTCCCCGTCCGGGCTCGTCAACGTCAGCTTGAGCGCGACCCAGCCGCGTCCGGCCTTCATCGACCCGCTCCACACCATCGTGTTCCACCCGAGGTCGCCGCCGTGCAGCGTGTTGGTGCCGTTGTTGGCGGGCAGCGTGTAGGTCTCGCCGTCGTTGGAGCAGTTGCTGCACTGCATGGTGAACGAGTGTTGGGCGATGCGGTTCGCGTACCGGCCGATCGTCGCACCGAAGTAGGTGTCACCCGACCCGCTCGGCAGCGGCCACGCGACGCCGGTGTGCTGCTGCAGGAAGTCGTTCACATAGCCGTCGAGCGTCGGGAAACCCAAGGCGACATTCGTCGGGTGGTGGCGGCGGTCCGGCACCCAGATGGACTGGACCGTGGCCCCGAAGTCGGTGATCTTGACCGTCATGCCGCGCCCGCTGCGGAGGGTGTACAGGCTCACCGGTCGGCCGTTGAACGCTCCCCACGGCCGGCTCGAGATCGTCGCGTGCGCGCGCCGGCCCTGGTGCTCGCCCAGCGCGCTCGCCGAGCCACCGACGCCGAGCGTCACGACCGCCGTCCCCGCGGCCACGAGGGCCACGGCCACGGCGAACGGCCGCCGTCGGGATCTTGCGTGAATCGACTTCATTCCGGCCTCCTCTGGTCGATTACCCACGCGGGCATGCAATCGAATGCAGCCCGGCCCTAGGAGGTTTATACAACGATTGGCGGCCGTACTCTATGGGACTTTTGTGCGGGCCCGCCGTGCTCCCCCTGGTTCGCCCGGAACCACCGGTTCGGCCCCCTCGCTGGTCGGCCGGCCCTCGGCGCGCCTAGGTTCGGGGTCATGCGAGTCGCCCGCCTCGAGCGCGCCGGCGTCGTCACGCTCGGCGAGGAGCCGGCGCCCGCCCCGGCCGCCGGCCGCGACCTCGTCGAGGTGCGGGCCGTCGGCATCTGCGGCTCCGATCTGCACTGGTTCGCCGGGGGCGCGATCGGGGACCAGGCCATGTCAGCTCCGCTCGTCCTCGGTCACGAGATGTCGGGCGTGATCGTCGCCGGCGCCCGCGCCGGGCAGCGGGTGGCGATCGATCCCGCCATCCCGTGCGAGCGCTGCCCGCCGTGCCGGCAGGGCGACGCCAACCTCTGCCTCCATGTACGGTTCGCCGGGCACGGGGACACCGACGGCGGCATGGCGCAGTACCTGAGCTGGCCGGCCGACCGCCTCCACCCCGTGCCGGATCGGGTCGACGACGTCGCGGCCGCCCTGCTCGAGCCGCTCGGGGTGGCGATGCACGCCGTGGACCTGGCTCACCTGCGCGTTGCCGGCACGGTCGCCGTCGTCGGCTGCGGCCCGATCGGACAGCTCGCGATCCGGCTCGCCGCGCTCTCCGGCGCCGCATCGGTGCTCGCCGTCGAACCGCTCGCACACCGCCGCGACCTCGCCTCGCCGGCCGCGTCGACGGTCGTCGAGCCGGCCGGCGCGATCGCTGCGGTGCGCTCGATCGGCGACGGGATCGGTGTCGATGCCGTCATCGAGGTCGCGGGCACCGATGCCGCTGTCGACCTGTCCGCGGCGCTGTGCCGGCCGGGCGGCCGCGTCGTCCTCGTCGGCATCCCGGACGACAACCGCACGAGCTTCGACGCCGGCGCGGCCCGCCGCAAGGGGCTGACGTTCGCGATGTCGCGGCGCATGAAGGACGTCTATCCCCGCGCGATCTCCCTCGCCGAGCGGGGCGCGATCGACCTGGCCCAGCTGGTCAGCCACACGTTCGACCTGCCCGACGCTCAGCGCGCGATGACAACGGCCGCGCAGCGCGTCGGGCACAAGGTCGTCATCCGCCCCTGACCGGGGACGGTTCGGCCGGCACGTGCAGGTTGCGGGCGGTGTTCGATCTGGGCACGGACGGCGGATCGGGATGGGTCCCGAACAGCCGGTCGGCCGTGCCCGACGAGGTGACCGTGAACCAGTAGTGCTCGTTCTTGAAGTGGTGCAGCCGGTGGTTGTTCCACACCGCGCGATACAGGCGGGTCACCGGCCGGTAGTCGGTGTGGATGAGGTAGTGCACCCATTCGTAGGCGAGCCCGGCGGCACCGGCCGCGACCAGGAAGGTCAGCCCGAGGCCGAGACGCGGGAAGGCGAGCACCGAGATCGCGATGGTCGCGGGCACGAT
Organism: uncultured Actinomycetota bacterium; assembly: GCA_963775175.1. Classification (GTDB taxonomy): domain Bacteria; phylum Actinomycetota; class Actinomycetes; order Mycobacteriales; family Jatrophihabitantaceae; genus Jatrophihabitans. Next base: position 971,690 of record CAVZHT010000002.1, read on the forward strand.
CCAGACCAGCGCCGGCCACGGGATGAACACGAGCGGGACGTTGCGCGGGTCAGCATGGTGCCGGCGATGGTCGCGGGCCAGGATCGAGTCGATGCGCAGCCGCCCGATACGCCGCGGCTTCCAGTGCAGCACGCACACGTGCACGACCCATTCGAACGCCGGAAAGATCGCGAGCATCACGGCCGGCAGCACTGCGTCGGACACCCGCCAGTCCCCGTGCGCGATGCGGGCGACGATGCCGCCGGCCAGCAGCGCGGCCAGCACCCACGGCGATGGGTGACGGACGAATTCCGCGCCGGCGGCACCGAGGGAGATCGAGCGACGCCGGACCTGATCGTCCGCGATGGCCTCGCGGTCACGGCTGCGGACGCTGTCACTCACGATGACTCCTCGATCTTCTCGAGCAGGGCGAAGAGGTTGTCGGTGGCCGGGCGGAGCAGGGCGGCCGCGGCCCTCTCGGCCGCGGACGGACGGCCGGCGGTGATCGCCGCGGCCAGCCGCCGGTACGCGTCGTGGTCGGACACCTCGGCCGCCATGACGGCGGCCAGGACCCCGATGACCGGCTCGTACGCGGCGCGCAGGCCGTTGTACATCAGGCGCAGGGCGATCGAGTCGGCCCCGTCGACGACGACGTCCCAGAACGCGAGCGCCGCCCGCTGGCGCCCGATCGGCTCGGTCTGGGCGCTCAGCTCGTCGAGGGCGGCGGTCAGCGCCGGGCCGAGCTCGGCCCCACCGCGACGGGCGGCGAGCTCGGCGACGAAGGGACCGACGTGCATTCGCGTCTCGATCACGCTGCGCGCGGCCGCGGCGTTCAGCGTCCCACCGGACATGAGCAGCTGCGGCAGGACATCGAGGCCCGCGCTGTGCCGGAAGTCGCGGACGGTCGTCGGATCGCCCTGCCGCACGTCGACGAGGCCGGCGTGGCTCAGCCGCTTCAGCGCCTCCCGGACCGAGGGCCGCGACACTCCCAGCACCTCGGCCAGCCGGCGCTCGCTCGGTAACGCCTCGCCCGCGGCAACCTCGCCCCGCAGCACCTCCGTCGCGAGCTGGTCGAACACGTCATCGGTCACCGAGCGCCGCGAAACCGCCTTGAGAGCCACGCCGCCACGCTAGCCCCTGCCGGCCAGGTGGACAAGTGGTCAGACCAGTAGCCATCGCAAACTTGACGTTCCTGCAGATGGCGCGCGCGAACGCACCATGTGCAGGAAGATCAACGCGAGTGACGAACCGGCAACGAGCGCTCCACGATGAGCGCGAGTGGGTCGAGACGCGGATCCGCCTACGGCGGATCAGGTCGTCAGTGCTCGTTGAGACCCGACGGGAGTTCCTTGATGAAGGGCGGGTCGGCGCTGACCTTGCCGACCTTCGCGGCCCCGCCGGGCGAGCCGAGCTCGTCGAAGAAGTCGACGTTGGCCTTGGTGTAGGCGTTCCACTGGCTGGGAACGTCGTCCTCGTAGTAGATCGCCTCGACCGGGCAGACCGGCTCACAGGCGCCGCAGTCCACACACTCGTCGGGGTGGATGTAGAGCATCCGGTCGCCCTCGTAGATGCAGTCGACCGGACATTCCTCGATGCAGGCCTTGTCGAGGACGTCGACGCACGGTTCGGCGATCACGTAAGTCACTGCGCTCCTCCGGAGGCGTTGCACTGGGCCGACGGCAGGCCCGTCTCGGGGTCTTAGTATGCCGGTCGTGCTGGAGCAACGCTGGGTGGGTCGCCGGGTCAGTGTGCGCCGGGTCGTCGGCCGGGAAGCGGACGGCCCGCTGGTCCTCGGCGATGTCGTCGGCGAGCTGGCCGGTCTCGACGCCCAGACCGCCGTCATCGAGACCCGCAGCGGGCTGGTGGAGGTCCCGATCGCCCTGGTCACGGCGGCCCGGTTGGCGCCCCCGTCCACCGCTGACGAGCTCGCACTGGAGGGGATCGTGGCCCAGTGCCTGCAGCCTGCCGAGACCTACGGCCTGGGCGGCTGGACGCTCCGCGCGGACTCCGGGTTCACCCGGCGGGCCAACTCCGCCCTGCCGCTGCGCCAGCCCGGGCTGCCGTTGGACGAGATGCTGGGCCGGGCGCACGGCTGGTACGCCCGACGCGGCCTCCCGCTGCGCATCCAGATCCCGGTCGAGTCCCGCCGGCTGCTGGACGCCGAGCTCGGGGAACGGGGCTGGCCGGCCGAGGAACACACCCACCTCTACGCCGCCCGGCTCGATGCGCTGGCCGCGCCGCCGGCCGGCCGGCCCGCGGTCACGGTGAGCGCGCAGCCCGACGACGCCTGGCTGGCGCTCTACCGCGGCGGGGCCGGGCTCGAGGGGCCCGCGCGGGACCTGCTGACCCGGCACTTCCACGTCGGCTTCGCGTCGGTGCGGGTCGACGGGCGGACGGTGGCAGTCGGGCGCGGCACCGTCGATCAGGGCTGGCTCGGCATCATGGCCGTCGAGGTCGATCCCGCCTACCGGCGGCAGGGCCTGGCCGCCGCCGTCATCGCGCAGCTGTGGGCGTGGGGACGGACCGAGGGCGCGGTCCGCAGCTACCTCGCGGTGCTCGCCGCGAACTCGGCCGCCGTCGCGCTCTACGAGAAGCTCGGTTACTGGGTGCATCACGACTACCACTACCGCAGTGAGCCATAGACTTCGGTCATGTCGCAGCCGCCGGAGAACAGCAAGTTGCTGGTGATCTCCTTCGACGACCCGCTTCGCGCCCAGGAATTCCTCCTGGCCGCGGCTCGATTACAGCGCGACCACGAGTTGCAGCTGCACGACGCCGTGATCGTCCGCCGCGAGCCCGACGGCACCTCCCGGGTCACCGAGACCACCGACATCACGCCCAGCCAGGCCGGGGTGGGCGCCGGCGTGTGGGGCCTGCTGCTCGGGACGCTGTTCGGCGGCCCGATCGGCGGGCTCGTGGTCGGCGCCGCGACCGCCGGCGGCGGCGCGCTCTATGCGAAGCTGCGCGACACCGGGGTCAAGGACGCGACGGTCGAGGCGCTGCGCAAGGCCGTCCCGCCCGGTCGGACGGCGGTCGCGCTGCTCGTCAGCCACGTGTCGGTCGCCGACCTGCAGCGCGAACTGACCCGGTTCCCGCGGGCGGAGCTCGTGGAGACCGACATGCCGCCGGCGGCGGTCAACGCGGTTCAGGAGGCCTTGCAGGAGGCCAACCGGGAGCCGTTCAGCGGGTAGCCGCGCCCGGTCCCGGCTTCCGCTGCGCCGGCGGCGGCATCGTCATGACGACGGTGAACGTGCCGGCCACGGCCCCGCCGAGCAGCACGCCGTAGGTCACCCACTCGGCCCCGGTCGGCCCGCCGGGCAGGATCACGTCGCCCTCGGGGCGGCTGTACACGCCGAAGCCGACCATGACGGCCAGCCAGGCGAGCAGCGGCAGGACGGTGGCGAACGTCGTCGGCACCAGCTGCCGGGCCATCCGGGGCAGCGCGATGTTGCCGCCGACGGCCAGCACCACTGCGATCGGGAACACGACCCGGCCGGCGTAGAGCGGCACGAGCAGCGCCTCGATGAGGGCCGACAGCGCGGCCGAGCCCACGACGAGCGCCACGCCGGCGATCTCGAGCGGCGCCGGGCGTCCGGCGCTCATAGCCCGAGCCCGGCGAAGAGGTCCCGCTCGTGCCCCTCGTCGTCCCGGTCGCCCGACTCGCCCTGGACGAGCCGGAAGTGCTCGACGGCGAGGACCTCCCGCCCGAGCATGTTGGACAGTGCGAAGAACACTCCGTCCACCGCGATCTGGGTCCGGTGGGCGGCGAGCGCAGCCAGCTTCTGCTCGCCGAAGCCGGTCGCATCCACGACGGTGGTGACGACGTCGTCCTCGACCCCGAACGGCAGGTCGTCGACGCTGGCGACCCCGAACGGCAGGTCGCTCTGGCCGGCGATCGCCTCGAAACCGCGCCGCAGGACGGACTTCGGCGTGGCCGTCCAGTAGAACTTCGCCACCCGCCACGGCTCGCCCTCGCCGTAGGCGGGGTCGGCCGCGCGCTCGGCCGCTGCGGTCGCGACCCGGTGGGCCATGATGTGGTCGGGGTGGCCGTAGTCGCCGTTGTCGTCGTAGGTGACGATCACGTGCGGCCGCACCTCGCGCACGACCTCGACGGCGGCCGCCACCGCGGCATCGAAGACCTCGGGCTCGGACGCGGCCCGCCAGAAGGACCGCGGGTGCCCGTTGGCCGGGGTGCCCATCATCCCGCTGTCCCGGAACCGCCCCGGGCCGCCGAGGTAGCGGTGGTCGGTGACGCCGAGCGCCCGCATCGCCGCGCCCAGCTCACCGATCCGCAGGCCGCCGAGCTGGTCGGCCTGGTCGGCGGCGAGCTGGGCGTACTCGGGGACGAGGACCTCGCCCTCCTCGCCGAGCGTGCAGGTGATCAGCGTGACCTGCGCCCCCTGGGCGGCGTAGTACGCCATCGTGGCGCCGGTGGTGATCGACTCGTCGTCCGGGTGCGCGTGGACGAGCAGCAATCTCTGTGGCAGTCACCGACAGAGACCTAACCGGTCACTCCTTGTCGGCGTCGAAGACCAGCTCACCCTCGGCATCGACGGTGACGTCGTCGCCGAGCCGGGTCGGCACGCGCGGCTCGGCGGGGGTGCACGCCATCGGCTGCGACGCTGACTCGTCGGACGGCCGCCCCGTCGGCCAGCTGCTCAGCTCGGCCACGATCGCCTGGCGTTCGACGCCGACCTCGAGGATGTCGGTGCGCGCGGCCGCGAAATGGCAGGCGGCCCGGTGTGCCCGCGAACTTGGCCTCCAGCGTCGGCTCGACGTTGACGCACCACTCGCGCTGGGTGTTGGTCAGCTCGTTGGCGAATACTTCGGGCAGCGGGTGCGGAACCGGCAACCGCTGGGCGGGTTCACCGGGCTGGGCACGTCGCCGGTGAGCAGGATGCGATTGCGCTCGCGCTCCTTCACCGGGTCCGGCAGCGGGATCGCCGACATCAGCGCCTGGGTGTACGGGTGCGCCGGCCGGCGGAACAGCTCGTCGACGTCGGCGGTCTCGACGACCTTGCCGAGGTACATCACGACCACCCGGTCGGCGATGTGCCGGATCACCGACAGGTCGTGCGAGATGAACAGGTAGGCCAGGCCGAACTCCGCCTGCAGATCCTCGAGCAGGTTGATGACGCCGGCCTGGATCGAGACGTCCAGCGCCGACACCGGCTCGTCGAGCACCATGAGCTTCGGTTTGAGCGCCAGCGCCCGGGCGACGCCGATGCGCTGCCGCTGACCACCGGAGAACTCGTGGGAGTAGCGGGCGCCGTGCTCGGGGTTGAGCCCGACCTGGGCCAGAGGTCCTTGACCTGCTGGCGACCCTGGTTCTCGCCTCGATACAGGCGAGTGGATGCGCAGCGGCTCGGCGATCAGCTCGTTGACCGTCATGCGCGGGTCGAGCGAGGCGAACGGGTCCTGGAACACGAACTGCATGTCGCGGCGCAGCGGCCGCATCTGGTGATGCGACAGCTTGGTGAGGTCGCGGCCGTGCCACAGCACCTCGCCGCCCGATGGCCGCGACGAGGTTCAGCACGAGCCGTCCGGTGGTGGTCTTGCCGCAGCCGGACTCGCCGACTATGCACACCGTCTCGCTGTCGTAGACGTCGAAGGACACGTCACAGACGGCGTGCACGTCCCCGACCTTGCGCCGCACCAGGCCCCTGGAGCGGATCGGGAAGTGCTTGGCGAGGTGGCGTACCGACAGCACCGGGTCGCCCTTGGCGGTGGCGCTACCGGCCGGCTGCGGCTTCTCGATGTCGACGGTCACGTAGTCACCTCCGGCCGCTCGGCGCCGAATAGTTCGCGGGCCTCGACGTCGCCCATCCGGTCACGGAAATGGCAGGCCGCGGCGTGCGAACTGCCCTCGGTCACGAGCAGCTCCGGCTCCTCGACGGTCGCAGATCTCCTGCGCCATCGGGCAGCGCGGGGTGAACGGGCAGCCGGGCGGGAGGTTGAGCAGCGACGGCGGTGCCCCGCTGATCGGGGTCAACCGCTCGTGCACCCGGTCGAGACGCGGCAGGCTGCCGAGCAGGCCCAACGTGTACGGCATCCGCGGCCGGTAGAACACGTCCTCGGTGGTGCCGGTCTCGACCAGCTTGCCGGCGTACATCACGCGACCGCTCGGCGTGCGCCGGCGATCACGCCGAGGTCGTGGGTGATCAGGATCAGCGCCGCCCCGGTTTCGCTCGCGGGCCTTCTCCAGCGCCTCGAGCACCTGGGCCTGGACCGTCACGTCCAGCGCCGTGGTCGGCTCGTCGGCGATGATGACGTCCGGGTTGTTCGCCATCGCGATCGCGATGACGACCCGCTGGCGCATGCCCCCGGACAGCTCGTGCGGATAGCTGTCTGATCCGCTGCTCCGGGAACGGGATCCCGACGATGTCGAGCAGTTCGACCGCCCGCTCGAGCGCGGCGTCCTTCGACACATCGTTGTGCGCGTGCACCGCCTCGGCGATCTGAAAGCCGATCGAGTACACCGGGTTCAGCGAGGTGAGCGGGTCCTGGAAGATCATCGCGACCCGGTTGCCGCGGAGCTTCGAGTACTCCCTGTCGTCGAGCCCGACGAGCTCGCGGCCCCGGAAGCGGATCGACCCCTTGATCCGGGCGTTGCCGGGCAGCAGCCCCATGACGGCCATGCGAACTGACCGACTTGCCCGAGCCGGACTCGCCCACGATGCCCAGCGCCTCGCCGGCTGCGCACCGTGTAGGTCACGCCCGCGCACCGCCTGGACGACGCCGTCGTCGGTCGGAAAGGACACGGTGAGGTCGTCGACGACGAGTAGGGCGTCCGGGTCGGTCTCGGGCCCGGCGTCGTCGACCGGAATGTCGATCGTCATTTTCTTTCTCTCGTCTGCCGGGGATCGAGCGCATCGCGCAGCCCGTCCCCGATGAAGTTCACCGATAAGGGCGATCAGGATGATGAAGATGCCCGGGAAGTAGAACAGCCACGGACGGGTGATAGCACGGCGCCCTGCGTTGTTGCTAGATCAGCAGCCCAGCGAGGTGTCCGGCGCCTGGATACCGAAGCCGACGAAGGACAGCGCGGTCTCGGCCAGGATGCCGGTGGCGATCAGCAGGGTGGCGTTCACGATCAGCACCGGCATCGTGTTCGGCAGCAGGTGCCGGAACATGATGCGCACGTTGGACGCGCCGAGCGCCCTGGACGCCTCGATGAACTCCCGCTCACGCAGCGACAGCACGACACCGCGGATCACGCGCGCGACGTAGGGCGCGAAGACCCCGCCGAGGATGATGCCGATCAGCAACAGCGAGCCGCCGTTCTTGTACGCGATCGCGGCGGCCAGGGCGAGTGACGGGATGGTGAGCACGAGGTCGGCCAGACGCATCAGGACGGAGTCGACCAGGCCCCGGAAGAAGCCGGAGATGATGCCCCAGATCGCCCCGCCGCCGGCGCCGATGAGCGCGATCAGGAAGGTGACCTTCAGCGACTGCTGGGTGCCCCGCATCACCAGCGAGAGCATGTCGAAGTTGCCGTCGGTCCCGAACGGGTGCTTCAGCGACGGTGAGCACGCGCTCAGCAGGCCGTCCGACTGCTTGCACTGGTCGACGTACTGGCTGTAGTGGTACTTCCAGAAATGCGGCAGCACGAACGCGAAGAGCAGCAGCAGCACGAAGACGACGAGGCTGACCACGGCCGCCCGGTGGTGCAGGAAGCGGCGCAGCGACATCTGCCACTGGTTGCGCTCCTTGACGGTGAACTCGCGCTCGACCCTGGCCGGCGGCTGGGGCCCCGCTGCCTGCTGGCGGCCGAAGTCGTCGATCTGGCTCGTGACTCAAGCATGGCGGATCCTCGGGTCCAGAAGCCGTAGAGCACGTCGGCGAGCAGGTTGAACATGATCACGATCGAACGCGGTGACCAGCAGCCAGCCAAGCATGACGTTGAAGTCGACCCCGCCTCGGCCGCGGTTGTTGAGCGCGTCGAGGAACAGGTGCCCATGCCGCGCCACTGGAACACCTTCTCGGTCACGATCACGCCCCCGAGCAGCGCCGCGACGTCGAGCGCAGTGACCGTGGTGAGCGGGATGAGCGCGGTGCGCAGCGCGTGCCGCACGAGCACGGTGCGCGGCCGGAGCCCCTTCGAGCGGGCCAGCCGCACGTAGTCGCTGTTCAGCACCTCGAGCATCGAGGCGCGGGTGAACCGGCTCCAGGATGCATAGCTCGCCAGGCCGAGGACGATCACCGGCAGACGAGGTGCCCGACGACGTCGTAGACCGTCCCGCCGAACGAATGGTCGGTGATCGGGATCGAGCGCTCCCCGATGGTCCCCAGGAAGCGCGACCCGGTGTGCCCATTGATCCAGATCCCGAGCTGCTTGAGCAGGATCCCGAACCAGAACACCGGCATCGAGAGGAACAGGAAGCCCAGGAACGTCGTCGTGTAGTCGATGGCGCTGTACTGGCGCACCGCGCTGACGACGCCGGTGGCCATCGCCAGCAGCAGCGCGAACACGACCGCCACGACCACCAGGCGCGCGGTCACCCCGAAGGCCTGGAACAGGGCACCGTCGACGTTGCCGTGCCCCTCGAGCGGCTGCCCCCAGTTCCAGTGCAGCACGATGTTCGAGATCCAGTGCCAGTACTGCGCCGGCCAGGACCGGTCCAACCAGAGCCGGTGCGTCTCGCTGTCGATGAACGATTGCGGTGGTCGCGGCTGTCGCTGCTTGAGATAGAGCAGCGGGTCGCCGGCGAGCTTCGATATGACGAACGTGATCATGCTCGAGGCGATGAGCACAGGTATCGATATCAGCAACCGCCGGATCACGAATACCAACATTGTGTGTTGACCTCCGAGGCCCAATTCGCGAGGGCCCCCGGGAACTGTAGTCCCCGGGGGCCCACCCAGTCATGTGACGGGCTTGGGCAATCAGCCTAAGCCCAGCTGGGTCAGCTCGCCTTCACCCCCCACTCCTGCACGTTGTACGGCGGGCCGACGCTCGTCGCGTTGTCGCGGATGTTGACGACGCTCGTACGAGCGGCCAGCATCGTCGGCTTCTGGTACAGCGGCAGCTCGAACGCGTCCTTCTGCAGCATCACGTCGGCCTGGTTGAGCAGCTGCTCGACCTGGGCCTCGTCGGTCGTCTCGACGGCCTGGTTGATCAGCTTCTCGGCCGCCGGGTCGTTGTTGTACGTGTACGCGGCGTTGGCGCCACCCTTGAGGGTGTAGATCTGCTGCGCGCCGGCCACCGGGTACGGCGTGCCGACCCAGGCGAAGACGATGATGTCGTAGTTACCGTTGCCCAGCTCGGACAGGTCCTGCGTCGTCTTCAGGGTGACGGGGATGCCGAGCTGCTTGAGCGTGCTCTGCATGATCTCGCACTCGGTCTTGCGGAAGGCATTGCCCGCCGAGTACGTGCAGCGCAGCGTCACCGGCGTGCCGGCGGACGTCTTCAGGGCGGAGCCGACGCCGGTGTAACCGGCCGACGTCAGGTCCTGCTTGGCCTTGTCGATGTTGCCGTCGCCGAGACCGGTGGAGCTGACGTTGTCCTTGTAGCCCGGCTGACCAGGAACGTAGATGTGGTTGCCCATCGTCGCTGCGTTCGGCACGAACGTGCCGATGGTGCGGTTGACGACGTCCTGGCGCTTGATCGCGGTGAAGATCGCCGTGCGCAGTGCCTGGTCCTTTAGGAACTTGTTCTTCTCGTTCAGGTTGTAGTGCTCCCAGATCAGGCCCTTGCCGATCATCCACTGCACGCCCGAGACGCCCTTGACCGCGTTCAGCAGGTCGTTGTTGGGCTGCGGGTAGATCGCGTCGACCTCCTTGTTCTGCAGGGCCGGGACCTCCGCCGTCTGGTCGGTGATGATGCGGAAGATCAGGCTGTCGAGGCTCGACTTGGTCTGGCCGTACCACTTCGGGTTCGGCTTCTCGGTGATCGAGGTGTCCTTCTGGTAGTTAGTGATGATCATCGGGCCGCCGGACCAGGTCGGCACGTTCTTGTCGAACCACTGGAACGACTTGTTGGTGCCCGCCGGGGTGCCGTCGTAGCCGTGCTGCGCGGCGACGTGCGCCGGCATCATGGTGCCGAACATGCTCTTCCAGTCGGCGAAGGGCTTCGACATCGTCACGACGATGGTCTTGCGGTTGTTCTCAGCCTTCATCGAGGCGATCCGGTCGTAGCCGGAGCTGCTCGACGGGCCGCACTTGGGGCACTTGGCCGGGTCACTGAAGTACCACATGTACTTGAAGTCGTCGTACCCGATCGGCGAACCGTCGTTCCACTGCGCGCCGGCCTTCACCTTGTAGGTGATGACCTGCTTGCCGTTCACCATGGTGCTGTCGGCGGAGTCCATGAGGTCTGTGTTCAGGAAGGGCTTGAGGTCCGGGCCGGCGTTGAACACCAGCGGCATGATGCCGTCCTCGACCTCGGCGATGTCGAACACGTTCGACGGCGAGTAGTTGATGTTCCACCCGGCGACCGTCTTCTCGATCGTGTAGCGGATCGAGCCGCCCGGCTTCGCCTGGCCCTTGTTGCAGGTGTTCGGGTTGGCGGCGCAGTCCTTGAAGGCACCGGTGCCGGTCGAGCCGGACGGCGCCGAGCTGCTGCTGCTACCGGACTTCGGGGCGCCGGACGAATTGGTCTTGTTACCGCCACCGCTGCTCGAGCATGCGGTGAGCCCGAGCGCGATCGCGGCGATTCCCGCGAGCAACGCTTTGCCTCTGTGGACTCTCACTGGTGAGTGACCTCCTGTGATCTGGGCGCGGACGATCTGTCCTGCGGCCAACGGCCCACCCAAACCTTTGCGGGAGTACGACCGCAAGACCGAAAGCCTTGCGGAGAACCGATCGTGACCAAGTGTTTATCAGCGCGAGACGAGGACGTGTCGCGCACTGAGCGGCATTGCGCCCGAAATGCCCCGGTCCGCAGGATTCGACGCCCGCATTTGCGGGGAAATGCCCGGCGGGCCCGGCCGTCCGGCCGGGCCCGCAGTGGTCAAGCAGTTTTCACTTCCTGATCGGGCCCGCGCCGGGCCTGCCCAGGGACGGCGGCAGCCGCCGTCAGGACTTGTAGCCGATGTTCTCGTACCGGATGTCGGCGAAGCCGTAGGCGCCGATGTTGACCAGCTTGGAGTTGACCGCGGTGACCTGCGGCCGCTGGTAGAGCGGCAGCCAGGCGGCGTTGTCCCACATCGCCTTGGAGGCCTCGTTGGCGAGCCGGTCCTCGGTGGCCGAGTCCTTCGCCGTCGAGGCGCTCTGCAGCAGCGTGTTGATCTGCGACGTCCCGCCGAAGCCGGCGTTCTGGCCCTTGGTCTTCGGGTCGTACTTGAAGATGCCGAGGGCGCCGCCCACCGGGAACTGCGTCCCGATCCAGGTGAAGGTCGTCAGCTGGAACCTGCCCGAGCTGGCGGCCGAGCCGGAGAAGATGTACTTGCTGAAGAAGTCATCCACGGGCACCGCCTGCAGGGACAGCTTCACGCCGGCCTTCTTCAGCGACGCCTGCGCCAGCTCGGCCTCGGCCTTGGCGTTCGGGGTGTCGGCCGGGATCGTGATCGTGAGCGCGAGCTGCTTGCCGGCCTTCTCGAAGTAGCCGTTCTGCATCGTCCAGCCGTCACTTTCCAGCAGCGACTTGGCCTTCTCCGGGTCGTACTTGCAGAACTGGCCGCACGTGTCGGTGTAGGCCGCCTGGTTCTTCATGAAGAAGTGGTTCTGCAGCGGCGTCGGGTTGCCACCGAGCTTCCCGATGAGCGACGAGGTCATCGTCTGCCGGTCGATGCCGAGCACGATGGCCTGGCGAACCTTGACGTCGGACAGCAGGGCGTCCTTGGTGTTGAACGTGAACTGCCGGTAGTTGTTACCCGCCGCCTGGCGGACCTCGACGCCGCTGTACCCGCGCACGGCCCGGACGTTGCCGACCGCGTCGCCGGTGCTGATGTCGTCGTAGTCGACCTCATGCGTGCCCAGGGCCTGGACGGCCGCCGAAGCGTCGTTGTAGGCCGCGAACGTGATGGAGTCGAGCTCGGCCTTGTTGCCCCACCAGTCGGGGTCGCGCACGATCGTGTAGGTCTTGGCCGTCTTGTCGGTCGAGCCCCACTTGAACGGGCCGGCGGTCACGAGCGGCTTCGCGTTCCACGCCGAGTTGAAGGCCTTGGGCGTGCTGGTCAGGGACTCCGGCTCGAGCGGCAGGAACAGCGACTGCCAGTCGGTGTACGGGTTCTTGTACGTGACGAGCACGTCCTGGTCGTCGCTGCCCCGGGTGACCGACGCGATCTGGTCCCAACCCTGGGTCCCGGAGGTCTGGAACGCCGAGTTGCTGCCGTTCATGGCCTTCCAGAGCGACGCGAAGTCCCGCCAGCTGAGCGCTGTGCCGTCGCTCCACTTCGCCTTCGGGTTGATCTTGTACTCGATCGTCTGCGGGGAGTCCGACGTCTTCTCGATCGAGGTGAAGTAGTCGGTGTTCACCGACGGGGTGCCGGCCGCGTTGAAGTGGAACGGGTTCGGGAGCAGGCCGTTGAGGATGTTGATCGTGTCGATGAGCGTCCCGTTCACGTTCCAGTAGTTGAACGTCGGGATGGTCTCCGCCAGCACCCAGGTCATCTTGCCGCCGGGCTTGATCGCCGACCGGGGCGTCGCCGCCATCTGGTTCACGGCGTTGTTGCTGTTCTTGTCGGGCGCCTTGCCGACGCCGGACTTGTTGTCGCTGCCGCCTCCGGCGCTGGAACCGCTGCACGCGGCCAGCATCGCGGCGCCGGCCACTGCGGCCACCGACGCGAGAACGGCATTTCTGACTCGGGACAAGGGAGTTCCTCCAGGTTGTTTTGCGGTGCTTACACCCTTACGGGCGCGTCCAGAACTTTGTGCAGGCCGCGACCGGGTCGCGACCCCTTCCCGCCCGGACCGAGATCAGACGACCTCGACGGGCCGCGCGTAGTGGCAGGCCGCCGTGTGATCGGCGCCGGCCGCGCCCACCTCGTACGGCTGCGGATCGACGTCGATGCACTTGCCCTGCTCGGCCGCGCCGAGCGTGGCGTAGAGCGGGCAGCGGGTCCGGAACCGGCAGCCCGAGGGCGGGTTCGCCGGGCTGGGCAGGTCCCCGGTGAGCAGGATGCGGGTCCGCGCCCGCTCGGCCACCGGATCCGGCAGCGGGATCGCCGACAGCAACGCCTGGGTGTACGGGTGGGACGGCGCGTCGAAGACGGCGTCGACCTCGCCGAGCTCCACGATGCGGCCCAGGTACATGACGGCCACCCGATCGGCGATGTGCCGCACCACCGACAGGTCGTGGGCGACGAACAGGTAGCTCAGGCCGAGGTCGGCCTTCAGCTGCTCGAGCAGGTTGAGGACACCGGCCTGGATGGAGACGTCCAGCGCCGATACCGGCTCGTCGAGCACGATCAGCTTCGGCTCGAGGGCGAGCGCGCGGGCGATGCCGATGCGTTGCCGCTGACCGCCGGAGAACTCGCTCGGGAACCGCGACAGGTGCAGCGCGGGGTCGAGGCCGACGATCTCCAGCAGCTCCCGAACTCGCGCGTCGCGCTGGGCCCGCGGCACCCCGTGTGTGCGCAGCGGTTCGGCCAGGATGTCGGCGATCGGCAGCCGGGGGTCGAGCGACGCCATCGGGTCCTGGAAGACGACCTGCAGGTCGCGGCGGACGCTCATGCGCTCGTCTCGCGTGAGGTCGCGGACCTCCTTGCCGAACACGGTGACCGAGCCCGCCTGGGGCGGCATCAGCCCGAGGATCTCCATGATCGTCGTCGTCTTCCCGCAGCCCGATTCACCGACCAGCCCGAGGGTCTCGCCCTGCCGGATGTCGAAGCTGATGCCGTCGACGGCGTGCACCGCGCCCACGGTCCGCCGGAACAGGCTCCCCTTCTGCAGCGGGAAGCGGCGGACCAGGTCGCCGACCTCGAGCACGGCCGGACGGGCGTCGCGGGCGCTCCGGTCGAGGGCGCTGGGCTCGACCACCTGGCTGGTGAAGACCTCGTCCCGGGGCAGCTCCCCGGACTCGATCTCACCGGCGCGGTGGCAGGCTGCGCGATGGTCGCTCGTCACCGCGTCGAGGCCCGGCTCGACCTCGCTGCACTTCTGGATTCGCACCGGGCAGCGTGGGACGAACGGGCAGCCGGTCGGCAGGCTCACCAGGGACGGCGGCGTGCCCTCGATCGGCGTCAACGGCTGCCCGCGGCCGGCGTCCAGCCGCGGGATCGAGCCCAGCAGCCCGATGGTGTAGGGCATGGTGGGGCGGCTGAACACCTCGTCGACCGGGGCTGTCTCGACCGGCTTCCCGGCGTACATCACCTGCACCCGGTCGGCGAACCCGGCGACGACACCGAGGTCGTGGGTGATGAGGATGACGGCGGCGCCGGTGGCCTCCTTCGCCGTCTTGAAGACCTCGAGGATCTGCGCCTGGATCGTGACGTCGAGCGCGGTCGTCGGCTCATCGGCGATGATCACGTCCGGATCGTTGGCGATGGCCATCGCGATCATGACCCGCTGCCGCATGCCGCCGGAGAACTCGTGCGGGAAGGCGCGCGAGCGGCTCGCGGCGTTGGGGATGCCGACGAGATCGAGCAGCTCGGCCGCCCGCCGGGCGGCCACGTGCTTGTTGACCTGCTGGTGGGTCGTGATCGCCTCGGCGATCTGGTCGCCGACGGTGTAGACCGGCGTCAGCGCCGACAGCGGGTCCTGGAAGACCATCGCGATGGAGCGGCCGCGGACCTTCGTCCACTGGCGGTCGGAGCGGCCCAGCAGCTCCTCGCCCTTGAACCGCACCGAGCCGCTGATCCGGGCCGACCGCGGCAGCAGCCCCATCACGGCCATGGAGCTGACCGACTTGCCCGAGCCGGATTCGCCGACGATGCCCAGGACCTCGCCGGGCGCGACCGAGTAGCTGAGCCCCCGCACGGCCTCGACCGGGCCGGACTCGCTGGGGAAGGTGACGCTGAGGTCCTGGACGTCCAGCAGGCCCGTCCGGGTCGAATCCCGCGTCTCGACGATCTCGATGCTCACTGTCGGCCTTCCGAGGTGGACGTCGAATCGAGGGCGTCCCGCAGCCCGTCACCGATGAAGTTCACCGACAGCACGAGGGTGATCAGCATCAGCCCGGGGTAGAGCCACAGCCAACTCTCGTAGGTGGGGTCGGCGCCCTTGGTGCCGTCGCCGATCAGCGTGCCCAGCGACACGGCAGGGGGCTGGACGCCGAAGCCGAAGTAGGACAGCCCGGTCTCGGCGAGGATCGTCGCGCTGACGTTGATCGTCACGTCGACGATCAACAGCGAGGCCATGTTCGGCAGGATGTGCCGGACGATGATCCGCCAGGGCGGCACGCCCATGAAGCGCGCGGCCGAGACGAACTCGCGCTCGCGCAGGCTGAAGGTGAGCCCGCGCACGACCCGCGCGGTCAGCATCCATTGGAATACCGCCAGCAACAGGGCGAACAGCAAGAAGGACGAGGAGTGCAGGCGCGGGCTGATGATGGCCAGGATCAGGAAACTGGGCACGACCATCATAAGGTTCACGCACCACATGAGGACGTTGTCGGTCGTGCGGCGGAAGTACCCGGCCACCGACCCGACCACGGCCGCGATGAGCGTCGACACCACCGCGGCGATGAGGCCGACGAGCAGCGACTTCTGGGTGCCGCTCATCGCCTGCACGAACATGTCATGACCCTGGTCGTCCGTCCCCAACCAATGGGATCCGCCGGGCGGGTTCCCGAACGCGAGCGGGTCGATGTCGCCGACCTTCCACCTGGTGAGCAGCGGGCCGAGGTACGCGAGCAGCGCCTCGGCAACGAGGACGATCAGGCCGAAGACCGCGAGCCGCTTGCGAAGAAACCGCCGCCACACCAGGCGGCCGCGCGAGATGTTGCGCCGGGGCGCCGCGCCCTTGCGGGCGGTCTGCTCGTCCCGCACGAGTTCGAGATCGCGCAGCGGCGCCATGCCGCTGGAGACCGGCCCGATCCGGTCACCCGGCTCGTCCACGCTGAGTGCCTCGGGTTCGTTGGTGTCCGTCATCGCCAACCCCTAGTTCACTCTGACGCGCGGGTCGAGGATCGCGTAGAAGATGTCGGACAGCGTGCCGGCGATGAGGATCATCACGGCGGTGAAGCCGACGACGCCGGCGATGCCGTTGATGTCGTTGCTGTTGATCGTGTCGACCGACCACGCCCCCATGCCGTACCAGTTGAAGATCTTCTCGGTGAAGACGGCGCCGACGATCAGGGTGCCGAACTGGAATGCGAAGAAGGTGGCCATGGGGATGAGGGCGGTGCGCAGGCCGTGCTTGTAGAAGGCCTTGCGCCGGCTGAGGCCCTTGGCCTGCGCCGTGCGGATGAAGTCGCTGCCGAGCACGTCCAGCATGGCGCTGCGCTGGTAACGCGCGAAGAACGCGGCTCCGGCCGGACCGAGCACGAGGGCGATGGTCGGCAGGATCAGGTGTTGTATCCGGTTGCCGATGTTGCCGCTCTGCCCCACCGAGTACTCCGACGCCGTCGGTAGCGCGATGCCGTAGTTCTGGCCGAGCTTGATGGCGCCGAGCTTCAGAAGCGTCGCGAGCAGGAAGACCGGGGTGGACAGCAGGATGAACGAGATCACCGACGTCACGTGGTCGCCGGGACGGTACTGGTGCAGCGCCGAGTAGACGCCGACGAGCACACCGACGACCACAGACAGGATCGACCCGACGAGGAGCAGCCGCAGGCTGACCCCGATCTTGCGGCCCATCTCGCTGGTGACCGACTCACCGCGGGGCAGCGACCGCCCGAAGTCGCCGTGCAGCACGATCCGGGTCAGCCAGTGCCAGTAGCGCGACCACAGCGACGTGTCCGGATCGATGTTGTAGCTGCGCAGCAGGCTGTGCGCGGCCGCGAGGTTCGTCCTGGCCCCGCCGTGCTGGTAGTTGGCGATCGGGTCGAGCGTCAGTGACGCCAGCAGATACGCCAGGCTGGTGGCGACGAAGACCAGGATCAGGTAGTTGACCAGCCGGCGCGCGACAAAACCCAACAAGTGCTACTTCTCCGTCCAGATCACGCCGTCGGCCGACCGACTCCAGCTGGCCCGTCCCCGAGCAGGGTGACCGGCTATGTCCTACGAAGTCGAGATCTTTTTCTCAGCGGCGGTCGGCCAGGAACGGAAACCGCGCTCGCACCCCGCGGACCGTGGCCGGATCGATGTCGGCGACGAGCACCGCCTCCTGGTCGTCGCCCTCGACGAGCGACCCGCCGAGCGGGTCGATGACCGCCGATCCGCCGGCGTGCACGAGTCCCTCGACCTCGCCGACCCGGTTGACGCCGACGACGTAGGCCTGGTTCTCGATCGCCCGGGCCCGCAGCAGGGCCCGCCAGTGCTCGTGGCGCGGTTGGGGCCAGTTCGCCGGGACGATGTACACGTCGGTGTCGAGCGCCCGGGCCCAGAACTCGTCGGCGAAGCGCAGGTCGTAGCAGACGAAGAGGGTGGCGCGAACGCCGTCGAGGTCGACCGTGCAGTGCTCGGTGCCCGCGGCGTAGCGCTCGTGCTCGCCGGCGAACGAGAACGGGTGGATCTTGGCATAGCGGGTGACCGTGCCGTCCGGCCGGGCGAGCACGGCGTTGTTGCGGTAGTTCCCGTCCGGGCCACGCTGCGCGATCGAGGCAACGAGGTAGGCGTCGTGCTCGGCGGCGGCGTCCACCAGGAACTGCTCGTTCAGGCCACCCTCGTCCTCGGCGATCCGTTCCGGCTCCATGGAGAAGCCGGTCGCGTACATCTCGCTGAGGACGATCAGGCGGGCGCCGCCCGCGGCCGCCTCGGCGATCATCGGCCGGACGTGCGCGCGGGTCTCGTCGCCCTTCTCCCAGACGATGTCGTGCTGGATCGCGGCCACCTTCATCGCGGTGCCTCCAGTCGGCGGAGGGCCTCGGTGAGGACCTCGGGGCGCTTGCAGAACGCGAACCGGACGTAGTTGTCGCCGGCCGTCGAGTCGTAGAAGACGCTCATCGGGATCGCGACGACGCCGTGGGCGCGCGGGAGGTCGCGGCAGAAATCGACCGCGTTGCGGCCGACGTCCACGGTGGCGAAGTAGGTCGCCCGCGGCGCGATGACATCGTGGCCGAGTTCGGCCAGCCCGCCGCACAGCAGGTCCCGCTGCCTCTGCAGGGCGGTGGTGGGGGCGAGCGTCTCGGCCGACCCGAGCACGACGGCCACGGCCGGCTGGAAGGGCGCGCCGTTGACGTAGGTGAGGAACTGCTTGACCGTGCGCACGGCGTCGACCAGGTGGGGCGGCGCGCACAGCCAGCCGATCTTCCAGCCGGTGACGCTGAACGTCTTGCCCGCGCTGCTGATGGTGACGGTGCGTTCGCGCATGCCGGCGAGGGTGGCGATGGGTGTGTGCGTCCGTCCGTCGAAGAGGAGGTGCTCGTACACCTCGTCGGCGACGACGATCAGGTCGTGCCGGATGGCGAGGTCGGCGACGATCGCAAGCTCGGCGGCGTCGAAGACCTTGCCGGTCGGGTTGTGCGGGGTGTTGAGGACGATCGCCCTCGTCCGCGGGGTGATCGCCCGCTCGAGTTCGGCCGGGTCGAACGCCCAGTCGCGGCCGTCCCGGCGGATGGTGACCGTCCGGCGGGTGGCCCCGGCGAGCGCGACGCAGGCCGCGTAGGAGTCGTAGTAGGGCTCGAAGAGGACGACCTCGTCGCCGGGGCCGGCCAGCGCCATGAGCGTCGCGGCGATGGCCTCGGTGGCGCCGGCGGTGACCAGGACCTCGGTGTCGGGGTCGTGGACGAGACCGTAGCAGCGGCGCTGGTGGGCGGCGATCGCCTGCCGGAGCTCGGGGATGCCAGGGCCGGGCGGGTACTGGTTGTGGCCGGTGCGGATGGCCTCGACGGCGGCCTCGAGGATCTCCGGCGGGCCGTCGGTGTCCGGGAAGCCCTGGCCGAGGTTGATGCTGCCCGTGGCCAGGGCGAGCGCGGACATCTCCGCGAAGATCGTCGTGCCGAACCCCCGCATCCGCTGCACGAGCCGGGTCTCCATCACCCGTCCGACCCTAGCCACTCTCCCCCGCGACCTTGACCCCGCTGCGCACCCGCGGTTTGCACTCGTCCGCGCCACTATCGCCCGCGTCCAGACCCGATGAGCGACCGGAGCAGATGCAAACCAAGGTCACCTCGGGTTTGCACCTGTCCGCGCCGCTAACGCCCGCGCCGCGAGGCGGATAGCAACCACAGCGGCTGCAATCAAGTGGGGACGCGGATCTGTGGGTCGCCGAGCGGGTTGTGGACGCTCCGCGGCGCCCGGCGGCGCAACGGCGCACCGTGCGTCCATGATCAAAGATCCACGCAGCCGGTCCGGTCCGGCGAATCGCCGCCCGTCCCGGACTGCACATAGGAGTCCGCTGCCGCCGACGCCGCTCACGATCGCCTCGGCCGCGGGCGCCGGTTGGACGATTTCGGCGCAGTGGCATGCCGTCACGACCGGCGACCTTGAGCGCATCCGTCGCGGCGTCGTGGGCGCGCCGGTTGCGCCGGAACCTGGGCTGGCCGAGCGGCGGCTGCGGGAACTCGGCAACCTGCGAGCCGCGCAGGCGTCGACGCTGACGTGTTCGCGCGCGGTGATCAGCCACTCGTCCGCTGCGGTCGCCCGCGGCATTCCCACCTACGGGGACATCGGACGCCCGTGCCTGACGGTGCCGGCGGGTACAGCACTACGGACGCTGGCCGGTGTGCACCTGCACCGCGCAAGTCTCAGCGCCGACGACTGGGCGGAGGTCGAAGGTTTCCGGATCACGTTGCCCGCACGCACCGTGATGGACATCGCCCGGGAGCACGGGGTCACCGCCGGGGTCGTAGCCGCCGATTACGCGCTGCACGAAGGTCTGACGGACCGGTCGAGATTGGCGACCGCCTACGAGGCGTGTGCGGGCTGGCCCGGTCGCCGGTCAGCGCGTCTCACGCTGCTCAGCGCGGACGGCCGTTCGGAGTCGGTCCTGGAGTCCCTGAGCCGCCTTCACCTGGCGGCGGGAGGGTTGTCGGCCCCCGAGCCGCAGGTCGAGATCTGCGACGAGTACGGGAACTACCTCGGCCGCTGCGACTTCTACTGGGACGAGTTCGGGGTCGTCGGCGAGGCCGACGGCAGGCTCAAGTACGAACGCGATCCGGCCGCACACCTCGCAGAGCGGGAGCGGGAGCGCGCCCTGGAAGACACCGGCCTGATCGTCGTGCGTTGGGGTTGGTCGGACCTCTACGCGTTCGACCGGGTGATCCGTCGGCTGCAGCTGGCGTTCGTCCGGGGTGCCCGACGAGGTTCCGGACAGCGCCGGTGGGGGGTCTTCCTCAGCCCGACCGGCTGACGAACGCCTGGTTTGCACCCGCTGGCGCCGCTATCTCGCCGGAATCCGGCGAGATAGCGGCGCGCGCGGGTGCAAACCAGTAGGCGGGCGGGCCGCCACGCTCCACGGGCGCCGCCGACGCGACGCGGTTACCTCTTGGCGCGGGAGCGCTGCTTCTCGCGGTCCTGGGCCGACAGCGCCACCTTGCGGATCCGGACGGTCGCCGGGGTCACCTCGACGCACTCGTCCTCGCGGCAGAACTCCAGCGCCTGCTCCAGCGACAGGATGCGGTGCGGGATCAGCGGCACCAGCACGTCTCCGGACGACTGCCGCATGTTCGTGAGCTTCTTCTCCTTGGTCGGGTTGACGTCCATGTCGTCCGACCGCGAGTTCTCCCCCACGATCATGCCCTCGTAGACGTCCGTGCCGGGGCCGACGAACATCGTCCCGCGCTCCTGCAGGTTGGCCAGCGCGAACCCGGTCGTCACGCCCCGCCGGTCGGCCACCAGTGAGCCGCTCGGACGGGTCCGGATGTCGCCGGCCCACGGCTCGTAACCCTCGTGGATGTGGTGCAGCAGCCCCGTGCCCCGCGTCTCGGTCAGGAACTCCGTCCGGAACCCGATCAGCCCGCGGGCCGGCACCAGGTACTCCATCCGGATCCAGCCCGTCCCGTGATCGACCATCTGCTCCAGCCGGCCCTTGCGCAGCGCGAGCAGCTGGATCACCACGCCCTGGTACTCGGACGGGATGTCGATGGTCATCCGCTCCATCGGCTCGTGCAGCTTGCCGTCGATCATCCGGGTGACCACCTGCGGCTTGCCGACGGTGATCTCGAAACCCTCGCGCCGCATGATCTCGACGAGGATCGCCAGCTGCAGCTCGCCCCGGCCCTGGACCTCCCAGGTGTCCGGCCGCTCGGTCGGTAGCACCCGGATCGACACGTTGCCGACCAGCTCGGCGTCGAGGCGGTTGGAGACCTGCCGGGCGGTCAGCTTCTTGCCCGACTCGCCGGCCAGCGGGGACGTGTTGATACCGATCGTCATCGAGATGGAGGGCTCGTCGATCGTGATGACGGGCAGCGGCCGCGGGTCGTCCGGATCGGCCAGCGTCTCGCCGATCGTGATGTCCGGGATGCCGGCGATCGCGATGATGTCGCCCGGCCCGGCCGACTCGGCCGGGAACCGGTCGAGCGCGCGGGTCAGCAGCAGCTCGGTGATCTTGACGCGCTCGACGGTGCCGTCCGCCCGGCACCACGCCGCCTGCTGCCCCTTGCGGATCGTCCCGTTGTGGACGCGGCACAGCGCGAGCCGGCCGAGGTAGGGCGAGGCGTCGAGGTTGGTGACATGGGCCTGCAGCGGCGCCTCGTCGTCGTAGGTCGGCGCCGGGATCGACTCGAGGATCGTCTCGAACAGCGGCTGCAGGTTCTCCTCCTCCGGCAGCCCGCCGTTCTCGGGGCGCTTCAGCGAGGCTCGTCCCGCTTTGGCCGACGCGTACACGATCGGGAACTCGATCTGGTGCTCGTCGGCGTCGAGGTCGAGGAACAGCTCGTAGGTCTCGTCCACGACCTCGGCGATCCGGGCGTCCGGGCGGTCGACCTTGTTGATCACCAGGACGACCGGCATCCCGGCCTCGAGCGCCTTGCGCAGCACGAACCGGGTCTGCGGCAGCGGCCCCTCGGACGCGTCCACCAGCAGCAGCACGCCGTCGACCATGGACAGGCCGCGCTCGACCTCGCCGCCGAAGTCGGCGTGCCCCGGGGTGTCGATGATGTTGATCGTCAGGCGGGAGCCGTCCGGCATCACGTGATCGACGGCCGTGTTCTTGGCCAGGATCGTGATGCCCTTCTCACGTTCCAGGTCGTTGGAGTCCATGACCCGCTCGTTCACGTCACCGGTGTCGGCCTGGTGGGCGGTGAACGCGCCGGACTGCCAGAGCATGGCGTCGACGAGCGTCGTCTTGCCGTGGTCGACGTGCGCGACGATCGCGACGTTGCGCAGATCGGTGCGCTGCTTGATCGCCACGCGGCAACCTTCTTTCGGGCTGAGGACGAACGGGCACGAACGGTCTAGTCTACGGGCGCCGCGGGCCCCTCGACGCCACTCAGTCGGCCGCGGCGCCGCTCGTCACAGCTTCGGGCCGGGCCAGGACGGGCACCCGCACGCGGCGCCATCGGACCGCGACGCGCTGCCACGCCGTCCGCACGCCGAACACGCCCCACGCGCAGAGTGCCAGCACCCCGACGGCCGCGATCCCGTCCAGCCACCAGTGGTTGCCGGTGACGACGACGACCAGGACGGTCACCAGGGCGTGCAGCGGGCCGAGGAACCGCCACCGGCTGGGGCTGATCCGCCAGACGTAGTAGCCGACCAGGACGGCCCAGGCCACGTGCACCGACGGCATCGCCGACAGCTGGTCGACCGCCAGCCCGTTGCTGTACACGGACTGCCCGTACTTCAGGCCGGTGTCGACGATCCCGCCCGTCATCCGCGGCGGGGCCACCGGCGCGAGCTGGATGAGCAGGCAGCCGAGCGTCGTCCAGGCCATGACCTGCCGTACCGGCCGGTAGCGGTCGCGGTGCCGGACGAACAGCCAGATCAGGAAGATCAGCATCGTCGTCAGGTGCATCGACGCGTAGTAGAGATTGGCGCCCTGGATCACCAGGTGGTGCCCGAGGACGGCCTGCTGCACGGTGCGCTCGGACGGCAGCGGCAGGAACGTCTCGGCGTGCCGGATCCAGTGCGCCCGGCGGAACGCCTGCGAGGTGCCGCTCACCGACACCTGCCCGGCCAGGTGCCACAGCCCGTAAAGCACGCCGATCACGGCCGTCTCGCGCAAGAACGCACCGACGGCCCGCACCGGGGCCCGCGCCGACAACGCCATCAGCCCGCCCGTGCCGGCCAGCACCGCGGCGAGCTCGCCGGAGTGCTGCCAGCTCAGACTGACGGTCTGCACGGCGACAAACCTATGCCCGACCGCAAGCGGACGGGGCTAGTCTGCGCGCCATGACCGTCCTCAACGACGCGGCCCGCGCGGCGATCACCGCCGGACACCTCGCCCACCTCGTCACGCTCGGGGCCGACGGCAGCCCGCAGCTGAGCGCGGTCTGGGTCGGGCTCGACGGTGACCGGATCGTCAGCGGGCACATGGGTGACCGGCAGAAGCTCCGCAACGTCCGGCGCGACCCGCGGGTGGCGCTGTCGATCGAGACCGGCGTGCTCAACCCGATGGGGCTGGCCGAGTACCTCGTGGTCCGCGGCCGCGGTGAGGTTGTGGACGGTGACGCCGCCGGGCTGCTGCAGCGCCTCGCCCACGTCTACCTCGGCCCGGACGTCGTCTTCCCGCCGGGCGAGAACCACCCGACGGGGCTGATCCTGCGGATCACGCCCGAGCGGGTCGGCGGCGTGGGCCCCTGGACGGGCTGACCGCCGCGGGCTCAGCCGTACGAGCGGTGCCGGCCCCGATCGACCCGATCGGAGCGCCGGCCCTCCGGGTAGACGAGCGTGACGTCGATGTAGTCCCAGGAGTCGGCCCACAGCTCGGGGTTGGCCTCCCGCAACTCGCGCAGGGTGCGGCGCTCCTCGTCGTAGCTGCGGATCAGCCGGGCCACCCGGGGGTCGGAGAGCAGGTCGATGACCCGGCACCGGCGCTTGCCGCACGAGCAGCCGCGCCCGCGCGCGTGATGCAGGTCGTCGATCCGGGACAGCAGCGCGACCAGCATCTCCCGGCTCTCGTAGGCGGTCTTCATCCGGTCGCGCAGGTGATCCCGCTCGCGCTGGGCCAGCAGGACGTCGTCCTGGGCGTCGTGCAGCGCGTGCCGGTACATGGCGACGTGGTCGGCCTCGCGGCGGGCGATCACGGTCAGGGTGTCGCCCCGATGCCCCTCGCACCGGACACACCAGAGGTTCGGCACCGGCCGCGCACTCTCGACCAGAGCGCTCTGGTCGAGGTCGCAGCAGGCACAGTGGATCACCCGCGTACTGCGCATTGGCGCGCTCCCTTCCCCGCAAGGGCCGCCGCCGAACAGGATTCCCCACCCCGCTTTTCGGCGCCGTTAGGAGTCAAACACGGAAAACGCCGGAAAACCGGGAGCGCCGGGCCGTGTCGGAGTTCTCGTCACAGCGTGTCCCGGTCATCCCCGATCGGGGCGGCGGCGCCGGAGACCTGCACCCGCCGGTCCCCCGTCACCATTTCGACGACCAGCCGGCTGGGGCGACCCATGTCCTCGCCCTGGTGGATCGTCACCTGGCCGGGGACCGGGACGAGCCCCAGATCGCGCAGGTAACCACCGAAGGCCGCCGCGGCCGCGCCGGTCGCCGGGTCCTCGACGACACCGCCCGGCGGGAACGGGTCCCGCGCGTGGAAGACGGTCGCGCTCTCGGCCCAGACGAGGTGGACGGTGGTCCAGACCCGGCGCCTCATCACGGCGGCGAGCGACGGGTAGTCGTAGTCCAGGGCGGCCAGGGTCGCCCGCGCGCGGACAGCCAGGATCAGGTGCTCGTTGCCGGCGTAGGCGACGTGGGCCGGGTAGCGCGGGTCGAGCAGATCCGGCGACCAGCCCAGCGCGGCCAGCGTCTCGCGGACCTCGTCCACGGTGGCCGGCCGGGTGCGAGTGGCGACGGAGGTCAGCGTGGCGACCGGCCCGTCCGGCCCGTCGGCCACGCTGACCTCGATCAGCCCGGCCCGGGTGTCGAACTCGAGCGTGCCGGTGTGCCCGCGTTCGGCCATGGCCACCGCGGTGGCGACCGTGGCGTGCCCGCAGAAGTCGACCTCGGCCTGCGGGCTGAAGTAGCGGACGCGGTGCCGCCCGTCCGGCCCCGGCGCGTCGACGAAGGCCGTCTCGGAGTAGCCGACCTCGGCGGCGACGGCGAGCCGAACGCCGTCGTCGAGGCCCTGCGCGTCGAGCACGATGCCCGCCGGGTTGCCGCCGGCGCCGGCGGCCGTGAACGCCGCGTAGCGAAGGATCCGTACTCCTGTCATACCCCTCATGGTGGCGGGCGCCGGGTTGACCTTTTCGCGGGCCGGGCCGGCGGCCGGCGACCAGGGACTTCCGTCGCCCGTCGACGTGTCGATCGCGCCTCTCGGTGCCCGGCCGCGTACGACATGATGGTGGGTATGGCCGGCGACGGGGTGACGATGACGCCGGGCTACCGGGTCGTCACGGCGATCGGCAGCCCGATCATGTGGCGCTGGTCGCGGATGCAGGTCACCGGCCTCGAGTGCCTCCCGGCGACCGGGCCGGCGATCGTGGTCGGCGACCACGACAGCTACTGGGACCCGATCGCGATCGCCGTCGCCGCCAAGCCGGTGCGCCAGATCCGGGCACTCGCGAAGGCCTCGCTCTGGAACAACAAGATCGTCGCCGCCTTCATGACCGAGATGGGGCACATTCCGGTCGCGCGCGGCACCAGCAACGCCGACGCCATGGCCACGGCCGAGGAGGAGCTGCGCAAGGGCGCCTGCATCGGCATCTTCCCCGAGGGCACCCGCTCGCTCGGCTGCGAGCTGCGCGCCCGCGCCGGCGTCGGCCGGCTCGCCGCGGCCGTCCCGGAGGCGACGGTCGTCTGCGTCCGCACGAACGGCTCGGTCGACGTCGTCCGCCTGCCGAAGCGGCCCCGGATCAGCGTCGAGTTCTACCGGCCCACCGGCGGGCAGCTCCAGCCCGGCGAGACCGCGGCCGAGTTCTCCGAGCGCTTGCTCGCCGAGCTGCGCGAGGGTGCCCCTCGCGAGATCCCGGGGCGCCGCCGCACCGCGGCCAAGTACCGCGAGCAGGCGGCGAGCAAGACGCCGACCTGACGGGCTCGAGCGCTCGACCGCACTGGCTCGACCTGCGTAGAACTCGTTGCACTTCTATGCTCGCGGGCACCTCGGTCGAAGGGGCCCACATGCGTCGAATCCGCACGTTGCTCGCCGTCGCCGGCCTGGCCGTGGCCGGCCTCACCGCCGTGCTGGCAGCGAACCCGCCGGCCGGGGCTGCGCCGGGCGACACCGGCCTGGCCGCCGCGGGACTGCACCAGTCCGGCCGCTGGCTCACCGACGCGGACGGCCGGGTGGTCGTGCTGCACGGCGTGAACCAGGTCTTCAAGGTGCCGCCGTACGAGCCCGGGGCCGCCGGGTTCGGCGACGACGACGCCGCCTTCCTCGCCGCGAACGGGTTCGACGCCGTGCGGGTCGGCGTCATCTGGGCCGCGGTGGAGCCCCGGCCGGGCGCCTACGACGACGCCTACCTCGACGCGATCGCCGCGACCGTTCGCACGCTCGCCCGGCACGGCATCGTCTCCCTGCTCGACTTCCACCAGGACCTCTACAACGAGAAGTTCCAGGGCGAGGGCGCCCCGGCGTGGGCAGTGCTGGACGGCGGCAAGCCGAATCCGGCCCTGGGCTTCCCCGGCAACTACCTCGGCAACCCGGCCGAATGGCAGGTGTGGGAGAGCTTCTGGCACAACGCCCCCGCCCCGGACGGCGTCGGGCTGCAGGATCACTACGCCCGCACGTGGGCCCACGTCGCGGCCCGGTTCGCCGGCGACAGCGCCGTCGCCGGCTACGAGATCATGAACGAGCCGTGGCCGGGCAACCTCGGGCTCGTCTGCGCGACCCCACTCGTCGGCTGCCGGTACTTCGACACGAAGCTGACCGCCTTCTACCGCCGGGTCGACGCCGCGATCCGGACCGCCGACGCGACGCACACCGTCTACTACGAGCCGAACGTGCTGTTCACCCAGTCCGATGCCACCTATGTCGGCGCCATCGGCGACGCCCGGGCCGGCTTCGCCTACCACGACTACTGCAGCACCGAGGAGTTCACGAACGGCAACCAGGCCTGCCCGCCGCAGGACGAGCTCACCGTCTCCACCGCGAACCGGTACGCGCAGCGCCAGGCCATCCCGCCGCTGCTCACCGAGTTCGGCGCGACGACCGATCTCGCCAACCTCGCCGAGATGGTCGGGCTGGCCGACAAGTACCGCACCGGGTGGCTCGAGTGGGCCTACACCGGCAACGACAAGACGAGCGCCTCGCCGGACGGGCAGGCGCTCGTCCTCGACCCGAGCCGGCCGCCGACCGGCGCGAACGTCCTGACCGCGAAGCTGAAGGTGCTGGCCGAGCCGTACCCGCAGGTCGTGGCCGGAACGCCGACGAGCTGGTCGTTCCGCGGCGACGTCTTCCGGCTCGCCTACAGCACGGCTCGGGCCGGGCGCCTCGGCCGCTTCCCGGCCGGCGCGCTCACGGAGATCGCGGTGCCGGCCGTCCAGTTCCCGGCCGGCTACCGGGTGACGGTGAGCGGCGGGCAGGTCGTGTCGGAGCCGGGTGCGACCACGGTGGAGGTCGCCGCATCGGCCGGCGCGGTCGCGGTGCAGGTGACGATCAGCCCGGCCTGACGGCCGGGCGGGCCCACCCTCCCTCGCTATTGCCAAGCCTTTGCAATAAGGTCGGGGCATGGCGATCGACGTCGCGCGCACCGCGCCGGAGTCCGGGCTCGCCCGGTTGCGGCGCAGCCTCGACGGGCCGGACCGCCGCTCGCTCGCGGGCATGGTCGGCTTCATCGTGCTGCTGCACGTCCTCGGCTTCGGGGTGCTGTTCGGGCTCGTCGTGCCACAGCACTTCCACCTCGGCGGCGACCATCCGGTCTTCGGCGTCGGCGTCGGCGTGCTCGCCTACACCTTCGGCCTGCGGCACGCCTTCGACGCCGACCACATCGCCGCCGTCGACAACACCACCCGCAAGCTGATCGCCGACAACAACGACAGCGGCGGCGGTCGCAAACCGCTCTCGGTCGGCTTCTGGTTCTCCCTCGGGCACTCGACGGTCGTCTTCGCGCTGTCGTTCCTGCTGTCGATCGGCGTCAAGGCGCTGGCGGGCCAGGTCACGCAGTCCGACTCGGGGCTGCACTCGACGACGGGCATCATCGGCGCGTCGGTGTCCGGGGTGTTCCTCTGGATCCTCGGCATCCTCAACCTCCTCGTGCTGCTCGGCATCCTCAAGGTCTTCCGAGAGATGCGCAGCGGCCGCTACGACGAGGCCGCGCTGGAGGAGCACCTGAACAAGCGCGGCTTCATGAACCGCTTCCTCAACGGCCTGACGAAGTCGGTGCGCAAGGCCTGGCACATCTACCCGGTCGGCGTCCTGTTCGGGCTGGGCTTCGACACCGCCACCGAGGTCGGGCTGCTCGTCCTGGCCGGCGGGGCCGCGGCGTTCAACCTGCCCTTCTACTCGATCCTCGTGCTGCCCGTCCTCTTCGCCGCCGGCATGTGCCTGATGGACACGATCGACGGGGTCTTCATGAACGCCGCCTATGGCTGGGCGTTCGCCAAGCCCGTCCGCAAGGTGTTCTACAACATCACGATCACCGCGATCTCGGTCGCGGTCGCCCTGGTGATCGGGACGATCGAGCTGATCGGGGTCCTGGCCGACCGACTCGACATCACCAGCGGCCCGATCGCGGCCATCGCCGACATCCCGCTCGACTACGCCGGCTACGCGATCGTCGTGCTCTTCATCGGGTCGTGGGCCCTCGCACTGGCCGTGTGGCGGTACGGCCGGATCGAGGAGAAGTGGTCGGCTGACCTCGCACCGAGCGGCGCCGACTGAGCGCTCCTCGGCCCTCCACGGGTGCTCGTACGTTCGAACCGCTATGCTGGGAACACGGCGAATTCGCCGTCATCTCTCGCGGGCGAGCCGTCCCGCGTGGCCGCACCTGACCGGTGTCCTTCGACACCAGGGCACGCTCTGACGAGTCGCGGCCGATCTAGTACTTGGGATCCATGTGACTTCGCTCCGCCCTGCGCGGCATTCCGCCGCGCCGAATGCCCGGCGCCGCAGCACCTCCGCGCGCCCGCACCGCTCCACCGCCCCTGACCACAGCGCCGTCCGCCGACTGGACGACGCCCTCTCCGCCGCGCAGCAGCGACCCGACCCGAAGGCCGACTCGTTCGCACAGTTCGGGCTGCCCGAGTCGGTCGTCGCCGTCCTGACCAGCGCCGGCATCACCAAGCCGACCCCGATCCAGGCCCGCACGCTGCCTGACGCCCTCGCCGGCCGCGACGTGCTCGGCCGGGCCCAGACCGGCTCGGGCAAGACGCTTGGGTTCGGCCTGCCCATGATCACCCGCCTGCACAGCGATCGCCGCCCGCGGGTCGCACTCAGCCCCCAGGGGCTCGTGCTCGTCCCGACGCGCGAACTCGCCCAGCAGGTCGCCGACGCGCTGACCGCTCCGGCCGGCGCGCTGAAGCTGCACGTCGCCACCGTCGTCGGCGGGGCCGCGATCGGCCGGCAGATGGACGAGCTGCGCCGCGGCGTCGACATCCTCGTCGCCACGCCCGGTCGCCTGCTCGACCTCATGGAGCGCCGCGCCGTGCGCCTCGACCAGGTGCGGGTGGCGGTGCTCGACGAGGCCGACCACATGGCCGACCTCGGCTTCCTGCCCGCCGTCACCCGCATCCTCGACGCAACGCCGTCGGGCCGGCAGTGCCTGCTCTTCTCGGCCACGCTCGACCGCGGCGTCGGCGGGCTCGTCACGAAGTACCTCACCGACCCGGGCATCCACGCCGCGGGCTCATCGGCGACGCCGTCCGGCGCGATGGCGCATCACGTCTTCGTGCTCGACCGCGAGCAGAAAGTCAGCGTGGCCGCCGAGATCGGGGCCCGCCCGGGCCGGACGCTGTTCTTCGTCCGCACCAAGCACGGTGCCGACCGGCTGGCCCGGCAGCTGAGCCGGATGTCGATCGAGGCGGTCGCGATCCACGGGAACCTGAACCAGAACCAGCGCAGCCGGGCGCTCGACGC
Organism: uncultured Actinomycetota bacterium; assembly: GCA_963775175.1. GTDB lineage: Bacteria > Actinomycetota > Actinomycetes > Mycobacteriales > Jatrophihabitantaceae > Jatrophihabitans. The sequence goes on from CAVZHT010000002.1 coordinate 1,001,699, forward strand.
CTTCACCTCGGGCCGCTCGCGCGTGCTCGTGGCGACCGACGTCGCCGCCCGCGGCCTGCACGTGGACGATCTCGACCTGGTCATCCACTACGACCCGCCGGCCGACGCCAAGGACTACCAGCACCGCTCCGGCCGCACGGCCCGGGCCGGGGCGAGTGGCACGGTCGTGTCCTTCGTCGAGCCGGCGCAGACGCGCGACGTCGCCCGGCTGCACGATGCCGCCGGCGTCAACCCGCGGACGGACCGGGTCCGGCCCGGTGACGCCCCGGTCCGCGCGCTGGCCGAGTCGGGCGACGAGATCGTCGTCGTCCCGGCCGCCGCACCGGTCGCGCGACCGCACACCGGCAGCCAGCCGCGCACCAACCGCAACCGGCGCAGCGGCCCGCCGCGCTCGCGCTCCCCGCGCCGGGGCCGCTGACCGAACCGTCAGCCGGCCTCGGCCGCGGCCGATTGGCACGTGACGCCCCGGCACCCGGCCAGGGCAGCCAGCGTCCGGTGCAGTGACGCCAGCCGGGACGCGGACAGCGTCGCGGCGATGTTGTGCAATTCCGCCGGGTCGCGGCGCAGGTCGTAGTACTCCCGATCGCCGTCGACGTACTCGACGTACAGCTCGGTGGCCGTCCGCATCGCCTCGTAGGTGGGTGGGTCTCCCGCCCGGTAGGGCTGGCGATCCGGGTCGCCGGGCTGCCGGTCCGGGCCGCGGTGCTCGACCAGCACGGCCCGGGTCCAGTTCGCCGGCGCCGGCTGCCCGTGCAGGACCGGTAGCAGGCTGACCCCGTCGCGGGCCTCGGCCGGGACCGCGCCGGCGATCGCGTCGAACGTCGGCGCCAGATCGATGCTCGACGCCATCGCCGTGATCGTCCGTCCGGCCGGGACGCCGGGGCCGGTCACGACCAGCGGCACCCGGATGTCGGTGTCCATCGCCGTCTGCTTGCCCGGCATCAGCCGATACTGGCCCATGTGGTACCCGTTGTCGGAGCTGAAGACGAAGTACGTGTTCTGCAACTGGTGCACGGCGACGAGCTTCTGCTCCAGGCGCGCGATCATGCGGTCGACCGACTGCACCGCCTCGACCCGCAGCCGGTACTTCCGGTCGATCGCGGCCCGGTCCGCCGGGCTCAGGGGCGGCATCGCGGCCAGCCAGCGCGGCGCGCCGGACGGCGGGCGGTCGAAGGCCGGACCCCGCGGCGCCCGCAGCGACGGGAACGTGCCCTTGTCGATCTCGGCCGGAACGAACGGCTCGTGCGGGGCGAAGGTCGCGACCTCGAGTGCGAACGGCTTGCCCAGTGCCGCCGAGGACGCCACGAAGTCGCTCGCCTTGCCCGCCAGCACGTCGGTCAGGTAGTCGGCCGGAGCGCTGCCGTACGCGTGGACGTGACCGTTCTCGTTCAGGCGGTACCGGTACTCGAAGTAGCCCCGGCTGCCGGCGGCGTCCCACTGGTCCCAGCCCCGCGCCGGCGGGTCCCGGCGCGGCTCGTACCGGTTGAGGTACTTGCCCATGAACGCGGTGCGGTACCCGGCGGCGTGCAGCGAGACGGCGAAGGTCCGGCCGGCGTCGTGGGCGCGCTGGAAGCCCTTGTAGCCACCCTGCGGTCCGGTGTTGAGGAAGACGCGGGTGTTGTGCGGGTAGCTGCCGGTGAAGATCGACGCCCGGGACGGGCAGCACAGGGAGTCGACCACGAAGTAGTTCGACAGCGAGACACCCTCGCGGGCCAGCGCCTGGACGTGCGGCATGTAGCGGACGAGGTCGGTGGAGAGGTCGTCGGTGAGGACGAACACCACGTTGGGGCGGTGGTCGGCGACCGCGACCGCGCCCGGGGCCGGCCGCGGCAGCCCCCCACCGCCGCTCGAGGACGTGCAGCCGGCTACCGCGACGGCAGCACCGATGGCCGCCGCGAGGCGGAGGCGGCGAACGAGAACCCGTGTGAGCACCGGGTGATCTTGCCTGGTGCCGCCCGCCGGCCGACACCCGCCCTCAGCGTCTACTCCTTCCGGCGGCCGGCCTTGACATCACCGCGACCGCTGTGTACAACAAGTGCGTTGATAAAGTGATTGGTTGACCATGGTGGGCGACGCGGACGACCGGCTCGACCGGGCCTTCCGGGCCCTGGGCGATCCGGTGCGCCGGCGGCTCATCGCCCGGCTGTCGCGGGGCCCGGCGACCGTCAACCAGCTCGCGGAGCCGTTCTCGATCACCCTGCAGGCCATCTCCCGGCACGTCCAGGTGCTGGAGGCGGCCGGACTCATCACCCGCAGCCGCATCGGCCAGCAGCGCCCCTGCCACCTGGACGCCGCCGCTCTCGAAGAGCTGACCAGCTGGATCGACCGGCACCGGCTGGAGACCGAGCGGCAGTACCGCCGGCTCGATGCCGTCCTCGAAGCCGCCGCAAGCCCGAAGGAGAACCGATGACCACGGCCCAGAACCCCACCACCATCAGCGCCCCGCCCGGCACCCCGTATCTCGAGGTCGCCCGCGACTTCGACGCGCCGCCCGAGCGGCTCTTCCGGGCCACGATCGACCCCGGCCTCGTCGTCCAGTGGCTCGGCCCGCGGCACCGCAAAGTGGAACTCGAGACCTGGGAGCCGCGCACCGGCGGCACCTACCGTTACGCGGTGACCGGGGAGGTCGACTTCTCGGCCCGCTTCCGCGGGGTCTTCCACACGGTCCGGGAGAACGAACTCGTCGTGCAGACCTTCGAGTTCGAGGGGGCACCCGACCAGGTGTGCCTCGAGTTCGCCACCTACACCGACCTGGGCGGCGGGCGGTCCCGGCTGGAGACGCGCAGCGTGTTCCCCTCGGTCGGGGCCCGCGACACGGCGCTGCAGACCGGCATGACCGACGGCATCCACGACTCGATGGACCGCCTGGCCGAGTTGCTCGACGCGCAGCCCGGCGCCTAATTGATCAACGCCCCGGGCATGGGTGGGGAGGGTGCCCGGGGCGTCGACCGTATCCGCAATGGACCGGCAACTCAAAGGTAGGCGCCATCACCCACCGGCGCCACCCTCGGCGGCCCGGGCGTGTCGTCGTTCCCGGAATGCGGGCTCTACCCGCCGGCCCCGGGGAGCTCGTCGAAGCGGCCGATGCTCAGCCGCCGCCCGTCGATCTCGAGGGTGACCAGCACCGCGGCCGCGCGGGCGTCCACCGCCTCGCGGACGAGCTCGCCGATCCGCAGGACGGTCTGCTCCAGCAGTTCGACCGACCAGTCCGTGTCGGGCAGGCAGTCACCGAGCGTCTCGGCCGCCCAGATGCGCCCGCGCCGGGCGGCCCCGGCGTCACAGGCGAAGCGCCGGTGGGCGGAGGCGGTCGGCGCCTCGGCCGGCAGGTAGAGCTCCCACCGCGCGTGGCCGACGTCCTTGGTGGCCCGGGCGCCGTTGTCCTCGTAGTTCGCGAAGAACCGGTCCAGCGCGCGGTCGCTGAGCTCGTCGTCGGCGGCGACGGGCTCCTCGGCCCAGGCCCGCAGCTCGTCGGAGTCGAAGGACGAGAGGATGCCGACGAGGTGGGCGAGCGAGCTCATCGAGTCGAGTTCGAAGCGGTCGAAGACCCCGCCGGTGACTCGGTAGACCTGGGCGACGTCCTCGCCGGCGCGGCGGACGACACTCTCGGCGAAGATGCCCGGCGCGATCTCCACCCTGGGTGATGAATTCACCCCATCAGGTTGCTCTGCGGAATCGCCCGGTGAACTCGCCATTGGTCCCCGTCCTCAGTCACCTTCGGCACCCGTGAGCGGCCGATGGTCCGGTCGGCACCGTGACGCGGTCGGTCAGGCCAGGCTGAGGAAGAGCTTCTCCATCTCGGCCGGGCTCATCGGTTCGGGCTGGCCGTCGGCTGCGGCGGTCATGCACTGCCGCATGCCGGTCGCGAGCAGCTTGAAGCCGGCCCGGTCGAGCGCCCGGCTGGCCGCGGCCATCTGGGTGACGATGTCGGCGCAGTCGCGCCCGTCCTCGAGCATGCGGATGATCCCGCCGACCTGCCCCTCGACCCGGCGCAGCCGCTTGACGATGTCCTCGGTGGCCCCGCTCTCCAGCTCCATGGCCGCGAGTCTACGCAATACCCGCAGGGGTATGCCACTGTCGGTGGTCAGATGAAGAGCAGCTGCGCCCCGGCGGTCTTGTCGATGAAGTCGGACGCGCTGATGATGTCCTCGACCTCGTCGTACAGATCGTCCCTGGTCAGGTGGTTCATGTCGGCCGACATCCGGCAGGCCCAGAGGTGGCCGCCGGAGGCGACGATCTGCTCCAGGAAGTCCGGGATTTCGGGCACGCCCAGATCGGCGATGGACTTCTTCATCTTCGCCGTGGCCATCGTCGTCATCCACGGCAGGCCGCCGAGGCCCTGCGGCAGGTGGGTCGCCGGGTTCCCGAGCACGGTGAACTTGAGGTCGTTCATGGTCTTCTTGTTGATCATCTCGAAGCCCCAGAACGTGAAGAACAGGTGCGTCTCGATGCCCTCGCCCAGCGCGGCGTTCGCGAGGATGAGGCCCGGGTAGGCCATGTCCAGCGTGCCCTTGGAGCAGATGATGGCGAGCTTGCGGCCGGCACCGGTCTCGTCGTCGAAGCGGGGAACGATGGCGCCTTCGGTCTCGATGGTGGTCATGGTGTCTCCGTGGGTCAGACGCAGCCGTGCGGCTTGGGCAGCCCGGCGATGTAGGCCATCTTCTTGGCCGGCTTCTGGGGGAAGAGGGTGAACAGTTGCTTGACCGGGATGCCGCCGGCCGTCGACACCCGCCGGATCGTCGGCGTCTCACCCTGCTCGAAGTACGCCGTCCGCAGGAAGTTGAGGACCTTCCAGTGGGCCTCGGTGAGTTCGATCCCGATCTGGGCGGCGAGGGTGCGGGCGAGGTCCTCGTCCCACTCCGACGGATCGGTGAGGAAGCCCTCCTCGTTGACGTGGATCGCTCGGCCGCCGAGCGTGGTTACCGGCATCACGACACTCCTTCGGTTTCACGGTGCTTGCCGGCCATGGACATGTGGGCCGGCAACGGAATGGGGCGCCCCGGCAGCAGGAGGTGCCAGTAGATCCACCGGAAGGCGAGCTTGCCGAGGTGATTCAGCCGGCTCTCTGCGAGCAGGCGGAACGGCCCGGCACCGGCGAACGGGTACCGGCCGGGCAGCGGCTCGGTGTCGTAGTTGAAGTCGATCAGCAGGCCCTTGCCGTCCCCGGACTCGATGAAGCAGTTCGCGTGGCCGTCGAACGAGCCGGTCATCGGCCGGCCGTCCACGTGCTGGCGGAAGTTGCCGACGAACACGTCGACGGCGAAGTGGGCGACCGATCCCGCCTTGGACGTCGGGATGTCCGACGCATCGCCGACGGCGAAGATGTTCGCGTGCTTGGTCGACAGCATCGTGTGCTTGTCGACCGGGACGAGGTTGAGCTCGTCACCGAGGCCGGAGCGTTTGATGAAGTCCGCCCCCATGTTGAGCGGGACGGTGACGAGCAGGTCGAAGTCGATCTCCCGGCCGTCGTAGGAGATCAACTGCTTCTGCTCGGCGTCGATCCGCTCGACGAGGAAGTCGGTCTCCAGTTCGATCTTGCGCTCACCGAGCATCGTGCCCAACCGGGCGGAGGCGATCGGCTTGGTGAACGCCCCGGACAGCGGCGTCACGAACGTCAGCTCGACCTGGTCGCGGCGGCCCTGACGCCGGAAGTAGGCGTCGGCCAGGAACGCGAACTCCAGCGGTGCCACCGGGCACTTGATCGGCATGTCCGTGATGTGCACGACGAGCCGCCCACCCGGGAAATCCTTCATCGCGGCCGCAAGGGCCTCGGCCCCGTCGATGGTGTAGAAGTCGAAGATGCTGCGCCGCCACTCGGGGCCGAGCATGCCCGGGGTCTCGTCCGGGCGCGGGGTCACACCGGTGGCGATGACGAGGTAGTCGTAACCGAGCGTGCGCCCGTCCTCGAGCGTGACCGTGTCGGTGTCGGCGTCGACCCAGTCGATCTCGCCGACGACGAACTCCACCCCATCGGGCAGGCAGGAGCGACGCGAGCGGGTCAGCTGGGCCGGCGTGTACCTGCCGAAGGGCATGAAGACGTAGCCCGGCTGGTAGAGGTGCGCGTCATCGGCGTCGACGATGGCGATGTGCCAGTCCGCGCGGTCGAGCCGGCGCCGCAGCTTGTTCGCGATCATCGTCCCGGCGGTCCCTGCGCCCAGGATGAGTAGGCGTCTCGGTCCTCGAACCATGTCCTCACCTGCCCCGATCCTCACCTTTTCAGGGTTTACCGGGTGGGGTATGCAGGACAGAGCCGTTCGGCCCACCGGCGCCTGGTCCGCCCGACCCGATCTCGCCGACGTGAAGAGCCGTGTAACGCGGACGGACCGGTAAGCGCTGCACTGGTGCGCCCGGCCGATTGGTGGGAATTTCCTGATGTCCGCCGACCTGACCGGCCGCGGGCTCGACCACGTTCCCGACCCCGGGGACGCGTACGGCCGCATCCGACGCCGGGATGGCGTCGAGAACGGGAGAGTTCATGTCAATGTCGCGCATCAGGGCCGGGGCCGCGTCGGTCGCGCTCGCCGCGGGGGCGATCGCGGTCGCAGTTCCAGCCACGGCCACCGCCGCCGCGGGCTCGTCGGCGGGCATCACCACACGCGTCATCCACGGCACCCAGACCACCCGCCTCGCCCGGGGTACGGCGAGCGGCGAGCTCGCTCCGGCGGTCGGCCCGGAGTCGGGGACGATCCGGACGCCGGTCGCCAACCGGAGCAAGTCGTCGCGGGCCAAGGCCACCAGGGCCGGCCTTGGACTGTCGGGAATCCCGGCGGCGGACACCGCGGTGGTCGGAGCGGCCGGCGCCACCTCGTTCGACGGCATCAACCACCACCAGCAGCGCGTCGAGGTGGCCGGCGGCAACCAGTGGTCGCTCGAACCGCCGGACCAGGCGATCTGCGTCGGCAACGGCTACCTCTTCGAGGCGGTCAACAACGCGGTCGCGGTCTACGACACCGCCGGCAACCGGCTGGCCCTCGACTCGTTGAACCACTTCTTCGGCTACCCGGTCGAGATCAACCGGACCACCGGCGTCGTCGGCCCGAAGCAGACCACGGACCCGACGTGCCTGTACGACCCGGCGACCCAGCGCTTCTTCCTGACAATCCTCACCTACGACGCGGACGGGGCCGGCGAACCAGAAGGCCGGTCCGGTACCGCTCGCGGACTGCCTGAACATCACCGCGTGCGCCAAGGCGGTCACCGGGAAGCCGGACAAGTTCAAGGAGAGCGAGCAGCCGCTCGACGCGCTGGACTCCCGGATGCAGCAGGTCACCTACGCCGGCGGCCGGCTGCACGGCAGCCACGGCACCGCGCTCGACCCGGCGGGTGACACCGTCCAGCGGGCCGGTGTCGCGTGGTACATCACCGCGCCGGTCACGGCGTCGAACGGCAACCTGTCGACGTCGGTCGTCAGCCAGGGACGCATCGGCGTGACCGGGAACAACCTGCTCGACCCGGCCCTCGGCGTCCGGCTCGACGGTTCGGCCGTCATCGGCGTGACCCTGGCCGGCACCGACCACTACCCGAGCGCGGCGTACGTGCCGCTGTCGGCCGGCGGGGCGACCGGACCGGTGAACGTCGTCGCCGAGGGCGTCGGGCCGGAGGACGGCTTCGCCGGCTACCGGATCTTCGGTGCCCGTCCCCGCTGGGGCGACTACGGCGCGGCCGCGATCGACGAGGCCGGCAACATCTGGCTGGGCGCCGAGTGGATCGCGCAGAGTTGCACGCTGGCGCAGTACACGTCGGGCAGCTTCGGCGAGTGCGGCGGCACCCGGACCGCGTTCGCCAACTGGTCGAACAGGATCACCACGGTGGCTGCCGGCTAGCCGATCGGCAGCACGGCGACGCCCGGGGCGGGGCTACCTGCCCCGGGCGTTGCCGTCCCGGGACCACTGCCGGCGGCCGAGCCGGTAGACGACGCTCGGGCGCAGCGGGTGGCCGTCCGGATGCAACGGGTAGTCGAAGTCGTCGGCCGGATCGCGGGTCATGCCGAGCCGGGTCATGACGGCGCGCGAGCGTTCGTTCATCTGGCTCGTGACGGACACGATCTCGTCCAGCCCGACGTCGGTGAAGCCGAAGGTCAGGGCGGCCCGCGCCGCCTCGGTCGCGTAGCCCTGCCCCCAGGCCGGGCGGGCCAGCCGCCAGCCGACCTCGACCGCCGGGGTGAACGGGGCGTCGTAGGTCTGCCGGGCCAGGCCGACGAAGCCGATGAACGCGCCGGACCCGCGCACCTCGGTGGCCCACAAGCCGTAACCCAACTCCTCGAAGCCGGCCTCGATTCGGTCGATGAAGGCGTCGCTCGCGGCCCGGTCGAGCGGGGCGCGGAAGTACCGCATGACCTCGGGGTCGCCGTTGAGCGCGGCGAACGGAGCCCGGTCGCTGTCGCGCCAGCGGCGCAGGACGAGCCGGTCGGTGTGGAGGGTGGGGCCGCGGTGATCGAACTCGACGTCGGGCACGGTCAATGCATACCCCGCGCCCGGTCGGGGCGCAGCGCATTCGGCTCGGACCCGTCAGGCCGGACCGTCGTTCGGTTCGAGAACCACCACGGCCGTCTCGGTCGACCGGCGTCGAGCGTAGGCGTCGAGGTTCTTGTCGATCGCCCGCCAGCGTTCCCAGAGCCGGTCCCGCTCCGACCCGGCCGCCGCGTGGGCCACGACCGATCGCGTCCCGCTCTTGATCTCGACCCGCGCCTCGGGGTGGGCCTGGAGGTTCAGCCACCAGGCCGGCTCACCATCGGCCCACCCGTTCATCGCCATGGTCACCAGGTTCGGGCCGTCCTCGAAGTAGCCGAGGATCACCGATCGCTCCTGGCCGCTGCGCCGGCCGATGGTGGTCACTCGCATCGCACCCCAGCGCGCGGGTCGGGCCGACCACAGGCCGACCCGGCCGCGGGTGATCCGGAACAGTGCCCGGTGCAGCATCCAGAACATGCGGACGAACCAGCGCGGCGGCAGCCGGGGAGGTCGCGTTGTCCGGGACCGCATACGCGTCACCTCGCTCACCGCGCCTGGTTTCCAGCCCACGCCTCGCGCCGACGGCGCGGTAGAGCCTGAGGTCCCCACATCCGTCTCGCGCGAGACACCGAACATCCGCGCGCGGTTCGGAGCCGACCGATGCCCGCAGGCCGGTCTCCCCTCTGTATCCCGCCTCTGTATCCCGCTTTGCCAGCCGGCCGACCGCGCTCGCGCGAACGCGCGGCCGGCGCCGAGTGGCCGCACCGAGGGTGCCGGACGGCTCGTCGTGGTCAGCCGTCGGTCCAGGTCGGCGACACTTCATGATCAAGTCGTCGACACCGAGGTTCCGGGTTCGAGTGGGCTCTCCGACACAGGCTTGACGCTCGGGCGGTGTCGCCTCTGAACATCGTCTCAAAGCCCCAGCTGGGTTCATTCGGGTGCCGCAAGCTGCCGATGGTCTCAGGTGAACAGCGGCGTCGCTCGACGCGCTCGACCACAGGAGGCTGCCCGATGAACGTCAACCCGGTGAGTTCACACGCGACGAACGCCGCCGCGACCGCATACGCCGAACAGTTGCGTGCCGCGTTGGCGCAGAAGGCTGCTGCGCACAAGGCGGCTGCCGGCACGGACGCCGATGGCGACAACGACGGATCGCGCACAGTCAACGACAAGAGCTGAGACCCCGACTCGTTCGTCGCTCGCGGCGAAGGCCGCCCGGCGACCTGAAGCCGGAGGCTCGCCGAAGGGTCGACGAACGCTCTGGTGGCCTTGTGACCTAGCGAGTGGGCCCCGACGAAACGATCGGACATCAGCGAGCGGGTCGACGCCGATCGCCCGACCCCGTGCCTGCGACGGGTTCGGGCGATCGGTGGCGATCATGGGTAGCTCCCTCGGCTGTATGACGTATTCGTCATACAAGTTCCGGACCACCCCGCCGCCGGAAGACCCCGGTTCGCGATGTGCTTCGAAGTACGTGGACTGCTGCGAGCCAGGTCGGGCAGCTGCAACAACCTGAGTACGTGGACTTGGTGCCCGTACGCCGCACATCGAGACCCTTCGGACGAGTTCGGCTCACGCAGGGAGCGCCACAGCCACGCCAACACTGCGCATCGCTACATCGACACCAACCACGCGATCCTGCAGGCCACCGTCGACCACGATCTGCCCGAACTCGAAGGTGCCGTAGACCGGCTCCGTCGCCCGCGGTAGGCGGCGAGCAGTTCGGCGAGAGCTGCGGTGCGTTCGGGGAGGTCCCGCCGGTCGCCGTTGTCGAGCTGGGTGGCCAGTTCGCGCAGGAGCGGCGGCCACTGGCCGTGCCGTGGCGCGCTCCGCGACTCGATTTGCGGACCAAATCAAGATCGACTTCTCGGGATTGTCGCCCAGCGAGTCGGCCCTGACGAAACGCCCGGAACTGCCGATGAGCGGTCGCGGGATGGAGTTACAACAGCGCGGAAGAGTCAGCGTCCGCCGAGGGCAGCGACCGCGTGGGGATCTGGTTGCGGGTCGTACCGCAGCCGCTCGCGCAGCGCCGCGTAGGTCGCCGCTCGTGCCGTGTCCTTGGCCCTTGCTTTGGCCGGCAAGCGATCAAGCATCTGCCTGGGGTCGCAGATCCACACCTGGATACCGGCAATGGTGATCTCGCGCGCGGACGTCATGAGCTCCTCGTAGTTGCCTGTCAAGCTGGGCGGGATGTCGAGCATGCCCAGCGACGTGACGAACAGGTGGTCGAGTTGCTGTGCGGTGGGCGGCTCGGGACGCCAGGCCAGGCACTGTTCCAGCGTGGGGCCTTTCCGCGGCGGCGCGAAGTAGGCCGGCACGGCGTGCACCTCGTCAAGAAGACCAGCAAGGCGCACGAGATTCTGCTCATCAAGTGCGGGAACAACGTCGAGATCATTGGGTATCAGCGCCGCGCCGTAGAGCGCCGCGACCGTCGAACCGCTCATCACCCAGCGCACCCCGTGCCGGTGCAGTTGCTGGACCAGAACCGGGATCTGGGCTGGTGGTCGCGCCCGCGGGTCCATCATGACCAAGAACTCTAGCCAGGCGGCTGAGCCTGTTCAGGCGGCTCAACCTACTCGTGGTGCACATGCCGAAACGCGAGAAGCCGTTCACGAAAACGCACTCTCATCAGCGTGAGTCGTTTTGCGTCAAGCGTTTGGTCGGTGCCTCGTCCGTCGTCTGGCCCTGCATAGCTGAATGGGGTTGGTCCCGGCAGCGTGTGATCGGGTGTCGGCGCCGCCTGAAAACTAACCCCGGAGCACCGGCGATAGGGGGTCAATTTTCGGGCGGCGTTGACATCGGGTTGGTGAAACGACGGGCGGGGCTGCCGATGATGAGCGTCGAGTTCAGCGTGTGTCTCTATGCCGCGTAGGGCTCGCCCCGACCGCCAGCTTGATGCGTCACGACGACGTTGGTCAGGCCGCGACGGCGGGTTCGAGTCGCTGCCTGACATGCCGCGGAGCGGCTCTACCGGCTGCCGCCGCGCGTGCTCATTCGGGTTGAGGCACCGGAGCAGTCCCATACGGGACGGGTGTCTACAGAGTCCCGCGGTGGCGCTCCGGATGCTGGCGGCCTGGACGATGACAGCGAGTGGAGCCGGTTGGTCGCTCGTGCCAAGCCATTGCCCGACATGGCCCGCGATATGAAGCCGGGCGACCGCTGGCCGCATGAGCCGCCCGCACCCGACGGGGGCCCCGAGGACGGCGCCCGTGAACCGCGTCGCCCTCTCCCAAGCGCCGGTACCGGGGCGGCCGAAGCCAAACCGGACGCTGAGGAGAGGTAATTGGGGGCGCGCGCTCATAGCCGCGAAGACGGGCCCGGCCACATGCAAACTATATAGACGATTCGCTATATTGGTTGTTGTGAGCGACTCAGCCGGGGCGACGCTGCGCGACGCCCGCATGCGCGCCGGTCTGACACAGACCCAGCTGGCCGAGCGGGCCGGCGTCGCACAGAGCGTCATCAGTGCCTACGAGTCCGGGCACCGGCAGCCATCACTCCCGACGCTGACGAACCTGATCTCCGCGACCGGGTTCGACCTCCGCCTGCAACTCACGAAGCCGATCGACCGGCTGACCGGTCCCCTCGGGCGACGCATCCGACGCAACCGCAGCAAGATCCGCGCCATCGTTGCCGAGCACGGCGCGGGCAACCTCCGCCTCTTCGGCAGCGTCGCCCGGGGCGAAGACCGCCCGGACAGCGACGTCGACCTGCTCGTCGACCTGCGGCCCGGCACCGGCCTGATCGCCCTCGGCCGGCTCCGGGCCGACCTCGAAGATGTCCTCGACGCCCGCGTCGACCTCGTCCCGCCCGGCGACCTGAAGCCGGACGTTCGGCGAAGGATCGAACGCGACCTGGTGGCGCTGTGACCTACCGCGACCGGCAGCGACTCAACGACATCGTCACCGCCATCGACGCCATCCGCGCGCATCTGACGCGGGGTGACCTGTCCGACGGCCTGGTCTTCGACGCCGTCCGGATCCGCGTCCTCGAGATCGGCGAGGCGGTCAAGGCACTGCCGGCCGAGCTGCTGGCCGCTGAGCCGGCCATCCCCTGGACGCAGATCGCACGGATGCGCGACCACCTCGCGCATCGCTACTTCGACACCAACCACGCAATCCTGCAGGCCACCGTCGACCATGATCTGCCCGAACTCGAAGGTGCCGTGGACCGGCTTCGCCGCCGGCTTCCCGACGACGATTGACCTCATCACCACCTCCCGCGATGCGCAGTTTCTGCGTCACGACGAAACCGACGCACTCCCAGTGCAAGACGCGTGGATGAAGGAACAGGGGGGCCGTGAGGCGAGAGAAGGGTTCAGTGGTGGCGGCGGAAGGCGGTGAGCAGTTCGGTGAGAGCTGCGTTGAGCTCGGGCAGGTCGCGCGAGTAGATGTCGCCGTGGTCGAGCTGGACGGCGAGTTCGCGCAGCATCGGCGGCCACTCGTCGTGTCGCGGCGCGCTCCGCGACTCGACCTGATGCTCGATCACCCGTTCCACGACGCGCACCGCTGACAGCCCGGACGCCGCCGCTCGCGACTGTTCCCACGCTCGCTGCCGACAACGGGCCGAGCACCACTTCGGGATGCGCCCGACGGATTTGACGTCTATCGCCGCACCGCACCAGGCACAGTCGCGCGCGGTCGCCCGCCAGGTCGTCGCCGCGTGCCGCTGAACCGCGGTTGTGGCAGCCAGCTCGACTTGATCCTGCGACCGGCTCCGCCGGCTGCGCTCTCGCACCAGGGGGTCGGCTTTCCGTCCTCTGCTCACTCTGTGCCGCCTTCCGTCACGACGATTGGCTGTCCACAGCTGGGCGCCGGCGTCGGGGAGATGGGCGGACGATCGGCGGAGATCACCCGACGCGAAGTCCTTGGTGACAGAGGAGGCGAACATGGCGAGCATCAAGAGGCGTCCGGACGGCAGTTGGCGGGCGCGCTACCGCGACGAGACCGGCCGCGAGCACTCGCGGCACTTCGCACGGAAGGTCGACGGGGAGCGGTGGTTGGCCGCGCAGGCAACCGCCGTCGCGACCGGCACCCACGTCGCGGCCCCGGGCGTCGCGGACGACCGTCGACGGTTACTTCGCCGACTGGGCCGCTCGGCAGGTGTGGGCACGAGGAACGCGCACCGCGATGGACCTCGCGCTCCGGTCGTCGAAGCTCGGCGGCTATCAGCTCGGACAGGTGAGTCACACGCACATCGAGTCCTGGGTCAAGCGGATGGTCGACGAGGGCCTGGCCGCCGGAACCGTGCGCACGCGCTACAACAACGTCCGCAGCGTCTTCCGGGCCGCGGTGCGCGACCGGCTGATCGTTCGCGACCCGACCGAGGGCGTCCGCCTACCCGGCCAGCGCCGCATCGAGGCCGGGATGACCATCCCGACCGCCGAGGACGTCGGTGCGCTTCTGGACGCCGCTGACGACGCCTTCCGCGCCTTCATCGCCGTCTGCGCGTTCGCCGGTCTTCGACTCGGCGAGGCCGCTGCGCTCGAATTCTCCGACATCGACTTCCTGCGCCGCCGGCTGACCGTGGCTCGACAGGTCCAACGTGCCGGCGATCGGCAGGTCGAGATCAAGCCGCCCAAGTACGGATCGGAACGTGTGGTGCACCTGCCCGATGACCTGGTGACGCTGCTCGGCCAGCACGTCGAGCGGCACACCTGCGGCCGGTTGCCCGATCGCTGGGTGTTCCAGAGCGAGCCCGGTGACCCGCCGCACCAGAACACCGTCGGCTACTGGTGGCGCAAGGCCCAGGTCGCGGCCGGGCTGTCCGGTGTCCGCCTGCACGACCTCCGGCACTTCTACGCGTCCGGGCTGATCGACGCCGGCTGCGACGGGGTCACAGTGCAGCGCGCGCTCGGTCATGCAGCCGCGACGACGACGCTCCGGACCTACGCCCACCTGTGGCCGACGGCCGAGGACAAGACCCGCGCGGCCGCGGCCGAGCTGATGAAAGCCGCGACTTCTCAGGAACGTTCTGCGGACTTCTTGCGGACTAACGAAGATCAAAAAGGGCGTCTAGGCCCCGTTTCCGGGGCATGCAGCGCCGGTTCAGACGTTGAAGCGGAACTCCACCACGTCGCCGTCGGCCATCACGTAGTCCTTGCCCTCGATGCGCACCTTGCCGCGCGCCTTGGCCTCGGCCATCGACCCGGCGTCGACGAGGTCCGCGAACGAGACGACCTCGGCCTTGATGAAGCCCCGCTCGAAGTCGGTGTGGATGACGCCGGCCGCCTGCGGCGCCGTCGCACCGACCTTGATCGTCCACGCCCGGGCCTCCTTGGGTCCGGCGGTCAGGTACGTCTGCAACCCCAGCGTCGCGAAACCGATGCGCGCGAGCTGGTCGATGCCGGACTCCTCCTGCCCCATCGACTGCAGCAGCTCCAGCGCCTCGTCGTCGGGCAGCTCGATGAGCTCGGACTCGGTCTTGGCATCGAGGAAGATGGCGTCGGCCGGCGCCACGAGGGCCCGCAGTTCGTCGGTGAACGCCTTGTTCGCGATCTCCTCCGGGTCGACGTTGAAGGCATAGAGGAACGGCTTCGCGGTCATCAGGTGGAGCTCACGAAGCGGCCCGCGATCGAGGCCCGACGCGTAGATCGTCTTCCCGGTCTGCAGGACCTCCTGCGCCGCCTCGGCCGCGGCGACGAGGGGCTGGCGGTCCTTGTGCAGGCGCGCCTCCTTCTGCAGCCGGGGCAGGGCATTCTCGATCGTCTGGAGATCGGCCAGGATGAGTTCGGTCTCGATGGTCGAGATATCGGCGGCCGGGCTGACCTCGCCGTCGACGTGCACGACGTTGGGGTCGCTGAAGGCGCGGATGACCTGGCAGATCGCGTCGGCCTCGCGGATGTTCGCGAGGAACTTGTTGCCCAGCCCCTCCCCTGTGCTGGCGCCGCGGACGATGCCGGCGATGTCGACGAAGGAGACCGTCGCGGGGACGATCTTGGCCGAGCCGAAGATCTTGGCCAGGACGTCCAGGCGCGGGTCCGGGACGCCGACCACGCCGACGTTGGGGTCGATCGTGGCGAACGGGTAGTTCGCGGCCAGGACGTCG
Source organism: uncultured Actinomycetota bacterium (assembly GCA_963775175.1). GTDB lineage: Bacteria > Actinomycetota > Actinomycetes > Mycobacteriales > Jatrophihabitantaceae > Jatrophihabitans. The sequence goes on from CAVZHT010000002.1 coordinate 1,017,193, forward strand.
TTCTTCGTCAGCGCGTTGAACAGGGTGGATTTGCCGACATTGGGCAGGCCGACGATGCCGATCGTGAGACTCACAACGGCCCAGTCTACGGAGGCCCCGGGGGCCCTCTCGGCGCGTCGGTCCCGAAACTGTCGGACCCCGGTGTGAGCATCGAACACATGGACGCCACCGTTGTGCTCGTCGCGGTCATCACCCTGGCCACGGGCGCTGTCATCGGCTGGCTGGCGGCCCGCAGCCGCGGCCAGTCCGACACGCTCGCCGCCCGGGCCGAGCTGCACGCCGCCGAGGCCGGGATGCACGCCGCCCGGGCCGAGGTCGCCGGCCTGCGGGCCACGCTCGAGGCCGAACGCGACGCCGCCGCCGGGCGGGAGGATGCGCTGCGCGAGGCGCAGAGCGCGGTCGAGGCGCGGCTCCGGGAGGCCTTCGCGGCCCTCGCCGGCGACGCGCTCGAGCGCAACAACGAGGCCTTCGCCGCGCTGGCCGCCGCCAAGCTCTCGACCGCCAAGGCCACCGCCGACGGCGACCTCGCCCAGCGCCAGATCGCGATCGAGGCCCTGGTCGGCCCGCTGCGCGAATCGCTGGCCAAGGTCGAGCGCCAGCTCAGCGCCGTCGAGCGCGACCGAGCCGGCTCTTACGAGAAGCTGCTCGAGCAGATCGGCACGATGCGCCAGACCAACGAGCAACTGCGCACCGAGACCGCGCAGCTCGTCACCGCCCTGCGCGCCCCCCAGGTGCGCGGTCGCTGGGGTGAGATGCAGCTGCGCCGTGCGGTGGAGGCGGCCGGCATGACCGAGCACATCGACTTCGTCGAGCAGGCCACCGTCGAGTCCGCCGACGGTCGTCTCCGGCCCGATCTCGTGGTGCGGCTGGTCGGCGGCAAGAACGTCGTCGTCGACTCCAAGGTGGCCTTCAACGGCTATCTGGAGGCCATGGAGGCGAAGGACGAGCCGACGCGCGAGGCCCGGCTGAAGGCGCACGCCCGGCAGCTGCGCACGCACATCGACCAGCTGGCCGCCAAGTCGTACTGGGAGCACTTCAGTCCCACCCCGGAGTTCGTGGTCTGCTTCGTGCCCGCCGACGCGTTCCTCGACGCCGCGCTGCGCGAGGACCCGGCCCTGCAGGAGCGGGCCTTCGACCAGAACGTCGTGCTCGCCACGCCGTCCACGCTGGTCGCGCTCCTCCGCACGATCGCCTACACCTGGCGGCAGGAGGCGCTCGCCGCCAACGCCGCCGAGGTGCACCAGCTCGGGCGCGAGCTCTACCAGCGGCTGTCCACGATGGGCGGGCACATCGACAAGCTCGGCCGCTCGCTCAACAGCGCGGTGGGCTCCTACAACCAGACCGTCTCCTCGCTCGAGAGCCGGGTCTTCGTCACCGCCCGCAAGATGATCGACCTCAAGGTCGTCGACCCGGGCGACGCGGTCGAGGCCCCCAAGCAGGTGACCGAGACCGCCCGCTCGACCCAGGCCCCGGAGGTCACCGAGCAGCGGGTCGTCGCCCTGCCCAAGACGCGGGTGCCGGCGGGCCAGGGCGAGCTGCTGGGCGACGTCACCGACCCGGGGCACCGCGCCACGTCGTAGCGGCGCTCGTCCGGACAGTTACTGGATGCCGTCCCAGATCGGGTAGTTCACGTCGCCCTGCTCGAACTCGACCCACACGTCGGCACCGACGTCGGGGGCCTGATGCTCGTCCGGTGTCGACCCGGGCGGCCAGCTCGGCACGGCCCACATGTCGTAGTCCGGGCTGACGTCCGGCACCCGAACCATGACGCGCCCGCGCTGCTCCGGGTCGAGGTTGTCGACCACGACCGCACGGAACTTGCCGTAGAGCGGTTGCGTCACCGGGTGCCCCCTTTCGCGCGAGCCCGCAGCATCCCGCCGCGAGGTCGCCCGGGGCAACGTCCGATCGGGCAGATATCGCGGCCCGCGACGCTCAACCGACCTCGAACGGCTCCGTCGGCGCCGCGAACGGCCGCACCCGGCCGTCGGCCGAACGGACGTCGCCGCAGTAGAGCAGGCGGTAGCGACCGGCGGCGGCGTCGGCCGGCACGTCCCACCGTACGACCACGCGGGAGCCGCGCCGCCCGATCCGCCGCCACTCGAACCGGGTGGCCCAGTCGCCGTCGTCGGCAACCCGCACCCAGGACCCGTCCCGCTCGCCCTGCACCTCGAGGAAGCTCGCCCCCCGTCGCAGGTCGTTGTTCGGGTACGCGCCCACGAACTCGGCCCGCACGGTGTCGCCGCGGCGGTAGCGCGACCGGGGCGGCGCCAGCACGGCCCCGAACGAACCCCCGGCGGCCAGGTCGGGGCGGGTCGGCGCGCGGCCGGGGCGGGTCCGCGCCGACAGGTCGGGCGGCGGCGTACCCCGCGCTACGTCCGTGCCGTCGCGCAGCGCCGTCGCCAGCTGCGCCGCGGTCTGCACCAGTGCCGGCAGCTCCCACCGGCCGTACATCGTGCTGCCGGCCTCGTACCGCTGGGCCACGTACTCCTCGGGCGTCGTCACGTAGTGGATGTAGCCGTTCGAGTACCCGGCGACGAGGACGTGCGTCAGCGGCGCGCCGACGATCGCGGCCACCGCCCGGCGCAGCCGAAGCCCGGCCACGATGGTGATCTCGGCCGGCAACCCGATCAGGTACAGCGAGCCGAGCCGGACCAGCTGCACCGGGATCCGCTCCTGGATCAGCGGCACCAGCCGGTTCACCCCGCGGGGCAGCACGAGCCCCTTCGGGGCCTGCGAATCCCGCAGCGCCGGGAAGAGCCGGTACGCGACCTGGGCCGACAGGCCGTCGAACACCGGGTTGCGGCCCTGCCGGAAGCCGGCGAAGCCTTTGCCCTCGTCCGTCCCGGCGATCTGCCCGGCGGCGGCGTACGGCCCGGACGTGCGGTGGGCCCGGCCGTCGGGGCAGAACTCCGGCGCCACCTCGAAGTCGGTCAGGTCGATGTAGGTGAGCCGGCTGTCGATCCCGCCGCCCAGCGGCGCCCCGGTCCCGAGCAGGGACGCCGCGGCGCGGTACTGCCGCTCGCCGATGATGCGGGTGTTGGCGAACTCGTCCTCGGTCGGGCCACTGCCCGGACGCCGGTTGAGGTTCGGCGACATGTCACCGGCGTTGGTCTGCGCGAACGCGGCCACGAAGTCCGGCCCGTCCCCGGCGAGGTAGTCGACCCCGGCCGCGAGCCGCTCCCACGCGTACGCCGCGTAGCCCTTGTTGTCGCTCGAGATCAGCCGATTCCGGTTCGACATGGACGTGCCGTGCGTCGCGAACCAGTTCACCGCACCGACGAGCCGCCCGCCCCGGGCGACGGTGAGCAGCGTGGTCTGGGGGTCGACGGCGCCGGGGAAGAACGCCTTGTCCTCCTCCGGGTTGAGCTCGAACGAGGTCGGCGACCGGTTCACGCTGGCGTCGTGCAGCTCGCCGAAGGCGAGCGCCAGGTCGGCCGGGGCGAGGTCGTCATGCGCGCGCTGCACCGACTCGACGATTCCGTCGACGATCGCCGCGAAGGTCTTCGGGTGGAAGCCGCCGGTCGTGGCGTTGTAGAGCCGGTGGTGGGAGTACCCGCCCGGCCCGCAGTGCGTGTGGGTGCCGGTGATCATCGTGTTGACGTCGCGGTAGCGCTCGCCGTACCGCTCGCCCAGGCGGCGCAGGACCTCTTGCCGCACGCTGTCGAAGACGAGCGGCAACTCGGCCACGACCAGCAGGAAGCCTTCGTCCCCGTCGACGAGGACGAAGGCCCGGGAGCGCTGCCGCAGGTGGATACCGGCGCTCTTCTGATCGGCCTTGCCGTACCCCATCATCCCGCAGTCGGCGGCCTCGCCGGTGATGTCCGCGATCCCGCGGCCGACCCGCCACCCGCTCACGGCTGCCCACCTTCGACGAACCTCGGCGTCGGCGCCGACCAGTTGCGGCGGGCGGCCAGGATCCGCACCACGAACACCGACACCGCCGCGCCGACCTGCCAGCCGATCGTCCACCCGACCTTCGACCCGACGACGACCAGGACGGCACCGACCCCGGAGGCCAGCGCGTAGATCTCGCGGCGCAGGACGAGCGGGATCTCGCGCAGCAGCACGTCGCGGAGCACGCCGCCGCCGATACCGGTCAGGACGCCCAGCGCGCAGGCGCCGGCCGGCCCCAACCCGTGGTCGAGCGCCAGCCGGGTGCCTGTGACGGTGAACAGCCCCAGACCGGCGGCGTCGAGCACGACGATCGGCCGCCGCATCCGGTTGACCTGCGGGTGCCAGACGAACACCACCACCGCCGCCGCCGCGGGGACGGCCAGGTAGGGCCAGTGGCGCAGCGCGCTCGGCGGCGTCACCCCGGCCAGCACGTCCCGCAGGACGCCGCCGCCGATGGCCGTGACGGTGGCCACCACCACGACCCCGAAGACGTCGAGCCGGGCCCGCACGGCGGCCAGCCCACCGGAGAGCGCGAACACGAAGGAACCGGTCAGATCGAGGACGAGCTGCGCGCGGTTCATGGGTCGGAAGGCTATCGACGCGCCCCCCGCCGCGGCCTGGTGTCGGTTCCGTCTCAGTATTCCCGGGTACGGTGACCTGTCAGAGGCGGTTGTCGACCCGCCGGAGACAGGAGCCTGCCCGTGTCCTACCCGACCGCGCCCGAGGGCCGCGGCTGGCCGGCGGCGAACGCCGACGACGGCTGGGGCCCGGCGACGGCAGTGCACGCGGGCTCGGCCAATCGGGTCGGTCGCGCGTTCACGCCGGCCCCCGCGGGGCCCTCCGACGACTGGAGCCCGGCCGGGCCGGTCGCCGGGCGCGATCAACGCGCGGTCCGCGCCACCGACCGGAGCACCGAACGCTCGGTCATGGCCCTGCAGGCCAGCCGGACCCGCGAGCGCGGGCTGCCGTGGTGGGCGGCGCTGCTGCTGCTCGTGGCCATCGCCGGCTTCGGCGGCGCCATCGACACGCTCGGCTCGATCCAGGTCAAGGGCGGCTTCAACATCGGGATCGTGGTGGCCTCGGTCGTTGCCGTGCTGGCCGTCAAGCGGTCGCACATGTTCCCGGTCGTCATCGCCCCGCCGATCGTCTACTCGGCGGCCGCGATCTTCCAGCTCTACATCCGCTCGAGCGGGTTGCATGACAAGAAGGTCGTGCTCGACGCGGCCGCGAATTACCTCGTCTACGGGTTCCCGGCCATCGCCGCCGCCACCGCCGCCGTGCTGATCATCGCCGGCGTGCGGCTCATCACCCGGAAGTAGCGCCGCCCGCCGCGGCCCGCAGGTCGCGCCGCAGCTCCTGCGGGAGCGCGAAGGCCAGCCGCTCCTCGGTGTGGCTGACCTCCTCGACGTCGCCGTAGCCCCGCTCGGCCAGCCATGCAGCGACCTCACGGACGAGGATCTCCGGCACCGACGCGCCGGACGACAGGCCCACGGCCGTCACCCCGTCCAGCCACGACTCGTCCATGGCGGCGGCGTTCTCCACGAGGTGGGCCGACTTGGCGCCGGCCGCCACGGCGACCTCGACCATCCGCACCGAGTTGGACGAGTTCGCCGAACCGACCACCAGGAACAGGTCGACCTCGGGGGCGATCGTCTTCACCGCCGCCTGGCGGTTCTGGGTGGCGTAGCAGATGTCGTCCGACGGCGGCGACTGCAGCAGCGGGAAGCGTTCGCGCAGCGCATCGACGGTCTGCATCGTCTCGTCCACCGAGAGGGTGGTCTGCGACAGCCACACGACCTTCTCCGGGTCGCGGACCTCGACGTCGCGCACCGACTCCGGCCCGTCGACGAGCGTGATGTTCCTCGGGGCCTCGCCGCTGGTGCCGATGACTTCCTCGTGCCCCTCGTGTCCGATCAGCAGGATGTCGTAGTCGTCCTTGGCGAAGCGCCGGACCTCGTGGTGCACCTTGGTGACCAGCGGGCAGGTGGCGTCGATCGTGCGGAGGCTGCGGGCGGCGGCCTGCTCATGGACCTCGGGGGCGACGCCGTGCGCGGAGAAGACGACGATCGAGCCCTCGGGCACCTCGTCGTTCTCCTCGACGAAGATCGCGCCCCGCTTCTCCAGCGACTGGACGACGTGCAGGTTGTGGACGATCTGCTTGCGGACGTAGACCGGGGCGCCGTAGTGCTCCAGCGCGTGCTCGACGGTCTGGACCGCCCGGTCGACCCCGGCGCAGTATCCGCGGGGCTTGGCGAGCAGCACCCGCTTGCGAGGTTCCGACATGGGTCTCGATGGTACGGAAGTGCCGGATAGGGCAGGGTGGACGCATGCAGTTTCCGGGTCCGGTCCGTGCGGTGGTGGGTCTGCTGGCCAACGCCGCTGACGAGGCCAAGCATCTGCCCGACCGCGCCGTCGAATTGCCGATGCTCGCGGTGAGCACCGCCCTGCAGCTGTCGCTGCGGGCCCAGCAGCGCTACGCCCGGCTGGCGGCGCGCGGCGACGACGTGCTCAACCGCCGCGCGCCGACCGACGATGCCGCCGGCGTGGGCGACCTTCGACGACCCGGTGTCGCTCGACGACCTGCACCGGCGGGACACGGGGCGACACGGCGGCCGAGCGGGCCCGGGCCGCCACCGAGCTGCTCGACTCGCTGTTCGGCCCGTCCGACGCGGCCCCGCCGTCGAGCGACGGCGCCGCGCGAAGCCCCCCGGCCGAAGAAGGCGGCCGCCGGGCAAGAAGGCGGCCGCCAGCGAGAAGCGCCGGCGAAGAAGGCCGCGACGAAACAGGCCGCGACGAAGAAGCCGGCCGCTACCGGCCCGGCCGAAGAGCGTCAGCGAGCCGCGACACACGGCGCCGTCGCGCTTCGACGACGTCGACGACGAGTAGTCCGTGGCCCGGCTGGAGACCTCGGCGGAGTCGCCGGTACCGGTCCGCGTCGTCGCCATCCGGATCGGCGAGTGGATCAACCGCCTGGGCGAGATCTGGGTCGACGGGCAGGTCGCGCAACTCACCCGCCGGCCCGGAGTCGCCACCCAGTTCCTCACCCTCCGCGACCCGGACGCGAACATCTCGATCACGGTCACCTGCGGCCGCGGCGTCCTGCCCGACTCGGTGGCCGAGGGGTCGCGGGTGGTGCTCCGGGCCCGTCCCGACTTCTACCTCGAGCGCGGAACGCTGAGCCTGCGGGCGACGGAGATCCGCCCGGTCGGGCTCGGCGAACTGCTGGCCCGGCTGGAGGAGCTGCGGCGCCTGCTGGCCGCCGAGGGGCTCTTCGCCGCCGACCGCAAGCGGGCCTTGCCGTTCCTGCCGCGGCACGATCGGGCTGATCACCGGACGGGCCAGCGCCGCCGAGCGGGACGTGGTCGAGAACGCCCGCCGTCGGCTGCCCGGCGCCCGGTTCCGCCTCGAGAACGTCGCGATGCAGGGCGCGAACGCGGTCGACCGAGGTCGTCGACGCGCTGCGCCCGGCTCGACCGCGACCCCGACGTCGACGTCATCGTCATCGCCCGCGGCGGCGGCGGCGTCGAGGACCTGCTGCCGTTCAGCAACGAGACGCTCGTGCGGGCGGTCGCGGCCGCCTTCACCCCGGTCGTCAGCGCGATCGGGCACGAGACCGACCGTCCCCTGCTCGATCTCGTGGCCGACTTCGCCGCCTCGACGCCGACCGACGCGGCCAAGCGGATCGTCCCCGACCTCGCCGACGAGCTGCGCGAGGTCGCGGCACTGCGCGGGCGGGCCCGGGGCTGCATCCGCACCCGCGTCGAGCGCGAGACCGAGCTGATGGCCGGGCTGCCTCAGCGGCTGCGCGCGCACGGTGCGCGGCCGCCTCGACCGCGAGGCCGCCGACACCGAGGCCGTCCGGGCCCGGTGCCGGCAGCGCATCTCGGCCCTGCTCGACGCCGGCCGGGCCGACCTCGAGCACGTCCGGGCCCGCGTCCGGACGCTCTCGCCGCAGGCCACGCTCGAGCGCGGGTACGCGGTCGTCCGGCGGGCCGACGGCACCGTGGTCCGCGCGCCGGCCGACGCGACCGGGCCGCTGCGGGTGCGGGTCGCCGGCGGCGGAGTTCGGGGCGACTGCCGCCGGCACTCAGTAAGGTCGTCCCGGTGTCCGCCGAGCAACCGTCCTACGAAGCCGCCCGGGCCGAGCTGCGCGACATCGTCGCCAAGCTCGAGGCGGGCGGCCAGCCGCTCGAGGACTCGCTCGCACTCTGGGAGCGGGGCGAGCAGCTCGCCGACATCTGCCAGCGATGGCTCGACGACGCCGGCGAGCGCCTCGAGCAGGCGATTGCCGAGCACGACGCGCCCGAGTAGGCCGCCGCTCAGGGCGGCGGCACCTCGCCGACGTCCGGCGTGGGCTTGCGCAGGTAGAGCGACCCGACCGCGACGAGCATGAGGCAGCCGCCGACGAGCGCAGCACCGGTCAGCGACTCGTGCAGCACGATCGCGGCCAGCACGGCGGCGGCGAGCGGTTCGAGCAGCGTCAGGACGCCGGTCACCTCGGACTCGGTCGAGCGCAGCCCGCGGTAGAACAGCCAGTAGGCGGCCACGGTCGGCACGACGCCGATGTAGATCAGCCAGCCGTCGGCGACACCGTCCGACGGCACGGCCATCCCGGCGGCGATCGCGAACGGCAGGAGGACGACCGCGCCGACGGCACTGGTCACGCCGGTCAGCACGAGCGGATCCTCGTCCGACATCCGGCGGCTCAGGGCGGTGATCCCGGCGTAGCCGAGCCCGGACGCGATCGAGGCCAGCACCCCGAGGAGCGGATGGGGTGCATGCGCGCCGGTGCCCGGTCGCAGCGCGACCAGCGCCAGCCCGGTGATCGCGCAGCCGAGGACGGCGAGGCTGCCCAGGGCCGGCCACCGCCGCCGGGCGAAGGCCGCGCCGGCCGTGAGCGCGACCGGCGCGACGCCGAGACTGACCAGCGTCGAGACGCTGACGCCGACGAACTGGACCCCGATGAAGTACAGGGCCTGGTAGGCACCGAACCCGGCGCCGGACAGGGCCAGGGTGATCGGGCGGCGGCGCACGGCGCGGGCGGCGGCCCGCAGGCCCGGGCCCCGGAATACCAGGGCCACGACGACGGCCGCGATGAACACGCGGTACCACCCGATCGAGACGGCGACGAGCCCCGACCGGTCGTGGACGATGCGGACGGCCACCCCGGTGGTGCCCCAGAGCAGGGCACCGCCGCTGACGGCCAGCAGGCCCGAGCGGGCCCGAAGATGGGTGGAGACAGACACGAAACGCTCCTGCAGTCGATCCGGATGGACGGCGGCGGGCGCAGCCGTGATCACCGGAACCGAGCGGAGCCGATCCGGGAGCCGACGTGCGCGCTCAGGCGCGCGGCGGGCTGATGATCAGGCGACGTGTCATGCCGGAGACTCTAGTGCGCGGGTCGCTCCGCGTTTTCGTCACTGCCGTCGGCCGAAAGGCAGGTCTGCCAAGATGGGACCCCCGATCCCGGATCGCCGCGAGTACGCAGCCGATCGTGCCGAGAGGAACCCCGCCATGTCCGACGGCCTCCCCTCCCCCGTCCCGCCCGCGCTCGCCGTCGACCGGGCCGCGCCCGACCGCAACCTCGCCCTCGAACTCGTCCGGGTCACCGAAGCGGCCGCGATGGCCGCCGGTCGCTGGGTCGGGCGCGGCGACAAGAACGGCGGGGACGGCGCGGCGGTCGACGCCATGCGTGCGCTGATCGGCACCGTCTCGATGCGCGGCGTGGTGGTGATCGGCGAGGGCGAGAAGGACGAGGCGCCGATGCTCTACAACGGCGAGGAGGTCGGCGACGGCACCGGGGCGCTCTGCGACGTCGCGGTCGACCCCATCGACGGCACGACGCTGATGGCGAAGGGCATGCCGAACTCGATCGCCGTCATCGCCGTCTCCGAGCGGGGCACGATGTTCGACCCGTCCGCGGTCTTCTACATGGAGAAGATCGCGGCCGGCTCCGAGGCGGCCGACGCCATCGACATCACCGCGCCTGTGGCGGAGAACATCGCCCGGGTCGCCAAGGCGAAGCGCGGCCACCCCGAGGACGTCACCGTCTGCATCCTCGACCGGCCGCGACACCAGAAGCTGATCTCGGAGGTCCGCGAGGCCGGCGCCCGGATCAAGTTCATCAGTGACGGCGACGTCGCCGGCGCGATCTCGGCCGCGCGTCCCGGGACCGGGGTCGACCTGCTGCTCGGCATCGGCGGCACGCCCGAGGGAATCATCGCGGCGGCCGCGCTGCGCTGCATGGGCGGTGCGATGCAGGCCCGCCTCTGGCCGCAGGACGACGACGAGCGGCAGAAGGCGATCGACGCCGGGCACGACCTCGACCGCGTCCTGTTCACCGAAGACCTCGTCCGCGGCGACGACATCTTCTTCTGCGCGACCGGTGTGACTGACGGCGAGTTGCTGCGCGGTGTGCGGTACTACGCCGACTCGGTACAGACCGAATCGATCGTCATGCGCTCGAAGTCCGGCACGATCCGGCTCGTCGATTCGCTCCATCAGCTCGGCAAGTTGCGGGCATACTCCGCAGTGGACTTCGACCGCAACATCGCCAGCAGCAGCCAAGGGAGCGGCCCGACATGATGGTTGTCACGTCCAACGAGATCCCGGGCTGGGAGATCCAGCGGGTGTGCGGTGAGGTCTTCGGGCTGACCGTCCGCTCGCGCAACGCGTTCTCGCAGATCGGCGCCGGGTTCAAGTCGATGTTCGGCGGCGAGCTGCAGGGCATGACGAAGAACCTCACGGACAGCCGCAACGAGGTGATGGGCCGCATGCTCGAGGCGGCGCGGGCGAAGGGCGGCAACGCGGTCGTCGCGATGCGCTTCGACACCTCGGAGATGGCCGACACCTGGACCGAGCTCTGCGCCTACGGCACCGCGGTCGTCGCGGTGCCGGTGACGGATGCGGCGAAGGAGACGGCGCGGGCGATGGGCTACGGCCAGCCCGGCGGTGCCCCGCCCACCCCGGAGCCGGTGCAGCCGATGCCGGGTGGGTACCCGCAGCAGGGCTACCAGCAGGGTCCGCCGCCCGGGTACGGGCCGCCGGGTCCGGGCGCTCCGGGCCCGCAGGGTCCGCCGCCGGGGTACCAGCAGGGTCCGCCGCCCGGGTACGGGCCGCAGGGTCCGGGGTCGCCGGGGCCGGGCGGTCCGGGCCCGCAGGGTCCGCCGCCGGGATACCAGCAGGGTCCGCCGCCCGGGTACGGGCCGCAGGGACCGCCGACCGGCCCGCAGGAGCCGGTTCCGTCGCAGGGTCCGCCGACCGGTCAGCAAGAGCCGGCCCCGCCCGGTGGCTACCCGCCGCAGCACGCGCAGTAGCGCGTCCCGGGTGGCCCACCTCGAACGGAACGCCACGATCGAGATCGGCCGACGGCGGCGGACCCAGCCGCCACCACCGCACGTCGTCTTCGAGGCGCTGATCGATCCCGATCGGGATCCGTCCCGGCCGTGGCTGGAGTTGTTGGACGACGAGCAGCGGCCGACCATCCTGCGGGCCGATCCGCCGGGCACCGTGGTGTGGTCCTCGCTCTGGACGAAGCGCCCGGACGCGCTGGTGCAGTTCGACCTGTCGAGTGACGCGGGCAGTGGCACCGAGCTGGGCTGGACGCTGCGCGTCGCCGAGCCGCGTCCGGACGATGCGCTGATCGGTCATCTGCGCAAGCGGATGAACCAGTTGATCAATGCCAACCTGCGGTACACGTTCGGTCAGTGACTTCGCATCCTCGCGCCGGATGGGTGAAGCGCGGAAGCCGAGCGCGACGCGAGTGGCAGAGCGCGACGCGAGTGGCCACTTATAGGCGGCCACTCGCATTGCAACTGGCCACTCGACGCTGGGCTGGACGGACACTTCGGTTTTTGTCGTACCCATGTTCTATTCTCGGTTTCATGATCACGGGGGCGGTCGATGAGGCGGTGGCTTTGCTGCGCGCCGGGGTTGATGCGCTGCTCGAGGTGCCGGTGGAGGGTCTGGACGCGGCAGGGTTCGTGCCGTTGTTGGAGGCGGTGGAGGTGCAGCGGCGTCGTCTGGAGGCGGTGGATCAGCGGCTGCTGGCCGGGGCCGCGTCGGCGGGGGTGGCGTCGTTGTTCGGGCAGCCGGGCCTGGCCGGGGTGCTGGCGTCGGTGTTGCGGATCGACGCGGTCGAGGCCCGGCGGCGGGTGGCCCGGGCCGGGGATCTGGGGCCGCGACGGTCCCTGACCGGGGAGGTGTTGGGGCCGATCCTGCCCGCCGCCGCTCAGGCCGCGGCCGAGGGTGAGCTGTCCGGCGCCCAGGCCGATGTGATCATCGGCTGCCTGGAACGCATCCCGGCCTCGGCCCCGGCGGCGGCCTGGCCGGTGGCGGAGCAGGTCCTGGTCGAGGCGGCGCGGGTGGAGGCGCCGCGGATGCTGCACCGCGCCGCCGAGGAGCTGCTGGCCCGGCTGGACCCGGACGGCCGCGAACCCGCCGAGGAGGCGGCCCAACGCCGGCGGGGGTTCACCCTGAGCCGGCGGCCGGGCGGGTGGAGCCGCCCGGGCGGGGAGTGGTCGCCGGAGGTGACCGCGTTCTGGACCGCGGTCCTGGACTCCCTGGCCGCCCCGCAGAACGGGGACGGACAGCCCGACCCCCGCACCCCGGCCCAGCGCCGGCACGACGCGATGTTGGAGGCCGCCCGCCGGCTGCTCGCCTCCGGTTCCCTGCCGCCGGCCGGCGGGATCCCGGTCACCGTGCTCGCCACGACCACGATCACCGAACTCACCGCCGCCGCCGCCAAGGCCGTCGGGAAGGCCGGGCCGGCCGCCGCCGAGGCGCCGCTGTTCGGATTGGCCGGCCTGGCTGTCGACGCCGGGTACGGGGACCTGGACCTGTCGGGTCTGAGCTCGGCCGGATTGGCACGGCTCGGGCACGGCGACCAGCTCTCCCTCCAGACGCTGCTGACCATGGCCGGTGATGCCGAGGTGATCCCGGTGATCTTCAACGACACCGGCGGGATCCTGGCCTACGGCCGGGGCAAACGCTTAGCCGACCGCGGGCAACGCCTCGCGCTGGCCGCGCGGGACGGGGGCTGTTGTTTCCCCGGCTGCGACCGCCCCGCGGCGTGGGCCGAGGTGCATCACATCCTCGAATGGGCCGCCGGAGGCCCGACCGACCTGGACAACCTGTGTCTGGTATGCGTATTTCATCACCGGCACTTCGAGGCGGCCGGGTGGGCCGTTCGCATGGCCGACGACGGCATGCCCGAGTGGCTCCCGCCACCCTGGCTCGATCCGGAGCAGAAGCCGAGAAGGAACACCGTGCACCACCGACCCGACATCGACTTCCGACAACCCACCACCGCCGCCTGAACCGGCGGCGCGGATCAGCCAGACCATGAGCCCGTCCTCTGCGGATGGGAACGAGGCCTGACAGCGGCGCGAGCGTGCCCGCGAAGCGACGCGCCATGCGGCAAAGCCGGTAGAGCCGCTGCGCGGCCATGAGCGAAGGCGGCCAGTCCCACCGATTCCAACTCCGTCACGGCAACGGCGATCCTGCAGGATGATCAGATGCGTCAGCCGATCTTCCACATCACAGAGCCGAGGCGCTAGGAGCGCGCGTTGGAGGACGGCACATGTTCCTGCTCGACACGCGGCGCCGATCTACGCGACGTCGGGTACATCCATTGCTCCTTCCGCCACCGGGTCGAGACCGTCGCCAACTTCATCTACGGCGACTGGGATGAGGATTTGCTGCTACTGCAAGCGAAACCGGAGGACATCTCCGTCGGAGACCTGGATTGAGAACCTGGAAGGGGGCGTCGAAGGCTTTCCGCACATCTACGGCCAACTGCCGATCAGGGCAGTGACAGCGGTGCATCTTCCGGTCCGGGAGTCCGGCCGATGGAAGTTGCCTCGGGCGTTGCAGACAACATGAGCAGAAGCCGAGAAGAAACACCGGCCGCACCGGGCCGGCAGCGTGTGACGATGTACCGATGACGGACGTGCTTGCCAGCCAGGCCGAGTACTACCGCCGTCGCGCGGGCGAGTACGACGCAACCTCGTACGGCGACGTCGCCGCCGCCCGCGCCCGCATCGGCCGGCTGATCGCGCAGATGCAGCCGACCGGCAACGTGCTGGAGATCGCGTGCGGCACCGGGTTGTGGACCGAGGCGCTCGCCGAAGTCGCACAGGTCCTGACCGCGGTCGATGTCGCACCGGAGACGGTGGCCATCGCCCGCGACCGGGTGCGAAAGAGCAACGTCCGCTTCGAGGTCGCCGATGTGTTCTCGTGGACGACGGCCGAGCGCTTCGACGTGATCTTCTTCTCGGCCTGGCTCTCGCACGTACCGTCCGACCGGTTCGACGAGTTCTGGCAGTTGCTGCGGAGCCGGCTCGCCGATGGCGGTCGGGTGCTCTTCGTCGACGAACCCATCGAGCTCTGCGACAAGGAGACGTACGTACCCGGCAGCGACGAGATCGTCGAGCGACAGCTGCAGGACGGCAGCAGGTTCCGCCTCGTGAAGAACTTCATCGACCCCGACCGGCTCGAGCGACGGCTGCGCGGACTCGGGTGGCGCTGCCGGACGTGGCGGGACGACGCCGACTGGGTCTGGGTCTGCGGCGAAGCCCGCCCCGAAACGATCGCGACCGGCGCTACGCGAACCTGATCGGCGCGTCCGCCTCGTACTTCGGCGGCTGCTTCAACTCGCTCACCGACACCACGCACGGGTTGCTCGCCGTGCACGCAGCGTGGGCCACCGTTGATCGCACGGTGTAGGTCTTCGTCACCCGACCCGAGGCGTCCGTGTGCGTGACGTAGGAGAGGTCGATGATGCACTTGCTCTGGTCGACCGCGTCGGCGTGGCACTCCACGATGAGCACGCCGAGGTTCGCCGGGAATCCCGTGCCGACGACCTGCACCTTCTGCTTGTCGTGCAGCCCGGAAGCCGGGCTCACCGTGACCTGTGGCCCGGACGGCGGCGGCGCCGGCGCAGTCGTGTGCGCGGTCGAACCGACGTGGGCGCCACCCGCCGTCGTCGTGTGCCCGGGCGCGGGCGCGTGACCGCCGGCCGTCGCCACCCCGGACGAGCGTCCGGCGGCACTCGACGACGCGCTCTTCGACGGTCGGGCCTTGCCGCTCGTCGATCCGGTGACGCCGGCGATGCCGTTCGGCGCCGAGACCCCCAGCGACGGCCCGATGGAGGACAGGCCGGGGAAGGTCGGCGGTCCGTGATACGCCCGGCCCCCGCTGCTGCAGGCGGCCAGCAACAGCACAGCCGACACCGCCGCGAGTGCGGCACCCAACCGTCCCAACATCAACGCCCCGTTCTCCGCCCGACCGCCTCCACGGCCCTGTCGACATTGCCTATCACGCACGCGGCATTCGGGCGATTCGAGGCGGTTGCGCGAGTCACACACCTCCGGTGCGGGCGAGCCGCAACGCACGGCGCCACGTTTCGTAGGCTGACGGCAAACCCTCGACCATGGAGAAGCCGCTGTGAGCGAAGCGCAGGAGTACCGGATCGAGAAGGACTCGATGGGCGACGTCCGCGTCCCGGCCGCCGCGAAGTGGCGGGCCCAGACCCAGCGGGCGGTCGAGAACTTCCCCATCTCCGGCCAGCCGATCGAGCGCGAGCTCATCGCCGGGCTCGCGCTGATCAAGGGCGCCGGGGCGCGGGTGCGGGCCGAGCGGGGTCTGCTCGACCGGGCGAAGGCCGACGCCATCGCCGAAGCCGCGGCCGAGGTGGCCCGCGGCGACTGGGACGCCGAATTCCCGATCGACGTGTTCCAGACCGGCTCGGGCACGTCCTCGAACATGAACACCAACGAGGTGCTCGCCTCGCTGGCGAGCGAACGGGTCGGCGCTCCGGTGCACCCGAACGACGACGTGAACGATCCGCTGTCGTCGAACGACCAGTTCCCGTCGGCCATCCACGTCGCCGCGACCAAGGCGACCATCAACGACCTCAAGCCGGCACTCGGCCAGCTGGCCGCGTCGCTCGAGCGCAAGTCGGCCGAGTTCGCGACCGTCGTCAAGGCCGGCCGCACCCACCTGATGGACGCGACGCCGGTGACGCTCGGCCAGGAGTTCGGCGGGTATGCGGCGCAGGTGCGGTACGGCATCGAGCGCCTGGACGCGGTCCTCCCCCGGGTGGCCGAGCTGCCTCTCGGCGGCACCGCGGTCGGCACCGGCATCAACGCGCCGGCCGGGTTCGCGGCCGACGTCATCGCCCTGATGTCGTCCGAGACCGGGCTGCCGCTCACCGAGGCCCGCAACCACTTCGAGGCCAACGCGGCCCGCGACGGCCTGGTCGAGTTGTCCGGCGCGCTGCGCACCATCGCGATCGGCCTGAACAAGATCGCCAACGACATCCGGTGGATGGGCTCGGGCCCGCGCACCGGGCTCGCCGAGATCTTCATCCCCGACCTGCAGCCGGGCAGCTCGATCATGCCGGGCAAGGTGAACCCGGTGCTCTGCGAGGCCGTCACCCAGGTCGTCGCCCAGGTCGTCGGCAACGACGCGGCCGTCGCGTGGGGCGGCGGCAACGGCGCGTTCGAGCTGAACGTCTACCTGCCGATGATGGCCCGCAACGTGCTGGAGTCGATCCGGCTGCTCGCCAACGTCTCGCGGGTGTTCGCCGACCGCTGCATCGACGGCATCACCGCCAACGAGGAGCAGTGCCGGATGAACGCCGAAGGCACGCCCATGATCGTCACGCCGCTGAACCACTACATCGGCTACGACGAGGCGGCCAAGGTCGCCAAGCAGGCCATCAAGGAGCGAAAGACGATCCGCGAGGTCGTCATCGAGCGCGGCCACGTGCCGGACAAGATCAGCGAGGAGAAGCTCGACGAGGTCCTCGACGTGCTGTCGATGACCCGTCCGGCCGGGTGAGGCGACAACCGAGAGCGGTGCTCTTCGACTTCTACGGCACGCTCGCACCCGGACGCAGCATCGCCGCGCAGGTCGCCGCCCGGACGGCCCAGGCCGAGGCCCTGGGCGTCGACCCGGACGCGTTCGACGCCCAGCTCACGGCGACCGTCGACGAACGGTTCCGGGGCGCCGGCGGCGACGTCGAGGGGTCACTGCGGTGGCTGGCCCGGCGGCTCGGGGCCGACCCGACCCCGGAACAGGTGCGGCGGGCGGCCGAGGTCCGCCTGGCCGGCGAGCGGTCGTTCGGCGAGCCGCGCCCGGACGCCGTCGAGGTGCTGCGTGCCCTGCGCGACCAGGGCGTGCGGATCGGCGTGGTCAGCGACTGCAGCGCCGAGTTGCCGGTGTACTTCCCGGCGCTGCCGATCGCGCCCTACGTCGACGCCGCCGTCCTCTCCTTCGTCACCGGGCACCGCAAGCCCGAGCCCGACAACTATCTGGCCTGCTGCGAGGCACTCGGGGTCGAGCCGGCCGACGGCCTGTACGTGGGTGACGGCGGCAGCGACGAACTCGCCGGGGCGCGCCGGGTAGGGCTGCGAGCGGTGCATCTCGCCGTGCCGGGCGAGCAGGAGTCGCTCGTGTACGGACGTCACCGCGCCTGGGACGGCGAGGTCATCACCTCGCTGGCCGAGGTCGCGCGGCTCGTCTGATCCGTCGAGTTATCCGGCAAACGCCGGATTTGCCTGATAGCGTGCCCTCCCCATCATCACAACCGGGAGGAACCATGCGTATCCGGAACGCCGCAGTGGCCGCGATCGTCGCGGCCGGTAGCTTCGTCGCCGCGGTGCCGGCCGCCTCGGCCTACGTACCGTGCAACGACGGCGAGTCGTACCGCGTCACCAGCCACAATCACCAGTTCATCCAGGTGGATTCGGTCCAGCTGGTGAACAAGCGCAGCGGGTCGGCGACCCTCAGCGCCCAGGTGGGCGAGTCGCACACCTCGACCCGCAGCTTCTCCGCCTCCATCACGACATCGGTCGAGGGCGGGTTCTGGGTCTTCGCGAAGGCGAGCGCGTCGGCCACCGCCGGGCTCAGCATCCAGACGTCGAGCACGATGTCGCGCACCTACACGGCCACGGTCACGGTGCCCGGCCACTCGACCCGGACGGTCAAGTTCGGGTTCCGCCGGTACAACCAGTACATCCAGGAGTACCACCTGTACAACACGTCGGCGACGAGCTGCGGGCTCAAGGTGGACAAGGCCGGCTGGGTCCGCGCGCCCTACCAGAAGGCATTCATCGTCAGCTGAGCTCGCGGCACCGCTCGCAATCCGTCGGCCGCTGGTGGCAGCCTGACGGGCATGGCGACGGTATTCGAGGCGATCGACGACCGGCTGCGCGAGTGGTTGCTCGCGCAGCCGGTGTTCTTCGTGGGGACGGCCCCGCTGGCCGGCGACGGGCACGTGAACGTGTCACCCAAGGGCATGGCCGGCACGTTCGCAGTCCTCGGCCCGCACCGCGTCGCCTACCTCGACTACTTCGGCAGCGGCATCGAGACCGTCGCGCATCTGCAGGAGAACGGCCGCATCGTCGTCATGTGCTGCGCCTTCACCGGGCCGCCGAAGATCGTCCGGCTGCACGGCACCGGACGGCTCGTCCTTCGCGACGACGACGGGTTCGCCGAGCTGCGCGCCAACTTCGCGAAGGACCGCGATCTCGGCCTGCGCTCCATCGTCGTGATCGACGTCGACCGGATCGCCGACTCGTGCGGGTTCTCCGTCCCGCTGATGGACTTCGTCGGCGACCGCGACGTGCTCGACCAGGCCCAGTCGCGCCGCACCCCCGAGTACTTCGACGAGTACGGGGCGACGCACAACGCCTCCAGCATCGACGGGCTCCCCGGCCTGCCCCGAAGATGACCTTGGCCTCTGGCCCGTCGACCGGCCCGGTGGGTTACTCGAGGCGGCGCAGACCCCAGCCAGTCATCGGAGGGTCAGATGCCCGAGAGCAGCACCCTGGTCGCCCCGCGGCCGATCACCGCGACGACCACCACCGTTCAGTTGGCCCGCGGCACCCAGACCGTGGCGTGGCGCGCCGGCGACATCACCCTGTTCGAGGGAAGCGTCGCCGAGTACGCCTCGGTCCGCCTCGCCGTCACCGCTTGGATGGAGACCGGCGGCATGGAGATCAAGGTCGCCGAGGTGACGGACCCGGCGATGCCGATCATCATCGAGTCCAGCCCGGCTGAACAGAACTACCAGGAGATGCGGACCGTCCTGATGACGCCCGGCCGCCGCCTGCGGGTCTACATCTGGATGGACGAGTGCCCGTCCCACGAGATCCAGCTCACCTGGGGCGTGTGGGGACGCGCCTGAGCGGGCTCAGCCGTCG
The DNA here is from genome assembly GCA_963775175.1 of uncultured Actinomycetota bacterium. GTDB lineage: Bacteria > Actinomycetota > Actinomycetes > Mycobacteriales > Jatrophihabitantaceae > Jatrophihabitans. Next base: position 1,036,296 of record CAVZHT010000002.1, read on the forward strand.
TCCGGCCGCGGCCGCCGCCGCCCGGAGAGGACGAGCAGCGACCCGGCCACGCCGAGCAGTGCCGCACCGGCGAGGAGCACGGCGAGCGGCGCACCGGTGAGGCTGACGCCGCCGATGACGACCCCGCCGGCGTGGGCACTGCCGGAGTGCGCGCCGCCGGGCTGCGCGCCGCCGGCCGGTCCACCGACGCCACCGGACACGGGCCCGTGCCCCTCGCCGATCGTCACGCCGGCCCCGCCACCGGTGAGCTGCACCCGCAGGGCGAAGCGGAACGCCTCGCCCTCGATCTCGTTGCCGGCGGCCGTCGGCACCGTCGCCGTCAGCCGGATCCACCGGTCGGCACCCGCTGCCACGGAGACCCCGGTCGCCACCCCGCCGCCCAGAGTCGCGGCACTGCCGTGCCATACCTGGTGGTACGGACCACTGCTGCTGGGGGCCTCGGCGATCGCGAACGTGAGCTCCAGCCCGAGTTCCCCCGTCGACCCGGTGCACCTGGCCTCGGCCGCCCCGCACCCGTCCTCCACGGTCTGCGTCGTGAGCACACGCAGCGAGAGCGACTCGGCAGCGGTGGCCGCCGTCCGCACCCCGAAGGTCGCCGACCGCGCTGAGCCCGGAGCCAGCCCGGTCACGTCGAGCAGGCCCGCTGCCGGGTGATCGGTGAACGGGGCCCCGTTGATGGCGACCTGCACGGCCCCGTCACCCGCGGCTTGGACGGAGCCGGCCCAGGCCAGGCCACCGGCCATGCCGGCGAGGGCGAGCACGAGCACGCGCACGCCCCAGCGGGTCGTCCATGGGCGGGTCATGCGTCGTTCCTCACCCGGGACCGCTCGGCGGCGTAGGTCGCCACCGCGTACGTCGCGAGACCGCTGGCTGCGAGGACGATGAGCAGCCAGCGAAGCGATGACAGCTCCTCCCGCACCCGGCCCAGCCAGGGAACCACGAGCCACACCCGCCCCCGCACGGCCGTCGCCGGCACCGGCACGGCGTCGTCGGTGCGGTTGGCATCCCCCCGGAACGTCAACTGCACCGGCGAGCGCGTCCGGTCGATGGCCACCAACCGGTGAGTCACCGTGTAGGCCCGGCCCCGGTCATGGGCCTCGTAGGTGAGGACGTCGCCGACCCGGAGGTCGGATACGGCGACGGGGCGGTCGAGCACCAGCGCCCCCGCCCGGATCGCGGGCGACATGCTGCCGGTCAGGACGCTGCGGGCGGCCCCACCGGTCACCAGCGGCACGACGATCACCAGGGCGAGGACGGCGAGCGCCACGAGGCCGACCACGCCGAGCAGCACCGCCCCGGGCCGCGGACGACGCCACCCCCCGCTCATCCGTGCACCTGGGTGAGCGAGAAGACCACCCGGACGCTGAGCGTGTCGCCCTCGGCGGCGTTGTCGAGCGGGTGCTCGCGGTCGGCGGCCGCGGAGTTGACGCCGGGCGCCCAGTTCAGGCCGACGGCGAGGCAGACTCCGGCCCCCGGCGCCAGGGCGAGAGTGCGGGAGCCGTCGGCGGCGCGCAGTACCAGCGGCGTCGCGGCCCCGGCCAGGGCCCGTATATTGCCCGGCCCGCCGGCCGGCAGCAGCGCGCGCTCCGCGGCGCCGCGTGCGCAGGCCGCCGGCGAGTCACCGGCCGGCGCGTAGCGGACCTCGAGCTCGACGAGCCGCGAGAGGTTGCCCTGCACGGGCGTGCCGGCCGCCGATTCCCCCTCGACCCTGCAGCCGTCGACACCCGAGGCGATCTCGGCCCGGGCCTTGCTCACGGCGGTGTCGCACAGGCCGGGGCGGTCGACCAGCCGGTCGACCGTGAGCGCCAGCGTGGCGTCGACCGTCGAGAACGCGTCGTTGGTCGCCAGCCACATCAGCCGCTCGGAACGCTGCCCCGGCATCAACCCGGCGAAGGACAGGTCGGCCGCGGCGTCGCCGCCGGTGAGGTCGAGCCGGAGCACGCCCGACGCGAGACGGTTCGGGCCGACGTCGATGCTGTGGGTCGGGGCCGAGTAGGTGCCACCGACGACGAGCAGCGCCACCGCAGCAACCCCGGCCAGCGCGGCGACGATCAGGCTGCGGTTCACGGTGTCCCTCGGCGCTGCCGCCGGGGTCGGCGGATGGATGAGCCGTCCGAAGCGACGGCCTGCCGGCCAGACTGCCCCGCCGGCCGCGCGCCCCGCATCGTCGAAATCGAGGAGATCGAGCTCGCCGATTTCGACGATGCCGCTGGGCCCATCCACAGCTGAAGCTTGGGCCCGATCGCCGGCTCTGATCGGCGAGAAACGATCTATGGGGAGGATCCCGAATGGAACGCAAGAAGGCCATCAAGCTCGGCGGGTTCGCCGGCGCGCTCTGCGCGTCCGCGGCACTCGTCGGCATCTCGGTGTCGGGTACGGGGGCGTACTTCACCGACAGCCACGCCGGCTCGATCAACGCCGGCACCGGCCACGTGAAGGTCGACACCACCGACCTGTCGCTCAACTTCAACAACCTGCTGCCCGGCGAGTACCAGACGAAGACGGTCGGCTACACCGCCCGCACGTCCGGCGCCGAGGACATCTGGCTGGTCTTCCCGGACCACGGCAACGACGCTTTCAGCCACATCCCCGTGTCGGGCCCGATCCCGCTGGGCCGGTACGGCCACTTCGCGGTGTCGAGCACCAACGGCGCATCGTTCACCTCCTACAACCTGGCCCTCTCGCCCAACGGCGGGATCGGCGCGTCGGACAGCTGCACCATCGACGCCAACGGCGAGGGCGGCAGCACCGCGCAGTCCGCAACCGCCGCCGACGCGGCGCCGCCGTACTGCGCCCCGGCCGGCGCGATCCTGCTCGCGTCCAACCTGACCGAGGGCCAGGGCGGCACCGCGAGCCTCGAGTTCGGCTACACGCCGCTGCTCAAGGACCCCGCGGCCCAGGGCCTGGCGACCGCACCGCTGGTGAATTTCCAGATCGTCGCGACCCAGCACGGCATCCGCCCGGACAACCCGAACAACTGACCGGGCCCGCGAGAACACCATGATCGACGACCTGGTAGTGGCCGGCCCGGGCCACCGCCCCCGCCACTCCCAGGCGTCGGTCCGAACGGCAGTCGGACGGCGGCGAGCTGGCCTCGCCGCCGTCCTGCTGCTCCTCGCCGGCCTCGTGGCGCTCGGCGTCACCTTCTGGCAGCAGGGCTACCGGATCTACGTGGTCCACACCGGGTCCATGGAGCCGACCTACCGGCCCGGCGACCTGGTGATCGACAAGGCGGTGCACGGGCCGGTGCATCGCGGCGAGGTCATCACCTTCCGGCACTCCGATGTCACCACTGACGTCGTCACCCACCGCGTCGTGGGCCTGTCCAGCGCCGGCCAGATCAGCACGAAGGGCGACGCGAACCGCAGCGCCGACTCGTGGCTGATCCGTCCCGACCAGGTCCAGGGACGGGTCGCCTACCGGCTGCACGGCCTCGGGTACTTCGCCGTCTACCTGCGTCAACCGGCCGGCATCGCGTCGCTGGCCACGGCCCTGTTCGCGATCGCGGCCCTGTGGTCGCTGTTCTTCCCGTCCACGCCGGACGGGACCTCTGGCCGATCGGCTCCGGCAAAGGTCCCGAGTTGATCTCAAACTCCCTTTTGTTCCACTCAACTGGTTGACCGCTGTATCCGGACGTAACAGCATTCACACGCCGCATTCACAAGAAAGCACCGCGGCATGCTGAGACGTTGGTACGGGGGCCTACGTGTCGGATCGTCGTGACGATTCCACTTCTGTCTTTGTGATCGTGGTTCTCGCCGGCCTGGCCGGCTGGACGCTGACCATCGGCTGCGTGCGGGCCGGCGGCGGCCACGATCCGGCCGCCTTGTCGGTCGTGCTGCGGTTCGCCGCCGCGGACACGTTCCTGATCGGTGCGGTGCTGCGGCTGGTGCGGTGGCGCTCGACCCGTGATCCGCAGCAGCGGACCCATGCCATCGGATTGTTCGCGGCCAGCCTCCTGTTCCCGGTGACCGCGATGGTGGCGCCGTGGACGGTCAGCGGCCCGCACCCGTCGGCCATGGGGGTGGTGATCCGCGGCGCCGTCCTGATCCTGGTGATTCCGCTGCTGGCCGGACGGGTGACCTGCCCCGCCCGGAAGGCCGCGCTGGTCGTGCTCGTCGCCGGGCAGGCGCTGCGCGTCGTCGGCGTTTTCGGACCGGTCCACCTCGCCGATCTCGCGCCCGGCTTCGACCTCGCCGCCGCGCTCCTGCTCGCCGGCGCCGCCCTGCTCGAGTTCCGCGCGCTCGTCCGGGACGAGGACGCGCGCGAGGGCGAGCTCGAACTCGAACTGGCCACCGCTCGGGCCCGGCTCGAGCTGGACCGCCGCGTGCAGCAGGACCGGTTGCACGACGCCCGCTCGGCCGTCGCCGGCGTGCTCGGCGCCACGGCGGTGCTCGGGCAGGACGGGCCGCCGACCGTCGACCGCGAGGTCCTGCACCAGCTGATGGCGGCCGAGGTGCGCCGCCTCGCCGGCCTGCTCGGCATCGAGCCGGGCGAACCGATCACCGAGTTCGCCCTCGACGCCGCCCTGACGCCCGTCCTGCAGCTGCACCGCCTCGAGCTCGCCGGCCTGCGCTGGGACGACCTCACCGGCATCACCGCGGTCGGGCGCCCCCGCGCGACCGCGACGGCGCTCGACAACCTGCTTCGCAACGCTCGCGTGCACGCGCCCGGCGCCGCGGTGCGGGTGTCGGCCCGGCCGGCCGGCGACGGTGTGCAGATCGTGGTCGACGACGACGGTCCCGGCATCCCGATCGCCGAGCGGGCGCTCGTCCTCGAGCGCGGGGGCCGCGGCACCGAGGTCCGGGCGGCGGGCTCGGGGCTGGGGCTGGCCAACGTCCGGAGGTCGATGGCCGAGCAGCACGGCCGGCTGGAGCTCGACGAGTCACCGCGCGGTGGCCTGCGGGCAACGCTCACGCTCCCCCGGGTCCAGCCCGCGATGACGGCAGCCTGAGGTGGCGACGGTCCGGATCGTCGACGACCACCAACTGCTGGCTACCGCACTCGCCGTCACGCTGCGCCGGGCCGGGCTCGAGGCCGACACCACGGCGCCGGCGCCGTTCTCCGAGCTGCTGGCGACGCTGCTCGGCGCCGCCCCGCAGATCGTGCTGCTCGACCTGGACCTCGGCGGCTACGGCGACTCGACGCCGTTGATCGCGCCGCTCACCGCGGCCGGCATCCGCGTCGTCGTCGTCACCGGGCTCGAGGACCGCGTGCGCATAGCGGCGGCGCTCGAGCAGGGCGCGGTCGGCTTCCGCTCGAAGGCCGACGGCCTCGAGGCGCTGGTCACCACCGTCCTCGCCGCGCACACGAGCGACGAGCCGCTCGACGCCCCGACTCGCGTCCGGCTGCTGGAGGAGCTGCGCCGGGCCCGGGCCGAGCGGGCCGAGGCCGTCGCCCCGTTCGCGCGGCTCACCGAGCGGGAGCAGGAAACGCTGCGGTGCATCGCGCGCGGCCGCTCGGTCCGCGCGATCGCCGACGAGTGGGTCGTCTCCGAGACGACGGTGCGCACGCACGTGCGCAGCGTCCTCGCGAAGCTCGAAGTGCGCTCGCAGCTGGCCGCCGTCGCGATGGCGATCCGGACCGGCTGGCTCGAGCTGCCGACCAGCCGCCTCGGATAAGCGCGGCCGCCGATGGTGCGGACGATTCCGGCCGCGTCAGAGTTGATCAGCTTTGCCTCCCGGATCGTCGTTCCGCCGGCTCGTCGGCAGCGCTACGGCAGCAGAACCTGATCGACTTCGGCACGGGCAGGACGCCCGCCTGTCGGTCCGCATCCGGACCGGCCGCTAGGTCACCCCCGGCCCTTCCGTTAGCGGCGCCTGCGGGTGCAAACCGCGACGAGCGCAGTCAGCCGGAGACGAGCTCGCCGTGTTCGACGCAGCGGGCGGTCCAGCCGATCGGCGTCACCTGGACGACCATGCGGCGGCGGCACTGCGCGCAGTAGCGCGGCGGCTCCAGCGCCCGGGCCCGGGCGCACGCGGTGTGGTCACCGGCGTCGGTCGGTTTCCCGCATCGATCGCAGAACATCTCAGAGGTTCTTCGCCAGCGCCTTGATCGGCATCTTCAGGTCGGCCAGCATCGCGAGGTCCTCGTCGGCCGGCCGGCCCAGCGTGGTCAGGTAGTTGCCCACGATGACCGCGTTCACCCCACCCCGCACGCCCCGCTCGGCCAGATCGCCCAGGGTGATCTCCCGACCACCGGCGAAGCGCAGGATCGTGCGCGGCATCACCAGCCGGAACGTCGCCACCGCCCGCAACGCGTCCGTCGCGGACATCGGCTCCTGATCACCGAACGGCGTGCCCGGTCGCGGGTTGAGGAAGTTCAGCGGCACCTCGTCCGGCTCCAGCGCGGCCAGCTGGGCCGCGAACTCGGCCCGCTGCTCGACCGTCTCGCCCATGCCGAGGATGCCGCCGCAGCACAGCTCCATGCCGGCCTTGCGGACCATCTCGCAGGTGTCCCACCGCTCCTCGAAGGAGTGCGTGGTGACCACGTTGCCGAAGTACGAGCGGGCCGACTCGAGGTTGTGGTTGTACCGGTGCACGCCGATCGCGGCCAGCTCGTCCACCTGCTCCTGGGTCAGCATCCCGAGCGAGCAGGCGACGTTGATCTCCACCGCCTCCTGGATCGCCTTCACGCCCTCGCGCACCTGGTTCATCAGCCGCTCGTCCGGGCCCCGGACGGCGGCGACGATGCAGAACTCGGTCGCGCCGGTGTTGGCCGTCTCCTTCGCCGCGGTGACCAGCGACGGGATGTCGAGCCAGGCCGAGCGCACCGGCGAGTCGAAGACGCCCGACTGCGAGCAGAAATGGCAGTCCTCCGGGCACCCGCCGGTCTTCAGCGAGACGATGCCCTCGACCTCGACCTCGTCCCCGCACCACTTCACCCGCACCTCGTGGGCCAGGTCGAGCAGCTCGTCCACCCGGTCGTCCGGCAGCTGGAGGCACTGCAGCGCCTGCTCTTCGCTGAGCCCGACGCCCTGCTCGAGGACCTGGGTGCGGGCGACGTCGAGGATGTCCACGGATCTCCTACGGTCGGTTGGCCGCCAGGAAGGCGGGCCAGGCGAACGTGCCGCCGAAGCGCGGCGTGAGCGCGGCGCGGGCGCGCTTGCGAAAGTCTCTCATCGCCGCCATCCCGGCCGGCAGCACACCCGCGATCGGCGCCATCGCCGCGAGGTCGGCGAGGTTGGCGCGGGTCGCGAGATCGGGCTCGGCCGGCCAGCTGCCGATGATCAGCTCGGCGGGCCCGACGCCCTCCTCGGTCAGCCGGTCGACGGTGAGCGCCGTATGGTTCAGGGTGCCCAGCCCGGCGCTCGTCACGACCACGACCCGCGCGCGCAGCGCCGCCGCGAGGTCGACGGCGGTCCAGGCATCCGGGCCGGTGGTGAACGGCACCAGCAGCCCGCCGGCCCCCTCGACGAGGACGAGGTCGTGCAGGGCGTCCAGATCGACGATGCGCCGGACGGTGGAGGCGAGCTCGAGCTCCGGCAGCCCGCTGACCTGCGCGGCGTGGTGCGGCGACAGCGGATCGGGGTAGCGGGCGTACTCGTGGACGTCGGTGATCCCGGTCAGCCGGGTGACCTCGGCCAGATCGCCGGGCTCGCCGGGCGCGACGCCGGTCTGGGCCGGCTTGACCACGGCCACCCGGCCCGTCGCGCAGGCGGCCAGGGCAGCGGTGGCGATCGTCTTGCCGACGTCCGTCCCGGTACCGGTGACGATGACGACGCTCATCGTGCGCCTGCCCCCGTCCGCTCCCCCGCTCGGTTGAGTGGCGCCTTACGGGTTGAGTGGCGCCTTCCAAGGCGCCACTCAACGAGAAAGGCGCCACTCAACCGAGCCGCGGTGGTGGGGGGTGCCGTCACGCGAGGACCTCGGCGAGGACGTCGGCGGCGCGCCGCCGGTCGGCGGCGGTGAGCGTGGCCCGGGCGGTCAACCGCAGGCACGACCGCCCGGCCGGCACGGACGGCGGGCGGAAGCAGCCGACACGCACGCCGCGCTCGAGGCAGGCCGCGGCCGCCGCGACCGCCCGCCGGGGGTCACCGAGGACGGCCGGGACCACCGCGGCGTCCGGGACGATCGTCTCGATCCCGAGGCCGCGGACGAGCTCGGCCAGCGCGGCCGCGTTCGCCCGGACGGCGGCGACCCGCTCCGGCTCGGCGGCGAGGATCCGCAGGGCCGCCAGCGCCGCCCCGGCCGACGCCGGCGCCAAGCCCGTGTCGAAGATGAACGGCCGGGCGGTGCTGATGAGCAGGTCGATCACCTCGGGGGCAGCGAGGACGGCCCCGCCCTGCGTTCCGAGCGACTTCGACAGCACGACGGTGCGGATGACGTCGGGCTCGCCGGCCAACCCGGCCGCCTCGACCCCGCCGCGCCCCTCGGGGCCGATGACGCCCAGCGCGTGCGCCTCGTCGACCACGAGCAGCGCGTCGTGCGCCCGGGCGACGGCATGCAGCTCGGCCAGAGGCGCGAGGTCGCCGTCGACGGAGAAGACCGCGTCGGTGACGAGCAGCCGGTCGCGCGCCGGGGCCGCTGCGAGGGCGGCGTCGGCCGCCGCGACGTCCCGGTGCGGCACGACCGTCACCGGTGAGCCGGACAGCCGGCAGCCGTCGATGAGCGAGGCGTGGTTGCCGGCGTCGGACACGATTGCCACTCCGGGACCGCCGAGCGCCGTCAGCACGCCGACGTTGGCCAGGTAGCCGGACGAGAAGACGAGCGCAGCCGGCGCCCGGCCGAAGGCGGCGAGTTCGGCCTCGAGCTCGGCGTGCAGCTCGGTGGTGCCGGTCACGAGGCGCGAACCGGTCGACCCGGCGCCCCAGCGACGGGCCGCGCCGGCCGCGGCGGCGGTGACGGCCGGGTGCCCGGTCAGCCCGAGGTAGTCGTTGCTCGCGAGGTCGAGGACGCCGTCGCCGGACGACCGCGGGCGCAGCACCCGCCGCAGGCCGGCCGCTTCCCGGGCCGCGACCGCCTCTCGCACCCGGTCCAGCCCGTCGCTCACGGCCTGCCCTCGCTTCGCTCGGTACGGCCGCCGGAGCAACGATGCCTCGGACTCGCTCCGCAAGCGTCGCTCATTGCACCACCTCACGCACGGACTCGCCCACGACCGACAGCAGCTCGTCCAGCTCGCCGTCGGTGATGCCGAGCGGCGGCATCAGCACGACCACGTCGCCCAGCGGCCGGACGATGACCCCGCGGCGGCGCGCGGCCCGGCACACCTCGAAGCCGGTGCGCTCGCCGACCGGCCGCACCTCGACGCCGGTCATCGTGCCGACCCGGCGGACCTCGAGCACGCCGTCGTAGGACTCCAGCCCTGCCAGGCCGGCGCCGATGCGCTCACCAACCTGCTCCGCGCGGGCGACGGTGCCGCGCTCGTGCATCAGCGCGAGGTTGGCCAGCGCGGCCGCGCAGCAGAGCGGGTTGGCCGTGTAGGTGTGGCCGTGGAAGAACGTCCGGCCGCTCGCGGCCGACCCGAGGAACGGCTCGTACACCGACTCCCGCACGAGCACCGCCGACAGCGGCAGCACGCCGCCGGTCACCCGCTTGCCGACCACCAGCAGGTCCGGCGTGACCCCCGCGTGCTCGACGGCGAACCACCGCCCGGTCGCCCCGATGCCGGTGGCCACCTCGTCCACCAGCATCGCCGCGCCGGACGCGTCGCAGAGGTCGCGGATGCCGCGCAGGAACGCGGGGTCGTGCGTCAGCATGCCGCCGGCGGCCTGCACCAGCGGCTCGACGACGATCGCGCAGACCCGGTCGCCCTCGCGGGCCAGCAGCGCCCGCATCTCCTCGAGGACCTCGGCGGCCCGATCGCCCCGGGTCTGCCCGGGCTTGAGCACCCCCGGCGACGACACCATCCGGGTCTCGATCAGCAGCGGCCGGTAGGTGGCGTGGAACAGCTCGACGCCGCCGAGCGACACCGCCCCGAGCGTGTCGCCGTGATAGCCCTCGGCGCAGTGCAGGTAGAGCGGGCGGTCCTCGCCCCGCTGCGCGGCCGCCTGGTAGGCCATCTTGATCGCCGCCTCGGCTGCGGACGACCCGTCGCCGGCGAAGAACACCTTCGACAACCCGTCCGGCGCGACCCGCAGCAGCTCCTCCGCGGTCCGGATCCCGGGCTCGTGCGTGAGCCCGAGGAAGGTCGAGTGGTCGAGGCGGGCGGCCTGCGCGGCGATCGCGTCGTTGATCTCCGGCACGTTGTGCCCGTGCACGGTGACCCACAACGACGAGACGCCGTCGAGGTAGCGGCGCCCCTCGGTGTCGAAGAGGTAGCGGCCGTCGGCCCGGTCGATGACGAGCGGCTCGTCGGCCGGCCACAGGGCGTGCTGGGTGAACGGGTGCCACACGGCCGCGATGTCACGCGCGACGAGATCCACGACCGACAGCTTCTCAGACGGCGCTCGGCGCCCGGCGCCGACCGGGGCTCAGCCGCGGGGCGGTGCTGCCGATAGAGAAGAACGTGACGGGCGAGCTCGAGGAGTTGCACACGGTCCAGCAGGTGCTGGCCCGGTTGACGAGCGCGGTGCCCGTCGGGGTGGTGCAGGTCGACGCCGGCCGCGCGATCGTGCACCAGAACGCGCGGGCGGCCGAGATCCTCGACCGTCCGCACGCCACCGACCTCGGCGTCCTGTTCGGCGGTGTCGTCGCCGCCGATCACGGCCCGCTCGAGGCGGCCCTGTCCGCCGTCCTCCTTCGGGGGGAGGACGGCGAACTGGAGATCAGCGCGAACCGTCGCGACGGCCGGCCGGTCCGCTGCCGGCTGAAGCTACGGGTGCTGAGCGGCGACGGCGTCGTCACGGGCGCAATCGTGTGCATCGACGACATCTCCGAGGGCAACAGCACCGACGGCATCCGACGGAGCCGACAGGCCGAGTTCCGGGCCACCTACGACGTCGTGACCGGCTGCCTCGATCGCCGGTCCGCGCTGATGGCCCTGGAGCGGGCGCTCACCGACGCGCAGGCCCTGGGCGGTGGCGTGGCGGTCGTCCTCGTCGGCGTCGACGGCGTCGCCGCGGTCAGGCACATGATCGGCCGCGGGGCCGGTGACACCCTGCTGCACCAGGTCGCGTCGCAGCTGAAGGACGTCTCGCGCAGCGGGGACGTCGTGGGCCGGGTCGGCGAGGAGGAGCTCGTCGTCATCGGCCGCGGCGTCCACACGCCCAGCCAGGCGGTCGTGATCGGCGACCGGGTGGCCGCCGCACTGCGCCGCAAGATCGCCAAGCAGCCGACGCGCCACGCGGTCGCCAGCATCGGCGTCGCCTGGGTCTCCGGATCGGCGACGGTCAGCGCGGACGTGCTGGTCGCCGAGGCCGGGCTGGCGATGCGGGCGTCACAGTGCGAGGGCCACGGCCGGCCGGTACTTCACGCCGCGTCCTGACCGGCGCCGGCCCCTCAGCTCGGGCAGTGGACGGCCGGATTCCACATCGCGAGATTGCCGTTCGGGTTGCCCCGTCCGATCCAGACGTGCTGGGAGTAGAAGGCCGGCAGGTCGAAGCGGTTGGGCGCGCCGGTCGTCATGAACGGATGCCCCGGGAACAGCTCGGGCGGCGATGAGTGGGTCGCGTCCCAGTCGGCCTTGAAGACGATGTACTCGAGCGCGACCAGTTTTCCCGCGCCATCGGGCGCGTAGACGAACGCCTCCGGCCGGGCCCGGTCGATCTGACCGTCGAGCAGCACGCCGGGGTTGACGTAGTGGATGCCCATCGCGCCGGTGCCGGCCGGGTCGGCGATGCACGAGATCCCCTGGTTGTCGGTGATCGCACCGTAGCCGGCCGGAGCGGTGAACTTGTACGGCTGCGCGATGGACCGGTAGGGCTGGAGGGCGGAGCCCGGTACCCAGTCCGTCCCGTGCCCGGGCGCTGGGCCGGCCGCCGCCGGGGCGGTTCCGACGGCCAGGGCGAGAGCGGCGAACGGCATCGCGAACGCGACGACTCTGCGCATGGCGATCACGTCCCTTCCTGGACCTGGAACACGTCGTCGGCCACGAGGCCGTGGGCCTCGCGGTGCACCGCCGACGCGGCGTCGGCCGAGGGCGCCTCGACGAGGCAGAAGATCTTCCCCTGCTTCTCGTCGACCCAGTAGCGCAGGTAGCGGACGTCGTGCTTCCCCTGCGTCTGCAGGTCGGCCTCGTGGGCCTTGGCCACGTCGTCGACGGCGACCCCGCCGTCGACCGTGTGGACATCCATGTAGAGCGGCATCGTGACTCCCCGTCTCGTGATGACTCGGACAGCCCGAAGGTAGGGAGAGTGACGCGGCCGCGGATCGGCGGCGGCTACCTAGATTGCGGTGTGCACCTACGCAATTTCCGCTCAGCCCGACGGAACCAACCCCAGGCGGGCCGCTTCGGCCGCGGCGACCGCGCGGCTCGGCACGCCGAGCTTTGCCAGCACCGCCGAGACGTGATGGTCGACCGTCCGGCTGGAGACGTACAGCTGCTCGGAGATCTCGGCGTTGGTGTGGCCGGCGCAGATCAGGTCGAGGACCTCCTGCTCGCGGCGGGTGAGACCGAGCGGGTGCGCGCGGGTCGCGGCCCGGGCGCCGACGGGGATCGACCGGATGCCGAGCCGCCGCATCTCGCGCCGACACGCCTGCGCGGCCGCGTCCGTGCCCAGGGCCTCGAAGCGGCGCAATGCCGCCCGCAGACCGGGCTCGGTGCCGGAGTCGTACGCGGCCAGCGCCGCCTCGTAGGGGCAGCCGATCTCGTCCCACAACCGGACCGCCTCGTCGAAGTCACCGGCCAGCCAGCGCGCGTACACCTGCGGCAGGGGGACCGGCGCCTCCGGCACCGCCAGCCCGAGCCGCCGGCACCAGGTGAGGACGGTGCCGGCCGTCCACCCGTCCGCCGACGGCAGCGCCTCGATCGCCGGCGCCAGCGCCACGCGCGCGCCGTCCGCGTCATCGGCCAACCAGAGACGCTCGGCCGCCGCCGGGAAGACGAGCAGGGCCCGGTCGCCCTCGCCCGACGCCGTTGCGAGGCGGATCGCCTCATCGAGATGGTCCCCCTCGTCGCCCCGGCCGAGCCGGGCGTCGACGAGGCCGGCGATGACGGCCAGCCCGATCTGGTTCGCGGGTGACGTCACGCCGCTGGTCAGGAGCGGGACGCAGATCTGCCGAGCCTCGTCGTACCGGCCCGACTCGAGCAGCACGTGCGACTGGCCACCGCGCAGGCAGTACCCGTAGGTCGCGATGTCGTTGTCCTCGGTGTAGCGGATGCCCTCCTCGAACACCGCCGAGGACTCGGCGTACCGCCGGCAGCCGGCAAGGATCTCCTGCAGGTTGGCGTACGCCCGGCCGGCCTGGTCGGGAAGGCCGGCCGCGATGGCGAGCTCGAGTGCCCGCCGCATCGGCGGCTCCCAGTCGCCACCGAGCACGAAGACGATGCAGGCCTCGGTGTTCAGCGCGTCGCTCAGCACGGCCGGCAGGTCCAAGTCGGCCGCGATCTCCTGCGCCTTGCGCACCTCCGCCAGCCCGGACCGCGGGTCAGTGTGCAGGTGGGTCGCGGCCAGCATCGCGTGGGCCCGGGCCAGCTCGGGCGTGGGGCCCAGCGGCTCGAGGGTGCGGACCGCTTCGGAGGAGTAGTGCTTGTGCTCCGCACCCCGGCACAGCCGCCACATCGTCCGCGACAGGTCGGACAGCGTGGCACCCTCGCGCCGGCGGTCACCGACCTGTCGCCACAGCTGCAGCGCGCGCTCGCTGGCGACGGCCGAGCGGGCCCACTGGTCGACCAGCGCTGCCTCGCGGGCGAGCGAATCGGACAACGTGGCCACGAGGGCAGGCGGCTCCTCGGCCGCGAAGCGCAGCGCCCGCGCGTACTGGTCGGCCGCCTCGCGATGCGCGGCGAGCCGGCCGGCCCGCTCGGCGGCGTGCGGGGCGAATCGCAGCACCGCGGGACCGTCCTCGGCCCCCTCGGCGTGGTAGGCCAGCCGGGCGTCGTCCTCGCACCCGCCGGCGAGCAGGGCCCCAAGGACCGCAACGTGCACCTCGCGCCGCCGATGGGCCGGCACGTCCCGCTCGACCGCGACCCGGGTGATCTCGTGCCGGAAGCGCAGCGCGGACCGGTCGCTGACGAGGAGGCCGGCGTCGACCAGCTCGTCCAGTTCGGCCGCACCGGCCGTCGTGACCCTTCGCAGCAGGGTCGGGTCGAGCTGACCACCGATGAGGGCGCCGGCCTCGACCGCCCGCCGGGCCGCGACGGATACCCGGGCGAGCCGGGCCAGGACCGCGTCCCGGGCCGAGGGGGGCACGTCGCGGCTGCCCGCCCGTACGACCTCGGTGACGAAGAACGGATTGCCGCCGGTCAGCCGGTACAGCTCTCCGGGCTCCAGGCCACTGCCACAGGCGAGGACGCCCACGGCGGCCTCGCTCAGCGGCGACACCGTGACGCGACGCGTCGAGCGCTGGGCGGCCAGCGCACCGAGCACGAGGCGTAACGGGTGGTCCGGCGGCAGCGCATCGTCCCGATAGGTGACGAGGACCAGGGCGGGCAGATCGCGGACCCGTCGCCCGAGGAAGCCGAGCAGGTCCAGCGTCGACTCGTCCGCCCAGTGCACGTCCTCGATGACGAGCACGGTCGGGGGCGCGGTTTCGTCCAACGCCTTGAGGACCAGCGCGAACAGTTCGTCGCGTCCGGCACCGCGACGGCATGCGTCCAGCAATGGCCCACCGAGCTGCTCGGCGATCTCGAAGAGCGGACCCAGGGGGCGGGGGGTGAACAACCCGTCGCACGCCCCCCAGGCCCACCGACCGTCAGGGCAGACTTCGTGGAGCCGTTCGGCCAGCGAGGACTTGCCGACGCCGGCCTCGCCGGAGATCAGGACGAGACGCCCGGCGCGGGCCGCGGCCGAGCGGGCGTATTCGCCGAGCGAATCGAGGATGTGGTCCCGCTCGAGCAGCGGCATGCACCGAAGTCTCACCCTTGCCCCGACCGGTTGGCAATCGTGGTCGGCGCCAGATCGGCCCAGCGTCAGTCCAGCGCCAGCCGGTAGCCGCGCTTGACGACCGTCTGGATGATCGCCGGGTCGCCGAGGGCCGTCCGCAGCCGGGCGATGGCCACCTCGACCGCATGGCCGTCACTGGATTCGCCGGGCAGCAGGTGGCCGAGCGCGGCGCGGGAGAACACCTGTCCTGGGCGCTCGGCGAGCTCGCGCAGCAGGGCCATGCCGGCGCCGGGCAGCGGCAGCAGCTCGTCGTCGACCTGGACCGCGTGCCCCCGGATCTCGAGCCGGTGGCCGGCCGGCGCGAGCACCGGCGCCCGGGCCGGCAGTTGCTCCACGACCTCGCGCACCAGGGCGCCGAGCCGGAAGCGCTGCGGCGCCACGACCGGGATGTCGCTGCGGGTGAGCGGCCCGGCCGTCACCGGCCCGACCGCCGCGGCGAGCACCGGACCCTTGAGCGCCGCCACGACCTCGGCCCGGGCGCCCAACTCGTCAGCGGTGCGCAGGAAGTTCGCCGCCGCGGGCGCGCTGGTGAAGGTGACGCAGTCGAGGGTGGCCGCGGCCGTCGCCTCGATGACGCGGCGCAGCGGCTGCTCGTCCTCCGGGGGCACCCAGCGGTACACCGGGACCTCGATCACGTCGGCGCCGGCGCCGCGCAGCGTCTCCAGCAGGTCGGGCAGCGGCTCGCCGTGGAGTTGGACGGCGACCCGGCGGCCGGCGAGCTCGTAGTTGGCCATCATGTGCTCGAGGACCTCGGTCGAGGACTCGGAGTCCGGCGACCAGGCCTCGCGCAGGTCGCAGGCCCGCACCGCACCGCGCACCTTGGGGCCGCGGGCCAGGATCGTCGTCCGGCCGAGCGCCTCGAGGAGCGGCTCGGCCAGCCCCCAGGTGTCGGCGGCGTCCATCCACCCGCGAAAGCCGATCCCGGTAGTGGCGACCACGTAGTCGAGCGGGGCCGCGAGGCAGCGCTTGGTCGCCTCGAGCAGTTCGGTGTCGTCGGCGAGGGGGACGATCCGGATCGCCGGGCCGTACATGACCCGCGCGCCTCGGCGCTCGAGGGCGGCGCCGAACTCCTGGCGGCGCCGGGCCGCGGTCACCGCGACCGTGTACCCCGCGAGCGCGCCGATCTCGGTCATCGGCCGCGCATCCGGATCTGGACCCGGTCGCCGGCGAGGCGCACGCCGTGCACCGGCACCGCGACGTCGGGCTCGGTGAGGCAGCGACCCGTCCGCAGGTCGAAGACCTGCTTGAACAGCGGCGAGGCGACGGTCGGCGCGTCACCGCGGCTGCCGACGATGCCCCGGCACAGCACGAAGGCCCCACTGAAGGGGTCGCGGTTGCCGATGGCGTGCAGCATCCCGTCAAAGGTACGGAACAACGCCACCTGCTCGCCCGCCACGAGGGCAGCAACACCCCGCTCGGGGACCAGCTCCTCGTACCCGCACACGTCCACCCACCCGCGACTTTGACCCTGCTGCGGACCTGAATCGGCCCGATCTGTGGGCGCAAGAAGGTCGAAGTGGCGGGTCATCGGAGGGTCACATCCAGGAGCAGGGGCTTCTTCTGGCCGCGTTCGGGGACGAACCGGACGCTCGGGTCGGGCGTCCCGGGCGCGTTGACGAACGAGACGAACCGGGCCAGCCGCTGGGGGTCGGCGAGGACGTCGGCCCACTCGTCGGAGTAGTCGCCCACGTGCTTGGCCATCGCGGCGTCGAGGTCGGCGCAGATACCGAGCGCGTCGTCCACGATCACCGCCCGCAGGTGGTCGAGCCCGCCGTCGAGCGACTCGACCCACGCCGCCGTGCGCTGCAGCCGGTCGGCCGTGCGCACGTAGAACATCAGGAACCGGTCGATCGTCCGGACCAGCGTCTCGGTGTCGACGTCGGTCAGCAGCAGGTCGGCGTGCCGGGGCCGGAAGCCGCCGTTGCCGCCGACGTAGAGGTTCCAGCCGTGCTCGGTCGCGATGACGCCGACGTCCTTGCCCTGCGCCTCGGCGCACTCGCGCGCGCAGCCGGACACCGCCGCCTTGACCTTGTGCGGCGCGCGCAGCCCGCGGTAGCGCAGCTCGAGCTCGATGGCGAGCTTCACCGAGTCCTGCACGCCGTACCGGCACCAGGTCGATCCGACGCAGGACTTCACCGTCCGCAGCGCCTTGCCGTACGCGTGCCCGGACTCGAAACCGGCCTCCACCAGGCGGCGCCCAGATCTGCGGCAGCTGCTCCACCCGCGCGCCGAGCAGGTCGATCCGCTGCGCCCCGGTGATCTTCGTGTAGAGGTCGAAGTCGCGGGCCACCTCGCCGATCACGAGCAGCTTCTCGGGCGTGATCTCGCCGCCGGGGATGCGCGGCACCACCGAGTAGGTGCCGTTCTTCTGGATGTTGGCGAGGAAGTGGTCGTTGGTGTCCTGCAGCGCGGCCTGCTCGCCGTCGAGCAGGTGACCGGCCTTGTTCTGGCTGGCCAGGATCGAGGCGACGGCCGGCTTGCAGATGTCGCAGCCGCGACCGGTGCCGTGCCGTTGCACGAGCTCGGTGAACGTGCTGATGCCGGTCACCCGGACGATCTCGAACAGCTCGGGCCGCGAGTGCGTGAAGTGCTCGCAGAGAGCACTGCTCTGCTCGACCCCGCTCTCGGCGAGCAGCGTCTTGAGCAGCGGGACGCAGGAGCCGCAGGTCGTCCCGGCCCGCGTGCACGCCTTGACGGCGGGGACGTCGGTCAGCCCGTGCTCGACGATGGCGCCGCAGATCTGCCCCTTCGTCACGCCGTTGCACGAGCAGACCTGGGCCGAGTCGGGCATCACGCCGGAACCGAGCTCGACGGCGCCGGCCGGGGCGATGAGCGCGAGCGGGTCGCCGGGCAGGGCTCCGCCGACCAGCGGGCGCAGCAGCGCGTATCTCGACGCGTCGCCGACGAAGATCCCGCCGAGCAGGGTGGACGCATCGTCGGACACGACGAGCTTGGCGTAGCTGCGCTCGACCGGGTTGTTGACCGTCACCTCGAGCGCGCCCGGCGTCGTGGCGTGCGCGTCGCCGAAGCTGGCGACGTCGACGCCCATCAGCTTGAGCTTCGTCGCGGTGTCGGCGCCGGGGAACTCGGCCGCCCCGCCCAGTAGCCGGTCGGCCACCACCTCGGCCATCGCGAAGCCGGGCGCGACGAGCCCGTACGCGACGCCGTCGATGCTCGCGCACTCGCCGACCGCGTAGATGCACTCGTCCTCGGTGCGGCCGCCGGCGTCGACGGCGACCCCGCCGCGCGGGCCGACCGCGAGGCCGGCGGTCCGGGCGAGTTCGTCGCGGGGACGGATGCCGGCGGAGAAGACGACGAGGTCGACGTCGAGGTCGACGCCGTTGGTCAGGACCGCGAGCAGCCGGCCCCGGTCGGCTTCGATGCGGTCGACCGAGACGCCGGTGTGCACGGTGACGTCCAGCGCCTCGATCAGCCGGCGCAGCAGCGCTCCCGCCGCCCTCGTCCACCTGCAACGGCATGAGCCGGGGCGCGAGCTCCACCACGTGCGGGGACATGCCGAGCAGCCGCAGCGCGCGGGCGGCCTCGAGCCCGAGCAGCCCGCCGCCGACGACCATCGCCGCCGGCCGCCCTCCACGGCGTGCCGCTGCGGTTTCGGCGGCGGCCCGGATCGCGTCCAGGTCGTCGAGCGTGCGGTAGACGAAGCAGCCGGGCAGGTCGCGGCCGGGCACCGGCGGGACGAACGGGTAGGAGCCGGTGGCCAGCACGAGCGCGTCGTAGCCGATGCTGCGCTCGCGCGAGGTCGTGACGATGCGGGCGTCGCGCCGGATGCCGACCACCGTCTCGCCCAGGTGCAGGGCCGCACCGGTGCCGTCGTAGCAGCCGTCGGCCACGAGGTCGAGCTCGTCGGCCGACACCCCGTCGAAGTAGCTGGACAGCGCGACCCGGTCGTACGCCCGGCGCGGTTCCTCGCCGACGACGGTCACCTGCCAGGCGCCGTCGGCATCGCGCTCGCGCAAGGCATCGACCAGGCGCTGGCCGACCGGCCCGTTGCCGACGACGCAGAGCCTCATGCCGGCATCGGCTCGATGACCGGCGCGCTCACCGGCGCCGGGACCGGGGCCGGTTCGCGCCGGGCGGATGCCGAGAACGCGTACGGCAGGCCGACGATCAGCGCCCCACCGACGATGTTGCCGGGCACGGTGAGGAGCAGGTTGTGGCCGAGGTCGGACCACTGCGCGGTGTGGTTGAAGACGGCGAGGGAGAAGATCGTCATGTTGGCGACCGAGTGCTCGAAGCCGCTGGCAATGAACGCGAGCAGCACCCAGAACAGCACCGCCAGCTTGGCACCGTCGCTGCGGGTGCGGGTCGCCATCCAGAGGCCGAGGCAGACGAGCATGTTGCAGAGCACGGCTCGCCAGACGAGCTGGGAGTCGGTGGCGTGCATCTTGTTGGTGACCAGGGTGGTGATCATCGCCTCGGCCGCGGGCTTCTTGCCCGGTGCCGCCGAGTCGAGCACGCCGCTCCAGTGGACCGCCGCGGCGAACGCGACCGAGCCCACGAAATTGCCGACCAGCGAGGCGACGTTGACGAGCAACGCCGCCGGGCCGCTCACCCCACCGCGCAGCCAACCGATCAGCATCGTCATGTTGTTGCCGGTGAACAGTTCGGCGCCGGCGAAGACCACGAGGGTCAGCGCGATGCCGAACACGGTTCCCTGGACGAGCTTGGTCGCGGCGGATGTGCTTGCGGCCAGCGGCCCCGCGACGCTGGCGAGCAGCACGACCGCGACGCCGACGTACACGCCGGCCAGGGCTGCGAGCACGAGGTAGCGCACTGGCGTCCGAAGGCTGTTCGCCTTCTCCCGGGCCTGCGCGCCCGCGTCGTCGATGGCCTCGGTGAACGGAATCGGCATGGCGGTGGACCTTCCCTCGGTGATACGGACGGCCCCGAACCTAGGAAGCGGAGATTTCGCCCACCGGACCTAGCGGTGACCTCGGCGTCAACGACTGCACTCGCGGTCCGGCACCGCACTGTGCGGCGACCGAAACACCGGCGAAACGAGGATTCGGCCTGCGTGAGCGGCGCCGACGCGGCTCGCCGCCGAGAGCTCAGGCGGTGGTGCGGGTGCCGTACTTCGCCAGCCAGGGGCGGGCGTCGTCGGGCAGCCGGCCGTGCTGCTCGGCGATGCGGGCCCAGCCGGCGACCATCGTCATGAACCGCATCGGGTTGTAGACGTCCTCCTCGTAGGAGAAGAGGTTGTTGCCGGCGTAGTGCAGGATCGTCAGGTTCGGCGACTGGTGCACGCTGCCGTCGCCGGGGTCGGGCATCACGTTCTCGATCTCGCAGACGATCCAGCCCCGGTCCTCGTCCAGGACGGCCCAACCGACCGGGAAGTCCACCATGGCGTTGCCGGGGAACGACGTCATCGTCCGCACCGCCCAGGCCTCGATCTCGGCCCGCCCGGCGAAGCGGCCGTAGGCGTGCTCGAGGTAGTCCGCGTCGTCGGTGAACAGCCCCGCGAACAGCGTCCAGTCCCGCTCGGCGTAGGCCCGGCGGACGGTGGCCTGGTAGTGCTCGAAGGCAGCCTCGAGTTCGACGCGGTCGACCATGGGCGGACGGTAACGCAGAACAGGAACAGGTTCTAGTGTTCGCCCGGCGCATCGTGCTCCTCGGCGCCGAGCAGGCGACTCACGCCGGCGTCGACCGCGATCCCCAGCGCCGCGCCACCGACCACGTCGAGGGGCAGGTGGGCGCCGACGTACATGCGGCACAGTCCGACGACCGGGACGGCGGCGACGGTCGCCAGCCGGGCCGGCCCCCGGACCTGCGGGACGACGGCCACGGCGATGCCGGCGACGATCCCGGCGTGCCCGGAGACGAAGCCGAGCCCGGACGCCTCGGGGCCGCGGAAGCGCACCCCGTCGACGAGGCCGGCCGGACGCGGGCGGTGGTAGACCCGCTTGAGGATCTTGGCCAGCGTCCAGGTCGTCAGCCCGGTGAGCGTCAGCCGGGCCGCGAGCCGGCGGCGGCCGGAGCAGAGCGCGATCGCCCCGGCGACCGGCGCCGCGTTGACGTTGCCGGCCTGCATGACGACCCAGCCCGCGCGGTAGAGCCGGTCGGGCAGCCGGTTGACCCGCCGGAACACGGCCGACTCGAGCGGGCCGATCTGGTGGTCGTGCACCCCCAGCCCGCTGACGATCACCCCGGCCGTCCCGAGGGCGAGGCGCAGGTCCTGGCGACGTCGCACGTTCCGCCTCCTCATGGTGAGAGCTCCACGCCCAGCCGGTCGCGCAGCTCGCGGGCCAGCTCGGCCCGGGAGACGAACCGGACCGCGGCCTGCAGCTGGGCCATCAGCGCGATGTGCGGCCCGCGCTCGAAGTCGAAGCGGTAGGTGACGCAACCTCCGGGGAACACGTCGTACATCGCCCCGGCGTAGCGCGGCGCGATCGTGCGCAATGCGAGATAGCTCCGCCCGCCGGCGGTGCGCGGCGGGATCGGCGCGCCGGCCGACATCCGGCAGCTGCGCCGGAACTCCACCCGGACGGCCCGGCCCTGCGCGCGATCGGAGAGCAGTTCGAAACGGGTGACGCCGTCCTCGACGGTGAGCGCCCGGCCCTGCCACCCGGTCGCCAGCTGGGACACGCACGGCACGTAGCTCGACGACGGGACGGATTGCGCCAGCAACCCGAGCCGCTCGATGGCCGAGCAGCGCGGCGGCGGCGCCGCACTCACCTCGTCCGACGGCCCGCACGCCGACGCCGTCATCAGCGCGAGGACGGCGACGGCGAGGCGCCCCCGGCCGGTCACAGCAACCCCGCCACGCGCGCGTAGGAGTAGACGGCGAGCGCCAGCATGCCGGCCATCAGGAGCACGCCGAACGAGACCGCGACCCGGCGCAGGCTCCACACCTGGATCGGCACCGCGGCCCGCTCGGGCGCCAGGCGCCGGAACTCGGCCACCAGGTCCCGCGGGTCGGCCCGCAGCCGGGTCCGCAGCTGGGTCGGGATCGTCACGCTGCGGCCGGCGGCGAAGCCCTCGGCGATGTCCTCGGGGGCGAACTGCAGCACTGCCCGGCGGTAGACCGTCTCGGGGTCGCTGGCCAGCGCGAGGGTCAGCATCGTGTTGGCGAGGTCGACGGCCTGCCGCCACGGCGTCGGTCGCACGGTCGCGAAAGCGACGTCGATGAGCGCCACGTGGTGGTCCTTGACCAGCAGGTTCGACGGCTTGATGTCGCGGTGGGCGACCCCGGCCTGCCAGAGCTTGCGGACGATGCGCAGCGCCTCGTCGATCTCCTGCTCGCCGACCGGCTCGGTGCCGAGATCGCGCGCCCCCTCGACGAAGCTCATCACGATGACGTACTCGCGCTCGGGCGTGATCTCGACGAAGCCGTGCGGCACCGGCACGGGCAGCCCGTTGTCGCGCAGCAGGCGCAGCATGTGGTCCTCGTACTCGACGAGCCGGCGCACGGTCGCGAACGA
Source organism: uncultured Actinomycetota bacterium (assembly GCA_963775175.1). GTDB lineage: Bacteria > Actinomycetota > Actinomycetes > Mycobacteriales > Jatrophihabitantaceae > Jatrophihabitans. The sequence continues at coordinate 1,058,658 of CAVZHT010000002.1, forward strand.
CTTCTCGTCCTCCAGCCGGCCGTACAGCACCATCCGGGCGAGCTTGTAGGACCGGTCCGACCGCAGGTGGTTGAGGGCATACAGCTTCCCGAACAGCGACCCGCCCGTCCGGGTGCGGATCCGCAGCGGCGTCGAGCCGGCCGACGCCTCGAGACCGAACGGCTCGACCGACGCCGCCTCGATGCCGAGTTGCTGCTCCAGCGCACGCTTGATCGCCGGCCCGCGCGGGCCGCCGAGGTCGAGGTGGGCCCGGTTGCCGTGCCGGTAGCGGACGGCGAACACCTCCTCCGGGATGACGAGCCGGTACACCACGACCGAGAACGCCCAGCCGATGGCGAGGGCGGCGAGCACGTCGGTCGGGTGGTCGACGCCGAGGTAGAGGCGGGCGGCGCCGAGGGCGAGCACGAGACCGGCCGCGGCCGCGCGGGCTGCGGTCCGCCAGCGCCCGCCCGGCGCGAGGGTGTACACCGCGCCGACCGCGACGGCCGCGAAGATCGCGACCGACGCCGAGGGGTGCGAGTAGCCCTTCCAGGGGCCGATCATCGAGACCCCGGTCGGGCGCATCCGCCCCAGTGCGAACGCGAGGCTGCCGGTCGTGGTGACCACCACGAGCAGGACCGCCAGGTACGCGACCAGGTGCCGGAACCGGCGCCCGACGAGCAGCACGGCAATCGTCGCCCAGCCGATCAGCCGGATGCTGTCGGCCGAGCCGAGTTGCTCGATCACCTTCGCCACCGCCGTGAGCGGCCGGCTGCGGATCGCGGTCACCACCTTCAGGACGGCGTCGTCGCCCCGGGTGATCCACCGCCGCAGCGGCGTGAACGCCAGCGCGCTCTCCAGTGCGGCCGCGACGACCAGGGCCGCGAGGTACCAGAACGTGCTGGCCCGGACGACCCGCGGCAGCGGCGGCGGTTCCCCGGACGGGCGGCGGCGGCGTCCGCCGGCGGTCGAGCCGACCACCGGCGCGATCGGCTCGACCCCGCCGGGCCCTGTTACCGTGGCCATGGGAGAACCTCATGCGGATCCGGACGGCTTCGGCCCTGGTCACGCTGGCGGCCGTCGCCTCGGTGGCCGGAGTCTTCACCGCGTGCACGTCGAGCCGCTCGAGCGGGCCGTCCCGCCCGCCGCAACCGGCCCATCCGGTCGTCATCGCGTCGTTCAACTTCGCCGAGAGTTCGCTGCTGGCCGAGATCTATGCGCAGAGCCTCGAGCACGCCGGCATCCCGGTGCGGCGCCAGTTCGATCTCGGCCCGCGCGAGCTGGTCCGGCCCGCCCTGCAGCGCGGTCTGGTCGACCTCGTGCCCGAGTACCTGGGCAGCGCGCTGACCAGCGTCACGCCGGGTGCGGTCGTCGCGCACGCCCCCCGGGTCACGCTGCTGGCCACCCTGCGGCAAGCGGCCGAACGCTGGCGGCTGGAGGTGCTCGACCCCGCGGCCGCGCAGGACCAGAACGGCTTCGCGGTCACGGCCGCCACCGCCCGCCGCCTGCACCTGCGCACCGTCTCGGACCTCGCCGCGGTGGCGCCGCGGCTCGTCCTGGGCGGGGCCACCGAGTGCCCGCGGCGGCCCGCCTGCCTGCCCGGGTTGGCCAGCGAGTACGGCGTGCACTTCCGCCGGTTCACCGCGTTCGACGACGAGGCCCAGCGGGCCACCGCGCTCGAGCAGGGTGTGATCGATGTCGAGGTCACGTTCACCACCGACCCGCGGCTCGCGGACGGGTCGCTCGTCCTGCTGCAGGACGACAAGGGGCTCCAGCCGGACGAGTCCGTCGTCCCGATCGTCACGGCGAGCGCGGTCGCGCGCTACGGCGACCGCCTCGTCCGGGCCCTCGACGCCGTGTCGGCCCGCCTGGACTCGGCCGCGCTGCGGTTCCTCAACTGGCGGGTCGCCGTGGCCGGCAAGAGCCCCCGGGTCGAGGCTCGTGGCTGGCTGCAGCGGCACGGCCTGCTCGGCAGCTGATCGGGTGCGCGTCATCGGGCCCGCCCGCTGCCGGCGGCGACCGCCGCGGCCTCCAGCCGCTGCTGGGTCCCGGCGACGTCGCCCGTGGTCAGGAAGCGCCGCAGCTCGCCCGGCATCCCCGAGGTCGGCGCCGAACCGAACTCGGCCGGCTGCAGGTCCGACAGGTCGAAGCGGAATCCGTCGCCGGCCTCGATGAGGTTGCGGGCCACCGTCCGCGAGAGGTCGTCGGGGTAGACGGCGAGATCGAGGTCGAGGTTGGGCGAGAGGAAGCCGCCGGCTACGGCCCACACCGCCGCCGCCGCGGGCGTGGCGAGGTAGCGCAGCAACGCGGTCGCGGCCCGGTTACCGGTCATCTGCACCGCGACGTCCCCGCCGCCGACGACGACCGGCAACCCGCCGTAGGTCCCCGGGAAGGCGAAGGCGTCGACGCCGGTCCCGAGCCGGCTGCCGGGCCGGACGAACCCGGCCACGAAGTCGCCCTCCGCGAGCATCGCCGCCCGCGCGGGCGGCCCGAACGCCCGGCTCACCGACTCCTCGAAGCCGGTGCTCAGCGCGCCGGCCACCCCACCGAGCAGGTAGCGGCCGGGCAGCAGCCGGCCCATCAGCGTGAGCGCGCGGCCGACCGACGGGTCCGTCCACGGCAGCCGGTGCGCGCTCAGCGCGTCGTACCGGGCCGGCCCGGCGAGGCGCAGGTAGAGGTTCTCGAACCAGTCGGTGAGCGTCCAGCTGTCACCGTTGCCGGCCCCGAGGGCGAACGGCGTGGCGCCGTTGGCCTCGAGCGCCCCCGCGACCCGCTCGAGTCCGGCCAGGTCGTCGGGCGGAACGACGCCGGCCCGCTCGAAGGTGGCGACGTCGTACCAGATCAGCGACTTGTTCGCGGCCTTGAACCACACCCCGTACGGCCGCCCGTGCACCGACGCCAGCTCGCGCCACACGGGCGAGTAGTGCTCGGCGACGAGCCGGCGGGCGGTGGCGTCGAGCGGGACGAGGTCGCCGGCCTCGGCGTAGCGGCGCAGCAGGCCGGGCTGCGGCAGCAGGGCGATGTCCGGCGGGTCGTTCCGGGCGAGCCCCGCGTCGATGACGTCGGGCAGGTATCCGGTGACGCCGGTGTAGTGGACGCTCGCGCCGGTGGCCGCGGCGAAGCGGCGCAGCACAGCGGTGAAGCGCTGCTGCTCGACCCCGGTCCACGAGCCGACGACGGTGACGGTGCTGCCGCGCAGGTCCACCGGCGCAGCGGCCGGGCTGCCGGTGCACCCGGCGAGGACGGCGGCGACGAGTGGCCCGATCAGGATGAGCACGGACCGGTGCCCTCGGCTGCCAACGCGCATGCCACGCCACCTCGACGGGTCGTCGTCCGATATCAACCCTGCGGGACCCTGAGCCCGGCCAGCTAGGGCCGTCCGTCACTACAAGTCCCGGGCTGTCCGCGCGTTCGATGGAGGGTGGACCCACCTGCCGATCGACGCTGCTCTGGGAGCCCGTCATGTCGCTCTCCACCCTTCCCACCACCACCCCGACCGAGACCGTGGCCGCGCACACCGTCGACGCCAGCAAGGTGTACGGGCGGGGCGCGACCGAAGTCCGGGCGCTCGACGGGATCACCGTCGAGTTCCGGACCGGCCAGTTCACCGCGATCATGGGGCCGTCCGGCTCGGGAAAGTCGACGCTGCTGCACTGCATCGCCGGCCTGGACACACTGACCGCCGGCCATGCCTACATCGGCGACGACGACCTCAGCACCCTGAACGACCGCGCGCTCACCGTGCTGCGCCGGGACCGCGTCGGTTTCATCTTCCAGGCGTACAACCTCATCCCCACGCTGACCGCCCGCGAGAACCTGGTGCTGCCGCTGCGCCTGGCCGGCCACGCCGGTGACCCCGACTGGATCGAGAAGGTCATCGCGACGCTCGGCCTCGCCGACCGGTTGCAGCACCGACCGTCGGAGATGTCGGGCGGGCAGCAACAGCGGGTCGCGGTCGGGCGGGCGCTGGCCACCAAGCCGCGCATCGTCTTCGCCGACGAGCCAACCGGCAACCTCGACTCACACGCCAGCACCGAGGTGCTGCACTTCATGCGGCAGGCCGTCGACGACATGCACCAGACGATCGTCATGGTCACGCACGACCCACGGGCGGCGAGCTACGCCGACCGGGTCGTCTTCCTGGCCGACGGCCGGATCGTCGACGAGATGATGCGACCTACGACCGATCTCGTCCTCGAGCGCATGAAGAGGTTCGGGGAGTGACATCTGATGCTGCGCACCGCGCTCAAGGGCCTGCTGGCCCATAAGCTCCGCCTGCTGACCACCGCGTTGGCCGTGACCCTCGGCGTCTCGCTCATGTCGGGCACGCTCGTCCTCACCGACACGATGCAGCAGACCTTCAACAACCTCTTCGCCGACGTCTACAAGGGCACCGATGCCGTCGTGCGGGCCAAGGCCGCCTTCGAGGGTCCGCAGGGTTCGGGCGTGCAGCGCGCCCGGGTCGACGCCGCGCTGATCCCGAAGGTGCAGGCCGTCCCCGGCGTCGCGGCGGCCGAGGGGTCGATCTTCGGTTACGCCCGGCTGACCGGCAAGGACGGCAAGGCGCTGGGCGACCCGGCGACCGGCGCGCCCACGCTCGGGATGGCCTGGCCGCACAACGGCGCCCTGAACCCGTTCACCCTGGTGTCCGGCACCGCCCCCCAGGCCGACAACGAGGTCGTCATCGACCGCAAGAGCGCGAAGGACGGGCACCTGGCGGTCGGTGACACGACGACCGTGCTGGTCCTCGGCCCGCCGCAGCGGATGCGGATCTCCGGCATCGCCCGCTTCGGCTCGGCCGACTCGCCCGGCGGCGCATCCTGCGCGATCTTCACCTCGGCCGCGGCCCAGCGGTTCATCACCGCACCGGGCAAGTTCGACAGCATCTCGGTCGTCGCCAACGCCGGCGTCTCGCAGCAGCAGGTCGCCGACCGCATCAGCAAGGTGCTGCCGAAGGGCACCGAGGCGGTCACCGGCAAGGCGGTCACCGCCGAGACGCAGGACCAGATGGCGAAGATGCTCGGCTTCTTCAACACCTTCCTGATGATCTTCGCCGTGGTGGCGCTGCTGGTCGGCGCGTTCATGATGTTCAACACCTTCGCCATCACGGTGGCGCAGCGGACCCGGGAGAACGGGTTGCTGCGCGCCCTCGGCGCCAGCCGGCGGCAGGTGCTCGGGTCGGTGATCATCGAAGCGGCCGTGGTCGGCGTCATCGCGGCGCTGGCCGGACTGGTCGCCGGGGTCGGGGTGGCCATCGGGCTGAAGAACCTGATGAGCGCCATCGGGATCGAGATCCCGACGCAGAGCGTGGTGATCCGCCCCAGCAGCATGCTGATCGCGTTCGTCATCGGCCTGCTGGTCACGGTGGTGGCCGCCATCTCGCCGGCCCGCAAGGCGGCCAAGGTCGCCCCGATCGCGGCCATGCAGCTGGGTGTGGCCGGCAGCACCGGTTACGGCTCGAAGCAGCGCGTGCTCGTCGGCGCGTTCGTTCTGGCCGGCGGCATCGCGGCCCTGCTCGCCGGGCTGTTCGTCGACGTCTCCCAGCCGATGATGGTCGTCGGCGGGGGCGCGCTGCTGGTCTTCTTCGGCGTATCGATCCTGGGGCGCACGGTCTCGCTGCCGCTGAGCCGGTTCATCGGCTGGCCGCTCCCCCGGCTGCGGGGCATCACCGGCGACCTGGCCCGCGAGAACGCCATGCGCAACCCCAAGCGGACCGCGGCGAGCGCCTCGGCCCTGATGATCGGGGTCGGCCTCGTCGGCCTCATCGCGATCTTCGTGTCGTCGACCCGTGCCTCGGTGGAGCACTCGATCAACAAGACGTTCACCGGCGACATCGTCGTCGACAGCGGCGGCGGGTACATGGGCGGCGTGGACCCGGCGATCGTGCAGCAGGTCGCCAAGCTGCCCGAGGTCGGCGTCGCCACCGGCATCCGGGTCGGGCTGGCCAAGATGGCCGGCAGCGGGGTCATCGTTCAGGCCGGCGACCCGCAGGTGCTGCCGAAGATCATGGACCTGCAGGTCAAGAGCGGGTCGGCGGCCGATCTCGGCCCGACCTCGATCGGGGTCTACAAGACCGTCGCGAGCGACAAGGGCTGGCAGGTCGGCTCGACCGTCGACGCCGTCTTCGCCAAGACCGGCCGCCAGGCCCTTCGGGTCGCGCTGATCTACGGCGACAACACCCAGGTCGGCAACTACTTCCTCAGCACGGCGGCGTTCGAGCGCAACTTCGCCTCGCAGTTCGACCACGAGGTGTTCGTCAAGGCCGCGCCCGGGGTCTCCACCGCGACGGCGGCGAGCGCGATCAAGGCCGTGACGCTCGCCTACCCGGGTGTGAAGGTGCTCGACCGGGCGCAGTACGTCGATGAGCAGATGAAGACGGTCAACCAGCTGCTCGCTCTCGTCTACGCGCTGCTCGGCCTGGCGATCATCATCGCGCTGCTGGGCATCGCGAACACGCTGACGCTGTCGATCGGCGAGCGGGTCCGCGAGATCGGCCTGCTGCGCGCGGTCGGGATGACGCGCGCCCAGCTGCGCTCGGCGATCCGGTGGGAGTCGGTGATCATCGCCGTCCAGGGCACGGTCCTCGGGCTCGTCATCGGTGTCTTCTTCGGCTGGGCGCTGGTCAGTGCGCTGAACGACCAGGGCATCACCCAGTTCGACGTGCCGATCGGTTCGCTGGCCACCGTCGTCGTGGCCGCCTGCGTGGCCGGCATGCTCGCCGCGGTGACCCCGGGCCGCCGGGCGGCTAGGCTCGACGTGCTGCGGGCGGTGGTCTCCGACTAGGGCGACTCCGACTAGGGCGACTAGAGCTCAGTCGTCCTCGGCCGTGATCTTGTAGGTGCGCGGCGTGGCCGCGGCCGCCCGCTCGGCCGCGCTGCGCTCGACACAGAAGTCGTTGCCTTCGGGATCGCTGAGCCAGACCCACCCGGTGCCGTCCGGCATGCGGTGGTCCTCCACCACGTGCGCCCCGAGGCCGACGAGCCGGGCGACCTCCTCGTCCCGGGTGCGGTCGCTCGGTTGGAGGTCGACGTGCACCCGGTTCTTCACGGTGCGCGGCTCGGGCACCGGGATGAACAGCATCGTCGGGCCGTCCCCGCGCAGCGGGAAGCTGGCCGCGACGAGCACTTCGGGGTCGTCGTCGTGGTAGACGTTCCAGCCCAGCACCTCGGCCCAGAACCGGGCGAGGGCGAGGGCGTCGGTGCAGTCGACGGTGATGTTGCGCAGCGTGCTGGCCATGCTCGGGGACGTTAGCGGGTCGGGCGGACACCGATGAGTTCGTGCGCCGCACGGCGTTACACCGGTCGACATCCGTTCTAGGGAAGGATCCGGTCATGGACTGGAAGCTCGAGGTCATCGTGGTGCCCGTCTCCGACGTCGACGCGGCGAAGGAGTTCTACGCCGACCGGCTCGGTTTCGTCGTCGACGTCGACCACCGAGACGGGGACTTCCGGGTCGTGCAGGTAACCCCACCCGGTTCGGCCTGCTCGATCACGTTCGGCGCCGGCATCAACCCGTCCGAGCCCGGGACGCTGGGCGGGCTGCAGATCACGGTCACCGACATCGAGCAGGCGCACCGCGAGCTCACCGAGCGGGGCGTCGAGGTCAGCGAGATCCAGCACTTCGTCCACGGCCGGCCGCAACCGGGACCGGACCCGGACCGCGACCCGTTCAACTCGTTCATCTTCTTCAAGGACCCCGACGGCAACAGCTGGGCGATCCAGGAGCGGCCCGCTTAGCCAGGAGGACCCGGCCCGGCACCGACGAAGGGCCCTACCCGGGAGGCGGCGGCGGGGGCAGCGTGGAGTTCGGGCATCGACCTCGACGCCGTTCCTCACTCCGGCGTCGAGGCGGTGATCCCACGCTCACCGAACGCGAGGTGACACCACGATGACGCTGATCGAACACACCGAGCAGGACCTCCGCGATCGGGCGGTGAAGCGGCTGAAGAAGCGCCGCGACTTCGCCGCCCACCTGATCGTCTACGTCATGGTCAACACGTTCCTGGTCGTCATCTGGGCCCTGACCTCGGCCGGGTTCTTCTGGCCGGTCTTCCCGATGGTCGGCTGGGGCATCGGCGTCGTGATGAACGCCTGGGACGTCTACCACGGCGACGACTTCACCGAGGACGAGATCGCGCGCGAGATGGCGCGGCTGCAGAAGCCGCACTGACACCGGGGCGCACTGGCGACCCAGGCCCGTGTCGTGATCAGTCCGGGGCTGCCCGCGTTCGTGCAACGCGGGCGCGCCGCGGCGGATCGGTCGCCGGACGGTGCACCCCCGCGCCCTGTGCGTCCCGCGTCGACCCGCCCGGGTTGCGTATTCGCGGGCAGCCCCGGACAGCGCGGGCAGCGAGTTCCAGGCCGGCCGGCTCCACGAGCGGTCGCTGCCCCGGTCAGTCCGGCAGCAACGGCATGACGAGTCCCGGGTCGCGGCCGAGCAGGACGGCGCGCTGCACGGCGTCCTTGCCGAACTTCTCCCGGATGCCGTCGAGCGCCGGGTCGAGCAGCCCGACGTCGCGCGCGGCGAACGGCAGCTCCAGTTGCTGGGCGTCGGCGTCGTCGAGGTTCGTCAAGGAGATGCCGATCAGCGTCAACCCGCCGTCGCGGATGAGCGGCTCGGCACCGGCCACGAGAGCGCGGGCGGTCGCGAGCACGGCGTCGGTCTCCCAGGTGGCCCGCAGCAGCGTGTGCGAGCGGGTGGCGCGGGTGAAGTCGTCGAACCGCATCCGGATCACGACCGTGCGGCACACCCGGCGGGCCTTGCGCAGGCGCCGGCAGGTGCGCTCGACCAGCCCGACCAGCGTCGCGTCGATCTCGGCTGGCGGGAGTCGCCGGCGCGTGCCCAGCGCACGCTGGGCCCCGATCGAGCGGCGCCGCCGGCCGACCGTCACCGGCCGCGGGTCCAGGTTGTGCGACAGCGCGAAGAGATGACGGCCGGACGCCGGGCCGAGCATCGACGACAGGGACTTCGGCGCCAGCGCGGCGATCTCGCCGACGGTGAAGATGCCGCGCTCGTGCAGCTTGGCCGCGGTCACCTTGCCGACGCCCCAGAGCCGCTCGATCGGCAGCGGGTGCAGGAAGGCGAGTTCGTCCTCGGGCGGGACGTAACGCAGGCCGTCGGGTTTGGCGACCTGGCTGGCCACCTTGGCGAGGAACTTCGTCCGGGCCACGCCGACGGTGATCGCGAGTCCGACGTCGGCCCGCACTGTCGCCCGCAGCCGGACCGCGATCTCGACCGGACTGCCGGACACCGCCGCCAGCCCCCCGACGTCGAGGAACGCCTCGTCGATCGAGATGCCCTCGACCAGCGGCGTGGTGTCGTCGAAGATCGCGAAGACCGCCTTGCTGGCCTCCGTGTACGCCTCGAACCGGGGCGGGACGACGATCGCCTGCGGGCAGAGTTCGCGGGCCTGCCGCCCGCCCATCGCCGACCGGACGCCGCAGGCCTTCGCCTCGTAGCTCGCCGCGAGCACGACGCCGGCGCCGACGATGACCGGCCGGCCCCGCAGGCGGGGGTGATCCCGCTGCTCGACCGACGCGTAGAACGAGTCGAGGTCGGCATGCAGGATCACGAACAGATGTTCTAATAGTTCGGATCAGTTGACAACCCGTTGCTCAGCGGACAGCGACGAGCACCCGGTCGTCCCCGCGCTGCCAGACCGTCCCCACCTCGGCGAAGCCGGCCGCCGCGAGCAGCCGCACGTGATCGTCGCAAGTGGGCGGCTCCGGGACGTGATGGTCGACCGGTCGGGCGTCGGCGCGCGTGGCGAGGTCGGCCAGCTCGGGCGCCGTGGCGGCGGCCGCCCACCAGGCGCCCCAGTCCTCGTGGGCCAGCACGCCGGCCCGCTCCGACCGCCGGCGGTGCAGGTCACGCTGCAGCTGCCGCAGCCGGGGGCGGCTCACCGGCTCGTCCAGGTTGTCGCCGTCGACGAGCACCCCGCCGGGCTGCAACAGCGCGGCGCAGTCGCGGTAGAGGGCGGCCAGCTCGGGCTCGGTCAGCCAGTGCAGCGCCGTCGTACTGACGATCGCGTCGGCCTTGCGCCCCAGCCCCAGCGCCGCCGTCCAGCCCGGGGCGCGGAGATCCTGCTCGACGAGGCGCAGATTGCGGCGATCGCCGTAGGCCGCCCGGGCCAGCCCGAGCAGCATCGCGTCGGCGTCGACGGCGACGATCTGCGCCCGCGGCAGCCGGTCGAGCAGCCGCACCGACAGGGACCCCGGACCCGCACCGATGTCGATGATCAGCGGATTCACCCGCTCGGCGCTCACGGCCACGACGTCGGCGATGACCTCGAACCGCTCCTCCCGGTCGGGCAGGTAGTACTCCTGCTGGCGATCCCAGCGGTCGAGCCACTGGCGGGCCTGTTCGGTTGTCGGCATACTGGCCTCCGTCACTGTCGAAATGGCTTTTGGCAGTGATGAAGCTAGCGAGCAGGGAGTAACTGGTCAAGTGCATTTCGGCAGTCACCTGGACGACATCGTGGCGGTCGCCGCCGCGCTCGTGAACGTCGCGACCCCGGGCGAGCGGCAGGGCCGGCCCTACGCCGTGCCGGGCAACGCCGAGCTCGACGCCGGTGTGCTTGCAGCCCTGCGCGCGAGCGACCGTCGGGCCGATGCCCTGGGCCCGCTCCGGCATCATTTCGTCGAGCTGGCCGAGGGCGTGCGGCCGGTGTTCGAGCACATGGACGCCGGTGAGATCGACGCCGCGGCGCACACCGTCAACGGGCTGCTGACCCGCTACCGGCCCAGCCCGTTCCTGGAGAAGCACGGCGGCGATCCGTGGCACGTGCACTTCCACGGCCCGGCCGCCGCCGACCGCACCGGGTGGGGGGGTTCGGTCGCGACCGGCCTGGCGACCGTCCTCGGCAGCGGGCAGGCCGGCCGGCTCGGCGTCTGCGCGGCCCCGGCCTGCGACCGCGTCTTCGTCGACGTCTCCCGCAACGGCAACCGCCGCTTCTGCTCCGAGGCCTGCCAGAACCGGGTGAAGGCCGCGGCCCACCGGGCGAGGCAGCGCGCGTGACGCCGCCGCTCGTGGTCACCCTCGCCGTGGACGCGGAGGCCCAGGCCCGCTTCGCCGCCGAGCGGGCCCGGCTCCAGCCCGGTGGGCCGGCACCGCACGTCACGTTGTTCCGAGCGCTCCCGGCCGAGCTCGAGGAGCGGGTGCGGGTCGACCTCGTCCGGGCTGCCGGGCCGCCGTTCCCGATCGGCGTGGCCGGCGTCCTGCCCCTGCCCAGTGGCGCGGCCTACGCGCTCGTCTCCCCCGAACTCGCCGACCGGCACCGCGAGCTGCAGCAGCGGTGGTGGGATCACCTGACCCCGCCCGACCGGCAGCCGCTGCGCCCGCACGTCACCGTCCTTCGCGAGGCGAGCCCGGCCGGGGCGCGGGCCACCGCCGCCGTGCTGCGCCGCGCGTTCCGGGCCCACCAGGTGCGGGCCGAGGGCTACGTCCTGTGGCGCGACGACCGGGGCGGGTGGACCGAGCTCGCCCGCATCCCGTTCGCCCCCTGAGGAGGCGCGGTTTGCACCCGCTGCGGTCGCTATCGCGGCCCACGACGGGCCGATAGCGACGCGAGCGAGTGCAAACCGGCGGGGACGGGCCGAAAGCTAGAGCGGCAGGTCCTCCAGCATCTCGGTGACGAGCGCGGCGATCGGCGAGCGCTCCGAGCGGGTCAGCGTGACGTGCGCGAACAGCGGGTGGCCGCGCAGCGCCTCGATCACCGCGGCCACGCCGTCGTGCCGGCCCACCCGCAGGTTGTCGCGCTGGGCGACGTCGTGCGTCAGCACCACCCGCGACCCGGCCCCGATGCGGGACAGCACGGTCAGCAGCACGTTGCGCTCGAGCGACTGCGCCTCGTCCACGATGACGAACGAGTCGTGCAGCGAGCGGCCGCGGATGTGGGTCAGCGGCAGCACCTCGAGCATGCCGCGGTCCATCACCTCGTCCATCACGTCGGACGAGACGAGCGCGCCGAGCGTGTCGAACACGGCCTGGGCCCAGGGCGCCATCTTCTCGTTCTCGCTGCCCGGCAGGTAGCCGAGTTCCTGCCCGCCGACGGCGTAGAGCGGCCGGAAGACGACGACCCGCTTGTGGGCGCGGCGTTCGAGCACGGCCTCCAACCCGGCGCAGAGCGCGAGCGCCGACTTGCCGGTGCCGGCCCGGCCGCCGAGCGAGACGATGCCGACCTCCGCGTCGAGCAGCAGGTCCAGCGCGACGCGCTGCTCGGCCGACCGGCCCCGCAGGCCGAACGCCTCCCGGTCGCCGCGCACGAGCCGGACCTGCTTGTCGGCGGTGACCCGGGCCAGCGCCGACCCCTTGACCGAGTGCAGCACCAGCCCGGTGTGGCACGGCGCGTCGGCGACCTCGACGAAGTCCGGCTCCTCGGCCAGCGCCAGCGCCGTGCCCTCGTACAGGGTGTCGATCGTCTCGGCGGCGACGTCGAGTTCCTTCATGCCGGTCCAGCCGGAGGCGTCACCGACCGGGTGCATGCGGTACTCGTCGGAGTTCAGCCCGACCGAGGCGGCCTTCACGCGCAGCGGCACGTCCTTGGTGACCAGCGTGACGTTGCGCCCCTCGTTGTCGAGGTTCAGCGCGACGGCGAGGATGCGCGAGTCGTTGCTGTCGACGCGGAACCCGGCCGGCAGCGTCGAGAGGTCGGAGTGGTTGAGCTCCACGTGCAGGGTGCCGCCGTGCTGCCCGATGGGCACCGGCGCGTCGAGGCGGCCGTGCCGGATCCGCAGGTCGTCCAGTTCGCGCAGCGTCTGACGGGCGAACCAGCCGAGCTCCGGGTGGTTGCGCTTGCCCTCCAACTCGCTGATCACCACGAGCGGGAGGACGACGTCGTGCTCGGCGAACCGGCCCAGCGCCCCGGGGTCGGAGAGCAGGACGGAAGTGTCGAGGACGAAGGTGCGCAGGCCGGAGCTGTTCTGCGGGGCAGCGGTCACGAAGCACTCCTGACAGGGAGTCGGCGCGAGGGCGCAGAGTCGCGCGTCGCGCTGGTGGGTGACGGTCGGCTCCCTGGGTGATGCCACGGGTGCCGGCCGGCCCCCTCGCTGGTCATCGCCACCGGTTCGGGACCTCCCGAGTCGCCCGGGTTGGCCGGGCCACCGGATCGGACGCTACGTCCGGATCCGGCGGATGATCGGAAGGCGCGCCAATGACCGTGCTACACCGAGGTGAACACTGCGTCGTTCTTCCGGCCGCGGCGTCGGTAGCGTGGCCAGGGTGACGACGGCCGTGAACTCGATCAAGGACGCCTACCTCGACGCCGCCCGCGCGGCCCGGCGCCTGCTCTCCGATCCTGCGGTGACCGGCGCCTGGGGCGAGCCGAGCGCGCTGCCGGAGTTCTCCGTCGGCGGGCTCGCCGCCCACCTGGCCCACCAGGTGTTGGCCGTCCCGGCGACCCTCGACGCGCCGGCCACGGACGCGCCGATCCCGCTGCTCGACCACTACGAGCGGGCCACCTGGCGCGGCGCCGATCCGCTGGCCGAGGTGAACGTCGGCATCCGGACCCACGCCGACCAGCTCGCCACCGAGGGCGCCAGCGCGCTCGCGATGCGGCTGGGCGACGCGATCGAGGAGCTGGCGGCCCGGCTGCCGGCCGAGCCGGACGACCGGCCGGTGCAGATGGCGGCCGGGCCGTGGACGCTGCGGCTCGACGACTACCTCGTCACCCGGATGATGGAGATCGCGGTCCACTCCGACGACCTCGCGGTGAGCGTGGGGCTGGAGACGCCCGAGCAGCCGGCCGCGGCGCTCGAGCCGGTCCTCGCCCTGCTGACCAGGCTCGCGGTGCGCCGGCACGGTCAGCCGGCCGTGCTGCGGGCGCTGGCCCGGGCCGAGCGGGCACCCGCGGCGATCAACGCCCTCTGAGCTACGGGCTCTCGGCCGGACGGTCGGGGTCGGCGCCCCACTGCGACCACGACCCCGGATAGAGAGCAGTGCTCTCGATTCCCGCCAGCTTCATCGCCAGCAGGTCGTGGCAGGCCGTGACGCCCGACCCGCAGTACGCGATGGCCCCGCGGTCGTGCGCGTCGGCGTACCGCTGCCGCAGTTCGGCCGCCGGCCGGAACCGCCCGTCCCCGTCGAGGTTGCCGGCCCACGCCGCGCTGTGGGCGCCCGGGATGTGCCCCGGCCGCGGGTCGATGGCCGGATCCCCGTGTGCGTACCGCTCGGCGCTCCGGGCGTCGTAAACCGCGGCCGCGCTGGCCGCCAGACCGTCGGCGGTGACGAACCGGTCGGCCGGCCACGGGCGGGCCGGACGGTCGACGGCCGGGAACTCCGGCACCGCGGTCACCAACCGCTCCGGCCAGGCCGCCAGCCCCCCGTCGAGCACGGCCACCGGTTCGTCGAGGACGTGCAGCATCCACCACAGCCGGGCCGCGGTCGACCCGCCGGTGTCGTCGTAGGCCACGACGGGCGTGCCCTCGGCGAGGCCGACGCGACCGAGCGCGGCCGCGAAGTGCTCCGGCGTGGCCAGCGGATGCCGCCCGTCCGCGGGGGTCGCCGGCGCCGAGAGGTCGCGATCGATGTCGAGCCACACGGCGCCGGGGAGGTGACCGTCGAGGTACGCGTCGTGTCCGGAGCGGCCGTCGAGATACCACCGCACGTCGACGATCCGCACGTCGTCGAGGTGCGCGGCGAGCCAGTCCGCCGAGACGAGGGGGCCGTAAGTCATGCGCCGAAGCGCCGCTGCCGGGTGCCGTAGTCGCGCAGCGCCCGCAGGAAGTCGATCTTGCGGAAGTCGGGCCAGAGCGCGTCGCAGAAGTAGAACTCCGAATGGACGGACTGCCACAGCAGGAAACCGCCCAGCCGCTGCTCACCGGACGTCCGGATCACGAGGTCGGGGTCGGGCTGGCCCTTCGTGTACAGGTGCTCGGCGATGTGGTCGACGTCGATGATCTCGGCGAGTTCCTCGAGCGTGCCGCCGTGGGCCGCGTGCTCCTGCAGCAGGGAGCGGACCGCGTCGGCGATCTCCCGCCGGCCGCCGTACCCGACCGCGATGTTGACCATCAGCCCGTCGCGGGTGGCGGTGCTCTCCTCGGCCCGCTTCAGCGCCTCGGCCGTCTCGGCCGGTAGCAGGTCGAGCGCGCCGACCGCCTTGACCCGCCAGCGGTTGCCCGGCGCCGAGAGCTCCTTGGCGACCCCCTCGATGATCTTGAGCAGCGGGTCGAGCTCCTCGGCCGGGCGGCGCAGGTTGTCGGTCGAGAGCAGCCACACCGTCACGTGGGCGACCCCGGCCTCGGAGCACCACTCCAGCAGGTTGGCGATGTGCCGGGCGCCGACCAGGTGGCCCTGGCTGACGTCGTCGAAGCCGGCCGCCCGGGCCCACCGCCGGTTGCCGTCGATCATGATCGCGACGTGCTGCGGGACCGGCAGCCCCTCGAGGTGCTTGCGCAGCCGCCGCTCGTAGACGGCGTACACCCCACTCCGCACACTCACGGCCCAAACATATCGTCCTGCGCCGAGAGCGAACGATCATGCAATTCACCTGGTGCGGGGCGACAGGATCGAGGCATGGATCTCGTCCTCGTCCACGGCTCCACCCAAGCCCCCGGCGGCTGGGACCGCCTCGTCGGGCAACTCGCCGCGCGCGGCCATCGCGCCGTGGCCGTCGACCTGCCCACCGACGCCCCCGAGCTGTCCAGCGCCGACTACGCCGCGATCGCCGCCGACCAGGCGGCCGGACTGTCCGCGCCGGTGGCGGTGGCCCACTCTCTCGGCGGCCTGCTGCTGCCGGGGATCGGCCGGGCCGTCGGGGCGCGGCACCTGCTCTGGCTCGCGACACTCGTCCCCGATTTCGTCGACGGGCGCAGCGCCCGGGCCCAGATCCAGGACAACGGCCGGGCGATGTTCACCGACGAGTGGCACACCTGGGACGAGGACGTCGTCACCGCCCCGGCCGTTTCGTCCTACTTCCTCTTCCACGACTGCGATCTGGCAACCCTGCGGTGGGCCCTGCCCCACCTGCGGTTGTTCCAGCCGCGGGCCGTCCTCGACGAATCACCCGGCCCGGACCGGCCGGAGGTCCCGTCGACATTCGTCGTGCCGGCCGACGACCGGACGGTGCGGGCCGACTGGATGCGGTCGGCCGCGCGCGAGCGACTGGGGGCCGAGATCGTGGACGTGCCGGGCGGGCACTGCCCCCACGTGTCGCGTCCGGCCCTGATCGCCGACCTGATCGACACGCTCGGCTGAGAGCGCCGCGGCCGTCCGCAGCGCAGGCCGACCTACGGTGCCGTAGCCTCAGGGTGGTGACGACGAGCGGCAGCGCCTCGCTGACGTCCGGGGCTGCCTTCGCCACGCATGTCGCCGAGCTGAAGCCCCGCCTGCGCGGCTGGCTGCACGCCTACGCGGCGGCCATCTCGATCGCGACCGGCGCCGCGATGATCGCCGTGGCGGCCACGCTGCGCGGCGGGTCGGCCGCGACCACCACAGCCATCTACTGCGCCACCGTGACCCTGCTGTTCGGCACCTCGGCGCTCTACCACCGGTTGAACTGGAGCCCCAGCGCCCACCGGCTGATGAAGCGCCTCGACCACTCGATGATCTTCGTGTTCATCGCCGGCACGTACACCCCGATCGCCGCGCTGACCCTGCCCCGGGACGCCGCGCTCGCGGTGCTGATCGCGGTCTGGACGGGGGCGCTGATCGGCGTCGGGCTGCAGACCGCCTGGCCGTCCGCGCCGCGCTGGCTCTCCGCGCCGTGCTACATCGCCCTCGGCTGGGTGGCCGCGTTCGTCATGCCCGACCTGCTGCACAACGCCGGGGTCGCCGCCTTCGTCCTGATCTTCGCCGGCGGCATCGTGTACACGATCGGCGGCGTCATCTACGCACTCAAGCGGCCGAACCCGTTCCCCGGGCTCTTCGGCTTCCACGAGGTCTTCCACCTCTGCACGCTCGTCGCGGCCGTCTGCCACTACGTGGCGATCTGGCTCGCCATCTTCCGCTGAACCCGGTCCGTCCGCCCTCGGCGAACGACCCTTCCGCACGTCTGTAAGCGTGTAATCATGTAATTCTTGCAACGACGTAAGGAGCGCATCATGCACGCACACGACAGCGGGCGCGGGGGTCGCGGGTTCCGCCGCGGCGGGGGCTGGCAGCAGGCGGACCTCCCGCCGGCCGACGACGCCGCCGCCTGGTTCGCCGGCCGGCTGCCCGACGACTGGTTCGTCGGCGAGCCGACCATCAGCGTCGACCGCGACGAGATCGTCGTGATCGGCGAGCTCGCCGCGCCGGAAGCCAGTGACGAGACGACGGGCCCGGCGGCTGCGCAGGGCCGCATCAGCCGGTTCCGGGAGGACACCCGCGAGGCCCGGATGCGGATCGCCGACGAGGCCGAGGCCCGGTACGGCCGCAAGGTCGCCTGGGGCGCCGCGATCGGCGACACCCGCGTGCTCTTCACCCACCTCGCCGTCCCGGCCATGACCCGGCTGCGGCACGACGAGCGGCGCGTGCTGGACACGCTGGTCGACGCCGGGGTCGCGCGCTCGCGCTCCGACGCGCTGGCCTGGTGCGTGCGGCTCGTCGGCGAGCACACCGACGAGTGGCTCACCGGCCTGCGCGAGGCGATGGCCGAGGTCGACAAGCTCCGCGCCGAGGGTCCGAACCTCTGATTGCCGGGGGTGTCGCTCCGGCGGCACCCCCTCCCTCCGGTCGGGGTGCGCGCCTCGCGCCACTTCGCGCCTTCGGCGCGGGCCGCGTCGCGGCCGGCGGCTCTTGGCGCGAGCGCTCATTGCCTAGTGGTCACCTTCGCGGTGGTCGTCTTCCAGCGTCGACTCCGCGCAGGGCGGCGCGGTCAGCGCTTGAGTTGGCGCTCCAGGCCGGCCACCTCGGTGACGGGCAGGTCGCAGACCATGCCGCGGCACACGTAGGCCGCTGCCCGCCCGCCCACGAGCGGCCGGCCGGCGAGCAGCGGCACCCCCGGCGCGTCCGGCGAGCCCGACACCACGACCGCGCCCGGTGGCCGCAGCCGCCACGCCGTCGAGGTCAGCGGGCCGCCGGCCGGCTCCCCGACGACCGCCACCTGCACCGGGCCGTCCAGCAGCGCGGTCGCCGCCGCGAGGGCCCAGCCGAAGAACCGCGGCTGGGTCTTGGCCATCCCGCTGACCTGCCGCAGCCCGACCTCGGCCGCCGCCCGGTGGGCGGGCGACCCGGTCAGCGCCGCGTACGACACCAGCGCCGCGACCAGGGCGCTGCCGCCCGAGGGCGTCGCGTTGTCGGCCGGGTCCTTGGGCCGGCGCACGAGCACCTCGGCGTCGTCGGCGGTGTCGAACCAACCCCCTGAGCCGTCGGCGAAGCGCTCGAGCGCGACGTCGACCAGCTCCCCCGCCGCCGACAGCCACCGGGGTTCCGCGGTCACCTGGTGCAGCACGAGCAACCCCTCGGCGAGATCGCCGTAGTCCTCCAGCACCCCGGCGGCCGTCCCCACCGCCCCCGCCCGCGACGTCCGCCGCAACCGCCCGTCCACCCGGTGCAGCGACAGGACGAGCTCCGCACACCCGACCGCTGCGGCGAGGTAGCGGGGTTCGTCGAGCAGCCGCCCGGCCTCGGCCAGCGCGGCGATCGCCAACCCGTTCCAGGCCGTGACGACCTTGTCGTCACGCGCCGGCTGCGGACGCAGCGTCCGGGCCGCGTAGAGCCGGGTCCGCAGGACTTCCCGTTGCGCCGGGTCGACCGGGTCGCGGAGCAACTGCAGGGTGGACGCGCCGTGCTCGAACGTCCCGTCGGGCGTCACCTCGAACAGCGTGGCCGCCACCCGGGCGTCCGGCCCGAGCACTTCTGCGAGCTGGGCCGGGGTCCAGGCGTAGGTCAGCCCCTCCACGCCGTCGGTGTCGGCGTCGAGTGCGGACGCGAACCCGCCCTCGGGCGTGCGCAGATCGCGGATCAGGAACTCGGCCGTCTCGCGAGCCACCCGCTCGGCCAGCGGCGCCCCGCCCGCCCGCCACCAGTGCAGGTAGGCCCGCAACAGCAGGGCGTTGTCGTAGAGCATCTTCTCGAAATGCGGCACGACCCAGGCCGCGTCCACCGAGTACCGGGCGAACCCGCCGGCGAGCTGGTCGTACATCCCGCCCCGCGCCATCGCCTCGAACGTGGGGCCGGCCATCGCCATCGCTCGCGGGTCCTCGGGGCGCCGCAGCAGGAATTCCAGAACCATGGACGGCGGGAACTTGGGCGCCCGACCGAAGCCGCCGTGCTCCGGATCGAACTGCGCCGCGAGCACCTCGACCGCCCGGTCGAGGTCGGCCGCCGCGGGCAGCGGCGCCGCCGGCGGCCCGGCCGAGCGGGCCAGCGCGTCGACGACCCGCTGCCCGGTCGCCCGCACCTCGTCGCGGTCCGTGCGCCAGGCCTGCGCGATCGCGGCGAGCAGCCGGACGAACTGCGGCTTCGGGAAGTAGGTGCCCGCGTAGAAGGGCGCGCCGTCGTGGTCGAGCAGGCAGGTCATCGGCCAGCCGCCGTGCCCGGTGAGCGCGGTCGTCGCGTCCATGTAGACCGAGTCGACGTCCGGCCGCTCCTCGCGATCGACCTTGATGTTGACGAAGTGCTCGTTCATCAGCGCCGCGACGCCGTCGTCCTCGAACGACTCGTGAGCCATCACGTGGCACCAGTGGCAGGCGGCGTAACCGACCGACAGCAGGATCGGGACGTCCCGACGGCGGGCCTCGGCGAAGGCGTCGTCCGACCATTCCCACCAGTCGACCGGGTTGTCGGCGTGCTGGCGCAGGTAGGGCGACGTCGACTGCCCGAGGCGGTTCACCATTTCGCGTGCTACTCCCCACTGCCGATCGTTGCCCGTCTCGACATCATTGCTCGCGCCGAGGGGCGGCGCCGATCAGGGGCTCGCCATCGTGAGGACGTCCGCGCGCACCGTCCCGTTCGCCGACTCCACGATGCGCTCGCAGTAGCGCCGGGCGTCCTCCTCGTCGGCGAAGGGCCCGACGAGTTGGGGACGTCCGTTACGCCCGGAGGGCATGACGTACACGGCGAAGTAGGTCATGCCCGTCATCATCGCCCCTTCCGGCTCGTGATGATCTTGTCGGCCGCCGCGCGCAGAACTTGAGCACCGGACCCGGTCGTGTTGACATTCCGGACGCGCGCCACTCAGGCTGAGCGCGTCTGTCCCGATCGACACGCCGCGCCCGCGGACTGTCCAGGCCCGAGACCGCCGCGTGGAGTTCTGCATGATGCGCCGCCCCCTGATCCGCACCGCCGTGGCCGCCGCGGCACTGACCGCGGCGCTGGCGGCCCCGACGACGGCGGACGCGGCGCCGGCCGCCCCGACGAGCGGCCGCCCGGCCACGTCGGTGCTGATCGTCCACGTGGCCCGCACCGCCCTGGTCCGGGCCCTCGCCCACACCCTGTCCCGGGGCGCCGATCGGCTGGCCGTCCGGCACACCTTCCCACGCCTCGCCGCGTTCTCGGTCGGCGTGCCGGCGGCCACCGCCGACCGGGAAGCCGCCCGGCTCCGCGCGCTGGCCGGGGTCACGTCGGTCGAGCGTCCGGTGCAGCGCAACTACGCCGGGACGGCCGTCCCCGTCACCAATGACCCGAACCTCGGCAAGCAGCAGGGGTACCTCGGCGCCGTGCGGGCCCCCCAGGCCTGGGCCCGGCAGCACGCGAACGCCGACGTCTCGATCGCCGTGCTCGACAGCGGTGTGGACGTCGACCACCCCGACCTGCACGACAAGATCGCGAAGGCCTACAACGCGAACGACCCCGGCGCTCCGGTCACCGACGACGTCGGGCACGGCACGTTCGTGGCCGGCGTGGCGGCCGCCGGGACGGACAACGGGGTCGGCGTCGCCGGCGCCGGCTACGACGCGAGCATCTACGCGGTGAAGATCGCCGACCCGTACGGCGAGCTCCAGATCGACGACGAGGTCGCGGGGATCGAGTGGGCGGCGGCGCAGCACGCCGATGTGATCAACCTCAGCCTGGGCGGTCCCGAGGCGAGCAGTGCCGAGCGGGCCGCCATCACCCACGCCCAGCACGTGGGCGTCCTCGTGGTCGCCGCGGCGGGCAACGAGGGCGACACCGTGCGGCAGTACCCCGCCGCCTACCCGGGCGTGATCGCGGTCGGGGCGACCGACACCGGGCGCCGTACCCGCGCGTCGTTCTCCAGCCACGGGTCATGGGTGACCGTCTCGGCGCCGGGCGTGCACATCTACTCCACCGTCCCGCCCGGCGGTTCGCAGCTCTGGACGTCGGCCGAGTCGTCGACCGGCTACGCCTCCGGGGACGGCACGTCGTTCTCCACGCCGCTGGTCGCGGGCGAGGCTGCGCTCCTGGTCGCCGAGAACCCGGCGGCCGGCGCAACCCGGATCCGAGCAGCCATCGTCGCCTCGGCCCACGGTTACCGGAGCCTCGGCCTCGGCACCGGGCAGGTCGACTTCGCCCGCGGCTTGGCCCACGTGCCCCCGCCGACCGCCCCGAGCGCGCTGGCCGTCGCCGGCACGTCGGGGCGCGTCCGCCTCACCGCCGCGTCCACCGCGCCGGCGGTCGCGTTCCAGATCGGCTCCGCCCCCCGCCGCGCACCCGTGGCCACGTCGGCCGGCCATGTCAGCAGCATCTTCTCCACGTGGGGTTACCGGAACGGGCCGCACTCGCTGCGGGCCGTCGACTGCACCGCCTACGCCGAGTGCGGCGACGCGGTGTCCACCTCGCGGTTCGCGATCGCCAACCCGCCGGCGACGATCACCGGGCCGGCGCCCGGTGCCCGGGTCACCGGCCTGGTCACCGTCCGGGCGACGAACCCGGTCGGCGGGCCCCTGCGGCTGCTGGTCGGCGGGCATCCGTACGGACTCCTGGACGCCGCCCCCTACGCCTTCACGATCAGCGCCAGCGCGTTAACCGACGCCAGCCACACCCTGACCGTGCAGGGCTGCTCGGTCGATCACCACCACTGCCAGGGCCCGGTCTCGGCGCCGGTCACGGTGCGGACGGCCGGGCTGCACCCGCGGATCACGGCGCTGTCCCCGGGCCAGATAAGCCCCAACCACGACGGGGTCCGGGACACCGCGACGCTGCACTTCACCCTGGCCGAGGCGCAGGACGTCCGGGTGGTGGTCCGGTCGGGCCGGACCGTCGTCCGGTCGGCGTCGCTCGGCCGGCTCACGGCGGGCCGGCACACGTGGACGTGGCGGGGCCTGCGCAGCAACGGCTTGCGGCTGCCTGACGGGAAGTACACGCTCGCCCTGGCCACCGCGCGCGGGACGCAGCGCGGCTGGGTGACCCGGACTACGGTGATCGACACCCGTCGGCCGTCGCTCACCCACCCGAGCGGCGCCGGCAGGCTGATCTACCCGTACCCGGACGGCTACCGCGACGCCCTCACCGTGCACACCAGGCTCAGCGCGCCGGGCACGCTGACCCTCGTGGTCCGCGACCCGGCCGGGTCGGTGATCCGGACATCGCGCCTGCACCATGCCGCCGGCGCCGCGACCGTCACCTGGGACGGCCGCAACGATCGGCGCGTACGCGTGGCGGCCGCGACCTACCGCTGGCAGTTGCTGCTGACCGACGCCGCCGGCAACACCGGCCGGACCTCCGAGTACGCCGTCCGGGTCTCGGCCAAGCGCCTGGTCACGGAGACGGTCGGCGTCACGCGAACCGGCCGGCAGGCCGACCACGCCGGCGGCACGTCATCGTGCGCGTACACCCGCGGGCGCGAATCGACGTTCACCGAGGGGCTGCGCCTGGTCAACGGCTGCCCGGCGAGCGGGTTCGACCTCGCCTTCGCCGACTACACGTTCACGGCGCCCGCGGCCGTCCGGTACTCCTCCATCTCGTTCCAGGCGCTGGGCTTCGCGACCCGCCCGCCGTCGGAGATCACCGCGGCGTTCGCGGCGACGGACGGCAGCGTGGAGATCCCGCGCTACCAGCGCGTGGGCGCGCGCACCGCCACCTGGTACACCATCGCCACGGTGCCGGCGGCCGGGCACGTCACGTCCACGCATCGGGTGCACATCAGCCTGCTGCTCGACAGCTACTACGCCGGGCGCAACGACTTCGACGTCGCCCAGGTACGGGTGTGGATCCGGCTCACCGCCCTGCGATGACCGCCGGTCAGTAGCGCTCGATCGGGTCGCCGGGCTGCGAGACGTAGGTGACGCCCGGGGTCCGGCTGACCACGGTGCGGCGGCGGGTGCCCCACATGACGACGTCGAAGAGCAGCCCGACGACGCCGATGATCATCAGGATGACGCCGACGACCTGCAGGTCGATACCGGTGACGTGCTTAGTGACGGCGAACTTCAAGATCGCACCGATGGCGATGAGGAACAGGCTGGCACCGATTCGCATGAGCTTGGCTCCCTCTCGGGCCGCGGCCCGCAGGCCACACCCTCCGTCGCGGACGGCTCTGACGTACCCGTACTTCGCGCCGACCTAACGGGACGAGGCGCTATTGGCCGTCGTTCAACACCTGCGGATAGAGTGCGGCCATGGCACAGCGCACCAGCCGCCCCCGGCCCGCCCGCCCGCACGACATCGTCGTCTTCGGGGCGACCGGCTTCGCCGGCCGGCTGACCGCCGAGTACCTCGCCCACCACGCCCCGGCCGGGTGCCGGTGGGCGCTCGCCGGCCGGAACCCGGCCAAGCTCGCCGCCGTGCGCGACGCGCTCGCCGAGATCGACCCGGCCTGCGCCGGCCTGCCGCTGTTGAGCGCCGACGTCGAGGACGAGCGCTCGTTGCGCGCGGTGGCCGAGAGCACCCGCGTCGTCATCACCACGGTCGGCCCGTACGTCCTCTACGGCGACGGGCTGGTGGCGGCCTGCGCCGCGGCGGGCACGGACTACCTCGACCTCACCGGCGAACCCGAGTTCGTCAACGTCAGCTACCTGCGCCACCACCGCACCGCGCTGGAGTCCGGCGCGCGGCTCGTCCACGCGGCCGGCTTCGACTCCGTCCCGCACGATCTCGGCACGTACTTCACCGTCCAGCAACTCCCGGAGGACGTTGCGCTGAAGGTGTCGGGATACGTGCGGGTCTCGGCAGCGTTCTCCGGCGGCACGTTCCACTCGCTGGTCACGGCCGCCTCGCGCGCCCGGCAGAACGTGACGGCGGCCCGCGAACGGCGCGAGAGCGAACCGAAGGCGACGGGCGGGCGGGTGGCGCGGGCCCGGCTGGGCCGGCTGCACCGCGACCCGGTCGAGCCCGGCTGGGCGGTGCCGCTGCCGACCGTCGACCCGCAGATCGTGACCCGGTCGGCCCGCGCCCTCGAGCGCTACGGCCCTGACTTCAGTTACTCGCACTACGTGTCACTGCCGCACCTGTACACGGTCGCCGGCGGCGCGCTGGGTGTGGGCGCGCTCCTCGCGGCGGCCCAGGTGCCCCCGGCGCGGCGGGCGCTGCTGGGCCGCATCAAGCCCGGCGACGGGCCGTCGGCGGCCAAGCGGGCCCGCAGCTGGTTCACCGTCACGTTCGTGGGCGAGGGCGGCGGCGAGCGGGTGGTCACCCGGGTCTCCGGCGGCGACCCCGGCTACGACGAGACGGCGAAGATGCTCGCCGAGTCCGCCCTGTGCCTGGCCGAGGACGACCTGCCGCCGACGGCCGGCCAGGTCACGACCGCCGCCGCGATGGGCGACGCGCTCATCGACCGGCTGCGCAAGGCCGGGATGGGCTTCGAGATCCTCGGCTGACGGGCGGCTTGCCGAATGACGTTCCTGCACATGTGGCGCCCCAGCGCGTCCAGCGCGTCCAGCGCAGCAAGATCACCTCAGAAGGGCCGCTGGCAGGCGCGTCAGTCCTCGACGTGGCCCAGCGCCTCGTCGTCCGGCGGTCGCGGGAATCGGGTGGTGGCCTGATCCGGCGCGTCGCGGCGGGCCGCCGGCGGCGCCTCCGGCGCGGGCAGCCGGGTCGTCGGCTGCTGCTCGGCGCCCTTCTCCAGTGACGGCAGCTGGGTCGTCTGCGCGTCCTCGCCGGCCGCCCGTTCCTCGGCCCGGTGGGCCGCGGCGGGCGGGGGCGTCAGCGGCCGGGCCGGCGGCCCGTAGTGCTGGTCCTGCCAGGGTGGCAGCGCCGCCCCGGCCACGGCCGCCGGCGGCGGGCCGTAGTCGGCGAAGGCGGCCGGTTCGTACGGTGCCGGCCCGGCGCTCGCCGGCCGCGACGTCGTCACGGCCAGCAGGCCCGCGAGGAGCCCGACCACCAGGCCGAGCACGAACGATCCGAAGACCGCTTCGGAGTTCGGGCCGGCCGGGCCGAAGATCGCCCGGGTGACCGCGTTGGCGCCGGGCGGCAGGTGGCCGTTCGGCTCGACCAGGCCGCGGACGAACGCACCGAGCAGGGTCGCGACGATCACCGCCATCCAGGTGCCGAAGAACGTGCGGGCGAACGACACCGGCCCGCGGGCGACGCACCAGATGAGCAGGCCGGAGACCACGGCCAGCGTCACGATCAGCAGCACGTGGGCCCACCAGATGCGCCCCTCGGTCGGGTCCCATCGCCACGTGTAGGTCAGCCAGCTGCCCTCGATGAGCCGGGCGGACAGCCCGTGCTTGAACGAGTTGCGGACGATCCGCTCGCTCACCCACTGGTTCGCCCCGGCGCCGATGAGCACGAGCTCGGTGAGCACCGCCACGAGCACGACGATCCCGGCCCGGGTCGAGGGTGTCGGCCCGGACGTCGACGGGGCCGAGCCCGGTCCGGCCGGGGGCGGGCGTACTGCGGCTCTGCGGGGTCCATGCGGCCAACGTATCGGGCAAATTGCTGCACAAGCGGCGTGACACGGCCCCATAGACTCGGGCCCATGGCCGACGACACCGAGGTCACGCCGCCCGCGGAGCCGCAATCCGGCGCCGCCGGCCACGAGACCACTGACCACGACACCACGTCGCACGACATCCCGCTGACCGAGCACCTGCGCGCGGCGATCGCCCGCGATTGGGATCCGGCGCCCCCGATGCCGCACCCGGCCCGTCCGGAGGTCGGACCGCACGCCGCGAAGCGTCGCTCCGCCCTCTCCGCGCTCTTCCCGGGCCAGCTCATCGTCGTCCCCGCGGGCGAGCTGAAGGTGCGGGCCAACGACACCGACTACGACTTCCGGGCCGCGAGCTCGTTCACCTGGCTGACCGGCGAGACCGCCGCCGACGCCGTGCTCGTGATGATGCCGCACGACGGCGGCCACGACAGCACGCTCTACGTGCGCGAGTACGCCCAGCCCGGCGAGGTGCAGTACTTCACCAGCCGCGTCCACGGCGCGGTGTGGGTCGGCAACGTGCCCAGCGTTGCGGACACCGCCTCCGTCCTCGACATCGCGACCCGGCCGCTGGCCGCCCTGCCGGCCGACCTCGCGGCCCGCCGCGACGACCGCGCCGCCGTCCTGCGCGGCTTCGACTCGTCGGTCGACGCGCTGCTGCCCAACTCCGAGAGCAGTGCTCTCGCCCAAGCCTTGGACGAGCTACGCCTCGTCAAGGACGACTGGGAGCTCGGCCGCCTCCGGCACGCTTGCGAGATCACTGCTCGCGGTTTCGCCGACGTGGCCCGCGAGCTGCCGAACGTCATCGGCCGGACTGACCTGCGCGGCGAGCGCTGGCTCGAGGGCACGTTCTGGCGGCGGGCCCGGCTCGAGGGCAACGAGGTCGGTTACTCGTCCATCATCGGGTCGGGCGTCCACGCGACGACGCTGCACTGGTGGCGCAACCACGGCGTCGTCGAGCCCGGCAGCCTGCTGCTGGCCGACATGGGCGTCGAGACCGACGAGCTCTACACCGCCGACGTCACCCGCACGATGCCGGTGAGCGGCGAGTGGAGCCCGGCCCAGCTGCGGGTGTACCGGGCCGTGCTCGAGGCCCAGGCCGCGGGCATCGCCGAGGTCAGGGCCGGCGCCGACTTCCTCGCCGCCCACCGCGCGGCGATGTACGTCCTTGCCGATCACCTGCACTCCTGGGGCATCCTGACCGTCCCGGCCGAGGTCTCCTGCGCCGACGATCCCGAGCGCCCGGGCGCGGGCCTGCACCGCCGGTACACGCTGCACGGCACGTCGCACATGCTCGGCATCGACGTCCACGACTGCGCGCTGGCCCGCGAGGAGAACTACCGAGAGGGCCGGCTGGCGGCGGGGTACGTCCTGACCGTCGAGCCCGGGCTGTACTTCCAGACCAACGACCGCTCAGTGCCGGCCGAGCTGCGCGGCATCGGCGTGCGCATCGAGGACGACGTCGCCGTCACCGAGGGCGAGCCCGTCAACCTCTCGGCCATGCTGCCGCGTGACCCCGACGAGGTGACCGCGTGGATGCGGGAGGCCCAGAACACCGCTCCGGCCCCGTGATCAACGGCGCGCCCGGCGGGGTCGTCATCCGCCCCGGCCGCGGCGTGCCGGACGGCCTCGTCATCCCGGACGCCGAGCTGGAGGAGCGGTTCAGCCGCTCGTCCGGTCCGGGCGGGCAGTCCGTCAACACCACCGACAGCCGGGTCGAGCTGAGCTGGGACGTCGCGGCGTCGGCCGCGCTGTCGGCGGCGCTGCCCGACGATCAGCGGGCCCGGGTGCTCGAGCGCCTCGCCGGGCGGCTGGTCGACGGCGTGCTCACGATCGCCGCCTCGGAGCAGCGCTCGCAGTTCCAGAACCGCGCCGCCGCTCGGCGCCGGCTGCAGAGCCTGCTGACCGACGCGCTCTCCCCGCCGAGTCCGGCCCGGCGGGCGACCAAGCCGTCCCGCGCGGCCAAGGCCCGGCGGGTCGAGGAGAAGCGGCGCCGTGGTGACTTGAAGGTGGCCCGCCGGCGCCCGGCCGTCGACTGACTTCCTGGTCAATTCGACGCCGGCCCGATCCCGTGCGACGCTCTCGCCGAGCTGACGAGAGGACAGGACGGGCATGACGGAGAAGCCGGACGAGCAGCGCGGGGTCACCAGGCGGCAGGTCCTCGGCGCGGCCGCGGCCGCGGCCGGCGCGGTCGCCGCCGGCTCCCTGCTGGGCTCGGCCGAGGCCGCGGCGGCGCCGACCGACGTCACCTATCCGGCGGCACCGGCCGGGAGCACGCTGGCCCGGACCCTGCTGCACGGCACGCCCGGCACCGGCGGCTACCGGCGCATCGTCCCGGGCGCGGGCGAGCCGACGCTGGTGCGCGGCGACCTGCTGGCCGGGGCGTCGCGCGGCACCGGCACCCGCACCCCGCTGGCCGCGTTCGCGCAACTCACCGACATGCACATCATCGACGCGCAGTCCCCGGCCCGGGTGGAGTTCCTCGACCGCCTCAACGATCCCGGCAGCCCGCTCGCGGCCGATGTCCCGTTCTCCTCGGCCTACCGCCCGTGGGAGATGCTGACCGCGCACGTGGCCGAGGCCATGGTGCAGGGCGTCAACGCGCTCAGCGGCGGCCCGGTCACCGGGCGCCCCCTCGACTTCGCGATCAGCACCGGCGACAACGCCGACAACACCCAGTGGAACGAGCTGCGCTGGCACATCGACCTGCTCGACGGCGGCGGCACGATCCGCCCCGACTCGGGCAGCACCGCGAAGTGGGAGGGCATCGGCGACAAGGGCGACTACGACACGTCCTACTGGCACCCGGACGGCACGCCGCTGCTCAGCAAGCCGGACAACTATCGGGCCAAGTACGGCTACCCGACCGTCCCCGGGCTGCTGAACGCCTGCCGCCAGCCCTTCACCGCCACCGGGCTGCGGATGCCGTGGTACTCGGTGTTCGGCAACCACGACGGTCTGGTGCAGGGCACCGTCCCCTCGCTCGGGGTCATCGGCGCGGTCGCGACCGGGCCGTTGAAGGTGACCGGCCTGCCGCTCGGGCTCGACCTCGCCGGCCTGCTCGACCGGCTCGCCGCCGGCGACCCGACCGCACTCGAGATCCTGCTGACCGTCGGCCCGGCCAAGCTGGTGACCGCGGACGCTCGGCGGCGGATGCTCGACATCAAGCAGACCGTGGCCGAGCACTTCACCACCACCGGCATGCCGGTCGGGCACGGATACACGCAGGACAACCTCGACCAGGGCACCGCGTACTACTCGTTCGACCAGGGCTCCGTGCACTGCATCTCGCTCGACAGCGTCAACCGCAACGGCTACGACGACGGGTCGATCACCACCGCCCAGCTCGCCTGGCTCACCCAGGAACTCGTCGCGCACAGCTCGCGCTACCTCGACACCAGCGGCAACTGGGTCAGCGGCGGCGGCGACGACCGGCTGATCATGATCTTCAGCCACCACACGATCGCGACGATGGAGAACGTGATCGGCCTCGACCGGGTCAACGGCACGACCGTCCGGGATCTGCTGCTGCGCTTCCCGAACGTCGTCGCCTGGGTGAACGGGCACACGCACCACAACGACGTGCAGCCGCACGCCCGGCCGAGCGGCGCCGCCGTCGGAGGCGGGTTCTGGGAGATCAACACCGCGTCGCACGTCGACTGGCCCCAGCAGTCGCGCATCGTCGAGGTGGTCGACAACGGCGACGGGACGCTGTCGATCTTCGGCACGATCATCGACCACGCCGCACCGACCGCGTGGCCGACGGCCCCGTCCACCCCGCTCGAGCTGGCCGCCCTGTCGCGCGAACTCGCCGCCAACGACCCGCAGCGCGACGCCGAGACCGCGACCCGCGACGGCAGGCGCGGCACGCTCGCCGACCGCAACGTCGAGCTGCTGATGAAGTTCCCGTTCTGACCGACTCATCCGCCGGGGTGCCGCTCCGGCGGCACCCACTCCCTCATCGCCCGGTGGTCACCTTCTCGGTGGTCACCTTGCGCTGCTGGGTTGGGGCGTCAGTCGACGCGTTTCAGCGTCATGTCGGCGGCACCGCGGACCTCGGCCACCCGGGCGGCCTCGGTGTCGACCTGCTTCCAGACGGACGCGGGCAGCGGCCCGAAGGCCTCGACCGAGATCGTCAGCTTCTTCGCGGCCGCCTTCGTCCGCCAGACGCCGGCGACCTCGCCGTCGACGAACAGCACCCCCGGGCGGCCGAGCACCGGCCAGAGCGCCTTGTGCGCGGCCTTGTCCGGGACGATGAGGTCGCGGTCGCGGGCCTGCAGGTAGGGGTCGAACGGCCCCAGCAGGCGCACGATGTCCGGCTCCGGGGCGCCGGTGAGCGCGTCGATCCGCTCGGCCGGCACCCACGCCCGGCGCCCCTCGACCGAGACCTCGACGAGGTCCGCCGGCCACACCTGCGCGACGTCCGCGCGCCGGGCCTCCAGGTAACCGGCGAACTCGCCCGGCCCGGCCGGACCGAGGTGGGCCAGGTAGGCCAGCGCCAGCCGGGCGATCGCGGCCGGGTCCGGGCCGGCCGGCAGCTTCGCCCCGCGCCGGGGCACGAGCACCGGCGGCGCGGTGCCCGGCTCCAGCTCGAGCCCGGCCGCCGGGGCCGCGCTCCGCATCGCCGAGTCGGAGATGTGCGACGCCTTGCAGGGCCGGCAGTCGCGCCACATCGGCCGGGGGATGCGCTTGGTCACCTCGGTGCTCGCCGCGCCCTTGGCGGTGGGGGACCTGACGACGTCGCGCATCGCGGTCACCGCGAGGTCGAACTGCTCGAGGGCCGGGATCCCGGCCCTCTTCACCGATGGCCCGGTCTCGTTCAGCCGCCCGGCCGCGTCGGCCTCGGACAGCGGCCACAGCACCCGGGCGAGGGCGTCGAGGTCCTTGCGCCGGTGGACGTGCGGCGCCCCGCGCAGCGTCCACGCCAGCGCCAGCCGGTGACCGGGGCCGATCGCCACGTCCCCCGGCCCGACGCCGACCTCGGCCGGCAGCCGGGCCGCGAACGCGAGCGCGGCCGGATGCCCCATCGCCTCCTGCACGCCGAGGTCGAGGATCGACAGTTCGCCGACCGTCGACGCCGTCCGGTGCAGTCCCTGGGCGGCGACCCGGTAGGCGATGACCTGCTCGCGCGAAACCTTCATACCGCCATCCTTCGTCAACCCGACGTCACGCAGAAGGGGTGCCCGGCCGGATCGAGCAGCACCCGCCAGCGCTCCGGCTCGGGCTGGTGCTCGGCCTTCGTCGCGCCGGCTGCGAGCGCCGCCTGCTCGGCCGCGTCCAGATCCTCGACCATGAAGTCGAGGTGGAACTGCTTGGGCGGGGCGCCGTCCGGCCACTGCGGCGCCTCGTAGCCGTCGATGCGGTACGCGCCGATCCACAGCCCGTCCGGCAGTTCGACCCCGACGAAGTTGTCCGAGGTGTGCGCCACCTTGCCGTCCAGCGCCGCGGCCCAGAAGTCGGCCAGGGCCTTCGGGTCGGCGCAGTCCAACGTCACTGACCAGAGCTTGCCGATCGCCATGTTCGATCCTCTCGTGTCATCGGTGGCTCCATCCTCGCCAGCCATACCTGACAGCGAACGTCAGGTTTTGCTGCGAGAATCGACGGATGCGGGCGAGCCGGCTGCTCTCGATCCTGCTCACGCTCAGCGTGCGCGGCCGGGTGAGCGCGGCGGAGCTGGCCGAGGAGCTCGAGGTGTCGGTCCGCACGGTGTACCGCGACGTCGAGGCCCTCGGCGCGGCCGGCGTGCCGGTCTACGCCACTCGGGGACGCGCCGGCGGCTTCGCCCTCCTCGACGGCTACCGGACCCGGCTGACCGGCATGACCGGCGACGAGGCGGACGCGCTGTTCCTCACCGGCCTGCCGACGGCCGCCGCCGACCTCGGCCTGGGCAGCGTGCTGGCCGCGACCCAGCTCAAGCTGCTCGCCGCCCTGCCCCCGGAGCTGCGGGAGCGGGCCGCACGGATCCGCGACACCTTCTACCTCGACGCGCCCGGCTGGCTGCGGGAGACCGAAGCCCCGCCGTTCCTCGCCACGATCGCCGAGGCGGCGTGGACGCAGCGCCGCATCGACGTCCGCTACGAGCGGGCCAACCGCGCCGTCGGCAATCGGCGACTGGAACCGTTGGGCCTCGTCCTCAAGGCCGGAACCTGGTACCTCGTGGCCGTCGCGGCCGAGGACGACGGCCGCGGCCCCCGCACCTACCGGGTCTCCCGCGTCGAGGCTGCGGCCGTCCGCGACGAGCCGTTCGAGCGGCCGCCCGGCTTCGACCTCGAGGTGTTCTGGGCCGACTACCAGCGCGGCTACGAGAAGCGGGTGTACCGCGAGGTCGCGCTCGTGCGGCTCTCCCCGGAGGGCCGGGAGCTGCTGTTCCTCGTCGGGACGGTCCCGGCCCGGCGAGCCCGGGCCGGGATGTCGGAGCCGGACGCCGACGGGTGGGCGACCGCCCGGCTGCCGATCGAATCGGTGCGGCATGCGCACCACTCACTGATGCAGCTCGGGGAGCACGTCGAGGTGTTGGAACCGCCCGAGCTGCGCGACCTGATCGGCCGCTCGGCGCGCATCCTGGCCGAGCGCTACCCGCGCGGCGTCACGGGGTCCGGGGCGGAGCCTTCTCCTCGGCCGGCCCGGAGGCCGCCGGAGCGTCCGCGTCGTTGACCGGCGCAGGCTCGCCGGCCGGCCGTTCGGCCGGGAACTGCTCGCGCACCTTCTTCAGGTGCTTGGACATCGACTTGAACAGGAAGTAGCAGGCGACGCAGAGGACGAGGATCAGCGCGAGGCCGAGCGGGCCGGACTTCGCCGCCTCCCCCGTCTTGGCCAGGAGGCCGGCCGCGGCCAGGGCGGTCACGGCGCGTCCACCTTGTCGCGGACGCCCGCGAACAGGTCGTCCTCCGGGATGGAGGAGTCGACCAGCGAGCGGGCGAGTTCGTAGTCCTCGGTCGGCCATACCTCGCGCTGCAGGTCGAGCGGGATGGAGAAGAACCAGCCGTCCGGGTCGACCTGGGTCGCATGGGCCAGCAGGGCCGCGTCGCGCCGTTCGAACCAGTCGGCGACCGGAACCTGGGTGGTGAGCTCGGGCCGGCGTCGCTTGCCGAACCACTCCTCGCGCCGCTTGAACCACTCCTCGAACGGCGATTCGAGGCCCTTGTCCAGCAGCGCGTTGTGCAGGGCGGTCGTGCGTTCCATGGAGAAGCCGACGTCGTAGTACAGCTTGAGCGGCTGCCAGGGGTCGCCGGCATCCGGGAACCGGTCCGGGTCCGGGGCCGCGTCGAAGGCGGCGACCGAGACCTCGTGGGTGCGGATGTGGTCCGGGTGCGGGTAGCCGCCGAACTCGTCGTAGGTGGTGATCACGTGCGGCCGGAACTCGCGGATCTCGCGCACCAGCCGCTCGACCGCCTCGTCGAGCGGGGCCAGCGCGAAGCAGCCCTCGGGCAGCGGCGGCAGCGGGTCGCCCTCGGGCAGCCCCGAGTCGACGAAGCCCAGCCAGTGCTGGCGCACGCCGAGGATCGCCCGGGCGCGATCCATCTCGGCCCGGCGGATCTCGGAGATGTTCTCCTCGATGTCCTTGCGGTGCTGCAGGGCCGGGTTCAGGATGCTGCCCCGCTCGCCGCCGGTGCAGGTGACGACCAGGACGTCCACACCTTCGTCGACATAGCGGGCCATCGTCGCCGCGCCCTTGCTCGACTCGTCGTCCGGATGGGCGTGGACGGCCATCAACCGGAGCTGTTCGTCTGCCACGGCGACCATTGTTCCTGACCGGACGGCAATCTTTGGCCGCCGGGCGCCCGACCGGCCCGACGACGGGCCTCGCGGCGCTGATTTGGCCGTCACTCGACGCCCGGTGTTACGTTTGTAGTTTCGTCCCGACGCTCGACTGCTATCCGAACACTCTGGAGATCCACCGTGCCCTCGACCGACGAAGCCCCCGTCACCTGGCTCACCCAGGAGGCTTACGACCGCCTGTCGAACGAGCTCGCCGAGCTGATCGCCAACCGCCGCGCCATGGCCAAGGAGATCAACGACCGCCGTGAGGAGGGCGACCTCCGCGAGAACGGCGGCTACCAGGCGGCCCGGGAGGAGCAGGGCAAGCAGGAGGGGCGCATCGCGCAGCTCCAGGCCCTGCTGCGCGAGGCCAAGGTCGGCGAGGCGCCGGTCAGCGACGGCGTCGCCGGCCCCGGCATGGTCGTCACGGTCCGCTTCGACGGCGACGACGAGGAGGAGTCGTTCCTGATCGGCTCCCGCGAGGAGGCCGAGACGGCCGGCATCGAGGTCTACTCGGCCGCGTCGCCGCTCGGCCGGGCCCTCACCGGCGCGAGCGAGGGTGCCACCGTGGAGTACGAGACGCCCACCGGCAAGACGATGAAGGTCACCCTGGTGAACGCCAAGCCGTTCACTGGCTGACGTCACGCCAGGCGCAGCAGCGCGGCCGTCGCTGCAGCCGCGACGACGATGACGAGGAACGGCGCCCGGCGCCACACGGCCGCGGCGCCGACCGCGAACCCGGCCAGCCGGGGCCCGTCCAGCTCGATGTGCTTTCCATTCGCGACGGCCTCGACCACGACCAAGGCGGTGAGCAGCGCCACCGGCAGCAATTCGACGATCCGGCGCACGCCGTCGTGGTCGAGCACCCGGGCCGGCACCAGGTAGCCGCCGACCTTGAACAGGTAGCAGCCCACGATCGTCGCCGCGACGAGGAGCCAGAGCGTCATCCGGAGCGCATCCGCGTCGCGATCAGCAACGCCGCGCAGCCCGCGAGCACCGGCACGCCGGGCGGCGTGATCGGGATCAGCGCGGCCGCGATGACCCCCGCGCGGCCAGGGCGATCCGGCGCTCGAGGATGCCGCTGCGCAACCGGGGTGCCAGCAGCGCCAGGAACGCCGCAGGCACGACCGCGTCCAACCCGAACGACGCCGGGTCGACGAGCGAGCCGGCCACCGCGCCGAGCAGCGTCGTCAGGTTCCAGAAGACGAAGACGCCGCCGAACGTCCACCAGAACGCGGTCCGGGCGAGTGCGGGGCTCGGCTGGGCCACGGCCATCGCGGTGGACTCGTCGATCGTGCCGAGCGCGGCCAGCAGCCGGCGCACGCCGCGCACCTGTAGCAGCGGCGACAGGCGCATCGCGTACAACGTGTTGCGGGACCCGAGCAGCAGCCCACCGGCCAGGGCGGTCACGGCTGAGCCCCCGCCGGCGACCACGCCGACGACGGCGAACTGCGTCCCGCCGGTGAAGGCGAGCAGCGAGAGCAAGCAGCTCTGCAGGACCGAGAGCCCGGCCGACACCGAGGCCGCGCCGAAGGCGAAGCCGTACGCGCCGACCGCCACCCCGACCCCGACCGAGTCCCGGACGGCCGCTCGACGGTCGACGGTGGTCACTCCGCGGTCGACACGACGCGCCCGAGCAGCGCGCCGAGGACGCGCAGGTCGTCGTCGGAGAAGTGCAGCAGCCAGTGGTCGCGGATGCCGGCCAGGTGGACGGGCGCGGCCGCGCGCAGCCGCTCCAGGCCGGCCGTCGTCATGACGGTGAACGTCCCCCGGGCGTCGTCGGTGGAGCGCTCCCGCCGCACCAGCCCCTCCCCCTGCAGGCGGTCGATCAGCCGGGTGAGCCCGGAGCGGGACAGCAGTACCCGGTCGGCCAGCTCGGCCATCCGCAGCCGGCGGCCCGGCGCCTCGGCGAGCTGGAGCAGCACGTCGTACCAGGCCAGCGGCAGGCCGGCGTCCGCGGCGAGTTCCCGCTCGAGTTCGCGGGTGACCGTGGCGTGGGCCCGGAGGAAGTTGCGCCAGACGCCGACCCGCCAGTCCGAGGCCCGCAGGGTGACCGGGGGCTCGACGGTTGGGGGCTCAGGCGTCACGGCGCCCGATCCTACGTACCATCGACCTCGTGCCACACCCCAATACGGACACGATCCGGGCTGCTCTCGCCAAGGTCAACGACCCGGAGATCCGCAAACCGATCACCGAGCTCGGCATGGTCGAGTCGGTGACGGTCGGCGAGGCGGGTGACGTCGCGGTGCGCGTCCTGCTGACCGTCCCCGGCTGCCCGATGAAGGAGCAGCTGACACGGGACGTGACGGCGGCGGTGTCCGCGGTCGACGGCGTCGCCTCGGTCAGCGTCGACCTCGGGGTGATGACCGATGCCCAGCGCGGGGAGTTGAAGACGTTGCTGCGCGGCGACGCGCCGGCCAACGAGATCCCGTTCGCCCAGCCCGGTTCCCGCACCCGCGTGTACGCCGTGGCGTCCGGCAAGGGCGGGGTGGGCAAGTCGTCGGTGACGGTCAACCTGGCCGCGGCGCTCGCGGCCAAGGGGCTCTCGGTCGGGGTGCTCGACGCCGACATCTACGGCTTCTCGGTGCCCCGGATGCTCGGCGTCACCGGCAAGCCGACGCAGGTCGACCAGATGATCATGCCGCCGGTCGCCCACGACGTGAAGGTCATCTCCATCGGCATGTTCACGCCCGGCAACACCGCGGTCGTGTGGCGCGGGCCGATGCTGCACCGCGCCCTGCAGCAGTTCCTCGCCGACGTGTTCTGGGGCGACCTCGACGTCCTGCTCATGGACCTCCCGCCGGGCACCGGCGACATCGCGATCTCGGTCGCCCAACTCGTCCCGTCAGCCGAGTTACTGGTCGTGACCACGCCGCAGGTCGCGGCCCGCGAGGTCGCCGAGCGGGCCGGCTCGATCGCCCTGCAGACGCACCAGCAGATCGTCGGCGTGGTCGAGAACATGAGCTGGCTGCAACTGCCCGACGGCAGCCGGATGGAGCTGTTCGGCAGCGGCGGCGGGCAGGCGGCGGCCGACTCTCTCGCCGCCTCCACCGGCACCCGGGTGCCGCTGCTCGGCCAGATCCCGATCGACCAGCGGGTCCGCGAGGGCGGGGACGACGGCACGCCGGTCGTGCTCTCGGCGCCCGACTCCGCGGCCGCGGTCGCGCTGAACGGCGTCGCCGATGCCCTCGCCGCCCGCTCGAAGAGCCTGGTCGGCCGCTCGCTCGGGCTCACCCCGGTCTCCGGCCGCTGACCTAGCACCATGCCGGCCGAGGAGGAGCGCGACGGCGTCCACCTCACCAACCTCGACCAGCCGCTGTTCGACGGCGCCGGGGCGACCAAGCGGGACCTCGTCGACTACCTCGACACGGTCGCCGACCGGATGATCACCCACCTCCGCGACCGGCCGCTGTCGGTCGTGCGCGTGCTGCGCGGCCAGCCGCCGTTCATGCAGAAGAACCTGCCCAAGTACGCGCCGGACTGGGTACCGACCGCCCCGGTGTGGGCCGAGGCCTCGAAGCGCGAGATCTCCTACGCGCTGGCCAACGATCGCCGGACGCTGCTCTGGTTCGCCAACCAGCGCGCGGTCGAGTACCACCCGACCCTGCACCCGGCCGGGCACTGGGACGCGCCGACGCACCTCGTGCTCGACATCGACCCGCCCGTGGCCGACGCGTTCGGGCCGGCCGTCGCCGCCGCCCGGCTCGTCCAGCAGGCGCTCGCCGAGGCCGGGCTCGCCGGCGCGGTCAAGACCAGCGGCGCCAAGGGCGTGCACGTCTTCGTGCCGCTCGCCGTCGGCACCACCGAGCAGGTCGCGGCCGCGACCCGTGCCCTGGCCGTCCGGGCCGCCCGCCTCGACCCGGCCATCGCCACGACGGCGTTCGTGCGCGAGGAGCGGGCCGGCAAGGTCTTCCTGGACTCGACCCGGGCCGGCGGGGCGACGGTGGTGGCTGCCTACAGCCCGCGGCTGCGGCCCGGGGTCCCGGTGTCGTTCCCGCTCGCCTGGGACGAACTCGACGACGTCGTCCCGGCCGACTTCACGCTGCGGACCGCGCTGCCCCGGCTGGCCGGCCGGGATCGCTGGGCCGAGCTGATGCCCGAACCGCAGACGCTGCCGGCCGACCTCGTCGCCGAGGGGCGGGAGATCCCGATCGCCCGGGTGCAGGCCATGCACGCGGGCAAGCGCCGGGCCCGGGCCCGGCGCGCAGCCGGCGCCGAGTGAGCACCGGCCCGGTGGCCGCTGCGCACCGCCCCGGACGCGATAATTCGATGGTGACCGATCCCGACCAGTCCGCGCTCGACCCCGCCGCCGCCGAGTGGCAGGTGCAGGTGCTGCCCGATCGCGAGCCGACGACCATCCGGGAGGCCCGAGCCCAGGCGCGGGCCGAGAACGCGCGGGCGCTCGCTGCACTCAACCCGGCGCTCGTGCCGGCCAGCGAGGTCGACGGCGAGATCCCCGCCGCGGGCGGCGCCCCGGCACTGCCGATCCGGATCCTGCGGCCGGCGCGGACGCCGGGCGGCACCGATGTCGACACCACGCCGATGCCCACCGTCGTGTACTTCCACGGGGGCGGGTGGATGCTCGGTGATCTCGACACCCACCTCGGTCACGCGCGCCGGATCTGCTCACAGGTGCGGGCCGTCGTCGTGTCGGTGGGCTACCGCCTCGCCCCGGAGCACCGCTTCCCGACGGCGTTCGACGACGCCACCCGGGCCACCCAGTGGGCCGCGGAGCACCGTGGCGAACTCGGCGGCACCGACACCCTGGTCGTGGCCGGCGACAGTGTCGGCGGCCAGCTGGCCGCGTCGGTGGCCATCGCCCGCCGCGACGCCGCGCTTCCGCTCGCCGCCCAGCTACTGCTCTACCCGGTCACCGACGTGGCCGGCCGCTACGCCGACGACGCCGTCAACGCCGAGTACATGTCGCGCAGTTCGGCCTACCAGCGCTTCGGCCTGACGCTCGACACGATGGCGACCTTCGCCCGCGCCTACGTCGACGGGGAGGATTCGGCCGACTGGCGCGTCTCGCCCAAGCGGGCGGCCGATCTGCGGGGCGTCGCGCCGGCGGTGATCCACACCTCGACGCTCGACGTGCTGCGCACCGAGGGGAACTTCTTCGGCGATGCGCTGGCCGCGGCCGGCGTCGACGTGATCGCCCGCGAGCACCCGTCGCTGAACCACTCGTACTTCGGCCTGGGCGGCGTCTCGGCGGTGGCCGACGCCGCCGCCGCGCAGGCCGCCGGCGACCTGCGGGAGATCCTCGCGCGCCACTGAGGCGGCGGGCCGTCGGCGCCGGCGGCGGCCGAACTAGGCGCCGGTGCTGCGCGACGCGCCGCGGCGCCGCCCGACGGCGAAGGCCGCCGTCATCATCACCAGGGCGACCAGCAGCAGCCCGCTCATCGTCCAGCCCACCGGGCCACCGAACAGCGAGAACCGGGCGGCCTTGCCGAACTCCAGGACGATGTCCTGCAGCGGTGGCGCCACCCGGACGCCGCCGTCCCCGGCGACCGGCGGGCGCTGCGCGACCGCGACCGGGGGGTGGTGGACGACGACGCGCTCCGCGGCGCGCCCGGGCGCGGTGACCGGGCGCTTGGCCGTCACCGGGTGGACGGCCGGCGTCGTCGCGACCGGTCCCGGGCGCCCGTCCGGCCGCTGCCCCTTGCCCGTGCCGGGCGAGGTGACGATGGCGTGGCGGCCGTGCCGATGGGCGACCTGGGCCGCGCGCGCCCGGCCGCGCTGGTGCGCCCGGGCCGACCGGCCGGGTTCCGGGCCGCCGTCGGCCCGCAC
The DNA here is from genome assembly GCA_963775175.1 of uncultured Actinomycetota bacterium. Classification (GTDB taxonomy): domain Bacteria; phylum Actinomycetota; class Actinomycetes; order Mycobacteriales; family Jatrophihabitantaceae; genus Jatrophihabitans. Next base: position 1,097,866 of record CAVZHT010000002.1, read on the forward strand.
CGCGGCGGCCTCGAGGTCGTGCCGCAGCGCGGCGATCGACCGGGCGCCGCCGGGCCCGGTGACCCCGTACTGCGTCACGGCCTTTGCCGGGTCGCGGTGTTGCGCGGGCCCGTGCGGCCGAGCCGCGTGAGCCGGGTGAGCCGCGTGAGCCGGATGAGCCGGGTGAGCCGGGTGGGCCGGATGGCCCGGGTGGCCCGGGTGGGCCGGTCGGGACGAGGCGCCATGACCGTGACCATGGCCGTGACCGTCCGCCATCGCCGGGGCCGCGAGCAGCATCGAGGCAGCGACCAGCCCGGCGGTTGCAGCAGCGACCGCAAGCGCGCGCCGACGGCGCACAGCAGGCACAGGAACCTCGAGATCCGACGGGCGTACGGACTGACCGGGCAGTAAGCCCCGTGTGAATTGTAGCGCCGCGGGACGAGCGGCGGCCAACACCGAAATCAGGTCGCGTCGTCGTCGTAATGCGTGGACGGCCGGGGGCGGGGGCGCGGGCGGGCACCGTTGCGGGAGCCGGTTCCGTTGGCCGACGGCGGGGCCATCGGGGCGGCCGGCTTGGTCATGGACACCGGGGTCTCCGGCTCGCCGGCGGCCGGCGGCGCGGCATCGGCGTCCTCGTCGGCGAAGATCGCGTCCCGGACCATCGCCGACGGCGAGAACTTGGCGAAGTCCGGCAGCTCGTCGCCGAAGACCGCGCGCTGCACGGCCGTGCGCGGGTTCAGGTTGCGCAGGTCGACGTCGGCGAATTCCGGCCCCAGCTCGTCCTTCAGCTGCTGGCGGGCCCCGGTCGCCATGTCCCGCAGCGTGCGGAGCAGGCGGGCGGCGTCACGGGCGAACCCGGGGAGGCGGTCGGGACCGAGGACCACGATGCCGACCAGCGCCAGCACCAGCAGCTCCATGGGTCCGATGTTGAACACGCGTGCGTCCCGTCGCCTAGCCGAGCTTGACCGTGATGGTGACCTTCTTCGCCGAGTTCTTAGGGTAGTAGGTCAGGCTGATCCGGTCGCCGGGCTTGTGCTCCTGCACGATCACGATGAGCTGGTCGAAGGCCTGCACGATCTGGTGATCGGCCACGATCACGACGTCGCCCGGCTTGAGGCCCGCCTTGGCGGCCGGCCCGCCCGGGGACACCTGCTTGATGTAGGCCCCCACCTGCAGGCCCGACAGCGCGGTGACCCCCTGGACGCCGAGGTCGGCGTGCACCGCCTTGCCGGTGTGGATGAGCTGCAGCGCGATGTCGTGGGCGTAGTTGATCGGGATCGCGTAGCCGATGCCGCTGATCGGGATCTGCCCGCCGGAGCCGTCCGAGGCCGAGAACCGGCCGGCCGAGTTGATGCCCACCACCGCGCCGCTGGTGTTGACCAGCGCGCCGCCGGAGTTGCCCGGGTTGATCGCGGCGTCGGTCTGGATGGCGTCGAGGTAGGCGTCGGACGTTCCGTCCTGCGAGCCCGCGTGCACGGGCCGGTTCAACGCCGAGACGATGCCCTCGGTCACCGTGCCCTGCAGGCCCAGGGGCGAGCCGATCGCGATGACCGGATCGCCGACCGCCAGCTGGTCGGAGTCGCCGAGCGTGGCGACGGTGATCTCGTCGTTCGGGACCTTGATCACCGCGAGGTCGCTCGTCGGGTCGCGGCCGACGATCTTCGCCTTCGCGGTCGACTCGTTGCTGAACGTGACGACGATCGAGCCGCGGCCGTCCGCGGCCGGCGCCACCACGTGGTTGTTCGTGAGGACGTCGCCGTCGCGGTCAATCACGACCCCCGAGCCGATGGCGAACTCGTCGGGCGTCTTGACCGCGATCGAGACGACGGCCGGGCCGACCCGCTTGGCCACGCCCGCCACCGAACCCGCGTCGCGCCTGACCGGGGTCTGCACCTGGGCGATCGAGACGTCCGGCCGGTGCAACGAGTCGTGGACGTGCCCGGTGAGCCACCAGCCGGCGCCGCCGCCGACCAGCCCGGCGACGAGCGCGAGCAGCAGCATGACCGTGAGCCCGCGCAGCCCGAACCGGACCCGCCGGACGTTGTCGGGCTCGAGCTCCTCGTCCTCGGCCTCGCCCAGGTCGGGCCCGAGCCCGGTGTCCTCCTCGTCCTCGAGGGGGTCGAGCTGGGCCGGGCGGCCGCCGGTGAAGATCGCGCCGCGGCCGAGCCAGTAGGGCGACGTCGGGTTGCGCCACGGGTCGCGGGCGGCGTCGGCCTTCCACCACGGCGACTCCGGGGCCGGGCCGGACGGCGGCAGCCGGGTGCCGGGGGCGGGCGCGAAGCCGTCCTGCGCCCCGGCCGGCGCACCGAAGGCGTCGGCGTAGATCGCGGGCACCGGCGCGCTGTGAGTGACGTGCGGTGGCATCCGCTCACCCGGGCCGGGGGCGAAGGACTCGCCCCCGGGCGGCCGGCCGAACACGGCCCGCTCCTCGGGCGAGACGGTGCGTGGTGGCGGCGCGTACGCCGGCGGCTCGGGCCGGGGCGCGAAACCGCCGTCGACGCCCGCCGGGCGGGCGAAGGAGACGTCACCGGCCGGTGCCTGCTGGTCGTCCTCGCTCACTGCCGCTCCTGTCGGCTGCCCGGCCGCATCAGGGCTGAGTGCCCCGGAAGACGCTCACCGGCGCGACCTGGACCGGCCCGAGCTGGGAGCCCGGCTGGACCTGGTTGACCGGATGGACGGCCGGCGCCGTCCCGCTGCCGGCCTCGGTCGGGCGCGAGGACGAGCCCGCGACCAGGGCGCCGGCGACGCCGACGAGCGCCGCCGCGGTCAGAAAGGGGCGCACTCGATGCTTGCCGGCGCCCGGCTCGGCCGGCACCAGAGCGGCCATGGGGGCGAAGGTGGACAGGACCGTGCTGCCGTCGTCGGCGATCGCGGTCGGCAGCGTGGTGATCGGGGTGTTCAGCGGGACGGTGCGCAGCCGGTCGAGCAGGCTGGTGGGCAGGGCCGGGGCCGGGGCCGACCGCAGCGCGAGGGCCGCCTCGCGCTGCCCGGCGACCGCCTGCCGGCACTCGCCGCAGGCGTTCAGGTGCCGGGCCGCCCGCTCCCGGGCATGTCCGCGCAGGACGCCATCGGCGAACGCCGCGACGGCCTCATCGGACAGGTGCTGGACGTTCATTGCGCGGGCGCCTCGGCGGCTTCGACGGGACGCAGGCCCGGCGCCCGGTGGGCCAGGGCCTGGCGCAGCAGGACCCGGCCGCGGTGGATGCGGGACCGCACCGTCCCGACCTTGATCCCGAGCGTGGCCGCGATCTCCTCGTACGACAGTTGTTCGAGGTCACAGAGCACGACGGCGACGCGGAAGTCCGGCGGCAGCGCGTCCAGCGCGGCCTGGATCTCCGGGTCGAGGTGCATCTCGTCGTAGGCCTGCTCGGGGCCGGGGTCGCTGCCGGCGAGGCGATCGCCGGCGTCCTCGGGCAGGGCGTCGAACCGGATCCGCTGGCGCCGGCGGACGAGGTCGAGGAAGAGGTTCGTGGTGATCCGGTGCAGCCAGCCCTCGAAGGTCCCCGGGGCGTACTGGGCCAGCGAACGGAAGACCCGGACGAACGTCTCCTGGGTGAGGTCCTCGGCGTCGGCGCGGTTTCCGGACAGCCGGTACGCGAGGCGGTACACGCGATCGGCGTGTTCGCGCACCACCTCGTCCCACGTGGGCGGCACCCACGCGGAAGTCTTGGCGGTTTCGACCGTCATGCCCTTCACCATCCGTCCGATCCGAACTGTTCGATCTCGCTGCGGACCAGACAACCAAAGGAACCTGTACGCAAGCTAAACGCTACCCCTGAATCTTGCGTTCCCGGTCGCCGTACCCTGTTCGCTCGTGCACTCCTACACGGCCGACGACGAGCGAACGGCGCAGGAACTGGCCAAGATGTGCCTCCACCGGCTCGCCCTGCAGGCCCCGCTGGACGTACCTCGCACGCCGGAGGAACTGGCCGAGGACGCGGGACCGACCGTCACCGCCGCGGGCATCGGCCCCGACGAGGCGATGCGGCTGTGGCGCGACGTGCTCGGCCCGGCCTGCCTGTCGGTCGACCACCCGCGCTACCTGTCGTTCATCCCGAGCGCCCCGACCAAGGCGGCCGCCGCCTTCGACATGCTCGTCGGCGCCACCTCGGCCTACTCCGGCTCCTGGCTGGAGGGCTCGGGGGCGGTCTACGCCGAGAACCAGGCGCTGCGCTGGATCGCCGACCTCGCCGGGCTCCCGCCGGAGAGTGGCGGCGCCTTCGTCCAGGGCGGCACGATCGGCAACCTGTCGGCGCTCGTCGCCGCCCGCGAGGCCGCCCTGCACGCCCGCAACGGCGAGCGTCCCCGCCGGTGGGCCGTCTGCATCACCGGGGAGACGCACTCGTCGGTGAAGCACGCCCTGCGCGTGGTCATGGACGCCGACGCGGTCGAGGTGCCGAGCGACGCGCGCGGCCGGATGACCGGCGCCACGCTGCGGGCGACCGTGGACGCGCTGCCCGCAGACGTGCGGGACGGGATCTTCGCCGTCGTCGCCACCGCGGGCACGACCAACCTCGGCGTCGTCGACGACATCGTCGGGATCGGCGAGGTGGCCCGGGAGCTCGGCATCTGGCTGCACGTCGACGGCGCCTACGGCGGGGCCGGGCTGGCCGCGCCGAGCGTCGCCCACCTGTTCGCCGGCACCGAGCACGCCGATTCGTTCATCGTCGACCCGCACAAGTGGCTCTTCGCGCCGTTCGATGCCTGCGCGCTGATCTACCGCGACCCCGCGCAGGCCCGGGCGGCGCACACGCAGCACGCGAGCTACCTCGACCCGGTGAACGTCGAGGGCGAGTGGAACCCGTCCGACTTCGCGATCCAGCTGACCCGCCGGGCGCGGGGGTTGCCGTTCTGGTTCTCCCTGGCCGTGCACGGCACCGAGGCCTACAGCGCGGCGATCGAGCGGACCCTCACCGTCACCCGGGAGGGCGCGGAGCTCATCCGTTCCCGCCACCACGTCCGGCTGCTGCTCGAGCCCGACCTCTCCGTCCTGGTCTTCGAGCGGGTCGGCTGGGCGGCCCAGGACTACGCCGACTGGAGCAGCCGCCTGCTGGTCGACCAGCTCGGCTTCGTCACGCCCACCAAGCACGCCGGGCAGGTCTGCACCCGGTTCGCGATCGTGAACCCGCTCACGACGATCGCCGACCTCGAGCTGCTGGTCGATTCGATGCGCTGATCCGCCGCCCGTCCCGGATAAGGTCTCGGCATGCCCGAAGCGATGCTGAACGTGGCCAGCCTCTCCTACGCCGAGTCGTTCGTCGCCGAGGACGACGTGCTGCTCGCCGCGCGTGACCGGGCCCGGGAGCTCGGCTGCGTCCCGATCGGGCCGGCCGGTGGCGCGACCCTGCGCGTGCTCGCCGCCGCGACGGGCGCCCGCAGCGTCGTCGAGGTGGGCACCGGCGCCGGCGTCTCGGGGCTGTACCTGCTCGGCGGCATGGCGGCCGACGGCATCCTCACCACGATCGACGTCGAGGGCGAGAACCAGCGCGCGGCCAAGGAGTCCTACACCGAGGCGGGGATCGCGCCGGGCCGCTACCGGTTGATCAACGGCTCGGCCGCCGAGGTGCTGCCGCGGCTGCGGGACGAGGCCTACGACCTCGTGTTCGTCGACGCCGACAAGGGCGCCTACCCGGTGTACTTCGAGCAGGCGCTGCGGCTGCTGCGCCCGGGCGGGATCGTCGCCTTCGACAACGCGCTCTGGCACGACCGGGTCGCCGACCCGGCGCAGCGCGACCACGACACCGTGGTGCTGCGCGACCTCGGCCGTGCGGTGCGCGAGGACGACCGGCTCGTGTCGGCCCTGCTGGCCGTCGGGGACGGGCTCCTGGTAGCCGCCAAGCGCTGACCGCGCTCGCTTTGCACCCGCACCGGTCGCTATCTCAGGTCGAGGCGCCGCGTTAGCGGCCGCCACGGGTGCAAACCGGCGGGCTGCGGCGCTCGGCGGCGGTACCGTCGGCAGCGCCATGGCCTGTTACGTCGACACCGTCCGCGAGTACCCCGATGCGGGACTGCGGCACACCCGCTTCTGCCACCTGCTCGCCGATACCCGAGACGAGCTGCACGCGATGGCCGAGGCGCTCGGTGTTCCGCACCGCTACTTCCAGGACCACCCGTGGCGCTGGCACCACGACCTGCCCGAGCCGCTGCGGGCCCGGGCGGTCGACCTCGGTGCGCGTGAGGTGAGCCTCCGCGAGGTCGGCCTGCTGCTGCGACGGCGCAAAGCCGAACTGGCCATGTCGTAGGTTCGACCGGTGAGAATTGCGGTCCTGGCCGGCGGTATCGGCGGCGCTCGGTTCCTGCGCGGCGTCCGCGCCGCCTGCCCCGACGACGAGATCACCGCGGTGGTCAACACCGGCGACGACGTCACGCTGCACGGCCTGCGGATCTGCCCCGACCTCGACAGCGTCATGTACACGCTGGCCGGCGTCCACGACGGCGAGCGTGGCTGGGGCCGGCAGGGCGAGACCTGGCGGATCAAGGACGAGCTCACCGCGTACGGCGCCGAGCCGTCCTGGTTCGGCCTCGGCGATCTCGACATCGCCACCCACCTGGTCCGTACCCGCATGCTCGACGCGGGCTATTCGCTGACCGACGTCACCTCCGCTCTGTGCGACCGCTGGCAGCCCGGCGTCACGCTCGTCCCGATGTCGGACGAGCGGGTCGAGACGCACGTGATCGTCGAGCTCGAGGGCCGGCGCCGGGCGATCCACTTCCAGGAGTGGTGGGTGAAGCACCGGGCCAAGCTGCCGGCCGAGTCGTTCGTCCAGGTCGGCGTCGACGACGCCCAGCCGGGCGCGGCCGCGCTCGCGGCCCTCACCGCGGCCGACGTCATCCTTATCGCGCCGAGCAACCCGGTCGTCTCGATCGGCACCATCCTCGGCGTCCCCGGGATCCGGGAGGCGGTCACCACGGCCCGCGGACCGGTGGTCGGGGTGTCGCCGATCATCGGGGGCGCGCCGGTGCGGGGCATGGCCGACGCCTGCCTGCCGGTCATCGGCGTCGAGGTCAGTGCCGAGGGCGTCGGGCGCCACTACGGCGCGCGCAGCGACGGCGGACTGCTCGACGGCTGGTTGATCGCCGAGACCGACACCGCCACCGTCCCCGGCGTCGAGGTCCGGGCCGTCCCCCTGCTGATGACCGACGACGACGCCACCGCGGCGATGGTCCGGGCGGCGCTGGAGCTGGGCAAGTGACGGCCGACCACGCGGCGCCGCGGATCGAGGTCTTTCCCGTCCTCGGCATCGGCGAGCTCCGCCCCGGTGACGACCTCGGCGCGGTGATCGCCGAGCACGCGAGCCTGCAGGACGGCGACGTCGTCGTCGTCACGTCGAAGGTCGTGGCCAAGGTCGAGGGCCGGCTCGTCCTGCTCGAGTCCGACGACCCCGAGGCGCGCGAGGCGGCCCGGCAGGCGGCCATCGACGCCGAGACCGTCCGCGTGGTCGCCCGCCGCGGCGACCTGCGCATCGTCGAGACCAAGCACGGCCTCGTCCTGGCCGCGGCCGGGGTCGACGCCTCCAACGTCGCGCGCGACGAGCTCGCCCTGCTGCCGGCCGATCCGGACGCGTCGGCCGACCTGTTGCGCGAGGCACTGCGCGAGCGGCTCGGCGTGGAGGTCGCGGTGATCATCACCGACACGATGGGGCGCGCCTGGCGGGCCGGGCTCACCGACACCGCGATCGGCGTCGCCGGTATCACGGCGCTGACCGACCCCCGCGGGCAGGTCGACGCCTACGGCAACCGCCTCGATGTCACCCGGGTGGCGGTGGCCGACGAGATCGCGGCCGCGGCCGACCTGGTGAAGGGCAAGCTCGGCGGCATCCCGGTCGCGGTCGTTCGCGGCCTCGCGCCGGACGGCAAGCTGCCGGACGACGGCAACGGCACCCGGGACCTGCTCCGCGGCGCCGCCGAGGATCTGTTCCGGCTCGGGACGGCCGAGGCCTTCGAACTCGGCCGGGCCGACGCGCAGGCGGCCCTCGGCGAACCGGCGGCGCTGCATGCCGACGCCGTCGAACTGGTCACCGCGATGCCGGACGTGCCCGGCCCGGTCGGCGCGGTGCGGCAGGCGTACCTCGGCTTCCTCGCCGCGCGCCCGGACGCGATGTGGCGCTCGTGCGTCCCGGGTCATCTCACCGCCAGCACGCTGGTGCTCGACGTGTCGCGCAACGCCGTGCTGCTCACCCTGCACCCGCGGGTCGGCATGTGGCTGCAGCTCGGCGGCCACTGCGAGCCGGGCGACCGCACCGTCCTCGACGCCGCCGCCCGCGAGGCGCGCGAGGAGAGCGGCATCGGCTCGGCGTCCTTCGACCCGACGCCGCTCGCGCTCGCCGTGCACCCGATCACCTGCTCGCTCGGCGTGCCGACCCGGCACTTCGACGTCCAGTTCATGGCGATCGCGCCGGCCGGCGCCGAGCCGGTACTGAGCGCCGAGTCGGTCGACCTGCGCTGGTTCGGGTGGGACGAACTGCCGGCCGGTGTCTCGCCCGACATCCCGCTGCTGATCGACGTCGCCCGCGCTCGCCTGGGCGCGTGAGCGGATGAGCAACGTTCTCGACACGATCGGGAGCTGGCCGGTGCCGACGGCCGCGGCGGCCGTCATCGGCCCGGGCGGCGTGCTCGCGACGCACGGGCCGGTCGAGCGCCGGTTCGGCCTCGCGTCGGTGACCAAGCCGCTGGCCGCGCTCGCCGTGCTGGTCGCGGTCGAGGAGGAGGCGGTGTCGCTCGACGACCCGGCCGACGAGGCGCTGATCCCCGGCGCCACGCTGCGGCACCTGCTCGCGCACGCCTCCGGGCTCGCCCCGGAGCGGCCGATGCGGTCGTTCGCGCCGGGCGTCCGCCGGGTCTACTCGAACGTCGGCATCGAGCTTGCCGCCGAGCTCGTCGAGCGGGCGACCGACCTGCCGTTCCCGAAGTACCTCGAGGAGGCCGTCGTCCGGCCGCTGCACCTGACCGGCACCGCGCTGCCGGGGTCGCCGGCGCGCGACGGTGTGTCGACCGTGTCCGACCTCGCCCGGGTGGCCCACGAGCTGCTGGCCTCGACCGGGCTGCTCAGCGCGCCGATGCGGGCCGAGCTCGCGACCGTCCACTACCCGGGGCTGCGCGGCGTGCTGCCCGGCTTCGGCGCCCAGGACCCGAACGACTGGGGGCTGGGCTTCGAGATCCGCGGGCAGAAGTCGCCGCACTGGACCGGGCCGGCGAACTCCCCGCGGACCTTCGGCCACTTCGGGCAGAGCGGCACCTTCCTCTGGGTCGACCCCGACGCGCAACTGGCGCTCGTCGCGCTCGCCGACCGCGACTTCGGCGACTGGGCGCGGGCGGCCTGGCCGCCCCTGGCCGACGCCGTGCTGCAGGCCTTCGCGTAGCCCTCAGATGGCGCGGATGTCGGTGTAGGCGAAGCGGGGCCCGAAGCGCGGCGCACCGATGCCGGTCAGTTCGATCAGCCGCATGACCCGCTGCCGGTGGCCGGCCCACGGCGCGAGCAGCGCGAGCATCTCCTCGTCCGTCCCGCGGGGCCGGCCGGTCAGCAGGTGCACCACCATGTTCTTCAGGTGGTAGTCGCCCACGCTCACCGCATCGGGGTGACCGAACGCGCGCTGCGCGGTCTCGGCGGCGGTCCACAGGCCGATGCCGGGGACGACCTGCAGCCGGGCGAGCGCGTCGGCCGGCGTCATCGTGAGGCACTCCTCCAGGCGGGGAGCCACCGCTGCCGCGGCCCGGATCGCCCGCTGCCGCTTGAGGTCGACGCCGAACCGGTGCCAGTCCCACGTCGGCACCTCCAGCAGCACCGCCGGCCCCGGTGGGACGACCAGGCCGGGCACCGGCCCGGGCGCGGGCGTCCCGAACCGCCGCAGCAGCAACCGCCACGAGCGCCGGGCCTCCTCGCCGGTGACCTTCTGCTCGAGGATCGCCGGGACGAGCGAGTCGAGCACCAGCCCGGTCGACGGCAGCCGCAGCCCGGGGCGCGCCCGGCGCACCCGGGCGAGGACGGGGGCGGACGTCACGTCCAAGCCCGACCAGTCGTCCTGCTCGCCGAGCAGCGTCGGCAGCCGGTCCAGCAGCCAGGCCGCGCCCGGGCCCCACGCCTCGCCGGTGACCACAGCGCCGGCAGCCGACAGGGCGAGGGTGCCCGGCCCGGCCGGCGTCGCGCAGGCCCACCAGAACCGGCCGGCGTCGAGGCGGTGGGCCGGGTCGTGCGTCCCACGCTTCAGCGGCCCGAGCGTCGCGTCGAGATCGACCGGACGGCGCGCGTCCCAGATCCGGCGCATCACACGTCGGCCGAGAACCGGATCGACCCGTCGGGCAGCTCGACTGCGGGCCAGACCCGGGCGCCGGCCCGCAACTCGATGTCGGCGCCGAGCACGGCGCGGTCCCCGATGACCGCATCCTCGACGAACGTGCGGGGACCGACGACGGCGCCGGCCCCCACCACCGACCGCCGGACCACCGCCCCGGTCGCGATCCGGGCGCCGTCGAAGATCACCGAGCCCTCGATCAGCACCTCGCCCTCGATCACGACGTCCCGGCCGACGGCAGTGCCACCCACCACGACCGCCGTCGGGTCGACCTTCGCCCCCGGCAGGACGAGCCGCTCCCCCGGCGCTGCCACGGCGGCCGACGGCGCGATGCCGCGGACGAGGTCGGCCGAGCCCTCGACGAAATCGTCGGGCGTGCCGAAGTCGCGCCAGTAGCCCTCGTTGAGATGACCGACGATCAGCGCGCCCTTCTCGAGCAGTCCCGGGAACGTCTCCCGCTCGACCGACACGGCGCGGCCGGCGGGGATCGAGTCGATGACCGACCGCCGGAATGCGTAGAGGCCGGCGTTGATCTGGTCGGTGACCGGGTGCGGGTCCTTCTCGAGGAACGCGATGACCCGGCCGTCGGGCTCGGTGGGGACGCAGCCGTAGGCGCGCGGGTCGGCGACCCGGTGCAGGCACAACGTCACGTCGGCCCCCGAGCTGCGGTGAGTGATGAGGAATCGCGCGAGGTCGACGCCGATCAGGTTGTCCCCGTTGAACACCAGCACGGTGTCGGCGCGCAACCGGTCGGCGACGTTGCGGATGCCGCCGCCGGTGCCGAGCGCCTCGGCCTCGACGACGTACTCGAGCTCGACCCCCAGGGCGGTGCCGTCGCCGAAGTGATCCTCGAAGACCGACGCCTGGTACGACGTGCCCAGCACGACGTGGGTGATTCCGGCCTGCCGGATGCGTGAGATGAGGTGGGTGAGGAACGGGACGCCGGCCGTCGGCAGCATCGGCTTCGGGGCGGAGAGGGTCAGCGGGCGCAGCCGGGTGCCCAGCCCTCCCACCAGGATGACGGCGTCGACGTCGGACACGGCGCCCAGCCTCGCACAACCCGCCGGCGGGCGGGCGGCAGCGGCGCTACGCGTGCGACAACGTGATCCAGGTCGTACCGATGCCGAGTGCCGCCTGGAGTTGGAAGCCGGTGAACGGAACGGTCTTCGCCTTGTTGGCGGCGTCGGTGCCGGCGACGTACCCGGCCAGCGTGCGACCACCCCAGTAGCCGTGGCCGTCGCGCTTGGTGATCGCGATCGTGGTCATCTTGGCCAGCCCGAACTTCGCCGCAAGGGAGGCGACCGTCACCGTCTTCTGGTACTTGACGTACGGGTTGCCCGGAGCGGCCGGGTCGTACCGGTCGGCCTTGGCCGGCAGGTACGGCTGCCCGCCGTCGACCGTCCAGCCGCCGTTGGACGCGCTGAACTGCGAGAAGATCACCGCCGCCTTGTACTTCAGCACCTGATTGGACGTGTCCGTGGCCGGCGTCCAGAAGTCGGTCGCGGTGAGCGCGCCGGCCGCGTTGTAGATCAGATGACCGCCGTAGACCTGGCACTGGCTGGTGTCGCAGATGTCGTAGTCGGCGCTCTGCGGGTGCGCCATCGCGTAGGCGCCGTACGTGCGGGCGGCGACGGCCTGGGCGTCGACCGCCTGCCGGGGCCAGGACGCCGGCATCTCCCGGGGGACGACGCCGGCGGTGTAGAGGTCGAGGCTCAGGATGTTGACGGTCCGGACGCCGCCCGCGGCGCCGGTCGGCTTCACCCGGACCGCGCGCAGGTAGCCGTGGTACGCGGTGCTGGTGCCGTCGGCCAGGTACGTGCGGATCGAGGCGTAGTTGGTGCGGTGGAACTGGGCGCCGTTCGGCAGTCCGGTGTGCACGGTCGTCCAGACCGAGCCCGCGGCCGTCCCGAGCGACTGCAAGGTCAGCCCGGACATCGAGTCGGCCACGAGCCGGTAGCGGCTGACGCCGGTCGAGGGGAGCGTGCCGCTCACGCCGGTGACCGTGAGCGGGCCGCTCGCGGAGACGGTGGTGGTCGTGCCCGTCCGGCTGAGCCGGACCCGGATGTTCGCCCGGGCCTGGGTGGTCAGGGTCGTGCCCGGGTAGTAGAACGAGACGATCCGCCGGTAGGTCAACCCGGCCGTGGCGGCGCCGAGGGCCCCGTACTGGCTCAGGCCGTGGCCGTGCCCGTTCCCGCGCATCGTCACGCGGATGCTCCCCGCCGGCGAGACCGTCATCACCGCGGCCGAGGCCGGCGGCGCTAGTGCGGTCACTACCGACGCCGCGAGCAGGGCACTCACGCCCAGCGCGCTGGCGTGGCGCAGCCGGGGACGCAGGGATCGGCTCATTAGCACCCCATCCTCGGGATTCGTCGACAACACGCCGACCTTACGTGGCTAAATCTCAGTAATCTACCCCCGTCACACCATTCACATTGACCCCAGTCCCGCAGACGACGAACCCGCCGCGTTGCGTCCCCGGGCGGGCGGCCTCTCGCGGTTAGCCTCGGAGCCGATGTCGTCGCAGCCGCCGGCGGAGCCCCCCGCCGAACTCATGCCCGCCGCCCGCCGGCCGGGACCGCCGCACGGTGCGCGGGTCGCGGTCCGGGCGGCCTGCGCGCTGCTCTCGCTGCTCGTGCTCGTCGGCACCGGGGTCGCCTGGGCGACGTACAAGAACTTCACCGCGCACGTCCCGCACGGCGACCCGATCCCGGCCCTGGCCGCGGGCGAGCACGACCCGGACGGGGCCGACCAGAACATCCTGCTGATCGGCAACGACACCCGCGCCGGGGCGACCCGCGCCGAGCTGAACGCGCTGCACACCGGGCACGACACCACGACGGCCAACGCCGACACGATGATCCTGTTGCACGTGCCGGCGAACGGCGGCCGGCCCACGATGGTGTCCTTCCCGCGCGACTCGTGGGTGACGATCCCGGGCCACGGCAAGGGCAAGATCAACGCGGCCTACCCGGACGCCTACAACGCAGCAAAGAGCGCCGGGCGCAGCGAGCAGTCCGCGCAGAGCGCCGGCATCATCCTCACGATCAAGACGATCCACGCGCTGACCGGCCTGCGGATCGACCACTACATGCAGGTCAACCTGCTCGGGTTCTACCGGATCAGCGAGGCGATCGGCGGTGTCACCGTCTGCCTCAACGCCGCACAGAACAAGACGACCGACCGCGACGAGTTCGGCAGCGGGTACTCCGGCATCAACCTGCCCAAGGGGATCTCGGTCATCAAGGGCGCGCAGGCCCTGGCCTTCGTCCGGCAGCGGCACGGGCTCCCGCACGGCGACCTCGACCGGATCAAGCGGCAGCAGTACTTCCTGAAGGCGGCGTTCGAGAAGGTGACGTCGGCCGGCGTCCTGCTCAACCCGTTCAAGCTGCGGGACATGCTCAAGGCCGTCGGTGGGTCGCTGCTCACCGACCCGAACCTCGACCTGCTCTCGCTCGCCCGCCAGTTCGAGTCCCTGACGTCGGGCAAGATCACCTTCGCGACGATCCCGAACAACGGCCCGCAGGTGATCTACCCCGACGGCGTGGAGACGGCGATCGTGCAGGTGAACCGGGCGGCCATCCCGGCGTTCATCGCCCAGCTCGAGGGCAAGGGCAACGCGGCCTACGACAAGGCGGTCGCGGCCGCGCCGTCCACCGTCACGGTCGACGTGCTCAACGGCACCGACATCCCCCGGCTGGCCGCCCGCAACGCCGCCGCCCTCAAGGCGTTCGGGTTCACGATCAACACCATCGACTCGTCGCCGTCGACGACCCCGGTGACGATGGTCGAGTACCCGCCCGGGCAGGAGGCGCAGGCGAAGGCGGTGATGCGGGAGGTGCCGCACGCCAAGGCGGTGGCGACGCCCGACGTCACCCGCGTCACCCTGCTGCTCGGGACCGACGGGCACCTCGTCGCGGGCCTGGCCGGCGCCACGCCCGACCCGGCGGCCCCGACCGGCTCGGGCGCCCATGCGGCAACCACCGACAAGACGCACGGGCTCGGCTGCATCAACTGACGCCGGGCCCGCCCACCTGTGAAGCCCCCGGCACTCAGGGGGCTCACCCGGATACCACTTGTACGCTCGGCAGGTGGCATCCAGATCGTTCCCGGCGGACCCGTCCGCCCCGCTGCCACCCCATCTGGACCCCCGCGGCCGGCACCACCGGCACCATTCGTCCCGGTTCGCGCCGTACCGGCTGGTGGGGCGCACCCTCGGCGTGCTGCTCTCGGCCGGGCTCCTGCTGCTCGCCGGCTACGCGTTCTACACCTACCGCGACATCAACAACGGGGTCTCCCGGCTGAAGGTCGACGTCGGCGCCCCGCCGAGCGGCAAGCACGACATCGACGGCACCGACCAGAACATCCTGCTCGTCGGCAACGACGACCGCACGAACATGACCGACGCCGAGGTCAAGGCACTGCACGTCGGCCGTGACGGCGGGAGCATGGCCACCGACACGATGATGATCGTGCACGTGCCGGCCGACGGTTCCCGGGCCACGCTGATCTCGCTGCCCCGCGACTCGTACGTGAAGATCCCCGGCCACGGGATGAACAAACTCAACTCGGCCTATGTCACCGGCTACAACGCGGCGACCGGCACGACCGACGAGAAGCGTGCGGCCGGCGCCGACCTGCTGCTGCACACGGTCACCGACCTCACCGGGCTGACGCTGAACCACTACATCCAGGTCAGCCTGATGGGCTTCTACGACATCAGCAACGCGATCGGCGGCGTCACCGTCAACCTCTGCCACGCCGTGAACGACACCGTCGCCTACAACCGTTCGATCGGCTCCGACGGCGGCTCCGGGCTGGTGCTCTCGAAGGGCAAGCACAGCATCAAGGGCGTCCAGGCGCTCGAGTTCGTGCGGCAGCGGCACAACCTGCCGCACGGCGACCTCGACCGGGTGCGCCGCCAGCAGTACTTCCTGACCGCGGCGTTCCGCAAGGTCGCGTCCGTCGGCGTGCTGTTCAAGCTCAAGGCCCTCGGTGACGCGGTCAAGCGCAACATCTACCTCGACCCGAATCTCAACCTGATCGATCTCGCCCACCAGATGGAGAAGCTCAGCGCGAACAACATCACCGGCCGGACGATCCCGTTCCAGGGCTTCGACAACAACAGCCCGGTGGGCAGCGTCGAGGTGGTCGACCCGGCCAAGGTGCAGGCGTTCGTGCAGCGGCTGATCAACCCGGCCCCGAAGCCGAGCGGGTCGGCCAGCGGCACGGCGAAGGGCTCGACGACGACCGCGAAGCCGACCGGTTCCGCGTCGTCCACGCCGAAGGCGATCGACAGCAAGTGCATCAACTGAGGTTGGCCGGATGACCACCCCGGAGCGGCAGTTCGCGCGGCTGCTCGCCGCCGAGCCCGGCCGGCCGTTCGTCACCTACTACGACGAGCAGACCGGCGAGCGCTCGGAGCTCTCGGCCAAGTCACTGGCGAACTGGGTGGCGAAGACGCACCACCTGCTCGGCGACGAGCTCGGGCTCGGGGTGGGTGACTCGGCATTGATCGCCCTGCCGGCGCACTGGATCTCGGTTCCGATCCTGCTCGGCTGCCTCACCGCGGGGCTCGCGCTCCGGGACAGCGGGCCCGCCGACGTCGCGTTCGTGACCCCGGAGACCCTGGCCGACGCCGGCGCCGCGCCGGACATCTACGCCGTCGCGCCCGCCGGGGCCGCCGTCGGCTTCCGCGACGCCCCGCCGGCCCCGGCCGCCGACTACGTCAGCTCGGTCCGGCCGCAGGAGGACAAGTGGCCGGGCGTGCACATGCCTGCCGGACCGGGCGACCCGTGCCTGCCGGGCGCCACCCGCGGCCAGGTGGCCGAGCGGGCCGCGTCGTCCGGCCTCGCGGCCGGCGCCCGCGTCCTGTCGACGGAACCATGGACGACGGCCGACGATTGGCTACGGAGCGTGCTCGCCCCGATCGCGGTCGGCGGCTCGGTCGTGTTCGTCGCGAATTGCCAGGACGAGGCGGTTCTCGCCCGCCGGGCGGACCAGGAACGGGTCACCGGCCGCCTCTGAAGCGCCTATCAAGGCACAGGATTTGATTGCAGAGAGTGACCAGGAATGTAAAACTCGTGTGTGGCGGGGGGAACCGTCCACGGAAGGAAACCTCATGCCACCTCTCTCCCGAACCGGCGTCGTCAGCGCCGTCGCCGCCGGCGCCTGCGCACTCGCCCTCGCGACGCCGGGTGCGGCCCTCGCCGCCGGACACCACCGGCACGCGGCCCGGCCGTTCAGCGCGCACGGGCTCGTCGTGAGCCACACGTCGTCGAGCATCACGATGCTCGCCACCGACGTCCGCAGTGGCAGGAGCGCGAGGCACAACACGCCGGTGACGGTCAGCCTGCCCTCGCGCCGGACGAAGTCCGGGAAGGTGCTGTCCCGCCGCCTGGCCCACATGGCGGCCGGCGACCGGATCAGCGTGACCGGGACCAAGCGCGGTGGCACCCTCACCGTGAAGAACTTCGTCGGGCGGGCCGCGCCGTTCCACGTCTACCTCGGCACCGTGACCGGCATCAACGGCACGCTCGTCACCGTCGACAAGGCGAACGCGCCGAGCGACGACCAGAACGAGTCGGAGAACGGCTCCTTCACCGTCGACACCACCGACGCGACCGTCCTCGTCGACGGCGCCACCGGCTCGCTCGCGGTCGGGCAGACCGTCGCGCTGCTCGGCTCCTCGGTCAAGGACGTCGTCTACGCGTCCTCGGTGTTCGCCTACTCCGCCGCCCCGGCGGTGCTGACCGGCGAGGTCTCCGCCGTCAACGGCACGGTCGTCACGCTGAGCACCGACGGCACCGACGGCGAGGGTGAGGGCGACCAGGGCGGCGACCAGGGCGGCGAGGACGGCGGCCAGCCGCCCGCCCCGCCCGCCGGCCCCACCACCGACCTCGCGGCGGCCACGCTCATCGTCGATGGCGTGAGCAACTCGACCCCCGACGCGGTCACGGTCGGCTCGCGGCTGATGGCCCTCGGCACCGACAACGGTGACGGCACCTTCACCTCGACGATCGTGTTCGCGTTCACCCACGCCTGCAGCAGCAGGCACCACGGAGACGGAGGGCAGGACAGCGGCGAGGACGGCTGAGCCGTACACCCCTCTGTCCTGATGCGTCTCCCGCCCGGAAACGGGCGGGAGACGCATTGCCGTCCGGCCTACTTGAGGCCTACTTGAGCAGGTTGCGGGCCATCACCATGCGGTTGATCTGGTTGGTGCCCTCGTAGATCTGGGTGATCTTGGCGTCGCGCATCATCCGCTCGACCGGGAAGTCGCGGGTGTAGCCGTAGCCGCCGAACAGCTGGACGGCGTCGGTGGTCACCGACATCGCGGTGTCGGAGGCGAAGACCTTCGCCGCGGACGAGGTGAACGTCAGGTCCGGCTCGTCCCGCTCGGCCCGGGCGGCGGCCGCGTAGACCAGCTGGCGGGACGCCTCGATGCGCATCGCCATGTCGGCGAGCATGAACTGCAGACCCTGGAAATCGGCGAGCGGGTGGCCGAACTGCCGGCGCTGCTTCATGTAGGCGATGCGATGCGTCGAGCGCACCCTGGGCGATGCCGAGCGCCTGGGCGCCGATCGCGAGCCGGGTGTGGTCGAGGGTGCGCAGGGCCGTCTTGAACCCGGTGCCGGGCTCGCCGATGATCCGGTCGGCCGGGATCGTGCAGTCCTCGAAGTAGATCTCGCGGGTCGGGCGAGCCCTTGATGCCGAGCTTGCGCTCCTTCGCCCCGACCGAGAAGCCGGGGTCGTCCTTGTGCACGACGAAGGCCGAGATGCCCTTGGCGCCCTTCTCCGGATCGGTGACGGCCATGACGGTGTAGTACGTCGAGACGCCGGCGTTGGTGATCCAGCACTTGGTGCCGTTGAGGACCCAGTGGTCGCCGTCGAGCACGGCCCGCGTGCGCATGGACGCGGCGTCCGAACCGGCCTCGCGCTCGGAGAGGGCGTAGCTGATCATCTGGCCGGCCGCGATGTCGCTGAGCACGTGCTTCTTCAGCTCGGCCGAACCGGACAGGATGATCGGCTGCGAGCCGAGCTTGTTCACCGCCGGGATGAGCGAGGACGACGCGCAGGCGCGGGCGACCTCCTCGATGACGATGCAGGCCGAGATGGCGTCGGCGCCCATGCCGCCGTACTCCTCGGCGATGTGCACGGCGTGGAACCCGCGCGGACGAGTGCCTCGAGCACGTCGTAGGGGAACTCGGCCGTCTCGTCGACCTCGGCCGCGCGCGGCGCGATCTTGTCGTCGGCGAGTTGCCGGACCGCCCGGCGCAGCAGGTGCTGCTCCTCGGAGAGCTGGTATTGGTCGAAGGTCGGATCCGCCCATGACGTCGATAGTAGGACGCCCTAGTAAATCCGCCAGCGGGGAGTGTCACGCCTGTGGCGGCCACCTCGTCTCCTGTCCGAGATCCCACCCGGGACCGAACCAAGGAGAAGCTCATGCGCGTGTTCCTGGCCGGCGCGACCGGCGCGATCGGCCGCCGCCTGATCCCGCAACTGGCCGCCGCCGGGCACCACGTCACGGCGACGACCCGCACCGAGTCGAAGCGGGACCTGCTCTGGAACCTCGGGGCCGAGCCGGTCGTCGTCGACGCGACTGGACGCGGCCGCGATCGGCGAGGCCGTGGCCAAGCGCCGAGCCCGACGCGATCGTGCACCAGCTGACCGCCCTCGCCGGCTCGTCCGACCTGAAGCACTTCGACCGCGCCTTCGCCAAGACCAACGAACTGCGCACGATCGGCACCGACAACCTGCTCGCGGCCGCCCGCGCGGCCGGGGTCACCCGGTTCGTCGCGCAGAGCTACACCGGCTGGAACAACGAGCGGACCGGCGGCGCCGGTGAAGACCGAGACCGACCGGCTCGACCCGACCCCGCCGAAGCAACAGCGGCAGTCGATGGCCGCGATCCGGCACCTGGAGCGGGCGGTCCTGGAGGCCCCGGTCGACGGCGTCGTCCTGCGCTACGGCACGTTCTACGGCCCCGGCGCCTCCGACGAACTGGTGGCCCTCGATCGCGCAAGCGGGCCATGCCGATCGTCGGTGCCGGCGACGGCATCTGGTCGATGATCCACGTCGAGGACGCGGCGAGCGCGACCGTCGCGGCAGTCGATCCGCGGGCAGCGGGGTCTACAACATCGTCGACGACGAACCGGCGCCGGTGCGCGAGGTCCTGCACCACGCTCGCCGCGCTGCTCGGCGCGAAGCCGCCGCCGCCGGGTACCGGTCTGGCTGGCCCGGATGGCGGCCGGCGAGGTCGGCGTCTCGATGCTCACCCAGGTCCGCGGCTCGTCCAACGCCAAGGCCAAGCGCGACCTCGGCTGGGCGCCGCGGTGGGCGAGCTGGCGCGACGGGTTCCGCAACGGGCTCACCGACCTGCGGACGCCCGGCCGCGGGATGATCGCGACATGCCCGACGTCTTCACCGAGCTGCGCCCGCTGCTCTTCTCGATCGCCTACCGGATGCTGGGCAGCGTCAGCGACGCCGAGGACGTCGTGCAGGACGCCTACCTGCGCTTCCACCGCGCGGTCGGCGAGGGCACCGAGATCGAGTCGCCGAAGGCCTTCCTGTCGGCGACCACGACGCGCCTGGCCATCGACCACCTCCGCTCGGCCCGGGTCCGCCGCGAGACCTACGTCGGGCCGTGGCTGCCCGAACCGTTGCTGACGGATTCGGCCGCGCCCGACCCGGCGCAGGGCGCCGCCGATGCCGACTCGCTGTCGATGGCGTTCCTGCTCGTGCTCGAACGGCTCGCGCCCGGTCGAGCGAGCGGTGTTCCTGCTGCACGACGTCTTCGACTACGACTTCGCCGAGATCGCGCCGATCGTCGGCAAGTCGGTCGACAACTGCCGCCAGGTCGCGGTGCGGGCCCGCCGGCACGTCAACGAGCAGCGCCCCCGCTTCGAGGCGTCCCGGCAGCAGCGGGACCGGCTCGCCGACCACTTCGTCGCCGCGCTGGCCGAGGGTGACGTCGACGGGCTCGTGGCGCTGCTCGCCGCCGACGTCGTGGTCAGTGGCGACAGCGGCGGCATGCGCCCGTCCTGGCCGCGGGAGATCGTCGGCCGGGACAAGGTGCTGCGCCTGCTCGCCGGGCTGGCGGCCCAGATGCAGGCCGTCGGCGGGGTCCGGCTCGAGCGGGCCGAGGTCAACGGCCAGCCGGGCGCGCTCGTCCGCGATGCCGCCGGCGCGCTCGTCAACGTCTTCAGCTTCGACATCGCCGACGGCGCGATGCAGGCCATCCGGTCGGTGATCAACCGGGACAAGCTGCGCCACCTCGGCCCGCTGGCCGACGTGGAGGCGCTGCGCCGGCGCTAGTGGCATCACTTCGTCAACGGCCGCGGCTGGAGCGACGAGCGGTTCGCCGAGTGGATCGGCCGCATCTGGGTGGCCACGCTGGTCGGCCCGCAGCCGCTATCCTGGCCGCGGGCCGTGACTGGCGCTGCATAAGGTGGATCCGACCACCGGGGAGCGGCCCGAGCACCACTGCCGCGCGCCTGGGCTTCCCAACGTATCGCGAGGAGCCGCGCCCGCCATGTCCCAGCCCTTCGACGCCGCCGCCGCATCCGCCGCCTACCGCAACGCCCTCTCGGTCATCGAGTCGGTCGAGCCCACCGTCGCCGGGGCGATCCGCAGCGAGCTGGCCGACCAGCGGGCCTCGCTCAAGCTGATCGCCAGCGAGAACTACGCCTCCCCCGCCGTCCTGCTCACCATGGGCACCTGGCTGTCGGACAAGTACGCCGAGGGGACGATCGGCCACCGCTTCTACGCCGGCTGCCAGAACATCGACACCGTCGAGCGGGCCGCCGCCGACCACGCCAGCGCGCTCTTCGGCGCCCCGCACGCCTACGTCCAGCCGCACTCGGGCATCGACGCGAACCTCGTCGCGTTCTGGGCGATCCTCGCCCAGCGCATCGAGTCGCCGGCGCTGGACAAGGCCGGCGCGAAGCATGTCAACGACCTGTCCGAGGCCGACTGGCAGGCCCTCCGGCACGCCGCTCGGCGACCAGCGCGCGCTGGGCATGTCGCTCGACGCCGGCGGGCACCTCACCCACGGCTTCCGGCCGAACATCAGCGGCAAGATGTTCCACCAGTCGTCCTACGGGACGGACGCAGAGACCGGGCTGCTCGACTACGACGTCGTGCGCGCGGCCGGCGCGCGAGTTCAGGCCGCTCGTCCTGATCGCCGGCTACTCCGCCTACCCGCGGAAGATCAACTTCGCCAAGATGCGCGAGATCGCCGACGAGGTCGGCGCGACGCTGATGGTCGACATGGCGCACTTCGCCGGCCTGGTGGCGGGCAAGGTCTTCACCGGCGACTTCGATCCGGTGCCGCACGCCCACGTCACCACGACGACCACGCACAAGTCGCTGCGGGGCCCGCGGGGCGGCATGGTGCTGTGCCAGCCGGAGTACGCCGACGCCGTCGACCGCGGCTGCCCGATGGTGCTCGGCGGGCCGCTCGGGCACGTCATGGCCGCCAAGGCGGTCGCCCTCGCCGAGGCCCGGCAGGACTCCTTCCGCACCTACGCGCAGGCGGTCGCCGACAACGCGGTCACACTCGCCGACGGGCTGATGAAGCGCGGCGCCCGGCTGGTCACCGGCGGCACCGAGAACCACCTCGTGCTGATCGACGTCTCGTCGTTCGGCCTGACCGGTCGGCAGGCGGAGTCGGCGCTGCTCGACTCCGGCATCGTCACCAACCGCAACTCCATCCCGCGCGACCCGAACGGCGCCTGGTACACCTCGGGCGTCCGGATCGGCACGCCGGCCCTCACCTCGCGCGGCTTCGGCGCCGAGGAGTTCGACCGGGTCGCCGAGCTGATCGTGGACGTCCTGACGGCCACGTCCCCGGTCACCGCGTCCAGCGGCGCGCCCGGCAAGGCGAAGTACGCGATCGCCGACGGCGTGGCCGCCAAGACCCACGAGGCGGCGGCCGAACTGCTCGACGCGAACCCCCTCTACCCGGGGCTGGAGCTGGCCTGATCCTGCGACGGTCGACCCTGGCGGGCCCAGGTACCGGCGAGGTAAAGTTCGCGTCACGGTGAGGTCGCAGTCGCGGGCCCACCAAGTTGCCCCGGACCCCGGCAACGACTTGTGGGTCGACGACGGGCAGCAGACATTCGCCGGTTCCCGCAGTGCCGACCGATGGCACCTGCGCCGCCGGCCTGGTGTCGCGGAGGGACGCCGATCCATCGCGGGCCGGGCGTGATCGCCCGACCACGGGGGGCGGGCGAGCAGGGGGGAGCGCCCGCCCCCCGAACCACGGCGCCGGCGCCCAGGGGAGCGTGTGTGAGGATCTGCGGATGCCAGTGGATCCGAACATTGCCGGGCTGCTCCAGCTGATCGCGAGCTCCGGCCTCCCGCCGGTCGCCGAGGGCACGGTGGAGCAGGCCCGGGCCGGCCTGCGGACGCTGATGGTGGACTTCCGGGACCCGTCGACGCTCCCGGCCGTGGCGGCCGTGACCGACGCGACCGTCGCCGGTTCGATCCCGGTGCGCGTGTACCGGCCCGGGGGCGACGGCCCGCGGCCGACGATCGTCTTCTTCCATGGCGGCGGGTTCGTGATCGGTGACCTCGACACCCACGAGGGGGTCTGCCGGCTGCTCGCGAACGACGTCGGCGCGGTGGTCGTGAGCGTCGACTACCGCCTCGCGCCCGAGCACCGCTTCCCGGCCGCGGTCGAGGACGCCTACGCAGCGCTGTGCTGGGTCGTCGAGCACGTCGCCGAGTACGGTGCCGACCCGGCCCGGATCGCCGTCGGCGGCGACAGCGCCGGCGGCAACCTCGCCGCCGTCGCGGCCCAGCTGGCGCGCGCCGACGGCCTCGGGCTCGCCGCCCAGCTGCTCATCTACCCGGCCGTCGACATGCTCGGCGACTACCCTTCACGCACGGAGAACGCCGAGGGCTACTTCCTCACCCTCGCCGACATGCACTGGTTCGGCGAGCAGTACACCGGGCTCAAGCACGACGCCCCCGCCGCGGCCGAACTCGACCGCGACCCCCGGCTGTCGCCGCTGCGGGCGGAGTCGCTCGCCGGCCTGCCGCCCGCAGTGGTCGCGACGGCCGAGTTCGATCCGCTGCGCGACGAGGGCGACGCCTACGCCGCGGCCCTCGCCGCGGCCGGCGTCAAGGTCGAGCACCAGCAGTTCCCGAGCCTCATCCACGGCTTCTACGGCCTGGAGCTGCTGAGCCCGGCGGCCGCCGAGGCGATGGCGTGGTGCAACGCCCGGCTCAAGGACCTGCTCGGCTGATCTCGTCGCGCACCGCGGCGTCGGTGGCGGCCGACCATCCGACGGTCAGGTCGTGACGGCGAGGCCCAGCGGCGTGACGGTGTGGTTGACGAACACGCCGGTCAGCGAGCCGGCGCCGAGCCGCTTCTGCACGAGCTCGCCGAGGACGTCGAACGGGTTGTTCTTGCCGGGGACGTCACCGTTGTCGAGCGTCGCGCCGGAGAGCTTGTCCCACTTGCCGAAGACGCCGCTGCTCTTGAGGCCGCCGCCGAGCAGCCACATGACGCTGCCGTGACCGTGGTCGGTGCCGCCGCTGTCGTTCATCTCGACCCGGCGACCGAACTCGGTCATGACCGCGACGGTCACCCGGCTGCGCCGCGGGCCGAGGTCGGCCATGAACGCCTGCAGCGCCGCCGCGGCGTCGTCGAGCTGGCCGTTGAGCTCGTGCACCTCGTTCGTGTGCGTGTCCCATCCGCCGACGTCGACGGTGGCGACCTGCAGGCCGACCTCGGCCCGCAGGATGCCGGCCAGATCCCTGAGCGCCCGCCCGAAGTCGCCACCCGGGTAGTCGGCGGCGCCGGAGTTGGCGGCCTGGAGCTGCGCGGCCGTGTCCAGCGCGGCAATCGTGTTCGGCACGTCCTCGCCGAGCGTCCCGCCCAGCCCGCGGTACAGCGAGAGGACGGCCGCCTGGGAGGCCGGCCGGATGCTGTCCCAGCCGGGGAAGGTGAAGTTGTCGATCGTGTCCAGGGTGATGGACGGCTGCGGGCCGGCCAGCGACATCGGCGTGGCCGAGCCCTCGGAGACCGCGCGGAACGTGGTGCCCGGGCCGAGGCGGCCGAGCACCCGGTCCAGCCAGCCGCTGCTGGCCGTGTCCGACCCGCCGCGCTCGAGGAACTGCTGGGCCTGGAAGTGGCTGCGGCTCACCCCGGGCGTCGAGACGGCCGGGACGAAGGCCAGTTCGCCGCTCGACCAGAGCTCGTCGTACAGCGGCTTGAGCCGCGCGTTCAGGGCCCACCCGGCGCTGCCCGGGAGGGCGACGAGGTCGGCGTCTGCGGGCACGAGGTCGCCCCGGACCGAGCGCAGGTAGTCCAGGCCGAGATCGGCCGAGTTGGGAACGAGCAGGTGCAGGCCGTCGGCCGCCCCGCGCAGGAAGATCACGATCAGCGTGCGCTCGGTACCGGTGGGCGCGGCCGCGTAGGCGGCCCGGGTGGTCACGAGCTGGGTGCCGAGCGCGGCCACACCGGCCAGGCCGATGCCGGCGAGGAACCGGCGCCGGGTCCAGCCGCTGGCGCCCCAGGCGTCGTCCTGGGCCTGCAGCTCGCAGCGGACGCGGTCAGCGGTGCGCTGCCGGGCGAGATCGAGAGGGGTCATGCGGGGTCTCCTAGCGCAGCGCGTGGTGAGGGGCGTCGAGGATCAGCGCGGCCAGCGGTTCGCCCCACCACCGCAGCACCGAGTCCTGCATCGGGGTCGACGCCGGTTCGTTCAGGAACTTCTGCAGCACGGCCCGGTGGGTCGTCGACCAGGTCATGCCGGTCAGGCGTTGCGTCAGCCGGTTGACCGCGTCGCCGCTCGTGCTCGGGGTGCCGCCGTAGAGGGCGTCGATGTTCGCGCCCTTCAACCCGCCCCACCAGCCGCCGGCCAGCCCGAGGTGCTTCTCCCAGGTGTCGAGCAGCGTCCCGGCCGATCGCCACGCGGCGGCGACGTCCGGGTAGCCGTTGGGTGCCGGCCACTCGAGCGGGCAGTTGCCCATGTTGTAGGTGACCCAGTGCAGCGTCTGCAGGGCGTCGGACCAGTTCGAGACGCCGACACCGAGGGCCCGGATGGTGGCGATCAGGTTCTCGGCCGGGCGCCGGACCTTCGCGCCGCGCGACTCCCAGAACTCGGTCGAGCGCAGGATCGTCGACACCATCGGCAGGATCTGCGTGTGGTTGTCGCGGTAGGCCTTCGCGACCGCGTTGACCAGCGTCGAGGACGGGTGGTCGGAGACGAACCGGATGCACATCTTCCGGGCCAGGTTCTGGGCCGTGTAGGGGTGCGCAGCGAGGTAGCGGATCAGGTCGTCGCCGGCCTTCTCGCCGCCGGCGGCCGAGGAGTTCGCGTGCGTGAATCCGAGGATCTTCACCGCGCCGGTGCCGTGGATGTAGTCGTCGAACAGGTAGTGCTGGTTGTCGTCGAGCGTCCGGCCGGTGAGCAGCTTGGCCGCGTTCTTGACGTCGCTCTCGGTGTAGTGCAGGCCGACGGTGTGCAGCTCGAGCAACTCCCGGCCGTAGTTCTCGTTGACCGCGGCCTTGGTGGAGTCGGCCAGGTTGAGATAGATCAGCATCGCCGGGTGCTTCGCCGAGGCGAGCAGCATGCTGGTGAACGAGCCGGCGGCGTACCGGCGGATCACGTCCCGGTCGTAGGCGTGCCGGGTGTTCCACACATCGCCGTTGTGGTTGGGCACGTTGAGGTGGTTGCTGAAGAAGTCGACGAGGGTCTCGTAGAGCTGCGCGGTGCTCCACGTCTGAAGGCCGAGGGTGACGCGGGTCAGCTGGTCCATCGCGTCCCAGCCGTACTCGTTGCCCTGCGCCTTGAGCCACTGGCGGACGTCGTAGGGGGACTTCGACAGCAGCGGGCCCTGGGCGGCGACGCTGCGCTGCCCGGCGTAGCCGCGGTAGGTCGTGGCCGCACCCACCTGCGTCTTGTAGAAGGCTTCGGCTCCGTACTTCTTGACCCAGGCCCGGGCGGAGGCCGTCGGGCCGAACGCGAATCTGGACAGCAGGTGGTCGGCCGGATCCCAGACGAGGGGCGCGACCGCCGTTCGGCGCGCGTGTTTGATCGCGCCGGCGATGGTGGGCCAGAAGGTGGTGGTCACGCGGGCAGGCCTCTCGGACATCTCGGGCCGGCACCCGAGGACACGCCCCCGCGTCCGCACAAGCTAACGTGAAATTCCTGTTATGTGCAAGGGCCGGAGGGGCCGCCTACTAACGTCTGAACGATGAGCGACGCAACCGCCGACATCGGCGTCACCGGCCTCGCGGTCATGGGCCGCAACCTCGCGCGCAACCTGGCCCGGCACGGCCACACCGTCGCGCTGCACAACCGCACGTATTCGCGTACCCAGTCCCTCGTCGAGCAGCACGGCAGTGAGGGCGAGTTCGTCCCTTCGGAATCGCTCGAGGAGTTCGTCGCAGCGCTGAAGAAGCCGCGGGCGATCATCATCATGGTCAAGGCGGGCGGGCCGACCGATGCGGTGATCGACGAGTTGGCCCCCCTGCTCGACGAGGGCGACATCATCGTCGACTGCGGCAACGCGCACTTCGCCGACACCCGCCGGCGCGAGCACGACCTGCGCGAGAAGGGCCTGCACTTCGTCGGCTGCGGCGTCTCAGGCGGCGAGGAGGGTGCGCTCAACGGGCCCTCGATCATGCCCGGCGGTTCGCCGGAGTCCTACGAGAAGCTCGGGCCGATCTTCGAGTCGATCGCGGCCCAGGTCGACGGCACACCGTGCTGCGTCCACGTCGGCCCGGACGGCGCCGGGCACTTCGTCAAGATGGTGCACAACGGCATCGAGTACGCCGACATGCAACTGATCACCGAGGCCTACGACCTGCTCCGGCAGGGGCTCGGGGCGACACCGGAGGAGATCTCCCGAATCTTCAGGGAGTGGAACGCCGGCGATCTCGAGTCGTTCCTGATCGAGATCACCGCAGACGTCCTGGCCCAGGTCGACGCCGGGACCGGCAAGGCGTTCGTCGACATCGTCCTCGACCAGGCCGAGCAGAAGGGCACCGGACGCTGGACCGTGCAGAGTGCGCTGGACCTCGGCGTGCCGATCACCGGCATCGCCGAGGCGACGTTCGCGCGGGCGCTGTCCGGGCACGCCGAGCAGCGCGGCCCGGCGCAGGAGGCGTTCGGCACCGACGTGAACCCGCTCGAGATCCCGGACCGGGATGCGTTCGTCGAGGACGTCCGCCGGGCGCTGTACGCGTCGAAGGTGGTGGCGTACGCGCAGGGGTTCGACCACATCGCGGCCGGCTCGGCCGAGTACGAGTGGAACGTCGACCGCGGCGCCATGGCGACGATCTGGCGCGGCGGTTGCATCATCCGGGCCCGGTTCCTGAACCGGATCCGCGAGGCCTACGACGAGCGGGCCGACCTGCCGACGCTGCTCGTCGCGCCGTACTTCGCCGATGCCGTGCGCACCGGCGTCGAGGCGTGGCGCCGGGTGGTCGCCCAGGCCGCGGCGGCCGGGATCCCCACGCCGGCGTTCTCGTCGTCGCTCGCCTACTACGACGGCCTGCGGCGCGACCGGCTGCCGGCCGCGCTCATCCAGGGACTGCGGGACAACTTCGGTGCCCACACCTACCGCCGGGTCGACAAGGACGGGTCCTTCCACACCGAGTGGGCCGGCGACAAGCGGGAGCACGACGCCTGAGCCGGGCGGCGCCCCGGCGCCGGCATCCGGGCAAGTGGGTAGGTAACGCAGGACCGACGGAGAGGAGCCCGCGTTGTCCCGCCCGGACACAGCCATCGGCGGCCGCTACCGCCTCGTCGCGCCCATAGCGCGGGGCGGCATGGGCACCGTCTGGGAGGCGTGGGACGAGAAGCTGCACCGCCGGGTCGCGGTGAAGCAACTGCACCCGCAGCCCGGGCTCGGCCCCGACGAGGCCCGGATGGCCGGCGAGCGGGCCATGCGCGAGGCCCGCATCACCGCCCGCTTGCATCACCCGCACGCCGTGCCCGTCTACGACGTGGTCGACCACGACGGGCAGCCCTGCCTGGTCATGCAGTACCTCGAGGCCCGCAGCCTGCAGGAGCTGCTGACCGAGCGCGGGCCGCTCTCCATCGCCCAGGTGGCCCGGATCGGCCGCGAGGTCGCCTCGGCGCTGGACGCCGCCCATCGGGCCGGGATCGTGCACCGGGACGTCAAGCCCGGCAACGTCCTCATCGACGCGGAGGGGTCGGCCAAGCTGACCGACTTCGGGATATCGCACGCGCTCGGGGATGCGACGCTCACCTCGACCGGCATGGTCACCGGCACACCGGCCTACCTGGCGCCGGAGGTGGCGCGAGGAGCGCAGTCGAGCGCGGCGTCGGACGTCTTCTCGCTGGGGTCGACGCTCTACACCGCCATCGAGGGGTCCTCGCCGTTCGGGTCGGGCGACAACGCGATGGCGACTCTGCACCGGGCGGCCTCGGGGCAGCTCGACCCACCGCAGCGCAGTGGCCCGCTGACGCCGATCCTGTACCGGATGCTGGCCGTCGACCCGGCGCGGCGCCCGTCGATGCGCGAGGTGGCCCGGACGCTGGCCGGGGTCGACACCCGGGCGGCTGGGGCGGCCGCGAGCGCCACCACCGAACAGCTGGCCCCGGCGGGCGCCTTCGACCGCACGGCCGCCGCCGATCCGCCGCCGTCCTCGACCGTCATGCTGCCGCCGGTCGCACCCGGGCCGCCGCGGCCGTTCGGGCCCGGGGCGGCCGGCCCACCGCCGCGTCGGCGGCACCGGACCGGCCTGATCCTCGGGTTGCTGGCACTGGGGCTCATCCTCATCGGGTCGGCCGCGCTGCTGATCACGCAGCTCGGGAACTCCGGTTCGGACTCGGCCGGCAGCTCGAACAGCCCGCCGGCCCGGACGGCGCCGTCCACCACGCACCACTCGTCGAAGCCGGCGTCGAAGTCGGCGTCGTCGTCCTCCTCGCCGCCGCCGTCGACCACCCGGTCGACGACCAGCGCGCCGCCGCCGGGCAACGGCGGGGGCGACCCGGGCAAGGCGGTGCAGGATTACTACGCGCTGCTGCCCGGCAACACCGACACGGCCTGGAACCTGCTCACCAAGCAGTACCAGCACAGCCACGCCGGGGGGCGCTCGTCCTACGACAAGTTCTGGGGATCGATGCAGAGCGTGTCGGTGAGCGATGCCCGCACGACCGGTCCGAACGCCGCTGAGGCGACCATCCATTACGTCTACAAGGACGGGCGCAAGAGCGACGAGGACACGACGTTCGGCTTCAAGAAGGAGCAGGGCGAGCTCAAGATCGACCGGACCGACGTGGTCGGCACCGGCTGATCCAACACGCCGTGTTTCAGGCGAGGGTCGGGTAGAGCGCGGCGACGCCCCCGGCGAGCCCGGCCCGGACCTGCCGGCTCAGCTCGTCGGCGAGGATCTCGGGCTCCCCCGCGGCCAGCCGGTCGAGGGCGAGCGTGGCGACCGCGGCCGGTTCGAGCTTCGGCCCGTCGACGCCAGCCGCGAGACCGGTGTCCATGTAGCCGACGTGCAGCCCGCTGACCCGGATGTTGCGCGGCGCGAGTTCCGCCCGGAGGGCGTTGGTCATCGACCACTCGGCCGACTTGGCGGCGCTGTAACCACTCAGGTGCGGGACGGTGATCCACGACAGCACGCTGAGCACGTTGAGGATCGCGCCGCCACCGTTACCCTCGATCACCGGGACGAAGGCACGGGTCACGTCGAGGGTGCCGAACACGTGAGTGTCGAACTCCAGCCGGACGTCGGCGATGTCGCCGGTGAGCACTGACGCCCCGGTCCCGATGCCGGCGTTGTTGATCAGCAACGTGACGTCGCTGGCCGTGGCCGCCGCGGCGGCGACGGACGCGGGGTCGGTGATGTCGAGCCGGATCGGCGTGACACCGGCGAGGTCGACGCTCTCCGGTCGGCGGGCCGCGGCGTAGACCTTCGCGCCGCGGGCGGCGAGCTGCTCGGCGAGCTGGCGGCCGAAGCCGCGGTTGGCGCCGGTGACGAGGGCGGTGCTGGTGCTGAGGTCGATCGGGTTCATGGCTTCCTCCTGAGTTGGTAATGCCAAGCTAGCTTGCTGAGACGCTTTTGCCAAGTCAGGGGGTATGGTGGTCGTCATGGCTCGGACGATTCGCGGTGGCGAGACCTGCGCGATCGCCCGCACCGTGGACGCATTGCGGGACCCGTGGGGGTTTCTGATCGTGCGCGAGGCGCTCTCCGGCGTGACCCGGTTCGCCGACTTCCGAGCCAACCTGGCGATCGCGACCGACGTCCTCACCGATCGGCTCAACGCGCTGGTCGATGCCGGGATCCTGCGTCGCGACCAGTACCAGGAGCCGGGGCGCCGCACGCGGACCAGCTATCACCTGACGCCGGCGGGCGCCGAGTTGAAGATCGTGATCGGTGCCCTGCAGCAGTGGGGCGACGAGCACCTGCCGGTGGAGTGCGGTCCGACGATCGAGCGCCGCGAGCACCGCACCGGCGAGCCGGTCGAGATCGCGTTCGTCAACGCGAAGGGCCGGCGCATCGACCTCGACCACGCCGACTTCGTCCGGACGACGGCGTACCCGAGCTGAGCCGGGACAGGTGGCTCGATCCCTGGGCCGACCTTCGGCGTCGCGGCCAACGATGCGCCGGCAACCCCGCCCTCGCCGCCGGTCAGCCGCAGCTCGAAAGATCGCACGGCCGGGCGTCCGGCCCCACCGCCGGCGGTCAGGCGCCGGACGGGGCCCGTTTCCCGTTGTCTGGCGCGTCGGACGTTCACTGGCGCGTTGTAACGCCCCAGTCAGCGTGAAAGGCGCCAGTCAACAGGAGCCGGAGCAACTCGGAAGATCGCACGGCCGGGTGACCGGCCCCACCGCCGCCGTCAGGCGGCGGTGGTGGGTTGTCGGAAGTCGATGTCGGGTCGGTGGTGGGCGGTGTTGCGGCGCGGTTTCTGCTCTGGATCGAGCCAGGGGGGCGGGAGCCACTCGGGTTGCCGGTCGTCGGCCATGCGGACGGCCCAGCCCGCCGCCTGGAAGTGCCGGTGATGAAATACGCATACCAGGCACATGTTGTCGATGTCGGTCGGGCCGCCGGCGGCCCAGTCGAGGATGTGGTGCACCTCGGTCCACGCGGCCGGGCGATCACAACCGGGGAAGCAACACCCCCCGTCCCGCGCGGCCAGCGCGAGACGCTGCCCCCGATCGGCCAGGCGTTTCCCGCGACCGTAGGCCAGGATCCCGCCGGTGTCGTTGAACACCACCGGGATCACCTCGCCATCCCCGGCCATGGCCAGCAGCGTGGCGATGCTGATCTGGTCGCCGTGCCCGAACCGCGCCAACCCCGCGCTGCCCAGCCCCGCCAGGTCGAGCTCGCCGTAGCCGGCCTCGACCGCGAGCCCGGCCAACCCGAACACCGGCGCCCCGGCCCCCGCGGCATCCGTTTCCAGCTTCCCGACAGCCTTCGCCGCGGCGGTGGTGAGTTCGCTGATCGTGGTGGTGGCCAGCACGGTCACCGGCACCCCACCGGCCGGGGGCAGGGAACCGGAGCCGAGCAGCCGGCGGGCGGCCTCCAGCATCGCGTCGTGCCGCCGCTGGGCCGGGCTGCGCGGATCGGGCTGCCCGTCGGTGTTCTGCGGCGCGGCCAGCGAATCCAGCACCGCGGTCCAGAACGCGGTCACCTCCGGTGACCAGTCCCCACCCGGACGCGACCACCCGCCCGGCCGCCGGCTCAGGGTGAACCCCCGCCTGCGCTGCGCCTGCTCCTCGGCCGGCTCCCGCCCGTCCGGATCCAACCGGGCCAGCAGCGCCTCGGCCGTCCGGCCCAGCGACCGCGGCCCCTCCACCGTGGCGGCCTGCACCAGCACCTGCTCCGCCACCGGCCACGCCGCCGCCGGCGCCGCGGCCGGGATCCGCTCCAGACACCGGATCACCACATCGGCCTGCGCCCCCGACAACTCACCGGCCGCGACCGCCTCGGCCGCGGCCGGCAGGATCGGCCCCAACACCTCCCCCGTCAGCGAACGCCGCGGACCCAGGTCACCGGCCCGGGCCACCCGCCGCCGCGCCTCGACCGCGTCGATCCGCAACAGCGAAGCGATGACCCCGGCCAGGCCGGGCTGCCCGAACAGCGACGCCACCCCCGCCGACGCGGCCCCGGCCAGCAACCGCTGATCCACCGCCTCCAGACGCCGCCGCTGCCCCTCCACCACCTCCAACAACGGCACGAACCCAGCCGCCTCCAACCCCTCCACCGGCACCGCGAGCAGCGCATCAACGGCCCGACGC
The DNA here is from genome assembly GCA_963775175.1 of uncultured Actinomycetota bacterium. Classification (GTDB taxonomy): domain Bacteria; phylum Actinomycetota; class Actinomycetes; order Mycobacteriales; family Jatrophihabitantaceae; genus Jatrophihabitans. Next base: position 1,130,364 of record CAVZHT010000002.1, read on the forward strand.
AACAGCGTCACCGCCTCGCCGACCGCCCCCGTGATCATGATTCCGAGAATAGAACACGGGTACGACAAAACTGATCGTTGCCGCGAAGGAGCGAACCGGGCTTACTTCATTCGGCGCGCCCCGGCGCAAGAACCGCGGGGAGGATTGACCGCAGCACCATCACGTGGGCCCGAGCGGGGTGACGACGATCTTGCCCGTGGCCGTGCCGTTCGCCATCGCTCGATGCGCGGCCGCCGACCTGCGCCGCGACCACGAACCCGGCGAAGAAGTACCACAGCATGAGGCTGGCGGTCGACGGCGTCTCGCCCAGCGCAAGCCCCGCCGCGCGCCACCGGTTACCAGGCCGCCTTTTGTAGCCGAACAACATCGGCGCCCCTACTGGGAGCGCCGCCCGGCCGCGACCTTCGAACCATGACGAACTTGCTGCGGCCTGCGGTCAGCGCCGAGATCCCGGCCGCCGCACCCCGACCCGCACCCCGACCGCCCCCCGGCGCATCACCGCGAACCTGTTCGCGATCAGCTTCGGTCTCGCCGGCGGCGTATGGCTCATCACCGTCGCGCTGTACCTGCGTTCGGTCGTCATCGGCGGGCGGCTGCACACCGAACTGACCGACCACACCTTCGGTCCGCTCGTCAGCGTCGCCCCCGTCGTCGCGATGCTGCGGGCGGGCGGGCTCGAGCCGTATGCCCGCCGGAAATGCATGGTTCGCGATCAACGGTGGCCGGGTCGACGATGTCGGACTCGGGTTGGCGGGATACGCGCTGCTCGGGGCGATCGTCCAGCTCGGCCTGATCCCCGCCTACCGGACGGTGCCGTTCGGACCCGGTTGGTGGTCGTACTCGTTCCCCTTCGCAGCCACGGCCGGCAACGTCGTCGCCTGGCTCGCGGCCGAGCACACCACTCATCAGGACGCCTGGACCTGCGCCGTGCTGGCCGTGATCACCGCGTTCCTCGGCTACCTCGCCGGTCGGACGGTCGTCGCCCTCTCCCGCCAATTCCTGCCCCGCCCGGAGCTCACGCTCAGCCGAACCTGACCGACTCCGTAGTCACCGTCCGGCCTTCCGCCCCTGATCAGTTGCCGGCCAGCTCGGCGACGACCGGAGCGAGCGCATCGGCCGCGTTGGCACCGATGACGAAGTACGAGAAGCCGTGCTCCTCCCGCCGCCTCAGGATCTCCTCGGCGGCCGCCACCGGATCACTCGGCAGTGCCAGCAGCGATCCCTCCGCGTGCAGCGCGGCCGGGTCCGTGTCAGGGGGCGCCATGAACGGGGACACGGCGTCGCCGACCACCGGCACGTGCAGCGCGAGTTCGACGTCGCGGACGGCGCGGAACTCGGCCGCCAGCTGCGCCATCTCGGCCCGCGAGTCCCCGGGCATCGCGGCGAACGTGACCGTGTCCGCGAGCTCGACCGCCAGGGCCCGGGCCTTCGGGCCCCGCACCGCCATGGTCACCGGTGTTCGGAGGTCCGGCCCGTCGAGCTCTCTGAGCAAGGTGACGGCGTCACGCAGCTGAGCCAGCCGCTCGCCCGGCGTCGCCACCGGAAGGCCCAGCTCGCGCTGCTCGTCCTCGATCCCGGGCCTACCGGCACCGATGCCCATCTCGAAGCGCCCTTCGGTGAGCACCGAGAGGGAGTGAGCCTCCCACGCCAGGCCCCGGGGCGCGCGCAGCGGCATCGCGTACACCCAGGTGCCCACCCGCAGGTCGGCGGCGAGCGTCGCCGCGATCGCCAGCGTGGGTGCGGGCGCCGGCTGCCACTGCTGGACGTCGGGCATGAGAAGCGTCGAGTAACCGTTGTCGGCGATGCGACGTACCTGGTCGCGCCACGCCGGTAGTTCGGACCTGATCGGGGCGACGACCCCGAATCGCATCGGTCTCACCGCGCGGGTCGCGTCGCTGTCGGCCATCTTCGCTGTCCTTCCGATGTGGTGCCCGAGCGTTCTGCCGGGCTCACCATCACCACGAACGGATCAGGCCCGATCCGACAATCACCGGCAGCTCAGCCGAAAGTGACCGACTCGGTGCTCACCGTGCCGGCCGTGCGCCCGGGCGCCGCGTGGTTGCCCCAATACAGGTTGGTGTGGTCGATGACCTTGTCCGGCGGCGGCGCGCCCCACTCGGTGAGGTCCTCGGTCGTGTGGGCGTCGGCGACCAGCGTTGCGTCGTAGCCGCGGACGATCGCCCCGTGCAGCGTCGAGCGGATGCACTCGTCGGTCTGCGCCCCGGCGACGACCAGGCGCCCCACCTTGCGCTCGGCGAGCACCGCCTCGAGCTCGGTCTCCTCGAACGAGTCGGGGTAGCGCTTGTGCACCACCGGCTCCCGGTCGGCCTGCTCGAGCTCGGGGACGTACTGCCAGCCGTCGCTGCCCTGCGGCATGTGCTCGGACGAGTGCTGCACCCACACGACCGGCACCTCGGCCGCGCGCGCCTTGTCGACCAGAACCGCGATGTTCGCAACCACGCCGTCCCGGTTGTGCGCGCCGCCGACCACGTCGTTCTGGACGTCGATGACGAGCAGCGCGGTGTTCGGTCGGTCGGTCAAGGTCGTCATGAGCCCTCCTCGGTGTCGATCGCTGTGCGCCGACCATACGAGCGACCACCGACAGAGCGCCCGCTACCGTTGGCGGCGTGAGCGGGACGGCCGGCGACGACCTCGTTGCGCAATGGCGCAGCATCACCTCCGGCGTGCTGCGGGCCCAGCGCCGCATCGACCGGATCGTCGAGGAGTCCGGGGTGCCGGCGCAGTGGTTCGCCGTCCTGCACTCGCTGCTGCTCGCCCCTGAGCACCGGTTGCCGATGAACGCCCTGGCCCGCGACCTGTCGATGACCTCTGGCGGCTTCACCAAGCTCGCCGACCGGATGGCCGTGGAGGGGTTGATCGACCGGCGCAGCTCGGCCGAGGACCGGCGGGTCGTCAATGCCCGGCTGACCCCCAAGGGGCTTCGAACGGCCGAGCAGGCGGCCGGCCGGTACCGGGACGCGCTCGCCGCCAGCCTGCTCGACGTCGTCGGCCCGAAGCGGCTGGCCGACGCCGCGGCCACGCTGCGGGAACTCGGCGACACCCACGCCGACGCGGCCGTCGCCGACGAGCCGCCGGGGCACCTCGCGCCCAAGAGGCGAGACCCCGCCCTCCCGGACCGGCGAGGGCGGGGTCGAACGCGCGGCTAGGCGCCCCCCGTCGATCGGATCCCCCGATCCCGATCGACGCCGACGGACCGGCGAGCCCCCCGACCCGCTGCTCCGTCCTGGAAGAACCTTCCATGGAAGATACTTCGCGTCAAGGCGGAACTGGACTTTGTGGTGCAGAGGGGCCGCAGCGGGCACCCTCACTCGCCGGTGGGCAGCTCCACGTGTCCGCCGAACTCCTTGCGCATGGCGGACAGCAGCTTGTCGGCGTAGACGGCCTCGCCGCGGCTGGAGAACCGGGCGAACAGCGCCGCCGACAGCACTGGCACTGGCACGCCCTCGTCGATCGCGGCCTTGACCGTCCAGCGGCCCTCGCCGGAGTCGGAGACCCGGCCGGCCAACCCGTCCAGCGTCGGATTGACCGAGAGCGCGTGGGCGGTGAGGTCGAGCAGCCAGGACGCCACGACCGAGCCGCGGCGCCAGACCTCAGTGACCTCGGCGATGTCGAGGTCGTAGTTGTAGTACTGCGGCTGGTCGATCGGCGCGACCTCGGCCGAGTGCTCCTGCGTCTCGGTCCCGGCGTTGGCGTGCTTGAGGACGTTGAGGCCCTCGGCGTAGGCGGCCATCATGCCGTACTCGATGCCGTTGTGGACCATCTTCACGAAGTGCCCGGACCCGTTCGGGCCGCAGTGCAGGTAGCCCTGCTCGGCCCGGGACGGCTCGCCGGTGCGGCCCGGGGTCCGCTCGGCCGCGTCGACGCCGGGCGCGATGCTCTTGAAGATCGGGTCGACGTGGTCGACGACCTCGTCCTCGCCGCCGATCATGAGGCAGAAGCCGCGCTCGAGGCCGAACACTCCCCCGCTGGTCCCGACGTCGACGTAGTGGATGCCCTTCGGCTTGAGGGCCGTCGCGCGGTCGATGTCGTCGCGGTAGTTGGAGTTGCCGCCGTCGATGATGATGTCGCCCGGGTCCATCAGCTCGGCCAGCTGCTCGACGACCGTGCCGGTGATGCCGGCCGGGATCATCACCCAGGCGACCCGCGGCTTGTCGAGCGCGGCGACGAACTCCTCGAGCGTCGTGGCGCCGGTGACGCCCTCCTCCTTGGCGAGTGCGGCCACCGTGTCGGGGTTGTTGTCGTACGCGACGGCCGTGTGCCCGGCCCGGGTGATCCGGCGCACGATGTTGGCGCCCATCCGACCGAGACCGATCATTCCCAGCTGCATCGTCATGACTCCTTGCGCGCGGCGCGGTAGCGGCGGATGAGTGCGTTGGTCGAGCTGTCGTGCGTGAGCTGCGGCTCGCCGGGGTCGGAGAGCTCGCCGGCGACCTTCTTGGCGAGCACCTTGCCCAGCTCGACGCCCCACTGATCGAAGGAGTTCACCGACCAGATCGTTCCCTGAGTGAAGACGCTGTGCTCGTAGAGGGCGATGAGCGAGCCCAGCGCGTGCGGCGTCAACCGGTCCAGCAGCATCGTGTTGGACGGGCGGTTGCCCTCGAAGACCCGGTGCGGGACGAGCCAGTCCTCGGTGCCCTCGGCCCGCACCTGCTCGGCCGTCTTGCCGAACGCGAGCGCCTCGCCCTGGGCGAAGACGTTCGCGGTGAGCAGGTCGTGGTGACTCTGCCCGTCCCCCGCGGCGACCGGGTTCAGCGAGTGCGTGAAGCCGATGAAGTCGGCCGGGATGAGTTCGGTGCCCTGGTGGATGAGCTGGTAGAAGCTGTGCTGCCCGTTCGTCCCCGGCTCACCCCAGTAGACCGGGCCGGTCGGGTAGTCGACCACCTCGCCGGCGAGCGTGACGTGCTTGCCGTTCGACTCCATCGTCAGCTGCTGCAGGTAGGCCGGGAAGCGCTTGAGGTACTGGTCGTAGGGCAGCACCGCCTGCGTCTGCGCGCCGAAGAAGTCGGTGTACCAGACCGTCAGCAGCCCGAGCAGCACCGGCAGGTTCTGCTCGAACGGGGCCGTGCGGAAGTGCTCGTCCATCTCGTGGAAGCCGGCGAGCAACTCGCGGAACCGGTCGGCGCCGATCGCGATCATCGTCGACAGCCCGATCGCGGAGTCCATCGAGTACCGGCCGCCGACCCAGTCCCAGAAGCCGAACATGTTCATCACGTCGATGCCGAAGTCGCCGACCGCGTCACCGTTGGTGGAGACGGCGACGAAGTGCTTCGCGACCGCCGACCGGTCGTCCAGCGCGGCGAGCAACCAGTCCCGCGCGGTGTTCGCGTTCGTCATCGTCTCGAGCGTGGTGAAGGTCTTGGACGAGACGATGAACAGCGTCTGCGCCGGGTCGAGGTCGCGGGTGGCTTCGGCGAAGTCGGTGCCGTCCACGTTCGAGACGAAGCGGAAGGTGAGTTCGCGCGCGCTGTAGTGGCGCAGCGCCTCGTAGGCCATCACCGGGCCGAGGTCCGACCCGCCGATGCCGATGTTGACGATGTTGCGGATCGGCCGGCCCGTGTGACCGAGCCAGCGGCCGTCCCGGACCGATTCGGCGAACTCGGCCATGCGGTCGAGCACCTCGTGCACGGCCGGCACGACGTTCACCCCGTCGAGCTGGATGTCCGCCCCGCTCGGCGCGCGCAGCGCGACATGCAGCACCGCGCGGTCCTCGGTGATGTTGATCTTGTCGCCGGCGAACATCGCGTCGATGCGGCCACGGAGGTCGGACTGCTCGGCGAGCTGCCGCAGCAGCTGCAGCGTCTCGTCGGTCACCCGGTTCTTCGAGTAGTCGAGGTAGATCCCGCAGGCCTCGGCGGTGAGCCGATCACCCCGGCCGGGATCCGCGGCGAAGAGGTCCCGCAGGTGCCGGGCCGCGAGCTCGGCGTGGTGGGCCCGCAGGGCGGCCCAGGCCGGGCGGCGGGTGAGCGGTTCGGTCGTCCCCATCCTCCCTGCCTACCAGACTCTGCCTTTCAAATCCCGACCGGTCAGTATCAGCGGCCCGCTCCGAGCCAGCCCTGCTCGTGCAGCCGGCGGACCACCCGCGTCGCCGCCCGCCCGTCGTCGTGCGCGGTGAACCGCGACCGCCAGGCCGACCGCCGCGCCGCGAACTTCTCGGCCGCGGTGTCGACCTCGGCGATCGCGGCCAGCAGGTCGGCGCCCGTCTCCACCACCGGCCCGGGCGCCTCGGCGACGAAGTCGAAGTAGAAGCCGCGCAGCACGTCGCTGTAGTGCGCGAGGTCGGGCGTGTAGAAGATGAGCGGCCGGTCGGTCGAGACGAAGTCGAACATCATCGACGAGTAGTCCGTGACGAGGACGTCGGCGATGAGCATCAGCTCGCCGGCGTCCGGGTAGGTCGTGACGTCGATCAGCCGCTCGGCCACGACATCGCTGCCGCCGCCGATCGTGCGGGAGTGGCCGCGGACGAGCAGGACGTGGTCGTCGGGCAGGTGGTCGGCGAAGGCCTCGAGGTCGAGGTGGTCGACGAGGTCGACGCGGTCGTCGCGCCAGGTGGGGGCGTAGAGCACGACCCGCTGGCCCGGCGGGACGCCGACCACGTCGCGGACCGCGGCCGTCCGGTCGGCATCGCGCAGCACGTCGTTGCGCGGGTAACCGGTGACCCAGATCGGCCCACGGTAGGCGTAGGACGACCGGAACCGCTCGGCGCTGTACTGGTTCTGGGCGAGCAGGGCGTCCCACCGGCGGGACTGGCGGACCACGGCCAGCCGGGTCCGCAGGCCGACCTGACGGTCGCGGGCCAGCCGCTTGAGCATGGTGCCGTGCCACGTCTGCAGCACCTTCTGGTGCGGGCGGCGGCGGTGCGTCCAGAGCAGCCAGTCGTTGACGACGTAGAGCCGGGCCTCGGCGCGGACCCGCCACCATTCCCGGCTGTGCTGGACGAGCGGCACCGCGCCGGCCGGCACCGGGACGGAGCGGTCGGCCACGCTCCAGTACCGCCGCACGCCCGGGTACTGCTGGTGCAGCGCGTCGGCGACGGCCCGCGGGTTGTCGGCCACCGTCGTGCCGTAGAAGCTCTCGAGGTAGACGGCGTCTTCGGGCCGGGGGCGGCGGTTGTTCAGGTACGCCCGGCGCAGGGCCCGCTGGGCCGCCGGACCTCGCTCGTCGTCGTGCAGCGGCGGGCCGACCCGGAGCACGAGGCCGCCGTCCTCGGCCACCGCCTCGGCCCGGAACAGCGGGTGGGTGACGGCCGGCAGGGCCTCGACCGCGACCCTCACCCGGGTGGTCGGGACGGCACCGCCGAAGCTGAGGCGGTAGTCGCCGGAGGGCAGGGCGAGCCCGTCCGCGCCCCAGCGCGAGACGAGCAGGGGAACCTCGGCCCGCACGCGGCTGCCGTCGACGGTGACCGTGCCCGGGGCGCGGGTGCGCGGCCCTTCGAGATGCAGCTCGGCGATCGGGTCGTGCCCGGGCTCGAGGGTCAGCAGCAGGCGGTCGGGCTCGACCCGCAGTCCGGTGATCGTGGCCCGGCCCCGGCCGAGCGGGCCGGCCTCGGGACGCGAGGCCGACGGCGTGGAGCCGATGCGCCACATGATCTCCTCGAGCACCCGCTCGCTCGCCCGCCCGTCCAGGTGGTCGAAGTGCTCGTCGCGCAGCCAGCGGGTGTGGGCCTCTGCGGCCGCGAGCGCGGCCGGGTCCCGGCGGACCAGCTCGTCGAGCCGGTCGAGCGCGTGCGGCCAGTTCGTGACGTGCCGGCCCCCGGAGAAGAGCCGGTAGGGCTCGTAGAGGCCGCGGGATTCGACGTAGGTCGTGATGTCGGCGGCCAGGAAGACCATGGTCGCGCCGGTCAGCGAGAAGTCGTAGGCCATCGACGAGTAGTCGGTGACGAGATGGTCGACCGCCGGCAGGACTGCGGTGACCTCGTTCAGGCGCTCGGCGTCGAGCAGCCGGATGCGCGGGGAGAGCGCCACGCCCGCGTCGTACACGCCATGGCCCAGCGGGTGGCTGCGGACGATGAGCGTGCCGTCGACGCGGTCAAGCCAGGCGGCGATGTCACGCCAGGTGGCGTCGTCGGGCTGGGCCGGGTCGCCCGCGCCCTCGCGCCAGGTCGGCGCGTACATGACGACCGGGCCGGCGGCGAGCGGGCCGATCGCCGCCTCGATGGCCGACCGGGCGCGGCGGCGACGATCGTCCGCCGTCCCGGTCAGGAGGACGTCGTCCCGCGGATCGCCTGTGACGACGATCTGGTCGCGGGCCAGCCCGAACGCGCTGCCGATCCGGCTGACGACCCGCTCCGACGACACCGGGAAGAGCCGGATCTGCCGGCCGATCGCGCGGTGCCCGCGCTTCACGAGGAACCGGGTGACCGGGTTGGGCGCGACCAGGGCCGCCGGCGAGTCGAGATGCAGCTTCTTGAGCGGGATGCCGTGCCAGAGCTGGACGAGGAACCCGCCGCGCGCGCCGTAGCGGTTGACATCCCCCTGCCCGTGCGTGACCACGAGGACGCGGGCGCGCATGGTGAGCCAGAGGCCGCGCAGGCTGAGCTTGCCGACCGTGTCGAGGCCGAGGGCCTGCGCGCGCCGCAACTCGTCGCCGGTCGTGGCCAGCCACACCAGCCGGACGTCACCGCCGAGCCGGTTGCGCGTCAGGCGCAGCAGGGGCAGGGCGCCCTCCCCCGGGCCGATGCCGGAGCCGAAGGCCCAGATGCGGTCGGTGCGGGGCACGACGAGCGTGGCGATGGCGCCGAGCAGGTAGAGCGGCATGCGCCGCAGGACCTGGGCGTTGCCGGTCGCGAAGGTGAACTTCGCCATCAGGCGACGTCCCACCGTCGAACGACGGGAGCGGCAGCGGGCATCCGTAAAGCGTACGGAAGTCGCCGCGGCTAGGGATCGAGGCGGATGTGCACGGCCCGGAACTGCTCGGGCGTGGTCGCCAGGACGCGCAGCTTGGGGTCCTTGACCGCCAGCCACGGACCGCTCGGCTCGAGGTGGGCGACGCGCCGGTCGGCGAGCACGGCCCGCACGGCCTCCCGGTCACCGCCGGCCACGAGCGCATCCAGGTGCTCGTCGGCGAGCAGCCGGGCGGCGACGTCCGCGGCCTCGGCGAAGGCGGCACTGGCCTGGTTGGCCCGGCGCCGCGCGTACCGCTGCTGCGACCAGCCGCCGGCCTTCGTGGTGCCCTGCACGTAGCTCGATCCGACCTTCGACGCGAGCAGCTTCGTCCCGTCGAAGACGCCGACCGCGTACCCGCCACGACGCACGAGCAGCACCCCGATCCGTCGCCGCCGCAGGCAGTGCTCGACGAACTCGCCGGTCAAGGGTGGGTAGGGGACGTCGATCCAGGCGCGGGCGCCGTCGGCCCCGGTGAGCTCGACGACGTCGTCACCGGTCGTCGCGGCCGTCTCGCCGTGGCGCTCGGCGAAGCCGGCGATCCACCGCTCGATCCGCTCGGCGGCGACGCTCACCTGCCGCTGCGTCACCCCGTCGACTCTAGGGCCAACTCCGCCTCGGCCACCGGGGCGCCGTCCCGGTCGTCGCCCCGGACGAGGGCGATCCCGGCCAGCACGACCACGCCGCCGACGACCTGCAGCGCGCTGGGCGCCTGATCGAGCAACGCCCACGCGAACAGCACCGCGAAGAGCACCTCGGCCAACCCCACGAACGAGGCGAGCCGGGCGCCGAGACGCCGGGCGGCCCCGATGCCGGTGCTGTACGCGATCACGGCCGCGACGAGCGACAGGCCGACGATCGGCACGAGCCAGCTGGTGTGATGGCCGGCGAAGTCCGCATCGGCGGTCGAGGCGTGGAAGGAGACGGCCCCGGTCAGGCCGGCGACGAGCAGCGTCGCGGTGCCGACGGTCATGCCGGCCCACGCCATCACCATCGGCGGCAGCTCGGCGTCGGTGTGGGCCGAGACGACGAAGTAGACGGCCAGCCCGGTGGCCGCGCCGAGGCCCCAGAGCACACCGACGAGGTCGACCCGCTGGTGGCCGGTGAGGTCGAGCACGAGGACGAGCCCGCCGAGCGCGAGCACGCCGCCCAGGATCGTCAGCCGGCGCGGCCGCTGGGCGTGCCGCAGCCACACCCACAGCACGACGAGCAGCGTGCCCGAGTACTCGAGCAGCAGCGCGACCCCGACCGACAGGTGCTCGACGGCGTTGAAGAAGAACAGCTGGCAGCCGGCCACGGCCACGAGGCCGTAGGCGGCGACCGCCGCAAGGCTGCGGCGCAGCAGCGTCCAACGTCCGCGCAGCTGGACCAGGGCGGGGACGGTCAGCAACAGCGCCGCGACGCCGATGCGGGTGACGACGGCGGCGCCGGGCGTCCAGCCGGCGGCCATCAGTGCGGAGGCGAAGGTGCCGGACGTGCCGAAGGTGGCCGCCGAGACGACGGCCAGCCCGAGACCGGTACTGCTCGTCCGCATGCCACCCTCCCCGAGCGATCACCGACTGTAATAGCCAAAGCGCGTTATGCTCGTGACGCTATCGATCGAACCTGTCAGGGGTCAAGTTGCTTTTTGCTCATGACACCGAGGTGGCCCTCGCCGCCGCGGCCGCGCTCGTCAACACCGAGACGAGCGGCGGCCTGGACGCCCTGCCGGAGCTCGACGCGTTCGTCGCCGAGTGGGGGTGGACGGGGTCGCGGCGGCACACCCGGGCCGAGCTCGAGGCCGTGCAGCAGCTGCGCCCGCGCCTGCGCCAGGTCTGGCACGAGGACAAGGACGGCGCGGTCGGGATCGTCAACGCCCTGCTCCGCGAGGCCCGGGCCCTGCCGCAGCTGATGAAGCACGACGAGTGGGACTACCACCTGCACGCGACCTCGGCCGAGCAGCCGCTGGCCGAGCGGATGGCCGTCGAGGCGGCGATGGCCTTCGTCGACGTCATCCGCTCCGACGAACTGGACCGGCTGCGCATCTGCGCCGCCGACGACTGCGAGGACGTACTCGTCGACCTGTCGAAGAACCGGTCCCGGCGCTTCTGCGAGGCCGGCTGCGGCAACCGCGCCAACGTCGCCGCCTACCGCGCCCGCCGCCGCAACCTCACCTCCTAGGCCTTGGCCCCGTAGCGGCGCGACACGCCGTAGGCGGTGCCGCTCCGGGGCCAAGGCTCCCGGGGAGGGACGGCCGGGGTCACGGCTCCCCGTCCGGTTTGCATCTCGAATCGTCGCTATCGCGTAGCGATGGGACGAGTTAGCGGCGGCTGCGGGTGCAAACCACGGACGGAGCTGTCGCCGCCGCCGCACCGGCACCTCCTAGGTCAGGACGTGACGTCCTTGCGGTCGAAGCGCAGCCAGGCGTAGCCGAGGAACACCGCGGCGTAGACGAGGGCCAGCCCCGTGCCGCGGATCATGTCGTCCCACCTGATCGGTGAACTCAGCGTGTCGACCCACGCGTAGTTGAAGTGCGTGGGCAGGAACTTGCGGTACGGGTCGAGCGCGGTGATCTGGTCGAGGATGTTCGACACGACCACGAGCATCACCGACCCGCCGACGGCGCCGAGCGGGTTGTCCACGCTGACGCTGAGCAGGAACGCCAGCGACGCGACCACGAGCAGCTGCCCGCAGATGTAGGCGACGATGATGATCAGCCGCTCCGACGACGCGCCGGAGGCGAACGAGCCGCCGATCGGCGACCGGGCCGGCGACCAGCCGAAGAACACCCCGCCGACCACGAACGCCCACAACGGCAGCAGCGCGTTCGCGGCCACGCAGAGCGAGCCGGCCACGATCAGCTTCTGCTTCAGCAACCGCGCCCGCGGCACCGGCTGCGCGAGCAGGTAGCGCAGCGAGGACCAGCTCGCCTCGCTGGCCACCGTGTCGCCGCAGAACAGCGCGACGACCACGACGAGCAGGAACCCGACCGACGCGAACTCGGTGAACAGCGCGAAGTTGAAGCCGCCGGAGTTCGCCAGCCCGACGAGCTGGGGCGCATCCCGGCCGGCGCCGCCGCCGACCTGGAAGGCCACCGCGATGAGCACCGGCAGCAGGATCAGCAGGCCGAACGCCACCTGCGTGCGGCGCCGCTTCAGCTGCCGGGCGAACTCGACCCGCAGGCGCAGCGTCCGCCCCGGGTCGAAGTCCGGGGCCCGGCCGGCGTCCAGCTCGGCGAGGCGGTCGTGGATGCCCCGCCGGGTCGCCGCGTACTTGGACAGCTCGCGGTCGGTCACCCGCGCCTTCGGCTCACTCACCGGCGTCTCCGATCAGCTCGAGGAACACGTCCTCCAGGGCCCGGCGGGCCGGTACCGCGTCGGCGGTGATCCCGGCCGCGGCCAGCACCTTCGTCGCCTCGACCGGGTCGGGCACGGCGAGCTGCACGCCACCGGCGCCGGCGATCTCGGCCGTGGGGCCGGCGGCCACGAGGCGTCCCTTGTGCATGACGACGACGTGCGTGCACGTCTGCTCCACCTCGGCGAGCAGGTGGCTGGAGACGACGACCGTCCGGCCGGTCCGGGCGTAGTCCTGCAGCACCTCGCGCATCTCGGCGATCTGCGGCGGGTCGAGGCCGTTGGTGGGCTCGTCCAGCACGAGCAGCTCCGGCAGGCCGAGCATGGCCTGGGCGATGCCGAGGCGCTGCTTCATGCCGTGGCTGTAGGTGCGCACCCGGCGGTCGATCGACCCGCCGAGCCCGGCGATGTCGAGCGCGGTGTCGAAATCGGCGGCGCCGGGATCGCGCCCGGTGGCGGCCCAGTAGAGCCGCAGGTTCTCGCGCCCGGTGAGGTGCGGCAGGAAGCCCGGGCCCTCGATGAACGCGCCGATCCGGGCCAGCACCGGCGCCCCGGGCACCACCGGCTGGCCGAAGACGTGCACCACTCCGGACGTCGGCGTGATCAGCCCGACGAGCACGCGCAGGGCGGTCGTCTTGCCGGCCCCGTTCGGCCCGAGCAGCCCGACGACCTGACCCCGCTCGACCCGGAAGCTCACGTCGTCGACGGCCCGGTAGCCGCCGGCGTACTCCTTCACCAGCGCCTCGATGCTGACCGGCACGTCGGCGAGATCGGCCCGCGGCCTGAGGACGAGCCGGCGGCGCAGGATCACCAGCCCGACGCCACCGCCGATGATCAGGAAGACGAGGCCGCCGACGATCAGCCAGGTGATCGGGTGGCCGCCGGTGATCGCCGTGCCCGACGCGGTCGGGACGGTGACCGGCGCCGCGGTCCCACCGCCGAGCGCGATCGTGTACTGGCGGGCGTCGGTCGGGGCGTCGTAGGCGAAGTCGGTGGCGCTGACGGTGAGCGCGACGCGGTGCCCGGTCAGGACGTTGCGCACGACCGACGGCAGCCGCACCGTGACGGTGCGCGGCACGCCCGGCGTCAGGCCGGTGAGCCGTAGCGGCGCGACGAGCTGCGAGGGCAGCGTGCTGCTGTCCGAGCTCACGTCGCGCAGCCCGACGAACAGGTCGGCGTCGCTCGTCGACTTCGTGGTCACGGTCAGCCGCACCGTCGGCTGGCCCACGATCGACAACCGGCCGCCGAGCGGCGGCGACACGAAGGTGGCCGTCTGCCCGGGCGCGCTCGGCAACCGGGCCAGCGCGCTGTCGAAGCGGTTGGTGATGCCACCGAGGCCGGGGATGTTCGTGATCACCGCGGGCGAGCCGCCGCCCGGCGAGGTGATCTGCTGCGGCGGCCCGGCGACCGTCACCGTCCGGGTCCGGCGCGGGGTGCCGGCGATGCCCGGGTAGCCGCCGGCCTGCAGCGTCTGCTCGGAGGCGTCACCGGTGGCGGCCGAGACGACGCCGGCCTGCTCGGAGAACCGGAACCGCTGGGTGACACTGACCGGTCCGGCGAAGACGGTCTTGAACCAGGCCGACGCCTCCCTGGTCGCCGTCCCCCCGCCCACGCCGGACTCGTCGTGCCCGCCCGGCCGCCACACCACGCGCACCGGGGTGCCGTGCGCAGCGAGGCCGCGGGCGGTCGCGTCCGACTCCGACAGCGGGAAGAGCGAGTCCTGCTCGCCCTGGGTGAGCAGGGTCGGCGCCTTGATGTCGGCCAGGACGGACGCCGGGCTGGCCGCGCGCATCAGGCGCTGCATCGCGGCGTTCGGCGTCCCGGCCGCGGACGACGACTGGTACGCGGCGCAGACTTCGGGCGCGAACCGGCCGCAGCCCACCGAGCCGGGCTGCGGGTCGCGCGCCAACTGCGCGCTGAGCCGACCCGGTCGCGGGGCGTCCGGGAACGCGTTGGCGAACAGGTTGCCGGCCCAGAGCTTCTTGAAGACGCCGGGCCCGGTGCCCGCGGCGTTCGGGAACAGCGCGTGCGAGAGGTCGTTCCAGGTGATGTCGGCCGCGACCGCCCCGACCCGGTGGTCGGCGGCCGCGATGAGCAGGGAGAGCCCGCCGCCGTAGGACGACCCGGCCACGGCGATCTGCGGCTTGCCGTTGACGCGCTTGACCTGCTTGAGCCCGGCCAGGTGGTCGATCAGCAGCTCGCCGTCGCGCACCTCGTAGGCCGGGGACGCGAAGTGGATCAGGCCGCCCGACCTGCCGAAGCCGCGGGCGCTGTAGGTGAGCACCACGAAGCCGTTGCCGGCCAGCGTGCGGGCCGTGCCGTCGAGCCCGGACTTGTCGCCGCCGAAGCCCTGCGAGAGCAGCACCGCCGGCGCCGGCGTCGACTCCGGCAGGTAGAGCGAGGTGTCGAGCTCGACCGGCTTGCCCGCTTCCGGCGTGCCGGTCACGAACTCCGAGCTGACCTGGACGTTGCTCGAGGACGCGGTGACAGCGATGGCTATGCCGCCCGCCAGCAGGGCGGCGACGACCACGGCGAGGATCAGCCGGGACCGCCCGGACCGCAGCCGCTCGCGGACCGCGGCGGGGATCATCGGACCAGCCTACGGACGCGGGTTCTCGGTTCCCTCAGGGTTCCCCCTGAATCCGGCGCAGGACTTGCTCACCCCGCGACGGTGGCAGCGATGGTCGCGGCGGCCGCCCGCAGCCGATCCGGGGAATGCGCGGCGTAACCGAGGACGAGCCCGGGTGCACCGGGCCGCAGCCGGTGCCAGCTCAACGGGTGCGCACCGACGCCGGCGGCCCGCAGCCGTTCGACCAGGTGCTCGTCGCTTCCCGGGCGGCCCGGCAGGGTGATCACCAGGTGGAGCCCGGCCGCGACCCCCTCGACGCGGGCCTGCGGGAGCAGTTCGGTCAGCGCCGCGAGCAGCGCGTCCCGGCGGGCCCGGTGCCGGGTCCGGACGAGCCGGACGTGCCGGTCGTAGTCGCCATTGGCGAGCAGCCGGGCCAGGACGAGCTGCGGGACGGTCGGGCTGCCGAGGTCGCTGGCATGCTTGGCCGCCGCCAGGTCGTCGCGGAGCCGCTGCGGCGCGACCAGCCACCCGAGCCGCAGGGCCGGGGCGAGGCTCTTGGACGCGCTACCGGTGTAGGCGATGCGCTCGGGCGCCCCCGCGTGCAGGGCCGGCACCGGCGCCCGGTCGTAGCGGAACTCGGCGTCGTAGTCGTCCTCGATGACGAGCTCGGCCGACTCGGCCCAGGCGAGCAGCGCGCGGCGGCGCTCCGGGGCGAGGACGACGCCGGTGGGGAACTGGTGGGCCGGCGTGGTCAGCACGACGGATGCTTCGCAGGCGGCGAGCTCGGCCACCCGCAGCCCGCCGGCGTCGACGGCCACCGGGGTCGGCGGCAGGCCCCAGTACGCGAACTCGTCGACGGCGCCCCGCGAGCCCGGGTCCTCGACGGCGATGCGCTCGACGCCGCGCCGGCGCAGCACCTGCGCGAGCAGCGCGAACGCCTGGGCGACCCCGGAGACGATCAGGATGTCGTCCGGGCCGGCCCGCAGGCCGCGGGTGCGGCCGAGCCAGCCGGCCAGCTCGGCCCGCAGCCGGGGGTGGCCGCGCGGGTCGCCGTAACCGAGCTCGTGCGGCGGCGTGGTGGCAAGGACGGCCCGCTCGGCCCGCAGCCAGGCCGCCGCGGGGAAGGCCGACAGGTCCGGCACCCCGGGCGCGAGGTCGATGGCGTCGGCCGCGGCCAGCCGGGGCATCGGCAGCTGCAGCGGGGTCCGCCGTACGGGCGCGGCGCGGGCCGGCCGGGCGGTGACGGGCGCGGGCGAGGTGAGCACCGTGGTGCCGCCGCCGGCCCGTCCGCCGATCAACCCCTCGTCGGTGAGTCGCCGGTAGGCCTCGACCACGACACCGCGCGAGATGCCGAGGTCGTCGGCGAGGCTGCGGGTCGACGGGACCCGCCGGCCGACGGCGAGCCGGCCGTCGGCGACCGCCCGGCGCAGCGCGTCGACCAACCACTCGGTGAGGCCGCGGGTCGGGGCGCTCGCCGGGTCGAGCTGGAGGAAGTCGGCCCCGCTCGCCACTTGGTACACCTCGATCGCTCAGCAATGGCACTGGTTGTCGAACCATTATGCGGCCAGCATCGATCCGTGTCGGTCACCGATGTGCGCGCCGAACCGGCCGTCCGCAGCCTGGCCTGGGCCGCCGCGACGGCCGGTGCCGGCGGGATGACGTTCGTCGGCGGCAGCGTGGCGGTCTCCGGCACGCTGCGGTCGGCGCCGCTGTTCACCGCCCAGGGGCTGCGCTACGCGCTCGCCTGCCTGCTCCTCGTCGCCGTCGCCCGCACGACCGGCCGGGCCGTCCGGCGCCCCCGCGGTGCGGAGTGGCTGTGGTTGCTCGGCGTCACCGTGACCGGCCTGCTGATGTTCAATGTCGCTCTCGTCCACGGCTCGCAGCACGCCGAGCCGGCGGTGCTGGGGGTCGCGGTGGCGTGCGTCCCGATCCTGATGGCGGTCGTCGGCCCGCTTCTGGAGGGCGGTCGGCCGCGCGCTCGGGTCCTGGCCGCCGCGGTGGTGGTTACGGCCGGCGCCGCCGTGGTCCAGGGGGTCGGGCGGGCCGACGGGGCCGGCCTGATCTGGGCGATCACGGTCCTCGCCTGCGAAGCCGGCTTCACCCTGCTGGCCGTCCCGGTGCTCGGCCGGCACGGTGCGTGGGGCGTCTCCGTCCACGCCACCTGGATCGCCGCCGTACTGTTCGCCGGCGCCGGGCTGGTCGGCGAGGGCCCGGAAGCCGCCGGGCGGCTGACCGGGCCGGACCTGCTCGCCATCGGCTATCTCGCGGTCGGCGTCACCGCGATCGCCTTCGTGCTCTGGTACTCGTGCGTCGGCCGCCTCGGCGCGAGCCGGGCCGGCCTGCTGACCGGGGTCGCGCCGGTGGCCGCCGCCGCGATCGGCGGGCCGATCGCCGGGGTGTGGCCGGCGCCGCCGGTGTGGGGCGGGATCGCCGTGATCGGCGCCGGGCTCGCGCTGGGTCTGGGCTGATCAGCCCTCGAGGCGCTGCTGCAGCGCGGTGTCCTTCGAGCGGGCCATCGCGGCCAGCGTGTCCTGGAAGACCTCCATGCGCGCCGCGAGCTCCTCGTCGTGCGCGGCGAGGATACGGACGGCGAGCAGGCCGGCGTTGCGAGCCCCCCGATCGACACGGTCGCGACCGGCACGCCGGCGGGCATCTGCACGATGGACAGCAGCGAGTCCAGGCCGTCCAGGTACTTCAACGGCACCGGGACGCCGATCACCGGCAGCGGCGTGAGCGAGGCGACCATGCCCGGCAGGTGGGCCGCACCGCCGGCGCCGGCGATGATCACCTTCAGCCCCCGGCCGGCGGCCTGCTGGGCGTATTCGGCCATGCCGAGCGGGGTGCGGTGCGCGGAGACGACCCGCACCTCGTGGGGCACGTCGAACTCGCGCAGGGCGTCGGCGGCCGCGCTCATGACGGCGTAGTCCGAGTCGCTGCCCATGATGATGCCGACCATCGTCATTGCGCGTCCCCGTTCATCAGGTAGTCGGCGGCGTCGTGCGCGCGCTGCCGGACGGTGTCGAGATCGGTGCCGAGGGCGGTCACGTGTCCGACCTTGCGACCGGGGCGGAACTGCTTGCCGTAGAGGTGGATCTTCACGTCCGGCCAGTGCGCCATGCAGTGGTGGACCCGCTCGTCGATGCCCTTCGGCGTCACGTCGTCCGGGCCGCCGAGCAGGTTGGCCATGACGACCACGGGCGCGGTCGGGGCGGTCGCGCCGAGCGGGTAGTCGAGCACCGCCCGCAGGTGCTGCTCGAACTGCGACGTGCGGGCCCCCTCGATCGTCCAGTGCGCCGAGTTGTGCGGGCGCATCGCGAGCTCGTTCACCAGCAGCCCGCCGGCGGTCTCGAACAGCTCGACGGCGAGCACGCCGGTGACGTCGAGTTCGCGGGCGATGCGCAGCGCGAGGGCCTGCGCGTGCTCGGCCGCCTCGTCGTCCAGCCCCGGAGCCGGGGCGAGGACCTCCACGCAGATCCCGTTCTCCTGCACCGTCTCGACGACCGGCCACGCGGCGCCCTGCCCGAACGGCGAGCAGGCGACGTCGGCGGCGATCTCGCGGATGATCGCCACCTTCTCCTCGGCGATCAGCGCCGTGCCCGAGCCGACGACCTCGGCCGCCGCTGCGAGGTCCTCGACGATCCACACGCCCTTGCCGTCGTAGCCGCCCTTCGTCGCCTTGAGCACGACCGGCCAGCCGACCTCGGCCGCGAAGGCGGCGAGGTCGGTCGGCGACGCGATCGGCGCCCACCGCGGCGAGGGGATGCCGAGCTCGGTCAGCCGCTCGCGCATCGCCTGCTTGTCCTGGGCGAAGTGCAGCGCGTGCGAGCCCGGGTGCACGACCACCCCATCGGCCTCGAGCGCCCGGATGTGCTCGTTCGGGACGTGTTCGTGATCGAAGGTGACGACGTCACAACCCCGGGCGAACGCCCGCAGATCGTCGAGGTCGCGGTAGTTGCCGACGACCACGTCGGCGGCGATCAGCGCGGCCCCGTCGTCCTTCGAGTCGGCGAGGATCCGCAGCGACAGGCCGAGCGGGATCGCGGCCTGATGGGTCATCCGGGCGAGCTGGCCGGCCCCGACCATGCCGACGACCGGCAGTCCGGTGCGCGCATCCACGCCCCAGAGCCTAAAGCGCCGCTGTCGTGCGGCTGTGCGGGACCGGCGAGGCGGCGGACTTGCGCAAGTAAGCTTCCGGGCACTATGCCGTCCCTGCGCCGCGAGACCCTGCGTGACTACCTGCGCGGGTCCTGGCGCATCCTGCTGAAGGAACTGAGCGCGTTCGGGCTCGTCGGCGCCCTGGCCTTCGTGATCGACATCGGGCTGTTCGCCTGGTTGTCGTCCTACGGGGCGTTGAAGGCCAAGGCGGTGTCGACCACCGTCTCCACGACCTTCGCCTACTTCGGCAACCGCCACCTGTCGTTCTCGCACCGGGCCCGGACGAGCCTGGGCCGGGAGACGTCCTTCTTCTTCGGCATCAACCTCGTCACGCTCATCTTCTCCGAGCTGACGATCGCGCTGTTCGTCTACGGGTTCGGCTACGGCCACACCAGCACGATGGTCTTCGTGGTCAACATCGCCACGATCGGGCTGGGCACGGTGTTCCGGTTCTGGGCCTACAAGCGGTTCGTGTTCCTCAACCCGGACAAGGTCCACTCGCACGACGTCGACCTCGACGTCGAACTCGCCGAGTAGCTAATCGCCTCCGCCGCTCTGCCCTTCAGTCGCCTCCGCCGATGTCCGTCTCGAAGGCCTCGTAGATCAGGTCGGCACCCCGCTGCCGGTGCCGGATCAGCTGCCCGAGCAGCTTCGTGCCCCGCTCGCGCAGGCCGTCGACGTCGTCGGGCGTCACCGGCGCTGCGCTGTCGGCCACGAGCTCGGCGATCTCGGCCGCGATCTCGGCATGCTCGGCGGTGAGCGCGTCGACGGCGTTGGCCAGCCGCAGGTCGCCGGACAGGATCGCCTGGTGCAGGCCGCCCGGACCTTCGGTCACCTCCACGTGCGCGCCGAAGTCGTCGGCGAGATCGACGATGAGCGCGTGTACCGCCTCACCCCACACGACGGCGCGGTTTCGCGCCGGCGCGGCCAGTGCCCGCTCGAGGACGTCGAGCGCGTCGCGCAGTTCGGCGCGCCGGATGCGGACCGCCGCCAGCTCGGTCCGGTCGTCGGTGCGGGTGGAGACGGATGGTTCCATGGGCACCTCGCGGGGGGACGGGGACTTCCTCCCATGCTGGTCCCCCGGGCCTGGTTGCGTCCACCCCCTACTTTCTGTGCATGACAACTCTGCTCATCGGGGGCGGCTGGACATCACACCAGCTGTACACGCCCTTCCTCTCGGCGGCCGGCCCGTCGCCGTCGATCGCCTGCGTGGTGGTCGACGAGGGTGACGGCCCGGAGTACTACGACCGGTTCGCGACCGCCCTGACGGCCGCCGGGCCCTGCCGGCCGGCCCCGGTGCTGGTTCCGGAAGGCACCGAGGCGAGCCCCGGCTTCCTGGCCGGCTTCGACGCGCTGCTGGTGTGCGGCGGGCTGACGCCGGCGTACGCGACGGCGCTCGCCCCGCTGGCGGCCGAGATCCGGGCCTGGTTGGCCGAGGGGCGGCCGTACGCGGGGTTCTCCGCCGGTTCGGCCGTCGCCGCGCAGCGGGCGGTGGTCGGCGGCTACCTCCTGGACGGGCGGGCGGTGTGCCCGGGCGACGCCGCCGAGGATCTCGACCCGGTGACGGTCGTGGACGGGCTCGGGCTGGTGCCGTTCGCGATCGACGTGCACGCCGCGCAGTGGGGCACCCTCGGCCGGCTGTGCGCCGCGGTCGGCGCCGGGCTCGTCGCGTCCGGAGTGGCGATCGACGAGGACACCGCGGTGCTGCTGGACGGCGGGGCGGCCACGGTCACCGGGGTCGGGGCGGCCCACGTCGTCCGGCCGGCTGGCGCCGGCGTCTCGGTCGAGTCGATCCCGGCCGGCGGCCCGCTGCCCGTCCTCTAGTGATCACCGACCGGCCGCACCTCCTCGCGGTGCCGGTCGGCGATGATCGCCTGGAGGCGAGGGATGAGGGTGGTGACGAGGGCGTCCTTCTCGAGGTAGCCGGCGGCGCCCGCTTCGGCGGCCGCGTCGCGTCCTGCGGAACTCGGAAAGCCGGTCAGGACCACGACGATCGCGCCCGGGGCCACCCGCCTGATCTCGGGGAGCGCCTCGAGCCCGTCCATCACCGGCATGGCGAGGTCCAGCAGGATCAGGTCGGGCTGGCTGCGCTCGGCGGCGGCGATGCCCTGCTCGCCGTCGGCCGCCTCGTCGGCGACGATCCAGCCCTGGTCGTGCTCGACGATGATCGCCTGCACCAGTCGGCGCACGTCTCGCGCGTCGTCGATCAGGAGCACTCGCATGCTCACGTTCCCGCGTCCGCTCGCTCGCACCGGCGGTCGGCCCGGCGCCGGACCAGCGATCCCGGCTGGGGCCGGCCGGCCGAGCGCAGCTGCTCCCCGATCCAGCGGCGGGCCGCCCGGGAGGTCTCCCCGAGCAGCCGCCGGGACTCGTCGCCCCGGCCGAGGTCGTAGGCGATCTCGGCCGCGACGAGCCCCTGCACGATGTCGTCGTTGACCTCGCGGGCGAGCCGTTCGTGCTGGGCGCGTTCACGGGCCCGTTCGTTCTCCGCCTCCAGCTCGAACCGCGCCGCCGCGGCGTCGGCCTCGGCCGCGCGCAGGGCGGTGAGGTCGCGGATCACGCAGACCCGCTCGGTGCCACCGACGTATTCGTAGATCGCCATCTCGGCCGGGAACCGGCTCCCCGTGCGCGCGATGAGGTCGCCGACCCAGCGCTCCTCCGGCCGCCCACCACCGAGCAGGAACCGGGAGACCCCCGTGCGGGCCGCCGAGCTCGGTCCGGCCGGCGCGACGAGGTCGAGCAGGTCCTCACCGAACGCCTCGACGTCCCGGTAGCCGAACAGCCTTGCCGCCGCGTCGTTCCAGTACAGGACCTGACGTTCGCCGCCGAGGACCGTGATGGCCTCGGCGGAGGACTCGACGAGCGGTTGGAACCGGACCGCCGACTGGAACAGGGTCATCCCCATGTTCCGTTCGGGCGCGCCGCCCGCGCGCTCCCGCAGGCTCAGCACGGCGACGAGGAGGTAGATGGCGCCGGCGTACTGCGCCCCCCTCCCCACCCAGCCGAGCAGGTTCCCCACCGCGTGCTGGAAGAACACGCCGGTGAGCCCGATCGCGAACAGGGCCAGCCCCACGCTGTACCAGCGCGCGAACCCGGCCCGCATCCGGAAGCTCGTCGCCGCCCAGATGATCGCCGTGAAGGCGAACATCTCGGCCGCCGCGCCGAGCACGATCTGCCGCAGGGTGGTGGCTCCGGGGCCGGGACGGAAGAACTCGGGCATCGTCTTGGTCCGCACGAGGATCAGGAGCACCAGCAGCACCGCGACGAAAAGGGTGTAGAGGACCGCAACGTCTCGGGTGCGTCCGGCTGCCGCGCGTGGCGGCCGGGCGACCACCGTCATCACGGCCGCCACGACCTGGGCTGCCGCGGCGATCAACACCGCGCCGTTGTGCATGGTGACCTGCGCGTTGGGCCCGTCGATGTAGCGCAGGACGGCCGGCACGGCCCCGCCGCCCAGCCCGACTGCGAGCATGCCGGCGCCGATCGCCAGGACGGCGGCCACCCCGGTGGACCGGTACGCCGACAGGGACACCCAGGCGACCGACAGGGGCACGGCGGTCAGGAAGACCAGGTTGAGCGGGACGAGCAGCCAACCCGGGTCGAAGGATTGCGCCCCGTTGTGGGCGAGCCCGAAGACGAGAAGTGCACCCACCACGAGGAGCGACCACCACGTGCCGAGCGCCGTCGCGGTTCGCGAGCGATACGTAGCCGGAGTCACGACAACTCCCAACCCGGGCCGGTCGCCTACGCGGGTCGGAGGCAGCCCACCTCACGATCAATCGTGCGCCCGGGCCGTCCCGAGCCCGTAGAGGCGAATGTCACCGGGAGCCGGTCGCCGCAACCAGCACCGGACCGATGCCGATCGTCGTGATCAGGTCGGACCGTAAGGCCCTGCTTGCCCGGTTCGCGGGCAACCAGGATGGGAAGTGCCCCCGGAATCGCACGGGCCACAGGACGAACCGGACCGCAGTGCGAACCACCGGTGGGCCGGCGCCCGGACAGATTGTGATCATGACCGTCCCCATCTTCGAAGAACTGGCCGACTCCGCCGACACCGCGACCCCGCCCGACCCGTGGCGGGGTTTTCGCGGCACTGATTGGCGTGACCGCATCGACGCCCGCCGGTTCCTGCAGCAGAACTACACGCCCTACGAGGGGGACAGCGCCTTCCTCACCGGCCCCACCGACCGGACGACGCGGTTGTGGGGCAAGCTGACCGAACTGTTCCCGGCCGAGCGCGAGCGCGGCGTCCTCGACGTGGACAGCACCACCCCGTCGTCCGTCACGGCCCACGCCCCCGGCTACATCGACCGGGACGCCGAACTCGTGGTGGGGCTGCAGACCGACGCGCCGCTCAAGCGCGCGATCATGCCCTACGGCGGCTGGCGGGTGGTCGAGGACAGCCTCAAGGCCTACGGCTACGCGGTCGACCCGCAGTTGAAGAAGATCTTCACCGAGTACCGCAAGACCCACAACGACGGCGTCTTCGATGCGTATACCGCCGAGATCCTGGCCGCGCGCCGGTCGCACATCATCACCGGCCTGCCCGACGCCTACGGCCGCGGCCGGATCATCGGCGACTACCGCCGCGTGCCGCTGTACGGCGTCGACCGGCTGATCGCCGAGAAGCGCCGGGTCAAGTCGGACCTCGACACCCGCCCGTCGACCGAGAACGTGATCCGCGACCGTGAGGAACTGGCCGAGCAGATCCGGGCGCTCAGCGACCTGCGGACGATGGCGGCGTCGTACGGCTTCGACATCTCCCGCCCGGCCGGCACGGCGCGCGAGGCCGTGCAGTGGCTCTACTTCGCCTACCTCGGGGCGGTCAAGGAGCAGAACGGCGCCGCGATGTCGCTCGGCCGGACCTCGACCTTCCTCGACGTCTACCTGCAGCGCGACCTGGACGAGGCACGCATCGACGAGACCGGCGCGCAGGAGCTGATCGACGACTTCGTGATCAAGCTCCGCATCGTCCGCTTCCTCCGCACGCCGGCCTACGACGCCCTCTTCTCCGGCGACCCGACCTGGGTGACCGAGTCGATCGGCGGGATGGGCGACGACGGCCGCACGCTCGTCACCAGGACCTCGTTCCGCTTCCTGCAGACCCTGCGCAACCTCGGCCCGGCCCCCGAGCCGAACCTCACCGTGCTGTGGTCACCGCGCCTGCCCCGCGGGTTCAAGGACTTCGCCGCGACGATCTCCATCGAGACGAGCAGCATCCAGTACGAGTCGGACGACCTGATGCGGCCGGTGACCGGTGACGACACCGCGATCGCCTGCTGCGTCTCGGCGATGACGGTGGGCAAGCAGATGCAGTTCTTCGGCGCCCGGGTCAACCTGGCCAAGGCGCTGCTGTACGCCATCAACGGCGGGCGGGACGAGATCAGCGGCGAGCAGGTGGCGGTGCCGACGAAGCCGGTCACCGGCGAGTACCTCGACTACGACGACGTGCTGCGCAAGCTCGACGCCGAGATGGACTGGCTGGCCCGGGTGTACGTGGACGCCTTGAACGTCATCCACTACATGCACGACAAGTACGCCTACGAGCGGCTCGAGATGGCGCTGCACGACTACCCGGTCGCACGCACGATGGCGATGGGGATCGCCGGGCTCGCCGTCACGGCCGACAGCCTCTCGGCGATCCGCGACGCCCGGGTGCGGGTGATCCGGGACGACACCGGCCTGGTCGTCGACTACGAGATCGAGGGCGAGTACCCGGCCTACGGCAACAACGACGACCGCGCGGATGCCATCGCGGTCTGGCTGGTGGAGCGGTTCATGGGCAAGGTGCGCGAGCACCCGGCCTACCGCGGCGCGACGCACACGCAGTCGGTGCTGACGATCACGTCGAACGTGGTCTACGGCAAGGCCACCGGCAACACGCCGGACGGCCGGCGTGCGGGTGAGCCGTTCTCACCCGGCGCCAACCCGGTCAACGGGCGCGACCGGCACGGCTGGGTGGCCTCGGCCCTCTCGGCCGCGAAGCTGCCGTACGAGTCGGCCCTGGACGGGATCTCGCTCACGAGCAACCTCGTCCCGCCGGCCCTCGGCAAGACGCGGGCCGAGCAACTCGCCAACCTCACCGGCATCCTCGACGCGTTCTTCACCGAGGACGGGTTCCACGTCAACGTCAACGTGCTCGATCGCACCACCCTGATCGACGCGATGAACCACCCGGAGAACTACCCTCAGCTGACGATCCGGGTGTCCGGCTATGCGGTCAACTTCGTCCGCCTCTCCCGCGAGCAGCAGCTGGACGTCATCCACCGGACGTTCCACGGGTCGCTGTGACCCCGACCGGGAACCCGCTCGGCCTCCGTCCCGTCCGCGCGCACCACAACGGGTCGCGGGCCGAGTTGGAGGCCGAGCTCGCCGACGAGGGCGACCCGGAGATCGGTTACTACCACTCCTACGAGATCACCGGCGCCGTGAACGGGCCGGGCGTGCGGTTCACGCTGTTCCTGTCCGGCTGCCCCCTGCGCTGCCAGTACTGCCAGAACCCGGACATGTGGCGGATCGGCGAGGGCCGGCGCGTCACCCTCGGGCGAACGGTCGACGAGATCGCGAAGTACGCGAAGTTCATCAAGACGGCCGGGGGCGGGGTCACGATCAGCGGCGGGGAGCCGATGCTGCAGATGCGTTTCCTCGAGGCGCTGGTGCGCCGGTGCAAGGAGGACCTCGGGCTGCACACCGCCGTCGACACATCCGGCTACCTGGGCGATCGCGCGAGTGACGAGTTCGTCGATCTGGTCGACCTGTTCCTGCTCGACATCAAGTCCGGAGACGCGCACACCTACGAGCTGGTCACCAGCGCCGAGCTCGACCCGACGCTGCGCCTCGCCCGGCGCCTGTCCGACCGCGGGCGGCCGATGTGGGTGCGGTTCGTGCTCGTCCCGGGTCTCACCGATGCGCCGGGCAACGTCGAGGCGGTCGCGGCGTTCGCGGGCCGCCTGCGCAATGTCGAGCGGGTCGAGGTGCTGCCGTTCCATCAGCTCGGGGCCGACAAGTGGGCCCGGCTCGGGCTGGCCTACCAGCTCGGCGGCGTCGATCCGCCGGCGCCGGCGGAGATCGCCCGGGTGGAGCAGCAGTTCCGCGCGCACGGCCTCGCCGTCGTCTGAGACGTCGGTCGCTCAGCAGGTCGCGGCCCGGCCGAGCAGGAACGCCCGCTCCTGCTCGTTGCTCGTCATCGCGGCCGCTGTCTCGAACTCGACCCGCGCGTCGTCGAGCCGGCCCAGCTTGACGAACAGGTCGCCCCGCACGGCCGCCAGCAGGTGGTAGTTCTTCAGCTCCGGGCTCGACTGCAGGCCGTCGACGATCTCGAGCGCCGCCGCCGGGCCGTCGGCCATCGCGACCGCCACCGCCCGGTTGAGCTCGACGATCGGCGACCCGGTGACCGCGGAGAGCGTCGCGTAGATGGCGGCGATCCGGGCCCAGTCGGTGTCGTCGGCCGTGGCCGCCCGGGCGTGGCAGGCGGCGATCGCGGCCTGCAGGACGTACGGGCCCGCACCGCCGAGCGCCTCGGCGGTGCCGAGCGCCCGCAACGCGTGCGCGATGAGGCTCCGATCCCACCGCCGGCGGTCCTGGTCGAGCAGGCTGACCGCCTCGCCGCTGGGCGAGACGCGAGCCGGCAGACGCGAGGCCTGGATCTCCATCAGCGCGACCAGCCCGAACGCCTCGGGCTCCCCGGACGCCAGCCCGCAGAGCATGCGACCGAGGCGCATCGCCTCGGTGCACAGCGCCGGCCGGGCCCAGGACGATCCGGAGGTCGCGCTGTAACCCTCGTTGAAGACCAGGTAGACGACCTCGAGCACCGACGACACCCGCTCCGCCAGTGCGGCGCCGGTCGGGATCTCGAACGGGACGCCCGCGTCGGACAGCGCCTTCTTGGCCCGGACGATCCGCTGGGCCATCGTCGGGACCGGCACCACGAACGCGCGGGCGATCTCCTCGGTCGACAGGCCCCCGACCATCTTGAGCGTGAGCGCCACCCGCGCCTCCTGCGAGAGCACCGGATGGCAGGCGGTGAACATCAGCCGCAGCACGTCGTCCTGCACCGTCGGCTCGATCTCGATGTCGGCCATCGGATCCTCCGTCTCGGTGAGGTCGCGCCCGATCTCCGCGACCTTGCGCTCGAGGGTGACCCGGCGCCGGATCGTGTCGACGCCGCGGCGCCGGGCGACGGCCATCAACCACGCTCCGGGGTTGTCGGGCACGCCGGATTCCGGCCACTGCTCGAGGGCGGCGACCAGCGCGTCCTGTGCGAGGTCCTCGGCCAGGCCGACGTCGCGCACCACCCGGGCCAGCCCGGCGATCAGCCGGGGCGCCTCCATCCGCCAGACCGCGTCGATGGTCCGGCGAACGGCGGCCCGCGGGTCGGTCACTGGCGACGGGCCGCGGCCTCGTCCCGCAGCTGCTGCTCGCGCTGCTGCATCTCCGGCGTGAACGCCGCCCCGAAGTCCTCCGGCGTGAAGAACCGCCGGATCTCGACCTCCGCGTCACGGAACGGGGCCCGCTTCAGCCACTCCGTCGCCTCCTCCATCGAGGCGACCTCCCAGACCCAGTACCCGGCGACGAGTTCCTTGGTCTCGGCGAACGGGCCGTCCAGCACGGTCTTCTTGTCGCCCTCGAACCGGACCCGCTTGCCCTCGCGGGAGGGGGCCAGGCCGTCGCCGTCGAGCATGACGCCGGCCTTGACCAGCTCTTCGTTGAACCTGCCCATCTCGGCCAGTTCCTCGTGCGTGGGCATCTGCCCGGCCTCGGAATCCTCGCTCGCCTTCACCAGCACCATGACTCGCATCGCAGTCCTCCTTCGTCCGTGGCCGCGCCCGGTTCGTCGCGGCCTCACCACTGCGTCGAACGGGCAGGCGCGGTTTCGACACGGTAGCGAGAAGAATCGTGAACCGGGGCGGCCGGCGGCAGCGCAAGACCGCCGGAGCAGCGAACTCGTGCGGCACGCGTCACTCGGCCGCTTCAACCGACTCCCCCACGAAATTCGCCGGCCACGGTCGTGCACCATGCAGCTGCCGAGCGCCAGGATCAGCGCGCCGCCACCACTGCTCCGACGGGCTTGCCGGCGCGGCTTCCCAGGGCCGCACCCGTCCCTGATCCCCCGTGTGCACGGGCGGCGTCAGCGACCATCCGGACGCTAGCAAGCACCCCCGTCCATGATCAAGCTCGCAAGTGGGGACGAAGCACGCGCGTTCGCGCGGCTTCAGGCGTGGACGGCGTCGATGGCCCGGTAGATCCGCTGCTCGCTCACCGGGCGGCGGGTGCCGAGCTGTTGGGCCCAGAGGCTGACCCGCAGCTCCTCGATGAGCCGGCCGATGTCGCGGACGTCCGCGGCGGCGGCCCGCCCGGCCGGCAGGGCCCGCACGAGTTCGGCGTAGGCGTCCTGCACCGCGTGCACGCGCAGCATCCGGCCGCGGTCGATCTCCACCTCGCGGGGCAACCGCTCGAGGCGCCGCGCGACCGCGGCGAGGTAGCGGGCGAGGTCGGCGAGGTACGCGCGTCCCGTCGCCGCGACGAACCCGGCCGGCAGCAGCCGGCGGAACTGGTCGCGGATGTCGTCGACCGCGTCGCGCTGGGCGGCCGGCGGGTCGGCCGGCAGCGCGAGCCGGACCTCGTGGGCGGCGGCCAGCACCCGCTCGACGTCGTCGACGATCGCCCGCGCCGCCTGCGGCAGCCCGGCCCGCACCCGATCGGCGAGCCCGGCGAAGTCGGCCCGGGTCCACACCGGTTCCGGGGCGAGCGCGTCGACGGCGGCGTCGGCGCAGTCGTCGAGCAGCGCGCCCAGCGAGCCGTCCGGATTGGCGCCGAGGACGAGCCGGGCGTGCGGCGACAGCGACCGTTCGAGCGCCTTCACCGGCGACGGCAGCGCCAGGCGCAGCAGCCGCCGGAGGCCCGGGCGCATCGCTCCGGCCTGCTCGGTCGCGGTCGGGAAGACGCGGAGGTCGACGGCGGGCCCGGCATCGACGAAGGCCGGGTGGCCCCGGACGACGTGCTCCCCGCTGCGCCGCTCGACCGTGCGCGGCAGCTCGGCGAGGTCGGCCGGCCAGTCCCGCAGCCCGGTGCGCTCGAGCTCGCCGGCCACCGCGGCGGCGACCGCGGCCCGGACCGGCGCCGCGAGCTGCTCCTTCAGCTCGGTCAGGTCCTTGCCGCGGGCCACCTCGGCGCCACTCGCGTCCTCGACGGCGAAGGTGACCCGCAGGTGGGCGGGCAGCCTGGCGAGGTCGAAGGCGTCGATCGGCACGAGCACGCCGGTGCGCCGCTGCAGCTCGCGCTGCACGCCGTCGAGCAGCGGCTCCTGTCCGGGCACGAGCTCGGCCAGCACGGCCCGGGCGGTGTCCGGCGCCGGCACGAAGTTGCGGCGCAGCTCCTTCGGCAGCGACCGGATCAGGGCCGTCACCAGCTCCTCGCGCAGCGCCGGCACCTGCCACGCGAACTCGTCCCCGCCGAGCCGGGCCAGCACGTCCACCGGCACGTGGACGGTCACGCCGTCGTCCTCGGCGCCCGGCTCGAAGCGGTAGCTGACCGGCAGTTCGAGGTCACCGGCCTGCCAGCTGTCCGGCTGGTCGGCGGAGGCGTCGGCGCGCCGGAGGAGGTCGTCGCGCGTGAGGGTGAGCAGCCCCGGGGTCTTGTGCCGCTGCTTCTTCCACCAGGCGTCGAAGTGCCGTTGCGAGACGGCGTCGGCCGGCACGCGCGCGTCGTACCAGGCGTAGAGGTCGTCGTCGGAGACGAGCAGGTCCCGGCGGCGGGCCCGCTCCTCCATCTCGGCCAGCTCCGCGCGCAGCCGGTCGTTGTCCCGGACGAAGTGATGCCGCGTCTCCCAGTCGCCCTCGACGAGCGCGTGCCGGATGAACAGCTCGCGCGCCTCGGCCGGCTCGATGTTCGCGTACCCGACGCGGCGGCGGGCGACGAGCGGCAGGCCGTACAGGGTGACCCGCTCGTAGGCCATGGCCGCGCCGCGCCTGGGGTCCCAGTGCGGCTCGCTGTACGTGCGCTGGACGAGGTGCCCGGCCACCCGCTCGACCACGTCCGGGTCGATGCGGGCCGCGATCCGTCCGTACAGCCGGCTCGTCTCGACGAGGTCGGCGACGACGATCCAGCGCGGCGGCTTCTTCGTCAGCACCGAGCCGGGCGCGAGGACGAAGCGCGAGTTGCGCGCGCCGGCGTACTCGCGGGAGTCGCCCTCGCGCAGGCCGACGTGGCTGAGCAGCCCGGCGAGGAGCGCGGCGTGGATTCGGTCAGGGTCGGCCGGCTGGTCGGACTCGACGATGCCGAGGTCGCGCGCGATGCTGCGCAGCTGCCCGGCGAGGTCCTGCCACTCGCGCACCCGCAGGTAGTGCAGGTACTCCTCGCGGCACATGCGCCGGAACTGGTTGCCCGAGCGCTCCTTGCGCTGCGTGCGCAGGTAGTTCCAGAGGTTGAGGTAGGAGATGAAGTCCGAGTGCTCGTCGGCGAAGCGGGCGTGCTTCTGCCTCGCCGCCTCCTCGTGGTCGGACGGGCGCTCGCGGGGGTCGGGGATCGACAGCGCGGCGGCGATGACCAGCACCTCGCGGACGCAGCCCTCGACGTCGGCCTGCAGGATCATCCGGCCGATTCGCGGGTCGACCGGCAGCTGCGCGAGCCGGCGACCCACGTCGGTGATCTTCTGGTCGGCGTCGAAGGCGCCGAGTTCCTGCAGCAGTGTGCTGCCGTCGCGCACGCTGCGCTTGTCCGGCGGGTCGAGGAACGGGAAGTCGGCGATGTCGCCGAGCTGGAGCGCGGCCATCTGCAGGATCACCGCGGCCAGGTTCGTCCGCAGGATCTCGGGGTCGGTGTAGCGCGGCCGGCTCGCGAAGTCGGACTCGGAGTAGAGCCGGATCGCGATGCCGTCGGCGGTCCGGCCGCAGCGGCCGGAGCGCTGCGCGGCCGAGGCCTGCGAGATCGGCTCGATCGGCAGCCGCTGCACCTTGGTCCGGCGGCTGTAGCGGGAGATGCGGGCCGTGCCCGGATCGACCACGTACTTGATGCCGGGGACGGTCAGTGACGTCTCGGCGACGTTGGTGGCGAGGACGACCCGGCGACCGGTGTGCGGCTCGAAGACCCGCTGCTGCTCGGCGGTGGAGAGCCGGGCGTACAGCGGGAGGACCTCGGTGTTGCGGAGGTCCTTGAGGGCGTCGGCGGTGTCGCGTATCTCGCGCTCGCCGGAGAGGAAGACAAGGACGTCGCCGGGTGCCTCGGCGGCCAGCTCGTCGAGGGCATCGGTGATGGCCTCGATCTGGTCGCGGGTCTCGGTCCGGTGGACGACGTCGTGGTCGGGGTCGTCCGGATCGTCGCCGTCGTCGGCCGGTGCGTCCGGCTCGAGCGGGCGGTAGCGGATCTCGACCGGGTACGTCCGGCCGGACACCTCGACGATCGGGGCGCCGCCGAAGTGGGCCGCGAAGCGTTCCGGCTCGATCGTGGCCGAGGTGACGACGACCTTGAGGTCGGGCCGGCGGGGCAGCAGCTCGCGCAGGTAGCCGAGCAGGAAGTCGACGTTGAGGCTGCGCTCGTGGGCCTCGTCGAGGATCAGCGTGTCGTAGCGCAGCAGCCGCCGGTCGCGCTGGATCTCGGCGAGCAGGATGCCGTCGGTCATCAGCTTGACGAGCGTGCGGTCGCTCGCCTGATCGGTGAACCGGACGGTGTAGCCGACGGCGTCGCCGAGCGGCACCTGCAGTTCGTCGGCGATGCGCTGCGCGACGGTGCGGGCCGCGAGCCGGCGGGGCTGGGTGTGCCCGATGGTGCCCCGGATGCCCCGGCCCAGCTCGAGGCAGATCTTCGGCAGCTGGGTGGTCTTGCCGGACCCGGTCTCGCCGGCCACCACGACGACCTGGTGGTCGCGGATGGCGGCGGCGATGTCGTCCCGCTTGCCGCTGACCGGGAGGTCGGGATACGTGATCGTGGGGACGGCGCTCGTGCGGGTCGCGACCAGCCCCTCGCCGCGGGCGACCTGCTCGGTGATCTTCGCGAGGATCTTGGGGTCGACCCGGCCGCGGAGGCCGTCGAGGCGGCGCCGGATCCGGGCCGCGTCGCGGATCGTGAGCCCGGCCGTCCGCTCCCGCAACTCGGCGAGGGGGTTGCTGCTCGAGGCCGACGCGGACACTCCGGCAACGATAGGCGGCGCCGGCCACCTCGTTTGCAGGTGCCGCGTCAGAACTCGGCGAGGTACGCGTCCAACTGCTGGGCGACCGCCCCCGGGTTGCTCAGCGCCACGAGGTGACCGCCGGGGATCACGTCGGCCTCGATGCCGAGACGTTCCTTCGCCACCCGGCGCTGGAAGTCGGCCGGGAAGAACCGGTCGTCGCGGCCGACGAGCACCTTGATCGGCCCGTCCGGCCAGCGCTGGAACTCGCAGGGCTGGCCGAACGGGGTGTCGGCCGGTGCCCGCGGCGGGTCGGTGTGCATCTGCGCCTTGACCTCCTCCGGGACGTCGTGCAGGAAGACGTGCTCGGGGTCGAAGTCCGGATCGCTGCCCGCGGCCTCGCAGCCGGTGTTGCCCCACCAGCCGCCGGGGGTCTCGCCGGGGAGCGGGATCATCGCGTTGAGCAGGACGGTCATGCGCGCCGGGGTGCGGACCATCGGCGCGGTGAAGCCGCCGAGCGACTGGGCGACGAGCACCACGTCCTGGTCGCCGCCCGCGGACGCGGCGATGGCGGCATCGACGGCGGCCGCGTAGTCGGGCAGGCCCAGGCCCGGGTCGTCCTCACGGATGTCGACCGGCGTCGCCGCGTGCCCGCGCTGCTCCAGTTCGGGTACGAGGCGGCTCCAGTAGGAGGCGTTACCACCGGCTCCGGGGATCAGCACGAAGTTCATGGTCCTAAGTTAGGACTAGCCGTCCTGAATAACAACGGCTATTCCCGAAGTCGAAGTAGGGTGACCACGTGAAGCCGGATCGGCGGCGGTATGCAGACCCCTGCGGCATCGCCCGTGCCCTCGACATCGTCGGTGAGCGCTGGGCGCTGCTCGTCGTGCGCGAGCTGATGCTCGGCCCGAGGCGATTCGGTCAACTGCGCGACGGGCTGCCGGAGATCAGCCCGAACGTGCTGGCCCAGCGGTTGCGCGAACTCGAGGACGACGGTGTCGTCCGCCGGTACGCGCTCGAGCCACCGGCCGGCGTCACGGTCTACGAGCTCACCGACCGCGGCCGGGCGCTCGAACCGCTGCTGCTCGCGCTCGGCTCGTGGGGCAGCGCGACGCCGCGCCGCACCGGCCGCGAGATGAGCGTCGCGTCGATGCTGGTCGCGCTGAAGACCATGGCCGCACCCGGCCCGGCCGCGCCGGTGGTCTACGGCCTGGAACTCGGCGGCGAGGCGTACGGCGTCACGATCGGCGCGCCCGGGATCGAGATCACCCGCGGCCGGCCGGCCGCTCCGGTCGCCACCCTGACCACGGACGTGACGACGCTGCGCCTGGTGGTGTTCCTGGGCACCGGTGTGCGCGCCGCCGAGTCGGCCGGTTCGTTGACGATCACCGGCGACCGGCGCGCGGCGGCCCGGTTCCCGAAGTACTTCCGCCGGCCCGCGCTGGCCGGTTGGAGCTGAGCCCGGGGCTACAGCTTCTCGGCGATCTCGGCGACCACCCCCGGCCGCCCGGCCGCCGGCCCGCTGTCGTGGATCATCGCGACCGTCTCGGCCCGACAGACGTCGCCCGCGTGCAGGATCGCATCGACCCCGCGCAGGGCATCAACGACCACCGGCGGGCACTGCTTCCACCGACGCGGCGAGTGGGCGTCGGAGAGCACGGCCACTCGCATACCCATCCCCGCCGTGGCTCCCCGCCTTGACGGTTTCGAACACCTGTTCGATGATGGACGGGTGCTCGACGTGGCGATCCGGAAGGCCGACGGTAGTACCGCCGTCGACTGGAACCACGTCGGGGTGCGCACCGCTCCGCCGCTGCCGGTGGCGCCGGCGCTCACCTCGCTGCTCCCGGGCGGGCTGCGCCGGGGCAGCACGGTCAGCGTCAGCGGATCGGTCTCCCTGCTGTTCGCCCTGCTCGGCGCGGCGTCGGCCGGCGGGGCGTGGTGTGCGCTGGTCGGTTTCCCCCGGGTCAGCGCCGAGGCGGCCCGCGAGTATGGCGTCGATCTCGGCCGGCTGGCGCTGATCCCGGCCCCGGGCGAGGGGTGGACGACCGCGGTCGGGGCCCTGCTCGACTCGGTCGACATCGTGGCCGCCCGCCCGCCGCGGGGGCGGGGCCTCGCGCCGGGGGACGTGCGGCGGCTCGCCGCGCGGGCCCGGAGCAAGGATGCGGTGCTCGTCCCCTACGTCACCGACGCGTGGCCCGGCGCCGATATCCGGCTGCACGCCCGGTCGGGGCGCTGGGTCGGTATCGGCGAGGGCACCGGGCGGCTGCGGGCCCGGCAGGTCGAGGTGACCGCCGGTGGCCGGGGGCCGGCGGCCCGGCCGGCGACGGCCACGCTCTGGCTTCCCGCCGACGGTGGCGGGCTGGCCCAGGCCACCCCGCTCGCCCCCGTCATCGACCTCGCCGGCTGAGCGCAGTGCGTCATGAGCGCCACCCCCGCCCCCGGCCCCGGCCCCGGCCCGTCATCGAGTGGTCAGTTCGGCCCTGAGTGGTCAGTTGTAACTGACCACTCAGTTCGAAACTGGCCACTCAACCAAGGCCCGGGCGGAGGGCACCTGCAGTGAGTGGCGACTACCAACGCGATGAGCGCTCACGCGTTGAGCCCCGCCGCCGCGCGAGCGAAGCGAGCTTACGGGAGCGGCAAAGCCGCGACTCGGGAAGAGAGATCGGCCCGAGCGCAGCGAGTGGCCGAGATCGAAGCCCGAACCCGGCGGATCAAACAGCACGGCGGATAGCAGTTTGGTGCCCCGACTGGCCGGTCACCACGGCCCGGACGGAGGCCGGCCTGGCCCCGGACACCCCGATCGCGGTCGTCACGGCCAACCGGGTGATCGCCTGCTCGCACACCGCCCGCACCTACGGGGTCCGGCGGGGGCAGCGGCGGCGCGAGGCCCAGGCCGCCTGCCCGGGCCTGGTCGTCCTGACCCGGGACGAGAACGCCGAGGCCCGGGTCTTCGAGCCGGTGGTCGCCGCGCTCGAGGCGATCGCCCCGGGGGTCGAGATCACCCGGCCGGGGCTGGCCGCGATCGGCGTGCGCGGGCCGACCCGCTACTTCGGCGGTGAGACCGGCGTGCTGCACGCGCTGTCCCGCGGGATCGCCGACATCCCGGCGGTGACCCGGGCCGGTGGCCGGCAGTCGGCCGAGGTCGGCGCCGAGGTGCTGATCGGCATCGCCGACGGGGCCTTCGCCGCCGAGCAGGCCGCCCGGCGGGGCGTGGTCGTCGACCCCGGCGATACGCCGGCGTTCCTGCGCGAGCTGCCGATCGAGACGCTCGACCCGTCCGGGGCGTCGCCGCTGATCGACCTGCTGCGCCGCCTCGGCCTCCGCACGCTGGGCGCGTTCGCGGCGCTGCCGCCGCGTGACGTGCTCACCCGCTTCGGGCCGGACGGCGCGTGGGCCCACCGGCAGGCCGGCGGCCGGGACGAGCGGCCGGTATCCGGGCGGCGCCCGCCGGTCGAGTTCGCGGTCACCCTCGACCTCGAGCCGCCCGTCGACCGGGTCGACACCGTCGCCTTCTCCGCGCGCGGCACCGCCGAGCAGTTCGTCACCGACCTCGCCGCGCACGGGCTGGCCTGCACCTGCCTGGAACTGCAGGCGCTGAGCGAGAACGGCGAGGAGACGGTGCGGCGCTGGCGGCACGCCGGGGTGCTGTCCACCGTCGACGTCCTCGACCGGGTCCGCTGGCAGCTGGAGGGATGGCTGTCCGGGCCGCGGCGGCCGACCGGCGGGGTGCAGCGGGTGCGGCTCGTCCCGATCGAGGTCGTCCCCACCGGCGCGCACCAGCAGGCGCTCTGGGGCGGCAGCGGGGCCGAGGACGAGCGGGCCGGCCGGGCCCTGGCCCGGGTGCAGACGCTGCTCGGGCACGGCTCGGTGCTGACGCCGGTGCTCGACGGCGGCCGGGATCCCGGGCAGCGCACCCGGCTCGTCCCGTGGGGTGACGAGCCGACGCCGCTGCGCTCCCCCGAGCAGCCGTGGCCGGGGCAGCTGCCGGCACCGGCGCCGTCGGTGCTGCTCGACCCGCCGCGCCCGGCCCAGGTGCTGGACGCCGACCGCCGCCCGGTGGTCGTCACCGAGCGCGGGGCGATGCCCGCCCCCCCGGCGCTGTTCGGGCTCGGGACCGAGATCTCGGCCGTCGCCTCCTGGGCCGGTCCGTGGCCGGTGGACGAGCGGTGGTGGAGCCCGGACTCCGCCCGCCGGGTCGTCCGCTGCCAGATCGTGGACGTCCGGGGCCGGGCCTACCTGGTGACCGGCACGATGCCGGCCGACGGCGATCCCCGCTGGCAGGTCGACGCGATCTACGACTGACGGGCCGCACTCAGCCGCTGGTTCGGCGAATTCATCGGTCCGCGCCCCGATGAGTTTGCGCGCTCTCGCCCGTCAGTACCGGTGCACACCCGAACCAGGAGGAATCGTGACCGCACGCTCGACCCCCACGCAGCGCTGGGTCCTCGCGCTGACTGCCACCGCGGCGCTGATGGTGGCGCTCGACCAACTCGTCGTCGCCACCGCGCTCAACAGCATCCGCGACGACCTGCACGCATCCATCGCCACGCTCGACTGGACGGTGAACGCCTACAGCCTGAGCTTCGCCGTCCTGCTCATCACCGGGGCGGCCCTCGGCGACCGGTACGGGCGGCGCCGGCTCTTCGTCGGCGGCCTCGCCCTGTTCTGCGCGGCCTCGGTCGCCTGCGCGCTGGCCCCGACGACCGGCCTGCTCATCACCGCCCGGGCCGTCCAGGGTGCCGGCTCGGCGCTCATCATGCCGCTGGCCGTCGCCCTGCTCACCGCCGCCTTTCCGGTCGAGAGGCGCGGGCCGATCGTCGGCATCTTCACCGCCCTGACCGGCCTCGCAGTCGTCGGTGGCCCGGTGGTCGGCGGCGCCGTCACCCAGGGCATCGCCTGGCAGTGGATCTTCTGGATCAACATCCCGATCGGAGTCGTGCTCATCCCGCTCGCGCTGGCCCGGATCGACGAGAGCCGCGGCGCGCGGACCCGGTTCGACCTGGTCGGGCTCGCGCTCGTCTCGACCGCGATGCTCGGCGTCGTCTGGGGCCTGGTACGGGCCGACGACGCCGGCTGGTCCAGCGCCGAGGTGGTCGGCACGCTCGCCGGCGGCGCGGTCCTGGCCCTCGCCTTCGTCGCGTGGGAGCGGCGCACCGAGCAGCCGATGCTGCCGATGGAACTGTTCGCGATCCGTCCCTACGCGGCCGGCAACGCGGCCATGCTGATGCTCACCGCCTCGCTGTTCGGCGCGGTCTTCCTCATCGCGCAGTACCTGCAGATCTCGCTCGGCTACAGCCCGCTCGCGGCCGGCCTGCGCTTCATGCCGTGGACGGCGACGCTGTTCGTCGTGGCCCCGCTGGCCGGGGCGTTGAGCGACCGGCTCGGCAACCGCCCGCTGCTCGTCACCGGCCTCGCCCTGCAGGGCGCCGGTCTGGGCTGGGTCGCCTACAACGTCGCCCACGACCACCCGTACACGTGGTCGATCGCGGCGCTGGTGATCGCCGGCTGCGGGACCTCGATGGCGCTCCCCTCGAGCCAGAACGCGGTGATGAACGCGGTGGAGCCGGCCCACCTCGGCCAGGCATCGGGGACGTTCAACTCGGTGCGGCAACTGGGCGGCGTCATCGGCGTGGCCGTGGCCTCCGCCGTCTTCGGCGCGCGGGGCAGCTACGCCGGGCCGGCGGCCTTCCGCGACGGGGTCGCCCCGGCCCTGACGGTCGCGGCCAGTCTCGCCCTCGCCGGGGCGTTCGCCGGGCTGCTGCTCGGCGGGGTCCCGGGGCGAGCGGCAACCGCCGTGGACGAGCTCGCCGGGCCAGCTACGGTCGATCTCGATGCCGTCGCCTGATCCGGACTTCGCGCGCCTCGCCGACCCGTACCGTCGCGAGCTGCTCGTGCACTGCTACCGCATGCTCGGCTCGTTCCACGACGCCGAGGATGCGGTGCAGGAGACCTACCTGCGGGCCTGGCGGGCGTTCGACCGGTTCGAGGGACGGTCGTCAGTCCGCACGTGGCTCTACCGCATCGCGACCCGGGCCTGCCTCACGACGCTGGAGAGCAAAGGGCGGCGAGTACTGCCGTCCGGGCTGGGCGGCCCGAGCACGGACCCGCAGGTGGCGACCGGCGAGCGGCGCACCGAGGTCCCGTGGCTTGAGCCGCTGCCCGACGCCGCGGTGCGCGGTGACGCCGACGACCCGGCGGCGATCGCCGGCCGGCGGGAGAGCACGCGGCTGGCGTTCGTCGCCGCCCTGCAGACCCTGCCGGCCCGGCAGCGGGCGGCGCTCGTGCTGCGCGAGGTCCTGGAATGGCCGGCCGCCGACGTCGCCGAGCTGCTGGAGATGTCCGTGGCCGCGGTCAACAGCGCCCTGCAGCGGGCGCGCGCCCATCTCGCCGCGGCGAGCCCGACCGAGGAGCAGGTCGCGATGGACGACAGTGTCGACGCCGACGTGTTGAAGCGGTTCATCACGGCCTTCGAGGCGGCCGACATCGCCGCGCTCACCGAGCTGCTGCGGCAGGACGTGGAGCTCGAGATGCCGCCGCTGGTCGTCTGGTTCAGCGGCCGCGACGCGGTCGCCGGGTTCTTCGCGCACCGCGTGCTCACCGGCGTCGTCCGCCGCTTCGTGCCCACCGCGGCCAACGGCTGCCCGGCCGCGGCGACCTACCAGCTAGGCCCGGACGGGAAGTACCGCGCGCACAGCATCCAGGTGCTCGAGACCGAGGGCGGCGCGATCACCCACATCTACGCGTTCCTCGACACCGCGGTCTTCGCCGGATTCGGGCTGCCTGAGGTGTGGGAGGAATGACCGAGCTGCGGGCCGACTGCGCCCGGTGCTTCGCGCTGTGCTGCGTCGCGCTGCCGTTCGCGCACTCGGCCGACTTCGCCTTCGACAAGGCGGCCGGCGCGCCCTGCCAGCATCTCTCGGCCGGCTTCGACTGCACGATCCACGACCGGCTCCGCCCGGCCGGCATGCCCGGGTGCGCGGTCTTCGACTGCTTCGGCGCCGGCCAGCGGGTGGCCCAGGTGACGTTCGGCGGCCGCGACTGGCGGACCGACCCCGAATCGGCCCGTCCGATGTTCGAGTCGTTCGCCGACCTGCGGGTGCTGCACGAGCTGCTCTGGTATCTGACGGAGGCGCTCGCCTGGCCCGCGGCCGCCCCGCGGCACGGCGAGCTGCGGGCCGCACTGGCCGAGACCGAGCAGCTGGCCGACGCGGTGCTGGCCGGGCCGGACGTCGTCTCGCATCGCGCGGCGGTGGCGCCGCTGCTGCGCGCGGCGAGCGAGCTCGTGCGGCGGCCGGCCGGGCCGGACCGGGCCGGGGCCGACCTCGCCGGGGCCGACCTGCGGCCGGTCCGGCTGCGGCGGGGCAGCCTGCGGGGCGCGCTGCTGATCGGCGCCGACCTGCGGGGAGCCGACCTCGACCGCACCGAGCTGCTCGGGGCCGACCTGCGCGGTGCCGACGTCCGCGGCGCCGACCTCGGCCGGGCGCTGTACGTGACGCAGGCCCAGGTGGCGGCGGCGCGCGGGGACGCGAGCACGCAGCTGCCGACCCGCGTCGAGCGTCCGGCGCACTGGCCGGCCGGCTGAGTCAGCCGGCCAGCGTCGCGGCGACGGTGGCGCCGAGGTCCCAGCCGGCTTCGGTGTCGTCCTTGGTCGGGGGGCCGATGACCGTCACCGGCGCGTGCACCCGCTCCCACCCCAGCCCCTTGGCGATCGACTCGGCCGCCCGGACGGCGCCTTCGGTGTCGTTGTTCCCGTGGACGTAGAGCCCGTAGGGCGCCCCGGGCCTGGCCGTCAGCGTCGGGTAGTAGATGCCGTCGAAGAAGTGCTTCATCGCGCCACTCAGGTAGCCGATGTTGGCCGGGGTCCCGAGCACGAACCCGTCGGCCTCGAGCACGTCGACCGGCGAGGCGGTGAGCGCCGGCCGCACCCGCACCTCGACGCCCTCGATCCCGTCGGCCCCGGCGCCCGCGAGCACCGCTTCCAGCAGCGCCTGCAGCGCGGGCGACGTCGTGTGGTGGACGACCAGCAGCACGGGCATCGCACCACCGTAGAGCGCGCCGGGAGCTAGAACGCGCCGAGGCCGTTCGGCGTCCCGAGGCCGGTCGGCCCGTCGTACCCGGTGCGGGCGGTGCACAGGTAGGCGACGCTGCACCTGCCGTTCGTCCCCGACCGCACGTCGAACAGCGACGCGGCATGGCTGTACGCGTACGACGCGCGCCGGTGGTTGCCGGCGAGCGCGTAGATCGAGGCGACGATCGGCGCCGACAGGCTCGTCCCGCCGATCTGCGCCCAGCCGTTGAGCCCCTGCGCGAGGCCGGCGGAGATCAGCCCGTCGCAGATCGCGGCGAGCAAGCAGCTGTTGTACGTGTCGTAGACGCCCAGGCCGGTGGCCGGGTCGGCGACCGCGGCGACGTCGGCGACCGTCCGTCGCTTGCAGCCGGTGTCGTGCTGCCAGGACGGCTTCGGCTCGTACTTCGAGCAGCCGCTGCCCGAACCGGACCACGCGGTCTCCGTCCAGCCGCGCGAGGTGGTCGACCGCTTCAGCGTCGTCCCGCCGACGCCCGTGACGTACCGCGACGAGGCCGGCCACTGCACGCCGTAGCCCGCGTCGCCGGACGACGCCGTGATCGCCACGCCCGGGTGGTTGAGGTGCCGGTCGTCGCTCAGGATCGAAGGGTCCTCCCCGCCGCCGTAGCTGTTGCTGACGGCGACCGCCCCCAGCCGGACCGCGGTGTCGACCGCGGTCATCAGCGGTCCGCTGTCGGGTGAGGTGGCCTCGACGAGCAGGATCCGGCAGTCGGGGCAGGTGGCCGACACGGCGTCCAGATCGAGGCTGATCTCCTCGGCCCAGCCGAAGTCCCTCTTCGGCAGCGCGGCGCTGCGCCCGTCCTGGTTCAGCTTGCGGAAGCAGCCGTTGGCCGTCGTGCACGGCGGCAGCCCGAACGTCTTGCGGTAGACGGCCAGGTCGGACTCGGCCTTGGGGTCGTCGTACGCGTCGATGATCGCGACGATCCGGCCCGCGGCGTGCTTGCCGGCGACCCGGTAGGCCGACTGGAGCTGCTTCGGCCCGTAGCCGACCGGCCCGGGCGCCGCCCTCGGCGCCAGGGAGCCGGCGCCGAGGACAACCTGCCCGAAGCAGTGGATCCGGGCGCCGGAGGCGCAGCCGAACGGCAGCAGCCCGCGGCGCAGGCTGGCGCCGGCCCCCGGTTCGGCCACCCCGATGCAGAGGCCGAGTGTCAACAGGGCGGCGAACAACAGGCGGCGCATACCTGACTAACCCCGGAGCCGGGCCGGAAGGTACGCGCCGGCGCCGGACCGGTTCAGAACGCCCCGGTACCGTCCGGCGTCCCGAGGCCGGTCGGCCCGTCGTACCCGGCCGTTCCTGTGCACAGGTAGGTGCCCCCGCAGGAGCCGTTCGAGCCCGCCGTCACGTCGAACAGCGCTCCCGGGTCGGCGTAGGGCGCCGACCCGGATGTCACCGCGTTGCCGGCCAGCGCGTAGACGGACGCGATCAGCGGCGAGGACAGGCTCGTCCCGCCGACCTGGGCCCACCCGTCCAGCCCCTGGGCCGCGCCGAGCGAGAGCAGCAGGTCGCA
Source organism: uncultured Actinomycetota bacterium (assembly GCA_963775175.1). Taxonomy (GTDB): domain Bacteria; phylum Actinomycetota; class Actinomycetes; order Mycobacteriales; family Jatrophihabitantaceae; genus Jatrophihabitans. The sequence continues at coordinate 1,172,019 of CAVZHT010000002.1, forward strand.
GAGCGGGCCGCCGCCGCAACTGTTGTACGTGTCGTAGACGCCGAGCCCGCTGGCCGGGTCCGCCACGGCAGCGACGTCGGCGACGGTGCGCCGCGCACACCCGGTGTCGTGCTGCCAGGACGGCTTGGGCTCGTACTTCGAGCAGCCGCTGCCCGCGCCCGACCAGGCCGTCTCGGTCCAGCCGCGCGCGTTGGTCGCCGCCTTGAGCGTGGTGCCGCCGACGGCGGTGACGTACGGCGAGGCGGCCGGCCAGGACACCCCGTACCCGCCGTCACCCGAGGACGCGGTGATGGCGACACCCGGGTGGAGCAGGTGCGCGTCGGCGGTGAGCTCGGTCGCGTCCTCGGCCCCGCCGTAGCTGTTCGAAACCGCGACGGCCCCGAGCCGGACGGCGGTGTCGACCGCGACCATGAGATCGGCGTCGGTCGGTGAATTGGCCTCGACGAGCAGGATGTGACAGCTCGGGCAGGCGGCCGAGACGGCGTCGAGGTCGAGGCTGATCTCCTCGGCCCAGCCGTAGTCGCCCTTCGGCAGCGGGGACCCGGCCCCGGCCTGGTTGACCTTGCGGAAGCAGCCGTTGGCCGTCGTGCACGCGGTCAGGCCGTAGGCCTTGCGGTAGCCGGCGAGGTCCGCCTCGGCCCTCGGGTCGTCGTAGGCGTCGACGATCGCGACCGTGCGGCCGCTCGCCGACAGCCCGGCGAGCTTGTAGGCCGACTGGATCTGGGTGGGGCCCAGCCCGACCGGCCCCTTGGTGGCCGCCGGGCCGCGGCCGTTGGTCGAGACGGCCTGCCCGAAGCAGGTGACGGCGTGGCCGCGGGCGGCCGGCAGCAGCGTCGCCGAGCGGTGGTTCGCCGGGTTGGCGCAGCCGAAGTCGAGCAGCGAGCCGACGAGCCGTTTGACGGCCGCGCCGGAGACGGCGCCGGCGCCCGACGACGGGACGGTCAGCGTGAGGCAGCAGAGCGCGGCGGCGGCGAGGGCCGCGAGCCGTCGGACGGAGGGGGCAACGGACACGGGTCACCTCGTGGCGCGGGAAGTTGAACCGGGCGTGAAGATCGGACGAAAGGTACAGATATCGGCGAGGCGGGCTGATCGCAACTCGACGTGAGCACCGCGTAGGTTCGCGCCGTGCCCGCATCGTTGACCCGCCACCTCGGCGTCGGGGACGCCGTGGTGATCGGACTGGGTTCGATGATCGGCGCCGGCGTCTTCTCGGCCTTCGCCCCGGCCGCCCGCGCGGCCGGCGCCGGGCTGTTGCTGGGCCTGGCCGCGGCCGCGCTCGTCGCGTACTGCAATGCCACGTCCTCGGCCCGGCTGGCCGCCCTGTACCCGGAGTCCGGCGGCACCTACGTCTACGGGCAGCGCCGGCTCGGCCCGTTCTGGGGATACCTGGCCGGCTGGGCCTTCGTGGTCGGCAAGACCGCGAGCTGCGCGGCGATGGCCCTCACCTTCGCCGCATACGCCTGGCCCGAGCACGCCCGCGCTACGGCCGCGGCCGGCGTCGTCGTGCTCACCGTCCTCGGTCTGTGGGGCGTGCAGAAGTCGGCCTGGGCGACGCGGATCATCGTCGCCGTCGTCCTCGCCGTCCTGGCACTGGTGGTGATCGGCTGCTTCGCCGGCGGGTCCGCGAGCGCCCCGAACCCGTTGCGCGGGACGACTGCCCACGGCGTGCTGCAGGCGGCCGGCCTGCTGTTCTTCGCCTTCGCCGGGTACGCACGGATAGCGACCCTGGGCGAGGAGGTCCGTGACCCGGCCCGCACCATCCCGCGCGCGATCTCCATCGCACTCGGGATCACCGTGGCGGTGTACGCCCTGGTCGCTGTGGCCGCCCTCTCGGTGCTCGGCGGTTCCGGGCTGGCCGCGGCGCCGGCACCGCTGCGGGCCGCGGTCGCGGTCGGCGGCGCGGACTGGCTCGGCCCGGTCGTCCGGGCCGGCGGGGCGGTCGCCGCCTTGGGTTCGTTGCTGGCCCTGCTGCTCGGGGTGTCCCGGACGACGTTCGCGATGGCCCGGGACCGGCACCTGCCCGGCGGGCTGGCCGCCGTCCACCCCACGCGAGGCGTCCCCCACCGGGCCGAGCTCGCAGTGGCGGCAGTGGTGCTCGTCCTGGTGCTGACGACCGATCTGCGCGGGGCGATCGGCTTCTCGTCCTTCGGCGTGCTCGGCTACTACGCGATCGCCAACGCGAGTGCGGCGACGCTCACCGCCGCCGAGCGCCGGCCGCCCCGCTGGCTGCCCCCACTGGGGCTCGCCGGATGCGTGGTGCTGGCCGCGAGCCTGCCGCTCGGGTCGGTGCTCAGCGGGGCCGGCGTCCTGCTGCTCGGCGCGGCCGCCTACGCGGTGTCCGGCTCGTCGGCCCGGCGTAGGTTGCGACTATGACCGAAGCGCTGGAGCGCGTGGACGAGTCGTGGTCGAGCGCGCTGGCGATCGTCGCGCATCCGGACGACCTCGAGTACGGCAGCGCGGCCGCGGTCGCGCGGTGGACGGGCCAGGGCAAGCGGGTCGTCTACTGCCTGGCGACGAGCGGCGAGGCCGGGATCGACGCCCTGGCCCCGGAGGAGTGCGGGCCGCTGCGCGAGGCCGAGGAGCGGGCGTCGGCTGCGCTCGTCGGCGTCGACACCGTCGAGTTCCTCGGCTATCCCGACGGCGTCCTGGAGTACGGGTTGCCGCTGCGCCGCGACATCGCGCGGGCGATCCGGCGGCACCGGCCGGACATCGTCATCACCGGTAACTTCCACGATTCCTGGGGGCCGGGCAGCCGCAACCAGGCCGATCACGTGGCGCTCGGGCTGGCCGCGGTCGACGGCGTGCGCGACGCCGGCAACCGGTGGGTGTTCCGCGAGTTGCTCGACGAGGGCCTCGAGCCGTGCAAGGTGCCGACGGTGCTGGTCGCCGGTTCGCCGAGGATGTCCCACGCGGTCGACGTCACCGACCACTTCGCGGCCGGCATCGCGTCGCTGGAGGCCCACGCCGAGTACCTGCGCGGCCTCGGCGACGGCCCGATGTCCGAGCCGCAGGAGTTCCTCGAGTCGTTCGCCCGGCAGACCGGGACGCGAATCGGCGTCACGTTCGCGGTCGGCTTCGAGGTGCTCAACGTCTGAGCCCGCTCCGCCCCCGTCTTCCCCTCTCGTCCAGTCAATCCGCCGCACCGGAAACGACTGAACCAGAGGGGTAGTGCAGCTGCATCTCACCCGAGCTCAGCCCTTCTCGAGTTCCTGGGCGAGCATCACGAGGATGCCGCTGGGGCCGCGCAGGTAGGTGAGCCTGTAGAAGTCCCCGTACGTCGCCACGCCGCGCAGCGGGTGGCAGCCGTGCCGCGCGGCGATCACGAGGGCCGCGTCGAGGTCGTCCACCGTGAACGCGATCCGGTGCATCCCGATCTCGTGGGGCCGGGTCGGATCCGTCTCGATCGCGTCGGGGTGGATGTACTCGAACAGCTCGAGGCAGGCGTTGCCGTCCGGCGTCTTGAGGACGGCGATCTTGGCGTGGTTGCCGTCGAGGCCGACAGCGGTGTCGGCCCACTCGCCGCTGACCGTGTCCCGGCCGACGACGCTCAACCCGAGGTCGGTGAAGAAGGCGATCGTCGCGTCGAGGTCGCGGACGGCGATGGCGACGTTCTCGAACTTGATGGGCATGAGTTCTCCTTTGCGTTGTTCCCTACCGGACCAGGGACGGAGCGGTCGCGTGGATCTCGACATGCCCCGGGATGGCTTAATAGGAACAGGCGTTCTAATGTGGACGGATGGGGTTCGACAACCCGGAGATCCCGTGGCACGAGCTGGAGCGGCGGCTCTCCGGCCGGCCACAGGCACCCTGGAGGCAGGTCGCGCAGGGTGACGGCGGGGATTCCCCGGCCTGGTCCCGCAAGCGAGCCGCCTACCAGGCCGCGGCGCTCCCGCGCCCCGGGTCGGCGGTCCCGTACGGCGAGCTGCACGCCCACTCGGCCTTCAGCTTCCTCGACGGCGCGTCCGCCCCGGAGGAGCTGGCCGAGGAGGCGGTGCGGCTCGGCCTCGAGGCGTTGACCCTCACCGATCACGACGGCGTCTACGGGGTGGTCCGGTTCGCCGAGGCGGCCCGCGCGCACGGCCTGCTCACCGGCTTCGGGGCCGAGCTCTCGCTGGACGTCCCGCTGCCCGACACCCAGGCCCGGCGGTCGGTGGCCGCCCGGGTCGGCGTCCCCGACCCACCCGGCACCCACCTGCTCGCCCTGGCCCGCGACCCCGAGGGGTACGCCCGGCTGTGCCGGGCGATCAGCACCGCCCACCTGCGCGGCGGGGCCAAGGGGCGCCCGATCTATGACGAGGTCGAAGAGCTCGCCGCCCGGGCCGACGGGCACTGGCTGATCCTGACCGGCTGCCGCAAGGGCGCGGTTCGTCGGGCGCTGGACAGCGGCGGTGCCGACGCTGCCGAGCAGCAGCGCTCGCTGAACTCGTCGCGCACTTCGGGCGGGACAACGTCGCCGTCGAGCTGACCCACGAACTCGACCCGCTCGCCGACGAACGGTACGAGGTGCTCGCGGCCCTCGCCGACGAGCTGCGCCTGACGATCGTCGCCACCACCGCCGCGCACTACCACGCGCCGCCGCGGCGGCCGCTCGCGACGGCGATGGCGGCCGTCCGGGCCCGCAGCAGCCTCGACGAGATGGACGGCTGGTTGCCGGCGTGGTCCGGGCAGCACCTGCGCAGCGGTGAGGAGATGGCCGCCCGGTTCGCCCGCTGGCCGCACGCGGTCGAGAACGCGGCCCGGCTGGCGAAGGAGATCGCCTTCCCGCTCTCCCTCATCGCCCCCGACCTGCCCCCGTTCCCGTGCCCGCCGGGGCACGGCGAGATGAGCTACCTGCGCCAGCTGGCCTACGACCGGCGCGGCCGAACGCTTCGGCGGCAAGCCGCACGAGGCCAAGGCCCGCGACGATGCTCGAGCACGAGCTCGAGATCATCGAGGAGCTGCACTTTCCCGGCTACTTCCTCGTCGTCTGGGAGATCGCGAGGTTCTGCCGCGACAACGGCATCCTCTGCCAGGGCCGGGGTCAGCGCGGCCAACTCCGCGGTCTGCTACGCGCTGCAGATCACCGCGGTCGACGCCGTCTAGTACGACCTGATGTTCGAGCGCTTCCTCGCGCCCGAGCGTGGCGAGCCGCCGGACATCGACATCGACATCGAGTCCGACCGCCGCGAGGAGGTCATCCAGCACGTCTACGAGATGCACGGCCGCGAGCACGCCGCCCAGGTCGCGAACGTCATCACCTACCGGCCGAAGTCGGCGGTGCGCGACATCGCCAAGGCGCTCGGCTACTCCCCCGGCCAGCAGGACGCGTGGAGCAAGGAGATCGAGCAGGGCTACTACTGGTCATCGCCGGAGCGTCTCTACGGCAGCTCCCCCTCGCTACCGCTCGGGGCCGCGCCGCGGCCGGCGGGCTCTTCGCGCGAGCGCTCATCGCGTTCGTGGCCACCCAGGACGACCTTCCGGCATCCCCGACGGAGTTCTCCAGCTCTCACGAACTGCAGAACGCGCCGCGGCATCTGGGCATCCACTCGGGCGGGATGGTCATGTGCGACCGTCCGGTCATCGAGGTCTGCCCGGTCGAGTGGGGCCGGATGCCCGGCCGCACCGTGCTGCAGTGGGACAAGGACGACTGCGCCGAGATCGGCCTGGTCAAGTTCGACCTGCTCGGCCTCGGCATGCTCTCGGCGATCCAGTACTGCTTCGAGCTGATCACGAAGCACCACGGCGGTCACCTACGAGCTGGCGACGATCCCGGACGAGGCGCCGTGCGTCTACGACATGCTCTGCGCGCGCCGACTCGGTCGGCGTGTTCCAGGTCGAGTCCCGCGCGCAGATGGCGACCCTGCCCCGGCTCAAGCCACGCAACTTCTACGACCTCGCATGCGAGGTGGCGCTGATCCGGCCCGGCCCGATCCAGGGCGACTCGGTGCACCCGTTCATCCGCCGCAAGCAACGGCGAGGAGGCGATCACCTACCCGCACCCGAAGCTGGAGAAGCCGCTCGCCCGCACCCTCGGCATCCCGCTGTTCCAGGAACAGCTGATGCAGATCGCCGTCGAGGTCGCCGAGCTTCACCCCGGCCGAGGCCGACCAGCTGCGCCGGGCGATGGGGTCGAAGCGATCGGGGTCGAGCGGATCGACGCCATGCGCATCCGGCTCTACGACGGCATGGCCGCCAACGGCATCACCGGCGCCGGTCGCCGACTCGATCTACGAGAAGATCAAGGCGTTCGCCGCGTTCGGCTTCGCCGAGAGCCACTCGATCAGCGTTCGCGCTGCTGGTGCTACGCCTCGTCCTGGCTCAAGCGGCACTACCCGGCGGCGTTCTGCGCGGCGCTGCTCAACGCCCAGCCGATGGGGTTCTACTCGCCGCAGTCACTGGTCCACGACGCGAAGCGGCACGGCATCGAGATCCGCAAGCCCGCGCTCGACGTGTCGCAGGCTTCGGCGCGCGCTCGAAGCCCGGCGACGGCCCGTCCCAGTGCGCCGTGCCTGGACGCCCCGCAGCCGGCCGTCCGGCTCGGGCTGGCCATCGGTGCGCACGATCGGGACCGACCTCGCCGAGACGATCGTCGACCGAGCGCGACGCGGCACGGCGCGTACACCTCGATGGCCGACCTCGCCCGGCGGGTCGGGCTGTCGGCCGACCAGGTCGAGGCGCTGGCCACCGCGGGCGCGTTCGACGGCTTCGGGGTGCCTCGGCGCGCGGCGCTGTGGGGGGCGGGCGCGGCGGCCACCGCCCGTCCCGGGCAGCTCGACGTCGTCGCCTTCGACGAGGCGACGCCACCACGGCTGCCGGCGATGACCGAGCCCGAGCAGCTGATCGCGGACATGTGGGCGACCGGCGATCACGCCCGACCTCTACCCCACCGCGCTGATCCGTGCCCGGCTCGACGCGCTCGGCATCATCACCGCCCGCGGGCTGCGCGCGCTGGGCGACCACACCCGGGTGACCGTCGGCGGCGTCGTCACCCACCGGCAGCGGCCGGCCACCGCCCGCGGCGTCACCTTCCTCAACCTCGAGGACGAGACCGGCATGGTCAACGTGATCGTCGAGGAGGTGGTCTGGCAGCGGCACCGGCGGGTCGCCCGCGAGTCCGGCGGCCTGCTGATCCGCGGCATGCTCGAGCACACCGAAGGACGGCGTCATCAACGTCGTCGCCGAGCGCCTCGAACGCCTCCACCTCGGCCTCCACGTCCGTTCCCGGGACTTCCGTTGACCACCTCGCGCCGCTCCGGGTTCCGGTGGAAGGTCGCCGAAGACGGCGAGCCGGTGCTGTTCGGCGCCGAGGAGCTGTTCGTGCCCGACCTCGGCAGCGGACGGATGTCCGACCTCGAGTTCCTGCACGTCACCGCGAAGCGCATCCTCAATCACGTCCCGTCCAACTCCCGCGCTCCGGCCAACTGGACGATCAATGTCTACAGAGGCTGTAGCCATGCTTGTAGCTACTGCCTCGTCGGCGACACACCGATCCTCATGGCCGACGGCCGCGTTCGGCCGCTGGCGGACGTCCGTCCGGGGGACCGGGTCTACGGAACGCGATTCGACGGCAAGTACCGGCGATACGTTTCGACGGCGGTGCTCGATCACTGGCGCACCGTCAAACACGCGTACCGCGTCACCCTCGAGGACGGCACCGAGCTGGTGGCGAGCGGCGACCATCGGTTCCTGACCGGACGCGGCTGGAAGCACGTCATCGACGCGCCCGGCACCGCGCAACGCCCCCACCTGACGACGAACAACGAACTCTTGGGCATCGGCGCGCTGGCCGCCGCCCCTACCCATTGCGCCGAGTACCGGCGCGGCTACCTGACCGGCATGATCCGTGGGGACGCGAACCTGCGTAGCTACCACTACGAACGGGCCGGGCGCACGCACGGCGACGTCCATCGGTTTCGACTCGCACTCACCGATGACGAGCCGTTGGATCGGACCCGGGACTTCCTCCGGGCCGCCGGCATTGCGACGACCACGTTCGCCTTCAGTCCCACCACGGATGTCCGCCGCGCGCACACGGCGATCCGCACTCAGTCCCGGTCATCCGTCGAGGCGATCCAACGCATCGTGACCTGGCCGGTCGATCCGACCGATCAATGGCGGCGCGGCTTCCTGGCCGGCATCTTCGACGCCGAGGGCAGCCACAGCCGCGGCATCCTTCGGATTGCTAACGGCAATCCCGAGATACTGGACTGGACGGTCAACTCCGCCCGCCACTTCGGCCTCCCCGCCATGCTCGAGCCCGAGCGGCCGAACGGTGTGCGATCGGTTCGGATTGCCGGCGGACTCCGTGAACGCCTGCGGTTCTTCATCGCCACTGATCCGGCCACGACTCGCAAGAGGCAGATCGACGAGGCAGCGATCAAGAGCGACGCTGCGCTGCGCGTCGTCTCGGTGTCAGATCTTGGGATCGACCTGCCGATGTTCGACATCACGACCGGCACCGGCGACTTCATCGCCAATGGGGTGGTCAGCCACAACTGCTTCGCCCGGCCGACGCACGAGTACCTCGGGCTGAACCTCGGCGAGGACTTCGATCGCAAGATCGTCGTGAAGATCAACGCGGTCCAGAAGCTGCGGGCCGAGCTCGCGTCCCCGAGCTGGCAGCGGGAGCCGGTCGCGATGGGGACGAACACCGATCCCTACCAGCGGGCCGAGGCCAAGTACCGGCTCACCCGGGGCGTGCTCGCGGCCCTGACCGAGCACCGCACGCCGTTCTCGATCCTGACGAAGTCGCCGCTGGTCACGCGCGACCTCGACATCATCACAGCGGCGGCCGAGCACGTCGACGTGTCGGTCAACTTCTCCATCGCCACCCTCGACGAGCAGGTCTGGCGACTCACCGAGCCCGGGTCGCCGAACCCGCGCCGCCGGATCGACGCGATGGCCCGCCTCTCGGCGGCCGGCATCGCAACCGGTGCGCTGATGGCACCGGTCCTACCGGGGCTCAGCGACCGCCCGGACCAGCTGCGTGAGGTCGTGGCCGCCGTCCAGGGTGCCGGCGGCCGGACGCTGGGCATCGGCCCGCTGCACCTGCGCCCCGGCGTGCGCGAGCACTTCCTCGGTTGGCTCGCGGGCGTCGACCCCGATCGGCACGCGGACTACCAGCGCCGGTACGCCCGCACCGACCACGCGCCCGAGCGCTACCTGGCCGAGCTCTACCGCCGGGCCGGCCTGCCCCGACGCCCCCCGGGAGTGATCAGGAAGAGCCCGGAAGTGCTCAAGATCCGGCCGGACGGGTCGAAGAGCGGAGGGAAGATTCTGTCCGCTTTGTTTCGAGGTGTCCGTCGGTGATCACACGCAGCCGGTTCTCGCTGCGCGGTGCGTCGATGTCGAGCGCCACCTGGTACCTGTCCGTCGGGCTGGGCTGGCCGCTCATCGCCGTCGCCGCCTGGCGGGTCGTCACCGCGCCCGGCCTCGACCTCGCGCCGGCCTTCCTCATGATCGCAACGCTGGTCGTGCTGCTCGAGTTGCTCCCGCTGGTGCAGGGCCGCGGCCACGATCCGCAGGGCGTCGTCATGTCGACCGCCTTCTCCATCGCGATGCTGTTCGTCTGGGGCGTGTGGCCGGCCGTCGTGATCATCGCGATCGCCTCCGTGATCGCCGACTGCCGGGCCCGCAAGCAATGGTGGAAGACGATCTTCAACCCGGGCCAGTACGCCCTGTCGATCGCCGGGGCCTACGCCGTCATGCCGCTGTCCGGCCACGCACCGTCGCTCCGACACCCGCTGCCCACGATCAGCTCCAACGACCTGTGGTGGATGGTGATCGTCTGGATCGTCTACTTCGCCGTCAACCTGTTCCTCGTCGCCGGCGTGCTCGCGTGGTCGGCCCCGTTCGCCGAGATCGTCCGCGACGACTTCTGGCACTACGCCGCCATGACGTTCGCCGTGCTGGCGCTGTCACCGCTCGTGGCGATCCTGGCGCAACACACCTGGCCGCTCACCCCGCTGCTGCTCGTCCCGCTGCTGCTCATCTTCTACACCGCGCAGATGTCGCTCGAGCGCGAGCACGCGGCCGGGCACGACGCGCTCACCGGGCTGATGAACCGCGTCACGCTCGGCTACGAGATCGACCAGGCCCTGCTCGCGCACCAGCGCGACGGCACCCGCTTCGGCCTGCTGCTCATCGACCTCGACGACTTCAAGACCGTCAACGACACCCTGGGCCACCAGGTCGGCGACGACCTGCTCACCACGATCGCCGAGCGGCTGCGGCACAACGTGCGCCCGGGTGACCTCGTCGCCCGGCTCGGCGGGGACGAGTTCGCCGTCCTCGTCTTCGACGCCGAGCTCGACGAGGTCCGCGGCGTCGCCGAACGCATGCGGGCCGGCGTCGGATCGGTACTCGTGATCGAGGGCATCAACCTCGAGGTCCAGATGTCGCTCGGGATCGCGGTGTGCCCCGAGGACGGCACGGACACGGCGGCGCTGCTGCGCCACGCCGACGTCGCGATGTACCGGGCGAAGAACAGCCGCACCGGCATCGAGGTCTACGACCCCGAGTACGACGACAACAACGCGGCCCGGCTCGGCCTGATCAGCGAGCTGCGCCGGGCGCTGGACGACGACGAGCTCACGCTCCACTACCAGCCCCAGCAGGCCCACGACGGCTCCGTAATGGGCATGGAGGCGCTGGTCCGGTGGCCCCACCCCGATTACGGACCCATCCCGCCGGATCAGTTCATCCCGCTGGCCGAACGCTCGGGCATCATGCCGGCGCTCACCGGCCGGGTCATCCATCTCGCCCTCGAGCAGATGGCCCGCTGGCGCGACCAGGGCTTCGACGTCCCGGTGGCGGTGAACATCTCGCCGACCGACCTGATCGGTGACGACCTGCCCGGCCTCGTCGCCCGCGAGCTCGCCGCCCACTCCGTGCCGGCCTCCTCGCTGCGGCTCGAGATCACCGAGCAGGTGATGAGCCACGACGTCGAGCGCGCGACCGGCACCCTCGAGCGGCTCCGGGCGACCGGCGTGACCATCAGTCTCGACGACTTCGGCACCGGGTACTCGTCACTGCTGCGGCTGAGCTCGATGCCGGTGGACGAGATCAAGATCGACCGGGTCTTCGTCTCCCGCCTCGCCGGGGGCCCGCGCGCGATCGGTATCGTCCGGACGCTCATCGGCCTGGCCCACGCGCTCGGCGTGCCCGCCATCGCGGAGGGCGTCGAGACCGATGATCAGCTCCGGCTGCTCGAGGGCATGGGCTGCGACGGCGTCCAGGGCTGGCACATCGCGAAGCCGATGCCGGCCGACGCCGCCGCCGACTGGCTGCGGAGCCGCTCGACGACACCCGCGGCCGCGCCCTCGGTCGACCTCGCCCGACGGGCGTCCCGGCGCCGGCCGGCGAGTCGCGCGCACCGCCCGGTGCCGGCCCCGGAGGTGTCCGCCCCGACCCGGACCTGAGCCACCCTTCGGTGACTTCCGGTCATAACGGACGGGACCAACGGCTCCCAACCCCCACGACCGTTTTGCGTAGTGTCAGGCCGCCGGGTGATCCTCCTTGCGCCCCCAGGACGGCGCGAGGGGGTCACACGCCGAGAGCGTCGACCAACTGCTCGACGACCGCCCCCACCGCGCTCCTCGCCGCCGCCTGGTCCGCGGACTGCGCCACGTAGAGCGCCGCCTCGTCCAGCGCCCCGATGAGGACGTGCGCGAGCGGCTCGACCGGCTGCTCGGCGATCCGTCCCTGCTCGATCGCCACCGCGAGCAGGCCGTGCACCAGCCCCATGCCATGGCGCAGCCCGATCTCGCGCCAGCGGGCCCAACCCAGGACGGCCGGCCCCTCGACGAGGACGATCCGCTGGACCTCCGGGTCCGCGCAGGCGTCCAGCCAGGCCCCGGCGCCGAGCTTCATCAGGACGAGCGGGTCGCTCGCCCCGGACCCGCCGACCGCCGCACCGATGCGCGCCGTCACCTCGGCCTCGACCGCCTCGAACACCGCCGCGAACAGGGCGGTCTTGTCGGCGAACTGGTGATACAGCGCCCCGCGGGTCACGCCGGCCGCCCGCACGATGGCCTCGGTGCCGACCCCGGCGAAGCCGTCGGCGGCGAACAGCGGCCGCGCGGCCGCGACCAGCGCGTCGCGGGTGGCGGCCGAGCGGTCGGCCTGGGCCCGGCGGGGGGCGGTCATATCCGGTTGTCTTTCATACAGGCAGTACGTATGTTAGTGGGCCCACGCCCCGAACCTACCGCGAGGAGCCGGACCGATGCCCACGATCGACCTCCCGCAGACCCGCCTGGAGTACCGCGTCGCCGGCCCGGCCGACTCGCCGCACCCGCCGGTCGTCTTCGTGCACGGGCTGCTGGTCGACGCCGAACTCTGGGCCGGCGTGGCCACCCGGCTCGCCGAGCGGGGCGTCCGCTCGTACGCGCTCGACCTGCCGCTGGGCGCGCACCGCGTCCCGACGAGTGCCCCCCGCCGGTGCACCCCACGCGGAGTCGCGGCGATGGTCGTGGATGCGATCGCCGCCCTCGAGCTGCGCGACGTCACCCTCGTCGGCAACGACACCGGCGGGGCGGTGTGCCAGTTCGCCATCGACGCCGACCCCGGCCGGATCGGCCGGCTCGTGCTCACGAACTGCGACGCCTTCGAGAAGTTCCCGCCGCCGCCGTTCGGCGCGTTGAACCTCGTCGGCCGCCGTCCGCCCCGGTTGCAGGTGATGCTGCGGGCGCTGCGCTGGACCTGGCTGCGGCAGTCGCGGCTCGGCTACGGCGGCCTGGCCCGAACCCGCCTCGACCCCGCGCTCACCGCCCGCTGGGCCCGCGCCGGAGCGGCCGATCCGGGCATCGCCCGGGACGCGGCCAACTTCCTCGCCACGACCGACAAGCGCGAACTGCTGGAGGTCGCCACCCGCTTCGGCGACTTCGATCGGCCGGTGCTGCTGGTCTGGGGCGCGCGCGACCCGTTCTTCCGGCTCGAGCTCGCCCGCCGGCTCGCCGCCGCCTTCGCTTCGGCCCGGCTCGTCGAGGTTCCGGGTGCGCGCACGTTCGTCCCGCTCGACGAGCCGGACGTCCTCGCCGACTCGATCGTCGAGTTCAGCAGCGCCCGCGCCTGAGCGTGTCCCTGGCGCGTCTGCCCGCGGTGCGGCAGGCTCAGAGCAAGCTGGCAGAGAGGCGCGCCATGAACATCTCCGACATCCTGCGCTGGAAGGCGACCAACACGACGGCCGAGGTCGCCACGATCGCCCCCTCCGACACGGTCGCCGCGCTGGTCGCCGCCCTGGCCGAGCACAACATCGGTGCCCTGGTCGTCGTCGACGGCCCCGAGGTCGCCGGCGTGGTCTCCGAGCGCGACGTCGTCCGGCAGACCGCCGAGCTGGGCGCCGGCGTCCTGGAGCAGCGGGTCGACCGGATCATGAGCACGCCGGTCGTCAGCTGCACGAGCGCCGACTCCATCGACAGCATCGCCGAGACCATGACCGAACGGCGCATCCGGCATATGCCGGTGATCGACGACGGCCACCTCGCCGGCATCGTCTCGATCGGCGACGTCGTGTCCCACCGCATCCGCCAGCTGGAGATCGACCGCGGCCAGCTCGAGCAATACATCTCGGGATAGCCGGTTCCGGCCCGATCCTGAGCTACTCTCGGGCGCACTTCGATCTCACAGCCGAAAGAGCGACCGCGGCATGTACCAGACGCACGGACCGATCCTGGAGGCGCTGCGCGTGCGCGGCATCAGCCCCACGGTCCTCTCGGCTGCCGTCACCGCGGCCGAGGAGTCGAGCCGCCCGCTGCGCGACGTGCTGGTCGACGACGGCATCATCACCGAGGTCGAGCTGGCCGAGGCGCTCGCCCAGGCCTACGGGCTGAAGTCGGTCGACCTCGTCGGCTACCCGATCGACGCCGCCGCCACGGCCAAGATCCCGATCGGCCTGGCCCGGCGGCACCGCGTGCTCGGCATCGCCATCGACGACGAGGAGATCATCGTCGCGCTCGCCGACCCGGGCGACGTGCTCGCCCTCGACGACGTCCGGGCCGCCACCGGGCTGTCGGTGCGCCCGGTGGTCGTCGCGCGCGACGAGTTGCAGAAGGCGATCGACCGCTTCCAGCGCTCGGAGAACGATCTGGACGACGTCGCGGCGAGCATGGGCGCCGACTCGTCCCCGACGTTGACGAACCTGCTCGACTCGGTGGGCGACGAGGCGCCGATCGTCCGCTTCGTCAACGGCCTCATCGAGCAGGCGATCGAGAACCGGGCCTCCGACCTGCACCTCGAGCCGAGCGAGAACGACCTGCGCATCCGGTTCCGCATCGACGGCGTGCTGCACGAGATCGACACCGTCCCGCGCGCGGCCCAGTCGGCCCTGACCTCCCGGCTGAAGATCATGTCCGGCGTCGACATCACCGAGCGCCGCGTCCCGCAGAACGGCCGCATCACCGTCGAGCTCAACGGCCGCCAGGTCGACCTGCGCGCGGCCACCCTACCGACGGTGTGGGGCGAGAAGATCGTCCTGCGCGTCCTCGACACCGGCGGCATCGACCTCGAGCTCAAGCGGCTGGGCTTCAGCGAGGCGAACTACGAGCGGTTCTCGACGTCGTTCAGCAAGCCGCACGGGATGCTGCTGGTCACCGGGCCGACCGGCTCCGGCAAGTCCACCACCCTGTACGCGACGCTGACCGAGATCAGCAAGCCGGAGATCAACATCATCACCGTCGAGGACCCGGTCGAGTACCGGCTCCCGGGCGTGAACCAGGTGCAGGTGAACCACAAGGCCGGCCTGACCTTCGCCGCCGTGCTGCCGGCGATCCTGCGCTCGGACCCGGACGTCGTCCTGATCGGCGAGATCCGCGACCGAGTCACCGCCCAACTCGCGGTCGAGGCGTCACTGACCGGCCACCTCGTGCTCTCGACCCTGCACACGAACGACGCGCCGAGCGCCGTGACCCGGTTGATCGAGATGGGCATCGAACCGTTCCTGGTCGGCTCGTCGCTCGACTGCGTGATGGCCCAGCGCCTCGCCCGCCGCCTCTGCCAGTGGTGCAAGGAGACCTACCCGCCGACCCGGGCCGAGCTGACCGCCGCCCGCTGGCCCTACGAGGTGATCGACGCCCCGACCCAGCTGTGGCGGGCGGTCGGGTGCCGGTCGTGCGCCGGCACGGGCTACCGCGGCCGCATCGCGCTGCACGAGGTCATGACGGTGAGCGAGGACGTCGAGCGGCTCGCGGTCGAGCGGGCGTCCTCGCACGACATCCAGCGGGTGGCCGAGTCCGAGGGCATGGAGTCGCTGCGCACCGACGGCCTGCGCAAGGCGAAGGCGGGCGACACGACGCTCGCCGAGGTGCTGCGCGTCGCCGTCTGAGGCTCAGCGCCCGGCGTCGCGATGGACGATCCGGCCGTCGACGACGGTGAGCAGCACCGGCAACCCGACGAGCGCCTCCGGGGAGCAGGTGACCGGGTCCTCGCCCCACAGGACGAGGTCGGCCGGTCGGCCCGGGGCGAGCACGCCGCCGTCGCTGCTGACCGCCCGGGCCGCATTCACGGTGTAGCCGGCCAGCGCCTCGAGGCCGGTGAGCGGACGGGTCGCCCCGACCGGTCGCGGATCGGCGGCGTCGGGCCCGCGGCGCATCCGGGCGGCATAGAGGCCGAGGCGCGGGTCGAAGTGCGCGACCGGCCAGTCGGAGCCGAGCACGACGAGCGCGCCCCGGGCCGACAGGTCGCCTACGCGCCAGCCGTGGTCGCACTGCTCGGGCGTCAGCCGGGCCGACCACGGATCGGAGCGGTCGGGCTGCACCCACTGCATGGCGATCGGCT
The DNA here is from genome assembly GCA_963775175.1 of uncultured Actinomycetota bacterium. GTDB lineage: Bacteria > Actinomycetota > Actinomycetes > Mycobacteriales > Jatrophihabitantaceae > Jatrophihabitans. Next base: position 1,187,769 of record CAVZHT010000002.1, read on the forward strand.
GCATGGAGGCGGTCACCGCCTCCGGCGCGAACCGGTCGACGATCGCGTCCGGTGCCGTCTCGATGTGCTCGATGCGGTGCCGTCCGGCCGCGCCGCCCGGCAGGGCGGCGTAGGTGTCGAGGACGTGCCGCACCGCGCGGTCGCCGATCGCGTGCGTGGCGACCCGCAGCCCGGCGGCGTGCAGCTGCCCGACCCGGCGGCTGTAGGCGGCCGGGTCGGGCCAGAGCGGCTCGGTGTTCGCGCCGACGGCGTCCGGCCCCTCCATCCAGGCCGTGCCGGTGTCGATGACGCCGTCGAGCATGAACTTCGCGCCGTCCGCCTGCCACAGCCGCCCGGACGACCGCGCGGCCGACACCATGCCGGCCAGCTCGTCGTCGCCGGTGGTCGCGTACACGTACTGGTGCAGCCACACCCGCTGGGTCAGTGCACCGTCCGCCTCGAGGGCCGCGAGCAGCCCGGCCGTGCGAGGACCACCGTCCATGAGGTGCTGGCCGGTGATGCCGACCGCATTCTGGGCCTGCTGCGCTTCGACGTGCCAGGCCCGCAGCCGGTCCGGCGGCGGGGGCGGCAGGACGTCGATGACGAGGTTCATGGCCGACCACTCGCGCAGCTCACCGGTCGGGCGGCCGTCGCCGTCGCACACGATCCGGGCCGAGTCCCCGAGGTCGCGCGGGCCGGTGACGCCCGCGAGCCGCAGGGCGGCCTCGTTCACGAACGCCGTGTGCAGGTCGAAGCTCCAGAGCAGCATCGGCCCGGGCCCGTCCACGCCCTCCAGGCCGCGATGGTCGTACGCCCACCCCGCGAACGTCTCGTACTCGACGCCGTAGCCGAGCAGCCAGTCGTCGGGGCCGATCGCCGCCCGCCCGGCCCGCAGCCGGTCCTGCAGCTCGGCCCGGTCGCGAGCGCCCTCGAGGTCGACGCCGCGGCGGATCTCCGAACCCTGGAACAGGTGCTGGTGGCCGTCCACCAGGCCCGGGGTGAGCACGGCCCCGCGACCGTCGACGACCACCGTCGTGGCATCGCAGGCCCGCCGCACGTCCTGGTCACCGAGAGCGACCACGACGCCGTCGCGGACGGCGATCGCGTCGGCAACCGGCCGGCCGGGGTCCATCGTGCGCACGGTGGTCGAGACGACGGCGAGCTCGGCGACGGGCATCAGCGGGTGACCTCCCAGCGGGTCGTTGTGGTCCGGTTCGGACGCTATCGCCCAAGGGCACGCGAAAGGCCGGCCGAAATCTGGAGCGGACGTTGGTCCCGCGGGCGCCGCCGAGGGTCCCGGATCGGCGCCGGATGGTCACGCATGGCAACTCGGAAGAAAGTTGTCTAACACGGATTGTATTTCTTGACCGGCGTCTGTATGGTCCGTGTGAATTCTAGATCGCGTCGCGCCGTGGGGGCTTGGCGACACACCTCTTGCCGAAGGGCTCGATGTGGACACCCTCACTCCTCTGCGGACCCGCCACGGCAACGAAGACGTCGCCGTGCTCGATCCCTACCGCGAGACGCGCGACGAGCTCGACACGATGCTGACCCGCCTCGTGCAGATGAACGGCTCCGACCTGCACCTGACCGTCGGCGCCCCGCCGCGGGTCCGCATCCACGGCGACCTGGTCGAGTTGCCCGACTACCCGCTGCTGACGCCGGCCGACACCGCGGCCCTGGTCCAGGCGGTGCTCTCGGGCGAGCAGTGGGCGCGATTCGAGGAGCACCTCGAGATCGACATCGCCTACAGCCTGCCCGGCGTTTCCCGGTTTCGAGTGAACTGCTTCCAGCAGCGCAACGCTTACGGCGCGGTCATGCGGGCCATCCCGCACGAGATCAAGCCGCTCCACGAGCTGGGCATCCCCGACCAGATCGAGCGGTTCGCGCACCTGCCGCGTGGTCTCGTGCTCGTCACCGGCCCGACGGGCTCGGGCAAGACGACGACGCTGGCCAGCCTGCTCGACCTCGCGAACAGCATCCGCAAGGACCACATCGTCACGATCGAGGACCCGATCGAGTTCCTGCACCACCACCGCCGCTGCCTGGTCAACCAGCGCGAGGTCGGGGTCGACACCACCAGCTTCGCCGAGGCGCTCAAGCGGGTGCTGCGGCAGGACCCGGACATCATCCTGGTCGGCGAGCTCCGCGACCTCGAGACGGTGTCGACCGCGCTGACCGCCGCCGAGACCGGCCACCTCGTGCTGGCCACGCTGCACACCCAGTCGGCCGCCCAGACCATCGACCGGGTGATCGACATCTTCCCGCCGCACCAGCAGCAGGAGATCCGGGCTCAGCTCTCGACCGCGCTGCAGGGCGTGGTCACCCAGGCGCTCGTCAAGCGGTCGGACGGCCAGGGCCGGACGGTGGTCTGCGAGATCATGTTCGCGACGGCGGCGATCCGGAACCTGATCCGCGAGGGCAAGAACCACCAGATCCCGTCGTTCATGCAGTCCTCGGGCGCGGACGGGATGCTCACCTTCGACCAGCATCTCGCGACCCGCGTGCACGAGGGCGCGATCGGCTACGAGCAGGCGCTCGACCTCTGCCACTCGGTCGAGGACTTCAAGCGCCTGGCCGGGCGGGTGTGATCGCATGACCGCAACAGTGTCCAAGCAGTTCGAGTACCTCGCGGTCGACGCGTCCGGCAAGCGCACCAAGGGCAGGATCGAGGCGACGACGGATGGGGCCGCCGCCGCGACTCTGCGCCAGCAGGGAATCGTCCCGCTCTCGCTCACCGAAGCCGGTAAGGGGCTGAAGAAGGACATCCAGCTCCCCGGCTTCGGGGGGCGGGTCACGCTGAAGGACCTGGCCATCGTGGCCCGGCAGTTCGCCACGATGACCAACTCCGGGCTGTCGCTGCTGCGCTCCCTGGCGATCCTCGAGGAGCAGACGACCAAGCCCAAGCTGCACACCGCACTGCGCGACGTCCGGCGCGGCATCGAATCGGGCCTCTCCCTGTCGGCCGCGCTGGCCAAGCAGGACCGAATCTTCCCGCGCCTCATGATCGCGATGATCGCCGCCGGCGAGACCGGCGGCTTCCTCGATCAGGCGCTCGACCGCATCGCCTCGACGTTCGAGAAGGACGCCAACCTGCGGGCCAAGATCAAGTCGGCCCTGACCTACCCGGTCATCGTCATCTTCTTCAGCGTGCTGATGATCGTCGGCGTCCTGACCTTCATCGTGCCGATCTTCGAGCACATGTTCCACCAGCTCGGCGGGAACCTGCCGCTGCCGACGCAGATCATGGTGACCGTCAGCCACCAGATGTACTGGCTGGTCCCGCTGGCGGTCGCCGTCGGCGCCTGGATCGCGTACTGGCTGCGGCGCAAGCTGCACGACGACTACGCGTGGCGTCTCGCCTTCGACAAGCTCAAGCTCCGGCTGCCGGTCTTCGGCAACCTGTTCACCAAGGTCGCGATCAGCCGTTTCGCCCGCAACCTCGGCACCTTGCTGTCGGTCGGCGTCCCGGTGATGCAGGCGCTCGACATCGTGGGTGGGACGACCGGAAATGCCGTGATCGGCGAGGCAATGAAGGACGTGCAGAAGTCGGTGCGGGACGGGCAGCCGATGTCCGCGCCGCTGTCCCGGCACCCGGTCTTTCCGGCGATGGTCACCCAGATGATGGAGGTGGGCGAGGAGACCGGTCAGATGAGTTCGATGCTCGGCAAGGTCTCGGATTTCTACGACCACGAGGTCGAGACCGCCACGGAATCCCTCACGGCTGCGATCGAACCGATCATGGTCGTGGTCATGGGTGCGCTCGTCGGCGTGATGGTGATCTGCCTGTACCTGCCGATGTTCACGATCTACCAGCACATCCAGGGAGCGTCCTGATGAACAAGCGCATGCTGCTCACCCTGACCGCCGCGACGGCCGTCGTGACGACCGCGATCATGTCGGCGGTGCCGGCCGGCGCTGACCCCGCGCTCGGGACCTCGTACGCGGCCGCGGTCAAGATCTCCACCGGCAGCGGAATGGCGGTCGACGTGTCGACCGGCGGCGACATCGGTGGCCTGCTCGACTTCCTCACCCCCGTCCTCGACCAGGTCGTCACTCCGCTGACCTCGGCCGTCACCGCGCTGCCCGGCACGCTGGTCAGCGACCTCGTCGGCGGCCTCTCGGGTACCGGCCTGGTTGCCAACTCCACCAGCTCGAGCCAGAGCCCGCCCGGGAGCGGCTTCCCGACCTGCACCTCAGGCGGCTGGTCGACCGACAACTGCTACTCCGTCGCCAGCGTGCCCGTCCCGGCGGCGCCGGTGCTGAACCTGACCACCGGCGCCCTGCAGGGCTACGCCGCCGCCGACTCGAGCGGCGCCTACGCCAGCGCCCAGACGGCCGGGGTGTCGTTGTCCCTGCTGGGCGTGAACATCGGCACCCTGGGTGTCGTCTCCTCGACGTCGCAGTGCCTGGCGTCGACGGCGTGCAGCAGCGGCAGCTCCATCACCGGGGTGAGCCTGCTGAACGGAACGGTGGCGGTGAAGTCGGCCAGCGACGGCTCGCTGCTCGTGTCCGTGAACGGCGGCGGCTACGCATCCTTGGCCGCGCTCGGCCAGAGCACCGTCAGCGCCGCCGGCCTGTCCGCCATCGTCGGCCCGAGCAACGGCTACCTCAAGGTGGCTATCAGCCTCTCCCTCGACCAGTTGCTGACCGGACTGGGCATCAGTGATGTCCTCTCAAGCCTGAACGCCAGCGACAGCGGCTCCCAGATCACCCTGACGCTGATGCTCGGCGGCCGGCAGGATTCGGCCAGCGAGACCCGGGCGTGGGGTCTGCGCCTCGGAGTCGGGCTGACCGCCGACATCGGCATCTCGGTGCTGGGGCTCGTGAGCGCCGCGGTTTCGGTGACCGACAGCTCGGCCACCGGCGACCTGGTCGACCTGCAGCTCGCCTACACCTCTGCCGCCAACGCCGACGGCAGCTCGAATCCGTCCGGAGCGCCGCCTGCCCTGACGTGACCACCGACGCCGATCAGCGCCACCCACCGACTTCCGTGCTCGCCCGCGCACGGAAGGCGACCGGCCCCAGACCGGTCGTCCTGCTCCGGCCCTCGGAGCGAAACCAACCCCCACACCGAGTCCCGGAGGCTCACATGCTCACCCAGAAGCTCAACGCAATCCGTGCCGAGAAGGACGCCGAGGACCGCGGCTTCACGCTCATCGAGCTGCTCGTCGTCGTCGTCATCATCGGCATCCTGATCGCCATCGCGATCCCCCTGTACCTGAACTACCAGAAGGGCGCGAAGGACAAGTCGGCCCAGTCCGACCTGCGCGCGGCGGTCGCGGCGGTCAACCAGTGCTACACCGACAACGCCAACACCTACCCGGCCGCCCCGACCGGCAACGGCACCCAGGGCGCCGACCTGGTCTTCAGCTGCGGCACCGGCGTGACCGAGACCGCCAACGTCTCGTCCGGCACCACCCTGACCTACACGCCGATCACGGACGGCTTCACGCTCGACTCCACCAACGACGGCGGGTCCGGCAAGGTTTACCACTACGACAGCACCACGGCCGGAACGATCAACTGACGGTCGTCCGCACCGAGGCGGGACGGGGCACTGGTTGCCCCGTCCCGCCCTCGGGCCGTTCCCTCGATCCCGTCCAGCCCGCCAGGAGGTGTCCGTGTCCGCATCCCGTCATCGCCTCGACGCACTGAGTCAGGAAGCGGCTACCACCGACCGAGGCTTCACGGTCATCGAGGCACTTGTCTCCTTCGTGCTCCTGGCCCTCGTCGGCGCCTCGGCGACGAGCGCGATCGTGGCGACGATGCGCACGTCCAACACCACGCGCGACCGGGTGACCGCGGCGAACATCGCCCAGCAGGACATCCAGGACGCACGCTCCCTGCGCTACCCGAACTACCCGGCGGGCGTCGCCGCGCACACCGTCACCGTGGGCAACAAGTCCTTCACCGTAAGCCGTTCGGTGACCACGCCGTGTCCCGCGACCTGGATCCCGGATTCACCGCCCATGCAGGTCGTCACCACTGTCACCTGGCGCGACGGCAAGACGCCGGTCACGATCGGCACGGAGATCGCATGCTGACCGCGCTTCGGGCCGTGCGCCGCTCCGACTCGGGGATGACCTTGATCGAACTGCTCGTCGGCGCCGGCCTCATGGTGATCATCGGCGGGATGAGTGCGATGTTCTTCGTCTCGGCCGGGCGGCAGACCAACCGGACCGCGAACGAGAGCTTCGCCACCGCGCAAGCCCGCGTCGCGATCACCGCCGTGACCACCGCGCTCCAGGTGGCTGACACCCCCACGAACCAGGCCGGCTACGCGATCGGGCGGTTCGCGACCACGACGCCGAGCACGCTGGTGTTCTACACGAACACCAACGCCAACCGGGTGGGCTCCGACGCCCGTAGCGCCCCGACGATGATCTCCTTCGCAGCAGCCGGCGGCCAGCTCGTCGAGCAGGTGTACGCGCCGATCGCGCCCTATCCGAGCGACTACACGACGAACTACCCGGCCACCCCGACCACGAGCCGCGTCATCGTGTCGAAGCTCGGCAACACCGACGTCTTCACGTACTGCACCGGGCAGACCGACCCGGCGTCGAGCTGCACCGCGGCCACCGACCCGACGACGATCGCCTCGGTCGGCGTGAAGCTCGTGCTGACCGGCCTGCCGGGCGAGACGGCCCAGACCCTGCAGTCCACCATCGCAATCACAGGAGCGGTGTCATGACGCGTCTGCTGCGTGCTGCCCATCGCCGCATCGAACGGGTCCGCCGAGGTGGCGAACCGGCCGAGGACGGGGGGTTCGCCCTGATCTTTGTCCTGATGATCATCACGGTGATCACCACCGCCGTCGCCACCACCCTGGCCGTCGCCGCGCCGAACATCATCAATGCGAAGGTGGATCAGGACGCGAAGGGCGCGCTCGCCGCGGCCCAGGCCGGCATCGACGACGTCGTCGCGTACCTGCAGTCGCAGCAGCCGTGCCGGTACACGACGAAGGTGTGCACGCAGGCACTCGGCGCGAGCAGCGCGGCGCTGCACCGAGCCAACACGGTGCCGGGGACCAACGAGACCTTCAGCTGGACCACCGATCCCGCACTGACCTCGGAGTATTACGTCCGGGTCCACTCGACCGGGACCGCAGACGGAGTCAGCAAGAAGCTCGTTGCCGACGTCGCGCTCGCGTCGAGCATCCTCTCCTACGTCTACTACACCGACTACGAGTCGCAGTCGCCGTCGTTCCTCTACGACTACTTCGCCGCGCGAACAGTGAAGCTCAGCGACTCGACGACTTACAGCAAGATCAACGCCACCAGCAACACCGGCCGGAGGATCTCGGTCACCTCGCCGACGACGGTGCATTGGAACGGTCCGGCCACCAGCGGGACGAACCCCTACCCGGCCAGCATCTGCGCGCAGCACTGGTACGCGGAGGGAACGTCCTCGCCCGGCCGCTACACCTACGGCGGCAGCTCGGTGTGGGGCGAGACCGGCAGCATCAACTCGAAGGGCGTGACCCGCACATCCGCCTGCGACGTCGTGTTCACCACCGGCATGACGTTCGACGGCCAGATCTACACCCGCGACGCGATGCTCATCAGCGACGCGACGTATGGCGGCGCGGGCCCGATCTTCAAGCAGCCGGTCTGGACCCTGTGGGGCAGCGCCGGGCACAACACGCCGAATGCGGGCGGGACGCCGTGGCGCCGGGACGCCAGCGCGGGCGGCAACCTGTCGTCGACGTCCCAGGTTCCCCAGGTCGCCACCCTCGACCTCCAGCTGCCGTCGGACATCGGCACTACCGGTCTGCCGGACGACTACTGCCTGTACCGCGGCCCGACCCGGGTCAAGCTGAACGGCGACGGCACCGCAACCGTGACCAGCCCGGGCACCACGACCCGCAACGCTGCGAGCGACCCCGGCTGCTACCCGTCCGGCTCGCTCGCGGGCGGCATCGTGGACTTCGACCTCGACTACCAGACGGTCGGCAACGGCGTCATATACGCGCAGGACCTCGGGACCAAGCCGTCGTCGGGCTGGTCGAACAGCGGCCAGAAGGCGACTACGACCCCTGGGCCCTCGACCGCCGTGTTCTATCTGCCCGGCTCGGGCGGCGCGACCTCGCCAGACAAGGCCGACACCTCGGCCGCGCCGAGCAGCACGTGCACGAGCACGGTGAAGTACTCGGCGAGCGCATCCTGGCCGTGTGCGTGGACCGGAGTCGGTACGTCCACGGACGCCACGAGCACGACTGGGTGGTCGGCGTACACATCGAGCTCGACCAGTGGAAAGTGCAACAACACCTTCGCGGCCAACGACCGTGAGCTGTTCGAGTGCGAGTACAGCCACACCACCGGCTCGGCGCTGCCCCCGGCGAACCAGTACGGCACGGTGCGCGGGCTCATCCAGAGCGACGTGAATGCCGGGACGTGCCTCACCGGCACGACGACGGCCCAGGGCACCTGCCTGGCCGCGCTGGTGAACGCCCGCCTGCAGACCGCCAACACCGGCCAACACGCCTACAACTACGCCATGCCCGCTTCGGGCGACCACCGTTACCTGGTCACCGCCGCGACGCCGGGCACCAGCTCGACCGGCACGGCGCAGTCCGTCGGCAGTGCGCCGGCCGGCCCGATGGCGTCCGACCCGATCTTCGCCAGCACCGGCACCCCGGCGCAGGAGGCGGCGACGAAGACGCCGATCACCCTCACGGTGAGCCGGCAGACCTATGGCTGTGTCAACGGCAGCGGCAGCATCGTCGGCAACCTGATCCTGCTGATCTCCGGCCTGCTCGGCTGCCTCACCGGCTCACCGGGCTGGGGCAACAGCACGCCGCAGTTCACGTTCACCGCCACACAGTCGGTCTGGGCGATCACGTCACCCGCGAGCGGGGCCAGCTACTTCCCCGACGTCATGGACGCGACGCAGTACAACATCGGTCCGGGTGGCGCCACCGCGACGGACGCGCCGGGCGACCTGTACGTCGAGGGCGACAACCAGGGCAAGATCAGCCTGGTCGCATCGAACGACGTGGTCGTGACCGGCGACATCAGCGACACGAGCACCGATCCGTCGAAGGACGGTGTCGACATCGTCGCCGGGCAGAACGTACGCAACTACCACCCGGTGTCCTGCGTCGACCAGACCGCGGCCGACCTCAACACCACCGATCCCGGCTGGTGCCCGAACGACATCTCCGGCCTCTACCGCGGCGTGCTGGAGACCAACGGCGTCCTGAACTCGACCCACCCGGCGATGCAGTACGACAACATGACGTCGACCACGTCTCGACGGATCGACGCCGCGGTGTTCGCGCTGTCCGGATCGTTCCTGACCGACAACTACAACCGCGGCGACCCGCTCGGGCCGCTGAACCTCAACGGCGGCCTCTACCAGTCGCACCGCGGCGCCAACGGCGTGCAGTGGGAGTTCCAGACCTACGACACCAAGCGTGCCACGTCCGGATACAGCCTGCAGTACCACTACGTCGACCTGCAGCACACCGGCCTGCCCTACGCGCCGCCGGTCGGCAGCGGGAACGCGGCCCGGGTGTGGAACGTCGTAAGCGTCTCGGCCGGTGGGTCATGAATTCGGCACCGTGGCCGGTGGTCGCCGCGTCCGGCAGCGTGGGCCTCTTGGTCGGTTCGTTCCTGAACGTCGTCGCCTACCGGGTATCGCGGGACGAGTCGCTGATCGCCGGCGGGCCACGCTGCCCGGGCTGCTCGACGGCGATCAAGGCCCGGCACGCGATCCCGCTGCTGAGCTACGTGGTGCTGCGCGGCCGCTGCCACAACTGCCATGACCGGATCAGCCTCCGCTACCCGGCCGTCGAGGCCGGCACGGCCGCGCTGTTCGCCGCGCTCACCGTCCGCTTCGGCCTGAACGTGCAACTGCCGGCATACCTCTACCTGGCCTCGGTGGGCGTGGCCCTCGCGCTCATCGACCTGGACGTCCGGCGCCTGCCCGACTCGATCGTCCTGCCGTCGTATGTGGTGAGCGTCCTGCTGCTACTGCCTGCCGGCGCCCGCCAGGCCGACGGGGCCGACGCCGCTCGGGCACTCGCCGGCATGGCCGCCATGCTCGTCCTCTACTTCGCGCTCGCCCTGGCCTACCCGAACGGCCTCGGGTTCGGCAACGTCAAGCTCGCCGGCCTGGTCGGCCTGTACCTCGGCTGGCTGTCCTGGCCCGCGCTCTTCCTCACCGCCGTCGGCGGCGTCGGCATCGCAGCGCTCAGCGGAATGACTGCACTCGCGGCCCGGCGAGCGACCCGCTACATGGCCGTGCCACTCGGTCCGTGTCTGATCAGTGCCGCCGTCCTTGCCCTGTTCGTCGCCGCACCGGTCAGCAGTTGGTACGGCTCGTTCCTGCCCGTCTGATCGAAGGAGTCCTGCTCGTGTCTTCCACCACGCTCGTCGGCCTGGACATCGGGTCAACCTCGATCCGGGCGGTCGAGGCGACCACCACAAAGGACCGGCCGGTCATCAGCAACTTCGGTCAGGCCTTCCTCCCCGCCGGCACCGTCGTCGGCGGCGTGGTCAAGGACGAGCGCGCCGTCACCGGAGCGCTGCGTCAACTCTGGGTGTCCTCGACCTTCAGCAGCCGCAATGTCGTGCTCGGTATCACCCACCAGCAGGTGATCGTCCGGGAGATCGATCTGCCCAAGCTGCCACCCAAGGATCTCCGGCAGGCCCTGCCGTTTCTGGTGCGCGAGGTCCTCCCGCTGCCGATCGACCAGGCCTTGCTGGACTTCTTCCCGCTCCGCGCCAACGAACAGACGCGGGCGGGTAGCGACACCATGCACGGCCTGCTCATTGCAGCGCCGAAGGATCCCGTCATCGACACGGTGCATGCGGTGGAGGCCGCCGGGCTCCGGGTCACCCACATCGACCTCTCCTGCTTCGCCGCGCTGCGGGCGGCGGCGCACCTGGCCAACGACACCGAGGCGCTGCTGGACCTCGGCGCGAACGGCACGAACGTCATCGTTCACACCGACGGCACGCCCCAGGTGGTACGGACACTGCCCCGTGGTGGCGCCGAGCTCACGAAGATGCTTGCCACCCGGCTCGGGCTGACCAACGCGGAGGCCGAGACGGTGAAGTGCCGGGTCGGGCTGCGCGCCGACGAGAACCCCGAGAGCGCCGAGATCCTCGCCGAAGCGATCCGCCCACTGGTCACCGAGATCCGCAGCTCCTTCAACTACTTCGCGAGCGCGAACCCGGGCCAGCGGGTGCGCCGCCTCGCGCTCGTCGGAGGGGCCGCGCTGCTTCCGGGCCTGCCCGAGAAACTCACCGAGGAGCTCGGTGTACCGACCTACCTGTCCGATCCATTGCAGCGGGTCCACGACCTGCGCAAGGGCGGCCGACACGACGTCCTCGGCCGGTTCCGCTCGTCCGCCGCCGTTTCGATCGGCCTCACCCTCGGAGCAGCCTGATGGCCACCACCCTCGTCCCACCGACACCGGCGACGTCCCCCAAGCCGCCCGCGTCCGGGCCGCGCTTCGTCACCGTCCGGGCCGACCTGCTGCCGGACGAGATCATCGGCGCGCGCCAGGCCGACGTCGTGCGGCGGCAGGTCCTGATCGGCCTCGTAGTGGTGGTCGCGTTGCTGATCGCCGGCTACGGCGCGTCCTGGTGGCAGACCTCGACCGCGCGCAGCGACCTCAGTGACGCCCAGCGGCAGGGCGTGGCGTACCGCAACCAGCAGAACGAGTTCGGACCGCTGGTCGCGGCCCAGAACGGCGTCCAGGCCATCCGCGGCGAGTTGCAGAAGCTCATGGTCGGCGACCTGTCGTGGAAGACCATGCTCACGACCCTGCGGTCCCAGGCGCCGAGCGGGATCACCCTGACCAACGTCTCGGCCACGGTGACCGCAGGCGCTGCCCGCGCCGGTGTCGCCACTCCGCTGCAGACCGTCTCCCTCAACCAGTCGGGCAAGCAGCAGGTCGGTTCGCTGACGATCACCGGAACGGCGCCCAGCCGCAACTCTGTCGCTACCTACGCCGACCATCTCGCCCGCGTGAAGGGGCTAACCGCCCCGCTGATCAACAGCGTCGTGGTGGCCGAGGGGACGGTCACGTTCACGATCGGGGTCATCGTCACCGCCGACGCGCTCGGCGGCCGCTACAGCGTCGCCACCCCGGCCACAACAGGAGGCAAGTGACATGCCGACCACCCTGCTGGCGCTTCCGACGAAGAACAACGCGATCGTGCCGCGCTCCCAGCTCGAGCGGGTCTGGCTCGTCGGCGGCGCCGTCGCCACGGTCGTGCTCATCGCCGTCGGCTACTTCCTGTTCATCGGCCCGCAGCGCAGCGAGACGTCTGACGTGCGCAAGCAGATCAGCGACGCGCAGGCGCAGAACTCGACCCTCCAGGCGCGGATCGACGAGTTACGCAACCAGAGCAAGAGCATCGCGAAATACCGCACCGACTTCGAGACGGCGCAGCGCGCCCTGCCCTCGACGAGCGGGCTATCGGACTTCGTCCGCTCGCTCCAGTCCCTCGGCGCGGCCACCTCGACGTCGGTGTCGTCGCTGACCGTGGGGCAGCCCACGGATGTCAGCACGGTCGCTGGGGCCGCCCCGACCGCGGCCGGCGCCTCGCCCAACGGCGCCGCCCCGAGCCCGGCCCGCCCGTCACCCTCACCGTCGCCGGCGAGAGCCGGGGCCACCCCGGTCTCGACCGGGCCCAAGATCTACGCACTGCAGATCAGCGCCGAGGTGACCGGGACTCCGACCGCCCTGAACCAGTTCCTGGAGCAACTGCAGAGCGTCCAGCCCCGAGCGGTCCTGATCACCGCACTGACGGAGAACAGCGGAGCCGGCACGCCGAACACGACCGTGCAGGGCTCGAAGCTGAGCAGCGCGACGAAGTTGCAGATCACCATGCAAGCCTTCGTCGCCCCGACTAGCCCGAACGAGAGCGCATCGCTCTCGGCGGCGTCGCGATGATGGGCGGCCACCCGAGGGCGGCCGTCGGCGTCGCACTCCTCGCCGCGGCCACGATGGCGCTGTCCGGCTGCACCGGCAGATCGGCCACGCACAAAGCCGCCGGTACGCACTCTCCATCCGGCGCGGTGGCGGCCGAGGCGACCCGATGGTGGTCCAACAGCGCGGTGAAGGTCGGCAGTTCCATCGACCCTAGTCGGCCCCAGGCGGCGGTCGCGAGGCTCCACCCGTCGAGGACCGACTACTGCACGATGCTGCGCGAGACAGTATCGGCCGGCCGATCGGTGCTGCCCGGCGTCGGCGCGGCCGACCCGTCACTGCTCGTCGCGACCAAGGCGTTCGTGGCCGAGTTGCAGCGCGTGGCACCGGCGCCGGTGGCTCCGTCGTGGCAGGTGCTGGGTGACGTCGTGGTCAAGCTCGTCGCCTCGGGAGGTGACATCCGCAACGTCCGCGTCGACGCCGCAGCCGTGCAGCGGGCCGGCACGACCGTGGCCGCGCACGCCAAGAGCACCTGCCACGTGAACGTGAGCGCCGCCCGGCCCTGAGTCAGCTCAGCTGCGACCGCCGCGCCGGGCGGAGCCGGAGCTCCTGGGCCGGGCCCTTGGCGGTCGCCATCAGCTGCGGCTGCACGGCCTCGCGCCAGACCCTTGACGCCGACAACCGCTCGCCGTGCCGCGCGTACGCGTCGTCGTCGGCGAACCGGGCCACCCACACGACGACGTTCTCCTCGCGCAGCGGCAGGGCCGGGAAGTTGTTGGCGGCCGGCTCGGTGACGAAGACCGCGAGCGGTTCCCCGCCGGCCGCAGCCAGCTCGGGAACGGCAGCACCGAGGACGAGTTCGCAGTACGCCGCGTCGACCGGACGATCGCGGTAGACGACGCTGACCCCGACGACCGACGAGTGATCGACCGGCGCCGGCCGCGGCCGGCCGAACTCCGGGTAGCCGGCCGACAGGTGCACCGGCCGCAACAGCAGCGCGTCGTCGGAGTCGAGCAGAGTGTCGTTGGCCGCCGCGCGGTGCGCTTGCCAGACCGGGCCGTGGTAGAACGCCTCCAGCGCGGCCTGCCGGGCCGGCATCGAGTCGAACGCGCGCAACCACACGAAGCGGTCCGGGTCGTCGAGATCGCGGAACTGCCCGACGACATGCATACCGGCGGCCTCCTGCCCGTCGACGAAGTGCTCCTCGAACAGGCCGATGAGATCGTCGCGCCGGCCCGGCTTGAGGGTGTACTGCCGCAGGTCGACGATGGCCGCCCGCGGCCGCGGCACGCTCACGCGGCGCCGATCCGTTCGAAGCGCATCTCCCAGTTCTCGTCCCAGCTGCGGCCGCCGTCGAAGCTGAACGCCTGCCGCCAGCGGGCGGAGTCGGCGGTGATCCCGTCCCAGATGAAGCGGACCCCCACCGGCCGGCCGGCCATCTCCTCCACTGCCTCGAAGGTGCCGATCCCCTCCTTGAACCGGCCGACGACGGGCGGCAGCAGCAACTCCCCGCTCCGGCTCGTGGCCCAGTAGATCGACCACAGTCCGGTCTCCGGGTGATAGGTGCGCACGCTCAGGCCGCGGTAGCCGGGCTCGTGCAACGACACCTCGTCCACGCTCACCGCGCCCTCGAACAGGGTCCGGGCGACGGAGACGCCGTCGAACTCGATCCAGCCCGATCCGGGCACCAACGGCTCGGGGCGGCGGCGGTGGCGCACGCGCCACGTGCCACAGAAGAAGTCGAAATCGGACGTCGGTTTGGGCATGGGCGGCAGGGCCGCGTCGATCTGCGTCATGCGTCCAGTGTCCGGACTAACGCTGCCAACCTATGGCAGTGTTCAGGACATGACCGAGAGCGGCGCCCGATCCGGACGGCTGCTGTCGATCGTGCTGCTCCTGCAGACCCGTGGCCGGGCCTCGGCCCGCGAGCTGGCCGACCGCCTGGGCGTGTCACTGCGGACGGTGTACCGGGACGTCGACGTGCTGTCGTCCATCGGCGTCCCGGTGTACGCCGAGACCGGCCGGGCCGGCGGGTACCGGCTGGTCGACGGCTACCGCACGAGCCTGACCGGCCTCACCGCCGACGAGTCACTGGCCCTGTTCCTCATCGGCCTGCCCGACCCGGCGGCGTCGCTCGGGCTCGGCGAGCAGGCCCGCTCGGCCGAGGCGAAGCTGCTGGCGGCGCTCGGCCCCGGGCCGCAGGAGCAGGCCGGGCGGCTGCGGGACCGCTTCCTGCTCGACCTGCCGGCCT
Organism: uncultured Actinomycetota bacterium; assembly: GCA_963775175.1. Taxonomy (GTDB): domain Bacteria; phylum Actinomycetota; class Actinomycetes; order Mycobacteriales; family Jatrophihabitantaceae; genus Jatrophihabitans. The sequence goes on from CAVZHT010000002.1 coordinate 1,202,888, forward strand.
GGTACGCCGAGGCCGAGCAGCCGGCGGCGCTCGCCGCCCTCGCCACGGCCGTCCTCGAGAACTGCCGGGTCCGGGTCCGCTACTGGCGGTGGGCCGAGCCGCGCGAGGTGCGGCGCGTCCTCGACCCGCACGGCCTCGTCGTCAAGAACGGCACCTGGTACGTCGTGGCCGCCGACCGAACCCGCCGCCGGGCCGGGCCCGCGATGCGCGTCTACCGGGTCTCCAACATCCTCAGCATCGAGGCGTCGGGGCCGGTCTTCGACCGCGTCGCCTCCTTCGACCTCGCCGCGTTCTGGCGGGAGCGGCTGGCCGACTTCGACCGCCGCCGGGTGACCGGGACGGCCCGGCTGCGGGTCGCGCCGGCGCTCGTCGAGCAGCTGCCCGACCTGCCCGACCGGACGCTGCGCGACGCCGTCCGGCGCGCACCGGTCGACGCCGACGGCTGGCGCACCGTGGAGATCCCGCTCGAGTCGCCGGCCAACGGGGCCGCGGCCCTGATCCGGTACGGCGGGCAGGTACAGGCGCTGTCGCCGCCGGAGCTGCAGGCCGAGCTGCAGCAGCTGGCCCGGGCCGTGCTGACCGCCTACGCCGGCTGAGCGGCGGCTACCGCTGCGGCGGGTACTGCTGGGTCGGCGGGTACGGCGGCTGCTGCGGGTACTGACCCGGCTGCTGGGGGTATTGCTGGCCGGGCTGGCCCTGCTGGCCGGGCTGGCCCTGCTGCCCGGGCTGGCCCTGCTGCCCGGGCTGGCCCTGGGCGTAGCCCTGCGGCGGGTAGCCCGCCTGGGCCCCGCCGCCGTAGGCGTTGCGGGCCCGCCGCTCGCTGTCCTCCTCGATGAGCCGGTTCAACGTCTGCTGCATCAGCTCGGAGTTGGGCACATCGGTCAGCGTCTCCTGGCCGTGCTCGCTGGCCGACTCGATCGTCAACGTGCCGGCCCGGACGAAGCGGTCCCACAGCGTCTGGCTGAAGCCGACGTCGCTGATGCGCTGCAGCGAGATGTCCCGGCCGGAGTGCGTGAACACCCCGCGCCGGATCAGCATGCGGTGCGTGGTGAAGACGTAGTGCGTGGTGCGCCAGCGGATCCAGGGCGCGAAGGACAGCCAGCAGAGCAGGACCACCCCGACGACGGCGATCAGCGCGACGACGATCGTCCGCCCGGTACCGCTGTCCATCTTGTCGAAGACCTCGGTCAGCCCGAACCCGCCGGCGGCGCATATGACGATGAACCAGAGCGTCGCCGGGACGAGCGTGATCCAGCTCGGGTGGAGGTGCTCGACGACCTGCTCGTCGTTGGAGAGGATCTTCTCGGGGTACGGCACGGTGACCTCCTGCTGCCTTTGTCCCGCAGGCTAGCGGTTTCCCCGCCGCGCGTCAGGCAGGACGCAGGTGTTCGACGTCGCCGGCACCGATGCTCTGCTCGCCGTCGTCGGTGCGCACCACGAGCCGGCCCACACCGTCCACGTCGAGCGCCGTGCCGACGGTGGTGATGCCGTCGGCCAACGTGACCCGGACCGATCGGCCGATCGTCGAGCATGCCGCCCGGTACGCCGCGGCCAGCCCGCACGCTTCGGCGTCCCCGCCGCAGTCGACCCACTGGGCGACCCGCGCGTCGAGCCGGCGCAGGATCGCGACGAGAAGCTCGCTGCGATCGAGGTTCGCCGCACCGGCCAGGGCGAGCGAGGTCGCGTTCTCGACCGGCAGCTCGGCGGCGGTCGTGTCGACGTTGAGGCCGATCCCGACGACGACCGCCTCACCCGACGTCTGGGCGAGGATGCCGGCCATCTTGCCGCCGCCGGGGTGGGCCAGCAGGTCGTTGGGCCACTTCAACGAGGTCGCGACGCCGGTGGTCGCGGTGACCGACTCGTGCAGGGCCAGGCCGGTCAGCAGCGGCAGCCAGGCCCAGTGCGCGAGCGGGACGCTCGGGCGCAGCAGCACGGAGAGGGTGAGCCCGGCCCGCGGCGGCGAGCTCCAGCTGCGGTCGAATCGGCCGCGGCCCGCGACCTGGTGCTCGGCCGCCCGCACGCTGCGGTCCGGGGCGGCGGTGTCGGCGAGGAGGTCGGCGTTGGTGGAGGCGGTTTCGTCCACTACGTCCACCCGGGCCCAGCGGTCGGCCAGACCGGCCCGCAGCCGGTCGAGGTCCAACGGTGCGCGCTCCATCCCTGCACCGTACGGTCTCGGCGTGTCGCGCCGCACGGAGCCCGCTACCTGGGAGTAGCCGCGGTTCGGCGCCGATTAGGCTCCCGGCCATGGCAGCAGACCCCGTCGAGCCCGGCCTCGACCCGCACACCACCGCCGGCAAGCTCGCCGACCTGGAGCGGCGCTACGACGAGGCGGTCCACGCCGGGTCCGCGCGCGCGGTCGAGAAGCAGCACGCCAAGGGCAAGATGACCGCCCGCGAGCGCATCCACGCGCTGCTGGACGAGGGCTCGTTCATCGAGTTCGACGAGCTGGCCCGGCACCGCTCGACCAGCTTCGGCATGGAGAAGAACCGGCCGTTCGGCGACGGCGTCATCACCGGCTACGGCACGGTGGACGGCCGCCCGGTCTGCCGTCTTCAGCCAGGACGTCACCGTCTTCGGCGGGGCGCTCGGCGAGGTGTACGGCGAGAAGATCGTCAAGGTGCTCGACTTCGCGATGAAGATCGGCTGCCCGGTCGTCGGCATCAACGAGGGCGGCGGCGCGCGCATCCAGGAGGGCGTCGTCTCGCTCGGCCTCTACGGCGAGATCTTCCACCGCACCGTCCGGGCCTCCGGCGTCATCCCGCAGATCTCGCTGATCATGGGCGCGGCGGCGGGCGGGCACGTCTACTCCCCCGCGCTGACCGACTTCATCGTCATGGTCGACAAGACCTCGCAGATGTTCATCACCGGCCCGGACGTCGTGAAGACGGTGACCGGCGAGGAGGTCACGCTCGAGGAACTGGGCGGCGCGCGCACGCACAACACCACGAGCGGCAACGCGCACTACCTCGGCTCGGACGAGCAGGACGCCATCGACTACGTGAAGTCGCTGCTGTCGTACCTGCCGTCGAACAACCTCGACCCGCTGCCGGTCTTCGACACCGAGGTGTCGGACGTGGTCGACGAGTCCGACGCGTTCCTCGACACCTTCATCCCGGACTCGGCGAACACGCCGTACGACATGCACGAGATCATCGAGCACCTGCTCGACGACGGCGACTTCCTCGAGGTGCACGAGCTGTTCGCGCAGAACATCATCGTCGGCTTCGGCCGGATCGAGGGCCACCCGGTCGGGATCGTCGCGAACCAGCCGACCCACTTCGCCGGCTGCCTCGACATCGACGCGTCGGAGAAGGCGGCCCGCTTCGTCCGCACCTGCGACGCGTTCAACATCCCGATCCTGACGTTCGTGGACGTCCCCGGCTTCCTGCCCGGCGTCGGGCAGGAGCACGCGGGCATCATCCGCCGCGGCGCGAAGCTCATCTACGCGTACTGCGAGGCGACGGTCCCCAAGGTCACTGTCATCACGCGCAAGGCGTTCGGCGGCGCGTACGACGTCATGGGTTCGAAGCACCTCGGCGCCGACATCAACGTCGCCTGGCCGACCGCCCAGATCGCGGTCATGGGCGCGCAGGGGGCGGTGAACATCCTGCACCGCAAGGCGCTGGCCAAGGCCGACGAACCGGACGGGCTGCGGGCCGAGCTCGTGCAGGAGTACGAGGACACGCTGCTCACGCCGTACCTGGCCGCCGAGCGGGGCTACGTCGACTCGGTGATCCCGCCGTCGCAGACCCGCGCCTACGTCATCAAGGCGCTGCGCGTCCTGCGGAACAAGCGCGAGTCGCTGCCGCCCAAGAAGCACGGGAACATTCCCCTATGAGCGACGCCTGCGAAGCGATCAATCGGCTCAGGCTCTGCCCATCCACCGAGCGATGCGAGGCGCGGCTATGAGTTCCGACCAGCCCGCACTGCGGGTCGTGCGCGGCGACCCGAGCCCGGAGGAGCTGGCCGTGGTGACCGCGCTGGTCGCCGCGGCCGGCGGTGGCGCGGACGAACCGGCGACGACCGTCCGGCGCGGGGGCTGGAGCGACCCGGCCGGCCGGCACCGGCGCGCCCTGCTGCCCGGCGCCAACGCCTGGCGCTCGTCCGCCTGGTGACCGGCTCGTGACCGCCGGGCACCCCGCCGGATCAGGCCGGGTTCGCGCCCAGCCGGTGGGCCGTCCCCCACACGACGCCGGTCGCGGCGCTCACCAGCCGGTAGGTCCCACCCCGCGCGATCCCGGCGAACGCCACCCGGCCGCCCGACCCGGAATGGGTTCGGGCCACCGTGTGCCACTTCCCGGAACCGGCGTACCGCTGCACGCTCACGGCGACGTTGCTGTGGTGCTGCCAGCCGAGCCGTCCGTAGAACTCGAGCGTCGCCGTCACTGATCGGCCGCGGCGGGCCACGCCGCTGAAGCGCCCCGCGTACTTCACGACCGTGGCCGTCTCCCGCCAGGTGGCCGGGATGTGCACGTACTTCGCGTCGTAGGTCTGCAGGTCGCCCCCGACGATCCGGTACGTGCCAGGGTGGTTCAGGCTCGGGTAGTAGGTCGCCTCGTCGCTCGCGCCGATGCGCGACCACCGCAGCTCGATGTCGTCGCGGCGGTCCGGGCCGCGCAGCGTCGCCGTCGCCCCGTTGTCGGTGGTCACCCCGCGGCAGGCCGACGTGGCCTGCAGGGTGGCGCGGACGGTGACGCCGTCCGGGCCGAGGACGACCCGGGCCGGCAGGGTCCCCCAGGCCACGCAGCCGTCGGACGCGCCGGCGCCGGGGGTGGGGCCGAGGACGGAGGTCGGGACGAGGACGGCGGCCAGGGCGACGGCGCCGGCCAGGGCGGCCAAGGCGGTCCGGATGCGAGACAAGATGAAGCCCTTCCTGCGCCCTATTGACTGACTCTCAATAGGCTAGGGACGCCCGCGCCGCCTCCGGTGGAAAACGTCATGGCCGTCACTGCGACGGCCATCACGTGTGCGCGCACACACCAACGGTGCCGCGGGCGCCCACGACGGCGGGCACCCGCGGCACCGCCCCCGGTACCGGCGCCGGTCAGCCGGCCTCGCTCAGTGCGAGCTCCGGCTCGGCCGGCAGCGCGGGAGCGGCCACCACACCCGCCTCCGCTGCGCCGGCCCGCCGACGGGCGAGCAGGACCCCGCCGGTCACGAGCAGCCCGACGGCCGACACCCCGACCACGACGGCGATCGTCGTCGCCATGCCCGGCAGCAGCTCACCCGGAGCCGCCGCCGGCTTGTTGCCGATGATCGCGCTGACGACGGCCAGCACGAGGGCGCCGCCGACCTGGATGCTGGTGTTGACCAGCCCCGAGGCGAGCCCCTGCTCGTGCGCGGCCACCCCGGCGGTCGCCTGGGCGTTGATCGACGGGAACGACAGCGCGAACCCGACGCCGAGCAGCAGCATCGTCGGCAGCAGGAAGTTCGCGTAGTTCATGCCCGGCGAGACCCGCAGGAAGAGCAGGTAACCGAGGACGAACGCGGACAGGCCGGCGAAGATCAGCCGCGGGGTGCCGACCCGCTCGAGCACGCCGCCCATCTTCGTCGCGCTGGCCACCACGAGCAGTCCGGCCGGCAGGAAGCCCAGCGCCATCGACAGCGGCGACCAGCCCAGCGAGTTCTGCAGGTAGAGGGTCACGACGAACTGGAACGAGAAGTACCCGCCGGCCATCACCGCGCCGGAGAGGTTGGCGCTGCAGCAGCGGGCCGGAGCGCAGGATGCCGAGCCGCACCAGCGGGTGCGAGTGCCGCCGCTCGATCAGCCACGAAGCCGCCATCAGGACGGCGCTCGCAGCGAGCGCCCGACGTCGCACCGCTGGCCCAGCCGCGGTCGGGTGCGTCGACGACCGCGTAGACGAGCACGAGCAGTGACGCGGTGCTGGTGAACGCGCCGCGCGAGGTCCAGCTGGCGGACGGAGAGCCGCTCGCGGCGGCACGCGGGGCAGCAGCTTGTAGCCGATGGCGACGAGGGTCAGCGCGACCGGCGCCGGCGCGACCAGGGTCGCCGCGCCAGCCGATCTCGGTCAGCAGGCCCCCGAACACCAGCCCGAGCGAGAAGCCGCTCGCGCCGCAGACGGTGTAAATGCTCAGCGCCCGGTTGCGCGCGGCCCCTTCGGCGAAGGTGGTGGTGATGATCGACAGGCCGGCCGGGACGGTGAACGCCGCCGACGCGCCCTTGACGAGCGCGCAGCGCGATCAGCGCAGTGTCGTTGCTCATGAACGCGCTCACCAGCGAGGCGGCGCCGAAGACGGCCACGCGCCGTCAGGAAGACCGGCCGGCGGCCGATCAGGTCGGCGGCTCGCCCGCCGAGCAGCAGCAGGCCGCCGTAGCCGAGGACGTAGGCGCTGACGATCCACTGCAGCGAGCCCGGTGACATCGTGCAGGTCGGTGCCGATGGAGGGCAGGGCGACGCCGACCATCGAGATGTCGAGGCCGTCGAGGAACAGGGCGCCGCACAGGACGACGAGCAGGGCCCAGGTGGCGCGGCTCCAATTCGTGCCGGTCGACCAGCGGGCGGCCGGAAGGTCGGACCGGGGACGGGCGGCCGCAGCCGGGTCCGCAGTAGTCCGCTGAAGTCATGGCAACCAATCTATGCAGCATGCATCATAATGCGTCAACATAATATGCGTAAACATATAGATGTCGCTGCATGTGGTAGGGTCGCGCGGCATGACAAAGCGCGACGACGACGAGCTGGCTCGCGCGTGGCACGAACTCATGGGCCGCTACCACCGGGTCTCCTGCGTCCTCGACCGCGTGCTGCAGGCCGAGCACGGCATCCCGGCAGCGAGTTCGCCGTGTTCGAGCAGCTCGCGTCGGCCCGTCCCGACCGCGCGCTGCGGCTGCACGAGCTGGGCGAGCACGCGCACGTCACCCAGAGCGCGCTGTCCCGCCTGGTCGCCCGGCTCGAGGTCGACGGCCTCGTCGAGCGCAGCATGTGCGTCGAGGATCGCCGCTCGGTCTTCGCCCGCCTCACCCCGGCCGGCCTCGAGCTCTACCGCCGGGCCCGCCCGACGCACCGTACGGTGCTGCGCGACACCGGCGGCGAGTGCTTGGCCGCGGTCGGCTCGGCGTTCGCCGAGGCCGGGGCCTTCGCGCCGCGCGCCTGACTCCCGCCTCAACTCCCGTGGGTCAGCGGCCTTCGTAGGTCGCCCGGCCCGGCCCGGCTCGCAGGAAGGACGCGACGGCGTTCTTCAGATCCTCGGTGCCGAACAGCGCCCCGCTGAGCTCCGGCGTCACCTCGTCGGCGGCCCGCGTCCCGCCCGCGAGCTGGGCCCGCACGATCGCCTTCGTCGCGGCGTGGGCCCGCGTCGGCCCGTTGGCCAGGCGAAGCGCGAAGGCCCGGGCGGCGTCGGCGAAGCCGTCGTCCGGCAACACCCGGTTGACCACGTTCCACCGTTCAAGGGTCACCGCGCCGTAGAGCTCGCCGGTGTAGATCAACTCCCGCGCCCGGGCCGGGCCGGCTCGCTCGGCCAGCCGCTGCGGCCCGCCCATCGATGGCGTCAGCCCGACGACGATCTCGACCAGGCCGAACCGGGCCGACTCGGCCGCGATGAGCAGGTCACAGGCCAGCGCCACCTCGAAGGCGGCGGTCAGGCACAGGGCGTGCGCGGCGAAGACGGTCGGGACGGGCATCGACTCGAGCTCGTGGATCATGCCGAACCAGTCGCGCCACAGCGCGGCGCCGCTCGCCGGGGTCAGCGGCGCGAAGAGGTTCACGTCCACGCCGCCGGAGACGGCCCGGCCCTCGGCCCGGATCAGCAGGCCGCGCGCGTCCGACCGCGCCACCGACGAGATGGCCGACCGCAGCGCCGCGAGCAGGTCGTGGTCGAAGAGGTTCAGCGGCGGCGAGTCGAGCGTGATGACGGCGAGCGGCCCGTCCTGGCTGAGGTCGACCGGAGACATGGCCGCAGGCTACCCACCGGCCACGGCGGCGCCCCGGGGAACTCCGGGGCGCCGCCGCGTTGACCGCTCAGCCGACGAGAAGCGGCTCCAGCCGCGGGGCAGCCTCGACCGACTCGGCGACCGGCGCGTCCGGCCGGTTCGTCCGGACGAGCAGCCACGTGGCCACCGCCCCGACCGCGGCCAGCCCCATCGCGACCCACAGGGCGTTGTGCAGGCCGTGGACGTAGGCCCGGGCCGCCCCCGGGCCGGTCAGGGCGGTGGTCGGGATCAGCGCGCCGAGCACGGCGACCCCGAGCGCGATGCCGGTGTGCCGGGCGGCGTCGTTGATGCCGACGGCAAGGGCCTCCTGGCCCTTCGGGCTCGCGCTGAGGACCAACCCGCTGAGCACCGGGTTCACCAGGCCGCAGCCGGCCATCGCCACCAGCTCCGACGGCAGCAGCGCCGTCCAGGACGAGTGGGCGGTCACCAGCAGCCCGAGCCCCATGCCGACCCCGACGAGCACCAGGCCCGCGGTCAGCAGCAACCGGGAGTCGATGCGGGTGACGATCGCCCCGCTGGCGCCGGCCACGACGAAGCTCAGCGTCATCCCGGGCAGGTACGCCAGCCCGGTCTGGACCGGCGAGAGGTGGGCCACCGCCTGCAGGTAGAACGTCAGGTACACGAAGATCGCGAACAGCGAGGACGAGATGCCGAAGGCCGCGATCTGGATGCCGGTGAACGTGCGGTCCCGGAAGAACCCCAGCGGCACCATCGGGTCGACGATCCGGCTCTCGACGACGAGGAACGCGACAGCCAGGACGGCCGCGCCGGCGAAGTCGAGCACGGTGGCCGTCGACGTCCACCCGACCTCGTTGCCCCGCAGGAGCGCGAAGACGAGCAGGAACATCGCGCCGGCGGACAGGATCTGACCGGTCCAGTCCGGCCGGCGCGGGTGCGGGTCGCGCGACTCGGCCACCCGGAACGCGGCCAGGATGCAGGCCAGGCCGATCGGCAGGTTCAGCACGAACACCGAGCGCCAGCCGAACCAGCTGGTCATCGCGCCGCCGACGAGCGGGCCGACGGCGAACGAGCCGCCGATCGTCGCGCCGTAGACCGCCAGCGCCTTCGCCCGCGCCGTCCAGTCCGGGTAGGCGGTGGCGAGCAGTGCCAGCGAAGTGCTGAACATGGCGGCGGCGCCGATGCCCTGGACGGCCCGGGCGACGTCGAGCTCGATGACCGAGGTCGAGATCGCGCACACGGCCGAGCTGACGGTGAACAGCGCCAGGCCGGCGAGGAAGGCCCGGCGGCGGCCGAAGCGGTCGGCCAGCGAGCCGGTGGTCAGGACGGTCGCGGCGAGCGCGAGCGTGTACGCGTCGATCACCCACGTGACGCCGGACAGCGTCCCGTGCAGATCGGTGGCCACCCGGGGCAGGGCGCTGTTGATGACGGCGATGTCGAGCATCAGCATCGCGGTCGCGATGCAGACGACGGCGAGCGTCAGCCCTGGGCGGGCGAGCGGTCGAGCGGTCATGGCGGTTGATTCCTCCGTGGTCGGTTGCTGGCGACAGCGTCCGACGGGGCACTTGGCCCGGACTTGGAGCGGACTTGCCGACGCGGAGTTCAGTGCGGTTCGGGCGGAGGCTCCGCGGTGTCGGTCGGGCCGAGCGGCCGCTGCATCCACGCGACGTCGTGCCAGGCGCCGTTCTTCCAGCCGATGCGCCGGTAGGTGCCGACCGGCTCGAAGCCGAGCGCGCGGTGCAGGCCCACGCTGGCGTCGTTGGGCAGGGTCATGCCGGCGACGGCGGTGCGGTAACCGCGCTCGGCCAGCCGGGCGAACAGCGCCTCGCACAGGGACCGGCCCCCGCCGCCGCGGCGCCGGCCGACCTCGAGGTAGACGCTCACCTCGCACGACCACCGGTAGGCGGCGCGGGCCTTGTACGGGCCGCCGTACGCGTAGCCGACCACCCGGTCCTCGTCGACCAGGACGAGCCAGGCGTGGGTCGCCTGCGCGACCGCGATGCGCTCGGCCATCTGCGCCGGCGTGGGCGGCTCGGTCTCGAAGGTGATCGCCGAGCCCAGTACGTACGGGGCGTAGACGGCCGCGCACGCCGCCCCGTCAGCGGCCGTGGCGTCCCGGATGTCCACCGGCGCATCGTAGGAACTCCGCATTACGGTGCTGTGACACCGGATACCGAACGGCCCCCGCGCTCCTACGATGGCGGCGTGGCCCAAGTGCTGGTGGTCGACGACGACGAGACCGTCGCGTCCGTGGTCGTGAGCTACCTCGAGCGCGCCGGGCACACTGCCGTGCATGTCGCCGACGGGTTCGCCGCGCTCGACGCGCTGGCCGGTCAGCATCCCGACCTCGTCGTCCTCGACCTCATGCTGCCCGGCATCGACGGCCTCGAGGTCTGCCGCCGGCTGCGGGAGAAGTGGCCCGACCTGCCGGTCGTCATGCTCACCGCCCTGGCCGAGCCGGACGACCGGATCACCGGCCTCGAGCTCGGCGCCGACGACTACGTGACCAAGCCGTTCTCGCCCCGCGAACTCGTCCTGCGGGTCGATTCGGTCCTGCGCCGGGTGACGGCCCCCGGCTCGCCGGCCGGCAAGAAGGTCCTCACCGCCGGACCGATCACCGTCGACCCGGTCGCCCGCCGGGCCACGAAGGACGGCGTCGAACTCGCCCTCACCGTCCGCGAGCTCGACCTGCTGACGTTCCTGATGAGCCATCCGGGCGAGGCGTTCAACCGCGAGCAGCTCATGCGCGAGGTCTGGGGCTGGACGTTCGGGGACCAGTCGACGGTCACCGTGCACGTCCGCCGGCTGCGCGAGAAGGTCGAGCCGGACCCGACCAACCCGACCCTGATCCAGACGGTCTGGGGCATCGGGTACCGGCTGGAACTGCCGTGAACATCACCTGGGAGAACCTGGCCGCGGCCCTGCTCTGGTCGGCGGTGGCCGGACTCGCCACGTGGTTCGTCCTGTTCCCGGTGCGCCGCCGATCGCTCGCCGGCCTGCTGGCGTCGCTCGTCCTGACCGGCGCGGCCGCGTCGGCCGGGGCGCTGTGGGGCGCGATCCACGCGATGCTCGTGCCCTGGTGGGACTGGAAGAAGATGATCGCGCTGACCGCCTTCGCCGGCGGGGTGACGGCCGTCGCCGCGGCGGCAGTCGGACGTCGCCTCGCGCAGGACAACTCGGCCCTGCGGGCCGCGGTCGCCGAGCTCGGGGCCGGCCGGGTCCCGTCCACGCACGGCCGCCGGCTCACCGCCGAGGTCGAGCAGGTGCGCGACGAGCTGCGGGCGACCGCGGCCACCCTCGCCGCGACCCGCGAGCGCGAACGGGCGCTCGAGTCGGCCCGGCGCGAGCTCGTCGCGTGGGTGAGCCACGACCTGCGCACCCCGCTGGCCGGGTTGCGGGCGATGGCCGAGGCCCTCGAGGACGGCGTCGTCGACGACCCCTCGCTGTACTACAAGCAGATCGGCGCCGCCGTCGACCGCCTCAACCGGATGGTCGAGGACCTCTTCGACCTCTCCCGGATCCAGGCCGGCGACGTCTCCCACAACACCGAGAGCATCGCGCTCGACGACCTGGTCTCGGACGGCATCGCCGCGCTCGAGCCACTGGCCGCGGCCGAGGGCGTCCGGCTGAGCGGGATCGTCACCGAACCGGTCGCGGTCGAGGGCAACGGCACCGAGCTCAACCGGGCCGTCACCAACCTGGTCGCCAACGCGATCCGGCACACTCCGCGCGGCGGCCAGGTGCAGGTGCGGGTCGGCGTGCACGGCGATTCGCCGCGCTGGGCCGAGGTGACGGTCGGCGACGAGTGCGGCGGCATCCCCGAGGAGCACCTGGACCGCGTCTTCGACGTCGGCTTCCGCGGCGAGGCGGCCCGGACGCCGAACAGCGACCTACACCCGGCCGGGGCCGGTCTGGGTCTGGCGATCACCCGCGGCATCATCGACGCCCACGGCGGTTCGGTCGACGTGCACAACACCGGCCCCGGCTGCGAGTTCCGACTGCGCCTGCCGGTGCACGAGGCCTACGGCAGGACGAAGGAGGCCGGGTAGCCGGAGCGGTCGCCGCAGCTGCAGTCGCCTTGCTCGGCCGGCAGGTGCTGCAGGGTCGAGACGAGCAGCGCCTTCAGCCTCGGCAGGTTGGCCGCGAACGCCGCCAGCACCTCGGCGTGCGTGACGCCCTGCCCCGACTCGACGCCGGCGTCCAGGTCGGTGACGAGGGCCAGCGTCGTGTAACAGAGCGAGAGCTCGCGGGCGAGCCCGGCCTCGGGCATCGCGGTCATGCCGATGACCGTCCACCCGTTGCGCTGGAACTCCTGCGACTCGGCCCGCGAGGAGAACCGCGGCCCGTTGACCACCACCAGCGCGCCGCCGTCGTGGGCGTCCGCTCCGGCCCGGGCGGCCGCCCGGCCCCGGGGGCAGTACGGGTCGGCGAACGGCGCGTGGCCGACGCCGTCGCCGGACCCGAAGTACGTGTGCTCGCGGCCGTGCGTCCGGTCGACGAGCTGGTCGGGCACGACGAGCGTGCCGGGCGGGACGTCCGTGGTCAGCGAGCCGACGGCCGACAGCGAAACGACCTGGCGCACGCCGGCCGCGCGCAGCGCCCACAGGTTCGCGCGGTAGGGCACCACGTGCGGCGCGAAGCGATGGTCGCGACCGTGCCGGGGAACGAAGACGACGTCCCGCCCGGCGAGCGAGCCGAATGTGAGCGCATCGCTCGGGCGGCCGTACGGGGTCTCGACGATCTCCTCGGTCGGTTCGTCGAGCAGCGAGTAGAAGCCGGAGCCGCCGATGACCCCGATCGCAGAAGCGGACATGCGCCAGAGCCTAGAGTGACGCCATGGATCGCATGCATTACGACGAAGATCACCTGGCCTTCGCCGAGGCCTTCCGGGCCTTCGCCGACAAGGTGATCGTGCCGAACTACCTCGACTGGGAGAAGGCCGGCATCACGCCGCGCGAGGTGTTCGCCGAGGCGGGCAGGAGCGGGTTCCTCGGGATGGCGATCCCGGACGAGTACGGCGGTGGCGGGGTCGACGACTTCCGCTTCAACCAGGCCCTGGACGAGCAGATCGCGAAGGCCGGCATCACCGGCACCGGCCTCGGGCTCTCGCTGCACAACGACACCTGCCTGCCTTACTTCCTCTCCTTCGCCGATGACGAGCAGAAGCGGCGCTGGCTGCCCGGCATCGCCTCCGGCGAGCTGATCACCGCGGTCGCGATGACCGAGCCCGGCGCCGGCTCCGACCTCGCCGGCATGCGGACGAGCGCCAAGCGCGACGGCGACCACTACGTCGTCAACGGCGCGAAGACGTTCATCACCAACGGCATCAACGCCGACCTGGTCATCACCGCAGTCAAAATGAGGAGCAACGCTGCGGCACACTCGGGTCGCGAGCTCCCCTCGGCCGACCGGCGGGGCGGCATGTCGCTGCTCATCCTCGAGCGCGGGATGCCCGGCTTCGAGCGCGGCCGCAACCTCGACAAGCTCGGCCTGCACTCCCAGGACACCGCCGAGCTGTCGTTCACCGACGTCCGGGTCCCGGTCGAGAACCTGCTCGGCGAGCGAGGGCGAGGGTTTCGCCCAGCTGACCACCAAGCTGCCGCAGGAGCGGGTCTCCATCGCGGTGAATGCGCTGGCCGAGGCGGTCGCGGCGTTCGAGGAGACGGTGCGTTACGTCCAGGAGCGCTCGGCCTTCGGCACCGCGATCGCGACGTTCCAGAACACCAAGTTCGTGCTGGCCGAGATCGCCACCGAGCTCGAGGTCGCGCAGGCGTACGTCGACCGCTGCGTCGACCGGCTCAACCTCGGTCAGCTCGACGCCGCCGACGCGGCCAAGGCCAAGCTGCACTGCACCGAGCTGCAGGGCCGGGTGATCGACCGGTGCGTGCAGCTGCACGGCGGTTACGGTTACATGATCGAGTACCCCGTGACCCGTCGGTACGCGGATGCCCGCGTCACTCGCATCTACGGCGGGACGAGCGAGGTCATGAAGAGCGTCATCTCGAAGTCCCTTGGGATCTAGGTTTGTCCTCGCGTCGGCCTCGCCGGCGCGGCTGGCGACGCTGCGGTCCGCGGGCGTGCAGCCCGAAGTGATCGTCAGCGGGGTGGACGAGGACGCGATCACCGCACCCTCGACCGCCGAGCTCGTCGTGGTGCTGGCCGCGGCGAAGGCACGGGCAGTGGCCGAGCAGGTGGACGGCGACGCGCTCGTGCTCGGCTGCGACTCGATGCTCGAACTCGACGGCCGGGCCCTCGGCAAGCCGGGGACGGTGGCGGCCGCCCGCGAGCGGTGGCACGAGATGCGCGGGCGCACCGGGGTCCTGCACACCGGGCACTGCCTGATCGACACCGCGACCGGCCGGCAGGCGAGTTCCGGCGCGGACACCGAGGTCCGGTTCGCCGACGTCACCGACGCCGAGATCGATGCCTACTGCTCGACCGGCGAGCCGACGTCGGTGGCCGGCGCGTTCACGATCGACGGGCTCGGCGGGTGGTTCGTCGAGGGCGTCACCGGCGATCCGCACAACGTCGTCGGCGTTTCACTCCCGGTGGTGCGAGGACTCCTCGCCGTCCTCGGTCACGGACTGGACGCGATCGGCTATCCGCCGCGCGAGTGAGAAGGCGCCCAGCGGCCCGGCCGCCGCGCCCTCGGGCACGACACTGCGGTAGCTGTTCGTCGGTGCCTCCCGGCCCCGCAGGCGCAGCACGCGCCCCTTGATCCAGTTCGACCGCTCGTCCTCGCTGGCGGCCTCGACCGCCGCCCCGCTCGCGAGGATGCGCCCCTCGATCCGCTTCGCGAGGTCGGTAAGCCGGGCCGCCTCGTTGACCGCGTCGCCGATGATCGTGTACTCGAGCCGGCTCGCGGTGCCGATCTGGCCGGCGATGACGGGACCGGCCGCCACGCCGACGCCGATCTCGAGCTCCCCCATCTCGGCGATCCGGTCGCGGATGCCCCGGGCCGTGCGCAGGCCGGCCGTCGCCGGGTCGTCGAGGTGGGCCGGCGCGCCGAAGACGCACAGCGCGGCGTCGCCCTCGAACTTGTTCAGCAGCCCGCCGTTCTCCTGCACCTCCTCCACCACGACCTCGAAGAAGCGGTTGAGCATCGCCACGAACTCGGTCGGCTCGGTCTCCCGGGTGAGCCGGGTCGATCCGGTGATGTCGACGAACAGGGCCACGACCTCGCGGGCCTCGCCGCTGAGGGTGACGCCGTCGCTGATCGCGTGGGCGGCCACGGCCGGGCCGACGTGCCGGCCGAAGAGGTCCTGGATGCGGTCGCGCTCGCGCAGGCCGTCCATCATCTCGTTGAAGCCGGCCTGCAGCAGCCCGATCTCGCCGGCGTCCTCGATGTCGACCGCCACGTCGAGGTCGCCCTGACCGACCCGGTGCAGTGCGTCGACCATCCCGCGCAGCGGCTGGCCGATGGCGCGGGCCGAGAGCGCGGTCGCGTACCCGCCGACGACCAAGGTCACGACGGCGACGACAACCCCGACCGCGAGCACGTGCGTCTTGCCCCGCGGTGCCGTGAGCACGAGAACCAGGCCGACGATCGGCGTCCCGCTGGTGAGAACCCAGATCAGCAGCAGCCGCCAACCGACCCCGAAGACCGGGGCCTCCTTCGGCGGGCAGGAAGCCAGCGCCAGCCGGGCGATCGGCCGGCTGAACCGGCCGGTCACGAGGTAGGTGACACCGGCGGACGCGAGGGCCGCGAGCACGATGCCACCGCCGATGCCGGTGACCGTCTGGCCGTCCACCCCTACGGCGGCGGCCGCCGCGCCGATGATCGCGCCGCCGAGCAGCCACAGGATCACCGCGATGACGGCCATGTCACGGGGCATGCGCAGCGCGCGCTGCGCGTCCGCGACCGACGGCACCTCGCCCCGCAGCAGCCAGCGCAGGGTGCGGCGCTGCACGAGCGTCGCGGCCACGACCCCGGTGACGACGGAGGTGGCGAGCATGATCCCGGTGACGGTGAGCACGACCCGGAGCTGGTGGCCGTTGGCATGCGCGTTCATCGCGCCGATCACGGCGGTGACGATGATGACGCCGACCACGTTGACACCCACGCCGACGACCGCCATGCCGCCGACCGTCCGGGCGACGAACGGCAGGTTGGCCGCGATCTGGCCGACGTCGATCGGCCCGAGGCGGTCGCGGACCTGCCCCCGCGACGGCTGGTCGCCGGCGGCCGCGTCCGTCCCCTCACTCACCGGGAGATTGTCGCGCAATCCGCACAGGCCCCGGACACCGACGCCGGGGCGCCCAGCTGCGGTCAGTGCTCGCGCGCCGGACCCGGCTGGTCACGCCTCATCGCGGCCAGCCGGATCCGGCGCCAGGTCTCGTAGGGAGTCGCCGCGGCCGGCTCGGCGGGCCGGGTGACGAGGGCGAGCAGCACCGCCATCTCCTCCGGGCTCGCGTTTCCCCGCACCGTCACAAGCGGTTCGCTCATTGGCCTGCCCTCGCTGCGCTCGGTTCGGCCACCGGAGGACTGTGATGCCGTTGATTCGCTCCGCAAGCGTCGCTCATACCGGCGGCACCCCGTGGCGCTTGGCCGCGAAGTGCCGGGACTTGCCGACCAGCACGGCGTAGCGGCGCACCAGCTCGCCCCGCAGTTCGGACGGCTCGATCACCGCGTCGAGGACGAGGTCGGACGCGAGCCGCAGCAGGTCGACGTCCTGCTCGTACTCCGCCCGCTTCTCGGCCACGAACTGCACCTGCTCGTCCGGGTCGGCTATCTCGGCGATCTTGTTGGCGTAGACGGCGTTGACGGCCGCGTGCGGCCCCATGACCGCGATCTTGGCGGTGGGCAGGGCGATGCAGGCGTCCGGCATGAAGCCGGGTCCGGCCATCGCGTAGAGCCCGGCGCCGTAGGCCTTGCGGACGATCACCGACACCTGCGGCACCGTTGCCTCGGAGACGGCGGTGATCATCTTCGCGCCGTGCCGGATGATCCCCTGCCGCTCGACATCGCTGCCGATCATGAAGCCGGGGACGTCGGCCAGGTACAGCAGCGGGACGTTGAAGGCGTCGCAGAGCCAGATGAAGCGGGCCGCCTTGTCGGCCGAGTCGACGAACAGCACTCCGCCCTTCACGGCCGAGTTGTTCGCGACGACGCCGACCGGCCGGCCGTCGATGCGGCCGAAGCCGACGACGAGTTCGGCCGCGAACAGCGGCTTGATCTCGAAGAAGGAGTCGGCGTCGAGCAGGCCGTCCATGATGTCGTGCACGTCGAACGGCACCGACTCGTCGGCCGGCACGCAGTCGTCGGCGAGTTCGACCGCCGGGTGCTCGGGAACGACCTCGGGCGCCGGTTCGCGCCAGCAGGTGGGCAGGTAGGAGAAGAAGAGCCGGGCCTGCTCGATCGCGTCGGCGTCGTCGGTGGCGAGGTTGTCTCCGCAACCGGAGACGGTCGCGTGCATGCGCGCGCCGCCCATCTCCTCGAGGCTGACCTTCTCGCCCACGACCATCTCGGCCATGCGGGGCGAGCCCAGGTACATCGAGGCGTTGCCCTCGACCATGATCACGATGTCGCAGAACGACGGGATGTACGCGCCGCCGGCCGCGGACGGTCCGAACAGGCAGCAGATCTGCGGCACCTTGCCCGAGAGCGCGACCTGGTTGCGGAAGATGCGACCGGCGCCCCGGCGGCCGGGGAAGAGGGCGACCTGGTCGGTGATGCGGGCCCCGGCCGAGTCGATGAGCCAGAAGATCGGCAACTCGTCGTCGAGCGCGCGTTCGGTGACCCGGATGATCTTCTCGACCGTCCGCGCGCCCCACGAGCCCGCCTTCACCGTCGGGTCGTTCGCGACGACCAGCGCCGGCCGGCCGTCGACCAGCCCCTGCCCGGTGACGACGCCGTCGGCCGGCAGCCCGCTGCCGAGCGCGTTGGCGAGCTGCCCGTCCTCGACGAAGGACCCGTCGTCGAACAGAAGCGCGATGCGGTCGCGCACGTAGAGCTTGTGCTGGGCGGCCAGCTTGGCCGCCGCCTTCTCGGGCGGGGCCAGCGTGGCGTCCCGCGCCGCCCGCAGATCCTTATCCCTCATGAGGCACCCGCAAGGACCAGCGAAGGCGATAAAGGTGACCACGAGAGGATGAGCGCTCGCGCGAAGACCCCGCCTCCGCGCGAGCGCAGCGAGCCTGCGGCCGCGACGAAGTCGCGGTGTGGATCGACAGATCGACCCGACCGAAGGGAGTGGTCGAGATGGAGATCGACGCTAGGCGGATTGAACAGCCAACACGGCCGGCCCCAGCTCGTCGCGGTAGTCGTCGAGCAGGCGCCGCAGCACCGGGTGCTTGGCCGTGCAGTCGGCCCAGGCGCGTTCGGCGAGATCCCGGGCGTCGGCCAGCCCGGCCGACGCGCGGCCGTTGTCCAGCGAGAGCAGCTCGATCCGGCCCCAGAGGGCCTGCGTCCAGTCGTACTGCAGCGCCAGCACCAGCTCGCGCCGGTCGCGGAACACCGCCTGCACCGCGGGCAAGTCCTCGTACGGCAGCCCGGCGGCCGGGTTCTGCTCGGCGTGGTCGATGACCGTCGTGATCGCCGCGCGCCGCTGGACGTGCTCGTCCCACCCCATGGCCGGCCCCCTCACCGCCGGCCGCCGAGTGGCGGCCTCCGGGAATGAGGAGCGGTGGGGTCACGAGGTGATACGTCATTGGACCGGCAGGCCGAGGCCGCGGGCGATGAGCATGCGCTGGACCTCCGAAGTGCCCTCGCCGATCTCGAGGATCTTCGCGTCGCGGTAGAACCGGGCGACCGGGAACTCCTCCATGAAACCGTTGCCGCCGAAGACCTGGGTGGCGATCCGGGTGGCCGTCACCGCCGCCTCGCTCGAGTAGAGCTTCGCGATCGACGCCGCCTGCTTGATCTGCGTCGCCGGCCGGCCGGCGTCCTTCAGCCAGGCCGCCTTGTAGGTGAGCAGCCGGGCCGCCTCGACCGACACGGCGAGATCGCTGAGCGGGAACGCCACGGCCTGCCGCGAGCCGATCGGCTGCGCCGAAGGTCTGCCGCTCCTTCGCGTACCGGAGCGAGAGGTCCAGGCAGCCCTGGGCCAGCCCGACGGCGAGGGCCGAGATCGCGATGCGGCCGTCGTCGAGCACGGCGAGGAACTGGCGGAACCCGTCGCCGCGACGCGCCGAGCAGGTTCGCCTCCGGCACCCGGCAGTCGTCGAAGGTGAGGCCGTGCGTGTCGGAGATGTTCCAGCCGAGCTTGTCGTAGGCGGGCTCGACGATGAACCCGGGCGTCCCGGACGGCACGATGATCGTGGAGATCTCGCCGCCCTCGCCGGTCCGGGCGGTCACGGTGACCAGCGACGTGATCGCGCTGCCGGAGTTGGTGATGAAGGCCTTCGCGCCGTTGATGACCCACTCGCCGCCGTCCAGCACGGCCCGGGTCTTCGTCGCGCCGGCGTCCGAGCCGGCCTCCGGCTCGGTGAGCCCGAACCCGGCCAGCGCCCGGCCGGCGACGAGATCCGGCAACCACCGCTGCTTCTGCTCCTCGGTGCCGTAGGTGAGGATCGGGTTGATCCCGAGCCCCACGCCGGCTTCGAGCGTGATACCGAGCGACTGGTCGATCCGGCCGAGCTCCTCGATCGCGACGCAGAGCGACGTGAAGTCGCCGCCCGATCCGCCCTGCTCCTCGCGGCACGACGAGCCCGAACAGGCCGAGGTCACCCATCGCGTGGACGACGTCGACCGGGAAGTGGTGCTCGCGGTCCCACCGGCCGACGTGCGGGGCGATCACGGTCTCGGCGAAGTCGCGGACGACCTTCCGGAACGTCTCGTGCTCGGCCGAGAGCTCGAACATGCCTCGTCCTCCTTGCTTGACGTTAACGTGAACGTAAATGCGACTATAGAGCCGTGACCGCCTCCGCCCAAGCCCGGACCTGGACCGTCGGTGAACTCGCCGACGAGCTCGGCGTCACCACGCGCACCCTGCGTCACTACGAGGACGAGGGGCTCGTCGCTCCCCGCCGCTCCGGCGGCAACCGCATCTACACCGCCCGGGACCGGGCCCGGCTGCGGCTGATCCTGCGCGGCCGGCGGTTCGGGATGACCCTGGCCGAGTGCCGCGAGATCGTCGACATGTACGACGGCGCGGCCTCGTCCGAGCGGCAGCAGCTCACCACCCTGCTCGGCCGGCTCGACGACATCGGCGCCGACCTCCGCCGGCGGGCCGACGACCTGCGCCGCACGCTGGCCGAGGTCGACGACGTCGCTGCCCGTTGCCGGCAGCGGCTCGACGAACTCGTCGACTAGCGCGTCCACGGTCCCTTCTGAGCGCTTCGGCACAGCGCACCCCTGGACGGATCCGGACGTATCGGGGCGACTCGCCCGCGTTTACTAAGTGTGAATCGGTTCGTGTTGCCCGTGACGCTGTGTGCCTCATATATTCCGTCTTCCAGGGGGCCGTTCGACGGAGCCTGCGGGTCCTCCGTCCCTAGACGTCAGGCCAAGACATGACCTATCGCCCGGTTCGCAAGCTCGTCCTGCTCGGCCTCACGACACTGGTCGGTGCGACGGCCGCACTGACCTTCACCGGCGGGCCGGCCGCCGCGATCCGCTGGACGAGGACCTCCAGCCCCGACTGCGGCGCCCCCGTCGCGAAGACGTTCTTCCGGAAATGGACGTGCGTCTTCGCCGACGACTTCGACGGCAACGCGCTCGACCCGGCCAAGTGGAGCGCGATCACCACCGCGATGACCGGCGTGACCGCCGGCGGTGGCGACGCCTGCTACGTCGACTCCCCGAACAACATCGCCGTCGCCAACGGCTACCTGACGCTCACCGCCCGCGAGGAGCCGGCGCCGTTCGTGTGCCACAGCCCCAGGGGCGACTACACGACCCAGTACTCGTCGGGCCAGGTGGCGACGTACGGCCACTTCTTCCAGACCTACGGCCGCTTTGCCGTGCGGGCCAAGTTCCCGCTGACCACGATCTCCGGCCTGCAGTCGTCGCTGTGGATGTGGCCGGAGAGCCCGCTCGCCACCGGCACGGTCGGTGAGATCGACATCGCGGAGTGGTACAGCTACCTGCCCGACCGGGTCGTCCCGTTCGCGCACTACATCTACAACCCGTCGACGACGAACCTGCTCACCGGCACCAACGTCCCGACGAAGAACACGTGCGTCATCAGCGACGTCAGCGCCTTCCACGAATACGTGGTCGAGTGGACGTCCACCACCTTCAAGTTCAGCTACGACGGCCAGACCTGCCTGACCGACCGGTACCAGGCCTACGGGACGAACCCGTTCGCCCAGCCGTACTTCATCGCGCTGTCGCAGGCCCTGGGGCTGTCGCCGAACAACTTCTACCCGGGCGTGACGCCGCTGCCCGCGACGACGACGATCGACTGGGTCCGCGCCTGGAAGTGACCTGCGGCGCCACCGTCGAAACACGCCGTCGGCCCCGAATCAAGCGCCCGGTAATCTGCGGCAGACGGCGCCACCTGTGCAGGGCGCCGACTCGGCGGATCCCCCAGGAGGCAGGCCCGTGCAGAAGGTGCTCATCGCGAACCGTGGCGAGATCGCGGTTCGGGTCATCCGGGCCTGCAAGGATGCGGGCTACGCCTCGGTCGCCGTCTACGCCGAGCCCGATCGCGACGCGCTGCACGTCCGGATGGCCGACGAGGCCTTTGCGCTGGGCGGCACCACCCCGGGCGACTCGTACCTGGTGATCGACAAGGTGATCGACGCCTGCCACCGCTCGGGCGCCGATGCGGTGCACCCCGGGTACGGCTTCCTCTCCGAGAACGCCGACTTCGCCCAGGCCGTCCTCGACGCCGGTCTCACCTGGATCGGCCCGTCGCCGCAGGCCATCCGCGACCTCGGCGACAAGGCCGTGGCCCGGCACATCGCCGAGCGGGCCGGGGCTCCCTTGGTCGCCGGCACCAAGGACCCGGTGTCCGGCGCGGACGAGGTCGTCGCCTTCGCCGAGCAGTACGGCCTGCCCATCGCCATCAAGGCCGTCTACGGCGGTGGCGGCCGCGGCATGAAGATCGCCCGCGAGCTGGGCGAGGTGGCCGACCTCTACGAATCGGCCGTGCGCGAGGCGATCTCCGCGTTCGGCCGGGGCGAGTGCTTCGTCGAGCGCTACCTCGACCGCTCGCGGCACGTCGAGGCCCAGGTGCTGGCCGACCAGCACGGCAACGTCATCGTCGTCGGCACCCGCGACTGCTCGTTGCAGCGGCGCAACCAGAAGCTGGTCGAGGAGGCGCCGGCGCCGTTCCTCACCGACGAGCAGCGGGCCACCATCCACTCCTCGGCCAAGGCGATCTGCCGCGAGGCGAAGTACCACGGCGCCGGCACCGTCGAGTACCTCGTCGGCTCCGACGGCGTCATCAGCTTCCTCGAGGTCAACACGCGCCTGCAGGTCGAGCACCCGGTGACGGAGGAGACGAGCGGGATCGACCTGGTGCGCGAGCAGTTCCGGATCGCCGAGGGCGAGCAGCTGCGCTTCACCGAGGACCCGGCGCCGCGCGGGCACGCGTTCGAGTTCCGGATCAACGGCGAGGACCCGGGCCGCAACTTCCTGCCCGCGCCGGGCACCGTCACCACCTACCGCGAACCGGCCGGGCCCGGTGTCCGGGTCGACTCCGGCATCGAGCCGAACTCCGTGATCGGCGGCGCGTTCGACTCGCTGCTGGCCAAGCTGATCGTCTTCGGCGCGTCCCGCGACGAGGCGCTCGCGCGGGCCCGCCGGGCGCTGGACGAGTTCGTCGTCGACGGCATGGCCACCGCGCTGCCGTTCCACCGCGCCGTCGTCCGCGACCCCGCGTTCACCTCCGACCCGTTCACCGTGTTCACCCGGTGGATCGAGACCGAGTTCGACAACACGATCCCGCCGTTCACCGGCGCGGCCGACGCGGCCGAGGAGGCCGCCCCGCGCGAGACGCTGGTCGTCGAGGTCGGCGGCAAGCGGCTCGAGGTGTCGCTGCCGGCCGGGTTCGGGGCGAGCTCGGGTGGCGCTGGCGGCGGGGCCGGGCGCAAGGCCGCCCCCAAGCGCGCGGCCGGCAAGAAGGGCGCGGCGGCCGCCACCGGTGACTCGCTCACCGCGCCGATGCAGGGGACGATCGTCAAGGTCGCCGCGGCCGACGGCGACGTCGTCGAGGCCGGTCAGACGATCGTCGTCCTCGAGGCGATGAAGATGGAGCAGCCCCTCACCGCCCACAAGGGCGGGACGATCGCTGACCTCAAGGCCGAGGTCGGGGCCGTCGTCACGTCCGGCTCGGTCATCTGCGAGATCAAGGACTGAGCAGACCTAATCCACCGCTGGGTTGAGTGGCGCCTTTCCGCGTGAGTGGCGCCCTACAAGGCGCCACTCACGCGGGAAGGCGCCACTCAATCGGACGGGACGGGACGGGCCGGCGCTTTTCCGCGAGTTCCCACTGCGCGCGGACGCTCAGTCGATGCCGTTGCGGCGGGCCTGGATGCGGGCGATCATCTCGGCCCGGCGCAGCGCCAGCGTGGCCATCTCCTCGCTGCGGCGGCGCACGTCGTCCACCCCGGAGCCGACGGTGAACACCATCGCCCAGCCGTCGCCCTCGAGTTCGGTCACCCGCTCGACGATGTCGTCCGTGGCGACGTGGTGGGTGCCGCTGAACGCGTGCCCCTCGTCGACGACCGCCACCAGCACGTGGTCCTCCGGGACGTCGGGCAACGCCGCGACGATCACCTCGGCGAAATCGGCGAATACGCCGGCCGCGCGGGCCTTGCGCTCGGCGGCGGCGCGGGCTTCGGGGGAATAGTCGCCGTGATTGGTCATGACTCGTCCTTGCTCAGTCGAGGTCGTCGTGCAGCATCAGGCGGCGCGCTGCCTCGGCAACCGACCCGGACAACGACGGGTAGACCCCGATTGTTCCGGCCAGGTCGTTCACCGTGAGTCCCCGCTGGACGGCCAGGGTCAGCGGGAAGATCAGCTCGGAGGCATTCGGCGCGACGATGACGCCGCCGATGACGGCCCCGGTCGCCGGGCGGCAGTAGATCTTGACGAAGCCGTCCTGGTGGCCCTGCATCTTCGCCCGGGCGTTGGTCGCGAGCGGCAAGGTCACCTGCCGCGCGGGCACGTGGCCGGCAACGATCGCGTCGTACCCGATGCCGACGGTCGCGATCTCCGGGTGCGTGAAGACGTTCGCGGCCACTGTCTTGAGCCGCAGCGGCGTGACGGCCTCACCGAGGGCGTGCCACATCGCGATGCGGCCCTGCATGCCGGCGACCGACGCCAGCAGCAGCACGCCGGTGCAGTCCCCCGCCGCGTAGATCGACGGCACCGAGGTACGAGACACCCGGTCGACGCCGATGTAGCCGTTCGCGTCCAGTTCGATACCGACGTGCTCGAGGCCGAGCCCGTCGACGTTCGGCACCGAGCCGACGCACATGAGCGCGTGCGAGCCCGAGACGGTCCGGCCGTCGACGAGATCGACGAGCACCCCGTCCGCGGTGCGCCGGACGGCCGCCGCCCGGGCGCGCTTCATGAGCTCGCCGCCGCGGCTGGTGAACACCTGCTCGATGACGTCGGCGGCATCGGGGTCTTCACCGGGCAGCACGCGGTCGCGGCTCGACACCAGCGTCACGCGCACGCCCAGCTCGCTGTACCCGCTGGCGAACTCGGCGCCAGTGACGCCCGAGCCGATGACGACGAGATGCTCGGGCAGCTCCTTGAGGTCGTAGACGTCGCGCCACGACAGGATCCGCTCGCCGTCGGGCACCGCCGTCGGCAGCGTCCGGGGCGTGCCGCCGGTGGCCAGCAGCACGACGTCGGCCTCGAGCGTGTCCACGACCGACCCGCCCTCGTCGAGGACCTCGAGTCGGTGGGCCCGCGACGGCTGGTCGGCACCGAACCGGCCGCGGCCGGCGACGACCGTCACGCCCTCGTGCTGCAGGCGGCCCGCGATGTCGTCGGACTGCTGCTGGGCCAAGGCCTTGATGCGGTCGTTCACGGCGGCGAGGTCGACCGCCACCGTGGCGCTCTCGGTGCCGACACCCACCCGCGGGGCGTCCCGGAAGGCGGTCACCCGGTCACTGGTCGCGATGAGCGTCTTGCTGGGGACGCAGTCGGTCAGCACGCACGATCCGCCGAGCCCGTCGCGATCGATGACCGTGACCTGGGCGCCCAGCTGCGCGGCGACCAGGGCGGACTCGTAGCCGGCCGGCCCGCCGCCGACGATCGCGATCCGGGTGTTGCCGTTCGGGGCCGTTCTGCCTGGGGTCGCGGTCGTCACGCCGTCCATTGTCCCGTCCTCGTCCCGACCTCGGTACGCTGCCCTGCGAAGCAACCAACCGGGTCGGAGGGCTGCGTGGGTCTCTCGAGTGGGCTCTACGCCGCATACGGCTCGAACATGGATCCCGAGCAGATGCTCGAGCGATGCCCCCATTCGCCGGCGGCGGGGACCGGCTGGCTCAACGGCTGGCGGCTCACCTTCGGCGGTGAGGACATGGGGTGGGACGGCGCCCTACCGATGGTCGTCCCGGACAAGGACGGCCAGGTCTTCGTCGCCCTGTACGACGTCTCCCCGCAGGACATGCGCACCCTGGACTACTGGGAGGGCGCCGACACCGGCCTGTACAACAAGATCCGGCTGCGCATCTCGACGCTCGACGGCGACGTGCTGGCCTGGGTGTACATCCTGGACGGGTTCGAGGGCGGCCTGCCGTCCGCGCGCAGCATCGGGCTCATCGCCGACGCCGCGCAGGCCGCCGGCGCCCCCGACGAGTACGTCGCACAACTGCGCGCCCGGCCCTGCCGCTCGCTCGGCGAATGAGGCCGCGCGGCGAGCGCTTGGTCGTCGGCGCGATGGTGCTCGCCGTCGCCGTGACGGTCGCGTACTGGACGCTCTGGTTCGCGGCCCGCTCGACGGTCGCCAGCAACGGCCGCCCGGCCTACTACGAGTTCGAGAACGCCTTCCCGACCGCGGATGGATGGTTGGTCGTCTGCCTGGTACTCGCGATCGTGGCCGTGCTGCGCCGGTGGGCCGCGGCCGCCTTGTGGCTCGCGGCGGCCGGCGGGTCGGCGATCTACCTGTGCTGCATGGACGTGCTCTACGACCTCGAGCGCAAGATCTGGTGGCGCTCGGGTGCGGGTGGCTGGATCGAACTCGTGATCAACGTGCTGACGCTGGCGCTCGGCATCCTGCTCCTCGCCTGGGCGGGACGCCGTTCTTCCTGCGGATCGGTTCGGGGCAGCTCCGGAAAGACCAGACCGCACGGCTTCGGCCCCCGCCCGACCGAATCTGAATCCAGGCCGTTGAGGGAGTAGCCGTCCTCGTGTGCGGCGTGGGGGCGGAGGACTTCGGGTTGCCGGGGGCGGCCCGTCGGACCTGTCCTCGCGGCGGGTCCTGCGGATCTTGTCCTGGGCGGCGCACGGAGCGGTGGTCGGCCGAACTCGCGCGGCGAGCGGGTTCGCGCAGCCGCCGCCGGGCGGCGGTCGTCCCGATCGCTGCCGGCGTGCGGCGATCTTGCAACTTTGTCGTACTCGTGTTCTATTCTCGGTTTCATGATCACGGGGGCGGTCGGCGAGGCGGTGACGCTGTTGCGTCGGGCCGTTGATGCGCTGCTCGCGGTGCCGGTGCAGGGGCTGGAGGCGGCTGGGTTCGTGTCGTTGTTGGAGGTGGTGGAGGGGCAGCGGCGGCGTCTGGAGGCGTTGGATCAGCGGTTGCTGGCCGGGGCCGCGTCGGCGGGGGTGGCGTCGTTGTTCGGGCAGCCCGGGCTGGCTGGGGTGTTGGCGTCGGTGTTGCGGATCGACGCGGTCGAGGCGCGGCGGCGGGTGGCGCGGGCGGGGGATCTGGGTCCGCGGCGTTCGTTGACGGGGGAGGTGTTGGGGCCGATCCTGCCGACCGCGGCCGAGGCGGTCGCGGCCGGTGAGTTGTCGGGGGCGCAGGCCGATGTGGTGATCCGGTGTCTGGAGCGGATCCCGGCCGCGGCGCCGGCGGCGGCGTGGCCGGTGGCGGAGCAGGTGCTGGTGCAGGCCGCCACGGTGGAGGGGCCGCGGATGCTGGGCCGGACGGCCGAGGCGCTGCTGGCCCGGTTGGATCCGGACGGGCGGGAGCCAGCCGAGGAGCAGGCGCAGCGCAGGCGGGGGTTCACCCTGACCCGGCGGCCGGGCGGGTGGTCGCGTCCGGGTGGGGACTGGTCACCGGAGGTGACGGCGTTCTGGACCGCGGTGCTGGATTCGCTGGCCGCGCCGCAGAACACCGACGGGCACCCGGATCCGCGCAGCCCGGCCCAGCGGCGGCACGACGCGATGCTGGAGGCCGCCCGCCGGCTGCTCGCCTCCGGGAGCCTGCCGCCGGCCGGTGGGGTGCCGGTCACCGTGCTGGCCACCACCACGATCAGCGAACTCACCACCGCCGCCGCCAAAGCCACCGCCCAAGCCGGCTACGGCGAGCTCGACCTGGCGGGGCTGGGCAGCGCGGGGTTGGCGCGGCTCGGGCACGGCGACCAGATCAGCATCGCCACGCTGCTGGCCATGGCCGGGGATGGCGAGGTGATCCCGGTGGTGTTCAACGACACCGGCGGGATCCTGGCCTACGGTCGCGGGAAACGCCTGGCCGATCGGGGGCAGCGCCTCGCGCTGGCCGCGCGGGACGGGGGGTGTTGCTTCCCCGGTTGTGATCGCCCGGCCGCGTGGACCGAGGTGCACCACATCCTCGACTGGGCCGCCGGAGGCCCGACCGACCTGGACAACCTGTGTCTGGTATGCGTATTTCATCACCGGCACTTCCAGGCCGCGGGCTGGGCCGTTCGCATGGCCGACGACGGCCAACCCGAGTGGCTCCCACCACCCTGGCTCGATCCAGAGCAGAAACCGCGCCGCAACACCGCCCACCACCGACCCGACATCGACTTCCGACAACCCACCACCGCCGCCTGAACCGGCGGCGGGACGGTCCGACTCGCCGGAAGAGAACTCCGCGCTTGCCCTCGATGCGCGCTACGAGCCGGCATCGGCGTTCGGGTCGGGGCAGGGAGAGTTCCCTCGGGGCTTCGCGCACGTCTCGACTCCCATCGTCAGCGTGAGGGGTCGTCGACCGGCCGATGCTGCGGTGGCGTGGGCGCCCGCCAGCGGGTCGGTCGGGTCGATGAGGTTGACCCGGACGATCCGAACCGGTCCGCCGACGCTGCACACGCACGGCTCGAGTTCGCACGAGCCCGCGAGCTGGGCGCGCCGCTAGTCCTGCTCGCCGTACTCGTCGAACCAGTGGGCGAGCGGGCCGCGCCGGGTCACCGCACGCAGGCGCCGTTCGGTGGCGTCGCGGCGAGTGCGGGTCGTCACGATCAGCAGCTCGTCGCCGGACTTGAGCTGGGTGTCCTCGGTGGGCACGAACGTGCGCCCGTCCCGGATGACCAGGGTGACGACGCTGGGGTCGGGCAGGCGCAGCTCCATGATGGAGACCGAGTGCAGGTGCGAGCCCGCAGGGATCGTCATCGTCAGCAGTTCGGCGTCGAGCACGTCCAGCGGCGCTGATTCGACGAGGATCTCGCGGGTCGTCCCGACCGGTACCAGCCGCAAGCGACGGGCGAGGTAGGCCAGGCTCGGCCCTTGGATGACGGTGAAGATCACCACCAGGACGAAGACGATGTCCAGCAGCCGGTAGCTGTCCGGCACCCCGCGCACGATCGGGAAGGTCGCCAGCACGATCGGTACCGCGCCGCGCAGGCCGGCCCAGGACAGGAACGCCTGCTCGCGGACGGGCAGCCGGAAGCCGGCCACCGAGATCGCGACCGCCAGGGGCCGGGCGACCAGCAGCAGGACCAGTCCGATGCCGAGCGCCGGCAGGATCGCGGACGGAAGCCGGTGCGGGCTCACCAGCAACCCGAGCAGCACGAACAATCCGATCTGGGCCAGCCAGCCGAGTCCCTCGGCGAAGGACCGGGTCGCGGCCCGGTGCGGCAGCCCGGCGTTGGCCAGGAAGAGCGCGGCAAGGTAGGCGGCCAGGAAGCCGCTCGCGTGCACGGCCCCGGCCGCGGCGAAGGCGACGATGCCCAGCCCGAACGTGGCCAGCGGGTACAGGCCCGAGGCCGGGAGCGCGATCCGGGGCAGCGCGAGTGCCCCGAGCCAGCCGAGGGCCAGCCCGATCGCGGCCCCGGCGGCGAGCTCGTAGGCCAGCGTGCCGACGAGGTCCAGGGCCGAGACGTCGAACGGGGTCGTGCTGAACAACAGCACGAGGATGACGGCCGGCCCGTCGTTGAAACCGGACTCCGCCTCCAGCAGCCCGGCCACCCGCCGGGGCAAGCGCAGTACCCGCAGGATGGAGAACACCGCGGCCGCGTCGGTGGACGACACGATCGCCCCCAGGAGCAGGGCCTGCTGCCAGCCCATCGTGAGCAGGTAGTGCGCGCTGACCCCGACGATCGCCGTGGTGACGCCGACCCCGGCACTGGCCAGCACGCCGGCCGGGGCGATGACCGACCGGATGTCCGACCAGTTGGTGGTGAGCCCGCCCTCGATGAGGATGATCGCCAGCGCGGCGGTGCCGAGATTCTGGGCCAACTGGGCGTCGTTGAAGTCGATGCCGAGGGCGTCCTCCCCCAGCAGGACCCCGAGCCCGAGGAACAGCAGCAGGCTGGGCAGGCCGACCCGGGAGGCGACCCGGGTGGCGACGATGCTCACCAGCAGTACGAGGCCGCCCGCCAGCAGCGCCTGGTACAGCTGCTGCAAGCTCATCTCGCCTCCCCGGTCCGGTGTCGTTCCGCCAGTCTTCCGTGCCCGGACCCTGCTGTGGCGTGATGGGATGGGCGGCGCGCGTCGGCGCGGAGCATCCGCACCGACGTCGTCCCCCCACGAGGAAGACCACGCCCATGCGAGTTGTGATCGCCGGAGCCGGCAATGTCGGCCAGGCGATCGCACGCACCGTGCTGGGCGCCGGGCACAAGGTCTTGCTGATCGAGCGGCACCGGCCGCACTACCGGCCCGGCCAGGTGCCCGCGGCCGACTGGCTGTGGGCTGACGCCTGCGAGCTCGCTGCACTGCAGGAGGCCGGCATCGAGACCGCCGGGGCCGTGGTCGCGGCGACCGGGGGCGACCCGGCCAACCTGGTCTTCGCCTGGCTGGCCAAGACCGAGTTCGCGGTGCCTCGGGTCGTGGCCCGCGTCAACGATCACAACAACCACTGGATGTTCACCCGGCACTGGGGCGTCGACGTCGCCGTCTCCACGCCAGGTGCCATCCTCGCAGCGGTGGAGGCCACGCTGCTTCTGTGACGTCCGGCGGCCTCAGCGCCCTGCGGCGGCCACCGCCTCCAGCGCGAGGGCGACGGTATAGCGCACCCCCACCTCCAGGGCCCGCTCGTCGATGTCGAACGTCCCCTGGTGCAGGTCGAACTCCGGCGCCCCGGCCGGGCGCACGCCGAGGCGGGCGAGCGCCCCCGGCACCGACTCCAGGTACCACGCGAAGTCCTCGCCGCCCATGCTCTGCTCGGTGTCGACGAGCGCCGCCGGGCCCAGCGCGGCGCGCACCGCAGCGCGTTGCCGGTCGGCGGTCGCGGCGTCGTTCACCACCGGCGGCACGCCCCGGTGGTAGGACGTCTCGGCCCGCACCCCGCAGGG
The DNA here is from genome assembly GCA_963775175.1 of uncultured Actinomycetota bacterium. Lineage (GTDB taxonomy): Bacteria > Actinomycetota > Actinomycetes > Mycobacteriales > Jatrophihabitantaceae > Jatrophihabitans. The sequence goes on from CAVZHT010000002.1 coordinate 1,233,330, forward strand.
CGCGACGATCTCGTCCACGAGCGCGCGGACGAGCGGGCCGGCGCCGTCCCAGGCGTCGCGGTCGAACACCCGCAGGGTGCCGCGCAGCCGCCCGGACATCGGGATGGCGTTGGCGGCGCGACCGGCCTCGACCACTCCCCAGACGAGCGAGAGCGCTGCTCTCGGATCGACCCGGCGGGACAGCAGCCCGGGCAGGTCGGTGATGAGCCGGCCCAGTGCGTACACGACGTCCTGGGTCAGATGGGGCCGCGCTGTGTGGCCGCCGTGGCCGAACAACCGCACCTCGAGCTGATCGCAGGCGGCGGTGATCGGGCCCGCCCGCACCCCGATCTGCCCGGTCTCGAGGCGCGGATCGCAGTGCAGCGCGAAGATCTGCGACACACCCTCGATCGCCCCGGCGTGGACGACCGAGAGCGCACCGCCGGGCACCGTCTCCTCGGCCGGCTGGAAGATCAGCCGGATCCGGCCCGGCACCGATCGCCCGGCGAGCACCTGCGCGGCACCGAGCAGGATCGCGGTGTGCGCGTCGTGCCCACAGCCGTGGCACACGCCCTCGACGGTGGAGCGGTAGGGCACCGTCTTCTCGTCGGCGAGCGGCAACGCGTCGATGTCGGCCCGCAGCGCGATCAGCGGGCCGCTGGTGCCGATGTCGCAGACGACGCCGGTGCCGTCGGGCAGGACGTGCGGTGCGAGGCCGAAGGACTCGAGGGTCGACGCGATCACCGCGGTCGTCCGGGTCTCGCCGAACGCGAGTTCGGGGTGGGCGTGCAGGTCGCGCCGCACGGCGACGACGTCGAACCCGACGTCCGGGCCCGTCGCCCGCACCACCGACTCGCTCACCCCGCGAGCCTATTGCGTGAACAGTGCGTCGGGACGCTGCGGTCCCTCGGCGAGCGCGAGGATCTCGTCGCCCGCCTGCAGGACGGTGTCGCCCCGGACCTGGACGAGGCGGCCCTGCCGGCTGATCACGCTGATCCAGAAATCCTCGCCGACGTCCAGTTCGCGCACGCTGCAGCCGTCCGCCGGCGACCCGGCCGCGACGACGTAGCGGACGAGGCCCTGCGGCTCGTCCTGGAAGCGCATGCCGAGCGCCCATGGCTCCGGCTCGGTGACCCGCATCGGCACGCGCAGCACCCGCGCGAGGGTCGGGACCAGACCGCCCTGGACGAGCACGGACAGGAAGACGACGACGAAGATGATGTCGTAGATCTCATCGGCCCGGTGGGCGTGCTCGACCAGCACGTAGGTACCGAGCAGGATCGGCACCGCGCCCTTCAGCCCGGAGAGCACGACGAACCAGCGTTCCCCCCGGTCGAGGTCGATCGGCAGGAGAAGGAGCCCGACCAGCAGCGGCCGCACGACGACCATGAGCAGGGCGGCCAAGGCGACGGCCACCCAGACCCGGTCGCCGAGGAAGATCGAGCTGAGGTCGACCGACAGGCCGAGCACGACGAAGGCGACGATCTCGCCGATCGAGGCGAGCGCCCCGGCGAAGTGCTCGATCTCCCGCTTGTACGGCGCCCGGGCGTCGCCGACGACGATGCCGGCGAGGAATACGGCCAGGAACCCCGACCCCTCGAGGGCCGTCGCGCCGCCGTAGAGCACGAGGGCGAAGGCCACCGTCTGCACCGGGTACAGCGCCTCGTTCGGCAGCGGCACGCGGCGCATGAGCTGGAGCAGCAGCCAGCCGCCGACCAGCCCGACCACGCCGCCCATCGCCAGTTGGAGGGCGAAGTGCCCGACCCCGCTGCCCACGGCGTGCCAACCACCGCCGGCCGCGCCGAGCAGGCTGACCATCAGCGCGATGCCCACCGGGTCGTTGGCGCCGGACTCCCCCTCCAGCAACGTGCCCGACCGGCCGGAGATCTCGCGCCGGCCCAGCACCGAGAACACGACGGCGGGATCGGTGGGGGCGAGCGCGGCGCCGATCAGCAGCGCGGGCCGCCAGTCGAAACCGAACAGCGAGTGGGCGGCGAGGGCGAGGGCGCCCGCCGTCAGGACGGTGCCCGCGACCCCGATCCACACGACGGCCCCGGCCGCGGTGCGCATGCGGGCCCAGCCGATGTGCATGCCGCCGTCGAACAGGATGAGGGCGAGGGCCACCGTGACGATCCGCTGGTCGACGATGATCGACAGCCCGCCGAGGCGCGGGACGAGATCCGCGGCGACGGCGGCCACGATCAGGAACAGCGCCGGCGTGGGCACGCGGAGCCGCTCGGCCACCCGGTTCGAACCGACCGCGACGAGCAGGGCGAGGGCCACGAGCAGGGTCGTCACCGCGAACGGGACGAGATCGTGCACGGCGGCACCCCTTCCTGGTCAGCGTGAAAGTCCCGCCGACCAGGCTTCCCGGCACACCGCAGCCGACCCTATCGGTCCGGGCGCGAGGGATGCACATCTCGCGCTGGAATGCCTGCGGCATAAGGGATTCAGATTTGTCCCGGCTGAGGACAAATCAGTGTGACGCCGGTGACACCGCCCCCCGACGCTCACCTTCCCGTCATCTTCGGTCCGTACGGTCGGCTGCGGGTCGCGCCGTTCACGAGACGGCGCACCCACCTTCGAAGGGAGGTTGGCCGATGCGTTTCACCCCACGCCTTGCCGTCAACCAGACGACGCGGCAGGTCATGTCCCTGGTCACCAGCCTCGCCGTCGCGCTGACGATGATCCGGTTCGCAACCGCTCACGCCGAGGCCGAGCGGGCCCGGCAGCGCCGCGACGGGTGATCCGTCGCGGCGCCGGCCGGGCCGTCAGACGTTGACCCCGAAGTCCCGCGCGATGCCGGCGAGCCCGGCCGAGTAGCCCTGCCCCACTGCCCGGAACTTCCACTCGCCGCCGTTGCGGTACAGCTCGCCGAACAGCATCGCGGTCTCGGTCGACGCGTCCTCCGTGAGGTCGTAGCGGGCGACCTCGGCGCCACCCGTGCGGTCGACGACCCGGATGAACGCGTTGCGGACCTGCCCGAAGCCCTGGCGCCGCGTTTCGCCGTCGTAGATCGTCACCGGGAAGACGATCTTGGCGACCTCGGCCGGCACGGAGCGGAGGTCGACGTGGATCGCCTCGTCGTCGCCGTCCCCTTCGCCGGTCAGGTTGTCGCCCGTGTGCTGCACCGACCCCTCCGGCGAGGCGGTGTTGTTGAAGAAGACGAAGTGCCGGTCCGACAGGACGCGCCCCTGCGCCGTCAGCATGATCGCCGACGCGTCGAGGTCGAAGTCGTCGCCGGTGGTGGTGCGGGCGTCCCAGCCGAGGCCGACGAGCACGTCGGTCATGCCGGGGGCCTGCTTGGTGAGGGAGACGTTGCCGCCCTTGGTGAGGGAGACGGTCATGACGATGTCCTTTCCTTGGTGCGAACGGTGGTGAGGGTGGGTTCTTCGACGGCCGCGGGTGCGGGCTCGTCGATCGGGCGGCGCAGGCTCAGGACGATCGAGCCGGCGAGCACAACGACGATGACGCCGAGGCTGAGCAGTGACGGGATCTCCGGCACCGACGAGCTGATCACCTTGTGGCTCGCCTGCAGGACGAGCTTCACGCCGATGAAGGCGAGGATGATCGCGAGGCCCCTCGACAGCAGATGGAACTTCTCGAGCAGGCCGGCAAGGAGGAAGTAGAGCGCCCGCAGGCCGAGGATCGCGAACGCGTTGCTCGTGTAGACGATGAACGCGTCGTCACTGACGGCCAGGACGGCCGGCACGCTGTCGACGGCGAAGACGAGGTCGGCCGCCTCGATCGCCACGACGACCGCGAGCAGCGGGGTGCCGACCCGCTTGCCGGCCTCCATGACGAAGAACTTCGGGCCTGCGTACCCGTCACGGACCGGCACGACCTTGCGGAGCAGGCGCAGCGCCACGCTCGTGCCGGGGTCGTAGGCGGACTCGTCGTCCTTGGTGAGCTTCCACGCGCTGTAGAGCAGGACGGCCGCGAACGCGAACAGCACGGCGGTGAACTGGTTGACGACGGCGACGCCGGCGGCCAGGAAGATCCCGCGGAAGACCAGCGCCCCGAGCACGCCGAGGAACAGGACGCGGTGCTGGTAGGCCTGCGGCACCCGGAAGTACCCGAAGATCAACGCGAAGACGAACAGGTTGTCGACCGAGAGGCTCTTCTCGAGCAGCCACGCCGTGGTGAACTCGACGCCGGCGTTGCCGCCGAGGGTGAGCGCGACGACGAGGGCGAAGACCAGCGAGACGCCGACCCAGACGGCGCTCCACCAGGCGGCCTCCTTGAAGCCGATGGCGTGGGCCCCGCGGTGCGCGAGCAGGTCGATCGCCAGCATGACGACGACCACGGCCGCGAACGTGGCCCAGGCCCAGAGCGGGATGTCCATGAGGAGCTCCTCGGGAGGTCTGCGGTTGCTGACATCTCGAGTCTGGTTGTGAGCACTCCGGCAGGCGGAGTCGGTTTACGGCCTCGTTCGCGGCGCTTCCTTGCCGGAATCCGGCAAGCATGCCTGGTTCCTCAGGAGCGGGCTGTGGGCCAGCCCAGCAGCCGCGCGCCGAGCACCGCGACGTGCAGGGCGAACCGGTCGTCAGGCGCCTCCGGGTCCAGCCCCGTGAGCGCACGAACCCGCATCAGCCGGTACGTCACCGCCCGCACGGACAGGTGCAGGGCCCGCGCGGTCGCGGCCGCGTTGCCCCCGCACGAGAACCAGCTGGCCAGCGTGGCGAGCAGCGGCTCGGCGCCGCCCCGCGCCTCGCGCAGGCCGCCGAGCGTCGTCTCGACGACGTCGCCCAGGGCGGCCCGGTCGCGCAGCAGCATCCGGTAGACGAGCAGGTCCCGCGCGTGCACCACCGGCGCCGGCAGGTCGAGCCGCCGGGCCAGCTCCAGCGCGTCCCCGGCCTCGCGGTAGGAGGCCAGCACGCCGTCGGCACCGGGAGCGACCCGGCCGAGTGCCAGCTGCCATTCACCCACCGACGACCGCCCGGTCCGCGATGCCTGCAGCGTGCCTCCCAACCGGTCGACCACCTGCTCGACCGCGGCGGCGTCGGGGGCGGGGAAGACGACGACCAGCCGCCCGTCCTTGCTGGCCAGCAGCGCCTGGGCGTCGCCCTTGACGCCGAGGATCGCCCGCTCGAGCGTCGTCAGCAGCGGGCTGCCGTCGTCGAACGGGCGGTCGGCGGCGACGACGGCGACCGCGTGCGGGCCGGAGAGGTCGAGCCCGAAACCGGTGGCGCGGTGCAGCAGGCCGGGCAGGTCGGCCGAGCCGGCGAGCAGGTCGTCGATGAACTCCCGGCGGGCCGCCTCCTGCGTCCGGACGAGCGCGCGCCGGGCGAGCTGGAATCCCTCCGCCAGCGACGCGACGACGTCGTCGGCCGCGTGCAGCATCACCTGGCCGGCGGTGACGACGCCGGCTGGATGCCGGCCGGCGGCCTGCACCGAGGGCAGCGCCGGCCACAGCCGCCAGCACGCCGAGAGGTACAGGTCGAGCAGCGCTCGCAGCGCCACCCCCCGCCGGGCGGCCCGCTCGCCGAGCGACCGGTAGGCGCGCAGGCGGCCGGCCGGGATCGGCTCGCCCTCCTCGACCGCGGCGACCAGCACGGCGAGGAAGTCGCCGAGGAACTCGACCGGCACGCCGCCGGAGTCGGCCGCCGCGTCGGCCGCCACCTGGCCGAGCACGTCCGGCGGCACCATGCGGGCGATCCTAGGTCGCGTCGTCGAGGGCGGTGAGGATCTGGCCGGCGGCCTGGTCCGGGGTGAGCTCGGACGCGCGCACGGCGGCCTCGGCATCACGCACCGCCTCGCGCACCCCGGGCGCCTCGAGCCGGGCGAGCAGGCGGTCGCGGACGAGCGCGCGCGTCCACTCGACGAGTTGATCGCGGCGCTTGCGCTCGAGCCCGCCGTGCTCGGCCAACCAGGCCCGGTGCCGCTCGACGTGCTTCCACACCCGGTCGAGGTTGAGGTTGTGCAGCCCGCTGCAGGTGACGACCGGCGTCTGCCATTCGTCCTCGCCGCCGCGCAGGAAGCGCAGCGCGGCCGACAGCTCACGACCGGCCCGCTCCGACTCGGTCTCGTGCTGCTCGTCGGCCTTGTTCACCGCGATCACGTCGGCCAGCTCGAGGATGCCGCGCTTCATGCCCTGCAACTGGTCGCCGGTCCGGGCCAGGGTCAGGAACAGGAACGTGTCGACCATGTCGGCCACGACGTACTCCGACTGCCCGACCCCGACCGTCTCGACCAGCACGACGTCGTAGCCGGCCGCCTCCATCACCAGCATCGTCTCGCGGGTCGCCTTCGCGACGCCGCCGAGCGTCCCGGCCGACGGGGACGGCCGGATGAATGCGTTCTCGTCCGCGGCCAGCCGCACCATACGGGTCTTGTCGCCGAGGATCGAGCCCCCGGTGCGTCCGGACGACGGGTCGACGGCGAGCACGGCCACACGATGTCCCTCGGCGATGAGGTTCACCCCGAGCTGGTCGATGAACGTCGACTTGCCGACCCCGGGGACGCCGCTGATGCCCACCCGCTCGGCGTTGCCGGTGTGCGGCAGCAGCCGGGCCAGCAGCTCCTGCGCCTGCTCGCGGTGATCGGGCCGCCGGGACTCGACGAGCGTGATGGCCCGCGCGATCACCGCCCGGTGCCCGGCCCGCACGCCGTCGAAGAGCTCCGGCACCACCTCCGGGGGCATCAGCTCGACGGGGACAGCTGCTGGGTCAGCTTGTCGAGCAGCTCCAGGGCCGCCTCGGCGATGACGGTGCCGGGCGGGAAGATCGCCGCCGCCCCGGCCGCCCGCAGCGCGTCGAAGTCCTGCGGCGGGATCACCCCGCCGACGACGATCATGATGTCGCCGCGGCCCTGCGCGGCCAGCTCGTCGCGCAGCTCCGGCACGAGGGTCAGGTGCCCGGCGGCCAGCGAGTTGACGCCGACGATGTGGACATCGGCCTCGACCGCCTGCCGCGCGACCTCGGCCGGGGTCTGGAACAGCGGGCCGACGTCGACGTCGAAGCCGAGATCGGCGAAGGCGGTGGCGAGCACCTTCTGCCCGCGATCGTGCCCGTCCTGCCCCATCTTGGCGACGAGGATGCGCGGCCGGCGTCCCTGCGCCTCGGCGAAGGCGTCGGTCGCCGCCCGCGCCTGCTCGATCACGTCCACGCCCGCCCCGGCCTCCTCGCGGTAGACGCCGGAGATGGTCCGGATCGTCGCCGCATGCCGACCGTAGACCTTCTCCAGCGCGTCCGAGATCTCGCCGACCGTCGCCTTGGCCCGCGCGGCGTCGATGGCAAGCGCGAGCAGGTTGCCCCGGCCGCCGGCCGCCTCGGTCAGCGCGTCCAGCGCCGCCGCGACCGTGGCCGGGTCCCGCTCCGCCCGCAGGCGCTGCAGCTTCTCGGCCTGCTCGCGCCGGACGGCCGAGTTGTCGACCTTCAGCACATCGAGCAGCTCCTCCTCGGCGAGGCGGTACTTGTTCACGCCGATGACCGGCTGCCGCCCGGAGTCGATGCGGGCCTGCGTGCGGGCCGCGGCCTCCTCGATGCGCAGCTTCGGCAACCCCTCGTCGATGGCCCGCGCCATGCCGCCGGCCCGCTCGACCTCCTGGATGTGCCCCCACGCCCGCCGCGCGAGGTCGTAGGTGAGCTTCTCGACGTAGGCCGAGCCGCCCCACGGGTCGATCACCTTCGTCGTGCCGGACTCCTGCTGCAGCACGATCTGCGTGTTGCGGGCGATGCGCGCGGAGAAGTCGGTCGGCAGCGCGAGCGCCTCGTCCAGCGCGTTCGTGTGCAGCGACTGCGTATGCCCCTGGGTCGCGGCCATCGCCTCGATGCAGGTGCGGACGACGTTGTTGAAGACGTCCTGCGCGGTGAGCGACCACCCCGACGTCTGCGAGTGGGTGCGCAGCGACAGCGACTTGTCGTTCTTCGGGTCGAACTGCTGGACCAGCTTGGCCCAGAGCAGCCGGGCCGCACGCAGCTTCGCGACCTCCATGAAGAAGTTCGTGCCGATGGCCCAGAAGAACGACAGCCGGGGCGCGAACTTGTCGATGTCGAGCCCGGCCGCGATGCCGGCCCGGATGTACTCGACACCGTCGGCGAGGGTGTACGCGAGCTCCAGATCGGCCGTCGCTCCGGCCTCCTGGATGTGATAGCCGGAGATCGAGATGGAGTTGAACCGCGGCATCTTCTGCGAGGTGAACTCGAAGATATCGCTGATGATCCGCATCGACGGCTGCGGCGGGTAGATGTAGGTGTTGCGGACCATGAACTCCTTGAGGATGTCGTTCTGGATGGTCCCGGTGAGCTGCTCGGGCGCGACTCCCTGCTCCTCGGCCGCCACCACGTACAGCGCGAGGACGGGCAGCACCGCGCCGTTCATCGTCATCGACACCGACATCTTGTCGAGCGGGATGCCGTCGAAGAGCTGGCGCATGTCGTAGATGGAGTCGATGGCGACGCCGGCCATGCCGACATCGCCGACCACCCGCGGGTTGTCGCTGTCGTAGCCCCGGTGGGTCGGCAGGTCGAAGGCGATCGACAACCCCTTCTGCCCCATCGCGAGGTTGCGGCGGTAGAAGGCGTTCGACTCGGCCGCGGTCGAGAAGCCGGCGTACTGCCGGATCGTCCACGGCTGGTTGACGTACATCGTCGGGTACGGCCCGCGCAGGTACGGCTTGATGCCGGGATACGTGGCGAGGGTGTCGAGCCCGTCGAGGTCGGCGGCCGTGTAGAGCGGCGCGACGCTGATGCCCTCCGGCGTCTCCCACGGCGACACCGCGTCATCGCTTCGCGCCGGCGGGGCATCGACCCGCTCTGAGGCCAGGACCGCGTCGCTGAAGTCGGGGATCATCACTGCACTCCCAGCGTCTCGAACGTGCTGCGCAGGACGGCGAGGGCGTCGCAGCCGGCGAACAGGTTGCCGTCCACGCCGTCGGCCTCGGCCTGACCGGCCAGCCAGATCTGCGTGGCCCCGGCCTCCCGCAGCAGCTTGGCCGCGCCGGCCGCCTCGTCGGCGTAGACCCTGTCCGACGAGCAGAGGCAGGCGACGGTCGTGTTCGCGGCCGCGAACTCCTCGACCGGACCGGTGACGCAGGCGATGCCGGCCGCCTGGAACAGGTTGGCCGCGAACCCGGCCCGCGCCGAGTGGGCCGCGAGCGGACCGAGCGTGGCGAGGTAGACCCGGGGGCGCTGATCGGTCGCCTCGGCCCGATCGCGCAGGGCCTCGTAGTCCTGCGCGTAGCGGATGCGCGGCAGCAGCCCGGCGGGCCCGGACGGCAGCGGCGGCCGGACGACCGGCGCCTCGGCGATGTCGGCGTACTCGCTGACGCCGGTGATCGGCGCCCGGCGGTGCGCGATGTCGTCGGCGCGGCGGGCCCGGACCGGCGCGATCAGCGCCTCGATCGTCCCGTCGTCCAGCGCGGCCAGGGCCCCGCCGGCCCGCTCGATCGAGGTGAAGACGCCCCAGGCCTTCTCGGCCAACTGGTCGGTGAGCGACTCGACGAACCACGAGCCACCGGCGGCGTCGATCACCCGGGCCAGGCTCGACTCGTCGTGCAGGATCGACTGGGTGTTGCGGGCGATGCGGCGCGCGAAGTCGTCGGGGACCCCGATCGCCGCGTCGAACGGCGTGACGGTGATCGCGTCGGCGCCCCCGATGGCCGCGGCGAAGCAACCGATCGTCGTGCGCAGCAGGTTCACCCACGGGTCACGGCGGGTGAGCATCGCGGCCGACGTGACAGCGTGCTGGTACTGGCCCCGCCGGTCGCCGGACTCGCCGCTGAGCTCGGCGACCCGGGCCCAGACCCGCCGGGCCGCCCGCAGTTTCGCGATGGACGGGAACTGCTCGGCGGTGACCGCCCACCGGAACTCGAGGGCGTCCAGGGCGTCGTCGACGGACAGCCCGGCGCCGGTGAGCGCGCGGAGGTAGGCGACCCCGACGGCGGTGCCGAGGCCGAGCTCCTGCGCGTCGGACGCGCCGGCGTCGTGGAAGGCGGTGGCGTCGACCGTCGCCAGGCGGAGGCCGCCCCGAGGCGATCGGACCAGCCGGGCCAGCAGGTCGAGGTCGGCCGGGGCGCCGGTGCGGGCCCGCAGGCCGATCGGGTCGGCCCCGAGCGTCCCGCGCAGCTCCGCGGCCGGCACGCCGCGCTGCTCGGCCACGGCGAGCAGAGCAGTGGCGGCCGCCTCGGTGCCGGCCCCGGCGTCGAGGGCGATCGGGGCGAGGTCGAGGTACACGCCCTCGAGCGCAGCGGCCAGGTCGGCCACGGCCAGCTCGCCCGGCCCCACCGCGAGCCACAGGGAGGTCGCGCCGGTCTCGAGGTCCTGCAGCGCCGCCCGGTTGACCGCCGCGGGATCCGGCCCGACGGTCCGGGTGCGGACGTCCCAGCCGGTGGCGACCGCGCCGTCCTCGGTCGCACCCCGGACGTAGGGCGGGTGGCCGGGCAGGCCATCGGCGTCGAGGCCGTGGACGTCCTCGGCGGTGTACAGCGGCTTGATCCTGATGCCGTCGTACGTGGTGTGCGACAGCGCCTGCTCGGGGTCGGCTTCCACGCCCGACTTGGCGAGGACGGCGGCCACGAGCGTGCGCCACTCGCCGCGCGTCGGGTTCGGGAAATCGGCGGCCAGCGCCAGCGACTCGGGATCCGTCGGCATCCCCGGATCGTAAGGGCCGCAAGCCCTTTCACCGCCCCGGAGGTGGCCGATCTCTCGGTGGCCCGGCCCCCGATCAGGACAGCAGCAGAACGGCGTAGGCCGCCAGCCAGTGCTCGGCCATCCAGTCGCCACCGACGACCGCGGGCAGGGCGGCCGCGGCATGCCGCGCCCGGGCCGCGGCCAGCACCGGAACCCGCGGGTCGTCGGCCGGCAGCCGCCCGGCGAGGAGCCCGAACCCGTACGCCCGGTGCAGGTTGAGCCCGAGCAGATGGGCGCCCTGACCGTCGGTCGGATCGGCGACGACCGCGGGGGTGAACAGGCTCGCCGGCTGCGCCGCGGCGAGCCCCGGCAGGAAGTCGCTGAGCCAGGAGCCGAACGATCCGAGCGGCGTCACGGCGGCGAGCAACTCGGCCTCCGCCAGGGCGCCGGAGAGGAAATCGGCGCCGCCCGGCTCCCACCCCGCGGGGTAGTCGCTGTCGGCGACGTAGAGCCGTTCCACGGTCTCGAGCACGGCGTCGAAGAGCGCGGGCTCCCCGGCGTCGGCCCGCCGGCGCGCATGGGGCAGAGCGCGGGCCAGGGCGAACGCCGTGTTGCTGTGCATGCCGACCCGCTCGGCGTAGGTGAGCCGCGGCAGCCAGCGGACGAAGCCGGCGGCCACCACGTCGCCGACCGGCTGCAGCGCCGCGGCCCACGCGCCCGCCCCCGGGTCGTCGCTCCAGTCCTCGAGTTCGGCCAGCAGGGTGAGCGCCCAGCCCCAGCCGTACGGCCGCTCCCAGCCCGGGTGCGCGGCCAGGTACTCGGCCTCGGCCCGCCCGTTCGCCGGGGTCAGGTGCTCGTTCAGCACCGCCCGGACGGCGGCCTCGTCCACCTCGGCCGGGACGGCCCGGAGCAGCCGGACGAGGGCCCAGTGCATCTCGACCGCCGAGTGCCAGTCGAAGCAGCCGTAGAACGCCGGGTGCGCGGCCCGGGGCGTCGGGGTGTCGTCCGGCCCGGTCATGACGTGCCGCGGCGCGTTGGGGTACTCCCGTTGCACGGCGGCGACGATCGTGCCGGCGTAGGTCGCCGCGACGTCGGCGAGGTCGGGCAGGGTCATGCGGCGGCCTCCGGCGGTCACGGGCTCGGGTTATGCGGTGGCTGAGAACTTCCCGACATTTGGAACGGGACCATCCTGCCGCGCGTCATACCCATATGCGGATGCCGAGCCGGATCAGCCGTGCTGCACGGCTGCGCACCGTCGCCGCGGTACTGGCCGGCTTGCTCGCCGTCTCGCTGACCACGGCGGCCCATGCGTCCGCGCACAAGCAGCTCCATCACGCCCTGCACCGGGGGGTCGTCGCCGCGGCGCTGGCCGCCGGCGACAGCCCGACCGGGCAGCTGCGCGTCGACCAGCCGGTCGCCGCTGTCGGCGCGCTGCCCGCCACCGCGCTCGCCCGCACGGCCGGGCGCGCAGCCGGCGACTCCGGAACGGTCAGCGCATCCCCAGTGCAGGGACCGCAGGTTCGTGGGCCGCCGCTGGAGGCTGCCGCTTAGGCCGATCCCGAAGCCCGGCTTCGAGATCGCCGCCGCGGACACCGCCTCCATCCGGCCGATCCCAGGAGTCTTGATGGCCTACACCACGCTTCCTGCCCCGCAGGGAGTCCAGCTCTCCGAACACCACTTGACCGCGCTGCGCTCGATGCTCGAGGAGCAGCGGACCTTTCGCGTCGACCAGCTCGCCCAACTCCATCTGCCCGGCCCGGCCGGGCCGCTGAGCAGCACCGACCCGGAGATCTTCCGCTCGCTGGCCGCGGGCGCCCGGGCCGCGCTCCGCGACGTCCAGGGCGCGCTCTGGCGCCTGGATGAGGGGACCTACGGCGCGTGCGTCCGGTGCCGCCAACCGATCGGCATCGAGCGCCTCGAGATCCTGCCGCAGACCCCGCTGTGCATGGCCTGCCAGCGCGCCACCAGCTGATCACCGGGGGTTTCACCGACCCTGCTCGGACGGCCATCCGTCCGAGTAGGGTCGGCCCCCGTGAGTGATGCTGACCGCCCCACGACCGACACGATCGCCGCCGCCGCCGACATGCTGGCCACCATCACCGGGGTCGCGAAACACGACGTCGCGATCGTCCTCGGCTCCGGCTGGGTGCCGGCCGTCGACGCGCTCGGCGCCGGCCGGCGCCGACTTCCCGGTCACCGAGCTGCCCGGCTTCCTGCCGCCGGCCGTCGAGGGGCACGCCGGGCGCATCCGGTCGCTGGAGGTGGCGGGCACCCGGGTGCTCGCCTTCCTCGGCCGCACACACCTGTACGAAGGCCGCGGGGTCGAGCCGGTCGTGCACGGCGTCCGGGTCGCCGCGGCCGCCGGGTGCCGGATCGTCGTGCTGACGAACGCCTGCGGCGGGCTGCGCCCGGGCCTGGCCGTCGGGGACCCGGTGCTGATCAGCGACCACCTCAACCTCACCGCGCGCACGCCGCTGGTCGGCCCGCGGTTCGTCGACCTCAGCGACGTCTACTCGGCCCGCCTGCGCACGCTCGTCCGCGAGATCGAGCCGACCATGGCGCAGGGCGTGTACGCCCAGTTCCCCGGGCCGCAGTACGAGACGCCGGCCGAGGTGCGGATGGCCGGCATCCTCGGCGCCGACCTGGTCGGCATGTCGACCGTCCTCGAGGCCATCGCCGCCCACGCGGAGGGCTGCGAGGTGCTCGGCATCTCCCTGGTCACCAACCTCGCCGCCGGCCTGGGCGACCCCCTCGACCACGAAGAGGTGCTCGAGGTCGGGCGGACGTCGGCCACGCGCATGGGCGAGCTCCTCGGCCAGGTCATCCCCCGGCTATGAGCACCGTCCTGCTGACCGGCGCCGCCGGCCGGATCGGCACCGCGCTGCGCGAGCGGCTGCCCGGCCACGGGTGGGACGTGCGCAGCTTCGACCGGGTCGAGGTGCCGGGCGGGATCGTCGGCGACCTCGGCGAGCCGGACGACCTGGACGCGGCGCTGGCCGGCGTCGACGCGGTCGTGCACATGGCCGGGCAGCCCACCGAGGCGCCGTGGCCGGTGATCCGCGATGCGAATCTGGACGGGCTGGTGCAGCTGTTCGAGGCGGCCCGCCGCGCCGGCGTGCGGCGCGTCGTCTACGCGTCGTCCAACCACGCGGTCGGCTTCACGCGCCTCACCGGGGCCGAACTGCCGGCCGACCTGCCACCGCGCCCCGACACCCTCTACGGGGTCAGCAAGGTCTTCGGCGAGGCGCTGGGGCGCTACTACGTCGACCGGTACGGGCTGCAGGTCGCCTGCCTGCGCATCGGCACGTTCGAGGAGCGCCCGTCGCACATCCGCTCGCTCTCGACCTGGCTCTCGCCGGCCGATGCGACCCGCCTCGTGGACGCCTGCCTGCGCGCACCCGAGCTGGATTACGCGATCGTCTGGGGCATCTCGGCCAACACCCGCCGCGCCTGGTCGCTCGACGCCGGGCACGCGCTCGGCTACCACCCCCTCGACGACGCCGAGCAGTACGCGGCGTGGCTGGAAGACGTCGAGCCGCACCCGTCGGACGTCTACGTCGGCGGCGGGTTCACCTCACCGGGATTCGGCATCGACGAAGTGGCGGAGCGGTCATGAAGAAGCAGGTTGAAGCGTGGATCGCCGACGAGGTCGACCCGGCGGCCGCGGCCGAGCTGCAGGCCCTGCTCGACGCCGGCGACGAGGCCGAGCTGGCCGACCGGTTCGCCGGCCCGCTCGCGTTCGGGACGGCCGGCCTGCGCGGCCCGCTGCGGGCCGGTCCGAACGGCATGAACCGCACCGTCGTACGGCGCGCGGCGGCCGGGCTCGCGGCGTGGCTCACCGCCAAGGGTCACCAGGGCGCGCCGGTGGTCGTCGGCTTCGACGCCCGGCACGGCTCGACCGACTTCGCCCGGGACTCCGCCGCCATCTTCGCGGCGGCCGGCTTCGAGGCCCGCCTGATGCCGCGCGTGCTCCCGACGCCGCTGCTCGCCTTCGCCGTCCAGCACCTCGGCGCGGCCGCCGGCGTGATGGTCACCGCGTCGCACAACCCGCCCCAGGACAACGGCTACAAGGTGTACGCCTCCGACGGCGCCCAGATCGCGCCGCCGACCGACACCGAGATCGAGGCCGAGATCGAGGCGGTCGGCGCGGCCCGGGCGATCCCCCTCGACGAGGACGCGGTGGTGGTGCTCGGCGAGGAGATCGTCACCGCCTACGTCGACGCCGTCGTCTCCCTCATCGGCGAGGGCCCGCGCGACCTGCGGATCGTGCACACCGCGATGCACGGCGTCGGCAGCGAGACGCTGCGGGCCGTGTTCGACGCGGCCGGCTTCGCCGACGTGGTGCCGGTGCCGCAGCAGGAGCAGCCCGACCCGGACTTCCCGACCGTCGCCTTCCCCAACCCCGAGGAGCCGGGCGCGCTCGACCTCGCACTCGCGCTCGCCCGCGAGCAGGACGCCGACATCGTCATCGCCAACGACCCGGACGCCGACCGGTGCGCGGTCGCCCTCCCGGTCGGCGGCGAATGGCGGATGCTGCGCGGCGACCAGGTCGGCGTCCTGCTGGCCGACTCGCTGCTGCGGCACGGTATCCGCGGCACCTACGCGACGACGATCGTGTCGTCGTCGATGCTCGGCGCCATCGCCGCGCGGCACGGGGTCGGGTACGCGGAGACCCTGACCGGGTTCAAGTGGATCTCCCGGGCCGCGCCCGACCTGGTGTTCGGGTACGAGGAGGCCCTCGGGTACGCCGTCGCGCCCGACCTCGTCCGCGACAAGGACGGCATCAGCGCCGCCCTGCGGATCGCCGAGCTCGCGGCCGCGCTGAAGGCCGACGGCGGGTCACTCGCCGACCGCCTCGACGAGCTGGCCGGCGAGTACGGCCGGTATGCCACCGACCAGGTGTCGATCCGGGTCGATGACCTGTCGATCATCGCCGACACGATGCGCCGCCTTCGCGAGCAGCCGCCGACAACCCTGCTGGACGCGGACGTCGCCGCCGAGGACCTCCTGCCCGACGCCGATGTGCTGCGCTGGCGGTGGCCCAACGGCCGGGTGGTCGTGCGCCCGTCCGGCACCGAGCCGAAGCTCAAGGCCTACCTGGAGGTCGTCGAGCCGGACGGCTCGGCCGAGGTCGCCGCGGCCACGCTGGCGCGCCTGCGGGCCGAGGTCAGCGCGCTGATCGGCGCCTGACCGCTAGGTCCCGATCAGCCCGCCCTGCCGCCACACCGACCACGGCACGTCCCAGTCGCCGTAGCCGATACCGGTGGTCATCGGCGGGCCGTTGGCGTCCGGGTACTCCACCACGTCGCCGACCCGCATCGTGTTGAACAGGGCCCGCGCATCCTGGGTGCGCAGGTTGGTGCACCCGTTGGACGAGTCGATGCCGTGCTCGATGTTGTAGGTGTTCCACGGGGCCGCGACCAGGTACTCGCCGCTGCGGGTGACGCGCTGCGTGTACTCGACCCCGCACTCGTGGTAACCCGGACCGCTCATGCACAGCGGCGCGCCCTGCGACATGACCACCTTCGTGCCCCGCGTGGTCGGGGTCGCCCGGGCGCCGAGTGACACCGGGTAGGACGCGAGCTTCTTGCCGTCCTGGAGGAGCGTGAGCCGGTGGGACTTGTCGCTGACGATGGCGACGCGGCTGGCACCGGTCCGGAAGGTGACCTGGACGGCATTCTCGAACGCCATCCCCCGCCCGGCGGCGACGTTGGTCGCCGCGACGGCGACGGTCACCTTCGCGTGGGCCGGCCAGAAATCGCGCATGCGCAGGTGGCCCTCGATCGGGTAGTCCCGGAAGGCCGTCGACCGCTCGAAGTACCAGGCGGCGCTCACCGGCTTGCCGTTGACGGTCACCGAGGTCGCCGCCGCGAGCGACCCACCCGTGGTGAACGATCGGGAGAAGTAGGCGATCACCGGCATCCCGACGCCGTAGGTGATGCCGTCGGCGTTGAGGAGTTTGATGCGGACGGCCTGCGCCGGCGCGGGCGGCGCGACGGTGGTGGGCGTGGGGCCGGACGGCGCCGCCGTCGTCGGGGCGCCGCTGGCGGTCGCGGTGCGCCCCGCGGACGGCCCGCCGGCGAGGACGTCGCGACCCGAGCCCGCGTCGTTGCTGCCGGCGATCGCGACGATGCCACCGACGACGGCGAGGACGGCGGCGGCCGCGGCGAGCGGCGCGAACAGCCGCGCCCGGCGCCGGCGCACCGGTGCCGCTGCGGCCCCGGCGAACCGCGGAGGCGGGGGTCCGTCGGTGTCACTCACCGAGGCGTCGGCCCGGGCGGCGAACGCTTCGCGCAACGTCCGCTCGACATCGTCGTCACTCACGTCGACTCACCTCCCAGCACGCGTTGCAGGGTTGCCAGCCCTCGGCTGGCCGCCGACTTCACCGAACCGGCCGAGATGCCGAGCGTCTGCGCGATCTCCCGCTCGGACAGCCCGGACCAGTACCGCAGGATCAGCACCTCGCGCTGGTGCCGGGGCAGGCGGCGCACCGCCGCGAGGGCGGCCCGGTGCTCGTCGCGGACGAGGACGTCGTGATCGGCGGGGGCGCTCGTCTCCGGCTCGCTGACCCGCAGGTGCTTGCGGGCCACCTGGCGGCGGCGCAGGACCGAACGGGCGAGGTTGAGCACCGAGGTGCGCAGGTAGCCGAGGGCGGCCTCCGGATCGCGCAGCGCGCCCGATCGCTTGTGCAGTGCGACGAAGGCGTCCTGGACGACGTCCTCGGCGCTCGCGACGTCGTCGACCAGCAGGACGGCGAGCCGGACGAGGTAGCGCCAGTGCGCGTTGTACAGCGCGTGGAGGTCGACCTCGGGCGCGACGGCCGCCATCTCCGGTACGACCCGGGGTGCTCGCGGGTCGGCCTCCACGGCGGTCAAGACTGCCATATCTACAGCAATCCCCCCGCCTGCCACTGGGGCCACGGAACGTTCCAGTCGCCGAGCCCGGCGTCGACCGTGCTGATGCGCTCGGCCCCGATGTCGATCGAGAGGGTGGCGTGCACGCGCACCGCCGCCTTCTTCGGGGCGGCGTCCTGCGGCCGGCCGGTGACGGTTGTCGAGCAGGCGCCGAGGACGAGCGGGAGCGCACCGGCTCCGACGGTGATCGCGACTTTGTGCACGAACAGAGGTCGCCCAAGGTGGCGCCGAGGTTGCCTACGCCCGCCAGATCGTGGTCACGGCCATGGTCTGCAGCGTGGTGGCTGCAGCCGCCGCGTAGCTGGCCGTCGCCGAGCCGTCCGCAGCGAGGGCGGCGTTGCCACCGTCCGCGCAGTGGTAGCCGAGGTTGACCCCGCGCACCGACGGCACCATGCCGGTGCTGGCGACGCACCGCACCCCGGTGTTCAGCTGGAAGGCCCAGGGCCGGCTGGCGGCATCGCCGGACGCCGGCTTCGGCAACGCGCCCGAGACGGTCAGCATGAGCGCGCGGGACCACGGCGCCGCGATGCACGCGACCTGCAGCGGGTGCGCCGGGTGGGCGGGCGCGAAGCAGGGGTCGAGGATCTTGTTGCCCTCGAAGCAGCGGTACGCGCCCGGGACGGGGGCCGCGACGCTCGTCGTCCAGCACTCGCCCCGCACGACGTCGGCGACCGGTACGGCGAGCTCGCCGCCGGAGGTGAACGGGCGGAACGTGACGTTGGTCGGGCCGGGGGCGCCGGCCGCTGCGGTGGCGGCCGCGTGGGTCTTGGCCTTGGACGCACAACCGGCGACGACCAGGGCCACCGCGGCGAGGAGCAGCCCGATCCGGAGGACCGGCCGGACCGGACCCCGCTGCCCCCAAGCCGTCACGTCATTAGAGACGACGCAGCGGCCCGATTCGTTGCCGCGCCGGGCCAGACATTCGTAACGATCTGGTCACGGACAGTCAGCGCGGTCCGAACTGCCTGTCCCCCGCGTCGCCGAGCCCGGGCACGATGTAGGCGTTCTCGTTGAGCCGCTCGTCCACGCTCGCGGTGAACAGCCGGATCGGCAGCCCGGACTCCTCCAGGGCCCGCAGCCCCTCGGGCGCGGTGAGCGCGCAGATGACGGTGAGGTCGTCCGCGCCGCGTTGCCGCAGCAGGTGCAGGCAGTGCAGCAGCGAGCCACCGGTCGCAAGCATCGGGTCGAGAACGATCACCGGCCGGCCGGCCAGCGAGTCGGGCAGCGAGGCCATGTACGGGTGCGGCTCGTGGGTCTGCTCGTCCCGGGCCAGCCCGACGAAGCCCATCTGCGACTCGGGCAGCAGGTTGAACGCGGCCTCGGCCATGCCCAGCCCCGCCCGCAGCACCGGGACGAGCAGCGGCGGGTTGGCGATGGCCGTGCCGGTCGTCGGCGCGACCGGGGTGGTGATGGGATGGTCCTTGCGGTCCAGTTCGCGGGTGGCCTCGTAGACGAGCAGGGTGGACAGCTCGCGCAGCGCGGCCCGGAACTCGGAGTTCGTGCTGCGCTCGTCGCGCATCACCGTGAGCCGGGCCTGGACGATCGGATGGTCGACGACTGTGGTGCGCACGAGGCTCACTCTAGGGTGCGAAAGTTCCTAGACTGGTCGGGTGACCGCCCTCGCGAGCTCCGCATTGAGCAGAACAGCATCGAGCCGAACAGCGTTGAGCGACCTGACCCGCGACGAATCGGCGCTGCGGCGCTTCCTGCACGGCCTACCGGGCGTCGACCAGGTCGGCGCCGAGTCCCGCGCCGGCGCGCTGGCCACCCGCAGCATCAAGACGACGGCCAAGGCCTGGGCGATCGACACCGCCATCTCGATGGTCGACCTCACCACGCTGGAGGGTGCGGACACCCACGGCAAGGTGCGCTCGCTGTGCGCCAAGGCCGTCCGCCCCGATCCGGGCGACCCGTCGGCCCCGCACGTCGCCGCCGTCTGCGTCTACCCCGACCTCGTCGAGACGGCGGTCGAGGCCCTGCACGGGGCACCGGTGCAGATCGCGTCGGTCGCGACCGCGTTCCCGTCCGGTCGGGCCGCGCTGGCCACCAAGCTGCAGGACGTGCGCGACGCGGTCGCGGCCGGTGCGACCGAGATCGACATGGTGATCGATCGCGGGGCGTTCCTCTCCGGCCGCTACCAGCAGGTCTTCGACGAGATCGTCGCCACCAAGGCCGAGTGCGGCACCGCCCACCTCAAGGTGATCCTCGAGACCGGCGAGCTGGTGACCCTGGACAACGTCCGGCGGGCGTCCTGGCTGGCCCTGCTGGCCGGTGGAGACTTCATCAAGACCTCGACCGGCAAGGTCAGCCCGGCGGCAACGCCGCCGGTCGCGCTGGTGATGCTGGAGGCCGTCCGCGACTTCCGGGACCGGACCGGTGATCTGCGGGGCGTGAAGCTCGCCGGCGGCATCCGTACCTCCAAGGAGGCCGTCCGCTACCTCGTCATGGTGAACGAGGTGGCCGGCGACGAGTGGCTCGACCCGGCGCTGTTCCGGTTCGGCGCGTCCAGCCTCCTGAACGACCTGCTGCAGCAGCGGCACAAGCTGTCGACCGGCAGCTACGACGGCCCCGACTACGTGACGGTGGATTAGCTCATGGCTGGCAAATTCGAGTACGCCCCGGCGCCGGAGTCGCGCGACATCGCCCGACTCAAGGCCAGCTACCAGATCTTCGTCGACGGCCGGTTCCGCGACGGCGCGGGTGAGGCCGTCAAGACGATCAACCCGGCCGACGAGGAGCCGCTCGCCGAGGTGGCCGAGGCCGGGCCCGCCGACGTGGACGACGCCGTCCGGGCCGCCCGCAAGGCGTTCGAGGGGCCGTGGGGCCGGATGTCCGGCGCCGACCGCGGCAAGTACCTGTTCCGGATCGCCCGTGCGATCCAGGAGCGAGGGCGCGAGCTCGCGGTGCTCGAGTCCCTCGACAACGGCAAGCCGATCCGGGAGTCGCGCGACGTCGACGTCCCGACCGCGGCCGCGCACTTCTTCTACTACGCCGGCTGGGCCGACAAGCTCGACTTCGCCGGGTTCGGCCCGGCGCCGCGCCCGCTCGGGGTGGCCGGGCAGATCATCCCGTGGAACTTCCCGCTGCTGATGGCGGCGTGGAAGATCGCGCCGGCGCTGGCCTGCGGCAACACGGTCGTGCTGAAGCCGGCCGAATCGACGCCGCTCTCCGCGCTCGTCCTGGCCGAGATCATCGCCGAGGCCGACCTACCGCCGGGCGTGGTGAACATCCTCGCCGGACCGGGCTCGACGGTCGGCCAGACGCTGATCGAGCACCCGGACGTCGACAAGATCGCGTTCACCGGTTCGACCGAGATCGGCAAGATGATCCAGCGCACGGTCGCCGGTTCGGGCAAGAAGCTGACGCTCGAGCTGGGCGGCAAGGCGGCCAACATCGTCTTCGACGACGCCCCGCTCGACCAGGCGGTCGAGGGCATCGTCAACGGGATCTTCTTCAACCAGGGGCAGGTCTGCTGCGCCGGGTCACGCCTGCTCGTGCAGGAGTCGATCGAGGACGAGTTGATCGCAGCCTTGAAGCGGCGCCTGGCCACGCTGCGGGTCGGCCACCCGCTGGACAAGAACACCGACGTCGGCGCGATCAACTCCGCCGCCCAGCTGGCCAAGATCCGCGAGCTCGCCGACGTCGGCGAGGCCGAGGGCGCCACCCGCTGGTCGGCGCCCTGCGAGCTGCCCGATCGCGGGTTCTGGTTCGCACCGACGGTCTTCACCGGGGTGTCGCAGGCGAGCCGGATCGCGCAGGAGGAGATCTTCGGGCCGGTGCTGTCCGTGCTCACCTTCCGCACACCGGACGAGGCGATCGCCAAGGCCAACAACACGCCCTACGGGCTGTCGGCCGGGGTGTGGACGGAGAAGGGCTCGCGGATCCTGTCGATGGCCGCAAAGCTGCGGGCCGGCGTGGTCTGGGCCAACACCTTCAACCGGTTCGACCCGACGGCGCCGTTCGGCGGGTACAAGGAGTCCGGCTTCGGTCGTGAGGGCGGACGGCACGGATTGGCGGCGTACCTCGATGTCTGAGCGGAAGTCTGAGCGGCTCGAGGTTCGAAAGACCTACAAGCTCTACATCGGCGGGGCGTTCCCGCGCTCGGAGTCCGGCCGGACCTACCCGGTGACGTCCCCGTCCGGCGAGCCCGTGCACGCCGCGCAGGCCTCCCGCAAGGACGTCCGCGACGCGGTCGTGGCGGCGCGCAAGGCCTTCCCAGGATGGTCGAGCGCGACCGCGTACAACCGCGGGCAGGTCCTGTACCGGATCGCCGAGATGCTCGAGGGCCGCCGGGAGCAGTTCGCGGCATACACCAGCCCGGCCGAGGTCGACGCCGCGATCGACCGCTGGGTGCACTACGCCGGCTGGGCCGACAAGTACGCGCAGGTCGTGGGTTCGACCAACCCGGTCGCCGGCCCGTACTTCACCTTCTCGCTGCCGGAGCCCACCGGGGTCGTCGGCGTGCTGGCCCCGCAGGATTCCTCGCTGCTCGGCCTGGTCTCGGTCGTCGCGCCGGTGCTGGTCACCGGCAACACGGCGATCGTCGTCGCCGCGCAGGACCGTCCGCTGCCCGCGATCTCGTTCGCCGAGGTGCTGGCGACGTCCGATCTGCCCGGCGGGGTCGTCAACCTGCTCACCGGCTTCACCGACGAGCTCGCCCCCTGGTTGGCGTCGCACCGGGACGTGAACGCGCTCGACCTGACCGGGGTGGCACCCGGCGCGCGGGCCGACCTGCAGGCGTCCGCGGCCGACAACGTGAAGCGGGTCTACGTGCCCCGGTCCCTCGACTGGGCCGCCGCGCCGGGGCTGTCGCGCCTCAACGCGTTCGTCGAGACGAAGACGGTCTGGCACCCGATCGGCGTCTGAGCGTCACGTCGCGTCCTCCCAGAGCTCGAAGCCGATGGACGGGCGGCGGATCCAGTAGGTGTGCTTCGGGATGTGCCTGGGTTTGGCCTTGCGCCACCAGCCCCACCAGTCGTCGAGCCACTCGACCGGACGGGTCTCCCAATGCGCCGGGAAATGTCGACCGGTGATGTCGACGAGTTGCTCGCGAACCTCGTCCACCCGGAGCAGCCGGCCCTGCTGGTTACAGACCGCGAGCTCGTAACCGAGCGCTCGCACCAAGGCCACGAGCGTGCTGACCCGGGGGTCGGAGCGCCCCGCCTCGATGCGGTCGAGGGTCGAGCGCGGAACCCCGGCCAGGTCGGCCAGCTGCCGTTGGCTGACCTTGCGCACGCCGCGCGCCGCCCGTAGCAGCGCCGGCACGTCCATGGCGATCAGGTTGCCGGGTTCGGCCGCCGGATATCGGCCGTCCTGGGCGGCCTGTGGACAACCGACCCGGGCTGCAGAAGTAGTTGCCGCGCAGTCCGGGGCTGCCCGCAAACTTGCGTCACGGGCGTGTCGCGCGACGGGGCAGGTCAATGACCGGCCGCTGGTCACGATCGGGCCGCGCCCCGCCGCACCCAAGTGCGACACGCCCGAGGAGCGAGAACGCGGGCAGCCCCGGACCGCCGCGACGATCACCCTCCGCACCCGACCGCGACACAGCACCCGGCCCGGACGGCGGGCGGCCCGCACGCGGGCCGAACGGTAAGTTTCGTCGCATGACGAGCCCGCACGCCCCGATCGTCCCGATCACGCTCACGGTCAACGACCGCACCGGACTCACCCTCTACGCGCCACCGTGGGAGGACGAGGACGGCGACGAGTGGCAGGGCTTCCTGGGCGACGGCGCCAAGATCCTGCTCTACCCGAGCACGGTCGAGCTCGCGGCCTTCATCGCCTCCGGCGAGGAGAACGACCTGTCGGATCACCCCGGCTACGGCCAGGTGCTCAAGGCGACCCCGGACGAGCTCCGCCCGGCGGCCGACGACCATTACGACCTCGACCAGGTCTACGAGTGGGCCGGCGACGAGCCCGACCCGGTCCACGTGTCGGCGCTGGCCAACGTCGTCGACATGGTCGGCCGCATCGCCGACTGCTGCGACGACGGCGCCCTGCGCCGGCTGATCGAGGGCACCCCGGCCTACGCCGAACTCGTCGACGAGGACGTCAGCTACCAGGGCAAGGACGGCCGCAAGCGCTGGAACGAGCTCGGCGACACGATCGCCGACTCGTGGGACCGCGCGGTGACCCGGGTCGACTCCTGGCTCTCCTGGCAGGGCGACTTCACCACCACCGAGTTCGGCGAGGACGAGACGCTGTGGGAGCGGGTCGGCGCCGAGCCGATCACGATCATGCTCGCCGACGCCACCTACGTCACCGTGCGCGGCGAGGTCACGATCGATGCCGAGGGCGACGACACCGAGGTCGCCTTCATCGGCACCGACGACACCGTGGCCGTCTTCAGCCAGGTCAGCGACCTCGCCCGCTACTGCCGCACGGCCAAGGAGCACGCCCTCGTCAAGCTCGAGTGGTGGGGCGAGCTGGCCGATGCGGAGGACGACGAGACGTTCGAGCCGACCGACGACGCCGTCTACGACCTGCGCAAGCCCTCGAGCCGCGGCGCCCAGCTCTTGCGCGAGCTGGCCGACTTCTGCGGCCTCGACGCGGACACCGACGTCCTCGACGGCCCGTCCATCGACCGGGACGACTGGGACCAGCTCCTCATCGAGGTGCGGACCTGCTTCGAGCCGCAGGACTGACCCCGTTCCGCTCCCCGCTGCGCAGGTGCGACCGCACTTCGGGCGCGGCGGTGCGGACGGCGTCGGCCGCCGCGTCGTCCCACCGGGCCTGCGACGATCGCTCCGCCTCGACCCGGGCCGCGTAGTCGGCGACCTCGGCGTCGCGCCGCTCGGCCGACCAGCCGAGCACGCCGGCCAGCAGTTCGGCGACCGGCGCCGCCGACTCCACCCCGCGGTGCGGGTACTCGATCGAGATCCGGGTGCGGCGGGTCAGCACGTCCTCGAGGTGCAGCGCCCCCTCGTGGGTGACGGCGTAGCGGATCTCGGCCATCAGGTAGTCGGGCGCGCCCGGGACGGTGGCGAGCAGGCCCGCTTCGGCCCGCCCCGGCTCGAGCACCTCGCGCACAGCGAGCCGTACCGGTCGAGCAGGTGACGCACCCGGTACGGATGCAGCCCGTACTCGCCGGCCAGCGACTCGACCTGGTTCTCGCAGCGCGAAGTAGCCGTCGGCGCCGACCAGCGGGACCCGATCCGTGCACGACGGCGCGACCCGCTTGAGCAGCTCCCCGGACGCCGCGTCCACGGCATCGGCCGCCATCACCCGGTAGGTCGTGTATTTGCCGCCGGCGATCGAGATCAGCCCCGGGACGACCCGGGCCACCGCGTGCTCGCGAGACAGCGCCGACGTCTCCTCCGACTCCCCGGCGAGCAGGGGCCGCAGCCCGGCGTAGACGCCGAGGATGTCGTCGTGGGTCAGCGGTGAGACGAGCACCGAGTTGACGTGCCGAGCAGGTAGTCGATGTCGGACTTGGTCGCCGCCGGGTGCGCGAGGTCGAGGAACCAGTCGGTGTCGGTCGTCCCGATCAGCCAGTGGTTCTTCCACGGGATCACGAACAGCACCGACGATTGCGGTGCGCAGGATCAGCCCGGCGTCGCCGGTGATCCTCTCCCGCGGCACCACGATGTGGATGCCCTTCGACGCCCGCACCTGGAACCGGCCCCGGCCGCCGGACAGCGCCTGGATCTCGTCGGTCCAGACGCCGGTGCAGTTGAGCACGACGCCGGCCCGGACGGTCGTCTCCCGCCCGTCCTCGGTGTCTCTGACGACCACGCCGACGACCCGGTCGGACTCCCGCGCGAAGCCGACCGCCTCGGTCGAGGAGCGCACGCACCGCGCCGTAGCGGGCCGCCGTCCGGGCCACCGTGAGCGTGTGCCGCGCGTCGTCGGCCTGGGCGTCGAAGTACCGGACGGCCCCGACGAGCGCGTCGTCACGCAGGCTCGGGAACATCCGCAGCGCGGCGCGCCGGGAGAGGTGCTTCTGCCCGGGCACGCTGCTGTGCCCGCCGATCGTGTCGTAGAGCAGCAACCCGGACGCGACGTAGGGCCGCTCCCAGAGCCGGTGGCTGAGCGGGTAGAGGAACGGCACCGGCTTCACGAGGTGCGGCGCGAGCCTGGTCGTCATCAGTTCGCGCTCGCGCAGCGCCTCGCGCACCAGCCCGAACTCCAGCTGCTCGAGGTAGCGCAGCCCGCCGTGGAACAGCTTGGACGAGCGGCTGGACGTGCCGGACGCCCAGTCCCGGGCCTCGACCAGGGCGACGGACAGCCCCCGGGTCGCCGCGTCGAGCGCCGCGCCGGCCCCGGTCACCCCGCCGCCGATGACGACGACGTCGAACTCGTCGCGCGCCAGCCGCGCCCACGCGGCGCGTCGCGGTACGCCGGGTCCAGCCGCATGGGTGAAAAGCTAGCGCAGATGAGCTCCAGGGCAATGCGCACTGTCGTCGCCGCGATCGACCAGGGCACCACCTCCACCCGCTGCATCCTGTTCGACCACGACGCGCGGATCGTCGCCGTCGAGCAGCTCGAGCACGACCAGCACCTGCCCGCGCCGGGGCTGGGTCGAGCACGACGCGGCCGAGATCTGGGCCAACACCCGCACGGTGATGGCCGGCGCGCTGGCCCGCGCCGAGTGCACGTCCGAGGACGTCGCCGCCATCGGCATCACCAACCAGCGGGAGACGACCGTCGTGTGGGACCGGGCGACCGGCGACCCCGATCGCGCCGGCCATCGTCTGGCAGGACACCCGCACCCAGCGCGATCTGCGATGAGCTGGCGGCCGCTCGGCGACGGTGCCGGCCGCTACCAGCCGGCGGGCCGGCCTGCCACTGGCGACCTACTTCGCCGGCGCCGAAGGCCCGCTGGCTGCTCGACAACGTGGACGGGGCCCGCGCGCGGGCCGAACGGGGCGAGCTGGCGTTCGGCACGATCGACACCTGGCTGCTGTGGAACCTCACCGGCGGCGTGGACGGCGGGGTGCACGTCACCGACCCGACCAACGCGTCCCGCACGATGCTGATGGATCTCGACACGCTCGCAGTGGGTCCCGGAGATCGCCGAGGAGATCGGCGTCCCGCTCGCCGATGCTGCCGGAGATCCGCATCGTCCTCGGAGGTGTACGGCAAGGTCCGGCACCGCGGCCCGCTGGCCGGCGTCCCGATCGCCGGCATCCTCGGCGACCAGCAGGCGGCGACCTTCGGCCAGGCCTGCCTCGAGGCCGGCGAGGCCAAGAACACCTACGGCACCGGCAACTTCCTGCTGCTCAACACCGGCACCGAGAAGGTGCTCAGCGAGCAACGGGCTGCTGACGACGGTCGGCTACGCGCTGCCGGGCACCGATCCGGTCTACGCGCTGGAGGGCTCGATCGCGGTCACCGGCTCCCTCGTGCAGTGGCTGCGCGACAACCTCGGCGCTGATCTCGTCGGCCGGACGAGGTCGAGGCGCTGGCCCGCACGGTCGAGGACAACGGCGGCGCCTACTTCGTCCCCGCGTTCTCCGGGCTGTTCGCGCCGTACTGGCGCCCGGACGCGCGCGGCGCGATCGTCGGCCTCACCCGCTTCGTCAACCGCGGCCACCTCGCCCGCGCCGCGCTGGAGGCGACGGCGTTCCAGACCCGCGAGGTCGTCGAGGCGATGAACGCCGACTCCGGCGTCGCGCTGACCGTCGCTCAAGGTCGACGGCGGGATGGTCGGGAACGAGCTGCTGATGCAGTTCCAGGCCGACATGCTGGACGTGCCGGTGGTGCGCCCCGTGGTGGCCGAGACGACCGCGCTCGGGGCCGCCTACGCGGCCGGGCTGGCGGTCGGCTTCTGGTCGTCCACCGACGAGATCCGGGCGAACTGGGCCGCCGACCGGCAGTGGCAGCCGAGCATGGACGGCCGACACGCCGGGAGGCGCTGCTACGCCGACTGGAAGAAGGCCGTCACCCGCACCTTCGACTGGGCGACGTGAGGGGCACGTAATCTCGACTGATGCGTCGCCCCGCCGTGGTCCTGGCCGCCGTTGCTCTCACCGCCTCGACCCTGGGCGCGTGCACGTCGAACGGTCCGAAGAAGGGCACCAGCTCCTCGGCGCCGGCCAGTGCCGCGTCGAGCCCCTCGTTACCGTCGAGCGGGGCGCCGTCGACCGGCGCATCCGCCTCGACCCCGGGGACGTCGTCCAGCTCGTCCACGCCGACGCTCTCCGCCGCCCAGCGGGCCCTGAACCGGATGAGCGAGAAGCAGCGGGTCGGCCAGCTGTTGATGGTCGACTGCCCGACGACCGGGGTCGCCCAGGCCACCACCGAGGCGATCACCCGCTATGCCGTGGGCTCGGTCGATCCTGGACGGGACGAGCTACGCCGGCGTGCAGGCGACCGCCACCGTCACCCGGAGGCTGCAGTCGCTGGCCCCGAAGGGCACGAGGCTGTTCATCGCCACTGACCAGGAGGGCGGCCAGGTCCAGCGGCTGCAGGGCCCGGGCTTCACCCGGATCGTCAGCGCGCGTGCAGCAGGGCGCGATCGCCGCCGCCCAGCTGCGAGGGCTTCGCTCGCGGCTGGGGCGCCCAGCTCGCCCAGGCCGGCGTGAACGTCAACCTGGCGCCCGTCCTCGACACCGTGCCGGCCGGCTTCGGCAGCAACCCGCCGATCGGCGACCTCGACCGCGAGTTCGGCCACACCCCGGCCGCGGTCACCGCCCACGGGCTCGCGGTCGTCCGCGGCATGGCGGCGGCCGGCATCGACGTGACGGTCAAGCACTTCCCCGGCCTCGGCCGGGTCACGGGCAACACGGACACGACCTCCGGCGTGAGCGACACCGTCACCACCCGAGCCGATCCCTACCTGGCCCCGTTCCGGGCGGCCGTCGAGGCGGGCGTGCCGTTCGTGATGATGTCCACGGCCAATTACGAACGCATCGACGAAGGTACGCCGGCCGCTTTCTCGCCGAAGATCATCGGCGGGATGCTGCGCGGTGATCTCGGGTTCCGCGGGCTGGTCATCAGCGACGACCTCGGCGCCGCGGCCCAGGTGGCCGACCTGTCCCCCGGCGGGCGGGCCGTCCAGTTCGTGGCCGCGGGCGGGGACATCGTCCTCACCGTCGACCCGCGAACCGTGAGCGAGATGGCCGGCGACCTGCTCGACCAAGACGAAGACCGACCCGGCCTTCAAGCGGAAGGTCGACGCGGCCGCGCTGCTCGTCCTGCAGGAGAAGCAGCGCCGCGGCCTGCTGTAGCGGGCGGCGTCACGCCATGAGCGCGGCGTACCCCGGCTTGATCAGCGAGTTGATGATCGCCAGCCGGTCGTCGAAGCCGATGAACGCGCTCTTCATCGCGTTGATCGTGAACCACTGCAGGTCCGACCACTGGTAGCCGAACGCCTCGGTCAGCAGGGTCATCTCCCGGCTCATCGACGTCGCCGCTCATCAACCGGTTGTCGGTGTTCACCGTGACCCGGAACTGCAGCCGGCGCAGCAGCCCGATGGGGTGCTCGGCGATCGACTTCGCGGCGCCGGTCTGGACGTTGGACGACGGGCACATCTCCAGCGGGATGCGCTTGTCGCGAACGTACTGCGCGAGCCGGCCGAGCCGGCCGCCGGCGGTGATGTCGTCGACGATCCGCACGCCGTGGCCCAGACCGGTCGGTGCCGCACCACTGGATCGCCTCCCAGATGGACGGCAGCCCGAACGCCTCGCCGGCGTGGATCGTGAAGTGGAAGTTCTCCCGGCGCAGGTACTCGAACGCGTCCAGGTGGCGCGACGGCGGGAACCCGGCCTCGGCGCCGGCGATGTCGAAGCCGACGACGCCGTCGTCGCGGTACTGCACGGCGAGCTCGGCGATCTCCTTCGACCGGGCCGCGTGCCGCATCGCGGTGACGATCGCCCCGACCCTGATCGACCGGCCGGCCGCGGCGGCGATCGCCTCGCCCTCGCGGAACCCGGACAGCACCGCCTCGACGACCTGCTCGAGCGTCAGCCCCTCGGCGACATGCTGTTCGGGCGCCCACCGCACCTCGGCGTACACCACGCCGTCGGCCGCGAGGTCCTCGACGCACTCCCGCGCGACCCGCGACAGGCCGCCGACGGTCTGCATCACCGCCACCGTGTGCGTGAACGTCTCGAGGTAGCGCTCGAGCGAACCCGAGTCGGCCGACTCGCGGAACCACCGCGCGAGCTCGGCGACGTCGGTGGTCGGCAGCGCGTCGTAGCCGATCCGCCGGCGCGAGGTCGATGATCGTCTCGGCCGCAGGCCGCCGTCGAGATGGTCGTGCAGCAGGACCTTCGGGGCCCGGCGGATCGAGTCGGCGTCGAGCGGAGTCGGCATCCTGCAACGGTAGCGACCGGCGCCGCGCCGATCGCGGCGACCCGAACCTCAGCGGATGGTGTCGATGACGATCCGTGCGGCGGCGGCGGCACCGCCGATGTCGTAGCCGCCCTCGAGCGCGGCCAGGGCGCGCTCGAAGCGGGCCGGCTCGTCGGCGTGCAACTCCAGCAGGGGCTCGCCCGCGCGCACCTCGTCGCCCGGCTTGGCGTGCAGGACGACGCCGGCGCCGGCCACGACCGGGTCCTCCTTGCGGGCCCGCCCGGCCCCGAGGCGCCAGGCCGCGACGCCGACCGCGCAGCGCGTCCAGCCGGGTGAGGACGCCGGACGCGGGCGCGGTCGACGACGTGCGTCTCGCGCGCCGTCGGCAGCGGGCGCGTCCGGATCGCCGCCCTGGGCCGCGATCATCCGCCCGCCAGACGTCCATGGCCCGGCCGTCCTGCAGCGCGTCGGCCGGGTCGGCGGCGTCGAGACCGGCACCGGCGAGCATCTCGTGGGCGAGCGCCAGCGTGAGCTCGACGACGTCGGCCGGCCCGCCCCCGGCCAGCACCTCGACCGACTCCCGCACCTCGAGCGCGTTGCCGGCCGTCAACCCGAGCGGCGTCGACATGTCGGTCAGCAGGGCGACGGTGTGCACGCCGTGGGCGCCGCCGAGCTCGACCATCGTGCGGGCCAGCTCCCGGGCGTCGGCCTCGGTCTTCATGAACGCGCCGGTGCCGACCTTCACGTCGAGGACGAGCGCCGACGACCCCTCGGCGATCTTCTTGGACATGATCGACGACGCGATGAGCGGGATCGACTCGACCGTGCCGGTCACGTCCCGCAGCGCGTAGAGCTTCCGGTCGGCCGGCGCCAGCTCGGCCCCGGCCGCGCAGACGACCGCGCCGACATCGGACAGCTGGGCGAGGAAGGCCTCGTTCGACACGTCGGCGCGCCAGCCCGGGATCGACTCGAGCTTGTCCAGCGTGCCGCCGGTGTG
The DNA here is from genome assembly GCA_963775175.1 of uncultured Actinomycetota bacterium. Lineage (GTDB taxonomy): Bacteria > Actinomycetota > Actinomycetes > Mycobacteriales > Jatrophihabitantaceae > Jatrophihabitans. Next base: position 1,264,029 of record CAVZHT010000002.1, read on the forward strand.
CCCGAGGCCGCGGCCGGACAGCTGCGGCACCGCCGCCCCGCACGCCGCCACGAGCGGCGCCAGCGGCAGGGTGATCTTGTCGCCCGACCCCGCCGGTGGAGTGCTTGTCGACGGTGGGCCGGGGGACGGAGGAGAGGTCGAGCCGCTCGCCCGAGGCGATCATCGCCGCGGTCCAGCGCGCGATCTCCGGCGCGGACATGCCGCGGAGCAGGATCGCCATGGCCAGCGCCGACATCTGCTCGTCGGCCACGTCGCCGCGGGTGTAGGCGTCGATCACCCAGTCGATCTCGTCGTCGCCGAGCGCGCCGCCGTCCCGCTTGGTCCGGATGACGTCGACAACGTCGTGTGTCAGCCAAGGGGGAGGTCCTCCCGCCCGAACGCCAGCGGCAGCACGTCGGTCATCGACTTCACGCCCTCGGCGGTGTCGACGAGCAGGTCCGGACCGCCGTGCTCCCAGAGCAGCTGCCGGCAGCGCCCGCACGGCATCAGCACGTCGCCGCGGAAGTCGACGCACGCGAACGCGACGAGCCGGCCGCCGCCCGATGCGTGCAGCGCCGAGACCAGCCCGCACTCGGCGCACAGCCCGACGCCGTAGGAGGCGTTCTCGACGTTGCAGCCGACGATGATCCGCCCGTCGTCGACGAGGGCGGCCGCCCCGACCGGGAATTGCGAGTAGGGCGCGTAGGCGCGGCCCATCGCCTCGAGGGCGGCCCGGCGCAGGGCGGGCCAGTCGATGTCGGTCATGATCGGACTCCTCAGACGGTGACGGGCAGGGAACGGACGCCGCGGATGACGAACTCCGGACGCCGCTGGGGCGGCTCGGCCAGGGCGAGGCGCGGGAACCGGCGCAGCAGGGTCGAGAGCGAGGACTGCAGCTCGACCCGGGCCAGGGGTGCGCCGACGCAGAAGTGGATGCCGACGCCGAAGCCGAGGTGCGGGTTGTCGGAACGGGCGACGTCGAAGCGGTCGGCGTCGGCGAAGACGGCCGGGTCCCGGTTGGCCGCGCCGAGCAGGGCCGCGATCTTCGTCCCGGCCTCGACCGTGACGTCGCCGACCACGGTGTCCTCCAGCGCCGTCCGCTCGAACAGTTGCAGCGGCGAGTCGTAGCGGATGAGCTCCTCGACCGCGGTCGGGACGAGCGCCGGGTCGGCCCGCAGCGCGGCGAGTTGGTCGGCGTGGGTCAGCAGCGCCGTGACCCCGTTGCCGACGACGTTGACCGTGGCCTCGTGCCCGGCGTTGAGCAGCAGCGTGCACGTGGTGACGAGTTCGTCCTCGCACAGTCGGGCGCCCTCGGCGTCGGTCTCGGCGATGAGTGACGAGACGAGGTCGTCGCCCGGGGCGTGCCGGCGTTCGGCCACCAGCGCCCGCAGGTACTCGACGAACTCGCGCGAGGCGGTCTCGGCGGCCGCGCGCTGCTCGGGCGTGACGGCGTACTCGTACATCTTCGACGATCGCGTTCGACCACGGCCGCAGCAGCGGCCAGTCGGCCTCCGGGACGCCGAGCAGCTCGGCGATCACCTGCACCGGCAGCGGCTCGGCGTAGTGCGCGATGAGGTCGACGGTCGCGCCGTCCGCCCCGGCGTCGGCGACGCTGTCGGCCAGCCGGTCGGCCAGCTCGGCGATGCGCGGGCGCAACCGCTCGACATGCCCGCGGGCGAACGCGCCGGCCACCAGCCGGCGCAGCCGGGTGTGCGTCGGCGGCTCGCTCTCGAGCAGCGAGTGGACGTGGATGAGCTCGAAGAACGGCATCGGCTCCGACGGCCGGCGCGGCGCCCACAGCCGGCCGAGTGTGCGGGCGCGCAGCACCGCGTTGGCCGCCGCGTGCGTGAACGTGAGCCACATGTGCAAGCCCTCGTGCCACTGAACCGGCGCCTGCTGCCGGGCGGCCGCGAAGTACGGGTAGGGGTCGGCGACGACCTCGGGCGACGTGAGTTCCAGCGTCGTCGACACGCCTAGCCGCCGCCCTGCCCCTTGCGCCACGGCAGGCCGTCGGCGGCCGGCATCCGCAACCGCTGGGCGGTGAAGGCGAGCACGAGCAGCGTGATGACGTAGGGCGTCGCCGGGACGAACTCGATCGGCACGTCGTTGGTGACCGCGTACCACACGAACACCAGGACGGCGGCCGCGAGGTTGCCGGCGGCGGCGGCGAACCGGCGGCGCCAGAGCATGAACGCGCTGAAGGTGAGCAGCAGGAACGCGGCCAGCAGCAGCAACGCGTGGACGCTCGTCGTGCCCTGTCGCAACTGCAGCGCGTCGGTGAACCCGAACAGGCCGGCGCCGGCCGCGAGGCCGCCCGGCCGCCAGTTGCCGAAGATCATCGCCGCCAGGCCGATGAAGCCGCGACCGCCGGTCTGCCCCTCGCGGTACAGCCCGGGGAAGTCGGCGAGGAAGGCGCCACCGAGGCCGGCGAGCGCGCCGGAGACGGTCGACGGCGATGTACTTCATCGTGTACACCTTCACGCCGAGCGACTCGGCGGCGTCCGGGTTCTCACCGCACGCCCGCAGCCGCAGGCCGAACGCCGTGCGCCACAGCAGGAACCAGGACAGCGGGAAGAGCAGGATCAGCAGGATCGTGAACGGCGTCAGCCCGGTGGTGATGCCGCGCAGCACGCCGGCGAGGTCGGAGATCGAGAACCAGTGGTGTTTTTCGATCTTGGCAAAGAAGTTGTCGGCGCCCGGCAGCTTCAGCGCGTGGAAGCGTGGGACCGGCGGTGACTGCGCTGGGGCCACCGCCCGCGCTCGCCGGTGAAGAAGACGCCGGCGAGGTAGCGGGCGGCGCCGGTGGCCAGGATGTTGATGGCCACGCCGGAGATGATGTGGTCGACGCCGAACGTGACGGTCGCGACCGCGTGCAGCGCGCCGCCGATGACCCCGCCCAGGATCCCGCCGAGGATGCCCATCCACGGACTGCCGGAGAAGTAGGCGAAGGCCGCGCCGAACCAGGTGCCGAGGATCATCATGCCCTCGAGGCCGATGTTCACCACGCCCGAGCGCTCGGACCAGAGACCGCCGAGCCCGGCCATCGCGATCGGCATCGCCAGGCTGATCGTGGCGGCGACCGTGCCGCCCGAGGTGATGTCGTCGGCCCCGCTGATGACGCGCACCAGCGACAGGAGCAGCAGCGCGAGCACGATCGCGAACAGCTGCAGCCGCCAGTCGGCGCGGAACCGCTTCGGCGCGGCGGTCTCCGGAGGGTCCCCGGCGGCCGTCGCCGGCGTCTTGATGACCCCCGTCATGCCGCCGCCCCCTCGGTGGTGGGCGTGGCGGCGACGGCCTGCCCGACGACGCGCTGCTGTCTCGTCAGGGCGAAGCGGCGGACGAGCTCGTAGGCGACGACGACGGAGAGCACGACGACGCCCTGCGTGATCTGCACGATCTCCTTCGGGATGCCGTTGAGGTCGAGGATGGTCGACGACTGGTCGAGGAACGACCACAGCAGCGCGGCGAACGCGATGCCGACCGGGTTGTTGCGGCCGAGCAGCGCGATCGCGATGCCGGTGAACCCGAGGCCCGTCTGGAGGGTGATCGAAGAGTACGAGTGGGACGCGCCGAGCAACTGCGGCAGGCCGACCAAGCCGGCGGTCGCGCCCGAAATGACCAGCGCGTACGCGGTCATCCGCTTCACGTTGACGCCGCTGGCCTGGGCCGCCGATGCCGAGCGCCCGCTCGCCCGCAGGTCGAAGCCGAAGCGGGTGTAGTTGACGACGACGTGGAAGGCCACGCCGACCGCGACCGCGAGCAGGATCAGCCCGTACACCTTGCCGCCGGAGTCCGGGATGAGGTCGAAGCCGCCGACCTGGCCGGACTTCGGGATCGGTTTGGTGGTGACGTCCTGCCCGCGCCCTGTGGCCGAGAATGCTCGGGCGCATGAGGTAGGCGATCAGGCTGGTGGCGATGAAGTTCAGCATGATCGTCGAGATGACCTCGCTGACCCCACGGGTCACCTTCAGCAGCGCCGCGATACCGGCCCAGGCGGCCCCGACGGTCATCGCGACGATGATCGTGGCGATCTGCCGCAGCCCGGCCGGCAGCGCCACCGACCCGGCGAACGCGCCGGCCACCATGCGCGGCCATCCGGTACTGCCCGTCGACGCCGATGTTGAAGAGGTTCATCCGGAAGCCGATGGCCACCGCGACCGCCGACAGGTAGTACACCGTGGCCCCGTTGACGATCGTCAGCTCGGTGGTGGCCGTGGTGCCGTAGTCCCACATCTGCGAGATCACGAAGGTGGGGCTGTCGCCGCGGATCAGCAGGATCAGCGAGGTGATGGCGCCGGCGAACAGGGCCGCGATGACGGCGGCCACGACGTTGAGCAGGACCCGGTTGAGGCGGTACTTGGTGGCCGCACTGAGGCCGTGCCCCGAGGCCGGTTTGTCGAGCGACGTGGTCGTGGTCATGCGGCGTCCCCCGCGACCACCGGCGCCGGTCATGGCCGCGCCGAGCTCCTCCGGCGTGACGGTGTGCGGGTCGGCCTGGCCGACGAGGCGTCCCCGGAGGATCACCTTCAGCGTGTCGGACATGCCGATCAGCTCGTCGAGGTCGGCCGAGATCAGCAGCACGGCGAGGCCGGCCGCCCGGGCCGTCCGCAGGTGGTCCCAGATCGCGGCCTGCGCACCGACGTCGACGCCGCGGGTCGGGTGCGAGGCGATCAGCACCTTCGGGTGGCTGCTCATCTCGCGGCCGACGATCAGCTTCTGCTGGTTGCCGCCGGACAGCGACGCGGCCGACGACGTCGATGCCAGGGGTGCGGACGTCGTACTCCTCGATGATCCGTCTCGTGTCGCGCTTGGCCGCCGCGCGGTCGATCCAGCCCGCCGCGGACGTTCGGCTCCTCGGTCTGGTGCCCGAGGATGCGGTTCTCCCAGAGCGGGCGCCTCGAGCAGCAGGCCCTGCCGGTGCCGGTCCTCGGGGATGAAGCCGACGCCGGGCTGCGGCGGTGCCGGGTGTTCCAGTGCGAGATGTCCTCGCCGGCCAGCCGGATCGTCCCGGCGACGGTCGGACGGATGCCCATGATCGCCTCGACGAGCTCGGCCTGGCCGTTGCCCTCGACGCCGGCGATGCCCGACGATCTCGCCCTGCGTGGATCGACAGGCTGACGTCGTCGACGCACGTCGCGGCCGTCGGCCGACCGGACGGTGAGGTGCTCGAGCTCCAGGGCGACGGTGTCGGTGACGGTCGACTCGCGCAGCTCCGGCACCGGCAGCTCGGCTGCCGACCATCAGCTCGGCGAGCTGGCGGGCGGAAACCTCGGTCGGGAGCGACGGTGCGCGACGGTCGTGCCGCGGCGGATGACGGTGATCTCGTCGGCGACCGACAGGACCTCGTCGAGCTTGTGGGAGATGAACAGGACCGTCAGGCCCTCGGCCTTGAGCTCGCGCAGGTTGCCGAACAGCTCGTCGACCTCCTGCGGCACCAGCACGGCGGTGGGCTCGTCCAGGATGAGGATCTTGGCGCCGCGGTAGAGCACCTTGAGGATCTCGACGCGCTGGCGGTCGCCGACGCCGAGGTCCTCGACCAGCTGGTCGGGCTCGAGGCCGAGGCCGTAGGCGTCGGAGATCTCGGCCAGCCGCTGATGGGCAGCGCGGAGGTTCAACGCGCCACCGGCGAGGGTCGGCTCGGCGCCCAGGATGATGTTCTCGAGGACCGTGAGGTTGTCGGCCAGCATGAAGTGCTGGTGCACCATGCCGATGCCGGCCGCGATCGCGTCCGAGGGCGAGGGGAAGACGATCGGCTTGCCGTCGACGGCGATCGTGCCCTCGTCGGGCCGGTGCATGCCGTAGAGGGTCTTCATCAGCGTCGACTTGCCGGCGCCGTTCTCGCCGACGAGCGCGTGCACGGTCCCGCGGCGGACGACCAGGTCGATGTCGGAGTTGGCGACGACGCCGGGGAACCGCTTGGTGATGCCGTGCAGCTCGACGGCGATCGGCGCGTCCGGCAGCGCGCCCGGAGTTTCCGGTTGACCAGCTATGACGCACGCTCCCTTGGGTGCGACGGGTGGAGAACTGCGGGGAACGGCGGGCCCGGGGAGCACGTTACCGCGCTCCCCGGGCCCGTTGTCATTCCGGCCGCACAACGGCGGCCCGGCGTGTTACGGAGTCGTCGGGACGGTGATGCTGCCCGCGATGATCTTCGCCTTGAACTCCTCGATCTTCGCCTTGTACGGGTCGATCTTCGGGTTCGAGGTCGAGTAGCCGACGCCGCCCTCCTTCAGGCCGAAGCGCGTCGAACCAGCCTTGAACTGGCCCTTCGCGTCCTGCTCGATGAAGTTGTAGACCGCCGTGTCGACGCCCTTCAGCGCCGAGGTGAGGATGAGGCCCTTCTCGCTCGCCGGCGCGGTGTTGTACTGGTCGGAGTCGACGCCGATGGCGAGCTTGTTCTTCTCCTTGGCCGCCTGGAACAGGCCAGCGCCGGAGCCACCCGCGGCGTGGTAGACGACATCCGCGCCACCGTCGTACTGGCCCTCAGCGGTGACCTTGGCCTTGGCCGGGTCGTTGAAGCCGCTGAAGTCCGGAGCCTGCGAGAGGTAGGCAACCTGCACCTTGATGGCCGGGTTGACCGCCTTCACGCCGGCCGCGTAGCCGGCCTGGAACTTCTGGATCAGCGGGGTCTGGACGCCGCCGATGAAGCCGACGTTCTTCGTCTTGGTGGCCAGCGCCGCGGCGACACCGACAAGGAAGGAGCTCTGCTCCTCGTGGAAGAGCAGCCCCTCGACGTTCGGCGCCTTGACGCTGTCGTCATCGATGATCGCGAAGTGGATGTTCGGGTACTTCGGCGCCACCTTGCCCAGGGCCGTGGCGTAGGCGAAGCCGACCGCGATGATCGGGTTGAACCCGGACTTGGCGAGCAGGTCGAGCCGGTCCTGCTTCTGCTGGTCGCTCTCGCCCTGGACCGCGGAGAGTTCCTTGGTCGTGATGTTCAGGTCTGTCTTGGCCTTCTCCAGACCGGCCGCGGCGAGGTCGTTGAACGACTTGTCACCTCGACCGCCGACGTCATAGGCCAGGCCGACCTTCACGGTCTTGGTCGGGGTGCTGCTGCCGCCGCCCGCGGGCGTGCTGCCGCCCCCGGCGCCGCTGGAGCTGCCGCCCCCACCACCGCTGCTACCGCACGCCGCGAGCGCCAAGGCAGCGCTCACCGCAAGGGCTCCCAGCTTCATCCCACGCAGTGCGCGCAAGATCGATCGCCTCGCTTCCATACTTACCGAAAGGCGCGCCGGCCGGGGTAGGTCCCCGACCCCCGACGTCACCTGGTTGCCCGAGCACCGTAATCCCTAACACCTGCGTGTCGGAACAGGTCGAAAGTCCGAAACCAGATCGTTGTGTGCGCAGTGTGATGTGCGCGCTACGTCGGAGTCAGGGCCGGGTGCTCCGCAGCCCCCGCAGGCCGAGTGCTCCGATCGCGGTGCCCAGCGCCAGGGAGACGAGGGTCAGCACCAGATGCACGCCGAAGAACGCGGTCATCCCGTGGTTCCAGGAGCGATGGTCGCGCCAGATGTTGCGCAGGAACGTCGGCCAGATGACCCAGGACCACACGCCGAAGGCCAGCAGGAACCAGGCCACACGCCGGGAGACGGTCACTGTCTGATTATCCCGGACCCGTGATCTCGGACTCGTTCGGCGCTTGCGGGCTGTCTCGTCGGTCACCCGTGGTCGGCAGCGAGGCGGTCGAAGACCACCGGATCGTGCGCCGGGATGACGGTGGCCGTGCCGGTTGCGCGGACCGCCGCGAGCCGGGCGTGGTTGCCGCTGATCCGGGACCGGTCCTGGCCGACCGCACGCTCGAAGAGCTTGATGGTGCGTCGGTTCGCCCGGTCGCCGGCCGGGTCGCTCGCGATTGCGATCGAGCCGCGGTCGAACGCGGCGTCACCTGCGTGCAGCAGCCAGCCGCGCCCGCCGGCGTCGACGGCGACCAGCGCGTGGCCGCGGGTGTGCCCGGGCATCGGCACGATGGTGATGCCCTCGACGCCGACGAGCGGGTAGGCGAGGTCGAAGCCGTGCCAGGGCTCGCCGCCGCCGGCATACGTCTCCACCTTCGGGTCGTGACTCCACTGCACCTGCCGGTAGCGGCGGCGCTCGTCCCGTGTGGGCGGGTGGCTCGCCGCCTCGAACTCGGCCGCGGTCGTGTGGACGGTGGCGTCCGGGAAGTCGCTGAGACCGCCGACGTGATCGAGGTCGAAGTGCGTGATGACGATGTGCCGCACGTCCGCCGCGGCGTAGCCGAGCGCCTCGATCTGCCGCAGCGCGGTCTCGGACTCGTCGAAGCGGGCCTTCAGCAGCAGGCGGGCCGGTCCGATCCGCGAGTGGTCGGCACAGTCGGCCCGCCCGAACCCGGAGTCGACGAGCACGAGGCCGTCGTCGGATTCGCAGAGCAGGACGTGGCAGACGATGCGTCCGACGATCAGCGGCGTCATGGTTCCGCAGTTCAGGTGGCGTACCCGCATGGGGCGCACTCTCGCACGATCCGGCGGCGCCGTCCTGTCCGAGGTTGGCGCGCAATCCGGTCGCCGGGGAGGATCAGCGGATGAACCGGGCGCGGTGGTGGCTGGTCGCGGTCGCGGTCGCGGGCTGCGGCGCCTGCTCGCACAGCTCCGCGGGCCGGGCCGGGCCGGCGCCCGTCTCGCCGAGCACTGCGGCGAGCCTCGCTTCGGTCGCCCGTCCGTCCCCGTCGTCGCCCGCTTCGTCGTCACCCGCTTCATCCGCGGCTTCCCGCTCACCGTCGGCGGCGATCCCGCCGCTGTCGGCGAAGGCCCGGTCGGCCGGGCTCATCGACATCCGGACGATCGTCCCGGACGCGGTGGTCGACCTGCGGTACAAGTCGGCGAACAACTTCACGCGCGTCCGCCTCTACCCGTCGACCGCCCGCTGCCTCGTCCACAAGTCGATGGCGAAGGGTTTGAAGCTCGCCGCGAGCCGGCTGCGGCGGCGGGGCGACGTGCTCGTCTTCTGGGACTGTTACCGCCCGCACTACGTGCAGGTGCGGATGTTCGAGATCGTGCCGGACCCGAACTGGGTCGCCCGCCCGGGCCCGTACGCGCGCAGCCACGAGGCGGCCCGCTCGGTCGACGTCACCCTCGCCCGCGCCCGCTGTTCGCGGCCGCGTCCGTGCCTGCTCCCGATGGGCACCGGCTTCGACGACTTCACCTCGCGGGCATACGCGTTCACCCGGCAGGGCATCAGTGCCGCGGCGGTGGCGAACCGGGCACTCCTGCGTCGGGCGATGGCCGCCGGCGGCATCACCGTCTACGCGGGCGAGTGGTGGCACTTCGACGGGCCGGGCTCGCTCGTGCCCCGACCACACCTGCACGCGCCCTTGAGCTGACCCGGGAGTTCGGCTCAGCCCTCAGCCCTGACGGTCGAGTGCGGTCCGGACGAGTTGCACGGCCTCGTCCTTGCCGATGCCCTGCTGCCGGGCGACGGCGGCGTACGCCTCGGCCGCCGCGCGGATGCGCTCGCGGGCGCGGTCGGTCCCGATGACGACGGTGCCGGCTCGGCCGCGGGTCTCGACGAGCCCGGCCGCTTCGAGTTCACGGTAGGCCCGGGCGACCGTGTTGACCGCCAGCCCCAGCTCGCCGGCCAGCCGGCGGACCGTGGGCAGCCGGGCACCACCGGCCAGCGCGCCGGTGCTGATCTGGGTGGCCAGCTGCAACCGGACCTGCTCGTACGGCGGGAGCGAAGAATGGTTGTCCAGCGTGATCATTTTCGGGACCGACTCGCCCTTCTTCTGCCCTTGCCCAGCAACGATCTTGGCGCTGCCAAGTGTGCGCCCCTGGCTCGCTGACGAATGCGTCCAGAGGTCCCGCGTGCGTCGACGGGCACGGGCCGGCACCGACCGGCGGGCGTATGTCGCTCGCGGTGAGATGAACGCACGGCTGCCCTGCCGGCGCACGGTCTGGTCGCCCCGCCGCCGGTTAGGCGGCGGTGGTGGGTTGTCGGAAGTCGATGTCGGGTCGGTGGTGGACGGTGTTCCTTCGCGGTTTCTGCTCTGGATCCACCCACGGGGGCGGGAGCCACTCGGGTTGACGGTCGTCGGCCATCCGGACGGCCCAGCCCGCGACCTGGAAGTGCCGGTGATGAAATACGCATACCAGACACAGGTTGTCCAGGTCGGTCGGGCCGCCGGCGGCCCAGTCGAGGATGTGATGCACCTCGGCCCACGCGGCCGGGCGATCACAGCCGGGGAAACAGCACCCGCCGTCCCGCGCGGCCAGCGCGAGACGCTGCCCCCGGTCGGCCAGGCGTTTGCCGCGGCCGTAGGCGAGGATCCCGCCGGTGTCGTTGAACACCACCGGGATCACCTCGCCATCCCCGGCCATCCGGAACAGGGTGCTGATGGGGATCTGGTCGCCGTGCCCGAGCCGCGCCAATCCCGCCGTGCTCAACCCGGACAGGTCGAGCTCGCCGTAGCCGGCCTGCGCGGCCAGCCCGGCCAGCCCGGCCAGCCCGGCCAGCCCAAAGGTCGGCGCCGACGACTCTGCCTTCGCGGCGGCGGCGGTGAGTTCGCTGATCGTGGTCGTGGCGAGCACGGTGACCGGGATCCCGCCGGCGGGCGGCAGGGAACCGGAGGCGAGCAGCCGGCGGGCGGCCTCGAGCATCGCGTCGTGCCGGCGCTGCGCGGGGGTGCGGGGGTCGGGCTGTCCGTCCCCGTTCTGCGGGGCGGCCAGGGAGTCCAGGACCGCGGTCCAGAACGCGGTCACCTCCGGCGACCACTCCCCGGCCGGGCGGCTCCACCCGCCCGGCCGCTTGGCCAGAGTGAACCCCCGCCGGCGTTGGGCCGCCTCCTCGGCCGGTTCCCGGCCGTCCGGGTCCAGCCGGGCCAGCAGCTCCTCGGCGGTGCGGTGCAGCATCCGCGGCGCCTCAACCCGCGCCGCCTCGACCAGGACCTGCTCCGCCACCGGCCAGGCCGCCGCCGGGGCCGAGGCCGGGATGCGTTCCAGGCAGCCGATGATCACATCGGCCTGGGCGCCGGACAGCTCACCCTCGGCCGCGGCCTGAGCGGCGGCAGGCAGGATCGGCCCCAACACCTCCCCGGTCAGGGAACGTCGCGGCCCCAGATCCCCGGCCCGAGCGACCCGCCGCCGCGCCTCCGGCACATCGATCCGCAACAGCGAAGCGATGACCCCGGCCAGGCCCGGCTGCCCGAACAACGACGCCACCCCGGCATGGGCGGCCCCGGCCAGCAGCCGCTGATCCACCGCCTCCAGACGGCGCCGCTGCACCTCCACCGCCTCCAGCAGCGGCACGAACCCTGCCGCGTCCAGCCCCTGCACCGGCGCCTCGAGCAGCGCATCAACCCCGGCGCGCAGCAACGCCACCGCCTCATCGACCGCCCCCGTGATCATGATTCCGAGAATAGAACACAAGTACGACAATTTCGGTCGTCGGGACGGAGGGACGTTGCCATGTCGCAGGACATCGGTGACGGATCTGTGTCAGGACATCGGTGACGGATTGAGTGGTCTTAGTGGTGACGCTGCTGCCCTGAGGCTCTGGCGGTGGCTGTGAATGAACCGATCGATCCTCGTGTCCGGTCAGCGATCTCGCAGTGGCCTGATGACGCGCCGCGTGGCGCGGTCTCGACCTTCTGCCTCGAGCACGGCATCTCGCGTAAGTCGTTCTATGAGATCCGCAAGCGAGCTGTGGCCGACGGGCCGGCGGCGGTGTTGGAGCCTCGCTCGCGGCGGCCGCGGTCGAGTCCGTCGAAAGTGGGTGATGAGGTCGAGGCACAGGCCGTGGCGGTTCGTGCGGCGCTGGAGGCCTCGGACCTGGACCACGGGCCGATCACGGGTCGGGGTCGAAGACGTTCGCCGGCCACACCGCGGCCGATCCGGCGCAGGTCTGGGCGCCGCTGACCGACGTCGCCCGGACACCGGCGTATCTCTACGGGCTCGCCCTCCACTCGACGTGGGTGCCCGATGCCGAGATCGAAGGCCGGCAGGGCACCGCCGTCGCCCTCATCGGCCGGGTCCTCTGCGCCCGCCCGGGCAAGCGGCTCTCGTACGTGCTGGCCGCCGACACCGACGATCCGCCGGTGTACGTCACGTGGCTGATCCGGCCGCACCCGGCCGGCAGCACGATCCGGTTGCTGATCGACGAGGTCGAGGCGGCCGACGGCGCCGACGCCGCGGAGGACACGTGGTTGCCCGTCCTCGCCGGGCTGCAGCAGGTGCTGGCCACGCCCTGACCGTTGTCAGCCCCGGCCGCGATACTCGGCCCATGGCGTACGACCTTGACCTTGCCGACCGGCTGCGGGAGGTGCTCGCAACCGAACGCGGGCTGACCGAGAAGGCGATGTTCGGCGGTCTCGCCTTCCTGCTCGGCGGCAACCTGGCGGTGAGTGCCAGCGGCCGCGGCGGACTCCTGCTGCGGGTGGATCCGGCCCGGACCGACGATCTCGTGCGCGAGCCGCACGTCGGCCGCTTCGAGATGCGGGGCCGGGCGATGAACGGGTGGCTCCGCGTCGACGCGGCTGCGGTCGAGACCGACGCCGACCTGCGGCGGTGGGTCGCCGAGGGTGTCTCCTACGCACGCTCGCTCCCGCCCAGATAGATCGGTCAACCGCCGACGGCGATCGCACCCCGACAGTCGGCCCAGGCGATGCTGCCGACGGACCAGAGGCAGTGGTCGCCTGGATCCGGGCCCGCCGGCCGTCCCGACAGGTCCTCCGATTCGGGGACGAAGGTCCCGAAGGTCAACAAGACGCAAAGCTATGCGCTGATGGAGCCGATTGCTCTGAGTGACCGCCCGTAACCGAATTTCTGGAGCAATGATGCCCGCACTCGCCTCACGCCGATCCGTCTGGCGGACGTCATCGCTGGCCGTCGCCGGCCTCGCCCTGGTCGTGGCCCAAGCCTGGTCCGCGACGTCGAGCACCGCCGCCCGCGTCTCGCCCGGCGCCGCGCCGGGGTGCGCCGGCCAGGTCGACCCGTCCCTGGACAGCGTCGGTTCGGGCGCGACCGACGTCATCGTGGTCGGACGCCCGGGCGCCGATGTCGCGCGCGCCGTCGCCCATGTGGGCGGGCACGTCCTCGCCGAGCAGGCGATCGTCGACGGCGTCCGGGCCTCCGTCCCGGCCGGGAAGGTGCGTACGCTCGCCTGCTCGAGCGCCGTCGTCTCGGTGACCCCGAACCGGGCCGTCACATTCCAGAGCAAGGACGACGAGGACAAGCGCGGCGGCGGTTCGAGCTTCGTCCGCGCGACCGGAGCACCGTCGGTCGCCCACCGCGCCGACAGCGGCGCCGGCGTCGGCGTCGCGGTCATCGACACCGGCATCTCGCCGATGAACGACGTCGCCGGCCGGGTCGTCTACGGCCCCGACCTCTCCGGTGAGGGCCGCATCATCGACAGCTACGGCCACGGCACCGTCATGGCCGGCATCATCGGCGGCAACGGCCACGACAGCGCCGGGGCCCACGCCGGCATGGCGCCGGCTGCCACCCTGATCTCGGTCAAGGTCGCCGGCCGCAACGGCGCGACCGACGTCTCCACCGTGCTGCAGGCCATGCACTGGGTCGACGCCTACCGCACGCAGTTCAACATCCGGGTGCTGAACCTGTCGTGGGGCACCCCGTCGACGCAGTCCCCGGCCGTCGACCCGCTCGACTACGCGGTCGAGCGACTCTGGCGCGACGGCATCGTCGTCGTCGTCGCCGGCGGCAACGCCGGCCCGCAGTCGGGCACGATCCTCAAGCCGGGCGACGACCCGATGGTCCTCACCGTCGGCGCCTACAACGACGGTGGGACGCCTGGCCGCTCCGGCGACTCGATGGCCCAGTGGAGCTCGGCCGGCCCGACGGCCGCCGGGGTCGCGAAGCCCGATCTCGTCGCCCCGGGACGGACCCTCGTCGCGCTGCGCTCGTACGGTTCGGCCGTCGAGGCCAACAACGCCGGCTCGCTGGTCGCGCCGAGCTACATCAAGGGCAGCGGAACCTCCGAGGCCACTGCGGTCACGTCGGGGGCGGCCGCGTTGCTCCTCGCCGCGCGTCCGGAACTCACGCCGGACCAGGTGAAGCACATCCTCAAGGCGACGGCCAGGCCGATGGCCGGCGTGCCGACCCGCTCCGAGGGGTCCGGTCGGCTCAGCCTGCACGGCGCGCTCGGCACCAAGGCCGGCCCCGCGTCCTGGCAGCAGCCGGTGGCGACCGGGCTCGGCTCGCTCGAGGCCAGCCGCGGCGGCCAGCACGTCCAGGTGGACTGCGGCGAGGACGGAACACCCGACGTCGTGATCGGCGAGATGACCGCCGACTGCCAGCCGTGGGACGGCTCGTCGTGGACCGGCTCCTCGTGGACCGGATCGTCCTGGACCGGTTCGTCCTGGACCGGTTCGTCGTGGACCGGATCGTCCTGGACGGGTTCCTCGTGGACCGGTTCGTCCTGGACGGGCTCGTCCTGGACCGGCGGCACCTGGGCCGGGTCGTCGTGGACGGGTTCGTCCTGGACGGGTTCCTCGTGGACCGGATCGTCCTGGACCGGATCGTCCTGGACCGGCTCCTCGTGGACGGGTTCCTCGTGGACGACGCAGGAGTGGAACTCGTCGCTCTCGGACTTCCAGACGGCCTGGTGGGGCGACGAACCGCCCGCCGGCCGCTACGTGCCCGGCGAATCCACCGGCTGAGACGACGCGAGAGGCCGACACCGATGAACAGTCCCGCAGCACCGGCGCCTCGCGTCGGCCTGCGCTTGGGCGTGTTGGTCGGCGCGGTCACGGCCGGCGGCGCGGTCAGCGCCGTGATCGCCGGTCTCGCAGTCGCCTCGACGGATGGCCGACCGGCGTTCTGGCGGATCATGCTCGCCGTCCTCGTCGTGGCCGTCAGCGACTACGGCGTCCTGCACCTGCGCTTCGGCCGGGAGACCTGCACGCTCACCTGGTCCGAGGCCGCGGTGCTCGTCGGTCTCGTCCTCACGCCCTGGCCGTGGGTGGTGTTCGTCGGGGCGAGCGGCGTGCTCGCGTCGCAGATCGCGGCCCGGCGGGCGCTGCTCAAGTCCGCGTTCAACGTCGGTTCCATGGCCGTGGGGACGACGCTCGCGGCCATGACCGTGCACCTCGTCGCCGGCACCGCCGACCTGTCGACGGTGCCCGACCTGCGCCGCGGCGTCGCCCTCGCCGCCGCGACGGCCGTCTACTTCGCCTGGAACACCGCCTCGGTCGCCGGAGTGATCGCGATCGCCGGCGGGCGGCAGCTTCGCGATGTCTGGCACGACGGCCTGGCGCTGAAGACCGGCATGCTCGCCGGCAACACGGCGATCGCGCTGCTGCTGGTCAGCGTGCCGTGGAAGGGCAGCACCAGCGTGCTCGTCCCGTTCTGCATGGTGCTGCTCTACCTCACCTACCGGGCCTACCACCGGGCGACCGAGGAGGGCGACGTCTGGCGGCAGCTGGACGCCGCGGCGAAGGAGCTCACGCTGCTCGACGAGGCCGAGGTGGCCTCGGTCTCGGTGGCCCGCGCCGTCACGCTGTTCAACGCCGAGTTCGGCGAACTCGTCCTGCCGGTCGGGCTCGACGGGCTCGCCTGGACCTTCCGGTGCGCGGCCGACGGGCAGTCCAGCCGGGAGTCGCACCCGGCCGACCACACGCCGCATCCGGCCGGCGCCGGCGTCATCGAGTGCCCGCTGACGGTGGCGGCCGACGGCGCGACGACGACCATCGGCCGCCTGCTCCTCGGCGGCGGGCCGGTGTCCCTGGCGAGCGAGCGGCAGCAGCGGGTGCTCCGCACCTTCGCGCACAGCGTCGCCACCAGCCTGCAGAACGCCCGCCTCTACGCGGAGATGCGGCACCAGGCCGAACTCAACGCCTACGAAGCCACCCGCGACCCGCTGACCGGCATCCCGAACCGCAAGGTCCTGCACGCCGAGCTCGACGAGGCGATCATCGAGGCCGGCACCGAGCGGTCCATCGCGTTGCTGCTCATCGACCTCGACCACTTCAAGGACATCAACGACACGCTCGGGCACCACACCGGCGACGCCGTCCTCTGCGCGGTGGCCCGGCGGCTCACCGACGCCGTCGGACCGACGGGGCTCGTCGCTCGCCTCGGTGGGGACGAGTTCGCGGTCGTGCTCTCGGACCGGTGCGCGCCGGGCCAGGCCGAGGCCACCGCCGAGGAACTGCTCTCGGTCGTCGAGGAGGTCGTCGAGTACGAGGGGCTGCACCTCGCCGTCGGCGGCAGCATCGGAGTGGCCTGCTCCCCCCAGGACGGGCGGACGGCCGAGGACCTGCTGCGGCTCGCCGACACCGCGCTCTACCAGGCCAAGCGGTCCCGGCGGGCGGTGTCGCGTTACCGCAGTGACCGCGACGACAACAGCCTGAGCCGCATCACCCTGGCCGCCGACCTGCGCGGCGCGATCAGTGGGCACCAGATCGTGCTGCACTACCAGCCGCAGGTCGACCTCGACACCGGCGCGGTGGTCGGCACCGAGGCGCTGGCCCGCTGGCTGCACCCGCACCACGGGCTCATCCCGCCGGGCGACTTCATCGACCTCGTCGAGCGGACCGGTCTCGCGCACGAGTTCGCACTGGGCGTCCTGGACCAGGCCATCGCCGACGCGGCCCGGTGGAACCGCCTCGGCCACGCGGTGCCGGTGTCGGTCAACCTGTCGGCCCGCAACCTGCTCGACCCGCGGTTGCCGGGCGCGGTGGCCGAGATCCTGACCCGGCACGGCCTCGGGCCGGAGCGACTCGTCATCGAGCTGACCGAGACGACGATGATCACCGACGCCGCTCAGGTCGGGGCGGTCATGGCCCAGCTGCGCCGGATGGGCATCCAGCTCTCCGTAGACGACTTCGGGACGGGTTACTCGTCGCTGGCCTTCCTCCAGCGGGTCGCGGTCAACGAGATCAAGGTCGACAAGTCGTTCGTGCTGGCCATGCTGGCGTCCGACAGCGACGCGGTCATCGTCCGGGCCACCATCGAGCTGGGGCACGGGCTGGGTGTGCGGGTGGTGGCCGAGGGCGTCGAGACGCTGCAGCACGCGGCGATGCTGCGGCGGTTGGGCTGTGACGTGGCGCAGGGCTGGCACTTCGGCAAGCCGGCTCCGGTCGACAAGTTCGTCCGCGGCTGGCTGACGCCGATGGCGCGCCCCCGTCCGCGGACGGCGCTGATCGCCCGTCCCCGCCGCGTCCCGACGCAGCTGGCCCCGTACCGCACCGACACCGTCTCCAGCTGGCAGTAGCGACTCCGGCACTGGCCGGGCGGGGGCGGATCGGCGATGCTGGCCGGGATGACTGCCCAGCTTGACGCGCTCTGCTTCGACGCGAACGACCCGACCCGTCTCGCGATCTTCTGGGCCGGAATCCTCGGGTGGGAACCGGGTGACGACGGCGGCGGCCGCGTGCTCCGGCCGAACGACGACACGGGCTTCCGGCTCCGCTTCGGTCCGAGCGACAAGCCGAAGGTCGAGAAGAACCACATGCACTTCGATCTGACGAGCAGTTCCCTCGACGACCAGCGGCAGACGGTGGCGCGGGCGCTCGAACTCGGCGGCCGGCCCATCGACGTCGGCCAGCGCCCGGACGAGGGGCACGTGGTGCTCGCCGACCCGGAAGGCAATGAGTTCTGCGTGATCGAGCCGGGCAACCGCTTCCTGGCCGAATGCGGCTTCCTCGGCGCGGTCGCGTGCGACGGCTCGCAGGAGGTCGGCTACTTCTGGAGCGCGGCGCTGGGCTGGCCGCTGGTCTGGGACCAGGACCAGGAGACCGCGATCCGCTCTCCGCTCGGCGGCCCCAAGATCAGCTGGGGCGGGCCGCCGGTGCCGCCGAGGACCGGGAGGAGCCGGCTGCACTTCGACCTCGCACCCGGCGGCGAGCAGGGCCCGGAGGTGGACCGCCTGATCTCGCTCGGCGCGACCCGGCTGGAGACCGCTGAAGCGGGCCGCGTTCTGCTGGCCGACCCCGACGGCCGCGAGTTCTGCGTGCTGCCGGCCGAGTAGCTCGCCTCACGCCGCGGCCCCCGGGCCGGGCAGCAGGTCGACGTCCCCGGCGTGCATCGCCGCTCCCGCAGTGGCCGCAGCGCGGCCCGGCCGCAACGATCTCGCCGCACGCGTGGTGGCGGTACAGCACCGGCGGGCCGGCCTGGCCGGCGAGCCACTTGTCGCCCCAGCCCGCCATCACCATCAGCACGTCGACGAGTTCGGCGCCCTTCTCGGTCAGCACGTACTCGTGAGCGCGGCCGGCGGTCGTAGGGGCGGCGCTCGAGCACGCCGCGGTCGACGAGGTGGTTCAGCCGCTCGGTGAGCACCTTGCGGGAGATGCCGAGGTCGGCCTGGATCTGCTCGAACCGGGTGAGCCCGGCCCACACGTCCCGCAGGACGAGCGGCGACCACGGCTCACCGATCACGTCCATCGTGCGGGCGATCGAGCACGCCATCTCGCCGAAGTTCGTGCGCTGCATGGATCGAATCTAGCATTCGGGGTTCCTTCAAGAAACTTTACCTGCTACGGTCATGGAGTCTCTTGAAGGAACTCGAAAGGAGTGGCGGATATGAGCAAGGTCTTCAGCGCCCACGCCGTGTCGGTCGACGGCTACATCACCGGTCGCGATCCCGGCACCGGCCGCGGGCTCGGCGACGGGTCGGCGCTCTTCGACTGGTACGGCGGTGGCGACACCCCCAGCCAGGTGTTCGGCGGCTTCCGGCTGAGCGCGCCCAGCGCCCGGATCTTCGATGCCCTGGCGGCCCGCGTCGGCGCGGTCGTGGCCGGCCGCAACACCTACGAGGACTCCGAGCGCTTCGGCGGCGGCAGCCCGCACCCGACGGCCCCGCTGGTCCTGCTCAGCCACCGTCCGGCCCCGGAGATCACCGAGCGGCAGACGCTCGTCACGACCGGCATCGAGGACGCGATCGCGGCGGCGCGCAGGATCGCCGGCGGCCAGGACGTCGGCCTCATGGGCGGCGGCGTGGTGACTGCCGCGCTGGCCGCCGGGCTCGTCGACGAGGTCGTCCTGCATCAGGTGCCGGTCCTGCTCGGCGGCGGACGGCCGTTCTTCCAGTCGCTGCCCGACCACGTGCAGCTGCGTCTCGTCGAGGCCGTGCCGGCCCCGGGCGTCACCCACCTGCACTACGAAGTCACCCGCTGAGGAGGACCGATGCTGAACCCCGACGTGCGCCGCCACCTCGACGGCACCCCCATCGCCCACCTGGCCACCGTGCTGCCCGACGGCGCGCCGCACACCGTCCCGCTCTGGGTCGGCACCCGCGGCGAGCAGATCGTCTTCCTCACCGGGCCGCAGTCGCGCAAGGCCCGCAACCTGCGTCACGACCCGCGGGTGGCGCTGTCGCTGACGCCGGCCGACGACCCGTTCGAGCCGGTGATCGTCCGCGGCCGGGTCGTCGAGTGGATCGACGGCGACCAGGGCTGGGCGATCATCGACGAGCTCGCGCAGAAGTACATCGGCCGGCCCTACTCGCGAGAGCTGGACCGCGTCGTCGGCGTCATCGAACCCGAACGCCAGACCGTCGGCGTCACCTGACCGGCCAACCGGCCGCGGTTTGCATCCCCACCGGTCGCTATCTCGCGTCCCAGCGCACAGATAGCGGCGCCCACGGGTGCAAACCGAGACCGGGCGGCGCGGCCCGAGCAACCTTCGGCGACGGTTGAGGTAGACGCGTCGGGTCGGCGGCGTGGACGCCCGCCCCCGTGTCACATCCCCCGCCCGGGCGGTGTCTTGATGCCGAGACCAGTTCACGAGGAGGACGGATGAGCAACACCCGAGTCCCCCAGGCCAGGATCACCGGCCTGTTCGGCGCCCTGGCGAAGGGCTACAGCAAGAAGCGCCTCGGCCGCGTGCCCGACGCGCTGGGCGTCTACTGGCACAACCGGCCGGTACTCAAGGCCAGCATGGGCATCGGCGCCAAGGCCCAGAAGTGGGACCGATGCGACCGGAGCCTGAAGACATTCGCCCACATGGCGGCGGCGGCCCAGATCGGGTGCAGCTGGTGCCTCGACTACGCCTACTTCGAAGCGTTCAACGAGAAACTCGACCTGGACAAGGCCCGCGAGGTGCCCCGCTGGCGCGACTCGGCCGTGTTCACGCCGCTGGAACGGGCCGTGATGGGGTACGCAGAAGCCATGACCGAAACGCCGGTAGCCGTGACGGACGAGATGGTGGCCGAGTTGCTCGGCCAGCTCGGGGAGGCCGCACTCGTCGAGCTGACCGCCTACATCGCCCTGGCCAACATGAACTCGCGGGGCAACGTCGCTCTGGGCATCGAGTCGGAGGGCTACGCGGCGTCGTGCGACCTCAAGCCGCTGGCCCCGCGCGCCGTCCGCTCACCGGCATGACCGACGACCCGTTCGTCACCCACCGCAGCCTGCTCTTCACGGTCGCGTACGAGCTGCTCGGCTCGGCCGCCGATGCCGAGGACGCGGTGCAGGAGACCTGGCTGCGGTGGGACGGGATCGGCCCGGCCCGCCAGGCCGAGGTGGTCGACCCCCGCGCCTACCTCGTCCGCATCGTCAGCCGGCAGGCGCTCAACCGGCTGCGCACCCTCGCCCGCCGCAGGGAGGAGTACGTCGGCGAGTGGCTGCCCGAGCCCTTGCTGACCACCCCGGACGTGGCCGAAGACATCGAGCTGCTCGACAGCGTGTCGATCGCGATGCTGACCGTGCTCGAGACGCTGACGCCGACCGAGCGCGCGGTGTTCGTGCTGCGCGAGGTCTTCGACCTGCCGTTCGACGAGATCGCCGTGGCGACCGGGAAGACGGCGCCGGCGGTGCGGCAGATCGCCCACCGGGCCCGGTCGCACGTTGCGGCCCGCCGGCCGCGGGTGGCGGTCGACCGTACCGAGCAGCGCCGCGCCGTGGACCGTTTCCTCGCCGCGCTGAAGACCGGCGACCTGCAGGCCTTGATGGACGAGCTCGCGCCCGACGCCGTCCTCATCGCCGACGGCGGGGGCGTGGTGGCCGCGGTGCGGCAGCCCGTCATCGGCGTGAAGAAGGTCGTCAACCTGCTGCGCGGGTTCTCGCGGGTCGCGCCGGTCGCGGTCATCGAGCCGGTCCTGCTCAACGGGGAGCCGGGCGCCCGCGTCCTGCTCGACGGGGCCGTTGACACCGTCATCGGCTTCGCATTCGAGGGTGGCCGGATCTCCCGGATCTTCGCGGTCCGCAACCCGGACAAGCTCCGCCGGCTCACCGAGGAGACCGCGCTCAGCCGCTGAACCGCCGAAATCTGTGGACGGCCGAGCGGAACCGAAGAATCCGCCATGATCCGCGGGCGAACGATTGACAGGCCGAGCCCTACCGGCCGAGAGTGACCAGTGAAGCCCCGGACGGTCCGACCGCCCCGGGGCTTTCCATTGCCCGGCGACCGTTCGGGCGGACGGTCATCGGGTCAGGTCTGAACGTCTCCTCCGGCCGGGTTCGGGCGGATCGCTTCGAGCAAGGCCTCGAGGTCCTCGGCGCACGGGCCGCACCCGCGCAGGTGGGCCGCCACCTCCGGGTAGCGCTCCGCCGCGCCGGCGTCGGAGGCGACGAGTTCGGCGTAGACGTGCAGGACCTGCATGGCGTGGCCGCAGCCGGCGTCGCGCGGGTCGGTGTTCAGGAACGCGTCGAGGTCGATCGGCCTGCTCATCGCGACCTCCCGGTGCAGTCGTCGAGGTAACCGTTAGCGACCAGCGCCGCGCGTAACTTACGCCGCGCGTCGAACAGGGCCTTGTAGATCGCGTTGCGGTTGGACCCGAGCTGCTCGGCCAACGCGTCCAAGGGGACGCGGTTCAGCACGATCGCCACGAACAGCCGGCGCTGATGGTCGGTGAGCGTGACGTCGATGGCGTCGCGCAGCCCGGCCATCAGATCCCGCCACTCGCTCTCCCGGGCCGGGTCAAGGCCGAACCGGTCCGGGAGGCGTTCCCATTCCTCGGTGTCATAGGTCGGGGCGGCGTCGCGCCAGAAGTGGCGGCCCAGCTTGCTGGACACCTCCAGCAGGACGAACTTGAACGCCCACGTGGTGAACCGGCTCTCGCCACGGAACTCCGACACCTTCGCGCTGATCGCCAGCAGCGCGTCGGCGGTCGCCTGGTGCGCGACGTCGTCGACCTCGGGACCGGTCACCCGGAACCGCGGCGCGCGCCGGTTGGCCTGGCTGCGGGCGAACCGCAGCAGCATCGCGTGCAGCTCGGCCTTCGCGGTGTCGCATTCGCGCCCGGTCGAGGTCAGCCGGCGCACCCACTCGGCCGAGTCAGGGTCGAGCACGCGTTCGGAGACCGCGCGCGGGGCGGGCGTCTCCATGGCCGACATGCTAGGTCAACCGAGGGGCCCCGATCGGTTCCTTCGCAGGGGTAAGAACCGGCGCCGGGGACGACGCGGACGGTCGACCGAAACCAAGACCGGAAGGCACCCCATGACCGCAACGACCACCACGTACGCACTGGACCCGTCCTGGTACGCCGAACGCGATCGGCTCAACAGCCTGACCGGTCTGTACGACGCCACCACGATCGACATCTGCGAGCAGGTCGGCGTCGCCCCCGGCTGGCGGTGCGCCGAGGTCGGCGCCGGCACGGGCAGCGTCGCCCAGCTGCTGGCGGACCGGGTCGGGACCGGCGGTCACGTGCTCGCCGTTGATCTGGACACCCGCTTCCTCGAGCCGCTGCGCAGCGAGTCGCTGGAGGTCCGGCGGCTGGACGTCACGACGGAGTCGCTGCCGCAGGCGGCGTTCGACCTCATCCACGCCCGGCTGCTGCTCGAGCACCTGCCGCAGCGCGACGACGTGCTGACCGGCCTCGTCCGCGCACTCGCGCCGGGCGGATGGCTGGTGCTGGAGGACTTCGACTGGTCGACGGCGACGGTCGTGGACCCGCCCTCGCCGCTGCTCGTCCGGGTCGCCGATGCCTGCCGCGCGGCCTTCGGTCGGCACGGCTACGACCCGGAGTACGGACGGCGCCTGCCCCGGGCCCTCCGCTCGGCCGGGCTGGTCGACGTGCGCACGCACGCGGCGTCGGCGCAGGTGTGGGCCGACCGGGAGCGCGGAGTTCCGCAGTGGGAGCTGTTGGTCGCACAACTGCGACCCGCGCTCCTCGCCGCCGAGCTGGTGAGCGCGGCCGAGCTGGCGGAGTTCACCCGCCTGTGCCATGACGGGGACACCGCCTTGTTCGCGCCGCTGCTGGTCAGCTGCGCCGGCCGCAAGGAGCTCGACTAGGAGACCCGTCGACCCCACTCCATGCGTAGCCTGTACGTAGATATGCGCATAGAGCCGAGGGAGGCTGTCGATGGGCCGGGCGAACGTCTACTTGCCGGATGAGCTCGAACGTCGCGTGAAGGCCGCGCAGATCCCGATCTCGGAGGTCTGCCAGCGGGCGCTCCTCGCCGCGGTGGAGGCCGCGGAGAGTGGTGGCGGCCGCCTTGACCGCGCGGCGGGCCAGCAGTTCCGGCGCGGGCGTGCCGCGGGAGCAGCGTGGGCCCGCACCGCCCCGGCCGAACAGTTGCTCACCCTGCTGCGCGAGCAGCGGTTCGAGGAGATCCCGGCGGAGGCGTTGCCGGAGGACCTCTACTCGCTGACGGCGGAGCAGAGCCTGGCGTGGGAGGCCGGCTTCAGCCTGGCCGCGCGCGAGTCGGCCCGCCTGGCCGTGCCGAGCGACGGCCCCGCCGCCGAGCCGGCCCCGCCGCCACCGGTCCGGCTCGAGAAGCCGGACGACGCCCGGGCCGGCTCCGCTTCCGACGGTGGCGGGGCGCACTCGGCCTCCTCTCTCGGCGACGACGCCGGCGCCCGGATCGGCGCGACCGTCGACGGGGACCCGGTCTCGTTCGACCCGCACGCCGCCGTGCGCGAGGGCAAGAGCCCGCTGTTCGCCCTCCTCGGCCAGGGCGACCTTCGGGCCCGCCTCACGATGAGCCTGGCGCAGGACGCGGCCGCCCGCGGCACCGCCGTCGTGCTGTTGGACGGCTCGGGCCAGCTCACCGCCCGGGCCCGCGGGTTGGGGAAGAACGTCCGCGTCGTGCAGGTGACCCGGCCGGCCATGCCGTCTTACGAGGACCTGCTCCGCGGCGGGCCCGGGCTGGGTGGGCTGTTCGAGCTGCTGTCCGGCATCGCGGGCGGCGGCGGCCTGTCCGACCTGTTCCGCATGCCCAACGAACAACTGCCGCCCCCGGGGCACGTCACCGTCCTCGACCTGTTCGGGGACGGCGGGCTGTCGAGCGCGCTGGCGCTCGCGCAGGCCGCTCAGCTGATCAGCCAGCTCAACGCGCCGGCCGACCATCCGCGGCTCGTCCAGCTCGACCTGCCCAGCACGGCCTCGGTCCCGGCACCGATCGCGGCGTCGCTCGGCCGGCTGTTCCGGGCCGCCCGCAGACGCAATGCTGCCCTGGGCATCTCGGCCGAGAGCGCCCAGGCGGTCACCGACCTCGGCGGTACCGGTTCGCTGCTGTCCACGGTGTTCGCCTTCGCCACCAGCAATCCGGTCGAGGCCGACCGGCTCCGGGACCTGCTCGGGCCGAGCGCACCGATCCTGGTCAACCCCCCGGGCGCGGTCGCCACGGCCGACGAGCCGACGTGGGTCGTCCTGCGCGATCTCCAGGGTCGGCTCGGTCAGGTGCGCCTCGACGCGTGGTAGGCCGCCACCGCCTGGTCAGTCCGTGCGTCGTGCTGGCCCTCGCCGGCGCCGCCGCGGCCGCGCGCCGCCGCCGGCATGCCGCGCCACCGGCGACGGAGGGCAACGCACGATCGGCCGCGGCGGCGCGGCGGGCCGCGGTGCAGCTCACCGGAGCCTTACCCTCGTCGGGTGCATTTCCCGGTGCGGTCGGCCGTGCTGGCCGTCCTGCTCGCGGCCGCCTCGACCGTGCCGGTCACCACGGCGGTCGCGACCGCGCCGGCCGCCCCCGGCGTCGCGACTCCGACCGGACTCGCCTCGCCGGCCGGCACCCACTCCGTCCCGCCGCCCGCACCCGGGCCCACCGACTCCGGCAGCTCGCCGGACGCGCCCGACCCGCACCCGCCCCGTGGCGGCATCGGGCCGTCCGGCGAGGCCGTCGGCGGCCCCGCCCTCCTGCGCCGCGGCACCGTACTGCCGCCTCATGCGCCCGCGCTCCCGGCCGACATCACCGCCCGGGCCTGGATCGTCGTCGACCTCGACAACGGCGACGTCCTCGCCGCCCGTGATCCGCACGGCCGCTACCAGCCGGCCAGCATCCAGAAGCTACTGACGACCGTCACCCTGCTGCCGCTGCTGCCCGGCCGCGGCACCGTGACCGTCACCCGGCGGGCCGCGAACACCGAGGGCTCGCACGCCGGGCTCGTGGCCGGCGGCCGCTACACCGTCGACCAGATCTTCCGCGGTCTGCTCCTGGTGTCCGGCAACGACGCCGCCGAGGCACTCGCCGAGGCCGCCGGCGGCCGGGCACACACCGTCGCGCTGATGAACGCGGCCGCCCTTCGCCTCGGTGCCTACGACACCTACGTCGAGACGCCGTCCGGCCTCGACGGCTGGCGCCAGCTGACCAGCGCGTACGACATGGCCCTCGTCCTGCGGGCAGCCCTCGACCAGCCCCGCTTCCTGCGCTACGACACCGTCCGCCGCGCGCACCTGCCGGCCCAGCCCGCGAAGCACATCGGCGCCATCGAGCTCGACAACCAGAACCAGCTGTTCCTCGACTCGGTGAAGGGCGCGCTCGCCGCCAAGACCGGCTTCACCGACGCCGCCCAGCACACCTTCGCCGGCGCGATCGAACGCGGCGGCCACCGCTACGGGGTCGTGCTGCTGCGCGCCCAGCGCTGGCCGCTCGACCAGTGGCAGCAAGCGAGCCGGCTCGTCAGCTGGGCCCGCCACCTCCCGGCCGGCACGCCGGCGGTCGGCCGGCTGGTGAGTCCCGCCCCGACCGCCACCACCTCCTCGCCGACGCCGTCCTCGGCCGCGCAGCGGGTGGCCCTCCCGGCCAGGGTGCCATCACAGAGCATGTCCGACCTGCGCATGCTGCTCGCCCTGCTCGCCGGGGCCGGGCTGCTCGCCATCGCCGGCCTGATCGGCGGCATCGCCGCCGTCCGCCGCCGCTAGCGGCGCGGCGACCCGGGACCAGGCCGCGGGCGCGGTCGAGGCCGCACAACCGCCAGCGCGGCCGCCGCACCGATCACCGCGCCGGCACCCACCAGGCCGGCGCCGACGGTCAGCGGGCGCACCCCGTCCGGCGCGGTCTCCGGCTGTGCGCGCTCGAACACCGGCACCGCCTCGCCCGGCGCGGCCCGTACCTCGGCGGTGAGCGTGGCCGTCCACGCGCAGGCGAAGAGCATGAACCGAGCGACCAGCTGGATCCACACCAGGACGGCGATGATCCCGGCGAACGGCCCCGCGGTCGGGCTGCCGGCCGTGTGCGCGATCGTGTACGTCCCGACGATCTTGAGCACCTCGAAGCCGACCGCCGCGAGCAGTGCGCCCTTCACCGCGATCCGCGCCGGCACCTCGACGGCCGGCAGCCGGACGAGCAGCCACCAGAAGATGATCATGTCGCCGGCGAGCGCGAGGACGATGCCGAGCAGCTTCAACAGCAGCGTCGAACCGGGCAGGCCGTCCAGCGCCAGCGCCCGCAGGATCTGATCGGTCAGCGACGTCCCGACGACGGTGAGCCCGAGCGAGATCACCATCCCCACACCCAGTCCGGCCAGGACGAGCAGGTTGGCCGCGCGCGCCTTGAGGAAGTTCACCGGCCGGGGTGGACGCCCCCACACGGCGTCGATCGCCGCCCGCAGGTTGCCGACCCACCCGAGCCCGGTGAGCAGGATGCCGACCAGCCCGATGATCCCGACCCCGGACCGGTTCTCGATCGCGGTGTGCAGCGACGAGCGCAGCGTCGAGCCGAAGGCGCCCGGCACCTTCTCGCTGAGGTGGCGGAACAGGCTGTCCTGCAACCCGGGGTCGGACGACAGGACGAAGCCGGTCACCGAGACGCCGAGCAGCAGCAGCGGGAACAGCGCGAGGAAGCTGAAGTACGTGATCGCGCCGGCGTAGAGGTTGCCGTTGTTGCGCTGCAGGAGATCCCAAGCCGAGACGGCGTGCCGAAGCGATCTCCGTCGGGCCTTCAACGCCTGCCACCGCGTGCCGGCCGTCGACTTCAGCCGCGCGACCCGTCCGTCCGCCATGTGCACAGCCTTACCCGTCGAGTGCGGACTCCGCACCCCCGAGCCGGAACTCCGTTCGCCAGGTCCAGCAGCCCTCGTCGTCGCGCGAGAACAGCGCGATGCGCCCGACCGGGAACCGGGCGACGAATCCGGACAGCCCCTCGTAGGCCTCGTCGAGGGAGTCCTCGCCGAGATCCTGCGCCACTGTGACGTGCGGGTGGTACGGGAAGTCGAGTTCGCGGGCGAGCGGGCCGCGGCGGATCGCCGCCTCCAGCTGCTCGCAGTCGGCGACGCCGGTGGCCACCTGGATGTAGACGACCGGCGAGGTCGGCCGGAACGTGCCCGTCCCGGCCAGGTGCATGACGAACGGCTGGTGGGCGGCGGCCGCGGCCGCGAGGTGGGCCTCGATCTCGGCCATCCGGGCGGCCGGCACCGGGGTCGGCGGCAGCAGCGTGACGTGCGGGAACACCCGGTCGGCCGCCGGGTCGCCGACGAGCCGGCGCCAGTGGGACAGCGTCGTGGCGTGCGGCTGCGGGATCGCGATGGCCACGCCCAGCATCACCTGGTCGGGCTCGACCGGCGTCACGTCACTCATGCTTCGCCGGCGGGACGAACCCCACCCGCTCGTAGACCTCCTGGACCGTCCGCTCCGCGACCGGCCGGGCCCGCTCGGCCCCGCGGGCGAGCACCCGGTCGATCTCGGCCGGATCGGCCAGCAGTTCGGCCATTCGACGGCCGAACGGCTCGGCGAAGGCGACGACGGCGTCCGCGACCGCGTTCTTCAGCGCGCCGTACCCCTGCCCGCTGAACGACGCCTCCAGTGCCGGAACCGGCTCGTCCGTCACCGCCGACAGGATGGCGAGCAGGTTGGAGACGCCGGGCTTGGTCGCCGGGTCGTAGCGGATCTCGGTCTCGGTGTCAGTGACCGCGCGCTTGATCTTCTTGGCCAGCACGGACGGCTCGTCGAGCAGGTTGAGGGTGCCGGCGTCGGGCAGCGACTTGCTCATCTTGGCGGTCGGATCCTGCAGGTCGAGGATCTTCGCAGCCTCCTTGGTGATGTAGGCATCCGGGACGACGAAGGTCTCGCCGTAGCGGCCGTTGAAGCGCTGGGCCAGGTTGCGGGTCAACTCGATGTGCTGGCGCTGGTCCTCGCCCACCGGCACGTAGTTCGCCTGGTAGATCAGGATGTCGGCGGCCTGGAGCACCGGGTAGGTGAACAGCCCGACGCTCACCCGGTCGGCCCCGCCGCGCGCCGATTTGTCCTTGAACTGGGTCATCCGGCTCGCCTCGCCGAACCCGGTCATGCACTCGAGCACCCACGACAGCTGGGTGTGGCCGGACACGTGGCTCTGCAGGAACACCGCGCTGCGCTCGGGGTCGACGCCCGAGGCCAGCAACTGGGCCGCGGCCCGGCGGCTGCGCTCGGTCAGCACGTCCGGCACCGGCGGGTCGACGGTCAGCGCGTGCAGGTCGGCGAGGAAGTAGAAGACCTCGTGCTCGTCCTGCAGCGCCACCCACTGACGGACGGCACCGATGTAGTTGCCGATGTGGAAGGACGCCGAGGTCGGCTGGATTCCGGACAGGACGCGCGCGGAGGTTGCCATGGTGGGTCGATTCTTCCATCCGGTCCGGTCCGGGATCCGCCGGGTCAGGCCGGTTCGTCGGGCTCCTCGGCCGGGCGCGGGGTGAGGCGGACGCGGGCGGCCCGGCGCCCCTCCGTCCGCACCACCGTCAGGCGCACGCCGTCGTAGGTGACGACGTCGCCGGTCTTCGGCAGCCGGCCGAGTTCGGCCATGACGAAGCCGGCCACCGTGGCGTAGGGCCCCTCGGGGAGTTCGACGCCGGAGATCTCGGCGATCTCGTCCAGGTTCAGCTTGCCGTCCACCTCGACCTCGCCCCCTGCGAGCCGCCGGGCCTCGAGGGTGTCCTCGTCGTACTCGTCGCGGATGTCGCCGATGACCTCCTCGATGAGGTCCTCGAGCGTGACGATGCCGTCGGTGCCGCCGTACTCGTCCACGACGATCGCCATGTGGTGGCTCTCGCGCCGCATCTCCGACATCGCGTTGAGGACGCGCTTGCTGCCCGGCAGCGCCTTGACCTCGCGGGCAACGCTGGCGACCGTCCGGTCGCGGTCGTGGCGCAGTGACGGGAGCATGAGGTCGCGGATGTGCACGAAGCCGAGGACGTCGTCCTGGTCGCGGCCGATCACCGGATAGCGCGAGTGCGGCGAGTCGGCGGCGACCCGCGCGGCCTTGCTGATCGTCATCGTGCCGTCGAGGAACGTCACCTCGGTGCGCGGGATCATCACCTCGCCGATCGAGCGCTCGCCGGCCGCGAAGACATCGTCGATGAGCCGTCGCTCGTCGTTGGTGAGGGACTCGTGCGCCGCCACCAGGCCGCGCAACTCCTCTTCACTGATCGGCTCGCGACCGGCCGTCGGGTCACCCCCGAGCAGCCGGACGACGCCGTCGGTCGACTTCGACAGCAGCCAGATCACCGGGCGGAACAGCGTCGCGAGCCCGCCCAGCGGCGGGGCGAAGAAGAGCGCCGCCTTCTCCGCGCGCTGCAACGCGAGGCGCTTGGGGGCCAGCTCGCCGATCACCAGGGTGACGAACGAGATGACCAGCGTGACGCCGATGATGCCGGTGGCGCTGGCGAGGCCGTCGCCCCAGCCGTGCCGGACGAGGTACTTCTTCGCATCCTCGGAGAGCGTCACCGCACCGAAGGCGCTGGAGAGCAGGGCGGTGGAGGTGACGCCGATCTGCACCGCGGCCAGGAAGCGGTTCGGATCGCCGACCAGTCGGGCGACGGCGGCGCCGCGGCGGCCGGCCTCGGCCAGCCCGCGCACCTGGCTCTCGCGCAGGGACACCAGCGCGATCTCGGCCGCGACGAAGACGCCCTCGATGAGGATCAGCAGCAGGACGATGCCGATGTTGAACAGCGTCTGTCCGGCCACAGGTCGAGTCTAGGGATGGCCGGGCGCCGGTGCGGCGCCGCGAGCGGGCCGGGTCAGGCGGTGGCGGCGCGCGTACTGCGACGGCGGGTCGACGGCGTGCGCGTCGCCGCGGCGATCGGCGCGACGGTGGCGGCCGGGGCGCTGCCCTGCAGCAGCACCTTCGCGACGTGCCTCGGGTTGTCGAACATCGGCACGTGCCCGACGCCGCGCAGCATCAGGTGCTCGGCCTGCGGCAGCCGGCGCTTCGCGGTCTCGGCCTGCCAGCGGGGCAGGACGAGGTCACGGCCGGACCACGCGATCGTGACCGGGACGTCGCGCGGGATCGGGTCGGTGAACGGCTCGGCCGCCGCGAGCATCGTCCGCAGGGTCGGACGCGCGTACATGAAGGCGCGCACGTCGCCGATGACGTGGTCGGTCGGCACCCGAGACGGGTGCGCCATGAGGCTGCTGTAGACGACCTGGCGCACGGCCCGACTGCGGGCGGCGCGCTCGGCGCCGGGGCCGAGGCGGTCAGCCAGCGCGAGCAGGCCGACGAAGAAGCGGCGGGTGTAGGCGAACTCGGCCTCGTCGCGCCAGAACCCGGCCGGCGAGAGGGCGGTGACGCTGCGGGCGTGGCCGTTCGAGCCGGCGTGCAGGGCGACGAGGCCGCCGAGGGAGTTGCCGGCGATGTGTGGACGGTTGAGGCCCTGGTCGGTCAGGAAGTTCTCGAAGTCGCGGCGCAGGGCGTCACGGACGGAGAGGCCGTCAAGTTCGAAGGCTGGGGACTGGCCGTGGCCGGGGAGATCGACAAGGATGACCTCGCGCTGCTCGGCCAGTTCGTCGAGGACCGGGTACCACGCCTGCCGCCGATGGGTGACACCGTGCAGGAGCACCAGCGGCTCACCGGAGCCGTGCCGCTCGAACGCGAGCATCCGTCTCTCCTCGCTGCGTGCCTTTCGGCCGCCGCCTCGTGCCTTTCGGCCCTTGTCCGGGTCCCGCTTGTCGAGCGCAGGGCTTCACGTGCTCGTCGCAGGGACGTTACCCAGATGACACGGTCGCGACTAGTGACCTGGCTCACAGTTTGACACGTCGTTACAGAAAACCGGTTTCTGCACCCGGAATCCCGGCGTGTCGCGGAAGGCCTGCGGCGTAAGGAAATCGGGCCCTTCGCAATACCGCCGGGTATGGAAACGCCCGTCCGCGCGGATCAACCACCCCATAAAATTCAGGTGAAAGACGCTCGGGGGCGATCCGGACAAGTGACACGTTCTGCGGCTCGATGCTTGACGGAATCCCGCCGAAGGTGTTGCGCCGCGCCCGTCCCAGCCCACGCATCGCAACATGAGTGCCGGGCGATCCCGGTCCGCGGACGCAGGTCGGAACGGGCGCGGCCGATCAGATACCAGCGACCGCCGCGTTCAACGTCGCGCTCGGACGCATGGCTGCGGCCACCTTCGCCGGGTCCGGGCGGTAGTAACCGCCGATGTCGACCGGCGAGCCCTGCACGCCGTTCAGCTCGCTGACGATCGCCGCCTCGTCCCGGGCCAGCACCGACGCCACCGACGTGAACGCCGCCGCGAGCTCGGCATCCTCGGTCTGGACGGCCAGCTCCTGCGCCCAGTACAGCGCGAGGTAGAAGTGGCTGCCCCGGTTGTCGAGTTCCCCGGCCCGCCGCGACGGCGAACGGTTCTCCTCGAGGAAGGTGCCGGTCGCCCGGTCGAGCGCCTGACCGAGGATCTTGGCCTTCGGGTTGCCGGTCTTGTCGGCCAGCATCTCCAGTGACTCGGCCAGCGCGAGGAACTCGCCGAGGGAGTCCCAGCGCAGGTGGTTCTCCTTCACGAACTGCTGGACGTGCTTGGGCGCCGAGCCGCCGGCGCCGGTCTCGAACAGGCCGCCGCCATTCATCAGCGGCACGATCGAGAGCATCTTGGCGCTGGTGCCGAGCTCGAGGATCGGGAACAGGTCGGTGAGGTAGTCGCGCAGCACGTTGCCGGTCACCGAGATCGTGTCCTTGCCGGCGCGGGCCCGCTCGAGCGTGAACCGGGTCGCGGCGGCGACGTCCAGGATCTCGATCTGCAGGCCGTCGGTGTCCAGCTCGGCCAGCGCGGGGCGGACCTTCTTCAGCACCTCGGCGTCGTGGGCGCGCGTCTCGTCCAGCCAGAAGACGGCCGGCATCCCGCTGGCGCGGGAGCGGTCGACGGCGAGCTCGACCCAGTTGCGGATCGGCGCGTCCTTCGTCTGGCACATGCGCCAGATGTCGCCGGCCTCGACGTCGTGGGACAGCAGCGTCGTCCCCGCGCCGTCCACGACCCGGACGGTGCCGGCGGCCGCGATCTCGAACGTCTTGTCGTGCGAGCCGTACTCCTCGGCCTTCTGGGCCATGAGGCCGACGTTCGGCGTGGTGCCCATCGTCGAGGGGTCGAACGCGCCGTGCGCCCGGCAGTGCTCGACCGTCTCGGCGTAGAGCGCGGCGTACGAGGAATCCGGGATGACGAACTTGGTGTCCTGCTGCTTGCCGTCGGCGTTCCACATCTGGCCGGACGAGCGGATCGCTGCCGGCATCGAGGCGTCGACGATCACGTCGCTCGGCACGTGCAGGTTCGTGATACCGCGGTCGGAGTCGACCATCGCGATCGAGGGGCCGGCCGCGATCGCCGCGTCGACCGCCGCCTTCGCCTCGGGGTGCGCGCTGAGCAGGCTGCCGAGGCCGTCGTTCGGGCTGGCGTCGGGGTAGCTGGCGTACACGTCGCCGACGACGGCGCGGACGGCGTGGCCGAAGATGACCGGGTCCGAGACCTTCATCATCGTGGCCTTGAGGTGGACGGAGAACAGGACGCCCTTCGCCTTGGCGTCGGCGACCTGCGCGGCCAGGAACGCGTCGAGCGCGGACTTGCGCATGACCGAACCGTCGAGCACCTCGCCGGCGAGCGTCGGCGCGTCGGGCTTCAGCACGGTGACCTCGCCGTCCGGCGACACGTGCTCGATCCGGAAGGTGCCCGCCTCGGCGACCGTCACCGACTTCTCGGTCGAGCGGAAGTCGCCGTCGCTCATCGTCGACACGTGCGACTTCGACTCCGGCGACCACGCCCCCATCGAGTGCGGGTGCTTCTTGGCGTACGCCTTCACCGACGCCGGCGCGCGGCGGTCGGAGTTGCCCTCGCGCAGCACCGGGTTGACGGCCGAGCCCATGACCTTGCCGTAGCGGGCGCGCAGCTCGCGCTCCTCATCGGTGCTCGGGTTCTCCGGATAGTCGGGCAGGTCGTAGCCCTGCTCGCGCAGCTCGGCGATGGCCGCCTTCAGCTGCGGCACCGACGCGCTGATGTTCGGCAGCTTGACGATGTTGGCCTGGGGCGTGGTCGCGAGCTCGCCGAGCTCGGCCAGCGCGTCCGGCACCTGCTGCTCGGCGGTGAGCCGGTCCGGGAACTGGGCCAGGATGCGCCCGGAGAGCGAGATGTCACGCAGCTCGACCTCCACGCCGGCCGGGGCCGCGAAGGCCTCGACGATCGGCAGCAGCGACTGGGTGGCCAGCGCGGGCGCCTCATCGGTCTGCGTATAGATGATCTTCATGCCGCGTCCTCCGGAGCTCGCTGCTGATTTCTCTTGACATCAAGATACCTTGCCGGCAAATCAGGGTTCCCGGGGCCCTAGTCTGCTGACCATGACCGATATGCGCACCCCCACCGCTGTGGACGCCATCGCCGACCGCCACCTGGACGAGGTCGCCGAGCTCGACCCGATCACCGCCACCGGCGTCGGCGTCGCCGGTCACGACGACCGGTTGCCGGATTTCACGCCCGACTGGTGGCGCAGCCGCTCCGAGCAGCACCGGCGCACCCTCGCGGCGCTGGACGGCGCGGAGGCGCTCGACCGCACCGACCGGGTCACGATCGCGGCGCTGCGCAGCGAGCTCGAGCTCAGCGAGCAGTTGCGGGCCACCGGCGCCGACGAGATGAGCCTGGACGTCATCTCCTCGCCGCTGCAGGGCATCCGCGACGTCTTCGACCTCACGCCCACCACCACTGTCGATCAGTGGGCGACGGTGTCGAAGCGGCTCGGTGCCGTGCCGACCGCGGTCGAGGGGTACATCGAGTCGCTGCGCTTCGCCGCCGCGCGCGGGCACGTCGCGGCCCGGCGGCAGGTCGAGGCCGGTGTCGGTCAGTGCGCGGACAACGTCGGCCCGGACGGCTTCTTCGCCAAGTTCGCCGCGACGGCGGCGCCGGACGCCGGTGGTGAGCTGCCGGAGACCCTGCGGGGCGAGCTGGACGCAGGCGCCCGGGCCGCGTCGGACGCGTACGAGCGCCTCGGCACCTTCCTGCGCGACGAACTGCTGGGCCAGGCTCCCGACCGCGACGCCGTCGGCCGCGAGCTGTACCCGCTGCATTCGCGGGCCTTCCTCGGCGCGTCGGTCGATCTCGAGGAGACCTACGAGTGGGGCCAGCAGGAGCTCGCCCGGATCACCGCCGAGATGGCGGCCACGGCTGAGCGCATCAAGCCGGGCGCATCGGTCGACGAGGCGATCGCCTACCTCGACGAGGGCGGCAGCCACACCCTGCACGGCACCGACGCGCTCCAGGCCTGGATGCAGGAGACGTCGGACGCCGCCGTCGCCGCCCTCGCCGACACGCACTTCGACATCCCGATCGAGATCCGCACCCTCGAGTGCCGCATCGCCCCGACCCAGCAGGGCGGCATCTACTACACCGGCCCGAGCGAGGATCTCGTCACCCGCCCCGGCCGCATGTGGTGGTCGGTGCCGAAGGGAGTCACCGAGTTCGCGACGTGGCGCGAGCTGACGACCGTCTACCACGAGGGCGTGCCCGGTCATCACCTCCAGGTCGCCCAGACCGCGTACCGCAGCAACATCCTCAACCGCTGGCGGCGCCTTGCCTCCTGGATCAGCGGGCACGGTGAGGGCTGGGCGCTCTACGCCGAGCGCCTCATGGCCGACCTCGGCTTCCTCGACGACCCGGCCGACTACCTCGGCATGCTCGACGGCCAGTCGCTGCGGGCGGCCCGCGTCGTGCTCGACATCGGCTTCCACTGCGGGCTGCCGGCCCCGGCCGAGGTCGGCGGCGGCGACTGGGACTACGACAAGGCGTGGCGCTTCCTGCGCGCCCACGCCAACATGGACGACGGCTTCCTGCGCTTCGAGCTCGACCGCTACCTGGGCTGGCCCGGCCAGGCGCCGTCCTACAAGATCGGCGAGCGGCTGTGGCTGCAGCTGCGCGACGAGTCCCAGGCCCGCGAGGGCGACGCGTTCGACCTCAAGGCCTTCCACCGGCGCGCCCTCGACGTCGGATCGGTCGGCCTCGACGTCCTGCGCGCGGCCGTCCTCGGCGAGATCTGAGCCGAGCCGGTCACTTCCAGACGCGGACCCAGTCGACCTGCATCGTGGCCGGCAGCGGGGTCGCGGCGTTGTTCGTATTCGTCGTGACGCCCAGCACCTGGCTCAGCGCGACGAGGAACGGCGCCCGCGAGCCGGTGCCGAGCACCCGCATGCACAGCGCGCCGTCGTAGTAGAACAGCGCCGCCCGCCGGCTCCACTCGACGGCGTAGGTGTGGAACGCCGCGCCGTAGTCGCGCACCTTGCACGGCACGCTGCGGCCGCTGAGGTACGCGTGCACGCTCGGGCTGACGTAGTCCCGCCACTTGCTGTAGGCCTCGGCGACGTCGATCTCGGTCGGCCCGCTGGTCGCGTTCGACAGCTTCATCTGCCGCGGGTACATCCACAGCGCGCTCTGCAGCCCCACCAAGCCGTGCGCCTCCGGGAACTTCGCCCGGAACTCGAAGCGGCCGTAGGACTGGTCGAACGTCCGGGTGTAGATCGAGCCGCCGACCCACGACGTGCGGTACGGCCCGGCCGGGCTCGGGCAGACGAACGGGGTGGTCCTGCGGACGGTGAGGTTGAGGTGCCCGTGCGACACGGAGACCTCGCGGCGGTTGTCGACCAAGCACTCGGCGCCGGAGTGGAAGCCATGCTGCGCGGTCGTCTGCACGAGCCACTTCGCCCGGTTCAGCGTGCGGCCGGAGAACTCGTCGTCGAAGGTGCAGACCCAGGCGTGCCGCCCGGCGGGCCGCGGCGTGGACGCCGGGCAGGCCGCCGCGGTGCTCGTCGCCGCCGGCCGGGCTGTCCGGCAGCCGCCGGTGAGCCCGGACAGCAGCCCGCAGGTGCCGGCCGCGGCGCCGGCCCCGGAGGCGGGCACAAGGACGCCGCCGGCGAGAAGCACGGCGGCGAGGGCGAAGAGGCGTCGAGACGGCGCATGTCGCATGGGCAGGGTCGTCCTCACGAAGGCATTGGGCGGAATTCGGAGCATGGCGCACCACCCGAGGGCTCGCAAATCCAACCCGGGGAGAGTTGTGGCCGTCTACCGGCAACAACTCTCCCCGCGTCACGCGACCAGGCGCCGCAGCATGGCGATGACGTAACCCGGCCGTTCGGTCAGATCGGCCCAGGTGAACCGCAGCACGGTCCAGCCGAGCGCCACGAGAGCGTTCTGCCGCGAGCGGTCGCGGCGGAAGCGGTCGACGTCGACGTGATAGGCCATGCCGTCGACCTCGATCGCGATGCGCCGGCCCGGAAGGGCGACGTCGATCACCGCGACCAGCTCCCCGCGGGACCAGACCTCGTAGTTCGCCGACCACCCGGTGATGCCGGCCGAGCGCAGCAGACGGTGCAGCAGGCGCTCGGAGTCGGCGGCGGCGCCGTCACCGAAGCTCGCGGCCAGCCGGCGCAGCTGCCCGTTGCCGGGCCGTCCCGGCTGACTGCGGAGCCGGCGTTCGCAGTCGTCCACCCCGAGCCACCCGCGCTGGACGGCACGGTCGGCCAGACGTGATGCCTGGCCGAACGGTAGCGTCGCGAGCAGGTCGAGCACGGTCGAGTGCCGCGAGGTCAATGGCCACCCGGACTTGTGGACCACCTGCTGCGGCGTTGTCACCTGCCGGTGCAGAAGGACGCCGGCCGGCGCGACCACGCGGCGCGCGTGCGGCACAACGATATGTACCAAGGCGTCCTCGCCCGGGTCGATGAGTCCCCACAGCTGGCCGGCCGTGGAGCGCGCAAGCGCGCCGTCGGTCGCCAGCACTGCCGCCCACAGGCGGGCCCGGAAGGTCAGCGGCGCCGCCGCCGCGAGGTAGACGCCTCGCGTGAGCCGCAGCAACTCACCGGACCGGCTCATCCGGCCGATGGCGGCCGACGAGTACCCGGCCGCAGCCAGCTGAGCAGAGGTCAGCACGCCGTCCTGCTTCGACGCCACATTCCACCACTGCACCGGGCCAGGGTGCCGGATCGCCCGGCCGCCCGCCGCGGTCGTCCACAGCCCACGACCCCGGGAGAGTTGTTACCGCTGAGCGGCGACAACACTCCCGGCGACGTCGTCCTTAGGCTGGCGGCGTGCTCATCCATCCGTGGGACGCGGCCGGTTCCGAGGACGAGTGGATCGACTTCGTCCGCGCGCAGGGCTTCGGCCACCTCGTCGCCGCCGGCCGCGGGCGAGAGGTCCCCATCGTCGTCCCGACCCAGTTCACGCTCGCCTCGCCGGCCGAGGTTGCGCTGCATCTCGCCCGGCCGAACCCGATCTGGGACGCGCTGGCCGAGAACCCGGCCGTCGTGCTCAGCGTCGCCGGCGACTGGGCCTACGTCCCGTCGGCGTGGAAGGCGATCGGGGACGAGGATCCGGCGATGGGCGTGCCGACGACCTACTACGCCGCCGCCCTGCTGATCGCCGACGCCACGATCGTCGACGACCTGGACGGGAAGGCGGCCATCCTGCGCGCCCAGCTCGGGGACGTGGAGCCCGGCGGGGGCGCGGCCGACCCGACCGAGCACGGGCGTCGGCTGACCGGCATCCGCGGGCTGCGGCTCGCGGTCCGGGAGGTGCGGGCCAAGTTCAAGTACGGCGGCAACGTCGACGACGAGCACCGGGCCGCGGTGGCCGAGCAGCTGGCAAACCGGGCCGGACCGGGCGACGCCGCCGCGCTGGCGCACCTCCGCCGCCGCACACCATTGCGAGAGACCTCTCGCTAACTTACGGTGGCGGCCATGGCCTACGACCTCGTGATCGCCAACGCTCGCTGGTTCGACGGCACCGGCGCCCCATCCGCGCTCAAGAACCTCGGCATCCGCGACGGCCGGATCGCCACGATCAGCGACGAGCCGCTCGAGGGCACCGAGGTCGTCGACGCGACCGGCAAGTGGGTCACGCCCGGCTTCGTCGACATCCACACGCACTACGACGCGGAGGTGCTCGTCGCCCCCGGCCTGACCGAGTCGGTGCGGCACGGCGTGACGACCGTCCTCATCGGCAACTGCTCGCTCTCCACCGTCTACTCCGACCCGCTCGACGTCGCCGACCTCTTCAGCCGGGTCGAAGCGCTGCCGCGCGCGAGCGTGCTCACCGCCCTCGAGGGTGCGAAGACGTGGACGGACCCGAACAGCTACCTGGCCGAACTCGAGTCCCGGCCCTTGGGGCCGAACATCGCGCCGATGCTCGGGCACTCCGACATCCGCGCGCACGTGATGGGGCTCGGCCGGGCGACCGATCGCGAGGTCACGCCGACGAAGTCCGAGCTCGCCCGCATGCACGCGATGCTCGAGGCCGCGCTCGACGCGGGTTACCTCGGCCTGTCGACGATGACCAACCCCTGGGACAAGCTCGACGGCGACCGGTTCCGGTCGCGGCAGCTGCCGTCGTCGTACGCGCGGTGGCGGGAGAACTGGTCGTTCAACCGCATCCTGCGGCGGCGCGGGCGGGTGCTGCAGAGCATCCCGAACCTCAACACCAAGGCGAACGTGCTGCTCTTCCTCGCCGGCAGCACCGGCATCGGCCGCAAGCCGTTGAAGACCTCGGTGCTGTCGGCCGCCGACCCGAAGTCCGACCCGTGGCTGTGGCGCATCTTCGGCCCGCTGGCCCGGCTGGTGAACGGTCCGGGCAAGGGCGCCTTCCGGTGGCAGCACCTGCCGGTGCCGTTCGAGGTGTATTCCGACGGCATCGACCTCGTCGTCTTCGAGGAGTTCGGGGCCGGCCGGGCCGCGCTGCACCTGCAGGACGAGCTGAAGCGCAACACCCTGCTGCGCGACCCGGCCTACCGGCGGCAGTTCCGCGTCGACTACGAGAAGAAGCTCGCCCCGCGCGTGTGGCACCGCGACTTCCACGACGCCCAGATCGTCGAGTGCCCGGACGCCTCGGTGGTCGGCAAGTCGATCGGGGCGGTGGCCGACGAGCGCGGCGTCCACGTCGTCGACGCGTTCCTCGACCTCGTCGTCGAGCACGGCCGGGCCTTCCGCTGGCGGACCACCATCACCAACGCCCGTCCGGAGATCCTCGACAAGCTGGCCCAGCAGCCCGGCATCCAGCTCGGCTTCTCCGACGCCGGCGCGCACCTGCGCAACATGGCGTTCTACAACTTCGGCATCCGGTTCCTGCGCCGCGTGCACGACGCCGAGCGGGCCGGGCGGCCGTTCGTCCCGCTCGAGCGGGCCGTGCACATGCTGACCGGCGACCTCGCCGACTTCTTCGGCATCGACGCCGGGCGGCTGCAGGTCGGCGACCGGGCCGACCTCGTCGTCATCGACCCGGCCGGCCTCGACGCGTCCACCGACGAGTACCACGAGGAGCCGCTGGCCGAGTTCGGCGGCCTGCGGCGCATGGTCAACCGCAACGACCGCGCGGTGGCAGCGACGGTGGTCGCCGGCCGGGTCGTGTTTC
The DNA here is from genome assembly GCA_963775175.1 of uncultured Actinomycetota bacterium. Lineage (GTDB taxonomy): Bacteria > Actinomycetota > Actinomycetes > Mycobacteriales > Jatrophihabitantaceae > Jatrophihabitans. The sequence continues at coordinate 1,303,697 of CAVZHT010000002.1, forward strand.
GCGACGGCGCGTACGTCGAGGGCTACGGGCGCGAGTGGCGAACCGGCCAGGTGCTGCGCGCGGGTGCACGGGGGGGCACCGTCCGGACCGAGGAGCTGGCCCGCCGGTGACGCTGGCCGAGCTGCGCCCGACCCAGCAACAGCGCCGCGAACGGACGATGGCGCGGGTCGTCGACGCGACGATCGAGGCCCTCGCCGAGGTCGGGTACGCCCGCACGACGGTGACCGAGATCGGGGCCCGGGCCGGTGTCTCGCAGGGCGGGATGTTCCGGCACTTCGACACCCGGCTGGACGTGATCGTCGCCGCGGCCGAGGCGGTGTGCGAGCGGCAGCTCACCGACTTCCGGCGCCGGCTGGCCGGGAGTGACGCCACCCTGCGGGCCCTGCTCGAGCTGACCCGCGACGCCTGCCGGGCGCCGATCAACGCAGCCTGGCACGACCTGCTCTTCGCCGCCCGCTCGGACGCCGAGCTGCGCGCCCGCCTCGAACCCACGGTGTCGCGGTACTACACGCGAATCGTCGAGCTCGCGCGCGAGCAGCCGCCCCTGCGCCCCGTGCCCGACGAGCTGCTGACCACGCTCGTCATGACCGTCATCCACGCCTTCGACGGCGAGGCCCTCGCCCGGGTCGTCCACCCCCAGGCCGAGCTCGACGCCGCCCGCCTCGACCTGCTCGAGCAGCTGCTGGCGGTCCTGATCGGCTGACGCGGTGGCCGGCCACGCAGTTTGCATCCGCAGCGGCTGCCAACGGCACCGATCGGGCGTGGGTAGCGGCCGGTCCGGATGCAAACCGCACCGGCCCGTCAGGAGATCGCGGCCTGTACGAGCGCGGCCACCTTCTTCTCGACGGCCGGGCTCCACTTGACGAGGGCGAACTCGGTCGGCCAGATGTCACCGTCGTCGAGGTTCGCCGCATCCTGGAAGCCCAGCGTCGAGTAGCGGTACTTGAACTTGCCGGCGTCCTTGAAGAACAGCACGACCTTGCCGTCCTCGTTCGCGTAGGCCGGCATGCCGTACCAGGTCTTCGGCGCCAGGTCGGGGGCCGTCGCGGTCACCGTCATGTGCACCCGCTCGGCGAGGGCGCGGTCCTCCGGCGCCATCTTTTCCATCGCGTCGAGCACGGCCTGCAGGCCGTCCGCCTTCTTGGCGCCCTTCTTGCCCTCGGCGCGCAGCTCGTCCGCGCGCGCCTTCATCGCGGCCCGTTCGGCGGCGGAGAAACCCTCGGCAGTCTTCGTCGGCATGGTCAGTGATCCCTTCGGAAAGCTCTTGGGGACCCGGCGTGGCACCGGCCCTCGTCGGAAGACGTTAGGCCGGAGCGCGTCCGCGGTGCTTCTCGATTCCTGATCGGATGAAGAACGGGAGCCGGTCTCACTGCCGCATATTGGCGAGCTCGCGCTCGACCATCTGCTCGTGCTCCTCCTCGGCCTGCCGGGCCCGCTTCGGGCTCCAGTAGCCGACGAGCAGGAAGACGAGCGGGATGAAGACCACCTCGCCGCCGACCGCGATCCAGAAGTAGTGCTGCCACTGCTTGGGCGACTTCTCGGCCGCGCTCTTGGCGTCCTTGAGCAGCGCCAGATCCTTCGCCGGAACCTTGCCGAGCGCGACCAACGACACCTGTGCAGCGGCGACCTTGGCCCCGCTCGTCTGGAGCAGCTGCAACTGGGCCGGCGGGACGGAGGCCAGGTCCAGCAGCCGGGTCTGCGCCTCCTGCGGGCTGATACCGAGCTTGCTCACGACCTCCGCCACCGCCTTCGCGCCGGCGGCGGCATCGGTCGGGTTGCTGAGCAGCGTCGCGATCGTCTGCGGGTCGACGGCTTGCGCGGCCTGGATGGCCGGCCCGTGCTGCGCGTTCAACCCGGCGATGGTGGCGACATCGGCCGGCGGGACCCCCGAGATCTCGCTCACCGCCTTGATGCCGGCCTGGGCGTCGGCCGGGTTCTTCGCGAGCGCCGCCTGGGTCGCCGGGTCCACCTTCGCGGCGGTGGCCAGCTGCTTGTCGTACTTGACCGCGAGCTGCTGGGCGATCGGGCCCTTCTCCACCAGCGTGGTCGCGGTGTTCACCACGTGCGGGACGATGAACACCGAGATCGCGATGACGATGCGGATCACGAGCCCCCACATGGCGAGGCCGGTGGCCGTCAGTGCCGGGTTCCGGTTCTCGACCGTCTCGGTGAAGCTCGCCATCCACGGCGCGTAGGCGACGCCGAGCGAGACACTGATCCCGATCAGCAGCCACACGAAGGTCGAGTAGCTCGTGTGCGGGTGCGTCGCCCGGAGGGCGAACAGCACGGTGAAGATGACCGCCCCGATCGCCCCGACGATCATGAACGGCTTGCGCACCCGGACGAGGTCCGACAGCGCGCCGACCACGAGCAGGGCCACCGCGTTGAACGCCCAGTTCCAGTTGCCGAGGGCATTCGCCTTCGACTGGCTGAAGCCGAAGATCGTCTGGAAGTAGACCGGGAAGAAGCCGACGGCGGTGTAGTAGATGATGAGGAAGACCGAGATCGCGAACGCCGAGCCGATGATGTCCGGCTTGACCATCTGCCGGATCGGGTTCCGCAACGCCGCCGCGACGTCGATGCCCTTCGCCCGGGCCTCGACGAGCACGCGGTCGCGGCTGCTCACCATCACCTGATCGCGCAGCTCCGGCGTCAGCTCGCGCAGGAACGCCGCCGAGAGCGCGGCGACGACCAGGCCGACGATGCCAGAGGCGACGTACTGGTTGTGCCACGGCGTCGCGTTGTCGGTGTTGCTGATCTGGATGCTGACGACGAGGCTGCCGAGCACCGGGCCGAGCGTCCAGAACCCCATCGCCGACGCGCGTCCCAGCTGGGGGCTGAAGTCACGGATGAGGGCCGGGGTGGCGACGAGGATGACGCCTTCGACGAGGCCGATCGCGGCGAAGACGACGGCGAAGCCGGCCTTGCTGTCGGCGGCCGGGATGCCGACGAGGCAGAGCAGCGCAACGACCACGAGGCCGACGGTGATGATGTTGACCCGGCCGACCTTGTCCGCGATGCCGGTGAAGAACGAGGCGACGGCGCCGAGGATGTAGCCGACGACCGCGATGTTCACGTAGTAGGTGAATGTCATGTGGTAGTCGACGAGGATGCCGTTGCGGCCGTCGGTTCCGGCCGCGACGGCTCCGGCCAGGTAGAACTGGTAGTAGAGGACGATCGTCGCCACGACGACGATGCCGAGGCACAGGTAGCGCCGCCCGCCCGAGGGGTAGTGATCGAGTTCGGTGCGCCGGCGCCGCCGCGACGGCGGGCCGGAATGTGCGGGTTCTGTACGGACCGAACTCTCTGCCATGTTCCACCCCTATGCGGTAGTTCACGGATGTAAACGATTGTTTACCGGACAGCGTGTTCGGCGTCAACGAATGTCGCGTTTGCGTGGCCGCGGAGAATGCAGAAATGACCGCCGCCCGTCCGGCTCCCGAGCATCCGCGCCCGCGCGGTGACGTGGCGGTCTTCGAGCGGGCCTTCGCGGGCGCGCCGGACCTCGGCCACCTGACCGCCGCCGCCCGCCGGATGCTCGCGGTGTCCGCCTCGCTGTTCCACCAGCGCGGGGCGGCCGCGACCTCCGTCCGCGACATCACCAGCGCCTGCGGGCTGAGCCCCGGTGCCCTCTACAAGCACTTCGCCTCGAAGGACGACCTGCTCTACGAGCTGGTGCGGCACGGCCACGAACGGCTCGAGCGGCGCATCGACGCGGCCCTCGACGACGAGCCGGACGACCCGGTGCGGCGGACGACCGCGTTCGTCCACGCGTACGTGACGGGCCACCTGGCGCAACCCGAACTCGCACAGGTCGTGCGCCGCGAGTACCTGCACCTGTCGGCGCCGCGCCATCGCGAGATCGTCCGGAGGCGGCGGGCCTTACGGGGCCGGCTCGCCGACCTGCTGCGTGCGGGCGAGCAGGCCGGCGCGTTCCACCTTCTCGGCGAGCCGCAGGGCGCGACCCGGGTCGCGCTGATGATCCTCGACATGTGCAGCCGCACGAGCGAGTGGTACGACCCGTCGCGCGCCGAGCCGCCGGACGAGCTCGCGGCCCGCTACGTCACCGGCGCGCTCCGCCTGGCCGGCGCCGGCTGACCTCGGTCAGAGGTCGGCGACGTCCGCCTGCTTGGCCCGGACGGCCTCGGCGGCCGCCTTCAGCCCGGCCAGCTCGCTGTCGGTGAGGTCGCGCTCGACGACCCGCTTCACGCCCTCGCGGCCGATCTGGGCCTCGACGCCGAGGTACACGCCGTCGATGCCGTACTCGCCGTCGACCCACGCGCAGACCGGGATGACCGCGCCGGAGTCCTCGATGACGGCCTTGGCCATGCGGGCCGCGGCGGCCGACGGGGCGTAGTAGGCCGAGCCGGTCTTGAGCAGCGCCACGACCTCGGCGCCGCCGTTGCGGGTTCGGGTGACGAGTTCCTCGATGGTCGCGGCGTCCATGACGTCGGCGAGCGGCTTGCCGTCGACGAAGCACGCGGACGGGACCGGCACCATCGTGTCGCCGTGCGAGCCGAGGGTCAGGGTCTGCACCGACCCGACCGGTACGCCGAGCGTGGTCGCCACGTTGTTGGTGAAGCGCGCGGTGTCGAGCACGCCGGCCTGGCCGAAGACGCGGTTCTTCGGGAACTGCGAGGCGATCTGGGCCAGCGCGGTCATCTCGTCGAGCGGGTTCGACACCACGATGATGACGGCGTTCGGCGAGTGCTCGGCGATCTTCTCGGCGACGCCGCGGACGATCTTGGCGTTGACCTCGAGCAGGTCCATCCGGCTCATGCCGGGCTTGCGCGGCAGGCCGGCGGTGATGACGACGACGTCCGACCCGGCCGTCGCCTCGTAGCCGCCGCCCTCCGGCGTGGTGGTTGCGCCGACGACGGTGGTCTCGAAGCCCTCGATCGGGCGGGACTGGTTCAGGTCGAGCGCGAGGCCCTCCGGCTTGCCCTCGACGATGTCGATGAGCACCACGGTCTCGAAGACGTCGTACTCGGCGAGGCGCTGGGCCGTGGTCGACCCGTAGAAACCGGCGCCGACGACGGTGACCTTGCCGCGGCGAGCGTTGTCGGACATTCGGACTCTCCTGACGTGTCGGGGTCTTATCGCGAGGCTAGGCCACGCCCGAGTCAGCCGTGCAGGCGGATGTCGACGGCGAGAATCAGGCCACCGAGGGCCAGGTAGAGCGCGGCGTCGATCCACCGCGCGCGCACCGCGAGCAGCCCGGCCCGCGCGGTCGGCAGGCTGACCCGCAGGACGCCGGCGAGAATCATCGCCACCGCGACCACGCCGGAGACCCGCCCCCAGCGGCCGGGGACGAGCAGCAGGTAACCGAACGCGGCGGCGAGGACGGCGAGGACGGTCAGGAATGCAGCCTGCGACCACACCCAACGCCACGCCCGCAGCAGCACGTCACGCCTTGGCGGCACTCGCCGCGCGCTCGGCGGCCTCGACCACGTTGCGGAGCAGCATCGCCCGCGTCATCGGGCCGACCCCGCCCGGGTTGGGGCTGAGGAACCCGGCGACCTCGGCCACATCCTTCGCGACGTCCCCGGCGATCTTGCCGTCGACCCGGCTGACGCCGGCGTCGAGCACCGCCGCACCGGGCTTCACCATGTCGGCGGTGATCAGGGACGGGAAACCGGCGGCGGCGACCACGATGTCGGCCTGCCGGACGTGGGCGGCGAGATCGCGGGTGCCCGTGTGGCAGACGGTGACGGTGGCGTTCTCGGAGCGCCGGCTGAGCATCAAGGCCAGCGGGCGCCCGACCGTGATCCCCCGGCCGACGACGACGACGTTCGCGCCGGCGATCGGCACCTCGTAGCGGCGCAGCAACTCGATGATCCCGGTGGGCGTGCAGGGCAGTGGGGCCGGCTTGCCGAGCACCAGCCAGCCGAGGTTGGTCGGGTGCAGCCCGTCGACGTCCTTCTCCGGATCGACCGCCATCAAGATGTCGAACTCGGCTGCGCTGCCCAGACCGGTCGGCACTTGCACGAGGAAGGCCGTGCACGCGGGGTCGGCGTTCAGCTCGGCGACGACCGTCTCGACCTCGGCCTGGGTGGCGGTGGCCGGCAGGTCGCGGCGGATGCTGTTGATGCCGATCGCGGCCGAGTCCTTGTGCTTCGCGTTGACGTACCAATGGCTGGCCGGGTCGTCCCCGACCAGCACGGTCCCGAGCCCCGGGACGATGCCCCGCTCGGCCAGCGCCGCCACCCGCTCGGTCAGTTCCGCCTTGATCGCGGCGAGCGTCGCGCTGCCGTCCAGGATCGTCGCCGTCACGCGGCCATCCTGCCAGGCCCGCCCGGACCGGCTTGCACGCAGTCAGACGACGATGACGCCGAACGCGGCGGCGAGCTCGACGCACTGGTCGCGGTCGACCCGGGCACCGTCGAGGTTGGCCCGCCGCGCGTCGAAGCCGTCGAGCAGGGCGCCGTGCAGGTCGGCGTCCTGGAAATTCGTGTCGTCGAGCGTGACCCCGCGCAGGTCGGCCCCGACGAGCGTGGCGTTGTTGAGGTCGGCCTGCGAGAGGTCGGCCGCGTACAGCCGGACGTCGGAGAGGTCGATGCCGGAGAGATCGGCCCCGGTCAGCGACGCCGAGGTCAGATCGCCGCCGCGCAGCACCATGCCACCCATCTGGGCCGAGTCGAAGATCGAGCCGGCGAGCTTGCAGTCCTCGAAGCGGGTGCCGGCGAGCTGGGCCGAGCGGAAGGTGCACGAGACGAACGCGCTCAGCGTGTGGGCCGACCGGCTCAGGTCGACGTGGGTGAAGTTGCACTCGACGAACGTGCACTGGGTCGTGCGCAGCCCGCCGAGGTCGGCGTCGGAGAAGTTGCACCGGACGAAGTGCCGCCGCTCCCACTGCTCGTCGCGCGCCGCGAGTCCGGAGTAGTCGAGGTTCTGCTCCGACTGGGACGCGTCCCCCCGGCCGACCCCGGCCACCGCGCCCGAGCGGGACTGCCAGTCGACGTCCGCGCTGGTGTCGGAGAAGGTGCCGGCGGCCAGGCTGGCGTCGGCGGCGGCCCCGCTGCCGGTGTCGGCGTACCAGCCAGGCGTCGATTCACCGGCAAAGCCGTCGCCGTCACCCATCGGTCAGCTCCCCGTCAGTGGGCGAAGTGCCGGGTACCGGTGAAGTACAGGGACACGTTGGCCTCCTTGGCCGCGGAAATCGTCTCGTCGTCGCGGACCGAGCCGCCGGGCTCCACGATCGCACGCACGCCGGCGGCGATCAGTACCCCGGGACCGTCGGCGAAGGGGAAGAACGCGTCGCTCGCCGCGACCGATCCGGCCGCCCGTTCGCCCGCCCTTGCGACCGCGAGCCGGCACGAGTCGACCCGGTTGACCTGGCCCATGCCGACGCCGACGGTCGCGCCGTCGGTCGCCAGCAGGATCGCGTTGGACTTCACCGCGCGGATCGCCCGCCACGCGAAGGCGAGGTCGGCGAGGGTCGACTCGTCCGCCGCCGCCCCGGCCTGCAGCGTCCAGGTGGACGGGTCGTCGCCGGGCGCGTCGATCCGGTCGGCGGTCTGCAGCAGCAGCCCGCCGGAGACCGGACGGAGCTCGGCCGCCGGCGCGGACGGGCGCGCTCCGGCGACCAGCAGGCGCAGGTTCTTCTTGCGGGTCAGGACGTCGAGCGCGTCGGTGTCGAAGGCGGGGGCGACGATGACCTCGGTGAAGATGTCGGCGAGTTGCTCGGCCATGGCCAGGCTCACCGGGCGATTGGTGGCGATCACGCCCCCGAACGCGCTGCCCGGGTCGCAGGCGTGCGCCTTGCGATGGGCCTCGGCGATGTCGGCGCCGATCGCGATGCCGCACGGGTTGGCGTGCTTGATGATCGCCACGCAGGGCTCGGTGAAGTCGTAGGCGGCCCGCCACGCGGCGTCCCCGTCGACGTAGTTGTTGTAGCTCATGTCCTTGCCGTGCAGCTGGTCGGCCGCCGCGATGCCGGTCTCGGCCCCCGGGCTCAGGTAGAGCGCCGCCCGCTGGTGCGGGTTCTCGCCGTAGCGCAGCACCGCCGCCCGCTCCCAGCTCGCGGCCAGCCAGCCCGGGAACGGGTCGCCGTCGGGGGCCACCACGTTGCCGAGCCACGACGCGACGCCGATGTCGTAGGCCGCGGTGTGCCGGAACGCCTGGACGGCCAGCCGCTGCCGCGCGGCCAGGTCGAAGCCGCCCTCGGCGACCGCGGCCAGGACCTCGCCGTAGCGGGCCGGATCGGTGACGACCGCGATCGAGCCGTGGTTCTTCGCGCTCGCCCGCACCATCGCCGGGCCGCCGATGTCGATCTGCTCGATGACCTCGGGTTCGGACGCGCCGCTCGCGACCGTCTCGGCGAACGGGTAGAGGTTGACGACGAGGAGCTGGAACGGCGCGATGCCGAGCCCCTCGATCGTCGCCATGTGCTGGGCGTCGTTCTGATCGGCCAGCAGCCCGGCGTGCACGTGCGGGTGCAGCGTCTTGACCCGGCCGCCGAGGATCTCCGGGAATCCGGTGACCTCGTCGACCGGCGTGACCGGCACGCCGAGGTCCCGGATGCGGGCCGCGGTCGAGCCGGTCGACACGATCTCGACCCCGGCGTCGTGCAGGCCGCGGGCGAGCCCCTCGAGTCCGGTCTTGTCGTAGACGCTGATCAACGCACGGCGAACGGCGATCTTGCTCATTGTCTTGCTGTCTCCTGACACAGTTGTCTCAGCGTGGCGATATAGAGGGGTTTCTCGGCGGCCTGGACCCGCTCGCGCAGCATGTCCTCGTCGTCGTCCGGGTGCACGGCCACCGGGACCTGGGCGATCACCGGGCCGGTGTCGACGCCTTCGTCCACCCAGTGCACGGTGACCCCGGTCGTGTCGACGCCCGCGGCGAGGGCGTCCCGGATCGCGTGCGCGCCCGGGAAGGCCGGCAACAGGGCCGGGTGGGTGTTGACGATGCGGAAGCGCCGGACGACGTCCGATGCCAGGACCCGCATGAAGCCGGCCAGCACGACGAGGTCGGGTTCGTGCCCGGCGATCGCCGCGGCGAGCGCGACGTTCCACGCTGCCCGGTCCGGGTGATCGCGCAGCGCGACGGCGAAGGTCGGCAACCCGGCCGCCACGGCCCGCTCCATCGCCCGGCAACCCGGGACGTCGGTACCCGCGGCGACGACACACGGGCGCAGCTGCGGATCGTCGACGATGGCCTGCAGGGTGGTGCCGCTCCCCGAAGCTAGGACCACGACGCGCGGCGGCACCGGGCAACCCTACCCGGCGAGCTGGTCCGAGCTCTCCGCGTCACCGTCGTCCGTGGGCGCCGCCTCAGCGGTGACGGCGGCGAGGGCCGCGCGCGGCGCCGGCGCGTCGGCGACACTGCGGCCGCGCCACCACCTGACCAGCGCGAGGCCGGCCAGGGCCGGTGCGGCCACCACCGCCATCCCGGCTGCGGCGGCGCCCCCGAACTGCCAGGGCGACGCCCCGACCGCGCTGAGCCGTCCGCTGCCGATCGCACCGCCACCGAGCCAAGCGAGCACGGCGCCGAGAGCGGCCGCGGCGACCACGGCGGCCCCGGCCCGCGTCCATCGCGCGGGCCAGGTATCTGCGCTCCGGGCCACGCGCACGACGGCGAGGCCGGCGCCGATCGGCGTGGCGGCGACGAGCAGCCACGCCGCCGAGCCGGCCGGCCCGGACGGCACCGCGCCGAGCACCGGGAAGGCCGGCAACGTGCCGTGCACCGCCGAGCCCAGCGAGACGCCGCTGCCACTGCCCAGCGCGAAGCCGGGGCCGGCCAGGTAGGCGGCCCCGGCGATCACCGCGTTCGGCGCCGCGAGCACGCCGAGAAGCAGCACCGGTGCGCCGGACCAGCCGCCGCCCACCTGCCGGGAGATGTAGGAGACCTCGCCGTGGTGCAGCACCAGCGAGGCGGCCACCAGCAGGGCGCCGGCGCCGAGGTAGACGGTGACGCCGGCGGCCGCACCCCGCAGCGCCGGCGCGAGCCAGCCCGGCACCCGCTGCGCGATCTCGTCGGCGAGTGCGGACGAGCGGGCGAATGCGGTGCCGCCGAGCGCGGCGAAGAGCACGAATCCGGCGATCACCGCGGACGGCACCGACACGCTGCTCGTGCCGAGGGCACCGAGGTGGGCGGCCAGCCCGCACACCGTGGCGAAGACGCTCGCCTGCAGGGCCGCGGCGCCGACCAGCACGTCCGGCCGCCGCTCGTCGAGGTCGGCGGCCGCGTCGGCCAGCCCGGTGCCGGCCCGCCAGGCGAACAGGCCGACCAGGATCGTCATGCCGAGCGGGACGAAGGCGGCATCGACTCCGTCGACGGTGATGCCACCGTGCAGCGCGGCCAGGAAGGTCAACACGCCGGCCCGGATCGCCGAACCGGCGTTGCCGGACGCCCCGGAGGCCGGCAGCCAGCACACGGCGACCGCGGCGATCGCCACGACCGCGCCGAGCAGGGCGGTACCGGCACCGGTCCACGCAGCCGCGAGCCACAGTGAGCGGCCGGCCGCCTCGGGCACGACGCTGCGGCGCGCGCCGGACGCAGGACGGGTGCCCGTGGACGGCTCGCGACCGGAGCGGGTCACGGGGCGGTCGGCGGGCACCCGTCCAGGCTGACAAACGTCGGCGGTGATCAGGCGCAGACGCGCCGGGGCATCAGGCCGGTGGCTGCTGCCCCTGATCCTCGCCGGGCGCGGCCGGTGGCGGCTGGTAGCCCGGCGGCGGACCCTGCTGCGGCCGCGGCTGGTAACCCGGCTCTGGACCGGGTGCCGGCGCTGCCTCCGGCGGGGCCGGCGGGGGCTGGTACGACGGCGCCGGGGGCTGATAGCCGCCAGGCGGGGGCTGCGGAGCCGACGGCGGCGGGGCCGGCGGGTACTGCTGCGGCGGGTAGCCGCCCGGTTGCTGGTATCCGCCCGGTTGCTGGTATCCGCCCGGCTGCTGCTGGTAGCCGCCCGGCTGCTGGTAACCGCCCGGCTGCTGCTGGTAGCCGCCCGGCTGCTGGTAACCGCCCGGCTGCTGCTGGTAGCCCGGCTGCGGCTGATAGCCGCCCGGCTGCTGCTGGGCGCCCGGTTGGCCGGGGCCGCCGTAACCGGGGTGTCCGTAGCTGACGCCGGATGAGCCCTTGCGACCCATCAGGTCGTTGAAGCTGCCGCCGGTCTGCAGGAAGCGCATGATCGCCAGCGCCGCGCCGATGACGATCACGATCAGCACGATCCAGTACGAGAAGCTGTGCCCGGCGTCGGTGTCGCTGGCCCCGCTGTCGATGGTCTGGCCCTTGTAGTCGCCGTCCGGGATCACGAACAGGGCGATCAGGGTGGAGATGGCGCCGAGGACGAACAGTCCGGCCGCGGCGACCCGGGTGGGCACGGGCAGCTTCACCGTCGGCGCGAAGAGGGCCAGGGCGATCAGGATCGCACCGATGACCGCCAGCAGGACGCCGAACCAGCCGAAGAAGCCGTGCCAAGCGCTGTTGGTGATGCCGTTGCACGCGTCCTGGATCTCGCCCCGGGCGCTTGCCGGGACCGAGGAGATGTGGCTGCACGTCTGGTCGGCGTCCGGGCCCTTCGGCTTGTACTCGTAGTAGCTGAAGAACGAGAAGATCAGCGCGATCAGGCCGGCCGCGAGCTGGCCCCAGTCGAGCGGGTTGACCGACTTCGGGTCGAAGCTCGACTTCGCCGGGCCGCCGCCGTACGGGGCGTACTGGCCGCCCGGCGCCCCGCCTGCGTGCTGCGCGGGCTGGCCGTAACCTCCCGGCGGCCCGCCGGGCGGCGGACCGTACCCACCACTCGGCTGGCCTGGCTGGTTCCCAGGCGGCGGACCGTAGCTCATCTCGCACCAAATCCTCTCGGTCTTCATCGACGGCGGACGACTCGAGCAGGTCGCGGCAAACGACCATCAGGCGACCCTAGCGCCCCTGCCCGAGATCGGCGAAACGCCCGGTAAAACGGCAAATGCCGGGATACGCGACGGCGTATCCCGGCATCTGCGGATCGGTGCGAGTGGTTGCTACCCCTGTCCCGGCGGCGGGCCGTAGCCCGGCCCCGGCGGCGGCGGCGGCGGCTGGTAGCCCTGCTGCGGGGGCGGGGCGTAGCCCTGCTGGGGCGGCGGGGCGTATCCCTGCTGCGGCGGCTGACCCCCACCCTGCGGGCCGTGGCCACCGATGTGCGGCATGTTGCCGAGCGCACCCGGAAGCTTGCCGCCGGTCTGCTGCAGCCGCATGAGCGAGAGCACGGTGCCGGCGATGATGACGATCAGGCTGACCCAGTAACCGAACCCACGACCCTCGTCCACGCCCGGGCCACTGACGTTGCCACCCGGGAAGACGAACAGCGCGATGATCACGCACAGCGTCGCGACGGCGAAGCACCCGAGCCCGGCCAGGCGCGTCGGGACCGGCAGCTTCACCTGCGGGGCGAACAGTTCCATGGCCACCAGCACCGCGCCGGCCACGGCGAGCAGCGCCGCGAACCAGCCGAAGAAGCCGTGCCACGCACTCTCACTGCCCGAGGTGCTGAAGCCACCGAACGAGACGTCGACGGTGTAGTAGTCGAACAGCGAGAAGATGAACGCCAGCAGGCCGGCGCCGATGATCCCCCAGTCGAGCGAGTTCACGGTCTTCGGGTCGAAGCCGCCCTGCGGCGTCGGGTAACCGCCGCCCGGCGGTGGCCCCCACTGTCCGGGTGGCGGCGGCGGGGGGGTGCCACCCGGAGGTGGCGGAGGCGGTTGGAAGGTCATGTCCCTCTCCTCGATCGACAAGTTCCTTGCCGTGCTCTCAGGGAAAGCTAGCGTCCGAAACCATGAATCGGAACAACCCAGCACCCTTCGGCCCGGCGAGTCGAGAGGAATGAGTCCGTCCGGCCCGTCCTGATACACGGCAAAACGGACGGCAGCCGCCGGCCCCGACGATGAGTGGCGGGGCCGGCGGCCGCCGGCTGCTGCAGGTTGGTTACCCGAGCAGTTCGCGCATGAGCCGAGCGGTCTCGCTCGGTGTCTTGCCGACGTTGACGCCGGCGGCCTCGAGCGCTTCCTTCTTGGCCTGGGCGGTGCCCGACGAGCCCGAGACGATCGCGCCGGCGTGCCCCATCGTCTTGCCCTCCGGAGCGGTGAAGCCGGCGACGTAGCCGACGACCGGCTTGGTGACGTTGGCCTGGATGTAGGCGGCCGCGCGCTCCTCGGCGTCACCACCGATCTCGCCGATCATCACGATGGCGTCGGTGTCGGGATCGTTCTGGAACGCCTCGAGGCAGTCGATGTGCGTGGTGCCGATGATGGGGTCGCCGCCGATGCCGACGCAGGTGGAGAAGCCGATGTCGCGCAGCTCGAACATCATCTGGTAGGTCAGCGTGCCCGACTTCGAGACGAGGCCGATGCGGCCGGCCTTGGTGATGTCGGCCGGGATGATGCCGGCGTTGGACTTGCCGGGGCTGATGACGCCCGGGCAGTTCGGGCCGACGATGCGCGTGCTCTTGCCCTGCGCGTAGGCCCAGAACGCCGCGGTGTCGTGGACGGCCACGCCCTCGGTGATGACGACGGCCAGCGGGATCTCGGCGTCGATCGCCTCGATCACCGAGTCCTTGGTGAAGGCGGGCGGCACGAAGCCGACCGTCACGTTCGCGCCGGTGGCGCCCATCGCCTCGCTGACGGTGCCGAACACGGGCAGCTTGTTGCCCTCGATGTCGACGTTGGTGCCGGCCTTGCGGGCGTTCACCCCGCCGACGACCTCGGCGCCGGAGGCGAGCATGCGGCGGGTGTGCTTCATGCCCTCCGAGCCGGTCATGCCCTGGACGATGATCTTGCTGTTCTCATCGAGGAAGATCGCCATTGCTCAGACCCCCGCGTTCGCAAGCTCGGCGGCCTTGTCGGCCGCTTCGTCCATGGTGTCGACCAGCGTCACGAGCGGGTGCGCGGCCTCGGTGAGGATGCGCCGGCCCTCGGCGACGTTGTTGCCGTCCAGCCGCACGACCAGCGGCTTGTTCGCCTCGTCTCCCAACATGCCGAGCGCGGCGACGATGCCGTTGGCCACCGCGTCGCAGGATGTGATGCCGCCGAAGACGTTGACGAAGACCGAGCGCACCGACGGGTCGTTGAGGATGATGTCGAGGCCGTTGGCCATCACCTCGGCGCTGGCGCCGCCGCCGATGTCGAGGAAGTTCGCCGGCTTCACGCCGCCGTGCTTCTCGCCGGCGTAGGCGACGACGTCGAGCGTCGACATGACCAGCCCGGCGCCGTTGCCGATGATGCCGACCGCGCCGTCGAGCTTGACGTAGTTGAGGTCCTTGTCCTTGGCCTTCTGCTCGAGCGGGTCGGTCGCGGCCTTGTCGACGAACTCGGCGTTGTCCGGCTGCCGGAAGGCGGCATTGTCGTCGAGCGTGACCTTGCCGTCGAGCGCGACGACGCTGCCGTCGCCCACGCGAGCCAGCGGGTTCACCTCGACCAGCGTCGCGTCGGTGCCGACGAAGGTGTCCCACAGCTTCACGAGCACCTCGGCGACCGGCTCGATCAGGTCGGCCGGGAACTTGGCCGCCAGGGCGATCTCGCGGGCCTTGGCCGCGTCCACGCCCTCGATCGCGTCGACCGGCACCTTGGCGAGCGCGTCCGGCCGCTCGACGGCGAGCTGCTCGATCTCCATGCCGCCCTCGTAGGAGGCCATGGCCAGGAAGGTGCGGTTCGCGCGGTCGAGCAGGTAGGAGACGTAGTACTCCTCCTTGATGTCCGCGCCGGGGTCGACGAGGACGCGGTGCACGGTGTGCCCCTTGATGTCCATGCCGAGGATCTGTTCGGCGTTGGCGCGGGCGTCCTCCGGGGTCTTGGCGACCTTGACGCCGCCGGCCTTGCCGCGACCACCGATCTTCACCTGCGCCTTGACGACCGTCACGCCGCCGAGCCGCTCGGCGATCGCCTTGGCCTCGTCGGGGGTCGTCGCGACCTCACCGAGGCTGACCGGCACGCCGAACTTCCGGAACAACTGTTTGGCTTGGAACTCGAACAGATCCACGCTGATACGTCCTCATCTGTTGTGTGGGACCAACCCTTGGACACTAGCCACCGCGTCGGCCGCCCGAACCCCGCGTGAGACTGGATTCACGCGGCCCGGCGGCGTCAGTCGTCGCCGGTGACGTTCGTGCGTACCCAGTCGACGATGTCGTCCATCGTCGCGCCGGGGGTGAAGATCTTCGCCACCCCGGCCGCCTCCAGCTCGGGGATGTCCTCGTCGGGGACGATCCCCCCGCCGAACACGACGACGTCCTCGGCCCCGTTCTCCGCGAGCAGCTCGAGCACCCGCTTGAACAGGGTCATGTGGGCGCCGGAGAGGATGGACAGGCCGACCGCGTCGGCGTCCTCCTGGATCACGGTCTGGACGATCTGCTCCGGCGTCTGGTGCAGCCCGGTGTAGACGACCTCCATGCCGGCGTCGCGCAGCGCCCGGGCGATGACCTTGGCGCCGCGGTCGTGGCCGTCGAGGCCCGGCTTGCCGATGACTATGCGAATTCGGCCGCTCACAACGCCTGAGCGTATCCGGCCCGGCTGCGGAGCTCAGGGCTGGTAGGGCGCCGGCCGCCGACGATCATGTTGCGCTCCGGCGGTCCGGACGCACCCAGCGCAACGGCATCGGCCGTGCGGCCCGGACCGACGCCCCCGTAACCTCGAACGGATGGCGCGATACCGGCACCTTCTCGCCCAGGCCGCCCTTGTGCTCGTCGTGGCGGCCGCGGCCATCGCGCTCTCGCTCTGGGTGACGCCGATGCAGACGGTGTCGGCGGCCGGGCAGACGATCAAGGTCGGCGTGACCGCTCCCTCGTGGGGCCTCTCCGGCCCGGGCGAGCTCGACCTGTTCGGCCAGCAGATCCCGACCACCCTGCACTTCGCCGGCCCGGTCCGCCCCCGCGTCGCGCTCAGCCGCATCACGCTCTCCGACCAGCTCGCGCAGTTCACCTCACGGTCCCCCGAGGCCGGCGCCAAGTCGCTCGAGGACGCCCTCGTCCGGGGCTGGACCCACTTCTTCATCTGGCAGGTGGTGGTCGTCGCGCTGTTCGCGATCGGCCTGTTTGGTGCCGTCGCCGGCTGGCTCCGGCACGGCCCGAAGCGCACGCTCATGCTCATCGCCGTCGGGCTGGCCGTGACCGAGGTGCTCAACGTCGGCGCGATCATGACGACGGCGTACACCGCGCCCGGCAAGCTGCGCAGCGTCCGGTCCCTGCAGGACCTCGTCGGTGGCGCGGCCCCGCCGACCGCCCGCCCGCCGGACTCGCCGGCGAGTTCGGACGTCAAGAACGTCGTCGTCATCGGCGACTCGACCGCGGCGGGCCAGGGCAACCGTCCGCTGCCGGGTGGCACCGCCGATGACAAGGCGTGTCACCGCAGCGCCGACGCGTTCGCCGTCGACCTCGGCAGCGTCGACTCCTGGAAGGTCACCAACCTCGCCTGCGGTGGCGCCACCGTGCGCGAGGGGTTGCTCGGGCCCCAGCAGACCGGCACACGCACCCAGGCGCCGCAGCTCGACTCGCCGGCGCTGGCCAAGGCCGACGTCGTGATCGTCAGCGTCGGCGCCAACGATGCACGGTGGTCGGACGTCCTGCAGCTGTGCGCGATCTCGAGTTGCTACAACAACGCCGCCGAGGCGTACTTCCAGCAGCAGCTCGCGGGTTTCAGCCGGGACCTGCTGCAGCTGCTCTCCCAGCTGCAGCTGCTGCCGAATCACCCCGTGGTCGTGGTCAACGAGTACTACGACCCGTTCGCCGGCAGCATCGACTGTCTGAAGGACCACGGCCTGACCGCGAACAAGAAGCAGACCCTCAAGGCCGACCTCGACGCCCTGAACGAGATCCTGCGCAAGGGCGCCGCGGCCGCGGGCTTCCTCGCCGCCCGGCCGGACTTCACCGACCACGGCATCTGCAGCTCGCAGACCTACGTGCAGGGCATCGGCGAGCCGGCGCCCTTCCACCCGAACGCGAGCGGCCAGCTCGCGATCGCCCTCGCCGACGAGCACGCGCTCAGCGGCGGATCGTGACGTTCAGAGCTTCTGGACCGGGGCGTAGCGCAGCATCAGCCACTTGACGCCGGTCCCGGCGCCGAAGTCGATCTGGGCCTGCGCCCCGTCGCCCGAGCCGCGGGTGTCGACGACCCGGCCCAGGCCCCACGCGTCGTGCGTGACGCGATCGCCGACCGCGAGCGCCGGGACGGCCCGGTTGCCGGCGCCGCCCCGGAGCCCGCGCCCGCTGGACGCGCGGGACGCCGCCAGCTGCTCCTGGGCCGAGGGCCGGCGCGCCTTGTAACCGTGGTCGCCGTAACGGGACGGCGGGCCGTCGTCGGAGTAACGGTCGACGAACGGCACGCGATCGACGGCCCCGGTCCACGTGACGAGCTCGCCCGGCACCTCGTCGAGGAACCGGGACGGCGGGTTCCAGGCCGGCGCGCCCCACGCCGAGCGGGACAGCGACCGGGAGAGGTACAGCCGCTCGCGGGCCCGGGTGATGCCGACGTAGGCCAGCCGCCGTTCCTCGGCCATCTCGTCGGGATCGCCCAGCGAGCGCATGTGCGGGAAGACGCCGTCCTCCATGCCGGTCAGGAAGACGACCGGGAACTCCAAACCCTTCGCCGTGTGCAGCGTCATCAGCGTGACGACGCCGCCCGAGGCGTCGGGCACGGCGTCGGCGTCGGCCACCAGCGACACCTGCTCGAGGAAGGCGTCGAGGGTCACGTCTTCACCCAGGCCCGTCCGCTGCTCCTCGAACTCCCGGGCCACGCTGACGAGCTCGCGCAGGTTGTCGACCCGGGATTCGTCCTGCGGGTCGGGCGAGAGCTCGAGTTCGCGCAGGTAGCCGGTCTGGTCGAGCACCGCTTCGAGGACGGTGGCCGGCGTGCCGTCCGGGCCGGCGGCCACGCCGCGCAGGGTGGTCATCAGCGCGGTGAACTCCTGGATCGCATTCAGCGACCGCGGCGCGAGACCGGCGATGACGTCGGCCCGCTCGAGCGCCTGCCCGAAGGAGAGCTCCTCGCGCTGCGCGTACACCTCCACGACCGCCTCGGCCCGTTCGCCGATGCCGCGCCGCGGCGTGTTGAGGATGCGCCGTAGCGACACGACGTCGTCGAGGTTCGCGATGACTCGCAGGTAGGCCAGGGCGTCGCGGATCTCGCGCCGCTCGTAGAACCGGACGCCGCCGACGACCTTGTACGGCACCCCGGCCCGGATGAAGACCTCTTCGAACACTCGCGACTGGGCGTTGGTGCGGTAGAAGACGGCGACGTCGGCCGGCGTCGCGGCGTCCTCGTCGCCGAGCTCCTCGATCCGCTGGACGATCCACGCGGCCTCGTCATGCTCGTTCTCGGCCACGTACCCGGTGATCTGCTCGCCCGGCCCGGCATCGGACCACAGGTTCTTGGGCTTGCGGTCGGGGTTGCGGGCGATGACGGCGTTGGCCGCGGTGAGGATCGTCTGCGTCGAGCGATAGTTCTGCTCGAGCAGGATCGTCGACGCGTTCGGGTAGTCGCGCTCGAACTCGAGGATGTTGCGGATCGACGCGCCCCGGAAGGCGTAGATCGACTGGTCGGCGTCGCCGACGACTGCAAGCTCGGCCGGCTCGGCCCCCATCGTGAGTTCGCGGACGAGCATGTACTGGGCGTGGTTGGTGTCCTGGTACTCGTCGACCAGGACGTGCCGGAACCGCTGCCGGTACTTCTCGGCGACCTCCTGGTGCTGCTGGAGCAGGCCGACCGTGGTCATGATCAGGTCGTCGAAGTCGAGCGCGTGCGCCTCGGTCAGCCGGCGCTGGTAGCGCGTGTACGCCTCGGCCAGCACCTTCTCCGGCGCGGTGCCCGCCTTGTCGGCCCAGGCCTCGGGCGTCACCAACTCGTTCTTCAGGTTGCTGATCTGCGCGAGCAGCGCCCGGGCCGGGTAGCGCTTGGGGTCGAGGTCGAGCTCGCGGCCGACCATCGTCATCAACCGCTTCGAGTCGTCGGCGTCGTAGATGGAGAAGGACGACTTGAGGCCGAGCTCCTTGGCCTCGTAGCGCAGCAGCCGCACGCACATGGAGTGGAACGTGGACACCCACATCGAGCGGGCCCGCGGCCCGACGAGCGCCGCCACCCGCTCCTTCATCTCGCCCGCGGCCTTGTTCGTGAACGTGATGGCGAGGATCTGGCCGGGCGTGACCTCCCGCTCGGCGAGCAGGTAGGCGATGCGGTGGGTCAGCACCCGGGTCTTGCCCGAGCCGGCGCCGGCGACGATCAGCAACGGCCCCCCGGCGTGCACCACGGCGGCCCGCTGCTGCGGGTTCAGGCCGTCGAGCAGGGTCGCCGGGTCGACCGCGAGGCGCACCCGGGGACGCCGGGCCGGGGCGGGCTCGTCCGGGAGGGCGAACAGGGCGTCGACGGGCTGGTTCATGTCCGCTCCAGCCTACGTGCGGGGTCCGACGGCCCGGGCGCCCGATTCGCCCGATTCGTTTCGCTCAGCGAGCCATTGGGTATTCCCGGCAGGACGAGAGGACGGCGACATGACGACTCTGGCGAGCGAGCGTTCGTCCGGCCCCGCCCAACCGGCTGGGCGCGACGACACCAAGATGCGCCGCGACATCGGCGTGATCGGGCTGCTGTTCGCGAGCGTGGGTTCCATCATCGGCAGCGGATGGTTGTTCGGCGCCCTCAAGGCGTCCCAGTTGGCCGGCCCCGCGGCGATCCTGTCCTGGCTCATCGGCGCGGTGATGATCATGTTCATCGGGCTGGTGTTCGCCGAGCTGGGGACGATGTTCCCGATCTCCGGCGGGGTCGTGCGCTTCCCGCACGTGTCGCACGGCTCGTTCGCCAGCTTCACCACGGGATGGATCCTCTGGGTCGCGGTCGCGACGACCGCCCCGATCGAGGTCGAGGGGGCGCTGCAGTACGCCACCAAGTACGCGCCGCTGACCGCGAAGCACATCAAGGGCGGCGAGCCGGTGTACACGCTCACCGGTCTCGGCTACTTCATCGCCGTGCTCGGCATGGCCTTCTTCGTCGTCGTGAACTACTTCGGCATCCGCTGGTTCGCCCGGGTGAACAACGTCGCGGTCTGGTGGAAGCTCGGCATCATCATCCTGGTCATCGTCGCGTTCATGCTGACCGCGTTCCACGGCCAGAACTTCAGCGACCACGGCTTCGCCCCCGGCGGGGCGCACGGCATGTTCACCGCCATCGCGTCCGGTGGGATCGTCTTCTCCTACCTGGGCTTCCGGCAGGGCATCGAACTGGCCGGCGAGACGAGCAACCCGAAACGCAACATCCCGGTGGCGGTCATCGGCTCGGTGCTGCTCACCGCGGTCATCTACGTGCTGCTGCAGGTCGCGTTCATCGGCGCCGTCCGCCCCAGCGATCTCGCCCACTCGGGTGGCTGGACGAACCTGGACTTCAAGAACGACTTCGGCCCGCTCGCCGCGATCTCCTCGATCATCGGCCTCGGCTGGCTGGCCAAGCTGCTCTACATCGACGCGATCGTCTCCCCGGCCGACACCGGGCTCATCTACACGACCGTCACTTCGCGAGTCTCGTACGCGATGGGGCGCAACGGCAACGCGCCTCGCGGCCTGGCCAGGACGACCAACCGCGGCGTGCCGTTCGTGAGCCTGCTGGTCACCTTCGCCATCGGGCTGATCGTGTTCCTGCCGTTCCCGAGCTGGCAGCAACTGGTCGGCTTCGTGACGTCGGCGTCGGTGCTGTCCTTCGGCGCCGGCACGCTGGCCATCGGCGCCCTGCGGCGCGAGATCCCCGACCGCGCTCGTCCCTTCCGCGTGCCCGGGGGTGGCGTGATTCCGTTCCTGGCCTTCTACTCGTCCAACTTGATCGTGTACTGGGCCGGCTGGGACGTGAACTGGAAGCTCTTCGTCACCATCGCCTTCGGGTTCCTGCTGTTCGCGGGGTACCACCTGCTCGGCCGGGCCGAGAAGCAGCCGCTCGATCTCCGGTCGGGGGCGTCGTGGACGCTGCCGTGGCTCGGTGGGCTGTGCCTGGTGTGCTACCTCGGCGACTACCCCGCCAAGGCCAAGGGCGCCGGCAACGCGGCCACCATCAGCTTCGGCTGGGGGTTCGTCGTGGTCGCCGCGCTCAGCGCGGTGGTGTACGCGATCGCCTACTCGGTGCGACTGCCGAAGCACCGCGTCGAGGCGCAGATCGAGGACATCGAGGCCGAGACCGCCGAGGAGAAGCACGAGCTCGGCGCCGCCCACTGACCACTTTGACCCTCTTGCACCCACGGATGGCCGGTCTTTCCGCGGGCGCACGAGGGTCGAAGTCGCGACCGGGAGTCCCGCGATCTGGGATCGGGTTGCCGAGGTGTGGGACGGCATGTCACCATCGACGCGTGCACAGCAACCGCTTCTTTTATGGGTACCGATCCCCGGTGCCCGTCGTTGCTGGCTGAACCCAACCAACGAACCGACGCCCCGGGCCGAGCCCCGGGGCGTTTTGCATGTCGGGGCCCGGAACGGCCGCAACGAAAGGCACCCTTGCGATGACCTCCGCGACCACCACCCCGACTGCAGCCGCGGTCGAAGCCGGCGACGCGATCCCCGTCCTGCGCGCCCAGATCGACGCCATGGACGAGGCGATCCTGCGCCTCGTCGCCGAGCGGGCCAAGCTCTCCCGCCGGATCCAGCTCGCCCGCATGAACGGCGGTGGCACCCGGGTCGAGCTCGGCCGCGAGCGCGTGATCCTCGACGCCTACCGCGCCGCACTCGGCCCGCAGGGCCCGGCGCTCGCCGACGCCGTTCTCCAGGTCTGCCGCGGCGCGCGCTGACCCGGGCTCACCAGAGCGCGCGGGACCGCCCGGCCGCGGCGTCGGCCAGCGTGCCGTTCCGCTCGAGGAACCGCAGCAGCACGTCCCGCATCGCGTCGACGTGCTCGTCGCCGAACTCGCGCCGCAGTTCGGCCTCCATCCGGCGGCTGGCCGCGAGCGCGGTCCGGCGGACCCGCTTCGCCTTGTCGGTCAGCCGGATGACCTTGGCCCGCCGGTCGGCCGGGTCCGGGGTTCGCTCCAGGTAACCCCGTCGCTCCATCTCGTCGATCACCTTGATCGCCGCCTGCTTGCTGACGCCGAGCAGCTCGGCCAGCTCGGTCAGCGTGCGCGGATGTTCGGCCAGCGCGCGGATGACGAACCCGAACGCCGGGCGCATGTCGCCGACGCCGGCCCGTTCGACCGCGACGCCCAGGCGGTCGGCCACCACCCGGGCCGCCCCCGTCACCAGGATCGCGAAATCCGCGTCGTCCATTTAGTTCCCCATAGTTTACTATTCGACAGAGCTTACTGGTTGAAGGAGTCAATCATGCCTGTCATCTCCGCCCTCGACGCCCCCGTGTTCGACGCCGGTGGCACCACCATCACCGGGCTCGCCTCGCCCAGCCGGGGCGCGACCGACGTCGCCGCGTGGCGCGTGCAGTTCGCCGCCGGTACCCCGTCCCCGGTCCATTCCCTGACCCGCGAAGAGACGTTCGTCGTCCTCAGCGGCGCGGTCACCGCCCGGTTCGCCGATCGCGAGGAGACCGCCGGCGCGGGTGGCGCGCTCATCGTCCCGGCCGGTCAGGAGTTCTCGCTCATCGCGGCCGACGGGCCGGCCGAGGCCATCTGCATCCTGCCGATCGGGGGCCAGGCGATCACCGCCGACGGCCAGTTCACGCCACCCTGGGCCGAGTAGGACGCCGGCCGGTCAGAGCATCCGGCGGTCGGCCGCCCAGCGGGTCAGCTGGTGGCGGTTCGACAGCTGCAGCTTGCGCAGCACGTTCGACGCGTGTGTCTCGACCGTCTTGATCGAGATGAACAGCTGGGACGCGATCTCCTTGTACGCGTAGCCGCGGGCGAGCAGCCGCAGCACCTCGCGCTCGCGCGGCGTCAGCAGGTCGATCTCCGGGTCGATGGCGGGCGCGACCGGCGCATCCCGGAACGCATCGAGCACGAAGCCGGCCAGGCGTGGGCTGAACACGACGTCCCCGTCGGCGACCCGCGTCACGGCGTCGGCGAGCTCGTCGGCCGAGATCGTCTTCGTGACGTAGCCGCTCGCGCCGGCCCGGATCAGCGCGATCACGTCCTCGGCCGCGTCGGAGACCGAGAGCGCGAGGAAGCGGGTGCCGGGCTGCTCCTTGCCGACCGCCTCGAGCACCGCCAGGCCGCCGCCGTCCGGCATGTGCACGTCGAGCAGCACGACGTCGGGCTTCGTCGCGGTGATGACCGAGATCGCCTCGCGGACGGTGCCGGCCTCGCCGACGACCTCCAGCCGCGCGCCCAGTTCGGCCCGGACGCCGGAGCGGAACATCGCGTGGTCGTCGACGAGCACGACGCGGGCCGTCATCGGCCGACCTCATCGCTCGGGGCGGTGGCCCGCCCGTCCGTTGCCAATGGCATCCGCATCTCGACCTCCGTGCCGCTGCCCGCGGTGCTGCTGACCTGCACCGTCCCGCCGTGCCGTTCGATCCGGGCGATGATCGAGCCCCGGATGCCCTGCCGGTCGGCGGCGATCTCCGCCATGTCGAAGCCCACGCCCCGATCCTTCACGAAGACGCTCACCTCGCCCGGCTCGAGTTCGGCGTAGAGACTCACCGCCTCGACCCCGGAGTGCTTCGCCGCGTTGACGAGGGCCTCCCGGGCGGCGGCCGCGAGCGCGGCCAGATCGTCGTCCAGGGGGGCGTCACCGACGATGACGACCTCGACCGACACCGCGTAGGCGTCCTCGACCTCGGCCGCGGCCGCGCGCAGCTCGGCCGCGAACTGGCCGGACGCCGCCCGGGTGCCGTAGAGCAGCGTGCGCAGCGTCCGTTCCTGCCCCCGGGCCAGCCGGGCGACCTCGCGGGGGGAGCCAGCGTTGCGCTGGATGAGGGCCAGCGTCTGCAGCACCGAGTCGTGCAGGTGGGCGGCGATGTCGGCCCGCTCCTGCGAACGGATCCGCTCCGCCCGCTCGGACGACAGCTGCGAGGCCATCCGGATCCACCACGGACCGGTCAGCAGGGCGACGCCCACGACCGTGACGACCATCGCGAGCAAGCCGTCCCGGATGGCGGTGAAGTCGGCCCGCACCAGCACCAGCCCGGCGCCGGCGATCACGAGCGCCGCCCCGACGGCGAGCCGCACCCGACCCCGCCAGTCACCGGACCCGGCGGCGAGCGAGCGCGGCAGGCTGGTCCGCAACCGTTCGCGGTCGGGGTCGGTGGCCTGGCGCCAGATCAGCGCCCCGCCGAGGCAGGCGAACAGTGCCGGGACGAACAGGCCGTCCTGCGGCACCGAGAAGGCGGCGGTGGCGACGGCGGCCACGGCGGCT
This sequence comes from uncultured Actinomycetota bacterium, assembly GCA_963775175.1. Classification (GTDB taxonomy): domain Bacteria; phylum Actinomycetota; class Actinomycetes; order Mycobacteriales; family Jatrophihabitantaceae; genus Jatrophihabitans. Next base: position 1,327,923 of record CAVZHT010000002.1, read on the forward strand.
GCGCCGGCGACGGTGTACTCGAGCCAGAGCGGGAACCGTCCGCGGCCGGCGTCCGGCGCCGTCGGCAGGACGATGAGGTAGGCCCCGTAGAGGGCGACGCCGAGCCCGCCGGCCACCGCCAGGGCGACGAAGGCGAGGCGGACGACGCGGGTCGACAGCCCGAGGTGCTCGGCGATCCCGGTGGCCACGCCGCCCGCGATGCCCAGATCGGGACGCCGGTAGAGCCGGCGCGTCGGAGTGCTGGCGGTGGTCACGGTTCCATGATTGCCGTCATGGGTACGCAGATGCATCAGGTGCACCCCCGAGACCGCAATTCAGGGTGCGGTTCGGGGAAGACCCGATGCGGCCGAGGCCGGTCTGAGAGCAGGCTCGATACATGACCACGAGTGAGACCTTCAGCGGCTTCCCGCCGCCCCCCGCGTCGGGCCAGCGCCTGCTCCGCCGCAACCGCTCCAACCGCGTCGCCGCCGGGGTGGCGAGCGGCCTGGGCGACTACTTCGGCATCGACCCGGTCCTGTTCCGGGTGCTGTTCGCGACGTCGGCGTTCTTCGGCGGCGCCGGCATCCTCGCCTACCTGCTCGCCTGGGCGGCGATCCCCGAGGAGGGGACGCAGCACGCGCCGATCGACGGCTGGGTCAGCGCCCTGCGGCGCCGCAAGGTGCCCGTCTGGCTGGTCGTCGTCGTGGGCGGCCTGCTCCTCTGGCTCGCCGCCTTCAGCTGGTGGGCGCCCGGGCCGCTCTTCCCGGTGCTCGCCGTCGTCGTCCTGATGGTCGTGTTCTTCACCCGGCGCGAGTTCCGGTCGGCCACCCCGCCGGCCGCGCCGCCGGTCAGCTTCACCAAGGCCGACAGCCAGGACACCGAGACCGAGCCGACCGCGCCGCCGGCCGAGCAGCCGACCTGGGTGCGGGACGCCCGCGCGTGGTTCGACGAGTCGCGTGCCGCGGCACGCCTGCGTCGGCGGCGGTCACTGCCGATTCGCCTCGCCGTCCTGATCGCGCTCGTCGTCGACCTGACGACGCTCGGGATCGCCGACGCCGTGCACGGTGTGCAGTTCCAGTGGTACTTCTGGTCGGTCCTGATCATCCTGGCCGCCGGCATCCTCGCCGGGCTGGTGAGCCGCCGCTGGTCCTGGAGCCTGCTGTCGCTCGTGCCCGTGGCCCTGGTCGGCGCGGTCGCCTTCGCCGGCAGCCACGCGAGCCTGCACGACGGCATCGGCCAGCGGGAGTGGAAGCCGGCCGGCGCGCCGGCGGCGCAGTACAAGCTGATGTTCGGCCAGGGCATCCTCGACCTGCGGGCCATGCCGGCGCCGACCGCGCCGACGACGATCGACGTCACGGTGGGGGCCGGGCAGGTGAAGATCTTCGCGCCGAAGTCGATGAACCTGACCGTGCTCGCCAACGTCCACTTCGGCCAGGTGCACGTCGACGGGGAGAACCACAGCGGTCACGGCGGCGTCGGGCTGAGCCGCACGATCGATCCGCCGGCCACCGCGACGGGGGCGCCGGTGACCGTCGACGTCCACGTCGCCGACGGCGACATCGCCGTCGAGCACGACTAGCCACCGCACCGCGCAGCACCGCACCGCACCGCACCGCACCGCGCAAGCCGGCCCGGACCGTCGTCCGGGCCGGCTGTCGGTTGTCAGGACGGGTAGCGCAGGCCGAAGCCGAACGGGTAGAGCGGCTGGTCGTCGGTGCCGGCGACCGGGATGGTCACCGGCAGCTTGCCGGACGGGTTCACCTCGCCGAACAGCACCCGGGCCAGCGATTCGAGCCCGACATCGGTGTAGCTGTAGGTCGCGAGGCCGGTCGTCATCGTCGGGAAGTACGCGAGGTCGTACGGGTCACGCACCGCCACGACGACGACCGGTTTGCCGGTCGCGACCAGGGCCGCCACCAGTTGCCGCTGGGACTGGTTCGCGTCGCTCCAGGCCGTGTAGGTCGTGACGACGGTGAGGTCGTGCGCGGCGGCCCGTGTCGCCGCGGCGGTGATCGCGGCCGCGCTCGGCGCGGCACCGGTCTGGTCGACGTCGGCGGTCACGCCGCGCTGGGCCAGGTCGGCCGCCAACTGGGCGGTGGTGTGCACCCCGAAGCCGGTGACCAGGACGTGCTGGCCCGAGTTCTTCGCCAGCGGCAGCGTGCCGTCGTTCGCGACGAGCGTGACCGAGTGGTCGGTGATGTCCTGCGCGGCCGCGAGGTGGGCCGGCGTGCCGACGACGTCGGCGACCTTGGCCGGATCGACGTACGGGTCGGCGAACAGGCCGCGTTCGTACTTCAGTCGCAGCACCCGGTACACCGACTGGTCGATGCGCCGCTCGCTCAGCTCGCCGTCCCGGACGGCCTTCAGCACCGAGTTGTAGGCAAGATCCATGTTCGGCGGCATGAGCAACTGGTCGACGCCGGCCTTGAGCGCCAGCACCGGCACCCGGTCGTCGCCGTACTTGTCGCGCACCCCCTGCATGCCGAGCGAGTCGGTGATGACCACGCCGTCGTAGTGCAGCTGGTTGCGCAGGATCCCGGTCATGATCGGCTTCGACAGCGTCGCCGGGTCGCCGGACGGATCGAGGGCCGGCACGACGATGTGCGCGGTCATGATCGCGTCGATGTGGTGCGCGATGTCGGCCTGGAACGGCCGCAGGTCGATCTGCTTCCACTGCTCGAGCGTGTGCCCGATGACCGGCAACCCGGTGTGGCTGTCGGTGTCGGTGTCGCCGTGGCCGGGGAAGTGCTTCGCCGTCGACGCCACGTCGGCGTCCTGGTAGCCGTCGACCTCGCGGCCGGCCATGGTGGCGACGAGAGACGGGTCGGAGCCGAACGACCGGACGCCGATCACCGGGTTGCGCGGGGCGACGTTGACGTCGGACACCGGCGCGAAGTCCTGGTTGATGCCGATGGCCCGCAGCTCCTGGCCGGTGATGTTGGCCGCGGTGTAGGCGTAGTCGGGGTTGCGCGTGGCGCCGATGGCCATGTTGCCGGGGAACTGGGTGGCCGGCGGCCCGACCCGGGCCACGATGCCGGTCTCCTGATCGGTGCTGATCAGCAGCGGGATGTGCATGCGCTCAGCCGCGGCCGCGTGTTGCAGGCCGTTCGAGAGCCCGGCGATCTGCGGCGGGTTGTCGGCGCTATGGGTCCAGTTGAAGTAGATGACGCCGCCCAGGTGGTACTTCTGGACCACCTCGGCCGGGGTGTCGACGCCGTAGAGCGCCTGGTTCTGCGCGACGTCGGCCGGGTCGGTCGAGTCCGCGCTGGCGCCGTAGGCGTAGGTGACGAAGAGCTGGCCGACCTTCTCCGCGAGCGACATGCGGGCGATCTTGCTGACGATCCAGCCCCGGGGGACCTTGCCGCCGTGGTCGGTGCCCGCGCCGGCCGCCGGGGCCGCAACGGCCACGGTCGCAGTGCAGAGTGCGGCGACGACCGCGAGGCGGGACGAGGTTCTGGAGAGCAGTGAGCACACGATGCCTCCGCGGCCTGATTGTCCGGATTGCGAGTTATGCCAAGCTACGCAGCACCGCACTGTCGCGTCAATGGTCCACACCAATATGGTGTGGACAAATTCGTGAACCGGCCGATTGGGCTAGATTCCCGGCGTGAGCTTCGAGGTCACGGCCGGGGCGTACGCGCAGTTCATGGGCCGGTACTCGGCGCCGCTGGCGGCCGAGTTCCTCCGGCTCGTCGACCCCCGTCCCGGCCAGAACGCACTCGACGTCGGCTGCGGCCCGGGCGTGCTGACCGAGCTGCTCGCCGACCGCCTCGGCGCGGCCGCCGTCTGCGCGATCGATCCCTCCGAGCCGTTCGTGCTCGCTCTGCGCGGGCGCCGGCCCGGCGTGGACGTGCGCCACGGAGGCGCCGAGCACCTGCCCTTCGCCGACGACTCGTTCGACCTCGCCCTGGCCCAGCTGGTGGTGCATTTCATGGCCGACCCGGTGGCCGGGCTGCGCGAGATGCGGCGCGTGACCCGGTCCGGCGGCCTCGTCGCGGCGTCCGTGTGGGACTACGAGAACGACCGGTCGCCGACCTCGGTGTTCTGGCGAGCCTTTCAGCAGCTGGACCCGTCGTCCTCGGGCGAGGCGGATCTCGCCGGCGCCCGCGAGGGCCACCTGGTCGAGCTGTTCACCGCCGCCGGGCTGCGCGACGTCGAGGAGCACGTCCTCACGGTCCGGGTCCCGCTCAGCGGCTTCGACGAGTGGTGGCAGCCGTTCACCCTCGGCGTCGGCCCGGCGGGCGTCGGCCTGGCGGCCCTGGACGACACCGGGCGGGCCGACCTGAAGGCCCGGTGCGCGGCGCTGCTGCCGGAGGGCCCGTTCACGATCGACGCCGCGGGCTGGACGGCGACCGGCCGGGCCTGACCGGGCGTCCCGCCCTCGATCGGCCCTTCGTACCTACCGCCGGACGGCCCCGGGCGGGCACGGTGGAACGAGGAGGCGATGGCGATGACCGCTCCCATCTATCCCGTTCGGGTCCAGGCCGCGCTCGACGACCACCTGTCCCGCTGGCGCTGGCTGGTCAAGTGGTTCCTGGCGATCCCGCACTACATCGTGCTGGCGTTCCTCTGGATCGCGTTCGTCCTGCTCAGCTGCTACGCGTTCTTCGCGATCCTGTTCACCGGCCGCTACCCGCGGGGCGTCTTCGACTTCAACGTCGGTGTGCTGCGGTGGACGTGGCGGGTGCACTACTACGCGTTCGGCGCCCTCGCGACCGACCGCTACCCACCCTTCACGCTGCAGGACGTGCCCGGCTACCCGGCGCACCTCGAGATCGCGTATCCGCAGCACCTGTCGCGCGGGCTCGTGCTGGTGAAGTGGTGGCTGCTCGCGATCCCGCACTACCTGGTGGTCGGCGTGTTCCTCGGCGGCGGCACCTGGTTCGCGTCGCGGGCCGGCCGCGAGGGGTGGACACCCGGGCTCATCGGCCTGCTCGCCGTCATCGCCGGCGTGGTGCTGCTGTTCACCGGCCGCTACCCGCGCCAGCTCTACGACTTCGTCCTCGGCCTCAACCGGTGGGTCCTGCGCGTCGCCGCCTACGCCGCGCTGATGACCGACGCCTACCCGCCGTTCCGGCTCGACCTGGGTGGCGACGACCCCGGGACGACGTTGGTGATCCCGCCGCCGGTGCCGCTCGAGAAGCCCGCGGAGCCGGTACCGGTGCCGGCACCGGTACCGGCACCAGCACCAGCCGCCGGGCCGGCCCGACGTCCGGGGTGGACGGCGCCGCGGATCGTCGCCGTGGTCATCGGCTCGGTGCTGGCCCTGGTCGCGCTCGGCCTGGTCGGGGGCGGCGGGGTCACGCTGTGGTTCGACCAGCACCGCGACGGCGGCTACGTCACGTCGTCGGTCGAGAGCCGGCACAGCGACGGCTACGCGATCACGAGCGAGCGCATGGACCTCGGCTCCTTCGGCTCCGGGTGGCAGCGTGACCTGCTCGGCACGGTGCGGGTCCGGGTCACCAGCGAGGCCACCGGCGGGTCCGTGTTCGTCGGCATCGCGCCGGCCGACGCGGTGAACCGCTACCTGGCCGGCGTGCCGCGGACCGTGGTGCACGACCTCACCGGCACGCGCGTCACGACGGTGACCGGGTCGAGCGCGCCGGCCGCGCCGACGACGACGGCGATCTGGGCCGCCCAGGTGTCCGGGACGGGCGAGCAGACCCTGGTCTGGACGCCGCGGGCGGGTGACTGGACGGTCGTGGTGATGAACGCCGACGCCGCCCAGGGGGTCTCGGCCTCCGGTGACGTGGGCGCGACGATCCCGCATCTCGGCTGGATCTCGGCCGGGTTGTTCGGGGCGGGCCTGGTCGTGCTGCTGGGGGCGCTGGCGCTGCTGATCGTGCCGATCCGGCGGGCTTCGCGCACCGCCCCGGCCGCCGAGTAGGCCGCCACGCGCTCAGCGGCTGAAGGCCGCGTCGATCTCCAGGTACGTGCCGCTGACCTTGGTGATCTTCATGGTGTGCGCCCCCGCGCTGAGGCCGCGCCGGGTGAAGACGATCTGCTGGTAGCGGGTGCTGGCCGCGCGGTACTCGCTGATGGTGACCGGGGCCCGGCCGTCGATCGACACCCGGGCCTTGCCGAACGGCCGCCCGGTCGGGCTGACCAGGATCACCTGGGTACCGCGGAAGTGGACGGTGGCGGTCGCGCCGTTGTGCCGCGTGTAGTGCACGCCCCGGCCGAAGTGGCGCGTCGTGCTGTTCTGGTGGCTGACCCAGCCGGTGCGGCGGCTGTACGAGATCGACCCGCTCGGGTCGTCGTAGCCGGTGTCGGGCGTGACCCGGAGTGCGTCGAGTTCCAGGAGGTCCCCGCCGATCTTGCGCACGGTCACGGTGTGCCGGCCCAGTGGCAGGTCGTACTTGGCGAACAGTTGCTGCTGGTAGAGCCGGGCCGGCTGGGTCGCGCTCATGGTGCCGACGCGTCGGCCGTCGATGGAGACGGCGGCGGTGCCCTGGTCGGGACCGCGCTCACCGATGATCCGGACGCTGCGGCCGTAGAAGCTGTAGCTGTAGGACGCCCCGTTCGCCCGCGCGTAGTGGATGCCGCGGTAGAAGTCGGGCCGGGCGTCGCTGCGTCCCTGCAGGCTCTTCCAGGTGCCGCGGTAGATGATGCGGCCGTCGGTGTCGTTGACTGCGGTCACGGCGTCCAGGGTGCGGCGGTTGCCGAGCGGGTCGGTCACCACGACCCGGTAGTCGGCCGATGTGCCCGGGGGCAGATGGGTGTCCCTGAACGTGAACGAGCGGGCCCACCAGAAGCGGGAGTCGAGCGTGCGCGTGATGATCAGGTGGGTGCTGCCACTGCGATAGACCCGGTAGGTGAGCAGGCCGTTGTCCTGGTCGCTGACGTTGAAGACGCGGACGAACGACTGGCCGAGCGAGTTCGCCGGGTAGGCGCTGACACCGTAGGTGCCGGGGTAGCGGCTGGGGCCGACCTTGTTCGGCGCGTGGGCCTTCACGGCGAACCGGACGAGGCCCTGCTGGGCCACCCCGTTGACGTGCAGGAACTCCCCGCCGATGGCGAGGTAGTCGGCGTTGCCGACGACCGACCAGCCGGCGTCGTTCGCGCCCCCGCTGGCCGTACCGGTGTCGAACGTCGGGAACCAGTTCAGGAGCTCGCCCCTGGCAACGCCTTGGAAATCGGCGTAGTTCCCGCCGATGCCGGGCCCGTTGACCCCGGTCACGTAGGTCGTCTCGGCCAGCGCGTGCTGGTAGTTGTTGGGCAGCTGCGGATAGCCGTTCATCGGTGTGCAGTTGTGGGCGTGGCTGACGCTGTAGAGCACCTTCCCGATCGGGAAGACGTCGTGGGTGTCGCCCGCGCAGTCGTCGAGGAAGATGACGTGCCCGTCGGTCGGATCGATCGCCGCGGTGCCCTCGAACGTGCCCGGGCGCGGCCCGGGGACGAAGGTGAAGGCGCCGAGGTAGACCTTCGTCCCGTCCGGGTCGGTCCGCAGGCTGGTGATGCCGAGATTGTCGGCCCGGGCGCCCGACGGTGGCTGCTCCGAGATGGGATAGACGGCCGGGTCGGCGCTCGAACTCATCCAGGGAGTCACGATGGCGCCCGCGTCGAGGGTGACCGCACCGATCGAATAGCGAGGCTCGGTATCGGCACCTGAGCTGAGCTGGTCGAACGAGCCGCCGACGATGAGGTTGCTGCCCGCCACAGTCAGCGCGGCGACGTGCGCCCCGGGCGCGGGTGACGTGACGCCGACGTCCCAGCCCGGCTTCGGATCGCCGTTGTACTCGTACGCGGCCACGAGCGTCCGGCCCCCGGAATCCTCGAACACGCCGCCGATGTAGACGTCGCTGTTCGTGGCGGCGACGGCCAGCACCTTGTTGTCCGGACCGGCGAACCCGGCCACGACCGGGGTACCGGGGGCGGTCAGGTCGAACGCGACGAAGTTCTTGTGCGCTTGGCCGTCCGCCGTGGCGAACCAGCCGCCGATGTACAGCCGCGTGCCGTCCGGCGAGACCGCCACCGCGCGGCCTTCGGCGCCGGTGCCGTCGAGGGTGTGGACGAACGACATATCCAGCGCACCCGTGGTGATGTTGTAGGCGAGGATGTTCGTCCGAGTTTGCGGCGTGCCGGCCACACCCTGGGGCGGGCGGGCCGTGGTGAACTGCCCGACCGCGTAGACGGTGTTCCTGTAGATCGCCTCGGCCCGGACGATGCCGTCGATCTGCACGGTGGGCAGCACATCAGCGGTGACCGTGGCCGGGACGCCGGTGGGCGGCTGGCTGTCGGCCGCGCTGGGGGTGGGCGCCGTGACAAACGCGAGAACGAACCCCAGCGCCGCGAGCACGGATGCGGTCCGGCGCCAGGACACGACAGCGCGAGCTACTGCCTTCATGGCACCCCGTTTACGTCCCCCGTTAAGACCTCGTAAGCCAGCCTACGTCACCGACGCCGCGCTGCCCCAGGTTTGTCCACAATGGGGGCGAAGGGCTCACCCGGCCGGGACCTTCGTTGCCCGGTCATCGGGTTCGCGGCGACGAAGAGGTCGTATGTCCGGGCTGTCCCACGACGCGTGCACGACCCGACCGGCACCGAGGCTCCGCCCACGCGGCACGCCGGACCGACGCCGCCCGCGCTACTCCCACTCGATGGTGCCGGGCGGCTTGGACGTGACGTCCAGGACCACCCGGTTCACCTCGCGCACCTCGTTGGTGATGCGGGTCGAGATCTTCTCGAGCACCTCGTAGGGGACACGCGTCCAGTCGGCGGTCATCGCGTCCTCGGACGACACCGGCCGCAGCACGACCGGGTGGCCGTAGGTGCGCCCGTCCCCCTGCACGCCGACGGATCGGACGTCGGCCAGCAGCACCACCGGGCACTGCCAGATGTCGCGGTCCAGGCCGGCCGCGGTGAGCTCGGAGCGCGCGATCGCGTCGGCCCGGCGCAGCACGTCCAGCCGCTCGGCCGTCACCTCGCCGACGATCCGGATGCCGAGGCCGGGCCCGGGGAACGGCTGGCGCCACACGATCTCCGGCGGCAGGCCGAGTTGCTCGCCGACGCGCCGCACCTCGTCCTTGAACAGCGTCCGCAGCGGCTCGACCAGCGCGAACTGCAGGTCCTCGGGCAGCCCGCCCACGTTGTGGTGGCTCTTGATGTTCGCCGCGCCGGTGCCGCCGCCGGATTCGACGACGTCCGGGTAGAGGGTGCCCTGCACGAGGAACTCGACCGACTCGCCTCCGGCGACGATCTCACGCGCCGCGTCCTCGAACGACCGGATGAACTCCCGGCCGATGATCTTGCGCTTGTCCTCCGGGTCGGTGACACCGGCGAGCGCGCCGAGAAACTGCTCGGTGGCGTCGACGACCTTCAGCCGGACGCCCGTCGCGGCGACGAAGTCACGCTCGACCTGCTCGGCCTCGCCGGCGCGCAGCAGGCCGTGGTCGACGAAGACGCAGGTCAGCTGGTTGCCGATCGCCCGCTGGACCAGCGCGGCCGCGACCGCCGAATCGACCCCGCCGGAGAGTCCGCAGATGGCCTGCTTGCCGCCGACCTGGGCCCGGATCGCCTCGACCTGGTCGTCGATGATGTTGGCCTCGGTCCAGGACGGCCGGGCGCCGGCGATGTCGTAGAGGAAGTGCCGCAGCATCGCCTGGCCGTGCTCGGTGTGCATGACCTCGGGGTGGAACTGGACGCCGGCCAGCCGGCGCGAGACGTCCTCGAACGCCGCGATCGGCGCGCCGGCCGAGCCCGCGGTGACGGTGAAGCCGGGCGGGGCGACGGTGACCGCGTCGCCGTGGCTCATCCAGACCTGCTGGGTGGCCGGCAGCCCGCGCAGCAGCACGCCGGGGTCGATGACGGCCAGCACGGTGCGGCCGAACTCCGACCCGCCGGTGTGGGCGACCTCGCCGGCGAGGGCCTGGGTCATGGCCTGGAAGCCGTAGCAGATGCCGAGCACGGGAACGTCGGCTTCGAACAGGGCCGGATCGGTGCGCGGCGCGCCTTCGGCGTAGACCGAGGACGGGCCGCCGGAGAGGATGACCGCCTTGGGCCGGCGGGCCAGGATCTCGTCCACCGGCATCGAGCTCGGCACGATCTCGGAGTAGACGTGCGCCTCACGAACCCGCCGGGCGATCAGCTGCGCGTACTGGGCCCCGTAGTCGACCACCAGGACGAGGTCTGTCTCCACGCACTGAGTCTACGGAAGCCCGGACCAGTCGTAGCGGAAGCCGGTCATCTCCTCGCTGACCTGCCACAGGCGCCGGCCCAGCTTCTCGTCCTTGGCCTGCGGCGAGAGCCGGGCCGGGCCGATGTGCCCGCGCGTCTCGCCGAGGATCTGCGGGCCGGTGTACGAGCCCGGCAGGGCCTCGGTGGCCGCGTAGAGCGTCGCTCGGGCCCCGGCGGCCGCCGACTGGGTGAAGAGCTTGACGAACACCGGCCCGACCGTGCGCAGGAACGCGTTGGCGCCCATACCCTCGGGGTCGCCGACCAGGCCGGTCGCCGACACTCCGGGATGCGCGGCCGTCGCAGTCACCGGCAACTCGTGCGCGGTGAGTTCGCGGTGCAGCTCCATCGCGAAGAGCAGGTTGGCCAGCTTGGAGTTCGAGTAGGTCTTCTGCGGGTTGTAGGACGGTCCGGAGTTGCCCTCGAGGACGGCCTCCGTCCCGCCGTGGTGCGCGATCGACGCAACGGTGACGACCCGGCCGCGCGACGAGATCAGCGCCGGCAGCAGCAGCCCGGTGAGCACGAAATGACCGAGGTGGTTGGTGCCGAACTGCCGCTCGAAGCCGTCCTCGGTCATGGCCAGCTTCGGCGGGGCCATCACGCCGGCGTTGTTGATGAGGATGTGCAGCGGCCCCGTCCAGAGCTCGCCGAACTCCCGCACCGAGGTCATCGAGGCGAGATCGAGGTGCGCGACCCGCACCCTCCCGGCCATGCGGGCGGCCGCGGCCTCCCCGCGTTCCTGGTTGCGGCAGGCGAGCACCACTGCGGCCCCGTGCGCGGCGAGTTCCTTGGCCGCGTGGAAGCCGATGCCGGAGTTGCCTCCGGTGACCACGACGGTGCGCCCGCTCAAGTCGGGGAGCTCGGCCGCTTTCCATGCCACAGTTGAAAAACCTACGCGGCCTCGGACCTACCTGACGAGTACCCGGGGACCCCGAGTTCATGTCTACGGTTGGGATACGGATCCGGGTATCGCGCGACGGGACCCTCGAGGCGGACGACTTCCCCCTCGAGCAGGTGTCGGACTACCTTGCCGAACCAGACTGTGTGGTATGGGCGGCCCGGCACGCCGTCGGGATGCCGTCGACCACAACGAGCGGCCCAAGCCGACGCGCTACGCGACCCACACGTTCGTGTGCGCCCCTCCTCCAATGAGTGGTCAGTTCGGACCCGAGTGGTCAGTTGCACCTGACCACTCGGTGCGCAACTGACCACTCAGTCCGGCCGGGGACGCCCTCAGACGGCGCGGATCGAGAGGCTGGGTAGCGTCCCGGTGAAGCGGTTGGCGGCGGCGAGGCGTTCGGCCGGCACGGCGCCGTAGTCGGTGAGGCGTTGCCGGGGAGTGCGACCGGGCAGGGCCGACACGATCTCGGTCAGCTCGGCGACGGTCTTGGCCGAGCCGTGCCGGCTGCCGGCCATCCGGCTGATCGTCTCCTCCATCAGGGTGCCGCCGAGGTCGTTGACGCCGCCCTGCAGCAGTTCGCGGCAGCCGTCGGCCCCGAGCTTCACCCATGAGCACTGGATGTTGTCGATGCGCCCGTGCAGCAGGATGCGGGCCATCGCGTGCACGACCCGGTTCTCCCGCGCGGTCGGCCCCGGCCGGGCGACGCCGGCCAAATAGATCGGCGCGTTCGTGTGGATGAACGGCAGCGCGACGAACTCGGTGAAGCCGCCGGTCCGGTCCTGGATGCCGGCCAGGGTGCGGAAGTGCCCGAGCCAGTGCGAGGGGTTGTCGACGTGGCCGTACATCATCGTCGAGGACGACCGGATGCCGAGGCTGTGCGCGGTGGTGATGACCTCGATCCACTCCGCGGTCGGCAGCTTGCCCTTGGTCAGCAGCCAGCGCACGTCGTCGTCGAGGATCTCGGCCGCCGTGCCCGGGATGGTGTCCAGCCCGGCCTCCTTCGCCGCGATCAGCCAGTCGCGGATCGACAGCCCGGTACGGGCGGCGCCGTTGACGACCTCCATCGGGCTGAAGGCGTGCACGTGCATGTCCGGCACCCGCGCCTTCACCGTGCGGGCGATGTCGAAGTAGGCGGTGCCCGGCAGGTCGGGGTGGATGCCGCCCTGCATGCACACCTCGGTCGCCCCGAGCTCCCACGCCTCCTCGGCCCGGTTCGCCAGCTCGTCCATCGACAGCGTGTAGGCGTCGGCGTCGGTGCGCCGCTGCGCGAACGCGCAGAACCGGCAGCCGGTGTAGCAGACGTTGGTGAAGTTGATGTTCCGGTTCACCACGTAGGTGACGTCGCCGCCGTTGACGTCGGCGCGCAGCGCGTCGGCCAGCGCGGCCACCGCGTCCAGCTCGACGCCGTCGGCGTGCAGCAGCGCCAGCGCGTCGGCGTCGGACAGCCCGCCCGGGTCGCGCTCGGCCGAACGCAACGCGGCCGCGACATCGCTGTCCAGCCGCACCGGCGCGCCGGTCCGCTTCGCCTCGGTCGCGACCGTGGCCCAGTCGCCGTAGACGCTGTCGAAGTCGGCCCGCCGGTCCGACGTGCGCCCCTCGGTGTCGATGCCGGTGTGCAGGTCGACCCGACCGGAGGACGTCCAGCCGTCCTCCGGCTCCTGCCACGGCAGCCCGGCCGGCCGCGTGCCCTCGCGGGCGAGCCCGTCCGGCTGCGCCAGCGCGGCCACGTGCGGCACCACCCGCGGGTCCAGCCAGGGCTCACCGGCGGTCACGTAGTCCGGGTACACCGTCAGCCGCTCGACGAGCCGGAACCCGTTCTCGGCCGTCCGGGCCGCGAGCTCCTCGATCTGCGGCCACGGCCGCTCGGGGTTCACGTGGTCCGGCGTCAGCGGCGAGACGCCGCCCCAGTCGTCGATCCCGGCCTCGAGCAGCAGCCGGTACTCCTCGCCGATGAGATTGGGCGGCGCCTGGATCCGCACCCGCGGCCCCAGCACCAGCCGGGCCACCGCCACCGTCGCCGCTAGATCACCCAGCTCGGCGTCCGGCATCCGGGCCATCGCGGTATCGGGCTTGGCCCGGAAGTTCTGGACGATGACCTCCTGCACGCCGCCGTACGCGCGGGCGACGCGGCGGATCGCGAACAGCGCGTCCACCCGCTCGGCCGGCGTCTCGCCGATGCCGATCAGGATGCCGGTCGTGAACGGGATCGTGGAGCGCCCCGCGTCCTCCAGCACCCGCAGCCGCAGCGCCGGGTCCTTGTCCGGCGAGCCGAAGTGCGCGCCGTGCGGGTCCTCGAACAGCCGTCGCGACGTCGTCTCCAGCATCATCCCCATCGACGGGGCCACCGGCTTGAGCCGCTGCAGCTCGGCCCATGACATGACACCCGGGTTCAGGTGCGGCAGCAGGCCGGTCTTCTCCAGCACCATGATCGCCATCGCCCGCACGTAGGCGAGCGTCGAGTCGTAGCCGTGCGCGTCCAGCCACTCGCGCGCCGCCGGCCAGCGGTCCTCCGGCCGGTCCCCCAGCGTGAACAGCGCCTCCTTGCACCCCAGCGCCGCCCCCTGGGACGCGATCGCCAGCACCTCGTCCGGCGACAGGAACGCCGACGGCACCCGGTTCGGCGTCGTCGCGAACGTGCAGTAGTGACAGCGGTCCCGGCACAGCCGGGTCAGCGGGATGAAGACCTTCTTCGAGTACGTGATCACCCCCGGACGGCCCGCGTCGGCCAGCCCCTGATCCCGCACTCGGCTCGCCGACGCACAGAGATCGGCCAGCGCATCACCCCGCGCCGACAGCAGGATCTCCGCCTCGTTGGCATCCAGCGCCACCCCGTCCCGGGCCCGGCGCAGAGCGCGACGAAGACCGTTGGGGATGGTCGTCTCCACACCGCTCACAGCCTCACTCCGTTCGGCTGGCCTAGCCTGCGCTTCCGGCTCGCTCCGCAAGCGTCGCTCACAGCCTCACTCCGTTCGGCTGGCCTAGCCTGCGCTTCCGGCTCGCTCCGCAAGCGTCGCTCACAGCCTCACTCCGTTCGGCTGGCCTAGCCGGCGCTTCCGGCTCGCTCCGCAAGCGTCGCTCACAGCGCCCGCAGGCGAGGCAGTATTTCCTCGCCGTACAGCTTCAGGAACTTGGCCTGGTCCGGGCCGGGCGCGTGGAAGACGAGGTGGGTGAAGCCGAGGTCGAGGTAGGTCTTGATCTTCTCGACGTGCTCGTCGGGGTCGGTCGAGACGATGAAGCGCTTCGCCGTCTGCTCGACCGAGAGCTCGTCGGCCAGCCGCTGCATCTCGACCGGGTCCTCGACGCCGTGCTTCTGCTCCGGCGAAAGACCCAGCGCGCCCCAGAACCGGGTCGCCTCCATCGCGGCGTCCCGATCGTGGTCGAAGGACACCTTGACCTCGATCATCATGTCGAAGTCAGAACCCGCAGGACCGCCTTCACTGCGCTTGGCAATCCCCTCTTCCACCGCCGGGATCAGCGTGTCGGTGTACAGCGCCGGGTCCTTGCCCGACGTCGTGATGTACCCGTCGCCCTGCCGCCCGGCGAACCGGGTCGCCGCCGGCCCCGAGCCGGCCAGGTAGAGCGGCACCGGCTGCTCGGGCCGGTCGTAGATCGTCGCCCGGTCGGTGCGGTAGTACTCGCCCTCGAAGCTGACCCGCTCCTCCGACCACAGCTGCCGGATCAGCCGGACGGCCTCCCGGAACCGCGCGAACCGCTCCTTGCCGTCCGGCCACTCGATGCCCAGCGGCACCTCGTTCATCGACTCCCCGGTGCCCATCCCCAGCATCACGCGCCCGGGGAACAGGCAGCCCAGCGTCGCGAACGCCTGCGCCACGATCGCCGGGTGGTAGCGGAACGTCGGCGTCAGGACGGAGGTGCCCATCGCGATCCGCTCGGTCCGCGCGCCCAGGGCGCCCAGCCAGGTCATCGCGAACGGCGCGTGGCCGCCGTCGTGCCGCCACGGCTGCAGGTGATCGGAGACGAACACCGAATCGAAGCCGCACTCCTCGGCCAGCACCCCGTAGCCGAGCAACTCCTTCGGCCCGAACTGCTCGTTCGACGCTTTGTAGCCGAACCTAATCGCGGCCATCGCGAATCTCCTTTCCGCCACTCGCCGCGCTCGGGCGGGTCGTCGATACGCCCGCAAGCTCGCTCCGCTCGCGCGGGCCGCGGCTCTTCGCGCGAGCGCTCATCGCGTTCGTGGTCACCTTTGCGGGCTCCCCTTCCAGCCGCCGCGCGTCGCT
This sequence comes from uncultured Actinomycetota bacterium, assembly GCA_963775175.1. Taxonomy (GTDB): domain Bacteria; phylum Actinomycetota; class Actinomycetes; order Mycobacteriales; family Jatrophihabitantaceae; genus Jatrophihabitans. The sequence goes on from CAVZHT010000002.1 coordinate 1,343,217, forward strand.
CATCGCGTTCACCCTTGCAAGACTTCCAGCCTGTTCGTCGTGAATTGTCAGCGGGTCGTCGTCACGATCAGTTCGGCTTTCTGGAACTCCTTCAACGTCGAGTACCCGCACTTGCCCATCACCCGCCGCACTGCGCCGAACAGGTTGCGCTCCCCGCTCGGGTCCGCAGTCGGGCCGAGCAGCAACTCCTCGAGCGTCGGCCGCTGCTCGTCACCGACGGCGAAGTCGACGACCGCCGACCGCGGGACCCGCGGGTGCGAGGCCGTCGCGTCCCAGTACAACCCGCCACCGGGCGCCTCAGCGGCCGCCGCGAGGGGCTCGCCGAGCATCACCGCGTCAGCCCCGCAGGCCAGGGCCTTGGCGATGTCCCCGCCGGTCGACATGTCGCCGTACGCCACCAGGTGGACGTACCGGCCACCCGTCTCGTCCAGGTAGTCGCGGCGCGCGGCCGCGGCGTCCACGAGCGCGGTCGCCATCGGCACCTCGATGCCGAGCACGCTGTGCGTGGTGGAGCCGAGGTGGGCACCGTAGCCGATGATCACGCCGGCGGCGCCGGTGCGCATCAGGTGCAACGCCGTCTGGTAGTTCGTCACGCCGCCGACCAGCACCGGCACGTCCAGGTCGGCGATGAACGTCTTGAGGTTCAGCCCCGGCTGGTCCTCGCGCACTACGTGCTCGGCCGAGATCACCGTCCCCTGGATCACCAGCAGGTCGACCCCTTCGGCCAGCGCGTGCGGCGCGAGTTCGGCCGTGTGCTGCGGCGAGAGCCGGACGGCGACCCGCACTCCGGCGCTGCGCAGCTCCTTGATCCGCTGCCGGAGCAGCGCGGGCACGACCGGCTTCGAGTACACCTCCTGCAGTTGCGCGGTGTCGTCGGTGAAGCCGGCCAGCTCGGCCCCGGCGTCCTCGTACCGGCACCAGACGCCCTCACCGTCCAGGACGGCCAGGCCGCCGAGCCGCTCGACCTCGGCCGCGGAGGCCGGCGAGACGACGGCGTCCGACGGCGCGGTCACGAACGGCAGGTCGAAGGCGTGCGCGTCGATCTGCCAGGCCGTCGACACGACGGTCTGCCCACGGGTGCGGCGGGTGGGGACGAGCGCGATGTCATCGAGGTGGTAGCCGCGGCGTGCGCTGCGGCCCAGGCCGATCTCCACTGTCTCGGGCATGCCCTGAGTCTGCCGCACCCGCCCGATGCGATCCGCCCGAGCCCGAATGCACGGTCCGCGCCCATACATCCCCTATCCCCGCACCGGGAAGGACCAAGGTCCCCGGAGCTCGGGCCGTTGAGCGCGGTTGCGCTGCGTATGCATCAGCCAGGGTTCTAAACAGCGGGCTAACACTGTTCGCGTTTGTCCGGCTGCCCCCAGAGCGCGCCGGGACGCAGATTCTCGACAGCGACCAGCGCTGCGCGACGAGGAAGGCCTGATGACCGCTCGCCGCTCCCAGTCCTTCCCGCCGCGCGGAACCGAGGCGCAGCGCCTGCACGGACTGCTGGCCGCGCACCGGATCATCACCGCCGACCTGTCGCTGCGCTCGATGCTCGACCGGATCGTCGCGGCCGCGTGCGACCTGGTCGGCGCCGAGTACGGCGCGCTCGGTGTGCTGGCCTCGGACGGATCGCTCGAACACTTCGTCCACCACGGCATGCCCGCCGCGCTGGTGGCCCGCATCGGCGACCTGCCGCGCGGTCGCGGGCTGCTCGGGGCAGTGCTCGACGTGCCGCTCGCGGTCCGGGTCGACGACCTCACCGAGGACAGCCGCTCCGGCGGCTTCCCGCCCGGCCACCCGCCGATGCGGTCCTTCCTGGGCGTCCCGATCCGGGTGCGGGGCGCGGCCTTCGGTGAGCTGTACCTCGCCGACTCGACGGTCGGGCTGTTCACCGAGGACGACGAGGACCTCGTCACGGCGCTCGCGGCGTCGGCCGGCAGCGCCATCGAGAACGCCCGCCTCTACGACCAGGCCCAGCGGAGCATGGACTGGCTCAACGCCTCCGGCGAGATCGCCCGCACGCTGCTCGCCGACGCCGACGAAGAAGTGCTGATGGATGTGGTGTCACGGGCGCTCGACATCGCCCGCGCCGACTACGCGGGGTTGATCATGCCGACCGAGGACGGGCGGCTGCGGGTCACCTTCGCGAAGGGCGTCGGGGGCGAGGACTTCCTCGGCTACGAGTTCGACCCGGTCGGTTCCCCGCTCGGGCGGGCCATCATCGCCGGCGAGAGCCTGTGCACCCCGGACCTGATGAACTGGGCCAACCCCGATTTCGTCAACCGCTGGGACTTCGGGCCGGCGATGCTCGTCCCGCTCGCGGATTCCGACGGCGCCCGCGGGGCCGTGCTCATGATCCGGCAGACGCAGCGGGCCGGCTTCCGCCCCGACGACGTCATGCAGGCCTCGACCTTCGCCGCCCAGGTCGCGCTGGCCCTGCAGCTGAGCGATGCGCGGGCCGACGCGGAGTGGCTGCGGGTCCTCGAGGACCGCCACCGCATCGCCCAGGACCTGCACGACAACGTCATGCAGCGGCTCTTCGCCACCGGTGTGGGGCTGCAGGCGCTGGCCGATCAACGTCTCGACCCGGACACCGGTGGTCGCCTGCGCCGCTACATCGCCGACCTGGACGAGACGATCGAACAGATCCGCAACCGGGTGTTCGGGCTTCGCGCGAACGCGACCGGGGCCCGCCGCGGGCGCCGCGGACGGTTCTTGCGAGCGCGTCCCCAGCCGTCGGAGCCGACAAAAGTCGCGCAACCGACAGTGTTGCGTACTCTGAGCACGGCGAAGATGAACAGCAAGGAGCCGCCGGAGATGCCGGCGTGATGAGCGCGCCGCCGCCGCCGTCGGCATCCGATGTGATGTCCTGGCCGGAACTTCTCACGCCCCAAGGAGCGCCCTCCATGACCGGAGCCGACGCACCCGAGTCGGTCACCACTCGGATCTTCCTGCTCGACGACCACGAGATCGTGCGTCGCGGGCTGGCCGATCTGCTCAACGGTGTCCCCGATTTCGAGGTCGTCGGCGAGGCCGGCACGGTGGCGGAGGCGCTGCGCCGGATCCCGGCCGTGGCGCCTGACGTTGCGATCCTCGACGGTCGCCTGCCCGACGGCAGCGGGATCGAGGTCTGCCGCATCATCCGGGAGGAGCAGCCGGACGTCCGCTGCCTGATCCTGACGTCCTACGACGACGACGAGGCGATCTTCGCCGCCGTGCTCGCGGGTGCGGCCGGATACGTGCTGAAGCAGATCCGCGGCTCCAACCTCGTCGATGCCGTGCGCCAGGTCGCGGCTGGCCAGTCGCTGCTGGACCCCTCCGTGACCGCCCGCGTGCTGCAGCGGATCCGCGAGGGCAAGCAGGAGGACGCCCGCCTGGCCTCGCTCAACGCCCAGGAGCGCAAGATCCTCATCCTGATCGCCGAGGGGCTGACGAACCGCCAGATCGGCGAGCGCCTGTTCCTCGCCGAGAAGACGGTGAAGAACAACGTCTCGAGCCTGCTCGCGAAGCTCGGCATGCAGCGCCGCACCCAGGCCGCCGTCTTCGGCGCCGGCCTGCGCGACCAGGGCGACCTGAACGACAAGATCTGACGCCGCGACCACCACCACCGCCGCCCGTTCCCGTTGAGTGGTCAGTCCGGACCTGAGTGGTCAGCTGCACCTGACCACTCAGTGCGCAACTGACCACTCACCGAGACACCGCACTGCGAGGGGGTGCCGCCGGAGCGGCACCCCGGCGGATCACAGGGAGTAGTTCGGCGCCTCGACGGTCATCTGCATGTCGTGCGGGTGCGACTCCTTGAGGCTGGCCTGGGTGATGCGGATGAACCGGCCCTTGTCCTGCAGCTCCGGCACGGTCCGCGCGCCGACGTAGAACATGGACTGCCGCAGGCCGCCGACGAGCTGGTGGGCGACGGCGGCGAGCGGTCCGCGGTAGGCGACCCGGCCCTCGATGCCTTCGGGGACGATCTTGTCGTCGCTGTCGACCTCGGCCTGGAAGTACCGGTCCTTCGAGTACGACTTCTTGCCGCGGGAGCTCATCGCCCCGAGCGAGCCCATGCCGCGGTAGGCCTTGAACTGCTTGCCGTTGACGAAGATCAGGTCGCCGGGCGACTCGTCGCAGCCGGCGAGCAGCGACCCGACCATCACCGCGTCGGCACCGGCGACGATGGCCTTGGCGATGTCGCCGGAGTACTGCAGGCCGCCGTCGGCGATCACCGGCACCCCGGCCGGCTTGCAGGCCAGCCACGCGTCGTGGACGGCCGTGATCTGCGGCGCGCCGACGCCGGTGACGACCCGGGTGGTGCAGATGGAGCCGGGCCCGACGCCGACCTTCACCGCGTCGGCCCCGGCGTCGACGAAGGCCTGCGCCCCCGCGCGCGTGGCCACGTTGCCGCCGATCACCTGCACATGTCGGGTTGCCGGGTCGGACTTCAGCCGGTGCACCATGTCCAGCAGCAGCCGGACGTGCCCGTGCGCGGTGTCGGCGACGAGGACGTCGACGCCGGCCTCGATCAGCCGGCCGGCCCGCTCCCACGCGTCGCCGAAGTAGCCGATGGCGGCACCGACGAGCAGCCGTCCGTGGGCGTCCTTCGACGCGTTCGGGAACTGCTCGGACTTCACGAAGTCCTTCACCGTGATCAGCCCGGCCAGCCGGCCCTGCTCGTCGACGAGGGGCAGCCGCTCGCGCTTGTGCTGGCGCAGGATCGTCGTGGCGTCCTCGTGCGAGATGCCGACCGGTGCCGTGATCAGCGGCATCGGGGTCATGACCTCGTCCACCTTGGTGGTCGCCCACTCGGTCACCGAGACGAAGCGCAGGTCGCGGTTGGTGATGATGCCGAGCAGCCGCTGGTCGGTGTCGACGACCGGTAGCCCGGAGATCCGGTACTGGCCGCAGACCTCGTCCAGCTGCTCGAGCGTGGCGTCGGGGCCGATCGTCACCGGGTTCGGGATGAGCCCGGTCTGGGTCCGCTTCACGAGATCGACCTGGTAGGCCTGGTCGTCGATCGAGAGGTTGCGGTGCAGGACCCCGATGCCACCCTGACGGGCCATCGCGATCGCCATCCGGGCCTCGGTGACGGTGTCCATCGCCGCGGAGAGCAGCGGGACGGCGATCGAGATGTCCCGGGTCAGGCGGGTGGTCGTGTCGACCTCGGCCGGTACCACGTCGGTCTCGCCCGGCAGCAGCAGGACGTCGTCGTAGGTCAGGCCGAGGGGGGCGAATTTGTCGGGCAGGGCCGAAGCGTCGTGCTCGTCGGACACCGTGGAAACTCCTTGCCGTCGCCGGTGATTCATCGTACGCGCGGGCCGCGGGCCGCACTTTCCGGCCCGTCCGGAACCGGCGCACTGGGGGTGCTACGGCCGTGCTACCCCCAGGCGGGGTGGGACAAATGTCAGGGTCGGTTCGGGGGGAATCCCAATGGCTGGGAACCCGCTCGGCCGCGAGGCTTGATCCATGACCAGTTCGCGCACGATCACCCCAGTTTCCCCCACGTTCGCCGCCGCCCGCGCCGTCAACGTCGTGAAGAGCTACGGCAGCGGCCCGACCGCGGTCCGGGCCCTCGACGACGTCGACGTGGAGCTGCGCCGCGGCGAGTTCACCGCCATCATGGGCCCGTCCGGGTCCGGCAAGTCGACCCTGATGCACTGCCTGGCCGGCCTCGACACGGTGAGCTCCGGCTCGGTCGCGATCGGCGACGTCGAGCTGCGCGGGCTGTCGGACAAGAAGATGACGGCCCTGCGGCGGGACCGGATCGGCTTCGTCTTCCAGTCCTTCAACCTCGTCCCGACGCTGAACGCGCTCGAGAACATCACCCTGCCCCTGGCGATCGCCGGCCGGCGCCCGGACGCGCAGTGGCTCGACACCGTGATCGACACCCTCGGCCTGCGCGACCGCCTGCACCACCGGCCGAGCGAGCTGTCCGGCGGCCAGCAGCAGCGGGTCGCCGTCGGGCGGGCGCTCGCCGGCCGGCCGGAGATCGTGTTCGGCGACGAGCCGACCGGCAACCTCGACTCGCACTCCAGCGGCGAGGTGCTGCGGATCCTGCGCGAGTCGGTCGACCGGCTGGGCCAGACCGTCGTCATCGTCACGCACGACCCGCACTCGGCGAGCTACGCCGACCGGGTGCTCTTCCTCGCCGACGGCCGGATCGTGGACGAGCTCCGCGGCCCGACCGCCGACTCGGTGCTCGAGCGCATGAAGCGGCTCGAGTCATGACCAGGCGCCAAGAGCTGAACTGGAGAACCCGAAAGGTGATTGGAAACGCGATGAGCGCCGGCGCGAAGAGCCGCCGTCCGGCGGCGAAGCCGCTTCGGTCCGGCCCGCAGGGCCGGTTCGGAGCGACGACGGACCCGAGCGCAGCGAGTGGTCCCGAGGAGCTCCGATGACGGCGAAGGTAATGACGGGCAATGTGATGACCAAGGTGGGGCTGCGCAACCTGCGCGCCCACAAGGTGCGGTTGGCCCTCACCCTGATCTCGGTGCTGCTCGGGACGGCGTTCGTGGCCGGCTCGTTCGTCTTCACCGACACGTTGAAGCACAGCTTCGACACGATCTTCGCCACGAGCGACAAGGGCATCGACGCCCGGGTCGAGCCGGCGAAGGACTACGCGGCCGGCGTCCCGGTGAGCGCCCGGCCGACGATCGAGAAGGTCGCCGGCGTCCGCGCGGTCGAGCCGATCATCCAGTCCGACATCGTCCTCGTCGACGACAAGGGCAAGAAGATCGACACCGGCGGCGCCCCGAGCGTGGGCAGTGCCTGGAACACAGGTCAGGCCGTCCACGAGCAACCGACCCTGGTCTCGGGACGCGCGCCGCAGCGCGCCGGCGAACTGGTCGTCAACGACGGCGCGGCCAAGAAGCACCACCTGACGGTGGGCGAGCAGGTCAAGGTCGTCGTCCCGAATGCGGCTGTGACCACCGCGCGGGTCGTCGGGATCTACCGGGTCGCCTTCGACACCGGCGGTTACCTCGGCGCCCGCTTCGCCCGCGACCAGGCGATGTCGTTGTTCACCGACGGTTCCCACTACACGGCGATCGACGTGGCCGCCACCAACGGCCTGCCCGAAGCGACGCTTGCCGCCCGCATCCACGCCGCGCTCTCCCCCGACCTCAAGGTGAAGACCGGCGCGCAGGTGCGGCACGACGACACGTCCGGGGTCTCCGACGCCCTGGCCTTCATCACCTACATCCTGCTCGGCTTCGGCATCATCGCGCTGCTCGTCGGCACGTTCATCATCTACAACACGTTCACGATGATCGTCGCGCAGCGGCAGCGCGAGCTGGCCCTGCTGCGGGCCATCGGGGCCGACCGCAAGCAGGTCCGGCGGTCGGTGGTGCTCGAAGCGTTCGTCATCGGGCTGCTCGGCAGCGCGCTCGGCCTGGCCGGCGGCATCGGCCTGGCCTACGGCCTGCACGCGCTGCTGGACGCACTGGACCTCGGCCTGCCGTCCGGCGGCCTCGTGCTCAGCGCCCGCACGGTGATCATCTCGATCGTGCTCGGCACGCTCGTGACCGTGCTCGCCGCCTCGACCCCGGCCCGGCGGGCCGGGCGGATCGCGCCGGTCGCGGCCATGCGGGAGGAGTTCGCCAGCCCGGCGCCGGCGAGCCTGCGCCGCCGCACGGCCATCGGCGTGGTGGTCGGCATCGCCGGGGCCGCCGCGGCGGTCGCCGGGTTCGCCTCGGACCAGGCCGGCTCGGCCGCGTCCCTGACCGGTCTCGGCCTGGTCGGGGTCGTCGCCGGGGCGATGCTGCTCTCGCCGCTGTTCGCCCGGTGGGTCATCGACCCGCTCGGCCGCGTCGTCGGCCGCCCGTTCGGCCTGGTCGGACGGCTGGCCCGCACGAACGCGGTCCGCAACCCGCGGCGCACGGCGGCGACCGCGTTCGCGCTCACCCTCGGGCTCGTGCTCGTGACCGGCATCGCGGTTGTCGGCGCGTCGATGAAGGCCAGCCTGAACAAGATCTTCGACGACAACGCCACCGCCGACTACATCCTGACCACCGATGCGGCGGTCTCGGTGCCGCCGGCCGCGGCCCAGGCGGCCCGGCAGGTGCCCGGCGTGGCCTCGGTGACCGAGCTGCAGACCGTCCGGGCCCAGGTGGACGGCAAGGTCCGCAGCGGGTCGTCGGTCGACGGTTCGCTGACCGCGGTACTGCGCGTGCAAATGGTGCAGGGCTCGGTCGCCACCAGCGGCCACCGGATGATCGTCTCGGACCGGATCGCGAAGGACCGTGGCTGGACGCTCGGCACCAGGCACGTGCTGTCCGTGCCGGGAGTCAAGCCGATCACGGTGACGGTCGGCGGGATCTACAAGCAGGATCAGCTCATCGGTCCGTGGGCGGTCGGGGGCGACGTCTACCGCGCGCTCACCCCGAAGAACGAGTGGGCCGACGACGTGGCGCTCGTCCACGCCAAGCCCGGCGCCGACCTCGGCGCGATGCGGACCGGCCTGGAGAAGGCGACCAACGACTTCTACGTCGTCGACGTCCGCGACAGCGAGCAGTTCAAGGGCATGCTGGCCAGCCAGGTCAATGGCCTGCTCGGGCTGCTGTACGGCCTGCTCGGGCTGGCGATCGTCATCGCGATCCTCGGCATCGTCAACACCCAGGCCCTGTCGGTCATCGAGCGGCGGCGCGAGCTCGGGATGCTGCGGGCGGTCGGCATGCAGCGCAAGCAGGTGCGCCGGACGGTCTACCTCGAGTCGCTGCTGATCGCGGTCTTCGGGGCCGTGCTGGGCGTCTCGATCGGCATCACGTTCGGGTCGCTGTTCACCCGCACGCTGCGCACCCAGGGCCTGCATGTCATCAGCGTCCCGTGGGGGCAGGCGGTCCTGTTCCTCGTGATGGCCGCCGTGATCGGTGTCCTGGCCGCCCTGTGGCCGGGCTTCCGGGCCGCGCGGACGCCCCCGCTGGAGGCGATTGCGACCGCCTGAGGCAAATCCCATCCCCATCTCGGTTGGCGCCGGGATGGGGATGGGTCTTACCGTGGAGGCGTGACCGACACCGGAGCGACGCTTGCGGACTTGTCAGTAAGCGCGGGGAACGCCCGATGAACCTCGACGACGGCCCGCTCGACCCGTTCCTGGACGACCCGGACGACCCGGCCGGACTGTTCGACGACGCCGAGCCGGCCCAGCCGCTGACCGACGACGAGCGGGCCGACGTGCTCGCCGATCTCGCCGAGCTGGCCGAGTTCCGGGCCACGCTCGCCCCGCACGGCATCGACGGCATCACCGTCGACTGCGGCGACTGCGGCGAGCAGCACTTCTTCGGCTGGGACCTCATGGCCGCCAACCTCCGGGCCCTGCTCGGCGAGGGCCGTACGCACGTCCACGAGCCGGCGTTCTCGCCCGACCAGGACGCCTACGTCAGCTGGGACTACGCCCGCGGCTACGCCGACGCCGTCCACGCGCTGACCAAGCAGGCCCGCCGCTGATCGCGGGCCGGCCCCGGGCCGCCTGCTGACGCCCGCTGCCCAAAGGGGCAGTTCGGGCACACGCCCAGCGAACTTCGGTGTCCGCCGTCACCTTTACGCGCCTCGATCTTTGAATGGTCAGACGGTCGCCACGACGGACGGCGATCCAAGCGCTTCGCAGGAGTACGGATGGCCGAGATCCGACGGCTTCCCGCCCTTCGACAGGGCGACTGGGACTGGCAACTGGGTGCTGCGTGCCGTGGCGCGGACACCGCGACCTTCTACCACCCCGAGAACGAGCGCGGGCCCTCGCGCACCCGGCGCGAGATGCGGGCCAAGGCGGTCTGCGCCTCGTGCCCGGTGATCGAGAACTGCCTGCGCTGGGCCCTCGCCGCCCGCGAACCCTACGGCGTGTGGGGCGGCCTGTCCGTCGAGGAGCGCGAGGCGCTGCTCATCAGCCGGCCGGCCTAGCCGGCGCGCTTGTAAGCCCTTCCGGCGGCGCCCGCCGACCGGCGTCACCGACGAACGGCCCCGCAGCGTTCAACGCTGCGGGGCCGTTGCGGTCGTAACCACCACGCGATGAGCGCTCGCGCGAAGAGCCCGCGGCCGCGGCGAGCGAAGCGAGCGTGCGGGCCGCGCCGGAGGCGCGGCGTGGCGCGAGGCGCGCACCCCGAGCGCAGCGAGGGGGTGCCGCCGAAGCGACACCCCCCGCGGATCAGATCAGAAGCCGGGGCCGTGCGAGTGCCCGTGGCCATGGCCGTGCGAGTGGCCGTGGCCGTCGTGGCTGTGCTCCTCCTCGGCCGGCTTCTCGACCACCGAACTCTGGGTGGTCAGCACGAGCGCGGCGACGGAGGCCGCGTTGGCCAGGGCGGCCTTCGTGACCTTGACCGGGTCGACGACGCCGTCCTTGAGCAGGTCGCCGTAGACGCCGGTCGCCGCGTTGAGGCCGTGGTTGGCCGGCAACTCGCGGACCTTCGCCACGACGACGTAGCCCTCGAGGCCGGCGTTGCTGGCGATCCAGCGCAGCGGCTCGGCGAGCCCACCGCGGACGATCGCCACGCCGGTGGCGTCGTCGCCGGAGAGCCCGAGGTCGCCCTCGAGCGCGGACGCCGCCTGGACGAGCGCCGCACCGCCGCCGGCGATGATGCCCTCCTCGACCGCCGCGCGGGTGGCCGAGATGGCGTCCTCGATGCGGTGCTTGCGCTCCTTCATCTCGACCTCGGTGGCCGCGCCGACCTTGATGACCCCGACGCCGCCGGCCAGCTTGGCCAGCCGCTCCTGCAGCTTCTCGCGGTCCCAGTCGGAGTCGGTCTCCTCGATCTCACGCCGGATCTGGGCGACCCGGTCGTCGATCTCGCTCTGCGCCGCCGCGCCGTGCGTGACCGTCGTCGTGTCCTTGGTGACCACGACGCGGCCGGCCCGGCCCAGGACGTCCAGCCCGGCCTGGTCGAGCTTGAGCCCGACCTCGGGGGCGATGACCTGCCCGCCGGTGACGATCGCGAGGTCCTGCAGGAACGCCTTGCGCCGGTCGCCGAAGAACGGCGCCTTGACCGCGACGGCCTGGAAGGTCTTGCGGATCGAGTTGACGACGAGGGTCGACAGCGCCTCGCCGTCGACGTCCTCGGCGATGACGACCAGCGGCTTGCCGGCCTCGGCGACCTTCTCGAGCACCGGCAGCAGGTCGGCGATGGAGGAGATCTTCTGGGTGGTGATGAGCAGGTACGGGTCCTCGAACACCGTCTCGCCGGCCTCGGCGTCAGTGACGAAGTACGGGCTGATGTAGCCCTTGTCGAACTGCATGCCCTCGGTGAACTCGAGCTCGGTGGTCATCGTCTGGGCTTCCTCGACGGTGATGACCCCGTCCTTGCCCACCTTGTCGAACGCCTCGGCGATCAGCGAGCCGATGGTCGCGTCCTGGGCCGAGATGGTCGCGACGTGCGCGATCTTCTGCCCTTCGACCGGGACGGCGGCCTTGTCCAGCGCCTCGTTGACCGCGGTCGACGGCGGCGTCGATGCCCCGCTTGAGCGACATCGGGTTGGCGCCGGCGGCGACGTTCTTGAGCCCGGCGTTCACGAGCGCCTGGGCGAGCACGGTGGCGGTGGTGGTGCCGTCACCGGCCACGTCGTTGGTCTTGGTCGCGACGGACTTGGCCAGCTGCGCGCCGAGGTTCTCGAACGGGTCGTCGAGCTCGACCTCGCGGGCGATCGTCACGCCGTCGTTGGTGATGGTGGGCACGCCGAAGCTCTTGGCCAGGACGACGTTGCGGCCGCGGGGGCCGAGCGTCACCTTGACCGCGTCTGGCGAGCTGGTCGACGCCGCGCTCGAGTGCGCGGCGGGCGTCCTCGTCGAAGCTGAGGATCTTCGCCATGAATTACCTTTCCGGAATTGGTCGGCTGCCAACGCGTCGAAGCCCCGGCGCGCACGCAGGCGCGCGCGGGCCGGGGCGTCGGCGTGTGGTTACTTCTCGATGACGGCGAGGACGTCGCGGGCGGAGAGCACGAGGTACTCCTCGCCGGCGTACTTGACCTCGGTGCCGCCGTACTTGCTGTAGAGGACGACGTCGCCGACCGCGACGTCGAGCGGCACGCGGTTGCCGTTGTCGTCGATGCGGCCCGGGCCGACGGCGAGGACGGTGCCCTCCTGCGGCTTCTCCTTGGCGGTGTCCGGGATGACGATGCCCGAGGCGGTGGTCGTCTCGGCCTCGTTCGCCTGCACGACGATGCGGTCCTCGAGCGGCTTGATGCTGACCTTGGTGGCGGTCACGGTGTAACTCCCCTTCTCGGGTGTCTGGTCGAACGTGAGCTGGGGGTGGCTGCCGTCGCGGGGGTCAACCGCTCCCCTCTGTCCTACGGGGTCCTGCGGGGTGCCCGGGGCGCCGCGGTACGGCACCTCGGACTGCAATTGGCACTCTAACGCGGGGAGTGCCAACTCTCAACGCCGGGTTCGGCACAGGTCGTTTTCCTGGCCTGGGGCCGCCGCGCCGGTGCGGAGCGTCCCCAGGCCAGGAAAACCTGACCACCCGGGGTGCGTTCGCCGCCCCATCGTCGGCAAACGCTCGGGCGCGCGGTTCAGCCGTTCCCGCTCCGGCCGGCGACCGTCGGGTGCACCTGCAGGCTGCAGACGCTCACGGCGCGAGCCAGGTGCACGGTGTGCGTGGTGTTGGCCGGGGTCGCGGCCACCGAGTGCGCGAAGCGGCAACTGCCGCCGGTGGCCGGGTTGAAGTTCATCCACTCGACGTCGGCCGAGGCGTAGTGCCCGGGGCGCACGACGACGGTCGGCAGCCCGTGCCGGCTGCCACCGGTGAACCCGCTCAGGGTCCGGCGGGCGTGGGCCAGGACGCGCCCGGACGCGCTCAGCGCGTCCAGACCGGGGTACCCGTAGAGGCTGCACGAGTGGCTCGTGCGGTTCTTGAACCGCAGGACGAAGTTCGCGTGGCCGGTGGCGCCCTGCTCGGCCGTGGCGGAGACGGTCAGCGCGCTGTTGCCGCACGCGGGGGCGCCCGAAGCCGAGCCCGACGGGACGGCCACGAGGCAGGCGGCCAGGCCGGCGAGGGTCGCGGCGGCCAGGATCGACGTGCGCATCTGCAGCTCCTCCGGGTGGGTTCACCGGGGAGGAGACGGCGGCCGCCGCGCTGATACGCGGTGGCGCGACTCAGTGCAGCCGGGCGGAACCCCAGCTGCGGCCGCCGTCCGTGGTCGTCCAGATCGTGCGGCGGTCGACCGAGATCGCGTGGCCCACGGTGGACGAGGCGAACCCGAGCCAGCCGAGCACCCCCGGGCTGCTGCCGCCGTTCGACGACAGCCGGGCGAAGTGCCGCCCGCCGTCCGTGCTGCGGTAGGTGTCGTCGGAGGACAGCAGGACGGTGGTCGAGGCCGCGAGACCGAGCGCCGACACCGGCGCGCCCCCCAGAGCGGTACGGGAGCCGGCCCGGAAGGTGGCACCTCCGTCGGTCGAGATCGCGATGAACGACTGCTGGGTCCCGCCGCGCGTGGTGCACAGGACGGCAACCGCGCCGTCGTCCGAGGTCGAGATCAGGCTGCTGTCGACCTCGCGGCTGCTGCCCTGGGGACACGGCTCGCCGCGGTTCGTCCAGTGGGCGCCGTCGTCGGCCGAGGTCCACAGCCGGGACTTCTCGTTCTCCGCACCCCCGGCCGGGTTCCCGTAGACGAGCAGGTACGCGTGCGAGCCGGTGCGGGCCAGGGCGGCGCCGTCACCGAGCCCGGGCGGCCCCGGCAGCGCGACCGGGTGCCACCGCGTGCCGCCGATGGCCGACGTCTGGACCGTGTACGTGCAGCCCGGCGGGCACCCGCCGGTCTTCGCGGCGACCCGGATCACGTTGCCGTCGAGGGTCTCCAGCGCGGTTGCCCGCCCGGCCTGCCGGTGCCACGAGCGGCCGCCGTTGGTGGTGAGGAACAGCGACCCGCTGTCCCCGTCGTCGAACAGGTAGCCGACGCTGCGGCTGGCGAACCGGACGTGCTGCACGCAGGGGTCGGCACATGTCGCGCCGCTTCCGGGGACCTCGACGTGGACGCGAGGGGCGACGATCGAGCGCCAACTGCGGCCGTTGTCGGTCGAGTGGGCCAGCGCGGTGCAGCGCCCGGAGCTCTGCACGCAGCCGACCGTCCCCAGCGCCCAGCCCTCGGTGCCGACGAAGGTCAGGTCGGCGATCTGGAAGCCGTTCAGCGGGCCGGAGCGCGGTACCGGCGCCGTGCTCGACGAGGCGGGTTGGGACGACGGCGCGCCGGCCGACGGCGTCGTGGGCGCGTTCGTCGACGGGGCCGAACCGGATGCGGACCGGCTCGTGCTGCCCGAACCGTTCGTGCTCGAGGTGCAGCCGGCGACGAGCAGGGCGGTGGCCACGCAGGCGGCGACGAGGCGACGGGTCACGGAAACACCGTAGGGGACCAGGTCGATCCGGCGTCGCGGGTCGTCCAGATCGTCCGGCCGGCGTCGGCCACGACGCGACCGACCCGGGTCGATTCGAAGCCGATGAAGGTGACCTCGCCGGTGATCTGCGGAACGGCGTTCCAGGGCAGCGGCCCCGCGCTGGCGTAGAGCCCGGCCCGGGTCTCGCCCGGATTGCCGCTCACCGCGGCGTAGATGAACTGGTGACTGGCGTCGGCGGCCCCGACGAGGTGCGCGGGGCCGAGCTTGCCGGTGGCGTTTGGTTCGACGAAGGTCTTGCCGCCGTCCGTCGAGGTGATCGTCGAGCCGCCGAAGACGGTCGGCGCCTTGTCCCGGCCGACGCAGGCGACGACGACCGACCCGTCGCCGCCGACCGTCATCGCGACGGCAGTGTTCGAGTAGCCGACGCCGATCGCCGGGCACGGGTCGCCATATTGGTCACCCGACCGGTGCCAGGTCACCCCGTCATCGGTCGACCGGTAGAGCGTCGCCGTCTGCCCGTAGCCCTTGGCCGGGTCGTACCGGCTGGCCAGGATCATGGCCAGGTGACCGGCCCGCGCCAGCGAGACCGAGCCGGCCTGGAGAACGTCGGCGCCGCCCGGCAGGTCGATCGGCATCCACGTCGTCGAGCCGATCGACGAACGCTGGATCACCGGGCACCCGCCGGCGCAGGATCCGCTGCCTCGCCGGAAGCCGTACATGATCACGTTGCCGTCGAGGCTCTCGAGCGCATCGGCCCCGAGGCCGGGTTGGCGGGTCCACGAGGCGCCGCCGTTCGTGGTCATGAAGAGCGCGCTCGGGCCGTAGGCGTAGCCGACCTGGTCGTTGGCGAAGCGCAGGTGCTCGACGCACGGGTCGGCGCAGCCCTTCACGCCCTCGACGTTGAAGGCCGCGCCCGGCATGCTCCGCCAGGACTTGCCGTCGCTCGTGCGCAGCAGCGCAGTGCATCGGCCGGGCCCCTGCACGCAGTCGGCCGAGGCCAGCGCCCACCCGAGATCGGTGCCGCCGAAGGTGAGGTCCAGGACGCGGACGTCGTGCAGGTCGGCGCCGTAGGCCGGCGAGGTGCTCGCCGGCGGCCCGCTGCTGGTGGCCGGCGGGGCGATCACCGGCGCGCTGACCGACGCGGTCAGCGGGGCGGTGGGCGAACCGGCGGCCGGGGACTTGTCGGCCGACGAGTGGAAGTTCTCGATGCCGACGACCGCAGTGACGACCGCACCCACGGCCCCGGCGGCGACGAGCGGCAGGGCCCACGTCCGCCAGCCCCGGCGGCGGGGCGACGGCAGGCGGGCCGGGGCCCGGTCGGTCGCGGCGATGATCTGCTCGGCGAGCCGGTCACCGGTCGGCGCCTCCGCGGCGTGCCGGGCCAGGCTGGCCCGCAGCGCGTCGGTGATCGGATCGGGTTCGTGGCTCATGACGTCCTCCCGGCCGCAGGCGGCTGGGCCATCTCCTCGCGCAGCGTGGCCAGCCCCCGGCTGATCAGGCTCCGCACCGTGCCCACACGGCAGCCGAGCGCGGCCGCGGACTGCTCGTCGTCCAGGTCCTCGAAGAAGCGCAGCACGAGCGCCGCCCGCTGCCGGTCCGGAAGCCGGCGCAGCCCGCTCCAGATCTCGTCGCGGTCGGCGAGCTGACCCAGCGCGTCGCGGTCGTCGGCCCGTTCGGGCACGTACTCGTAGGCGTACTCGCGCCGCGCGGCGCGCCGCTGGTGGTTGACGAAGCCGTTGGCGAGCGACCGGCGCACGTAGGCGAGCGGCACGTCCGCCGACTCGACCCGCTCCCATTTCGGGTAGAGCCGGACCAGCGTGTCCTGGACGAGTTCCTCCGCCGCCGGCCGGTTGCCGGTGAGCAGGTAGGCCGTCCGCAGCAGCGCCGGGGTGTGCTCGCGCACGAACCCCGCGAAGCTCACCTCGGCCCTCACCAACACCTCCACGCACAGTAGACAGCGTGGCCGGGCGATCTGTTGCAGGCTCCGCGTCCACCCCCGGATGTTTGCGTTGAGTGGTCAGTTGCGACCTGAGTGGTCAGACGTACCTGACCACTCGGGTCCGGACTGACCACTCAAGGAAGGCGGGCGCCGCGTCAGGTGAGTTCCTCGTAGTGGGCGCGATCGTCGCCGAGCCGCCAGACCCGGCGGGTGCGGGTCGGCGTCGGCACGCCCTTCGCCTGCAGCGGTCGCCACAGCGGCCGGTGCCACGTCGTCACGGGAATCGACGGCACCTGCTGCACGTAGCGCGGCCGTTGCCCGGCGGGCAGCCGGCTCATGGCCTTGTCGAGGTCACCGACGGTGATCTCGGCGCCCGGCCGCAGGGTGAAGGCGCCGACGAGCACCTCGGCCTCGCCCTCCGGCACGCCGTAGGCGACGACGAGATCGGCGTACGGCAGCGACCCGAGCGCGAACCGGGTGCCCGACGGCAGGCCCGGGCCGCCCGCGGTGGGGACGACCTCGGACACCGACCCGGCCAGCCAGAGGTCGCCGTGCTCGTCGCGCAGGAAAAGGTCGCCGGTCGAGCGCCACGCGTCACCGCTCTCGAAGACACCGCGCAGCGGTGCGCCGGAGAGCGCGTCGGCCGGGTTGACCCGGGCCAGCAGCAGCCCGACCTCGTCCACGTTGCATTCGCGGGCCAGCCCCTGCTCGCCGAGGACGAGCCGGCCGGTCCGCAGGTCGCAACGGGCCACCCGGACCTCGGCCGTCCCCGGCAGCGGCTTGCCCATCGATCCGACGGCCCGGCCGCTGAGGTTGGCCAGGATTGCCTCCCCCTCGGCCGAGGCGTAGAACTCCAGGACCTTCGCGGACGGGAAGCGGTCGTTCACCCGCCGCCACAGGTTGCGGGGCATGCCCGAGCCCAGGAACATCCGGATCGGGTGGTGCTGCTCGTTCGGGTGCGGCGGGGCCTCGACGATGCTCCGCAGCGAGGTCCAGGTGTAGGAGACGTGGGTCGCGCCGTAGCGGCGGACCTCCTCCCAGAACGTGTCGGCGTCCTCGCCGCCCGCCATGGCGAACCGGGCCCCGCCGGCGATCGCGCCGCCGACGCTCATCAGCAGCGCCGACGAGTGGTGGATCGGGGTGACGCTGTACACCGTGTCACCCGGGTGCAGCGCCGCGGCCGACGCCGTCCCGAGCGCGGACAGCGCCCAGCGCCGGTTGGTGATCTGCAACGCCTTGGTGCCGGAGCCCTCGCCGGTGAACAGGACGAACGCCACGTCGCCCGGCCCGGTGCGGGTTGGCGACGTACCAGGCCGGCAGCTCGACCTCGTCGGGGTCGATGCGCTCCATGTCGATGACGTCCGGATTGCAGCTCTCTCCACGGTCGCCGCCGCCACCCAGGACGGCCCAGGTCACGCCGTCGACCTCGCCGATCTGGTCGGTGTGCTCGGGGTCGGAGATGACCCAGGTGATCCGGGCCAGCCCGGCCTCGCGCCGCGACGTCACCGTCCGGGCGCAGCAGGACGGCCGTGGCGCCGAGCCGACTGAGGGCAGCCACCACCGTGAACGCGCTCGGCCGGGTGCTGCATCAGCACGCCGACCCGGTCGCCGTGCCGGACCCCGATGCTCAGCAGACCCCTTGACCACGTTGTCGACCCGGCGCTTCACGTCGTCCTGCCGGTACGCGCGGTCGCCGAAGAGGAAGACGACGTTCTTCGGGGCCGCGCCGGGCCTGCTCGTCCAGCAGCAGCCCCAGCGAGATGCGCGGGACGGGTCGAGCTGCTCGATGCGGGCGAGCTTGGGCAGCTGGGTCGGCGCCTCGCGGGCGACCCCGTCGGCCAGGCGGGCCGCCCGGCGGGCCGAGGTGAGCACGACCCGGCCGACGGCGAGGCCGAGCTCGGTGGCCTGGGCGGCGGCGGTGGCGGCGGTGCTCGGCCGCAGCGGCCTTGCCCGGCTCGACCGCCTCGGCCGGCTTGATCGCCTCGGGCAGCGGCCCGTGCCGCGGCCCGCCAGCGAGAGCCAGTCCGACGACCGCGGGCCAGGTCTCGTGACGGCGGTCGAGCCGACGACCAGGCCGAAGTGGCCGGTGGGCAGCGTCATCTCGTAGACCTGCGGCGCGCGGCGCCGCCCGGCGGATAGCGCGGACCGAGTCCGGATGGCCGATGGTGTCCGTCGCGCCGACGAAGGTGAGGATCGGCCGGTCGATGTCGGCGAGGGTCACCAGCCGGTCGTCGATGACGAAGCCGCCCTCGAGCATCCGGTTGTGGGTGACGAACTGCTCGAGCAGCTCGGCGATGGCCGGCCCGGAGTAGGCCGTCCAGCCGGTCTGGTCGAGGAAGCGGCGCTGCCGCTCGCGCGGCAGCAGCGCGTCGCGGTCGTGCAGCGCGAGCATGAACTGGATCCGGCCCTGCACCGACTTGGCCGGGCTAGCGCCTTGAACCCGTAGCCGGACCATCCAGCCCGGCAGCGCGACCTTGCGGAACAGTCCGCTCTCGACGAGCTCGCCGGCCAGCCGGGCCACGACGTCGGGCGCGAGCGGGATCGGCAGCGGCGCGGTGGTGTCGACCGGCGAGCCGAAGGTGACGAGCGAGTCGATGCCCTTGCCCCGCCGGTAGGCCGCGGTCTGGTAGACAGAACATGCCGCCCTGCGAGTAGCCGGCCAGGACGACGTTGCGGCCGGTCGCCTCGCTCACCCGCTCGACCGCGTCGCTGACCGCGAGGACGTGGTCGGTCAGCGTCCGCTCCAGGCCGCCCGGCTCGCGGTCGGGGTGGCCGAAGTCGACGACCCACGGCGTCGATGCCCCGGACTCGTGCAGCGCGGCGACCGCCGAGGTGGCCGGCGAGACGTCCCACACCTCGGTGGTCATCATCAGCGGCGGGACGAGGACGACCGGCGTCGCACCGGCTCGGCGCGTCGTCGGCGAAGTAGTGGCGCAGCCGGTAGTTGGCGCTGCTCGGCGACGACCGTGTACGGCGACTCGTCCTCGTCGGTCTCCAGGCCACCGAACCGGACCACCTCGGCCACGTTGCGCGCGGTGTGCGAGATGCGCTTCGCGAATCTGCACCGCGGCGCCGGGGACGGCCGCGGCGGCGGGGCGGCCGGGACGCGGGCCTGGGCCCGGTCGCGGGGTCTTCGGGTTCGGTCGAGTTCGCCACGCGTTGCACTGTGCTGCGCTTCGCCGTCGGGTGCAACCTCAGCGCGGACACCCGCTCGAAAGGCCACACGTGCGGCGGCCGGGCCAGCAACTCGGGCGGGGCGTCGGGCAGCGCCCATCCCGGTCGGGTCGATGACCACGACGCGATCCGTCGCCGCCGCGGTAGACGTCGGCGGCTCGGGCCGGCGTGGCCTCGAGCGCCCAGGCGAGCAGGCGTCCGGCGCGCGCCCGGGACCGCCCTGGCCTCCCACATCAGGGTCCGGCGTCGCGTCACGTCAGCCGGGCCTGTTCGGAGCTCGACGGTCGGGATCGCCGAGAAGTCGAGCGCGGGACGGGCGGCGCGCCGTCGCGGCACCAGCAGGTCGCCGATCGCTGCGATCATCGCACCGTTGTCGGTGCACAGTCGCATCGGCGGGATGCGCAGCTCGATCCCGGCGGCGTCGCAGCGCTCCTGGGCCAGCGCGCGGAGCCGGCTGTTGGCGGCCACTCCGCCGACGACGACGAGGGTCTCGACGTCCTGCTGCCGGCAGGCCCGCAGCGCCTTCGCGGTGAGGACGTCGGCGACGGCCTCCTGGAAGCTCGCCGCGATGTCGTTGACGTCCGCGTCCGGGTGCTTCTCGACGTAGCGGGCCACGGCGGTCTTCAGGCCGGAGAACGAGAACGCCGAGCGCGCGGGTCGGTGCGGCCGGTGAGCGGCCGCGGGAACGCGACCGCGGTCGGGTCGCCGTCGCGGGCCGCCTTGTCGATGGACGGCCCGCCCGGGTACGGCAACCCGATCAGCCGGGCGACCTTGTCGAACGCCTCACCGGCGGCGTCGTCGAACGTGTCGGAGAGGTGGACGATCGGGGTGCGGACGAGGTCGCGCACGAACAGCAGCGAGGTGTGCCCGCCGGAGACGATCAGGGCCACCGACCGGTCCGGCAGCGGGCCGTGCTCCAGCGTGTCCGCGGCGGCGTGCCCGGCGAGGTGGTGGACGCCGTACAGCGGGACCCCGAGCGAGAGCGCGTACGACTTGGCCGCCGCGACGCCGACATGCAGTGCCGTCGCCAGCCCCGGACCCGCGGTGACCGCGACCGCACCGACGTCGGCCAGCGTGATGCCGGCCCGGTCGAGCGCGGCGTGGACGGTCGGCACCATCGCCTGCAGGTGGGCCCGGGCCGCGATCTCCGGGACCACGCCGCCGAAGCGGGCGTGCTCGTCCATGCTCGAGGCGAGCGCGTCGCCGAGCAGGACGCCCTCCTCGACGAAACCGACGCCGGTCTCGTCGCACGACGTCTCGATGCCCATCACGATCGTCACTGTGTGAGCTCCTTGCGCATGGTGACGGCGTCGACCCGGCCTCCGTCGTAGTAGCCGCGGCGCCGGCCGATCTCGATGAATCCCTCGCGGGCGTAGAGCGCCCGCGCGGCCTCGTTGTCGACCCGGACCTCGAGGAAGGCCTCCCGGGCGCCGCGGCGCCCGGCCTCGGTGAGCAGGTCGGCCAGCATGAGCCGGGCCGCGCCGGCCCGCCGGGCGGCCGGGACGACGCCGACGGTGAGGATCTCGGCCGCGTCCTGCACGACCAGGACGCCGCCCCACCCGAGCAGCTCGCCGGCGTCGCTCTCGGCGGCGACGTAGTAGCGGTTGCGGGTGTCGAGGAGCTCGTCCCGGTAGCTGCTGCGGCTCCAGGCCTCGGTGCCGAACATCTCCCGCTCGTACAGCATCAGCGCGTCAAGGTGACTCAATTGCATCCGCCGCAAGCGGATCCGCGTCTCGGCCACTCGCTTGCGCTCGGGCCGATCCGCGCCTCCGCAGCGCGCTTCGCGCGCACCCGCAGGGGCGGCGGGCTCTTCGCGCGAGCGCTCATCGCGTTCGTGACTCATTGCGAGACGGTCTTCGGAGCGCCCGGGACGACGGCGTCCGGGCGCCGGAGGTACCGCGGGGTCAGCGGTTCACCCGCCGCGCCCGCTTCGATCTGCTCGCGGGCCGACCGCACGAGTTCGGCTGCGTCGGGGTAGCGCTCGGCCCGCACCGTCAGCCCCGGCCAGACATCGGCGTAGAGGTCGCCCCCGGCGCCGGCGACCGCAGTGAGCCCCTCCAGCGGCACGTCGCCCGGATGGTCGACGCGCAGCTCGCCCTGGCGCTGCCCGTGGCGGTAGCGGGCCCAGTAGACCTCCCGCCGCCGCGCATCGGCCGCGACCAGCAGCACCGGCTCGTCCGCGCAGGCCGCGCCGATGGCGTCCAGGGAGCAGACGCCGTAGGCCGGCACCCCGACCGCGTCGGCGAACGCCGCCGCGGTGACGAGCCCGACCCGCAGCCCGGTGAACGGCCCCGGCCCGGTGCCGGCGACCACTGCGGCGATGTCGCGGGCGCCGATCCCGGCCTCGGCCAGGCAGTCCGCGATCGCCGGAGCGAGCAGTTCGCCGTGACCGCGGCCGGCGATCGGCGCGCGCACGGCGGCCGGGGTCACGTCGCGGCCGAGCGTCACGACGCCGGCCGTCACGGCCGGCGAGGACGTGTCGATCGCCAGGACGAACATGAGTCGTCAGCCTAGTTCGGCCAGCCGGTCGGCCCAGTCGCCGCCGTGCGGGGTGAGGGTCGCGACACGCTCCTCGGTGTCGTCGCGCCGCTCGAGGGTGATCTCGAGCCGGGCCTCGGCGAGCTGCTCGACCAGCCCCGCGCCCCACTCGACGACGGTCACGGACGCGTCGGCGTCGACGTCGAGATCCAGGTCGTCGACCTCGTCGAACGACCGGAGCCGGTAGGCGTCCACGTGCACCAGCGGGGCGCCGCCGGCCCGCCCCGCGGGGTGGACGCGCGCGATGACGAAGGTCGGCGAGGCAACCCGGCCCTGCACACCCATGCCGGCGCCGATGCCCTGGGTCAGCGCCGTCTTGCCCGCGCCGAGGGGGCCGGTGAGGACGACGAGGTCGCCGGCCCGCAGGAGGGCGCCGAGGCAGGCCCCGAGGGCCTTCGTGTCCTCGACGGTGGGGAGTTCGCGCTTCATGCGTACACGCGCTCCACGCGGGGACCGATGCGCGTGACGATCTCGTAGTGGATCGTGCCGACCGCGTCAGCCCAGTCCTGCGCCGTGGGCTCCCCGTCCCGGCCCGGGCCGAACAGGACGACGGGATCGCCGGGCGCCACGTCGAGGTCACCGACGTCGACGATGACCTGGTCCATGCAGACCCGGCCGGCGAGGGTGAATCGCGTGCCGTTGACCGAGACCGGGCCGCGGTTGCCGGCGTGCCGCGGCACCCCGTCGGCGTAGCCGAGCGGGACGAGCACGAGCGTCGTCTCGCGGGTCGTCGTGTACTCGTGGCCGTACGACACGCCCTCCCCCGCCCGGACCCGCTTCACGCCCGCGGCGCCGGCCCGCAGCGTCATCGCGGGCGTCAGGCCGAACGTGTCACCTTCGATCGGCGACAGCCCGTAGACCGCGATGCCGGGACGGACGAGGTCGAAGTGCGCGTCGGGCAGCGTGAGCGTCGCGGCCGAGTTGGCGAGGTGGCGCAGTTGCGGCTCCACGCCGCCGCGGGCCGCGACCTCGACGGCGTCGTGGAAGGCCGCGATCTGCCGGCCGATCGCCGGGTGGCCGGGGGCATCGGCGTACGCGAAGTGCGACCAAACCCCGATCACCGCGACCTCGCCGGCGGCCTGCGCCTTCGCGACCGCGGCGACGAGGTCGGGCCAGTCGGCGACGTAGCAGCCGTTGCGGGACAGCCCGGTGTCGATCTTCAGATGCACCCGGGCCGCCCGGCCGGCCTCGCGCGCGGCGGCCCGGACCGCGTCGAGTTGCCACTGGCCGCTCACCGATACGTCGATGTCGGCCGCGACCGCCCGCGCGACGGTGTCCGTCTCGCCCGGCGTCCAGAGCCAGGACAGCAGCGGCACGGTGATGCCGGCGGCCCGCAGGGCCAGCGCCTCGTCGATGATCGCGGTGCCGAGCCAGGTGGCCCCTCCCGCGAGGGCGGCCCGCGCCGACGGCACCAGGCCGTGGCCGTAGCCGTCGGCCTTCACCACGGCCATGACCTCGGCCGGCGTGCCGGCCTTCATCGACGCGACGTTGTCGGTGATCGCGGCGAGGTCGACGACCGCTTCGGTGCGTAACACCGCGCCATTCTCCCAAACGCTGGGATAGTCACCGGCATGACCGAGGGACGGTTGCGGGCGAGCGCGCTGCGGCACGGTGACGGCGCGGGCGAGGTCACCAACATCGAGCTCTTCTTCGACCTCGTCTACGTCTTCGCGGTGACCCAGTTGTCCCATCTGCTCGTGGAGCACCACACGGTCGTCGGCGTACTTCAGGCGGCGGTGCTGCTGGGACTGGTCTGGCAGATCTGGGTGTACACGACCTGGGCCGTCAACTACCTCGACCCGAACCGGAGCCCGGCCCGCTTCATGCTTGTGCTGCTGATGCTGGGCAGCCTGGTGCTGGCCGCCGCGCTGCCGACGGCGTTCCACGGGCACGGGCTGCTGGTGGCGACCACCTACGTCAGCATGCAGGCGGGGCGGGTCCTGTTCTGCGTGTGGGCCCTGCGCGGCGAGCAGTTGCAGATCGTCTTCGTCCGGATCCTGCCGTGGACGCTCACCAGCAGCGCCGCCGTGCTCCTCGGCGCGGCGGCCGGCGACCAGCTGCGGGCCCTGCTCTGGGCGCTCGCGATCGGGATCGACCTCGTCGGCGCGGCCTTCGGCTTCTTCGTGCCCGGCCTCGGCCGGTCCGCGACGACCGATTGGAAGATCAGCGGCAGCCATTTCGCCGAGCGCTGCCAGGCGTTCGTCCTCATCGCGCTCGGCGAGTCGATCGTCGTCATCGGGACCCGGCTGAACCTCGACCACCCGACGTGGCGCAACTCGGCGGCCTTCGCCGGGGCGTTCGCGGCGGCGGTGACATTCTGGTGGATCTACTTCGACCGGGCGGCCGACGACAGCGCGCGGGCGATCGCGACGTCCCCGGATCCGGGGCGGCTGGCCCGCAGCGCCTTCCACTACATCCACCCGCTGATCGTCGGCGGCATCATCGCCACCGCGGCGGCCGACGAGCTCGTTCAGGAGCACCTCGAGGGGCACACGGCGACGGCGACGGCGTGGCTCGTGCTCGGCGGGACGGCGCTGTTCCTCGCCGGGCATGCGGTGTTCAAGGCTGTGGTGTGGCGGGTCGCGTCCTGGCCGCGGATCGCCGGCGCGCTCGCGCTGGCGGCCGGCGGCATCCTGGCGCCGCACGTCACGGCGCTCACGCTGGGGTTCTTCACGCTGGCCGTGCTGGCGGCCGTGGCGCTCGCCGACCGGGCCCTGCACCCGGTCGCGGTCGCGGCGTGAGCACCGGTTCGCGGCGCCAGGAGTCTTGTCCCGGCCTGTTTGCTCTGCTCGGTCCGAGTGAGCAGGTGCCCACTGTAACCGAGCAGAGCAAACTGCCGGAGACAGGTGTCTGTACCCCGGAAACCGGGGCCCTCGGCGGTCCGCCCGCGGCGTTCAGCCGACCCGGACGACCCGCAGCGCCGCTCGCAGCGAGTCCAGCACGTCGACCGAGGACGGCGGCCCGTCGGCCGCGGCCAGCTGCCCGGCCACGCCGTGGACGAACGCGCCGACCGCCGCGGCCACCGGTGCCTCGAGCCCGCCGGCGAGCAGGGACCCGATGAGCCCGCTCAACACGTCACCGCTGCCCGCGGTGGCGAGCCAGGGCGTGCCGGTCCGGTTGACCCAGGCCCGCCCGTCGGGCGCGGCGACGATAGTCGCGTCGCCCTTGAGCAGGACGGTCGCCCCGAGCGCGACCGCCGCCGCCCGGGCGCTGCCGAGCCGGTCCGGACCCGGGCCGGACGCGATCCGGGCGAACTCGCGGTCGTGGGGCGTGAGCACGGTCGGGGCCGACCGGCCGCGCAGCAGCTCCGGCGACGACCCCAGCAGCGTGATGCCGTCGGCGTCGACGATCACCGGCACGTCCGTCGCGAGCACGTCGGCCAGCAGCTGCCGGGCGCCGTCGTCGGTTCCCATCCCGGGACCGGCCACCCACGACTGCACCCGCAGCTGCGCCGGTGCCGCCCCCTCCTGCACGACCACCTCGGGATACCGCGCGCGGATTGCGCCTGCGGCGCTCCCGGCGTAGCGCACCATCCCGGCCCCGCCGCAGATGGCCGCGCCGGTGGAGAGCACGCCGGCCCCGCCGTACGCGGCCGATCCGGACACCAGCCCGACCACGCCGCGGGTGTACTTGTCGTCCGTACCGCCGGGCGTCGGCAGCAGCGCGGCCACATCGGCGGCTTCGAGCACGTGCGTCCGCGCCTCCGGCAGGGTGGCGTCCAGCCCGATGTCCACCAGGCGCACCTCGCCGGCTTGGCCGGCGCCGGCACCGACCACGAGCCCGGTCTTCAAGGCGCCGAAGGTCACGGTGACGTCGGCGCGCACGGCCGCGCCGGCCACTGCGCCGGTGTCGGCATCGACGCCGGAGGGGACGTCGGCGGCCACGGTCAGGATCGACCGGGCCGCCGCGGCCAGCTCGACCGCCGCGCCCCGCAGCCCGCCCGAGCCGCCGATGCCGACGATCCCGTCGACCACCAGATCGCAGCCCGCCAGCGCCGAAGGCGCCGGGTCGACCACGCGCCCGCCCGCCTGCCGCAGCGCGGCCAGTCCGCCGGCGTGCGCGCGGTCGGGTGCGAGCAGCACGGCCCGCACCGCCGCCCCCCGCCGGGCCAGGGCCGCGCCCGCGTACAGCGCGTCGCCGCCGTTGTTGCCGCCGCCCACCAGCAGTGCTATTGGAGCACCATAGACCCGGCTGAGGAGGGCCGCGCACTCCACCGCCAGGCCGGTCGCCGCCCGCTGCATCAGCACGCCGTCCGGCAACCGCGCCATCAGCGCGTCCTCCGCCGCCCGGATCTGCTCGACCGAATAAACCCCGCGCATGGGTTCAGCCTTCCGCAATCACCGTGGCCGACGCGATGCCCCCGTCGTGCGAGAGTGACACGTGCAGGCGGCTGACCCCGAGCGCATCGGCTCGCGCCTGCACCGTGCCGCGCACGAGCAGGACCGGCCGGCCGTCGTCCTCGACGACGACCTCGGCGTCCGTCCACGCCATGCCGCCGCCGCCGCCGAGCGACTTCGACAGCGCCTCCTTGGCCGCGAACCGCGCGGCCAGCGACTCCGGGGTGCGCGGCTCGCCGGCCGCGGTCACCTGCTCGGCAGCGGTGAAGAGCCGGTCGGCCAGCGACGGGGTGCGCCGCAGGGTGGCCGCGAAACGCTCGACCGGCACGACGTCGAGGCCGACGCCGATGATCATGCGCCGATCAACCAGTCGTCGACGGGGCGTGTGGCGTCGACTCGCCCGGCGCCGGCGCGTAGTCCGACAGGTGGCCGGGGAACGCCGACTTGCCCGGGTTGAGGTAGGCGAAGGCGTTGTTGACCGCGGTCGCCACCTCGCCGAAGCCGGTGGCGATGAGCTTGACCTTGCCGTCGTAGTCGACGATGTCGCCCGCGGCGTAGATGCCGGGGACGGACGTCCGGCCGGCGGTGTCGACCATGATCTGCCGCTTCTGGATGTCGAGGCCCCACTCCATCAGGGGGCCGAGGTTCGCGGTGAACCCGAGCGCGGCAATCAGCGTGTTGCACGGCAGGGTGAGCGGCCCGGCCTCGCCGGTGACCGTCACGTCGACCTCGGTGACATCCGGGTCGCCCCGAACGGCCGACACCTGAGCGTCGGTGAGGATCCGGACCGACGACGCCTTGAGCAGCTCGACCGAGTGCTGGTGGCCGCGGAACTCGGCCCGCCGGTGAACGATCGTCACCGACTTGCCGATCGACTCGAGCATCAGCGCCCAGTCGAGCGCCGAGTCGCCCCCGCCGACGACGACGATGTCGCGGCCGTTGTACGCCGACGGGTCGGGGACGAAGTGGACCATCCCGCGGTTGAGGTACTCGCTGCCGGTCGGCAGCGGCCGGGGCGTGAACGTGCCGATGCCGCCGGTGATCACGATGGCCCGGGTCTCGATGCGGTGTCCGCTCGCCGTGGTGACGGCGAAGCCGCCGTCGCCGCGCTCCAGGCCGACCGCCTGGTGGCCGAGCATGTAGTTCGGTTTGAACGGCGCGGCCTGGGCCAGCAGCTGGTCGACGAGATCGCGGCCCTTGATGGCCGGGAACCCGGCGACATCGAAGATCGCCTTCTCCGGGTACATCGCGGTGATCTGGCCGCCCGGCTCCTCGAGCGAGTCGAGCACTGCCGTCGACAGCAGCCGCACACCCGCGTAGTAGGCGCCGAACAGACCGACAGGACCGGCGCCGACGATCAGCAGATCGACCTTGGTAGGGGGCACGGGCGCAGCGTACCGATTACTCGACCGTCACCGACTTAGCCAGGTTGCGCGGCTTGTCGACGTCGTAGCCGCGCGCCTGCGCGATCTCGGCGGCCAGCACCTGCAACGGCACCGTCGTCACGAACGGCGAGAGCAGCGTCGCCACCTGCGGCACCGGCACGAAATGGGCCGCGAGGCTGCGCGCGGCGGAGTCCGACTCCTCACCGATCACGATCGTGCGGGCCCCCCGGGCCTTGATCTCGGCGACATTCGACAGCATCTTCTGGTGCAGGATCGGCCGGCCCGCCGGCGAGGGCATGACGACCACGACCGGCAGCCCCTCCTCGATCAGCGCGATCGGACCGTGCTTCAGCTCGCCGGCCGGGAAGCCCTCGGCGTGCATGTAGGCGAGTTCCTTGAGTTTGAGCGCGCCCTCGAGGGCTACCGGGTAGCCGACGTGCCGGCCGAGGAACAGGACGGCCTTGGAGTCGGCGATCTCGCGGGCCAGTTCGCGCACCGGTTCGACCGTCCGCAGCACCTCGGCGATCGCCTCGGACACCGAGCACAGCACCTCGTACTCGCGGATGATCTCGTCGCCGTACTTCGTGCCGCGGGCCTGGGCGAGCGCCAGCCCGACCAGCTCGACGGCGGCCACCTGGGCGAGGAACGTCTTGGTCGCCGCGACCCCGATCTCCGGCCCGGCGTGCGTGTAGAGCACGGCGTCGGACTCGCGCGGGATCTGCGCGCCGTTGGTGTTGCAGATCGCGAGCACCCGGGCCCGCTGGTCGACGGCGTGCCGCACGGCCTCGAGGGTGTCGGCGGTCTCGCCGGACTGGCTGATCGCGACGACGAGGGTCTGCCGGTCGAGCACCGGGTCGCGGTAGCGGAACTCGGAGGCCATCTCGACCTCGACCGGCACCCGGGTCCAGTGCTCGATGGCCTGCTTGCCGATCAGCCCGGAGTGGTAGGCCGTACCGCAGGCGACGATGAATACCTTGTCGATGTCACGCAGCTCCTGCGTGTCCAGCCGCTGCTCGTCGAGGACGATCTGGCCGTCCACGAGGTGTCCGATCAGGGTGTCCCGCACGGCGCTCGGCTGCTCGGCGATCTCCTTGAGCATGAAGTAGTCGTAGCCGCCCTTCTCGGCGGCGGCGAGGTCCCAGTTGATGCGGAACGGCGTGCCCTCGGCCGGCGTCCCGTCGAAGTGGGTGATCTCGTAGCCGTCGCGGCGGATCTCCACGACCTGGTCCTGGCCGAGCTCGACCGCGTCCCGGGTGAACTCGATGAAGGCGGCGACGTCGCTGCCGAGGAACGTCTCACCCTCGCCGACCCCGAGGACGAGCGGCGAGTTGCGGCGGGCGGCGACGACGGTGTCCGGCTGCTCGGCGTCGAGCAGGACGAGCGTGAAGGCTCCGTGCAGGCGCCGGCACACGGCGCGGACCGCGTCGCCCAACGACCCGCCCTCAGCGGCCAGGTGGGCCGAGACCAGGTGGGCGACCGTCTCGGTGTCGGTCTCGCTGGTGAACTCGACGCCGGCCGCCTCGAGTTCCTTCCGGAGCTCGGCGAAGTTCTCGATGATGCCGTTGTGGATGACGGCGATCCGGCCGTCGGTGCTCGTGTGCGGGTGGGCGTTGCGGTCGTTCGGCGCGCCGTGCGTGGCCCAGCGGGTGTGCCCCATGCCGGTGTTGCCACTGATGCTGCGGGCGGCGAGTTCCTTGTCCAGGTTCTCGATCCGGCCCGCCTTCTTGACGATCTGCAGGGTGCCGTCGTCGACGATCGCCACGCCGGCCGAGTCGTAGCCGCGGTACTCCAGCCGCCGCAGCCCCTCGACCACCACGTCGAGTGCGGGCCTTGCTCCGACGTATCCGACGATGCCGCACATGCCGGTCAGCCTACTTGTGAAGCGCTGCTCCCCGGTCCGGACGGCCCCGTCGCGGAGCCGGCCAGCGTCGTCGGGACGGCCGAGGTCGGGGGGCTCGTGGGCGTGGCCGTCTCGGTCACAGCGGGCGCCGTCTGCGTCACCGTCGGGGTGACGACCACGACCGACGGCGTGACCGTGCGGGTGACCGTCGGCGCCGGGGCGGCCGCGGCCGGGACGGCGCCCCCGAAGACGCTCGTCCCCGCCCCGGCGTCGCCGCGGACCAGGTCGCTCAGCGGCCGCCCGGCCACCACCTCGACCCCGGTGACGACAGCGAGGACCGTGGCGAACAGCGCCACCGAGCCGAGCGCGACGACCCGCCAGGAGCCGGCGCCGCGAGGGTGGGGGCCGCGGGCCGGGCCGGGCCGGCGGTCCGGCGCGGGCAGGACCGGCGGGCCGGCCGGTGCCGGTGCGGGCAGCGGCGGGCGGGCGACCGGCCCCCGCGCGCGGACGCGGGCCCGGGTGCGGCGCAACGAGTGGCTGTAGACCGCGTTGCCGGTCGCGCTCACGACGCTCGCGACCGCCGCCCCCACGACCGTCCCGGTCACGCCGAGGTAGGAGGCCGCGACCGTGGCCGTCACCGCGGCCAGCGCCGTGGCCACCAGTTGGGTCGCCGAGAGCTCGAAGGGGGCGCGGCGGCGGCGCCGCGGCTGGTGCGCGGTCGGGTCGGTCGTCGGGGGTTGCATCCGCTCCAGTCTGGCCGTGCTGAAAGCGCTTGCGGGCATCGTCCTCACCGTCCTCTAACTGGGCAGCCGGAGTCGGTCAGCTCGTCCAGCCAGCTTTGGCTGGATCAGCTTCGTCGAGGAGGAGCTGCGCGGTGTGACGCCGCTCTCCTGCCCAGCCCCGAAACCGGCGGTGCCATAACGTGCAGGCATGTCCGCCGAGTCCGACCGCCACGCGTGGGAGCAGCCGGGGGCGCACGAGGTCGCGCCCGGCGTGCACCGCATCCCGCTCCCGCTACCCGGCGACGGCCTCAAGGCCGTCAACATCTACGCCATCGCCGACGGCGACCGGGTCGTCCTGATCGACGGCGGCTGGGCCCTGACCGAGGCCGAGGAGCAGCTCGCCAAGGCGCTGGCAACGCTGGGGTACCGGCTCGGCGACGTCCGCGAGTTCCTGGTCACGCACCTGCACCGCGACCACTACACGCAGGCGGTCGCCCTGCGCCGCAGCTACGGCGGCCTCGTCGCCGTCGGCGAGGGTGAACGGGCCTGCCTCGAGGCCATCCGCGCGGTCGCCGTCAACCCCGACGTCGCCCGGCTGCACGAGGCCGGGGCGCTGGAGCTGTCGCAGATGCTGGCCGAGTGGCGCGGCGAGCGGGACCTGCTCAACTGGGAGGACCCGGACCGCTGGCTGGCCGACGGGGTCGACCTCCCGCTCGAGAGCCGGACGCTGCGGGTCATCTCGACCCCCGGCCACACCCGCGGGCACGTGGTGTTCCACGACCCCGAGAACCAGTCGCTGTTCGCCGGCGACCACGTCCTGCCGCACATCACGCCCTCGATCGGCGTCGAGCTGAACCGGCCGCGCTCGCCGCTGCGCGACTACCTCAGCTCGCTCGAGCTGATCCGGGCGCTGCCGGACGCCCGCCTGCTGCCCGCACACGGCCCGGTCACGGCATCGGTCCACGACCGCATCGACGAGCTCCTCAAGCACCACGAGGAGCGGTTGACCGACACCGCGGCCGCGGTCGACGCCGGCGACGCCAGCGCGTTCGAGGTCACCCAGGCCCTGACCTGGACGCGCCGCAAGCGCCATTACGCCGAGCTCGACATGTTCAACCAGATCCTCGCGACCCACGAGACGATGGCCCACCTGCGGGTGCTCGTCGAGCGGGGCTGGCTGGTCGAGCGCCCGGTCGACGGCATCGCCCGCTTCGCGCGGGCCTGACGTCCCCTGACCCTGGCGCCCCGTCCGGCGTAGGTTTCCCCCACACCGCGACGACAGGAGGCGGCCGTGGCCACCCAGTTCGACTACGTCATCGTCGGCGCCGGCTCGGCCGGCTGCGTGCTGGCCGCCCGGCTGAGCGAGGATCCGTCGGTGTCGGTCGCGGTCGTCGAGGCCGGCCCGCGCGACCGCAGCCCGAACATCAAGATCCCGCCGGCGTTCCCGAAGCTGTTCCACACCAAGTACGACTGGAAACTGCACACGACCTCCCAGCCCGAACTGAAGGCCCGCGAGCTGTACTGGCCGCGGGGCAAGACGCTCGGCGGATCGTCCTCGCTCAACGCCATGATGTGGGTGCGCGGCGCCCGGGCCGACTACGACGCCTGGGGCGCGGGCTGGACCTACGACGACGTGCTGCCCTACTTCCAGCGGGCCGAGCAGCGGGTCGGCAGCAACCACAACGGGGTCTACGGCACGTCCGGGCCGCTGTTCATCGAGGAGTTGCGCGAGCCGAACCGGCTGCGGGCCGCGTTCTTCAGCGCCTGCGAGGAGGCGGGCTTCGCCCAGCTCGACGAACTGAACGACCCCGGCATCGACGGCTACGCCCCGACCCCGGTGACGCAGCGGCGGGGCCGCCGCTGGTCGGCGGCCGACGGCTACCTGCGGCCGGCCCTCCGGCGCCCCAACCTCACGCTGTTCCACGGCGCGCTGACCGAGAAGGTCCTGCTCGACGGTGGCCGGGCCTCCGGCGTCGTCGTCGACTCGAACCGGGCCGGACGCCTCACCCTGCAGGCTCGGCGCGAGGTCCTGCTCAGCGCCGGTGCCGTGCACTCCCCGCACCTGTTGCAGCTGTCCGGCATCGGTGACCCGGACGTGCTCGCCGCGGCCGGCATCTCGCCGCTGGTCGAGAGCCCGGGCGTCGGGCGCGGGTTGCAGGACCACCTCTCGGTGCCGGTGATCATGTTCACCCGCGAGCCGATCACTCTGTTCCGGGCCGACAAGCGGCCGGCCGAGCT
The DNA here is from genome assembly GCA_963775175.1 of uncultured Actinomycetota bacterium. Classification (GTDB taxonomy): domain Bacteria; phylum Actinomycetota; class Actinomycetes; order Mycobacteriales; family Jatrophihabitantaceae; genus Jatrophihabitans. Next base: position 1,375,677 of record CAVZHT010000002.1, read on the forward strand.
GGTGAAGTACCTGACCCGGCGCACCGGCCAGCTGACGTCCAACGTCGGGGAGGGCGTGCTGTTCGGCCGCTCCGAACCCCACCTGCCGCACCCCGATCTGGAGTACATCTTCGCGCCGGTGCCGTTCATCGAGCACGGCCTGGTCGACCCGCCCGGCCACGGCGTCACGATCGGCGTCATCCTGCTCCAGCCGGAGTCGAAGGGCACGGTCACCGCGGTCTCGGCCGACCCGACCGTCGCCCCGGTGATCGACGCCGGATACCTCACCGGCGCTGCCGACCTGGACCGCCTCGTCACCGGCGTCGAGCAGGCGCGGCAACTGTTCGAGACGGCGGCGCTCGGCCGGCACGTCACCGACACCATGAAGCCCGCGGTCGGGGAGACCGATCTCGCCGAGTACGTCCGGTCCACCGCCGAGACGCTCTACCACCCGACCGGGACGTGCCGGATGGGGAGGGACGACACGTCGGTCGTGGACGGGCAGCTGCGGGTGCGCGGCGTCGAGGGGCTGCGCGTCGTGGACGCCTCGGTCATGCCGCAGATCATCCGCGGCCACACGCACGCGCCGAGCGTGATGATCGGCGAGAAGGCCGCCGAGCTGATCCGCGGGGTCGGCTCCTAGGGTCCGGGCGTCGCCGGGGCACCGTCGGCAGCGGCTTGGGTCGTCGTGCCGGTCGACTTCGGTGGTGAGCTGGACCTCGGTGGTGAGCTGGACTTCGGCGGTGAGCTGGACGGCGGCGCCGGGCTGCTCGAGGTCGCCGCACTGCTGCTCGACGCCCCGCCGGCCGTGCTCGTGGGAGCGGGAGCGGGCGGCGGCGCGGCAGCCGAGGTCCGCGCCTTCGTCGCCGCGGTGTGCTCGGCCGCCGTGGACGAATGATGGGTGCTCGGCACCGAGTTGACCGGCTGGATCGCCGCCGACGAGTGGTGCTTGTGCGCCGCCGACGAGGTGCGGCGCGTGGTCGTCATCGTCGAGGTGACGGGCGATCCGCCGGCCGGCGCGTCGGCCGGGTGCGCGCTCAGCAGGAAGGTCCCGATCGCGACGGCGCCGGCCACCACGACCGCCGCGAGCACCGCGCCGATGCCGAGTCCCCGGCGGCGACGCTCGGTCGGCCCGGGGCCGGAGATCGCCTCGGCCGCGGCGGGGGCGGCCACGGCTGCCCGGGGCGCCGTCGGCAGGGCGGTGGTCGCCGCCGCGGCAGACGCGGGGGGCGGGGCGAGCGCAACCGGGGCCAGGCCACCGGTCGCGGCGCGCAGCCGCTGGGCGACCTCGGCGGCGTCGAGCCGGGACGCCGGATCCTGCGCGGTCATGGCGGCGAGCACCCCGGGCCACGGTTCGGGCAGCGTGTCCGGGATGTGCGGGTCGGAGTTGAGACGGGCCCCGAGGGCCTCGTGCATCGGGCCGTCGAAGGGCCGGGTCCCGGTGAGCGCTTCGAGCAGGACGAGGCCGAGGGCGTAGACATCCGCCTCCGGCCCGACGTGGCTACCCCGGGCCTGCTCGGGCGCGATGTAGTAGGCGGTGCCGACGGTGAGGTCGACCGACGTGACCTGCGGGCTGTCGATCAGCCGGACGATGCCGAAGTCCGAGAGCCGGGCCCGGACGCGCGCGCCCCCGCCGGCGCCCTGCTCGGTGCCGAGCAGGATGTTGGCCGGCTTGACGTCGCGGTGCACCATGCCGTGCGCGTGGACGTAGGCGAGCGCGTCGGCGATCTGCCCGCCGATCTCACGTGCTTCCGGCTCCGGCAGCGCACCTTCGCGCAGCCGGCTGGCGAGGTCCGGCCCGCGCACGAATTCCAGCACGAGGTAGCCCGGGCCGTCCCCGGTGATCGACCCGTCGAAGAGCGTGATGAGGTTGGGGTGGTTGAGCTGGGCGAGCGAGTGCAGCTCGAGCTCGCGGCGGGCGGCGCCGTTGGTGCTGCTGTCGGCGCCCTCGACCAGCGTGCGGAAGACCTTCACCGCGACGTCGCGGTTCAGCAGGTCGTCGTGGGCCCGGAAGACCTCGGCCATCCCGCCGGAGCCGGCCCGCTCGAGCACCCGGTAGCGGCCGCCGAGCACCCACACGTCGCCCGGTTCCGGCTGGTTCCGGAGCGGCTGGGTGTCGGGATCGAGCCCGTCCGGCACGCCGAGTCCTTCCAGCCGGGGTGACGGCCGGGCGCCGCCACGTCTGCCAGTGGCCTACCCGCCGTTTCGCGCGGGTAATCCCGGGGCGGACGGATCGCCGGCGGGCGGATCAGACGGCCGCGACGACGCCGGCCAGCCGCTGGGCGATCTCGTCGGCGTGCTCCTGGGTGGCCGCCTCGACCATGACCCGGACCAGTTGCTCGGTGCCCGAGGCCCGCAGCAGGACCCGGCCGTCGTCGCCCAGTTCGGTCTCGGCGGCCCGGACAGCGGCCGCAACCTCGGGCGAGGCCGCTACCGCACCCCGGTCGCCGACGCGGACGTTGACCAGCGTCTGCGGCAGCCGGTGCACGACCCCGGCGAGGTCGGCCAGCGAGGCGCCGGTGGAGGCCATCCGGGCCATGACGTGCAGCGCGGTGAGCAGGCCGTCGCCGGTCGTCGCCGCGTCGGTGAAGACGAGATGCCCGCTCTGCTCGCCGCCGAGGCTGAGGTCCTTGGCCCGCAGTGCCTCGAGGACGTACCGGTCACCGACGGCCGTGGTCAGCAGCTCGATGCCGGCCGAGCGCATCGCGTGGTGCAGGCCGAGGTTGCTCATCACCGTGGCCACCACGGTGTTCTCGCGCAGTTGGCCGGCCTCGCGGAGCGCGAGCGCGCAGATGGCGATCAGCTGGTCGCCGTCGACCACCTCGCCGGACGCGTCCACGGCCAGGCAGCGGTCGGCGTCGCCGTCGTGGGCGATGCCGAGGTCGGCGCCGGTGCGGCGCACCGCCTCGACGAGGTGCTCGAGGTGGGTGGAGCCGACGCCTGCGTTGATGTTGAGCCCGTCCGGTTCCGCGGCGATGGCGGTGACCTGGGCGCCGGCGCCGCGGTAGATCTCCGGCGCGACCGCGGAGGCGGCGCCGTTCGCGCAGTCGACGACGACATGCAGGCCGTCGAGGCGAGTGGGCTGGGCATTGAGCAGGTGGGCGCCGTACCGCTCGACGGCGTCGTCGGCGGTGCGCAGCCGGCCGATGGCCGCGCCGATCGGGCGGGTGTGCGCCCCCTCCTCCACCGCGGCCTCGATCTCGGCCTCGATGTCGTCGGGGAGCTTCAGCCCGCCGGCCGCGAAGAGCTTGATGCCGTTGTCGGGCATCGGGTTGTGCGACGCGGAAAGGACGACGCCGACGTCGGCGCGGTACGAGCCGGTGAGGAAGGCGACGGCCGGTGTCGGCAGCACACCGAGGCGCAGGACGTCGGCGCCGGCCGAGGTGAGGCCGGCGACGACGGCGGCCTCGAGCATCTCCCCGCTCGCGCGGGGGTCGCGACCGACCACGGCGACCGGCCGGTGCGACGCGTCGTGCGCCACCAGGACCCGAGCGGCCGCGCTGGCGACGGCCAGCGCGAGCTCGGGCGTGAGGTCGGCGTTCGCGAGACCGCGAACCCCGTCGGTGCCGAACAATCCCATCAGCTACTCGCTAGCCCACCCAGGCGTCCCCGTACCGAAAAGAACGCTGCCGCAACCGTCCGCAACGCAACTCACCACGCGATGAGCGCTCGCGCGAAGAGCCCGCCGGCCGCGACGCGGCCCGAGCGAAGCGAGGCTTCGACGGGAGACAATCAGCGCTTCGAGTACTGAGGCGCCTTGCGGGCCTTCTTCAGGCCGTACTTCTTCCGCTCCTTGACCCGCGGGTCGCGGGTGAGGAAGCCGGCCTTCTTCAGCGCCGGGCGGTCGTCCGGCTCGAGGCCGATGAGGGCGCGGGAGATCGCAAGGCGCAGCGCACCGGCCTGGCCGGTGACGCCGCCGCCGGACAGCGTCGCGATGACGTCGTACTGGTCGGCCTTCTCCAGGGTGACGAACGGCTCCTTGATGAGCTGCTGGTGCACCTTGTTCGGGAAGTAGTTGTCGAGCGTGCGGCCGTTGAGCTTGAACTCACCGGTGCCGGGGACGAGGCGGACGCGGACGACCGCCTCCTTGCGGCGGCCGACGACGGGGGCGGGAGAGGTCACTGGGACACCTGCTTGATCTCGAACGGCTGCGGCTTCTGCGCCGCGTGCGGGTGGTCGGGGCCGGCGTAGACCTTCAGCTTCTTGAGCTGGGCCCGGCCGAGGGTGTTCTTCGGGAGCATGCCCTTGACCGCGAGCTCGATGATCCGCTCGGGCTTGGTGTCGAGGAGCTCACCGACGGTGCGCCGGGAGAGGCCACCCGGGTAGCCGGAGTGGCGGTAGCGGAACTCGTCGCGCTTGGCGCCGGTGACGGCGACCTTGGCGGCGTTGACGACGATGACGAAGTCACCGGTGTCGACGTGGTTGGCGAACTGCGGCTTGTGCTTGCCGCGGAGCAGGCGGGCGGCCTGCGAGGCGAGGCGGCCGAGGACGATGTCGTCGGCGTCGATCACGTGCCAGGCACGCTCGACCTCGCCCGGCTTCGGGGAGTACGTGGACATTGTTCAACTCTCTGTTCGGTCTTCACGCGTGGGCTACCGCGCCCCCACGGTCACTGGCCCGCGCGAGCGCGGCGTGTACCCCGAGGCATGGCCGGGACGTGCAACTGGACGTTCTGGAAAGGCGTCGCACGCCAACCGGCAACTCTACCGGCCACCCCTCGGGGCGGCCAAATCCGCGGTCGGCCGCGACCTCTCACAGCCCGGCCCCGTTTAATGGGTTGGTGGCGGGGACGACCCGCACGGGGTGAGGCCGGAGGTAAGGAGTTCAGTGTCCGGCAAGCGACGGGCCCGGCGCCGGGCGACGCCGGCGTCGAAGCAGGCCGCCGACGCGCGCGTCCTGGCCGTGCTCGAGTACACCGGCTGGGTTCCGTTCGCATGTGCGATCGCCGCGGTGATGATGGTCGCGCTCGCCGGCATCACCTGGGTGACGTCGCCGTACTGGGGGCACAACGCGCAGGCCCGCGCCCGCAATGTCGGGGTCATCCCGACCACCGCCCCGTCACTGCCGCCGGCGCAGGTGGTGGCGGCGAACATCGTCTCGCCCAACCGCATCGTGATCCCGAAGCTCAAGGCCAACGCGCCGATCGTCAAGGTCGGCACCACGTCCGACGGCGAGCTCGAGGTGCCGCTCGACCCGCACACGGTCGGGTGGTGGCAGTACGGCGCGAAGCCCGGGGCGGTGACCGGCACCGCCATCCTCGCCGGGCACATCAACTACGCCGGGGTCACCGGTTCGATGGCGCAGATCGGCAAGCTGAACCCGGGCGACGAGGTCGACGTGTTCGGCCGGCAGAACGCCGACAGCCGGCACGAGGTGAGGTTCAAGGTCACCGGCGTGCGGACGTATCACAAGACCCGGCTGCCCTATAAGCAGATCTTCGACCAGAAGAGCGTCGGCCGGATCGTGATCGTCACCTGCGGCGGTCCGTTCGACGCCTCCACCGGCAACTACCTCGACAACATCGTGGTCTTCGCCGTCCCGATGTGACTAGCGCGCCCGCGCGACCCGGGTCTCCTCGAAGACCGGTTCGCCCGATTCGTAGACCCGCCCGTCCGCCCCGAAGACCAGGAACCGGTCGAGCGATCGGGCGAACCACCGGTCGTGCGTGACGGCGACGACGGTGCCCTCGTAGGCGGCGAGCGCCTCCTCCAGCGCCTCGGCGCTGAGCACGTCGAGGTTGTCGGTCGGCTCGTCGAGCAGCAGGAGGGTGGCGCCGGACAGCTCGAGCAGCAGGATCTGGAAGCGGGCCTGCTGGCCGCCCGACAGCGTGCCGAACCGCTGCTCGGCCTGCTCGCCGAGGCCGTAGCGGCGCAGGGCCGAGATCGCCCGGCCCCGGTCGATGCTCGGGCGCTCGTCGCCGCCCTCCCACAGCAGGTCCAGCAGTGGGCGGCCCGTCCAGGTCGGGTGCGCATGGGTCTGGGCGAACAGTCCTGGTACGACCCGCGCCCCGAGCTTCCACTCGCCGGTGTGCGCGACGCCTTCCCCGGCGAGCAGCCGCAGGAAGTGCGACTTGCCGGCCCCGTTCGCGCCGAGCACGCCGATCCGCTCGCCGTAGAAGAACTCGACGTCGAACGGCTGCATGAGGCCGGTGAGCTCGAGGCCGGCGCAGGTGATCGCCCGGACGCCGGTCCGGCCGCCCCGCAGCCGCATGCTGACCTTCTGGTCCTCCGGCTTGTCCGGCGGCGGGCCGGCCTCCTCGAACGTTCGAGGCGGCGGGCCATGACGCGGTACTTCTGGGCCATCACCTCGCTGACCTTCGCCTGCGGCCTGCAAGGTGCGGACGAGGTCCTTCAGCCGCGCGTGCTCCTCCTCCCACCGGCGGCGCAGCTCGGCCATCCGCTCGTGCCGGTGGGAGCGCGCCTCGTGGTAAGAGGTGAACCCCCCGCCGTGCACCCACGTCGTGCCGCCCTCGACGGTGATGACGCGGTCGGCGACGGCGGCGAGCAGCTCGCGGTCGTGGCTGACGAACAGGACGGTCTTCGGTGACTCGCGCAGCCGCTGTTCGAGCCAGCGCTTGCCGGGCACGTCGAGGTAGTTGTCGGGCTCGTCGAGCAGCAGCACCTCGTCGCGGCCGCGCAGCAGCAGCTCGAGCGCGAGCCGCTTCTGCTCGCCGCCGGACAGCGTCGCCAGCTCGCGGTACTTGCACCGGTCGTACGGGACGCCGAGCGCCGCCACGGTGACCGTGTCCCAGAGCACCTCGGCGTCGTAGCCGCCGGCGTCGCCCCAGTGGGTGAGGGCGTGGGCGTAGTCGAGCTGGGCCCGCTCGTCGTCGCGCTCCATCAGCACCAGCTCGGCCGCCTGCAGCTCGTCCCACGCGCTGCGCAGCTGCGGGCTCGACAGCTGGACGAGGAAGTCCTGGACGGTCGTCCCGTCGCGCACCGAGCCGATGAACTGCCGCATCACACCGACCCCGCCGGAGCGGGTGACGACGCCGCTCTGCGGCTGCTCGTCGCCGGCGACCAGGCGCAGCAGCGTCGTCTTGCCGGCGCCGTTCGCGCCGACCAGTGCCGCCTTCGCCCCCTCGCCGACCCGGAAGCTCGCGCCGTCGAGGAGCACCCGGCCGTCGGGCCGGGCGTGCCCGATCGCGGCGACCTCGACATATCCCATGGGGCCAGTGTCGGGGACGGACGCCCGCCGGTGCACCCGCATTCGCCGCCGCGGGGCAGAATCTGCGGACATGGTCGATCTCGCGTCCCTCGCCGCGGCCCTTCCGCCGGACACGGTGCTGACCGATCCGGATCTCGTCGCGTCCTACCGGCAGGACTGGGCGCGGGATCCGGATGCCGGCACCCCGGCCGCCGTGGTGCGGGCGACGTCGACGGCGGACGTCCAGGCGGTGCTGCGGTGGGCGTCCGAGCACCGGGTGCCGGTGGTTCCGCGCGGCGCCGGGTCGAGCCTGTCCGGCGGGTCCACGGCGGTGGACGGCGGGATCACGCTGTCGATGGAGCGGATGCGCGAGATCACGATCGACCCGATCACCCGCGTGGCCGTGGCCCAGCCGGGGGCGTTCAATGCCGAGGTGAAGGTGGCCGCGGCCGAGCACGGGCTCTGGTACCCGCCGGACCCCTCGTCGTTCGAGATCTGTTCGATCGGCGGCAACGCGGCCACCAACGCCGGCGGGCTGTGCTGCGTGAAGTACGGGGTCACCACCGACTACGTCCTGGGGATGGTGGTCGTGCTCGCCGACGGCACCGCGGTGCGGCTGGGCGGTCCGCGGCTGAAGGACGTCGCCGGGCTGTCGCTGACCAAGCTGTTCGTCGGCTCGGAGGGGATGCTCGGCGTCATCACCGAGCTCACCCTGCGGCTGCTGCCGGCGCCGCCGCCGGCGTGCACGCTGGTCGCGACGTTCCCGTCGGTCGAGGCGGCGGCGATGGCGGTCGTGGGCATCACCGCGACCCTGCGCCCGTCCATGCTCGAGCTGATGGACAACGGCAGCATCAACGCCGTCGAGGACCTCGTGAAGATGGGGCTCGACCGCACGACCGGGGCGCTGCTGCTGGCCGGCTCGGACGCGCCGGGCGCGGCGGCGGCGGCCGAGATCGAGCAGATCCGGGCCGTCTGCGAGCAGCACAACGCGGCCGAGGTGTTCACGACCGCCGACCCGGACGAGGGCGAGGCGTTCGCGGCGGCCCGGCGGGCCGCGTTCCCGGCGATGGAGCGGCTGGGGTCGCTGCTGCTCGAGGACGTCGGGGTGCCGGTGCCCGAGCTGCCGACCCTCGTCCACGGCATCCGGGCGATTGCCGCGGCGCGGGACACGAACATCGTCGTCGTCGCGCACGCGGGCGACGGCAACACCCACCCGATCATCGCCTACCCGGCCGGCGACGCCGAGGCCGAGGCGCGGGCCCGGTTGGCGTTCGGCGAGATCATGGACCTCGCGATCAGCCTCGGCGGGACGATCACCGGCGAGCACGGGGTCGGCCGCCTCAAGGCGGCCTGGCTGGCCGGGCAGCTCGGCCCCGAAGCGATGGCCCTGACCCGGCGCATCAAGGACGCGCTCGACCCGGACGGGATCCTCAACCCCGGCGTCGTCCTCGGCAACTAGCCCCGGCCCGCGCCCCGTCCTGCCGGCTTGCGGTCCGCGATCACCACTGCCCCCGCCCCGAAAGTGGTGATCTGGGACCGTAAGTGGGCGACGACCGGCCCATCGCGCGAGGCGCCGCCATAACGCCCGGCATACTGCCTCGCGTGACGGTGGCGCTGCTGGTCGTCGCCGCGGTGGTCGCGCTGGGCGACTGGGCCGCGGTGCAGCTGCGGCTGTTCCGCCTCGAGTACGTGCTCAAGCCACTGACGCTGGCCTTGCTCGTCGCCACCGCCGCCGTCGCCGACCTCGGCGCCCCGAAGCCGTGGGTGATCGCCGCGCTCGCCCTCGGCCTGCTCGGCGACGTCGGGCTCATGCTCAGCTCCGAGGGCCGGACCGATCCGCCGTTCATCGCCGGGCTGGGCGCCTTCCTGCTCGGCCACCTCTGCTACCTCGTCGCCTTCGCCCGGTCCGGCCTGCGGGGGGTCGACATCCTGGCCGGCCTGCTGGTCGCGGCCGGCGTCGCGGCGCTGGCCCTGCCGCAGGTGCTGCGCGGCGCCGCCCGTTCGGCCGGCCGGCCGTTCGCCGCGATCGTCGCCGGTTACGCCACCGTGCTCGCCGCGATGACCACGCTCGCCGTCGGCACCGCGCTCGTCGCCACCGCCGTCGGCGGGGTGCTCTTCCTCGCCTCGGACACGCTCATCGCCCGGCAGCGGTTCGTCGGCCGGCTGCCGCACGGCGACCTGACGGTGATCGTGACCTACCACGTCGGGCAGGCCCTCATCCTGATCGGCCTGATCCGCTCGTTCTAGGCTCCGGGCATGCCGCGCCGCCCGCTCCGGACCGTCCCCACCGTCGTCATCCCCGGCTGGACCGGCTCCGGACCGGGGCACTGGCAGACGTGGCTCGAGGAGCAGTCGGCCGCCGACGGCCGGCCCACCCGGCGCCCGGACTTCGCCGACGTCGACTATCCCGACCTCGCCGAGTGGCTCGCCGCGCTACGAGCGGCGCTCGCCGACCTGCCGGCCGACGGCTTCGACGTCGTCGCGCACTCCCTCGGCGCCGTGCTGTGGCTGCACCACGTGGCGGCGCCGGGCGACTCGCCGCGAGCCGCGCGGGTCGTGCTCGTGTCACCGCCGGCGCCGGGCACCGCCATCCCCGAGATCGCCGCCTTCTTCCCGCCACCGATGGACATCGACACCGTGCGCCGCGGCGCCGACGGGACCGTCCTGGTCGCCGGTGACGACGACCCGTACCTGCCGGACGGCATCGCCGACGCGTACGGCCTGCCACTGAAGATGGCCACCACCGTCATCGCCGGCGGCGGGCACCTCAACATCGACGCCGGGTACGGCGAGTGGCCGGCCGTCCTCGACTGGTGCCGCCGGGACAACCTCGCGTTCTACTGAGCGTTGGGCTAGGCCGTCGCCGGCTCGAGCGCACCGGCCGGGTCGGTCGACGGCTGCCAGCCGGGCGGGGCGAAGACGTAGCCGAGCTTGGCCCGCAGCCCCCGGGCCCGGCGGACGTCGTGCCAGATCTCGGCGTAGAGGTAGTACTGCAGCCGGAACGGGTTGTAGCTGTCGATGTTCTTGGTCAGGCCGTAGGTCGGGCGGTGCTGCTCCTCGGCGTAGCTGCCGAAGATGCGGTCCCAGATGATCAGCATCCCGCCGTAGTTCTTGTCGAGGTACTCAGGATCGCTCGCGTGGTGCACCCGGTGGTGGGACGGCGTGTTCATCACGAACTCGACCGGACGCCACATCCGGTCGATCCGCTCGGTGTGCACGAAGAACTGGAAGATCAGGTTGATCGAGAACGTCGTGAAGATCAGCCATGGCGGGATGCCGATCAGCGGCAGCGGCACCCAGACGAGCAGTTCCCACCACGGGTTCCACTTCTGCCGCACGGCCGTCGAGAGGTTGAACCTCCGGCTGTTGTGGTGCGCCTGGTGCGCGGCCCAGAGGATGCGGACGCGGTGGGCGGCCCGGTGCTCGGCGTAGAAGAGCAGGTCGACGGCGAGCAGCGCGACAACCCACGTGTACCACCGGCGGGGGTCGAAATGGTACGGCGCGACGACGTAGAGCGCGGCGTACCCGAGCAGGGCCGCGACGCGGGCCCCGCCGTTGACGACCAGCGAACCGAACCCCATCAGGATGTTCGTGCGGGTGTCGCGCGTCTCGTACCCGGTGAAGTCGCTGCCGTCATCGAGGAACTTCATCGACAGGGCCTCGAGCACGATGAACAGCACGAACACCGGGACCGCGTAGGTCACCGGGTCGCGCAGGCTGTCGGCGAAAGCGGACATCCGGCGAGTCCTTTCGCGGGCACAAACTGACCTTTGAGTCACTTACCGTAGGGTAAGATCGCTCGGGTGTCCAGCGGCGCCCTGATCGGGACGAAGGGGGTGCCCCGCGCCGAGCGCGAGGGGCAGATCGTCGCCGAGGCCGTCAACGAGTTCGCGAGCCGTGGCTACGCCGGCGCGTCGATGGTCGAGATCGCCCGCCGGGCCGGCATCTCCAAACCGCTGATCTACCAGTACTTCGGGTCGAAGGACGGGCTCTACCTCGCCTGCCTGCACGGCGTGTCCAGCGGCCTGCTGCAGCGGCTGGAGGAGGCCGAGCTCGAGGTCGACGACTCCGTGGTCTCGCGCATCTACCCGCTGCGGGCGGTCTTCGAGGCCCTCGAGCCGCAACGCGACGCCTGGCGGATGCTGTTCGACCCGTCCATGCCGGCGACGGGCGAGATCGCCGCCGCGGCCGACGAGTACCGCGCCCGTACGGCGGCCATCGCCGCCAGCGGGTCGGCCCGCTTCCTGCAGGCCCGCGGGATCGAGAGCGACCTCGACGCGTCGGCGCTGACCCGGGTCTGGATGGGCATCGTCAACTCGCTGGTCGAGTGGTGGCTCGACCATCCCGACGAGTCGGCCGAGGGCATGATCGAGCGCTGCTACCGGCTGCTCGCCGCCATCCTCGGATGAGCCCCGAGCTGACCCCTCGGGCGCAGGCGTGGGCCGCCGCCGGAGCGTTCGAGGACATCGCCGGCCACCGGCTCTTCGTCCGCCGGATCGCCGGCGACGGGCCGCCGCTGGTCCTGCTGCACGGCTACCCGTCGAGCTCGTACGACTGGCGCGGGCTGCTGCCGCTGCTCGCCGGCCGCGACGTCACCGTCTTCGACTTCCTCGGCTTCGGGCTGTCGGACAAGCCACGACTGCCGCAGTACTCGCTGATGTTGCAGGCCGATCTCGCCGAGGCGGTCGTCGGCGAGCGGGACGTCCTGCTCGTCGCGCACGACATGGGGACGTCGGTGGCCTCGGAGCTGATGGCCCGCGACCTCGACGGGCGGCTGCGCTTCGGGCTGGCGGGCGTGTTCCTCTTCAACGGCAGCATGGTCGTCGAGAAGGCGCATCTGACGCCGGCTCAGCGGGCCCTGCGCACCCGCCTGGGCCCGGTCGTCGCCCGGCTGACGAACGAGGCGGTCTTCCGGGCGCAGTTCCGGCGGATCTTCTCCGCCGCCCATCCGCTGACCGCCGACGAGGCCGCGGACCAGTGGTCGCTGCTCGCGCACGGCGGCGGGCACCGGATCATCGACCGCCTCACCCACTACCTGCGCGAGCGGGTCGACTTCGCCGGGCGCTGGCACGGCGCGCTGCGCGACTGGCCCGGACGCCTCGAACTCGGCTGGGCCGGGCGGGACCCCGTGTGCGTCGAGGACGTGCTGGCCGCGGTGCAGGCGTTGCGCCCGGCCGCGCCGCTGACCCGGTGGCCCGATCTCGGCCACTACCCGCAGGTGGAGGAACCGGCCACCGTGGCCGCGGCCGTCCACGCGTTCGCCGGGCGCTGAGGCCCTACTCGGCCCGGCGGGCCCGCGTCGTCAGGGCCCGGGCCGCGAGTTCGCCGTCGGCCGGATAGCCGACCGCGACGAGGGTCAGGCCGTGCGCCGGCGCGACCGCCACGTCGTCGGCCCGCCGGTCGCGCGCGAGCAGCGACGCCGGCCAGTCGACCGGTCGACGCCCCTCCCCGACCGCAAGCAGGGCCCCGACCAGCGAACGCACCATCGAGTGGCAGAACGCGTCGGCGACGACGGTCGCGACGACGTCGTGCCCGACCCGCTCGACGGTGAGCGTCTGCAGCGATCGGATCGTGGTCGCACCCTCGCGGCGCCGGCAGAAGGCGGCGAAGTCGTGCAGGCCGACGAGCCCGGCCGCAGCGCTCGTCATGGCCGCGACGTCCAGGGGCCGGGGCCAGGCCAGGACGTGCCGGCGGCGCAGCGGGTCGACTCCGCCCGGCGCGTCCCCGATCCGGTACTCGTAGCGGCGCCACAGGGCCGCGAATCGGGCGTCGAAGTCGGGCGGGACCACCCGGACGTCCTGCACGCGGACATCCGGCGGCAGCACGCCGGCCAGGCGCCGCAGCAGCCCATCCGGTAGCTCCGGCAGGTCGCAGTGCGCGACCTGCCCGGTGGCGTGCACGCCCGTGTCGGTCCGCCCGGCCACCGTGAGCGGTACGGCCGGCCGTCGCAGGACGGTGCTCAGGGCGTCCTCGAGCACGCCCTGCACCGTGCGCCGCCCGGGCTGGGCGGCCCAACCGGAGAAGTCGGTGCCCTCGTAACAAACGTCGAGGCGGACCCGCACCAGCGGGCCCGCCTCGATCGTGGGTTCGTGCAGGGTCAGTCCTCGGACGGCTTCTCGGCCAGCTCGGCACCGGCTTCGACGTCCTCGCCGACGGTCTCGTCGGCCGCCTCCGCAGCATCCTCGGCCTCGTCCGGCGAGAGCCCGATCGCGGCCAGCCCCTCCTCGACCTCCTCGGCCTCGGTCGCCTCGGCCTCGGTCGCCTCGGCGTCCGCGGCGACGGCAGCGGCCGTCGCCGACTCGGCCGCGGCGTCCTCCGCGATCTCCTTCGTCCGGCCGGTCGGCGCCTTCTTGGCCGCGACCTTCGTACCGCGGGCCTTCTCGGCCTCGGCCACGACCGACTTCAGCTCCTCGACGAGCTCGATGACGGCCATCGGGGCGTTGTCGCCCTTGCGCGGGTTGGTCTTGACGATCCGCGTGTAGCCGCCCGGACGGGTCGCGAACTTCGGCCCGATCTCGGCGAAGAGCTTGTGCACGACGTCCTTGTCGCGGATCACCGTCATGACCTGGCGGCGGGCGTGCAGGTCACCGCGCTTGGCGAAGGTGATGAGCCGCTCGGCCAGCGGGCGCAGCCGCTTGGCCTTGGCCTCGGTGGTGGTGATGCGGTCGTGCTCGAACAGCGCGGTCGCCAGGTTGGCGAGCATGAGCCGCTCGTGCGCAGGACTGCCGCCGAGACGGGGTCCCTTGGTAGGGGTAGGCATGTCGTGCTCCTAGAAGGAATCGGGCGCAGTAGGAATCGATCGGGCAGCTGGTTACAGCTGCTCGGTCTCGGCGTAGTCCGTGTCGTCGTTGAAGTCGTCGTCGCCGTAGGACTCGACCGAGCTCGGCAGGGCGAACCCGGGCGGGCTGTCCTTCAGCGCGAGGCCGAGGCCGGCCAGCTTGACCTTGACCTCGTCGATCGACTTCGAGCCGAAGTTGCGGATGTCGAGCAGGTCCGCCTCGCTGCGTCCGACGAGCTCACCCACGGTGTGGATGCCCTCGCGCTTGAGGCAGTTGTACGAGCGGACGGTGAGGTCGAGGTCCTCGATCGGCATCGAGAACGCCGCGATGTCGGCGACCTCGGCCGGCGACGGGCCGACGTCGATGCCCTCGGCCTCCTCGTTGAGCTCCCGGAACAGGCCGAAGAGCTCGACGAGCGTGTGGCCGGCCGACGCTACCGCGTCGCGCGGGGTGATCGAGGACTTGGTCTCGATGTCGACGACGAGCCGGTCGAAGTCGGTGCGCTGCTCGACACGGGTCGCCTCGACGGCGTAGGTGACCTTCAGGACCGGGGAGTAGATCGAGTCGACCGGGATGCGGCCGATCTCCTGGCCCTGCTGCTTGTTCTGGGTGGCGGTGACGTAGCCGCGACCCCGCTCGACGACCAGCTCGATCTCGAGCCGGCCCTTCTTGTTGATGGTGGCGATGTGCAGGTCCGGGTTGTGGACGGTGACGCCGGCGGGCGGCGCGATGTCGGCCGCGGTGACCTCGCCCGGGCCCTGCTTGCGCAGGTACATGACGACCGGCTCGTCGCTCTCGGAGCTGACGACGAGTTCCTTGAGGTTGAGGATGATGTCGGTGACGTCTTCCTTCACACCCTCGACGGTCGTGAACTCGTGCAGGACGCCGTCGATGCGGATGCTGGTGACCGCCGCGCCCGGGATGGACGACAGCAGCGTGCGGCGCAGCGAGTTGCCGAGCGTGTAGCCGAAGCCGGGCTCGAGCGGCTCGATGACGAAGCGCGACCGGTTGTCGGCGATCGGCTCCTCAGCCAGCGTAGGGCGCTGAGAGATCAGCAAGGTAGTGCTCCTTCAGGTCGTGGACGCCCGCTATATGACGTCCTACGTAGCGGTATTGAGTTGTTGTGCATTCGCTGGTGAGTAACCACCAGCGACGTCGAGGCGGATGAGGCCCGTCCCACGTCTGGACCGACGAGCGAGGGGCGAAGCCCCAGCGAGGAGGGAAGACGTGGGGGGAAGGGCCGATTCCCGCCGAGACCAATTACTTCGAGTACAGCTCGACGATGAGCTGTTCCTGGACCGGGATGTCGATCTGGGCGCGGACCGGCAGCTGGTGCACGAGGATGCGCAGCCGGTTCGGCACGACCTGCAGCCAGGCCGGGACCGGGCGCTCGCCGTAGGTCTCGCGAGCGATCAGGAACGGCGTGGTCTCCAGCGACTTCGGCTTGACGTCGATGATGTCCCACTGCGAGACCCGGTAGCTCGGGATGTCGACCTTCTGGCCGTTGACCAGGAAGTGGCCGTGGCTCACGAGCTGGCGGGCCTGGCGGCGGGTCCGCGCGATGCCGGCGCGGTACACGACGTTGTCCAGACGCGACTCGAGGATCTGCAGCAGGTTGTCACCGGTCTTGCCCTGGCGACTCACCGCCTCCTCGTAGTAGCGGCGGAACTGCTTCTCGAGCACGCCGTAGCTGTACTTGGCCTTCTGCTTCTCCTGCAACTGCAGGAGGTACTCGCTCTGCTTGATGCGCGAGCGGCCGTGCTGACCCGGCGGGTACGGACGACGCTCGAACGAGCTGTCGCCGCCGACCAGGTCGACATTGAGCCGGCGCGAGATGCGCGTGGCGGGACCGGTGTAACGAGCCATTTAGATCAAACCCTCCGGCGCTTCGGCGGACGGCAGCCGTTGTGCGGCTGGGGGGTGACGTCGGAAATCGTGCCGACCTCGAGGCCGGCGGCCGTGCAGCGACCGGATCGCGGTCTCGCGACCGGAGCCCGGACCCTTGACGAACACGTCGACCTTCTTGACGCCGTGCTCCTGGGCCTTGCGGGCGCAGTTCTCGGCGGCCATCTGCGCCGCGAACGGCGTCGACTTGCGCGAGCCCTTGAACCCGACGTGCCCGGCCGAGGCCCAGCTGATCACGTTGCCCTGCGGGTCGGTGATCGACACGATCGTGTTGTTGAAGGTGCTCTTGATGTGCGCCTGGCCGTGGGTGATGTTCTTCTTTTCCTTGCGGCGGACCTTCTTCACGCCAGCCTTGCGAGCCTGACCCGGCATTACTTCTTACCTGCCTTCTTCTTGCCCGCGATGGTCTTCTTCGGACCCTTGCGGGTGCGCGCGTTGGTCTTGGTGCGCTGACCGTGGACCGGTAGACCCCGCCGGTGGCGGATGCCCTCGTAGGAACCGATCTCGATCTTGCGGCGGATGTCGGCGGCCACCTCACGGCGGAGGTCACCCTCGACCTTGTAGTTGGCGTCGATGTAGTCACGCAGACGGACGAGGTCGTCGTCGCTGAGGTCCCGCGCCCGAAGGTCCGGGCTGACGCCGGTGGCCTCGAGGGTCTGCTTCGCGCGGGTACGGCCCATGCCGTAGATGTAGGTGAGCGCGATCTCCATCCGCTTCTCGCGGGGGAGGTCGACGCCGGCAAGACGTGCCATGCGGGCGGTTCTCCTGGCTCTGTTCGTCGAAGGTGTGGATGCGCACCCGTCCCGACCCCCGCTGGGTCGGGCCCCGGCCTTCGTCCGGGGGTGATTAGCCGTGATGAGACGGCATCAGGTGTGCGCGATGTGGTGCGTCCGCAGAAGCTGGCTTCCCGGACGCGGTCGGCTGGATCAGCCCTGGCGCTGCTTGTGGCGCAGGTTGTCGCAGATGACCATGACCCGACCGTGGCGACGAATGACCTTGCACTTGTCGCAGATCGGCTTGACGCTCGGCTTGACCTTCACGGCCGTGTCTTCCTTACTGTGGCTGAACTTCTGTGGCTGTCACTTGTAGCGGTAGACGATGCGGCCCCGGGTGAGGTCGTAGGGCGACAGCTCCACGACAACGCGATCCTCGGGGAGGATCCGGATGTAGTGCTGACGCATCTTGCCGCTGATGTGGGCGAGCACCTTGTGCCCGTTGCTCAGTTCCACCCGGAACATCGCATTGGGCAGTGGCTCGACCACGCGGCCTTCGACCTCGATGGCCCCGTCTTTCTTGGCCATATCCTCCGCTTTTCGTGACTATGGACGTGCTGGGGCACGGCCCGATCCGGACCGTGTTCTTCTCGGGCTTGCCGTGAGGATCCGGATCTGCCACCCGCGGCCACAGCGGGCAAATGTTCACAGCAGAAAACCGTCGGCGTGCACCAAGCGACCAGTCTACCTACGTACCGGCGCCGGGACAAAAACGCCCGGTTTCCGGGGGCGCACGAGCGGAATCACGAGGGTTATCGCCCCGGCCAGGCAGGCGACGGCCGCCACCGCGTGGGCGGCGAGCGCAAGGGCCAGCGCGGCCCCGGTCGCGCCCGCCCCGGTGCCGGCCGCCCGATTCATCACCTGTGCGCGGTTTCGAGTGGCCGCAGCCAGGAGCGCGACGGCCGCGAGCACCAGGAAGACCCGGGCCGGGACATCGGCCCCGCGGGCGCGCGATCCCCAGGCGAGCCCGAGTGGCAGGAGGCTCAACGCCGCGGCCGCCCGTAGGCGCATCCGGGCCTGGAGGCCGCTCACCAGACTCGGGGGCGCGGGCCGGGTTCCGTCCCCATCTCGCGCCCGGGCGCGACCCACGCGGCGGCGAGTCCGGCCGCCGTCCCGATGGTGGTGACGAGCGAGGTGTTGGAGCCGACCCGGGGCAGCACGAGCAGAACCCAGAACAGGCCGAGCGCCCCCGCGCCCGCCCCGGCGACCTGGCCGGTGCGGTGCGAGGACAGGTTCAGAGCCGACCGCAGCGCCGGCGCGAGCGTGAGCAGGGCCCCGAGGATCGCCACGCCGCCCCAGGCGTGGACGGAGGACCAGGCGTTGTGCCCGTCCTCGTCGACCGAGAGTCCGACGACCGTCGCGACCAGGCTGACCAGGCCGAGGGCCCAGACGGCCGTGTGGGCCTCGGCGTGGGGATGGGGCGGCGCCGGGAAGTTCGAGGCGGCGGCCTGGGGGGCGACCGGTGATCCGGTCGCCGGGAGACTCTGCGTCGGCGCGGTGGGCGAAGCCGGTACGTGCGGTTCGGGCGGCGATTCACTCATGCCCATCCACCCTAGTGCGGGTGGGTCCGGCCCTAGGGTGGCCCCATGTCCGAACGCCTCGACCTGGCGGCGGCGAAGCTCTGGCTGCAGAAGGCGCGCTGGTACCACCGCGGCCGGACGCCGTGGAACGTCGCCCGACTGCACGTCGAACTCGCGAAACGGCAGGCGTTCGCCCGCGGCGCCCTGCACGGCAACGTGCTGCAGATGCTGCGCGAGGGGCGGCTCGAGATCGGCCCGCAGACCTACTTCGAGCCCGGGGTGTGGCTGACGTCCGACACCGGGCGCATCGCGATCGGCGGCGGCAGCCTGTTGAACCTGAACGTCATGGTCGCCGCGGTCGACTCGGTGTCGATCGGGGAGCACTGCATGCTGGCCAACGGCTGCCTGATCACCGACGGCAATCACCGCTTCGACGACCCCGTGCAGCCGGTCCCGTGGCAGGGCTTCACGTCGAAGGGGCCGGTGGTCATCGGCGACAACGTGTGGCTCGGGGCCAACGTCGTGGTGACCAGCGGGGTGACGATCGGGCGCCGGGCCGTCGTCGGGGCCAACTCGGTGGTGACGGAGGACGTCCCCGAGTACAGCATCGCCGCCGGCGCCCCGGCCAAGGTCCTGAAGGCCGTGACCTATCCGACCTGACCGGCCGGTACTCCCGCCCCCGCCGCTTCCCCGCCCCCGCCGCTTCCCCGCCCCCGCCGCTTCCCCGCCCCCGCCGCTTCCCCGTCCCCGCCGGTTGAGTGGCGCCTTCTGCGGTCAGTGGCGCCCTACAAGGCGCCACTGACGCCGTAGGGCGCCACTCAACCCGCATTGGCGTAGCGGACGAAGCCCGCGCCCGGTAGCTGTGGACGACGCGCTCCGTTATCCACAGCGCGCCCCGCAGGACCGGCCGACCAGCCAGGCTGGCCACGTGACCGATCTCGTCCGAGTGAGCCGCGGGCTGTGGCGCCCGCCCGAGACCGTCGACGATCTCGCCGGTCGAGCTGCTGCCCTGCTCACCGCCGCACCCGAGGCGACGGTGATCGGAGGGACCGCCGCGGCACAGGTGCACGGTCTCTGGCTGCCGGGCCGGCCGGACCAACCGGTCGAGCTCCTGCTCAGATGCGACACGGCGGATCCACGCGCGCACGCACACAGCAAGCGCAGGGAAATGCGTGGCCGGCGTCGCCGCGTCCGCCCGGACGAGGTGGAGATTGTCGACGGCCTGCCGGTCACCACGGCCGCACGAACCTGGGTCGACCTCGCTGAGCAACTCTCACTGCCGGACCTTGTCGCGGCCGGCGATTCCGTCCTGCGCGGTGGCGTCGACGTCGCCGAGCTGCAACTCGTCATCGACCGCGCGGCGCATCGGCGGGGCATCGTCCGAGCGCGGACCGCCCTGCCGTTGCTGAATGCCCGGTCGCGCTCCCGGGCCGAAAGCCACATGCGGTATGCGGTCGTTGGCGCCGGCTTGCCGGTGCCGGATGTGAACCGAGCGATCTATGACGCGCACGGCCAGTGGCTCTTCGAGCCGGATCTGAGCTACGACGACGTCCGCCTCGCTCTCGAGTACAACGGTCGCGACCACGCGGCCCCGAAGCGGATGCGTCGCGATATCACCCGAGAGGTCGACGCCGGTCAACGCGGACGGTGGCGCACGGAAACCTTCGGGCCGATAGAGGTCTTCAGACGGCCCGATCAGCTGGCCGCTTATGTCCGCGAACTGCGGCGCGAGCGGGCTCACCTCATCCGTTGAGTGGCGCCTTACGCGTTGAGTGGCGCCTTATAAGGCGCCACTCAACGTCCAAGGCGCCACTCAACCAGGTAGTGGGTCAGGGTCCCGGGATGCAGGCGGGACGGGAGGCAGAGCGGATTCGGTCAGGCGGTGACGCGGGCGGAGACGTCGACGCCGCGCTTGGCCAGCTCACCGACGCCGCCGTCGTGCGCGGTCAGCACCCACGGCCCGTCGTCGAGGATGGCCACCGTGTGCTCCCAGTGTGCGGCCCACGAGCCGTCGACGGTCACCACGGTCCACCCGTCGTCGAGCTGCCGGGTGGCCCGCGAGCCCAGGGTGACCATCGGCTCGATCGCGAGCGCCATGCCCGGGGTGAGCCGCGGCCCCTTGCCAGGACGCCCGTAGTTGAGGATGTGCGGCGCCATGTGCATCTCCGAGCCGATGCCGTGCCCGCCGTAGCCGTCGACGATGCCGTACCGCCCGGCCCCGCGGATCGAGCTCTCGATCGCGTGCGAGATGTCGGTCAACCGGCCGCCGGCCCTGGCCGCCGCAATGCCGTCCCACAGCGAGGCCGCGCACACCGCCGAGAGCTCGGCCGCCTCGTCGGACACCGCGCCGACGGCCACGGTCACCGCCGCGTCACCGTGCCAGCCCTCGACGATCGCCCCGAAGTCGATCGAGATGAGATCGCCCTCGGCCAGCTTCTCGACGTCGGACGGGATCCCGTGCACGACGCGGTCGTTGATCGAGGCGCAGATGACCCCGGGGAACGGGACGGTGCCGATGTCGTAGTTGAGGAAGGAAGAGGTCGCCCCGGCCTCGCGCAGGATGTCGCGCGCGATGGCGTCCAGGTCGGCCGTGGTGACGCCCGGGGCCACCGCCTCGCTCATCGCCCGCAGCGCGTCGGCGACGACGAGCCCGGCCGCCCGCATGAGGGCGATCTGGTCGTCGTTCTTGAGCTGGATCCGCTCGGGAAGGCCGCGCATCAGCAGTGGCGGAAGGGGTCCAGGGCGTCGATCGCCCGTTCGGTGACGTCCTCGACCGGCCCGAGCGCGTCGATCGCCACCAGCTTGCCGGCGTCGCGGTAGAAGCCGATCAGCGGCTCGGTCTGCTCGCGGTAGACCTCGAGGCGGTGCCGGACGGTCTCCGGCTTGTCGTCGTCGCGCTGGAACAGCTGGCCGCCGTCCTTGTCGCAGATGCCGTCGCTCGAGGGCGGGTCGAACTCGAGGTGCCAGACGTGCCCGCAGGACTTGCACGTGCGCCGGCCGGACAGGCGCTTCACGACCTCGTCGAAGTCGACGTCGAGGTCGAGCACCACCGACAGCGGCGCGCCGAGCTCGTGGAGCATCGCGTCGAGCTCGCCGGCCTGGGCCACGTTGCGCGGGAAGCCGTCGAGCAGGAAGCCGTCCTTGGCGTCCGGCTGCGCCAGCCGGTCGCGCACCATGGCGTTGGTGACCTCGTCCGGGACGAGGTCGCCGGCGTCCATGTACTTCTTGGCCAGCCGCCCGAGCTCGGTGCCGCCCGACACGTTGGCCCGGAAGATGTCGCCGGTCGAGATCTTCGGGATGCTGAAGTTCTCGGCGATGAACTCGGCCTGGGTTCCCTTACCCGCACCGGGCGGGCCCACGAGTACCAGCCTCATGCGGCTCCCCTCCCTTTCGCGTGCTCAGCGCAGGAATCCTTCGTAGTTGCGCTGCATCAGCTGGCTCTCGATCTGCTTCACGGTGTCGAGGCCCACGCCGACCATGATCAGCACGGCGGTGCCACCGAACGGGAAGTTCTGATTGTTGCCGCTGGTGATACTGAAGAAGAAGTTCGGCAGGACGGCGACGATTCCCAGATACACCGAGCCCGGCAGTGTGATCCGGGACAGCACGAACTGCAGGTACTCCGCCGTCGGGCGTCCGGGCCGGATGCCGGGGATGAACCCGCCGTACTTCTTCATGTCGTCGGCCCGCTCGACCGGGTCGAACGTGATGCCGACGTAGAAGTACGTGAAGAAGATGATCAGCAGGAAGTACGTGATCAGGTAGACCCACGACTGCTGGTTGATCAGGTAGTGTGTTGACGAACCGGGCGAACCCGCTCGTGCTGTTCGTCCCGCTCGTCAGCTGGCTGATCAGCTGCGGGATGTAGAGCAGCGACGACGCGAAGATGACCGGGATGACGCCGGCCTGGTTCACCTTCAGCGGCAGGTAGGTGGACGTGCCGCCGTACTGCCGACGCCCGACCATCCGCTTCGCGTACTGCACCGGGATGCGCCGCTGCGCCTGCTCGACGAAGACGACGGCCACGATGATCGCCAGCCCCAGCAGGACGATCAGGGTGAAGACGAACCCGCCCGCGTTCTGCAGGATGACCTGGCCCTCGCTCGGGATGCGCGCGGCGATCGAGGTGAACATCAGCACGCTCATGCCGTTGCCGACGCCGCGGTCGGTGATCAGTTCGCCCAGCCACATGATGACGCCGGTACCGGCGGTCATGGTGAGGACCATCGTGGTGAGGGTCCACATGTCCTGGTGGTAGAGGATCGCGAGGAGCCGGTGTTGTGCAGTCCGGGAACAGCTGCCCGGAGCGGGCCAGCGCGATGAAGCCGGTGGACTGCAGGATCGCCAGGCCGATGGTCAGGTACCGGCTGTACTGGGTGAGCTTCTGCTGGCCGGACTGGCCTTCCTTCTTCAGCTGCTCGAAGCGCGGGATCACCACGACCAGCAGCTGGATGATGATGCTGGCCGTGATGTAGGGCATGATGCCCAGCGCGAAGACCGACAGCTTCAGCAGCGCGCCGCCGGAGAACAGGTTGATCAGCGAGTAGACGTTCTTGGCTGCTCTGGGATGCGCCCTTGAGGCAGGCGTTGATCGCCTCGTGTTGGTGTTCGGCGTCGGGATCGACGCACCGAGCCGGTAGAGCGCGAGCATCGCCAGCGTGAACAGCAGCTTCTTGCGCAGGTCGGGCGTACGGAACGCCGATGCGAACGCGCTGAGCACGAATCCTCCTGCGGCCAAGCTGATCTAGGGACGGGATGCGGGCCGGCGGATGCGCCGGCGTCCCGGAAGTCCGATGTCGGCCCAGGCTAACAGTCGGCGATTCCGGGCCCACAGTATGCGACCGCCACCGGGCCCGCCACGGCTGGAATCCGAGGATCAGCAGTCCGTAAGGCCCGGTGCGCGGGCTGCGGTCTAGCAGCTGGGTGGCCGGTTCCGCCGGCGGCCACGATCTTCTCGCGGGCCGAGTCGGAGAACGCGTGCGCGGTGACGTCGATCTTCACCGCCGAGGTCACCGTTGCCGAGGACCTTGACCGGCTCGCCCTTGCGGACGGCGCCGGCGCTGACCAGCTCGTCGACGCCGACGGTGCCGCCCTGCGGGAACAGCTCGGCCAGCTGGGCCACGTTGACGACCTGGTACTCGACCCGGAAGCGGTTCTTGAAGCCCTTGAGCTTCGGCAGCCGCATGTGGAGCGGCATCTGGCCGCCCTCGAACGCGGCCGGGACCTGGTAGCGGGCCTTGGTGCCCTTGGTGCCACGACCGGCCGTCTTGCCCTTGGACGCCCTCGCCGCGACCCACGCGGGTCTTCTTGGTGTGCGAGCCCGGGGCCGGGCGCAGGTGATGAACCTTCAGGTGGTGCATCTGCCATGATCTAGTCGACCTCCTCGACCGTCACCAGGTGCGTCACGGTCTTGACCATGCCGCGGATCTCCGGGCGGTCCTCCTTGACGACGGTGTCGTGCATCCGCTTGAGGCCGAGCGAGCGCAGCGTCTCGCGCTGGTTCTGCTTGTAGCCGATGCCGGACTTCGTCTGGGTGATCTTCAGACGGGCCATGACTCGTCACGCTCCCTGGCCGGCGCGCGCCCGCAGCATGCCTGCCGGCGCGACGTCCTCGAGCGGCAGGCCGCGGCGGGCCGCGACCTCCTCCGGGACGGACGAGCATCTTCAGCGCCGCCACGGTGGCGTGCACGATGTTGATCGGGTTGTCCGAGCCGAGCGACTTGGACAGCACGTCGTGGATGCCGGCGCACTCGAGCACGGCGCGCACCGGGCCACCGGCGATGACGCCGGTACCGGGGCTGGCCGGCTTGAGCAGCACGACGCCGGCCGCCTCCTCACCCTGCACCGGGTGCGGGATGGTCGGCTGGATGCGCGGCACCTTGAAGAAGTTCTTCTTGGCCTCCTC
Organism: uncultured Actinomycetota bacterium; assembly: GCA_963775175.1. Taxonomy (GTDB): domain Bacteria; phylum Actinomycetota; class Actinomycetes; order Mycobacteriales; family Jatrophihabitantaceae; genus Jatrophihabitans. Next base: position 1,399,684 of record CAVZHT010000002.1, read on the forward strand.
GACGCCCTTGGCGATCGCGGCCGGAACCTCCTTGGCCTTGCCGTAGCCGACGCCGACCGTGCCGTCGCCGTCACCGACGACGACCAGCGCGGTGAAGCTGAACCGGCGGCCACCCTTGACGACCTTGGCGACGCGGTTGATCGTCACCACCCGCTCGAGGTGCGGGCTCTTCTCGGGCGCGTTCTGCGCCGCGGCCGCCGTCGCGGCGGTCACGACGCTCGCCGCGCTCGCCACCACGCTCGTTGCCGCCCGTGCGGGCGCTCCGCGCTGCGGTCCGGGCATCAGATGATCCCTTCGATGCTGCGTTGTGTACATCAGAATTCCAATCCGGCTTCGCGGGCGGCGTCGGCGAACGCCGCGACCCGGCCGGTGTAGGTGTTGCCGCCGCGGTCGAAGACGACCTTGGTGACGCCGGCGGCCTTCGCCGCGTCGGCGAGCGTCGCGCCGACCTGCTTGGCCTGCGCGGTCTTGTCGCCGTCGGTCAGCTTGTAGGTCGAGGCCGAGGCCAGCGTGACGCCCTGGCTGTCGTCGACGATCTGGGCGAACAGGTGCCGCGAGGAGCGGGTGACGACCAGGCGCGGACGCTCGGCCGGTGCCGACGACCTTCTTGCGCAGCCGGAAGTGCCGGCGCGACTGCGCAACCCGCCGCGTGGCCGAGATACCGGCCGACCGCCTGGCCTGCTTCGCGATGGTGGACGCGCTCATCTTCTTACCTGCCTTTCCGGCCTTACGCCGGATGACCTCGCCCTGGTAGCGCACGCCCTTGCCCTTGTACGGGTCGGGCTTGCGCAGCTTGCGGATGTTGGCGGCCACCTCGCCGACCTTCTGCTTGTCGATGCCCTCGACCGCGAACCGGGTCGGGGCCTCGACGCGGAAGGTGATGCCGTCCGGGCGCCGCGACGGGCACCGGGTGCGAGAACCCGAGCGCGAACTCGAGGTCGCTGCCCTTGGCGGTGACGCGGTAGCCGGTGCCGACGATCTCGAGCGTCTTGGTGTAGCCGCTCGTGACGCCGACGACCATGTTGGCGATCAGCGTGCGGGACAGCCCGTGCAGCGACTTCGACTCGCGCTCGTCGTCCGGCCGGGCGACGGCGATGGCGCCGTCCTCGCTGCGATGACCGTGATCGGCTCGGCGACGATGTGCGACGAGCGTGCCCTTCGGGCCCTTCACCGTGACCTGCTGGCCGTCGATCGTGACGTCGACCCCGAGGGGACGGGGACCGGCAGCTTTCCGATTCGACTGACATGCTCGTACCCCCTACCAGACGTAGGCGAGGACTTCCCCGCCCACTCCACGCTTGGCGGCCTGCTGGTCGGTCAGCAGCCCGGTCGAGGTCGAGATGATCGCCGATGCCCAGGCCGCCGAGCACCCGCGGGCAGGCCGGTCGACTTCGCGTAGACGCGCAGCCCGGGCTTGGACACCCGGCGCACGCCGGCGATGCTGCGCTCACGGTTCGGGCCGTACTTGAGGTCGATCGTCAGCACGCGGCCCACCTGGCCCTCGGGCGCGTCGGCGACGTTGAAGCCGGCGATGTAGCCCTCCTGCTTCAGGATCTCGGCGATGTGCCCTTGAGCTTCGAGTGCGGCATCACCACCGCGTCGTGGAACGCCGAGTTGGCGTTGCGCAGACGGGTGAGCATGTCTGCGATCGGGTCGGTCATTGTCATGAGCGTTGCTTCTTTCTCGCCGTGGTTCCCGGACACGCGGGCCTACGGCGATGGGGATTTACCAGGACGACTTCGTGACGCCCGGCAGTTCGCCGGCGTGCGCCATCTCGCGCAGGCAGATCCGGCACAGGCCGAACTTGCGGTACACCGAGTGCGGGCGCCCGCAGCGCTGGCAGCGGGTGTAGCCGCGGACCGCGAACTTCGGCTTCGCCGCTGCCTTGTTCATCAGAGCGGTCTTCGCCATCAGCTGTTCTCCTTGAACGGGAAGCCGAGCGCCGCAGCAGCGCGCGGCCCTCGTCGTCGTTGCTCGCGGTGGTCACGACGGTGATGTCCATGCCGCGGGGGCGGTCGATCGAGTCGGGGTCGATCTCGTGGAACATCGACTGCTCGGTCAGCCCGAAGGTGTAGTTGCCGTTGCCGTCGAACTGCTGGTCCGACAGGCCGCGGAAGTCACGGATGCGGGGCAGCGCGAGCGACAGCAGCCGGTCGAGGAACTCCCACATCCGGTCGCCGCGCAGGGTGACCTTCGCGCCGATCGGCATGCCCTCGCGCAGCTTGAACTGCGCGATGGACTTGCGGGCCTTCTGCACGAGCGGCTTCTGGCCGGTGATCAGCGTGAGGTCACGGACGGCGCCGTCCATCAGCTTGCTGTCCTTGGCGGCCTGGCCGACGCCCATGTTGACGACGATCTTGACGAGGCCGGGGATCTGCATCGGGTTGCCGAACTCGAACTGCTGGCGCAGCGCGGGGACGATCTCCTCGCGGTAGCGGGTCTTGAGCCGCGGCGTCGGCGCCTCGGTTGCCGTGGTCATTACAGGTCCTTCCCGGAGCGGCGCGACACGCGCACGTTGCGCCCGCTCTCCTCGTCACGCCGGTACCCGACGCGAGTTGCCTTGCCGTCGCCGTCGATCACCATGACGTTGCTGGCGTTGATCGGGGCCTCGATGTGCTCGATGCCGCCGGCCTTCGCGCCACGCTGGGTGGTGGTGACCCGGGTGTGCTTCTTGACCCGGTTGACGCCCTCGACGACGACCTTGTTCGTCTCCGGGTCGGCCGCGATGACCTTGCCCTTGACGCCGCGGTCCTTGCCGGCGATGACGACGACCTCGTCGCCCTTCTTGACCTTCATCGAGTCGCCTCACAAAGAACGTTCGCCGGCCCGATGAAGCCTCGAGCCTGCTGCGTTGAATTGGTTCGTTCGCTTCGCTCATCAGGCTACAGCACCTCCGGAGCCAGCGAAATGATCTTCATGAACCGCTTGTCGCGCAGTTCGCGGCCGACCGGGCCGAAGATGCGCGTGCCGCGCGGCTCGCCGTCGGCCTTGATGAGCACCGCCGCGTTCTCGTCGAAGCGGATGTAGCTGCCGTCCGGACGACGCCGCTCCTTGACGGTGCGGACGATGACCGCCTTGACGACGTCACCCTTCTTGACACCGGCGCCGGGCAGCGCGTCCTTGACGGTCGCGACGATGATGTCGCCGATGCCGGCGTACCGCCGCCCCGAGCCGCCCATCACCCGGATGCACAAGATCTCCTTGGCCCCGGTGTTGTCGGCGACCCGAAGTCGCGACTCCTGCTGAATCACTGCCTACTCCTACTTCTTGGCTGACGCCGGACCATGCCTGTCCAGTGCTGCTACTACTCGGCCGACTTACTTGGCCTTCTCGATGACCTCGACCACGCGCCACCGCTTGGTGGCCGACAGCGGCCGGGTCTCCATGATCAGGACGCGGTCGCCGATGCCGATCTGGTCGGACTCGTCGTGCGCCTTGAGCTTGGTCGTGCGGCGCAGGACCTTGCCGTAGAGCGGGTGCTTGACGCGGTCCTCGACCTCGACGACGACGGTCTTCTCCATCTTGTCGCTGACCACGAGGCCCTCGCGCGCCTTGCGGTGCGACGTGCGGGCCGCGGTCGCGGTCTCGTTGGTCTCGCTCATGCGGTGACACCCTCACTGGCCTGCTCAGGAGCGACCGACAGGCCGAGCTCACGCTCGCGCAGGATCGTGTAGATCCGCGCGATGTCGTGGCGGACGGTCCGCAGTCGCCGGTTGTTGTCCAGCTGCCCGGTGGCCATCTGGAAGCGCAGGTTGAACAGCTCTTCCTTGGACTCGCGCAGCCGCGTCTCGAGCTCGTCGTCGTGCAGTTCGCGCAGCTCGGCGGTCGTCGTGGCCATCAGACGTCACCCTTCCCGGGTCACGATGCGGCACTTCATCGGCAGCTTGTGGATCGCGCGGGTGAGCGCCTTGCGGGCGACCGCCTCGTTCGGGTAGCTCAGCTCGAACAGCACGCGGCCCGGCTTGATGTTGGCGATCCACCACTCCGGCGAACCCTTACCGGAACCCATCCGGGTCTCGGCCGGCTTCTTGGTCAGCGGACGGTCCGGGTAGACGTTGATCCACACCTTGCCGCCACGGCGGATGTGCCGGTTGATCGCGATACGCGCCGACTCGATCTGCCGGTTCGTCAGGTAGGCCGGCTCGAGAGCCTGGATGCCGTACTCGCCGAAGGCCACCTTGGTGCCGCCGGAGGCCATGCCACTGCGGCTCGGGTGGTGCTGCTTGCGGTGCTTGACCCTGCGGGGGATGAGCATGGCTCAGCTCTCCGTGTTCGTCTGCGTTGATCTCGTTCTCCGGCAGCGTGACCGCGGAGGGTGCCTCGGCCGCGATGTCGGCGTCGGCCTCGGCGGCCGTCGTCACCGGCGACTCCTGGACTTCGGTGTCTCGCCGGCTCGGCGACCGGGGTCGCGGTGCCCTCGCGGGCCTCGACGCTGGCCTCCTCGGCGGCCGACGCGGGTCGCCTCGTCGGCCACGACCGCGGCCTCCTCGATCGCCTGCGCGCCGGCTCGCCGCCGACCGCTGCCGGAGGCGGCGCGGCCGGCGTCGGTGCTGACGCCCGTCGTGCCCTGCGAGCCCGAGCGGCGCGGACGCGCCGCCCCGGCCGGCCGGTCCCGGCGCTGGCGCAGGGCCTCGGCGGCCGCCGCCGCCTCGCGCTCGGCGCGCGAACCGGTCGGGACCTCGCCCTTGTAGATCCACACCTTCACGCCGATCCGGCCGAAGGTGGTGCGGGCCTCGTAGAAGCCGTAGTCGATGTCGGCGCGCAGCGTGTGCAGCGGCACGCGACCCTCGCGGTAGAACTCCGAGCGCGACATCTCGGCGCCACCGAGGCGGCCCGAGCACTGCACCCGGATGCCCTTGACGCCCGGGCTCTTCAGCGCCGACTGCATGCTCTTGCGCATCGCGCGGCGGAAGCTGACGCGGTTGGACAGCTGCTCGGCCACGCCCTGCGCGACCAGCTGCGCATCGCCCTCGGGGTTCTTCACCTCGAGGATGTTCAGCTGCACCTGCTTGCCGGTGAGCTTCTCCAGCTCGCCACGGATGCGGTCGGCCTCGGCGCCGCGGCGGCCGATGACGATGCCCGGACGCGCGGTGTGGATGTCGACGCGGACGCGGTCACGGGTGCGCTCGATCTCGACCTTGGCGATGCCGGCGCGCTCCATGCCCTTGGACATGAGGCGGCGGATCGCGACGTCTTCCTTGACGTACTCCGCGTACTGCTTGTCGGCGAACCAGCGGCTCTTGCAGTCGGTGGTGATGCCGAGGCGGAACCCGTGCGGGTTGACCTTCTGACCCATTAGCGGGTACGTCCCCTTCTGGTTGCTCGGCGACGTCGACGCTCTCGACCTCGATCGTGATGTGGCTGGTGCGCTTGCGGATGCGGAAGGCGCGGCCCTGCGCCCGCGGCCGGAACCGCTTGAGCGTCGGGCCCTCGTCGACGTAGGCGCGCGAGACGATCAGCGACTCCGGGTCGAGCTGAGAAGTTGTGCTCGGCGTTCGCGATGGCGCTGGCGAGCACCTTCGCAACCGGCTCGCTGGCGGCCTGCGGCGCGAACTGCAGCACCGACAGGGCCTGCTGGGCCGGCATGTCGCGGATCAGGTCGACGACGCGGCGCGCCTTCATCGGCGTCACGCGCACGTGCGAGGCCTTCGCGCAGGCTCGGCGCGCACCTCGTCGCGTCGGTTCAGTCATTGATCTCTTCGCTCCTCAGCCGCGCCGCGACCGGCGGTCGTCCTTGATGTGGCCCTTGAAGGTCCGCGTCGGGGCGAACTCGCCGAGCTTGTGCCCGACCATGCCCTCGGTGACGAACACCGGGACGTGCTTGCGGCCGTCGTGCACGGCGATCGTGTGCCCGAGCATGTCGGGGATGATCGTCGAGCGGCGCGACCAGGTCTTGATCACGTTCTTGCTGCCCTTGTCGTTCTGCGCGTCCACCTTCTTGAGCAGGTGGTCGTCGACGAACGGGCCCTTCTTCAGACTGCGTCGGCATTGCTCAGACCCCTCAGCGCTTCTTGTTCGTGCGACGACGGCGGACGATCAGCTGGTCGCTCGCCTTGCGGCGGCGGGTGCGGCCCTCGGGCTTGCCGTTCGGGTTCACCGGGTGGCGACCACCGGACGTCTTGCCCTCACCACCACCGTGCGGGTGGTCGACCGGGTTCATGGCGACACCGCGGACGGTCGGGCGCTTGCCCTTCCACCGCATGCGGCCGGCCTTGCCCCAGTTGATGTTGCTCTGCTCGGCGTTGCCGACCTCGCCGACGGTGGCGCGGCAGCGCACGTCGACGTTGCGGATCTCGCCGGAGGGCATGCGCAGCTGCGCGAACGGGCCTTCCTTGGCGACGAGCTGCACGCTGGCACCGGCCGAGCGGGCGATCTTCGCGCCGCCGCCGGGACGCAGCTCGATCGCGTGCACGACGGTGCCGACCGGGATGTTGCGCAGCGGCAGGGCGTTGCCCGGCTTGATGTCGGCGCTCGGGCCGTTCTCGATGCGGTCGCCCTGCTTGAGCAGCCGCGGCGCGAGGATGTAGCGCTTCTCGCCGTCGGCGTAGTGCAGCAGCGCGATGCGCGCGGTGCGGTTCGGGTCGTACTCGATGTGCGCGACCTTCGCCGGGACGCCGTCCTTGTCGCTGCCGACGGAAGTCGATCACCCGGTAGGCGCGCTTGTGCCCGCCGCCCTGGTGCCGCGTGGTGATCTTGCCGGGGTTGTTGCGGCCACCCTTGTTGTGCAGCGGGCGGACCAGCGACTTCTCCGGGTGGTCACGGGTGACCTCGGCGAAGTCGGCCACCGAGGAGCCGCGGCGGCCCGGGGTCGTCGGCTTGTACTTGCGAATAGCCATGAGTCAGCCTCAGCCAATCTGTCCGAACACGTCGATGCGGTCGCCCGCGCGCAGGGTGACGATCGCGCGCTTGACGCTGCTTGCGCGGTGCCGTAGCCGAAGCGGGTGCGCTTGCGCTTGCCCTGCCGGTTGAGCGTGTTCACGTCGGTGACCTTGACGTTGAACACCTTCTCGACCGCGATCTTGATCTGGGTCTTGTTGGCCGACGGGTGGACGTCGAACGTGTACTTGTTCTCGTCCAGCAGGCCGTAGCTCTTCTCCGAGATCACCGGAGCGAGCAGGACGTCGCGAGGGTCGTCGAACATCAGGCGTTCTCCTCGTCGTCGTCGCTCATCAGCGGCCTCGGGCTCCTCGGCCTCGGCCTCCGCGGCCTGCTCGGGCAGTTCGCGCCTTCTTGGCCGGCGCCGTCGTCTTCGCGGCCGGCCTTCTTCGCCGGGGCCTTCTCGGCTGCGGCCATCGGCCGTCGATTGCGTCGGCGTCGGCCATGCAACTGCGACGCCTGCAACCGCGGCCTCGTCGATCTCGTCGCTCGTCGCCGCACCCTTGGCCGACTTGCCCTTGGCCGGGCCGGCCAGGAACGCGCTCGAGCGCGGCCTGCGGTGAACACCACGTCGTCGCTGATCAGCACGTCGTAGGTGTTGAGCTGGCCCGGCTCGAGCAGGTGCACCTCGGGCACGTTGCGCAGGCTCTTCCAGGTGAGCTCGTCGGTGCGCTCGGCGACGACGAGGACGTGCTTGGCGCCGCTGATCTTGGCCAGCGCCGTCGGCGGCGCGTCCTTGGTCGACGGCGCGTCGCCGGCGACCAGCGAGGAGACCACGTGCACGCGGTCGTTGCGGGCCCGGTCGGAGAGGGCCCCGCGCAGGGCGGCGGCCTTCATCTTCTTGGGCGTGCGCTGGGCGTAGTCGCGCGGCACCGGGCCGTGGACGACGCCACCGCCGGCGAACTGCGGCGCGCGGGTCGAGCCCTGGCGGGCCCGGCCGGTGCCCTTCTGCCGGTACGGCTTCTTGCCGCCACCGCGGACCTCGCCGCGGGTCTTCGTCTTGTGCGTGCCCTGGCGCGCGGCGGCGAGCTGGGCGACGACGACCTGGTGGATCAGCGGGACGTTGGTCTTGACGTCGAAGACCTCGGCCGGGCAGCTCGACGGTCTTGCGCCCGCCGTCGTGGACGTCGTCGTCAGTCGGGTTCTGCGACGCGTGACGTGACAGCGTCATGCTGTCAGAGCTCCCTTCGCGGCGCTGCGGACGAGCACGAGGCCGCCCTTCGGGCCGGGAACGGCGCCCTTGATGAGCAGCAGGCCGCGCTCGGCGTCGACCTTGTGCACGGTCAGGCTCTGCGTGGTCTGACGCTCGTGGCCCATCCGGCCGGCCATCCGCAGGCCCTTGAAGACGCGGCCCGGGGTGGCGCAGCCACCGATCGAGCCCGGCGAGCGGTGCTTGCGCTGCGTGCCGTGCCCGGCGCCGAGGCCGTGGAAGCCGTGCCGCTTCATGACGCCGGCCGTGCCCTTGCCCTTGGTCGTGCCGGTGACGTCGACGAGCGCGCCGTCGGCGAAGACGTCCGCGCCGGTGATCTCTGCGCCGACGGTGTAGTCCTCGATCGCGTCGGTGCGCAGCTCGACCAGGTGGCGGCGCGGCGTGACGTCGGCCGCCTTGAAGTGCCCGGCCACCGGCTTGGTGACCTTGCGCGGGTCGATCTGCCCGTAGGCGAGCTGGACGGCGGTGTAGCCGTCCGTCTCCTGGGTGCGGATCTGGGTGACGACGCACGGCCCGGCCTTGACGACGGTCACCGGGACGATCCGGTTGTTCTCGTCGAAGACCTGGGTCATGCCGAGCTTCTCGCCCAGAATCCCCGTCTTGTCGTTAGCCATGTGGTTCAGATCTCCGCTCGTTACTGGATGTTGACGTCGACGCTGGCCGGCAGGTCGATGCGCATGAGCGCGTCGACCGTCTTCGGCGTCGGGTCGAGGATGTCGATGAGCCGCTTGTGGGTGCGCATCTCGAAGTGCTCGCGGCTGTCCTTGTACTTGTGCGGCGAGCGGATGACGCAGTAGATGTTCTTCTCCGTCGGCAGCGGCACCGGGCCGACGACCCGGGCGCCGGTACGCGTCACCGTCTCGACGATCTTGCGCGCGCTGGCGTCGATGGCCTCGTGGTCGTAGGCCTTGAGCCGGATGCGGATCTTCTGTCCCGCCATGGTGGCTGACTCACCTTCACTGTTCTCGGTCGCTGCGAGGTTCGAGCTCGCGGCTCGTGTCGGAGGACCGGAGCAAGCTGCCGGGCGGGCCCTCGATGATTCGCGGGCCCGCCCGAGTGCCGTGCTACTTGATGATCTTGGTGACGCGACCGGCGCCGACGGTGCGGCCACCCTCACGGATGGCGAAGCGCAGGCCCTCCTCCATGGCGATCGGCTGGATCAGCTCGACCGTCATCTCGGTGTTGTCGCCCGGCATGACCATCTCGGTGCCCTCGGGGAGGGTCACCACACCGGTCACGTCGGTGGTGCGGAAGTAGAACTGCGGGCGGTAGTTGTTGAAGAACGGCGTGTGCCGGCCACCCTCGTCCTTGCGACAGGATGTAGACGTTCGCCTCGAATTCGGTGTGCGGGGTGGTCGTGCCCGGCTTGATGACGACCTGGCCGCGCTCGACGTCCTCGCGCTTGATGCCGCGCAGCAGCAGGCCGACGTTCTCGCCGGCCTGGCCCTCGTCGAGCAGCTTGCGGAACATCTCGATGCCGGTGACCGTGGTGGTCTGCTTCGTCCGGGTGGATGCCGACGATGTCGACGGTCTCGTTGACCTTCAGGACGCCGCGCTCGATGCGGCCGGTGACGACCGTGCCGCGACCGGTGATCGTGAAGACGTCCTCGATCGGCATCAGGAACGGCTTCTCGGTCTCGCGCTCCGGCTGCGGGATCGACTCGTCGACGGCGTCCATCAGCTCGAGGACCGTCTCGCCCCACTCGGCGTCGCCCTCGAGCGCCTTGAGCGCCGAGACGCGGACGATCGGGGCGTCGTCGCCCGGGAACTCGTACTGGGTCAGCAGCTCGCGGACCTCGAGCTCGACGAGCTCCAGGATCTCCTCGTCGTCGACCATGTCGGCCTTGTTCAGCGCGACGACGATGTAGGGGACGCCGACCTGACGGGCGAGCAGCACGTGCTCCTTGGTCTGCGGCATCGGGCCGTCGGTGGCGGCGACGACCAGGATCGCGCCGTCCATCTGGGCCGCACCGGTGATCATGTTCTTGATGTAGTCGGCGTGCCCGGGGCAGTCGACGTGCGCGTAGTGCCGCTTCTCGGTCTGGTACTCGATGTGCGCGATCGAGATCGTGATGCCGCGCTGCCGCTCCTCAGGCGCCTTGTCGATCTGGTCGAACGCCTGGGTGTCCGGGTTCAGGTCCGGGTACTTGTCGTGCAGCACTTGCGAGATCGCTGCCGTCAGCGTCGTCTTGCCATGGTCGATGTGACCGATGGTGCCGATGTTGACGTGCGGCTTGGTCCGCTCGAACTTGGCCTTCGCCACTGTGGATCCCTGTCCCTCTCGGGCCGTTTGCCGGTCTTGCTTGGTCCGGCTGGTTTGGACTGCTTGTTGAAGCTCTGGTGGTCGGGTGTTACTCGCCTGTCGCCTTCGCGATGATCTCCTTGGCCACGTTCTGCGGAACCTCGGCGTAGCTGTCGAACTGCATCGAGTAGCTCGCCCGGCCCTGCGTCTTGCGACCGCAGGTCGCCGACGTAGCCGAACATCTCCGACAGCGGCACGAGCGCCTTGACGACCCGGGCACCGCCGCGCTCCTCCATGGCCTGGATCTGGCCGCGGCGGGAGTTCAGGTCGCCGATGACGTCGCCCATGTTGTCCTCGGGCGTGATGACCTCGACGGCCATCAGCGGCTCGAGCAGGACCGGGTTGGCCTTGCGGGCGGCCTCCTTGAAGACCATCGAGCCGGCGATCTTGAACGCCATCTCCGACGAGTCGACCTCGTGGTAGCCACCGTCGATCAGGGTCATCTTGACGCCGACCAGCGGGTAGCCGGCGAGGATGCCGTACTGCATGGCCTCCTGCGCGCCGGCGTCCACCGAGGGGATGTACTCCTTCGGGATGCGACCGCCGGTGACCTCGTTGACGAACTCGTAGGTCGGCGCCGTCGGACGTGAGCTCCAGCGGCTCGAGGGCGATCTGGACCTTCGCGTACTGCCCGGAACCACCGGTCTGCTTCTTGTAGGTGAGGTCCTCGCGCTCGACGGTCCGCGCGGATCGTCTCGCGGTAGGCCACCTGCGGCTTGCCGACGTTGGCCTCGACGTTGAACTCGCGCCGCATCCGGTCGACCAGGATCTCGAGGTGCAGCTCGCCCATGCCCGAGATGACCGTCTGGCCGGTCTCCTCGTCGTTCTGGACCTGGAACGTCGGGTCCTCCTCGGCGAGCTTCTGGATCGCGATGCCCAGCTTCTCCTGGTCGGCCTTGGTCTTCGGCTCGATGGCGACATCGATGACCGGCGCCGGGAAGGTCATCGACTCGAGGACGATCGGCTTCTGCCGGGTCGGACAGGGTGTCACCGGTGGTGGTCTGCTTCAGCCCGGCGACGGCGATGATGTCGCCGGCACCGGCGCGCGGCAGCTCCTCACGCTTGTTGGCGTGCATCTGGTAGATCTTGCCGATCCGCTCCTTGCGGTCCTTGGTGGAGTTCAGCACCTGGGCGCCGTTCTCCATGACGCCGGAGTAGATGCGGATGAAGGTCAGCTTGCCGAGGTGCTGGTCGGTCGCGATCTTGAACGCCAGCGCCGACAGCGGCTCGGACTCGTCGGCCCGGCGCTCGGCCGACGGTCTCGCCGTCCTGCAGCGGTGCCGGCGACGTGGTCGACGTCGAGCGGCGAGGGCAGGTAGTCGACGACCGCGTCGAGCATGGGCTGGACGCCCTTGTTCTTGAACGCCGAGCCGGTGAGCACCGGGTTGACCAGGTCGGCGAGCGTCGCCCGGCGGATCGCGGCCTTGATCGTCGCGACGTCGAGCTCCGTCGCCGTCGAGGTAGGCCTCGGCGATCGAGTCGTCGACGTCGGCGAGCTGCTCGATGAGCTTCTCGCGGTACTCGGCGGCCTGGTCGGCGAGCTCGGCCGGGATCTCCTCGACCGCGTAGTCCTCGCCGAGCTTCGGTCTCGCCGCGCCAGGTCAGCGCGCGCATCTCGACCAGGTCGACGACGCCGATGAAGTCGGCCTCGTTGCCGATCGGGAGCTGCAGCACGAGCGGCGTTGGCGTTCAGCCGCTCCATCATCATGTCGACGCAGCGGAAGAAGTCGGCGCCGGTGCGGTCGAGCTTGTTGACGAAGCACATGCGCGGGACGCTGTACTTGTCGGCCTGGCGCCACACCGTCTCGGTCTGCGGCTCGACGCCGGCGACACCGTCGTAGACCGCGACCGCGCCGTCGAGCACGCGCAGCGAGCGCTCCACCTCGACGGTGAAGTCGACGTGGCCCGGGCGTGTCGATGATGTTGATCGTGTGGCCCTTCCAGGACGCACTTCGTCGCGGCGGACGTGATCGTGATGCCGCGCTCCTGCTCCTGCTCCATCCAGTCCATCGTGGCGGCGCCGTCGTGGACCTCACCGATCTTGTAGTTGATGCCGGTGTAGAAGAGGATGCGCTCGGTCGTCGTGGTCTTGCCCGCGTCGATGTGCGCCATGATCCCGATGTTGCGGGTCTTGGCGAGGTCGGCGTTGTTGGCCATGATTCCTTCTCGTCTTTCGTTGCGTGTGCGGGCGGCAGCCGGCTTGCTGCGGGGTTGCCGCGCTTACCAGCGGTAGTGGGCGAAGGCCTTGTTGGACTCGGCCATCTTGTGGGTGTCCTCGCGGCGCTTGACGCTGGCGCCGAGGCCGTTGCTGGCGTCGAGGAGCTCGTTCATCAGGCGCTCGGTCATCGTCTTCTCGCGGCGCTGCCGCGAGTAGCCGACCAGCCAGCGCAGCGCGAGCGTGGTGCTGCGGGCCGGCTTGACCTCGACCGGCACCTGGTAGGTGGCGCCACCGACGCGGCGGCTCTTGACCTCGAGGGTCGGCTTGACGTTGTCGAGCGCGCGCTTGAGGGTGACCACCGGGTCGGTGCCGCGTCTTCTCGCGGGTGCCTTCGAGGGCGCCGTAGACGATGCGCTCGGCGAGCGAGCGCTTGCCGCTCGATCAGGACCTTGTTGACCAGCTGGGTGACCAGCGGGGAGGCGTAGACCGGGTCGATCACCAGGGGGCGACTTCGGCGCCGGGCCCTTGCGCGGCATTAGCTCTTCTCCTTCTTCGCGCCGTAACGGCTGCGCGCCTGCTTGCGGTTGCGGACGCCCTGGGTGTCCAGCGAGCCGCGGATGATCTTGTAACGCACGCCGGGCAGGTCCTTCACCCGGCCGCCGCGCACGAGCACGATCGAGTGCTCCTGCAGGTTGTGCCCGACGCCCGGGATGTAGGCGGTGACCTCGATCTGGCTGGTCAGCCGGACGCGGGCGACCTTGCGCAGCGCCGAGTTCGGCTTCTTCGGCGTCGTCGTGTAGACGCGGGTGCAGACGCCACGGCGCTGCGGGCGAACCCTTGAGCGCCGGGGTCTTGGTCTTGTCGATCTTGTCCTGCCGGCCCTTGCGGACCAGCTGCTGGATCGTAGGCATGCGGCCTGCAATCTCCCTCGTGTGCGTAAGCGCTGCTTATCGGACTCGTCGGCGGGTCTCCCGGGGCACGGCGCCCCGACATTCCCCTGCTGTGCTGTTGTCACAGGCCCGGTTTCCTGGGCCTTGCCGTCCGCTCACCGGTCCCCGCGGTCGGGCGTGTCACGCCGGCCGCAGGCCAGCCCGGCGCGAAGGCCGTGCTGTGCTTGGTGAGCCCGTGTCATTCGGCGCTGGCCACCGACCGGACCCGGTCGTCAGCCTGCTGCACCGTCGGGCACAAGACAGGGCCCGGATCGCTCCGGGCACGTCGAGCAACTTTACTCGGCGCAGTGCCCAGGAGCAAAATCCCCGCATTCCCTGGGGTTCAGAAGGGCTTGCCCCGGGCGTGTCACGCGCCGCCTCACACCGTCTTCAACCGGGACGAGGCGGGATCCGTTCCCCGAACCGCCGCGCGAAGTGACCAGGTCGTGCGGTCGCAGGGTTGCTGGGCGGGCCGTTCGACGACGCCCAGCCAGGAAAACGTGATCGGCGACACCCGGGGTCAGCGGGGCAAGACGACGTACTGGCGCAGGTAGAGATCGGCGAAGGTCACCGGACCCCGCGGGCCGGGCATGTGGTCGACGTTGATGCCGGTCTCCGGCACCGCGAGCAGCTTGAAGCCGTCGAGCAGCCGGGTCGTCGCGTTCCAGAACGCGCCCGTGCCGTGGTAGCGGTCGAGGAAGCGGCGGGCGGTCGCCGCGTCCTCGGTGACGATGGTCGCGGCCAGCCCGGAGGTCTCGCCGTTGGCGATCCGGGCGGCGGCCTCGGCGTCGGCCACCCGCAGCAGCGTGACCGTGGCCTCGCGCCCGTCGTCCAAGGCCCACTCGTGACCCACCGGGTGGCTCAGCGGCGCGGCCGAGACCGCGATGCCGGCCGCGTCGAGCTCGGCCCGGACCAGCGCCTCGAACCGGTCGGAGACGGCGTCGGCCACGAGGACGAGGTTCACCCGGTTGCAGACGCCCAGCCGGTCGGTGCCCTCGCGCAGCAGGCGACGCGTCGTCGCCTCGTCGGCGGCCGCGTCGATGTAGAGGACGCCGCCGCCCTCGGCGTGGGCGAGGGTGCGCACGCCGTGCTTGGCCGCCTCCGCGCCGAGCGCGGCCGTCGTCTCGCCGCTGCCGCGCAGGATGACCAGGCGGATCAGCCCCGGCTGCCGGACGAGCGCGGTGGCGTACTCGTGTCCCGGCTCGCCGACGATCTGCACGGCGTCCGGGTCGATGCCGGCCGCGGCCAATGCGGGTGCGATCACGTGCCGGTGCAGGGCGAGCGCCGAGCCGATCGCGGCCGAGCCGGTCCGCAGCACGCCGGCGTTGCGGGACTTCACCAGCTGCGACGCGACGTCGATCGTGACGTTCGGACGGGCCTCGTAGTTGACGCCGATGACGCCGACCGGGCGCCGCCGCTCGAGCAGCTGCAGGCCTCCGGGCAGCTCCCGGACCGGGACCTCCCGCACCATCGGCGCCGTGTCGGCGAGCAGGCGCAGGTTGGCGGCGAGGTCCGCGAGCCGGTCGGGGCCCAGGCGCAGCCGGTCGAGCAGGGCCGGGCTCATCCCGCTCGCTCGGGCGGCCTCGACGTCACGCTCGTTGGCGGCGGCCAGCTCGGCCTGGGCCGCCGTCAGGTGCTGCGCCATCGCCGAGAGCGCGCTCGCAACCTGGGCGTCGGTCGCGTCGGCGAGCGAATCGGCCGCGGCGGCGGCCCGTCCGGCGAGTTCGGCTAATGCTTGGTCAGCGACGTCGTTAGCGGTGTCCACCGCGGGCGTCTCCTCGGGTCAGTGGCGCGGGCGGCGGACCGCGCTCACGCGGGCCGCCGCACCTTGGCCACCAGGCTAACGCCGCGCCGGTTCTTCACCGGCAGCACCCGCTCGGCCGCGATGATCGCCTTGAGGCCGGCATTGACCATCGGGTTCAGGTGGTCGAGGTCGCTGCCCGAGCTGGACCTTCGGCGCAGCTTCACGATCGGGCGCAGCAGCACGTTCCAGGAGTCCATCGAACGGATCTCGAATCCGGCGCCGCCGAGCAGGGCGGTCAGCGTCTCCCGGGTGTAGCGGCGGACGTGGTCGACCGCGTCGTCGTGCGCCGACCACAGCTCGGGGTCGCACGGCACCGCGATCAGCGCATCGCGTCCGGGGCGGAGCACCCGCACGATCTCGCCGGCCGCACTCTTGTCGTCGACGATGTGCTCCAGGACGTCGAAGGCGACGACCAGATCGAGCGACTCCGAGGCGATCGGCAGGCACGTCGCATCGCCGCGCAGGACCCGCAGGCCGCGCTCGGCGGCGATCTGGGCCCCGTCGGCGCCGTACTCGAGCGCGGTCGCCCGCCAGCCCAATCGGCGCAGGACCCGGGTGTTGCCGCCGCCGGCCGCGCCGATGTCGAGGGCCGTGCCGGGCCGGGTGTCGCGCAACGCCGCGGCGAGCAGGTGGCGCCGCTCGGAGTACCACCAGTGCTTGTCCTCTAGCTCGGCAAGCTTGCGGACCTCGGTCGCTTCCACTCAGACCTCCGAAGCCAGCCGCGGGCGGGATTCCACGGACGTTGCCGCCGCGAGTTCGGACGGGTCCGAGCCGGGCTCGCAGGGCGGCTCGGCGGCGAGCGAGTCGTATGCGATCGAGTAGGTCGGGCGGGCCTGCAACATGATGTAAACACGGCCGACGTACTCGCCGAGCAGGCCGATGCAGAGCAACTGGACCGCCCCGACGCCGGCAATGGTGCCGACCAGGGAGGACCAGCCGGGAACGGTGGAGCCGACGAACTCGGAGATCACGGCGAACAGCAGGATCCCGAAGGCGCAGATCGCCCCGACGACGCCGAGCAGGGTCGCGAACCGGAGCGGGGCCAGCGAGAACGCGGTCACGCTGTCGAGCGCGAGCCGCACCATGTGCCCCAGGGAGTACTTGGACGCACCGGCGGCCCGCTCGTCGCGCCGGTACGAGACGGACGCGGCCGGGAAGTTCAGGGCCGGCACGACCAGGCGCAGCACCCGGTGCTGCTCGGGCAGCGCGTTCACGGCGTCGACCGTGGCGCGCGACATCAGCCGGTAGTCGCCGGCGTCGGCGGGCGCATCACTGCGGCTCAGCCGCCGGATGAGCCGGTAGAACGCGTTCGCGGAGTGGCGCTTGAAGGCCGAGTCGGTCGACCGGTCGTTGCGCACGCCGTAGACGACGTCAACGCCTTCCCGCTCGGCGGTCTCGACCATCTCCGCGATGACCTCGGGCGGGTCCTGCAGGTCCGCGTCGAGGGTGACCACATAGTCGCCGCGGGCCGACGCCAGACCGGCCGAGATCGCGGCCTGATGGCCGGAGTTCGCCCGCAACCGGACGACGCGCAACTGCGGCCACTCGCGGTGGTAGCGCTGCAGCAGGATCGACGTCGAGTCGCTGCTGCCGTCATCGACGGCGACGACCTCGTAGGAAAGCAGCAGCCCGTCCAGCACCGGACGCAACCGGGCGACGAACAGGGGAAGCACGGCTTCCTCGTTGAACATCGGCACCACGGCCGAAAGTCTCAACGAGCCCACGGGAGAACCGTAGCCCGTTATGTCCAGGTTCATGTTCGGCTCTCAGCCTCCTGTGGCTGCCGGAACGCGCAACTGGTAGAGCGCGATGGTCGGACCGCTCATCCGGCGGATCGCCAGCCGGTCGAGCGCGGACGTGTCGACCTGACCGTCTCGCAGGTCGAGGAACATCCACCGGACGTGGTGGTGCAGGTAGAGGTCGTCCAGGACGGCCTGGGTCGGGTGGGCGAACGAGTCGTACTGCTCGACGGCGAGCTGGTGATCCCAGAACGGCGCGTTGCGGTACGCGACCTTCAGCGACCAGGCCGAGGCGACGACGCGGTCCGAATAGGCCCAGCCGCCGACCAGGGATCGCCGCTGGGTCAGCGCGGACGCGGCGAAGTTACGGGCGTCGCAGGGCGCGTTCCGCGTCCGCTGCGCGTGCCGGCTGAACCGGCAGTACATGTTCGTGGCCACGACATCGTTGGCGCCGGCGTGCTCGTCGACATAAGCACCGGCGGCGAACGCCTGCCGGGTGAGCGGGAGCAGCCCGGCCGCGCGGAGGTGGGCGGCGGGCGGGTGGACGGTGGAGGCGGCACCGTCCGGCGGCACGAGGGTGCCGCCGTACTGCAGGGCGGCCGCGAGCGCGCCGGTCCCGAGCACGAGGGACAGCGCGGCGAGCCAGGCGACCGGCGCCCGCCCGCGGACCTCGCCGTTCGTGGCCGGCCGGCGCCAGACCCGGCGGGCGACCAGCCCGACCACGACGGCGACGACGGCGAGCACGGCCAGCAACGTGAACATCGGCTTCCACCACTGCCACGCGATGGTCACCAGGTGGGCCTGCTTCACGTTGGTCGCCCCCGGGTGGGCGGCGATCCAGCGGCTGACCGGGTCGAGGTGCGGCTGGTTGACGGCGACGACGGTGGCCGCCACCGCCCCGGTCACGAACACGCCGGCGAGCAGCCCGAGATAGCGCCGCCACCGCACCGGTCCGGGCAGCCGGTCGCGGACCCGCGCCAGTGCGAGCGTGATGCCGCTCGCCGCGCCGAGAACCCCGATCGGGTACGCCGACTGCATGAAGTAGATCTCCGACCCCGCCGGGTGCCGCGTGATGAACAGCAGCGTGAAGCCGGCCACCGTGGCGCCGAGCGTCACCCAGCCGGCCGGGTCACCGACGCGATAGCGGAGCTGGAAGAGCAGCCCCAGCAGCCGCGGCAGCAGCGGGAGGACGAAGAACGGGATCGCGGCGACGAAGGCGGCCAGCGGGTAGTGGACCCCGAACTCGTGCAACGACGAGGTGTGCGTGTTCTTGCCCGGGAACATCTTGAAGACCAGGAACATCCCGTGCCCGAACGGGTACAGCCGAACCCCGTAGGAGTTGCCGCCGTAGATCGTCAGCGCGGCAGCCTCGAAGACCAGGCCGCCGATCGCGAGGCCGGCGACGCACCGCTTGAACTGGGGCCAGTCCCGGCGGAGCAGGGCGACCAGCGCGGCGAGCCCCACGCCGGCCAGCAGCACCGGGATCTCGGACGACTTCGACCCGGCCGCCAGGACGAAGAACGGTACGAGCAGGGCGACGGGCACCGCCCGGTCCTGCACGCCGCGGCGCAGGAACGCGATGAGCACCCCGGTGAGGGCGATCGCGGCGACCCAGCCCATCGTCTGCGGTGGGCTCGACCGCCAGACCCGGGTCACGATGCCGGTGGAACCGTCCTCGACCGACCACCGGGTGGCCACCGAGATGCCGAGGGCGCCGAAGAGGACGGCGGCGATCGGGCCGGCCCACACCCGGCCGGCGATCCGGCGGGCAACCACCGCCATGAGCATGATGATCGCCGGCACCATCGTCGCCGGGCCCAGCCGGACCGTGCTGTCGAACGGGATCACGTTGCTGCCGGTGTCGAGGTGCGCGGTGATCGCGTAGAAGAACCAGTGGTACGACAGTGATGTGCCGGCCACGGGCGGATAGGTGGGCACCAGGTGGTGCCGCAGTTCGCCCACCAGATCCAGCTGGTAGAGCACGTCCGGGTAGTACGCGGTGCCGTGGAGGCCCGGGTCCGACGAGTAGCCCTTCAGGCCGGTGACCACCATCCACGTGATCGCGAAGAGCTGGACGCCCGCGAGCACGGCCACGGGACCGATGCCCCACCCGGGCGCCGGGCGGGCGAGGATGCGCCGCCGGGTGGCCGGGACGGCCAGGCCGGCGAGCACGACGAGCGGACCGACGACGAAGGCGCCCGGGGAGAACGGCAGGACGCGGTCGAGGAACCAGCCCGTCAGGGCGACGAGGCTGCCGGCCGGCACGGCCCAGGTGAGGTCCTCGATCAGCGGGGCCACCGCCCGGCGGCTGGACCGGACGAGCACGAACCCGGGGGCGAGGATCGCGCAGACGACCGCCAGGCACCACTTGGTCAGGTCCCAGAACGGGCTGCCCGTCCGCCACACGGTGACGAACCAGACCAGGGCGACGAGCAAGGCCAGGCCGATGCCCACCGCGCCGCTGGGCGAGATACGACTGCGGGGGCGCACCCGGATCTCCGGGGCGCGCTCCCGCACATCGAGGTGGCCCATGTCGCCACTCAGCTTGAGTGAAGACGCTCTCCGAATCCTCTGCCGGTCAGCGCCGCCTCAGGATTCTCCGACCGCTTTCCCCGGATTCAGGGCTGGGGCGAATATCCACCAGCGGAACAGGGCAAACCGCACCACGGTCGCCACGACGGTCGCGGCCAGCAGGACCACCACCTCGAGAACGGTCCCGGGGTGGTGGTTCACGTGGTGCAGCACGGCCAGGCTCGCCGCGGTCAGCCCGGCCCCGAGGGCGAAGGCCAGCAACCCGGCGGCGTGCTCCCGGGTCGCGGCCCGGCCCTCGAGACCGAACGTGATCCGCCGGTTGAGGGCGGTGTTGGCCAGGGCGGACAGCAGGAGCGCGAGGATGTTCGCCACCTGCGCGTTCACGGCGACCCGGAAGCCCACGAACAGCACCAGGTAGAGCACCGTGCACACGCCGCCGACGAGGGCGAACCGGACTACTTGTCCGCCCGTCGCCCGCGCCTCCTGCTTACGTCCGACCGGTTCGGCCGTGGCCATTACCGGTAGTCGTCGTACCCGAACTCGTCCAGCGGGACGGCCGGACCGAGCGCCGAGTTACCGAACCCGTAGTAGTCGTTCTCGTCGTAGCCGGCCATGGAGAACGCCGCGGCGCGGGCCTCCTCGGTCGGGTTGACGTCGACGTTGCGGTACCGCGAGATGCCGGTACCGGCCGGGATCAGCTTGCCGATGATCACGTTCTCCTTCAGGCCGACGAGCGAGTCGCTCTTGGCCGAGATGGCGGCGTCGGTGAGCACGCGCGTCGTCTCCTGGAAGGAGGCCGCCGACAGCCACGATTCGGTGGCCAGCGACGCCTTGGTGATGCCCATCAGCACCGGACGGCCGGAGGCCGGCTCCTGGCCCTCGGCCACGACGCGGCGGTTCTCCGCCTCGAAGCTGCTCCGCTCGACCAGCGAGCCGGGCAGGAACTCCGTCGCACCCGATTCGATCACCGTGATGCGCTTGAGCATCTGCCGGATGATCACCTCGATGTGCTTGTCGTGGATCGCCACACCCTGGCTGCGGTAGACCTCCTGGACCTCGCGCACCAGGTGCAGCTGCACCTCGCGCGGGCCCATGATGCGCAGCACGTCGTGCGGGTTGACCGCACCCGAGATCAGCTGCGTGACCGGCCTCGACCGGGTCACCGTCGTTGACCAGCGGCCGCGAGCCGACGGGTGATCGGGTACTCGCCGCTCCTCCGTGCCGTCGTCCGGGAGTGATCACGATGCGCCGGGTGGAACCCTTGGTGCCGTCCGACTCCTCGATCCGCACGCGGCCCGACGCCTCGGCGATCGGCGCCATGCCCTTGGGCACGCGGGCCTCGAACAGCTCGGCCACACGCGGCAGACCGTGCGTGATGTCCTCACCGGCGATACCGCCGGTGTGGAACGTCCGCATGGTCAGCTGCGTGCCGGGCTCACCGATCGACTGGGCCGCGATGATGCCGACCGCCTCGCCGACGTCGACCAGCTTGCCGGTGGCCAGCGAGCGGCCGTAGCAGGTGGCGCAGGTGCCGAGCGCCGACTCGCAGGTGAGGACCGAGCGGACCTTGACCTCGCTCACGCCGGCCGCGATCAGCTCGTCGATGAGCACGTCACCGAGGTCGGTGCCGGCCGTTGGCGATGACCGTGCGGCCACCGGGCTTGTGATGTCCTCGGACAGCGACCCGCGCGTAGACCGAGGTCTCGACGTGGGCGTCCTTGACCAGCGTGCCGTCCGGGCCGGCGGCCGCGATCGCCATCATGAGGCCGCGGTCGGTGCCGCAGTCCTCCTCGCGGATGATCACGTCCTGGCTGACGTCCACCAGGCGACGGGTCAGGTAACCCGAGTCGGCGGTCCGCAGCGCGGTGTCGGCCAGACCCTTCCGAGCGCCGTGCGTGGCGATGAAGTACTCCAGCACCGACAGGCCCTCGCGGAAGTTCGCCTTGATCGGCCGCGGGATGATCTCGCCCTTCGGGTTGGCCACCAGGCCGCGCATACCGGCGATCTGCCGCATCTGCATCATGTTCCCTCGGGCCCCCGAGTTGACCATGATGTAGACCGGGTTGTCCTTCGGGAAGTTGATCTCCATCTCGCTGGGCGACCTCGCTGGTCGCCTTCGTCCAGACCTCGACGAGCTCCTGGCGGCGCTCCTCCTCGGTGATGACGCCGCGCAGGTACTGCTTCTCGATCTTGTCGGCGTCCTTCTCGTAGCGCTCGAGGATCTCGGCCTTCTTCGGCGGGGTCACGACGTCGTCGATGGCGATCGTGATGCCCGAGCGGGTCGCCCAGTGGAAGCCGGCCGACTTGAGGTCGTCGAGCGTCTGCGCGACCGCGACCTTCGGGTACCGCTCGGCCAGGTCGTTGACGATCTGGCCCGAGCTCCTTCTTCGTCACCTCGTAGTTGACGAAGCGGTAGTCGGCCGGGAGCAGCTCGTTGAACAGGCAGCGGCCGAGCGTGGTCTCCGACGGATCAGCGGGTCGCCGGCCGTCCCAGCCGTCCGGGGCGCGTCCACTTGTACCGTCTGGCCGTTGTCGACGGCGCGTGACGCCCTCGAGCCGGATCTGGACCCGGCGCCTGCAGGTGCAGGTCGCCGCGGTCGCGGGCCATGATCGGCCTCCGGCGGACTGAAGATCGGAACACACGCGCCGGCGCCGTCGCCGTCCGGTCCTTGCACCGCGGTCAGGTGGTACAGACCGAGGATCATGTCCTGCGTCGGCATGGTGACCGGACGACCGTCGGCCGGCTTGAGGATGTTGTTCGTCGACAGCATCAGGATCGCGGGCCTCGGCCTGCGCCTCGGCCGACAGCGGCAGGTGCACCGCCATCTGGTCGCCGTCGAAGTCGGCGTTGAACGCGGTGCAGACGAGCGGGTGGATCTGGATCGCCTTGCCCTCGACCAGCTGCGGCTCGAAGGCCTGGATGCCGAGGCGGTGCAGCGTCGGTGCGCGGTTCAGCAGCACCGGGTGCTCGCGGATGACCTCTTCGAGCACGTCCCACACCACCGGGCGCGCCCGCTCGACCATGCGCTTGGCGCGACTTGATGTTCTGCGCGTGGCTCAGGTCGACCAGCCGCTTCATGACGAACGGCTTGAACAGCTCGAGCGCCATCCCCTTGGGCAGGCCGCACTGGTGCAGCTTGAGCTGCGGGCCGACGATGATGACCGAACGGCCGGAGTAGTCGACGCGCTTGCCGAGCAGGTTCTGCCGGAACCGGCCCTGCTTGCCCTTGAGCAGGTCGGACAGCGACTTCAGCGGGCGGTTGCCCGGACCGGTGACCGGACGGCCGCGGCGGCCGTTGTCGAACAGCGCGTCGACGGACTCCTGCAGCATCCGCTTCTCGTTGTTGACGATGATCTCGGGCGCGCCGAGGTCGATCAGTCGCTTGAGCCGGTTGTTGCGGTTGATCACGCGGCGGTACAGGTCGTTCAGGTCGGAGGTGGCGAAGCGGCCACCGTCGAGCTGCACCATCGGGCGCAGGTCCGGCGGGATGACCGGGACGCAGTCGAGCACCATGCCCAGCGGGCGAGTTCGTGGTCGACAGGAACGACGCGACGACCTTGAGCCGCTTGAGCGCGCGGAGCTTCTTCTGGCCCTTGCCGCGTGCGGATCGTCTCGCGCAGCGACTCGGCCTCGGCGTCGAGGTCGAAGTTCTTCACGCAGCGTCTGGAGCGACTCGGCGCCCATGCCGCCCTCGAAGTAGTCGCCGAAGCGGTCGCGCAGCTCGCGGTAGAGCAGCTCATCACTGATCAGCTGCTTGACCTCGAGCTTGCGGAACGTGTCCATCACCTCGTCGAGGCGGTCGATCTCGCGCTGGGCGCGGTCGCGGATCTGGCGCATCTCGCGCTCGCCGCCCTCGCGGACCTTGCGGCGGACGTCGCTCTTGGCGCCCTCGGCCTCGAGCTCGGCCAGGTCGGCCTCGAGCTTCTTGGCCCGGGCGTCGATGTCGGCGTCGCGCTTCTTCTCCAGCGTCGACTTCTCGGCGCTGACCTCGGCCTCGAGGGTCGGCAGGTCGCGGTGCCGCTCCTCGTCGTTGACCGTGGTGATCAGGTAGGCCGCGAAGTAGATGATCTTCTCGAGATCCTTCGGGGCGAGGTCGAGCAGGTAGCCCAGGCGCGACGGAACGCCCTTGAAGTACCAGATGTGCGTGACCGGGGCGGCGAGCTCGATGTGGCCCATGCGCTCACGACGGACCTTGGCCCGAGTGACCTCGACGCCGCAGCGCTCGCAGATGATGCCCTTGAAGCGGACCCGCTTGTACTTGCCGCAGTAGCACTCCCAGTCCCGGGTGGGACCGAAGATCTTCTCGCAGAAGAGGCCGTCCTTCTCCGGCTTGAGCGTGCGGTAGTTGATGGTCTCCGGCTTCTTGACCTCGCCGTGGCTCCACTGGCGGATGTCGTCGGCGGTGGCCAGGCCGATGCGCAGCTCGTCGAAGACGTTGACGTCGAGCAAGGTGTTCCTTCTTTCTGGTGGCATCGGACGGATCCTGATTCGTGATCTTCCTGCGCTGTGCGCGTTCAGCCGGGCCGATGGCGCAGGCAGATCACGGGAATCGGCCGACTCAGACCTCTTCGACCGAGCTGGGCTCGAAGCGGCGGGACAGGTCGATGCCGAGCTCCTCGGCGGCGCGGTAGACGTCGTCGTCGGTGTCGCGCATCTCGACGGCGACTGCCGTCGCCGGAGAGCACCTCGACGTTCAGGCACAGCGACTGCAGCTCCTTGAGCAGCACCTTGAACGACTCGGGGATGCCCGGCTCGGGGATGTTCTCGCCCTTGACGATCGCCTCGTACACCTTGACGCGGCCGAGGATGTCGTCGGACTTGATCGTCAGCAGCTCCTGCAGCGCGTACGCCGCGCCGTAGGCCTGCATCGCCCAGCACTCCATCTCACCGAAGCGCTGGCCACCGAACTGCGCCTTACCGCCCAGCGGCTGCTGGGTGATCATCGAGTACGGGCCGGTCGAGCGGGCGTGGATCTTGTCGTCGACCAGGTGCAGCAGCTTCAGGATGTAGACGTAGCCCACCGAGATCGGCTCCGGGAACGGCTCGCCGGAGCGGCCGTCGAACAGCCGGGCCTTGCCGGCTGGACCCGATCAGCTGGTCGCCGTCGCGGGTCGGGCAGCGTCGAGTCCGAGCAGGCCGGTGATCTCGTCCTCCTTGGCACCGTCGAACACCGGCGTCGCGACGTTGGTGTCCGGCTCGCCGCTGCGGGCCTCGTCGGGCAGCCGGGCGGCCCACTCGGGGCTGCCCTCGACGCTGCCAGCCCGGTCTTGGCGACCCAGCCCAGGTGCGTCTCGAGGACCTGGCCGACGTTCATCCGGCTCGGCACGCCGAGCGGGTTGAGCACGATGTCGACCGGGGTGCCGTCCGTCGAGGAACGGCATGTCCTCCGGCGGCAGGATCTTCGCGATGACGCCCTTGTTGCCGTGCCGGCCGGCGAGCTTGTCGCCGTCCTGGATCTTGCGCTTCTGGGCGATGTAGACCCGGACCAGCTCGTTGACGCCGGGCGGCAGCTCGTCGCCGTCCTCGCGGCTGAAGACGCGGACGCCGATGACCTTGCCGGCCTCGCCGTGCGGCACCTTCAGCGAGGTGTCGCGCACCTCGCGGGCCTTCTCGCCGAAGATCGCGCGCAGCAGCCGCTCCTCCGGGGTCAGCTCGGTCTCGCCCTTGGGCGTGACCTTGCCGACCAGGACGTCGCCCGGGACGACGTCGGCGCCGATGCGGACGATGCCGCGCTCGTCGAGGTCGGCGAGGACCTCCTCGGAGACGTTCGGGATGTCGCGGGTGATCTCCTCGGCGCCCAGCTTGGTGTCGCGGGCGTCGACCTCGTGCTCCTCGATGTGGATCGAGGTGAGGACGTCGTCCTGGACGAGGCGCTGGTTGAGGATGATCGCGTCCTCGTAGTTGTGGCCCTCCCACGGCATGAAGGCGACGAGCAGGTTCTTGCCGAGCGCCATCTCGCCGTCGTCGGTGGACGGGCCGTCGGCGATGACCTGGCCGACCTCGACGCGCGTCGCCCTCGTCGACGATCGGCTTCTGGTTGTAGCTCGTGCCCTGGTTCGAGCGCGCGAACTTCGCCAGCCGGTAGGTCTGGTGGGTGCCGTCGTCGGCCATGACCGTGATGTAGTCGGCCGAGAGCTCGGTGACCACACCCGCCTTCTCGGCGATGACGACGTCGCGCGGCGTCGACGGCGGCACGCAGCTCCATGCCGGTGCCGACGAGCGGCGCCTCCGAGCGCAGCAGCGGCACGGCCTGGCGCTGCATGTTCGCGCCCATCAGCGCGCGGTTGGCGTCGTCGTGCTCGAGGAACGGGATCATCGCCGACGCGACCGACACCATCTGGCGCGGCGAGACGTCCATGTAGTCGACCTCGTCGGGCTCGATCAGGTCGACCTCGCCGCCCTTCTTGCGCACCAGCACCCGGTTCTCGGTGAAGTTGCCCTGGGCGTCGATGATCGCGTTGGCCTGCGCGATGACGTGCCGGTCCTCCTCGTCGGCGGACAGGTAGTCGATCTCGTCGGTGACCCGGCCGTCGTCGACCTTGCGGTACGGGCGTCTCGACGAAGCCGAACGCGTTGACCCGGCCGTAGCGAGGCCAGCGAGCCGATCAGGCCGATGTTCGGGCCTTCCGGGGTCTCGATCGGGCACATCCGGCCGTAGTGGGACGGGTGGACGTCGCGGACCTCCATGCCGGCGCGGTCGCGCGACAGACCGCCCGGGCCGAGCGCCGACAGGCGGCGCTTGTGGGTCAGCCCGGCGAGCGGGTTGGTCTGGTCCATGAACTGCGACAGCTGGACGGTGCCGAAGAACTCCTTGATGGAGGCGACGACCGGCCGGATGTTGATCAGGGTCTGCGGCGTGATGGCCTCGACGTCCTGGGTGGTCATCCGCTCGCGGACGACCCGCTCCATGCGGGACAGGCCGACCCGGATCTGGTTCTGGATCAGCTCGCCGACGGTGCGCAGCCGGCGGTTGCCGAAGTGGTCGATGTCGTCGACCTCGTAGCCCTCCTCGCCGGCGTGCAGCCGGATGAGGTACTCGATGGTGCGGACGATGTCGTCCTCGGTCAGCGTGCCGGTCTCGTCGGGACGTCGACGCCCGAGCTTCTTGTTGACCTTGTAGCGGCCGACCTTGGCGAGGTCGTAGCGCTTGGGGTTGAAGAAGAGGTTCTCGAGCAGGGCCTGGGCGGACTCGCGCGTCGGCGGCTCGCCCGGGCGCAGCTTGCGGTAGATGTCGAGCAGGGCCTCGTCGGTGGTGCCGATGTGGTCCTTCTCGAGGGTCGCGAGCAGGGTCTCGGACCAGGAGAAGTGCTCGCGGATGCGGTCGTCGGTCCAGCCCAGCGCCTTCAGCAGCACGGTGACCGGCTGGCGGCGCTTGCGGTCGATGCGGACGCCGACGGTGGAGCGCTTGTCGACGTCGAACTCGAGCCAGGCGCCGCGGCTCGGGATGACCTTGACGCCGTAGACGTCGATGTCGGAGGTCTTGTCGAGGGTGCGGTCGAAGTAGACGCCCGGCGAGCGGACGAGCTGGCTGACCACGACCCGCTCGGTGCCGTTGATGATGAACGTGCCCTTGCGGGTCATCATCGGGAAGTCGCCCATGAACACCGTCTGCGACTTGATCTCGCCGGTGGTGTTGTTCGATGAACTCGGCGGTGACGAACAGCGGCGCCGCGTAGGTCATGTCCTTGTCCTTGCACTCCTCGATGGACGCCTTGACGTCCTCGAAGCGCGGGTTGGAGAAGGACAGGCTCATCGAGCCGGAGAAGTCCTCGATCGGCGAGAGCTCGGTGAGGATCTCCTCGAGGCCCGGACTGCGGCGCCGCTGACCGATCGGCGAGCCCGGGCCCGCCACGCCGCGTTGCCGACCAGCCAGTCGAAGGATTCGGTCTGCAGTGCGAGGAGGTTCGGCACCTCCAGCGGCTCTCGGATCTTGGCGAAGGAGGTCCGGGGCGGTGCGCCCGGGATACCTGACGACTTGTGCCGTGTGTGGAAACTGATTTACCGGAGCGCGAGACTGCCAAGATGCGTCCTTCCAAGGACTTGGACCGGGCCTACCGCGCCACTCCCCCTCGTCCCACTTTGTGCCCCGGGGCCCGGGAAGCCGGGCACCACGAAGAAGACCCTTGACGGGCCGAGGGCGAAAGAGGGCAGCGCAAAGAAGAAGTCTAGACGCAGGAAGGCACGCCTCGCAAGCACCCACAAACGGGCGCGGGAAAAGAGTGCCTCGCCGACAGCGTGTCGTCAAGCGTTGGCGACCCGTGTCGGGCCGCCGGCACCGCTACCAGGGGTTACTTCCCGGACGAACTGGCCGACCCGGACGGGCTCGCCGAGCCCGATCCGGACGGCCCGGCCGACGGCTGGGCGCCCCCGCCGCTGCCGGGCTGGGCGGCCCCGCCGAGCGTCGTCTCGCGCGACAGGAGCCACGTGCCGCCGACCTTCTCCAGGTCCACCTCGGCCGCGTACGGCGTCTGGCTGCCCTTCGGGTAGGTCGTGCTCTTGAGGTCGACCTGGGCGAAGACGAGCACGGTCCAGTGGCTCCCGCTGACGCTCTCGATGCCGACGTCGTGCACCGAGATGGTCTGGCTGGCCTTCAACTGCGGGGCCCGGACCTTCACGATCGACTCGATCGCCTGGCGCAGATCGGCGGTGAACGCCCCGGTCGTGCAGGCGAGCGCCTTGCGCTCGTAGGCGTCCATGTCGGTGTACTTGTACGTGTTGATGGCCGTCATGCAGGTCTTGGCCGCGGCGAGGACCCGGTCCCGGACCGCCGCCGAGGAGGGCTGGGCCCACCAGACGCCGTGGCTGAACACGACCAGCAGGACCGCCATCGCGATCGCGCCGGCCGAGAGCAGCGCGCCCGGCAGCCAGCGCAGCCACTCCGGGACGGCGACGACCCGGACCGGACCGGGCTCGACACCCGGTTCGTTCTCAGCACCGGCTTCGGCCGCGGTGCGGGTCGGGGACGGGACGGGGCGGGGCGGGGCGGGGGTCCGGCCGGCGCTGTCCTCGCGAGTGGTCGGGACCCCCAGGCCGCCGATCCGGCGGGCCCGGCGCGCGGCGGCCGCGGCGCCCTGGCGGCGCGCCGGGGCGTCGCCGCCGGTGGTCGACTCCGGCTGCGCCGGCGTCTCGTCGTCACTCACCCGTCGACTCCGATGCTCTTGATGCCGCTGACCAGCCACTTGCCGCCGACCTTCTCGACCGTGACCTCGAGGTGGGACGGGACGGCGACGCCGGGCGCCGTGGACTGGAAGCCGTTGAGCGAGACCAGGACGAGGTAGGAGTTGGCCGAGCCACTGGAGCCCTTGTCCGGGCGCCCGGCCAGCGCGGCCCGGTCCACCCGCGCGCTGAGGTCGAACTTGCCCTGGGTGATCGCATTGAGGGTCGCCGCCCGCTGCGAGCGCAGGTCGGTCTTCAGAGCCCCGGTCGCCCCGTCGAGCGCGCGCTGGAAGTCCGCGGCGAAGTGCGCCCGCCGGTAGCTGAGGACGTTGGCCGCCTCGGTACCGGCGGCCGCCACCACGTCCTTCTCCTGCCCGGTCAGGCCGCCGACGACCCGATCCCGGTCCGGTTGGAGGACGGCGAAGAAGACGACCAGGAGCGCGGCCAGCACGACCGCGGCGCCGGCCGCGACGATCCACGGCGCGCGCGAGACGGGTCTTGCCTCTGACATCGGTCAATACTCCAGGTCGGTGGGTGCTGGATCGGGCTGACAGTACGTCACGACGGTCAGCGGCCGGGCGGGCCGGCGCCCGCAGAGGTTCAGTGCAGGGAGGCGGTCAGCAGCCCCAGCCACGAGCCGTCGCCCAGGGTGGCCGAGGTCGGCAGGCGGGGGCCGATCGTCACCGCGGACCCCACGACGTTGTTGGTGACGGTCCGGGCGTAGGCGCGATCGCCGCCGGAGACGCTGATCGGGTCACCGCCCGGGACGTGGGCCGAGCCGCGGACGTTCGTCGCGTTAGGACCGGTGGACGGTCCGGTGCAGCGGGCGGCGACGTTGGGCGCGATCGGGGCCGTCTGGCTCGGGTAGCGGACCTGGGTGCCCTCGTAGCCCTGCCGGTTCGTGCCCTGGGGATCGAGGCCGCAGTCCTGCGGATCGGGCTTGGCCTGCAGGACGAGTGCGAGCTCGCCGACGTAGCTGCCGCCCTCGTTCTTCACGATGGACGGACCGAGCGCGGCGAGGGCCGGGTAGAGCTCCAGGACCTCCTCTATCCCGTCCAGGTGGCGCACCAGCAGGTCCCCGACCGTCACCAGGTTGGCCAGCGTGACGCCGAGATCGGTCCGGTTGTTCGTGATGAAGCTCTGGATCGTGGCGAGATCACCCGGCCCGTTGTCGAGGAGCCGGCGGATGTCCGGGTCGCTCGCCTTCAACTGCTGCGACAGCAGGTTGAGGCTGTGCGTGAAGCTGCTCAACGGCTGCCGCTCGTCCAGCTGGGTCTGCAGGACGGTGGCCGACTGGTCGATCAGCGCGATCGTGGCCTGCACGTTGCTCGGATCGTTGGCCGAGGCGAGCAGCGCATCGCTGGCGTCGAGCAGGTTCTGCAGGTCGCCGCCGCGGCCGTTGACGGCGGTGCCGAGCTCGCCCACCACCGTGCGCAGGTCGTCGAGCGGGAGCGAGTTGACGAACTGGTCCATGTTGGTGAGCAGCGTCTGCGTGGCGACCGGCAGCTTGTTGGTCGCCATCGAGCCGACCTGGCTGTGGGCGACGACGGCCTGCGCGCTCGGCGGCGTGTCCGCCGGCACGACCAGGTTGACGTACTGCTCGCCGACCACCGAGCGGTCGGCCACGACGGCGATGCTGTTGGCCGGGATCCGCGGCGACGAGCAGCTGTCCAGGTGGAGGTCGACGCGGATCCCGCGCCCCTGCAGGTGCAGCGCACCGACGCTGCCGACGGTGACGCCCCGGTAGGTGACCTCGGCGCCGGTGAAGATGCCGCCGGAGTCGGGGAAGTCGGCGCTGACCTTGCAGCCGCTGTCGCCCGTGACGTACTTCGCGAGGCCCACGTACTCGGCCGACACGTAGGAGATGCCGAGCAGCGTGATCACCACGAAGGCGATCAGCTGGATCTTGGTCGAGCGTCTCAACATGGCGTCACCGACCCCCCGCCCCGACGAGCATGGGTTCGAGCTGGACCGCATTCGACGAGGCCGGCGCGGCCTTCGCCGAGCTGCCGCCGTGGGTCGGCGTCGTGCACTTGATCAACCCGCAGAGCTCGCTGGTCAGGTTGAGGTCGACGGTGGCGTCCAGGTTGGCGTAGTCGCCCTTGATGATCTGGCGGGTCGTACCGAGCGGGAACGGGAAGGTGCCCAGGATCTTCAGCGAGCGGGGCAGGCCCGCGCCGGCGGCCGTCAACTGCAGCAGGACCGGGCGCAGCGACTTCAGCGAGCTGACCAGCTGCGACTGGGTCGAGTTGATCACCTTGGTCGCGACGGTCCCGAGGTTCGACAGGCTGGTCAGCAGCGTCACCAGCTTGCCGCGCTCCTGGCTCAGGACCCGCAGCGCCGCCGGATAGGTGTCGAGCGCGTTCGTGAGGATGCGCTTCTGCTTGTTGAGCGTGCCGGCCAGCGCATCGATGCTCTCGAGGGCCGTCGTGATGTCGTTCTTCTGGTTGTCGAGGGTGCTCGTGAAGGTGTTGAGCTGGGCGAGCAGATCCTTCGTGGCCCGCTGCCGCTGGGTGGTGCCGAGCGCCTTGTCCAGTTCCTGGGCGATGAGCTTGATCTGCGACAGCCCGCCGTTGTTCAGCAGCAGCGACAGCGCGCCGAGCACCTCCTCGACATCGGGCGCCGAGGTCGTCCGGGCGATCGGGATCAGGGCGCCGTCGCGCAGCCGGGTCGTCGCCGCGCCGGTCTTCGGCGCGATCAGCGACACGTACTTCTCGCCGAGCAGCGAGGTCTGCTGGACCGCGGCGGCCGAGTTGGCCGGGAGCTGGACCGAGCCGTTGACCTCGACGGTCACCTTCGCGCACCACTGCGTCGACCCGTCGTCGGGGTTGCGGCAGTCCTGCAGCGAAACCTTGGTCACCTTGCCGATCGAGACGTCGTTGACCTTCACCGCCGACTGCGGCACGAGGTCGAGGACGTTCGCGAACTGGATCGTCAGCGAGTACGGGTGGCTGCCGAGGTCGGCCCCGCCGGGCAGCGGCGCGCTGTACAGGCCGCTGAACCCGCAGCCGCTGAGCAGCACGGCGCTGCTCGCGAGGGCGGCGGCCAGTGCCGTCCGTCGCCGGTTCACTTGCAGACTCCCTTGAGCAGGCCGTTCAACAGGTTGCCCACACCTGTGGCCCCGCCCACCTGCGCGAGCGTGCCGCAGACCGCCTGGGTCAGCGCCTGGGTCGTCAACCCGTCGGTCAGCGAGGCGAGGTTGCTCCGCGTCCCGAGCCCGCCGACGTCCGGCTGGTAGGTGTGGATCAGGTTGGCCAGGGCGATCGGCGCGATGGCCAGCGTCTCGTTCAGCGACGCCTTCTGCCGCACGAGCACGCTCGTGATCTGCTCGAGGCCGACGATGTCGGTGTGGAAGCGACCGGCGTTCTTCTTCACGAACTTGTTGATCGCGTCGAGCGTCGCCCCCAGCTGGTTGAGGGCCGCGCCGAGGTCGCTCCGCTCGGACGCGAGGTCGCCGGCAACCTGGGCCAGCTGGGTCTCGAACTTGCGGATCTGGCCGTCGCTGCTCTGCAGCGTGGAGGTGAAAGCGGCGAGGTTCTTGACCGTCTGGAACAGGTCACCGCGGCCGGTGGCGAGCGTCCGGGCGGCCTTGGAGAGCTGGGTGATGCTGTTGCCGAGCGCGGCACCGTTGCCCTTCAGGTTGGCGGCGCCGACGGTCAGCAGCGTGCTCAGTGCACCGCTCGACTTGCCACCGCGGTTCGCGCCGTTCGGCCCGAGGGCCACCGTCAGCTTGTTGAGGGCCGAGTAGATGTCGTCGAGCTCCTCGGGGCCGCTCGTGCGGCTCGTCGGGATGGTGGCCCTGGACGCGAGCGGCGTGCCGTGATCGGTCTTGGCCGAGTACAGCGGCCCGAGCTGGATGTAGCGGTCGCTGACGAGGGAGTTCGCGACCTCCTGCGCCCCGGCCGACGGCGAGAGCTTGTACTTGCTGTCGTACTCCATCGTCACCGTGACGTAGGCCGGGCCGGGCCGCACGCCGGTCACGGTGCCGACCGGGACGCCGAGGATCTTGACCGGCGTGCCCGTGTAGATGCCGACCGCCTGGACGAACCGGGCCTTGACGATCTTCTGGTTCGAGCCGCGGAAGAAGGCGAAGTAGGCCGCGCCGACGACGACGGCGAGGACGACGACGAGCACGACGATCCGGTTGGCGGACGAGTTCAGCTTGCTCATTTCGCGGTCCCGTGGCAGTCGATCTTGAGCGCGACCCCGATCAGGCCGCACGGCGACAGGTTCTCGATGTAGTTGTCGAACCAGTGGCCGTTGCCGATGACGTTGTTGAACAGCCGGTAGAACGGGCCGAGCAGCGAGATCCCGCGCTCGAGGCTGTCCTGGTTGCGCTTGAGCAGGTTCAGGAAGGTGTCGAGGTTGTCGAGCAGCGGGCCGATGGTCTTCTCGTTGTCCGAGACGATGCCCCGCAACTGGACGCTGAGGACCTGCGTGTTGATGAGCAGCGAGTGGATCGCGTCCCGGCGGGCGTTGAGCTCCTGGAGCAGTGCGTTGCCGTCCTCGAGCAGTTGGGCGAGGTCCTGGTCACGGGCGGCGAGCGTGCCGGACACCTGGTTCGCGGCCCGCAGCAGCGAGCGCAGCTGGGTGTCGCGCGACGCGATAGTCGTCGACAGCCGAGACATGCCGGTGACGAGCGGGCGCACGCTCGCCGGGGTGTCGCTGAAGTCGGCCGCGATCACCTGGAAGGACTTGGCCAGCTGGGCGGTGTCGATGTCCTGGACGGTCTTGGTCAGCTTGTCGAAGGCCGGGTAGACGTCGAACGGCGACGTCGTGCGGTTCACCCGGATCGTCTTGCTCGCGTCCTGCGCCGCGGTGCCCTGCGAATCGATGCTGAGGTACTTCGCGCCGAGCAGCGTCTTGAGCTTGAGGTTGACGATGCTCTGGTTGCCGACCCAGCCGTTCTTGACGGTGAAGTCGACCTTGACGAGGTTGCGGGCCGTGTCGATCGAGACGTTCTCGACCTGGCCGACCTTGACGCCGGCGATGCGGACGTCGTCGCCGGACTTGAGGCTGGCGCTCTCCCGGAACTCCGCGTGGTAGACCGTGCCGCCGCCGACCAGCGGCAGGCTGGAGGCGTTGAACGCCGCGTAGAGCAGCACCAGCAGGAAGACCAGCCCGATGACCCCGATCGGCGTCGGGTTGCGCGACGAGAACGACCGCCCGACCCGGGGGGCCTTCCGCGTCTTCACCGGCGGCGCGGCGCTGTGCGCCCCGCCGTTCGACTCAGTGCTCATTTGCACCTCGGCTGCGCATTGCCGCCCAGGGTCGCGCCCGGGGAGAGGATGTTGACCTCGCTCGCGCCGTTGCCGATCGACAGGTTGCCGCTGACCGAGCAGAGGTAGAAGTTGAACCACGACCCATAGGAGGCGGTCCGGATCAGGCCGGCGACCGTCGGCGGCAGCTGCTGGATGACGTAGGTCAGCGTCGAGCTGTTGTCGTTGAGGTTCGCCAGCAGCGGCGTCAGGTCGGCGATGTCCTGGGCGAGCGGACCGCGCACCTGGGTCAGCAGCCCTGCGGTGGAGGTCGCGAGGTTGTTGATGCCGTCGATCGCGTTGCCGATCGTCGTCCGGTCCTGCGCGAAGCCGGAGATGAAGTTGCGCAGCTCGACGATCAGCTGGGACAGCTCCTGATCGCGCTGCCCGACGGCCGTCAGTACGCCGGAGAGGTTGTCGATGACGTCGCCGATGACCGCGTCCTTGTCGGCGAGCGAGTTGGTGAGATCACCCAGCTCGCGGAACAGCGACGTCAGCGCGCTGCCCTCGACCCTGCAGGGCGTTGATGACGTCGAGCGAGAGCTTGTTGATCTCGCTGGAGTCGAGCCCCTCGGTGAGCGGCTTGAATCCCTGGAACAGGACGGTGAGGTCGACCGCCGGGCTGGTGTGGGTGATCAGGTCGGTGGAGTCGAGCATCTTGCCGGTCGCGCCCGGCCCGGCAGCGATGTCGATGTAGCGCTGCCCGATCAGGTTGCGGTAGCGGATCGTGGCGGTGACCGACGCGGGCAGCGGGCGGGACTTCTGCACCGTGAAGTCGACCCGGGCGACGCTCTTGCTCCGGCCGCCGTCCTGCTTGCTGATGTGGATACCGGTGACGGTGCCGACCCGGACGCCGGCGATGCGCACGTCGTCGCCGAGGTTCAGGCCGCTGATGTCGGTGAACTGCGCCTTGTAGGTACGGGTCGCGCCGTAGGACGTGTTGTTGATCGTCACGGCCAGGACGTAGGTGGCGACCGAGGTGAGCACGAGGAAGATCAACAGCTTCACGAGCGGCGCTACGAAGCCTCTCATTTGACGACCACCTCCTGCCCGCGCAGCAGCGGACCGGCCAGCAGCGTGGCCGCGTCCGGCACCTTGTCCGGCGTCGTGTTCAGGTCACCGGCGATGAGGGTCCGCACCAGCGCGTTCTCGGCGGCCGAGCCGCTCGAGCGGTCGGTGGCACTGGCCGTCGAGGCCTTGCAGTTCGGGCTGGCGGCCTCCGGGGTCAGCGGGGCGCCGTCGTTGATGCACTTGTACTTGTCCGGGATCTGCGCGTTTCCGAGGGCGTCGATCGGGCCGGGGTTGTTCGGCAGGCCGAAGCAGTTCGGGCCATAGCCGGTGATGAGCTTGGGCTCCTGGCCCGGGCGGTAGGCGCCCATGTTGTTCGGGTTGATCCGCACCTGCAGGTGGACCTGGTTGTTGTAGAAGATCTTGCTGGTGCGGTCGGCGAGCTTCGCGATGCCGTTGAACATGCACTCGAACTCGGGCGAGTACTCGGCCAGCAGGGCGTACACCTTGTCGGTCTGGCCCGTCATGGTGATGAGCCGCTGCTGGTTGTCGGCCAGGAAGCTCTGCAGCACGCTCGACGCGGTCGCGCCGTTGTGCAGGAGGTCGTCGAGCTGGGCCCGCTTCTGGACGACCGTGCGGGCCGACGTCTCGAGGTTGGACAGCGTCGCGAGGATGTCCGGCGCGGCGTCGTTGTACTCGAGCGACACCTGTCCGAGCTTGGCGAGGTCGTCGACGATCTTCTTGGTGTGCGGGTTGATCACCTTGAGGTACTGGTCGAAGTTGACGAGTGTCCGGCCGAGCTCGTCGCCGCGGTCGTGCAGCGCGGTGGCCAGCGCGGTGAGCGTTGCGTTGAGCTCGGCCGGCTGGACCGCGGTCAGCACCGGCAGCAGGTCGCCGAGAACCTTCTCGGTCTCGAGCGCGCCCTTGGAGCGATCCTGCGGGATGACGTCGTTCGCCTTGATCGAGTCCTGGCCGATCGTCGCGTCCGACGGGACGATGAGCGAGACGTACTGCTCGCCGAAGAGGGTCTTGGGCAGGATCTGCGCCTTGACGTTCTTCGGGATGTCCTTGACCCGGCCGGGGTCGAGATTGAGCTTGACGATCGCGCCGTCGCCCTTGGAGGTCACCGACTTCACCGACCCGACGATGATCCCCCGCTCCTTGACGTCGGAGTCGACGATCAGCTGGTTGCCGGTGTGGTCGGCCCGCAGCGTCACCTCGACGTAGTTGGAGAAGGCCTTGTTGTAGATCGCGATCGACAGCGTGATCAGGCCGACGACGACGACGATCAGCAGCACGCCGAGCAGCCGGCGGCGCACGACGGCGATGAAGGGTTCCTGGGCCATGGCGCTACCCGGCCAGCCTGACGCTCGTCGTCGAGCCCCAGATCGCGAAGGACAGGAAGAAGTCGACGATGTTCAGCGCGACGATCGCCAGCCGGACGGCCCGGCCCACCGCGACGCCCACGCCGGCCGGCCCGCCCGAGGCGGTGTAGCCGAAGTAGCAGTGCGTCAGGATGATCACGATCGCGAAGACGAGCACCTTGAAGAACGACCAGATGACGTCCAGCGGCGGCAGGAACAGATGGAAGTAGTGCGAGTAGGTGCCGGCCGAGTCGCTGTAGTAGAAGACGACGATCGCGTACGACGCGAGGTAGGACGACAGCAGCCCGATGATGTAGAGCGGGATCACGGCGATGAATCCGGCGATGATCCGGGTGGTCACGAGGAACGGCAGGCTGGGCACCGCCATGACCTCGAGGGCGTCGATCTCCTCGCTGATCCGCATGGCGCCGAGTTGGGCCGTGAACCCGCACCCGACCGTCGCCGAGAGCGCCAGGCCGGCGACCAGGGGCGCGATCTCGCGCGTGTTGAAGAACGCGGTGATGAACCCGGAGTACGACGAGACGCCGAGCTGGTTCAGCGCGGCGTAGCCCTGCAGGCCGACCTCGGTGCCGGTGAAGAAGGAGAGGAATGCGATGACGCCGACCGTGCCGCCGATGATGGCCAGCGAGCCGCTGCCGAAGACGACCTCGGACAGCAGCCGCATCGTCTCCTTCTTGTAGTGCCGGACCGTCCTCGGCGTCCAGCCGAGCGCGCGGAGGTAGAACGACATCTGCTCGCCGAGGGCGTCCAGCGCGCCCAGCGGCGCGTTGACGACCTTGCGGGCGCTCGCGACGACGTCGGTGGCCACGTCAGGACCCCTTCGCCGGGACGACCTGGAAGTACACCGCCGTGATCACGAAGTTGACGGCGAACAGCAGCATGAAGGTGATGACCACGGACTGGTTCACCGCGTCGCCGACGCCCTTGGGGCCGCCGCCGACGTTGAGGCCCTTGTACGCGGCCACCACGCCGGCGATGAGGCCGAAGATCAGCGCCTTGAGCTCGCCGGTGTAGAGGTCGGGCAGTTGCGCCAGGGCGGAGAAGCTCGCCAGGTACGCACCGGGCGTGCCGCCCTGCAGGACGACGTTGAAGAAGTAGCCGCCGGCCACGCCGACGACGCAGACGAGGCCGTTGAGCGCGGTCGAGATCAGCATGCAGGCGAGGACGCGGGGCACGACGAGGCGCTGGATCGGCGAGATGCCGAGCACCTCCATCGCGTCGATCTCGTCGCGGATCTTGCGGCTGCCGAGGTCGGCGCAGATCGCCGAGCCGCCGGCACCGGCGATCAGCAACGCGCACACGATCGGGCTGGCCTCCCGAATGATGGCCAGCACGCTGGCCGCACCGGTGAACGACTGCGCACCGATCTGCCGGGCGAGCGTGCCGAGCTCGAGGGCGATGACGGCGCCGAAGGGGATCGAGACGAGCATCGTCGGCAGGATCGTGACGCTGGCGATGAACCACGACTGCTGCACGAACTCGCGGGCCTGGAACGGCCGCTTGAACGTCATGCGGCCGACGTCGAGGAAGAGGGCGAACAGGCTGCCGGCCTGACGCACCCCGCCGATCGGTGATGGGAGCCCCATCAGCGGCGGCCGGGCCCGACGGCTTGCTTCGCCTCTTGTTCCTCGCGTTCCTCCTGCTCCATCAACTCCTTGATCGCGTGCTGGGCGGGCAGCGGAAGGGTGTGCAGCATCTCGAGGACGCGCTGGCGCCGGCGGTTCGCGGCCCGGCGCTCGGGCAGGCCCGGGCTGGGCTGGATCTGCGGGGGCACGCCGATGCCGCCGCCGCCCTTCGGACCCGTCCCCGGGCGCGGGGGGGCGTCCTGGTCGATGCTGGCCAGCTCGGCGGCGACCTGGGCGGCGTCCTTCTCCTCGGACATGCCGATCGGCCCCTCACGGCGGCCGTTGAGGAACTGCTTCACGACCGGCTCCTCGCTGGTCAGCAGCACCTCCCGGGGGCCGAACATGACCAGCTCGCGCCGGAACAGCATCCCGAGGTTGTCCGGGACGGTCCGGGCGGTACCGATGTCGTGGGTGACGATCAGGAAGGTCGCGTCGGTCTGCGCGTTGAGGTCGATGATCAGCTGGTTCAGGTAAGCCACGCGGACCGGGTCGAGGCCGGAGTCCGGCTCGTCGAACAGGATGATCTCGGGGTTGAGGACCAGCGCCCGGGCCAGGCCGGCCCGCTTGCGCATGCCGCCGGAGATCTCGCCGGGGAGCTTGCCCTCGGCCCCGGCCAGGCCGACCATGTCCATCTTCTCCATGACGATGTCTTTGATCTCGCGCTCGCCCTTCTTCGTGTGCTCACGAAGCGGGAACGCGATGTTGTCGAACAGGTTCATGGAGCCGAAGAGCGCGCCGTCCTGGAACAGCACGCCGAACAGCTTGCGGGTCTCGTACAGCTTGGACTCGCTGCACCGCGCGATGTCGGTGTCGCGGATGATGATCGAACCGTTGTCGGGCTTGAGCAGCCCGATCAGGGACTTCAGGAACACCGACTTGCCGGTGCCGGAGGGGCCGAGCAGAACGCTCACCTCACCCGGGGGGAGTGTGAGGGTGACGTCCTTCCAGATCGTCTGGCGGCCGAAGGACTTGGTGAGTTCGTGGACCGCAACCTCCACACCCACGGGCAGTCCCCTCTCGGAACGTAAAACTCGACTCGACCCAGCCCGGCTGCTGCGATCCGTCACCAAGCTCAACGACCTGGTAACTCGTTGGTAACGTCCGACAGCCGGCCTAGCGTTGCATATTTGCAGAGCCCTCGCCTGCCCAGGCCCAACTGCTACGAAACTGTGACATGCTGTGCCAGGCACCGGCTGCACACCAGCCAGGATCGCGCTGTGGCAGGGCTTTGCACCCGCCCCTGAGTCGCCCGGGCCGCCTGCCCGCGCCGCTCCCCAGACCCTTCGGAGGCGACGATGCCCGACCCTGACGACCGGCTCCGCACGCTGCTCGCCGGCGAACCGCCGGCCGCGGTCCTCGCGCTCGACGACGGGGCGCGGGCGGCGCTGGCCGACCTGCTCGCCGACTCCCGCCGGCGGCAGGGCAAGAGCCTCGAGGAGGCGTTCACGGCCACGCTCAAGCACGTGCCCTTCCCGGTGCGCGGGATCGTGAAGAAGGTGCTGCTCGGATGAGCCCTTCGCCGCCGAGCCGCGCCCCCGAGTCGACCGGCGAGCTGCGCAAGCTCGCCCACGCCCTGGACGTGCCGACCGAGCGACTGGAGATGGTCGCGGCCGTTCCGGCCGAGGATCTGCGGACGCTTCGCATGCAGGTGAGCGACGCGCTGTTCCAGGCCGACAAGCACTACTTCATCCGGGTGGCCGCGCTCTCGAAAGCGGTACCGGGAGCGGTTGCGGCCAAGCTGACGGAGGCGGTGCTGCCGCCGCTCATCGCGGCCCGCACGGCCGAGCTGCTCGAACCGCACCGTGCGGCCGAGCTCGTCGGGCGGATCTCGGAGGAGTACCTCGCCGAGGTCGCCCTGCGGATGGACGCCACGCGCGCGCCCCAGGTCATCGAGGCGATCCCGCCGGAGCGGGTCGGGGCGGTGGCGGCCGAGCTGGCGCGGCGCGAGGAGTGGGTGGTCATCGGCGGCTTCGTCGCCCAGGTGAGCTCGGCGGCGCTGGCCGCTTCGGTCGCGAGGTTCACCGGCGAGCAGCTGCTGCGCATCGGACTCGTGCTCGACGACGTCAGCCGGATGGACGAGATCGGCGAGCTGCTCACCGAGGCGCAGATCGACGCGATGCTGGCCGCGGCGGCGAAGCTGGACCTCTGGGAGGAGCTCACCGAGGTGGTGGCGCACCTGCAGCCGCCGCGGTTGGCCCGGCTGGCCGCGCGCTACGCCGCCGCCGAGCCGGCGATCCGGCCGGCGTTCGACGCCGCGGTCGAGCGCGGCGACCTCGATTCGGACGTGCTGAAGCGGCTCGCGGCCGGCTGACTTCGACGCTTCCCGGTCCCTGGGCGCGCCACCTCTCCGTTGAGTGGCGCCTTGCGGGTTGAGTGGCGCCTTGCAAGGCGCCACTCAACCCGAAAGGCGCCACTCAAACGAGCCGCTGATCCGGGACGGCGAAGGGGCGGCCCGCTTGCGCAGACCGCCCCTCGGCGTCGAGCTGGAACTACCTGAACGGCTGAACTACTTGACGGTGACCGTGGCGCCGGCGCCCTCGAGGGCGGCCTTGGCCTTCTCGGCGGCCTCCTTGTTGACCTTCTCCAGGAGCGGCTTCGGCGCGCCGTCGACGAGGTCCTTGGCCTCCTTCAGACCGAGGCTCGTGAGCGTGCGCACCTCCTTGATGACCTGGATCTTCTTGTCGCCGGCCGCCTCGAGGATGACGTCGAACTCGTCCTGCTCGGACTCGGCCTCGGCCGGGGCAGCGCCGCCGCCCGGAGCCGCAGCGGCGACGGCCGCGACCGGAGCGGCGGCGGTGACGTCGAAGGTGTCCTCGAACTGCTTCACGAAGTCGCTGAGCTCGAGGAGAGTCATCTCCTTGAAAGCGTCGAGCAGCTCGTCGGTGCTGAGCTTCGCCATGATTGGCGTCCTTTCATTTCTCGCCGGGTGAGCCGGCTATCGGGTGTGTTCCTACTCCGCCGGCTCGGCGGGGGTTTCGGTCGCCTCGGCAGGTGCCTCGGCGGGTTCGTCGGCCGCATCCACGGCGACGGCGGCGGCCTCGGGGGCGGCGGCAGCGGCCTCGGCCGGCTTCTTCTCCTCGAGCGCCTTGGCCAGGCGGGCCATCTGCGACAGCGGAGCCTGGAACAGGCCGGCCGCGCGGGTGGGCAGCGCCTTCAGGGCACCGGCGAGCTTGGCCAGCAGCACCTCGCGCGATTCGAGGTCGGCGATCTTGGTGACCTCGGCCGCCGAGAGCGCCTTGCCGTCGAGCACACCGCCCTTGATGACCAGCAGCGGGTGCGCCTTGGCGAAGTCACGCA
This sequence comes from uncultured Actinomycetota bacterium, assembly GCA_963775175.1. GTDB lineage: Bacteria > Actinomycetota > Actinomycetes > Mycobacteriales > Jatrophihabitantaceae > Jatrophihabitans. The sequence goes on from CAVZHT010000002.1 coordinate 1,440,964, forward strand.
GCCCCTTGGCGGCGTCGACCGGGTCGCCCTTGACGAAGGCGATCGCCGTCGGGCCCTGCAGCAGGCTGTCGTCGATGTCGATCCCGGCATCGGCGGCCGCGCGCTTGGTGAGCGTGTTCTTGACGACCGCGTAGGTGGTGTCGCGCCCGAGCGCCCGGCGCAGGTCGGTGATCTGCTTGACCGTGAGCCCGCGGTACTCGGTGATGACGGCGGCGGACGAGGACGAGAAGTGCTCGGAGATCTCGGCGACGGCGCCGACCTTCTCGGTGTTCGGCATGTGCTACCTCCTCTCGTTTCTCGTTCGGGCCGGTCGGAGCCCGGCCTGCGGAGATGAGAAACGCCCCGGCGCAGGGCGCACGGGGCGGCAGGAGCCGAACCGTCCAACCTGCGCGGGCCGCTTCCGGCGCTCCGGAGGCGTTCGGTCACGTGTGCGCACGTGACGACCAGCGGTCTTCGGTGGATCAGGGTCGAGGTTACGCGACCGGCGCGACGGTCTCCAAATCCGGGGCCGGCGGCGCCCAGGCCGCCCCGAAGTTGACGAACGGCGGGGGCACCTCGGCGTCGACGTCGGCCAGGGCCGCGGCCAGGGCGGCCGCGGAGTCCGCCCCACCGGCCAGCCGCCGGTGGTAGTCGGCCATGACCTGCTCGGCCACCCGGTCGCCGACCCGGGCCACGCCGCTGATGACGCTGGACGTGCCGAGATGGAGCAGGACACTGGTCAGGCCGAGGGCCTCGTCGCCGGGCCGGACCGTCGCCACCCCGAGCTCGCAGGCGGACAGCACGACGTGCGGGGCCGTCCGCTCCAGTTCGTGGGCGAACAGCGGGCCGTCACCGAGCCGGATCGACGAGAACAGCGGGTTCTCCGTCTGGTGCTGACCGTGCGCGGCGACGTGCACGATCCGGGCCTCGGCGAGCGCGGACCAGACCTGGTGCCGCCCGGCGCCCCGCTGGGCCACACCCGCCGGCCAGCAGCCGGCAACGGCGTCGACCTCGGCGTCGGCGCGCTGCAGCGCCGGGCCGGCGAGGGCGACCACGCCGGCGGCCGCCGGGTCGTCGCGACCGGTCGCGTTCAACCAGGAGGTCGCGGACGGCGCGACAGTGAGGGGATGACCCCGCCGGGACGGCAGTGCCGTCCACGGGATGGCGCCGAGCAACCCGGTCGGGACGACCACGAGCCGGCGCTCGGCCACGTCGAGGCGGCCGAGCAGCAGTTCGTCCAGGCCGGCCAACGATCGGCGAAGGGAACCGGTGGCGGCGGTCCGCAGGCCGGCGGGCAGCGCGTCCATCGCCAGCACGTCGAGGTCCGCGCGCGCTCGGCGGACGAGGGCCTCGGCACCGGCGAAGTCGCCGAGCCCGACGACCCGCATCCGGCCGGCGACCAGTGTGACGGCGTGGAGGCCCCCGCCGGCCTGGGCGTACACCACGAGCGACACGTCGTGCTCGGCCACTGTCGACCGGATGGTGGCGACGTCGGCCGGCTTCTGCACCGTGCCGGCACCGGTGCGGCTCCAGGACCGGGCCCGGATGCGCCGCTCGAGGTCGGCCCGGCGAGCGTTGAGCCGCGCCGCATCGCTCTGCGCGGCATGCAGCGACTCGACCACGCCCCGCAGCTCGGCCAGCAGCTCCGCCGTCTCGTCGTCCGCGGGCGGCTGCACGTCCGCCAGGCGGCTCGAGACCGAGCGCCCCCGCTCGACGGCGGCGAGCACCATGGCCGGCCGTCCCTCGTCGAGCGCCATCGCGAGATCGAGTTCGGCCAGCCGCCGGCCGTGCACCGCACTGGCCGTCCGCAGGTCGATGCTGCCGAAGCTCGCCTGGTAGCCGGCCAGCTCGCCGAGTCCGGCCCGCGCGCTTCGACGGGCCGCCGGGATGTCGCGCCGGGCCAGCTCGAGCCGGGCCCGGACGAAGCGCGCATGCAGCCGGGCCGGGATCGGATCGTCGCGGCGCCCGCGGGACAGGCGCGACATGATCTCCTCGGCCTCGGCCACCTTGCCGATCGACAACAGGGCCTCGACGCCCACGAGCGCGGCGACCCGGGCCCGGACCTGGAGGCCGTCGCCGGCCAGCTCCCGCTCCAGTCGAGCCGCGACCGGGGCCAGGCGGCTGCCGGGACGACCGGCGGCCAGGTCCCCCTGCAGCAGGACGAGCTCGGCCGTGCGCATCCAGCGGGCGTTGCCGCGCCGGCGGAACCGGTCGCGGGCCCGCGCGGCGAAGCGGCGCGCGGCGGCCACGTCCCCGGTCAGCAGCGCGCACTCCGCCCGGGCGACCTCGACCTCACCGAGATCCTGGGTCGTGCGGTCGGCGGCGAAGATCCGACCGGCCTGGGCGAGGGTGTCGTCCGCCTCGCGGGTCAGCCCCGACTCGATCAGGATCCGGGCCCGGTCGAGAGCCCAGATACCCCGCGACACGTCGACGTCCAGCTCGTTGGCCGCGTCCATCGAGGCCAGCGCCGCCGGGAGCCGGCCGGCGAGGAACTCGACGTAGCCGAGGTTGTGCAGCGCGCGGAACTGACCGTCGAGAAGGCCTTCCGCGCGGGCGACCTCCGCCGACCGGGTGAACAGCCGCTCGGCCTCGCGCAGCTCCCCGCGGTAGAGGCGCACGTTGCCGCTGTTGAGCAGTGTGTAGATCCGGTCGTGCGGAGTCGCGTGCTCGAGCAGCGCCTCGGCCCGGTCGAACTGCTCGCTCGCCAGCTGCAGGTCGCCGGCCCGCGTCGCGATGAGGGCGTGGTTGTTGTGCAGTCGGGCCCGCAGTGCGGGCCGATCGACGGCGTCGACGAGCCGGGCGGCCTCGGCGATCACCGCGAAGCCGCGGTCCGCCCCGTGCACCTCGGATTCGTTGACCGCGAGCGACAACCAGACCTCGGCCGCCAGCGCCCCCCGGTCCACGTCCTCGGGCAGTTCGTCGAGGACGCCCAGCGCGCGGTTGAGGGTGCGGATCGCTCGGGCGGCGTGCCCGAATCGCCCCTCGGCGACCGCCTTGTCGTGCAGGCGACGGGCCCGCTCCCGGACAGCCCCGACATCACGGGGGCGGTGCGGGGAATCGGGGGCGAGCATCCCCAGAAGACTAGATCTCCACCGATGGCGTGACCACGGCCGGCAGAGTGGAGCCCTCCGGGCGTCGGACCACGAACTGCGCCATACCGCGCACGACGTCCTCGAACACGAAGCGACCGTCGACGTCCGCGACGACGGTCAGCGGCCCGGCCGGCGAGCGCAGCTCGACCGTCAGGTCGGCCCCGTCGGCGACCCAGCCGTCGATGCGGACCCGATCCGGGCCGACCGGCGTGGCCGTGACCATGATCGTCATGTTCTGGCTGCTGAAGGTCACCGTCTGCACGTCGGACGCTGCCCCACCCCGGGCGCCGACCAGGCCGTCCATGCGCTGGAGTTCGGCCAGCTCGGCGTGGAGCGCATCGAGCGTGATGGCGAACTGCAGCCGTTCGACGAGTCCGTCGGGGACGGGGTCGGCCGCGGCGAACACGTCCCGGACGCGGCCCAGCAGGGCTTCGTCGCGGTCGTCGATGGGCTGCGCGGCGAGCGCGCCTACGGTGTAGCCCTTGTCCTTGCCCATCACATCTCCCACTGTGGGTCGGCGTCGAGTTGAGCGCGCAGTTTCGCGAGGCAGCGGCCCCGGGTCGGGCCGATGCTGCCGACGGGCATGCCCAGCGCCTCCGCGATGGCCGCGTAGTCCGGCCGGTCGGCGAAGGCGATGACCCGCAGCAGTTCGCGGCACCGCTGCGGCAACTCGCCGATGTGCTGCCACAACGTGGCGTTGCCGGACTCCCGGACGACCTGGGATTCCGGTGACGCCTCGGTCGGCGTCACCAGCCGGTCGTCCTCGAAGTCCTGCGGCTCGGCCCGGCGGTCGACCTTCGCCACGCGCCACGCCTCGCGCTTCGCGGTGACGATCAACCACTGCAGCACGGCCTTCGGATCGCTGATGCCGTCGGCGCTGCGCACGAGCGCGAGCCACGTCGTCTGCAGGACGTCCTCGGCCGAGGTCTGGTCCAGGTTCTGGGCCCGGACGGTGTGCCACAGGATCGGGCTGAGCAGCGACACGAGCTCACCGATCTTTGCCTCGTCACCGCTGCGGAACCGCTCGAAGAGCAGGCCGGCCCGCGTCGCGAGGGTGTCCTGAGTCGGGTCGACGATCATCATGGCCGCTCGATGCCGGCGCAGTCGGTGACGGCCGCCCACGCGCGATCGACGCAGTCGCCGGAGTCCGTCAGATCGAGGTCGCCGCCGTCCACCAGCGACTGGGCGAGCTCACCGGCCAGCAGCGGTGCGGAGAACGACGTACCGCTCCAGGTACCGAAGCCGCCGTCCTTGCCGCGGGTGAAGTCGTCCGGATCGATCGTCGAGCGAAGCCCTTCGCCGGGTACGTAGGTCTCCTCGAGCGGCTGGAGCGCTCCCTGCGTGTCGGCCGGGAAGGTGCTGACCAGCGCGGCGCCCGGCCGGTGGCAGGCCACCCAGTCGCCCGCGTTGCTGAACAGCGCGATGCTGCGCTCGTTCGGGTTCTTCGCCCCGACGCTGATGAGCGGCACCGCGTCGGTCTCGGGTGCGGGGTTCACGCCGCCGGAGTACGGGGTGTAGGCCGCCGGGTAGAAGCAGCGGTAGGTCGAGTCGTTACCGGCCGACGCCACGACGATCACGCCGTGCCGGGCGAGCGCCCGGATGGGGTGCATGAGCTTGTGGTCGAAGATGACGTCCTCGGGCTGCTCGTCGTAGTAGCCGAACGAGATGCAGATGACGTCGATGAGCTCGCCGGGTCGGTCCGACTTCTGCGCCCGCACCTGCCGGAGCAGCAGGGCGCGGAAGAGGTGCAGCATCTCGGATTCCTTGAGCATGCCGTCGCCCTGGCCGATCTTGACGTCGAGGATGTTGGCGTCCGGGCACTTCTGCCGCACCAGTCCGGCCACGAACGTGCCGTGCCCGTGATCCGGTTCCAGGTCACCGTGCAGCAACGCGTCGGGGTCGATCTCGGCGTCGGTCAGGAATCCGGACAGCGCGTGGTCGTGCGTGACGATCGGGTCCGGGCCGTCGTCCGGGAGCCACGAGTGCTTCCCGACGCCGGTGTCGAGGACGGCGACGACCGGCCGCCGGCACGGCATCTCGCTGTTCGAGCGCCGGTGCGGGGGGCTGCCCGGCCACGCGACGGGCTGCCGTCCCCCGCTGCCGGGCATCGCGTAGGAGGTGACCGGATCCCCCGTGAACCCGCTGTACGGGGTGAAGCCGCTGTACGGGGTGAAGCCGCTGTACGGGGTGAACCCGCTGTACGGGGTGAACCCGCTGTACGGGGTGAAGCCGCTGTACGGGGCCGCGGTGAGCAGGTGATCGAGGCTGACGTGCGACCGTTCGGCCGCGTCGTGCTCCAGCAGCGAGCGATAGGTCTGCAGGACCGCCCAGGCGTCGGCCGCCGGCCGCGCCTCCTTGGTGGCCGCGACCAGCCGGACCAGGCTGACCGGGTCGGGGTAGTGCTGGACGTCGTTGGCGCGGGCGTACTCGTGCAGCTTCCCGTCCCGCTCGTCGACCTCGAGGGCGAGACCGTAGCGCGACGCCGCCTCCGCCAGCTTGTCGAAGGCGACCGAGCCCGGCTGAGCGTCGCGGACGAGCAGGTGGTGCGCGATGTAGACCGTCGAGCGGATCGGCGGTGGGTTGGTCGTGCGGGCGAGCGCCGGCTCCACCACCGCGCTCACCGGGTCGAGGACCCGGGCGTTGTAGCGGACGAGCACGTCCGGCGCCACTGCGAGGCTGACGTCGGGTACCGCCTCGGTGGGCTGCCGCGGCTCGCGCCCCGGCCCGTCCGGGCGGCCGTCCGGACGCAGCGGGCCATCCGTCGGCTGCTGGGGAACATCCATCGCTAGTTCGTCCTCTCACAGGCAATCCCGGCAGAGCGTATGGCTGCCACCGAGAACCCACCACCAGGCTGGGGGCCCGAGTTCGTTTCCCTTGAGGAGTGTCGGACCCGAGTCGTGATACCTGGGTGGGACGTGTATCAGCACGACCGGTGCCTGCTCCTGACCCCCGACGATCGCAGGAGGGGGACGCGGAGGTGGAGATCATGGCGCCAGACAGTTCGTCCGGCGGTGCCGTCGTGGTCGGGGGGTCCGACGGAGCGCAGCCAGCCACCGCGTCGATCGCACAGCCAGGACCGGCCGCGACACGCAATATCGGGGGAGTCGCGGCCGGTCACTGGCCGGAGTGGGCCCGTCCGCAGCTCGAGGCGGCCGTCGCCGTCGCCGACGCCGCCCCGCACGAGTTCGGGCTCGCCCGCCTGCTCTACCGGGAGTGGTTCAACCCGGCCACGGACGCATCCGGCGGCCGGCGCGATCGGCGCCCGCTCGCCGGCGTCTACCGCGCGGCCCATGCCGGCAGCCGGCGCCGTGTGACCGTCGGCGGGGTCCAGCTGGTCGATCGCTTCGACCTCATCGGCCCGGACGGCTGGTGGCGGACCTGGGGCGAGGCCTGGACGCCGCCTCGCAGCCGGCGCGGCTCGGTGCGGCTCATGTTGACCCCGCGTCGCGAGCACCTCGCCGAACTGGTCGCCACGGTGACCGGCGCGCTGCTCGAAACGGACATCGCCTGGTCTCTGGGCTGCGCCACCAGTCCGCGCCGGATCAGCCGGTACGGCGGCACCGTCCTCGATCTCGCCTCCCTGGACGCGCTGCCGGCCGGCCTGCTCGAGTCATTGGCGCCGCTGCTGCATCCGGTCACCCCGCCGCTCTGCCTGCCGGTCGCGCCGGGCGTGGGGGCGGCCGAGTACCCGGACAACGGGATGACCTTCGGCGAGCACCGCTGCCATCTCATCGCGCTGGCGCTGCGTCACCCGAGCGGTGTCCGCAACCCGCTGCGGTCGATCGCGGCCGTGTTCGCCGCACACGGGATCGACCCGGCGCGGCCGTACGGCAGCGGCTGACGCCCTCACACCCCTGCTTGCGGTCCCAGATCACCACTGCGCGCGCGCCGAGGTGGCGAACTCGGACCGCAAGCCGGCCGCGGACCCGGCGGCGGCGTCAGACGTGGATGTCGGCCACCGCCGACCCGATCGGGGTCGTGGTCACCGACGCGACGGCCCGGCGCAGCGCCGTCCAGCCCTGGCCGGGCTGGAGCGTCCCGTGATCGAGCGCGTACTCGGTCAGCGCCCCGAGGAAGCGCAGGTGGCCGCCGCCGGTCGCGTCGATCTCGGCCCACTCGGTCGCCATGTAGCCGAAGTAGATCTGGGGCAGGACCTCGGTCCGTGAACCACCGGCCAGGGCGTAGAGCTTCGCGTAGGTCCACCCGAAGTTGCAGGCCGAGTTGCGGGTCCAGGTCTTGGGGCAGAAGTCGGCCGACCCGTTGTAGACCAGTGCCGTCCCGGTGCCGGGCATCTCGGACAGGAACGCGGCCTTCCACGCCTCGGCCTGCGGTTCGGTGCTGACGAAGCCGGCCTCGAGGTCGTTCGCGCCGATGACGGTCACCCCCGGCGCGACCACGGCCAGCGGCCGGACGACCTGCGTGGCCCAGTCCGCGCCGCGGGCGGTGCCGGTGTAGTTGGCCCAGTCCGAGCCGCTGTTGTTCGTCCCGACCGCGACCCGGCCGGTGTGGCCGCCCGTCGCGAAGCCGGTCAGGTAGGTCGTGAGCGCGCTGACCAGGTTGGCGTAGCTGATCCGGCGGTCGTTGCCGGTCAGGGCGACGCCGGTCTTGTCGTTCAACTGCGCGCCGATGTCCAGCAGGACGAACGAGTACCCGGCCGCCGCGTCGGCCGCGCCCTCGGCGGAAAGGTCGTTACCCGCCGAGTCGGTGATGTTGCGGACGTAGCGGGCAGTGGCCGTGCCCGTCGGCGGGGTCAGCGGCGTGGCCGGCACGTAGCCGTCGATGTCGACGACGAGCCTCGTACTGCCGCTCGAGGAGTTGTGCAGGTAGAACCTGCCGTCGGGCGAGAGCGGGATGAGCACGACGTCCGACACCGTCTGGCCGGCCCTGAACTGCAAGACCGTCGTCGACCCCGGCCGCGCGACGCCGTACTTCCAGGCCTGGAGCCCGCCGTTGCGGGTCGGCCCCGCCACGTGCACCGTCGCGAGCACGGCCGCGACCCCGGACAGTGGCACGCCGCCGATCCCGGCTACCCGCACCGCGACGTTCGCGTTCGCCCGCACGCTCGTGCTGAGCGCTCGGGTCTGGACGACGGTCTGGAACGCGGCCGCGGTCTGCGCGAACCCGATGTTGTACCAGCCGGCGACGTCGACGACGACGTCCACCTTGCCGCCGCCGGTGTTCACCAGGTCGACCCGGCCGCCGGACAGCCGCAGCACCGCGAACCCGGACGCGCGCTGGCCGGCGCCGAAGTGGACGAGGGCGTAGTTCTGCCGCGGCTCGTCCGGCCGGTGGGCGATGATCGAACCGGCCCTCGTGGCGTTGAGCACCGTGATCGTCACCGCCACCGCCCCGGCGTCGGCCGGGATGCCGGACTTGCCGCCGATGGTCGGCGCAATGCCCCTGCCGGGGCCGAGCGCGCCCTTGTGGTTGCCGGCCGCACCGGTCCGCGTGTCGACCGCCCGGGCCGCGCGGGGCAAGGCATGGAATACGCCCGGGTCGCTCGCCGACGCGGCGCCCGAACGGTAGTAGCCCGAGACGTCGACCACGACCTGCACCGAACCCCGCGCCGACACGTTGGCGATCGTCATCCGTCCCGAACTCAGCGGGACCACCGCCGTGTTCGTGACGGCCGGCTGACCGGCCATGAACTGCAGGCTCGTCGCCGTCGGGCGGCGGCCGCTGTAGGCGAGCAGGCCGCCCGTCCCGGACGGGTGCACGGCGGTCAGGGTGACGACGACCGAGCCGATCCCTGCGGCCGGAACCCGCCCGACGCCCGCGATCTTGACGCTGATGCTGTGCCCGGCGCCGACCGCGCCCTTGTGGTTACCGCCGGCGCCGGTGCGGGTGTCGACGACGCGCGACTGCACCGGCAGCGCGACGTAGGTGCCGCCCGGTGCGGCGGCCGCCGCCGGCCCGGCCTGGACCACGGCGGCCCCGGCCAGCGCGAGGCCGGTGGCGGCAAGGACGGACAGGCTGCGGCGCACGAGACTCCTAGGACAAGATCGACGAGAACAAGATCAACGGGGATGCCGCGACGGTATCCCACGCCCCTGAACAGACGCCGAGAGCCCGGCAGAGGTTGCCGGGCTCTCGGAGGTTGTGCGGTCGGTCAGGCCTGCGCGGGCGCGTCCTCGAGCATGTTGCGGGTGCGGTTCGAGTCGACCGGGATGCCCGGGCCCATCGTCGTGCTGAAGGTGACCTTCTTCAGGTACTTGCCCTTCGCCGCGGACGGCTTGGACCGCAGGATCTCGTCCAGCGCGGCGGCATAGTTCTCGACCAGCTGCTCGGGCGAGAAGGAGGACTTGCCGATGACGAGGTGCAGGTTGGCCTGCTTGTCGACCCGGAAGCTGATCTTGCCGCCCTTGATGTCGGCGACGGCCTTCGCGACGTCGGGCGTCACGGTGCCGGTCTTCGGGTTCGGCATGAGGCCGCGCGGGCCGAGCACGCGGGCGATGCGGCCGACCTTGGCCATCTGGTCCGGGGTGGCGATCGCGGCGTCGAAGTCCAGGAACCCGTCGGTGATCTCCTGGATCAGGTCGTCGCTGCCGACCTTGTCCGCGCCGGCCGGCGCGGGCCTCTTCGGCCTTGTCACCGGTGGCGAAGACGATGACCCGGGCCGTCTTGCCGGTTCCGTGCGGCAGGCTGACCGTGCCACGCACCATCTGGTCGGCCTTGCGGGGGTCGACGCCGAGCCGCAGGGCGACCTCGACCGTGCCGTCGAACTTGGTCGGCGACGACTGCTTGGCGAGGTTGGCCGCCTCGAGCGGCGAGTAGATCTTGCCCTCTTCGAGGAGCTCCGCGGCCTTCTTGTAGGCCTTGCTGCGCTTCATGTGTGGTTCTCCGTTCTCCCGCGGACGGACCGCGGATCAGTGGTCATCGGACGGCGACCTTCGCCGTCCTCCCACGCGTTCTGATCGAGCCGACCGGGCTGGCCGGTCGAGAAGCTCAACCCTCGACGGTGATGCCCATCGAGCGGGCGGTGCCGGCGATGATCTTGGCCGCCTGGTCGATGTCGTTGGCGTTGAGGTCTTCCATCTTCGTCTGGGCGATCTCGCGCACCTGGTCCATGGTCACCTTGGCGACCTTCTTGGTGTGCGGCTCGCCGCTGCCCTTCTCGACGCCGGCGGCCTTCAGCAGCAGCCGAGCGGCCGGCGGGGTCTTGGTGACGAAGGTGAACGAGCGGTCCTCGTACACGGAGATCTCGACCGGGACGATCTGGCCGCGCTGCGACTCGGTGGCCGCGTTGTAGGCCTTGCAGAACTCCATGATGTTGACGCCGTGCTGGCCCAGCGCGGGGCCGACCGGCGGCGCCGGGTTCGCTGCGCCCGCCTGGATCTGCAGCTTGATGATCGCGGCGAGCTTCTTCTTGGGAGGCATGTTGTCCTCTGTACTTTCTCTTCTTCTTCGACGGGTTGGTTCTAGATCTTCGAGACCTGGCTGAAGGCCAGCTCGACGGGTGTCTCGCGACCGAAGATCGACACGAGGACGTGCAGCTTCTGGTGCACCGGGTCGATCTCGCTGATCGTGGCCGGCAGGGTGGCGAACGGCCCGTCCATGACGGTGACCGACTCGCCGACCTGGTAGTCGACGACCTCGACCCGCGGCTTGTCGGCGCCGGCGGCGGCCTTGCCGCCCTTGGCGACCTCGACGGCCTTCTTCGTGGCCGGCGCGAGGATCTTCACGACCTCGTCGAGGGTCAGCGGCGATGGGCGAGAGGTGGCACCGACGAAGCCGGTGACGCCCGGGGTGTTGCGGACCGCGCCCCACGACTCGTCGTTGAGGTCCATCCGGACCAGGATGTAGCCCGGGAAGACCTTGCGCTGCACCTGCTGGCGCTTGCCGTTCTTGATCTCGACGACCTCTTCGGTCGGCACCTCGACCTGGAAGATGTAGTCCTCCATGTCGAGGGACTGGATGCGGCTCTCGAGGTTGGTCTTCACCTTGTTCTCGTAGCCGGCGTAGGAGTGGACGACGTACCAGTCGCCGAACTGGGTCCGCAGCTCGCGGCGCAGCGTCTCGACCGGGTCCTCGTCCTCGGCGTCCTCGGTCGCCACCGATTCCTCGGCGACCTCGGCCCCGGCGACGGCGGTGCCGTCGACTGCGGCCCCGTCGACTGCGGTGCCGTCGACCTCGGCGGCCGGCGTCGCCTCCTCGGCCGTCGGCTCGGGCAGGTCGGGGAGCTCGGGCAGCGACTCCGGCTCGTCGTTCGCGGCGTCGAAGGCCGCGTCGTCCTCGCCGGCGCCCAGCAGGCGGGCGGCTTCGCTCAGGTCGGCCGGGCCGCGTTCGGCGGCCTCGGCCGACTCGCTACGCAGGTCGCCGGACGGCTCGTCGCCGGCTGTGTGCACAGCGGCGTCGTCGTGCTCGGACACTGTCTCTCTTCTCTAGCTCGGGGATGGACGGTCTCGCGTTACCGGTGGGTACTCGGCGGTCAGCCGAACACCTGCAGAACCAGCTTGGCGAAACCGAAGTCGAGCCCGGCGACGATCGCCACCATGATCACCACGAAGATGATCACGACGATCGAGTACGTCACCAACTCGTTGCGCGAGGGCCACAGCACCTTGCGCATTTCCGAGATGGTCTCGCGAACGAATCGCGTCGGTGCGCCGCCACGCCCCTTGGCAGGGCGCGCTGCGGGTGAATCCGTACGCGTCGCCGTCACGATGCACTCCTCTCGAAAACCTTCCGGAACTGCGCAGGGGCGACAGGACTCGAACCTGCAACCGCCGGTTTTGGAGACCGGTGCTCTACCAATTGAGCCACGCCCCTAGGGGGTTCTGCGAGGCCCGCGCGGCCTGCATCGGCATCTCACGGGGCATGCTGACGCAGGGCCACGATGAGACCCGGCGGCCAGTCTACGGGGCGAGCGACGCTGGCTCCAAGTCGCCCGTCCCGGCCGCGATGAGGGCCGCGACCGGCGCACGGAGCCCAAGACCGCGCTGGGAAGCCCCGGCAAGCCGGGTGCGCCCGTCTGGGACCATGGAAGCATGGGAACGCGGGTATCCGACCGAATCGCAGCCATCGCCGAATCCGCCACGCTGGCCGTGGACGCCAAGGCCAAGGCGCTCAAGGCCGCCGGGCGTCCGGTCATCGGCTTCGGCGCCGGTGAGCCGGACTTCCCCACCCCGGACTACATCGTCGAGGCCGCCGTCGCCGCGGCCCGCGACCCGAAGAACCACCACTACACCCCCGTCGCCGGTCTGCCCGAGCTGCGCTCGGCGATCGCCGGCAAGACCAAGCGGGACACCGGCTACGACGTCGACGCCGCCCAGGTACTGGTCACCAACGGCGGCAAGCAGGCGGTGTACAACGCGTTCGCCACCCTGCTCGACCCGGGTGACGAGGTGCTGCTGATCGCCCCGTACTGGACGACCTACCCCGAGGCCGTCAAGCTCGCCGGCGGCGTGCCGGTCGAGGTCGTCACCGACGAGACGACCGGCTACCTGGCCAGCGTCGAGCAGCTCGAGCAGGCCCGGACCGATCGCACGAAGGTCCTGCTCTTCGTGTCGCCGTCCAACCCGACCGGCGCGGTCTACCCCCGCGAGGTCGTCGAGGCGATCGGCCGGTGGGCGAAGGAGCAACGACCTCTGGGTCGTCACCGACGAGATCTACGAGCACCTCATCTACGGCGACGCCGAGATGGTCACCATCGCGCACACGGCCGGGGAGAAGGTCATCGTCCTCAACGGCGTGGCCAAGACCTACGCGATGACCGGCTGGCGGGTCGGCTGGCTCATCGGGCCGGCCGACATCATCAAGGCGGCGTCCAACCTGCAGTCGCACTCGACGTCGAACGTCAACAACGTCGCCCAGGTGGCGGCGCTGGCCGCGGTCTCCGGCGACCTGTCGGCGGTGGCCGAGATGCGGGCCGTGTACGACCGGCGGCGGCGCACCATCGTGTCGATGCTCTCCGACGTCCCCGGGATCGTGTGCCCGGAGCCGCTGGGCGCGTTCTACGCCTACCCGTCGGTGAAGGGTCTGCTCGGGGTGCCGCTGCGCGGGCGGACGGCGACCGACTCGGCCGAGCTCGCCGCGATCATCCTCGACGAGGTCGAGGTGGCCGTGGTGCCGGGCGAGGCGTTCGGGACGCCGGGGTACGTGCGGATGTCCTACGCGCTCAGCGACGCCGACCTTGCCGAGGGTGTCGGCCGGATCGCGAAGCTCGTCGCCGAGAGCTGACGTACCCGTTGTCGCGGCTCAGCGCAGGGCGCCGGCCTTGCGGAGTTCGGCCACGGCGGCGGGCAGGCCGGCCAGCGCCTTGCGCAGGTCCGGTGGATTCGCGATCCGCCACGCGTTCGCCGCGACGTAACACCGCAGCGCCGCGTCCCACTTCGCCGCCCCGGCCGCCTGCCGGGCCGCGAACAACGCGGCCGCTCCCTTGTAGTAGGTCGTGAAGTAGTAACCGTTCACGTTGTCGCCGTACGACTCGGTGGAGGCATCGACCGGTGCCGACACCCGCAGCGCATCCGGCGGGGGCTGGTCGTCGTCGACGAGCTGCTCGGCGTACTGGGCGAACGCCTCGTCGAGCCACGGATGCAGGGCCTGCGAGTCGCCCACCATCGCGTAGAACCACTGGTGCGCCGTCTCGTGCACCGCGACCTCGCGAGACCCGTCCAGCATCAGGATGGAACTCGGGTACTCGATCCCGCCGCCGCTCACCGGCAGCCGGGCCACGGACAGCGACGGGAACGGGTACGGCCCGAACCGCCGGGACAGCTCGGCGATGGCCCGTCGGAACTCGGGCACGAGCACGTCGCGGGCGGCGGCGTTCGGCGCGCCCAGCCGTAGTTTGACGGTCCCGACCGTGGTGTCGGAGACCGAGAACGGCCCGGCGGCCACGCTCACGTCCCGGGCGGCGGCGAGGGTCGAGTGCCAGGTCCGGGTTGCGCCCTGTGCCCGCGGGTCGTCCGGGTCGCCGGACATGATCACGGTGTCCGCGGCCGGCGCGACGACGGTCAGGTCGACGGCCATGGCCTCGCTGGTGGCGCTCTCGGCCAGGAAGTCGAGCATGCCCTCGGTGTGCCAGCCGAAGCCCCGCTCCCAGGCGAGCAGCGGCTGCGCGGACGCGAAGTAGGCGAAGTCGCCGGCCCGGCCGAACCGGTCGAAGTTGGCGCCGCCGAGCGTCAGCCGGAAGGTCAGCGACGCGGTGACCGATGTCCCGGCCGCCACGGGCTGGGCGAACGGGATGTGCAGCAGCCCGCCCTGCGTGGACGGATCGGCGTTGACCCGGGTGAAGGTGAACTGCCCGGCCCCGTGATCGGCCCCGGCCGAGGTCACCACCACGCGATTGCCCTCGGCGACCGTCGGGGCGGTGTTCGCCGTCAACCGGAAGACGAGTTCGGTGATCGGCTTGTCGGGCCGGAACACGACCCGTTCGCTGCCCTGGACGCTCCGGTGGTCAGCGGCGATCGTGAACCGAAGCGTCATCCTCGGCCGGTCCGGATCAGGTGCGGCGTAGGTCGTGCACGAAGCCGCGGCGCCGGACGACGGGGCCGGCGCGCTCGAGGCCGCGCGGCTGGGCGGCGCGGAGGTCGGCACCCGCGCCGAGCCCCGGCCGTCGATCGTCGAGGTGCAGGCACAGGCGAGCAGGCCGGCCGCGGCGACCACCGAGGCGGCCCGGCGGCGCCCGCCGCGCGGCAGCACCGCAGCCTCAGCCGCGGGCCGGGGGACGGACCACGGCCCGGGCCTTCGCCAGCACGGTCTGACCGTCGACGGTGGCGCTGAGTTCGATCTCGACCAGCCCGTCGTCGCGCAGGGACCGAACCTCGCCCGCGACCCGCAGCACCGCGCCGTCCGGGTCGGGCACGACCACCGGCCGGGTGAACCGCACGCCGTACTCGACCACGGCGCCCGGGTCGCCGGGCCAGTCGGTGACGACCCGGACTGCCGTGGCCATGGTGAACATGCCGTGCGCGATCACGTCGGGCAACCCGACGCTCTTGGCGAACCGCTCGTTCCAGTGGATCGGGTTGAAGTCTCCGGAGGCGCCGGCGTACTGCACGAGGTCGGCCCGGGTGATCGGGAAGTCCTGGGCCGGGACCTGGTCGCCGACCTGCAGCGAGGCGCTCATGC
Organism: uncultured Actinomycetota bacterium; assembly: GCA_963775175.1. GTDB lineage: Bacteria > Actinomycetota > Actinomycetes > Mycobacteriales > Jatrophihabitantaceae > Jatrophihabitans. The sequence goes on from CAVZHT010000002.1 coordinate 1,456,107, forward strand.
GGCGGTCCCCCGCGCGACGATCACCGAGTACGCGGTGAGTACCTGCTCGCCCTCGACCGTCATCACCTCGGCACGGGTGTTCACGATGTCGTTGCCGGCCGCGACCCGGATGCCGTCGACGGTCACCACCACCTGCAGCACGTCGCCGGCGACGACCGGCCGGTGGTGGACGAAGCGCTGCTCGCCGTGCACGACCCGGGAGTAGTCGATGCCGAAGTCCGGGTCCTTGATCACCTGGCCGCCGGCCGGCAGCGTCAGGACGATCGCGAACGTCGGCGGGGCGATGACGTCCGGGTAGCCGAGGGCCTGCGCCGCCGCTCGGTCACGGTAGACCGGGTTGGGGTCGTTGATCGCGTCGGCGAACTCGCGGATCTTCTCGCGCCCGACCTCGTAGGGACGGGTCGGCGGGTAGACCCGCCCGGCGTAGGACTGATCGACCGGCATGACGAGAGGCTAGCCCGCCCCCTCGGCCACCGCGGCCGGCACCTCGAACGGCGCGGCCCCGAAGCCTTCGACCCGCGGCCGGCCCCACGGGTCGACGTCGGACAGCGAGGTCTCGACCTCGCCGTGCGGCGTGCGCAGCCGGAGCGCGCGCCGGCCCGCCCCGACCAGCGCGGTGACCGCGGGGGACGCCGCCACCCGCCCGTACCAGCGGTACTTGCCGCTGATCGGGTCGAAGTGGCCGGCCAGGCTGATCTCGACCGGCGTCACCGAGTCGCCGTCGATCAGCTCGGCCGGGCCGCGGTAGCCGTCATCGTGCCCGTCACTCATGGTGTGCGCTCCCGTCCACTGAGCGCGCCGATCGGCAGCGGCTCGTCGTAGGCCAGCGTGATGCCGTAGTCGCGGGCGGTGCCCTCCAGCACGTGCCAGACGCCGGTGGAGACCAAGTCGACGAACCGCTCGCGGCTCATCGTCCGGTGCTCGAGCCACCAGGCGCCGGCCGACTCGACGAACCCCACCAGCCCGTACGCGCCGGGTTCGGCGACCTCGTTGTCGACGCCGAAGAACGATCATGACCATCTTGAGCAGCGCAGCCACGTTGTCGGCGAGCGTGCCCTCGACGGAGTCGAGCGATGCGCCGGTCCGCCGGCTGCGCAGGAAGTGGTAGAGGTTCGGGTGCTCGTCGAACCAGCCGACGATCTCGCCCACCGCCGCGGTGATGATCGCGCGCGGAGTGGTCTCCGGGGTCAGACTGCAGCTTGGGCTGGACGCTGTCGAGCACCGCTTTCACGATGTGGTCGGCGATCGCCTGGCGGAGGTCCTCGCGATCGCGGAAGTAGCGGTAGAGGACGGTGCGGCTGACGCCCGCGACCTCGGCGATCTGCTCGGCGCTGGCCTGCGGGCCGTACTGGTCGACGGCGGTCGCGCCGGCGGCCACGAACGCCGGCCCGGCGCTGCGTGCGGTGCTCGGTCCAGCGCAGCCGACGCCCGTCGCCCGCCTCGGGCCCGGACGCCGGCGGCGACATCGGACGACCGATCATCTGTTCGCCCCTCCCTGCCCGGCCGACCCCGGTGCCGCCCGTACGAGCCTAACCGAGGCGGCCCGATTATCGAGACGCAGTGTCACACGTTCACCGGAGTCACGTCGAGCCCTCGGGAACGACGAAGGGCCCGTCCGAGGATTTCGGACGGGCCCTTCGCGATGATCTCGCGAACGCTTGGATCAGCGTGTCTCGCGGTGCTCGGTGTGCTTGCCGCAGTTCGGGCAGAACTTGTTCATCGAGAGCCGGTCAGGGTCGTTGCGCCGGTTCTTGTTGGTGATGTAGTTGCGGTGCTTGCACACCTGGCAGGCCAAGGTGATCTTCGGACGGACGTCGGTGGCTGCCACGGTGGTGCCTTCCTCTATCGAGCAGTGCTCTCATCGGCTACTACTCAAGTCGTGTGGTGCGGGCCGGCCGCCTGCGACGGTTGTAGCGAGGGCCGGATTTGAACCGGCGACATAGCGATTATGAGCCGCTTGCTCTGCCAGACTGAGCTACCCCGCCGCGGGCGGTCCCGAGACAGTGCTGCAAGGCGCTGCCCAGAATCCCCAGAGCCCCCTTACGGAATCGAACCGTAGACCTTCTCCTTACCATGGAGACGCTCTGCCGACTGAGCTAAGGGGGCGTCGCACGCACTGCTCACACAGCGTGTGCGCCAGCGGATGAGCTTACACGAGCCAGCGGGCCGTCCCGCACTCTCCCGCCCCCCTGCGGCCCCCGTAGCACGGGCAGCCGTGAGACATTGGCAACATGGACGACGACGGCTCGACTCGGGCCGATAACGTCAACTCCAATGGGAGCTGCCGATGGCTGGCATGTCCGAGTTGATCCTCCGAACAACCACGCAGAGTTTCCTCGGCCGACATCGAGCGCATCGAAGACGCGTTGCGGCTCCCCGACCTCACGCCGCCGCCGGCGGCGTCGACTGCGGAGGCGAGTGACATGTCTGATCCTCGACGGATACCCCCGGTGACCCGCGCGACCTCGAGCATGCCTGTGGGCACCAACGCCCCGGGCCGGGCGAGCATCCCGCAGCCGCACGTTGCGCACCGACCTGGTGGCGGGCCCCGCTCATCACCTTCGTCCTGCTGAGCGCCTGGGTGCTGTACGCGCTGGTCCGCACGGTCGAGCCAGCGGGCGTACTTCGTCCGCGCCCAGACCACTACCTGTCGCCGTTCACGTCGCCGTGCGTGACCGCGTCCTGCCCGAGCGGCGCGCGCGACTTCGGCACCTGGTTCGGTCACTTCCCGCCGTTCGTCCCTCTGGCGCTCGTCACGCTGCCGTTCCTGCTGGGCTTCCGGCTCACCTGCTACTACTACCGCCGCGCGTACTACCGCGCGTTCTGGCTGTCGCCGCCGGCCTGCGCGGTGGCCGAGCCGCACGGCAAGTACACCGGCGAGACCCGCTTCCCGCTGATCATGCAGAACCTGCACCGCTACTTCTTCCTGCGCGGCCGTGCTGATCTCGATCGTCAACACCTGGGACGCGATCCAGGCGTTCCGGCCCGAGGGCCACGGCTTCGGCTTCGGCCTGGGCACGATCATCATGCTGATCAACGTGGTGCTGCTGTGGGCCTACACGCTGTCCTGCCACTCCTGCCGGCACATCATCGGCGGCCGGCTGCGCAACTTCTCCGCGCACCCGATGCGCTACAAGGCGTGGGGCTTCGTCTCGAAGCTCAACGCCAAGCACATGCAGCTGGCGTGGACGACGCTGGCGACCCTGATGATCACCGACGCGCTACATCGCGCTGGTGTCGTCCGGCGCGTTCAGCGACCTGCGCATCATCAACTGAAAGGCCCGCAGTGGCTGACCTCGAAAAGCACACCTACGACGTTCTGATCATCGGCGCGGGCGGCGCCGGCCTGCGTGCGGCCATCGCCGCGCACGAGGCCGGCCTGCGGGTCGCGATCATCTGCAAGTCGCTGTTCGGCAAGGCGCACACCGTCATGGCCGAGGGCGGCTGTCGCCGCGGCGATGGGCAACGTCAACAGCAACGACAACTGGCAGGTGCACTTCCGCGACACGATGCGCGGCGGCAAGTTCCTCAACAACTGGCGGATGGCCGAGCTGCACGCCAAGGAGGCGCCCGACCGCGTCTGGGAGCTCGAGACCTACGGCGCGCTGTTCGACCGCACGCAAGGACGGCCGGATCAGCCAGCGCAACTTCGGCGGCCACGAGTACCCGCGCCTCGCCCACGTCGGCGACCGCACCGGGCCTCGAGCTCATCCGCACGATGCAGCAGAAGATCGTCTCGCTGCAGCAGGACGACGCGAAGAAGAACGGCCACGCCGGCGCGGACGAGGGCCGGCTGAAGGTCTTCGCCGAGATGACGCATCACCGAGCTGATCACCGACGACGAGGGCGCCATCGCCGGCGCGTTCGGCTACTACCGCGAGACCGGCGAGTTCGTGCTGTTCAAGGCGCCCGCCGTCGTGCTCGCCACCGGCGGCATCGGCAAGTCGCTCAAGGTCACCTCCAACTCGTGGGAGTGCACCGGCGACGGCATGGGACTCGCGCTGCGGGCCGGGTCGACGCTGCTCAACATGGAGTTCGTCCAGTTCCACCCGACCGGCATGGTCTGGCCGCCCTCGGTCAAGGGCATCCTCGTCACCGAGGGCGTGCGCGGCGACGGCGGCGTGCTGACGCAACTCCGAAGGCAAGCGCTTCATGTTCGACTACGTCCCGGACGTGTTCCGCGGCGCAGTACGCGGACACCGAGGAAGAGGCCGACCGCTGGTACGACGACCAGGCCAACAACAAGCGTCCGCCCGAGCTGCTGCCCCGTGACGAGGTGGCCCGCGCGATCAACTCCGAGGTCAAGGCCGGCCGCGGCTCGCCGCACGGCGGCGTGTACCTGGACATCGCCTCGCGCCTGCCGCGCGAGGAGATCCTCAAGCGGCTGCCGTCGATGCACCACCAGTTCAAGGAGCTGGCCGACGTCGACATCACCGCCGAGCCGATGGAGGTCGGCCCGACCTGCCACTACGTCATGGGCGGCATCGAGGTCGACGCCGACACCGCGGCGGCGACGCGTGCCCGGCCTGTTCGCCTCCGGCGAGGTGGCCGGCGGGATGCACGGCTCGAACCGGCTCGGCGGCAACTCGCTGTCGGACCTGCTGGTCTTCGGCCGGCGCTCCGGCGAGGGCGCCGCGGCCTACGTCAAGGGCCTCGAGCGGCCAGTACCCGGCGATCACCGACGCGCAGCTGCAGGCGTGCGAGGAGGACGCGCTCGCCCCGTTCGAGGCAGCACGGCGAGAACGCCTACGAGATCCACGAGGAACTGCAGCAGTGCATCAACGACCTCGTGGGCCTCATCCGCACGGCGAGCGAGCTCGAGGACGCGCTCGAGCGGATCGAGAAGCTCAAGGAGCGCGCGAAGGACGTCTCGGCGCCGGGCGGCCGGGCATTCAACCCGGGCTGGCACCTGGCACTCGACCTGCGCAACATGCTCGCCGTCTGCGGAGTGCATCGCGAAGGCCGCGCTGATCCGCGAGGAGTCGCGCGGCGGCCACACCCGGGACGACTTCCCGGCCATGGACCCCGAGTGGCGCAAGGTCAACCTGATCTGCGCGCAGAACGAGGCCGGCGACGGCGTCGACGTCGTCAAGCAGCCGATCCCGCCGATGCGTGCCGATCTGCTCGCCCTGTTCCAGAAGGACGAGCTCAAGAAGTACTTCACCGACGAGGAGATCGCCGAGGTGTCCGGCATGACCCAGGCCCCGCAGAAGACGAGCTACCAGGCGCACTTCCGGGTCTGGCGCGGCGACGCCGAGGGCGGCGAACTGGTCGACTACACCGTCGAGGTGAACGAGGGCGAGGTCGTCCTCGACATCATCCACCGGCTGCAGGCCACCCAGGCCGGCGATCTCGCCGTCCGCTGGAACTGCAAGGCCGGCAAGTGCGGCTCGTGCAGCGCCGAGATCAACGGGCGGCCCCGGTTGATGTGCATGACCCGCATGTCGACCTTCACCCAGGACGAGGTCATCACGGTCACGCCGATGCGGACCTTCCCGGTGATGAAGGACCTCGTCACCGACGTGTCGTTCAACTACAAGAAGGCCCAGGAGGTCCCGGCCTTCGCACCGCCGCCCGGGGTCGCCCCCGGCGAGTACCGGATGGCCCAGGTCGACGTCGAGCGCTCGCAGGAGTTCCGCAAGTGCATCGAGTGCTTCCTGTGCCAGGACGTCTGCCACGTCATCCGTGACCACGAGGACAACAAGGAGGCCTACGCCGGGCCCCGGTTCCTCATGCGGGTTGCCGAGCTGGACATGCACCCGCTCGACGCGCTGGACCGCCAGCACGCGGCCCAGGAGGAGCACGGGCTGGGCCTGTGCAACATCACCAAGTGCTGCACCGAGGTCTGCCCGGAGCACATCAAGATCACCGACAACGCCCTGATCCCGCTCAAGGAGCGCGTCGTCGACCGCAAGTACGACCCGGTGGTCTGGCTCGGCAACAAGATCCGCCGCCGGCCGTCCTAGGCATCGGCCGGACGAACTGCCTACGGACAGTAAAGAGTCCAGGCGGCCGTACGGGGGGGACGTCCGCCTGGACTCATCGGTAATTATGCCTACCTCATCGCGGTGCGCAACTTTTGAGCGCAATAAGTTGCGCATACAACCGTGAGGTCTGCGACACACCGTGCGTGACCGGCCGAGATCGGACGCGGCCGGCCGCGCGGGCGGTCACCCGCGCCAGGTGACGCAGCCGAGCTGGGCCGACGCTGCGGGGTGGTCGACCGAGGTGGCCCGCACGCAGTAGGTGTGGCTGCCGCCGGGCCACGGGACCGAGAACAGGAACCCGTGCGTGCGGAGCCCGATGTCGTGGGCGAGGTTGACGTCCGCCCGCAGGATCGGCGTGCCGCCGCGGTAGATCTCGGTGCCGTTGTCGGTCAGCGTGATCGTCACCGCCGAGGACCGGTAGTACTGCAGCAGCGCCCACCCGGTGAACTGGATCCGGCCGGCCAACCAGGTCGAGCTGTCGAGCTTGCCGATCGGCGGGATCTGGGTCTTGATCACCCGCGTGTTGGCGATCAGGGTCCGGATCCCGCGGCGGTCGCCGGCCCGGTAGTGGATCACGCTCGAGCGCACCACCGCGTTCATCACCTGGTACGAACCCAGGTAGCGGTAGTTGGTGTGGCCCAGGCCCATCGCGTGGCCGAGTTCGTGGCGGACGGTGACCTTGGTGGCCCACGTCGCCATCCGGAACAGCTTCGGGCAGAGGTAGACGTCGGCGCGGTAGACGTAGCGCTTGCCGGTGTCGAGCGTCTTCCAGTAGGCCCACGTGACGCCGATGGTGCGGCCGTCGGTGCCGCAACCCTTCGATCCCTCGCGGACCCGCACGACGCCCTCCGTCGAGCGGGGCAGCCCGTAGCCGCGGTAGCGCACATTGTCGCCGAGCCCGCGCAGGTCGTGAACGGCGGCCGAGACCGCCGAGCCGATGGCCCAGCGGTGCCGGGCCCTGCGGTCGACCCACACCCGGAACCCGGCCGGTGTCTGGCCGACGAGGGTCGGCTGCAGGAAGGTGAAGCCCCGGTAGGTCGAGGCCCGCGAGTCGACCGTCGCGCCCAAGGTCTCGACATCCTGCGCAACGCCGGTGACGGGCGCCGGCGTGGCCTGCACGATCACCCCGGCGGTGGGGATCCGGTGGCCGGTGTCGGCGGCCGCGAGCCCGGCGGCGCAGGCGAGCGCACCCAGGACGGCAACACCGCGGTTCAGGAGCTTTCCGGTGCGCATCACGTTGCCTCCTGTCGCTTCACGCCGTTACTTCCAGGCCCGGACCCAGTCGATCTGGGTCGTGGCCGGCAGCGGCGTCTTCGCCGGGTCGAACGCGTTGGCCCCGATCCCGAGGCAGGCCGAGAGCGCCAGGAAGAACGGCTGGTTGAACGGCGAGGCGCCGAGCGGCAACAGGTTGTCGACCAGGCAGGTCTTGCCGTCGAAGACGACCTTGATGGTCGAGGCGGTCCACTCCACGGCGTACTCGTGGAAGGCGTTCACGTTGCTGATCAGGCAGAAGTTGTTGGTGACCAGGTTGGTGTTCGTGGCCACGTTCCGGGTGACCGGGTTGTAGGCGTAGTGCAGGTACGGGATGACCCGGTCGGAGTACACGCTGTACTCCTCGGCGATGTCGATCTCGCCGCTGAGCCCGGTCGCCAGGCTGTTCTGCGGCCACATCCAGAGGGAGCTCTGCAGGCCGGCGATCTTCGAGGCCGGGAACTTGGCCCGGACGGCGAAGCGCCCGTAGGTCTGGCTGAACCGCCCCCATGTCGCCACCTGGGCGGCGGTGTACGAGGTCGTGAACGCGCCCTTGGGGCTGTTGCAGACGAACGGCTGCGCGGTCTTGCGCGTGGTCAGGCTCAGCACGCCGCCGCCGACGGCGATGTTGTCGGGCGAGTTGACGAAGCAGGAGGGTCCGGCCGCGTAGCCGTTGTCGGCCGTCGTCACCGGCACCCATTTGCTGGAGTCGAGGACCGTGCCGTTGAACTCCTCGTCGAAGGTGCAGGTCCAGGTGCCGCCGCCGCTCTTCGGCAGGGAGGTGCAGGCGGACGCGGAGTCGGGGGTCGGGGACGAGACCGCGACGAGGTCGCGGACCTTCGCGGTGGCGGCCGCCTCGGCCGCGGCCTGGGCCTGGGCCTGGGCGGCCTTGCGGGCGGCGGCGAGGGCGCGGGCGTGGGCAACGGCCCGGGCCGCGGTGCGGGCTCGGCGCACGGCGAGGACGTGGGCCGCCTTTCGGGCGGCGCTGCGGGCGCGAGCCCGGGTGGACGCGGACCGGCGGACCGAGCCCCACGCGCCGCGCGTCGCCGCGCCCGTCCCCTTGCCGGTGACGTGGACGGTGACCCGGGCGGTGAGCACCGGGTTGCCGAACGAGGCGGACGCCGTGGCCGCCACGGTGGTGCGCACCGTCGTCCGGACCGTCTCGGTCGCGTGGCTGCGGACCCGCGCGGTGTACCGGTGCGCGGCACTCGCGGAGGGGACGGCGACGACGAAGGACAGCCCGGTCGCCACCAGCGCCAGCATCAAGGTCCACCGACCGCCGGCGCGGGGCCGGCCCGGACGGCGAGACGCGGTTTTGGACGGTTGGGCTGCGCGCGTTGTCATGGTCGGTCCTCAGAGCTGGACGGTTGTTGACTCTGAGTAAGGGATCGACCACTAGGCGTGATTGTTGAGCCCAAAACAGCCCGAATTGATACCGGTCAGTAGCCAATCGGACTACTTGGGTAACCGCCGACCGCGCGGGCACGCACCGCCGCTGATCACAGAATCGACCTGCGTACGGGGGAGATGAGCGCCCGGCCCGGACACGAAACAAGGCCCCCGGCGAGCCTTTCACGGTGGCGGGTGTTGGGTTCGAACCAACGTAGGCTGAGCCGACGGTTTTACAGACCGTTCCCTTTGACCACTCGGGCAACCCGCCGTGCGCCGGAGGCGATCCGGCAACGGGTCGAAAGCTTACCCGAGCGCTGTCCGGTCGGCCGACCCCGTCCCACCTCGACTACCGTCGGACACGTTCCGAGCCGTCTACGGAGGTAGTCACACCATGGCCGACCCGTCCTTCGACATCGTCAGCAAGATCGACCGTCAGGAGGTCGACAACGCACTCAACCAGGCCGCCAAGGAGGTCTCGCAGCGCTTCGACTTCCGGGGAACCAACGCGTCGATCGAGTGGGCCGGCGAGCTGGGCATCACGGTCAAGGCCGACACCGAGGAGCGGGCGAAGGCCGCGCTGGACGTGCTCAAGGAGAAGCTGGTCAAGCGCTCGATCTCCATGAAGGCGCTGGACGCGGGCGAGCCGAAGGCTTCGGGCAAGCAGTACATCATCGCGTCGACGCTGCGGCAGGGCATCGACTCCGACCACGCCCGCAAGATCGCCAAGCTGATCCGGGACGAGGGGCCGAAGGGCGTGCAGGCGGCGATCCAGGGCGACCAGCTGCGGGTATCGGGCAAGAAGAAGGACCAGCTCCAGGAGGTCATCGCGCTGCTCAAGGGCGCCGACCTGGACGTCCCCCTGCAGTTCACCAACTACCGCTGAGGTCGCCCGGCCCCGCCACGGCCCCGCCCCGTCCTGTCCCGTCCCGTCCCGTTCGTTGAGTGGTCAGTTTCGCCCTGAGTGGTCAGTTGTAACTGACCACTCGGGGCCGGACTGACCACTCAACCGGGCCAGGCGCTGGAAGGTGCGCACCCCAGCGGTGGCCACCGGTGCGATGAGCGCTCGCGCGAAGAGCCCCGAGATCGAGGCCGACTCCCGGCGGATCAAGTCAGTGGAGGTAGCGCGGATCCGACTTGGCCATCTGCTCGAGTCGAGCGATGCGCTCCTCCATCGGCGGGTGGGTGGAGAACAGGTTCCGCGCGCCGCCACCGAACGGGTTGGCGATCATCATGTGGCTGGTCGTCTGCAGCCGCGGGGTCGGCATCAGCGGGCGCCGCGCAGTGCCCGCTTCGAGCTTGCGCAAGGCGGACGCGAGGGCCAGCGGGTCGGCCGAGAGCTTGGCCCCGGACTCGTCGGCCTGGTACTCACGGGAGCGGCTGATCGAGAGCTGGATCAGTGCCGCGGCCAGCGGGCCGAGAAGCAGCATGAGCAGCTCGGCGAAGATGCTGCGGTCGCGATCGTCGCCGCCGCCGCCGAAGAAGATCCCGAACTGGGCCAGCAGGGTGATGCCGGAGGCCAGGGCCCCGGCGATCGACGAGATGAGGATGTCGCGGTTGTAGACGTGGCTGAGCTCGTGGCCGAGCACGGCACGCAGTTCCCGCTCGTCCAGGATCTGCAGGATGCCCTCGGTCGCGCACACGGCCGCGTGCCGCGGGTTGCGGCCGGTCGCGAACGCGTTCGGCGCGGCGGTGGGCGAGACGTAGAGCCGGGGCATCGGCTGCCGGGCGCTGGTCGCCAACTCGCGCACGATGCGGTACATCGCCGGCTGCTCGGCCTCGCTGACCGGACGCGCCGCCATCGAGCGCAGGGCCAGCTTGTCGGAGTTGAAGTAGCTGAAAGCGTTGATCGCGAGGGCGAGCACGAGCCCGATGACCAGGCCGGTGCGGCCGGCGATGAGGCCGCCGCCGACGACGAACAACGCACCGAGGACGCCGAACAGAACGGCGGTCTTCAGCCCGTTGGTGACGCCATGCATGTCAGGTCAACGACCGAGGGGACGGCCCGCGTTCCCGGGGCGTGACCCAGACCGCATCGCCGCCCCGAGTGCATCTGATTGACTCGGGGGCATGTCGGCCATCGACCATCTCGTGTACGCCAATGAGAAGTACACCGCCACCTTTCCGGGCCCGCGGCCGCTGCGCCCGAAGCTGCGACTGGCGGTCGTCGCCTGCATGGACTCCCGGCTCGACCTGTTCGGTGCGCTCGGACTCGACATCGGCGACGCGCACCTGATCCGCAACGCCGGCGGCATCCCGACCGACGACGTGCTGCGCTCGCTCGCGCTGAGCCAGCGCAGCCTAGGGACGCGGGAGATCGTGATCATCCACCACACCCAGTGCGGCATGGACGGCTTCGACGACGAGGCGTTCCGCGCCGAACTCGCCGCCGAGACCGGCGCCGAGCCCCCGTGGCGGGTCAGCGGGTTCACCGACGTGGAAGCGGAGATGCGGCGCTCCATCCGAACCGTCCGCGAGTGCCCGTGGCTGCCGCACCGCGAGATCGTCCGGGGGTTCGTGTTCGACGTCGCGACCGCGGCGCTGTCCGAGGTGCGCTGAGCGGCGGAGGGTCAGCCGGCCGACTGCCACCGGAAGGAGACCATCAGCTGCTCGACCCGGCGGTCGAGTTCGGCGCGTTCCGGACCGACGACGAATTCGGCGAGCAGGGCCAGCCGGTCGGCGCCCGGCGCCGGCATGACGTAGCGCCGCGTGCCGGGCGTGGCCAGGGCGTCGAGGAGTTCGTAGGCGGCGGCCCCGGGCGCGACCGCCCGGATCTCGAGGTCCTCGTCGTCGTCGATGATGCCGACCGTCAGGGCGCCCGTGGCCTCGGCGAGGTCCTCGTCGATGACCACTGTGCTCAGGACGGCCAGCAGCGGGGCGCCGGCGACATCCTCGGGCAGGCCGGCCTCGGTCGGGCCGATCACGAGCCAGTCGCGGCAGTCCATCTCGAATGCGGGCAGCACCAGATCGCTGCCACCGTCCCTACCGTCGGACATGACGCTCCCTCTCCCCTGCGAGTCATGTTGGCGGGTACTTACCCCTCCCCCGTCGTCCCATCACACCCGCCCGGCCGCCGGGACGGTGCGGATCGGCCGACGTTCCACGCATCCCGGCCACCGCCCGAGTGAGGCAGCACACCAGCCACAAGTGGACACGTAAACGTAATATGAACAGGTTGCCGCCCGGCAGGTGCTTTTGCCGCGCGCGGCGCCGTCCGATGCCGGGAGGCACGCACCCGCATGAGCAAGCAGGTTGAACAGCTCGACCAGGTCGTGATCCGAATCGCCGGGGACTCCGGTGACGGGATGCAGCTGACGGGCGACCGGTTCACGCAGGAGACGGCGATCTTCGGCAACGACCTGTCGACCTTGCCGAACTTCCCGGCCGAGATCCGGGCGCCGCAGGGCACCCTGGCGGGCGTGTCGTCGTTCCAGCTGCACTTCGCCGATCACGACATCCTGACCCCGGGCGACCGGCCGGACGTGCTGGTGGCGATGAACCCGGCGGCGCTGAAGGCCAACATCGGCGACGTGCCCAAGGGCGCGACCCTGATCGTCGACACCCACGACTTCACCACCCGCGCGCTCGCCCGCGTCGGCTGGGCGAGCGAACCCGCTCGAGGACGGCACGCTCGAGGGCTTCACCGTCCACGCGCTCGACCTCACCCAGCTGACCCTGGACGCGCTCGCAGGGCTCCGAACTTTCCCGCAAGGACGCCGGCCGGTCGAAGAACATGTTCGCGCTGGGGCTGCTGTCCTGGATGTATTCGCGCCCGACCGAGGGGACGATCGACTTCGTCCGGTCGAAGTTCGCGAACAAGCCCGAGATCGCCGAGGCCAACATCACCGCGTTCAAGGCGGGGTGGAACTTCGGCGAGACGACCGAGGCGTTCGCGGTCTCCTACGAGGTGAAGCCGGCGGTCGATGCCCGGCCGGCACCTACCGCAACATCAGTCCGGCAACCTGGCCCTGGCCTACGGGCTGATCGCGGCGTCGCAGCGCTCCGGGCTGCCGCTGTTCCTCGGCGCGTACCCGATCACGCCGGCGTCGGACATCCTGCACGAGCTGTCCAAGCACAAGCGCTTCGGCGTGCGGACCTTCCAGGCCGAGGACGAGATCGCCGGCATCGGCGCCGCGCTCGGGCGCCTCGTTCGGCGGCGCGCTGGCCGTCACCACCTCCTCCGGCCCGGGCATCGCGCTCAAGGGCGAGACGATCGGGCTGGCCGTGTCGCTCGAGCTGCCGCTCATCATCTGCGACATCCAGCGCGGCGGCCCGTCGACCGGCCTGCCGACCAAGACCGAGCAGTCCGACCTGCTGCAGGCGATGTACGGACGCAACGGCGAGGCGCCGGTGCCGATCGTCGCGCCCCAGTCACCCGGCGACTGCTTCGACGCCGCCGTCGAGGCGGCGCGGATCGCGCTGACCTACCGCACGCCGGTGTTCCTGCTCTCCGACGGCTACCTGGCCAACGGCTCCGAGCCGTGGAAGGTCCCGGTCGTCGACGAGCTGCCCGACCTGTCGGTCGAGTTCGCCACCGCCCCGAACGGGACGGGTGCGGAGGAGGGCAGCCTACCTGCCGTACCTGCGCGACCCGCGAGACCCTCGCCCGGCCGTGGGCGGTGCCCGGCACCGCCGGGCTGGAGCACCGGATCGGCGGCATCGAGAAGGCCGACCGCACCGGCAACATCAGCTACGACCCCGACAACCACGACTTCATGGTCCGCACCCGGCAGGCCAAGGTCGACGGCATCGCGCGCCTCCCTGCCCCCGCTCGAGGTGGACGACCCCGACGGCGACGCCCGCGTGCTCGTCCTGGGCTGGGGCTCGACCTACGGCCCGATCGGGGCGGCCTGCCGGCAGGTCCGCGCGGCCGGGGCGTCCGATCGCGCAGGCCCACCTGCGGCACCTCAACCCGTTCCCGACCGACCTCGGGGACATCCTCGCGCGCTACGACCAGGTCGTCATCCCCGAGATGAACCTCGGGCAGCTGGCGACCCTCATCCGCGCCAAGTACCTGCGTCGACGCGATCAGCGTCACCCAGGTGCGCGGCCTGCCGTTCAAGGCCGACGAGCTCGCGGAGATGCTGCAAGGAGTGATCACCATGACTGAGCCCGCATGCAGTGACCCTGGGCCTGAAGCCGAAGGATTTCAAGACCGACCAGGAGGTCCGCTGGTGCCCCGGCTGCGGTGACTACGCCATCCTCGCCGCCGTGCAGGGCTTCATGCCCGAGCTCGGCATGGCGCGCGAGAACATCGTGTTCATCTCCGGCATCGGCTGCTCGTCGCGGTTCCCGTACTACATGAACACCTACGGCATGCACTCGATCCACGGCCGGGCGCCGGCGATCGCGACCGGGCTGTCGACCTCGCGCCCCGACCTGTCGGTCTGGGTCGTGACCGGGGACGGCGACGCGCTCTCCATCGGCGGCAACCACCTGATCCACGCGCTGCGCCGCAACGTGAACCTGAAGATCCTGCTGTTCAACAACCGGATCTACGGGCTGACCAAGGGCCAGTACTCGCCCACCTCCGAGCTCGGCAAGATCACCAAGTCCTCCCCGATGGGCTCCATCGACGCGCCGTTCAACCCGATCTCGGTCGCGCTCGGCGCCGAGGCCACCTTCGTCGCCCGCACGCTCGACTCCGACCGCAAGCACCTGCACGTCGGTGCTGCGCGCCGCCGCCGACCACCCCGGCACCGCGCTGGTCGAGATCTACCAGAACTGCAACATCTTCAACGACGGCGCGTTCGACGTGCTCAAGGACGCCGGCACCCGCGACGACTGGACGATCCGCCTCGAGCACGGCCAGCCGCTGCGCTTCGGGGCCGACGGCGTCGAAGGCCGTGGTCCGCCACGCCGGACGGCTCGCTGGCGATCGCCGACGGCGTCGCCGAGGGCGACCCACGCGTCGTGGTGCACGACGCCCACGCCGAGGACCCGTCCTACGCCTTCGCGCTGTCCCGGCTCTCCTCCGGTCCCGACGCCTACGCCCCGATGGGGGTCTTCCGGGACGTCCAGCGACCGGTCTACGACACGATGATGGCCGACCAGCTCACCACCGCCGCCGCCAAGGCGCAGGCTTCCGGGCCGGGCCGCGACGCCGAGGCCCTGCAGTCACTGCTGCTCGGCAGCGATACCTGGTCCGTCGCCTGACGATCGGGTCGGATCCGGAGCGGACAGGAAGCCGATCACCTCGCGGACTGCGCGACGGTCGGAGACGACGGTGATGTGCCCGCGGCGCGGGTGGCTCGACACGCGCGAGTTCGGGATCAGGGCCGCCGTCTCGCGGATGATGTCGGCCTCGTAGAAGCGGTCCTTGCCGCCGTGCACGATGAGCGTGGGCGCGGTGATCGCGGGCAGGGTCCGGAGATCGAAGGCGTCCTCCGCGGCGAGGGTGCGCTGCAGGTCGCGCAGATCCGTCGCCCGCGGGTACAGCTTCAGCCCCAGCGCGTACATCGCGGCGGCCGCGACCGTCCGGCCCCGCCAGGGCGGGACGAAGTCCCAGGCGAAGACGGCCAGGAGCTGCCGGGGGCTCTTCTGCTCGGCCGCGTTCATGACCGCTCGCTGGGTCGCGGCGCCGTAGCCGGCGAGCCGGCCGCCGGTGCTCATCAGGACGAGCCGCCGGACGACGTCGGGATGCTCGGCCGCGACCTGCTGGGCGAGGCTGCCGCCGGTCGAGATGCCCAGCACGTCCACCGGCTGCCCGAACTCGGTCCGCAGCGCCTCCGCGGTGGCGGCTCCGAGTTCGGCGAACGTGGTGCCCGGCACGAGGTTCTCCGGACGCCCGACCCAGTACGTCGTGAAGCGGTCGCTGAACTGGTGCATCGTCTGGATCTCGCCGGACCGGGCGAGACCGGTCGGCCGTCCGTTCTCCGGCGCCAGCCCGGGCAGCAGCACCAGCGGCGGCCCCGATCCGGCGACCAGGCAGTCCAGCCGGCCGAGTCGGCGTTCGGCGACCGGGCGTCGGGACACGTCGCCGAGTGTAGGCAGCCGGCCGGTCCGGGACCTATGGCCCTGCCGTGCAGCCGGTGTTAGGTTCGAGGCGCGTTGGGGGGTGACGGGATGACGAACCTGGAGGTCGACTTCCGAGCCCTGTTCGAGGGTGCTCCGGGGCTGTACCTCGCGCTCGACCCCGGCCTCGAGATTGTCGCCGTCAGCGACGCGTACGCGAAGGCGACGATGACCGAGCGGGGCGCGCTCGTCGGCCAGCACCTGTTCATCGCCTTCCCGGACAACCCCGACGATCCGGCGGCCGAGGGCGTGGCCAACCTGCGGGCCTCGCTCGAGCGGGTCTGCCGCGATCGCGTCATCGACGTCATGCCGGTGCAGAAGTACGACATCCGCTGCCCGGACGGGACCTTCGAGGAGCGGTACTGGAGCCCGGTCAACACGCCCGTGCTCACCGCATCCGGTGCGCTGCGCTTCATCATCCACCAGGTGGAGGACGTGACCGACTTCGTCCGGATGCGCCAGGCCGACGATCTGCAACTGCGCGAGGTCGCGATCCGGGCCCAGCAGGTGGCGGCCGCCAGCCGCGAGCTGAAGCAGACCAACGCCGAGCTGGCCGAGCTTGCCCAGGCTCGGGCCGAGCGGATCGCGATCGTCCAGGACCGCATCGCCCGCGACCTGACCCAGCGGGTGATCATGCGCCTCTTCGACGTGAGCATGTCGCTCAGCGGCGTCCGGGGCATCGCGGCCAAACCGGTCGGCGACCGGATCGACGCGGCCGTGCGCGGCCTGGACGAGATCGTGGCCGTGATCCGCACGACGATCTTCGCTCAACCGCCCTCCTAGCCCGGCTCCGCGTACGCTCTTCGGGTGCTGATGGAGATCGCTGCCGCGCCGCGACCGGCGCGCGCCACCTTGCCGCGGGCCGGCCTGTGCGCCGGCCTGGCCGTCATCGTGATCGGCACGTTCCTGCCGTGGCTGCGATCGGGGCGGGCCACGCGGAACAGCTACGCGACCGACGGGGCCGTCCGGCGGCTGTTGCAGGTGGACGGCAGCGTGGACGCGGCGCTGCGGGCCTGGCCGTTCCTGAGCCTGGTCTGCGCCGTGGCGGTCGCCCTCGTGGTCATCGGCCGGCACCGCACCGGCGCCGGCGTCGCGGCGGCCGTCGCCCTGTGTACCGGGGCCGTCGCGATGGGCGCGCTGCTCTCCTCGAGCCGCGGACTGTTGCGGCCGGACGCGACCGGGCCGGCGGTTACCCTGACCGGATCGATCTTGACCCTGCTCGCCGTACTAGCCTGTTGCGCACCGTTCAACCGCCCGACCCGGAGGCAAGCATGACCACACCGTCGGACCCGCAGCCCGGCTCGGGCGAGCCGCAGTACGGGCCGCCGCAGCCGGCCTGGCCGCCTCCGCAGGGTGCGCCGCAGTACGGGCCGCCGCAGTACGGGCAACCGCAGTACGGGCAACCGCAGTACGGGCAACCGCAGTACGGGCAACCGCAGTACGGGCAACCGCAGTACGGGCAACCGCAGTACGGGCAACCGCAGTACGGGCAACCGCACCCGCTGACCCCGCCGCCGGCCAAGAAGGGCCGGGGCAGGCTCGTCGCGGCGGCGGCGGCCGCGGTCGTCGTGATCGGCGGCGGGGTCGCCACCTACGCCGCGGTGTCGTCCACCTCGTCCTCGGGCGGTGCCGGCGACCCGAAGTCGGCTGTCAAGAGCCTCGTCGGCGACCTCAACAACTCCGACCTCATCGGCCTGCTCGATGACCTCCCGCCGGGCGAGCGGGACGCGATCAGCAAGCCGTTCCAGAAGACCGTCGACTCGCTCAAGCGCAACGACGTGCTGCGCCCGGACGCCAACCTGAACAAGGTGGGCGGGGTCGCGGTCAACGCGAGCGGGCTGACCTTCGCCGGCGAGACCATCGACATCAACGACCACGTGCGCGTCGTGCAGCTGACCGGCGGCAAGCTGGTCGTCAATGCCGACCTGGCCAAGGCGCCGTTCACCAGCGACTTCCTGCACGCGGTCGCGCCGCACGGGCTCTCACCCGACAGCCGCCGCACGAGCACGATCGACATCGACCGGATCGTCAAGGACAGCGGCAAGCCGGTACGCATCGCCACCCAGAAGGTCGGCGGCAAGTGGTACCCGAGCCTGCTCTACACGATCGCCGACAACGCGACCACGAGCGGCGGCCTGCAGGCGCCATCAGCCGCCGACCGGATCCCGGCCGTCGGCGGGTCGTCGGCCGACGACGCGGTCAAGTCCTTCATCACGGCGCTGCTCGACGGCAACGTCGAACGCGCCGGGGAGCTGCTCTCCCCGGACGAGCTCGGCGTCATCCACGACTACGGCAAGCTGATCCTGGACCGCGTCCATTACTCGGCGCCGCACGTCCGGATCAAGGACATCACCTTCACCGACTCGGCCGACTCCGACGGGACGCGGGTCACACTGAAGTCGATCGAGGTCGACACCGGCGGCGACATCATCAAGGCGGCCATCGACGGTGACTGCACGTCGGTCACCGTCCAGGGCCAGACCAGGCGGTTCTGCTCGGCCGACCTGCTCGACCAGCTCGGTGGGTTCATCCCGTCCATGACGCCGGCGCAGAAGACCGCGTTCGCCGACCTGCTCTCCGGGGCGACCAAGGCGGTCGGCCTCGATGTCACGCAGGTCGGCGGCAAGTGGTACCTGAACCCGATCCGCAGCTACTTCAACCTGACGAACGCACTGCTGTCCGGCCTCAAGGGCAACGACGCGAAGGAGCTGCTCGGCCTGCTCGGCCGCTGACCCGGGGAGCGGGCCAGCTCCAGGCTATTGGCGCGCCGGTCCGGGGCCCCGGGTCCGTAACCTGAGTGCGTGGCCCAGGGACCGGACGAGCACCGCAAGGGCCTGGTCTACGGCGCGGTGGCCTACATCCTGTGGGGTGTCTTCCCGCTCTACTTCCCGCTGCTCGAACCGGCCGGCACGTCGGAGATCCTGGCCGAGCGGATGGCCTGGTCGCTGCTCGTCATGCTGGCCGTGCTCCGCTTCGGCTCCGGCTTCGACGGCGTGCGGGCGGTGCTGCGGGATCGGCGCCAGCTGGGGCTGCTGGCGGTGGCGGCCGTCTTCATCAGCTTCAACTGGGGCACCTACATCTACGGCGTCAACACCCACCATGTCGTCGAGACGAGCCTCGGCTACTTCATCAACCCGCTGTTCACGATCCTGCTCGGCGTGCTCGTGCTGGGCGAGCGGCTGCGGCGGGCCCAGTGGGCCGCGGTCGGCATCGGCACCGTCGCCGTGCTGGTGATCACCGTCGACTACGGCCGGCCGCCGTGGATCGCGCTCATCCTGGCCGTCTCGTTCGGGATGTACGGCTTCTGCAAGAAGCAGGCGCACGCCGGCGCGGTCGACTCGCTCGCCGTCGAGACCGGCGTGCTGTTCGTGCCCGCCCTGATCGCCATCGCGATCATCGGCGCGCAGGGTGATCTCGTCTTCGGCACGCGGCCGGCGACGTCGGTGCTGCTGGCCGGGACGGGCGTCATCACGGTCATCCCGCTGCTCTTCTTCGCGGCCGGCACCCGACGCCTGCCGCTCAGCATCATCGGCCTGCTGCAGTACCTGGCGCCAGTGCTCCAGTTCGCGGTCGGCGTCGGCATCCGGCACGAGCAGCTGCCGACGACGTCCCTTATCGGGTTCTGCCTGGTGTGGCTGGCGCTGATCGTGCTGACCGTCGATGGTGTGCGCAACCAGCGCGGCTCGCGCCAGCTGGGCGAATCGGCCGAGGCCGTGTCGGTCTGAGACCGGACCTGCGACGATCAGGCCATGGCCGACTCCTCCACCCGCCTGGCGGGCCTTCAGGCCTCGACCGCGGACCTCGTCCTCAGCCTGGAGCCGCTCGGGTGGTCCGAGCGCGAGGTGGCGGCGCCGTCGCTGTGCACCGGGTGGAGCCGGGGGCACGTCCTCACCCACATCGCCCGCAACGCCGACGGCATCGCCGACACCCTCGCCGGCGCGCTGCGCGGAGAGATCGTGAACCGCTACCCGGACGGCTGGGAGGCTCGCAACGCCGCGATCGACGCCGGCGCGGCCCGGCCCTTCGCCGAGCTGGCCACCGACGTCGGCGATTCGGCCGAGCGCCTCGACCGCGTGCTCGGCGCGGTCGGCGAAGCGGGCGGCTGGGAGCTGCCGACCGAGGCCGGGCACCCGGCCGAGCACTGGCTGACGGCGCGGTGGAAGGAGGTCGAGATCCACCGGGTCGATCTCGACGCCGGGTACACGCCGGACCGCTGGCCGCCGGCGCTCGTCCGCGAGCAGTTCGAGCCGGTGATCGGCCGGCTGGCCGGCCGGATCGAGGGCGCCGTGCGGGTCACGGTCACTGCGGCCGGCTCGTTGCTGCCCGACTTCGTCGGCCGGGTGTGGACGGCCGGCACCGGCGACCCGATCGAGGTGACCGGACCGGATTGGGCCGTGCTCGCCTGGCTCGTCGGCCGGCCGACGACGGCCGCGTCGGCGCTGACGGCCACCCCCGCGCTCGGCCCGTACAGCTGATCGGGTGCGTCGATGAGCACGTCGCAGGTCCGTAGGCACGCCGGCTTGCACCCGTACCTGTCGCTAACTGACGTTGTCGGGCTGGGATAGCGACCGGTGCAGATGCAAAGCCCGTCGGTGCACTTCGTGAAGCGTCGGGTCGTATGGCTCAGCCGGTGCGGGCGATGACGACCTCGGTGAGTGCGGCCAGCGCGTCCCGGGCCGGTGCCTCCGGCAGCGCGGTGAGCATGGCCCGGGCAGTGTCGGCGTAGCCGCGCAGCGTGCTCCGCGCCTCGTCGATGGCCGGCGACGAGCGCAGCAACGCCAGGGCCTCGGCGTGCTCGGCGTCGTCGACCACCGGCCGCGAGACCAGCTCGCGCAGGCGCGAACTCGCCTCGTCGGTGCCGCGCAGCGCGTAGAGCACCGGCAGCGTCGCCACGCCCTCGCGCAGGTCGGTGCCCGGGGTCTTGCCCGACTCGACCGACTCGGAGGCGATGTCGAGGATGTCGTCGCTGAGCTGGAAGGCGATGCCGATCTGGTCGCCGAAGACCCGCAGGCTCTCGACGACCTCCGGCCCGGCCCCCGCGTAGTAGGCGCCGAACTCGGCCGCGGTCGCGATCAGCGAGCCGGTCTTGTCGGCCAGCACGGCCAGGTAGTGCTCGATCGGGTCGGCGCCGTCGCGGGGGCCGACGGTCTCGCGGATCTGGCCGATGACGAGCCGCTCGAAGGTCTGCGCCTGCAAGCGCACCGCATGGGCGCCGAGGTCGGCCAGGATGTTCGACGCCCGGGAGAACAGGAAGTCGCCGGTGAGGATGGCGACCGTGTTGTCCCACCGGGCGTTCGCCGTCGGGACGCCGCGGCGGACGGCGCGCCTCGTCCATGACGTCGTCGTGGTACAGCGTCGCCAGATGGGTCAGCTCGCAGACGACGGCGGCCGGTACGATCTCCGGCCGGGTCGCGTCACCGAAGTGCGCGGCCAGCAAGGTGACGCAGCGGGCGGAACCGCTTGCCGCCGGCGTCGACGAGGTGGCTGGCCGCGTCGGCGACGAACTCGTCCTCGGCCCGCACCGCCTCCTGCAGGGCGCCCTCGACCGCGTCCAGCCCGCCCGGACCGACTCCTCGAGCGCCGGGTCGGCGAACGGTGACGCCGAGACGCGACCGATGCTCATGTCGTGAGGTGTGGCGGCCTTGGTCGGCCAGATCGATCATCGGCTGCGGGAAGACGCCGAGGACGACGGTGACGACCACGCCGAAGCGTCAGCGCGACCGTGGTCGACCAGCCCGGGATCGCGATGGTCGGCGCGTTCTCCGGCGGTTCGGCGAAGAACATGAGCACGACGATCCGCAGGTAGAAGAACGCCGCGATCGCCGACGCGACCAGCGCGATCGACCACCAGCGGCCCGGCGCTGTGGAACGCCGCGCGGAACACGAAGAACTTGCCGGTGAAGCCCGACGTCAGCGGGATGCCGGCCATCGACAGCAGCAGGATCGTCATCACCGCGGCGACCATCGGGGCTCTTGCGGGCCAACCCCGACCACTGCGACAGGTGCGTAGCCTCGCCGTCGGCGTCGCGCACGAGCATCAGCAGGCCGAACGCGGCCAGCGTGGTGAAGCCGTAGGTCAGCAGGTAGAACAGCACGCTCGAGATGCCGGAGTCGCTGAGGCTGCCGTTCTTGTTGACGGCCAGGAAGCCGACGAGGATGAACCCGGCGTGCGCGATCGACGAGTAGGCCAGGATGCGCTTCACGTCGGTCTGGGTGAGGCCGAACAGCGCGCCGACCGCCATCGATGCGATGGCCACCGCCCAGATGATCGGGCGCCAGTCGTTGTGCGTCGAGCTGAACGCGACGTACAGCACCCGCAGGATCGCGCCGAACGCGGCGACCTTCGTGCACGCGGCCATGAACGCCGTCACCGGCGTCGGCGCGCCCTGGTAGACGTCCGGCGTCCAGCTGTGGAACGGCGCGATGCCGGCCTTGAACAGCAGCCCGACCAGCAGCAGCGCCAGGCCGACGTAGAGCAGCACGTCGGACTTCGCCGAGGTGTTGGTGGCGTTGAGGATGTCCTGTCAGGTCGACGCGTGCCGGCGTAGCCGTAGAGCAGCGCGAGCCCGTACAGGAAGAACGCCGAGGCGAACGCCCCGAGCAGGAAGTACTTGACCGCAGCCTCCTGCGAGAGCAGCCGGCGGCGACGCGACATGCCGGCCATCAGGTACAGCGGCAGCGAGAGCACCTCGAGCGCGACGAACATCACCAGCAGGTTGTTCGACACCGGGAAGATCAGCATGCCGGCGACGGCGAAGAGCATCAGCGGGAAGACCTCGGTCTGCACCCGCTCGCTCTGCGACAGCCGGCGGTCGCTCCGGCGAGCCGACGACGACCGCCGACGACGCGACGATCGGGCTGCCGATGTCGACACTGCGCTCGGCCATCAGCAGGGCGGCCATGATCGCCAGCACCAGGACGGTGCCCTGGATGAACAGCCCGGCCTTGTCGATCGCGAGCGATCCGGCGAACGGGACGTCGTTGCCGCTCGGGGACGGCGTGGTGAGCATGTTCCGGCCGCTCTGGGCGAGACCCCACACGCTGCCGACCGCGCCCAGCAGGCCGAGCAGGGTGATGCCGACCTGCACCGGGAACCGCTCGGCCCGCGGCACGACCGCCTCCGCGATCACGCCGACGATGGCCGCACCGAGCACGATGAGGATCGGCAGCAGCGCGACGTAGGAGACCGACGGCGTGCTGATCGTGGCTCCGTCAGCCAGGACGCCGGCGTTCACGACCGAGCCTCGCTGCGCTCGGTCGGCCGGCAGAGCCTGCGCCCGACTGTTCGCTCACTACGCTCGCTCACTTCTGTCCTCCGTTGGCGGTGCCGTACTGCGGTACCGGGTCGGTCTTGTGGACGTCGGACAACGTCGCCTTCACCGCCGGGTTGATGACGTCGAGGACCGGCTTCGGGTACACGCCGAGGAACACGATCAGCGCGAGCAGCGGCGCGACGGCGAAGATCTCGCGGGCGTTGACGTCGCGGAACTTCTCGACCTTCGCGTTGACCGTGCCCTGGAAGGTGCGCTGGTACAGGAAGAGGACGTAGATCGCGGCCAGGATGATGCCGGTGGTCGCGAGGATCGCGAGGCCCTTGTAGCGGGTGAAGGTGCCCACCAGGACGAGGAACTCGCTGATGAACGTGCTCAGGCCGGGCAGCGCGAGCGCCGACAGGCCGGTGAGCAGGAAGAGCCCGGCGAGGATCGGCGTCACCTTGGCCGCGCCGCCGTAGTCGTCGACGTTGCGGCTCTTGCCCCGCGCGATCAGCAGCCCGACGACGATGAACAGCGCACCGGTCGAGAAGCCGTGGTTGACCATGTACAGCACCGCGCCGGTGCCGCCCTGGGTGGTGAAGGCGAAGATGCCGAGCCCGATGAACCCGAAGTGCGCGACCGAGGTGTAGGCCACGAGCCGCTTCATGTCGCGCTGGCCGATCGCCAGGAACGCGGCGTAGAGGATGCCGATCACCGACAGGATGAGGATCGGCATCGCGAAGTACTTCGACGCGGCCGGGAACAGCGGCAGGCAGTAGCGCAGGAAGCCGAAGGTGCCGACCTTGTCGAGCACGCCGACGAGCAGGGCGGCGCCGCCGGCCGGGGCCTCGGCGCCGGCGTCCGGCAGCCAGGTGTGGAACGGCACGAGCGGGGCCTTGATGGCGAACGCGATGAAGAAGCCGAGGAACAGCCACTTCTGGGTGTTGTCGTTCGGCAGCGGGTGCGCGATGAGCTCGCTGATCGAGAACGTCTTGGCGCTGCTGGTGACGTACAGGCCGATCACCGACGCCAGCATCAGCAGGCCGCCGATGAGCGAGTAGAGGAAGAACTTCATCGCCGCGTACTGCCGGCGCGGGCCGCCGAAGCTGCCGATGATGAAGTACATCGGCACGAGCATCGCTTCGAAGAAGACGTAGAAGAGGAAGACGTCCATGGCCGTGAACACGCCGACCATGAAGAACTCGAGCAGCAGGATCAGCGCGAAGTAGTTCTTGACGCTGCGCCTCTTCACCGCCGGCGTGGCTTCCTCGGCACCGGCCTTGCTGTCGAGCGCGTTCCAGCTGGCGAGGATCACCGCCGGGACGAGCAGCACGGCCATCGCCACCAGGACCAGCGCGATGCCGTCGGCGCCGAAGGCGATGTGCACGCCGAAGGACTTGATCCAGGTCCAGCTGCCGACGAACTGGAACCGCGAACCCTTCGTGTCGAAGCTGAACAGCACGACCAGCGTGTAGATCACGACGACGAGCGAGACGGCGAGGCTGAGCTGCTTGGCCAGCTTGGCCTGGGCCTCGGGCAGCGCGAAGACCGCCAGTGACCCGACCAGCGGGATCAGCGTCAGGATCAGCAGAGCCGGATTGTGCATCACTGGAACCTGACTGCGAGAAGGACGGCGACCACGGCGATCGTCCCGCCGAGCATCGAGAGTGCGTAGCTGCGGACGAACCCGGTCTGCATCCTGCGTATGCGCGCCGATCCGCCGCCGAGGCCGGCGGCCATGCCGTTGACCGCACCGTCGACGCCCCGGTTGTCGAAGTACACCAGCGCCCGGCTCAGCCACTGCCCGGGCCGCATCAGCACGGCCTCGTTGAACGCGTCGGCGTAGAGGTTGCGCCGGGCGAACGTGGTGACCGGCGAGACGCCGACCGGCTGCTCGATCGGCACCGGCCGCATCCCGAACGCGACGTAGCCGCCGGCCACACCGAGCAGGGCCACGAGCACCGTGATGATCGTCAGCACCACCGGCGAGATGGTGTGGACGCCGACCTCGACGCTCTTGCCGACCGACGGCTCGAGCCAGTGCTGGGTGCCGCCGCCGAACACGAGCAGGGCGCCACCGACCAGCGACAGTGCCCCGAGCCCGATCATCGGCCACGTCATGGACGACGACGCTTCGTGCGGGTGGACGTCGTCCTCCCACCGCTTCTCGCCGAAGAACGTCATGACCAGCGCGCGGGTCATGTAGAAGGCGGTGAGGCCGGCGCCGAGCAGCGCGCACAGGCCGAGGATCCAGCCGGACGTGCCGCCCTTGTCGAACGCCGCCTCGATGATCTTGTCCTTGGTGAAGAACCCGGTGAACGGCGGGATGCCGATGATGGCCAGATAGCCGCACGCGAACACGCCGAACGTGATCGGCATGACCTTGTAGAGGCCGCCGAAGCGGCGCATGTCGATCCGGTCGTTCATCGCGTGCATGACCGAGCCGGCCGAGAGGAACAGCGCGGCCTTGAAGAAGCCGTGCCCGAGCAGGTGCATGATGCCGATCGCGTACACGCCGGGGCCGAGGCCCACGGCGAGGAACATGTAGCCGATCTGGCTCACGGTCGAGTTCGCGAGCACCCGCTTGAGGTCGTCCTGCCCGGATCCGGCCACGCACCCGTAGAGCAGGGTGATCGCACCGACGATCGTGACGACCGTGCGGGCCGACTGCGACGCGTCGAAGATCGGGTTCGAGCGGGCGATCAGGTACACACCGGCGGTGACCATCGTGGCGGCGTGGATGAGGGCCGACACCGGGGTCGGGCCCTCCATCGCGTCCGGCAGCCAGGTCTGCAGCGGGAACTGTCCCGACTTGCCGCAGGCGCCGAGCAGCAGCATCAGCCCGATCGCCGTGGCGACGCCGTTGGTGAAGTACTGGTTGCCGAACAGGATCGCGGAGAAAGACGTGCTGCCGAAGTAGGCGAACATCAGCATGATCGCGATGGACAGCCCGACGTCACCCACCCGGTTGGCGAAGAAGGCCTTGTTGCCCGCCGTCGCCGCCGAGTTGCGGTTGAAGTAGTACGAGATGAGCAGGTAGGACGCGAGGCCGACGCCCTCCCAGCCGACGTAGAGCAGCAGGTAGCTGTCGGCCAGCACCAGCAGCAGCATGGCTGCGATGAACAGGTTGAAGTAGCCGAAGAACCGGCGGCGGCCCTCGTCGTGGGCCATGTAGCCGACCGCATAGATGTGGATCAGCGACCCGACGCCGGTGATCAGCAGGACGAAAACCATCGACAGCGGATCGAGCAGCATCCCGGCGTCGACCTTGAAGTGGGCGACCGGGATCCAGCTGAACAGGTGCCGGTCGATCTCGCGCTTGTCGCCGGCCTGGCCCTTGACCGAGAAGAAGAGCATGGCGGCGTAGACGAAGAGCGCGACGGGGACGGCGGCGCCGAGCAGGTGGCCCCAGCGGTTGGTCCGGCGCCCGCCCAGCAGCAGGATGGCGGCCGACAGCGCCGGTATCGCGACGAGCAGCCAGACACCGGACTGGATCCCGGTTGCGGTGGTCAAGGTGCCGCCCCTCTAGTACTTCAGCAGGTTCGCGTCGTCGACCGACGCGGACCGGCGGGTCCGGAAGATGGCCATGATGATCGCGAGGCCGACCACGACCTCGGCCGCGGCGACGGTCATGACGAAGAAGGCCATGACCTGGCCCTCGAGATCGCCGTTGATCCGCGAGAAGGTCACCAGCGAGAGGTTGACCGCGTTGAGCATGAGCTCGACCGACATGAAGACGACGATCGCGTTGCGCCGCACCAGCACGCCCACCGCGCCGATGGTGAACAGGGCCGCGGAGAGCACCAGGTAGTACGTGGGCGTCACGGTCGCACCTCCCCCGCGTCGTAGTCGGCCGGATCGAGGGCCCGGGCCGTGCCACCGATCGGCTCGAACTCGCTGACGCCGGCCATGACCGACTCGTGCGAGATCGTGCCGTCGGGCAGCAGGGCGGGGGTGCCGATCGAGTTGCCGGTCGAGAGCACCCCGGGGCCGGGCAGCGGCTGCGGCCGGCCGGACCGGATGCGGTCACGTGCGAGCGTCTTCTGCGTCGGCTTGCGGCCATCCCGCTCGATGTGCGCGAGCACCATTGCCCCGATGGCCGCGACGATCAGCAGCGCCGACGTGAGTTCGAACGCGAACAGGTACTTCGTGAACAGCAACTGGGCGATCGAGTGGACGTTGAAGCCGTTGGCGTTCTGCTTGTCCAGGTTGGCCGGTGTCTGGCCCTTGAACGCGCGGCCGACCGACAGCGCGACGAGCAGCGCGAAGCCGAGGCCGAACAGCGTGGCCGCCCACCGCTGGCCCCGGATCGTCTCGACGATCGAGTCCGACGCGTCGCGCCCGACGAGCATCAGGACGAACAGGAAGAGGATCATGATCGCGCCGGTGTAGACGATGATCTGCACCATGCCGAGGAACGGGCCCTGCTCGATGACGTAGAACGCACCGAGGCACATCATCGTCGCGGCCAGCGACAGCGCCGAGTGGATCGCGTTGCGGAACAGCACCATGCCGATGCCGCCCGCCAGCGCGATCGGGCCGAGGATCCAGAACGCCACCGCCTCGCCGAGGGGCACCTGACCGGTCGTCAGGGGGCCGGACGCGAGGGTCACGGCGGCGCTCATCCCCGGCCCCCGTGCCGGCCGACCTCGATGGCGTGACCGGTCAGCGGCTTGCCGGCGACGTTGGCCGC
This sequence comes from uncultured Actinomycetota bacterium, assembly GCA_963775175.1. Classification (GTDB taxonomy): domain Bacteria; phylum Actinomycetota; class Actinomycetes; order Mycobacteriales; family Jatrophihabitantaceae; genus Jatrophihabitans. The sequence goes on from CAVZHT010000002.1 coordinate 1,483,694, forward strand.
GCTCTGTGGCGCGCCCTGCTGCATCGGCGCCTGGACCTTGACCGTGTAGTAGTCCTTCTCGTCCTCGCCGAGGCGCATCGGGTGCGGCGGGGCCTCCATGCCCGGCAGCAGCGGCGCCATCAGCTGCTCCTTGGTGTAGATCAGCTCCTGCCGGTTGTCGAGTGCGAGCTCGTACTCGTTCGACATGGTCAGCGACCGGGTCGGGCAGGCCTCGATGCAGAGGCCGCAGAAGATGCAGCGCAGGTAGTTGATCTGGTAGACGGCGCCGTACCGCTCACCGGGCGAGTAGCGCTCGGTGTCGGTGTTGTCGCCGCCCTCGACGTAGATGGCGTCCGCCGGGCAGGCCCACGCGCAGAGCTCGCAGCCGACGCACTTCTCGAGCCCGTCCGGGTGCCGGTTGAGCACATGCCGGCCGTGGTAGCGCGGCTGCGGCGGGTAGTAGTCGAACGGGTACTGCTGCGTGTAGACCTTCTTGAACATCGTCGAGAAGGTCAGGCCGAAGCCCTTGGCGAAGCCCAGCGGCGTGCCCTTCGGCTCCGGCGGGTTGTACGTCGGCACCGACGTGTCACCCCCCGGGCGGGCGGGGAGGTCGCCGCCGCCCGGACGGGCGGTCAGGTCAGCCATCGTCAGTTCTCCTCTGGGGATTCGGGCAGTTCGGCCGGTCCCGCGCTCGCGCCGATCTTGGTCAGCATGCGGGGCGGGGTGGGCACGATGAGGTCCATGGGCGGCACCGGGAAGGTGTGCGGCGCGGCGGCTTCGTCCTCTTCGTCCTCGGCCAGTTCGGCGGCGCGGCGGGCGCGGGCGCCTTCCCACATCATCAGGCCGGGGACGACGACCACGAGGATGACGACGGCGACCGGCACCGCGACGGCGCGCCACCAGGCCCAGCTGTCGTCGTGCAGGACGTGGATGGCGGTGATGCACAGGATCCAGACCAGGTTGATCGGGATGAGCACCTTCCACCCGAAGGCCATGAACTGGTCGTAGCGCAGTCGGGGCAGCGTGCCGCGCAGCCAGACGAAGATGAAGATCCCGACGACGACCTTGGCCGTGAACCACAGGATCGGCCACCAGCCGGCATTGGCGCCGTGCCAGAGCGAGAGCGGCCACGGGGCCCGCCAGCCACCGAGGAACAGCGTTGTCGCCAGCGCCGAGACCGTCACCATGTTGATGTACTCGGCCAGGTAGAACATCGCGAACTTGAACGAGGAGTACTCGGTCTGGAAGCCGCCGACGAGTTCGGACTCGGCCTCGGGCAGGTCGAACGGGGCGCGATTCGTCTCCCCGACCACCGCGACGGCGTAGATGCAGAACGACGGCAGCAGCCCCAGCACCCACCAGTGATGCGCCTGCGCGGCCACGATGCCGGACGTCGACATGGTGTTGGAGAACAGGAAGACCGCCACCATCGACAGCCCCATCGCGACCTCGTAGGAGATCATCTGCGCGGCCGAGCGCAGCCCGCCCAGCAGCGGGTAGGTCGAACCGGACGACCAGCCGGCCAGCACGATCCCGTACACCCCGAGCGACGAGCAGGCGAACACCACCAGCACCCCGACCGGCAGGTCGGTCAGCTGCAGCGCGGTGTGGTGGCCGAACATCGACACCTGCGGCCCGAACGGGATCACCGAGAACGCCAGGAACGCCGGCACCGCCGAGATCACCGGCGCGATCCAGTACACCGGCTTGTCGGCCAGCACCGGGATGATCTCTTCCTTGAAGGCCAGCTTCACCCCATCGGCCAACGACTGCAGCACACCCCACGGGCCGGTACGGTTCGGGCCGATCCGGTTCTGCATCCGGCCCACGACCTTGCGCTCGAACACGATCGAGAACAACGTCATCACGACCAGGAACGCGAACACCCCGAGCACCTTGATCAGCGTCAACCACACCGGCTGATCACCGAAGCCGGGCAGGTTCTGCCCCACTGCCGCGATCATCATTCGTCGCCTCCAATGACCGGTGGGGCCTCGGTTCGGACGAGCCGCACGACCGAGCCCGGCTGCGCGCCGAGGGTGCTGCGCACCGTGCAGCCGCGGGCGTTGGTCGGCAGCCAGACGACACCGTCGGGCATCGCTGTGATCTCGGCCGGGGCGACGACGGCGCCGCGGTCGGTGCTGACCGACAGCGACTCGCCGGCGCTCACCCCGATCTGCGCGGCGGTGGCGGCGCTGATCCGGGCCCGGACGGGCTTGGCCGTGCCGGCGAGGTGCTCGTCGCCGTCCTGCATCCGGCCGGCGTCGATGAGTTCGGGCCAGGTGGCCAGCAGCGCCTCGCCGTCACCGGGCGACGACGGGGCGGCGGCCGGGGCGGACGGGCCGGCCGGCCGGGTCGCGGCGGTACCAAGCGCGAGCAGCTCGGCCCGGGCCGACTCGACGGTCGGCAGATCGAGCGCGACGTCGAGCTCCTCGGCCAGCGCGTGCAGCACCCGACCGTCGGACATCGCGCCGGTGCCGGCGATGGTCAGCTCGAACGGCCGGCGGCGCCCCTCCCAGGTGACGAAGCGGCCGGTCTTCTCGGTCACCGGGGCCACCGGCAGCACGACGTCGGCGTGCGCGGTCACGGCGCTGTGCCGGATCTCCAGGCTGACGATGAAGCCGGCCCGCTCGAGCGCCTCGGCGGCGCGGGCGGGGTCGGCGGTGTCGGCCGGGTCGACCGCGCCGACCACGAGGGCAGCCAGCGAGCCATCGGCCGCTGCCTGCAGGATCGCGTCGACGTCGCGGCCGGGCTGGGCCGGAACCGGCGCACCCCAGACCGCCTCGACCTCGGCCCGGCCAGCCGTGTCGGCCAGCGAACGCCCGCCCGGCAGCAGGCTCGGCAGCGCGCCGGCATCGATCGCGCCCCGCTCGCCCGCGCGCCGCGGCACCCAGACCAGCTTGGCGCCGCTGCGCTCGGCGAGCGCGGCGGCCGCGCTCAGCGCGCCGGGCGAGGAGGCGAGCCGCTCGCCGACGAGGATGATCGCGCCGGCGGTGCCCAGCGCCTCGGTCACGGCGGCCGGGAGGTCGCCGAGCACGGTCGCCTCGTCACCGGGCCGGGTCGGCAGGAGCGTCCCGCCCAGCTTGTGCAGGCCGCCGGACTGCAGCGCCGCGATCGACCAGACCTTCGCCTTGCCGAGCCGGGTCGACTTGCGCAGGCGCAGGAAGACGATCGGCGAGTCCTCCTCCGGCTCGAACCCGACCAGCAGCACGGCCGGCGCCGCCTCGAGATCGGCGTACGAGACGTGCTCGGGGCCGAGGCCGGCGACGTGGGCGGCGAGGAAGTCGCTCTCCTCGGCCGACACCGGCCGCACGCGGGCGTCGACGTCGTTGGTGCCGAGCGCGACCCGGGCGAACTTGCCGTAGGCGTAGGCGTCCTCTTCGGTCAGCCGGCCGCCGGGGAGCACGCCGACACCGCCGCGGTCGACCGCCTCGGCCAGCCCGCGGGCGGCCCGCTCGAGGGCCTCCGGCCAGCTGGCCTCGACGAGCCGGCCGTCGTCACCGCGGACGAGCGGGGCGGTGATGCGGTCGGCCCGGGTCGCATACTGGAAGGCCCAGCGACCCTTGTCGCAGTTCCACTCCTCGTTGACCTGCGGGTCGTTGCCGGCCAGGCGGCGGGTGACCTTCGAGCGGCGCCAGTCGGTCCGCTGCGCGCAGCCGGACGAGCAGTGCTCGCAGATCGAGTCGGTCGACTGCAGGTCGAACGGCCGGGCCCGGAACCGGTAGGACGCCCCGGTGAGCGCCCCCACCGGGCAGATCTGCACGGTGTTGCCGGAGAAGTAGGACTGGAACGGCACCTCGTCCGAGGTACCGATCTGCTGCAGCGCGCCCCGCTCGAGCAGGTCGATGAACGGGTCACCGGCGATCTGCTCCGAGAACCGCGTGCAGCGCTGGCAGAGCACGCAGCGTTCCCGGTCGAGCAGCACATTCGACGAGATCGCGATCGGCTTGGGGAAGGTGCGCTTCTGCTCGTGGAAACGGCTGTCGGCCCGCCCGTTGCTCATCGCCTGGTTCTGCAGCGGGCACTCGCCACCCTTGTCGCACACCGGGCAGTCGAGCGGGTGGTTGATGAGCAGCAGCTCCATGACGCCCTGCTGGGCCTTGTCGGCCACGACCGACGTGAGCTGCGTCTTGATGACCATGCCCGGCATGACCGTCGTCGTGCAGGACGCGGCCGGCTTCGGCATGCCGCGACCGTTGCCCATGTCGGTGACCTCGACCAGGCACTGGCGGCAGGCGCCGGCCGGGTCGAGCAGCGGGTGGTCACAGAAGCGCGGGATCGAGATGCCCAACTGCTCGGCCGCCCGGATCAGCAAGGTGCCCTTCGGCACGGAGATCTCGAGGCCGTCGATGGTGACGGTGACGAGATCCTCCTTTTCTCGACGGCGGTCACGCGTGCACCTTCCGCGTTGAGTGGTCAGTTCGGCACTGAGTGGTGAGGTACGACTGACCACTCAGGTCGTAACTGACCACTCGATGAGTTGAGTGCGTCATCAGTGCGCTCCGGCCAGCGTGCGGGCGCCCGCGAACGGGCAGCCGTGGTTCTCCACATGGGCGAGGTACTCGTCGCGGAAGTACTTGATCGAGGACGACACCGAACTCGTCGCGCCGTCACCGAGCGCGCAGAACGAGCGGCCGAGGATGTTGTCCGAGAGATCGAGCAGCGTCTCGATGTCCTCCTCGGTGCCCTGGCCGCGCTCGAGCCGCTCGTAGATGCCGACGTACCAGTACGTGCCCTCGCGGCAGGGCGTGCACTTGCCGCAGGACTCGTGCCGGAAGAACTCCGACCACTTCTTCGTCGCCTTCACCACGCAGTCGTCCTCGTCGAAGATCTGCACCGCGGACGTGCCGTTCATCGAGCCGGCCTTCACCACCGCGTCGAAATCGAGCGGCAGGTCGAGGTGCTGGGTCGTCGAGTAGCGGGCACGAGGCGCCGCCGGGCGTCCAGAACTTCAGCTCCTTGCCGCGACTCATCCCGCCGGCCAGCTCGAGCAACTCGCGCAGCGTGGTGCCCATCGGGGCCTCGTACTGGCCCGGGTTCTTGACCCGGCCCGACAGCGAGTAGATCGAAGTGCCGGGCGAGCCCTCCGGGCCGAGCTGCTTGTACCAGTCGGCGCCGCCCAGAACGATGTACGGGACGCTGGCCAGCGTGCCGACGTTGTTGACCACCGTCGGCGCGTCGTAGAGGCCGTTGGTGGCCGGGAACGGCGGCTTGAGGCGGGGCTGGCCGCGCCGGCCCTCGAGCGAGTCGAGCAGCGCGGTCTCCTCGCCGCAGATGTAGGCGCCGGCGCCGGCGTGCACGACGATGTCGCAGTCGAAGCCGCTGCCGAGGATGTTGGCGCCGAGGTAGCCCTTGGCCCGGGCCTCGTTCACGGCGGCGACGACCCGGCGGATCGCGTGCACGGCCTCGCCGCGGATGTAGACGAACGCGAGGTTCGCCCGCACCGCGAAGCAGGCGATGATGATGCCCTCGATCATCGAGTGCGGGTCGTTCATCATCAGCGGCAGGTCGCGGCAGGTGCCCGGCTCGCCCTCGTCGGCATTGACGACGACGTATTTGGGCTTCGGGTTGTCCTGCGGGATGAACTGCCACTTCATGCCGGTCGGGAAGCCGGCGCCTCCGCGGCCGCGGAGGTTGGAGTCCTTGACCATCGAGATGATCGAGTCCGGCGGCAGGGTCAGCGCCTTGCGCAGCCCGGCGTAGCCGTCGAGCCGCTCGTAGTTGTCGATCTTCCACGGCTGGTCGGTGCCGAACCGCTTCGTCAGGACGGGCGTCAGACTCATTTCGCCTCTTCACCTGCGGGCTTGGCCGGATGGGCGTCGTCCGAGCCCGACGTGTCCAGCGGCGCATCGTGCTCGCTCGTCGGCTGGTCGGCCGCCGGCTTGTCAGGCGTCGCCTTCCGCCCCCGGGCCGGCGCCCGTTTGCGGGCCGGCTTGGCCGGCGCGGCGTCCTGGCCGACCGGGAGCTCGCCCTGCGTCGGCCCGGGCGCCGGGGCGTTCGTCTCGAGGGAGTAGGACGGCGCGGTGTGGCCCAGCTCGATCGCGAGCTTGACCCCGGCCTCGGTCGGGACGCCGCTGCCGTTCGCGTCGGCCGCGAGCCCGGCCGCGTCGTGGAAGCCGGCGATCTGCCGCTCGATCTGCTTGAACGTGCACAGCGGCGCGCCGCGGGTCGGCATCGGCCGCTCGCCGGACTGCAACTGGCTCACGATGTTGCGGGCGCTGCCGACCGTCTGGTTGTCGAAGAACTCGTAGTTGACGGTGACCACCGGCGCGTAGTCGCACGCGGCGAGGCACTCGGCGTGCTCGAGGGTGATCTTGCCGTCCGGCGTCGTCTGGTTGTTGCCGACGCCGAGCTGCTCCTTGAGCGCGCCGAAGATCTCGTCGCCGCCGAGCATGCCGCAGAGCGTGTTCGTGCAGACGCTGACCAGGTACTCGCCGGTGGGCGAGCGCTTGTACATCGTGTAGAACGTCGCCACCGCGGCCACCTGGGCCTTGGTGATGTCGAGGACCTCGGCGCAGAACGCGATGCCGTCGGGCGTGACGTGGCCCTGCTCGGACTGCACCAGGTGCAGCATCGGCAGCAACGCCGAGCGCGCCTGGCCCTCGGGGTAGCGCGCGATCAGCTCGGCCGCGTCGGCCCGGACCTGGTCGCTGAAGACGCTCGGGTCACCGGGCCGGTCGAGGTTGATGACCGACGTGCGGAAGTTGGCCCGGCCGGCGTCGGCGCCAGTAGGCAGCTCGGCATCGCTGGCGCCGGAGCCGAACGGTTCGGTGCCGTAGTTCGGTCCGGTGTTCGTGCTGGGCGTCGCGGTCACCTGTCGCACCCCCCCATCACCGGGTCGATCGAGGCGACCGACGCGATGACGTCGGAGATCATGCCGCCGATCGAGAGGGCGGCCGCCGACTGCAGGTTGACGAAGGAAGGCTCCCGGAAGTGCACGCGGTACGGGCGGGTGCCGCCGTCACTGACGACGTGCGCCCCGAGCTCGCCGCGCGGCGACTCGACGGCCGTGTACACCTGGCCCGGCGGGACGCGGAAGCCCTCGGTGACGAGCTTGAAGTGGTGGATGAGGGACTCCATGGATCCGTTCATGATCTTCTGCACATGCTCGAGCGAGTTGCCCATGCCGTCGGGGCCGAGCGAGAGCTTCGCCGGCCACGCGATCTTCGGGTCGTCGACCCAGATCGGGCCGGGCTCGAGGCGGTCGATGGCCTGCTCGACGATGCGCACCGACTCGTCCATCTCGTCGATGCGCACGAGGAACCGGGCCCAGCAGTCGCCGCCGTCCTGCACCGGCACGTCGAAGTCGAACGTGTCGTAGCCGAGGTAGGGCTCGGTCTTGCGGAGGTCCCACGGCAGGCCGGCCGCGCGGAGCATCGGGCCGGTGACGCCGAGCGCGAGGCAGCCCTCGACCCCGAGCCAGCCGACGTCCTTGAGCCGGTTGATCCAGATGGGCTGCCCGGCGAGCAGGCGGCGCAGCCCGGCGATCTCGCCACGGATGCCCACGACCCACTCGCGCAGCGCCTCGATCGCGTCGTCCGGGAGGTCCTGGGCAACGCCACCCGGACGGACGTAGGCGTGGTTCATCCGCAGGCCGGTGATCTTCTCGAGCACGTCCAGGCAGCGCTCGCGGGCCCGCAGGCCGTTGGTCATCGCGGTGAGCGCACCCATCTCCATGCCGCCGGTCGCGAGGGCGACGAAGTGCGAGGAGACCCGGTTGATCTCCATGAGCATCAGCCGGATGAGCTGCGCCCGCGCCGGCACCTCGATGCCGAGCAGCCTCTCGACGCCGAGGCAGTAGACGGTCTCGTTGAACAACGGCGCGAGGTAGTCGGCCCGGGTCAGGAACGTGACGCCCTGCGTCCAGGTGCGGTACTCGGTGTTCTTCTCGATGCCGGTGTGCAGGTAGCCGATGACCGCCCGGGGATCGGTGACGCTCTCCCCCTCGAGCTCGAGCACGAGGCGGAGCACGCCGTGGGTCGACGGGTGCTGCGGCCCCATGTTCAGGACGAGGCGGTCCTGCGTGCACCTCGCCGAGGTTGCCGAGGACGGACGTCCCAGTCACCGCCGCTGAGGTTGTAGACGCGCCCCTCGGTCGTCTCGCGTGACGGGGCATAGCTGTCGCTCACTTGTAGGCCCTCCGCTCGTCCGGCGGTGGAATGGTGGCGCCCTTGTACTGCACCGGGATGCCGCCCAGCGGGTAGTCCTTGCGCTGCGGGAGGCCGTCCCAGTCGTCGGGCATCAGGATCCGGGTGAGCGCGGGGTGCCCGTCGTAGACGATGCCGAACATGTCGTAGGTCTCGCGCTCCTGCCAGTCGGCCGTCGGGTAAGGCCGGCGAGGGACGGGACGTGCGGGTCGTCGACGCTGACCGCGACCTCGAGCCGCACCCGGCGGCGGTAGGTCATCGAGGTCAGGTGGACGACCGAGTGCAGCCGGTGGGCCGAGCCGAGGTAGTCGACGCCGGAGACGCTGGAGCAGCAGCTCGAAGCGCAGGTTCGGGTCGTCGCGCAGCGCCGTGGCAACGCCGATCAGGTGCTCGCGCGGTCGATGTGCAGGGTGAGCTCGCCGCGGTCGACGACGACCTTCGGATCGCGGCCTCGGCCGCCGGGTAGGCCTCGCAGCAGCGCGTCGACGATCTCGTCGAAGTAGCCGCCGTACGGGCGCTCGGCCGTGCGGTGGCACCCACGGCTCGCGCACCAGCCCGCCGAACCCGGACGTGTCGCCGCTGCCGGCGACACCGAACATCCCGTGCCGCTCGGTGCCGTACGGGCGAGTCGAGCTGGTTGTCGATCGTCGACTCCGGGCTCGGCGTGGCGGCCACGACATCGGCCGCGCTCTGCTCCGGGGCCGAGTCGGCCGGCACCGGGCGCTCCACTGGGCCGCCCATCAGCGACCGTGCTTGTAGGACTGAACGGGACGAGCTCGACGTTCTGGCCCTCGAGGCGCTTCGCGCGCTTCGGGCCCGAGCGGCTCGTTCATGATCTTGTGGTGCAGCTTGAGGATCGCGTCGATGAGCATCTCCGGCCGCGGCGGGCAGCCGGGCAGGTACATGTCGACGGGCACGACGTGGTCGACGCCCTGCACGATCGCGTAGTTGTTGAACATGCCGCCGGACGACGCGCAGACGCCCATCGCGAGCACCCACTTCGGCTCGGGCATCTGGTCGTAGATCTGGCGCAGCACCGGCGCCATCTTCTGGCTCACCCGGCCGGCGACGATCATCAGGTCGGCCTGCCGCGGCGAGGCCCGGAAGACCTCCATGCCGAAGCGGGCGGAGTCGAAGCGCGGCGCCGCCGAAGGTCATCATCTCGATGGCGCAGCAGGCCAGGCCGAACGGTCGCCGGCCACAGCGAGGACTTGCGCGTCCAGTTGACCAGCTTCTCGACGCTGGCGAGCAGCACGCCGTCCGGGAGCTTTTCTTCTAGATCCCATTGTCAGTCCCAGTCCAGCCCGCCGCGGCGCCACACGTAGGCGTACGCGACGAACACGGTGACGATGAAGAGGATGATCTCGACCAGCCCGAACAGGCCGAGCGCCTTGTTGGCGACGGCGTACGGGTACAGGAAGATGATCTCGATGTCGAAGACGATGAACAGCATCGCCGTCAGGAAGTACTTGATCGGGAAGCGGTGCGGGCCCAGCGGCTGCGGGGTCGGCTCGATGCCGCACTCGTAGAAGTCGAGCTTGGCCTTGTTGTAGCGCTTGGGGCCGGTGAACGGCGCGATTCCGACGGAGAACGTCGCGAACGCCGAAAGCCAGTGCGAACAGCAGCACGATCGGCAGGTACGGCGCGAGCATCTAGCGCTGTTCTCCCTTCTGTGCCGGGGTCGCTCAAAGGCCTTCCACAGGTTAGACCTGAGGCCCGATTCGTCCTTTGCTTAGGCATGCCTAACGAACCGCAGGGGTGAGCCGGGTGAGCAGGTGGATCGCGCGGTCGGACAGATCGCCGTCGTGCGGGTCGCTGAGGTTGGCCAGCAGCTTGAGGACGAAGCGCATCAGGGCCGGGTGCGGCAGGCCGTGGCTGGTGCAGGCCGACATGACCTCGGGTTGCCGATCAGCTTCACGAAGACGGCCGCCGAGCCGGTAGTAGGCGCCCCACTCGTCGCGCAGCCGCTTCGGGTAGGCCTCGAGCGCCTTCTCGCGGCTGGCCCCGGCCGGGCGGGCCAGGGCCTGGACCGCCGCCTCGGCCGCGAACTTGCCGGACTCCATCGCGTACGGGATGCCCTCGCCGTTGAACGGGTTCACCGAGCCGCCGGAGTCGCCGACGAGCATCAGCCCGTGCAGGTAGTGCGGCGTGCGGTTGAAGCCCATCGGCAGCGCGGCCCCCCGGGTCGGGCAGGTGGCGTTCTGCTCGCGCAGTCCCCACTCCTCCGGGGTGTTGTCGAGCCAGCGGGTGAGCATCGCGCGGTAGTCGGTCTTCTGGAAGCCGGCGCTGGAGTTGAGCACGCCGAGGCCGGCGTTGACCGTGCCGTCGCCCATGCCGAAGATCCAGCCGTAGCCGGGCAGCAGCGCCGACTCGCCGGGCTTGCCGTCCCAGAGCTCGAGCCAGGACTCGAGGTAGTCGTCGTTGGTCTTCGGGCTCGTGTAGTAGCGGCGGACGGCGACCCCGAGCGGGCGCTTGTCGTTGCGGTGCACGCCGAGGTGCTGGGCCAGCTTGCCGGACACGCCCTCGCAGGTGAGCACGAGCGGGGCGCGGAAGCTGACCGGCTTCTTGTCCGCGGTGCGTCCGGTGACGCCGACGACGCGGCCGGTGGCGTCGAGGATCGGCTCGGTGACCGAGGTCTGCTCGTAGCAGCCGGGCGCCGGCCTTGACCGCCCGGTTGGCGAGCAGCGCATCGAGGTCGGCGCGCGGCCGGACGAGGCCGAACGGCGGGAAGGTGGTGAGGTCGGGCCAGTCCAGGTGCAGCCGCTGGCCACCGCCGATGACGCGCAGGCCGCGGTTGTGCAGCCAGCCGTTGGCCTCGCTGACGTCGATGCCCATCTCGACGAGCGCCCGGGTACCGCGCGGGGTCAGGCCGTCGCCGCAGACCTTCTCGCGCGGGAAGGTGGTCTTCTCCAACAGCGCGACGTCGAGGCCGGCGGTCGCCAGCCAGTAGGCGGCACTGCTGCCGGCCGGCCCGGCGCCGACGACGATGACGTCGGCGTCGTTGCCCGGGTCCGGGGTCACCGAGGCCGGCCGCGTCGCGGCGGCGGGTGCCGACATGCACGCTCCCGAGGTGGCGAAGAACGGACCTTGTGAACGCCTTCACGAGCGTTCTGAGGGAGTCTATTCCTCACCCGAGGGGCGAGAAACCAGCAGGTGACGATCCGGCGCGACCGCCGTCAGTTCACGTTCGGGTCGTCGCTCTCGTTCTCGTTCGACTCGTTCTCGGCGTTCAGGTTGTCCACCGGCGGGTTCGGGTTGTTCTCGGTGCCGTGCCGGTTCTCGTCGAACTGCCCATGCAGGTTCTCGTCGAACTGCCCGTGCATTTGCGCGTCGAACTTGCCGTGCAGCTCCGGGTTGAACTGGCCGTGCAGCTCCGGGTTGAACTGGCCGTGCAGCTCCGGGTGGTAATCGCCGTGGACCTGCGGGTGGTAATCGCCGTGGACCTGCGGGTGGTAATCGCCGTGGACCTGCGGGTGGAACTGCCCGTGGGTGTTCGCGCTGTACTCGCCGTGGAGCTGCGGGTGGAACTGGCCGTGGGTGTCCGGGTGGTACGCCCCGTGCTTGTCGGGGTCGAACTGACCGTGGAGCTCCGGGTGGAAGTCCCCGTGCACGTTCTTGTCGTACTGGCCGTGCTTGGTCTGGTCGAAGTCCCCGTGCAGCTGCGGGTGGAACTGACCGTGGGTGTCCGGGTGGTAGGCCCCGTGCTGGGACGGGTCGAACTCGCCGTGGGTCTCCGGGTGGTACGGCGCGTTCGACGAGCTGGTCAGATCGGTCGACTGCGACTCGTCGGTCTCCGACTCGTTGGTGTTGCTGTTCGGGTCGACGACCTGCCAGTCGTTGCCGTCCCACCAGTAGTTGCCGTCCTCGGACAGCTGCGCCCCCTGCGGCATGCTCGTCATGGGCCGAATCATGGCGGGGCGGCGAGCGCCGACCGAGCCAGGCCGGACGCCGAGCAGGGAAGATTTCACTGCCCCTCGGGGCAGCGTCCGGGGTGGCGTTGATCAGGCTGTCCCGCCCGCGCCGGCGCGCTCAGGCCGTCGCGGGGGCCCGCGCCGGCGGCGCCGCCTCCGGCTCCTCGCTCGGCCGCTCCGCCGTGGCCTCGGCGGCGGCCGGTCGGATCAACGCGAGCACCGCGAGCCCGGCGAGCACGCCGGCCACGCCGGAGACCAGCAGGCTCCACTGCACCCCGCCGACCGCGGCCGCGTGCAGCCCGGAATCGAGCGCGCCCCGCACCTGCTGCGGCGCCTGGTGAAGCAGGGCCGGCGACTGGCCGCCGGCCAGGGCTCGCGCGACCCCGCCGGAGTGCGGTACATCGCGCCCGGCCAGGACGTGCGCGGCCCGGGTGGCGAACACCGACCCGAGGGCCGCGATGCCGAGGGCGAAGCCGAGCTGGCGGGCCGTGTTGACCGCGCCGGCGGCCATGCCGCCGCGCTGCACCGGCACCGCCGCCATCGCCGCCGAGCTGAGCGTCGGCGTGGCCAGGCCGACGCCGATGCCGATCAGCAGGAACCCGGGCATGAGGGCGGGCCAGCTCGCCGAGCCGTGGACGAGCACCCCGCCCACGAGCCCGCCGGCACCGATGATCAGCAGGCCGCCGCCGATGATCGGCCCCGGCCGGCTGCCGTGCAGGTGGCGGCCGATCGCCGCCGAGACGACGAACGACGCCAGCGAGAGCGGCAGCCCGGTCAGGCCGGCCTGGATCGGGCTCAGGCCGAGCACCGACTGCATCCAGATGGAGGTATAGGTGAACGAGGCGAAGGCGGCGAAGGTAAGCACCAGCCCGGCGATCAGCACGCCGACGAACGACCGGTTGCGCAGCAGGTCGAGATCGAGCATCGGCTGGGCGCGCCGCCGCTCGAGCGCGACGAAGGCGACCAGCAGCAGCGGGGAGGCGACGAGCCACAACCAGGTCGCCGGCTGCGACCAGCCGTCCTCGTTGGCCCGGATCAGTCCGTAGGTCAGCGCGCCGGCCGCCGCCGTGAACGCGGCCATGCCGGCCACGTCCACCCGGCCGCGGGCCGGGGCGTGCACGTCGTCGAGAACGGTGAGACACAGGGCGATCGCGAGCACGCTGACCGGAAGGTTGACGAAGAAGATCCAGCGCCAGGACGCGCCCTCGGTGAGCAGGCCGCCGATGATCGGGCCCACGGCGGCGGAGGCGCCGGCCACCGCACCCCAGAGGCCGTAGGCGGTGCCCCGGTCGCGGCCGCTGTAGTTGCTGTTGAGCAGGGCGAAGGTGGTGGCGAACATCGCCGCCGCCCCGAGCCCCTGCACGGCCCGCGCCGCGACCAGCGCGCCCGGGCCGGGGGCGAGGCCGCAGGCCAGGGACGAGACCGCGAACAGGGCCAGCCCGGCGACGTAGGCACGCCGGTGCCCGGCCAGGTCGGCGATCGACCCCGTCCCCAGGACGAGGGCGGCGAGGGTGAGCGCGTAGGCGTCGACGACCCACTGCAGCGAGCCGAAGGACGTCTTGAGGTCCCTGGCCATGTCCGGCAGCGCGACGTTCACGATCGTGACGTCGATCAGCAGCATGAACGTGCCCAGGCAGACCGTGATGAGTGGCAGCCACTTGCGCATGTCGTCCTCCTCGATTGCTCGCCGCCAGTGTCGCCATCCCGACGGACAAGGCTCGCCCGGATCGACACCCCCGCGTAGATTTCCTCCGTGATCCCGCCGCAGATGGCGAATTCCGTCGAGCTCGACCGCCTCGACGAGCAGATCGTGCGCGGCCTGCAGCTGAGCCCCCGTATCCCGTTCCGGCGGCTGGCCGAGGTCCTGGACGTCTCCGAGCAGACGGTCGCCCGGCGTTACCGGACCCTGCAGCGCAACGGGGTGCTGCGGGTGATCGCGATCGTCGACCCGACCGCCCTCGGCGAGAGCGACTGGTTCGTCCGGGTGAAGACGCGCCCGGACGCCACCCTCGACCTCGGCCGCGCGCTCGGGCAGCGGGCGGACATCGCCTGGGTCAGCGTCAGCGCCGGCGGGTCGGAGCTCGTCTGTGCCGTCCGCTCGCACAGCCAGGAGCAGCGCGAGCGGCTGCTGCTCGACCGGCTCCCGCGCACCGCGGCCGTCCTCGACCTCTCGGCGTCGGTGATCCTGCGCCGCTTCGTCGGCGGCAGCGCGTCGGACTGGATGGGCCTGCAGGATGCCCTCACCGCCGACCAACGGGCGCGCCTCGCCGGGGACGCCGAGCCCCGCCGCGATCCGCGTCCGGGCGCGGTGCTGACGCCGAGCGACTACGCGATGCTGCGGGTGCTCGCCACCGACGGCCGCGCGCCGATCGGGGCCCTGGCCCGGGCCGCCGGCTGCTCGCCGGGCCGGGCCGCTCGCCGCCTCGACACGCTGCTGCGGACCGGCGTCGTCTACCAGGACGTCGACCTCGCCGCCGCCGCGCTCGGGTACCGGACGTCGGCGTACCTGTGGCTGACCGTCGCGCCGTCCCGCCTGCACGAGACCTGCGCGGCGCTCTCCACCCATCGCGAGACGCCGTTCGTCGCCGCGATCAGCGGGCGGGCGAACGTCGTCGCGTCGGTGACCTGCCGCAGCCTGTCCGATCTCTACCGCTACGTCACCGAGCGGGTCGGCGCGATCGACGGGGTGCAGTCGTTCGAGGTGTCACCGGTCCTGCGGCGGCTCAAGCAGGCCGGGACGCTCGTGGACGGCGACCGGCTCGTCGGGTGACCGGGACGGCGCCTTCCGCGGCTACTTGACCGCGAGCAGGTCGATGACGAAGACGAGCGTCTTGCCCGAGAGCCGGTGGCCACCGCCGGCCGGGCCGTACGCCTTCTCCGGCGGGATGGTCAGCTGGCGCCGCCCGCCGACCTTCATGCCGGGGATGCCCTCCTGCCACCCCTGGATCAGCCCCCGCAGCGGGAACTCGATCGACTCACCGCGGTTCCACGATGCGTCGAACTCCTCGCCGCTGCGGAACTCGACCCCGACGTAGTGGACCTCGACCTTGTCGCCGGGCTTCGCCTCGGCGCCCTCGCCGACGACGATGTCCTCGATCTGCAGGTCGGCCGGCGGCTCGCCGCCCGGGTACTCGATGACTGGCTTGGAGAGTGACATGCACTCCATCCAACACGAGCCGCTACCGTCGGCTCTCGTGCCCACCAGCGAGGACGTCCGGGACGCGCCCGTGGCCGAGATCGACCCGGTGACGCTGTACCGGATTCTCGCCCTGCGCAGCGACGTCTTCGTCGTGGAGCAGGACTGCGTCTACCTCGACCCGGACGGCCGCGATCTCGAGCCGGGCGCGCGCCAGCTCTGGATCGAGCGGGACGGGAAGGTCGTGGCCACGCTGCGGCTGCTGTCCGACGATGCCCGCACCGCCCGCATCGGCCGGGTCGCCACCGCCCTGGGCGCGCGCGGCGATCGCCTCGCCGGCCGGCTGATGACCCGGGCGGTCGAGCTCTGCGGCGGGCGGGAGATCGTGCTCGACGCGCAGAGCTACCTCGCGCAGTGGTACGCGCGGTTCGGCTTCGTGCCGGACGGCCCCGAGTTCATCGAGGACGGCATCCCGCACATCCCGATGCGCCGGGAGCACCCGGCGTCGTAGTCCGGATGGGACGCCTACGCTTTCCGGCATGTCGCTCGATCCGTCCGCGCTGGACATGCAACCGCATCCCGAGGGCGGGTGGTACCGCGAGACCTGGCGGCACGCCAAGACCGTCGAGACGCCGAACGGCCGGCGAGCGCTCGCCACCTGCGTCGCATTCCTGCTCGAGCCCGGGCAGCGCTCGGCCTGGCACAAGGTCGTCTCGGACGAGCTGTGGCTGTGGCAGGGTGGCGGGCCGATGCTGCTGACGGTCGGCGGCTTCGACTCCTCGCCGGTGCCGGGCTTCAGCTGCGAGCTGCGCACGGGCGGGCAGTACCTCGTCCGCGCCGGGGAGTGGCAGTCGGCGCAGCCGGCGACCGATGAGGCGTCGCTGGTGGCCTGCGTGGTTTCGCCCGGCTTCGACTTCGCCGACTTCACCCTGGCCGAGCCCGCACCCTGACGGCGGTTACGGTGCTGCGGTGACCGACGAGTTGATGACGCCGTGGCCCGAGCCGGAACTCGAGCGCACGCTGCGCGCGGCCGCGCCGCGCGGCGGCGCCGAGTTCGCCGAACTGCACCACGCCCAGCGCCGCCTGCAGGACCGGCTCTCCGGGGCCGCGCTGCCGCCGGAGGCGGCGAAGGAGCTCACCGGGCGGCTGCTCGACATCACCGAACTGCTCGACGGCTTCCAGGCGCCCGAGGCCGGGCGGTTCGACGGCTGGCGCCCGGACCTGCCGGGCCGCGGCCACCCGCTGCTCCCGCCCTACACCCTCGATGAGGAGGACGAGAGCTCGCTGTCGGGCCGCGTCACGTTCACCCGCTTCTACCTGGGCGGGAACGGCGCGGCTCACGGTGGCTCGCACCCGCTGCTGTTCGACGACATCCTCGGCCGGGTGATGAACCATCACCAGCCCGGCGTCGCCCGCACGGCGTCGCTCACGGTGAACTACCGCCGGATCACCCCGATCGACGTCGAGCTGCGCTTCGAGGCGAGCCGCGACCGGGTCGAGGGGCGCAAGCGGTGGGGCAGCGCGCGGCTGTACGACCCGTCCGGGATGGTCGCGGCCGACTGCGACGCGCTGTTCCTGCAACTGCTCCCCGGCCAGGACTGAGGCGGGTCCCCCGGTCCGCACGGTTTGCACCCGCAGGCGCCGCTAACGGGACCGTCGGGCGCGAGATGGCGGCCGGTGCGGATGCAAACCGACCCCACCGCACCCGGCCGTCGAGCTCAGCCGAGGGTGACGCGCCGCCACGACACCCCGCCGTCGTGGGTCACCAGCACCGAGGCGTGGTCGGCACCGAGCACGTAACCGTCGCTTGCGGAGACGAAGCGCAGGTACCCCGCCAGGCCGTCCGGCCGGGTGCGTTGCGACCAGGTCCGGCCGCCGTCCGCGGTCGCGTACAGCGCCGCGATCGACTGATCACCGGCACCCAGGCAGACCAGCATCCGGTCGGCGGATTGGGCGTACACGATCTCGTGATCACTTTCGGACGGGTGCGGGAAGAGGCGCAGGGTCGAGAAGGTCGACGAGCCCGCGGCGGCGGTGCGGACGCCGCGATCGATGCACTGCGCGACGACGGCGCCGGTGCCGGCGACCGCGCCCTGCGCCGGGAAGAACGGGTCGTTGTTCGCCGTGGCGGGGCCGCAGGGATGGGCGGACACCGTGGCCCAGGTGTGGCCTCCGTCCGACGAACGGAGGATGCCGGCCGAGGCCGAGTCGGCCGTCTCGCCGGCGAACAGGTACACGTCGCCGCCGTGCACCGCGAGCATCGACTGGTAGAGCGCCGGCGGCTTCGGGCCGGTCGGCACCGTCCGCCACTTGGTGCTCCCGACCGGGGCCACCTGGATGGCGCCGCGGCACCCGGCCGAGCACTGGGCGACGACGGCCAGGCGCACCGCCGTCCTCCCCACAGCGGCCACCTCCGTCGCGCCGGCCCAGGCATCGCGACGGTGGGCCACGCGGGTCCAGGTGCGGCCACCGTCGGTCGTGCCGTAGAACTCGTGCAGGCTCCAGACGTAGCCGTGGCGGGCATCGGCGAAGAACACGCGGTCGACGCAGGGCCCGGACAGGTCGCCGTTGGTGCCGCACGAGGCGAAGTCGAAGGTCGAGACCAGGCCGGCCGGCAGCGTGATCGCGCGCCAGGACGAGCCGGCGTCCGTCGTGGCGATCAGGCTCGGGCAGTTGTTCGCCGCCGACCTCGCGCAGCGGGCGTCGCCGAGCGCCCACGCGTGGGACGGGTCGCTCATGTGGACGTCCACGGCCCGGAAGTGCACCGGCACCGTCCGCGCGGGCGTCGGTGCCGGTGTCGGCCGAGGCAGTTGCGTGGCCGGCGCGACGTGGTGGCGGTCGGCCAGCGCGGTGACGCCGACGGCCGCACCGGCAGCCAGCAGCGCGACCGCGGCCGCGGCCAGCAGCGGCGGCGCCCAGCGACCGATCCGCCGCCGCGTGCCCAGGCTGACGACCACCCGCCGGCCGGTCCGGGAGTTGGTGATCAACCGGTCGGCCAGATCGGGGGCGGGGCGAGTCGCGGCGGCCACGTCGTCGAGCGCGCGACGCAGCGTCGAGTCGAAATCGTCCGGGTTCGGTCGCTCGGCCATCATCGACCGCCTTCCATGGTCAGGGAATCACCGAGATAGGCGACCCGCATCGCGGCGATGCCGCGGCTCACGAGGCTGCGCACGGACGCCGGGCGGCAGCCCAGCGCCTCGGCGACATCGCCCTCGGGCAGGTCGTGGAAGTAGCGCATCACCAGCGCCGCCCGTTGCTTCTCGGGCAGCGTCGCGAGCAGTTGCCAGACCGTGCGGGACACCGCGACCGACTCGCCGAGGTCGACGCCGTCCCACTCCTCCGGCAGTTCCTGGGTGAACTCCTGGCGGGCGTGCGGCGCCCGCTTCAGGCTCACGAACCGGTTGGCCAGGCAGCGCCGGACGTAGGCGACCGGGACCTCCGCGGCGGTGACGACGCCCCATTTCGGGTAGAGCCGGGCCAGCGTGTCCTGGAGCAGGTCCTCGGCCTCGTGCCGATTGCCGGTGAGCAGGAATGCCGTCCGGTAGAGCGTGGCGGTGTGCTCACGGACGAAGCGCTCGAAGGCGTCGTCGTCAGTCATTTCGCATCCTCACGACCTAAGGACGCCGGTGGCCGGACAATCGTGGCAGCGTTCGTCGCTTGATCCTGGCGCACCCCCGGCCGATAGGGTTAAACATCGACTTGACGCAACCGAGGAGGGCCCCGTCATGCGCCGCTGGCTGCTCTGCGGGCTGCTGCTCGTGCTGCTCCCGCTCGGCATGGCCGAGACGAGCGCGGCCGATACAAGCGCGGCCGATACGAGCGCGGCCGTCAGGTCGGTCGCGGCGACCGCGGCGAGCACGCTTCGCGCAGCCACCTACCTGCACACCGGCGCCCGCCTGGTCTCGACGAGCGGGCGGTACTCGGCCGGCTTCGACGGCAGCGGCCGACTCGTGGTCCGGCGCTCGGGCGGCCCTGCGCTGTGGCGCAGCCCGGCCACCGCCCGCGGCGCCTACCTGTACCTGTCGAAGACCGGTCAGCTCGCGATCAAGGTCGCGGGGCGGATCCGGTGGGAGACCAAGACCGCCGGGTCCGGGCCCCGCGACATCCTCACGATGCGCAACGACGGAGTGCTCGCGCTGACCTCGGGCGGGTTGACCGTCTGGACGACCAAGCTCCGCAACGGCTGCCCCGCCCGCAGCGGCAAGGCGTTCGTCGTCGACATCAGCACGCAGTCGGCCCGCATGTGCCGCAGCGGCCAGCAGTTGCGCGCCACCTGGGTGACGACCGGCGCCAGCGCCTACGGCAACGGCACCCCGACCGGTACGTGGCACATCTACGCCCGGATCCGCAACACGACGCTCTACCCGGCGGCCGGCGGCGCCTACCCGGTGAAGTACTGGATGCCGTACAGCGGCCCGTACGGCGTGCACGACTCGGCCTGGCAGAAGTTCGCCTACGGCTCGAGCCTGTACCGCACCCGCGGCTCGCACGGCTGCGTCCACGTGCCCGGGCCGATGATGGCCTGGCTGTACGCGTGGGCGCCGGTCGGCACGACGGTGACCGTCCACCGCTGAGCCGCCCGCCCGGCCGAGCGAGAGATACCGAGAGACAGGCCTTTCGACCCGAGGCGCAGCGCCGGTGGGCGTGCATATCGTGATGGAGACGTCCGGTGCTGGAGCCCATGGCCGAGGCATTGGAGAGGGCCGCCGGCAGCCGCGCAGGCGACGAGGGGCCCCTGATCGGCACCGGACGACCGCCGGCTCACGGCCCGGTTCGACCGGGTCGCGAGCCGCACCGGCGTCAGCCGGCCAGCACGGCCAGGCTGAGTATCGCGACGATCACCGCGAAGGCGACGGTGCCGGCGAGTATGAACAACTCGTTGCGGTGGTTGCGCACCGATTCGACCGTCCGCAGCACGAACGCGTGCGCCGCGTCGGCGCCGTTGCTGCGGGTGCGGGCCGGGTTCTGGAGCGTGTGCGTGCCGGTCATGCCGGTAACGTCCCCCGCCGGTGCCGATCGGTAAACGCGGCGCGTGGAGCCGCCTGTGGGAATCGAACCCACGACCTACGCATTACGAGTGCGTCGCTCTGGCCGACTGAGCTAAGGCGGCGTGCGCCGGCAGACCGACGCGACGCGCCAGTCTAACCGGTCGCACGGTGCCCGGTCCCGCGCGGGCCGAGCCCCTACCCGGGCGTGGCGCTCTTGATGACGGAGAACATCGCGCCCTGCGGATCGGCGACGTCGGCGTGCCGGCCGTACGGCATGTCCATCGGCGGCCGGAGCACCGAGCCGCCGAGCTCGGTCACCCGGGCGACCGTCGCATCGCAGTCGTCCACGGCGAAGTACACCCGCCAGTGCGGCGGGATCTGGGCCGGTACCTCCGGCGGCAGCGTGCCGATGCCGCCGACGGTGTTGCCGTCGACCTCGATGCCGGCGTACTGGAAGCTGTCGTCGCCCATCTCGGTGTACGTGTAGCCGAACACCCCGGCGAAGAACGCCTTCGACCCGTCGTAGTCGCGCCCCATGAACTCGTTCCAGGTCAGCGACCCGGGCTCGTTCGCCCGGCCGACGCCGTTGTGCGTGCCGGCCTGCCACAGTCCGAAGACGCCGCCGCCAGGCACCTGCACGAACGCCATCCGGCCGAACTCCATCACGTCCATCGGCGGGGCGACGACCGTCCCACCTGCCGCTTCGGCCGCCTTCGCCGTGGCGTCGACGTCCGTCGTCGCGAGGTAGGTGTTCCACACCGGCGGGTGCTCCATGCCCATCATCCCGCCGATGCCGGCGACGCTGCGGCCGCCGAGCGAGGCCATGCCGTAGTTGCCGGTCTCCTCCGGGCCGACGTCGATCTGCCAGCCGAAGAGCCGGCCGTAGAACTCGCGGGCCGCCGGCTGGTCGGGCGTCATCAGGTCGACCCAGCACGGGGTGCCCGGCGCCCACGGTGTGTCACGCGTCGTCATGGTGAACCTCCCTTGGTTCGGTATGGCGGCGACGCTAGGACGAACGTCCGACAACCGACAGACCCGCGGGCGGGTTCGCGGGGCGAAGTCTGGGTGAACCGTTCCCGAACTTCGGCCGCGAACGCTCCGGAAGGGCCCGGCGCCGGGCGACAGTGGGTGCGTGACGACGTACCGGAGCCGGCCGGGCCCGCTCGCCATCGCGCACCGCGGCGGCGCCGGGCTCGCCGCCGAGAACACGCTCGAGGCGTTCCGGCGCTCCTACGCCCTCGGGTTGCGCTACCTCGAGACCGACGTCCGCCGCACCGCCGACGGCCGGCTCGTCGCCTTCCACGACGCCCGCCTGGACCGCGTCACCCCGGCCCGCGGCTGGGTCCGGTCCCGGACGCTGGCCGACCTGTCGCAGCTGCCAGTGCTCGGCGGCGGCGCGATCCTGCCGCTGGCCGACCTGCTCGACGCGTTCCCCGACGCCTGCTTCACCGTCGACGTCAAGGACCCGACGGTGATCGAGCCGCTCGCCCGGCTGCTGCACGACACGGGCGCGGTCGGTCGGGTCTGCGCGGCCGCGGCCCGCGGCAGTTGGCTGAGCGCGCTGCGCCGGCGCACCGGCCCGGAGCTCTGCACCGCGCTGTCGTGGCGCGAGCTGTTCCGGCTCGCCGCCGATCCGCGCGGCCGTTACGGCGACGCGACGTTTCGCGCACGTCCCGCTGCGCCTCGGGCGGATGCCGGTCTTCCGGGACGACCTCGTCGCCCGGGCCCACGACGCGGGCGTACGGGTGATCGTCTGGACGGTGGACGACCCGGCCACGATGCACCGGCTGCTGGACCACGGCGTGGACGGCATCATCACCGACCGGCCCGACCTGCTCCGGGACGTGCTGATCGCGCGCGGCCAGTGGCACACGCCCGACCACCGCACCTCCCCGGCAGCGCCGTCCACGCGCTAGAAAAGGGCCCCGGCAGGCGGCAAGTCCTGAACGAGCCGTGTGCTTCGATAACCAGATGTCTCGACGAGCTGTCAACCGCACGCTGAGCCGGCTCACCGGCTACGAACTGCGCAAGTCCCCTTCGCGCAACGGCGCTGCCGCGTCACGCCCCGCCGCCCGTGCGAAGGCGCCGGCCCCGCCGCGCAAGGCCGACAGCTTCCCGAAGGACTACGACGACGAGCTCGTCGACATCATCCGTGCGGTCCGCCCGTTCACGCTCACCGGTCCGGAGAAACTGCACGCCCTCATCAGCGCCGCCCGCTACATCGTCCGGGCCGGCATCCCCGGCGACGTCGTCGAGTGCGGGGTGTGGCGCGGCGGCACGATGCAGGCGGTCGCCCGCACCCTCGACCGCGCCGGCGACCACTCGCGCGACCTGCGCCTGTACGACCGATTCGACGAGCCGGCCGACGACAAGCCGGGTTCGCTCGCCGACGTCCGGACCGGCTTCGACGACCTCGCGTACCCGAAGGACCGGCTGCACTTCGTCGCCGGCCCGCTCGAGGGGACGATCCCGGCGCAGAGCCCGGGCCAGATCGCGATCCTGCGCCTCGACTGCGACGGCTACGACGGCACGGCCCGCGCGCTCGCCCACCTGTACGACCGGGTGGTGCCCGGCGGCGTCCTGCTCGTCGACGACTACGGCTGGTCCGAGGGCAGCCGACGGGCCGTCGACGAGTTCATCGAGCGCAGCGGCGAGCAGCTGCTGCTCGTGCGCGCGGGGTCCGGGCGGATCGCGGTCAAGCGTTGACCGGTGCTGCCCCGATCGCCCGGTAGAAGTCGTCGGTCGCGTCGCGGTTGTAGGCCACGTAGTCGAACGGCTTGAAGTCCACGTCGCCGGTCAAGAACGCGATCATCCCCTTGGCCAGCGCCTTCTCGTCCGACTCCACGACCAGGCCGCAGCCGTCGGGGAAGGCATCGGCGACCGAGGCGAACGACGTGGTGATGACCGGCAGACCCAGCACCAGCGCCTCGAGCAGCACCATGGGCTGACCCTCGTAGTCACTCGACAGCACGAAGCAGTCCGAGCGCCCCATGACGTCGTACGGGTTCGCCTGGTGGCCGGCGAGCGACACCGAGGCATGGAGCCCGAGGTCGGTGATCAGCTGCGCGAGCGACGCCTTCAGCGGGCCGTTGCCGAGGATCACCAGCCGGGTGTCCGGGAACTCCTGGTGCACGATGTCGAAGGCCTTGATCAGCCGAGCGTGATTCTTCTCCGGTGACAGGCGACCGGCGGTGACGAAGGTGCGCGTGCCGGGTTCGGGCGGCAGGATCTGCTTCACGTGGGCGCGCCGGCTCGCCTCCGCCGCGATGTCCTCGATCTCGTGGAACGCCTCCAGCCGGTCGATGCTGCCGCGGAGATCCTGCGGCTGGAACGACTCGACCTTCAGGCCCGGCTCCAGCTCGTCGACGCGGGACGCGATCGGCCGCTCACCCGGACGCAGGGCCGCCTGCTCCAACTCGTCGAGGCCGTAACCGAGCGAGAGGACACGCTTGTAGTCGATCGTGTTGCGCGCGTAGGTGAACTTGTCCGCGTCGGCGTACTCGGCCAGGGCCGTCGCGTTGATCCGCGCCAGCGCCGACGACACCGAGACGAGGTGATCGAAGAACTGGTAGAGCTCGAACATGCCGTGCAGGTTCGCGCGGTGCAGGAAGCGGCCGTCGACCTGCCGCTCGGCATCGGAGCGCAGGTCGTTGTGCATCCACACCGAGAGCTTGACGTCCGGGCCGAACTTCTTCCGCCCCTGCAGCAGGACCTTGTCCCACAGCGGCGAGTACCCGCTGAAGTCGACGAGGTAGGTGAACCGACCGTCACCGAAGCACCGCGTCCACTCCTCGGCCAGCGCCTGGTCGAAACGCTCGAGGTCGGCCGCGTGCGAACGGTGGGTCTGCCAACGGCCGTCCCGCTCGGAGGCCATCAGCCGGCGCAGCTGCGTCTTGCGCGCCACCATCGGACCGCTGCGCGGCAGCAGCCGGACGGCCGGGTGGATCTGGGCGACGAGCGCGGCGCGGTCGCGGCGCGTCGTGTGGTCGTAGAAGACCGAGACGTCGAAGCGCGTGTGATCGATGCTGTTGAGCAGGCTCAGCGCCGACGCCGTGATGCCGTTGGGCAGCACGCCGCCGAGGTAGATGAGGACCGTCTCACGGCCGTCGCTGAACCCCGGCCGGACGTCGTACCCGGCGGCGTTGCCCCGGAACACGATGTCGATCACCCGATCGGTCGCGTGCCCGTTCTCCTTGGCGCAGAACTGTTCGCGGGCCTTCGCGTACTGGGTCGCGTGGCTGACGACCGGGTCGTCGGCCGTGCCGGTGCCGATCGCCTTGATCGCGGTCGCGAGCGACTCGACGTCGGAGGTGATCGGGCCGGGCCACTCGTCCAGCGGGACGTTCAGGCCGCGGGTGGCCCGGTACTCCTCGAGGTCGGGCGCGAAGAACACGACCGGACGCCCGGTGGCGAGGAAGTCGGTGTACAGCGACGAGTAGTCCGTGACGACGACGTCGGCCACCGCCAGGACGGCGTTCGTAGGCAGTTCGTTCGGAACGAGCATCGGGCGCAGGTCCTTGTGCCGACCGGCGAACTGGTACACCTGCTGATGGATCTTCAGCAGCACCGTGTAGCCGTCACCGAGCCGCGCCCGCAGCTGGCGGACCCGGTGCCGGAGCTGCTTCACGTCGTTGGTCGGACCGTAGAAGTCGCCCTTCCACGTCGGCGCGTACAGCACGATCGGCCGGCCGGCCGGGAGCTCGACGCCGGCGGTCCGCAACTGGGCTCGTACGTCGTCCTTCTCCTTCTCGGACGCGAACTGGCGGTCGATGCGCGGCGTGCCCTCGCAGATCAGCTTGCCCTGGAAGACGTTGACCATCCGGTACGCGTCGATGTACATGGACGCGGTCGCGTCGTTGGGCGCCAGCAGGTAGTCGCACGCGAGGAAGTTGCGGGCGACGTTGCGGGTGAGGACCGCCTCGCCCGGGACGTCGTAACCCATGGCCTTCAACGGCGTCCCGTGCCAGGTGTTCAGGTAGATCTGCCCCTCGCGCTTGGCGAACGAGTGCGGGAACGTCGCGTTGTTCACCAGGTACTTCGCGGTCGCCATCGCCCGGTTGTAGGCGTTCGAGCCAAGGCGGACGAACTTCACCCGCCGGTCGTCGGCGAACTCGGCGATCGTCGACTCGTAGCCCGCCTCGCCGTTGACGGCCCAGATGTGGTTCAGGTGCTGCATGTCCGGCGCCGCGAGCAGGCCGCGAAAGATCGCCTCGGGGTTGCAGAGCGCACCGTTGCCGGAGAACGACTCGTACAGGACGGTGTCCGGCCGGATCGGCAGGCGGCGCGACCACGCGAGCCCTTCATGGCTGGCGGCGCGGCGAGCCCAGTTCTCCGCGGCTTGCACACGTGCCGGGCGCTTCACCATTGCCGGTAATCCTCCGTCGTCCGTTCGAGCGTGTGGGCCGCTAGCGCTGATGCGCGGCGCTGCGCGGCTCCGCCGCGGCCGGCTCGGTCAGCCCGATCGCCCGGTAGAAGTCCTCGACCGCTTCCCGGTTGTAGGCGATGTGGTCGAACCGCCCGACCGGGACCTCGCCCCGCAGGAACGCCGCCATGCCCTCGGCAAGCGCCTCCACGGAGGGGTCGACGATCAGGCCGCAGCCCTCGGGCAACGCCCCGCCGACCGACGCGAACCGGGTCGTGACGACGGGTACCCCGAGGATGAGCGCCTCGAGCAGCACCATCGGCTGGCCCTCGTAGTCACTGGACATCGCGAAGCAGTCCGACTGGGCCATGACGCTGTACGGATTCGACAGGTGCCCCGGCAGCAGCACCACGCCGGCCAGCCCGAGCTTCGCCACCAGTTCCTCGAGCGACTCCCGCAACGGCCCGTCGCCGAGGATCACCAGCCGGGTGTCCGGATACCGCTTGTGCACGGCGTCGAAGGCACGGATGAGGCGCGGGAAGTTCTTCTCCGGCGACAGCCGCCCGGCGGTGACGAACGTCCGGCTCTGCTCGGTGCCGCGCGCGGTGAGCTCCTCGATCTGCGCCCGGCGAGCGGCCTCTTCCAGGATCGCCGCGATCGGGTGGTGCGCCATGAGCCGGTCGATGCTGCCCGGGAGATCGTCCGGGTGGAACACCTCGGTCGACGTGGCGTTCGCCGTCGGCGGGACGGCCCGGTGCGCGATCCGGTCGCGCGCATCCGGTTCGTACAGCTCGGCGTCCTCGTCGGTCAGCCCGTAGGCGAGGTGCAGGACGCGCCGGTAGTTGATCGTGTTCCGCGAGAAGGTGAACTTCGCCGGGTCGGCGTACCGGGCCAGCTTCTCGCGGTTGATCTCGGCCAGGGCCGACGATACCGAGACGAGATGGTCGGCGTACTTGTAGAGGTCGAACACGCCCTCGAGGCTCGCGCGGTGCAGGTGCTTGCCGTCGACCTCCCGCTCGGCGTCCGCGGCCAGGTCGGAGTGCATCCACACCGAGAAGGACGGCGCCCCGCCCTGCAGCAGGATCTTGTTCCAGAGCGGCCCGTAGCCGCTGAAGTCGACGACGAAGTCGAACTCGGCGCCGCCGAAGCAGCGCTCCCACTCCTCGCGCAGCGCGTGGCGGTAGTGCTCGACGTCGCTCGCGTGCGACCGGCGCAGCGCGTTGCGCTTCGAGACCTTCAGCCGCCGGATCTGCAACTTCGAGGCGAGCATCCCGCCCGTCCGCGGCAGCATCCGGACCTGCGGGTGGATCTGGTCGATCAGGGCCAGGCGGTCCTCGTTCGACGTGGCCTGGAAGAACACCGAGACGTCGACCCGGCTGTGGTCGATGTTGTCCAGCAGGCTCAGGGCCGACATCGTGATGCCGTTGGGCAGGATGCCGCCGAGGTAGAGCAGTACCTTCTTGCGGCCGTCGGAGAAGTCGCGCCGCACGTCGCCGCCGGCATCGCGGCCGCGGAAGACGACATCGATCAGGCGATCGGTCGCCTTGCCGTCCTCGGCCGCGCACCAGCGGTCGCGCCCGGCGGCGTACTGCTCGGCGTGGGTGACGACCGGGTCGCCTTCGTTGCCGGTGTGCAGGTCGTTGAGCCGCGCCGCGAGGGATTCGGTGTCCAGGCAGACCGGTCCGGGCCAGTCCGCCGGGTCGAGGTTGACGTGGCGGTCGCGGACATACTCCTCGAGATCGGGCGCCAGGAAGAGGACGGGCCGGCCGGAGGCCAGGAAGTCGATGAAGATCGACGAGTAGTCGGTGACCAGGACGTCGGTGACGGCCAGGACCTCGTTGGCCGGGATCGCATTCGGCACGAGCGTCGAGCGCAGCGTCGCGTCGTCGACGGCGAACTGGTGGACCTGCTGATGCACCTTGAGCAGGACCCGGTACTTCGACGTGTCGATCCGCGGCGTTCAGGTCGCCTCGATGCGCCGGCGCAGTTCGCGGACGTCGTTCTCCGGCGCGTAGAACTCGCCCTTCCAGGTCGGCGCGTAGAGCACGACCCGCTGGCCCTCGCCGATGCCCAGCCCGGCCGCGGTTCAGGCGCGCGAGGCCGTGCCGCGACTGCTCGGCCTCGGAGGCGAACTGCCGGTCGATGCGCGGCGTGCCCTCCTCGATCATCGCGCCCGGGAAGATGTTGTTCATGCGGAAGGCCCGACAGGTACATGTCGGCCGTCGCCTCGTTGGGGGCGAGCAGGTAGTCGGCGGCCAGGAAGTTGCGGACGACGTTGCGGGCCAGCAGGCCGCCGCGGGGCGTGTCGTAGCCCATCGCCTTCAGCGGCGTGCCGTGCCACGTGTTGAGGTAGATCTGGCCCTGCCGCTTGGCGAACATCGGCGGGAAGGTCGCGTTGTTGACGAGGTACTTCGACGTCGCGAGGGCCGCGTGATAAGCGCTCGAGCCGGTCTGGACGAAGCGGACGCGCGGGGTGATCGGCGAACTCCGCGACCGTGCCGGCGTACTCCTCGAGATCGGACAGGGCCCAGATGTGCCGCAGCCCACCGAGGTCGTCGGCGGCGAGCAACTCCCGGAAGATCGCCTCCGGATTGCAGAGCATCCCGTTGCCGGCGAACGACTCGTACAAGACGGTGTTCTCGCGGATCGGCAGGCGGCGCAGCCAGGCGTTCTTCTCGTACCGGGCGGCCCGTCGAAGTCGGCGGTCGAGCACGCCGACCCGCCCGGTCAATCCGGCTGGCATTGAGTCCTCTCCTGTCCGGCGCCGGCGTCGGTCCCGGGCCCGGTTGTCAAGGTTACCGGCCGTTTGCGGGCCGTTCGTCCCAACACCTCGGCGCGGGGCGAGCCGCCGGGGCCCGGCTCAGCGGTCGTCGCGGACGCTCTCGGCGCGGGAGTCGAACGCCTTGCGGCTGGCGCAGACCGATGCGAGCGCGCACCGGCTGACCCGGCCGTCGGCGGCCATCCGGACCACGACCTTCTCGCCGGGCACGTCGTGGCCGACGACCCGGCCGTCGCCGTCCGGGGTCTCGACGTCACTGCCGAGCGACGGCGCGCGGGCGGCGAACTCCTCGTACAGCGGGTGCTCGTACTTCAGGCAGCACATCAGCCGGCCGCACGCGCCGGAGATGCGCAGCGGGTTGAGCGGCAGGTCCTGGTCCTTCGCCATCCGGACGCTCACCGGTTCGAAGTCGACCAGGAAGGTCGAGCAGCACAGTTCGCGGCCGCAGGAGCCGATGCCGCCGGTGAGCCGGGCCTCGTCGCGGGCGGACAGCTGGCGGAGCTCGACCCGCCCCTTCAGCGTGGCGGCGAGGTCGCGGACGAGGGCGCGGAAGTCGACGCGGTGGGGGGCGGTGAAGTAGACGGTCATGTGATTGGTCGCCGCGACGTGGTCGACGCCGACGATCTTCATCGGCAGGTCGTGCTCGCGGACGAGCCGGCGCGCTGCGACCCGGGCGGCGGCCCGCTTCTTGCGGCTCGCCTCGGCGGCGCGCTGGTCGTCCGGACCGGCCGGGCCGACCAGGACGGGCAGCCCGCCGATGTCCTCGCTGACCCACTGCGGCGGCCCAGACGACCTGGGCGACCTCGGGGCCGGCGTCGGTCGGGTACAGCACGTGGTCGCCGACCTGGGGCGTCAGCTCGCCCGGATCGGCGTAGTAGAGGCGTCCCTGCGGCTGGAAGACCACCGCGCACACCATCGCCACGCCGCCGAGCGTAACCCGGTCCGCGCGCCGGCGAGCCGACCTCGCTGCACCCCACGCGCCACAGGGCGCCACATCCACAGGAAGGTCACCGGGGACACCCGCCCCCGACACTGAGTGGCCAGTTCCGCGCGTTGAGTGGTCAGTTGGGACCTGAGTGGTCAGTTACAACTCACCACTCAGGTCCCAACTGACCACTCAACCGAACCGCGGGCGAAGGCGCCCGGCGGATCAAGCCGGCAGTCGCAGCGCCGCGGTCAACGCCTCGACCGCGATGCGCGGCTTGACGTTGAGCTCGAGCGCCTGCCGGCAGGCCAGGATCGACGTCGAGCCGGCGCAGCGCCCCGGTGGCATCGATCCGCAGCGCCACCGCCGCGACGTCGTCGGCGAGGTCCGGGTGCGCCGGCACGACGCCCGAGCCGGCGTGCCGGAGCAGGACGTCGCGGTAGAACGCGGCGAGGTCGACAAGCGCGCGGTCCAGCGCGTCGCGCTGCGCCCGGGTCGAGCGGGACTTCTGCCGCTTCTCGAGGTCCTTGAGCGCGCCGGCCGAGCCGCGCACCGACGCGGCCACGCCCTTGCCCGTCGCCCCGGCGCCGAGCGCCATCTGCAGCGACGTCGGTCTCGGCCCCGTCGAGTTCGGCCGACAGCGCCGTCGCCTCGCGCTCGGCCGCCCCGACGAGATGGTCGGCGGCGTCGAGGCATGCCTGCAGCGAGGTGAGCGAGGCGGGGATCGCCAGCACCTCGGCCCGCCGCGCCGCGGGCGTCGGCGTCGCGGGCCAGCCGCCGCGATCGGCCGACGTGCCCCTGCCCGGCGGCGGCGGCCCACGCCGCGGTCGCCCCGTCGATCCCGTCGGCGCGCAGAACACCGGCCACGGCCTCGGCCGGCGGCGTGCGCAGCGACACCAGCCGGCAGCGGGAGCGGATGGTCACCGAGACGTCGTCGGGGTGCAGGGACGGCGCGCAGAGCAGGAACACGGTGCGGGCCGGCGGCTCCTCGACCGCCTTCAGCAACGCGTTGGACGCCTGCTCGGTCAGCCGGTCGGCGTCCTCGATGACGACGACCTGCCAGCGGCCGAGCGACGGGCGGCGGGCCGCCCGGCCGACCACTGCGCGCATCTCGTTGACGCCGATCGACAGCCCTTCGGGCACGACGGAGTGGACGTCGGGATGCGTGCGGGCCGAGACCGTGCGGCAGGCCGAGCACTCGCCGCAGCCGAGCTCGCCGTCCCGCTCGCACTGCAGCGCCGCCGCGAAGGCCCGCGCGGCCACCGAGCGCCCGGAACCGGGTGGGCCGGTGAACAGCCACGCGTGGGTCATCGCCCCGGCCGGCCCGGACCGCCCCGCGGCGATCTCCGCGGCGGCCGCGGCGGCGGTGCGCAGGATCTCGACCGCCGGCTCCTGCCCCACCAGCTGCGTCCACACCGAGGTCATGCCGGCATCGTCCCCGACGGCGCCGACACGGTGGACGACGCGGTGGCGAGCAGGGTGCGCAGGTGGGCGGCCAGGGCGGACGTGCCGGCGGCGTCCAGCGGGGTCAGCAGTTCCCGCTCGGCCTCGAGCAGGGCCTCGAAGGCGGCGTCGAGGATCTGCCGCCCGCTCGCGGTGAGCGCGACCCGGACGAGCCGGCCGTCCTCGCGGTCGGCGGCGCGGGTGACCAGGCCCCGCTCGGTCAGCCCGTCCAGCCGGCTGGTCATGGTCCCGGACGTGACGTAGGTGCGGGCGGCCAGCTCGCCGGCGGTGAGCTCGAACGGTTCGCCCGCGCGCCGCAGCGCGGCCAGCACGTCGAACTCGTGACGGCGCAGCCCGTGCCGGGCGAAGATCGCGGCCCGCCGTTCGCCGAGGACGCCGGCCAGCCGGTCGAGCCGGGAGAGCACCTGCAGCGGTTCGACGTCGAGATCGGGCCGTTCCCGGCGCCATGCGGCGACGATCTCGTCGACCTCGTCGCCCGGGTTCATAGCGTCATGCTGCCATATCTCTCGATGTCGAGAGGTCGTCGTGATCAGCCGAGCCGCGCGGCCAGCGCCGCCACCACCTGCGTGGCGATGGCGGCCTCGTCGGCGGCGGCGTCGAGCACGAGGTAGCGGTCCGGCGCCTCGGCGGCGAGGGCGAGGAAGCCGGCCCGGACCGCCTCGTGGAACCCGAGCGTGTCGGCCTCCAGCCGGTCCAGCGCCGAGCGGGCACCGGCCCGGGCCAGCCCGATCCGCGGGTCCAGGTCGAGCAGCACGGTGAGGTGCGGCAGCAGGCCGCCGGTGGCCCAGGTCGTCACCACTCGCGCGTCGTCGAGGCCGCGGCCGGCGCCCTGGTAGGCGAGCGTCGAGTCGATGTAGCGATCGGTGAGCACGATGCGCCCGGCCTCCAGTGCCGGCCGGATCACGGTGTCCACGTGGTGGGCGCGGTCGGCGGCGTAGAGCAGCGTCTCGGCCCGCGGGGTGACGTGCCCGGCCGGGTCGAGGAGCGAGCCGGCGCAACTCCTGGCCCAGCGGCGTTCCCCCGGGCTCGCGGGTCTCGAGCACGTCATGCCCGCGCTCGCGCAGCCACTTCGCCGCGTGGGCGATCTGGGTCGACTTGCCGGTGCCCTCGCCGCCCTCGAAGGCGACGAAGAAGGGGCTGGGCACGCGCTGACGCTATCGCGCAGGCAGCCCGTCCGGTGCCGCGCTCCCGGACGCCCCCGCCACGGCCAGCCCGGACACCCGGGCGTCGACCAGCCGCTGCAGGCGGTCGAGCACCGCCGCAGGAAGGGCCTCGGGCAGCTCGGCCGGGCAGACCAGGTACCGGTCCGGGTCGGCATCGGCGGCCTCGAGCAGCGTGTGCTCCACCGCCTCGCCGTCGACGTCGTCGAAGCCGTGGGCGAGCGCGGTGGCGGTGGC
This sequence comes from uncultured Actinomycetota bacterium, assembly GCA_963775175.1. Classification (GTDB taxonomy): domain Bacteria; phylum Actinomycetota; class Actinomycetes; order Mycobacteriales; family Jatrophihabitantaceae; genus Jatrophihabitans. The sequence continues at coordinate 1,515,782 of CAVZHT010000002.1, forward strand.
TCCACCGGCGTCCACGACGAGGGTCAGGTCGGGCAGCAGGTCGCCGGTGCACCAGGCGTTCACCTGCCGGATCCGGTCGACATCAGCTCCGCGCCCCCCGCCGTGGACCGCGATCGAGGTGAGGACGTACCGGTCGCAAACCAGCGCCTCGCCCCGCTCGAGCGCGGGCCGGATCGTCGCCGCGACGTGCTCGGCCCGATCGGCCGCGGACAGCAGCGCCGCCGTCTCCGGCTCGACGCTGTCGTCGGCGGCCGCCATCGTCTGCAGCAGGTCGGCCGTTTGCGCGCCGACGGTCGAATCGCTCGGCTCGGCCGTCTCGGTGACCCGGAGCCCGCGCGCCCGCAGGGCCTCGGCGAGCAGGGCGACGTACTTCGCGGTGATCGTGGGATCGACCCCGTCCACGCTCACGAACAATCCGGGGTGCACGGCCCGCCGACCCATGCCGGAGCTGATGACCCGCCGCCGGACGATGTCCCGCAACCGGGTGCGCGAGCGGGTGGCGCGCGAGGTCGAGTAGTAACTGACCAGCAGGGCGAGTACGCCGCCGATCAGCAGCGTCAGACCCGGGCCGGAGAAGGTGAGGTGGGAGTTGTGGCCGACCGGCAGGGAGTGCGCGCCGATCCGGCCCGCGATCACCGGCCCGACGGCGATCGTCAGCAGCAGCATGATGCGCACCGACGACAGGACGAAGGCGAACGTGCGGCCGCGCAGCCGATCCTCGACCTCTTGCCCGATCAGGGTGTAGCCGATGATCCACGCCATGCCGGCGAAGAGGCCGACGAGCGCGGCCAGCAGGTCGGCGAGGATGAAGTCGCGGATCACCGACATCGTCAGCAGGGCGATCCCGGCCGAGCCGATGGCCATGCCGAACACGCGGCTGCGGGTATAGGTGGGCAGGATCCGCGGGCCGAGCAGCATGCCGACGGCGAGGCCGGTGAAGACCGTCCCGAACATGATCGAGTAACCCGCCTGGCCGGCCGACAGCGTGGCGACCCAGAGCTGGGCGACGCCGATGGTGAGCCCGCCGGCCGCGAAGGCGCCGATGATCCCGACGTAGAGCGCGCGGATGAGCGGGTCGCGCCGGACGAACACCACGCCCTCGCGCAGGAGGGTGATGACCCCCTGCCCCTGCTCGCGCGCGGCCGGGATCGCCGGGATCAGGTGCCGGCTGACCAGTACCGTCGTCGAACTGACCACGAAGCTCACCGTGTTCAGGAGCAGCGCGATGACGATCGCGACGTCGACGTGATCGGACACATGCGCGTCGGACCCGTCGATGAGCCGGTTCGCCGCCGAGAGCAGCGCGAAGATGCCGGCGGCAATGGGCACCGTGCCGTACACCGAGAAGAGCGAGATCTGGTTGGCGGTGGCCAGCAACTTCTTCGGCACGATCGTGGTCTGGATGACCTGCTTGGCCGGCTGGGTGAACAGCCCGACGGCCTCGATCAGGAACTGGGCGATGTAGAGCCAGACGAGGTTGTAGCCGAGGGCGATCGAGGCGTAGAGCGCGCCCGCGGCCAGGTCGCCGAAGATGACGATCTTGCGCCGGTCGAGCTTGTCTACCAGGGCGGCGGCGAACGGGCCGAAGAACAGGTCGGGCGAGAGCCGGACGAGGATGACGCCGGAGATCGCGGCCCCCTGCGTCGCCACCGACTGCTGATGGGTCAGCTGCTGGGCGAGCGCGGTGTTGGCGATCAGGCCGAGCCAGTCGCCGAGGCTGGAGAAGGTGATCGCGGCCCACATCCGCCGCACGACCGGGATGCGCGCCAGCACCAGCAGCGCGTTCTCCCGGCGGGGGCGGCGCGGGGCGGCGAGTTCCTCGGTCATGACACCCCAGCTGTGCCGGCTGCGCCCGCACGCGCGCGGGCATTGGTGCATCCGTCCGACACTCGCGCAGTCTAGGCGGTGCGGGGTTCACGCTTGCTGACCCGCGATATCTTGACGTCAAGATATGTCGGGAGGAGCGCCGCATGCACTGGGATCCGCAGCAGTACGTCCGGTACGCCGACGAGCGGGGCCGTCCGTTCCTGGACCTGATCGGGCGCATCGGGGCACCTGACCCGCGCCGGGTCGTCGACCTCGGCTGCGGGCCGGGGCACCTCACCGCGCTGCTCGCCGCCCGCTGGCCGGCGGCCCACGTCCTCGGGATCGACTCGTCGGCGGAGATGATCGCGGCGGCGACCGCGGGCGAGCGGCTGAGCTTCCGGGTCGGCGACGTCGTCGACTGGGATCCGGCCGGCACCGACGTCGTCGTCAGCAACGCGACCCTGCAGTGGGTGCCGACGCATCGCGAGCTCGTCGGGCGCTGGGCGGGGGCCCTGCCGTCCGGCGGCTGGCTGGCCTTCCAGGTGCCGGGCAACTTCGACTCGTTCTCGCACACGATCATGCGCTCGCTCGCCGAGTCGAACCGCTGGGCGTCGTCGCTGACCGGCATCCTGCGCCATGACGACGCCGTCGGCACGCCGGAGCAGTACGCGCAGCTCCTGCTCGCCGCCGGGCTGCGGGCCGACGTGTGGGAGACGACCTACGTGCACGTGCTGACCGGGGCGGATCCGGTGCTCGAGTGGCTGCGCGGGACGGGCCTGCGGCCGATCATGCAGGCGTTGCCGCCCGCGTCGTACGCATTGTTCGAGGAGGAGTTCGCGGCCGAGTTGCGGCAGGCCTACCCCGCGACGCCGCACGGCACGCTGTTCCCGTTCCGCCGCATCTTCGCCGTCGGCGCCCGCGAGTAGACCGGTCGGGCGGCGGCCCGTCCCAGGAACGACGTTGCGCAAGGCGCGCCCCAGCGTGCGTCCAGCAACATGATCACCGGACGATCGATGCGTCACCGCGCACCCGGCACAGCCACCCGCATCACGCAAGGGGGGGTTGCGCTTTGCGAGCGCAATCGTCCGGCACGAGCAGCTGATCGTCGTCGACCAACTGCGCCGGGCACTCGCGTGGTAGCCCGCCGCGATCGGGCAGGATCGCAAAGGTGGAACTTCGCAACTGGGCCGGCAACATCACCTTCGCGGCCCGGCAGCTGCTCGCTCCGCGCAGCCTGGACGAGCTGCAGCAGCTGGTCGCCGACCGACCCCGCGTCCGCGCCCTCGGCACGGGCCACTCGTTCAACCGGATCGCCGACACCCCGGGCGACCTCGTCACCGTTCGCGACCTGCCGGGCGGCATCGAGTTCGACGCCGCGACCAGCACGGTCACCGTCCCGGCGGGCGCGCGCTACGGCGAGGTGGCGGACCTCCTGCAGGCGAACGGTCGGGCGCTGGGCAACCTGGGCTCACTGCCGCACATCTCGGTCGCGGGTGCCTGCGCCACCGGCACCCACGGCTCCGGCGACCGCAACCGCTGCCTGGCCGCCGCGGCGACGTCGGTCGAGTTCGTCCGCGGCGACGGCGAGGTCGTCCGGGTCGAGGGCGGCGACCCGGCGTTCGGCGGCACCGTCCTCGCCCTCGGCGCCCTCGGCATCGTCACGCGGGTCGGCCTCGCCACCGAGCCCAGCTACGAGCTGCGGCAGGACGTCTGGCTCGACGCGCCGCTGGACACCGTCCTCGAGCACTTCGCCGAGATCACGTCGGCCGGTTACAGCGTCAGCCTGTTCAGCGGTCCAGGGACACCCGACCGCATCGACCAGATCTGGATCAAGAGCCGGGGCGGGGAGCCGGTGGACGGCTCGACGTGGGGGGCGCGTCGCGCCGGCCAGGCCGTCCACCCGATCACCGGGCAGGACGCCCGCGCGGCGACCGAGCAGGGCGGCGTCCCGGGCCCGTGGCACGAGCGCCTACCGCACTTCCGGGCCAGCTTCACGCCGAGCAGCGGGGACGAGCAGCAGTCGGAGTACCTGCTGCCGCGAGAGCAGGCGGCGGCGGCGATCGACGCCGTCCATCACCTGGAACTCGATCGCGTGCTGCAGGTCATGGAGTTCCGGACGATCGCCGCCGACGAGCTCTGGCTCAGCCCGTGCCGCGGCCGTGCGAGCGTCGGGCTGCACTTCACCTGGAACGACGACGACGAGGCCGTCGGCACCGCGGTCCGCGCGGTCGAGCAGGCCCTCGGGCCGTTCGATCCCCGCCCGCACTGGGGCAAGGTGTTCGGGCTCGAGCCGGCCGCGGTGCAGCGGCACTACCCCCGGCTCGCCGACTTCCGGCGGCTCGTCGACCGGTACGACCCCGAGCGCAAGTTCGGCAACCCGTTCCTCGAGCGCTACGTCGGTTGACGGCGCACGAGCACCTTGACGGCGCTCGGCAGCAGGGTGATCTCGACCGGCAGCGGCCCGAGGTACTCGCCGTCGGCGTAGGCGTTGATCGACGGTGACTCGATGCGCAGCGAGCTGGTGCGAACGACCTCGACCTTGGGGTTCGTGACGTGCGTGCCGCGGTACACGTGCGGCATCATCCGCAGCACCCCGCGCCGGGACACGGCGCCGCCGATCGTGACGTCGAACAGGCCGTCGGTCGGGTCGGCACCGGGAGCGATCTGCATGCCCCCGCCATAGCTGCGGGTGTTGCCGACCGCCACGAGCAGCAGGTCGCGCTCGATCACCGTTCCGTCGGCGAGCGTGATCTTGAACGGCAGGGGTCGCAGGTTGACGAACTCGGCCAGCATCGCGACGTTGTAGCGCGCGCGCCCGTGCGGCCAGCGCATCCGGTTGGTCCGGTCGCTCACGAGCGAGTCGAACCCGGACGCCAGGACCGACCCGAACAGCCGAACCTGACCGTCCGCCGTCTCGGCCCGGCCGAGGTCGATCGGCTTCGTCTCGCCCGCGACGATCACGTCGACGGCGTCCTCCGGCGACTTGCGGGGCCAACCGTGCTCGCGGGCCTGGTCGTTGCCCGTACCGGCCGGGACGACGCCGAGCGGGGTCGACGTGCCGACGACGGCCGACAGCGCGAGGTGGATCATGCCGTCGCCACCAACGACGACCAGCGCGTCGACGCCGTCGGCCACGGCCTGCTTGGCCAGCTCGGCCGACGACTGTGCATCGGTGCCGGCGAGCTCACGGACCTCCGCACCGTGGTGCCGGAACCGGGCGAGCGCCCGGCGGGACGCCGCCAGCGCCTTGCCGTGGCCGGCGACCGGATTCGTCAGCAGCGCGACGCGGCCGAGCTTCACGGGATGAGCTTGCCGGGGTTGAGGATGCCCATGGGGTCGAGTGTGGCCTTCACCGCGCGCAGAATCTGGACGCCGACCGGCCCTATTTCCGCGGGTAGCCAGTCCCGGTGATCGGCCCCGACCCCGTGGTGGTGCGTGATCGTGCCGCCGTGCGCCATCAACGCGTCGTTCACGGCGGCCTTGACGGCGCGCCACTGCTCGATCGCGTCGCCGCGCTGCGCGCCGACGACGGTGAAGTAGAGCGACGCCCCGGTGTCGTAGACGTGCGAGATGTGGCAGAGCACGAGCGACACCGACCCGGACTCGGCGAACTTCGCCTGGACCACCTCGGTGACGGCCTGCTTCAGGATCAGCAGGTTCGACCAGCTGGTCGCGGTCTCGAGCGTCTCGACCAGCGCGCCGTTTGCGAGCAGCGGGTCGCGCAGGTACGGGCCGTCGTAGCGCTTCTCGGCCCAGCGCCGGGCCGGCTCCGCACCCAAGGACACCCCGCCGTGCGCGAGCAGCACCGCGCGGGTCGCCTCGTGCCGGGCCGGCACCAGCGCGCCCGGACCCTCGAAGACGGTCACCGCGAGGCAGCCGCCGGCCACCGGCGCGGACCCTTCGGCCCCGGCGTCGTCGACCGTCGCCAGGTTCAGCGCCGTCTCGACCTCGTCGGACAGGCGCAGGACGGTCGGGCCGGTGCCGAGTTGCTCGACCTCGCGCAGCGCGGCCGCCCCGGCCGCGAAATCCGGGAACGACCACGCCTCGTAGACCTCCGCCTCGGGCAGCGGGTGGACGCGCAGCCGCACCGCGGTGATGACCCCGAAGACGCCCTCCGAGCCCAGGAAGAGCTGCCGCAGGTCGGGACCCGCGGCGTTCTGCGGGGCCGGCCGGCCGAGCTCGAGGACACCGACCGGCGTGACCACCCGCAGCCCGCGCACCATCTCGTCGAAGCGCCCGTAGCCGGCCGAATCCTGCCCCGACGACCGGGTCGCGGCGAAGCCGCCGATCGTGGCGTAACGGAAGCTCTGCGGGTAGTGACCGAGTTCGAAGCCCCGCTCGGCCAGCAACTGCTCGGCGGCCGGCCCGGTCAACCCCGCGCCGAGCACCGCCTCCTGGTTCACCTCGTCCAGGGATTCGAGCGCGTCGAAGCGCCGCAGGTCGAGCGAGACGACGGCGCGGAACCCGCCTCGCTCGGGATCCAGCCCGCCGACGACGCTGGTGCCGCCGCCGAACGGGACGACCGCGACGCCGCGCTCGGCGCACAGCGCCAGCACGGCCGCAAGCTCGTCGTCGCCGCCCGGCACCACAACGGCGTCCGGGGCCGCCTGCTCCGCGCGGTGCTTTCTTCGCAGCAGGTCGGGAGTCGACTTGCCGCCGACCCGGGGCAGCCGGTCGACATCGAGGGTGCTGACGTTCCCGGCGCCGACGATCGCGCCGAGCGCCGCTTCGTCGGCCGGGTCGAGGGCCGACGGCCGCAGCCGGACCTCCGCGCGCGGCACGGCATCGACATCGGCGGCCGACACCTTGAGCAGGTCGTTGACCATCGCCAGCTGGGCCGGCGTGAGGGCCGTGGCGCGGGCCGGGTCGCCCCACCGGTCCCAGGCCATCGGCGGGACGGGGAGGCGCGGGCTCGTCATGTGCTACAGTTTTACACATCATGTCAAGTCGTAACGCCGCGATCGAGCCGCGCAGCGAGGACGGCGTGGAGGACCGCATCCTCGACGCCGCCGCCCGCTGCCTGCACTACTCCCCGACCGGCCGGGCCCCCATCGCCGAGCTGGCCCGGCAGGCCGGCGTCAGCCGCCCCACCGTCTACCGCCGCTTCGCCGACAGCGACGCCGTGCTGCGCGCGCTGTGGCTGCGCGAGATCACCCGCCTGCTCGAGGGCATGCCGCGCGACATCACCGACCGCGCGACGCTCGTCGCGCATGCGGTCGAACTGGCCGACCGGATCAGCACCCATCACCTGCTCGGCGCGACCTTCCGCACCGACCAGGGGCTGATGGCGCACTACATCGTCGACCGGCTCGGCGCCGGGCAGCGGGCCCTGCTGCAGGTCATGCGCGACGCCATCACGGCCGTCCAGCCGGGCGGCACCGTCCGGGCCGGCGACCCCGGCCAGCTGGCCGCGATGGTGCTGCTCATCGCGCAGTCGGCCATCCAGTCCCGCCGGATGATCGCCGAGTTCCTGCCCGACGACGCGTGGCGCCGCGAGCTGGCCCGGGCTCTGGACGGATACCTCAAACCATGAGCAAGGCCATGAGCAGAGCATGAGCGAAGCACCGCGCCACCTCCTCGACGCCGCCCGCCGGCGCCGCGAGCTCGACGCGCTGGCGTCCGGCCCGCCCGCCGACCTGCTCGTCATCGGCGGCGGCGTCACCGGCACCGGCGTCGCGCTCGACGCGGCCGCCCGCGGGCTCCGGGTCGTCCTCGTCGAGTCCCGCGACTGGGCGTTCGGCACGAGCCGGTGGAGCTCGAAGCTGGTCCACGGCGGGCTGCGCTACCTCGTCACCGGCAACGTCGGCGTGGCCCGGGAGAGCGCCGTCGAGCGGGGCGCCCTGATGACCACGATCGCGCCGCACCTCGTCCATCCGCTGGCCTCGGTCGTCCCGCTGCTGCCGGAGGTCCGCTGGTACCACGTCGGCATGATGCGGGCCGGCTTCGGCGCCGCCGACCTGCTGCGCCGCAGCGCCGGCACGCCGGCCGAGCTGCTGCCCCGGGCCCGCCGGATCCCGGCCGCCGAGGCCCGCCGCCGCTTCCCGGCCGTCCGCCGCCGGGGCCTGCGCGGGGGCGTGCTGAGCTTCGACGGCCAGCTCATCGACGACGCGCGCCTCGTCGTCGCGATCGCCCGCACCGCCGCCGAGCTCGGCGCCACCGTGCTCACCCGCGTCCGGGCCGAGGAGGTCACCGGCACCTCGGCCCGGCTGGTCGACACCCTGACCGGCCAGTCGCTCGCGCTCGCGGCCCGCGCCGTGGTGAACGCGACCGGTGTCTGGGCCGGCGAGGTCGACGCCTCGGTGAAGGTCCGCCCCTCGCGCGGCACCCACCTCGTCCTCGACGCCGCCGCCCTCGGCAACCCGACGTCGTCGATCACCGTGGCCGTGCCCGGCTCGAACAGCCGCTTCGTCTTCGCCATGCCCGAACAGCTCGGCCGGGTCTACCTCGGGCTCACCGACGAGGAGGCGCCCGGCCCGATCCCGGACGAGCCGGTCGCGGCCGAGCACGAGATCTCGTTCCTGCTCGACACGATCAACACCGCCCTCGAGCGGCCGCTCACCCGGGCCGACGTGCTCGGCACGTACTCCGGCCTGCGCCCGCTCGTCGACATCGGCGGCGGCGCGACGGCCGACGTGTCCCGCAAGCACGCGGTCACCGTCGGGCCGGACGGCGTCGTCAGCGTCATCGGCGGCAAGCTCACCACCTACCGCCGGATGGCCGAGGACGCCGTCGACCGCGCGGTCGCCGTCTCGGGCCTGGCGGCCGCGCCGTGCCGCACGACCGCGATCGCCCTCGTCGGGGCCGCCGCCCGTCCGGACAGCAAGCCGGCCGACGGCCTGCCGGCCTCACTCGTCGCCCGGCACGGCGGCCTCGCCGGCCGGGTCGTCGCGACGGCCACCGTCGGCAACCCGCTCGCCCCGATCGTCGACGGCATCGACGTCACCCGCGCCGAGATCGAGTACGCGGTCACCCATGAGGGCGCACTCGAGGTCAGCGACGTGCTCGACCGCCGCACCCGCATCGGGCTGGTGCCGGCCGACGCCGACCGGGCCCGCGCCGCCGTGGCCGAGATCGTGGCCGCGCGGCTCGGCTAGCTGTAGTTCCCCGTCAGGTTGTGAACAGCGTGGCGTGAGCGGATAGACGAGGACCTCCGGTACGGAGGGGGTTACCACACCAACCCTCGCCCGGAGGTCCTCGTGACTCACGCTAATGCCCCGCTGACGCCGATCGGTCGCCGGCGGCTCGCCGAGTCGATCGTTGTCCATCAATGGAGCGTTCGGCGGGCTGCTGAGCGGTTCCAGGTCTCGCCTGCCACGGCGTCGAAGTGGGCCCGGCGGCTGCGCGCCGGCGAGCCGATGACCGACCACGTCTCGCGCCCGCGCACGACGCCGACGAAGGTACCGCTGCGGCTCGAGCGGCGGATCGTGAAGCTGCGCTACCTGCGGCGTTGGGGGCCGCACCGGATCAGCTACCACCTCGGTGTCCCGCGATCGACGGTCGGCAGGGTTCTGCAGCGCTACCGGATGCCGCTGCTCGCTCATATCGATCAAGCCACTGGCCTGCCGGTGCGCAAAGTGAAGCCAGTCCGGTACGAAGCTGCCGCGCCCGGCGACCTGGTCCACGTCGACATCAAGAAGCTCGGCAAGATCCCCGACGGCGGCAGTTGGCGCGTCTTCGGGCGCGGATCGGTTCAACACAGGCGGGCGCAGGCCGCGACGGACCGCGCTGGCCGTGCTGGGGCATCGCCTTCACGTGGCTACGTCTACCTGCACCACGCGGTCGACGACCACTCCCGGCTGGCCTACTCCGAACAGCTCGACGACGAACGCAAGGAGACCGCGGCGGACTTCTGGGGCCGCGCCCGAAACTTCTTCACCGAAGCCGGGATCACAGTCCGGGCCGTCATGACCGACAACGGCGCCTGCTACCGCTCACACGACTTCGCAGCCGCACTCGGGGACGGCGTGAAACACCGCAAGACACGGCCTTACCGTCCCCAGACGAACGGGAAGGTGGAGCGCTTCAACCGCACCCTCGCCGCCGAGTGGGCCTACGCCGAGGTCTACCTGTCAGACAAGGCCCGTGCGAGCACCTACAACGACTGGCTCCACTTCTACAATCACCATCGACCCCACACCGGCATCGGCGGTCTCGTCCCCGCGGCCCGCGTTCACAACGTCACGGGGAACTACAGCTAGCCCTCAATCGTCGCTGGGGCCGCCCGAACTGCCGGAACTGCCGGAACTGCCGCCGTCGTCCTCGTGCCGGGTGGGGCTCGGTGAGGGCGAGCGGTGGGTGGTCGTGGACGCGGTGCGCCCGCCGTCGTCGCCCCCGCCGGCGCCGTCGTCGGAGCCACCCCGCTGGCCGCCGCTGTCGCCCGACCCGTCGCCGGTCCGGCCGCTCGAACGGCCTTCGTTGTCGCCGCCGCCGGACCCGCCGTCATCGCCGCCCGGCCCGCCGTCGTCGCCGGCTTCGGGCTCGCTCGAGCTCGGGTCCGCCGGGGACACCGGCGCGATCGGGTGGGCCGGGCTGGGCGAGACCGGCGGTGCGGTGGGGACGGTCGTCGCGGGCGGCAGGTCGCGCGGGTCGATGTGGAAGGGCGTCAGCACGTTCACCACGTGCGAGACGACCTTCTGGGCCGGCTGCGGCAGGCTGTGGTTCGCGGCGGCAGCGACCAGCAGGCCGATGACCACGGCCGCCACCAGCGCGGTGCGGACGGCCACCTGGACGAGCACCCGGCGCGCGAAGAACGGGTGGGCCCCGGCGAGCAGGGCGGCCAGCTCGCGGGAAGGTTCAGGGGCCGGGCCGTCGCCGAGGGCACGCAGTTCCGTGAGGAAGTGCGTGACGTCGTCGTCTCCCGCCGCGGGCTGCCCACCGGCAGTCCGGCGGACCCCCAGTCCGTCGGTCATCTCGTCGTATTCATCGCCGGGGGGCCTCATAGGGTTACCCGCCGGTCGTGCAGCGCCCGGCGGACGGTCACCATGCCCCGCCGCTGGAGCTGCTTGACCGCCCCCGACGAGCGCCCCATGACCTCGGCCACCTGCTCGATCGACAGGTCGGCGACGACCCGCAGCGTCAGGACTTCCCGCTGGTCGTCGGGCAGCACGTCCAGCACCGCGAGGACCCGGGCCACAGAGAGCGCCGAGTGGGCCTCGTCCTCGGCCGAGCCGACCGTGCGGGCGTCGGTCGCCGGGTCGTAGGCCACCGGTGGGGCGTTCCGGGCGCGGGCCCGGGCGGCGTCGACCACGCGGGCCCGGGCGATCGTGAACGTCAGCTTCCGCAGCCCCTCGACCCCGCCGGTCAGCCGGCCCAGCTGCGGCAGGAGCTTCACGAAGACGTCCTGGGTCACCGCTTCGGGGTCGTCGACACCCCGGGCGCGCAGGTAGCCGAGGACGGACGGTGCCAGCGCCGCGTAGATGTCGCCGCGGGCGTCACGTTCGCCCCGGATCGCCGCGGCGACCAGGTCTTCACTCAGTTCCGGACGGACCACCGGCCTCCTTCGGCCCCGCTCGCGAAGTGGGGGTAACCCTAATCGGCGTCCTGCCGATGTTGTAAACGTCAGCGGACGGCCGCCCCCCGAAGGCCGCCCGCGCAGCTGCACGACAGGAGCAGATATGCGACGTCCTCTCTACCTGGCTTCGGCCACGGCGGTGGCCGCTGTAGCCGCTGCCGGTGTGGCTTCGGCCGCCTCCACCCCCAGCCACCACGCCCCTGCGGCCGAGGCCGCGCCGCGCCCGACTGTCGCGCCGTCGACCGTCGACGCCGAGGCGCTGCGCCTGCAGGCCGCCGAGGCGGCCGAACTCAAGCACGAGGCCGCCCTGCGCCAGGCCGTGGCCCGGGCCCAGGCCAAGCTCGCCGCCAAGCGGGCCGCCGCCCGCCGCGCCGCCGAGCGGGCCGCCCGCGCCGCCGCGCAGCAGGCCGCCGCGCAGGCCGCGGCCCAGCAGCAGGCCGAGCAGGCGGCCCCGGCCCCAGCGCGTCAGCAGAGCCAGCCGACCCACAAGAACCCGCCGCCGGTCCACTCGACGACCGGCGCCTCGGGCTCCACCGGCAGCGGTGGCGGAGACGACGACGGCGAGCACGAAGGCCCGGGTGGCGACGACGGCGGCTCGGATGACTGAACCGGCACCGACGGCGTCGTCCCGGATCGCGGCGCCGACCGGGCGGGCCGCCCGTTGGGGCGCCGCGATACTGCTCCTGCCCAGCAGCGCGGCCGTCTTCGGCGGCACGGTCTGGTGGGCCAGCGCCACGACGCCCCGACCCCAGGCGCCGGCCCCGGCGCCGGTGCAGGCGGCTCCGGCCCCGCAGGCCGACCCGCAGGTGATCGCGGCCCGGACGGCCCTGGAGCAGAGGATCGCGGCCCACCGGCAGGATTCGGCCAAGCTGGCCCGGCGGCTGGCGAAGCTGCGGGCCCAGATCGTCAAGGCCGAGCACGCGGCCCGCGGTCAGGCGACGGGCGGCGGCACGACCGTGGTCGCGCAGTCCGGCGGTGGCGGCGGTTCGGTCCAGCAGTCCTCGGGCGGCCAGGGTGGTGGCGGCGGGTACCAGGCGCCGGCACCGGTCGTGGTGGCCCCGGCTCCCCCGCCGCCCCCGCCGCCGGTGAACACGACCACCGGGGCCTCCGGGAAGCCGTGATGACCTTTCCGACCTCGGTTCCGGACGTCGCGTTCAACGACGTCGGCCTGACGACGGACGGCCTCTGGCACTCGTCGTTCCGCTCGATGGCCTCCCCGATCCGGCTGCAGCTCGGCCCGGACACCCCGGACCCGCAGCGGCGTCACGCCGAGGTGCGAGCCCTGTTCGGCGAGGTCGAGCGGCAGTGCACCCGCTTCGATCCCGAGAGTGACCTCATGCGGGCCAACGCGGCCGGCGAGTCCCCGACCGAGGTCGGCGTGCACTGCTTCGCTGCCCTGCACGCGGCCGTACTCGCGCACCACGCGACCTCCGGCCGGTTCGACCCCCGGGTCCTCACCGTGCTCCGCGACCTCGGTTACGGCTCGTCCCTGCCGTTCAACGACGGCCCGGTGCGGACGGAGGCCGCCGACCGCGACCCGGCGCCGATCGCCGACGCGTGGCGGCCGCGGTTCGACCGGGCGACCCGCCGGGTGGCGATCGGGTCCGTGCCGGTCGACCTCGGCGGCATCGGCAAGGGGCTCGCCCTGCGCTGGGCCGCCGAGCTGCTGCGGTCGGCCGGCTGCACCACCTTCCTGCTCGACGCCGGCGGCGACTGCGTCTTCGGCCACGGCCCCGAGGGCGAGCCCTGGCGCATCGGGGTGGAGGATCCGGCCGGTGGCGACGGGCCGGTGGCCGTCCTGGAGGCGGCCGTCGCCGGCGCCTGCGCCACCTCGTCCATCCGGCTGCGCCAGTGGCGCGCCGGGGACCGGCGGGTCCACCACCTCATCGACCCGCGGACCGGACGGCCCGGGGGCGCAAACCTCCGCTCGGTGACCGTGATCGGCACCGACCCGGCCGACGCCGAGGTGTGGAGCAAGGTCCTCTTCCTCGCCGGTGACCGGATCGGCGCCGAGGCCGCCGAGCGGAGGCTCGCCGCGCTCTGGGTCGACGACACCGGGCGGATCGGGCGCAGCCCCGCCCTTGCGCCGTACCTGATCTGGGAGCGCCCGTGACGGCCGCGACCCGGCTGCGCCCGCTGCGGACGGGCGTGGTGGTCGGGGTCAGCAGCGTGCTCACCGGAGCCCTCGGCGGCCTCGTGTGGACGAAGGTCCGCGGCGACCGGATGGCGCCCTGGATCCTCGGCCGGGCCACCGGCATCACGGCCTACCTGCTGCTGTTCGCGCTCGTCCTGCTCGGCATCTCGCTGTCCCACCCGCGCCGCGCCGGCCGCGGGCGGAGCCTGCCGACCCGGATGCGCGCCCACGTCACCCTCTCGCTGCTCGCCCTCGCGATGATCGTGCTCCACATCGTCGTCCTCGCCACGGACCGCTACGCCGGCGTGGGCTGGTGGGGCGCCTTGCTGCCGATGAACTCCCACTACCGCCCGGTCGGCGTCACCCTCGGCATCATCGGCGTCTGGATCGGGCTGCTCGCCGGGCTCTCGGCGGCGGCGGCCGGGCACCTGCCGCTGCGCCTGTGGTTCCCGCTGCACCGGATCGCGGCGGTGTCGTTCGTCCTCGTCCTCATCCACGGGCTGATGGCCGGCAGCGACACCAACGCCCTGTTCGGCATGTACGTGGCGTCGGGCGGGATCGTCGCGGCGGCGGCGGCCAACCGCTACACCGCGAAGCGCGAGGTGCTCGGCCCATGAGCGCCTTCCTGCGGGTTGCGCGCGACCCGGATCCGTCCGGGCCGGCGATCCTCGACCAGCCGGTGCACTACTTCGGTCTCGGCAGCGCCGTCACCGAGCTGGGCCCCGACGCCCTGCGCGACCACCGGCTCCGCTTCGGCTCCCGGCCGTCCTGCTGGGACGAGGCCGGCGACGAGCTCATCGAGGCGATCGACGCCGCCCGGCTCACCGGCCGTGGTGGCGCCCACCTGCCGTCGGTCGTGAAGTGGCGGGCGGTCCGCAACGCCGTCGACACCCGCGGCAGCGTCGTCGTCGCGAACGGCGCCGAGGGCGAGCCGGACAGCCGCAAGGACACCACCCTGCTCGAGTTCCGTCCCCACCTCGTCCTGGACGGGCTGGCCTGCGCCGCCGAGACACTGGGCGCGAGCGAGGGCGTCATCTGGCTGCACGAGGGGGCCAGCGCGGCCCGGTCGGCGATCGCCCGCGCGCTCGCCGAGCGCCAGGCCGCGCACCTGGACGAGCCGCCGATGCGGGTCGTCCTCGGCCCGGACCGCTACCTCACCGGCGAGTCCAGCGCGGTCGTGCGAGCGCTGTCCGGAGGCCCGGCGCTGCCGGACTTCCGGACCGTCCCCTCGGCCGTCCGCGGCGTCGACGACCGCCCGACCCTCGTGCAGAACGTCGAGACCCTCGCCCGGGTCGCACTGATCGCGCGCGGGGTGCAGCCGGCGTCGGCCATCGTGACGGTCACCGCGGCCGACGCGCGCGTGGTCGTCGAGGCGCCGACGGATGCCTACCTCCAGAACGTCATCGAGCGGGTGAGCGGCCACGCCGGGGTCACCGCCGTCCTGCTCGGCGGCTACGGCGGCGTGTGGTGCCGGTGGAGCGACCTCGACGAGGCGACGCTCGCCGAGCCGGACCTGCGGGCGCGCGGCCTGAGCCTGGGTGCCGGGGTGCTCGCCGTGCTCGCGCCCGGCGAGTGCGGGCTGGCCCGGACGGCCCACCTCGCGGACTACCTGGCCGAGCAGAGCGCCCGGCAGTGCGGGCCGTGCCTGTTCGGGCTGCGGGCCGTGGCCGATTCGATGGCGGCGCTGGCCCGCGGCGGCCGGCGCACGAAGCGGGAGCACGCCCGGCTGGCGACGTTCATGGCGGAGATCCGCGGCCGGGGGGCCTGCGGGCATCCGGACGGCGCGGTGCGCATGGTGGCCAGCGCGCTGGACGTGTTCGCCGACGACGCGGCCGCGCACCTGCGCGGGAAGTGCCTGGCGACCGGGCGGCGGACATGAGCAAGCACTTGGAGGTGAACATCGTCGCGTGCGACGGCGTCGGGATCTGCGCGCACCTCGCGCCGGACGTCGTCCGGGTCGACTCGTGGGGCTTCCCGATCGTGTCCGACCAGCCGCTGCGGGCGGCAACGGAGCGGCAGGCCCGCGCGGCCGTCACCGCCTGTCCGCGGCGGGCGCTGTTCATAGGACGGGACTGAGGGCGACACCTGACCGGTCTCGGGTGCGCAGCGGCGCGACACTCCCCCCGCCGCGTCGCTGCGCAGCCGAGATCGTGCGGGTGCTCAGGCCTTCTTGGCCGCGGCCTTCTTCGCCGTCGTCTTCTTCGCGGCGGTCTTCTTGGCGGCCGCCTTCTTGGCCGGGGCCTTCTTCGCGGCCTTGCGCGGAGCCTTCTTGGCCGGCCCACGGGCCCGCCGGTCGGCGAGCAGCTCCGACGCCCGCTCGTCGGTCATCTCCTCGATCGAGTCGCCCTTGCGCAGCGATGCGTTCGTCTCACCGTCGGTCACGTAAGGGCCGAACCGTCCGTCCTTGATCACCATCGGCTTGCCGGAGACGGTGTCGTTGCCGAGTTCGCGCAGCGGCGGTGCGGCCGCAGCCTGGCGCCCGCGCTGCTTCGGCTGGGCGAAGATCGCCGCCGCCTCGTCGAGCGTGATCGTGAACAGCTGCTCCTCGGTGCTGATGGAGCGTGAGTCCGAGCCCTTCTTGATGTACGGGCCGTACCGGCCGTTCTGTGCGGTGACGTCCTCGCCGTCGAGCTGGCCGAGCGTGCGCGGCAGGGTCAGCAGCTTCTCGGCGTCCTCGAGGGTCACCGTGTCGAGGTCCATGGACTTGAACAGTGACGCCGACTTCTCGCCGTCGGTCACGTACGGGCCGTAGCGGCCGGACTTGGCGGTGATCTCCCGGCCGTCGGTCGTGCTGCCGAGCTCGCGGTCGCCCGACGGCGCGTTGAGCAGCTGCTCGACCTTCTCCGGCGTGAGTTCGTCCGGGGCGAGGTCCTCGGGCAGCGACGCCCGCTCTCCCTCGCCGCGCTGCAGGTAGGGGCCGTAGCGACCCACCCGGACGACCACGCCGTCCCCGATCGGGATCGAGCTGACGCCGCGGGCGTCGATCTCCTCCAGCCGGGCCGCGATCAGCCGCTTCAGGCCGCCCTGGGCCGAGATGCGGTGGGCGTCGGTGGCCGAGTCCTCGGCGCCGAAGTAGAAGCGGGTCAGCCAGTCGACGCGCGACCGCTCGCCGTTGGCGATGTCGTCGAGGTCGTTCTCGACCGAGGCGGTGAAGCCGTAGTCGACGAGCCGCCCGAAGTACGACTCGAGCAGGTTCACGACCGCGAACGCCGTCCAGGTCGGGATGAGGGCGGGACCCTTCTTCCAGACGTAGCCGCGGTCCTGGATGGTCTGCATGATCGAGGCGTAGGTCGACGGGCGACCCACGCCGAGCTCCTCCATCGCCTTCACCAGCGACGGCTCGGTGTAGCGCGCCGGCGGCGAGGTCGTGTGTCCGGTCGGCGCGAACTCCCGCGGGTCGAGGCCGTCGCCCCGGGTCAGCTGCGGCAACCGCTTCTCGGCGTCGTCCTTCTCCGTCGCCTCGTCGGTGTCCTCGACGTAGGCCCGCAGGAAGCCGGGGAAGGTGATCGTCCGGCCGCTGGTGGTGAAGACGACCGCCTCGTCGCTGACCGACGTGCCGCCGATGCGCACCGACACAGTGGTGCCGACCGCGTCGGCCATCTGCGAGGCGAGCGTGCGCTGCCAGATGAGCTCGTAGAGGCGGAACTCCTCCGACGACAGCTGGGTGGCGACCTGGCCCGGTGTGCGGAACGAGTCACCGGCCGGGCGGATCGCCTCGTGCGCCTCCTGCGCGTTCTTCACCTTGCGGGTGTAGATGCGCGGCTCGGCCGGCACGTAGGCGTCGCCGTAGAGCTCACGGGCCTGGGCCCGGGCCGCGGTCAGCGCGGTCTCGGACAGGTTGGTCGAGTCCGTCCGCATATAGGTGATGTAGCCGTTCTCGTACAGGCGCTGGGCCGTGCGCATGACCTGCTGGGCCGACCAGCGGAACTTGCGGCCGGCCTCCTGCTGCAGGGTGGAGGTCATGAACGGCGCGTACGGGCGCCGGCGGTACGGCTTCTCCTCGACACCCTGGACGGTGAAGGCGCGGCCGTCGAGCCGGGCGGCCAGGCCGCGGGCGCCGGCCTCGTCCAGGTGCAGGACGTTGGACGGGGCCGTGCCGGTCGCCGGGTCGAAGTCGCGGCCGGTGGCCAGGCGCCGGTCGTCGACGCTGACCAGGGTGGCGGTGAAGGTGTCCGGATCGTTCGGCTTGGGGTCGGCCGGAGCGAACGTGCCGACGACGTCCCAGTACGTGGCGCTGTGGAACGCCATCCGCTCGCGCTCACGCTCGACGACCATCCGGGTGGCGACGGACTGCACCCGGCCGGCCGAGAGCCCGGGCGAGACCTTTTTCCACAGCACCGGGCTGACGCCGTAGCCGACCAGGCGGTCGAGCACCTGGCGGGTGCGCTGCGCGTCGACCAGCTGGTCGTTGATCGCGCGCGGGGAGGCGACGGCGGCGGCGATGGCCGACGGGGTGATCTCGTGGAAGACCATCCGGCGCACGGGCACCTTCGGCTTCAGCGTCTCGACCAGGTGCCACGCGATGGCCTCGCCCTCGCGGTCCTCGTCCGTGGCGAGGTAGAGCTCGTCGGCGTCCTTGACGAGTGCCTTGAGCTTGTTGACCTGGTCCTTGCGGTCGGCGCTGACGACGTAGAGGGTCTCGAACCCGTTGTCGACGTCGACGCCGAGATTGGCCCACGGCACGCCCTTGAACTTGGCCGGGACGGCGGCGGCGTTGCGCGGGAGCTCGCGGATGTGACCGATCGAGGCTTCGACGACGTAGCCGTTACCCAGGTAGCCACCGATCGTCTTCGCCTTGGCCGGCGACTCGACGATCACCAATTTGGTGCCCGCCTTCGCGCCTGATGCCGCCACTGACGCTCTCCCCACACTTGTCCGGCCCGGTGTCTGGCCCTGCCGTCGCGGACGGTACAGGACAGTCGCAACCCGGCGCCGACCCGTCCCAGCCGCCTGTTACTCCGCTCCGACCCTCTCACGGCGGCCGCCCGGCCCCGCCGGCCGCACCCGGCCGGGTCAGGGTCGCGACGGCGCGAGCTCGGGCCAGGCCCCCTCGCCACCGGCCGGCGCCGGGCCGAGCAGCTCGACTACCCGGCGCAGGCGTTTGGCCGACGTGATGCGCCAGCCCGGGCCGCCCCGCTGCGCGAGCGACACCGCCGCGACCCCGAGCCGGGCCAGCTGGGCCCCGGCCGCGCGGTGGATGGGGTCGTCCGGCTCGGCTGTCGCCAGCAGGTAGCCGACGTCGTCGCGGCGGCCGACCGCGATCGCCCAGAGCCGCAGGCCGCCGGCGCCGAGCTGGAACCCGGGCGGCAGGCCCTCGTTGGCGCCTCGCCGCCACCGGCTCGCCGCGTCGTCGAGTGCGGGCGTGAATGCGGTGCGGACCCCGAACCCGGCCTCGGCCGGCACGACGGCCTCCGGCCCGCCGACGCCCCGCTCGGCGAAGGCGGCGGCCAGGGCGTCGGCCCGCCACCGGTCGGCGACGACGATCGAGAGCCGGGCCCCCGCCGCCGAGCGCACCCAGTGCCCGCCGGCGAGCAGCAGCCCGTCGAGGTCGGCCGGCGTCGGGGCGGTCGCCTCGGCGCCGAACAGCGAGAACTGGGTCACGCGACCATCGTGCCCGCCCCGGGCCCGGAACGAGCGCAGCCCCGGCCGACGGCCGGGGCTGCGTTGCTCGACTGTTGCGGTTGCCGGGGTCAGGCCACCTTCGCCGCTTCCGGCGTCGCGGTCGACGACGTGTCGTCGCCCATCGACACCTGGCGCCGCTTGGAGACGATGACCGCCGCCGCGATGATCGCGAAGGCGACGATCGCCACGACCGCCCGCACGGCGTGGCTCTTGTCCGCGCCGAGGCTGTACTTGATGATCGCCGGCGCGATGAGCACCGACACCAGGTTCATCACCTTGATCAGCGGGTTGATCGCCGGGCCGGCGGTGTCCTTGAACGGGTCACCGACGGTGTCACCGATGACGGTCGCGGCGTGCGCCTCGGTGCCCTTGCCGCCGTAGGTGCCGTCCTCGACCATCTTCTTCGCGTTGTCCCAGGCCCCGCCGGAGTTGGCGAGGAAGACCGCCATCAGCACGCCGGCCGCGATGGCGCCGGCGAGGTAGCCGGCGAGCGGGCCGACGCCGAAGCACGAAGCCGACGCAGATCGGGGCGAAGATCGCCAGCAGGCCCGGCGTGGCCAGCTCGCGCAGCGAGTCCTTGGTGCAGATGTCGACGACCCGGGCGTAGTCGGGCTTCTCGGAGAAGTCCATGATCCCGGGGTGCGTGCGGAACTGCTCGCGCACCTCGAAGACCACCCGGCCGGCGGCCCGGCCGACGGCGCTGATCGCCAGGCCGCTGAACAGGAACACCGCGGCCGCGCCGATGATCGCGCCGATGAGGATGTTCGGCGAGACGATCAGCGAAGTCCGGCGGCGCTCGACGCCTTGTACTTCGTCAGCGCGTCGCTGATGGCACTGGTGTACGAGCCGAACAGCGCGGTCGCGGCCAGCACGGCGGTCGCGATCGCGATGCCCTTGGTGATCGCCTTGGTGGTGTTGCCGACGGCGTCGAGGTCGGTGAGCACGCGGGCGCCCGCCTCGTCGATGTCGCCGCTCATCTCGGCGACGCCCTGCGCGTTGTCGCTGACCGGGCCGAAGGTGTCCATCGAGACGATGACGCCGGCCGTGGTGAGCAGGCCGCAGCCGGCGAGGGCGACGGCGAACAGCGCGACGCCGACCGAGCCGCTGCCGAGCAGGAACGCCCCGAAGACCGCGAGCGCGATCAGCACGGCGGTGTAGACGGCCGACTCCAGGCCGAGCGAGATGCCGGAGAGGATGACCGTGGCCGGGCCGGTGAGCGACGTCTTGGCGACGTCCTTGACCGGCCGGCGGATCGTGTCGGTGAAGTAGCCGGTGAGCTGCTGGATGATGACGGCCAGCACGATGCCGAGCAGCACCGCGAGGAACGCGATGAGCGCCGGGTTGGCGTCGGGCATCTTGCTGCCCTGGAACGCCTTGAAGCTGCCGACGCCCTTGAACTTCTCGAACTTCGACGGCAGGAACGATGAAGGCGACGATCGCCACCAGGACGAGCGACACGCTCGCCGAGATGAAGAAGCCCCGGTTGATCGGGACGAGGCCGTTGCGGTCGCTGGCCCGCAGCCTGGTGGTCAGGATGCCGACGACCGAGCTGACGATGCCGATGGCACCGATGATCAGCGGGAGCAGCAGGCCCTTGGCCCCGAACGCCGACTGGCCGAGGATCAGCGCGGCCACCAGGGTGACGGCGTAGGACTCGAACAGGTCGGCCGCCATGCCGGCGCAGTCGCCGACGTTGTCGCCGACGTTGTCGGCGATCGTCGCCGCGTTGCGCGGGTCGTCCTCGGGGATGCCGGCCTCGACCTTGCCGACCAGGTCGGCGCCGACGTCGGCGGCCTTGGTGAAGATGCCGCCGCCGACACGCATGAACATGGCGAGCAGGGCACCACCGAAGCCGAAGCCCTCGAGCACCGTCGGGGCGTGGTCGTTGAAGCTGAGCAGCACGATGGACGCGCCGAGCAGGCCGAGGCCGACGGTGAGCATGCCGACGATGCCGCCGGTGCGGAACGCGATGTGGAAGCCGCGCGCGGCCCCGCCGTCGCGGGCGGCGGCGGCGACGCGGACGTTGGCCCGGGTCGCCATCGTCATGCCGATGTAGCCGACGGTCGCGGAGAAGGCGGCGCCGATCAGGAAGAACACCGCCCGCCCGACCCGCACGCTGGTGCCGCCCTCGTTGACGGGCAGGAACAGCAGCAGGACGAAGACGATGACGGAGAAGACGCCCAGGGTGCGGAACTGGCGGTTCAGGTAGGCCGCGGCGCCCTCCTGAACGGCCTTGGCGATCTCCTGCATCTTCGGCGTGCCCTGGTCGGCCTTCAGGACCTCCCGTACGAGCACGTACGAGTAGGCCAGCGCGATGAGGGCCAGGGCGCCGATCAGGTAGACCCAGGTCTTCTGATCGCTGGTGATGGCCAGCGGATTGTCGGCGGCAAGCAGGTGGTGCGAGGCCATGCAACTCCCCTATGCGTACGGTCGCCACGCCGGACAGGACGAAACGGCGGCGTGCGGATGCGCCCCGGAGCGAGTTGCCCCCGGCGCTGACTGGCGGAGTTTAGCCCGCTCGCGCGGCACGTCGTGCCAGCGGGTAGCGCATCAGGCCTTAAGAGCCGCCAAGGCCTCGTCGACCGTGCTGTGGATGGCGAAGACGCCATCCAGCCCGGTGATCGTGAAGAGCTTCAGGATGCGCTCGTGGCTGCAGACGATCGGCAGCGAACCGCCGGCCTCACTGGTCGCGGCCCGCGCTTCGACGAGGGCGCCGAGCCCGGTGGAATCGAGGAACGCGACATCGGTGAGATCGACGACGACGGACTGCGCTCCGGACTGGAACAGCTGGGTGAGGCTGTCCTTGAGTTCGGGCGCGGAGTACACGTCGACCTCGCCACGCACCGCCACGACCGGGATGTCGTC
This sequence comes from uncultured Actinomycetota bacterium, assembly GCA_963775175.1. Taxonomy (GTDB): domain Bacteria; phylum Actinomycetota; class Actinomycetes; order Mycobacteriales; family Jatrophihabitantaceae; genus Jatrophihabitans. The sequence goes on from CAVZHT010000002.1 coordinate 1,537,720, forward strand.
GGCAGCTTTCCGCGAGACCGAGACCTCCACTCGTTCACCTTCCTCGTCTTCGTCGCCCTGCCGGTTTCGCGGGCGTGACCGCCCGAACGGGCGCCTCGGCCAGCATGCCACAACCCCACTGGCACTGACGGTGAGCGTCCGGACGAGCCCACAGCGACGCGGTCGGGCCGCGGTCAGGGCGGCAGCCGGGCCGCCCGGGCCGACGCGATCACCTGGCGCCGGCCGACCCACGGCAGGGTGATGTCCACCGCGACCCGGACGTCGGCGGTGCCGCTGCGCCCGTCCGGGCCGAACACCACCGCACAGCGCCGGAGTCGCCCGCCGTTGCCCGCGGCGACCCGGGCGGCCGAGGCGCACGGGCGGCCACCGGTGCCGACGGCGACCGCGGCGGCGAGCGCGGCGAGGTCGGCGCCGGACTCCGCCCGATGCCGGGCCAGGACGGCAAGACCGCGGATGGTGGCCGACCCGCGCTCGGCGCCGCTGGTCACGCCGCCGCCGCGTCTGGCAACGACGCCCGGGGCGCGGCCGGGCCCGGTACCGGTTCGAGCGCGGCGACGCAGCGTTCGGTGACGGTGACCGCCGGCAGCCACCCGCCGAGGGGATGCACCCGCGAGCGGACGGTCGCAACGACCGTCGTCGAGCCGGCGGACAACGACAGCCGGGACCCGGGGGCCACCTCACCAGCCAGGCGGCGGGCGGCCGCTTCGTCGCCCCGTCCGGCCGCCCGCGCCGCTTCGCGAGCTGCGTCCTGAGCGCGGACCCGGGCCGCCACGACGGCCACGGCCGACAGGGCGACGCCGAGCACGAGCATGAGGACGGGCAGGCAGGCGGCGAGCTCGGCGGTCACCATCCCGCTGTCGCGCCGGCGCCGGTCAGATCGCATGCAGCGCCGACCGGATGATCGCGCTCATCGCCGACGACACCGCGTCGCTGCGCACGACCTTGTAGAGGACGACGGCGAAGGCCACCGCCGCGACATCGGCGGGCGGGCTTCGGCGTTGCAGCCGGTGGTTGGGCACACCTACTTGAAACCTTCTTGCATGGCCGCAACGGGCTGCCTGCCTGCTGCGGAGGCTGTTTCCCGGGGCTGACTGCGGCTACTTGAAAGCTACTAGCAACCCTGTCCTGGGCTGGTGACCCGGACGGCTCGGTCTCCGAACCGCATGCAGCTACATGAAGAAGTTTAGAGTAGTTGCATGGGCACGAACGAGGTCGACGCCGCGCTTGCCGCCTCCGCCGCGGATGTGGGGGCGCGGGTGCTGGCGCTGGTCGAGGATCAGTGGTTCGACCGCAAGAGCGCCGCGATCGCGCCAAAGGACCTGGCGGTGGCGTTGGTGGCGTTCGCGAACGCCGAGGGCGGCATCGTGGTGGTCGGCGCCTCCAACGGGCAGGTACGCGGCCTGGCCGGCAATCGGAAGAAGATCAACGAGTTGCGGCAGGCGTCGGTGAACTTCACCGTGCCGCCGGTGCGGGTCCGGATGCGCGAGGTCCAGTGCGTGAACGACGACGGAGACGCGGACGTTCTGCTGGCGGTGCACGTCGAGGTCGGTGAGCGGGTGCATGAGCTGACCAACGGCGAGTGCTACCTGCGCGTCGGGGACTCCTCCCACAAGCTGTCCTACGTCCAGCGTCAGGAGCTGGAGTTCGACAAGGGCCAGGCCCAGTACGACGGCTACACCGCCGCCGGCGCCAGCCTGGACGAGCTGGACGCGGCCCTGGTGAACAACTACCGCAGCCGCACCGGCGCGAGCGGCAGCAACGAAGAGCTACTCGGCGCGCGCGGCCTGCTGGACCGTCGCGGGGGGCTGACCAACGCCGCGTACCTGCTGTTCGGACAGCATCCACAAGACCTGTTCCCGCAGGCCTACGTGCGGGTGCTGCGCTTCCTGACCCGCGAACGCGGCACCGGCGCCCGGCTCGGCCTGGACGACGACGCCGACATCCGCATCGAGGGCCCGATCCCGCTGGTCATCCAGCGGGCCCGAGCCGAGATCGACAAGCTCATACCCCGACGGCGTGCCCTGTCGCCGGCGAGCGGCAGCTTCGAGCCGACCCCGCTGATCCCGCCCGACGCGTGGCTCGAGGGGCTGGTCAACGCGGTCGTGCACCGCTCCTACAGCCTCGGCGGCGATCACATCCGGGTCGAGATCTACCCCGACCGGATCGAGATCGAATCCCCCGGCCGGTTCCCCGGCCTGGCCGACCCGACCCACCCGCTGGAGATCAGCCGCTTCGCCCGCAACCCCCGCATCGCGAGGGTGTGCGCCGACCTGCGGATCGGGCAAGAACTCGGCGAGGGCATCAAACGGATCTTCGAAGAGATGCGGGCCGTCGGCCTGTCCGACCCGATCTACCGACAGACCGGCGGCTCGGTGCGACTCACCCTCGCCGCCGTCCCCCGCCTCGACCCCGCACTGGCGCGCAAGCTCCCGCGCGGCAGCCAGGCCATCCTCGACGCCCTGCGCGCCGCCGGCACCCCGCTCGGAACCGGCGACATCAGCGACCTCGCCGGGCTGAGCCGACCCGCCACCCAACAAAGGCTACGAGCACTAGCCGAACACGAACTAATCCGCTGGAACGGCAAATCACCCAAGGATCCCCGTGCGGTCTGGGAACTCAACGACTGACACCGAGATCCGGTTAGCTCGCCGACACATCCCGCGCCGGTCCGGGTGATGGCCGCATCGTGAGCAGGTCACGACGCCACGCGGCCTCATCGCCACGCCCGCCCGTCGCAACCCCCGGCCGAGAAATGGGCGGTAAGGCCGTGATGTATCTGCGGGTCTCGACCGGCGCGCAGGCGCAGGGCAGCTCGATCGGTGCGCAGCGTGAGCAGTGCCAGGCCGCCGCCGAGCTGCACGGGATGACCCTCACGGGCGAGTATGTCGACGCCGGTGTCTCCGGCGCCCTGGCCGCCCGCCCAGCGCTGGACGAGCTGATGGCCGCCGCGACGGCCGGCCAGTTCGATGTCCTGGTCGTCGCCAAGCTGGACCGCCTCGGCCGCACCCTGCTGCACCTGCTGGCGCTGCTGCAAGAACTCGACACGCTCGACATCCGGATCATCAGCGCCGGCGACAGCGTCGACACCCGCACCCCAGCGGGCAGGTTGATGCTGCAACTGCTCGGCGTGTTCGCCGAGTTCGAACGCGAACGCATCCGGGAACGCTCGGTCGACGGCGTGCGACGACGGGTCGCCGAGGGCGGGTTCGTTGAGTCCCGCCCGCCCTTCGGCTACCGCGCCGTGCCGGACCCAGGCAGCGGACGTGGTGTGGTGCTGGACATCAACCCCCTGCAGGCCGCCTGCATCAGAGAGATGTACCGGCTGCTCGTCCTCGAGCGGGTGCCGGTCACCCGCGCCGCCCAGGCGCTGAACGACGCCGGACACCGCAGCGCCACCGGCGCCGCCTGGACCCAGCAGACGCTGTCGCGGTGGGCCCGCGGCGACGGACCAACAACTGCGGCCGGGACATGGCGGTGGAACGAACTCACCGTCCCGATCCCGCCCATCCTCACCGCCGGCGAGCTGCAGGCGTGGCAGGGGTGGAAGAACGACACCCGACTTCGCCAACTGCCTCCCAGCCGGTACCTGCTCTCCGGCCGGGTCCACACCCCGTGCGGCGGCCGCTACCACGGCCGCACCGCCGGCACGCAGACACCCGTCTACGCCTGCAAACGACGCCTCACCACCCGCGCCGACGACCCCGCCCGCTGCCACTGCCGCCCGATCCCCGTCGACACCCTCGACGAGGCCATCTGGACTCAAGTCGCCGCCGCGCTGGCCAACCCGACCTATCTCGACGAGATCACCACACCCGCCGCTGGCACGCCCGTGCCGGACATCGGGGTCGGCACCCTCGCTGCGACGATCACCGAGTACACCGAAGCCATCGCCCAGCTGCGGCACGAGATCGCCGCCGAATACCAAGCCGCCCGAGCCGACGGGTTCGACCCGGCGACCGCCCGACTCATGGTCCAATCCCGGCACGCCAACCTCGCCGACGCCCAACGCAACCTGGACCGGCTCACCACCGTCCAAGCCGCCCTCACCAGCCCAGAAAGCGGCGCGGGCGCGGAGGGCATCACTGACAAGGCTCGCATGCCGCTCCCCGACCCGCGCGTCGTAGCCGCGCTCGACAACCCCGCCAAACAGGTCGTCCTCGATGTTCTCGGCGTCAACGTTCACGTCACCGGCTACGACACCTGCCCCACCTGCCAGGGCACCGGCTACCAACCCATCCCAGCCGGCTACGGACGACACTGGCCACCGAGCTGCCCCACCTGCCACCGGCTCCGCGCGATCCCCCGCTTCACCGTGCAGATCACCCGACCGGACGCCACCAGCGTGAGGCGCAGTGGGGGGCACGGCCGCTCGGCCGCCGGCTGACCCCGGGCCGCCTACGGACTTCGTCAGACCCACAGCCGGCGAGGCGCACACGAACTCGCGACGTTGCCCCGAGCCAGAACCCGCTACGGCATTCGCGCAACAAACCTCCTGCGCGAACGTCGAGCCACCAGACCCGGCGAACGAACTGGTCAATCGGCGGTTGGCCAACCTTGAGAGCGCTCTCCGGCGGGCCCAGGCGAAGCACACCGACACGCAGCTCAGCCGCACGTTCGCGTACCCGCGCGAAGCCGATGTCGCCAGCTGCTACCGAGTTCCTCAACTGCGAAGCCGCACCCCTGCGAGACCTTTGCCTCAGCCGATCGAGGACGCAGGACCGGGGTGGTCCGCTGAGGTTCGATGCGAGAGTCTGCTTATGACGGACGTTGCCGGGCCGGGACCGAGTCGCTTTGATGACGGGATCGTCGTGGGCCATGACGGCTCGGCGGGCGCACAGGCGGCGCTGAGTTGGGCCGGAGTCCTCGCCTCCCACACCTCGGCGCCGGTTCACGTCGTGCGCGCGTGGCAGAGTGCGACCGCTCCCCGCCACCCGCAGCCGCACCCTCACCACCGACGGGCACATCCCGAGGTCGTGGTTCCGCGAGCACATCTGGAAACCTGCGCTTGACACCGCGGGAATCGGCATCCGCGTCCGCACCCACGACCTGCGCCACGCCCACGCCTCCTGGCTCCTCGCTGGTGGCGCCGACCTCCAAACAGGAAGGAACGACTCGGGCACGGGAGCATCATCACCACCGAGAAGTACCTGCACACCCTCGCCTGCCACTGGCTACGACAGTGGCTACCAGCCGCAAGATCAACAACGTTTGGACCACAGCCGGCGAGGGGCAGCTCATCCGGGGAGGGCGAGAAGTGCCCCGACGACGTCGTCGATGCGATACCGGGGTCCCGGTTCGTTCGCGATCGCGGTCAGTCGGCCAGTCGCGAGCTGGTTGATCGCGTCCGGCGTAAGCGTTGTGAGCTCGAAGATTTCGTCGGCGGTGATCGTGGCGCCCAATCCCGCGGCCCGGTTGCGGATCGACGGCGTTGTGACGCCGAGACATTCGGCGAGATCCCGCCCGGGGACGCCGGAAGCGACTGCGGCACCGATGGCTTCGCGGGTGCGGCGAAATGCCGGACGACGGTCCGGTCCGGTCGCGGCGAGCTCGGCCTGGTGCAATCGGTGCAGGAAGTCGGCTAACCACGAGTTGAGTGGCCGGACCTCGGTTGCCATCGCTCGCCTCCGTCACGTAGCGGTTGGGCGTCGCCGAGCTGGTCAGCCGACTCCGCGTAAGACGCACTGGGTCGGATTGGCTGCCGTGAACTTGGCGTCGGCCCGCCAGCGGCGCGTAGCGCCGGACGGGACGTGGACCTTGGTGGCCGCTGTCCCGATCACCGTCGCGTTCTTCGTCGTGAAGAACACTGTGATCCTGTAGGTCGTGGATGTCTTGCCCGGGTTGCGGGCGGTGCCCGATGCGGCCCAGCCGCCGGCTGCAGCCGCGCAGGCGTTGATGGCGACTTTGGTTCGCAGTGCCGGCTTGTTGGGCACCGCGGTGGGGACGGCGGTGGCTCCGACGACGCCGGAGGGGAGCGCGGCACCGGCTGAGGACGCTCGGCTGCTGGACCGGCTGGCCGGTGCCGATGAGCCGGTTGGGTGGGACTTGCCGCCGGTGCAGCCGCTGATCAGCGCGACGCAACCGAGGGCGATGGCGACTCCGGTGGCCCGCCACACGGGTGATGGGCCACCGGTCAGGCGCGGGTCAGGCACGTCGCCGCCGCCCGGCGAGCAGCACCAGTCCACCGCTGACGATCAGTGCGAGCGCCATCCCACCGAGGGCCAGTGCGTCGGTTCCGGTGCTGGACAGATCGCTGCCAGAACCGGTGGGCGAACCGCCGCCCGGCGGGCTGGGTTGCCGAGCGGTCAGGTTCGCGGTCGAGGCGGCCGAGTCGACCGCCTGGGTCGCCCCGACCGGGCCCTCCCTGCCGGTCGCGGTCGCGGTGTTAGTCACCTTGCCGGCAGCCAGGTCCTTCGCGGTGATCGCGTACGTCGCGGTGCAGGTCAGCTTCACCCCCGGCGCCAGACTGCTGCCCGGGCACGAGATCGCGGACAGCGTCCCGGTACCGCTGAACGACCCCTCGTCGACCTTGATCCCAGCCAGCGTCACCGTGCCGGTGTTGGTGATCAAGAAGCTGTAGGTCACCGTCTGACCGGGCGCGGTGACCTTGGCCGGGCTCACCGACTTGAGCAGGGTGAGCGCCGGAGCGGGCGTGTTCGGCGTCGTCACGCTTGACGGCGGCGAGGTGATGCTCGCGCCGCCCGGGTCCGTGCCGGTGGCCGTGGCGGTGTTCTCGATCGAGCCCGAGTCGATGTCGGCCTGGGTCAGCGTGTAGCTGGCCGTGCAGGTCTCCTGACTGGCGGGCACCAGCGTCGCGCTCGGGCAGCTGGGTGTGGAGACCGTGCCGCTACCGGTGAAGGCGCCCTCGTCGATCGCGATGTTCGACTCGGTGACGTTGCCGGTGTTCGTAACCGCGAACGAGTACGTGATCACCTGGCCCGCCTTGTAGGTGCTGGCGCCGGGCGGGTCGGCCGACTTCACCACCGTCAGCGCCGGGATCTGGGTCACCGTCACCGTGGCCGTCGAGTCCGCCGACGCAACCGGCGTACCACCCGGCGCAGTGCCGGTCGCACTCGCCGTATTGGCGACCGTCCCGGCGTCCAGATCAGCCTGCGTCACCAAGTAAATCGCCGTGCAGGTCTCGTCCTCGCCCGGAGCCAACGACGGCGTCGGGCAGTTGATCGCCGACAGGGCGCTCGCGCCGGTGAAGCTGGACTCGTCGATCGCGATGCTCGAGACCGTCTGGTTGCCCGTGTTGGTCACCACGAACGAGTAGCTCACCGCGTCGCCGACCTTCGACACCTTCGACGGATCGGCCGTCTTGACCAGACTCAGCGCGGGCGTCTGGGTCGCCGTGACCGCGGCACTCGACTCAGTCGACGTGACCGGCGAGCCGTCCGGGCCGGTGCCGGTAGCCGTCGCCGTGTTGGCGATGGAGCCTGCGTCGAGATCGGCCTGCGTCACGCTGTAGGTCGCTGTGCAGGTCTCGGCGTCGGTCGGCGCGAGCGACAGTGTCGGGCAGCTGATCGCCGACAGGGTCCCGGAGCCGGTGAAGGCGGACTCCTTGATCGCGATGCTCGACACAGTCACGTTGCCGGTGTTGGTCACCAGGAACGAGTAGCTCAGCGGGTCACCGGCCGCGAACACCGTGGTCGGATCAGCCGACTTGGTTAGGGTGAGCGTGGCCGTCTGGGTCGCGGTCACGGTCGCCGTCGAGGGCGCCGACGTGACCGCCGGTCCGGTCGGCGGTGTTCCCGTGGCGGTCGCGGTGTTGGTGATCGTGCCGGCGTTCAGGTCAGCCTGGGTCGCCGCGTAGGTCGCGGTGCACGTCGTGGTCGCGGTCGGGGCCAGCGTGGTCACCGGACAGGAGATCGCCGACAGGGCCCCGCTGCCGCTGAACGCGGTCTCGTCGATCCCGACCCCGGTCACCGTGACGTTGCCGGTGTTGGTTACCAGGAACGAGTAGCTCACGGGGTCACCGACCGCCGCCGCCGTGGTGGGGTTGGCCGACTTGGTCAGGGTCAGGGCCGGATTTTGGGTGGCCGTGACGGTGGCCGTCGACGGATCTGACGTCACGGTCGCCCCGGCCTCGGTGGCGGACGCGGTCGCGGTGTTGCCGAACGAACCGGCGTCGAGGTCGGCCTGGGTCACGGTGTAGGTCGCGGTGCAGGTCTCGTTGTCCCCGGCCGCGATCGTGGTCGACGGGCAACTGACCGCACCCAGCGTTCCGCTGCCGGTGAAGCTGCCTTCGATGATCGCGACGGCGCTCGCGGTCACGTTGCCGGTGTTGGTGATCAGGTAGTCGAACTCGATCTGGCCGCCGGCCGCCGACACCGTGTCTGGGGTGGCTGTCTTGGTCAGCGTCAGACCGGCCGTTTGGATGGCCGGCACGGTGGCCGTCGACGGGTCGGTGGTGACCGCTTGGCCGGCCTCGATGGCCGAGGCGGTCGCGGTGTTGCTGATCGAGCCCGCGTCCAGGTCGTCCTGCGTGGCCGCGTAGGTCGCGGTGCAGGTCGTGGATGCGTTCGGCGCCAGCGTGGTCACCGGGCAGCTCGGCGCCGACAGCGTGCCGGTGCCTGTGAAGTCACTCTCATTGATGCTGACGCCGGTCGCGGTCGCGTTGCTGGTGTCGGTCACTAGGTATTGGAACGTGATCGGGTCACCGACCGCTGACACGCTGGCTACATCGGCCGACTTGACCAGCGTCAAGGTCGGGGGAAGGAGGACCGCCGGCACGGTCACCGGGTTCGACGTCGCTGTGGCCGGAGGACCGACGGGTGGGGTGCCGGTCGCGGTGGCGGTGTCGGTGATCTGCCCAGCGTCGACGTCGGGCTGGGTCACCGCGTAGGACGCGACGAACGTGGCGCTCTGTCCGGCCGCCAGAGTGGTCGACGCAGCGCTCGTGCAACTGCCGGCCGGCGTGGCCAGCGACTGGCAGGTCACGGTCGGGGCCACATCGCCGGCGTCCGCGCCGACCAGGTTGTCGAGCACCGAGACGCCGTCGAGTTCCACGGCGGTCGTGTTGGTGACCGTGTAGCTGTAGTCGACCTCGTCTCCGGGGTGGGTGTAGTTCGCGGTCGGGCTGGCCTTGGTGATCGTCAGCCCGGATTCGGCCTGCAGACCGGTCCGCGACGATTCGGCCGCGGTCAGTTGGGTCGTGCCGGCCATCGCGGTGGCGCCGACCGTGTTCCAGGCGATGTCACCGCCCGCGACCGCCGGGGTGGTCACGGTGTAGGGCACCGTGAAGCTGTGGGTGCCGGCTCCGGCTGTGACCACGATCGTCCCGCTGTAGGTGAACTTCAGCGCCGTTACCGACGACAGCGGTGACGGCGGTGTGGTCGACCAGTCGTCGACGCAACCCGGGTTGCTCGCGTTGGCCAGCACCTCGGGACGGCACGGGTTGGTCGCGGTCGAATACGACACCGTCACCCCGGCCGGCGCCGGGCCGACGCTGGCCAGGCTGACGTCGAACTGCGACCCGCGCGCCGTCGTTGAGGTGGCGTCGGTGTCACCCACCCGCGGCAGCAGGTCATACAGCACCGGGTCGGTCAGGTTCGATCCACCGGTAGGGCTATTGCTGAACGTGACGTTGTACGTCGCGGTGCCCCCGGTGGGACTGACGTTGCCGACGCCGCCGTTGCTGACCGGCGTGGCATCCAGGTTGCCTTGCACCGTCTTTCCCACAGTAAAGCCGGGGTTGATCGGCGCGACGGTGAACGTCGAGGAGAAGCCGCAGTACTGATTGGTGCCGATGCTGTTGGAGTTCAGGTCGTTGTCGGCGAACGGGTTCATCGGGGGGGTGGTGACGTGCGGCGACACGCCGTTGTTGAAGTAGCAGTGGTCGACCGGGCCGTCGTAGCCGACCGTGATGTCGTTCTGATAGGTGCCGGCGCAACCGGGTGGCAGGGTGACCGGCAGGTTGCCGTTGGCGGGGGTGATCACGTAATCGCCCGGAACGGTGGCCAGGCCGGCCGGGATCACCCACTCGTACAGGTCACGCCCGGTGCCGTTGAAGTTGGACACCACCGTCGGAGCGATTGCCGCGCTCGTCGTGAACGACTGCCCGTTCGTCAGGCCCTTAAGTGTGAACTTCTCGGTGAACTTGCTCGACAGGTCACTCGGGCTCACCGTGGCCCCGACCGGGAGCAGGATGTTGATCTGGATTTGCTTGGAGGTGCCCGAGGCGAACTCGATCCGGTTCGTAAAGGTGCCGCTGACATTGTTGTCGAGCTGCACATTCTCGGCGCAGGTGGTCCCCGTGACCGGCTGCGCGGTGAGGCTGGGGTAGATGATGGTGCCACTCGCTGAAATCGGGTCGGCGACCAGGACATTCCCGGTTGCCTGACGAGCGATATCGACCTCGGCGCTGCCATCTGGCGTGAACGCGGTCGAGGTAATCGTGTTGCGCAGCAGGGAGTTCGGCGTAGCGGTCGCGGCCGCGTATCCGGGCACCGAGAAGTGGATGCCGGTCGCGGTGTTGGTGCCTTCCTCGGCGAACGGCGGGAAGTCGATCTCGGCGATCGGCTTCGTGGTCGGAATGGCCCAGCCACCCGAGGCGAAGGCCACCGTGGTCGAGGTGCCGTCGACGAAGTCCACCGTCATCCGGTCGGCCGCAGTGGGGGCGAACCCGGTAACCGTGACCTGCCCGCTGGGCACGAAGGCCGGGTGGGCGCAGAACGGCGCGCCCGGCGGCGAGGAGGTGTAGATGCCGCCGGAGAGGTTGTCCAGGCAGGGGAACGGGTCCTGGACCTGGTAGGCCACTTCGGACTGCGTCGAGACCGGGTTGGTGGCCACGAACAGGTCCCATGTCACCGAGGCGCCGGACTGATCCCAGTTGCCCGGGAACGTGTAGGGGTAGGCCCGGCCGTCGCCGGCGAACGTGTACTGGCCGACGTTGCCGAGGGTCACCGTCGCCCCGGTCTTGGTGGTCTGGGTGATGAGCTGAACGGTGGTCGTACAGGCCTGGGGCGAGGTGGCGGTGCCGGGCGTGCCGTCGAGGTAGGTGAACGTCGACGTGGCGCTGGCGCACAGGGTGGTGCCGGCCGGGTCCGGGATACCGTTGGTCGCCGCGGTGCCGAAGACACGGACGTTTCCGCCGCACGACATCCCGGTCGGGTCGGAGTAGGTGATGGTGTTGGTCGCCGCGTCGTAGGTGACCGTGCCCGGGGCGGGGTTGAACAGCTGGGTGTGGTCGTAGGTGAACCCGGCCGGCAACTGTTCGGTGACCGTGATCGACGACATGCCGGTATCGCCGGTGCCGGTGCCGCACGGCAGGCCGACGGTGTAGGCGTACGGCGTGCCGATGACGTTCTTGGCCACGGACACGCTTTGGTTCAGCGACGCCTTGTGACCCGCGGTCGATGTGAGGGTCACCGCAGTTCCGGTGCTGCTGGTGAAGTTGGTCCCGCCGATCGTCGGCGTGATCGTGATCTGGGTGTTGTTCAACGTCGTGAGATTGGGCGGGGTGACCTTGAAGGTGCAGTTCGACGTGCTGCCGCTCGGGAGGCTACTGCCGTAGGTGAAGGTGACCACCCCACCGCTGGCCGACTCAGTTACTCCCGCGGTGGCGCACGTGCCGTTGGCCACCATCGAGGTGAAGTCGGTCGTCGTTCCGTCGCCGGTAATCGCAGTGGACGGGAACGTCACCTTCGCACCAGCGCAGCTGCCGCTGGGCAGGCTGCAGGTCACCGACATCGTGTAGGTCACCGCCGTGCCACTCGCTACCGTCGTTGTCGCCGGCGTGATCGTCACCGAAGCGTCGGTCGCCGCGAACGCCGACGTCGGCGCCACGAACGCCACGCCCATCGTCGCCAGCGCACAGGCCAGTGTCGCCCCCAGACCCCGGCGCAGGTTGCCGCCCACGCGAGCTCGACGCGCCCCGCGGTACCGGCGCAGACCGATGCTGGAGCGGGCATGGCGATGACGGGGTGCGGGCACGGGGGACTCCCAGCTGGTGATGACGGGTTACGGCCCGCCCAGCCAGGCGCAAGTGAGGGTTACCTGGACTGGGGACGGGACCTCCCCCGTACGGTGGCACCATTGATCGACTCGCACAGCGTGGAGTCCCTGTTTTAGTTCGACATCCCCTACCAGCTCATCCAGCGACCACCCGTTGTCATTCTTTGCCCGTTTTGTCACCCCTGCTTCAAACCCTGCATGCCCGGTGCGTCACTCGCGGGCGCTTGCGACGTTGAGAGAACGGGTGTTACCGATCGGCTCTAGAGTTCTGCCCCGATCAACGCCTGATCCGCGACGGGAGGCACATGAGCCAGGCCGCCGGTCCCGTCGACTCGCGGGGGGCGACCCAGACGCCGGTCGGACCGCACCTGCCCAGCATTCTCGCGACCCGGCCCCGGCTGCTGACCCGGCTCGGGTCTAACCCGGCCCCGTTGACGATCGTTCGGGCGCCGCTGGGCTTCGGCAAGACGACGGTGATCGCTCAGCATCTGCGCGCTGAGGCACGCGAGGACAACACAGCGCTCGCTTGGCTGCGTCTGTCGGTCGATACCGCCACAGCCGAATCGTTTTGGGCCGCATTGCTGGACACATTGCAGGCCAGCGGGATGGCATCCGGACCGGCGCGAGTCGAGTCCATGCGGGCTCGGATCCACCGCACCCTGACCCGGGCTGCGCACCCGGTCACGCTGGTCCTCGACGACGTCGACCAGCTCACCGCCGAGGGCCCCGATCACGAGCTACTGATGATCTTGCGTGACAGCCCATTGCTGCGGCTGGTCGTGTGCCTGCGCGGTCATCGGCACTTCCGGCCCGCGCAACATCTAGACATCGACACCATCACGCTGACGGCCGACGATCTACGGTTCACGCTCGAGGAGACCGAGCAGCTTCTGGGCTTATGCGAGGTCGGGTCGCCGGCGCGACGGGCGATCGCCGTGTACGAGGAGACCGGCGGCTGGCCGGAGTTGACCCGGGCGTGTGCACTCGCGCTGAGCCCGCACAGCAGCCCGTCTGCAGGTGCAATCGGATTATCCGGCCGAGAGGTGGCCACCGCTGTTGCCGCCGCCTGCCTGCACGATCGTGTCCAAGCCGCGATCGGCGATACCGAGATTCTCGATTTCGCGCTGGCGACATCGGTGGTCGAGGCGGTGCCGTCCGAGTTGGCAGCTCTGCTTGATCCCGATCATCGCGACACAGTTGCGGCCTGGCTGAGGCGCCTCACGGCCGATGGCCTCCTGACGGTGGCCGCGCAAGGCCAACATGACGTATACCGCTGGCCACCGGCCGTGCGTCAGGCGCTCCACCGCGAGACGCAGCGCCGCGATCCCGGCCGGATACCCGTCCTTCATCGCATCGCCGCGGAATGGTTTCTCGAAAACGATCAACCCGAATCGGCCCTCCGGCAAGCAACCGCGGCGGGCGACTGGCCAAGTGTCGTACGCGTCATCGAGGCGAAGTGGGAAGAGCTCGTCCTGACCGCCCGTCCCGCTCTGATCGCCGCCTTCGGCGAAACCCCGGATGAGATCGTCGAATCGTCGCTGCTGTGCCGTCTTGTGCGCAGCCTGGCCATGAGTACCAATGACCACGCACTGTTCGACAATCTGCCGACGCTGCCCAACGATTCCGCGCAGCTCGACCAGCTGGGTCGGGAACCGGACGTCTTGTCGCGGATGCGGCTGGCCAACGCGATCATGGTCACGCTGCGCACCCGCGGACACCATGCACGGGCCAGCGAGCATGGCGCACGGCTCACCGTCCTCGCCGAGAGCGCCTCGCTCGCCCACCCCGTCGAGATCGCTCCCCGGCTGCCCGGCCTGCTGCTGCAAGTCGGCCTTGCTCATCTATGGGCTGGCGACTTCACTCCGGCCCACCGAATCCTGCGCCGCGCCTACGACTTGGCCCCGCACGGCAGCACGCCGCACATCGCGCGCGGCTCTGCCGGCAGACTCGCCTTGCTGCTCGCGATGCAGGGCGACACCGACCGGTGCGCCGTCTGGCTCGAGCGCCACGACGCGGCACCTCGCACCCAGGGGTGGCTCGAAAATCAGGTGGGCACCGGCGGGCTGCTGGCCCGGGCCTGGTCTGCCCTCGACCGCCTCGATCTCCCGGCCGCCGCCCATGCACTCGGCGGGATCGACAGCGACGTCGTCGGTAGCTACGAGACGTCCGCAGTCATCGGCTACGTCCAGGCGCTGTACCGACTGCACACCGGCCGGGTCGAGGAAGGGTTGCACGAACTGTCCCGTGTGATCGCGACCTATCGCGCGGTCAGGGAACCCGGCTCCCTGCCGGTGGCACTGCTCGACTCACTGAAGGCCGATCTGTTGCTCGCACTCGGCCGCGCCAACCACGCGCGAGCCATTATGCGGACGATGCCCGACCATCCGTTGATGCGCATTCCTCATGCGCGCATGCTCCTGCTCAGCGGCGACCCCCGGGGCGCCCTCGGGGTCGCCAACGATCTCGGGTGGCTGCACGCCGCCACGCCGAGGCTCACCGTGGAAATGCTCGTGATCAAAGCGGTCGCGCACCACCGCAACGGCCAGCCCGAAACGGCCACGGCCACCCTGGGCAACGCGATCAACGCGGGCGTGGCCAACCAACTCAGACGACCGTTCGCCACCGTTGTCCACAACGAACTTCTCGATATCGCCGCCGATCTGTCCCCCGAGGCCAGGGACTTCCTACACCACCCGGCCCTCACCACGGCGAGCCCACCGTTCGCCGACCGGGTGGATCTCGTTCACCTCACGGACCGGGAGCGACTGATCCTCACCCGCCTGGCGCAGGGCCAGCGCGTACGTGACATCGCGGCGGACCTGTTCCTCTCCTACAACACCGTGCGCACCTACCTACGCCAGATCTACAAGAAACTCGACGCAAACTCCCGCGAGCGAGCGATCGCCCAGGCGCGAGCCTTCGGCCTGATCGCGTCGTGACCTCGGCCGAGATCAGCGACACGACCTCACGATCGAGATTCTTGCGACGAAGACCATTGACGGCCTACCCCGCCTCATCCCGCCAGGCGGCCTACCTGAGCCTGGCTCTCACCACGGCGGTTGCCCTGGCCTGGTGCGCTCAGGTCGCGGGCGCGGTGGCGCCTCAGATCATGGCGCAGTACGGAATGTCCTTCCGCTACTACATCGCGGTGGCCATCGTGTCC
Organism: uncultured Actinomycetota bacterium; assembly: GCA_963775175.1. Classification (GTDB taxonomy): domain Bacteria; phylum Actinomycetota; class Actinomycetes; order Mycobacteriales; family Jatrophihabitantaceae; genus Jatrophihabitans. Next base: position 1,552,838 of record CAVZHT010000002.1, read on the forward strand.
ATAGCGGTCGGCGCGCTCGGCTCATCGACTGCGGGGCTCGCGGATCGCATCGGCCGCGTCACCATCATCTCCGGTGGACTGTTCCTCCACGCACTGCTCGTCCTGTTCGCGATCCCCAAGGCCGACGACAAGAGCTCCTATCTCGTGCTAAGCGCCTTGGCCGGCCTCATCGAGGGAGCCACCGGTGTCGCCCTGCCGGCCCTTGTGCGTGATTTCTCGCCCCAGGTGCGCCGGGCCACCGCCATGGCACTGTGGGCCCTCGGACCGGTGCTCGGCGCACTGCTCGTCCACGCCGTAGCGAGCCACACCCTCGACGCCCACCCCGACTGGCGCTTCCAGTTCCGGATCTGCGGCACGGTCGGCCTGCTCGTCGCCCTGGCGACAGCGATCTGGCTTCGTGAACTGGCCCCAGGGCTGCGCAACCAGCTGATCGTGGTACCGCGAGATCAAGAACTGGCCGAGCTGCGAGCACACGCCCAGGCACAACCGCAGCGCCGGAGCCGGCGATCAGTACTCGGCCTCGATGTGCTCGCTTCTTCTGTGGCGATCAGCCTCTACCTGATCTTCTACTACACCCAGGTCGGCTTCTTCGTCGTCTACCTGCTCACCAACTTCGGCTATACCGCCGCTCGGGCCAACAGCCTCGCGAACTGGTACTGGCTCGTCTCGGCAGGCGCCATGCTGAGCGCCGGCGCGCTGTCGGATCGACTCCAGGTCCGCAAACCGCTCATGGTCACCGGCGCCCTGATCAGTGCAGCCGCATCGGCCCTGGTCGCCGTCTGCAGCACCCGGGCGGATACCCGTTACCACACCTTCGCCGTGATCCTCATCCTGGCCGCGATCGGCAATGGCCTGGCGTTCGCACCCTGGATGGCCGCCCACACCGAGACGGTCGAGCGTCGCAATCCGGCCGCCAGCGCCGCCGGTCTGGCCCTGTGGTCAGCCGTCAACAAAATCGTCGTCACCGGCGTGCTGATTTCGTTCGCGTTCACCGTCACCGCGCCCAGCATCCTGGTCGACAACGGCCCGCGGGTGGACCAAATCGCCCAGGCTAACCCGAACGTCGTCCACGCGTTGACGACCCGGCGTCCCTTGCCCAGCGGGACCACGATCTCACCCGTCGATCTGAGCTACCTTCAAGCCCACCTGCACGACGTGCTCACCGCCAGCCAGCACGGCCCCCACCAATGGCAAACCTGGTGGTGGATCTGCGTCGCCGGACAGCTCGCCTTCATCCCGATCATCACGCTCATGGCCGGCAGCTGGCGACCCCGCACCGCCCAGGCTGACTTGCAAGTTCACGCCGCTCAGGTGACCGCGGCCCTGTATGAGGCTGGTGAACCCGCAGGCCTCGACCGAATCCGTCTGAGTGACAACGCCGGCACGTGACGCGCGTAAGGCGGATCTCAAACACCTCGGGAAGCGGTTCTGCTGAGCAGTACTGGACGCCGCCTCGGGCAAGCGGCTGGAGCCGGCCGTACCGAGCCTGAAGCGATCGGCAAACACGATGTCGGCCAAATGCCAGATCACCTTCGGGGAACCCGACCATGACCGACGCGATCTTGCGGCTCGACACGCAGCACATCCGCACGTTCGCGTGGCGACACGACGCCCGCGGCTACGATCACAACCTACCGCCCAGCCCTGGCGGTAGAGAACACGTCGGAGGCAGGAGAACGCAGTGCAGTCCCCTGAATACGGGCCTCTGACTGCGGATAAGACGTCCTACGGGAGCGACCGTCCCGACCGCGTACTCCGCCGTCGTCATGCCGGCGTCAACACATCCCCGCACACGGCGGGCGATTCGCTTGAAGAGATTCATGTCGCCAAGCCTTGCGATGTCGGCAGGCCGCGCGGGGAGCTGAACTCGATCTGTGGACGACGAGTCCGGGTGTGGATGCAGGATCAGGGAAGTGTCGGAGCGCCGTGCAAAATGCACGGCGCATACGGCATGAACACCAGCCCGCTCGAGTCCTGCGGCTGTTGGACCTCTCCGCCGATCACCTCAAGCAGACGCTCCCCGTCGCTGAAGCGTCGGTGGGCCGGCCACGGGCGCGCAAGACGAAGACTCGGGACCCCCGACGTGCGAGTGCAGCTACGGAGTAGCTCCGCGAGCACCGTCGTGCCGAGCGCGTTCGCCGCCGTCGACATCCCTCGCGACCCTCCACCAGCGCGCGTCGGACAGGGCACCCAGTGCCACCAGCGCCGACCCGGCCAGTGCGGCACCCCACAGGACGGCGCTGGCCGACCAGCCCCCGCCGTGCTCATCCGACGGCGGGAACACCGGCAGGTGCCTCGCCAACGGGTGGGCCAGCGCCCACAAGGTCGTGACCGGCGCGACGGCCGCCGCGAACGCCGCGCCGGGCGCAGGCACGCCCGCCGAGCGCCGGTAGGTCGTCCACGCCGTGGCGACCGCTGCCGCGACCACGCCCTGCAGCCACACCTGCCATGGATGGGCAAGCAGGCTGGCTCGGACCCACCAGACGGCCACGCTCCACACGCCCAGCAGGGCGGCGACGCCGATCCCGCGGGCCACCGTCCGCCACCACAGCGGCCGCGGAGTCGGATCGACCACGGCGGCCGACGGTTCGTCCAGGCACCAGGCGGCTCCGGCGGCAATGAGGCCTACGGCAACCCCCTGCATCGCCCACGCCCACGCCCACCGCCCGGCCACGGCAACGAGGACGGCCACCAGCAGCGCGGACCCTGCGAGCCGTCCCCAGGGGATGGACAGCACGGCGTAGCGCAACATCACGACGAAAGGTTGTCGTGGATGATCGTGTGGTCCAGGCCGCCGAGGATCGACGCCGCGAGCATGACGGCGGCGAGCGCCGCGACCACCGCGAACTGCTTGGCAACCCGGCGTCGGTCGGTCTCGGGGTCACGGTAGATCGCCGCGAGGACGCCGAGCGCACACAGCGCCATGAGGTAGAGGTCCCAGAAGTAGGGCGATCCGGTGAACAGGTAGTTGTTGTCGTCGCCGTCACCGTACGGGCCGTAGAAGTTGATCCAGATCCAGACCTCGTGCCAGCTCCGGGTGAACTCGAGCCATCCCTGGAGCAGGACGGTGGCCACGACGACGAGCACCGACAGCAGCGGGGCCATCCCGCGGAAGTAGACCCACCGGGCCGCCACCAGACCCAGCAGCGGTCCGCCGATGCTGCCCAGCACGCCCTGCCCGAACGCCGTCGAGTAGACGAAGCCGTCACCCACGCCGTCCCATGCCCGCGGCACCTCGGCCGGCCACGCCAGGTCGCCGGCCACGGACACGGTCCACAGCAGGAATGCGGCCACGGCTGGAACGACGACCGCGCAGGCCAGGGCCAGGGTCCGCGTCCGCTGGCTCACCGCCGCGGAGCCGGACATCGCCGCAAGCTGGTCGGATCGGCGGGTCAGGCCGGCCATGACGTTGATGCCGAAGACACCGATGCCCGCGGCGATGGGCAAGCCGCTGATGAAGGTCCGGCCCAATAGCTTGCTCTGGGCATCGGGGAGGAACGTGGTCTGGGCAACGATCAGTGTCGCCAGCCCGAACCCCACCCAGAAGAGCTTGCTGCTCAGGTAGTTGCGAATCTCCTGGCGGGCCAGCTGCCCCAGCGTCGTCGACATCGCCACAGCCGTCATCGAATGGCTCCCTCGGTGTTGCCGCTCCCCCGCAGGAGCAGGTAGGCGTCCTCCACGGACGGGTCGACCGGTACCGCGCCGGCGCCGGGAACCCCGCCGACGGAGCGGATCGAGCCCGTGCCGGTCCGCCACGTGGCGATCGCGCGTGCGCTGGGCTCCGGCCCGACATGGACGCGACCGACCGCGGTGGCGAGCAGGTCCGCGACCGTGCCGTCGAAGCGCACCACGCCGGCGTCGATGACGATGACCCGGTCGCACAGCGCCGCGACGTCCTCGGTCTGATGCGTGGACAGCAGCACGGCGCCGGGCAGGCCGGAGAGGATGCCGCGCAGCGAGGCGCGCTGTTCGGGGTCGAGCCCGGTGGTCGGCTCGTCGAGCAGGAGCAGATCGGGCGTCCCGATCAGCGCCTGCGCGATGGCCAGCCTGCGCCGCTGGCCGCCGGAGAGCTTGCGGATCTTCATCGAGGCCCGCTCACCGAGCCCGACCAGGTCCAGGACCCGGCCGATCTCCCGGTGCCGGGCCGCGGTGTCCGACCACTCCTTCAGCACGGCGATGTAGTCGACGAAGGCCGCCACGCGCATGCCGCGCGGGAACGCGACCTCCTGCGGGAGATAGCCGATGTGGCGGCGAGCCTCGACACGCTCGCCGTGACTGCCGGTGACGAGGTGGCCGGCCACCGTGATGCGGCCGGACGTAGGTGGCTGCACGGTCGCCAGCAGCGACAGCATCGTGGACTTGCCGGCGCCGTTGGGGCCGAGCAGCCCGATCACGCCCGGGTGCAGCGCGACGCTGGTCGACCGCAACCCGTCCAGGCGGCCATAACGCTTGCTGACGCCTTCGAGGGTCGCTGTCACCATGACCGTTCACCCCCGAGGTGTCCGAAGGAGGTTGATCGCGACACGAACAGCGCGGTCATCGCCGCCGTGAGGGCCAGGCAACCCAGCTGCACCGGCACGGCGGACAGTGCGGCGACGTCGCCGGCACGGAACACTTCCGAGCAACTCACCACCCACGCGACAGCGACCGATCCCACGGCCGGCCAAGATCGCACCCAGGTCTGCAGCAGCAGCGCGGTCGCGGTCAGCAGCAGGGACGGCAGCAGCCAGGCGAAGGCCAGCCCGGCCAGGCCGGGAATCAGGAGCCCAACCGCCATCATCGCCGGCACGGCAACCGCCAGCGTCGCGACGGTGCGCAAGAGGGCGAGGCGCACCTTGTTGTACGGCGTCGCGCCCATGATCGCGTGCAGCCGCTCGACGGCGTCGAAGGCCGCGAGCACGGCAACGACCGGGGCGACCGGCGCGATCAGCCAGAACACGACGTACTGCCGCGACCCGGCGCCCGCGGCGAGCAGGGCACAGATCAGCGCGGACCCCACGGCCAGCGACCACGGCAGCACGAAGCCGTCACAGGCGGCAAGGATCACCTGGTCCGGCTCGCTCACTCCCAGCCGGCGCAGCCAGCGCACGGTGCGCGGCATGCGGGGACGCTGGATCTCCGCCCGGATCCCCTGCCAGACGGACTCCGTGCGGGCGGCGGGGATCGTGGTGCGCGCGGACGCCTGGCACCGGGTGCACCGCTCGACGTGGGCGTCGATCGAGGCGGCCGCGACCTCGTCGACGTGCCCGCCGGCATAGGCGTCCCACAGGTCGTCGTCCACATGCCAGTCCGGCACGGTCATGACCATCCCTCCAGGTCGATCAGTTGGCGACGCATCTGCTCCTTGGCCAGCCGCACCCGGGACTTGACCGTCCCCGGCGGGATCCCGAGCAGCTGCGCGGCCTCGCGGGTCGTGAGCCCGTCGATGACCGTCACCTGCATCGCCTGGCGGAGCTCGGGCGAGAGCGTGCGCAGCGCATCGCCGACCGAACCGTGCTCGACCGCGAGGAGCAGCTGATCCTCCGCGCTTCCGACCACGGGAGACACGCGAGCCAGGACGTCGGTGTCCACGGGAGTCGGCGCGGCCTTGGCCCGCATCCGGCTGATGAGCTGCCGGATCGCAATCCCCCACAGCCACGCGCCGACCTCGCCCTCGCCGCGGAACGCCTCCGGCTTGTTCCACGCCGCGAGGAACGTGTCGTGCAGCGCTTCGTCGACCAGCTCCGCTGAGGAGCAGCGGCGCCGCAGCCGCAGGGTCAGCCAGGCCGCGTGCCGGTCGAAGAGCTCCCGCAGCGCGCCCTGGTCGCGCTCGCGCACCCGGTCGAGCAGTGCGGCGTCGAAGCCGGCGGCGGACGGATCGCTCACACCCTCACTGTCGCGCACCACGGCTCGCTCGGATCACCCCAATGTCGGTGAACCGTTGCGGCCATGACGGGCGACAGACCAGTCGTCACGGATCACGCGCCACCGGACGGCGCGAGGCGAACCAACGGAGGAACCATGCGCGTTCAACGCGAGATCGGCATCAGCATGCTCGGCGCGGTGGCCGCGGCCTCGGCGATCGGCGTGTTCGCCGGCCCGGCCGGCGCGGCCGCCATGACGTTCAGGGACCACGAGACGGCGGTGCCCGTCACCGGCGAGGTGTTCCACTGCGCGTCCGGTGATCTCACGATCTCGTCGGGAACCGTCGACAACTTCGTCAACGGCGTGCAGGACGCGCGGGGCATCCAGCACGTCACCGGCACGATCGTGCCGCACGACGTGACGCTGACCGACGGGACGAACGATTACTCGATCTCCGGCGCGGCCTGGTTCGGCATCACCGCCGCAGACCCGGAGAGCGGCGACATCACGGTCGAGACCGACACCGAGTTCTTCGTCATCCGCAACGCGGACGGCGGCGTGTACGCCAAGGTGCAGTACGTCGAGCACCTCGCGCCCAACGGTCACCTCGTCACGCTCGACGCCGGCGCATGCGAGACCCCGCAGGACTGAGGCCCGGCCCGCAGGCCGCTGGGTGGGCGCGCTACCCGACAGCGGCCATATAGTCAGCGGCGTGTCGGCTGGTGTGGCAGGCCGGCAAGGCCCCGGCCTCGTCGGGCGCCGGGCCGAGCTGGAGCGGTGGTCGGGCCTGCTCGCGGGGTTGCCTGCGCGCGGCGGGCTCCTGATCGTGTCGGGCGAGCCGGGCGTCGGCAAGACGCACCTGCAACGGCGGTTCACCGGCATGGCGGCCGAGGCCGGGGTGCGGGTGCTGCGGATGCGCTGCCGCGAAGGCGACGCCGCGTCCGCGTACCGACCGTTGATCGAGACGCTGGCTCCCCTCGCGCGTCCGGGTAGGGCGCTGGCCGCGGACGTCCCGGACGCCTACCGCACGGCCGTGCGGACAGTGCGGACATTGTGGGAAGGCGGCGACGCGGACGACTCCCCGCTGGCGATCGCGGAGAGCGCCGTGCGGACGCTGTCGCTGCTGGCCGGCGCGGACGGGCTGGTGCTCGCGGTGGACGACGCACAGTGGGCCGACCCGGACACCTTCGCCGTGCTGCAACACCTGGCCAGGACCGTGGATGCGACACCGGTCACGGTGTCGGTCACCGTCCGCGCCGGCACTAGTGGCGACCAGTACGCCGCGCGGCTGGCGGACGCCGAAGGTGCAGTCCTGCTCGAGCTTCCGCGCCTGGATCGCGCCGAACAGGCCGCGCTCATCAGCGCCAGGCTCGGCAGCGAGCCGCCCGCCGACCTTGTCGAATTCGTCTCGGCTCGCGCGGAAGGGCTGCCCCTGGCGATCGAGGAACTGCTGACCGACCTGGTGCGCAGTGGTGCGCTCCGACGCGAGGACGGCCGATGGTGGGTCGAGGCGGGCTCGCTGCACCGGGCGTCCTCGCCGTCGATCGACGCGGCCGTGCGGGCGCGCCTGGCTGGCGTCTCCCCGCAGGCGGTCCCGGTCGCGGTCGCCGTGGCGTTGCGCGACGACGAGACGACCTGGGACGAGGCGGCCGAGATCACCGCCCAGCCCGGCGACGTCGTGGCGGCCGCTCTGCGCGAGCTCGTCGAGGCGGACCTGCTCGTCCCCGTCGGCCGGGCACGCTTCCGGTACCGGCACGGCCTGATCCGCGACGCCGTCCTCGCCGCGGCATCGCCGTCGCTCGCGCAGGACCTGGCGGGCCAGGTCGCAACGGACCTGTCCCGGCGCGCGGGCACCGACCCGGACCGGCTGGCGCGGCTGTCGGCGCTGTGGATGCGTGCCGGCAACGCCGACGCCGCGGCGCGGGCCGGTACCGCGGCCGCATGGCGCTGGCTGACCCGCGGCACTGCGGCGACTGCCGTAGCGAGTGCCCTCGCCGCCGCCGAGTCGCGCGCGGCCGGCCCGTTGCGGGCGGCGGCCGTTGACGCGCTGACCGAGGCGTTGACCCGGACCGGTCACTTCGCCGAGGCGCTCGACCGGCTCGAGGACGCCCTGGCCGGTGCCGCGGTTCCCGAGGGCGGCTGGCGGGCCGCGACGTACTGCCGCGCCGCTCGCTGTGCCCTGGAGACCGGGGCACCGGCCGCCGCTCGGCACCACCTCGACATCGCCGAACGGGTGGGGGGCGCGGACGCGGAGGCGTGCACGCTGCGGACGACGCTGGCGTTCGAGGCCGGTGAGTCCGAGGCGTCTGCGACCCTTGCTCGGCAGGCCGTGGCGCTGGCGGAGGCGAGCGGCAGCGCGCACGAGCTCGGGGCCGCCCTGCTCGTCGAAGCGCGAGTGCTGCGCGGGCGCGACCCGGCCGACGCGCTGCCCGTCCTGGAGCGGCTGCTCGCGCTGGCCGAGTCGCACGAGCTCGGCACGCTGCACGAGCGCGCGCTGCTCGAACTCGGGCTGATCGACCGGCTGACCACTGGCCGCTGTGACCGGTTGGAGCGGGCGCACCAGCTCGCGATCGAGCGGCTCTCGCTGCACACCCAGGCCGTCGCCGAGACCAACCTGTGGTCGGTGCTGCTGCAACGCGGCGAGTTGGACGAGGCCGAGCGGATGCTGCGCCACGCGGTCGAGCTGTCCCGGCGGCACCGGCTGCGCACCGCCCTCCCGGCGACCGCACAGCTCGTCCTGCACGAGGCCAGCCGAGGCCGGGGCGACGCGGCCGCGGCGCTGGCGCAGACGCTACGTGGCACTCCCGCCGAGGATGGCGCCGCGTTCTACGCCGCGCTGTACCGCGACGACCCCCGGACCGCCCTGGCCGTGATCGCCCACGCCGCCGGGCACCTGAACCGCATTCCGGACGCCCGGCCGGCACCGGTGCGCGGCCTGCACGCGCTGTTGTGCGCGGTCGAGCGCGACGACGCGCAGGCGGCCGCCGACGCCGCCGCGGCCGGCTACGGTTCCTGGTACAACCGCGGCCTGGTCCGCCTCGCCGAGGCAGTCATCGCCGGCCGCCGTGACGGCTCGCAGGCGGCCGATGCGCTCGCCGACGCCGCCTACCGCGACCTCGAGCCGTTCACACCCATCGCCGCCCTGGCGACGACGTTGGTCGCCACCCGGGCGAGCGAGGACGGCTGGGGTGCACCGGATGCGTGGCTGATCTCGGCCCGCGAGCACTTCGCCGCGCTGGGCAACGAGTCCATGCGCCGACGCTGCGACGCGCTGCTGCGCTCGGCCGGTTTCCCGGTCCCCCGCCGGGGCCGCGGCGACGCCGAGGTGCCGGCCCGCCTGCGGCAGCTGGGCATCACGAGCCGCGAGATGGACGTGCTGCTGCTCGTCGCCGAGAAGTTGACCAACGCGCAGATCGCGCAGCGGCTCACGGTTTCCCCGCGCACCGTCGACACCCACGTGAGCCGCCTCATCGCCAAGGCCGGTGTGGCCGGGCGCGCCGACCTCGCGGCGCTGCTCAGCTGAGCGCCGCGTGCGCGATCGCCCCGAGCGCGCTCACCGTCGGTTCGGTGAGCGTGCCGAGGTCGAGGAACACCGATCGGTCGCCCTGTTTCGCGATCAGGTAGCCGGTGTACTGCCCGAACGAGTTGACGACCCAGGCCTGCGCCTGGTCGAAGCCGGCAACCTGCTGCGGGTGGTCCGAAGCGTGGGGAGCGAGTTGCTCGTACGCGGCGGCGGGCCCGACGGACACGACGAAGGCGAGCACGGCCGGCTTGTCCGACTGCTTGCCGGTCCACGTGCAGACGTGCGACGGACCGACCTGCTTGTCGGCCACCGCCGCGACCGGCCCCATGAGCGCGACCACGTCGGCGGTGGAGACATGGCAGGCCGACGAGGCGAGCCCATCGGCAGGCGCAGGGGTCGTCGCCGCTGTGGTCGGCGTGTTGGTCGGTTTGGCCGGCGGGGAGGTTCTGTTCGCCGAGCCGCTGCCCGAGCCCGAGCATCCGGTCACCGCCAGCACTGCCACGACGGCAGCGGCAGGGAGCAAACGTGTCATGCCCTCGAGTCGACCCGATTTCGGGGGCTTTCCGGATCGGTATGGGTCACCGATATTGCGTGGCGCCGGTACCGAGTTAGCGCCGCCGCGCCAAGTGCCGCTAAGTCCGCAGGGACGGGCGCCTAACTCGGTGTCGGCCACGGATGCCACGACCGCCGCGCGGGGTGAGGCTCGTACGGCGTCGCGACCGTCGCGGGCGCAGGAAGGGGATCGGCGATGACGACGACCGGCTGGACGCCAGACACCGAGGCCGCCAACGTCGCGATCGTCCAGCGGCTGATGGACGAAGGCTTCAGCCAGGGCAACCTCGCCGTCTGCGACGAGCTGTTCCACCCGGCGGTCGTCGAGCACCAGCGCGGCAACGCCTCCGGTGTGGACGGCGTCAAGGCCGTCATCACCACGCTGCGCAGCTGGTTCAGCGACTTCCACATCGAGGTCGAGGACAGCATCGCGCGTGACGACATGGTCTGGTTCCGCAACCGCGCCACCGGCACCAACGACGGACACCTGATGGGGTTCCCGCCCACCGGACGCCGGGTCGCCATCACGGTGTTCGACACGGTCAGGATCAAGGACGGGCGCATCGTCGAGCACTGGGGGGTCCCCGACCAGCTCGACACCCTGCTGCAGCTCGGCCTGTTCCCGCCGACGCCCCACCGCCCGCCGGAGCACGAAGGAGACCGCCGATGAGCAAGTTCTATTCGCTGGCGTACGCGATCGGCTTCACGCCGTGGGAGACGGCCAACCAGGCCCCTGCCGAGGTCGAACGATTCGTCGGTCTGATCGCCCGCGAGGAGGACGAGCGCGGCGGGCCGGGAAAGGCGCTGGACGTCGGGTGCGGCTCCGGGTTCTGGGTGCTCGCCCTGGCCAAGCGTGGCTGGCAGGTCACCGGCGTCGATCTGGCCGGGAAGGCCCTGGCCCGGGCTCGCGCCCGCATCGCCGACGCAGGCGTCAGCGCCACCATTGTTCGTGCCGACGCAACCGAACTGCCCGCCGATACCGTCGGCACCGGGTTCGACCTCTTCCTCGATGCCGGCTGCTACCACGGCCTCAAACCCGACCAGCGCACCGCGATGGCGCGCGCGGTCACGGCCCGGGCGAACCCGGGTGCGTGTCTGCACATGTTCGCGTTCGGCAAGGCGCTCGGACCGAAGTTCATGCCACAGGGCGCGACCCGCGCCGACATCGAGGCCGCCTACGCCGACTGGGACGTCATCGAGGTCGCCAAGCTGACCGGGTCCGAAGGCGTGCCGAAGATCGGGCAGAAGGCGGACCCCACGCTCTACCGCCTGCGTCGCCGAGCCTGAAGCAAGACGATCTTGTGGAGGCACCTGCACCGCACGCTCGCCGTCGCCTCTCGGGGTCACGCTCACCCCCGCCTTGCTGCACGGGCCGGATCCGGCGCGTCGGGGCACACGTAGCGCGCCGGTGACGGTGAGGACGGCTCCGCGCTCAGACGCTCGGCCGACGTAGGCCGCGCCGGATCATGAATTCGACCGCCTCGGATCGCGACACGAAGCGCAGACCCAGGCCGACCGACACCGAGCGGTAGCGGTAGCGGTTCATGCCGTAGAGCCCGGCTCGCCGGGCCCGCCCCCGCGCGCGGGCGAGGATCGCCTCCTCGTCGGCGCCGTCGGGCAGGTGGGCGACGGCGCGGAAGCCTGCAGCCCGGCCGGTGAGCGGAACGGGCGGATCGCCGGTTTGCGTTACGCCCGGGCCGGCGGGTGATCTGACGACGCCGGCGGTCGCACGACGTCGGGCATGCTCAGCCGGCCGCGCTTGAGGTGCCAGCGCTCGGCCCGGGCGACGATCTTGAACAGTTCGCCGTTGCTCCCCTTCGCGATCGGTGACAGCGGCCGCGGCGCGAACCGGGGCGGTCGCAGGTAGAGCGTGCGCGCACCCTGCACCGCGGTCCGGAAGGCGATCTCGTGCGCCGGCGTCCAGCGGAAGCGGTACATGCACCGGATCCGCTCGGGCAGGCTGCCCTTCACCACGAGGTCCATGGCCCGGAACAGCGGTCGAAGCGGGGGTGTCGTGTCGTAATCACCGCGCTTGGCCCCGGCGAGGTAGCTGCCGACGATGCGAGCCTCGTCGGTGAGGAACAGCTCGTCGGAGGCGAGGTAGTCGTCGAAACTCGCCCGGAACTGCGGGTAGGTCTTCGGTGCGGCCGAGCGCGGCATGCCGAACAGCTCGCCCCAGCGGACGAAGTCCTGCCAGAGCGCCTCGCGCTCGTCCGGTGAGAGGCGCCGGACGAGCAGCTCCTGCATCCGGTCGACCGAGTCGAAGGTGAACGCCATCGTCATGTACATCAGGTGCGGATCGACGGCGCTGTAGGGCGTCCCGGCCGGGTGATGCGGGCCGGCAGCCTCCGGCAGGACGCCCGTCACGGTCCGGTGCTTGCGTCGCGTGAACTCGAGCGCGCGGTCGGCCTGGTCGCGGGTGCCGAGGAAGACCGTCTCGAACAGCCGCGCGGTGAGCATGAGGCGGTTGTACGGGGTTTCGCGATGCCGGGTGTGCTGGACGGTCCCGACGTAGAGCCGTGGGTGGACGGCGCCGATGACCAGCGCCCGCTGGCCGTAGGTCAGGCCGACGGCGCGGTTGCTCATCACCCGCACGGCCATCGAGTCGGAGGGAAAGTACCCGGGCACCCCACCACCACCTTCTGGTCGGAGCGTTCCCCAGATTCCACTATCTGGCAAGGCGATCTGCCAGAATCGGACGGTGGCCACGGAGCGGGCGTACGGCGGGGTGCCGGCCGAAGAGCGGCGCGCCGTCCGGCGCCGGGCCCTGTTGGCGGCCGGGCTCGAGATCCTCGGCACCGAGGGGCATCGCCGGCTCACCGTGGGGCGCCTGTGCGCGGCCGCGGGGCTGAACGAGCGGTACTTCTACGAGAGCTTCGCCGGGGCGGACGCGGTGGTGGTCGAGGTCTTCGACGAGGTGATCGGCGAGGTCAGTGCCGCGATCGTCAGCGCGGTGGCGACCGCCCCCGCCGACGCCCGGGCGAAGGCCCGCGCCGCCATCGCCACCGCGGTCGAGCTGCTCACCGACGACCCGCGCAAGGGCCGGCTCGTCTTCGTCGAGGCCCTGGGGGTACCGGTGCTGGCCGGGCGCCGCGCCGATGTCGCGCGCGCCTTCGTCGCGCTGATCGTCGGCCAGGCGCAGGAGTTCTACGGCCCGGCGACCGCGTTGCGCCTCGGGTCGTGGGCCGAGTTCGCCGCCGCCCACCTGCTCGGTGGCCTGTCCGAGACGCTGACGGCGTGGGTGCGCGGCGAGCTGGCCATCACCCGCGACGAACTCATCGAGCGCTCGACCGACCTGTTCGTGCTGGTCGCCGATCACGTCGTGGGCCGGTGAGGCCGCCGCACCGGTCGACCGGTCAGCCGGTCGACCGTCGTCGGGCCTCGCGGCGGGACTTGCGGCGCCGGTCGGCCTGCCGGACGAGCCGCGACCGCTTGGCCTCCAGCAGCATCGAGTCGGTGTGGTCGCGGACGAAACCTTCGGAGAACAGCGTGTTCATCGTCATCTCTTCCCATCTACTTCTGTTGATGACTCGACTGTCGTCCTAAGGCCCGGGGCGGCACATCGGAAGTTTGTCCGGCCGTTGCCACCCAGGAGGCGGGTCGGCCGGCTAAGGCCGAGGCATCGGCCCTTAAGTCACCTAGGGCCGAGCGCCCGGGAGGCCAGCCCGACCACGACCGGGATTACCCCGAGGCAGACGAAGGACGGTAGGAAGCAAGCGGCCAGCGGAGCCATCGCGAAGATCCCGGCGCGCTGGGCCCGCTCGGCCGCGCGGGCCGCTCGTTCGGCCCGCAGCTCGCTCGCCAGTCGTTCGAAGGCGCCGGCCAACTTGATCCCGCTGCCGCTGCTGCGGATCGCGACCGGGAGCACCGGCCGCAAGGCAGCGTCGTCGGCCGCACTGCTCCAGGCCTGCTCCGGCTCGGCGCCCAGCCGGAGCAGGCCGGCGACGCGCTGGATCGGCCCCGACGTGCGGTCGGCACCCGCCGGCGCGGCCAGCATCAGCGCCTCGGGCAGCGGCCGGCCGGCCCGCAGCGCCGCCGCGACGAGGTCGAGCACGAGCGGCAACGCCCCGTCGGCCACCCGCTCCGGCCGGCGGCGCAGGCCTGAGCCGGTGTGGGTGGCGGCACCGACCGTCGAGCGGGCGCGCGGGTCACCGGCGATGGCAACGGCCACGGCGAGCAACAGCCAGCCGGCCGCTGTCACGGCGCGGCCGCCCGGCGGAGGATGTGGCGCATCCACAGCACGCCGGCGGCGTCGAGCAGCACCCCGACACAACACACGACCCCGCCCGGACCCGGCCCGAGCAGGAAGCCGAGCGGCTGAGCACCCATGGCGGTGCCGAGCGCGATGCCGAGCAGCGGAAGCCCGGTGAGCAGCGTGGCCGAGGACCGCGGCCCGGCCAGGGCAACACCGACCGCGCGGCGTTGCGCGCCGACCGCGGCCAGATCGGCCGCGACCCGGCCGAGCACGCCGGCCAGGGCCACGCCGGTGTGCTCGCCCAGCTGCCAGGCGAGGCCGATCGCCTGCGCTCCCGGCGCTCGACGGAGCACCCCGCCGGCGTCGGCGCCCGCCCGGGCCGCGCAGGCCGCCTCGGCGAACGACCAGGCGTGCTGCGGTGCGGCGCTCGCGGCCGCGTCCAGTGCCTGGGCCGGGCCAGCCCCGGCCTCGAGTTCGCCGATGAGCACGCCGAGGGCGGCGCCGAGCTCGGCCTCGACTGCCCGCTGCCGGCGATGCTCCAGCGCACCGCGCCCGAGCGACCAGGCGAGGCCCACGATCGCCGCGGCCGCGACACCCAGGGCAGTACCGACGGTGACGGTCACGGCGATGACGGCGGCCGAGGCACCGACGACGGCGGTGGCCGCGGCGGGCGGGCCCGGCCGGGCGACGAGCAGCGTGCCGTCGGCGAGCCGGCCCGCCCCGCTCAGCCGGGCGAGGCGCGGGCGGGCCGGATCGGGGGCGGCGACCAATGCCGCCGCGCCCGCCAGGGCCAGCCACCCGGTCGACGTCACGGCGCACCCGTCGCCCGGCCGAGAAGGTGCCGGAGCCGGAGCGCGGCCGCCTGCTCACCGCCGGCCGAGGTCCACGCCGGCTCGACCAGCAGGGCGTCACCGGCGCGGGAAAGCAGCGCGACCTCCGACACCACCCGCCGGCCGTCACCACCACGTCGGAGGTGGACTATCACCTGCACGGCGCTGGCCACCAGGCTCGTCATCGCCGGGGACGGCAGCCCGGCCAGCGCGCCCAGCGCGGCGAAGCGGGCCGGGACGTCGGCCGCCGAATTGGCGTGCAGCGTCGCGGCGCTGCCCTCGTGGCCGGTGTTCAGCGCGACCAGCAGGTCGACGACCTCGGCGCCCCGGAACTCGCCGACGACCAGCCGGTCGGGGCGCATCCGCAGGGCCTGCCGCACCAGCTCCCGCAGGCCGACCGCGCCGGCACCCTCGACGTTCGCGCCTCGGGTCACCAGCCGCACGACGTGCGGATGGGCGACCACCAGCTCCGGCGCGTCCTCGATCAGCAGCACCCGTTCGGTCGGGGTGACGACGCCGAGCAGCGCGGCGAGCAGCGTCGTCTTGCCGGTGCCCGTGCCACCCGTGATCACGAAGGCGATCCGTGCCCGTACGAGCGCGCGCAGCAGGTCGGCGATGACGGGTGGCATCGCCTGCCGCGCCACGAGCATCGCCAGGTCGTGCGGTCGACGTGCGAGCACTCGCAGCGAGATCGCGGTCGACTCGGCCAGCGGCGGCAGGACCGCGTGCAGCCGGGTGCCGTCGGGCAGCACCGCGTCCGCGTACGGAAGCGCGTCGTCGAGCCGGCGCCCGGCACTCGCCGCCAGCCGCTGCGCGAGCCGGCGCACCGCGGCGTCGTCGGCGAACCGGACCGGCGCCCGTTCCATGCCGCCTCCCCGGTCAAACCACACGGCGTCCGGCGCATTGACGAGGACGTCGGTGACGCCGGGTAGCTCGAGCAGCGGCTCGAGCGGACCGGCACCCTGCAACTCGGCCGCCACCTCCCGGCGCAGGGTGGCGAACACGGCGTCGTCGACGATGCCGCCGGACTCGGCCCGCACGACGTCGTCGAGCTCAGCCGGCGCGCTCACCATGCGGTGCCGCACGCGGTCGACGAGCTCGCCGTTCATGCCGGCACGACCGGCCCGGCGGGCGCCGCGGCCGGTCGGTCGAAGCCGGTCAGCACTCCGGACGCGATGCGTTGTGCCGCCCGGGGCAGGTACCGGTGGTCGAGTGCGAACCGCGGGCCGAGCGCCGGCAACTCGCCCAGCAGGGGGAGGCCGACCAGCTCGGCTGCCCGGGCCCCGGACACCTCACCCCGGCGCACGACCAGGCCGAGCGGCAGTTCGGGTAGCCCGGACACCACGGCGTGCGCGGCGACGAGGCCGCCGACATCCCCGCGCGCGACCACCACGACCAGGTCGCAGCACACGAGTGCCGCCGCCCGTTCGGCGCACGAGGTCCGGGGCAGATCGACCACCACCGGTGTCACCGACGACGCGACCGGCACGACCTGCAGGACCGCATCGGCCGCGATGGTCGCGACGTCCGCGGCGAGCACGGCACACGGGCCCCACCGAGGCAGGCCGCCGAGCAGCACGTCGGCGTCGAGGCGGCCACCGGCGACATGGAGCCCGGACCAGCGTGCCCCGGCCACCGCCTCGACGCCGAGCAGCACGTCGGCACCCCCGCCCGAGACATCGAGGTCGACGAGCACCGAGCCTCGGGGAGCGGACATCCCGGCCGCGGCGGCCACCACGGCCGCGAAGGTCGACGCCCCGACACCGCCGCTGCCGCCGACCACGCCGACGACCGCCCCGCGTCCCGTTTCGGTGTCCATGCCGGAAAGCGTGCCGAGCCCGAGGGCCGCACGGTGCGCCGATCAGCGATCTGTGGACAACGGCGCGCCTGTGGACGACGCATTTGACAGGAGACGCAACCGAAGTGCCTGGCACACGGGGCTTCCGTATTCTCGACGACGTGACCACCGGGTGCGGGCCCCACCGGCCGACACAGCGAAGCGAGCGCTGACTGTGGCTCTCGCGCGCACGGCGGCGTTCTTCGACCTCGACAAGACGATCATCGCGAAGTCGAGCGTCCTCGCCTTCGGCCGGCCCTTCTACCAGGGTGGGCTCATCAACCGCCGGGCCGTGCTCCGCAGCGCCTACGCGCAGTTCGTCTTCGCCCTCGCCGGCGCCGATCACGACCAGATCGAGCGGATGCGCGCCTACCTCACGTCCATGTGCACGGGGTGGGACGTCGCGCAGATCCGCGAGATCGTCTCCGAGACCCTGCACGACATCATCGACCCGATCGTCTACGACGAAGCGGTCGAGTTGATCTCCATGCACAAGGCGGCCGGGCGCGACGTCGTCATCGTCAGCACCTCGGGCGAGGAGGTCGTCGCCCCCATCGGCGCGATGCTCGGGGCCGACGAGGTCATCGCCACCCGCATGGTGGTCGAGGACGGCAAGTACACCGGCGAGATCGAGCGCTACGCGTACGGCCCCGAGAAGGCGGTCGCCGTGCTGCAATTGGCCGAGCAGCGCGGGTACGACCTCGCCGGCTCCTACGCCTATTCCGACTCGGTCACTGACGTGCCGATGCTCGAAGCCGTCGGGCACCCGTACGCGGTGAACGCCGACCGCGCGCTGCGCAAGATCGCCACCGAGCGTGAGTGGCCACTCCTCACCTTCTCCAACGCCGTCCCGCTGCGGCAGCGGATCGCCGGCATGCGCCCGGAGCACCCCGTCGTCTCGGCCACGGTGGTCGGCGCGGGCGTCGCCGCCGCCGGACTGGTCTGGTACGCGTCGCGTCGACGGGCCACGCGCGCCTGAGAAAGCAAGCGGCCGAACGGGAACCGTCAACACGCCGAAGGACCCCTTGCGTCCCCGGCCCCCTAGGCGTGGAATGAAGGCACGGACGACGAACGACATGGCGGTCCAGCCCCCAGCGGTCGTCGCCCCGCACGGACGGAACGGGCACCCACGCGGCGAACCCACCACGCAACAGGTGAGTCGACGCGGGACTGCGACACTGGGCACCACGTCGTGGACTGCGTCTGACAGCTCCGCAGGGCACGCCTGGTAACCCGACCGCCCGCGCCACGACGACGGCGCCGCGAGCATCGCGGCGCCGTCGCCTTATTCTCATCGCTCTTCGCGCCTCGCTCGCTGCGGCCTCATCACTGTTCGAGCGAGCGCTCAGGATGCCGTTTGCATCCGTCGACGTCGCCAACCCGGCGCAACAACCGGAGATAGCGACCGGTGCGCATGCAAACCGCGCCGCCACCGGGACGGTCAACCGCGGGCGATGGCCTCGCAGATCGCGGTGGCCTCCTGGGCGCCGGCCACCACCGCGTCGGCGCAGTGCACCAGCCAGGCCGCGATGCCCGCCGGCGTCGCGCTGCGGTAGGCCTCGAGCGCCTCGTCGTAGCCGGCGCGCAGTTCGCGGTGTCCCGCCTCGACGACGACCAGCGACTTCGGGTCCAGCCCGCGCTCGATGAGCGTCAGCCGGACGGCCGCCCGGGCGACGACGCCGGACGACGGGGTGAAGGCATCGAGCCCCAGCAACTCGCCGTGGACGACGCCGGCGACCACGACGGCCGGCGCCGAGGTGGCGGCGAGCACTGCCGCCAGCGTGTCCAGTCGATCGGCAGTGCCGGGTCGGGGCCGGCCGAGGTCGTCGGCCCCGACGAGATCGGCGGCGGCCAGCGCGTGCAGCCGGGCCAGCGCCTGGCGAGGGGCCCGCGTCCAGGTGTCGGCGAGCGCACCGACGGCCGCCTGGACGCGGAGGGCTCCCTGCACCACCGACCGATCGCCGGCCGCGCCGGATCGGACCTGCTCGAGCGGCACCTCGTCACCGGCCAGCCAGGCCGAGGCCCAGGCCCCGCGCAGCGACGACTCGGCCGAGACGTCCGCGGACCGGCGCCGCAACGTCCGGTTACCCAGCAGGGTGTCGACCGCGCCCCGCGTGCGGGCGACGCCGTCGGCCACTCCGGGCAGGTCGAGCAGCGGGGCCAGGGGGTCAGCGGTCACGGCTACACGCTAACCAGACACCGGCGGCGCCCCGGCGGCGGGAAGCATGGATGCATCCCTGACGGTGGGCTGCAATGATTCGCTGATCGGTAAGTCCATCGACGAAGGAGCCGATACGTGACGGCGAGCTCGAGCCCTACCCCGAAGCCCACCCCGCGCCCGGCCCAGCCACCGGCAGCGGTCGCGACCGCACCGGCGACCGCGAGCCCCGACGAGCCGAGCGTCGGCCAGCTCGTCGCCGACGCCTCGACCCACCTGTCCACCATCATCCACGGCGAGATCGAGCTGGCGAAGCTCGAGCTCCGCTCGTCGGTGAAGAACGCCGGCGCCGGTATCGGCATGTTCCTCGGGGCGGCGGTCCTGCTGCTCTTCTCGCTGGTCTACGCGTTCCAGTCGCTGGCGGAGGGCATCGCCGCGCTCGGCGTGTACCGCTGGCTGGCGTTCCTGATCGTCTTCCTGTTCCAGGTGCTCGTCGCCGGCCTGCTCGGCTTCCTCGGGTTCAAGAAGGTCAAGCGGGTGAAGGCGCCCGAGCGGACGATCCGGACCACCAAGGAGACCGTCGACTACCTGAAGAAATCGCGGGGGTAGCCGGCCCATGGGTTTCGGCCCGCTCCCCGGGGCACCGGACAGTTCGGTCGTCCTCGTCGACGGCCCGTGGACGCACCGGATCGTGCGGGCCAACGGCATCGCGCTGCACGTCGCCGAGCTGGGCACCGGGCCGCTCGTCCTGCTGCTGCACGGCTTCCCGCAGTTCTGGTGGGGCTGGCACCAGCAGCTGATCGACCTCGCCGACGCCGGCTATCGGGCCGTCGCGGTCGACCTGCGCGGCTACGGCGCGAGCGACAAGCCGCCCCGCGGCTACGACTCCCCGACCCTCGCGGCCGACATGGCCGCGCTCGTCACGTCCCTCGGCGAGTCGGACGCCATGGTCGTCGGCAACGACCTGGGCGGGACGCTGGCCTGGACCATGGCGGCCTGCCACCCGCGGGTGGTGCGCGCCGCCGTCGTGGTCGGCGCGGCCCACCCGCTGCGGATGCGGGCCGAGCTGCGTCCCGGGGCCGGGCCGGCGCAGCGGCACGCGTCGGCGTACGCGCTGCGCACCTTCCAGGTGCCCCGCCGGGCCGAGCACCTGCTCTCGAGCGACTCGCAGTGGGTCCGCGAGCTCTACGACCGCTGGACCGGCCCGCGCTGGCGCGGCACCCCCGGGTACGTGGCTGACGTCGAGCGCTACGCCCAGGCGATGCGCATCCACCCGGTCTCGTTCTGCGCCGCCGAGCACTTTCGGTGGACGGTCCGCTCGCTCGTCCGCAGTGACGGCCGGCGTTACGCAGCCGCGCTCCGGCAGCCGATCACCGCGCCGGTGCTGCACCTGCACGGCGACTTCGACAGCTGCGTCCTGCCCGCCACCGCCCAGGGCTCGGGCAAGTACGTCGCCGGCCAGTACGAGTGGCGGGTGATCGACGGGGTCGGGCACTTCCCGCACAACGAGGTGCCCGAGTTCGTCAGCGGCGAGCTCATCCGCTGGGCGAAGACCCACTGACCCGGACGAGCCGGATCCGCGCCACGCTGGTCGGGCCGAACCGGTAGAGCGCGCCGGCCACCGCCGCCCCGATGACCGCCCCGGCGGCCGTGAACGCCGCGATGATCCGCACGGCGGGCAGACTAGATGATCAATCCGGCGTGCAGGAACCCGTCGCGACCGGGTCGGAGAGCGAGCGGCCCTGGTTCGCGTCGGATTCGATCTCGTCGTCGCTGAGGACGAACCCGGTGTCGCGCACGTCACTCGCCGTCGCGAACACCATGCCGTAGACCGTGCCGTCGTAGGCCAGCAGCGGGCCGCCCGAGTTGCCGGCCCGCACGACGGCCCGCACCGAGTAGATCGAGCGGTGCACGCTGTTGTGACCGTAGATGTCGGTTCCGCCCACGGTCTGCTTCGTCCGCACGCGGGCCGAGCGGACCGTGAACGGGCCGTTCTCCGGGTACCCGACCACGAGCGCCGGATCGCCGGTCTTCGCGTCGGCCGGGCTGAAGTGCAGCACCGGCACCTGCAGCCCCGGCACGTCCAGCACCGCCACGTCACGATTGGGGTCGTAGAGCACGACGACGGCCCGCAGCGTCCTGCCCCCACCGAGCTGCAACTGCACCCGCTTGGCGCCAGCGACCACGTGGGCGTTCGTGAGCACCCGGTGCGGGGCGTAGACGAAGCCGGAGCCCTCGATGCCGCGGCTGCACTGCGGCGCCTCGCTGTAGATCTTCACGATCGACTGCTGCGCCCGCTGGACCCGGCGGGCGACGTCGGCCGGCAGGTCCTTCGGCGGCGGCGCGACGGAGACGATGGTCGTCGACGGCAGGTCGCCGAACACCGGCGGGAAGCCGCTCTGGTCGAGGAAGCTGCGCAGCGACGAGTAGAGGTTGCGGAAGTCGTTCGGCACGACGCCGTTGACGGCCCGCACGATCTTCGAGTGGCTCGCTTCGGCGGCCAGGCTCGGGTAGGGCGAACGGGCGAGCGGGACGGCCACCATCCACGCCACCAGCAGCACCGACATCACGCCGAGGACCGACCCGATGCTCGAATCGAGCATCTTCGTCCGCTCGTGGACGACGACCCGCTGCTTGACGTGCCCGGCGATGTACACCCCGATGAGCTGTCCGAGCGTCGCCAGCACCAGCACGCAGAAGATCGCGACCGGCACCTGCGCCCGGCCGCTGGCCACGGCCGAACCGAGCGGCCGGGCCAGCTGCGCGCCGAGCACGGCGCCGCCGAAGAAGCCGATCAGCGAGAAGAGTCCGACCAGGGCGCCGCTGCGGTAGCCGCCGATGCCGTAGGCGATCGCCGCAAGCACGATGACGACGTCGAGGACGTTCACCGGACGATCAGCTTCCCGGTCTGGTTCTGCGCGGCATGGATCGTGCAGACGAAGCCGTACGTGCCCGGCGCCGGGGCGGTGAAGGTGACGGACCGCGCGGCCCCGGCGACCGTCGTGCCGATGAAGACGCCGGGCAGCGCGTTCATCTGGAGGTTGTGCGGCGGCCCGGCCCCGGGCTTGGCCGTGTTCTCAAGGACGATGCGCACCTTGCCCGGGTGGACGACGATCGTCGACGGGTGGAAGCGGAGGTCCACGCCGGAGGTGATGATGACCTGCTGGACACCGTCCGCGGCCGGCGACGCGGTCGCGGTGCCGTTGTGCGCCTCCTTGTTGGCGGGCGCCTCCCGGTTCGAGCAGCCGGACCCGGCCGCGAGCGCCACGAGCGCCGCGGCAGTCACTGGCACGCGCCCGAACCGCACGCCCAGCACGGTACCGGCGCCACTTCTGAGGCCGGCTCAGCGGCGCCAGAACAGCCTCCGGCAGCTCCCGCCGGACGGACTCGTCCCACGGCCGGGCCCACCCGCCGAATTCCAGCAACCGGTCGAGCAGGCCGGCGGTGAAACCCCAGACGAACAGGCCGCCGGCCTCGAAGACCGGGCCCGAGCCAGCCGGAGGGATGCGTCACCTTGAACCGGTTGGCCGGGTCGGCGAGCTCGACGACCGGGACGAGCTCGACCCGGGCGACCTCGGCGGTGTCGACCGGCCACACCTCGTGCGGCTGCTGCCACCAGCCGAGCACGGGTGTGACCACGAAGCCCGAGACCGGGATGAAGATGGCCGGCAGCTCGGCGATGACGAGGACGGTCGCCGGGTCGAGGCCGACCTCCTCGTTGGCCTCGCGCAGGGCGGCTGCGACTGAGCGACGCGTCGGTGTCGTCGAGCGACCCGCCCGGGAAGGCGACCTGGCCGGCGTGCTTGCGCATGTCCGGCGGCCCGCTCGATCAGCAGCACCGACGGGCCGTCCGCCGTCTCGGCGAAGGCCATGAGGACGGCCGAGGCCCGCCCGCTGCCGTCGTCGGGTGGCAGGAAGCGGGACAGGTCCGAGCCGTCGAGCGAGGACGCCCTGTCGGCCAGCGGCCGCAGCCAGCCGGGGATCTCGTCGGACTCGGGTTCGGCCGCCCGCTCGCTCGTCAAGCCGTCGACTCCACCATCTGGGCCTCGGACTTGCACCAGCTTGGCCGCCACCTGCGGGGTCGGTCGGCCCCTCGCCGAAGGACGGGCACAGCCGGGCGATCGGGCAGGCGCCGCAGGCGGGCTTGCGGGAGTGGCAGATCCGCCGTCCGTGCCAGATGGCCCGGTGCGAGAACATCGTCCACTCCTTCTTCGGGATCAGCCCGGCGACGACCGTCTCGACCTTGACCGGATCGGTCTCGGCCGTGCATCCCCACCGCCGGACGAGGCGGCCGAAGTGGGTGTCGACCGTGAGTCCCGGGATGTCGAAGGCGTTGCCGAGCACGACGTTCGCCGTCTTGCGGCCGAAGCCCGGCAGGGTGACGAGGTCGTCGAGGCGGTTGGGCACCTCGCCGTCGAACCGCTCCACCAGCGCCGTGCCCAGCTTGATGAGCGAGGTGGTCTTGTTGCGGAAGAACCCGGTCGGCTTGATCAGCTGCTCGAGCTCGTCCCGGTCGGCGCCGGCGTAGTCGGCCGCGGCCGGGTACTTGGCGAACAGCGGCCGGCGTCACCTCGTTGACCCGCTTGTCGGTGCACTGCGCGGACAGGATCGTCGCCACCGACAGCTCGAGCGGGTTGCGTGAAGTCCAGCTCGCAGTGCGCCGTCGGGTAGAGCTCGGCCAGCTCGCGGTTGATCCGGCGGGCGCGGCGGGTCAGCGCCAGCGGGCTCTCGTCGAACGGCTTGGGCACGCCGGCGAGCCTACGGTCCGGAGCCGACACGCGTGCGGCAGAATGGACGCAGCATGGTCGGGTTCGCGCTGCTGCTGTTTCCGTTCGTCCTGCTGGGCTTCGTCATGCTCATGGGACGGGTCGAGGAGCCGTTGACCCAGGTCGCCGACGAACGCGACATCGAGCAGTTCCTCGACGACGCGAACGCCGAGGAGCTCGACACGTTCGTCCGGGAGGGCACCGACTCCGCGCTGTCGCCGGTTCCGGCCCGGCTCGGTCTGAGTCGTCTGCGCCGCGGGTGGCGCAAGGCGTCCGGCTGATCCTGGGTCCGGCTGATCACCGCCCGTTCTGGGCATGGCACTAGACTCCCGCGCAGACTGTGACCAGGCTCGCACTCGCGGGCGACCGAGGAGAACACGTGGACGAGATTCTGCGCAGGGCGGGGCTGTTCCAGGGCGTTGACCCGGACGACGTCGAAGCGCTGTCGGGCGAGTTCGAGATCTTCGAGGCGCCGCGGGGCGCGATGCTCTTCCACGAGGGCGAGCCCGGCGACAGCCTGTACATCGTCCTGTCGGGCAAGGTGAAGCTCGGGCGGCGGGCACCGGACGGCCGGGAGAACCTCGTCGCCATCTACGGCCCGTCCGACCAGTTCGGCGAGCTCTCCCTGTTCGACCCCGGTCCGCGCACCGCCACCGCCACCGTCGTCACCGACGCCCGGCTGGCCAAGCTGCCGAAGGCGGCCCTGCAGAAGTGGGCCACGGAGCGCCCGCAGATCGCGATGCAGCTCCTGCGCGTCGTCGCCCGCCGCCTGCGCCGCACGAACACGATGCTCGCCGACCTGATCTTCGTCGACGTCCCGGGGCGCGTGGCCAAGCAACTGCTGCAGCTGGCCCAGCGCTTCGGCTCGATCGACGGCGGCCAGCTGCGGGTCACCCACGACCTCACGCAGGAGGAGCTCGCCCAGCTCGTCGGCGCGTCCCGCGAGACCGTGAACAAGGCGCTGGCCGACTTCGCGTCCCGCGGCTGGCTCCGCCTCGAGGGCAAGAGCGTCGTCATCCTCGACCGCGAGCGATTGGCGCGCCGCGCCCGCTGACCCTCCCCGCGCGATTGCTCGCCCGCGCTCAACGCCGCGCGGCGCGGGTCAGGGCGTGGCGCGCAGGTAGTCGAGCTGGGCCTCCACGGAGAGCTCGGCCGCCCACCACACGGCCGGGTCGACGTCGGCATACACGACCTCGACGATCTGTCGGGCGGTCGCGTCCGGCCCGAGCGAGGCGAGCGCCGCCCGCACCTGCTCCAGCCGCTCCTGCCGGTGGGCGAGGTAGAACTCGGCCACCGCGTCGATCGCGGCGAGGTCCGGCCCGTGCCCCGGCAGCACCAGAGCGGGGCCGAGCTCGCGCAACGCTCGCAGCGAGACGAGGTACGCGCCGAGGACGCCGTCGGGATGCGCGACCACGGTGGTCCCGCGGCCGAGGATCGTGTCGCCGGTCAGGACGGCCTCCCGCTCGCCCACCACGAACGACACCGAGTCCGCCGAGTGCCCCGGCGTGGCCAGCACCTGCAGCTGCAGGCCGGCCGCCTCGATCACCTCGCCGTCGACGAGCGCCGTCCCGCCGCGGCAGTGCTCGGGGTCGACCGCCCGGACCGCGGCGCCGGTTCGCTCCCGCACGGCGGCGGCGGCCTGGCTGTGGTCGAAGTGCCCGTGCGTCACCAGCACCAGCTCGATGTCCGGGGCGGCGGCCAGCAACCGTTCGAGGTGGACGTCGTCGGCCTGGCCCGGATCGACGACGACGGTGCCCGCCGACCCCGGGGCCTGCAGCAGCCAGGTATTCGTCCCGTCGAGCGTCATCGGCCCGGGATTGCGCTGCAGCAGCACCGACGCGAAGGGCGCGACCGCGCGCACGGTCTCGTAGGCCGGGTGCTCGGTCACGGCAGCATGCTCCGCGGGATGGGGACGACCGTCCCGTCCGGCAGCTCGACCGAGATCGACTCGCCGTCGACCCGCAGCTGCGGGCGGATCGGGTCGAGTGAACGCGTGCCGGCCGCACCGATCACCTCGGCGACGGATCCGAACGGCAGCAGCGACGCGAGGGTCATCATCGTCGGCGGCAGCATCTTGCGCTCGCCGCGCTGCGCCTGCTCGATGGCGGTCCCGACCGGCACCCAGGACGCGTCGCTGGACTCGCTGGTGACGTCCTGCGCCTCGGCCGCATCGGGCAGCGCCCCGACGAAGAAGCGGGTGTCGTAGCGGCGCACCTCGCCGGCCGGCGTCACCCAGCGCGACCATGCGTGCAGGGCCGACGCGTCCGCCACCAGATCGTTCGCGCGGAGCAGCTCGCCGAACGACACCCGGCCGAGCTCGACGTCCGCGCGGGCACCACTGAGATCGGCCGCCGGGACCGTGAGCAGCACGCCGGTCTCCTCGAACGTCTCGCGGACCGCCGCGCCGACCAGCGCGTGCGCGGTCGGCACGTCGCAGCCGAACCGGCCGGCCAGCGCGGCGAGGTCGCCGCCGGCCAGGGGCAGGGCCGTATCGGCCGGATCGACCCGCCCGCCCGGGAAGACCGTCATCCCGCCGGCGAACGCCATGCCGGTGACCCGCGTGAGCAGCCACACCTCGATGCCCACCGCACCGTCTCGCAGCAGGACGACGGTCGCCGCGTCCCGCACCGGCACGTCGGCCGGGGCCGGCGCCGTCACCGTACTTCGACGATCAGCTCGACCTCGACCGGCGAGTCGAGCGGCAGGACGGCGACCCCGACGGCCGAGCGGGCGTGCGCGCCGGCCTCCCCGAAGACGTCGACGAGCAGGTCGCTGGCCCCGTTGATGACTCCCGGCTGCCCGGTGAACGAGGGGTCGGACGCGACGAAGCCGACGACCTTGACCACCCCGACGACCGCGTCGAGCCCGACCAGCGCGTCGACGGCGGCCAACGCGTTCAGGGCACAGACCCGGGCCAAGGTGGCGGCCTCCTCGGCCGGCACCTGCGCACCAACCTTGCCCGTGCGGGGCAGGGCACCGTCGATCATCGGCAGCTGGCCGGACGTGTAGACGAACGAGCCGCTGCGCCGGGCCGGGACATAGGCCGCGACCGGCGCGACCACCGGCGGCAGTTCGAGACCGAGGGCGGCGA
The DNA here is from genome assembly GCA_963775175.1 of uncultured Actinomycetota bacterium. Lineage (GTDB taxonomy): Bacteria > Actinomycetota > Actinomycetes > Mycobacteriales > Jatrophihabitantaceae > Jatrophihabitans. The sequence continues at coordinate 1,579,634 of CAVZHT010000002.1, forward strand.
GCCGGTCGTGAGGAGAGGTCATGCCCGCCGACGTTAGCTGCTACTCGCGTCACGTGCGACGAGTCCGGCGCGGCACCAGACCGGGGTATCTCCTACGCTGGCGAAATGGTCGCCACGCGCGCCGCGACGAAGGGCGGCCCCGCCCCGCTCGCCGCCGGTATCCCCGCGCAGGCCCGGCTGCACGTCGTCACCGGCAAGGGCGGCACCGGCAAGACGACGGCCGCGGCGGCGCTCGCCGTCGCCCTCGCCGACGGCGGGCGCAAGGTGCTGCTCATCGAGGTCGAGTCCCGGCAGGCGCTGGCCCAGCTGTTCGACATCCCGCCGATGGCCTACAGCGAGCAGCTGCTCATGCGGGCCGCGAACGGCGGGCAGCTCTTCGGCCTGGCCATCGACCCCGAGCAGGCCATGATCGAGTACCTCGAGATGTTCTACGGCCTCAAGCGGGCCGGCAAGGGCCTGAAGAAGATCGGCGCGGTCGACTTCGTGACGACGCTGGCACCGGGGCTGCGCGACGTCCTGCTCACCGGCAAGGTGAAGGAGTCGGTGGTCCGGGTCGACACGGACGGCAAGCCGGCCTACGACGCTGTCGTCCTCGACGCCCCGCCCACCGGCCGGATCGGCCGTTTCCTCGACGCCACCCGCGAGGTCGCAGAAGCTGGCCAAGATCGGCCCGATCAGCCGACCAGAGCGACGGCGTCATCAAGCTGCTGCACGGGCCGCGAACGGCCGTGCACATCGTGACGCTGCTCGAAGAGATGCCGGTCCAGGAGACGATGGACGCCGCGGCCGAGCTCAAGCGCCTCGAGTTCCGTCTCGGCGCGGTGATCGTCAACCGGGCCCGGCCGAAGATCATCGGCCCCGGCCAGGTCGGCGACGACGGCAGCGTCGACGCCACCGCCCTGGCGGCCGGGCTGAAGAAGGCCGGGATCGGCGCGGAGCACGCCCCCGCCCTCGCCCAGGAGATGAGCGAGTACGCGCAGCGCCAGCGGGTCGAGGAAGAGAACACCGCCCGCCTCGAGGGGCTCGACCTGCCCCGCATCACGCTGCCCGACCTCAACCCGCCGGTCAGGTCGGCGAGCTGAAGGACCTCGCCGCCCGCTTCGTCCAGCGAAGACGCATGACCGCACTCGATGCCGCCGCGCTGGTGCGCGACGAGAACACCCGCGTCGTCGTCACCTGCGGCAGCGGCGGCGTCGGCAAGACGACCACCGCGGCCGCGATCGCCCTGATCGGGGCCCGGCCGGGCGGCGAACCGTCGTCCTGACCATCGACCCGGCCCGCCGCCTGGCCCAGTCGATGGGGCTGACCGAGCTGGACAACACCCCGCGCCTGGTCAAGGGCGTCGAGGGCGACAACCTGTTCGCGATGATGCTCGACATGAAGCGCACGTTCGACGACGTGGTGCTCGAGAACTCCTCGCCCGAGCGGGCCGAGCAGATCTTCGCCGAACCCGTTCTACCAGTCGCTGTCGTCCTCCTTCGCCGGCACGCAGGAGTACATGGCGATGGAGAAGCTCGGCCAGCTGGTCGCGGCGAACGAGTGGGACCTCGATCGTCGTCGACACCCCGCCCTCCCGCTCGGCGCTCGACTTCCTGGACGCCCCCAACCGGCTCGGCCGCTTCCTGGACGGGCGGATGATCCGGCTCCTGACCGCCCCGGCCAAGGCCGGCGGCCGCGCCTACCTGAAGGTCGTGACGGTGTCGGTCGGCATGGTGGCCCGGGTGTTCACCCGGATCATCGGCGGTGAGCTGCTCAACGACCTCTCGACGTTCGTGTCCGCGCTCGAGTCCATGTTCGGCGGTTTCCGGGAGCGGGCCCAGCAGACCTACGAACTGCTGAAGGCTCCCGGCACGGCGTTCGTCGTCGTCGCCGCGCCGGAGCCGGACGCGCTGCGCGAAGCGTCCTACTTCGTCGAGCGGCTGTCGGCGGAGCGACATGCCGCTCGCCGGCGTCATCGTGAACCGCACCCGCCGGGCGGCCCCGGTCGACGGCGCCGACCCGCTCACCGCCGCCCGCGCCGAGGTGGCCGCCGACGCGCTGTCGGCGGGCGAGGAACGCGCTGGCCGAGGCGGCGCTGCGGGTACACGTCGAGGTCGCCACCGCCGCCGATCACGACGCCCGGATGACGCGCCGCTTCTCGTCCGCGCACCCCGAGGTGCCGCTGGTCGCGGTGGCGGCCCTGCCGGCCGACGTCCACGATCTGGCCGGCCTGCGCACCATCGGCGAGCTGCTCGGAGGCTAGCCGGAGCGCGCTCCCGCACCGTCCGCCAGCTGAGCCCGGCCCGAGCGGTGGTCGGGCGACCCGGGCGCGCCCCGTACCCTGAACTACCGTGGCAGCCGATCCGAACCGCCCGAACCCCTGGCCGACCGCGGGCAAGCTCGTGGCGGCCCTGCTGGCCGTCGGCGTCCTGGCCGCCGGGGCTTGCGATGCCCTATGTGGGCGGAATCGGGTTCGTCGCCGACAAGGTCGCGGGCAAGTTCCTCGACACCACCTGCAACCTGCAGGAGAGCAAGCCGCCGCAGAAGACCACGATGTACGCGCGGGACGGCAAGACGGTCATCGCGACCCTGTTCAGCCAGGACCGGGTGCCGATCGACATCAGCCAGATCCCGAAGTACCTGCAGGAAGCGCTGATCGCGACCGAGGACCGCCGGTTCTACCAGCACCACGGCGTCGACCTGCGCGGCCTGATCCGGTCGGCCGTCAGCACCAGCTAGCGGCGACACCCAGGGCGGCTCGACGCTGACCATGCAGTACGTGAAGCAGGTCCGGTACTACCAGGCCAGCGAGATCACCGACCCGGCCAAGCAGCACGCGGCCCAGCAGGCTGCGATCGACATCAACATCAAGCGCAAGATGGAGGACGCCAAGTGCGCCCTCTACTTCGAGAACACGCTGCACGAGTCCAAGCAGATGATCCTCGAGAACTACCTCAACATCGCCTTCTTCGGCGAGCACTCCTACGGCATCCAGACCGCCGCCGAGACGTACTTCAACAAGCCGGCGTCGCAGCTGTCGCTGGCCGAGTCGGCCCTGCTCGTCGGCATGCTGCGCGCGCCCAGCGCCTACGACCCGTTCGTCAACCGGCAGGCGGCGCTACAGCGGCGCAACGAGGTGCTGCAGAACCTCGTCAGCGTCGGCAAGCTGAGCCAGTCCGCCGCCGACAAGGAGAAGGCAACGCCGATCGCGCTCGCCACCCAGTCGCCGCCCCAGGTGAAGCAGGGCTGCGCCAGCGCGAGCTCGGTGGCCAACGCCGCGTTCTTCTGCGAGTACACCCAGGACTGGCTCGAGAACGTGAACGGGATCAAGGCGACCACGCTGCAGACCGGCGGCCTCAAGATCGTCACCACCCTCGACCCCGCACTGCAGGACAGCGCCCAGCGCCACATCGACGACCGCGTCCCGGCGAAGTCGTCGATGACGGCCGTGCTGCCGGCCGTCGACCCGAAGACGGGTGACATCCTCGCCATGGTCGCGAGCAAGCGGTACGGCGCCGGCAAGGGCCAGACCGAGCAGCCGATCTTCACCAAGGCCACGGCACCCGCCGCGTCCACCTACAAGCTGTTCCCGCTGCTGACCGCGCTGTCGACCGGCGTGCCGGACAACTGGCAGCTGTCGACAGTCGGCAACTTCGGGCTCTACAAGCCGACGAGCTGCGGCGACCTCGGCAAGAACTACAAGGGCGTCGGCAACGGCGACGCCAACGTCTCGTACAACACGGTGGAGACGCTGCAGTCGGCGACCGCGAAGTCCTCGAACACCTATTTCGTGGCGCTGGCCGACAAGCTGCTCAACTGCCACCTGCAGCCGATCGTCGACATCATGACGAAGCTGGGCATCAAGAGCCTGCAGAACCACGACTCGGCCGACAACCCGAAGCTGACCTACGCCCAGAACCTCGTCAACAACCAGCGCGACCAGCAGCTCGTGCTGGGTTCGGTGCCGACGAGCCCGCTCGAGCTCGCCGGGGCCTACGCCGCGGTGGCGAACAACGGCAAGTTCAACGCACCGGCGCCGGTGCTGTCGATCACCGACAGCGACGGCAACGCCCTGCCGGTCAAGCGCTCACCCGGCGTGCAGGTGCTCGCGCCGCAGGTGGCGGCCCAGGCCGTCAAGATCCTCACCGGCGACACGAAGGCGCCGGGCACCGCGGCCTCGGTCTTCTCCGACTGGTACTCGTCCAACTCGAGCGTGATCGCCGGCAAGACCGGCACCAACCAGGCCGAGCCCAAGGAAACCAAGAACAGCTCCATCTGGTTCGTGGGTATGACCCCGAAGCTCGTGGCGGCCGCCGCGGTCATCAACTTCGACCTGCCCTATGCACCGTCGTCGGGCCTCAAGGGCAAGAGCACCGGGACGGCCTACGGTGACTTCGCCGCCGACGTGTGGCTCGACGCGCTCAAGCCCTCCCTGCGGAGCCGCAACTGGAGCTGGACCGACCCGAACCAGGTGGACGGCCAGCAGGTCACGAATGTCATCGGGATGAGCCTGTCGGATGCCAAGCAGGCCCTGAGCCAGCAGGGTTTCCACCTCCGAGAACTCGACGCGGCCGACAACCTCACCTGCCCGAGCACCGCGGTGCTGGACACCATCGGCTACTACGCGCCGCAGAAGGCCAAGCCGGGTTCGACGATCACGGTCTGCGTCAGCCGGGGCGTGCCGCAGTACACCCCGCCGAAGATCATCAAGCCCAAGCCCAAGCCGAAGCCGACCCCTGGTGGCGGTCACAGCTCGACCGGCACCAGCACCGGCACCGGCACCGGCCGGGGTCGCGGCGGCGGGGGTGGCCACGCCAGCCCGCCCGGCGGGAATCGCTGACGTCACGGACTCCGGTCGCCCGTGACCGGTACGGGCTCCGCTAGCCTGCTCGCGTGAATCCGAGACTCCGCGCGGCGGCCCGTACCGTCATCATGGCCGCCAACAAGCCGGTCGCCACCTCCCGGGCCCGCAAGACCCTGCAGAGCGCACCGCGCCCGTTCCGCCTGGAGATCGGCGGCCTGACGCCCCGCGAGGGCTGGGTCATCACGAACGTCAACGCCGTCACCCGCAACTACCTCGACGCCACCAAGCCGTGGCCGATCGAGGACGGCGCGCTGTCGCGGGTCTACGCCGACAACGTGATCGAGCACATCCCGCTCGAGGGTGGCCGCACGATGCTGGCCGAGGCCTTCCGCTGCCTGCAGCCCGGCGGCGTCATCCGGATCGTCACCCCGAACGTGCGCGCGCACGTCGAGGAGTACCTCTCCGGCGAGGCGTCGGTGTCGACCCCGTTGGCCGGGTTCTACCGCGGGCTGGGGCTCACGGTCGAGCACCCGGTCGACCTCGTCCGGATCCCGATCGGTGCCTTCGGCCACCACACCGGCTACGTCTACGACCTGACGTCGCTGACCGCCGAACTGGAGCGGGCCGGCTTCCACGACGTCGAGGAGCGGGCCCTCAACCAGAGCCCGCACGCCGACCTGGCCAACATCGACCAGCGGACTGCCGAGGACAGCGTGCAGATGGCGGTGGAGGCGACCCGCTGACCGGTCAGCCGGACAGCCGGCGGCGGACCTCGTCGCTCACCCGCTTGCCGTCGGCCCGGCCGGCGACCTTGGGCTGGACGAGCTTCATCACGGCCCCCATGTCGCGGGGGCTGCTGGCGCCAGCGTCGGCGATCGCGGCCGCGACCAGGTCACCGAGCTCGTCGTCGCCGAGCTGGGCCGGCAGGTAGCGGTCGAGGACGGTCCCCTCGGCCCGCTCGCGCTCCGCGAGCTCGGTGCGCCCGGCGCCATCGAACGCCTCGGCGGCCTCCCGGCGCTTCTTCGCCTCCCGGCCGAGGATCTTCAGCACCTCGTCATCAGTGAGCTCGCGGGCGGCCTTGCCGGCCACCTCCTCGGTGGTCACCGCCGTGAGCGCCATCCGCAGGGTCGCGGTGGTGAGCTCGTCGCGGGCCTTCATGGCGGTGTTGAGGTCGGTCCGCAGCCGGTCCTTGAGCTCTGACATGGCCTCACCGTACCGAGACACCGCGAGTCCGTAGGCTTGAGACGTGATCCGTTCCGTCGCCGCCGTCGGTGCTGTGGGCGCCGTGGCTGCGTTCTACGGCACGGTCATCGAGCGCAACGCCTTCACGCTGCGCCGCTTCGACGTGCCGGTGCTGCCGCCGGGCGCCCACCCGCTGCGCGTCCTGCACGTCTCCGACCTGCACATCACGGCCAACCAGCGCAACAAGCACGACTGGGTCCGCAGCCTTGCAACCCTCCGGCCCGACCTCGTCGTCAACACCGGAGACACGCTCTCGGCCGAGAACGCGATCCCGGCCGTCATGCGCTCGCTCGAGCCGCTGTTCGAGTTCCCCGGCGTGTTCGTACCCGGTAACAACGACTATTACGAACCGCGGCCGCGCAACCCGCTGCGGTACGTGGGGCCGCCGCCGGATCCGTTCACCATCCAGGCCCGCCCGCTGCCGTGGCCGGAGATGGCGGCGGCGATGTCGGACGCCGGCTGGCTCGATCTGACGCACGTCCGGGCGGGCCTGAAGGTCGACGGGCAGGAGGTCGCCCTCGCCGGCACCGACGACCCGCACCTGCGCCGGGCCCGGTACGAGCGGATCGCCGGGCCGGCCGACCCGGACGCGCTCGTCCGGATCGGGGTCATCCACTCCCCCGAACCCCCGCTGCTCGCCGCCTTCGCCGGGGACGGTTACGACCTCGTGCTCGCCGGCCACACCCACGGCGGCCAGGTGCGGCTGCCGTTCGGGCCCGCGCTGGTGACCAACTGCGGCATCGACCGGGGTCGGGCCCGCTGGCTGCACGCCTGGGACGAGCGCATGTACTTCCACGTCAGCGCCGGGCTGGGCACCAACCCGTACCTGCCGATCCGGTTCTGCTGCCGGCCCGAGGCGACGCTGCTGACGTTGATCCCCCGTGGCTGAGACCGGGTGACCGGACCGGTATGCTGGGCCGGTTGCTCCGCGGGGTGTGGCGCAGCTTGGTAGCGCGCTTCGTTCGGGACGAAGAGGCCGCAGGTTCAAATCCTGTCACCCCGACCAATTAGCCCGTCGACGCGGGGCGTGTTCTTGCCGCTGGGCGGCAACAACGCTCCCGACGTTGATGAGGGCTCAGTACGGCACCTGCACCCACGCCCAGATCGGGTTGTGGTCCGACGGGATGGTGCCGACCATCTTGCCGTTGCTGAAGCGCATCGCCATCCCCCACGCCGACGCCGAGACTCCCGGCGTCAGGTAGATGTAGTCGATGAACAGCGAGTACGGGTTCGGCGTCACCATGAGCTGGTTCATGCTGTCGTAGCGCTCGTTCGTGCGGGCCTGCGCCACGAGCCGGGCGTCGGCGATCCGGTTCGCGTCGCTGTGCATGACCCGGTTCGGGCCGTCCAGGGCGTTCTGCTCGGGGTCGCTGTTGAAGTCCCCGGCGAAGATGACCGGCACGCCGAGCTGGCGGCCGAGCGCCGTGCCCTGATCGACCAGGGACGCCGCCTGGGCCTGGCGGACCGAGTCGTAGCTGCGCCCGACCGACGCGGTCAGATGGGCCCCGACGTACAGGAACCGGGCGCCGGTCGACCTGTTCTGCAGCTCCGCGTACGGCGCGTAGTTCGTCCCCGAGTCGGTGTCGAAGAGCCCGGCGGTGCCGAGCGCCTCGTAGCGGTCGGTGTTGTAGAGGATGTAGTTGCCGTACCGGTGCCAGCCCGGGTTGGGCCAGGTGATCTCGGTGTGGGCGATCGCGTAGTGCGCGCCGATCGCGGCCAGGGCCGAGTTCAACGAGTCGACCTGCCGGACGTGGTTGGCCGGGTCGCCGATGTACGGCCAGCCCTCCTCGACCGCGAACACGTCCGGATCGACGCCCTTGATCAGCGCGGCGGCTTCGGGGCGGCGCTCGGCCCAGGGCGCGACGGTGCCGCCGGTGCGGAGCTCCCCGTCGGAGATGGCCTGCAGGATGTTGTAGGTCATCGCCTTGACCGACTGTTCCCGCGACGCCTTGACCCCGTCGGCCGGAGGGCCATATGCGGACGAGCTGTGCAGGTTGAACGCCCGGATCCGGAAGTAGTAGTGCGTCCCCATGGTGAGGTTGTAGGGCGTGAACTGGTGGTTGTCGCCCCGGATCGTGAAGCTCGCGAGGCCGTCGGTGAACGCCGGGTCGAGGGCGCGCTGGACGACGAAGCCGGTGGCGCTGCCGCTGCTCCAGGTGAGGTACGTGCCGCCGACGGCGCTGGTGTGGACGGTCAAGCCGGTGGGATGGGACGGCCGCAGCCCCCGCTCGTAGATGCCGGCGCCGTAGGACTGGGCGCTGCCGGCGAAGGTCTCGACCCGCCAGTAGTAGGGCTTGGTGGTGTAGGGCAGGCCGCTGACGGTGACCCGGGGGGAGCTGCTGGTGCCCCAGTGCAGGGTCGACGGATGCCGGCCGGCCTTGAGGTTGGCGTAGAAGACGTCGCTGTGCACAGTGGAGGCGTAGACGCGGTAGTACTTCGTGTTCGCGGCCCTGTTCATCGAGACGGTGAACGAGGAACCGGTCACGGCGGTCACGTGGATCCCGGTCGGGTGCGCGGGCCAGCCCGAAGCTTGCGCCGGCGTCGGAAGCAGCACCGCCGCCAGCAGGCAGATCGCAGCGGCGGCCCCGACGAACGGGAGCACGGTGCGGCTACGCGGCACTCTTGGCCCTCCTGGTCGAGCTGCTGGTTCTGTTCATCATCGGCCGGCCGCGACGACTGTTGAGCAGGCGGACCCGGCCCGCCCACGCGTCAGCCCAGGCCTCGGCTCACGACGGTGAGGACGGCGCTGATCGCGTGCTCCACCTCGGCCTCCGGCAACTCCCGCAGCGGCCCGTCGAGCAGGAGGCTGGACAGGCCGTGCACGGCCGACCAGGCCGCGTACTCCGCACCCACCCGGCGCTCCGGCGTCAGCGCGCCGACCTCGACCAGCTCGTCCAGCCCCGCGCTCAGCACGTCGTAGGGGTTGGGCACCGGCTCAGCCTCGGGCTCCGCGCTGCCGCCCTCCGGCCCGCCCTCCGAGTGGGCCCGGGCCGAGCTGAACGCCGTGCGGAACCACCCCGGTTCGGTCCGCGCGAACTCGACGTAGGCCCGCCCGATCGCCTCCAGCCTCGCCTGGGCCCGGCCGACGCGGTCGCGGGCCGTGACCGCCGTCATGCCTTCGGTCATGAGCAGGCTGAGCTGGGTCATGCACCGCTGCGCGACCGCCGCCACCAGGTCCTCCTGGCTGGCGAAGTGGCGGTAGACCGCGTTGTGGGAGACGCCGGCCTGCCGGGACGCGGCGCGCAGCAGTACCGCGTTCGGGCCGCCCGCGCGGGCCAGTTCGACGCCGGCGTCGACGAGCGCCGCGCGGAGGTTTCCGTGGTGGTAGGGCCGCGACGCCCCGCCCGGATCGGCCGGCTGACGAACCATGTTGACAGTGTCCACGTCGCGTGCCAGACTCGTCAACCTTGATGTGGCCGTTGTCAACATCTCGCATCCCATGGAGCTCCCCGTGCCTGTACTCGCCTCCCGCCGTCGTTTGCTGGTCCTGGCGACGGTGTGCCTAGCCGCGTTCGCCATCAACCTGGACACCACGATCGTGAACGTCGCGCTGCCCGATCTCGCCGGCCAACTGGACGCGACGACCCGCGACCTGCAGTGGATCGTCGACGGCTACAACCTCGCCTTCGCTGCGCTCGTCCTGACCGCCGGCTCGCTCGGCGACCGGTTCGGCCGGCGCCCCGCGCTGCTGGCCGGGCTGGCCGGCTTCGCGCTGTCCAGCGGCATCGGCGCGCTGGTCGGCTCGGCGCCGGCCCTCGTGGCGGTCCGCTTCGTGATGGGGGCGAGCGCGGCCGTCATCTTCCCGACGACGCTGTCGATCATCACCAACGCCTTCCCGGACCGCCGCGAGCGGGCCAAGGCGATCGGCGTGTGGGGTGCGGTCACCGGACTCGGGGTCGCGGTCGGGCCGATCACCGGCGGCCTGCTGCTCGCCCACTTCGGCTGGCCGTCGGTGTTCGTCGCGCTCGTCCCGATCGCCCTGCTCGCGCTCGTCGCCACCTGGCTGTGGGTGCCGGAGTCCAGCGACCCGTCGCAAGCCCGCCTCGACCCGGCCGGCCTGCTGCTGTCGTCGGCCGCGATCGGCGTCCTCGTGTACACCGTCATCGAGGCGCCCGACCGGGGCTGGGGCGGCGCGGCTTCGGTCGCCGGTTTCGTTGCCTCGGCCGCGTTCGTCGGTGCGTTCGTGGCGGTCGAGCGCCGCCGCCCGCGCCCGATGATCGACCTCACGCTGTTCCGCACGCCGGCGTTCTCGGCGGCGAGCGCCTCCGTCACGGTCGCGTTCTTCGCGCTGTTCGGGTTCATCTTCCTGGTGACCCAGTACTTCCAGTTCCTGCGCGGCTACGGCAGCCTGTCGACCGGCGTGCGGATCCTCCCCGTCGCCGTCACGATCGCCATCGGCTCGGTCGGCGGCGTCGTGCTCGCCGGCCGCATCGGGACCCGCGCCGTGGTGACCACCGGGCTGGTGCTGCTGGGGTCCTCGTTCGGGTGGATCGCGCTCTCGTCCACCTTCATGCCCTACGACCGGATCGTCGGCCAGATGGTGCTCATGGGCCTCGGCCTCGGGCTGACGACCGCGCCGGCCACCGAGTCGATCCTCAGCGTCCTGCCGCCGGCCAAGGCCGGCGTCGGCTCGGCCGTCAACGATGCGACGCGCGAGGTGGGCGGCACGCTGGGCGTGGCTGTGCTGGGCAGCATCTTCACCAGCCTCTACGCCAACCACCTCGCGTCGACCTCGTTCCACACGCTGCCCACCCGGGCCGTCTCGGCCGCGCAGGACTCGATCTCCGCCGCCCTGGCCACCGTGCGCCAGGCGCCGGGCAGCCGCGCCCAGCAGCAGCTGCTCGACGGCGTGCACACCTCGTTCATGAGCGGCTTCCACGTCGCCTGCGTCGTCGCCGCGGGCATCTGCCTGCTCGGTGCGGCCGGCGCGCTGCTGCTGCCCGGGCGCACCCGCCAACCGTCCGTCGAGCCGAGGCGGCTCGAGCCCATCACCGTCGCGGCCTGAACGGAGCACGCAGATGACCTACACCGAGACCGACCTCGTCGCCTCGATCGGGCGGCTCTCCGGCGACCGTCTGGCCGACCTGACCCAGGATCAGCTCGATCGGCTCGATCAGTTCCACGCCGGCGGGACGGAGGCGGTCGACCGGCTGCTGACCGGCCTTCGCCCGACGCCGGGCATGACCGTGCTCGACGTCGGTTCCGGGCTCGGCGGCCCGGCCCGGCAGGTCGCCCGCACCTCGGGGTGCCGGGTCGTGGGCGTCGACATCACGCCGGCCTACGTCGACGCCGCCCGCGCTCTGACCGACGTCACGGGGCTCGGCGACCGGGTCGAGTACCTCTGCACCGACGTCGCCGCGCTGGAGGCAGCCGGGTTCGATGCCGCCTACACGATGCACGTCCAGATGAACGTCGAGGACAAGGCATCCTTCTTCACGCAGATCGCCCGGCGGCTGCGGCCGGGCGCTCGACTGGCGACCTTCGAGGTCTGCCGCACCGGCGATGCCGGGCCCACGTTCCCGCTGCCGTGGTCACTGGACGGGACGGACAGTCACCTGGCCACCACGGACGAGTTGCGTGACATCATCACGACGTCCGGGTTCGAGCTGGTCGAGTGGACCGACGAGACCGCGTGGGTCGCCGAGTGGTTCACCCGGACCGCCGCCCGGATGGCCGCGGCGAAGGACGGCGCCACGCTGCCGGCGCTGCTGCACGACGGACCGATCCGCATGGTCAACTTCGCGGTCGCCATCGCGAACGGCGAGGTGTCGATCCACCGCGGGGCATTCGTCCAAGTCTGAGCGATCGGCGGGGCGACCCGGGAGCCCCGGTCACTCACTACGCGGACCGCGAGGCTCGGCCCGAGGACCGTGGCCTGCCCGGCATGTGGGAAGTATCGGTTGCGAACGTGAACAACTGACCCGGCTCCGGCTCGTTGTAGGTGTTGACGAACTTCGAACCGCACCCGTGGGATGAGAGAGCCGTGCCACCTTCCGCCCAGCCCGAGTTGTCGCCCGACGAGCGCGACCTGATCGACCGGCTCATCAGCATGGCCGAGACGACGCCCGACCGCCTCCTTTACGTCGAACTGCTCGACGGCGTCAACGAGTCGGCCCGGCTCACTGCGCTCGCGCTGCGTGACCGCGCCGGTGCCGTGGCCGCCGCGCTCACCGCCCAGGGCATCAAGCCGGGCGAGGTCGCCCTGCTCATCGCCACGCCGCCGCTCGAGTTCCTGGTCGGGCTGCTCGGCTGCATGTGGGCCGGCGTGATCGCCGCCCCGATCGCCTTCCCGCGCCGGGCCGAGCACCTGGAGACCCGCCTCGAGCCGGTGCGGGCCAACGCCGGCGCGGTGGCCGTGGTCGCCGGCACGCCGCAGGGCCCGGCCGAGAGGTCCGTTCTCGAGATGATCACGGCCGGTGAGTTGCCGGTCATCCCGGTCACCGTCGAGGCGGACGGCCCGGCGCCGGCGCCGGCCGCCGACCGGGAGATCGCCTACCTGCAGTACACGTCCGGGTCGACGAGCGACCCGCGCGGCGTCATCGTCACCCACGACAACCTGATCGCGAACCTCGAGGTCGCGCGGGTGCTGATCGGTTACGAATACGACTCCGTCAACGTCTCGTGGTGCCCGCTCACCCACGACATGGGCCTCATCATGGGCGCGCTGCCGTCGGTCGGGTTCGGCATGAAGTCAGTGCTCATGACGCCCAGCGCGTTCATCCGGCGGCCGCTGAGTTGGATGCGGGCCATGTCGACCTACGGGGGCACGCACGGCTACTCGCCGAACTTCGGCTACGACCTGCTCGTCGACCGCTCGACCGCGGAGGAGCGGACCGCCCTCGACCTCTCGAGTGTCAGGTCGTTGATCAACGGCGCCGAGCCGGTGCGCCGCCGCACGCGGGAGCGGTTCATCGAGGCCTTCGCGGAGAGCGGTCTCGCCCCGCAGGCCCACGCCCCCGGCTACGGCCTGGCCGAGGCGTCCGTGCTCGTCAGCGCCGTCCCGCTGCAGAGCGCCGGCAAGGACGTCCTTGTCGACGCCGCCGCCCTCGAGCGCGACGAGATCGCCTACCGCGGCGAGCCGGGCGACGACGTGCGCGAGCTCTGCCTCTGCGGCGTCCCCGGCCCCGGCTACGAGGTCCGCATCGTCGACCCCGCGACCTGCGAGGAGCTGCCGCCGAACCGGGTCGGCGAGCTCTGGATCCGCGGCCGCAGCGTCTGCCCCGGCTACTGGAAGCGGGAAGAGGAGAGCCAGGCGACGTTCGGCGGCCTGCTCGCCGGAGGCGACGGCGAGCCCTACCTGCGCACCGGCGACCTCGCGTTCATGCACGACGGTGAGATCGTGATCTGCGGTCGCTCGAAGGACGTCATCGTGATCCACGGCCGCAACCTGTACCCGCAGGACATCGAGCTGGCCGCCGAGCTCGCCCACGACGCCGTCCGGCTCGGCGGCAGTGCTGCGTTCGCCGCGCACGACGGCGAGGGCAAGGAGTCGCTCGTCGTCGTCGCCGAGGTCGACGGCGAGCCCGACCCGGCCGAGGTCGCCAAGGCGGTCAGCGCCGCGGTCCTGCGCGAGTTCGAGCTGCAGGTGATGGACGTGCTGTTCGTGCCTCCGCAGGGCATCCCGAAGACGTCGAGCGGCAAGAAGCAGCGCTCGGCCACCCGGCGGATCTGGCTGGCGGCCCGGGAGACCCAGCCGGTCGGCTGACCGGTCAGCCGGTCCGGCGCCAGTGGCGCGGGTTCAGCTTGTACCCGGCGTCGTAGACGATCTCGGCCGCGCGCCGGACCGGCCGGGACTTGGTCGGGGGGCCGGCCAGCAGCGTCCGGTACCGCTCGACCGACTTCTGCAGGGCGGCGTCCATGACCTCGGCCGGGTCGGTGTGGGGCAGCACCCGCCGGGCGACGTGCTCCCACACCCGCCGGTCGAGCCGCGACCGGTGGTGCAGCAGGTCCCGGGTCGCCGGGGCCAGCTCGACGCCGAGGTCGGGGCGCATCCGGGCCGGCATCGCCGTCCGCTCGTTGAGCCGGGTGTCCGGCAGCTCCCGGCCGAACCACGTCCCGAACTCGGCCATGAACCGCGGGTTCTCGACGACGTCGACATGCGCGAAGCGGTCCAGGCGGTCGAGCGCCGCGGCCAGCACCGCCTCGTCGTCGGCCTCGGCGATGAAGTCGGCGTCCGGCAGCAGCGGGTTGGGCCAGCTCAGGAACCGGGTGATCGTGTTGTCGGTGAGCGGCGCCGTCCGCTTGTGCTGCAGGTAGTCGCGCAGCGGCAGCCGGGCCACCCGGAACGCCTCGGCCGACGGCCCCCACCAGCGCAGGTCGAACTCCGACAGCGAGCGGCTGTGGATCCACTGCGACAGCAGCCGCACCTCGGGCGTGCGCAGGAACGTGATGTGGTCGGCGTCCGGGAAGCGGGCCATCGTCGTGCCGGGTGCGATGTGCGCGGCGATCAGGGTGACATCGGCCGGGAGCTCGTCCGGCGAGGCGATGATCGAGGCCCGGGCCGCACCGCGGATCGTCGCGAGATCCTGGTAGCCGCCGAACAGCGACTGGTCCAGGCCGCCCACGAACACCGCCGGCTCGAGCGCCTCCTGCAGCACCGACCGCAGCGAGGTTCCGGCGGTCTTCGGGATGTGGCTGAAGACCAGCGGGTTGCCCGGGCCGTACGTGCGCATCAGTTCTCCCTCGAGCGGCGGGCGAGCGGCGCGCTCACCCTATCGACGCGGCTCAGCCGCACGCCTGGTTGAAGACCTGGACCGCCAGCGGCTGGACGCCGGGCTGCCGCCAGATCTGCGGCCGGCCCGTCCCCGCCGGTTCGTTGAGGTGCAGGACGATCGTCTGGGGCACCGCCCGCGGCAGTTCGAGGTCGAGCCGGAAGACCTCGAGCCCGTCCACGGAGGCCGCGGACGCCGTCGTCAGCTTGTCGTTCAGGGTGACGCTCTCGAGCAGCGCGCCCTTGGTGGCGTAGTAGTCGAGCAGCAGCCGGTTGTCGCCCGGCTGGGCACCGGGCGGCGGCTTGTCGAGCCGGGTGTTCACGTAGGGCGGCAGCCCGACGGCCGGCGCGTTGTTGACCAGCCGCATCGTGACGATCACGTCGCGCCGCGACCCGCACCCGGTGCGCGAGTAGGACAGCGAACGCTGCAGATAGTAGTCGAGCTTGCCGGCGGCCGCGTTGTTCACGATGAACCCGGAGAACGGTCGCGTCCCGGTCGGCAACGCCCCGGCGTAGGACGTCTGCTTCAGCTGCGACTCGACGTGCGGGTCGGAGCTCCACGCCAGCAGGCGTTGCTCGCCGGACGAGCGGCTCGCCGCTTCGAGCAGGCCGTGCGCGGTGCCGGCGCCGCTGGTCAACTTGCGCGAGGCGGCCCGCAGGATGCTCACCTCGAAGTCCTTGCGCTGCGTGTTGTCGGCGAACAGCGCGTACTGGTCCTTCTGCGTCAGGGAGACCACGTTCGAGCTCGTCAATGCACCGCCGCCCGGCAGCGGCGCCGGCCCGGTCGCGGTGAGGAAGTAGGCCAGGACGGTCGGGTCGACGGCGATGACGCCGTCGATGTGCTGCTCGTAGAGCTTCTGCCACATCGCGGCCCAGATCCGCGCGGTGTACGGGAAGTTCGGGCTGACGTTCGAGTCGACGAACGTCGTCGTGGGCAGCGACGGCCCGTACAGCGAGTTGTACTCGGGTCCGAAGTCGAGACCGGTCTGGATGATGTGGTCCTTGCCCGGCGGCAGCAGCGCCGCGTCGCTCTCGAAGCGCCGGAACTTGATCGTTCCGTGGCTGGTCGTGGCGATCGCGAAGGCACCCGGCAGCCCGCCCGTCCCGCGCATCTCGGCCTCGTTCTGCAGGCCGATGAAGTACCGCTGGGTGCCGTGGTCGCCCAGCATGATCGGCAGCACCCGGGACACCCGGGCGGCGGCGTCGACGTAGCCTCGGATGATCTCCAGCTCGGCGACGAAGCGGGCCCGCCGGTTGTCGACCGGGGACAGCCAGGTGCTGCCCGGCAGCCGTTGGGCGCGATCGGTCGCCCGGTCGATCGTGGCTGCCGCTCGCGCGAGCGGTCCGGCGGCCCGCTTCAGCGGCGCCAGCCGGATCGTGTCGCCGCCCGCGCGCAGCGCGTTGGGGTTGATCATCTCGGCGACGTCCATGAGCTGCGGGACGGCCCGCGCGCTCACGTCGTTCGCCGCGACGATGGTGCCGCGCGTGACGTCGAGCGGGCGGCCGAAGTACGGCACCTCGGACGCCGTCCACCACACCGGCCCGGTGGTCAGCCGGTGGGCACGCTCGGCCAGCACCGGGATGTCGGCCGCGAGCTTGCGGGCATCGTCGACCTGACCCGCGGCGACGAGGGTGCGCACCTGGACGAGCCGCCCCTCGAGCTTGCTCAGCGCCTGCTTCGCGAGCAGCCCGGTGATGACGAGCCAGAGCGCGCTGAGACCGATGAGCGCGCCGACGCCGTAGCCCACGACCTTCTTGATCAGCGGCGTCCGCCGGTCGTACTTGATCTTGCGGTGCAGCCGACGCACGCGACGGCGGAACCTCCGGAGGGTGCGTCTCATCGTGCCCGTCATCGAAGCATGCGCCGCCTGATGACGCGAAGCCGACCCAGCGGTCAGAGGCGGGCGGTCCGGCGGTGCCGGCCGAGCGTGGTCATGACGACGCCGGCGACGACGAGGACGAGGGCCAGCAGGCCGAGCAGTGAGATCTCGACCCCGGTCAGGGCCGTGCCGCCCCCACCGGGCTGGTTGGTCGCGCCCTTGGCCCGGACGTTGATGACGAGGCAGTCGCGGTCGTTGCTCAGGCCAGAGGCGCCGATGCCGCAGACCTGCTTGTCGCCGGTCGGCCCGGGCACGACGACGTTCGGGTCGAAGCTGCCGTCGGCGTCCGTGTGGCCGGTGCCGACGTGCTGCCCGGCGATGGTGATGTCGACGTCCTCGTTCGGGCAGTAGTGGATGCCGGAGACCTTGACCGTCTCGCCCGCGAACGGGTCGGTCGTGTTGATCTGGACGGTCGCGTTCGGCGAGGGCGGATAGGCCTGCGACGGGTCACAGGCACCCGCCGCGACTGCGGACCGGACCGGGGCGGCCGACGCCGCCATCGGCGCTGTCAGGGCGAGGGCGAGCAATCCCAGTGCCAGCAGGGGATACAGCATCCGACGCATCTGCGAACCACCATCACAAGTCGAGATCACCAGGTAAGGCTTGCGTGAGCGAACCGTACCAACAGTCACGGTGCGCCACGAATCGAAAGCAAACCGCGCGGCTTGTCCGATGTGGGTTAGGCCACACCCGCGTAGAAGTCGAGGATGTCGCCGATCGTCTGGGGCACCTCGCCGGCGCTGAACGGGTCGGTACCGAAGTCGTCCTCGAGCGTCGCGGAGAGCTCGGCCGTCGCCAGCGAGTCCAGCCCGAGGCCCTCCTCGTAGAGCGAGGTGTGCCGGCCGAACTCGACGTCGGCCTTCTTGGCGCGGACGAGAAAGTTGCGGATCGTCGCCTCGATCGCGGCGGCGTCGGACATCAGCTGTCTCCTTGCTGCGTGGCGGGCTGGGCGGCCGGCTTGGCGCCGGCGCGGGTGCCCACCGGCCGGGCCGGGTTGCCGAGGACGACGGCGCCGTCCGGGACGTCGGAGAGCACCACCGAATTGGCCCCGACCGTCGCGCCGACGCCGATACGCACCCCGCCGACGAGCACGGCGTGCGCGCCGATGACCGCGTTGTCGCAGATCGTCGCGAACTCCTGCTCGACTCCGGGCTTCGGGTCGTAGTAGCGAGCGGCCACGGTGGCTCCGCCGGCGAGGGTGACGTTGTCGCCGATCACCGCGCCGATGCCGACCGTGACTCCGGCCGGGTGCGGGATCCACAGCCCCTTGCCGATGGTCATGCCGGGGCCGAAGTCGGCGCCGAGCACGGTGTTGGCGATCATCCGCAGGATGATGGCGAGGCGCCGGCGGCCGGCGAAGTGCAGGCACTGCTGGGCCCGGATGACGAGCGAGGCCAGCATGCCGGGGTCGGTGAAGCAGACCATGAGCACGGCCGGCCAGCGCGGGTTCGCGACCGCCCGGTAGCGCGCGTAGTCCGAGAACAGCAGTTCTCGGAACGAGGGCGTCTCGGGGGACCGGCTCGACATCGCGCACACATTAGCCGATGGCGGCGCGCGTTTCGCGGCGTGCGCGGGCTCGTTGAATCCTTGGAAGGGCCGGCGCGAGGGCGCCGGACCCTACGCTGATCGGACGCAACGAAAGAGGGGAACGTCGGAAATGGCCGGGGTGCGCATGCCTGACCTGCTGGCGCTTCGCGGCAGCGGTACCCGCACCCCGCTCGCCGAGCGGACGACCCTGCCCGGCAGCGCCTACCGGGCGGCCCGCCGCTACCTGCGCGTGCTGCAGGGCCTGCTCGCACTGCTCGCCGCCGCCCGCCGGCGCCGCCCCACCGAGGTGTGGTTCGGCGACTCGCACGCGATCTTCGTCAACCAGGACTACACGTCGGCCAAGCTCAGCCGCGCGCCCGAGGGGCAGATCGTGTGGCACCTCGGCGGCCGGCTCATGTGGTCACTGGCCCACAACGGCTTCCCCGTACGGGTGCACCGCGCGGCGCGGGCGCTGCGCCTCCTGAGCCGTCCGGGCAGCCTCGTCCCCGTCTTCATCGCCGGCGAGATCGACGTCCGCTGCCATCTGGTGCCGCGCTCGAGCCGGCCGGGCTACTCGCTGGACTTCGTCGCCGACTACGTGCGGCGGACGCAGCAACTGGCGACCGAGATGGGCGCGCCGCAACTGATCATCGCCGTCCCGGTGCCGCCGAGTGACGACTGCCCCAAGAACCCGGAGTTCCCGATCAAGGGGACGATCGCCGAGCGGGTGGAGGTGTTCCGCGAACTGCGCCGGGCGCTGATCCAGGCCGTCGCCGCGGCCGACGCCGCCCCAGAGGTGCGGCTCGTGGACGCGACCGAGCTGCTCGCCGACGAGACCGGTGAGCTGCGCAGCGAACTCACTGACGATGGCTGCCACACGAACGCGAAGGGCGTCCGGCTCGTGCGCAGCACCGTGCGCGGGCTCGACCTCGCGTCGCGCTGACCGGACCGACGACGATGACCGGACTGGTGGCCGACCGCGTGGACGACGCGGTCGTGGCCGCGCCCGTGAACGGTTCGCGGGCCGTGCTCTCGAGCGCGGCCGCCCGGATGGCCGGCTTCCCGTTGACCGCGATCGCCCAGCTGCTGACGAGCCGCCTGATCATCTCCCACTACGGGCTGCGCGTGTTCAGCAGCTTCTCGCTGATGCTCGTGCTGATCGCCATCCTCCCGCTCAACACGCGCGGGGTCGGGGCGGCCGTCACCTCCGCGTGGGCCGAGGAGGGGCCGGGGTCGCAGCGCACCCAGCGCGTGCTGCTCACCGCCACCCGCAGCCTGCTCGTCACCGCGCTCGGGCTGAGCCTGGTCGCGGCCGGGCTCGGTATCGGTGGCGTGTGGCCGCGGCTGATCGGCGACGCGGCCGGCCCCAACGTGTTCATCGCCGCCGGCGTGATCATCTTCCTGATCAGCTTCGTCCCCGGCCTCGCGCCGAACATCCTGCTCGGCGCGCACCGCAACCACGTCACCGTCCTCATCCAGTCGTTCGTCGCCCCCGTGACGCTGCTCTGGGTCCTCGCGGCCATGCTGTTCGACCTCGGCGGCGGGTGGGCGATCCTGGCTCCCCCCGCGGCGATCCTCACCGTGCAGCTCGTGACCGCCGCCGTCGCCCGCTCGACCGGCGTGCGATGGATCGCCCTGCTGCGCCGGGTGCCGAACCCGCGCCGGCACCCGGGGCAGTCGATCCGCTCGCTGTCCGGCTGGATGTTCGTCTCCAGCCTCGCGCTGCCGATCGCGCTGCAGAGCGACCGGATCGTGCTCAGCCACGTGTCGACCGTCCGCGCGGTCGCCGACTACACGATCGCGTTCCAGATCTTCGCCCCGGTGACGGCGCTGATCGTGGCCGCGGCGGCGCCGATCTGGCCGATCTACGCGCGGGCCCGCAGCGAGGGGCGGGCCGGGCCGGGGCTGTTCCGGTTCACGATGCTGTTCGTCGCCGGGGCGGCGGTGATCTGCGCCGTGCTCGTCGCGATCGCCGATCCGGTCGGGCGGCTCATCGGCGGCAGCGCGCACGTCGAGCTCGGCATCCTGCTGCCGGTGTCGGCCGCCCTGCTCGTGATCGTGCAGGCGCTGGTGAACCCGCTCGCGATGACGCTCATCGACCCGGCCGGGGTGCGGATGGTCGCCCTCGTCAACGTCCTGGCGCTACCCCTGAACCTGGCGCTGTCGATCCTGCTGGCGTACCGGTTCGGGGCGGCCGGACCGCTGCTCGCGACCGCGATCGTGGTCGCCGGCGTGCAGGCCCTGCCGCTGGCCGTCTTCGCACGCAACCGGCGCGTCAGCGGCCGGCACCGGCGCGCGCGTGGCGAGCAGCCGCACCCCGTCCTGCTCGCCGCGATGACCGGGCCCGAGGGCTACTTCGAATAGCCGCTCCTCCGTTGCCTTTCCTGCGTGAGCGTCGCGGGGAGCGCAACGCAACAGCGCCCCGACCGGAAGACGTGATCGTCCGGTCGCGAGGTTCAGCGGCGGAAGAACACACCGTCCATCTGCAGGACCCGCCGGGTCGCCGGGTCGGTGAAGCCGCGCTCGACCAGCCACAGGTCGAAGCCCAGCCCGTCCAGGTACGTGATCATCTCGGGCAGCAGCGTCTGCCCGTCGTAGAGCGGCGTCAGCGACATCTCGGTGCGCACGCCGGCGAAGTGCGGCAGCGTCTTGACCGCGCCGTCCAGCACCGCCTTCTCGTAGCCCTGCACGTCGATCTTGAGCAGCGTCGACGCCGGGTCGATGCCGTGCTGGTCGACCAGCTCGTCCACGGTGGTCGCCGGCACCTCCTCGGTGCGGACGTAGCGGGCCTCGGGCGCGGCGCTCGTGTGCTCACCGCGCATCGGCAGCACCGAGGACGACACCGAGTTCGCCGACACGTTCATCGTGAGCGTGCCGGGTGAGTCCGAGACCGCGGCCCGCACGGTCGTCCAGCCCGGATCGCCCGCAGCGGCCCGGACGAGCTGCTGGTACGCGTCGCCGAGCGGCTCGACCGAGAGGATCGCGCCGCCGTACCTGGCCCGCCGGAGGTCGCAGCCGAACTGCCCGACATTGGCGCCGACGTCGATGACCGTGCCGATGCCCTGCGACTGCAGGGCGAACACGAACCGGTAGCTGAAGTCCTCGCGCACGAGGTCGAACCCGGCCCGATGCACCATCTTGCGCAGCGCAACGGCCACGGCCAGCTTGGGGTTCGGCATTCGGCGGATGCTACCGATCAGGCGTAGCAGACCTGGCGGCCATAGGCGCCCTGCGTGGTCTGGCGCGACTTCACCTTGCCGTCGATCGAGATCGTGCAGGTGACCGGCGCGCCGGACTTGCCGGCGTAGACCCAGAGCAGCGAGTAGTACGGGCGGCCGGTGACCATCGTGTCGATGGTGAAGCTGCGCCCCGGCGACATGTCCTTGCCGTACGCATGGTTGAGGCTCGTCGGGATCAACCAGCCCACGGCGTAGATCGGGTCGGACGAGGTCACGTGCGCGACCAGGTGGTGCTGGTTCTTGTTGTTGAGCTTGATGCCGCCGCCGTCGTTGGCGCCCAGCGTGATCGTCGGTCCACCACCCGGGACGACGTACTTCGTCGTGCTCGGCTTCGGCGCGGAGACCGACGGCGAGGGCGACGGGAAGTCGCTGCTCGGCACGGTCCCCACGCCCGGCGCGGCGTAGTTGTCGCTGCCGGTGCTGTCGAAGCCGCGCACGAAGAACGCCATCGCGATCACCAGACCGAGGATCAGGCCGGCGGCCAGGAGCATCGGCCACACCCGCCGGCCGGTCCGCCCGCGACGACGCTTCTTCATGTCAGATTCAACGATCGGTCGACACGCGGGTAACGACCCGGCAACCGCTCAGATGGCGGCCTTGAGCTCATCGTGGATCCAGCGGTACGTGCGCTCGAGGCCGTCGGCGAGCGAGGTGGACGGCGCCCACCCGAAGCGCCGCTGGATCTCGGTGTTGTCGCTGCTGCGGCCCCGCACGCCCTGGGGCGCGGTGAGGTCGTGCTTGCGCTCCAGCCTGACCCCCGCGATCTGCTCGACGATGTCCACCATCTGGTTGATGGACACGAGCTCGTCACTGCCGAGGTTCACCGGCTCGGGGTCGTCGCTGTCGGTGATGAGCCGGATCCCGTACGTGCAGTCGTCGATGTACATGAACGTGCGGGTCTGGTGGCCGTCGCCCCAGATCTCGATCGAGTGGTCGCCGGTGAGCACGGCCTTGGCGACCTTGCGGCAGATCGCGGCCGGTGCCTTCTCCCGGCCGCCGTCCCACGTGCCGTACTCGCCATAGACGTTGTGGAAGCGGGCCACCCGGGTCTGCACGCCGTAGTCCTCGAGGAAGTGCCGGGCCATCCGCTCGCTGAACAGCTTCTCCCAGCCGTAGCCGTCCTCCGGCATGGCCGGATACGCGTCCTGCTCGCGCAGGGCCGTCACGTCGGGCGACGTCTGGTGCTCGGCGGCGTACACGCAGGCCGACGAGGAGTAGAAGTACCGGCCGGCGCCCGTCTCGCGGGCCGCCATCAGCACGTGCGTGCTGGTCAGCACCGAGAGCATGCACGCCGCCTTGTTGTTCTCGATGAAGCCCATGCCGCCCATGTCGGCGGCGAGGTTGTAGACCTCGCCGGCGCCGTCGACGGTCCGGCGGGCGACGTCGAGCAGGGACACGTCACCCTGGATGCTCTCGGCGCCCTCGTGGACCTGGTGCCACTCCTCGAGCGGCTTCACGTCGACCCCGCGGACCGACTTGCCCTCACCGAGCAGGGTGCGGACGAGGTGGCCGCCGATGAATCCGCCGGCGCCAGTGACAACTGCGTCTACCGAGCTCAAGGCACTACCTCTTCTTCCGGTCGTCGGTCTTGGCATCGATCGCATCGCCCTGATGGCGCGATCGGGTCTTGGGCTCGTCCTCGGCGCGGTAGTACGTGTAGCCGTACTCGCCGTTGCGCTTGTTGGGCACCCGGTTCAGCACGACGCCGACGAGCTTGGCGTCCACCCGGGCCAGCGAGGCCGCGGCCCGCTTGACCTGGGCATCGGTGGTGAGCTTGTGCCGGGCGACGAGCAGCGTGCCGTCGGCCAGCGCCGCGACCTCGGAGCCGTCGGCCACCGGCAGTAGCGGCGCGGTGTCGATGATGACGTAGTCGACCTTGTCGAGCAGCGAGTGGATGACGTCGCGCACGTACGACGACGCCAGCACCTCGCTGGGGTTCGGGGGCGTCGGCCCCGAGCTCAGGACGTAGAGGTTGGAGCCGGCGCTCTGCAGCGCCTCCATCAGGTCGATCTGGTTGATCAGGACGCTGGTCAGGCCGACCGGGCTGGCCAGCCCCATCACCTTCGCCACCGTCGGGCGCCGCAGGTCGGCGTCGACGAGGCAGACCGTGAACCCGGCTTCGGCCAGCGTGGAGGCGAGGTTCATCGCCACCATCGTCTTGCCCTCGCTCGGGATCGAGCTGGTGATCGCGATGATCCGCGGGTGCTCGTCCACGTTGGCGAACTGGAGGTTGGCCCGGAGCTGGCGGAAGTTCTCGGCCCGCAGGTTGCGGGTGCCGGCCCGGGTCGCGATCGGGTGCCGGCTGGCGGTCGGGTCGTCGACGACGACGCCCATCCCTGGGGCGCCGGCGGCCTTGCTCAGCTCGTCGGTGTCCTTGACCCGGTTGTCGAGCACGTCCCGGCCGATGGCCAGACCGATGCCGACGAGCAGCCCGAGCAGCAGGCCGAGCGAGATGTTCAGCACCGGCTTGGGTGACGTCGGCGAGGACGGCAGCGAGGCCGGGTCGGTGACGTACAGGCGGACCGGCTTGGTCGCGCCGGGGTCGCTCTGGTCGGCGTAGTAGCCCTCGACGACGACCACGAAGGCGTTGGCGGTCGAGTCGGCGATGTTCTGGGCGCGATCGGGAGAGGTATCGCTGACGTGCAGGTTCACGATCGACTGCCCGGTGGGCGCCGAGGCGGAGATCTTGCTCTTCAGGTCGGCCCGGCTCAGCGGCAGGTGCAGGTCCTTCTGCACACGGCTCAGGACCTGCGGTGAGCCCACGATCTGGGCGAAGGTCTGCACCTGGGTCTGGGTGAACGCGGCCGCCTGGAACTGCGCTGCGGAATTCGCCGTGTCGTTCGTCGTCGCCACGAAGATCTGGACATCAGACTCGTACACCTTGTCGGTGATCGCGGTGATGAGCACGGCGATCCCGGTGCCGGCGAGCACGAACAGGACGACTAGTTTCCAGCGCTCCGAGAGGATTCTCAGATAGGACTGGAGGGTCACTGTGCCCCACCTCGTGCTTCCTGGTTGATCCGGCAGATGGTCCCCCCGGCAGCAGCCGGGAATCGGATTCCGCGTTGGATAGCTTCCGGTTGTCGTTCGGCTCGTTATGAATTGCGAGGACCACACGCCCGAGGAACTCGACGAGCGATCCGGCCGAACATCGCTGTCGCGGGAGGGCGTCCCACACGTAACAACGGAGCGAGCTTGCCAAAGGGTACGGAACCCCGGATTGCGCGACGGCGATTGCCCCGCGGGCGCTCAGCGCGCGCTTGGGCCCGGTCGAACGTGGGTGCGGCGCTGGTGCTCGTCGTTATGGCGGCGGTCGAGGCCTTCGGGCTGCGCAACGGCACCCTCGGGCTCATCGCGATAGGCGGATTCGCCGGCGTGGCGGTCATCCTCGTCCTGATCCGCTTCGACATGGTGAATCTCGCGATCTGGACCACCTACGCAGCGGCCTTCACCCTCACCTGGAACGGCTGGTTCGTCGGGCCGGCCCGACCGGCCGACGTGCTCGCCCTCGTCGCCCTGCTCTTCTTCGCCTTCGCCCACACCGGCGGGCACCTGCCCCGGCTGCCCAAATGGGTGTGGCAGATCGTCGTCGTCGTCGTCCTGGTGCTGGCGCTCAACCTCGTGTTCCGGGTCGATCCGCTGTACGAGGCCAACCGGGTCGTGCTCACCCAGAAGGGCGTAGCCACGTCGCTTTCGGCGAAGCCATTCGTGTCCACGAACTTCAGCGTCGCCTTCAAGTTCATCGTCGCGACCGCCTTCGTCCCGCTCGCCTTCGCCTTCGCCGCCACGTACTCGCGGCACATGGCCCGCCGGCTGATCGTGCTGTTCGCCGTCGGCTCGGCCATCTCGGGGTGGGTCGCCCTCCTCGGCCTGTACGGCATCACGACGCTGAACCGGCTCACCGGCCTCGTGGCGCCGGGCGCCCCCCGCCAGATCGGCATGGCCTACCAGCCGAACTACCTGGCCGCCGGGGTGGTGCTGTCCGTCCCGATCGGCATCTGGCTGCTCGTCGAGCGCGACAGGTTCTCCCGCTGGCTCGGGCTCTTCATCACGCTGGGCTGCGTTCTCGGCGCGTACGCGAGCGGTTCGCGCGGAGGTGCGGTCTGCGTGGTCGGCGCGGTCGCCGTGTCGATCGTGCTGATCCCGAACGCCCGCAAGTTCGCCGCCCCGTCGTTCTTCGTCGCGATCACGGCGGCCAACGCGATCATCCTGCTTCTGCCCAGCGTCGGTGCGAAGATCCTCAAGGTCACGCGCCTCGTCGGCGCGAGCAACGTCACCGACTCGAGCAACCAGGCCCGCGGGATCGCGGCCCACCAGGCGTGGCTCGACTTCGTGCACTCGCCGATCCAGGGCATCGGCTACCAGGTCTCGTTCGACGCGCAGACGGTGTACCTGCAGGAGCTGCAGGCCGGCGGCCTGCTGCTGTTGGTGGGCATGCTCGTCTACAACTTCGGCGCCATCATCACCGCGTACAAGCTGATCCCGGTCATGCCGCTGGCCGGCGCGCTGTGCGCCAGCGTCATCGCCTCGCTGGCCCTGGACATCTTCGAGGCCGACATCACCGACCGCTTCTACTACGTCCCGATCGCGGCTATCGTCGCGCTGCGCTACGCGCTCCCGGCACCTCAGCCCGAAGAGCCCGAGGAGCCCGTGGCCCCCGTACCCCGTGAGCGCGCCGCGCCGCCCCTTCCCCGACAACTACTCGGAGCCGCCCGATGACGAGCACCCGCGTGATCATCTACGACATCAAGCGGGTCGCGCAGACGCCCCGGACGTTTCGCAACTGGCCGACCCTGCTGGCCCAGATGGTCGGCGAGAAGCTGCACCGCGGCACCGACACGCTCACCTTCGTCACCCGCTCGGGGGTTCGGCTGACCACGCCGAACGTGCCCGGCGCCCGCCTGCCGATGTACGAGCAGTTCGCCGACGACACCTACGAGCTCGACTGGGTGCTGGGCCCGCGCGACGCCGGCCCGGTGCAGATCCTCGACGTCGGCGCCCATGTCGGGGCGTTCGCCACGAATGCCGCCAATGCCCGTCCCGACGTGCGGGTCGAGTGCTACGAGCCCTCCCCCAGCAGCGCGGCCTACCTGCGGCGCAACGTCGCCGAGAACGGGCTGGACGACCGGATCCAGGTGCACGAGGCCGCGCTCGCCGCCACCGCCGGCACCGCCAGCCTCGACGACAACAGCAGCGGCAGCGTCCACAACGGCCTGGTGCAGGGCGACGAGCGCCTGGTGCACGGCGACGACTCCCCCGAGACCCGGCACGTCATCGAGGTCAAGACGACCACGTTCGACGATGCGGTCGCGACCGCGCCGGCGCCGTTCACCGTGGTGAAGATGGACTGCGAGGGCGGGGAGTACCAGCTCGTCTACGCCTCGTCCGAGGACAACTGGTCGTCGGTGCAGCGCATCGTCATGGAGTTCCACCCGGTGGCCGGCGAGTCCTGGGCCCAGCTGCGGGGCTGGTTCGAGGCGATCGGCTTCCAGGTCGTGCGCGAGAAGCTCGACGACGAGGCCCCCGGGCTCGGTTCGGCCTGGCTCGAGCGGGTGCCGGCGCTTCGATGACGCTGCGCATCGCCTTCCTGCTCAACGGCATGACGGGCTATCTCGACGCGCAATACCGCGCGTTGCACAAGCTCGGGGACGAGCTGCTCGTCGTCACGCCGGGATCGCCCGAGGCCTCGGGCGAGGCGATGGCCGACACCGCGTTCACCGGTCTCGGCACCGAGGATTACGCGCAGGTCGTCGGCTGGACGAGCCCGCCCGACCCGGCCGAGCTGGTCGAGACCGTGCGCCGCTTCGACCCGGACGCGGTGTTCATGACGTCGTGGAACTACACGCCCGCGTACCGGGCCGTGATGAAGGCGGTGGACCCGCGGGTCGTCCGCGTGCTGATCATGGACAACGTCTGGCGGGCGGCGCCCAAGCAATGGCTGGGCCGGGCCATCCACAAGTTCTACGTCGACCCGATCCTGGACGCGGCGATGGTGCCGAGCGACCGCTCCGAGTTCTACGCCCGCCGCCTCGGGTTCGGGCCGGCCGACGTCATCCGCGGCTCGCTGTCGGGCGACGTCGATCTGTTCGGTTCCGGCCCGCGCACCGGCGAGGAGCTGGCGTCGCGCCGGTCGTTCCTCTACGTCGGGCGGCTCGTCGTGCACAAGGGCGCCGACGTGCTGGCCGAGGCGTACCGCGCGTACCAGGCCCGGGTCGCCGATCCGTGGGACCTGCACGTCGCCGGCATCGGCCCGCTCGCCGACCGGCTCGAGTCCATCCCCGGCGTGACGATGCACGGTTTCGTCCAGCCGCCGCAGGTGGCCGAGCTGATGCGGGCCGCGTCCTGCCTCGTGCTGACGTCGCACATCGAGCCGTACGGCGTCGTGGTGCACGAGGCGGCCGCGGCCGGGCTCCCGCTGCTGTGCGCCGAATTCGCCGGCGCCGCGCCGGGCATGGTGCAGGACGGCAACAACGGCTGGCTCGTGCCGTCCGGCGATCTGAACGCGTGGGCGGCGGCGATGGACCGGATGAGCGCGGCCGGTCCCGAGCGCCTCGCCACCATGTCCGACATCAGCCGGGCGATATCGCAGCGCATCAGTCCGGCCGGTTGGGCGTTGAACATCCATGAAGAGGTCGAACGCCGCAAGGCGGCCGGTGGTGGCCGGCTGACCTCGCCGGGCACGCGACGGCTGGCGCCGACCAACCGCAAGCGGGCCCTCCCCACCGCCCCATCCGCCCCCGACCGAAGCCAGGGTGACCGTTGACGTGAACAGCAAGCTGCACAACGGGGTGTATCAGGCGCGCCGCCTCGTCCAGACGCCGCGGACGTTCGCCAACTGGCCGGCGGTGCTCACCGACATGGCCAAGCAGTCGGTCGGCAAGGGGCCGGCCGAGCTGACCTTCCGCACCCGCGACGGCATCACGATCAGCTGCCCGAACCGGCCGGGGGCGCGCGTCCCGCTGTACGAGATCTTCGCCGAGGACTGCTACCAACTGCGGCCGTTCCTCGGCTCGTTGCTCGACCGGCCGATCCAGGTCATCGACATCGGCGGGCACATCGGCACCTTCTCCTGCCGGCTCACCCAGCTGCACCCGCAGGCCTCGGTGATGACGTTCGAGCCGTCGGCGACGACCGCGACCTACCTGCGCCGCAACGTGGCGCAGAACCGGGTGGCCGACCGCGTCCAGGTGTTCGAGGCGGCGCTGTCGTCCTCGTCCGGCACGGCGACGTTCGTCGACAACGGCGCCGGCAGCGGCATGAACGGCCTGCGCAGCGCCGACCACAGCGACGGCGCCGACGGCGTCAACACCGAGGTGCGGACGATCTCGTTCGACGACGTGGTGGCCGACGCGTCCGCCCCGGTCGACGTCGTCAAGATCGACTGTGAAGGGGGCGAGTACGACCTCGTCCTCGGCTCGAAGCCGGAGAGCTGGGCGTCGGTGCAGCGGGTGGTGATCGAGTTCCATCCGGTGGCCGGCCACTCGTGGGAGGAGCTGCGGTCGTTCCTCGAGGGCGTGGGGCTCCAGGTCCAGGAGGAGTCGCGGCTCGGCGGCTACGGCTGCGTGTGGCTCTCCCGCGAGCCACTCGCCCTCGCCGCCCGCTGACCGCGGTGGTCCGCCTTCCGGCGCCGGCCCGGCCGCTGTTCCCTTACCTGAAACCGGCCTACGTCGGCGCCACCCGGATGATCGCCCCGGCGACCCAGCGGTTGAGCCGGCGGCGCGATGCGCTGCTGCCGACCGGCGCGGTGGAGACGCTGGCCGAGGCCGCGGAGACGTCGGGCGGGAAGTGCTTCGTGGCCCGCGAGGCCGAGGTCATTTCGCGGGGGACGATGGCCGGCCTGCCGCCCGGTCTGCCGCTGACCGACCGGGGCGACGGCGAGAGCGTCCCGGCCGTGCGGGTGGCGACGCTGCCGGGTGCGCGCGTGCTCGGGCCGCACCGCGCGGTGATCACCAGCCGGGGCGATCTCGTGCAGGAGGTCAGCCGCTACTTCGGCACCTCCCGGCCCCGCGAGCACCCGCTGTTCCTCAACCCCTACCCGCCGCCGCCGCTGGACCTGCCGGGGCGGCTGGGCGTCCTCGCCGCGCGGGGCGACTCGAACTACTACCACTTCCTGATCGACGTCCTGCCCCGGCTCGGCGTGCTCGAGCAGTGCCCGCCGGTGGCGGCCCCCTCGCACTGGTACGTCCCGACCGCGCTGCCGTTCCACGGGCAGCTGCTCGACCGCCTCGGTATCGGGCCCGAGCAGCGGGTCTCGGCGACCGAGCACGCGCACGTCCGGGCCGGCGAGCTGGTGGTACCCGGACTGCCGGCCACCACCGAGAAGAACCCGCCCTGGGCCGTCGAGTGGTTGCGCTCCCGCCTGCTTCCCGGCCTCGCTGTGGACGGGCCGCGCACCCGCATCTACGTGACCCGCGGGGCCTCGGCGAACAACCGGGCCGTCCGCAACGAGGACGCCGTGCAGGCCCTGCTCGCCGAGCACGGCTTCGTCGGCGTCGACCCCGGGGCTCTGTCGGTGGCCGAGCAGATCCGCACCTTCGCCGAGGCCGAGCTGATCGTGGCCGCGCACGGGGCGGCGCTGGCGAACCTCGTCTTCTGCTCGCCCGGCACCCGGGTGATCGAGCTCTTCCCGGCCGGCTACCTGCTGCCCGACTACTGGCGACTGGCGAGCGGCGTCCCCGGCCTGGAGTACCGGTACCTGTCGGCGCCGGCGCGCTCGCGGGTCGGGCTGCGCAACCGGGGCGCGGCGATCGTCGCCGACATCGACGTCGACCTGGCCGGGCTGCGCCGGCTGGTCGCTGAAGTCACCGGAAGGACAGGCTGATGGGCTGCCTCGTGCTGGTCGAACCGAACCCGGGCGGCCACCGCTTCCAGTACGTCCGCCATCTCGTGCGGGCCGAGCCCGACTCGGTGGTGCTGACGTCGACCGGCGCCACGTCCACACCCGAGTTCGGGTCCTACCTGGGGGGCGAGAACGTGGAGGCCCTCGAGCGGTACTCGATGCCCGAGCCGCCGACCCGCGAGCTCGTGTCGGTCGTCGCGGACCTCGCCCGCGAGCGGGACGTCGACACCGTCGTCGTGATGGACGCCGACCAGGCGCTGAAGCGCTGGTGGCTGGAGGCGCCGCGCGCCTTCCGCGGGCTGCCGCACAAGCCGCGGGTGATCTTCCTGCTCACCCGCTACCCGGCCCGGCTGACGTTCGCGGACCGGCTCGGCTGGCTGCACCGGGTCAGCAAGGCGTCACTGTCGGAGCTGGCGCAGGCGCGCGGGTCACTGGCCCGGACGGTGAGCCTGGCCGGTCGGGACGACACCGCGCCGGGCCGCCTCGTCCACCGGGTGCAGGATCCGGCGATCTGCGAGGCGAGCGCGGCCGACCGGCCGGCCCTGCGGGACAAGCTGGACCTGCCGGCCGACGACATCCTGGTCGGCATCCTCGGCACGATCTCCGACCGCAAGAACGTCCCGATGGTGGCCACGGCGGTGGCCGCGGTGGGGGGCAACGTCCGGCTGCTGATCGCCGGCCAGCTCGAGCCGTTCGTCGCCGACTGGCTGGCCGAGCAGCCGCCGGCCATGCTCGCGCGGCTGATCGTGCGCGACGAGTACCTGTCGAACGAGTTGCTGGATTCCTACGTCGCAGCGTCCGACATCGTCTCGATCGCGCAGGACAACAACGGGCCCAGCGGCATCATGGGCAAGGCGCTGACCGCCGGGGTGCCGGTGCTGACCGCCGGGTCGCTGGTGCGCGAGCGCGAGTTGCTCGCGGCCGGGCCGGGGACGGGCCAGGCCACCGAGCTCACCGCCGACTCGACCGCCGACGGCATCCGGGCGCTGATCGCCGAGCGGGACTCGTTCCGGCCGGCCGACCGGACGCTGCTCGCGACCCCGGAGGCGTTCGCGGCCCGCGTGCTGGGGCGCTGAACTCCGTCGGTTTGCACCCACCGCGGCCGCTATCGCGGCGCGGCGAGCGCGGATAGCGGCCCGAGCGGGTGCAAACCGCGGAGACCTCAGACGGTTTCGGCGCGCTTGGCCAGGTCGCCCCGCACGAACACGCCGTCGCACTGCAGGGTCCGGCCGGTGCGGGGGTCGCTGAAGCCGGCGTCCAGCCCGAACATCGTCAGCCCGGCATCGGTGAGGCGGGCGACCACCTGGTCGAAGAGCTCCTGCCCCTCGTAGAGGGGCACGAACGACAGCTCGAGCTGGACGGCGGCGAACGAGCCCAGCAGCGGGCCGGCGCCGGCCAAGACCTGCGCCTCGTAGCCCTGCGTGTCGATCTTCAGCCAGGTGCGGGCCGGGTCGATGGCCTGGGACGCGACCAGGTCGGCGATCGTCGTGACGTCAACCCGCTCGGCCCCGACGTACTCCGAGCCCGGCGCCGCGCCAGTGTGCGCCGAGGTCATCGGCAGCACCGAGGACGAGTACGAGTTCGCCGAGACGTTGATCTCGAGCGTCCCGGGCTCGGCGCCGACCGCGGTGCGGATCGCCGTCCACTTCGGGTCCTTGGCCGCCCGCCGCTGCAGCCGGGCCACCGCCTCCGACAGCGGCTCGCACGACACGATCCGGCCGCCGAACCCGCTGGCCCGCAGCGACGCGCCGTACTGCCCGACGTTCGCGCCGACGTCGATCACCGTGTCGATGTCGAAGAACGACAGCGAGGCCGCGATCCGCCGCGGGAACGGGTCCTTGACCAGGTCGAGGTTGCGCTTGTGCAGCGTCGAGCGCACCGCCACCTTGAGCTGCTCGCGCGCATCGCGCACCCGCGAGTTCACGCGGCGCCGCCGTCCC
The DNA here is from genome assembly GCA_963775175.1 of uncultured Actinomycetota bacterium. Classification (GTDB taxonomy): domain Bacteria; phylum Actinomycetota; class Actinomycetes; order Mycobacteriales; family Jatrophihabitantaceae; genus Jatrophihabitans. The sequence goes on from CAVZHT010000002.1 coordinate 1,611,794, forward strand.
GCCGGTCGCCGGAATGGGCGAGGTACCACTCGTAGGCGCGGCCGATGCCGTCCACCAATGAGGTCTCCGCCTTCCAGCCGAGCTCGTGGATCCGGCTGACGTCGAGCACCTTGCGGGGCGTGCCGTCCGGCTTGGACGCGTCGGTGGTGATCGCGCCGGTGAACCCGACCGTCCGGGCCACGATCTCGGCCAGCTCGCGGATCGAGATGTCGGTCCCGGTGCCGACGTTGATCGGCGCGTCGTCGTCATAGTGCTCGAGCAGGTGGACGCAGGCCTTGGCCAGGTCGTCGACGTAGAGGAACTCGCGGCGCGGCGTGCCCGTCCCCCAGATCGTCACCTCGTCGGCGCCCGCCCGTGCGGCCTCGTCGAAGCGGCGCAGCAGCGCCGGGAGCACGTGCGAGGTCTGCGGGTCGTAGTTGTCGTGCGGCCCGTAGAGGTTCGTCGGCATCGCCGAGATGAACCGGAGCCCGTACTCGCGCCGGATCGCCTGCACCTGCAGCACCCCGGCGATCTTGGCGATCGCGTAGGCGTCATTGGTCGGCTCGAGCGGGCCGGTGAGCAGCGCGTCCTCGCGGATCGGTTGGGGCGCGAACTTCGGGTAGATGCAGGACGAGCCGAGGAACAGCAACCGCTCGACGCCGTGCTCGCGGGCGGCGTCCAGCACGTTCACCTGGATGCGCAGGTTGTCGGAGAGGAACTCGGCCGGGTAGGTCGCGTTGGCCAGGATGCCGCCGACGTGCGCCGCCGCCATCACCAGGTAGCGGGGCTGCACCTCGGCGAGGTAGTCGAAGGTCGCCGCCCGATCCCGCAGGTCGAGCTCGGCCGACGGGCGCCCGTGCAGGTTGTCGAAGCCGCGGCTCTCGAGCTCGCGCCAGACGGCCGAGCCGACCATGCCGCGGTGTCCGCAGACGAGCAGGGGGGCCGACGGGTCGAGCGCCGAGGAGTTGGGCGAGGTGTCCACGTAACTCCTTAACGACGCGCGGCGGCCAAGAGCACGGCCTCGAACTCGTCAGTGATCCGTTCGATGCCGAAGCGCTCCTCGGCCAGTGTGCGCGCGTCCCGGCCGATGTGCTCGAACCCCCCGGCCCCGGACGTCGTGACCAGCCAGTCGGCCGCGGCCGCGGCCCCGGCGGCGTCCGGCCCGCCGGTGAAGCCGCCGGAGGCCTCGATGTCCACGGCGGCCGGGTTGTCGGCCGGCATCAGGCCGACGATCGCCCGCCCGGCCGAGAGGTAGCTCAGCACCTTGCTCGGCACCGAGAACATCGCCGCGTCCTTCTCGAGCAGGGCGAGCACGACGTCGGCGCTCGCCAGGACGTCGCTGAACTCCTCGGCCGGCTGGAAGCCGAGGATGCGGACGTCCGGCCGGTCGCCGGCCGCGGCCGCGAGGTCGTCGGCGCCCTCGCCCTCGGAGCAGACGACGAGGTGCGCGTCGACCCCCTTGGCCCGCACCGCGTCGAGGATCTCGAGCAGCAGCAGCGGGTTGTGCTTGCGGCCGAGCGTCCCGGCGTAGAGCAGCCGGAGGCCGTCGGTCGGCAGTTCGTACCGCTTCGTCCAGGTGTTGTCGCGCTCGCCGGGCCGGATGTCGTCCAGCGGGGCCCAGTTGGGGATCACCCGGACGTGGTCGGTCGGCACGCCCCAGGTGCGGTACTGGGTCAGGAACTGGTCGCCGATCGCGACGACGGCGTCGGCGCTGCGGACGTGCGCCTTCTCCAGCCGCTGGGCGACCCGGGCGACCCCGCCTGCGGCCGGGCCGGGCAGCTTGCGGGCGGCCTCGGCCGAGACGGCCAGGCTGGTCATGTCCTGGTGCCACAGCACCCAGTGGCCGCGGGCGAGCTGCCGCCGCATCCGGGACAGCACGAACAGCGGCGCGTTGGCGGTCACGACGACGTCGAACGGCTCCCGGGCGATGCGCTCGGCCCAGGCCGCGGCGTAGGACAGCTCGAAGCGGGTGCGGCCGATCGGCGAGTACTTCTCCATCGGCCGGGCGGCGTTCAGCGGCTCGATCCGCAGCGAGTCGGGGTCGTCGGTGGTCACCTCGAGCCGACCGCGGCCGGTGACGTACTGCCCGGCGTAGAGGTGGAGGACGTCGTGACCACGCGCGGCCAGGCCACGCGCCAGCTGGACCTGGAACGGGTGGCCGGTGAAGTCGTGGAGGTTCACCCGCATAGTCAGCGCAACGAGCCCTGCCGAGTCGGGTTACTCCCGCCGATGCCGGATAATCGAAATCGTGGCGTTCTCCATCCTGTTCGTCTGCACGGGCAACGTGTGCCGGTCGCCCATGGCCGAGTTGCTCTGCCGCGGCTGGGCCGACCCCCGCGCCGACCTGCGGGTGTCGAGCGCCGGCGTCGCCGCCCTGGTCGGGCAGGGCATCGACACGTCCTCGGCCTCCGTGCTCGGGCAGGCCGGCATCGACCCGAGCCGGCACCGGGCCCGGCAGTTCGAGCCCGAGCTGGCGACCCGGGCCGACCTCGTGCTCACCGCCGAGGCCGCCCACCGGGACGCGATCATGGCGGCGGCCCCGAGCGCGTTCCGCCGGACGTTCACGATGAAGGAGTTCGCGCGGCTGGCCCGTCATGCGACCACGTCCGACCCGGCCGAGGTGGTCGCCGAGCTCGCCTGGCGCCGTGGCGTGGACGGTCCTCTGCCGCCGGGCGCCGACGACATGCCCGACCCGTACCGCGGCCGCATCAGCCAGGCCCGCGAGGTGGCCGCGCAGGTCACCGACGTGGTCCGCGCCACCCTCGACGTGCTCGGCTTCGCCGCCGGAGCGCCCGTGGCCGCGCCCGGGCCGGCCCGCCGCCCCTCTCCCCGTCCCCGTCCCCAACCCCGCTGAGGTTCCCGTTGTCCGACACCCCGCCCAAGATCGTCGTGGTCGGTGACCCCGTGCTCGCCCACCCGTCCCGGCCGGTCACGTCCTTCGACGCCGAGCTGGCCACCCTGATCGACGACATGTTCGCCTCGCTGTCCGTCGCCGAAGGGGTCGGGCTGGCCGCGCCGCAGATCGGCGTCGACCTCGCCGTCTTCGTCTACGACTGCCCGGACGGCTCCGGCGGCCGGGCCCGCGGGCACATCGTCAACCCGACGATCGAGACGGGCGGTGAGGAGGAGACCGCCGACGAGGGCTGCCTGTCCGTCCCCGGCCCGTACCACGAGCTGCCCCGCTTCACCGAGGCCACCGTGCGCGGCGTCGACAAGGACGGGAAGCCGATCGAGGTCAGCGGCACCGGCTTCTTCGCCCGCTGCCTGCAGCACGAGACCGACCACCTCAAGGGCGTGCTCTACATCGACCACCTGCCCCGGAACCGGCGGCGGCGGATCCTGCGCGAAATGGAGCCCTACGACTGGAATGCCGTTCCGTCGGCCTGACTCGGTCGTTGTTCATAGCGTGCGATCGCCCGCCGCCACCCCGAGGAGCCCGATGTCGACTGCGCCCCCGTTCTGGGACGAAGTCTTCGACCCCGCTTTCGCGGGCGCGGACAGCCTGCTGCCGTTCCGCACCGTCAGCCACGCGCTCGCGGCGAAGGCCGAGGTCGTCCTCGATGTCGGCTGCGGCCGCGGCGCCTGGGTGGCCGACGGCGTCTACCGCCCGCTCGAGGACTTCCGGGGCGAGGGGCGCCGGGTCATCGGTATCGACGTCGACCCGAACGCCGAGCAGAACAAGACGATCGACGAGTTCCACCTGATCGACGAATCGGGCGCCTGGCCGGTGGCCGACGCGTCGGTCGACGTCGCGATCTGCGACTGGGTGATCGAGCACGTCACCGATCCGCAGGCCTTCGTCCGCGAACTCACCCGGGTGCTGCGGCCGGGCGGGGCGTTCATCGCCCGCAGCGTCAGCCGGTACTCCGTCCTCGCGCTGGCCGCGCGCTCGGTGCCGAACGCGAAGCACGCGCACGTGGTGGCCAAGCTGCAGCCGGGGCGGCAGGCCGCCGACGTCTTCCCGACCGCCTACCTGATGAACTCCGAGAAGGCCCTGGCCGAACTGTTCGACCGCGACTTCGACTGGTCGGTCAGCCACCTCGGCGGGCTGAACCACTACTTCCACCCGTGGCCACGGCTGGCCCGCACGATCGCCGTCTGTGAGCCCCGGTTGCCGAAGGCGATGCGGACGACGATCGTCCTCTACGCCCGCAAGAGGTAGGGCGCTCCGGCGGTCCCGACCCGTGTGCCCGCCGGTTTGCATTCGTCGCGGTCGCTAGACCGGCGGTGCGACGAGCCGATAGCGACCGCTCCGGATGCAAACCGGCGCACTCGCCTCAGACCAGCAGTTCGGCGATCTGCACGGCATTGAGCGCCGCGCCCTTGCGCAGGTTGTCGTTGCTCACGAACAGCGCGAGCCCGCGGTTGCCGTCGACGCTGGAGTCCTGCCGCACCCGGCCGACGAAGGCGGGATCCTGCCCGGCCGCCTGCAGCGGGGTCGGGACGTCGCTGAGCTCGACGCCGGGCGCCGCCGCGAGCAGTTCGAGCGCGCGGGCCACCGTGATCGGCCGCTCGAACTCGGCGTTGATCGACAGCGAGTGGCCGGTGAAGACGGGGACGCGCACGCACGTGCCCGACACCCGCAGCCCGGGGATCGCGAGGATCTTGCGCGACTCGTTGCGCAGCTTCTTCTCCTCGTCGGTCTCGAACTCGCCGTCGTCGACGATCGAGCCGGCCATCGGCAGCACGTTGAACGCGATCGGGCGGACGTACTTCTGCGGCTCGGGCAGGGCGATGGCGGCGCCGTCGAAGGCGAGCTCGGCGGCCTTGTCGCCGGCGGCCCGCAGTTGGGTGTCGAGCTCGTTCACGCCGGCGCCACCAGAGCCGGACACCGCCTGGTAGGTCGAGACGACGAGGCGGACGAGGCCGGCCTCGTCGTGCAGCGGCTTCAGCACCGGCATCGCGGCCATCGTCGTGCAGTTCGGGTTGGCGATGATCCGCTTCGGGGCGTTGTGGGCCTCGGCCCCATTCACCTCGGACACCACCAGCGGCACGTCCGGGTCCATCCGCCAGGCCGATGAGTTGTCGATGACGGTGACCCCGGCGGCCGCGAACTTCGGCGCGAGCTCCTTGGACGTGGCTCCACCCGCGGAGAAGAGCGCGATGTCGAGCCCGGCCGGATCGGCCACCGCGGCGTCCTCGATGCGGACGTCCACGCCCTCCCACGGCAGGGTCCTGCCGGCCGAGCGGGACGACGCGAAGAAGCGGATCTCGTCGACCGGGAAGGCCCGCTCGGCGAGGATGCGGCGCATCATCGCGCCGACCTGCCCGGTCGCCCCGACCACACCTACACGGGTCATCGCCCGGTACCTCCGTAGACCACAGCCTGCTCCTCGTCGGAGCCGAGTTCGAACGCGTCGTGGACGACCCGGACGGCCGAGTCCAGGTCGGTGTCGCGGCAGACCACCGAGATGCGGATCTCGGAGGTCGAGATCATCTCGACGTTGATGCCGGCGTCGGCCAGCGCCGCGAAGAACCGGGCCGAGACGCCGGGGTGCGAGCGCATGCCGGCCCCGATGAGCGAGAGCTTGCCGACGTGGTCGTCGTAGAGCAGGTCGCTGAACCCGACGCGGTCCTGGATCTTCTTCAGCGCCGCGAGCGCCGTCGGCCCGTCGGTGGCCGGCAGGGTGAACGAGACGTCCGTGCGGCCGGTGCCACCGGTGGAGATGTTCTGCACGATCATGTCGATGTTGATCTCGGCCTCGGCGAGCTCCTTGAAGATCGCCGCCGCCTCGCCCGGCTTGTCCGGGACGTCGACGACCGTCACCTTGACCTCGCTGCGGTCGTGCGCGACGCCGCTGATGATCGCCTGCTCCACGGAAAGCTCCTCGATTGATCCGGTGACGGTGGTGCCGGGTTTGCCCGAGAACGACGAGCGCACGTGGATCGGCACGTTGTAGCGGCGCCCGTACTCGACGCTGCGCAGGTGCAGGATCTTCGCGCCGCAGGCTGCGAGCTCCAGCATCTCCTCGTAGGTGACGGTCTCGAGCCGCCGGGCGTTCGGCACGATGCGCGGGTCGGCGGTGAACACACCGTCGACGTCGGTGTAGATCTCGCAGACGTCGGCGTGGAGTGCGGCCGCGAGCGCGACCGCGGTGGTGTCCGACCCGCCGCGGCCCAGGGTCGTGATGTTCATCGTCTCTTTGGAGAACCCCTGGAAGCCGGCAACGATCGCGACGTTGCCCCCGGCGACCGAGTTCTCGATCCGGCCGGGCGTGATGTCGACGATGCGGGCCTTGCCGTGCACCGAGGTGGTGAGCACGCCGGCCTGCGAGCCGGTGAAGGACTCGGCCTTGAAGCCGAGCGAGTTGATGGCCATGGCCAGCAGGGCCATCGAGATCCGCTCGCCGGCGGTGAGCAGCATGTCGAACTCGCGGCCGGCCGGTACGGGGACGATCTGCTTGGCGAGGTCGATCAGTTCGTCGGTGGTGTCACCCATCGCCGAGACCACCACGACGACGTCATGGCCGGCCTTCTTGGCGCCGACGATGCGCTCGGCGACCCGCTTGATCCGCTCGGCGTCGGCGACGGACGAGCCGCCGTACTTCTGCACGACGAGGCTCACCGAACTTCCCTTCGACTGCTGGCGGAGAGTCCAGGATACCGGCCGTCCGAAGCCCGATCCGCCCCGCGCTCAGCCCTCCCCCGCGCGAGACGGGCTCAGGCCGAGGCGGCGAACGCGGCGTCGAGGATGTCGAGGCCCTCGCCCAGCAGGTCGTCCCCGATCACCAGGGGCGGCAGGAAGCGCAGGACGTTGCCGAACGTCCCCGCGGTCAGCGTGACCAGGCCCTCGGCGTGGCAGGCCTTGACGACCGCGGCGGTCAGCGCCGGGTTCGGGTCCTTCGTGCCGGGTTCGACCAGTTCGACCGCCAGCATCGCGCCCCGCCCGCGGACGTCCCCGACCGCCGGGTACTTCTCGGCCAGCGCCCCCAGCCGCGGCCGCATCACCGACTCGATCCGTTTGGCCGCGCCGCACAGATCCGACGACTCGCATCGTCTCGATCGCGCCGAGCGCAGCCGCGCAGGCGACCGGGTTGCCGCCGTAGGTGCCGCCCAGGCCGCCGACGTGCACCGCGTCCATCAGCTCGGCCCGCCCGGTCACCGCCGACAGCGGCAGCCCACCGGCGATGCCCTTCGCCGTCGTGATGAGGTCCGGCACCACGTCCTCGGCCTCGCAGGCGAACCAGTCGCCCGTGCGGCAGAACCCGGTCTGGATCTCGTCGGCGATGAAGACGATCCCGTGGTCCGTGCACCACTGCGCCACCCGCGCGACGAACCCGGGCGCCGGGACGATGAACCCGCCCTCGCCCTGGATCGGCTCCAGGATCACCGCGGCCGTGTTGTCCTCGCCGACCTGCGCGTGCACCAGCGATGTGAACGTCTCGAACGCCTCGTCGGCACAGTTCGCAGGACCGGTCGGCCACCGGAACGGGTAGGCCATCGGCACCCGGTAGACCTCGCCGGCGAACGGCCCGAAGCGGTGCTTGTACGGCATGTTCTTCGCGGTCAGCGCCATCGTCAGGTTCGTCCGGCCGTGGTAGGCGTGATCGAACGCGACGACCGCCGGCCGCCCCGTCGCCGACCGGGCGATCTTCACCGCGTTCTCGACCGCCTCGGCGCCGGAGTTGAACAGCGCCGACCGCTTCTCGTGCGCCCCGGGCGTCAGCTCGTTGAGCTTCTCGGCCACCGCGACGTACTCCTCGTACGGCGTGACCATGAAGCAGGTATGGGTGAAGTCGGCCACCTGCTCCTGCACCCGCGACACCACCCGCGGGGCCGCGTTGCCCACCGACACCACGGCGATGCCGGAGCCGAAGTCGATCAGCTGGTTGCCGTCGACGTCGACGATGATCCCGCCGCCGGCCCGCTCGACGTACACCGGCAGCGTCGCCCCGACGCCGGACGACACGGCCGCGGTCTTGCGCGCATGCAGCTCCACCGACCGCGGTCCGGGGATCGCCGTGGCGAGCACGCGCTTCTGTTCGACGGTCATGAGGAGCTCCTCGGTCATTTGCTAGTCCACCACGGCCAGGACGTCGCCGTCTTGGACGTTGTCGCCCTCGCGGACCGCGACGTCGCTGACGATGCCGGCGTACTCGGTGAGCACCGGGATCTCCATCTTCATCGACTCCAGGAGCACGATCGTGTCGCCGGCGCTGACCACGTCACCTTCTTTCACCACGACGTTGAGGACGGTTCCGACCAGCTCGGCGGCGATCGTGTGGCTCATGCGAAGCAGGCTAGGGGCTGCGCACCGGCACCGGGAGGCACCGTCACACGTCGATGTTGTGCATGACGTGCTTGATGCGGGTGTAGTCCTCCAGGCCGTAGACGGAGAGGTCCTTGCCGTAGCCGGAGTGCTTGAAGCCGCCGTGCGGCATCTCGGCGACGATCGGGATGTGGGCGTTCACCCAGACGCAGCCGAAGTCGAGGGCGCGGCTCATCCGCATGGCCCGGCCGTGGTCCTTCGTCCAGACCGACGACGCCAGCCCGTACTCGACCCCGTTGGCCCAGCGGACCGCCTCGTCCTCGTCGGTGAACCGCTGCACGGTGATCACCGGACCGAAGATCTCCTGCTGGATCGCCTCGTCGTCCTGCTGCAGCTCGCTGACGACGGTCGGCTGCCAGAAGTAGCCCCGATCGCCCTGCCGGGCCCCGCCGGCGAGGACACGAGCGTGGTCGGGCAGCCGTTCGAGCATGCCGCCGACCCGCTCGAGCTGGTTGGCGTTGTTCAGCGGGCCGAAGAGGACGTCCTCCTCGTCCGGCGCGCCGACCTTGGTGTTGCGGGCCTGCTCGGCCAGCGCATCGGCGAAGTCGCTCGCCACCCGCGGACCGGCGAGCACGCGGGTGGCGGCCGTGCAGTCCTGCCCGGCGTTGAAGTAGCCGGCGATCGCGATGTTCTCGGCGGCGTGCTCGAGGTCGGCGTCGTCGAAGACGATGACCGGGGCCTTGCCGCCGAGCTCGAGGTGGGTGCGCTTGAGGTCCTTGGCCGCGGCCGCGGCGACCTCGTAGCCGGCCCGGGTGGAGCCGGTGATCGAGACCATTGACGGCGTCGGGTGCGAGACGACCGCCCGACCGGTCTCGCGGTCGCCGCAGACGACGTTGAACACGCCGGGCGGGAAGAACTCAGCCGCGATCTCGGCCATCAGCGCGGTGCTGACCGGCGTGGTGTCGCTGGGCTTGAGGACGACGCAGTTGCCCGCGGCCAGGGCCGGCGCGAACTTCCAGACCGCCATCATCATCGGGTAGTTCCAGGGCGTCACCTGCCCGACGACGCCGACGGGTTCGCGGCGGATGTAGGAGGTGTGGCCGGCCATGTACTCGCCGGCGCTGCGCCCCTCGAGCAGCCGGGCGGCACCGGCGAAGAAGCGGATCTGGTCGATCGCGGGCGGGATCTCCTCGCTGCGGGTCAGCTCGATCGGCTTGCCGGTGTTCTGGCACTCGGCGGCGATGATCTCCTCGGCGCGGGACTCCATCGCGTCGGCGAACTTGAGCAGGGCCCGCTGCCGCTCGCTCGGCGTGGTGTCGCGCCACTTCTCGAAGGCGGTGGATGCGGCCGAGTACGCGGCGTCGACATCGGCGGCGCTCGAGAGCGGGGACGACCCGAAGATCTCGCCGGTGGACGGATCGACCAGGTCGATGCGGCGCCCGTCCGCGGCCTCGGTCGCCTCGCCGTTGATGAAGTTCTGGACGGTCCGCTTGTCAGTCACACTCGCGCTCCGGTGGTAGGCCTGCCCGTGGTTCGGCTCACGCTACCGACAGTCCCGGCCGCCTTCAACAACGGATTCCGCTTCCTGACCGCGAACAAACGACGAATTCCGTTTGGACGGCGCTCCGCGCAGTGCCCCGGCCCCGTCCGATCCCACTTCCGGTTGAGTGGCGCCTTCTGCGTTGAGTGGCGCCTTATATCGCGCCACTCAGCCGGAAAGGCGCCACTCAACCGGACGAACGCGACGGACGAGGACCGCGAACTGCTTGGGCCGGACGTGCCGGGCGCGCGGTCAGCTCTGATCGTGGCCGTGCGTGGCGTTGCGCTCCTGCGCCAGGGCGGCGATGTCGGCGTCGACCATGATCCGGGCGAGTTCAGGGGTCAGCACGCTCGGCTTCCAACCCAGCGTCGCCTCGGCCTTGCTGGCGTCGCCGATCAGCGCGTCCACCTCGGCCGGGCGGAGGTAGCGCTCGTCGAAACGGACGTGCTTCTCCCAGTCCAGGCCGGCGTGCTCGAAAGAGAACTGGACGAAGTCGCGCACCGAGTAGGCGGTGCCGGTCGCGACCACGTAGTCGGTCGGCTCGTCGGCCTGCAACATCCGCCACATCGCCTCGACGTACTCAGGCGCGTAGCCCCAGTCCCGGACGGCGTCGAGGTTGCCGAGGTAGAGCGAGTCCTGCTGGCCGGCCGCGATCGCCGCCACGGCCCGGGTGATCTTGTGGGTCACGAACGTCTCGCCGCGGCGGGGTGACTCGTGGTTGAACAGGATGCCGTTCACCGCGAACAGGCCGTAGGCCTCGCGGTAGTTGCGGGCCACCCAGTACGCGTAGACCTTGGCCGCGCCGTAGGGCGAGCGCGGGTGGAACGGCGTGTTCTCGTCCTGCGGCGGCGGGGTCGCGCCGAACATCTCCGACGACGACGCCTGGTAGAACCGGGTCGAGAGGCCGGCCGCCCGGATCGCCTCGAGCAGCCGGGTGGTGCCGAGGCCGGTGGTCAGCCCGGTGAACTCCGGCTCGTCGAACGAGACGCGGACGTGCGACTGCGCCGCCAGGTGGTAGACCTCGTCGGGCTGGATCCTGGACAGCAGCGTCACCAGCCGGGTGCCGTCGGTGAGGTCGCCGTAGTGCAGGAACAGCCGGGCGTCCTCGCTGTGCGGGTCGACGTACAGGTGCTCGATGCGGTGCGTGTTGAAGGTCGAGGCGCGCCGGATCAGGCCGTGCACCTCGTAGCCCTTCGAAAGGAGCAGTTCGGCCAGGTACGAGCCGTCCTGCCCGGTGATGCCGGTGATGAGCGCGCGTCGCAACCGAACTCCTTCTTCGACGGGGTTTGAGGAGTCTAACGACGCAGCAGGGGGCCTCGGTTATGCTTGCCGGACCATGACCCGCGCGCTGCTTCTTCGCGGCCGCGGCGAGGCCCGGTAACAAATCCGGTCGGCCCCTCGCCGCGGGCCACTTGTTCTGCGCCGACCAACCACCCCACGAGATCGCTCCGCTTCGCCGCACGATCTCGCGGGGGCCCCGGTCCATTCGGGGCAGGTTCTCCTCATAACCGACTCGGAGCAGCCCGTCATGACCACCCCATCCTTCGCCCAACGCCCGTCCGGCATGCCCTGCCACCGCTACCGGCCGTTCCCGCCGGTCGACCTCCCCGACCGCACCTGGCCGGGCAAGACCATCACCGCCGCGCCCCGCTGGCTCTCGACCGACCTGCGCGACGGCAACCAGGCCCTCATCGACCCGATGAACGCCACCCGCAAGAACGCAATGTTCGACCTCCTGATCCGGATGGGCTACAAGGAGATCGAGGTCGGCTTCCCGGCCGCGTCGCAGACCGACTTCGACTTCGTCCGCTCGCTCATCGAGAACGACCGCATCCCGGACGACGTCCGCATCTCGGTCCTGACCCAGGCCCGCGAGGAGCTCATCGAGCGCACCGTCCAGTCGCTCGTCGGTGCCCGCCAGGCGACCGTCCACATGTACAACGCGGCCGCGCCGGTCTTCCGCCGAGTGGTCTTCGGCTTCGAGGGGGACGGGCGGGCCGAGTGCCGCGCGGTCGCCGTCGACGGCGTCCAGTCGATCATGAAGTACGCGGACATCCACCTGCCGAACACCGAGTTCGGCCTGGAGTACTCGCCCGAGATCTTCATGGACACCGAACTCGACTTCTCCCTGGAGATCTGCGAGGGCGTCATGGACGTCTGGCAGCCGGGGCCCGACCGCGAGATCGTCATCAACCTGCCCTGCACGGTCGAGCGGTCGACGCCGAACGTGTACGCCGACCAGATCGAGTGGATGTCGCGCCACTTCTCCCGGCGTGAGTACGTCTGCCTGTCCGTCCACACGCACAACGACCGCGGGACGGCCACCGCCGACGCCGAGCTGGCCGTCCTGGCCGGCGCGCAGCGCATCGAGGGTTGCCTGTTCGGCAACGGCGAGCGTTCGGGCAACGTCGACCTGGTGACGCTCGGGCTGAACCTGTACAGCCAGGGCATCGACCCGATGATCGACTTCTCCGACATCGACGAGATCCGGCGCACGGCCGAGTACTGCAACCGCATCGACGTCCATGAGCGGCACCCGTACGCCGGCGACCTCGTCTACACGTCGTTCTCCGGCTCGCACCAGGACGCGATCAAGAAGGGCTTCGACGACCTCGAAAAGCAGGCGGCCGCGGCCGGGAAGCCGGTCGGGCAGATGCCCTGGTACATCCCGTACCTGCCTATCGACCCGAAGGACGTCGGGCGCACCTACGAGGCCGTGATCCGGGTGAACTCGCAGTCCGGCAAGGGCGGCGTCGCGTACATCATGAAGGTCGACCACAAGCTCGACCTGCCGCGTCGCCTGCAGATCGAGTTCAGCCACGTGATCCAGCAGCACACGGACAACGAGGGCGGCGAGGTCGAGCCGGCCGCGATGTATGAGATCTTCGGCGAGGAGTACCTCGCCAAGGGCACCTTCGAGCTCGTGAAGTTCTCGTCCACCAGCGACGACGGGATCGAGAAGATCGCGACGACGGTGCGGGCCTTCGGCGTCGACCACCAGCTCAGCGGCGTCGGCAACGGACCGATCGCGGCGTTCTGCGAGGCGCTGTCCGAGGTCGACCTCGGCCTGGGCGGGGTCAACGTCCGGGTGCTCGACTACAGCGAGCACGCGCTCACCTCCGGGCGGGACGCGGAGGCCGCGGCGTACCTCGAGATCGAGGTCGGCGACCGGGTGCTCTGGGGCGTCGGGATCAACGAGTCGATCGTGCAGGCCTCGCTGCTCGCGGTGATCAGCGCGCTCAACCGGGCCGCCCGCCGCTGACCCGCTCAGCCTTCGGGTGGACGTGGTCCGGGGCGGGGACGGTGCGGTGGCTCCTGCGGCTGTCCGTCGGCCCCGACGTTGAGTGGTTGGTCCGGCCCTGAGTGGTCAGTCGTAGCTGACCACTCAGGTCCGGACTGACCACTCACGGGACGCAGCCGGCGCCGCCGCCCCCGCACCCCGCCGATCAGCAGCCCGAGCAGCAGCAGCAGCCCGGTCCCCGCGACGGCCGCGCCGCCCAGCACCTTCCCGGTGAACCGAGGCGCCCTCCCGACCACGTAACGGCCGGTCGACCCGAGCCGGGGGGCCGCCGGCGGCGGCGCCTTGCGAGCCGCGTTCTGCCGCAGCCGGGCGTCCCGGTCGAGGAACGGGGCGACGGCGTCGAAGACCGGGTTCGGCGCGCTCGAAGGCACCGACGCCGTCACCGCGCGGTACGCGTCGAGGTGGCCGTACCCGTAGGCCCGGCTCGGCGTCGTCCGGCGGCCGTCGAGCGTCGCGACGAGCCGGGTGACGACCTGCCGGGCGGACAGGTCCGGGAACTTCGACCACACCAGGGCCGCGACGGCCGAGGTGATCGCCGTCGCCTGGCTCGTCCCGTCGCCGGAGTACGCCTCGCCCGGCACCCGGCCGAGCGACGGGACGTCGACGCCCGGCGCGACCAGCGTCAGGTACGGCGCCCGGGACGAGAAGCTCGCCACCGTCCCCGACGCATCGACGGCTCCGACCGAGACGACGCCGAGGCAGACCGCGGGGTCCTCGATCGTGTTCTTCGTCGGGCCGTTGTTGCCGACGGACGCCAGCACGATCGCGCCCTTGCGCAGTGCGTAGTAGATGGCGGCCTGCTCGTCGTCGTTGCACGGCTGGCTGTCGACCCGCGGCGACCGCTTGCCGCCGAGGGACATGCTGATGATCTTCGCGTGGTGGTCCGCGGCGTACCGGATCGCGTCCGGCAGCTTGTCGGGCTGGTCGGCGTCGGTCGTGCCGGTCAGCGGTACCGCGATCGGCAGGATCTTCGCCCCCGGCGCCAGTCCGGTGATGTCGAACAGCCCGGGACGCGCCACCATGATCGACGCCATCGCCGTGCCGTGGCCGAAGGCGTTGATCTCCCGGTCGACCCGCCCGTCACCACCTGCGCCGAGGTCGATGCCGGGCAGCACCCGCCCGGCCAGTTCCGGGACGTCGGCGCTCACCCCGGTGTCGATCTCGCCGATGATGATCCCCTGGCCCCGGGCGCCGGACTCCCAGAGCGACGGCACCTGCCAGCGGTCGAACCAGTACTCCGGCGCGTTCGCCGGGCCGGGGGCCGCCGCAGCCGGCGCGGGGGCGATCGCGAGGATCAGCCCGCCCACCGCCGCGGCGAGGACGGCCCGCCTCACTGCCTGACCCACGCGACGGCGAGCGGGCGGACGGCGAAGGCCCGGGCGTGCAGCGGCAGTTCGATCCGGCCCCGCCCGTCGACCGGCCGGTTGGTGAAGGTCAGGCGGCGGAACGACGACGCCTGCACCGGCACGGACCCCGCGACGTCGAGGACCCCGTCCGCGCTGTCGGTCAGCGTCACGTTCAGGTCGCCGGCGAGCGGTTCGGTGAGCGAGCCGCGCAACGTCCCGGGGATGTACCGCTCGCTCGGCAGCGGGCAGCGGACGTCCGCACCACCGGCGAGGCACGAGCGCAGCGCGGCCCCGACGGCCTGGATCACCGCCGCCCGGCCGGCCTTGCTCACCTCGACGTAGACCGCGGTGCCGGGCGGGGTGCCGAAGCCGATGCTGTCCTCGGCCGCGTTCAGCTGCAGGTACGGCGTGTCGAACGTGATCGGCACCGGGCCGGGAAAGATCAGCGTGTCCCCCTCGGGGATGCCGGCGCCGACGATCGTCGCCCGGTGCAGGGCCCGGTCGAGCTCGAGCGCGGTCGGGATCGCCACCTTGTCCAGGCGCCAGTCACCGCCCGTCCGGTGCAGCCCCACGCTCGCGTTGATCGTCTGCGGCCCGGACGCGTAGGCCAGGGTGTACCGGACCGACACCCGCGCCGTGGCACCCGTCCGATGCGTCGCGACGATCGTGAACTTGCGCAGCGGGGCGATCCGCTGCTGCGCGTGCAGGACGTCCGCGGTCAGCAAGGTGTGCGGCCCGGCCGGCACGTCCCCGAAGGCCAGCGCGTCGGCGGCGTCACCGCGCGCGAGCGCCCCGAAGTAGCCCCGGACCGCGCCACCCGGCCCGGACGTCTCGGCGTAGCCGAGCACCGTGACCGCACCGCCGCCCACGAGCAACAGGACGCCGAGCACGACGCTCGACCAGTACCACCAGCGCCGCACCGGTCACTCGATCCGGCGGCGGCCGGAGAAGGCCCGGCCGAGCGTCACCTCGTCGGCGTACTCGAGGTCGCCACCCACGGGCAGTCCGCTGGCCAACCGGGTGACGGTCAGCCCCATCGGGTTGAGCAGCCGGGCGAGGTAGGTGGCCGTCGCCTCGCCCTCGAGGTTCGGGTCGGTCGCCAGGATCAGCTCGGTGACGACGCCGTCCCGCAGCCGGGTCAGCAGTTCGCGGATGCGCAGGTCGTCCGGGCCGACCCCGTCGATCGGGCTGATCGCGCCACCCAGCACGTGGTAGCGCCCCCGGAACTCGCGGGTGCGCTCGATCGCGACGACGTCCTTCGGCTCCTCGACGACGCAGATGACGGTGAGGTCGCGGCGCGCGTCGTTGCAGATGCGGCACACGTCCGCCTCGGCCACGTTGCCGCAGATCGAGCAGAACTTGACCTCGTTCTTCACCCGCAGCAGCGTCGCGGCCAGCCGCTCGACGTCGGTCGCCTCGGTCGCCAGCAGGTGGAACGCGATCCGTTGGGCGCTCTTGGGCCCGACGCCGGGGAGGCGGCCGAGCTCGTCGATGAGGTCCTGGACCGCGCCTTCGTACATGGGGTGGTTACAGCCCCGGCAAGCCGAGGCCGCCGAGGCCGCCCGTCACCGGGCCCATCTTCTGGTTGGCCAGCTCGGCGACGGCCCGGTGCGCGTCCCGCACGGCGGCCACGATGAGGTCCTGCAGGGTCTCGACGTCGTCCGGGTCGACCGCCTTCGGGTCGATGACGAGCGCGGTCAGCTCGCCACCGCCGGTGAGCGTGGCGGTGACGAGACCACCGCCTGCGGTTCCGGTGACCTCGGCGGCTGCCAGCTCGGCCTGCGCGGCCTCGAGCTGCTCCTGCATCTTCTGGGCCTGCTTCATCAGCTGCTGCATGTTCGGCTGCCCGCCGCCGAACTGCCCGCCTCGCTGTGCCACTGGCTCTCCTTCACCCGCCTGATCGTCGACGCCCAGAACTCTAATGGGCGGGCCTGTGCGGGGCTCGGCCGGCGAGCATGCGATCGTGAGGCGTGCCCTCGCCCCGCCTCGTCGCCGTGTCGCTCGCGACGCTCGCCCTGGCCGGCTGCGGCTCGGCGAGCACGACGGGCCGCGGGCGGCTCGCCTCGACCGGCACAGCCCCGAGCACGGCGGCGGCGCTCTCGTCGAGCGCCCCGTCCACGTCGAGCGCGCCGGCCACCTCGCCGGCCGCGACCTCGCGCCGGCCGACCAAGACGGCGGCACCGCCATCGAGCCGGGCGAATCCGAGCCCGTCCGGCACCAGCGCTTCGACCCGCCAGGCGGACGGCACCCTCACCGTCGTCCTCAATCCGGGCCACAACGGGGGCAACGCGTCGCACACGGCCGCCATCAACCGGCAGGTGCCGGCCGGGTACGGCCGCCACAAGGCCTGCGACACGACCGGGACGACGACCAACGCCGGCTACCCCGAGCACGCGTTCAACTGGGACGTCTCGCTGCGGGTGCGGACGATCCTGCGCGCGCACGGCATCCGGGTCGTGCTGACCCGGCCCAGCGACACCGGCGTCGGGCCGTGCGTGGACGCGCGGGCCGCGATCGGCAACCACGCGAACGTCGCCGCCGTCGTGTCGATCCACGCCGACGGCGCACCCTCGAACGGGCACGGCTTCCACGTCAACCAGGACTCCCGCCGCCCGGACGGCGCGACCGCAGAGGTCGCCCGGGCATCGATCCGCCTCGGGCAGGCGATCCACGCGACGCTGGCCCGGTCGTCCGGGCTCGTCCCGTCGACCTACATCGGCCGCAACGGCTACTACTACCGCAACGATCTCGCCGGGCTCAACCTCGCGCGGCGGCCGGCGACGTTCCTCGAGCTCGGCAACATGCGCAACTCCGGTGATGCGCACCGGCAGTCGACGCGCTCCGGCCGCCAGCAGATCGCCCGGGCGATCGCGGCCGGCATCCTGGCCTACCTCGGCCGCTGACGGCGCGTCCGGGCGCTCGGGGTCAGGGCGCTCGGGGTCAGGGCGCTCGGGGTCAGGGCGTATCGAGCGGCCGGGCGCCGAGTTCGGTCGTCAACAGCTTCATCGCCTCGGCCTCCGGATCGAGCTGCGGCTTGGCCGGGGTCGATGCGGACGGCTCGTAGTCAGCGTCGTCGCGCGGGTCGGATTCGACCGGCGGCGGCGCCACCTGGTCCGGGGTGTCTACCGGCGGAGGCGGCGCCCCTGATCCGTCCGTACCGATCTTCCACTCCCCGCCGAGCACCTGGGTCAGCGCGCCCCGCAGCACGGTGGTGTTGCGGTCCTCGGCGATCATCCGGGCCAGCTTGGGCGGGGCGGCCAGGGTGACGAGTTCGCCCTCCACCCCGGCCACCTGGGCGTTGTCGAGCAGTGCCCGGGTGGTCCGGCTCGACTGCTTGACGACCTCGAGGATCTCCGGCCACATCCGCCGCAGCGCCGCGGCGTCGATCTCGCCCGGTCCCCGCGGACCGGACGGCTCGGCCGCCGGCGGACCCGGGTCGGACGCCGGCACCGTGGCGGTCGGGCGCTCCTCCACGATCGGTTGCACGGTGGCGGTGGGCTGGGCGGCGTGGGCCTGGCTCGCGCGCTCGGCGGCCGCGGGCCGCTCGGCCGGACGCGGGGCCGGCTCGACCGCCGGCGCCTCGCCGGACGCGGTGAAGCGCCGCTCCAGCCGCTCGAGCCGCTGCAGCACCGCGGCGGCGTCGGTCGACGCGTCGGGCAGCAGCATCCGGGCGCAGAGCAGTTCGAGGACGAGCCGCGGCGAGGTCGTCCCGCGCATCTCGATCAGCGCCGTGTGGACGATCTCGGCGAACCGGGTCAGCGTCGCGCCGCCCAGCCGGACCGCCTGGTCGGCCATGTGCGCGGTCTGGTCCTGCGGCGCGTCGATGAGGCCTCGGTCGGCGGCGTCGGGCACCGCGTCGAGCAGGATGAGGTCGCGGAACCGGTCGAGCAGGTCGACCGAGAACCGCCGCGGGTCGTGGCCGGCCTCGACGACGCGGTCGACCGTGCCGTACACGGCGGCCGCGTCACCCGCCGCGAGCCCGTCGATCATCTCGTCGATCAGCGCGCCGTCCGTGACCCCGAGCAGCGACACCGCCTCGGCGTAGGTGACGCCCGCCGGACTGGCGCCGGCGAGTAGCTGGTCCAGGATCGACTGCGAGTCACGGGCCGACCCACCACCGGCCCGCACCACCAGGGGCAGGACGGCCGGCTCGACGGTCACGCCCTCGGCCGCGCAGATCTTCTCGAGGTTGGCCCGCATGATCGCGGGCGGGATGAGCCGGAACGGGTAGTGGTGCGTCCGCGACCGGATCGTGGTGAGCACCTTGTCCGGCTCGGTGGTGGCGAAGATGAAGACGAGGAAGTCCGGCGGCTCCTCGACGAGCTTGAGCAGGGCGTTGAAGCCCTGCGTGGTGACCATGTGCGCCTCGTCGATGATGTAGACCTTGTAGCGGTCGCGGACGGGCGCGAAGAAGGCGCGCTCGCGCAGGTCGCGGGCGTCGTCGACCCCGCCGTGGCTGGCCGCGTCGATCTCGATGACGTCGATCGATCCCGAACCGTTGGGCGCAAGCTCGCGGCACGAGTCGCAGACCCCGCAGGGGTCGGGCGTCGGACCCTGCACGCAGTTGAGGCTGCGGGCGAGGATGCGGGCACTCGACGTCTTGCCGCAGCCCCGGGGACCGCTGAAGAGGTAAGCGTGGTTGATCCGGCCGGCCGTCAGGGCCTGGCGCAGCGGAACCGTGACGTGATCCTGGCCGATGACCTCGGCGAAGGTTGCCGACCGGTACTTGCGGTACAGCGCGAGGTTGCTGCCGCCGTCTGCCACGCGTCGACCCTAATCGGACCCACCGACACCCCGCCACGCCGCCCACCCGGTGGGGGGCGAAGACGGAGAGGACCCCCCGCGCACCCGCCAGAGCCTGCTTATCCTTGCTGCCTTCCGGCCCTGGGGAGGTTCGCAGGGTGAGCGCCACACGGGGGGTCGGCCACCCAGTCTACGGGTGGGCCGTATTCTCGTCGGCGGAGGATTCGCCTAGTGGCCTAGGGCGCACGATTGGAAATCGTGTTGGGAGAGATCCCTCAGGGGTTCAAATCCCCTATCCTCCGCGGCAGCCGGGCTCGCGCGGTCATCGACCGCGCGGGCCCGCGGCTTTCGGGGTGGTCAGCGCCGCCGCCAGCCGCATCGGCGCCCGCAACCGGTAGCTCTCGGTGACGAGTTCGGCGATCTCGCCCCAGTCCGTCGCGCTGTCGAGCAGCACGCCGACGTCGTCGCGCCCCCACAGCGGGCCGAAGAAGGGCCCGCCCGATCCGAGCAGCGCGTCGAGCTCCGGGTAGGACGACCGGAACGTCAGCACCACGGCCGGCCCGGGCGTGCCGGCCCGCCGGGCGTGCGACTCCGGCCGCCCGCCGACCACTTCGAGGACGTGCGCGAACGTCCGGCGCCGCACCTGCCACCGGATGCCGACCCACGCCGGCTCCTCGTGGACCTCGGGCAGGCCGGCGCACACCGCCCGCAGCCGGGCGAGGGCATGCTCCCAGACATCCATGCCCCGATCTTGCCGCCGGGGTCCGTCAACGCCCGGACGACGTTGGCGCGCTTGCGGTCCGAGATCACCACGTCGAACGGCAGACTCTGGTGATCTGAGACCGCAAGCAAGGGTTCGACGGGTCGGAGGCAGCTCCGCCGCCGGCCTCCGCGCGCTTGCGGGTCGTCGTACGCGGGACGGGCGAGAAGGCGAGCACCCGCCAGGTCACCCCACCGCGACCTCGGCCCGCTCCCGCTCGGCCCGCACCGGCGTGAGCGGGATCGCCACCAGCGGGAACGCCGCGACCAGCGCGAACCCGAGCGCGTAGCGCGAGTGCCCGATCACCGCCGCCAGCAGCGGCGCCGTCAGCACGGCCGCGACGTTCTGGACGGTGTTCTGCACGCCGAGGGCCCGCCCCGACCACTCGGGACCGGCCAGCTCCGCGACCGCCGTGTACGCGAGGCCGTTGTCGGCGACGGTCACGACGGCGCCGACCGCGAAGCCGAGGACGACGAACCACAGGCCGGTCGCGGCGCCGGCCGAGATGATCAGCATCAGCGCCGCGCTCGCGACCGCCAGCTGCCGCATCGGACGCAGCCGCGAGCGCACCCGGTCCGACCACACGCCGGCCACCACCCGGCCGAACGCGCCCGCCACCTGGAAGCCGAAGATCACCCGGCCGGCCTCCGCCGGATCCCAGTGTCGCTCGTGGACGAGGTACACCAACGTGAACGTGGCCACCGCGAACTGCGGGACCACCAGCATCGAGCTCGCGGCGTGCACCCGGACGAGCCCGCCGCCGGCCCGGTACGGCGATCCGGCCGGCGCCGCCCCAGCCGCCCGGACCGGACGGGCCGGGTCGACCACGAGCACGAAGACGCCCGCTGCGGCCAGGGCGCACAGCCCGGCCGGGAACAGCAGGGCGTGGTGGACGCCCACCGAGTGCGCGAGCGGCGGCAGCCCGAGCGCGGCGAGGGCCACGCCCAGCGGCTGGGCCGTCTGCCGCGTCCCCATGGCCAGACCTCGCTCGGTCGCCGGGAACCAGCCCATCACCATTCGACCGCTCGCGGCGTTGACCGAGGCGCCGAAGGCACCGGCCAGCGCCAGCAGCACGCCGAGCGCCGCGACGCCCGGCACGACGGCCGCGACCACTAGCAACCCGGCCGCCGCCCCGACCCCGGAGGCGATGACGATCCGCTCGCCGAAGCGGTCGGCCGCCGCACCCCACACGATGAGCGTCAGCAGCAGTCCGACCATCGGCGCCGACACCACCAGGCTGGCCTGGAACAGGCTCGCGCCCGAGTCCTGCAGGGCGGGCACCAGCATCGGGATCCCGTAGAGGAAGCAGCAGGTCGCCGCCTGCGCGAACGTGCCGACGGCCAGGATCGTCCAGCGCCGCCCGTCCGCCATCCCCTCACCCTACAGCGGGTCCCACGATGAGAGACTTCATTCTCACTTATTGAGAATGAAATCGGCCACCTCGGTCGCGAAGCGTTCGGCGTTGCGCCGGTGCGGCTCGTGCCCCCGACTCGGGAAGATCACCAGCCGGCTGTACGGCTTGGCCCGCTCGGCGTGCGCCCGGGCGTGGGCGAGCGGGATCACCGGGTCGTCCTCGCTCCAGACGAGCAGCATCGGCACCTTCTCGGCGAACGCCCGCATCTCCTCCGACGCCGTGCGCTGCCCGGACGGCGCGATCACCCCGCGGACGGAGGCGAAGAAGGCCGCCTGCCCCTCGGGCGTCCCGAGGGCGCGGGCCGCGCGGCGCAGGTTGGCCACGTTGTCCGGGGTCAACCGCAGCGCTCGATGCAGACCGGGATGTGCGTAGACCCGCCGCAGCCGCGGCCCGGTCGCCACCCGCAGCACCGCCGGGGCCACGCGCAGCGCGGCCGCCCGCAGCAACGGGTGCACCTCTCGCCCGAGCCCGCCGGCCGACACCAGGACGACCCGGTCGACCCGCTCCGGGTACCGGGTGCCGAAGAACATCGCGATGGCCCCGCCGAAGGAGTGCCCGCACAGGGTCGCCGACGGGATGTCCAGCGCGTCGAGGAAGCCGGCCAGCGACTCGGCGAAGTCGACGAGCAGGTAGTCGGTGTCGGGCTTGTCGGACGCGCCGTGGCCGAGCAGGTCCACCGCCAGCACCCGCAGGCCGCGCTCGGCCAGCAGGTCGATCGCCTTGTCCCACGTGTCGGCATCCGATGCGAGGCCGTGCAGCAGCACCACGACCGGGCCGTCAGCGGGGCCGGCCTCGCGATAGGCGAGGGAGTGGCCCCCGGCCAGCACCGACGAGCGGGTGATGTCGTCGGCCACGGACGATGAGGCTACAAGCGGTCGATATAGAGCCGGACGACCGTCCCCGCCGACGACGACCGGATCTGGACGAGGTCGCAGAGGTTGTTGGCGAGCCAGAGTCCGCGTCCCGAGGTCGCCGACGGCAGCGGGGCCAGCCGGCCGGCCAGCGGGTCGGTGATGCGGCCGTTGTCGACGACCTCGCAGATCACCGACGCGTCGGCCTCCCACAGCGCGATCCGGCCCCGGCCCCCACCGTGCCGGAGGCTGTTGGTGACGATCTCGTTGGCCGCCACGACGAGGTCGTCGACCCGCTCCGGCGCGATGTAGCAGCCGCGGGCGAAGCCGCGGACGTGGGCCCGCATGCGGGCCAGGTCACCGGCGCCGAAGTCGACCGGCTCGACGCCGGCCGGGGCCCCGGGCACCGCATCGGCGAACAGCGCGGGGCCGAGGTCGGGCTCGTAGGCCGCATTGGTGTCCTCGCCGCGCAGGAACGGGTGGGAGCGGCGCATCTCGGCGAGTTCGTCGGCAGCGAGCGTCGCCTGGTCGTACAGGCACACGAGGTCGAGCGGCCAGGTCTGCAGGGCGACGATGTTGAGCAGGCTCTCGGCCAGCCGGGTCTCCGCGCGGGCGGCGGCCGACCGGCTCGCCCCGCTCCACTCGTTGATCCCGAGACCGCGCCGCCCCTCGCCCGCGGCCTGGAAGCTGTCGAGCATCGTCGTGATGCGGGCGGGATTGCGCCCGTGGTCGTCGGTCGGGACGAAGGTGACGTCCTCCGCCGCCACGCCGAGGGCGTCGCGGATCCCGGCGAGCTTCTCGCCACCGGCGAGGACGATCACCCGCCGGTCGTCGGCCAGACCGGCCTCGACGCTCCCGGCGCAGGACGCCACGAACTCGCCGTGCCCCCCGTAGGGCAAGGCTTCGTGACGGAGTGGATCGGGCATCGCCGTCCTGATCTCGCTGTGCTGCGTGGCGCCGGGATGGGGCGGACCTACCAGCGGTACCACCGGGCGTTCTGGCCCCGGCGGAACGCGAAGCCGAACAGCCACCCGGCCGCGACGATCAGCGCGATGATCCAGAGGACGTGCAGGACGAACCCGAGGACCGCGAACAGCAGCCAGACAGCCAGCACCGCCAGGAGCAGTTGCACCGCATCGACCCCCCGTCGTCCGTTACGACCGACGGTAGTCGATCAGCCGCAAGCGATGCACAGCGCGGCGCGCTCCGGGCCGCGGTCCGGTCAGGCAGCGGCGCGGCGACGACGCGGGCGCTTCGCCGCCGCCGGCCGGCCGAGCTGGGCGCGGGCGGCGACGACGGTCTCCCGGTCGAGCCCGAGGATCGACAACAGGGTGCGGCAGTCGTCGGCATCGACGGCGCTGGCGGCGACGACCCGCACCGCGCTGCGCTGCTGCTCGGCGTGCAGCTTCTCTTCGGCCTCGATACGGGCCAGATCTGCCTCGGAAATGGGAGTGCCGTCGATGGACATCGTCCCGATGCGCGCTGTCATGGCAGCACCATTCCCCCGGCAAATGTCGTTCTAACGACACGGGGACGAACGGCGGGCAGACGCCGCCGGCGGGCCCTCAGTTGCCGGGCGGCAGCTGGGCGACGGTGAGGAAGAAATCGTCGATCTGCTTGATGACCGAAGTGAAGTGGTCGAAATCCACCGGTTTCGTGACGAACACGTTGGCGTGCAGGTCGTAGCTGCGCAGCACGTCCTCGGCCGCCCCCGACGTCGTCAGGACGACGACCGGGATCTTGCGCAGGGCCGGATCGGCCTTCACCTCGGCGAGTACCTCGTGCCCGCTCTTCTTCGGCAGGTTGAGGTCCAGCAGGATGAGGTCCGGCCGGGGCACGCCGCTGTAACCGTTCTCCCGCCGCAGGTACTTGATCGCCTCGACGCCATCGGGCACGACCGTCAGCTTCGAGGTCAACTGGCTCGCCTTGAGCGCTTCCTGGGCGATCAGCACGTCGCCCGGATCGTCCTCGACGAGCAGCACACCGAGCGGGCCGCGCGGGGTTTCAGTCACGTGATTCGGCACTTAGCTCGCCTTTCGGAACAGTGTCACCTTTCGGCACGGTGAACCGAAAGGTCGCACCCGGGCTCGACTCTACGGGACCCAGCCAGATGCGACCGCCGTGGAACTCCACGATCTTGCGGCCGAGCGCGAGGCCGATGCCCGTCCCGCCGTAGCGGTCGCGCAGGTGCAGCCGCTGGAACACGACGAAGATGCGCTCCGCGTACTCGGGATCGATGCCGATGCCGTTGTCGCGGACGGTCACCGTCCAGGTCGTCTCGTCCTGCTCGGCCGAGACCCGGACGACCGGGGCGACGCCCTCGCGCCGGTACTTGACCGCGTTGCCGACGAGGTTCTCGAACAGCGAGGTCAGCAACGACTGGTCGCCCTGGACCACGGGCAGGTCGGTGAGCCGCTCGACCCGGGCGTCGGCCTCGGCGATCACGTCGGCGAGCGTGGAGAGGGCGTCGTCGAGCGCGGCATCCAGCTCGACCGGCACGAACTCCTCGGTCGTGCGGCCGACCCGCGACAGCGCCAGCAGGTCGGAGATGAGCGCGCTGCATCCGCTTGGCGCCGTCGACGGCGAAGTCGATGTACTGGCGGGCCCGGTCGTCGAGCTGCGGCCCGTACTGCCGCTCGAGCAGCTGGCAGAAGTTCGCGACCTTGCGCAACGGCTCGGACAGGTCGTGCGAGGCGACGTAGGCGAACTGCTGCAGATCGTCGTTGGAGCGCGCGAGCTCCTCGCCCTTGATCCGCAGCTCCTCGTGGATCGCCTCGGCCCGGGCCAGCTGGCCGGCGATCTGCAGCCGCATGGCCTCGACGTCGCGGCCGAGACCGGTGAGCTCGGCCGGGCCGTCGGCGACGATCTGGCGGTAGGTGTCCCCCCCGGCGACCTCGCGCGTTGCGGGCCCCGAGGCGATCGATCGGCTCGAGGACCCACCGGTGCAGCCCGCGCCACATGGTCAGCCCGGCGGCGCTCATCAGGACGACGGCCAGCGCCAGCGCCACGATCAAGATCAGCAGGAACGTGCGCCGGGCGTCGCGGGCCGCGGCGGCCTTCGCGGTCACGGCGGCGGTGAGGTCGGCGGCCCGAGCCCGGACGGCGTCGAAGAGGTCCTTGGCCCGGGCGCTCTCGGCGAGTTGCACCGCCGCGTCGGAGCCGGCCGTGATCCCGCGAACGCTCGGCTCGGCGATGGTCCCCTGCCAGCGGTGGGCGGCCGCCTCGAGTGCGGTGAGACGCCGCTTCAGCCCCGAGTCGTCACCGACGTGATCGTGCAGCGCGACGAGGTCCGAGACCTGCGCCGACCGGTACTGCCGGTACGGCTCCAGGAACCGGTCGTCGCGCGTCAGCGCGTAGCCGCGGACGCCCGTCTCCTGGTCGACGAGGTCGGTGAGCACCCGCTGCGTCGCGGCGATGCTCGGCTGCCAGCGGTACACCACCGAGTTGCCGGTGACGACGAAACCGACCGCCGACACGACGACCGCGGCGAGAAGCAGGACGGCCACGCCGGTGACGAGGGCGAACACCTTGCCGATCCGGCGCCGCAGCGTCCACGCGTGCTGCGGGCGAGGTGGGCTCATTGACCGTCGGCAAGGGTCAGGACCACGGCCGCGGTGTCGTCGATCGCCTCGCGCGGGGCGCTGCCGACCAGGTGCGGGAGCCAGGACTCGGCGCCCCGTCCGCGTTCGATACAGACCTGGACGGCGCCGACGAGTTCGCCGATGCCCAGGCTCGCCGAGGTGTTATCGGTCGAGTAGGCGTCGAGCAGCCCGTCGGTGTAGAGCAGGACCGACGAGCCGGCCGGGACGGCCACCGCGTTGCCGGGCCAGCGCTCGTCGACGACGGTCGGCACGGCCACGCCGAGCGGCGGCCCGACGACGAACTCGGGGTAGTGGACGGAGTCGTCGATGCACAGCACCGGGGCCGGGTGGCCGGCGACCCGGACCGTCGCGACGCCGTCGTCGAGCGTCAGGTCGCAGACGGTGACATAGCGCGCGAAGACGTCCTGCTCGGCCGCCAGCAGCTGGGCCAGGGTCGGCAGGATCTGCTCGTCGGGGGTACCGGCGAGCAGCAGCGTCCGCCACGCCACCCGCAGGTGGACGCCGAGGGCCGCCTCGTCCGGCCCGTGGCCCATCACGTCGCCGATGACTGCCCGGACCCGGCCGTCCGGCGTCTCGACGACGTCGAAGAAGTCACCGCCCAGGACGGCGTCGTCGCGGCCGGGCCGGTAGTACGTGGCGCAGGTGACTCCCGGCGAGCGGAGCAGCGGGGTCGGCAGCAGGCCGCGCTCGAGCCGGGCCTGCTCGGCCGCGCTCATGCGCACCTCGCGCAGCTGCTGCTGGGTGTGCTGAGCCCGCTTGCGCTCGATCGCGTAGCGGATGGAGCGCTCGAGCAGCTCGCCGGTGATGGCGTCCTTGACCAGGTAGTCCTGGGCCCCGGCGGCGAGGGCGTCGACGCCGTCGCGCTCCTGCCGTCCGGTGAGCACGATGACGGCGGTATCGGGTGCCGCCTCCACCATCTTGTGGACCGCCGTGTAGCCCTCGGCGTCCGGCAGCCCGAGGTCGAGCAGGATGCAGCCCGGGGCGGTGGTGAGCGCTGCCAGCGCATCGGCAAGGGTGCGCGTCCAGGTGATCGCGTCGTCGGCGACGCCGGCCTCGGAGAGGCTGGCCTGGACGAGGACGGCATCCCCGTGATCGTCCTCGACCAACAGGATCGGGACGTGCGTGAACCCGGCCGACCCGGCCAGCGGTCCGGTCACGCCTACCTGCCCTTTCCTACGGCTGTCGCGTGTCGGTTTCACGTCACGGCCCCAGAACTGTACTCAAGCACAAAGGCGCCTATACGTCGCGAAGGTGTTACTCGCGGGCCGGGTCGCAGTCGTCCTCGTGACCGGCGCAGGCGGCCTCCAGCCGATCGACGACGGTGCGGGCGATCACGCCGAGCGCCTCGACCTGGACCGGGCTGAGCTCGTCGAACAGGTAGCGACGGACCGCCTCGACATGCCGCGGTGCGGCCGCCTCGATGGCCTCCCGGCCGTGGTCGGTGAGCACGACGAAGGCACCCCGCCGGTCCTCGTCGCAGTTGGACCGCTCGATGAGCCTGCGTTGCTGCATCCGGGTGAGCTGGTGCGACAGCCGGCTCTTCTCCCAGCCGATGGCGCGGGCGAGCTCCAGCACCCGCATGCGGTTCTGCTCGTGCTCGCTGAGCCGGACCAGGACGGCGAAGTCCGCGCTGGAGATCCCGCTCTCGTCCAGCATCTCCCGGTTCAGCCGGGCGCTCAGCTTGGCGTTCATCTCGATGTAGGCCCGCCAGGCGGTCTGCTCCCGCTCGTCCAGCCACCGCGGCGCGGCTGTGGGTGTCCCCGTCATGGAATGAATCATACGCCCAGGTGGTTGACGCGTCATCGACACTTGCTATCGTGGTGGTTGACAGTTCAACCACCATCTGTCCCGAGGAGCTTCGCATGACACCACCACCACCACCGACTTCAAGACCCTCACCGGCACCTACGCGCTCGACCCCGCCCACAGCCGCCTCGGCTTCGTGGCCCGGCACGCGATGGTCACCAAGGTCCGCGGTGCCTTCAACGAGTTCGAGGGCACCACCGTGATCGACGGCGAGGACCCGGTCGAAGTCGACCGTCTCCATCACCATGAAGGTCGACAGCATCGACACCCGCAACGCGCAGCGTGACGGGCACCTGCGCACCAACGACTTCCTGGACATCGAGAACTACCCGGAGATCCGCTTCGTTTCGACCGCGATCGAGCACGAGGGCGGCAACGACTTCCAGGTCACCGGCGACCTCACCATCAAGGACGTCACCAAGTCGGTGACGATCCCGCTGGAGTTCCAGGGCGCGGTCAAGGACCCGTTCGGCAATGACCGGATCGGTCTCGAGGGCAGCGTCGTCATCAACCGCAAGGACTGGGGCATCAGCTGGAACGCCGCGCTCGAGGCCGGCGGCGTCCTGGTCAGCGAGAAGGTCACGCTCGAGTTCGAGATCTCGGCGGTCAAGACCGCCTGAGTCCCGTTCGGCTCCCCGAAGCCCGTCCGTCACTATGACGGACGGGCTTCGCTGTGCGTACCCCGAGGGGCAGGCCCCGCTGCACTTGCAGTTGCACCAGACTGCGGATCAGCGGTGCGCGCCGTCGACAGACTTCGATCATCAGGACCTAGGAGGAACGATGGCCGGCGAGCCGGATCTGGCAGTCGGCGACTCGGATGAGTGGGTGGGCTACCTCCAGCAACTGCTCGAGCACAACGGCTTCCCGGTCGCGGCCGACGGCGACTTCGGCGAGGCGACGAGACAGCAGCTCGGACAATTCCAGCAGTCCAAGGGGCTGCCGGTCACCGGCGCGGCCGACTCGGCCACCTGGGCCGAGCTCACCGGCGAGGCGACGCCGCCGGCGTACTACTGACGCCCGCGCCTCACGGCGCGACTGACGCCCAGTCCGCGAACCCGGACGGGTCGTGCCGCCCGAAGCTGGCGTGCTCGAACAGCCCCCAACCGAGCGCGCCGTCACAGCTGGCCCGGGCGGCATGGTCGACGACCGAGTAGGGCGCCCGGCCGGCCACCGCTGGGTCGGTCAGGTCGTAGACGGCCCCCTCGGCGAAGGTCTCGCCGCGCCACTGACCGTGGCCCCAGTCGGGGTCGCCGGAGTAGCCGGCCCCGACGTTCAGGGCTACCGAGGTCAGCGTCTCGACCTCGATCACCACCGCGGTGCCGTCCGGCGCCGCGCAGCGCAGGGTCGCCGCCTCCGGGTGGCGCGTGCCGGGGCGGTAGCGGATCGACACCGCCGGCCACCCGAGCTGCTCGATCCGCCCGTCCTCCCACACCCGGACGGCGTCGTTGAGGGTCCGGAAGCCGTCCACCCGCTCCTGCGCGATCAGCACGATCGCGAACTCGTCGAACCGCAGCGGCACGTACAGCCACCAGAACCCGCCGATCGGCCTCGGCCGGCGGGCGGCCGGCCGGCTCGGGCTCACCCACCGGACGGATGCCCCACGACCGGTCGCGGGTGCCGACCCAGCCGTCGACCGGGTGGACCTCGCCGTCGATCCTCAGCTCCCCCTGCCACGTGCCGACCTGCGCGAACCGGGCGGTGTCGAGGATCGTGCGCGAGCCCATCCGCAGCACGTGCTGCGCCTCCTGCACCGCCTCGAAGGAGCCGGTCCACGTCAGGTCGAACCCGATGCCCTGCTCGTCGCCGTCACAGACCAGCCGCAAGCGCCACAACGGGTCGAGCACCTCGATGCGGTACGGGCCGACGCGCTGGTCCAGCCGGTCGTCGCCCAGCGCGCCGGAGAACCGTACGGCCCACTGCCGGTCTCCCCGGCGGACGGTCGCGTAGGCATCGGTGACGCCGAGGTTCGGATAGACCCCGAGGCCGGTGACGAGGAACAGGTCGTCGCTGCGCGGGTGCGCGTTGAAATAGCACCGGTCGTAGAAGTTGCGGTCGGTCGTAGCCGGTTGGGCGAGCGACAGCGGCGCCTGATGGACCGGGTACTCGTCGAGCGGGACCGGCATCAGAAGTACACCCCGGCCAGCATCCGCTGCAGCGGCTCGCGGTTGTAGAGCAGCTCGTCCGGGTCGTCCGGGCGTTCCCGCTCGCCGAAGCGGATGGACCGGCCGCCGACGCGCAAGTACACGATCGCGAACTGCAGCGCCGCGTACGTCTCGTAAAAGTCGAGGTCGCGCGGCTCGTACCCCGACACGGCGGTGTAGCGGGCCACGACGTCGTCCCGGCGCAGGAAGTGCGGCATGCCCGGCAGGCCCATCATCGAGGCGAGATCCTCGAAGCCGCGGTGGGCGTAGATCAGCCAGGCGAGGTCGAGCTCGCGCGGCCCGACGCCGGCCATCTCCCAGTCGAGCACGGCGACCGGTGCGAAGTCGCGGTAGAGGATGTTGCCGATCCGGGCATCACCCCAACTGACCACCGACGCCGACTCGTCGGGCCAGTGCGCGTCCAGCCAGTCGAAACCGCGTTCGATGAGCGGCGAACGGTTGCCGTCGGCGGCCACGAAGTCGTACCAGGCCCGGGTGTGGGCGACGTGCCGCCGCAGGGCCGTGTCGCCCGGCTCGCTCGATTCGAGGAAGGCCGGCACCGGCATGTCGTGCAGCCGGGCGAGCAGGTCGACCGTCGCGTCCTGCAGCGTGAGCTGCTCGGCCCGGCCCGCCTCGAACAGCCAGCTGTCGCCGAAGTTGTACGGCAGCAGGTCCGGTGGCACCTGACCGTCGACCCGGGCCATGACGAAGAACGGCGTGCCGAGGGGCTCGGGCGACGGCTCGTTCCAGAACGTCCTCGGTACCGGGACATCTGTCTGCTCGCCGACGGCGCGGATGAGCTCGAACTGCCGGGTCAGGTCGTAGTGCGGGAAGACCGGCACGTCGGCCGGGTCGGGTGCCAGTCGGGCGACGAGGCGCTGCTCGGCGCCGTCCCAGCCCGCGTCGACGATGAGGGTGTCGCTGGACATCCCGTTGGCGGCAGTGCCGTGCACGCCGGTGATCACCGCCTCCGGGTGCCGGGCGCGCAACCACTCCTGCAGGCGGGCCCGCTGGACCTCCGGCTCGCGGCTCGACCGGCGCATCTCGGTCGGCAGTTGCTCGGTCATGGCGGCTATTATTGAAGCCCTTCGGAAAATGTCAACGAGGGGACGGCGTGGATCAGCCGAGACCGCGGGGCCGCCCGCCGCGCATCAACCGCGAGCAGATCGTCCGGGCCGCCCGCGCCGCCGGCGGCGAGGACGTGCGGATGGCTGACGTCGCCCGGGCGCTCGACGTCGCCCCGGCCGCGCTGTACCACCACGTCCGCGACCGGTCCGAGCTGCGCGAGCTGGTGGCGGCCGAGATCCTCGAGGAGACGGCCTTCGACGACTGGGCCCCGGCCGAGGGCGCGCCGTGGCCGCAGTTCGTCCGCGCCTACGCACTCGCTTTCCGCAGCGCGATCCTCGCCAACCCCGGCGCCCTGCGCTACGTCCGGTTGACGACTGCGGCCACGGCCGGGCGGCTGCAGCAGATCGACCGGCTCGTGGGTGCGTTGCGGGCGGCCGGGTTCGAACTCGTCGACATCGCCCAGGCGGTGGCCCACGTGAACCTGCTGGTCTGCGGCGAGGCGTGGGAGCGGGCGGTGGCCGCGCGCGCGGGCGACGACCCGCAGCTGGCCGAGTTCGACCGCGCCGTCGCGGCCCGCGCCGGCGAGCTGCCGCATCTGGTCCCGCTCGCCGACCCGGCGGTGCGGCCGGATCCCGACCGGCAGTTCGCGTTCGCCATCGACTGCCTGATCACCGGGTTGGCCGCACGCCTGCCGTAGTCGGGGTGCCGGAGACGCCAGGTCGACCCCCATAGCCCACGCCTATGGCTGGCCTAGCCATTTGGACGGTGCTGCCAGCAGTCGAGCGCGGGCAACGTGGTCGGCATGACCGCGATCCTCCGGCGCGCCCGCGCCACCGCCCGACCGGCATCTCGCGGCCGGCTGGCCGGGGCGGCCCCGGGGCTCGGCCTCACCCTGCTCCTCGGCGCGGTGGCGACCGTGGTCGGGCGGCTTGCGCCGGTGATCGGCGCACCCGTGGTCGGCATCGTGCTCGGGGTCCTTGCCGGCCGCGGCGCCGTCCGGCCGGTCGCGGCCCGCGGCGCGCAGGTGGCGAGCCGCTCGGTCCTGCCGGTCGCGGTGGTCCTGCTCGGAGCGCAGCTCTCCCTCGGCCAGGTTGCCCACGCCGGGCTCGCGTCGCTGCCGGTGCTGGCCGCGACCCTGGGCGTGTGCCTGGCGCTCGCGTTCGTGGTCGGACGGCGGCTCGGGATCGGCGCGGACCTGCGCACGCTCATCGGCGTCGGCACCGGGATCTGCGGTGCGTCGGCCATCGCGGCCATCACGCCGGTGATCAAGGCGCGCAACCCCGACGTCTCCTACGCGCTGTCGACGATCTTCCTCTTCAACGTGGTCGCGGTGCTCGTCTTCCCGCCGCTGGGACACCTGCTCGGCCTGTCGCAACACGCCTTCGGCGTCTTCGCAGGGACGGCCGTCAACGACACATCGTCGGTCGTCGCGGCCGCCACGACCTACGGGTCGGCCGCAACGCAGACCGCGGTGGTCGTGAAGCTGACTCGATCGCTCATGATCGTCCCGATCGGCATCGCACTCGCCGCACTGTTCCGGCGCCGCCGTGGCGAGTCGGCGGCTCCCGGCCGGCTGGTCCCGTGGTTCCTCGTCGGCTTCGTGCTCGTGGCCGCCCTCAACAGCGCCGGCGCGATCCCCGAGACGGTGCGTCCGGCCTTGCTCGAACTCACCACGCTGCTCGTGACCGTCGCCCTGGTGGGCGTCGGCCTGTCGACCGATGTCGCCGCGATGCGCCGGGCCGGGGCCCGTCCGTTGCTGCTCGGTCTCATCCTGTGGGCGGCGGTCGGTGGCACGAGCCTGGGCGTCCAGTCGATCCTGTAACGCGTGTGGCACGCTTCGCCGCGATGCCCTTGCCGCCGTGGACGCCCGACCTCCCGACCCTCGACCTGCTGCTGTCGGTCGCCGAGTTGGGCAGCATCGGACGGGCCGCGGCGGTGCACCGGATCAGCCAGCCCAGCGCCAGCGCCCGACTGGCCCGCCTCGAGCGGCAGCTGGGCGTGCCCGTGCTCGCCCGCTCGGCGCGGGGTAGCCGGCTGACCCCGGCCGGAGAGGCGGTCGTCGCCTGGGCGCACGGTGTCGTCGACGCCGCCCGGGCCATGGACGACGGCGTGGTCGCGCTCCGCGCCGACCGCGGCGCCCGGCTGACCGTCGCCGCCAGCCTGACCGTGGCCGAGTACCTGCTCCCGGCCTGGCTGCTCGCGCTGCGGCGTCGCCACCCGGACGCCGACGTGGCGGTCTCGGTGGCCAACAGCCACGAGGTCTGCACTCGGGTGAAGGACGGGCGAGCGGACCTCGGTTTCATCGAGGCCCCGGCGCGACCGCCCGGACTGCGCGCGGAGATCGTCGGCCGCGACCGGCTGGCCCTCCTGGTCGCCGCGGACTACCCGCTGGCTGCGCGCGCCACGAGCGGGCTGCGACCGATCGACCTGCGCGACCTGCCGTTGCTCGTCCGCGAACCCGGGTCCGGCACGCGCGACACCCTGCTGCACGCGCTGGCGACGGCCCTCGGCGCCGAAGCGCCGCTGCTGCATGCGGCGGAGCTGGGTTCGACGGCGACGATCCTCGCGACGGCCCGCGCCGGTGGCGGAGTCGGCGTCGTCAGTGCCCGGGCCGCGGCCGCCGACCTCGCCGCCGGGATGCTCGTCGAGATCGCCGTCCGCGACCTCGATCTCACCCGCCCGCTGCAGGCCGTATGGGTCGGCCGGGCGCCATCCGCGCTCGCAGCCGAGCTAGTGGGCTTCGCGCGCAGCTCCTGACCGCCGCTCCCGCAGCCGGCGGCGGGTAGCGCTCGCAGCGACGACGATAACTGTCGCGACAGTTACGGTCACGACAGGTAATGTTGGCACCATGACGCAATCCGTTCAGGTGCTCGGTGGTGGTTCGCTGCTGCACCAGCTGGCGCGGGACATGACCACCACGCTGGACCGTATGTTCTCGGCCTTCGGCCTGACGACCCAGCAGGCGGCGCTGCTGCTCACCGCCAGCAGCGGCACGTCCAGCCCCCGACAACTCAGGGATGCCGTCGGCACGGACACCGCAGGTATGACCAAGCTGATCGATCGGCTGGAGGCCAAGGGACTGGCCAAGCGGCGCCCCAACCCGGCCGACCGGCGTTCGGTGCTGGTGGAGCCCACCCGGCGCGGGCTGGCACTCGTGCCGAAGCTCGCACCGGTGTTCGGTCAAGTGGCAGGCCAGCTCTTCGAGGGGTTCTCCGACGCCGAGATGGCGCAATTCACCTCAGCGCTGCGCCGGATGCGGGAAAACCTGCGGCCATGATCCGCAAGACGCCCAATCGTTGCAGCTCACCACGGCGCCGTACCCGTTCCCCGCAAGCACTCGTCGTCCTCACGGTCCTCGTTTCCGACTCACCGATTGAAGCGTTGGCGTAGGGCTGCTGCAGCGCTCCGCCACGGGCGGCGTGTGACCATCGGCCCTACTGCTCAGCGGCCAGCACCGCGCACAGTGGATCCGTGGACACTTCCACGGCGGTGGAATTATCAGTGGCCGGCGTTGCGTCCGGGCCCGAGCTGCTAGCCGTTGTCACCGATCCGGTCCGCTGGCGGCTGCTGGCCGCGTTGGGTGCGGGGACTCAGTGCGTCTGCAACCTGCAGCCGGTCGCCGCGGTGAGCGCGCCGGCCCTGTCGCACCATCTGCGGGTGCTGCGCGAGGCCGGCCTGGTGACCTCGGCGCGGCGCGGCCGCTGGATCGACTACACCCTGGCCCCGGACGCCGCAGACCGGATGCGGGCGGCGCTGCCGGTGAGCCTCGGGCAGTCGCCCGCCGCCGGCGCCTGCTGCGCGGAGGGCGGTGCGCGATGACCGGCACGGACCATCGGGCGAGCCGAGCTTCGCCGGCGGTCGCGCCGCACCTGCTGCGCGGCCGAGTCGCGACCGGGCTGTTCCTGACCGCTATCTGGATCGCGGTCCTGCAGGTCAACACCCCGGTGTGGGACACGGTCGTCTACCGATGGGCCGGGATGGACGCCGCGAGCCGGGCCGGGTCGGCCGTGCACTTCTTCCTCGCCGACACCGTCAAGATCGCGGCACTGCTGGTCGGGATCATCTTCACCGTCACCGTGCTGCGCAGCTTCGTCACCCTCGAACGCGTCCGGGCCCTGCTCGGCGGGCGGCGTGAGGGGCTGGGCAACGTCATGGCCGCCGGCCTCGGTGTCGTGACCCCGTTCTGCTCCTGCTCGGCCGTGCCCGCGTTCATCGGTTTCGTCGCCGCCGGCGTTCCACTCGGCGTCACGCTGTCCTTCCTCATCGCCTCGCCGCTGGTCAACGAGGTCGCTGTGGTCCTGCTCTTCGGCCTGTTCGGGTTCAAGATCGCGGCACTGTACGTCGGCTCCGGACTGCTCATCGCCGTCCTGGCCGGGTTCATCCTCGGCCGGCTGCACCTGGAGCGATGGGTCGAGCCGTTCGTGTTCCAGACCACGCTGCGCGGCCAGCCCGTCGCGCCCGGCACCGCGCTGTCCTGGGCCGACCGGATGACCCTCGGCCGCGAAGAGGTGCGCACGATCTTGCGCAAGATCTGGCCGTACCTGCTCGTCGGGATCGGGCTCGGCGCCGTCGTCCACGGCTGGGCGCCGACCGACTTCTTCGCCCGCCACGCCGGCACGGGCAACCCGTTCGCCCCGCTGATCGCCGTCGTCCTGGGCGTCCCGCTGTACAGCAACGCCGCCGGCGTGCTCCCACTGGTGGAGGCCCTGCACGCCAAGGGCCTGGCGATGGGCACCCTGCTCGCGTTCATGATGAGCGTCGTCGCCCTCTCGCTGCCCGAGCTCATCCTGTTGCGCCGCGTGCTGCGCCCGCAGCTCATCGCCGCCTTCGTGGGCGTGGTCGCCACCGGCATCCTCGCCACCGGTTATCTGTTCAACGCCGTCCTCTGAAACCGCCCCAGCGAAGGAGACCACCGTGCGAATCAAGATCCTCGGCTCCGGCTGCAACAACTGTGCCGCGCTCGAAACGGCAACCCGGCAGGCCCTGGCCGGTCTCGGCCGCGACGCCGAGATCGAGAAGGTCACCGACTACGGCCAGATCGCCGGCTACGGCGTCATGAGCACCCCGGCGTTGGTCGTCGACGACCAGGTGCTGATCGCCGGCCGGGTCCCCACCGTCGACCAGCTCGCCAGCCTGCTCACCGCCCACACCGGCGCCTGACCGGCCGGCGGATCCCGGCGCAGCTATAGGTCCCAGTGGACGGTGGCAGCGGGGTCAGGCGCGTAGCTGCAGAAGGCACCGGTTCGTACGCTGTGCCGCAGGTGTTCGGCCAGGTCGGGCTCGAGGTCATCGATCCGGTCCAGTGCGTACCGGATCGCCCGGAACACGCTGGTGCGGGCTCGTTCGGTGTCGCTGCCGGTCTCCCGCAGCCGCCCGTGAATCCCGACGGCCCGGGTCAGTTCGGCGACGAGGAACTCGCGGTCACGCCGCGCGAGCGTGGCTCGGGCCGGGTCGTGGGCCGCCTCCGCATCGGCGATGTCGCCCTCGATCTCGACCAGCCGCTGCCGGTACGCGGCGACGGCCTGCCGGTCCAGGACGGGCAACCCGAGCTGGGCGGTCGTGGTCCCGCCCCGGCCGGAGGCGACCAGCGTTTCGCAGGCGATCTCCCGGCCCCGCGCACGAATGAGCTGTTCGAGATAGCGGAAGCCGACCAGGTCGGGCACGGTGGCTCCCGGCCCGGCGTAGCGAATCACGCGGACCTTGCCGTCGCGGCGAAACGCGGCGGCGCCGGGTCGTCGGGCGCCGGGCGCGGCGGCCCGGACAAGCCGCTGCTGCACCTCACGGGTGCGCAGCACCGCACCGTACTGGTCGAACGCGCGCTCGGCGGTGACCCAGTCGGCGGTGGCTGCGCTGGTGTTCCCCGCAGCCGATGACGCGTCTGCGGCGACGACGCGGGCCACCGCGGACTCGTACGGTGCGCCGAGCTCCGCCCAGATCCCGGTCGCCTCGAGGGCCAGGCGACGGGCCCCGGCTGGATCGTCCACGAGCAGGGCCGAACGGGCTGCCGCCAGGGCGGCGGAAGCCGCGAGGCCACGACTGGGGTAGCGCCGGGCGATCCCCGCCAGCCGGGCGGTGGCCGACCGGCAGGTGTCGACGTCGCCGGCCGCGGCGGCGATCTCGACCTGGGCGTCCAGCAGCGGAGCCAGCCGCAGATCGCCGACCGGCGGCCGCTCCTTCCACGGGATGTCGTCCGGATGGGAGATCGCGTCGGCGATCAGCTCGGCCGCCACGCGCACCTCTCCTTGCTCGAGGCGCAACAGCGCGAGCCCGGGCTGCACAGACCAGGCGAGCGCGTGCGCGGCCGCGAAGGCTTCCTCGGCGCGGGCCAGGTCGCCCCGGCGCAACCGGATCGTGCCCAGCTCGACCAGCGGCCAGCCGAACTCGCGACGCATCCAGGGCCGCAGTTCCTCGCACGCCGCCAGCGCCTCGGCCTCGGCCGCCTCCGCGGGACCACTCAGCCGCAGCAGCTCCGCCCGATGCACCCGGCACCGCCCGTGCATCCCGCCGATCGGACGACCCTGGCGCCAACGCTCCATCACGTCGGTCCACTCGCGCGCGAGCTCCGGCATCGACAGCCCCTGCGCCGCGCACACGATCTCGCACAGCATCATGCCCGTCGTCAACGGATCGACCTCGCCGCTCCGCAACCGCGCTCCGGCCTCGTCGAGCGCTCGCAGCCCCTCGTCCACCCGGCCGCCCAGCACCAGCATCCGCGCCCGGGCAACGCGCCCGATCACCGACGCCGGCACCACGTCGAACCGGTCGCCGAGCTCGATCGCGGTGGCCGCGTTGCGCTCACTGGTCTCCACGTCCCCGCAGAACAGGCGCTCGTAGGCTCGCAGCACCGCGATCAGCGCATGGACCGGACCGGGCGGCGCATCCTCGAGCGCGTCTTCCGCGCGGACCAGCCAGGCGCGCACCGACGCCATCAGCGCGGTGTCGATCAGCAGGAACTGAGCGACCATCACCGCCGCTTGTGCGGCACCCAGCCGGTCACCGGAGGCCGCGCACCGGGCATGCGACTGCTCCCACTCGGACAGGCAGCCATCCAAATCCCCGGCCGCGTACCGGGCGAGCGCGCGCTCCGACACGGCCGCATGCGGTGCGTCCGCCTGCTCGCCGAGCCCAGCCACCGTCGCATTGTGACACCGATTCTCACGCCTGCTGGGTGTTCACCGCCGACACCGAAGGAGGCCCACCATGGCCACCCGCATCGATGCGATGCCCGTCGAGATCGACCACGGCGAGCTGCAGACCCGCTACCTCGAACTCGGGGACATGGCCATCCGCCACCTGCGCGTCCCCGCCGGATCGGACATGGGCCCACTGCTGCAAGGCCTACCCGCCGACCGCTGCCCCAGCCCGCACTGGGGCATCGTGCTCGAGGGGTCAGTCCACCTCGAACACAGCGACGGCAGCACCGAAACCGTCCACGCCGGCGAGGTCTACCACTGGCCGGCCGGACACACCGGCAGCACCGACGAGCCCGTCACGTTCCTCGAGATCGGGCCGGTCGCCCAGATGCGCCAGTTCAACCAGCACGTCAAGGCCATGTTCAGCACCTGACGCCCTGGGGTCACCGGACTACGGGACCTCAGAGCATCATCGGTCCGGCGATCAGGCCGGCCGGGGCGCACGTCGGCCGACGCGCTCGCGGACCCAGTGCCCGTGAGCCGTTCGCCTCTGGCCTCGCACCGCCGGCGCTCGGCACTGTGGACACGTCAGGAGGCCGTGGCGGCGCGATGTCCCCGGGTGCTACGGACGTACGCGCCGGCACCGGCGCGCCTGGCGAGAACGCAGAAGGAGGCCGAGCGACCATGACCGGCACTCACACCACGGTCGACGAGCGCGCGCTCAATCAGCCCGACTCGTTCCGGCACGTGGTAGCCGCATCCCGCAAGCGGCTGTTCGCCGTCTTCGACGACCCGCAGGAGGGTCTCGGCGCCATCGCCGCGATTCCCGCCGCGGACCTGATCTCCGGCGAGCAGACCTGGTTGTTCCACGGCGAGGAGGGGTTACGCCGCCTCGACCCGAGCGGCGCCGCCCACGGGCTCTACGGCCGGCTCGTCCGCGGCGTCCAACTCGCGGTGAGCGACGACAACCGGTACGTCGACGCCCTCGCCCGAGCGTTGCACGACGATGCCCTCGTCGTCGCCCTGCCGGTCACGGACATCGAGACCGCCGACCGGCTCGCCGCCGCCCTGCAAGCCCGTTCCGGGCACACCTTCGCCTACACCAAGCACATGGACTTCGTCCCGACGCTCGGCCAGATCTGAGGCGCCCCTCCTCCGTGCGCCGAGCGCGGTCCATCACCGGCTTCGGCGGCGCCCGGGCGGCGCACCGCGGGCCCGCCGCTGGGCTCGGCGTGCCGTCGCGCCGCGGCCGAGTCGGCGATGGCAAGGGTTGTCCTGAGCAATAAAATGTGCCGCGCACCGTGACACAGGGACCCGCTTAGGTCATGATCCTCTTCAGCCGGCTGCCAGGTCGCCGGCCAGGGGAGGGCAACGAACATGTGGCGAGGCGTTGCTGCCGTCGCGTTGACGGCCGCGATCGGGCTCACGGCCTGCACCGGCGGCGGCTCACACGGAGGCATCGTCGCCCCGTCGACGCCGGGCGGCCCGGGCCAGACCCTGCGCGCGGTGGACGACAAGGCGAACATCCCGGACGCCGCCGCCTTGGCGAAGGCGGCCGCCGGCCTGCCGGCCGACGCCGCGGAGGCCGCATCGGTCCTCGTCGGCCGGATGTTCGGCAGCGATCCGAAGCTGGCGGTCTCGGCGACCGGGGAGCTGCTGCGCCGGGCGGGCTTGCCGCTGGTCAGCGGGAAGGGCGGCCCTCCGGTCGCCATGCCCGACACGATCACCATCACGAATGCGCCCATCGGCGTCGAACTGCTCCCCTCCCTGACCGAGCAGGCGCGCGCCAACGTTGCGTTCGACCTCGACCAGGTCCGCACCGCACTCAGCGGTGTCGGCGCGCCGGAGGCGAAGCTGACCGACAAGCAGTTGGTGGCCGGCCTGGCCGGATGGGGCAAGGGGCTCCACGACCCCGCCGTCACCCGCAGCGCGGGCGCCGCCGAACGAGCGCTGGCGGCGCGACACGGCCAGTTGTTCGACCCGGCCCAGGTCCTCGACGCGCGGACGCTCACCGCCCTGCGGGACAAGCCCGAATCGCTGCCCCTCGATGTGTACGACCGGCTGGCCGGGTCGCCCGATCGCGTCACCTTCGACCCCGTCCAACTGCTGCTGCTGGCCGCGCACGCCGCCAGCGAGGCATCGGATCACCCCACCGTCCGCCAGGTGGCCGCGACGCCATCCGGAGCGCCGACCGATCATCACTCGATGCTGTCGATCGACTTCGGCACCTGTGCCGACATCGCCGGCGACTTCGAGGGCGAGGTACCGGGGGCGGTCAAGGGGCACGCCAAGGCGACGCTGCAGGAGTACCTCAAGCAGGACATCGAAGCGACGGTCGGCAAGTCGGCCAGCGACGAGCTGGGTGAGGTGTGGGGAAAGTTCGACAAGCTCACCGACGTCCTGTCCACCATCGCCTTCGTCTCGTCCCTGCGCTTCGAAGTCGCCCCGCTGGGCAAGGGCACGACGCACTTCCTGCACGATGAGAGCGATCCGCACGCCAACGACGTCAAGGTGCGAGCGCACGCCTACTTCAAGGCGACGATCCCGCAGGAGTACCTGCCCTGCTTCGCGCTCGCAGGGCTCGGACTTCCCAGCAACAAGGACCTGAAGGACATCCTGATCACCTGGACGTTGCCCAACGGCCGGCTCGCACTGAAGCCGGCGACCGTGGGCGACCGGCAGTTCGACCACCCGATCGCGATGGACGAGACCGGCCAGTCGACGGTCCAGCTGACGCCGCGGCGCGAGTTGCACCCGCCCGCGAAAGGTGACAAGCAGCCCGTCACCACCGCGCTGCAACTGGTGAAGGCATCCCTGGACCGCGAGTGGCTCGAGGCGCACATCGCCGACCTGATGCCGATCCTCTTCTCCGGCGTCGCCGGCGTCCCGGAGGTCCTGGCCAGCGTCGCGTGGACGAGCATCCTGAACATGATCAAGAAGATGAGCCTGCCGAGCATCGTCGTGACGATCCCGGTGACCTACCACGGCTCCAACGTGTACCGGATCCTCGGCGACGGATCGATGATCTTCTTCCCGATCGGGAGTGTCGGGCTGAGCTCCGACCTGTACTCCTGCAAGGGTCCGCGCGGTCCATGGCAGGGCACCATCTCGATCACCGGCGCATCCGATGGTGCGCTGGCGGCCCTCGGCCTTCCGAAGGGCAGCGCGACCGACCACGTCAAGGGCAGCTTCATCCTCAACGAGCAGGCGACCGAACCGCAGAAGTTCCCGTTCACCAGCAAGTACGGCGTGGTCGTCGAACTGGACAAGGACGCCGTCGAGAAGGGCTTCCAGATCAAGGGCAACTACGCGAAGGAGGGAACGCGCATGCGACAGATCGGCGTCGCCTCCTGGCTGATCGGCGGCCAGGACGTGCGGGTGGCCGCCGGCATGCTCGGCTCGCTGCTCTCGCGCGGCACCGAGATCCCGGTGGAGGCGGCGGACGGTGACCTGCGCTGTCCGGGCACCGCCATCTACCAGGACCCGTTCGACTGAGCCGGCGGGAGCACACGATGACCGGATTCCTTCGCCCCCTCGCCGTGGCCGCATGCGTGGCCGTCGTCGCTGCCGGCGCCGTCGCCGGGGCCGTCGCCCGCTCGGCGCCGCACGCCCCGACGGTGGCCGACCTCGTCCCGGACGCCTACGGGCTCGAGGCCCTCAGCACCACTCCGAGCGGCACCCAGGTCTCCTTCTTCGACCGGCGGCCGTGCCCCGCCGTGCTCGACACCCTCCGGGCCGGCCAGTGGTCGATAGCGGTGGTCGGCAAGCCCACCCGGGGTTCGAAGCAGTACACCGCCACGATGACCTACGGTGCCCGGGCCGCGATGCTGACGCTGAACGGCTCCGGATCCTCGTGCAGCGGTAACGTCCAGGTCGAGAGCGAGCAACCGGCCACGATGTCCGGCGCCGCCGCGGCCGGCGGCACGGCGCGGGCCC
Source organism: uncultured Actinomycetota bacterium (assembly GCA_963775175.1). Classification (GTDB taxonomy): domain Bacteria; phylum Actinomycetota; class Actinomycetes; order Mycobacteriales; family Jatrophihabitantaceae; genus Jatrophihabitans. Next base: position 1,653,623 of record CAVZHT010000002.1, read on the forward strand.
TGCCGGTCTACTGCCACGTCGGTCCGGACCTGAACGGCTCGGACCCGAACGACCTGCAGGTGTCCTACGTCGGCCTCTACCGCACCCCGGCCGGCTCGTTCCTGCTCATGGCCTCCGGGGCAGCCACCAAGGGGACGCACAAGCTCGTGGCCGACGACGAGGAGACGCAGGGACTGACCGTCCTGCCGGTCAAGCCGGGCCGGCCGCCGCTGGCGGCAGCGGCCCGGTTCATGGCCGGGTGGTCGTCCGGCGACGGGCTCGAATCGTCGATCAAGGAATTCGTCGGCATGTTCGCGGGCAACGGGACGCTCACGGTCACGTCCGTCAAGCCGTGGGCGGCCACGGTCACCGCTCCGGCCCTGACCGACCAGGCCGGGCATGCCGGGCGACTGTCGATCACGGCCGGCGTCGCCTGCGACGGCTGACGGGCAATCGGCGATCGTCGGCCCGGCCCGGGCCGGCCGCGGAGGCCCGCCATCGCTGGACACGACCCCGCCGCTCGAACCGGCCGAGCCCGCGGATCGGCCAGCCCGGACGGCGAAACGGCCCGCAAGCAAACGCTTGCGGGCCGTTCTCGGTCTACCTGCGGCTCAATCGTCAGCTCGAAGGCCGGCTATCGCGTTGGCGGTGGCGGTGGGATTCGAACCCACGGTGGCTATTGATCACACACGCTTTCGGGCCGTACCACCGCATTGCCGACGTTGGCCAGAACGCCCGTGCTCGCTGACGTGCAGCGAGCTTACTCACGCCGCCGGATCCACAGCATGTCCGCCAGTGGCTACCACGCTGGCTACCACCGCCTCTCCGGCATTCATCACATGCGAAGCAGCGGCCGGTGAGACCTTTGCCTCTGCCGATCGAGGACGCAGGACTGGCGTGGTCCGGTGATGTTCGATGCGAGAGTCGGCTTATGACGGACGTTACCGCGCCAGGACCGATTCGTATTGATGATGGAATCGTCGTGGGCCATGACGGCTCCGTAGGCGCACAGGCGGCGCTGAGATGGGCCGCTGCTCTTGCTGCCCGCACATCGGTGCCGGTTCACATCGTCCGCGCATGGCAGATGGCGACCGCTCCCCGCCCGGAGACCTGGGAAGCCGGCTATATCCCGCCAATCGACGACTACGAGAAGGCTGTCAAGGACGCGCTCGTGGCGGACGTCGCGCGCGCCGGGGTACCTGCGAGCGTCTCCGTGACCTGCCACGTGGTGCGCCGTCCGGCCGCCGAGGGACTGCTCGAGGCGGCGGCTCACGCCGATCTACTTGTGGTCGGGTCGCGAGGCAGGGGCGGATTCGCTGGCCTGCTGCTCGGGTCGGTCAGCAGCCAGTGCGTCCACCATGCGCGATGCCCTGTGGTCGTCGTCCCACCTACCGCCGAGATCCGCCCAATGTGACGTCGCAGTGGTAGGCCCGCGCGGGCGGGTGCGCAGCGCGCTGCGAACGGTCTGCGACGGGGCCGGACGACGGGTACGTGCTCGTTGTCGCGCCCGATCGAAGTCCTGTCCCCACGGAGGATGACAGCGCGGGGCGACATCACCTGCTGGTTCCGGCCAGAGGTCGGTTGTCCTTCATGCGGGTGCCGCCATCGCCTTCGCACCAACTGTCGCTCCAACGATCACGGCGGGATCAGCGGTGCGGCCCTTATGGGCCTGGTGCGCCGTCGTGGGCCGGCGCTGTGTCGCGGGGTCGGGTCGTCGCTTCCGGCCGGTGTGAGGCGATGGCGATGCGGGCGATGCGGTGGCCGTTCATGGCGGCGACCATCAGCTCCGCGCCGGTCAGTTCGACGTGATCACCAACTGCAGGTAGCCGGCCCAGCTTCGCCATGATGTAGCCCGCGACGGTTTCGAACGGACCGTCGGGCAGGTGCAGGCCGGTTGTTCGGGCGAGGTCGTCGCGGTTGAGCAGTCCGTCGATTTCCTGTGCCTCGCCGATGTCCCTCGGCGCGTGTACCGGTCGGTCGTATTCGTCGCGGACCTCGCCGACCACCTGCTCGATGAGCCGGCCGAGGGTGATGATCCCGGCGGTACCGCCGTATTCATCGACGACGACCGCGAGGTGGTTGCCCGAGCCGCGCATCTCAGACAGGGCCGGCAGAGCGTGTTTGCTCGCCGGTAGCCGGGTGACCGGTCGAACCAGGGTGGCGATGGTGCTCCCGGCTTGCCCCTCGTCCGCGGCGGCGAGCAGGTCACGCACGTGCACGAACCCCTCGATGTTGTCGGGCGAGGACTGGCGGGTGACCGGGTAACGCGAGTGTGGCAAGGCTTTGACGGTGTCGACCGCGGCGCGCACGGACAGGCTGCTGTCGAGGAAGACGACGTCGGTGCGCGGCACCATGACCTGCGCCAGTCGTCGGTCGCTAGCGGCGAACACGTCGTCGATGACGACCCGTTCCTCGCGGCTGAGCGCCTCGTGGGTCAGTACCAGGTCGCGGAGCTCGTCCTCGGTGATCCGTTCCCCGCTGGCGTGCGGGTCACCCCCGAGCAGCCGAACTACGGTGTTGGTCGATGCCGACAGCAGCCAGATCACCGGCCGGGAGATCTTGGCCATCCGTGCCAGCGCCGGTCCGAGGATCAACGAGGCGCGCTCGGCGCGTTGGATCGCGAGCCTCTTGGGTGCCAGCTCGCCGAGGACAAGGGTGACGTAGGTGATGGCCAGCGTCACCGCCGCGAACGCCAACGCCTCGGCAACCCGCCGGTCGAGGCCGGCATCGGTCAGTGTCGTGGCCGCCGCGTCGACCAGAGTCACGGCACCGAACGCGGAGGCGAGCAGCGCGGTGAGCGTGACGCCTATCTGCACCGCGGACAAGAACTGGTTCGGATCGTCGACCAGCCGCTTGACGTGCCGGCCGCGGCGGCCCTGGGCAGCGATGGCGTCGACTTGGCCTTTGCGCAGCGAGATCAAGGCCATCTCCGCGGCCGCGAACAAGCCCTCGGCCAGGATGAGCAGCAGGACAACGCTGATACTCAGCCAGAGCATGTGATCACCCGCCGATCAGCGAGGCGGTCGCCGACCTACCGTGTCGACGTCCGACACCGGGATGCGACGCCGTCCTCGGTCCCAGTGTGTCCGCGGCCGGCGCAGCGCCGGCAGGGCCTTCCGCCCCAGTGCCTCCGGTCCGCCCGAGTTCGGTGGTCTATGCGTAGTAGCGCAGCCAGATGTAGACCCAGGCGACCGCGACTGTGGTGATGGTGACGATCTGGCCGTACTTGGTGAACTTCCAGAACGAGATGGGGTGGCCGTTGCGGGCAGCGATGCCGAGGATGACGACGTTGGCGCTGGCGCCGACGGCGGTGGCGTTGCCGCCGAGGTCGGCCCCGGCCGCGAGTGACCACCACAGGGCGGTGGCGCCGCTCGCTCGGCCGGCGTCGGCGACGAGGCCTTGCACGAGCGGGGACATGCTGGCGACGTAGGGGATGTTGTCGACGATGCCGGACAGCAACGCGGAGCCGATGAGGAGCACGGTCGCGGCGAGGAAGTAGCGGTCGCCGATCGCGTCGGTGAGGGTTCGGCCGAGATGGTCGATGACACCGACCTCGACCAGGGCGCCGACCATGATGAACAGGCCCATGAAGAACACCAGGGTGGGCCACTCGACTTCCTCGAGGTACCTGGCCGGCTCGAGGTTGGCGACCGCGACCAGCGCGCCGGCACCGAGCAACGCGACCAGGGACGGTTCGACGCCGAGCGCGGAGTGGGCGACGAAGCCGACCATGACGGCGGCGAGCACGATCGATGAGCGGATGAGCAGTGCTCCGTTGGTGATGGCCTCTCGCTCGTCGAGCTCCATCACCGCCGACACGCGTTCGCGGTCGTAGGTGAAGGCGCGGCGGAACATGATCCGGCACAGCCCGATGAACACGATCATCAGGACCGCGACCAGGGGCGCGAGGTTGACGACGAAGTCGTTGAACGACAGTCCGGCCCGGCTGCCGATGATGATGTTCGGCGGGTCGCCGACCAGGGTGGCCATGCCGCCGATGTTGGACGCGAGCGCCTCGGCGATCAGGAACGGGACGGGGCCGAGAGCGAGCCGTTCGCAGACCAGGATGGTCACTGGCGCTATGAGCAGCACGGTCGTGACATTGTCCAGCAGCGCGGATGCGACCGCCGTGATCGTCACGAGCATGACCATCAGGGCGAACGGGCGCCCGCGCACTCGTTTGGCGGCCCAGATCGCGACGTAGTCGAACACGCCGGTCTGCTTGAGCACGGAGACGATGACCATCATGCCCAGGAGCAGGAAGATCACGTTCCAGTCGACGCCGGTCTTCTCGCTGAAGAATGCGACGTGCGCGTCGACCACACCGATGAGCACCATCGCCGCGGCGCCGCCGAGCGCTGCGGCGACGCGATGGATGCGTTCGGTCGCGATGAGGATGTAGGCGGCGACGAAGATGACTACCGCGGCAACGGTCATGCCGAGCCCCGGCGAGACCGTGGAGCGTCCAGTGCGGAGCGACCTCGCGGGGTGCTCATGCCGGCAGGATCTCGGTCAGCAGTCGGTTGATGGTGATTGCGCCGATGACCCGGTCGCCGTCGATCACCGCAACCAGCGGGCTGCGCAGCCGGATCATCAGGGCCGCGACTTCCAGCGTGGTGGCGTCGCCGTCGACAACGGGCAACTCGTCGACATCCTCGGCATTCGGCAAGACATCGCGGACCGTGTGTCGGGTCAGATTGTCGCGCATCTCGTCGGCGGCACGCTCGTCGAAGACACGCGCCAGCGCCGGCTGTTGCTGGATGTAGGTCGGCACCACGTACCGCAGCACCTGGGAACCCGGCAGCACCGTGTAGGGGCGTTTCTGGTGATCGCAGACGATCAACCCGGGCTGGCGATGGTCGGCCATCGTGCGCGCGGCGGTGAGCACGTCGGCGTCGAGCGCCACGGTGGGGAAGGGCTCGGCAAGCTCGCGGGCAAGCATCGTCACTCCAGGCTCAGTCAGGCTCGAACAGCATCACGGCTCCTGCTGCCGACCAGGCTTCCCGGCACTCCACGACCCAGCCTAGTGGTCGAAGGTCACTTGTCGCCCGACCACGCGGCGGCGAAGGATGTACCCGGTCAGGACGCGGCGAGCGGCGAAGCCCACCCGGCGAGCGGAGGTGCCACGTATGCCCGCTATCCCGCTGCTGTTCCGCGAGGTGGACGCCGATCGGATTGGCGCCTTTCAGCCGGAGTCCGAGTCCGCCGCGACGGTCGAGTTTGCCGCGGCTGCGGAGATCACGTTCGTGCTCGTGATGGCCGGGTTGATGTGCCTCGCGCTGCGTCTGGCCGGGCACGGGAGTTCCTGGGTCCTGCCGGTCGGGGTGCTGCTGCTCGGCGTCGGGGTAGCGCTGTTGGCCGTGCTTCCTCCGCACCCGGGCGGGGCGATGATGCTGGCGTTCGCGGCCGCATCGCTGGCCTTCGAAACACTTGCGCCGGGGTTCGGGGTGCACGCGCTGAGCGCTGGGGTGAGCACACTGTTCGCCGGCCTGTACCTGACGGGAGCGCCACCCGGGGTGCATCCGGGTTTGGTGGTGCCGGTGGCGGCGATCGTCGGAGTGGGGGCCTTCGCCGCAGGCCGCCGCTCGTGGCGGTTCCGCCGGGATCGGCCGTTCGACGCCTCCGGCGAACTCGTCGGGCGCGGCGCGGTCGTACTCGGTACGGCCGAGGACGGGTTCGTCGCATACGGGGTCGTGTCCGGCCAGCTGTGGCAGTTGCGCGCACGGCACGGTCTTCTGCGGGAGGGTTCGGCGGTCCGCGTCGTCGAGGTGAGCGAGGACTGGCTGCTGGTGCGGCCGGTGCACAACCTGCTGACGACCTGAGCCAACGCGCAGGGTGGGGTTCGCGCGAACGTTGCCGGGGCTGCTATCGCGTGATCAGGACCGGGCATCGTGCGTGGCGTGCGCAGTAGTCCGCGGTCGATCCGGCGAGCAGGCTGACCAGCGGTCCGCGTCCGCGGGAGCCGACGACGAGCAGGTCGGCGTGCGTGCTGTGCCGGGCCAGCACCTGCCCGGCGTGCCCGGCGACCACCACCGGGCGCGCCCCGATGTGTGTCTCGCGCAGTTCGGCGTCAAGCAGGTGCCGTCCCCAGTTGACGAGTTGCTCGTTGTCCGGCGTGGCGAGCTCTGCGCCGATCGGCACCCAGTACACCGCGTGCACGGCGTGCAGGGTGGCCTGCCGCAGCCGGGCCTCCTCGGCCGCGAGGTACATCGCGCGGCGCGACGGTGCTGAGCCGTCGACGCCGACGATCACCCGGTTGTGCGGCGCGGCGTCACCGTCGCGGGGCGGGATGATCGCGACCGGGCAGGGGGCGGCGTGCAGGCACGCGTGGCTGACCGACCCGAGCAGCAGTTCGGTCAGCGGGTTCCGGCCCCGGGATCCGACGATCAGCAGATCTCCGGCGCTGCAGGCTGCGATCAGCCCGGGCTGCGGCGATCCCGCGAGCACCTCGTAGCGAACTGGCTCATCGGCCCGCAGGTCGCCGGACAGGTCGGCCACCATCGGCGCCAGGTGCGCGCGCAACGTCTCGAGGACGTCGACCCGCGGCTGTTCGGGCTGGTCGTCGCTCTCGGCGAAGGTCATCACGCGTAGCGGCACGCCCCGCAGCCGGGCCTCGCGCACGGCCCAGCTCAGCGCCGCGTGGGCGCCCGGTGAGCCGTCGAAGCCGGCAATAATGCTGCTCACCCCTGGCACCGCCTCCCGTTGCAGTCCCTTCCAGGCTCGCACAGCGGACGGGGCTCGGTAAGGACGAAGGCCCTGTCCCTGACCGTCGGGTGGCTCTGGCCGCAGGCGCCTGGGCGAGGGAGCGTGGAGAGGTTCGGGTGGTCCTGGACGGGCGTTCAGCGATCGGTCGAAGGCGGGGCGTGCCGCCTCATGAGCCAGACCGCTGCCCCAACGCCGAGTTGGGCGGCGCTCGGGTGTCCACGCTGCCGACCCTGCGCGCTGATCATGGGCTGACAGTGCCGCCCAGGCCCGCGCGTGAACGCGGCCGTTCGCCCGCGATGCCGGCCCCAGTGCGCATGGCTCGGTCGTCTGTTGCTCACACCCCCGGGTCAGTTGCCGACTTCGCGTCGCCCTCCGCTCAGTGTGCGGCCCCTTCCTCGTCCGGCGGAGGCGGTCGTCTCGCGCCGGTTCCGGCCGGGGCGGCGAGCAGCAGGACCGCACCGACCACGGCGGCGACAGCCGAGGCGGCGAGGATGCCGACCTTCGCCTGCCCGACGAGACCGGAGTCGGTGAACGCCAGGTCGGTGATGAACAGCGAGACGGTGAAGCCGATACCGCCCAGCGCCGCGGTGCCGAGAACCTCGCGGGGATGCATGTCCGCGGGCAGCGCTCCCCAGCCCAGCTTGCGCGCCAGGTACGTCGCCCCGCCGATGCCGACGATCTTGCCCACGACCAGCGCCACGACGATCGCCCAGGTCAGCGATTGGCTGAAGGCGTTGCCGATCGCGTCGCCGCGCAGGTCCACCCCGGCGTTGGCCACCGCGAAGACGGGGACGACCAGGAAAGCGCTGGCCGGGTGCAGGGCCTGCTCCAGCTCGTCCAGGACATGGCGCCCGGCCACCGGCCGCGCGGGGGTGAGCAGCCCGAGCACGACCCCGGCCAGCGTGGCGTGCACGCCGGACTCCAGGGTCGCGAACCAGACTAGGACGCCGGCGGGGAGGTAGCCCCAGGGCGTGCTGACGCCCAGCCGGCGCAGCCCCGCTACGACGCCCAGCCCCGCGACGGCGAGTGCGAGCCACCACAGCTTGACCCGACCGGTGTAGAAGATCGCGATGACCCCGATAGCGAGGATGTCGTCGACGATCGCAACGGTGAGCAGGAACAGCTTCGCGCCGGTGGAGGCACGCCGGCCGAGCAGCGCCAGAACGCCGAGCGCGAAGGCGATGTCGGTGGCCATCGGGATGCCCCACCCGCGAGCGGCCGCCCCGCCGCCGACCACCGCGAAATAGATGAACGCCGGCAGCGCGACCCCGCCCAGGGCGGCCAGAGCGGGAAGGATGGCGGCGCGACGGTCGCGCAGCTCACCGGCGATCAGTTCGCGTTTGATCTCGAGGCCGATGACGAAGAAGAACACGACCATCAGCCCGTCGTTGACCCAATGCTGCAGGTCGTGGCTGACTCGCGCCGGCCCGCCACCGAGGGTGATCTTGTGCTCCCAGAACCGGGCGTAGCCGTCAGCGGCGGGGCTGTTCGCCCAGATCAGCGCCGCCGCGACCGCAACCACGAGGACGATCCCGCCCGCGCTCTCCGCATGCAGGAAGGCCCGCAACGAGGAGGCGGCGGTTGTCGTCGCCCGCCTGATCCGCCTGGCCATGGCTCGTCCGCCATCTCCCCGTCGGTGGTCGCCGCCCCGGTCGCGGCGTTCCGGCTGCTCGTTGGCTCGACTCTGACACAGGCGCCACCAGAGCACAGCCTGGGCCGTCCAGTTCGTGCCGCGCCCTAGCGGGCCGCAGGTCGGGGCCCAGCGGTGACCTTAGGCACTGGCTCGCACCCGCGATCTGCACGGAAGGTGAAGCCAAGGGAGTCATCGACCCGCCGACTACACACGTGCTCCGGCAGGCGATCGCATACGTGAAGGGCGTCGCATCATGACTCAGTGCCGGGGCATCGGTACTCATCCGGTGGGGCGAGGACGCGCGCCGCTGAGCCGCCCGCCTGCGGATCTATTGACCCTCAGCAGTGCTGCTCGCTGTCCACGCGCTGGTACGCGCCGAACCCCAATCGTCGGGGTACAGGACCGAACCCGGAGAAGCTCCGACGCGCTGTTGCGGCACAGCACGTCTGCCGGCCCAGTCAATCTCGATCTTCCCAAGACCCGAACTGCCTGCGTGCTGCTGCGTTGGGCCGGGTATGGGCGAGGACAGCCTCCGGACCCGCGTATTACCCCGTCACGATCATCCACGACACCCTGCCAATCGGTGGCGATTCGGCTGGAACTCACATGAGTGCAGAGGCGCCCCGGTGACCACGTCAGCGCCATCGGTGCGGCCCTCGTCGGCGACCGCGCACCACGGCCTGCCGGCGCACGAAGTGGTGCTGCTGCTGCGGACCGACCCGCATCGTGGCCTGGCCAGCGACGACGTCACCGAGCGGTCGGCGCGGTTCGGACCGAACAGCTTGCCCGCCCGCAAAGGCGCCGGCCTGCTGACGCGGATCCTGGGCCAATTCCACCACCCGCTGATCTACGTGCTGCTCGCCGCCGGGGCGATCACCGCGGGACTGGGCGAGTACGTCGACTCTGCGGTGATCTTCGGGGTAGTGCTGATCAACGCGCTCGTCGGCTTCATCCAGGAGTCCAAGGCCGAAGCCGCCCTGGAGGGATTGCGGTCGATGATCCGCACCCTCGCGAGGGTGGTGCGCGACGGGCAGGAGCGGACGGTCCCCTCCGACGACCTCGTCCCCGGCGATCTAGTGCTGCTCGACGCCGGCGACAAGGTACCCGCCGACCTGCGGCTGACCCAGCTGACCGAGCTGCGGGTGAACGAGTCGGCGCTGACAGGTGAATCCGTCCCGGTCACCAAGGATGAGGCTGTGGTGCCCGACGCGGCCCCGGTCGCCGACCGGCGCAACATGGCCTACTCCGGCACCCTGGTCACCACCGGCCACGGCGCCGGGATCGTCGTCGCCACCGGCGCGGAGACCGAGCTAGGCGAGATTCACCGCCTCGTCGGGGCGGCGGAAACCCTCGCGACACCGCTGACCCGCAAGCTCGCCGAGTTCAGCAAGATCCTCACGATCGGCATCCTCGCCCTGGCCGCCGCGACCTTCGGGGTGGGGCTGCTGCGCGGCGAGGGCGCGGTGGAGATGTTCACCGCTGCGACCGCGCTCGCGGTCGGCGCGATTCCCGAAGGACTGCCGGCGGCGGTCACGATCACACTCGCGATCGGGGTGGCCAGGATGGCGCGGCGGCGCGCGGTGATCCGCCGGCTGCCCGCCGTCGAGACCCTCGGCAGCACCACCGTCATCTGCTCGGACAAAACCGGCACGCTGACCGAGAACCAGATGACCGTCCGTGTCGCGTGGACCCCCGGCGGGCGATACCAGGTCACCGGCTCCGGCTACGCCCCGGACGGGGCGCTGCTCGACACGAGCGACGCCGAGGTGTGCCTCGACTCCGACCAGGCGCTGCGCTGGTCGGTGCTGGCCGGGGCCGCCTGCAACGACGCCGCCCTGACCGGCGAGGACGGCCGATGGAACGTCGTGGGCGACCCTACCGAGGGTGCGATGCTGGTGCTCGCCGCCAAAGCGGGGCTCGGCGCCGGCCACGTGGCGGAGATGGTTCCGCGCATTTCAACGATCCCGTTCAGCTCCGAACGCCGATACATGGCGACCCTGCACAGCGACAACACCGCCGGAAATCCAGCGGGTCAGGTGGTGCTGGCCAAGGGAGCGGTCGAACGCATAGTCGAACTCTGCGACAGGCAGCTGGCAGCCGACGGCACGCTTCGCCCGATGGACCGCGATGCTGTGCTGCGCACAGCCGACGACCTGGCCAGCCGAGGACTGCGGGTGCTGGCCACCGCCCTGCGAAGGGCCGAACCTAACGAGGCCGGCCTGGACTGCTTCGGCGAGGACCATTTGCCAGCCAGCATGGTGCTGACCGGGTTGCAGGCGATGCTCGACCCACCTCGGGCCGCGGCGACCGCCGCGGTGGCCGCCTGCCACGCGGCGGGTATCGCGGTGAAGATGATCACCGGCGATCACGCCGAGACCGCCGCCGCGATCGCGCGCCAGGTCGGGCTACTCGGCCAGAGCGAACATGAGCCCGGTGTCGTGCTGACCGGCACCGAGCTTGCCGCGCTTCCCGGTGACCAGTTTCCCGCGGCAGTCGAGCGGGCAGCTGTGTTCGCCCGGGTCTCTCCGGAGCAGAAGCTGCGGCTGGTCGAGGCGCTGCAGGCGCGCGGTCACGTGGTCGCCATGACCGGCGACGGTGTCAACGACGCCCCCGCGCTACGGCAAGCCGGTATCGGTGTGGCCATGGGCCGAAGCGGCACCGAAGTGGCCAAAGACGCCGCCGACATGGTGCTCACCGACGACGACTTCGCCACCATCGAGGCCGCCGTCGAAGAAGGCCGCGGGGTATTCGACAACCTCACCAAATTCATCACCTGGACCCTGCCCACGAACATCGGCGAGGGCCTGGTCATCCTCGCGGCCATCGCAGCCGGGAGCGCCCTCCCGATCCTGCCCACCCAAATCCTGTGGATCAACATGACCACCGCCGTCGCGCTCGGACTGATGCTCGCCTTCGAACCCAAGGAAGCCGGCATCATGACCCGACCACCGCGCGACCCGGACCAACCGCTGCTCACCCGCGCGCTGCTACGGCGGATCCTGCTCGTCTCCACACTGCTGGTCGCCGGATCTTGGTGGCTATTCGAATGGGAGCGCGGCAACGGGGCCAGCCTGGCCGAAGCCCGGACCGCGGCCCTGAACCTGTTCGTCGCGGTCGAGGCGTTCTACCTGTTCAGCTGCCGCTCGCTGACCCGGTCGGCGTGGCGGATCGGACTGTTCTCCAACCGGTGGGTCATCCTCGGGGTCGTCACCCAGGCGATCGGTCAACTCGCCATCACCTACCTACCCGCCATGAACACCGTCTTCGGCACCGCCCCCATCGGAGCAGACGTGTGGCTGCGCATCCTGGCACTCGCCCTCGCCGCCAGCCTCGTGGTGGCCGCGGACAAACGACTTCGGCGGGCACGCGGATGACGAGCACGCAGCAAGGCGCCGCTATGGCTCCCCGCAGTCACGCTGGTCACCTCAGAACATTCCATCGACTACCTCGGTCGCCAGCCGCCGAGGCGCGTGACGGGCCAAACGCCCCCGCCTCTGCTGGTGGTCGCGATCGAGGCGCACAAGGCGGCGCGCGCACCGACGCCGGACAGACGGCGGCACGCATGCCGCACTCGGCACCACGCTGAAGGGAGCAGAGCGATGAACGACACCACACAGTCAGGTACGCCAGCCAACCTTCTACCCATCGTCGTCGGCATCGACGGCTCCCCCGAATCGCTCGCCGCTCTCGCCTGGGCCGCCGGCCAGGCCGAACTGACCGGCGCGCCCCTGCTGACCGTCACCGCGCTGCGAGGCGGCGAGTTGGAACTGCAACCCGGTGACGAGGTCGGCGAGGCCGCGCCCACCACCCGCAAGCTACTGAGCGAAGCGGTCCACGACACGCTCGGCACCAAGCGGGCCGCCGCCGTTCACATGCACCTGTCCGCCGAGCCCCCGGCGGCCGCCCTGATCACATACTCCGCAGCGGCACAGCTGGTCGTCGTCGGGCCACACTCCTACAGCGGTCTCCCCGGAATCCTGCTCGGCTCTGTCCCCCAACGCGTCGTCACGTACGCCCGCTGCCCGGTCGCCGTCGCCCGCCCGGCCCCGCCGGATTGCGAGCCGCGCATCGTCGTCGGCCTCGACGGGTCGGACTGCGCGCGCGCCGCATTGCACTGGGCAATCCGGCAAGCCAACCTCACCGGCACAACCGTCGACGCCATCGTCGCCTGGGACTGGCGCGCCCAGTTCGGCGGCCACCCGTACGGGCCGCCCGAATCGGAGGTCCGACAGTCGGCCGAACGCCTGCTCGAAACCGAACTCGACGCCCTGCCGCAGGACCAGCGAGCCACCGTCTCCGGCCGGGTCATCGAAGGCAAACCCGCCGCGGTGCTCACGCCCGCGGCCAGCACCGCGCAGCTACTGGTGATCGGCAGCCGCGGCGCCGCAGGCGGCTTCGGCCACCTCATCGGCTCCACCGGCATGAAATGCCTCAAACACGCCACCGGCACCGTCGTCGCCGCGCACTGCCCGCCCGCGACCAACTGAACCGGCCCCGGTGGCGGCTACCGGTCCCAGCGGACGGTGGCTGGCGGGCTCGGGCGGGTAGCTGCAAACGCAGTCTCGTCCTCCTCGTGGACGACGAGGACGGGGCAGCGGGCGCGTTCGGCGCAGGCGGCGCTGACCGAGCCGAGCAACACACCGGTCACGCCACTGTGGCCTCGGCTGCCGAGCACGAGCAGTTCGGCGTCGCGGCTGGCGTCGAGCAGGGTCCTGATCGGGCTGCGACCGGAGTGCACCAGCAGTCGCAGCCGGGCCGGACGGTCGGTGCCGAAGACCGCCTCGGCGGCATCGATGAGCCGGTGGCTGGCGTCGTCGCGCGGGTAATCACCTTCTGGAGTGACGGTGTACGAGTGTTGCCGGCCGGCGTACTCCCAGACGGTGACCGCGTCGATTCCCAGGTCCAACGCGCCGGCAAGGCGAGCTGCCCAGCGCAGCGCAGCCACCGAACTCGGTGTCCCGTCGACGCCGACGACGATGCGGGCCGTATCCGGCCCCGCTCGCGCCGTCGTGTTGCTCGGCTGCGTGCGATGCATGCCGCACTCCTCCTCTCCCGCCCGGTGAGGGGCCTCCGGCTGGACTACCGCCGCCCGGTCATGGCAGGCGCGGCCGGCAAAGGCGGTTGGCCAGCGACGACTTCGAGTTGGTGGCGATGGTCGAGGATTGCGTGGGTGGCGAGCTTGACCCGGTCTTCCACGAGGAACCAGACCAGGGCGTAGCCCCAGACCAGCGCGACCCAGCGCCAGCCGAGCGGGGTCATCAGGAAACCGAACCCGGCGATGAGTGTGGCGATCAGCTGGGTTCCGACCACTGCGCCGAGCAGGATCCGCGCTGGCGCGGGTCGGGCCCAGAACGGGCCGCGGGCGCGAGTGACGAAGATCGTCAAGTGTCCGGACACCGATAGCTTGAGGTAGATCAGGGTGCGGGTGACGTCGTGGTCGAGCCCGAAGACGGGACCGGCGAGGGCGAAGAGCAGGAAGGTCTCCAGCACGCCCATGCTGCCCAGGACGGTGGCGACGGTGAGCACGGTCCGCATGTTCCACGCGGCCGGGTGCGGGGCGCCGCGGACCCGGTCGTAGGCGATGGACAGGATGGCGCCGTCGTTGAGCACGGCCAGCAGCACGATCATGATCGCGGTAACCGGGAAGAAGTTGAACGCGACGATCGCCAGGCTGATCAGGAGCAGCACCCGGATGGTTTCGGTGATCCGGTAGGTGGCATAGCTGGTCATCCGCGCGAAGATCTCGCGAGCCAGCCGGATCGCGTCGACGATCACCGACAAGCCGGGGGCGAGCAGCACGACGTCGGCGGCCGCGCGGGCGGCATCGGTGGCGCCGGCGACCGCGATGCCGGCGTCGGCCTGCTTGAGCGCCGGCGCATCGTTGACCCCGTCCCCGGTCATGCCGACGATGTGCCCGCGACGCTGCAGCAACTGCACGATGCGGTACTTGTGCTCCGGGAAGACCTGGGCGAACCCGTCAGCCTGCTCCACGAGATCGCTCGACTCGGCCGGCCGCGGGCCGCGGGCATCACCCTCCGCGCCGGGCTGCCCACCCTCGGGCTTGGCGGGGAGCTGGTCGGCGGCCACGATCTGGTCACCGAGCCCGATCTGGCGCGCCACCTGCCGGGCGATGGCCACCTGGTCGCCGGTGACCATCTTCACCGCGACCCCGAGCTCACGCGCCGCACGGATGGTGTCGGCCGAGTCCGCACGGGGCGGATCGGCCAGCGGCAGGACGCCGAGCAGCCGCCAGCTGCCGTCCGGCTCGGTCCGCGCCACCGCGAGCGATCGGTAGCCCTGGCCGGCGAACTGCTCGACCCGACGGTTGGCGGCCTCGCTGCTGGCCCCCGGCGGGCACAGTGCGGTGATCACTTGCGGGGCTCCCTTGCTGACCCGGAACCGAGTTCCGTCACCGCCGTCCACGCGCGCTTCGGTGCGTTTGCTCACCGGGTCGAACGGCGTGAACTGCTCGACCTGTCCCCCGACTACGACGCGGCGGTCGGCGGCGGCGGCCAGCACGGCCAGATCGATCGGATCCCTGTCCTCAGCCCGCGAGGCGAGCGCGGCGGCGGCGATCAGCTCAGACTCGGAAACCCCGGCCGCCCGCCACGGGTCGGCGACCGCGAGCCGGTTCTGGGTGAGGGTGCCGGTCTTGTCCGAGCAGAGCAGGTCGATGCCGCCCAGTTCCTCCACCGCCGGCAGATGGCGGACCACGGCCTGCCGGCGGGCAAGCTGCCGCGCCCCGACCGCCATCGTCACCGACAGCACGGCCGGCAGCGCGACCGGCACCGACGCGATGGTGACCACCAGCGCGAACTCCAGCGTCTGCAGCGCCGGGTTGCCTCGGGCCAGCGACACGGCAGTGGTCACCGCGACCAGCACGACCGCGATCACGATCAGATAGTGCGCGATGCGCAGCACGGCACGCTGGAAATGACTGACCGTGCCGGCGGTTTGGACCAGCGCGGTGGTCTTGCCGAAGAAGCTGTCCGCCCCGGTTGCGTAGATCAGCACGTCCCCCTCACCACGGGTGATCACCGCGCCGGAATACAGCACCTCGCCCCGCCCACGACTGACCGGCAATGACTCGCCGGTCAACGCCGACTGATCCACCTGCAACTTGACGTCCTCGAGCAGCCGGGCGTCGGCAGGCACCACATCCCCGAGCCGCGCCCGCAGCACGTCCCCGGGCACCAGTTCCCGAGTCGGCACCGACATCCAGTCCCCGTCGCGCAACACCCGCGCCGCACCCGCCAGCCGCTGCTTGAGCGCCTCGATCGCATTCGCCGCCTGATGCTCCTCGGTAAAGGCGACCAGCCCGTTCATCGCCAGCAGCACCCCGATGATCACCGCGTCGGTCCAGTGCCGGACCAGCAGCGAAAGCGCCAGCGCGACCTCGATCATCCACGGGATCGGCGCCCAGAAGTACCCCGCGAACTCCAACAGCGGGTTGCGCCGCTTATCCACGATCTCGTTCGGGCCGAACCGCTGCAAGCGAGTGGCCGCCTCAGCCGACGACAGCCCACGTCCGTCTGCGTGCAGCTGCTCCTGCAGCACGGTCAGTGGCAGTTCGGCCAGATCTGCGGAGGGCACCGACCTCGTCACCTCCCACGCGACGCCGGCGCGTGAACCACCACGACCACCCCGCCGACCGCGGCGGCATCGTCAGCCGCCCACCGCAACGCGGCAGCCGAACCGGCCGACCCAGCAACGCCCTCGACAATGACCGGTCCGCCGCGCTCCGCCCCGGTCCCGGCTGTTTCGGACATGGCGACCAGTCCTCTCCTGCCGATCACCTCGAGCCCACCACGCTCGACGCAACCGGAGCAGAGTCGTCTGACCTGGTTCGCCGCCGTCCAAGTACCCCGGCCACCCGGCACCCGGGACTCCGGTCTTACGGCCGGTTTCGCTCCAACCCGTCCAGGCGCGAGGCCGATCCCTGTCGTGCGAGTTTGACGTTATTACGTATCTACGTAATAGTTGCTCGGTGCCCCGTACAGTGGACCGTGCCGATCTTGCCGAACGACTGGCGGCGGTGGAGAAGCGCCTGGACCGGCTCGAGGGTGGCGACCCGCCCGGTGCACGCGCAGCTGTGGTCGGCGTCGACGCTGACCGGTTCTGGGTGCTCAACGGCCTGCGCGAGCGGCTCGCCGGCGCGGGCGCGGTCGTCTTCGCCGGTGCCGTGCCCTTGCCGACCGGCGAGGAATACGCCTGGCAGTACGGTCGCACAACCGAGGCACTGCTGGACGACGACTGGTCGCAGCGCAGCTCGGTGCTCGGCGCGCTCGGGCACCCGGTGCGCCTGCGGCTGCTGCAGCAGGTGCTGAGCGGCTCCCGGACGACAGCCGACCTGCAGGCCGACGAACGGCTCGGCACGACCGGCCAGCTCTATCACCACCTGCGCCAGCTCGTCGCCGCCGGGTGGCTGCAGCAGACCACGCGCGGCCATTACGCAGTTCCCGCGGAACGGGTGGTGCCGCTGCTCGTGTTGCTGGCCGCGACCGAATGCTAAGGAGGAGAGCCATTGTCCGACCGAATCGCGATTGCCCTGTCCCGCCTGCGGATCCCGGCGTTCGCGGCAGTTCTCGCCCTCGGCATCGCCGGCCAGTTCGTCGGCGTGCCAGGTGGGCCGCTGCCGTGGATTGCCGAACTTGCGATCATCGTGGTGCTGATGCGGGCCGGCACACTGCGACGTGAGCCAGTTGCGGTGCGATCGCCGCTGATCGGCCGCTGGCTGGCGATGAACAGCCCGGCAACCCGAGTGCCTAGCCACGGCGTGCAGGCCTACGGGCAGGCCTACGCGCTCGATCTGGTCCACGACCCGGTCGGCGGGTCGCGGCCCGGCTTCGGCTGGTGGCCCCTCGCCCGCCGCCCGCAGGAGTTTCCTGGCTTCGGCCAGCCGGTGCTCGCTCCGGCTGACGGCGTAGTGGTGCGCGCCCACGACCGGGAGCGCGACCATTGGAGCCGGACCTCACCCCTCGGCCTGCTGTACCTGCTCACCGTCGAACTGCTTCGCGACCTGTTCGGCCCCAGCCGGGTGCTCGGCAACCACGTCGTGCTCGATCTGGGCGACGGCGTCTACGCCGTCACCGCACACCTGCGGCGGCACTCGGTCCGGATCGCCGTGGGCCAGCCCGTCCGCGCGGGCGAGCAGATCGCCGAGTGCGGCAACTCCGGCAACAGCTCCGAGCCACACCTGCACTTCCAGTTGCAGGATCACCCGCGGGTCGCGTTCGCCGCCGGCATCCCGTTCCGATTCGCCGACGCCGATGGTTCACCCACCGACCCACCGGGCAACCACGAGCATCTCCTCGTGCCACATGGTGCGCTGACACCGCGCGCGGGTTCGCAGGCTGAGCAGCGAGCTGCGCAGCCTGAAGCCGCCGACGTGCCGGGGCGTTCCTGGGGGTAGGCCGGATGACCGCTCACCTGGCTACATCGACGGATGAGGAGAACGAACGATGACGTATCGGACATCCGATCGCACCAAGCTGACCAAGCTCTTTGCCCTGAACGCTCGCCTGGTCCTGTTGCTGGCGGCCGTCGCAACCGTGCTGGCCGGCTGCCAGCGCGGGGGCAGCGCCCCGGCGGCACCGGCGGTCGGCGCACCCTCGACCGACGGCGCACCGGCAGGCGTGGACGACTCCACTGCAACCGAACCCTCGACCGCCGGCTCGAGCGCCACAACGACTGGCGCGCCGAGCGACTCCGGCACTCCGTGCCCGCCGGCCATAGCGAGGCAGACCTACGTGCGGGCCGTTTCAGCGCAGGTGGACCGAGACACGGTCCTGGTAACCGCCAACCCGGCGCATCGGGTGTGTGGTGCGCCCAACAACAGCCACTTCGAGCTCGAGCCGGCCACCGAGCGGCTGACATTGACCGCCTCGGCGACCGTCATCCTGCTCTCGACGACGCGGAGCGGAATCGGGCACGAGACCGTGGCTCCGACCGACCTCCCGCAGCGGCTGGTCGACGACCGGTTCGGGCGGATCTTCGTGATGCGCGGACCCCGTACCGCCGTCTCCTCGTTCGTGGAGCAGTACCACCCGTAACCGGCCGTTAACGGCGGGCGACCGGACGCGCCTTCAGGGTGGTCCGGGCCATGACACCCCGGAACCCGAAGACGCTCCGACGCGCCGGGGCAGATATTCGGACGGGGCACACGCCTTCGATCCTCCGCGGTACCCCGCGACGCCGAGCGAACTGAGGCTGAAACTGAGACGACGAGCGCTGCTCCGCGCGGCCAGCTATTGGAGCTCCGCGGGGCCTGGTAGCAGCGATCGACGCTACAGATCGAAGATCAGGGCCAGCGTCTCGCGCAGCTGCCGCAGGCTCACCGCTCCGACGTTGCCGAGGTGGGCACCGACCCGTCCGGTGGCGATCGCCCGCACATGCTGGCACTGCGCGGCCGAACGCGCCGACAGGCCGTTACCCTCGACCGGCTCGATGACGACCTCGCTTGCGCTGGACCGGACCGTGCGTGTCAACGGAACCACCTGGACCACGTTCGGGCCGCCCTGCAAGATCCGGTCCGCGGTCACCACCACCGCGGGGCGCACCAGGCCGGCCTCGGAACCTTCCGGAAGGCCGAGATCCAGCTCAACGACGTCACCCGCCCTCAGCATCAAGCCACGCCGTCTCATCGGTGGTCAACGGCACCGCAAGATCGCAGCCGATCTGTTCCTGCTCAAGCAACCGCACCGCTCGCGATGCAGCCTGCGCAACCGTGATATGACGCTCGCGCGCCAACCGGTTCAGGTGATCCCGGGTCGACCGGTCGACCCGGATCGTCGTCGTCTCGGCCATACCGCCAACGGTAGCCCCTGTAGACGAATCCATCTACAGGTATTTGCAGCCGCAGCGTGGATCACCAGCACACGAATGAGACGTGCTGCTTGGCACACGACATATACACGTCACGTGTATTCTACGTGTATGGCGAAGGTGCGGACCAACATCGAAATCGAGGATGACTACGTCCGGGTCATCATGGATCGCTTCGGCGTGCACACCAAGACCGAAGCGGTCGACATCGCGCTGCGACACCTCGCAGGGCAGCCGATGTCACGCGAACAGGCACTGGCGATGCGCGGCGCCCGCGCCATCGGTGACGTCCCGTCCGACCAGGCACCGCGTGGAGCGGCGTGATCCTCGCCGATACCTCCGCGTGGGTCGAGTACGACCGGGCGACCGGCAGCGCCGTCGATCAGCGCATCGAGGCCCTGATCGCCTCGGACGCCGAACTGGTCGTCACCGAACCGGTGCTCATGGAAGTGACCGCCGGCGCGCGCACCGCACAGGCAGCCGACTCGCTTCGGCGTCTCATGCTGCGCGGCGGCCTGTTGCCCTTCGACGCACGATCGGACTTCGACGCTGCGGCGCTCATCTACCGCCGCTGCCGCGAAGCGGGAATCACGCCACGCGGCATGATCGACTGCATGATCGCTGCGGTCGCTTGGCGCACCGGAGCAGTGCTCCTGTGCCGCGACGTCGACCTCGACAGGATCGCCCACCTGACCGGAATACCCCTGGACGCTGCCTCCGACGCTTGACGCGCCGCCCTCCGCCTCAAAACGCGCGAAGCCATCTGATCTGAGCAGCGCCGACGGGAATGCGCCCGCACGCGAGATCGCCGCGTCACGACCGTGTAGCCGCAAACGCCGCCGGGCGGGATCTCTGATCACCGAGAGCCTGTCCGGGCGCTCCGGCTCCGCCCGAAGAACCCACACCCACGCAAGACCGCAGAAGGCGGACTGGCCGACGGCCGCGGGGAACCCGTACGGACCAGGCTCAGCGAACGCTCAGACGCTCCGCGATGCTCGGCGACGCACCCCGACGCTCAGCGAGGCTGATCAGCGCAGGAACACGCTTGCTGCTGAGACTGAAACTGAGACTAGCGACAAGATCATTCGATCATGAGGCCTCAGCGCAAGATCACGACGGGCCCATATACCCCAACAAATACGGGGACTTCATTGGCGGTGGCGGTGGGATTCGAACCCACGGTGGCTGTTAACCACACACGCTTTCGAGGCGTGCTCCTTTGGCCGCTCGGACACGCCACCGCCGGAAAGGTTACAGGACCCCGTCCGGCCCGCTCCCGGACACCGGTCCGCGGCCGCGCCGTTCGGCGAAGAACGCGTCGAGCAGTCCTCCGCACTCCTCCGCCCGCACCCCGCCCACGACCTCCGGGCGATGGTTGAGCCGCCGGTCGCGCACGACGTCCCAGAGCGAGCCGGCCGCCCCCGCCTTCGGATCCCACGCGCCGAACACGAGCCGGTCGACCCGAGCCAGGACGAGCGCACCCGCACACATCGTGCACGGCTCCAGCGTCACGGCGAGCGTGCAGCCGACCAGCTGCCACGACCCGAGCGCCGCGCCGGCCCGGCGCAGCGCGAGCACCTCGGCATGGGCAGTGGGGTCGGCGGCGGTCTCCCGCTCGTTGTGGCCGGTGCCGAGCACCCGCCCGGACGGGTCGAGCACGACCGCGCCGATGGGCACTTCCGACGGATCGGCCCGGCGGGCCTCCTCCAGCGCCAGCCCGATCGCGTCCGCGTCGGAGCGGCGCGGTATCACCCGCGCAGTTCCTCGAACGCCTCGCCGCAGCCGGCCTTCTCGCACACCGCCACCAGGACGTCGATCGGCAGCGTGCCGGGGTGGGCGCACATAGCGAGCAGGTCACTGGCCGGCGTGCCGAGGTCCTCGACGATGTCCGCGTCGCCGAACGGGGCGCTGTCGTGCGCGGGCGGGGCGTCTTCGTCGTCCTCGAGTTCGTCCTCCCCGATCTCGACGAGATCCTCGGCCACCAGCGCGGCCATCGGGAAGGCGTCGGCGGCGTGCCCGTCGGAGAGGAACGCCCGCGGGTCGTCCTCGTCGTGGTCGAGCCGGATGATCGCGGCGTACTCGTCGTCCTGCTCGAGGACGAGCAGCCGGACCTGCCCGCCGTTGTCGCGCAGGTAGTCGCCGAGGTCGGACAGCGACTCGCAGTCCTCCAGGTCGGCCTCGCCGGCGTGCCACCGGTCACCGGTGCGGGTCAGGACAGCAGCGAAATAAGACATCAGCGCTTCACCCAGGCGACATCGATTGCCCGGTGGTACTCGTCGGCCACGCCGATGCGATCGACGATGGTCTCGAGCATCTCGTCGGGCAGCAGGTCGAGGTCGTCGAGGATGTCCTCCATCTCTTCCTCCGGAAGGTCCAGATCACTGAACAGCTCCAGATCACCGACCGGCCACACCTCGTCGAGCTCGTCGTCGGCGGGCGGATCCTCGCCGAGCCTGGTCATCGCCTGCTCGGCCAGCGGGAACTCGACGGCCGCGGTGAGGTCGGAGAGCAGCAGCGAGATCCGCATCCCCTCCTGCCGCGCGATCACGAAGAACTCGTCCTCGACGAACGCGATCACGAAGGGGCTGCCCTCGGGCGGCTGCGACCGCAGCGCGGACAGCAACACGCCGAGGTCGTCCAGGACGGCAGGTGGCAGCGGCTCCACGCGCCATTGCGCGCCATCGCGAAACGCAGCGACGGCAAAACCCCGCTCGGCCACTTGTCCCACCACCTCTCGTCCGAAAGTCGTGCGACGGGTACCGATCCTGGCACGGAAAAGCCAGCCGCCGAAAGTCGCCCACACGATGGCGATACCGTCGCGGCGTGGACGACACCGCCGTGACCGGATGCGCGACGTCATGACGACGGCCGCTTTTCACCGCGTGGCGGTGCTCGGGCTGGGTCTGATCGGCGGTTCGCTGCTGCAGGCCGTCCGGCAGACCGGGATCGAGGTTGTGGGCTACGACATCGAATCGTCGACCGCCGCGGCCGCGAGCGCATCGGGATTCCCGGTGGCCCCGACCGACGCCGCGGCCGTCCACGGCGCCGATCTCGTCGTGCTCGCGATGCCCCTGCCCGAGGTGCGCGGTGCCCTGGCCTCGGTGGCCCCGCACCTGGCGCCTGCGGCCGTCCTGACCGACGTCGGGACCCTCAAACGCCCGGTGGTCGACGCCGCCCGCGACCTGCTGCCGCAGGCGACCTTCGTCGGGGGCCACCCCCTCGCCGGCATCGAGGAGACCGGTTGGGACGCGGCCGACCCGCTGCTGTTCCGCGACGCGCCCTGGGCCCTCACGGTCGAGGACGACACCGACCTGCCGGCCTGGCTGCGACTGGCCGAGCTGGTCTGCGATCTCGGGGCGAAGCCGGTGCCGACGACCGCCGCCGAGCAGGACGCGGCGGTCGCCCGGGTCATCGGGCTGCCGCACGTCCTGGCCGAGGCGCTGGCGTTGACCGGTCTGGCCGGCGGCCCGCTCGGGCTCTCGCTGGCCGCCGGTTCGTACATGTCCGGGTCCCGCGTCGCGCGCACCCGCCCCGAGCTGGTCACGACATGGTGTGACGGCAATCCCGCCCTGGTCGGGGCACTGGACGACGCCATTGCCCACCTGCGCAGCGCCCGGGAGGCGCTGGCCGCGGACGAGTCGGTGTACGCGCTGGCCCAGGCCGGGCACGCGGCTCGGATCAACTGGGAGCGGCGCCGCTTCGAACCGGTCGAGCTCGTCCCGTCCGTCGAGACCCTGCGCGCGCTCGGCCGCGACGGCGGCTGGGTGACCGCGGTGCTCCGCGACGACGACGGCCTGCGGCTGCTCGGCATGCGGCCGGCCTAGACACGGAAGGATCACGCCATGTGGCAGATCGTGGGGCTCTTCTTCATCGGCCTGTTCGCCGGCCTGATCGCGCGGCTGCTCGTGGGCAGCCCGACCCGGCTCGGCTGCCTCGGGACGGCCGTGCTCGGCATCGTCGGCTCCTACGCCGGCGGCTCGCTCTACGCCATCCTGTTCAACGACAAGTTCGACCTACGCAAGGCCTCGACCTTCATCGGCGCGGTCATCGGCTCGGTTGTCGTCCTGCTGATCTGGCGGGCCGTGGCGAACGCCCGCCGCTAGGCCCGCAGCTCGACGCCGTGGTCGGTGGCGCTCGTCAGGATCTCGAACAGCGCCCGGTCGGTCGCCATCAGCCGGATCGTCTCCCCCGTCCGCCGGTCGAAGACCATGACCTCCGCCTGCGCGATCTTGGTGTTCAGGCAGTGCTTGATCCCGCCCGGCGGGTTGGCGTAGCGCAGGCCGACGAACGCCGGCGCCGGCGCGCTGATCCGGCCGGCGATCCGCACGTCCCGGTCGCCGGTCTCGAAGTCCCAGTCGAAGCAGCGGTAGCGGGCCTTGGCCCGCAGCGCCTGCCGGAGCCCGACGAACGAGTACTCGCGCCCGGCGTGGCGCAGGACGAGCGTCGTGGCCCACGGCGCGGAGACCGGTCCGGCCACCGTCGCCTTCGCGGTCGCGACCTCGAGGAAGCTGTCCGACGCGCCGTCGAACCCGGCCACCTGCCCGAAGGCGTACTGGTCGGTGTGCCGGCTGCCCCAGTTGTGGTTCTGGCTGCCCAGCCAGCCGTCGACCTCGACCGGCTGGCCCTCGACGGTGTACGTGCCGCGGTACCGGGCCAGCGGTAGCGCGACGAGGCTCTTCGCCTTGGGGAAGCCGGCCGAGTAGAGACGGGCCGGCAGGAGCAGCAGCGGCGGTGCGTCGCCGGAGTACTGCAGGTCCCAGCTGATCGGGCCGGCCGAACCCTTCAGCCCGTCCGCGTCCAGGGTCGCGTCTCCGACGCGGACGTCGAAGGTGTCGCGGGCGAAGCGGCAGTCGGCGAGCGGGGCCTCACGCTTGGCGACGACGTGGCGGCCGGTCTCGCCGTCGAAGGCGACGGCCCACAGCTCGCCGAGCGCGGCCGCGGGATCACCGGCCGGCGCGAAGATCGTGTACCGCAGCCAGAACGCCAGCGGACGCTCCGGGTGGTTCGCCCGCTGGTAGAAGCTCTCGTAGTGGCCGGCTCGCTGCCCGGGCGCGTACACAGTCCGGTTCAGCGCCCACCGGTTGCCGCCACCGACCGATCCGACGTCCATGCCGCCAGTCTGGACCGGTCAGCGGCTGCAGGTCTTCTCGGCCGCCTCGTGGTGACCACGGGTTCCCGTCGCGGGCGCGCGGCGCCACCCGTGACGGCCGCCGGCCAGGGGCGCTTTGGAGCGGGGCACCGGTGTCCCCTATGCTGAGCAGGTCTTCCAACGGGCTAGCATGATGCGGTTCGCCGGGCACCCGTCCGGGGAGCACCACCGCCCTCATCGTCTAGAGGCCCAGGACGCCGCCCTTTCAAGGCGGTAGCACGGGTTCGAATCCCGTTGGGGGCACGGCCCACCCCGGCTTGTCCGGTCAAGGCCCCGTAGCGCAGCTGGTTAGCGCGCCGCCCTGTCACGGCGGAGGTCGCGGGTTCAAGTCCCGTCGGGGTCGCCATGCACGACACAGCGCCGCGGCTTCTCGTCGTCGCGCACGGCACTGCCTCCCCGACCGGCTCGGCCACCACCGCCCGGCTCGTCGATCTCATCCGCGCGTCCCGAGCGGCGATCCGCGTCGACCTCTGCTTCCTCGACGTCGTCGAGCCCCGGCTGAGCGCGGTGCTGGACGAGCGGCCGACGGTCGTCGTCCCGCTGCTGCTCTCCACCGGGTATCACGTGCAGTCCGACATCCGGTCCGCGCTGGCGGATCACCCGCAGGCGCGGGCGGCCCGCCACCTCGGCCCGCACCCCCTGCTGGTGGACGCGCTGCTCGATCGCCTGCCCGACGGCGACGGGCAGCCGGTCCTCGTCGGCGCCGGCTCGAGCCGGGCCGAAGCCCGGGCCGAACTCGACGAGACCGCCCGGTTGCTCGGCGAGCGACTCGGCCGGGCGGTGCCGGCGTTCACCATGGCCGACGACCTCCGGGCCGAGTTCGGCCGGCGCGCTCCGGTACGGGTCGCGACCTACCTGCTGGCCGAGGGGCAGTTCGTCGACACGCTGCGGGCCGCCGCCGAGGAGCTGGGCTCCGTCGCACCCCCGATCGGCGTGCACCCGGCCCTAATTGAGCTCGTCTGGCAGCGCTACAACGAGCAGGCGGGCTGAGGGGGTCCGGTAGACTTCGGCGCGTTCCGCTTTCGGAACGGCCAGGTAGCTCAGTTGGTACGAGCGTCCGCCTGAAAAGCGGAAGGTCGACAGTTCGATCCTGTCCCTGGCCACCGACCGATAACCCCGCCGCGGGAACGCGCCGCGTAGCTGATCACCTTCGACTGCCGAATCGTTGCGCCAGATGGCCGCCGACGTCGCTAGGGCAGGAAAGGCTGATCGGCGTCGAAGGCCATGGCGCGGCGCCCACCCGGATTGGGTCGTTCGCCCGTGTCGGGCGCCCCACCCGAGTTGACAGGGTTGGGTGAACAAGGAGGTGCGGCATGGTGCTGCAGGTCCAGGAAGTACACGCAACCGAGATCCTCGATTCCCGGTCCCGCCCGACGTTGGCCGTCACAGTGGCGCTGGCCGACGGGACGAGCGCCCGCGCCGGCGTTCCGTCCGGCGCGTCCACCGGGACGCGCGAGGCCGTCGAGCTGCGCGACGGAGATCCGGCCCGGTACGGCGGCGCCGGCGTGTCCCAGGCGGTCGCGCACGTCAACGGCGAGATCGCCCACCGCCTGGGCGGCGAGGCCTTCGCCGACCTGGCCGAGGTCGACGCCGCGTTGATCGAACTGGACGGCACGCCCACCAAGTCCCGGCTCGGCGCCAACGCACTCGTCGGCGTGTCGATGGCAACCGCCCGGGCCATCGCCACCGCCGCGGGCCAGCCCCTCTGGCGCAGCCTCGCACCCGAGCCGCACCGGCCGAGCCGGCCCGGCGCGCTGTGCTTCAACGTGCTCAACGGTGGGGTGCACGCCCCGAACAGCCTCGACTTCCAGGAGTTCATGGTCACCCCGCTCGGCGCCCCCTCGGTCGCCGAGGCCGTCCGCGCCGGCGCCGAGGTGTACGCGGCGCTGCGCCGGCGCCTGTCCGGGAAGGGCTTCGCCACCGGGCTCGGCGACGAGGGCGGCTTCGCCCCCGACATCGCCCGCCCGGAGGATGTCCTCGCCGAACTGGTCGCGGCGATCACCGACGCCGGCTACCAGACCGGTCATGCCGGCGTCGCGATCGCCCTCGACCCGGCTGCGAGCGAGTTCCACCGTAACGGCGTCTACACCGTCGCCGGCGAGGCGCTCACCAGCGACGACATGGTGACCCGGTACGCCGAGATGGTGGCGCGCTACCCGGTGTGGAGCCTCGAGGACGGCCTCGCCGAGGGCGACTGGGACGGCTGGGGCAAACTCAACGCCGCCATCGGCGATCTCGTGCAGGTGGTCGGCGACGACCTGCTCGTCACCAACCCGGCGATCATCACCGAGGCGATCAGCCGCAAGGTCGCCAACGCCGCGCTGATCAAGCTGAACCAGATCGGGACGGTGACCGAGACCCTCGAAGCCATGCGGCTGTGCCGCGATGCCGGCTGGGCGCAGATGGTCAGCCACCGTTCGGGCGAGACGGAGGACACCTTCATCGCCGACCTGACCGTCGCCACCGGGTGCGGGCAGATCAAGTCCGGCGCCCCCGCCCGCGGTGAGCGGGTCGCCAAGTACAACCGCCTCATCGAGATCGAGGCCGACCACCCCGAACTGCCGTACGCGAGGCGCTGAGAAGACGCACACTGGAGGGCATGAGCACGCTGGTCGTCGGCCATGACGGGACGTCGGGCGGCGACGCGGCGCTCGCGACCGCGATCGACCTGGCCGTGCGGCTGGGCGCGGCGGTCGAGGTCGTGCACTGCGTGACGCTCGACGACTACGGCGTCGATCCGGACGCGGACGACTTCGAGGCCATCTGCGAACGCAACCGCGGCCTCGAGCGGGAGCGGATCGCGGCGGCGTTCGCCGGCGCGCCGGTGCCGTGGACCTACCACGAGGGCCGCGGCGACCCGGCCCAGCAGTTGGCCGACGTCGCGGCGTCGGCCGGCGCCCTGCTGATCGTCGTCGGCGCCACCCACACCGGCCTGGCCCACATGTTCAGCGCCGGCGGCTCGGTGTCCAAACGGTTGCTGCACCGGCAACGGCGGCCGGTGCTCGTGGTCCCGACCGACGGCGAGCCCGCCCGGTAGGGACGGCGATCAGGAGGCCGCGCTGTGGGCGTCGTACACGGCCTTGAAGGCGTCGGCCAGCTTCGGGTGCTGCGCGAGCACCGGGCGCAGGGCGTCGTTCTCGATCCGCAGCCCGGTGACCCTGGACGCCGAGGTGACCGTCGCCTGCCGCTGGCCGCCCTCGAAGAACGCCATCTCCCCGACGAGGTCGCCGGCACCGATCTCGGCGATCTGCTCGCGCTGGTGGAAGACCCGGGCCGTCCCGCCGGTGAGCACGTAGCAGGCGTCGGCCGGGATGCCCTCTTGCACCAGGGGCCAGCCGGACGGCAGGGCGAACGGGCCGCCCGCGTCGACCAGCGCCGCGACGTCGTCGCGCCCGCACTGGGAGAACGTCGCGTACCCGCTGAGCGTCTCGATCAGCTCCCGCTTCTCGCCGCCACCCGGCATGTCACCCTCGCTTCCTCGCGGCGGCGGGTGCCGCCGGCCGTGCGTCGAAGCCTAGGCGACCTCCGGCCCCGGCGCCCGGTGAAACCGGGGCCGCCGATGCCCTAGGACTCGGCCGGAGACCGTCGCACCGGGGCCGCGGCGCCGCCCGGCTCGGCGTCGGCCGGCGCGCTCAGCGAGAGGTCGATCGCCTCGGCCGCGGTGCGCTCGGCCGCCGCCCGCGCCTGCTGCCCGGAGACCATCCGCAGCGGCACCTCCTTGAGCATGACCGACAGGACCACCGCGGCGATCAGCACGATCGCGCCGACGAGGAAGACGGTGTCCATCGCGTCGGAGAAGCCGACGAGGATCGGGTGCTTCGCCTCGGGCGGCAGCTTGCTCAGCCCGCTCGTGTCGTTGAGGTTGAACGCGCCCTTCGGGATCTGCCCGCCGGTCTTGGCGAGTTCGTGTGGGATGTTCTCGCCGGCCCGGGTGAACAGGATCGACAGGAAGATGGCGGTGCCGAGGGAGCCGCCGACCTGGCGGAAGAACGTCACGGCCGAGGTCGCGACCCCCATGTCCTTCGGTTCGACCGAGTTCTGCATCGCCAGCACGATGCTCTGCATGTTCAGCCCGAGCCCGAACCCGAAGATCGCCATGTAGATGTCGGTCTCCCACAGCGGGGTGTCGGCGCCGATCCGGGTCATCGTCAGCAGCCCGACGACCATCAGGATCGAGCCGACGACCGGGAAGACCTTGTAGCGGCCGGTGCGGGACGTGATCTGGCCGGACGCCAGCGAGGCACTCATCATGCCGGCGATCAGGGGCAGCAGCAGCAGTCCGGCCTTGGTCGGCGACGCGCCCTTCACGATCTGCAGGTACAGCGGGATCGCCGCGATGCCACCGAACATGCCCATGCCGATGAGGGTCGCCTGGGCCGAGCCGACGGCGAACACGCTGCCCCGGAACAGCCGTAACGGCAGCAGGGCGTCGTCGCCGATCTTGCTCTCGACCCACACGAACGCGACCAGCCCGAGGACCCCGAGGAAGTAGCAGGCGTACGCCCCGCCGGAGGCCCACCCCCAGGTACGCCCCTGCTCGGCGATGATCAGCAGCGGGACGAGGCCCACGACGAGCATCGACGCGCCCGCCCAGTCGATGCGGTGGTCGCGCCGGGTGTGATCGAGCTTGAGGACGGCCTCGACAACGACCAGTGCGAGGATGCCGACCGGCACGTTGATGTAGAAGATCCAGCGCCAGCCGGGGACGCCGAAGAGGTGGCTCTGGCCGGCGAAGAAGCCGCCGACGACCGGGCCGAGCACGGACGAGGTCGCGAAGACCGCCATGAAGTAGCCCTGGTACCGGGCCCGCTCCCGCGGCGGGATGATGTCGCCGATGATCGCGAGGGCGAGCGGCATGATGCCGCCGGCCCCGATGCCCTGGAAGGCCCGGAACGCGGCCAGCATGTACATGTTCTGCGCGAGCCCGCACAGCGCCGAGCCGAGGATGAAGATCGAGATGGCGAGCATGTAGAACGGCTTGCGCCCGTAGATGTCGGAGAGCTTGCCGAACAGTGGGGTCGAGATCGTCGACGTGATCAGGAACGCGGTCGTGACCCAGGCCTGCACGGAGAGGCCGTGCAGATCGTCGCCGATCGTCCGGATGGCCGTCGACACGATCGTCTGGTCGAGCGCGGCGAGGAACATGCCGAGCATCAGGCCCGACAGGATCGTCATGATCTGCTTGTGGCCGAGCTCTCCGGATGCCCTCGGGGCGTCGGCCGGCTTGGTCAAGGACGCGGACATCAGTTCTTGCTCCCTGCTCGCGCGGATCGGGCGGCGATCCGCTCGGCGATCCAATCGGTGTTGGCGGCCTCGTAGGCCTCGGTGAATCTCGCCAGCTGGTTCGCGAAGCGCCGGATCTCGGCCTCGCTCCAGCCGTCGAGGACCCGCGCGAAGTGCTCGAGCCTGATTTGATCATGCTGCGCAAGCAGATCTTGCGCCTTGCCGGTGAGGACGAGCAGGCTCGCCCGCCCGTCGGCCGGATCGGCCCGGCGCTCCAGGTAGCCCTCCTTCACGAGCGCGGCCACCTGCCGGCTGACGGTCGACGGGTCGGACTGCAGGAACTCGGCCAGGGCAGCGGCCCGGGTCGGCCCCTCGGTGTTGGCGATGCATTTGAGCAGCAGGTGCGACGACCACTCGACGTCGTGCTCGGCGGCGGCCACAAGCCGGGCCCGCGCCTTGTTGAAGCTGCGCATCAGGGCGATGAAGTTGTCGGCGACCGCGGCCACGCCGGCCCGGGCGGCCCGCTTCTCGGCGACTTGAGGGGTCATGTCTCATCCATTGCGTGTATCAAACAACTAGTTGCTGAGTTCAACTAGTTACCGTACACGGCGCCGCAAATGCAAACCCGCCCCGGCCTTGCTCAGGCGTGCGGCGTCGCGGCGGCGTCCTGCAGGCCGAGGAGCTCGATCGACCGCTCGCGCATCTCCACCTTGCGGACCTTGCCGCTCACCGTCATCGGGAACTCCTCGACCAGGTGCACGTACCGCGGGATCTTGTAGTGCGCGAGCCGGCCCGCGCAGAACTCCCGCAACTGCTGTGCGGTCAGCGGCTCGGCGCCCTCACGCAGCCGGACCCACGCCATGAGCTCCTCGCCGTAGCGGTCGTCCGGGACACCGATGACCTGCGCGTCCAGGATCTCCGGGTGGGTGTAGAGGAACTCCTCGATCTCGCGGGGGTAGACGTTCTCGCCGCCGCGGATGACGAGATCCTTGATCCGCCCGACGATGTTGAGGTAGCCGTCCTCGTCCATCGTGGCGAGGTCACCGGTGTGCATCCAGCCGTTGCGCAGCACCTCGGCCGTCTTCTCCGGCTCGTCCCAGTAGCCGATCATCACCGAGTAGCCCCGCGTGCAGAGTTCTCCCGGCACGCCCCGCGGGACCGGCAGATCGGTCTCCGGATCGACGATCATCACCTCGACGTGCGGGTGGACGCGGCCGACCGTGCTCGTGCGCCGGTCGAGGGAGTCGTCCTTGCCGGTCTGGGTCGACACCGGCGACGTCTCCGTCATGCCGTAGGCGATGGTGACCTCCTCCATGTGCATCTCGGTGATCACCCGTTTCATCACCTCGACCGGGCACGGCGAGCCGGCCATGCAGCCGGTCCGCAACGAGGAGAGGTCGTAAGTCGCGAAGCCGGGCAACCCGAGTTCGGCGATGAACATGGTGGGGACGCCGTACAGCGAGGTGCAGCGCTCGTCCTGCACGGCCTGCAGCGTGGCCGCCGGGTCGAATCCCGGGGCCGGGATGACCACGCACGCGCCGTGCGAGGTGGCCCCGAGGTTGCCCATCACCATGCCGAAGCAGTGGTAGAAGGGGACGGCCACGCAGATCCGATCGGCCTCGGTGTAGCTCATCGCCCCGCCGACGAAGTAGCCGTTGTTGAGGATGTTGTGGTGGCTGAGCGTGGCGCCCTTAGGGAACCCGGTCGTGCCCGAGGTGTACTGGATGTTGATCGGGTCGTCGAAGCAGAGCCCGGCCGCGCGGGCGGCGACGTCGTCGTCCGTGACCGCGGCACCGCCGGCCAGGAAGTCGCCCCACGACTGCTCGCCGATGTAGACCACGTTGCGCAGTGTTTCGACCCCGGGCCGGACCTGCTCGACCATGGCGCGGTAGTCGCTGGTCTTGAACTCGACCGCCGAGACGAGCGTGCCGATGCCGGCCTGCCGCAGGACGAACTCGAGTTCGTGCGTCCGGTACGCGGGGTTGATGTTGACCAGGATCGCGCCGACCCGCGCCGTGGCGTACTGGGTCACGAACCATTCGCTGCAGTTCGGCGCCCAGATCCCGACGCGGTCGCCCTTCTCGATGCCCAGGGCGAGGAGCGCCCGGGCCATCTCCTCGACGGCCGCGTCGAGTTCGGCGTAGGAGTAGCGCCGGCCGGCGGCCACGTCGACCAGGGCCTCGCGATCCCCGAAGCGGGCGACCGCCTTGCGGAGGTTGGCGTCGATCGTCTCGCCCAGCAGCGGGGCGCCGGACGGTCCGTTGGCATAGGAGAGCTCGGTCGTCACGCCTCGAGCTTAGGTGTCCCATGTCACACCGGCGCTGATGGGCCGGATCGCCTCGGGACCTCGGTTAAACGAAACCGCCCCGACCTTGTGGGTCGGGGCGGTTCCGGATCTGTCGAGTGGTGCTCGTCAGCTCTGCACGTTCGCAGTGTTGCCGTCGAGCAGTGACCGCACCTCGGACTCGCGGTAGCGGCGGTGTCCGCCGAGCGTGCGAATCGAGGTGAGCTTGCCGGCCTTGGCCCACCGCGTGACCGTCT
Organism: uncultured Actinomycetota bacterium; assembly: GCA_963775175.1. Taxonomy (GTDB): domain Bacteria; phylum Actinomycetota; class Actinomycetes; order Mycobacteriales; family Jatrophihabitantaceae; genus Jatrophihabitans. Next base: position 1,685,677 of record CAVZHT010000002.1, read on the forward strand.
TGGGGTCGACGCGGAACAGCGTCGCGACCTCCGACGGCGTGAGCAGAGCCTCAGACTCCGGACGATGGCGAACCGTCGTCATTGGGTGCCGCCCTTCTGGGGAAACGTCACGCGGAGTCCTGTTCCACGTGAACGACGCCAAGTATGCATAACGTGAAGTCGCGCTGCCATAGATGCGCGCTCAACTGTCCACTCTGTGCCATGCCGGACCACCCTGTCCGATTTCCCCGGGCCGCAAACTGGACATTTACGGTCACTTGCGGACACGGTTCACCGGCGTGCGGGGGCACTTCTGCGCGCGGTACGCTGGTTGCACGACATGACAACTTCCCCGGCAGGGCAGCGGGCCGCACAGCCGACCCACCCCCCGCCGGATGAGCGTGCGAGCGAGGGGGTCGAGCCATGGGGCGCGGCCGTGCGAAGGCCAAGCAGCAAAAAGTGGCCCGAGAACTGAAGTACAACACGCATTTCACTGACCTCGACGCGCTGCAGCGCGAACTGGCGCGTATCCGGGAGCGGCTCGGCCGAACGCGTGGACGACTCGGACGCTCACGCCGACGAGTACGAGGACTGGACCGGCACCGACCGCTGAGTCACCGGCTCCCGTCGGGCCAGATGTGACCACCTACGGCCCCGTTTCACCGTGCGTGATGACGTCGGCCACGCAGGGTGATCCGTGCGCATTCCGTGCCGAGTTGACGCAAACTTTGACCGGCGCGTTAACGCCAGGTGGCGGCGCTTCCGCCGTAGTTCGGCGACCAGCTCGACCCGGGGGCTCGCCGGTGCGCTGCGAGCTCCAGCCGGCGCCAGCTCCCAGGCCGGCACGCCCCGCTCGGCCAGCAGGGCGAGCGCGTCGCCGGGCCCGATCGGCCGGCACGACGGCGACCATGCCCACCCCGAGGTTGAAGGTCAGCTCCAGCTCGGCCCGCGGCGACATCGCCGACGCTGCGGACGAGCTCGAAGATCGGCTGCGGGCTCCAGCTCGCCCGGTCGACGACCGCGCCGAGCCCGTGCCGGCAGCACCCGCGCGAGGTTGCCGGCCAGCCCGCCGCCGGTGATGTGCGCGAACGCGTGCGCCCCGCACTCGGCGGCGAGGGCCAGGCAGTCGAGGGCGTAGATGCGGGTGGGCGTGAGCAGCTCGTCGACCGAGCGTGCGTCCGCCGAGCAGCTCCGGCGTGTCCGTCGAGCGCCAGGCCGCCGCGCTCGAGCAGGACGTGGCGGACGAGCGAGTAGCCGTTGGAGTGCAGGCCCGGACGAGCCCAGCGCGATCAGCACGTCGCCGGCCTGGACCCGGTCGGGCCCGAGGACGGCGTCGGCGTTGACCACGCCGATCCCGGTGCCGGAGATGTCGTACTCGTCGGGCTCGCATGACGCCGGGATGCTCGGCGGTCTCGCCACCGACCAGCGCGCAGCCGGCCTGCACGCAGCCCTTCGGCGATGCCGCTCGACGATCGCGGCGATCTTCTCGGGGACGACCTTGCCGGTGGCGATGTAGTCGGTCAGGAACAGCGGCTCGGCCCCGACGACGACGAGGTCGTCGACCACCATCGCGACCAGGTCGATGCCGATCGTGTCGTGCCGGTCGAGCGCCTGGGCGATCGCGAGCTTGGTGCCGACGCCGTCGGTGGAGCTGGCCAGGACGGGCTGCGGGTACTTGGCGAGGTCGAGGCGGAACAGCCCGGCGAAGCCGCCCAGCCCGCCGAGCGCCTCGGGCCGGTCGGTGCGCTTGACCGCCGCCTTCATCAGCTCGACGGCCCGATCGCCGGCCTCGATGTCGACGCCGGCCGCGGCGTAGGACGAGCCGGTCACGGCCGGGTGAGCGCGTCTTCGGCGGCGTAGGACGTCAGCGTGCTCCGGCTCGCGGCCCGGCAGCTGCACCGACTTCTCGATGCCCTCGAGCACGTGCTTGCCGACCACCTCGGGCAGCGGGATCGGGTACTCGCCGTCGAAGCAGGCCCGGCACAGCCGGGTCTTCGGCTGCTCGGTCGCCGCGACCAGGCCCTCGAGCGAGACGTAGCCCAGCGAGTCGGCGCCGATCGAGGCACGGATGCCCTCGTCGTCGAGGCCGTTGGCGACCAGCTCGGCCTTGGAGGCGAAGTCGATGCCGTAGAAGCACGGCCACTTCACCGGCGGGGACGAGATGCGCACGTGCACCTCGAGCGCACCGGCCTCGCGCAGCATCCGGACCAGCGCGCGCTGGGTGTTGCCGCGCACGATCGAGTCGTCGACGACCACCAGCCGCTTGCCGCGGATGACGTCGCGCAGCGGGTTGAGCTTCAGCCGGATGCCGAGCTGGCGGATCGTCTGCGACGGCTGGATGAAGGTGCGTCCGACGTAGGAGTTCTTGACCAGGCCCAGCGCCGTACGGGATCCCCGACGCCTCGGCGTAGCCGATCGCGGCCGGCGTGCCCGATTCCGGGCACCGGGATGACCAGGTCGGCCTCGGCCGGGTGCTCCCTGGCCAGCCGGCGGCCGACCTCGACCCGGGCCGAGTGCACGCTGCGCCCGGCAGATCGTGGTGTCCGGGCGGGCGAGGTAGACGTACTCGAACAGGCAGCCCTTGGGCTCGGGGGCGGCGAAGTGCTGCGAGCGCAGGCCGTCCTCGTCGATCGCGATGCAGCTCGCCGGGCTCGATCTCGCGGACGAAGCTCGCGCCGACGATGTCGAGCGCGGCCGTCTCGGACGTCACGACCCAGCCCCGCTCGAGGCGGCCGAGCACGAGCGGGCGCACGCCCTGCGGGTCGCGGGCGGCGTAGAGGGTGTGCTCGTCCATGAACACCAGCGAGAAGGCACCGCGCAGCTTGGGCAGGACCTCCATCGCGGCCTGCTCGACGCTGACGTCCGGGCGGGCGGCGAGCAGCGCGGTGAGCAGGTCGGAGTCGGTGGTCGCGCCGATCGAGCTGGCTGCATGCCCGGCCGCGCGCGCCTCGTCGGCGAGCTCGGCGGTGTTGACCAGGTTGCCGTTGTGGCCGAGCGCGAGACCGGTGCCGGCCGGGGTGGTGCGAAAGCTCGGCTGGGCGTTCTCCCACGTCGTCGAGCCGGTCGTCGAGTAGCGGGTGTGGCCGACCGCGATGTGGCCCTGCAGGGTGGCGAGCGTCGCCTCGTCGAAGACCTGGCTGCACCAGGCCGAGGTCCTTGTAGACGACCAGGGAGCTGCCGTCGCTGACCGCGATGCCGGCGGCTTCCTGGCCGCGGTGCTGCAGCGCGTAGAGGCCGAAGTAGGTGAGCTTGGCGACCTGCTCGCCAGGGGCCCAGACACCGAAGACGCCGCAGGCGTCCTGCGGTCGCTTCTCGTCGGGATGGAGGTCGTGGGTCAGCTTGCCGTCGCCCTTGGCCACGCTTCGAGTGTACGGGGGTTCGCCGCTGGTCCGGGCCTCCGGGTGGCGGTGTCGAGCCCTTGCTTCGCTCGGCCTCGTGCGTTCCCCGCCCAACCGTCACACCCGGTCTGCACCCGGCTCGGTCGCTAACCCGGCCACGAGGGCGGGGATAGCGGCGGTTACGGGTGCAAAGAGGTGCGGGACCGGCTGTTGCTAGCTGAGGACGGGGAGGTGGTCGGTCAGGTCGGCCCGGGTGCCGCTGGCTCTGGCCGCGCCGGTCGCCAGCGCGTCGGCGAAGTCCAGCCGGCCGGTGGCCAGCCGGAGCCAGGTGACCGGGTCGGTCTCGACGACGTTCGGCGGCGTGCCGCGGGTGTGGCGGGGCCCCGGGATCGCCTGCACGGCGACGAACGGCGGCACCCGCACCTCGACCGAGCGCCCGGGCGCCTGGGCGGCGAGGATCTCGGCGAGCGTCCGGGTGGCCGTGGCCAGAGCGCCCCGCCGCAGCGGGACCGGCTTCGCGTTCGGGCAGCGAGCGGGAGAAGTCGTCGGAATGCACCACGAGCTCGACGACCCGCGTGTTCACCCAGTCCTGGGCCGTGGTCGGCCCGCGGCCGCCGAGCACGACCGTCCGCGGCGGTGGCGTCCGTGCGCCGCGGCGAGCACGGCTGCGGTGTCCCGCAGCGCCGCGATCAGCTCGGCCGGCGCGAGGTCACCGGCCGCGCGCCGGGAGTTCGCGTCGATGTCGGCGGCGACGCCGGCGATAGCGGCCGCACGTACTCCGCGACCGGCGCCGGCGCGTCGGTGCTGCGATCGGTCAGCCGGGCCGCGAGGCCCGCGCTGCATGTGCACGACGTGCGCCGATCAGCGTGCGCACGTCCCAGCCCTCGAGTACCGACGGGCGCGGCGAAGTCCTCCGGCGCGAGCCGCGCCGAGCCAGTCGGCGAGCGTGGCCGACTGCTCGACGAACGCCTGCGACGCGCCGCGATCAGATGCTCGACGACGCGCTCGAACCGCCGCGGCAGCACCGGCGACCAGGCGGCCCGCAGCTCGCGCAGCGGGATCGCGGAACTGGCCCTCCACGTCGAGTTCCGGCACGAGCAGGTCGGCGACGCCGATGCGCTGCGTGCGGCAGCCCGCGCTGCGGCGCAGAGCTCGGTGAAGCGGGTCTTCGGCGCCGCGCGGCAGGCTGACGATCGCCCGCCCGGTCGACTCGCTGAACAGGGCGACGAACGGGTCGGCGCCGGCCGGCAGCGGTCGACGCGCACGCCGGCGTCGCCGCGCAGGCAGGCCTCGACGAGCGCCTGGGCCAGCCCGCCCTCGGAGAGGTCGTGCGCGGAGTCGATCAACCCCTCGCGCGCCGCGGCGATCAGCACGCCGGCGAGCACCTGCTCGCGGGCGAGGTCGACCGCCGGCGGCCGGCCGCCGAGGAAGCCGTGCATGCGCGTGCCCACTCCGAGCCGCCGAACTCGTCGCGCGTGTCGCCGAGCAGGTAGACGGGATCGCCGTCGCTGCGGAAGCCGCTGCCGGGTGCGTCGCGGCGACGTCGTCGATGACGCCGAGCACGCCGATCACCGGCGTCGGCAGGATCGCGGTGGTGCCGGTCTGGTTGTAGAAGCTGACGTTGCCGCCGGTGACCGGGGTGCCGAGCGTCTGGCAGCCGTCGGCCAGGCCGCGGACCGCCTCGGCGAACTGCCACATCACGCCCGGATCCTCGGGCGAGCCGAAGTTGAGGCAGTTGGTCACCGCGAGCGGCCGGGCGCCGGTCGTGGCGACGTTGCGGTAGGCCTCGGCCAGCGCGAGCTGCGCCCCGAGGTACGGGTCGAGGCGGGTGTAGCGGCCGTTGCCGTCGGTCGAGAGCGCGACGCCGCGCGAGGTGCGACTCGTCGAGCCGGATCATGCCGGCGTCCTCGGGCTGGGCCAGGACGGTGTTGCCGAGCACGTAGCGGTCGTACTGGTCGGTGATCCACGACTTGTCGGCCAGGTTGGGCGAGCCGAGCCAGGCGCAGCAGCGTGTGCGCGCAGCTCGTCGCCGCTGCGCGGGCGCGGCAGCCCGCGGCCGTCGACCTCGACGACGGCGTCCTGGTCGAGCGGCCGCTCGATCGGCCGCTCGTAGACCGGACCCTCGAGCGCGGCGGTGCGCGGCGGGAGGTCGACGATCGTCTCGCCGTGCCAGGTCATCCGCAGCCGGCCGGTGTCGGTGACCGTGCCGATCACGGTCGCGGTGACGTCCCACTTGGCGCAGACGGCGAGGAACGCGTCGAGGTGCTCCGGCGTGACGACCGCCATCATGCGTTCCTGCGACTCGCTCATCAGGATCTCTTCGGGCGCGAGCGTCGGATCGCGCAGCGGGACGACGGTCGAGCTCGACGTCCATGCCGCCGGTGCCGGCCGCCGCGAGCTCGGTGGTCGCGCAGGACAGCCCGGCCGCGCCGAGATCCTGGATGCCGACGACGAGGTCGGCGGCGAAGATCTCGAGGCAGCACTCGATGAGCACCTTCTCGGCGAACGGGTCGCCGACCTGCACGCTCGGCCGCTTCGTCTCGCCCTCGCGTCTCGAAGGTCGCGCTGGCCAGGACGGACGCGCCGCCGATGCCGTCGCCGCCGGTGCGCGCGCCGAAGAGCACGACGTGGTTGCCCGGCCCGTCGGCCTTGGCCAGCTTGATGCCGTCGGCGCGCATGACGCCCGACGCAGAGCGCGTTGACGAGCGGGTTGCCGATGTAGCTGTCGTCGAAGTAGACCTCGCCGCCGATGTTCGGCAGGCCGAGGCAGTTGCCGTAGCCGCCGATGCCGGCGACCACGCCCGGGCAGCACGCGAGCGGTGTCGGCCGCGTCGAGCGGGCCGAAGCGCAGGCTGTCCATCACGGCGACCGGGCGCGCGCCCATCGTGAGGATGTCGCGGACGATGCCGCCGACCCCGGTCGCCGCGCCCTGGTGCGGCTCGACGTAGGACGGGTGGTTGTGCGACTCGATCTTGAAGGTGACCGCCCAGCCGTCACCGACGTCGACGACGCCGGCGTTCTCGCCCATGCCGACCAGCAAGCGCGCTGTCCTTCGGAGCCTTCTCGCCGAACTGCCGCAGGTGCACCTTCGAGGACTTGTACGAGCAGTGCTCGCTCCACATGACCGAGTAGATGGCGAGCTCGGAGCTGGTCGGCCGGCGGCCGAGGATCTCGCGGATGCGGGCGTACTCGTCGTCGGCGAGGCCGAGCTCCTTGTACGGCTGGGGCTGCTCCGGCGTCTGCTCGGCGACGGCGACCGTGTCCAGCTTCATGCGGCTACCTCGGCGCCGAGGAGGGAGAGGAAGAAGCCGAGCCCGTCGGTACCCGGCCCGGTCAGCGTCTCGACCGCGTGCTCGGGGTGCGGCATCAGGCCGACCACGTTGCCGGCCTCGTTGCTGATACCGGCGATGTCGCGGTAGCTGCCGTTCGGGTTGCCGGCGGCGTAGCGGACGACGACCCGACCGTTGCCCTCCAGCTCGTCGAGCGTGCGCTTGTCCGCGACGTAGCCGCCCTCGCCGTTCTTGATCGGGATGACGATCTCCTGGCCGCTGCGGTAGGTCGACGTCCAGCGGGTGTCGACGTTCTCGACCCGCAGGACCTGGTCGCGGCACACGAACTTGCGGTGAGTCGTTGCGAATGAGGGCGCCGGGCAGCAGGTGCGCCTCGCACAGCACCTGGAAGCCGTTGCAGATGCCGAGCACCGGCAGCCCGTCGCGGGCCGCCGCCACGACCGACTCCATCACCGGCGAGAACCGGGCGATGGCGCCGCAACGCAGGTAGTCACCGTAGGAGAAGCCGCCCGGGAGGATGACGGCGTCGACGTCGTGCAGCTCGGGGTCGGCGTGCCACAGGGACACGGCCTCGGCCCCGGCGACCCGTACGGCGCGCGCGGCGTCCCGGTCGTCGAGGCTGCCGGGGAAGGTGACGACTCCGACGCGCACTGGCACGGCACCAGGCTACCGGCGCCCTGGGCGGCTCCGGCCACGGCTCGGCCGCTCAGCCGCGCCGGATGGCGAAGTTCTCGATGACCGGGTTGGCGAGCAGCGTGTCGGCCAGCTGGGCGACGGTCGCGTCGTCGACGTCGTCGTCCACCTCGAGCTCGAAGTGCTTGCCCTGGCGCACGTCGCTGATGCCGTGGATGCCGAGGCGGCCGAGGGCACCGACGATGGCCTGACCCTGGGGATCCAGGATCTCGGGCTTGAGCACGACGTCGACGACCACGCGGGGCACGGTTCCTCCTCGTTCCCGGGCCGGCCTCCTCAGGCGAACGTTCCGGCGGTCCGGGTGCGCACACCCTATCCGGGCCGGCGCCGGGCTCAGGCGGCGGCGCGCACCCCGGCCAGGGCGGGCGCCAGCTTCACCAGCTCGTCGAGCATCGTCTTCGCCGACGCGGCCACGATGGCGGTGGGCTCGAACTCGTCGTCGCGCAGCATGGTGCGGACCATCGGGATGGTGACGGCGTCGAGGACCGGGACCATCCGGAGCGCCGCGAGCACCGGTTTCAAGGCCTGGACGGCGCGCAGGCCCCCGGAGATCCCGCCGTAGCTCACCAGGCCGACCGGCTTGTAGGCCCATTCGCGGTTGAGGTAGTCGATCGCGTTCTTCACCGCGGCGTTGTAGCTGTGGTTGTACTCGGGCATGACGAAGACGACGGCGTCCGCCGCGGCGACCCGCGCACTCCAGTCCCGGGTGTGCTCGTGGGTGTAGTTGCCGGTGGCCGGGTGGGCCGGCTCGTCCAGCAGCGGCAGCGCGAGCTCGGCGAGGTCGGCGACCTCGACGTCGAAGCCGCCGTGCTCGGTGGCCTGCCGGACGAACCAGTCGCCGACCGGCTTGCCGATGCGGCCCGGACGGGTACTGCCGATGATCACGAGAAGCTTCACGCCGATTCCCTTCGAAGACTGCACGCCCAATTGACCCTGTAACGTCGAGTTGACGTGTCAACTTCCCGGATCGGGCCGGACGTTTCAGGGCCAGTCGGAGAAGGACTTACCCGTCAGGCGTTCGTAGGCCTCCACGTAGCGCTCCCGAGTGGCCGCCACGACATCGGGCGGCAGCGGCGGGGGCGCCGCGCCGGAGTCACGGTCCCACCCCGAGGCCGCCGACAGCAGCCAGTTGCGCACGTACTGCTTGTCGAAGCTCGGCTGCGGCCGGCCCGGGTGCCAGTCGTCGGCCGGCCAGAACCGCGAGGAATCCGGCGTCAGGACCTCGTCACCCAGCACCAGCTCACCGCTCGCGTCGTAGCCGAACTCGAACTTGGTGTCGGCCAGGATGATGCCGCGCTCGGCTGCGATCTCGACCGCCGCGCCGTAGATCGCGAGGGTGAGCGAGCGCAGCCGCTCGGCCGTCGCCGCCCCGACCGTGGCCACCACGGCGTCGAACGAGACGTTCTCGTCGTGCTCGCCCACGGCCGCCTTGGACGCCGGCGTGAAGATCGGAGCCGGCAGCCGGTCGCCATCCACCAGGCCCGGCGGCAGCGGCACGCCGCAGACCGCGCCGGTGGCCCGGTAGTCGAGCAGCCCCGACCCGGTGAGGTAGCCCCGCGCCACGGCCTCCACCGGCACCATCTCCAGCGGGGTGCAAACCATCGCGCGCCCGCACCACCGCGGCGGGATCGCCGGGTCGTCCACCGCCAGCATGTGGTTCGGCACGAGGCCGGCCAGCCGCTCGAACCACCAGACGGTCATCGCGGTCAGGATGCGTCCCTTGTCGGGGATGGGGCTGGAAAGGACGAAGTCGAACGCGGAGATCCGGTCGCTCGCGACCATCAGCAGCCGCCTGTCCGGCAACCGGTACAGGTCGCGGACCTTGCCGCGATGAAGGTGGGTGAGGGCGTCGAGGCCCGCTGGCTCGGTCACGTCCGAATCCTCGCAGAGGCCGCGGCGCACCGTCCGCGGCCTCGCCACGAGGTCAGTGCCCCGGCTGGCAGGAATCCGGGTTGATCTTGTGGGCGCGCACCGCGGCCCGGCAGGCGGCCAGCTTCTGCCGGTCGAGGCTCGCGGTTCGGTCCGCCGCCCTGGCGCCCAGGTCGACGGGGGTGAACAGGTGGGCCGCGCGAGCCGCACGGGCCTCGGGGATGCGGGTCTGCCAGACTGCATTGTCGGCCCAGGCGGTCAGCTCCGCGAGGGAGAACGGGGGGGTCGGGCGAGTCGTGGCCGCGGCCTTGCCCTGCGGCGCGTTGAACTCGATGAAGCTGATCTGCACGCCGTCGGCCCGGACGAGGTCGAGATCCCATTCGGCCGGGTTCGGAGTTCGGGAATCGTTGTACTGATGGCCCTGCCGGACCATCACGTGCGCGCCGTCGGCCAGCACCGAACAGCCCGGCACGCCGGCGACGCAGCGCGTGACCGCCGCCGACTTCGGACCGGACGCGGCGGGCGGGGACGTCATCGAGACGTCGACCTCGGCGGCGCCGGCCCCGTCGTCGTAGACGAAGGAGGCGCTGACGAATCCGTCCACGACCGTGCCGCGGTAACCGGTCGTGCCCCCGGCGCGAGGCAGCGTGTCGAGCGCGGTCTGCAGCAGCGCCTGCGAGGTCATCGCCACGGTCGTCGCGGCGGGCGGCGCACTGTTCCCGCCCGTCGCGGCCGGTGCGCCGCGGTCGGGGACGGCACCACCGCCCAGCAACGACGCGGCGAGCACGCCGACCGCGCCGAGGACAAGCGCTGCGGTCCCGAGTTCGGCCCCGCGGATCCAGCGACGTTGCCGTCGACCCCGGGCCAGGCCGGCGTCGACGAGGCGCTGGGTCGGCGGCTCGAGAGTGGTGACCGCGCGGTGGAACAGGGCGCCGAAGCGCTCGTCGTCGTCCATGTCGAGGCCTTTCGTCAGTTCTGGATCGGGCGAGGTCAGTTCTGGATCAGCAGGGGGAGGTCGTCGCCGAGCGCGAGCCGCAGTTTCGCGAGCGCGCGCATCGACTGGACCTTGACCGCCGATGGCGTCCGGCCGAGGTCGACCGCGACCTGCTCGACACTGCGATCGGCCAGGTAGCGCAGGACGACCACGGCGCGGTCCCGCTTGGGCAACTGCGCCAGGGCGGCGACGAGCGCGAGCCGCAGGTCGGCATCGGGCCCACCGGTCGCTGCCTCCGGGAGATGTTCGGCCGGGCGCTCGCCGGAGCTCCGCCGCCGCCGGTGCGAGAGGAACTGCCGGGCCAGCACGGCCTGCGCGTAGGCGGCCGGGTTGTCGATCCGGCCGATGCCGCCCCACATCCGGTACATGCGGGCCAGGGTGTCCTGGACGAGATCCTCGGCCAGATGCCAGTCACCGCTGAGGAGGAACGCGCTGCGGAACAGCGGCGGCCCGGCCGCTACGGCGAACGCCCGGAACTCGGCGTCGGCGTCCGATCGTCCGCTCATCCGCCGCTCCCGTCCGCCCGGTCGTTGCGGGCCTCACCCTTACCGACGCGGCGGGGCGGGCGCCCGGTTACAGCCCATCTCCTCCGGGAACGGGCCCGGAGAGACGAAACCGGCCCCGCCCCCCGTCATCCGCTCGCATCGATGATGCGGACGGGCGCCTTCGGGAGCGGGGCCGGTTCTTCAAGTCACTGCGGCGGCCAGGACTACCGCCGCAGCGATTGGTCAGGGAATTACCACCACCAGTCGCCGTCGAGGTGGACGGCGTGGGTCGGCGAGGCGGTCGCCGGATCGACGGTGGCCGCGTTCGAATGCGTGGCCGGCCCCGCCAGCCCGACACCGATCACCAGAGCCAGAACGGCCAGTGCCCGGCGCCAGATCCTTTCTCGCATCAAAAACCTTTCGTCCGCATATGCCCGTGAGTGCAGCGCGTCTTCCCGGCGCACGTCCCCACTTACCCACGGCAACAGGGCACTAACGAATAGGATCGAACGGCGACACCGGGTAATACAAACCCGTCAAGTGGCAGCTAGCTGCCTGGCACCAACTCGCGGATGGCGAATATGAGCGATTTCGGCGAACTCGCCGAGCTCGACGTCGCGTTCTACCGCGCCCTGCTGGCCCGGCCGAACAGCACCATCCTCGACTTCACGGACATGCTGGACTGCACCTCCGACGACCTGGACAAGTGCGCCGCGAGGCTGACCGCGATGGGGCTGCTGCGCCAGCGCGACGACGAGACGCTGATCGCGGTCAGCCCGATGCTGGCCGAGGCCACCGTGCTCGGCGCGGAGGACCTCGAGCTCGGGGCCCGCCGGGCCGCCGTGGAGCAGCGGCGCGACGCCATCCGCCGCCTGGTCCCGGACTGGAACGCGGCCCTGACGGCGGTGGCCACCGAGGGCGTGGTCGACGTCATCTCCGACCAGGGCGCGATCGCCAACGTCCTGATGCACTACGCCGACCGCTGCGAGCAGGAGCTGCTGTCAGTGGCGCCCGGGCGGCTGCCGTCCTCGCGCATCGACGGCCGGACGCGGGTCGCCAACGTGTACTCGGCCCGCCGCGGCATCAAGACCCGCGCGCTCTACCAGCACACGGCGCTGCGCGATCGCGCCACTCGCGCCTACCTCAACGAACTGGCCGCCAACGGGGCGCGGATCCGCTTCGCCCCGTCGTTGCCCGGGCGCAGCCTCGTGGTCGACCGCAGCGTCGCCCTGCTGCCCATCCCGACCGAGGACCCCGGCCGGCACGGGCTGGCGGTCGTGCGCGAACCGAACGTCATCGCCTGGGTGGTAGCCACCTTCGAGCAGCTGTGGGCCGAGGCCGCCCCGCTCGAGGAGGTCATCAACAAGCAGCAGCACGACGACACCGAGCTCGACCAGACCCGGGCGGCGATCCTCCGGCTGATGGCCGAGGGCGAGAAGGACGAGGCGATCTCGCGCCGGCTGTCCATCTCGGTTCGGACGTGCCGGCGGCACATCGCCGATTACATGGCCCAGGTCGGGGCGATGAGCCGGTTCCAGGCCGGTGTCATCGCCGCGCGCGCCGGGCACACCGACGCGCCCGTCCCGCGCTGACCTCGTTTAGGTTCGGGGTCGGGGAGGCGCCGTGCTCGTACTCGTCATCGTGCTGATCGCGACGAACCTGGCCACGCTGGGCGGGCTGGTGTGGCTGCACCTTCGCCCGCAGCAGCACCCCGCGCCGGACCCGATGGTCGCGGCCTCGCTCGAGTCGGTGCGGCCGGCGACGTCGACGAGCAGCCTGCGGCGCATCATCACGATCGAGATCCTGAACCCGATCGAGCTCGCCGGGACCCGCGGCCGGCTGGCCGGGATCGCCGGCTCGCTCGCGCCCGGCATCACCCGGCGGATCGTGTACGACCAGGCGATCCGCAACCTACGGCACCAGCTCGTCCAGGAGCGGGTGGTGGCCGACGTGCGCCTGCACCAGGTGCGGCCCGCGACCGCGGCCGAGCGGGCGCGCCCGGATCACCCGTCGGTCGTCGAGGTGGTGGAGGCCCCGCCGGAGCCCGAAGCTCCGCTCGACCGCCCCGACCCGGGCTGACCCATCGGCGCCACCGGCGGCCAGGGGCGAAGTTCCTCCAGCTGGGCCGCCAGGGCGAGCAGCCGGGCCTCACCGCCGGGCGGGGCCACCAGCTGGACCGACATCGGCAGCCCGTCCGGGGCCAGCCCGGCCGGCACCGCGATCGCCGGCCAGCGGGCCAGGTTCCACGGTGCGGCGAACGGGGCGTAGCGGGAGTTGGCCAGGACGTTGGCGAGCCAGCCCCGATGACCCCAGGCCTTCGCCGCGATCGGCGGCTGGGCGAGCGCCGGCGTGATCAGCACGTCGACGCTGTCGAAGAACCGCTCGGCCCGCTGCTGCCAGGCCCGGCGTCCCTTCTCCTTGGGCAGGCCCAGCCGCTGCACCATCCGCCCGGCGGCCGCGTGCCGGCGCACGCGCGTCTCGAGGCGGGTCCGGTCGGCCAGCTGCTGGGCGTCGAGTTCGGTACCGGCCGTCCAGCGCGCGATGCCGGACGTGCTCACGACCTGCCGGTAGGGCGGGTCGGCCGCGCGCACGTCGTGGCCGGCGGCGCGGAGGAGGTCGCCGGCCTCGCGGGTGGCGGCGGCCCAGTGCTTGTCGACCGGCGTCACCGGCATGGGCGCGCGGGTCGACACGGCGATCCGGAGCCGGCCGGGCGGCCGGAGCTCGGCCAGCTCGGGCCGGTCGGCGAGGACGGCCAGGACGAGCGCTGCGTCCTCGACCGTCGTGGCGAGCGGGCCGTTCTCGGCCATGCCGAACCATGATCCGTTGCCGAGTTCGGCCGGCACGACACCGAAGCCCGGCTTGATGCCGACCAGCCCGCAGCAGGCGGCCGGGATCCGGATCGAGCCCATCCCGTCGTTGCCGTGGGCGACCGGCACGGTGCCGGACGCGACCGCGGCGGCCGACCCGCCGGAGGAGCCGCCGGGCGTGCGCGCGCGGTCCCACGGGTTGCGGGTCGTGCCGAAGACCGAGTCGGTGGCCCCGAAGACGCAGAGCTCGGGGACGCGGGTGAGGCCGACGACGACGACGCCGGCCGCCCGCAGCCGGCGCACGATCTCGTGGTCGTGGGTCTGCGGCGCCGGGTCGCTGCCGGCCGAGCCGATCCGCATCGGCTCGCCGGTGACCGGCACGTTGTCCTTGATCGCGATCGGAACTCCGGCGAGCGGGAGGTCGGCCCGGTCGTCACGGGCGTCCACCTCGTCGGCCTCACGCAGCGCCGCGAAGACCCGGACCTCCTGGTACGCGCCGATCTGCGCGTCCACGGCTTCGATACGGCTGAGCGCGTCCTCGACCTCCTGCCGGGCGGTCCGGGTGCCGGCGCGGACGGCGGCGGCGATCTGGGCGGCGGTCGCGGTCATGCAGGGACGCTAGCGCTTGGACGCCCGATCAGCAGCCGTTCGTCCCCGGTGTGGCACGAGGTCGCCGGGGCGCCCGACCGCGTCGCCCGAGCGACCCGACCCCGCGAGGGGACGCGCGCTCCGAGCGGAGCCCGGCCGCATCGGAATCGGGTCGCGGGTTGTGACAGCGTGAACGGGTGACCGACTGGAGCACCTGGGCGCAGCGCCGCCCGCCCGCGCACGTCCTGCACCTCGACAGCGCCGCCGCCGGCCGGCAGTCCCGGGCCACCCTCGAGGCGACCGCCGCCCACGCCTGGCTCGAGGCCGAGATCGGCGCCTACGTGGCCCAGGAGCGCGCGCAGGACGTCCTCGACCAACTGCGGACCGACGTCGCCGAGTTGCTCGACGTCCCGGCCGCCGGCGTGGCCTTCGTCGAGAGCGCCTCCAACGCCCTGCGCGCGCTGCTGGGCTGCTGGCCGCTGCGCCCGGGTGAGCGCATCGCCGTCGCTCCGGCCGAGTGGGGACCCAACATCGAGACCTTCGAGCACCACGGGTTGCGGGTCGAGCCGCTCGCCGTCGACGGGTCGGGACGGGTCGATCCGGACGCCCTGCAGCGCAGCCTCGACATCGACCCGCCGGCCGTCGTGCACCTGACCCACGTCACCTCGCACCGCGGGCTCGTCCAGCCGGTGCGCGAGGCCGCGGTCGTGTGCCGGACGGCCGGCGTGCCGCTGTGGGTGGACGCCGCGCAAGCCCTCGGGCACGTCGACACCGCCTGCGACGCCGATGCGGTCTACGCCACCAGTCGCAAGTGGCTCGCCGGACCCCGCGGGGTCGGCCTGCTCGGCGTCGCCGAGCGGAACTGGGAGCGCCTCGACATCGTCCGCCAGGCGCTGGACGGGCCGGGGCACGCGCCCCTGCGCTACCTCGAGAGCCACGACGCGCACGTGGCCGGCCGGGTCGGGCTGGCCACCGCCGTGCGGGAGTACCTGGCGGCCGGGGTGGAGGCGGTCGAGGCCCGCCTGACGGAGGTGGGGCGGCTGACCCGCGAGCTGCTCGGCGAGCTGCCGGGCTGGGAGGTCGTCGGGCCGGTCGACGAGCCCGGGGCGATCACCGCGCTGCGCCCGCTCGCCGGGCAGGACGTCGCGCGTACCCGGTCGCGGTTGCTGGTCGAGCACGACATCCTCACCACCGCCGGCGCCCCGGCCCGGGCGCCCCGCGACATGTCCGAGCCGCTGCTGCGGGTGAGCCCGCACGTCGACTGCACCCCCGACGACCTGCAGCGCCTGGCCGCCGCGCTGCATTGACGGCGCTGTCGGTTTGGCGGCGGCCAAGTTACGGAATGCTGAACCCACGGCCCGATGTTTTGCGTTGTCAGAGGGCTAGGTAAGACTCGAAGGCGTACCAACGAGGACGGCCGGCGCACCACCGCAGCGGCCGCCCCCGCACCGACCCGCGGTTGTGAACTCGCAACCGGTCCGGACCTGGAGGGGGCGGATGACCGCTCAGATCGATCCCCGGCTCGCCGCGCGCAACCTCGCGCCCGACCCGTTGCAGGCCGCCGGCGACCCGGTCGCGGCCGCCCACGAGCACATCGAGCAGGGCGCCCTGCACGACGGCGGGTCCGGCCGGGTGGGGCTCGAGCTCGAGTTCCACCTCGTCGACCTCGCGCAGCCGAAGCGCCGCCCGGGCTGGGACGAGGTCCAGACCCTGGCGGCATCCCTGCCCGCCCTGCCGTCCGGCAGCCGGGTGACCGTCGAACCGGGCGGGCAGGTCGAGCTCTCCACCCCGCCGACCGAGGACGTCGTCTCGTCGGTGGCCGCGCTGCAGGCCGACCGCGAGGTGCTGCGCGCCGGCTTGGCCGCCGCCGGCTTCGGCGCCGCGCCGCTGGGCGCCGACCCGGCCCGTCCGGTGCGGCGGGTCAACCCCAGCGGCCGGTACGTCGCCATGGAGAAGCACTTCACCGCGCTCGGCTGCGCCGGTCCGGGCAAGGCGATGATGTCGGCCACTGCGGCCCTGCAGATCAACCTGGACGCCGGGCCGCGGGCCGGCTGGCCGCAGCGGCTCGGCCTCATCCGCAGCCTCGGCCCGGTGCTCGTCGCCGCGTCGGCCTGCTCGCCGTACCTGGGCGGGCGCGCCTCCGGCTGGCGCTCGATGCGCCAGCAGGCATGGCACGGCATCGATCACAGCCGCAGCGACCCCGTGCGCGGCGTCGAGCCGACGGCGGCCTGGGCGTCCTACGCGTTGAGCGCGCCGGTGATGCTCGTCCGTGACGGCGAGGCCAGCACGGCGGTCACCGAGCGGGTGCCGTTCTCGTCCTGGCTGGCCGGGCGGGCGCCGATCGGCCGGCGGCCGACGCTGGCCGATCTCGACTACCACCTGACGACGCTCTTCCCGCCGATCCGGCCGCGGGGCTACGTGGAGATCCGCTGCCTCGACGCGGTGCCGGACCGGTGGTGGCCGGCCCTCGCAGCGTTCACGGTGACGCTCATCGACGACCCGGTCGCGGCCGACCGCGCGGCCGAGGTCTGCGAGCCGGTGCAGGACTCGTGGGCGAGCGCTGCCCGCGACGGCCTCGCCGACCCGTCCGTCCACGAGGCCGTCCGCGGATGCATGGAGGTGGCGGCGAGCCGCTGCCCGCCGGCGCTGCGCGGCGATCTCGAGTCCTACGCCGAACTGATCGATAGCGGCCGTACCCCGGGCGACGAGCTGCGGGATCGCGCCGAGAAGTACGGCCCGCTGGCCGTGCTGGAGGAGGAAGCCGGTGCGCACTGAGCCCACCACGACCGAGCAGATCGAGCAGATCGCGCGCGGGCTGGAAGCGGCCCGCGAACGAACCCGCGCTCTCACCGCGTTCGACGACCCCGAGCTCACCACGCAGCACAGCCCGTTGATGAGCCCGCTGGTCTGGGACCTCGCCCACATCGGCCAGCAGGAGGATCTCTGGCTGCTGCGCGCCGGCGACGCGGCCGCGCAGGGCCTGCTGCCGGCCCGGATCGAGCAGCTCTACGACGCCTTCGAGCACCCCCGCGCCGAGCGGGTCGGGCTGCCGCTGCTGACACCGGGCGAGGCCCGCTCGTTCATCGCCGACGTGCGGGGACGGGTGTTCGACCGCCTCGAGCGAGCGGGCGACGATCAGCTGTTCCCATTCGTCATGGTCGAGCAGCACGAGCGCCAGCACGTCGAGACGATGCTGGCGACGCACCAGCTGCGAGCGGGCGCGGCGCTGCTCGGGCCGGGGGCGCCGCTGCCCCCGGCCCGGGCCGTCGCGCACGACTCGGTGCTCGTGCCGGCCGGCCCGTTCGTCCTCGGCGTCGACGGCACCGGCGAGCCGTGGTCGCTGGACAACGAGCGGCCGGCGCACGTGGTCGACCTGCCGGCCTTCCGGATCGCGCGCCTGCCGGTGACCAACGCCGAGTGGCAGCGGTTCATCGACGCCGGCGGGTACTCGACGCCGCGGTGGTGGTCGCCGCGCGGCTGGGCCCACCGGCTCGCCGAGGGGCTGGAGCGGCCGCAGTTCTGGTCGGCCGACGGGTCGCGGCGACGCTTCGGCATCGTCGAGGACATCCCGCCCGACGAGCCGGTCCAGCACGTCTGCTTCTTCGAGGCCGAGGCCTACGCCGCCTGGGCCGGTGCGCGGCTGCCGACCGAGCAGGAGTGGGAGAAGGCCTGCGTGTGGGACCCGGTGACCGGCGCCCGCCGCCGCTGGCCGTGGGGCCCGGCCGAGCCGGACGCGTCGCTGGCCAACCTCGGCGGGGCGGCGCTGCGCCCGGCCAACGTCGGGGCCTACCCGGCCGGGGCGTCGCCCTACGGCGTCGAGCAGTTGATCGGCGACGTGTGGGAATGGACGTCGTCGAGCTTCGAACCGTGGCCGGGCTTCGTCCCGATGCTCTACCGGCAGTACAGCGCGCCGTTCTTCGGCGGCGACTACCGCGTGCTTCGCGGCGGGTCCTGGGCGGTCGCCGGCGCGGCGATCCGGCCCTCCTTCCGCAACTGGGACCTCCCGATCCGGCGGCAGATCTTCAGCGGCCTGCGCCTCGCCTGGGACAGCGATGTGTAGGCACCTGGCCTGGCTGGGGGCCCCGCGCTCGGTCGCGTCGCTCGTCCTCGAACCGCCCTGCGGGCTGCTGCGGCAGTCGTACGCGCCGCGCCGCCAGAAACGCGGCCTGCTCAACGCCGACGGGTGGGGGGTCGGGTTCTACGACGCCGACGGCGCGGTGCGCCGCTGGCGGTCACCGCGACCGCTGTGGTCGGACGCCTCGTTCGCGTCCGTTGCGCCGGTGCTGTCGTCCGGGGCGGTGCTGGCCGCCGTGCGCTCGGCGACGGTCGGGATGCCGCCGGACGAGACGGCGGCGGCACCGTTCACCGACGGCCGCCGGCTGCTCTCGCACAACGGCCGCGTCGACCGCGCGGCGCTCACGCCGGCCCCGGACCCGGAGTCGGTGTGCGACTCGGCGCTGCTGGCCGCGCAGGTGTTCGCGGCCGGCCCGGGCGAGGTCGTGGCGACGCTGCGCGAGATCGCCCAGTCCGACCCCGACGCCACCCTCAACGTTCTGCTGACCGACGGCACGCAGATCCTCGGCGTCACCTGGGGCGACGAGCTCTCCTACCTCGTCGAGCCCGACGGCGTCGTCGTCGCGAGCGAGCCGTGGGACGACGACCCGCGCTGGGTCGACGTCCCTGATCACCATGTCCTCGAGGTGAGCGCCGACGGCGTCACCGTGACCGAGCTGGAGTTGCCCTGATGGATGTTCACCTCGACCCGAGCGCGCTGGCCGAGCAGATGGCGATCGATGTCCGGGAGGGCCTGACGGCGACGCCGAAGACCCTGCCGCCGAAGTACTTCTACGACGCCCGCGGCAGCGAGCTGTTCGACGAGATCACCCGGCTCCCCGAGTACTACCCGACGCGCACGGAGCGCTCGATCCTGCAGCAGCGGGCGGGCGACATCGCCTCCGCCACTGCCGCCGAGACGCTCATCGAGCTGGGCAGCGGCACGTCGGAGAAGACCCGGCTGCTGCTGCAGGCGCTCGCGGCCGGCGGCACGCTGCGCCGCTTCGTGCCGTTCGACGTCGACCCGGCCGTGCTGAAGGACGCGAGCGCCGCGGTGCGCGAGGAGTTCCCGGCGCTCGAGGTCGAGCCGATCGTCGGCGACTTCGAGCAGCACCTGCACTCGCTGCCGGGCGGGCCGCGCCGACTCCTCGCCTTCCTCGGCTCGACGATCGGCAACCTCGAGCCGGGGGCACGCGCGCGGTTCCTCGCCTCCGTGCGGGCGACACTGCGCCCCGGCGATGCGTTCCTGCTCGGGACCGATCTGGTGAAGTCCCCGGAGCGCCTGGTGGCGGCCTACGACGACGCGGCCGGGGTCACGGCGGCGTTCGACAAGAACGTGCTCGCGGTCGTCAACCGCGACCTCGGCGCCGACTTCGACCCCGACGAGTTCGACCACGTGGCGGTGTGGGACGGCCGGCACGAGTGGATCGAGATGCGGCTGCGGTCGCGGCAGGAGCAGGTCGTCCGGGTGCGCGCGCTCGACCTCGCCGTGCCGTTCACGCGGGGCGAGGAGCTGCGGACCGAGATCTCGGCCAAGTTCCGGCCCGAGAAGGTTGTGTCCGAACTGGCCGCGGCCGGTCTCGAACTGCGCGAGTGGTGGACGGATGCGGCCGGGGACTTCGCGCTGTCGCTCTCGGCGCCGCGCTGAGCGAGGTGGTCAGCCGGCCTTGCTCAGCAGGAAGTGATCGCCGAGCCGCTCGAGCTCGTCCGCACTCTCGAGTGCCCTGACCACCCGCCCGACCTCCGTCCCGGTGGCCCCGACCAGCGTGCCGAGCTCGGCCAGCGTGACCCGCAGACCGATGAGGACCGACCCGTCCGGCTGGTGCACGCCGAAGGTCTCGGCGAGCCGGCGCAGGCAGGTGAGAACGCGGTCCTCGATCGTGGCCGGGCCGGCCGGCGGGGGTGGGGCCGACGCGTCCGCGATCGCGGTCAGCAGGCGCTCGGCGAGCACGGGGTCGGCCGCGCCGGCCCGGATCAGCGCATCGCGCGGGACGGAGACCGTCTCGGTGTCGACGGTGGCGACGGCCCCGATCCGGCGGCGCCGGTCCGAGGCGAAGATGCCGGGCTCGATCAGCGCGTCGGGCGCCCGGTGGAAGCCCACCGGGTGAAGATCCCCGTTGACCCGGACGGCGTGGGTGTCGGCCTCGCCGATCACGAGAACCACGAGATGCGTGGCCACCTCGCCCGGCTCGAAGATCGTCTGCCCGGCCCGGAAGTGGTGCAGCGAACAGGTGGGCACGAGGGCGTGGATCGGGCGGCGGTAGAACAGCGAACTGCGCAGCAGGGCGCCGGAGATCCTCCCCGCAGTCACGCGGCGAGCGTACTGGCGAACCGGGCGATCGGCGCGGCGGCCAGGGCGGCGGCCAGGTCATCGGTCAGCTCATCGGGCGGGTGGCCCCGAAGTAGCCGGCGTCGACACTGCCGAGCGGCGTGATCCGCACGATGTCACCGGACTGCGGGGCCTGGACGACGTTGCCGTCGCCGACGTAGATCGCGACGTGGTGGATGCCCGCAACCGACGGGCCGTTGCTCCAGAACACCAGGTCGCCGGGTTGCAGGGCGGCGATCGCGGGGTGCACCGTGCCCACGCCGTACTGGGCCGACGCCAGGTGTTGCAGGGCCTCGAACGGCGCCCAGCCGTAGAGCGCGAGGCCGGAGCAGTCGAAGCCGACGATCTTGCAGTCGTTCTGGGCGCCGTCGCCGGCGCAGACGCCACGGGTCGGACCGGCCGCGTTCCCACCGGCCCAGGCGTACGGCGTGCCGATCCAGGCCATGGCCCGGTTGGCAACGTAGCGGCCGAGGGCCGGCGTCCAGTGGCCGGGGTTCGCCGGCAGCGGCACCGACGCCGCCTTGGCGGCGATCTTGCGGTACCGGGCGTTGAGCGCGGCGGCGTGGGCGGGGTCGGCCATCGACCAGCCGCCGAGGAACTGCGACAGCGCGATCACCGCGGAGAGCTGGCTCTTCTTGGCCGCGGCGATGTCGTGCCGCAGCGTGGCCAGCGCCCGCTGCGCGGCGGCCATCGTCTGCTCGGCATCGCGCTGATCGGCGGCCAGCCGCGCGGTCGTGGTCTGCTCCTGGGCCAGAAGGTCCCGGCTCGCCTGCTCGGCGGCCTTCTTCTGGGCGAGGGCGGTGGTCATCGCGGCCACGACGACCGTCTGGTTCCGGTCGGCGATCTGAGCCAGCTCGAGTGTGTTCAGCACGTCGGACGGGCGTGTGGCGGTGAACAGCGCGGCCGCCTCGTACGTCGCCGGGCTGTCCCCGTACTGGAAGGTGTAGGTGATCATCTGCACGAACTTGCGCCGGGCGGTGTCGTAGTCGGCCTGGGCCTGCTGCTGGGCGGCGATCGCGGCCCGCTCCTGCCGGGCCGCGTCCTGCTGGACGAGCACCTGCGCGACGTACTGCTCGCGGGCCCGGTCCGCGGCCGCCGACAGGTCGTGCACCTGGGCCGTCTCGATCTCGATGCGCCGGTCGAGGTCGGCCAGCGCTTTGTCGGCCGCGGCCTTCTGCTTCTGGGCCTCGGCCACCGAGCCGGGGGTGGACGTCGGCGACGGTGTCGCCGGCGGCGCCGCCGATGCCGGACCGACGAGGCCGGCCACGGCGATCGCCGTCACCAGGGCAGCACCCAGCAACCCTGCGCGCCCGCCGGGTCGATTGATGCGCATGTGGATCCCTTGTTAGCTCTTAGCTCCCATCGGCAGGCACAACGAACGACGTGAGCGCCGGCTGCGAGTCGAACGACCCGGCCGGACCGACAAAGGGTCCGCAATCGCAGATTTGCCGACAATCGACGCCCGCTACTGGGCGCGAGCCAGCAGCGTGCGGGTGCGCTGCGGCACGCTGCGGGGCAGGCCGGCGACGATGTCGGCCACCGTCACCTCGGCCAGGCTCGTCCGCCAGGCCGACTCGGCGGCGGCCATCGCGGCGGCGATCGAGCAGGTGCGCCGGCACTGCTCGGGCGGCGCCGCGCCCCGGCCCCGCTGCCGGAGCTCGTTGCACTGGTAGAACGCCGACGAGCCGTCCACCGCCTCGACGATCTGAAGCAACGTGACGTCCGCGGCCGGGCGGGCCAGCCGGAAGCCGCCCCGCGGGCCGGTGGCCGCGAGCAGCACCCCCGCCCGCACCAGGGCCTGCAGCTGCTTGGCGAGGTACGCCGCGGGCAGGTCGAAGTGCTCGGCGAGCTGGGCGGCCGACGCCGCGGTGCCGGCGTCCAGCTGGGCCAGCGAGGCGACGCAGTGCAGGGCCCACTCGGTGCTCTCCGGCAGCTTCACGCCGTCACGATATCTCGCTATTGCAGATATCTATCATCCGTAATAGGAAGGAATTATCGGACGATGGGAAGAGGACGGATGCGAATCGCAGTCGTGGGCGCCACCGGTCGGGTCGGCGCCGACACCATGGCCATCCTGGCGGCGCAGGGCCACGAGACGGTGGGTATCAGCCGGTCGACCGGCGTGGACGTGCGGACCGGTGAGGGGCTCGACCCCGTGCTGGCCGGTGTCGACGCGGTGATCGACGCCAGCAACACCGACGCCACCGACGAGGCGGAGATCGTCGACTTCTTCGGCACCGCGACCCGCAACCTCCTGGCGGCCGAGGAGCGGGCCGGCGTGGCGCATCACGTGCTGCTGTCCATCGTCGGCATCGACCACGGCCAGCGCGTCCCCCACTACGAGGGCAAGCGGGCGCAGGAGCGCCTGGTGGCGGCCGGGCCGATCGCGTGGAGCATCGTGCGCGCCACCCAGTTCCACGACTTCGCCGCGATGGCCGCCGGGTGGACGCTGCGGGACGGCACGGCCACGCTCGCCCCGCTGCTCGTGCAGCCGATCGCACCGGCGGATGTCGCCCGGGCCCTGGCCGAGGTCGCGACCGGGGCGCCCCGCAACGGCCGCCTCGACGCCGCCGGGCCGCAGACCCAGGACCTCGTCGACATGGCCCGGCGGACCTTCGCCGTCCGGGGCGAGCAGGTCGAACTCGTCCCGACCTGGCGGGGCGTCTTCGGCCTCGACATGGCCGGCGAGGTGCTGCTACCCGGCGACGCGGCCTGGATCGGTAAGACCACCTTCGACGCCTGGCTCGCGGCCGGGGCGGCCTGACCCCTCGATCACCAGCTGGTCGTCGCTGTGGTCGGTACCGCAGTGCCCCGGCCGGGCGTGGGGCGCGCTGATCGGGCAATGCGGCTGGAAGGCGGCCGGATCCTCCGCGCGCACGTCCTCGGCGCCGGGCAGCGCGCCGGCGATGAGGAACGCCGACAGCACGCCACCGAATGCGCACAGCGCGGCGGCGATCAGCACGGCGTGGTGGAAGCCGGTCGAGAGATCGGCCGGCCGGTCGTACGCGCGCGGCGTGATCCCGGCCAGTCCGGGCAGCACGGCGACGGCGAGCAGGCCGGCGGCCCGGGCCACGTCGTTGTTCACCGCCGACGCCACGCCGACCTGGTGGCGCGGGGCGGCCGCGAGCACGGTCGCGGTCAACGGGGCGACGGTGGCCGAGAGGCCGAGGGCGAAGACGATCGCCGCCGGCAGCACGTCGACCACGTACGAGGCCCGGGCTCCGATCCGGGCCATCAGGGCCAGGCCGGCCGCGGCCACGACCGGGCCGGCGGTCATCGGCCAACGCGGGCCGATCCGCTGGGCCAGGCGTCCCATCCGGGCCGACAGCAGCAGCATCACGGCCGTCACCGGGAGCAGGGCCGACCCGGCCGCGACGGGCGCGAAGCCGGCGACGCGCTGCAACTGGACCGGGAGCAGGAACAGCGCGCCCGAGAGGGCGGCGTACACCACCAACGTCACGGCGTTGGCCGCGGCGAAGTCCCGCGACCGGAACAGGGTCAGGGGCATCATCGGCGCCCGGCTGCGCTTCTCGACCAGCAGGAACGCGGCCAGCAGCCCGACCCCGAGCACGAGGGAGGTGACGAGCACGGCCGTCCACCCCTTCTGCGGCCCCTCGGTCAGGGCGTAGACGACGAGCCCGAGCCCGGTCGCGGCCAGCACGACACCGGGCAGGTCGAGCCGGCCCGAGGCCTGCTCGTCGCGCGTCTCCGGGATGTAGCGGCGGGCGAGGAAGACGACGACCGCCGCGATCGGCACGTTAATGAGGAAGACCAGCCGCCAGCCCCACGGTGCGGCGCCGACCAGCAGGCCGCCGATCACCGGCCCGATCGCCGTCGCGATGCCGCCCAATCCGCTCCACGCACCGACCGCACCGGCGCGATCCTCCCGCCGGAAGACGGCCTCGAGGATCGCCAGCGAGCCCGGGGTGAGCAGCGCGGCGCCGACGCCCTGCAGCGCCCGCATACCGATGAGCACCCCGCCGGTCGGCGCGACCGTGCAGCCGACCGAGGCCGCGGTGAACCAGACGACGCCGAGGATGAAGACCCGCCGCCGGCCGAGGCGATCGCCGAGCGAGCCGCCCAGCAGGAGCAGGCCGGCGAGGGTGAGCGTGTAGGCGTTGATCGTCCACTGCAGCGCCGTGAGGCCGGCGTGCAGGTCGGCCCCGATGCGGGGCAGCGCGACGTTGACGACCGTGCCGTCGAGCGAGGCCAGGCCGCTGCCCAGGATCGTCGCGGCCATGACGCCGCGGCCCTGCGCCGAGCGCAGTACGAGATCGGGCTCGGTCACGCCGCCGACGCTACCGCTCAAAGCCGACGGCGGTGATCGCTAATTCGCGCCGGTCCCGGGCAACCCGTAGACCTGGATCGCGTTGCCGGCCAGCACCAGCCCGGCGGTCTCGTCGTCGGGGCAGAGGGCGGCGACGGCCCGGGCGTTGCGGCCGATGCCCGGGATGCCGGGCCAGTCCGTCCCGAAGATCATCCGGCGGGTGAGCCGGGCCCAGTTGTGCCGGGCGTAGTAGGTGGTGAGGCGCGAGGGCGGGAGGCCGGAGAGCTCGATCCACACCCGGTCGTTGCTCAGCGCCAGGACGGCCGCGGCGTCGTACCACCAGCCGCGCCCGCCGTGGGCGAGGACGATGTCGAGGCGGCGGAAATCGCGCAGGACATCGTCGAGCAGGATCGGGTCGGCGTACTGGTTGAGCGCGCCCGGGAAGGTCGACGTGCCGCAGTGGACGACCACGGGCACGCCCCGCTGCTGGCAGATCTCGTAGGCCGGGTACAGCGCCCGGTCGTTGGCCGCGAAACCACCGTGGACGGGGTGCACCTTCAGCGCTACCGCGCCGAGGTCGAGCTGGCGGACCAGCTCCTCGTCCAGCGGATGGTGCAGGTGCGGGTTGACGTTGGCGGCGAACCGGACGCGTGGGCCGGCCGCGGCCGCGAGGGCGGCCATGTCCTCGACGGCCTGGATTCCGGTGACCTTCGGGCTGTATTCGGACAGGACGATCGCGAGATCGACGCCCTCGGCCTCGAGGTGGGCGGCGAAGGCGGCCGGGTCGACGGCGTCGCCGTCGTAGAGCGCGTCGAGTTCCGGTGAGTCGAAGTCCTGGACCCAGACGTCCCAGGGCAGCTTCAGCGTGTCGCGGCGCGCGGGGTGGAGGTGTACGTCGACGAGCGGTCGGCCGTCCAGCATCCGTTCAGCGAACCGCCTCGCGGGTGCGTCCGCACAGCCGACACGCGGTCGGGTGGGCAAGCTCGGTCCACTGGTGACCGGCCCGGCAGGGCTTGCGCAGGCGGTCGATGCGGGATCGGAACTGAGTCAGCGACATTGCAACCTCCACCGTGCGCGGCACCGATGTGGCGACCCGCACGGTGCTTCAACAACTACAACTACCCAGAGCCTTCCCGAGCGATGCAAATACCTATCGGCAGTTGTCAGCCGCCGGTGAGCGCGCCCGCCCGTGCCCGCCCGTCCCCGCCCGTCCCCTCCCCGCCCGTCCCCTCCCCGCCCGTCCCCGCCCGTCCCCTCCCCCTCCCCGTTGAGTGGCGCCTTGAGGATTGAGTGGCGCCTTACAAGGCGCCACTCATGCAATAAGGCGCCACTCAACCGGGGTGGGCACTCAACCGGGGTGGGCACTCAACCGGGGTGGGCACTCAACCGCGAGGGCCGGGGCGGGGCCGGGGCGGGGCGGGGCCGGGGCGGGGCGGGGCCGGGGCGGGGCCGGGGCGGGGCGGGGCGGGGCGGGGCCGGGGCGGGGCGGGGCCGGGGCCGGGGCGGGACAGCCGAGCGGGCGGTGGTGCGGGGTGGTTTACGGGAGGTGGACGTAGTCGTAGTCGAACGGCTTTCCGTTGATGCCGTTGCGCGGGGGGGCGATCCAGGACGCGATCTTGCCGCGCTCGTACACCGGCTGCATCAGCGAGCGGACGTGCGCCTTGTCGACGTCGGTCGGCAGGTAGCGCCCCTTCTCCCGCGTCCACTCGTCGGTGGTAAGCACCCGCCCGTCCGGCGTCGCCTCGATCTCGGCGAACGCCCCGACCTTGCGGTTGAACGCGACGTGCGGCAGGGCGAGCCGCGGCGATACGCCGGCGTCCTCGAGGATCTTGTTCCACCGCTTCACCCCGCCCCGGCAGTCGGCGATGTACTCGCGACGCAGGTCGGTGTTGAGGCCGACGAGCGCGGCCACCTCGCGCTGCGTGATGTCGCCCTCGACGAGCGCGTCCACCTGGATCGCGTCGTCGATGAGGCGGTGGTCGTCCTTTCGGCGCTCCTCCATCCAGCGCCCCTTGAGCCCGGCGGTGTAGTAGTTCGCGACGTTGGTGGACGTCTCGCCGCCGAACAGGTCGAGCGAGACCGAGTAGTGGAAGTTGAGGTACTTCTGGATGACGTCCAGCGGGATCGCGCCGAGCGCGGCGACCTCGTCGGCGTCGTGCTCGACCATCAGCTGGGCGGTGCGCTCGACGACCCGGTCGACCCCGGTGGTGCCGACCATCATGTGGTGGGCCTCCTCCTTGAGCATGAACTCGCAGGTGCGGCTGAGCGGGTCGAACGCCGACTCCTTCAGCGTCCCGAGCTGGTACTTGCCGTCGCGGTCGGTGAAGTACGTGAACATGAAGAACGACAGCCAGTCGGGCGTCTCCTCGTTGAAGGCGCCGAGGATGCGCGGCGCGTCCTCGCTGCCGGAGTTGCGGTGCAGCAGCTCCTCGGCCTCCTCGCGCCCCTCGCGGCCGAAGTACGCGTGCAGCAGGTAGACCATCGCCCAGAGGTGGCGCCCCTCCTCGACGTTCACCTGGAACAGGTTGCGCAGGTCGTAGAGGGACGGCGCGGTCGCGCCGAGGTTGCGCTGCTGCTCGACGCTGGCCGGCTCGGTGTCGCCCTGGATGACGATGAGGCGCTGCAGCTCGGCCCGGTACTCGCCGGGCACCTTCTGCCACGCCGGCTCGCCCTTGTGCTCGCCGAAGCCGATGCGCCGGTCGCGGTCGCGCTCGGCCAGGAAGATGCCCCAGCGGTAGTCCTTCATCGGGACGTGCCCGAACTGGGCCCAGCCCTCGCGGCCGACGTCGACCGCGGTGCGCAGGTAGACGTCCTCGGTCGGCAGGGCCGGCCCCATCGACTCCCACCAGTTGAGGAAGTTCGGCTGCCACGACTCGAGCGCGCGCTGCAGCCGGCGGTCGTCGTGCAGGTCGACGTTGTTCGGGATCTTCTCGGTGTAGTCGGCGGTACTGGTCACGGCTCAGACTCGCTTCCGGTCGAAGTCGGCGCGCTGGCCGGTGCCGAAGCGTCGCAGGGCGCCGTCGGGTCCGGATGCGTTGGGGCGGTTGAAGATCCAGTTCTGCCACGCCGTCAGCCGGCCGAAGATCTTGGTCTCGAGCGTCTCCGGGCCGGCGAAGCGGTAGTTCGCCTCGAGGCCGGTCAGCGCATCCGGGCTGAAGCTCGCCCGCTCCTCCACCGCGATGCGCACCTCCTCGTCCCAGTCGATGTCGTCCGGCGCGAACGTGACGAGGCCCAGCGCCTCGGCGTCCTCGGCGAGCAGCGGGGCGCCGAGGCGCTCCTCCACTGCCTTGAGGCCGTCGTCGTCGCCGAGGTACCGCGTCTGCAGCCGGGTCAGGCCGTTGCCCATCGGCAGCGGCCCGAGGTTCATCGGCCCGACCGTGAGGGCCGCCGGCGCCGCCTCTGCATCGACTTCCTCGAAGACCCCGACGAGCTGGAAGGAGCGGTCGGCGGCGAGCGCCAACTCGAGCAGCGAGCCGGCGAAGCACGAACCCGGTTCGGCGACGGCGAGCAGGCTGCGGCTGGTGACGTCCAGGCGCTTCAGCGTGCGCTTGAGGTAGTGCACGATCTCGTTCGCGAGCCAGTCGTCGCGGTGTGCGAGCAGCACGGCGTCGTGCGCGAGCACCCGCCCGGCGTCGCCGGACGTGCGCAGCATCCACGTCCCGAGTTCGAGCTCGTTGGTGCGCAGGTCGAGGATCAGGTCGTCGAGCTCGCGGGTCATCGCGAGCGTCCAGAACTCCTCGCCCTGCGCGTGGACGCCGTCGATCTCCGACGGCGCGTCCGTCGCCGGGCCGCGCACCGTGATCTCGGCGCTGCGGGTCGCGCGGTCGAGCCGCGCGTCGACGTACCGGTAGGTGATCGCGTGCGCGCTGCGCTCCTTGGCGAGCGGGGTCAGCGTGACGCCACGCGCGCCGGCCGGCCGGGTCGAGCGGGACGCCAGTTCGCTGGCGCGCTCGCGCACGGTGTCGTCCCAGGCCGCGCGCGGGACCACCTCGTCGACGAGCCGCCACTGCACCGCCTTCTTGCCGCCGACACCCTCGGATTTGGTCGCGAAGTAGTCGGCGCGGTCGCGCCGGACGAAGCGCTTGTCGACGACCCGGGTGAGCCCGCCGGTGCCGGGCAGCACGCCCAGCAGCGGCAGCTCGGGCAGCGACACGGTCGACGACCGATCGTCGATCAGCATGAGGTGATCGCAGGCCAGCGCCAGCTCGTAGCCGCCGCCGGACGCGGTGCCGTTGATGGCGGCCACCCACGTCTGCCCGGAGTGCGCGGTGGCGTCCTCGATGCCGTTGCGCGTCTCGTTGGTGAACTTGCAGAAGTTCACCTTCCACGCGTGCGGGGACGACGCGAGCATGCGGATGTTCGCACCCGCGCAGAAGATCTTCTCCTTGCCGCTGGTGACGACGACCGTGCGGACCTCGGGGTGCTGGAAGCGCAGCCGTTGCACCGCGTCGTACAGCTCGATGTCCACGCCGAGGTCGTAGGAGTTGAGCTTCAGCTCATAACCCGGCACGAGGCCGCCCTGCTCGTCGACGTCCATCGTCAGCGTGGCGATCGGGCCGTCGAGGTCGAGGCGCCAGTGGCGGTACCGGGACGGGTCGACCCGGAAATCGACGGGCGGGGCGTCGTCGGCCATGCAAAACACTCTACGTTCGCATTGCGGCCCGTCAAGAGTTTCGTAGTATGTTGGGCGTGCTCGACAATGGCCCGGTGACCCGCCCCCAGCTGTCCCGCCGGCACGCCGCGGGCTCGGCGAGCGCCCGCGGCCTGCTGTTCACCGTGCTCGGCGAGTTCGTGCTGCCCGGCGGCGAGACGGCCTGGACCTCGGCGTTCATCGACGTCTTCGCCCGCCTCGGCGTCGAGGAGAAGGCGGCCCGGCAGGCGTTGATGCGCACGGCGGCCGACGGCTGGCTCAGCTCCGAGCGGGTCGGCCGGCGAACGCTGTGGCGGCTCACGCCCGCGGCCGAGCGGCTGCTCACCGACGGCTCGGCCCGCATCTACGGCTTCACCGCCGCGGCCGGTGCCTGGGACGGGCGGTGGCTGGTCGTGCTGGCCCGGGTGCCCGAGGGCGATCGGGCGGCGCGGCACCAGCTGCGCACCCGGCTGGCGTGGGCCGGGCTCGGCAGCCCGGCGCCCGGCGTCTGGGTCAGCGCCCACCCCGAGCGGGTCGACGAGGTGCGGGCCGCGCTCGAGTCGGCCGGGGTCGCGGCCGAGTCGCCGGTCTTCGTCGGCGAGCAGGTGGGCCTCGGCGACCTCCGGGCCATGGTGCGGCAGGCCTGGGACACCGACGCGATCGCGCAACGCTACGAGCAGTTCCGCCAGACCTTCCGCACCCACCGCGGGGACGACCCGCTCACCGCGGTCGTCGAGCTCGTCCACGCCTGGCGGCGGTTCCCGTGGATCGATCCGGTGCTGCCGGACGACCTGCTGCCGGGGCGGTGGCCGGGCCGGCCGGCCGCGGCACTGTTCGCCACGCTGCACGACCGGTGGTCGGCGGCGGCCCGGGCCGCCTGGCGCACGCTCAACGAGGCGGCGGCGTGATGGCCTTCGAGCAGGTGCGGCACCGCCCACCCACGCCGCTGGACGCGCCGCGCGAGCTGGTCGTCGCGTGCGCGCCGATGCGCAGCAACGTCAACCTCTCGACGATCATGCGGACGGCCGGGTGCTGCGGGGTCGAGCGGATGATCGTCTGCGGCAACGCCCGCATCGACCGGACGGTGGCCCGCGACGGCGCCGACAGCGTGCGGCTCGAGGTGCGCAACTCGCTGCCGCCGGTGCTGAAGACGCTGCGCGCCGACGGCTACCGCCTCGTCGGGCTGGAGCAGACGACGAACTCGAGCATCCTGCACACCTACGAGTTCCCGCGCCGGACCGTCCTGGTGATCGGCAACGAACGGGCCGGGCTCTCCGAGGACGAACTCGCGCTGATGGACGACTGCGTCGAGATCCCCGTGTGGGGGTTGCCGTACAGCTACAACGTGGCGACCGCGACCGCGATGGCCCTCTACGAGTACTGCCGCCAGCACCCGTCCTGATCCCTGCCGCCGATTGCACCCACTGCGGTCGCTATCGCGCGCCCCCCGGGCGCGATAGCGGCGCGTGCGGGTGCAAGGCGCGGGCACGGCTCGGGCCGGGCGCCGGGAGCCCTCCTGCGAGCTCGAGCAGCGCCGGGGCGGGCCAGCGCGGTTTGCACTCACTGCGGTCGCTATCGCGCGCCCCCCGGGCGCGATAGCGGCGCGTGCGGGTGCAAAGCGCGCGCGGGCACGGCTCGGGCGGGCACGACCCCGACGCGCGGCCCGATCACGGTGAGATGCGGCCGCGCAGGGCCAGGACCGCGAGCTGGTCGCGGGACGAGCCGAGGCGCTTGGTCCAGGACGTGCCCAGCTCGGCGAGCTCGGCGTCGTCCAGGTAGTCGGCGGCCTCGAGGGTCCACCCGGCCCGGGCGTAGGCGGGCGCCAGCGTGGTCAGCGCGGACTCCGGCGTCGGCTCGGGCGCCGCCCCGACCTCCGGCACCGGCGGCCGCCACGCGTGCAGGTTCAGCGTGACGAGGAACGGGGCCCCGGGCCGGCAGTGAGTGGCCACCGACCGCAGCCGGTCCTCGTCCGGCGTGACGAACGCGCGGAGCAGGCTGCCCCACGGCATCAGGGAATGGACCTCGGTGACGCCGTCCAGCCCGGCCGGCCACTGCTCGACCGCGGCCCAGACGAACATCGCGTTCGGCACGCCGCCCTTCGCCGGCTTCGCAGCGGCGCGCGCGGCGGTCTTGCGCATCGCGTCCGGGCCGGCGTCGAGGCCGACGACGAGCGCGTCCGGTCGCTTCCGGGCGACAGCCAGGACGTGTTTGCCGTCCCCGGTGCCGATGTCCACGACGAGATCGCGGTACGCGCTCCGGACGTCGGCGAACGCCGCCCCATCCAGCGCCGACGTCGCGCGGCCCACGACCTGCCGGATGCTCATCGAGCCAACCGGCCCGGTCGTTGGTCCCGAGCGCTGCGCGCGATCACCGGCCTACCCTAAGGCGGTGCGCATAGCCGGGAGGGGCCATCCGTCCGTCCGGGCGACGCACCCGAAGACGCTCGAGTTCAGCGCGGACACGACGATCACCGAGCGCGCGACCTGTGTCATCGCCGTCCGCAGCCGGGTCGACGCGCCTACCCGGCTGGCCGGGCCGGTCCGCATCACGATCAGCGTCGGCGGTGAGTCCTTCGCGTTCGAGGCCCGGGCCAACGGCGGCTGGGTGCCGAGCGGGTCGGCGGTGATCCGGCGCAGCCCGCTACAGCTTCCGGGAACCCTTGCCACCCGGGCCGACGCCGCCGCCAGCGATCTGCCGCCGAGCCTGGTCGCCGCGCTGCGCAACCCGTCGGCCGAGGTCGTCGCCGAGCTCGAGCGCATACCCGGGCCGCCGACCGTCGTGCTCTTCGCGCTCGACGCCAACCGCCCGGACAACCCGCGCCTCGCGCCCGAGCTCGCGGCCGCCGACCTCGTGGTGGCCGAGGACGAGACCGCGGCCCGGCTGCTCGGCGAGCGCGTCACGGCCGGGCCGGTCGAGGTGACCGGCCGGGTGCTCGTCGCGGCTGCCGACGACCTGCCGGGCGCGACCGTGGTCGCCGCGCTGCGCAGCGTCGAGATCGAGACGGTCGGCCTGCCGGGGCGGTTGGCCGCCGCGGCCGCCTCACCCTCGCGGGGCCCGATGCTGGTCGCGCCGGACGGCGCCGACCCGCGCCCGCTGCTGCGGCGCACGCCGGCCGGGGCCCGGCTGGTCGTCACGACCCGCGCCGAATCGGTGCCCGACCTGCTCGAGTCCGCCGCCGCGGTCCGGGGCACCTCGGGCGCCGTGGTGGTGGCCGAGTACGCCCCGCCGCGGCGGGTGGACGCCAACTCCGAACCGCTCGGCAAGGGCCCCGTCCACGTCTGCCTGGACGCCGCTGTCGACGGGGTTCCGCTCGACCCGGCGGTGCGGGCCGCGGTCGACAGCCTGCTCACCGATGGCACGCCGACCAAGGCGGTCGCCAACGCGCTCGCGATCCTCGCCGGGTGGGACCGCCGGCGGGCCTACGACGCCGTACTCGACTGGCCGCGCCCGTCGGCCGGCCGGCCGACCCCGAGCTGACGCGGCAGCTAGGCCAGAACGAGCGCCAGCCGGCCCGAGCCGTACCCGTCGACGGTCACCGTCAGGTCGAGCCGGCCGGTGAGCCGGCGCACGATCTGGGCGACGTCGGCCGGCGGCTCGACGCCGGGCGGATGCATCGCGGCGATCTTCACGTGCACCGAGTCGTCGGCGTTCAGCACGGCGGTGAGGACATTGAGCACCTCGTACAGGTTCTCCTCGACCATCGCCGACGGCATCCGCTCGTCCACCATGTCCTGCGCGCCCCCGGCCGGCAGCAGCCCGACCGACGCGCCGACGTAGACGGCGAGCGGCAGATCGAGCAGGGCCATCGCCCGCAGGACGAGGTGGTCGTCGACGTACTCGGCGATCGCGGCCATGTCGCGGGGCAGCGGCGCCCAGGCGTCGCCGACGGTGACGTCCACGTCGCGGCCGAGCAGGTCGGCCAGCAGGTCACGGACGGCCTTCGGCGGTGGCAGTTCGAGCGGCTTGAGGACGGGCGCGTTCATCGCCGCCTCACCCCAGCACCGGTTCGAGGGCCTCGCGGAACGCCTCCGAGGTGAACGGCTTGGCGATGAGGAACATCGCCCCGGCCCGCTCGGCGGTGCTGCGCATGGGCTCCGACCCCTCCGAGGTGACGAAGCCGAACGGCCGGCTGTCACCGGAGGAGCGCAGGGTGGAGAGCAGGTCCAGCCCGGTCATCTCCGGCATGTTCCAGTCGGAGAGGACGAGGTCGGGGTCGACCTCGTGGACCTTCGACAGCGCGTCACGGCCGTCGACGGCCTCGACCACCTCGCAGTGGCCGTAGCCGGCCTGTCGCAGCGCGCGGACGACGATCTGCCGCATCACGCGGCTGTCGTCGGCAACCAGGATTCTCATGACTCGACCTCCGTGTCGTGCCGGCCGTCGGCCGGTTCCGTGAAGACGCTCACCCGCAGCGGCTCCTGCCGCCAGGCGAGCTGCACCGCCGCGGCCACGCCGCCGCCGGCCGGTGCGGGAAACTCTGCGTCGACCAGTGATCCGCTCAGCGAGCTCAGCGGCAGGGACAGCGTGCTGGGCCCGGGCATCACCGACTTGACGTTGCCGCCGATGACGTTGGCGAGCTCGCCCACCACATCGCGCACGTCCTCGTCCAGCAGCTGGTCCTCGGTGGTGAGCAGCAGTTGCGAGGTGACGAGCCGGGCGAGCGGTGCCGAGCACTCGACGACGACCCGCCCGTTCCACCCGCCGCTGACCGAGACGCTCGCCAGCACCGGCAGGTCGGTCGAGGCGGCGTCGTCGGGCAGCGGCGGCTCGACGTCACCGAGCAGGCCGGTGAACACGTCACCCACGATCATCTGCAGGGTCTCGGCGTCCGGGACGGCCGCCGCGTCGGCGAAGGCACTCATGCCGTCACCTCCGCGGGCGGGCGGAGCAGGCCGAGCATCGCGAGCTTGCTGGCCATCGCGTCCTCGGTGAACGGCTTGATCAGGTACTCATGGGCGCCGGCGGCGAGCGCGCGCACGATCTGCGAGCGCTCGCTCTCGGTGGTCACCATCATCAGCGTGATGCCGCGATGCGCCGGGGCGGCCCGGACGGCGGTCACGAACTCCAGCCCGGTCATGACCGGCATGTTCCAGTCGATGAGCGCCACGTCGACCTGCTCGCCGGCGGCGAGGACGTCGAGCGCCTCCTGCCCGTTGCCGGCCTCGAGCACGTCGAAGCCGAGCCCGGCGACGATGCGCCGGACCACCATCCGCATGGCGCGGGAGTCGTCGATCACCAGTGCCTTCATCAGTCCATCGCCTTCATCCGGTTTAGCTGTCGATCCGATAGACGACCGTGTTGCCGACACGGACGGCGGTGTAGCCCTCGACGACACCGACCGTCGTCTCCGACCCGCCCAGCACGAGGCACCCGCCGGGGGTGAGCGTGCGCTGGATGCGCTCGAGGATCATCCGGCGCACCGGCACCTCGAAGTAGATGAGCACGTTGCGGCAGAACACGATGTCGAACAGCGGCAGTACCGGCCACGGCTCGACGAGGTTCATCTGCTCGAAGCGGCACCAGCGCCGCAGCTGGTCGGCGACGACGTACTCGGCACCGGCCCGGTCGAAGTACTGCACCATCATCGACGCCGGCAGTCCCCGGTTGACCTCGAGCGGGGAGAAGCGGCCGGCCCGGGCCCGGGTGACGACGTCCGTCGAG
The DNA here is from genome assembly GCA_963775175.1 of uncultured Actinomycetota bacterium. Classification (GTDB taxonomy): domain Bacteria; phylum Actinomycetota; class Actinomycetes; order Mycobacteriales; family Jatrophihabitantaceae; genus Jatrophihabitans. Next base: position 1,720,660 of record CAVZHT010000002.1, read on the forward strand.
AGATCGGTGCCCATGAGCGTGACGTCCCAGGAGGCCAGTTCGGGGAATGCGTTGTCGAGCAGCATCGCGATCGAGTAGAGCTCCTGGCCGGTCGAGCTGGCCGCGCTCCAGATGGAGAGCCGGCGCACGCCGCGGTTGCGCTCCATCGCCGCCGGGACGAGGTCGGTGCGCAGCGCGTCGAACGGGTGCTGGTCGCGGAAGAACGACGTCTCGTTGGTCGTCATCGCCTCGACGACGCGATCCCGCACGGCCTTGTCGTGGGACGGGCGGCGCAGCTCGCCGATGAGCGCGTTGACGTCGGAGAAGCCGATCGTCTTCGCGAGCGGACCCAGCCGTGACTCGACGAGGTACTCCTTGCCCGGGCCGATCGAGATGGCCGAGCGCTCGCGGAGCAGATCGGCGACGAAGCTGAAGTCCTCGGTGCTCACCGGACTCATGGGACGAGCTCCTTCGGACGGCCGGCGCGGGACGCGGCGACGAAGTCACCGATCGCCGGGGCGATGCGCTCGAGCGGGAGGACGGCGCCGGCGAGCCCCTCACGGGCGACGTAGCCGGGCATCCCCCAGACGACCGAGCTCTCCTCGTCCTGCGCGAAGACGGTCCCGCCCGCGGCCCGGATCAGCCGCGCGCCGGCGAGGCCGTCCTGGCCCATGCCGGTGAGGACGACGCCGAGCAGGCGGCCACCGGTCGCCGCCGAGGCGGTGCGGAAGAGCACGTCGACGGCCGGGCGGCAGGAGTTCTCCGGCGCCGCATCGGTGAGCGTGAGGGACAGGCCCTCGCTCCCGGCGACCGTCTCCAGGTGCCGGCCGCCGGGGGCGAGGTAGACGTGGCCCGGCCGGGCGGGCTGGCCGTCGGTGGCCTCGCACACCGGCAGCGGTCCGAGCTGGTCGAGGCGCCGGGCGAGCATCTCGGTGAACACGGGCGGCATGTGCTGCACGATCGCGACCGGCACGGCCAGGTCGGACGGCAGCATCGGCAGCATGGTGGCCAGGGCGTCCGGCCCGCCGGTCGAGACGCCGATGACGACCATCCGCACCGGCCGGGGCGGCGTCGGGGGCACGGCCTCCCGGGCCCGCGGCCGGGCCGCCGCGACCTCCGCGACCGGCCGCACCCGCCGGGGCGGGGCCGCGCGCCGGCGTCCCCACAAGCTGACCAACGGGGCGAGGTTCTCCCGCACCTGAGCCCGGGCCGCCTCCCGATCTCTGGCGTTGGTGGGCTTGGTCGCGTAGTCGACGGCCCCGAGCGCGAGCGCGTCGAGCGTCGCCCGGGCCCCGCCCTCGGTCAGCGTGCTGTACATGATCACCGGCAGCTGCGGGAACCGCTCGCGGATGTGGCCGAGCGTCTCGATGCCGTTCATGCCCGGCATCTCGACGTCGAGCGTGACGACGTCCGGGTGCAGCTCGGCGATGCGGGCCAGCCCCGCAGCGCCGTCACTCGCGGTGCCGACGACCTCCACGTCGTCGGCCTCCGCGAGCACGTCGGTCACGGTGCGGCGGACGACGGCGGAGTCGTCGACGACCAGCGCACGGATGGGCATGACGGCGTCTTCAGAACCGGAACTGCGCGAGCAGCCGCTTGAGCTCGGTGGCCATGCCGGCGAGCGCGGTGGCGGAGTTGAGGGTCTCCCCCGCACCGTTGCTCGTCACGCCGGCCGCCTGGGCGACCTCGGCGATGTCGGACGCGATGCCGTTGGCACCGGCCGCCGCCTCGGTGACGCTGCGCGCGATCTCGTTGGTGGTCGCCGTCTGCTCCTCGACGGCCGAGGCGATCGTCGTCTGGATGTCGTTGATCCGGTCGATGATCTCGCCGATCTCGCTGATCGCGTCGACCGCGCCGCGGGTGTCGGTCTGGATGGCCTCGATCTTCTGGCCGATGTCCTCGGTGGCCCGGGCCGTCTCCTTGGCCAGCTCCTTGACCTCGTTGGCGACGACCGCGAAGCCCTTGCCGGCCTCGCCCGCCCGCGCCGCCTCGATGGTGGCGTTCAGGGCGAGCAGGTTGGTCTGCTGCGCGATCGAGGTGATGACCTTGATGACCTTGCCGATCTCCGCGCTCGACTCGCCGAGGCTGGCGACGGTGCCCTTGGCCGAGCCGGCGACGCCGACCGCGGTGGTCGCGACCGAGGCCGCGTCGGCTGCGTTCTTGGCGATCTCGCGGATGCTGGCCGTCATCTCCTCGGCCGCCGTGGCCACGGTCTGGACGCTGGCCGAGACCTGCTCGGAGGCGGCCGACGCGCTGCCGGCCCGCTCCGAGGTCTGCTCGGCGCCGCGGCCCATCCCGTCGCTGAGGCCGGTCAGCTGCTCGGCCGCGGCCGAGAGGCTGTCGGCGGTGCCGGCGATGTCGCCGAGGCTGCGGCGCAGGGCGGTCAGGAGCGACTCCAGCCCCGCACCGAGGCGGCCGATCGCGTCCTCGCCCTTGACCGGGATCTCCTGGGTCAGATCGCCGGCCGCGGCGGCCGAGACGACCTCGAGCACCTGGTCGACCTTCGTGCGCAGCTCCTCGGCCGCCGAGCGGGCCGCCGTCTCCTGCGCGACCCGGTCCATCGCCTGCGAGACGAGCCGGCCCACGTTGCGCAGCGCGTTGAGCCGCTGCTCGGACGGGTGCAGGGTGTCAGTGGCGAAGAAGTCCATCGTGCCGACGACCTCGCCGCCGACCAGGACCGGGAAGCAGACGCCGGACTTCACGCCGACCCGCTGCGCGACCGGGGCGCGGACGCAGTCGGTCATCTCGCCGATGTCCTGGGTGAAGAAGAGGTCGCGGGTCTTCCAGGCCCGGCCGGAGAGGCCGACGCCCTCGGTGAAGGAGGCGGCGAGCGTGACCCGGCGGAACTCCTCACCGGCGTCACCGGACTCGACCGCGAAGTGCAGCGCGTTGTCGCTCGGGTCGACCGTCCAGTACGAGCCGTAGGCCCAGCCGAACGAGTCGCGCACGGTGTCGAGCGCGGCCTTGGCCGCCTCGTCCGCGGTCTTCGCATTCTGGATCGACTGCAGCACCTTGTTGACGGCGGCGGTGTCGGCCTGGTTCTCCTCCTGCGCGGCGGCGAGCGCCAGCTTGTCGGTGATGACCTCCCAGGTCGCCATCGCGCCGATGTAGTTGCCGTCGCGGTCACGGATGGCCGAGACGAGCAGGTCGAGCGTCTCCGGCCCGACCTGGATGTTCGCGCGCCGCGGCAGCATCGACTCGTCGGCCAGGATGCCGCGCTGGTAGTCGGGCTTCTTGTGGAAGATGTCGAGGCTCGAGCCGACGACGTCGTCCGCCTTCACCGGCAGGTGCGCCTCGAGCCCGCGCAGCGTGTTCAGCGACGCCGGGTTCATGTAGGTGATCGTGAAGTCGCGGTCGGCGAACATCATGTTCGTCGGCGAGTTCTCCATCATCGACGTCACGCGGGCGACCTCGGACTCGAGGCGGATCTTGTCGGTGACGTTCGACCACGAGGCCATCGCGCCGCAGAACTCGCCGTCGTCGTCGAAGACCGCCTGGACGTTGAGGTCCAGGGTCTCCGGGCCGACCTTGATGAGCGAGCGCATCGGCAGGTTGTCGGGCGAGGAGAGGACGCGCCGCTGGTGGGCCGGGTCCTTGTGGAAGATGTCGATGTTCGCGCCGATGACGTCGGCCGGGTCGATCGGCAGGTACTCGGCGAGATCGCGAAGCCCCTCCTGCGACGACTTGTTGACGTACCGGATCGTCAGGTCCAGGTCGCAGAGCATCACCCGCATCGGCAGGTCGTCCAGGACCGACCGCATGGCGGCCAGGTCACGGGCCGGCGCCTTCGCGGCGGCCGCCCGCCCGGACGTGGACGCGGCGCGGGCACTCACCTTGTGGGCAGCACCGGCGCGACCGTTGGCGGTCGGGGTCGGCAGCAGATCGGTCACGGGGTTCCTCCAGGGTTGCGCTGAGCCGGCGGGACGTCGGCGGCGGAATCGGCGTCCAGCACGAGCAGGATCGCGTCGGGCAGGGTGATGACGTGCGTGACGACGTCGCGCACGGCGGCCGGCAGGGTCGGCGGGGCCGGTTCGGCCGGCGCGTCGGCGGTGTCGATGACGTCACCGATGTCGTCGACGAGCAGGCTGACGACCTCGTCCCGGCTGCGGACGACGACGTTCATCGGCAGCCGGTCGGCCGGCCGCGGCGACAGGCCGAGGCGGTGCCGCAGATCGAGGGCGGTGACGATCTGGCCGCGGAGGTTGATGAGGCCGAAGACGGCCTCCGGTGCGCGCGGGACCGGCGTCATCTCGTGGTAGCGCAGGACCTCCTGCACGTCGCAGACGGCGACGCCGAAGAAGAGCCCGTCCACCCAGAACGTGCAGTAGCGGTCGGTCGTGGTCGAGAGGGTGCTCATGCCGACACCCCCGCGGCGGCGACGACGGCGTCGAGGTCGACGAGGTCGGTGACGACGTCCTGCACGACGGCCGAGCCGAGCACGCCGGGGCGGATGCCGACCGTGGTCGGGCGCACCCGCGACTCGACCACGTCGACGACCCGGTCGACGACGATGCCGACCCGGCCGGCGCCGCCGTCGTGCACGATCACCGACAGCAGCTCGCCGACCTCGTCCGGGCCGGGGACGCCGATCGCGTCGGCGAGCCGGACCAGCGGCAGGATGCCCTCGCGGTACTGGACGACTTCGGCGTAGCCGCTGCGCTCGATGCGCTCGGCCGGGATCTCCTCCAGCCGCGACACCTCGGCCAGCGGCAGCGCGGCCCGGCGGCCGTGACCGACGTCGAGGACGAGCAGCGCGCTGAGGTCGGTGGCCTCGGTGGCCCGGGCGTCGTTGTCGGTGCGGCTGCTCGTGGCCGTGACCCCGGCGGTCTGCGCCAGCCCGGCCACGTCGAGGATCAGCGCCACCCGGCCGTCGCCCATGATCGTCGCGCCGGCGTAGGTGGCGATGCCCTTGAGCTGGCGACCGAGCGGCTTGACCACGATCTCCTGGGTGTCGTGCACCTCGGCGACCGACAGCCCGAAGCGGATGTCGTCGGCCTGCACGACGACGACGGTCATGGCCTCGGTCGGCTGCTCCTCGACGCCGAGTGCGGTGGCCAGCCCGACCAGCGGCAGCAGGTGGCCGCGCAGCCGCAGCACCGGCGCGCCGGCCAGCAGCTCGATGTCGTGCGTGCGGTCGGAGGCGTCGAGGCGGACGAGCTCGACGAGGTTGGCCTGCGGGATCGCGTAGCGCTGCTCACCCTGGCCGACGACCAGCGCCGGGATGATCGCGAGGGTCAGCGGGATGCGCACCCGCACGGTCGTGCCGTGCCCGAGCCGCCCGGCGAGGTCGACCGTCCCGCCGATCCGCTCGATGTTGGTGCGGACGACGTCCATGCCGACGCCGCGGCCGGAGACGTTGGTGACGGTGCCGGCGGTCGAGAAGCCGGGACGGAAGATCAGGTCGAGGATCTCCCGCTCCTCCATCCGGGCCAGCTGGTCGCGGCTGACGACGCCGCGCTGCACGGCGACGGCGCCGATCCGCTCGGCGGACAGCCCCCGGCCGTCGTCGGAGATCTCCACGACGACCTGGCCGCTCTCGTGGTAGGCCCGCAGCGACAGCAGCCCCTCGGCCGGCTTGCCGGCCGCGACCCGCTCGTCCGGCCGCTCGATGCCGTGGTCGATCGCGTTGCGGACGAGGTGGGTGAGCGGGTCCTTGACCGCCTCCAGCAGCGACCGGTCGAGCTCGGTCTCCTGGCCGTCGAGCTCGAGCCGCACCCGCTTGTCGAGCTGGGCGGCGAGGTCCCGCACGACCCGCGGCATCTTGGCCCAGACCTGGCCGATGGGCTGCATGCGCGTCTTCATGACGCTCTCCTGCAGCTCGCTGGCGACCAGGTTGAGACGCTGCGAGGCCCGGACCAGATCGACGTGGGCGGCGGCGTCGGCCTGCTGCAGGATCTGGTTGCGGGTGAGGACGAGCTCGCCGACCAGCCGGACCAGGGTGTCGAGCAGGTCGACGTCGACCCGGACGGTGGAGTCGGCGACGCCGCGGCGATCGGTCTGCCGGCGCTCGACGCCGTCCCAGGCCGGGGTGGCCGCCTCGGGCTCGGGCGCGGGCTCGGGCTCGGGGGCGGGCTCGGGCTCGGGGGCGGGTTCCGGCTCGGGGGCGGGTTCCGGCTCGGGGGCGGGTTCCGGCATCTCGAGTTCCGCGACCGGCTCGGCCGCGGCGGCGGCCGGTCCGTCCAGGCAGGCCCGGATGGCCTCGACCACGGGCGCGACGTCGATGGTCTCGGCGGTGTCGGCGCCGGTGCGCTCGATCTCGGCCAGCAGGGCGCGGACGCAGTCGACCATCCGCAGCAACGCCTCGGCGATCGGCGGGGTCATCGTCAGCTCGCCGTCCCGCAGGCGGGAGAGCAGGTTCTCGCCGACGTGGGTCAGCGCCTCGAGGCGGGAGAAGGCGAGGAAGCCGCTCGTCCCCTTGATCGTGTGAATGGTGCGGAAGATGCCCGACAGCAGTTCGTGGGACCCCGGCTGCTGCTCGAGGTCGACCAGGTCGCGGTCGAGCTGGTCCAGGTTCTCGTGGCTCTCCACGAGGAACTCCTGGACGATCTCGTCGTCCTCGGGGGACACGCGGCCTCCATGGCGTCAACGTCCACGCCTTGGTTCGGTCGGGACGTCCTACCGTCGGCTGTCGGGCCGAAAGGTTGAGCGAGCTCAGGCCTTTGGTCCGTTGCGGCGCGTCGCGATCCGGACACCGCCGACCAGGACGGCCGCAACCGGAATCGCGAGCAAGAAGCGGACGAGTGCCGTGTCCAGGGGGACGGTCTGGTCCACGCACGCACGCCACAGCGCGGGCGCGCTGAACAGCAGCGCCAGCGCGAGCACCGACGTGCGGAACATCAGCGTTCCTGCGGGCCGAGCGCGTCCAGGAGCGCAGCCGTCCACCGCGGCGGGGAAGCCGGCTCGCCGTCGAGCAGGGCCACCGGCACGCCGAGTTCGAGGACGGTGCCCGGGCTGTCGGTCTCGGCCGCACCGACCACGACCGCCGCGGTGATCGGGCCGAGCTCGGCCAGCCGGCGACGGGTGTCGGAGGTCTTGCGTGTGGCGTCGACGACCGCCCAGACGGCGTCGGCGCCGAGCGCGGCGAGGATCCGGGCCGGCTGCCGGTTGCGGCTGCGCCCGGGGTCGGCGTCGGTGGCGACGACGGCGATGACCGTCCGGTCGAGGCGCTCGCGGGTGGCACGGGCCGCGGTCGCGGCGTCCCACGCGTCGGAGATGTGCAGCGCGCCCGGGATGGCGTCGGCCGGTACGCCGGCGCACCAGACACGCTCGGCCGGGACCTGCAGTTCCGGCGCGATCCGCTCGGCGGTGGCGAGGGCCTGGGCGGCCGGTCCGGCGATGGCGAGGATCGTGCCCCGACCGGCCGGCGGCCACGGGGTGCCGGGCAGCGCGGCGACGATCGTCCGCACGGCCGCCACCGGGTCGCTCGCGGTGACCGGCAGCAGGTGCATCGGCACCCCGATGTCGGCCAGCCGGCGGCGGAGCACGAGGGCGGCGTCGGAGGCGTCGTAGGTTGCTGCGGGCCGCGCCTCGACCTCGAGGACCGGCACCGGGGCGACGGGTGCGCCGAAGTCCGGGAGCTCGACCGGCCGGGCCGCCTTGGGGGCCGGCCGCGGCGCCGGGCGGGGCGCGGCCGGGCGCCCGGCCGGCGGCGGCCCGGTGTCCGGCTCGGTGTCCGGCCGGCCGGCCGCCTTGGCCGCGGCGAGTTCGAGCAGCATGGCCGCGAACTCGGCGTTGCTGCCGACGGTCGGCGCCTCCGTCGACCGGCCGGCGGCCTCGGCGGCCTCGGCGCGGTCGATGAGCTCGGCCAGCGGGTCGGCGGCGGGCACGCTCGCCGCCGGCGCCTCGTCCACCGTGAAGTGCACCCCGACGCGGCGGCGGGCGAAGAAGCCGCCGACGCCACCGATGCGTCCCTCGTCGACGGTGACGACCCGCACCCGGCCGGCGTACTCGGCGCTCAGCTCGGCGAGCAGGGCGTCGAGATCGTCACCCTCCCGGTACAGCGTCGAGGACGTCATCGACAACTCCAATCGCATTGACGGCGACCGTGCCGGCCGCGAGCTCAGGGAAGGACAGGACGGGCAGGCCCGGGACGGTCATCGCGATCAGCCGGCGCAGCGGCCCGCGGATCTGCGCGGCGCAGACGAGCACCGGCTTGTGCCCGGCGGCGGTGGCCGTGCGGTACCGGTCGGCGACCACGGTCACCACGGCCTCGGCCATGCCGGGCGGCAGCAGCAGGACGGCGCCACCGTCGGCCGGGCGGAGCGACTCGAGCATCGTCTGCTGCAACCGGGCGTCGACGGTGATGACGTCGAGGTGGCCGTCGACCGCGTACTGCGCGGTGATGCCGGGCGCCAGCGCGGCGCGGGCCGCGTCGACGAGCCGGTCGACATCGGCCCCGCCCTTCGCGGCGACCGACAGCGCCTCGTAGATGCGGACGAGGTCGCGCACCGACACGCCTTCGTCGAGCAGCACGTGCAGCACCCGCTGGATCTCGCCGAGGCTGAGCACGGCCGGGGTGAGGTCCTCGACGACGACCGGGTGCGTGCGCTTGAGCGCCCGGGTCGCGGCGGCGACCTCCTCGCGGCCGAGCAGCCGGCTGGCGTTCTGCCGCACCGACTCGGAGAGATGCGTGATGATCAGCGACGAGCAGTCGACGACGGTGGCGCCGAGCAGCTCGGCCTGCCCGCTGAGCTCGGCCGGGATCCAGCGGCCGGCCAGCCCGAAGACCGGCTCGCGGGCCGGGCGGCCGGGCAGGCCGTCGACGCCCTCGCCGATCGCCAGGACCATGCCGGCCGGCGCCTGGCCGCGGGTGAGCTCGACGCCGTTGATGCTGATCGCGTAGGTGGACAGCGGTAGCGAGACGTTGTCGCGGGTGCGGACCGGCGGCATCACGATGCCGAGGTCGCCGGCCAGCGTGCGGCGCAGTCCACGCACCCGGGCGAGCAGGTCGGCGCCCGGCCCGTCCACCAGCGGGATGAGGTCGGGCGCGAGGGCGAGTTCGAGCGGGTCGACCGCGAGTTCGGCGAGCAGCAGGTCGTTCTCGTCGGCCTCGACCGGGACGTCGGCGCCGCCGGCCGGAGTCGCCGCCGCCTCGGCCTTCTCGTTGCTCTTCAACCGGCTGGCGATGTAGAGCAGCCCGCCGCCGGAGATGAGGAACGGCAGTTTCGGCAGGCCCGGGACGACGCAGAGCAGCAGCGCGGCCGAGCCGGCGATCTGCACCGCGCGGCGCTGCCCGCCGAGCTGGCGGGAGACGACCGTCCCCATGTCGTCGGAGTCGCTGGCCCGGGTGACGATGAGACCGGTCGAAACGCTGAGCAGCAGGGCCGGGATCTGCGAGACGAGGCCGTCGCCGACGCTCATCAGGCTGTAGGTCGACAGCGCCTGCGACAGCGGCATGTGGTGGCTGAGCACCCCGATGGCGAAGCCACCGATGAGGTTGATGAACGTGATGATGATGGCGGCGATGGCGTCACCCTTGACGAACCGGGTGGCGCCGTCCATCGCGCCGTAGAAGTCGGCCTCGGCCGCGATCTCGGCGCGGCGTTTGCGGGCGGTGGCCTCGTCGATGAGGCCGGCGTTGAGGTCGGCGTCGATGGCCATCTGCTTGCCCGGCATCGCGTCCAGGGTGAAGCGGGCGCCGACCTCGGCGACCCGGCCGGCGCCGTTGGTGATGACGACGAACTGGATCACCAGCAGGATCGCGAAGATCACCAGGCCGACCACCAGCGAGCCGCCGATGACGAAGTGGCCGAACGCGCCGATCACGTTGCCGGCGAAGCCGTTCGACAGGACGAGCCGGGTCGCGCTGATGTTGAGGGCGAGGCGGAACAGCGTGGCGATCAGCAGCAGGGAGGGGAAGCTGGAGAAGTCGAGCGGCCGGTGCACGTACATCGACACCAGCACGACCAGCACGGCACCGGTGATGTTGAAGGCGATGAGCACGTCCAGCAGGGCCGACGGCATCGGCACGACCAGCATGACGACGATCGCGACGACCCCGATGGGCACGGCCAGCTGGCTGAGCCGATTGGACTTCACGGATCTCCTCGAGTCGGACGCGAACCTGCTTGAGGGGCATCCGTCCCCGGGCCGTGCTTGCCTTCCTGGCATCCCTTCATCGGCCGGGCCCGGCCGGAACTTGAGCGCCCGGCGACATTCCGCGATCTTCCGTGCGTTCCTTGCGTCTCGCGCCCCGGCGCGTTGAGTGGTCAGTCCGGACCTGAGTGGTCAGGTACAACTCACCACTCGGGGCGCAACTGACCACGCAACGCGGGATGAACCCACGCTCAGCGGGCGGGCGCGAGCGTCCGGACGGTGTGCGTTCCGGCGGTCGAGCCGCGCTTGGCCAGCGCCATGATGAACGCGAGCACCGTGGCCACTGCCTTGTACAGGTCGGGCGGGATCTCCTGCCCCACCTCGCAGGACGCGTGCAGGGTCCGGGCCAGCGGCACGTCCACGACCATCGGCACCCGGTTCTTCTCGGCGATCTCGCGAATGCGGGCGGCCACGTGATCGGCCCCCTTCGCGACGACCCGCGGTGCACCTCGCGCCGGGTCGTAGCGCAGCGCCACCGCGACGTGCGTCGGGTTCACCAGCACCACGTCGGCCTTGGGAACGTCGGCCATCATCCGGTTGCGGGCCATCGCCAGCTGCCGCGACCGCACAGCGCCGCGTAGCCGCGGGTCGCCCTCGGAACTCTTGAACTCCTCCTTGACCTCCTGCTTGGTCATCTTCAGCGACTTGTTGTTGCGCTTGCGGACCACGGCGAAGTCGGCCATCGCCATGACGAGCCCGGCCGCGGCCGAGAAGCGCAGCAGGTTCAGCACGGTGTCGACCGCGACCGAGACCAGCGCCGACAGCGGCAGGGAACCCGAGCCGAGCAGCGTGGGCACGAGCTTGCGCACCGACATGTAGACGACGAGGGCCAACGCGGCCGTCTTGAGCAGTGCCTTGGTCACGGACCAGACGGCGTGCGGGCCGAACATGCGCTTGAGGCCGGAGAGCGGGTTGAGCCGCTTGAACTGGGGCTTGAACAGCTTCGGGCTGAACCAGATACCGCCCTGCGCGGCCACCGACACCACGCCGATCAGCGCGATCGTCAGCACCATCGGCAGCATGATCCCGAACGCGCCCCGGATGGCGGTGAGCGCGACGCCCATGGCGCGGCCGGTATCCGGGTGCTCGATGACGCTGCCGGTCTCGATCAGCGTGTTGCGCCCGATGTCGAACAGCCCGCCGAACACGCGCGGGAGCACGAACGTCGCCACCAGCAGCCCCAGCCACGCGCCGGCCTCCGGGGTGTTGGCGATCTGCCCGTCCTTGCGCGCCTTCTTCCGGCGCTTGACGGTCGCCTTCTCGGTCTTCTCGCCGCCGCCGCTCATCGGCCTACCCCCGCGGCGCTCGGCTCGGCCGCCGAAGGACCGCGCCTACTGTTCGCTGCGCAGGCGGCGCTCATCCGAGGACCGTCCCGATCATGCGGTTCGCCTGCCCGGCCAGCTCGACGACGACGCGCGGCATCAGGGTGAAGCCCAGGCCGACGAGCAGCAGCGTCAGTCCGATCTTGAGCGGGAAGCTCAGCGAGAAGGCGTTGAGCTGCGGGGAGATCCGGTTCAGCACGCCGAGCGCGAGGTCGGCCACGAACAGGATGACGAGCAGCGGTCCGGCGATCTGCAGGGCGGCGACGAACAGCCCGGTGGCCGCCTGGGTGAGTTGCCGGTCGAGGTGGGCGAACGACACGTGGGCGTCGGTCGGCACGGCGTGGAAGGTCCGCAGGAAGCCCTGGAAGATCACGAGGTGCGCGTCGGTAGCGAAGATGAGCGTCGTGCACATCAGCCCGTAGAACTTGCCGAAGATGGACGTCATCGTCGTCGTCAACGGGTCGTACGCGGCCGAGAGCGAGAAGCCGCCGAACACGTCGAGCAGGGCGCCGGCCGACTCGACCGCCGCGAACAGCAGCCGGGTGGCGAAGCCGAGCGCGGCGCCGATGAGCACCTGCTCCAGCAGGGCGCCGATGATCGGCACCGTCTCGATGGCCGGGACGTGGGTCCGGATCGTCGGCACGACGACGAGCCCCAACCCCACGCTGAAGCACGACCTTCACCGAGTGCGGGACGCCGCCGGTGGCCAGCGGCGGGGCGACGACCGACCACGCGAGGATGCGCGCGCTGGCCAGCAGGAGCGCGACCAGCGAGACGGTGTCGACCTGGAACTGCACGGCCGGCTCAGCTCAGCAGACTCGGGATCGCGGCGTAGAGCTGCTGGGTGAACGAGACGAGCGTCGTCATCATCCAGTGCCCGGCGAAGAGCAGCGCGACCCCGACGGCGATCGCCTTCGGGACGAAGGACAGCGTGAACTCCTGGATCTGCGTGGCCGACTGGAACAGCGAGACGGCGAAGCCGACGACCAGGGCGGTCACCAGCGCCGGCGCCGCGAGTTTCATCGACACGAGCATCACCTGGAAGGCGATGTGCATGATCTGGGTGTCGGTCATCGTCAACCGCCTCGGTAGCTGTGCACGAGCGACGTGATGATCAGGCCCCAGCCGTCGACCAGGACGAAGAGCAGGAGCTTGAACGGCAGGGACACCGACACCGGCGGTAGCATCATCATGCCGAGCGACATCAGGGTCGACGAGACGACCAGGTCGATGATCACGAACGGCACGAACACGATGAAGCCGATGATCATCGCCGCCCGGAGCTCGGACAGGACGAACGCCGGGATCAGCGTCGTGAGTTGCAGGTCCGCCTTGTTCGCCGGGTTGTGCAGGCCGCCCGCGCGCAGCATCAGCGCGATCTCCTGCGGCCGGGTGTGCTCGAGCATGAACGACCGCAGCGGCTGCACGCCGTCGTGCCAGGCGAGGCTGCGGGTCTTCGTCCCGTGCAGGTAGGGCTGGATGCCGAGCTTGTTGACCGCGCTGAGCACCGGCCCCATGACGAACAGGCTGAGGAACAGCGAGAGGCCGGCCAGCACCTGGTTCGGCGGCACCGAGTTCAGCCCGAGCGCGTTGCGGGTCAGGGACAGCACCACGAAGATCTTGGTGAAGCTCGTGACGAGCAGCAGCAGCGACGGTGCCACAGCGAGGACCGTGATGGTCAGCAGCAGCGTCAGAGACTGGCTCGGCTTCTGCCCGCCGACATTGACGGTCACCGTGCCGGCCCCGGCCGGCGCGGTCGGGCCCTTCGGCGGGGCGGGCGCGGTCGGCGCGGCCGCCGCCGCGTGCACCGCCGCAGCGGCAACCGGCGCCGGCGCCGCACCGGCCCGCTGCGCGCCGAGGCCGAGGCCGAGCACGGCCGCGAGCAGCATCAGCAGCGCGACGACGGCGCCGGTGAGGCCGACCCCGCGGCGTGCGGCGGCGACGCGCGCGGTGGTTCCGCGCGGCGGACGGGTGGACATGGGTCAGGAGCGCCGGGTCGTGAGGTTGCGCAGGGAGTCGACGGTCTGCCGCCAGGTCGCCGGCGAGAGCGCCGAGCCGGCGAGGGCGGTGCGGCGGCCGGCCGGCGCGGCCGTGACGGGCGCGGGCGTGACGGGCGCGGCCGGTACCGGTACCGCCGCCGGCAGGATCCGGCCGTCCGGGGCGATCCGCGGACTGGGCTTCGGGGCCGGCCGGGCGGGCCGCGGCGCGCGCCGCGACGGCGAGCCAGCCTCGACGGCGCGCTGGGCGGCGGCAAGATCGGTCTCGCCGATCAGCGACACCTGCCCGTCGGTGATGCCGATGACGAGGGCCTGGTCGAGCACCCGGACGACGGCCACCGACGCGGTGCGGGACAGCTGGCGGCGGCTCAGGACGTCCATCAGGTCGCCGTTGCCGACCCGTCCGGGGCGCTTCATGCGGCGGGCGATCACCCACATGAAGCCGAGGACGACGGCGAGCGAGATCAGCATCCGTCCGACGACGGCGACGGAGTCCACGGTCAGCGTCCGGGCGCGTCGGTGACGACCTGGGTGATCCGGATGCCGTAGTTCTCGTCGACCACGACGACCTCGCCCCGGGCGATCAGCCGGCCGTTGACGAGCAGGTCGGCCGGGCCACCGGCGATCCGGTCGAGCTCGACGACGGCGCCCGAGCGGAGCGCGAGCAGGTCGTTGACGGTCATCCGGGTACGGCCGAGTTCGGCCGTCGCGTCCATCTCGACGCCGCGGAGCAGGTCGAGCCGGTCGGCCGGCGGGTCGTCGGTAACGGCGGGCGCGGCGGTCGGGGCCGGGGTCAGCGCGATCGCCACGGCGGCCCGCGGCCCGGCGGCGCCGAGCAGCGGCACCAGGGCGGCCTCGGCGGCGGCCAGGATCCGGTTCACGGTCAGCCGGGCCTCGGTGACCTGCACGGGACCGAGCGTCACCGGCCCGATCGCGGCGGCCACCGCCTCGACGGTCGGGGCCAGCGCGGCGCCCAGGTCGATCGGTCCGGCCTCCGCGCTGCGCAGCGCGGTGGAGAGCTCCTCGTCCACGACCAGCAACAGCTCACCCGAGCGGGCCCCGGCGAACGGGGCGAGCAGCGCCTGGTGGCTGGCGTGCATCATGTCGGCATCGCGGGTCGGCTCGCCCGGCGTGAGCGCCTCGCTACTCGGCATCGTGCCGGCTGCCGCGGCGGCAGCGCTGACCAGCATGCCGGTCAGCACGGTGTCGGTCTCGGTGATCACATGTACTCCTGGGGGGTGTCGACGATGAGGGCGGCGAGCCGCGAGCCCGACCGGCCGGCGATGGCGTGGGCGTAGACGTTGCCGCCGGCGCGCAGCGTGAGCGGGACGCCCGGGCGGTGGTCGAGCACGATCAGATCGCCCTCGCGCAGGGAGAGGATCCGGGCCGGGCTCAGGGTGACGGGGTGGAACTCGACCGTCACGTCGAGCGGCACGTCGCCGAGGCGCTCGCGCATGCGCTGCGTGGCGGCGGCCGCGCCCTCGTGGTCCGCGTCGGTGGCCCGCGGGCGCTGGGCGACGAGCAGGGGCAGCAGCGGGGCGAGCGGCATGCACAGGGTCGCGCGGCACTGCTCGCTGCCGACGATCATCTCGAGCTCGGCGACGATCATGGCGTCGGTGGCGCTCGCGGCCTGCACGAACTGCGGGTTGTACTCGATCGGCCCGAGGATCGGGGTGACGGCGACGACCGGCTCGAGCGAGTAACGCAGGACGCCGGCCACCTGTTCGAGCAGCCCGCGGACCAGCGTCGTCTCGATGTCGGTCAGCGGGCGTGGCAGCTGCTCGCCGCCGGGGCCGCCGAGCATGTAGTCGACGGCGGCCAGCGCGACCGGGAGCGACATCTGCAGCACGCAGGTGCCGGTGAGCGGCGCGGCGGTGAACGGCACCATGAGCGTCTGGCTCTCGAGGCCGCTCACGTACTCGTCGTAGGACTGCTGGGAGATCTCGACGACGCTGACCTGGCAGACCTGGCGCAGGCCGCTCGTCAGCAAGGTCGTGAGGCGGCGGACGAAGGTGCCGTAGGCGATCTGCAGCGTCCGGACATGCTCGCGCGAGAGCTGCGTCGGACGGCGGAAGTCGTAGGGCACGATGCCGTCGCGGGTGCCGGGCAGCGTGCGGGCAGGGTCGGCTGCGGCGCTGAGCTGGCTGTTGGGCACGAACCCCCATCGGCACGCCCGGGCCGATACTTGAGCGTGCGGGGGCAAATCGGTCGGCAACCCCGCGAAAGGGGTCGGCGGCCGTCACATGGTCGGTCGGTGACGCGTCACTGCGTCACGAACTGGGTCAGGAAGACGTCGAACACCTCCCCGGGGTAGGCGAGCTTCAACTTCGCCAGCAGGTCGGCGGTCAGCTTCTGCCGGGCCCGGTTCGAGGACAGCGACGCAACCGTCCGGTCACTGAACTCGTCGATCGTCGCCTCGGCCGCCTTGCTCGTGGTGAAGTCGGTCGCGGTCGCCTTGCCCTTCACCAGCTGGACCGAGATCGCGATCTTCAGGTAGTGCCCGCCGGCCAGGTTCAGGGTCGTCGCGTCGAGGGCGACGACATCGCCGCCCGTCGGCGGCCCGACCGGGTGCGGGGCGAGGAATTTGTAGGCGCCGCCGCCCACGGCGAGCACGATCGCGACGACGACGAGGAACTTCTTCGACTTCAGCCTGGCCTTGAGGCCGCCGCCGGCCTTGGCTGCGGCGCCCTCGTCGGTGTTCGTCACCGTCCCGCCGGAGTCGCGGGTACCTGCGTTCTTGCCCCCGGCGGCGCCGAAGCGGGCCTGGGCGGCGGTCGTGGTGGTCATGGCGGGTCTCTTTCGTCGATCCGGGATCTGGGGTCAGCCGTCGGCCGCGGCGGCGGCGAGTTGGGCGGCGGCGGAGTCGGGCAGGGTGGAGCGGACGACCACCTCGACCCGCCGGTTGAGGGTGACGGCGCGCGGGTCGCTCGCCGGGTAGAGCGGGCGCTGGTCGGACCAGCCGACCGCGGACAGGCGGTCCTCGGAGACGCCGTCCGCGCTGAGGAACCGCACGACGGCCGACGCGCGGGCCGAGGAGAGCTCCCAGCCGCTCGGGTAGGGGTAGGTGCTCACCTTGACCTGGTTGGTGTAGCCGTCCACCTCGATGCGGTTGGCGATGTTGCGCAGCGGCGGCGTGATGGCGGCGATGATCCGCTGCCCCCCGGGAGCAGGTCGGCGCTGTTGCCGGGGAAGACGAGCGAGTTGGTGACGATCGTGACGATCAGGCCGCGGCGGTCGACGGTGAAGCGCACCGCACCGGTGAGGCCCTGCCGCGTGAGGGCTGCGGTGATCGAGCGGCGGATCGCGGCGAAGTTGTGGACCTCCCTCTCCACCTCGGCCGGGTACCGGGGCCGGACGGCCGCCGCCGGCTGGTTCGGGGCGGCGGTGGAGGACGCGTCGGCCTTGGCGCCGAGCACGGGTGCGCCGGGCATCACCAGCTGCTGCCCCTGGGCCTGGGCGTCGTTCTCGTTGAGGCCGTTGCCGCCGTCGAGGACGCTCTTCTGGCCGTCGCCGAACGCGCTCGACAGCGAGGAGCGCAGCGAGATGAACTTGCTGGTGTTCACCACCGAGATCGAGAACAGCACGATGAACAGCACGAGCAGCAGGGTGAGCACGTCGGCGTAGGTGACGAGCCAGCGTTCGGCGCCGCCCTCCTCGTGACCGCCACCGGCCGACCGCTGCCGGCGGCCCCGGCGGGCCGAGGACGGCGAGTCGCCGGCTCGGCCGCGGGAGCTGCCACGGGTCGGGCGCGTGGTCATCAGGCGACCTCGCGCTCGTCGGCCTCCGGCGCGCGCGCCGGCAGCATGCTCTGCAGCTTCTGCGCGATGAGCCGGGGGTTGGAGCCGGCCTGGATGGCCATGACGCCCTCGAGCGCGAGCTCCATCTCCTCGCACTCGCTCTCGGCAATACGCCGGAGCCGGTTGGCCAGCGGGAACCAGAAGATGTTGGCCGCCAGGACGCCCCACAGGGTGGCGACGAAGGCGGAGGCGATCTTGCCGCCGAGGCTCGACGGGTCCGCCAGGTCGCCGAGCACGTGGACGAGCCCGAGGACGGTGCCGATGATGCCGATCGTCGGCGAGTAGCCGCCCATGTCGTGGAAGAACTTGGCCGCAGCGTTGTCCGCGGCCCGCTTGGCGTCGATCTCGGCGCCGAGGATCTCGGCGACCTCGTCGGAGTCGGTGCCGTCGACGGCCATCTCCATCGCCCGGCGCAGGAACGGGTCCTCGAGCGCGGCGACATCGCCCTCCAGGGCCAGCAGGCCCTCGCGGCGGGCCCGGGTGGCGAGCGCGATGATCGTGTCGACGCTGCCGCCCGGCGGGGTGGCCTTCTTGGTCACCGCCCGGATGAGCTGCTTGGGGACGGCCTTGACGTCGTGGATCAGCGCGCCGGCCATGGCCGCGCCGAACGTCCCGCCGAACACCAGGAGCATCGGCGCCGGCAGGATCACCGCGCCGATGTTGCCGCCCTCCATGAACACCGACCCGAAGATCGCGATGAGGGCGAGCCCGGCGCCGATGGCGGTGGACGGATCCATCAGTGCTCACCCCGGTGCAGGGGCACGACGCTGGCGACCGGCGGGGGACCGGGCCGGCCGTTGCGGCTCTGGTCGCTGAGCAGCTGGGCCTGGGCGATGACGGTCGCCCGGTAGTCGCGGATGAGCGCCGAGAGTTCCTCGAGCGACTCGCGGATGACGAAGTGACTGCCGTTGACGAGCGTCACGACGGTGTCGGGCGTGGCCTCCGCGCGCTCGATGAGATCCGGGTTGAGCGCGAAGACCGGGCCTCCGAGCCGGGTCAGATGCAACACGATGTCCGTCCTTGGGTAGTGCGGAGCAGGCCGTCCTTGGCCTCTCACGTTCGACTATCGACCGCTCGGCGGCGATCTTGAGCACTCTGCGTAGTGGTCACGTATCGGACGTAACCGTCGATCTCGCTGCGGCGGCCTGTCCCGTCGTTGAGTGGTCAGTTTGGAACTGAGTGGTCAGTTGCAACTGACCACTCAGTTCGTAACTGACCACTCAGGCCGGGAAGCGGCGTCGAGCAGGAACACGTTCGCGGCCGGCCACGACCGAAGGCCCGCCTCGTTGAGTGGGCGGTCGCGCGTTGAGTGGGCCGCTACAACTGCCCACTCACGCGCTCACTGCCCACTCAACCCGGGACGCCGGCACGACCGCGCTAGTTCTTCAGGTTGACCAGCGTCTGCAGCACCTCGTCGGAGGTGGTGATGACCTTCGAGTTCGCCTGGAAGCCGCGCTCGGAGATGATCAGGTTGGTCAGCTCGGCCGAGAGGTCGACGTTGGACATCTCGACGTAGCCCGAGGTGATGCTGCCGCGCGAGCCCGTGTTCGGCGCGCCGATCTGGGCCGTGCCCGAGTTCGGCGAGGCGGCGAAGGCCGTGTTGCCGACCTTCTGCAGGCCGTTCGGGTTGGCGAACGTCGCGACGCCGATCTGGCCGAGCGTGGTGGTCACGCCCGCGGCGTCGACTGCGTTGATGTTGCCGTTCGGGTCGATGCTCCACGACACGTAGGTGCCGTTGGTGAGACCGACCAGGTTGAGCGGCGTGCCGGTGGTGTCCTCGGCGATCGCGCCGTCCGGGGTGACCAGGTTGCCGGCGCTGTCGAGCGTGAAGTTGCCGGCTCGGGTGTAGAGCTGCTGGCCGTTCTTGTCGACGACGAAGAACCCGTCGCCGTTGATCAGCATGTTGCTGGTGACGCCGGTGGCCTGGTTCGAGCCCTGCGTGAAGTTGAGGGCGGTACCGGCGACCTGGACGCCGAGGCCGTACTGGACGGCGTTGGTGCCGCCGGTGGTCGCGGTCGGTCCACCTGCGCCCTGGACGGTCTGGCTCAGCGTGTCCTCGAACTCCGTGGTGCTCGACTTGAAGCCGGTGGTGTTGACGTTGGCGATGTTGTTGGCGGTGACGTCCAGCATGCGCTGGTGGGCGCCGAGGCCGGAGATGCCGGTGAACAGGGACTGCAGCATGTGGGGGCTCCTCGATCTGATGAGGTGGTGGGTCGGTCAGGGTGTGGTGCTCGGGGTGGCAGCGCTCACCCCCAGGACGGAGGTGAGCGGGACGTCCACCCCACCGACCGACACCGTGGCGCCGGTGGCGAGCAGCGACGCGCTGGTGACGACACCGGACTGCTGGACGCCGGTGCTGTCGGAGTAGGTGACGGACTTGCCGATCAGGTCGGTGGCCGCCTGCGCCTGCTGGGCGTTGGCGAGTGACGTCAGGGTGCTCGCCATCGCGTTCATGGTCTGGACCTGGCTCAGCGTCGCGGTCTGCTGCATGAAGCTCGAGGTGTCGACCGGGTTGCTGGGGTCCTGGTACTGCAGCTGGGCGACCAGCAACTGCAGGAACGCCTGCGGGTCGAGCGCCATCCGGTTGGCGCTCGTGGACGAGGCGGCCGGCGGGGTGGTGCCGGTGGTGCCGGTGGCGGCATTGACGGAGGCGATCGGGGTGGTCATGAGGCTCCTCGGGTGGGGGTCACAGCCAGCGGTCCAGGCCGCGGTCGGTCATGCTGCGGACGGTGGGCAGCGGCCGGAGCGGCCGGGTATCGGCGCGGTCGTCCGGGCCGGACGGCCCGCCGCCCGGGCCGGGCTCCTGGCGCGGCGCCGGCTGCGGGTCCGGCTGCGGGCCGGAGTCGCGCAGCGACATGTCGACCGAGCCGAACCCGGCAGCGGCGAGATCCTGCCGCAGCGTCGGCAGTGCGGCCGTGACGGCGTGGTGGGCGGCCGGGTCGGCGCACGCCACGGTGACGGTCAGCATCCCGTCCCGGACGGTCGCGGTGACCCCGACGCTGCCGAGCTCGGCCGGGTGCAGCGAGACGCTGAGTTCGGAGGTCCCGTCGCCGCGGTGGCGCAGCCGGGCCAGCGCTGCGCCGAGCGCGGGCTGGGCGGCCGGGATCACGACCGGCGCCGCCGGTGCGGCCGCAGTGGGGGCGGCCGTACCGGCGGTGGACTGGGGGGCGGGGACCGGCGCGGCGGTGCCGACCGGTGCTGTGGTGCTGGACGTCCCGGCGGCAACCGCCGGCTGGGACCCGTCGGCCACGCTCGCCCGCGCCGGGTGGCCGGACGAGGGGCCGACACCGAACGGCGTCTCGGCGACCGCGCTTGCTTCGGCGCCGCGGCCGTCCGGCGCGTGCGCGGCCGCGCCGGCCGCCGGGGCGGTACCGGCCGCCGGGGCGGTACCGGCCGCCGGGATGGTGCCGGCCGCCGGGGCGGTACCGGCCGCCGACGGCGGGCCGGCCGGGGTGCCGGCGACGGCCCCGAGCGCGGCCGGGTCGGCTCCGGCCGCCGGGGTCGCCGGTCCGGCGGCCGCGACGGCGGCCGTGGTCCCGGCGGACGCGACGCCCGGCAGGGCCACGCCCGCGGCGGCGCCGGTCGCCCGCGCGGTGTCGGCCAGGGCGGCGCCGGCGGCCAGTGCGGTCGAGGCCGAGGTGGCGACCGCGGCGGCCAGGCCGAGGACGGCGGCATCGGCGGCCGCGGGGTCTGCCGGGGTCCGCCGGAGCCCGAGTCGGGGCAGGCGCCCCGGCCGGCCCGGCGCCGGTGATCCGGCCGCGGAGCCGGCGTCGACGGCGGCGTCGTCGGTCGACCCGTCCACGCCGCCGCATCCGCCCCCATCTGCGGACGCGGCGGGCGCGGCGGGTTTGCCCGGCCGGCCCGGCACGAGGCCGGGGGCCGGGGGTACTGGCGCGCCGGTGGCCGGGGCGCCGGCCGAGGCCGGGTCGGGGGCGGCCGTCGACGCGTCGGCGCCGCCGAGTGCACCGTCGAGCACGCCGGCGAACGTGCCGGCCGACTGCGGGTCGGACCCGCCGCCGCCGGTGTCGGCACCGGCCGACGCCACCGTCGCGGGCAGCGCGGTCGCGACGCTCACGGCCGCGGTCATCCGCCGGCCGCCATCATGCGCGTGATGCTGCGGACATAGTTCTGGGTCTCCTCGAACGGTGGGATGCCGCCGTAGCGGGCGACGGCGCCCGGCCCGGCGTTGTACGCGGCGAGCGCGAGCGGCACCGACCCGTCGTAGCGGTGCAGGCTCGCCGAGAGGATGCGCGCGGCGGCGTGGATGGCCTGGGCCGGGTCGTCCGGGTTGACGCCCATCCCGGCGGCGGTGGCCGGCATCAGCTGCATCAGCCCGCGGGCGCCGGCCGGGCTCACCGCCTGCGAGTTGCCACCGGATTCCTGCTGGGCGACGGCGGCCAACAGGCCGGTCGGGAGATGGTATCGGGCCTCGTCGGCGGCGAACTGCGCGGCGTACGCGGCGACGGCCGGGTTGATACCGGCCGCGGTGAGCTGGGCCGCGCCGAGGCCGCCGCCGGCCGGGGGCGCGGCGGCGAGCGCCGATTCGCTCGGCACGACCCGCCGGATCGACGTCGGGGTCTGGTAGACGTCGGTGATGTGCACGGTCTTGCCGGGCTCGGGCGACTCGATCAGCTTGTTGTTCCCGAGGTAGATCGCCACGTGGTAGGCCGGGTTGCCGAAGAACAGCAGGTCGCCGGGCTTGGCCTCGGCGAGCGAGCCGACGGCCGTCCCGGCGTGCTGCTGGTCGGCGGCGACCCGGGGCACGTGGATGCCGAGCTTGGCCAGGCTGGCCTGGACGAGGCCGGAGCAGTCGATGCCGCTGCGGGATTCGCCGCCCCACACGTAGGGCGTGCCGAGATAGGTCTCTGCCTCGCGCACGACGTCGGCACCGGTCACCCCGCCGCTCGCCGCGGCGTCCGTGGAGACGGCCGAGCTCGGCGACGCGCCGGCCAGCGCGGACGCGAACTGCCCGGCCGACGAGTTGGACGCCGTCGATGCGGACGCGGCCGAGCGGGCGGTGATCGCGGCGATCCGGGCCTGGATCGCCGCGATCTGGCCGCTGATCTCGCTGAGCACCGAGGTCTGGACGTTGGTCACGGGCGCGGTCACGGCCGGCTCCCGGCATCGCGGCTGATGCGGGCGGCGATCTCGTCGAGCTCGGCCTGTGCGGCCCGGCCGGCACGGGCCTCGGCCTCGGCGACCTGCCGGTCGTGCAGCTCCTCGACGCTGCGCCGCGCGCGGGCGGCGTCCCCGAGCTCACCGCGGCGCACCTGCGACTCGACCACCGAGTGCTCGGCGACGGCGACGGCCGCGGCGTGCGTGGCGGCGGCGGCCTGCAGGGCGACCGCGGCGGCGACGAAGGCGGGGGCGGCGAAGGTGGCGTCGGCCAGCTTCAGGCTCTCGAGGCGCTCGCGGTCGTAGTGCACCCGGGCCGCGGCGCGCTGGGCCCGCCGCTCGGCCGCGGCGAGCTGCTGGGCGGCGAAGTCCTCCTGCGCCTGCCGGGCCCGGAGCAGGCCGGCGAGCCAGTTCTTACTCATCGCCGGCCTCGCCCACCGCGGCCCGCAGCTGCCGCCACGCGTCGGCGACCGTCGTCGTGTCGTGCAGGTCCTGCTGCAGGAACGCCTCGAGGCCCGGCCACAGGGCGAGCGCCCGGTCGGCGCTCGGGTTCGTCCCGCCGACGTACGCGCCGATCTCGACCATCTCCTTGATGTCGCGGCGGGCGGCGAGCAGCCGGCGGGTCTCTTGGGCCAGCGCCCGCTCGGCCGGGTCGGTGATCGCGCCCGCGACCCGCGACACCGAGCCCAGCACGTCGATGCTCGGGAAGTGGCCGGCGTTGGCGAGGCGACGGTCGAGGGCGATGTGCCCGTCGAGGATCGAGCGGGCGCTGTCGGCGATCGGCTCGTTGTGGTCGTCGCCCTCGACGAGGACGGTGTAGAGGCCGGTGATCGAACCGCGCTCGCCGCCCCCGGCCCGTTCGAGCAGCCGGGGCAGCATCGCGAACACCGACGGCGGGTAGCCCCGGGTGGTCGGCGGCTCGCCGGCGGAGAGGCCGATCTCGCGCTGGGCGGTGGCGACCCGGGTGACGCTGTCCATCAGCAGCAGGACGTCGCGGCCGGTGTCGCGGAACCACTCGGCGATGCGGGTGGCGACGGAAGGCGGCGCGGAGCCGGACCATCGGTGGCTGGTCGGAGGTCGCGACCACGACAACCGCGTTGCGCAGCCCCTCCGGGCCGAGGTCGTCCTCGAGGAACTCGCGCACCTCACGGCCCCGCTCACCGATCAGGGCGACGACGGTGACGTCGGCGGCGGTGCCGCGGGTGATCATCGACAGCAGGCTGGACTTGCCGACTCCGCTGCCGGCGAAGATGCCCATCCGCTGGCCCCGGCCGACCGGGATCAGGGTGTCGATCGCGCGGACGCCGAGCGGCAGGGCGGTGTCGACCCGGCGCCGGGTGAGCGGGTCGGGCGGGGCGGCCTCGACCGAGAGGCGGGCCAGGCCGGTCGGCAGCGGGCGGCCGTCGAGCGGGCGGCCCAGCCCGTCCAGGACCCGGCCGAGCAGCGATTCGCCGACCCGTACCGGCATCGGGTGGCCGGTGGCGGTCACCGGGTCGCCGGCGCCGATCCCGGCGACCGAGCCGAGGGGCAGGCAGGTCGCGGCGTCGTCGTGGATCGCGACGACCTCGGCCGGCGTCGCGTGCCCCGTCCCGATGAGGACGAGATCGCCGACCCGGGCCGGGATGCCGCAGACCGACACCGAGAGCCCGCGCACGTCGCCGACCCGGCCGCGCACGAGCGGTGCGGCGGCGTCGACGGCGGTGGCCACGGTGAGGTCGAAGCGGTCGAGGGTCGTGGTCACGGGGCCAGTACCTCGCGGACGCGGGCGAGGCCCGCCCGGATGCGGGCGTCGATCTCGGTGGCGCCGGTGGTGGCGACGGCGTCGCCGTCGGCCAGGGCCGGGTCGACCACGAGCGTGAACGAGCGCGTCGAGACCGGGTCGGGCTCGCCCTGCGCGGTGAGCACGGCGTGGTCGGCCGGGCTGACCCGGACGGTCAGCGGCTCGTTGGCCGGGGCGAGGGCGAGCACCCGGGCCAGCGCGGCCGGCGCCCGCACGGCGTCGTCGCGCAGGGCGTGACCCACGAGGGCCTCGGCCACGGCGAACGCCGACTCGAGCACGAGCCGCTCGAGCTGCTCGACCGTGGGCAGGGCCCGCCGCTCGAGGGTGGCCGCGGCCGCGTCCAGCCCGGCGACGCACCGCTGGACCTCGGCGCGCTGTTCGGCGAGCAGCTGATCGGCCTCGACCCGGCGCCGCAGGGCCTCGACGGCGGCCTCGGCCTGCGCGGCCCGGATGCCGCTCGCCCAGCCCGCGGTGTAGCCGGCGGCGTGCGCGGCGGCGCGGGCGTCGGCGAGCAGGTCGTCGGGCACGGCGGCCGATCCGGCCACCTCGAACAGCTGCCAGGCCGTGTCGCTCGCCACGGCGGTGGCCCCGGCCGAGCGCAGTTCGCTCGGCTGCCAGCTGACGACGGACGCGGCCGCCGTCGCCTCAGGCGACGAAGGCATCCTCGTCACCCCTGCCGACGACGATCTGCCCGGTCTCCTCGAGCTGACGGATGATCCGGACGATGCCGGCCTGCGCCTCCTCGACGACGCTCGCGCGCACCGGGCCGAGCATCTCGATCTCCTCGGCCAGGGTGAGCGCGGCCCGCTCGGACATGTTCTGCTGCACCTTCACCCGGACCTTGTCCGGCACGCCCTTGAGCGCGGTGGCGAGGTCGGTGACCTGCACCTCGCGCAGGACGAGCTGGATCGCACGGTCGTCCAGGCTCACCAGATCCTCGAACATGAACATCTGGCTGCGCACCTGCTCGGCCAGCACCGGGTCACACTGCTCGAGCCCGTCCATGATCAGCCGCTCGGTGCCGCGGTCGGCCCGGTTGATGATGTCGACGAGGGGACGCAGCCCGCCGACGGCCGAGAGGTCGCTCGCGACGCCGAGGGACGAGAGGCGCCGCTCGAGCGAGGACTCGACCTGCCGGATCAGTTCGGGGGACGTGCGGTCCATCACCGCGATCCGGCGGGCGACGTCGGCCTGCAGTTCGCGGCCGAGCCCGGCGAGGACGGCGGCGGCGGGGCCGGCCGGCAGATGCGCGAGGACCAGCGCGATCGTCTGCGGGTGCTCGTCGGAGAGGAACGACACGATCTGGCGGGCGTCCAGGTTCTGCATGAACGCGAACGGCAGTTCGACGAACGTCTGCGAGAGCCGGTCGAGCATCTCGGCGGCCCGCTCGGCGCCGACGGTGGCGAGCAGCAGGTCGCGGGCGAGCTCCAGGCCGCCTCGGGTCGTGGCTGCGCCGGTGGCGAGCATGCCGGCGAACTCGCCGAGCACGGCGGCGGACACCTCGTGCGGCACGTTGCCGAGCCGCGCGATCTCGGCCGAGAGGTCCTCGAGCTCGGCCTCGGAGAGCTCGCCCAGCACGCGGGCCGATTCGGTGCGGCCGAGCTGCAGGACGAGCACGGCGGCCTTCTGCCGGCCGGTGAGGCCGAGCAGCGGGTCCGGGCCGGCCGGGGCGGCCGGGGCGGCCGCAGGCGCGCCGTTCGGCTCGGCGCCGGGCAGCGGGACGACGGTGGCAAGTTCGGGCTCGAGTTCGGCGACGGTCACCGCGAGCCTCCCTTCGGGCCGGTCAGCGAGTTCGCCCAGGGGCTACGGCCCCGGTCGTTGAGGTCGGAGTCCTTGCTGTTCAGCCAGCCGGAGAGCACGGTGGCGACGTCCTTCGGCTGCTCCTCGGCGAGGGTGAGCAGGGCCCGCCGGCGGGCGGCGGCCTCCCGGACCTCGACCGCGGGCGCGGTCGGCTGCGGCTCGACGGCCGGCGGCGGTGGGTCGACCGGGTCGAGGCCGAAGAGGTCGTCGTTCTCGAACGGCGGCTCCGGCGTCTTGCGCTTGCGGCGGCTGGCCAGCCAGGTGCCGATCAGCACGGCGAGCAGCGCGGCGGCGAGCAGCCCCTGCTTGAGGTAGGACATCAACTGGTCGTGCGCCTTCTTCGCCGCGTCGGCCTTGGCGGCGGCGGCGGACTGCTTGGCGGCGGCCTTGGCCGCGGACTGGTCGAAGCCCATCGCCTGGATGGAGAGCGTGTCGCCGCGGGCCGCGTTGAAGCCGGAGGCCGAGCGGATCAGCGAGTTGACCCGGGCCAGGTTCACACCCTTGACCGAGCTGTCGAGCAGCACGCCGATGGCCTGCTTGTTCAGCGAGCCGGGCGCGTTGACGACGGTCTGCGTCTTCGTGCCCAGTGCGTTGTCGCGGGTATCGGTCGTCTTGCTGTACGCGCCGTTGCCGCCGGTCGGCGACTTGGTCGCGGCCGTCCCGGCGCCGAGGGTGCCGCCGTTGGCCTGCGTCCCGCTGTAGTTCTCCTTGGTGATCTGCTCCGACAGCGGCGGGTTCTTCGGGTCGTAGACGTAGCTGCGGGTGGTCGTGCTGGTCTTGTCGAAGTTGAGGTCGCTGTTGACCGTGACGACGGCGTGGCCGGTGCCGACGATCGGGATGATCAGCGCCTGCAGCCGGGCCGCCTCGCGGGCGTTGTAGTCCTCGACGGCCTGGGTGCGGGTGTCGGCCCCGGTGCTGCCGGCGACGCCCTGACCGGGGGCGGCGAGCAACTCGCCGTTGGAGTCGGTGACCGTGACGTCGTCGGCCGAGAGGTTCGGCACGCTCGAGCTGACGAGCGACACGATCGACTTGACCTGCTGCGTGGTCAGCTGGGTGCCGTTGGTCAGGCCGAGCAGGACGGCGGCCGTGGGCTTCTGCGTCCCGTCGTTGAAGACGTTCTGCTGCGGGATCGCGAGGTGCACCGACGCGCTCTGCACGCCGGCGATGGCCTGGATCGTCTTGCCGAGCTCGCCCTCGATGGCGCGCTGGTAGTCGACCTGCTGCTTGAACTCGGAGGTGGTGACGCCTTCCTTGTCCAGCAGCGAGTAGCCGGTCTGGCTCGACGACGGCAGGCCGGCCGAGCTCATCTTCAGGCGGGTGTCGTACACCTTGCTCTGCGGGACGAGGACCTCGGTGCCGGCGGCGGCGAGCTTGTACGGCACGCCCTCGGAGTTGAGCTTGTCGACGATCGAGCTCGCGTCGCTGGCGGCGAGGTTCGTGTACAGCGGCGCGTACGTCTCCGACGTGTTCCACGTCGCGTACAGGATCCCGCCGACGAGCAGCGCGAGCACGGCGAAGACCGTGACCGCCTTCTGCCCGGCCGAGAAGCCCTTGAAGTCGTTCCACACCCGCTGCGCGAGTGCGAGCAGTTGCTCCTTCATCAGGCCTGCATCCCCATGATCGTGTTGAAGGCGGTGACGGCCTTGTTCTCGAGCGTGGTCGCCATCTGGGTCATCAACGTGGCCTGGGTGGCGGCGATCGTGTACTGGGCCGGGTCGGTGAGCGTGCCGGTGGCGGCCTGCACGGCGAGGCTGTCGGCGTTGGTCTGCGCGCCCTGGACGGCGTCCAGGCCGCGGCCGAGTTCGGCGGCGAACGACGCGCCGGTCGACGCGCCCGCGGCACCGGCGGCCGGCGCGGCGCCGGCGACCGCGCCGGCCCCGCCGATCGGGGCGATGGCACCGATGGCGCCGATGGCGGCGGTCATCAGATCCCCTTGCCGATCTGGATGGCCGACTTGTAGATGTCGGTCGACCGCTCGACCACGTTCGCGTTCGCCTGGAAGGCGCGCTGGGCCATGATCAGGTTCCCCATCTGCTCGCTCATGTCGATGTCCGGGCGGCGCACATAACCCTTCGCGTCGGCGACGGGGTTGTTCGGGTCGTACTCGAGGACGCCCTGGGGGCTCGATTCCGGCAGGCCGGTCTCGGTCACGCCGTGGCCGACGCCGTCGGTGCCGGGGGCGATCGGCTGCACCTGCACGTACTGGGCCTGGAAGGCGGGGCCGGACGTCGGCGAGACGTCGTTGACGTTGGCGATGTTGTTGGCGAGCACGTCGAGCCAGGTGCGGTACGCGGTCAGCCCGGTGCCCGAGGTGTCGATGGCGTCGAACATCGCGCTCAGCCCTTCAGCACGGTGCTGATCAGCCCGTACTTCGAGGTGAGGGCGCCGGTGAGCAACTGCTCCTGCAGTCCGGTCTTCGTCGCCGTGACGACCTCGCTGTCGAGGCTGACGTTGTTGCCGTTGATGCCGGGCAGGTCGCCGCTCGGGGTGACGGCGACGGCGGCCTTGGTCGGGTCGCCGCCCTCGAGGGCCGCGGCCAGACTGCTCTCGAAGTCGACGTTGCTGGCGGTGAAGCCGGGAGTCTCGAGGTTGGCGATGTTGTTGGCGGTCACCTGCTGCCGGGTCGACAGCCCGGAGATCGCTGTCTGTAGTGACAGCGATGCGATGTCGTCGAGCACGGTGGGTCCTTAGGGCGAACGCGCCGATCCATCGGCTGTCCAGGGGAGCGATCCGTGCTCGGGTTCTCCATCGGCCACCGCCTCGGTTTTCTTTAGCGCTGACTTCACACCAATGTCGATCTTCGCTCCGCGGCCGCGGACGGGTGGTGCCGAACGGGCGCGGACTGCTCAGACTCGACGGTCGAGCAGCCGCGGCGCGGCGACCGAGACCAGCGGCGCCGGGCGGGTCGGTACCTGCCACTCGCGCAACGTGGCGGCGAGCTCGGCCTCGAGTTCCTGGATGCGGTCGCGCAGCCGGCCGACCCGCTCGCGCAGGTGCTCGGGCACCGGCGGCATGGCGGCGAGCGGCGGCAGGACGAGCACCTCCGGCTCGGGGACCACTGCATCGAGATCGCGGGCGCTCGCTACGAGGGCGGCGCTGCGCTCCGCGTCCGCCTCGACCGCGGCGAGCACGTCCTCCCAGGAGTCCCACGACTCCGGCGAGGCACTCACGTCAGCTCACCCAGGCCCCTGCCGCGAGCGGCGCGGGATCGGCCGGCGCGAGCTCGTTGGCGATCTTGGCCCAGGCGAAGCGCAGGGTCTCGACGATCTCGGTGACGCCGCGCAGGCGGTCGGTGTCGCCACCCCGCACGGCGATGAGCTCGCGCAGCAGGTACCCGTAGATGGCGGCCAGGTTCTCGCCCAGCTGCCCGACGGACTCGTCGAGGCTGGCCCGCAACTCGGCGACGATCTGCATCGCGTGGTCGATGTGCTCGCTCGGCTGCGCCGCGGAGGCGGCGGCCGCCCGGGTGAGGTCGAGCGTCAACCGGTCGTACAGCATCGCGACGCGCTGGGCCGGGCTTGCGGTCAGCACGCGTTCTCGGAGGTACCGGGTGCGGAGTTCGTCGGCGTTCATCGCGGGCCCGCTCACTGGGAGTTCGAGTTGGAGGACTGGTTCTTGAACATCGACGTCAGGTACGTCGACTGCGACTGCAGCTTCGCCAGCGCCGTCTGCATCGCGGTGTACTTGGCCTGCAGCGTCACCTGCATGTCGGCGAGGCGGGTCGTCCAGGTGTCGATCTGCTTGTTGAGCGCGGTCTCCGCGTCCTTCGCCGACTGGCTGCCCTGGGTCAGCGTGCCGGCGGTCGGGTCGATGGCCATCGTCGCCGTGGCGTCCAGGTTGGTCGCGAACGATCCGCTGATCGCGGTCTTCGTGCCGGCCGGGTCGGCGGCGTACGCGGCGGCGAACGCGGCCGGGTCGAAGGACAGCGAGCCGTACCGGTCCATGTCGATGCCGTAGGTCTTGAACGATCCGCCGGACGCGGTTCCCTGACTGACGGCCGACAGCAGCGACTGCTGCAGCATCTGCACGTCGGAGTTGCCCTGCAGGATGTCGCCCTTGCCGATGTTCTGGCCGATCGCGCTGCTGGCGGCGTTCACCGCGTCGACCAGCGCTTTGACCTTGTCGCTCATCGACTGCTCGTCGCTGGCGACGGTGACGGTGACGCCGGTGGCGAGCGCGCTCACCGAGAAGGTGACGCCGGGGATGACTCCGGTGAACGTGTTGGTGGAGGAGCTGACGGTGTACCCGCCGGGCAGGCCGGCGCCGACACCGATCTGGGCGTCCTGCGCAGCGACGACGGTCTGGGCGGCCGTGTCGAAGCCGCTCGACGTGAACGAGTGCGCCGCGCCGCTGCTGGTGGAGCTGAGTTGCAGGACGGTGCCGGTGTCGGTGTTGACCACCGCGGCCCGCACGCCGATGTTCGCGGTGTTGACGGCCGAGGCCACGTCGGCCGCGCTGCCCGAGGCGAGCGTGATCTGGTGCGCGGTGCCGTCGGCCGTGGTGATGGTGAGGCCGTTCGCGGGCGTGCTGGTCACGTTGCCCGAGCTGTCGGCGGCGACCGTGCTGATCTGCGCCTTGGCCAGCGCGAGGACGTCGAACGTCGTGGTGCCGGCGACGGCGGCCGTCGAGCTGGTCGCGACGACGCCGGGGTCGGACGAGGTGGCGCTGGTCGCCGTCCAGGCGAACGGGTCGGTGAGCGCCTGCGCCGCGGTCTGCATGGCGGTGATCTTCATGGTGACCGTCTGGTAGGCCGTGTCGATCGCCTGCTCGACGGCCAGCTGGTTCTTCAGCCGCGTCTGCGGCAGGGCCGCGGCCTGCATGATCTGGCCGACCAGCGCGGTGGTGTCGATCTGCCCCGCGGCGCCGCCGAGGAGGCCGGAGACGCTGAAGCTGCTCGGCGCGGTCATGGCGGTCCTCCGGTTCCGGTCGGCGGGGTGGGTTGAACGTCGGACGCGGGCGGGCCGTTGGTGCGCGGCCCGCCCGCGTCGACGGTGGTGCGAACTACTGGAGCAGCTTCAGGATCGCCTGGGGGGCGGAGTTCGCCTGGGCGAGCACCGAGGTGGCGGCCTGGGTGAGGATCTGCGACTGGGTCATGTGCGTGACCTCGGTCGCCAGGTCGGCGTCGGTGATGTTCGACCGCGAGGCCGTGACGTTCTGGATCGCGGTGTTGAGGTTGCTGACGGTGTAGTTCAGCTGGTTCTGCGTCGCACCGATCGTCGACCGGCTGGCCGAGACCGTTGCCAGTGCGGCGTTGATGCTGGTGATCGCGGTCTGCGCACCGGCCGAGGTCGTGACGTCGACCGAGTTGGTGCCCAGCGTGGTCGAGTCCGACTTGGTGAGCGCCATGGTGATCTGCTCACCGGCGTTCGCGCCGACCTGGAACACGCCGACCGAGGCGGTGTACGAGCCGTCGAGCAGCTTGGTGCCACCGAACGCGGTCTGGGCCGAGATGTTGTCCAGCTGGGTGTTCAGGTTGGTGATCTCGGACTGGGCCGCGGTGACGGCCGCGGTGTCCTGCGAGCCGACGTTCGAGGCCTGGACGGCCAGCGTCCGCATGCGCTGCAGGATGTTCTGCGCGGTACCCAGGGCGCCATCGGCGATCTGCGCGACGTTGATGCCGTCCTGGGCGTTGGACACGGCCTGGGTGAGGCCGTTGATCTGGCTGGTCAGGCCCTGGCTGATCGACAGGCCGGCCGCGTCGTCCGCGGCCTTGTTGATCCGCAGACCGGAGGACAGCCGCTCGAAGGCGCTCTCGAGCTGCCCTGGTTCGTCGACAGGTTCTTGTACGCGTTGAGCGCTGCGACGTTGGTGTTGATGCGAAGACTCATTGTTTGTCTCCCAAACAGAGTCTCGGTGCCCGGTGTTGGGCATTCCGACCCATCCGTGGGTCGGACGCTTTTGTATCGGCAGTACCTCGTCAGAACTTGAGCACTCAGGCGGACTGGGTCCGCGGGTGCAGCTCGCCGAGAACTGTCGTGGCGTGCAGCCGCTGCACGAGCGACGAACGCGTCGTGACGGCTGCGCAGTAGGACTGCCGGAGGGCGGCCCGGTCCCGTCCGCGGGTGGGCGCCTTGGGGGCGGGGTCACCCGTGCAGGCGGTCAGGCCGGCGCGCAGCAGCATCAGGGCTTCGGTGCGCAGCTGCGAGACCCGCGACTCGGTGACCCCGAGCTCGTCGGCGATCTCGGCCGTCTTGCGCTGGCCGAAGAAGTACCGCTCGATGACGGTGCGCATGCGCTCGGGCAGCTCGGCGATCGCGTCGCACAGCATGCCCAGCTGCTCGCGGCGGATGAGCGTCGCCTCCGGACCCTCGGCCGCGCTCGGCAGCAGGTCGGCGCTCTCATCGATGGTCAGGCTCTGCAGGCTCAGCACCGAGGCGCGGTGGACGTCGCCGTCGATGGCCGACAGCTCGTCGATCGACACGCCCATCGCCTGGGCGACCTCTTCGTTGCGCGGGGTCCGGCACAGGCGGGCGGCCAGCATCGAGCGCACCGACTCCACCTCGCGGGCCCGGGCCCGGACGGCGCGGCTGGCCCAGTCCATGGTGCGCAGCTCGTCGGTGATCGCGCCGCGGATGCGAATGGCGGCGAAGCGGCCGAACGGAACGCCGCGGCTGGCGTCGAAGCCCCGGGCGCTGAGGACGAGGGCCATGGTGCCGGCCGACACGAGGTCGTCGCGGCTGACGTGCGGGGGAAGCCGGTTCACGACCTCACGCACGATGTGGCCGACGAGCGGCAGGTGCTCCACGACGAGTTCGTCGGGCGTCGGCGCGGCCGACGCTGCCTCGGCGCTCAGGTCAACGGCAACTGCAGTCATTGGGACCTCCTGGAAGATCGAGCGGGCCGATCGTGTGGCCGTTCATCGGTCCCCCGCAGGACTTCACCGGAGCTCCCCAGCCCTGGTGCCACGCCTTGTTAGCTCGGCGTAAAGCGAACCTTCCACAGCGTCATCGCTCGCACAAGACTTGACCTGAATTTCACATAGAAATGAGGGCCGAATTGCTACCGGTTTGCCGCCAAAGGCCCGGCCGGGCCGGGACCATGGTCCCGGCGGTCGGATCGCAGCCCCGGCGCGGCGGGGCCCGGGCGCGATGTTCAAGAAACCCGGAAGCACTGCCGATAGTGGGTCATGCTTCCACTGGAGCGGATGGCTATGACCGATGAGACCGAGATGTACGGGGCTGTCTCCAATGCCCTGTGGCTGCAGCGTGAGCTGCTCGAGACGCTGCTCTACCGGCTCGTCACCGAACAGCTCATCCTGACGTCGGGGACGACCCGCTGGTTGGCCAAGGCCGACGGCGATGTCCGCGATGCCCTCGACCAGCTCCGCCGGGGCGAGGTCGCGCGCGCCATGCACGTAGAGACACTGGTCTCGGCGATCGGCCTCGCCGGCGAGCCCTCCGGCGCAGAAGCGGCCTTGGCCGACCTGGCCGCGCTCGCGCCCGGGATGTGGGCCGACATCCTCACCGACCACCGCATGGCCCTGCAGGAACTCGCCTTCGAGGTCCAGCGGGTCGCCGACGAGAACGGCCGGTTGCTGCAGGCCGGTGCCCAGGCCGTCCGCGAGACCCTGGCCGGCATCGGTAACGCCGTGCACCGCTATGACGCCACCGGCAGCTACGACGCCACCGGCAGCGCGGTCCGGCCCAATCCCGGCGCGATGCTGCTCGACGAGCAGGCCTGACCGTGGCCAGCACGTTCGGCGGGATCCAGCAGGCCGGTAGCGCCCTCAACGCGGCGCGCTACGGCCTCGATGTCGTATCGCAGAACA
Organism: uncultured Actinomycetota bacterium; assembly: GCA_963775175.1. Taxonomy (GTDB): domain Bacteria; phylum Actinomycetota; class Actinomycetes; order Mycobacteriales; family Jatrophihabitantaceae; genus Jatrophihabitans. Next base: position 1,754,313 of record CAVZHT010000002.1, read on the forward strand.
TCGCCAACGCGAGCACGCCCGGCTACACCCGGCAGGCCGCTCAGCAGGCGAGCGTCGACGCAGTCGCCGGCGTGCCCAGCATCTACACCCGCCCGGCCGGCCCGGGCGGCGTCACCATCACCGGCACCGCCCGACTCACCGACCCGGTTCTGGATGCGCGGCTGCGCACCGAGCAGACCCGTAGCGGGCTGGCCGACACGACGGCCAACCAGCTCCAGCAGATCGAGACGGTCTTCCCGGAGCCGTCCGACAACGGCCTGTCCGAGCAGCTGAACGACTTCTGGAACGCGTGGGGTTCGCTCGCGAACGACCCGGGCTCGACAGCGCCCCGCACGGTGCTGCTGCAGAAGGCCAACGCCGTGGCCAGCACCCTGAATGCGATGAGCGGGACGCTCACCGACCTCGCCGCCGCCACCTCGCAGTCGCTGACGCAAGACACGGCGGCCGCGACCAGCGCGGCCGGGCAGCTCGCCACCCTCAACGGGCAGATCGCCATCGGCACCGCCACCGGCGCCGACGTCAACTCGCTGCTGGACCAGCGCGATCAACTGCTCGGCAAGCTCAGCACGCTGGTCGGTGGCGCGGCCACGATCAACGCCAACGGTTCGGCCGATGTCACGGTGGCCGGGCAGCCGCTCGTCACCGGCACGACGGCCGTCGCCGTGACGGTCGGGGCCGGTTACCAGGTCTCGGTCGGCGCCACGCCGGTCACCGTGGCCGGCGGCAGCGTGGCGGCCGAGACGATCGGCCTCACCGTGACCTACCCGGGCTACCAGGCCCAGCTCGACAACGTCGCGAACTCGCTGGCCGCTTCGGTGAATGCGGTGCAGGCGGCCGGCTTCGACCTCGCCGGGGCCGCCGGGACGCCGATGTTCTCCGGCTCCGGCGCGGCCGGGTTGACGGTGGCGTTCACGAACACCGCGCTCATCGCCGCGTCCGGCACTCCCGGCGGCAATCTCGACGGCGGCAACGCGCTGGCGGCCTCGGCCCTCGGAACGGCGCCGGCCGGAGCGGACGCCGCCTACACCGCCCTGGTCGCCGACGTGGGTTCGGCCAGCGCGCTGGCCCAGCAGCAGCAGCAGACGCAGGCCGCCGTGACCACGAGTGTCGCCGCGCTGCAGACATCGGTGGCCGGCGTGAACAGCGACGAGGAGGTCTCGTCGATGCTGACCTACCAGCACGCCTTCGAGGCGGCCTCACGCGTGCTCACCACTGTCGACAGCGTCCTCGACACCCTCATCAACCACACCGGCCTGGTCGGCCGGGGTTAGTGGACGGGAGACCTTCATGCGTGTCACCGACGCCTCGAGCTCGTTCGGGTCGCTGGCCGGGCTCCAATCGGCCGCGTCCCGCCTGGCCTCGCTGCAGGCGCAGCTGTCGTCCGGCCGGCAGATCACGACGCCGTCGGACAACCCGTCCGGCACCGCCCGCGCGCTGCAGCTGCGGGCCGACGTGAAGCGGAACAACCAGTACGTGTCCAACTCGCGCGACGCGATCGGGTGGATGTCGACGGCCGACTCCGCGTACACGCAGGCGGTGACCCTGACGCAGAACGCCCGCACCCTCGTCGTCCAGGCGCTCAACACCGGGACGGGCAGCAGCTCATCCGCCTCCGCGATCGCCGACCAGCTCGATGCGATCCGGACGTCGTTGATCCAGGTCGCGAACACCACCTACAACGGCCGGCCGGTCTTCGGCGGGACGACCGCGGGCACCGTCGCCTACGACGCGGCCGGCAACTACGTAGGGGACGCCGGCACGGTGTCGCGGACGATCGGGGCCCAGGCCACCGTGCAGATCAACCAGACCGGGCCGCAGGCGTTCGGCGCGCCGGGCGCGGACCTGTTCACGCTGCTGTCCAACATCTCGACCACGCTGCGGACGAACCCGGCTGCGGCCACCCCGCAACTCACGCAGCTCGACACGGCGCTGTCGAGGATCACGTCCGCGCAGGCGGCCGAGGGCGCGACGTACCAGCAGGTGCAGAACACCCAGGCCGTGCAGTCGGCGACCGGCACGAGCCTCGCCACCCAGCTGTCCGACCTGCAGGACATCGACCTCGCCGACATGGCGGTGCGGGTGTCGACCGCCAACGTCACCTACCAGGCCGCGCTGCAGACGACGGCCAACGTCCGCCAGATCTCGTTGCTCAACTTCTTGCGCTGAGGCAGGGGAACCCAATGACCACCATGACCGGCACCGCCACGCGGGTGCGTTTCATCGAGCCGCTGCCCGGCTTCGACGGCGAGAACTACACCTTCGACCCGATCGACGAGCAGGGGCTGCTGTGGTCGCTGCGCTCGGTCGAGCAGCCGGAGGTCCGGTTCGTCCTGGCCGCGGCCGCGGCGTTCTACCCCGGCTACCTGCCCGAGATCTCCAGCTCGCTGGCCGGGCCACTCGGTGCCGACGAGATCGACCTGCTGCTCGTGCTGACCATCGGCACCGGGCTGCGGGACGCCACCGCGAACCTGCGCGCGCCCATCGCCCTGGCCCGGGAAACCGGCCGGGCGGTGCAGGTGATCCTCGACGACGACGTGTTCTCGATGCGCGAGCCGCTCGTCAGCGCCTAGGAAGCGCAATTAGGGTCGACGTGTGCTCATCCTGACCCGCCGCGTCGGCGAGAACGTCGTGATCGGTGACGACATCGTCATTTCGATCGTCGAGGTTCGCGGCGACGCCGTGCGCATCGGCATCCAGGCCCCGCGCTCGGTCAGCGTGCACCGGGAAGAGGTGTGGCTCGAGCTGCAGCGCTCGAACGAGCGCGCGGCCTCCCCGAGCGACGCCGTCGTGGACGCGCTCGGCGAGGAGTTGAAGTCCCAGCGCGCCGAACCGAAGCCGGAGGCTTAGCGCCTACCGGCCGGCGAGCAGGCGGTTCGTCGGCATCGAGACTTCGACGATCCAGCGCAGCGTGTAGATGTGGACGTCCTCCTGCGTGCCGCCGGGCATTCCCCGGACGAGTGCCGCATCGACGAAGCTGCCGGTACCGAAGTCCGGCCGGTCGATGATGCGCTCTTCGGCCCGGTCCTTGGCAGTGCCGAGTCGGTACAGGCCGACGACGCCGGCCTTGGCTTCCTTGAGAGTGGATCCGGCCAGACCGGCCTCCGGGAACGGCTCGCGCCAGCGAGAGCGGGCAGCTTCGAGCGGGCCTCGACGTGCTGGACCCGCTTGACGAGGAGGGCCGGCCCACCGAGGACGGCCTGCTCGGCGACCTGAACGTCGCTTCAGGCGGCGCGCCGGAGCCGCCGGGCGAGACGTCCTTCGAGCGGGCTGCTGCTGGGGGTTCGGGTTCCGGGTGGGTCGGGTGGTCGGCTGTGGTAGCGGTGACCGGTAGGGGTGACCGTGACGATCTCCGGCCCGTTGGGGTGCGTGATCCAGTGGAGGGCTTGTTTGGCGTGGTTGCAGGCCTGGCAGTAGCCCTGCCCGTTGTCGATGCTGGTCTTGCCGCCGTGGGCGACCGGCGTGACGTGGTCGGTGTGCCGGATCGGGGCGTCGCACCAGGGGGTGCGGCACTGCTGGTCGCGCAGCCGCAGGAAGCGGCGCTGCCCGGCGGTGAAGGCGCGGCGGCGGGTCTCCATCGCGAGCAGTTCTCCGGTGCCGGGGCGGGTGAACAGCCGGCGGATCCACCTCGGGGTCGACCCGGCCGGCGCGTGGATCAGGTCCCGGGCGGCGGGGGCCGGGATGGGGCCGTAGCCGTCGAGGTGGGCGGGTTCGCCACCGCCGTCGAGCAGGGACTCGGCGGTGATGACGAGGTTGATCTCGACCGGCACGTCCGCGGCAACCGCCTGGCCGGTGAGGCGTTCGACCAGGGTGTCGGCCATGACCTGCCCCCGCCCACGCCCGTCGCCCGCGGCGGTGGCGGTGTCGGCCGCGCGGGTCAGCGCGGCGTAGGCGGCCACTCCTTGGGCGACCGGCAGCAGGGCCGTGAGCCGGGCCATCGTGTCCGGGGCCGGGCGCAGGGTGACCCGCCGATCGTTGGCCGCGGCCCGGATCCGCTCCACGAACCCGTGCGGGTCGAGGCGGTAGGCGGCCTTCTTCGCCTCGGCCTCCACCCGCCGATCACCGAGCGCCTCGAGCCGCGGGGCGAGGTCACGATCCACGGCCGCGCGGTGCGGGCGGGACAGCCAGGCGGTCTCGCGGGCCACGATCATCGCCCGCCACTCACTGGTCTGCCCGGCCTGCAGCGCGGCGAACGTGCCCGGCAACTCGCGGGTGAGGATGCTCGCCCAGCCGACGTAGCGGGTGGCGTGGAACGGGGAGACCCGGCGGGCCAGCCCGACCTGGGCCGCGATCCCCCGCCCGACCCGCTCGCCCGGCACCCCGGCCGCGGCCTGCTCGAGGCGCTGCGACGCGGCGAACGCCGCGGTCTCGCGGGCCTGGGCCGCCGCCGCGGCCGACTTCAACTCCTCCAACACCCGGATCCGGTCGATCCGCACCCCGTCATCCCCGGCCGCCGGCGGCGCCGCCAGCGACGCGACCAGCGCGCGCACGTCGGCGACCATCGGGTCACTCGGCGCGGATGCGAACATACGTGCCATTCTATCGGTGCGACCACGACCGGACAAGATCGATTCCAGCCTGTGGACAAGCGACGCCAGCCCCCGCCCGGCACCCGCTCACGGGATTTGCATCGACGCCAGGACGCGGGCTTGATCCGTGCGCACCGGTGACGACGAAGCAGCCGACGACGAATCGAAGAACTGGAGGATGAGCAGCGCTCGCGTCGTCGAGACAAAGCTGATCAGCCACAACGGCTTGGTCCCGTCCTTCGCGGTGAACGTGAACTGGAGTGTGACCGCGGCACGGTGGTCGACAGTCAGATCGTGCCGACCCGATACGACAGGTTCGGTTGCACCGGCACTGCGGAATTGGGCGACGAGAGTGTCGACGTAGCGAGCGGCGTAGGCGTCGAGGTCGGTCACGCGGATCGGGAACACCGACAGCGACTCCCCGGCCCGATCGGAAGTCGCGGTCGAAGTCGAATAGGTCCTGATCTGCACCGGCTGACCCGAGCCCGTGGGCTGGCTGCTGGTCGACTCCTTTGGCTTGCTCGGCATGGCGAAACGGATACCGGTGGGCGGGTCCGTGACGGACACCCAGGTGCCTCGCGACGGTGCAGCCGCGCTCGACGACGACGACCGTGGCGATGCCGCGCCGGTGGAACCAGCCCAAGCGCGTGTCGTTGTGCCGGGCTCGGCAGTTCCGGCGGAGCACCCGGATGAGAGGACCACGGTGCCCACGAGCGCGAGGATCCAACCCGGCGTGGCGCGCAGCATTCGACTCGGCCCAAAGATCACCGACATGAACGGCGACGTTAGCCGCTCATCTCCGGGACGGCCGCCTGTCTCGAGGCGGCCGCGACGTTCGCCGCGGCCGTCAGTAGCTCCGGTTAGCGTAGGGACGTGCCGGGGCGCTGGAGCATCGATCAGGTGCTCGCCCTCGCGCCGGACGCCGCCGCGGCCGCCGCGGCCCGCCGGCTGGCCCACCCCCGGCAGTGGTCGCAGTGGGGCGCGGCCGGCGATCTGGTCTGGGGATCGTGCGCCGGCTCGGGCGCGAAGCCGTACCGGACGATCGTCGACCGCAGCGGCCCGGCGACCACCTGCACCTGCCCTTCGCGCAAGCTGCCCTGCAAGCACGCGCTGGGACTGTTGCTGCTGTGGGCCATCGGCGCCGTCCCCGACGCCGACCCGCCGGCCGATGACGCCCTCGCCTGGAAGCAGGCCCGCGACGCCCGCGCGACGACCGCCGCCACCCGCCGCCCCCGGGGCGAGCGCGACGAGCAGGCCGCGGCCAAGCGGGCCGAGCAGCGGGCGGCCCGGGTCGGGTCCGGCCTGGCCGAGCTGGAGCTGTGGCTGCGCGATCAGGTACGCAGCGGGCTCTCGGCCGCCGCCGGCACCTACGCCCACGCCGACGCAGTGGCGGCCCGGATGGTCGACGCGCAGGCACCGGGGGCGGCGGGCATGCTGCGCCGGCTCAGCACCGTCCCGGCCTCCGGGGACGGGTGGCCCGAGCGGCTGCTCGCCGGGTACGGGCGGCTGCACCTGCTCGCCCGCGCCCACGCGCAGCTCGACGCGCTGCCGGACAGCCTCGCCGCCACCGTGCGCAGCTACGTCGGCTACACCGTCGGCCGGGCGGCCGTCCTCGCCGAGCCGGCGGTCACCGACGACTGGCTGGTGCTCGGCACCCGGGACCTCCTGGACGGCGCGGTCGCGGCTCGCCGCATCTGGTTGCGGGGGCAGCAATCCGGCCGGTTCGCGCTGCTGCTGATCTTCGACCCCTCCGGCTCGTTCCTCGACCATCCGGACGCCGCCCTCGCGCCCGGGACGGCCGTCCGCGCCGACCTGCACTACTACCCCGGCCGGCCGCCGCTGCGCGCGCTGCTCGGCGGGCGGCACGGCGAGCCGGTCGACGCCCCGCCACCACCGGTCCGGCTGGGGTTGTCCGATCAGCTGGTCGAGTGGGCGGCCGTCCTCGAACTGGATCCCTGGCTCGCCGAGTGGCCGACGGTCCTCCGCGGCGTGCCGGTCCCGGGCGACGGCGGCTGGACGTTCGTCGACCCGAGCGCCGGCGCCGTGCCGCTGCTGACCGGCGGGATCGACCCTTGGGTGCTCGCGGCCGTCGCCGGCGGGCGTCCCGTCCGGCTGGCCGGCGAATGGTCGGCCGACGGGTTCCGCCCGTTGACCGTGTGGCACGGCGATCGCGCGGTGCAGCCATGACGACCTACGACCAGCTGGTCGCCGCCGCCACCGTGGGCGTGGCCCAGCGACCGATCGCGATCGACGCGCTGCCCGGCGCCGCCGCGGCCCACGCCGGCCTGCTCGACCCCGACCCGGCTGCGGCCGTGCTCGGCGCCGCGGCCCTGCTCGACGCCGCCCGGCGGGCCGGCGGGCTCGCCCCGACCGCGGTCACGCTGCCCGAGCCGGCCGCCGACGACACAGCGCCCGAGCTGAACCGGGTGGCGGGCGACCTGTTCCGCGGCGTCCTCGCCGGCGGTGACCGCGAGCTGCTGGCCGAACTGCTCGACATGACCGCGGCCGCGGGGGCCCGGATCCCGGCCCCGGACCTGCCCGCGCTCCTGTCCGTCGCCGCCGCCCAGCGCGCCTTGCGGTCACCGACCACCGCCGTCCTCGGTGCCCGCGGGCACTGGCTGGCCCTCCAGCACCCCGACTGGCGCCGGGTCGTCGACGCCAGCGCCGCGATCGTCCCGCCCGACGCCTGGGAGACCGGCCGCCCGGCCGAGCGGGTTGCCTGGCTGGGCGAGTTGCGGCGCCGCGACCCGCAGTCGGCGCGCGAGACGCTGCTCGCCGGCTGGGGCCGCGAGACCGGCGACGATCGCGCCGCCCTGCTGGCCGTCCTCGCCGGCGGGCTGTCGGCCGCCGACGAGCCCTTCCTCGAGTCCGCGCTGGACGACCGGCGGGCCGAGGTGCGCGGTCAGGCGCGGGCCCTGCTCGCGCGCCTGACCGGCTCCGCCTTCGCCGCCCGCGCGACCGCCCGGGCCCGGGGCGTGCTGCGGATCGAGCGGCGCGGGCTGCGGCGGCGGATCGTCGTCACCCCGCCGGAGCCGCCGGACGCCGCCGCTCGTCGCGACGGGCACACCGTCCAGCCGCCGATGCGCGGGGTCGGCGAGCGCGCGTGGCATCTCTTCCAGGTCGTCGCCCGCGCGCCACTGGACCTCTGGCCGGCCACGCTCGGCATCGATCCGGTCGGGCTGGCCGCGCTCGACGTCGCCGGTGAGTTCGGCAACGAGGTGCGGGCCGCCTGGCAGGCGGCCGCGATCCGCGAGCGGGACGCCGGGTGGGCGCAGGCGCTGCTCGCCCACCCCGCCGAGGGTCCGCTCGCGTCACCCGCCGCCCGGCTCGCCGCGTTGCTGCCCGCGCCGGCCCGGGTCGCCCGCGCCGTCGCCGTTCTCGCCGGGGCCGCGCCGCGGTCGATCGCCGACGTCGCGGTCTGCCCGGGGCCGTGGCCGGTCGAGCTCACCGACGCCCTGCTCGGCTACCTCGGGGCCCAGTGCCGTTCGGCCACGCCGACCATGCCGGGCGAGCTGCCCGGGCTGGCCGCCCGCCGCATCGACCTCGCCGATCGCCGCGACCTGCCGGGGTGGCTGCGGGAGCTCGCCGACCGGTTCCGCGTCCGCACCGCCACCGTCCCCACCGCCGGCCGGTGGGCCGCACCGCTGGAACGGGCCGCCGACACGCTCGAACTCCGCCGCCGATTCTCCCGGGAGCTGCAGTGACCACGCCCGACTCCGCCCTGCTGCGCCCGCACGCCGAGCAGGCCTACGCCGCCGAGCTGTCCGCCCTGGGTGCGCTCGACGACCGCCCGAGGCCGCCGTCGTGGCGCCTCTCGCCGCGGGCGGTCGTCGACTACCTGATGGGCGTGACGCTCGCTGACGGCACGGTGATCACGCCGAAGTACGTCGGCCCGCGGCGGTTGATCGAGATCGCCGTCGCCACCATCGCCACGGACCGCGCGCTGCTGCTGCTCGGCGTGCCGGGTACCGCGAAGACCTGGGTCTCCGAGCACCTCGCGGCGGCGATCTCCGGCGACTCCACGCTGCTGGTACAGGGCACCTCCGGCACGGCCGAGGAGGCGATCCGGTACGGCTGGAACTACGCCCGCCTGCTCGCCGAGGGGCCGAGCCGGGCGGCGCTCGTCGCCTCGCCGGTGATGACTGCGATGGCCGACGGGCGGATCGCGCGGGTCGAGGAGCTCACCCGCATCCCGTCCGACGTGCAGGACGCGCTGATCACGATCCTGTCCGAGAAGACGCTGCCCGTCCCCGAGCTCGCCACCGAGGTGCAGGCCGTGAAGGGGTTCAACGTCATCGCCACCGCGAACGACCGCGACCGCGGGGTGAACGACCTGTCGTCGGCGCTGCGGCGGCGGTTCAACACGGTCGTCCTGCCGCTGCCGGCCGACCACGAGCAGGAGGTGGCGATCGTCGCCCGCCGGGTCGAGGCGCTGGGGCGCGCGCTCGAGCTGCCGCAGGTGCCGTCCGCGCTCGAGGAGATCCGCCGGGTCGTGACCGTGTTCCGAGAGCTGCGGGCGGGGTTGACCACCGACGGCAAGACGACGTTGAAGTCGCCGACCGGGACGCTGTCGCCGGCCGAGGCGATCTCGGTGATCACCAGCGGGGTGGCGCTGGCAGCGCACTTCGGGGACGGCGTGCTGCGCCCGGCCGACGTCGCCGCCGGCATCGTCGGTGCCGTCGTGAAGGACCCGGTGACGGACGGGCCGGTGTGGGCCGAGTACCTCGAGGCCGTCGTCCGCGAGCGCACGGACTGGCTGGATTTCTACCGAGCCTGCCGGGACATCTCGCCGTGACGAACCGCCCCCCTGTGTTGAGTGGCGCCTTTCCGGTCGAGTGGCGCCCTGTAGAGCGCCACTCAGCTGACAAGGCGCCACTCAACCGGACGGGCGGCGGCCGGGCCGTGCACATTCTCGGGATCAGGCACCATGGACCGGGGTCGGCGAGAGCGGTGCTCTCGGAGTTGGAGCGGGTGGGGCCGGCGATCGTGCTCATCGAGGGGCCGAGCGACGCCGACCCGCTGCTGTCGCTCGTGGCCGACCCCGAGCTGGAGCCGCCGGTCGCCCTGCTCGCCTACGACCCATCCGCGCCGCGCGTCTCGGCGTTCTGGCCGTTCGCCGCGTTCTCCCCCGAGTGGCAGGCGCTGCGCTGGTCCGCGGCCAACGGCGTCCCGGTCCGGTTCTGCGACCTCCCGTCCGGCGCGTTCCTCGCCGCGGACCAGGAACCGCCCGAGCCGGGCACCGGCGACCGACGGGTCCGCGAGGACCCGATCGGCCTGCTTGCCGAGGCCGCGGGCTACGACGACCCCGAACGGTGGTGGGACGACGTGATCGAGTCGCGCCTCGACGGGGCGCCACCGTTCGTCGCCCTCACCGAGGCGATGGCCGAGCTGCGCGCCCACACGCCGCCGGCCGGCGACCAGCGGCGCGAGGACCGGCGCGAGGCCTGCATGCGCCAGGCGCTCCGCGCCGCGCTCAAGCAGACGGACGGCCCGGTCGCCGTCGTCTGCGGCGCGTGGCACGCGCCGGCCCTCACCGCCCCGCTGCCCTCGGCCGCGAGTGACGCGGCGATCCTGCGGGGGCTGCCGAAGCGCAGGACCAAGCTGGCCTGGGTGCCGTGGACGCACTCCCGCCTCGCGGCCGCCTCCGGGTACGGCGCCGGGGTGACGTCGCCCGGCTGGTACCACCACCTGTTCACCGCGCCCGATCACGTCGTCACCCGCTGGCTGTCGATGGTGGCGGCCGTCCTGCGCGGCCACGACCTGCCGGTCTCGTCGGCGCACGTCATCGAGGCGGTGCGGCTCGCCGAGGCCCTCGCGTCCCTGCGCGGCCGCCCCCTTGCCGGGCTGGCCGAGGTCACCGAGGCGACCCAGGCCGTCCTCTGCGAAGGTGACGCGACCGCCGTCGGCTGGGTCCAGCACGACCTCGTCGTGGGCGAGCGGCTGGGCACGGTGCCGGAGAGCGCGCCCGTGGTGCCGCTGGAGGCTGACCTCCGGGCCCAGGCCCGGACGCTGCGGCTCAAGATCGACCCGCTCGAGAAGCCGATCACGCTGGACCTGCGCAAGGACTTCGACCGGGCCAAGTCCGTGCTGCTGCACCGCCTCACCGGCCTCGGCATCGACTGGGGGGTCGAGCGGGCGGACGAGGTCAGCGGCACCGGCACCTTCCGGGAGACCTGGACGCTGCGCTGGCGACCCGAACTCGCTGTCTCGGTCGTCGACGCGGCGCTCTGGGGCACGACGGTCGCCGCCGCCGCGAGCGCGAAGCTCGCCGACACCGCCACCTCCGCCCCCGACCTCCGCGCGGTCACCGGCGCGGTCGAGCGGGTGCTCCTGGCCGATCTGCCCGACACGCTGCCGACCGTCCTGGCCGCGCTCGAGGCGAAGGCCGCGCTCGATCTCGACGTGGTGCGGCTCATGGCCGCGGTGCCGGCCCTCATCCGGGCCGTCCGCTACGGCGACGTGCGGGGCACGGACACCGCGGCGATGTCGGCCGTCGTCGACGCGCTGATGGTCCGGATCTGCGCCGGGCTGCCGGCCGCGGTGACGTCGCTGTCCGACGACGCGGCGGCCGAACTGCGCACCGAGGTCGACGCCGTGCACCGCGCGCTGGCCCTGCACGCCCAGACCTCGGGCGGCCCGCGCAGCCGGGAGCGCTGGCTCGGCGCGCTCGCCGCGCTGGCCGAGCGCCGCGACCTGCACGGGCTGCTCGCCGGCCGGCTCGTCCGGCTGCTCGTCGACGCCGCCGTCCTCCCCCGCACCGAGGCCGCGCGCCGCTTCGCGGCCCACCTCTCGATCGGCGTGACGCCGGCCGGGAAGGCCGCCTGGGCCGAGGGCTTCCTCGCCGGCAGCGGGTTGCTGCTCGTCCACGACCGCGAGCTGCTGGCCGTGCTCGACGGCTGGGTCGGCGAGCTGCTCGACGACGAGTTCCTCGACGTGCTGCCCGTCCTGCGCCGCGCCTTCGGAGACTTCTCCCCGGCCGAGCGCAGCAACATCGCCGACCAACTCAAGCACCTGGCCGCCGGCACAACCCGCACCGGAACCGACGATCCGGTCGACCCGGTCCGGGCCGCCGGCGTGCTGCAGACCGTCGCGCTGATCCTGGGTGGTGCGCGGTGAGCGACGAGCGAACCCGGCGCTGGCGGCTGCTGCTCGGACCGGCGGCCGAGGAGGACCTCGCCGACGCCGCGGGCGGGCGGATCCTCGACCGCGCCGACGAGGCGATGGACGCTGCACTCGCCGCGCTCTACGACGCCGAGCCCCGCGAGGAGGGCGAGCGGCGCGGCGGCCTCGGGGCCTCGGCGCCGTCGGTCGCGCGCTGGCTCGGCGACATCCGCACGTACTTCCCCGCCAACGTCGTACAGGTGATGCAGCGCGACGCGATCGACCGCCTGCACCTGCGGCAGCTGCTGCTCGAACCGGAGATGCTCGCCGCCGTCCAGCCCGACGTGCACCTCGTCGGCACGCTGCTGAGCCTCAACAAGCTGTTGCCGGAGCAGACGCGCGAGACCGCCCGCCGGGTCGTCGCGGCCGTCGTGACCGAGATCGAGCGACGCGTCGCGAACCGCACCCGCACCGCCGTCGCCGGCGCCCTGAACCGGGCGGCCCGGTCGCGGCGACCCAAGCACCGCGACATCGACTGGAACCGGACGATCGGCGCCAACCTCAAGCACTACCTGCCCGAGCAGCGCACGGTCGTGCCCGAGCGGCTCGTCGGGTACGGACGGCGGCAGCAGGTCGTCGCGCGAGACATCGTGCTGGCGATCGACCAGTCCGGGTCGATGGCGTCCTCGGTCGTGTACGCGTCGGTGTTCGGCGCCGTGCTCGGGTCGATCCGCGCGGTCCGCACGTCGCTGGTCGTCTTCGACACCGCCGTCGTCGATCTCACCGACCAGCTGCACGACCCGGTGGAGCTGCTCTTCGGCACCCAGCTCGGGGGCGGCACCGACATCAACAAGGCGATCGGCTACTGCCAGACGCTCATCACCCGCCCGCGGGACTCGATCTTCGTCCTCGTCTCGGACCTGCTCGAAGGCGGCGTGCGGGAGCAGATGCTGGCCCGGATCGCGGCGCTGGTCGACGCCGGCGTGCAGGTGGTCGCCCTGCTCGCACTGTCCGACGACGGCGCGCCGGTGTACGACCCGGACAACGCCGCCGCCCTCGCCGCCCTCGGCGTGCCGGCCTTCGCCTGCACGCCGGGCGCGTTCCCGGACCTGCTCGCGCTCGCGATCGAGGGTGGCGACATCGCGGCCTGGACGCACCGCAACGACCTCGCCCGCCGTTGATCTTGTGCGCCGATCGCCCGGACTTGCGGGCCGGTGTCCCGAATGCCAGGGCGGCATTCGCCCCTCATCCGTCCGACGAAAGTCCTTAGCTCGTCGTACTACGTGACAATCGAAGCAGAAGCGCTATGTTTCGATCCGGCACCTCGTCCGGGGGGTTCGAGGTGCGCTCGGGTCGGGTCTCGTCGGCGATGGAGGGACGGCGAGGCCTGGCCCGACGTTTCCCGGGGGTGGGAGCGTGCACAGGTCAGCGGCCGTCAGTCGCACCGGTCACGAGGCTGCGCGCGAACGGGTCCTCGACGGGATCCGCGAGCTGATCGTCATGAGCGACGAGCGCCGTCGGGCGCACGCCGCGTCGGCCGGGCTCGCGATGACGGACGTGACCGCGCTCAGCCACCTCAACCGCACCGCCGGCCTCGGGCCCACCGAGCTCGCCCGGCTGCTCGGCGTCACCGGTAGCTCGGTGACCGCGCTGACCGACCGGCTCGAGCGGGCCGGGCTCGCCGAACGTCAGCCTCACCCGGCCGACCGGCGGCGGTTCGTCGTGGCGATCACGCCGAAGGGTGCGGAGTGGGTGCAGGACGTGCGCGGCTCCTTCAGCGTCGGGCTCGAGCGGCTGGAGCCGGCCGCCCTGGCCGGGATCGCGGACGCGCTCGAGATCCTGTCGTCGACCCTGGCCGCACCGGCCACGCGCGGTCCGTGAGAGCTCTAGGCTCGCCTCGACGAACAGCACCGAGGGAGGGCGCGCCGGCATGGGTTTCTACGACACGCACGTGCTGCCGCGCCTCGTCCATCACGTCTGCGGCGCGCGCACGCTCGACGGGATGCGCCGCCGCGTGTGCGCCGGGCTCACCGGCGAGGTCGTGGAGATCGGCTTCGGCTCCGGTTCGAACGTCGAGTTCTACCCGCCGGCGATCACGAGCGTCCACGCGGTGGAGCCGTCGGACGCGGCCTGGCGGTTGGCCGGCAAGCGGGTCGCCGCGAGCCCCGTGCCGATCGAACGGGTCGGGCTGGACGGCCAGTCGCTGCCGTTGCCCGACGCGGCGTTCGACGCCGCACTCTCCACCTGGGCGCTGTGCACGATCCCGGACCCGGTCACCGCGCTCGTCGAGGTGCGTCGGGTGCTGAAGCCGGGCGGGGCACTGCATTTCGTCGAGCACGGCCTCGCCCCGGACGTGCCGGTGCAGAAGTGGCAGCACCGCCTCGAGCCGATCCAGAAGCGTGTGGCCGGCGGCTGCCACCTCACCCGGCCGACCGCAGAGTTGATCACCACCGCCGGCTTCGAGCTCGTCGAGTTGGACGAGTTCTACCAGCGGGGCGCGGCGAAGGTGGCCGCGGCGCAGTCGCTCGGCGTGGCCGTCCGGCGCTGATCGGTCACGGCCAGCGCTGCTCGGCCCAGGTGTCGGCCCGCCACGGTGTGCGGGTGTGCGAGATCTCCAGCCCGTCCGGACTCGAGGTGATCAGCTGCCCGAAGACGGTGGCGTAGGTATCGCCCTCCACCGGGCGGCGGACGATGAGCGCGCCGAGGTCGTCGCTCGGCTCGCTGGACGTCACGATCGCCGACCAGGGTTCGGCGGCGAACCGGGGGGCGAACGCGGCGGTCTTCGGGTCGTCGGCGTCGACCCCGCGCGAGGTGACCATGTGCACGCCCGGGTCGAGGTCGGCGCGCTGCAGCCGCTCGGTGTCCCACGTCCAGGCCCGCACGCCGTCCGGTCCGGCGAGCACGAGGTTGAAGCTCGCCATGCCCTGGTACCCGACCCGCTCGGGCCACTCCGGGCCGGCCGCGACCGCGGCCAGCGGCAGCACACCCCGCGAGGGCGTGCCGGTCTGCCGCTCGGTCCGGTTCAGCACCAGTGCGGTGACCCCGGTCCGGACGTCCGACACGCACCAGCTGCCGCCGGCGAGCTGATCCCGGCCGCCGACGACGCCGGGCTGGGCCGGCCACCACTCGCCCGGCGGGTCGAACGCCCGCGAGACGAACTCGTCGCGGATGGCCAGGATGCGGACCGGCTCGTGCTCGGCCCAGCGGGTGACGACGGTGCACACCCCGACGACGCTAGCCCGCCCGCCGCTCAGTGGATGACGGCCGGGCTGTACTGCGGCGGAGCCCCGAGCGCCGCGCGGTGGGACGGCGGCTGCCGGCCGTCGATGTCGAGCACGCCGAGCTCGGCCGCGAGCTCGGCCGCCACGAGAACGCGGCCGGAGTAGGCCATCCGGTCCGGGCTGGCGGCGAGGGCCGCGATCACCCGGCCCGGGAACTCGGCCGACTCGGCGTGGGCCGTCATCGCCGCGTACCGGTGGTCGGTCGAGGTGAAGAGGGCCTCCGTCCGCTCGGTGCGCAGGAAGCCCATCCAGAGCGAGACGGCGGCGACGTCGAACGGCCGGAAGTCCTCGGCCATGTCGTGGGCCATCTTGTCGACGCCGGCCTTCACCGCACCGTAGGCCGGGCCGTGCATGTAGCACGTCGCGCCGAACGAGGAGGTGTTGACGAGCAGCCGGCCGCCCTCGATCAGCAGCGGGGCGGCGAAGTACGAGGCGACGTAGGACGAGCGCAGCCCAACGTCGAGCGGCGCCTGCTGCTGCAGCCCCTTCGCCCAGAACGGCCGGCGGGACGTGATGTGGTCGGGGATCGCGAAGGCGTTGTTGACGAGGATGTCGAGCCGGCCCTGCTCGGCCCGCACCTGGGCGAAGACGGCCTCGACCTGCGCGTCGTCCGCGTGGTCGCACACGACCGGGATGCCGCGACCACCGCGCTCGTCGATCTGCTTGACCGTGGTCGCGAGGCTGCCCGGCAGGTCGGAGTCGCCGTCGTGGGCCGTACGGCCGGTCACGTAGACGGTGGCGCCGGTGGCGCCGAGGGCGAGCGCGATGCCCTTGCCCGCGCCCCGGCTGGCGCCGGTGACGACCGCGATGACGCTCATGGCCCACCTCCGTCCGGACGGAATTGAAACAGGTTACAGCCGAGATCGCCGAGCTTCCGGGATCGATATGGCAACCTCTGCACAGCAACGTCGCCCCAACCAGGAGGTCCCGGACGTGCAGAAGATGGGCACCCTGCGGGCCAAGGCGGCCAGCCGGATCCGCCGGCGCTTCCTCGGCCTGCTCATGCGGCTGCCCGGCGGGCACTCCGACCCGGCGTCGCTGCTGGCCCGGTTCCCGCCCGAGGCGCTGATGCCGCTGCGCCGGACGGGCCTCGACCCGGTGCCCGCGTTGGGCGCGCTGCGCGAGCGCGAGCCGGTCTCCCGGCTCAAGATGCCCCTGGGCCTGCGCGGCTGGCTCGTCACCGGGTACGACGAGTCCAAGCTGGTGCTCGCGGCCGACACCAGGACGTTCAGCAACGACTTCGGGAACATGATCGGCAAGGTCGGCATCGGCGCCGAGCAGGACCCGGGCGGCCTCGGCTTCGCCGATCCGCCGCACCACACCCGGTTGCGGAAGATGCTCGCGCCGCACTTCACGACCCGCGCGCTGGCGAAGCGCACGCCGCGCGTCCGCGAGATCATCGACGACTCGCTGGACGACATGGCCCGGGCGGCCGAGACCTCCCCGACCGTCGATCTGCAGAAGCACTTCGCGCTGCAGATCCCGTCCCGCGTGATCATGGAACTGCTGGGGGTCGACGACGACGACCGCGACGAGTTCCAGCGGCTGTCGGCCGAGCGCTTCGACTTCGCCGGCGGCGCGCACAAGTCGCTCGACGTGATCCAGGAGTCGATCGACCTGCTGCGCGTGGTCGTGGCCAAGCAGCGCGTCGAGGGTGGACCGGGGCTGATCGGCGCGATCCTCGCCGAGTACGGCGACGACATCGACGACGTGGAGCTGGCCGGGCTCGCCGACGGCGTCCTCACCGGTGGCCTCGAGACCACGGTGTCGATGCTTGCGCTCGGCGCGGTCGCGCTGTTGCAGGACCCGCAGCTGTTCGCCCGCGTGCACGACGACGACGCGGCCGCCGAGCCGTTCGTCGAGGAGCTGCTGCGCTACCTCAGCGTGGTCCAGGTCGGTTTCCCCCGGTTCGCGGTGCGTGACACCGTCCTCGGCGGCCAGTCGATCTTCGCCGGGGACGTGATCATCCCGTCGTTGAGCGGCGCCAACCGGGACGGCCGGCACGGCACCGGCATGGAGGGCATCGACATCGACCGGCCACCGATGTCGCACCTCGCCTTCGGCCACGGGCTGCATCGCTGCGTCGGTGCGGAGTTGGCCCGGATCGAGCTGCGGCTGGCCTACCCCGCGCTCGTCCGGCGCTTCCCGAGCATGAAGCTCGACGGATCGCCCGACCAGCTTCGATATCGCGACGTGTCCGTGGTCTACGGCATGACGGAGCTGCCGGTCGTCCTCGGCTGACGCGGGCTACATCGGGATGGCCTCGTACACCTCGACGGTGCCGCCCGACTTGAGCACCGGGCAGCCGGCCGCCCCGGCGGCCGCGGTCTCGAGCGAGCCGGACTCGATGACCGTGTAGCCCGTGAGTCCGGACGTGCCTTCGGACGCGCTGCCGCCGGACTTGACCGTCACCGAGGCGCCGAACGGAGCGCCCAGGTCGGTGACCGCGTCGCCCAGGCTGCCGAACCAGGCCCCCCACTCCTGCATCGCCTGCTCCTGCGCTTCGGGCGTCTCGGCCATCTGACCGCCGGTGTGGACGTACACGAACTTCGCCATGGTGGTGCCCCCTCTGACTCGCCCGACCGGCCCGGTGCCGATCTCTGCTGACACCACTACGACGAGCGGCTCCGGCCCCGATCGACAGCGCGTCCGGACCGGCTCGGCGGTGGGCGAGGAGCCGGCTGTGGATCAGGCCGCTTGCGACCAAAGCCCCTGCTGCCCGGGAGGGTCGTGGGCGCACGCTGGCGGCAGGCGGCGGTTGCGCCGCCGAGATCGACTCGACGCGGGGAGACGTGACGCGATGATGCACCGCTGGGACGGCGAGGGCTGGGGCGTGGGCCATTGGCTGCTGATGGGATTCGGCATGCTGCTGTTCTGGGTCCTCGTGGTCGCCGCGATCGTCTGGCTGGTCCGCTACCTGACCGTCGACCGGGCTGCGCATCACGGGCCGGCCGGCCCGGTCGGCCCGGTCGGTCCGGTCGGTCCGCCCCGGAGCACGGCGCAGGAGATCCTCGACGAGCGGTACGCCCGCGGCGAGATCAGCGACGAGGAGTACCGCACCCGCCGCGACACCCTCGCCGCCCGCTGACGGGGCCGCGCTTGAGTCGGACGGCCGCTTCGGCGGGACCGCCCGCCTCTCGCAGTGCGGACCGAGCGGTGCGTGGCGGAGGGCGTGGGATTCGAACCCACGGTCAGGGATCACCTGACAGCGGTTTTCAAGACCGCCGCACTAGGCCACTATGCGAGCCCTCCAGATGCCCGAAACTACCGTCCTCGCCGGGCCGGCAGCGTCGGCGCCTCCCGATCGCGACGCCCGGACGCTTCGAAGGGCGATCCTCCACCAGCTTGCGGTCGGCCCCGTCTCCCAACCCCGCGGCGGTACCCGATCAACTCCGGCCGCGCGACTGAGTCACTCCGCAGCCTCTGCACGTCCGCGTGATCATGGTCGGCCACATCGGCGAAGTCGTGCCCGGCCGAGAACACCGGGCCGCGCCGGTTGTTCATCGTGACCGGCGGCGGGCCGGGCAACGGCCCGCCCTGGCTCGTCGCGCACGCGCCTGCAAGAGTCGGTGCGTGGAGCAGATGGACGCCGGCCTGGCCGAGCTGGCCGGTACGTACGGCATCGCGACGGAGTTCTGGGACTGGCGGGGGCAACATCGCCTCGTCCCGGCCGAGACGATCGTCGCCGTGCTGCGCGCGCTGGGCGTGGACGCCTCGACCCCGGCTGCCGTCGCCCGCCAGGCCCGGGCCGACGAGCCGTGGCGCCGGATGCTCCCGCCATGCCTGGTCGTGCGCGAGGGGCGGCCGGCGCCGGTCGAGGTCCACGTGACGCACGGCCGCCCGGTGCGGGTCTGGATCGAGCTCGAGGCCGGCGCGGCGCGCGACGACGTCCACCAGGTCGACAACTGGAACCCGCCCCGGCCGATCGACGGGCGCGACGTCGGCGAGGCGAGCTTCGTCCTGCCGGACGACCTGCCGCTCGGCTATCACGTCCTGCGGGCCGAGTCGGACGGCACGCAGGCGAGCTGCCCGCTGGTCGTCACCCCCGCCCGTCTCCCGTCCCCCGCCCGCACCTGGGGGTTCGCGACGCAGCTGTACAGCGTCCGCTCGCAACGCTCGTGGGCTGTCGGTGACCTCGCCGATCTTGCCGACCTCGCGACCTGGTCGGCCGTCGAGCACGGGGCCGGCTTCGTCCTGGTCAACCCCATGCACGCGGCCGCGCCGGTCGCGCCGATGCAGCCCAGCCCCTACCTGCCCGGCACGCGCCGCTTCGCCAACCCGATCTACCTGCGGGTCGAACGCATCCCCGAGTTCGTCGACCTCGACCCGGCCGACCGCGCGTCCGTCGACGTCGTGCGCGGCCGCGTGCAGGCCGCCACCGAGGGCGCCGACCGCATCGACCGCGACACCGCGTGGGCGGGCAAGGAGCAGGCCCTACGCGCCGTCTTCGCCGTCCCGCGCTCACCCGGGAGACAGGCGGCCTTCCGCGGATTCCAGCAGCGGGAGGGACGCGGCCTGCGCGACTTCGCCACGTGGTGCGCGATCACCGAGGCGCACGGACCCGACTTCCGGACGTGGCCGGCCGAGCTGCAGGCAGCAGACGGTGCCGCCGTCGAGCAGTTCCGCCGCGAGCACGAACAGCGCGTCGAGTTCCACGCCTGGCTGCAGTGGGTGCTCGACGAGCAGCTCGCCGCCGCGCAGGACGCGGCGCGGCGGGCCGGCATGTCGCTCGGCGTCGTGCACGACCTCGCCGTTGGCGTCGACCCGAGCGGCGCGGACGCCTGGTCCATGCCCGATGTCTTCGCCCAGCACGTCACGGTCGGCGCTCCACCGGACGCCTACAACCAGGCCGGCCAGGACTGGCGGCAGCCACCGTGGCGCCCCGACCGGCTGGCCGAGCTCGCCTACGCCCCGTTCCGTGCCATGGTGTCGGCGGTGCTCCGGCACGCTGGCGGTGTCCGGGTCGATCACGTCATCGGACTGTTCCGGCTCTGGTGGATCCCGGAAGGCGCGTCCCCCACCGCCGGGACGTACCTCCGCTACGACCACGAGGCGCTGGTCGGCATCCTCGCGCTCGAGGCCCACCGCGCCGGCGCGGTCGTCGTTGGCGAGGACCTCGGCACCGTCGAGCCGTGGGTACGCGACTACCTGGGCGAACGCGGCATCCTCGGCACGTCGGTGCTGTGGTTCGAGTACGCCGACGACGGCCACCGCCCGCTGCCCGCCGAGCGGTGGCGGTCGGCGTGCCTCGCCTCGGTCACCACGCACGACCTGCCGCCGACCGCCGGCTACCTGGCCGGCGAGCACGTCCGGCTGCGGGACGAGCTCGGTCTGCTCACCCGCCCGCTCGCCGAGGAACTTGCCGCCGACCAGCAGGAGCGCGCCGCCTGGCTGGCCGAGCTCGTCCGGGCCGGCGACCTCGCGTCGCCGGGCGCCGATGCCGACGAGGTCGTCGCCGCCCTGCACCGCTACCTCGGCCGGGCGCCGTCGCGGCTGCTCTGCCTCGCCCTCACCGATGCGGTCGGCGAGCGGCGTGCCCAGAACCAGCCCGGCACCCTCGACGAGTACCCGAACTGGCGGGTCCCGCTGAGCGGTCCGGACGGCGCGCCGATGCTGCTCGAGGACGTGATCGGCGACGACCGCACGTCCCGGCTCGCCGAGATCATGCGGGACGCAGCGGGCCCACGTCCAGCACGGTGACGACCGGCTCGCCGAGCTCGTCGCTCGCGGCCAGATCGATCGACGCGGTGATCGCCCCAGTCGTGGTCACCGTCCGGATCGTCGAACACCTGCCGAACCCGCCACGCACCTTCGAGGACGTCGATGTGCAGCAGGGCGGCACTGCGCGCGTCGGCGCCGGTGCCGATCCGGTCGTACTCGGCGAAGTAGCCGTCGAGCGCCCCGGCCCAGCGCGCGGAATCCCAGCCGGCCTCGCCGTCCAGCTCGCCCAGCGCGTCGGCGCGGCGCAGCGCCGCCAGCTCGACGCGGCGGAACAGCGCGTTGCGGACGAGGACGGTGAACGCCCGGACGTTGCCGGTCAGCGACTCCGGTACGGACGGCCGGGCCTCGGGGCGGCCGTCCGCCGCGGCGCCGGAGGTCAGCTGCTCCCACTCGTCGAGCAGGCTGGAGTCGACCTGCCGCACGAGCGCGCCGAGCCACTCGACCATGTCGGTCAGCTCCTCGGTCCGGGCCGAGTCGGGCACGCTCGAGCGCAGCGCGCGGTACGCATCGGACAGGTAGCGCAGCACGAGTCCCTCGCTGCGGGTGAGCCCGTAGAAGGAGACGTACTCGGTGAAGGTCATCGCCCGTTCCCACATGTCGCGCACGACCGACTTCGGCGAGAGCTGGTCCTCGTCGAGCCATGGGTGGCTGCTGCCGGTAGATCGCGAACGCCGTACCGAGCAGCTCGTCCAGCGGCTTGGGGTAGGTGACCTCGTCGAGCAGCTCCATCCGCTCGTCGTAGTCGAGCCCGTCGGCCTTCATCGCCGCGACCGCCTCGCCCCGGGCCTTGTGCTGCTGGGCCGAGAGCACCTGCCGCGGGTCCTCGAGCGTCGCCTCGAACACCGAGACGACGTCGAGCGCATAGCTCTCGGACGCGACGTCGAGCAGCTCCAGCGCCGCCAGCGCGAACGTCGACAGCGGCTGGTTGAGCGCGAAGTTCACCGGCAGGTCCGCGACCAGCCGGACGGTGCGCCCCTGCTCGTCCGGGGTCGTCGAGCCGCTCGATGACGCCGGCGGCCAGCAGCGCTCGGTAGGCGCGGATCGCGGCCCGGACGTGCGCCCGCCGGGCGGCCGGTGACGGGCTGTCTGCCGTCGATCAGCTCGCGCATCGCCGCGAACGCGTCGCCCGGGCGGGCGATCACGTTGAGCACCATCGCCGGCGTGACCCGGAACTGGGGCGTCAGCTGCTCCGGCGGCGCGGTCTGCAACCGGTCGTGCGTGTTCCGGCTCCACGAGACGAACCCCTCCGGGCGGCTTCTTGCGGACGATCCGGCGCCGCTTCTTGATCGTCGTCGCCGGCCTTGGCCAGCAGGCGCGCGTTCTCGACCTCGTGCTCGGGGGCCTGGACGACGACGGTGCCTGCGGTGTCGAACCCGGCCCGGCCGGCGCGCCCGGCGATCTGCAGGAACTCGCGCACCTGCAGCTGCCGGGTGCGCTGCCCGTCGTACTTCGACAGCGCGGCGAACACCACGGTGCGGATCGGGACGTTGATGCCGACGCCGAGCGTGTCGGTGCCGCAGATGACCTTGAGCAAGCCCGGCCTGGGCGAGCTGCTCGACGAGCCGGCGGTACTTCGGCAGCATCCCGGCGTGGTGCACGCCGATACCGTGCCGGACGAGCCGGGACAGCACCTTGCCGAAGCCGGCGGTGAACCGGAACGTCGCCGATCGCCTCGGCGATGAGCGTCGCGCTCGGCCCGGGTGGCGACGTTGATGCTGGTCAGCGACTGCGCGTGCTCGAGCGCCGCCGCCTGGGTGAAGTGGACGACGTAGATGGGTGCCTGCCCGCCGGCCAGCAGGTCGGTGATCGTCTCGTGCAACGGCGTGGTCGCGTAGTAGTGGTGCAGCGGCACCGGGCGCTCGGCGGCGGTGCCGACGACCGCGGTGCCTCGCCCGGTCCGCCGGGCGAGGTCGAGCGCGAGATCGGTGACGTCGCCGAGCGTCGCCGACATGAGCAGGAACTGCGCGTGCGGCAGCTCGAGCAGCGGCACCTGCCATGCCCAGCCCCGGTCCGGGTCGGCGTAGAAGTGGAACTCGTCCATGATGACGAGGCCGAGGTCGCTGCCGGCGCCGGTGCGCAGCGCGACGTTGGCCAGCACCTCGGCCGTGCAGCACAGGATCGGGGCGTCGGCGTTGACCGCCGCGTCGCCGGTCATCATGCCCACCTGCTCGGAGCCGAAGACCGCGCACGAGCGCGAAGAACTTCTCGCTCACCAGCGCCTTGATCGGTGCGGTGTAGACGGAGCGGACGCCGGCGGCGAGGGCGAAGAAGTGCGCCCCGACCGCCACCAGCGACTTGCCCGAGCCGGTCGGGGTCGCCAGCACGACGTTGTCGCCGGTGACGAGGTCGAGCAGCGCCTCGTCCTGGGCCGGGTACAGCTCGAGGCCCTGCCCGGTGACCCAGTCGACGAACTCGGCGTACAGGGAATCGGGGTCGGCCCCGTCGCCGTCCGGGCGGGTGAGGGTGTGAGGGGCCGGCGTCGCGATCTCCATGTCGATGTACAGAGTGCCGGACGTTCTCCGGCCGGGCTCCCTGTGTCCCCTCCCATTGAGTGGTCAGTTGAGCACTGAGTGGTCAGGCACGTCTGACCACTCAGTGCGTAACTGACCACTCAACGCGCGGGACGACGGCGGCGCGCCGCCTGTGGTCCACATCTCCGAATAAATCGGAGGTGGAATCTCCGGAACGGGTGTAGCGTTCCGAGGAGAACCGGAGAAACCGTCTCCGGAAAGTTTCGGGAGTGCTTCATGGCCACCACCACCCTGCAGAAGGCGCCCACCCGCGCGCCCTCCCGGGCGGCCACCAGCCCCAACAAGCGCTGGTGGATCCTCGCCGTCCTCGGCATCGCGCAGCTGATGGTCGTGCTCGACGCGACCGTCGTGACGATCGCGCTGCCCACCGCCCAGACCGACCTGGGCTTCTCCGACAACTCCCGGCAGTGGATCGTCACCGCCTACGCCCTGGCGTTCGGCTCGCTGCTGTTGATCGGCGGCCGGATCGCCGACGTCCTCGGCCGCAAGTGGGTCTTCATCGTCGGGCTGGTCGGCTTCGCCCTCGCCTCGGCCGTCGGCGGCGCCGCCGTCAACGTCGGCATGTTGATCGGCGCCCGCGCCGTTCAGGGCCTGTTCGCCGCCCTGCTCGCGCCGGCGATCCTGTCGCTGCTCACCACCACGTTCACCGAACCGCTCGAGCGGGCCAAGGCCTTCGGCATCTTCGGCGCGATCGCCGGTGCCGGCGCCTCGGTCGGCCTGCTGCTCGGCGGGTTCCTCACCGAGTACGCGAACTGGCGCTGGACGATGTACGTGAACCTCGTCTTCGCCGCCATCGGCCTCGTCGGCGGCTATCTGCTCCTCGAGCACAGCCGGGCCACCCACCGCGCCCGCCTCGACGTTCCGGGCACGGTCGTCGTGTCCGGCGGCCTGTTCTCCCTCGTCTACGGCTTCTCGCACGCCGACACCGACGGCTGGGCCAACGGCGTCACCGTCGGACTGTTGGTCGCCGCCGGTGTACTGCTGAGCCTCTTCGTCGCCATGCAGCAGCGGGCCAAGAACCCGCTGCTGCCGCTGCGGGTCGTCGTCGACCGCAACCGCGGGGGAGCCCTGCTGGCCATGTTCGCGGCCGCCGCCGGCATGTTCGCCGTCTTCCTGTTCCTGACCTACTACCTGCAGGCGTCGCTGGGCTACAGCGCGGTGATGAGCGGCGTCGCGTTCCTGCCGCTGACCGGCGTGCTCGTGGTGGTCTCCGCCGCCGTCAGCACCCAGCTCGTCCCGCGCGTCTCGGCCAAGGTGCTGATCCCGGTCGGCATGGCCATCGCCGCTGTGGCGATGTATCTGCTCACCAACGTCGGCCTGACCACCGGTTACGCATCGCACGTGCTGCCCGCACTGCTCCTGCTCGGGGCCGGCCTCGGCCTGGTCTTCGCGACCGCGTTCGGCATGGCCACCCTCGGCGTCGAGCCGAGCGACTCGGGCGTCGCGTCGGCGGCGGTCAACACGATGCAGCAGGTCGGCGGATCGGTCGGTACGGCCCTGCTGAACACGATCGCCTCGACCGCGGCGGCCACCTACGCCACCTCGCACCTCGCGGGCGGCAACCCGAAGCTGGTGCTCGCGAACGCGGCGATCCACAGCTACTCGGTGAGCTTCTGGTGGGCGGCGGGCATCTTCGCGCTCGGTGCGGTGCTCACCGCCATCGTGCTGCGCCCGGGCGTGCCGCAGTATGACGACGAGGTAGCCGGCGGTGTCGTACTCTGACCGGCAATCGGTGGACGGGAGGCCGGACATGACCGACGTCGCGGCCTCTCGTCCGCTGCGCAAGGACGCCGCGCGCAACCGCGCCCTGCTCGTCCAGGCGGCCCGGGAGGTGTTCGCCGAGCGCGGCCTCGAGGCCAGCCTGGACGACGTCGCCCGGCACGCCGGGCTCGGTGTCGGCACCGCCTACCGGCACTTCGCGAACAAGCACGAACTGGCCCAGGCGATCCTCACCGAGGCCATCGACCGGATCATCGCGCTGGCCGACGCGGCGGTCGCGGCCGAGGATCCATGGCTGGGCGTCGTCAGCTTCCTCGAGGGGGTGGCCGAGGCGCAGACCGCCGATCGCGGCCTCCGCGAGGTGCTGATGGGCATGCACGACCCGGTCGAGGTCGAGCGCATCAGCGAGCGGATGCGCGAACCCCTGCAGGTCATCGTCCAGCGGGCGAAGGCGGCCGGCGCGGTCCGTGCGGACATCGAGCCGAGCGACCTCGGCATCGTCGTGATGATGCTGTGCACGGTCGCCGACGTCTCCGGCGACGTCGCCCCTGAACTGTGGCGGCGTTACCTGCCCCTGCTGCTGGACGGGCTCACCGGGACGCGCGAGTTGCCGGTGACCGCTCTCGACGACGACGAGATGCGCGAAGCGATGATGTCGCACAAGCAGCGGTTGGCCCGGGCCGTCCAGCCGGCGAAGGCGACGGGCGAGCCGGCCTGACCCGGCCCCCCTTCCTCGTTGAGTGGTCAGTTCGGACCTGAGTGGTCAGGTGTAGCTGACCACTCAGGTCGAGACTGACCACTCAACGCAGGTTGGGGTCGGGGTTCAGTCCAGCAGCTTGCGGCGCAACGCGGCGGCGTCCTGTTCGGTCCAGCCGTTCGCCCGCAACCAGGCCGGCACGCCGCCGTGGCGCTCGTCCAGCGCCGTGAGCAGCCGCTCCATCGTCACGGCCTTCGGCTTGTGCTTGTCGACCGGCTCGTCGCCGACGAGATCGGTCGCGTACGTCCGCCGGGCGACCAGCCGGGCGATGATCGCTTCGACCCGCTCGGCGCTGAGCTCGTAGTCGGCGACGATCGCGTCCCGCCGCACGCCGACCTCGGCGAGGGCGATGGCGACGACGACACCGGTCCGGTCCTTGCCCGCGGCGCAGTGGACGATCGTCGCGCCCTCGGTCCCGGCGATCAGGCGCAGCGCAGCGAGGACGGAGTCGGCGCGGTCGTCGAGGTAGCGCAGGTAGATGCCGGACACGCCGCGGCGACGGTCGTCGTCGGTCATCTCCTTGTCCCGGTCCTGCCACGGCAGGACGACCGGGCCGTCGGGGGTGTCGGCCGCCGCAACCGCGTCGTCCGGCTCGGGGAACAGTGAGTAGTGCCGGACGTCGACGAGCCGCTCGCGGTCCATGGGGGTCGGGCCCTCGCCGCGCACCTCGACGCCGGTGCGCAGGTCGGCGACGGCCCGGACGCGGAGGTCGTCGACGAGGCGGCGCACGTCTCCGGCCGAGAGGTCCTGCAAGCTGTCCGACCGGATCAGCCGCCCCCGCCGGACCTCGCGCCCGTCCTCGGTCGGCAGGCCACCGACGTCGCGGACGTTGTTCGCCCCGCTCAGCTCGATCCACCGGTCCCGCACGTCCACCCGCGTTTCGCTCACCAGATCACCCTACGGATCTCATCCGACCGGCCGGCAAACTGCCGCCGAACGGCGACGGACCCCGGCCGCCATCGAGATGGCGGAGGGGGCCCGTCGGCGTGCTCGGCTCAGAACGCGGCTTCCGGCACGTCCATCAGCGCGTTGTCGATCGACTCGGCCACCGCGCGGCGGGCGGCGAGCTCGGGCAGCACGGTCTGGGTGAAGAACCGGGCGACCGCCGGCTTGCCTTCGTAGAAGGCCCGGTCGGCGGCGGAGAGGCCGTTGCCGTCGAGCTTGGTCAGCGCGACCGCGGCCTGGCGCAGCAGCAGGTAACCCACCATCAGGTCACCGGCCGAGATCAGCGCGCGGGTGGCGTTCTGACCGACCTTGTAGACGTTGGTCGGGTCCTCCTGCGCGCTCATCAGCTGCGAGAACATCGCGCCGACGATGCCACCGAAGTCCTCGAGCGCCTTCTGCAGCGCCGCGCTCTCCTCCTTCAGCCGGCCCTCGTCCGCGATCGACTCGATGAACTCGGTGATCTCGGCCGAGAGGGCGCCGAGCGCCGCACCCTTGTTGCGGACGATCTTGCGGAAGAAGAAGTCCTGGGCCTGGATCGCCGTGGTTCCCTCGTACAGCGTGTCGATCTTGGCGTCGCGGATGTACTGCTCGAGCGGGTAGTCCTGCAGGTACCCCGAGCCGCCGAAGATCTGCAGGGCCTGCGCGAGTTGGTCGTACGAACGCTCCGAGCCGACGCCCTTGACGATCGGCAGCAGCAGGTCGTTGATCGCCTCGTCCAGCGTGGTGTCGGTGCCCTCGTGCTCGCCGACGATGATCTTGTCCTGGAACGACGCGGTGTAGTAGACGAGCGCCCGCAGGCCTTCGGCGTAGGCCTTGTTGAGCATGAGGCTGCGGCGCACGTCGGGGTGGTTGATGATCGTGACGCGCGGCGCGGTCTTGTCCGAGGCCTGGGTCAGGTCGGCCGACTGGACGCGGGTCTTGGCGAACTCGAGCGCGTTGAGGTAGCCGGTCGAGAGCGTGGCGATGGCCTTGGTACCGACCATCATGCGGGCGTGCTCGATGACCTGGAACATCTGGGCGATGCCGTCGTGGACATCGCCGACGAGCCAGCCCTTGGCCGGAACGTCCGGGTTCTCGCCGAAGCGCAGCTCGCAGGTCGTGGAGGCCTTGAGCCCCATCTTGTGCTCGACGTTGGTGACGTACGCGCCGTTGCGCTCGCCGAGTTCACCGGTCTCGATGTCGAAGTGCCACTCGGGGACGACGAACAGTGACAGGCCCTTGGTGCCCGCGCCGGCGCCCTCGGGCCGGGCGAGGACGAGGTGGATGACGTTCTCCACCATGTCGTTCACAGCCGAGGTGATGAAGCGCTTCACGCCCTCGATGTGCCAGGAGCCGTCGTCCTGCTGGACGGCCTTCGTGCGGCCGGCGCCGACGTCGGAGCCGGCGTCGGGCTCGGTCAGCACCATGGTGGCGCCCCAGCCGCGATCGACCATGATCTGGGCGATCTTCTTCTGGGTGTCGTTGCCGTTCTTGTAGAGGATGCCGGCGAACGGCGCACCCGCCTTGTACATGTGCAGGGCCGGGTTGGCGCCGAGGACCTGCTCGGCGATGCCCCAGACCAGCGTCCGCGGGACCAGCTGGCCACCGAGCTCGGGGATCGTCTCGACCCGCCACCACTCGCTGTCGTGCAGCGCCTTGTAGGACTTCTTGAACGATTCGGGGATCTTGACCGTGTGCGTCGCCGGGTCGAACACCGGCGGGTTGCGGTCGGCATCGACGAAGGACTCGGCCAGCGGCCCCTCGGCCAGCTTGGCGACCTCGGCGATCATGCCGCGCGCCGTGTCCACGTCCAGGTCCTGGAAGGGCGCGTTGTCGAGTGCCTTGTCGGTCCCGAAGACCTCGAAGAGGTTGAACTCGATGTCGCGGACGTTGCTCTTGAAGTGGCCCATTGGCTGAGTACTCCTGCTCGAGATGTGGTTACCGGCCAGTAACTTCCAAGGATATTACCCGCCAGTAGCAAGTGACAACCACTCGCTTGCAAGTGCTAGCGCGCTCACAGGTTCAGCGCAGCGGCTGCCATCCAGTGCAACGAGAGCACCGGCCCCATCGGTACGCCCCTTGGGGCCCTCTCGGCGCTATTCCGTTGCCGTGCTCGCCGCGGTTCGGCAGGCTTCGCCCATGGCGACCGCGCAGCCGGCCGCTTTCGTCGGCCGCGACCGCGAACTCGGCATCCTCACCACGGCCCTGGCCCGGGCGAGACTCGGCAGTGGCGGGCTCGTCGCCGTCACCGGCCCGGCCGGGATCGGCAAGACGCGCCTCGCCGAGGAGATCACCGCCCGGGCCGCCGATGACGGCTTCGCCACCGCGTGGGGTGCGGCCTGGACGGCCGGTGGTGCACCGCCCCTCTGGCCGTGGCACGACCTGCTGGCCCAACTCGGCACCGCGGACACCGACGACCTGCTCGCCCTGCCGCCGACCGGCGACGCCGAGCGCTTCGTCCGCTTCCGCGCCGTCACCGCGGAGCTGGCGCAGCGGTGCGCCGAGCAGCCGCTCCTGCTCGTCGTCGACGACCTGCACGCCCTCGATCCGGCCGCCGCGCTGCTCGCCCGGTTCACCGCGCGCTCGCTGCGCCGCTCCCCCCTGCTTCTGGTGATCACCGCCCGCGAGACGGCACCGACGGCCCCCGGCGCCGATGCGCTGGCGGCCGTTCTCGGGGAGGGCACCCGACTGGCGCTCACCGGGCTGGACGGGCCGGCGGTGGCCGAGCTCGTCGCGGCCGGCGGGCACGACCGGAACGCGGCCGCCCTCGCCGACCTCACCGGCGGTAACCCGCTGCTACTGCAGGAGGCGCTCGCCGGCGGGGCGGCCGGGGAGCTGGCCGAGGTGTCCGACTGGGTCCGCCGGGTGCTGGTGCAGCGGCTGTCCGCGGTTCCGGCCGAGGGCCATCAGGTGCTGGCCGCTGCGGCCGTGCTGGGGCCGGACGCCGACCCGGAAACGGTCGCCGCGCTCGCCGGGCTCGACCTCCCCGCCGTCGCCGCCGCCCGCGAGGCCGCGACCGCCGTGGGCCTGCTCAGGCGAGACGTCGGCGCGGGCTTCGCCTTCGCGCACGCGTTGCTGCGCGAGGCCCTGCTGGACTCGCGCGGGGCACTGGCCGTGGCCGGGTTGCACGCCCGCGCCGCCGAGCTGCTGACCGCCGCCGCCGGACCGGCCGGGGCGGCGGCCGATCTGGCCGTCCGGGCTGCCCGGCACGCGCTCGAGGCGGCCCGGCAGGGGACGGCGCCACAGGCCCCCGCGGTGGCCACCGCCCGGGCCGCAGCTCGAACCGAACGCGCCCGCGGCGCCCACGAGCGGGCGGCCCGCCTGCTGCGGCTGGCTCTCGAGATCCCCGGCGATCCGCCGCCGGCCGGCCTGCTGCTCGAGCTGGCCCAGGCCGAGCTCGCCGGCGGGCGGCTGGCCGCCTCCCGTCCGGCCTTCCTTGCCGCGCTGGAGGATCCGGCCGCCGACCCGGTGACGGCGGCCCGCGCCGCGATCGGCCTGGGCGGCATCTGGGTGTTCGAGCACCGCGAGGTCGAACCCCTCGAGCGGTTCCTGGGCGCGCTGGAGCAGGCGATCGCCCGGCTCGGCGACGGCCATCACGATCTCGCGGCCCGGCTGCGGGCACGCCTCGCCGCCGAGCGGGTCTACCTGGGGCCGGGCGACCCGGCCGACGTCCGGGCCGAGGTCGCCGCGCTGCGTGAGCTCGACGACCCGGCCGGGCTCGCCGAGGCGCTGTCTCTGCTGCATCACGTACTGCTCGGGCCGCAGGACGCGGCCGAGCGCGCCGCCATCGCCGACGAGCTCGCCGCGGCGGCCGCCCGCACCGGGGACACCGTGCTGGTCCTGATGGGCGCGCTGTGGCAGACCGTCGACCGCCTCCTCGCCGGTGCCCCGGACGCCGAGCGCAGCCTCTCCGAGCTGCGCCAGCGGGCCGACGCGCTGCGGGTCGACGCCGTCCTCTACATCGTCGAGCTGATCGACGTCATGCTCGTGGCGCGGGCGGGACGGTTGAAGGAGGCCGAGGACGGCGCGCACCGCGCGTTCACGAAGGGCGTCGAGATCGGCGACGCCGACGCCGTCGGCTACTTCGGCGCCCAGCTGCTGTACCTGCGCTGGCTGCAGGGACGCAGCGCGGAGATGCTGCCGCTGGCCCGCGAGATCGCCGGCTCGCCGACCGTCGTCGCCGCCGCGGCCCACCGGGTCTACCCGGCCGCCCTGGCGGCGCTGGCCGCCGACGCCGGTCCGGCCACCGCCGAGGAGGGTTGGCGCCAGCTCGATGCGCTCGTGAGTGACGGCATCGACACCATCGCGCCGTCGAGCAACTGGCTGCTCACGCTGTTCTGCATCGTCGAGGCCGCGGACCGGCTCGGCGACCCGACCGCGGCCCGGGCCGCGTACGACCAGCTGCGCCCGTACGCCGGGCTGCCGGTCATGGCGTCGCTGGGCGTGATGTGCTTCGGCTCGGTCGACCGTGCGCTCGGCATCGCCGCCCGCACCGCGGGGCGGCTCGAGGACGCCGTCGCGCACCTCGAGGCGGCGGTGGAGACCGATCGCCGGCTCGGCAACCGGCCGATGCTGGCACTGACCCGCGGGGACCTGGGCGTCACGCTGCTGCGCCGGGGCCGGGCCGGCGACGTGCCGCACGGGACCGCGCTCGTGTCGGTGGCCGCCGCGGCCCTCGATGCGATGGGGCTCGGTGCGCGGGCCGACCGCTACCGCGCGGCCGCGCCGACGCCCGGTGCGGCGGCGGCAACGCTCCGGCTGGTGGGCGCGACGTGGGAGCTCGCGGCCGGGGACGAGCGGATGGTCGTCCCGGACGGCGTGGGCATGCGCTGCCTGGCCCGGCTGCTCGCCGCCCCGCGGACCGACATCGGCGCCGACGAGCTGGCGGGCTCGGGGGTCGGCGACCGGTCCCGCCAGGAGGTGCTGGACGGCGACGCCCGCCGCGCGTACCGGCTGCGGATCGAGCAGCTGCGGGGCGAGCTCGACGCGGCCGATGCCGCCGGCGACGCGGCCCGGGCCGAGCGGGCCCAGGCCGAGCTGGACCAGCTGGTGTCGGCGCTCGGTGCGGCGACCGGGCTGGGTGGCCGCGCCCGCACCTTCGCCGATGGCCGCGAGCGGGCCCGGACGGCGGTGCAGAAGGCGATCCGGCGGGCCGTGGCCCGGATCGCCGAGGGCGCCCCGGTCCTGGGTGGGGCACTCAGCACGAGCATCCAGACCGGCCTCGTCTGCCGCTACGACCCCGCCGCCGGTGCCCCCGAGAAATGGCACGTCGACAGCGGTTGACCCGCCGGGCTCACCCCGTTGAGTGGTCAGTTCTGCGCCGAGTGGTCAGTTACAACCGACCACTCGGTTCCAGACTGACCACTCAACGAACAGACGCCGGACTGCGGGTGAGGACCGGCGGGTCAAGAACCGTCAGAAGATCACGCGCAGGCTGATCGTCTCGGGCATGGCCCGGATCTGGTCGACGATCGCCTGCGTGGTGCCACTGGCGCTGTCGGTCACGACGTAGCCGATGTCGCCGCGCGTGCCGAGCAGCTGCGCCTCGACGTTCACACCGCCCTCGGCGAGCAGGCCGTTGACCCGAGCCAGCACGCCGGGCACGTTGCGGTGCAGGTGGATGAGCCGCAGGGTGTCCTCCGCCCGCGGCAGCACGAGCCCCGGCACGTTCACCGACATGGACGTCGAACCGTCGCGCACGAAGTCGCGGAACTTGCCGGCGACGAAGCGGCCGATGTCCTGCTGTGCCTCCTCGGTCGAGCCGCCGATGTGCGGGGTGAGGATGACGTTCGGCAGCCCGCGCAGCGCGGACTTGAACTCGTCGCCCCGGCCCTTCGGCTCCACCGGGAAGACGTCGACGGCCGCGCCGGCGATGTGCCCCGACTCGATGTGCTTGCGCAACGAGGCGTAGTCGACGACGAAGCCGCGCGACAGGTTGAGGAACAGCGAGCCCGGCCGCATCTCGGCGAACTCGCCCTCGCCGAACAGGTTCGCGTTGCCGGGGCGGCCGTCGACGTGCAGCGTGACGACGTCGGCCTCCCGCAGCAGATCGGGCAGGGTCAGGCAGCGGCGGGCGTTGCCCAGCGCGAGCTTGTCGGCGGTGTCGAAGAAGAGCACCTTCATCCCGAGGTTCTCGGCCAGGACCGAGAGCTGGGTGCCGATGTTGCCGTAGCCGACGATGCCGAGCGTCCGCCCCCGCACCTCGTGGGCACCCTCGGCCGACTTGTCCCACACGCCGTCGTGCATCAGCGCGTTCTTCTCGGTGAGCCGCCGGGTCATCGAGATGATCTCGGCGATCGCGAGTTCGACCACCGACCGGGTGTTCGAGAACGGCGCGTTGAAGACGGTGACGCCCAGCTCGGTGGCCGCGCCGAGGTCGATCTGGTTCGTCCCGATGCAGAACGCGCCGATCGCCAGGAGGTTCGGGGCGGACGCCAGCACCCGCTTCGTCACGTGCGTCTTCGACCGGATGCCCAGCAGCGCGACGCCGGGCAGCCGCTCGACGAGTTCGTCCTCGTCCAGCGCGCGGCCGACGGTCTCGACCTCGAAGCCGGACGATCGCAGGATCTCCTCGGCGTCCGGGTGGATCTGCTCGAGCAGGAGGGCGCGGGTCGGCTGCGAAGTCACTTGCCAAAGTCTAGGTACACGACGCGAACGCCCCGGCCCGGATTTCCCGGGCAGGGGCGAGGCTCACATCGGACGCACCGGCTGCGCCCGTCGCGGGTGCGCGTCAGACGCGCACCCCGCGACGACGATTGCTGCCCATGTGGCGGTAGACCAGCAGCGCGATGACGGCGCCGATGATCGAGCCGAGCAGGCCGGCCGGCTGCAGGAAGCCGTCCTTCGCGTCGTGGTGGAACAGCACGTAGCCGAGGAAGCCCCCGATGAACGAGCCCACCACGCCGAGCAGGATGGTGCCTCCGATCCCCATGGGATCGCGACCGGGAACGAGCAGGCGCGCGAGCGCACCGGCGATCAGGCCGACGATCAGCAGGGTGATGATCAGACCGAGCATTGTTGCCTCCTTGAGCGGGATGTCCCGGAGGTACCCCCGCCTCTCGAGGGGCTAACCGCGCGACGATCCGGGTATCCCCTACGGCCGATCGGTGGCGGCGAGCGCCCGGCTTATGCCGAATCCTCCGGGGGTGTCGGCCCCGTAGCGGGCGATCTCCCGGGCCAGGTCCAGCGGCCGGATACCGGCGCGGCCGGCGATGGCCGCCTCGTCCAGCAACGCCGCCGGCACGACCCACGCGATCTCGAACTCGAGTCCGTCGGGGTCCAGGCCGTACAGCGACTTCGTGGTGCTGTGGTCGGACGCCCCGGCGAGGGCCCCGGCGTCGGCGAGCGTCCCGGCGAGGGTCTCGAGGTCGCGCAGGGTCTCGACCTCCCACGCCAGGTGGTAGAGCCCGACCGTGCTGCGGCCGGCGCCCGACGGCCCGGCCTGCGCGCCGAGCTCGAACAGCCCGAGGTCGTGGTCGTTGGTCGAGCCGTCGGCGCGCAGGAACGCGGCCTTGCCGCCGAGCTCGTGGACGACGACGAAGCCGAGGACCTCGCGGTAGAACGCCACGCTGCGGGCGACATCCCGGACGTAGAGGACGGCGTGATTGAGGCGGTGGATCGCCATCGTCGACTCCCTGTTCTCTGGATACGTTCAGCCTACTCAATTCAGTTGAACTTTCAACCATGTACGCTGAGTGGATGGGGACGAAATGGCTCACGCCCGACGAGCAGCGGGCGTGGCGGGCCTACCTCGAGTCCTCGAAGGTGCTCGTCGACGCGCTCGACCGGCAGCTGCAGCATGAGGCCGGCATCCCGCACGCGTACTACGAGATCCTCGTCCGGCTCTCCGAGGCCGAGGATCGCGCCCTGCGGATGAGCGAGCTCGCCGACGTCACCTTCTCGTCGCGCAGCCGGCTCTCCCACGCGATCTCGCGGCTGGAGGAGCGTGGCTGGGTCGCCCGCGAAGAGTGCCCGACCGACCGCCGCGGCCAGATCGCGCGCCTGACCGACGCCGGCTTCGCGGTGCTCGAGGCGGCCGCGCCCGGTCACGTCGCGGCCGTCCGGGACTACGTGATCGACGTGCTCACCCCGGAGCAGCTCGAGGCGCTCTCGCGGATCGGCGAGACGATCATCGCGAAGGTCGCGAGCGGGCGCTGACTCAGCGCACCGCCGCCAGCAGGGCCCGCCAGGTCGGCGGATTCATGCAGCCGGTGACCCCGAGGTGGTGCCGGCTCTGGAACGCGCGGACGGCGGTCACGGTCGTCGAGCCGTAGGTGCCGGATTGGGTGACGTGCAGCGCCCGCTGCACCGCGCTGACGGCCGGCCCGTGCCAACCGCGGCGGACGGCGGCCCCGGAGTACGTGACGAGGGCCTTCTTCGTCGCGGACGCGCTGCTCTTCGCCACTACGCGGGGGTACGACCGGCACGGCACCGGGTTTGCGTGGCCGTACAGGTAGGCCCAGTTGAGGTCGGCGCTGCGGCACCGGCCGAAGTCGGTGGCCGCGACCCGCTTGGTCCAGAAGGAGGTGTGCCCGGTGGCGCCGTTCCACGACAGCGAGATGTGCACGTGCGTGCGGTGGCAGGCGTTGTCGTTGGCGCGGCTCGTGAGGTGGGAGCAGTTGTTGTAGTCGTGCCACCGGCCGTCCCACGAGCCCCACATGCGGTTGTTGTAGATCAGGTACATGACGCCGAGCCGGCGGGCCATGGCCGCCCGGTTCCCGGCCCGGTCGGACGCGAGCAGCCAGCCGATGGCGGCCTTGGCGGCGGCGTACTGCGTCGCGTTGCGGACGCTGACCATCCAGTCGATCGCTCGGCCGTCGTAGTGCTCGCTGCGAGTGCCGTCGGTGCCGCAGGAGTAGGTCGACGCCCACGAGGTCGCGTTGTAGGACCGGTACGTCGTCGCCAGCAACCGGGCCAGCTTCACGGTGCCGGTGCGCAGCCGCGGGTCGCACGACACCTGCTCGACATAGGGCGCAAGCGGCTCGATCGCGGTCGGGAGCCCGGTCGGCGTGACCGGGACCCGCACGGTCGCGGCATGCGACTCGGTCGCCACGAACATCAGGGACACGAAGACGGCGAGGGCGAGGGCGGCGCCGACGAGCGCGGCGTAGGAGAGGCGGGGCATGGTAGTCCTTCGGTACAGCCCCCGCGGTGAAACCCCGCCCGTCCATTGTGACCGGTCGACCGGCGTAAGGGAACCGTGAAGTTAGACCCCGGCGGGCGGGCCGATCGTCACGGCGGCCGGGCCGAAAGCCCCGGCGCAGGCGGATCGAGTGGTGCGGCTGTCAGCGCGTCCAGATGCCGGAGATCGGTGACCGGTACGCGGCCCGGCCGAGCGCGGGCAACCCGTAGGCGGCCTCGATCGTCCGCAGCATCGTGTAGTGATCCACCCGGCCCGAGTAGCGGCCCGCGGCGAGATGGGCGCCGGCGAGCACGCCGAGGATGTGATTCGCCGGGGTGTTGTCGTCCTCGTCCCACGTCAGCACGAGCAGGCTGTTGTGCGTCCGTGCCCAGGACACGTACCCGGCCAGGTGGTCGTGCAACCACGTGTCGGCCTGGCGGACCGTCCCGTCGTGCATGTCGTAGGTCAGGTTCGGGATCACGAAGGACACGCGCGGCAGCGTGCGGTAGTCGCGCGGGAACGCCGCCATGGTCCGGTTCACCGAGCCGGGCAGGTTCGCGAAGTTCACCCACGGCGCGTGCTTGCGGGCGTAGCCGTGGTAGGTGCAGACCCGCGAACCCGTCGCCGGCAGGCCCTGGGAGTACCCCGCGAAGCTGAGCCCGTGCGCCCGCAGCTGCGCGCCGAGGTTGTTGCCGCGCAAGGTGTGCGGGCAGGAGTCGTTCGTGATCCCCTGGGTCGAGCCGGAGAACAGCGCGAGGTAGTTCGGCTGGCTCGGATGGGTGACTCCGTACGACCGGGTGAGGACGACACCGCTGCGGGCGAGCGCGTTGATGTAGGGGGCGTGCGAGCTGCCCAGCACCTGCGAGCTCGCGTGATTCTCCTCGACGACGACCACGACGTGGTCGTAGCGCGGTACGCGCGACGCGGTCGCCGCACTCGCGGTCGAGCCGGCCGGCGACGAGGCGAGGACGAGCGTGGAACCGGGGGCCGGCTGCGGCGCGGCGGCCGACGACCGGGCCGCCTTGCCTCCGGAGTCGCCGCACGCGGCCACGGCCAGCACGAGGGCCGCTGCGGCGGCGAGGGAGCGCATGCGCTCCATCGTGCCCCGAGGGGGGTAACGGCGGTGGGTGCTGGCCGCCGGTGGTGGGTCTTCCGGCCCGCCCCGCGCTCAGCCGGCCAGCGCCTCGACCGGCTCGCGGCTGGTCAACGCGGCCTCGTCGGCCGCCGCGGCCACCGGCTGGAGGACGAGCGCCGCGATCCCGACCGACACCAGCACCAGCGCGGCCGCGATCCAGAACGCGAGGTGGTAGCCACCGACGGTGGCGGCCGCGACGCCCTGCCCGGCGTGGCGAAGGGACTCCGTCCGCGAGGCGGACAGCGTGCTCAGCACGGCCAGGCCGAGCGCCGCCCCGACCTGCGCGGTGGTGTTCACGAGCCCGGAGGCGAGGCCGGCGTTCTCGCCGGTGACGCCGCTCATCGCCAAGGTCATCAGGGCCGGGAAGGTGAGACCGGCGCCGACGCCGAGCAGCGACACCACGGGCAGGACATCGCCCAGGTACCGGCCGTCGGCCGGGGCCCGGGTGAAGAGGACGAGCCCGGCGGTGATCAGCACGAGCCCCGCCACCACCACCGGTCGGGCGCCGAAGCGGGAGACGAGCGGCTCGGTGAAGCGGACCGACAGCCCGCCCATCAGGATCGTCGTCGGCAGGAAGGCGAAGCCGATCTGCAGCGCCGAGTAGCCGAGGATGCCCTTCAGGTAGAGCGACCCGAGGAAGAAGATGCCGAACATCCCGGCCGCCCCGGCGACCTGGATGAGGTTGGCGCCGGTCACGTTGCGGGACCGGAGGATGCCCAGCGGCACGAGCGGGGTGGCGGCGGTGTGCTCGCGGGCGATGAACAGGCCGAGCAGGACGAGCGCCGCCGCGCCGAAACCGAGCGTCGCCGGCGCCGTCCAGCCGTCGGTCGCGGCCGGCCCGACGATCGCGTAGACGCCGAGCATCAGGGCCGCGGTGACGGT
Source organism: uncultured Actinomycetota bacterium (assembly GCA_963775175.1). Lineage (GTDB taxonomy): Bacteria > Actinomycetota > Actinomycetes > Mycobacteriales > Jatrophihabitantaceae > Jatrophihabitans. Next base: position 1,792,011 of record CAVZHT010000002.1, read on the forward strand.
CAACGCGCCGAGCACGTCGGTGCCCGCCCCGAGCCCCATGCCGTCCTCGTGGTCGAGCAGCCGGAGCGAGCACGCGGCGGTCAGCAGTCCGATGGGGATGTTGACGAAGAAGATCCAGTGCCAGTTGATCGTCTGGGTGAGGACGCCGCCGGCAAGCAGGCCGACCGCGCCCCCGGCCGAGGCGACGAACGCGAATGCCCCGATGGCCCGGGCCTGCTCCCGCGGCTCCGGGAACATCGTGACGATCATGCCGAGGATCACGGCCGACGTCATCGCACCGCCGATGCCCTGGACGAAGCGGGCCGCGACGAGCACCGCCTGGTTCTGCGCCAGACCGCACCCGAGGGAGGCGATGGTGAACACGCCGAGCCCGGTGAGGAAGACCCGCCGCCGGCCCAGCAGGTCGCCCAGCCGCCCGGCCAGCAGCAGCAGGCCGCCGAACGCGATCATGTACGCGTTCACGACCCAGGCCAGGCTGGCCTCGCTGAAGTGCAGGTCGTCCCGGATGGCCGACAGCGCGACGTTCACGACCGTGAGGTCGAGGACGATCATCAGCATGCCGGTGCAGAGGACGATCAGGGCCGCCCAACGGCGACGGTCGGGGCTCATGCGATCAACTCTCGCGTCGGGTCTGACCGGAATCAGGCGGACTGCGCGAGGTAGGCACCGAGGCTGTCGAGGAACTGACCGGTGCCCTCTGCCCGCGCCGCGTTGGTGTCCAGGCCGTCGAGGAACGCGCCCTGCTCGGTCATGACGAGGGTCGTCCCGCCCGGGAGGGGCCGGATCTCGACGGTGCCGATCGAGACGGAGATCCGCCGGCCGTCCATCTTCATCTCGTAGGCCCACACGATGCGCTCGTTCTCGACGATGTCGTAGTAGGTCAGGTCGAAGTCGTAGCGGGCGCCGCCGGCCTCGGCCGTGAGGTGCTCGCCGCCGCCGGGCCGGAAGTCGAGGGTGTGTTCGCCCACCCGCTCGATCTCGTCGTCGTTGCCGAACCACTGTGACTTGGCGTCGATCGTCGCCCAGGCGGCGAAGACCCGTTCCGGGGCGGCCGGGTAGGTGCGCTCCAGGACGAACGTGTCGTGGACGACGGAACGGGCGGTCGTGTCGGTCATGGCTGCTCCTTGTTGTTCGGCTGCTGCGCGGGCGGTGAACTGTCCTCGGCGGCGAGGAACTCGCCGAGGCGGTCGAGGCGGCGTTCCCACGTCCGGCGCCGGGCCGCGATCCAGTCCTCGACGGTGTCGAGGCGCTTCACCTCGAGCCGGCAGGTACGCACCCGCCCGACCTTCTCGGACCGGACGAGGCCACTGGCCTCGAGCACCTGCAGGTGCTGGACGACCGCCGGCAGGGACATCGGCAGGGGCGCGGCCAGCTCGCTGACCGTGGCCGGCCCGCGGCCGAGGTGCTCGACGATGCGTCGACGGGTCGGATCGGCGAGGGCATGGAAGACCGCCTCCGCGTCGTCCGATTGGTTAAGCACAGACTTAAGTATTCGGATCCGGCCCGGGTTGTCAAGGTGCCTTGATGCACCCAACCCCGGCACGGGGCCGGGTACCTGGCCCTACCTGGCCGCGTACCGCGTCCCGCAGCGGGATCACCGGGCCGGGGCGCGGGTTCCTGCTCGGCAACGAGATGACCGACCCCGACGTCGCCGTTCGGTGAGCAGTTCAAGACCGTCACCGGCGCCGTGCTGCCGCTCAACTCCTGGATCGGCACCGCCACCGGGATCCAGGCGCTCGGGATCCAGGCGCTGCGCGGGTGGTCGCTACCAGGCCGCGGCCGAGCCGGTCCGCGGTGGCGGCGGCGCGCCGGCGTTCGCGCCGGCGCACCGAACCGCCGGCGCTTACCGCGACTCGGCGGCCACCCGCAGGCCGAGGCCGACGAGCACGGAGCCGCAGAGCGCGTCGAGCCGCCGCCGGACCCGGGCGCGGGCGAACCACGCCCGGGCCCGCCCGACGAGCGCGGCGAAGGTGAGGTAGAAGCCGAATTCGATCGTGATCTGCAGCAGCCCGAGGCCGGCCGCGGTCGGCAGCAGCGGATAGCCGGTCGGGATGAACTGCGGGTAGAACGCGAACGTGAACACCGCCGCCTTCGGGTTGGCCGCGTTCGTGACGAGGCCGATCGCGAAGCCGCCCCGGCGTCCACGCGGCAGGACGCGAGCGGCCGAGAGGTCGGCGTCGTAGTCGCCGCGGCGGGCCGCGCGGAACGCCTGGAGGCCGAGGACGAGCAGCACGGTCGCGCCGGCGATGCGCAGCACGTCGTAGGCGACGTGCGACGTGGCGACCAGGGCGGCCAGGCCGGCCCCGGCGGCGAGGACCCAGAAGTAGAGCCCGGTCTCGAGCCCGACGACCACCGGGACACCGGCGCGGAACCCGCCCCGCGAGCAGCGGCGGATGAGCAGCGCCACCGCGGGCCCCGGGACCGCCGAGATCAGCAGCACGGCGCCGACGAAGGCCGGCAGCTGGCGGACGAGTTCCATGCTGCGGATTCTCGACCCGGCCGCTACCGGTTGGCCACCCAGTGGTCGATGACCGTCGCGAGCACCGGCATGGGGACGTTGCCGTGGTCGAGCAGGGCGCCGTTGAACGCGGGCAGGTCGAAGCGGTCACCGAGGGCGGCGCGGGCCTGCTCCCGCAGCCGCAGGATCTCGCGCTGGCCGACGAGGTAGGCGAGTGCCTGGCCGGGCCACGCGATGTAGCGGTCGATCTCGTCGGTGAGGAAGCCCTCCGCCAGCGCGACGTGCTCCAGCAGGTAGTCCCGGGCCTGCTGGCGGCTCCAGCCCTTGGCGTGCAGCCCGGTGTCGACGACGAGCCGGGCGGCGCGGTGCATCTCGACGTATACCGAGCCGATCTCCGCCTCGACGCCGCTGTACAGCCCGAACTCCCCGGCCAGCCGCTCGGCGTAGAGCCCCCAGCCCTCGGCATGGACGGTCACAGACAGCTGCTGCAGCAGCGGCAGCTCGGTCAGCCGCTGCAGGCGGGCCAACTGCGAGTGGTGGCCGGGCACCGTCTCGTGGAACGCCACCGCCTCGAGGTCCCAGCCGGTGCCGGCGGTCGGGCGGCGGGTGTTGAACCAGTACGTGCCCGGCCGGCTGCCGTCCTGCCGCGGGCGCGTGTAGTGCGGCGCCATGCCCGACTCGGCGACGGTCTGCGGCATCGCGGTGACCGCACAGGGCTCGGGCAGCGGTTCGGGCATGATCTCGTGGGCCCGCGCCTCGGCCCGCCGCACCGCCTCCTGCGCGAGCTCGAGCGCCACGCCGGGGTCGAGCTCGCTGGTGGAGCGGCGGGTCGCCGTGCGGACGGCCGCCAGGTCGTCGAGCCCGATGCGGGCCCCGAGCTCGCGGGCGCGCTCCTCCAGGCGGGCCACCTCGTCCAGCCCGATCCGGTGCAACTCATCAGCGGTCAGCGGCAGCGTCGTGTGCACGGCGATGGCCCGCTCGTAGTCCTCGGCGCCGCCAGGCAGTGCCCCGATGCCGGCCGCGTCGTCGGGCCGGGCTTGGGGGCGCAGCTCGACGAGCCGGTCGCGCCAGCGGGCGACGGCCGGGGCGATGCCGTCCCGGGCCACCTGCTCCAGCTCGGCCCGCCAGGCGTCGGCGCCGTCCCAGCCCTCGGGCGGTGCGGGGGCCGTGACAGCGGGCGGCACCGGCTCGGCGAGCGTGCGCTCGCTCCAGGCGAGCGCGCCGTCGACCAGCGAGCCGACCGGGAAGCGGTCACGGGCCTCGCCCTCGCGCAGCCGCTCGGTGGACGCGTCGAGCCAGCCGACCGAGCCCTTGACCCGCTCGAGGTAGTCGGTCGCGGCCTGCGGGTCGGGCAGCACGGTGCGGGCGAGCACGGCCAGCAGCGCCGGTGGCCCGGCGATCGGCATCGCGCTGACCGTGAACTCCTCCGGCCGGATCTCGAGCGATTGCTGCCGCCGGTCGCAGACGGTGCGAATGACCTCGAGGCTGACCTCGTCCGGCTCGTCATCGGCCGTGAGCGTGGCGGCCTGGGCGGCGATTCCGGCGAGGTCGTCGGCCAGCTGCTGCTCGGCCGCGGCCGAGGGGTCGGGGACGAGCGCGTCGTACTCGCGCAGGCCGAGCCCGGTTCCGGTGAACGGGTCAGCGGCCAGCAGCCGGTCGACGAGGGTCTGGGCGAGTTGCCGTACGGGCGAATCAGATGCCATGGCCCCCATCCTGCCCACACCGGCCGACCGAGTTGACGTTCACGCGATTTCCGGCCGTCAGGGCTGGGCGGCGTCGCTCGTGGCCGGGGCGGTGGTCGTCGGCGGCGGCGCGGCCACGGTGAGCGAGGTCGGTGACGTCACCCGGATCGCCGTGCCGCGCTGCGAGCCGAAGCTCACCCGCCACACGCACCGGAAGTCGGTGCCGGTGGTCGTCAGCTGGTTGGCCGCCCGTGGCGGGCCCGGACGAGGGGCTGACCGACGTCAAGGTCGGGGCGGCGATGTAGGTGCAGCAACCCTGCGATGACGGCGAGATGCCGTGGTCGGTGAAGACCCGGATCGGCACCCGCATGGGCTTGTGCGGCGGGGACGTGACGTAGATGGTGTGCGACGACGCGACCGGCAACGACCGGGCGGCGTAGCCGCCGAACATCACCTTGGTGACGTGCGTGAAGTTGTTGCCGAGCAACTGGATCGGCTGCCCGCCCGGCTCGGCGCGGTCGGGATTCCTGCCGGTTTCGTCCCTGATCGTCCGCGAAAGCCCTTCGGTCCGGCCCACCGGGTCGCCCGACCCGGGCCAAAGGTCCCTTGAGGACGATCTTCACACAAACTTAATCTCAAGTGTCGCCCCGGGGGAGGTGGACCGACTGCAGGGGAATCGGTCCGCGCAGCGCAATGACGTCGGTTCGCCGGGGGGCGCGCCGACTGATATTCGGGAGTGCTGACGCCGATGCGACGCGATGCCCATTTCCCGGGTCTGACCCGGCCCGGGGAGATGGGTCGTGAGGCGCGTTTCGAGACGCGCTTCGCCGATCGCTACGACATCGTCCGGTTGCTCAAGGACGGCAACGGCGTCTCCACCTACCTGGGCATCGACTCGGTCACCGCCGATCAGGTGGTGCTCAAGACCTTCGACTCCGCAGCGGTGCAGCCCGGGCTGCAGGCCCGGTTCGTGCACGAGACCCGGGTGCTGCGCGAACTCACCGGCGTCGGGATCTGTGCCCTGCACGATGCCGGCCAGGTCGACGGCCACCTCTACCTCGCCCAGCAATACGTCCCCGGCGACACGCTCGAGGTGGCGCTCGCGGACGGCCCACTGCCGGTCATCGGGGTGCTGCGCGCCGGGGTCGCCATCGCGAGCGCGCTTGATCTGTCCCACGGCGTCGGCGTCTTCCACCGCGACGTCAAGCCGGCCAACATCATCGTCGACGGGCAGCGTCCGGACGGGTCGTACGAATCGGTCACGCTGATCGACTTCGGCTTCGCGCGCAGCCCGTGGCTCGACGAGTCGATCCGGGACGACCTGGTGGGCACGGTCCGCTACCTGTCGCCCGAGTCCGCCGGGCTGCTCGCGTCGACGCCGGACGAGCGCTCGGACCTCTACGCGCTCGGCGTCGTGCTCTTCGAGTGCCTGGCCGGGCACCCGCCCTTCGACGGCGACTCCGTCGGCAACCTGCTGCGGCAGCACCTGAGCACGCCCGTGCCGAACCTGCAGGCCGCCGCGCCCCAGGTGCCGCGCGCCCTCGCCGCGGTCGTCCACCGGCTGCTGCGCAAGGACCCGGCCGAGCGCTACCAGACCGCCGCCGCGGTGGCCACCGACCTGGAGCACATCCTCGCTGCGGTCGAGGCCGGCGAGACCGACCCGGCCATCGTCATCGGCCGCCACGACCGGCGTCTCACGCTGACCGACCCGGCGTTTGTCGGCCGGGACGCCGAGATCGCGACCCTGGGCAAGCTCGCCGCAGAGCTGCGCCACGGGCCCGGTGGGCTGGTCCTGCTCGACGCCGACTCCGGCGGCGGCAAGAGCCGGCTGTTGACCGAGGTGGCGAGCGTCGCAACCTCGACCGGCGTGCACGTGCTGCACGGCCAGGGCATCGCGTTCGGCGGGCAGCGCCCGTTCCGCCTCATGCACGGCGTCGCCGACGGGCTGGTCCAGCTGCTCGCCGAGGAGCCGGAGCGCCGGGCCGCGCTTGCCACCGAGCTCGAGGACGCGGCGCCGGCGATCGTCCGGGCCCTGCCGGCGCTCGGCGACGTGCTCGCGGCCGCGCCCGAGAAGGACAGCGGGCCCGAGGAGTTCGGTGAGCAGCGCAGCCTGTCCGGCCTGCGCCGACTGCTGAACGCCGCGGCGACGGCCGAGCACCCGATCCTGGTGGTGCTCGACGACTGCCAGTGGGCGGACACGCTGACCGTCCGGCTGCTGGCCGAGCTGTTCGCCGAGGGCGAGGACGCGCCGCGCCATCTCGGCGTCATCGCAGCCTTCCGGTCGGAGGAGGTGGCCGCCGACCATCCGCTGCGCTCCATCCAGGGCGCGCGGACCATGCACCTGGGGCCGCTGTCGAGCCGGTCGGTCGCCCTGCTGGCCGAATCGATGGCGGGCTCCCTGCCGGAAGCCGCGCTCGACATGATCGTCCGGCTCGCCGACGGCAGCCCGTTCATGGCCGGGGCGGTGCTCCGCGGCCTGGTCGAGGCCGGGGCCGTCGTGGCCGCGGCGGACGGGTGGGCGGTCGACGCCGAGCGCCTCCCCGACGCCCAGACCGCGCGCCGCTCGGCCGCCTTCCTCGTCCGGCGCCTCGAACTGCTCGAGCCGGCGGCGCTGGAGCTGCTCAGCGTGGGCGCGGTCCTCGGCAAGCAGTTCGACGTGCGGACCGCGGTGCAGATCGCCGAGCACCGGGCGAACGCCGCTGCCGTGCTCGACGACGCCCGGCGCCGGCGGTTGATCTGGGTCAGCGACGACGCCGAGACCTGCACGTTCTTCCACGACAAGATCCGCGAATCGCTGCTGGCCCGGCTCAGCGACGAGCTGCGCGGTGAGCTGCACGGACGGGCCGCGGACGCGCTGATGGCGCACGACCGGACGGCGCACGAGGATCTCGTCTTCGACCTCGCCTACCACCTCGACGCCGCCGGCCGGCCGGCCGATGCGCTGCCGTTCGCGGTGGAGGCGGCCGAGCTCGCCCGCAGCCGCTACGCGCTCGACGTCGCCGTGACGTATTACCGGATGGCCGGCGACGCGGTGGCCGCGGAGGACGTGCTCACCCGGCGCCGCGTCGCCGAGGGCCTCGGCGACGTCCTCACCCTGCAGGGCGTGTACGGCGAGGCCCAGGCGCAGCTCGCCGCGGCCCGCGCGCTGGTCACCGACCCGCTCGAGGCCGCGGCACTGGACGGCAAGCTCGGCGCGCTCGCGTTCAAGCAGGCCGACATCGCCACCGCCAAGGCTCGCCTCGAGGGCGCCCTCGCCCTGCTCGGGCGGCGGGTGCCGCCACGCTGGGCGCGTCCGTTCCTGCTGGTCTGGGAGCTGCTCGTCCAGACGGGGCACTCGCTGCTGCCGCGGTTGACCGGCCGGCGCAGTGCCGAGCGCCACCAGGGGGACTTCCTGGCCATGCGGCTGTACAGCCGCCTGGCCTACCTCTACTGGTTCCACAGCGGCAAGGTCGACTGCGCCTGGACCCACCTGCGGGGCATGAACCTGGCCGAGCGGTACCCGCCCTCGGCCGAGCTCGGGCAGGCGTGGTCGGAGCACGCGCCGGTGATGACGATGCTGCCCTGGTACCGCCGGGGCGTCCGGTACGCGCAGCGGTCGCTCTCGATCCGGCGCGAGCTCGGCGACGTGTGGGGGCAGGGGCAGAGCCTCAACTTCACCGGCGTCGCGCTCTACGCCGCCTCGGACTACCCGAAGGCCCGGGCCGCGTGCACCGAGGCGATCCAGCTGCTGCGACGCACCGGCGACCAGTGGGAGGTCAACACGGCGAGCTGGACGCTCGCGCTGTGCCTGCTGCGCACAGGCGAGCTCGCCGAAGCCGTCGACCTCGCCCGCCGGACGTACGAGTCGGCGATGGCCATCGGGGACAAGACCGCAGCCGGCATCGCCTTGAGCATCTGGACCCGTGCGACCCAGGGACGCGTGCCGGGTGAGCTGGTGCGGGCGCAACTCGCCGACGGCGGGGACGATGCGCAGACCACCGCCGAGCTGCACCTCGCCGACGCGCTCGTTCACCGCGATGCGGGGGACCTGGACGGTGCCGCCGTATGCATCGTCCGCGCGGTCGAGACGGTGGAGAGGGCCGGGTTGCGGCAGGAGTACATCGCGCCGGTGTTCGCCTGGGACGCGACCATCGCTCGCGAGCTGGCCCAGGCGACCGCGCAGCACGCCCCGGGGCTTCGCCGGCAGCGGCTGCGCAAGGCCGCGGCCGCGGCGCGACGCGCCCGCCGGTGGGCCCGCTTCTACCGCAACAACGCGGCGCACGCGCTGCGCGAGGCGGGCCTCGTCGCCTCGCTGCGCGGCAAGCACCGGCGGGCGGTGCGGCTGCTGCACGCGAGCTGTTCGATCGCGGCCCGGCACGGCGAGCGGTACGAGGAGGCGGTGTCGCGGCTCGCCCTGGTCGAACTCGGCGCCGAGCAGACCGGTGCCCGGGGGCACGATCACGCGCTGGCCGCCGTCCAGGCGTTCGATCCGCTCGACGCCGCTCCGGCGAGCGAGTCGGTCGAGCCGGCCGCGATCTCGATCTTCGACCGGTTCACGACGCTGCTCCAGGTCGGCCGGTCGATCGCGGCCGCAACATCGCCGACCGCGCTGGAGCAGGCGGTGCGGGAGTCGGCGCTGGCGCTGCTGCGCCCGGAGCGGTGCCACCTCATCCCGATCAGCTCGCTCGCCGGCGACCGGCTGACGACGCAGTCGGGCGAGAACGTGGACGGGATCAGCCGGACGCTCCTGACGCAGGCCGTCGTCGCCGGCGCGCCGATCGTCGCCCTGGACGAGTCGCCGGGCACGACCGACAGCCTCGTCCTGTCCGGCGTCCGGTCGGCGCTGGCCGCGCCGATCTTCGTCCACGGCGAGGCACTGTCCTGCCTCTACGTGACCCACCGGCAGGTCGGCGAGCTGTTCGGTGAGGAGGAGCGGCAGCTCGCGGCGCTGATCACCACGCTCGCCGGTGCCGGTTACGAGCACCTGGCCGGCAACGAGACCCGGTTCCGCTCGCTGGCCCAGAGCTCCACCGACGTCACGACCCTGCTCGACGCGGACGGGTTCGTCACGTACCAGAGCGCGGCCGTGCAGACGGTGTTCGGGCTTCCGGCGACCGGCTTCATCGGCCGCCCGCTGACCGAGTGGGTGCACCCCGACGACGTCGACCGGTTCCGGGAGGTCCTCACCGCGGCGTGGAAAGGCACTGCGTTCCCGCGGGTCGAGTGCCGGTTCCGGCACGCCGACGGCACGTACCGGTTCGCCGAGAGCGCCGTGACGAACCTGCTCGAGGAGCCGACCGTCGGCGCACTCGTGCTCAACACCCGCGACATCACCGATCGCAAGGTCGCCGCCGATCAGCTCCGGGTCGTCGAGGAGCGGGAGCGGATCGCCCGCGACTTGCACGACGTCGTCATCCAGCGGCTGTTCGCCGTCGGGCTCGGCCTCGACGCGTTGAGCGCGCGGCTCGAGGGCGAGGAAGCGCAACAGGTCATCCACGCGACCGACGAGCTGCACCACACCATCCGCGACATCCGCGGGGCGATCTTCTCCCTGCGCAGCGACGAGCCGAGCCGGCCGCTGCGGGAGCGGTTGGGCCGGGTGTTCGACCGCGCGCAGTCCGCGCTCGGCTTCCCGCCCCAGGTACAGATCGACGGGTCGGTCGACACGCTGCCGGAGACGATCCACCTGCACCTGTTGGCCACCCTGAACGAGGCGCTGTCCAACGTCGCCCGGCACGCGAAGGCGTCCACGGTCGACGTCGTGATCAGCGCCGAGGCGGACGAACTCGTCGCAGTCGTGCGCGACGACGGGTGCGGGCTACCGCCGAACCGCACCGAGAGCGGGCTGGCCAACCTGCGCCGGCGGGCCGAGCTCGTCGGCGGCACGATGGCGACCGAGCCCGGGCCGGACGGGCGCGGGCTGCACCTCACCTGGCGGGTGCCACTGCCGGACCCCGTTGCGGGCTGACCGATCGACTCCGGGCTGGATCGCCCCTCTTCCCCTCTGGTTCAGGTCGGCCAATGCGCGGCACCTGAAGTGATTGAACTGAACCAGGGGGGAGAGCAAGGTGACTGGAGCGGGTGACGGGAATCGAACCCGCACTGTCAGCTTGGGAAGCTGATGTTCTGCCATTGAACTACACCCGCGAACGACGACGACCCTACCCGAACCCCCCGGATTCCGGGGCGTCGGGGCGTCAGCCCGAGCTTGCGAGCAGACCGGCGGGCGGTCGCGTCGGACGGCCGTGCGACATCTTGACGATTAGCGGACGACTCGTGGCGCTGGATCTCGTCCTCGAGGGAGTCGGCGATGCGGCGTCCGGCATCGCGGGTGGCGTGCTGATAGATGAGGGCGGCGCGCATCGTGTCGTGGCCCATCCTCTCCATCAGGTCGCGAGTCGACGTGCCGGGCGTGCCGGCCGCCAGGGTGTTGCCAGTATGCCGCAGATCGTGCAGGTGCAAATGGGGCACGCCGAGCGCCTCGCGGGCCTGCTCCCATCCGACGAGCTTGTTGAAGTTGCTGCGGCGTAGCGGTCGTCCGGTGGGGCCGGTGAACACCAGGGCGCGCGCGTCCGGGCCGACGTAGTGGTCCAGGTGGGTGCGGAGCAGTTCGACCACGGGGCCGGGCAGGTCGACGCGGCGCCTGCTCGCTCGTGACTTCGGCGGCCCGAGTTCGAGAGCGCCGGTGGACCGCTCGACGTACGCCGAGCGGATCGTGATCGTGCCGGTGTCGAGGTCGACGTCGTGCCGGGTGAGTGCGGTGACCTCCCCCCACCGCAGGCAGCCGTAGGTGGTGACCATGACGAACGCGCTGAAGCGGGGCGGCACGAGCATCGACAGCGCCTGCACCTGCTCGACGGTCAGGGTCGGCCGCTCGGTGGGCTTCTCGTCTCCCCCGCTGCGGATCCGGCACGGGTTGCGCTCGAGGATGTCGTCGTCAACGGCGGTGTTGAGCACTGCCCGCAGGAGGCGGTAGGACTTCGCCGCCATCGTTTCGCTGACCCCGTTGCTGAGCAGGGTCGCGCGCCAGCGCCGCACGGCCAGCGGCGTGAGTTCCTCCAGGGTGACGCGGGCGAAGTGCGGTTCGAGGTGCCGCTTGAGCAGCCAACAGTAGAGATCGACCGTGCGCGGTCGTAGACCTGGCCGCTGCTCGATCCAGGTCCGGGTGTAGTCGAGGAGCAGCTGCCGGGCCGGGAGCGGGTCGCGCCATCGCCCGTCGAGGATGCTCGCCTGTACGCGCAGGAGCCACTGCCCGGCGTCCGTCTTGTTGCCGAAGGTGCTCGGCGCGGATCGGCGGAGCCCGCCCGGCGTGATGTAGGAGGCCTGGAACCGACCGGACGGCAGCTTGCGGATGTAACCGAAGGCGCGACGCGGCATCCGGACTCCTCGTATCAGCGGCTGGGATGAACGGTAGCCGCGTCGACGTAGCGACGCAGCGCTCGAAGCGGTATCCGGACATGGCGGCCGACCTTGACAAACTCGATCCGGCGCTCCGCCACGAGGCGGCGCGTGAACCGCAGCCCGGTGCCAAGCATCTCTGCGGCTTCGTCGAGACTCACCAACCGTTCGGCATCATCAATCATCGCTGTCTCCTCGGACGTGCGGGTTCGTCATCCGAAGACGTGCGGGTATGTGGACAGAAAGTGACAGCGACGTCGCTATTCGGCCGCCGGGAGCGCCGATGGCTCCTATTAGGCTTCGATGCCTCCGAGGACGCACACATTAAGGGGTGTCGGTGGCATTCAGCGGTTCGCGGCTAGCTGCTGGCCGTCTGGCCGCCGGCCTGACGCAGGAACGACTCGCGCAGCTGGTGCAAACCGAGCAGACGCGTGTGAGCGAGTGGGAGCGCGGCGTCTTGACGCCGCGGCCCAATGTCATGCCTAAGCTCGCGGCCGCGATCGGCATGGACGCGCTCGAGTTCTTGGCCGCCGACCCGGCAGGTCCGACGCTCGAGGACATGCGATTGGCAGCGGGCCTCACCATGCAGGAAGTCGCCGACCATCTCGGGATCTCGCTGCGCCGATACCGCGGCGTCGAGCTCGGTTCGACTCGGCGAGACCCTGCCGAGTCGTTGATCGAAGAGCTTGCCCGCACGTTTGCCGTACCGAAGGTGACGGTGCGTCGAGCGATCGACGCTGCCCGTCCGTAGCGGATCTGCAGGGCACGAAACACCCAAGATAATGCTTGAGCGGTATACGCTGCTGTTGCGCTGTCCGATTCAGGTGAGCTTGTCGTCACACAAGGGACATAAGCTGTCGTTCCGGAAGGGCGAGAATGAGAGGGCCGAGATGCCTCGTCGATTGGCCGCCGCCGTACTCGCGGTGTGTTCAGCGCTGGCGTTGGCGGCGTGCAGCAGCAGCAGCACTCACACGCAGTCATACTCGCCATCGCTCACTGACCAGGCGAGTGGGTCCGGAACCGTCACCAAGATCAGCACATCTGAACCGCCTTCGACGCCAGCGTCACAGACGTCATCTACTTCGTCAGGTGCGCCGACACCAACTGTCACGCCAACTGCACAGGCTGCGGTTTCGGCTTATGTGACGATGCTGAATCTCTACAACAACGCGACGCGCGACCCCCAGCATGCCGATTTGGCGATGCTCAACCGTTACCTCACCGGTAAGGCGTTGAAGCTGATCGACGGCTCACTCACGTCAATGGCGAAGTCCGGCACTGCATATCGCGGGACGCCGGCCGCGCCCCGGGTGAAGGTCCAGTCGGTACTCAGCTCCTCAGCAGTCTTCTTGACCAGCTGCCCGTTGGCGTCCTCGAGCGACCCCTTCGTTCAATACACAGTGGCGAACGGTAAGCCGGTCCGGGTGGCCAAGCGAATGCCACCGCCGCCCTACCTGTTGACGTTGACCGTCAAGAGGGTGGGCGGTCCGTGGAAGGTCTCGGACATCATTCAGTCGGCAGGTGCGACATGCCATGCCTGACCGGTACGGGCAAGCTCGCGGCTCGGATTGTCGCCACGCTGCTGGTCCTGTCCGCGGCCGTCGCATTCGCACCTGCGGCGCGTGCAGACGGTCACGGCGGATGCAATGTCCTCGACCCGTCGTGCACGGTGGGCGTGGGTGGCGGGGGCGGAGATGGTCGGGGCAATAGCGGCGGGTCGACGGGCAACCCGTGCGATCCGTATCCCAATGCTGCCTACGGTTCGAAGCCTCCCGCCGTGTCGCAGGCGTGTGCTGATGAACTGCAGGCCAACTTCTGTCAGGCCGAGGTGTCAGACGCCGTCGACGGGCTGAAGAAGCCTCGAGCGCAGTGGACCGAGGCGGAGACTGAAGCAGTCAACCAGGGGCTAATCTCCATGGGTTGTCCGCCCGTTGTGACCCCGGCCGGGCTGGCTCAACAGGCCTACAAGACGATCGTCTTCCCGCACCCGTCAGGCAGCCGGTCACCGTCTCAGACGATTTCGTACCAGGGCTACTCGTTTACCTACGTCAATCTCTGGACGTACTACTGGACTTCGCGCGCCACGTGGAAGCCGCTGACGGCTACGGCGTCGGCGGCAGGTTTCACAGCGACGGTGACGGCGCGGCCGACTCAGCTGATCTTCGATCCCGGCGACAAAAGCTCGGCCCAGTCCTGTGCCGGACCGGGCCGGCCGTGGGTCAAGAGTGACGGGAACTTTGCGCCGGCTGGCGGTGCGTGCGGCTATCAGTACCGGCAGGTGACGGCGTCACCGATCACGTCGACGCAGTCGATCGTCTGGAAGATCACCTGGACTGGGACCGGCGGCGCGGCCGGCGAGATTCCGCAGCTGGTGACTTCGACGAGCGGCCAACTGAATGTCCTACAGATCCAGACGGTGGTGACTCGACGATGACTGGTCCGGGCCAGCGGCTGATGCCGCAGCAAGCACCGCCGTCAGCGGCCGCGAACGGTCACCGCGCCGGGTTGCAGGCGTCGGCGTTGTCGACGCGCAGCCGGCCGAAAGGTTATGCGGCTCTGGCCGTGGCGTTGATCGTCGGGCTGGGGGCGCTGGGTTACTACTTCTACACAACGGCGGGCGCGAAGGTGTCCGTCGTCGTCGCGGTGAAGGACATCCCGGTTGGTCACACGATCGACCGGTCTGATCTCAGCACGACCGAGGTCTCCGGCGGTGTGACCGCAGTAGCCGGCGGCAACCTGTCGAGCCTGATCGGTCAGCACGCGGCTGTGGAAATCCTGCCGAACACCCTTGTGCAGCGCGCGATGGTGACCAGTGGATCGACCGTGCGCGCCGGTCAGAGCCTGGTTGGTGTTGCGGCAGACCCGGGCCAGATTCCGTCATCTGGGCTGGCACCGGGCGACAAGGTCGAGGTACTGCAGCTGCCGCAGAAGGGGACGAGTGGCGGCACCTCGGGTTCGGTGGCGACCCAAGCGGTGCTGGTTCCGTCGGCGACGGTGTACGACGTGCGCGCGAATCCATCGACGGCGGGCGGCACGTTGTTGACACTGATCGTGCCGTCCGTGGATTCGTTCGGGGTCGCGCAGGCCAGCAACAACGGCCTGATCGCTCTTGTGAAGATCGGCGGCTGAGCGGTGATCATCGCGGTTGGGAGTGACAAGGGGTCGCCGGGCGCGACGACTTTGGCCACAGTCTTGGCTTTGGTCTGGCCGGGGGATCGGCTGCTGTGCGAGCTGGATCCGCGCGGTGCCGACCTGCCGTTTCGCTTGATGCACGCCAACGGTCAGCACATGCCGGCGCAGCCGTCGATCGCGACCCTGGCCGTTGCATCGCGCCCGGGCGGCGCCGCGCCGCAGCTCACACAGTTTGCGCATCCGACCGCGCTCGGTGTGCCGGTGATTCACGGCGAGGTCTCCACACGCGCCAGCAGCAAGGTCGCACCGCACCTGCCGGCGATCGCGCACCACGCTGCAGCGTGGCCGGGCACGGTCATCGCGGACGTCGGAAGCCTGCAGCCGGGTAACGCGGCGCTGGTGGTCGCGAAGGCGGCCACGGTTGTACTGCTGGTCATGCGGGCGTCGACCGAGGGGCTGGGGCACCTGCGTGCGCGGGTCGAGGAGCTGGCCGAGTACGTAGGCGATCCTCGACGCGAGCGGACGTCCGTGGGCGTCGTGCTGGTGGCCGACAGCCGCGATGAAGGCTCGGCGGCGCACCGCACGCGGGCGCTGCTGGAGAGCATCGGATCGCCAGCTCCGGTGGTGGGCGTGTTCCGTCACGACCCCGCTAGTGCGGAGCTGCTGTGGTCGGGGCCGTTGAGCAAGAAGCTGACGAAGTCGCCGCTGCTCAAGTCCGGCGAGCGTCTGGTGACCGACCTGTGGCGGCTGTGGCCGGAGGCGATGGCGACGCTCAGCTGGCAGCCGCCGTCGACCGCTCAGCAGGCGCCGGGGCGTCCCGCCTACGCGCCCCAGGTCGGTGGCTGATGGAACGCCGGACACCGTTGGACCACCGCTTGGTGCAGCAGCTGCAGGCGCGGGTCGCGCAGGAGCTGAACCGCGAGGCGCAGCGTCGTGAGGCGCACCAAGAGCCCGAGTTGTCGCGCGCGGACGAGCAGCAGCTGGCGGTGTCGCTCATCGACCAGGCGGTTAGCGACCATCTGCAGCGGGAGCTGCAGGCTGGCGGCGACGTGCCGGTGGACCGCACGCTCGACGAACGGCTGGCCGGCGCGGTCTACGCGGCGATGTTCGGCGCGGGGGAGTTGCAGGATCTGCTCGACGACCCGGACGTCGAGAACATCGACATCAACGGTTGCGACGAGATGTGGGTGACCTACGCCCGCGACACCCCGCGCGGCCGTGAGGCCGCCGGCCAGCCGGTCGGCCCGTTCACGATCGCCGCGACCGATGACGACCTGGTGGCGATCATCCAAAGCCAGGCAGCGCACGCCGGCATCAACGCCCGGCCCTGGACGCCGGCGACCCCGCAGCTAGACCTGCGCCTGTCCGACGGTTCGCGACTCTCGGCCGTGATGACGGCCGGTGAGCGCCCATCGGTTTCGATCCGGCGTAACCGGTACCCGCAGATGTTCCTGCCGACCCTCGTCGAGCTGGGAACCGTAGACGAGCGGCTGGCGACCTTCCTGCAAGCCGCCGTACAGGCGCGGATGAACATCATGGTCGCGGGCGCGACCAACGCCGGGAAAACGACCCTGCTGCGCGCCCTGATCAATGTGATCGAGCCCGAGGAACGTCTGATCACGGTCGAGAAGGCCCTCGAGCTTGGGCTGCGCCGGCATCCGGAACTGCATCCGAACGTCGCGGAGTGGGAGATGGTGCTCCCGGACTCCGAGGGTCGCGGCGGCATCAGCATGGCCGCACTTGTGCAGCGCTCGTTGCGTCAGAACCCGTCCCGCGTGATCGTCGGCGAGGTACTCGGCGAGGAGATCGTCGTCATGCTCAACGCGATGTCTCAGGGCAACGACGGCAGCCTGTCGACGATCCACGCCCGCAACGGCGTGGCCGTGCTGGACCGCATCGCCTCCTATGCGGCGCAGGCGGAAAACCTCAGCTTCGAGGTCACCCACTCCTTGATCGCCGGAGCGATCGACTTCATCGTGTTCATCCGTCAGAACCCCTTCATGAGTGGCCTACGCACCGTCGCCGAGGTCCTGGAGGTCTCCGGCTTCGACGGTGAGCGGGTCACGCACTCGGACGTCTTCGTGCCAAACGACGTCGACGGGCGCGCGATCCGCAGCGAATACTCGATCAGCGACTCTCGGCTCAAGAGACTCGAAGCCGAGGGGTACAGCGACCGCGGATTCTTCGGCGGCGTGTGATGCTGCCGAGCCTTGACGGTCTGCTGATGGCGCTCATCGCCGCCGGCTTCGGCGGGGGTGTGGTGTTGCTGGGCGTGTTCATCCACGGCGTGACCCCGCAACCGGCCAAGCCGCCGAACCGGTTCCGGCTGGCGGCGGAGGCGCTGCGTTCGCCGGCGTTGTCCGGCCGCATCGCCGGCGGCGTGGTCGTCGGCATCCTGGCCCTGGTGCTGACCAGGTGGGCGGTTGCCGGCGTGGGCCTCGCCGCGCTGGTGATCTTCTGGCCGCAGATGTTCGGTGGGCAGCGGGTCGAGCAGACCCAGATACTGCAGCTCGAGGCGCTGGTCATGTGGACAGAGTCCCTGCGCGACACGATCACGGCGCGGGCCAGTCTCGAGCAGGCGATCCCGGCCACCGCCGGGACCGCGCCGGCCGCGATCCGTCCGGCCCTGATGCGGCTGACCGGTCTGGTCCGGTCTCGGGTGCCGTTGGATCGCGCGCTGCTGGCTCTGTCGGCCGAGCTCAACGACGGTTCGGCCGACAAGGTGATCGGATCGCTGATCCTGAACACTCGCCAGCGCGGGACCGGCCTCGCGGGGGTCCTGACATCGCTGGCGTCGTCGGCGCGTGCGGAGCTGGACCAGCGCCGCCGCGTGTCTGCTGGCCGCGCGACGATGCGGCGCAGCGTGCAGATCGTCGTGATCATCACGATCGCCTTTGCCATGTTCCTGGTGCTGTTCTCCCGCGATTACGTGAAGCCGTACGGGACTGTCGGCGGGCAGGTCGCGCTGGCCGTGGTGGTCGCGATGTTCGCGGCGGCGTTCATGTGGATGCGCAAGCTTGCCGGCGGCGAGCCGAACACTCCGTTCCTGAGCCGTGCGGAGTCGCGTATCGGTGACGCCGATCTGCGGGTGGTCGCGCACCTGACCGGGCTGAGCCCGGACCAGGCTCGGCAGCTGACGGCGAACCGGCCCGCGCCAGCCCCGTCCCAGTCGTTGGCGGGAGGCCCCCGGTGATTGGTCTGACGCTTATCGGCTGCGCGATCGGTGCGGCCATCTTCCTGCTGATCGTGCAGATCCGGCCGCCGAAGCCGGACCCGCTCGTCATGCTGGCCCGCTTCGACCTGGCCCAGGAGCCTGAGACACCGGCCCGGTCGGAGGTCACGACCGTCCAGGCCGCTGCCGGCGCGCAGACCAAGCTCGGCCGCTGGGTGAGCATTGAGCTGGCTCGTCGAGGCATCGTCTACACGAGCCTGCGTCAGGACCTGGCCCTTAATGGTCAGAGCTTCGAGGCGACGATGGGCCGCAAGGTCGTTGTCGGTGTGCTCGGTTTCCTGATCGGCCTGATCATCACGGTGTTTCTCGGTGTCGCCGGAGTGCATCTGCCGCTCGGCGTCCCGGTCGTGGTGGCACTGCTGTTCGGAGCGGGGTTCTTCTTCATCCCTGACTTCGACGCCCGCAGCGCGGCCCAGCGGCGACGTAAGGAGTTCAAGCGCGCACTCGGTGCCTATCTGGACTGGGTGTCGCTGCAGATGTCGGGCAAGGCCGCAGCGGAGCAGGCGCTGCCCGAGGCGGCGAAGATTGGCAGCGGGTGGCCGCTGGCGTTGATCCGACACACCGTCACGAACGCGACCCGCTCGGGCCAGGACGTGTGGGTCGCCCTGACCGAGCTTGGCGACCGGATCGGCGTTCTGTCTCTGCGCGAGCTCGGCACGCTCGTGCAGCTGGTCGCCCACGACGGGGCGCAGGTGCGCGACACCCTCTCGGCCCGGGCTGCGTCGTTGCGGGCCGAGGAGCTGGCCGACGCCGAGGGCACGGCCGGCAAGCGCGACCAGTCGATGTTGATGGCACAGATCGTGCTCGGCGTCGGGTTCGCCGTGTTTCTCGGCTACCCGGCGATCACGAACTTCATGCGGCTGTGAGCCGCATGCGCTACCCGTCCGTTCACGCAAGGGGGCACGAGATGACAGACACCGAAGTACAGGTCCGATTCCTGATGGCGTGGGCGCAGACCGGCCTGGAGCGCCGCCTGAAGGCGCTGCGCAAGGAGGACCCCGAGCGCGGCGACGGCATCCTGGTCTGGGTGATCATGGTCGCCCTGCTCGCGGCCGCGGCGATCGCGGTCGTCGCGATCATCGTGAGCAAGGCGAAGTCCACGGCCAACAACACCAAGACCCAGTAGTAGCCCCGCAGAAGGCGAACAGCCCTGTGATCGGTCACCTGCGCACCTCAGCGCCCGGTGCCGGCGTCGCGCTTCGACGCCGGCACCGGGCGCTGTGCGCAGACGGCGACCGGGGTTACTCCGTGCTCGAGGCCGCGATCACGTTGCCGGCCATCTTCTTCATGCTGATGTTCGTGGTGCAGTGGGCGATCGTCTGGCACTCCCGCAGCGTGGCCGAGGCCGCGGCGCAGGAGGCCCTACGCAGCGCTCAGAGCTACCGGTCCTCCGCTGCCACTGGTCAGGCTGACGGCAA
Source organism: uncultured Actinomycetota bacterium (assembly GCA_963775175.1). Taxonomy (GTDB): domain Bacteria; phylum Actinomycetota; class Actinomycetes; order Mycobacteriales; family Jatrophihabitantaceae; genus Jatrophihabitans. The sequence goes on from CAVZHT010000002.1 coordinate 1,811,310, forward strand.
CAACTATCTGGCCCAGGTGGCCCCGCACGCCCTCGGACAGGGATGCGTCAGGGTGACCCGGTCACCGACCACAGTCACCGTGCACGTGCACTGCAAGATCATGAGCGTCATCCCGTTCGGCAGCTACTACGCCACCGAAACGATCTCCGGGCCCGTCGAGCGGTACGTGACGCCATGATCACCAGACTGCGGAAGATCACCGCCCGGCCGCGCCGAAGGGTTCAGCGCAGTGGCGAGCCGGACCGCGGCGCGTTCGCCGCGCTCGAGCTCGTACTGCTCACCCCGTTCATCATCGTCATGCTGGTGCTGGTCGTCGGCTTCGGCCGGGTCGAGCGCGGCCGGCAGCTGGTCGACCAGGCGGCGCAGGCAGCCTCCCGGGCGGCCTCGCTGACCAACGGCCCGGGCGATGCTCAGACAGCCGCGACCAAGGCCGCGACCCAGACCCTGCGCAACGGCGGCCTGAGCTGCGGGCACCTGAACGTCATCGTGGACACCTCGACGTTCTACGCCGGTGGCAAGGTGACCGCGCACCTTTCCTGCTCCGCCGATCTGAGCCAGCTGGCCATGGCCGGCCTGCCCGGTTCCACCACCCTGAAAGCCGACTCGACGTCGCCGCTG